>NZ_JAJFAV010000009.1 GCF_020711235.1 Hymenobacter sp. 15J16-1T3B | reverse complement strand
GAGCGGGCCGGGCGCGGGCGGCGCGGGGGCCGCGGCTACCGGCGGTGGCGGGGCCACCGGGGCGGGGGCTGTCCGCGGGGCTGGCGGCGCCGGAGCAGCCACCGGCGGCGTAACTGCGGGCGGTGGTGCCGTCTCGGCCATCGGCGGCGCATCGGCTGGCGGGGGCTGGCGCAGCAGCTGCACCTCGCGCTGCAGCCCTTCCAACTGCTGGCGCAGGCGCTGCTGGTCGGTGCGCTGGCCGGCCAAGTCGGCTTCGGTGGCGTCGAGGCGCTGCTGTAGGCGGTGGATGACCACAATCAGCGCCAGGCCCAGTACTATTAGTACAAATGCTCCCATACCTCAACGTGCAAAAAAAAACCGACGGCGCGGGCAGAGCCGGGCCATCGGGGCTTCTTAACGTTGGGGTAACGCGGTTTAGTCTTCGGACTTGAGCAATACTTCCAGCAAGTTCATGCTGTCGACCATGTCGCGGGTGTTTTCGAAGTCGATGGGCTTCACGATGTAGCCCTGCACGTCGAGCTGCCCGGCCTGCAGCCGGTCGATGTCCATTTCCGAAGTGGTGGTGACGAACACCGGCACCTGGCGCAGCTCGGGTTGGGTGCGCAGCTCGGCCAGAAACTCGAACCCGTTCATTTTGGGCATGTTCAGGTCGAGCAGAATTACTTCCGGCAGCGGGCGAATGGCTTCCACCCCGTTGCGGCCCAGCAGCAAGTCCAGCGCCTCGATGCCGTTGAAGGCCGTGTAGAGCTTGTGCGGAACGTTGAATTTTTCGAAAGACTTCTGCACGGTCATCGTGTCAAAAAAGTCGTCTTCAACTAGGAGGACTGAGCGCATAGAAAGGGGGCAAAGCAACGCCCAAAGGTACGCAGAAAAGAGCCGGGCCGGCCGGATATGAGCGCGAAGTTGCGCGCGTCAGGCGGCCCGGCCGGCTACGCGGCGGGCAGGGCCGCGCCCTTGGGCCAGGTGAAAATAAACGCCGCCCCCTGCCCGGGTGCCGACTCGACGCGGATGCTGCCGTGCTGCTCGTCGATGATTTTCTTCACGATGCTCAGCCCGATGCCGGTGCTTTCGGCCGTGTGCCGGTCCCGCAGGGTCTGAAACATCAGGAAGATTTTCTCGTGGTACTCCGGCGCAATGCCCGGGCCGTCGTCCTGCACCCGAAATTCGTACTCGGTTTCCCGCTCGCGGCAGCCCACCGTGATGATGCCCAGCCCGGTGTGGTGGTACTTCACGGCGTTCGAGAGCAGGTTGGTAAACACCTGCTGCAGGCTCAGGCGGTCGGTAACCAGCGTGGGCAGCGCATCGGGCAGGCGCAGCTCGAAGGTGGGCGGCACCACCAGGTCGGCCACGTCGTGCACCAAGCGCTCCACGTTCACGTCTTCCAGCTTCTGCTGGGTGCGGCCCACGCGGGCGTAGGCCAGCAGGCCGTTGATGAGGTCTTCGAGGCGGACGAGGCGGCCCTTCATCATGCCGAAGTACTCCTGCATTTTGGGCGAGAGTTCGTGGCCCAGCTCGTCCTCGATCCACTTCACCACGGTGCTCACCCCGCGCAGCGGCGCTTTCAGGTCGTGCGAGGCCACATAGGCAAACTGGTCCAGCTCGCGGTTGCGTTTTTCCAGGGCGCCGAAAGCCTCGTCCAGGGTTTGCGTCATGCGGTTGAGCGAGGTGGCCAGGTTGCCGAGGCTGTCCTGCTCCCGGTCCCGGATTTTCACCTTGTAGTCGCCCTGCACCACCTGCTCGGCCAGCCGCTCGATGATGCCGATGCGCTGGGCCACGCTCTCGTTGGTGGCGGCCAGTTCGGTGCGCAGCCGCTCGTTGGCCCCGATTTCGATGCCCACCCGCCAAAACAGCCACAGGGTAACCACCACGGCCACCGCCGCCGACAGCAGAATCACGGCCGGCGTGAGCGACTCGTACATTTCCTGGTCCGCGCTGCGCTCCGAGAGCAGCGCCAGCTCGGTTTTGCGGGCCCGGGCCAGCAGCCGCTCGATGGCGCGCATCGACTGCCGGTCGGTGTCGAGGCCCGTCTGGATGACGGCGTTGGTGCTGCCCACGGTGGTGCCCACCAGCTCGCCGAACAGCCGCATTTCGGCGCTGATCATGGTGTTGAGCGTATCGAGGCGCAGGTTCTGCTCGGGGTTGTCGAGCACCAGTTGCTTGGCCAGCTCAAACTCGGTCTGCCCACCTTCGCGGGCGGCTTCGTAGCTGCGCAGGTACGTGGTGTCGCGGGTGAGCAGGAAGCCGCGCACGCCCGAGCGGGCGTCTTTCAGGCGCAGCTCCACGTTCTTGAGCTGCTGCATCACGCGGTAGCTGTGCTCCACGCGGTTGGTGCGCCGGCTCAGCTGCTGAATGCTGATAAAGGCGGCCACGGCCGTGAGCAGCAGCACGCCGGCGGCAATGGCAAAGCCAATGTAGAGCTTGGTTTTGGTTTGAAGGGCCATCAAAGGGAAGGCAAGGCGGCCCGCCCGGTGCCGGCCGTGCGCAAGATACGCACGCGCCCGGGCCGCGTTGGGGCCGCCGCGGCGGCGTATCTTCGCAGCCGCAGCGGCGCCGTCCGCGCCCGTTTTCCCTCCGCCATGCCCGACCCGATCAGCAGCCCCCAAAACCCGCGCATCAAGGCCCTGGTGCGCCTGCAGCAGAAATCCGCCGAGCGGCGCCAGCAGGGCCTGACCATCGTGGAGGGCCTGCGCGAGCTGACCGTGGCCCGCGCCGCCGGCAACGTGGTGCCCGCCGTGTACGTGTGCGCTGAGCTGCTGCCCGCCACCGGCCAGCAGGAGCTGCGCCAGGCCCTGGCCGCCGATACCGAGTGGTTTGAGGTGTCGCGGGCAGTGTTCGAGAAGCTGGCCTACCGCGAGGGCTCCGACGGCGTGCTGGCCCTGGTGCGCGTGCCGCAGCGCCGCCTGCAGGATCTGGCATTGCCCCCGAACCCGCTGCTGCTGGTGCTCGAGGCGGTGGAAAAGCCCGGTAACCTCGGCGCCGTGCTCCGCACCGCCGACGCGGCCCGCGCCGACGCCGTCATCGTGTGCGACCCGCGCACCGACCTCTACAACCCCAACGCCATCCGCTCCAGCATCGGCTGCGTGTTCACGGTGCCGGTGGTAGCCACCACGCGCGAGGAGCTGCTGGGCTGGTGCCGGCAGCACGGCATCCGCACCTACGCGGCCGCCCTCACGCCCACCGCCCGGCCCTACACCGACTTCGATTTTCGCGGGCCCACCGCCCTGGTGATGGGCACCGAAGCCGACGGCCTCACGCCCGCGCTCATGCAAGCCTGCGACGAAACCATCATCATTCCCATGCGCGGCTACATCGACTCGCTGAACGTGAGCACGGCCACGGCCGTGCTCACGTTCGAGGCGGTGCGCCAGCGGCAGTAAGCCCCTCAGCGCAGTAGTTCTACCCAGCCTTTGTGCACGGTGGCGCAGTCGCGGGGTTTCAGGTCGTAGTAGTAGGTGCCCGCGGGCTGCTGCTGGCCGCCCCAGTCGTTCTGGTAGTCCTCGCTCTGGTACACCAAGCGGCCCCAGCGGTTGAAGATGCGCAGGCGGCTGCCGAGCAGGTTGGCCGGCACGACGAAGGTGCGGTTGAGCTGGTCCTCGTTGGCCGTCACCACGTTGGGCAGGAGCAAGGTCGGGGCGGCTAGCACTTCAAACTCCAGCGGCGCGAAGCAGGAGTCGGGCGAGGCGCGGTAGAGCAGGTAACGGCCCGGCTGGCGCACGGTCAGCACGCGGTCGGCGCTGCCGTCGGACCAGAGGAACTCCACAGCCGGGCCGGCGCTGGCGGTGAGGCCCACGGCGCCGGTGCAGTCGAGGTAGCGCCGGCGCAGCGGCTCGGGCGCGGCGCCGGCGCGCACCGCCACCGTGATGCGGGCCGAATCGGTCAGCACGCCGCAGGGCAGCGTGCGGTAGGCCACCAGCTGGGCCGTGTACGTGCCCGCGTTGGCGTAGAGGTGCCGCGGCGCCCGGGCCGTGTCGGCCGGGCTGCCGTCGCCGAAGGTCCACCGGTAGCGGGTAGCGCCCACCGTGGCGTTGGCAAACTGCACCAGCGTCGGCGCGCAGCTCGGCGTGGCCGGGCTCACGGCGACCCGGAAGTTGGGCGCGCCGGTCAGGTCGAACTTGAGAATGGCGCCGTCGTTGCCGCCCTGCGTGGCCATGCTGCGGGCGTACACGTTGGGCGTAACCGGGAAATTCGGCACCGACGTGCATTCGATGTAGGACAGCGTGCCTGCCGGCGAAATTTCGTTGGCGGCGGCCGGGTGCTGGTGCTGGCCCGAGCCGCTCAGGGTGCCGTAGTAGCTGCCGTAGGTGAGGGCGCGCGCGCCTTCGGTGAGCGTGCACGCGTACAAGCCCCGCCCCGTGCGCTCGGCCGCGTCGGGGGTGGTGGGGGCGGTGGTGCTGCGGGCGTAGGCCGCCAGGTACAGCGCGTTGCAGTAGCCCACCGTGAAGCCGGCCGGGTACAGGGTGCCCGTGCCGAAGCTGGTGCTGAACACGGATTGCGTTAGCCCGCTGTTGAGGCAGTGCACGAACATATTGCCGCTGCTGTGGAAGGCCGACGACACCACCCCGGCGCTGACCGGGTAACGCCCGCCCGTGCCGCCGGCCACGTACACGTTGCCGCTGGCGTCGAAGGCCAGGTAACGGGCCAGGTCGTAGGCGGTGGTGCCCAGCAGCGTGCCGGCCAGCAGCGTGCGCCCGTCGGCCGAAAAGCGCAGCACGTACCCGTCGCCTTGGCCGAGCTGGCCGGGTTGGTAGGCGCCGTTGGTCGTGGGAAAGTTGGTGCTGGCCGTGCTGCCGCACACGTAAATGGTGCCGCCCGGCGCCACGCGGATATCGTCGACCTCGTCGTTGCCGTTGCCGCCCAAGTAGCTGGCCCACAGCAGCTGCGAGAGCGTGGGCGAGAGTTTGGCCACCACCCCGTCGTAGCTGTCGGCCGAGCTCTTGGTGGCTTTCAAGGCGTTGACGGTCGGGAAGTTGGTGGAGAGTGAAGTCGAGCCGATCAGCACGTTGCCGTCGGCGTCAAGGCGCAGCGTGCCCGGCAGCGTGGACAGGTTGCCGGCTTCGTCGGCGCTGCCGCCCAGCAGGGTGGAGCCCAGCAGCTGGCCGCCGGTGCGCGAGAAGCGCGAAATGGTCAGGTCGCGCAGGCCGTTGTAGCTGCGGTCGTAGGCGGTGCTCAGCGTCGGGAAGTTGTTGGAAGTGGTGGTGCCCAGCACGTGCAGCTCGCCCAACGGGCTGACTTCCAGGTCGAGCGGGTACTCGGTGTTGTTGCCGCCCAGGAAGGTGGCGTAGAGCAGGCGCTGGCCGTCGGGGCTGAGCTTGCTGAGCACCATGTTGCCGCTGCGCCCGGTGGTTTGGTAGGCGCCCGTGGTGGCCGGGTAGCTCGGCCCGAAGCTTTGCCCGCCGAAGTACACGTTGCCCTCCACGTCGAGGGCGCTGGCGTTGGCCGACATGCCCGTCACCGAGCCCGCGTACGTGGCAAACACCACCGTGGGGTCGATGGTCAGGGGCAGGGCCGGGTTGTAGCCCGCCGGCAGCTCAAAGCCGACCACGTCGGGCGCGGCGAGGCGGAAGCGGCAGGCCACAGCGCGGCGCTGCCCGTCGGGGGTGGTTTGCCAGGCCACGGGCGCCTGCTCGGTGAGCGGGCCCAGGCTGGTGAGCAGCTCCAAGCGGCCGTCGGGCAGCAGGCGCAGGCCGTCGAGGCCCTCGTAGCGCATGCGGATGCGCTCGGGGCGGGCGCCGGGGCTCAGCTCGTAGTCGTACTCCAACTGTCCGCCGGCCGAGTGCCACAGCATTTGCACGCCGGGGTAGAGCTGGCGCATGCGCACCGCCCCGTAAAGCGGCACTTCTCCGGCCCAATGCCGCGGGTCGTCGCCGAGAAAGTAGTTGTGGTAGCCCGCCTGGGGCTGCAGCTCCTCGGCAGCCGCCGCACCCGGGGCCGCATCGAGCAGGCGCACCCGGAAGGCGTGGCCGCGCTGCAGGGCGTCGGCGGGCGCGTCGCAGGCAAGCGACTGGCGCAGGTGGTACGTGAAGGCGTCGCCCTCCAGAAACAGCCAGCCGCCGGGCACGGCGCCGGCGTGGTGCACCTGGGCGGGCCACTGCCCGCGGTTCGGGGCAAAGCGAAACGGCGCGGTAGGCGCCTCGTGGGCGCGGGCCAGCAGGCACCAGCTACACGCCAGCAGCAGTAATAAACAGTGCTTCATAAACGAACGGAGAAATAAGCGTAATGCGGCGCGTAAAAGCCGCCCGCCGCGCCCGCAATAATCGGTCCGGCTGCGCGCCGCCCCAAGACAGAGCCTAGCGGGCGGCGAAAGGTTGGTAACAAAGCTAAAATAGCGAACCGGGCCGAACCCGCGTGCAACAGCTGGCGGTTCGGCCCGGCACCCGGCTGGGCACGGGTGGCTCAGAAGCGCGCCGTGACGGAAAGGTTGAGCACGCGGCCTTCCACCGGCGCCCAGAGCTGCGGAAAATCAGGATTGAGGCGGGAGCCGAGCACCACGGCTTCGCGGCGCGTCTGGCGGTAGTCGAAGAGGTTTTCGCCGTTGAGCACCACGCTCAGTGGCCCGGCCTGGTAGCGCAGCAGCGCCGCCACAATGGGGTAGCCCGGCGTGCGCCGCCCGTCGGAGAGGTACTGCTGGCCGGTGTAGCTGGCCTCGATGCCGGCGGCGAAGTGCTCGGTGAATTCGGTGGTGGCCACGGCCGCCAGCTTGTGGCGGGCGGCCAGCTCCACGTGCGGGTTCACCGCGTCGTAGCGCCGGCGGGCGTCGGTAAACACGTAGCCCAGGTACAGCTCGGTTTCGTCCTCGCGCAGGCGGATGTACGTCTCGAAGCCCCGGCTGACGAGCGGGCGGCGGGCGTTGTACCAGGTCAGCGGCGACTCGCCCGGCGCCCGCCCCACAACGGGGTCGGGCAGCACCAGCGGGTGGTCCAGCTCGGTGTAGAAAAACGACTGGTTCACGGTCAGCGTCAGCTCCGGGCCGAAGCGGTGCTGGTAGTTCACGTCCCAGTTCACGCCGGTGCTGCGCTCAGCCCGCACGCCCGTCAGCGGCTGCACCTGCGGGTAGTCGCGCTCGTCCAGTTCGTTGACGTAGGGCACGGGCACGCGGTAGCCCAGGCCGCCGTTGAGGCGCGAGGTCAGGCTGGGGGAGAAGCGGTAGAGCAGGGCCAGGCGCGGCAGCACAAACGAGCCGTACTGGTTGTGGTGGTCGAGGCGCAGGCCGGCCTGCACCGTGAGCGGCTGCACCGGCTGCCAGTCGTCCTGCACGAAGGCGCCCACGGTGCCGTAGGTGTAGCTGTTGCGCAGCGGCGTGCGGCTGCTGCTTTCGGGCCGCAATTGCTCCCCGTTGAAGTTCAGGCCCGCCACCAGCGTGTTTTCCAGGCCGAGCCGGTGCAGGTAGCTGGCTTCGGAGTAGTAGGAAAGTTGCCGGGCCGCAAAGCCCACGGTGTTGGTGCTGACCTCGCGGCGGAAGGAACTGAGCGTGCCCTTCACCGTGAGGGCGCCGCCGGCCACGCTGTCCTGGGTGAAAATCAGCTCGGCCGTGTGCCGCTGCATCTGGTTGTCGACAACGTACTGGTGCTGCGCGTCGGCCGCCGCGCGCACCACTTGCTGGTCGCCGCCCTGGCGGCGCTCCACCGTGCCGGTGTAGCCCACAATGAGCTGGCCGGTCTTATTGGGGTAGAAAAACAGCCGCGGATGCACCGTCAGGCTGCGCAGGCGCGGCACGTCGGTGAAACCGTCGTGGTTCACGTCCACGTCCTGCTGCCGGGTGCCGCCGGCGAAGAAGGTGTAGCCCAGGCGCTGGTTGCGGCCCGCGGCGTAGGCGTTGAGGTTGGTTTCGCGCAGGGTGCTCTGGTTGAGCGTCACGCTGCGCTCGGGCGCGCCCAGCCGCGGCTGCTTCGACACCAGGTTCACCAAGCCCGCAATGGCCCCGCCCCCGTAGAGCGTGCTCGAGGAGCCCTTGATCAGCTCCACTTGCCGCAGGTCCAGCGGCGGCACCTGCAGAATGCCGAACGAGCCCGCGTAGCCGCCAAACAAAGGCATGCCGTCGCGCAGCATCTGCGAATAGCGGCCCTGCAGGCCCTGGATGCGCAGGTCGGCGTTGCCGGTGGTGGGCTGGGTAGGCTGGATCTGGGTGCCGGCCAAGTCGCCGAGCAGGGAGGCAATGTTACCGGGCTTGATGGCGTTTTCCTCCTGCAGTTCCTCGGTACCGAGCACTTCCACCCGCGTGGGCAGGTCCTCGATGCGCGAGTTGGTGCGCGTGGCCGTCACCACCACTTCCTCCAGCTCCTCGCCGCCGGGCGCCAGCCGCACGAGCAGGGGCGCGGTCAGCGGCAAGGTCACGGCCAGCCGCCGCGGCCGGTAGCCCAGGGCCGAAATCTGCAGGGTGGCCGGGCCGGCGGGCAGCCCCGGCAGTTCCACGCGGCCGGCGGCGTCGGCGGCCGCGCCCACGCTGGTGCCCACCACGCCCACGCTGGCGCCCACCACCGGCTGCCGCGTCAGGCTGTCGGTGATGTGCACGCGCAGCATTTCCTGCGCTTGGGCGGAGGTGAAGCAGCCCGCGAGGACCAGCGGCAGGGCGTAGCGAAGAGGATGGGCCATAACCGGCAACTAGCAACCACCAAGGTGAAGGATGACTGAATCGGTAAGATGCCGGGCTGGAATGGTACCCGCGCTTTACTCCCCGGCCGCCGCGGCCCACTGCAGCTCGCCGTGCATCACCGTGCCGTGGGCCTGAAACTCCGCGTCGAACAAAGTCAGGCAGGCTTGGTAGCCCGGCGCAATCAGGCCCAGCTGCTGGTCTAGGCCGAGCACGCGGGCGGGGTAGAGCGTGGCCATGCGCAGGGCTTCGGCCAGCGGCAGGCCCACGTGCTGTACGCAGTTGTGCACGGCCTGCAGCATAGTCAGCGCCGAGCCGGCCAGCGTGCCCTGCTCGTCCACGAACCGGTCGCCGGCCCGGCGGAAGCGGTAGGCGCCTTCGGGGCTTTCCTCCACCGCGTCGGTGATGAGAAACAGCCGCTCGCCCATGAGTTTGTGGCTGATGCGCACGGCGGCGAAGTCGCAGTGCAGGCCGTCGGCAATGACGCTGGCCCGGGCCGTGGGGTGGTCGTAGGCGGCGCCCACCAGCCCCGGCTCCCGGCTCGTCAGCGCCGACATGGCGTTGAACAGGTGCGTGACGGCCCCGAAGCCCGCGGCCAGCCCCGCCTGCGCTTCGGCGTAGGTAGCCGCTGAGTGCCCGGCCGACAAAACCACGCCCGCCGCCCGCAGCCGGGCCACCGCCGCGGGCGTGGCCACTTCGGGCGCCATCGTCACCAGGCGCAGCAGGCCGGGCGCCACGCTCAGCCATTGGTCGATTTCGGCCAAGTCGGGCGGGCGGATAAACTCCTCTTGGTGCGCCCCCTTCTTGGCCACGCTGATGTAGGGGCCTTCGAGGTGCACGCCCAGCAGGCCGGTGCCGGCGGTGGCGCTGCGGTAGGCGTAGGCCGCCTGCAGCGCGCCGAGCATGAGCTCGGGCGCGTTGGTGGGCATGGTGGCCACGAAGTGCGTGGTGCCCTCGGCTCGAAACACGGCTTCCATGCGCGCGAGCGTGGCCGGGGTGGGGTGGGTGGAGAAAAGCACGCCCCCGCCACCGTACACCTGCAGGTCGATCAGCCCGGGCGCCACGCGCAGGCCGCGGGCGTCTTGCCGGGGCACGTCGGCGGGCAAGGCGGCAGCGGGCAGCACGGCTTCGATGCGGCCGTCGGCCAGAAGCAGGGCGTGGTCGGGCAGCACGGCGGCGCCGGTGTAGAAGGTGGCGTTGGTGAGGGCGTAGCGCATAAGCAAGTCGGAAAGCAGCCGCCCGGGCATACGCAGCGCGGGCGCGGCCGTATAGCCGAACCGCGCCGGCGGGGCGGAGTTCGTGCAAACTTCCGCATATCCGCGTGCTTGCGGCACGCCGGCGCCGATGTATTGCTGACGTTTTTTCTCTATGAGCACCGAACACCGCACTTTTCGCATTCACGGCCGCGTGCAGGGCGTGTTTTTCCGCCAATCGGCCCGGCAGGAGGCCCAGCGCCTGGGCCTGCACGGCTACGCCCAGAACAACCCCGACAACACCGTCACCATCGAGGCCGAGGGCCCGGCCGAGGCCCTGGCCGCGCTGGAAAGCTGGTGCCAGCACGGCCCGCCCGCGGCGCGCGTCGAGCGGGTAGAGGCGCAGGCCGGGTCGGTGCAAGGGTATTCCGGCTTCGAGGTGCGCCGGTGAGTGTCCTTGCTGCCACGGGGGCGGAGCTTATATGTACTATTTATAATTAAAAAAGTATTAATATTTATTGAATTAATACCCTATAATGCGGCTGTAATTCTTATCAAGGTATTCAGGTGCAAAGCCCATTCGTGGCTGCTGGTTTTGCGTGGCGTAAAGGCAAGGCGCTGGTTGGCTGATGTATACGTGTGACCAATGCCTTCTTTTTCGCAAAAGATGAACGTACGCTTATTCCTGTTTTTATGGGCTGCGCTGGGCGCTGCCTTGCCCAGCTTGGGCCAGAACGTCACCTGGCGCTTTACCGACGACCAGCCGTTTTCCGTCAGCGCCGTGGCCACCGACGACGCCGGCTACGCGTACGTCGCCGGACAATTCAGCGGCACCATTGCCCTCGGGCAAACTACCCTGCGCAGCCGCAGCGACCAGACCGACGTGCTGGTGGCCAAGTTCAGCCCGCAAGGCCGGGTGGTGTGGGCCACCAGCCTCGGTCCCGAGCCGTCGGCCCAGCCGCTACGCTACCGCAGCACGGCTACGGCCTACGACATCAGCGTCAATCCGCTCACCGGCGAGGCCTACGTCGTGGCCGATTTCGTGGGCTCCATCTCCCGCAACACCGGCGGCGGCGCCCTGACCAGCTTCGGCGTAGCCAGCCCTACCGCGACGAGCGTTCCGAGCCTGCTGGTGATAAAATGCCAGCCGCGGGGGCAAGTAGACTGGGCGCGGCGCCTGGGCAACGACCAGCAGCCGGCTACCGGCTACGCCATTGCCACCGACCCGGCGGGCAACAGCTACGTGACCGGCGCGGCGGGCGGCGCGCTGCGCTTCGACGACGGCTACGCCCTGACGCTGGGTAACCGACAACTCCTGGTCTTTTCCCTGGATAACGACGGAAGGACGCGCTGGGCCACGACGGCGCCCAGCAGCCTGGGTGCCACCGGGCTCGACATCGGCCTCGACGCGCAGCAGGGGTGCTACGTGGTCGGGCGCTTTGCCGGCTCCCTGCAGTGGGGCAGCACCGACCTCGCCAACTCCGGGGCCACTCGCTGCGCCTTCGTGGGGCGGCTGCACCAGCGCACCGGCGCCATGGCCTGGGCCAAGCAGGGCGGCGGGGGCAGCGGCAACAGCGACGCCCAGTCGATTGACGTAGATGCCCTGGGCAACTGCTTGGTGGCCGGCATCGTCGAGCCGAGCAACCTGCTGCTGTTTGGGTACTACGCCTATTCCGGCGACTACCGGCCCAACGGCTACGCGGCCCGCCTGGACGCCAACGGCACCACAGGCTGGGTGCGCTTCCTGGGCGCCGTGCGGGTGGAAAACTTGTACAAAGACGTGCAAGTGGCCAGCCTCGCGCCGCTGCCCGGGCTGCAGCAGTACTTGGTGGCGTTTGCGGTGGAAGACCGGCGCGGGCCCTTCCTCGCACTGCGGGCCTACGACGCGGGGGGCAGCACTAGTTGGCAAACCACTGCCTACCCCACCAACCCGCCGCGGCCGGGTACGCTCTACGGCCCCAACCCCAGCTTGCCCACCGCCCTGGCCGTGGCGCCGGGCGGGGCCTCACTGCAGACGCAGGTGTACTTGGGCGGCTTTTTCCGCGGTACCGTGACGCTCGGCTCAACCACGCTCACGCCGCCCAACACCGGCTTCCTGGCGGGGCTCACGTTCCGCTATTCCCGGCGCGACACCGATTGGAGCGCGCTGCGCACGTATCCTAACCCCGCCGGCGAGCAGCTAACGGTGGCCCTGCCCGCCGGCCCCGAAGCGCAGGTGGTGCTCTACAACGGCTTCGGCCGCGCCGTGCGCGAGCTGCGCGTGCCCGGCAGCAGCGCCGAAAGCAGCCTGACCCTCGACGTGCACAACCTGCCCGCCGGGCTCTACACCCTGCGCGTGAGCAGCGGCCGCGAGTCGGAAAGCCGGCAGGTGCAGGTGCGCTAAGCAGTGTGGGCCGTTCGGCGGTCCGTTAGGGCTGGCGGCGCCCGGTACGGTGCGCCGCCAGCCCTTATTGCGTATGTTAGGCCGCGGCCGGCGGCCCCAAGGCAGGGATACGCCGGCCGTCCACCTCGTCGGATGCGGCCGGCTTGTTTTTGCGCTTATGATGCTACTGCGTTGCTTTCTCGGCGGATTCGCCCTGCTATTTCTGGCCTGCACCTCGCCCACGGCCCCGGCAGCGGCGCCGCCCGCCGCGGCTCCGTCGCCGGAGTTTCAGCGCTACTGGTACGCCGGGCAGGCTGAGCTGAGCCGCTACCGGCTCACGCAGAGCCGTTACGGGGCGCTGCATCCCGGCGAGGCCGTGCTGGTGTTCGTGACGGAGGATTTTCTGCCCCGGCAGCAGGTGAAGTTCGAGGGCGGCAAGACCGGCGAGCAACCCGTGTCGGTGCTGAAGATGAACCAGCTGCGGCGCTTTGCCACCGGCATCTACGACTACTCGCTCAATACTTCGGTGTTTACGCCGGTGAGCGGGACGGGCACGCTCAAGGTTGTCACCACGGTGCAGGACTGGTGCGGGCAGACGTTCAGCCAGCTCAACCGGCGCGGCAAGCAATACCACCTCGAAACGCGCTCCTACTTTCAGCAGGAAGCCGACCAGGACCAGGACTTGCCCGCCGACGCTCTGCTCGAGGACGAGCTGTGGACGCGCCTGCGGCTCGCTCCGACAAGTTTGCCAACCGGCGCCATCCGCCTGATTCCGGGCACCGTGGCCAGCCGCCTGCGCCACCGCCCGCTGCGCCCCGAACCGGCCACGGCCACGCTCGCGCCTTACACCGGCCAGGACTTCCAGCCCAGCCAGCCGGGGGCGGCGCTGCAAGCCTACTCGGTACGCTACGCCGCGGGCAGCCGCACCCTCACCATCGTGTTTGAGGCCGCCTTTCCCCACCTCGTTGCCGGCTGGGACGACAGCTACGACAGCCAGATGCAGCTCGGTGGGCAGACCGTCGGCAGCCGAGAGGTGCTCACCACCCGCGCCGTGCGCACCCACACCCTGCGCTCCGACTATTGGCAGCGCCACACCCCCGCCGACAGCACCCTGCGCCGGCAGCTGGGCGTGACGGGCTTCGGAAAATAAAGGCCGCCCGACGAGTTGATTCAGTTGTCCTAAGGCCAAACAACCGGCCGCACCTTCAGAAGAAAGTGCGGCCGGTAACGCTTACAGCTTGCTGATGCGCTGGCTGCTGCTGCCCGCTGCCGTGTGTACCCGCAGGGTGTAAACGCCCGGGCGCAGGCTGCTGACGTCGATGGCGGGCGAGGCGTCTCGGGCCGCCAACAGCCGCGTCAGCACGGGGCGGCCCAGGGCATCCAGCAGTTCCAGCCGGGCCTCGGTGGCCGCCGGCAGGGCTAGGTACAACTGCTCCGCCACGGGATTCGGGTAGGCCGGCAGCGCGCGGACCGCCGCGGAACGGGCGGCCGTAGCCACGGTCTGCAACGCGAAGCTCATCACTGCGGCCTGCCCCTGCGTTTGCAGCCAGCCGTAGCGGTAGCCCCCGGTGCCCAGGGCCACGCGCAGGCCGATGTAGCGGACAGCCGCGTCGCGCCAGTAGCCACTTACCCGGGCCGGGCCGCCGGGCCCCGCCGATTGGCTGAACAGCAGCGTCACCTTGGCGTTGGTGCCGGCTTGCGCCCGTTGCCAGCTCACGTACCGCCCCTGGGCCAGCGGCCGGCTGCTCACGCTGTCGCCGGCGGCCAGTGGCAGCGCGTAGCTGTGGCGGCCGTCGGCCAGGCTCCAAGTGGCCGAGTCGGCACCCGCCAGCTCGAGGTCGGGGCGCAGGGCGAGCAGTTCCAGCCCTGTCACGCCGCTGGCGCCGCCGGTGCCCACGCTGTAAGACCGAAGCTGCAGGTCGTTGCTGCCGTTGCCGTCCACGTCCAGCTCCATGCATTGGCCCGCCGGGCCGCAGGCAAAGGGGACCGGGGTGGGAGGCACCACGTGGCCCAGGCCGGTGAGTTGGCCGGCAACGATGCGGGCGGTAAGGGCTTGGGCCGCAGCGCCGGCTGGCAGCAGGCCGCAGAGCAGCAGGGCGGGAAGTAAGATTGTCTTCATGCGTTGGGGCTATTGGAAATCGGCTGAGCTGCAATACTACGGCTAGGCACAATGCGGCGCATCACCCATTTGGGTGAGACGCCGGCCCCAACAAAAAAGGCGCGGCCGAAGCCGCGCCTTTTTCAGCGAATACCAAAACCAGCGCTTAGTCTTCCTTCTTGGCCGAGCGCAGACGCTCGTTTTCGTCGAGCAGGATCTTGCGCATGCGGATGGACTTCGGCGTCACCTCCAGGTACTCATCCTTCTGGATGTATTCCATGGCGTCCTCCAGCGAGAACTGGCGCTTGGGCTGAATCTTCACGTTTTCATCCGAGCCCGAGGCGCGCATGTTCGTGAGCTTCTTGCCCTTCTGGATGTTGATAGTCAAGTCGTTCGGGCGGGTGTGCTCGCCGATAACCTGGCCGCCGTATACCTCTTCGCCCGGATCCACGAAGAACTCGCCGCGGTCCTGCATCTTGTCGATGGTGTACGCCGTGCCGGGGCCGCTTTCCATCGAGATGAGCGAGCCGCTGATGCGGCCGGGGATGGTGCCCTTGAACGGCTCGTAGCTTTGGAAACGGTGGTTCATGATGGCCTCACCGGCGGTGGCCGTCAGCACGTTGTTGCGCAGGCCAATCAGGCCGCGCGACGGAATGTTGAATTCCAGGTGCTGCAGGTCGCCCTTGGGCTCCATGATGGTCAGTTCGCCCTTGCGCATGGTCACCAGCTCGATAACCTTGCCGGCGGTTTCCTCCGGCACGTCCACCACCAGGTGCTCGATGGGCTCCAGGCGGTTGCCGTGGTCGTCCTCCTTGTAGAGCACCTGCGGCTGGCCTACCTGCAGCTCGTAGCCCTCGCGACGCATGGTCTCGATCAGGACCGACAAGTGCAGAATGCCGCGGCCGTACACCAGGAAGGTGTCTTCGCGGTCGGTTTCCTGCACGCGCAGGGCCAAGTTCTTCTCCGTTTCCTTATACAGACGGTCGCGCAGGTGACGCGAGGTCACGAACTTGCCTTCCTTGCCGAAGAACGGGGAGTTGTTGATGGTGAACAGCATGTTCATCGTCGGCTCGTCGATGCTGATGCGGGTCAGCGCCTCCGGGTTGTCGGCGTCGGCGATGGTGTCGCCGATGTCGAAGCCTTCGATGCCGGTTACGGCGCAGATTTCGCCGGCCGAAACCTCCGAAACCTTCACTTTGCCCAGGCCTTCGAATACCTGCAGTTCTTTGATCTTAACCTTCTTGATGGACCCATCGGCCTTCATCAGGCTCATGTTCGTGCCTTCGCGCAGGGTGCCGCGGTGCACGCGCCCGATGGCAATACGACCCACAAATGCCGAGTAATCCAGCGAGGTCACCTGCATCTGCGGAGTGCCCTCGTAGTAAGGCGCCGGCGGGATAGAGGCAATAACGGCGTCGAGCAGCGGGGTGATGTCCTCGGTCTTCTGCTTCCAGTCGGTGCTCATCCAGCCTTGCTTCGAGGAGCCGTACAGCGTCACGAAGTCCAGCTGGTCTTCGGTGGCACCGAGGTTGAACATCAGGTCGAATACCTGCTCGTGCACCTCGTCGGGGCGGCAGTTTTCCTTGTCCACTTTGTTGACCACCACGATGGGCTTCAGGCCCAGATCGATGGCTTTCGACAGCACGAAACGGGTCTGGGGCATGGCGCCTTCGAAGGCGTCGACGAGCAGCAGCACGCCGTCGGCCATCTTCAGTACGCGCTCCACCTCGCCGCCGAAGTCGGCGTGACCCGGGGTGTCGATGATGTTGATTTTAACGTCTTTGTAGCGAACCGATACGTTCTTGGAGACGATGGTAATGCCACGTTCCCGCTCTAGGTCGTTGTTGTCCAGGATCAGGTCGTCGAAGTGCTGGTGGTCAGCGAACAGCTTCGAAGCGTGGATGATCTTGTCCACGAGCGTCGTTTTGCCGTGGTCAACGTGAGCAATAATGGCGATGTTGCGAATGTTCTGCATGAGAGCGGTTTTGCGGGTGCAAAGGTACGGAATGTTTCGCGCAAATGCTTGTTACCCTTAATGTTTCAGCTGAATCCAACCGTGGACCCGGCTCCGTAGGTAGGCTGAACAAAACCTAACGGGGTAGCGTTCTGCTGCTGACGCAGTCTGTGCCGCAGCACGTTACCTTCCTTCTTTCCCCTTCTATGCGCCTTTCCTCCCTGTGCCTCGGCTTGCTCTGCCTGACGGCCCTGCCCGCTTGCTCGCAGAATAAAAAACCCGCCGCCGAACCCGATGGCCCCAAGCCGACCGTTGCCAAACTAACCGGTCAGACGGCCGCCACCAAAGAATACCCCAAAGCCCAGCCGGTGACCGGCAAGCCGGACGAATTTCCGGTGCGCAAAACGGATGCGCAGTGGAAAGCCCAGCTCACGCCCGATCAGTACTACATCCTGCGCCAGCAGGGCACCGAGCGGCCCTTTACCGGCAAGTACCACGACAACCACGAGAAGGGCAGCTACTACTGCGCCGCCGACCACAACCTGCTGTTTTACAGCTCGGAAAAGTTTGAGTCGGGTACGGGCTGGCCGAGCTTCTGGGCCCCGGCAACCAACCAGAGCGTGAAGGTTACCGGTGACAACTCCCTGGGCATGAGTCGCGACGAAATCGTGTGCGCCAAGTGCGGCGGCCACCTCGGCCACGTGTTCAACGACGGCCCCAAGCCCACCGGCTTGCGCTACTGCATGGACGGCAACGCGCTGGTGTTTGAGAAGACCAAGTAACGTCGCTGCCCCACCAGCTGCCGGCCCACCCCGTCGTCATGGCGAGCCAAGCAAAGCAATCTTTCCGCTAGCAGCAGAAGCGGCCCAAACAGCACCGCCCAAAACCGGTAACTCCAGTTTTGGGCGGTGCTGTTTGCGGTTGGTAGGTATTGTGCTGCTTCTGTTTAGAGGAAAGATTGGCTTCGCCTTCCTGCTTTTGCCGCGCTTTGTTCGCCGCAATGACGGCTAATACCAACCGTCGCTTGCTTGGGATAACGCCCAATCCAGCGGTGTGGTGGATTTCGTTGATGCGGCCCGGCGGCCCCAACTTTGCCGCATCGTTGGGGTAACCAGCACCACTTGCCGCATTTTTCATGATTTCCGACCGCATCCTCACCCTCCAGCACACCCTGGCGCCCGCCCGCCAACAGCTCGTCGCCCACAGCGTGTACCAGTCGCTGCATTCGCTCGACGACCTGCGCGTGTTCATGCAGCACCACGTCTTCGCCGTTTGGGATTTTATGTCCCTGCTCAAAGCCCTGCAGCGCGAGCTGACCTGCGTGACGCTGCCCTGGGTGCCCAAGGGCAGCCCCCGCACCCGCCGCCTCATCAACGAAATCGTGCTGGAAGAAGAAACCGACGTCGACCCCGAGGGCCGCGCTACCAGCCACTTTGAGCTGTACCTGCGCGCCATGCAGGAGTGCGGCGCCGATACGCAGCCGGTGCAGCGCCTGCTCGAGGCGCTGGCCGGCGGCGCCGATGTGGAAGCCGCCCTGGCCGCTGCCGAGGCCCCCGCTGCCGTCCGCGCCTTTGTGCGCCAGACCTTCGAGGTCGTACATGCCGGCCAGCCGCACGCCGTGGCCGCGGCCTTCACCTTCGGCCGCGAGGACGTGATTCCCGATATGTTCCGCCACCTCGTGCACGATCTGCGCCAGCGTTTCCCCGGCCAGCTCGACACCTTCACCTACTACCTGGACCGCCACATCGAACTGGACGAGGAAGCCCACGCCCCGCTGGCCCAGCAGATGGTGCGCGAACTGTGCGGCGAAGACGAGCAACAGTGGCAGCAAGCCGCCGAGGTGGCCGCCCGCTGCATGCGGGCGCGCGTGCAGCTGTGGGACGGCATCCGCGAAGCGCTGGTGGTGCCGGCCGAAGCCTAGCGGCCAACTTCGGCGCCGCGCTTGCGTTGAGCAGTGGAGCGGCCGGGCACTAACGCCCGGCCGGTCTGCCGCTTATGACTTCCTGCCGATACTTAACTCTGGCCGTTGCTGGCCTGCTGGCGCTGGGCCTGGGCGCCTGCACCGCGTCTGATTCCGCCGTCGAAACCGACCGGGCGCCCACCGAAATCCGCTCCGACGCCGACCGGCAGGCCGCCTACAACCGCGGCATCGGCGCCGGTGGGGCCGCGCCGGATGCCACGCCCTACCGCGTGCCCCAGGTGCGGGAGCAGGCCGCCGCTTCGGGTGGCCGCCAGCGCATCGAAACCATCAACACCAACGACCCCAACAACACGACCCAGGAAACGCGCATGCGCCGCATTCAGGGCAACCCGAACATCACCACCACCGACACCCTGCTCAACCGGCGTCCGTAACAAAGCAGCACCTAATACGCCAAAACCGCCCCGACATGCCTGGATTTCCGGCAAATCGGGGCGGTTTTGGCGTATTAGGTGCGGGGCTTAGATGTCGTTGACTTCCGGGGCCGTCTCGCTGGCGGCGGGCGTGGCGCCGGGGGCCGCGGGGCGCTTGGCGGCCGTGGTGCGGGAGCGGTTGGTGCGGGCCGGCGCAACGGGCTTGGCGGCCACTACCGGCGCCGGAGCCGCCGGGCTGCGGCGCGGCGCCGGTTTGCGCGCCGGGCGCGGCGCGGCGGCCGGGGCAGCCGGCAATTCGGGCGCGGATTCCGCCGGAGCAGCTGCCACCGTTGCTTGGCCACCGTTGGCGCCGGGAACGGCGGCCCCCAGTACTTCCTCGAATAACTGCTGGGTTTCCTGCTCCAAGCGCAGCGAGGCGGCCGCCACCAGCTCCTGAATCTGGGCCTTGGTTTCCTTGCGGATACGCTTGCTCAGCTCTTTCACCCGCTTATCGAGTTCTTTTTGAGCCTGCTTGGCCGCGGCTTTAGCCTGCTTTTTCTGGTCTTTCTTCGAGGCCTCGGGCGCCGTGAAAGCCGGCAGGTCGATGCTGGTGTGGGCGGCCAGCGAAGCCGCTTGATCCTGGGATTTAGTGGCTTTGCGCTCGGCTTTAGCGGCTTTCTTTAGCGTTTTTTCTTCGGCCTTAGCGGCCTTTTTCTCCACTTTGCGCAGCGCTTTTTTGCCTTTTTTCGGCGGGGCTACGGCAGGCACGTGTTCGGAAGCGGAGGAGGCAGGGAGGGTAGGGGCGGCCATGGGGCAACTGGGTTTAGCTCGGTGTGGTATAGGACGCGTAAAACAAGGTAATTGTTATCAAACGGTTATGTTAAGTTTTTTGCACTTCCGCCCCGGCTCCTAATGCGCTGAACGCCGCAACTGTAGCCCAATCGTCCTTTCTTTGCGCTTTCAAATTTGAATTTGTCCGGCCGAGTCAACCCTAAGCCGGCCCCGGCTGTTCTCTCTTTCCGATGCAAACCACTCCCCAACGCTATACCGTCACGGCCGCGCTGCCCTACGCCAACGGCCCGGTGCACATTGGCCACCTCGCCGGCGTGTACCTACCCGCCGACATTTATGTGCGCTACCAGCGCGCCCAGGGCCGCGACGTGAAGTTCATCTGCGGCTCCGACGAGCACGGCGTGCCCATTACCATCCGCGCCCAGAAAGAGGGCGTCACGCCCCAGCAGGTGGTCGATAAGTACCACGCCATCATCCGCGACTCTTTTAAGGAGTTTGGCGTGTCGTTCGACATCTACTCGCGCACCTCCAACGAAACGCACCGCCAGACGGCCTCCGACTTCTTCCGCAAGATGTACGACGCGGGCCAGTTCACCGAGCAGGTGTCGCAGCAGTACTACGACGAAGAGGCCCAGCAATTCTTGGCCGACCGCTACATCGTGGGCACCTGCCCCACCTGCGCCAACGAAAACGCTTACGGCGACCAGTGCGAGCGGTGCGGCTCTTCGCTGAGCCCGACGGAGCTCATCAACCCGCGCTCCATGCTCTCGGGCGCCCCGCCCGTGCTGCGCGAAACCAAGCACTGGTACCTCCCGCTGGATCAGTACGAGCCCTGGCTGCGCGAGTGGATCATCGAAGGCCACAAACAGGACTGGAAAACCAACGTGTACGGGCAGTGCAAGTCGTGGATCGACCAGGGCCTGCACCCGCGCGCCGTGACGCGCGACCTGGACTGGGGCGTGCCCGTGCCGGTGGCAGGTGCCGAGGGAAAGGTGCTCTACGTGTGGTTCGACGCGCCCATCGGCTACATCTCGGCCACCAAGGACCTGCTGCCCGACGGGGAGTGGCAGAAGTACTGGCAGGACCCGGGCACCAAGCTGCTGCACTTCATTGGCAAGGACAACATCGTGTTCCACTGCATCATCTTCCCGGCGATGCTCAAGGCCCACGGCGACTTTATCCTGCCCGACAACGTGCCCGCCAACGAGTTTCTGAACCTGGAAGGCGACAAGATTTCGACCTCCCGCAACTGGGCCGTGTGGCTGCACGAGTATCTGCAGGACTTCCCCGGCAAGGCCGACGTGCTGCGCTACGTACTCTGCGCCAACGCCCCCGAAACCAAGGACAACGACTTCACCTGGAAGGACTTCCAGGCGCGCAACAACAACGAGTTGGTCGCCAACCTCGGCAACTTCGTTAACCGCGCCGTGGTGCTGACGCACAAGTTTTTCGGCGGCCAGGTACCGGCCGCTGGCGAGCTGACCGCGCAGGATCAGGAAGTCTACGCGCAACTAGCCGAATTCCCGCAGCGCATCGGGGAGCTGATTGAAAACTACCGCTTCCGCGACGCGCTCAACGAGCTGATGAACCTCACGCGCCTGGGCAACAAGTACCTGGCCGACACCGAGCCCTGGAAGCTCATCAAAACCGACGAAGCTCGCACCGGCACGGTGCTGCACGTGGCCCTGCAACTGGCCGCCTCGCTGGTTACGCTGATTGAGCCCTTCCTGCCCACCGCCTCGGCCAACCTGAGCAAGATGCTGGGCCTGCCGAAAGGCGGCTGGGCCGACGCCGGCCGCTCCGACGCGCTGCCCGCCGGTCAGCAACTCGGCGAAGCCTTCTTGCTCTTCGACAAAATCGAGGACAAAACGGTGGAAGCCCAGGTGCAAAAACTGCTCGATACCAAGCTGGCCAACCAACTGGCCAACGCGCCGGTGATGCCCGCCAAGGAAAACGTGTCGTTCGAGGACTTCGGCCGCATGGATCTGCGCATAGCCACCATCCTCACGGCCGAGAAGGTAGCCAAGACCAAGAAGCTGATGAAGCTCACCGTCGACACTGGCCTGGACAAGCGCACCATCGTGTCGGGCATTGCCGAGCACTTCGCGCCCGAGCATCTGGTGGGCCAGCAAGTGCTGGTGCTGCTCAACCTCGCCCCGCGCGAAATCAAGGGCATCGAGTCGCAAGGCATGCTGCTTATGGCCGAAAACGCCGACGGCAAGCTCAGCCTGATGCAGCCCGGCCAGCCTGTGCGCCCCGGTTCGTTCGTGGCGTAAAGCCCGTGTTGCCGCTGATAAACCAGGTAGCTACGGTATATGCTGGAATTTGTAGCAGAGGTCCTGCTGAACATTCTGTTTTCTTATCCAGGAGCTGGAATACGTTGGCTTCTTCACCTAGGAAAAGTGCCTTACAAAAAGCTGCAGGAAGATGATGCTTTTTATAATGCGGGTGCTTTTTTCCTGCTCCTGATAGCAATAGTGGTTCTGGCTTATTTGCTCTAAACCAGTAAAGCAAAGGCCCTTGTTCCAGGTACTGGACAAGGGCCTTTGCTTTGAGCTTACTTCACGTTTACCACGTTCATAGCCCGCTCGATGCCTAGCGTGCCGAAGGCCAGCACCGCGTCCGCGGCTTTTTCCAACCGCAGCGGCAGGTCAATCTGCTCGTCGGCCGAAAAGGGGCTGAGCACGTAGTCCACCTGCCGACCCTTGGAGAAGCTGGAGTCGATGCCGAAGCGCAGGCGGGCGTACTCGTCGGTACCCAGCGTTTCCTGAATGTGCTTCAGGCCGTTCTGCCCGCCGGCCGAGCCTTTGCCCTTCAGGCGCAGCTTGCCGAAGGGCAGGGCCAGGTCGTCGGTCACCACCAGCAGCTGTTCCTTTTCCAGCTTCAGCGTGCTGAGCCAGTGCGCGGCCGCCTTGCCGCTCAGATTCATATACGTGGTGGGCTTCACCAGCACGAAGGTTTTACCCTTGTGCTTGATTTCGGTGGTGAAGGCGTGGCGGCCCAGCGCCCAAGGCGCCGCCTCAAACTTGCGGGCCAGGTAGTCGCCCACCATAAAGCCCACGTTGTGCCGCGTATCGGCGTATTCCGGCCCGATGTTGCCCAGGCAGAGGATTAGAAATTTCATACGGAAGTCTTACTGGGGCGCAAACGTAAAAAATCCTGCCCCGCCGCAAGGCAGAGCAGGATTTTCTCTTGCGGAAAGCGCAAAAACCTATTTCTCGGCTTGCAGCTGGCCACGCAGACCACGCGGGATGGCCACGGTGGCAATGGGAGCCAGCGGGTTGGTCAGGATCGAGTAGCCGGTGGTTTCCACCTTGCTTACTTTGATCGACTTGCCCAGGCCCAGGTCCGAGATGTTCACCTCCACGTAATCGGGCAGGTTCTCGGGCAGCGCCTTCACTTTCAGCTTGCGCAGCTTCGACACCAGTTTGCCGCCTTGCTGTACGCCGGGCGAGGTGCCCACGTACTTCACCGGCACGTCCATTTTCACCTCTTTGCCTTCCTGCAGCTGCAGGAAGTCCACGTGCAGCAGCATCTCGTTCACGGGGTGGAACTGAGCGTCTTGCACGATGGCGCGGTAGGTGTCACCCTCCACGTTCAGGTCCACGATGTGCACCTCGGGGGTGTACAGCAGCTCGCGGAACAGGATGGCGGGCACGTAGAAGTGAACTTGCGTCTCGCCGCCGTACATCACGCACGGTACGTACGACTCCAGGCGCAGGCGCTTGGCTTCCTTCTTGCCGAGATTCGCTCTTTTAAACCCTACAATCTCCAGGCTTTTCATAAAACTGGTGTTTGAAAAAGTGTGGTCCGGTTAAAGACCTTGAAATGAATTTGTTCCGCCCGGCGGGTAAGGCCGAAGGGGCCGCAAAGGTACGCGGTTAAGTCGGAATTGAAAAGCGAACAGGGACTATATGTACAGACGGTAATGGCCCGAGCAGTAAAAAGGCTGTCATCGTGAGGCCTAGCCGAAGGACCTTCTCACGGTAGAACGATTGTCGTAACAACGACTCGTGCCAGCGTAATAAGGTCCTTCGACTGCGCCTCAGGATGACAGACAATTTATTACCGACGCTCTATATTATATAAAGAGCGAACTGATCGACTCGTGCGATACCACGTTGTGAATGGCGCGGGCGAAGAGGTCGGCCACCGAGATGACGCGGATTTTCTCGTTTTCCTCGCGCAGCGGGATGGTATCGGTCGTAATCAGCTCCACCAAGGCCGAGTTGCGAATCCGCTCGTGGGCCGGGCCGCTGAGCACGGGGTGGGTGATGACGGCGCGCACCGAGGCCGCGCCGCGCTCCATCAGCAGCTCGGCGGCCTTGCAGATGGTGCCGGCCGTGTCCACGATGTCGTCGACCAAGACCACGTTCATGCCCGTCACGTCGCCGATGACCTGCATCGACGCAATTTCGTTGGCCCGCAGGCGCATCTTGTCGCAGACCACGATTTCGGCGCCGAACTTCTTGGCAAACGCCCGGGTGCGCACCACGCCGCCCACGTCGGGGGAGGCGAAGATGAGGTTGTCGAGGTTCAGCGACTTGATGTAGGGCGCCGTGATGGTCGAGCCGTCGAGGTGGTCCACCGGAATGTCGAAGAAGCCCTGAATCTGGCCGGCGTGCAGGTCGCAGGTCATCAGGCGGGAAGTGCCCACGCTCTGAATGAATTCGGCCACCACCTTGGCCCCAATGCTCACGCGCGGCTTGTCCTTGCGGTCCTGCCGGGTGTAGCCCATGTAGGGCATCACGATGTTGACTTTGTAGGCCGAGGCGCGCTTGGCCGCGTCCACCATCAGCATCAGCTCCATCAGGTTGTCGGCCGGCGGAAAGGTGCTCTGAATCAGAAATACCTCGCAGCCGCGTACGCTTTCGTTGAAGCTCGGGCCGATTTCGGAGTCGGCGAAGCGCTGAATGGTAAGGTCGCCGAGGGGCTGGCCGTAGGCGGCGGCAATTTTTTCGGCCACGGCGCGCGACGTGGTGCCGGAGAAGATTTTGACCTGCGAGGACATGAGAGAGGGGAACAAGGGGTAAGCGAAACCAAGATAGCGGCGTCCGTGGAGTCGGAGGCACGCGTGGGGTCTTGGGCGCCGGGCCGCTTGCCCGCCTGACCCAAGCTAGCGCGTGGGCCGATCGGCCGGAACCGAAAAACGCAAAAGGCGCCGACTCCGCTCCGAAGAGGGGGCCAGCGCCTTGTTGGTTGTCCGACCAGGGCTCGAACCTGGACTTTCTTGAATCAAAATCAAGCGTGTTGCCAGTTACACCATCGGACAATTTCCCGCTCGGTTACCAGTGGTTGTGCCGTTTGGGTTTGCAAATGTAGGTAGGTTTTTGCGGCCTCCAAATTTCCGGCGAAAAAAAATTTCGGGTAAACCCGCTCAGAACGCTCCAAACGGGCCTTTTTCCGGTGAGTGTCAGCGAGAAAAGTTTCTGCACTTTTTCGCCGCGGGGCCGGTTTGCCGGTGCAAGGAATGGTCCGTACTTTTGCGGCCTGAAACTGCTCTCATTCTCCCATATAAAGAACTGCAATGGCGAATACCGGCAAAATCACCCAGGTTATCGGCCCCGTCGTGGACGTGAGCTTCGCGGGTGAAGGCACCAAGCTTCCCAACATTCTCGACGCCCTCGAAGTCGTAAAGGACAACGGCACCCGCGTAGTGCTGGAGTGCCAGCAACACTTGGGTGAAGACCGCGTCCGCACCATTGCCATGGACTCGACCGACGGCCTGACCCGCGGCGCCGTGGTTACGGACCTGGGCACCCCGATCCAGATGCCGACCGGCGACGCCGTGCTCGGTCGTCTGTTCAACGTGGTTGGCCAGGCCATCGACGGTCTGCCCCAGCCTTCGGCTTCGGGCTCGCTGCCGATTCACCGTCCGGCCCCGCGCTTCGAGGACCTCTCCACCAGCACCGAGGTACTATACACCGGCATCAAGGTTATCGACCTGATTGAGCCCTACGCCAAGGGCGGTAAGATCGGTCTGTTCGGTGGTGCCGGCGTAGGCAAGACCGTACTGATCCAGGAGCTGATCAACAACATCGCCAAGGCCTACTCGGGTCTGTCGGTGTTTGCTGGCGTGGGTGAGCGTACCCGCGAAGGCAATGACCTGCTGCGCGAAATGATCGAAGCCGGCATCGTACAGTACGGCGAGGAGTTCATGCACGGCATGGAAAAAGGCGAGTGGAACCTCGACGCCGTGAACCTGGAAGGCATGAAGGACTCGAAAGCCACCTTCGTGTTCGGCCAGATGAACGAGCCCCCCGGAGCCCGCGCCCGCGTGGCCCTGTCGGGTCTGACGGTAGCCGAGAACTTCCGCGACGGCGACGGCACCGGTGCCGGCCGCGACATCCTGTTCTTCGTGGACAACATTTTCCGCTTCACCCAGGCGGGTTCGGAAGTATCGGCTCTGCTGGGCCGTATGCCTTCGGCCGTAGGCTACCAGCCCACGCTGGCCACCGAAATGGGGGCCATGCAGGAGCGCATCACCTCCACCAAGCGCGGTTCTATCACTTCGGTGCAGGCGGTGTACGTACCGGCTGACGACTTGACTGACCCGGCGCCGGCTACGACCTTCGCCCACTTGGACGCCACCACGGTACTGTCGCGTAAAATCGCCGAGCTGGGCATCTACCCGGCCGTGGACCCGCTCGACTCGACCTCGCGTATCCTTGACGCCGCCATCATCGGCGAAGAGCACTACAACACGGCTCAGCGCGTGAAGGAGATTCTGCAGCGCTACAAAGAACTGCAGGACATCATCGCCATCCTGGGTATGGACGAACTCTCGGAAGAGGACAAACTGGTGGTGTCGCGCGCCCGTCGCGTGCAGCGCTTCCTCTCGCAGCCCTTCCACGTGGCCGAGCAGTTTACCGGCCTGAAAGGCGTGCTGGTGGACATCAAGGACACCATCAAAGGCTTCAACGCCATCATCGACGGGCAGTACGACCACCTGCCCGAGGCGGCGTTCAACCTGGTAGGCACCATTGAGGATGCCGTCGCCAAGGGTGAGCGTCTGATGGCCGAGGCTCGCTAAGTGATTTGGTGAATGAGTGATTGAGTGAAGTGCCCGGCACGGACTCAGTCACTCATTCGCTTGTTCGCTCATTCACTCATTGAATAAGCCATGCGTTTAGAAATCATCACGCCGGACCGGAAGGTGTTCGAGGGGGAAGTTTCCTCGGCCGTGTTTCCGGGCGCTGCCGGCCAGTTTGAAGTGCTCAACAACCACGCGCCGATGATTGCCGCCCTGCAGGCCGGCGAGCTGCGCGTGACCAGCGCCGCCGGCCGCGAGTCGTTCCAGGTGAGCGGCGGCGTGGTGGAGGTGCTGCGCAACAACGTAACAGTACTGGCCGAGTCGGTACTGGCCTAAGCGGCTGACCCGTTCTTACTGCTGAAGAAGCCGTTCCTGCCCCGCAGGAACGGCTTTTTTTGTGCCGGCGTGGCGGAAGCAGCGGGGTTGTCGTATTGTTGCCGCCGATAACCGCCCCTGCATGCCACCTATCGACCCGCTCAACGCCATCGAAAACATTTACACGCCCCGGCAGCGGCACGTGCTGCTCATTGCCTCCCTCATCGGGTTGGCCGGGCTGATGGTGTTCGGGCTGGCGCAGTACCTGACGGCCTTTCTGGCGGCGGGCATCCTGTTCGTGGTGTTTCGGCCGATTTGGGTGGCGCTGGTGCACAAGCGGCGCTGGAACCGCCGGCTGGTCACCATCGGCATTCTGGTGCTGACGGTGGTGGTGCTCGTCATTCCGTTCTACGCGCTCAGTTCCCTGCTCATCAACCGGCTTATTGCCTTTGCCAAGAACCCGGACCAGATTCTGACCGTGCTCCACAAGCTGGAGCAGGTCACCGGCATCAAGATAACCGAGCAGCAGAACGTGCGGCAGCTGCTGCAGCAGGGCGCCAGCGTGGTGAGCCGCTGGCTGACCACCTTGGCCAGCAGCGCACTGAACTTCCTGGTGGTAGTGGGCCTGATGCTCTTCACCATGTACTACCTGTTTATGCAGGAAACGTACTTTCTGATCGGGCTGCGGCGCTACCTGCCCTTCCGCAGCGAGACCATGCACGAGCTGGGCGAGTCGCTCAAAAACAACGTCAACGCCAACGTGCTGGGGCAGGCCTTGGTGGCCTTGGTGCAAGCCATCCTGACCGGGCTCACGTTGTGGATTTTCCAGGTGCCCGACCCGCTGTTTTGGGGCGTGGTGGCGTTTTTTATGGCGTTTTTGCCGGTGCTGGGCACCCCGCTGGTGTGGGGGCCGGCGGCGCTCTACCAATTTTCGCAGGGCCACAACGGGCAGGCCATCGGCATTCTGCTGGTGGGCGTCATCGTCATCATCAACGTGGACAACCTGCTGCGCATCTTGCTGGCCAAGCGCATGGGCGACATTCACCCGCTGGTGACGCTGGTGGGGCTGGTGCTCGGGGTCGAAATCTTCGGCATCATCGGGCTGGTAGTGGGGCCGCTGCTGGTGTCCTACTTTTTGGTGCTGATGGAGGTGTTCCGGCGCGAAAACCGGGCGGCGCAGAAAAAGAAGCACCACACGCCGCCCGCCGGCGGCAGTGCCCCCGCGGGCATCGTGTAGCCTAGGTGGTGCCGGCCCGCAACCCGGCGCAGGGAAAAGCGCGGCGCCGGCCGTAGCTTGCGCCGCCGCCCGGGCTGATGCAACGCGACGCGTCGGCCCGGTGCCTTTGCCCGCGTCAACACTCCCCACCGATGGCCATTATCAACCCGAAAATCACGCCCATTTACCAGAGCTCGGTCTTCAAGTTCCAGGACTTGGACGAACTGGACCAGTACTTCGCCGACACCAGCAGCCGCTACCTCTACTCGCGCAACGGCAACCCGAACTCCGACGAGCTGGCCGACTTGGTAAACCAGCTGGAGGGCGGCGCGGGGGCGGTGGCCACTTCCTCGGGCATGGCGGCCATCTGCGCGGCCATTCTGGCCTACTGCCAGGCTGGCGACCATGTGCTGTGCGCCGCCGACATCTACGGCGGCTCGGCGGCCCTGCTCAACACCGAGCTGAGCCGCTTAGGCATTGCGGTGACCTACGTACCCTTCGAGCAGCTCTACGACCTGGAGCCGCTGCGCCGGCCCACCACCCGCCTGCTGCTGGCCGAAACCATCAGCAATCCGCTGCTGCGCGTGGCCGATCTGCGCCGCCTCGCCGGCCACTGCCACGACCTGGGGCTGAAGCTGGTGGTCGACAACACCTTCGCCTCGCCGGTGCTGACCAAGCCCCTGCAGCTCGGCGCCGACATCAGCCTGCACAGCGTGACCAAGTACATTGCCGGCCACAGCGACGTGACGGCCGGCGTGACCGTGGCGGCCGATCCGGAGGTGGCGGCCCGGCTCAAGCAAATCGGGGTGTTTTACGGCTTTACGCTGAGCCCCATGGAAAGCTGGCTGGCCGTGCGCGGCCTCAAGACGCTGCGCCTGCGCATGCGGGAGCACAGCCACAACGCCCTGGCCGTGGCCACCATGCTGGCCGCGCACCCGGCCGTGCGCGCCGTGTACTACCCCGGCCTGCCCACGCACGCGCAGCACGCGCTGGCCGCTGAGCAGGGCGGCGGGCTGTTCGGCGGCATGCTCTCCTTCAAGCTGGCCGACGACCGGCAGGCCGTGAGCGAGCTGATGCGCCGCAGCGCGCGGTTTCCCTTCGCGCCCTCCCTGGCCGGCGTCGATTCGTCCTTGTCGTACCCGCTGGGCACCTCGCACCGGGCCCTGACACCCGAGCAGCAGCAGGCGCTGGGCATCACCATCGGGCTGGTGCGACTGTCGGTGGGCATCGAGCCGGCGGAGGAGCTGCTAGCCGATCTGCGGCAGGCCCTGGATGCGTAGCTAGATGCGTTGGTAAGCCAATTTTGCGAAGTCAATTTCGCGCCTTATGGACAAGGAAGCGGTAGCCACGGGTATTGCCTTAGTGGTCGTGTGTGGCCTCGCGCTGCTGATGGCCTGGGTAACCAAGTACCGCCCGCCCAAGCACATCAATTGGCTGTACGGCTACCGTACGGCGCGCTCCATGCGCACGCCGGCCACTTGGCAAGAAGCCAATAGCTACTTCGCCCGTTACTTCTGGCGCCTAAGTTGGGCGCTGCTGGTGCTGGCTGTCGTGGCCTTCCTGCTCATTGGCGGAACCCATGCCTTGCAGATCGTACTGGCCTGCTGGGTGCTGGGCATAGCGGTCGGTCTGGTAAGCACGGAGCGCCGGCTACAGCGCCTGTTCGACAACAAGGGGCAACCCAAAGCACCAGAGGGACCCATGGCAGCAGACTGATTACCTACCGCAACAGATCTTGTACTACCTCGTCAGGAGTTTAATACTATCAGCCGCAGATTTTGTGCTAGGGAATGAACTTTATGGGCTGTTTAAACTGGGTTTTGGGCTAAGTTTAGGGCATTGCCTCTTTCCTCTGGCCATGTGCAGCAGGCAGTTGCCGTCGTGCAGTTCGGTTTAATCAACTTAATCAACCAGGTGTGTATGATACCCAGTTGGTTGGCAGTGCGCTAATAGACCGAATTAAAGCTGGTATATCTTCAAAATATGAGTGCTATAACTCGTTTGCAGCCGACGCTAGCGTGGCTCTGGGTGCTAAGCGTGGCCGGCAGCCTACTCCCGGTTTTTATACCAAGGCTGGAGTACGCCAACCAGGCCGTGCTGAGCGCGCTGCACTGCGGCGTGTGGGTGTTGGTGTGGCCTGCTACGAGGCATTTTGGGTTGCCCCGGGCGTTGCCAAAACTTGTGTGGGTGGGGTTGGCGCTCCTAACCGGTCTAAGCATGCTGATTCTGATGCTGGGGCTATTAGGTGCCCCCGGGTGGGTGTTTCTAAACTACGAAGAGCAGTTTTTTTTAGGCTCCAACACCCGCGCCGGGACTTGGCAAACCGATTACGTGTATGCCCGGCGTGGGCAGGAGTTACTCGTGTCGCAGCAGCGGGAGCGGTGGTACCTCGGGGAAAGTAAACAGGAGTACCGCTTGGTGCAACTGACGCCGCGGACTCCCTTGTTTCGCTGGGTCACCGTGGTTGAGCCCGCAGCGCCGGGTGACGCCCCGCTGCAGCCGGGCGGTTCTTTGCCGCCGGCCTATGCGCAGTGGACACCGGTGCAGAAACCCGCCGCGGAATTTAGCCTCGACGACGACGAGCAGCAGCAACTAAACGAGCTGAAAGCCGCAGAGCGCCGCTGCCAGGCCAAGTGGGCCCGTTTCAACGACCGGCTGCAGCGCGGCCAGGCGCACCTGCTGCTGCCGCCGGCCTCCCGGCGCGGGGCCAATACCATCGGCTGCCGGTTCAACGGGGAAGTATGGCGCGACTTTCTGCCGGTGTTCGAAGGCGGGCGCTGTCAGCAGCGCGGCGCCGCGGGCGTCCTCGATTGGGAATGGAACCCGGCCACGCGCCGGCGGTTCCTCACCTTGCAAGTGGCGGCGAATATGCGCGTCGGCAACCAGCTGCGCAGCTTGCACCTGATTCTGCCCGGGGTGCGCGGCCCCGGCGTGTATGTGCTCGGGCCCGATACCGCCGGGCCGCACGCCAACAATGGCCCCATGCTGAAACTAGGGGGATACCAGCCCGCGGCCGACAACGAGGATCGGAACGAGTACACGAGCTACGTAAGCGCGGAGCGCCCGCGTACCCGTGTGACCATCACGCGCTTCGATACGGTGGCCCGGGTGATATCCGGCACATTCGAGGGGTACTTGCGCAACCCCGCGGACACTGCCCGCGGGCCCTTGCCGCTGCGCGAGGGCCGTTTCGATGTGCGGTACCTGCTCGGGCCCGGACTAGAGCGCCGCTAGCGGCGCTACAGGGCTTCGGTCAGGGCCTGCACCACCCGGCGCACGTCGGCGCTAGTCATGGCCGAGCCGGAGGGCAAGCAGAGGCCCCGGGCAAATAAGTCGGCGCAGACGCTGCCGCCGTACGCGGGGGAGGCGGCGAACAGCGGCTGCAGGTGCAGGGGCTTCCACAGCGGCCGGGCCTCGATGTTGTGCGTTTCCAGGTGCTGGCGCAGGTCTTCGGGCGTGCAGTCGGTGTGTTCGGGCCGGAGCAGGATGGTGGTCAGCCAGCGGTTGGCGCGCAGGCCCGCGGGCTCGGCGGGCCCGACTTCCACGGCCGCCAGCGGCCGCAGCTGCTCGGCGTACTGGGCGTAGATTTCGCGGCGGCGCTTCACGCGGTCCTCGATCAGCTCCATCTGCCCGCGGCCGATGCCGGCCAGCAGGTTGCTCAGCCGGTAGTTGTAGCCCTGCACCGAGTGCTGGTAGTGCGGGGCCTCGTCGCGGGCCTGGGTGGCCAGGAAGCGCGCCCGCCGGGCCCACTCGGCGTTGTTGGTGAGCAGGGCCCCGCCGCCGCTGGTCGTGATGATTTTGTTGCCGTTGAACGACAGCACGCTCAGCGCCCCGAACGAACCCAGCGGCTGGCCCTGGTACTGCGCCCCCAGGGCTTCGGCCGCGTCCTCAAGCACGGGCACGCCGTATTCGGCGGCCAGGGCCAGGAGTTCGGTGAGGCGGGCGGGCATGCCGTAGAGGTGCACCACGATGATGGCCTTCACCGGCCGGCCCAGGCGGCGCCGGTCCTCCAGGGCTTCGCGCAGGCGGGCGGGGCAGAGGTTCCAGGTAGTGGCTTCGGAGTCGACGAAGACCGGCTCCGCGCCCACGTAGCGCACGGGGTTGGCAGTGGCCACGAAGGTAAACGAGGGCACAATGACCTCGTCGCCGGGGCCCACGCCGAGCAGCAGCAGGGCCAGGTGAATGGCGGCCGTGCCCGACGACAGCGCCACCGCGTGGGCCGCGCCGGTGTACTGGCACAGGTCGCGCTCGAAGCCGTCGAGGTTGGGGCCCACCGGCGCCACCCAGTTGTCTTCGATGGCCTTGTGCAGGTAGTTCAGCTCGTGGCGGCCGAGGTGGGGCGGGGAGAGGTAAAGCCGGTCGTGGTCGTCGCTGCGCATGCAAAGGAGGTTTTTGGTGGGTGGGGTTGGGCGGTTGGCTTCGTCGCGGGTGAGGCCTGGAGCCAACCGCCCAACTCCCAAAAACCGGAAACGAAGAAAGCTAATGCCGCTTAATTACCTGGGCCGGCACGCCCACGGCGGTGCAGTCGGCGGGCAGGTCGCGCACGGCCACGGCGCCGGCGCCCACGATGCAGCGGGCGCCCACGCGCACCTGGTTGATGACGGTGGCGTTGGTGCCCAGGTAGGCCTCGCGCTCCAGGTAGGCCTCGCCGCCGACGTTGGCGTGAGGCATCAGCGAGCAAAAATCCTCCAGCACCGCGTCGTGGCCGATGGTGCAGCCCAGGTTCAGCAGCACGTGCCGGCCCAGGCGGATGTCGCAGGTGAAAATGCAGCCCTGAGCCACGATGGACCCCGCGCCGAGCTGCACGAACTGGTAGGGCCGCAGCAGCACCGAGGGGTGCACGAGCGTGGCGAAGTGCACGCGGGGCGAGGTCAGGCGGGCCACCACGGCGGCGCGCTGCCGGCTGTTGCCGATGGCCACGGCCGCATACACCGAACCTTCCTGCTGGTTGAGCGCCTCGATGGTGCCCAGCCAGTGCAGCTCGTGCACCCGGTCGTGGGGCGGGCGTTGGTCGTCGTAGAAGCCGAGCACGTTCCAGCGCAGCTCCACTTCGTTGAGCTGCCGCACTAGCATCAGCACTTCGCGGCCCAGGCCGCCGGCTCCCACAATAACCAGGGGCCGCACGCCGGTGAATTCAGGGTCGTCGTACTCGGAGAAGAATAATTGCGTCATGCGGGTTTCACTCGGGGGAAGACGTGGGCGGCGGGCTGCCCCGGAAGGCCTCGGTGGTGGCGTGCCCGGGGGCGCTGATGCCGCGGGCGCCGAGCACGCGGGCCGCCGTCAGGGCTAGAATACGCAAATCCAGCCTAAACGACGCGTGCCGCACGTACCAAAGGTCGTACTCGAATTTCTGCTCCCAGCTGATGGCGTTGCGCCCGTTGACCTGCGCCCAGCCCGTGATGCCCGGGCGCACGTCGTGGCGGCGGGCCTGCGCGGGCGAGTACAGCGGCAGGTACTCGACCAGCAGCGGCCGGGGCCCGACCAGGCTCAGGTCGCCGCGCAGCACGTTCCAGAGCTGGGGTAGCTCGTCGAGGGAGGCGGCGCGCAGCCAGCGGCCGAGGCGGGTGAGGCGCTGGTCGTCGGGCAGCAGCTGGCCGCGGGCGTCGCGGGCCTCGGTCATGGTTTGGAGCTTGTAGAGCAGGAACACCCGGCCGTGCAGGCCCGGCCGCGGCTGCCGAAACAGCACCCCGCGCTGCCCCGGCTGCAACGCCAGCAGCGCCGCCGCCCCGGCCAGCACGGGCAGCGCCAGCAGCAGCAGCGGCAGCGCCAGCAGCACGTCGAAGGCGCGCTTGCCCCAGCGGTGGTACCAGGAGGCGGGTGCGGCGGACGGAACAAAAGCGAAGGACATGGCAGAAGCAGTGCGCCGCAAGTTAGGCGGCTCGGGCCACTGCCGCCGGGGTGTGACTCAGAACCACCTACGAACTGCCAGCCCGCGGCGCGGTAGCACCGCAGGCTGGCGCGGTAGCGCCGCGCTGCCGTTCTTTGCGCCCATGCTCGTCTTCCCCAACGCCAAGCTCAACCTCGGGCTGCACATCACGGAGCGCCGCCCCGACGGCTTCCACACCCTCGAAACCGTGATGCTGCCCCTGCCTTGGTGCGACGCGCTGGAGGTGCTGCCCGCCGCCGAAACCACGCTCACGCTCACCGGCCGCCCCATCCCCGGCGACCCGGCCACCAACCTCTGCCGCCGGGCCTACGAGCTGCTGCAGGCCGACTTCCCCGCGGTGCCGCCCGTGCACCTGCACCTGCACAAGGTGGTGCCCATCGGCGCTGGGCTGGGCGGGGGCTCGGCCGACGCCGCTTTTGCCCTGCGCGCCCTCAACCAGGTGCTGCAGCTGGGCCTGCCCGACGAGCAACTGGAAGCCTATGCCCGCCGCTTGGGCTCCGACTGCGCCTTTTTCATTCGCAACGAGCCTGCCTTGGCCCTGGGCCGCGGCGACGAGCTGCAGCCGCTGGCGCTGCCCCAGCTGCGCGGCGCGGCCTGCAAGGTCATTTACCCCAACCTGCACATCAGCACCGCCGAGGCCTACGCCGGCGTGACGCCCCAGGCCCCCGCCCACGAGCTGCGCGCGGCCCTGGCCGGTTCCGTCGAGAGCTGGCGCGACACGGTGGTCAACGACTTCGAAGCCTCGCTGGCGCCGAAGTACCCGCTGCTGGGCGAGCTAAAGGCGCAGCTCTACGCGGCCGGCGCCGCCTACGCCAGCCTGTCGGGCTCGGGCTCGGCGGTGTTCGGGCTCTGGCTGGAGCTGGCGGCGCCGCCCGCACTGGACTTGCCCGCGGAATACTTGGTGTGGGATGGGCAGTTGTGAGCCGGCCGGGGCGGGGTTACGCGGCGGGCAGCTTAGTGGGCCCAGCGGGTCAGCGCGCCACTCAGATGATTTAGCGCATCCGGAAGGTAAGCGGGCTAGCCGCCCCAGCCAATTTGCTGAGCGGGCGTTGTGAGGAAAGCCGCAAGGCCCCGCGCGGCCGTAGCTTTGCGGTCTGATTCGCCGCTCATGCTTCGTCTGTTTTCCTTCCTTGTCCTGCTGCTCATGGTTGTCGATGCGCCGGCCCACGCCCAGACCGAGGCCGACTACGCCCGCTACCCCACCTACGACGGCACCGATCTGGGCCTGACTTACCGGGAAGGAAAGCCCACCCTGCGCGTGTGGGCGCCCACGGCCGAGCAGCTCACCCTGCGCCTCTACGACGCGGGCACCGGCGGCCTGCCCCGCGCCACCCATGCCATGCAAAAGGCCGAGGGCGGCACTTGGACCTACCAGCTGCCCGCCGGCACCAGCGGCTTCTACACTGTGCAGGCCACCATTGGCGGCCAGGCCCGGGCCGAAGTAGCCGACCCCTACGTGCACGCCGTGGGCCTGAACGGGCAGCGCGGCGCCTTGCTGGACGCCGCGGCCGTCAGCCCCGCCGGCTGGGCCCAGGACCGGCGGCCCGCGCTTAAGCAGCCCACCGACGTGGTTATCGGTGAAGTGCACGTGCGCGACTTATCCATGCACCCGCAGTCGGGCATTCGGCACAAGGGCAAGTTTCTGGGCTTCACCGAAACGGCCACCCGCGGCCCGCAGGGCGTCAAAACCGGGCTGGACCACCTCGTGGAGCTGGGCCTGACGCACGTGCACCTACTGCCCACCAACGACTTCGCCTCCCTCGACGAAAGCCAGCCCGGGCAGCGCTACAACTGGGGCTACGACCCGCTGCACTACACCGTGCCCGAAGGCACCTACGCCACCGACGCGGCGGCCCCGCAGGCGCGCATTCTGGAGCTGAAACAGTTGGTGCAGGCCCTGCACGGCCGGGGCCTGCGCGTGGTGCTCGACGTGGTTTACAACCACACGGCCGACGCGGGCCGCTCCAGTTTCGAGCAGCTGGTGCCCGGCTACTACTACCGCCACGCGGCCGACGGCCGCCTGGCCAACGCCTCGGCCTGCGGCAACGAAGCGGCCTCCGAGCGGCCCATGGTGCGCAAGCTCATCGTGGAATCGGTGGCCTACTGGGCCTGCCACTACCGCGTCGACGGCTTCCGCTTCGACCTCATGGGTATCCTGGACCTGGAAACCATGCGTCAGGTGCGCGCTGCCCTCGATAAAGAGGACCCGAGCATCTTCATCTACGGCGAGGGATGGACAGCCGGGGCCAGCCCGCTGCCCGAGGCCCAGCGCGCGGTGAAAGCCAACGTGGCGCAAATGCCGGCCGTAGCGGCCTTCGGCGACGAGCTGCGCGACGGGGTGAAGGGCCACTTCGCCCGCCAGAAAGAACCGGGTTTTGCCAGCGGCCAGCCCGGCCTGGAGGAAAGCGTGAAGTTTGGCATCGTAGGGGCCACGCGCCACCCGCAGCTCGACTACGCCAAGGTCAACTACAGCCACGCGCCCTGGGCCGCCGCGCCCGCCCAGGCCCTCAACTACGTGGCCTGCCACGACGACATGGTGCTCTGGGACAAGTTGCGCGCCGCCAACCCCGATGCCTCCGAGGAAGAACTGATCCGCATGGACGCGCTCAGCAACGCCATCGTCTTCACCGCGCAGGGCGTGCCCTTCCTGCCCGTGGGCGACGAGTTTCTACGCAGCAAAAGCGGCGCCCACAACTCCTATAACCTGCCCGATTCCATCAACCAAATCGACTGGGGCCGCAAAGCGCGTTACGCCCCGGTATTTAAGTTCTACCGCGGCCTCATCGCCCTGCGCCGCGCCCACCCGGCTTTTCGCCTGCCTACGCAGGAACTGGTGGCCCGGCACCTGGAATTCCTGCCCGATGCGCCCGCCGGCACTGTTGCCTACCGCCTGCGCGAGCACGCCGGTGGGGACAAGTGGAACAACATCGTGGTGGTCTTCAACGGCAACCGCCGCCCCGCTCAGGTGCCCGTACCCGCCGGCCGTTACACGGTGGTGCTGCGCGGGCTGGAGGTCAATGACAAGGGCCTGGACCAGCTGACGCAGGACGCGAAGCCGCTGACCGTGCCCGCCAGCTCAGCGCTGATTCTAGTGCAGTAAGCCTGACTGGCCCTTTCCCCTTGGGATTGGGAAGAGCCGAATGCCCTAAACGACGGTAGCACCGATAGTCATTGCGAGCGAACCGACGTGGCTGACCTCAGGCGCCTCCTTCCTCGCTTGGGCGAGCCATTTAAGGAGAAAGAGCCGGGGACGAGGTTACCGCTCTACCAGCGACACTGCTTCGTCGGCGGTGGGCTTGCGGCGGCGCAGCTGCCACTGGTTGAGCACCGGGTGGATAAGCACGCTGAGCAGGATGATGAACGTGCCGGCGTAGAACCCGAACGAGAGCTTTTCCTGCCCGAAGCCGGGCACCGCCAGCCAGTACATGACAACGGCCAGTACGATGCCGTAGACCGGCTCCAGGTTGATGGTCAGGTTCACGGCGAAGGCGGAGAGGCGCTTCATCAGCTCCACGGAGGTGGAAAAGGCGTAGACCGTGCACACGCCGGCCAGCAGCAGCAGCCACAGCCAGTCGGCGGGCGTGGGGTCGAGGCTGGGCAGCGGCCCGCCGAAGGCCGGGCGGGCCACCAGAAACACCATGATGCTCAGGCAGGCGCCGCCCATTTCGTAGAGCGTCAGGCGCAGCGGCGGGTGGTCCTTGATGAGCCGGGCATTCAGCACGCTGAACAGGGCGCTCAGCCCCGCCGACAGGATGGCCACGCCCAGGCCCAGCAGCTGGTCAAACTCGGCCTGCGACACCAGGTATAGCCCCACCATGGCCACGAGGCCCAGCAGGATTTCGTAGGGCTGAAACTTCTTGCGCAGCAGCACGGGCTCCAGAATCGAAGTCCACAGGGCCAAGGTGGCCATGCCCGCCAAGCACACGCTCACCGACGAAAGGCGGGCCGCCAAGAAGAAGGTAATCCAGTGCGCGGCCACCAGCGCGCCCACGCCCACCAGCCGCAGCGCCTGCCCCGCGGGCACCCGCCAGGGCATGTTGCGCAGCCGCAGCAGCCCGATCAGCCCCACCGAGGCAATGAGCGTGCGGTAAAACACCAGCTCCACCGGCGGCAGCGAAATCAGCTTGCCCAGAATGGCCGTGAAGCCCCACAAAAACACGATGAAGTGGAGGCGGAGGTAGTCTTTGAGCATGGGTGAATTTGTGAACTTGTGAAGTTGTGAATGAGGAAGAAGGCGGCTCCGCTCTTCACAAATTCACCTTTCACAACTTCACCATTTAGCGGGGAACGAAGCGGTAGAGGATCAGCCCGATGGTGCTGAACACGATGTTGGGCACCCAGGCGGCCAGCATGGGGTGCATGTCGCCCACCAGGGCCAGGTTGCGGCTCAGAATGACGAAGCCGATGTAGATAAACGCCAGCACGAAGCCCAGGGCAATCTGCCCGCCCACGCCGTTGCGCGACTTGCGCGCGCTCATAATCACCCCGATGACGGTCAGAATCACGATGGCGAAGGGGTAGGCGTACCGCTCGTACTTCTCCACCAGGTAGATTTCCGTGTCGTCGGCGCCGCGGGCTATTTTCTCCCGGATGAACGCGTTCAGCTCGGGCATGGTCATGGTTTCCTGCAGCTTGAAGGTGCTGGCGAAATCCTTGGGGTAGAGGTTCAGGGTGGTGTCGCGCGGCGGATTCACCCGCAGCGACTCCTTGCCGCCCGGCCCGATGGTGCGCACCGTCTGCTGCGTCAGGTGCCAGGCCTTCTTGGTGGTGTCCCAGCTGATGGCCTCGGCCTGCATGCGCCGCTTGAGCAAGGTGCCCTCGATGGTTTCGATGGCAAAACGGTAGCCCACGTTGGCCGAGTTGTCGTAGCTTTCCAGGTAGGCGTAGTTGTTCGGCCCGATGCGGATGTGCACGTTGCGGCCCTGGAAGCGGTAGGGGTTCTTCACGTACTTCCGCTCGAAGTCCACCCGCGGCTTGTTGGCCAGCGGAATCACCCAGCCGATCAGCCCGAAAATGGCCCCGCCGATGAGCAGGCCACCCATGACGTAGGGCAGCAGAAAACGCCGGAAACTCACCCCGCTGGCCAGAATGGCCACCACCTCGGTGCGCGCCGCCAGCCGCGCCGTCACCAGCACCGTGGCAATGAACACGGTGATGGGGGAGAGCAGGTTGGCGTAGTACGGGAACAGGTTCAGGTAGTAGTCCCGGATAATCATCCAGGCGCCCAGGTCGTGCTTGATGAAGTCGTCGTTTTTCTCCGTGAAGTCAATCACGCAGATAACCATCACCAGCACCACCACCGTGAAGAAGAAGGTGGTGAGCAGCTTGCCGAGGACGTATTTATCGAGGAGACGAAGCATTGGCTTAAGCAGCTTCCTTTCTCAGAAAGGCGAATCCGCTGAAAGGATTGAGCATATTGTTTTTACTGTTTGAAAACAGACACTCTGCCTGAGCTGTGTCGAAGTCTTTGAAAGAGAAGGAGGCAAGGAACTCGGTCATAACGTTTGTAGCCCATTCCTCATCTTCTTCATTAGGCATTCTATCTAAATAGAAATACAGCTTTATGTACTTAATGGACGCACTGTAATCAAAGGCTACGGCACGTAAGTGCTGTTCTACTTCGCCTAACAGCGCGTTTTGGATGGCAAGCAAAATATCTGTTCGCAGCGGGCTCATGTCCGAAGTGAATGGTTCAGCGACGAGCGGCACCAAGCGAGGGTAACGCAGCAACGCGGACTATGCTTACAAACGTACCATCAGCTGCTTCACCATCTTTTCCTTCCACTCGCGGAAGGTGCCGGCCAGGATTTGCTCCCGGGCGTTGCGCACCAGCCAGAGGTAGAAGGTGAGATTGTGCACCGAAGCCGCCATGCCGGCCAGGTATTCGCTGGCGTGGAAGAGGTGGCGCAGGTAGGACTTGGAGTAGAACGTGCTGGCGTAGCCGCCGAGTTCTGCGTCGATGGGGGAGAAGTCCTGCTCCCACTTCTTGTTCTTGATGTTGATGATGCCCTGCGTGGTGAAGAGCATGCCGTTGCGGGCGTTGCGGGTGGGCAGCACGCAGTCGAACATGTCCACGCCCAGCGCAATGTTTTCCAGGATGTTGGCCGGCGTGCCCACGCCCATCAGGTAGCGCGGCTTGTCCTTGGGCAGGATGTCGCAGCAGAGTTCGGTCATTTCGTACATCAGCTCGGCCGGCTCGCCCACGCTCAGGCCGCCGATGGCGTTGCCCGCCCGGCCCTGCTCGGCAATAAACTCCGCCGACTTCACCCGCAGGTCCTTGAAGGTGGAGCCCTGCACGATGGGGAAGAGCTGCTGCTCGTAGCCGTAGAGCGGCTCGGTCTCGTCGATGCGCTGAATGCAGCGCTTCAGCCAGCGGTGCGTCATGTCCAAGGACTTGCGGGCGTATTCGTACTCGCAGGGCCAGGGCGTGCACTCGTCGAAGGCCATGATGATGTCGGCCCCGATGACGCGCTGAATGTCCATCACGCCCTCCGGCGTGAACAGGTGCTGCGAACCGTCGATGTGGGAGCGGAACTTGACGCCCTCCTCCTTGATCTTGCGCGTGTTGCTCAGCGAGTACACCTGGTAGCCGCCCGAGTCGGTGAGGATGGGCCGGTCCCAGCCGTTGAACTTGTGCAGGCCACCGGCTTTGCGCAGCGTGTCGAGGCCGGGGCGCAGGTATAGGTGGTACGTGTTGCCGAGAATGATCTGGGCCTGCACGTCGTCTTTCAGCTCGCGCTGGTGCACGGCTTTCACCGAGCCCGCCGTGCCCACCGGCATAAAAATGGGCGTCTGAATGCTGCCGTGGTCGGTGGTGAGCACGCCGGCGCGGGCCTTGCTCTGCGGGTCGTGGGCGACGAGGTCGAATTTCATCGGGAAAGTAGCGCGGCGGACGCAGCCGCACCTGAAGCTCAGGGCACCGGCCGCCAAAGAAGCCGCAAAGATAACCCGCCGCAGGTCTTAGGCGGGTTGTTATCTACAACAACGAGGCCGGTTTACCCCGCCGTCATTGCGAGGAGCCACGACGAAGCAATCCTGCCGCCCGCGGCACAACGGGCCCACTGGCACAAGCCGAAAACAGCACCGCTTGAAACTGGTATATCTGGTTTTGGGCGGCGCCATTTTCAGGTCGTGCTTCCCGTACCCTCGTGCCGCGAGCGGCAGGATTACTGCGCTTCGCTTGCAATGGCGGCTAGTGCCACCGATTGCCTCATATTTCTTCCCGTACCAGTTATACCCAGTCCGCCGTGGGCTACCTTTGCGGGCCGAATAAAAGCCGTCTTTGCCTTGCCCTTCCACCTCTCGCCCGTCTCCTGGCTGCTCGTGCTCAGCGTGCTGGTGCAGCTAGTGTACGCCGCGTATTACTTCTGGCCGTTTGCCCTGCGGCGCGTCGCCGAGGAGGTGGAGCCGGCGCCGGCCCACGAACAGGCGCACCCGGTGTCCATCATCGTAGCCGCCCGCAACGCCCTGGAGCAGCTGCGCTACCTCATGCCCGAGCTGCTGCAGCAGGACTACGCCCAGTTCGAAGTCGTGCTCATCGACGACCGCAGCGACGACGACACCGGCCTCTACACCCAGCAGCTGACCCAGTACTACCCCAATGTGCGCTTGGTCACCATCGGCAGCACCCCCGAGGGCATTGCGCCCAAGAAGTACGCCCTCACGCTCGGCATCAAAGTCGCCCGCTACCCCTACCTCCTCTTTACCGACGCCGACTGCCAGCCGGCCGGCAACCAGTGGCTGCGCCACATGGCCCGCGGCTTTGACGGCGGGGCCGATCTGGTGCTCGGCTACAGCCCCTACGCCGAAGCCGAAGGCTTTTTGAACAAGCTCATTCGCTTCGAAACGCTGCTTACCGGCCTGCAGTACCTCAGCTACGCCGAGCGCGGGCAGCCCTACATGGGCGTGGGCCGCAACCTGGCCTACACCAAGGCCACGTTCATGGCCACCAAGGGGTTTGCCTCCCACATTCGCCGCCTCAGCGGCGACGACGACCTGCTGGTGCAGGACGCGGTGCAACTCGGCAAGACGGCCCGCGTCGTTACCGCAGCCGCGGCCCAGACCATCAGCTACGCCCCCGACAGCTGGGGCCAGTGGTGGCGGCAGAAGCGCCGGCACCTTTCGGCCGGCACTCGTTACCGGTTTTCTGACCGGGTTCGGCTTGGAACCTTTATCTTAGCTAACGGCTTGTTTTATGTTGGAACTCTGGCGGCATTTGTAGTGCCTGAGCCTGAGTGGGTAGCACTGGCGGCGGTATGGGGAGTCCGAACCTCAGCCGTAGTTGCTACGTACGCGCAGGCCAGCCGCCGCCTCCACGACCGGCAACCTTGGTGGTTGATACCGGTTCTGGATGCGGGGTATTTTTTTGCCTACTCTCTCCTGACAGCCTCGTTAGTGCTCAACCGCAACCCCTCCCGATGGAAGTAAATAATCAGGACCTCCAGAAGCAGTTCTCGGCCAAGGCCAAGCACGACTTCAAGCTTATTCGCTCCGCCGTAGAAAAGGGCGACGAAAAAGCGTACGCCGAACTGATGCAGATTTACAAGAAGCCCGTGTACCACGTGGTCTTGAAAATGGTGCGCAACCCCGACGACGCCGAAGACCTCACCATCGAGGCCTTCGCCAAGGCGTTTCGCAACCTGCACAAATTCAACCCCGAGTACGCCTTCAGCACCTGGCTGTTTCGCATCGCCACCAACAACTGCATCGACTTTATTCGCAAGAATAAAATCAAAACGATGTCCATCGACTCGGCCATCAAGATTGACAACGGCGACGAAATCACCATTGATTTCCGCGACAACAACCTAAACCCGGCGGAGTCGGCCATCAAAAACCAGAAAATCGAAATCATGCAGCACGTCGTGTCGCGGCTGCCCGATAAGTACCAGCGCCTCGTGACTTTGCGCTACTTCGACGAGCTGAGCTACGAAGAAATTGCCCAGGAGCTGAAAGCCCCGCTCGGCACCGTGAAAGCCCAGCTGCACCGCGCCCGCGAGCTGCTCTACGACATGGTGAAAAACAAAAAAGAAATCATCTAGCCTTTGGGCTGATGCTGATTCCGACCAACGCCCCGCTCTGCAGAGCGGGGCGTTGCTGTTTAGAGCCGGTACACCGGTCGTCCTTGCAAAACGGCCTGACGGTTCACCGGCTGTCATTGCGAGCGAAGCGCGGCAATCGTTCCGCTCGCGGCACGACGGCCCAATGGGCAGCAGCAAAAACTGGTATCAGCGGCTTTGAGCAGGACCGGTTTCGGTTGGTAAGCATTGCCTCGGCGGTGCTACTATGAGGACCGATTGCCGCGCTTCGCTCGCAATGACGTGCTAGTGCAGCCGTCTGCCGGGGCGCCGCTGCTGGTCTTCCCGAGTAACTCCCAAGTGCCGCCGATACGGTGGGCGCTACCAGCGTCCCTTGCTTAGCGTACCTTTGCTAGCACGATGGAAATCCTCTTCCGCTACTTCCCCGACCTCACCCCGCGCCAGCGCGAACAGTTTCAGCAGCTCGACCACGAATTCCGCGGCTGGAACGAGCGCGTCAACCTCATTGCCCGCACCGACGTCGACAACCTCGCCGAGCGCCACTTCCTGCACTCCGCCGGCATTGCCAAGGTAGTGCAGTTCCCCAGCGGGTCCTCCGTGCTCGACGTAGGCACCGGCGGCGGCCTGCCCGGCCTGCCGCTGGCCATCCTGTTTCCGGAAGTGGAGTTTCTCCTCATCGACAGCATCGGCAAGAAGATCAAGGCGGTGCAGGACATGGCCCACGCCCTGAAGCTGCACAACGTGACGGCCGAGCAGATCCGCGCCGAGCAGGTGCGGCAGAAGTTCGACTTCGTGGTAAGCCGCGCCGTGACGCGCTTGGCCAACTTCCACCCCTGGATTGCCCAGCGCTACACCAACACCGCCGGCGCCAGCGAAACCCACGGCCTGTACTACCTCAAAGGCGGCGACTTGACCGAGGAAATCGAGGAATCGGGCCTGGTAGCGCAGGTGACCAACCTCAGCGACTTTTTCAGCGAGGAATTCTTCGAAACTAAGAAGGTCGTGTTCGTGCCCGCCAACAAAGCCCTGGCCCGCGGCAAGCGCACCAACAACGTATAGCACCCCGCCTGCGAACCGCGCCCTTTAGAAGCCCACAAGGCCCGCCCGGTTTCGGGCGGGCCTTGTTCTTTTTGCGAAGTCGGCTGCGCTCGGAGAGTCGCGCCGCGCGCAGTGGCCCAAGCTGGCTAAGCCGGTACCGTGGCCGTCAAAAACTCCACGGCGCGCCGCTCCGAGTAGTATTGCCCGTCGGAGGGCAGCCCTTCGGCAAAGCCCACGTGGCCGCCGGCCTCGGGCGTTTCCAGGAACACGTAGGGGCTGCGCTCGGCCGCATCCCGCGGAAAGCAGGCCGGCGGCAAAAACGGGTCGTTCTGGGCGTTGACGATGAGCGTCGGAATGCGGATGCCGTCGAGGTAACGGCCCGAGGAGCTCCGCTCGTAGTACTCGTCGGCCGACTTGAAGCCGTGCAGCGGAGCCGTGTACCGGTCGTCGAACTGCGGAAAGTCGCTGAGCTCTTCCAAGCCTTCCACGCTCAGCTGCCCGGGCAGCAGCTCGGCCTTGCGGCGGATTTTTTCGCGCAGGGTTTTCAGGAAGCGGTTTAGGTAGATGCGGTTTTCCAACCGGGAAATGTGCATGGAACCCGCTTTCAGGTCCGTGGGCACCGAAAACACGGCCGCGCGCTCCACTTGCGCGGGCACCCGCGCCGCGTCTTCGCCGAGGTACTTCAGCGTCATGTTTCCGCCGGCCGAGAAGCCCGTCAGAAACACGCGGCGGTAGCGGCCGGTGCGCAGCGCCTGCTGCACCACGAAGTGCAGGTCGTCGGTGTCGCCGAGGTGGTAGGCGCGCAGCAGGCGGTTCGGCTCGCCGCTGCAGCTGCGGTAGTTCCAGGCCAGCGCATCGATGCCGGCTTTGTTCAGGGCCCGGGCCATGCCACGCACGTAGGGCCGGCCGGCGTCGCCTTCGAGGCCGTGCGAGATGATGCCCAGCGTGTCGGCCAAATGCTCCGTGCGGGCCCAGTCGAGGTCGAGGAAGTCGCCGTCGGCCGTTTCCACGCGCTGGCGTTGGTAGTGCACCTCGGGTACTTCGCGCAGCAGGCTAGGCACAATGGTTTGCAGGTGGCCGTTGAAGAGGTAGAACGGCGGCCGGTAGCGGGATTCGGTGACGAGGGGCATGGCGGCGGGGTAGGGGAGGAAGAAAGTCCCGAAGCAGCAAAGGAAGATACGCAATTCTTTCGGCATGCATACCATTTTCGCGGCGGTTGTGCTAAATACTCCCTGCTGGATAAACGGCTGCTGCGTCGCGAAAGTGCCAGCTCTGCCGGGGCAGTTTCGCTAGCCAAAGGACGCACGGAATAGCAATAGTCGAGTTAGAAAAATACAAACAAGTAATGGCTGGGTGCCGTATCAAGCAGCTGTTGTTCACTCTATTGATTAAGACCCATGAAACGCACCGCGCCTTTTCTGTTGATTCTGCCCCTGCTGGTTAGTGCCTGCAGTTCGTCTTCTTCCACCACGGGCACGGCGGGCGCCAGCACGGCCGGCAGCTCCATCACCAGCACGTCTTCGTCCAACGACGCCACCTCGGGCGCCGCGGCCACCCCGCCCATCGTCGGCGGGTCGGGCGGCGTCATCATCGGCAGCGGCACCAACACGGGCACCGACGTCAGCTCCGGCCGCAGCGCCGCCGACGTGGCCAGCGACGTGAACCTATTTGCCGGCACTTTCGCCACCATGGACGACCCGACGTTCATGCTCACGGCCGCCAGCAGCAACATGCTGGAGGTGCAGATGGGGCAACTGGCCGCCCAGAAAGCCAGCAGCGCCGAAGTGCGCAAGTACGGACAGATGATGGTCGACCACCACACCAAAGCCACCCAGGATTGGCAGAGCGTGGCCTCCGCGTTGAGCGTGACCAAGCCGGCCGCGCTGATGCCGGTGCACCAAGCCATGCTGGACCGCGTGGCGGCTAAATCGGGCAAGGATTTCGACGAGGCCTACATGGACGCGATGGAAACGGCCCACAAGCTGGACGTGGCCATGTTCGAGGTGAAGAGCAAAGGCGCCCAGAACGCGGCCGTGCAGTCCTTCGCCTCCCGTACCTTGCCCATGCTTCGCTCGCACGGCACCATGGCCAATAGCCTGGAAAAGAAGGTGGACTAAGCCGCCATCGGGGCCCGGGCGCGGGCTGCGCCCGGGATAAGCGAAGCGCCCACGCCACCAACTACGGTTGAGCAAACGGCGTATGCACTTCCGACCACAACCACTTGATACCCATGAAACGCGCCTTTCTGCCGCTGCTCGCGGCCGGCCTGCTGCTAAGCTCCGCCTGCACCAGCACCAACCCCGAAACCGAACAGGCCTCGGCCGCCCGGGCCGATGCGGCCACCAACCGCCCACCCGGCAGCTCGGAAGTGCTCGGGGCCTACGACCCCGGCACGCCGGAGGCCATGAACCCGACCACCGCCGACGCGCTGCGCGGCTTTACCGATCCGGAGTTTCTGCTGACCGTCGCCAGCAGCAACGAAATGGAAATTCAGCTCGGGACGCTGGCCGCCCAGCAGGGCAGCACCGACGCCGTGAAGCAGTACGGGCAGATGATGGTGGACCACCACACCACCGCCAGCCAGGAGCTGAGCTCGGTGGCTACCCAGCTCGACGTGAAGCCCTCGGTGGCCATCATGCCCATGCACCAGCAGCTCATCGACCGGCTCAAAAACAAATCGGGCCGCGCCTTCGACGAGCGGTACCTGGACGTGATGGAAACGGCCCACAAGCTCGACATCGTCATGTTCGAGGCCAAGGAGAAGAAGGCGGAAACCCCGGCCGTGCAGGCCTTCGCCGCCAAAACCTTGCCCATGCTGCGCACCCACCTAGCCGAAGCCAACACCCTCGAAAAGCAGGTCGACTGAGGAGTTGCCGGTGCCGGCAAGGCAATTCTTCGTCAACGGGTTTGCTATTTCCGAGCCGACTTCCTACCTTTGCCAACCCAATTGACTAGGAACCTCGACAGAACCTCTGTTTTCTCGCTTTTCAAAACATGGCAAATCATAAGTCGGCTCTGAAGCGCATCCGCTCGAACGAAGCCAAGCGCGTGTTGAACCGTTACCAGCACAAATCGACCCGCACGGCCGTTAAGAAACTGCGTGCTACCACCGACGCCTCGGAAGCTCAAGAGCTGCTGAAGAAAGTGTCGTCGATGCTCGACCGTCTGGCCAAGAAGAACATCATCCACAAGAACAAGGCTGCCAACAACAAGTCCAGCCTGACCAAGTACGTAAACTCGCTGGCTGCCTAAGCAGCCGAGAGTTTAGTCGAGTTCTTGACGAAGGCCCCGCGCTACCGGCGCGGGGCCTTCGTGCGTTTGTGGCGGGGTTGGGCGGAGTAAGTATATATTGCTGCTGAATTATTTCCGTTGCATCCTATGAAATACCTGTACCGTTTACTGGTCCTGACGGGCCTTACCGCTTTGTCCTTTTCGGCCGCGCAAGGCCAGGACTGGCGCCCCTTCCGCCCCGGGCTGATTTACTCCTACAGCTGGAGCACCACCAACGCCACGCACACGCTGCGGCTGGACTCGGCCTACGTAGCCGGTACCGACTCGGTGTATGCCTTCAACCGGGTGCTGCGGCCCACCGCCACCAGCGCGTACCAGTTCCGGTCCTCGCGCAACAACATCATGGGCGCCCGCCTGATCTGCCGCCCGGCTCAGCGCGAGTACGCCCTGGAAACCCTGGCCGAATCTGGCTTGGCCGCCCAAACGCTGGTGCTGCGGCCCCGCGTGGCCATCGGCAGCAGCTGGGCCGCCACGCCCACGCTCACGGCCACGCTGACCAGCCGCGTGCAGCGCACCTGGGGCCTGGCCCCCAACGTGGTTACCGACTCGGTGGCCACCATCACGCTCAGCAACGGGCGCATCATCGAGCTGAGCCGGGCGCACGGCCTGCTGCGCGGCCCTTCCAACTGGACGACCACCGCGGTCGACTTGTTGCAGGGCAATACCCTGCCCGTGCCGTATCAGGAGTCGGTTTACAGCCCCTTGGTGCACTTTGACTTCCAGCCCGGCGACGAGTTCGGCTACATCAGCGAAGACTCCAACCCGCTGCCCTGCTTCCGCAACTTCGAATTGCGGCGCATCCTAACGCGCCAGCAAACGGCCGACAGCCTGATTTATACCTATCAGTCGCAAAAGGAATTCAACCGCTACGGCGGCCCCGGTCACCCCTGCGGTTTCACGGCTTCCTACACGCTGCAGCCGATGGTGGTCGGGCGCATGGCCGTGCCGCTGCGCCGGCCCCAGTGGAGCAACCTGAACTACTACTACACCCACAGCGCCCTGGGGCTGCTCACCTACGAGTACGCGCGCCTCTCGCCGGCGGCCGCCAATTCCCTGCTGATGGGCGAGGCCCTGACCACCGGCAGCGGCGGTTGCCCGCGCAACGGCCGCCAGCTGGTGTCCTACGCCCGCATGTACCTCAACGGCAGCGGCAGCACCAGCTTCTACACCTACGGCGTGGATGCGGCCGGTGGCACGCATACTTACGCCAGCGGCGTGGGCGAAGTGAACAATTTCGAATGGTACTTGCAGTACTACCGCAAGCTGCAGCCCGGCGGCACCTACGCCACCTGCGGCACGCGCACCAATTTCAACGCCCTGCTGCCCAGCCGCGAGGCCCAAAGTGCCGCCCGCCTGCAGCTCTACCCCAATCCCGCCGCCCACGAGGCCACCCTGCAGCTGCAGCAGCCCGCCCCGGCGGCTGCCCGCCTGAGCCTGCTCGACGCGCTGGGTCGGGAAGTACGCCGGCAAGCCCTTGGCCGCGGCGAAACCAAGGCCACGGTGCCGCTGACCGGCCTGCCCGCGGGCCTGTACGTGGTGCAACTGCAGCTGCCCGGCGAAGCGCCGCTGGTGCTGCGCTTGCAGCACATAGACTAGGCAAGTAGACTCGTAAAAAAGCCCGCGCTGCAACAGCAGCGCGGGCTTTTTGCTTGCCGGTCGGGAGTGATTAAGCCACGCTCAGCTTGATCATGTTGGTCTTGCCCTTCTCGCCGATGGGCATGGAGGCGGTGTTGATGAACACGTCGCCTTTTTCCAGGTTGCCGGTGGTCGTCAGGATGTACTTGATGTCCGACACCGAGCTGTCGGTGCTCACCATGCGGTCGTAGTAGAAGCCGCGCACGCCCCAGATCAGGCTCAGCGTCGTGAGCAGGTTGCGGTTGTCGGTGAAGATGAAAATGCTGGCTTTGGGGCGGTACTTGGCAATCTGGAAAGCCGTGTAGCCGCGGTGCGTCATGCCGGTAATTGCCTTGGCGCCGGTGTTCTTGGCCATGTGGCAGGCCGCCGACAGCACGCTGTCGACCATGAACGTGGGCGACTCCGGCGTGATAGAGTGCCAGCGGTGATACAGCGACTCGCGGCGCGATTCCACGCTCTGAATCGTACCCACCATCGAGCGAATCACCTCGGCGGGGTAGGCGCCCACGGCGGTTTCGGCCGAGAGCATCACCGCGTCGGCCCCGTCGATGACGGCGTTGGCCACGTCGCTGGTTTCGGCGCGCGTCGGGCGCGGGGCCGTGATCATGCTCTCCATCATCTGCGTGGCCACAATCACCGGCTTGCCGGCCTTGTTGCACTTCTCGATGATCATCTTCTGGGCCATCGGCACCTCTTCCATCTTCACCTCTACGCCCAGGTCGCCGCGGGCCACCATCACCGCGTCGGTCAGGGCAATGATGTCGTCGAGGTTCTTCAGGCCTTCGGGCGTCTCGATCTTGGCCACTACCTTGGCCTGCTTGCCGCTTTCGGCAATAATTTGCTTGATAAAGCGGATGTCCTCGCCGCGGCGGGCAAACGAGAGGGCAATCCAGTCCACGTCGTTTTCCAGGCCGAACTTGAGGTCCTCAATGTCCTTTTCGGTCATCGACGGGGCCGACACTTCCGAGTCGGGCAGGTTGATGCCCTTGCGCGGCTTCACCAGCCCGCCGTAAATCACCTCGCACACCACTTCCTTTTCGCGGTCGGTGCTGATGACGCGCAGCTCAATCTTGCCGTCGTCGATCAGAATCATGTCGCCGGCTTTCACGTCGCGGGCCAAACCCAGGTAGATAGTGCTGATGCGGCCGGGGCGGCTGATTTCCTTTTCGCCGCACACCAAGGTGATTTGCTCGCCGGCTTTGATTTCGAACGAGCCGCCTTCCACCTCGCCCAGGCGGATTTTGGGGCCCTGCAAGTCCTGCAGCAGACCCACGTGCGTGCGCAGGTCCTTGTTGAGGCGGCGCACGAGATTAATCACGTTCTGGTGCTCCTCGTGGGCGCCGTGGGAGAAGTTGAGGCGAAACACGTCCACGCCCTCGCGGATGAGCATGCCGAGCTTCTCGTAGGTGTTGGAAGCCGGCCCGACGGTGGCGACAATCTTGGTTTTGTTGAAGGTGGGACGATTTTCCATGTATTGATGGGTCTTGTACTGCAGAAGCAAAGCAACGATTAGTTGCGGAGTTTTTTTATGAAGCTGGGCGAGGCGCAGCCGAAGGACCTTAGTACGCGAAACGAGCGGCTGACGCCGTCATGCTGAGCGCGCGTGGGCTTCCCTCGACGGCGGCATCGGCGCCGGCCCCGCGTCCCGGAGTGAGCGGGGCGAGAAGCGGCCGGCGGATGGCGGCGCAGGGGAGGCCTAAGCAGCGCTCGGAATGACGGTGGGAGCGTCGTTCGGGCGTACTAAGGTCCTTCGGTTGGGCCGGCCGTGCGGGGAACACGGCCGGTTTGCGGCCCTAAAAGAGCAAGTTTTCTTTGAACTTAAGCGTATTCGGGTCGAAGCGGCAGGCGTATTGCACCTCCGGCAGGGCTGTGAGCTGCTCCAGTAACTGGTCGGCGTCGAGCGCGCCGGTGCCGTTTTGTACCTGAATCAGGTAGTCGTACTCCTTGATATCGGGCGCCAGAAACGGCTTTTTCAGCGGCGAGGGGTCCACCGAGCGGTTGCGCAGCAGGCGCAGCGTGGCCGTTTCGGTGGCGTGCAGATAGTTGCTGATGACCAGCCGCCCGCGGGTAAGCAAATCGTAGATCAGATCCTGCTGCTTGACCAGGCGCAGGCGCAGGGCGCGGTTCAGCGTCCAGGCCAGCTTATGGTCCCGGCTCGACGACACCACGCCGAACAGGTCGAAGTCACAATCGTAGTCGCAGTCGAGCGTGAGGGTTTTCATAGCGCAGCACGGAATCGGGTCCAACGGCCGTAAAACTACGCGTTTGCGGGGGCAAGACCAGCGCCCGCGGCGGGGCAAATGCAACCGTCCGGTTTGATAATGTTGAGGAAGATGGTGTTATTTGTGCCCGAGTTTTCTTTAAACCCCACGGAAATGTCTGAAATCGCAGAAAAAGTAAAAAGCATCATCGTTGACAAGCTGGGCGTAGAGCCGTCGGAAGTGACCCCGGAGGCAAGCTTCACCAACGACCTCGGCGCTGACTCGCTGGACACGGTTGAGCTCATCATGGAGTTCGAAAAAGAGTTCAACGTAAGCATCCCCGACGACCAAGCTGAAAACATCGGCACCGTGGGTCAAGCCATTGCCTACCTCGAAGAGCACGCCAAATAAGGCATCTTTACTTAGCTAAAGCAGAACCGCTTTGCCGGCCGGCTCGTGCCGGCCGTTTTCTTTTTCCCCGTTTTACCCCTTCGCACCTCTTTTATGGCGCTACGGAGAGTTGTTGTTACTGGTCTCGGAGCCATCACCCCGCTCGGCAAAACGGTTGCCGAATACTGGGACGGTTTGTCACGCGGCGTGAGTGGGGCCGCCCCCATCACCCGGTTCGACGCCAGCAAGTTCAAAACCCGCTTTGCCTGCGAAGTGAAGGGCTACAATCCCGACGACTACTTCGAACGCAAGGAAGGCCGCAAGATGGACCTGTTCACGCAGTTTGCCATCATCGCCAGCGACCAGGCCATTGCCGACGCCGGCCTGCAGGAAGGCGTGAACAAGGACCGCGTGGGCGTTATCTGGGGCTCGGGCATCGGCGGGCTGCGCACCTTCCAGGAGGAGTGCATTGCCTTCGGCCGCGGCGACGGAACCCCCCGCTTCAACCCCTTCTTCATTCCGAAGATGATTGCCGACTCGTCGTCGGGCAACATCTCGATCAAGCACGGCTTCCGCGGCCCGAACTTCGTCACGACCTCGGCCTGCGCCTCGTCGTCCGACTCCATCATCGCCGCCTTCAACTACATCCGCCTGAACATGGCCGATGTGATTGTGACCGGCGGTTCGGAAGCGGCCATTACCGAAGCGGGCGTGGGCGGCTTTAACGCCATCAAGGCCATGAGCGAGCGGAACGACGCGCCCGAGCTGGCCTCGCGCCCCTACGACAAGGAGCGCGACGGATTCGTGCTCGGCGAGGGAGCCGGCGCGCTGGTGCTCGAGGAGTACGAGCACGCCAAGGCCCGCGGCGCCAAGATTTACGCCGAGCTGCTCGGCGGCGGCCTCTCGTCCGACGCCTACCACATCACCGCCCCGGACCCCGACGGCAACGGCGTGGTGCTGGTGATGCAGAACGCACTGCGCGACGCGGGCATCACCCCGGCCGACGTGGACTACATCAACACCCACGGCACCAGCACCCCGCTGGGTGACGGGGCCGAGGTGAAGGCCATTCAGAAGGTGTTCGGCGAAGATGCCTACAACCTGAACATCAGCTCGACCAAGAGCATGACCGGTCACTTGCTGGGCGGCGCGGGCGGCATCGAGGCGCTGGCCAGCATTCTGGCCATTCAGCACGGCGTGGTGCCCCCGACCATCAACCACTTCACCGACGACCCGGAGCTGGACGCGCGGCTGAACTTCACGTTCAACCAAGCCCAGCAGCGCGAGGTGAACGTGGCGCTGAGCAATACCTTCGGCTTTGGCGGACACAACACGTCGGTGGTGTTCGGCAAGTTTCGCGACTAACGCCGCCAACCGAGCCAGCGGATACGCCAAGAACGTCATGCTGCGCCGGGTGGGAGTCGAAAACGATTGTCATGCTGAGCCCCGTCGAAGCATCTTTCCCGCTTCGCTGAAGCGCGGTAGGAGAGAGGCTTCGACGGGGCTCAGCATGCTGCTTTTTTAGCCGCCCGCAACCCTGCGGAGCGGCGGTTGGGTGGTCTCCGCCCGGCGTTTTACCAGTACCAACCCTTTCGCTTATGCCTCACCGCGGCGGGCGCACGTTACCGTTGTTCGGAATTTTTCGCCGCTTGCTGGGTCACGACCGGCAGTTTCGGCAGGCCATTGCCTCCGTGACGGGCCGCACCCCGGACAACGTGCGCCTCTACCGGCTGGCTTTCACCCACGCTTCGCTGGTGCGCCAGCAGGGCCAGACGCGCCACCTCTCCAACGAGCGGCTGGAGTTCCTGGGCGACGCCGTGCTCGGCGCGGTGGTGGCCGAGTACCTGTTTCTGAAATACCCCTACGAGCCGGAGGGCTTCCTGACGGAAATCCGCTCGCGCATCGTGAACCGGGAAAGCATGAACCAGCTGGCCCTGAAGCTCGGCCTCGACGCGCTGGTGCAGCTCGACCCCGGGCAGAGCCGCTCGGCCCGTTCGCGCTCCGTCAACGGCAACGCGCTGGAGGCTCTGGTGGGCGCGGTGTACCTCGACCACGGCTACGAGCAGGCCCGGCAGTTCGTGCTCAAGCGCCTGATTCGGCCCTACGTGGACGTGAAGGCGCTGACCTCGACCACGGCCAACTTCAAGAGCAAGCTCATCGAGTGGGCCCAGCGCCACGGCAAAGCGGTGCGCTACGAGCTCAACGGGGAACAGCGCAGCGGCGGGGTGATGGAGTTTTCGGCCACGGTGATGATTGACGAGGAAGCCGTGGCCACGGGCATGGGTCTCTCCAAGAAGCAGGCCGAGCAGCAGGCCGCCGAACGGGCCCTGGCGGCGCTGGGGGTCTAACGCCTACCCAACTACGCGCCCGTAATTTTGGGCCGCAACAACCCGATTAGTGCCTCCGGCGGCTAGCTTTGGGCCTTTCGTTTATTTCTCTTCTGTAATCTACTCGCAGTTGAAAACCATTATGACCGCGGCCGCACTGGCCGTAGCCGGCTTGTGGCCGCAACAAACTATGGCGGCTCCAGGGCCCGCAGCCGACTCGCTCCGCCACCGCTGGACCGTCGGGCTGCGTTACGCCGGCGAACCGAACTTCTACGGCTTCGGCAAGTTCTTGCCAACAGTGGGCTACCAATGGCGACCCCGCTGGGAGGTGGAAGTGGGCGGTGCGTACCGGAACAACCGGTACGAAGGCTCCGCAACCGGCTTCACGGTGGACGGCAAGCAACTGGACTACCAGTACCACGGGCAAACCCGGTGGACGGTGGTGCCCGTGCGGGTGCGCTACACGCTGACGCGCCGAGCCGAGCGGCGGCTGCAATTCGACGCGCTCGGGGGCGTGGCCCTTTCCTTCGGGCGCAACAGTTGGGAGCAAATTGAGCTGGAAAATGCGGTCGAAACCTACCGTTACCAAGCCCAAGCTCGCTCCTTCTACGGCCTGGTCGGCTTGGGCCTGGGCGGGCGTTACGGTCTGGGCCCAAGCCGCCGGCTGGAACTGGCGGCCGAATGGACCCTGCACCAGCAACTCGTCCACCGGTTTCGCCCGGATTACGGAACCAACCGGTCGCGCTTCGGCCCGGTGGGCTACTGGGGGCTGGGCCTGCGCTACAAGCTATAAAGCAACGGGCTTAAAGCACCGGCCGCCTCCCTTGGAGCGGCCGGTGTTTCGCTGGCAGTAACCCGACTCCGCCATTTGGAGTTACTTGCAGGACGAATTCCAACCACCCTGCCCCTAGCTTATGCGACTTGCCGGCGCCGCCCTGAACCAGACTCCGATTGATTGGGAAAACAACCTGCGCACCATCTGCGAGGCCATTCAGCAGGCCAAAGACGCGCAGGTAGAGCTGCTGTGCCTGCCCGAGCTGTGCCTGACGGGCTACGGCTGCGAGGATTTGTTTTTGCACGACTGGCTGAGCGAAACCGCCCTGCAGCACCTGCAGACGGTACGCCAGTGCTGCACCGACCCCAACATGGTGGTGTGCGTGGGCGTGCCCGTGCGCCTCGACGGGCGCACCTACAACACGGCCTGCGTTATCCGCAACCAGCAAATTCTGGGCTTCGCGGCCAAGCAGTGGCTGGCCAACGACGGGGTGCACTACGAGCCGCGCTTTTTCACCTCCTGGAAGGCCGGCAATGTGCAAGAATTCGACTTCGGGGGCGAAACCTACCTCATCGGCGACCTGACCTTTGAGCACCAGGGCGTCACCTTTGGCTTTGAAATCTGCGAGGATGCCTGGCGCCCGGCCCAGGACCGGCCCGCCGGCCGCCTGAAGGCACGGGGCGTGCAGCTCATCGTGAATCCTTCGGCCTCGCACTTCGCCATGAGCAAGACCGACGTGCGCTACCAGCTGGTGCTCAAGGCCTCGCGCGACTACCAGGTGACCTACCTCTACGCCAATCTGCTCGGCAACGAAGCCGGCCGTATTACCTACGACGGCGAAATTCTCATTGCCCGCAACGGGGAGCTGCTCAAGCGCAACCAGCTGCTCAGCTACAAGGACGTGGACCTGGAGTTTGCCGACGTGGACTTCAGCCAAGAGCCGCCCGTCACCGAGCACATCACCCCGCTGCCCACGCCCGACGAGTACCGCGAGCTGAACCAGGCCCTGAGCCTGGCCCTGTTTGATTACCTGCGCAAGGCCCGCAGCAAGGGCTTCGTGCTGAGTCTCTCGGGCGGGGCCGACTCCTGCATGTGCGCCGTGGGCGTGGCCGAATTGGTGCGCCTGGGCGTGCTGGAACTGGGCGTGGAAGGCTTCATGCGCAAGGCCGGCGCCTACACCGAGGACGAAATCCGCTTCGCCGTGGACTACCAGCAGCTGCCCGGCGGCCCGGTGCAGGAGCCGCGCAAGGAAACCGATGCCGGCCGCGTGCAGGGCGCCTCGCACCCCGGCCTGCAAACCACCGGCAACGAGCGGCGCACCCTGAATCAGCAGCTCACCCGCCGCCTGCTCACCTGCGCCTACCAAGGCACCGTCAACTCCTCGGACGACACCTACCTCTCGGCCAAGGAGCTGGCCGACGACACCGGGGCGGTGTTCTTTAGCTGGGACATCGACCAGGAAGTGAAGGGCTACACCGGCAAGATCGAGCACGCGCTGGGGCGGGAGCTGAGCTGGAAAACCGACGACCTGACGCTGCAAAACATCCAGGCCCGGGTGCGCGCCCCCAGCATCTGGATGCTGGCCAACGTGCTCAACTGCCTGCTCATCACCACCTCCAACCGCTCGGAGGCCGCCGTGGGCTACTGCACCATGGACGGCGACACGGCCGGCTCCATCTCGCCCATTGCCGGCGTCGACAAGGCCTTCGTGAAGCAGTGGCTGGTGTGGGCCGAAGCGGAACTGAACTACCCCGGCCTGCACCGCGTCAACAACCTGCAGCCCACCGCCGAGCTGCGCCCCCTGGAAGACAAGCAGACCGACGAGCGGGATTTGATGCCCTACCCGCTGCTCAACCGCATCGAGCGGCTGGCTTTCTACGAGCGGCTGAGCCCGCAGCAGGTGCTGGCCCGGCTGGAAGGCGAGCTGGAAGACGCGGACGTGGAGCAGCTGAAAGTGTACGTGAAGCGCTTCTACTCGCTCTGGAGCCGCAACCAGTGGAAGCGCGAGCGGTACGCGCCCTCCTTCCACCTCGACGATTACAACCTCGACCCGCGCTCCTGGCTGCGCTTCCCCATCCTGAGCGGGGGCTTCGCGGCCGAGCTCGGGGCGCTGTAAACGCGCTGGCTTCCGTGTGGGCGCCGCCGGTGCTGGCGTTTGCAAATAATTGCGCTGTAAGCCAAGTGTTTGCAAACTGCTGGGGCCGGCGGCGCAAGTTTTAGCTGCGGACAGGGCCTAAGTCATGGCAAGCCCGGTAGCATCACCCCGCCCGCCGGCAGCGTCTCTACTTTTCCAGCTCTTCAGCCCTTCAGTCCCTTGGTGTGTCCACTGCCGTTATCCGCTGTTTCGGAGCTCCGGGCTGAGGCGGCGCCGCCAACCGCCGATGCCGAGCTGCTGCGGCAGTTGCAACAGGGCAGCGAGGCGGCGTTTCGCACCTTGGTCGAGCGGTACCAGCACCGGGTATACCGCACGGTGCTGGCCTTGCTCCGCTCCCCCGAAGAGGCCGAGGACGTGGCGCAGGAGGTGTTCGTGGAAGTCTACCAAACCGTCGGGCGCTTTCGGGGCGAGGCCGCGCTGAGCACCTGGCTGTACCGGCTGGCCACCTCGCGGGCTCTGAAGCACCGCCGGCGGGCCCAGGCAAAAAAGCGCTTTGCCTACTTCACCCGCTTGCTGGGCTTCGGCAACCACGTGCTGCACGACCCGGCCGACCACCTGCACCCGCAGGCCCAACTGGAAGGGGAGCAGCAGCTGCAGCTGCTGCTGGCCCACATTGCCCGCTTGCCCGACAAACAGCAAGTGGCTTTTACGCTGCGCCACGAGCAGGAACTCAGCTACGAGGAAATAGCGGCCGTGCTGCAAACCACCGTCCCGGCCGTGGAGTCCCTGCTGTTCCGGGCCCGCCAAACCCTGCGCACCCACCTTCAACCCTCGTTTCGCCATGCCTGATCCGGCCCCTCGCCCCAGCGCCGATGAACAGTGGGAGCAGCTAGTGCACCGCTGGCGCCCGCCGGCTGCGGCCCAGCCGCGGCCTTACTTCTACCAGCGGGTGCGGGCCCGGCTCGACGACGCGTCGGCCGCGCGGCCCGTGTGGCCGGCCTGGCTGCGCCGGCCGGCCTACGCGGCCCTGCTGGGCCTGCTCGGCGTGGCGCTCAGCGGCGACTGTGCCGCCCTGCCGTCGGCCGCCGCCGACGCTGGGCCGCAACCCGAAGCCTCGGGCCGCCCGCTACCAGCGGCGCCGGGGCGCTAAACGGCCGCCTGCCGCCCCCGATAACGGCCCCGCTGCCTCGCAGCATTCGGCAAGCCGAATGTCTCAGTACCTTTGACTCCCCTCACCGCGCCTTTGCTCTATGCTCGCTTTCATCACCTGGGACGTTTCGCCCATCATTGCCCAACTCGGCCCGCTGACGCTGCGCTGGTACGGCCTGCTGTTCGCCGCCGGCTTCATCATCGGCTCGTTCATCCTGACGCACATCTACAAGTCGGAGAAAGTGTCGCCGCGCTGGGTCGACGTGATTACCGTGTACATGCTTATCGGTACGGTGCTGGGCGCCCGCCTGGGCCACGTCCTGTTCTACGACCCGGACTACTACCTCACCTCCGAGCACTTCCTCGACATCTTCAAGATCTGGGAGGGCGGCCTGGCCAGCCACGGCGCTACGCTCGGCATCTTGCTGGCCACTTGGCTGTTTGCGCGCAACAACAAGTTCGACTACCTCTGGGTCCTGGACCGCATCGTCATCGTGGTGGCTACCGGGGGCATGTGCATCCGCCTGGGCAACCTGATGAACTCGGAAATCATCGGCAAGCAGACCGACGTGCCCTGGGCCTTTAAATTCGTGCGCTACAACGAGATTCACCACGAAATGACCAACGTGCCCAACGAGCTGCACCACCCCACGCAGATCTACGAGGCGCTGTTCTGCGTGTTCCTCTTCGTGCTGCTCTACTCGCTTTGGAACCGCTGGAAGGCCACGGCGCCCCGCGGCTACCTTTTCGGGCTGTTCGTCACGCTGCTCTTCACCTTCCGCTTCCTGGTGGAGTTCCTGAAGGAAAACCAGGAAGGCTTCGAAAGCACCTGGGCACTGGCGCCGCTAAACATGGGCCAGGTACTGAGCATTCCGCTGGTGTTCGTAGGCCTCTGGGTGCTGCTGACCGCTGGCCGCCGCCCCGGCCGCCCCGAAGACGCCCCGCGCGACCTGGGCTTGGAAGACCTGCCCAAGCAGCCCCTGCCGGTGCAGATGAAGCGTTAGAAATAACCGCCAACAAAAAGGCCCGCTGGATAACTCCAGCGGGCCTTTTTGTTGGCGGTTATTTCTAATACGTCCTGTCGAGCGCAGTCGAGACGTCTCGCGGGCTGATGTGGGATAGTGACGCAACGATTGATATTACTATCCAGCGAGATACCTCGGCTTCGCTCGGAATGACGTTCTGGGTGAGTCGTGCTGACTACTCGGCCGAAGGGCGACGGTTCACGGCGTTCAGGTCTTCGAAGGCCTGCTTCAGGCGGGTGACGAAGGTCTTCTCGCCTTCGCGCAGCCACACGCGCGGGTCGTAGTACTTCTTGTTCGGCGAATCTTCGCCGGTGGGGTTGCCGATCTGGCCCTGCAGGTAAGCTTCGTTCTTCTTGTAGAAGTTCTTGATGCCGTCCCAGAACGCCCACTGCAGGTCGGTGTCGATGTTCATCTTGATAGCGCCGTAGCTGATGGCCTCGCGGATTTCCTCCTGCGACGAGCCCGAGCCACCGTGGAACACGAAGTTGATGGGGCGCTCCTCCGTCAGGTTGTACTTCTCGCGCACGTATTCCTGCGAGTTTTTCAGGATGACGGGCTGCAGCTTCACGTTACCGGGCTTGTACACGCCGTGCACGTTGCCGAAAGCCGCGGCGATGGTGAAGCGCGGGCTCACCTTCAGCAGTTCCTCGTAGGCGTAAGCCACTTCCGAGGGCTGGGTGTAGAGCTTGGAGGAATCCACGCCGGAGTTGTCGACGCCGTCTTCCTCGCCGCCGGTCACGCCCAGCTCGATTTCCAGCGTCATGCCGATTTTGTCCATGCGCGCCAGGTACTCCTTGCAAATCTCGATGTTCTCCTCGATGGGCTCCTCGGAGAGGTCAATCATGTGCGAGGAGAACAGCGGGCGGCCGTACTGGGCGAAGTGCTTTTCGCCGGCTTCGAGCAGGCCGTCGATCCACGGCAGCAGCTTTTTGGCGGCGTGGTCGGTGTGCAGAATGACGGGCACGCCGTAGAGCTCGGCCATCAGGTGCACGTGCTGGGCACCCGAAATGGCGCCGGCAATGCTGGCCTGCTGCTTGTCGTTCGGCACGCCTTTGCCGGCGAAGAACTGGGCACCACCGTTCGAGAACTGAATGATGACGGGCGAGTTCAGCTCGCGGGCGGCTTCGAGCACGCCGTTCACCGTATCGGTGCCGGTGACGTTGACGGCGGGCAGGGCGAAGCCTTGCTCCTTGGCGTAGTCAAACAGTTGTTGTACCTCGTCGCCGAAGAGGACGCCGGCGCGCAAAGTGGAAACGGCAGTGCTGCTCATACTGTGAAAAAGGGAAAGTCGCCGCGGGGCGGCGGGGGTCAAGGGATAAACAAAAGTAAGCGGCGAACGGTGCCGCTCCCAACGAAATCGGGATACGGTACCGTTCGCCGCCCACAATAGGGCAGGTCGGAGCTACCAGCTGCCATCCTCGCACCCATCATGCTCTATCTGGCGTCCGCAGAGCGAAGGACCTTGCTCGCACCCTGCTCCGCCGCTGATACCAACGAACTGACGCTTTTTAAACGTCGAAGCGCAGCCACCGCGGCCCGAGCTGGGCGTTGGTAGCTGCGCTTCGTAGTGAGTACAAGGAGCGAGGAAGTTTCTTCGCTGCGCGTAGGCCGGATCAGGATGACCGTTTCTGGTTCCCTCACTGAGCCAGCTCGTAGCGGTACACGTTGCCTTGCTCGGTGCTGATGATAAGCGTGTTGTTGCCCTGGAACACGGCGCCCTCGGTCTGGCCCGCGCCGGGCAGGCGCACCGCGCGCGGGGTGGTCTGGGTGAAGTTGCCGCCCGACACGGGGCAGAGAAACAGCTCCTCGCGGCCCAGCAGGGCCAACGTGCGGCCATCGGGGCTCAGGGCTGCGTCGGTTACTTCGCCGGCCACGGCAATCTTGCCCAGCAGCTTGGCTTGCTGCTTGGCCGGGCCGTCGGCCTGCAGGCGGTACACCTTGCAGGTGCTGCCCTGGCCGCGGTCCTTGGTAAACAGGTAAATGCCGCCGTCGTACCAGAGCGAGGCCTCGCAGTCGAAGTTGCGCTCCTTTTTGCCCGGCGGAAATTCCTGCTGGTCGGGGTAGGTGAAGCGGATGCTGCGCGGCACGGCGTCGGGCTGGCGCGGATCGTAGCGGTAAATGGTCAGGTCGCGCCGGTCGTTGTTGTTGTTGCCGCAGTCGCCGATATAGAGCACGCCCTGCGGGTCCTGGGCCAGAGACTCCCAGTCGACCTGCCGCACGCCGGGCACGGGCAACGACTTCACCAGGCTGCCGTCTTCGCGGATGAGGTAGAGGGTAGGCTCGGCGCCGTCGTCGCCGTGGGTGTAGTAGGTGCCGGCTTCGGGGCCCAGGGCCAAGCCGGAGCTTTCCTTGACCTCGCCGCCCATGTGGCCCACCTTGGTCAGGCCGGCAACGGGGTTGAGCAGGGTGGTTTTGTCCTTTTTCTTCCCGCCTTTTTTGCCGCCGCCCTTCTTGCCGTCGTTTTGCGCCTCCGAGCAGGCCGCCGAGGTCAGCAACGCCAGGCTCAGCAGCAGTGCGCTGATTGTTCTCATAACTGCACGCGTCCAGTGAAAAAAAGCCCGGCCGCAGCCAGAGGTGCGGTCGGGTAGTGGGATTTATACGGAACACCGGCCGTTGGGGTATCCCCGGGGCGGCATTACGGTAATTTGTCCGGCACCGGGTCGTAGCCAAAGCCGCCCCAGGGGTGGCAGCGGGCTATGCGGCGCAGGGCCAGCCAGCCGCCGCGCCAGGGGCCGTGGCGGCGCAGCGCCTCGGTGGCGTAGGCCGAGCAGGTGGGCTGGTAGCGGCAGGTGGCCGGCTTGAGCGGCGAAATCAGGTGCCGATACACCCACACCAGGGCCAGAAAGAAGTACTTGAACAGCGCGGACACGGCAAGGTAGGAGCGGGGGAAGCGGGCAAAGTTCCGAACGAGCGTTAGGCAAACAACGCCGGTCTTAGTAAGTTTGGTTCGGCGTTGCCCGCGGGCAAGTTGCGCCGTTTCACTCACTTATTTCCCCTTCGATGTTCAAATTCAACTGGCTGAAAGGCCTCGTGCTGGCGCTGCTGCTGCCGGCCGTGGCCCGCGCCGACGAAGGCATGTGGCTGCCGCTGCTGGTGAAGCGGCTCAACCAGGCCGACATGCAGAAGAAAGGCCTGCGGCTCACCGCCGAGGAAATCTACGACGTCAACAACGCCTCGCTCAAGGACGCCATCGGCCAGCTCGGCGGATTCTGCACCGGCGAGTTTGTGTCGGGCCAGGGCCTGCTGCTCACCAACCACCACTGCGGCTACGACGCCATTCAGAGCCACAGCACCCCGCAGAACAACCTGCTGCAAAACGGCTTCTTCGCCGCCACCAAAACCGACGAGCTGAAAAACCCCGGCCTCTACGTGGATGTGCTCGTGCGCATGGAAGACGTGACCGGCAAGGTGCTCGAAGGCATTACGCCGCAGACGCCCGAGGCCACGCGCGTGGCCACCGTGCAGCAGCGGCAGCGCGAACTGGCCGCCGCGGCCAAGGACAACGGGCAGTACGTGGCCTACGTGCGCGACTTTTTCGGCGGCAACGAGTACTACCTCTTCGTGTACCAGCGCTTCGGCGACGTGCGCCTGGTGGGCGCCCCGCCCGAGGCCGTGGGCAAGTTCGGCGGCGACACCGACAACTGGATGTGGCCCCGCCACACCGGCGACTTTTCCATGTTCCGGGTGTACGCCGACCAAAACAACAAGCCCACCGCCGGCTATCAGGAAGGCAACCAGCCCTACGTGCCCAAAAAGCACCTGCCCGTGAGCTTGCAGGGCGTGAGCGAGGGCGACTTTTCGATGGTGTTCGGCTTTCCGGGCCGCACCCAGCGCTTCTTGCCCGCCGCCGGCCTGCAGATGACCCTGGAGCAGAGCAACCCGGCCCGCATCAAGCTGCGCGACACCCGGCTCAAGCTCTGGAAAGAGGACATGGACCGCGACCCGGCCCTGCGCCTGCAGTACGCCTCGAAGTACGCCAACATTGCCAACTACTGGAAGTACTACATCGGGCAGAACGAGGGCATGAAGCGCCTCAAGACGGTGGACCAGAAGAAAGCCGAGGAAGCCGCCCTGCAGCAGTGGATTGCCCAGGACGCCACCCGCACCGAGCAGTACGGCAAGGTGCTCACCGACATCGACCAGGCCTACGCCGGCCTGCGCGAGTACAACCTGAGCAGCCAGTACGTGAACGAGGCCGCTTTCGGCACCGAAATCATTACCCTGGCCGCCCGCATGCTGCCGCTCTACAATGCGCTGAAAGGGGACGGCAAAACGCCCGCCGACCCGGCCGCGGCCAAGAAAGCCGCCGAGGACCTGCGCGAGCCGGTGGCTGAATACTTCAAGGACTACAGCGCCGCCACCGACAAGAAGGTCTTCGCCGCGCTCATGGGCCTCTACATGCAGGACGTGCCCAAGGAGCAGCTGCCGGAGGTGTTTCAGCTGGTGCAGAAGCAGTACGGCGGCTCGATGCAGAAGTACGCCGACTACGTGTTTGCGGGCTCCTTCCTGACTTCGAAAGCGAAAGTCGATGCCTTCCTGGCCGCGCCCACCCTGGCCAAGCTGGAGGCCGACCCGGGCTTCAAGACCTACCAGTCGGTGTACCAGAACTACGTGCAGAACATCCTGCCGAAAATGCAGGGCCTGCAGGCCGGGCTGCTGCGCGCCAACCGCCTCTACGTGGCCGCGCTGCGCGAGAAAAACGCCCCGAAAGTGTACTCGCCCGACGCCAACTCCACCCTGCGCCTGAGCTACGGCACGGTGCGCGCCTATAAGGGGCGCGACGCGGTGAACTACAACTACTTCACCACCGCCCAGGGCATCCTGGAAAAGCAGGACAACTCGAACCCGGAGTTTGTGGTGCCCGCCAAGGAGGAGCAGTTGCTCGCGGGCAAGGACTACGGCCGCTACGCCGACAAGGACGGCACGCTGCACGTGGGCTTCATCACCGACAACGACATCACCGGCGGCAACTCCGGCTCCCCGGTCATCAACGGCCGCGGGGAGCTGATCGGCCTGGCCTTCGACGGCAACTGGGAAGCCATGACCGGCGACCTGGCCTACGACCCGGAGCTGAAGCGCTGCATCAACGCCGACATCCGCTACGTGCTCTGGTGCATCGACAAACTCGGCGGCGCCAAGCACATCGTGGACGAAATGACCATTGTGGACCGCGGCCCGAACCCGAATGCCAGCGTGGCCGCCCCGGGTGGGGCCGAAGTGCCGGCCAAAATGAAGGTGAAAACCAAGCAGAAAGGCAAAGAAGCGGCCCCGGCCAAGTAAGCCGGCCCGGTTTCTGCTCCAATAAAAAAAGCCTCGGTGCGTTCAGTGCCGGGGCTTTTTTAGGACCTGCATGATGAGCTTACCTCCGGCCCCCGGTCGGCCGGAGCTACCTTTGTCGTCGATTCGCTTGCCAATTATTAACGCCTTCGTTCGCGTATGAAACACGTTTTCCGCCGCCCCGCCCGGTGGTTGTTCGGCACCCTTTGCTGCGTGCTCGGCGCCGCCACGGCGGGTTGGGCCCGGCCCATTCTCAGCACCTTGGCGCCGGCCAGCGGGCCCGTGGGCACCGCCGTCACCATCACCGGCACCGGCTTTGGCGCCACCGCCGCCCAAAACGCGGTGTACTTCGACGCCGTGCGCGCGACGGTCACGTCGGCCTCGGCCACGCAACTGCGCGTGACGGTGCCGGCCGGGGCGGCCGCGGCCGCCGCCGTGACGGTCATCAACACCGCCGACGGGCAGCAGGGCTCCTCGGTGCAGGACGGCGCGGGTGCTTTCCGCGTCACGTTTGCGGGCGGCAGCCTGACCTCGGGCTCCTTTGCCCGCACCGACGTCACGCTCGGCATCAATTACAGCACCTCGTCGCCCTACGTGCTGTCGTCGCCCTTGGTGCCCGCCGATTTCAACCAGGACGGCCACCTCGACGTGCTGGGGCTGACCAACGGCGTGGTGGTGACCTACGGCAACGGCAACGGCACGTTTCAGGCGCCGGCGCTGCTGGCCGCCGGTTTTCAGCCCATCAACGTGGCCGTGGCCGATTTCACCGGGGACGGCCTGCTCGACATCGTGACCCTGAACAACGGCAGCCAGGACCTCTCGCTGCTGGCCGGGCGGGGCAGCAGCGGCTTTGCCGCGGCCCAGACGTTTTACAGCAACACCAGCACCTCGGAGTTTCTCTCGCAGGCCTTGCTGGCCAAGGACCTGGACGGCAACGGCCGCGTGGACCTGCTGCTGACCATCCTCGACGTTACCGGGCCGAGCGTGCGCTACGAAGTGCTCTACAACCAAGCCACCGGCTTTGTGCCCGCCGCGCTGACCCTGCCCGGCGGCACCAACGCCTACCCGAGCAACGCGGATAACTTCAGCGCCGACAGCCGGCCCGATCTGCTGGGTACTGCGTTTGTCAGCGGGGGCGGAGGCGGCAACGCCGATTCGCTGGCCGTGCGCGTGTGGCGGCGCAACGCGGCCAATACCGGCTACGAGGCGCCGGAAGTGCTGCCGGCCGTGACGCTGAATAACTGGTACAAACTGGTGGTGGCCGACGTGGACCTGGACGGCCTGCGCGACGTGGTGCTGGCCACGATGAACTCCGCGCAGCCTACCGCGCCGATTCGGGTGCACGTGTGGCGGCGCAACGCCACCAACACCGGCTTCCGGCCGGCCGACATCTACTACACCCCCGGCCTGCCCAGCGGGGTCATCAGCGGCGGCAACTCGGCCCTGACGGACCTGCAAGTGGCCGACGCCGACGGCGACGGGGCGCCCGACCTGGTGCTGGGCGTGTACGCGCGCCTGAGCGTGCTGCGCAACAACGGCAGCGGCACCGGCTTTGCCGCGGCCGTGAACTACACCTCCAGCAACGGCGTGAAAACCGTCGGCACGGGGGACTTCAACGGTGACGGACGCACGGATTTTATCACGCACAACCTCAGCGTGTTCGGTAGCTTTGATTCGTCGCTGTTTCTGAACGCGGCCGGTTCCACCGCCGCCAACAACCCGCCCACGCTCAACGCCCTGAGCAATCTGACCATCGACGAGGACAGCGGGCTGTACACCGTGGCGCTCAGCGGCATTGGCACCGGCGGCGAAGCGGGCCAGACCGTGACGCTCACCGCCGTCAGCTCCGACGTGAGCGTGCTGCCCAACCCCACCATCAGCTACATCAGCCCGGCCAGCACCGGTACCCTGCGGCTGCGGCCCGCCACCAACGCCTTCGGCACGGTGACGGTGACCGTGACGGCCTCCGACGGGCAGACGCAGAACGGCAGCCTGACGCGCAGCTTCCAGGTCACCATCAACCCCGTCAACGACGCGCCCACCCTGGACTCCATTGCCGACATTGCCGTGATGAGCAACGGCCTGCAACCGGTGCCGCTGTGGGGCATCACCTCGGGGGCGCCGAACGAAAACGAGACGCTGACCGTGACGGGCATGGTCACGTTTGCCGGCAACGGCTCGGCTGCGCCCACCCACACCGTCTATTACAACTCGCCGGATTATTTTGGCGAGGTGCGGGTGAACGTCAACGCGCTGACGCCGGGCCTCTACAGCACCAACACCGTCACCGTGACCGATGCGGCGGGGGCCGCGGTCACGCGCACCTACCGCGTGTATTACCGGGGCAATACCCTGCCGGGCAACCCGACGCTGGACCCCATTGCCAACCGCACCGCCGACCGCAGCCTCACGGCGCAGCCGCCCGTGGCCCTAACCGGCATCAGCGACGGGGACCCGCTGCTGACGCTGCCCCTGACGATTACGGCTACCAGCAGCGACCCGGACCTGATCAGCATTACCTCGTTGAGCTACACCAACCCGAGTACCACCGGCACCCTGCGCTACGCCCTGGCCGACCCCACGCGCAGCGGCACCGTTACGATTACGGTGGTAGCCGGCTTGGGACAGACCGGCCCTTCCACCTACCGCAGCTTCACCGTGACGGTGCCCACCGTGACGGCCGCCAAATCGGCTACCGCCCTGGCCGCGCTGCAGCTGTTTCCCAACCCCTCCGCCGACGGCCGCTTCACCCTGCAAACCGAGCCCGTGGCCGGCCCGGCCACGCTCAGCGTACTCGATGCGCTGGGACGGGAGGTGTGGCAGCAACGCCTGGCCGCCGTGCCCGCCCGGCTCGCGGTGCAGCCCGTCGGCTTGCAGCCGCGGAGCGTGTACGTAGTGCGCCTGACCACGGAGCGCGGCACGGCCAGCCGCCGCCTGCTGCTGCAGTAACAGCGGCGAAATGCTACACCTAAGAAACGCCCCGGCACCAAGCGGTACCGGGGCGTTTTTGCTGGGTTGACTCCGCGGATAATCCAATAAAATATTCGCTGGGTTGGGTAGTAGCTAATCCGTTGCGGGCCAATTATCTTGCGCCGATAGCCCGCGCCTATGCCCAAACTCTACGTTGCTTTAGGATTCCTTTTTCTTGCTGTTGGTAGCGCCCACGCTCAGGGCAACGGCCCCGGCGTGCGCGGCGCCCGGGCGGCTGGGCTCGGCACCGCCGCCGCCACCCTTTCCGACGTGTGGGCCATTGGCAACAACGTAGCCGGGCTGGGCCAGCTCACCCGCCCGGAAGTGGGCGTGTACGCCGGCAATCAGTTTTTCATCCGCGAGCTGAGCAACGCCGCCCTGGCCGCCGCCGTGCCGCTGGGCCGGCAGCCCGAAGGCGCCAAAGCGGCCCGCAACGGCGTGGTGGGCGTGGAGCTGCAGCGCTTCGGCAGCAAGCTCTACAGCGAGCAGCGCGTGGGCCTGGGCTACGGCTACCGCCTCGGGCTGGTGAGCATCGGCGCCCGCGCCGACGTGCTGCAGGTGAGCATCGAGGGGCTGGGCAGCCGCCGGGCGGTGGCCCTCTCGCTGGGTGGGCAGGCCGAGGTGATTCCGCAAAAGCTGACCTTTGGGGCCTACCTCTACAACCTCAACCAAACCAAGCTGGCCCGCTACCAGGACGAGCGGGTGCCCACCGTGCTGCGCGCCGGGCTCGGCTACCGCCCCGCTGCCAAAGTGCTGCTGGTGGTGGAAACCGAAAAGGACATCGAGCAGGCGGCCGACTTCAAGGCCGGGCTGGAATACCAACTCATCGACGCGCTGACGGTGCGCGCGGGCTTTGCCACGCTCTCGGAGCAGGCCACCGGCGGCCTCGGCCTGCGCCTCGGCCGCCTGCGCCTCGACTACGCCGCCGGCTACCACAACGTGCTCGGCCTGAGCCAGCACCTGAGCGCCAGCCTGCGCTTCGACGCCAAGCCGGAGCCCCAACCCGCCCCGCAGCCATGACGCGCCGCTTCGACTTCGCCCTGAGGCTGGGCGGTAGGAGTGGGGCCGGTGCCGCCGGGCTGCTCGCGGCCGTGCTACTGCTCAGCGGTACGGCCCGCGCCCAGGTACAGGACTACCCGCGCCCCCGCGCCGACCTCGACAAGCTGGTGCAGGAGCTGTTTGCCGAGCCGCAGAGCGACCAGGAAAACTACGAGGACCTCTACGAAAACCTGCTACAGTACCTGCAAACGCCGCTGAACCTGAACACGGCCAACCGCGAGGAGCTGAGCAGCCTGCTGCTGCTTTCGGAGCCGCAGATTACGGCCCTGCTCGAGCACCGCCAGCTCAACGGCCCGCTGCTGGCGCTGTACGAGCTGCAGAGCATCCGCGGCTTCGACGTGCGCACCATTTACCGCGTGGCGCCCTTCGTAACGGTGGGTACCACCGACCCCAACGCCGCCCGCGGCCCGCTGTGGAAGCGCATCTGGCAGGAAGACAACAATGCGCTGTTTTTGCGCTACGAGCGGGTGCTGCAGGACCGCCGCGGCTACGCGCCCGTCGTGCCCAACAGCAGCGGCGAGCTGCCGTCCCATTACCTGGGCTCCCCCGACAAGATGCTCGTGCGCTTCCGCACCAGCCACGCCCGCGACTTTTCGGTGGGCTTCGCGGCCGAAAAAGACGCCGGCGAGCAGTTTACCTGGGACTCGAAAACCCGCCGCTACGGCTTCGACTACTACTCCGCGCACTTCGCCCTCTTCGACCGCGGCCGGCTAAAATCGGTGGTCATCGGCGACTACCAGCTGCAATTCGGGCAGGGGCTGCTGCTCTCCTCGGGCCTGCAGGTGGGCAAGGGCGCCGAAACCATCACCACCCTGCGCCGCTCCAACGTGGGCGTGCGGCCCTACTCCTCGGTGCTGGAAACGGCCTTTTTCCGCGGCGCTGCCGCCACCGTAGCCCTCACGCCCGCCCTGAAACTGACCGGCTTTGCCTCGCGCAAGCGCATCGACGCCACCCTGCGCACCAGCACCGTAGCCGACTCGCTGCGCCAGGCCGACGACTTCAACGACTTTGCCTCGGGGCTGCCCATCACCGGGTTTCACCGTACCGCCAGCGAGCTGGCCAACCGCCAGAGCCTGCCGGAAACCGTCACGGGCGGCGACCTGAGCTTTGCGCCCGGCACCGGCCGCCTGAACCTGGGCCTGACGGCCGTCAATACGCTCTTCGATAAGCCCATTCAGAAGCGGCCCGAGCCCTACAACTTCTATGAGTTCAGCGGGCGCCACAACCTGGCCGTGAGCACGCACTACAGCTACGGCTGGCGCAACGTGAGCCTGTTCGGCGAAACGGCCCGCAGCCAGAGCGGCGGCATCGGCACCATCAACGGCCTGCTGGCCAGCCTGGGCCCGACGGTGGACGCCTCTGTGCTCTTCCGCCGCTACGACCAGGACTTTCACACGCTCTACGGCAACGCACTCAGCGAAAACACCCGCAACATCAACGAAAACGGTCTGTACCTGGGCCTGAAGCTGCGCCCCATTGCCCGCTGGGAGCTGTCGGCCTACTACGACCAGTTTCGCTTTCCCTGGCTGCGCTACCAGGTGGGCGGCCCCAGCAGCGGCTACGACTGGCTGCTGCGCGTGAGCTTCGCGCCGACCAAAACCAGCCAGCTCTACGCCCAGATTCGCACCCGCCTCAAGGAATACGACGACGCAACCAGTACCCGCCCCATGCCCGAGCCGGTGCCCGTCATGCGCCGCTCCCTGCTTTTGTTCTACGACACCAGCCCGACGCCGACCTTGAGCTTGCGCACCCGCGTGCAGGGCGTGCGCTACCGCGAAAACAACGGCCCCGTGCAATCCGGCTACGTACTAGCCCAGGACGTGACGGTGCAGCCCTGGCAGCGCCTGCGCCTCACCGCCCGCTACGCCCTCTTCGACACCGACGGCTACGACACCCGCCAGTACGTGTACGAGCAGGACGTGCTCTACGCCTTTTCCATCCCGGTGCTCTACGGCCGGGGCACGCGCTACTACGCGCTGGCTGAGGTCAAGCTCAACCGCCGCCTGACGCTCTGGCTGCGCTTCGCCAACACCCGCTACCGCCACCAGCAAACCGTCGGCTCCGGCCTCGACCAGATTCAGGGCGCCGAGCGCAGCGACGTGAAGGCCCAGTTGCGCGTGGCGCTGTAACTACGGCGTGGCGATTAGCCGGGCGCCGGCGCAGCTGATGTGGAAGGTGCGGCCGCTTTCCAAGCCCAGCAGCAACTCGTAGTCGTCCTCGTCGGTGGGCAGGTAGGCGTACCACAGCTGCTGATCCAGCGCGGCCGCCTGCCCGGCCGCGGCCGGGGTGATATGCAAGGCATCGACCTGGGTGCACTGCAGCGTGAGTTGGGCGGGCAGCCAGGTACCGGCGCCCGCTTTGCGCCGCCAGCGCAGGGTAAGGCTGTGCTTCTCTTTTTGCTCGGTGTAGCCCTCGAAGCGGTAGTCCCGGTCGAGGCGGTATTGCTGCGCGCCCATCAAGTTCGCGTCGCCAGATACGGTGAAATTGTGCTTGAGCGGCGCATCCCGGCGGTCGGGGCTGATAAGTACGCCGCCGCCCGTCAGCAACTCCTCCACGGTCTCGGCCAGGTGCGTGGCGCGGGCAAACAGCGTCTTCTCCGCCGGCACGGGCAGCTGCGCCGCGGCGGGCAACTGCTGATTCAGCTGCCGCAGCAGCCGCACGACGCGCCGGGCCAGATCTTGCTCTTCCTGGGCGTAGAAAGCCTTGCGTTGCTCATCCGTTTCCAGGCGCGGTTCGGGCCAGGCTTTGGGCTCAAACTCCATGAACCGGAAATAATCTTGGTCGTCGCTGCCCCGCACGGCCCGAAAGGGGGCTTTCGGCTGCCGCAAGGCCGCGTCAATGGCCTGAAACTGGGCCGGCGTGAGGTCTTGCACCCAGTGCAGCATGTTGGGGTTGGGGTTTTCGTGGCCCGTACGCAGGTACAGCTGGCGGCGAGTGATGTACAAGCACAAAGAGCCATCGACGGTGAAGTAAGGCCACTTAAACCAGTAGCCTCGTTTCGTCGCCTTGCCCTTATGCTTGGAATGCGGATAATCGTCGTAGACCAGCAACCCCGTGACGGTTGAATCCAGGGCGTAGGGCGGCATTACCGTTACGCCGTCAACCGAATCACGCCAAGCGCGGCGTAGGTGCACCAGATGTTGTGCCGTGGCCGATTGAGCCAGCAAGCCGAGCATTAGCAGTAAAACGGAGCCACGGATACGCATCGGGAAAAAACAAAACCGGCCGGCTTCACCTGAAGCCGGCCGGTTAAGATAGAGCCGAAGCCTGTAACGCTTACAGCTTCATCAGCTTCTCGACAGCCGTACCGCCGCCGGGCAGCGAGAGGTGCAGCTGGTACATGCCGCGGCTGAGCTTGCTCAGGTCGAGGCGCTCGTTCAGCTGACCGGCCGTCTTGCGCAGCTCCTTGGTCAGCACCACGCGGCCCAGCGCGTCGGTTACCGATACGCTCAACTGGCCGCTCACGCCATTGTCCACGTTCAGGTAGAAGTCGCCGGTGCTCGGGTTCGGGTATACCGACACGCCCTGCAACTGCTGCGCGCCTTTCTGGCTCGTAACCGCGTCGCGGGTGGTGCAGATTTCCAGGCCCCAGCCGGTCAGGTCGCCGCCGTTGCCCGGCACTACGTCCGACACCAGTAGCGTCCAGTTGCCGAAAGGCGTAGTGCCCAGGTAGCCGGCCAGCGGGTTGGCGGGCTGGTACGAAGCACCGGTGTTGGCGGGGCAGCTCAGGGCCGCGGCCGCGTCGTCGAAGCTGGCATTCAGGTTCGCGGCGCCGTTGCAGGGCACCGAAGCCAGCGTGATCCGACGGCCGGTCGGGCCGCTCAGCGAAATAATCAGCTCACCCGTGTTGGGGTGGGTGATGGCCACGTTGCGCACGCGGATGGCGCTGATAACGTCGCCGGCCACCAGTTGGGTCGCGGGGTTGGTGCCCTGCGGTACGCTGATCGACGAAAGCACCAGAGCCGAGCCCGTAGCGGGGATGCTCTGCGGTACATCGGTAGCCGTAAACACGGCCGGGATGCAGAACTGACGGCCCACGGCGAAGGTGCCCGTCGTCGTCCACGGGCCGGTGCCGCAGTCGGCAATGCCGCGCACGCGCCAGTAGTACGTGGTGTTCTGCGTCAGTGCAGTGGTGGGGGTGTAGGCGTTGTTCACCAGGCCGGTTTGGTTGATAACCACGTTGGTGAAGGCCGCGTCGGTAGCCACCTGCAGGTCGTAGGAGCTAGCCACGGTGATGGGCGTCCACTGGAAGTTCGGCGTGGGCAGGGCGCGCAGCGAGTTGGCTGCCGGGGCGGTCAGCGTCGGCGCGATGTTGGCCGCGTTGCGAATCGTCACCGTGATGTTCTGCGTTTCCGTCTGCGAACCGCTGGTGCCAATCACGCTCACGGTGTACGTGCCCGAAGGAGTAGCCGTGGTCGAGGTCAGCGTCACCGACGACGAGGCGCCGGCGGCAACGGGGTTGGCGCCGAAGCTGGCCGTCATGCCCGTGGGCAGGCCCGTGGCCGACAGCGTTACTTGGCCGGTGAAGCCCAGCAGCTGACCCACCGTTACGCTGCAGGTAGCCGAGCTGCCGGGGCAGAACGTGGGCGCGGTGCTGGCGCAGCCGCTGGTCAGGTAGAAGCCCGGGGCGGTGGGCGTCTGCAGGGCGAAGTTGTTGTTCGAAATGTCGAAGAACACGTTGCCGCTGGCCTTCACCTTGAGGCGGCAGGTAGTGGAGGACGGTACGGTGGCGGGCACGGTCACGGCCTCGCTGCCGTCGTTGGGGGTGCCAGCCAGCAGGGTGTAGGGGTAGGTTTGCCCACCGTCGGTGGAGAGCAGGATGTCCACGTTGGCGGCGCTGATGGGCGCGGCCGTGGTGTTGGCCACGTCCCAGGTCACTTGCTGGGGCACGGTGGCGCGCCAGGTGATGCCGCTGGCGTTGGGTTGGGTCACGAGGAACGGACCCGCCGTACCCACTACCGGCACCGATACGGTGTCGTAGCTGGTGCCGCCGCCGTTCACGCGGTTGTCGCGCACGGTGAGGCGGAAGTTCAGGCGGCGGCCGTAGCTGGGCAGGATTTCACCCATGGTCTGGGTGTTGGCCAGCAGGTCGCTCAGGCGCGGGAAGGTGCGCGAGGGGCTGGTGACGGGGTTGAACGAGCGGAAGATGGGCGCGTCGCCCGAAGGCGAGTTCGGCGCACCGCCCGGGCCTAGGTCGTACTGCTCCCAGCAGTAGGTCAGCGCGTCGCCGTCGGCGTCGGTGCCGGTGCCGGTCAGCTCAAAGGGCGTGCCTTTGGGAATGATGCGGCGGGTGCCGGCGCTAACCGTGGGCGGGGTGTTGTTGGTGGCCGTGAGGGTGGCGCAGTTGCCCGTGCCGGTGATGTGGGCAATGATCTGCTCCAGGCTCTTGGCGTGGAAGTACGGGTCGGAGTGGGGCTGGATGTTGCTCGGCGAGCAGATGCCGGCGTAGGCCATGATGGTCGTGCCCGAACCCGGCTCGTAGGCAGCCAGGGAGCTGCGGGTGCCGTTGGTAACGCCCGGAATGGGGCCCGTGCAGTTGCCGTCGGCAATGGAGTTGAAGGTGTGCGCGCCGCCGAACTGGTGGCCCATTTCGTGGGCTACAAAGTCGATGTCGAAGGCGTCGCCCGTCGGGTTCGGCAGGCCGGTTACGCCGCGGGCTTTGTTGCCCGCCACGCACACCACGCCCAGGCCGGCAATGCCGCCGCCGCCCGTGCTGAACACGTGGCCGATGTCGTAGTTGTTGGCGCCAATGATGTTGGTCACCGTCGTCTGGTTTTCCCCCAGCATGGTCGGCCCGTCGTTGTTGGTGTACGGGTCGGAGTTGGCGTTGAGGAACACCAGTTGGTCGTTGTTAGCCACCAGCTGGAAGGCCACCGACAGTTCCGTGGTGTACACCCCGCTCACGCGGTTAACGGACGTAGTGATGCCGGCCATAGCCCCGGCCAAGGTGCCGCCTTTGGTCGCGGCGTACTCACCGGTGCAGGCCATAGCCAAGCGGTAGAGGCGACGCTGGGTGCCGTGCGACCCGATGGTGGCCGCCGAAGCGGTGGTCGGGTTGTCGGTGGGCGAGAGGCGCTGGCCGATGCCGGTCGGCGTGTTCACGCCGCAGACGGCGCGCGTCAGCACGGCTTGGTTGATGTCGCGCTTGTAGAACACCAAGTGGTTGACCCCGTCGGCCGTGGGGTCCATGTACACCGTGTTGCCCGGCGAGAGGATCATGGTGTGCAGGCCGGCCGGCGACACGTCGAAGTACGCAACGGCGCTCGGGTCGTCGATGCCCTGGCCGGCGTAGGTCTTGATCTGTGGGAACTTGGCGGCCAGCGCCGGGTGCATTACCTGGGTTTCAACCACGCGGAAACGGCCGGCCGTGCCGTCGGGCAGCGGCAGCGAAACCACCGTGGCTGATTGGCGGGCCCCAGCACCTTGCTCGGCCGGAGCCGCCGCCAGGGCGGCGCGCAGGTTGGCGGTCTGCACGCTGACCACCCGGTACCGATCAAGGGCTTGGGTGGTGCTGTGGGCAGCGGCGGGCAGGCGCTCGGCTTTGGAATCAGCCCAGAGCACGCGCTGCGCGGAGGCAGCAAACGGCGAGGCCAGACCCAGCAGCAACAGGCCCCCCAGCAGCGAGCTTCGCAGCGTACCGGTCGGGGTAGAAGATGTGCGCATAGGCAATAAAAAGGGAGTGGGTGTGATGAGAAAAGGGAAAGTCAGGTTGGAAGCCCCCAAGTTACAGCATTTCGATGGCTGCTGGAAGCGGTTCGGGGCAGAATGTTGCCCCCGTCAGCGCTTTAGGGGCGCGGGCTCCGACCACTGCTTGCTGCCCGCCGGCATGGCCGCTTTGTCGAAACAGATGTAGTGCTGGGTATCGCCCTGGCGGTAGGGCTCGATGAGCTGGGTGCGGCCGTAGCCGATGATCTGGGCGCGCAGGCCGGTGGGCGTCAGCTCCAGGCGCAGGGAGGCAGTGGCATCGGCCGCGTCCTGGCCGGCGAAGGTTTGCAGCTCGGGAAACTTGGCGGCCAGCTCGGGCGCCATCACCGAGGAGCGCCGCACCCGAAACTGGTGCTTCGAGCCGTCGGGCAGAGGCAGCACGAGCAGGGTAGGGGCGTCGCCCTCGGCGGGCACCGCCTTGAGGTAGCGCTGGGCAGCGGGCAGGTTCAGCTTCAGCGTGCGGTAGCGCGTGGGCTGAATGCGCGGCGGCCCCAGCTTGCGCCCGGCCGCGGCCGGCACGTCGGTCCAGTAATCGGCGGGCGGCGGGGTGGCCGAGCCGCCGGTAAACGGCGCGAGCAGCAGGGGCAGCCAGAGGGCAGAGGCAAACATGGCGGTAAGGTAAGACGAGGCCGCCGGAGCAGCATGAAGACTGGATGAACCCTGGCAAACAATAGACCAACGGCCGCCGGGAAGGTTGTTTCGGGTGGGCAATTCCTTTTGCGCCGCCGGGCCGGGCCGCCCTCCCCAGATTATCGGTTCGCGCGTGCGGCTTAGGCGAAGGGCCGCCCGGCGCCCCGGCTTTGTGGCTAAGGTAGGCTGCGACACCCGCGCCGGGGCACTTCGACTGCAAGCGTTCCTTGTAGCTAGTACAATGCAAAACGCAGCCACCTGGCCCGGATAATGGAGCGTTGGTGGCTGCGCTTTTAGTTGGTGCGGGGTGGAGGAAGGTTCTTCGCTTGGGCTCAGGATGACGTTCCTGTTATTTGCCCTGCTCCATCGTCCTTATCATCCGCTCACGACTCCGGCTGCACGAGCACCAGCTGGGCGCGGTCGGCTTTGCTGATGCGCTGGCGGAAGGCTTCGTAGGCTTCGTAGTCCTTGGGCTCGAAGCGGCCGGCGGGCATCTGCAGGCGGCGGATATACTGCACGGTGCCGTCGGGCAGCACCTGCGTCTGGGCGTCGTAGGAGCCGAAGGCGGTGCGCAACTGCACCGGCGCCGGCACCGACTCGGGCTTGTAGCCGGCCGGCACCCGGTAGCGAATGGTATCGGCGTCGACGAAGGGCAGATTCAGCTGCAGCGGCGCTTGGCGGGCGCCCACGTGGGGCGCCGGCGGGGGCAGCCGGTTCAGCAGGTTGGGCGTGAGGAAGAGGCGGCGGCCGGTGCGCGAGGCGTAGCTGGGCAGGGCCAGGGTGAGGCGCTCCGTCATGGCCGGGCGCGGGCCGCGCAGGTCGGGCTGCAGCGCGTGCTGCTCGATGGTGACGGCCGGCAGGGCCAGTTGCTTGTACACGTATTTGCGCTGCTCGTCGGCCGAGAGCTGGTGCAGCACCTGGCTGAGCTCGTCCTGCTGCAGGCCCGTGCTGCGGGTGCGCACCGTGGCGCGGCCGTGGCCCTGCTCGTCGATCTGCACCTCGGCCCGGCGAAACTGGCGGTTTTCGTCGGGGGTGGTGTAGCGCGGGGTGCGCACCAACTGCCCGCCTTGGGGCGTGAGCAGCAGCGCCTGCCGGCCGCCGGTGAAGGCGCCCATGTAGCCGAAGGCCTCGCTCTGGGAGGTGCATTCCAGCCACACGGTGTCCTGCTTGAGCGGCACGCACAAAATCATGTGGTTGAATTGGTTGCTCGGAAAGCCGGTGCGCAGGGCGGCCCGGTTGCGGCCGGCGCCCACCAGGGCGCAGTAGCTGGGCACTTCGGCGGCCTTGAGCAGGGCCATGCAGTAGTTCGACAAGGCCTTACAGTCGCCGTAGCCGGTGCTGGCCACGGTGCTGGCCGGAAAGGCTTGGTAGCCGCCGATGCCCAGCTGAATGGACACGTAGCGCGTGGAGCTTTGCAGGTACTGGTACACCCGGCGGGCACGCTCCTTCGGGTCCGCAATGCCCTTGACCAGCTCGGCGACTTTGGCCGTGGTTTCGGGGCTGAGCTGGCCGCGGTCCTGGTTGAGCTGGTATTCCCACTGACCCAGGCCCTGCCAGCTGGTCAGGTCGCCGCGCACGCCCTGCACCTCGAAGGCGGTTGGGGCGGTGTACACGGTCGGCACCAGCTCTTCCAACGGCGGGCTTTGGGGCTCCAGTTCGGTGGCGGGCAACTCCTGCAGCTGCCAGGTGTATACCAGCTGGCTGCCCTGCTGGCTTTTGGCCACGGCGCTGCCGCTGGGCAGGCGCTCCTCCAAGTAGCGCAGGGGCAGCTCGGCCGGCGTCACCACGCGCAGGGTGGCGTGCTCCACGCTCACGTGCTCCTCGTCCTGGGGGCGCCAGGTGGGAAAGTGCAGGGTGTTGGTGGTGCTGACCTCGTACTCAAACTCGGCCGTGTAGGGGTAGCGCGATTGGCGCAGATCAGCCACGCGCACCCGGTTGTCGGTGTAGAGGCTGAAGCCGTCGTGGGCGCTGTAATCCTTGGTGTCGGCGGCACGCAGGCCGCGCAGCAGGCGGCCGTCGGCGTCGTACACGTTGCCGCGCAGGTAGCTCAGCTGCATGAGCTTGTCGTAGCCCACCACGGCCTGGCCCCAGTCGTCGCCCTGCTCGTCGAGGATGGTGGCCACGCAGTGCACGGTGTGCAGCAGGCGGCCGGCGCTTTTCACGGTGATGATGTCGTCCTGCTGGCGCACCACCACGTGGGCGTTTTCGCGCAGGGCGGCCGGAATGGCCGCCACCGGCCAGTGGGGCTCGTTGCCGGCCTGGGCCGGGCGGGCGCCGAGCAGCAGCCCGCTGCCCAGCGCCGCCGCGTGGAAAAGGGAGGAAACTCGCATGATCAGGATTTGCGCTTGAGCACGATTTTTTCGGCCTGCTTGGCCAGCATCCGCTCGTAGAACTCGCGCAGGCTGGCGTATTCATCGGCCAGGTACATGCTGCGGTTCAGCGTCATGCGGCTCATGATCTGCAGGCTGTTGCCCACGGGCGTGACGCTGAAGAGGAAGCGCCCACCGCCGTTGGGCAGGTCGATAACGGCGTTTTTGGGCATTTCTTCCACCGTGTAGCCGGCCGGCAGGGCCAGCGTTACCATGCTGGTTTCCTCGCGGCGGGCGCCGAAGTCCACCGGGAAGCGGCGGTCGGCGAGGCGGAAGGGGTTGGTGGCTTCGTTCAGCGTCTGCAGCAGGCTCAGGTAAATCGTGCCGAGCGGCTGCTCGGCTTCGCTGGGCACGCGCAGGTCCAGGTCCAGCATCAGCGGCTTGGTCAAGGTCGTGGTGTTCTGGAAGGCAAACTTGTCGATTTTCCAGCCCTGCTGCTGTTTGAGCAGGTTTTCCACGTACTTCTTCTCGCCCTGCTGGCGCAGGTCAGCGCGCTGTTGCAGGGCCCGGTAGCCGCCTTGCTCGTCGCGCAGCTTGCCCGAGAGGTTGCCGCGCTCATCCAGCGTAAGCTGGGCCGAGCGGTAGCTCACGTGGCGGAAGGGCGAGTTGAGCTCCACCCAACTGCCGTGGGCGGCGTCCTGAATCAGGCGGCCCTGGCTTTGGCTGCTCAGGCAGGCGGCGGGCAGCATGCCGAAGGGGGCAAACGGCTCGGTGGCGTCGGCCAGCACCTGGGTGCTGTCGTTGAGCTGCACGGCGGCCACCACGTAGTTGAAGCGTGTGAGCAGCGGAAAGTTCGTGTCGACGCGGCCGTGCTCCCGGGTGCTGAGGATAACCGGGTAGGCGCGTAGCCCCGCCTCGCGCAGCGCGGCGATGAGCAGCAGGTTCACGTCGGCCGCATTGCCCTGGTGCTGGTCCCAGGCCTTGCGGATGCCCGCGTCGCTGAACAGGCTGGTCTGGCCGTTGGCCTTCACGTTGTCGCGCACCAGCGCGTGCACGGCGGCGGCGCGGTCGGCGGCCAGCGGGTTTTGCGCGGTAAGGGCGCTCAGCTGCGCTTTGAGGAAGCCGCCGCGGTTGAGCTGCCCACCGAACTCATCGGCGTTGAGCAGTTCCATCTGCATTTTCTCCCAGGTGCCGCTCACGTTGCGGTAGGCTTCGTTCGGCCACTTCACGCCCTCCAGCTCGAAGTTGATTTGCGTCACGTAGTCGCGGGCGGTGGTCATAAACGGCTCCTCGCGCAGGGCGGGCACGTTCTGGGTGGCCCAGCGGTGGTTGACCACCTGCGCTACCACCGCCTGGCTGCTGGTGCCCTGGTGGGAGGTCGTCCAGTTGCCGCCGACCGAGCCGCCGCTGCCGCGCACCACAAACTGGGTGCTGCCGTCGGTGCGCTCCTGCACGGCCAGCGGCTCGTAGCCCTGCCACAGCTGCTTGTAGTGGAAGTACTCCGGGATGCTGGCGCGGTACTCGCTCCAGCGCGTGGGCACCTGGTGCTGGAAGGTCCAGTCCTGCAGGTTAAACAGGAAGTCCGATGTGACGGTATAGGCGTACTCCACCACCGAGCCCTCGCGCACGTTGGGCATGGTGAACTTGCGCCGGGTGAGGGTGCCGGTGACCTGCTCCGTAAACACGGCGCTGGTTTCGAGCTTGTCCTTGGTGATTTCGCCGTTGGCGCCGAGGTTGTAGGTGAAGCCGCGCAGGTTGCTGAGCTTTTCCGTGTCGGCGCCTTTGTGGTAGAGCATCACGGCGCCGTCGCCCCACTCGTAGCCGGCTTTCTTGAGGATTTTGATGCGAATAACGCGGTCGAACACGAGCACGAAGCCGCCCTGGGAGCCCATGTCGAAGCGGGAGCGGCCGTAGTCGCAGAGGATAACCGCGTTGGCGGCGGAGTCGCCCGCGAAGGCGGCTTTGTCGAAGTCCTTCGAGTCGATTTTGCCGAATTTGATGGGCTCGGGAGCCTGCGCGCGGGCCGGCAGGCAGGCCAAGGCGCTGAGGCCCGCGGCCAGCAGTGTGGTGCGTAAAACGTGTTTCATGCGGAAAATAGGGAGTGACGAAAAAGGCAGGAACCGCCCGCAGGGGGCACCGGCGGCTCAGGGGGTGCGGTGCAGCACCAGCGGCTCCTGGTGCTTGGCTAAGGCGCGGGTAAACAGCTCGCGCAGGCCCGGGTATTCGCCGGGCTGGTACTGCGTTTTGCGCAGCTGCAGGCGGCTGGTGAGGTAGAGCACGTTGTCGCGCAGGGCGGCTTCGAAGGAGTAGCGCCCGTCGCCGTTGGGCAGGCTCAGCACCACGTTTTTGGGCAGCTCGTCCATGCGGTAGCCCTTGGGCAGCGCCAGCGCCACCGACAGCACGTCCTCGTGCAGGGTGCCGAAGTCAACCGGGTAAATGCGCGAGTCGGGCTGAAGCGGGTTTTGGCGGTCGGTGACGAACTGCAGCAGCGGCAGGTACACCTGCGCCGCGCCGGTTTCCAGGGCCGGCAAGCTCAGGTCCACGTCGAGCACCAGCGGCTTGCTGAGCGAATCGACCTGGGCCAGCGCGGTGCGCCGCAACTGGCAGTCGACGTACTGCTTCTGCAAGGCCCCGAGGTAGGCCTTTTCGCCCAGCTCGGCCAGCTGGTTGCGCTCGGCCAGGGCGGCGTAGCCGACGTATTCGCGGCGCACCGTGCCCTGCAGGCGGCCCTGCTCATCGAGGCTAAACCGGGCGTTGGTGACGCGCGCGTGCTTCTGGCTGGGCACCAGCGAAACCCAGCGGCCGTTGGCGGCCACCAGGCGGCCCTGCCCGTTGAGGCAGCGGGCGGGCAGCGTGCCCGCGGCGGCCGTGGGTTCGGTGGCGTCGAGCAGCAGCTCCGAGCCGTTGGCCAGGGGCACGGCCGCCACCACGTAGTTGAACTGGCTGATCAGGGGCAAATCGGTGAACACCCGGCCGTGGCCGCGGGTGCTCACCAGCACCGGCCAGCAGGGCAGGCCCGCGTCGCTCAGGGTGCGCACCAGCAGCAGGTTGATTTCGGCCGCGTTGCCGCGCTGCTGCTCCAATACCCGGCGCAGGGGCTGGTCGGCGTAGAGACGCTCCTCGCCGCTGTAGCGCACGGCGCGCTGCACCAGCGTGCGCACAGCCGCCGCCCGGGTGGCCGGGTCCGGGTAGGTGCGGGCCAGGGCTTCGGCCGGGGCCGAAAGGGCCGTGCGCCCGTTGATCCAAGCCCCGAACTGCTCGTCCTTGGTCAGCTCCGCGCTGATTTTTTCCCAGGTCGAGGTGACCGGGTGCGGCCGGGCCGGGTCGAACTGAATCAAGTCTAGCTCGAAGTCGATGCCGGCCAGGTAGTCGCGGGCCGTGGTCATGTAGGGCTCGTCGTGGAAGGCGGGCACGTGCTCCATGGCCCAGCGGCAGCGGATGGCCTGGGTAGTGAGCATGGAGGTGTTGCCGCTTTCGGTGAGCAGCGTGCCGTAGCCGTCCTTGGTCGAGGCGTGGTAGGTGGTGTGGTAGGGCACCACGGTGGTTTCCTGAATCTTGTAGGGCAGGAAGCCGCGCTGAATCTGCTTGTATTGGTAGAAGCTCGGCATCACGGCCCGGTACTCGCTCCACTCCACCGGAATGTCGCGCTGAAAGCGCCAGTCCTGCAGGTTGAACACGAAGTCGGACTTGATGGTGTAGGCGTACTCCACGATGCTGCCTTCGCGCACGCCCGGCAGGGTGAACTTGCGCAGGCTGCGGTGCTCGTCGAGCCGCTCGCCGAACACGGTCTTGGAGTCCAGCTCCTGCTTTTCCAGCTTGCCGCCCACCAGGTTGTAGGTGGCCCCGCGCAGGTTCACCAGCTTTTCCTCGTCGGCCTCGCGGCGGTAGAGCGGAATCTGCACCGTGGCCTGCTCGTAGCCGGCTTTGGTGAGCACCAGAATGCGCGTAACGCGCTCGAACACCACGCGAAACCCGTCGTCGGCCCCTTCGATGCGCGAGGTGCCGTAGTCGCAGAGCACCACGGCCGGGGCCCCGGCGGCGGTCGGGTACTGCGCCGGGTCGAAGAGCTTGGCGTCGACCTTGCCGTACTTGATGGGTTCGTTTTGGGCGCGGGCGGTTAGGGCACCAAGGGTTAGCAGCACCGCCATGCCGGCGCGGCGCCAGGGTAGAAGTACACTCATCTTCAAAAACCGATAAAAGCTATTCAATCGGGCAGTTTCAGGGCTAATTGGCCCCAAAACCCACTTTTGGTACCTTAAAAGTACCAAGCGGCCTGCATATTCTGAAGATAAGATGAAAAAAATTAATCCGCCAGCCTGGTGGGCCGCTGCACGGGTTGCCGGTACAGGTACACCAGCGCCCCGAGCACGCAGGCCGCGCTCAGGGCGTACACCAGCGGCAGGCGGGAGGCGTCGTTGGAGTATACCCAGCCGGCCAGCAGCGCCCCGAACATAATGCCCACTTCCAGCGCAATGTACATGGTGCCCACGGCGCGGCCCCGGTGCTCGGGGTGGCTCAGGTCCACCGTCCAGGCGTAGAGCGTGGGCGAGTTCAGCCCCGAAGCTAGCCCGAATAGCCCCGCCCCGACCAGAAACACCAGCGGGGTCCGCGCCAGCGTGAGCACGGCCAGCGCCAGCACCAGCGCCAGGGTGGAGAGGCGCAGCACCGGCACGCGCCCGTACACGTCGGAGGCGCGGCCGGCCACCAAGCGCACGGCCAGGGTGGAAATGGTGTAGCAGATGAAAAACGAGCCCTTGGTGAGGCCCGTCAGGCCCAGCAGCTGGCTTTGGTCGGGCACGATGGTGACGATGGCGCCGTAGGGAAACAGGCAGAGCAGCGTGACCACGGCCGGCTTGAGCACGCGCGGCTCCAGCACCTCGTGCCACTCGATGCGCAGCAGGCCCCAGTGAAATTTCTGCCGCTGCGCGGGGTTCAGCGTCTCCGTCATCGTGCCCTGCACCAGCACCGAAAGCAGGGCCAGCCCGGAGGAGACGTAGAACAGGGTGTTGAGGGAGAAATACTCGGTGATGGGCCCGCACAGGGCCGGGCCCACGGCCATGCCCAGGGTGCCGCACACGCCCAGCAGGCCCATGGCCTCGCCGCGGCGCTCCACCGGGATGATGTCGGCAATGAAGGCGGCCGTGCCGGTGGGCTTGAAGCCGGTGCTGAAACCGTGCAGCAGGCGCAGGGCCAGAAAAGTGAAAACGGTGGTGGCCCAGGCGTAGAGGAAGCCGCACACAAAGCACACCAAGGTGCCAATAACCATCACCGGGATGCGCCCCACCGTGTCGGCCAGCTTGCCGCTGAAGGGGCGCGAAATGGCCGCCGTGACGGTGAACAGGGCAATGATGTAGCCCTTGTACTCGCCGCCGCCTAGGCTGGTCAGGTGGGCCGGTAGCTCGGGAATCAGCAGGTTGAAGCTCAGGAAAAACAGAAAGGACGACAGGCACATCAACCAGAAACCGGTTGTGTACACCTTGCCCGGGGCAGCAGTGGACATGGGAAGCGGTACGCGAAACGAGCCCGCAAAGGTAGCCCGCAGCGGGCAGTGCCGCCCGGTATGAAGACGCGGCTTCGGGCCCGCGGCCGTAACACCGATTCATCCCGCCCTCCTTGCAGGAAGGCTGCGCCGTCTCCCCGCCGTCGTTGCGAGGAGGCACGACGACGCAATTCTTCCGCTCGCGGCACAACGGGCCCACTGGCACAGACTTAAAACGGCCCCACCAAAACCGATGACGCTGGTTTCGAGCGGGGCCGGCTGCGGTTGGCAGGAACTGGGCGGCGGTGCTACTAGCAGAAGGCTTGCCGCGCTTGACTACGTCGACCGTCGGTTCGCTCGCAAGGACGGGCGACACTACTGGCGCTACTGGCGGGCCGGTTCGCAACGACGGCGCACCGCAGCAGCTGCCCGAATTCGTCCTGATTTGTTATACATCCGTTCAACTGCCCATCATGAGTTTCTGGACGGATCTTTTCCAACGCGTATCGGCCAAGCGCCCGCGCCCCGACGGCAAGCCCGCCGTGAGCGTGCGGGAGCGGTTTTCGGCCCTCAAAAACCTGCCCGAGTTTCTACGACTGATCTGGCAGACCTCGCCGGGCCTCACCCTCGGCAACGTGGCCCTGCGCCTGCTGCGGGCTGCCCTGCCCGTGGCCATGCTCTACGTGGGGCAGCTCATCCTCGACAGCGTGGTGCAGCTGAGCCGGCAGCCCGCCGCCGAGCGGGCCCTCACCCCGGTGCTGGAGCTGGTGGCCCTGGAGTTCGGCCTGGCCATCCTGTCCGACGCCCTGGGCCGCGGCGTGGCCCTGCTCGACTCCCTGCTCGGCGACCTGTTTGCCAACCAGACGTCTATCCGCCTGATGCAGCACGCGGCCGAGCTGGACCTCGACCAGTTCGAGGACGCGGCCTTTTACGACAAGCTCGAACGGGCCCGGCGCCAAACCCTCTCGCGCACCGTGCTCATGGCCCAGGTCCTCTCGCAAGCTCAGGATTTCATCACCATGGCGTTTCTGGCCGTGGGCCTGGCCGCCTTCAATCCCTGGTTGCTGCTGCTCTTGCTAGTGGCGGTGGTGCCGGCCTTCCTGGGCGAGTCGCACTTCAATGAGCGCAGCTACTCGCTGGTGCACGGCTGGACGCCCGAGCGGCGCGAGCTGGACTACCTGCGCCAGACCGGCGCCTCCGACGAAACGGCCAAAGAGGTCAAGATTTTTGGCCTGTCCGGGTTTCTCATCGATCGGTTCCGCCTGCTCTCCGACCAGTTCTACCAGCAGAACCGGGCCCTGGTGATTCGCCGCGCCGGTTGGGGCACCTTCTTCGCCGCCGTGGGCGCGGCCGGCTACTACGCGGCCTACGTGTACATCATCAGCCAGGCCGTGCGCGGGCAAATCAGCATCGGCCAGCTCACCTTTCTGGCCGGCTCGTTCGGGCGCATGCGCGGGCTCTTGGAAGGCATTCTGAGCCGCTTCAGCTCGGTGGCCGACGGCGCGCTCTACCTGCAGGACTTCTTCGACTTTTTCCACCTGCAGCCGCGCATCCGCCGGCCTGAGGCGGGGCAATCGGTGCGGCCCTTTCCGCGGCCCATCCGCGAAGGGTTTACCTTCGACAACGTGGGCTTCAAGTACCGCAACGCCGAAAAATGGGCCCTGCGCCACCTCAGCTTCCACCTGCGCGCCGGTGAGAAGCTGGCGCTGGTGGGCGAAAACGGCGCCGGCAAAACCACCCTCGTCAAGTTGCTGGCCCGGCTCTACGACCCCACCGAGGGCCGCATCCTGCTCGACGGCCACGACCTGCGCGAGTACGACCCGGCCGAGCTGCGCCAGGAAATCGGCGTCATCTTCCAGGACTTCGTGCGCTTTCAGCTGCCGGCCGGCCAAAACCTGGCCGTGGGCCGCATCGAGGAGAAAAACAACCGCCCGCGCATCGAGCAGGCCGCCCAGCAAAGCCTGGCCGACTCCGTCATTGCCAAGCTGCCGCAGGGCTACGAGCAGATGATTGGCCGGCGCTTCAACGGCGGCGTGGACCTCTCGGGCGGGGAGTGGCAGAAAATTGCCCTCGGCCGCGCCTACATGCGCGACGCGCAGCTGCTCATCCTCGACGAGCCCACCGCCGCCCTCGACGCCCGCGCCGAGTACGAGGTGTTTCAACGGTTCAAAGACCTGACCCAGGGCAAAACCGCCGTGCTCATTTCGCACCGCTTCAGCACCGTGCGCATGGCCGACCGCATCCTCGTCATCGAGCACGGGCAGTTCGTGGAGTTGGGCTCCCACGCCGAGCTGCTGGCCCGCGGCGGCCGCTACGCCGAGCTATTCCGGCTGCAAGCCGCCGGCTACCAATAAACGCCGCCCCGCCACGAACGGCCTGCCGGAAGCTTTTGTCAACAACACGTCGCATTCCGAATACGCCCGCGTACCCGCTCCCAAGGCCGCTGCTACTGGCGGCGCCGGGCTGCCGGATGGCGACAAAAGCTTGCCGGCGCTAACTGCGCGGCTTGCTTCTGGGCCTGAGAACGACTTGGGGCCCGCGGACTGGCCCGTTTCCCGCCCGTGCGGACCCGCCGCCGTTCCGGGTACGCCGCCGGCCTCGTCAACAAGAAGTGCAGACCGTAGAAGGGGAATTATGAAGCGTAAGGGTCTGATAGCCTGCAGGCATCCGCAGTCGACTGAAAAAATTTATAGGTCATTGCAACCTGGTGGGGTAAAGTAGGATCATGGGAGGCAGAGGCAGCTGCCACGGGCCATTATTGCCAGTGGTTCGGTCGCTGTCTTTAGCTACTATCCTTACCCACCGTGAAGTTGTTGACTATTTCTGCCAGCCTGATGGTCGTGCTGCTCAGCACGAGCTGCCAGCACGATTCGGCCACCGCCCCTCCGGGCGGTGGCACTTATGCTTCAGCTGCCAGTTACGAGGAATTCTTGACCGCCGGGCAGGCCGAGGCGAATACCGACGAAAACGCCCGTGAAGCCGCCCGCTTGGCTTACGCCGAGGAAGTGCTGCGGCACAAAAGCACCCGCCAGCTGCCCAGTCACCTGCGCCGCCGCCGCTACCAAGCCCTGAAAATGCTGCACGCCTACCGCACGGCCGGGCAGGTAGCTCCGCCCGATACCGGGCCGCAGCCCACTCTGCTCGATGAACACGGCCGGCCCGCTGCCCTCGGGTACTTGCTGCAACAAACCGGCCGCCCCGACTTGCAGCAGCAGCTCGACAGCCAGTACCGCCACGCGCCCATCTCCAGCATCAACGACGCGGCCCTGCGGCACTGGGTGCGCATGTCGGGCCTGACGGTGGAAGAATGCGCTCTGATTCAGGGGGCGCGCTAGGACGTAGCGTTGGGGCTGGCGTCGTTAGGCGCGCGGCGCGTTACGCACGCGAATCAGCTCGGCGGCTACGCTAATGGCTATTTCTTCGGGCGTGCGGCTGTGAATGGGCAGCCCGATGGGGGCATGTACTCGGGCCAGTTGCTCCTCCGAATACCCTTCGGCGAGTAGCTCTTGGCGCATGGTCGCAATTTTGGCGGCGCTGCCCATCACGCCCAAATACGCAAACGGCCGCCCAATCAACTGACGTAGTGCCACTGCGTCAGTGCGGTAGCCAAAGGTCATTACCACCACGTACTGGTGCGGCCCATCGGCCAGGGCCGGGCCCAGGGCGGCGTAATCCAGGGTGCGTTTCTCGTGGGCGTAGGGGTTGAGCTGCAGGGTATTCAGGCCGGCGCGGTTGTCGAGCACGGTGAGGCGAAAGTCCAGGTTGGCCACCACCTGCGAAAGGGCCAGTCCCACGTGGCCCCCGCCCACGATGGTCAGCTGGTCGCGAAACCCAAGGCGCTCAATGTACTGCCAGTCCTCGCCAGTGGCCGACCCGTGCAGGCCCGGCGCAAGGGGCGGGGCACCGTCGGCGGCAAACAGCTCCCCGGCGGCCGTGCAGCGCAGCCAAGCCGGGCGGTGCTGCTGCAGGGCTTCGGCTACAAAGCGCAGGGTGGGCAAATGCGCTTCGGTCAAGGGCAACAGCAGCAGCGTCTGCTCGCCCGAGCAAATCATGCCCGAACGGTTATGCGGGGCTTCGCCGCGGTGAATCTGCTCGCGCAGCAGCACGTCGCGGCGGCCCTCGCTCAGGCCGCGCCGCGCCAGCTCCACGAATTTGTGCTCCATGATGCCCCCGCCGATGGAGCCGACCATGCTGCCCGGCGCCACGCTCATTTTGAAGCCTTGCCGCCCCGGGCTGGAGCCGCTGCTGCGCGCTACCAGCAGCAAACTAACCGGAATGCCGGCGCGCAGACACGCCATGGCGTGCTGCCATACCAGCAGGTCGCGTGGAACGGAGGGCGAAACGTTAAAAAGGTCCAAGGTGGTGGGTGAATCCAACTGCAAGGAAGCATTTTATGAGCATAAAATAGGATAGCGGCACGAGCATTTTCACCTTGTCGAGACGCTGCCCCTCCCTGCCGCAGCCCTGGTCGTCAATCATAAACACACCGCGCCCGCCCAGGAATACCTGGACGGGCGCGGTGGGACCGGCCGGAGCGCGTTTATTACGAGGTTGTGGCCGGCTCGTGGCGGGGGGCTGGCACTGCGGCCGGGGCGTAGAGGCTGGTCAGCACTTTTTCCGGCGTGATGGGGGCCGAAAAGGCCGGGCGCACATCGGGGCGGAAGGCGCGTACGGCGTTGCGAATGGCGAAATAGGCCCCCAGGCCGTACATCAGCGGCGGCTCGCCCACGGCCTTAGCGCGCAGAATGGCGTTGGGGTGGCCCGGGGTTTCCAAGAATTCCACGTCGACCACGGCCGGCACGCTGTAGAGGTCGGGTACTTTGTAAGTGCTGAGCGCATTGCTGAGCAGGCGGCCCTGCTCGTTGTAAATCAGCTCTTCCATGGTCATCCAGCCCAGGCCCTGCACCAGCCCGCCCTCGATCTGCCCGCGGTCGATGCCCGGGGTGAAGCTCTGGCCAAAGTCGTGCACCAGCCGCACCGCGTCGACGTCGTAGGTGCCGCGCACGACGTCGACCGTGGCCTGCACCAAGGCCGTGCCGTAGACGTGGTAGGCAAAGGGGTGGCCCTTTTCCTCGGTCTGGTCAAACCACAGATCGGGCGTGGCGTAGTGGGCGTTTTCCGTCAGGCTCACCCGCTTCCAATAGGCCGAGGACACCAGCTTTTCCCAGTCCGTCTCGGCGGGCTTGCCGGCGGCCAGCACCTGCTCGTCGCGGATTTCCAGGCCTTCGTATTCCAGCTTTAACTCGTCGGCGGCGTGGCGCATGAGGCGGGCGCGCAGCTCCCGGCAGGCCAGCTCCACGGCCTTGCCGTTGAGGTCGGCGGTGGCCGACGCGGCCGAGGGCGAGGTGTTGGCCACGCGGGTGGTGTTGGTGGCCTCGATGCGCACCCGGTTTGGGTTGATGCCCAAAGTGCGGGCGGCCACCTGAATCATCTTGGTGTTCACGCCCTGCCCCATTTCCACCGCTCCGGTGCTGATGCCCACCGAGCCGTCGGTGTAGATGTGCACCAGGGCCCGAGCCTGGTTCATGGCCGTTTTGGTGAACGAGATGCCGAAGCAAATCGGCATTACCGCCAAGCCGCGCTTTTTCGTCGCGTTCTGCGCATTAAAGGCGTCGACTTCGGTCTGCCAGCCGGCCAGCTCAAACTTCTGCTCGGCCGTTTGCCAGCTCAGCCCGGCGTTGCAGTCGGCCACGCGCTGCCCGTAGGGAAACACCTGCCCGTCCGCGAGCAGGTTGCGCCGCTGGATTTCGTAGGCCGGCACGCCCAGCTGCTCGGCCGCCTGGGCAATGGCCGACTCGATGACGAACATGCCCTGCGGCCCGCCAAAGCCGCGGAAAGCGGTGTTGGGCGGCAGATTGGTGCGGCAGCTGTAGGCCGTGGCCCGCACGTTTGGGATGAAGTAGGTATTGCAGGCGTGAAACAGGGTGCGCTCCAGCACGGCCGGCGAGAGGTCGGCGGCGGCGCCGGCGTTCTGGTAAAACGTCACCTCGTAGGCCAGCAGCTTCAGATCGGCCGAGAGGCCCAGCTTGAAGTCGGAGGAGTAGGGGTGGCGCTTGCCGGTCATGCGCAGGTCGTCGTGGCGGGGCAGCACCAGCTTCACCGGCTTCTTGAGCACGTGGGCGGCCAGCGCGGCCAAGGCGCCCCAGGTGGTGGCCTGGTCTTCCTTGCCGCCGAAGCCGCCGCCGAGGCGCACCACGTCAATTTCCACCTTATGCATGCCCAGGCCCAGCACCCGCGCCGTGTGGCGCTGCACGGCGGTCGGCCCCTGCGTGGAGGAGTGCACGCGCACCCCGCCGCCGTCGGTGGGGTAGGCGTAGGCGCCCTGCGTTTCAATGTACAAGTGCTCTTGCCCGCCGTTTTCGGCCGTGCCCTCGATGATGTGGGCGCAGTCGGCCCAGGCCGTGGCCGGGTCGCCGAGGCGGAAGGTACGCGGGGGCACAATCAGCTCGCCCTGGGCCTGCGCCACGCGCGGGTCGGTGATGACGGGCAGCGGCGTAATGTCGGCCTCGATGAGCTTGACGGCGGCGCGGGCCTGGGCCTCGGTTTCGGCCAGCACCAGGGCCACCGGCTGGCCCTGGAAGTGCACGTGGCCCTCGGCCAGCAGCGGCTCGTCGGGCACGATGCCGCCGATCTGGTTTTCGCCGGGAATGTCCTCGGCCGTGAGGATGCGCACCACGCCGGGGGCGCGGCGGGCGGCTTGCAGGCTGAGCCCGTCGAGCACGCCGTGGGCCAGCGGGGAGCCGAACACCGCCGCGTGCAGGGTGCCGCGCTGCGTCGGAATGTCGTCGAGGTATTGCGATTCGCCGCGCACGTGGCCGGCAGCGTCGAGGTTGTGCATGGAAGGGGCGTGTTTCGTTGTTCGTGCGTGCTTGGGCGGCCCACTCAGTGACCAATACCTAGCAGGGCCGCAACCCCGGCTGCCGAGCCGCCGCTCAGGGCCTTCTGGCTGCAACCGGGCGCGGCCGGCGGAAAACGAACAACGGGTAACGAGAAAGATTAAAGCAGCTCGGCCAGGGTCAGCTGCTGCGGGAAATGCTCCAGGAAGTGCGCGTACAGCAGCTGGCGCAGCAGCAGGCGCTTGTACTCGGCCGTGCCGCGGGCGTCGCTGATGGGGCTGATTTCCTGCTGAGCCAGCTCGCCGGCCGCGCGCAGGGTCTCGGGCGTCAGCGGCTGACCGCTGAGCCACTCGGAGGTACGGCGCAGGTAGAGCGGCGTGGGGCCGACGCCGCCGGCCGAGAGGTGCGCCTCCTGAATCACCGCATCGTGCACGCGCAGGCGGGCCGCCGCGTTGACGCTGGCAATGTCCAAGTGGGTGCGCTTGCTGACTTTCTCGAAGTTGAACACCTCGCCCTCCGCCGGGGGCAGGAAGCTGATTTCCACCAGTTGCTCGTCGGGCTGGCGGTTGAGCTGCTTGTAGCCCCGGTACAGCTCGCGCAGGGGCAGCTGGCGCTGCTCTCCGGCGGCGTTTTGCAGGGTCAGGCGGGCGTCGAGGGCCAGGAAGAAGATGGTCAGGTCGCCAATGGGGGAGGCGTTGACGAAGTTGCCGGCCACGGTGGCCATGTTGCGGATGGGCGTGCTCGACACCAGCTTCAGGTGCTGGCGCAGGCGCGGAAAACGGCCCAACAGCAGCTCGGAGCTGCGCAAATCCTCCACCGTGGTGGCGGCCCCCAAGCTGATGCGGCCGTCGGCCTGCTCGCGGATAAAGCAGCGCTCGGCGTGGCCGTAGAGCAGCTGCACCTCGGCGGCCAGCACGTCGTCGGCGCGCTGCACCAGCAAGTCGGTGCCGCCGCCGAGCAGATAGGTCAGGGGCGGGGTTACGGCCGGGTCGTTGGCGTCGGGCAAGTGGCCCCCGGTGCGGGCGGCCACGTCGGCCACGGTCTCGCGGCGCAGCTCGGCCAGGCGCGCGGCCATGCGCTCAAAGTAGGCTGGCACGTAGCCTTGCTGCACCAGCCAGGGCAGCCGCTTGGGAGCCGCGTCGCGGGTCAGCAGCTCGGCCGTGAGCCGGTCGGTGGCCCGCTCCAGCGACTTGTAGCCCGTGCAGCGGCAGATGTTGCCGTCGATGCTGGCGCGGGCGGCCTCGGGGGTGGCGGCGCCGTGCAGGCAGTGACCGGTCATCGACATCACGAAGCCCGGCGTGCAAAAGCCGCACTGCGTGCCGCCTTCGGCCACAATGGCCTGCTGCACCGGCGTGAGCTGTCCGGCCGCCTGGCTGAGGCCTTCGACGGTGACGATGTGCCGGCCGTGGGCGTTGCCGAGCGGCGTGAGGCAGCTGGTCATGGATTGGTAACGCACCACGGGCTGCCCCTCGGCGTCGGGGCGCAGCTCGCCCACCAGCACGGTGCAGGCGCCGCAGTCGCCCTCGCGGCAACCGATTTTGGTGCCGGTCAGGTGCTGCTGGTAGCGGATGTAGTCGAGCAGGGTGCTGCCGGCCGGGTGAGCAGGCCGCACGAGCTGGTCGTTGAGGTAAAACTGGAGCATAGGGGAATGGCCGCCGCGGGGCGGATTAGCAATATAGCAATTCCGGGAGCGGGGAGTAAGCCCGGCGGTTTAAACTTTGAGAATCAAGCGCTATATTTTTTGCGTAAACAGAAATATGCCTAACTTCTAAACCCCAACACCTCATTGCCCGCCCTGCGCATATGAAACCTACTGCTACTGCTGCAACTGTTTCCTTGGCCCTGCTGCTCAGCAGCTGCTTTACCGCCCGCGAGGGGCGCATTGAGTCCGATTACAGCTACGCGGGCAACTTCCGCCACTACCGCACTTTCGCCTTCCTGCAGGGCGCCGACGGCTCCCCCCGCGACAGCGCCGCCGTGCTCGACGAGACCGTGCGCGACGCTATTCAGACGCACCTGCGCGCCCAGGGCTACAAGCTCAACCAGCGCCGCCCCGACCTGCTGATTTCCTACCGCGTGTTTGACGGGGCCATGCGCTTCACCGGCTACAACCAGCCCGACCTGATGCAGTGGGTGCGCAAAGAGGCCGTGGAAGACGACGAAACGCCCACCGACGAGCGACAGGGCTACGACCGGGTGCGCTACTTGCTCAACGACGGCACCCTGCTCATCACCCTCATCGACCACAAAAACGGCCGGGCCGTGTGGCAGGGCTACGCCTCGAACGTAACCGCCCGCCAGGGCGCCCAAGCCAGCATCATCATGCGCCGTGCCGTGCGCTCCATCTTCGACCGTTACCGCGTGCTGTCGGAAGACTACCAGAACGAGCCGCAGATGCGCTAGGGGCAAGTGCTAGGCAAAAGGAAAAAAGCCATTCCGGACCGTCCGGAATGGCTTTTTTGTGGTAGTGTCGGCAGAAGCTGACTTAGCGGTTTTTGCCGGCCGGAATGCGGAACTGCAGGCCCATCGTCGGAATGACGGTGAGGCCTTTGAGCCGGGTTTCCTTGTTGTTGAGAATCTTGTAGGTGCCGAAATTCTGGTAATAGATGGCCAGCGCGGGCAGGAAGTAGGCGTAGCGGTAACCCAGCTTCAGGTTCACGAAGCCGCCGATGGCCCCGTAGCTGCGCCGCTCCAGCAGGTTCGGAATGCGGTCGGTGACGCGGTTGGAGCCGGGAATGTAGTTGAAGATTTTGCCGGGCTGAAAGCCATATTTGAGGAAGGTGCGGCTGTACACCAAGCCGTACGACACGTTGCCGACTTGCTCCTCCGGGCCGAACGAGGTGCTGAACACCAGCGGCACCAGCACGTCGACGCGGCGGGCGGTGAAGCCCAGCAGCTTCTCGGTGTCTTCGAGGAACGGAATGCTCGGCAGCTTGGCCTTTTGGGTGGAAAACTGCACGCCCACGCTGCCGTACATGTCGCCCGACTGGCCCTGGGGCTTCTCGGGCGTGCCCAGCGGGCCCATAAACTGGTACATGGCGTCGAAGCTGTGCGCCCCGAAGGAGTACTTGTAGCCCACGTCGACGCGCTTGAGCAGGCCGTAGCGCACGTAGAGGTCGGACGTGGCCACGGTCGGGTCGAGTACGTAGGCCAGGGCCGCCGACTGCACCTTATCGAGGCCTTCCTCGTAGCGGATGGTGTCGCGGTTCAGGGCCTGGGTCACCAGGTCCTTGGCCGCCCCGGTGATTTTGCCCACGGAGGCCGTGCCGACGTTGAAACCCAGGTTGCCGCCGGCCTTGAACTGGCCCTGGGGCGTGACTTTGCCCGAATGGATGATGGAACGCGGTGCCGAACAGGCCGTGGCGGCCAGCAGCAGCGCCACCGGCAGCAGGCGGCGGAGAGAAGAAAGAAGCATAGCGTAGGGGAGAAAGTCAGCGGAAAGCAAAGCGCGAATATCCAAAAAGCGGGCCGGTGTTGGTGCGGCAGTGGCGCGCCCCAGCGGTTTTCGGCACCTTTGCGCCCAATGATACTCGTCGTGCTCGTTTGGTTGGTTGCGGCCGTCGGCTCCACGGCGCTGGGCGTGGGGGCGTGGCGGCTGGCCGCCCGCCTCGGCCTCGGCGGAGCTTCGGACCTACCCGCCCCCGAGTGGCTGAGCCTGACCGGCCTGGCTCTGCTGACGGCCGCCCTGCAAGTTTGGTCGCTGGCGGCTCCGGTGGACGGGCGGGCCCAACTGGTATTCGGCCTGGGCCTGGGCGCCGTGCTGCTGCTGAACCGCCGCGCCTGGGTGCGGGCCGTGCGCGGGCCGTGGCCCCGCCGCTGGGGCGCGGCCGAACGAGTAGGCGCGCTGCTGCTGGCGCTGTTGCTGGGCTGGCTGCTGACCTTCGCCGCGCAGGTGCCCATCAACTACGACGTGGGCCTGTACCAGCTGCAGACGCTGCAGTGGACCGAGCGGTTTGCCGCCGTGCCGGGCCTGGGCAACCTGCACGGGCGCTTGGCCTTCAACTCCAGCCTGTACCTGCCGCTGGCCCTGTTTCGGGTGGGCACGCCCGCCGGGCCGGCCTATGCGCTCAGCTCCTACCTCTACGCCCTGCTGGCCGTGGCCGCCGTGCGGGCCCTGGTGGCCGGCCTGCGCGCCCCGCAGCCCGATGCCCGCCCGGTGTGGGCGCCGCTGTTGCTGCTGTTGCTGCTGGTGTATTCGTTTCAGGTCTGGCTCTCGTCGGTTACTTCCGATTGCACCACCGCGGCCCTGATGGTGCTGCTCTTCCTCTACTACGCCCAGCACCCGCCGCAGCGCGCCACCGAGGCCCAGCGCCTGCTGCTGACCTTGCTGGCCGCCTGGGCCGTGACGCTGAAGCTCTCGGCGGCGCCGGTGCTGCTGCTGCCGCTCTACGCCGTGTGGGCCGCGCCGGGGCGGCAACGCGTCGGGCGCCGCTGGGGCGGGCCGCTGGCGCTGGGCCTGCTGCTCGGGCTGCCTTGGCTGGCGCGCAACGTGGTGTTGTCAGGCTATCTGGTGTACCCGCTCCCGGCACTTGATTGGTTCGCCGTCGACTGGAAGCTGCCGCGGGCCTACGCCCGCATGGAACACAACATGATTGTGAACCTGGCCCGCAACTCGGCCCAAAGCCCCTACGCCGCGCCCCACCAAACCTTGTGGGAGTGGTGGCCGAACTGGTGGGCACCGATGGCGGGCTTTCCCGGAGCGGTGGTGGTGGCCGCGCTGGCCTCGCCGCTGGTGGCCGCGTGGCGCTGGCGCCGGCCGCGGTCGGCCGCCGAGCAGGGCTGGGCCGGCGGCTGGCTGGTAGCCTGGGCGGGCAGCGTGTTCTGGTTTGTGGCCGCGCCCGATTACCGCTTCGGCGTGGGCTTTCTGCTGGTGGCGGCGCTGTGGCCCTGGCTGGGCCCGCGCTGGCCCGGGCCCGCCCAAACCGGCCGCCTGCGCTACTTGCCCGGCCTGCTGCTGCTGCTCTGGCTGCTGCAGCAGCTGCGCGACCCACTCTACCAGCTGCGCCACGACCCGGCCCGCTTTGCCCTTCGCGCGGTGTGGCCCGAACTGCCCGCCGTGCCCGCCACCGTGGCCGTGCCCGTCGCGCCCGGCCTCTTCGTGCGGGTGCCGCGCGAAGGGTTTCAGTGCTGGGGCGCGCCCTTGCCCTGCGCCCACTGCGCCGAAGCCGGCCTGCGCCTACGCGGCCGCACCCTCGCCGAGGGCTTCCGCCGTACGGAATAGTAGAGAGGCAGCCGCACCGACGGCGGTTCACTGGCAGTCATTGCGAGGCGCAGCTGCGGCAATCTTTCCTCTAGTAGCACCGCCGACCCAATACCTACTGCCCGAAAACGGCCTCACCCGAAACCCCGCTTCTGCAGGTGTGAGCGGGGCCGGTTTTCGGTTAGTGCTTCTCGTCGCGTCGTGCCGCGAGCGGAAAGATTACTTCGCTCCGCTCGCAATGACGGCTAGTTGTGGGTAGCGGTGCTTGGATGCTACTTCCTACTCGTAGGAGCTACGGCGCTGCCGCGGCTTCTGCGCGGCAGTTCGTTACTTGCTCGTCCGTACTTATTCTCGCACTAGATGAACATTCTCTACGGCGTCCCCGGCGAGGGGCTCGGCCACGCCACCCGCAGCAAAGTTGTTATCCGCCACCTGCTCGACGCGGGCCACGAGGTGCAGGTGGTCAGCAGCAGCCGGGCCTACAAGCTGCTGGCCGATACTTTCCCGGGCCGGGTGCGCGAAATCAAGGGTTTTCACCTCGCCTACAAGGAGCTGACCGTGTCGAAGAGCCGGACGGCGGCCCTCACGCTGCGCGCGGCGCCGGAAAATCTGCAGCTGAACTTCCGGCGCTACCGCGACCTGCTGGCCGACTGCTGCCGCTTCGACCTGGTCATTTCCGACTTCGAATCGTTCAGCTACTTCTTCGCCAAAACCCAACGCCTGCCGGTGGTCAGCATCGACAACATGCAGATCATCAGCCGTACCCAGCTCGACGTGGCCATTCCGCGCGAGGAGCGCGGCAACTTCGAGGTGGCCCGAGGCATCGTGCGCGCCAAGCTTCCCCGCTCGCGGCACTACTTCGTCACCACTTTCTTCCGCCCGCCCGTCGCCAAGCCCGATACCACGCTGGTGCCGCCCATCATTCGGCCCGAAATCCTGGCTCAGACGGCCACCCGCGGCCAGCACGTGCTGGTGTACCAGTCGAGCACCAACCAGCGCGACCTGGTGGGCCTGCTGCAACAGCTGCCCGGGCAGGAGTTCCGCGTCTACGGCTTCAACCGCGACGAAGAGCACGGCAACGTGCGCCTGCGGCCTTTTTCGGAGCAGGGCTTTATCGACGACCTGGTCTCGGCCCGCGCCGTGGTCACAAACGGCGGCTTCTCGCTGATTTCCGAAGCCGTGTACCTGCACAAGCCCGTCTGCGCCATTCCCATTCCGGCCCAGTTCGAGCAGTGGCTGAACGCGGCCGAAATCGAGCGGCTGGGCTACGGCCGGCACTTCGCCGCGCTGACGCCGGATAATCTCAAGGCGTTTTTGTACGACCTCGCGCCGTTTGAGCAAGCGCTGAGCGAGTACCGGCAGGAAGGGAACGAGGAGCTGTTTCGGGCGCTGGATGCGGTGCTGGCCGAATTGAACTCCCAGGGATAAGCAGGAACAGGTACTCGGGGCGCCGCCTCACTGGAACGATGGAGCAGAAGAAATTCCTCCATGGCAAAAGAATCTGGGCATTTCGCTGGGGGTACTGCTGTTTGGCGCGGTGCTCACCACTGCGGCGCTGACGCCGGCCGGCGGGTTTTGTTGGCGCCTTACGTGCTGCTGGCGAGCGTGGGAATATTCGGCTTGAGGGCGCTGATGATAGCGGTGAGCCGCGTGCTCCGGCGGCCGGTGAGCTACATTCTGATCTAAGGGGCGCCGGCCCGCGCGGCGCTACGGGGCTGGTTGTGGGGCGTTGGCATCGGTTATTTCGCGTGCGGCCGTATTCCGTGGTACACACGCACGGTACTGCCCAAACTGCGCCTGGGCGGTGGAGCTGATCTACCGTTTGCGGCACTAATGGGGCTGCCCGCGGCCGCTGTGCTTTATCTGTTAAATCGGTGGTAGGCGTCCTGTCGCAAATAGGGCTGCGGCACGCGAACAGGCGGAAGCCATTAGGATGAATGAGCGTGCCTATCCCGTGCCGTTTGCCTAATTTCCGGCTTGATGACGCCTCGCTCCGCCACCGCCCTTGCGGCCCTCGGCCTGCTGCTTGCGGCCTGCTCCACCGGCCGCACCCCGCAAGCTGCCGCCCCGCTCAACCAATTCGCCGCCGACAGCACCTTGCGCCGCATTGCTACGGCCCAGGACCAGCGCCAGACCCAGGCGCTGCGCCCCTTCCTGCACCACCCCAAAGCCCGCTACCGGCAGGCCGCGGCCCTGGCCTTTGCCTCGGTGCAAGACCGCGCCGCCCTGCCCGACCTGCTCGGCGCCCTGTCCGACGCCAACCTGGAGGTGCGCCAAGCCGCGGCCTTCGCCCTCGGCCAGACGGCCGACAGCGCCGCCGCCGCGCCCCTGGCCAGCCAACTCAGCACCGAAACCGACGCCCGCGCCCGCCGCTACGAGTTGGAAGCCCTGGGCCGCTGCGCGGGCCGGGGCGGGCTGCCGCTGCTGCTTCAGCTGCCTCGCACCGCCGCGCCTACCGATACGCTGCTCGCCATCGGACAAGCGTGGGGGCTGTATCGCGCCGGCCTGCGCGGCCTGACTTCGGAAGCGGCCGTACGTCGCACCGTGAGCTTGCTCAGCCGCCAGCAGCCGTTTTCGGCCCGGCTAGCCGCCGCGCACACCCTGGCCCGCACCCCGCGCCTCGATTTGACGGCCTACCAGGAACCCATTACCGCCGCGGCCCTAAACGACCCGAGCTACGCCGTACGCTCGGCTGCCACCAGCGCCTTGGGCAAGGTGAAGTCGCCGACGCTGGCGCCGGTGCTGGCCGGCATCCTGCGCCGCGACGCCGACTACCGCGTGCGCGTAGCCGCCCTGCGCGCCATGAACGCCCCGATGTACGCCCCGGTGAAAGAAGCCGCTTGGGCCGCCCTCGACGACCCGCAAAACCAAGTGGCCGTGACGGCCGCCGAGTTCTTCCTCACCCACGCCACCGGCGAAACCGGCCGACTCTTCCTCGACAAAGCTGGCCGCATGACGGCCTGGCGGCCCCGCGCCGTGGTACTGGCCGCCGCGCTGCACCACGCTTCGGCGGCTGAGAAGGAGGCCATCCGGCAGGCCGTTCAGCAGCGCTACGCCACGGCCACCGACGCCTACGAGCGGGCGTTTCTGCTCAAAGCCTTGGGCGAAGACCCGGCCGCGTTTGCCTTCGTCGAGCAGGCCACGTTTGCCCCGAACCAGCCCCCTGTGGTCAGCACCTACGGCATCGAGGCGCTGGTGGCCCTGCGCAGCCGCCCCGACTTTCCCGAGGGCCAGCAGCCGCTGTTTGTGCAGACGCTGGAGCGCGCCATCAGCAGCGACGACGTGGCGCTGATTGGCACGGCGGCAGGGGCGCTCAAGGAGGAAAAGCTGAACCTGCGCCGCGACTTCCGCAACCTGGCCCTGCTGCGCACCGCCCAGCAGCGCATCCGTCTGCCCCGCGACGTGGAAGCCTGGCAGGCCCTGCAGCAGGCGCTGGATTACCTCGAACAGAAGTCGACCCCGACGCCCACGCCCAGCGCCGCCGCCCAGCACCCCATCGACTGGACGCTGGTCGAGACGATTCCGGCCGGGCAGCGCGTGCGGGTGAGCACCGGCCGCGGCCCGGTGGTGCTGCGCCTGCTGGTGGAAGAGGCCCCCGGCTCGGTGGCCAGCTTCGTGCAGCTGATTCGCCAGGGCTTCTACGACGGCAAGAACTTCCACCGCGTGGTGCCCAACTTCGTGGCCCAGGGCGGCTGCCCCCGCGGCGACGGATGGGGCGGCACCGACTACACCCTGCGCTCCGAATTTGCCGACCGCGGCTACCTGCAGGGCGCCGTGGGCTTGGCATCGGCCGGCAAAGACACCGAGAGCTGCCAGTGGTTTATCACCCACAGCCCCACGCCCCACCTCGACGGCCGCTACACCATCTTCGCCGTTGTGGAAAGCGGCATGGACGTGGTGCACCGCCTCGATATCGGGGACCGGATCGAGAAGGTGGAACTGCTGCCTGCGGGCGGCGCCCGATAACGCAAGCCGCTGTAAACACGCAACGGCCCGCCGGATCTGCTCCGGCGGGCCGTTAGTTTAAGGGAAGAAACCAAGCTACTCGACTTGCAGCTGGCGGGCACTGGTCGGCAGGCCCTTGCCGCTCACGCGGACCACGTACAGGCCGGGCTTTACGTGGCCGGCCAGCTGCAGCTCCAGGCGCTGGCCCGTTACGGGGGCGGTAGTCGTCCACACCGTGCGGCCCACGGCGTCGAGCACCTGCACGGTGGCCTGGGTGGCCCCGGCTGCCGGCAGCTGAATGGTCAGCTCGTTGCGCGCCGGGTTCGGGTACAGGGCCAGCTGCCCCGCCTTGCCGGTCAACTGCACGGCCACCACCGACGAGTATTTCGCCTGCCCGTCGAAGTCGATCTGGCGCAGACGGTAGTACACCACTTCGCTCAGGCCCGAGGCGTCGAGGAAGCTGTACTGCTGGGTGCTGGTGCTGGTGCCGTGGCCGGCCACGAAGCCCACTCTCTGCCACTCGCGGCCGTTGAGGGCGCGCTCCACATCGAAGCCGCGGTTGTCCTTTTCCTGGGCCGTGGTCCAGTACAAACGGGCGCGGCCTTCGCCGGCGGCTTCCGCCCGGAAGGCGGTCAACTCCACCGGCAGCGGGTTGATGGGGGAGGTAGAGCCGAAGGTGAACGGCCCAAAGCCGCCCACTGCCGCGGCCGAGGCCACGGAGCCTGCGCCGGCGCTGCCGCTGGTGCCGCCGTTGCCCTCGCTAAGCCACTGGCTGCCGTCGAAGCGGGCTACGCGCAGCTCGGGCAGGGAGGTGATGCCGCTGCGGCCGCCGTCTTCCCAGAACAAGCGCACCGCCACCGCGCCGCTGCCGGCAGGGCGCTCCAGGTTCCAGTATTCCACCCGGCTGATGGTGGCCAGGCCCGGCTCGGCCGTCTGCGTTGCGTACGCCTGCGCGAAGTACTCGGCCGTAAAGGTGCTGCTGGCCGTGGGCGCCGAAATGCCCAAACGGGCCCACACGCCGTTGCGGCCCAGCGGAAATACGAAGGCGGTACCGCCTACTTTGCTCACTGGGCCCTGCACGTAGCTGCTGGCGTTGCCTTCGGTGCTGCTACTGCCGTCGGCCAGGGTCAGCAGGTTGGTGGCCGAGCTGTTGACGAAGCCCACCGTGAGCGTGAGGCTGCCGCTGAGCGTCAGCGGGGCGCCGAGCGTGAGGGCCTTGCCGCTGCCGTTCAGCGTCAGGTCGCGCAGGATGATGGAGGGGTTGGTTTGCAGCAGCGTCACGTTTTTGGTCACGGTCACCGACTCGTTGTAGGTGCCGCCTTCGGCTTCGATGGTACCGCCGTCGAGAATGGCCACGGCCGCTTCCTGCATGTTGCCGGCGGGCAGCGCGTCGGGCACGTTGGCGGCCACGCGCAGGTAGCTCAGGTCGGGCTGGAAGCCGAATTCGACGGAGACGTCCGTGGGGCTGTTGAGGAAGGGGCTGAACTGCAGCCGGCCCGTCGGGGCCGAGGACGACACTTCCGGGAAGCCAAACCCGGGGGTGAGCGTGCGCACCAGCCCGCCGGTGCCGCTGGCCCCGCGGATGTCGCTGATGACGTTGCTGCCGAGCCAGTTCAGGGCCACGTTGGCCGGGTTCGTCAGGTTGACGGCCCGGATGCTGGCCACGTCGCAGGTGTCCACCAGATTTTCCTGCACCATCACCCCACTCGACACCAGCAGTTGGTTGCGCGGAATGTCGAAGTAGGCCGTGGACTGCTCCTCGGTAGTGGCGGGGCGGTCCTGCACCTGGATGCCGAGCTGGCAGCGCGTCACCACGTTGTGGCGCACCTGGTGGTTGCTGCCCTCCAGCACGATGCCGAAGCCGTTGCGGTTGAAAAGGGCAAAAGCCGTGGAGCGGTAGCCGCGAATCACGTTGCCCTCAATCCAGAGGCCGCTGGTGGTCAAATCGTCGTTGAAGCTGGGGCGTCCGGCCACCAGCCGGTCCCGGTCGACCACGGCAATAGCCGCGTTGTCGGCCACCAGGTTGGTGGGCTGGGCGAGGCCGCGCGCAATGCGGTTGCGCCGCACCACGAAGCTGCCCGGGCCGCTTTCCAGGCCGTTGCCGGTGCACGACTTGAGTTCGAAGCCGTTGTCGGCATTGTCCTGGATGACGTTGTCCTCAATCAGGGCGCCGATGCTGGTGTAGGTGCCGCCGGCGTCGCGCTGCCCGGCCACCTTCAGCAGGGCCAGGGCCGGGCCCAGGTTGCCGTAGAAACGGTTGCGGCGCACCACCAGGTTGGAGGTGGCCCGCTCGTTCACGTCGATGCCGGCGCGGCGGTTTTGCTCGAAGGCCGAATCCTCAATGAGCAGGTTGCGCTTGTCGGCCCCGGCGTCGGCGCCGTTGAAGAAGAGGCCCCGGCCGTAGTTGTTGCCGCTCACGGAAGGCGCCCCGCCGCCGGCCGTAGCGCTCTGGATGCGCGTAAACCGGATGCTTACCCGGCGGAAGGTCAGGTCGCTCACGTTGCCGCCCAGTTCGATGCCCTGGCGGTAGCACTTGAACACGTCCAGGTCTTCGAACACCACGTAGCTGATCGAGCTGCCCGTCAGGTTGCCGTAAATGCCGTAGTCGTAGCGACGCAGGCTCATGCGGCTGATGCGCATGGGCTGGGCGGCGCTACCGCTGGCCGCCACCGTCAGGGCGGGCACGCCGGTATACACGTTGTCGGCTGTGCGCGGCCCGTCGCTGAAGATGGTAGCGCTGGCGGGGCTGCTGAGCGAGTCGCCCGCGCCCTGCAAGCTCACCGGCTTGTCGAGGAGGATGGCCTGCTGGTAGCGGCCCGCGTCGACGAAGATGGTAGCGCCGGGCGCCGCCGCGGCCACGGCCCGGCTGACGCTGGCAAACGGGGCCGCCGCCGAGCCGGTGCCCGTGGCGTCGCTGCCAGGAGCGGAGGTATAGATGTCGCCGGCGGTGGCCGCGTCGTTGACGTAGATGGACGTTTGGGCCACGGCGCTGGTCGAAGTCAGGCCCGCCAGCAGCGCCGTTCCCAGGGCAAGTAAGGTTGGTTTCATAGCGGGAAACATTCAGGTTTTGCCCTCCCAAAACGTAACTGCCTATTACCGGGTTGGTGCCCGGGCGGACCGCCGCCGCGGTCGGCGCGCCGATGTGGCCTCTGCGCGTAGCAGGAGGCGTTTTTACGCGGCCGAGCTTCAAAAATTTATTTCTAATAAATTGATATTAATATAGTTACAGATTTAAATAAACAAAGAAAAAGCTGCCTGTTTTTCGACAGGCAGCTTCTCGGTTTGGGGAGCAGGGCGGATTACTCGTCGCGCTGGTGGGCGTGGGCCGGGGGCGTGGTGGCTTCCACCGCGGTAAAGGCCTCGAGCACCCGGTAGCTGTGGCGGGCGCCCTTGGGCACCACCCAGGAGTTGCCGGGTTCCAGCAGCACCATCTGGCCTTCCAAGTGCAGCTCGGCCCGGCCGCTGATGACGAAGCCCACCGTCTCGTAGTCGCGGCTGACGGCTTCTTTCTGGTCGCTGGGTTGCTCGTTTTCCCAGAGGCGCATGGCCACGTGGGTGCCGGAGGCAAGGTATTTCTGCCCTTCCGGGCCGTGGGGCGAAAAGCGCGAGTCTACTTTGGTGATGGTCGTGTCGGCCATGGAGCGGGTGTTTTGGGATGTGAATGATGCGGACGTACCTTGCCCTAACGCAGCCGCCCCCGCGGCGGTTGTGCCCCGGACTGGCCAACATTTCGGCCCCGCCGCCGGTTGAATCCCGCTGACCGGGCGCCCCCGCCCCCTGCCGCCCGCCATGACCGACGCGTTTTTCCGTTCCCTGGCCAGTGCCCACCGCACGGCCCCGCCGCCCTTGCCCGGCCCCGCGCTCTGCCAGCTGGCCGAAGACCTGCTCGATTTGCTCTTCCCCGAGCGCACCGGGCAGCGCCTGCCCGAGCCCGCGGCCGTGGCCGCCCGCCTGCACGCCCAGCAGCAGCAGCTCGAGGCCCTGCTGACGGCCGTGGCGGGCCTGCCCGTACCGCCCGCGGCCCTGGCCGCCGACCTGTTTGAGCGTCTGCCCGTGCTCCACGAGCTGCTCTTGCTCGACGCCCGCGCCATCATGGCCGCCGACCCCGCCGCCCAGGACCTGGCCGAAGTCATCTGCAGCTACCCGGGCTTCTACGCCTTGGGGCTGCACCGCCTCGCCCATGCCCTCTACCAGCGCCAGGTGCCGCTGCTGCCGCGCCTGCTCAGCGAATACGCCCACCAGCGCACCGGCATCGACATTCACCCCGGCGCCCGCATCGGCCGCAGCTGCAGCATCGACCACGGCACGGGCATCGTCATTGGCGAAACGGCCGTGCTTGGCGACCATGTGCGCCTGTTCCAGGGCGTTACCCTCGGGGCGCTGAGCGTGGCCAAGGAGCTGGCCCACCAAAAGCGCCACCCCACCATCGAAGACCACGTCGTCATCTACGCCGGCGCTACTATCTTGGGCGGCAGCACCGTGGTGGGGCGCCACAGCATCATCGGCGGCAACGTGTGGCTCACCGAGAGCGTGCCCTCGCATTCCCGCGTGTACCACCGCGCCCAGATTCACGTCACGCGCGTGGAAGACCCCACCGCCGACCTCACGTTTTCCATTTAGTGAGCTGGTGAAATAGTGAATTGGCGGGTATCGTTCGAGCGGCCCGCACCAAAACAGCAACGCACTATTTCGCCACCTCCCCATTTCACCTGTTCCATGAAAGCCAATTCCATCCTCGACACCATCGGCAACACCCCGCTGGTGCGCATCAACCGCCTGTTTCAGTCCATCCGCCCCGACGTGGAGGTGTGGATGAAGCTGGAGCGCGCCAACCCCGGCGGCAGCATCAAAGACCGCATTGCCCTTTCGATGATTGAGCAGGCCGAGCAAGACGGACTGCTCTCGGCCGACAGCCTCATCGTGGAGCCGACTTCCGGCAACACCGGCGTGGGCCTGGCCATGGTGGCCGCTGTGAAGGGCTACAAGCTCACGCTGGTGATGCCCGAGTCCATGTCCATCGAGCGGCGGCGGCTCATGGCCGCGTACGGCGCCAACCTGGAGCTGACCCCGCGCGAGAAGGGCATGAAGGGCGCCATCGAGAAGGCCCACGAAATCGTGCAGAGCACGCCCGGCGCCTGGATGCCCATGCAGTTCGACAACCCGGCCAACATCCGCGTGCACGCCGAAACCACCGCCCGCGAAATTCTGCAGGACGTGCCCGAGGGCTTCGACTTCCTGATTACGGGCGTGGGCACCGGCGGCCACATCACCGGCGTGGCCGAGGTCATCAAGCCGCAGTTTCCGAAGCTGAAGGTCTTCGCCGTGGAGCCCGAACTCTCGCCGGTCATCAGCGGTGGGGCGCCCGGTCCGCACCCCATCCAGGGCATTGGCGCCGGCTTCATTCCCTCCAACCTGCACCAAGACGTGCTCGACGGCGTCGTTCAGGTCGGCCAGGCCGAAGCCTTCGACTACGCCCGCCGCGCTGCCAAGGAAGAAGGCATTTTCATCGGCGTGTCGTCGGGCGCCTCGCTGGCGGCCGTGGCCAAGAAGCTGGCCGAAGTGCCCCAAGGCGGCCGCGTGCTCACTTTCTGCTACGACACGGGCGAGCGGTACCTCTCCGTCGACGGCCTGTTCGTGTAAGGGCAGCCTAATTCGGTCCAACGGCCACAAAAAAGCCCGCGCTGTTGTAGCGCGGGCTTTTTTGTGGCCGTTGGACCACCGCTGGCTCAGATAAACTGGCTAATGCTGCAGTAATGCACCAAAAACAAAAAACCCGACCTTATGGGTCGGGCTTCTTGGGGCTAATCTAACTAAACAGGAGTGGAGAATATCGGAGTCGAACCGATGACCTCTTGCATGCCATGCAAGCGCTCTAGCCAGCTGAGCTAATCCCCCGTTTCGGTAGAACCATTCGCCGGTTGCGTTTGGTGATGCAAAAGTACAGCGCGTTTTTGATTCTGCAAGTACTCGGCGAAAAAAACTTGCGAAAAAAAGTAAAAAAAAGTGGGCTGGCAGCACGCCAGCCCACTTTTTAAGCAGCTAAGCCCTTGGCTTAGTTGAAGATGTAACGCAGGCCGAACTGCATGTAGTAGGTCGACGTGAGCGTGTTGTTGTTGCGGAACGTCGAGGTGATGGGGTTGCCACGGTCGGCGGCCAGACGGAAGGTCGGGCGCGTCGTGCCGCCCGGGGTCAGCGACGATACGTTCTGCGGCACCAGGATGGCCGAGTTGTTAATCGTCTTGAACACGCCCCAGTCGCTGTTCAGCAGGTTGCCCACGTTGAAGATGTCGAGCGTGAACTGCAGCGTGTTGCGCTTGTCACCCAGGTTGGTGAACAGGTCCTGCGCCAGCTTCACGTCGAACTGGTGACGCCAGGGGTACTTGGCGCCGTTACGCTCGGCGTACTTGCCGCGGCGGGTCTTCAGGTAGTCGTCCTGCTCGATGTACTGGAAGAACAGACGCTTCTGCTCTTCGGCGCTAACCGAAGCACCGCCGGTGGCCAGCGGGCCCGACACGAAGTCGATTTCGCTTTCGTTAGCCGGTACGTAGATCAGGTCGTTGGTTTGACCGTCGCGGTTGAAGTCGTTGCTGTAAGTGTACGAGAAACGACCCTGGGTCGAGCCTTCGTAGAACACCGACACCTGCGTGCCCAAGTGGCCGAAGTACTCCTTGCGGTAGGAGAGCGAACCAACCACGCGGTCCGGCACCACGAAGCTGGAGTAGCTCAGCTCGGGGTTGTTCGGGTCGTTCACGATTTGCGTGCCCGACCAGGTGTTGATCAGCTGGTCACCGCTGCCGTCGTACAGCACTTTCTGCTGGCTCTTCACGTAGGCAACCGAGGCGAACAGGCCGTTGGAGAAGCGCTTGTCCAGCTTAGCCGTTACCGACCAGTAGTAGCCTTTGTGGCCGTTGCTGAGGACGATGGGGTTGAAGGCGCTGTTGAACGGACCAGTGGCGGGCGTGCCGTTGGCGTTGGTGTTGCCGTTCGCCAGACCCGACGTGTTCAGCGGGTTCAGGAACTTGGCGCTGTTGGCTGCCGGGTAGATCGGACGGTTGTCGGGGTACACCACACCGTTGGTGGTGGTGTTCAGGGCCGCCGAGGGAGCCAGGTTGTAGTTCTTGCCGTAGGCCGTGATGAGGTCTTTGTTGTAGATACCTTCCAGGGTACCTACGATGCCCCAGGGCAGCTGCGCGTCAACGGCCAAGCTGCTCTTCCACGTCTGCGGGTTTTTGAAGTTCGGATCCGTGGCGCTGAGGGTCGACGGAATCACGGCACCCGGAGTCGGCTGCGTGGCCGGACGGTAGGCGTTCGGGTCGTCGCTGAAGGGCATGTTGGCGTAGGGCAGCGAACCACCGTTCAGGGTCGACCAGGTCTGCGTTACCTGCAGCAGGCCGGCGTCGCCCGACTGGGCCACGATCCACACGGTGGGTACTTTGCCGGCGAAGATGCCCGAGCCGCCGCGAATCTGCAGGGTACGGTCACCCTTCACGTCGTAGTTGAAGCCCAGACGCGGCGAGAGCAGCACGCGGTTCTTCGGCAGGATGCCCGTGTCGATTTTGCGGCCGCCTTCGAAGGTCAGCTCCGCTGCTTTCTGCAGGGTCTGAATTTCCTTCACGTCGCGGTAGGCGTTCAGTTCGGCGCGCAGACCCAGGGTCAGGCGGAACTTCTCGCTCAGGGTCAGCTCATCCTGGCCGTAGGCCGAGTACTGGGCGAACTTGAAGCGCGGGAAGGCTTGCTCGTAGCCCGGCAGCAGCGAGTAGGTGAGGGCGAAGTCGCGCGGGTTGCGGCCGTTCACGAAGTCGCTGTACGAGTTGAACGTGTAGTAGCTGGTGGCGAAGCGCTGGAAGCCGTTCTTGGTTTCCTGCAGGTCCACCTGGCCGCCGAGGGTAAAGTTGTGAATACCCGTGGTGTAGTTCACAAAGTCCACGATCGAGTAGGACTTCACGTCGCGCAGGTTGCCGAAGGTGAAGGGCTCGTAGCCGAACGAGGTAATCGGGGTGTTGCCGCCGGTGGTGCCGTCGAGGATGTCGACGAAGGGGAACACCTTCGAGTCGGAGCTGCGGGGGTCGTTCTGGTGCGTGAACGTGCCGCGCAGGGTGTTGAAGAACTTGCCGCCGAAGGTCGAGTTCAATTCTACGGCCAGGGAGTAGAAGTTAGCTTCCTGGTAGTAGTTCGAGTTCTTGAAGGGCAGGGCGAAGTTGCTGGTACGCGTCTGGGCGAAGTTGCCCAGCGGGCTGCGCGAGGTGCTCACGAAGCTCGGCGACTTGCTCTCCACTTGGCTGTAGCGCACGGCCAGGTGGTGGTTGTTGCTGATGTTCCAGTCGATGCGGCCCAGGATGTTGGTCCGGTCGCTCTTGAACGCGTAGTTCTGGTAGGGGCCGGTCTCGTAGCCGTAGCGGCTCTGCAGGTAGTTGCTTACCGAGTCGAGGAACGTCGCGCGCGGACGCACCACGTTCGAGGGCGTGCCCTGGGCGCCGTAGCGGGCCTCCGGCGTCGACGCCAGGTTCTGCTGGCCGGGGCGCTCGGTCTGCTGACGCTCGGCGTTCAGGAAGAAGAACAGCTTGTTCTTAATCACCGGACCGCCGATGCGGAAGCCGTACTGCTTGTCGTCGAGCTTCTGCTTGGTGAAGGTCTCGTTGCCAACCTCGTTGCCCTGCTGGTTTTGGTTGCGCCAGTAGGTGTATACCGAGCCCGAGAAGTCGTTGGTGCCCGAGCGGGTTACGGCGTTAACGGCGCTGCCGATGAAGCCCGACTGGCGCACGTCGTACGGGGTCAGGTTCACGCTGATTTCCTGCACGGCGTCCAGCGAGATGGGGTTGCCGTTGGCCGGCAGGTTGCCGCCGATACCGAAGTTGTTGTTGAAGTCAGCGCCGTCGATGGTGACGTTGTTCTGGCGGTAGTTACCGCCGCCGATGGCGCCCTGGTTGGTCGAGGAAGCCTGCGGGGTCAGACGGGTGAAGTCGTTCAGGTTGCGCGTGATGGTGGGCAGGCGCTGAATTTCCTCCGTGCTGATGTTGGTGGTGGCACCCGAACGCTCGGCGTTCAGCACCGAGCGCGAATCGCGGCCGGTTACCACTACGTCGGCCAGGGTCTGGGTTTGCTCGCTCAGGTTCACGTCCAGGCGCAGGGTCTGGCCCAGCGTCAGGTAGATGCCCTCACGGGTTACATCTTGGTAGCCCACAAAGGTGATACGCACCGTGTAGGGACCACCCACGCGCATGTTCTGCAGGTTGAAGCGACCTTCCGAGTTGGTCGGAGCTACGTACTGCGTACCGGTGGGCGTGTGCACGGCAATAACCGTGGCGCCCGGCAGGCCCGAGCCCGCCTTGTCGGTAATCACCCCGCTGATGGCGGAGGTGGTGATGCCTTGGCTCCAGCCCGGCGTTGCGGCAGCTACCAGCAGCGTCGGGGCTAGGAAATGGTGAATAAACTTGTGTTTCATGAGTGAGTGTGAGAAACGGTGAGCAAGCTATTTTTTCGTTCCAAGAGAGCAGGTATCCGGGCAAAGCCAGCGAGCGGGCCAGGCCACAAACGGCAACTGCGGGGGCAGGACCTCAGAAAGGAGGGCAATTCCGGCGGTGCTCAGCATTCAGCCAGCAACATCTTCAAGAGCACGACGGACGGAAGGAGTAAGCGGCAAAAAACGCGGCAAAATTACGGCTTCGGGGCGGCAAGTCGGTGTTACAGAATTATTACATTTTAGGAGAGAAGTTAATCCACCAGAAAGGGGGGATGCTTCCAACCAAAAACACCGCAAAGCTACGAGGGGATTTCACAACTTCGGCCGCACTGCCTTAATAAATCGGCTTAAGTAGTAATCACTTTCCAAAGCGTTTTCCACCACGCCCAGCGAGGTCGAGGAGTGAATGAATTGAACGCCTTCGGAACTCACGTCGGTGACGAGGCCGACGTGGGTGATGGTGCTACTGCCAGGCGAAGCTCCGAAAAATACCAAATCCCCGGTTTGCAGATCTTGCGGACGCACCGGGTCGCCCCAGGCTGCCTGCTCGTTCGAAGATCTTGGAATCTGAATGCCGGCGGCCCCAAACGACACGCTGAGCAGTCCCGAACAATCCATGCCCAGCCGCGAGGTGCCACCGAATTTGTAGGGGGTGCCCTGGTACGAGCGGGCTTCCTCGATGACAGTGGCAATCTGCCGGTTGGCCGTGGCCGGGCTGCTGGTGCGCTTGGGCCCACGCGCCACGATTTTGCGGCCGCCGGGGCTCATGCCGGCCGTTTTGGTCTTCACTTTGGTTTTGCTCGACCCCGCGCCGCGCCGCTCGGCGGCTTTCATGCGCGCTATTTCCGAGGCCGAGTAGTAGCGCCCGTTGCGGTAGTTCAGCTTTTTGGTGCCGCCACAACTGGCCAACAAGAGCAACCCGGCAAACAGCGAGGGCGCCCACCAGCGGGTGGGCCACATCGAATGCCGTACCTTTGGGAACGTTTTCCGCATCGGCTACAAAGATACGTGAATGAGTCATTTACTGGAAGAAACCCGTTTCGGGCAGCTTACCCCGGAGTTGATTGCTGCCTTTGAGGGCATTGTCGGCCCCGAGCACGTGCTTACGCCCGGCCGCCTCGACGACGACGAGTACGCCCGCTACGGGCAGGACCACACCGAGGACTTCGTGTTTCGGCCCGACGTGGTGCTGCGCCCCGCTAACGCCGAGCAGATCAGTGCTATTATGCGCCTCTGCCACGAGCACCGCCTGCCCGTCACGCCCCGCGGCGCGGGCACCGGCCTGAGCGGCGGCGCGCTGCCCATTCACCGCGGCGTGGTGCTGAGCACCGAGCGGCTGAATAAAATCCTGCACATCGATGAGCGCAACCTGCAGGCCACCGTCGAGCCGGGCGTGGTCAACGAGGTGTTTCAGAACGCGGTGAAGGAAGTGGGGCTGTTCTACCCGCCCGACCCGGCCAGCAAGGGCTCCTGCACGCTGGGCGGCAACCTGGCCCACAGCAGCGGCGGCCCCAAAGCCGTGAAATACGGCACCACCAAGGACTACGTGCTGAATCTGGAAGTGGTGCTGCCCAACGGCGACCTTATCTGGACGGCGGCCAACACGCTGAAGAATTCCACCGGCTACAACCTCACCCAGCTTATGGTGGGCTCGGAGGGCACGCTGGGCATAATTACCAAGGTGGTATTCCGCCTCTTGCCTTTTCCGCAGCACAATATTTTGATGCTGGTGCCCTTCCGGCAGGAGGAGCAGGCCGCCGAAGCCGTGTCGGCCGTGTTTCGGGCCGGGATTATTCCCTCGGGCATGGAGTTTATGGAGCGCGAGGCCATTGCCTGGTCCTCGGACTACCTGCAGATTCCGCTGACCTTGCCCGAGGACATCAAGGCTCACTTGCTGATCGAGCTGGACGGGCAGGACCTCGACCAGCTCTATAAGGAAGCTGAACAGGTGTACGGTGTGCTGGAAAGCTACGACGTGGGCGACATCCTGCTGGCCGACAACGCCACGCAGAAAGACGAGCTGTGGAAGATTCGGCGCAACATCGGCAATTCGGTGCGCTACAACTCCGTGTACAAAGAAGAAGATACCGTGGTGCCCCGCGCCGAACTGCCCACCCTGCTCAAAGGCGTCAAGGAAATCGGGGCCCGCTACGGCTTCAAGAGCGTGTGCTACGGCCACGCCGGCGACGGAAACCTGCACGTAAACATCATCCGCGGCGAGCTGTCGGACGAGCAGTGGAACGTGGGCCTGCGCCAGCCGATTACCGAAATCTTCGAACTGTGCGTGAAGCTCGGCGGCACCATCTCCGGGGAGCACGGCATCGGCCTGGTGCAGAAAGGCTACATCGGCATTGCGCTGAAAGAAGCCAACCTGCAGCTCATGCGCGGCATCAAGCAGGTGTTCGACCCGCACGGCATCCTTAACCCGGATAAAATCTTCTAGCCGCCGCGCCGCTACCGCGCCGAAGCATACGGGACTAACCCTAGCCGTCATTGCGAGCGAAGCGAATCGGAGGTCGACGTAGTCAAGCAATCCTTCCGCTCGCGGCACGACGGCCCGACTAGCAGAAACCCGAAAACAGCCCCGCCCGAAACCAGCGTCTGAGGTTTCGGGCGGGGCTGTTTTCGGTCTGTAGGTATTGCGGCGGAGCTACTGGAGTATTGCGTCAGCTACGCCTCGCAATGACTACTGGTGCTACCGTTGCTCGGTGCGGCCGGCTACTGCTGCGTTTTCAGCTGGTCCTCGCCGCCGTAGGGGGCGCCGGCGTTGATGTCGCCGCGCAGGCCGCCCATGGACTGGCCGCCTTCGTTTTCGTAGGGTGCTTTGGCCGTGCCGGGCGCGGGGGCTTCGTTGCCGGGCACTTGGCCGCCGCTGCCCACCTGCGAGCCGGTGGCAGGCTGCCCGATGCCGGTAATGGCCGTGGCGGCTTCGCCCACCGGGCCCGCCAGCTCGTTGACTTTTTCGATGTACTGGCGCTTGGCGTCGTCTTGGCTCACGCCCTTGAACTTGCTCCACGAGTCCCACTGCGCCTGCGACATGCCCTTGGGGCCGTTGGGGTTGTCGGGGGTGTCGTCGCCCACTTCGTCGCGCTTGGTGTCATGGTCGCCCTCGGTGGCTTGCTTGTAGAGGCCGTACAAGTCGTTCATGTGGGCGGCGGCTTTGTCGCCGGGCAGGCCGTCGACGCGCGACACGGCCGCTTCAAACTGTTGTTGCAGGCTGAGTTGATCTTGAAGGCTCATCGGAAGGGTAGGGGTTAGGAGGGAATCAGCCGCTTTGGTGGGGCCGGTAGGAACTCTACTGCTGCCGCCCGGCTTTGGTTGCGCGGGCTGCCCCGGCCACCGCGGTACTATTTTGTCGCCCGCAAGTCCTCAACCTTCGTACCTTTGCCCACCAATTATGTGTGGAATCACCGGACTCTTCGCCTTTTCTGATCCAGGACGTTCCTCGCTTGCGGGGCTGCAAGCGTCCACCGACGCCATTGTGAGCCGGGGACCCGACTCGCAGGGGCATTTCGTGTACGATTGCGTGGGCCTGGGCTTCCGCCGCCTCGCCATCCTCGACCTTTCGGCCGACGGCAACCAGCCGATGACCGACGAGTCGGGGCGTTACACCATCGTCTTCAACGGCGAAATCTTCAACTTCCGCGAGTTGCGCGCCAAGCTGCAGAAGAAGGGCTACACCTTTAAGTCGCACACCGACACGGAGGTTATCCTGAAGCTGTACATCACCGAAGGCCGCGGATTTCTGAAAAAGCTCAACGGCTTTTTTGGCCTGGCCATCTACGACAAGGAGGAAAACACCCTCTTCATTGCCCGCGACCGGATGGGCGTGAAGCCCCTGCTGGTGTACCGCGACGAGGACAAACTCATGTTTGCCTCCGAAATGAAGTCGCTGCTGGTTTTGGGCGTACCGCGCAAGCTCGACTACGCCGCGCTCAGCCATTACCTGCAGCTGAACTACATTCCGGGCCCGGCCACCATCTTCAAGGGCGTGAAGAAATTGCTGCCCGGCCATTACCTTTTCATTAAGGCCGACGGCAAGGTGGTGCGCAAGCGCTGGTACAAGATTCCGTACGACCCGAAGAAAGTTGCCAAGAACAAGCTCAGCTACGAGCAGCAGCAGGCCAAACTGGTGGAGCTGATGGACGGCGCCGTGGCGCGCCGTCTCGTGGCCGACGTACCGCTGGGGGCTTTCCTGAGCGGGGGCATCGACTCGTCGGTGGTGACGGCCCTGGCCGCCAAGCATACCCCGCACCTGAACACATTCAGCATCGGCTTCAAGGACGAGCCCTTCTTCGACGAGACGAAGTACGCCAACTTGGTGGCCAAGATGCACAAGACCAACCACACGGTCTTCTCGCTCACCAACAACGATATGTACCAGCACCTCTTCGACGTGCTGGACTACTTCGACGAGCCTTTTGCCGACTCGTCGGCGCTGGCCGTGTACATCCTCAGTAAGCACACCCGCGAGAAAGTCACCGTGGCCCTTTCGGGCGACGGGGCCGACGAAATGTTTGCGGGCTACAACAAGCACATGGGCGAGTGGCAGGTGCGCCACCCCGACTGGAAAGCCGAGGCCGTCACCGGCCTGAACCTGCTCTGGGACGCCTTGCCGAAGTCGCGCAATTCCTTCCTGGGCAACAAAGTGCGGCAGTTTCAGCGCTTCTCGCGCGGCATGCTCGCCGGCCCGAAAGACCGGTACTGGGACTGGGCCACGTTCGTCAACGAAAAGGACGCGCGCAACCTGCTCAGCCCCGACGCCCGGCGCAAGGTCAACAAGAAACTGGCCGACAAGCGCCGCAAGGACATCTTGGAGGACATCCACGCCGACGGCGACCTGAACGAGGTGCTGCTCACGGACATGCACTTGGTGCTGCCCTACGACATGAACGCCAAGGTGGACCTGATGAGCATGGCCAACTCCTTGGAGGTGCGCAGCCCGTTCCTGGATTACAACGTGGTGAATTTCGCCTTCTCGCTGCCGGAGGAGAGCAAAATCAACGGGCAGATCAAGAAACGCATCGTGCAGGATGCCTTCCGGCCCATGCTGCCCGAAGAACTGTACAAGCGCCCCAAGCACGGCTTTGAAGTGCCGTTGCTGAAGTGGTTCCGCAACGAGTTGCGCCCGCTCATCGAGGACGACCTGCTCTCCGACGGCTTCGTGGAAGCCCAGGGCATCTTCTCCGTCGACGCCGTGCGCGCGCTCAAGCAGCAGTTGTTCTCGCGCAACCCCGGCGACGTGCACGCCCGCATCTGGGCCCTCATCGTGTTCCAACACTGGTGGAAGCGCTATATGATGCCCGTCAAATCGACTCTTCACACATCTTCAGCGCAACATTCTTTTCCCCAATGACCGTAACCCCTACCGCCGACCTTCAGGCCGCTCCGGTACAATTTCCGCCGCGTAAGCTCAGCATCGTTATCCCGGCCTACAACGAAGGGCGGACCATTCACCTCATTCTGGACCAGGTGAAAGCCGTGCAATTGCTCGGCGAGATGGAAAAGGAAGTAATCATCGTGAATGACTGCTCGAAGGACAACACCGAGGAGGCCATTCAGCGCTATATATCCCAGAATCCGGAGCTGCCGATTCGCTACCTGAAGCACGAAGTCAACCAAGGGAAAGGGGCCGCTTTGCACACGGGCATCCGGCACGCCACCGGGGATTACGTCATCATCCAGGATGCTGACCTGGAGTACGACCCGGAAGAATACAATGTATTGCTGCGCCCGATTCTGCGCGGCATGGCCGATGTGGTGTATGGGTCGCGCTTTATGGGCGGCCGCCCGCACCGCATCCTGTTCTTCTGGCACAGCATCGGCAACAAGTGGCTGACCATGGCCTCGAACGCGTTTACCAATCTGAACCTGACGGATATGGAAACGTGCTACAAGCTGTTCCGCCGGGACATTATTCAAGGGCTGAAACTGGAGGAAAACCGGTTTGGCTTTGAGCCCGAGGTAACCGCCAAGGTGGCCAAAGTGCGGGATGTGCGCATTTACGAAGTGGGCATCAGCTACTACGGCCGCACCTACGCCGAGGGTAAGAAAATCGGCTGGCGCGACGGATTCCGCGCTATCTACTGCATTCTGAAATACGGTCTGTTCGCGTAAGGGAGCAACGGCTTTCATCCGCTTTGCGGGGTGAAAGCCGTTGCTTTTGTGCGTTCATAGCATTCTTCCGCTGTTCATGCCAACAATTATTGAAAATAGCCGGGGCCAAGGCTATTATGCGCGTCTGCTTGTCGTGGGCGTAATCGTGATAGTGCTGGCTCGTTTGTTCTTCGTGGGCAAAGGCACCATGGCTTTTCCTGACGAGACGCGTTACCAAAGCTCCCTGATGGCAACCAAAAGCTTGCTGGAAGGGGACTGGCAAACCTTCTCGGCTAAGGTTGCCAGCACCTCCGGGCGCCCCGGCGACGCTATTGTTCGGTTGGTTCCGGCTTTGCTGCAAAACGTAGCTTATTCCGTTTCTGGCCTGAATCTGCAAAGCCCCAAGTCCTTGCTGATTCCGGTAATTGTGAACTGGCTGGTGTTGGCCGCGTCTACTTTCCTGTTTTATAAAGTAGCCCGCCTCCTGCTGCGCGACGACATGCTGGGCCTGTTAGCCACGCTGATTTATGCCGGCCTGATTAATACCAACGTGTACATGCGGCACGTACTCCCGTACGATTTTGCCATGTGCTTAATGCTTTATGTACTGTACACGGTGCTCCGGCAAAAGCAGCAGGGCAAGAATTGGACGTATGGTTTCTTTGCCAAGGTTGGGTTTCTATCGGTATTTCTAATTACCGTTTACCCGGGCTTTTATATGGCACCGTTTATCGTGCTAGCAGTGCTGCTGGACAACCGAAATCCTTTTGTTCTACTCAAAAAGTATTTCGCCGGCATCGTGGTATACGGCCTGGCGGGGGCTAGCGTCCTGCTGCTATTTGAACTGATAGCGCGGCTTGGCGGCGCCTCGTATCTGATTTCCAGCTTTCATCTCGCGCATACCATCGACCAAGGCAGCTACGAGGAAGGCTTTAGCTTCATTTTCAAATACTTGTATCAAGTAGAAGGTGTCATTGGCGTTGCGCTTATTGCCTTGTTTGCGCTATACGTCGTGTACTTAATTCGCAATTTACTTAAGTCCTACAAGGACCACTCCGAATTAGCTGATTTGGATAAGCTAGTTCTTGTCGTGGCGGCTTTTTACTGCCTACATGGTTTTTGCACGTATTTCGTGCATAAAATGGTGTTTTACGGGCGGTTGATGCACCCGTTTATTCCCTTCGTGGTTATCGGGGCCGTGTCGGTAATTCCGCGTTTGGCCGCGCCTGTATTGCGCCGGACGCTGACGTACGCCTTGCCCATCATGGCAGTGGTATCATTCGGCCTCTTCTTCAAGGAGTACGTAGCGCTGAATTATCCTTTCGACATCCTGAGCGCCTACCACATCAACACCAACAGTGCCGACAAGGTCCGGTACGTGAACGAAATCGGCCAGTCGCCGGGGTTCAAGTATGACCTGCCGCAACCCGTTGACCGCAACGACGTGAGCCCCGTGCCGGCAACCGATTCTCTCACGTTGATTAACTTCGCCTTCCTATTTCCCATGAAGCACCTGGGGCCGGCCCCCGATGTGGCCAAGCTAGGTTCGCAGGTGCTCTTCGACGGCCTGCATTTTCTCAACTTCCGAGCTTACCAGTTCGAAGGCTTCACCATTGCCGAGCGAGAACTGCTTCGTACGTCGAAATTTCATTTTCAAATTCGCACCCGCGGACTCCCCGGCTCGACCCCGACTGGCGGTGAAACGCCTCTAAACTAACCACAGAAACGCACATGAAAATTGCAGTTGTAGGGACCGGCTACGTGGGCTTGGTTACCGGCACATGCTTCGCCGAGGTTGGCATCGACGTGACGTGCATCGACATCGACCAGCGCAAGATTGACAACCTCAAGCAGGGCATCCTGCCCATCTACGAGCCGGGCCTGGAAGAAATGGTGACGCGCAACGTGGAAGCGGGGCGTCTGCATTTCTCCACTTCGCTGGCCGATGGCATCAAAGGCGCCGACGTGGCGTTCATCGCCGTGGGTACGCCTCCCGGTGAAGATGGCTCGGCCGACCTGAAGTACGTGCTAGCCGTGGCCCGGGGCATCGGCGAGCATATGAACAGCTACGGCGTCATCGTGACGAAGAGCACGGTGCCGGTGGGCACGGCCGCCAAGGTGCGCAAGGAGCTGGCCGACGCGCTGGCCAAGCGCGGGGCCGACATCGAGTTCGACGTGGCTTCCAACCCCGAGTTCCTGAAGGAAGGCGCCGCCATCGACGACTTCCTGAAGCCCGACCGCATCGTGGTGGGCGTGGCTTCGGAGCGCGCAGAAGAGGTGATGCGCCGCCTCTACAAGCCCTTCTTGATGAACGGCCACCCGATCATCTTCATGGACATTCCGTCGGCTGAAATGACGAAATACGCCGCTAACTCCATGCTGGCGACCAAGATTTCGTTCATGAACGACATTGCCAACCTGTGCGAAATCATGGGTGCCGATGTGAACAAGGTGCGCCTGGGTATCGGCTCCGACGCCCGCATCGGCAACAAGTTCATCTACCCCGGCATCGGCTACGGCGGCTCCTGCTTCCCCAAGGACGTGAAGGCGCTCATCAAAACCGCGCAGGAAAACGGCTACGACATGCAGGTGCTCAAGGCCGTGGAAAGCGTGAACGAGGACCAGAAGTCGGTGCTCTTCAACAAGGTGCAACAGCACTTCGGCAGCGAGCTGAAAGGCAAGAAATTCGCCGTTTGGGGCCTGTCCTTCAAGCCCAAGACCGACGATATGCGCGAGGCGCCCTCGCTGGTGATTATCGACAAGCTGCTCGACGCGGGCTGCTCGGTGACGGCCTACGACCCGGTGGCCATGACCGAAGCCAAGCACACGCTCGGGGACCGGATTACCTACGCCAAGGACCAGTTCGAAGCCCTCATCGACGCCGACGCCCTGCTGATCGTGACCGAGTGGCCGCAGTTCCGCGCCCCCAACTTCGAAGTGGTAGCCCGCCTGCTCAAGCAGCGCGTGGTGTTCGACGGCCGCAACATCTACGACGCCAAGGAAATGGAAGCCGCCGGCTTCGCCTACCACTGCATCGGCATCCGCACGCGTCACCCCGAGCCGGCGGTGCAGTAGCGCCCGGTTCGTCCCTCACTCTACACTTTGCTGACCGTCAATGACCACCAGCTCCGATAAGAAACGCATCCTGATTACCGGCGGCGCCGGTTTCCTCGGCTCGCACTTGTGCGACCGGTTCCTGGCCGAAGGCTACCACGTCATTGCCATGGACAACCTGGTGACGGGCAACCTGGCCAACATCGAGCACCTGTTCGGCAAGAAGGACTTCGAGTTCTACCACCACGACGTGTCGAAGTTCGTGCACGTGCCCGGTGAGCTGGATTACATCCTGCACTTCGCCTCGCCCGCCTCGCCCATCGACTACCTCAAGATTCCGATTCAGACCCTGAAGGTGGGCGCCCTGGGCACCCACAACCTGCTGGGTTTGGCCCGGGTGAAGAAGGCCCGCGTGCTGATTGCCAGCACCTCGGAAGTGTACGGCGACCCGGACATTCACCCGCAGGTGGAGGAGTACCACGGCAACGTGAATCCCGTGGGCCCGCGCGGCTGCTACGACGAAGCCAAACGTTTCCAGGAAGCCATGACCATGGCTTACCACAACGTGCACGGCGTGGAGACGCGCATCATCCGCATCTTCAACACCTACGGCCCGCGCATGCGCCTCGACGACGGCCGCGTGCTGCCGGCGTTCCTGAGCCAAGCCCTGAAAGGCGAGTCGCTGACGGTATTCGGCGACGGGTCGCAGACGCGCTCGTTCTGCTACGTCGACGACCTGGTGGAAGGCATTTACCGCCTGCTGCTGTCGGACTACCACTTGCCGGTGAACATTGGCAACCCGGCGGAAATTACCATCCGCGAATTCGGGGAGGAAATTGCCCGCCTCACCGGCGTGGAGTTTAAGCCCTCGTACCACCCGCTGCCGGAAAACGACCCGATGAAGCGCCGCCCGGACATCACCAAGGCCCGCGAAATCCTGGGCTGGGAGCCCAAGGTAGACCGCGCCGAAGGTCTGCGCCGCACGCTGGAGTACTTCAAAGAGCACGTCGGCCGCAACGCGTAAGCATACGGCTGCCTGCCCCCGAGCCCGGCCCCGACACGCGCAGGCGTGCTGGAGCCGGGCTCTTGTACGTCGGCGCAGGGCCGTCTTGCCGGCCCTTGGGCCCGCTCCGAAGGCCGGCTCTGGCTGCGGCTTACTGCCCAAAAAGCCATAGATTTGCCCCGCCCCGTCCCGCGGTGGCCTGGTCCGGAGCCGCTCGCGGCAGCTTGAGTTGTTTGCGCTGGCTCGTCCTTCGTTTTTGCCTCTGGAATACGTAGTCGCCCGTGACGAATCCTTTTCTAATTGAATTTCCCAAGCTCGGTGCCCCGGGCATCGGTTACATTTCCGTATCGGAGCAGCAGAAGCTGGTGCCTTTCGAGGTGCAGCGCGTGTTCTGGACGTACTACACGCCGGAAAGCATCGTGCGCGGCCGCCATGCCCACCACCGCACCGAGCAAGTACTCATTGCCGCGGCCGGCCGTATCATCGTTACCACCGAGCTGGCCGACGGCACCATTCAGACGTTCCGCTTGGAAGACCCGCACCTGGGACTGTACGTGCCGCCCCACGCCTGGCACACCATGCAGTACTCGCACTCCGCCGTGCAACTGGTGCTGGCTTCGGCGCCCTACGACGAGCAGGATTACATCCGCGACTACGAGCAGTTTCGGCAGATATGGCAGGCCAAACCGTGAACGGCGCGGCTAACCCGGTCGATGCAGCGCTGGTAGCGGCCCGGGCCGAGGCGCTGGCGTGGCACTCGCCCTACCAGTTTCTGCGCGAGCTGCCGCAGGCGGCTCAGCAGGCGCAGTTCGGAACCGGGGCGGCCCTGCGTTTCGGCAGCGGGCCCCACGACGAGGTAGTGCCCATGGCCGGAGGCGTCGGGCAGTGGCTGTTGCAGCGCCTGTCCTGGGATTCGGACTACTTTGGCACCCCCACCTATCGGCTGTTTAGCGGCCTGTTTGGGGCCGAGGCCAGCCCGGCCAGCTTGCAGGCGGCGGCTACCGAATTGCGTGCCCAGTTGCACGCCCGCGGCCAGTATTATGCCTTCAGCGTGGTGCCGGCCGAGGACACGGCCCTGCTGCAGGCCCTGACGGGTGGCGGCTGGCAGCTCGTGGAAACGCGCCTGAACTTTTATTGCCCCGTGGCCGAGGCCCGCTTGCCGGAACCCGCGCCCGTACGCCTAGCCCGGCCCGACGAGGCCCAGCACATCGGGCGCATTTCGGCGGCGGCCCGCAACGTGTACGACCGGTTTCACGCCGACCCGTGGTTCGGTGACGCCAAAGCCGATGCTTTTCTGGCCCGTTATGCCGAAGCGGCCACGGCTGGCACCTACGCCGACGCCGTGCTGGTGCCCGACGCGCCCGAGTTGCCCGTCGACTCGTTCCTGGCCATCGGCGACACGGTGGCTACCGAGGCCCTGCCCGGGAGCGGCCACTCGCGGGTGCTGCTAACGGCTGTGGGGCCGGCCAACCGCGGCTGGCACCTGAAGCTGGTGGCCGAGACGGTGCGCCGCGCCGCGGGCTTATCTTTGCCTTATGTGCTAATGACTACCCAAGCTACCAACCGGGCCGTGTTTCGCACCTGCGAAAAGCTCGGGTTCCGCTTGGGCAGCACCACGCACGTGCTGGCGTGCCACAACCGGTGGTAGGCCGCAGGTCATATCTTCTTTCTTTCGCTTCAAGTATCTGAGTCCGCTCATGAGCAACCTCGTCGTTCCCTTCCTCTCGTTCCAACCCCAGCACGCGCCCATCCGCGAAGAAGTTCTGGGCGCCGTGGCCCGCGTGTACGATTCCTATTGGTACGTGCTGGGCGAGGAGGTAAAGCAGTTCGAGCAAGAGTACGCTGCCTTCAACCAAGTAGCGCACGTGGTGGGCGTGGCCAACGGGCTCGACGCCTTGGTGCTGGCCCTGCGCGCCCTGGGTATCGGCCCCGGCGACGAAGTCATCGTGCCCTCCAACACCTACATTGCCACCTGGCTGGCCGTCACGCAGGTGGGCGCCACGCCGGTGCCCGTGGAGCCCGACCCGGCTACCAGCAACATCGACCCGGCGCTGATTCCGGCGGCGCTGACGCCGCGCACCAAGGCCATCATGCCCGTGCACCTCTACGGGCAGGCCTGCCGCATGACGGAAATTATGGCCCTGGCCAAGCAGCACAACCTGTTCGTGGTGGAGGACAACGCCCAGTCGCAGGGCGCTACCTTCGACGGGCAGCAGACCGGCACCTTCGGCGACATTAACGGCACGAGCTTTTACCCCGGCAAAAACGTGGGGGCCCTCGGCGACGCCGGCGCGGTGACGACCAACAACGAGCCGCTGGCCCACAAGGTGCGCGTGCTGCGCAACTACGGCTCGCAGCAGAAATACTACAACGAAGTGGTGGGCTACAACTCCCGCCTCGACGAGTTGCAGGCCGCCGTGCTGCGCGCCAAACTGCCCTACCTGGCGCAGTGGACCCAGCAGCGCCAGCAGGTGGCCGCGTGGTACGACCAGCACCTAGCCGGCATTCCGGAGCTGCGCTTGCCGCACACCGCGCCCGGCGCTACTCACGTGTACCACCTCTACGTGGTGCAGCACCCGCGCCGCGACGCCCTGCAGCAGCACCTCACCGCCCAGGGCATCGGCACGCTAATTCACTACCCGGTGCCGCCGCACCGCCAGCAGGCCTACGCCGACCTGCAAATGCCGGTAGGCTCGTTCCCCATTGCCGAAGAACTGGCCACGACCTGCCTGAGCTTGCCCATGTGGCCCGGCATGACCGAAGAGCACGTGGCCACCGTGGCCGCCGCCATTCGGCGCTTCTAACCAGCGGCCCGGTCCGGGTCCCGGCCCGGTGCTCCGCGTATGTATTTTCTGGCTCTGCCCTAGTCGATGCCCAAGCTTTCCATCGTCATTCCCTGCTACTACAACGAGGACAACATCCCCGTTACGGTTCGTGAGCTGGTAGCCAACGAAGTGAACTTCCCACCGGAGGTCAGCTTCGAGTACGTGTTTGTCAACGACGGTTCCGGCGACGACACGCTCGGGGCCCTGCTGCGCGCCCAAGCTGCTTACCCCGACCGCGTGCGCGTGGTCGACCTGGCCGCCAACGTGGGTTCCTACAACGCCATCGTGGCGGGCATGGCCCACGCCACCGGCGAGTGTCTGTCCATCATCACGGCCGACATGCAGGACCCGCCGGAGCTGATGGTGAAAATGTACGAGTACTGGAAACAGGGCTTCAAGCTGGTCATCGGCAACCGCCAGGACCGCGAGGAAAAAGGCCTCTCGCAGGTATTCGCCAAGACCTTTCACTGGCTGATGAAGCACTTGGCGCTGAAAAACATCCCGGACGGAGGCTTCGACTTCGTGTTTTTCGACCGGCAGGTGAGCGAGCAAGTGGTGAGCATGGAAGAGCGCAACTCCAATGTGTTCTATCTGATGGTGTGGCTGGGCTTCCCGTACGTAAACATTCCTTACGTGCGCCGCAAGCGTGAAATCGGCACCTCGCGCTGGACACTGTCGAAGAAAATCAAGCTGCTGATCGACTCGCTGCTCTCGTTTTCTTACTTCCCGGTGCGCGCCATTTCGGCTGTGGGCCTGGGCTTGGGCATGATTGCGCTGCTCTATGGCCTCTACATCATTGCCCTGCGCCTGGTCAGCCCCGATGAGCCGCAGGGCTGGACGACCCTGATGGTGGTGCTGCTGTTTGTCTCGGCCTTTCAGATGGTGGCCCTCGGCGTCATCGGCGAGTACGTGTGGCGCGGGCTGGACGCGGCGCGGCAACGGCCGCTCTACGTCGTCCGGCAGGTATACGAATAAGGCGCCCCGGGCCGGCAGCGCGCAAGGGCCCATCCGTTTTTCCCGTCACTCCCCCACATGGCTTCGACTAGCACACGTACTGGCTCCCCGTCAGGTTCTTACTTTGAGTTGGTATACCGCAATCCGTTGTGGGTGTTCCTGGGCTTGTCCGTTACCCTCTCGCTGTGGTATATGGTCTTTCCCGACGTGGTGCCGCTGCACAACGGGTTTGCCTGGGAGGGCGACACGTATTATAAGCCGGTAGCTATTGATCTGCCGCGGCAGCTGCTGGTTACGCACATCAACAGCTACACCATTCAGCGGGTGCTGCCCTTTGCGCTGCTGCACGGGTTCTTCCGCCTGTTCAACATCCCGTTCCAGGACGACTACCTGATTCTGTGGATGCAGGTATTCAACCTGGGCCTGGGCGTGCTCATGATTGTGCTCTGGCACAAAATTGCCACGCTCATGCGCCTTTCCCTGGAAGCGGCCTGGGTAGGCTTCTTGGCCTTTTTTATCAATTTTTCCTTTCTCAAATACGACCTCTACATCCCGTTTACCACCGACCGCCTGGCCGCGGCCGCGGGCTTGACGAGCTTGTATTTTTACCTGCGCCGCAGCACGCTGGGGCTCTGGCTGACAGCTCTCGTGTCATTGGGCATCTGGCCGACAGCGCTGGCCTACAACCTGCTGCTGCTGCTGATTCCGGCCGACGAGCCGCTGCCCCAGACCAAGAACCGGCCGCTGAGCCTGCTGTGGGCCGCCGGCATTAGCTTGGTGGTGATGCTGCTGTTTGTCGGCGTGCTCTACGTGCGCGACGTGCCCTTGCCCCCGCGCATGGCCCCCGAAGTCCGGTCCCTGCTGCCGCTGGGCATTGTGCTGACCGGCGCGTACCTGTTTTACACCCAGTGGATGCTGGGGCAGCGGGTTATTCCGGGTTGGGCCGAGATGTGGTCGTTGGTGCTGCGCACCCTGCGCCCGAGCCTGAAGTGGCTGTACCTGCTGGGGCTGCTGGTGGCGTATTTCCTGCTGACCCGCTACGTGGGCGACCCGTCGCGGTCGTATCTGCCCTTCAAAACGTTTCTGATCAACACCACCTACGCCGTGCTGCAGCGTCCGCTGCAGTTCATCGTCGCGCACGGCGTATACTACGGCCTTGCGGCACTGGTGCCGCTGCTGTTCTGGCGCCGCGTGTTGAGCGTGCTCGACCGCCTGGGGCTGGGGCTGAGCCTGATGCTGATGGTGGTGCTGCTGCAGGCCATCAACAGCGAAACCCGGCAACTCGCCAACGTGCTGCCGCTGCTGGCCCTGGTCGCCGCCGCCGTGGCCGACACGCTGCCGCTCAACCGCACGGCCGTGTGGACAACGGCTGCGCTGCTGCTGCTCGTGTCCAAAATGTGGCTGCCCTTCAACTGGTTTGACCCTACGTTCGGGCAACCCGACGACCGTTTTCCGTCGTTTTCGTTCGTGCACACGGGTATCATGCTGGAGTGGCCGTTCCAGGTGTATTTCATGAACCAGGGCCCGTGGATCAGCACGACCTATCTGCTGTTGCAAGGTGCTATCCTCGCAGTGGTCGGCTTCGTCGTCTATAAGGCGTTTACGGCCCCCAAGGCCGCGGTGAGCCCGGCTGCTAACCGCGAAACGGAATAGTTTTCCGCATCCCTATCGGTTTGCGTAAGAAAAACCGGCCCCAAATACAGCGGCGCCCGCGTTGGCAGTTTAAACAAACTGGCCAGCGCGGGCGCCGCTGATTTATGATAGGAACGACGCCCCGGTAATTGTTTCGGGAACCCGCCGTGAGGCAGTTAGCCGCGTTGCGTCAGGCCGCGCTTGGTGTGGTAAAGCACGTCTTTGAGAAACTTGCGGTCAGCGGGTACTTTCAGCAAATAGGCCAAGGCCGCGCGGTAGGCGGGCCCGAAGCGGTTGGCGTTGAAGAAGGTAATGGCGTCCTGCTTCAAGCCGATTTCGGCATGTTCGCTCAGGTAAGTGGCAATGGCCTTCGGCAGCCGCTCGACCAGCTGCCGCACCACGGCCAGCTTGTCGGCGTAGGGCAGCGCCGCAAACCGGCCGTCAATGGCTTCGGTCAGCAGCGCATCGGCGGCCACTTTCTTGTCGCCTTCCCAGTAGTGGTACACGTAGTCGATAGCCGGCAGAATCTGGTCACGCGTCTGAAGCACCAGCGAGAAGGCAATCTGCTCGATGATGTGCCAGTGCGAGTTGGCGTACAGGTGGTCGATGAGCTGGTATACGTCGGGCAGGTAGGCCGCCACCGAGGGCGCTAGGCCCAGCACACCCGAGTTCCAGCACTGCTGAGTGCCCGAAAACCGTTCGGCGCCGCGCGTGGTCTGAAACGGCTCCTGCTCCATCATCCGCACAAAGTCGGCCACGGTTTTGTCGTGGGGCAGGGGCTGCGTGGCAATATCGTTGAAGGTAAACTCCACGGTGTGCATCACGTCGACACCGGGGCGGATGCTGGCCAGCAGCGGGCCGGGGTGCTTGACGAAGAACGTGTCGGAATCGAAGAACAGCAGGTTGTCCGCGGGGTGTTGCACCAGGGTGTCGCCCACCACCACGGCCTTGATGCGGTGGCGGTAACCCACGGTGCCCATCATGGCCGTCTGCTGCTCGGGCGTGAGAATGACGTACTGCACCGGCACGTCGCCCAGAAACTGCTCGAAGTAGTCGGAGCGGTCGGTGTAGATAATAACGTTGACCTCGGGCAACGGTGACTGGGCGTCGTAGAAGCTGAAGAAGCTGAGCACGGCCAGCACTGCGCGCCGGTACTCTTTCTGGCTGCCGTAGGAAAGCACTACGAGGTTCGTCATGGCAAGGCAAAGGCGCCGCCGCACCGGCGGCAACAGGAAAAGGTTGGTCCCGGCAAAAGTACCCGTCTTTCGGCAGACTGCCGGACGCCCGCAGCGCCGCTCCCGCCACAAGCGCCAGGGAGCCGCGCAACGCAATCGTTTGCATCAGAAAATCAGGGCTGAAGTCACTGACGAGTGGCCAGCTTACTTTGGCAAGCCATCGAAAAAGCGAGAACTTTGCCGATGCTTGTCCGACGCCTTTTAGGCCGGACAGCGCGGCCCACAGTAGCGAGAGGCAGTTGCTGCAGCCACCGCTGATGTGGACTTCTGATTCTCAAAGGCTCCCGCAACGGTGTAAAGCCGAGTTTGGGTGCTGTGAGTGCTTGGCCCGCCACTTGTGCCCGGAATTGCTGAATTCCCGTTTTTCGAGGCCGGATACCCACGCCGATGGTTCGCAAGGCCTAGTAGGCGAAACGGCAACAACTTCTACGCCGTATCTTTGCGGCTTCATTCAACTAGCTATATGGCTGGAACTACCAACTCACCGCTGCCTGCTGGCACCGCAAACCTGCCCACTGGCAACCCCATTAGCCTCTTCAGTACGTTTGTACACCCTTCCGCAACGCAGCGAGTGACCGATGTGCTGGCCACCACTATGCTCAGCGAAGGCCGATTGGTTAAAGAGTTTGAAAGTCGTTTGAGCTCCGATCTGGGCATGGTCAATCCGGCCGCTCTGAACAGCGGCACCAGCGCCCTGCACCTGGCCATGGAAGTGGCCGGCGTTGGCCCCGGTGACGAAGTAATTCTCTCGCCCCAAACCTTTATTGCCTCGGCCATCTGCGTGGTGCAGGTCGGCGCCAAGCCGGTCTTTGCCGATATTCACTACGAAAACGGCAACATCAACCCGGCCGACATCGAGCACCGGATTACGCCGCGCACCAAGGCTATTATGGCCGTGCACTGGGGCGGGTATCCCTGCGACATGGCTGAAATCAAAGCCATTGCCGAGCGCCACAACCTGCTGGTAATCGAGGACGCGGCCCACGCGCCGGGCGCCACTTACCAAGGCCAAGCCATTGGCTCCATCTCCGACTTCACCTGCTTCAGCTTCCAGGCCATCAAGCACCTGACCACCGGCGACGGCGGCGCCCTGTGCGCCCGTGACCCGGAGAAGGCCCGCGAAGTGTTCCGCCGCCGCTGGTTTGGCATCGACCGCGCCAATTCACCCGTGAACGAAGTAGGGGAGCGGGAGTACGACCTCTCCGACGTGGGCTACAAGTACCACCTGAGCGACTACGCCGCCGCTTTGGGCTTGGCCAACCTCGAAGGGTTCTGGGACCGGATGGACGTGCGTCGCGCCCGCGTGCAGCAGTACCGCGAAGGCCTGCAGAACGTGCCCGGCCTGACGCATTTCGTGCACCAGACGGACCGGGAAAGCGCCAATTGGCTGTTTGGCTTCCACGTCGAGAACCGCTTGGCATTTATTCGCGCCCTGAAATCCCGCGGCGTGGCCTCCTCGGTAGTACACGACGGCATTGACAAGAATACCCTGTTTGGCGGCAAGCGCCACGAGCTGGTTAACCAGCGCCGCTTCGACGAAACGCAGATTCACGTGCCGCTGCACGATGCGCTGACCGCGGAGCAAGTAGCTTACATCGTGGACGCCATCAAGCAAGGCTGGTAAGCATATGAAAGTAGTTCTTTTTGGCGCCAACGGGTTCGTTGGCCACAACATGGCACAGGTGCTGCGCGAAAACGGCGTAGAACCCATTGAAGCTTCGCTGAGCACCGGCCTGGACCTGCGCGACACCGCGCAAACCACGGCGTTTCTGCAAAAGCACCGCCCGGATTTTGTCATCAACTGCGCCGCTCACGTCGGGAGCCTCAATTACGTGACCGAGCAGGCCGCTACCGTGGTGGCCGACAACACGCGCATGATCCTGGGCATGTACGAGGCCGTGGCGCACGCCTGCCCGCGGGCCATTGTCATCAACCCCATTGCCAACTGCGCTTACCCGGCCAAAGCCGACCTGTTCCGCGAGGACGAGTGGTGGGACGGGCACCTGCACCGCTCGGTGCTGAGCTACGGCGCCACGCGTCGTTTGCTCTGGGCCACCGCCGAGTGCTTCCAGATGCAGTACGCAGTGCGCAGCATCAACCTGCTCACCCCGAACATGTACGGCCCTTTCGACTCGACCGACCCGAACAAGGCCCACGCCCTCAACGCGTTGATTTCGAAGTTCGTCAAGGCCGAGAAAATCAACCAGCCCGAGTTGCCCATCTGGGGCACCGGGGTGGCCATCCGCGAATGGCTTTACGCCAAGGATTTTGCCCGGCTGGTGTGGCAGGTATTGCTGCAGCCCGACCGCAAAGGCCTGGAGCAGGTGCTCAACGTGGCTCAGAACGACGGGCTGAGCGTGAAGGAATTGGTCGATATCATCCAAGCCAAATTCGACTACCAGGGCAAGGTGGTGTGGGACCACAGCAAGCCCGACGGGGCGCCCAAGAAAGTGATGGACGACACGCGCTTCCGGCAGGTGTTTCCGGACTTTAAGTTCACGGAATTCGAGGAGGGCATTGCCAAGACCATTGCCTACTACGAGTCGGTTTTTCCTTACTAGAATTGCGCGCTGCCGCGCGGACTTTTCACTTCCTCCCCTAAAAATTACCGACTCCTTATGAACCAATCTGGCGAAAAACTTCAATCAGCCCAGTACGACAAGTCGCTGCTGAAGAGCTGCGGCGACGACGTGTTCATCAGCGCCAACGTGGAAATCCGCCGGCCGCAGCTGGTCACCGTGGGCAGCCACGTGGCCATCGACTCGGGCTTCTACCTGACCACCGCCGCCGAAATCGGCGACTACATCCACATCGCCCCCTACATCACCGTCATCGGCGGGCCGCAAGGGCTGTTGAAAATGGGGCATTTCAGCACGATTGCTGCCGGTAGCCGCATTATCTGCGGTAGCGACGAGCACCTGGGACATGGTTTCATTGGGCCTACCATCCCGGAGAAATACCGTGACAACGTGCACATCGCACCGGTGATTTTTGAAAATTTTGCCAGCGTCGGGACCAATGTCATGGTAATGCCCGGGGTGACTTTGGCAGAAGGCAGTGTAATTGGCGCAGGCTCGTTGGTGAACAAAAGCACCGAGCCGTGGACCATCTACGTGGGCGTGCCGGCGCGGCCGGTGAAGGTGCGGCCGCGCGAAAAGATGCTGGAATACGCCAAGGAAATGGGGTACGACGTATAGGCCCCTGGTTGGTAGCTACTGACTCTAGTCACACTTACCGGCAATGACCAGCGACAAGTCCATTCAATCAGCCCAGTACGACAAGTCGCTGCTGAAGAGCTGCGGCGACGACGTGTTCATCAGCGCCAACGTGGAAATCCGCCGGCCGCAGCTGGTCACCGTGGGCAGCCACGTGGCCATCGACTCGGGCTTCTACCTGACCACCGCCGCCGAAATCGGCGACTACATCCACATCGCCCCCTACATCACCGTCATCGGAGGGGAGCAAAGTCGGGTGGTGGTAGAGCACTTCGTTAGCATTGCAGCTGGGAGCCGTCTGCTGTGCGGTTCAGATCGGTTTATGGGCGAGGGCTTCACCAGTGTCACGGTACCGGATGAGTACCGTGACACCGTCGATTTCAGCACCATCCGATGCGGCCGTTTTTCGGGCATTGGCACCAATGCCGTGGTGATGCCCAACGTGACTATTGGCGAAGGTTGTGTGATTGGGGCTTGTTCGCTAGTAACCAAGGACACCGAGCCGTGGACCATCTACGTGGGCGTGCCGGCGCGGCCGGTGAAGGTGCGGCCGCGGGAAAAGATGCTGGAATACGCCAAAAAACTGGGATACTAAATAAGGGCATGGCTGAGTACACGTTATCGTACGTTCTGACGACCTACAACAAATTGCCCTACCTGCAGCAGGTACTGGAGCGGCTGATTGCGGCCCGGCAGCCCGACGAGGAAATTGTGGTGGCCGACGGCGGCAGCAAAGACGGCACTCCGGAATACTTGCGCGGGCTCTACGAAGCTGGCAAGATTCAGCAGTTTGTTTCGGAGCGTGACAAAGGAGAAGCGCACGGCTTCAACAAATGCATGCTCATGGCGCGGGGGGAACTGATCAAGATTATTACCGACGACGACGCTTTCTGCTACCCCGCCATCCGAGAGGCCAAATCGTTCATGCTGGCCCACCCCGAGATTGACGTGCTATCGGGCAACACCGGCCTGATTCATTTGGAAGACTTGGGCAAAGCCACCATTTACGACGATGTGGCCGATAACTTCCAACGTTGGCTCAACAGCAAGGCCGTGGTTTGGATGATTGGCCTGCCACTGATTATCCGTCGTAAGTCATTAGCCTTGACCGGCCTGTTCCATACCGGCGTAGTGCAGGTCGACACCGAGTTTACCTACCGCATCACCAGCCTGAACGTCAACTTGGCTTGGAGCACTGCCATGCTCAGCGTGCGCATCGAGAATCCGCAGAGCAATTTTCGGGTGATGAACCAGGGCAAAGCCCAAAAGGCCAGTGCCTTGGAAGCTAACCGGATGCGCTTCTATTACGACAAAAGCATCAGCGACAGCGTTGGTGATTTTGTCAAACACAAATCTGGTTGGATGGACGCAATTAAAAAGCCCATCCGCCCGGCCAAGCGCGTCTTGTATTCGCTCTTGCGCCTGAAGCAGTACCAGGGTAACCAGGGACGCACTACCAGTTTTACTGGTGAGATGCCGACCGATAATATGGCTAAACTGGCTACGGCTTTCGACGTATGCGACCAGTTCATGGCCACTTATAATGCAGAGCACCCGACGGAATTTTACTACAAGTCGGATCAATTGACCAAAGTGCTCAGCTAGGTCAACTCGCTATTGCTGGCAAGCTCAACTACTTCAGCTAACGTTTGACGCGTTATCTTTGCAAGGTCATGGCCCGTGCTGAACCTGCGCACTAGCGCGGAGGAAATAACCGGGCATTTGAACTCTCACCGAATTGCTTGCGGCCGGACACAAGGCTGCCACCAACTTCTTTTATGAAAAAAGTAGCACTCATCACCGGTATTACGGGTCAAGATGGCGCTTACCTAGCAGAACTTCTGTTGGGAAAGGGTTACGAGGTACACGGCCTGAAGCGTCGTTCGTCCTTGTTCAATACCGACCGCATCGACCACCTGCTTACCGACGAAGAGGGCAATAAGAGCCCGAACTTCACCAACCACTACGGCGACCTGACGGACTCGACCAACTTGATTCGCGTCATTCAAGAAGTGCAGCCCGACGAGATTTACAACCTCGGCGCCATGTCGCACGTGAAGGTGTCGTTCGACACGCCCGAGTACGTGGCCAACGTGGACGGCATCGGCACGCTGCGCATCCTGGAGGCCGTGCGTTTGCTGGGGCTCACTAAAAAAACGAAGATCTACCAGGCTTCGACCTCGGAGCTGTACGGGCTGGTGCAGGAAGTGCCGCAGCGCGAAACCACGCCGTTTTACCCCCGCTCGCCCTACGCCGTGGCCAAGCTCTACGGCTACTGGATTACGGTCAACTACCGCGAAGCCTACGGCATGTTTGCGGTTAACGGCATCCTCTTCAACCACGAAAGCCCGCTGCGCGGCGAAACCTTCGTCACCCGCAAAATCACCCGCGGCGTAGCGCAGATTGTGCTGGGCATGCAAAAGCACATTGCCCTGGGTAACCTCTCCGCCAAGCGCGACTGGGGCCACGCCAAAGACTACGTGGAAGCTATGTGGCTTATTCTGCAACAGGATACGCCCGAGGACTTCGTCATTGCCACCGGTGTAACCACCACCGTGCGCGACTTTGTGCGCATGGCCTTTGCCGAAGTCGGCGTGGAGGTAGCCTTCCGAGGCGAGGGTGTAGACGAGAAAGGCGTGGTAGTGGCGTGCCACAACCCTGACTACCAGCTGCCCGAGGGGCAGGTGGTCATCGAGGTTGACCCCACCTACTTCCGCCCGACCGAGGTGGACCTGCTCATCGGCGACCCGACCAAGTGCAAGGAGAAGCTGAACTGGATGCCTAAGTACGACCTGCCTGCCCTGGTAAAAGACATGGTCCAGGCCGACGTGGAGCTGTTCAAGCGCGACGCCTATCTGCTGAAAGGCGGACACAAAGTGTTGTCGCAGCACGAGTAAGAGTTGGTTACAATTGATTGGAAGCCTTCCTGCTGCTCTGGCGGCGGGAAGGCTTTTTGAACTCACCAAACACGCGGGTTACGCCGTTGTCTTTTGATTAACCGAATACGTAGCACGGTGCGCACCAGCACCCAGGCCATCCGGCAGCGCGGGTCGTTTGCTCAAAACTTTGCCGTCACACTGTCGGGAACGACCATTGTAGCCGCTATTGGGTTCGTACTCACGCCGGTGATGTCGCGCATTTATGCGCCCGCCAGCTACGGGCAGTTTGCCGTATTCGGCTCGGTGGTGGGCAACTTGAACTTGCTTACCACGCTGGGCTACCCCGGCGCGATGCTGATGCCCAAGCTGCGTGAGCGGTTTCTGGCCTTGGTGCACCTCAGCTTGCTGCTCACCGTTGCTTCCATCGTGGTGCTGGGCGGGCTGCTGACTTTTGCGGCGGAGCCCTTGCGGCGGGTGCTGCACCTGGAGGGCGTGGGCGGCTGGCTGTACGCCGTGCCGCTGCTGCTGCTGCTCTTTAACCTGAACGCCATCATGTTCACGTGGTACACCCGGGACAAGGCGTTTACCAAGCGGGCGGGAGTTGATATTGCCACCACGCTTTCCGGCCGCGCGTTTACCATTGGGTTTGGTTGGGTGTTTGGCGGACCGGTTACGGGCCTGATTCTGGGCGAGTTATTTAACCGCATCACGGCCACCACTGGCTTGCTGTTTGGCGGCATCTGGCGGCAGTTGGGTGAATTATGGACTAGCTTTAACTGGCAGACAATCAAGAGTGTAGCCAAAGAATATAAAGATTTCCCCCTTTACATTCTGCCGGCGGGGTACGTAAACACGGTGTCCTCTCAGCTGCCCATCTTTGCGCTGACCACGGGGTTTGGCTCCACGGTGGTAGGGCTTTACTCGTTTTCTGTCAGTCTGCTGGAAATTCCCATCAACCTGATTGGCAACGCTATTTCGCCGGTTTTTGCCCAAAAGGCCATTGAAACCCACCAGAACCAGCCGGAGCGCCTGCCCGTCATCACCCTGGACCTGTACTACAAGCTGCTCTACCTCGGCATCCTGCCCTTCGGGTGCGTTACCGTGTTTGGCGACTGGATATTCAAGATTGTGTTTGGCGCCCGTTGGGAAGGCGCGGGCATGTTCACGGCTTTTCTAGGCTACTACTACGTATTCAAGCTCACGTCCCTAGCCACGTCGGGCATCTATACCGTCTACGAAAAGCAGCGCTACCAGCTCATAGCCAACGCCTGCATTCTGGCTGCTCGCGCCGTGGGCCTGGGCATCGGGCTGTACCTGCACGACGTCAAAATTGCCATGCTGCTCTTCGGCCTGGCCAGTATGCTCGGCAGCTTCCTTACCGACTTGCACATTCTCTCCCTGCTGCGCCTGCCTATTGGCCGCATTGCGCTGCGTTCCATTGCCCTCACGGCGGGCGTAACCGCGCTGCTGTTTGCGCTGCGCTTGGGTATAGAAAGCCTGCATTTGTCCTTCTTAGCGTAATGCGGGAATGTGAAACGGCTCTTGCCCGTTTTACGGCCCGCTAGTTTTCCCCACGTTTCATACGAGCCTCGGCTTGTAGCCAACCCTGCACTATGCCAACCATCCAAGGGGCGCGTTACCGCCTGTCGGAACTCCTCAGAAAGGCGGCTGATGTTACGTTCCGTCCGCCGGGCGGCGAAATCCACGGCATCGGGCAAGAGCGCCTGGGACCCAAGGCGAAACGCGCGTTTATCAAGTACTCCATTTACTCGATTCCCTATTACATCAAAGGGGACCCCATGCAGTGCCCGCAGATCAACGAGCACACGATGTACTGGGAATCGGCCGAGATGGTGCGCCAGCTCAACGAACGCGGGTACGTGGTCGACTACCACCACGTGCACAGCCGGGCCCCCATCAACTGGGAACTGTACGACCTGATCATCGACGAGGGGGGCAGCCTGATCAACATGCCGGAAAACCTCCGGGCGGGGCGCACCAAGATTTTTTACTCGTCCGGCAACTACTGGCTGTTTCAGAATACGGCCGAGCTGAAGCGCATCGGGGATTTTCATCGGCGCCACGGCATCTTCGTGTCGCCGGAACGGCAGGCGCCGCCCAACTACGCCAACGAGGTAGCCGATTACATGACCTACCTCGGCACCGACTTTCAGTTGCGGCTGTTCGACCGGCCCGCCCTCAAGCATCAGTTGAATATTTCGGCGGTATACGAGCCGGATTATCAGCGGCGCAACATGGCCGAGGCCCGCACGAAGTTTGTGTGGCTGGGCAGCGGCGGGCTGCTGCTGAAGGGACTGGACTTGGTGGTGGAAGCGTTTGCGCAAATGCCCGAGCTGACGCTCTACATCGGGGGGCACGCCGAACGGGAAACCCGGTTCTGGTCGTGGCTGCAGCCCATGCTGGCCAAGCACCCCAACCTGAAGTACATGGGGTGGGTGGACGTGGGCAGCCGCAAGTTTGCCGACCTGGCCCAGCAGTGCCTGGGCACCGTGTACCTAAGCGCCAGCGAAGGTGGGGGCGGGGCCGTGGTGCAGCTGGCTCATTTCGGGCTGATTCCCATCACCACGGAAACCAGCACCGTGCGCGAGGGCCTGGCCACGGTTATTCGCTCGCAGGAACCCAGCGAAATCATCGCGCAGACCATCAAAACCGTGCGCGAACTGGTGGCCCTGCCCGAGGCCGACTTGCACGCCCGCTCCGAGGCGGCCCACGCTTTTGCGCGGGAACACCACACCCGGGCTGCCTATGCCCGCTCGTTCGCTGCCTTGCTGGACCGCATCGAGCAGAAGCGGTAAAATGGGCTTCTGGGAGCCGGCGGTTTCCCGACTTCCGCGTTGGCAATCTGCAGCTCCGCGCTGGGCAAACGAGTGCTTGCAGGACGTCGGGCTCGTTGGCACGTCGCCGCGGCTCCGCCGGGCCCATAGCTGCCTGGCGCCCGCATTTTGCTAATTTCGCAGCCGCTTATGCCGGGGCTTTTGTCGCCGGTTTCACTGCTTAGCTGTCCTTTACGGCACTGGGCGCAAGTTTCTCGGCCTCCATGCCCACCAACGTTTCTATCCTGGTTAAGTCCTTTAACCGCCCGTACTACTTGGACCGCTGCTTGCGCAGCATCTACGACTATGTGACGGGTGATTACACCATCACGGTGCTCGACGACGGCACGCCGCCGGAGTACCTGGCTAAGATTCAGGCGCAGTACCCGCTGGTGCAACTGGTGCGCTCGGAGATATACGACGCGAAAGTAGCCCAGCTCCGGGCCCACGTGGCCAGCAAAGCCCCGTTCAGCCTGCGCATCATCCCCACCGAAATGTGGATGCAAGGGGTGCGCGGTGCCTCGGACATCTTCTGCATGATGGAGGACGATATGTGGATAACCCGGCGCTTCGATATCAGCGAGCTGGCTTCCTACATGGCGGAGCGGCAGATTGTGCTGACCAAAATGTACTGGGGAGGCGACTTGAGTGGTTTTGAGGGTAAAATGGCCGGGAGTGGCCACGGGCTGCAAGAATACGTGCCCGCCCTGCCCAAAGGCCCGGAGTGGTTTACGCGCATGCTGCTGCTGAACACGTTCAAGTCGCAGTCCATCCTGCACCGGCTGGGGCTGGTAAAAGAGGGCATCTACTTTCAGCTGCCGTTTTACGGCCTCTACTCGGTGGCCTCGGCCATGTTCAACAAGCAGTACTGGCTGCACCTGTGGCAGGCCAAGCAAAAGCAGGCCGACGAGGTCCATCAGCTGGCGCGGGCGCTGAACTGGACCAAGCGTCACCTTTCGCGCTTTGCCAAGTCGGAAGAAGAACTCACGCAGACTTCGTTTACCACTTCGGCCACCAACAACTTCAAGGACGTGGATTTCGACGTGATAGTGGCCAGCCATTACCTAAACGAAGCCTGGTACCACGGGCGTTTCGACGCCATGCAGAACTTCCCTAAGGATCTGGAGCCGGCTTACCTCAAACCGGTATTCGAGGAAGCCAACGACCCGCGCTGCACCTACGCCAATTGGCTTCTCTGGATTGAGCGCTTCAAGGGCCTGTACGCCAGCATGGGCGTAGTAGTGGACTAACCGCGGCGGCCGTGCTCCGTCCGCTTCCGCCCGGCCGGCGGCTCACCTAACCCTGCTTCTTTGTGGCTGTCTTTTTCAGCATTGTCATTCCGACTTACAACCGCGCCGGCTTTATCCGGGCCACGCTGCAGTCCGTGCTAGCCCAGCAGTTCGCCGACTGGGAAGTGCTGGTGGTGGACGACGGCAGCACCGATAACACGGCGGAAGTCGTGGCCTCGCTGCCCGACGCGCGCATACAGTACCTGCCCAAGGCCAACGGCGAGCGGGGCGCGGCCCGCAACTACGGCCTGGCCCGCGCCCAGGGCGAGTACGTGCTGTTTCTGGACTCCGACGACCTGTTTCACCCCAACCACTTGTCGGGGCTCTACGCCAAGATTCAGGAGCTGAACCGGCCCAATTTTATTGCCGCCAAGTACGACTTCGACCGCGACGGCGTGCGCGCCGACAGCGACATGGCCGGGCTGGCCGAGGGCTGGTACGGGCTCGACACCTTCGTCCGGGGCAACGCGCTGGCCTGCAACATCTGCGTGCGCCGCCAGAATCCCGGCCTGCATCCCTTCGAGGAGGACCGCCGCTACTCGGCCGTGGAAGACTGGATGTTCATGCTCGAAAACACCCAGCAGGACCGCGTCTACGTCGTCGACCAGGTGAGCATCACCATGAACGACCACGACACCCGCTCCATGCGCTCCGACAACTCGGCCCTGGTGCGCCGCCTGCAACTGGCCCTGGAGTGGATGCTGGCCCGCATTCAGCTCAGCCCCGAGCAGCGCCGGACGCTGACCGGACGGGTGTATTACCTTTGCGCCATTCACGCCTACGCCGACGACCACCGCCGCGAAGCCGTGCGCTTCGCCCGACTGGCGCAGCCGCACCTGCCCACGGCCCAGGGGCTGATTCTGCTGGTGCGCTGCCTGCTCGGCGTGCAGGTGGTGGACCGCCTCAAGAAAATCCGGAGTTAAGGCACCGCCCGGTCGCCTCTCGTTGTTATAGCCATCATGCGCATTCTGTTTCTGAGCTACTGGGGGCTGGACGACCCGCTGACCGTTTCGACCGTTTTCCCGCACTTGCAGCTGCTGCAGCAGCGCCCCGACGTGGAGAGCGTGCTGCTCGTGACCATCGAGCGCAACGGCAAGGCGCCCGCATTTCGTCTGCCCTTTGCGGCCGATAAAATCGAGTTTGCCCCGCTGATTTCCGAGCCCGGCCGCAACGTGCTCGTCACCAAAACCGACGACTTCCTGCGCTTCCCGAAGCAGCTGGTGCAGCTGGCCGCCGGCCACCGCAGCGACTTTCTGCTGGCCCGCGGCGCCCCGGCCGGCGCGCTGGCCTACCTCGTGTGGAAGCAAAACAAGCTGCCGTTCTACGTGGAGTCCTTTGAGCCGCACGCCGACTACATGCTCGAATCGGGCGTGTGGCGGCGCTACGACCCGCGCTACCTCTTTCAGCGCCACTGGGAGCGGAAGCAGAAGCAGCTGGCCCGCGGCCTGATGCCGGTGGCCGAAAACTACCGCCGCCAGCTCATCAGCGAAGGCGTGCCCGCGGATCAGATCGTGACGGTGCCCTGCTCGGTAAACCTGGCCGCCTTCGGCTACGACGCGGCCCGCGGCGCCGCCGTGCGCGCCCAGCTCGGCCTGCCCGCCGACGCCATTGTGGGCATCTACGTGGGCAAGTTCGGCGACATTTACTACGACCAGGAAGCCTACGACCTGTTTGCCGCCACCGCCCAGCACTTCGGCGAGAAATTCCGCCTGATCGTGCTGACTCCAAACGCCATTCCGGAAGTGCAGGCGCGCCTGGCCGCCGCGGGGCTGGGGCCGGAGCGCAGCTTCGTCACCCGGGCCCAGCACCACGAGGTGCCCGGTTACCTCTCGGCCGCCGATTTCGCCTTTGCGCCCATCAAGCCCGCCGATTGCCGGCAGTTCTGCTCGCCCATCAAGGTGGGCGAGTATTGGGCCAATGGCCTGCCCGTCATCCTCACCGAAGGCGTGGGCGACGACAGCGACATCATCAAGGCCGAGGGTGGGGGAGCGGTGTTCAACCTCGACCACCCCGAAACCGTGCCCGCCGCCGTGCGGCGCATTGCCGAACTGGTGCAGCAGCCCGATTACCGCCAGCAGACGCGCCAGCTGGCCGAGCGTTACCGCTCGCCCGAGCGCGCCCGCCAGGCCTACGCCACCTTCTTCGGCGCCTAATCCCTGCCTGATGGAGCCGCGCGTTATGCCCGTCGTCAACCGCCCACGCCCCGTCCATGCGGCCCATTGCTGAGTTCGGCGCACCGCTGCTGTCGGTGGTGAGCCCGGTGTACGGAGCCGCCGCGCTGGTGCCCGAGCTGGTACGGCGCATCGTGGCGGCCGTGGACGAACCAACCGGGGGGCGCTTCGAAATCATCCTCGTCGATGACCGCAGCCCTGATAACGCCTGGTCTCGCATCGAGGAAGCTAGCCGGGCCGATGCGCGGGTGCGTGGGGTGCGCCTTTCGCGCAATTTCGGGCAGCACCGGGCCCTGGCCGCCGGTTTGGCCCAGAGCCGCGGCACCTGGGTGGCAGTGCTCGACTGCGACCTGGAAGACGCGCCGGAAGCCATTCCGGCGCTGTGGGCCGCGGCACAGCAACCGCCGTTCGACTACGCTGTGGCCCGGCGCGAAGCCCGGCAACACGGCTGGGGCGTGCGGCTGACCTCGAAAGCGTTCTACCGCGTGCTGTCGACTCTCACCGGCGTGCCACAGGACGATACTGTGGCCAATTTCGGGGTGTACCACCGCCGCGTCATCGATGCGGTGGGGCAGCTGCCCGAGCGCGGGCGGTTTTTTCCGGTACTGGTGCGGTGGGTCGGCTTTGAGGGCACCGCGCTGGCGGTGCCCCACGGCACCCGGCCCGCGGGCGGCAGCAGCTACTCCTTCGGCCGGCGCCTGCAGCTGGCGCTGGATGTGCTGCTGGCCTGGTCCGACAAGCCCCTGCGGCTGGCTATTCTATTCGGCGCGTTCATCTCGGCTGGTGCCACCGCGCTGGGGCTGATTACGCTGGTGCGCTATTTTATCGGTAGCATCACCGTACCCGGCTACACCAGCTTGGTGTTGTTGATGTGCTTTTTTGCAGGCCTCGTCATTGCCCTGATTGGGCTCGTCGGCCTCTACGTGGGCCGCACCTTCGAGGAAGCCCGGCAGCGCCCGCTCTACCTCATCGACCAGCTCACGCCGGTCCCGCCGCCCCATGAGCAGTAAGGCCGCGCCAGACTTGGAGCCGCTGGGCTGGGACAGCCGCTTTTTCGGCCTGCCGATTGGGCGTTTGCGGGCGCCCGTACCCAATGCCGCCGCGCTCCGGGACCAGCTGCGCGCCGCCCGGCAGCAGGGCTATCGGTTGCTCTACTGGTTTGTCGAGCCCGCCGACGTGGCCGCCCTGCAAGCCGCCGCCGTGCTTGCCCTGCGCCCCATCGACCACCGCGTCAGCTTCGCCTTGGACCTGCCGGCGCCGCCCGCGGCGGTGGGGCCGCAGGTGCGGCCGGTATTCACGGCCACGCCGGCATTGCGGGAACTGGCTCAGGTCAGCAGCGGCTGGTCACGGTTTCGGCGCGATGTGCGCTTTGCCCCGGGCAGTTGGCAGCGCCTCTACAACCAGTGGTTGCGGGAGTCGTTGCGCGGGCGGCTGGCGCGGGAGGTGCTGGTGCACGAAGCCACAGCCGGGCAACCGCAGGGGCTCCTGACGCTGGCGCACCGGGACGCCGAGGCTTCTATCGGGCTGCTGGCGGTGGCCCCGACGGCGCGGCGGCGCGGCGTGGGTGGCAGCCTGCTTGATGCGGCTGCGCAACGGGCCCACGCCTGGGGCTGCCAGCGCCTGACGGTGGCGACGCAGCGCGCAAATCAGCCCGCAGTGGCCTTGTACCAGGCCCGCGGGTTCCGCATCGAGAGCGAGGCGCTGGTTTACCACCTGTGGCTGTGAGCCGGCGCTAAGCCAAGCTGCCGGCCGTCGGCTATCTTTGCGGCCGTGTTTTCCCTGATCGACGTCGCTTGATACCCTACAACAAGCCCTTCCTGGCCGGCTCCGAGCTTGCCTGCATCGAGCAGGCCATCCGGGCGGGGCATTTGTCTGGCGACGGGCAATTCACGCAGCGCTGCCACCGCTTTTTCGCCGACACCTTCGGCTTCGGCCACCCGTTGCTGACGACCTCGTGCACGGCGGCGCTGGAAATGGCGGCCTTGCTGCTCGACCTCGGGCCCGGCGACGAGGTTATCGTGCCCAGCTACACCTTCGTGTCGACGGCCAATGCCTTCGTGCTGCGCGGCGCCCGCGTGGTGTTTGCCGACAGCAACCCGCTCAACCCCAACCTCGACACCGAAGCGCTGGAGGCGCTGGTCACGTCCCGTACCCGGGCCGTCGTTCCCATTCATTACGCCGGTATTGCCTGCGACCTAGACCCGCTGCTGGCCACCGCCCGCCGGCATAACCTGACCGTGGTGGAGGACGCTGCCCCGGCCTTCGACAGCTACTACCGCGGCCGGGCGCTGGGTTCGTTTGGGCAGCTGGCCGCGTTTTCCTTTCACGAGACGAAGAACATTCAGGCCGGGGAGGGGGGCATGCTGGTCATCAACGACGAGCAGTACGCCCGCCGGGCCGAAATCATTCGCGAAAAGGGCACCAACCGCACTGCGTTCTTCCGCGGCGAAGTAGCCCGTTACAGCTGGGTCGACGTGGGCTCCTCATACCTACCTTCCGAGCTGACGGCGGCTTACCTTTGGGGGCAGCTGGAGCACTGGCAGCAGATTCAGCAGGTGCGCCGCCGCCTCTGGCACACTTATAATGATGCCTTGGCTGCACTAACTGCGCTAGGGGTAGGCCTGCCCGTGGTGCCCGAGTACGCTACCGTCAACGGCCATTTGTTCTACCTCGTCTGCCGCGACGAGGCCGAGCGCACCGCCCTCATTGCCCGGCTGCGGGAGCGGGGCATCATGGCCGTGTTTCACTACCTGCCCCTGCACGCCAGCCCCTACTACGCCCTGCAGCACGACGGCCGCGCGCTGCCCTGGGCCGAATATTACGGCGCCCGCCTCGTGCGCCTGCCGCTGTTTTGCGAGCTGACCGCCGCCCAGCAGCGCTACATCATCGACGAGGTCCTCACGTTTTACCAAAGCCGTTGAGCCGCCCTTGGGGCTGGCTTCTTTTTGTTGTGCGCATCCTCTTTATCATCCCGTATCCGCCTGGCAAGGCCCCCTCGCAGCGCTTCCGCTTCGAGCAGTACCTCGACCTGCTGACCGAGCACGGCCACCAGTACCAGCTCGCGCCCTTTCTCGACGACGCCACCTGGGCCATTCTCTACAAGCCCGGCCTGGCCGTGCAAAAGGCCGTGGGCATATTGCGCGGGTTTCTGCGCCGCCTGCTGCTGGTGCTGACGGCCGTGGGCAAGTACGACTTCGTGTTTATTCACCGCGAAGCGGCACCCATCGGGCCGCCGGTGTTCGAGTGGATGATTGCCAAGCTGTTGCGCAAGCCCATCATCTACGACTTCGACGACGCCATCTGGATTCCGAACACCTCGGAGGCCAACAAAATTGTGGCCGGCGTAAAGTGGCACCACAAGGTAGACAGCATCTGTCGCTGGGCCTACAAGGTGAGCTGCGGCAACAGCTACCTGCGCAACTACGCGGCGCAGTTCAACCCGCGCGCCGTGGTCAATCCCACCACCATCGACACCGAACACCTGCACAACCAGGTGCGCGACCAGGCCGTGCCGGGCCCGCTGGTCATTGGCTGGACGGGCACGCACTCCACCCTGAAGTACATCGAGCAGGTGGTGCCGGTGCTGGCCGAGCTGGAGCAGCGCTACGACTTCGAGTTCCGCGTTATTTCCAACCAGCCGCCCGAACTGCCGCTGCGCTCCTTGCGCTACCAAGCCTGGCGCAAGGACACCGAAATTGCCGACTTGCTGCAGTTTCACGTGGGCCTGATGCCCCTGGAAGATGACCCCTGGGCCAAGGGCAAGTGCGCTTTCAAAGCCCTGCAGTACATGGCCCTGGGCGAGCCGGCCTTGGTGTCGCCGGTGGGCATGAATACCGAGGTGGTCGAGGACGGCGTGAACGGCTACGTGTGCACCACGCCCGAGGAATGGCGCAGCGCCCTGGAGCGGCTGTTGCAAAACCCCGGCCTGCGCCAGACCCTCGGCAAGGCCGCCCGCGCCACCGTGGTCGACCGGTACTCGGTGGTGTCGAACACGCAAAACTTCCTGAACCTGTTCACGCGCTAACGAAGCGGGTGACGCAGCAAAAAGCCCCGACCTGTCACAAGCAGGTCGGGGCTTTTTGCTGCGGGCCAGCGAAGGTGCTCATCAAGTAGTCAGCACCGGCTTGCGGCCGGGTGCGGGACGCTTGAGCTTGTTGGCTTCGGCTTGCAGCACGTAGAGGCCGGCGGCGTAAAAGGGCATCAGCGGGATTTTGTAGCGCACCAGCGTGCCGAAGTTGCCGCTGTTGGTGCCCACCCCGATGGCGAAGATGATGCTGAAAATAAAACACAGCGTGACCAAGGGCTGGCCGGCAATAAGCCGCAGGGTCCGAAGCAGGCCCGTTCGTACAAAGATGCGGACGGTTACGATGGTAAACCACAGCGCTTCCAGGGCCGAAAGCAGCATCACCGGGTTGCGCGCCTCCCACAGAAACGGCCGGTACAGCGACACCACCACCGCCTGCGGGGCCACGCGCAGAATGCTGCCTACGCTGCCGTCGATGGTGCCGATGTTGTATCCCGAGCCTTTGTCGCGGGCCCGCTCGTAAAGGGCGCTTTGGTTGATCTTGGTCCGCTCGCCGATGTTGTTCACGTCGAACCGTTCGTCGCCGGCCGTCAGGTTGGTGGCGCCCACCACGCCCACCAGTATGCCGATGCCCAAAAACAGCGGCTTGAGCAGCAGGCGCAGGGTGGCGTTTTTGATGCGGCGGTTGTTCTCGTTGAACACCCACAGCAGCGCCGGCGCCATAAACGACATCAGGATGTACACCTTCACCATCACCAGCAGGTACATGCTCAGCCCGCCCATCACCACCGACAGCACGATGCGGCGCTTCTCAATGAAGAGGTGGTAAAAGCTGTAGAAAATCCAGCCCAGCGCGCCCATGCACAGCGAGTCTTTCATCAGCCCCGAGCCCCAGAAAAACACCGAGGGCAGGAAAAACACCGCAACAGCCAACTCCTTGTAAGCCGCCGGGTACAGGCGCGCAAAGGTGATGTACATGGCCCAGATGCCGCTAAAGCTGATTAGGGCGAAGGTCAGGGCTATAACGGAGTAGTTGTTGAAGCAGAACAGGCCAATAAACGCGGCAATGCGCACCACGAAATACTCCGTTTTGGCATAGAACCAGAACATGTACGCGATGTAGCGGGCAATGTCGGGCTCGTATTCGCTGGCGGTGAGCAGCTTCCAGCCCAGCGCCGGCGAATCGGAAAAGGCCTTGCTGATGACCTTCGTGTGCACGAAGTAGTTGAACGTGTCACCGCCGCCGTAGTAAAACTGGTAGATCAGGCCCAGGGCAATAGCGCCCACAAACTTCAGCGTGAGGGCCGGCAGGTAGTAGGGCTTGGTGTAAACGTTCGTGACCATCGGGCGCACCCACAGCGCCAGGCCGTAGAACAAGGCCAGGTACAGCGGCGCTAGAAGCAGGTCAGTTAATTCCATAAGAAGCGGGTTAGGAACACGGGCCGCCGGGCCCGCGCCGCCTTAACGAAAGGCTAAAATACGCCATTTAGGTCGGATATTGGGCCCGACACCTACCCGTACCCCATGCAGCTGCTACGCACCCTCTGCGAAATCCAGGCCCCGTCGGGCCACGAAGCCCCGCTCACCGAATTTCTGCTCAACTACATTCACCAGCACGCGCCGGGCTGGCGGGTGCAGCCCCAGGTGCTGGCCGGCGACGACCTGCAGGACTGCATCATGCTCGTGTTTGGGCAGCCGCGCACGGCCGTGTTTGCGCATATCGATTCCATTGGGTACACGGTGCGCTACGGCCGGCAGCTGGTGCGCATCGGCGGGCCGGCGGCCGAGCCCGGTGCCCGCCTCGTCGGCCGCGACGGGCAGGGCAGCATCGAGTGCACCCTCACCGTCGACGAGGAAACCGGCGCGCTGGGCTACGAGTTCACCCGCGACATCGAGCGGGGCACCGAGCTGACCTACCAGTGCGACTTCCGCGAGACAGAGGAGTCGGTACAGAGCTGCTACCTCGACAACCGCCTGGGCGTGTGGACGGCCCTGCGCCTGTGCGAAACGCTGGAGCACGGCATCGTGGCCTTCAGCTGCTGGGAAGAGCACGGCGGCGGCTCGGTGAAGTACCTGGCCAAGCGCATCTACGAGCAATACCAGGTGCGCCAGGCCCTCGTCTGCGACATTACCTGGGTCACGGAGGGCGTGCACGCCGGCCAGGGCTGCGTCATTTCCCTGCGCGACTCGCTCATCCCGCGCCGCAGCTACGTGGAGCGCATCCGGCGCATCGCCGCGGCCTCGGGCGTGCCCTACCAGCTGGAAGTGGAGGGCAGCGGCGGCTCCGACGGCAAGGAGCTGCAGCACGGCGCCCAGCCCTGGGACTGGTGCTTCGTGGGCGCCCCCGAAGACCACGTACACACGCCCGACGAGCTGGTGCATAAGGCCGACATCGACAGCATGTTGCGGCTCTACCAAGTGCTGATGCAGGAGTTGTAGGCGGCTGGGCGGAAGAGAATAGTCGGCAAGGCGAGTAAAAAGCTTGGCCCCGCGGGTAAAACCTCTATTTTACACGCACCAAACTGCGTCTACTCTCCCCAAATCTTTCCTCAACCTCCTAACACCGCTTTATGACCATCCTCTACCTCGCGCCCGGGCTGGGCGTGCTGGCCCTGTTGTACACGGCCTTGCGCGCTGGCTGGGTTTCCCGCCAGGACGCCGGTGACGACCGTATGCGCACCATCGCCGGCCACATCGCCGACGGGGCTATTGCCTTCCTCAAGGCTGAGTACCGCGTGCTGACCATTTTCGCCCTGATTGCCTGCGCCTTTTTGGGCTTTCTGAGCTACGGCAACGAGCGGTCCAGCCCCGTTATCATCGTGGCCTTCCTGATCGGCGCCGTTTTCTCGGCCGTGGCTGGGTTTATCGGGATGAAAATTGCAACCAAGGCCAACGTGCGCACCGCTCAGGCCGCCCGCACCAGCCTCTCCAACGCCCTGAACGTGTCCTTTGCCGGCGGATCGGTGATGGGCATGGGCGTGGCCGGCCTGGCCGTGCTCGGCCTCGGCGGCCTCTTTATTGTCTTCTACAACATGTTTGTGGGCGGCGCCTCGGCCAATGGCCCCGAAATGGAGCGCGCCCTGGAAGTCTTGACGGGCTTCTCGCTCGGCGCCGAAAGCATTGCCCTCTTTGCCCGCGTGGGCGGCGGCATCTACACCAAGGCCGCCGACGTGGGCGCCGACCTCGTGGGCAAAGTGGAAGCCGGCATCCCCGAGGACGATCCGCGCAACCCCGCCACCATTGCCGACAACGTGGGCGACAACGTAGGCGACGTGGCCGGCATGGGCGCCGACCTCTTTGGCTCCTACGTGGCCACTATTCTGGCCACCATGGTGCTCGGCCGCGAAGTCATTGCCGCCGGCGACAACTACAACGGCATGTCGCCCATCATCTTGCCCATGGTCATTGCCGGCCTGGGCATCGTGTTTTCGCTGATTGGCATCCTGTTCGTGCGGGTGAAGGAAGGCGGCAACGTGCAGGCGGCCCTGAACATCGGCAACTGGATTTCGGTAGCCCTGACGGCCGTGGCCGCCTGGTTTGTCATTCACTACATCCTGCCCTCGGGCACGCTGAGCATGGCTCGCCTGGGTTCGGCCCCGTTCACGGCTACCGACGTGTTCTGGGCCGTGGCCGTGGGCTTGGTGGTGGGCACGCTGATGAGCATCATCACCGAGTACTACACCGCCATGGGCAAGCGCCCGGTGCTCAGCATCGTGCGCCAGAGCAGCACCGGCCACGCCACCACCGTTATCGGCGGCCTGGCCGTGGGCATGGAGTCGACGGTAATGCCCATCATCGTGCTGGCTGCGGGCATCGTGCTCAGCTACGAGTTTGCGGGCCTCTACGGCGTGGCCATTGCCGCCGCTGGCATGATGGCCACCACCGCCATGCAGCTGGCCATTGACGCCTTCGGCCCCATTGCCGACAACGCCGGCGGCATTGCCGAAATGAGCGAGCTGCCCAAGGAAGTGCGCGAGCGGACCGACATCCTCGACGCCGTGGGCAACACCACCGCCGCCACCGGCAAGGGCTTCGCCATTGCCTCGGCCGCCCTCACCTCGCTGGCGCTGTTTGCCGCCTTCATGGGCACGGCCGGCATTTCGGCCATCGACATCAGCAACGCCCGGGTGCTGGCCGGCCTCTTCGTCGGGGCCATGATTCCGTTCATCTTCTCGGCGCTGGCCATTTCGGCCGTGGGCCGCGCGGCCATGGCCATGGTTCAGGAAGTGCGCCGGCAGTTCCGCGAAATTCCGGGTATCATGGAAGGCACCGGCCGCCCCGAGTACGAGAAGTGCGTGGCTATTTCGACCCAGGCCGCCATTCGCGAAATGCTGCTGCCCGGCGCCATTGCCCTGATTACGCCCATCATCATCGGCTACGCCTTCGGGCCCGAGGTGCTGGGCGGCACCCTGGCCGGCGTGACGGTATCGGGCGTGCTGATGGCCATGTTCCAGAGCAACGCCGGCGGCGCCTGGGACAACGCCAAGAAGTCGTTCGAGAAGGGCGTGATGGTCAACGGCAAGATGGAGTTCAAGGGCTCCGACGCGCACAAAGCCTCCGTCACCGGCGACACCGTGGGCGACCCGTTCAAGGATACCTCCGGCCCGTCGATGAACATCCTGATCAAGCTCATGAGCATCGTCTCGCTGGTTATTGCCCCGCACATTGCCCGCGAGGGCTCCGTCATCGACCGCGGCGTGGCCCCGCTGCCCCAGCGCCCCGCCGTCGAGCAGGTGGTACCGGCCCTGCAGCCCAAGGTGCACTACGCCGAACTGGGTACCGAAACCGCGCGCATCGTGCTGACAACCTTGCTGCAGCAGCTGGATTAGCGCCGCGTAATACTCGCCCTGCGCGGGAGCGGCACTACATTTAAACTGCAAACAATGGCATTTTAACGCGTTGCTAGTCAGCAAAACAGGCCGCGCTACGGCCGGCCGCTGCCGGCTAGCCACCACAAGCAGCCCTTCCGCCCGCCGGGAGGGCTGCTCTTTTTTGTCGTACCTTCGCCCCACTTTCGCCCCGGCCCACTTTTCCCCGGTATGTCTCAGGCCACTATCTCGCTGCACAACAAAGCGTTTACTCCCTACCTGACCGAAGCCGAGTTGGCCGCCGCCGTGCGCCGCGTGGCCCAGCAGCTGAGCGCCGACTACGCCGGCAAAACCCCGCTCTTCGTGGCCGTGCTCAACGGCTCCTTCATGTTCGCCGCCGACCTGATGAAGGAAGTCAGCATCGACTGCGAAATTAGCTTTATCCGGGTGGCCTCGTACCAGGGCACCAGCAGCTCCGGGCAGGTCAAGGAAATCCTCGGGCTGCAAGACGCCGTAGAAGGACGCCACGTGGTTATTCTGGAAGATATCGTCGACACGGGTCACACCATGCAGATGCTGCTCGAGCAGCTTGGCGCCCGCAACCCGGCTTCGCTGGAAGTGGCCACGTTTCTGATTAAACCCGACGCGCTGGAGGTGCCGCTCTCCATCAAATACCAGGGCATAGCCATTCCGAACAAGTTCGTGGTGGGCTACGGCCTCGATTACGACGGCCTCGGCCGTAATTACCGCGACCTGTACCAGGCCGTGTAAGAGCAGGATACGGCTTGTCCGATTCTTTCTTACCTTTCTACAGTTCCCCTGCTTCACTCACCTCCCCGCTTACCTCTCCTCATGCTGAATATCGTGTTGTTCGGCCCGCCCGGCGCCGGCAAAGGAACCCAAAGCCAAAAGCTCATCCAGCGTTACGGGCTGGTGCACCTGTCGACCGGCGACCTGCTCCGCTCGCAGATTGCCCAGGGCACCGAGCTGGGCCTGACGGCCAAAAAACTCATGGATGCCGGCGAGCTGGTGCCCGACGCTGTGGTCATCGGCATGATTGAGTCGCAACTGGCCGGCAACAAGGAAGCTGCTGGCTTCATCTTCGACGGTTTTCCGCGCACCATTCCCCAGGCCGAAGCCCTCGACGCCCTGATGCAGCGCTACGACACGGGCATCAACTGCATGATTGCCCTGGAAGTAACCGAGGACGAGTTGGTGACTCGCCTGCTCGAGCGCGGCAAAACCTCCGGCCGCCCCGACGACCAGAACGAAGAGAAAATCCGCAAGCGCGTGACAGTGTACAACACCGAAACCGCGCAGGTAGCCGGCTACTACGCCCAACAGGACAAGTTCCACTCCATCTACGGCATCGGCGCCATCGACGACATCTTCGCCCAGCTCTGCCGCATCATCGACCAGCACCAGCCCGCCACCGTTACCGACGGCTCCAAGGCCGCTGACGAAGTAAAAGCGTAACTTTGCAGGGCCAGCTGGAGCTGGCAACTGACCTCAAGTGTCATCCTGAGCAACGCGAAGGACCTTATCACGCTGGAACGATGTTATTCCAACTCGTCCCATCCTGACAAGGTCCTTCGCGTTGCTCAGGATGACGGCTTTTTTCTGAAGACGCCGACCGCGCGAATTCAGAATTCAACCTTCATAATTCAGAATTCCCAAGGTGGCCTCCAATAACTTCATCGACTACGTCAAAATCTGCTGCCGCTCGGGCCGGGGCGGGGCGGGCTCGCACCACATGTTCCGCGCCAAAGGCCGACCCATGGGCGGGCCCGACGGCGGCGACGGCGGCCGTGGCGGCCACATCATCCTGCGCGGCAACAAGCAGCTCTGGACCTTGCTGCACTTGCAGTACAAAAAGCACGTCATTGCCGGCCACGGCGAAAACGGCGGCGAAAACCTGCGCACCGGCGCCCAGGGCGAAGACATCATCCTCGACGTGCCGCTGGGCACCATCGCCCGCGACGCCGAAACCGGCGAAATCCGGGCGGAAATCACCGAGGACGGCCAGAAGATCATCCTGACCCGCGGCGGCCGCGGCGGCCTGGGCAACGACCACTTCAAGTCGAGCACCAACCAGGCGCCGACCTACGCCCAACCCGGCGAGCCGGGCCAAGAAGTGTGGAACGTGCTGGAACTAAAGCTGCTGGCCGACGTGGGCCTGGTGGGCTTCCCCAACGCGGGCAAGAGCACCCTGCTGTCGGTGGTGTCGGCGGCCACGCCCAAGATTGCCGACTACGCCTTCACCACCCTGGTGCCCAACCTGGGCGTGGTGGGCTACCGCGAGTACCAAAGCTTCGTGATGGCCGACATTCCGGGCATCATCGAGGGCGCAGCCGAGGGCAAGGGCCTGGGCCTGCGCTTCCTCAAGCACATCGAGCGCAACGCCACGCTGCTCTTCATGATTGCGGCCGACTCGCCCGACATTGCCGCCGAGTACCAGGTGTTGCTGAGCGAGCTGGAGCAGTTCAACCCCGACCTGCTGGACAAGCGCCGGGTGCTGGCCATTACCAAGTCGGACATGCTCGACGAGGAGCTGGAAGCTGAAATCACGGCGACGCTGCCGGCCGACGTGCCGCACGTGTTCATTTCCAGCATCACGCAGAAAAATATCCAGAAGCTGAAAGACCTGCTCTGGCAGCAGATTCAGGATGCCCGCCGCGACGACCCCAAGCCCCTGCGCCACAGCATCTGGGTGCAGAAAGGCAGCAGCGACGACGCAGACGAAGCCGAATTCGACGACGAAGACGAGCTGTCGGAAGACCAGTTCGATTAAGCGCTGCCGGCGGCCGGCAGGTGCTGGTAGAGCAACTGCCCGGCCGCTTCCAGCAGCGGCACGTCGGACGTGCGTTCTTGGCAGCGCTGCATATCGTAGTGGCACAGCGTACCGAAGGCCCGGCCCGCCGCGTCGCGGATGAGCACGCCGCAGTAAGACACGACCGGCGTTTCCACGACGCCCCGTACCCGCTCGTCGGTGGCGGCGTCGTTGATTTCCAGCGGCGCCTGCTGCCGGCCCACCAGGGAGCAGTACGTCACGCGCATGGGTACGTCGGCGCCCTTCGCCACGTTCGGGTCGAACCGGTCGTAGAGGGCTTCGCTGCGCAAGGTGTCGCCGTCGAAGCGAAAAATGCCGGTGTAGCGGTGCGGCGTGCGGTTGTTCAAGTACTTGAGCGCCGCCGCCACGCCTTGTTGGGTGAGGACGGCGCTAAACTCGTCGATTTCGCGCTGCATGGAGTGGGCAGAGGTATTCATGGCAAACGGGCGGCGCGGCCTTGGCAACGGGTAAAAAATGGAAAGTCCAGCGCAGACTCCGCAATATACCAGAAGCCGCGCCGGCAAATGCCAAACTGGTCGGTGGCGACGGGTGCTTCTGCCGGGGCGTCTGAACTAAACGGCCGCAGCCCGCGGTTTCTGTGCCACTATGTCACGCGGCGGGGCTTTGGCAGTACCTTTGAGTTGCCCGAGTTTCCGAAACTGAACTTCCATACCCTGAAATACTTACCGCTTAGGAATGGCTGACGCGACTTTCCCGAACCCCGACGAGCTGCAGGACCCGAACACTGCCGCCACCAGCAATAGCGCCGACCACGTAGCCGGCGAAATGTTTGACGAGCAAGGCTCTACCGGCTCCGCCCCCGACGGCGGCGCCCCCAAAGCCGAAGCCTCCCGCACCGACCAAGAAGTGGCCGATCTGAAAGACAAGTACCTGCGCCTCGCGGCCGAGTTCGAAAACTACAAGCGCCGCACTACCAAGGAGCGCGCCGATATGTTCAAAACGGCCAACCAGGAGTTGATGACCGTGCTGCTGCCGGTGCTCGACGACTTCGACCGCGCCCGCCAGCACACGCAGGGCACCGAAGACGCCAACGTGGTGCGCGAGAGCATCGACATCATCCACGGCAAGCTGACCAAGGCCCTGCAGCAGAAAGGCCTGCAAACCATGGACGCCAAGGGCGGCGCCTTCGACCCGGAATTGCACGAGGCCATTGCCCAGATTCCGGCCCCGTCGGAAGACCTGAAGGGCAAGGTGGTCGACGAAGTGGAAAAAGGCTACTACCTCGGCGACAAAGTAATTCGGCACGCCAAGGTGGTGCTCGGACAGTAGAGAAGAGAGAACAAAGCACGTCATGCTGCGGCTGGCGACGCATGACAGACGAATACGACTATGTCGACCAAGCGAGATTATTACGAAATTCTGGGCGTAGCCAAAAACGCGTCGGGCGACGAGATTAAGAAGGCCTACCGCAAGGTGGCCATCAAGTTTCACCCCGATAAAAACCCCGACGACCCCACGGCCGAGGACAAATTCAAGGAAGCCGCCGAGGCCTACGAAGTGTTGTCGGACGAGCAGAAGCGCGCCCGCTACGACCGGTTTGGCCACCAGGGTGTGGGCGGTGCGGCCGGCAACGGCCACGGCCCGAGCATGGAGGACATCTTCTCGCAGTTCGGCGACATCTTCGGCGGCGGGGGCGGCGGCTTCGAGAGCTTCTTCGGCGGCGGGGCCCGCAGCCAGGGCCGGCGCGTGCGCAAGGGCTCCAACCTGCGCATCAAGCTCAAGCTCGACCTGGAGGAAGTCGCTAACGGCGTCGAGAAGAAAATCAAGGTGAAGCGCTACACGGCCTGCAACACCTGCTCGGGCACCGGCGCCAAAAACGGCACCGAACAGCGCGACTGCGCCACCTGCCACGGCCAGGGCCAGGTGAAGCGCGTGGTGCAAACCATGCTCGGCCAAATGGTCAGCTCCTCGACCTGCCCCACCTGCCACGGCGAAGGCAAGGTGGTGACCAGCAAGTGCGACGTGTGCCACGGCGAAGGCCGGCAGCTGGCCGAGGAAATCATTCCGATCAACATCCCGGCGGGCGTGGCCGAGGGCATGCAGCTCTCCATGTCGGGCAAGGGCAACTACCCCGAGCGCGGCGGCGTGCCCGGCGACCTGCTCATTCAGATCGAGGAGGAGCCGCACGAACTGCTCAAGCGCGACGGCAACAACGTGGTGCTCGACCAGTACATTTCCATCGTCGACGCCGCCCTGGGCGCCTCGCTGGAAGTGCCTACCATCGAGGGCAAGGTGAAAGTGAAAATCGACCCGGGCACGCAGGCCGGCAAGATTCTGCGCCTACGCGGCAAGGGCATTCCGGACCTGAACGGCTACGGCAAGGGCGACCAGCTCATCCACATCAACGTGTGGACGCCGAAGAACGTGACGGCCGAGGAGCGCGCCGCGCTGGAGAAGCTGCGCACCTCGCCCAACTTCACCCCGAGCCCCGGCAAAAACGAAAAAGGCTTCTTCGAGAAAGTGAAGGAGTACTTCCAGTAAGCCAGCTGCTGATTTTGCAGCTGTGTGAAACGAAAGCCACCCCGATTGCCGGGGTGGCTTTTTCATTGGGGGGGCAGTAGGAGAGGGGGACAAACAGCGGCGCCGGGCTGGACGGTGGTGGGCCCGAGTACCGGGCAGTGCGGCGGGCCGAGCCAACGCGGTGCCCTGCCTAGCAGTTGGGGTAACAGGGCTAGTATATGGTTGCGCGTGCCCAGCAGTTGCGGATGAGCGGCTAGTAGCACGTTTGGCCTGCCTAGTAGTCGGTTGAGCGTGCCCAGTAATGCGGGTTGCTTGCCTAGCAGCTGGTTTGGCGCCGCTAGTAATGCAGGCGGCGCGGCTAGTAGCAAGTGAAACGGAATAGTAAGGCTTTCTGCGCCGGCAGGAGGGCGTTTGGCTCGTTTGCGCGGGGCAAACGGCCGGCGGCAATCTTTTTTTCGCTCGGGCTGTAATGCCGCGCCGGCTTCGGCGATTAATTGCCTGACTCCGCCACCATGAGCCCTGCCACCCCGCCCGTTTCCGCCGACTTTACCGCCCTCGTCGGCGCCAACCAGCCCCTGCTGCTGCGCGTGTGCCGCATGTACTGCGCCGACGCTGACGACCGGCAGGACCTCTACCAGGAAATCGTGCTGCAGCTGTGGCGGGCCTGGCCGCAGTACCGGCCCGGCGCGGCCAAGGTGAGCACCTGGCTGTACCGGGTGGCGCTGAACGTGGCCGTGTCGGACCTACGGCGGCGCAGCCGCCACCCCGCACCCGGCCCCCTCGACCCGGAGGCCCCCTACGCCGCCCCGCCGCCCGAGGGCCCCGACGCCGACGACCTAGCCCAGCTCTACCGGGCCATTGAGCGGCTGAGCAGCGTGGAAAAAGCCTTCGTGCTGCTCTACCTTGAAGACCGCAGCTATGAGGAAATGGCCGACATCCTCGGCCTCACCCCAAACCACGTGCGCGTGAAAATGCACCGCGTGCAAGACAAGCTTCGCCACCTGCTAACCCACCCCGCCTGATGGAACTCGACGACCTCCGCCGCCGCTGGCAGACGCAGCCCGTGGGCCCCGCCACTTCCCCCGAATCCACCGAACAAACCCTTCGCGCCATGCTTGCCCACACCCCCGATACCCCGCTCAGCCACATGAAGCACAACGTCCGCCGCAACCTGAGCGTGGCGGTATTGATTCTGGCCATCAACATGCGCACCGTGCTGGGGCAGGGCTCCGCCCACGGCGTGATGCACGAGCCGCTGATGCGCGGCCTGCTGCTGGCTGGCTTTCTGCTGCTGGTTGCGTCGCTGCTTTGGCAGCTGTGGCTGTTTCGGCAGATGGAGCGCGCCGACGACAACCTGCGCCAGCAGCTCGGCCGCCTCACCGGGCAGGTAAAGCAGGTGCTGCGGCTGCGCCAGGTGTACGGCGTGGGCTGGTACGGGCTGCTGCTGCTGGCCGCGCTCTACCTGAAGCGCCACGCGTTGCTCGGCTACCTGCAGGCCGAAGGGCAGCAGTTCGAGCACGCTCTGGTGGTGGGCGCGGGGCTGCTGGCCGCGGTGGGCATGGGCGCGTGGCTGTACCGCGCCGGCCAACAACAGCGCCAGCGCCGCTACGGGCAGTACCTCGACCAGCTGGAGGCTACGCTGCGCGAACTGGAGTAATCCGGGCGGGTCGGCCCCGCCGTTGGGGCCAGCTTTTCGCCGGTTCAGGCCCGCGGAACGACCGTTGGTCTAAGATTACCCGCGGGCCTGCGGCGGCGTGTGCCGGAACTCTCTACCTTGGCAACCACAATCAGCTCTTCGACAGCTATGACTCCAATCTTACAGGCCATCGACGTACGCAAGCAGTACGCCAACCATACCGCCCTCGACGGGGTGAGCCTGGAGGTGCCCGAAGGCTCCATCTTCGGGTTGCTCGGGCCCAACGGCGCCGGCAAAACCTCGCTCATCCGCATCATCACCCAGATTACCGGAGCTGATTCGGGCGAAATTCGCTTCCGCGGCGAAAAGCTGAACCCGAGCCACATCGGCCAGATCGGCTACCTGCCCGAGGAACGCGGCCTTTACAAAAAGATGAAGGTGGGCGAGCAACTCATGTACCTAGCCCAACTCAAGGGCATCGGCAAGGAGGAGGCCCGCCAGAAAATCAAGCACTGGCTGGAGCGCTTCGACATCAAGAGCTGGGCCGACAAGAACATCGAAGACCTCTCCAAGGGCATGCAGCAGAAGGTGCAGTTCATTGCCACCGTCGTGCACGACCCCAAGCTGGTCATCCTCGACGAGCCGTTCTCCGGCTTTGACCCCATCAACGCCAACCTGCTCAAGGACGAAATCCTGGCCATGCGCGACCGGGGCGCCAGCATCATCTTCTCCACCCACCGCATGGAATCGGTGGAGGAAATGTGCGACTACATTGCCCTGATCAACCGCTCCCGGAAAGTGCTCGACGGCCCCGTGCGCCAGGTGCGCGACGCTTACCGCACCCAGACCTACGAGGTGGAAGGCAAGGGCCACCTGATGATTACCCACCCCGATTTCGAGGAGCTGGAGCAATCGAAGCGGGAGAACGAGCACTTCCGCGTGCTGGTAAAGCTGCACGCCGGCGCCACGCCCAACGACCTGCTGCGCTACCTCATCGGGCCGGGCAACGTGGAGGTGCATGCCTTCCGCGAGCGGGTGCCGAGCATCAACGAAATCTTTATCCGGCGGGTGCAGGAAACCCAGCCCGACTACGTGCCCGACACGGACTCGGTGCTGGCCTAGCGGCGGGAAAGCGACTGATAACCGAGAACTGACAACTGTCAACCCAACCCATGTCTAAAATTTGGCTTATCGCGCAGCGCGAATACCTCACCCGCGTGCGCAAAAAGAGCTTCATCATCATGTCCTTGATCGGGCCGCTGCTGACGGTGGCCTTGTTCGCGGTGCCCGTGCTCATCGCCAAAATGTCGGACAACGACAAGGTGGTGGCCGTAGCCGACGCCGGGGGCCTCTTCGCCGACAAGCTGCCCGACCCCAAGGACGACATCAGCTTCACCCGCGTCTCGCCGGATCTGGCCACGGCCAAGGCGGAATTCAAGAAAAGCAAGTACGATGCGCTGCTCTTCATTCCGAAGCTCGACATCAGCAACCCGGCCGGCTTCCAGGTCTTTTCGCGCAAGGGCTTGGGCATGTCGCTGGAAAACGACATCAACCGGGCCGTCAACAACGCCATTGAAAGCCGGCGCCTGCAGCAGGCCGGCATCAACCGCGCGGTGCTCGACAACCTGAAGGTGAACGTGGACCTGCAGACGGTGAGCCTGAGCGACGACGGCGAGAAAAGCTCGAGCACTGGCATCAGCACGGTGGTGGCCTACACCTTCGGCTTCCTGATCTACATTTTCATCTTCATCTACGGCGTGCAGATCATGCGCGGGGTGATGGAGGAAAAAACCAACCGCATCGTGGAAGTGGTTATTTCCTCGGTGAAGCCTTTCCAGCTGATGATGGGCAAGGTGCTCGGCATTGCCGGCGTGGGCTTCACGCAGCTGGCGTTGTGGGTGATTCTTTCGATGGGCATCAGCTCGGTTATGGCCGGCTCCATCAGCCCCGATAAGATTGCCCAGGACCGCGCCGCCCGCACCACCGCCGTGATGCGCCCGACGACGAGCAAGGACGAAGCCGCCAAAAAGGAAAACGTGGCCGCCAAGTTCACCCAGGCCCTGAAAAGCGCCGACCTGAACGTGCCCCTGCTGGCGGGCTGCTTCCTGTTCTACTTCCTCGGCGGCTACCTGTTCTACGGCGCTCTGTTCGGGGCCATTGGCTCGGCCGTCGACAGCGAAACGGACACCCAGCAGTTTATGATGCCCGTCACGATGCCCTTGGTGCTCACGTTTGTGGTGTCGCAGGCCATTCTGACGACCAACCCCAACGGCACGGTGGCCTTCTGGATGTCGATGTTTCCGCTGACCTCGCCCATTGCCATGATGATGCGCCTGCCCTTCGGCGGGGTGCCGACCTGGCAGTTGTTGCTCTCGATGGCCCTGCTCATTGCCGGCTTCGTGGGCGCCATCTGGATTGCCGGCCGCATCTACCGCGTGGGCATTCTGATGTACGGCAAGAAAGTTACCTACGGCGAGCTGTCGAAGTGGCTGTTCTACAAAGGCTAAGCGTGGCTTGCTAAGCTGAAAAAGGCTGCACCTGAAGTCAGGTGCAGCCTTTTTTTGTATGCCGGGTAAGCTTCCGTAACACCTACCTTCGTCGGCATGAAATTCTCGTTTCGATTCCCGTTGCTGCTCCTGCTGGTGGTGGGCCTGTTGGCCGGCTGCAGCAAAGACGACGACCCGCTTAAGGGCAAGCTGCGCTACAAGGTGCAGGTGCGCGTCCGGGGCGAAAACCTCACCGGGCTGGGCGCCGAAATGAGCTACGCCACCGTGCGCAACACCCTCACCGACCCTAAGCCCGGCCCCAGCGGCCGCGACACCTACGCCGTGCGCGCCGACACGATCTACGAACTGGGCGAATACGGCGCCTACGACGCGCTGGAAGTGACCCTGGCCATGCGCAACGTGACCTGCCAGAACGCGGCCACCCAACTCGGGGCCAACAGTTACCTGAAAGCTGAAATCCTGGCCAACGGCCTCAAGATCGACGAAGTGGAGCTGAACCGCACCGCCGCGCGCACCATCAGCTGCTCGGCCACGCCCTACCTGGTGCTGGTGGGCGGCGTCGGCGGCTCCGGCGGCGACTGGGACGACTAAGCTGCTCGGCTGACCTGCTAATGCCGACGAGGCCGGAACCGGGGTTCGGCCTCGTCGGCGTTTGCGGCCGCCTGGGTCGGAGCCGGGCCCGGGGCCTATCTTTGGTTTATGCGTACCCTGCTTGCCGTCGTTTTCGCCCTGCTGACTTCCATGCCCGCCCTTGCCGCCCCGCCCGCGCTGCCCGCCGACGACGAGCGGCCCGCCTACCACCTCTTCACCGCCGACGGCAAACCCGTCAGCTTCGGCAAGATGGCCAAGGAGCTGGCGGCGGCCGAGGTGGTGCTCTTCGGCGAGCAGCACAACGACCCTATTGCGCACTGGCTCGAGCTGCAGGTGGCCCGGGAGCTGGCCCAGCGCAAGGCCGGGCAAGTGGTGCTGGGCCTGGAAATGTTTGAGCGCGACGTGCAGCCCTTGGTGGAGCAGTACAACGTGGGCGAGCTGGACGCCAAGGCCTTCGAGGAGCAGAGCCGCCCCTGGCCCAACTACGCCACCGACTACAAGCCCCTACTGGAGCTGGCCCGGCAGCAGAAACTGCGCGTGGTGGGCACCAACGTGCCGCGCCGCTACGCCCAGCAGGTGGCCAAAGGCTCCCTGACCGCCCTCGACGCCTTGCCCGCCGCCGAAAAAGCCTGGCTGGCCCCGCTGCCCATCCGCGTCAACTACGAGCTGCCCGGCTACAAGGGCATGGCCCAGATGTTCGGCGGCGACGCCAGCCACGCCGCCGGCGTGCAGAACATCATCCAGGCCCAGGCGCTGAAGGACGCCACCATGGCCCATTTCATCCGCCAGAGCCGGCAGCCCGGCCAGCTGCTGCTGCACGTCAACGGCAGCTACCACTCCGACAACCACGACGGCATCGTGTGGTACCTGCGCCAGGCCGAGCCCGGGCTGCGCATCCTCACCATCAGTACCGTCACGCAGGAGCAGCTCGGCAAGCTGGACAAAGAGAACCTGAAGAAGGCCGATTACGTGCTGGTGGTGCCCAGCGACATGACCAAGACCTACTAGTCAGCCGGTTCCTCTTATTTGAGGGGCCTTCCCAAGCAACGCTTAAGCAATTCACGTTGCGGCTGCATGCCAGCGCGGCGTTTGGGCACGCGGGATGACGTCACGGGGCCGAAACAGTTTTCTGGCCTTGGGCCACGAAATACCCGTGCGCCGCCCGCTAGTGCCAACCGACGGAATGCCGCCGGGAATGAGCGTATCTTCCCACTGACCTTAATTTGCCCATGATTTCAACCCAGAACTACGCCGCTCTGCCCGACGCCGCTGCCCTGCAGCAACTCTGCAAGGCCATGGCCGTGCTCGACGCCATCAACTCCCCCGACTGGGACTACCGCTACCACTCCTACGACCTGGCCTGGGGCGAGGACGAGGCCGTGTTTCAGCTCAACACCGGCGAGGGCGACGAAATGCTCATCCTGTTCCGCCCCGAGGGCTGCTGCATCAACGGCTACGTGGACACCTACGCCCAGCCCGACAAGGCGGCCGTCACGCGCGGGCTGCCCGCGGCCTTCGAAGAATTCGTGTTCGGAGAACCGGTGGCGTCCATCGGCACCACGTTCTGCCTGTGGTACACGCCCGAGCAGGGCTGGCAAACCGGCGTGGTCGACGAAAACGCCGACGACGGCTCGGAAGAAATGCTCTACCTGCTCGACGCCCGCCCCGAATCCTACGCCGAATGGGCCAACGAGTATTTTGTGGAAGACACCGGCCGCCCGCTCATCGATGTAGCCGACGTGGCCCGGGTGTACCGCGGCGAAACCCTGACCCGCGAGGTGGTGCAGCGCCTCAACGAAGAACTCGACGACTGGACGCAGCTGGAAACCGACCTGCAGGAAATCGGCTACCCCTACAACTTTAGCTAGAACCGCGGCCAACCCGTCGGCGCTCAACCTGGTTGCTGCTTCATATGCCTACTACCTTCCTGACCGCCGAATGGCGCAACCTGCTCATGGCCAACTACGCCGTGGACCCCGCCGCGCTTCGGCCGTTGTTGCCCTACGGCACCGAGCTGGACGACTGGTACGGCACCCACTACGCGAGCATGGTGGGCTTTATGTTTGAGCACACCCGGGTGCGGGGCTTCAGCGTGCCCTGGCACCGGCACTTCGAGGAAGTTAACCTACGCTTCTACGTGCGCCACCGCGACCCGCAGCACGGCTGGCGGCGCGGGGTGGTGTTCGTGAAGGAAATCGTGCCGCGGGCCATGATTGCGGCCGTGGCCAATACCTTCTACGGGGAGAAATACCTGGCCCTGCCCATGCGGCACCACTGGCGGCCGGTGGGGGAGGGACGGCTCGACGTGGACTATGGCTGGCAGGTGGGCGGCCGCTGGAACTACCTGCAGGCCACCGTGGAACAGGCCTCGGCGCCCATTGCCGCGGGCAGCGAGGCCGAATTCATCACCGAGCACTACTGGGGCTACACCCGCCTGGGCGAGCGGCGCACCGGGCAGTACGAGGTGGTGCACCCGCGCTGGAATGCCCACCACGTGCTCGAGTACCAGATGCACTGCAGCGTGGCGCAGCTCTACGGCGAAGCCTTCGTCGACGCGCTCAGCCAGGCGCCGAAATCGGTGTTCATGGCCGACGGCTCGGCCGTGAAGGTGATGGGCGGGGAGCGGATCGGTTAGGCCGGCTTAGCGCCCCGCCCGCTTACCCGTTGGAAACCACCCGGACGCAAAAAGCCCCGGTAACTTCGGAGTTACCGGGGCTTTTTTGTGGGGCCGAGGCCCGCGCGAAACTACGCCGAGAACGACGAGCCGCAGCCGCAGGTGCTCTTGGCTTGGGGGTTGTTGAAGATGAAGCCGCGGGCGTTCAGGCCGTCCTGGAAGTCGACTTCCATGCCCATCACGTACATCGCGTGCTTCTTGTCCATGATCAGCTTGACGCCGTCGAGGTCGAAGGTTTCGTCTTGCTCCTTGGCCTTGTCGAAGCCGAGCAGGTAGCTCAGGCCCGAGCAGCCGCCGCCCTGCACGCCCACGCGCAGGCCGTATTCGGCCGGGACGTTCTTCTCGCGCAGAATGTTTCTTACTTCCTCCAGGGCACGGGGCGTGAGTGCGATGGGGGCCAATTTGGTGGAAGCCGTGGCAGTTGCCATAGTTGAAAAAGAAGTTGCGTAGAGTCTCCGTTTGGAAGGGCTTGGCGGCCCGGACGACAAAGATACTGCCCGGTGGCCATTCGCCGTATCATTCCCGTAACAGTAGCTCCGCGCGTCCGGTTCACGTATATCTTTGCCGGCCGCACGGAGTTGGGGGTATTACCCGTTCGCGCGGCTTTTGTTTAATTCCCGCGTGGCCGCTCCCGCCGGCCCGCCTTACGTCTCCGCATGGATTCCGCTTTGCTCATCGACCTGCTCAAAATCACCCTGCCGGCCCTCATCGTGGCTGGCACCGTTTACTACCTCCTCCAGCAGTACCTCAACAAGGAGCAGCAGCGCCGCCTCATCGAACTGCGCCTGGAAAGCTCCAAAACCACTCTGCCGTTGCGTTTGCAGGCCTACGAGCGGGTCATTCTGCTGCTGGAGCGCATCACGCCCAACAACTTGCTGGTGCGCCTGAGCTCCGCCGGCCAAACGGCGCCCGAGTACCACCGCCTGCTCATTCAGGAAATCCGCGCCGAGTACGAGCACAACCTGTCTCAGCAGCTTTACATGAGCCCCGAAGCCTGGGCGCAGGTGCGCCAGGCCAAGGAAAGCATCGTCACGCTCATCAACAAAGCCTACCAAACCCTGCCCAACCAGCAACAGGCCCGCGGCACCGAGCTGGCCAAGCGCGTGCTCGAAAGCCTGCTCACCGACGAAGCCGACCCGACCACTGCGGCCATCGAAACCGTGAAGCGCGAGGCCGTAGGGTTGTTTTAGCCCTGACTTTAGCTTGCGGCAACGGCCGCGCTGGCCGTCAGTGCGAGAAGGCACGACATTCCGCGCATTAAGCGGCGTCAACCCTTCTTCTCGCGGCACGCCGCCACAGCTGGTAGAAACCAAAATTTGCTCAAAACGAAACGGCCCCGCCCGAAACCAAGTGACGCTGGTTAGGGCGGGGCCGTTTTCGGGTAGTAGGTGTTGTTGCGTTTCTACTGCTAGAGGAAAGATTGCCGCGCTTCGCTCGCACTGACGGCCAGCGCGGCTGGCGCTGGGCGTTGAGCTATTTACGCCTCGGCCATGACCGCGTCGATGGCGCGCTGGTAGCAGGCCTCGTAGCGCGGCACAATCTTGTCGACGGCAAACTCTTCGGCGCGGGCGCGGGCCGCGGCCTTGAAGCGCGGCAGATTCGCGTCGTCGAGCACGGTGAGGGCGTTTTTGACCATTTCGGCCACGTCGCCCACGTTGCTCACAAAGCCGGTGACGCCGTCCACGTTCAGCTCCGGGATGCCGCCCGCGTTGGTGCTGATGACGGGCACTTCGCAGGACATGGCCTCCAGGGCGGCCAAGCCGAAGCTTTCCTTTTCCGAGGGCATCAGAAACAGATCCGATACGCTCAATACTTCTTCCACCGCTTCCAGCTTGCCCAGGAAGCGCACGTCGTAGCTGCCTAGCCCCAGTTCCCGGCACAGCTTCTCGATGCGCGGGCGGTCGGGCCCGTCGCCGACGAGCAGCAGCTTGGCCGGCATCTGCTGGCGCACCCCGTCGAAGATGCGCACCACGTCCTCCACACGCTTGACGGAGCGGAAGTTGGAGGTGTGGATGAGCAGCTTCTCGCCGTCGGGGGCAATGGCGGCGCGGAAATGCTCCTTGGGCTGCTTTTTGAAGCGCTCTAGGTTGATGAAGTTCGGAATGACTTCGATGTCTTTCTCGACGGCGAAGTACTCGTAAGTTTCTTTTTTCAGATCCGCCGACACCGACGTGACGGCGTCCGACTGGTTGATGCTGAACGTGACGACCGGCTCAAACGAGGCGTCTTTGCCCACCAGCGTGATGTCGGTGCCGTGCAGGGTGGTGATGACCGGGATATTGATGCCCTTGGTGCGCAGAATCTGCTTGGCCATGTAGGCCGCCGAGGCGTGCGGAATGGCGTAGTGCACGTGGAGCACGTCCAGCTTCTCGTTCTGCACGATGTCGACCATCTTGGAGGCCAGCGCCAGCTCGTAGGGCGGGAACTGGAACAGCGGGTACGACGGCACGAATACCTCGTGGTAGAACAGGTTTTCGTTGACGAAGCTGAGCCGCACCGGCTGGCTGTAGGTGATGAAGTGGACGCGGTGCCCTTTTTCCGCCAGGGCTTTGCCTAGCTCGGTGGCCACGACGCCCGAGCCGCCGAAGGTGGGATAACAGACAATGCCAATGTTCATACGGGTGGGGCGGCTGGAGAGGAGGGAGGAGAATTTGCAGCTAAACCAGACAACGGGCAGCAAGTTGGCGAAACCGCGAAAAATCTGCCGGGCTTAATAGCTACGTAATCCGGCGGCGGGGTGGATAGGAATGGCTGGCGTTCGGGGTTAACGCGGGCTATTGCCTAAACAAGAACGCCCCGTCCTGGTCAGGGACGGGGCGTCGGTCAAGGGGTTGCTTGTTCCACACCACATAGAAAGGCTTCCCCTCAAGTCAACCAATGGCGGTTCGCGGTAGCTTAGTTCTTGGCCTGCGCAGCGTCGGTCTGGAGTGATTTGTAAATCACGTCGTGGATGCGCGTGCGGATGTTGTACTGGCGCAGCTTGTTGTTGCCCGCGTCGGGGTATACGCGGTTCGAGAGGAACACGTAGAGGATCTTGTTGTCCGGGTCCATCCACACGCAAGTGCCGGTGAAGCCGGTGTGGCCGAACGTAGCCGCCGGCGAAAGGTTGCTGGTCGGGCCCTCCGGCTTCGACGGGTCGCCGTGGTCCCAGCCGAGGCCGCGGCGGTTGGTAGCACTTTGCTGGCGGGCAAACTCGGCCACCACCGGCGTCGCGAAGAAGCGCCGTCCGCCGTAGCGGCCGTTCTGCAGGTTCATCTGCATCAGGATGGCCAGGTCGTTGGCGTTCGAGAACAGCCCGGCGTGGCCGGCAATGCCGCCCATCAGGGCCGCTGCTTGGTCGTGCACGGTGCCCTGCAGCTGCGCGTGGCGGAAATACGTGTCATTCTCGGTGGGCGCGATGCACGACTTCGGAAACCGCTGCAGCGGGTTATAGGTCATCGTGTTCAGGCCCAGCGGCGCGTAGAAATTCTGCTGCAGGAAAGCTTCCAGCGGCTGGTTCAGCGTCTTTTCCGCGAGGCGCTTCAGAATGATGAAGCTCAAATCGGAGTACTCGGTGGGGTAGCTGCCCTTGATCTTGGGCAACAAGGAGCTGCGCTTGATCCACGTCCACACCGAGTCTTCGGCGGTGCGGGCCACGTAGGTGCCGGGAATAACCTCGCGCTGGAAGTCGTCGGTCTGGGCGCTGGCGTAGAAGGTCGGCTTCAGTCCGCCGGTGCGCGTCACCGTCCGCTCCCAAGTCGGGATGCCCGCTTTCAGGCCGGCCTGGTGCAGCAGCACCTCGCGCACGGTCATGTCCTTCTTGTTGGTGCCCTTCAGGTCGGTCAGGTAGTCCGAGACCTTGTTGTCGAGGTTGAGCTTGCCCTCGTCCTTGAGCCACATGATGGCCTGCAGGGTGCCCGCTACCTTCGATACCGAGGCCAGGTCGTAAATCGTCTCGTCCGTTATCGGCTGCGACTTGTCGTAGGTGGCGTAGCCGTAGCTTTTGTCGAACACCACGGCGCCGTCCTTGGCCACGAGCACCTGGCAGCCGGGGGTGGCGGCGTAGGCAATGGCTTCGGTAGCAATGTTGTCGATTTGGGCCAGCACTTTGGAGTCCATGCCCACGGCTTCGGGCGAGGCGTAGCGCAGGCGGCGGAAGTCCGGCGTGGGCAGACCGGTGCCGGCCAGCAGCTTTTCGGTCACCGTCACGGGCAGGCGGCCTTTGGCCGGCAGCGCCCCGAAGAGCACCTGCGGCACCACCGCCTGCGACACGTAGTTGTCCTCGTAGCCGCACACCAGAGTGCGGGCGTCTTCCACGTACTTGAGGGCGTAGGAATTGCCCATCACCACCACCACGGTTTTCTGGTTCGGGTTGGCCTGCAACTGCTTGATAAACTTGAGCGCCCCGTCGCCCAACCCGTAATTGTGCGCAGGCGTGTTGTTCATGTTGTGCAGGCTCACCACCACCGTGTTGTAGCCGCCGAGCTTGCCGAGCAGCCGCGTAAACGTGGAATCCGGCGCGTAGCGGTTCGTCACGGCGTAGGTGGAGCAGGGCATGTAGCGCTGCATGGTGGCCGCAAACTCGTTGTCATTCGGCGCGCCGATGGTAATCGAGGCCAGCTTGAGCGTGTCGAGGTGGGCGAAGGGCAGCAAGTCGTCCTCGTTTCTGACGACGGTGGTGGCGTGCTCGTAGATGCCCTGCTGCACCACCCGGCTCAGCGGGCGGTTCAGGTTGGTCATCAGGTTGGGCACGTCCACTGGCTTGAGGCGATTCAGGCCCGCCCAGTACTTAGCACGCAGAATCTTGCGCACCCGGTAGTCGATGTCTTCCTGGGAAATCTTGTTGTCGGCAATCAGCTGCTTGATTTTCTGGATGGCCATGGGCACGTCCTCCGAAAACAGCAGCACGTCGTTGCCCGCCAGCAGGGCCAGCGCATCCAGCTCCCCGGGCTTGTAAAGGTTCGACACGCTCTTCATGTTGAGCGCGTCGGTGAACACGAGGCCGCGGTAGTCCATCTTTTCCTTCAGCAGCCCCGTCACAAGGTTGCGCGAAATAGTGGCCGACTGCGTGCGCACCGTGTCGAACAGCGGCATGTAGAGGTGGCCCACCATCACGCCCATTACCCCGGCCTCGAAGGACTTCTGGAAGGGATAGAGGTCCACGTTGGTGAGCCGGGCCATGTCGGTATTGATGACCGGCAGGGCAATGTGCGAGTCGATGTCGGTGTCGCCGTGGCCGGGGAAGTGCTTGGCAACGGCAATGACGCCGTGGTCCTGCAGACCGCGGATGTAGTTGAGACCGAACTTGGTGACTTGCTCCTTGTCTTCGCCGAAGGAGCGGTTGCCGATAACCGGGTTGTTCGGGTTGGAGTTGACGTCCATTACCGGCGAAAAGCTGACTTGCACGCCGAGGGTGCGCAGCTTCAGGGCAATTTCGCGGCCCATTTGGTACACCAGCTGCGGATCGTCCATGGCGCCCAGCGTCATCTGCTTGGCGAAGTGCATGCTGGAGTCGAGGCGCATGTTCAGGCCCCACTCCGCGTCCATGGCAATGAGCAGCGGGGTGCGGGCAGCAGCTTGGTAGCGGTTGGTCAGAATGGCCTGCCGGCGCGGGCCGCCCTGCAGGAACATCAGCCCGCCGATGTTGTACTCGCGGACCAGGAACTCGGTGTAGTTGACGTGCTTCGGCGTCTTATTCGAGTACGCGGCTACCATGAACAACTGCCCCAGCCGGTGGTCCGGCGAGAGGGAGTTGAACACCGAATCAACCCAGTGCTGCTCGGCTACAGTAGCCGGGCGCAGCCCGTCCCTCGATGGCGCCGAAGACGACACGATCAGACCCGTTATGGCCACTATCAGCAGTACCAGTCCAATCCGAATATCCTTGCCCATTGGCCTCTGAATCGTGTCGCGTATGGTGAAGTTGGTCAGGTCCGCTTTCTGCGCCGACGCCCTTCAGCGGGGCCGAAGCCACGGGGAAGGGCGCTAGCACGCGGGGCGGAAATAACCGGCCGAAGCCCGGAAGACGGCGGCCGGCTCTGCCACGGGCAAAAGCCCGCAAGCAGAAGCTGACCACAAACTTACGCATTATTTCCCGCGCGGGATTGGTGCAAAGCTCATTACCAGTACAGTCGGCGCCGTGTACGGGTTCCGCCCGCCGGCAGGTTCCGGAAATGTTCGAAGCTGGTTATAGGCAAAGTGCTATGTAGCGCTGGGTTGCATTCCGCCCGGCGAGACGAACGTACCAGCCCGTCATGTCGAGCTTGTCGAGACATCTCGCGTGCTGACGCCCAAGAGCAATTTCAAAGGAGAAATTACTATCCAGCGAGACGTCTCGGCTGCGCTCGACCTGACGTTCTTCTTGGCCTAGCTGCGCCCGCCATTCGTGCCTATATAGCAGCAAGGCCCGGCCGGCTGCCGTACCTTTGCTCCGCTTGAAAACAAACGCCGCCGCCCCGGCGGTTCGTGTGCTGCTATGTCCGATATCATTCAACTGCTACCCGAATACCTGGCCAACCAGATTGCCGCCGGCGAGGTCGTCCAACGCCCGGCGTCGGTGGTGAAGGAGCTACTGGAAAACGCCGTCGACGCGGGAGCTACTCAGATACAGCTCATTGTGAAAGATGCCGGCAAGCAATTGGTGCAGGTCGTCGACAACGGCTCGGGCATGTCGGCCACCGACGCGCGCATGAGCCTGGAGCGCCACGCCACCAGCAAAATTCGCACGACCGAGGACCTGTTTCAGATTCGCACCCTCGGCTTCCGCGGCGAGGCACTGGCCAGCATTGCCGCCGTGGCCCAGGTGGAAATCAAAACCAAGCTGCGCCAGCAAGACACTGGCACCCAGCTGCTGGTGGAAGGCTCGCAGGTGGTGCGCCAGCAGCCCACCGCCGCCCCCGACGGCACCAGCATCAGCGTCAAGAACCTGTTCTACAACGTACCCGCCCGCCGCAACTTCCTCAAGAGCAACGCGGTGGAAATGCGCCACATCCTCGACGAGTTTCAGCACGTGGCCCTGTCGAAGTCCGGTGTGAGCTTTTCGCTGTACCAGAACGATTTGGAAGTCTTCAACCTGCCCGCCGGCAAGCTCAGCCAGCGCGTGGTGCAGCTGCTCGGCAATTCCTACAAGGAGCAGCTGGCGTTGGTGGAGGAAGTCACGCCGTTCATTTCCGTGAAAGGCTACATCGGCAAGCCGGCCTCGGCCAAGAAAAGCCGCGGCGACCAGTTTTTCTTCGTCAACGGCCGCTTTATCCGCTCGGCCTACCTCAACCACGCCGTGCTGGCCGCCTACGAGGGCCTGCTGCCCAAGGAAACGCACCCGTTCTACGTGCTTTTTCTTGAACTGGACCCCAAGGCCATCGACATCAACGTGCACCCCACGAAGACGGAAATCAAGTTCGAAGACGAGAAAACCGTGTACGCCATCGTGCGCGCCGCCGTGAAGCAGGCGCTGGGGCTGCACAACATGGCGCCCTCGCTCGACTTTGAAAGCGACGTGAACTTTGCCCCGCTGGCTGGCCTGCGCACCAGCGCCCGTTCCGACTTCGACGACAACCCCGGCACCGACCGCGCCGACCTGCTCGACCGCGGCCGCGAGGGCGGCGCGCTGGCCGCGGCTATGGCGGCGGCCGCCACGCCGGTCCGCCCCGCCCGCGGGGAAGGCTCCAGCCGCCCGGCCGCCGACGAAAAGCCGCTCACCCCGCGCCCCACCGAGCAGGCCCGGCGCGCCCTCGAAGACTTCTACCGCTCCCTGAGTCAGCCTGGTGCCCTCGACGACCTCGAAGCCGAAGCGCCCGACGCCAAGCCCGAGCCGCTGCCCGCCCTCCCCATCATGCCCGCTGCCACGGCCGGCTTCGAAATCGACCTGGGGGCCGCCGCTACGGTGCCGGCCCTGCCCACGGCGCCCCCGGTAGCCGCGGCCCCGGCGCCCGCGCCGGAGCTGCCGCTCACCCACGCCGGCTCCGCTGCTTCGGCCGGCGCCGAGGCCGCCGTGCCGGGGCGGCGCGCCGTGCAGGTGCAGCAGTACGTATTGGTGCCGGTCAAGTCGGGCCTGATGCTCATCGACCACGTGGCGGCGCGGGAGCGGATTCTCTACGAGCAGTACCAGCGCAACAGCAGCCAGGAAACCAGCACCGCGCAGACCCTGCTGTTTCCGCGCACCGTGTCCTTCACGCCCGCCGATTTTGCTGTGCTGCGCGAAGTCACCGCCGAGCTGCACGCGCTGGGCTTCCACTTCGAGGAATTCGGTCCGAACACCATCGTGGTGCAGGGCCTGCCCGCCGACGTGCCGCACCGTAGCAACGAAAAAGAGCTGCTAGAGGGCCTGCTGGAGCAGTTTCGCGTGCCCGGCGGCCGCGCCCGCCTCGACCGCCGCGAGCAGCTGGCCCGGGCCCTGGCGCGGCGCGTGGCCGCCGGAGTGCCCGCCCGCCTCAGCGAGCTGGAAATGACGGCCCTGGTCGACCGGCTCTTCGCCTGCGAAACCCCCGGCTACACCCCCGACGGCCAACGCACGCTGGTGATGCTGGAGCTGGATCAGCTGCAGGCCTTCTTCGCCCGCTAAGCGCCGCGCAACCGAGCCGGCACGCTTGTTCCTCGGCGGGGAAGCAGCGGCCCGGACCCGGGCCGCGACAATAGCTGGCAGCGGGCAGCCGGCGGGGCCGCAACCGGCCAAACCCGCGGCGGCGCTTGGGCCGTAAGGCTTACCTTCGTCGTTGGGGCCGCTGCCCCGGCCGGCCCCGGTGCCGGCCGGGCTGCCGCGGAGCATCCGCGGCTTTTTCCCTGAACCCAGCTTTACTCAGCGGCTTATGTTCCAATTCACGCCCATGGTGCGCAACCTCATTCTCGTCAACGTGGGGATGATGTTTTTGGTCGGGGTTATGCCGCAACTGCTGGAGATGCTGGCGCTGTTTCCGTTCATCTCGGAGCGCTACCGGCCCTACCAGCACGTCACGTACATGTTCCTGCACAGCGGGCTGGGGCACATTTTCTCCAACATGCTGGCCCTGGTGGTGTTCGGGCCGATGCTGGAGAAGCATTGGGGCGCGCAGCGCTTCCTCGCTTTTTGGCTGATTTGCGGGGTGGGAGCGGGGTTCCTGTACGCGAGCGTGCGGCACTACGAGCTCAACCGCATGCACCAGGACGTGGAAGCCTTTGTGGCTGCCCCCTCGGGCGTGGGCTACGCCGATTTCTACGAGCACAACCTGCCCGGCGCCCAGGGCTACACCACGGTAGCCCGCGCCATCCAGCAGCACCCCGACGACCAGCGCCTGATTGAGTCGGCCAAGGCCCAGCTGCGGGCCATGTACGACGACAGCGTCAACTCCCCGTACGCGGGCATGGTGGGGGCGTCCGGAGCCGTATTCGCCATTCTGTTTGCTTTTGGCTACCTTTTCCCCAATACCGAGCTGGTCCTCTTCCCGTTGCCGGTGCCCATCAAGGCCAAATACCTCGTATTCCTGTACGGGGCGCTGGAATTGTACAAAGGCACCCACCCGGTTCCCGGCGACAACGTGGCCCACTTCGCCCACCTCGGCGGAATGTTGTTCGGTTTCCTGCTGTTGAAATACTGGGAACGGAACAGCACGCGCCCCTACTAATCCCACCCCGCCCCTCATGAGCATTCTTGCCGATATCCGGTCCACTTTCAGCCGCCGCGACAACGCCCTCAACCAGCTGTTGGTTATCAACGTGCTGGTGTTCGTGGCGCTGAACCTGTTGCGGGCGGTCTTTTACCTGGCCACCGGCAATTCCTTTGGGCACATGCTGGTGCTGGAGTGGCTGGCGGTGCCTTCCGCGCCGCTGACCTTCCTGGTGCGCCCCTGGACGCTGCTGACGTATAGCTTCACGCAGTTTTCCTTTTTTCACATCCTCTTCAACCTGCTGAACCTGTACTGGTTCGGCACGCTCGTGCGCGAGTACCTCGGCGACCGACGCCTGATCAGCCTCTACGTGCTGGGGGCCGTTGCCGGCGCGGCCTGCTACCTGGCCTGCTACAATCTGCTGCCCGCCATGCGGCACCAGTCGGCCATGCTCTACGGGGCGTCGGCCAGCGTCACGGCCATCATCGTGGCCGCCGCCACCTTGCTGCCCGATTACACCTTCAACCTGATTTTTATCGGGCCGGTCCGCATCAAGTACATTGCCGCTGTGGTGGTGGTCGTTTCCATTGCCGGCATCAGCGGCGACAACACCGGTGGGCAGCTGGCCCACCTGGGCGGGGCGTTGCTCGGCTTCGTGTACATCCGGCAGCTGCAGCGCGGCCGCGACCTGGGCCGGCCCATCATTGCCATGGGCGAGTGGGTGAATGCGCTGCTGCACGGCCGGCCGCGCCTGCGCGTGTCGCACCGCAGCGCCCAGGCCGCCCCAAACGGCAAGCGCGGCCCGCTGGCCCAGCCCGCCCAGGAGGAAATCGACCGGATTCTGGAAAAGATTTCGCGTTCGGGCTACGAAAGCCTCTCGAAAGAGGAAAAGCAGAAGCTCTTCAAAGCCAGCCAGCAGTAACCCCAACGCAACTGCACCAACCGGCCCGCCAGACTAGTCTGGCGGGCCGGTGTTATTTCTGCAGGTAGGCTTGGCGCTGGGCCGGGGCAAACCGCTCGATGGCGTAGCGCAGGGTGGTGCGCGGCAGCTGCCGGGCATGGTCGGCCAAGAACTCTTCCAGGGCGGCTTCGTTGCGCTTGCCCACTTCGCGCAGCATCCAGCCTACGGCTTTGTGGATCAGGTCGTGGCGGTGGGAGAGCAGCTGTTCGGTCAGGGCGAAGGTGTCGGCAAATTGCCCCTTGCGGATGAAGGCCAGCGTGCTCACGATGCTCATGCGCTGGCTCCAGAGGTGGTCTTCGGCCGCCAGCGCGTAGAGCGGCGCCCGGTCGCGCTGCAGCAGAGACCCGCCCACAATAGTCGGGCAGCTGATGTCGACCAGGTCCCAATTGTTGACGAAGCGCCGGTTGGCCAGGTACCGCTCGTAGAGTTCCTGCCGCCCGGCGGGCCCAGCTTTGGCGAATTGCAGCGTCCAGATGATCAGGCCGATGGAGCGGCAGTCGTGCCAAGGGCTGCGCACCAGTTGCTGCTCTACCTCGTCGGGCGGCAGCGCGCGGAATTCGCGGGCCAACTGCCGCTGCAAGGGCATGGGCAGGCCCAGAAACTGGTCACCCTCGCCATACTGGCCGGGACCGGTTTTGAAGAAGCGCGCCACCAGCACGGCCCGCGCGGGGTCGGCCAGGGCGTGGATTCGGGCCAGCAGGTCGGCGGCCGAGGAAGCAGCGGCGGGCATGGTTAGGGAATGTCGTAGGTGATGTGCTTGGGGTCGTGGGTGTAGAAGTAGGCGTAGTTGGAGCGTAGCTCTTCCCAACCCTGCTTGGTGGCGTACTGCTCCCGCGTCACGTCTTCCCAGGCCAGGCGCATCTGCCGGGCGCACACCAGCGGCGGCACCTGCCCCACGCCGGTGCCCAGGCCCGGAATGGCCACCGTCTGCACCTTCTCGGCTACCGGTTCGCCCGGGCTCAAACGACCGTGGCGCAACAGCACCAAGATGGCCTTCATGGCCAGGTACACATTCGGCCCGCGCGTAATGGTCATGGGCGTGCGCATGGTGGGGGCCGAAATCAGGTAGGGAAACCCGGCGTGGCCGGTTTCGATGATGGCGGCCTGGCCCACCAGCAGCTCGCCGTAATACTGCTCGCGGATCAGGCGCTGCAGGTCTTTTTCCAGGTGCCAGCCCAAGTGCTTGGAAATGGCGAAGTCGATGCCGCCGTTCATGAAGCCGAAGCTGTTGGCGGGGCTGACGAGGGCGTCGGCCGGGTGGTCGAAAATGGAGGCGTGGCGGACGGTGACCTGCGGCACATCGGCAAACACGCGTTGCCAGGCGGCCACCACCTCGGGGTTGGTGTCGATTAAGTTAAGGTGCATGAAAGGGGCTTCTGCGGCAAGGTACTGCGCAACAGCCAGCTGCCAAACGCGCAACGGGCCGCCCCGCGCAGTGCGGAGCGGCCCGAAGGTCTGTGCGTCGGCTAGGCCGAATTAGGCGCTGGCGGGCTGGCCCATCTTGTCCAGCGCGTCCATTACCTCTTTCACGTGGCCGCGCGAGGTTTCCAGCAGTGCCTTTTCCTCGTCGTTGAGCTGCAGCTCGATGATGCGCTCAATGCCGTTTTTGCCGAGGATAACCGGGGCGCCCAGGTACACGCCGTCGATGCCGTACTCGCCTTTCAGCTCCACGCACACCGGGAACACGCGGCGCTGGTCGCGCACAATGGCTTCCACCATCTGGGCCGCGGCGGCGCCGGGGGCGTACCAGGCCGAGGTGCCCATCAGCTTCACCAGCTCGCCGCCGCCCACGGCGGTGCGCTGCACGATGGCGTCCAGCTCAGCCTTGCCGATCAGCTCGGTGACGGGGATGCCACCCACCGTGGTGTAGCGCGGCAGCGGCACCATGGTGTCGCCGTGGCCGCCCATCAGCACCGCTTGAATGTCTTTGGGGCTCACGTTCAGGGCCTCGGCCAGGAAGGCGCGGTAGCGGGCCGTGTCCAGAATGCCGGCCATGCCAAACACCTTGGTGCGGTCCAGGCCCGAGGTCAGGTGCGCCTGGTAGGTCATCACGTCGAGCGGGTTCGACACGACGATGATGATGGCGTTGGGCGAATATTTCACCACTTGCTCGGTCACCGATTTCACGATGCCGGCGTTGGTGGCGATAAGGTCGTCGCGGCTCATGCCGGGCTTGCGGGGCAGGCCCGAGGTGATGACCACCACGTCGGAGCCAGCGGTGCGGGAGTAGTCACCCGTCACGCCCACCGTGCGCGTGTCGTAGCCGATGATGGGGGCTTTCTGCCAGATGTCGAGGGCTTTGCCTTCAGCAATGCCTTCCTTGATGTCAACCAGAACTACTTCGTTGGCAATTTCGCGGGTGGCGAGTACGTCGGCGCAAGTGGCGCCCACGTTACCGGCCCCTACAACGGTTACTTTCATGGGGTGGTCGTTGGGAATTGATGATGGGGTTCTGGCCCGCAAGGTAAGCACCAGTGCTTAGAGGGTGGTGCTTGCCGCGTAGTTTTTAGCACCAAGCCCGTTCAGCCCTGGAAAGCCACTTGCCCGCCGAGCTGCCCGGTTGACCACGGAGAAAGTCGGTTGAGCGCAGCGGCCGTCGGTTGGGCGTGCCGAAGCCCTGTTGAGCGGGGCGCGAATCGGTTGGGCCGGGAGGCAGTCGGTTACCCCTGGAAACGCGCCGCGCACGCGTGGAAACCGGTCGCGCACCACTAGAAACGTCAGCCGAACAGATAGAAACGCGCCGGCCACGGCTGGAAACGTCGCCCACATCAATGGACACGCGCCGGCCACGACCGGAAAGCCGGCGGATCGGCCTGGAAAGGCGGCGGCCACGGGGGCCAACCCCTCTGTTATGCGCGTTGCCGCTTTCGGCGGGGCACCTTAACCGTAGCGGCGCCACGACTTCAGGAGCCGGGGCACTACGGGGCTATTTCTGCCGGCGCAGCTCCAGCACCCGCTGCGTTTCCTCGGTCACCTTAAATCGGTCGTCGGGGCGCATGCCCACCACCCACACCACCTTGCCGTCGGCCGAGGTGAGCAGCAATACTTGGTCCTTGAGGTTGAGGGGCACTTTCTGGTCGATGAGGAAGTCGCTGATTTTCTTTTTGCCCTTCAGGCCGATGGGCATAAACCAGTCGCCCTCGCGCCAGCGCCGCAGCGTGAGCGGAAACTTGAGCTTGTCGAGGTCCAGCGCCGCCACGTCCTTGGCTTTGGGCACGGCGTAGCCGTCCACCGCGCGTTCCTGGGCCGTCAAGCGCAGCCCCTCCACCTGCAGCTCGGCCTGGCCCTCCGGCCACTGGTGGGTGCCGAAGCCGCTGAGGTTTTTGGGCGTGATGACCAGCTGGTCGCGGTCCTTCACCAGCCGGTGCGTGGGCGAGTCGAACTGCTTGCCCGACACGGCGCGGAACGACTCCACGATGTCCTTGGTGACCGGCCAGGAAAAGTGGAAGGGGCGCAGCAGCTCGTGCAGCATCACGGCCGTGGCGGGCGTGGCTTGGAGCACGGCGATGTTGATGTAGGTGGCTTCGGCCTCGTCGCGGCGGGCCTGCTGGGCGGTCTGGTCCACCAGGTGCTGCACCAGCAGCTCGGCCCCGCGCACCCGCTCGGCGGTGTGCTGCAGGGTTTGGTCGAGGGCCGGGTTCAGCTCGCGCAGCACGGGCAGCACGTCGTGGCGCAGGCGGTTGCGCTGGTAGAGGGTGCTGTCGTTGGAGGAGTCTTCGCGCCAGACGAGGTGCTTTTCCACCACGTAGTCGAACAAATCGTCCTTGGCCGCGCCCAGCAGCGGGCGCACCACCCGGCCCTGGCGCGCGGGAATGCCGTGCAGGCCCGAGAGGCCGGTGCCGTGGGTGAGGTTGAGCAGCATGGTTTCGGCCGCGTCGCGCTGGTGGTGGGCGGTGGCCACGTAGTCGAGGCCCTGGGTGCGCAGGAGCTGCTCAAACCACTGGTAGCGCAGCACGCGGGCAGCCATCTGCGTCGAGAGGCCTTCCTGCTGGGCAAAGCCCTTGGTGTCGAAAAACTCGGCGAAGTAGGGCGCGTTGTACTTCTTGGCCAGCTTGCGCACGAATTCCTCGTCGGCATCGGCCTCCTCGCCGCGCAGGCCGAAGTGGCAGTGCGTCACGGCCACCGATACGCCCAGCTGGTGCAGCACGTCGAGCAGCACCACCGAATCGAGGCCGCCGCTGACGGCGACGAGCACCTGGTCGGTGGCCGGATCAAAAAGCTGGTGGTCGAGGATAAAGCGGCGGACGAGGTCGGGGAGCATAACGGGAAGGCACAAAAAGCTCTCGCAAAGGTAGGAGGGAAGCGCCGGCCACGGTGGCGCCGGGCAGGCGCGGCGTTGTGGCCCGCCGGAGCCGCTTTCTCGTCGGAAACCCCGTTGGGCAAACCCCCGGCGGCCGCGGGCAGTATTACAGCGGAGAGCAGCGGCTACCGCCGCCGTTGAGGGCCTTTTAACGCAGTGGGGGCGATGCACAAACGGATACTTCGGGCCTGTTACCTGCTGGGGCTGCTGAGCCTGGCCGCCTGCGCGCGCTCCGGCCCGGCGCGGGTCGACACCGGCTTCGGGCGCGGGCCGCAGGTGCTGGGCCACGCCGGCTCGGGCTTTTTCACGCCCATCAGCCCCTTCAACGCCCTGCCGCCGAGCAGCCTGGGCGGCATCCGCCACGCCCTCGACCGCGGCGCCGACGGCGTCGAAATCGACCTGCAGCTCAGCCAGGACAGCGTGCCCATGCTCTTTCACGACGAGGACCTGACCAACCGCACCGCCGCCCAGGGCTATGTCAGCCAGCACCCGGCCGCCGAGCTGACGCGGCTGCGCTACACCGGCGGCTGGCCCTATGACTGGCTGCAGCACGAGCGCGTGGCCACCCTCGACGAACTGCTGACCGAGCTGGCCACGCGCCCCACGTTCCCGTACCTGCACCTTGACCTGCACGAGCACGACGACGCCAACTTTGCCCAGCCCTACGTCCGCTCCCCGGCCTTGATTCGCGCCATAGCCCGGGTGCTGCGCCGTCACCACGTACCGCCCGCCCGCCTGCTCATCCTGACGCAGTACGAGCCCAGCCTGCGCCAGCTGCGCCGGGAAATTCCCGGCGCAGCCTTGGGGCTGGAAATCACCGACCAATTTGAGGAGCGGCTGGCGCAGGCCGCGGCGGCGCAGGTGGAGGCCGTGGTGCTGTCGAAGTACGTCATCACGCCGGAGCGGGTGGCCCAGGCCCACGCCAAGGGCTTGCAGGTCGTGGTGTTCGGCGGGCGCTCCAGAAAAGCCATTCAGCGCCTGCTCAATTGCCGCCCCGACGGCATCGAGGTCGACAACGTGCCCCAGCTGCTGAGTTTGCTGGGCCGCCGCGGGCGCCCGGCCGAGGCCGCGCCCCAGGCGCACGCGGGCGCACCAAAAGCTGGACCGCTGCGTTAGGGCTGCGGGTTCCGTACTTTTGCGCCGCATGCGCCTCCGAATACTCTTCTGTTTCTTCTTTTTGCTGCTGACCGCGCCGCTGGCGTGGGCCCAGCGCCCGGGTGCCCAGCCCGCTCCGCGCCCCGCCGCCAAAGGCCAGCCCGCGCCCAAAGCCTCGAAGGTGGAGCTGCTGCCCGGCGCGCGGGAGCTGGTGGGCGGCTCGTTCAACGGCCAGCAGATCCGCAAGGTCATCGGCAACGTGAGCTTCCGGCAGGACGACGCGCTGCTGTTCTGCGACTCGGCCTACCAGTACGTCGACCGCAACGCCATCGAGGCGTTCAGCAACGTGCGCGTGGTGCAGAACGACACCATCACCATCACCGGCGACCGGGGCGCCTACAACGGCGACACCCGCACGGCGCGCATGACCGGCAACGTGGTGATGCGCGACCCGCGCATGACGCTGACTACCCAGACGCTGGACTACGACCTGAACCGCAAAACGGCCTTTTACAGCACCGGCGGCCACCTCACCGACCCCGAAAACACGCTGGACTCGCAGCGCGGCTACTACAACACGGAGACGCAGGTGTTCAGCTTCCGCACCAACGTGAAGCTGGTGACCAAGGACTACACCATCACCAACGACACGCTGCAGTACAACACGCAGTCGAAGGTGGCCTACTTCTTCGGCCCGACGCGCATCGTGGGCAAGCAGGGCAACATCTACGCCGAGAAGGGCACCTACAACACCCGCACCCGGGTGTCGGACTTCCAGCGCAACGCCAAGATCGAGACGCCCAACTACCTGCTTGGCGGCGACAAGCTGGTGTACGACGAGACGCGGCAGTACGGCGTGGCCACTGGCAATGTGTCGATGACGGCCAAGAAGGACAACGTGGTCATCCGCGGCGACGTGGGCCGCTACTGGCGCGGGCTGGGCCGGGCCAAGGTGTACGGCTCGCCGGTGATGCGCAACATCTCGGACCGCGACACCATGTACCTGGCCGCCGATACGCTGGTGAACGTGGAAAGCAAGTCGGAAACCGACCCGGGCATCGTCTACGCCTACCGCAAGGTGCGCATCTGGCGCGGCGACCTGCAGGGCCGCTGCGATTCGCTGACCTACAACCGGCGCGACTCGGTGATTTACCTGAACCGCAACCCGGTGCTGTGGAGCCAGAAAAACCAGCTCACCGCCGACTCGATGGAAGTGCGCCTGCGCCGGCAGAAGATTGACCAGATGCGGCTTTATGCCAACTCGTTCATCATCGGGCAGGATACCCTGCTGAACTTCAACCAGGTGAAGGGCCGCAACATGGTGGCGTACTTTGTCGACAGCAAGCTGCGCAAGGTGAACGTACTCGGCAACGCCGAAAGCCTCTACTACGCCCTCGACAACGACACGGCCACCACCGGCCTGAACAAGGCCGTGTCGGCCAACATGGTCATGCGCTTCGCCGACAACAAGCTGCAGACCATCAGCTTCCTCACCGAACCTGACGCCAGCTTTATTCCGCCCCACGAGTTCAAGCCCGAAGACCAGAAGCTCAAGGGCTTTCAGTGGCTGATCGAGCAGAAGCCCACCCGCCGACAGGTGCTCGGCAAGCACTTCGCCCCGGTGAAGAAAGCCAAGCCCAAGGCCAAAAAACCGGTGAAGAAAACCACCAAGCCCGCGCCCAAACCAGTTGCCAAGCCAGTGGCCGGAGCGGCGAAGAAGTAGCCGATTTTCCGGCTGAACAGAAGCTGCTGCGCGTGCAACTGACTTACCGAATAGCTTGGAGTCGCTGCTTCTGATTAGTCTTCAGGTACGTAGCCGCGGGCGTTACCTGATAGGCCGGGTTGGCGGCCAGTAGCTCCTGCAGCACGCCCACGTGGGCCACACCGAATATCACCAGCACCCGTTTGGCCTGGGTTTGCTGCTGCGCCCGCAGGATGTTGGAGTAGATTTTCAGGTTGCGGTTGTAGTGCAGGGTGATATAGTGCGCCCCGATATACGCCGCATCCACCGCGCCCAGGTCGACGGTGTTGGTGGCAGTGGGCGAGAAGGCGCCCTCGGTCACCAGAGCCGGCGTGTTGAAGATGGCGCGGTGCACCAGGTTGATCATAGCCGGCTGATTGGCCAGGGCTATGTAGTCGTACACCGACAGGCTGTCGTGCTGCACCAGCGCCCGCAGCGGCCGGGAGGTCGTCTGCAGCAGGCGCAGGTCCCGGGTGAAGGCGTCGATGTTGGCACCCGACTGCAGCAAGGACTGCGAAGTGGCCGCGTAATAATCCACGGCCCTGACGCCGGGTAGCTGCAGTTCCTTGGCCAGCGCAAAGCCAATTTGGTACAGTTCGCGGCGGCCATCGGGCAACGCCGCCAACTCCAGCTGCCCGGCCTGGTAGCGGGCGTACAGGCTGTCGAGGCGCCCCTGCTCCGGCCGCTCCGCTTCCACCAAGATGGCGTCGGGGCGGAAGCGGCGCAGCTGTTGCCGCAGCTTGGCTAGCTCGGCCTGCTTTTTGGCACCGAGCACGTCGGATTGCGGCTGCTTGTTGTAGAGTTGGTTTAAGTGGTCGAAGCCCACCACCATGACGGCGGTGCGGCCACTACTGGACTGGGCCAGGCTGCAGTAGGCGCTGCCCACGAACAGCAACGCGAGGAATAAGCGGCGGCAAAAAGTGGCGCGGGAATCGGGGGACATGAATTGTAGAGCGTAAGATGGTTGTCCGGCTGCGGACAGTGTGGGGTGGTGGGCACCCGGCAAGGTTCAAGGGCCGTGCCAGGCAGGCGGCGTGTTGATTTATAGTTCGTTAGGCATGATCTGGGCTGTTGACGTTGCTGTAAAAGCGTCCGGTAATGTACAGGTGTCCGGTTTTGGTTGACCAAGTGCGGGCACTTGCCCGCGGCAGCAAGGCTGTAGCGTCTTCCCAAATGCAATGCTAACGGTAAGTTTGCCGTTGGCTAACGCGACACCGCGCCAACGGGCCCCGCCCGCGCAAAAAGCGGTGCACTAAACCGCGGCTCGCCGTGTTAAGAGCGCAACCTTTCCGGCTACCTCGGCCTCCTGACGTTGAGCGGCTTTGCGCCGCCCGCGCCAAATCCTTACCTTTGCCCCCCTTATGCCCGCATTCCGTCTCCGCATCGTTGCCCTGCTGATCTGCACTCTCTCGTTGGGTGCTTGCAGCTCTTACCAGAAGCTGCTCAAGAGCACCGATGTGACCAAGAAGTATAACGCGGCCATCGACTACTACGAGAACAAGCACGACTACTACCGGGCCGGCACCCTGCTGGAACCGCTGATTCCGTTGCTGAAAGGCCGCCCGGAGGCAGAAAAGGCCGAATTCTACTTCGCCCACACCAACTTCCGCCAGCGCAACTACACCCTCGCGGCGTACTACTTCGACCAGTTTGCCACGACCTACGGCGCCTCGCCGTTCGTGGAAGAGGCCGAGTTCATGCACGCCAAGTCGCTGTTCAAAGACTCGCCCGAGTACGAGCTGGACCAAACCAACACCGTGCAGGCCGTGGCCGCCATTCAGGATTTTCTGAACCGCCACCCCGAAAGCAAGTTCCGCTCGGAGGCCGAGAGCATGTCGAATGAGCTGCAGAAGAAGATGGAGGTGAAAGCGTTTGAAGGCGCTAAGCTCTACTACTCGCTGCGCTACTACCAATCGGCCGTGGTGGCCCTGCAGACGTTTCAGCAGCAGTACCCGTCTTCGGTGTACGGCGAAGAAGCGGCGTACCTGCGCATCGTGTCGCAGTACGAGCTGGCCCGCGAGTCGGTGGAGGAAAAGCAGCGCGACCGGTACCTGGAAGCCGTGGCTTTTTACCAGAACTTCGTTGACACTTTTCCGCAGAGCAAGAACCTGAAGCAGGCCGAAACGTACTACGACGCTGCCCAGAAATTCCTGAAAGACCACCCGGCCGCAACCGGGGCGCCTAACGCCGCCGCGGCTACGAACTAGTTTTTGAAAATGGCTACCTTGGCGAGCCGCTGATGCGTGGAATCCCACTCCCGGCACGCTCCCCAGGCCGCCCTCAGCCTTTGATAATCCTCATCCCATGAAAGTACCGAGCAACGTTCCTGCTTCCATCGTTACGCGCAACCTGTCGGATTTCGTGAAGGAAACCGGCAACGTGTACGAGTCGATTGCCATCATCTCGAAGCGCGCCAACCAGATTTCGGTGAAGCTCAAGGAAGAGCTCAACGGCAAGCTGTCGGAGTTTGCCACCACGGTCGACAACCTCGAAGAGGTGTTTGAAAACCGCGAGCAAATCGAAATCAGCAAGCACTACGAGCGCCTGCCCAAGCCCACGAACTTGGCCATCGAGGAGTTTCTGGAAGGCAAAGTGACCTTCCACACCCCCGAGTTGGAGGAGCCCACGGCCGACAAAGCCGAGTAATTACCGTTAGCCCGACGCTGCTATGCTGGCCGGACGCCGCATTGTGCTGGGCGTAAGCGGCAGCATCGCCGCCTACAAGTCGGCCGCCCTGGTGCGGCTGCTCATCAAAGCCGAAGCCGAGGTGCAGGTTATCCTGACGCCCTCGGCTTCGGCTTTTGTGACGCCCCTAACCCTGGCCACGCTCTCGAAACGAGCGGTGCTGCAGGGCTTCATCAAAGACGAAGTCGGCGGCGTGTGGCACAACCACGTCGACCTCGGCCTCTGGGCCGATGCCCTGCTCATTGCCCCGGCCAGCGCCAACACCCTGGCCAATCTGGCCCAGGGCCTGTGCCCCAACCTGCTCATGGCCGTGTACCTCTCGGCCCGCTGCCCCACGTTGGTAGCGCCGGCCATGGACCTGGATATGTACCAGCACCCGGCCACCCAGCGCAACCTGGAGCGCCTGCGCCAGGATGGCGTGCGGGTGCTCGACTCGCCTGCCGGCGAGCTGGCCAGCGGCCTCTCTGGCCCCGGCCGCATGCTGGAGCCGGAAGATATTGTGCGGGTGCTGGAGCAGTTTTTCGCTGATAAGCAGTAGCCTCGTCGAACGGCCTGTCGAGCTTGTCGAGACATGACGTTCTTGCGGCTTCCTTAGTCATTCCTCCTTCTTCCCGCCACCATGCACGTTCTGCTCACCGCCGGCCCCACCTACGAGCCCATCGACCCGGTGCGCTTCATCGGCAACCACTCCACCGGCAAGATGGGCTACGCCCTGGCCGCCGAGTTTGCCGCCCAGGGCTGGCAGGTGACGCTGATTAGCGGCCCCACGAGCCAGACCATCAGCCACCCGCGGGTGACGGTGTTGCCCGTGCAAACGGCCCAGCAGATGTACGAGGCCGCCGCCGCCGTGGCGCCCCAGGCCGACGTGTGGGTGTTTGCCGCTGCCGTGGCCGACTACCGCCCGCGCACCGTAGCCGCCGAGAAAATCAAGAAGCGCGACGACGGCACGGACGAGACGCTCACCATCGAGCTGGTGAAGAACGTGGACATTGCCGCCACGCTGGGGCAAACCAAGCGCCCTGAACAATTTTCGGTGGGTTTTGCGTTGGAAACGCAGGACGAACTCCAGAACGCCCAAGGCAAACTGCGGCGCAAGGGCTTCGACCTGGTGGTGCTGAATTCCCTGCGCGACGCGGGAGCCGGCTTCCGCCACGACACCAACAAGATTACCCTCGTGGAAGCCTCCGGCGTGACTACCTTTGAGTTGAAGCCCAAAACTGACGTGGCCCGCGACATTGTTTCTGCCATCCTTGCCCGCCTCCAGCCCCATGTTGCGTAACTACCCCGCTATCTGTCTGAGCCTGTTGCTCACCGCGCTGCTGGCCTTGCCGGCCCGCCGCGCTGCGGCCCAGGAGCTGCTGGCCGAGGTGACGGTGAAGGCCGAAAACGTGACCATCACCGACCCGCAGCTGCTGAACTCGATGAAAAACGACGTGTCGCAGTTCCTCAACAACCGGCGCTGGACCAACGACGTGTACAAGCCCGAGGAGCGCATCAAGTGCAGCGTGTACATCGGCATTACCAGCATTCCTACCAACGGCCAGTACATTGCCACGGCCCGCGTGTTTAGCCGCCGCCCGGTGTACGGCACCAGCTACGAAACCACGCTGATGAGCTACGCCGAGTCGTGGAAGTTTACCTACCTGCCCGGCCAGCCCCTCGACTTTTCCGAGAACAGCTACGTCAATAACCTCTCGTCCATCCTGAGCTTCTACGCGCTGACCATCATCGGCATGGACCAGGACAGCTTCGCTCCCCTGGGCGGCTCGCGTACTTTCGACCGTGCCCGCAACATCATGCAGGCCGCCGCGGCCCAAAACCAGGACGGTGACGAAGGCTGGAAGGACAACGGCAAGCGCGACCAGCGCAGCCGCTACTGGCTGCTCTCGGGCCTGCAGGATCCGCAGTTGCAGGCTTTGCGCTCGGCCTCATATTCTTACTACCGGCAGGGGCTGGACGTCTTTATTCAGAAGCCCGAAGACGCCCGCACGTCTATTTTCATTGCCTTGCAGGGCGTGAAGGAATCAGCCGAGCGGCGCCCCGGCTCCACGCTGATCAAAGCGTTTTTCGAAACCAAGGCCGACGAAATTGCCAACCTCTACCGCAGCAGCACCTCGGCCGAGCTCAAGCAGAGCGTGGTGGCCCTGCTGCAGGAAGTGGACCCAACCAGTTCGGCCAAGTACCAAGTGATTTTGCAGCCCAAATAACCGGCGGTTGCGGCGCTGATTGCCCGCTTCCACTCCTGATCAAGGCCCGCGCGCTCGTGCGGGCCTTTTGTTTTGCCGCCGCCCCTGCCTAGCTTGCCGGCCCGATGCCGCACCCATTGGCAGCCACAAAATTTATTATCGCGGCGGAAAGCAATAGGAATGCGGTTTTGATTAGCAATGTGCTAAGGTGGTTGGGGTGAGGGCTTGCGTGGCTGCTAAATGATTTAGTAGGTTTGTAGACGGCGCACCCGCGGCTGCTCGGCAGTGCGGGCGTTTGGCCGTCTTCACCTGTCTCACGCAACCACCGCGTATTATGCTGGTTGACCTTCGTATCCAAAACTACGCCTTGATCGAGGCCCTGGAGCTGCGGCCCTCGGGGCAGCTCAACATCATCACGGGCGAAACCGGCGCTGGCAAGTCCATTATGCTCGGCGCCATCGGCCTGCTGCTCGGCAACCGCGCCGATTCCAAGCTGCTCTTCAACACCACCAAAAAGTGCGTGATTGAGGGGCAGTTCGACATTTCGGGCTACCAGCTCCAGGACATCTTCGAAGCCGAGGACCTGGATTACGACGCGCAGTGCATTCTGCGCCGCGAAATTGCGCCCACCGGCAAGTCGCGCGCCTTCGTCAACGACACGCCGGTGACGGTGGAGACGCTGCGCAAAATCGGGGCGAACCTGATGGACATCCACTCCCAGCACGACACGCTGCTGCTCGGGGACCCGGTGTTTCAGCTCAACCTCATCGACCTCTACGCCGGCCTGGTGCCCACGCGCACGCAGTACGGCACGGCTTTCCGCCAGTACCGCAAGCTCGCCGCCGACCTCAAGGCGCTGGAAGACCAGGTGGTGCAGGCCAACAAAGAGTTAGACTACCACAGCTTTTTGCTCAACGAGCTGGAAGATGCCCGCCTCGACGGCGAAGACCAGGAGGCCCTGGAGCAGGAGCTGAAGGAGCTGGAGCACGCCGAGGAAATCAAGCTCAAGCTCGGCTACGCCCTGCAGAGCCTCTCGGAAGGCGAGTACTGCGCCACCGCCTCGCTCAAGGAAACCAGCATCGTGCTCGGGCAGATTGCCGCTTACTCGGAAGGCGCCCGGCAGCTCAAGGAGCGCGTCGACAGCTGCCTGATCGAGCTGCGCGACGTGGCCGACGAGGCCGAGCAGGCCCAGCAGCGCACCGAGGCCGAGCCGCTGCGCCTTGACGAGCTGCAGCAGCGCCTGACGGTGCTCTACAACCTGCAGCGCAAGCACCAGGTACGCGACCTGCCGGCCCTGCTGCTGGTGCGCGAGGACCTGCGCCAGAAAGTGGGCTCGGTGCTCAACCTTGACAAGGAAATCAGCCGCCTGCGCCGCGACGCCGACGGGGCCCTGGCCACCGTGAACAAGCGCGCCGCCCACCTCTCGGAGCAGCGCCGCAAGGCCTTCCCGCAGTTTGAGAAGGAGCTGGCCAATCTGCTGTTCGACCTGGGCATGCCCAACGCCCGCCTGCTGGTGCAGCACAGCACCGGTCAGCCCTCCGCCTCCGGCACCGACGTCATCAGCCTGCTCTTCACGGCCAACAAGGGCGCCCAGCCGCAGACGCTGAGCAAGGCCGCCTCGGGCGGGGAATTCTCGCGCCTGATGCTGTGCGTGAAGTACCTGCTGGCCGACAAAACCGCCCTGCCCACCATCGTTTTCGACGAAATCGACACGGGCATCAGCGGGGAAATTGCGGTGAAGGTGGGCCGCATGATGCAGCAAATGGCCAAAAAGCACCAGTTGGTAGCCATTTCGCACCTGCCGCAGATGGCCGCCGCCGGCGACGCGCACTTCTACGTGTACAAAGAAGACCGCGCCGACCGCACCGTGAGCCGCATCCGCCGCCTCTCGGAGGAGGAACGCATCCGCGAAATTGCCCAGATGATTTCGGGCGCCCGCGTGAGCGAAAACGCCGTGCAAAGTGCCCGGGAGCTGCTGGCGCTGCGCGGGGAAAGCGACTTGGTGGCGGCGTAGTTAGGGCGGTCGGGGAAAAAATAATTACGTCGTTCCGAGCTGGTCGAGGAATCTCGCGTGCTGACGTCCACAGGTAATGTCTTCGTTTGACGGTGATTTTACTATCGGACATCAGCACGCGAGATTCCTCGCCCAGCTCGGAACGACGTTCTGTTAATTTCGGCTGCACTTCGGGCCGAACCCCTATTTTTGCCCGTTCCTTTTCCCAGACTTCGACTCAACTCGCTTTTTATGGCCAACAACCTTCTCGCCGGCAAGCGCGGCATCATCTTCGGCGCGCTCAACGAACAATCCATTGCCTGGAAAGTGGCGCAACGCTGCCACGAAGAAGGCGCCACGTTCGTGCTCAGCAACGCGCCGCTGGCCATGCGCATGGGCGAAATCAACAAGCTGGCCGAAGAATGCGGCGCGCCCATCATTCCGGCCGACGCCACGGTGGTGGAGGACTTGGAGAAAGTGTTCAGCGGCGCAGTGGAGCAACTCGGCGGCAAGATTGACTTCGTGCTGCACAGCATCGGCATGAGCCCGAACATCCGCAAGGGCAAGCACTACGGCGAGCTGAACTACGACTGGTTTCAGAAGACGCTGGACATCTCGGCTCTCTCGTTCCACAAGATGCTGCACGTGGCCGAGAAGCAGGATGCGCTGGCCGAGTGGGGCTCGGTGGTGGCCCTCTCGTACATCGCCGCCCAGCGCGCCTTCCTCGACTACACCGACATGTCGCAGGCCAAGGCCGTGCTCGAAAGCATTGCCCGCAGCTACGGGCAGCGCCTGGGCACCCAGAAGAAGGTGCGCGTTAACACCGTGTCGCAGTCGCCGACCAAAACCACGGCCGGCACCGGCATCAGCGGCTTCGACGCCTTCTACGAGTACGCCGACCGCCTTTCGCCGCTGGGCAACGCCCCGGCTGAAGCCTGCGCCGACTACTGCGTAAGCTTGTTCTCGGACCTGACGCGCTACGTGACCATGCAAAACCTGATGCACGACGGCGGCTTCAGCACCACCGGCATTTCGGAGGCCATGGTAGAGGCCATCACGCAGGCAACCAGCAAGGAGGCCTAAGCTTCAGCACCCGCCTTAACGTACCGAGCCCGGCCACTTTAGCCGGGCTCGGTTGTTTTTGGTGAAGGGCGGTTTGCTAATACCCCCGCCGCAGCTCCACTAGGTTCTCGGGCGCCTCGCCGCGGCGCACCCGCTCGAGGTTGCCGAGGAAGATGTCGATTTTGCCTTCGTCTTCGCGGGGCTGGCCGCCGGCGCTGTGCTGGGTGAGCAGCACCCGGGGCATGGTCCAGAGCGGATGCCCGGGCGGCAGCGGCTCCTGGGCCGTCACGTCGAGTACGGCGCCGCCGAGGTGGCCGGCCTGCAGGGCGCGGATGAGGGCGGGCTCGTCGGTGGTGGTGCCGCGGCCCACGCTGGCGTACACGCTGCCGGGGCGCATGGCCTCGATGAGGTCGGCCGAAAAGAAGCCGCGGGCGCTGCCGGGCAGGCAGTTGATGACCAAGTCCGTATCGGGCAGGGCGGCGCGCAGCTGGTCTTTGGAATGCAACTGGGCGCGGGCGTCGGTGCGGGCCAATAGACGCACCTGGCAGCGGAAGCCGCGGAGCTGCTCCTGCACGGCCAGGCCGATGGCGCCGGCGCCGAGGATGATAACGCGCTGCCCGCGCAGCAGCCGCAGCCGCTTGCGGATAGGAGGGCCTACCCATTCCTGGCGGCTCTGCAACACGGCCAGCTCGTCGAGGTGGCGGTACTGGGCCAGGATGCCGGCCACGATGGTTTCGGCGCAGGGCCAGGCAAAATAGTCGCCGACGTTGGCCACCGGGCACGGCAGCACAAGGCCCGCGTACTGGTCGAAGCCCGCCGAATCGATTTGCCAGAACCGCAGGCCGGGCGGCTGGTGCTCACTTAGCCAGGCCGGCGGTGGGTTGCCCAGCAGCAGCTCGGCCGCCTGAAAAGCGGCCAGGTGCTCGGGTGCCGGCTGTTCGGTGCGAAAAACAACCGCGAAGCCCGGCGGCAGCTGCCGGCGCAAGTAGGAACGGGCGGAGTCGGTGAGGGCGGAATAAACGAAGAGGCGCATGGCGAAAAGCGGGAAATAAACCGGGCGGCGCGGGGCGGCCGGGCGGTGGGCCCGGCGCACCGGCGCTAGGCGTTGCCTGCTTACGGCTAGAGCCGGCTGGGCGGCCGGACAACGCACGAAGAAACGGCGCGGCCGGCCGGCTGCGCCCCGCGTCTGGGCGGGAGGCGCACGGAATGCTTGGTATTAGCTAATTTTCACGCATGAAGTCATGCCGCGCGTTGTTGTCCGGGTTGCTGTTGGTGCTCGGGCTGAGCGTGCCTGGGCGCGCCCAAAGCCCGCAAACGGCAGTGCTGCGGCGGGCCTTGGCCCGCGCCACGGCCGATACCACCCGCGCGCTGCTGCTGGCCGACCTGAGCGCCACCTTCCGCTACTCGCGCTTTGATTCGGTGCAGTACTACGCCCGCGAGGGGCTGGCCCTCTCGCGCCGCATCGGGTACACCAAGGGCGAAGGGCGCAGCCTTTCGCGGCTGGCGCTGCTGCAGGCCGAGCGCGGCAACCTGCCCCAGGCCCTGCGCACCGACCTGCGGGCCCTGGCGCTTCACCAGGCGGCCCACGACGCGGCGGGGGCGGCCCGTACCCTCAACCAAACCGGCTTGCTCTACCAAGCCCTCGACGATTACCGGCCGGCGTTGGCTTACTACTACCGCGCCAAGCGCCTGTACGAGGGCATCAGCGAATCCGACGACTCGCGCGTGGTGAGCGTGCTCACCAATCTGGGCTCCACCTACGTAGGCCGGGGGCAGCTGGACTCCGCCACTTACTTCCTCAATCAGGCCTACGAGCTGACCAACAACTCGCGTAACCTCCACAAAAGCCCTTGGGGCAACCCTATGCCCTACGTGCTGCGCGAACTGGGGCTGCTGGCCGTGGCGCAAGGGCGCACCAGTGCCGCCATCGATTATTACCGCCGCAGCGTGCAGGCAGCCCGGCCCGAAAACGACCAGCGCAGTGCCTGCCGGGCCTACCAATACCTAGCCGAGCTGTACCGCGACCGGGGCCAGACCGACTCCTGCATCTTCTATGCCCGCCGCGCCCTGCAAACCGGCCAGACGCTGCCCTACGTGGTGGGCGTGGTGCGCACTAGTCGCCTGCTGGCCGACGCGTTTGGGGCCCGGCAGCAGCGCGACAGCACGCTGAAATACTTCCTGATTCAGCAGACGGCCGAGGACAGCCTCTACAACCCGCAGCGCATCAAGCAGCTCGACGCCATCGGCTTTGCCGAGCAGCAGCGCCTGCAGCAGCTGGAGGACGAGCGGGCCGAGTACGCCGCCCGCCTGCGCAGCTACGCGCTGTGGGGCGGATTGGGCGCGCTGGCGTTGCTGGTGCTCGGTTTGGGCTACTACAACCGCCGGCAGCGCTTGGCCAATGCCGAGCTGCAGCGCCTCAATGCCCAGGTTACGCACCAGAGCCAGGAGCTGACCAACCAGCGCGACCGGCTGGCCGAAATGCTGCAGGAACTGCGCACGGCCCAGCAACAGCTGGTGCTGCGCGAAAAAATGGCGTCGTTGGGCGAGCTGATGGCGGGCGTGGCCCACGAGATTCAGCAGCCCGCGCAGGCCATCCGCAACCTCGCCGGCGTGAGCGAGCAGCTGTGCCAGGAATTGCGGCAGGAGTTGGTGAAAGGCCCGGAGCTGCAGCCCGCCGACCTCGAACTGCTAGACGAAATGCTGCTGACCCTGGCCCGGCACCAGGCCAAAATCAACCAGCACAGCCAGCGGGCGGGCGGCATCGTGCGCGGCATGCTGGAGTACGGCGGCTCGCAGCCCGCCGCCAAGCAGCCCACCGACCTCAACGCCCTGGCCGAGGATTACCTGCGCCTGACGTACCACGACATGCGCGCCAAGCAGCGCAACTTCCACGCCGCCCTGCTGCCCCGCCTTGATCCGGCCGTAGGCACCGTAGACGTGGTGCGCCACGACCTGGGGCGCGTGCTCATCAGCCTGTTTGCCAACGCGTTTTACGCCGTGCAGGAGCGTCGTCAGCACATCAATGCGGCGGCCGACGACGCCGCGGAGTACGTGCCGCAAGTGGTGCTGACGACGGAGCGTACGGGGCCGCAGCAGGTGCGCATCGTGGTGCGCGACAACGGCTTGGGCATTCCGGCCGAGGCGCAGCCGCTCGTGTTCGAGCGGTTTTTCAGCACCAAGCCCGCCGACGAAGGCCCGGGCCTGGGCTTGGCCCTGAGCCGCGACATCGTGCGCAGCCTCGGCGGCACGCTCACGCTGCACACCGAGCCCGGCGTCTTCACCGAGCTGGTGGTGACGCTGCCTGTACCCGCCGTGGCCCCGGTGCTGATGTAGCGGGCGGTGCAGCAGCCTCCGGTTACGGCAGCCGCTCGGCCAAGTACTGGTAGGGCTGGAACAAGTGGTGGGTAAACACCTTGTCCGGGGTATCGGGGTGGCGCTGGTAATACGCCGCGTCGGGCAGCAGCACCACGGTGGGGCCGATGCGGGCGTAGTTGTTGCTGGGAAAGTACGGGCCGGGCTGGTATTCCGGCAGGTACTTGCGCACCTGGCCGGCTAGCAGCGTGCCTAGGTAGCGCTGGTACACGCGCTGGGCTTTGCGCGTGGGCTTATCGAGGCGGCCGAAGGCGTAGCCCAGGGCCAGGCGTTTGCCCAGCGGCTGCCCGCGCAGCAGCTTGCGCGCCCCCACAAAGGGGGTGGTTTGGTTGAAGTCCCGCAGCGTCTGGATGGAAACCGGGGTTTCGGGCACCCAGTCGGCAGCATTGACCACGTTGACGCTCCAACTGCCCTGCGGCGTGTGGCTGCCGGCTTCGTATTCGTAGGCGAAATACTGGTTGCCGGGCTTGGGCGCGGCGCTGCAGTAGGTTTTCAGGCGCAGGTCGGCGGGGAGCTGGCCTTGGCGCTGCAGCTGCCGCAGGTGGGCCGTGAGCAAAAAGGCAATGGCGCCGCCCTGGCTATGACCCATGAGCAGCACGTCGCGGGTGCCGCGGCGGTAGCAGGAGTCGAGGCGGGCGAGGATGTCGGGGGCCAGGGCAGCGGTGCCCACGAGCCAGCCGGCGTGCACGGCCGCCCGCGGGTTGTCGGCCAGGGCGTAGCGGAAGGTTTGGGTGCTGCTCAGGCGCAACTCGCCCCGGGCCGGCAGCATGGCTGCGTAGAAATTAGCCAGCCAGCTTTCCGCCTTGATGGTGGTGCCGCGGATGCTGACCACGGCCACCCCGCGGCCGTTGTGCCACAGCTCCCAGCGGTTGTCGAGCCCCACGACGGGGGAGCGGTAAACCCGCCGAAACTGCTGCGGCGGGGCAATGCCGGCGTAAAACGAGCTGTCGTCGGCCAGGCGCGCGTGCAGGCGCAGCAGCTCCAGGTACTCGGCTCTGTCGAAGCCCGGCTGCAGGCGCTGGGCGCGGGCGGGTGCCAGGCACACAAGCAGCAGCAGGCAGCAGAAAGCGAAACGGGGCATCTTGAACAGGCGCAGGACGGAAGAAAGCCGATTATCCTGGAAAGGACGGCAGCTACCTAAGCGACAGGGCCAGCAAATGTTTGAGCATCCCGGCCACAAAGCCGCGGCAAGCTCATGCCTGGAATCCGCCCGTTTCCTGGGGCCAGTGCGCCAGGGCTTGGTCCAGCCGGCTGCGCAAGGCTCGCAGCGAAGCCTCATCACCTGCTTCGGTCCGCTGCAGCCCCGCGTAGGCGTCCCGCAGAGAAGTCAGGGCTAAATAATCGGTGGCAAATTCGTCCGGAGCGGCGGCGCCGGCGGCTTGGGTTACCTCTTCTAGATCATCCAGCAAGACCGTAAAATCGGCCACCACCGCCCGGTAGTGGGCGGCGGCCTCGGCGGGGCGGTTCAGCTTTTCCAGCACCTGGCCCATGCTGATCATCACCGGCCCGACCATGTGGTGGTAGTGCGCCATGATGGCCATGGTTAGTTGGCCGCAGGCATGCCAGGCACGGTGCTCGTTCGCAGCATCGTGCTGCCGCGCGTAATACCGGCCCAATTCGCCGGCCCAGGCCTGCAAAACCGCCCCGTCCATCCAGATTTTGCCGTTGATGCCGTTGCGCGGGTAGTCACCGGCATTGCGTTGGATGTGGGCTGCGCCGGCCTTCAGCCAGTCGCGCAGGGCAGCGGCCAGCGGGGCAAGCACCGATGGCGCGGCATTGCTATATTCCAGCACCCGGATTGCCCGGCCGAGCTCTGCCACATCGGCGGTGTATTCAGCTTGGAGCGGCAACGCCAGCTCCGGAATAGCATTGCCCACCAACCCTTCGCGCAACACCCGTAGGAAAAGCGGTGCAACGGGCGTCTTTCCGGGCTTTACGCGGGACCATAACCGCCCCAAGCCAGTAAGCGCGGCCGCGGGCAATCGGGCCTCAATCAGCGCAAGGGCCTGCTGGGTTTGTCCGTGCGCCAAAGCCGTCAGAAGGTCCTGATGTTCACTGTAGCTAATGAGGGTTTGTATGTCGGGGCTCATGAAGTAGGTGATTTATGCAGCGTTAGGTCACCGCTCCGGCGGCGGCCCGCCCCGCCGCCCGGCCCGAGAAGATGCAGCCGCCCAGAAACGTGCCCTCCAGCGCCCGGTAGCCGTGCATGCCGCCCCCGCCGAAGCCCGCCACCTCGCCCGCGGCGTAGAGACCCGGTACCGGCTGCCCGTCGGGGCCGAGCACGCGGCTGCTCAGGTCGGTTTGCAGGCCGCCGAGGGTTTTGCGCGTCAGAATGTGCAGGCGCACGGCGATGAGCGGGCCCGCCCCGGGGTCGAGCAGGCGGTGGGGCGGGGCCGTGCGAATGAGCCGGTCGCCGAGGTAGGCCCGGGCCCCGCGGATAGCGGTAATCTGTCCGTCCTTGCCGAAGGCGTTGGTCAGCTGCGAGTCGCGGGCCCGGATTTCCCGCTCCAGCGCGGCCAGCTCAATCAGCGGCTCGCCGCCCACCAGCGCGTTCATGCCCTCGACCAATTCGGGCAAGGTGTCGCGCACCACGAAGTCGGCGCCGTGCTGCATAAACGGGGCCACCGGTCCGGGCACGCCGCCGCGCACCCGCCCGAAGGTTTGCAGCACGCTTTTGTTGGTCAGGTCGGGGTTTTGCTCCGAGCCCGACAGCGCAAATTCCTTGCGGATGATCTTGCGGGTGAGGACAAACCAGGAATAGTCGTGGCCGGTCTGCCGCAGGTGCTGCAGGGTACCCAGGGTGTCGAAGCCGGGGTACAGCGGCCCGGGCAGGCGCCGGCCCCGCGCGTCCAGCCAGAGCGACGAAGGCCCGGGCAGAATGCGGATGCCGTGCTGTGGCCAGATCGGGGCCCAGTTCTCAATGCCCTCGGTGTAGTGCCACATGCGGTCGGGGTTGATGATGCGGCCGCCGGCCCGGGCCGTGATGCCGAGCATGCGTCCGTCGACGTGTGCGGGCACGCCCGAGAGCAAGTGACGTGGCGGCTCGCCGAGGCGGGCGGGCCAGTTCTGGCGCACCAGGTCGTGGTTGGCCCCGATGCCCCCGGCCGTGACGATGACCGCCTGCGCCCGGAACGTGAAGCTGCCCACGGCCTCGCGCGAGGAGGGCTGTCCGCGCTCGGCCTGGCTCGGGGCCAGCACTTCGCCGCTGGCGCCCACCACCGCCCCGCCCTGCACCAGCAGCTCGCTTACGCGGTGTCGAAACTTGAAGGTGAGCAGGCCGCGCCGGGCGGCCTCGCGCGCGCGCTCGGCGAAGGGCGCCACCACGGCCGGGCCGGTACCCCAGGTCACGTGGAAGCGCGGCACGGAATTGCCGGGGCCCTGGGCGCCGTAGCCGCCGCGCTCGGCCCAGCCCACCACCGGAAAGAAGCTGATGCCGCGCTGCCGCAGCCAGCTGCGCTTTTCGCCGGCCGCAAACTGCACGTAGGCCTCGGCCCAGCGGCGGGGCCAGTGGTCCTCTTCGCGGTCGAAGCCGGCGGTGCCCAGCCAATCCTGCCAAGCCAGCTCGTAGGAGTCGCGGATGCCGAGGCGGCGCTGCTCGGGCGAATCGACCAGCAGCAGGCCGCCAAACGACCAGAAGGCCTGCCCGCCGAGGTTTTGCTCGGGTTCCTGGTCGAGCAGCAGCACGCGGCGGCCGGCTTCGGTCAGCTCGCAGGCGGCCACCAGCCCGGCCAGCCCGGCCCCGATGATGAGCACGTCGGCTTCGGCGGTGGAAGTGGGGGAAGTCATAAGGGAATGCGCGGTAGGAGTGGAGCCGCCAACTTACGCACTTCCCGCTTCGGGGGGGAAAGAGCACGGCGAGCCGCCAGGGCAGCCGCTCGGCGGTACGACGCCGGCGCTGGCGGCTCGCCTGCGGGCTGGGGCACGTGGGGTGCCGTTCGGCCCCGAGGACAGCCTAGAACGTCACCGTGTAGCGCCGCCGCGTGCCGTGAGGAATGTAGAGCGTATCGGCGGAAGTGGTGCGGATGCCGTTGCGGTTTCGGACGTGGTTGACCACAATGGGCTGGTCGCCGGGCACGGGCACGGCCGCGTCGAGCAATTCCGAGGCCCACCCGATAGCGGGGCCGCCGCCGTAGGGGCCGATAACGGTGTGCGAACCGTAGAGCGAGGCAAAATTGCTCCAGTACGAGTCGTTCGGGCCGATGGCCTGGCGGTTGGTAATGGCCAGCTCCACAAAGGCTTTGCGCGGCACCAGGTAATTGCCGATGGTCACGGCGGTGTCGCGCACCAAATCGGGCAAGCTGATTCGGCTGTCGTCGAGTTGGTAGTAGTCGTCGGCTTTGACGGCGTATTGGAGCTGAAAATAACCGGCGGCCAGCTCATCGTCGCGGAGCAGGAAGCTGAGCTCAAAGTTGCCGTTGCCGTCGGTAGTGGCGGCGGCTTTTTGCCGCACGTAGTAGCGGCCGCCGACCCACTGCGCCGTCAGCGGAATACCCGCCAGGGCCTCGGTGCCGCCCGCCGTGACCAGCCGGCCCCGCACGACGGTGCAGTTGCCCGGGCAAGTGCCCAGGTCCGCATCGTTTTCGACGCAGCCAGCCGCGCCGAGCAGCAGGCCCGCGCCGATAAGAAACCATTGATGCTTCATAATAAGGGATGCTAGCAACCAAAGTCTTTGATGCGTTGGGCATCTTTGGGGTTGGAACCGGGCTGCCATACGCACCGAATATCCGCAATCCCAGGTGCCAATTGCTCGCCGCGGCATTCTGGCGCGACCCTGCCAGCGCCTCATTCGGCTCGATGACCTCTTGCCCAATGCTGCAAACGCCTTCAGCACTTGGTGGCTCCGCAGTGTGAGCAGACGCGCAAGCTTCGCGAAACGCAACAACGGCCCGCGAATACCCGCGGGCCGTTGTCCTAGGAGGATACCCCGACATACTGCCTAGGCGGCCGTAGCGTCGGCCAGGGGCTGGCCCGCGGGGAGGCTGTAGTTGCGGCCCGGCGCGAAATCGAAAAAGCGGTACACGGCGGCCGGCTCGTCGAAGTGCAGCTCGAGCTGGGCCTTCACGCGGCGCAGGGCGCGGGCCAGCCGCTGCCAGTCGCCCGCCGCCGACACGCGGGCCGCGTCGAGAATAGCTTCGGTGATGGTACGCGCGTTGTCGGCTTGGGTCAGCTGCTGGAACACGGCACGGGCGTCGGCGGGCAATGCCGGGTACTGCAGCGCCGCGTGGTGAACGTCGTAGAGGGCCAGCAGCTGCTTGGACTGCCGCAGCAGGCTGGCGTGGTCGAGCTGGGCCAGGCGACTCTTGCGGTGACGCATGAAATCGGCGTACGCCGGCTGCTTGCGCAGGTGCGGCGTCACGTAATCCTTCATCGTGTCGTCGACGAACGTGAGCCAATCCCGGCGGGCGGCGCGGTAGGCCGCGGAGTTGCCCGCCGGCGCGGGGCCGGCTTCGGCTAGGTCAACGTCAAAGGCGTTGAGGGCGGCTTGCAATTCCGCGAGGTGAGGGTCAAACGCAGCCGGTAGCTCGGCGGCCCCAAGGGCCGTGAGCACGGCGGTGCCTAGCGCATGAAAGCGGACGCGGGAGACGGGCAGCGTCGTAAAGAAATTAGCAAAATAGGCTGAGTAGGTAGACATCTGTACTAACGCTAACCGGTGGACAAAAAGCCCGGCCGAGGCCGGGCCCAACCGGGCGCAAGGTACCAGCCAGGTCAACGCGGGGGTATTCGTGCCAGCCCGGGAACTGTACCCGTGCTAGCCCGGATATTGGGCACGTTTGGAGCGCAGCGTCTACTGAATGGGCGCCCCGTCCGCCGCCAGTTGCTTGCGCAGCTTCAGGGGCAGCTTTTCCACCACCAGGCGGTACGATTCGCGGATGAGCTGTTGCCAGCGCTGCGGGCTCAGGCGGCCGATGTCGTCGAGGTGCAGCCAGTGGTAGCGGGCCAGGTGCGAGGCGGGCGCAAAGCCGGGCTGCTCCAGCAACTCCGTGAACTGCGCGGGCGTGGCCTTGAACGAGGCCGTGGGCGGCACCTCATCGGGCGAGGTGATAAGAAACATCTTGCCGCCCACGTTGAAGCACAGGTGGTGGTCCCACTTGATGTCTTCGGTGACGCCGGGCAGCTGGCGGCAAAGCGTTTGCAGGTCTTCGATGGTCATGGCGCGGGGCGGGGAAAGCCCCGAAGCTACTGCCCGCGCGCGACTTTCAGTAGCCGCTGCCGCCTGGGTTATCTTACCGCCGGGGCGGACGGATCGACGGGCCGTGCGAGTACCGTCGCCGATGGGTTGAAGTTGCCCACGCCGGCCGGGGCGCTTGGCTGCGCACGCAGGGGCTTGTTGATGGCGGGCATGTGTGGAATAGGCAGCCGGCAAAGAGAGAAAATGCGCCCTGCCTCTTAGCGGCCCTGCACGCCCGGGTACAGCTCGGGCACCGGGTCGCTCTGCACGTAGGCTTTGGTGCGCACGTTGAGCAGGGTCAGCCGCCCGCCGAAGCCGGCGCCCTGGTCCACATTCCACACGTTTTGACGCTGCTCGGGCGCGGGGTGGCCGGGCCAGGTGGGCGTGTGGCCGATAAAGCATTCGTGGTAGGCGGCGGCCCGTTGGTGCTGTTGCCACAGCTCGCGCGTCCAGAACAGGTCGAACGGATCCTGCTCGTCAATTGGCAGGGCGGGGGCGTAGCCGGCGTGCACGTACAGGTTGCCCAGCTCGTCCTCGTGGTACGTTTCCTGCTTGCCGAAAAACTCGTTGAAGTGCCGGTAGAGGCGCTCAGGCGGGCCGGTGCGGTAGGCGTCGTAGGTGGCGCGGCCGCCCTGGCTCAGCCAGCTCGGGCTGACTTGGTCGGCGGCGGGCTTGGTGGCCAGCCACGCGGCCGTCCACCAGTCGTGGTTGCCAACCAGCCAGATGCTATTCGGAATGGCCAGCAGCATTTCCACGCAGCGAGGAGTTTCGGGCCAGCCGTCCGACACGTCGCCAAGCTGAATGAGCCGGTCGATGCCGGGGCGGAAGTCGCTGCGCTCCAGCACCTGCGCCAGGGCGCGGGCCGCGCCGTGAATGTCGCCGAGCACGTAGGTTTCCATGGGCGGAGGACTAGTTGAGCAGCTTTACGGTAGAGAGGAGGTACACCAAAAAAGCGCACAGCAGCGCGCCGGCCAGCAGGCTCGTACGCGTCGGCCACCGGGCCGGTACCACGGGCCATACGCGGCGCCGGAAATAGACGTTGAGCCAACGCCTCACGAAATGGAACCGCAGCTGCGGCAGATACGCCACGGCCACCAGCAAGGGGAAGATAAAAGGCGCGGCCAGCATGCCTTGGAGCAGAATCATGGGAAAGAACGGTAGGCGGGGCAGGCTTGCCAACCCATGAAGCGCACCAGCCTCTGGAAACCCTTTGCGCCGGCCTCACATCATCATGCGAGGGGTGCAACCCGCCCCGGCAACGCGTGTCTACATGAAGTAGCTTATCTTGGAGCTACGTTGCGCCCCTGTGGCCCAACCCGAAGACGGGTGGCCGGCCCACTATTGCGGCCCTCCGTTTTCCGCTCGTATCCTCGTTTCTGCTTTTCCTGCCCACCGTATGGCGCCTTTTCGCTCTTCCCTCGGTTTCTTCTCGGTGCTGCTGCCGGGCTTTTTGCTGGCCATTCCCAGTTCCTTTACCCCGCACGCGGCGGCCCCGGCCGACGGCGTGCCGCTGCAGAAAAAGCAAGTGCTGCTCGGCACCGTGGCCCAGGGCATGACGGTGGCCCACGTGCAGCCCGAGCAGCTCGACGACGCCTTCTCGCGTCGCGTGTACGCGCTCTACCTCAAGCGGCTGGATGCGGGCAAGCGGTTTCTGCTGCAGAGCGACATCAAGCAGCTGCAGCGTTACGAAACCGGCATCGACAACGAGGTGAAGCAAGGCAAAACGGAGTTTCTGGACCTGAGCACCAAGCTCATCAACCAGCGCCAGCGCGAGGCCCAGGCCATTTACCGCGAGCTGCTCGGCAAGCCCTTCGATTTCACCGCGCAGGAAACCATCGAAACCGACGTCGACAAGCTCGCTTACCCCGCCGACGAGGCCGCCCGCCGCGAGGCCTGGCGCCGCCTGCTCAAGTACCAGACGCTAACGCGCCTGGCCGAGCTGCTGGACGAGCAGGAGCGGCAGCAGACCAAGGCCCTGGCCGCCGCCGGCGCCAAGCCCTCCGAGGCCACCATGTCGGCCCCGGTGCGCACCACCGCCCAGCTGGAGGCCGACGCCCGAAAGCAAGTGCTCAAGTACTACGACGAGTATTTCAACGACCTGATGCAAACCGACGAGGCCGACCGCCTGGCCGAGTTTGCCAACACCATTGCCAACACCTTCGACCCGCACTCGGAGTATTTCGCGCCCAAAAAGAAAACCGACTTCGACCTGGCCGTGACCGGCCGCCTCGAAGGCACCGGCGCCCAGATGGGGGAGAAGGACGGCCAGATTGTCGTCACTTACATTGTGCCAGGCTCAGCCTCGCACCGGCAGGGCGAGCTGAAAGCCGGCGACGTGGTGCAGCGCGTGGCCCAGGGCGCCGCCGAGCCGGTGGCCGTGGAGGGCATGCGCCTGGATAAGGTGGTACAACTGATCCGGGGCAAAAAGGGCACGGAAGTGCGCCTGACGGTGAAAAAGCCCGACGGCAGCGTCAAAGTCATTCCGATCATCCGCGACATCGTGGTCATCGAGGAAACTTACGCGCAGTCGGCCGTCATCAACGAGGGCGGCAAGAAAATCGGCTACATTCTGCTGCCCAGCTTCTACGCCGATTTCAACCGCAACGGCGGCCGCAGCTCGGCCCAGGACGTGCGCCAGGAGTTGGAAAAGCTCAAGGCCCAGAACGTGCAAGGCGTGGTGCTCGACTTGCGCTTCAACGGCGGCGGCTCGCTCTACGACGCGGCCGAAATGGCGGGCCTCTTCGTGCCCGAGGGCCCGATGGTGCAGGTGAAAAGCCGGCAGCGCGCCGCCGAGCTGGTCAGCGACCCCGACAGCAAAACCCAGTACGAGGGGCCGTTGGTGGTGCTGGTCAACCGCTACAGCGCCTCGGCGTCCGAAATTCTGGCCGGCGCCATTCAGGATTACCAGCGCGGCGTCATCATGGGCAACACCACCTACGGCAAGGCCACGGTGCAGCGCGTGTTCGAGCTCGACGACATGATGAACCCCGAAGTGGCGGCCTACAAGCCCTTCGGCTCGCTGAAAATGACCATTCAGAAGTACTACCGCGTGACGGGGTCCAGCCCGCAGTTCAAGGGCGTCACGCCCGACATCATGGTGCCGGATGCCTACAGCTCCCTGGCCGACGGCGAGCAGGATACCGATTACCCACTGCCCTGGGACGAAATCACGCCGGCTAAGTTCCAGCCCTGGGCCGCCGCCCCGCCCGTGGCCAAGCTCAAGGCCGCCAGCGCCGCCCGCGTAGCTGCCAACCCCTCCTTCGGCCTGCTCACCGACGCCGTGCAGGGCATGGCCAAGCGCCGCCAGGAAACCCGCGAGTCCTTGAACCTGGCCAGCTACCGCGCCGAGCAGAAGGAAGCCCGCGCCCTGAACGAGAAGTTCAAGGCCATTCAGCAGCAAACCGCGGCCCTGAACGTGACGCCCCTGGCCGCCGCGGCCCCTTCGGCCGACAGCGTGCAAACCAGCCGTGCCCAGCGCTTCATCGCCCCGCTGCGCAAGGACCTGACCCTGCGCGAGGCCGTGGCCGTGCTTCAAGACGAGCTGTAAGCAAGCCCTGCCCCCGGAAGCGCCAAACGCACCAGGCCCGCTACTGCTCATCAGTAGCGGGCCTGGTTGTTACTGGCCGGCTTGGGTCATCAGAAACCTGCGTCCACCGCTGTACGGGACCAGTCGGTTTCAGCACCCAGACCCGGACGTAGCCGCCGGGCCCTTCGCCGTTGCACTACACCACGGTAAGTGGTGCCGACTTGCTAGGCCTGAAACGCCGCCGAACTGTTGTACCGATTCTGGTATAGGAAAGCCGGAATGCTCACGGACCAGTCTGCCACTGCAACCTGTAGCCGGGCCGCTTCCGTGCGCGGCCGCGTGCCATCGATGTAGTCCACCCAGCCGACGGTTGCGGAGCGGTAGCGCCGATGCGGGGCTTTCGGCGGAAGGGCACGAGCACCGGCTTGTACACCCGTTCCGGGGGCAGTTGGGCAAGCGGGACACCGGACGATGCGGTTGCGGTGCGGGTAGCCTTGGGGGAAGCTACCCGCGGCAAGCCGACTGTGCGGCACGTTCACGCTAACCCATTCCCGTAGCTAGGGGTAGACTTCGGTATTGTACAGGAAAACTTTGCCCGCACTTGCCCGCCCAGCCGTGTGGTTGGGTCTGCGCGTTGGAGTAACCGTCCGCGTCTTGGGTAATGGGGGCTTCGCAGGAAAACGCCCTGGCTACGGACGGGCGTTAGGCTGGGCATGGCTAGCAGCGGCAGTAATTAGGGGGCAACGGGCATAACCCAATAGGGGGTTGGCTGGCTGCAAGACGCCTCCCAGGCACCCGGCTACGCTTCCTGCTCCACCCGCGGGCGTTCGGCCGCGCGCTGGGGCTGCTCGGTGGCGGGCTGCTGGTTGTCGCGGGTGTTTTTCTGCACGGCAATGGCAGCAAACAAACTCAGGGCGAAGGACATGGCGTAGAAGCCCTTTTCGCTGAGCGTGAGCGTGGCATTCCATAGGCCCACCACCAGCAGCACCACGCACAGCACCGTGGAAAACCAGCTGATGGCGTAGTACAGGTTGGTAACGGGAATGCCTTCCAGCCGGTCGCGCACGCTCTTTTGCACCGAAATGGCCGCGAATAGCCCGTACATGAGCACGGCAAAGTAATAGCCCTTTTCGTTCAGGGCCATCTGGGCATTCCAGAGCCCGACGATGTAAGCCAGCATGCCGATGAGCAAAGCGGCCCAGGAGGCCCCGACGAATGCGGAAGAGGGTTGACGGTTCATGGGATTGGGATGAGCAAGTGGGATGAGAGGATGAGGGCGTTACGGCTCCAGCGGGTTGGCCGCTGCCGCCTGACAAAGATTACGGCTCTTGAATTTTTATCGACTCACATAAACGGGTAGGGTCTGACTTTACAAAATGAGCAGTAAACTCTTAAAATGTGCCTGTAAGAGCTACAGGCTAATTTTATTGAGGCAGCTAACTGATCTTGAAAATAACTCTGCGAAGTATGTTTTACTGGTGAACCGGGATTAAGCAGCCAGCCTGCAAGGCCGCAGGCGAGGCCAAACCACGTCCCGAAAGGCAGTACCATCAGCCACGAGGCCTTGCAGATGTTTGTTGTACAATTAACAGCCATGTTGTAATTAAAATATGTAGTAAGGTATTCATATAGTTGGCTTTACTGATACTTTTGACCTGCCTTGGGCCGATGCCACCATCACGGCCGGGACAGCTGCCTATGTACATGTCTACTCTTTGCCGACGGCCGGGGCCGTGGGTCTTCATGCTGTTGTGGTTATGTGCCGCTTCGGGTTTGGCGCAGATTCCGCGAAGCGGGTATTTAAAAGAGGGTTTCGAAGGCGGCACTTTCCCGCCGGCCGGGTGGCAGCAGCTCAATGTCACGGGCGCGCAAACGTGGGTGCGCAGCACGGCCCAAACCAAAACGGGCAGCGCCTCGGCGTTTATCCGCTACCAGAACGCGGGGGCTGGTGAAGATTGGTTGGTGCTGCCGCGCTTCCGCGTGGCGGCTAGCGACTCGCTGACATTCTGGTTGCGGCTGGCTTTCAAAGGCTATTCTCCCGACGAACTAAACATCCGCCTCTCTACTACCGACTCGGCTACGGCCTCGTTTACCACCGAGCTGCTGCGGCTGCAGGAGGGCGTCAACTACCCCGGCAATGCCACCAGCTGGTCGCGTTACGCCATTTCGTTGAGCGCCTACGCCGGGCAGAAGGTGTACGTAGCGTTTCGTCATACCAATAACGACGGCGACGGGCTTTACCTCGATGACGTCACGCTGGGCACCAAACCTGACGCCGACGTGGTGGTAAGCAGCCTGGTGCTGCCGGGGGGCTTGGTAGTGGGCCGGAGTTACGTTCCCCAGGCCACCATCACCAACATAGGGGGGCAAGCGCAAAGCTTCCCCGTTGCCCTGACCATCGGTGCCTACGCCTCCACGCGCACCGTGACGGCCCTCGCCCCAAACGCCAGCACGACCCTGAGCTTCGATGCGTGGACGCCAACCGCCACTGGGCCTGTCACGGCCACCGTGGTGGCCCAGCTGGCCGGCGACGCCACCCCCGGCGACAATCAACTCAGCCGGACGGCGGCAGTATATGGCAGTGTGGCCACCGCTTCGGGCGCCAAGTGGCGGGCCGGGGTAAATCTGCCCGCCGGACGCTGGGCCCACGGCCTGGCCGGTAGCGACAAACCCGCCATGTTCTCGCCCGACCCTACCGTGCTCTACGCCGTGAGTGGGGGCAACAGCTCGTTCGCCAACGAAGCCAGCGTAGTGCGTTACGAGCCCGCCACCAGCAGCTGGACCACCCGCGCCGCTATTCCGCTGGCGCGCACGCAGGTGGCAGCGAACTGGCTGGGCGGCAAGCTGTACGTGGCGGGCGGCTACAGCGGCTCGTTTTCGCCCACCAACCGTCTCGACATCTACAACCCGGCCACCGACACGTGGGCCCAGGGCGCCAACCTGCCCACGGCCGTGGGCGACTACGCCAGCGTCGTGTACCAAGACTCGCTGCTGTACCTGATTGGCGGATACAACGGCGGCAGCGACGTGACGACGGTGCAGGTATACAACCCCCGCACCAATACCTGGGCGACGGGGACGCCTTTTGGCGGCACTGCCGCCGCGGGGCTGCGCGCGGGCGTTGTCGACAACAAGCTAGTGGTGGTGGGGGGCTACAGCCAGTCGGCCAGCAGTTCGCTCAGCCAAGCTTGGTTGGGCACCATCGACGCGGCCACGCCCACTACCATCAGCTGGACCGCACTGCCGGCCTATCCTGGCGGCACCATCGGCCGCCTGGCTGTCGGGGCCCTGACGAGCGGGCAAGTTGCCCGGGTATTCTTCGCCGGCGGCGACCCCAGCGGCTCCGGCGCCCAAACCTCCACCAGCACCTGGGCCTACGACCTGGCTAGCAGCCAGTGGCTGGTGGGCCCCGACCTGCTCGAAGGCGTCAGCAACGTGCTGCAGCTGGCGCCGCTGGTGCAGCAAGACAGCGTGTACCTGGTGTGCGCCGGTGGCTACACCGGCGCGGCCGTAAGCACCACCACGCAGCGCCTGAACCTGGGCCACCGCAACGACGTGCTAGGCGGCGGCGACTTAGTGGTGAGCTCCACGCGTACGGTGCCGGGCGGGGCTTACCGCAACGTGACCGTGACGAGCACCGGCGACGCCACCGTGACGGCCCCGCTCAACGCTTACGGCGCCGTGCGCGTGGAAAGCGGCGGCAAGCTGCGCCTGAACGCCCCGCTTACCGGCACGGGCACTTTTGAACTACAGGACGATGCCACCTTGGCCGTGCAAGACGCGGCGGGCCTGGCCAACGGCGCCGTGGGCGCCATCCGCCTGAGCGGCAACCGAAGTTTAGCCACCGGCGCCACCTACGTGTACGCGGGCACGACGGCGCAGCAAACCGGCGCGGCCCTGCCCGCTACCGTGCGCAACCTCACCATTGCCAACCCCGCCGGCGTCGCGCTCAGCCAAGCCACTGCCGTGGAGCGCGTGGTGCGCTGCGAAAGCGGCACACTGGCCACCGATGCTGCCAGCGGCCACACCCTTACCCTGCTCAGCAATGCCACCACCACCGCTACGGCACTGGTGGCGGCGCTGGGCGGCAGGGTAGGCGGCGATGGGGGCGTGCTCCAACGCGCCCTGGACCCGGGCAACAACACGGCCGGTCAAGGGTACCGCCACTACGCCTCCCCGGTAGCCGCTCTGACGGTGGCCGCTTTGGCTCAGCCGGGCTTCGCGCCAGTGGTCAACCCGGCCTACAACACGGCCGCGCAACCCGGCCTGACGGTGCCATTCCCCACGCTCTTTACCTACGACGAGACACGCGTCGGGCCCGCCGACCCTAGCTTTGAGGCGGGTTACCGCTCACCGGCGGCCAGCAGCACCCTGCCCGCGGGGCAGGGCTTCAGCCTGAACGTGCCCAACTGGCTGCGCGTCGACTTCAAAGGCAGCTTCAACACCGGCACCCTGTCCCTGACCGGGCTGAGCCGGGGCAGCGGCAGCAACAGCGGCTGGCAGCTGCTCGGCAATCCGTACCCGGCCCCGCTCGACTGGAGCCTGGTAACGGCCGCCGACCGCCCGGGGCTGGAAGCGGCCCTGTACGTGGTGCAGAGCACCGGGGCCTACAGCGGGCAATACCGCGCCTACGTCAACGGCGTGCCGGCCGGCAATTCCCCGCTGATTCCGGCCGGGCAGGGCTTTTTCGTGCGAACGGCCACGGCGGGCAGCGCCGGCTCCCTGACCTTCCGCGACGCCCAGCGCGTCACCACCTGGGGGGCACAGCCCGCGTTTCAGCGCACCGCCACCGCCCGGCCCGTTGCCCGCCTGACCCTGCGCGCAGCCGGCAGCACCACCCCGCTCGACGAAGCCCACGTGTACTGTGAAGCCGGCGCCACCGCGGCCTTCGACCGGGAGTTCGACGCGTGGAAGCTGCCCAAAGCCGGCCCGACGCTGGCCTTGGTGGCCCCCGGAGCGGCCGAGCTTCTGAGCATCAGTGGTTTGCCGGCCCTGCTGCCAGGCGGCCCCGAGCAAGTGGTGCCCCTGAGCGTGAATGCAACCTCCGCGGGCGCCCTCAGCCTCACCGCCGACCTAAGCGACTTTCCGGCCGGCACGGCTGTGCTGCTGCGCGACCGGGTGCGGGGCGTGCTGCAGAACCTGAGCACCGCGCCCGTGTACGCGCTGAGCACTGCTCCGGTCCCTGGCCAACTGGAATTGGTGTTGCGACCGGCCACCGTCACCGGAACGGCCACCGCCCAAGCCGCCCCACGCCTGCAGGCGTGGCCCAACCCGGCCCGGGGCAACTGCCGCCTGAGCGGTCCGGCCGGGGCTGAGGTGGCAGTGTTGGATGCCCTGGGCCGCTGCGTGCGCACCCAGCGCCTAAGCGCCGCCGGGCTGGCCAGCTTGGAGCTGGGTGGCCTCGGCGCCGGGGTGTACGTGCTGCGTGCCGGCGAGCAGGCCCTGCGCCTGGTCATCGAATAGGCACCGGCTGGGTGGTTTCTTTTCTTTTTCCTTCGACTTCTTCGCAATGCGTTTGACTCGTTCTTGTACTTACCGCGGCCCTGCTGCAGCCTTGCTGCTGGGGCTGCTGAGCTTGGCGCCCGCTGCCGTGCGCGCCCAGTCGGGGCCGGGCGCTCCGGGTCCTTCGCCGGGGACGCCGGCCGGGGTCACCAACGTGGGCATCGGCACCACTACCCCCGACCCGTCGGCGGCGCTGGACGTGCAGTCGGCCAGCCAGGGCGTGCTGATTCCGCGGCTGACGCGCACGCAGCGCCGGGCCATTGCCAACCCCAAGCCGGGGCTGATGGTGTACCAAACCGGTTCACCGGCCGCGGCCGATTCGGCGGGTTTTTGGCTGCGCGGCCCCCTGGGCTGGCAGTTTCTCTCGCCCAACCAGCCCGTTACGCTTAGCAAAACCGGCCAGCAGATCAGCCTGGGCGGGGGCGGCAGCGGTTCGGTCACGGACTCCGATAACCAACAGCTCAGCAAAGCCGGCAGCACCATCAGCCTAACCGATGGCGGCTCCGTCACCGATTCGGACAGCCAGACGTTGGCGGCCACCACGGCGGCCGGCAGCACCACCGTCACGATTTCGGGCGTTACGGGCGCGGGCGCCAGCGTGGTTATTCCGTCCTCGGCCGACAACCTGGGCAGCCACGTGGCCAGCCAGAATGTGCAGCTGAGCAACAACTGGCTTTCCAACGACGGCGGCAGCGAAGGGCTGCGCGTCGACAACGCGGGCAACGTAGCGGTGGGCAGCACCAGCACCCTGGAACTGGGCTACGGCGTCGGCGGCAAAGAAGTCAACGCCGGCAAAATCGGGTACCAGACCTTCACTGCCGATGCCCTCGATGTGGTGGGGGCCGGCACCAGCGGCAGCAACCGCAAGGTGAAGCTCTGGGCCGAGGGCGGCACGGAGCTGGCCGGCGGCCTGCGCGTCAACGGCTTGGCCGGCAGCGGCAGCCGCCCCGTGCTGGCCGACGCCAGCGGCAACCTCGCCGCCACCTCCGGCCTGCTCAGCCGCCTGGCCAACGGGCAGGCTGGCACCGCCACGCTGAGCTCCTGCCCGGGCTGCGGCTCCGCCCCCGCCGTGTACACGGTGACGTTTCCCACAGCCTTCGGGGCCGCGCCCGGGCAGGTGCTGGTGACGGTGCGCACCCAAAACGGCCAAACGGCCACGGATACCTTCGCTGCCACGGTGAAAAGCATCGGTACCGCGAGCTTTCAGGTCAACATCAAACGCGTAGACGCCAACAACTGGAACCAAGTGCTGCTGCTCGACTGGCTGGCCATTCCGTAAGCGTCCGCCTTCCGTTTCCCGGTCAAGCAACGGCCCCGCACCAATACGTTGGTGCGGGGCCGTTGCTTGACCGGGGCTGCTTAGGTCCGTGAGGCGCCGACAGGGAGGTTGTGCCACCTCCGTGTGGCGGCCGGGGCTATTGCTTCTGCAGGTAGAGCAGCGTCGATTGGTTGGAGGGGCCGTATTTGTCGTTGATCAGGAAGTAGCCGCCGCGGTAGGCCGCAAGGCCCTCCAGGTTGTAGGGCATGTACTCGGCGGGCAGCTCAAAGGTGGGCTTCCAGCTCAGCTGGCCTTTTTTGTACTCCAAGCTGATTAGCCGGCAATAGTTTTTGTAGCCGGAGCCGTCCTGCACCAGCTTGGCGTTGGCGTCCCCGGCGGCGGGGCGGTACACGGCATCCTCGTCGCCCTTGTAGAAGAAGTTGATGGCCGTGTAGCGGTTCTTGCCCTCGTACACCATATCGGTCACGCGGAAGGGCAGCGGGGCCAGCGGCACCGGGCGCAGAATGTCGTTCGGGAGCAGCGGGCCGCTGGGCAGGCGCAGCCCCTGGTTGTCGTGGCCGAAGCTGTTGAATTCAAACAGCAGCAACAGGCCTTTTTCATCGGCGACCATGGCCTCGAAGCCCGCGTTGTGAATGTGCGTGTTGCTGGTCAGGGCCGGCTTGGGCAGCGGCACCAGGTACGCCGGATCGAGCACAATAGCCGCCCGGCCCTCGTCCAACGTGCCTTTGATGAGGTAGCAGTACGTGGAGGGCGTGGTGGTTTCGATGGTGAAGTACACCTCGTTGCCCACCAGCGTCATGGCCTCCAGACCTTCGTACACCTGGCAGGCGCTGTCGATGCGGGCCTTGATGCGGTCCAGCCGCTCGATGGGGTATTTCCGGTAGCTCAGTTCGCCCGGTTTTTTGGCCATCTGCGCGTCGATGGCGGGTAGGTCGAGGGCGTACACTTTGGCCTCGGCGCGCTCTTGCAAGCGGCTTTCCGACAGCAGTAGCAACTGATTGTCGCGGCGGAACAGGCCCGAAAACTGGTTGTTTTTATCGGCTAGCTCCCGGGGCAGCGTCACCGGCACCACGGAGTAAGCGGATTTTTGAGCCGAGGCCAGGGTGGCCTGCAGCAGCAAGGCAGCGAGGAAAAAGCGTTTCATGGAGCCCGGTAAGAGCAGTAGGTAAGGGGAGAAGCGAAGCTGAACGCAAAGATGGGCACCCGGCGCGGCACGGCGGCGCGTTTTGGCCGATTGCGCCCCGGGGGCGGATGAATAGACGCTGCGCGTGGCCCAACGTCCGGGCCCGGGCTTGCGAAGATGTACCTAGTAGACTACCTGGATCCGGGTGCGGCGCACCACCAGCACACGTGCAAGCCGAGGCTCTTAAGGCCAGCAGCCAACGACGGCGCGGCGGACGTCGCATTGCCGTAAATCGAATGCGGCCATGGGTTTTGACGCCGTGCATTGCTGCCGCTTTCGTTACCCGCTGCTTCGGGTGGTCGACGCTGGTAAGGTGACAAGGCCTAGCTGGTGTCGCCGAAATATACTTGGTGGTGTGAGGATAACTAGGCGGAAGATCAGGCAAGTACAATGCGCTTGGGCGCCATTTCTACCCCGTAATCCTGAATTACCTGCCGCAGAATCTGCATGTCGCGCGGGCAGTGTTGGGCAAATTCCTCCCAGTTGGTGAGGGTGAGTTGCTCCGGCATTTCCACGATGGCCACGATAGAATCCCAGAAAGCATCCCAGCTCGCCCCGTACCAGTCCTCAAAACCCAATTTCTCCTTGAACAGCTGGTGTAGGGCGGCTTTGGTGGTGATGCCGGTGAGGTCAAGGGTCATGGATGATGGTTTGGATGTGCTGCTGCTGGCGCGAACCTGCCGCAGTCGCTCGGCACAACCGAGCGACGATTACGCTGGAGCAACTGTGCTGCGGGAGCCCCGGGCCGGCTGCGCAAGCGAATTTGGGACGTAGCCCCTCAGGCGTAAGGCTTACTCGGCACAGCCGAGCGAGTGCGAAAATTGGCAAAGCAGCCGGTTTATGCCCTCAGCGCACGTTATCAGACCGATTATGACTTTTGGCAATCCAAGACGGATCCACCATCAGGCTTATAGGAAGGTCAATTCTTTCGTTGGAGTGAACAAGCCAGACATTAGAGGATATTAGGTGTTGTACCTCATTTACGCCCTTTATTTTTAGATGAGAATAGAATAAATCATAAAATGTATCCGAGTCCCAATCAACTCCTATATCACCTGGGCCACCACCAAAATTCCTGATTTCCGTCTCTAACAGGATTTTTGTGCCAGCTATTTCCAGCGCTACCTCATAGAATGCGAAAATTGGAGCCACTTGCTCATAGTCTACTGGTCCGCCTATTATTGTTTCCATGTAAGGAGGCTTGTCCAACTTCGCAATACTGTGCAAGATGATTTCCATGTGATAGATTTGAAAGGCGGACTGCCGTGGACACAAACGTACTACGCCGCCGTATCCTCCACCTCATCCCCGTCATCCACCAGCACCCGGGCCAGCTTCTCAATATTGAGGCTGCGGGCCGAGGCGTCGAATATTTCGCGGTAGGTGCCGCGCAGGTCGTAGAGCTGCTCGTGGGTGCCGCTTTCCACCATGCGGCCCTGCTTCATCACGTAGATGACGTCGGAGTCGACGATCTGGGCCAGGGAGTGGGAGATGATAACCACGGTGCGGCCCTTCTTGATGGCGTCGAGCGAGTTTTTAATTTGTTCGGTGGCAATAGCGTCGAGCGAGGCGGTGGGCTCGTCGAGGAAGATGATGGGCGGGTTTTTCAGGAACAGCCGGGCAATGGCAATGCGCTGCTGCTGTCCGCCCGAGAGCTGCTGGGCGTCAGACTGGTAACCCTTGGGCAAGTCCATGATCTGCTCGTGCAGGTAAGCCTGCTTGGCCGCGTGCTGAATCTGCTCCAGCGTGGCGTCCATCAGCCCGTAGCGGATGTTTTCCTCGATGGTGCCCTTGAAAATGTGGTTTTTCTGCAGCACCAGCCCGATTTGCTGGCGCAGGGCGTGGGTGTCGTAATCGGCCAGTGGCTTGCCGTCGAGCAACATGCGGCCGCGCTGGGGCTCGTAGAACTTGCAGAGCAGGTTGATGATGGTGCTCTTGCCGGCCCCGCTCAGGCCCACCAGCGCGGTGGTTTTGCCCGCTTCGATGCGCAGGCACACGTCGTGCAGGGCCTGGGTGCCGCTGGGGTAGGTGAAGTCCACGTTGCAGATATCGAAGGTGCCCTGCAGGTGCTCGGGCTTTAGCGGGCCGGTGGGCTCCCGGGCATCCTTGGCGTCGAGAATGTCGAAGAAGCCCTCGGAGTAAGTCAGCGCGTCGTTCATCTCGTCGTAGATGCGGTGCAGCTGCCGGATCGGGGCCGACACGTTGTTAAACAGCAGGATGTGGAACATAATGGCCCCGATGCTGATCTGCCGGTCCAAGACCAAGTAGGCCGTCAGGATGATGATGAGCACCACCCCGATCTGCTCGGTGAAGGTTTTGAGGCCGTCGTAGAGAAAGTTGGTTTTGCGCGTCTGCAGCTGGGCTTCCTGCAAGGCGTCCTGCTGCTGGTTTTGCTTTTGCTCCTCGTAGTCCTCGCGCACGAAGCTCTTGATGACCACGGCCGAGTCGATGAGGTTCACCAGGCCCTGGCTGCGGGCTTCGCGCAGGCCGCGCAGGGCCCGGCGGGTACCGTTGAGCTTATCGGCCTGCCGGTAGCTCAGCCAGAAGTAGACGGGCAGCACCGCCACGGCCACCAAGCCCACGTACACGTTGGCCGTAAACATGACCACCAGCGCCACGATGGAATTGGCAAACAGGGGCAGAATGTCGATAAAAAAGTTCTGCACCAGCTTCATCAGGCTTTCCACGCCCCGGTCGATGCGCGTCTGCAGCTTGCCGGTCTGGTTGCCCGTGTCGGCATAGAAGCCGAGCTGGTAGCTGACCACCTTGTGCACCGCGTCGTGCATGAGGGTACTCGACACGTTGATGCGGATTTTCTCGCCGTAGAACTTCTGCCCGAACTGAATGAAAGTGTTGATGATTTCCTTGCCTAGTAGCAGCCCGCTCACCAGTAGCAGCATGGGCATGCCCTCGGCCAGGGTGGCGTTGCGGTTCAGCAGGGCCTGCACCGTGTCCACCGTGTAGCGCAGCACGAAGGGGTTGACCTGCGCCGCCAACGAGCCCACCAGCGTGAGCAGCAAGGTGGCAATAATCAGCCCGCGGTAGGGGCGGACGTAGGGGAACAGACGCTGAATAATTTCCCAAAGGCTCATAGAACGGCTACGCGGTAGGTGGTAGTCGGTTTAGACGAGCGGAAGGGGGCATGGGGTTGTGCGGAATGTTAGTGCCGCCTCCTGTTCAACGCCCGGCGGCGTTGCCGCCGCCAGTGCCACAAACGATGCAACAGCCCCGCAAGCCATTTTTCCAAGGCTTGTTGTGCAACTACGGCCTGCCCGGGATTACCTAGCCTGAATGCTATGGGAATAGCCCACTTGGCGTCCGGTCGTTCAAAGTCTAGTAGCTCTTCTGCCACTGGGTCGTAACCAATGCGATGGTGTTGATAAAACCCGGTTTCCCAGTTGCGGATGACGGTCCTTAGCAGGCGGAAAATGTCTTCCTCGTCAGCGGCTTCCTGTTCGGATTCAAACTGAGTGTAGAAATCAGGCTGGGCCCGCCAAAAAATCAGTAGCGCGGTTCCATAGTCGCACCTTGGGCTGCTGATTATCCAGTCGAGCACGGATACTCCGTCGTCCCAATTGTAAGTGTCCGCCAGATAATGGAGTTCTGCGGCTGAGTGGAGCTGTTGAAAGCGGGCAAAATCGGGTATGAGTCCTTTCGCAGCGGTGTCGATAAAATGCACCTGAATGAATTCGGTCTTGCTCTTCGATAGAAAATACATAGCCAGTGAGTTACTCCACCACCGCGTAGTGCTGCATCTCCTCAATGCCTACGTAAAACGGCTTTACCAGCTGAAAAAACGCCCAGAATTCCGGGCTCTTGCGGAAGCCCTGCAGGTGGCGCTCCACCGAGGTCCACTCGATGCGCCATACAAAGCGGGTGGGGTCTTCCGCGCAGTGCGTCAGCTCGTAGCGCAGGCAGTCGGGGGAGGCGGCCAGTAGGTTGTTGGCGGCTCGAATGGCCTCGATAAATGCCGACTGCTGCTCGGCGCTGATGCGGTAGCGGATGTATTCGACAATCATGGCCGTGAGGACTGCGGTGAGCGGGCAAGGTAGCTTTTCGGCGCCTTCCGGCCGCGGCCTGCAGTGCGCACCGGACAGACGTGCGGGCGCGGCCCGCTGCAGCTAAGCAGCGGGCCGCGCGGCCAACTAACCATAAGAAGATTAAGAATCTAGCACGCGGGTATCCAGAATGATTAACCCAACACCAGCCGCACGGCCAGGTGGAGCAGGTAGCCCAGCCAGAAGGACAGCTTGGGGGCGATGAGCAGCAAAAGCAGCAGCGTCATAAAGGAGCATGGCCGGCGGGCTTAGCGGTATTCCACCACCGTGGCGTCGATGCCGATGCCCACGCCGCGGGTTCGCGCCCAGCCGTTGAGGTGGTTTTCGGTGGTGTAGATGGGGCCGTCGAGCAGGCTGGCGCTGAGCTGCAGGGTGCCGGGGCCCAGCTCTTTCACCATTTCCAGCGCCACCACGATGTCGCCTTCAGCGCGCACGTGGTAGGGGCGCAAATCGACCACCAGGCGGTCCTTGATCTGACCCTTGCATACCCGCACGTACACCGGTTCGGGCAGCAGGCTGCGGGTGGGCTGGCCCCGCTCCACCTGGTACACGTTCACGCGGTAAAACAGGCTGTCGTAGGTGCATTTGGCTACGTGAAAGGATATCTGCTCCACCGCCGAGAGCCGCCGCAGGTGCATGCCCTGCCCGATCTGGTTGCCCAGGCGGTTGACCCCGAACATGCCCGTAACCGAGGTCGAGTTGCTGGAGTTGCCCAGCACGCGCTCCTTGGCGCGTGCTGGCCGCACGACCACTTCGGCCAGCTGAACGCGCTCGGGGCGCAGCTGCAGCTGCCCGTCGGGCTGGCTGAGCTGCCGCCGAAACTCGGCTCCCGACAGCGTCAGCGGGGCGTAGCCGAGCAGCGCGATGCGCACCGAGTCGTGGTCCAGCGTCGCGGTAGCGGCCAGGCTGAAGCGGCCCTGCGCATCGGCCACGGTGCCGGCGGGGCGGTGCAGCACCCCGATGCTGGCGTAGCTCAGCGGCTCGTGGGTGCGCTCATCGATAATCTGGCCGCGCAGGGTGGTGGGCTGGGGCTGGGCGGTGGCGCCCAGGGCGCAAAACAAGGTCAGCAGGGCGGAGGCGAAACGGTTTTTCATGGGCTTGGGAGCGTTTATGGCGGTTTGATGCTCCAAAGGTGCAGGCTCCCAGCCGGCCTCGTTTTGGGGAATGACCAACGCTGCCGAAGCCGTGACCAACGCCCCGGCGACGCGGACCAACCCCGCTCGTCATTCCGGTTTGACGGCGCACGTCCCGGCCGGTAGCTTTGGCCTTATGATGACTTCCTTGTTTGGCCCCCGCCTCGCGCGCCACCTGGGCGTGTGGCTGCTGCTGGTCGGTGGTCTGGCCTGGGCCAGTTGGGCCGATTCGACCAACGCTGCTGAGCTGCTTGGGTACCTGACCTACACCCTCGGCACGCTGGCCCTGGCGGTGTATGCCCACTACTGGGTGCTGACGCGGCTGTTTGACCAACGCCGCTACGCCTGGTACCTGCTGGGCGCCGCTGCGGTGCTGCTGGGCGGGGCTGGCCTGCTCTACGGGGCCGAGCACAACATCGGCTTCAGCGTTACGGGGGCGGGCAAGACGGAGCCCGAGGCGCTGGGCACCTACGCCCAGGATGTGCTGAACGTGGGGCTGGTGTTGCTGGCCGCTACCGTGGCCCGCTACGTGCGCCGCGGCATCGTGAGCCACTACCAGGTACAGCAGCTGCGCGCCTTGCAGCTCGAAACGGAGCTCAGCTTGCTCAAAGCCCAGGTCAACCAGCACTTTCTCTTCAACACGCTCAACAACCTTTACGGCCTGAGCCTGGCCGCGCCCGAGCAAATGCCCGAGGCGCTGATGCAGCTGGCCGGGCTCATGCGCTACCAGCTCGACAGCTCCCGGCAGGCCCACGTGACGGTGGGCACCGAGGCCGAGTACCTGGCCAACTACATCGGCCTGGAAAAGCTGCGCCTGCGCGACAACACCCGGGTGGAGTTCGTGGCGGAGCTGCCGCACCCCGAGCGGCCCGTGGCCCCGCTGCTGCTGCTGCCGCTGGTCGAAAACTGCTTTAAGCACGCCATCGGGCCGTCTGGACCCAACACCATCCGCATCGTGCTCACCCAAACCGACGCCGGCCTGACCCTGCGCACCGACAACAGCATTCCGCCGCACTTCCGGCCGGCGCCCTCGGGGCTGGGGCTGCCTACCTTGCGCCGCCGCCTGACGCAGTTTTACCCCGGCCCGCGCCACCAGCTCACCGTGGAAGCCACCGCCACGCGCTACGCCGCCACGCTTACCCTCGTCGGCTGATTTCGCCGCTAACCGCCCGTTCTTGTTGCCCCCATGCTGCCCGCTGCTACTCCCGCGCCCCTGCGCTGCCTGATCGTCGATGATGAGCCCCTGGCTCACACGGTACTGCGCACCTACCTCGACCGCCTGCCCGGCCTGGTCAGCTGGGCTGGCAGTTGCTACGGCTCGGTGGAGGCCCTCACCGTGCTGCGCACCACCCCGGTGGACGTGCTTTTTCTCGACGTGGACATGCCCGAGCTGACCGGCCTGGAGCTGCTGCGCGCCCTGCCCCAGCCGCCGGCCGTGGTGCTCTGCACCGCCCACGCCAACCACGCCCTCGATGCCTTCGACCTCGGCGTGGCTGACTACCTGCTCAAGCCCGTGCGCTTCGACCGGTTCGTGAAAACCATCAACCGCCTGCACGCCCAGCAGCCCGCTGCGGCCGCCGCGCTGCCCGTGGCCGCGCCCACCACCGCCCCGGCGGCGCCCGACTTCGTGTTTATCAAAACCGACGCCGGTACCGAGCGGGTGCGCTTCGCGGAGCTGCGGTTCGTGGAGGGCTACGGCAACTTCGTGAAGTGCCACCTGGCCTCGGGCCGTGTGCTGCTCACCGCCGAAACCATGAAGCAAATGGAAAATCAGCTGCCGGCCGCGCAGTTTGTGCGCACCCACAAGTCCTACCTCGTCAACCTGAGCGGCGTGGAGCGGCTCAGCGGCAACAGCCTGCTGGTGGGCGGCCGCGAAGTGCCGGTGGGCGCCACCTTCCGCCAGGAGGTGCTGCGCCGCCTGAACCTGCGCTGATGGCGGTACTGTAGCCGAGAGGCCAAAAGTCCGGCGGCGCAAACGCGGGCTGGCCGTGAGGCGGACTGGGGCTGGATCAGGCGGCCATGTAGGCTTCCAGGGCCGCCAGCGTCTCGCGCGGGGCACTCACGTGCGGGCAGTGCCCGCTCACCGGCAGCGTGACCAGCGTGGCCTGCGGAATGGTTTCGCGCAGGTAGTCGCCGACTTCCAGCGGGGCAATAAGGTCTTCGGCGCACTGCACCAGCAGGCAGGGCGTGCGCAGCTGCACCAGATCCGGGCGGTTGTCGGAGAGGAAGGTGACGCGGGCAAACTGCTTGGCAATGGCCGGGTCGTTTTGGCAAAAGCTGTGGATGAGCTCAGCCGAGAGGGTCGGCCGGTCGGGGTTGCCCATGATGAGCGGCGCAAACGAATCGGCCCACTCCACGAAGTCACGCTCCATGAAACCGAGCATGTTGTCGATGTCGGCCCGGTCGAAACCGCCGTGGTAGTCGGCCTCGTTGAGGTAGTAGGGCGAGGGGCAGAGCAGCAGCAGCCGGGCAAACCGGTCGGGCTCCCGGATGGCGGCCAGCGCCCCAATCATGCCGCCGACGGAGTGTCCTACCAGCGTCACGTCGCTCAGGTCCAGCTCCTGGCAAATGTCGAGTACGTCCTGGGCGTAGCCCTGCAGCGAGGCGTACTTCAGCGGGTCGTACGCCTTGGCATCGGAAAGGCCGGCCCCGACGTGGTCGAAGAGCACCAAGCGGAAGTGCTCGGCCAGCGCGGGCAGGATGTAGCGCCAGATGGTTTGGTCGCAGCCGAAGCCGTTGACAAACAGCAACGCTTGCTGGCCGCGGCCGGCTACGTGCACGTTGTTGCGTTTCAGCGCGCTCATGCGACAGGATTTAGGAGTGATACTACTGGGATAATATCGGGAAAAAACGGCAGAAGCAAGGCGTGCCCATATTGGGAAATGCCGGCATCGACTAAAGCTGACCAGGGCACGCTCTAGCCCGTTGGTGCCTCAAATCGGGATAAAGCGGCGGCAGCGCAACGCCTAAGTAAAAACCTCGTCCCTTTCGCGTTTCTTGGGTCCTCGCACAACCGCACCCCATTCGCTGCCCCATGCAAAAACTACTCTACCTGGCCGTTGCCTACGGCCTCACCGCTACCGCACCCGCGCTGGCCCAGCAAGCCGCCGAAAAACTCGACCAGGCCACCCTGGCCAAAATCCGCGACGAGGGACTGAACCGCTCCAAGGTTATGGAAACGGCCTTTTACCTCACCGACGTGTGCGGTCCGCGCCTGGCCAACTCCGAGGGCCTGAAGCGCGCCAACGAGTGGACGCAGAAGCAAATGGCCTTGTGGGGCCTCTCGAACGCGAAAATCGAGCCCTGGGGCGACTTCGGCCGCGGCTGGGACATCGAGAAGTCCTACGTGGCCATGACGGCGCCCTACTACCACGCCATGATCGGGGCGCCGAAAGCCTGGACGCCGGGCACCAACGGCGTGCTGAAAAAGCAGGTGGTGCTGGTGAAAGCCGCCGCGGAAGCCGACCTCGACAAGTACAAGGGCCAGCTGCGCGACAAAATCGTGCTGACGGAAGTGGCGCAGGAGCCCAAAACCACTTTCACGGCCGACGCCAAGCGCTACACCGACGACGAGCTGCAGAAGATGACCGCGCCGGCCGAGGCCAATGCCGCCCGCCCCGGCGGCGACGAGGCGGCCCGCAACGCCTACCGGGCCCGCGCCGCCTTACGCACCAAGATGACGGAAATGTTCCTGCAGGAGGGCGCCGCGGCCGTGCTCAGCACCCGCGGCGGTTCGCACGGCACGTTCTTCACCTCCAACGGTGCCCCTTACGCCGCCGACGCCAAGCCCGTGCTGCCCGAAATCGAAATGGCACCCGAGGACCAGCTGCGCCTAATCCGGCTGGTAGAAGCGGGCATCCCGGTAGAGTTGGAAATGGAGACTAAAACCAAGTTTCAGACCCAGGACCTGAAAGGCTACAACGTGGTGGCCGAAATTCCCGGCACCGACAAAAAGCTCAAGAGCGAAGTCGTCATGCTCGGCGCCCACCTCGACTCCTGGCACGCCGCCACCGGCGCCACCGATAACGCCGCCGGCTGCGCCGTGATGATGGAAGCCGTGCGCATTCTGAAAACCCTCAACGTGAAGCCGCGCCGCACCATCCGGGTGGCCTTGTGGGGCGAGGAGGAGCAGGGCCTGCACGGCTCGCGCAACTACGTGAAGAATCACTTCGGCGACCCGGCCACCATGAAACTGCTGCCCGAGCACGAAAAACTGGCCGCTTACTTCAACCTCGACAACGGCTCGGGCAAAATCCGCGGCATATACGCCCAGGGTAACGAGCAGGTGCAGCCCATCTTCACCGAGTGGCTCCGGCCTTTTGCCGACCTAGGCGCCACGACGGTGACGCCCCGCAACACCGGCGGCACCGACCACTTGGCCTTCGACGCGGTGGGCCTGCCCGGCTTCCAGTTCATCCAGGACGGGCTCGACTACAACACCCGCACTCACCACACCAACATGGACACCTACGAGCGGCTGCAGCCTGACGACTTAAAGCAGGCCTCCGTCATCGTGGCTTCGTTCGTGTATAACGCCGCTATGCGCGACCAAAAACTGCCGCGCAAACCGCTGCCCGCCCCGCAACCGAAGTCGTAGCTTGCCGTAGGCCAGTCAGCAAAAAGCCCCGACGGTACCAGTTACCGTCGGGGCTTTTTGCGTTATGCTGCTGGCGCTATTCAGGCGGCGTGCCGTTGATATAGCCGGAAGCCCACGGCGAAGCCAAAACCAAGCACAACGTGCAGAGTCACGGCCAGCAGCGCCCCAAAGGCTTGGCGCAGGCCGTATTCATCGTGCCCAAAACGGAGCAGCTCCGTACCAAAGAACAACATCAGGTAGCCCGCCAGCAGCGCCAGATTCAGCAGGAAGAATTGCCAAAAGCGGCGCCAGTCCAGTAACAGCACCACACTGACCATCCAAAGCACCGGCGAGGCCAGCAGCAGAAAGAGGAAGACGAATAATGCAACATCCATAACACGCAGGGGAAGTGGCCTATCCTAACTTCTGTTTGAACAGCTTTAGCGTCCGCTCCCAGGCCAGCTTGGCGGCGGCTTCGTTGTAGCGCGCCGGCGAGGAGTCGTTGTTGAAGGCATGTTGGGCGCCCTCGTACAGGTACTGCTCGTACTTCACGCCGGCATTCGTGAGGGCCATGGCCCAGGTCGTGAGCCCGGCATTCACCCGCTCGTCGAGGCCGGCGTAGTGCATCATCAGGTGGGCCTTCACTTTGGGCGCGTCGGCCGCGTCGGGCTGCCGGCCGTAGTAGGCCACCGCGGCATTCAGCTTCGGGTCGTGCACCGCCAGCTGATTGGCCAGGGCCCCGCCCCAGCAGAAGCCCACGCAGCCGGTTTTGCCGTTCGAGTCGGGCCGGGCGCGCAGGTACTCCAGCGCCCGCAGGTAGTTGTGGAGGTTTTGCGTCGCGTCGAGCTTGCCAATCAGCTCCCGGCCTTTTTCCTCGTCCGTCGGCGTGCCGCCCAGCACCGACAGCGCATCCACGCCCAGGGCCAAGTAGCCGGCCTTGGCCACGCGCCGCGTCACATCCTTGATGTGGGGTGTCAGGCCGCGGTTTTCGTGGATAACCACCACCGCGCCGCGCTTTTTCTTGCCCTTGGGGTGCACCAGGTAGCCCGTTACGGTGGCGCCCTCGCCGGGCCAACTCACCTCTTCCGTCACCAGGTCTTGGTCGTCCTCGGGCACCGTGGCGGCTTCGGCGTAGCCCGGGTCGAGCAGGCCCAGGGCCGTGGTGGCCAGGGCGAGGCTGCCGGTGAGCTGCACCAGCCGCCGCATAAACTCCTGCCGAGTAAGTGGGCGGTGGGTGTATTCGTCGAAAAGATTGATGATGCGCTGATCCATGGGCCGAGGGATAGATGAAAACGAAAAAGGCGCCTGAATATAGGCGCCTTTGCTGGGCATTGAATAGCCGCTTACTCGTCTTCGCGGTGCACCGTAGCCGGGCTGAAGGCCGGCACGCAAATCGACCAGTATTCGCACTCCGCGTCGAAGGGGTTGGAGTAGCGTACCCGCGCCCCGCCCTTGATGAGCAGCGCCTGCCCGGCGGCCAGCTCCACCACGTCGCCGTCGATTTCAAAGCGCTTGCGCCCGCGCACCACGATGGTAATTTCGTCGAACTCCGGGCGCTGGTGCGGCTCGCTCCACTGGGGCGGGGCCACCATGTGCGCCAGGCTATACTGGCCGCTGCCGGTGCTGGCCAGCCCCACGTGCTCCTCGATGAGCTTGCCGTCGGTGGTGGGCACCACAAAGGGCGCCGGGTTCAGGATGTAGCGTTTGTCAGCCATGCGGTGGGTTAGTTTTGGGTGCCGGGGCAGGCGCCGGGGGTGAAGGTTTTCACGCCGGCGTTGCTGGCCTGGCAGGCGTTGCTGTAGGTTTTGTTGTCGCAGCCGCACACCGGGTTGTACTCCATGGTGCACATGGCGTCTTTGCGAATCTTGCTGGGGTCGATGCAGTCGGCGGCGGTTTCGGTGGGCGCCGCGGCGCGGTGGCAGGCGCCGCTGAGCAGCAGGGCCAGCAGGGCGGCGGCCGAAAGCAAGCGGTTGGTCATGGGAAAGCGGCTTGGTGAGCGGAAAAATACGGCGAAAGCCGGAGCCGCGGTCATGCGCCGCGGTAAATGCCAGGGGTTCAGCGGACAGCCCGCGGTCTTAATATATTTTTAAAACTATATTGTTGCCGGCCGGTATTGGATTTCGCCGCCGCGCTTACAACCCGACCGTAGGCCTTCCGTATAGGCAGGTCAAATCGACTGTCGGATATATAGGCCGACCGGTTTATCAACCCCGAACCTTTCTTTCAACCCTACATCCTCCTTCACCATGTCTTACAACGAAGACAACAACACGGGCAAAGTCCTGCTGGCCCTGCTGGCCGGCGCCAGCGCTGGTATCGTAGCCGGTCTGCTCATCGCTCCCGACAAGGGCAGCGCCACCCGCGGCAACCTGAAAAACTACGCCGGCAAATACGGCGACCAACTGGGCGAGCAGCTGAACAAATTCGGCACCCAGCTCGACGGTTCGTTCAAGACCCTCGTGGAGAAACTGGAAGACCTGGGCGTGACCGGTGCCGGTTCCAGCCTGAACCTGAAGGGCGACTGGAACGAGTCGAAAGGCAAGCTGAAGCAGCAGTACGCCCAGCTCACCGACGAAGACCTGGAGTACTCCGAAGGCGCCGCCGACGAACTGGTGGGCCGCCTGCAGGAGAAGCTCGGCAAAGGCAAGCGCGAAATCGTGAAACTGCTCAACGACCTGTAGGTCTGAGCTGCTTAGTAGTTCTCAAAACGCCCCGTACCGGCCCGGTACGGGGCGTTTTGCATGATAACTTTCCCTGCACATTATCGTTAGCAACTACCGGCCCCGGCGGCCACCTGCATTCTTCCCCCACATCCAAACTCATCTAGCTTGTTATGAAAGACAACAGCGGTAAAGTACTTCTCGCCCTGCTGGCCGGTGCCAGCGCCGGCATCGTAGCCGGCCTGCTGATGGCCCCCGAAACCGGCACGGCCACCCGCGAAAACTGGGGCAAGTCGCTCGGCAAATTCGGCGACGACCTCAACAAGCTCCTGCAAGACGGCCTCTCCAAGCTCGATGCCCTTAAAGGGGGCGCCAGCGGCAGCGGCGAAGGCGACAACGCCGACCGCTCGGGGGCCGAAGACGCCCTGGCGGGCCTTGGCAGCAGCAGCGGCAAAAGCACCGGTAGCAAAGGCGGCGGAGGCCGCAAAACCTCGGGCAACGGCTCGTCGTCTGGTTCCGGTCCCGTCGACGGCCCTGATTCCGCCTCGACGGCTACGTATTCGCAAGGCACCGGCAGCCCCGAGGATGCGGCTGGTACCGGCGGAACGACCGGCGGTAGTGGCGTCGGCAGCTAAAAAAATTGCCGGCTGCGTAACCTTCCTGTAACGCGGCCGTTAAGGAGAGTAGAAATTGCCTTAGACAAATCACTGCATTTGTACTCCGAAGCAAAATTGCCAACGAGTTGAGCTTCTGTACGGATTGGTTTAACAACCGTGTCAGCAAAATCAACCTGATTTCTGGTAAGCTTCTTCGGCTTTTCAAGCAGTTGAATTAGCTACAGACAGTTTCTCAAAGAAAGGCCTCGTACCCGTCAATGCTGGTGCGAGGCCTTTCGACTTTTTGGGTTCAAAGGCAGCACACCGCTGCCGGACGCAAACAAAAAAAAACTTCCGGCTGCGTAACCTTCTCGTAATGCGGCCGTTAAAGACAGTGTAATCAGTTTAGTAAGAAGGTCGGATAAACCTTTGGAGTAAAATTGCCGACGGTGGAGCTTCTGCAAGGATCTGGTCAAACAACCTCGCAGCAAAATCGCACTTGTCCATCGCACATTTCTCCGATGTGTACTGACTGGAATGGTTAACTGATTAATAGAAGAAAGCCCCCCGTGCACGTTATTAGCACGAGGGGCTTTCGACATTTACGGCGGGTACCTTCCCTTCGGCCTGCCTTGCTTTAAAAGCCAAAACGCCCCGCCGGTGACTCCACCGGCGGGGCGTTTTGGCTTTTAAAGCAAGGCAGCTATTCCACCGGCTTTTCGCTCTTCTCGGTTTTCTTTTCCGCCTGTTCGGGCTTCATCTGCGGGAAAAAGAGCACGTCCTGGATGGAGTTGGAGTTGGTCATGATCATCGAAAGGCGGTCGATGCCAATGCCCAAGCCAGCCGTAGGCGGCATGCCGTACTCCAGGGCGCGCAGGAAGTCCTCGTCGAGCACCATGGCTTCGGTGTCGCCGCGCTTGCCCAGCTCCAGCTGGTCTTCGAAGCGCTGGCGCTGGTCGATGGGGTCGTTCAGCTCCGAGAAGGCGTTGCAGATTTCCTTGCCGTTGCAGATGGCTTCGAAGCGCTCCACCAAGCCCGGCTTGGAGCGGTGCTTCTTGGCCAGCGGCGACATTTCCACCGGGTAGTCGGTGATGAACGTGGGCTGAATCAGCTTGGGCTCCACGTGCTCCCCGAAGATTTCGTCGATGATTCTGGCCTTGCCCATGCTCGGCTCCAGGCCCACTTTCAGGTCCTTGGCGGCGGCACGCAGCTCGTCTTCGCTCTTGCCGTCGATGTTGAAGCCGGTGTAGTGCTCGATGGCCTCGGCCATGGTGAAGCGCTTCCAGGGGCGCTGGAAGTTGATGACGTTCGGGCCGACCTGCACTTCGGTTTTGCCGTGCAGGGCCAGGGCCACACGCTCCACCATTTCCTCCACCAGATCCATCATCCAGTAGTAGTCCTTGTAGGCCACGTACAGCTCCATCTGGGTGAACTCCGGGTTGTGGAAGCGCGACATGCCCTCGTTGCGGAAGTCCTTGCTGAACTCGTACACCCCGTCGAAGCCGCCCACGATGAGGCGCTTCAGATACAGCTCGTTGGCAATGCGCAAGTACAGCGTCATGTCCAGCGTGTTGTGGTGGGTCTTGAACGGGCGGGCGGCGGCCCCGCCGTACAAAGGCTGCAGGATGGGCGTTTCCACCTCCAAGTAGCCTTTGTCGTTGAGGTAATTGCGCATGGCCTGCACCAGCTGGGTGCGCTTCACAAAGGCGTCGCGCACGTGCGGGTTCACCACTAAGTCCACGTAGCGCTGGCGGTATCGCTGCTCGGGGTCGGTAAAGGCATCGTAGGTGATTTTCTCACCGGTGGCCTCGTCCACGCGCTCCTTCACCACCGGCAACGGGCGCAGGGCCTTGCTCAGCAGCGTGAAGCCCGTGACGTGCACGGACGTTTCGCCCACCATGGTTTTGAACACGTGGCCTTTCACGCCCACGAAGTCGCCCAGGTCCACCAGCTTCTTGAAGACGGTGTTGTAGAGCTCCTTGTCTTCGCCAGGGCAGATTTCGTCGCGGTTGATGTACAGCTGAATGCGGCCCGAGGCATCCTGCAGCTCGGCAAACGAAGCCTTGCCCTTCACGCGAATTGACATCAGGCGGCCGGCCAGGCTCACGTCCTGAAAGTTGTTTAGCTCGGGGTGGTAGTTGTCGTGAATCTCCTGGGCGTAGAAGGTCACGTCGAACAGCTCCGACGGGTAGGGCTCGATGCCGAGCTTCTGCAGCTCGTCGAGCTTGTTGCGGCGAATGATTTCCTGTTCGCTAAGGTGGTGCATGGCACGAGGCGTAAAAACAAGGCCCACAGCGGGCCGCAAAAGTCAAGCTGCAAAGATAGACCACGGACCGCCAATGATGATAGCCGGGCATTTAGAGATACGGTCGGGCCGGTTTGCAAACCGGCGCTTGTATTTCCGCGGGGCCCCGAAGTACACATTGGACAGTGTGCGTGATAGGGTTCAACATCTAGCTTGGATGGAGCAGGCGCAGCGTGTTGGCATCGGGCTGCCCCCGGAAGAACTTGTCCAAAACTTCCTGAAAGATAGGTTGGTCGGGACACACGGCGTCGAACAGGGTCATGCAGGAGCGCAGCTTCATATCGTCCGGGCTGCCCATGATGCGGGTCGCGTTATTGCCCGGCAGCGCGAGCAAGGCGGCACAGAGCAGCAGCAAACGGCTACCCAACTGCGGGTGCTGCGCGTAGGCCAGAGCTTCGGCGGCACCGTGCAAGCCGTAGTAGTGCGCGGTGCTGCTGCGGCCCAGTCCCTGCAATTGGGGAAAGATGTACCACATCCAATGGCTTTGCTTCTGGCCCTGCTGCAGCTCGGCCAAGGCCTTGGGGAAAGCCGTTTCTTGGGCCTCCAGAAATCGTTGCAGGGATTCGTCATGGTTCATGGGAATACGCGGTCATAGGGTTGATAACCTCAGCTACGCGCGTTAGCCGACTAGGATGCTACTGCTTAAAGCCAAGCCCGCTGTCGGGCCGGTGGTGGTCAAACAAAAACCGCCAGCCCAATGGGCCAGCGGTTACGTGTATATGCAGTCGTAAGTAGTCGGTGGTGCGGGCCGCTTAGGCCGCCATGCCCAATTGCGGCTCGCCTTCGGTCAAGGTAGGCGCAACGCGGGTGCGCAGGCGCTCTTCCACGAAGCCGTGCTGCAAGTGCTTGGGCAGGTTGTTGACCAGCTCCTGGTAACGCTCCAGGCCGAGGGCCTTGGCCACGTAGGTCTCGTGAATGCCGTTGAGGTAGCTCACGATGTCGAGCAAGGACTGGTGGAACAGGCGGAAGTCGATTTCGGCTTCTACGAAGCGCTCAATCTCGCGGCTGGTCTGCGAGATGCGCAGGCGGCCCAGCAAGTCGAAGATGGTGGTGTAGCCCAGGCGCCAAGTAATCTGCTGCCAGTGCTGCGCCGTCCACTTCTCCAGCGGCTGGCCCGTTTTCTGGCTGCGGATGGCCGTGCTGGGGTTAGCTTGCAGCTGCTGCCGCACGCTCACGGCTTTCTGCTTGCGGGTGGTGCGCAGAAACTGCCCGATCTGGGCCTGCGCATCGATAGCCTTGCTGGCAATCTGCAGCCCGGCCTTGTAGCCGGCCAGCGGCAAGCGGTGGATGCTGAAGTCGCCGTAAGAACCAGCGGCGTAGAAGGCCACCGGACGCGGGTAGGCGTTGCGCACGACCAAGCGGCCCACTTCGCGGCGAATCAGCGCGGGGTTGTTGGTGCGCACGCCGGCCGTATGCAGGAAGGCCTGCAGGCCAGCCATGATGGCGTGGTAGGCCTGCGGGAACGTCCAGTGCAGGGCGTTGCGCAGGTAGTCATCGTCGCCGAGGTCAGCGGTGGCGCGCAGGGCGTACTCCGTGCTCCAGCAGCTGTGCAGGTATTTCTCCACGGCGGCGCGGTCGGCTTCGGTCAACTCGGCTTGGTGGGCCCGGAAGAAGGGGAGATGCTGCAGCCCACCCGTCGCGTCGTCCGCCTCGCGGATGTGGTAGCTCAGGGCGAAGAAGTAGTTCAGGAACACCTGCGCCGGGATGGACTTGCGCCATGCCTCATCATGCTGAAGCTGTGCGTCGTCGGACACGGGCAATTGCAGGACGTTGTCGGTCAGTTGTTCGTTGTTCGTCATCATATCTGCTCAACGCAAGTTAACCCGATATGGTGCCGATTTGCTAATTTTTTTGGTATGATTTTACTAAAAATATTTAGTTGATAATCAATGTATTGAATGAGTGTTAGATAAATTTGTTGGGTAGAATAATCGCCGTTGATTATCAGCTGGATAGAACTACTCAAATAGCGTAGTCTAAGCATAGCCGTCAGTAAACGAAACACCCCCGGCGCCGCAAGGGCACCGGGGGTGTTTCGCTAAAGGCGTTGGCGAACCGCGCTTAGCGCTTGGTTACCTGCGGAGCGTCGATCTGGTCTTTCACCACCGCTACGGCTTCGCGCAGGTTGATGTCCTTCACCAGGTTTTTCGACATGCGGCTGCGGCGGTTGGTCTGCACCGAGTCGCCCTGCACGGTGCGCAGGTCGGCGGCCAGCGGGGCGATGCTCAGGGCCGGCGCGGCTTTCTGCAGGTCGTCGTACTTCTTCGACTCGGCTTTGGCTTGTTCCTGCTCGGCGCGGTAGGTAGCCAGCTTCAAGGACACGCTGGTGTCGTCCTTGCGCTTGCGCATGCGCTCCACGATGTCCGTCACCAGCTTGAAGCTCGGGCTAGCGGCCACGCGGGCCGTGCTGGCGGCTTTCAGCTTATCGATCTGCGGGGCCTGCTGCCACGCGCGGTAACGGGCCGGGTTGATTTCGTCCCACTTCAGCGGGTAATCCGAGTCTTTCTCGCCTTGGTCGAGGTAGCTATACGCGTCGGGCAGCACGATGTCGGGCACCACGCCCTTGAACTGCGTCGAGCCGCCGTTGATGCGGTAGAACTTCTGGGTCGTAAGCTTCAGCGAACCGAAGGGCTTGATAGCGTTGAACTCGGCCGGCAAGGCGTCATCGAGGTTGAAGATGCGCTGCACCGTGCCCTTGCCATAGGTGCTGGTCGAGCCCATAATCACCCCACGCTTGTAGTCTTGAATGGCAGCAGCCAGAATTTCCGACGCCGAAGCGCTGTACTTGTTCACCATCAACACCAGCGGGCCGTCGTACTGCACGCGCGGGTCACGGTCGTTGAGCACCTGGGCCGAGCCCTGGCCCGAACGCACCTGCACCACGGGGCCGCTGTCGATGAAGAGGCCCGCCATTTCCACGGCGTCGGTCAGGGAGCCGCCGCCGTTGGTGCGCAGGTCAAACACGATGCCCTGCACGTTCTCGGCTTTGAGCTTTTCCAGCTCCTTCTTCACGTCTTCCGCCGAGCTGCGGCCGCCTTTCTCGTCGTTGAAGTTGGCGTAGAAGGTGGGTAGGCGCAGGTAGCCAATTTTCTTGCCGCCCTCGTTGATGACGGCCGATTGGGCGTAGGTTTCTTCTACGATGACCACGTCGCGGACAATCGGAATAACCTGGGTACTGCCGTCGGGCTTTTTCACCGTCAGGCGCACTTCCGTGCCTTTAGCCCCGCGAATAAAGCTGATGGCTTTGTCGAGGCGCATGCCTTCGATGGTCACCGGCTCGGCGGCGCCTTGGGCCACGCGCTGGATGATGTCACCGGTCTTGAGCTGACCCTGGCGGTACGAAGCCGAGCCAGGGATAATGTCGGCCACTTTGATCTGACCGTCTTTCTCTTGCAGCGTCGCGCCGATGCCCTCGAAGCGGCCCGTCATGGCAATGTCAAACGACTCCTTGTCTTTCGGCGCGAAGTACTCCGTGTGCGGGTCGTAGGTGTTGGCAATGGTATTGGCCCACAGCGCCAACCGGTCGTTGGCGTCGTTCTGCATCAAGTCGCTGAACTGCTCGTCGAAGTACTTCAGCACGCGCTTGCGGGCTTCGGCTTCCATCTGCACCGCCGTCATGGCCGGCTCGGTGGCTTTCTTCGGGTCGCGCTTGGCCTGCTCGTCCTGAATTTCGGCCAGGCGCGTCATGGTGTGGTACTTCACGTACCGGCGCCACTCGTCGCGCTGAGCCGCTTTATCGGCCGGGAACTGGGCTTTGTCGAAGTCCGTCTGGAACGTCTCTTCGGTCGTGAAATCAAGGGGCTTGCTCAGCAGCTCGCGGTACAGGGCCTGCGCTTCTTTAGTGCGCTGGTCCATCAGCTGCGTCGACAGCTCCAGGAACTCGTGCGAGCCGCGCTTCACCTCGTCGTCGATGTCGGTCTGGTACTTGCGCAGCTGGGCCACGTCCGACTGCAGCAGGAATTTCTTGGAGTAGTCGATGCGCTTCAGGTACAGGTCGAACACCCGTTTCGAGAAGTTGTCGTCGATTTGCTCCGGTTGGTAGTGCGCCTGGCTCAGGCCCTGCAGCATGGCCTTGATCAGGACTTCTTCTTTTTCGGGGGCCGGGGCGCCGGTGCCACGGTAAAGCTTGTAGGAGGCCAGCACAAACACTGCCATCACGACAGCGGCGTACAGGCCTATTTTCAGGCGAAGGAATGACATGGGCAGGGACGCGGTAAAAAGTGGTGTGTTGATGTACGTAAAGCCGCACCGAATGGGTATGGTCAAAAATCGGCCCATTCATCTAGCTTAACCAGCCTCGCTGGGCAATAGTGCCCAAGGAATAGCTTCCGGACTATAGAAACAAAAAAGACCTCCCCGGTTGCGGGGAGGTCTTGATAGCCAGCCTAAAAAAATGGCCGGGCGTTGGTACTAGCCTAGCGGCTAGTAGTAGATACGGTCGCCGTTGTTGCGGCGGAACTCGTCTTGGAAGTGGCGGGCGTCTTCGTCGTTGCGGGGGCGTACGCCCATCACAATGCCGCCATTCTTGATGTCGTGCTCGTACTCAGCAGCCCGCTCTTCGGGGATGCCCGAGCCCACCAGGGCGCCTACCAGGCCACCCGTCAGGCCACCGGCACCGGCACCGGCCAGCGCAGCGGCCAGCGGGCCGGCCACGATCAGGCCCAGACCCGGCAGGGCTACCGAAGTACCGATAGCGGCAATGGCACCGATAACGGCACCGGCCGTGCCACCGATGGCCGAGCCTACGCCGGCACCTTCCATGGCTTTGCTGCCGAGTTCGGTATCGGGCGTATGGTCACCAAAGTGCGTTTTGCGGGTGTCGTCCGACATGAGCACGTTCACGTCATCCTTGGTGTAGCCCCGCGACGACAGCGTCGAGTAAGCGCGCTCAGCCGATTCACGGTCGCGGAAGGTCGAAGTCAGGTAACGGCCCGACTGGTTGCTCGAACCGTAGGTCGTGTCGTTGCCGGTTACGGCGCGGGCAGCGTCGCCGGCGGTGTTTTGCACGGCGTCAATGCCGCGGCCCACTACGGCGCCGGGGGTGCCGGCAATTTCGCCGCCTTTCTGGGTGGCGCTGTAGTCGTGGTGCTTGTCGTCCGGATCCACGCTGTTTTGCGGGGTGCTGTACGACGAGGTCGAGCCCATATTGCTGTTGCCCATGCCCGAGCCCGAGTTGTAGTTCGTGCCGGTGCTCTGGTCGGTGCCGGCGCCTACTTGCGAGGCCGACGACGTGTTGCCGCTCGAGTTGATGCCCGACGAGCCCATCGAGCCGCTGCCCGAATGCTGGGTGCTACCGTAGCCAGCACCAGCGCCGGTACCTTGGTTGGCGGGATTCATCGAAGAGCCAGTGCCGGGCGTGTTGCCCAGGTTGGAGGTGTTGTCGGTATTCATGACAGGTGAGGTTGTGGTTGGGTGAAAAGGGAAGGAGATTTTGCCGAAGCTAGCTCGAGGGGACGAGCTTACATTCGTTTGGGTCCTTAACGGGGGGCTTTCCGTCCGGGTTGCGTTGGCCGTTACAAAAGCCTATGCGCATTTGCAAGCCGAGGGAGGAAAAAGCGTACTTAATACCTCGTTAAACGCAAAAAAGCGAAGCTGCATCCGATGCAGCTTCGCTTAATCAGGTACCTCGCGGCGGGCCGGCTTACTCGACCGTGGCCCCTGAAAACTGGGCGTAATTTTTTTCGTCGCGCCAAAAGTCCCGGCACTCCGCCCGCAGATTCGACAGGAAGTCGGGGTTTTGCTTTAGCTCGCGCCACGGGCCCAGGCCCAGCCGTTCGCAGAGCTTGAAGAAATTGTCACCTTGGCCCTTGGAGCCTTCCACTTTCACCAAGCAGCTCAGTATAGGACGACCCGCGGTATATTCCGTTTCCGAAATTTCGGCCAGCAGCTCATTCAAGCGGGATTTTTCGTGCGAGATGTCGAGGTTGAGGCCTAGTTCCGCTTCTTGCACCACCGTCAGGTAGCTGACGGTGCCGGTCTGGTGCCGGGAGTAATTGATGAGGAAGCGGCGGACGCGAGTTATCATGTGAGGAGTAAGGGGAGTTGAGAGGGGTTAAAATACCAAAAAAGCCCGTGGCGTTGGACAATTCCAACGCCACGGGCCGGTTTCCAACAACTATGCCATTGATTGTTAGCGCCCTTTATTTTTGCGGCGGTCCATTTCGCGCTTTATAAGGAGAAACTCGCGGCTGCTCTGGCCCGAAATGGCCGTGTTTTCGTCGGCGCGGCGCAGCAGGTAGGGCATCACCGCTTCCACCGGGCCGTAAGGTACATACTTCGCCGTATTGTAGCCGGCGTGGGCGAGGTTGTAGCTCAAGTTGTCGCTCATGCCGTAGAGCTGCGCAAACCACACCCGCTCGTCGCCGGGCGCCAGGCCCGCTTCGGCCAGCAGCTCGGTGAGCAGGCGCGAGGAGGCCTCGTTGTGGGTGCCGGCGCAGATGGCAAGGCGGTCAAGATGGGCCACCGAGTAGCGCAGAGCCTCGTCGTAGAGGGCGTCGGTGGCTTGCTTGGTGGGGTTGATGGGGTTTTGGTAGCCGCGTTGCTGGGCCACGCGGGCTTCTTTCTCCATATAAGCACCGCGCACCAGCTTGGCGCCCACAAAATAGCCTTCCTGCGCGCCACGCTCCACGTCGGCCTGCAGGGCATCGAGTCGGTCGTGGCGGTAGAGCTGGTAAGTGTTCCACACAATGGCGCGCTGCTGGTTGTAGCGGCGCATCATGTCGCGGGCCAAGTCGTCGATGGTGTCCTGAAACCAGCTTTCCTCGGCGTCGACGAAGACGCGCACGTTCTGATCATGAGCACGGCGGCAGAGCGCGTCGATGCGTTCCTGGGCCCGCGCGTAGGCCTGCTGCTCGGCGCTGCTGAGCGCCTGGCCGGCCTGCACTTTTTCGAGCAGGGCGCTGTCGGCCACGCCCGTTACCTTGAACACCGAGAAGGGAATGTGCGGGTTGCCGGCGGCCAGGTCGATGGTGCGCAGCAGCTCGTCGCGGGTTTGGTCAAAGCTTTGTTCGCTGCCTTCGCCTTCCACCGAGTAATCGAGGATGGTGCCGATGTGGTACTTGCCCAACTCGGCAATGACGGGCTTGCACTCCTGGATGGTTTCGCCGCCGCAGAACTGCTTGAAGATGGTGTGCTTGATGATGCTCTTGGTGCCCGGGATGCCCCAGCTCAGGGCCTTCTTCATCACGCCGCCGCCGAAACTCACTAGGGAGTTGTTGTTCATGGCGGCGAACAGGGCGTACATCTGGCGCAGCTCCGCGTCGGATTTGCTGGCGAAGGCTACGGCCGTGTTGTCGAAGGAAACAGCGGGGTGGGTGAGGGGCTCGGGCATGGGGCGGGGAAAGGTTGGGGCCGCGAAGATAGCCACGAAACATCGGACCAAGGGCCGTAGTTTAGCAGCTAGAACGCGCCGGTGGCGCCCTTACAACGCTTACGCGGCAAGGGGAGTTCGGCCCCGGACCGGCCGCCCCCGCGGCCGCCGCTTCCCATGCAAATCGACACGTATTTTACCCGCCGGCTGGCCCAGAAAGGGCAGCCGCTGCTGTTTGCCGGCCCTTGCTCGGCCGAAACCGAAGAACAGGTAATGGCCACCGCCCGCGGCCTGCAGGGTCTGGGCGTCGACTTGTTTCGGGCCGGCATCTGGAAGCCGCGCACCCGGCCGGGCTCCTTCGAGGGCATCGGTACCGAGGGGCTGCGCTGGCTGCAGCGCGTGCGCCAGGAAACAGGCCTGGCGGTGACGGTGGAAGTAGCCACGCCGCGTCACGTGGAAGAAGCCCTGGCCCACGGCGTGGACGTGGTCTGGATCGGGGCGCGCACCACGGTAAACCCCTTTGCGGTACAGGAGCTGGCCGAGGCGCTGGGCGGCACCGGCGTGCCGGTGATGGTCAAGAACCCCGTCAACCCCGACCTGGCGCTGTGGGCCGGCGCGCTGGAACGCCTCGACCGCGCCGGCGTGCGCGACCTGGCCGCCATTCACCGCGGCTTCAGCACCGGCGCCCCGAGCAAGTACCGCAACGCGCCCACCTGGGGCATTGCCATCGAGCTGAAGACGCGCTTTCCGGAACTGCCGCTCATCTGCGACCCGAGCCACATCACCGGCCGCCGCGACTTGCTGCTGCCCGTGGCCCAGAAAGCCCTCGACCTCGACTACGACGGGCTGATGCTGGAAACCCACCCCGACCCCGACCACGCCTGGAGCGACGCCGCCCAGCAGGTGACGCCCGAGCGCCTGGGCGAAATCCTGCGCGAACTGAAGCACCGCTACCGCTCCACCGACAACGCCGACTACCTCAACAAAGCGGAGGAGCTGCGCCAGAAAATGGACGTGGCCGACCAGGACATCATTGAAGCTCTGGCCCGCCGCATGGCCTTGGTGGAGGAGCTGGCCGAATACAAAAAGCAGAACAACGTGAAGATTCTGCAGCTGGACCGCTGGAACGAAATCTTCAAAAGCCGCCCGGAGTGGGCCGCCAAGCTGCGCGTCAACGACAAATTCGTGGCCGAGCTCTACAAGCTCATTCACATCGAGAGCATCCGCAAGCAGACGGAAATCATGCAGCGGCCGGAGTAGCGGAAGCTGCTATTCCGCGCGGCGCGGCGCCAAGGTGTAGGTCTTGCGCGGCGCGTCGAAGCAAATGCCGTAGTCGATGACCAGGGTGTCGCCTCGCACGGTGTAGGTGGCTTTGGCGGGCTCGGCCGCGCCCGACCACGCCAAGGTGACGATGGGCGCGTTGGCTTCGCAGGCGGCCGCGCCGGTGGCCAGCTGGTAGGTGCCGGCTTGCTTGGCTTGCCCGTTCTCGAAAGCGGTTACGTGGCCCTTGCCGTCAAACTCAATGGCCTCTTGGGGCGTGGGCGTGTTGGGCGGGCAGTTGCAATCCTGGCGGCTGAGCGCCCAATAGCCCGTTATGCCGTCGGGTTTAGAGACGTTCTTGTCGGTTTGGCAGCCCATAAGAGCGGCCGTGCCCAGCGTGAGGCACAACGTAATGCGAAGCAGCATGCGGTGAAGAATGTGGGTGCAAGTGGATAGTATACGGCGACGCTGGCCGGTTGCCCACCCTCGTATGTCGCGTACAACCCATCCGTAACCCCGAACTTAGCGCCCCATGACCGATTACCTCCACCTCGGGCCCGCCGCGTTGCCCGCCCTGGCCGCCCAGCTCAGCCGCCCCGGCACCACGCAGGTGGCCGTGCTGGCCGACGCCAACACCGCGCGCCTCTGCTACCCGGAGCTGCAGCCCTACCTGCCCGCCGGGCACCGCCTCATCAGCATCCCGGCCGGCGAAGAGCACAAAACCCTCGAAACCTGCCAGCAGGTGTGGACGGAGCTGACCGAGCACGGCTTCGACCGGCACAGCGTGCTGGTGTGCCTGGGCGGAGGCGTGGTGACGGATTTGGGCGGCTTCTGCGCGGCCCTCTACAAGCGCGGCCTGCGCTGCGCGTTGGTGCCCACCACGCTGCTGGCCCAGGTGGATGCGGCCATCGGCGGCAAAACCGGCGTCGATTACCACGGCTACAAAAACCACCTCGGCGTGTTTCAGCTGCCCGAGGCCGTGTGCATCGACACGCGCTTCCTCGGCACCCTCGACCCGCGTGAGCTGCGCGCCGGTTACGCCGAAGTCGTCAAGCACTGGCTTATTGCCGACGCCGGCGCGTTCGAGCAGGGGCGGCGGCAGGGCTTGTTCGTCGACGACTGGCTGCCCGTGGTGGAAGCGTCGGTGGCCGTGAAGCAGGACATTGTGCAGCAAGACCCCACAGAGCGCGGCCCGCGCAAGCTGCTCAACTTCGGCCACACCGTCGGGCACGCGCTGGAAAGCTACTTGCTGCTGCAGGGCCGGCCCATTCTGCACGGCGAGGCCGTGGCCGTGGGCATGGTGTGCGAGGCGTGGCTGTCGGTGCAAAAAGGCTTGCTGACGCCCGAAGAGCTGGATAAAATCGAAACCTTCCTCTTCACCGTCTTCGAGAAAGTGCAGTTCATCCTGCTCGAAACCGAAGCCATTGCCGAGCTGGCCCGCCAAGACAAGAAAAACCAGGGCGAGGTCATCAACTGCACCCTGCTGCGCGGCATCGGGCAGGGCGTGTACGACCAACCAGTGACCCTGGCCGAGCTGGCCGCCAGCCTGCGCTACTACCACCGGCTCTAAGTTTGCCGCCGTATTTTCCTCGTTGAACCCGCGCAGCCTGGTCTTGCGCCCGCACTTGCCTTCGTGCTGACTCCCCACTTCCCCGACTCCCTGACGCTGCATTGGTCCGGCGGCCCCCTGCGGGGCACGGCCCTGCTGCCCGCCTCCAAAAGTGAAAGCAACCGCGCCCTCATCATTCAGGCCCTGGCCGGGGCGGGCACGCTGCACAACCTCTCCGAAGCGAACGACACCCAGCTCATGCGCCGCCTGCTGGCCCATCCCGAGGCGGCGGAGTTCGACGCCGAAGACGCCGGCACCGTGATGCGCTTTCTGACGGCCTACCTGGCCGCCACCGACCGCCGCGCCCTGCTCACCGGCACCGCCCGCATGCAGGAGCGCCCCATCGGCGTGCTCGTCGACGCGCTGCGCCAGCTTGGCGCCCGCATCGGCTACGAGGGCCGCGAGGGGTACCCGCCGCTGCGCCTGCAGGGCTGGGCGCCCGCGGCCGGTGCCCCGCTGAGCGTGCGCGGCGACATCAGCAGCCAGTTTATTTCGGCCCTGATGATGATTGGGCCGCTGCTGCCCGCCGGCCTGCACCTGCAGCTTACCGGCCACATCGGCTCGCGCCCCTACATCCTGATGACGGCGGCGCTGATGCGGCACTTCGGCGCCGAAGTGGACGTGCAGGAGCGCGACGTGCACGTGGCCGCGCGCCCCTACCAACCCGCCGACTACACCGTGGAAGCCGACTGGTCGGCGGCCAGCTACTGGTACAGCCTGGTGGCGCTGGCGCCCGAAGGCTCGCAGCTGCACTTGCCCGGCCTGCGCCGCCACTCCTGGCAGGGCGACCAGGCCATCGTGCGGCTGATGGAGCCGCTGGGCGTACGCACCGAGTTTGTGGCCGACGGCGTGCTGCTGCGCCAGGTGCCCGAGCGCGCCGCCCGCGTGGCCATGAACTTCACCGACTGCCCCGACCTGGCCCAGACCATTGCCGTGGTGGCCGCCGCCACCGGCGTGGTAGTTGATATGACCGGCCTGGAAAGCCTGCGCATCAAGGAAACCGACCGGATTACTGCCCTGCAGCGCGAGCTGGCCAAGTTTGGCGCGGTGCTGGCACCCGAAGGCCGCGACATGTTCCGGGCCTCGGCCCCCAATCTGCACGTGGGCGGCCAGACCGTGCATACTTACCACGACCACCGCATGGCCATGGCGTTTGCCCCGCTGGCCCTGCGCGGCGACATCACCGTGGAAGCGCCCGCCGTGGTGCGCAAGTCTTACCCCTTCTTCTGGGAGGAATTGCGCCAAGCAGGGTTTGAGCTGTAGCCCGGGCGGCAGCTGGCCCGCGGGTGGGAAGTGCCGACCGATTGATTCTGCTTTTTGACTAAGCATCCGACCTGATGCGAGCCAGACCGCAGGAAGGCACCGCCAAGCTTACGCTACTGCGGGTGTGCCAGCTCGCGCAGCTCCCGGAAATACGCCGCCGAATGCTGCAGCCGGCTGCCGTACCAGCTAAACAGCTCGCCGTCGACCACCCGCACCTGCGCCGCGGGGCACAGCGCCTGGAATTCGGCCACGTGCTTGGCCTGAAAGGGGTAGGGCTCGGAAGAAAGCAGGATGAATTGTGGCTGGGCCGCGGCCAGCTGCTCGGCGCTGATTTCGGGGTAGCGCGTCAGGTCGGCAAAGACGTTGCGGAAGCCGGCTAGCGGCAGCATTTCGTGAATAAAGGTGCCCGCGGCGGCCACCATGTAGGGCTGCCGCCAGATGAAATACGCCGCCGTCGGCAGGGCCGGTACTGGTGGTAGCGCCGCCAGCGAGGCGCCGATGCGGGCGGTGAGCTGCTCGGCGCGGGTTTTGACGCCCGTTATCAGCCCCACGCGCCGCATCATGTCCAGCGCATCCGCTAGGGTCACGATGTCGCTCATCCACACCGGACACTGCGCCGCCAGCTGCTCGATGCCTTCCTGGTAGTTTTCCTCCTTGTTGCCGATGATGAGGTCGGGCCGGAGCGCGGCAATTTTGTCGAAGTGAAAGTTCTTGGTGCCGCCAACTACGGTGGCTTGCTGCCGCGCTTCGGCCGGGTGTAAGCAGAATTTGGTCACGCCAACGACCCGCTCGCCGAGGCCCAGGTCGAACAGCAGCTCCGTTTGCGAAGGCACCAGCGACACGATGCGCCGGGGCGGAAACGGCACGGCCACGCGGCGGTTCATCTGGTCGGTGACGGTGAGCGGCGGGAAGATGGGTGGGGGAGTGAGCACGGCAGCAGGGTAGGGCCGCAAGATAAGCCGCTGGCCCGGTACGCCGGCCGCGTACGGCCCGCCGCGCGAGGTTCACGCTGGCGGCAGTACCCGTAGGACTGCCGAAAGCAACCACAGCGGTGAAAGCAGTTCGGGCCGGCGCGGCAGAAGTACCTGTCTTCTGCCGCGCCGGCCCGAGCAAGGTAAGCGCGTCGCTTGTAGCCGGGACTACGCGAGTTGCTGGTGTAGCTTGGTGGGGGAGACGTCCGAACGCTGAAACAGCCACGCGGCGGCGAGCCACAGCGCGGCAAAAACTCCACTGATGGCCCATTCCTGCGGGGCTATCTGCAGGTGCCAGATCAGTAGCCCTAGCACGGGAACCAGTATTTGCAGGCCCGCGGTGGCCAACATGGCGTAGGCCATGCCCCGCGGCTGGAAGCGCGCTACCACCGCCCCGGCCAGCCCCACTACGAGGACCACGCCGCACAGCAGGTTGGCTGGGTTGGGGCCGCTGCCGATAAAGCCCACTGCCAGGTTGGCCCACAGTTGCAGCAGCGCCGTCAGCACGGCCCCGGCCGCGGCCAGTCGGTAGGCCAGGGTCCCCCGCCGGCTGGCCACCAGCTCCAAGGCGAAGCCGGCGCTAAACAGCAGGGCGCCCATTACCACAAAATCGAACGGGCTCCAGTTGACTTCGGCCGTGAATTGCATAGCTACCAAAGGCACCAGCAGCAGAGCAGCGGTACCGAGCGAAACGCGGGTGAGGCTTTTGGTAAGGTTCATGGTTTTGGGAGTTTGGGCAGACGCAACCTGGTGATACCACAAAGGAAATAAAGAACTTTGTGTTTCAAAGTAATTTACGAACAAATATATTTTCAGTTGCCCGCAGCGGCCTGTCTTGCAATAGTTTGAAGCTAGATTTTGGGCACTGACTACGCCGGCCAGCGACTAATAAAGCTCAGAGCTTACACCAACCGGTAGTTGCGGTACTCAAACAGGCGCTTGCCCGTCAGCTGCTCAATCCAGTGCAGTACCCGGTTCTTCAGCTTGAAGTGCTTGCGCGTCACGTCGATGTCGACCTGCCAGTTTTGGCGGTTCACGCGGTCCTGCATCACCGCCGGGTGAGTGCCCGCGAAGCGGCGCAGCGAGTCGTAGTCGTCGAAGTTGAAGACTTCGGCCGCGGCCAGCGGGTGCTGCTCGGGCGCGCGGCCCTCGTCCCAGAGCGAATCCAGGTTCTTGATTTTGGTGAGCATTTGCTGCGGACTCTTCACCCAGCCGTAGTGGTACACGCTGGCGTGGGCGGGCTTCACCCGCAGCTTCTCGCCGTTGCGCCGGAAGCCCTGCGCGTCGCGGTAGGAGCGGATGGCCTTGTCGTTGCGCACTACGCGCACCTCGCGGCGGTACCAGCGGCGGCTGTCGCCGATGTAGTCGTAGGTGCCGTAGAAGTGGGTGTAGTCAAACAGCAGCCCGTCCACCTCGGGGTCGTGCAGGTGCTCTTTGCAGGCCTTGCGGATGGCGTGGTGGTACTGCTCGTGCACTACCTCGTCGGCCTGAATGTAAAACGCCCAGTCGGCCTCGGGGCTGATCTGGGCAAAGGCCTTGTCCGTTTCGGCCGCCAGCACCGCGCCGCCCTTGCGCAGGGCCGGGTCCCAGGTAGAGTGCACGATGCGAATCTTGGGCGAGTGAATGCTGCGAATCAGCCCCTCGGTGTCGTCGTCGCTGTCGCCCACGCTCACCACCATCTCATCTACCACCGGCAGAATGGAGCGGATGGCCTCCACAATGGGGTAGTCGTTGATGACCGCGTTGCGGATGATGGTGAAGCCGGAAATGAACATGCGGGCGGGGCGGGGAACGAATTACGGAGAAACAAAAGAACGTCATTCCGAGCGAAGCCGAAGAACGGAAGGAAGACGTAGCCACTGTGGCGAGGCTCACCAAACGACCAAATCAAAACGTCATTCCGAGCTTGTCGAGGAATCTCGCGAGCTGATGCCTGATAGCATTCTTCCTAATTGGGAGAAGATTTTACTACCGCAGGTCAGCACGCGAGATTCCTCGACCAGCTCGGAATGACGTTTTGATTTGGTCGTTCTGGCTTAGCTGAAATAACGGAAGTCGTGCTTGTCCTCGATGCGCAGCAACGCTTCGTAAATCAGGTCGATGACGTGCTGCACGTCGTCGTGGCTGACGGTTTCGACGGTGGTGTGCATGTACTTCAGCGGCAAGGAAATCAGGGCCGAAGCCACGCCGGCGCCAGCGTAGGCAAAGGCGTCGGTGTCGGTGCCGGTAGCGCGGGTGGCGGCGGCGCGCTGGAAGGGAATTTCCTTGGCCTGAGCTGCCTCAATGATCAGGTCGCGCAGGTTGTTTTGCACGGCCGGCCCGTAGGTAATGACCGGACCCTTACCGCAGTGAATGTCGCCGGAGGTTTTCTTCTCGTACATCGGCGACTGGGTGTCATGGGTCACGTCCGTCACGATGGCCACGTCGGGCATGATGCGATGGGCAATCATTTCGGCCCCGCGCAGCCCGATTTCCTCCTGCACCGCATTCACGATGTAGAGGCCGAAGGGCAAGATGTTGCCTTCTTCCTTCAGGCGGCGAGCCACTTCGGCAATCATGAAACCGCCGATGCGGTTGTCTAACGCCCGGCCCACCAGGTACTTGCCGTTCAGCTCCATCAGCTCGTCCTCGAAGGTGACGACCGAGCCCACGTGAATGCCCATTTCCTCCACTTCCTTCTGCGACGAGGCGCCGCAGTCGAGGAAGATGGTTTCGATGGTCGGCGCCTTGTCCTGCTCCACCTTGCGCACGTGAATGGCCGGCCAGCCGAACACGGCCCGCACCGGCCCGTTCTTGGTATGGATTAGCACCCGCTTCGACGGCGCAATCAGCGCGTCGGAACCGCCGTTGCGGCGCAGGTAGATGTAGCCCTCCTTCGTGATGTAGTTGACGAACCAGCTGATTTCGTCGGCGTGGGCTTCGATAACGACTTTGTACTCGGCCTTGGGGTTGACCACGCCCACTACGGTGCCGTAGGTGTCCACGAAATACTCGTCGATGTAGGGCTTGATGTACTCCAACCACACCTTCTGGCCTTCTTTCTCGAAGCCGGTGGGCGAGTGGGTGTTCAGGTATTTCTGCAGGAAGTCGAAACTCTCTTGGCGCATGGTTTGGAAAAGGAGCGGTTAGCTCACGGGTTGGTGAAGAATGTAAATGAATAAGGAAAATACCAAAAAGCAGCCTCCGATTAGCATTAAATAACGACTTGCGGGGTTGGCAGCAACCCACGAACTATCAGAAGGCGCGTCGTTGGCCAAGACCCAAAGCACGAGGAGCAACACACCCAGCAGCCGGTACTTGGGCTTATACCGCAGCACTATACCGGTAAATAAGCTAATGCCGCCGAGAATGGCCAATAGCGAATTGGCGGATGGTAAGTTCATGCTCTAACCTAGTTGGTGTTTGACATTCGACCTACCGATTCGCGGACGTTATGCCCCAGCTAATGAGCAGGCTGCCGCCGCCAATGAGTAACAACCAGCGGCTGGCTTTGTGCGGAGCGGAATCAATATTGGTGCCGGGGTCCGTCCAGTCACCGCTAAACAGGGACGCCAGCGTCAGCACAACCAGCAGGGCCCCGAGCAGCCAGCGCCCAGCCTTAAATCGCAGCAGCAGCCCGATAACCACCAATACGATGCCGAAGCCCGTCAGGATGGTACCGGTCTGCTGCCAATTCATGCGGCCTTCGTGGGTTACAGGGGAATATTCCCGTGCTTCTTACGCGGCAACTGGTCTACTTTGTTTTCGAGCATCTTGAAGGCGCGGATGAGCTTCTGCCGCGTCTGCGAGGGCACGATGACCTCGTCGACGAAGCCGCGGTGGGCCGCCCGGTAAGGCGTGGCAAACTTGCGCTGGTACTCATCGACCTTCTCCTGCAGCTTGGCTTCGGGGTCGTCAGCGGCAGCTATTTCGCGCTTGAAGATGATTTCAGCCGCACCCTTGGCGCCCATCACCGCAATTTCGGCCGTGGGCCAGGCGTAGTTCATGTCCGCCCCGATGTGCTTGCTATTCATCACGTCGTAGGCGCCGCCGTAGGCTTTGCGGGTAATAACGGTGATGCGCGGCACGGTGGCTTCGCAGAAGGCGTAGAGCAGCTTGGCGCCGTTGGTGATGATGCCGCGCCACTCCTGGTCGGTGCCGGGCAGGAAGCCGGGCACGTCCTCCAGCACCAGCAGCGGGATGTTGAACGAGTCGCAGAAGCGCACGAAGCGGGCCGCCTTGGTCGAAGCGTTGATGTCGAGCACGCCGGCCAGCACCGCCGGCTGGTTGCCCACGATGCCGATGCTGCGCCCGCCCAGCCGCGCAAAGCCCACCACGATGTTCTCGGCGAAGTTCTGGTGCACCTCCATGAACGAGTCCTGGTCGATGATACCGTGGATGACCTCGCGGATGTCGTAGGGCTGGTTGGGGTTGTCGGGAATGATGCTGTCCAGCTCCGTCCGCAGCTCGTCGCCCTGGGCTTCGTAAGGGTACACCGGGGCGGTGTCCTCGCAGTTCTGCGGCATGTAGCTCAGCAGCTGCTTGAGCTGCTGAATGATGGCCACCTCGTTGGGCGCCGTGAAGTGCGTCACGCCGCTTTTGGTGCTGTGGGTGCTGGCGCCGCCCAGTTCTTCGCTGGTCACCGTTTCGTGGGTTACCGTCTTCACCACGTTCGGGCCGGTCACGAACATGTAGCTCGTGTCTTCCACCATCAGGATGAAGTCGGTAATGGCCGGCGAGTACACCGCGCCGCCCGCGCACGGCCCCATGATGGCCGACAGCTGCGGCACCACGCCCGAGGCCAGGGTATTCTTGTAGAAGATGTCGGCGTAACCGCCCAGGCTCACCACGCCCTCCTGAATGCGGGCCCCGCCCGAGTCGTTCAGGCCGATAACCGGCGCGCCGTTCTTCATGGCCAGGTCCATGATCTTCACGATTTTCTCGGCGTGCGTTTCGCTCAAGGAGCCGCCCAGCACCGTGAAATCCTGCGAGAAAACGTACACCAGCCGGCCGTTAATCGTGCCGTAGCCCGTCACCACGCCGTCGCCGAGGTAGTATTCCTTGTCGAGGCCGAAGTCCTTGGAGCGGTGCATCACAAACTTGCCGATTTCCTCGAAGGAGCCGGGGTCCATCAAGAGGTCCAGCCGCTCGCGGGCCGTCAGCTTGCCCTTCTTGTGTTGGGCCTCGATGCGGGCCTGGCCGCCGCCCAGCAGGGCCTCGGCATTTTTCTGTTCCAGTACTTCGAGTTTGCTCAGCGTCGGGTCGGCGTGCGGATCGGACATAGGGTGGGAGAGGGGATGCGAAAGGTCAGTTGGGAAAGGAGGCCAAAGGTAAGTTGTGGAGGCAAGATAGCCGAATGGGTGTTGGGGTGGGTTTAGTATATAGCTTTAGAACAGAACCGTTATGTACTCAGATTGCTTAGCCGATAGTTGGGAATGCAATGTGTAATAGGTCGCTTATTTGAGATTTTTTGTTATGTTGATATATTAATTGAACTTAATTAGTGCTGGTACTACGGTATGCTCCATTTTATGAAGCCAAAAAACAGCTTATACTTTCTAAGATTGTTCAGGACGCCAAACAGCGAAGTTTGGCTAATTGATTTTAAAGGTCAAAGGTTGGGGGTTATTCATTTGCATTTCACAAAATGTATTTATGGGGATGTTATATTGTGGGATAAGATTACAGACAGCGAAATGAATGATCTTATTTCCTATTTAAAAGATTGGTTGGTAGATACGATTCAGGATAGAGATGATTTTATATTTTCTGTCTACCAGGCAAAAGAAATAGGGTCATATTCAGATACAGTAGATCATGATGATTACGCTCCTACAAAGAAGGATTTGAAAGAACACGGAGTTCTTATTAACAAGATGCTATCTAAATATCAAGATGCCAGAGGGCAGCTGAATGAACACGTAGTGAAAGAATATTTTGCAAAACTCGGCTTTGTCTCAATAAAAGCAAGTCAGCAACTTGATGCACTTAAGGTTGATGTTATTGCTGAAGATGATGAAAGGCTAATATGTTGCCAAGTGAAATCTGGTAAAGTTGATAATAGAAAAATGCACGATATATGTAAAGCTATTGCTGGTATTGATGAAAGTAATGGTAAAAGGAAAATAATAGCAATTGTTGCTGATTCTTTTCCATCCACCGTTGAGTTGATAAAGGATGGATTAGAAGCAAAATTTGGTTTAAGGGTTTGGTCGATACTTAAAAGTCAAATACTTCAGGAGCTTCCTCAATATAGAAAGACGTTGTAAAAAACAAAAAACGGCCGGCTCCCTCGCGGGAACCGGCCGTTCTTCATTTACTCAGGGCTGGTTATTCGCCCGTCTTGCCTTCCGGCGACTCCGGCGTTTCGGCCGGCCGCTCGTCGCTGGCGAGTGTGGAAGCCTCGTCGCTCTTGTGCGAGCTGAACGTGAGTTCCTCCTTGCCTTCCTCGAAGTCGGCAGTGATAACGTCGCCCTGGGTCAGCTGAGCTTTCAGGATTTCCTCCGCAATCGGGTCTTCGATGTACTTCTGGATGGCCCGGTTCAGCGGACGCGCGCCGTACTTCGGATCGTAGCCTTTCTCGGCCACGAAGGTCTTCGCGGCTTCGGTCAGCTCGATGCGGTAGCCCAGGGCTTGTACGCGCTGGCGCAGCTTGGCGAGCGAGATGTCGATGATCTTGAAGATATCTTCCTTCTGCAGGCCGTTGAACACGATAACGTCGTCCAGGCGGTTCAGGAACTCCGGTGCGAAGGTCTTGCGCAGCGCGCTGGCAATGGTGCCCTTCATCATGTCGTCCATGTTCTCCGTGCGGGCCTTCGTGCCGAAGCCGATGCCCACGCCGAAGTCGGCCAGATCACGCGCCCCGATGTTCGAGGTCATGATGATGATGGTGTTGCGGAAGTCCACCTTGCGGCCGAGGCCGTCGGTCAGGATGCCGTCGTCGAGCACCTGCAGCAGCAGGTTGTACACGTCCGGGTGCGCCTTTTCGATTTCGTCGAGCAGGATAACCGAGTACGGCTTGCGGCGGATTTTCTCCGTCAGCTGCCCGCCCTCTTCGTAGCCCACGTAGCCGGGAGGCGCGCCGACCAGGCGCGATACGCTGAATTTCTCCATGTACTCCGACATGTCGATGCGCACGAGCGAATCTTCCTTGTCGAAGAGGTAGGTAGCCAGCACCTTGGCCAGCTCCGTCTTGCCTACGCCGGTCGGGCCGAGGAATACGAACGAGCCGATGGGCTTCTTCGGGTCTTTCAAACCCACGCGGGTGCGTTGGATGGCCTTCACGAGCTGGGCAATGGCCTTGTCCTGGCCGATTACCTTGCCCTTCAACTCCTCACCCATGTTGAGCAGCTTGGCGCTTTCGTTCTGGGCCACGCGGCTTACCGGGATGCCAGTCATCATGGCAATAACCTCGGCCACGTTTTCCTCCTTCACGGTGTAGCGCTTCTTCTTGGTCTCCTCTTCCCAGTTCTTCTTGGCCTGGTCGAGTTGCTCAATCAGCTTCTTCTCCGTGTCGCGCAGGCGGGCGGCTTCCTCGTACTTCTGCGACTTCACCACCGCGTTTTTCTCGCCCTTGATGTTCTCGATCTGCTCTTCGAGCTTCACGATGTCTTCGGGCACCACGATGTTGTTGATGTGGACGCGGGCACCAGCCTCGTCAAGGATGTCGATGGCTTTGTCCGGCAGGAAACGGTCCGACATGTAGCGGTCCGACAGCTTCACGCACGCTTCAATGGCCTTATCGGTGTACACCACATGGTGGTGGTCCTGATACTTGTCCTTGATGTTGTGCAGGATTTCGATGGTTTCCTCCGGCGTGGTGGGGTCCACCATCACCATCTGGAAACGACGGGCCAGGGCGCCGTCCTTCTCGATGTACTGGCGGTACTCGTCCAGCGTAGTGGCACCGATGCATTGGATTTCGCCGCGGGCCAAAGCCGGCTTGAACATGTTCGAGGCATCCAGCGAACCGGAAGCACCGCCGGCGCCCACGATGGTGTGCAGCTCGTCGATGAACAGGATAACGTCGGGCGACTTCTCCAGCTCGTTCATCACGGCCTTCATGCGCTCCTCGAACTGGCCGCGGTACTTGGTACCGGCTACCAACGAGGCGAGGTCGAGCGTAACGACGCGCTTGTTGAAGAGCACGCGCGACACTTTCTTCTGCACGATGCGCAGGGCGAGGCCTTCGGCAATAGCCGTCTTACCCACGCCGGGCTCACCGATCAGAATCGGGTTGTTCTTTTTGCGGCGCGACAGAATTTGAGCAACGCGCTCAATTTCCTTTTCGCGGCCGACGATGGGGTCGAGCTTGTCGTCTTCGGCGAGCTTGGTCAGGTCGCGGCCGAAGTTATCGAGCACGGGCGTGCGCGACTTTTCGCCGGGCTTCTTGGCAGCAGCCGAGCCGGAGCCTTTGGACGAGCCAAACAGTTTGTCGTTGTCGTCGTCGTCGGTGTCCGAGGGGCCCGAGGTCGGGTTTTGGCTGGTGTTACCGCCGTGGTAATCCAGCGAGTCGCGTACGGATTCGTAGTTCACGTTGAACTTGCTCAGGATTTGGGAAGAAATGTTGTCTTCATCGCGCAGAATCGAGAGCAGCAGGTGTTCGGTGCCGATGATTTCGCTCTTGAAGATTTTGGCTTCGAGATACGTAATCTTCAGGACCTTTTCCGTCTGCTTCGTCAGCGGGATGCTGCCCGTTATACTGATACCTTGGGTGGCAGTGTTACGAGTGGCTTGCTCGAGGGCGTATTTCAGTTCCTCGACGGAGACGCCGAGCTTCTTCAACAGAGCAATGGCGGTGCCTTCACCCTCCCGAATCATCCCCAGCAACAGGTGCTCGGTGCCTATATAGTCGTGGCCGAGTCGGATGGCTTCCTCCCGACTCAGGGAGATGACCTCCTTGACTCTATTTGAGAATTTCGCTTCCATGCAGATAAGGTGAGAAAGAATCCGGATACGCGCAAATCAGGGGTTCCGGATATCAAATACTTAAACCGGCTCTCAGGGCAGAAGGTTCGCCGCCGGTCAGGGGGGCCGGCAGTAGCAGTTGGCCGGCCGCCGGACCCGCTGCGAATAGCAGGTCCAGCACGCTCAGCCCGGGTACAAACGCCGCGCCAAAGCACTGCCGATAGGGCCCGCGCAGCCCCGCACCTGACGCTGTGTCAGGCAGGGCCTTCGGGCTTAGCCAATCCCGCCGGTCCAGGACGGTGCCGGGCGGGTAGCTGGCATGCCACTCAGCCGTAAACTCCACCGGCAGGGTCAGGCGCAGGCTGCGCAGAATAAGGCGCAGCAGGGCAAGATTAAGGTCAAAGAGCCGGTCGGGTTTGCTTACGTAGATATCGTGGAAATAGTCGGCGTAGTACTCGAAAAAAGAGCTGTTGCCGTAGGCCGTTTGCAGGGTGCGCCAGTGGCGGTGCACCCAGTTTTGGCGGTAGTCGATTTCCAGCGCGTCGATGCCGACTTTTTCGGAGCGGTTGCCGTCGACGACGGGCACGGTGAGCGGCTGCACACCCTGGGCGGTAAGCACGAGGCAGCGGTTGCGGTAGGTTTGCTTGTGGTAGTGCTCGTGCCGCTCTAACAACAGCCGGTCGGCCGCGAGAAGTTCGGCGAAGAAAGCGGCCGGCGGGCAGTAGGGCAACTCGAAAAGAACCGTGGACATTGTGGCAGGTTTGGGCGGACGGCGTGGCGGCAGTACGACGCCAACGTCGTGCCGCTACCAGCTTTCAAAGACGGCAAAGGTGAGGAAATGGCCGAGTATTGACCGCTGCGCCGGGGCAAGCAGCAGCGGGTTGTTTGGGTCATGCAGTAACAATACCAAGAGTGCGCTTAAAAGTCGTGCTGCTGCTGCGGACACTGCGCGGGCACTTCGGCGGCGTTTTTGCGTTGTAGGCGCAGTACCTTTCGCTTTCACCGCCCTTGATGCCCATGCGCCTGCGCTTTTTGCTGCCCCTGCTGCTTTGGTTGCTGACTGCCGCGTCAGCTTCTGCCGCCACGCCCACGCTGCTGCTCGACGTGGCCCGCTTCCGCCCACTGGCGGCCGGCAACAGCTACGAAGTGGAGCTGTACCTCACTGTGCCGGGCAACGGCCTCACTTACATCAAGCGCACCCGCGACACCTACCAAGCCGCCGCGACCGTGACCCTGCAGGTGCTCGGGCCCGACGGGCGGGCGGTGCATGCGGAGACGATAACGCTGAAACCGCCGGTTATCAGCGACACCACCATCGGCATCAAAAACCCGCAGAGCTTCCTGCGCCGGCTGACCTTGCGCAGCGGACAGTACAGCATCAAGGCCGAGCTGAAGGACCAGTACCGCAAGACGGCTGGCACTTTCAAAGTCGATGAGCCGCTGACGCTGGATGCGCCGACGGCCACCCCGGCGCTCAGCGACATCGTGTTTTTGGCCAAGGCTGCCGGCAAAACGACCGAGCAAAGCAATTTCAGCCGCGGCGGGTATTCCTTGGTACGCACCCCGGCCGGCAACTACGGCCGCGGCGCCGACCAGCTGTACTTCTACGTGGAGCTCTACAACGCCCCGACCGGCCAGCCGCTGACGCTGCACTACCACGTGGAGTCGGCGGAGGGATTCGCCGCCGACGCGGATGCGCCGCTCGGGCAGGCCAAAGCCGGACGCGCCACGCCGGTGGCCGGGGAGCTGCCGCTGGGCGGGCTGAGCCAGCTGGGCGTGCAAACCGACGGCACCTACACGCTGACGGTGGAGGTGCGCAGCGGCAAGAAAGTACTGGCCGCCCGCACCGGGCAGTTTGTGCGCAGCCAGCAAGAGTACGCGCCGGCGGGTGCATCTTTGCCGCGATGAGTACCGCTGCAAAACCGCCCGTACGTCCTTTTCCGTGGTATTACTTGCCCCTGCAGTGGTTGCTGCTGGGGCTGGCGCACCTGCCGCTGTCCGTGCTGCACCGCCTCGCCGACGTGCTGTACCTGCTGATGCGCTTCGTGCTGAATTACCGGCAGCGGGTGGTGCTGGCGAATCTGCGCAACTCGTTTCCGGAGAAGCCCGACGCCGAAATCCGGCAGCTGCAACGCGGCTTCTACCGGCACTTTGCCGATGTCATCGTAGAAATCCTCAAGCTCGCCGCCATCAGCCCGGCCGAAATGACGCGGCGCGTGCAGATTCGCAACCTGGAGCTGTTTGAGCGGCATTTTGCGGCTGGGCGCACGGTGCTGGCGCTGGGCTCGCACATCGGCAACTGGGAGTGGATTTTGCCCGCCGGGGCGGTGTATTTTCCCGGCAAGGCCGATGGCGTGTACAAGCCCCTGCACAACCCGTTTTTCGAGGACTTCATGCTGCAGCTGCGCACCCATACCGGGGCGCGGCTCATTCCCATGCGCGACACCCTGCGCGACATGCTCCGCCTGCGCGGGCAGCCCCGCAGCCTTTCCATGCTCTCCGACCAAAGCCCCGGCGGCCTGGAGCAAACCTACTGGACCGACTTCCTGCACCAGGACACGCCCTTTTATACCGGTGCCGACAAACTAGCCGCGCAGTTTGGCTGCCCGGTGCTGTACGTGAACATCGTGCGCCAGCGCCGCGGCTACTACGAAATCATCGTGGAGGAACTGCACGACGGCCAGACCCCGCTTGACAAGCAGGCCCACGTCGTGACCGAGCAGTTTGCCCGCCGCGTGGAGCGCGACATCCGCGCCCGGCCCGCCGACTACCTCTGGTCGCACCGCCGCTGGAAACACAAAAGGCAAGGGTGAACTTGTGAAAGGGGAAGTTGAGAACAGGGGTTCTTCCAGTTCATAACCTCTCCTTTCACAAATTCATCTTTGACTACAGGTACTGTTCGATGTCGCCGGCGCCTTGGCGGATGACCTCGAAGTCCTCGGTGGTGCAGTCGACCACAGTGCTGGCCACGTTGTTGCCGTAACCGCCGTCGATGACCAGGTCCACCAGCGGGCGGTATTTCTCGAAGATCAGCTCCGGGTCGGTGCTGTATTCAATGATGGTGTCGTCGTCGTGCACCGAGGTGGAAACGATGGGGTGGCCGAGCTCCCGTACCAGGGCCAGGCAGATGGCGTTGTCGGGCACGCGGATGCCGACGGTTTTGCGCTTCACGCCGCCGTACTTGGGCGCTTTGGCGCTGGCCTCGAAGATGAAGGTGAACGGGCCGGGCAGGGCTTTCTTGAGCAGCTTGTACACCGGCGTGCTAATGCCGTGGGCGTAGTCGCTGATGTGGGAGAGGTCGGAGCAGATAAACGACAGATTGGCCTTGTCGGGCTTCAGCCCGCGGATGCGGCACAGCTTCTCGACGGCGCGCTGATTCGTAATGTCGCAGCCCAGGCCGTAGATGGTATCGGTGGGGTAGATGATGACGCCCCCCTGGCGCAGCACTTCGGCGGCCTGCTGAATTTTGTTCTGGGGCGGGTTATCGGGGTGAATGCGCAGCAGGGATGCAGCCATAGGAGGTCAGCGGGCTAAGGTGAAACGAAAGGCGGCTTAGTTACACAATCCTGCTATGACGCGCAAGCGGGCCGTTGAGTTGTGTCGAATGTGGGAATGAGCGCAGGCGGGCGGGCCGGGCGCCGCGCGGCAGCTTGCGTGCTGACGCTGGCTGGTTGAATCCCCGTGCAACAAAGAAATTACTCGCAGGAGCCGGCACGCGGGCCGGGCCGCGCCTTCCTGCGGGTCCTCGGCTTCGCCCGGCCTGAGGTTCTGACGACTTCCTGTGCAATCAATGCCGCGGGTCGTATTTTTGACCCGAACGAGCCCGTCAGGCAAAGCCTGCTGCCTGCCCGTTTGTTTGCCATTCGCCCCGTTTTATGCCAACTCCTGACGAGTACCGCGCCCGCGCCACCCGCCGCCGAAACCGCTTTGCCTATCCGCTGGGCATTTTCGGCATCCTGCTGATTACCTTTTCCTACTACGCCTACCAGATCATCTTCACGCCGAACGTGGATACCCACGGCCGCCCGACCTACGTGGTGGTGCGCCCCGGCGAGTCGGCCAAGGCGGTGCTCGACAGCATCGACCGCTCGGGCGCCATCATCGACAAGCTCAGCTTGCACTTCGTGGCCCGGCTGATGAAGTACGACAAGCTGGTGAAGCCCGGCCGCTACGAAATCAAGAACGGCTACACCAACCGCCAGCTCATCAACGACCTGCGCCGCGGCATTCAGTCGCCGGTGAAGCTGACCTTCCAGAACATCCGTCTGCGCCAGGACCTGGCCCGCAAGCTTAGTGAGAGTTTCGCCGCCCGGCCCCAGGAATTCGATTCGCTGCTGAGCAGCAACGCCTACGCCCAGACCCTGGGCTTCAAGGACACCACGCAGCTGCTCACCATGTTCATCCCGAACACCTACGAGCTGTACTACACCACCGCGCCCAAGAAGGTGCTGAATCGCATGAAGGAAGAGTACGAGCGGTTCTGGACGCCCGCCCGCGACGCCAAAGCCAAGGCCCTGGGCCTCTCGCGCGCCGAGGTGAGCACCCTGGCCAGCATCGTGGAGGCTGAGCAGCAGCAGCACCCCGACGAGCGGCCCCGCGTGGCCGGCGTGTACCTGAACCGCCTCAAGCGCGGCCAAAAGCTGCAGGCCGACCCCACCGTGGTATACGCCAACGGGGACTTCGGCATCCGCCGCGTGCTGAACGTGCACCTGACCAAGGACTCGCCCTACAACACCTACAAGTACGCCGGCCTGCCGCCTGGCCCCATCAACCTGCCCAGCATTGCCAGCATCGACGCGGTGCTCAACCCGGAGCAGCACAACTACTACTACTTCTGCGCCCGCGAGGACTTCAGCGGTTACCACGCCTTTGCCGCCACCGAGCGGGAGCATATCCTGAACGCCCGCCGCTACCAGGCCGCGCTGAACCGCTCGGGCATTATGAAGTAATTGTGCGAAAGGTGTTGAGTGCAGGAATTGCGAAAATGCCCGGCCAGCAGGCGGGCACCGCCGCAACAGCCCATCAGCACCTGTTTCACCTTAGCGAAGCGCTGCTCATTCCACCACATTCCGCCCAGTAGAAAAGAATGTACTCTTCCGACGTTCACATCCGCGTCCGCTACGCCGAAACCGACCAGATGGGCTACGTGTACCACGGCAACTTTGCCGCGTACTTCGAGGTGGCCCGCACCGAAGCCTTTCGCCAACTCGGCATCAGCTACAAGGAAATGGAAGCCGAGGGCGTGGGTATGCCCGTGGGCGAGCTGCGCATCAAGTTCAAGCGCCCCGCCCGCTACGACGACCTGTTGCGCGTGCGCATGCTGCTGCGCCAGATGCCCGAGGGCTCCCGCGTGCTCTTTGAATACGAAATTTACAACGAGGCCAACGACCTGCTCACCGAGGGCAGCACGTTGATGGTGTTCGTCAACGGCAGCACCGGCCGGCCCACCGCCATTCCGGGCCACGTGCTCGACAGCATCCGGCCGTATTTTGCGGAGCAAGCCCCGGCTGACGCGCCCCGGGAAGGCTAGGGGCACCCGTGGCTGCCCGGCGTTGTTCATGCCGCACTGATACTTGCTCTCTGACTCAATGGACCTGCCCGACCGTTACCGCAAAGCCCTGATCCTGCGCCGGCGCCGCACTTACCGCCGCTTTATTCAGTGGCTGGAAGGCTTCCGGCTGCGCGGCGGCGCCTCGGTCTACGACGTGGTCGACCGCATGCTCTACGAGCTGCGCTTCGACTCGCTGACCAAGCGCAGCTCCTACATGGCCTTCAACTTCACGGTGGCCGTGTTTCCCACCATTATCTTCCTCTTCACCCTGATTCCGTACATCGCGCGGATTCCGGGCGTCGACATCGACATCCTGACCTTTCTGGGCGACGTGATGCCGCGGGAAATGTACGCCGCCACCCGCGACACCATCGAGGACATCGTCAACATCCCACACGGCGGCCTGCTCTCCTTCGGTTTCGCCACCGCCCTGGTGCTCAGCTCCAACGGCATCATGGCCTTGCTCGACGCCTTCGACAAGAAGCACGGCATCTTCAAGCGGCGCTCCTACCTGCACAAGCGCCTCATTGCCACGGTGCTGACGGTGGTGTTGTCCCTGGCCTTGCTGGTGGCCGTGGCCAGCCTGTTCTTCGGCACCTACATCATCGATGCGCTGGTGTACTACGAAATTGTGCCCGAGCGCCTCACCGAATTCATGATTACCGTGCTGCGCTACGGCTCGGTTATCGGGCTGTTTCTCTTCGTTACCTGCCTGATTTACTACTACGTGCCCGCCGTGCAGGACCGCTGGCCCTTCCTCTCGGCCGGGGCTGTGGTGGCCACCATCCTGATTCTGCTGGTGTCGCTGCTGTTCGTGCTCTACATCAAGATCTTCGACAGCTACAACCACTTCTACGGCTCCATCGGTACGCTCGTAGGCTTCATGGTGTGGCTGGATTTTGTGTGCATGACCTTGATTCTGGGATTCGAGGTCAACGTGAGCGTGGACGCGGTAACGGGGAGGGGCAAAATGCGGGCAGAAGAGGAAAAGCTGCTCAAGTCCTGAAAAATATCGGCCTGAAAGCCAAATAACTGCGGCGCGGCAAGCTGGTGCAGCGAAAAAAGTTGCGCCGCAGGCTTGCATCGGCTGCCGCAGCCTTCTACTTTTGCCATCCCAAACCACTCGATTTGGGCTACAGAGAGGTGGCAGAGTGGTCGAATGCGACGGATTCGAAATCCGTTATACCTGCAAGGGTATCGGGGGTTCGAATCCCCCCCTCTCTGCAAAAAAGGCTTTTCCGGATTCCCGAAAAAGCCTTTTTTTGTGAGTAATAGCCACAGAGGAGTGGCAGAGTGGTCGATTGCGGCGGTCTTGAAAACCGTTGAGGGTAACACCTCCGGGGGTTCGAATCCCTCCTCCTCTGCGTAAACCCCCGCTTCTGACTCAGAAGCGGGGGTTTTGTTTCTGTGGGGGACACCATAGGGGACAGAATTGGCTACTAGCTAGGCAAGGCAATGAGCAGCCATAGGCATTAGGGGACAGTTAATAACTCGCATAGAGCTACTCGCATTCACCTGCCTACACAGCTGAAAAAAACCTGACTATCGGTGAGTAGCTGAGCTCAGCCAAGTTGGACATGCTAGAATTTAGTCAACTACCCCGGCGCCAGTGGGAGGGTTGGGTGGGCCGCTGCTGAGCAACGGGTGTCCCTCGAGGTCCGATATTGCCGCTGATCATGAACTGCCGTCTTACAGTCAAATGGATGTTTTGCTTGACGTCTGCTTAGCAGTGTGCCATCCTAAAAAAGCTGGCTCGTGAGCACGTCCATACACAAGCAGAAGCCCTAATGGAATTGCTCCGTTAGGGCTTCTGCTTGATTAGGAGGGTAGGCCAGAAAAAAGGATTACTGTATTGATTGCCGCTTCAGATTTCCTAAACACGGGGAATCGGCGCGCCGGGGGGAGCAAGATTCTCATCACCAATTTCTGCTGAAATCCGCATAAATGCCTCCAGATCAGGTGGCGAGGTCGGCAGGTTGCCACTGCCGTCGGAGGGCGTGCCCACGGCTTGGATCAAAGCAGCAAAGCCGCTGGGAGAAGCCACGACCAAGCCCTTTGCCGGCTCCGGGCTGGTAGCGGCTACGCTGTGGGCTATTCCCTGCGGGATGAAGTGGCTTTGGCCGGGGCCCAGCACCACCGTGCCGCCTTCCGTGCGCACGGTGAATTCACCGGCTAGCACGTACAGCTGTTCGGCGTAGGTGGTGTGTCGGTGCACGGGCGTTTCGACGCCGGGGGCAAACGTGCCCTCAATCAGGTCGTAGCGGCCGTCGGTGTCGGTTTGATTGGCCAGTATCGTCAAATGCGTACTGAAAAGCCAAAATGAGTTGTTCATTTGAAATGACTACTAAAGTGAATCCACGGTGTGCCAACAGAAGGTTGGGCGGTGGGGCGTTCCGCCGGGAATTGCCCGGCGTGGAGCGGGCTGCCGTTATAGGAAGCTGAAAGCCAATATTTTGACGACCAAACTGGGCTTCCGGAGTAAGCCTGGTTTTGCAACAGCACGGAGTGGTGTAGCCGGCTTAGCGCGCTAAACGGGGAGGTGCTTGGTGGTGGCCTCGGCGTTCAACACGCCTACATATCCGGCGGCAGGTGGGCCGGTTGGTCTTCGGGAGCCAGAATAACGGCTCTTGGCGCCGGCTACCCCTAAGCCCGGGCACCACCCCGAGCCGCCGAACCGCCGGCTGCGCTATTCAGGCCTAAACTGCTAAGCGCTTCTGCTTCAATGCTCGCTTCTGCACAAGGAGGCAAGTGCGGTGAGATGACCTGATTGCAATACAACGCGAGGCCTTCCGCACCGGGCCGCGTCAAGTTTTTTCAATGCCAGCATCAGGAAGAAGCGGAGCCTCTGCGGCGGGTAGCCTTTCCCGGAGCAGCAGGCGGGCCAGCCGCTGCACTAGGGGCGAAATGAGCAAGACAACGGGGACTACCTCCGCACAAGCTATGGCCCAGGACCGTAGCCACACCCAGACGAACCCGGTTGCGAAGCCCCGGTTTACCCCCAGGAGCGTGAAGGAAATGATACTCGTGGTGATGATTCCGGTGAGAAATGCAACAACAATTTTTTGCTTCATGGCGGCGGAACAATGGCGTTGCGGATTGAAATTGGGTATGGCGTTAGAGGGACCCAGCGTCCAGGACCGCCTGCGCGAAATCACGCGGAGCTTCCTGGGGCAGATTGTGGCCGACTCCGCGAATGATGCGGTGGTGGCGTTTTCCCGAAAACTTGCCGGCGTACGCCTGGCCGTCCGTTGCCGGCACCACGCCGTCCGAGTCCCCATCCAGGGTAATGGTGGGCACCGGGATGGGCGGGGCCGCGGCAAGTCGCTTTTCCAGGTCGTCGTACTGCGGGTCGCCGGCGGCCAGGCTTAAGCGCCAGCGGTAGTTGTGAATGACAATGCTGACGTAATCCGGATTGTCGAAGGAGGCCGCCGTGCGACTGAAGGTAGCGTCGTCAAAGCTCCATTTCGGGGAGTTGAACTGCCAGATCAGCTTGGCCAACTCCCGCCGGTTCGCCTCTAAACCGGCCCGGCCGCGTTCGGTAGCGAAATAGTATTGGTACCACCAGCCCCATTCGGCCCGGGGAGGCAACGGCAGCTTATTGCGCTCCAGGTTATTGATCAGGTACCCATTTACCGAGACCAGGGCTTGACAGCGTTCTGGCCAAAGCGCCGCGATAATGTTTGCCGTGCGCGCCCCCCAGTCGTAGCCGGCTAGGGTGGCCTTCTTGATGTTCAGGGCATCCATCAGCGCCAGGATGTCGAGGGCGACGACGGACTGCTGCGCATTGCGGGGCGTGGTATCGGACAGAAACCGCGTCGAGCCGTGCCCCCGCAAGTGCGGCACAATGACCCGAAAGCCGTTTGCGGCTAACACCGGGGCCACATCAACGAAACTGTGAATATCATAGGGCCAGCCGTGCAGCAGGATGACGGCCGGGCCGTGCGCCGGACCAACCTCGGCGTAACCGATGCGCAGCAGCCCGGCATCGATTTGCTTCAGGGGGCCAAACGAGTTAGCGGCATTTCGGGCCGGGGTAGCGGAAGGTCGCACGCCAGTGCCGTCGGCCTCACCGCCGGCTAAGGCCAGCGACCCAAATGGAATGACCGCCATGCTCGTGACCATCTGGCTTAAGAAGCGGCGGCGACCGTTGATTTGTTGTTGCGACATCATAGGTTGAATCTGGAAGTTGTCAAGTCGCTTCTCTGCTTTCTACTCTCAGTTCATCACGCCTCCCAAGGGAACCAGGGATGCGCGAGCACCGCTAATCCGGCGGGCTGTGAGTGCCAAGAGCTGTGCCAGAAGGAAGCCATTCCTTGAAGAAGGCAACGGAGAACAGCAAGACGCACAGCCGGCGGTTGGGGAGTAGGGCATCAGGCTTACGCCCAGCACGCCGACTCCAACTTTGCGTAGGTGAAGGCGGGTTTCACCCAATACAATGGAGGCGCCGCGGCCGGCTATTCTCGGCGCCGCCCGTTCCCAGCTTGTCTGCGTTGATGCCGGCTTGCTCTGGCGTATTGGACCCAAGGGCACCCCATAAGGGCGCTTCTCAGCGCAGCCTGTTTTCTATTCTTCCAATTGCTGGGCTGACCAAGAGTTGACATGCGGTGCTCGTAGTTGACCAGTGGACCGGGAAGGCAGTGCAAAACTCCACCGGATAGGGGCAGCGGGAAAACAGAAATGGATGAGTGCGCGATTTTGCAGATAGAGCCCCGATCGGAGCCGATGAACCGTAAGCGAAGCGGCTCAAGCCCAGCGCGGGACATGGGCAAATCGGTGGCCTCCAGCAACCAAGAACTCCTAATTGACGCGGTGCGCATTCGGCGTCTCGCCGCGGCCTGTCATCCGCCGCCGCTGCAGCTTTTCCAACCGAAAAGCACCAACGCTCCTACGACCAGAACCCAGAATAATTACGAAAAGATGGAGTTCGATAAGCTTGTGCTCCAATTTATTGGAGGAAGGAGGCATAGCCGGCCCGCGTCGGCGGACCTGATACGCCCCGCAACCGGAAAAAAACGGTGCTGATTGGCTCGGGCGGAAGCCGGGGTGAGCTTTACGCATGGCAGCGGCGCCTTGGTACAAGGGTTGATTTACGGTAGAGAGCCGCCTTGGCTTTCAACCCGCTAGCGCATGCCTCATGTCCCTGCTCTCACGCGCCCCTGCTTCCCGGTTCTGCCTCGGCTCGTAGTGCTGGTGCTGCTTGGCTTACCGGCCTGTCAAACCTCGCTGCCCAATGCCGAAAGCCCCAGCCCGGGCGCTGCTTCTCCTCCCGCGAGGGCAGGAGGATTGGGCCCGAATACGCCCCCGATGCAGAAGCCGAAGGTGCAAGCCGTGGGCGGGCCGGCGGTAGTGGTCAACGGCGCCTTGAGGGCCGCGCGCACCTACCCGTTGCTGAATCCGCAGGCCGGATGGGTGCGGCTCTCCTACATCAGCTCAGGGCAATTCGTTACGCGCGGTCAGTTGTTGCTGAAGCTGGACCTGGTCCCCGCCACCGGCGCCAAGACCACCAGTTTGTCACCTGGCTTTGTCAAGGCGCCCGCTCCTGGGCTTCTCACCCACGTGCCGGTTCAGCTTGGGCCCTATCTGGGTCGAGGGGCGCCGGTAGCTACGCTGCACGACTGGTCGCGCGTACGCGCCACCTTTCGCCTGTCCCCGGCGCTAGCGCGGCCCTTGGCCGCGGGCCAACGCTGGCCGCTGTTGGTGCCGGAGCTTCCTGGGCGCACGTGGGTGGGCGAAGTGGAGCCTCTCCCCAGCCTTGCCCGCGAGGCGCTGGTCTCGTTGCTGCTGGACAATCCAGGGGCAGAACCGGCTATCCGGCCCGGTATGCACGTGCGCCTGCGGCTGCCGGCGCCCGCGGCCCAGGTGGCCAGCTCCAAGCCCCGCTGATGCTGTGTAAGCAGGTTGCGGCCTGCCATTGCTTCGCCCTAACCCCATTGCCATGCGCTTTCTCCTACTTGGTTTGCTGCTTTGGCTGCCTTGCACGTCGACTCTTCAGGCGCAAACCAACTCGGCCGCGCCGCTTGCTCATCACCGCGTGGACGCACCCACCCGACAGGCGGAAGACAGCGCCGTCGTGCAGGCCGGCCGCCGCTACGCCGGCGGCAAGGTCCATGGCTGGGTTCTGGGCCGCAACTACCGCCAAGTGTGGGAGCAGCCGGTGCGGGTGCCGGTGCTTGACCTGAGCCGGGAAGCGGGCGGGCTGGTCCCGGTGAAGCTGGGCGGCGGCATGCAAACCAAATCCCTGCGCCTGCAGGCGGCCGACGGGCGCCAGTTTGTGCTGCGTTCCGTGGACAAAAATACCGAACAGGTCCTCGCGGCCGACCTGCGGGGCACGGTGGCGGCTCGGGTCGTGCAGGACCAGATTTCCGCCGAGCACCCGTACGCCGCCCTCGTCGTTCCGCCGCTGGCCGAAGCCGCCGGCGTGGGCCACACGGCGCCGCGGCTGGTCTTGGTGCCGGATGATGAGCGCCTGGGTGAATTCCGCACGGCGTTTGGGGGCACGCTGGCTTACCTCGAAACGCGCGAGCCGGCGCCCCCGCCCGCCTTTGCCGGGGTGCCGCGCCCCCGCTCGCTCAGCACCGACAAGGTGTTGGACCTGCTGGCGCAAAGCGCCGCCAACCGCGTGGACGAGCGGCAGGTGCTGCGCGCCCGGTTGTTTGACTTGTTCCTGGCCGATTGGGACCGGCACGACGAACAGTGGCGGTGGTGGGCCTACCCGCAGCCCGACGGGGGCGTGCTGCTACGCCCCGTGCCCCTCGACCGCGACCAGGCGTTCTTCGTCAACCAGGGCGTGGTGCCGCGCCTGGCCAGCCGGGAATGGGCCCTGCCGAAGTTTCAAGGCTTCGACGACGAGCTTCGCGACGTGAACACCTTCTCCTACAACGCCCGGTACTTCGACCGCTCGTTTCTGGCGGGGCTGGAAGAAGATGTGTGGCAGGCCGAAGCGGCCTCCCTGCAAGCCGCGCTGACCGACGAAGTAATTGAGCAGGCGGTGCGCCAACTGCCGGCGCCGATTTACCGCCTGTCGGCGGCCCGGATCAGCCGGGCGCTCCGCCAGCACCGGGCTGCCCTGCCGCGCTACGCCCAGCGCTACTACCGTTTTCTGGCCCGGCAGGTAAACGTGGTGGGCAGCAATGAGCCGGAACGTTTCGACGTCACGCAGGTGGGCGACAACCGCACCCGGGTCCGGGTGACGCCCCTCGTGCATGGACAGCTGGCCACGCGGCCCAGTTACGAGCGCACCTTCGACGTGCGGGAAACCCACGAGCTGGACTTGTACGCCCGCGGCGGCGCCGACCAGGTGGTGGTTTCCGGCACGGTTCCCGCCGGTCTGCGCCTGCGCGTCATCGGCGGACATGGCGCCGACACGATAACCGATCAGACCAATGCCGGCCGCGGCAGCCGGCGCCTCAACATCTACGACACCCGCGCGGGCAACGACCTGCGCCTGGGCGCAGCCACCCGCAACCGAACGCAATCCGACACGGCCGTGAACCGCTATGACCGGCGCACCTACCGCTACCCCTACACCGGGCCGCTGCTGCCCTGGGCGTATAACATGGACGACGGCTTGTTCGTGGGCCTGGGGCTGAACCTGCGCCGCGCCGGTTTCCGCAAGGACCCGTGGGCGGCCGAGCACGTGCTCACGGGCAACGTCGCGCTGGGCACCGGCGCATTTACGTTTCGTTACGCGGGCCGCTTTACGCACCTCGTTGGCCGCACCGACCTGCTGCTCAACGCCGACGTGCAGGCCCCCAACTACGTGCGCAATTTCTTCGGGCTGGGCAACGAAACTGCCTACGATCCGGCGCGCAGCATCCGGTATTACCGGGTACGCTTCCGCAACCTGGCCGTGGAGGCGCTGGCGCGCCGGCAGCTGGGGCTGCGCCATGAGCTGCGAGCCGGGCCAGTGTACCAGGCCGTGCGGGTGGAAAACACCCCCGGCCGCTTTATTTCCTTGTGGCAAGCTGAGTCGAGCACCGGCGACCAGCTGTTTCGCAATCGGCAGTACGGCGGGCTGCGCATGAGCTACGCTTATGACAGCCGCTTGCCGCGCGTAGTGCCGGTTTCGGGCTTTACCTGGCGGCTGGACTACCTGCTGCTGCACCGCCTGGACGCCCGCGCCCGGCCCCTGTCGCAACTCAGCACAACGCTGGCCGGTTACCTGCTGCCCCTGCCGCGGCTTACCCTGGCGACGCGCGTGGGCGGCACCGCCAACATGGGCAGCTATGCGTTTTTCCAGGCGGCCACGCTCGGCGGCATCGAAAACCTGCGTGGCTACCGCCGCACCCGGTTTGCCGGGGACCACAGCCTGTACCACAACGCGGAAGCCCGCTGGCGGCTGGCGACTGTTCATTCCCTGTTGCTAAACGGTGAAATCGGCTTGCTCGCTTTCCACGACTTGGGCCGCGTCTGGCTGCGCGGCGAGTCGTCGCAGCAGTGGCACCGCGGCTACGGGGGCGGCTTGTGGTTCCGCCCGCTCGACCGGCTGGTGCTGACGGCCATGTACGGCTTCTCCGAGGAAGACCAGCTACCCTTGGTGCGCCTCGGCTTTTTCTTCTAAGGCCGCCGGCCATCCGCCGGCTATGACTTGAAATGCAGAATGTACGCCGCTGGTGGTGACGGGCAAGTGGAGTAACCCGCGTAGCAAGCCAAGTCCGCCGCGAGGGGGCGCTGCAGATGCCTGGCCAACTTTGTGGTCGTGGGCTAGTTGATGCAGAAAGGGTCGTAACCCGACAGTTGGGTCCTTCTGCGTGCTTAGTTGGATGTAGTTCCGACGCCTCCGGTATACATTACGGCGGTTAACCCTCCTTCCCCTCAGTGACTGACATGAGCGCAACGTCTACGCAATACCGCTTGGGCATGATTGGCCTGGGCACCATGGGCCGCAACTTGCTGCTGAACCTGGCTGACCACGGCTTCGCCGTGGCGGGCTACGACACGGCCGCCACCAAGCTGGAGCTGCTGGCGCAGGAAGGAGCCGGCAAGCCGGTGGCCGGGTTTGGCAGCCTGCCGGACTTTGTGGCCAGCCTGCAGCAGCCCCGCGCCATCATGCTGCTGGTGCCCGCCGGGCGCGTGGTCGACAGCGTGATAGAGGAGCTGCGGCCCTTGCTGGCGCCCGGCGACCTGATCATCGACGGGGGCAACTCCCATTTTACCGATACCGAACGCCGGGCCACGGCCCTGTCGGCCCAGGGCCTGCACTTTTTCGGCATGGGCGTGTCGGGCGGCGAGGCCGGCGCCCGCTTCGGGCCGAGCCTGATGCCCGGCGGCGACCGGCAAGCCTACGAAGTGGTACGGCCCCTGCTCGAGGCCATTGCCGCCCGCGTCGACGGGGAGCCCTGCGTGGCCTACCTCGGGCCGGGCGCGGCCGGGCACTTCGTCAAGATGGTGCACAACGGCATCGAGTACGGGCTCATGCAGCTCATTGCCGAAACCTACGCCGTGCTGCAGCACGGCCTGGGGCTGAGCAACCAGGCCATCGGCAGCTTGTTCGGCCAGTGGAACGAAGGACGGCTGCAATCCTTTCTGCTGGAAATCACCCGCGACATTTTCGCGTTCCGCGCCCCTGGAGCGGATGGGCTCTTGCTCGACGCCATCAAGGACGAGGCACGGGCCAAGGGCACGGGCAAGTGGACCTCGCAGGTAGCCATGGACCTGGAGCTGCCCATCCCCGTCATCGACGCGGCCGTATCGGCGCGGGACACCTCGAAATATAAGGCGCTGCGCGAGCAGCTAGCGGAGCTCATCGGCGGCAACGCGGCTTTTGCGGGCGAGGCCGCCGCGCTGGCGGCGCAGGTGGAGCAGGCGCTATATTTTGCCGCGGCGCTGAGCTACGCGCAGGGCATGCACCTACTCAGCAAAGCCTCGCAGGCCTACGGCTACGAGCTGCAACCGGCCAGCATTGCCAAACTCTGGCGCGGCGGATGCATCATCCGCGCCGCCTTCCTGGCCGACATCCTGCAGGCGTACCAGCAGGAGCCCGCGCTGCCCCACCTGCTACTCGACCCGGCCATTCGCCAACACGTGACGCAGGCCGCGGCCGGGGCGCGGGCCGTGGTGGGGGCCGCCGTGGCCGCGGGCATTCCGGTGCCGGCCTACGCCGCTGCCCTCAGCTATTTCGACGCCCTGCGCACGGAGCGGCTGCCGTCCAACCTCATTCAGGCCCAGCGCGACTACTTCGGCGCCCACACCTACGAGCTGATCGGCCGGGAGGGGGTGTTTCACACGGAATGGCAAGCGCCCGGGCAGGCCTAACGCCCGGCCCGCCTTCTTTTGCTCAGCACTTTCTTCGCGCGTTTGTATGAACCCTCGCATCCAGTCGCAACCCACCATTTTCGTCATCTTCGGCGGCACCGGCGACCTGAACGCCCGCAAGCTGGCGCCGGCGCTCTACCACCTGTTTCTCGATGGCTGGTTGCCGGAACAGTTCGCCGTCATCGGCACGGGCCGCACCGCCCTCACCGACGAGGCGTTCCGCGACAAGCTGCGGGAGGGCCTGGACCAGTTTTCGCGCAGCGGGCGGGTGCAGCCGGAGCGGTGGCGTACTTTTGCCAGCCATTTATTCTACCAAGCGGCCGACGTGGCGGACCCGAGTGCTTATCAGGGCTTTGGGCAACGCATCAAGGTGCTGGAGCAGCAGTGGCACGCCCCGGCCACGGTGGTGTTCTACCTGGCCGTGGCCCCGAACCTGTTCGGCGTCATTGCCAACAATATTGCCCAGAACGGCCTGACGGCCGACGCCGACCGCGTCCGCATCGTCATTGAAAAACCCTTCGGCCACGACCTGGCGTCGGCGCGCGAGCTGAACCAGCAGCTGTGCCGGTTGTTCGAGGAGCGGCAGATTTACCGCATCGACCACTACCTGGGCAAGGAAACGGTGCAGAACATCATGGCGTTTCGCTTCGCCAATGCCTTGTTCGAGCCGCTGTGGAACCGCAACTACATCGAGCACGTGCAGATTTCGGTGACCGAGCAGCTGGGCGTCGGCGACCGGAGCGGCTACTACGAAGGTGCCGGGGCCCTGCGCGACATGATTCAGAACCACCTGCTGCAGCTGCTCTGCCTGGTGGCCATGGAGCCGCCCGTCAACTTCAACGCCGACGAGGTCCGCAACCGCAAAGTGGACGTGCTGCGGGCCCTGCGCCGGTTCACGCCCGAGGCCGTGCGCGAATCGGCGGTGCGGGGCCAGTACGGCCCGGGCTGGATCGAGGGCAAGCAGGTGCCGGGCTACCGGCAGGAGGAAGGCGTGAACCCGCGTTCCAACACCGAAACCTTCGCCGCCGTCAAGTTTTTCGTCGACAACTGGCGCTGGCAGGATGTGCCCTTCTACCTGCGCACCGGCAAGCGTATGCACAGCTCTTCGTCGAGCATTACCGTGCAGTTCAAGGACGTGCCGCACTTCATCTTTCCGCCCCAAACGGCCGAAAGCTGGCAGCAAAACCGCCTGATCATCAGCATTCAGCCCGAAATGAGCATCCGGCTGCAGGTGCAGGCCAAGCGGCCGGGCCTCGACATGATGCTCAACACGGTGGACATGGTCTTCGACTACGACGGCACCTACACCAGCCAGGCCCCTGAAGCCTACGAAACCCTGCTGCTCGACACCGTGCTCGGCGACCAGACTTTGTTCATGCGCGGTGACCAAGTGGAGGCGGCCTGGGAGGTACTCATGCCCATCCTCAGCTCCTGGCAGGGGCGCACCAGCCAGAGCTTCCCCAACTACGCGGCCGACTCCTGGGGCCCCGAGCTGGCCGAGGCCCTGATTGCCCGCGACGGGTACCACTGGTTTATGCGCCCGCTCAATGGTAAGAAATAGCTCGGAGTCGCATTTGCACGTGCATGCTTCGCCCGAAGCGGCCGTGCGCAGCCTGGCCGACTACCTGGTGGGGCAAGCCCGGCAAGCCGTGCAGCAGCGCGGGCGGTTTGTCTGGGCGCTGGCTGGCGGCAGCTCGCCGCGCCGGCTCTACGAGCTCCTGGCGTCGGCCGAATTCCGCAACCGAATCGACTGGGCCGCGGGGTATTTCTTTTTCGGGGATGAACGCTACGTGCCGCACACCTCGCCCGACAGCAACTACCGCCTGGCACGCACGACCTTGCTCGAGCCCCTGGGCATTGCCGCCGACCATGTGTTTCCCGTCGACACCGCGTTGCCGCCCGCGGCGGCGGCCCAGGCTTACACCGAGGCCTTGCAAGCGTTTTTCGGGCCGCCGCCCATGCAGTTCGACCTGGTGCTGCTGGGCCTGGGCGACAACGCCCATACGGCTTCGCTTTTTCCCCACACCCCGGTGCTGAACGAGCAGGTGGCTGGGGCCCGGGAGGTGTACCTGCCCGAGCAGCAGGTGTACCGCATCACCCTGACGGCTCCGCTGATAAACCAGGCCAACCAGGTGGCGTTTCTGGTCTACGGAGCGGAAAAAGCCGCGGCGGTTCGGCAGGTGCTTAGGGGCGAAAACGACCCGGCGCAGTACCCGGCGCAGCTTGTTGCGCCCGCACAGCCCGCCGAGTGGTTCCTGGATCAGGCCGCGGCGGCCGAGTTGGCAACGAGTTAAAGATTCCGGCCCAAGCCACTCATGAGCGCGGGCAACTGCTGCGGGTGCTCCACGCGCAGGGGCGGCTGGCCGGGGCGCAGCAGGCTCAAATGCCCCTCATGGGCCAACAAGGCCGCGTCGGCCAAGCCCAAAAACAAGCCGTGCGCTACCAGGCCGGGAATGGCCTGCAACTGCATAGCCAACACGGCTGGCTCTGCGATGAGGCCGAAGGCCGCGTCTACCAAGTAGTTGGCCTGATCCGACAGCACGGGCTGGTCCTGCGCATTTACGCGCAGGTGCGGGTCGGCGCCCAACGCGGCTACCGCGTCGAGCACCCAAGGCAGGGCAAACGGCACCACTTCCAGGGGCAAGGGAAAGCGGCCCAGCGCCGGCACCAGCTTGGAAGAATCGGCCAAGATGAGCCGGATGGCGGCGGCCGTGGCCAGCACCTTCTCGCGCAGCAGCGCCCCGCCGCCGCCTTTGATGAGTTGCAGTTGCCCGTCCAGCTCGTCGGCGCCGTCGAGGCAGAGGTCGAAGCGCAGGCCGCGCTGCGGGCTCTGAATCGGAATACCGGCCGCCCGAGCTTGTTGCTCGCTGGCGCGCGAGGCCAGCGTCGCCTGCACGCGCAAGCCGGTAGTGCGCACCGCCTGCCCCAGCGCCTGCAGAAAGGCCGCCACGGTACTGCCGCTGCCGACGGCGAGCTGCATGCCGTCTTGCATCAGGGAAACGGCGGCTTGGGCAACCAGCTGTTTTTCCGCTTGTTGCCGGTCGGCGGGTGGTGGCATCGAAGCTGCGTTTAAGTGGCGGTGCCCCCTATTTAGGGAGCGGGTTGGCCGCAAATGTCGTGGTTGTCTTCGGTACCTGCCGCCCGGTGCGGCAACGCGCCGGGGCCGGGGCTTACGCCAGCAGGGCTGAGGTTTCCGCCAGCAGCGCCTGCATGAGGGCCGCGGCGTTGCGGTGCCGCAGCAGCGGCGCAATCTGTCCGCCCCAGAAAAAGACCGTGTCCAATTTCTGCTGTTCCAAGGCCGCCTTGCGCAGCGGAGCCATGAAGGTAGTTTGCAGTGGGAAGGGCAGGTGGCTGGCCGCGTGCGCCAGCAAATCGAGCGTAATGCGGGTGCGCAGTCCCCGGCCCAACCGGCCCGTGTACGCACGGGTCAGCGTGGTGTACTTCGCCTCTGCCGAGAACAGCGCGGCTTTGTGCACCGGCAGGGCGCCGGATTCGTCGCAGGCCAGAAAGGCCGTGCCGATTTGGACGGCGTCCGCGCCCAGGGTGAGGGCCGCCGCCACGCCGCGGCCGCTGGCAATGCCGCCCGCCGCAATGACGGGCAGCTTGGTTTTCTCCCTGATCAGCTGCAGCAGCACGAAGGTGCCGGTCGTCGACTGCTCGGCCGGCGCCAGAAACGACGGCCGGTGCCCGCCGGCCTCAAACCCCGAGGCCACGATGAGGTCGACGCCCGCGTTTTCCAGGGCCAGGGCCTCGTCCAGGGTCGTGGCGGCGCCCATCAGCTTGATCTGCCGGCGCCGACAGGCTTCGAGCACATCCGGGGAGGGAATGCCGAACATAAAGCTGAAGACCGGCGGCCGAATGTCCAGCACCGCCTGCACCTGGTTGGCAAACCGGGACTGAAACGGCGCCGGCTTGGGCGGTACGTCCAGCCCGAGCGCGTCGAAATAGGGCCGGAACTGCGCCGCTACCTGCGCGTACTGCGCGTCGCTGACCGTTCCGTCGGCCGCATCCGTGTCCGATACCCACAGGTTCAGGTTGTAGGGCTTGTCGGTAGCCGCGCGGATTTGCTTATCGACGGCGTAGATTTCCTCGGGGCTGAGCGTGTAAGCCCCGTAGCCGCCCAAGCCGCCCAGGTTCGAGACCGTGCTGACCAGCGCCACCGTAGACAGCCCGCCGCCGAAGGGCCCCTGCAAAATCGGGTATTCAACGCCGAGTAGGGCGCTTGCTCTGGTGCGGTGCCACATGGTGCGGGGCTAATATCCGGGCGTAAAGAAACAAGCTGGGCTTGCTGATGATCAATGCTGCAGTTGTCGAACTGTTGAGCTGCGCGGGCGCGGGTCTTACTCAACCAGCGTCAGCAACGGCTTGTTTTTGGTCACCACGTACGTGGCCAGCTCGGCCGCCTGGCCTTTGCCCACGTTGCGGGCGGCGTGCACCGTGCCGGCGGGGATGAACAGCGTTTCGCCGGCGCGCAGCGTCACCGGCGGTTTGCCGTCGACCAGGTACTGCAACGAGCCGTTCAGCACGTAGATAATTTCCTCCCCGGGGTGCTTGTGCCGCCCGAAAGCCGCCCCCGGCTCAAAGTCGATGCGGGCCTGCACTGCCTCCAGCCCGGGCGTGGCAAGATCATGCTGCTGGAGCGTGCTGCGCCGGATGCCCGTAGGAGGCGCCTGGGCGGCAGAGGTGGGCGCCAGAAACGCGCCGAGTACCGCCAAATCGAGGACGCCCGCATAAAAGTGCTTTTTCATATCACAGAACAGAGTGGGGGGCTTAAAACCCAGTGCGCAAGGCCGATTCTAGGAAAGGCTGGCATGGGCGGAGAGGAATCGAGGAATGCTGCTGTCCGGCCCTAGCGCAGGGATTTGAACGCTGCCCGAAGCTCCTGGGCGTACAGCTGGGGCTGCTCCCAGGCCGCGAAATGCCCGCCCTTCTCGGCCTCGTGGAAATACAGCAGGTTGGGGTAGGCCCGCCGGGCCCACGACTCCGGCGCGCGGTAGATTTCGTCCGGAAACACCGTGACAGCCACCGGCAGACGGATTTCGGCCGTGCGCTGAGCCCCGGCACCCACCAAGCCGCGGCCGTGGTTTTCCCAGTACAGCCGCGCCGCCGAGGTGGCCGTTTGGGTGAGCCAGTACAGGGTGATGTCGTCCAGCATTTGGTCGCGGGACAGTAGGCGCTCCGGCTCGCCGTTGTTATAGTCGTACATCCAGGCTGCCAGCCCCACGGGCGAATCGGTCAGGGCGTAGCCAATCAGCTGCGGGCGCGTGGCCATCAACACTGAGTAGGCGCGGTTTTGCTGGTAAAAAGTGCTCAGCGCATCGAATGCCGCGCGCTCCTGCGGGGATAGGCCCGCCGGCGCGGCACCCCCACTCAGCTGCGCCGCCACGTCGGTAGGCACGGTAGCGGGCAGGCTCACGTGAATGCCCAGCAGTCCGGCCGGCGCCTGCCGGGCCAGGGCGTGGGAAACAGGGGCGCCCCAGTCGCCGCCCTGCGCCACGTAGCGCGGGTAGCCCAGCCGCTGCATGAGCGTAGCCCAGGCGCGAGCAATGTGGTCGGGGTCCCAGCCGGGCCCGGTGGGCTTGTCTGAAAAGCCGTAGCCCGGCAGGGAGGGAATGACCACGTCGAAGGCATCTTCGGCCGTGCCGCCGTAGGCCGTGGGGTCGGTTAAGGGCCCCACGGCGCCAAGCAGCTCCAGCACCGAGCCGGGCCAGCCATGCGTGATGAGCAGCGGCAAGGCATTCGGATGCTTGGAACGCACATGGATGAAGTGAATATCGAGGCCGTCAATCTGGGTCTTGAATTGCGGCAGGGCATTGAGTTTGGCTTCCGCCTTGCGCCAGTCGTAGCCGGTGCCCCAGTACTTGAGCACGTCCTGCAAGTGAGCCAGTTGCATGCCCTGGGAGCGGTCGGGTACGGTTTCCGGCTCGGTCCAGCGGGTAGCGCGGATGCGTTTGCGCAGGTCGGCGAGGTCGCGTTGGGGAATGTGCACGCGGAAGGGCCGAATGGCCGCCGCAGATGTGGTGGTAACGTCCGGACTCGGTTGAGCCTTGACGCGGCAAGGAAGCAACACCAGGGCGCCGGCGAGCATCAGCAGCTGAATGAGAGAGGAAGCGGTACTGCTTTTCACAGCTCAAGATGAATTAGCGAAGAAGTGACCCGCGTGGGCATACCAAGCGGTTATGGCGCCGCGCGTCGTAAAACGCTTGCAAACCTGCGGTATCCGGGCGGCGCGGGGAAACCAAAGCGGATCAGCGCCGAATCTGGCCGATGAAGGGCCCGGTTTGGGGGAAGAGCGCCGCCCAACAGCTTTGCGCAGGAAACGACTTTCCGGCGGCGTTTTTCCCGCGCGGCGCGGGCCGGGCAATACAAGTCCTAACGGCTCATGCTCTCAGGCTCCCGCCGCGCTAGTCTTGCACGGCGCGGTGCGCCCACAAGCTCTACAATTCGTCCACCGATGCCGGAGCAGCCAGAACGAATCAGGCTACCGCCTCGGTCGTACGGTCCGTGCTAACCGCTACGCTTTCCCATGCCTGCACTTCCGCCTCCATCGTCGCTACTTTCGAGCGGAAGGCGGCTACGGCATCCCGGCCAACCGGCAGGTGCACCGGGGGCGCCTGGCTGTAGGCCAGTAACAAGACCACCTTTGCCAGCTTGGCCGGGTCGCCGGGTTGGTTGCCGTGGATGTGGCCGGCGGCGGCGCGGGTGCGGCCCACTGTCGGTTCGTAGGCCTCCAGCACAGTGGCGCCTGCAGCGTAGGAATCGGCCGCCAGAAAGTCGGTGCTGAACAGGCCTGGAGCCAGGGCCGTCACATAAATGCCCAAGGGCTGCAGCTCGAGGGCTAGGCCTTCCGAGATGCCTTCCACCGCAAACTTGCTCGACGCGTAGAGGCCGAAGCCCGGAATAGACGCCTGGTAGCCGAACAGCGAGGAGAAGTTGATGATGTGGCCGCTGCGGCGCTGGCGCATGTGCGGCAGCACGGCCTGGGTGACGCGGATCAGCCCGAATACGTTGGTGTCAAACTGCCGGTGAATTTCTTCTTCGGTTGCTTCCTCGACGGCGCCGAGGAAGCCGTAGCCGGCGTTGTTGACCAGCACATCGATTTGGCCGAAGCGCTGTACGGCCTGTTGCACGGCCGCCTGTACCTGCGGCCCGCTGGTCACGTCCATCACCACCACTTCCAAGTTAGGGTGCTGCTCCAGGGCGGCGAGCAGTTGCTCGGGTTGCTTGCGCACGGTAGCCACGACTTCGTCGCCGGCTGCAAGTGCCGCGCGCACAATTTCCTGCCCAAACCCCCGGGATGCCCCGGTGACAAACCAGACTTTCTGCGTTTTCATGGTTTACGATGTTATAACGAAAGGATTGAGGACCGAAAGGCCCATTTCAGGGGGAAAGAAGACAGATGCTGCGTGCGGCAAACCCAACTCACCGAGTTGGAACGGGAGGATCAAAGGCCGGCACCGACTTCTATTGCTGGCCTTGATTCAGCCGTTATGCCGTCACGGCGCTGCGGGTGAAGGCGGCGGCGTGTTGGCGGACGAAGGCTTGCACATTAGTCGGAGCCTGGCCCGTGAGGCGCGTCAGGTCGTCGGTCATGCGGTCGTAGCGGCCTTGCTGGTGCAGTTCGGCCATCGTGGCCAGGTGGCTGACCAAGTGCGGGGGCACCCCTAGTTCGCGCAGCCGTGCGGTCCACGCGCTGAGCGGCACGTCGCGGTAGCGGATGGGCCGGCCGAGGGCTTCGGAGAAGGCCCGCGCGTAGTGGTCCAGGTCAGCCGATTCGTACCCCGTCAGGTTGTAGACCTGCCCGATATGCGGGGCGGGATTATCCAGAATTACCGCAACGGCCCGGGCCACGTCGGCGGCGGCAATGGGCGAGGTTCTGCTGTGGCCCAGCGGCAACTGCAGCTCGTCCTGGTCGCGCACGCCGGCTTCCACCAACTTTAGGAAAAAGCCCTCCAGAAAGACCGTGGGCCGCACCGTGACCACCGGCAGCCCGGACCAGGCCAGCACCTGCTCGGCCAGCCAGTGCAGCTTGTGCTGGGGGCTGGGCGTGGTTTCGGTGATGCTCATCTGCGTCACCGTCATCTGCGACATGTTCACCAGGGCCTCCACGCCGCGGTGCCGCGCCACGGCCGCCACGTTGACGGTGGCTTCCAGGTAGGCGGGCGAAATCGACATGCCGAAGTACACGCGCCGGCAGCCCTCGAGGGCGCGGTGCACATCGGCCAGGCTGGTCAGGTCGCCTTGCACGACCTCAGCGCCGAGCCGGCGCAGCGCCTCGGCCCGTTCGTCTTCGCGCCGTACCAGGGCGCGCACCCGGTGGCCCTTGGCCAGCAGCTCAGCGGTGAGGTGACGCCCGATGGCGCCGACGTCGCCGGCCGCACCGGTGACGAGAATGGGCAGATTTGGAGTGAATTTCATGCTTGCTGGGGTTACTTGTTTGCGGCGTGCTGCAAAAGCGCGCGGTGAGACCAAGGCTGCCTGTTGCCGAAGGCAAAGGAGCCTAAGGGCTCAGAAAAGCTCGGCGGCCAGTTCTTCCGGAGCAGCCGCCCGGGGGGCCTCCGCGGGCTGCGGGGCCGTGCGTTCGTGGACGGGCGTCATGGGCGTGCGGTCGATGCGCAGGCTCAGCAGTTCGGGGCGGTTGTAGTGGCCGCGCGTGTCGATCAGCCGTTTGCGCGCGTCGATCAGCGACAGATCGAGTTGGGCAATGACCTCGCCTTCGCCGCTGGTGAGCGGTTCGCCAATGAGCCGGCCGAAGGGATTTACCAGGGCCGTGAAGCAGCCGCCCGAGATGGGCTCAATGGGGCAGCCGGTGTCCTGCATGATCTGCGCCTGCTGCGCAGCGTCGAGCCAAGCCGTGGCGCAGACCACAAAGCAGGCCGACTCGAGCGCGTGCTGGCGCACGTTGATTTCCGCCTGTTCGCCAAAGAGGGGACCGGCAAACGAGCCCGGGTACATGGCCGAGTGAATCTGTTCCCCGTCGGCGATGAGCGCGTAGCGGGCCAGCGGGTTGTTGTGCTCCCAGCAGGCCAATTGCCCCACGCGGCCCACGGCGCTGTCCACGGCCCGCAGGCCGGAGGCGTCGCCCTGGCCCCAGAGGATCCGCTCGTTGTAGGTCGGGGTGAGCTTGCGCCGGCGCTGAATTAGGGTGCCGTCGGCGTCGAAGAGCAGCTGCGTGTTGTACACCGTGCCGCCGTCGCGCTCGTTCACGCCGATGGACACGACCATGCCCGCCTGCCGCGCCGCCTCGCCTATGGCCCGCGTTTCGGCCGAGGGCACCGTCACCGACTCCTCCATCAGGCGCAGGTGCTCCTTGGCCAGCTGGTAGGGGGCCACCACGTAGCTGAAGTAGGGGTAATACGGGATGATGGTTTCGGGGAAGGTGGCGAACTGCACACCCTGCCGGCCCAGCTCCCGGATTTTGGCAACGACTTTTTCGACGGTGCCCCGGCGGCTGTACAGCACGGGGCTAATCTGCACGGCGGCAGCGGTGATAGTGGCACTCATGGCGTGGTAAGAAGGAAAAGGGTGAAGCTGCGGGAAAGCCCGCGCGGGCAGTTACCCGCCCGCACGCCGGCAAATGAGCCGGTAAAGCCGCCGGGCCCTACTCGTCGCGGTGGGTCA
>NZ_JAJFAV010000008.1 GCF_020711235.1 Hymenobacter sp. 15J16-1T3B | reverse complement strand
GGGTTGGTGCCGGTGAGCGTGTAGGTGTAGCCGCTGACGGGGTTGGTTACGTTGACCGTGCCGGTGGCCGTGGTGCAGGTTGGCTGCACCACCGTGGCGGCCGGCGTGCCGGGCGTGGCGTTAAAGGAGCCGCTGGTGAAGTCCTGTAGGGAAGCTTCAATCGACTGCGAGTTGCGGGTTTCGACCAGGAAGGCGGCAAAGCAAGTCGAGATGTTCAGGGCACAAAGGTCGATGGCGCCCTCGAAGAACAGGTTCGGGGCGTAGCTGGTGCTGCCGTTGCTGGCCGTGTAGGTAAAGCCGGCCGGCACCGGGCGCGTTTCGTGGTTGACGTCGGCGCAGCGGGCCGTGGAAGAGCTTTGCAAGACCAGGCCCCCGTTCAGCCACTCGTAGACCTTGATGGTGGGCTGCGAACCGCCCGAGGTAAAGTCGCTCAGAATCAGAATGTCGCCATTGGTGTGGGTGCCGCTAAAGGTGCCGTTGCCGTTGACGCTTACCGAGCTGACGAAAAACCAGAAGCCGATGGAGGCGTCGCCGTTGTCGGACGTCCGGTCGCCGAAAAAGCGCAGCACGCAGTTGTTGGTGCCCGTCAGCGCCGCGCCGGCGTTGGTGATGTCGCCTTTGGCGTTGGCGTTGCCCAAGCTCCAGCGCCAGGACGAAATGGCGTCGCCGTCCTTGGAGCCGTTGGTGAACTGGTTATCCAGGTTGCTGGCGGCGTTGGCCACATCCAGCGAATACGCCCGAATCGGTTTGTAGTTCGCCGTGCCCGGGGTCTGGAAGTTGGCCCAGTCGGCCGGGTTACCGTCGCAGTACGTCGATAGAATTTGCGCTGAGGCGTTGGTAGTCAGCAGGGTGAGAAACCCGAGCAGCGCCAAGGCGCAGGCCCAAGCCAGCCGCGCAGCGTAATGGCCGCGCAGGGCCGGCAGGGCTGTAGCGCCCAGAAATGCCGAGTCGTTGGCAACAGGGGAGGATGTGTACGGGTGCATGATAGGTGCAGAAGTAGGAGGCAATAGGCGGAGCGAGCAAGTCAAAAAGGCTGGCACAAGGCAGCCTGCCAGGGCCCGCAGGCACGGGGCCGCGGGGCCTGGAGAGGAAGGAGTATCGTTGGGGTCCGGCACGAGGTGGCCGTGGCCGGTCCGCCGGGACCGGCAAAAGCAACGAGTAAAATGGCGTGGGCTGAACTGCCGCCGCGGGCAGCATTAGCGAGGCATGAGCTTGCGGAAGGCACAATGGAAACCAGGCCGGGCACCGCAGTGCTGAAACTGCCGTTACGGCAGGGCCGAAAAGACGGGACTACCAGCCCCCAAACGCTGAGTGGCCTGCGTACAGGCTTGGTTACTGCTACCCCCAATCAGTAGCATGCGTCGGCACAAATCCCAGTGCACACGTCGCGGCCAGCGGCTGCCTAAGCCCGGCGCCAGCGGCGTTGCATTCAATACCATGAATATACTGCGGCGTGCTGCGGATACCTAATTTATATGCAATTATTTTAATAAATATTTGTATATAATATATTAATTGACTCGTAAACTGTACGCAATTAAGGGAATGGCGCAGGCGAATCATGGTCAGTAGCAGTTGCATCACATGCCAAGCTCCGCGAAGACCCGGAGCTACCGAGCTCCTGGTGCGCGCAGAGGGTGCCACGCATGCCCCAGCTTGCCCAAACAACGGGCCCGGCGGCGGGTTGTACTGCTTCTGTCACCGGCGCCGGCCAACCCCGCGCGGCGCTTTCGCGTTGGCAACAACGCTTTTCCTGCCGCTACTGCATGCCCGACCGTTTTATTCCCGCCTGCTGCCTGGCGCTGCTACCCGTGGCGGGGCTGCATGCCCAATCCGTCCCCGACACGCTTCGCCCCCGCGTTCTGCCCGAAGCCACCGTCGTCGGGTACGGGCAGCGGCTGCCGCTGCGCCGCACCGCCGCGGCCGTGGGCGTGGTCGAGGCCGCCACCGTCGGGCGCTTCAGCGAGGCCAGCCTGGCGCAGGCCGTCAATACCCTGCCCGGGGTGCGGCTGGAGGAGCGGGCCACGGCCAGCTACCGGCTCAGCGTGCGCGGCAGCACGCTCCGCTCGCCCTTTGGAGTGCGCAACGTGAAAGTGTACTACCACGACATTCCCTTCACCGAGGCCAGCGGCAGCACCCCGCTCAACCTGCTCGATGCGGCCCAACTCGGCCGCATCGAAGTGATTAAGGGGCCGGCGGGCAGCGCCTACGGGGCGGGCACCGGCGGGGTGGCGCTGCTCAGCAACCGCCGCCCCGAGCCCGGCCAAACCCGTACCGGCGCGGGTTTCACCGCCGGCTCCTTCGGCCTGCGCCGCTACCAGGCCACGGCCGAAACGGCTACCGACCGCGGCTTCGTCCGCGTCCAGTACCTGCGGCAAGAGCTCAGCGGCTACCGCGAGCAAAGCGCCCAGCGCCGCGACGTGCTGGCCCTCGACGGCGAGCTGGCCGCCACCGACCGGCAGACGCTCGGCCTGCACCTGCTCTACTCCGATTTGCGCTACCAACTGCCCGGCGGCCTCACCCGCGCGCAGTTCGCGCAAGACCCGCGACAAGCCCGGCCCGGCACGGCCGCCGCACCCGGCACCGTGGCCCAGCGCACGTTTTACGCCTCGCGCACCGCCCTGCTCGGCATCACCCACGCATACCGCTTCGGCGAGCGGCTGACTAGCAAAACCACTGTTTACGGCTCGGGCAGCGTGATTCGCACGCCCTACTTGGTCGACTTCGAGCGGAACACGCCGCTGGGCACCGGCGGGCGTACCCGCTTCGACTACCGCACGCGGCTGGCCGGGCAGGTGCTGCGCCTCGCGGCCGGGGCCGAGCTGCAAACCTCCTTCGAAAGCAGCCGCAACTACCAGAACCTGGCCGGCACGCCCGGCCCGCTGCGCTACGACGACGAAATCGGCACGCTCACCGGCTTCGCGTTCGGGCAGGCCGACTGGGAGCTGCCCCGCGGCTGGCTGCTCACGGCCGGGGCCAGCTACAACCGCCTGCGCTACCGCCTGCGCCGCCTGCAGGATGCCTTGCACACGCCCGCGCAGACCTACAACGTAACGCGTACGTTTCGGCCCGAGGTGTCGCCGCGGCTGGCCGTGCTCAAGGAGCTGAGCCCGCTGATTTCGGCCTACGCCAGCGTCAGCACGGGCTTTTCGCCGCCGACGGAGGAGGAAATCCGCCCCTCCGACGGCTCGCTGAACCAAGCCCTGCAGGCCGAGCGCGGCACCAGCTACGAAGTGGGCACGCGCGGGGCCGTGCTACACCAGCGCCTGCGCTTCGACGTAGCGGCCTACGACTTCCGCCTGCGCAACACCATCGTCACGCGCTCGAACGCGCAGGGCACCCAGCTTTTCTACAACGCCGGCAATACCCGGCAGCGCGGCGTGGAAGTGGCCCTGAGCGGCTGGCTATGGCAGCAGCTGCGGGCGGGTTCCGAAAGCACGACGCGCGGACCAGCTAGCAGCGCCATGCCGGCCGTGACGCCGGCCGGGGGGCTACGCGCCTTCGTCAGCTACGCCTACAACCACTACCGCTTCGGCCGCTACGAGTCGGGCGGCAACGACTTCAGCGGCAACCGCCTCACCGGCACTGCCCCGCACACGCTCACCGCCGGGCTCGACGCGACGCAGCGCCTGGGTTTCTACCTCAGCCCGACCACCAGCCACCAGGCCCGCCTGCCGCTCAACGACGCCAACACCGACTACGCCGCCGGCTACTGGGTGTTCGGCGCCCGCGGCGGCTGGCGCCGCACCCTGCGGGGCCGGCTGGAAGCCGAGCTGTACGCCGGCGTCGACAACGCCACCAACCGCCGCTATTCCCTCGGCAACGACCTGAACGCCTTTGGGGGACGCTATTTTCAGCCCGCGCCGGGGCGCAACTACTACGGCGGAGCCGCCCTAGGTTGGCGCTGGTAGCCCAAGGCGGCCACCGGCGCCCGTCCAGGGCGGCTCCGGATTGTTGCAGCTTGCTTAGCAGGGCAGCTGGCGCAGGGTGCCCGGCTAGGGGCAGCGCAGGAAACCGTTATTAGCGGTGCCGTCCTCGAAGTTCTCGTTGATGGCCGTGGCCGCGTCGTTGAGCTGGGCCAGCGTAAACGTGACGGAGCGCCCGTCGATGCTCACGGAGCGGGCCGGGTCGCCGCCCACGGCGCGCTCCACCAGGGCCAGGAAACTGCCCACCGAGAGGCCCGCAAACGGCCCGCGGCTGATGGTCAGGTCGTAGAGGAGCGCGGCCGAGGTGCCGCTCTTCTCGGCGCTGTCGTAGTACACGTTGAGCTTCAGGGCTACCGCCTGCCCCAGCAGCACCGACTGCCGCATGGGCGTGAGAAACGGGTATTCGTAGTTGCCGGTCAGCGCCGCCGGGGTACCGCCCTGGGGCAGAAAATCCTCGATGGCGCCCGGCGTTTCGAAGCGCATGTAGTAGCGGCCCACCTGACCGGGCAGGCCCACCACCAAGCCGTTGACGTAGCCGTTCATCAGCACGGCCGCAAAGCGGGCGTCGCGGTAGGCGCCGGGGTTGTTGCCGCGGGCTTTGCTGCCCCAGCCGCCCTGCGAATACGTGCGGAACGAGCCGCAGGCCAGGCTGACCGTGGCGTCGGCGCTGGCCGCGGCACTCATGGAAGCAGAGGCAGCGGGCTCCACGGATTGCTTCTGGCAACCAGCCAGCGCGAGTAGCGCGGCCACGGGAAATACGAGCTGTTTCATCGGATAAGAGAGGTTGGTACAGCTCTAAGGAAATATATAATTATTTATTGTTTACGTTAAATATTTTTAATGGTGAAACTGCTCTTCTCAAAATGCAAACCGCCCCGGCTGCCCGCAGTCACACGGACGCAGGCAGCCGGGGCGGCGGAGACGTTTCCAGAGCTAAATGAATACGCAAACCCGGCGCGGTGCTACTACAGCGGGCCCACGCAGCCGAGCTAGCGGAGCCCCTATTGCGGCCGCCACACTACCGTGAGCCCGGTGGCGCCGGGGTACAGCAGCGGGCCGACGCCGTACTTGCCCGGCAGCGGCTTGCGGCCCCACCGGTTGCGGTGCGCGAGGTAGCCCAAGTGCGCCGACAGGATGCCAATGCCCGCACCGGCAAACACGTCGCTTTGCCAGTGGCGGTTGTTGAGCATGCGCAGCGCGCCCACGCCGGTGGCAATGGTGTAGGCCCCGATGCCGTACCACTGGCTTTTGTCGCGGAACTCGGTGTGCACGATGCTGGCCGCCAGAAAGGCCTGCGCCGTGTGGCCCGACGGAAACGAGTTGCGGGTGCTGCCGTCGGGGCGCAGCACCTTAGTGGTGTTCTTGATGATGTAGGTACTGGCCCCGAAAATGGCCTCCGACTTCAGAATAACCAGCAAGGTGTTGAGCCGGTCGTTGCGGCCTTCCACGCCGGCGAGTTCCACCAGGGCCAGCTCCGCGTAGGGCGCGAAGATGAGGTAGTTGTCGACGGTGGTGTGGAAGTTGGGAAACTGCCGCCGGATGTCGCGCCGCGCGTCGTAGCTGCTGTAGAAGCCGTGGTTGTTGATGGTGCTGGCCCCGTAGCCGATGAGCAGCACCGGAATGGCCGTGGCCCGCACGATTTTACTGCGGTACCAGGGCTGCTGCACCGGGGCGGGCACCCCGCCCGGGTTAGCGTATTTTTTGGTCGTGTCGGCCGGCGCGGCGCCGGTAGCTTGTGGAACTTGGGCGTGGGCGGTGCCGGCCGCGAGGCTCAAGGCAAGCAGTAGGGGAGAAACAATGCGCATAGCAGCCGGACTACGCCGGAAAAGGCCACCGCGTTTCTACGGCGGAGTTGATACGTAACTTTTCGGTAAAGCTAGCCAATCAATCGGCGTGCTCGGGCAGCACCAGCACCGGCACCGTGGCTTCGCGCACCACGGCCGCCGTCACGCTCTGGTGAAACAAGCGGCCAAGCAAGCTGCGCCGGCGGGCCACCAGCACCAGCAAGTCGGGCTGCACCAGCGCCGTAGCGTCGGCAATGCCGGCGGCCGGGGCGGTGGCGGCAAAGCCGCGCTCCTGCGTCGGCCCGAAGCCCCCCAGCAGCCCCGCCTGCTGGGCGTTGGCGAAGGCGCGGGCCGGATCGGCTGCCACCTCTTCGTCGGCCACGAAAGCCACCGTGAGGGCCGTGTGGCCCAGCAGGGGGTGCAGGCCGGCGGTGCCCGGCGTGCGCGGCAGCGGCTGGTCGTCGACGGCGAGCAGGGCGCGCCGGGGCGGCACGGTCGCAGCGGTGCGCAAGGGCACCACTAGCAGCGCGCAGGGCAAGTGGCGCAGCAGCCCCAGCGAGGTGGTGTGCACCAGCTCGTCGGGCACCGAGCCCAGCTCGGGCCGGCCCACCACCACTACGGCGGCTTCGCGTTGGCGCACGGCGGCGGCCACCTCGGCGCCCACTTCGCCACTGACCACGGCGGCGCTGGCGGGCAGCGTGGGGGGCAGCGTCAGTAGCCGTTGGCGCAGCAGGGCGTAGGCATCCTCCTCGGTTTCGGCTACGGAGCTAGTCGTCAAGGCGTTGGCGCTAAGCAGCGAGGGCCGCACGTGCAGCAGCACCAAGTGCGCCCCGCCCGGGGCAGCCAGCGCGGCGGCGTACTGCAGGGCATAATCGGCAGCTGGCGAAAAATCGGTGAGAACAAGCAGGGTCAGCATAGCAGGAGGGGTTCGGGGCCGCAGCGGCGGGGCCTTTCAGGCCGCAGTTTACGAGTTCCGCCGCAGTCCCGCGCCCCTAGCCGGGCTGATTTTCGACAGCTGGCCCGCCGCCGTTGCCGACTTCCGCCGCCGGGGCTAGAGGGGCTTCGGCAACGGGCTGTACGGCCCGGGCCAGCGGCACGGCCAGCAGGGCGCCCAGCGTGGGCGCCAGCAAGTACACCCACAGGTGCTGCAGCTGGCCACCCACCAGGGCCGGGGCCAGGGAGCGGGCCGGGTTCATCGAGGCGCCGCAAATCGGGCCGGCCACCAGGGCCTCCAGGGCCACCAAGCCGCCGACCACCAGCCCGGCCGTCAGGCCCTTTTCCTTCGCCCCGGTCGACACGCGCAGCACCACCAGCATGAGCAGCAGCGTCAGAATTACTTCCAGCCCGAACGACTGCCCCACCGGCCCGGCCGGCAAGGTGGGGCCCAGGGTGCGGACCGTGGGAAAGAGCAGGCGCAGCAGCCCGCTGCCCGCCAGCGCCCCGAGCGTTTGGGCCAGGACGTAGCCCGGCACCCGGCGCCACGGAAAGCGGCCGGCGGCGGCAAACGCCAACGTCACGGCCGGGTTCATGTGCGCCCCTGATACGTCGCCGAAGGTGTAAATCAGCACCGTCACCACCAGCCCGAAGGCCGCGGCCACGCCCCCGTGCCCGATGGCGCCGCCGGACAGTGCGTCGACGACCGGAGCGCCGGTGCCCAGAAACAGCAGAAACGCAGTGGCCAGAAACTCGGCTAGCAAAACCGCGCGCGGCGTGGGCTCAGTGGTAGCGCCCATCCGTCGCAGCCGAGGCGGTTTCGGGGTCGGCGCCGACCAGGGCGCTGCGGCGCTCCAGCAGCAGCGTGTCGCGCCAGCGGTTGCCCATGCGCCCGATTCGCTCCCGCCGGCCCACCAAACGGAAGCCGGCGGCCTCGTGCAGGCGCACGCTCGGCTCGTTTTCGGGGAAGATGCCCGCCTGCAGGGTCCACATGCCCTGCGCCTCCGATTCGGCAATCAAAGCCAGCAGCAGGGCCCGCCCCACGCCCTGCCCGCGCGCCGCGGCCGCCACGTACACGCTCACTTCGGCCACGCCCCCGTACACGCAGCGCCCCGAAACGGGCGACAGCGCCGCCCAGCCCAGCACCCGCCCGGCGTCGTCGAGGGCCACAAGGCGGCTGTGAGCCAGGTGGCCGCGGTGCCACTCGTCCCAGCTGGGGGCTTCGGTGGTAAAAGTGGCGTTGCCGGTGGCAATGCCGGCTTCGTAAATGGCGCGGACGTCGGGCCAGTGGGCCTCGGTGAGCGGCGAAATGGTCATGGTAGCGCGGAAATAAAGCCGAAACCAGGCGCCTAGGAGCGGACTGGCGCGGCAAGTTACGCGACGGTTCGGTTGGTGGGCCGCTCCAACCTGCTCAGTAGGCCCGGCGGAGCATGTCGGCGTATTCGTTGGGTAGGGGCGAGGCTTCCACGGCCCGGGCCGCCCGCTCCACGTCGTAGGGCACGCGCACCAGCTCCGCGCGCAGCCCAGCCGGCTCGGCGAGGGTGGTGTGCGCGTCGAGGTGCAGTAGCAGGTAGGCGGCCCGCGGGTCGCCGTCCTTGGGCTTGCCCACCGAGCCCACGTTCAGGGCGTGGCGGTAGCGAAGCGGCCCGGCCGGCAACGCCCGGTGAAAGGGCTTGTGGGTGTGGCCAAACAGCAGCACATCGGCCCCGGCGTCCTCCAGCACCCGCCGGAAGCTGGCCTCGGGGCGGTCCTCGAACAGGTACTCGTTGATGCGCCGCGGCGAGCCGTGCACCAGCAGCAGGTCGAGCGGGCAGGGCTCGTCTTGAAACGTGAGCCGCAGGTGCTTGGGCAAGTAACGCAGGTAGCGCCGTTCCGCCTCGCCCACCGCGGCGTTGGTGTAGGCAATGCTTTGGGCGCCGAGGACGCGGTCGAGGTCGGTTTTGTAGGCGCAGCCGCAGTTGTCGCTGCCCAGCCCGATGCCTTGGTCGTAGTTGCCGGCAATGGTGGCAATGCCGCGCCGGCGCACCGCGTCGATGACCTCGTTGGGCCAGGGCGCGTAGCCCACCAGGTCGCCCAGGCAATACACCGTGTCGGGCCGGCGGTGGTCTATGTCGGCCAGCACGGCCTCCAGGGCCGGCAGGTTGCCGTGCACGTCGGAAAAGAAAGCAAGCGTCATCGCAGTACGAAAGCCGTTTGGCGGCCGGCGCTCCGTTCCCAGCGTGAGGACGGGCCGCCGGCCGCCGTAACTGGTTAGCAGCAGCCGCTACCCGGGGCGCAGCAGGCTTCCGCCGCTGGTGCGGCCGCGGTGTCGAGCAGCGTAAAAGCCATGGGGGCGGTGGTCAGCACCTCAGCAGGCGCGGCCTGGGCGGCCGGCGCAATGCAGCACTGCGCGCTGCCGCCCTCAGTCTGGTACTCGTCGGCGTAGCGCGGGTCGTTGAACTCGGCGTCTTCGTGGAAGTAGTACACTTCCCATTCCGTGCCGTCCGGGTCGTTGACCCAGAACTTGTCCTGCTTGGCGTAGCAGCAGGCCGTCCCGATTTCCTCGCGCTGCACCAGTCCGGCCGCCTTGGCCGCCGCCAGCCGCTCGTGCAGCTGCGCCACGGTCTCGACCTGGAAGCCTAAGTGGCCAAAATTGCTGGCCACCCGCGCCGGGTTCTGCACGAAGGAGATGATCAGCGAGGGCGCGTCAAGCACGTATTTGGCGTAACCGGGCTTGATCTTGGCGGCCGGCTGCCCAAAAAAAGCGTCGTAGAAGCCGACGGTGGCGGCCAGGTCAGTCACGTACAGGCTGACGTGCATGCGGGGGAACGGGTTGGTGTTCATAGCGCAGAAAGGGTTGGAAAAGGTGAAAAACAAAGGCCCGGAAACGGGCAACGTGGGCGTTAGCAGGTGGCGCAGCCGGCCGGACCGTCGCAGCAGGTGGCTTGCTCGAAGAAGCCGGCAAACTGCCGCTGCACCCGGGCCAGCAACTCCGTATCGAGGCAGTAGCACACGGTCAGGCCGTCGATGTCGCCGCGGATGAGGCCGGCCGCCTTCAGCTCCTGCAGGTGCTGCGACACGGTGGTGCGCGAGAGCGGCAGCTCGGCCGCGATGTCGCCCGAAATGCAAGTTTTGCGCGCCGCCAGCAGCTCAATGATGGCCACCCGGGCCGGATGGCTCAGGGCTTTGGCCACCCGCGCCAGCTGCTGCTGGGCCTCGGTAAACTCGGTGAGCTTGGCGTAAGTCATGGTTGTTATTATGAAGTATGACGTAAACATACGTCATAGAATCGAAAAAGAAACCCGTCCAAGCAGCTTTATTTTCGATGAGCCGGATGCTGCCGGGGCGGGTTTCTGAAAATCAGGTGTTTAATGCGTGCGGTTCGTGGGGTCGAAGCCGGCGGTGTCGTCGCTGAGTGTGGGCGGGCGCGGGGTTTCGGTGTCGTCGCTGCCGTCGGAGTAAATGCGGTCCGGCGTATTGCGCGACATAATCTGCCCGTGGGTTTCGCGGTTGAGCATGGCGGTGCTGCCGCCTTCGGTGTTGTTATTTTCCTGAGCCGCGGTGGGGCGGTCCGAGGTGTCGCGCCGCTGCTGCTCCTGCTGCGCTTCGCGGCCCTGCCGGTCGTCGGCGTCGCTGCTCTGCGGCTGTTGGGAATTCGCTGCCATGGTTGTGGAAAGTAGTTGGGTGTAGTGGTCTGTACGCAGCGCGGGCCGGGGCGGACGAATCCGCCGCGTCGGCCCCCGGCCGCCGACCACAAAAAAGCCCCGGCGCGGGGCCGGGGCGGCAAGGGGCCGGGCTTAGTCGGCGCGCACGTTGCGGTTTTCCTCGCCCGGCACGCGCTCCTCGTTGCCGAGGTGCTGGGAGGCGGGTTGGTTCATAGCCGAGGTCAGGTCCGAGGTGTCCGCGTCGGGTGCGGGCTGGTCGAGGATCTGCCCGTAGGTTTCGCGGTCCAGCATGGACTGCGAGCTGCCTTCAGAGTCGGTTTGCGGCGCCGGGGCGCTGGCCGATTGCGGGCGTTGGGCGTCCGGGGCCGCTTGGGGCTTATCGTGGTTCATGGCGCGGGGCGGTTAGTCGACGGGATACAGGCTGTGGCTGGCCGGGTCGAGCTGCTCCCAGTAGCGCACGCGCCGGGTAGCGGGGCGGGCAGGGGCGGGAGCCGCCAGGGCCGGGGCCGAAACGGTGGTGGGCGCCGGGGAGGCGGGGCGCTGAGCTGTCAGGGGCAATTGCTCAGCGGGGGAGGGAGTAGTGGCTTGGCTCATAGTCGGTTAAAGAACAGTGCGCCGGCTGTGGGACGCCGGCGTAAGCCTTCTACGCAAAAGCCGGGCAAACGGTCGGGCCGCGGCCCGCGTAGAGCAGCTACCGGCGCCGCGGTACCCCCGCGGCACCGGGCAGCCATTCATTTCCGAACCCCCGCGGCTATGCACGTCGAGCACCAATCCGAAGACCAGACGTTTTACCTGACCTCCCACGGCTACGAGGGCGAGCTGGCCTACAGCCGCCCCAGCGCCGAGGTCGTGGACTTTCAGCACACCTACGTCGACGACAACCTGCGCGGGCAGGGGGCCGGCGAGGCCTTGGCCAAAGCCGCCCTCGACTGGGCCCGGCAGCAGCACCTGCGCGTGCGCGCCAGCTGCCCCTACGTGGCCAAGTTTGTCAAGCAGCACGCCGAGTATCAGGACCTACTGGAAGAGAGCAACTAGGGAGTGAGGTAAAGCGGGTGGGCGTTTAGGAGTTATCAGTCCGACAACTCCTAAACGCCCACCCGCTTCCACTTCTGAACTCGCCTTACTGCTTCACTACCTTCAGGTGCTGAGGCTGCCCGTCGATTACCACCGTGAGCACGTAGAGCCCGGGCGCGGCCTGGAGCAGCGCAGCGCTCAGGCGGGCCGCGGCGGCGCCCGGGGCCAGCAGCGGCGTGCTGAGTACGGCGCGGCCGGGAGCGGTGCGCAGCGTCAGTTGCAGCTGCGCGGAGGCGGGCAGCCCGTCGATGCGCACCTCGCCGGTGGTGGGGTTGGGGTAGAGCGTCAGTGCCGTGGCGGCCGAGGCGGCCACGTACTGCGGCGCGCTGTAGGTGGCCGTGCCGTTGGCATCGAGCTGGCGCAGGCGGTAGTAGGCCGCGCCGGCCGCATCGGCGTCGGCAAAGGCGTAGTGCTGGCGCTGGGTGCTGGTGCCGTGGCCCGCCACCCGCCCGAGGCGGCGGAACGCAGTGCCGTCGGCTGACTTTTCGACGTCGAAGCCGGCGTTGTCCTGTTCCTGAGCCGTGGCCCAGCGCAGCTGCACGGTGGCCGGCCCGAGGCGCTGGGCGCTGAAATCAAGCAGCGTGACGGGCAGCACCACCCCGCCCGTGCCGACGCTGAACGGGGAGAAGCTGCTCACCCCGGTGGCCGTGACGGTGTAGGGTCCCGCGCCGCTCACTGCCGAGGTCGAGTAAGAGCCCCAACTGCCGTTGCCGTTGTAGTGCAGGACGGCGGCGCGGCTGCGGTCGAAACCGGCGTTTTCATCCGCGGCATTCCACTGGAACGTGAGGGTGGCCGTCAGCGCCGCGCTGGGGCTCACGTCCCAGGTGCGGTCGACGAAGGCCGTGGCCTGGGCGTGGGCCGCGCCGCTGGTGCCGTTCTGCAGCACCCCGCCGAACACGCGCACCGGCACCGTAACCGCGCTGCCGCCGGTATTTTGCAGGCTGAGCGGGGTGTAGCTGGCGCTGGTGCCCACCGGGTAGAGCAGGGTGGCGCCGGCCGCGGCCGGGCGCACCAGCGCGCCGCCGCCGGCCGGGTCGTTTTTGGTGATGAGGTAGCGGCTGGCGTCGGCCCCGCTGATGGAGGCCGTGCTTGCCAAGGTCAGGTTCTGGTCACCGAGCACGAGGTGGCCGCTGCTGAGCGCGAGCGTGCCGCTGAGGCTGGCGGGGGCGAGCAGCTGCACGTCGGCGGGGTTGTTGACGGTCAAATTGGTGAAACTCAGCGCACCGCTGCCGCCCAGGGTTTGGGTGCCAGTGCCGACAAGCTCCACGGTGCCGCCCGCCGTCAGCGTGCCGTTGTTGGTTAGGTTACCGGTCAGGCGCAGGGTGCTGCCGGCAGCCAGTGTGAGCGAGGCGCCGGTTTCCACGGTAAGGCTGCGCGCCAGCAGGGTGCCGCTGCCGAGGGCGGGCATAAAGCTGCTGCCGGCCGGAACGAGTACGTCGGTGCTGGCCGAGGGCTGCAGACCGCCTTCCCAGTTGCGGCAGCTGGTGGCGTCCGTGCTGTTGTCGTTGCCGGTCCAGATGGCCACCGCGTTGGCGGCCAGAGCCGTGCGCGCGTCGAGCGTGGCCGGGGCGGTGTAGGTCACTTTCACGTAGCAGCGTTGGCCGGCGTAGGTGCTGCTGGTGTTGCGCAGCTTCAGCGCCAGCCAGCCGGTGTTGCTCGGGGTGTAGTTGCCTAGGATGGTGCCCGCGCCGGTGGCGGCCTGCAGGCGGTTGCCGCGCAGGTCGTAGAGGCCGAAAGTCAGGTCGCGGCCGGTGCCGGGCAGCTCGGGGTAGAGCTCATAGCTCACCGATTGGCCGGCCTGCACGTAGATTTTGCCCACCACGCGCTGGTTGGTGGAGTTGTCGGGCAGGCGGCCGCCCTGGCCCAGGCTCTGGCAGTTCCGGTCGCCGAGGTCATCGGCCAGCTCCCACTCCTGGGTGGTGGCGGCGGCGCGGGCCGGGCTGAACGAGCTGCCCTGGCCTTCGGGGGCCCACACCGAGTAACCGCGGCGCCCGCCCAGGGCCGATCCGTTGCAGGGCGGGGTGTTGATGCGCACGCGCTGGTCTTGGGGCACCACGTACACGTAGCTGCCGTTGGCGCCGGAGTAGTCGACGAGGCGGGTGCCGGGGGCGAAGTCCGAGTCGACGTAGGTTTCCTGCCAGGTGTCCCAGTTGTCGTTGATGCCGACGAGGGCCTTGGTGCTGCGCTCGATGACGAGGTGGTCGGCCGCCTGCCAGCGCACTTTGTAGGCCCCGTCCTTGAAGTGCAGGTTTTGGTGGCACCAGATCAGGTTCACTAGGTCGTCACGCACCGGCAAATCGGTCGAGGAAGTCGGCAGGTGCGAGTAACGCTTATTGGTGCCCCCGACGTTGAAAAGGTCCTCGAAGAAGATTTGCGGGTTGCCGTCGACGGCGAAGGCCACGGCATAGGCGGCCGAGAGGCGCGGGTCAAACGGGTCGATGTGCGGGGCCAGTTCGTCGCCGGTGTTCCAGCCGGTGTAGTTGCCGCTGCTGCTCACCTGCGGGCGGAAGGTGTCGTGGTTGTTGACGAAGGGCGCCGTGCGGTGCACGTACACCGCGCTGCTGCCCGCACCGTACTGGGCCACGCGCTGGCCCTGCTGGTAGCCCGGCAGCGTGCCGATGTCGAAGCCGCCGCCGTTGGACACCATCTGGTACAGCCCGTCGCGCAGGCCGAAGTCGAAGGTGCCCATCAGGAATTCCGAGCCGCCGTTCTGGCCCTTCACGCTGCTGACGTAGCCGTCGAGCGTGCTGCCGCCGCCCACAAACTCGCCCACGTTGTACATGGCCTCGCCGCCGTTGGCCCAGCCGGCCAAATACTTCAGGTTGTAGCTCCAGTCCTGCTGGGCGGCGTAGCTAAAGTGCTTCACCGCGTCCCAGCGGAAGCCGTCGACGCCGGTTTGCTTTTTAAGCCAGAGCAGCCAGCTGCGGGCCTGGTCGCGGGAATAGCCGGCGCTCTGGGGCGGGTTGTAGCTGCTGGTGGTGCTCGGGCCGTAGCCGTCGGAGCCGCCGTCGGGGGCGCTGTCGTCGGCGCCGTAGCAGAAATCGGGGCCGAAGTAGGGCGCGGCCATGTCCCCGGAAGTGGTGTTGTGGCCGAGGTGGGCGTGGAAGTTGGGGTAGTTCTTGGTCCAGCGGCCCTGGCGCACCAAGTACTCGGTGGCGGTTTCGCCGGCTTCGGGCAGCGGCGTGGCGTAGCAGGCGTAGCGGAAGGTCTTGTACCCGTTGTTGCTCGACATAGCGTAGCTGTTGGGGTCCTGCCCGCCGGCGCCGGTGCTGGTGCCCGCGCCGTCGGCGTGGTTGAGCACCACGTCCTGAATTACCTCGATGCCGTTGGCGTGCAGCACGGCCACGAGGCGCAGCAGCTCGTCCTTGGTGCCCACGCGGGTGCCGGTGCCGCCCTTCTGGTACTTGTCGCCCAGGTCGTAGTGGTCGAAGGGCGAGTAGCCCACGTCCGAAATAGCGTTTTTGTTCTTAGCCGTCGGTGGAATCCACACCGCGTCGATGCCCAGGCCCTTGAGGCGCGGGGCCAAGTCGGCCAGGTAGTTGGCCCAGCCGGCGGGGTAGTTGCTGTTCCAGTAGTCCCACCAGAAGGCCTGGAGCACTACTTTTTTGTGGGTTTGTTGGGCCCAGAGCGGCTGCCCCAGCAGCAGCAACAGGGCCAACAGCAGCGGCCAGCGCCGGCCGCGGCGAAAGTAAGCGTCACGCATACGCAGGGTGGGAAGTGGAATAGGGGCGGAGGCCCGGCGCCGGGTAGGCGACGCGAGGCCACGCAAGATACAATCAGCGCAGGGTCAATTGCAAAGCCGGTAGTTTGTTAATAGTCAAGCGGTAATGCGAGTGAATATTGCGTTGATTGTTCGTGAAAGGCCGGCTTCGGCCCAAACCGGCTCCGCGCCCGCTGCTGGCGCAGCCCGGTGCCGCACCCCACAAAAAAACGCCTCCCCGGCGGGGAAGGCGTTTTTCGTATAACGGCGACGTAGCAGCGCCGCACTAGCGTTGCACGGCGAGGCGGGCGGTGTACTGCTGCCCGGCCACCGTCACGCGCACCGAGTAAAGGCCAACCGGCAGCGCGGGCAGGGCCACGGAGGCTGCCTCGGCACCGTTGAGGGTGCGGGTGGTGCTCAGCACTTCGCGGCCCAGGGCATCGTAAAGGCCGATGCGGGCGGCTTGGCGGCCGCTCAGGCCCGGCAGGCGCAGCTGCACGGCGCTGGTAGCCGGGTTCGGGAACAGCTCCAGGCCCACGCCCAGCGCGTTGGGCTGCGCGGTGGCGGTGGTGGTGCAGGCGGTGCTGCTGTGGCTGCCCAGGCCCGAGAAGGCGTCGACGCCCACGGCCGTCCAGCCGGCGGCGGCGGTGCTCCACCGGGTGCTGCCGGCGCCCACGGTGGGCAGGCGGCGCAGGGTGTTGTCGAGGGTGGTGCCGCCCGAGACGGGCCAGTTCAGGCGCTGCCCGATGACGCCGATGATGTCCAGCGTGTCGGCGCCCTTGAACAGGGCCATGGCGTCGTCGCCGTTGAAGTCCACCACGTTGTTGGTCACGTTGGCCACGGCCGTTACGGCCGCCACCGAGGCCGTGGTAGCCACCACGTAGGTGCCGCCGGCGGCAATGGTGCCGCTCAGCGCGTAGGGCGCTTGCGGGGTCGTGCTGCCGTTGGCGTAGCGCAGCAGGCGGTAGCTGCTCAGGTTGATGGGGTTGGCCGTGGGGTTGTAGATTTCTACGGCCCGCGTCGCGCCGCTCGACTCCACGTATTCCGAGAAGAACAGGTCGGCGCAGTTGCCGGCGCCGCCCCCGCCGGGCAACGGAGCGTCGTCGTTGGTGATGGTCAGCACGTGGTTGATGGGGGCACTGGCGCTTACGCCGCCGCCGCTGGGCGTGCCCAGGCGCAGGCGCACCGTTTCATCGGCTTCCGACTGCGTGTCCCCGTTCACGGTCACCGTCACGGGCAGGGTAGTCACGCCGGCCGCGAAGCTCAGCGAGGTCGTGCTCAGGGTGTAGTCCGCAGCGTCGGCCGTGGTGCCGGCCGCGTCGACGGAGATGGGCAGGGTGAAGGCGCCGGTGGGCGTGGCACCGGTCAGCACCACGTTCACGGTGTAGGTGCTCGTGCCGGTATTGCCTTCCACGATGCTACCCGAGGCCGAGGCAAAGCTCACCAGCGGCGGCTGGCCGTCGTCGTTCGTAATGGTCAGGTCGTGCGCGTTCGGCGAGCCGACCGATACCCCCGTCGAGGTGGTGCCGAGCAACAGGCGCACGGTTTCGTTGGCTTCCGGCTGGGTGTCGCCGTTCACCGTCACGGTCACCGTCTGCGAAGTCTGGCCGGCGGCGAAGGTCACCGTCTGGCTCGTAAAGGTGTAGTCCGAAGGGCTAGTGGCGGTGGAGTTGGCCGCATCCACGCTCACCTGCACGGTTACCGGCGAGGTCTGGGCCTGGCTCAGCGTGAGCGCGGCGGTGTAGGTGCTCGTGCCCGAGTTGCCCTCCACGAGGCTGCCCGTGGCCGAAGCAAACGTCACCGTCGGGCCCACCACGAAGCCCCAGGCGCGGGCCACCAGCGAGGGGTCCACGATGTAGGGGTTGAAGTTGCCCTGGGACTTGGCGGCGCGGCGGTTTCGCTCCCGCTCGTGGGCATCGACCGGGTCGGCCAGGTGCCAGCGGTAGAGCGTCTGCAGGTCGGCCAGCGCCGTAATCACGTCCTTGCCCGAGTCAAAAGCCTCGTTGGCGTGCATGGTGTAGAAGTAGAACGCCGAGCGGGCCAGGTTGCCCTTGTGGTCTTCGCGGGGCTCAAACACCGAGCCCGCGTCCTCGCTCCACTCGTCGATGTTGCTCGTCGGAATGGTGCTCTGGCGGGTGGTGTTCCGCATCCAGATCTGGGTCTGCGAGTCGGGAATATCGGCAAACGGGTCGTTGCTGCGGATGTTGTTCCAGGTGTCGTAGGTGGGGTAGAGGTGGTGAATGTCGGAGCGCATGCGGCTCACCTCGTTAAACCACGACTGCGGAATGGTATGCTCGCAGTTGATCTGCCCCACGTTGCCGATAGTCGTCGTCACGGAGTCCAGGGTCACCGGCACGGAATAGCCCGAGTACACGCAGGTGAGCTGCCCGTTGTACACGTCCACGTAGTTGTACATCTTGGCGCGAGCCGTGCCGTAGCCCAGATCCACGCGCTTGCCGTCGTACCAATTTTGGCGCAGCCAGTCGCGCAGGGCGACGCCCTGCAGGTTAGTCGGCGGCGCCGGTGGCAAGACTTGGGCCGTAGCCGTGCCCAGCCCCAGGGCGGCCAGGGCCAGGGTAGCAAGGACGTGTTTCGCGGAGAAGTGCTTCATGCAATAAGAAGGGTGTGTTGGGAAATGGCAAGAATCTCAAAGGTCTTAAAATCATTCAGTGACTCGCCAACGAGGGCACAAAAAAAGCGGCGGGCCACGGTTAAGTTTCCGTGACCCGCCGCGCAGGCGTGGCGAAGCCGGGCTTACATGCCCGACTTCTCCTTCATTTTGTCTTTCTTCTCTTTCATTTTAGCCTCTTTTTCGGGCTTCATCCGGCGGCCCACGCGCATGTCATCGGCCGGGGCTGCCGGCGTGGTGACGCCGCCCACGGTGGTCGACGAGCCGCTCACCGGGCTGGTGTTGCCGGTCGGGTTCATGTCCGTACCGCTGTTGGTGCCGGTGTTGCCCGAGTTCATCGTGCCCGTGCCGGTCGTGTTCATCGTACCCGAGCCCGTCGTATTCATCGTGCCCGAGGTATTGGTGGTGTTGCTGCCGTTAGCCGGGGCCGTCGGCGTCGTAACGCCGCCGACGGTAGTCGACGAGCCGCTCACCGGGTTGGTGTTGCCGGTCGGGTTCATGTCCGAACCGCTGTTGGTCCCAGTGTTACCCGAGTTCATCGTGCCCGAGCCGGACGTGTTCGTCGTGCCCGACGAGCTGTTCATGCTCCCCGACGAGGACGAATTCATCATGGAGCCGTTGCTGCCGGTGCTCATCGTGGCGTCGGTGGTGCCGTTCATGGGCTTCACTTTGGCCTTCATCTTGTCGCCGGCGTCGGTTTTGCCTTTCAGTTTGGTGTTGCCGTTGTCGTCGTCCTTGGTCTTGGTTTTAGTGCCCATGTCCGAGGTTTTGGTCTTGGTGCCATCACTCGAGGTTTTGGTCGTTTGGGCTTCGGCGACGGTGCAAAGGGCCAGGCCCAGGGCGAGTACGGAAATGGTTTGCTTCAACATGACGGGGTCTTGGTTGGGAGGTTAGAGTAGGAACCTTGGTGCCCCTTATACGCAGCCGGGTGGTTCTGGATAATGCCAAGACCACTTGCACCCCCGCCGTACAGCCAAAAAGCCCTTTCTACGGCGCAGAAAGGGCTTTTTAGGCTGGTAAATTTGCCCCTTAGCGGGCCGGCATCAGCACCGTGTCCACCACGTGGGTCACGCCGTTGCTCGACACCACGTTCGGAATGGTCACCGTCGACATGCCGCCCTTGCTGTCGTGCAGCATCACCGAGTTGCCTTTTTTCATCACCGTCAGCGTTTCGCCTTCCACGGTGGTGAGCTTTTGCCCGTCTTTCAGGTCAGAAGCAAGGTAGCGGCCGGGCACTACGTGGTAGGTGAGCACCGTGGTCAGCTTGGCCTTGTTTTCGGGCTTCACCAGGGTTTCCACCGTGCCGGCGGGCAGCTTGTTGAAGGCTTCGTTGGTCGGGGCAAACACCGTGAACGGCCCCGCTCCCTGCAGCGTCGACACCAGGTCGGCGGCTTTCACGGCCGTCACCAGGGTAGTGTGGTCGGCCGAGCCCAGGGCGTTGGCCACGATGTCCTTGTCGGGCGTCATCATCGCGCCGCCCACCATCACGCCCGCCGACGAGCCGGCCATGCTGCCCGTGGCGCTCATGCTGCCGCCGGTGCTGCTGCCGTTCATAGCTTTGCGGTCCTTGGTTTTCATCTTCCCGTCCGTCGATTTGACTTTCTGGGCCACGGCCGTGGACGACAGACCGGTGCCGAGGGCCAGCAGCAGGGCAGTAGCGGCAAAAAAGTGCTTGATCATGGTGTTTGGGGTTTGGGTGTGGTTGGGTTAGACTATGCCCGACTTACGACGGCCGCTCCGCCCCCGGATTTGCGGCCGCTGAATTAGCCCCGTTCGGCCCGCTCCCCAATGGCCCAAAATGCCACCGCCCGGCTACCAGTGAAGGCGCCGGGCGGCTAGGACTGAGCAAGAATGTGTGGTCGCGACAAGAATCGAACCTAATTGCTTATTTTGGTTTGAACAATGCTAAAAAACCTCTTTATATAGGCTTAAACCGTGTTTTCGTCCAGATTTGGCTCTAGTGACATAGTGCGTAAACAAGATTAGAAACAAATATTTGTACCCCATGCTGTGCCCTGATATGGGTTCTGTGGCTACCTTTCTGAGGTCAAATCAGATCCACTATGGCAACCGTATCCTTTCACCTGAAAGACCCTAAGTCCGACAAGCCCACGGCTGTCTTCATCTGGTTCAATGCCGATGGCCGGCGAACCAAAATCTATACAGGATACAAGGTGGACCCTCAGCAATGGGATGCAGGGGAGCAGAAAGCAAAGACCCGTGGGCGTGGCTACTCTTCTACGAACGGCAGCACCAACGACGGCTTGAAGCTTATGGGCGAAACGCTGCAGGAGTATTATGCCGAGAAGCGTGCAAAGGGGCTTATCCCATCTGAAGAGGATTTGCGAAAAGCCATCGAGCCCCAGGAAGAGGTTAAGGTCGAAAAGCCAGAATTGCTTACCGACTTCGCTGCTTACATTGACCGACTGAATACTACACGGCGACCTGCTACGGCAAAATCGGCAAAGACCACGCTGAATCATCTGAAAGGCTATAGCACGCACAGCAAAACTCCACTCGATTACGAAGACCTAACTATGGTCTTCTTCGATGGCTTCACGAAGTATTTGCTGAACGTTCCGAAACTCACAGACAACAGCCTGAACAAACAGGTAACCATTCTCAAGCGCTTCCTGAATGATGCTGTGGTCCGTGGTCGTACCGAGCGGCAGGACTTTAAACGTTGGCATTGGAAGCGCCGGGAGCCGGATACGGTTGCTCTGACGCATGAAGAACTGGCGGCCATCGAGGAGCTGGAACTACCTGCCAAGCACTATCTGGACAATGTCCGCGGCCTATTCCTGCTCAGTTGCTACACAGCTCTCCGTTTCTCTGATGTGGAAGCTCTGCAGCCCTCTAACGACAAGGGTGACCGGCTGAAGGTCACCACGCAAAAGACCCGAGACAGCTTAACAATCCCGGTAAGTCCGAAAGCTCGCATCATCTTGGATCGAATGTGGGCCGGAGAAATTCACCCGATTTCCAATCAGAAGATGAATGCCTATTTAAAGGAATTGGCAAAGCGTGCTGGGGTGGACTCCGATACGGATCGACCAAAGTACCGAGCTGGAGAAAATATAGGAGCCGTTGCGCCCAAGTATCAGCTGATCAGTTCGCATACCGGCCGCAGAACCTTCGTGACATTAGCCATCAAGGACGGCGTACCGTGGGATGTTATCATGAAGGTGACAGGCCATAAGGACATAAAGTCGTTTATGAGATATGTAGGATCTACTGAAGAGCGACACATGGATGCGTTCTTCAGCTTGTGGAATAAAAAAGAATAAACCTTTGATTGGCGTATGTGGCGATACTTATCGAAGGGCTAATAGTGTTTGAGTTGCCTAACTGATCTGAGAGAAGCTGGCCGCAGACTGATGTGTTTGCATTAATGCCCGTTAGCTTTAATACTACCATCTAGGGTAGTGGCGCAACTGCGCTGACGTGCGTATAGCAGCAGATAGAAACCTGTCCTCACTGCGGCACTGCCGCGATGCGCAAGAATGGGCTGGCGCCGAACGGCAAGCAGCGCTACCACTGCCTAGCTGCGGGCGCACGCGTCGCACTTCACCCGGTCAAGGTGTGTATTCGAAAACGTGTAAGGCCGAAATCCTGCGCGCCTACCAGTAACGCACGAGTCTGCGAGGCTTGACGCGCATCTTCGGCGTGTCGCAGCAAACGGTTACGGCGTGGCTAAAAAAATGCCAACAGCTCCCACCGCGGCCGGTTGACGGGCTGGAACTGGATGAATTGTGCACGTTTGTGGGCCGCTATAGCCGCAAGGTATGGCTGTGATTAACGTTGTGCCGGCACACGCGCTAAGTTGTGGCCTACGCGCTGGACTGTCTGATCTGGAGCACGGCCCGCAACCTCTGCCACCACATGCCTGCCGCTGGACTACCGGCGCGCCTGGTGCTACACGGACATGCGGGAGGCCTACACCGGCGTCATCCCTGGCGTCAGCATCTGACGCCTACCTGCCGCGGCACGACCAACCACATCGAGCGGTTCAACGCCACGCTGCGCGCCCGCATCGGCCAGCTCGTGCGCAAGTCCCTGTACTTTTCCCGCTCGCTCAAGATTCTAAATGCCTACTTGCACCTGTTCTTGCACAATTACAATCTCACGCGTCAACCTACCTGAGCCACTACCCCATCCAAGATATATAGTAATCGATGTTAGGATGTGCCGTGATTGGCTTGCTTGGCTACTGCCCGACTTGTTGTCTACGAGTTCGGTAGCTGTACACCCTTATCGGGCTTGATAGTCCTCTACCGTGGTGGTGGCGGTTAAATAAGGATAAAGTTGCTAATTGAGCAAAGGTCTAATTTATAACAACTTGCCAAGGATGATTGAACATTCAAAAGTGCTGCAATAGGATTCACATTCAACACTTGCTGAAACCCTACAGCAGTTCCTGCTTCTGTTGCTGAGTACAGCCGAACGAATTTGTTAGCATAGTAAAATCTATGCTAATAAGTTTGCTGACTGCCGGCAAGTGGGGGCTGGTTTAGCACGCATCTTCAGAATGTCATTAACTCAAATTTTCACAAACCGAGCTGGGAATACTCTTATCAAGAAGCTTGAAGGGGTTTTTACGCACGTTCCGCAAATAGCTTGCTTCGACATACTGGTAGGGTACTTCCGAGCATCAGGGTATTTCCGGGTACGCCCACTTTTAAATAAGGTGCCTAAAGTGCGTATTCTGGTCGGCATCGATGTAGATCAGCTCACAAAGGCGTACCATGATCGAGGACAACAGTACATCAAGGATCCACAACAGACCAAGGATGAATTTGTGGCCAAGCTGGCACACGACATCCAGGGTGCAGCCTATGATCAAGAGACCGAAGAAGGACTAATACAATTTATTGATGATCTTCTCTTAGGAAAAATAGAGTTGCGCGCCCATCCTGATAAGACTATTCATGCAAAAGTATATATAGTTCGACCCGAGCCATTCAATGAGTACACTCCCTGTGAGTTCGTGACTGGTTCATCGAACTTGACGGCAGCCGGCCTAGGAATAAAGCAGGATTCGAATTATGAATTCAACATTAGTGTGCGGGAGTACGATCTGGTAAAGACAGCTACCGAAGAATTTGAGTTGTTGTGGGAGGAGTCAATACCAATTTTGAAAGCACAGGCTGAAGCGCTACGCAAAAAGACCTATCTGCGTGATGACTTTACCCCTTTCGAGTTGTACATCAAAATGTTATTGGAATTTTTTGGGCGGCGGGTAGATTTTGACCCTTATCATATTGAGCTACTGGTACCGTCTCATTATCGTCGGCTGAAGTATCAAACAGATGCAGCAAATCAGGGCTACGCCATCATGATGGTCCATCATGGCTTTATTCTGGCCGATGTGGTAGGATTAGGCAAGACCATCATTGCCTTGATGGTTATAAAGAAATTCATTTACGAGAATGGGACTCAGACTAAAGTATTGGTAGTATGCCCGCCCGCACTGGTACCTAACTGGCAGCGCACAGCCCGAGACTTTCAGGTAGAAAATCATTTCCGTTACATCACCAATGGCTCATTGCATAAGGTGTTGGATGAGGAAAACTATGATTATCCTAATGCAGATCAGTTTGACTTGGTAGTGGTCGATGAATCGCACAAGTTTCGGAACGATTACACAGGCATGTACCTGGAGCTACAGGAAATATGCAAACGGCCTCGGGTACGCCGAGGCGACAATGGAGATGATCGGAAGAAGGTAGTACTAGTATCGGCTACACCGTTGAACAACAGCCCAGCTGATATAGAAAACCAGCTTTACCTATTTCAAGATCGCCGAAACTCCACCCTAAGAGGGGTCCGTAACCTACAGGAGTATTTTAAGCCAATAAAGGAACGCTACAAAAAGCTATCAGCCGAGAAGCGGTTAAACCTGCCTAAGCTCAAGGCGTTGTTTGCGCAACTTCGCAATGATGTAATTGAACCGTTAGTAATTCGGCGCACTCGCAAAGACATTGAAAACAATCCGGAATATCTGACCGATTTGAAGGCGCAGGGCATCAAATTCCCAAAACAGCGCGAGCCTATAGCAGTAGAATACGTCCTAGATGCAAAGCTAGCACGACTGTTTGCCGACACGGTGGAATTAATAACGGGATTGGATGAACACGGAGAAGATGCACCTGGTCTGCAGTATTATCGGTACCGTGCCATTGAACACTTAGACGACGAAGAAGCGGCTCGTAAACTTTACGGGAACGTAACGAATATTTCAGACCGGCTTGCCAGTATCATGAGAACATTGCTCGTGAAGCGGCTAGAGAGTTCATTCTGTGCCTTCCGTGGCTCACTTACCCGATTACACAAGGCCATAGGCAACATGCTGGACATGTTTGACAATGACCGAATTTTTATTGCGCCTGACTTAGATGTTAACGAGCTGTTAGAAAAAGGCTACAGCTATGATGAAATAGAGGAAAAAATTAATGAGAAGGCCGGCAATAACCGAGCTTTTAAAGCGAAGGAATTTAAAAAGGACTTTGTTGAGTTACTTCGGGCAGAGCAAAAGCAAGTGGCCGCATTGTTAAAACGCTGGCAGCAAGTACACCGCGACCCCAAACTTGACGAATTTATTGGGCGGGTGAACAAAGAGTTCCTCAACCTCACCACCAATCCTAGCGGAAAGCTGGTTATTTTCACTGAGAGTACCGAAACGGCTGCAGACCTAGTGGCATGTTTGCAAGAGCATGATTATGACCGAGTGCTTAGTGTAAATGCCGCTAATCGTAAAGACCTGCAGCAGGTAATTCGTAACAACTTCGATGCTAATCTAGCAGAGGACAAGTGGGCTCACGATTACGATATCATCATTACAACGGAAGTACTGGCGGAAGGCGTCAACCTACACCGAGCAAGTGTACTAGTAAACTACGATGTGCCGTGGAATGCCACGCGCCTTATGCAGCGCATTGGCCGCGTAAACCGAATTGGTACGCGAGCTGAAGAAGTGCTGGTTTATAACTTCTACCCCTCAGCCGAAGGTGATGTGCAGATTACGCTAGTAAATAAAGCTTTACGCAAGCTGCAAGCCTTTCATACAGCATTTGGGGAGGATAATAAGATATTTTCGGTCCTTGAAGAAGTAGGGGATGGTAAGCTATTCGGCAGCAAGGTGCAGCAGGAAGAAAGCGAAACGGAAAAGTATCTAACATTCCTGCGGAAGTTTAAGCGAGAGAATCCGAAGCAGTTTCTTGAAATTGCTCGTCTGCCACACAAAGCCAGATGTGGTCGCGACGCCGCCCAAGTTCCTAAAAAGCGGCGCCCTATATATGATGTAGAAAGTCAAGCGACTCACCCACTAGAGGGAACATCCTTGGCATATTTTAAAGCGGAGAATCACCCAGGTACATTCTGCTTAGTGCCTGCCAGTCAGCAGCCAGTTGAACTGACATTTCTGGAGGCGGCCCGCATATTTGAGGCTATGCAAACGGAAAAAGCAGCACCTTTGCCAGACGCGCATCACCAGCAAACCCAACATGGGCTTGCCTTCTTTCTGTCTGACCAAGTTCAAGAGAAAATAAGCAAGTCGGTGGACCGCCGGCAACTCAACAATACAGAGAATACAGCGCTAAAGAATTTGAGTTTCTTACTCAAACACGCTCCTACGGAGCAAAAGCGTAAGGCCTTGCTTAGGTTTCGAAAAGCCTTAGAGTCTGGAATGTTTGCCGCTAAAGGCTTACCAAAAGAGATTAATGCTTTCTGTACCAAGCACGCCAAGCTGATGGCCAATCAGCCACAATTCCAAGAGAAGCTGTTCGAAGAAGTACTTGATCGATATGCTTTATCAGCTACGGATGACGATAGGCCATCGGAGCCTATGCACGCACCGCGTCCTATTATAAATCCTCGAATTGTGCTGACAATCAGCTTTGCCGCTCACCCGGTAATCGCGGACTAATGCTTCTTCCTTTCCTCTAGGTTTCTTGTCTTCATTCATGAGTAAGCTTGATTTTCGTACCGCGCTGGCACGTCCTTATGACCGGGTTAGCTTTGTACATGATGTGTTGCGACCGGTTTTTGGGGGAGTAGGACGGTTGCGCGTCTTCAGCCGTGACGAATCTGCTGGCACCTTAACAGCAGCCGATCAGCGCTTAGTGCAAACGGCGGTGCAATACGGAGAATTGACGCTTGATGATGGCACGGAAGTACGTTGCCTGGAAGTGCGGCTGCAGCATCAGGTGCGACCGGAGCAAAGCCGGATAGGTATTCAGCAACTAGTGCGTCGGCTGCTCACAGCTGGCCAGGCTGCACTGGTAAACTTCGTTCCGGCCGCCAATGAAGCAGGTACTCAGCCTTGGCGACTGACATTGGTAGCTAGGGATACAGTACTACGCGACGAACAGCTGCAAGAGCATACTACACATGCGCGGCGCTACACCTACCTGCTAGGGCCAGGGCAGGCTGTACGTACACCAAATACGCGCTTACAGCAGTTGGTAGCGGCTACCGACCTCTCACTAGAGACACTGGTGAAGGCTTTTGAGGTGGAAGTGCTCAGCAAAGAATTTTTCAAGGAATATAAGCAGCACTATGTACGGTTTAGCGAAGCACTAGCAAAAAGCAACTTCAAGAAATCCGTTTTCAACGGAGATGAGAAGGCCATCCGGGACTTTGCAAAGAAGCTATTAGGGCGGCTAGTATTTCTGTATTTCGTGCAGAAGAAAGGCTGGCTAGGAGCTAGTAGCACCGAGTATGCCGATGGAGACCCAGACTTTGTAATGCAACTGTTTATTGCGTCCGGGGCTAACGATACCTTTTATCCAGTTTGGTTGAGTAAGCTGTTTTTTGAAACACTGAACGAACGGCGTACAAATGACAAGTTTGTAATGCCTGATAAGCAAGAGGTACATGTGCCTTTTCTGAATGGGGGGCTATTTGACCGCAGTGCTTATGATGGGGCTACTCTAACATTGCCAGCTATACTATTTGCGCATCCAACCCACGGCGACGATCCTAATAAACGGGGCTACCTAGACTTTCTGAATTCCTACAACTTCACGATCTATGAAGACAGCCCAGACGACCAGACCGTAGCTGTGGATCCCGAGATGCTGGGGCATATTTTCGAGAATCTGCTGGAGGAAAACCGGGCGAAAGGTGCTATTTACACTCCCCGTGCAATTGTGCACTTTATGTGCCAGCAGAGCTTGGTGCGCTATCTGGAAAATGAGATAGGTATACAATACGGTGCACAAATACGGCAGCTGATTATTGACAAACGTGTGGAGCGACTGTCACCAGACCTGCTGCGAGATATTGATGAGGCATTGAGCCGAGTGAAAGTGTGCGACCCAGCTATTGGCTCGGGCGCTTTTCCAATGGGGCTGCTCCAGGAGATTTTTGCTGTCCAGGAGCTAATTCATTATGAGCAGGGCTTGAAGACCTGGTCGCCGGCAAGGGTAAAGGCACGAATTATTCAGCAGTCCATATATGGGGTGGATGTGGATGCTGGAGCGGTAGATATCGCCCGGCTGCGCTTCTGGCTTGCATTAGTGGTAGATGAAACACAGCCGCGAGAGTTACCTAACCTCGACTACAAAATCATGCAAGGCAATAGCCTTCTTGAAAGTTTCGAGGGTATTGCGCTGGATAACTTAACCGGCACAGCCGACGACGAGCCCAGCTTTGCCAAGAGCACACAGCTATTACTAGGGCAAGAGTTCAGCCATACTGCTCAGGGAACGCTGGTTTTCAGCGCAGCCAAGCAACAGGAGTTGGAGCAAATGATGCATGAATTTTATGAGGTAACGGATCCAGTTCAGAAGCGCAAAAAGCGTGACCAGATAAATACACTGATCGAAAAGCAACTCAAGGAATATCTAACCAAGAAAAAAACGTCTCTTGACAAGCGTATCAAAGCCGAAGAAACGGAACTCCGGGCTCACTTTGGACCTCAGTTTGCCACTGTGATCAAACCCAAGTCGGCTCAAGGCAAGAAATATGCGCTATTACAAGCCGAGCGAACAGCCTGGGAAGCCAAAATTGATCGATTATTGGCGTTTCAGAAAGGAACTGATCGTCCTTTTTTCCTATGGCACACTTATTTCCGAGAGGTATTCACTGGGCCCAACCCTGGCTTTGACATTGTGGTCGCGAACCCTCCTTATATCCGGGTTCAGGGCGTAAAAAGTACACAAGATCGGGAGAAAGAGCAGTATGAGGCTACTTATCGGGGTGTAGCCGAGGGAGCCTACGACTTAGCCAACCTGTTTGTGGTGCTGGCTTTACGTTTAGGGAACCAGCGCTGCACCAACTGTTTTATTTTCCCACATAAATTCTTCAATTCTGATGCAGGCACTGGCATTCGTGAATTGCTGCTGAATGGCAGCAATGAGTTGAAACTAGGTGGGCAGCACGTGCACAAAGTTGCGCACTTCGGAGCCAACCAGATATTCAACGAAGCTGATACCTATGTATGCATAGCACTATTTTCACCAGAGCCTGCCACACAGGGTTTTCGAATTCAAAAGTTCGCTCTTGGAGAAGACTATCATGCTCTAATGAATGACGAAAGCCGCTACCGTTTAGTGCCTTATGAGCGGCTGCAGCGGGCTTCCCGACTTTACGGTAGCAATCAGTGGATTTTCTTCAGAGAAGCTGAAGAGTACGACCTTTTTGAGGAAATTTACAGTAGCCGTAGACGGTTTGTAGACATTTTTGAGGACATTTTTCAAGGAATAGCTACCAGCAACGATAAGCTCTATATTCTGGAGGTGACGGAAGAAAACCATTTATATTACTGGGGAAAAAATGGGTTAAGCGACAGAATCTGGCAGGTAGAAAAAACTTTCTTCAAGCCGATGCTGAAAGGGCGTGATGTTCAACGGTATGAACCGCTGGCAACCCAAGCCTACGTCTTCTTTCCTTACATTGTGAAAAGTGATGAGCCAGAGGTAGTACCGTTGGCAGACATTAAAACTGCTTATCCCTATACGTATGAGTATGTGGTAAAGCAATCGGACATGTTCAAGGCTAGGGAAAGTGGTAAGGCCGGGAAAATGCCCCATTGGCACAGCTATATCTACCCTAAGAACATTGTCAAATTTGAGAGAAAACAGCGGCGCCTTTCTAACATGGAGATTTGCGCCACTCACCCGAATGTTACAATCAATGATGGAACATTCTACCATAACACAAAAGTGTATAGTTGGGTGAAAAAGGCCGATGTGGAGGAGAGCTATGAATACTTGCTAGCTCTCGCTAATTCACAGCTAATGTGGTGGTTCCTTAAAAATACTGGTGACACACTGCAGGGTGATGCCCGGACGTTGAAGACCAATTACCTATACCCCTTCCCGGTGCCGGTAGCGGCAGTCTCAGAGCGAGATGCACTAGCTACATTGGCCGTTTATTTGTTGTGGCTGGGTGATGCAAATAATCCCGCTGTAAGTAAGCTTGTTAGCAATGCAGCGGTAGCCCAGTACTTGCGCCAGGTGGTAGACGTAGCGGTGTGCGAGTTGTATTTCCAGGACCACATGAACACGCAGGAAATAGATGTGCTGCGCTTTTTGGAGAAAGAGGTGACATCGCTACCGAATGGGTCTGCACTAGAACAGGCCGCCACAATCGGAAAGGTATATGCTGCTTGGCAGGAGCCCAACAGTCCTGTTCGCAACCGTCTTAAAGTGGCCCGTTCCAATAGCCCCGATAAGCTTGCTTACATCCTACAACCCGCTCTACCTAAAACTGATTACTAAATATGAAGCGTATTAAAACTCTCGAGTTAAATAATTTTAAGGCATTTCGGCAGCAAATATTTGATTTCGAAGGCCGTCATGCCTTGGTGTTTGGTAATAATGGCAGTGGCAAGTCGTCGTTGTTCTGGGCTCTTTATTCCTTTCTGCAAAGCAGTCACAAGTCTACGAAAGAGGTACGTGAGTACTTCCGGCATTTTGACCCAGCTGACTCGCTCACGCAGCGCAGCTTGGTGAATGTTTATGCCCCTAGTACTGAAGAAGCCCGTATCCGATTGACCTGGGAAGACGAGTTAAAGGTGACTGGCAGCTATGAGATATCAGCTACGGTGGTTAACACTGACAATCCTGTAGTGAAGCGAGCCGACCTAGCCTCAGACTTCATCAACTATAAGTTGCTGCAAAATTTTTACAACGTCACGCATAAGGAAGGTATCAACCTGTGGGACGTATTTCGACGAGACATCTTTCCCTACTTTTTGGATCAGTATGACCGACCCTACCGTGAAGTAATAGAGAAGATAGGCCGTACTAAGGCTCGAGCGGCAGCCAGCAAAAACCAGTTTGATGCAGATCTAAAACAATTAAACTTAGATATAGAGGGCTTTATTGGAACTGTGGCCCGTAATGCTAATGATTTCTTAAAAACGCATTTTTTTGACGGCGAAGAGCGACTGCGGGTGGTTCTGGAGTTTGGCAAAGCGCAGTACCTCACCGCTGACTGGGTAAAGCAGCGCAACGAAGCCCAGAAAAAAGGCTGGGCATTGCCTGGCCGTGAAATCAGGATGTGGGTACAAGTGTATGATCGCATGGCAAATGTTTGGCGTGATCAGCACCGGCCCCATTCGTTTTTGAACGAGGCGCAACTGACTCGAGTAGCGTTAGCCGTACGCATCGGAGCACTGCAGACCCGAGTACAGAATAACGACTTCCAAGTGCTATGCCTAGACGACATGCTCATCAGCTTGGACATGTCGAACCGAATGCAGGTGCTGGATTGGCTGTTTAGTGAGGAGCAAGGGCTGCTACAGCGGTTTCAACTGATTATTATGACACACGATAAGCAGTTCTATCAAGTCGTGCGCCACTATATCGAAACCAAAAGCAACGCTAAAGACTGGTGGTTTCCCGAGCTGTATATGGATGCCTTTCATGGCCAACAGCAGCCTCGTCTCACTTCCACTAACAGCAGCTATCTAGAACTGGCTCAGAAGCATTTTGAAGAGTTTGAATTTCCTGCCTGTGCAAATTACCTGCGCAAAGAAGCCGAACGAGCACTGCGGGCGTTTCTGCCCCCTAACCGATGCTACACCGTTGCCGAGGATGGAGAAATGAAGCCCAAAATGCTAGATGCATTGCTTACAGAGCTGACCAGAGTATTTGACGAATGTGGAGGAAGGCAATTAGGGGTATTAGATAACCTACGCCTCTACAAGAATTTGCTACTGAATCCTCTTTCGCACGACAATATGGGGACAACCGTACATCAGAATGAACTAAACAAACTGTTGTACGAAGTAATGCCTGAACTACAGAAGCTGTCGAGTCGAGAGGTTATTTCATTACGGCCAAAAACACCGACTTATGTAAGACTCACAGTAGAGGACGCTGCTGGCGCATCTTGCGACTTTAAACTGCTGCTACTGGAAAACTTCCGAGAATACACTTTCGTCGACGGCAGCCGGGATGTTTCATCTCCGATGTGCCGAGGGTTAGAAAAGCATGTGGCTGGTCAGCCTGTAGTGGAACTGGGAAAATCCGGCGAGGCCAACCATTTACAAGACGCGTACCGTAAGATTCGACATTCGTTAGGTATAGCGACCCAGCCCCCATTTTATTTGCCTAATATCGTAAAGCTTTGGTAAGCCCACAGTAGTACTGAGTGTTTATCGACATACATTATTATGCGTGCACCCAGAAGTTGATGCTTCATTTGATGTGTACCCGAGCACTTACAATTTCTTCGAACGCAAGTTCGAATCCATCTGCATCAACCCACTGGTCAGTTTCCTGCAAATAGGTAAATACATGAAGCTGAGGAGCCGTTAAGGCTTTGGTTACGACGCATAGGCGGTATCTACCTGGATCGGCTTTCAGGTTCTTGTATTCGTTACGCGTTAGCTCTACCACTACATCTGGCCCGGAAAGTCCTTTCACTTCTAGCTTTAGTAGCGACTTGCCGGATACTGCCTCCAGGTCCCAGCCTACATTGTCCTTTTCTACCGAATCTACCGTGTACCCCAAGGAGGTGTAATGGTCTCGGACCATCTCTACGGCCTTTTGCTCTACCACTACGCGCTTAAGAACATCTAGCTGACGTGCCGCCTTTGTGCGCTTCGTCGGGGTAGGAGGTAGCCCAGTAGAATTATAGTGCTGGATGTAGTTCAGCACTTGCTTTACAAATTGAGGGTTGTCGTCAGCATACCACACGTTGCTTTGACCCATGCCGCCTTTGCCACGGGGAACAAGTAAAGTGCGCGCATCGGGTGTAAGCAGCCTCACAGTCTTTTGGCTAGCTGTGGCATGATAGCCAACTTCCCGTCCGTTCCAGTTCCAGGTGCTGGATCGGGTAAAGTCAAGTTCTTGGTATTCGCGATGAACAGTGGCCGAAGTATACCATCCCACCACATATGTTCCGCCATTTACAGGATGGCGTGCTGTCCATACCACCGTTACATCGGAGATAGTATCGTCATCCGTGGCAGCTCCTAGCCTAGTGATGTTGATGGTGTTGCCACGCACAGGTTGAACATAGCCATACATGGTATTGCGGTGAGGTTTGAAGTTGTACATCTCACCACCGCTCTCATTCTCCTCCACAAACCTGCCTCCGCCCTGGATGGTATCATTGTCAGGCCCTGCATAGCGGTTCATCCAGCCTGTATTGAAGAAGATTATGCCATGCATGTTAGTTAAGCCCCTCTGCAGATAATCTTAGTTCGGCTACAATTGCTTTGGCAGCGTCATTCGGCATCAGGCCGATTTTGCCTCCAAACTGAATTCTTCTCCGAGCCCACTTTTCTTCTCTGCGTCCCACCTTGTTTACAGGACCATTGTACAGGACCCTGTATTGGGGCTTTGAAGAGTATACCAGTAGGACAAGGAGGTCATCTGCTGCATTCTTATCATAAATGCGGAAGTCGGTGCTTATACCATAGTCTTTTACCCGCTCTTCCGACCATGCTTTGACTTGCACAGTGCGTTCTGTATTTTCTTTAACCCAGCGCCCATCGGCACCTTCTGCACCACGGCTAGCCTTCGTCATGCCGAAGTCTTCTTCCGCAATAATTTCAGCAGCCATGCCAATCACGTTGCTGTCGTATTCGCCTAACTCGACTGCTAGTTGTACAATCTTTAAAACTTTTGCTACTCGCTCGTTCATGGATGAAGTGTGGTTAAGACAGGGACTTTAGTTGCAGAAGCTAATGCAGTGGAGGATGCCACCATACCTGGCAAGCTCGCTGCAATCAATGCTGACGACAGTTGGAAAGTACTGCCGCAAAAGCTGAGCAAGTTCCTGTTCTCCTGGAAGACCATATGCGGGTATCAAACATGTGTCATTAAGAAGCAGCATGTTCAAATAAGTGCCCACAGCACTCTGCATACCCTTCTTGTCGGCTGAGCTATCAGGGTGTTCTAAAATGCGAATTACCTGCAGGCCTTCCGTGGTAGCGTGTCTGGCTAAAGCATCCACGCATTGTTGGTCTTCCGGGTGCTTTCTGCTCCAAGCTTCGGAGTAGGTACTCACGAGTACGACATTCTCCGAGATAAACGTCATATAGCCATCCGTGTGGGCAAGAGTGTCGTACTCCGGTAGCTGCACCCAAACAGGCTTTACCTGCAGTTCCGAGCTAATAATCTGCTCTATATCGGCTTTAGTCTTCTTGGGATTATGCTTCAGAAGCCTGTCGCTAATGAATGCACAACGTCCGTTGGTAACCAAATTGCCTCCGTCCCATACCAAGTCAAGAGGCTTCATATCTGTCCCCATTAGCGAATGCAGCAGCTTCATATTATCTCCAATTCGCTTGGGATAGAAGCTGGGCTTGGCCAGATGGGAGCCCATATTAAAGCCTGCATAATCACGGAGCCAGATGCTCTCAAGCTCGCTATGAACCACATATTGAACACGCTGGCGTAGACGGCGCCGGCTTAGCTCTAAGGCTAAGCGGCTAGACTTAACTAGCACCACTACTTCAATACTCTCCGGTACAGCACTGAGCAATCTGTCATAAAATGCAGCTAATGACGAGTAGTCCCAGGTGCCTTCTCTCACATCCGTAGGGTATACCAAAAACAACTGCTTTACCGGATCAAAATCTCGGCGTAAACGAGTCTGCGGTAACGAAGCGAGTTGAGCTTGTTCCTCCTGCCACTCCACAGGTACCTTGAACTCCTCCCACATGATGTCCTTGAACTGCTCAAAGACCTTATACCCCTCGGCTCTAATAAGTCGCCAGAGAGTGAAGTTATGGGTGTGATTGTAATGCTCCTTGCTTAAGTGCCAGTTGTTGTTGTAATCGTGCTCTTGCAGGCGAACCATGTTTAGCACGGCCTCTTGAGCTTGGATAAACTCCAGTCTGGCAAGTAATGCCCGCAGTCGAATAATACTACTTGATTCGAAGCCTGTGGTTAAATGCTTGATAGCATTTTCTGCATTCTGTGTTGCCGAATTTTCAAAATCAGCTTCTAGATTTTCCCGCATGTATGCCCTTGTAAGTAGCTAAACCTTTGCATTCCTCTATCTGAGCATTGTAGAGATAAACGTTCACATCGTGGAGGTTCTCTTTGATACTGTTGAGGTGCTATAGGTAAATGTAGAGTTAACTTTGAAACGAGCGTAGTTGCTCCGAAAACTAATGCCACTATCCAACGCTAAGTCCCCTGGTACGTGAAGCGCCAGGGGACTTAGCGTTGGATAGTGGCATTCTGGAGCTGGTTACCAGTAGACCCGCAAGGAAGCTAACCTTACATTAATCAGCAATCAGAAGCTCACGTAATGCTTTGCGCTTTTTGTCAGTTAGGAAATAGCGCTCGTGCTTGCTTTGCCAGATGCTTTTTTCGGAGATATGCTGAACTAGATCAAGCAAGGTGTCCTCGATGCTGTACAGCTCTTTCAAACGGCGCTTGGCTTGGTTGTCCGACTGTTTCAGGTAAGGATGTAAGCAGTAAGCCTTACAGAGTTCTTGTACCTCGACCAAGAATGGTTCGATAGCAGGTAATGATATAAGCTTGCCTTCTGCATCAAGGAAATCCCTGACTACATCGCTGAACTGATTGTGCAAGGATTCGGACAGAGCTCTTTCGGCATCAGCTTTCTGCTTTTGCTTCCGTTCTTGTTCTTCTCGTACGGTCCTTTGCCAATAGTCTTCTTTTGCTGCAGGTATAGGAGAAGAAGGTTGAACGGGTTGATGATCTGAAATTGGGTTCGGCTCCCATCTATTGGAAGGTGACTCAGATACAGTGGCTGGGCCTACTTCTCGAAAATGTCGGCCTTTGCAGTAGTCACTGCAGAAGATTTTGTTGGGGCGCCCTTCCACGGGCTCACCACAATATGGGCATACACGCCCCAAGTGTTTCATGGTGCTATATGCAAACGGTTACAAACTGTTTGAGAAAACGGTTTTAACGAGTGTAAAAACCGTTTTTGACCGGTGAAAAAGCAGAATTCCAGATTAACCATGCCTTTCTGATAACTGCCGGTCTGCATTATAAAAGCGGATCCGGCGAGCGGCCAGATATAGCACGAATAGTCAGCTTAAATGCCGTGACCTAAAACTTAAATGGTCGTTTATGAAACAGGTCGCTGCATTTCGTAGGGCTGAAGGGGAGTGTCCAAGGCGTCCACTGTCCAACTTTCTGGACAGTGGACGCCTGGACGCTACGGACTGGGCTTTGTCCGCCAACTGCCGATGGTCGATCTGGGCACGCCGGTTTCCGCCTCTATCTCCCGGTACGTCTTGCCTTGGTCCCACATAGCCAGTACCTGGGCTTGTAGGTCTGCTTTCTTGGAAAAAGGAGCTGCTTTTGCCTCGAACATAGGGGGCGGTAGGAAGGGTGGCTAATAGATACAATGCATGCGCACGACACACGTTTGTAATCTGAATAGCAGCCTCTACATCTTCGTCACTAGCTAAAATGACGGCGCGGGGCTCTAGCCCGTTCTCGAAGCAGCGGAGCAACGCCAATACTCCCGCAAGCCGGAAGGTAGTGAGTCCCAAACGAAATACCAGTCCCGCACCGTCCGAGCCCGATGCTTCCGCGGCCACCAAACCAGCATTCCCGGCTGCATTAATCATCGCCCACCCTCTTTCCGAAAGCTCTACAGTTGAATTTCCGCTAGCCGCCGTGGCTGCCATCATGCGGGTCACTGCTTTGCCCTGCTCGTCGAAGAACGCTCCCAGGTTGCCGCGGCCACCAGCCGGGCTGACGTCACGCCATACGGCTGGGCGCTCGAACGTATAGAATAGAAAACGGCTGAACAATCCGTCTTCGGCCGTGGGGATGAGGCGGCGAAGCTGGGCGGGGGTGCCGGTAAGCGCCAGTGAAATGGCCGGGGAGGTAATGTCAATCTGCTCCCTGTCCGTTTTGCGCATCAACGAAAGCGGCTCGTGGTGAAAGGCCTTTCGCAGCAAGTCTGAAAAGTTGCCAAAGTCCTGGCCTAAAGCGCCGCTGAGGGTATCGGCCTCGGTTTCGCAGATTATGCCGCGGCCGTCGTTGTCGGCCAGAGCATTCATCAACGCAGCGGCGGTATTGTTAGCCGGTATGTAGAGCTGGCGGAACGGAGGCGCTGGGGGAGGGGGAGCGGAGTTAGCGTGTTTACCTTTTCGGCTGGCTTTCCATTCTTGCAGCTGTACCAAGTACTCGTCATTTGCTTGTTTGCTGGCCGTGGCGAGCTGCTGGTGCCACGGCCACGCCAGCTTGCGCGCCCACGTCAGCGCTCCTTTCCCGCTCGCTGCGGGGGCTAAGACAAACGAGAACAGGTTGAGCCATACCGGCGCCCCGTCGTAGATGCCCTTAACAGTGGGAAAGCAGCCGGATAGCACCGTGAGGGTACCCAGTAGCATTACATCGCGCTCGGCTCCTTCGCTAAACTGCTCGCAGCATTTACGCAGCCAGATGGGAAGCATTTGGTAGGTTTCGGCTAGGATGCCACCTGGCATAGGCACAGGAGAGGAAGATGGGGCGCCTTGCATCCCTTGATTTAGGCGCCCCGTTGCTGCAGCCACGTACGGCTTCCGTGCGTGGTGTGCGGTCCCGGGTGTAGATGCCGTGAACCGTGCGCTGAATCTCCGCTGGCGTAAAATCATCCGCTGCCCAGTAAGTAGCATGCGCCTGCAAGTCGGCCTCGGCGACGCCGCGTTCGTTGCAGAACTTGGTGAAGGCAGCAAGCCATGCGTTGCGCCCCCCAGGCCCCGGCATCGGGCCGTGGCGGGCAACATGCTGGTCGTAGCACCACGCCAGGGCCCCGTCCGTGCGGGGGATGGTAGCGCGTGCAGACTGTGCGGAGCCTCTCTCCAACCAGGCTCCCGTGTCGAAAGTCTGAGGAGGCGTTACCATGGATGGACGATGGAAGCAGTATTGCTGTAGCGGGGGTGGAGCCATGCCAACGGATCGTGGCACGCAAAGCAGGCCCGGGCCACGTCCTTTCCGCTGGGGTCAGGCGTTAGGCCGTGTACGTCCTTCAAAAAGTTAGACACCCCGCGAAAGTTGTCCTCGTGCGTGTGCTTGGATGACACCCGCACAAACGCCTTGATACCGTCGCCCGACGGACTGGTAAACAGCAGATCAATGGGTAAGGTAGGGTCAGCGAGTAGGGTATCCTTCACGCGGCTTAAGTCGGCTACGTGGTCGAAATCCAGCACGAGTAAGCCGCTCGGAGTATTCAGCTGTCCGTTAACGCGTCTGGCAAACAGGCCAGCGGGAGTGACGAATGGCAGGCTTGCCTTTAAGTACTTCCGTCTGGAACTTCCAGCAGGCTGCGTACGCAGTTCTCGAGTAACCTTTTCCAGAGCCGAACTAGTCAGCAGCTGCCAGAGCTGAGCCGCGTCGATGGCCTTGCTCGGCTGGACATTGGTGATGGGACCATCGTAGTAGCTGAATAAGGGAAGCGCTGCCTCCTGGCCCAACGCGTGCTTGGCAGGGAGCCAACAACGCGAGCCGTAGCCAACGGTTTGGTCTGGGTAGACCTCAAGCCACCCGGCGGAGATAGCAGCGGCCAGCCACCCTGCAGGATCACTGCAGCCCACCGACGCCAGATGCCGCAAGGCTTGGGCGCGGGTATAGAGCTTGTCCGGATCCAGGGCGGCTTGGATGCGCGTTGCCAGTTGCGCGGTATTACCCGACGGTACAGGAACACCGTCGGGATAGTTTTTCGTAACCACCATCATCTAGCCAGCGGCAATAAAGGTTGCTGCTAGATTTGGCAGGAGGGTACGTGCTTGTTGAGCACGTACCTCAGCTTTTTCTTTACTTTCGACGCGGGTACCAACCTCGTCAAAAACTTTCAGCCCGTTCGTCTGCATAAGGCTAGCGGGCTTTTTGTTGGAACTGGCGACGAGCGTACTTGCGGCGGCCGTCAGGGAAGCTTTGGGCTTCTAGGGCTGCTACGACTTCAGAGCGTTTGAAGTACACGCGGTTGCCAAGCTTATAAGCTTGCAGAATGCCCCGTTTACGCCAGTCAAATACAGTTTGAGGCGTTACATCAAGAAAAGCAGCTGTTTTCTCAACGGTAAGCAGCTCCTGGCTTTCCTCAACCGGAGCTTTTGCTTTATCTGCCGCTATAAGCAAGCACTGCTCTTTAGCGGCTGCGCAGGCACGTGCCTCAATGAAAGCTATCAAGCTTTCTGCTGCCTCTACTAGGGTACCAGCAGTGGCATAAAGAGGATGAGGCTGTGGGAGCTGCTTGCCCACCGTCTCGGGAATGGGTAGTGTTTGCATGTGAAGCATTGGATTGTTTCTCCAATGCTACCCTCACATACCAGCTATTATCGGGTTGTTGGATTTACCGGTAAATTCCAAGGTAGCTTCAACGATGATTTGCTCCTTGGAAATGCCTCTGCAACAATGGGTAAGGCTTGCTCCACATCCCTTCTAAATTCATTATTTTGGTTCCTCTCTGAAATCAGATACTTCGCTGTTCCAACTGGAATGTCCACTTTGTAGCGTTGAGCGAAGAGTTTAGACCATATTGAGTTAGGCACCTTTAGCTTGCCTTGAGACTCTTGTGTGCCCCTGACTACTCCTATCATCTCCAGCAATCTGAAAACAGCAACGAAAGGGCGTCCGGGGTTCCTTAAGGTCTTTGGCTGAATGTTGATTAGCCCTTTGTTTCTGGTTTCGATAAAATTAAGCCTCTTAAATATTCAATCGACTTGTTTTGTAAGAGCTGGGGCTGTCCATAAATCATCAAAGGAAACGCCCGCAGCATTGTTCTGTGTCTCTACTCCAGTAGAGCCTTCAGAGGCGGAGGACGAAGAATTAAGGCGGAACTGACGATTCAGCTCCTCCTTTAGCTCTGTCCATGTCTCATGAGCACCACAGGTCATAACATGAAGGTTTGTGAGCCACTCCAACTCATTGCTCGTTAGGTTGTCGGCTTTACGCTGTAGCAGTGCTCTCATACTGCGCAGTGCAAAGTCCCTAGGCGGGCCATTTTCTGGTTTATGAGTTAGTGCTAGTAGCGCTTTCGCTCCACCCCTTTCAATGATGGCGTGAAAGTTTGGATGTTGGCTTAGAAACCGCTCTACCTCTTTTAGGTAAGCTAACCTTGTAGATTGGTCAGGTATACGATCAAGATTATTCTTTATCTCAAGGCGAACAGCTTGGTAAGACTTAATAACTCTGGCAGTAAAGGCATCTACCTCGTCTTGATCCGATAGGTAAGTAGCAAAGGATTTATAGTCCCGAGTAACGACAATATCACAGACATGAACTAGCATGTCATCGTAAAGCTCCAGAGCTGAGAAGTCAAAATTCATGTTGTCAAGTAGTGCTATCAAGCGGTTAAAGACAACAGTTTTGGCCTCAATAAGGTCGGAGCTTGGCAACAAGCAAAGCTCGTTCTGTACCCCATTCTGTGCCCTGAAAATGAAAAGACCCTCTCTGCATAACGCAGAGAGGGTCTTTTGGTGGTCGCGCCAGGAATCGAACCTGGATCAAGAGCTTCGGAGACTCCTATACTATCCGTTGTACTACGCGACCAGTAGGGGCCGGCAAAAGTAGGCAAAAATGCGGCGCGGCCAAACCGGCGGGGCGTTTTCCTGAAAATTCTACCCGTAACCTTCCGCCGCGGAACGCAGTTAAGCCTAACACCCAACCCAAACCCTAATTCTGTTTCTATGGCTTCGTCCGAAAAAAAAACCTTGTATACCGCTGAGGCGCAAGCCGTCGGCGGCCGCAGCGGCCACGTGCGCTCCACCACGGGCGTCATCGACCTGGATATGTCGGTGCCGGAAGGCCTGGGCGGCAAGCGCGGCGCCACTAATCCCGAAGAGCTATTTGCCGCCGGGTATTCTTCGTGCTTTCAGCAGGCCTTGCTCGTCATTGCCCAACGTGCCGGCGACCGGCTCGACCCCGAAACCACCGTCAACTGCTCCGTCACGCTGTTTCAGGAGGGCGAGGGCTACGGCCTGAGCGCCATCCTAGATGTGGACCTGAAGAAGTTCGACGAAGCCAAAACCATCGAGATAGTGCGCCAGGCCCACCGCATTTGCCCGTACTCGGTGGGCACCCGCGGCAACATGGAAGTGGAGCTGCGCGTGAAAGGCCAGCCCTTGCCCGTGCAGGCCGAAGAAAACGCCGGCGTGGCCCAAAACGGGTAGCCGCCGCTACCCCGCATAAGCAGCAGCGCCCGTCCGGAGGTTTCGGACGGGCGCTGCCGCGTAAGGAAGGGCCGAAGCCAGATTAATCGATGGAATTGGGGTGTTCCTGGGCCTGATGGGTTTCCAGCGGGTTCGGGTAGAACACGGCCGTGGAGGTGGTGTAGCGCATGCCGCTGAGCTTGGTGCTGCGCTGAAACGTGGTTAGCTTTTTGGCCCCAATGGGCATGAGCATCAGGCTGCCGTTGCCGGTGCGCACGCCGTAGCGGTTGTCCAGCGGCGTGTCGAAGTAGTAGAGGTAGGGCTGCAGCCAGCGGTAATAGAACTTGATTTTGGCGTCGGTCGACGTTTCGCCGGTCAGGCCTGCGCTTTTCTTGGCCAAGGCATGTTGCAACTCCACGGCGCTAACGGGCACGCCGTTCAGCGTCGGCAGCACGTCCCACTGGCTGTCGACCACGGCCCACTTCTGAAACTCCTCCAGCCAGACTTCCGTCAACACGTGGCCGCCGGCCGAGCCGCGCTTGTCCGCGTCGGCCGCTTTCAGAAACAAGGGCCGGGCGGGCATGCCCATGGCCGTAAGCACCGCCGCCATCACGCGCCCAAACTCTACGCACTGCACCGATTTGCCCACCAGCGCGTCGTCGAGGATTTCCATCGGGTCGGTTTTGGTGGAGGCAATGCGGCCGTCGTGCACCAAGCGGTTGTGCACCCACAAGCTGAGGGCTTTCACTTTGCCCAGCGTCGTGGACTCCTGCGCGGCTATGGCTTCCAGGCCGTACCGGTCGCGCAGGGTTTGCAGGTAAAAGTCTTCGGGCGTGCTGTAGCGGAAGCTGTACGCGGCAATGGTCGTTGGCGTCGTGCTAAAGGGCAGGGGCACCTCGAAAGAGGGCGCCGCCGACTGGGCCCACGCAGCGGGGGAGCCCAGTCCTAGCCCAAGCAAAATCAACAGTCCCGTAAATGTTTTATGCATGGAGGTGGATGGTTTACCGGGGTGGAGTGCCTCCAAACGCAGAAACCCGCGAGGGGGTTAGCTTTTGCAGGAAGCTGCCAGCCGGTGCGGCGCAGGGTAGCTCGGCTGTTAATTCTCTGACCAGCTGGCCAAAAGCCAACGATTACGGACAGAGTTCAAAAACGAACAAAGCAAATATAACTCGTCCAATTTACGATATGATAAAAAATATATGTGATTGTTTTTCCAGAATTTTTTTCACAAGAAGAAGCCCCGCCGAGGTTATCGGCGGGGCTTGCTCTAATCGGAATATGCGGGGCCCCTTGCTTAGGCTTGTTGCTCTTGCATGGCCAGCACTTCTTTCACCTTCTGGGCGGCGTCCTTCAGCAGCACGGCCGAGTACACCTTCAGGCCCGACTCGTCGATGATGCGGGCGCCTTCCTCGGCGTTGGTCCCTTGCAGGCGCACGATGATGGGCACGCGGATGTCGCCGATGTTCTTGTAGGCTTCCACCACGCCGTTGGCCACCCGGTCGCAGCGCACGATGCCCCCGAAGATGTTGATCAGGATGGCCTTCACGTTCGGGTCCTTCAGGATGATGCGGAAACCGGCTTCCACGGTCTGCGCGTTGGCTCCACCCCCTACGTCGAGGAAGTTAGCCGGCTCGCCGCCGCTCAGCTTGATGATGTCCATGGTGGCCATGGCCAGGCCGGCACCGTTCACCATGCAGCCCACGTTGCCGTCGAGCTTCACGTAGTTCAGGTTCGAAGCCGAGGCTTCCACTTCCAACGGGTCTTCCTCGTTGGTGTCGCGCAGGGCGGCGAAGTCCTTGTGGCGGTACAGCGCGTTTTCGTCCAGCGTCACCTTGGCGTCCACGGCCAGGATCTTGTTGTCCGAGGTCTTGAGCACCGGGTTGATTTCGAACATGGCCGAGTCGGTGTCGTCGTAGGCCTTGTAGAGGGCCGTTACGAACTTCACCATCTCCTTGTACGCCTCGCCCGACAGGCCCAGGTTGAAGGCAATCTTGCCGGCCTGGAAGGGGCGGAAGCCCACGCGCGGGTCCACGTACTCTTTCAGAATCTTGTCGGGATGCGCCTCAGCTACTTCCTCGATGTCCATCCCACCCTCGGTGGTGTAGATAATGACGTTTCGGCCGGAAGCGCGGTCCAGCAGCACCGACATGTAAAATTCCTGGGGCTGCGACTCGCCGGGGTAGTACACGTCTTGGGCCACCAGCACCTTGTGCACTTTGCGCCCTTCGGGGCCGGTTTGCTTGGTTACCAGCTGCATGCCGATGATCTGGCCGGCAATTTCACGTACCTGGTCAAGGTTTTTGGCCAGCTTCACGCCGCCGCCCTTGCCGCGGCCGCCCGCGTGGATCTGGGCCTTAATCACGTGCCAGCCGGTGCCGGTCTGCTCGGTGAGCTTTTTAGCGGCCTCTACCGCCTCCTCAGCCGTTTCGGCCACGATGCCTTCTTGCACGCGTACGCCATAACGCTTGAGGATGTCCTTGCCCTGATATTCGTGAATGTTCATACAGTGAACGAGAGTGGGTTTTCGGGTTCCGGAAATGTGCCCGCGAAAGTAGGCAATATTTTAGGTGACAGGTAATCTGTGATAAGTAACACGTAGGTAAGGTTTGATAATCAGCTGTATAGATAAGTTGCTGCCTCAGGGCGCAAACCTAGCCCGAATTCGATGTGCATCGTTACGGCTCGCCCAAGCCGTACCAGCGGGCCATGACTTGCTCAGCCGGGCGGTGCTGGGGCGTGTAATCGGTGCGGCGCCGGCCCTGGGCGTCGGGCGGCAGGCCGGGGTACCACTTCCAGATGAAGATGCCGGCCAGCCAGGGCTGCCGCCAGCAGCTGCGGAACAGGGCTTCGTAGCAGGCGGCCTGGGTGGCGTCGTCTTCGGGCGTGGGCTGGCGCGGGTCGGGCCACTCCCAGGGCGCGGCGGCCGCCGTGGGAATGGAGCGGTAGCCGGCTTCGGTGAAGAGCACCGGCTTGCCGTAGCGCTGCTGCACGCGGGCCAGGGCCAGCAAGTGCGGGAGCCAGGCCCGGCGCAACTCGGCGGTATCGGGCCGGGCGCGCGCGGTAAGGGGGAAGTAAGCTTGCACGCCGATAAAATCCAGCGCGTCCCAGAAGCGCACGTGCTCGTACTCCTCGTGCCAGTTGGCGGCGTAGGTGAGCTGCCCGTGGTATACTTGCCGGATGTCGCCGATGAGCCGGCGCCACTCGGCTTCGTGCTCCACGGCGGCGTGCTTGAGCTCCGTGCCAATGCAGAGTGCCTCCATGCGGTGCTGCTCGGCCAGCCGGGCGTAGTGCAGAATGAAGACAGCGTAGCTGCTAAACCAGTGCTGCCAATCGGCGGCGCTGCGCATCTGCACCTGCCCGGGCCATTGCCCGCGGCTGCGCAGCCAGAGGTGGGGCTTTAATAAGGTGCGGATGCCGTGGCGCCGGGCCAGCCGGGCCGTGTGCACCAGCCCGCTGTCGGCCTCGCCCCAGAACGCGCGCCGCTGCCGCCCGCCGCCGGTGTGAAGCACAACGTCCGGCGAGGCCGAATCGGCCTGCCAGCCGAAGGGCGTCTGGGCAATCCAGGTGACGTGGTTGCGCTGCAGCTCCCGGATTTCGTCTTCGGTGGTGGAGTCGGCGGCCACCCAGCTCACCCCGCGCAGGCGCGCGGCGGGCGGCACCAGCCCGGGGGACGTGGCTTGGGCGGGCGGCTCGCAGCGGCTGGCCAGCAGCAGGAAAAGCAGCGGGAGTAAGCCGCCAAGGCGGAGCTTGCGTATAAGCGGCCGGTTGCGCATACGGGCCAAGATACGGGACAACCCGCATCGGGCGGTTCTGCGTAGCTTTGCCCGTATTCGTCTTCCTTTCTCCTAATCCCCCGCCGGTTTGCTGCAGGCCGTCAACATCCGCAAACGCTACGGTTCGCTGGAAGTGCTCAAGGGCATCGACCTGACCATCGAAAAGTCCGAAATCGTGTCCATCGTCGGCTCCTCGGGCGCCGGCAAAAGCACCCTGCTGCACATCCTGGGCACGCTGGATACGCCCGACACCGGCGAGGTGCTCTTCGACGGCGAATCCGTCAGCACCCTGAAGCGCTCCGAACTGGCCAAGTTCCGCAACCGCCACATCGGTTTCGTGTTCCAGTTCCACAACCTGCTGCCCGAATTCACTGCCCTGGAAAACGTGTGCCTGCCCGCTTACTTGGCCGGTCGCTCCGAAAAAGAAACCCGCGTCCGGGCCCGCGAATTGCTGGGCATGCTGAATCTGGAGCGCCGCGCCGACCACAAGCCCTCGGAAATGTCGGGCGGAGAGCAGCAGCGGGTGTCGGTAGCCCGGGCCTTGATCAACTCGCCCGAAATCATCTTCGCCGACGAGCCTTCGGGCAACCTCGATTCGAAGAATGCGGCCGAGCTGCACCAGATTTTTTTCCTGCTGCGCAAGGAGCTGGGCCAGACATTCGTCATCGTCACCCACAACGACCAGCTCGCCGCCATGGCCGACCGCAAAATCACCATGCGCGACGGGCACATTCTGGAGTAAGCCGGAGCGCCGCCAGCGCCCCGAAACCATTGTAAAAAGAGCCGCCGCGTCTACCCAGACGCGGCGGCTTTTTTTGCGTATAGCTACTGCCAGCGGCCCCACCAGCCGGGTAAGGAAAAGCCAGTTGACGGGCACTTTGATGCTAAGGCAACTGTTGTGCTAAAGGCTTTAGCTTTTATATTTTTGAATACTGTATGTAAGTTGCTGATATTCAATGATAAAATTTGCTAAAAAATCTGCATTATTTTGCACCTTCGGGCAGGCCGATGCGTTATCTTTACGTAACACAGAACGTACTACAGGGACTAAAGGAAGAAGCCATGACTGAGGCACAAAAAGACAAAGCACAAGCACCGATTCGCAAGCCGAAAGCAGAGAGCTACGACATCTCGCGCTCGGACGAGACGTTGACCTTGGCCAAGGACTTGGCGAACTTCATCAAGGAAAACAAGCTCACGACTTCGGTGCAAGGCAAAGAGTTCGTGAACGTGGAAGGCTGGCAGTACGCCGGCTCGCGCCTGGGCATTGTGCCCATCGTCGACCACGTCATCAACATGAGCACCGACTCGGAGATTAAGTACCAAGCGAAGGTGACGCTGTTTGACTTGCGCAGCCAGCACACCGTCGGCGCCGGCTTCGCCATCTGCTCCAACAAGGAGCAAGGCAAGAAATTCTACCAGGAGTTTGCCATTGCCTCCATGGCGCAGACGCGTGCCATCGGCAAAGCTTACCGCAACATCCTGGCCTGGATTATCCGCGCTGCCGGCTATGAGCCCACCCCGGCCGAAGAAATGGAGTACGGTGGCAACATGCCCGAAGCCCGGCAGCAGTCGGCTTCCGCTGAGCCTGCTCCGATGAAGGCCGTGGTGACCGAACAGCCCGCCCCGGCTGTAGCCGAGCCCCTGGCCCCGGCCGCTGCCAACCCGGCCTACGCTACGGCGCAGCAGAAAGAGGAAATCATCCGCTTGCTCAACCACCCGGTGGTGACGCGGCAGGAGAAAACCAAAATGCTGCTGAACATCAACAAGCTGGACCAGGAGCGCGCCACCCAGGCTATTGCCAACCTGAAGAAGACCATCGACGACCGTGAAAACGGTCAGGCTGCGGCCTAACAAGCTTTAGTGTTGTATTGATAGATTGGGAAAGCCCGGCTTCGCGAGAGGCCGGGCTTTTTTGTGCGACAGTAACGTCCCGGTCATTGCGGGGAAGTAGGTAGCACCGGCGGCTACTGCAAAGCGGCCCTGACGGTCAGTCTGAGCCGCCAGCAATTGGCGACACTGCTGGAGGGGGCGTATCTTCGCCGTCCCCAAACGCCTTTATCCGCCGTGGCTGCTCCTACCGAAGACATTCTGTCCGTCCTGCGTGAACATTGGGGGCACCGGGCGTTCCGGCCGGGGCAGGAGGATATTATCCGCTCGGTGCTGGCCGGGCAGGACACGCTGGCGCTGCTGCCCACGGGCGGCGGTAAGAGCATTTGCTTTCAGGTGCCCACGTTGGCGCGGGAAGGGCTGTGCCTGGTCGTTTCGCCGCTGATTGCGCTGATGAAGGACCAGGTGGAAAACCTGCGCAAGCGCGGCATCAAAGCCGAAGCGGTGTACGCCGGCATGAGCCACCGCGACATCGACCAGACGCTGGACAACTGCGTGTACGGGCCGGTGAAGTTTCTCTACGTGTCGCCCGAGCGCCTGCTGACGGATATGTTCCGGGCCCGCGTGCCCAAGATGAAGGTGCAGCTCATTGCCGTCGACGAGGCGCACTGCCTCTCGCAGTGGGGCTACGACTTCCGCCCGCCTTACCTGCAAATCAGCGCCCTGCGCGAGTTGCTGCCCGGCGTGCCGGTGCTAGCCCTCACGGCCACGGCCACCGAGAACGTGCGCCGCGACATCCGCGAAAAGCTCCACTTCGGACCGACGGGGCAGACGTTTCAGCGCAGCTTCCAGCGGCCCAACCTCTCGTACTCGGTGCTCGAAACCGAAGACAAGCTGCAGCGGCTGCTGCAGGTGCTCAAGGGCGTGGGGCCCGGCAAAACGGCCGTGGTGTACGCGCGCACCCGCAAGCAAACCGAACTGGCCGCTGCCTGGCTGCAGCAGCACGGCCTGAGCGCCGCCGCCTACCACGCCGGCCTGCCCGCCGAGCAGCGCAGCCGCGTGCAGCAGGAGTGGACCAACGACAAAACGCGCATCGTGGTGGCCACCAACGCCTTCGGTATGGGCATCGACAAGCCCGACGTGCGCTGCGTGGTGCACCTCGACGCGCCCGACTCGCTCGAAGCCTACTACCAGGAAGCCGGCCGGGCCGGGCGCGACGAGCTGTACGCCTTTGCCGTGCTGCTCTGGGCCCCCAACGACGCCGACGAAATGCGCCGCCGCGTGCTGCAGAGCCACCCGCCGCTCGACGTGGTAAAGCGCGTGTACCAAGCCCTGGCCAACTACTCCGGCACGGCCGTGGGCGGGGGCGAGCTGGTGGCCTTCGATTTCGACCTCGGCGCTTTCGCCAGCACGTACCGGCTCAAGCCCCTGGACGTGCATAACTCCCTGCGCACCCTGGAAAAAGCTGGGTTGGTGCAGCTCAACGAAGCGGTGAACAACCCGGCCAAGGTGTTTATTCCCATCGACGCCCGCGACCTGTACCGCTTCCAGGTCGCCAACGTACGCCACGACCAGCTCATCAAGGCCATTTTGCGGCACTACGGGGGCGAGGTATTCAGCAGCTTCATCAGCGTGTCGGAGGGGCAACTGAGCCAGACGCTGCGCTGGAGCACCGTGGAAGTGCGCAAGACGCTCGAGTTTCTGCACAAGTCGGGCATTGTGCAGTACCAGCCGCGCCACGACTCGCCGCAGGCATTGTTCACCACCCCGCGCTTCGACGTGGGCCGCCTGCCGCTCGACGCCCGCAGCCTGGAAGCCGCCCGCGACCGGGACGTGCTCAAAACCGAGGCCGTTGTGCGGTACGCCGCCGGCACGCGCTGCCGGCAGCAGCAGCTGCTGGAGTACTTCGGCGAGGTGGACAGTGCGCGCTGTGGCATCTGCGACCATTGCCTGGCCGAAAAGCGCAGTCAGCAGAAGCCGGCCGTGGCGGCCGATCTGCGGGCCCAAGTGCTCAGCCAGCTCCGCAGCGCGCCGCAAACGCCGCGGGAGTTGCTGGCCGGCTTCGCGCCCGCCCAGGCCGAGGTGCTGACTGCCCTGCTGCGCGACTTGGTGGACACCGGACAGCTGCGCTACACCCCCGGCGGGCAACTGGCCGTGGCGTGAGGCCCTGGACGGCAGAAAAAAACGTCATTCCACGGCCAGCGCGGAATGACGTTCGGCATGTTGGGAGGCGAAGCTTAGCCGGCGTTGTAGGCCGAGATGCCGCCGAGCAGGTTGCGCACCTTGTCGAAGCCGTGCTGCTGCAGCAGGGCCTTGGCCGTGGCCGAGCGGCCCCCGCCTTTGCAGTGCACCACTATTTCCTGGTGCTTCAGCTCCTCCAGGTCTTCGATCTTGCCGGGCAGCTCGCCGAGCGGAATGTTCTGGCTGCCGTTGATGCGCGTTTCCTCGTATTCCCACGGCTCGCGCACGTCGATGATAACGGGAGTCTGGTTTTGCTGCTGACGCTCTTTCAGCTCGGCGGGGGTGATGTCGTTCATGGATGGAGAACAGGTAAAACGGGAAAACGGGTGGGCCCCGCCGAGGGAAGCGCCGGGGCCCACTAAACAAGCAAATTCGGGCGAAGTTACGCGCGCCGTTAGGGCTGTAGCACCAGGCGCTGGGTGCCCACCGAGCCGTTGGGCAGGGTGAGGCGCAGTAGGTATACGCCGGCCGGCAAGCGGCGTAGGTCCAGCTGCGCTTGGCCGGCCTGGGCCGCCGGCTGCTCCCACACGGTGCGGCCCAGCGCATCGAGGGCCACGGCGCGGGTGTAGCGGCCCTGCACCTGCACCACGCCCGAGCTGGGGTTGGGGAAGATCTGCACGGCGGCATCGGCAGCGGCGCTGTGGGCGCTGCTAACCACCCCCGACATGACGGGCCGCAGAATGGGCACAAACTTAGCTGCCGTGTCGAAGGGCGACCAAACGTTGTTCTCCCGGTCGTAGAACGTCAGGCGGGGTTGGTAACTGTTGAGGTCGGCGCCGAACAAGATGAACAGCGGAGTATTGGCCGGCTGGGTGTAGCCAATGAAAAACCGTCCGCTGACGGGCACCGGCTGGCTGAACGTCACCTCGCGGAAGCCGCCCGCGGCTACGCTGGTGGGCAGGCTTTCGGTGAAGGTGGCCTTGGGCGTGGCGGTGGGCTGGCCATCGGCGCCGGCATCCCACACGCCGAACGTGACGGGGGTGGTGGTGGGAATGGTGCCGCTGCCGGTGGCGCCGGCGTAGTAATAGCGAATTTTTAGCACCTGATCGGGCCGGTTCAGGTCGAAGCGCACGGCCCGGGAAGTGGGTAGGTTGGGGCTCTGCGCCAAGTGCGCGGTGCCTTCGGCCGACCCGTCGTCGTAGGCGTAGTAGTTGTTGAATTCGGTCACGCGGCGCACCGTGTCGTTGGGCGAGCCCGTCGCCGAAAGCAAGGAAAGGTTGATGCTGTGCTGCACCCGCGTGCCCACGGCCACCGTCAGCGGCACGCTGCGCACCGAGCCGTTAAGGCGCTTCTGCTTGGCCCCGGCTACACTGAAATCCGAACCGTTCAAGAACGGAATTTCGGGGCCCGCCGGCAGCACGCGCACCACGCCTTGGTAGGAGTAAGGCGTGCCCACCACCAGCGTGTCGTCGAGGTTGTTGAGGGTGGTAAACGTGCTGTCGTTCAGTTCCTGCGCGGGGCTGGCCGCGGCGTTGTATTGCCAGGCCGGCATGGCCGTGTAACGCTTCAGCAGCGACGAAAGAGGTGAACTCAGCACCAGGTCGGCGTAGGAAACGTTGGTGGTGTCGCGGTTGCGGTCGAGCCGCAGGTAATCCAGGTTCCAGGTGTCGAGGGTACCGTAGAGGCGGCCGTAGCTGCGGAAACGGAAGCGAAACCCCGCGTGAAAGTAACGGGCGTCGTTGACGGCAATAAAGCGCTGACGGAAGCGCGTCAACGTGTGGCTGTTGCCGTCCTGCTGGCTTGGGTTGTACCACACCTGCCGCCAGGCGCCGGTGTTGTCAAGGAATTCGAGCACCAAGCGCACGAGGCGGCTGCCCGTCTCGTAGTTGGGGCCGCCCGCGATGGAGCCCGTCTGCCAGTAAAAGCTCAGGTAGGTACGGTCGCCGGGGCGGCCGGCGCTCAGGTCGATGGCCTGCGAGGTGAGCACGTCGGTGTTGCCGTAAAGGGAGGCCGGCCCGTAGGAGCGCCCCAGCGAGTCGAGGCCGTCGAAGGTGGCCACGCCGCGGGAGGGCGGCGTCTGCGAAAACCGCTCGTTGACGAGCACGTTGCCGTCTTTCCAGCGCGTGCGGTTGGGCTTGCCTTCGGGCTGCCCGGCAAAGTCTTCGAAGAAGGGCAACGCCAGCGCGGCGGTACTGGCCGTGCCGCGGGCTGCCGCACCGGGAGCCACGGCCTGGGCGCGGGCAGGGTCGGCAGGCAGGGGCAGCAGTTGTTGGGCGCGCAGCGCCGTGGGCAGGCCGAAGCACGTCAGCAGACAGGCCCAAACAAACAGGGGTAGAGGTAGCCGATAGTTCATGAGCGGGGGTAAGTTACGCACCCCCAACGAGCCGGCGCGGGAAAAGATTTTGCCGATGGCGCACATTCTGCGCCGGGCGGGCACAAAAAAGCCGCCCGGAGTATTCCGGGCGGCTTCTGGAAAACGGGGCTTGCGTTCTACTTGACGGGCTTGAGCGGTTCTTCGCCGGCCACCCACAGGTCCACGAGCTGCCCGGAGCGGATGGTGGCGCCGCCGCTGGCTTCGGGGCGCTGCTTCACCACGGTGCCTTCGGTCTGGCCCGCTTCGGGGGCCTGGTAGAAGGTCTCGCCGATTTGCAAGCCTTGCCCGGCCAGGAGGGTGGTGGCTTCGTCGGCGGGCATGCCCACCACGCTCGGCACCGGGAATTCCTGGTTGCCCAGGCCGTCGCCCACGGTCAGGTCCACGCGGGTGCCTTTGGTAATCGGGTCCCCGGGCTTGATTTCCTTGCCGCCCACTTCTTGCTTGAGCACCGCGTTCTGGCGCAGGTCCGGCACCAGCGTGATTTTGCCCACCACCAGGTCGTAGCTGTTCAAAATCATCTGGGCGTTTTTCACGGAGCCGTCGGTCAGCTTGGGCATCTTGATGACCGGCGGGTTTTTCATGGCCACCGAGATGTAAATCTTGCGGCCCTCCTTCACCTTCTCGCCCGGCTTGGGCTCCTGGGTGAGCACCAGCCCGGGGCGCGAGGTGGCCGAGTAGCTGCTGTCGTCGACGAAGTAGGCCAAGTCGCGCTCATCGAGGTAGTCTTCCAAGTCGGCCAGCTGCATGCCGGTCACCTTCGGCACCACGATGGTTTCGCCGTGGTTGGTGGTGACGGGCAGGTACACGAAGAAGAATAGAAACAGCAGCAGCAGCGACACCAGCCCAATCACCACAAGGTGTTTGACGAGGTCCAGCCAGGTATCGGATTTGAGGAAAGCCATTTAGAGAGAAGATGTTGAGACGCAGAAGGGCGTCTTTACCAGGAGGAATTTGCTGGCAGCCCACACAATGTCAGCCACGACGGAGACGCAAATATGCGTCTCTACACCGACTGCGGCACGCGCGTTTTGCCGTACTCCAGAATCTGGTCGATGAAGTCGTAAGGGGTGTAGCCGGCCAGCGCCGTCTGGTGGAAGATGCAGGTGGCGGGCGTCATGCCGGGCAGGGAATTGACCTCGATGATAATGACTTCCACCGCGCCCGTCTCGCGCACCCGCACGAAGGCGTCGATGCGGGCGTAGCCTTCGATGTTGAGCACCTCGGCTACGCGCTTGAGCTCGGCCTTCACTTCGTCGGAAATGCGCTGCCGCTCAGCGGGGTCGGCGGCGTAGCGGGCGGGAGTGATATTCTGCCCTTCGCCGGCCAGGAATTTTTCCTCCAAACTCAGTACTTCGCCCGTAGCCAGGGCTTCGGAAGCTTCGAACACCTCGATGTCACGGCCCCCGTCGGCCCGCCGATGCGTGAGCAGGCCGCCGGTGACTTCCAGGAAGTGCCGGGCCCCGTCGCGCGAGATGAGCGTTTCCACCAGGAAGGCATCCTTGCGCGGGAATTCTTCCTTGAAGCCCAGGCTCAGGGTGCGGGCTGCGTCTTCGAGCAGGTCTTCCTGGTCGCGGAACATCAGGCGGCAGAAGGCCTCCAGCTCCTGGCGGTTCTTGATTTTCTTCACCGCCGAGGAGCAGCCGTCGTCGGCCGGTTTAGCAATGAAAGGGTAGTGAAACTGGCTTTCGAGGCTCTGGTAGAAGGCTTCCGCGTCGGCTTCCCACTCCAGGCGGGCGGCCATGCGGTGCTCGGCCACGCGCAGGCCCGCGTCGCGCAGGCGCTTGTTGGTTTCGAACTTGTTGATGGTGACGGAGCTCGACTCGGCGCCCGAGCCGTTGTAGGGCAGGCCCACGCGCTCCAGTTGCTGCTGCAGGGCGCCGTCTTCGCCGGGGCGGCCGTGCAGGGCAATGAACACCTCATCCACGCGCTGGGCCAGCTGCTCGAAGCTCAGCTTCTCGGGCGCGGCTACCGACTGCGCGGCGTAGGTATGCGTGATGTTGGTGGCAGCCTGCCGGATGCGCTCCAGGATGGGGTGCGCGCCGTGGCCGGCCTCGTAGTGCTTCACCTTGTCGCGGATGTCGTCGGCGTTGTCCTTGAGCATCACGTTGATGGGCAGCACGTACAGCTCGTAGCTGTCCGACGAGCCGGTCAAAAACACCGGCGCCGGCTCGTACTTGGCCGAGGAGGAGAGCTTCTCGAAGATATTTCGCCCGCTTTCCACCGAAATGTGCCGCTCCGAGGAATACCCGCCCATGATGACGGCCACTTTGGTGCGCGGCTTCTGCTCGTGCTGGCGGCTGGCCACGGCCGCGTCGAGGGCGCGCAGCTGCCGGCCCAGCTTCACCGGCTGCAGGCCCGAGCGGCGCCGCGCCGCCAGCGAAGTGCGGATGATGTAGGTGAGGAACTGCGAGGGGTTCAGCCCGATTTCGGCGGCCTGGTGGAAGAAGAACGAGGCCGGCAGCATCCCGGAGGTGGTGTTCGGGTCGTTCAGGAAAATCTCGCCCGCGTCGGTGATGAAGCCGTCGAGGCGGGCGTAGACCTGGAAGCCGAAGGTGCGGAACAACTGCTCGCACTGCTCCCGAATGCGCTGGATGTCGGCCTCTGGCAGCTCGATGGGCGTGACCTTGCGGGCCATGCCGGGCAGGTACTTCGAGCGGTAGTCGAATACCTCCGAGCCCTTCACGATTTCGGTGGGCGGCAGGGCCAGCGGCGAGCCGTCCACGTCTTCCACCACGATGCAAGAAAACTCACGGCCCTGCACAAAGGCTTCCAGCAGCACCTGCTGCTCGCCCTGGGTGTTGGTCAGGCGCACCGAATCCTGCAGGGTCAGCCGCTCGTCGAGGGCGCGCAGCAGGGCTTCGGGGTGGTAGATAACTTGGTCGTCGTCCGCATCGAGGATGACGGGCAGACCGATGCCCTCGCGGATGTCGGTGAGGTGCTGCGCCCAGGCCAGGCGGTCCTGCGCGCCGAGGCGCTGCCAGTCTTCGCGCGTGACGGTGCGGCGGAACAGGCTGCGCTCCACGGCGGCCACGAACTTGGCCACGTCGGCGTCGCGCACAATGCTCACGCCGATGCTGGAGCCTTGGCGCGGGGCTTTCACCACCAGCGGCAGGCCCAGCTCTTTCTGCACGTAGGCCAGCAAGGCTTCGGGCTGGGCCGCGTCGAATTCTTCGGCCGTGAGCACGCGGAAACCCGGGGAGGGCAAATTCAGCGCGTGCAGCAGGGTTTTCTGGGCAATCTTGTCGATGCCAAACGCGGAGGGCAGGATGCCGGAGCCGGAGTAGGGGATGCCGTACCACTCGAGCAAGCCCTGAATGGCGCCGTCTTCGCCCGCCGGCCCGTGCAGGGCCAGGAAGGCGAAGTCCATCAGCCCGGCTAGCTCGTCGGGGCGCAGGCGGCGGCCCACTTCCGCGATGATGCGGTCTTGCTCCTCGCGGCTCAGCTCGCCGAGGCTTTCCAGGTATACCTGCAACTTCAGCTCGGAGGGCGGCAGGGCCGACACGGGCGGGTAGAAGTCCCGAATGGTGCCCTTGTAGAGGTACTGCCAGTCGAGCAGGATGAAGTTACCGTGGCTGTCCACAAAGACCGGCACGGCCTGGAACAGCGACTTGTCGAGGTTATCGTAAACCGTCCGGCCGCCGGCAAAGGAAATTTCCCGCTCGCGCGACGGACCACCGAAGAAAATGCCAATTCTCATGCTGCTACAAAGGTAGGCGAAAAATAGAGCGGCCCGCCCCGGGGCGGGCCGCTGCGGCGCCTAACAAGCAAGTGGGCCGAATCGTTACTCCGCCTTGCCCAGCAGGTAGCCGAGCTGGGCCTGAAAAGCAGTGGAATGCACCGAGTCAAAGAACGGGCCCGACTTATAAATACTGGTGACGTCGGCGGCGTAGCGCACCGTGAGGCTGTAGCCGGCCGGCAACTCGTACCCCACGCCGACGGCGTAGCCCAGTTGCACAGGCCGCAGCCGGTCACGGGTGTCGATGCGGCCGCCATCCGTCTCGGAACTGGCCTTGAGCACATAGGAAAGCTGCGGACCGGCTTCGACGGTGAGGCCGCGGGCGTTGATTTTGGCTAAAACGGGCAGATCCAGGCAGTGGATTCGGTCGTGGTACAATTCAGCCGGGGCGCCCACGGGGCGCATGATGCCCCCCGAGCGCTGTCCTTTGCCCGAATACAGCAGCTCGGCTTGGAGGTTCCAAAAGCCATCGGAACTTAGGGCGTAGCGGCCTACCACGCCGGCGTTGAGGCCGAGCAGGCGCTTGAAACCGCCTACGTGACGAATATTGAGGTCGGCGTAATTCACCCCGGCTTTGGCGCCAAACCGGAGCTGCTGGGCCGTCGCGCCGTGGCCCACCAACAAGGCCGAAAAAGTCAGTACAAATGCTGTTTTCATGCAATAGCAAAGGAATATATGCCGCAAGGTAGCCCGGATAAACCGCTGGAAAGAAAGCGCCGCCGAATGGCATCTGCCAAACGAGCCCAGCCGGCCATAGCTTGCATACGGCGCGAAAAAGGCCGAACTACGCGCCGCCGCTGCGTATAAGGGCAGCGGTTTCCGTTCCCCAACCCTTTCCGTCAGCTTCCATGCAGACCATCGACCAGTACAACTTCGCCGGCAAGAAAGCCCTGGTGCGCGTCGACTTCAACGTGCCTCTCGACAAGGACTTCCGCATCACCGACGACACCCGCATCCGGGCCGCCACGCGCACCATCAACAAGATTCTCAGCGACGGGGGCAGCGTCATTCTGATGTCGCACCTGGGCCGGCCTAAGGGCGGACCGGAAGACAAATACTCCCTGCGCCACCTCGTGGGGCGGCTCAACCACGAGTACGGCCGCGAGGTAAAATTCGCCCCTGACGCCGTGGGCGCCGAGGCGGTGCAACTGGCCCAGTCGCTGCAGCCCGGCGAGATTCTGCTGCTCGAAAACCTGCGCTTCTACGCCGAGGAGGAGAAAGGCGACGCGGCCTTTGCCCAGCGCCTGGCCCGCCTCGGCGACGTGTACGTGAACGACGCCTTCGGCACGGCTCACCGCCGCCACGCCTCCACGGCCGTGGTAGCCGAGTCGTTCCCGCAGGCCCGCGTGGGCGGCTACCTGCTGCAGAGCGAAGTCGACAACGCCGAGCGCGTGCTCAACAACGCCGAACGGCCCTTCACCGCCATCATGGGCGGGGCCAAGATTTCCGACAAGATTCTCATCATCGAGCAGCTGCTCGACAAGGTCGACAACCTGCTCATCGGCGGCGGCATGGCCTTCACCTTCGCCAAGGCCGAGGGCGGCGAAATCGGCGACTCGCTGCTGGAAGCCGACAAGCTGGAGCTGGCACTGAGCCTGATTCAGAAGGCGAAAGAAAAGGGCGTGAATCTGGTGCTGCCCGTCGACAGCCTCATTGCCGACAAATTCGCCAACGACGCCAACGTGGACGTGGCCGCCAACCACCACATCCCGGCCGGCTGGATGGGCCTTGACATCGGCCCCGAGTCCCGCGAACTGTTCGCCGAAATCATCCGGGGCTCGAAAACCATCCTGTGGAACGGGCCGATGGGCGTGTTCGAAATGAGCAACTTCTCGCTCGGCACCGAGTACGTGGCCCGCGCCATTGCCGAAGCCACGGCCGAAGGCGCCTACTCCCTCATCGGCGGCGGCGACTCCGCGGCGGCCGTCAACCAGCTCGGCTTTGCCGACCAGGTGTCCTACATCAGCACCGGCGGCGGTGCCCTGCTGGAGTACATGGAAGGCAAGGAGCTGCCCGGCGTGGCCGCCCTGCGCTAAGCCGATTCGCTTAACGCCAAACGGCCCGCTGCACCTTGGTGCAGCGGGCCGTTTGTGTTGGAATTGGGCTCAGTGGGGGAGGATTTCTTCTTCTTCCGGGCGGCTGTAGAGGTTGATCCAGACGAGCTGGCGGAAGAAGTTAAACGTGTCGCAGCAGTTCGGGTCGTCTTCGTGGGGCTTGCTGCGGGCGTGGCGCACAAACAAGTCGCGGGCGTCGCCGTCGGGTAGCACCTGCAGGCCGCGCACGTAGGCCGCGTCGGCCTTGGGCAGCGCCCCGCGACTGATGACGTCGTCGGGCGTGGTGGCTTCGTTGACGTCGCGGTGGCTCAGGCCGGCCTCCAGCATCTGATCGGCAATGCGGGCGGCCAGCGTCCAGCGGTATTCGGGAGCGGTGCGGTCGGGAGCAGCAGCGGTAGTAGCCATACGCCGTGGTACGCGCCCGCCGCCCAGACGTTGCGCGCCTACACCTCCACGAAGGGTACCGGGCTGAAACAGAGAATAAACACGAGCACCATCAGCCAGCCCAGCACCCGGCGGCCGGGCGAGAGGGGCCGCTCGTCGGGCGCCGGCGGGTGGTAGATGCCCGTCAGGCGGCCCAGCAGTAGGCCGAAAAGCAGCCAGCCGGGGTTGCCGCTGATGCCCGGCACGGCCGTGGCCACCGCCAGCTGCGCCAGCCACACGCCCGCCGCCAGCAGCGCCACCCGCCGAAACCCCGGCAGCACCCGCCACAAGGCCGTGAGCAGGTACAGCGCGTACACGGGGCCGTAGTACAGCCAGGTTTGCCACCCGGAATCGAGGGTAAACAGGCCCAGGCCGGCGTAGAACATAAACGCCAGGAACAGCCCCGTCGAGAGGCGGTTGAAGCGCCGAAAGCCCAGCAGGCCGTAGAGGATGTGGCCGCCGTCGAGCTGGCCGATGGGCAGTAAGTTCAAGGCCGTGAAAAACAACGATAAGGAGCCGGCCAGCAGCACCGGGTAGTGCAGCAACTCGTGCGCGTCGGGCAGCAGGGCGGGGTCGGCTAGCCAGCGGGCAAGTAGTTGGTAAAGCAGGGGTTGGCTGAAGCTCAGGCCCGCCGGCCGGCCCTGGTACACGTACTGGGCGTAGGCGCCGCCGTAGGGGCGGTAGTCGGGATGGATCTGGAACAGGTACTCCAGCGGCGGCAGGTGGGTGAAGCCGTATACCAGCAGCGGCACGGCCACCACAAAACCCGCCAGCGGCCCGGCAATGCCCACGTCGAAAAACTCCCGCCGCGAGAAAATCTTCTCCCGGATGCGAATTACCGCCCCGAACGTGCCAATGCCGAAGGGCACCGGCAGAAAATACGGCAACGAAACCCGGATGCGGTAGCGCCGGGCCGTGAAATAGTGGCCGAATTCGTGCACGGCCAGCACGCCCAAAAACGGCGCGGCAAACTGCAGCCCGCGCAGCAGCTCCGCGGTGCGCTCGGCCGCCGGCAGCTGCAGCACGTCGAGGGGCAGCAAGTCAATGCCGCCGCGGGTGAGCATCACGCCGGCCAGTGTGGTGGTGCCGAGCGTGAGCAGAAACAGGCCCAGGTGCAGCAGCGCCGTGCGCCACAGCGGGGGCTCCGGCCGCTCGTAGCGGCGCCAGCGCAGCAAAAACGGCCGCAGCGGCGTCGGCCGCGGCTTGTCGTTAGGAAACAGGGTTGGGAAAGGCACGAAGAGCGGCGGGCAGGGCGTCGGTAAGAGTCAGGGGCGGAGTCAGAAACAGGGTGCGAATACCCAACTGCTCGGCCGTGCGAATGTGTTGGATACTATCCTCCACGAAAAGGGTTTCCTCGGCCCGCCAGTTCATTTCGCGCAGCACATGCTCGAAGATTTCCCGCCCCGGCTTGCGCTGGCCTACTTCCTGAGAATAAAACACGCGGTCCAGCACGTCGGCAATACCCTGCTGCAAGCCGTAGGCGCGCCGCAGCATCTCGTTGATGACGCCGATGTGGATGCTGTTGGTGTTGGAGAGCAGGGCCGTTTGGTAGCCTTCCCGACGCAGTTCGCGCAGGTACTCCAGCCGTTCCAGCGGCAGGTCGAGCAGCATGGCATTCCAAGCCGCGTCCAGCTCCGCGTCGGTGGCGTGCTGCAAGTCGTAATGCGTGCGCAGCCCTTGGCGGAAGGCGTCGGGCGTGATGCGGCCGGTTTCCAGGTCGTCGAACAGCGCCGATTGCGCCGCTTGGGTAAACTCAATCGTGGAGCCCACCCGGCTCAGCGCCCGCATGGCTTCCAGGGTGCGGTTGTAGTCGATGTTGATGATGACGCCGCCAAAATCAAACAGCAGATTCGGCAAACGATGCGCAGCGTTCATAGCAGGGTGGTTTGGTAATACCGCCGCGAAATTGGTAGATTGCGCCGCCGAAACCAACCTGTGGGCCTTCCCTGGATAGGTTTTAGCCGGGCCTATAGCTCAATCGGTTAGAGCAGCTGACTCATAATCAGCAGGTCGCTGGTTCGATTCCAGCTGGGCCCACAAAGTCCCCGTTTCCAACTTGGAAACGGGGACTTTTGATTTGTGCCAACAGTTTCGCTACTGATAGGGGCGGTATGGTCGTCCTCAACTGCATCGAGTCCACCACGACCACTATTGCTATTACTGAGTCTGCTTAGAAGGGCACGGTTCGGCCGATGCAGCATCGTTGCCTGCTTCGTCCTGATGCCGCGGCATCAAGGCTTTTTTATTCAAGCGGCGGTGGGTGACAAGCTTTTTAATTCCACCGTGTCCATCTAGCGTCAAGACGGCCGCAGGTGCGCATCAGTCCAGGCGGGACGGACACTAGTGCGGACGCCGGATTGCGGCTTACACCTAGCGCGCTGGCCAAGCGGCGCACGAGGCGAAATCTACGCAGCCCGAATTACGTGTTTGTCTGGACACAAATCAGTAGTAACTGGATAAGCGTTGGCTGGGGGTAGGCGTACGCTAATTGTTCAAGAATATCCTTGAATGGTCCACCTTAAACCTTGCGCCTATGTTAGCCATGAATTTTCGGGGGCCCTTTCAGATAAGGGCAGACCGTAACCGGCCCGAGCCGGAAATCAAGCATCCCATGGATGCCATTGTCAGGGTCACCCGCTCCTTGATTTGCGGCTCCGACCTGCACCTGTATCATGGCATGGTGCCCGATACCCGGGTGGGCATGACCTTCGGCCACGAGTTTACCGGCGTCGTGGAGGCCGTGGGCTCCGAGGTGCAAAAACTCAAGGTGGGCGACCATGTACTGGTGCCGTTTAACATTGCCTGCGGCACCTGTCCGCATTGCAAGCAGGAACTCTACGGCAACTGCCACGAGGCCAATCCGGAAGCTACGGCCGTGGGTGGCTTTTTCGGCTACGCCCACACCGGCGGGGGCTACGACGGCGGGCAGGCCGAATACGTGCGCGTGCCCTACGCCGACGTGAGCCCCACCATTCTCCCGGAAGGCATGGACCTGGAAAATGCCGTGCTGCTGACCGACGTGGTGCCCACCGGCTACCAGGCGGCCGAGCAGGCCGGTATCCAAAAAGGCGACACCGTGGTGGTGTTCGGCGCCGGTCCGATCGGGCTGATGGCGGCCCGCTTTGCCTGGTTTTTCGGCGCCGGCCGCGTCATCGTGATTGATGAACTGGATTACCGTCTGGAGTTTGCCCGCAAATTCTCGTTTGCCGAGGCGTACAACTTCCGGGAAATGAACGACCCGGTGGTCTTCCTGAAAAAGGCCACCGATTATTTTGGCGCCGACGTGTGCATCGACGCGGTGGGCTGCGAAGCGTCGGGCCATGCCTGGCAAACGATTAGCGGGAAAAGCCTGTTGATGCAGGCCGGCACGGCCACGGCCTTTCACTGGGCCGTCAATTCCGTGAAAAAAGGCGGTATCGTATCCATCATCGGGGTATATGGTCCGCCCTGGAACCTCGCTCCCCTCGGCAGTATCATGAACAAGGGCTTGACTATCAGGGGTAATCAGGCCTCGGTGAAACGGCTGCTACCCAAACTGATTGATCACGTCATGAGCGGCCGGATCAACCCCAAGGAAATCATTACCCACCGGTTTCCGCTGGAAGAAATACCGGATGCCTACCGTATGTTCTCCAAAAAGCTGGACAACATCATCAAGCCCCTGCTGATTCCGTCACGCGCCAACGCTTCGTTCGCTTAACCCCTCATGCTCATGAAAAACGCATTGGAAGACCGCATTGCGGCGGGGCAGGACCGCATCATCGCCCAGCGCAACATGGTTCGCGCCGCCGAGATACCCGGCTGGGGTATGGATGCCGACCCGGACAACGACCCCACCTACCCCATGAAGCATAGCAACGGGGCGGACCACGAGCGGCTCGATTACGAAAAGGCCCCCCAGCAGCCGCTGGACATGGAAATTCTGCATTCCATCGAGCGGCCTGGTGTGACGCGGGTGTTCGGCACCTCGACGCCGCCCATCGGCCTGAGCGGGGCCATCCGCCGCTTTGCCTACAAGTACAGCGAAGCCACCGCCACGCACTGGATGACGCTCATTCTGGCCGACCGCGTCGACACCATTCAAGGCAAGTTGGATGATTTAGTGCACGGCATTCTGCCCAATCCTTGGATTGAGCGGGGCTGGCGCGCCGAATGGAAGTATAACCGCGCGGGCTTTATCCGGAATACCGCGACGACGGCGTTGCTCCTAACGGCCGGTATCATGCTGCTCAAACGGAAAAACCGGCGTAAGCGCCAGTTGAACCAGGAGTAGCCTAAAACGTCGACCCCAACGGGGGCGCCGTCAGCGCCCCCGTTGGGGTCGACGTTTTACTGGTTGCTTTTGGTTTTCAGGCTATTGCATGTTGAACAACGCGTATGCACAACCATCGACCAACGGATCGGCTCGAATATTTCAGCGACGCCGTTCTGGCTATTGCGGCCACCTTGCTGGCCACCGAGCTGCCGAAGCCCGAAACGAACTTGCTGCCGGAGCTGGTAAAACTCTGGCCCCATTACGCGGCCTTCGCGGCATCTTTCCTGTTCATCTGCATTGCCTGGTCCAACCACCACAACATGTTTGGATACCTCAAGCAGACGGATCAGTACCTGCTGATCCTGAATATTCTGTTTTTGATGTTTGTTACCCTGCAGTCTTTCACCACCGGCCTGCTAGCCCGTCATATCGGCAAACCAGACGAACGGACGGCCGCCCTGATTTACCACGGGACCTTGCTGATGATGACCTTGCTGTATAACTGTACCTGGTGGTACGCCACCAGCAGGGACGAGCTGGTGGAAGACGATACCGATAAACGGCTCATTCGGCTGCTGACAAAAGAATATGCTATTGCGCCGGCGTTGCACCTGGCGGCCTTGCTCGTTTGTTTGTGGAGCGTACCGTTCAGCATCATCCCCGTGGTGTTGTTATACGTCTATTTTGCCTTTCCCCGGTTTAGCGAAAAAAAGATAAAACAGCAGGATCAATCCTGATTCCTGACAGCTCCGGTCTTTGATCGGAACTGTCGGGGCACGGGCCTTGACGGCCGCAGCAGGGGCAAAGTTGGCGGCTTCATTACGTCACGCCCTGCTGCCACTAAGTGGTAAAATCGTCGAGATTGACGAGGCGGCTAAAGGCCGCAATTGCTTCTAAATCCTGGCGCCAACAGTGCGATAATTCACTTGTTGGGCCCACCAAATCGGATTTAGCACGGGTAATCGTGTTAGATCCGATTTTTTGTTTGCTGTTACTTGCTGTGAATGAAGACGTTGTTCTAAAGATTGTGTTAGCTCGCCCGGGTCGATAAAGACCAATTTTCGGAGCAAAGGCGATGCCGTTTGGATGGATCATTTGTTGGAGTAATTGTCGAGTGGGTAAATCAGCTTTCTTTCACATAATCGGTAAGTTAGTCGTCATATCGACAGCGAAATAGACATATGATTCGAGGTTCGATAAGTCAGAACCTAAACGAGCGTATCGAACCGCCAGCGGTTGCAGGTCGGAGGTTATTATTTTGCGGCTGAACTTCTCGTTAGTGGTTCGACCTAATTCTCCAATGGCGTACCGCTCCTCCATTTTTTCCAGCTTCTGTTGCACCTGCTTCAGTGCCGCTTGAATGGCTTTCCGCTCCTGGACGCTTTCGTGGTAGAGTTGCTGAAATACACCGACAGTTATAGCTTTCAGTGGGGCCACTAACTGTGGAGATAGGTCGTAGCTGCCGAGCAACTCATGATAAGGACTGTGCAGTTGGCGGGCGCTTACGTTAAGCTTACAACCAATGGTGTTGCACTTGTAATACCAAAGCTGTTTCTTCTTGGCTTGGTAACCTGTAAGTGGTTTGCCACAGCGGTGACACGTCACGTGGTGCTTCAGCGGAACAGGCGGTACTTCTTTCGCATGGGCGTGACTGTGCTCTTGCTGTTGTTGCATATTGTTGAGCTGCATAAACCGCTCAGGGCTGATCATGGCTTCGTGGCGTCCTGCTACTACCTGACCATCCTGCAAACTTGATGTGATTAGGCCACAGTAGAACGGATTTTGAAAAGTTTGCGTCAGAAGCTTTTCTGATAGTTTCACGCCACGCTTGCGAAGCCGCGTAACGAGCTGAGTGTTGTCGAGCTTTAGTAGAAATGCTTTGCGTAGCAGCTAGCCCTGTTCATTAATGGTAATTCTTGGCTCGTTGCCTTCGATAATCTTGGTATAACCTAAGGGTGTGTTGAACGTCCAATATCCTCGGCGAAGCCGCTCAGTTATGCCCATAACTGCTCGCTCTTTGCGCACTTGGTTATCTGCGTGGCTTATTAAGGAGCCAAAATTTTGAACCAACCGTCCCATCGTCACTGGTATCTGTCTGTTGAGTAACGAACTCAACAGCGACGCCTAGACTGCGGAGCTTTTCGTTTAGGGCTATGGCCTCACCATCCGTACGGGAGAATCGATCAGGGCTTAGGACGATGATGCAACTAATGTGGTTCGCTTTCTGCTGAACACACTTCAGCATGCGAGAAATTTTCTTGCGACCATCGCTTTTGGCGCTTTCATAAGTGCCGCCAAAGTGTTCTAAAACGTGTATCCACGAGCTTGGGCATACACCAAGCATTTCTTCTTTTGAAGATCCAAGCTCTGGTTAGTATCAGCTTGTTCTTTAGTGGAGAAGCGGGTGTAAATAACCGCCGTATCCGTTAACGGACGATACCGGCAAAAGCAGGGTTTACCCAGACGGATCCGCGCCGTGGCTCAACACGACCTGGCCCTGGAAACTAGCGCCACCTTGCCCCAGACGCGCGTCGTACAGCTCATGCCCGCTCAGCCACCAGCCGGTACAGGTCTTGGGCATTGTCAAACGCGGCGCCCATGGTGTTGTTGAAGTAGGCATACACGTCTTTCCCCTCGTGGAGGTAGTCGTGTATCTGCTCGGCTTGGTCGTACAGAAAGCCGCGCTCGTAGGACTCCCGGTAGTTTCCCTGCGGGCCATGGAAGCGCATATACACAAAGTCTGCTCCCTCGTTGAGCTGGGCGTTTCGGGCGGGCCCTTTGTCGTGCAGCACGAGGCTGGCGCCGTGGTGGTCCAGCATCTCAAACGCATCATCGGCATACCAGCTGGGGTGGCGAAACTCCACCGCTTTGCGCCACTCGTGGGCGGGGTCTGCCGCGGCCAGCGCAGTCAAGAGGGCATTGACCGCGTGCAGCTGGCGAATGGTGTTGCTGGGCGGAAACTGAATGAGCAGGCATCCTTTTTTGGTGCCCAACGCACGTGCTGCCTCTAGAAAGCGGACCACGCCGGAGAGGTTCTCCGCAAGCGCGGTGGTGTGCGTAATATCGCGCCACAGCTTGAGGGTAAAGTCAAACGCAGGGCCGGTTTCAGCGGCCCAGGCCGCAAACGTTTTGGGCTGGGGGATGCGGTAGAAGGTGCTGTTAATCTCCACCGAGTTAAACAGGGTGGCGTAGTAGGTGAGGCGGCTCGTCGCCTGGTAGGCCTCCGGAAAGGTGGCCTTCGGGCCGGGCACGACGATGCCGCTGGTGCCCGTGCGCAGGGTGCCAAGGAGGGCAGGCATAGGAGGGAGGTATACGGGAGTTTCGGGGTATAACGTGCCACGCTGCCCCGGCGTTTTACCCCAGGTGCATCTTCACGGGGGGCCAACGTATCATCTGCCTGGCCCAGCCTCGGGCAACGCCGAGCATTGGGAACAAACCGCGCCCAACAGCAGGAAGAACTGCGCGCGTTCACCGCCCTGGTTCGCTTCCTCTTCACCCGCCAGGGCGGCCAGATTCCGGTGCCCGCCGAGCGGCTGGCCCAGGCGGAATGCCGCCTGCTCGACTTGCCGGCTGGGCTGGCCCCGCCGCTTGGTCCCTTTCTGAGGAAGCTCGTCAGGCCGGCCTTGTGCGCGGAGGACAGCCTTCGCTCGGCTGTCTTTTAGGTTTGATTTTATTACTTTTGGACATGGAAATCAACCCGCCCACGCAAGCCGTCGAACCGTACACCCTGGACCTGCCGGCCACGGGGTTCAAGGTGTACGAAATTGCCGGGACCGTGGCGCCCCGACCCGCCCAGAGCCGCCGCGACTTCTACAAGATGGTGCTGGTGCCCGGGGACCTAACCATCCGCTACGGCGAGCAAACCCTCGACGGCCGGGGTCCCTTCTTGTTCCTGGCCAATCCCCACGTGCCCCACGCTGTGGCGGAAGGCACGACGGGCGGCACTCGCTTCGCCTGCCTGTTTACCGAGGCGTTTTTTTCGGGCCGGCCGCGGACCGACCTGCTGCACCACTCCCCGTTGTTTCGGATCGACGGCGCCCCCATCGTGCCGCTGACCAGCGAGCAGGCCGGGTTCATGACCGGCTTGTTTCGGCAGATGCTGGCGGTGTACCAGGGCGAATACGCGCACAAAAACGAGCTGCTCGGCACCTGCCTGGAGCTGCTGCTGCACGAGGCCCTGCGCATCCAGCCGGCCTCGCCCGCGGGGCTGCCGGCTAAAAACGCGGCCCTGCGCCTGACGCAGCTGTTTCTGGACCTGCTGGAGCGGCAATTTCCCATTGAAACCACCGCCAAGCCCTTGCGCGCCCGCTCGGCGCAGGACTTCGCCGAGCAGCTGGCCGTGCACGTGAACTACCTCAACCGCGCGGTCAAAGCCGTCACCGGCAAGCCCACGTCGGTGCACATCGCCGAGCGCGTGGCCGCCGAGGCCAAGGCCCTGCTGCAGTACACCAATTGGAGCGTGGCCGACATTGCCTATGGCCTGGGGTTTGACTATCCCACCTACTTCAATAATTTCTTCAAGCGCCTAACCGGCCGGAATCCGAAGGCCTTTCGAACCAGCGAGGTTTGATAATCATACTTTTTGGTTTGATTCCCTTTAACGCAGGCCCCGGGTAGCGCCGGAACTTTGTGGTGTACAAAAAGCGGATGCAAACGGTCACCAGGACCCGTCGGCACGCGGCACTTTTAACCCACAAAGCGTATGAAAACCGCCTTAATTACCGGGGCCAACAAAAGCATTGGCTTCGAGGCCGCCCGCCAGCTGCTGCGCCAGGGCTTCCACGTGTACATCGGCAGCCGCAGCTTGGCCAAGGGGCAGCAAGCCGTCGAACAACTCCGGGCCGAAGGGCTATCTGAGGCCGAAGCCGTGCAGCTTGATGTCACGGACGAGGAATCCGTCAACGCCGCCCGCGCCACCATCGGCCAGCGAACCGGCGTGCTCGACGTGCTCATCAACAACGCCGGCATCAACGGCGGGGCGCCGCAGTCGGCCACCGGCACCGCGGTCGGCGTGTTCGAGGACGTGTACGCCACCAACGTGTTCGGCGTGGTGCGCGTCACCCAAGCATTTCTGGACTTGCTGCAACAGTCGGCGCAGCCGCGCATCGTCAACGTCAGCTCGGGCATGGCCTCGCTCACGCGGCACAACGACCCGACCTGGAAGTACTACCCCAACAAAGCCGCGGTGTATCACACGTCCAAGGCGGCGCTGAACATGTACACCATCGTGCTGGCCTACGAACTGCGCGAGACGAAGGTGAAAGTCAATGCGGTGGACCCCGGCTTCACGGCCACCGACTTCAACCACCACCGCGGCACGGGCACCGTGGAAGAAGCCGCCGCCCGCCTGGTCAAGTACGCCCTGCTGGGCGAAGACGGCCCCACGGGCCGGTTTGTCAGCGAGGAAAACACGCCGGTAACGGGCGACATCCCCTGGTAGGGGCATGGGCGGGCTGCCTATAGCAAGCTACCGCCTAGCCCCGCCTCCCAACCGGCTTTTCCCTGGTTTTCCAGCTCAGGCAACGGCGGTCCGGCCGCGAAAAAGCCGCCGGAAACTTCGCTGTCAGTGGGGTGCAGCCGGTTATTTCTTTCATCAAATACCTGTCAATCAACCAACACCAAACGTCATGTCAACTCAATCCTCCATTGCCAATATCAACATCGCGCCCACTCCGGTGCTTACGTTTAGCCCGGTGGTATTGCCGGTGCCCGGCCGGCAAGTACCCCTGCAGCTGAAGGTGTCGGTGCCCGCCACGGGGAGCAACCTGCCGGTTCTCCTGTTTTCGCACGGGCACGGGCAATCCACGTTTCTGTCTTCGCTGCGGGGCTATGGCCCGCTCGTCGACTACTTTGCCGCGGAAGGCTTTGTTGTCGTGCAGCCAACCCACCAGGACTCCAAGGCCCTGGGCCTCGACCCGAACGGTCCGGAGGGTGCTCTGTTTTGGAGTTCCCGCGCCGACGATATGCGCGTCATCCTCGACCACCTCGACCAGGTAGAGGCCGCCGTCCCCGGCTTGGCCGGCCGCCTGGACCGCACCCGGATAGCCGCCATGGGGCACTCGATGGGTGGGCACACGGTGGGCCAATTGGCCGGGATGCGCGTCACCGACCCTGTGACTGGCACCACTACCGGCGGCCAAGTAGATTCCCGGCTCCGGGCCTGGGTGATGCTGGGCGCGCCCGGCAACGGCGCCGACCTGGCCCCGTTTGCCACCGCGCACTACCCGGTGCTGGGCGGCACCACCTTTGACTCGATGACGGCCCCGGTGCTGGTGGTGGCCGGCGACCAGGACCGGAGCGACCGGTTTTCGGCCCGGGCCGACTGGCGCACCGATGCCTACCACCGCAGCCCCGGCCCCAAGTGCTTGTTTACGGTGCTGGGCAGCGGCCACATGCTGGGCGGCATTTCGGGCTACGACGTAGCCGAAACCGACGACGAAAACCCGGCTCGCGTGGCCTTTGTGCGGGAAACCATTCTGGCCTACCTGCGCACGGCGCTCGACCCGGCCGATGCCAGCTGGGACCACACCCAAAAGTCACTGCAAGCCCAGGACCAGCCGCAAGGCCGCATCGAGTGCAAATAAAGCGGCGGGCCGTTGCGGGTCATTAGCCCGCCACGAGAGGAGGGAGGGCTAATGCGGGCGGGGTACGCTTACGGGTGGGTTCGCGGACAGACCAGCCATAAACGCACTCCACCCGTTAGGCACAAGCAGAACATAAATAGGCTAAGAGCGGAGAAAGGTTAAGTATGGCTGACGTTTAGGCTTGCGGCATGGCCTGCTACGGCGGGGGCGGAGTCAATGCCGGTAACTAGGGAGAGCATGCGCGGGTAGCGAAACGAGAACCGCACCAAGAGCATGGCCGTTACCATAACCGTCGTGATGTACACCCAAGTGGTAGGGTCGTGACGAAGCACGTGGGTGGCTGGACCTGTGGCTACTACAATCGACACGAAAAAGGCGTAGCTGATGTACATAGCACCTCAGCAGGAGCAGGGGTATGGCTCGTAGTACTGCTGGCACACTGAGGTAAGTGAAAAAGTTGAGTCAACTGGCGACGGCAGGGCCGTGACTCGGGCTGCCATCCTGCGTGAACGGGTTAACAAGTGGGTGGATGGCAGGAGTGGATCGGTGCGGCGTCCTGCTGTTCCATCCGAGCTTTCCACGGTCGACACGCAGTACATGCGCTGTTGAATAATTAGGGCCGACAGCAGCGTTAGCCCACCAATGGCAGCTACGGCCGCTTCCAGGCCTAGGGCGTCGGCCAGCACGCCGGTCAGCAGGGCGCCGACGGCGTAGCCCGCGTCGCGCCAGAGGCGGAAGATGCCCACGCTGCGGGCGCGTTGAGTTGCCGGGGCATCTTCCGCAATGGCAGCCAGGAAGGTGGGATACACCAGCGCCGTACCCGCCCCGAGCAGCGCGGCCAGCCCCAGAAACGCCGGGTACGAAGCCGCCCCCAGCATGGCCAGCAATACTGCGCCCTGCAGCAGCATACCGCCGAACAGCAGGTGCTTTTTGCAGACGTGGTCGGCCAGCGGACCGGTCACGAGTTGGCCCAGGCCCCACACGGCCGGGTATACCGCCGCCACCGTCCCGATCTGGGTCAGTGAAAAGCCCTTGCCGGCCAGCAGCAGCGGCAGCAGGCCCCACACCATGCCGTCGTTGAGGTTGTTGACCAGCCCGGCCTGCGTGACGGCACCCAGGTTGGGGCGGCGCCACGTCACGTCCCACAACGTCAGCCGCGTCCCGCCCGCCGATTCAGTGGGCATCTGGGCGGCTTCCAGCGCCACGTGGTGGCGGGTGTCGCGCACGAAGAAGGAGCTCAGTAGACCCATAATGGCCAGCCCGAGGCCGAGGTAAAACGGGGTAGGCCGCAGCCCGTACTCGGTGGCTAGCCAACCCGAGCCGAAGGCTGTGGCCGCTACGGCCAGGTAGCCGGCCGATTCGTTCAGGCCCATGGCCAGGCCGCGCTGCTTCGGGCCGACCAAGTCAATCTTCATCACCACCGTGCTCGACCAGGCCAGCCCCTGATTCAGGCCCAGCAGCACGTTGGCCGCAATAACCCAGCCCCAGCTCGGCGCCCAAAGCAGCAGCAGCGGCACGGGTAGCCCCAGCAGCCAGCCCAGCAGCAGCACGTTGCGGCGGCCCACGCGGCCGGCCCAAGCCCCGGCGTAATAGTTGGCGGCGGCCTTCGTCAGCCCGAAGACCACAATGAAGGACAGAATAGCCGAGCGGGCGGCCAGATGAAATTCCTGCTCGGCCAGCCGGGGCAGAATGGTGCGCTCCAGCCCCACCATACCACCCACGAAGGCGTTAACCACTACCAGCAGGCCGAACTGCCGCCAGTTAGCGCGTAATCCGAGCCGGGGAGTCATAGTGGGCTAGTTATTATGGCACGGCGTAGGACTCCGTGAGCCGGCTCGGGCTAGAAGCCATATTCCAATGCCACGGTCAGGTGGTGCAAGTCTACTTTATTAACCGCACGAGCCGGCAGGTAAGTGGCCCGGTTGGCGCCCCACTTGGCCGTGTATAGGGTGCGCAGCTGCAGCCCCTCGGCCGCGCCGGCGAAGCGGTGACTCATGCTGAGGTTGAGCTGGTGAAAGTCCGGCAGGCTGTATTTGTTGAGCCAGGCCGCCGGGGGCAGGTTGTAGTACCCATAACCCGCTTCCAGCCGGGGCGCGTGGGGGCGCAGCCAAGCCACAGTAGCCCCGAGGGCATGTACGTCGCCAGCTCCTTCGATACGCTCCCGGGGCAGGGTGGTGTAAAACGGCTCCCGGCCCCACTCCCGGGGAAACAGGTAGCGGCCGTGGGCCGTGAGGCGCGTGTAGTGCCCAGCCAGCTGCCAGGCCCGGCGCTGGTAGGCCAGCCGCAAGCTCAGGGCGCGGGCTTGCTCACCCGGATCCAGGTAGCGTTGAGCGGCCGGCAACCCGCGCCCGGTGGCCAGCGCGTGCTGCCAGAGCAGCAGGCCGCTGGCCGTCCAGGTGCCGGCCGGGCGAGGCCGCGTTACCGTGCCTTCCAGCAGGCTGGTGGCCAGCAGGTGGTCGGCCCAGTACTGCCAGAGCTGCATCGTAGCCCGCGGGCCCAGCGTGCGGCGCACGCCCAGCACCGCCAGGCCGGGCGTCGGCACGTGGCCCTGGTAGTCGGCGCGGGCGCTGTCGGTGGCCACGCCCATGCCGTAGCGGCCCACCGCCGCGCCGAGGCGGTACCACCGGCCGACGGACCGCGGGGCCACGTGGGTCAACCAGCCACCCTGCACGGTGGTAGCGGCGTCCGGTTTGGCCGCCAGCCACAGGCCTTGCACCACGTTAGGCCGCAGCCGGGAATCCTGGGCGTTGAGCAATGGCGTGTCCAGGCGCTGCCGGCCGTAGGTGAGCTGCAGCTTCCCCGAACGCTGCTGCCAGCGCAGCCACAGCTCTTCGACCTGGGGCCGCAGGGCTTGCCGGCGCGGGTGCTCCAGGTCGAACAGGCTCAGCTCGTAGCGGCTTTCCGGCCGGCCGGGCACGGCGGCTAGCTCGTTGGCGTAAAGCCGTTGCTGAAAGGAGCTTTTCAGCCCTGCCTGCAGCCCGTGCCAGGGCTGGGTTTCGTAACCCAGGGCCGCTCCGACGCCCTGCGCAACGTAATCAGCCGCCGCGCCCTGGTTCAGCGTGGCCATAAATACCGTGCGGACCCGTACCCCCACTAGGCCCCGACGCAGGGCGTTGCCCAAGGTACGGCCGGCCGTGGAATCCGCCGGGGCTGCCTGCTCGGCAACGGGTGGCGTGCCAAGCCCGCGGCGCAGCGTGTCGGGCGCGGTGGATTGGGCAATACCGGGCCGGGCGCCGGCCAGCAGCGCGGCGCCCAGCAGAAACCAGCGGATCATCGAAAACGGGGACGGAAACCGGCAGTCAAGCAAAACAGCTTAGTGCGGCAGCTTTTCGCGCAGGGCGCTGTAGGTCCAGGTGCCGGCCAAGGCAGCCAGAATGAGCACCGCCGCCCCGGCTACGCCGCTGCCCAGCTGGGCAAACATGGGCCCCGGGCAGGCCCCCGTCAGGGCCCAGCCTAGGCCGAAGACGGTGCCGCCAATCCAGGTGCCGTGGTTGTATTTCTTGTCGGCTAGGGTGATGGTTTCGCCGTTGAGGCTTTTGAGGCGGTTGCGCTTGATGAGCTGAACGGACACCAAGCCCACCAGAATGGCCGAGCCGATGACGCCGTACATGTGGAAGCTTTGGAAGCGGAACATTTCCTGAATGCGCCACCAACTCACCACTTCGCTTTTCGTGAGGATGAGGCCGAACAGCCCGCCCAGCACCAGGTATGTGAGGTTTTTCATGGCAGGTACAGCTTAAAACAGCAGCGGGTAAAAGACCCAGGTCATCAGCAAGCCGCCCGCGAAGAAGCCCACGACGGCCACCAGCGACACCCATTGCAGGTTGGACAGGCCCGAAATGGCGTGGCCCGAAGTGCAGCCGCCGGCGTAGCGCGTGCCGAAGCCCACCAGAAAGCCGCCGAGCACCAGAAACACCCAGCCTTTCCAGTTCATCAGGTTTTCCGGGGCAAACAGTTCCCGGGGCAGCAGGCCCGAGAAGTCGGTCAGACCCATCTGGGCTTGCAGGTCGCGCACCGTCTCGGCCGATATGGCCACGGTATCGGGGTGGCCCAGCACCTGGTAGCCCAGGAAACCGCCCAGGCCGATGCCGAGCACGAAGAACAGGTTCCAGGCCTCGGAGCGCCAGTTGTAAGTCAGGAAGGGAATATTGGCCGGCACGCAGGCGGCGCACACGTGGCGCAGCGAGGAGCTGATGCCCAGGGCCTTGTTGCCGACGAGTAGCAGCGCGGGCACGGTCAGCCCAATCAGCGGCCCGGCCACGTACCAGGGCCAGGGCTGACGCAGTATTTCAAGCATGAGAGCGGTCAGAAACGAATGGGGAAGGGACAGAGGAGCCCGGCCCGCCCGCAGCAGCTGCCGGCCGGTACTCGTGAAAGGAGCAATTGGGAGGAAGAAAGAGGCCTACCGCACCAGCTTATCGGGCCAGTCGAGCACGCCGCCGAGCAGGTTGCTGACCTGGCCGAAGCCGGCTTTGGTGAGCTGGGTGGCGGCGTTGGCCGAGCGGGCCCCGCTGCGGCAGTACACGTAGGTGGGCCGGGTCTTGTCCAGCGCCGCCACGCGCCGGGCAAAGTCGGGGCTGGTCACGTCGATGTTCACGGCGCCGGGCAGATGGCCGGCGGCAAACTCGTCGGGGCGGCGCACGTCAAGCAGCACCGCGCCGGGCTGGCGCAGGGCCATGGCGAACTGGGCGGGGGTGAGGTTTTTATAGGCCGGGGCGGCGCTTTGAAACAAACCAAACATGGCAACAAGAGAAAGCAGCAGGGTGAAGGGATTTATAAAGCCGCTGGTGCCGGGCAGGCTGCCCCGCGCGTCGGCGCGGCCTGCCCGGCACCAGCGGCGTTAGTGGGCAGCCGGGGCCGACTGGAAGGTTTTCACGGCCTCGCTCAAGTCGAGCACCTCGGTGCCGGGCAGGGCGTCGGCCACGATGCTGCTGCCCGCCGCCGAGCGGTAGCCGCCGGCGCAGTGCACCACCACGGGCTTGCCGGTGGGAATTTCCTGGGCCCGCTCCCGCAGCTCGGGCAACGGAATGTTGAGCGAACCGGCAAACAGCGGCTCGTCGCGGTGCTCCGAGGCATTGCGGATGTCCACGATAGTGTACTGCGCCGGGTGCTGGCGGAACTGCGCCACGTCGAGCTGGGGCAGCGTTTCAGCCACGTTGGGCGTGCCCACCAGCGCGCCTTTGATCAGCGCCTCGTAGCCAATTTTGGCCGTTTTTCGGATCAGGTCTTCCAGCGTCGCCTCGTCGGCGGCCACCAGGTAGAACCGCTCCTCCGGCCCCACGATGGAGCCCAGCCAGGTTTCGAACTTGCCGCCCTGCTGGATGTTCAGCGCCCCGGCTACGTGCCCTTGTTTGAAGTCGGCTTCGGGGCGGGTGTCCACCACCAGCACGCCGGCTTCCAGCGCCGCGCCCGCGGCCAGGCGCGGCACCTGCTGCACGCTGGGAGCGTAGGCCGGGGCCCCGGCTTTGTTCAGGGCCACGTCGTAGCTGAAGTATTTGGGGATGAAGGGCTGATCCTGGAGCAACTCCTGCACGAAGTCCGCCTCGCTCAGGTGCCGCAGCATCGGGTTGCCGAATTTCTCGTCGGCGATGGTGCTGCTGTTGGCCCCGCTTAGGGCCTTGCCGCACAGGCTGCCCGCGCCGTGGGCCGGGTACACCAGCACCGTGCCAGCCAGGGGCATCAGCTTGTCGCGCAAGGAGTGGTACATCTGCCGGGCCAGCTCCTCGCGCTTGGCCGTCAGGTTGCCCGCGTTTTCGCGCAGGTCGGGCCGGCCCACGTCACCGATGAACAAGGTGTCGCCGGTGAATACGGCCTCGTCTTTATCCTCGCGGCTGAGCACGATGCTGATGGAGTCGGGCGAGTGGCCGGGCGTGTTCAGGGCGCGGAAAGTGAGCTTGCCCACCGCAAAGGATTGGCCCTCGTCGAAGGCTTCGTGGGCATAATCTGCGCCGAGCAGCTTGCTCACCCGAATGGTGGCCCCGGTGGTCTGGGCAATTTCCAGGTGCGAGGAGACGAAGTCGGCGTGCGGGTGCGTCTCGATGACAGCCACGATCTGGGCGTCGTGGGCCTGGGCGAAGTCGTAGTAGGGCTGCGGGTCGCGGGCCGGGTCGATGAGCACAATCTGGCGGGCGCACTCGCTGAGGATGGCGTAGGAGAAGTGGGCCAGGCCCTTGTCTTCAAACTGTTCGATTTTCATGATGGGAGGTCGTTGGGAAGTGAGGAAAGCAACAGGAGGGAGCCGGCGCGGGGCTTAGGGCGTAAAGACCAACTCACGCAGCAGGATGAAGGCGCCCATGGCCAGGGTAAACCAGCCGAAGGCCGGCTTGAGCTTGGCGCCGGGAATGAAACGGGCCAGATAGGTGCCCAGCACGATGCCCCCCAGGGCAAAGGCCAGGAAGCCAAGTAAAAAGCGCCAGGCAATGGGCGTGCCCGCGCTCAGGTCGCCGGTGAAGCCGATGAGCGAGTTCAGGGCGATGATAGCCAGCGAGGTGCCCACGGCCAGCTTCATAGGCAGGCGCGCCCCCAACACCAGGGCCGGAATGATCAGAAAACCGCCGCCCGCGCCCACAAAGCCCGTAAGCGTGCCAACTACCAGGCCAATGCCCAGAATCAGCGGGTAGTTGAACGCGTGCGAGTGGTGCAGCTCGTCGTCCAGCACCGCCTCGGCCTGCTTCACGCGAATCATTGATGCGGCGGCCCCGACCATCAGCACCGCGAAGGCCACCAGCACCAGCAGGTCTTTGGTCACAACCAGGCTGCCCACGGTAAACAGCTCGTGCGGAATGGCCGGCATGAGCAGCTTGCGCACCGCAAACACGGCCAGCAGCGAAGGCAGCAGAAACACCACGGCCGTGCGCAGCGACACCAGCCCCTTGCGGAAGTAGCCCGAGGCGCCTACTACCGAGGTGGAGCCCACCACGAACAGCGAGTAGGCCGTGCTCAGTACCGGGCTCACGCCCATCAGGTACACCAGCACCGGCACCGTCAGGATAGATCCGCCCCCGCCCATGATGCCCAGCGAGAGGCCAATAAAGATGGCCGCGAAGTAGCCAAAGACGGAAAACGTGGAAAACATCTGAACGTATGAATTTATGAAAAGTTGTTCATGTGTTAGGCCAAAAAAAAGGCCACGGTTCCTATAGGAAAGTGCAGGCGGCCAGGCACTGAATCACGTCGACTACCTCGCGCATTTTCAGGGCGTAGAAGATGTTCTTGCCGTCCCGGTGGGAGCTGAGGATACCCTTGAGCTTCATGCCCGACAGGTGGTGGGAAAGCAGGCTCTGCTCTACCCCCAGCTTCTCGCTGATATCCGTTACCGACAGGCTCTCATGATTGGACAGCAACTGCACGATTGCAATGCGGGTAGGGTGAGCCGTGGTCTTGAGGATAAACGCCACCTTCTCCATCTTCTCGGTGGTGAGGTTTAGTTCGGTGTCGGGGGCGTGGGTCGGGCTCATATGCTGATGCAAATGTATGATCATTTGTTCATGTATACAAATCGGCTCCTGGTTTTGGTTCCACCAGGTTGCCACCGCATAGGAGGGAAGTCTGAATCGGACGTTTATAGCGTCATTTAAGCCAGTTTCGCTGCCATGCGCAAGGCGGCCCCTACGAGACAGGTTATAGACCTGCCGGGGGCGTTGTGCCGCGGACCGGGATATTGGCTCCTGCCTTGTACTTCTCCTTACCACGCTAATCATCGGATGTCGCTGCCCTCCACGTCGCTGCCAGAGCTGGCGCTGCTGTTTCTGCGCCTGGGTTCCACGGCCTTTGGCGGACCCGCCGCCCACGTTGCCTTGATGGAAGAGGAAGTGGTGCGCCGGCGGGGTTGGCTTACCCAGCAGCAGTTTCTGGACTTGCTCAGCGCCGCCAATCTGGTGCCCGGCCCCAACTCCACCGAGTTGGCCATCCATATCGGCTACGCACGGCGCGGCTGGGCGGGGCTGCTGGTGGCCGGCACCTGCTTTATTCTGCCAGCCATGCTCATCGTCATGGCCTTTGCCTGGGCCTACGTGCGTTTCGGTACGCTGCCGGCCCTCACGGGCGTGCTCTACGGCGTGAAGCCCGTCATCGTGGCGGTGGTGGCGCAGGCGCTCTGGAGCCTGGGCCGCTCGGCGCTGACCACCTGGCCCCTGCGGGCTATGGCCGGGGCGGCACTGGGGCTGGGCCTGCTGGGCGTAAACGAGCTGGTGCTGCTCTTCGCGGCGGGCCTCGCAGCCGGGGCGCTGCGCTGGCCCACGCTGGCCCATAAGCAAGTGCCGCCAGCCCTGCTCAAGCTGGTGGGCGCGGTAGCGGCCCTGGCGCTGCTGCCGGTGGCGCTGGGCCTGGGGCCGGGCCCGGCCGCTACGCCGGGGGGAGCCGCGCCGCTGGGGCTGCTGCCACTGGGGCTGGCCTTCGTCAAGATTGGCTCGGTGCTCTACGGCAGCGGCTACGTGCTGCTGGCGTTTCTCGATGCCGACCTGGTGCAGCGTTTCCATTGGCTGACGCAGGCGCAGCTGCTGGATGCGGTGGTGGTGGGGCAGGTGACGCCGGGGCCGGTGTTTACCACGGCTACCTTCGTGGGCTTCGTGCTGCAAGGCTGGCGCGGGGCGCTAGTGGCCACGGTGGGCATTTTCCTGCCGGCCTTTGTCTTCGTGGGCATGAGCACCAAGCTCGTTGCCCAGCTGCGGCAGTCGCCGCTGGCCGGGGCCTTTCTCGACGGGCTCAACGCCGCCTCCTGGGCCCTGATGGCGGCCGTCTCGCTCACGCTGGCCCGTACGGCCCTTCTCGATCTACCGACGGTGGCGTTGGCCCTCGTCAGCGCCGGTCTGCTGCTGCGCTACAAGGTCAACTCGGCCTGGCTGGTGCTGGGCGGGGCCTTGCTGGGCTACGGTTTGCAGCAGGCGGGCTGGCTGTAAATCACCCGGTTTTCAGGCTCGCCACTCGGGCCAGCGGGCTTGGGGCCCGCGAGCGTTACGGCAGAAGTGTGCACATTTGTATTTCCAGCTCTACTGCCATGCCCCGTCTGTTGTCCCATTTGCTATTGCTGCTCTATGCGGGTATCTACCTGCATTGCCAGCCCCTGGCTATGCGGACGCCGGGAGCGGAGCCGGGCGCCGGGACGCGCCAGGAGCAGCCCCGCGCCGGCCTGTGCAAGAAGAAGCTGCAGACCGTGCAGGCCGATCCGCAGGCCGACCACGCCCCGGTCGTCAAGGCCAAGCTACCGCCGCTGGATTTGAGCCTCGGCGCCGACTTCGCGGTCGTGTACCGGGTCCTGCTGTTCCCGGCCGACGAGCCCACGCTCACCCCCGCCCGCGGCCCGAATGCCGGCCCCGAGCAGTCGTTTGCCAATCACCCCAACAAAGCTCCGCCCATCCGCTTTTCTTAGGAAAACGCGCAGCGAAGCCGGGTGTGTGCCCGGCGTATCGTACCCTTTCTTCGGGTCGATAGCCGGTTTTTTTGTGCCCTGACCGGCGACTAGCCCGGAGGATAAGTTCCGCTTTGCTTCCGGTCCTGGCAGGCCGACGAGCCCCGCTTTTTCCTGAGAGTTACCCCCAATCAGCTTATCAGCCGGCTGGCCATACTCCCGCGTGCCCGGCCCGGATTTCCGATCCTGATTCCTCTCAGTCATGCTTTCTTCTTGTCATCTGACCCGGCGCTTGACGGTGCCGGGCCGCTGGGTGCTGGCCGCCGCGCTGCTGTTTGCCGCGCGTGCCTCACAAGCCCAGCAACTGGCCGCACCGCCACCGGCCGGCCGCTCCCTTTCCCTGCCCGCCGCCCTGGAGCTGGCTTGTAACCAGGTGCCGCACCTACAGGCCAAAGCCCATCAAGTACAGGCCGCCGAAGCCGAAATTACCCAGACCAAAACCCAGCGCCTGCCTTCGGTGCGGCTCAGCGGGCAGGTGAGCTACGGCTCCACCAACGCCGTGGCCGGCACCATGCTGCCCGTGGGCACCATCATTCCCAGCAGCGGTTCGCTCAGCGGGGTCAATTCTTACAACGCCGTGTTCGGCAGCATGGGCACGGCCCTGGCCGAGTGGAGTCCGGTGACCTTCGGGCAGTACCCGGCTCAGCGGGCCCGCGCCGAAGCCGCCCGCAGCTACGTCCAGGCCGAAAACCTGCGCACGCAAGGTCTGCAAGAGGAATACCGCCAGCCGCAGTCGGTAGCTGTGCATTAGATGCCGCCAGTGGTAAACCCCAGCAACGCCGTCGTTTCGCCTTCGCCCAGGCGAAACTCCAGCTCCGCAACTGCCATTTCGTAGCGGATAGTTACGTCGGTTTCGAAAGCGACGAAATACTCGCAGAGCAAAGCCAGTACTTTGGCAGGCCAATCCTGATTCAGGTAGCCTTCCAGCTCGGCTACGGACAAGCCCTTCAAGCTGATTTCGAGGGCCGGCAGGGTTTCGCGGTAGTCGCCGCTGAGGACCATATCCTGGCCCAGCGCGGAAGCTCCCAGGGTGGGGTGCGCCGCCGTGGAGCGCTGCGACGAGGCGGCTTCGAAAAGCTGGTGACGCAGCGGAGCCACTACGCGCAGCTGCACCGGGTGGCCCAGCACGCTCTCGAAGCACAGTTGCGTGAGGGATAGGTTGCCCACTAGGCCGTGGGCCAGCGGCAACAGATACAACAGGTTGGTGAGTGGGCCGGGCGGCAGGCCGGTATCGGGAATGCCCCAGAAGCGCGCCAACGTTTGGTTGTATGAGCGGGCCGACTGATGGGCGAAGTAACGCCGTTCTTCTTGCTCGATGCACAGGCGGCTGCGAAAAAACTCCTGCTCGAAGGGCAGAAAAAACAGCCGGGTGGACTGTTCTTGCTGCCGCTGGCGGTGGATACCCTCCACCATGCCTGATACGCCCTGGGGGGCGCCCTCTCCGCCCGGAGGGTGAAATAGGTGCGGTGGGAGGGCATCGTACAGGCCTTCGCGGTTCACGTCGAGCACCGTGCGCTTGACGGGCCGGCCGGTACGCTCAAATTCCTCTTCGCGGACAGTGCCTAAGTCGCGCCGGTAGCGCCGGGCAAACATCCCAACCGGCCGAACCAATAGGCTATCGAAAGGGCAACCGGCGTCCAGAAGCTCGGCCATGACCACCTCCAGGCGCAAGTCGTAAGGCTGGCGCAGTAGGTAAGCCAGGGTAGCGAGCGGGTTTGGGGCAGCAGACATAAGAGGAGATTTAAAGGTTCGGGAATAGCGGCTCCAGCTAGAAGCTAGGGCTGCCGGGTTAGGTCGAATCAGGACTTTTCAAATTTATTCTAGACAAACATCGCAAAATATCAATAGAAATAATTACTTTAATCCCACATTTGGCGACGATATATTTCCTGCCATTTCGTCCCGTCTTGTCATTAGCACCATGTTGTCTTCACCCACATCCCAAGCCCAAGGGGCTGCTTCTGGCGCATTCACCAAACTCACCGCCCGCGCTGCGGGCAGCAAAGTCGTAATGCGGATTGGGCTCTACGTGCTGGGCACCGTAGCCGCTTTTGGGCTACTTGGGCTGGCCGCCGTGCTCAGTCCTTTGCCCTTCCCGCTGACGCTAATGTTGCTGCAGTGCGTGCTGCTGCTGCTGGGCTGGCTGTACGCGGCCCAGCTACCGGCTTGGCTGGGCTGGCCGGCGGCCGGGCAGCGCTGGCAGGGAGCAGGCATCCTCGCCCTAAGCGCCGGGTTGGGTGTGGCCGCCATGTTGGCCCTGCACTGGGTACCGCGGGTCGAGCCCCGGTTTCCGCCCAGCAGTTTTGTGCCCGCTGTCCTGCTGTTTCTGCTGCCGCACTTTTTTCTGGCGGCCTGGCAAGCCTGGCAGACCATCCCGCCCAAGCAGTACAAACTCTGGCAGGTGCAGCAGCTGGCGCCCGCGCCCAACCTGGGCGGCATCGACCTCAGCCACTTCATGGTAGTGCACTTCTGGATGGCGCGGCACCACCAAGACCCCGCCTACCACGATTTTACCTCGAAGGCACCCTACCAGATGCGCTTAGGTGACCTTTTCTCGATTTTCCTGACCGATTACAACCGCCTGAAGCCCGACCAGGCGCTGCAGTATGTGGATGCGCAAGGCACGCCCTACGGCTGGCTGTTTTACGCCAAGCGGGCCTGGTGGCGCCGCCGGCAGTATTACGACCCGGAAGTGACCTTTCAAAACAACCTGCTGCGTCAGGGCGACATCATCGTTGCCGAACGGGTCCCGCTGATCCGGCAGGCGGTGCCGGCCTAGTCCGCCGCCCCGACTGAAGCTCCATCTGCTTTCCGCTCATCCGTAGTTCTATGCTTCCGACCATTAGCCATTACCCGGTGAACTGGGTCGACGGGATGAAGATTTCCCGGCGGCATTTTGCCCAGGCCGACCAGTGCGTCACCGACCACCTGCGCGACGCCACCGCGCTGCACCTGCGCTCCTACAACTACGGCCTGCTGCCCACGGCCGATGAGCTGGGCAGCCCCACTTTCGAGCTGCTGCTGCACGTGGACGCCCAGAACGAAGTGCAGGCCCGGCTAACGCATTGCCGGGCCGTCACGGCCGGGGGCGCCCGCATCGAAATTACGCCCTCCAGCGCCCCCCTCACGGCCCGCACCAACCTGGTGCAGCTGCTCAATACCTACAACCTGCCGGCAACGGAAGGCATGCGCTTCGCCGTGCTGGTCACGGTGAATCCGTTCGAGCGGGTTCCCGTCGGCATCCCCGCTGCCGACGAGCTGCCGCCCCGGCACCCGCATACCATCCCGCAGTACGGCTTGAGCGTGGTGCCGGTGCAGCACCTGAACACGGCCGTTAGCGAAGCCTTTGCCCTCTCCGTCGGTGAATTGCAGCTCTCCAACGGGGAGCTGCGGGCGGTGAGCCATTTCGTGCCGCCCTGCGCGGCCCTGGCCAGCCACCCCGTCCTGCTACAGGCCCTGCACCAACTGGAGCTGCAGCTGAGCGAGCTGGAAGCGGATGCGTTCAAGATCATCCAGAAAGTGAAGCTGCGCACCGACAAAAGCAACGCCCTGGCCGACCTGGTGCGCGGCCTGGCTGAGCACACCGTGCTGGCCGTGGCCCAGCAGCTCACCACCCTGCGGCTGATGGCCGCCGAGCAGCCCCCCATTTACCTGCTCGACGCGCTGCTGCGGGTGGCCAAGCAAGTCAAGTCTTCCCTGGAAAGCCTCACCGAAGCCGAGCGTGAAGAGCTGCTCAAATACTTCGAGCAGTGGTCGGAAATTCTGCCGGCTACGCTGCTCGGGGCCCTGAATACGGCCGTCACGCTAACCTACAACCACCAGCAAGTGCACGAGCACCTGCGCCAGCAGCACTACTTGTGGGCCATGCTCGGGGCCATTTTCCGGCAGCTCCGTCAGCTGGAATACATCGGCAAGAACAAGGAAGGCTGGCAGAGCTTCATCAACGAAAACCCCCTCGCCGCTGAGGCGCCATCCCGGGCATCCGGGCTGGATGCCCGGGCGGTGGCCAGCCCCGTCACGGCCTGGTCGCCCTTTGCCCAATAATACGTCACTTCCACCGCTTGTTGCCCCACGCTTACCCCCATGTTAGCCCTCAATCAAACCGAACGACGCAGCCACATCTGGCAGTTTGCATTGCTGTATCTGCTGGCGCTGGCCTTGCCCTTAGGCGCCTCTTATTTCCTGTTCTCCAACTCCGGTCTGGTGGATGAAAATGCCCGCCTCCGGGCGCAGCTCAGCCAGGCCCAGCAGGAGCAAGGTCAGCTGGCGGTGGTCTTCGATACCCTCTCGCACCGACTGCAGCGCGTCGATGCCCTCGACCAACGGCTGCGCGTGGAGAGCAACGACATGGTGCAGGGCCAGCTAGTCACCGCCAACCAGGACAACCTGAACGCCATTGTGACCGGGCTGAACGAACTGCGCCGCGACTCGGCCGGCATGCAAGTGGCGGCCCACCGGCAGATTGCCCGCAACATACTGCGCGACTTTGATTTGTTCCGCGCCAACCGCGGCACCATCGACCTGCTGCGTCAGGAGTTGGGCAAAACCGGCGACGCGGCCAAGGGCAGCGAAAAACTGGCCATGGAGTTGAGCCAAGCCAAACAGCAGATTATCCTGCTGCAGACGGCGCTGCAGGCAGCTAGCCAGAGCCACGCGGCGGCGCCCGCCCCGGTAGTGGCCGCTGCGCCCGCGCCCAAGCCCAAGGCCGGCGGGGGAGCCGCGCCCATGCCCAGCGTGTCGGCGCTGATGGAAAACGCCATGCTGCGCGACCAGCTGGCCTTTGCCGAAGCCGACTGCTTGCGCCAGCGCGGCCTCGATTACAAGCCCAGCAGCCGGGAGCGGAAGCAACTGCTGGAACAGTCGCGCACGGCTTTCGTCAAGCTGCTGGAAAACCCGGCCACGGCCGATATGAAGCAGGACGTCGAGAAGACGCTCGAATCCATCAACACGGAGCTGGGCCGGCCGGCGCGGTTCTTCGGGTTGTTGTGAACGTGGCCTAAGCCGGCGCGGCTACTTACCTACCAGGAGCATGAGAAGTTATGGCAGATTGCCAAGCCAAGCGCTGCGCCCGTACCGCGGGCGTGCTAATGGCCCGGAGCCGGAGCAATGGTGGGGGCAATATGGGCACTGTTGCATTGCCAGGCCTTGGAACGGTGACCGGGCCAGTGGCCGTCGCGCTGGCGGGCCTTTTTGCCGGCACGGTTTCCTGCACGCTGTTGAATGTTTCCATGGGTCAGCAACTGCGCATGCCAGCGGATGGGCAGTAAGCAACCTACTAGATGGCGGCTCTGCTTAAGCCATTTAATATATAGTAATTATGAAAAATCAGGTATAGGGTCATGGCATTACCAAAACGGATAACACTCGCCTTCATCTACTATTGCTATAACTTCAGCATCCATTTTGCTAATTAACTTCCATTGCGGGACACCGCTACCAGGAGGGTATTGTTCGTCATTGCTCATGTATTCAGAGTGAGGAGTATTAGGTTTTATTTTAACGAGCCTGTCATTGCCTACTGTAGTGAATACATTCTGCCGAACCATTGCTTTGAGCTTGTTGATATCTAACCCATTCAGGGCATTAGCGCTGAAATTGTGCTCCGCTACCTGTGTGTACCCGAGCAATTCGAACTGGTCTATATCAGGCAACTGCAGCAAAGCAGCTACGATAATTCCTTTTTCTAATCTGCCTGCATGAAATCCTAACAGCCGTTCTAGTTCAGAAAGGGTCCGGCCCTTTATGAATTTTTCCTGGGTAATACACCCGCTGACGGAGATTGTTTGATTCAGAAACATTTTTGCCAATTTTTAAGAATTTACTTTAGAAGCAATTGTCCTGCATATATCCCCCAACTCTATTTAAAGTCATGAGTTGGAATAAGCTTAGTAAGCAGGGGTGTCTTCTTTGTTTTATCAGCATTTCTACCCAATAAGTACCGTCGGGCATCCGAGAGTAACGGCTCCGCCGTGCGCGCACTGGTCGCCCATACGCGCAGCAGGTTTTCCACCGATAAATACCCCAGTGGAGCCCAGCACAATCGTATCAGGCGGCCCCACGCAAGTGCACATATCACCCATGACGGCGGCGGGCATGCCCCCGATGAGCACGGTGGGGCAGCCGGGGCCGGTGATAGGGCCGCCCACGTGCGGGATGGGGGGCAGGCCCGGCGTCACCATCGGGCAGGTATGCATGTCGCCCACGCGGGCAGCTGGCTTTCCCATTGATTGGGCTAATTGATTTTCACCATAGCGCCTTTCACCGTCGTCATGGAGGAGCCGCTTAGCTCGGCGGTGAGACCTTCTACTTTAACGCCGGTTTGTCCGGCCAGCTTGGCGGTGGTCTGCGCACTCAGCTCCAATTTTTGCCCGCTGGCTTTCAGTGCGTTTATGGCCTGTACATCCACGGTGCCGGAGCTGTCGAGGACGATTTTCTTGGTGGCCTGCAGGGTGATTTTATCCTCGGCCTTCAGGCTGATTTCCTTAGAGGTGAGCGAAATTTTCGTCTTCGCGTCTAGGGTAATGTTGCCTTTGGTCTTCAGCAGGATATTGCCATCCTGGGCAAAGGACACTTCTAACAGGGTTTCGCGCTTGCCCGATTTGCCGTTGGAAATCAGGATGCGCTCCTTGCCGGCTTCGTCGTGAAACACCAGCTTATTGCCGCCCGCCGTCTGCAGGCTCTTGACCTTGTTCTTGTCGAAGGTGTAGGCCGCGTCCTGCTTGTTTTTGGGGTGGAAGAGGTTGCCAAGAACCACCGGGAAGTCGGCGCGGCCGTGCTCGTAGCTTACCAGCACCTGCGAGCCGATTTCGGGTGTGAATAGCTGCCCCTTCCCGTCGCCGCTGTAGGGCGTAGTGACGCGCAGCCAGCCCGATTCGGCATCCTTTTTCTTGGCCACGTCCCACTGAAAGCGCACCCGAACGCGGCCCAGCTTGCGCGGGTCTTCCAGGTCGATGACCTCGGCCAGTTCGGGGTGCGCGGCCGGCGCAGTGTAGTAGTCGTTGGCGGGCGGACTGTCTAGGGCGCCCGACATGGCCTTGAAGCGGTTCTGGTAATTTCCGTCGCCGTCGAGCTCGTGCTCCACGGCCAGCACCCGGAACCGCCCGTAGTCGGCCCCGGCAGCGTCGTGCACGTCGAGCAAGTGGCCGGGCCGGATGTCGAATACTTCGCCGTGGCCTTCCAGCGCCACTAGGCCGCTGGTTTGCTTGGCTACCAGCGCGTCGATGGTTTGCTGCAACTGGCTGCGGTCGGTTAGTACCGCATCCGCTAGCAGGCGGTGGGGCTGCTGGAATAATTCGTTGGAGCGCTGCACCGCGAACTTGCTGAAGGCGTCGCCACCCGGGGCCTTGGCCGTAGCTTGTAGAGGCTGGTGGTTACGGTAGTTGTAGTGGCTGCTCCGAAACTGACCGGGTTGCAGGTTCATCGAGAGCGTGAAGTTCTGCACCCCGCTGCTCTGAAACACGCAGGCTTTAGCGCTGGGCAAGCCGAGCTGCAGGGTGGTGCCGTCGTAGTACAGCCACTCGCCGTACTGGGCCGCCAGCCGGCTCAGGAAGTTGAAGTTGGTTTCGTCGTACTGCGCCACGTAGGGGAGCACAGCCTTGTTTTTGGGTTTGAGCTGCCGGGCAAACGCGTTGCTGGGGTAGTCGCCCAGCACCGCCGAAAAAATCTGCTGCACGGTCTGCTTCACGAACGCGCGGCTCTGGCTGCCGTCTTCCAGCAAGAAGGTGGGGCTGGTGCCACTGATGTGGTAGTAGTTGGTCAGGTCGGCGCTGGTCTGAATGCTGGTTTCGGTAATGAGGCCCTTGAACTCGAACTGGCGGCCCCGGTCAGCGTCTAGGGTACTGCTCCAGCTGATGGTTAGGTTCTTGCCGCTCAGCTTTTCGTGGCCCTGCTTGAAGAGCATGTCCGGCCGGATGCCCAAGGCCTTGCCCAGGGCTTCAAATGAAAAGTCAAGGCTGAAGGAATGGTGCGTGAACAGCTCCTGCGTGATGGACAGGCTCTTGAAGTCGGTCAGGGCCGGTCCGCCTTCCACTTGTACGGTCACTCGAACGGGGTACGACATATGATGAGCAATGTAATTATTACCATCTTTATTTTTACTATACTTATAAGAAATAAGTCTCTGCCTTCTGCTAGATTAGAAGTCGCACTGCTGACCTAACCAAACTTCGACCTAAGCTTGATTCTGCATGGCCCCTCCTGTTAATCGCCCAGGGCGCTACTCGTTTACCGCCAAAAGCAAGCCTCAGGTCCAGCCCCGTGGCCAACTCAAGCGCACTGCCTCACGCAGTGTGCATGACGCCGTGGTACGCTCTAAGGGTAGCAGTAGCAACCCGATTTTAAGTACTTTATCAAAACTGCCCAGAACGGGGGCAGATTTCGTGAAGTCAAAATTTGCCTTCAGCCAGCATGTAACTGAAGATTTGACAAGGTATTTTAAAGATATGTGGAGGAGCTTTGGGCAGCCTCACCGCGAGTTTAAAGTACGCATCAATTTCGCGCACAACGCCAAGCGCGGGGCACTTACGGCATATTCACAGAAAGTACTTACAGAAATAATGGCGGCCTCAGGCAATAGAAGTATAATGATAACTCGAACTCAGAGCTCTTTTATGGAGCAAGCCAGAATTATGTATGACAACCTCATTAGGCGTGGCATAGCTCATGAACTCAGAATGTACAGTTCGATAGGAGACCAAGTGGTAGAAGTAGCGGCATCAGGAATAAAGGACGGCCTATCTAAAAATGAAATAATTCAAAATATGGCAAGCAAAATCAGCGAGCTGGAAGACCAAGGTACCACCGTATCCAAGCATTTAGGTGACTACAACACGTTGAATGTAATTGACATTGACCCTATCTCGGTGGAATACCCTAGTGCATTTATTAGAGAAGTAAAGAGACGTGGCATTAAGCTTATACAGCCACCGATTGACCCTGCTTACCATCTGGAAATAAAGCAGACTCCCGTTAATTATGTATAACAGCACTCAGAATATGTTGAGAGGAATGGAATGCAATTAATACCGCTTTCCAGGTTCTCAGTCCAGATATTCAGAAAGTTGAATGGCCGAAACGTAGACTTAATTGCCCGGCACGAGCCCATTTCAAGAGCACCCATGTATTATAGACCAGCGGTCTGGTACTGCGGGGCAGGGAGTACGCCAACGGGTCAGCGCGTCCGCGTCCAGAGGCTGTCATTCTCCACGGTGCCCAGGGTCAGTTTGGCCGCCGAAATGCGCACCATGCACTGGTAGGCCCCGTTGCCGCCGTTGCCCGAGACGAACTGCTCCTCGTAGGCCACGCAGAACCCGTCCTCGAAAGCCAGCTTTTCGCGGGCGACAGGCCGGTTCGTTTCCTGAAACACCAGGTGGCCGCTGAGCTTCCGGTTCGAGTCCACCGCCCAGGCCACCAGCTCGTCGCTTTCCGGCACGTCGAGGTGCAGGGTAATCAGGCCGCTGCGTACCCGCGCGGCCACGCGGCCCCGCTCGTTGGTGGGCTGGCTGAATTCGTAGGTGCAGTGCGTGACCGGGTAGTCCTGGTCGTCGAGCGTGAGGGTGCAAGCAAAGGAAGCCATAAGAGAAGCCGGCTAGCCCGGCCGGTTAAGGGTTATAGTGGCCACTCGTTGTCCAGCTCGACTTCCCCGATGCTGAGCCGGTTGGCCGACAAGGTCAGGGTCATGGTCATGGCGTGGTCGGCGGCGGAGCCGTCGAAGCGCTTGCTCAGGCCCACGCAGTAGGCGTCTTCGAACTGAATGGTTTTGCGGCGCGAAAAGGCGTTGTCGGCCGAAAACACCACCACCTCGCCGTTCATGGTTTTGGCGTCGTCCAGGGCCCAGTGGTGCAGGGCGTCGTCGGGCTCCGAGTCCAGCTCCACCTGCAAATGGCCCCCCTGCACCCGGGCGTCGGGGCGGCCCACGGCGTCGGTGTTCTGCTGCACGCCCCAGACGAAACGGCGAATCGGGTACTGCTTGCTGTTGACGATGAGGGCGGCGCTAAACGACATAGTCAGGGCTAGGTGAGGATGAAAAAATGACGCGCTTCCAGGCAGAGCCCAGGACGCCGGTACCGTACGGCGCTTCGTCGCAGCGGCCGAAGACGTTTGGGAGGCCGAGCTGTGCGACTGCACCTGAATGTTGAAATTACTAGATAATTTTAAGCAAAAATAATAATTATTTTATATAATTCGCTGCCCTGGCTTACACTCACAGTTGTTATGAGCGAATCGTTTTACCGTCTGCCGCTGGATATGGCGGCGTTGCTGGAGCGGCAGCAGCTGCCGCGCTGCTCCGTGCAGGAGTCCATTGCCCAGCATTTGTACCTGATCCTGACCACGCAATTTGGGGAGTCGCGCTACGACCCGGGGTATGGCTGCCAGGTGTGGGAGCAAGACTTCGAGGCGCTGACCACCATGCGCTGGAAAGACAACGTGCAGCGCTCCGTGGAGCAGGCCATCCGGACGTACGAGCCGCGGCTGGTGCGCGCCCGGGCCCACGTTTCGGTTACCGATTTTGAAGTGCGCCACGTGGGGCAGCGCGTGCGCAAGCGGCTGGAAGTGAAAGTGAATGCCGTGCTGCACCGCACCAACGAGCCGTTCGCGTTTCAGGCCAGCCTGTTCGTGGCCCCGCTAGCGGTAGACTAGCCCGCAATTTCCGTTCATCCCGTTTTCCTGCTTCGCCATGTCGTCCCTGCTCCCCACTGATTTCAGCCGTGCCACCATCAAAAGCCGCCTCACGCGTCAGGCCGCCGAGCTGTGGGGCTACAGCGAAGCCGACCTCGACGGCTTCGACCCGCTGGTGCAGCTCCTGTTTGAAGCCTGCGCCGTGGAGCTGGAGAAAATAGGGCAGGAGCTACACCAGACCCAAAGCCGACTGGTGGAGCGCCTGACCGCCCTGCTTAATCCCGACGTGGTGGACGCACCGCAGCCGGCCCACGCCGTGGCGCAGGCGCAGATTCATGAATCGGTGGTAATGCTGCCGCCCGACGCGCAGTTTGGCTACGAGCTGCCCAGCGTGGGCCGGCAGGCGGCCGGGCAGGAGGTGTTTTTCTCGCCCCTGCAGGCCGCGCGACTAGTGCGCGGCGGTGTGCGTTGCCTGGCCACCGACGCGGCCGTGTGGCTGGTGGAGGCCGGTAGCCAGAAGCGCCTGGTGGCCCAGGCGGCGCACCGGGCCCCCGCCGAGCACCGGCGCCTCTGGATTGGGCTAGAACTGCCGGCCGAGGGCGTCGATTTCGCGGACTTGACGTTTTACTTCGACTGGCTCAACGAACCGCGCCGGGCCGAGTACACGGCTTTTTTGCCCGGTGAGCAGTGGCTGCTCGGCGGCGCCGAGGTGCACCCGCGCCAGGGCCTGCCCACTCCCCAGCCGGCAGCCGAGGCAGCCGGCGGCGCGCTGCAGCGGGAATACGACTTTTTGCCCCGGCTAGAACAGCGCATTCGGGAACTGTACACGCCGTATTTCGTGCAGCTCAGCGGGCCGGCCGGGGCTCTAAGCACCTACGCCCAGCGGCCGTACCCGGCCGAGTTGGCCGCTATTTTCGACCCCGCCACCGAGCTGCAAGCCCTTACCCAGCCACTGACCTGGCTGGAAGTGCGTTTTGCCCACGCCTTGCCCCCGGAGGCCTTCGACCAGCTGGTCTGCGCCCTGAACTGCTTTCCCGTGCTTAACCGGCGCCTGCACAAGGTGTTGTTTCGCCTGCAACCGGCCCTGAACTTGTTTCCTTTGGCCAGCGAGGAGCCCTTCCTGGCCATGCGCGACGTGTACAGCCTCGGCAACGTGGCCTACCGGCCCACCACCCTCGGCGACCTGAACGACGGCGCCACCGATACCTACACGCTCCGCACGCAAGGGGCTGGCCGCTTCGATACCCGCTCGGGCCGGGAAGCGCTGCGCGAATTGCTGGATTTACTGCGCGACGAAAGCCGGGCCTTCACCGCCGCCGGCACCGATTTCATCGGCTCTATTCTGCTGGAGCTGGAGCAAAACCTGGCCCGACTGGAGGAGCGCCTCGACCGCACCCGCACCCCCGAGCAGCCCGTGCCCTACTTGCTGCTGCGCCCCCAGGACGTGACCGATAGCGTGTTTCTGGAGTACTGGTCGTGCAACGGGGAAGGGGCCAACCGCCTGCCCGCCGGCAGCCCCTTGCGCATCCACGACGGCAACGACTTGGACAGCGTGCGGCTGCTGAGCAACACCAGCGGCGGCCGGGCCCGGCCCGGGGCCGAGGAACGGCTGCACGCGCTGCGCCGCAACCTGCTGGCCCGCAACCGGCTCGTCACCCTGGCCGATATCAAAGCCGCGTGCTGGGCCGAAATGGGGCCGCACTTGGCCGCGGTGCAGGTGAGCAAGGGGTTTCAAAGCGGAGCTACCGCATCGGTGGGCTTTGTGCGCTGCATTCAGGTGCAGCTGACCCCCGCCGAGCCCAGCCGCCTCACGGCCTGGGAGTGGCAGCGCGCCGCCCAGGAGCTGCAAACCGTGCTGGCCGGGCAGTCGGCCATGCATCTGCCCTACGAAGTGCTGGTGAAGCCTGGCAAAGTCTCGTAGCGCCGGCGGCCTGGCAATAGCATGTCGTGCCCCCGCGCCGGCGTACCAAGTGGCGGGCCGATAATTGGCTTGTGCGCAGCCGCCGCGGACTGCGCAGACCGAGCGTAAAGCAAGTACCAAAACGCGGCCGCCCCGGGCCAGCAGCTGGCCCGGGGCGGACGTGCTTATTAGGGAAATCAGGCCGGCTCCGACGCGGCAACGGCCGCCGGGGCTTCTTGCAGCGCCGCTTCGGGTTCCGGTGCGGCGTCCTCCGCGTGGGTGGTCGTCCACACGAGGGTGTCGCTGTCCGCGGGCTTGTCCAGCGCCAGGGTGGTGCCGGGCCGGGCCTCGCCGCTGATAATCAGGCGCGAGATGGGGCGGCGCAACTGCTGCCTGATAACCCCGGTGATGGGGCGGGCGCCGTACTTGGGCGTGAAGCCCGCCAGAGCCAGGTGTTGCCGGGCCGCCGGGCTGAGCTCCAGCGTGATGCCCTGCCGCCGCAGCTGCTCCACCAGCGGCCGCAGGTGAATGTCGAAGATGCGCGCCACGTTGGCTTCGGAAATGGGCGCAAACGGCACGATTTCCGTCAGGCGGGCCAGAAACTCGGGCCGGAAGTAGCGCGTCATGGTTTCCAGCAAGTCGGCGGACGCGGGCGGCTGTCCCTCGGCGAAGGCGGCGGCAATCTGCTCGGCCCCGATGTTGGAGGTGAACAGGATGACGGCGTTGCTGAAGTCACCTTCGCGGCCCAGCCGGTCGCTCAGGTGGCCTTCGTCCAGAATCTGCAGGAAGATGTCGAACACCGACGGGTGGGCCTTCTCGATTTCGTCGAAGAGGACCACGGAGTAGGGTTTCTCGCGAATTTTATTCACCAGTAGGCCGCCCTCCTCGTAGCCCACGTAGCCGGGAGGCGCCCCGTAGAGCAGCGCCGCTGAATGTTCTTCCTTGAACTCCGACATATCGAAGCGGATGAGGAAGGACTCGTCGTTGAACAGAAAGTCGGCCAGGGCCTTGGCCAGTTCGGTTTTGCCGGTGCCGGTGGGGCCCAGCAGGAAAAACGAGCCGATGGGCTGCCCGGCCTTGGTCAGGCCCGAGCGCGACTCCAGAATGGCCGCGCAGATGGCCGCCACGGCGTGGTTCTGGCCCACCACGCGCTTCTGCAGCACTTGGTCCATGCGCAGCAGTTTCTCCCGCTCGTTGCTTTGCAGCTTGCCCAGCGGGATGCCCGTTTTGCCCGATACGATGGCGGCCACGTCCTGCTTTTCCACCCGGTCCTTGCGGGTTTCGGCCAGGGCCAGCACGGTGCGCAGCACCTCGTGCAGGTAGCGCTGCAGCTCGGCGCTGGTTTCCAGGGCGTCGGGCTGCTGCTCGTTTTCCACCTGGTTCAGCCACAGCTGGCTGACCTGGTTCTGCAATTGGTAGAGAAACCAACGCAGCTCGCGCAGGTAGTCGGCCTCCTCCAGCTCGTCGCGCCGCGCCGTCAGGGCTTCAAAGTCGGCCTGCAACTGCCCCAGGCCCGCCACGGCCTGCTCGTCGAGCATGCGGATGGCCGCCATCGTGCGGTCGACCAAGTCAATGGCTGAATCCGGGAGCTGCCGGTCCTTCACGTAGCGCTTGGCCAGCCGCACCGCTTCCCCGATGGTGCCCTCGCCGATGACCAAGTTGTGGTGCACCGCGTACAGGGGCAGCACCCGCTCCAGCATGCGCTCGGCCACGGTGATGGTGGGCTCCTCCACGCGCACGACGTCGAAGCGGCGGTTGAAGGCCTCGTCCTTTTCGATGTACTGCCGGTACTCGTCCTGGGTGGTGGCGCCGATGACGGTCAGCTCGCCCCGGGCCAGCTCAGGCTTGAGCAGCTGGGCAATGCCACTGCCGGCGCTGCCTTTGGGGTCAACCAGCACGTGAATCTCGTCGATAAAGAGGATGGCGCGGGTGTACTGCTTGATTTCGCCCAGCACTTTCTTGATGCGGTCCTCCACCTCGCCTTTGTAGGAGGCGCCGGCCACCAGCGTGCCCATATCCAACTCAAACAGCGTCACCTCGCGCAGGTGCACCGGCACGAGCCCTTGCACAATCTGCTGCGCAAAGCCCTCCACCAGCGCCGACTTGCCCACGCCCGGCTCGCCCAGCAGCAGCACGTTGGGCTTGGTGCGCCGCCCCAGCACTTCGGCCATCAGCCGGATTTCCCGGTCGCGCCCCACGATGGGGTCCAGCTTGCCCGCCCGCGCCTGCGCCGTCTTATCGGTGCAGTACGTGGCCAACGCTCCGCCTTTAGGGGCCGGACTGCTGGGTGCGGCAGAGCCCGCATCGGCTGCAGGAGCTGCGGCCAACGCGGGCGTTTCCTGCAGGGCCGCGTCGAGCACTTCTTTTTGGCTAAGGGACAGTGACTTCAGCTGTTCGGTCGTGAAAGCCAGCTCCGGTTTCAGCAGGGCGGCCAGGGTGCTCAGCGGGTCCGTATTGTCTCTCGACAGCTGCAGAGCCACCAGTTCGGCCATTTCCAAGGCCTGCTGCACGCGCGCGTCGGGGCTGGGGGATTCGGCGGGGCGCGCGGCTTTGGGCTGCTCTTCGAGGCGCACTTCGGCCCACTCCCGCAGGTAATGGATGTCTTTGTCGAGCACGGCCACCAGCCAGGAGGCCAGCCCCACCTCGTTGTGGAGCAGGGCCAGCAGCAGATGCGGGGCCGAGTAATGCGGGTGGCGGTGTTCGTGGGCCACGGCCTGCGCAATGTGCAGGGCACGCTTCAGCGAGTCAGAGTATGACATGGAAACGGGAAGAAGATGAAATAGGATACAACAAAGCCATCGGTGAGGGCTGCTGGGTGAAGCTAGGAGAATAATTTTTCTTTGCAATCATTGCATAGTTAAAATAAATAGTACATTAACACAAATTTACTGCCTGCCGGGCCTGCGTGCTGCCTGCAGAGGTTAACAATGAGCACCTTTTCATTCATTGGTTGGCTACGGCGCCTGTTTGCGCCCTCTGCTACCGTTTCCCCTCCCATACCTACTATGTACTCCTACGGAATAGGCGGCCAGGAGCGCAAGCTCGACAATGCGTCCGAAGCCATTGCAGAAATCCCCCTCAACCGCACGCTGCTGGTGCAGAAGCTAACTACACATACGCCGGTTAAACCGGTGGTGGTGATGGGGTTGAAAACTCCGGAAGCTGTATTTGAGCACTTTAAGCCCGAAGTAGCCGTCGACTTTGAAAACGCGCAGGGCGTGACGGTGCCGGAGAAGCTGCACTTCGCCTCCCTTGGGGATTTTGGCACTAAAGGCATTATCAGTCAAAGCAGCTTTCTGCAGGGTTTAGCTTCCGAGACAGATGATTTGCAGAAGTTGCTGCGTCAGCTAAAATCCAATAAAATCCTTAAATCGGCCCTGGAAAAACCCGAAACCAAGGCAGCTTTTTTGGATGCCATCAAGGCCATGATGGACGAGCTGTCCTGATGGGAGTTGACTTGGTAATGAATTGTAATTTTTTAGGGATTCTGTATTATGTCCGCTGAACAGCAAATTGACCCCGTTGCCGATGTGATGGTCCGTGAAAGTGTGGCTGCTCCTTCGTTGGAGCAGGCTACGCAGGGCCTGCTCAAAGTCGGTGGTTTCGACCTGCTCGAAACCACCATCGACGGCACTTCCAACCTCAACCCCGAAAAGAAAGCCCGGAAGAAGATTTTCTTGTCCGAAGAAAACAAAAAGGCCGACCGGGACCAGCTCAAGCGGCGCCTGGCGCTGTGGCACTCCCTGCTCAGCGAAGTCGATACCGTGGGCGAAGCCATAGAACAGGGCAGCCAGCGCGTAGCGGCCAACGAGCAGCTGCTCACCACCAACCTGAAAACGGCGGTGGACGCGACCCTGGAGCTGGAGCAGGCGTACCGCTCCGTGACCTTGTTTTTCCGCAACACGGACCAGAACGAAGTCAAGAACATTTCCATCCTGAACGCCGACAAAGACCAGCTCAAGGACCTGGCCAACACCACGTTCATCGATGCTGTGTCCGACGAGCTGGAGCAGAACTACGACCGCCTCGACTTGCGCGACAACTACTCCCTGCTGGTAGTGCCGGGCTACCTCGGCTCCAATGCCGTGGTCGACAAATGGGCCAAAATTGCCTACAAGAATAAGGTGATGCTCGTCACCGATTTCGAGCATTTCGATGCCCCGGAAGACGTTATTGAACTGTTTGAGAAGGCCAATCTGACCGGGGCCGATGCTTACAAGTCCAACGTGGTAATGACGGCCAACTGGCTGGTCGGGCGCGGCAAAATCGAGGAAATCGGGGAGGAGGAAGACATGTTCGTGCCGCCTTCCTCGGCCCTGGCCGGGCGCATTTACGCCACGCTGGCCTCGCAGGTGACGGCCGGGCGCAAACACGGCACGCTCAACGAAGTGGAAGGCGTGAAGTTTCCGCTGCGCAAGAGCGAAATTTCCAACATGGAAAAGCTCGGCCTGGTGCCGATGGTCAACGAATACGGCCGGGTTATGGCGTTTTCGGCCAAGACCCTCTTCAACGGCGACAACGCGGGCCTGCAGACCTACTCCGTGGTGCGCGTGTTCGATTACGTGACCAAAGTGCTGATTGACTTTTTGAACCGGCGCGCCTTCGAAAACTGGGACCACAACATGCGCATGGACATCCAGAACCAGATTGTGCGCTTCCTCGATGGCATTGCCGGCCCGGGCAAATTGATTGAGAAGTTCACCATCAAGAAGTTCGAGCGCGACCCGGATCAGAAAGACCGGATCAACCTGGACATTCACATGGTGCCCTACTTCCCGGCCAAAACCTTCCTGGTTTCGCTCGACGGCACCAAGGGCGACGACCCGGACAACCCGCGCGACTGGAGTTCCCAGTACGCCCAGCAGTAACGCGCCGCCGCACCAGCGCCGCCAGCGACGCGGCTATAGCGCAAGTCGCCGCGGCCGCCAAGGTGCCCGGCCCCTGATTCAGTACCCTTTTCTTTCTTTTTCAACTAACACCAATTACACAATGGCCTCATTTAGTGCTGTTTTTGACGCTGCTGGCAGCGAGGAATGCGAAGTTGTAAGCTGCGGCTACTCCTTCAATCAAACCACCGACGACAAGGGCCGGCCTTCCTCGGTGGTGCAGGGTGGTACCATCAAAGTGACGGTCGTATCGACGGACAGCGTCAAGCTCATCAGCTGGATGCTGGATCCTTACAAGCGCGCCGACGGTAAAATCGTGTTTAAGCGCGGCGACCAGGATTCCAAAATGAAGGAAATTGCCTTCAAAGAAGCCTATTGTGTGGGGTACACGGAAAGCTTTGATGCCCGCGGCGGCGGTGCTCAGGCTTCCATGGTGCTGAGCATGGTTATTTCAGCCAACAAGATTGACGTCAACGGCGCCTCCCTGGACAACAAGTGGGTGTAAAACGACAGCCGGGCCCGAACCTCCTGCCGGTTGCCGCGGGAGGTCCGGGTCCGGTTTGCGTTTGAACCACAGGCCGGTTAGGCTCCGAATGTGGCCGACGCAACCAAACCAAGTGAGGCCCAGTGGTAGGTGTACGACGATAACAGACTGATCCACAAAGAAAGGCATAAGCCGCAGGTGGACGGCTTGTAATCCTGGCGCGTACTGGCTGCGCACATTTTACAAGATGATTGAGGCTATCTGCAGCAATCCGCTGGATTGGAACGCAGCGGCGTGTGGAACACCCGCTAACCGCCGCCGGCAGGGTGGTTTCCCCGGCTCGACATTACAGTGGCTACTCTTTCGGAGTAGCCTTTTTTTATGGGCGTTAGGCGCCGGTATGTCAGTGGAGGCGGCCCGGATTAACCGGCCAATTTCAGCTGACGAGTAGCCGGCAATTGCTGGTCAGTCGCCGACGATGGGCCATTGCCCCAACAGGTGACCGACAATGAAAAAGGCATTATTTTACTTGATTATTTTAATAAAAATCTGCACTTTAGTAGTGCGGCGCTTCGATTGTACTTGTCCTACTCGCTAGAACAGAAACCGGAGGCCTTTCATCGGGCAGGACGCCCTGGATGAGCTACAGCACACTCTCATAAGCGCCAACGGCCGCCCGACGCGGCCGCCGAAAGGGCGTGTTCACATCCCTACCAAAGTAGAACAAGCAAGATGAGATATTGGGGGCTACTATTACTGATGCTCGTCGTGCATCCGCTGGCCGGGCAATACCTAGTATACCTGGTGGATGGGACGAAGATGCCCGAGCGGATTACGGAAATCTCCGACCGCCAAAGCGTGGTGATGGACGTGAGTGACTTCAGTAAGCCTGTGGCGGTTCGCAGCAACAGCGACATCAGTTTCGCTTTCAATCAGAGCGGCAGCTACCTGGTTCTTGCCAACAACAAGTCGCTGACCAAAAGGCAACGAGAAGAGTTCATGAACCCGGACGTCAAGGCCAAGCAGTACGATGTCTTGGTGGATGCCAGCGGCAAAGCAATGGCCACCACCATCCTGAGCGAAACGGAAACGCAGGTGGTTTGCAATGCCCAGGGCAACAAACTGACGGTGCCCAAGGCAGGCCTGTGCTTTCTGATTCGGCGCAACGGCACCCATCAGGTGTTCATGGCCCCGGTCCAAGCGCAACCGGTGCTCCTGGCCAGCCAACGGTTCATCCAGGATTTGTTGACCGGCTCCAATTTATCGGCCAGTTCGTTGCTGTCGGCCGGGACAGACGCGGCCGCGCCGGCCGCCGCCAGAACCGCCAAAGAGACGAAGCCAGGGGCGGGGGTGGATAACCCGATGAATACCGAGGAGTTTCAGCGCAAGGGATTAGATAAAATTAAGGAATTCACGAATTATATTCAGACCATAACCGCCGTAAATTATGACCGTGAAAATGCAAATAAAGCAATTAATATGGCCTGTGACTTATTTGCGGATCAAAATTCAAGAGTAGAGGTTTCTGTTGCTAGTGGAATTGAAAATAAGAAATACAAAGTTCGTGATTATCTGACGCGATTAAAGCTCCGAAGCACGCAATTTGATAAGGTTAAAGTTGAATACGCAAACCTTAGTTACGTGTCTAATTTTGTTAAGGGTACAGACGGTAGTTATCATGGTGTCGTGACGTTTGTGCAAACGTTCAAGGGCACCGTTGATGGAAAAATTATTTATGGTGATATAACGAAACGTACCGTTGAGGTCGTGATAAGGCCTTATCAAAAAGCCCTGAACGGCGAGTCAATGCTGTCGTGGGAAGTGTACTTAGGAGATATCGGCGTGGTAGAAACCAAAAAAATATGATGTTGTCGGTAGCGCGGTTTGATTAACGCGTTTCCATTTCAATAGTTCAGGATGATGACTTGGTGCCAATGCCTAATAGGCGAGGTGGCACGCGATTTTATTCCTGGTAACTAGCAAACGTCAGGTTTGCTAAGTCCCTAGTGGGCTTCTGCACATACTACACTTGGCGTGACTGACAGGCACACCTATTCGGTAGGCTGGTAAACGAAGGAATTGCCTAATGGGATAAGGTTCTTAATGCGCTCAACACCCACAGCGAAATACTCTTATGAAGCTCAAAGCCACTCTTTTGCTGTTGCTCACGCTCGTGCCGATGTTGCTGTCAGCGCAGAGCTACGAGAAGGAATACGAAGTGTATTTTGCTTGGGAAGTAAAACAAGTTGATGAATTTATTGAACGATTCAACAACGAGGAGTCGGCTTTCATCAACGAATACTTAAAGAAAAAATATCCATCCTCTTCTCTAAGTAGGGAAAAGATGATAAAAAGTCTTTTTAATACGAAGAGCAGCAATTGGAATTTTGGGGACATAAATTCCTTTATCAAGCAAGTGTCCAGCGTTGACAACCCCCAATACCTGGATTTTAATTCCGGCAATTGGTTTGCGCGGGTCAACTGTCGAATCAGTTACTGCGGGAAGCCTTATTCGGCCATGCTGATTATGCAACGGAAGGCATACGCCGATGGCAGCGCCAAATGGGTGATTGTAGATGTAAAGTATGCTGACAGTAATATGCGGCAAACTATGGCTGTTGCAGCTCAGAATGGTATTATGGAATGCCCGCAGCCAGTTGACTCATTGACGTCGTTGAATCCGATGAGTCACGCTATCGGGTTTATGAATCTGGATTTGGCTACCCAGAAACCTGAAAATATCGGCAATTTTGTAATTGCTTCTGCTGGTCGTAGCCGCAATTTAAACTTGTTCATTGATGCTTGTTTGCGTAATAAATTAAAAATTATTCAGGCAACATCAACTACGTATAGCTTTTTGCAAATAAAAGGCTGGCGTATTGAAATCAAGCAGTTTAACCGACAGTCGCAGAACTCGGGTTGGCTAATAAGTAAACTCGTCAAAATACCTTCTTAAGTCATTGGCCATGTTTGGGTTTACGTTATCAATAGCCAGTACGGCAACAGCTCGCGGACTGTTCATTGCCCTGGTGGCACTTTGGGCTTGGCCGGCGCAACCTGGTTTTGCGCAGGAGAAGATTTCCTTGCGTGATGCCAAGGAAATGACTTACCAGGCCAAAACAATTGTGGGCGAGTACCGGGATTTACTGAACACGGTGGCATTCAACGATAACGTGCCAAGTGAGCTGGAAGGATATATTCAGAATAGTTATAAAGCCTCAAAGTTTCAATTGTTTCTTGACGGAGAAGCTATAATCGAGGACGACCTCGACCCGCAGCAGAGCCCGGTTAATGCTAGTGATACGCCGATTCGGAAATACTTAAATAATTTCGATCTGCAATACGAGAAAACTGCGGATTATAATATATCGATTGATAATGTCGTGGTTTCTAATATCAAGAAGAAGGATTATTTCTATGCAAAAGTAAAGTTTGATCAGAAATTTGGTGGTGTACACAAGCTAAGCGGCAAACCTTATCCGGTCAGGCAGCGCGTGGCGCTGGTGCGGTTCCTGAGTGTGAGCAGCAGCTGGAAGGCCTTTATTATCGGCATTAGCTACTACGACCCGGCCGCGCCCATTGAGTCGACGGAAAATAACGTGCAAATACTGTCTGCCAGTAACTCTTCGGAAGCAGAAAGCCTGGTGAGCCGGGAAGACTTTGAGCGGGAGCAGCAGGAATTTCAACTGGCCCGACAACTGGAGGAACGGCAGAAGCAGGAAGCCTTCGACGAGTACTTGGTGGAGGCCAACAAGTACCGTCTCAACAAGCAATACCAAGAGGCCTTGGAGTTCTACGGCAAAGCCAAGGAGCTGAAGCCGCTGACGCCGGCGCTTGATAAAAAAATACTGGATACCAAACGATTGGTGTCGGGGCACAACTTTGAAACGCTGAAGTCGCAGGCGGACCAGGCCCGCAACGAGCGGCGCTACAGCGACGCCCTGCAGTACTACAAAGAAGCGCTGACGATTAGGCCGGAGGCGCACACCGGGATTGATGCAGAAATTACCACTATTTCTAAAAAGCTAGAGGAAATCGAACTGCCCAAAAATCGATTAGAGGCCGGTAATTATGCGGCAGTGATTGAGGCCTGTGATAATATTTTGAAAAAGAATAAAAAAGACGAAAAAAGCTTTCCCGAGCTTTATTATTATAAAGGGAGGGCCAATCAGCTGGCGGCCGAAAAAAGAATGACGGGCTCATGGTCGCTCGACCACGCGCTGGAATTTTATAACAAGGCTATTGTGGCCTTTCCCAACTACGTGGATGCACGGCTGGCCCGGGCGAGCTTTTACGCCACGCACAAGCGGGACTACGCGCGGGCCATTACCGACTACGAAGTGGTGGCCAACAACACGCTGGACTCGGCCCCCGAAAAGCCCAGTTACCTGCTGGCCATGGCCCGGTGGCGGGATTTGTCGGATGTGGCCAACGGGCTGGACAACCACGACCGGGCGCTCAGCTATTACCAGCAGGCCATTACCCTGCTGCCCGACGCCGGAGCGGCGCGCATGGAAATGGGGACGGTGCTCTACCGCCTCAAACGCTACGCCGATGCGCTGAACACCTTCAACACGGTGGCAAAGCAGGACGCCAAGAACAGCGCGGCCTACTACATGCGGGGCAAGTGCTACCTGGCGCTCAAAGACGTAACCAACGCCGGCGTGGACTTCGCCATGGCCGAGGCCATTGGCATCACGCCCGCTCAGCTGCTGGAGGTCGAAAATGCCAGCAAGGAGTACGTTGACCAGGCGCTTAAGCTTTTCGCGGCCAAGCAGCTGGCCAAGGCCGACAGCGCGTACGACTGCGCTATTTCCATCCGGCGCTGCAATCAACTGGCTTGGTACGGCAAAGGCGAAATCAAATTGGCCCAGGCGCCGGCCGCGGGGGCATACGAGCAGGCGCTGGAGCGGTACCAGAAGGCGCTCGACTGCAATCCGAAGTACTCGGCGGCGCACCTGCGCCGCGGGGAAATCTACCAGCAGACGGGGCAGTACCCGCTGGCGCTGAGCAGCTACACGGCGGCCCTGGAATCGGATGCGAGCAACGTAAAGGCGCTGCTGGAGCGCGGCTCCACCAAGGTGGAAATGGCCCAGTACGCCGAAGCCAGCAAGGATTTGTCGCTGGCGGCGAAAGTGCTGGAACAGGTCATCGAGACGGCTAAGAAGAAAAACCAAGAGGCGCTGGTGGCGAGCAGTACCCAGGATTTGTCGCTGGCCTACCAGCTGCTGAGCCAGTCTTACTACCAGCAGAAGCAGTACGTCAACGCTAGCATGACGGCCGATAAGGCCCTGCAAAGCAACAAGAAGAACGCGGAAGCGCTGTACTGGCTGGGCCTGACCAGCGCCGCCCAAAATGACGCGCCCAAGGCCATTCGCAGCTACGAGCAGGCCATCAAGCTCGCCCCGCTCTTCAAGTACTACCACGCCAACGGAAAGGTATTGCTCAACAGCAAGAACTACGAGCAGGCCATCGGCAACTTCAGCGCGGCCCTGAAGGCGGACAGCGGCCGCGCAGCCCGCGAAACGTACTATCTGCGGGGCCTGAGCTATATGCGCAACAAGAACTACACCGCCGCCGCCAAGGACTTCCGGGTGTGCGCCCGGGCCACCGAGGGCCTCGACAGCCTGTTCTACCTGAATTACGGCGTGCTCGATCTGTACCTGAACAACAACGCGGACGCCATCGGGCACTTCAACCAGGTGCTGAGCCACCGGCCCGACAACCCGCAGGCCGTGTTCGGCTTGGGCTGCGCCTACGCCCGCGACAAACAGTACGACAAAGCCCTGCAGCAATTCGAAAAGGCCTACCAGCTGCAGCGGCTGCGGCTGCGCAAGGAGGACGTGGAAACCCAGGAAGATGCCTTTTTGATGGAATTCAACAAGATCAAGAACTACCGCACGCAGTACACGCAGCTGAAAAAGAACTACGCCTTCGCCCCGAACTAGCAAGGCCCGGACCGGGCGCGGCAGCCGCGGGCTCCGGGAAGCACAAGCGGATAAACGACAACTATCGGATGGAACAGGTATTGGAAACGCGGGTGTGGCACGAGCTGGAGCGGGACATCGAGCAGGCGGGCTCCTTCGTGGACGACCTGCGGGCCTGTCTGCGCCAAACCATCGTCGGCCAAGAGGATTTGCTGGAGAAACTGCTGGTGGGGCTGTTGGGCAACGGGCACATTCTGCTGGAGGGCGTGCCGGGGCTGGCCAAAACGCTGGCCGTCAAGGCTCTGTCGCAGGCCGTTGGGGCTGAGTTTGCCCGTATCCAGTTTACGCCCGACCTGCTGCCGGCCGACATCCTGGGCACGATGATTTTCAACCTGCACACCAACGAGTTCAGTGTGAAAAAGGGGCCGGTCTTCGCCAACCTGGTGCTGGCCGACGAAATCAACCGGGCGCCCGAAAAAGTGCAGAGCGCCCTGCTGGAAGTGATGCAGGAACAGCAGGTTAGCATCGGGGGCAGCAGTTACGCGCTGGAGTCGCCCTTCCTGGTGCTGGCCACCCAAAACCCCATCGAGCAGGGCGGCACCTACGAGCTGCCGGAAGCCCAGCTCGACCGGTTTATGCTCAAGGTGCTGATTTCGTATCCCTCGCTGGAGGAGGAGCGCACCATCGTGCGCCACCACCTGGAGCCCCGCCCCCAAGACCGACTGCCCGCGCTGCCGCTGGCCGAGGTGCTGCGGGCCCAGGAACTGGTGCGGCGCGTGTACGTGGACGAGAAAGTGGAAAGCTACATCCTGGATCTGGTGTTTTGCACCCGCTACCCGCAGCAGTACGGCTTGGCCCAGCTCCAGCCCCTGATTCGGTTCGGCTCCTCGCCGCGGGGCAGCATCAACCTGGCCCTGGCGGCCCGGGCTCAGGCCTTTTTGCAGAAGCGCTCCTTCGTGCTGCCCGAGGATGTGCGCCGGGTGTACTTCGACGTGCTGCGCCACCGCATTGGGCTGACCTACGCGGCCCGCGCCGAAAGCATGACGGCCGACGCCCTGCTGGCCACCATCTTGGCCACCATTCCCATGCCCTGACCCCGGCCGGCGGCCCCGATTTTTTCTCCACCCATGGAACTGCAGGAACTCATCCAAGCCGTCCGCCGCGCCCAGGTGCTGAGCCAGACGCTGACCCAGCAACAGCTGGCCGGGCTGTTTCAGAGCGCCAGCAAGGGCGCTGGGTGGCAGCTGGACCACTTGCGCAAGTACGAGGCCGGCGACAACGTGAAGGACATCGACTGGAACGTGACGGCCCGCTACCGCGACGCCTATGTGAAGACGTACGCGCAGGAGCGGGAGCGGCTGATCTGGCTGCTGGTGGACGTGAGCCGCTCGGTGACGCACACCAGCGCCGGGCGCAGCCGCTACCACGCCGCCCTGGTAGTGGCCGCCACGCTGGCCAGCAGCGGCCTCGACAACCAGGATAGGGTAGGGGTGCTGTGCTTCAGCGACAAAATCGAACGGCTGATTCCGCCGGGGCGGGGCAGCGTGCACTTCTGGCGCATTGCCCAGGAGCTGGTGGCGCTGCGGCCCATCAGCCGGGCTACCGATATGGCCGGGGCACTGTCGTATCTGGTGAACAGCCACGGCAAAAACGCCCTGGTTTTCCTGATTTCCGACTTTCTGACCCCCGACTACGCCCCGGCCCTGCGCCTGCTGGCCCAGCAGCACGAACTGGTGGCCATCCGCCTGACCGACGAGCGGCAGCACGCGGTGCCCGCCGTGGGCTGGCTGCAGCTGCAGGACACCGAAAGCGGCCGGAGCCGCTGGGTCAACACCTCGGGCGCCGCGTTTCGGGCCGGCTGCCAGCAAGAGCACGCGCAGCTGGAAGCCCGCTTTCAGGCCGCATTTGCCCAGTCGGGCGCCCGCCGCGTGAGCCTCGATGCCGCCGGCGACTACCTGCCCGACCTCATCCGCTTTTTGCAGCTGCGCCCATGAGCCGTCTGGTCGCCTTCGCGGGGGCAGTGCTGCTGGCCGCCGCCGGTTCCGGGGCCGAAGCGGCCGGGCCCGTGCACGTGCAGCTGGCGCCGCGGCCGGGCCGGGTGGGCCAGCCCGTCACGGCCACGTTTTGGCTGAGCCACCCCGGGCAGGTGCAGTGGCAGGTGCTCGACCAGCACCTGGCCCGGCTGCCTGGCGTGGTGCTGCTGCAGGCCGGGCCGGGGGCTGCCACGGGGCAGCACGCTGTGGTGTTTACGCTGGTGGAGGCCGGCCGGCACCGGCTAGGGCCGCTGCCGGTGGTGCTCAGCGGCGCCGTCGGCCCCGATACCCTCTACGCGCCACTTATCGACGTACAGTATGCCGCCGAGCCGCTGCGCACCGCCCTGCATCCTCTCCGGCCCGGCCCGACCGTCGGGCAAAGCCTGGCCGCCGGGCCCTGGGGCTGGGTGGCCGTGGGGGCCTTGCTGGTGGCAGGCGGGTTCGTGCTGGGGCGGTATTACCGGTCGCGGCCCGCGGCTACGCGGCACCGGCAGCTGCTGGCGCAGCTCACGCGGCTGGAGCAGCGCCTGGCCGCCGGGCAGGCGCTGGACGAGCCCGTGGCCGAGCAACTCACCGACCTGCTGCGCGCCCATTTGGGGACCGGGGCACCGGTGGCCGAACACGCCCGGCTGAGCGCGGCGCTCGGTGCCCTGAGCCAGGTACGTTTCGCGCCCCTACGCCCCGATGCGGCGGCGCAACGGCAACTGGTGGCCAGCGTCCGGCAGGCGGTGGCGGAGTTGCCGGATGATTCCCACGTTCTACTACAACAGCCCCAGTCATGATGCCACACGCCGCATTTCACGAGCCCGGGTGGCTGCTACTGCTGGCCGCGCTGCCGCTGCTGCTGGGGCTGCACCTGCGCTACTGGCGCCACCGGCAGCCGGCGTTTCTGCTGGCCGCGCTGCCCGAGCGCCTACAAGCGCGCCGGCAGCGGCTGACGCCGCCGGACGTGCTGTTTGCCCTGCGGCTGCTGGCCCTGGCCGCCCTCATCCTGGCCCTAGCCGACTTCCGGACGGCCGTGGTGCGGCGGCAGCCGCTGCCCGCCACCGGCATCGACATCGTGCTGGCGCTGGACATTTCAGCCAGCATGCTCATCGAAGACATCAAGCCCAACCGGCTGGAGGGCATCAAAACCGTTATTTCCCGCTTCGTGGCCGGGCGCGACGGGGACCGGGTGGGCTTGGTGGTGTACGCCGGGGAAAGCCTGAACTGGTGTCCGCTCACCCAGGACTACGCCTTTCTGCAAACCAAGCTCAACCAGCTCAACGAGCCGGTTTTGGCCGACGGCACGGCCATTGGGCTGGGGCTGGCGTCGGCAGTGAATGCCCTGCGCCTGAGCAAGGGCAAAAGCAAGGTGGTCATCCTGCTCACCGACGGAGAAAACAACGCCGGATTCGTGGCGCCGGCCACGGCGGCCCGGCTGGCCCGGCAACACGGCATCCGGGTGTACACCATCGGCATCGGCAGCACGGGCCTGGCGCCCATGCCGCGCTACACCCTAGCCGGCGAGAAAATCTACCACTACGTGCGCGTAAGCCTCGACGAGCCGGCGCTGCGGCGCGTGGCCGAGGGCACCGGCGGGCGGTTTTTTCGGGCCACCGACGCGGCCGCGCTCGGGCAGATTTACGCCGCCATCAGTGCCCTGGAGCAGGCGCCCACCGGCTACCGCAGCCGTTTGCAGTACCAGCACCACTACCGCTGGTTTGTGTGGGCGGCGCTGGGCTTCTTCCTCGGCGCCGAAGCGCTGCGGCTCACCCTGTTTCGCTCCCTGTCGTGATGATGACGTTTGAAGCGCCCCACTACCTGCGCTACGCCGGGCTGCTGCCGCTGCTGCTGGCGGCCTACGCCCTGAGCCGCTACTACACCGCCCGGACCGCCTGGCCCCCGGCCCCCGGGCGGCGGTGGCTGACGTACGCCCGCTGGGCCCTGCCGCTGCTGGTCGTGCTGGCTTTGGTGCTGGCCTTGGCCAATCCGCTGGGGGCGGGACGGGGCGGCTGGGTGCGCCGCGCCACGCAGCTGGTGCTGGTGGTCGACGTGTCGAATAGCATGCTGACCCGGGACGTGGTGCCCGACCGGCTGACGCAGGCCCGCTTGACGCTGGGCAGCATCGTGCGGCAGCTGCGCAGCGAGCAGGTGGGCGTGGTGGTATTTGCCGGCAACGCCCAGCGTTACCTGCCCCTGACCACCGACTACGCCACCGTGGGGCAAGCCTGCAGCAGCATCACGCCGGCGCTGCTTTCCCGGCAGGGCTCTTCCCTGGCCGAAGCGCTGACGCTGGCCGCGCTGGTCTTCAGCCCCGACCCGCCCGGCAACCGCGTCGTGTGCATCCTCTCCGACGGGGAAAGCCACGCCCGGCGCGACCAGCAGGTGGCGGATTCGCTGCTCCGGGCGGGCATTCACGTCTTTGCTATTGGGGTGGGCACGGCGCAGGGCGGGCCCGTCTGGGAAGGGGTGCCGGGCAGCGCGCGCCTGCGCCCCAAGCTCGACCCGCAGGGGCAACCCATTCGTTCCGCGCTGGACGCGGCCCGGCTGCGCCGCCTCGTGCACGAGCAGCCCGCCGGCTACCAGCAGCTGGATGATTACGAAGTGGTGGCTACCCGCTTCGTGCAGGCGGCGCAGCAACTGCCCCCACCGGCCGGCGCCCGGCGGTTGGCCGCGGGCCAGCCGCAGTTTCGGGTATGCCTGCTGGTAGCGCTGGTGCTGCTGCTCGTGGAGCTGGCCCTGCCTTCCATCCTCTATGCTCGCCCGTATGCGCAGCCTGATTAACACCAGCGCCCTGGCAGCCGGACTAGCTGTGGCGCTGCTACTCGGGGCGCGGCCGCTGCTGCGGGCCGGGCAGTACTGGCTGCAGTTCGGGCGCGGCCAGCGCGCCTATTATGCCGAGGCCCCCGGCGACGCCGAGGTGGCCTACCGCGCCGCCCTGCGCGCCGCGCCGGGCAGCCCGGCCATCAGCTTCAACCTGGCTAACGCCCTGTACCAGCAGGGCCGCTACGCCGAGGCCATCCGGCTGTACCGGCAGCTGCTGGCCACCGGCCCCGCGGCGCAACGGCCGCAGGTGTGGGCCAACTTGGGCAACGCCTACTACCAGCTCCACGATTTGCAGCGCAGCGAAGCCGCGTACCGGCAGGCGCTTCTCAGCGCCCGCACCGATGCCCGCATCCGCCAGGATTTTCTGCTGGTACACCACCAGGCCGCCGCGGCCGCTCGGCCCACCCCGCCGCCCCAGGCCCCCTCGGCTGACCGTCGGCGGGCCGAGCCAGAGCAGAACGCCTCCAGCAAATCCCCGCAAACGACCGGGCAGGACGGGGCCAGCGAGGAAATGGCGCTGTCGCATGAGCAGATGCGCGGCCTGCTGGGCATGGTGGCGGATAACGAAAGTGCCGTCAGGGCGAAAACCCTGGCCAAAAAGCAGCGCGAGGTGCGGGCCGTGTCGGATGAAAAAGCTTATTGAGCGGTCGGGCTATGATACCAAGAGCTAGTGTTCGGGCAATGATGAATTTCGGGTGGCTGGTAAGGCGCGCGCTGCTGAGCGGCTTGCTTCTGCTAGTAACCGCCGCGTCCGCCTGCGTGGCCGCTGCGCCGGACTCGGCCGCCGCGTTTTTCATCCGGCCGCAGGTCAGCCCCCAGCGCGTGTACGCCGGCCAGACCATCGTCATTCGTTACTTGCTCTACTACCGCACGGCGCTGATTGACCCGGAAAACGAGCTGGAAGTAACCTTTCCCAATTGCTTGGTGGAGGCTTATCCGCGCTCCGAGGTGGAAACCACCGAGCGGTGGCAGGGGGCCACATACCGGGTGCGCCAGCTCGGCAAATACGCCGTGACGCCCCAGGTGGCCGGTCCGCTGCCCCTACCCGTCGTCACGCTGCGCTACAAAATCAGCGCGCCACCCGACCCCGAGGACTTTTTCGGGGAGCCGCGCATTCTCACCCGCACGCTCCGCTCCCCGGCCCAGACGCTGCCGGTGCTGGCCCTGCCTCCGGTACCCGATTCCATTCCGTTTGCCCGGGCCGTGGGGCAGTTTCAGTTTGAGCCCCGGTTTGGGCCGGCCGTATCCGACGGCCGCCGCCTGGCCCTGCAGCTGAAAATTCGGGGTACGGGCAGTCTGCAGCTGTTTGCGCTGCCCGCACCCGCCTTGCCCGCCCACGTAGAGCTGTTCGGCGGGGCGGAGCAGCGCGGGCAGCGCTTGACGGAGGCGGGCCTGCGGGCGGAATACACGTATACCGGCGAGCTGTACGCCAAGTACCGCGGCACCTACACCGTGGCGGGGCTGCGCATCGGCTATTTCGACCCGGCTGCGGGCCAGTACCGCCTATACGTGGCGCCCGCCTACACGTGGCGGGTTACGTCGGGGCCGCCGGCCCCGGCGCCAGCGCGGGTTTCAGCCAAACGCCGGGCCGCCCAGCCCCGGCTGTTCGTGCAGGCCAGCTTGTACCAGGCCCACGACTACTACCGGTTCTACGGCTCCGGCCGCTTTTACCTGCTGCTGGGGCTGACGGGGCTGTTGCTAGGGCTGGGCGCCGGCCTCCACTATTACCGGCAGCTGCCGCCGCACACCCTGCCCGGGCGTGGCAAGGTGGCCCGGTACCGGGCGCTGTGGGCCCTGCGGCGTGTGGCCGCGCGCCCCGATGTATCCGCTGCCGAGGCGCGCTGCCTGGCGGCAGACGAAATCCTGATTACCTACCTGTGCCGCAAGCTAGCCTGGCCCCGGTCCGCCTTCACGCTCATCGATTTTGCCACTCACCCCGCGGTGCAGGCCCTGCCGGCACCGGTGCGGGCGCAAACTCTGCACGAACTGCAGCGGCATTACAAGCTCCGGTTTGCCGGCGCCGGCGCCGAGCAGTGCGCGTGGCCGCAGCAGCAAACGAAGCTGGCCGGCCTGATCCACCAACTAGATACCTACCTCCATGATCAAGCTCCTGACCAGCGGCTGGCTACTGCTCGTTAGCCTGGTGGCTCTGGCCGGTGGGCCCCGCGCTGCCGAGGTGGCGCGGGACTTCGAGCACGGCAACGCCTTGCTGGCGCGGCGCGAGTACGCCGGCGCCGTACGGGCGTACGAACAGCTGCGCCGGCGCGGGGTGGAGCGGGCGGAGCTGCACTGCAACGCCGGCATTGCCCGCTACCGGCTCGGCCAGCTGGGCTGGGCCTGGTACCACGCCGAAAAAGCCCTGCAACTAGCCCCCTGGGACGCGCAGCTCGTGCAAAACCGAAACCTGGTGCAGCAGGCCCTGCTTCGGCGGGGCCTGCTGCCTATCCCAGTCAGCTACCAGCGCGCCCGGGCAGCCGATGTGGCCGGGCAACTCGGGCTGTTCGGGCTGGTGGGAACCGGTGCGCTGCTACTGGCGGCCCTCAGCCTAGCTGCCCCCCGCCGGGCCCGGCTGCTGCAATGGAGCCGGTACGGGCTGCTGACCTGCGCAGCGCTACTGGCACTCGGAGCGACGATGCTGCTCCACCGGGCGCCGGCCGTGGTAGTCGATGCCCGCGTGGCCGGCCGGATCGGGCCCGGGCCCGCGGCGCGGCAACTATTCACCCTGCAGGAGGGAGAGACGGTGCGCCTACAAGCCTCCTATGCGGAATGGGTGAAGGTGCAGCGGACAAACGGGGAAGAAGGCTGGGTAATGAGCCGTGGCGTAGCGAGCCTGCAGCCCTAACCGGCACTTTGGCAGTTAGGATGTAGTCACAAGCCCGTTGCCTACGCCGGTGTTCGGTTGCGCGTGGTGCTCAATGCGCCGGTACGGTCCTGCACCCCATCCGCCCGCTCAGCGCGCATACTTTGGAAGCGCGCCAAGTCAAAATTCAACCATGGCGAGCAGCGCGGCCGCAATGAAAAAGAATGAAGGGACGGTCGTCGAGGGTGACGCACCGTCCCACTCCTTCACATGGTTTCTAAATGGCCTCCAGGCCCGGCAAGCCGAGCAGACCGGCGGCGCGGCGCGCCACAGTCTTGACGCTGGCCACGTCCGGGCCGGTGACGGTCAGGTGGCCCATCTTGCGGCCTGCGCGCGCGTGTTCCTTGCCGTACAGGTGCAGGTGCGTGCCCGCCAGGCTTAGCACGGCGTGCCAGTCCGGGGCCCGCCGTTGGCCGCCGGCATCGAACCACACCTCGCCCAGCAGGTTGAGCATGATGGCCGGGGAGTGCTGCCGCGGCTGGGGCAGGGGCAAGCCTGCCATGGCGTGGACCTGCAGGTCAAACTGCGACGCGTCGCAGGCGTCCAGGGTGTAGTGGCCGCTGTTGTGCGGGCGCGGGGCCATTTCGTTGACCACCAAGCCGCCGTGCTCACTGCCGTCGTCCACCACGAAGAACTCAACGCACAGCACCCCGACGTAGCTCAGATGCTGCGCGATGGAAACGGCCGCCTCGCGGGCCCTGTCGGCCAGGGCAGGCGGCAGATTGCCTTCGTAGGCGTGGGTCACGGCCAGAATGCCATCCACGTGTACGTTGCGCTGCGGGGCGAAACTGACCACCTGCCCGTCCCAACCACGCGCCACCAGCACCGAACACTCGGCGGTGAGCGGCAGCATCTTTTCCAGCACGCAGGCGACACCGCCTAGCTCCGTCCAGGCGGTGGCCAGTTCGGCGGCGGTTTTGACGCGAATCTGGCCTTTGCCATCGTAGCCCAGGCGCGCGGTTTTCAGGATGCCGGGCAGCAAATCCGTCCGGTCGGTCTGCGCGGCCTGCAGCTGAGCCGGCGTTTCAATCACCGCGTAGGGCCCGCAGCTCACCCCCGACACGGCCGCGCAGGCCGCAAAGTGGGCTTTTTCCTCGATGCGGTTTTGGGCAATGCCCACCACGGCCGCACCCGGCGCCACGGGGCGGGTCTGCGCCAGCGTCTGCAGGGCCTGGGCCGGCACGTTCTCAAACTCGGTGGTAATGGCCTGGCACAACTGGGCCAGTTGCGCCAGCCCGGCCGGGTCGTCGTAGCCGGTCCGGATGTGGTGGTGACTCACCAGCCCGGCCGGGCTTTGCGCGTCCGGGTCCAGCACGGCGGTGAAGTAGCCCAGGCGCTGGGCGGCGTGCACAAACATCCGGCCCAGCTGGCCGCCGCCCAGCACCCCCAGGGTGGCCCGCTGGCCCGCAGCGTCCACACTACCGGGGTAAATCGGGCTCATGGATGCAACGTGAAGGTGGTCGTTCATACCGGCAGCTTCATGGCGCGGGCGGCTTCGGTCTGTTCGGCGCGAAACACCAGCAGCTTGGCCGCTAGGTCCGCGTCGTGCAGGGCCAGCAGGCTGACGGCAAACAGCGCGGCATTGGCCGCGCCGGCGTTGCCAATAGCAAACGTGGCCACCGGCACCCCCTTGGGCATTTGCACGATGCTGTGCAGCGAATCCACGCCCTGCAAATGGCGGCTGGCCACCGGCACGCCCAGCACGGGCACCGTCGTTTTGGCGGCCATCATGCCCGGCAAGTGGGCGGCACCGCCCGCGCCGGCAATAATGGCTTGCAAGCCGCGCGGGCCGGCTTGTTCGGCGTAGGCAAACAAGTCGTCGGGCATGCGGTGGGCCGATACTACGCGCGCTTCGTGGGCTACGCCAAAGTCGGTGAGAATCTGCACGGCATACTGCATGGTGTCCCAGTCGCTGCTGGAACCCATGACCACGCCGACCAGGGGTTTATCCGGGGATGAGGCGTTGGGTAAGGAAGGGGTACTCATGGTGAGCCTGGTAAACGGGGCTGGGCATTGCCCTCTGATGAAACGGACATTCCGCTGGAATGCCCTTGGCCGATGCCGCAAAACTAATGCGGCAGCACTAGCGGCGGCCCGCAAGCGCAGAAGGAGCCTGAACAATACAGCTCCCAGCGCAACTATATGTTAGCGCTCCAGCAGGATTTCCGTGCCCAAAATCACCAGGTCTACCCGGCCTTTCAACGTCTGGTTGATAAAGGGCGTGTTCTGGGATTTGGACTTCATAAATTCCTTCGTGAAAGTCGTTTCCGCTTCGGTATCGAACAGCAGGCACTCGGCTTGCTGGCCGACTTCGATGGTGGGCACCGGCAGGCCCATCAGGCGGCGGGGCTCGGCCGAATAGCGCTTCACCACCAGGTCCCAGCCGAATTTCTCGGGCCGCACGAAGTAGTGGTAGAGCGACACCAGGGCCGTTTCCAGGCCGGTGATGCCGTTGGGCGCGCTGATGAAGTCCTGGGCTTTTTCGAACGGCGTGTGGGGGGCGTGGTCGGTGGCAATGAGGTCGAACACGCCTTCTTTGAGCCCCTCAAGCAGCGCGTCGCAGTCGGCCTGCGTGCGCAGCGGCGGGTTCATCTTGTAGTTCGTGTCGTAGTCGCCGATGTGCTCGTCGGTGAAGAGCAGGTGGTGCGGGGCCACTTCCGCCGTCACCTTCACGTCACCGCGGGATTTCCACCAGCGGATGGTTTCCATGCCCATCTTGCTGGACACGTGCTGGATGTGAATGTGCGCGCCCGCCGCCCGGGCCAGGCGAATGTCGCGGTCGATGATGATTTCCTCCGCGCAGGCCGGCGAGCCTTTGATGCCGAGCCGGTAGCTCATCACGCCTTCGTTGAGGGCGCGCGGCCCGGCCAGCTCCGGCACTTCGCAGTGGCTGGCAAAGAACATCCCGAACTCGGTGGCGTACTGCATGGCCCGCAGCAGCACCGCCGGGTCGTTGGTGGTGTCGCCGTCGTCGGTGAGCATTTTCACCCCGAGCATGCGCATGCCGTCGATTTCGGCCAGCTCCTTGCCCTCGCGGTTCTTGGTGACGCAGCCGGAGGTGTACACCGGAATGCGGGCCTTGCGCTGGGCGCTTTCCAGCACCGTCGACACCACCGCCGCCGAGTCGATGGCCGGGCGGGTGTTGGGCATCATCACCACGCCGGTGACGCCGCCGTTGATGGCCGCTTCGCTGCCGGTGGTGATGGTTTCCTTGTTTTCAAAGCCCGGGGCGCGGAAATGCACGTGGGCATCGAACATGGCCGGCATGAGCAGCCGGCCGCGCGCGTCGATGACGCGGGCGCCTTCGGGAACGGCGAGGTTGGGGCCGATTTCCCGGATTTTTCCTTCGACAATCAGGACGTCGCCCTCGAGAAGTGCAGGTGAATGTTCGGAGGCGATGCGGGCGTTTTGAAGAAGAAGCATGGAGGGTTGATTGCGGTAAACGGGCAAGAGAGGGTGGGAGGTCCGGGCTATCAGAGGGACAAATAAAGGGCGGAAGCCGCCGCTTGCGGCGTGCACGGCCGGGGCCGAGGGCTAGGCCGTCAGGTGCGGAAGCGGGGCAAACGACCGCTCAAACGTCGGCTCCGACTTCGGCGCTTCCCCGCCCGGCGTGAGCCAGTCGAGCACGGCCATGCGCACGGCAATGCCGTTTTCGACCTGGTTGTTGATCAGGCTGCGCTCGTAGTCCATCACGGCGTCGCACAGCTCGACGCCCCGGTTGACGGGGCCGGGGTGCATGAGGTAGAGGCCGCGCTGGCGGATTTCCTCCAGGCGCGTGTTGGTGATGCCGTAGAGGCGGTGGTATTCGCGCAGGCTGGGGAAAAACTGCACGTCCTGGCGTTCCATCTGCACGCGCAGCAGGTACACGAAGTCGGGTGCCCAGGCCATGGCCTCCTCGTAGTTGGTGAAGCGGCGGATGTTTTCCGGGCCGTACTTGGGCACCAAGGAGCCCGGGCCGAGGTAGGCCACGTCGATGCCCAGCTTTTTCAGCAGGGTGCTGGTGGAGCGTGCGACGCGGGAGTGGAGAATGTCCCCGATGATGAGGACTTTCTTGCCCACCGGGTTGGGGAATTTCTCCTTGATGGTGAAGGCGTCCAGCAGGGCCTGGGTCGGGTGCGCGTGCGCCCCGTCGCCGGCGTTGATGACCGAAGCCTTGGTGAGGCGGGCAATCATGCCGGGCAGGCCCGACCGCCCGTGGCGCACGACGATGTAGTCGGTGCGCATGGCCTGCAGCGTTTCCACCGTTTCGCGCACCGATTCGCCTTTGGTGATGGACGACTGGGCGATGTCGAAGTTCGTCACCTCGGCGGAGAGGCGCTTGGCCGCGACTTCAAAGGACGTGTGCGTGCGGGTGCTGGGCTCGTAGAACAGCATGAGCACGGACTTGCCCTCGAGGGCGGGGACTTTTTTCACCGATTGGGTGAACAGCTGCTTGAAAGACGTGGATTGGTCGAGCAGGAACTCGATTTCCTCACGGTGAAGGGATGCAATGTCGAGCAGGTCTTTACGTGCCATACCGAAGGCGAGGAAAAGTGAGGTCGTCTAGCTAAAACGGACGGTGTGAAGGCTGTTCTGCCGCTCCCCACGACGGCGCAACGAGCGGCCGGGGCGGGCCGAGGCGCTGGGGGCGCTGCCGCGGGTAGGAGCAAGGGTGACGGTGCCCAGAGGCGAGTTGCGTTTCGCGCTGTTGGTGCTGCGAATAGGCCGCAGGGCCGCCGCCGCCGAACCCATTGGGCACAAAAAAACCGTTTCGAAATCCGAAACGGCAGCGGGGCAACAACCAGAAAAAACAACGGAAACGCCGGAGGCAAAAGCGGGAAAACCGGCGGGGGCGAAGACCTTTTGGTCCTCTCGCGGTTCCTTGCCGAGCAAGGCCCCGCGCTTCATCAACGAGTCTTTTGGTTGAAGCACGGTGCAAAACTACGGCATTGTTACGCCCGGCACTTCATCGGTAACAGTAATTTTTTCGGGCGCCGAATTTTCAACCGTTCGGTTCGGGCATGCGGGCTAACTGGTGCTTGGCCGGCACAAACCATGCTAACACCAGCTCTTTATTCCGCCTAATTGGCAGACCGCCACGCGCTAGCGGCAAGCCGTCAAGCCCGTGAAGCACTTAGTACTTACGGGCTGTTTTGTCTTTGGCCGGCACCATGCTACCCCCGAATCAGCGCCTTGTTGATCCGACTCACCAGCGCCGGGCCTTCGTAGATAAAGCCCGTGTACAGCTGTACCAGCGAGGCGCCGGCGGCTAGTTTTTCCTGCGCATCGGCTGCTGAGTGAATGCCGCCGGCGCCGATAATCGGCAACTCGCCCCGGCTGCGCTGGTGCAGGTAGCGGATGACCTCGGTGGCCCGCGCCCGGAGCGGCCGCCCGCTCAGGCCGCCCGCCCCCAACGCGGCCACCTGCCCGGCATCCGTGACCAAGCCCTCCCGGCTGATGGTGGTGTTGGTCGAAACCAGCCCGCTGAGCTTGGTTTCGCGGGCAATGTCGAGAATGTCGTCCAGCTGCGAATCCGTCAAATCCGGGGCTATTTTCAGCAGCAGGGGGCGCGGCTGGGCGCGGCTCAGGTTGCGTTCCTGCACGCGTTGCAGCAAGTCTATCAGGGGCTCTTTCTCCTGCAGCTGGCGCAGGTTGGGCGTGTTGGGCGACGACACGTTGACCACGAAGTAGTCGACTTGCTCCGCCAGCGCCTCAAAACAAGCCACGTAGTCCTCGGCGGCCCGTTCGTTGGGCGTGTCTTTGTTCTTGCCAATGTTGCCGCCGATGATGAGCTGCCGGTTCTGGCGCCTGGCCAGCCGCGCCGCCACAGCCGCCGCGCCGTCGTTGTTGAAGCCCATGCGGTTGACCAATGCCTCGTCCTGCGGCAGGCGGAACAAGCGCGGCTGCGGGTTGCCGGCCTGGGGCCGGGGCGTTACCGTGCCAATTTCCACAAACCCGAAGCCCAGCGTCGCCAGCTCATCCGTCAGGGCCGCGTTCTTATCAAACCCCGCCGCCAAACCCACCGGGTTGGGGAACTTGAGCCCGAACACCTCCCGGACCAAGCTCGGGTGCTGCACCTCGTAGAGGCTGCGTAGCAGGGCTTTGGTTCCCGGCACGCGGGCCGCCCGCCGCAGGTTGTCGAACACAAAGTGGTGGGCGCGCTCGGCGTCGAGGGTAAACAGTGCTGGTTTGACGAGTGCCTTGTACATGGGTGACGGTAGCCGGCCCTGCCCGCGCAGTGTAGGCGGCCGTAGGGGGGACATAGCCCCCGGGTGAGCCGGGTGAAGTTGCGGGTGAAGGTAGCCGGGTTTTCTGGTGTTGGGCAGAATGAGGTGGACAAGGGCGCGGGCTGGGCGGCAGGCGAGGAGCCAAACGAGCTGCTCGGGTTGGCCGCGCCCTACTCTGGCGAAGTTGGAAAAGCGCAGGGAACGACGAGGCGGCTAATGGGCGCAATAGCTGCTACATCCTGGCGCCAGCAGCTCGGTCTTTCACTGCTTGGGCCCGCCCGTGTGGCATGCGCATTTGCGGCCGGCCACGGGTTCGAGCTCCGCTGCGCGAGCGTGGCACCCGACGCGGGCTACTCGCGCGGCTTGCGCAAGGACGACTCGCGCACCAGCAATTGGGGCTTGAGCACCACGTTGCGGGGCTGCGGCTGGCGGTGCTCGGCGGTGGTGTGCAGCATTTGCTGCAGCAGGCGCACGGCCGATATGCCCATGGTTTCGCAGCCTTGGTCCACGGAAGTCAGGTTGGGTTCGGTGAGCGTGGTGAAAGTTTCGTTGCTGAAGCCGGCCACGGCCACGTCCTGGGGCACGCGCAGCCCGGCCGCTTTGGCCACGCGCATGGCGCCCACCGCCGCCAGGTCGTTGGAGGCAAACACGGCGTCGGGCGGCGCCGGCAGCTCGCGCAGCAGTTGCTGCATGGCCGCCGTGCCCCCGGCCTGCGACTGTTCGCAGTGCACGATGAGCTGCTCGTCGAGGGGCAGGCCGTGGGCCTGCAGGGCGTCGCGGTAGCCTTGGTGGCGGTTTTTGTGGATGTTCATGTGCAGCGGCCCGGTGAAGTGCGCAATCCGCCGGCAGCCCTGCTCGATGAGGTGCGAAGTAACCTGGTAGGCCCCGGCGTGGTCGTCGAGCACCACGGCCGAAACGTTGGTGCCGCGGAAGTCTTCCACCACGCGGTCGAAAAACACCAGCGGCACGCCTTGCTGGCGCAGCTCCTCGAAGTGGCTGAAGTCCTGGGTGGTGTTGGCCAGCGACACCAGGATGCCCTCTACCTGGTTGTGGCGCAGCAGCTCGATGTTCTTGCGTTCCTGCTGCGCATCCTCGTTGGATTGGCAGATCATCACCGTGAAGCCGGCCCGGCTGGCCTCGGTGGCAATGCCGTGGACCACCTGCGGGAAGAAGTGGCCGGTGATGTGCGGCACCAGCACGCCCAAGGTGTTGCTGCGGCCCCGGCGCAGGGCGGCGGCCAGCTGGTTGGGTTGGTAGTTGAGCGCGCGGGCCAGTTCGCGCACCCGCACTTTGGTTGCCTCGCTCACCTCGCTGTGGTCGGCCAACGCGCGCGACACGGTGGAGGGCGAGAGGTTGAGTTGTTTGGCCAGTTCGGTCAGGGAAACCCGCTGCATCGTCGTCGTTCGTTAAATCAGGACCGCCCGGACCCGGAGGCGGCGCCGAAGAAAGTGCGGCGGCCGCGGCCCGGGGCAAGTTACCGCCCGGCGCCCGATTCTCGGCAAGCCGAGCGTTGGAGGCCCCGGAAGAGAGCCGGCCCAGCGGCGCAGGGTCTAGTGTCGGTCTGTCGATTACACCGTGCCGAAGAACAGCACGGCGAAACGGACTTCTCCGGGCAGCCTGCCGCTGCGGGGCCGAAATGCGCTGCGCATCATCCTCGCGCAGTTCCTAGCTACTCATGCCGAACCAGGGGCCAGCCCAGCGCACCCAAAACGCTGGTCCGAGGCGCAGCTGAACCGCAAGTCGACGTAATCCAGAATCTGGCTCGTGCGCCGCCCCAACAGAAAAGCGCAGCCCCGCCGCCCGTTCATCCGGGCCGTGGTGGCTGCGCTTTTCTGGTTGTTGCTGGTTTACCGCACTGGCAGTTGGCGGCTAGGTCTGCGTTGGTGGTGCAAGGCTTGAGGATGGTCCTTGACTCGGTCGACCTGCGGTTTGCGGCGCGTGCACCCGCTGCAGGTGGCATTCTGGGTATCTACCTCGACTCCTATGCGGGCTAGTCAGGCAGACCGGCTAGAGCCGGTCCAGCCGGCCGCCGTCCACGCGCACTTCCGCGCCTTGCACAAAGGCCGCGTCGTCGGAGGCGAGGTAGGCCACGGTGGCGGCCACGTCCTCGGGGCGGCCCACGTCAGCCTTGTCGATGGTTTCCACGCCGCTTTTCACGTTGGGGTTGTCCCAGAGCATGGGCGTGTCGATGGCGCCGGGCATGACCACGTTGACGCGGATGCCCTTGGGCTTGCCTTCCAGCGCGGCGGTGCGCGTGAGCGAGTTCACGCCCGCCTTGGCCGCCGCGTAGGGCGCCACCAGCGGAGAGGTTTCGATGGCGTGAATGCTCGACACGTTGACGATGGTGCTGCCGGGCTTCATGCGCAAAAAGCCCTGCTTGATGAAGTAGAAGGCCCCGAGCAAATCCACGCTGAGCACGCGCAGCCAGTCGTCGCCGGTCAGCTCCTCAATGGTTTTAAAGAGCATCAAGCCGGCGTTGTTCACGATGATGTCGAGCCGGCCGAAACGCTCCAGCGTGCCCTTCACGGTGGCTTCCACCTGCGCCTCCACCGACACGTCGCACACGCTGCCCCACACCTCGGGCGCGCCGGCTTGCTTGACCTGCTCGGCGCCATCCGCGAGCTGCTTTTCGTTGCGCCCCACGAGTACGAGGCGGGCGCCTTCCGAGGCCAACCGCTTGGAAATGGCCAGCCCGATGCCGCTGGCACCGCCGGTAACAATGGCAACTTTATCCTGAAAACGCATCTGTGGGCAAAGGTGAAATGGTGAAGTTGTGAAGTGGTGACATGCGCGGAAAGCGGCCGGTCTGAGGCGTAACCGAACCAAGGTGCTTACAACGGCCCCGCTGGCCGTGGGGGCACAGAGTAGGCTTATTTCTCTGTAAAAGCCATGAAGGCTGACCTGTGCTGGGCGCAGAACCACGCCCAGCCTACGCTTCGGTGGAGGCAGTATTGGCCGCCACGGTCGATTTGTCGTGCTGCTGGGCTTCGGCCTGGTCCTGCTTGTGCTGGGCCCATTGCTGATTGGCCTCGTGCGGCATCACGATGGGCATCTGCAGGCACACGCTCTGGGCGGGCAGCACCTGGCACCAGTCCTGGATGAGCTGCTTGTAGGCCTCGCCCACGGGGCGGATGTTGCGGTCCAGGTCGTAGAGGCCCAGCGGGTTGACGATGCCGCGGTCCTCGCGCAGGGCCGAGTCCCAGTCGACCTGGTCGGTGAGCGAGTACCAGGTGAAGCCCACGATGGGCACCCCGTCGTTGCGCACGCGCAGCACGTTGGCCCATTCTTTCCAGAGCCAGTTCACGGCCTCGTCGCCGCAGGGGCCCTGCCAAAGGTTGGTTTCGGTGTGCATCACGGGCAGGCGGTACCGGTCGTGGTACTGGCGGGTGATGACGTGGTAGCCGAAGACTTCGCCCGCGGCGGTGGTGCTCCCGTCGGCGCGCACGCGGTGCTCGTTGGTTTTGTAGTAGTCGTTACCCATGATGCACTGGTGGCGGCGGTGATTCTTGAGGAAGAAGTGGTACTCCTCGCGCGTCATGCCGTTGTCGAGCAGGTACTCGTACATCTCCGAGTCCACGCGCCGGCCGTAGTTGAGGTCCAGCGAGAGGAAGCGGCGGGCGTTCATCAGCTCGGCGGGCTTGATGGCCGCCGGGTTTTCGGCGTGGAAGTACTCTGACGACTCGCTCTGGATAAACAGCGCGTCGGGCCGCACGTCGCCGATGACGTGCATGGCCAGCACGTTGGCCTTTACGATGTGCTTGAGCGCCGTCACGAAGCCCTGGTCGGTGGTCAGCTGCTCGTTCCACCAGCCGTACAGGGCCGAAAACTGCGCGCAGATGAACATTTCGTTGACCGGGGTGTAGAGCTGCACCCAGGGAAACCGCTCGGCAAACGCCCGGGCGTAGTCGGCAAACAGCTGCGGGAAGTCCGGGTTCTGGAAGTTGCCAACCCAGTCGGGCACGCCGAAGTGGCAGAGGTCGACGATGGGGGAAATGTTGCGGCGGCCCAGGTCGTGGAAGGTTTCGTCGGCGAAGCTCCAGTCGTACTTGCCCGGGCCCAGCCAGGTGGTGTGAATGGGCGGGCCGTAGCGCAGAAAGTGAATACCCAGCTCCTCAACCAGGTCGAAATCCTTCTGCCAGAACTCGTAGTGGCGGCACTTGGCCATTTCATCGATGCGCACCCGGCCGTTCTGAATGGTCGGGTTGCTGTTTTCGATGCCGGTGGCGAATAAAAACTGCGGAATCATGCGGGGAAGCGCGGGCGCGTCGGCCGAGGGGCCGGGCGGCGCGGCCGGGTCCGGATAAATACTGCGTTCGGCCGCGGCGCGTTGCCGGGCCGGCCCGGCAGATGCGAAAAAGCCCGCCGCGGCGCCCCACGCAGGAGCGCCGCGGCGGGCTCAACGGCAAGGCCCGCGGCGCGCCGGCGCGGCACTCAGCCGCCGAAGCGTTCCAGCAGCCACATCAGCACCAGGGCCACCAAGACCACGATGATGACGTATTTCGAGTTGGCCGGCGGCAGCATCCGGCGCGGGCGGGTGGGGCGTTCCATGACGACAGGAAAAGTGGAAGTGAATACTACTCTATACGGGCGGGCCGCCGCGCAGATAACGCGCCGCTGCGCCCCCTTAAGCTGCAACGCGGCCGGCGCGCGAGAAATTTCACCCGCCCGCGGCCGGCCTTACGACAGGGCCTGCGGGGCGGGCGCCGGGCCGCCCGAGCCCGCCGGCCGGCTACGGTCCTGGGGCAGGGGCACAAACTCGGCGTTGTCGTTGGGCGGCAACTCGATGCGGCCGGCCTGCCAGTCGGCTTTGGCCTGCTCGATGCGCTCCTTGCGCGAGGACACGAAATTCCACCAGATAAACCGCTCCCCCAGCGGCTCGCCGCCCAGCAGCATCAGCGTCGAGGCTTCCAGCGCCACGATGACTGGGTCGATGCTAGGCGTGAAGACCAGCAGCTGCCCCGGGCCGTAGCGGTGCCCGCCGACTTCCACCAGGCCCTTGGCCACGTAGGCGCCGCGCTCGGGGTAGCCGCGCGGCAGCCCGAAGCGGGCGCCGGGCTGCAGCAGCACGTGCAGGTAAAACAGCGGGGAGTGCGTGCGCACCGCGTTGCCGAGGCCGTAGGCGTCGCCGGCAATCAGGCGCATCCACACGCCGGTATCGGTGAAGACGGGCAACTCGTGGGGTTGGTAGTTCACGAAGCTCGGGGCGCTTTCCTCGGCCGCTTCGGGCAGGGCCACCCAGGTCTGAATCATTTCCAGCTGTCCGCCGGCCAGCGTGGCCGGGTCCTCAAACCGCTCGGAGTGCGCAATGCCGCGGCCGGCCGTCATCCAGTTTACCTCGCCCGGCCGGATGATTTGCTCCACGCCCAGACTGTCGCGGTGCGTGACCTGCCCGCCGAACAGGTAGCTCACCGTGGAAAGGCCGATGTGGGGGTGGGGCAGCACGTCGAGGTCGTGCACTTGCTCGGGCGCTACCTGCACCGGGCCGGCGTGGTCCATAAAGATGAACGGTCCCAGCATCCGGCGCAGCCGGTAGGGCAAGATGCGGCGCACGTTGAAGCCGGGGCTGATGGCCGCTTGGCGGGCGTCGATAACGAGGTCGAGCATGGAGAACAGGGAAAAGCTTCCGAAACAGGGTGCGGCGGCACTTCGAACCGCTTAAGCAATGGCCGCCGCAAGCACTACCGCCCCGGGTGCGGCTGGTTTGGCGCGGCGTGGGTTTCCGCCGGGGTACCAAGTATAGCAAGTGGCGGCCGAAGCGTCACAAGTGACGGGTCGGCGGGGCAGGCAAGGAAAAATGTAGCCAGTCCGAGGCCGTTTTTCACGTGTTTTTTATCCGCACGCCGGGGCGGCTGGCTATGGTTCGGGGGCCGGTTGCGCGGCCGTTCCGCGTGTGCGCTACGTGTACGCTAGCCGGGCTGACAAGCGTACAAAGGCGTTTTTTGGGGGCAGGGTGCGCGCCGTCAGGACTTGCATTTTAGGGAAGGAAGTATAAACATTAGGGTACTGCAGCCGCGGATTTTTCCCGATTCCGCCGCCTCGGCTACCGCCGCCCGGCCTCGCCGCCGCTCCGTTCCCGACCCAACCATTCCCAACCCAAAACACCTTATGAAAAACCTGTTTACCTCCCTGCTGGGCGCAGGGGCTGCGGCCTTGCTGTGCCTGGCCGCGCCCACCCACGCCCAGGCCCAAACCTACCAGCTCGTGTGGGCCGACGAGTTCAACGGCAGCATCAGCCCGGACTGGGTATTCGAAACCGGCGGGGGCGGCTGGGGCAACAACGAAAAGCAGTACTACCAGCGCGCCAACGCCACCGTCACCAGCACGGAACTGCAGATTACGGCCCGCAAGCAGAGCGTGGGCGGCATGCCCTATACCTCGGCCCGCATGAAAACGCAGGGCACCAAGCAGTTCACCTTCGGCAAGATCGAGGCGCGCATGAAGCTGCCGCTGGGGCAGGGGCTGTGGCCGGCGTTCTGGATGCTGGGCGCCAACATCGGCTCAGTGGGCTGGCCGGCCTGCGGCGAAATCGACGTGATGGAGCACATCAACGCCGAAAACAAGGTGTACGGCACCGTGCACTGGGACAGCAACGGCCACGCTGAGTACGGCGGCAACACCATCACCACGCCCGAGGCTTACCACGTGTACGCGGTGGAGTGGGACGCCAGCTACATCCGCTGGTTTGTCGACGGGGTGAAGTACCACGAAATCCTGATTCAGGGCGGCACGGGCAGCACCGAGGAGTTTCAGCGGCCGTTTTTCCTGCTGCTGAACCTGGCCGTGGCCGGCAACTGGCCCGGGCAGACGGTGGACGAGAGCAAGCTGCCCGCCACCATGGCGGTGGACTACGTGCGGGTGTACCAGAAAACGACTTCCGCGCCCAGCTCCGTCACCCTGCAGGCCGAAAGCTACTCGGCCATGAACGGCGTGCAGGTGGAAGCCTGCTCCGAGGGCGGCCAGAACGTGGGCTACATCGACCAGGGCGACTGGATGGCCTACAACAACGTCAATTTTCCCACCTCCGGCAGCTACTTGATCGAGTACCGCGTGGCCAGCCCCTCGGGCGGCACCCTCTCCTCGGATTTGAACGCGGGCGCCATTCAGCTGGGCAACACGGCCATTCCGGCCACTGGCGGCTGGCAGAATTGGACCACCGTGTCGCGCACTGTCAACGTCAACGCCGGCACCTACAACTTCGGCGTCTTTGCCCAAACCGGCGGCTGGAACCTGAACTGGGTGCGCATCACGCGCAGCGGTGCCGCCCGCGCCACCGCGGACGCGTCGGCCCCGGCCGCTACCAGCCGCTTGGACGAGCACGCGGCGCCGCTGGAGCTGTACCCGAACCCGGTGCAACACACGCTCAACGTGAAGCTGCCGGGTGGCCAGCCCCAGCAGCTTACCGTCACCAACCTGCTCGGCCGGGTGCTGCTGCGGCGGCAGGCGGGCCCCGAAACCGCCGCGCAGCTCGACGTGAGTCCGCTGCCCAAAGGCGTGTACCTGCTGCTGGTGGAAGGCGCGGGCTCGGTGCGCACCCAGCGCTTCGTGAAGGAGTAACCAGGCGGTGCAACAAAAACGAAGGCCCGGCGTGCAGCACGCCGGGCCTTCGTGGGTTTATACCAGGATGAGTTGCGGCCCGCGGTACCCGGCCGGGCGCTCAGATGCCCAGGGCAAACACGCCGCCCTGGCCTTTGAGCGAGGATTTGCGGATGACCAGGTCGCCGCTGACGACGAAGGTGCGGGGCTGAAACTTCTCTTTCTGCTGCACCTGCTCCAGAAACAGGCGTGCTGCCTGTTGGCCCAGGCGGTAAGGGTGCAGGTTGACGGTGGTCAGGGCCGGCTCGATCATGGCCGCCAGAAACTCGTCGCCGTAGCCGACCACGGCAATGTCCTCGGGAATGCGCAGGCCGCGCTGCTTCAGGGCCTGCATGATGTCGAAGGCGTTGCGGTAGTTGATGCAGAAAATAGCGTCGGGCGGCTCGGGCAGGGCCAGCCACTGATCCAGGGCGGCCAGGGCGGCTTCGGGCTGGAAGTTGCTGTGCACCTGCAGGGCGGGTTCCACCGGCAGCTTGTAGTGGTGCAGGGCGTTGAGGTAGCCGCCCAAGCGCTGCCGGCTGATGAGCAAGGACTCGGGGCCGGCCAGGATGGCAATGCGCCGGCAGCCCTCCTGAATCAGGTGCTCCACGATGGCGAAGGCGCCGCCCCAGTCGTCGAGCACCACCTGGGCGCTGTTTACCTCGTCGCACACGCGGTCGAAGTGCACGATGGGAATACCCTTGCTGGCGTGCTGCTTCACGTGGTCGAAGTTTTCCGTCTCGCGGGCGTGGCAGATCAGCAGCCCGTCGACGCGCGAGGCCAGTAGCGCCTGCACGTTGCTCACTTCCATTTCGTACGACTCCTTCGACTGGCAAATCATCACGCGGTAGCCGGCTTCGGCCGCCACCTGCTGAATGCCGCTCACGCAAGTGGCAAAAAACGGCCGCTCGATGTCGGGGATGACCACGCCGATGGTGTGGGTGGCGCTGCTCTTCAGGCTCTGGGCCAGCAGGTTGGGCTGGTAATCGAGTTGCCGAGCCACTTCCAAAATGGCCTGCCGGGTGTTGGTGTTGATGTCGGCGTGCCCGTTGAGCGCGCGCGACACGGTGCTGGGGGCCACGCCGAGCACTTTGGCCACGTCGCTGATGGTGGTCTGGTGGCTGCGGCGCTCGGGCGTGCGGGGCAGCTTCTGGTCAATAAAGTGGTAGTCGCAGAGCTTGCAGAAGTAACGCTGCCGGCCGCGAATAAAGCCGGCGCGCTGCACTCCGTCGGGGGAGTTGCATTTGCTGCACTTCATCATAGCGTGTGGGGACTGGGAATGGGATTTTTTGAAAATCCGGGTCGGAGAGGGCGAGAACAAGGCCTCGTACGGCCTTTGATTATTTGAAGATAATCCTAGGAAATTTTTTTCGGTGGCCCGTTCTCAAATATACCTATCGGAACCGTTTTCGAAAACGTTTCCGGTATTTTTATTTCGAAATCAGGGAGTTGAGGCGGTTTACGGGCTGGCTTTTCCGAAAGTCGTTCACCTATCTTCGACCAGAAGTCAGCACTCACCCACCCCGGCAACATTCCCACACACGTTGCGGTGGAACGATGGGTAGGTAGCTGGATAATTGTACTTTCTCCCCAGCACGCGTATGCTTCCCACCATGCGCTGGTTCGGTCCGTCCGACCCGGTCCCCTTGTCCCACATCCGCCAGGCGGGCTGCGCCGGCGTCGTCACAGCCCTGCACCAGATTCCGGTGGGGGAGGTGTGGCCGGTCGAGGCTATTCGGGCCCGGCAGCAGCTCATCGAAGCCGACAATAGTGAGTACTCACCGCTGCACTGGCTGGTGGTGGAAAGCCTGCCGGTGCACGAGGCCATCAAGAAGGGCCTGCCGGCGCGGGAACAGTACATTGAGAATTACAAAACCTCGTTGCGCAACCTGGCCGCCTGCGGCCTGCGTACCGTCTGCTACAACTTCATGCCGGTGCTCGACTGGTCGCGCACCAACCTGAGCTTCGAGATACCGGACGGCTCGCGGGCCCTGCGCTTCGTGTGGCAGGACTTTGCCGTGTTCGACCTCTGCATCCTGCACCGCCCCGGCGCCGCGGCCGATTACGAACCCGACGTGGCCACGGCCGCCCGCGACCAGTACGCCCGCATGAGCGAGCCGGAGCGCCAGCACTTGACCAACACCGTGCTGCTGGGCCTGCCCGGCTCGGAAGAAGCCTTCGAGCTGGCCGGGTTCCAGCAGCTGCTCGACGAGTACGCCGCCATCGACGCGGACACGCTGCGCGCCCACCTGCACTATTTCATCCAGCAAGTGGGCCCGGTGGCTGCTGAAGTGGGCGTAAACCTCTGCATTCACCCCGACGACCCGCCGTACCCACTGCTGGGCCTGCCCCGGGTGGTGAGCACCGAAGCCGACCTGGCCGTCCTCATGGCCGCCTACGACCACCCCAGCAACGGCATCACCTACTGCACCGGCTCCTTGGGCGTGCGCCCCGACAACGACTTGCCGGGCATCGTGCGCCGGCTCGGGCACCGCATCCACTTTGTGCATTTGCGGGCCACCAAGCGCGAGCAGAACCCGCGCAACTTCCACGAGGCCGACCACCTCACCGGCGACGTGGATATGTACGCCGTGGTGCGCGAGCTGGTGCTGCAGGAGCAGCGCCGGCAGCGCAAGGGCTTCGGGCAGCCCCAGTTGCCCATGCGCCCCGACCACGGCCACCAGATGCTCGACGACCTGCAGAAGAAAACCTACCCCGGCTACTCCGCCATCGGCCGCCTGCGCGGCCTCGCGGAGCTGCGCGGCCTGGAGCTGGGCATCCGCCGCTCCCTCGAAATCGACGCCGTGCCCGCCGGACTGGCGTCGGTCAGCCCGGCGGCCCACGCCGCGGCCCGGCTGCTGAGCTAAGCTCCGACTGTTGCGCCCGCGCCGCTGCGCGAATCCCCCGCTGGCCTCCCCAGGCTGGCACCCTGCCTCCGCTTCCCCGCATTCCCACACGATGATGTTCCTGCGTACCTGCCTGCTCTTGCTGTGCCTACTCGTCAGCGCCGCCACCCGCGGCGTGGCCGACGACGGCTACCGGCTGTGGCTGAAGTACGACCTGATTCAGGACGCGGGGCAGCGCAAGCAGTACCAGCAAGCGGCGCAGTTTGTCAGCGCCCCGGGGGCGTCGGCCACGCTGGAAGCGGCCGCCGAGGAGCTGCAAACCGGCCTCAGCGGCCTGCTGGGCCAGTCCGTGCCGCTCATCGGCGACGCCAAAGGCAGGAAGGGCGGCATCGTTCTGCGAGTCGAGGCTACCGCAGCCGACAACGCCGGGCTGGGGGAGGAAGGCTACCGCATCTTCCCCGAGAAAAATAACCTGATTATCAGCGGCCGCCGCGACGTGGCCGTGCTCTACGGCGCCTTTGCCCTGCTGCGGCAGGTGCAGACGCGCCAGCCCATCGACGGCCTGAAACTCAGCAGCGTGCCGAAGATTCAGCACCGCCTGCTCAACCACTGGGACAACCCCAACGGCACGGTGGAGCGCGGCTACGCGGGCTCTTCGATCTGGAAGTGGTACGAGCTGCCGGAAACGGTGGACCCGCGCTACCGCGACTACGCCCGCGCCAACGCCTCCGTGGGCATCAACGGGGCGGTGCTCAACAACGTCAACGCCTCGCCGCGCCTGCTCACTACCGAGTACCTGCACAAGGTGGCTGCCGTGGCCGGCGTGCTGCGGCCCTACGGCATCCGGGTGTATTTGTCGGTGTTCTGGGCCGCGCCCAAGGTCATCGGCGGCCTGCCCACGGCCGACCCGCTCGACCCGCAGGTGCGGCAGTGGTGGAAAGCCAAGACCGACGAGATTTACCAGCTTATCCCCGACTTCGGTGGCTTCTTGGTGAAGGCCAACTCGGAAGGGGAGCCCGGCCCGCAGGACTACGGCCGCAACCACGCCGACGGCGCCAACATGCTGGCCGCCGCGCTGGAAGGCCACGACGGGCTGGTGATGTGGCGGGCCTTCGTCTACAAAGCCGACCCGAAAGGGGACCGGTTCAAGGCCGCCTCCGAAGAATTTTTGCCCCTCGACGGCAAGTTTGCTCCGAAGGTGCTGGTGCAGGTGAAGAACGGGCCGATTGACTTCCAGGCCCGGGAGCCGTTCCATCCGCTGTTCGGGGCCATGCCGCGCACCCCGTTGGTGCTGGAAGTGCAGCTCACGCAGGAATACCTGGGCTTTGCCACCCACGCCGTGTACCTGGCCCCGCTCATCAAGGAGTGCCTGGATTCGGACACCTACGCCCGCGGCAAGGGCTCGACGGTGGCCCGCGTGGTCGACGGCTCGGTGGATAAGCACGCGGTGAGCGGCATGGCGGGCGTGGCCAACATCGGCGCCGACCGCAACTGGACCGGCCACCCCATTGGGCAGGCCAATTGGTACGCCTTCGGCCGCCTGGCCTGGGACCACACGCTCGGCTCGAAAGCCATTGCCGAGGAGTGGACCCGGCAGACGCTCACGACCGACCCGCAGGCGGTGCAGACCGTGGCCGCCATGATGCAGCAGACGCGCAGCATCTACGTGCGCTACACCACGCCGCTGGGTTTGCACCACATCATGGGCGAGAGCATCCACTACGGCCCGCAGCCCTGGCTGGAGCGCAGCGCCCGCCCCGACTGGACGGCCATCTACTACCACCGCGCCGACTCTGTGGGGCTGGGTTTCGACCGCACGGCCACGGGCTCGAACGCGCTGGCCTTGTACAAGCCCGAGGTGCAACAATTGTGGGGCAACGCGCAAACGATTGCGCCGGACTACCTGCTCTGGTTTCACCACGTGCCTTGGCGCCGGCAACTCAGCACCGGCCGCACCCTCTGGGACGAGCTGTGCACCCGCTACTACACCGGCGCCGACTCGGTGCTGTGGCTGCAGCGGCAGTGGGCCGCGGTGCAGCCCCGGGTGGACCCGGCCCTGCACGCCGACGTGGCCGCCCGCCTGCTCACCCAGCACAAGGAAGCCCTCTGGTGGCGCGACGCCTGCGTGCTCTACTTCCAGACCTACGCCCGCCGGCCCATTCCGGCGCCTTTCGCCCCGCCCCAGCGCACCCTCGCCGACGTGAAGCGGCTGGTCGACCTCTACCAACTGCGCTAACCCTTCCTCCTCCGACTCAACCCTCCTTTTACCGCTTACGCATGGAAAATATCGTCGAACTTCTCAGCCAAAACGGCCGCCGCGACGAACCGGGACCGAAGACCACCGGGCAGGTGGCCCACGAGCAGGCGTTTTCGCTGGCCGGGCGCCTGGCCCTGGTGACCGGGGGCGGCAGCGGTATCGGGCTGGAAATAGCGCGCTGCATGACGCAGGCCGGCGCGACGGTCATCATCACCGGCCGCCGCGAGGAAGTGCTCAAAGAAGCCAAGCAAGCCCTGGGCGAGCGGGCCCAGTACCTCGTCAACGACGTGTGCGACCTGGCCTCCATCGACGGGCTGATCGAGCACATCGAAACCACCTTCGGCCCGCTCGACGTGCTGGTCAACAACGCCGGCATCAACATGAAAAAGCCGGCCCTGCAGGTCACCGACGAGGAATTCGCCCGCATCATCAACACCAACCTCAACTCCGTCTTTGCCCTCACCCGCGCCGCGGCCCAGCGCATGGTGGCCCGGCGCCGCGGCGTCATCCTGATGATTTCGTCGATGGCTGCCTACTACGGCATCGACCGCGTGGTGGCCTACGCGGCCTCCAAGTCGGCGGTGGAGGGCATGGTGAAGGTGCTGGCCTCCGAGTTTTCGGCCCACGGCGTGCGCGTCAACGCCATTGCGCCGGGCTTTATCGAAACGGAGATGAGCCGCACGGCCATGAACTCCGACCCCGACCGCAAAAGCCGGGCCCTGCGCCGCACGCCCATGGGCTCCTTCGGCCAGCCCGAGGACATCGGCCGGGCGGCCGTGTTCCTGGCCAGCGACGCGGCCCGCTACATCACCGGCGCCTCGCTGCCCGTCGACGGCGGCAACTCCATCGGCTTCTAGCGCGGCCGGGCCCCCTCTTGACTCCTACCTTTCCACAATTCCCACTCTCACTTCCATGACTACACCTTTACGCAGAACGGCCCTGCAGCTCAGCTGGCCGCTGCTGACGGCCGCGGCCCTGCCGCTGGCCTTTGCCGGGGCGCCGCTGAGCGCCGTGGCGCAAACGACCCAATCGGTATCGGGGCGCGTGACGGGCGCCGACGGCAACGGCCTGCCGGGCGTGAGCGTGGTCGTGGCCGGCACCACCCAGGGCACCACCACCAACGCGGAGGGCGTGTACAACCTGCAGGGCGTGCCCGCGGGCGCCACGCTCACCTACTCCTTCGTGGGCTACGCCACCCAGCGCGTGGCCGTGGGCAGCCGCAGCTCGGTGGACGTGAAGCTGCTGGAAGACGTGCAGAACATCAACGAAGTGGTAGTGGTCGGCTACGGGGTGCAGAAGAAAAGCCAGGTGACGGGGGCCATTTCCTCGGTCGACGAGCAGCAGCTGCGCGACGTGCCGGTGGCCAACATCGGCCAGGCCCTGCAGGGCCGCGCGGCGGGCGTCAACATCAGCAGCGCCAACACCACCCCCGGCCAGGCCCCGGTTATCCGCATCCGGGGCAACCGCTCCTTCGCCGGCTCCAACGACCCGCTGCTGGTGGTGGACGGCGTGCCCTTCGACGGCAGCCTGAACGACCTAAACCCCGACGACATCAGCTCGCTGGAAGTGCTGAAAGACGCCTCGTCGACGGCCATTTACGGGGCCCGCGGCGCCAACGGCGTTATCCTCATCACGACCAAGCGCGGCAAGGCCGGCGCCCCGCGCGCCACTTACAGCGCCTACTACGGCGTGAAGAAAGCCTACGGCCGCTACGACCTGCAGAACGGGCAGGAGTACTTCAACTTCCGCTCGGAGGCCTTCCGGGCCGCCGGCCTGGACCCGAACACGGCCGCCGGCTTCCTCACCGACGACGAAAAAGCCAACCTCGCCGCCGGCCGCGACTTCGACTACCAGGACCTGCTGTACCAGAACGGGCGCATTCAAAACCACGCCCTGGGCCTGAGCGGCGGCACCGAGCAGACGCAGTACTCGGCTTCGCTGGGCTACTACGACGAAACCGCCATTGTGCCGGTGCAGGGCATCAAGCGCTACTCCCTGCGCGGTACCCTCGACCAGCAAGTGGGCAAGCGGGTGAAAGTGGGCCTGAATACCCTCAATAGCTTCACTCAGCAAAAAGACCCGGGCCTCAACAATATGTACAACATATTGACGTCGAGCCCGCTGGCTACGCCCTACAACGCCGACGGCACGCCCAAGCTCTACCCGGTGGACGGCGAAACGGCTTACTCGAACCCGCTCACCAACTACATCAAGGACGGGCGCCTGGACCAGCGCCGGCGCATCCGCACCTTCAACAGCCTGTACGCCCAGGTAAACCTGCTGAAGGGCCTGGATTACCGCTTCAACCTGGGCCTGGACGCCCGCGCCGAGTTCAACGAGGGCTTCGGGGCCAGCGGCACCACCGGCCGCGGCAACCAGCAAAGCGCCGCGTCGCGCTCGACGAGCACCGCCTTCAACCTGCTGGCGGAAAACCTGCTGATTTACAACCGCACGTTTGCCGAAAAGCACGACGTGAACTTCACCGGGCTCTACAGCTGGCAGGGCTTCCGCAACGACGGCTTCGGCACCGGCTCCCAGAACCTGCTGGCCAACTACCAGCTGGCCTCCAACCTGGGCACCGGCACGCCCACCTCGGCCACCAGCTTCGAGGGCCGCTGGGACATCATTTCCTACATGGGCCGCCTGAACTACGCCTTCGACAACCGCTACTCCGTGACGGGTACGGTGCGCGTCGACGGCTCCTCGCGCCTGTCGAGCAACATCTACCGGGCTTTCCCCTCGGTGGCCGTGGCCTGGAACCTGGCCAACGAGTCGTTTATGCAAAGCCAGGGCTGGATCAGCAGCCTGAAGCTGCGCGCCAGCTACGGCCGCACCGGCAGCACCGCCGTGAACCCCTACCAGACGAAAGGCTCGCTCGGGACCGGCCTGGGCAACGGCTACTACAACTTCGGCACCACCGGGGTGGCGGGCGTGCGCCCGGCCAGCATTCCGAACCCCAACCTGGGCTGGGAATACACCGGCACCACCAACTTCGGCCTGGACTTCGGCTTCTTCGACAACCGCGTGTCGGGCTCGATTGAGGTGTACCAGCAGCGCACCAACGACCTGCTGCTGCCCGACGCGCTGCCCACCACCAGCGGCTACGGCTCGTTTACGAAGAACATCGGCAAAACCCAGAACCGGGGCGTGGAAGTAAGCCTGACCACGGTGAACGTGCGCACGGACAGCGGCTTCGAGTGGTCGTCGGACTGGAACTTCACCATGAACCGCGAGAAGGTGCTGGACCTGGGCCTGGGCAAGGACGAAAACGGCAAGCAGCGCAGCGACATCAGCAACCAGCGCTTCATCGGCCAGCCGCTCTACGTGTTCTACGACTACAAGTACGACGGCATCTACCAAACCAACGAAGCCGCCGCCGCTACCAAGGCCGGCACCAAGGTCGGGCAGGTGAAGATTCAGGACCTGAACGGCAACGGCGTGGTGGACGCGGGCGACCGGCAAATCATCGGCTCGCGCCAGCCCAAGTTTGAGGCCGGCACCACCCAGCGCTTCCGCTTCAAGGGCTTCGACCTGAACGCGGTGGCCCTGACCCGGGTGGGCGCCACCATCGTCGACCCGGTGCTGTACTCGCCCTCGTACTTCACCACCTTCAGCGGCCGCCGCAACCAGGTGAATCTGCCGTACTGGACGCCTTCTACCCCCGATAACCGCTACCCGCAGCCCAACCAGAGCTACTTCGGCGACTTTGTGCCCAACGCCCAGTCGCTGGCCTACCTGAGCGGCACGTTCATTAAAGTGCGCAGCATCGACCTGGGCTACACCCTGCCGCAGAGCGTGGTGGGCAAGGCCAAAATGAGCTCGGCCCGCATTTACGTGCAGGTGCAGAACCCGCTGATCTGGTCGCCGGAGGAATACTTCAAAAAGAACAAAGCCATCGACCCGGATGCGCTGTCCTACTCCACGCGCTTTAGCGGCAGCACCTCCGTCAACGGTGGGGTGGCCTTCGCCGAGGGCGACCTGAACAGCGCCGTGAACAACGGCCTGGCCGGCCGGGGCGTGAACTATCCCACCACGCGCGCCTTCATCGTGGGCCTGAACGTGGGCTTCTAATTCTTCCCTCAACTCTTCCGGCGCTGCGGCGCCTCCTTTCCGATGAAAAAGATTCTGTTTACCGGCTCGGCCTTGGCACTGCTGCTGGCCACCGCCGGCTGCGATAAAGACACCCTGGTAGAAGACCCGCGCTCGGTGCTGGTGCCCGGCTTCTTCGGCACCCCCGACGGCATTCAGGCCGGCCTGGTGGGCGTGTACTCGGGCCTGCGCAACGTTACCTCCGACCAGGGCGGCTCGAACTTCATGTCGCAGGGCACCGATGAGTTCATGCGCGGCTTCGGTGCCTCCGACGGCTTCGAGGACTACAACGCGGGCCAGATGAGCTCCACCAACGGCACGGCTACCAACCTCTGGACCGCTTTCTACGGCAACATCAACACGGCCAACGGCGTGCTGCAGTACGCCGGCACGGTGCAGGGGCTGGCGCCGGCCACCCTGAACCAGATTGTGGCCGAAGCCAAGATCCTGCGCGCCTGGAACTACTTCTACCTGGTGCAGTCCTTCGGCGACGTGCCGCTGATGCTCAAGTTCGTGGACTCGCCCACCAAGGACATTGCGCGTGCCCCGGTGGCCGACGTGTACGCCGCCATCGTCAAGGACCTGAACGAAGCCCTCGACCCGGCCACGGGCATTGCCAACACCAACCCCCAGCAGGGCCGCGTCACGCGCGCCACGGCCCTGCACCTGCTGGCCAAGGTGCACCTGACCCGGGCCACTTCCTCGGCCCGCGCCGCCGACGACTACGCCAAGGCCGCCCAGTACGCCGAGGAGCTGATTCGCGACGCCACCACCAAGTACAACAAAGGCCTGGAAGCCGACCCGGCCCAGGTATTTGCCGAAGGCAACGAGAACGGCAAGGAGGTGCTGATGAACGTGCAGTTCAACAACGACCCCGTCTTCACGGGCATTTCCGACAACGGGGCGGGCGGCGCCGGCCAGAACCAGACCAACTTCCTGTTCCGCGTCCGCTACGACCTGCTGCCGAACATGGCCCGCAGCGTGGCCTATGGCCGTCCGTTCGGGCGCCTGGGCTCCACGCCCTACCTGCTCGACTCGTACAAGCTGGCTTCGGAAACCTCGCCGCGCCAGTGGCGCACCACCGACACCCGCTACGCCAAGTGGTTCTCGACGCTGTGGCTGGTGAATTCGCCGGGCGGCAACGGGGGCACGGCCTTTAACCCCCGCGCCGTGGTGGGGGACACGGCCGCCTGGTACGCCGGCCGCGAGCTGACGGCCGCCGAACAAACCCGCATCAACAACCGCCCCAACGGCCGCTACGTGGTGGGCACGCCTAGCACCTACACCACCAACTTCTCGCCCTACATCAACAAGTACGACGACGCCACCCGCGCGGCCGTCAACAACAGCTCCGACCGTCCGCTGATTTTCTACCGCTTGTCGGAGACCTACCTGATTGCGGCCGAGGCCAATATGTACCTGGGCAACACCTCCCGGGCCGTGGATCAGATCAACACCATCCGCCGCCGGGCCGCGGCCCCCGGCCGCACCAGCCAGATGGAAATCACCGCCTCGCAGCTCAACATCGACTTCATCCTGGAAGAGCGCACCCGCGAGCTGTGCGGCGAGTTTACGCGCTGGTACGACCTGGTGCGCACCGGCAAGCTGGTGGAGCGCGTGAAGCGCTACGTGCCGGCCTACGTGGGCTCCAAACCCTCGCCCATCCCCGGCGGCACCGACCAGTACGGCTCGAACGCGGCCGCTAACATCCAGCCCTTCCACGTGCTGCGGCCCATTCCGCAGCAGGAAATCGACCGGACCGGCGGCAAAATCACCCAGAACCCCGGCTACAACTAACCGCTGAGGCGGCGCCGGCGGCCCCGTAGTGGCGGCCGCCGGCGCTGGCCCCGGGCGTTTGACTTTGCTATGAACCCTAACCTGTCGCTTCGAACCATCTGGGCCCTTGGCCTGAGCGCGCTGGCCGCTGCCCCCGCCAACGCCGCCGTGCGCCTGCCCCGCCTCATCAGCGACGGCATGGTGCTGCAGCGCGGCACACCCGTGCGGGTGTGGGGCTGGGCCGACAAGGGCGAGGCCGTGGCCGTCACGTTTCAGGGCAAAAGCTACCGCGCCACGGCCGGCCCAGACGGCCGCTGGCAGCTGCTGCTGCCCGCGCTCAAGCCCGGCGGGCCCTACGTGATGAGCCTCAAGGCCAGCAACCAGCTGGAAGTGAAGGATATTCTGGTGGGCGACGTGTGGCTGGCCTCGGGCCAGTCGAACATGGAGCTGCCGATGGCGCGCGTCAAGGACAAGTACCCCGACGTCATTGCGCAGTCGACCAACGCGCAGATCCGGCAGTTCGATGCGCCCACGCGCTACAGCCGCTCGCGCCCGCAGGCCGACTTGCCGAGCGGGCGCTGGACGGCCGCCGACCCCAAATCGGTGCTGCAGTTCTCGGCCGTGGGCTACTTCTTCGCCAAGGAGCTGCACGCCAAGTACAAGGTGCCCATCGGCCTGATCCGGGCGGCGGTGGGCGGCTCGCCGGCCGAAGCCTGGCTGAGCGCCGACGCCCTGAAAGCCTTTCCGGCCTACGAGCAACGCGCCCGGCAGCTCCAGGACAGCCTGTACGTGGCCGGCGTGCAGCAGCAGGAGCGGGCCCGCGACGTGGCCTGGTACCGCAACCTGCGCCAGCAGGACCAGGGCTTCGCCAAGGGCCAAACGCCTTGGTACGCCCCGGACCTAGATACCCGCGACTGGAAAACCATGACCATCCCCGGCTACTGGGCCGACCAAGGGCTGGGCCCCATTAACGGCGTGGTGTGGCTTCGTAAGGAAGTGGACGTGCCGGCCGCTATGGCCAGCCAGCCCGTGCGCCTGAACCTGGGCACCATCGTCGACGCCGACTCGGTGTACCTGAACGGGCGCTTCGTGGGCACGACGGCCTACCAGTACCCGCCGCGCAAGTACGAGCTGCCGGTGGGCGCGCTCAAGCCCGGCAAAAACGTGCTGGTGGTGCGCGTCATCAACAGCGCGGGCCGCGGCGGCTTCACCCTCGACAAGCCTTACGAGCTGCGCGCCGGCGAGCAGGCGGTGGATTTGCGCGGAGCCTGGCAAGTCAAGCTCGGCGCCAAGAGCGAGCCGCTGGCCGCGCCCACGTTCTGGCAGTGGCAGCCCGGCGTGCTCTACAACGGCATGGTGGCCCCGCTGGCGCCCTATACCGTGAAGGGCGTCATCTGGTACCAAGGCGAGGCCAACACCAAAGCGCCCAAGGAGTACCTGCCGCTGATGAGCAGCCTGATCGGGGACTGGCGCCGCGCCTGGAACCAGCCCGCTATGCCCTTTCTCTACGTGCAGCTGGCCAATTTCATGGCCGTGAAGGAGCAACCCACCGAAAGCAGCTGGGCCGAGCTGCGCGACCAGCAGCGCCGCACCCTGGCCGCCGTGCCGCACACCGCCATGGCCGTGGCCATCGACCTGGGCGAGTGGAACGACATTCACCCACTCGACAAGCAGTCGGTGGGCCACCGCCTGGCGCTGGCGGCCGAGAAGGACGTGTACGGGGAAAGCGGCCTCGTGGCCTCGGGGCCGCTGTACCAGGGCATGAAAGTGAGCGGCAACAAAATCACGCTCTCGTTCACGGGCGTGGGCGGGGGCTTGGTGGCCAAGGGCGGGGGCGAGCTAAAGCAGTTTGCCATTGCCGGCCCCGACCAGCAGTGGCAGTGGGCGCAGGCCCGTATCGAAGGCGACAAGGTCGTCGTCTGGAACGAGCAGGTGCCCAACCCCGTGGCCGTGCGCTACGCCTGGGCCGACAACCCCGAGGGCGCCAACCTCTACAACAAAGCGGGGCTGCCGGCCTCGCCCTTCCGCACCGACCACTAAGCAGCCGCGCCGCCCGCGGGCGGCGCACTCCGACTTACCGGCCCGCAGCTACGGACCGGTGAACGGCCTTCGGGACCGGGGCCGCTCAGGCCGACGACGGGCGTGGGAACTCGCCGCCGGCCGTGCACGACTGACGCGCCTGTGGGCGCGTTGGGGAACAGGGGAATACGTGTAGCGGCGGCCGGTGCTCAAGGCCCCGGCGCCGCAGCGAGGGGCCCCGCGCCCGAGGGACCGTGCCGCCGCCGGGGCGAGAGACCTGGCGGGCTGGCTGCCGGCAGCTACTGCTATTCTGAGTGAGGAAAGCAGCAGCTGCCGGCTTTGCCGGCGGCACCCGCGCCGCCCGGCCATTGCTGAATTGCTGCCTGACCTATCTGAAGGCGCTGCCCCAACCGGCGGCGCCCGCCGGCCCGCCCATGCGGCGCGCCGCCGACGAATACCCCAACCACCGACCCGCTCAAACCCATGCCCGCCAAGTCTTTGCTGCGCCTTGCCCTGCTACTGGCCGCCCCCGCGGCGCTGGCCCAGGCGCCGGCCTCCGTGGCCCCGCTCTACCTCGACGCCCAGCAGCCGCTGAACCGCCGCGTGCAGGATTTGATGGGGCGCATGACGCTGGAAGAAAAAGCCAGCCAGATGATGGACTATAGCGTGGCCATTCCGCGCCTGAACATCCCGACCTACAACTGGTGGAACGAGGCCCTGCACGGCGTGGGCCGCTCCGGCGCGGCCACGGTGTTTCCGCAGGCCATTGCCCTGGGCGCGGCCTTCGACGAGGACCTAGCCCTGCGCGTGGCCACGGCCGTATCCGACGAGGCGCGGGCCATGTACAACGCCGCCGCGGCCAAGGACTACCGCCTGCGCTACGGCGGGCTCACCTTCTGGACGCCCAACGTGAACATCTTCCGCGACCCGCGTTGGGGCCGCGGGCAGGAAACCTACGGCGAAGACCCCTACCTGACCTCGCGCATCGGGGTGAACTTCGTGCGCGGCCTGCAGGGCCCCGACCCGCAGCACCTGAAGGTGGCGGCCTGCGCCAAGCACTACGCCGTGCACAGCGGCCCCGAAAAGCTGCGCCACGAGTTCAACGCCCAGGCCTCGCCCCAGGACTTGCGCGAAACCTACCTGCCAGCCTTCCGGGCCCTGGTGCAGGAAGCGGGCGTGGAGTCGGTGATGTGCGCCTACAACGCCACCAACGGCGAGCCGTGCTGCTCCAACAAGTTTCTCCTGCAGGATGTGCTGCGCAAGGAGTGGGGCTTCCGTGGCCACGTGGTGACGGACTGCGGCGCGCTGGAAGATTACTTTTCGGCCTCGGGCCACCACGTGGCCAAAAACGCCGCCGAGGCCTCGGCCATGGCGGTGAAAATGGGCGTGAGCCTCAACTGCGGCACCGAGTACAAGAACTTGGCCGACGCGGTGAAGCAGGGCTTGGTGACGGAAGCGCAGGTGGACAGCGCCTTGGCCATTCTGCTGCGCACTCGCTTCAAGCTCGGCCTCTTCGACCCCAAGGGCAGCTCGCCCTACGACAACCTGCCGGTGTCGGTGGTCAACAGCGAGAAGCACCGCGCGCTGGCCCGGGAGGCGGCACTGAAGTCGGTGGTGCTGCTCAAAAACAACGGCGCGCTGCCCCTGCGCAACGACCTGCCCAAGTACTACGTGTGCGGCCCCAACGCCACCAGCCTCGACGCGCTCATCGGCAACTACTACGGCGTGAACCCGCGCATGACAACCATCCTGGAAGGGCTGGTGGGCGCCATCGAGCCGGGCAGCCAGATGCAGTACAAGCCCGGCATCCTGCTCGACCGCCCCAACGTGAACCCCGCCGACTGGACCACCGGCGACGCGAAGAAGTCGGATGCGACCATCGTGGTGCTCGGCATCACCGGGCAGATCGAAGGGGAGGAGGGCGAGTCCATTGCCTCGGCCCACGCCGGCGACCGGCTCGACTACAACCTGCCGCAAAACCAGATTGACTTCCTGCGCAAGCTGCGCCAGGGCAACACCCGCCCCATCGTGGCGGTGATTACCGGTGGCTCGCCCATGAACCTGGAGCAGGTGCACGAGCTGGCCGACGCGGTGCTGCTGGCCTGGTACCCCGGCGAGGAAGGCGGCGCGGCCGTGGCCGACATCGTCTTCGGCAAAGCCGCGCCCTCGGGCAAGCTGCCGATTACCTTTCCCAAGAGCCTGGACCAGCTGCCCGCCTACGACGCTTACGGCATGCGGGGGCGCACCTACCGCTACTTGGCCGCCGAACCGATGTATCCCTTCGGCTACGGCCTGAGCTACGCCAAATTTGAGTATTCGGGGCTGAAGCTGCCCAAAAAAGCCGCCAAGGGCAAGCCTGTGGCGGTGGAAGCTACCGTCACCAACCGCGGCGCGGTGGCGGGGGAGGAGGTGGTGCAGCTCTACCTCGCGCACCAGCCGCAAAAGGGCGCCCAAACGCCGCTGTACTCCCTGAAAGGCTTCCGGCGCGTGCAGCTCGCGCCCGGCGCCAGCCAGACAGTCAAGTTCACCCTCACGCCCGAGCAGCTGGCCCGCATCGATGCGCAGGGCTGCGCGGTGGCGCCCAGCGGGCCGCTGACCGTGTGGGTGGCCGGGGCCGCCCCCAGCCCGCGCAGCCAGCAGCTCGGCGTGGCCGCGCCCGTCACGGCCCAGCTGGCGGTGAAGTAACCCGGCCGCCCGGCTCCGGGCAGGTTTGCCAACGGCATTTTTCTATTACGCTATTACCACCACCCGGGCCGCCGCGGCGGCCCGCATTTCCAACACCAATGAGCCAAAACGCTACCCTATTTCTGAGCCTGCTCGGGCTCTTCACCCTGGGCGCTATGCCCATCGCGCGGGCGCAAAACGCGCCCGTCACGCAGCAGGCCGAGGCGGGCACACTGGGCGCCGACTGGACGACCCCGCCCGCGCAGGCCGGCGTGCAGTACGTGACCATCACGCCCACGGCCACCATCAACGCGCAGAACCCCGGCACGGCGGCCCGCGTGATAAGCTACGCCGTGACCTTCCCCGGCGCGGGCTCTTATGACCTCTACGCCCGGGTGCGCGTGGGCCCGAACGGGGCCAACGACGACAGCTTTTACTACGCCAACGGCTTCGGCCAGAAGCTGCCCGCCGACGACACGAACTGGATTACCGTCAACAACCTGAACGCGGTGGGTTACGTGAGCACCGCCGGCAACGTGGCCGTGGACGGCGCGGGCGGGGCCGGCACCGGCGTGTGGAAGTGGATCAACCTCTCCAAGTTCAACGGCGGGGAGGCGCCCGTCACCTTCGCCGTGGCCGCCGGCGCGCTGGCGCAGACCTTCCAGCTCGGCGCCCGCGAAGACGGCCTCGACATCGACAAGCTGGTGTTCGGCCAGACCGGCATCTACTTCACCCCGGCCCAGCTCGACGCGGGCCAGCAGGGCAGCAGCACGCCGCCCGTCACCTTCGTGCCCACCGGCCCGCCCATGGCCCAGGGCAAGCCCAAGTATTTGGGCGGCGTGTGGAGCACCCCGCAGAAGCCGTTTTTCAACAAGTACTTCAACCAGGTGACGCCCGAAAACGCGGGAAAGTGGGGCTCGGTGGAGGGCACCCGCAACCAGATGAACTGGGCCGAGCTGGACTCGACCTACGCCCTGGCCCAGCGCAACGGCATTCCGTTCAAGATGCACACGCTAATTTGGGGGCAGCAGCAGCCGATCTGGATTGAGACGCTGTCGGACGCCGACCAGCTGGCCGAAATCAACGAGTGGTTTCAGGCCGTGGCCCAGCGCTACCCCAACATTGCCCAGATCGAGGTGGTGAACGAGGCCCTGAACGACTTGCCGCTCAACGGTTCGACCGGCAACAACGGCCCGAACACGCCCGGCAGCGGGGCCGGCAACTACTACAACGCCCTGGGCGGGGCCGGCACTACGGGTTGGGACTGGGTCATCACCTCCTTTACGCTGGCGCGGCAGTACTTCCCCAACGCCCAGCTGATGATCAACGACTACGGCGTCATCACCAGCAGCACCAACACCCAGCGCTACCTCTCGCTGATCAACCTGCTGACGGCCCGCAACCTCGTGGACGGCGTGGGCATTCAGGGCCACGCGTTCGAGACGCGGGGCATTCCGGCCACCACGCTGGCGGCCAACCTGACGACGCTGGCCTCGGCCGGCAAGCCGCTTTACATCACCGAGCTGGACATCGACGGGGTGGACTCCGGCAACAACCTCGACGACGCCATTCAGCTGGCCGAGTACCAACGCGTGTTCCCGACCTTGTGGACCCACCCCGGCGTGAAGGGCATTACTCTCTGGGGCTACCGCCCCGGCCACTGGCGCACCGCCCAGGGCGCCTACCTGGCCAACGCCGACAACTCCGAACGGTCGGCCTTCGTGTGGCTGCAGAACTACGTGCGCACCACCGTGCTCGGCACCAAGGCCGGCGCGGCCGCGGCCCGCGTGCAGCTCTTCCCGAACCCGGCCCAGGACGGCCGTTTCACCCTCACCGGCACCGCGGCCCTGACCCATCTGCGCATCACCGACCGGCTGGGCCGCGTGGTGCACGAGCAGGCGCTCAACCGCCAAGCCTCGGTGGAACTGCGCCTGCCGCTGCCCGCCGGCCTCTACGCCGTGCAGCTGCTGGATGCCCAGGGCGGGCAGGCTACCAGCAAGCTGCTCCTCGAATAAGCCCATCCGCGGGGGCGGCGTCGCGTCGCCGACCCCGCGGATGAATTCTGCCACCACAACCTTCTTCGCGCCAGCTTCGGCGGGCTAGTCCGCTCGGGGCAGCCGTTGCTTCATTACCGCTTTACCGCATGCGTCTTCGCCTTTTCGCTTGTTGCTTGCTTACTGCCACTGCTGCCCGGGCCCAGCAGCCGCTGCCGCTGACCGTGCAGCCCGGCAACCCCAAGCTCACCATCAGCCGCCACATCTACGGGCACTTCGCCGAGCACCTGGGCCGCTGCGTGTACGACGGCTTCTGGGTAGATCCGGCGCTGAACGTGCCCAAGCAGGGCCGCATCCGGCTGGACGTGGTGCAGGCCTTGCAAAAAATCAAGGTGCCGAACCTGCGCTGGCCCGGCGGCTGCTTCGCCGATGCCTACCACTGGCGCGACGGGGTGGGGCCCGCGGCCCAGCGCCCCAGCCGCCTGAACGTGTGGTGGGGCGACACGCCCGAGGACAATAGCTTTGGCACCCACGAATTCCTGGAGCTGTGCCAGCTGCTCGGCACCGAGCCGTACATGGCCGCCAACGTGGGCAGCGGCACGGTGCAGGAAATGGCCGACTGGGTGGAGTACCTTAACGCCAGCGGCACCACCCTGGCCCGGCAGCGCGAGCAAAACGGCCACCCGGCGCCTTACAAGGTGAGCTGGTGGGGCGTGGGCAACGAAAGCTGGGGCTGCGGCGGCAACATGACTGCCGAGCACTACACCGACGTGTACCGCCGCTACGCCACCTTCGCCCACAACTTTCCGGGGGCGCCGCTCAAGCGCATTGCCAGCGGGGCCAACGGCGACGACGCGCACTGGACCGAAACCTGCATGAAGCAGATTCCGGCCGAGCTGATGTGGGGCCTGACGCTGCACCAGTACACCCTGCCCACCGGCAGCTGGTCGGGCAGCAAAGGCGCCTCCACCGGCTTCGGCGAGGACCAGTACTTCAGCACCCTGCGCAACGCCCTGAAAATGGACCAGGTGGTGAGCCGCCACGCGGCCATCATGGACCGCTACGACAAGGACAAGAAGGTGGCGCTGCTGGTGGACGAGTGGGGCGTGTGGACCGACCCGCTGCCCAACAGCAGCGCCCTCTACCAGCAAAACACCCTGCGCGACGCCCTGGTGGCCGCCACCACCCTGAACATCTTCAACAACCACTGCGACCGGGTGCGCGGGGCCAACCTGGCCCAGGCCGTCAACGTGCTGCAGGCGCTTATTCTCACTGACAAGGAGAAGATGCTGCTCACGCCCACCTACCACGTCTTCGACCTCTACCAAGTGCACCAGGATGCCGAGTGGTTGCCGCTGCAATTCCAGAGCCCAGACTACGCCTTCGGCTCCGAGAAAATTCCGGCCCTGAACGCGTCGGCTTCCAGGGACAAAACTGGCGCGGTGCACCTCTCGCTGGTCAACCTCGACCCGGGCAACGCGCTGACGCTGGAGGCGGCCCTGCCCGGCGTAACCTGGAAAACGGTGACCGGCCGGGTGCTGACCGCGCCCAAGGTGAACGACTACAACTCCTTTGACCAACCCGCCGTCGTGCAGCCGGCCGCCTTCAAAGGGGCCCAGAAGCGCGGCGACAAGCTGCGCGTGACGCTGCCGCCCAAGTCGGTGGTGGTGCTGCAGCTGACCTGAGCGCGCCCGCCGGCTTTTCCCCGACCACAACTTTTTTCGTGCGCGTCCCGCCGAGCCCGTCGAAGCATCTTCACTTCAGTACTCCGATGCTTTTGGTGAGTGAATGGGTCCGACGAAGCAGTGGAGCTGCTTCGACTGGCTCGGCCGGACGCTTTCTTGTCTCCTCCATGCGTACGCTCAATTCGCCCGCCCGCCGGGGCCGCCGCCTGCTCGTCGCGGGCTTGCTCGCCGGCAGCACCACCTTGCTCAGCAGCCAGCGCCCCGCCGCCGACAAAGGCCTGAAAGACTACTACAAAGACTACTTCCCCGTGGGCGTGGCCGTCGGGCCGCAGTCCTTGCAAGGCGAGGAGGCCGCGCTGATCAAGGCCCAGTTCAACAGCGTGACGCCGGAAAACGCCATGAAGATGGGGCCGATTCACCCGGAGGAAAACCGCTACTTCTGGCGCGACGCCGACGCCATCGTAAGCTTTGCCCAGGCCAACCAGCTGCGCGTGCGCGGCCACAACCTGCTCTGGCACGAGCAGACGCCCAAGTGGCTATTCAAGGACGCCGCGGGCAAGCCCGTCAGCAAGGCCGTGCTGCTGCAGCGCCTCAAGGACCACATCGAGACCGTGGTGAAGCGCTACAAGGGCAAGATTTACGCCTGGGACGTGGTCAACGAAGCCATCAGCGACAACCCGCAGGAGTTTTTGCGCAACTCGGAGTGGCTGCAGATCTGCGGCGACGAGTTCATTGCCAAGGCCTTCGAGTACGCCCACGCCGCCGACCCGCAGGCCGTGCTCTTCTACAACGACTACAACACGGAGCGCCCCGAGAAGCGCGAGCGGGTGTACCGCCTGCTCAAGCAGCTCGTCGACGCGAAAGTGCCGGTGCACGCCGTGGGGCTGCAGGGGCACTGGTCGCTGCAGGAACCCACCGAACAGGAGCTGCGCGCGGCCATCGAGCGGTACGCCTCCCTGGGCCTGAAAGTACAGGTTACCGAGCTGGACGTGTCCATCTACCCCTGGGAGAAAGAGCGCCGCGCCAAGCGTGCGGGCGAGTCGGATGCCTACACGCCGGCGCTGGAGCAGCAACAGACCGAGCAGTACCGCATGTTCTTCCGCGTGTTCCGTGACTACAAAAACGTGCTGACCGGCGTCACGTTCTGGAACGTGTCGGACCGCTACACCTGGCTGGATACTTACCCCGTAGCGGGCCGCAAAAACCACCCGCTGCTCTTCGACCAGAACCTAAAGCCGAAAAAGGCTTTCCAGGCGGTGGTGAATTTCTAAAGCAGCCCAAAGCATAAACCAGGGTTAGAACGAAGGCTAGAAACCAGCCCCTCCTCAGAGGAGCGGGGGCTCGAAATTAAATGGCCCATTGAGCACGTCAGGTCGAGCGTGTCGAGACATCTCGCAGGCTGACGTGGGGTGGTTTCCCGCTCTGATCTTTCAACCACCCCAGCCCCTCCTTAATCTAAGGAGGGGAGCTAGTTTTAGCCTTGCGTTGGCGCATTTCGCATTTCCATGACCGTACCCCGTTCTTTTTATTCGCTTCGTCTGAGCTGGCTGCCCGTGCTGCTCGTCTGGCTGCTGACGGCCGCGCGGCCCGCGCTGGCCGGCCCCGCCGTGCCCGGCGCCGATACCTACGTGTCGGCCGACAAGGGCAAGGGCCGCTTTCCGCTGGTGGCGGGCGGGCAGGCCGCCCCGCTTTTTGCCAGCGCCGCGGACTGGCCCGGCGTGTTGCGCGCCGCCCGCGACCTGCAGGCCGACATTCAGCGCGTCACGCAGCGGCAGCCCGCGCTGACGACTGATCAGGCGCCGAGCGGCAAGCAGGTCGTCATCATCGGCACCGTGGGCAAAAGCCCGCTCATCGACGGGCTGATTCAAGGTAAAAAGCTCGATGCCAGCGGCCTGACCGGCAAGTGGGAAACCTTTGTGGTGCAGGCCGTGGACAATCCCCTGCCGGGCGTGGAGCAGGCCTTGGTGGTGGCCGGCAGCGACAAGCGCGGGACCATCTACGGCATCTACGACCTTTCGCAGCAGATGGGCGTTTCGCCCTGGTACTGGTGGGCCGACGTGCCGGTGCCGCCGCAGAAGGCGCTGTACGTGCTGCCCGGCCGGCACACCCTGGGCGAGCCGGCGGTGAAATACCGCGGCATCTTCATCAACGACGAGGCGCCGGCCCTGCAGGGCTGGGCCCAGGAAAAGTTCGGCGGCGTCAACTCGAAGATGTACGCCCGCATGTTTGAGCTGATCCTGCGGCTGAAAGGCAACTACCTCTGGCCGGCCATGTGGGGCAATATGTTCAACGTGGACGACCCGCAAAACCCCGTGCTGGCCGACGAGTACGGCATCGTGATGGGCACCTCCCACCACGAGCCGCTGACGCGGGCCCACGCCGAGTGGCAGAAGGGCGGCAAAGGCCCGTGGAACTACCAGACCAACGCCGAGACGCTGCGCGAGTTCTGGCGCGGCGGCATGCGCCGCATGGGCCAGCGCGAAAACATCGTGACCATCGGCATGCGCGGCGACGGCGACGAGCCCATGAGCGAGCAGAGCAACATTGCCCTGCTGGAGCGCATCGTGGCCGACCAGCGCCAGATCATTGCCGACGAAACCGGCAAGCCCGCCGAGCAAACGCCCCAGCTCTGGGCCCTTTACAAGGAAGTGCAGGACTACTACGACCGCGGCATGCGCGTGCCCGACGACGTGACCCTGCTGCTCTGCGACGACAACTGGGGCAACCTGCGCAAGCTGCCCAAGCTAGGGGAGAAGCCCCGCCGCGGCGGCTACGGCATCTACTACCACTTCGACTACGTGGGCGGCCCGCGCAACTACAAGTGGCTGAACACGAATCCGCTGCCGCGCATCTGGGAGCAGATGCACCTAGCCCACCAGTATGGGGCCAACCAGATCTGGATTGTGAACGTGGGCGACCTGAAACCCATGGAACTGCCCATCAGCTTTTTCCTCGACTACGCCTGGAACCCCGCCAAACTCGGCGCCGACCAAGTGGCCGACTACGCCCGCGGCTGGGCCCGGCAACAGTTCGGCCCGGAGCACGCGCCGGCCATCGGCGACATGCTGAGCCGCTACGCCAAGTACAACGCCCGCCGCAAGCCCGAACTGCTCGACGCCACTACGTACAGCCTCACCAACTACGCCGAGTGGCCCGCGGTGATGGCCGAGTGGCAGCAGCTGCGGCAGCAGGCCGAGGCGCTGCAGGCAAAGCTGCCCGCTGCCCAGCGCGACGCGTACTTCGAACTGGTGCTGCACCCCATTCTGGCCTGCGCCAACCTCAACGAGCTGTACTACACGGTGGCCCGCAACCGACAGGCGGCGGCCAGCGGCTGGAGCACCGCCAACGTGCTGGCCGAGCAGGCCCGGGCGCTGTTTGCCAAGGACGCCGAAATCAAGCAGCGCTACCACGCGGTAGCGGGCGGCAAGTGGAACCACATGATGGACCAGACGCACATCGGCTATACCTACTGGCAGCAGCCGCCGGTGGATAAAATGCCCGACGTGGTGACCCTGCCGGCCGACAAAATCACGGCTCTGGTGGAGCCGACCACTGCCGCCGCGGTGACCCGGCCGCCAGCCGCTTCCGCGGCGGGAGTTTTCGTCGAAGCCGACGGCTACGTGAGCATCGAGGCCGAGCACTTCAGCCAAGCGGTGCACGGCAGCGGCCTGAGCTGGCAGGTACTTCCGGACTTGGGCCGCACGCTCTCGGGCGTGACGGCGCAGCCCGCCACCGCGCCCGCCCAGAGGCCGGGCGCCGGCAGCCCGCACCTGCAGTACCAGGTGCAACTCAGCGGCCCCGGCCCCGTGACGGTGCACGCCTACCTGGCCCCGACGCTGGACTTCACCAACCAGGGCGGCCTGCGCTACGCGGTCAGCTTCGACGACGAAGCCCCGCAGCTCGTCAACCTGCACACCGGTTTGGTAGCCGACAACGGCAACCGGCCCTGGGAACAGGCCGTGGCCCAGAACATCATCGTCAAGACGTCGCAGCACCAGCTCACCACGGCCGGGCCGCACACGCTCAAGTTCTGGGTGGTCGACCCCGGGGTGGTGCTGGAAAAACTCGTCCTCGACCGCGGCGGGCTCAAGCCCAGCTACCTCGGTCCGCCGGAAAGCCCGCGGGGCGGGGGCAGAAACCCGTAGTAGCTGCCCGCGCAGTTGAGCGGTAAGCACTTCACGTGGGTGGGGCGAAGAGGGCCGCAAAAAATGCTTGCTGCCCAGTAGCAGGCACGCCCAAAAAGTACCGACTTCTACCTACGCGTTGGGCTAATTGGCTACCGGTCATGGTTACTTCTGATTTTCAACGGCTGCCCCATGCGTTTGCTTGTCACCTTGTTATTGGCAGCCTGGCCGCTGGGCCTGGCTGTGCGGGCGCAGCCCACTCCCCGCGTCATTCGCGTCGATGCCCGCCAGGCGAAAGGCCCGTTGAGCCGCTCGTTCGAGCTGTGCGTGGGGGCCGGCCGGGCCCACGAAGGCCTGCGCGCCGACTGGCAGCGGCAGTTGGCCCGGCTCAAACAGGAATGCGGCTTTCGGTACCTGCGCTTCCACGGCCTGCTGCACGACGACATGGGCGTGTACCAGGAGGACCGCGCCGGCCGCCCCGTCTACAACTTTCAGTACATCGATCAGCTCTACGACTACCTGCTGAGCATCGGGGTGAAGCCTTTCGTGGAGCTATCGTTCATGCCCGCCGCCCTGCGCAGCACCGATAAAACCGTGTTCTGGTGGCGGGCCAATGTGTCGCCGCCCAAGGACTACGCCAAGTGGGAAGCCCTGGTGGAGGCGCTGGTGCGGCACTGGGAAGCGCGCTACGGCCGGCGGGAGGTGGAAAGCTGGTACTTTGAAGTGTGGAACGAGCCGAATTACCCCGCTTTCTTTTCCGGCACCCAGGCCGATTACTTCTGCCTGTACGCCGCCACGGCCCGGGCCATCAAGCGCGTGTCGGCCACGTACCGGGTGGGCGGGCCGGCTTCCTCGGGCGTGGGTTGGATTGACGAGACGCTCAGCTACTGCGCCCACCAGCAAGTGCCGCTGGATTTCGTCAGCACCCACGACTACGGCGTGCGGGAGGGTGGCCTCGACGAGTTTGGGCAGGGCCAGCAGCAACTCGGCGACCCGAACGGCATTGCGCGCAACGTGCAGGCCGTGCGCCGCAAAATCGAGGCTTCGGCCCGGCCCCAGGCCGAGCTGCACATCACGGAGTGGAGCACCTCGTACTCCTCGCGCGACCCGGTGCACGACTCCTACCATAGCGCCGCTTACCTGCTCAACACACTCAAACAGACGGAGCGGGCGGCCACCAGTATGTCGTACTGGACGTTTACCGACATCTTTGAGGAGGCCGGGCCGGCCCCCACGCCGTTCCACGGCGGCTTTGGGCTGCTGAATCTGCAGGGCATCCGCAAGCCGGCGTATTTTGCCTACAAGTACTTGCACCAGCTCGGAACCACCGAGCTGCACAACGCCGATTCCGCCTCTTGGGCCACCCGCGACGCGCAGGGCGGCGTGCAGCTGCTGTGCTGGAACTTCGCGCCCCCGGCCCTGGGCAGCAGCACTGATCAGGTCTACTTCGGGCAGGAGCACCCGGCCGGCAATCCGCGCACGGTGCAGCTGCTGATAAGCCACCTGGCACCCGGCGCTTACCGCTGCGCAGCCTACAAGGTGGGCTACGACCAAAACGACGCCTACTCGGCCTACCTGCGGCTGGGGCGCCCAACCGAACTGACGCGGCAACAGGTAAGCACGCTAGCGGCGGCCACCGCCGACCAGCCGCTCTGGCAGAAAACCGTGCAGGTCAGTCAGGGGGCCGTCCATGAGCAAGTGGAGCTGCGTGACAACGACGTCGTGCTGCTCAAGCTGACGCCGTTGCCCAGGGCCGGCAAGTAGGAGGGGGGCCGTCGACGGGGAATTTCATCCGCGGAAAAAGTGGGCCATTTGCCCACTTTTTTTATTGTTTGTTATCCGTTGTGCAAACGTTTGCAGTGGCTGATTTGCGGGCCATCAAGCGGCAAATACGTGACAAACTCGTGTGCGTTAAGCGTACACACGTAAGCGTAAAACGCTGTTTTTGGCTATTTATGCAGGATTTTGCGCTTGCTTTTGCCTAACAACGCGCCTAGCTTTGACCAACCCGAGCCGCTGAGGGTGAGCCTTAACGGTCACCGCACTTCGCCTCTTCCCCAACACGGCCGCGCTCGGGCCCTTCCTGCTCTTCTCGTCCCACGCCGGTGCGGCCTGCTACCAAGCTAGCGGTGCGCCGGCGGCCGGTCGGCTTCACCCGCCGGTCGTGGTTGTTGCCCTGCTTGCGGGGCGGACAGCCGGCTAATGCCTGCTCATTCCCCAACCTCCACAACCAGTATGACAACACCTCTACTTTCCGGCCGCGCCAGGCAGTGGCTCCGCCGCAGCGCCTACGGGCTGGCTGCTGGTGCGGGCCTCGCCGTGCTCAGCCCCACTCTGGCTCAGGCTCAGTGCAATCAGCTGGTCTGGCAGGACGAATTCACCACCGCCGGCGACCTGAGCAAATGGCGCGTGTACGAGGGCGACGGCTGCGCCGAGGGCAACTGCAACTTCGGCAACGCCGAGCTGCAGGCCTACCGTGCGGCCAACGCCGCCGTGGCCGGGGGCTACCTCACCATCACCACCCGCTACGAGCCGAGCACCGTGGGCGGGCGCAACTACAGCTACTCCTCGGCCAAGCTGTTTTCCAAAACGGCCGCCGGCGCCCTGCAAACCTTCAAGTACGGCCGCATCGAAGCCAGCATCAAGCTGCCCTCGGGGCAGGGCGTGTGGCCTGCGTTCTGGATGCTGCCCGACCCCGGCAACTGGCCCAGCACCGGCGAAATCGACATTATAGAGGCCAAGCACAAAAACCCAACCTCCGTCGCCGGCACTATTCACTACGACGACAACGGCTGGCACTTTACCGGCCGCGAGTACGCGGGCACGGTGGACTTGAGCACCGGGTTTCACACCTACGCGGTGGAGTGGAGCCCCAACCAGATTAAGTGGTTTATCGACAACACGCTCTACCACACGGCCTCGCCCAAAACCACCTCGGGCGGCGCCTGGCCCTTTAACGACGGCAACTTCTACCTGATGCTCAACGCCGCGGTGGGCGGCCCTGGCACCGGCTTTACGGGGTACACCAACCCCAATCCGGCCGACTACCCGACCACCATGCAGGTGGATTTCGTGCGCGTCTACAAAGGCACGTACAACTACGCCGTGCTCGGCGACGAGTCGGTGTACCAGAACGATACGGGTAAAACCTACCGCCTCGACGCGGTGACCGGGGCCACTTATACTTGGTCGGTGCCAGTCGGCGCCACCATCACCGCCGGGCAGGGCACCAACGCCATTCAGGTGAACTGGGGCTCGTCGGCGGGCGGCAACGTGGCGGTGAGCACCGCCGTGAGCGGCTGCCCCACGGGCACGTACTCGCTAGGCGTCACCGTCGGCCCGGCCCTGCAGCTGGAGAAGCTGTACGAGGATTTTGAGGCCAACCGCTTCGTGACCTACGCCTCGGCTACTGGTACGCTCACCCAAGCCCTGGCCAACCCGGTGAGCGGGGGGCAAAATACCTCGGCCAAAGTCGCTAAGTACGTGCGCAACACCACGGAGCAGTACGACGTGATTTCGCTGCGCAACGTGGCCATCGGCAACGCCAACGACTTCGTGGCGGGCCGGCGCAAAATCTACCTCGACGTGTACTCCACCGCGCCGGTGGGCAGCAAGGTGACCCTGCAGTTGGAAAACAGCGCCGTCACGACGGCTACCAACTTCCCGCTGGGCCGCCACAGCGCTTACCGGGCCTACACCAGCCGGCAAAACGCCTGGGAAACCCTGGAATTCGACCTGGAGCGCAGCATCGACGCGGGCACCAGCATCTACAGCATCGACAACGTGACGCTGCTGTTTCAACCCGCCACCAGCTCCGGCGCCACGTTCTACTTCGACAACCTGCTGGTGAAAAAGCAGGCCGATCAGCCCATCCTGAGCACCGACGTGCTGATCAACTACGACGGCACGGCCCGCATCACGCAGAACGCGGCCAAGACCAACGGGGCCTACACCGCCAACTTCGCCAACCCCGCGGCTACCGGCGTGAATACTTCCGCCAAAGTGGCCAAGTACGTGCGCAACCCGGCCGAGCAGTACGACGTGCTGTTCTTCGACGCCGGCCCCGCGGGCACCATCGTCGAGGACGCGGCGCTGTTTAAGAACCAGACCTACCAGATCCAGGCCGATGTGTACACGGCCGCGCCGGTGGGCACCGCCGTGCTGCTGAACCTGCAGAACAAAGCTGCCGCCGCTAATACCTACCCGGCCGGGCGCAACAGCACCTATGAGGCGCGCACGACGGTGCAGAACCAGTGGCAGACGCTGACCTTCAATTACGTAACTTCGCCCGACGGCGGCACGGCCAACGTGGCCATCGACGAGCTGGCGTTTCTGTTTGGCAACAACTCCCTTACCGGCGACACCTACTACGTCGACAACATCCGCATCGTGAAGCGGTCCGCCGCGCCGACTTACGCGGCCGGTACTACCTTCGAGAACTACGACGCGACGCGCAACCTGACCTTGCTGAGCGCCAACGGCGCCTACGCAGCCGTGGTGAACAACCCCGCGGCCACGGGCATCAACACCTCGGCCAAGGTGGGGCAATACACCCGCAACGCCAGCGAGCAGTACGACGTGCTGGCCTTCCGCAACCTGCTGACCAAGGACGGCGCGGCCTACAAAAAGGGCGACAAGGTGTTTGCCCTGGACGTGTACACCTCGGCTCCGGCCGGCACCGTCGTTTCCTGGCAGCTGGAGAGCAGCGCGGCCTCGCGCCCGCAGAACTACCCCACCGGCCGCCACAGCATCTACCAGGCCGTGGTGAAGCAAACCAACGCCTGGCATACCCTCATCTTCACCTTCGCCAGCGCCCCCGACCCCGGCACGCCCGATTCCGACGTGGACAACTCGGTGTTTCTCTTCGCGCCCAACTCGCTGACGAACTACACGTTCTACCTCGACAACCTGCGCAGCCTGACCAAAAACGGCGCGGCCAACGCGGCCCCGAGCGTCAGCCTGACCTCGCCCGCCAGCGGCACCTCGTTCACGGCGCCGGCCAGCATCAGCCTGGCCGCCAGCGCCGCCGACGCCGACGGCTCGATCAGCAAGGTGGAGTTCTTCAGCGGCACCACGCTGCTCGGCACTGCTACCAGCAGCCCCTACAGCTACACGTGGGCCGGCGTACCGGCGGGCACCTACAACCTCACGGCCAAAGCCACCGACAACGCCGGCGCCGCCACCACCTCGGCGGCCGTCAGCGTGAGCGTAGCGGCGCCCACGGCCCAGGCCATTCCGGGCAAGATCGAGGCGGAAAGCTTTAGTACGCAGTCGGGCACGGACAAGGAAACGACCACCGACACCGGCGGCGGGCAGAACGTGGACTGGTTTGAAACCGGCGACTGGCTGGACTACAGCGTGAACGTGGCCGCGGCCGGGCCGTACGCGGTGGAGCTCCGCGTGGCCTCGGCCAACGGCGGGGCTACCCTGCAGCTGCGCACCAGCGGCGGCGCGGTGCTCGGCAGCATCAACGTGGGCAACACCGGCGGCTGGCAAAGCTGGCAAACCATCGGCACCACCGTGACCCTGCCCGCGGGCGCCCAGACGCTGCGGCTCTACGCCTCGGCTTCGACGGGCTGCAACGTCAACTGGCTGAACTTTACGGCTGCTGCGGCTCCCAACCTGGCCCTGAACAAGCCCACCTACACCTCGTCGACGGAAAACGCGGGCACGCCCGGCGCGGCCGCCGTCGACGGCAACGCCACGAGCACCCGCTGGAGCAGCGCCTTTGCCGACCCGCAGTGGCTGTACGTGGACCTGGGCGCCAGCTACAACGTGAGCCGGGTGAAGCTGACCTGGGAAGGCGCCTACGGCAAGGATTACCTGGTGCAGGTGTCGGCTGATGCGGCCACCTGGACCACCATCAAAACCGTCGCGGGCAACGCTACGCTCGTCAACGACCACACCGGCCTGAGCGGCACCGGCCGCTACGTGCGCATGTACGGCACGGCCCGCGGCACCGCTTACGGCTACTCGCTCTACGAACTGGAAGTGTACGGCTCCGCGGCCGGCGGCACCACCCCGGGTGGCAGCGCGTGCACCGGCACCGCCGCCAACGGCGACTACAGCTACGAGGTGTCGACCACCAACGGCACGGTAAACTGGAAGTTCGTGCCGCTGGCACCCATTGCCGGCAGCTCGCTGGCGCTGATTTACCTTAAAACCGGAACCGGCGGCTACGCGGGGTACGCCATGACGGCGGCGGGCAGCAACTTCACCTTCAGCCAGGCGCAGGCCGCTGGCGCGGCGCTGTCGTTCTACTTCACCTACCGCGTGGGCACGACCACGGCCGAGCGTAACTCCAGCGCCACCCCGCACAGCTACACCGCCGGCAGCACGTGCACCAACAGCCGTGGCGCCCTGGCCAGCAAAACGGCCGCGGCGTCGTCCGCGCCGCTGGCTTACCCCAACCCCGTAGGCGAACAGCTCACGGTGACCCTGCCCGCCGCCGAAGCCGCCACCGTCACGCTGAGCGACGCCCTCGGCCGGGTGGTGCTCGCGCGGCAAACCACCGGGCAGCAGGCGGCGGCCACGCTTAGCGTGCAGCCGCTGCGCCCGGGCGTGTACCAGCTCACGGTGCGCAGCGCCTCGGGCGTGCACACCCAGAAAATCATCAAGGAATAACCCATTGAAGTGAGTGAATGCGAGGGCAACAGGGCGGGGCTTCCCTGCCCTGTTTCTCGCTTTTGGGCGCTTCCGGCTTTGGCTATGAATCAGCTTACCCCGCCTGTTACCCCTCGTTTTCTCGTGCCCCGCCGGCTGCGCGCCGGCACCCTGGCCCTGCTGATAATGCTGTTGGGCCTGCTGCGCCCGGCGGCGGCCCAGCAGCTAAGCTGGCTCACGGCCCAAGGCACCCAAGTGGTTGACGCGCAGCGCCGGCCGGTGGTGCTGCGCGGCTGCAACGTGGGCGGCTGGCTCTTGCAGGAAAGCTACATCCTCAAAACCGACACCTTGGGTTGCCAGCGCCGCATTCAGCAGGGCCTGCTGCGGGTGATGCCCGAAAAAGACGTGGAAGCGTTTTACCGCCAGTTCCGCGCCGGCTTCGTTACCAAGGCCGACATCGACTGGCTGGCCCGGCAAGGCTTCAACTGCGTGCGCCTGCCGTTTCACTACGACCTGTTTCTGACGGCCAAGCAGCGCCGGGCCCGCACCGCGGCCCTGCAACACCCGAAAAGCGACGCTGCCGTGCACGCTTACGTGCGGGCGCTCAGCGGCTGGTACGAGGCAAACGAACTGTTCACCGCCGACCCCCAAACGCTCGACGGCTTCCGCTACCTCGACCAGGTGCTCGACTGGTGCGGGGCCAACCACATGTACGTGGTGCTCGATCTGCACGCGGCCCCCGGCGGTCAGGGCACCGACGCCAACATCAACGACAATTTCCGCCCCCTCGACCTCTGGAAGCGCCGCGACGCCTGCGGGCGCCTGATTTATCAAGATATGACCGTGCGCCTCTGGGAGCAGCTGGCCAAGCGCTACCGCAACGACCCGCGCGTGGCCATGTACGACCTGCTCAACGAGCCGCACAACCTCAACCCCCAGCACGGCCTCTCGGCCGACAATCAGGAGCTAACCGCACTTTACAGCCGGCTGATTGACGCGGTGCGGGCGCAGCAAGACCGGCACTTGCTGCTGCTGGAAGGCAACGGCTACGGCAACGAGTACACCAACCTGACCCCGGACAAGCTGAAGGTCAAAGACAACACCGGCCTTGTGTACAACGCCCACCGCTACTGGTGCCCCAACGACGCGGCGGCCCTCGACCCCAACCCGAACCAAATCAATCTGGTGAAAAACCTGGTGGCGTTTCGGGACCGGTGGCAGGTGCCGGTGTGGGTGGGGGAGACGGGCGAAAATTCCAACGAGTGGTTTGCCGCCGCCGTGCAGCAGCTCAACGGCCAAGGCATCGGGTGGTGCCACTGGAACCTCAAGCGCGTGGATGCCGGCAGCAGCCTGCTGCGGGTGAAGCCCTACGGCAGCATCCTGACGGCCGCCGGCCGGGAGGTGCTGCTGCGCAACGCCCAATTCGCCAACTGTGCGGTAAACCGCGACGTCGTTTTTGCCCTGACCCAGCCCGCCGCGGCCCGACAGCCCTTTGCCGCCCACTCGCTGCCCGGCACCATCCGGGCCGCCGACTACGACCTGGGCCGCGAGGGCGTGGCCTACCACGACACCTACAACGCCCGCACCGACTACCGGGAGTTGAAGCCCACCAACAGCGGCAACGCTTACCGCAACGACGGCGTGGACGTGCAAGCCATTTCGGATGCGGGCGGCACCGGCTTCGGCGTGGGCCACACCGAGGCCGGTGAATGGCTCAACTACACCGTGACGGTGCCCAAAGCCGGGACCTACGCCCTGCAGCTGCGCGCCACCAACGCCGGCGCGGTTCCGGCCCGGCTGCGGCTGACGCTAAACGACTCCGCGCTCGGCACGTTCACCGTGGCGTCCGCCGCCTCCGAAGACGCTGGTTGGCAGACCGTCAGCGGGGGCACCGCGACCCTGCCGGCGGGCACGCACACGCTGCGGCTGCTGGTAGAGCAGCCCGGGGCGGTACTCGGCTGGCTGCGCTTCACCGACACCAAAGCCGCTACGCAAGGCGGGCAGTAAGGGCAGCCTCGGAGGCAGCTATTGGCAGGTTGCGCGGGGGGCGGTACCAGTGAGCTAACACTTACTTTTGAAGCATACACCGCTCTGCTTATCCATTGGATATATGGCAAGTTGCTAATTACGAATACACTACGGTTTGCCCGCCGCGCGGGCCGGCCCCTGTGCTGATTCGGCCGGCTGCGCCCGCTGCGGGTAGTTTCCCTAACTTGTAGACTACCATGCGCCCCACTTTCGCCATTACCAACACGTTCTTTCGTTCGGCCTGTTCTGGCTCCTGGCGCTGGGTAGGCGCCGTGTTGTGCTGCCTGCTCTGGGCCCAGGCCACGGCCACGGCGCCGCCCGGTCCGGAAAAGCCGTTGAGCGTCAGTGCCCGGCAGGAGGAAGTCCTGATACTGCCGCCCAACTACAGCGTGCTCGAAGACCCCAGCGGCCGCATGACGCTGACCGACGTGCAACTGGGCGTGAATGCCGCCCGCTTCGTGGCCGGTTCCTCCATTTCCACCAACATGCAGCACACCGGCGCGGCCTACTGGCTGCGCCTGACGGTGCAGGCCCGCGGCCCGCTGCCCCAGCACTGGTACCTGGAGCTCTACGACTCCCACCTGAGCGAGGTGGTGTTTTTTCCCGATCCGGCCGACCCGGCCAGCGCCGTGCACACCGGCGCCGACCGCTCGTTTCTCTCGCGCCCCTACGGCTACAAGAACTTCCTGCTGCGCCTGCCCCTGCGCGCCAACGAGACGCAGACCTATTACCTGCGCCTGCAGGCCAATTCCAAGACCAGCTTCCTCGCCCGCCTGCGCACCGAGCAGGGCTTGGTGGAGCGTTTTCAGCAGGAATACGGCCTGCTGGGCGGCTTCTACGGCATCTTGCTCATCATGGTGGTGTACAACCTATGCCTGTACTTCTTCACCCACGAGCAAACCTACCTGCGCTACGTGCTTTACGTGCTTAGCTGCAGCCTCGTGTTCCTCTCCGAAGACGGCCTGGGGTTTCAGTACCTCTGGCCCGACCACCCCTGGTTCAACCAGCTGGTCATCATCAGCTCGGCGCCCCTGCTGCTGCTCACCTTCAGCTACTACGCCCGCCACTTCCTCGACGCCCCGCAGCGCCTGCCGCACTACGACCCCTGGGTGCGCAACGTGGTGCTGCTCAGCGCGGCTGCCCTGCTGCTCGACGCGCTCTGGTGGCAGTCGGACCTGAGCTTTTGGCTGTACTTGTTGCCCTACGGCATGCTGTTCGTGGCCGCCATGCGGGTGTGGCGCGGGGGCTTCCGGCCGGCGCGGTTTTTCCTACTGTCTCACACGCTGGTAGTGGTCAGCGTCGGCTTCCTCATCCTGCGCAAGCTCGGCATCGACACCTTCACCAACACCTTCACCGTGTACAGCATGAACGCCGCGTTTGTGCTGGAAGTGGTGATTTTGTCCTACGCCTTGGGCGAGAAAATCAAGGGTATTCAGGACGCAACGCTGCGGGCCCAACAACGTCTGGTGAAGCAGTTGCGCAAAAAGCACGAGGTGCAGGAGCAGCTGGTAGAGCAGCTGCGGCAGAACGATGAGCTTAAAGACCAGCTCAATACGGAGTTGGAAAACCTCGTGGCCCAGCGCACCGAGGAGCTGCGCCAGCAGGGCGAAACCATTGCCGCCCAGAACCGTGAGCTGCTGCAGGCCAACGGCCTGTTGGCCCTGCAATCGGCCGCCATCGAGAAGCTCAACGGCGACCTGCAGCGCGACCTGCAGAAGGCCCAGGCCGCCCGGGTGCTGGCCCAGGAAGTGGATTTCGGCGAGTTCAGCCAGATCTACCCCGACAAGGAAGCCTGCCTGAGCTACCTGGCCGACCTGAAATGGGCCCAGGGCTACCGCTGCCGCAAGTGCAGCCACGACAACTACTGCGAGGGCCGCGAGCCGCACTCCCGCCGCTGCACCCGCTGCCGCTACGTAGAATCGGCTACGGCCTACACCCTGCTGCAGAAGTGCAAGTTCCCCATTACCAAAGCCTTTTATGCCGTGTTTCTGCTGCACACTCACAAGGGCAGCTACTCGGCTCAGGAACTCTCGCGCGTGCTCGATTTGCGCCGTGCTACCTGCTGGAGTTTCAGCCAAAAAGTGCTCGACGCCATGCGCCGCCAGGCCGGCGAAGCCACTGAAGACGACAGCTGGACCGACCTCTTGCTCGACGATACGGCCGCCGAGACGGACGAAATAGGGGAGGAGGAAGCCACCATGACTCCGGGGCTAAGCCGGAAAGTGGAGACTTGGGCTGGTAAAGCAAAAACTAGTGAAAAAAAGATGGGCTAACCGCCCACTTTTTTTGGTGTTTTTTACCCGTCAGTGCCGTTCGGGGAGAATGTTGCAAACGATTGCAGTAGCCCTATTATTAGCGAAAAAAGAGGGTGCCGTAAGCGTACAGTTGATTGTGCGATGTAAGCGAAAATCCTTGTTTCTGGCCCGTTAGCGCATTTTTGGGGCTTGATTTTTCAGAAACAACGCCGGTATATTTGGCCATTCTCAACCCGCTGCCAACCCCGCGCTGCTTAGCCCCGCTGCCTTGGCCTCTGCTCGTCGGACTTGCCGTTCGCTCGGCGGCCCCGGGGCGCCACTCCCGCACCCCCGGTGCGTGCCTGCCCCGGCTAATTAGGTAGGCGCCCGCTGCGCTCCTAGCCTGTTCGCACTAGGGCCGTGTTCCCTTGCTGCTCCCCGCCCGTTCCGGACCGTTGCCGTTCGGAGCCCGGCTGCTCCTTTGCCTTGCCGTAGCCCGCTGCGGTCTGGCGCCGATTGCCGAAAGACACCTCACTCAACCACATCCATTCCCACATGAGCTACCACTTTTACCCGCATTCCTTCCTGCGGCGGGCGGTGCCCCTAGCAGCCAGCGGCCTGCTGACGCTAGCCGGTCCCGCACTGGCCGCCGCTCCGGGCGCCGCGGCTGCCCCCCGGCTTCGCGCCGCCGTGGCCGACGTGCCCGTCTCGGGCCGCGTGACGCAGGCCAACGGCGCGCCCATGCCGGGCGTGACGGTTATTGTGAAGGGCACCACGCTGGGCACCAGCACCAACGCCGAAGGTGTCTTCTCGCTAAACGTGCCCGAGAACAGCACGCTGGTTATTAGCGCGGTGGGTTTCGTGAAGCAGGAAGTCCCGGTGACGGGCGCTACCTCCGGCCTCGACGTGAAGCTGCAGGAAGACCTGCAGGCCCTCGGCGAAGTAGTGGTGGTGGGCTACGGCACCCAGCAACGCAGCAGCGTGACGGGCTCGGTGGCCTCGGTTTCGGGCCCCGAAATCCGCCAACAACCCATTTCGGACCCCACGCAAGCCCTGCAGGGCCGCGCCGCCGGCGTGACGGTGACGCAAAACTCGGGCGCCCCGGGCGGGGCGGGCGGCACCTCGGTGCGGGTGCGCGGCGTAACCTCGGCCGGCTACAACGCGCCGCTGTACGTGGTCGACGGCTTTCCGCTGCCCTCCGGCGATGAAAACCAGCTGAACGCCATCAGCCCGAACGACATCGAGAGCATCGACGTGCTCAAGGACGCCTCGGCCACGGCCATTTACGGCGTGCGCGCCGCCAACGGGGTGGTCATCATCACCACCAAGCGCGGCAAGTCGGGCAAGGCCAGCATCAACTTCGACGCCTACCGCGGCGTGCAGCAGGTGTGGCGCAAGCTGGACATGCTCAACGCCCGTGAGTACGCCGTCATCAACAACGAAGGGCGCATTGCCGCCGGCCAGGCCCTGCTGCCCAAGCTGCAGGACCCGCAGTCCTTGGGCGAAGGCACCAACTGGCAGGACCAGATTTTCCGCCGCGCGGCCATTCAGAACTACTCCCTCTCGGCCACCGGCGGCAGCGACAAAGCGCGCTTCGCCGTGTCGGGCAGCTACTACAAGCAGGACGGCACGGTGGTCGGCTCGCACTTTGAGCGCTTCACGTTGCGCGCCAACGGCGACCTGGACATCAAGAAGTGGCTGCGCATCGGCAACAGCCTCTCGCTCACGAACCTGAACGACCGGCAGGTCAACACCACCGACGAGTTCAACGGCATCGTGACGCTGGCCCTGCAGATGCCGCCCACGGTGCAGCCTTACAAGGCTGACGGCAGCTGGAACATGCCCGACCCGGTGGCCGACGGCTTCTCGGAGCCCAACCCGCTCATCGAAGCCCTGCTCGACAAGAAGAAGTTCACCCGCAACCGGGTGCTCAACACCTTCTACGCCGAGGTGGAGCCGGTCAAAGGACTGCGCTTCCGCACCAACGTGGGCGTGGACCTGATTTTCGACTACAACCGCTACTTCCGCCCGGGCCTGCCCGACATTCCGAAGTACGCGCTGCGCACGGCCAACTCCGGTTCGACCTACTCGCCGAGCTTCCTCATCGAAAACACGGCCACCTACGACCGCCTCTTCGCCGACAAGCACCAGCTGACGCTGCTGCTGGGCCAGTCGGGCCAGCAGTTCAACAGCTACAACGTGGGCGGCGGCCGCGGCGGCTACGTGCGCCCCGACCTGCAGGAACTGGACGCCGGCCCGCGCAACGACCAACTTTACAACTACGGCACCAGCAAAGAAACCTCGCTGGCCTCGTACTTCGGCCGCCTCAACTACGAGTTTGCCGGCAAGTACATCCTCTCTGCCACGGTCCGCTACGACGGCTCGTCGGCCTTTAAGAAAGGGGAGCGGTTTGGCTTGTTCCCGGGCGTGTCGGCGGGCTGGCGTATCTCGGAGGAGGGCTTCCTGCAGGAAAACCGCCTCATCAGCAACCTGAAGCTGCGCGCCGGCTACGGCGTAGTAGGCAACCCGGCCAACGCCGGCCAGTTTGCCTCGCTGGCCACCATCAACCCGGGGCTGATTTACCCCTTCGGCGACCAGGGTCAGGTGGTCAACCAGGGCTCGGGCCCGACCATCCTGCCCAACCCCTACCTGAAGTGGGAGAAAAACCAGCAGCTCAACGTGGGCCTGGACCTGGGCCTGTGGGAAAACCGCGTCGAGGCCTTTATCGACGTGTACAACCGCAAGTCGCCGAACCTGATTGCGGGCGTGCCGCCGTCCCTGGTGTCGGGCACCTACGAGTCGCCGCCCACCAACGCGGCCTCGGCCTACAACCGCGGCCTGGACCTGGCCCTGACCACCCACAACGTGGCCAAGGGCGACTTTACCTGGTCGACCACGCTGAACTTCTCGACCTTTAAAAACGAGCTGACCTCGCTGGGCTCGGGCCTGCCCTACGACGGGCAGACGTACCGCAGCGGCGCGGTGGTGCGCTACGACAAAGGCCACCCCTTCGGCTTCTTCCGCGGCTACGTGGCCGACGGCCTCTTCCAGACGCCTGAGGACGTGCGCAGCCACGCCACTCAGACCGGCGCCGCCCCCGGCGACATCCGCTTCAAGGACCTGAACGGCGACGGCGTCATCAGCGACAAGGACCGCACGCAGATCGGCAACCCCAACCCGGACTTCACCTACGGCCTGATCAACAACCTGAGCTGGAAGGGCTTCGACCTGTACCTGTTCCTGCAAGGCTCGCAGGGCAACGACGTGTACAACCTGAACCGCTTCTACACCGAGGGCGGCCTGAACGGCAACGGCAACTCCACCACCCGCGTGCTGGACCGCTGGACCGGCCCGGGCACCAGCAACACGGTGCCCCGCGCCGTGGCCGGCGACCCGAACCAGAACCTGCGCGTGAGCAGCTACTACGTGGAAGACGGCTCCTACATGCGCATCAAGACGCTCACGCTCGGCTACGCCCTGCCCAAGCAGTGGCTCGGCGCCATCGGCGGGCAGCAGGTGCGGGTGTACGTCTCGTCGCAGAACCTGCTGACGCTGACCAAGTACTCGGGCTTCGACCCGGAGGTGGGCGGCAACGCCGTGGACCGCGGCACTTACCCGCAGGCCCGCACCTTCCTCGGCGGCGTCAACATCGGCTTCTAGCAGTAGTCGGCCGGCCGGGCGCCCCTCGCGGCGGGCCCGGTCCCGGCTCCCCAGTTCCCTTTCCAGCCTCTCATTCCCATGCTACATACCAAACGTTTTCTGGGCACGGCGCTGCTCGTGAGCCTGCTGCTCAGCGGCTGCGGCGACAAGTTCCTGGACCAGTCGCCCACCGACCGCCTTACCGAAGAAACCTTCTACAAAACCGAAACTGACGCCATCGAGGCCACCAACGCGGCCTACGCGGTGCTCCCGCAGCAGGGCCTCTACAACGGCTCGCTCTGGGGCTTCGGCGACATCATGTCGGACAACTCCGAAACCGGCGGCGGCGGCGGCGGCGACGGGGCCGAGTACGTGCAGCTCGACAACTACACCATCGCGGCCACCAACCCGCTCATCTCGGCGCACTGGGGGGCTTGCTACGTGGGCATCGGCCGGGCCAACATCGTGCTGGAGCGCGTGCCGGGCATCACCATGACGGAGGCCATCCGCAAGCGCTGCCTGGGCGAGGCGCAGTTTCTGCGCGCGCTCTACTACTTCCACCTCGTGCGCATTTACGGCGACGTGCCGCTGATTACGACCCCGCCGAAATCGGCCGCCGAAGCCCTCATTGCCCGCTCGCCGCAGGCCGACGTGTACAACCAGATTGTGCAGGACCTGACCGCCGCGGCCACCAACCTGCCCGAAGCCTACACCGGCGCCGACCTGGGTCGGGCCACCAAGTGGGCCGCCGTGGCCCTGCTGGCCAAGGTGGAGCTGACGCGCGGCAACATGCCCCAGGCCGCCGCCGCGGCCCGGCAGGTGATTAACTCCGGCAAGTACCAGCTCTGGACCGACTACGCCAACAACTTCAAGGTGGCCACCGAAAATGGGCAGGAATCCATCTTCGAGGTGCAGTTCAAGTCGAGCGTGACCACCTGGAACGACAACGGGGTGGGCTTCAAGGGCAACGAGTTCTTTGCCCCGCGCGGGCAGGGCCTGACGCCCAACAGCGGCTACGGCTTCAACGTGCCCATGCTGGAATTCTCGCAGGGCTACGAAGCCGGCGACACCCGCCGCCCCGTCACCATCTGGCGCCCCGGCGACCCGTACCCCGCCGGCACGGCCGCGGGCACCCAGCAGCCCAACTCCTTGCCCGGCTCGCCCAACGGCCTGAACGTGAAGAAGTGGTTTGTGGGCCGCGCCAACAACTGCTGCCACGACTCGGAGCTGAACATTCCGGTGCTGCGCCTGGCCGAGATGTACCTGATTCTGGCCGAAGCCTCCGGGCCCAGCGCCGACGGCTTCGACAACCTGAACATCGTGCGCCGCCGCGCCTTCGGCGACAACAACCACGACCTGACCCCGGCCAACACGCCCGACTTCCAGGCGGCCGTGCTGCGCGAGCGGCGCTACGAACTGGCCTTCGAAGACGACCGGTGGTACGACCTGAAGCGCACCAACAAGCTCGTCTCGACGATGCGCGCCCGGGGCAAGAACATTCAGGACTTCAACGTGCTGCTGCCCATTCCGCAGTCGGAGCGCGACATCAACCCCAAGCTGGTGCAGAATCCCGGCTACTAACCTCCTTTCCGCGTCATTCCCATGCATTTCGATACGCTATTCCCGTTGCGCCGCCCGGCCCTGACCGGTAGCGCGGCCCTGCTGCTGACCGGCGCCCTGCTGCTCGGCGGCTGCCAGGACAAAGACCCCGACGGCCTCGACGGCCCGGTGCCCACGGCCACGTTCAGCTCCCAGCTCAACACCACGCAGTACCCGGTGGAGGTGACCTTCACCAGCAGCAGCCAGGACGGCTTTCTGGAGCAGTGGAACTTCGGCGACAACTCGCCGCTGGAAACCCACACGGCCGGCGAGGTGGTGAAGCACACTTACACCCGCGCCGGCGCTTACCAAGTGAAGCTGACGGCCGCTGGCCGCGGCGGCACGGCCATTTCGCCGGCCCAAACGGTGACCATCCCCTCGCTCTGCGGCGACGCAACCTTTAACGCCCTGACCGCCTGCAGCGGCACCGGCGCGGCCTCCTGGCGCCTGAGCGACCAGCCCGGCGCCATCAAGCGCCTCTCGGCCAGCGGGGCGGTCATTTCGTCTTCAGCGGCGCCGCTGCCCGTTTGCCAGGGCGACGACCAGTTTTCCTTTGCCAACACCTTCGCCTACAGCTACGACGCGGGCGCCGGCACCTACAGCGCCGGCACCTGCGGCGCGCCCCGCACCGCCAACTCCGGCTTCGTCTACAAAGCCGGCAGCGGCAGCGTGCTCGGGCAGATCATCCTGAAGGGCAAAGGTGCCTTCATCGGTCCGGCCGACTCGGTGGTCAACAAAACCTACGACATCGTGGAGGCCTCGGCCAGCCGCCTGCGCCTGCAGGGCACCAACCCCGACGGCACCAAGACCGAGGTGACCCTGCTGCCCCAGCTCTCGGCCCTCGACATCGTGAAGCAGAAGCTTACCGGCGGCTCCTCGCGTACCTGGGTGCTCGACAACACCCAGGCCGCGGCCATCATCGTGGGCCCCGACGACGCCAACCCTGGCCAGTGGTACGGCGGCGGGCCGGCCGGCTCCCTGCCGCCCTGCCAGGCCGACGACGAGTTTACCTTCAGCACGGCCAACGTGTACACCTACGACGCCAAGACCCAAACCCTCGTGGCCGGCGGCGTGGGCTGCTCGGCGCCGCTCTCGGGTACCTCGAACTTCCTCTTCGGCCCGGCCACCGGGGCGGGCGTGGCGCAGTTTGAGCTCAGCCGCACCGGGGCTTTCATCGGCGTGACGGACGCGCCGGACCTGGTGTACCGCATCATTTCCATCACCGACCAAACCATGGTGTTGCGCGCCGGGCGCCCCACGGCGGGCACCGTCTTTACCATGAAGCTGCGCGTGAAGTAACTTACGCCACGCCGCTAGTTTCCTTTCCTTCGCCTGATGAGTACCGCTTTTGATTACCTGCGCCGCACGTGGTGGGCCGGCGCCAGCCTCGGGCTGGCGCTGAGCCTGGCCGGCTGCACCGAGGAGCCCGCCAAACCCAAGCCCACGCCCGCGCCCACCACGCCGGCGCCCAACGCCGCCGCCCGGCCCTTTGCCGACTACACCCGGCCGGTGGCCGCCAACAGCGACGACTTCGGCGGCGGGGCCCTGGACCAGCAGAAGTGGAGCTTCGAGGTGCGCGACAGTTGGTTCAACGACGAGAAGCAGGCCACCACCAACTCGCCCAACAACCTGTTTCTGGACGACGGCAAGCTGCACATCGTGGCCCGGCGCGAAGCCTACAACGGCAAGCCGTTCACTTCGGCGCGCATCGTCACCAAAAACAAGATGAACTACGGCTTCGGCCGCCTCGACGTGCGCGCCAAGCTGCCCAAGGGCCAGGGCATCTGGCCGGCCATCTGGATGCTGGGCGTCGACGACGCCACGGCCGGCTGGCCGGCCTGCGGCGAAATCGATATTATGGAGCTGCGCGGCTCCCAGCCCGACGTAAACGTGACTTCCGTGCACTACGGCCCCAGCGCCACCGCGCACCTCGTCAAAACCGCGAACTGGCGCCTGCCCACCGGCGACTTCTCCCAGGATTTTCACACGTTCAGCCTCATCCGTAGCGAAAACCAGATCCGCTGGTTTGTCGACGGCACGGAAATCTACTCCGTGAATTCTTCGCAGCTGGCGCCCTACCCGTTCAATAACCCCTTCTACGCCATCCTGAACGTGGCCGTGGGCGGCGACTTCGGCGGCGACCCGTCGGCTACCGAACCCTTCCCCAAGGAAATGGTGGTCGATTACGTACACTTCTTCCAGTACCCGGAGTAGGGGAATAGGGCTCAGCCCGGCGGCGCCGCTTCGCAGCCCTCCGAAACCTGAGCACCTGCTAACCACGCAATACATGCAGCAATCAATGTCCTTTGGGGCGGCCCGCGGCAAACGAATTTGGAATGCGCTGGTTGTGGGACCGGCCATTCTGGGAACAGGGGCGTTTGTCGGGGCCGCACCCGCGGGCCACCCGTACCAGGCCCCGCAGGCCACCACCGCGCCCGTGCTCGATGGCCGGGCCGACGACGCCTGCTGGGCCCGCGCCGAGTGGCGCCCGCTCGACCAGCGCTGGGTGGGCCCGCCCACCACGGCCGCCGATTTCAGCGGCCGCTACAAAGTCGTCTGGACGCCCGCGCGGCTCTACGTGCTGGCCGAAATCACCGACGATAAGGTGACGGACACCCACGCCGATCCGCTCGACAAGTGGTGGGACGACGACTGTCTGGAAATCTTCGTCGACCCGGACCATTCCGGCGGCGGCCACCAGTACAACTACAACGCCTGGGCCTACCACGTGGCCCTCGACGGCCACGTGGTGGACATGGGGCCCGACCAGAAAGGCCACCTCTTCGACTCGCATGTGCAGAGCAAGCACCGCCGGCAGGGCCAGGTAACCACCTGGGAAACCTCGGTGGCCCTGTATGCCGACACCTACAACGACCAGCACCCGGCGGCGAACAAGCCGCTGACCATCCGGGCCGGGCAGCCCATCGGCTTCGCCCTGGCCTACTGCGACAACGACAACAGCCCCGAGCGGGAAAACTTCTTCGGCAGCGAAGTGGTGGCCGGCGACGACAAAAACCGGGGCTGGATTGACGCCGGCATATTCGGCACGCTCGTGCCGGTAGCGGCCCAGGCGAATCCGCGGCGCTAACTCTTTCTCTGCTATGCAATACGACTTTTGGCACCCCCGTTTCGGGGTGGCCCTGGGCTTGCTGTTGGCTTTTGGCAGCCTAGCTGCTACTCAGAAAACTTCCCCGCCCGCCGTCAGCCGCGCGCCGCGCTACTCTTTCAAGGAGCTGATCTGGCGCGAGGAGTTCAACTACACCGGCCTGCCCGACTCTAGCAAGTGGGGCTACGACGTGGGCGGCCACGGCTGGGGCAATAAGGAGCTGCAATTCTACACCAAGGCCCGCCGCGAAAACGCCCGCGTCGAGAACGGCCACCTCGTCATCGAGGCCCGGCGGGAGGCGCTCAATGCCCAGAACCCCTACACCTCGGCGCGGATGGTGTCGAAGGCCAAGGGCGGGGGCAGCCTCGCCTACGGCCGGGTGGAAGTGCGGGCCCAGCTGCCAGCGGCCCGGGGCACTTGGCCCGCCATCTGGATGCTGCCCGACGACTGGAAGTACGGCGACAAAGGCTGGCCCGACAACGGCGAAATTGACATCATGGAGTACGTGGGCTACCGGCCGGGCATTGTGCAGGCCTCCACCCACTGCCGCAAGTACTACTTCCGCACCAACAACCAGAAAACCGACTCCGTGGCCGTGGCCTCGGCCCCCACGGCCTTCCACGTGTACGCCCTGGAGTGGACGCCCGAAACCATCACCGCCTTCGTCGACAACCAGCCTTACTTCACCAGCCGCAACGAGCACTCGGGCTGGCAGGCCTGGCCCTGGGACCACCCGTTCCACCTGCTGCTGAACGTGGCCGTGGGCGGGGAGTGGGGCGGCCGCAAGGGCATCGACGAGGCGGCCTTCCCGCAGCAGATGCTGGTGGATTACGTGCGCTACTACCGCCTCAAACAAGACTAATCCGCGCCGCCCCGGCCGTTGATTCTATTCTTCTTCCCCTCCGACTTCGCTATGGCTGCTCCCATTGTATCCGCTGCCGCGCCGCCCGCCGCGCCCCTTGCGCCCGACGCGCCCCGGCCTAGTTACGCCCCGGCGCTGGCGTCCTTGACGGTGCTGTTCTTCATGATGGGCTTCATCACCTGCCTGAACGACATCCTGATTCCCTACCTGAAGGGCCTCTTCACGCTCGGCTACGCGGAGGTGAACCTGGTGAACTTCTGCTTTTTCGGGGCCTACTTGGTCATGGGCGTGCCGGCCGGGCTGCTGGTCAAGCGCTTGGGCTACAAGGGCGGCATGCTCGTGGGTTTTGTGGTGGCCGCGCTCGGGGCGGGGCTCTTTTTCCCGGCTGCCGAAGGCCGCACCTTCGGCCTGTTCCTGGCGGCTTTGTTCGTGCTGGCCACCGGCATCGTGACCTTGCAAGTGGCCGGCAACCCGTACGTGGCCATCCTGGGTCCGCCCGAAACGGCCTCCTCGCGCCTCTCGCTCACCCAGGCCTTCAACTCGCTGGCCACCACCATTGCCCCGGTCTTGGGCGCCCGGCTCATCCTCTCGCACCTGCCCGACCTCAAGCTCCTCACGCCCGCCCAAGCGGCGGCGCTGGACGTCACCTCGGTGCAGTACCTCTACCTGGGCATTGCCGCCGTGCTGCTGCTCATTAGCGGCTTGCTGCTGTTTCTGCGGCTGCCGCGCATCGAGCACGCCCCCGCCGCGCCCGAGGACACGCGCCGGGCCTGGCACTACGGGCACCTGCTGCTGGGCTTGGTGGGCATTTTCACCTACGTCGGGGCCGAGGTGGCCATCGGCTCGCACATCGTGAGCTACCTGCAGCAGCCCGAGGTGGTCGGCCTCAGCGCCCAAGCCGCCGGCTACCAGGTGGCCTACTACTGGGGCGCGGCCATGGTGGGGCGCTTCGTCGGCATCTTCCTGCTGCGGGCGGTGCGGCCGGGCCGGGTGCTGGCCGCCAACGCAGTAGGCGCGGTGGTGCTGCTGCTGATTTCGATTAACACCACCGGGGCGGTGGCCATGTGGAGCCTGCTGGCGGTGGGGCTGATGAACAGCATCATGTTCCCGGTCATCTTCACCCTCGCGGTGGCCGGGCTGGGCCGCCACACCGAAGACGCGTCGGGCTTGCTCTCGGCCGCCATCGTGGGCGGGGCCGTCGTGCCCCCGCTCTTCGGCCTGGTGGCCGACAGCGCCCTGGGCGGCGGCGGCGTGCACGCCCTGCGCCTGGCTTTCCTGCTGCCCGCCGCCTGCTACCTCTACATCTGCTGGTACGGCCTCAAAGGCCACCGCCCGGCCGCCGAAGCAGTAGCCGTACCCATCCAAAGCGTCTGACGCCATGGGCCGCCACCGTGACCCGCTTCGGCTGACGGCTGCCCAGCGCGCGGCCCTCCGCCACTGCCTGGCCCAGCCCGAGCTGGACCCGCGCCAGCGCAACCGCGCCGCAACCCTGCTCGACTGGGACGCGGCCCGCCCCGTGGCCGACACCGCCCGGCGCCTGGGCATGACGGTGGGCCGGGTGTACGCCCTGCGTCGCCTCTACCGCCTGCAGGGGCTGGAGGCCTACCTCAGCGCGCCGCCCCAGGGCGGCGCGCCCACCAAGCTCACCCCGGCCGTGGAAACCGCCCTGGCCGCCCTCATTACCGGCCTCGAAGCCGACGAGGCCAGCCACTGGCCCCTGCGGCGCCTCGCCGCCTACCTCGTGGAGCAGGGCTGTACCCGCTCCATCAGCCCGGCCACCGTGGCCAAAGCCTGGCAGCGGTTGCGCAGCCTGCTGCCGGCCGAAGCCGCGGCGCGGTAGCCGGCCCCAGACCAGTAGCCTTGCGCCTGACGACCTCCGTCCCAACACCTTCGAATTCTCACTTTCCTGATTACCCGGCGATGCATCTTTCCCGAATTGCCCTGCTCACGCTGCTGTCCGGCGGCCTCGCGCTCAGCGCCCAGGCCCAGAAGCAGAAAGTAAAAGTTAAAACCAAAGCCGGCCAAGCCGCGCCCGCCGCGCCGTCCGCCGCCGACCTCGACCGGCGCGTGGAAGCGCTGCTGGCCCAGATGACGCTGGAAGAAAAAGTAGGGCAGATGGCCCAGGTCACGCTCGACGTGGTCGGCAAGGGCAAGACGCGCTTCGCCAGCGACGAACCCTTCGCCCTGGACCCGGCCAAGCTGCGCGACGCGGTGGGCAAGTACAAACTGGGCTCCATCCTGAACGCGGCCAACAACCGGGCCCGCACCCCGCAGGTGTGGGAGGGCATCATCCAGCAGATTCAGGACGTGGCCACTACGGAAACCCGCCTGAAAATCCCAGTGCTCTACGGCATCGACGCGGTGCACGGCGAAACATACACGGCCGGGGCCACCATGTTTCCGCAGCAGATAGCCCAGGCCGCCGCCCGCAACCGCGCCCTGGTGCGCCGCGGGGCCGAAATCACGGCCTACGACACCCGCGCCTCGGCCATTCCCTGGGTGTTTTCGCCGGTGCTCGACCTGGGCTCCGACCCCCGCTCCCCGCGGCAGTGGGAAACCTACGGCGAAGACCCCTATTTGGCCGCCGAGCTGGGCCGGGAAGTGGTGAAGGGCTACGAGGGCGAGCAGAATACCGTGAACGACCAGCTGCACGTGGCCGCCTGCATCAAGCACTTCATGGGCTACCAGGTGCCGCAGTCGGGCAAGGACCGCACCAACGCCTACATCCCGCTGGAGTCGCTCTACGAGTACCACCTGCCGGCCTTCAAGGCCGCCATCGACGCTGGGGCGCACTCCATTATGATCAACTCGGGGATGATCAACGGGGTGCCCATGCACGCCAACTACGACATCCTGACCAAGCTGCTGCGCGAGCGGCTGGGCTTCCAGGGGCTCATCGTGACGGACTGGGGCGACATCGACAACCTCTACAAGCGGGACCACATCGTCGGCAACGTGAAGGAGGCCATTGCCTTGGCCATCAACTCGGGCATCGACATGGGCATGCTGGCCTACCAGTACGAGGAGTTCTGCGACAACCTGGCGGCTAATGTGCGAGAAGGCAAGGTGCCGCAAGCCCGCGTCGACGACGCGGTGCGGCGCATCCTGCGGCTGAAAATGCAGCTGGGTTTGTTCGAGCAGCCCGTCACGCGCACCAAGGATTACCCCAAATTTGGCAGCCCCGAGCACGAAAAGGCCGCCTACGACATGGCCGCCGAAGCCATTACCCTGCTCAAAAACCAGAACGGCATCCTGCCGCTGAAGAAAACCAGCAAGGTGCTGCTGGCGGGCCCGAATGCCAACTCCATGCGCACCCTCAACGGCGCCTGGACCTACTCCTGGCAGGGCGAAAAGGTGGAGGACTTCGCCGCCCAGTACAACACCATTCTGGAGTCCTTGCAGCGCGAAATCGGGGCCCCGAACGTGCGTTACGTGCCCGGCGTGAGTTACAACCCCAAGCAGGACGGCAAATACTACGACGAGACGGTGGACAAGCTGGACGAGGCCGTGGCCGCCGCCAAGGACGTGGACGCCATCATCCTCTGCCTGGGCGAGAACAGCTACGCCGAAAAGCCCGGCGACCTGAACGACATGACCATTTCGCCCCTGCAGATTGAGCTGGCCAAGCGCCTGGCGGCCACCGGCAAGCCCGTGGTGCTGGTGCTCAACGAAGGCCGCCCGCGCGTCATTTCGGCCTTTGAGCCGCAGATGGCGGCCGTGGTGCATACCTACCTGCCCGGCAACCACGGCGGCGAGGCCCTAGCCGACATCCTGTTCGGCGACGTGAACCCCTCCGGCAAGCTGCCTTACAACTACCCGCGCTACCCCAACGCCCTGGTGAGCTACATCCACAAGTACGCCGAGGAGCAGAAGCGCGGCGACGGGGTGTACAACTACGAAGCCGACTACAACCCGCAGTGGGAATTCGGCCACGGCCTGAGCTACACCAGCTTTAAGTACGCCAACCTGGAGCTGGACCGCACCTCCCTGACCAAGGACGGGCAGCTGACGGTGAAAGTGCAGGTGACCAACACCGGCCCGCGCGAGGGCAAGGAAGCCGTGCAGCTCTACTCCAGCGACTTGGTGGCCGCCCAAATTGCCCCCGACGTGCGTCGCCTGCGTCGCTTCGACAAAATCACGCTCAAGCCCGGCGAAACAAAGACTGTCACGTTCACCCTGCCCGCCCAGGAGCTGAGCTACACCGGCCGCGACGGTGAAAAAGTGCTGGAAGCCGGCGAGTTTGAAATCCGCATCGGCGACCAAGTGAAAAAAGTTACCCTAGCAGATTCTGGCTCGGCTTCGGCGAACTAAGCAGTTGAGAGGCCAGGTCGTCGGGCGTGATTCCGCGTGTCCCGCGGGCTGTGTTCGGCGCGACGTGCGCCCCGATGCTCGGACTCACAAGCCGTAACGCGGCTCAGCACCCCCCAACGGACCTTCCGGCCGCCGTTCTAACTCTGCAGTTGGAGCGGCGGCCGTTTTTTTGTGCCCTAGCTGAACTGCTAAATGACTTGCGGAAGGGCGCAAATAATTGAGGTACAAACAGATTAGTAATGCCTGGCAGAACCATTGCATTGCACAATCCTTATTTAAGTATGACTATTTATAAATTAAGTATAAATAAATATTGTTTAAAGTCTAAATATTCCTTCCTTGGATACCGAAAGGCAGTCACCCGCAAGTCGCTGCCAGAGTCCAGTCCCTGTAGCTCCTCTCCGCCAGCTTATGGAACGCTACCGTCACTATTCCGATGCCTCTCGCATCGTGCTGCCCGTGGTGGATGTGCTGCTCATTTTGGGCGCCTTCCGTCTGGCCGGGTACATCACCGCCGGTTACTGGTCCTTTGATGGCTTGTATCCGGCCCTATACGCGGTGTTTGCCATGCTGTGGTGGATCCTGTCGGGCCACTACGCCAACATCTACCGCGTCGACAAGCTCATCACCTACCCCGAGAAGCTGCTGTACCTAGTGCGCACCTTCCTGCTGCACGCCGTGCTGCTGATGGCCGGGGCGGTGCTGCTCGACCAGTACTGGGTGCCCGCACGCTACTTGCTCTCGGTGTACTCGCTGTCGATGCTGGCCGTGGTGGGTGGGCGCTTCCTGCTCACGTTCGGCTACCGCCAGTACGTGCAGTACCTCTCGCGCCCCGTCAGCCGCTACGTCATCGTGGGGGTGGGGGAGAGCGGGCAGAGCCTGTACCGCTTCCTGACCTCGCACGACCCCGACGGCAACGAATTCGCCGGTTTCTTCGCCGACGAGCCCGTGCCGGGCGGCCTGCGGCCCCTGGTGCGCGGCAACCTGGCCGACCTGAAGAGCTACTGCCAACGCAGCCACGTCGACGAAATCTACTTCTCGCTGCCGCTCGACCGCCGCGACCTGATTGAGGACCTGTCGGGCTTTGCCGACCAGCACTTTCTGGCCTTTCGCATCGTGCCCGATTTCAGCGGCACCGTGCGCAAAGACGTGAGCGTGTACTTCTACGACCACCTGCCCATCCTCACCATCCGGCACGAGCCGCTGGGCATCCGCACCAATCAGCTGCTCAAGCGCCTGTTCGACATTGGTTTTTCCCTGACGGTCATCCTCACCGTTTTCCCCTTCATCCTGCCCATTCTGGCCCTCATTATCAAGATTGACTCGCCCGGCCCCGTGTTCTTCAAGCAAATGCGACCCGGCAAGCGCAACCAGCTGTTTCCGTGCTACAAGCTGCGCACCATGCGCACCGACCACGGCCGCACCGAGCTGCAGGCCACCAAAAACGACGTGCGCATCACCCGCGTGGGAGCTTACCTGCGCAAGTACAACCTCGACGAGCTACCGCAATTCTTCAACGTGCTGCTCGGCCACATGTCGGTGGTTGGCCCGCGGCCCAACATGATTTCGCAGCTGGAAGAGTACAGCAAGCACATCAGCCAGTACCAGCTGCGCCACGCCGTGCCCCCCGGCATTACCGGCTACGCCCAGGTCAACGGCTACCGCGGCGAAACCCGCGAAGCCGGCACCATGGAAAAACGCGTGGAGTACGACCTGAAATACATGGAAAACTGGTCGTTCGGGCTCGACATGAAGATTATCGGCCAGACCGTGTGGAACATGGTCCGCGGCGAAAAGAATGCCTACTGACAAAGGTGAAATTGTGAATTCGTGAAATGGTGAGTTTGCTGTTCGGGAGCCAGTACTGCGCAATTCGCGCAGGCAGAACGACACTCACAATTTCACCACTTCACAACTTCACAAATCGAAACCCCGGAGGTGGACCGGGGTACCAACGTTCTGACTGATGGCGCCTTCGGGCGTCCGGACGCCAGGACGTTGGTCCCCGGCCGCTCCGTTTTCGCACCACACCGATTCCGAGCCGTGCTACCGCGCTACCCCGTCCTCTCGTCCCTCATTTCCACCGGCCCGGCGCCGGCCTTCGTCGATGCCGTGCTGCGGCTGGGGGCGGCCCGCTCGTCGTCCTACGTGTGCTTTGCCAACGTGCACATGGTGGTGGAAGCCCACCGCCAACCCGCGTTTGGGCAAGTCGTCAACCGCGCCGCCTTGGTAGCCCCCGACGGCAGTCCGGTGGCGGCGGCCGTGCGCTGGTTTGGCGGCCCCGCCCAGCCCCGGGTGGCGGGCATGGATGCACTGCCCCTGCTGCTGGCCGAAGCCGCCCGGCGCGGGCAGTCGGTGTATTTCTACGGTACCACGCCCGAGGTGCTGGCAGCCATCGAAGCCCGCATCCGGCGCGAGTTGCCCGATTTGCGCCTCGCCGGTCTGCACGCGCCGCCCTTCCGGCCGCTCACGCCCGAGGAAGACGCCGCCGACGTGGCCCGCATCAACGCCGCCGACCCCGATTTGCTGTTTGTGGCCCTGGGCTGCCCGCGGCAGGAGCAGTGGATGGCCGCCCACCAGGGCCGCATCCGCGCCTGCATGCTGGGGGTCGGTCAGGCGTTCATGACCTACGCCGGCCTGGAAAAGCGCCTGCCCACCTGGGCCCGCCGACTCTGGCTGGAATGGGCCTACCGGCTGTGGCTGGAGCCGCGCCGGCTGTGGCGGCGCTACCTCGTCACCAATTCGCGCTTCGTGTGGCTGATGCTGCGCCATGCGGCAGTTCAATGGCGCGGTACGGCAGATATCAGCACACAATAGCACGCTTTTTTATAACTATTACCACTTGCATTAGACTTTTGAAAATATTTAGTCTATATTTTTGTTGATAAATTATAATTAAAAATACCTTTAGTTATACTGAGAGCAGTGCACGAAGAGGGGCTGCTTTAGCTGATTTCCTTCTCTGACCGCGTCGTTTTTTCCACCCTTATTTCATTCTGCGCGATGAAAGCAGTTCTACTCGCCGGGGGCTACGGCACCCGCATCAGCGAAGAAAGCGGCATCCGTCCCAAGCCCATGGTCGAAGTGGGCGGCAAGCCCATTCTGTGGCACATCATGAAGATCTACGCCCACCACGGCATCCGCGACTTCGTGGTGTGCTGCGGCTACAAGGGCCACCTGATCAAGCAGTATTTCGCCGATTACTTCCTGCACAGCGCCGACGTGACGTTCCGCATGGACCGCAACGAGATGCAGGTGCACCGCCACCACGCCGAGCCCTGGACGGTGACGCTGGTGGATACCGGCCAGGAAACCATGACCGGCGGCCGCCTGCGCCGCGTCCGGGAGTACGTGGGCGACGACACCTTCTGCCTGACTTACGGCGACGGCGTAGGCGACGTGAACATCCGCGAAGCCATCCGCTTCCACCGCCAGCAGGGCGTGCTGGCCACGCTCACGGCGGTGCGCCAGCCTGGCCGCTTCGGGGTGTTCAACCTCTCGGACGGCTCGGGCACCGTCAATTCCTTTACCGAAAAGCCCGAGGGGGGCGAAACGCCCTGGATCAACGGCGGCTTCTTCGTGCTGGAGCCTGGGGTGTTCGACTACCTCGACGGCGACGACACGGTGTGGGAGAAAGCGCCGCTGGAGCGCCTGGCCGCCGCCGGGCAACTGGCCGCCTACCGCCACCAGGGCTTCTGGCAACCCATGGATACGCTGCGCGACCGAAACCTGCTGGAAGAACTGTGGCAGAGCGGCAAGGCCCGCTGGAAAGTGTGGGACGACCAGCCCGAACCCGCCCACGAAGACCCCGTGCTGGCCGAAATCCTGACCTCGCCGGTGCAGGCGCCCCAGGGCCAGCGCGTGGCCGGTCCTACCGTGTTACCGATTGATTAAGTGAGCTGTCCGGCAGGGCAGTCTGGCGCCTAGCTAGCTAGCGGGCAACCCGATCATTCCCGGCCGACAACCATATTCTCCCAACACACTTCCACCACATGAAACGCATCCTGATTACCGGCAACATGGGGTACGTGGGGCCGGGCGTCGTGCGCCGCCTACGCCAGGCCTTTCCCGGTGCCGAGCTGATCGGTTACGACCTGGGTTTCTTCGCCCACTGCCTCACCGGGGCCGATTGCCTGCCCGAAATTCGCCTGGACCGCCAGGTGTTCGGCGACGTGCGCCGCCTGCCGCTGGATTTGCTTTCGGGCGTCGACGTGGTGGTGAACCTCGCCGCCATCAGCAACGACCCGATGAGCCACGCCTTCGAGGACGTGACGCTGGCTGTAAACCACCGCGCCGGCATTGAGCTGGCCCGTCGGGCCAAGGCCGCGGGCGTGCGCTCCTTTGTGTTTGCGTCGTCGTGCAGCATGTACGGCGCCGGCGCCGACGCCCCGCGCACCGAGTCGGCGGTGCTGAACCCGCTCACCGCCTACGCCCGCAGCAAGGTGCTCAGCGAGCAGGACCTGGCCCCGCTGGCCGACGAGCACTTCCGCGTGACCTGCCTGCGCTTCGCCACGGCCTGCGGCTGGAGCGAGCGGCTGCGCCTAGACCTCGTGGTGAACGACTTCGTGGCCGGGGCCGTGGCCACCGGGCGCATCAATATCCTCAGCGACGGCACGCCCTGGCGCCCGCTCATCCACGTGCAGGACATGGCCCGCGCCATCGAATGGGCCGTGGAGCGCCCGGCGGCCAATGGCGGCGCCTTCCTGGCCGTGAACGTGGGCGCCGACGCCTGGAACTACCAGGTGCACGAGCTGGCCACGGCCGTGGCCGCCGCTGTGCCCGGCACCGAGGTCACGCTCAACCACGAAGCCCCGCCCGACAAACGCTCGTACCGCGTCGATTTCAGCTTGTTCCGCCGGCTGGCGCCCTTTCACCAGCCCCAGCGCACCCTGCCCGACACCATCGTGGAACTGCGCGACCAGCTGCAGCACATGGGCTTTCACGACGCCGAGTTCCGGGTTTCGCAGCTGATGCGCCTGCGGGTGCTCACGGCCCTGCGCGAAGCCGGCCGCCTCAACGAGGAGCTGGAGTGGCAGCGCAGCGCCGTGGCCCGCCCCCTCGTGGCCGCCGACCCCGAGCTGGTGGCCTGATAAGGGCTCTGGCGGCAGATATACCCCGGCCGGGTGCCCGCCTCGAAACCCGCACCGGCCCGCTACCCGCTTCCTGATACTACCTACCGACTACCCAATCCCCACCGCCATGATTTTCACCGAAACCGAACTCGCCGGCGCTTTTATCATCGACGTGGACCGCATGTCCGACGAGCGGGGCTTCTTTGCCCGGTCCTGGTGCGAAGACGAGTTTGCCGCTCACGGCATCCTTACGCCGCCGGTGCAAGCCAACTTATCCTCGAACCCCCGGCGCGGCACGCTGCGCGGCATGCACTACCAGCTGGAGCCCTACGGCGAAACCAAGCTGGTGCGCTGCACCCGCGGCGCCATCTACGACGTCATCGTGGACTTGCGCGAGGAGTCGTCGACCTACGGGCAGTGGCTGGGCGTGGAGCTCACGGCCGATTCGTTCCGCATGCTCTACGTGCCGGCCCGCTTCGCCCACGGCTTCCTCACCCTGCAGGATAATACCGACGTGTGCTACCAAGTGTCGGCCAAGTACGCGCCGGGCTACGAGCGCGGCTTGCGCTGGAACGACCCGGCCATAGCCATCGAGTGGCCCGCCGTGCCGACGCTGATTTCCGATAAAGACCGAAAACATCCCGATTTCCAGCTGCTCGTGTCGCACTGACGCTCGGCCCTGCAGCCCTTATTCCTCTTTTCCACCAGCCCCTGACTCCCAAGCGCCATGAACTGCCGTCACTGCGGAACCGAGCTGACCCACGTGTTTGCCGATCTGGGCCATTGCCCGCCCTCGAACTCCATGCTGAGCGCCGCGCAGCTGGAAGAGCCCGAACAACACTACCCGCTGAAAACCTACGTCTGCGACAACTGCTGGCTGGTGCAGATCGGGGAGGTGAAAAAAGCCGTTGAGATTTTTGGCGAGGAGTACACCTACTTCTCCTCGTACTCGACCTCTTGGCTGGAGCACGCCCGCCGCTACGTGGAGATGATGATGGAGCGCTTCGAGTACACCGAGGACTCCCTCGTGATGGAAGCCGCCTCCAACGACGGCTACCTGCTGCAGTATTTCCATCAGCGCGGCGTGCCGGTGCTCGGCATTGACCCGACGGCCAATACCGCCCGCATTGCCGCCGGCCGCGGCGTGCGCACCCTGGTGGATTTCTTCACCACCCGCCTAGCCCGCGAGTTGGTGGCCGACGGCCAAAAAGCCGACCTGCTGATCTGCAACAACGTGCTGGCCCACGTGCCCGACATGAACGACTTCGTGGGCGGCATGCAGCTGGTGCTCAAGCCCGGCGGCGTGGCCACCCTGGAATTTCCGCACCTGTTGAACTTGGTGGAGGACTGCCAGTTTGATACCATCTACCACGAGCACTTCAGCTACCTCTCGCTGAGCACCGTGGCCCGCGTCTTCGCCGCCCAGGGCCTGACGGTGTTCGACGTGCAGGAACTGCCCACCCACGGCGGCTCCCTGCGCGTCTTCGCCCGGCACTCGGCCGACCGCAGCAAGCCCGTTACCGACGCGGTGCGCGAGCTGCTGGCGCGGGAGCGGGCCGCCGGCATGCTGACGCTGGAGTACTACCAGGACTTCCAGCCGCGCATCGAGACGGTGCGGGCCGAGTTTCTGGAGTTTCTGCTGGAGCAGCGCCGCGCCGGCAAGAAGGTAGTGGGCTACGGCGCCGCTGCCAAGGGCAATACCCTGCTCAACTACTGCGGCATTCAGGGCACCGATTTGATGCCCGTCGTGGTCGATGCCTCGCCCTACAAACAGGGCAAGTACCTGCCCGGCTCGCACATTCCGGTATTGTCGCCGGAGGCCATCCGGGAAGAAAAACCCGATTTCGTGGTCATCCTGCCCTGGAACATCAGCGCCGAGGTGGCCGATAACCTGAGCTACATCCGCACCTGGGGCGGGCAATTCGTGACGGCCATTCCGAGCCTGCACATTTTCAGTGAAGGCCATGCAAGCCGCGCCCGCACCGCCCCCGTTTTCTGAGCCGGCGGTAGCCGCGGCCCCCGCGTCGGGGCGGGGCGCCAGCCTGCACGCGCTGCTGCGCGAGCTGTACCCCGTGCCGCGCAGCCTCACCGGCGACGGCGTGCGCCAGACGCTGCAGCTGCTGCAGCGGCGCCTGCTGCCCGGCCTCGTCCTCCACGAGGTGCCCAGCGGCACCCCGGTGCTCGACTGGACCGTGCCCGCCGAGTGGCGCCTTCGCGACGCGTACGTGGCCACGGCCGAGGGGGAGCGGATCATCGACTGGCACGCGCACAACCTGCACGTGCTCGGCTACAGCCAGCCGGTGCAAAGCTGGCTGACCCTGGACGAGTTGCGCCCGCACCTGCACGCGCTGCCCGCCCAGCCCGAGTTGATTCCGTACCGCACCTCATACTACCACGCCAACTGGGGCTTCTGCGTCTCGCAGCGCCAGCTCGACGCGCTAAACGAGCCGCTCTACGAAGTCTGCATCGACGCCGAGCTGGACCCCACGGGCAGCCTGACCTACGGCGAGCTGCTGCTGCCCGGCGAAGTGGACGATGAAGTACTGATTTCCTGCCACATCTGCCACCCTTCGCTGGCCAACGACAACCTCTCCGGCCTCGTGGTGGCCGCGCACCTGGCCGCGGCCTTGGGTCAGCAGCCGCACCGGCTCTCGTACCGCTTTCTGTTCGTGCCCGGCACCATCGGCTCCATTACCTGGCTGAGCCGGCAAACGCCCGCGAGCTTGGCGCGCATCCGGCACGGGCTGGTGGCCACCCTGCTCGGCGGCCCCGGCGCCTTTACTTACAAGCGCACCCGCCTGGGCCGGGCCGATATCGATAGGGTAGTGGCCCAGGTGCTGCGCCGCGGCGGCTACCCCCACGAGCTGCGCGACTTTGTGCCCTACGGCTACGACGAGCGGCAGTACTGCTCCCCGGGCTTCGATTTGCCGGTGGGCTGCCTTTCGCGCACCCCGCACGGCGAATTCCCGGAGTACCACACCTCGGCCGACAACTGCGACTTCGTGCAACCCGATCAGCTGGCCGAGTCGCTGCAGCTCTACGAAGAGGTGCTGCGGGTGCTCGAAGGCAACCAGCGCTACCAGAACCGGCAGCCCTACGGCGAGCCGCAGCTCGGCCGCCGCGGCCTCTACGGCGCCGTGAAAGGCCAGGGCAACCCCCGCCAAGCGGAAATGGCTTTGCTCTGGACGCTCAGCTACTCCGACGGCCAGCACGACCTCCTGGCCATTGCCGAGCGAAGCGGCCTGCCGTTCGAGGTCATCCGCCGCGCCGCCGATCAGCTGCAGGCCGCCGACCTACTCGCTCCGCTGCCGGCTACCGCTTGAGCGCCGGCTTTCCTCCACCAACCATATTCTCAGCTCCATGGAAACCGAACTGCTTGCTCCCGTTACCGCGCCGCCGGCCGCTGCTACCCAGCCCTGCCCGGTGTGCGGCTCCGCGGCCGGCGAAGTGTTTTACGAAGCGCACGGCGTACCCACGCAATCCGGCATCCTGTGGCCCACGGCCGAGGCCGCCCGCCACGCGCCCACCACCGACATCCGGCTGGTGTTTTGCCCTCACTGCCACTACATGCACAACGAGGCCTACGAGGCCGGCAAAATTACCCACACCCGCAACGACTTCTCGCTGGAGTTTTCGCCCTCGTTCCGGGCCTTCACCCTGGGCCTGGCCACCGACCTAGTGGAGCGCTACAACGTGCGCGGTGGCCGCATCGTGGACATCGGCTGCGGCGACGGGGACTTTCTGCGCACCTTGTGCCGCCTGGGCGGCAACACGGGCCTGGGCATCGACCCGGGCTACGCCTCGCCGCCCGGCCTGCCCGCGGGCACCAACGAGGCCCTGGGCGTGACCTTCGTGAAAGACTACTTCGGCCCGGCCACCGCGCAGGTGCTGGAGGGTGCCACCTTCATCAGCTGCCGCCACATGCTCAACGTGCTGGCCGGCCACGTCACACAGTTTGTGCGCGACCTGCGCGCCGCCATTCCGGCCGGGGCCACGCCCACGGTGTACGTGGAAGTGCCCAACGCGCTCTACGACATCGGCGAGCAGGTGGTGTGGAACATCGTCAACGAGCACGCCTCCTGGTTTACGCCCGCCTCGCTCAGCTACCTCTTCCGCAGCGCCGGCTTCGAGGTGCTCGACGTACAGCCCTGCTGGCACGGCGAGTACATCGGCCTCACGGCCCGGCCCACAACTATACCCGAGGCGGCTACGCTGGCGCCTACCGACGACCCCGACACGCCCGCCGCCGTGCGCGCCTTCGGCAGCTCGGCCCGCCGCGTGATAGGGGAGTGGGCCGAGCGCGTGGACGAGCTGCGCCGCAGCGGCCGCCGCGTGGTGGGCTGGGGCGCCGGCTCCCGCGCCATGAGCTTCCTGACCACTTTCGATTTGGCTGACACTGTGCAGGCCGTGGTCGACATCAACCCGCGCCGGCAGGGGCAGTTCTTGCCGCTCACGGCTCACCCGGTCATTGCGCCGGAGCAGCTACTGAGCTACCAGCCCGACCTGCTGCTGATAACCAACCCGACCTACGCCGCCGAAATCCTGGCCCAGGCCCGGCAGCTCGGCTTCGCCGGGGACAGCCTCGTGCTCTGAGCCCGCCGGCCCCGCGCCGCATCCGCCGCTTTCTGCTCCTGACCACTCTAACCCCAAGTAGCTATATGAATACCGTGTACTTCGACTCGCCCATGTCCGACGACCAGCGGCGGGAGCAGCTTTACCAAGGGCAGTTGTTTGCCTTCCAACCCCGGCCCAGCGTGCTGGCACTGGTGGAATTCGGCCGTGAATTTGTGCGCGAAGCCTTCGGCGACGTCGACCCCGCCCTGGCCCAGCACATGATGAGCCCCGAAGCCTACAACGCCATCCTGGCCGACTTCAAGCCGCGCTTCATCAACCACGAGAAGTCCAAGCAACTCGTGCAGCAGCTGCTACTCGACTTCGGCTGCGACCCGGAGAAGACCTACTTCGACGTGCCCCGCATGCGCACCGTGACCAGCCACAACTTCCTGACCCACGGCCTGGCCTACCGCTTCGACACGCACCGCGACACGTGGTTTTCGGCCCCGCTCAACCAGCTGAACTGGTGGTTTCCCATGTACGAGCACGAGTCCGGTAATGCTTTGGCGTTTCACCCGCACTACTGGGACCGGGGCGTGGCCAACGGCTCCGAAAACTACCACATGCACGAGTGGTACGCCGAGGGCGCCCGCCTGGCCGCCACCGGCGAGCCGGACCGCCGCGAGCGGCCCCGCGCCTACGACGAGCTGGACCAGCTCGACCCGCAGATCCGCCTGGTGCTGCCCCCCGGCGGAGTGACCATCTTCTCGGCCGCGCAGATGCACTCCACGGTGGTCAACTTCACCGGCCGCACCCGTTACAGCATCGATTTTCGCACCGTGCACGTCGACGACGTGCGGGCCCACCGCGGCGCCCCGAACCACGACTCCGCCAGCACCGGCACCAATCTGATTGACTTCTTCCGCGTCTCGGATCTGGCCCGCTTGCCCAAGGAGCTCACCGACGAGTACGAGCCCGGCACCCCGCTGCTCGACCCGGCCGTGATGCAGCCCGTCCCGGCTTAGTCCGGCGGCCAACCCTGCCCGGCGGGGCAACGAGCCGAGGTCTGCCACGCTTCGGCTCCTCGTTCCGCCGCTCTTAACTACGCTAACTGCTTGCCAGTTGCCGGCCCCGGCCGGCCTCGCTCTCCACCTCCTCGCTCATGACGCTTACTACTTCCACGTCGCCCCCGGCCTGCCAGCCCCTCGCGGCCCCCGACCTGCTGCCCCGCCGCTTTACGGCCTCGCAGGCGTTGCAGGAACGCTTCCACGCCGCCATTCCGGGCGGCAGCCACACCTACGCCAAGGGCGACGACCAGTTTCCCGAGGGCCTGGCCCCGTACCTGGTGCGCGGCCGCGGCTGCCGCGTGTGGGATGCCGACGGCAATCAGTTCGTGGAGTACGGCATGGGGCTGCGCGCCGTCACGCTGGGCCACGCCTACGCCCCGGTGGTGCGGGCCGCCCAGCGCGAAATCAGCCGCGGCACCACCAACGTGGGCCGGCCCACCGTGCTGGAGCTGCGCGCCGCCGAGGATTTCCTGGCCACCACCGGCGCCGGCGACATGGTAAAGTTCGCCAAAAACGGCTCCGATGTGACGTCGGCGGCCGTGAAGCTGGCCCGCGCCGCCACCGGCCGCGACTTGGTAGCCCTGTGCCAGGACCACCCGTTTTTCTCCTGCGACGACTGGTTTATCGGCACCACGGCGGTGCGCGCCGGCATTCCGCAGGCCGTGCGCGACCTGACCCTGACCTTCCGCTACAACGATTTGGCCTCGGTGGAGCAGCTGTTTCGGGAGCATCCCGGCCAGCTGGCCTGCCTCATTCTCGAAATCGAGAAGGACGTGCCGCCCGCGCCGGAGTTTCTGCCCGGCCTGCGCCGGCTCTGTTCGCAGCACGGCACCGTACTCATCTTCGACGAAATTATCAGCGGCCTGCGCTGGCACGTGGGCGGCGCTCAGGCCTTCTACGGGGTGCGCCCCGACCTGAGCACCTGGGCCAAGGCCCTCGGCAACGGCTTCAGCGTGGCGGCCCTCGCCGGCCGGCGCGAGCTGATGGAGCTGGGCGGCTTGCGCCACGACAAGGAGCGCGTGTTCCTGCTCTCGACCACCTACGGCGCCGAAAGCCACGCTCTGGCCGCCATGCGCGAGGTACTGGCTACCTACCGCCGCGAGCCCGTCATCGAGCACCTGCACCAAGCCGGTAGCTACCTGCGCCGCCTGCTCAACCAGTCCATCGCCGAACACGGCTTGGCGGGTTATTTCGGCCTGCAGGGGCCGCCCCAGTGCCTGATCTACAGTACCCGCGACGAGGCCGGGCAACCCTCGCAGGGCTTCCGCACTCTGTTTTTGCAGGAAACGCTGCGCCGCGGCCTGCTGCTGCCCTCGCTCATCGTGAGCTACGCCCACCAGCCCGCCGACATCGAGATGACCGCCGAACGAATCCACGAGGCCCTGGGCGTGTACCGCCGCGCCCTCGACGAAGGCCTCGACAAATACCTGCACGGCCGCGCTGTGCAACCCGTGTACCGGGCGCGAAACTGAAAGGTGGAGCAGTTTCCGTTCAGGTGCCGCGCCGTCGGCCTCGTAAGAGGTCGGCGGCGTTGTTATTTCGGGGTGGGCGAGGGGGGTAGTGGCTGTTCAATGACTTGATTATTTGCGCTCTAATTCGGTTGTTATCCCGTATCTGGCGTCCGCACAGCGCAGGACCTTCCTCGCCCCGCACTAACTAAAAAGCGCAGCTACCAACGCCCTATTGTCCGGGCCGTAGTGGCTGCGCTGTTGCGTTTAGCTGATCAACGCTTGAGCATTGGCATCGGCGGTGCTGCAAGGAAGGTCCTTCGCGCTGCTCAGGGTAACGAACGGCTTGACCCACTGCTGCTACACAAAAGCGCCGCCTTCCTTTCGGAAAGCGGCGCTGGTAACGACGCGAAGACCTCTCCGGACTCAGCGCGCCACGGGCACGTGCTGCGCCTGCGGCTCGGTCAGGGCGTAGCGGAAATCGAACAGCGGCTTGGTGGCCAACAGCTCGCGCTGCTGCCGAAACTCGGGCCAGCTGGTGAGCAGCACCAGCGCGTCGACTTGCTCCACCAGCTCGGGCAGGGTGTCGGCGTAGGCAATGGGCAACTGGGTTTCGCGGGCAAAGACTTCGTTAGCCAGTGGGTCGTAAGCCACGATGCGGGTGTAGCCGCGGGCCCGCAGCTTCTCGATGATGGCCCGGCTCGGGCTCAGGCGCACGTCGTCGGAGCCGCTCTTGAAGGAGAGACCGAGAATGCCGATGCGCTGCTGCGGCGTGAGCTGCGCGGCCAGCTGCGCCACCACGAAGTCCTTGATGTCCTCGTTGATCTGCAGGTTCGCGGGCAGCATTTTGGGCTGGTAGCCGTGGTTCTGGGCAATGCTGTTGAGGGCGGCCGTGTCCTTGGGCAGGCAATAGCCGCCGTAGCCGCAGCCCGGAAACACGTAGCTGGCCATGGCCGCCGGCGTGCCCGACCAGCGCCGGTCCTGGTGCAGCAGCTGAAAAGCCGCCGGCACGTCGATGCCGCCGATGTGGTGGGCAATCATGGCCATTTCGTTGGCGAAGCTCACCAGCGTCGACAACAGCGTGTTGGAGAGGTACTTGACGAATTCGGCGGTGCTAAAGTCCACGAAGTGCACCGGCGCGTTGAACGGCAGGTACAATTCATCCAGCACTTCCTTGGCCGCCTCGTCCTGCACGCCCACCACCACGCGGTCGGGATGCATGAAGTCGTTCCAGGCGTGCCCCTCGCGCAAAAACTCCGGGTTCGAGGCCAGGCCCAGCTGCCGGCCGTACTGCGCGCTCAGCTCGGCCACGAAGGGCTGCACTGCGCGCGCCACCGTGGAAGGCGGCACCGTCGATTTCACGACCAGTACGCGGTAATCGGCGTCGCTGACCTCGAACACGGCGCGCACTGCATCGAGCAGGTAGCTGAGGTTGGCCTGCCCGTCGGGCAGGCCGGGCGTGCCCACGCAAATGATGACGGCCCGGCTGTCGTTGACGGCCTCCTCCAGCGAAGCATCCACCACGAAGTTGTGGCCCAGCTCCTCACGCAGCGCGTCTTCCAGGTGCGGCTCGTAGAAGGGCACCTCGTAGCGGCGGATGCTCTCCACCCGCGCCGCGTCCACGTCGATGCCGTAGACCTTGAAGCCTTTCTTGCTGAAGCCCAGGGCCGTGGTCAGCCCCACAAAGCCCAATCCGAGTACGGTAATCATGAGGCGCTACGGGTAAGGGAATGGTGGAGAAACTGCAGGTAGCGGCGGATGCCCGTGGCCACGTCGACCGTGGGCTGGTAGCCCAGCACCGTGCGGGCCTTGGTGAGGTCCGGGCAGCGGCGGTTGGGGTTGTCAGTAAGATACTCTTTATCAGTGGAAACCTGAAACGTGATGCGGCCCGGGTAGCCAAAAATGTCGCGCCCGGCGGCGGTAAACAACTCCGCAAACGCGCGCACCGACAGCTCGGGCTGGTCCTGGCCGATGTTGAACACGTCGAAGCGGCCGTGCAGCAGCACCTTCAGGTAGCCGCTGATGGCGTCGGCGATGTAGCAGAAGGTGCGCGTGGGCGAGCCGTCGGAGAGGATTTCCAGGTCGCGGCCCTGCACCACGGCCTGGGCAAAGTCGGCCGGCAGGCGCTTGTCGTTCAGGTTCATGCCCGGGCCGTAGTTGTTGAAGGGCCGGGCTATGCCAATCGGCATCCCGTATTTCTGGGCGAAGAGGTAGCAGAGCGTTTCGCCGAAGCGCTTGGCCTCGTCGTAGCAGGCGCGCGGGCCGATGCTGGCCACGTTGCCGCGGTAGTCCTCGGGGGTCGGAATAAATTCCGGCTGCGGGTCGCCGTAAATTTCGCTGCTCGAAAAGAACAGGAAGCCGCGCAAAGGCCGCTCGGCGTAGTAATCGAGCAGGCGGCGCAGCCCGGTCACGTTCGCGTCGACGGTTTCGAGCGGGTAGATGCGGTAAAACGTGGGCGAGGCAATGGAGGCAAGGTGAATGACCAGGTCGGCCTCGGCCGCGCCGGGCACCGCGGCCACGTCGTCGGTGATGACGTTGAACTCGCGCAAGTCAATCAGTTCAGGGTGCCGGGCGGTCAGCTCGTCGAGCCAGTCCTTGGTGCCGGTCAGGAAGTTTTCCAGGGCCACCACCCGCCGCAGGCCCAGCTCGGGGGCGTATTCGGCGAAGAAGTGCATGAAGAAATACCCCAGAAAGCCCCCGCACCCGGTAATAAGCACGGTGGCGTCTTGAAATTTGGCTCGCTCGGCGGCGGTGAGCGTGGCGTATACCGCCGCTAGGTCTTCGCGGAGGATGCGGTTGTCGGTGGTGGTGGCTACAGCTTCCATGGTGGAGAAGGAGGCCTCTGCCGCGGCTTCCTCGCCGCGCGGGCAGGAGCGCCGGGGCGCCGGCAGTTAAGAAGGAGGTTGGAGAAGAAGGCAAAAGCGGCCCGGCGGTGGCGCGCAGCCAGGGCGGCGGTTACGCCAAGGCGGCGGCCGTGCTGCTGGGCTGCGGGGTCGGCACCTGCGGGAAGAAGCGCGCCTGCTGCTCGCGCCAGAGGCGCTGCACCAGGTTGTCGTCGGGCAAGATGACGTCGTCGAAGGTCAGCGGGGTGTCGCGCGCTACGTCGCGGCGGAGCACGCAGCCCTCGGCCAGGCCCACGGGCAGCAGGTTTTCCTGCCGGGCGGTGCCGGCATTTTCGCACTGCCCGTAGGTGTCGTAGCCGCCGAGGCCGTCGAGGCGGTGGCCGGCCGGCAGCGGCGTTTTGGCCAGGGTGATGACCTCCACCACGGGCGCGCCGAGCGGGGCCATGGTCACGTCCTGCAGCAGCACCAAGCGGGCAATGGAGTGCGGAATTTCGGCGTAAATCAGGTGGTAGGGCTGGTAAAACGAGTACAGCGGCCCGGGCCCGAGCTTGCCGTAGGCCAGGTAGTGCTTGGATTTGGGGTCGTCGGTGGTGGCGTACACGAACACGCCGGGGCCGGGCTTGGGGCCCACCACGTAGTCCACGATGCCGCCCAGGCGCTTGAGCTCCTCGATGTCGTACCAGGAGGTCATGTCGTCCACGTGGCCGTCGTGGCGGTAGCCGTACATGCCGCGGCGGGCTACGCCCATGCCGGTGGCGTTGGCCACGGTGGCCTGCTCGATGCTGATTTTGGTGCCGTCGGCAAAGCTGGTCACCATTTCAGGCGTCAGGTGCCACTGCGCGGCGAAGCCCGCCTGGGTGGTGGGGTTGCGGTAGTAGTCTTGCAGGCCCTTGATGTTGCCGCAGAGCAGCGGCGTGAGGCCCATGCCCTGCACGAAGCGGTACAAATCGAGGATGCAGCCGGGCTGGTCGCCGGAGCAGCCGCTGAGCAGCACCCCGGCGCGGTCGGCGTACACCTTCAGGATGGGCCCGATCAGCGCATCGACTTCGGGGTTGAAGAGCAGTACGTTGCGCCCGTTTTCAATGGCTTTCATAATTAGCCCCGCGGCGTAGTGAATCGTGCCGGTGCACTCCACCAACAGGTCCAGCCCGTCGACTTCGCAGAGCAGCTCCCCGTCGTCGACCACCGCCAGTTGGCCCGCGTCGAGGCAGGCCTGCAGCTCGGCGCGGCTGCTGCATTCGCGGGCCACGTGGCCGGTGTAGGCGTAGGCTTGGTGGGCTTTGCTGAGGGTGCGGTTGGCAATGACGCTGACTTCCATGCCGGGCGTGTAGCGCATTACCTGGTTGACCATGCCCTGGGCCATTTCGCCCGCGCCCCACAGGCCCACCCGAACGGGGCGGCCGGCGCGCTGCCGGGCTTCCAGCAGTTTGTCGATAATAATCATGAGGAAGCGGTTGTTGGTGGAGAAGTCGGTTGCAGCAGGCCGGTGAGGAGTAATGGGCTTAGTGGGCCGTAGCGGGTGTGGCAGTAGATGAAGCGGAGCGGGCCGCGGTGGGCGGGGCCGAGGTGCCGGACCCGGGCAGCCGCGGCGTGCCGCGCAACAGGGCCGTGAGGCCCAGGCGGGCTGGCGCCCAGCGGGCCGGCACGGCAAGCGGGCGCAGCGCGGGCAATTCGAAGAGCTGCAACACCTGCCGGGCGGCGTCGGCGTCGTGCTGCTGCAGGCTGCGGTAGGCCCCGGCGAGGATGAACTGGTGAAAGAAGTGCGCCCGTGCCCGGCGCAGCCGCGGCTCGGGCAGCAGCCCGGTGGCGCGCACCTTCTCGAAAATGCGCAGCAGGTTGTCGACGGTAGCGGGGGTGAACATGCGGGCCGTAATGGCTCCGGTGTGCACCGTGTAGGCCGCCGTGCAGGCGGGCACGCGCAGCACGCCGTGCCGGGCAAACACCCGGGCCCATAGGTCCGTGTCGGCGGTGCTGCCCTGGCTTTCGTCGAGGCCCCCGGCTTCGGCGTAGGCCGCCCGGCTCACCACAATGGCCGGAATGCGCACAAACGAGGAATTGGTCAGCAGCTGCTCCACGGCTTCGGCCGGCGGTAGGTAGCTTTCCTGGCGGGCGCGCTGGTAGCGCAAGCGCTGCTGCTGCATGTCCACCACCTCCACGCCGAAGAGCACGGCCGCGTGGGTCAGCTGCACCCGCCGCAGCGTGCTGAGCATCTGCTCCAAGCCGTTGGGCAGCAGGTAGTCGTCGTCGTGCAGGTGCAGCACGTAGCGGCCGCGGGCCCGCTGCAGGCACAGGCGAAAGTTGTCGACGGCGGTGCTGCCGGCGGGGTTGCGGTAGTAGCGCCACTGGGCGGCGGGCTGGGGCACGAGCAGGCGGTGGGCTGCTTCCTCGCAGGCGTCGTCGGCCACGGAGTTGTCGGAAACGATGACCTCCACCTCGGCCGGCAGCGGGCCAATGGAGGCCAGCGCCCGGCTCAGCAGCTCGGGGCGGTGGTAGCAGGGCACGCAAATGCTGAGCAGGGGCGGGGTAGGCAGGGGCTGCTCGGGCGGCGGAGGCCAGCCCTGGTGGGCGCGGGTCTGCACCCGCTGCCGCGACGCCCACAACGCCCGGCGGTGCCGCCACACGTAGCGGTAAGCCGTCAGGGAGCGGGGTTCGCGCAACACCAGGAACAGCAGAATGGCCAGCTGCCGGGGCAAGGCGCGCAGCCAAGTGCGCAGCGCGCGGCCCGCGGGGGCGTTCTTGATCAGCAGCAGCAGTTGGTTCTTGACCGCGTCGGCCTTGATGGCGCCGTTCAGTCGCTGGCGCAGGGCCCAGTTGCCGGGCCGGAACACGCGCGGGTGCACGGCCCGGCAGCTCGGCTCCAGCCAGGTGCGCCAACCGTACAGCTCGCCGCGCCAGGCCACGTCCCAGTCTTCTTTGTGGGCGAAAAACCGCTCGTCGAAAAACTGTCCTTCCACCCGCAAATCGTTGATGAAACGGCGGCGGTACAGGGGCAGGGCCCCGTCGGCGCCGGCCACCCAGCCGGGCTGCACGTTGGCTTGGCTTAGCAGTTCGTTGTGGTGGCGCAGGCCGTAGCGTCCGCCCGCCAAGGGCAGCAGCCCGGCCGAGTCGATGCGCGGGTCCGCGTCGTGGCTTTGCACCAGCAGCCCGCACACGGCCCCGATGCGGGCGTCGCGCTGCATGGCCGAGAGGGCGCGGGCGAGGTAATCGGGCGCCATGTCCACGTCGGGGTTCACCAGCAGCACGTAGTCGGTGCGGGTGCGGTCGAGGGCGTAGTTGTGGCCGCCGCAGAAGCCAGTGTTCTGCGGCAGGCGGTGCAGGCGCACGCGGGCGTCCTCGGCGGCCAGGGCGGCCACGCGGGCGCAGGTGTCGTCGGCCGAGGCGTTGTCGACCACCCACACCACGAAGTCGCGGTAGCTCTGCCGCAGCACCGAGCGCAGGCAGGCTTCGATGGTGGCGGCGCTGTTCCAGCTCACGATGGACAGCAAAACGGAAGGAGTGCTAGCACCCATGACTGGCGGAAGTCAGAGAAAAAAACAGGCCGGAGAGGTGGCGCCCCGCGGCCGCGGTCGTCAGGGGGCCACCGCCCCGGCCGACTGGCCGAGCAGGTGGGGAAGGCAGGAACGCAGCGCGTTCAGGTCGACGGTAAGGTGCTCCCGACGGGCGTCGCCCAGGTTGGTGGCGGCCTGCGGATTCGGGCACACCAGCCAGTGGTACGCCAGCCCGAGCCGGTAGCTCAGCTCCATGAAATCGGGTACCACGAAGCCCTGGGGCAGCAGCTCCAGCACCGGCGTATCCGTCGGGGCAAAGACCAAATTGCTCAGCCCGGCGCCCACGGGCGCCACAATGGCCTTGGCGCCGCCAAACAGCGCCACTTTTTCGGCGAAGGAGAGCTGGCTGAGCACGTAGGTGCGGAAGCCGTAGGGCCGCAGCAGCTCTTCCACGGCGGCCTCGTTGAGCACGTGGCGGGCGTCGGCGTCGCGGCGGCTGATGTAGACGTAGGGCGAGAACTTGCGCGCCTCCACCAGGCCTGGATCGGGCGGCAGGTAGCTGCGGCGCAAAAAGTCGCAGGCCCACTCCGGCGTGTGCGCCCCGGTGCCGCGCACCGGCGAGGTCACCAGCAGGCGGTCGGCGCGCAGGTGCCGGTGGGTGCGCACGTCGATGATTTGCTCAGGCCGGATGCCCAGCGGCGTGAGCGTCTGCTGCACGAAGCGCCAGTCGCGGTTGTACACCAGAAAGTAGTCCACCTCGCGCAGCAGCCCGGCGGCCTGCAGCAAATGCAGGCGCGGCACCGAGTCGATGAGCCAGTGGTAGAAGTTGCCGATGGCCGCCCCGCCGCCCGCCAGCAGGCTGCACACGGTGCCGCGCACGGGCACTGGCTCCAGGAAATAAGCCTGCCGGAAGATGTTGTTGTCCTCGGGCCGGATGGTTTCCCAGGTTTTGTTGGTGTACTGAAACGAGGCGTCGCCCACCAGCCGGTCGTCGGCGGCCACCACGGCCACCGAGTCGTTGTTGTCGGCGTAGAGGCGCCCATCATGTAGCTCCAGCACAAAGGCGGCGGGCACTTCCTCGGTGCGCGGGGGCTTGCTGTGCAAGTGCCCGCCGTAGGCCGAGGCGGCTTCGTAAAACGCGGCCGGAATATCGGTCTGCGAGGTGTGGGCCGCCACCACTTCGTAGTACGTAGCAGCGGCGCTGGGCACCTCGGGCAGCGCCCGGCTGCTGGGGTGAATGCCCACCGGACGGTAGTGCAGGTTCAGGGGGACCCACTCGCGCAGCAGGCGGCCGGCGCGGCGTTGGGCTCGTTCGAGTAGCTGGTGCATGGGCCAAGCAGGGGGTAGAGGGTGGAAACTCGCCCGGGCTCAGGCCGCCAGCATCGGTTCGGGTTGCGGGGCCAGCAGGTGGCGCCACTCGGCGTCGGCGATGGTGCGAACCAGGCCCTCGCGCAGGCTGATCCGGTGGTGCCAGCCCAGGCCGTGCAGGCGGCTCACGTCGAGCAGCTTGCGCATGGTGCCGTCGGGCTTGCTGCTGTCGAACACAACCTGGCCGCGGAAGCCCGTCAGCTCGGCCAGCAGGCCCGCCAACTCGCGGATGGTCAGGTCTTCGCCGGTGCCCACGTTCACCGGCTCGCGGCCGTCGTAGTGCAGCATCAGGTGCAGGCAGGCGTCGGCCAAATCGTCCACGTGCAGAAACTCGCGGCGCGGCTCGCCGCTGCCCCACACGGTCACCTCGGGCAGGTTCAGCTCGGCCGCTTCGCTGAATTTGCGCAGCAGCGCGGCCATGACGTGCGAGTTCTGCAGGTCGTAGTTGTCGTGCGGGCCGTAGAGGTTGGTGGGCATCACCGTGATGAAGTTGCAGCCGTGCTGGTCGCGGTAGGCTTCGCACATCTTCAGGCCGGCAATCTTGGAAATAGCGTAGGGCTCGTTGGTCGGCTCCAGTTGCCCGGTCAGCAGGTACTCCTCGCGGATGGGCTGCGGGGCCAGCTTGGGGTAGATGCAAGAGGAGCCCAGGTACAACAGCTTCTTCACGCCGTGGCGGTAGGCCTGGTCGAGCACGTTGCCCTCAATCATGAGGTTGTCGTACAGAAAATCGGCGCGGTAGGTGTTGTTGGCGTAGATGCCGCCCACTTTGGCGGCGGCCAGCAGCACGTACTCGGGCTGCTCCTCGGCGAAGAATGCCGTCACGGCTGCCTGGTCGCGCAGGTCCAGCTCCTTGGAGGTGCGCGTAACGATGTTGGTGTAGCCGGCGCGGCGCAGGCGCCGCACGAAAGCCGAGCCCACCATGCCGCGGTGGCCCGCCACGTAGATTTTGGCGTTCAGGTCCATGTTTGGAAAGGTGAAATTGTGAGGGGGTGAGCCGGTGAGCTGGATGGGCTGGTGGCGCGCACCGCGCAGCTTGCGCAAGCGGAACGTCAACTCACCAGTTCACCCCCTCACCAGGTCACGGCTATTCGTAGTAGTTGAGCACGCGGTGGCCGGCTTCGAGCAGCACCGCGTCGCGGCGAAATACTTCCAGGTCGGCCTGCATCATGTCTTGCACCAGCGCGGGCAGATCGTAGCGGGGCGTCCAGCCCAGTTTCTGTTGCGCTTTCGTGGGGTCGCCGATGAGCAACTCCACTTCGGTGGGGCGGTAATAGGTGGGGTCCACGGCCACCACTTCCTTGCCCAGTGGCAGCTGGTAATCCGAATTGTGGCAGGCCACCACGTGGCCGGTTTCGTCGGCGCCCTCGCCGAAGAAAGTCAACTCTACGCCCAGCTCGGCAAAGGCCATGCGCACAAAGTCGCGCACGGTGGTCGTTACGCCGGTGGCAATGACGAAGTCCTCGGGCGTGTCCTGCTGCAGGATGCGCCACATGGCCTCCACGTAGTCTTTGGCGTGGCCCCAGTCGCGGCGCGCGTCCAGGTTGCCCAGGTAGATTTTGTCCTGCAGGCCCAGCCCGATGCGGCTCACTCCGCGGGTGATTTTGCGGGTGACGAAGGTTTCGCCGCGCAGCGGGCTTTCGTGGTTGAAGAGGATGCCGTTGCAGGCGTACATCTGGTACGCCTCGCGGTAGTTGACCGTAATCCAGTAGCCGTAGAGCTTGGCCACGGCGTAGGGCGAGCGGGGGTAAAACGGCGTGGTTTCGCGCTGCGGCACTTCCTGCACCAGCCCGTACAGCTCCGAGGTCGAAGCTTGGTAGATGCGCGTCTTGTGCGTCAGGCCCAGGATGCGCACGGCCTCCAGCAGGCGCAAGGTGCCGATGCCGTCCACGTCGGCCACGTACTCGGGCGTGTCGAACGACACCTTCACGTGCGACATGGCGCCGAGGTTGTAAATCTCGTCGGGCTGCACTTCCTGCACGATGCGGATCAGGTTGGTCGAGTCCGTCAAGTCGCCGTAGTGGAGCTTGAAGCGCACATCCGATTCGTGCGGGTCTTGGTAGAGGTGGTCGATACGGTCGGTATTGAAGAGCGAGGAGCGGCGCTTGATGCCGTGCACTTCGTAGCCTTTGCTGAGGAGCAGTTCAGCCAGGTAGGCTCCATCCTGGCCGGTGATACCGGTGATGAGGGCGCGCTTCATGGGCGGAGAAACTATAATTGGTGGAAATTCTGGAAAAGCAGCACTCTAGAACTTTGCCAGCAAATAATTGTATTTGAATTGGTAATTGCAATGGTTGTTGTAGGAAAAATTATTTAATTGAGCGGAATAATTCTATATGTGGGGGCTAAGCACAAAAAAGCCCGCACCACGGGGCGGGCTGGGGAAAGGAAAATCTATTTCTGCTGGTAAGCGGGCGCCGATTTGCCCCGCAACGGGGCTATAACGCAACAGCGCCCGGCCTTGCAGGGCCGGGCGCTGTACCGAGGAGCTGGTGGAAATTTACTGGACCTTGTAGATTTCTAGGCCCGAGAGGTTGGCGTAGCCGCCGTTGGTTTGCAGCAGGATCTGGCCGTTGCTGACCGTCACCCGAACCGGGGTGGTCTTGCGCCAGGTGCCGGCCGGGCCGCTGTTGTAGTTGGTCAGCACCGCTTGCCCGTTCACCGTCGCGCTGAAGGTCTCCGCGGCGTTGTCTTCGAAGAAGTAGTAGGCCACGTCGTAGGTGCCGTTGGGCACGTTCGTCACGTTGTAGCGCAGGTTCTGGCCGTACACGAAGGAGCGGAGCATGCCGGTGCGGGCGGCGTCGGTGGCCGGGTTCGGCGTCACGTTGGGCGCGGTGAGGCGCGTGCCGTTGGTGCTGACGTTGGCCGGGGTAGTGCCCGCCTCAAAGTTCAGCCCGTCGATGGTCGTGGCCGAGCCGTTCACGTTGATGGCGCGGAAGAGCGTGCTCGTCGTGGGCGTGGTGGTCGGAGGCGTCGTCGGGGTGGTGGTCGTCGTGCTCTGCTTCCAGATTTCGATGCCCGAGAGGTTGGCGGCGCCGCCCTGCAGGTCCACCGAAACGTTACCGTCGGTCACGTTGGCCGTGAAGGGGCCCACGCGCTGCCAGCTACCGGCCGAGCCGCTGTTGAAGCCCGTGCGCACTTTCTGGCCCTCCACCGAGATGTCGTAGGTTTCGGGGTTGTTGTCTTCGAACACGTAGAGGTACACGGCGTAGGTGCCGTTGGCCACGTTGCCCACCGAAGCCGTCACGTGGTAGCCCCAGATAAAGGAGCGGATCAGGTCGGTGCGCGAAGCGTCGGTGCTCGGGTTCAGCGCCACGGTGCTCGTCAGCGGCGAGCCGCCGCTGTAAGTCACGTTGGCGGCGTTGCTGCCAGCCTCCCAGGTGTTGCCGTCCAGGGTCATGGCCGAGCCGTTCACGTTCAGGCCGCGGAAGAAGGTGTAGCCCGTCGGACCGGTGGTGCCGCCGCTGGTGGGCGGGGTAACCACCGTAGCCGCGCCTACCGTTACGCTCACGGCCGTCGAGGTGGCGGTGCCGCCGGCGTTATCCGTGGCCTTGGCCGTCAGCGACAGCGTGCCGGTGGTCGTGGGGGTGTAGCTCAGCGTGAAGGGAGCCGAGGTGTCTTCGCCAAGCTTGGTCGTGCCGTTGAAGAATTCCACCTTGGCCACGCTACCGTCGGCGTCAGCGGCCGTGGCCGAAAGGGCCAGGGCGGTGTTCACCGTCACGGTGCTGGCGGCCGTCAGGGTCACGGTCGGGTTCTGGTTGGCCACCGTGCTCTGCTTCCAGATTTCGATGCCCGAGAGGTTGGCGTCGCCGCCCGAGGTAGCCACCGAGATGGTGCCGTCGGTCACGTTGGCCGTGAAGGGACCCAGGCGCTGCCAGCTGCCGGCGGCGCCGCTGTTGAAGCCCGTGCGCACCGTCTGGCCCTCCACCGAGATGTCGTAGGTTTCGGCGTTGTTGTCTTCCCACACGTAGAGGTATACGCCGTAGGTGCCGTTGGCCACGTTGCCAACCGAAGCCGTCACGTTGCGACCGTACACGAAGTTGCGAATCATGTCGGCGCGGGCCGCGTCGGTGTTCGGGGTCAGGGTCACCGCAGGGGCCGAGTAGGGCGTGGCGTTGACAGATACGCCGGCGGCGCCGCTAGCGGCTTCCCAGTTGTTGCCGTCCAGGGTCACGGCCGAGCCGTTCAGGTTCAGGCCGCGGAAGAAGGTGTAACCGCTCGGGCCGGCCATCGGCGTGCTGCCGGTGTTGCCGCTACCCGTGGTGCCGGTGCCGGTCGAGGGGGCGGTCGGCGTGGTCGGCGTGGTGGAGCCGGGGCTGGTCGACGGCGTGGTGGGGTTCACGCCGCTGGCGCCGATGGTGATGCCGTTCTGCTGCAGCTTCTGCTGCCACAACACGAACTCGTTGTCTTCGGTGGCCAGGGTGATGGGGTTCGGCAGGTGCGTGGTGCCCGTGCACGGGGTGCAGTTGCCGTAGCTCAGGTCGTGGCGGTCGGGGTACGGAATGTTGTAGCCCACGCTGCGGAAGCCGATGGTGTTGTTCTCCACGCGGTTGCCGAAGAACACGTTGCTCGGCATCTGGTAGGAGTTGAAGATCGAAGTAGCGGCGTACACGGCGCGCATCGGCGAGCCGTCGGGGAAGTACGAGCTGGTAATCAGACGGTTGTCGTGGTAGTAGTTGTCGTGGCCGGCGGCAATGTTCATCGACGCGTTCGAGGTGGCCAGGAACTGGTTGTTGTACGCTTCCACGTAGGCCGTGGTCGTGCTCGGCGAGGAGCCGTCCCCGTCGGTGGTCATGCCCGTGCCCGAGTAGCTGGTGCTGGTAGCCGGGTAGGGGTAGGCGCCCTTGATGAAGTTGTCGTGCACCCGCACCGGGCTCGAAGCCGTGCCCGAGGCGTTGTAGAAGTTAATGATGTCACCCGTCGAGCTTTCGTTGGGCGTGTTGATGACCTGGTTGAAGGCCACCTCCATGTTGGCTACGCCCTGCACGGTGTTGAAACCGATGAAGCTGCCGTTGTATTCCTGCGCGCTGCCCGAAATCTGGTTCCGGAAGCGCCCGTCAATGTTCGTAGCTTGGTTGTAGCGCACGCGCACCGTCTCCGAAGTCGAGCCGTTGCCCGTCCAGCGGTACACCACGATGCCGCAGGTGTGGTCGAGGTAGTTGTTTTCCACCACCAGATTGCGTCCGTCGCTGATGACGATGAAGCGGCCGCGCGGCACGTTGTCCATCGTGGGCGTCAGGCCGTAGCCCTGGCTGTTGCGAATCGTGACGTTGCTGCCGCCCCCCGCGCGGATCAGGTCGCTGGCGCTGGCGATGATGCAGTTTTGGAGCACTACCGGCTGCGTGGTACTAATGGTCACGGCCGGAGTACTGGAGTCATTGCTGCGGTAGTTACCAGTGTAAGTACCGCCTTGAGTAATGTTGATGGGCCCTTGAAATGACACATTCGGAACGTTCTGGGCCGAGAGCGGCAGCGCCAGGAAGTTCATTACCAACAGCACGAGCGCCACCAACGGCAGAAAGCGTGCACCAGAGGACATTTCACGGTCAAACCGCGGCCGGATGTTTCCAGAGGTTTTTTGCATTCTGTTTTTGTTTATGAGAAACCCTATATAGGGTTTGTTGAGTGCTTAACCGGATGAGAAGTCAATCCGTTCCGGTGAGCTGATTTTTTTTGTGCAATTATTCCCAAAGTGGTCAGATGTTCCCGTTTTGCGCCGTGTCGGCGCGAGTTTCCCGGGATAGGCCAGCCCGACTCGGTGTCGGGCAGCGGACCTAGGCGCAGAACGCCTTAGGCCGGAGGAACCTTGAAAAGTTGCTTTTCAGCAGTAAATGAAGCCATTGTCTTTCTGCGCTTGTCCAACATCACTCAGCTTCTGACCACACTGGCCCCGAGAGCCGCTCCGTTCTCATAGTCCAACTGCAAAGGCCGTTTCGCGGCAAATAAGCGGACGTTTGAGCGTTAAGCTGCCTTCGTTAGATTGAAATAATTCAATTTATCTCGGGCCGGCTTACTGCAAATGTATAAAAAAATGTCAGAAGGCAATACTTGCTGAAAAAATCATTATTTGTGTTTTATTAATATATAATTGATCAAATAGTGCTTCGAAATGCGCGCCCTGAATTGCAGATATCTTTTACGGCTACCGCAGAATGGGCACAAAAAAGCCTCCCGAAGGAGGCTAGGAGGTACTTACGGCTGGCTGGGCCACCGGTCCGGCGGGAAGCAGCAGTACCTTCCTGTAAGTCAGGTAACTACTGCGTAACCATCCCGGCTATTTAGCGGAGGCACGCAGCGAATGAATTCTTAACGCTGGGCCAAGGGGCGAAACGGGGGGTGCCTTGCCTGGGCGGACGGCAAGCGGATGCCCCGGCGCTGGAGCTTGTGCTGCCAGCGCTGCCACTCCTGCTGCTCGGTAGCGAGGGTAATGGGATTGGGCAGGTGCTCGTTGTCGGTGCAGCCGGTGCAATTACCGCTGCTCAGGTCGTGGCGGTTGGCGGCGGGCACCTGGTAGCCGGGCTTGGCGTAGCCGATGACGTTGTGGTCGACGCGGTTGCCGAAAAACACCGTCTTGGGCTGGCGGTAAGCGTTGAAAATGGACGTGGCGGCGTACGTCGCTTTCAGGACTTGCCCGTCGGGCAGCAGGCCGCTGGTCACCATACGGTTGTGGTGAAACCGGTTGTGGTGCCCGGCGGCAATGTTCATGGCCGCGTTGCAGGTGCTCACAATCTGGTTGTAGGCCGCCTCCACGTAAGCCGTGGTGGTCAGGGCCGACACCCCGTCGCCGTCGGTGGTCAGGCCGGTGCCGGTGTAGTGCGGCGCCGTAGCGGGGTAGGGGTAGGCGCCCTGGATGTAGTTGTGGAAAAAGCGGATAGGGCTGCGCGCGGTACCCGAGGAGTTGTAGAAGTTCACCACGTCGCCGGTGGCGCACTGGTTGGGCTCGTTCACCACTTCGTTGTAGCTGATGTCGATGCCGGCCACGCCGCGCACTTGGTTCAGCCCCAGAAAGCTGGCCGTGGCGTCGGCCTCGCCGTTGCGGTAGCGCCCGTCGATGTTGCGCACGCGGTTGTAGCGCACGGTTAGGGTTTGCGCGACGCTGCCGTCGCCGCCCCAGCGGTACACCAGGATGCCGATGGTGTGCTCAAAGTAATTGTGCTCGACGCGCAGGCTGCGGGCCTCGGTGGCCGACAGAAAGCGGCCCCGGCTGATGTTGTCGGCGCTCGGGGTGAGGCCGTAGCCACGGCAGTTGCGCACAGTCAGGCGCGCACCGGGCTCGGCTACAATCAAGTCGCCGGCCCCGTGCAGTGTGCAGCCGTCCAGCACCACCGGCTCGGCAGTTTTGATGAGCACGCAGGGAACGGCTGAGTTGGGGCTGGTAAACCGCCCGGTGTAGCGGCCACCGTGCCGCACCACCAGCACCTCGCCGCCCAGCTGGGCACCTGACTGGGAAGAGGGCAGCAGCAGGCAGGTGCCGGGCAGCAGCAGGGTGCAGAAATGGGCAAGGCGCAAAATCATCAGCACGGGAAAAGGCGGGAAGGGGCTTAGTCGTCGGAATACACCTGGAACGCGGCCAGCGGCACGGCCTGCCCGGGCGTTTCGAGGTGCAGCAGGGGCACTTCGCCGTAGAAGGAGGCCCACATGGAGTAGGAACTGGGCGGGCCCATCAGGTAGTCGCAGCCGGCCAGGGCGTACATATCTTCCACGAAGTGACCGGGGGCGAAATGCACCTGCACGCCGGGAAAGGCCTCGACGGGCGGGGCGGCTTCGGAGCAGGCCACGAGAAAGGCCACGCGCCGGTCGGGCGGAAACTGGGCCGCCACGGCCTGCATGAAGTGGGCGTAGGTCGCGTCGTCGTAGTAGTAGCGGCCGTCGAGGTAGGTGGCGTAGTCGCTGCGGCGGATGTGCACGCCCACCAGCACGTCGGCGTGGCGGCGGGCGGCGCTCAGGCATTCCGCCACGGCCGTGCGGTGCGGCTCGATGAGCTGAAACAGCTCGCGGATGAGCGGGGCGTGCTTGCGCAGGTTAGGCCGGTCGCGGAAGCACCAGCCGTGCAGCAGCACGGGTTTCTGGCTGCGGGCCAGCGAGAGGTAGTCGGGCTGGTTGAGGTCGTAGCCGTGGTCGTCGTCGAGGTAAAGCAGTTCGGGCAGGGCCGGGGCGGGCAGCTGCCGCCGCAGCCGGTGCAGGGCCCCGAACACGGCCGGGCGCTGCACCAGATTAAAGAGCCGCTCCAGCCAACGCTCCGAGCGGGAGCCCAGCAGCACGTTGACGCGGATGGGCAGACCGCCGAAGTCGCCGGTGGCCGGGGCCTGGAAGTACCGGGCGTAGCCGTTGAAGCTCGGGTTGGCCAGGGCGTAGCCGTGTTCGGCGGCGTTGGCCACCAGGTGCGCAAAGAGGAATAAGCGGTTGCCCAACTGGCCGAAGCGCTTGATCAAGATAACCATCGGTGGCGAGATGGTGAGGTGAAGTGAAAGTGGCGAGCTACTGCAGGCCGTCATGTCGAGCTTGTCGAGACATCTTGCTCGGTAGTAATTCCAATCAGCAGGATATTGCTTCCCAGTGTCAGCCCGCGAGATGTCTCGACTTCGCTCGACATGACGTTCTTCTCCGGTGTTGTAACGAGGTAACTCAGTGCAGGAAATAACCGCCGAGGCGGCGCACGTAGCCGTTGAGCAGAAAGGAGGGCAGCAGCAGCGGCGGGCAGTTCTTCAGGGCGAAGTGCGTGAAATTGACCAGGTTGCCCCCGCCGCGGATGCCGAACAGGTGCTGGTAGTAGCCGCGCAGGCTGCGCTGCTTGCGGGTTTGCTCCTGCCCGCTCTCGTCGGGGTAGGTGAGCAGGTGCGCGTCGTAGTTCAGGTACACCGGGAAGCCGTGGCGGCGCGCCACGCTGGTGTAGTCGTAATCGGCCAGGTAGTGGGGCAGGCGCTTTTCGTCGAACAGGCCGATGGCGGCTACCACCTGGGCCGGAATGAGCAGGCCGCGGCCCGGCAGGTAGGTGACGGGATGCAGGCCGCGGCGCTGAGGCGGGCTGAGCTTGGTCAGCAAGTCCTCGCTGCGGTGGGTGAGCCAGCTGAACTGCTCGCCGCCGTACACCGGCTGCCCGGTGTGCACGTCCAGCTCCAGGGCGCCGAGCAGCGCGTCGGGGTAGCGCTCGGCCCAGTGCAGCATGCGGGCCACGAAGTCGGGCGCGGCCACCACATCGTTGTTCATGGTCATGAGGCGGTCGGCGCCTTCGGCCAGGGCCCGGCGCAGCCCGGCGTTGACGCCGGCCGTCCAGAACAGCTGCCCATTGCCGGGCACGACGATGACTTCGGGGTATTCGCGGGCCAGCACCTCGGCGGTGCCGTCGGTGGAGCCGTCGTCGACGACCACCGTACGGAACTGCTGGGCGGTCTGGCCGCGCAGTGCGTCGAGGCAGGCCCGGGTGTACGCCAGGCGGTTGAACACCGGAATGACGATATACAGCATCGGTAAGCAGGTAAGGTGGAACGGGAAGAGCCGGCTCAGCCGGCGGCCAGCACGGCCGGCTGCGCGGGGGCCGCCGGCGTGGGCAGGGCCACGGGCGCGGTCAGGGGTTGCCGCAGGGCCAGCGGGCCGAGCAGGGCCCGGAACCGGGCGGCGCGGGCGGGCCAGGTTTGGGTCAGGGCATATTCGTAGGCGGCGCGGCCCATGGCGGCGCGGCGCCGGGGCGCGGCGGCCAGTTGCTCCACGGCCCGCGCCAGGGCGGCCGAGGTGGCCTCGGGCGTGGTGACGGGCACTTTGATGGCGGCCGAATCTGGGATAAAGTCGCGCGCGCCCTGGTGGTTCAGGGTGATGATGGGCAGGCCGCAGGCCATGGCTTCGAGAAACTGCGAGGCAAAAGAGTCGCGCAGGCTGCCGAACAGAAACACGTCGTGGGCCAGCATTTCGCCCTGAATCAGCGGCCAGGGCACTTCGCCGCGCCAGGTTACGCGGTCGGTCAGGCCGTACTTGGCTATCCAGCCGGGCACCAGGGGCCCCAGCGGCCCGTCGCCGATGACGGTGAGGTGAAACCGGACCCCCGGCGCTACCTGGGCCAGGGCTTCGAGCACCAGCGGCAGGGCCTTGCGCGGGTAGAGACGGGCCAGCCAGAGCAGGCGCAGCTCGGGGCCGGCCGCGCGCTCCGCGTACTGCCGGCCGTAAAACGACTCCGGCAGGCCCGTGTCGAGAAACAGCTCGACGCGGCGGGCGCCGAGGCGGCGGGCCAAGTCGGCCGTTTCGCGGTTGCCGGCCAGCACCAGCGCGGCGTGGCGCAGGGTTTGGCGGGCGTTGGGGCTCAGCGTCATCAGCAGCCAGCCGATGGCGTCGCGCATGGTTTCGGTCTTGAACCAGCCGGGCATGTAGCGGCGGAAGGCTTTGGGGGCCCGCTGCCCCCCGCCCACGGGCCCGAAAATCAGCGGCTTGCCCAGGCGCCAGAGCTCGGAGCCCATCTGCAGGCTGCCGTAGGTGGCGTGGTGCACCAGGTCGAAGTTGACTTCGCGCTCGAGCAGGCGGGCTTGGCGCAGGGCTTGGTGCTGCCACACGAGGTAGTGCAGGTACACGCCGAACTGCCAGCGGTAGAGAAACAGCACCCAGGCCGCCACGCTCACATACACCACGTGCAGGCGCTGGGCCACCGGGTCGTGGGCGTGCTCGGCCAGGTAGGAGTCCAGGTCCTCGCGTTCGAAAGTGCTTACTAGGCACCACACTTGGTGGCCCTGCTGGGCGTGTTCCCAGGCCCAGTGAAAGCCGTTGCCACTTTCGCCGCCGTGGCGCGGGTTGCAGGCATACGCCGAGAGCAGCACATTCATGAGCGGGCAAGTTGGATGGCGGAGGAAGTCAACTGCGGGGCCGCGGCGGGCGGCAGGGGCGCCACCGCGGGGGGGGCCGGGAGGGCGGGCTGTTCGGCGCCGGGCAGCAGGCGGCGCAGCAGGCGCTGCACCTGGGCCGCCACGCGCTCCAGCATGAATGCGCGGAAGCGGCGCCGGTCCCGGGCCCGGTCGCGGAGCACGGCCGGCGGGTGGCGGAGGGGCCAGGGCAGCGCGGCCGTGGGCACGTCGGCGTGGGCGTCGCCCGCGTCGAAGGTGTGGGTGGCGTCGGCGCCGAAGCCGATGTTGCGCACCAGGTTCACGGCCGGCACGATGCACAGACCCGAATGGGCGGCCACGGCGAAATGCCACTGGTAGTCCCAGATGTCGGGCGGCGCGGGGGCGGCGTGCAGGGCGGCAAACTTGGGCAGCCAGTAGCGCCGCTCCAGGGCCGAGGGGTACAGCTGCTGCAGCTGGCCGCGCCGCGCCAGCTCGGGCCAGAGGCGCAGGTGAAAGTCGAACAGGTGCCAGGCGCGGCGCCAGGTGGCCCAGCCCCAGCTGTTGACCTGTCCCGAGAAGTAGTAGGAGTCGGCGCCGGCGGGCAGGGGGCGGGCGGCTTCGCGGGCGAAGTTGTTGCCGCCGATGTGCATCACGCGGGTGTCGTGGCGGTAGCGGGCCAGCAGCTCCTGGCAAAACGGGAAGAACTCCGGGGCGGGCACGCAGTCGTCTTCGAGGATGATGCCCTCCGACTCGTGGCCGAAAAACCAGCTGATGGCCGTGGCCGGCCCCACGCCGCAGTTCAGGTTCACGTCCTGGTAGAGCGTGTGCAGCTCGCAGGGCCAGTCGACGGCCGCGCGCACCAGCTCGCGCACCTGCTGGCAGAGGGCCGCGTCGGCGGGGCGGTGGGGGCGGGGGCCGTCGGCGGCTACGTAGAGGCGGGCCGGCCGGACCTCGCGCAGCGCGTCGAGCACGCGGCGCGTGGGCTCGGGCCGGTTGAAAACCAGCAGCAGCACCGAAGTCGGAAACGGGGCAGTAGGCGTGGCGGTCATGGAAGAGAGGAAAGGAGGAACTTAGGCAAGGGGCGCCGCCACCGCGGGCAGGGCCGGGGCTGGCACACCCGCGACAGATAGCTCTGGCGCGGCGTCGGGGCGGGGCGCGTCGGCCGTGAGGCGGCGCACGAAGCGGGCCGGGTTGCCCGACCAGATTTCGTTAGCCGGCACGTCGCGCGTGACCACGCTGCCCGCGCCGATGACGGCGTTCTGGCCGATGGTGACGCCCTTGAGAATGATGCTGTTCATGCCGATGAACACGTTGTCTTCGATGACCACCGGCCGGCTGCGGATGCCGTCGAAGTTGAAGCGGCGGCTGTCGGTGCCCAGCGGGTGAAAGTCGGTGTCGGCCACGAAGGCGTTGGCGCCCATCATCACGCCGTGGCCGATGCGCACCTCCGTCTGCACGCAGATGCCCCCGCCGCTGATGCCGAAATCGTCGCCGATGGTGAGCCGGGCTTCGGGGCTCATCAGCCGGATCATCACCGGGTGGTTGACGCCGGGCTGGCTGAAAAACGAGTCCGATATCAGCCAGGCGCCGCGCCCGATGCGGATGTTCTGCCAGTTCTCAACTTCCAGCAGCGGCAGGCCAAACACCTGCACCGCGTTGCCGAGGCGGCGGGCGTAGCGGGCGTTGAACCAGGCGTTGAGTAGCAAATGCACGGCCTTGCGGACGCCCCAGATACGAAACAAAGGATTCATGGCGGAGGAGAGTTAGGCGTAAGCAAGAGGCCGGGCCATGGGCCCCACGTGGGCCTGTTGCACCGTGCGGTAAATGGCGAGGGTGCGCTCCAGAATGGTGCCCGGGTCGTGGCGGCGGCGCGCGACGTCCTGGGCCGCGGCGGCGAGGCGTCCGGCCAGGCCGGGCTCCTGGTACAGGCGCAGCACCTGCGCGGCGAGGTTGGCGGGCGTGAGGTCGGAGAGCAGGCCGGTGTGCTCGTGCTCAATGAGCGAGGAGACGCCGCCTACGTCGGAGGCCACCACCGGCAGGCCGGCCACCTGGGCCTCGCACACGCTGTTGGGGCTGTTGTCGATGTAAGAAGGGTGCAGCAGGCAGAACGACTGCCCGAACAGCCGCAGCAGCTCGGTGGTGCTCTGGTAGCCGCGGCAGTCCACGTCGGCGGGCTGCACGTGGCGCAGCCCGGCTTGGCGGATATACTGGGTTATTTCTTCGGGGTGGGAGTCGCCGACCAGCACCATCCGGGCGGGCACTTGCTTCCGCACCAGATCAAAGGCCTGCATGGCCTCGCGGAAGCCCTTCATGCGCTGGGTGCCGCCCATGAACAGAATCTGCGGGGTGGCGGACGTGTGGGCGGGGCGCTGGGCCCGGAAAAATTCCGGCCGCAGCATCTCCCAGTTGTGGTGAATGTGGGCGCCCGGGCTCAGGCGGTTGATGCAGGCCTTGTCCCAGTGGGTGCGGCAGGAGAAATGGTGGATGCCCGGCAGGTGCCGCCGCTCGTAGTAGCTGGCCAGCGTCCAGAGGGCCCGGCGCATGGTCAGCCGCTCGGGCAGGCGCTGCAGGCACTCCGACACCAGCCCCTGCACCGACAGCAGGACGGGCACCTCGAGACCCGCCACGGCGGCTTGGTACTGCAGCTCCGAGCCGTGCACGTGTATCAGGTCGAAGCGGTGGTGGTGCTGGCGCAGGAACTCCGCGGTGCGGGCAATGCGGCGGGTGTAGAGTGTCAGAATATCGGCCCGGTTGCGGGGCGTGCGCAGGAAGATGAAGCGCAGCCCGTCGTGCTCGAACTCTTCGACCGGCGCGGTTTGCTGCTCATCCCAGTTCAGGATGGTCAGCTCGAGGTCGGGCTGGGTGACGAGGGCGCGGGCCAGGGAGGTGAGCCAAGGGGCGGGGTGCGTGGTGCTCCGGTGCGGATGGGGGAACGGGGCCAGCCAGAGGATGCGCATACAATAAGGAGAAGAGGTGGAGCAAGCAGCGGCGTTAGCAGGTAAGCGCCGGCGGAGCCGGCTCCGGGGACGGAAGGACGCGGGCCGCCGGCCGCAGCCGGGCCGAGGCGGCCACCGGGGTCGAGGCTTGCACGCCGGCCAGCATCAGGCCCACCAGGGCGTAGTAGTAGGCTGGCCAGTCGTAGGAAATGGCGTACACCACCAGGGTGGCGCAGCTGGCCATCAGCGCCGCGGTTTCGCCCGGAATGGGCCCGGGCTGGAGCAGGCGCTTCGCCACCACGTAAATCGGCATCAGCAGCACCAGCAGCACGCCCACGATGCCGAAGTAGAACAGGCGGTCGAGGTAAAAACTGTGAAAGTGGTGGCCGGTGAAGTTTTCCCAAATCGGCGCGTCGGTTTCGTCGCTGTAGAACTGCACCGGCAGCTCGAAGCCCTCGATGCGCCAGCCGAGCACGGGCCGCTCCTTTAAGACGGGTTCGTAGGCTTCGTACTGCTTCATGCGCCAGCTGCCGGTGCCCTGCTTGTCGGGGTTCTGAATGTCCTCGATGCTGGCTTCCAGGCGCTTGATGACGTTGGGGTTGTCCAGAATGGCTGCCACCCCGCCCACGCCGCCCACCAGGGTCGGCAGCAGGCCCAGGATGAGCAGGCGCTGGGGCGAAAACCGCACGCCCGGCACCCGGCGCAGCAGCAGCAGGTTCAGGGGCAGGGCCACGGCCGTGCTCACCCACACCGTGCGGTGCTGCAAGAACACAATCATGGCCATGCACACGAAGAAGAGGCAGGCGTACAGCAGGTGGCCGCGCTGCAAAAACCAATTCAGCGTCAGCAGGCCCACCACCAGGAACAGGTAGGCCGAGGTGGTCACGAAGCCCCGCTCGTTGTTGAGAAAGGCGTTGAGCGACAGGGAGTCGCTGTTGAAAAAGGCGAGGTTGATGCCCAGGCCAAGCAGAATCAGCACCACCAGCGGGCCGAAGGGCGGCTGGCCCACGCGGCGGTAGTAGGCGTAGGCCCCGAAGATGTGCAGCAGCACGGTGAGCTTGCTGAACACGTGCGGGTACACCATCCAAGTGCCCCAGCCCTGGTACGACTCCAGCGCCAGCAGCCCCAAGGAGGCCACCACCGCCCAGAACCAGCGCCGCATGCCCACCGACATGTAGCGCAAATTCAGCAGGCTCAGCGCCAGCGAGAAGCCCACCAGCAGGTAGTGGTATTTGTTGAGCAGCGGGTCGTCTTCGCGCTCGAACAGCAGCTGGTTGAAGCCCCGGTCGGTGACAAGGATGGCCACGAATACGCCGAGCACCAGGAAGCGCAGGTTGATTTTCATGGCACCAGCACGCTAGCGGTGGAATCGGATACGCGCGCCGCGGCGGCCTGGTGGCGGCCCAGCCAGGCCTGCAGCCCGGCGGTGCCCGGCACTTCCAGGTGGCCCAGGTGGCGGGCTACTTCGGTCTGCAGTTCCCGCAGCGGCAGCAGCAACGCCAGGCCGCCCAGGCTCACGGCGCCGGTGGCCAGCTCGGCCGCGAAGCGCAGGGCCAGCGGCCAGTGCCCCTGCTGCCCGAGCCAGGCCACGGCCGCAATGCTCAGGGCCACGCCCGCGCTCAGCAGCAAGGCCGGCCCGTAGCAGGCCAGCACCCGCAGCGGGGCCACGTCGAGCACGCGGCGCATCAGTATCACGTAGAAGACGGTGCGCAGCACCTCGCCCAGCAGCACGCCCACGGCCACCCCGATCAGCCCGAAGCCGCGCAGCAGCCAGAACAGGCCCAGCAATGCGCCGGCGTGGGCCAGTGTCAGCCAGAACTTGCGGCTGAGCGTGGCCGTGGCGTCGGCCACGGTGGCGGCAAACATATTCATCATGCTCAGGGCAAATACCCCGCACACCAACCGAAACACCGGCACGGCGTCGAGCCACTTGGCCCCCAGCATCACTTGCACCACTTCCGGGGCGGCGGCGGCGGCCCCCAGGCACACCGGCGGAATCACGCTGCCGATGAGCACCAAGCTGCGCAGGTAGGCCGCCCGCAGCCGCGGCCGGTCGTGCTGCACCTGGCTGAAGGAGGGCAGGGCCACCCGCGCCACGCTGGAGGACAGCGTGTAAATCGGAAGGCCGATGAGCATCCAGGCGCGGGAGTACAAACCCACGGCGGCGGCGCCCCACAGGCGGCTGATGCTGAGCTTGTCCAGCTCGCCGGTCATGTACTCGCAGAAGCTGATGACCGAGGACCAGCCGCCGTAGTGCACCAGCGGGCGGTAAGTGGCCCAGTCGAAGAGCGGACGCACGGCGTGGCGGGTGGCCGCGTAGGCCAGCACCGTCAGCACGGTGGCCTGGGCCAGCTGGGCACCCACCAGGCTCCAGACCCCGTAGCCGCGCCAGGCCAGCACAATGCCTACGCCCGCGTAGCCCACCACAAAGGCCAAGACTTCCACCGTGGCCAAGCTGCGGAAGCGCATCTGCCGGCGCAGCAGGCTGATGGCGGTGGCGTGCAGCCCCACCATGACCAGCCCGCACGCCATGGCGCGCACCACCGGCACCACGGCCGGCTGCTCCAGCAAGTGCCCGCCCACCGGGGCCAGCAGCATCAGCAGCCCGGCAAACACCGCGCTCAGCCCCACCGAGCAGGTAAAGGCGGCGCGCACGTCGCGCTCGGTCAGTTCGGCTTTCTGGATAATGGCCTGCTCCATGCCCATCTGGGCGAAGTAGGAGCCGAAGCGCAGCAAGATGCCCGCCAGCGCTACCAGCCCGAAGGCCTCCGGGGTGAGCAGCCGCGCCATGACGGCGGTGTAGCCCACCTGCAGCACGGAGGTGGTCAGCGTGGCCGCGGTGGTCCACTTCACGCCGTGGACGGCGGCCTTGGTCAGGCTTTGGGTTTCGTCGGCGGGGGTTGGGGTAGGAGAGGAAGCCATACGCGCGGGGGGCAGGGGTGGAGAATAGGCGGCGCGGCAGGGATAAGCGGGTGGCGGGACGGTGGTCGGCGCCCCGCCGCTTAACTATAGCCGTAGGCGTAGGCGTTTTTCTTGTAGCGGTATTCGTAGGTCTTGTTGAAGTGCATGTCGTTGATAATCATATACACGTGTTTGATTTTGCCCTCGGCGTACAGCTCGTTGATCTGCGTGATAAGCGAGCGGTCGGTGTAGTTCTGGCGCACCACGTAGATGTTCGCGTCGAGGTAGCGCAGCAGCACGAAGTACTCCGACACGTAGCCCACCGGAGGGGTGTCGAGCAGCACGTAGTCGTACTCGGCGCGCAGCTGCTCTAGCAGCGAGGCCATGCGCGGGCTTTCCAGCAGCTCGGTGGGGTTGGGCGGCACGCTGCCGCAGATGAGCACGTCGAGGTTGGCAATGCCCGAGGCGCGCAGGCAACGGCCCAGCGGCTCCAGGTTGGCCAGGTAAGCGGCCAGGCCCGGCGCGTCGCGGTCCAGGTCGAAGTAGCCGGCAATGGTGGGGCGGCGCAGGTCGGTTTCCACCAGCGCCACGCGGCGGCCCGAGTGGGCCAGCTCCGCGGCCAGGTTCACCGCGCAGAAGCTTTTGCCCTCGCCCGGTACCGACGAAGTGACGCCCAGCACCTTCTTGTCGAGGCCCGCCGAGAGGTACTGCAGGTTGACCCGGATGGAGCGGAACGACTCGGCAATGGGGCCTTTGGGGTTGCGCAGCATGCCGGCCCGCTCGGCTTTGTTGCCGTGGGCCACCACGCCCAGCATCGGAATGTCCGTCACGCGCACCAGGTCTTCCTTGCTCTGGATGCGGCGGTTGGCCTTGTCGAGCAACAGCGCCAGGCCCAGCGGCCCGAGCAAGCCGGCCAGCATGGCTATCAGGCCCACAAACATGGGCCGCGGGGCCGAAGGGCCTGCCCCGCTCATGGTGGCCGCGTCGATGACTTTCTTGTCCGTGGAGTTGGTGGCCAGCGTAATGGCGGCTTCGGCCCGCTTCTCCACCAGGAAGTTGTAGTTCTTGTCGTTGAAGTCCGATTTGCCCTTGAGCACGGCCAGTTCCCGCTCATTTTCGGGCATGCGGCTCATGTCGGCCCGCAGCTTGCCCAGCTGCCCGCCCATGTCGGCCAGCTGAATGTCCATGTTGCGGATCATGCTGGCCAGGTTCTGCTCCAGCGAGGCTTTGGTGGTTTTGATGCGCTCATCGAGCACCGTCACCAGCGGGTTGTTCACGCTGGCATTCACCACCAAGCCGGCTTTCTGGTTCGAGAGGTCGGCCAGCTGCAGAATCAGGGAGCTGAGCACCCCGTCCGACACGCCGGCGGCCGAGGCGGCCGTCACGGTGCGGTCGGCGCGCAGCTGGGCCAGCAGGTTCTGGTAGTAGCTGCGCTGCGAGGTCAGGCGGCTGCGTTCCAGTTCCAGCCCGGCCGTCTGCTGAATGCCCGCCGTCGACTGCGCATTCACGTCCACCACGCCGCGGGCGGCCCGAAAGGTGCTCAGCGCCGCCGCCGACTGCTGCCGGGCCTGGCTGAGCTTGCGGATTTCGCCGTCGAGGAAGGCCACCGTTTTCTGGCCCGTCAAGTTCTTTTCGCGCAGGTCCTCGGCGATGAATACGCTCATCAAAGTGTCGAGAAACTGCTTTTCCTTGGCCGGCACCGTGCCCTTGGTTGTCAGCTCGATGATGCGCGACTCGTGGTCGACGGAGCGCACCTGCAGGCGGCCCTGGTAGTCGCCGGCCACGCTGCCCAGGTCGTTGAGGGTGAAGTAGTACCGTTCCTTCGGGTCGGGTGCCACGCCGGGTTCCGGCTCGATGGTGAGGCTCAGCAGCGGGTGCTGCAGGGGCTGGCCGGCGGCCACGGTTTGGTCCAGGTCCACGTCGAAGACCTCGCGCACCAGCTCGCCGGTGGGCAGGCTGGTGAGCTGCCCGCGCTTGGCCTGGGCCGTGAGGCGAAACTTGCCGCCGGGCAGCGGCTGCACCTGCACGCGCAGGCCGCTGAGCTGGGCCGCGGCCGCGTCGGGCACCACGCGGAAGGGAACCGAGCCCAGGGGCCGCTCCCGCAGTTGCAGCAGGCGCACTTTGTTGAGCCAGTTGTCGGGGGCGGCGTAGTAGCTCACCTGAAACTCGGGCAGGCGCTGCACGGCCTGGCGCACCATGCCGGCCGAGCTGATGAGGCCGATTTCGTCCTCCATCTTGATGCCGCGGTCCTTGACTTCCAGCAGGTTCAGCAGCTCCTGGGCCCGCTTCGAGCCCGAGCTCTGATTGCCCAGCAGCATGGTGGCCCGGAAGTCGTATACCGGCGCTTTGGTCTGCAGGTAGAGCCAGGCGCATGCCCCGGCCAGCACCAGCCCAACCAGAAATAGGGGCCAGCGGGCCCGCAGCTTGAAAAACAACAGGTGCAGGTCAAGCTCGTCGGAGGCAGAGGTGCGTGGTTCCATAGTCAGGGCAGATTTTCGAAAGCGGCCGGGCGGCGCGGAGCATGCCCGGCCGCCGTGACTAATTGGTTATTTTGATGTAGTTCAGAATCAGCACCAGCGCCGAGATGCCCGAGAAGAGCAGGGCGAGGTTGCCGGCGTTGGCGCGCCGGGTGCGGGCCGCCAGCGGCTCCACGTACAGCGCGTCGTTGGGCAGCAGGTAGAAGTAGGGCGAGGTGAGCAGGGCCGGGTCCGTCAGGTCCAGCAGCACCACCTCATTACCCTGGGGCGTGGGTCGAATCAGCTTGATGTTCTGACGGTTGCCAAACTCGGTCAGGTCACCGGCCAGGCCCAGGGCCTCCAGCACGGTGGCCTGCCCGTTGTACACGAAGTAGCGGCCCGGACTGCGCACTTCCCCCAGCACGGTTATCTTGAAGGAGAGCAGCTTCACCAGCACGTTGGCGTCGCGCACGAAGCGGCTCACTTGCTGCTGCACCAGCGCCTGCGCCTCGTCGATGGTCAGGCCCTGCACCTTCACCTTGCCCACGGTGGGCAGGTTGATGGTGCCGCCCGCATCCACGTTGTAGCCGGCCAGGAACATGTTGCCCGGGTCGCCGGCCATTACGCTGCGCGAATCGGTGACGTTGAAGATGTCGTTGAGAGCCGGCTGCACGCTCTGCACCCGCACCGAAAGCACGTCGTTGGGCTGCAGGCGGTAGGGTTGGGGCGCGTTGACGGCTGTCACGGGCGTGCGGGTCGAGTACGTCGAGCCCTGCAGGTAGGGCAGCTTGCGCTGCGAAATACAGCCGGCCAGCCACAGCAGCGGCAAGCACAGCACCGCCAGTCGCAGGCGGTTGATCCAGGAAGGGTAAGCCATGGTGGTGGAGAGGTTGGCTTATACCGATGGACATCCGAAAGGCAGGCCCCCAGTGGCGCGGGCGCCTACTTCAAGAGGTCTATCAGCTAGAAAAGCGTTGAAGAATCATAGTGATGTAATTTTTCCTTAAACATATAGGACTTAACTTTAAGAGTCAAGTTATTTTTTACTTATTCCGGTAATTATTTGTAATAGTTTTTGTTGCTGTCGAGTTGCTTGCTTGGTGTTAAAGCCGTATTAAATTGCTTAGGGCGGTTTGGATGCGCGGGCAACTGCCTACCTTCGGCTGCGTATTCCTTGCGCGTATGAAGATTCTCTTAGTTGAAGACGAGCCCAAAGTGGCTTCCTTCCTACAAAAAGGCCTGAGCGAGCAGACCCACGCCGTGGACGTGGCTGCCGACGGACTGCTGGGCCTGCGCCAAGCCCTTTCCACCTCCTACGACCTGATCATTCTCGACCAGCTGCTGCCCGGCCTGAGCGGGTTGGAAGTGTGCCGGCAGGTGCGCGCCCACGACCCCGCGGTGCCCATCCTGATGCTCACCGCCCTGGGCGAAACCGACGATAAAATCCGCGGCCTCGACGCCGGCGCCGACGACTACCTCGTCAAACCCTTTGCTTTTCAAGAACTGCTGGCCCGCATCCGGGCCCTGGCCCGCCGCCGGCAGGAGCAGCCCGCCCAGCCCCAGCTGCGCCTGGCCGACCTCACGCTGGACCCCGTCAGCAAAGTCGTCACCCGCGCCGGACAGCCCATTCAGCTCACCGCCCGCGAGTTTGCCCTGCTGCACTACCTGCTGCGCAACCAGGGCCGCGTCGTGTCGCGCGTCGACATTCTGGAGCACGTCTGGGAAACCTCCTTCGACACCGGCTCCAACGTCATCGACGTGTACATCAACTTCCTGCGCAAAAAAATCGACAAAGACTTCACGCCCAAGCTCATCCATACCCTCGTGGGCATGGGCTACGTGGCCAAAGTCAACGAATAAGAGTGAAGTTGTGACCTTGTGAAGTTGTGGGCAGGCAACTAATCGGGCAGGCTAAGTACGATTTCACAACTTCACCTTTCACCATTTCACCACTTGCCCTATGTCGATTCGTCTGCGGCTGGCGCTGCAGTACATGGCCATTGTGGCCGTGACGCTGCTGCTGTTTTCGGCGCTGATTTACGGCTTCACCTACTACTCGCGCAGCCAGTTTTTTGCCGAAACGCTGCACAGCCGTGCCCAGGTGGTCGGCCACGTGTACTTCGACGGGCAGCACCCGCGGGCCGACGAGCGGCACCGCGCCGCCTACACCCGCTACCTGCGCCAGCTCTACCGCACCCTGCCCGACGAGGAAGTGCGCATTTACGACATGGCGGGGCGCGTGGTCTTTCGCGAGGGCCGAACCACCCGCCGCCAGGTGCCTGCCGGCTGGCTCACGTCCATCGCCGAACCGCTGCTGCGCCGCGACGCGGGCTGGCACTACACCCTCGGCCTGCACCACCAAGCCCCCGACGGCGGCCGCTACCTGGTGGTGGCCTGGTCGGTGGATACCGACAGCCAGCGGCAGCTGGGCACCTTGCGCAACGTGCTGGGCATCGGGCTGCTGGTGGTCATGGGGCTGACGGGCATCGGCGGCTGGGTGTTTGCCGGGCAGGCGCTGAGCCCCATGCGCCGCGCCGTGCAGGAAATGGCCGGCATCACGGCCTCCGACATGCACCGCCGCCTTTCTGGGGCCGAGGGGCAGGACGAGGTGTCGCAGCTGGCGCGCACATTTAACTCCCTGCTCGACCGGCTCGAAACGGCCTTTGCCGGGCAGCGTACCTTCGTCCGCGACGCCTCGCACGAGCTGCGCACCCCGCTCACGGTGCTCATCGGGGAGCTGGAAGTGGCCCTGCTGCAGCCGCGCACCGCCGAGGGCTACCAGCAAGTGCTGCGCAACACCCTCGACGCGGCCCGCCTGCTCAAGGACCTCGCCAACGGTCTGCTGCAGATTGCCCGTGCCTCCGACGACCCCTCGCAGGTGCCGCTCAAGCCCCTGCACCTCGACGAGCTGCTGCTGCAGGCCCACGAGGAGCTGCAGCGCCGCCACCCCACCTGCCGCATCGACCTGGAATTCCACCTGCCCCCGGAAGCGCCCGACGCGCTGGTGCGCGGCAACGAAGCCCTGCTGCTCTCGGCCGTGCTCAACGTGCTCGAAAACGCCTGCAAGTTTTCGCGCGGGGCCGCGCAGCCCATCATGGCCACCCTCAGCAGCTGGCCCGGCCGCGTGACGCTCGACGTGCAGGACCGCGGCGTGGGCATGAGCGAAGCCGACCGGCAGCAGGTGTTCGTCCCGTTTTTCCGCGCCGACAACGCCCGCGGCGTGCCCGGCCACGGCATCGGCCTGCCGTTGACCCACAAAATCATGGAGCTGCACAGCGGCTCGGTGCGCGTGGAAAGTACGCTGGGCCAGGGCACCCGCGTAACGCTGGAGCTGCCCCGGGCCTGAGCCGGGCAAGCGCCCCCGTGGTCCTGCGGTTGCGCCGTACGCTAGATAAAAGAGGGAGTTGAAGCCGCTGCAGACGCCTTGCGGGCCTTTTAATGACCTTTTAATACCCTTTTAACGGGAGCTTAAGACGGGGAGGGAACCTTAGGGGCTAGAATCGGAAAGTATGCCTGGCTTGCAGCGCAGCAGGCGGCATGGCTGGCCCGTTCCGGATTTCTCCCTATGGAAGCATTCAAAGTTGTTCCGGACGCGAAGCCGCACATGACGGCCAACGCGCCCCAGCCCAAGGGCTTGGGTTCCACCATCGGCAAAGACTTCCCGGCCGGGGTAGTGGTGTTTTTGGTGGCCCTGCCGCTGTGCCTCGGCATTTCGCTGGCCTCGGGCGCCCCGCTGCTCTCCGGCTTGATTGCCGGTATCGTCGGCGGGTTGGTGGTGAGTTGGATCAGCGGCTCGCAGCTGAGCGTGAGCGGCCCGGCGGCCGGCCTGACCACCATCGTGCTGGGCGGCATTCAGAAAATGGGCAGTTACGAGGCATTCCTGGTGGCCGTGGTTATGGCCGGGGTGCTGCAGTTCGGGCTGGGCCTGCTCAAAGCCGGGGTTATCGGCATGTACTTCCCCACTTCGGTGATTCGCGGGATGTTGGCCGCTATCGGTATCATCTTGCTGATGAAGCAAATACCGCACTTTCTGGGCGGGCGCGAAGACTTTTTCAAGGACCTGGACCTTTTCGAGTCGGAATTTGTGGGGGCGCTGGACAAAATTCAGCGCGCCGCGGCCAAGCTGCAGCCCGGGGCCATGCTCATCGGCGTGATTTCGCTCTCGGTGCTGCTGATCTGGGAGCAGCCGTTCATCAAGCGCGTGCCGGTGCTCAAGCTGCTGCCCGGGGCGCTGGTGGTGGTGCTGGCCGCCATCGGCATCAACGAGCTGCTGGCCGTCGTGCGCCCCGAGTGGCAGGTGCAAACCGCCCACCTCGTGAACCTGCCGAGCATCAGCGGCCTGGACGACATCAGCAAGGTGCTGCGCTTCCCGGATTGGTCGGTGCTCACCAAAGGCCCGGGCGTGTACGTGTTGGCGGCCACCATTGCGGCGGTAGCCTCGCTAGAGTCCTTGCTGAGCGTGGAAGCTGTCGACAAGCTCGACCCGCTGAAGCGCCGCACACCCACCAGCCGCGAGCTGCTGGCCCAGGGTGCGGGCAACACCATTTCGGGCCTGCTGGGCGGCTTGCCGCTGACGGCCGTTATCGTGCGCTCCTCGGCCAACCTCGGCGCCGGCGCCCAGTCGCGCCTGTCGGCCTTCATCCACGGCGTGCTGCTGCTGCTGGCGGTGCTCTTCCTCGAAGACGTGCTCAACCTAATTCCCCTCTCGGCCCTGGCTGCGGTGTTGCTGCTGGTGGGCTACAAGCTCACCAAGCCGGCGCTGTACTCCTCGCAGTGGCGCCTGGGCGCGGCGCAGTTTCTGCCCTTCGTGGTAACGGTAGCGGCCATCCTGGCTTCCGACCTGCTCAAGGGTGTGGGCGTGGGCTTGGCCGTGGCCGCCTTCTTTATCCTGAAGGCCAACGCCGAGTCGGCGCTGTTTTTTCACTACGAGCCTGACCACCTGCCCGGTACGGTGCACCTGAAGCTCTCCGAGCACGTGACTTTCCTCAACAAAGCTGCCATCACCACCACGCTGGACCGCTTCCAACCCGGAACCCGCGTAATTTTGGACGGTTCGGACTCCGTCACCGTCGATTACGATGTGCTCGAAGCCATCGAAAATTTCCGCCAAAGCGCCGCCGACCGCGGCGTGCAGCTGGAGCTGCGCAACGTGCCCCAGGTGCAGCTGGTGGGCCATTAAGATGTCTGACGGGCTGAAGACCGCGTACACTAGTCATCTGCTTTCTTCCCCGTTTTCATCTACTGAACACCGCTGCCATGGACATTCCCAAGACCACACCTCTCCACATGAAACGAATCCTCGAGGGCAACCGCCGCTGGGTAAAAGATCAACTCGCCAAAGACCCCCAATACTTCGAAAAGCTGGCGCTGGGCCAGAAGCCGCGCTACCTGTTCATCGGTTGCTCCGACTCGCGCGTGCCCGGCTCGGGCATCACCGGTACCGGCCCGGGCGAAATGTTTACCCACCGCAACATCGCCAACCTGGTGGTGCACACCGACATGAACTTACTCTCGGTGCTGCAGTACGCGGTGGAAGTGCTGGAAGTGGAAGTCATCATGGTGGTGGGCCACTACGGCTGCGGCGGCGTGGCCGCGGCGGCTTCCAACAACCAGTACGGCCTCATCGACAACTGGCTGACCAACATCCGTGACGTGATTCGCCTGCACGAGACGGAGCTGCTGCGCATCAAGGACGACGAGGAGCGCCTGCGCCGCTTGGTGGAGCTGAACGTCATCGAGCAGGTGCGCAACCTGGCCAAGACCACCATCATTCAGAACGCCCGCAAGCGCCAGAACCCGCCCAAGCTGCACGGCTTGGTGTACGACATCCGCGAAGGCATTCTGAAAGACCTGGAGGTGAGCACCGAGGACCTGAACGAGTTCCAGCACATCTACCAGCGCGACAAAGCCGTGCTGACCGCCGGCACCCAGGTGCTGCTGGAGAAGCTGCAGCAGGAAGACAACGACTACCAAGCGCCGGCCGCCCAGCAGCAGGAGGAGCAACCCCAGCCCCTGGCGGCGGACGCCTCGCAAGAAGAACCGGCCGAGCTGGCCCTGAACAGCAACGGCAAACAAACCGGCCGCCGCGCTTAAGCTGCGGCCTCACGATAGTGCCGGCGTGGGTTAATAGCTCACCCACCCAGCCCGGAAACCTCCGATGCCCTTGGCGCGGAGGTTTTTTTCGTTTCGGGCGAGCCGCCCGGCCGCGTACTTTGCAGGGCCGTTTGCCGCTGCATATGCTCCCCGCCGCCCTGCTGCCCCTACGTCTGCTCAACCACGGCCTGCTCGTTCCCGCCGCCCCGTCGCCGGCCGCCTTGCTGGGGCACCTGGGCCCGGTGCAGGCCCAGGACTACGCCCACTGCCTGTGGGCCGTGGGCGTGCGCCTGCCCGGCAGCTCCGCGGCTGCGGTGGAGCAGGCCGTGGCCGAGCGCCGCCTCGTGCGTACTTGGCTGCTGCGCGGCACGCTGCACCTGGCCGCGGCCGACGACGTGCGCTGGCTGCTGGCTTTGGTGGGGCCGCGACTGATCCGGGCCGGCGCCGCCGTGTACCGGCAGCGCGAGCTGGACGCGGCCACCCTCGGCCGCGCCCTGGCGGTGCTGGAGCGACTCTTGGCGGGTCAGCCGCCGCAGCCGCGCCGCCGACTCGCCGAGGCGCTGCAGCAGGCCGGCATCCGCACCGACGAGCAGCGGCTGTACAGCCTGCTGCACCGCGCCGTGCTGGAAGGCGTTATCTGCCCGGCTGGTCGGCAGGGCGCTGAGCCTACCTTCGCCCTGCTCGACGACTGGCTGCCCCCGGCGCCGGTCCTGGCGCCGTCCGAAGCGGTAGCCGAGCTGGCCCGGCGCTACTTCCGCAGCCACGGCCCCGCTACCCTGGCCGATTTTGCCGGGTGGGCCGGCCTGCCGCTGGGCCTGGCCCAGCAGGGCCTGGAAGCTGCGCAGCCGGGCCTGGTGGCCGCTACCAGCGGCGGCCACACCTACTGGCTGCCCCCGCCGCCCGCCGCGGTGCCCGAGCCCCCGCTGGGGCTGCTGCTCCCCGGCTTCGATGAGTACCTGCTGGCCTACAAGGACCGCAGCCCCGTGCTCGACCCCGCGTTTACCCGGCAAGTACTCACCATCAACGGCATCTTCCGGCCGATAATCGTGGTGAAAGGGCGAGTGGTGGGCACCTGGCAACGGGGGCTGGGCAAAACTGCGGGCGTAGCGCTGAGGCCGTTCGGGGAGCTGCCGCCGGCGGCAGCAGAGCCGCTGGCCGCGGCGCAAGCGGCAGTTGAGCGGTTCTGGGATACTGCCGGCGAAGCTTAGCATCCGGCGTGTCTGCGGCGGGCTAGCGGGGTGACGCCGAGGGCCGCGCCGGGGCGGCAGTAGCGGGGCTAGGAAGGCGCCTGCAAGGGTTCTTTGCGGCAGTAGCAGCGCGTCGTTTGGCGCCGAACGAGCGTATTGCCCTTGACCTCAACGCCGCGTGTCGCCCCATGAAAGCCATTTCGCCGAGTACGCCTCTGTTGACGTGCTGCAGTACGGCGAGCTGCCCACGCCCGACCCCAAAGCCGACGAGCTGCGCGCGTGCACGCCAGCAGCGTCAACCCTGCCGACTGGAAGCTGATGGCGGCCCCCTGTGCCCCCCGGCATCGACACCACGTTTGCGCTGGCCGATACCGCCGCGGCGCAGCGCTACAGCAAGCAGGGCCACGCCGCCGGCAAAATCGTGCTGACGGCGCACTGAGCAGGGCGCGAAAAGTCAGGTGCAGCGCGGCATTGTTGGGGGCGAAGCGGCGGCGGTGGTTATCTTCAAGCTCGCGTCCGCGGCCCGGCGGCGGGCGCGGGCCTTCGGTTACTTGTCTTGCTTCGATGAAACGGCTATTCGCCTTTCCTTTCTTGTTCGTGTCGGCTGCGGGCTTCGGCCAAAGCCTGGCGGCCCCCGAAACCACCGGGTGGGCGCTGTTTCGCAGCTACGCGCCGCTGCTGGCCGTGCTCATTCCGCTGGTGACCTACCTCACGGCCCAGTACAAGGACTGGCGCTCGGCCCAGGGCACGCTCAACAAGGCCTTTCAGGGCGAAAACGACGCGGTGGTGTACATGACCCACAAGGTGCAGCACAACGAGTGGAAGCGCCGCATGAAGCGCGCCCCCGGCTTTCGGCGCGAGGTCATCACGGCCCTGTGCCTGGCGTGGTCGGTGCAGCGGCTCGATTACATCAAGGCCCTGATTTTTGATGCCTTGCTGTGCGTGGGCCAGCAGGGCTACGCCGATGAAACGCAGTTCGTGCTCGACAAGCTGCTGCGCCAGTACCACCAGTACCACGAGCGGTTCGCGGCGGCGCAGTTTTCGGGCGTCATCGACGGCATGGAGCAGCTGAAGGTAGCCCTAGCGGCGGGCGAGGAGGAGCGGACCGCCAAGCAAGCAGGGCGACTGACTTTCCCCTGACGCTGGCTTAGCGGTCAGCTGCAACCGGGGCTGCCTGACGCCTCAACTACCCGCGGCCGCAGTTAGCGGTTTATCAGAAGCGTGCGCTGCAAGGGGCCCGCGTCGGTTTGCACGGTCAGCGAGTACACGCCCTGGGCTTGCCCGCTCAGATCAAGCTCTTGCCCGGCGGCCAGGGGCTGGGCGCAGTATACCTCGCGGCCCAGGGCGTCGAGCACGCGCACGGAGCGGATGCGGGGTCCGGTGGCGGGTACGTGCAGCGTGAAGCGGCCGCTGGCACTGGGGTTGGGGTAAACCTGAAGGGCCGCGGCCGCCGGGGAAGCATGGCGCGTTGCCAAGACGGCGCCGGTGTAGCGGCCAATGGCGCCGAAAGTAGCTATGCTGCCCAGCGGGTCGAAGTCGGCTTGCAAATACCAAGCGGCATCGGGGGCCACAAAGCGGATGGTGGCGAAGGAATTGCGGTTTTCCAGCAGCGTCCAGGTGCGGCCGTCGTCGTAAGTAATGGCGGAGCCCTTGGGGCCGGTGTTGTTCAGGTACTGGTACGAGAAGGCCCCGGCGACGTACGCGGCGGTGCCGGGCACCGGGCTGAAGGCGGTGTACTGCTGAAACGGCGGTGCGGCCACGGCCGTCCAGCTTTGCCCGGCATCGGCCGTGCTCCAGAGCTGGCCAGCCTGCACCGTCAGGGCGTGCTGGGCATCCCGGAAAACGGGCAGGCCCGTCAGCGCCGCCGCGTTGAGCTGCAACAGCTGCCACGTCAGCCCGCGGGTGGTGCTGACCCAGTGCGTGAGCGGGGTGCTGCTGCCCGTCGTCTGGCTGTAGAGCGTGAGCACCCCGCCCGATTCGTACAGCTGCATGTTGGCGGCCGAGGCTGGCAGCGCCGGCAGCGTGGGCACCGGCTGCCAGCTCAGGCCCCCGTCGGTGGTGCGGTACAAGGCCCGGGCGTGTTGGCTAAACAGCACGCCTTCGCTGCGGCTAAACCAGTGCAACGACAAGGAGCCCGTAGCAAAATCCGGCGCCGGCAAGCTCCTGAGCGCCCAAGTCGCGCCGCCATCGGTGGTGCCGAGCATCTGGTTGGTGTAGGGGCCGCCGCTCGTGGCCGACGAGGCAACCACGGCCCACGCCTGCTGGTTATCGACCGCCTGCAGGTCTTGAAAATAGTGGTAGTGGCTGCCGGCCAGCGCGGGCGACACGTTTTGCCAGGTGCGGCCGGCATCACTTGTGCGGTACACCTCCGGCACGCCCGGGGCACTGGGGGCCGCCGGCCGGGGCGCGTAGGCAAACCACGCGGTTTGTGCATCGACCGGCTCCACTTTGGCAAAACTGTAATTGCGGACCGCAACCGGGTCGGTAACGGGTTGCCATTGGGCCCGGGCCGAAATGCTAGTGCCGAGGCAGCACAGCGAGAGGAATAAAAGGGTGCGCATGAAGCATCAGATTGGGTAAATAAATAATTATCAGCCACTACATGACCCGGCCGGGACGCAGAAAGTTGGAAGAGGCTTGCTGGAAAACCCCAGCTCGGATTTTCGGCCTGCGTGGCCCGCAACTTCCGCCGTCCCGACCGACTTTTTCTCCGGTTATCTTTGTTGATTCAACGCCGCTGATGCCCCCGCCGTCAGCGCCAGCAAGCGAATCAGCGGGAAGCTGTCAGTAGTGAAAGTCTGCATTGCCGAAAAGCCCAGCGTGGCCCGCGAAATTGCCAACGTGCTCGGCGCCAACCGCCGCATGGACGGCTACTTCGAGGGCAACGGCTACCAGGTCACCTGGACGTTCGGCCACTTCTGCACCCTCAAGGAGCCACAGGACTACCATCCCGAGTGGAAGCGCTGGAGCATCCACGATTTGCCCATGCTCCCCGACAACTTCGGCATCAAGCTGATGGAGGACGACGGCGTGCGCCGGCAGTTTGCCGTCATCAAGCGCCTGCTGGCCGAGGCCGAGGAAGTCATCAACTGCGGCGACGCGGGCCAGGAAGGGGAGGTGATTCAGCGTTGGGTGCTGACGGAGGCCAAGTACCGCAAGCCCTTCAAGCGCCTCTGGATTTCGTCGTTGACCGAGGAGGCCATCCGCCAGGGCTTCCAGAACTTGCGCGACGGCAAGGAATTTGACCGCCTGTACATGGCCGGCAAGAGCCGCGCCATCGGCGACTGGCTGCTGGGCCTGAACGCCACGCGCCTCTTCACGCTTAAGTACGCCCAGGGCCGCGGGCAGGTGCTCAGCCTCGGCCGGGTGCAGACGCCCACGCTGGCCCTGCTGGTCGACCGCCACCACGAAATCCAGAACTTCCGGCCCGAGCCCTATTGGGTGCTGCGTACCGAGTACCGCGGCACCATGTTCAGCCACGTGGCCCCGCCCAAAAAAGGCAAAGCGGAGGACGACGAGCCCGACGAAAAAGCCCGCCTCAAGGCCCGCGGCTACTTCGTGAGCCAGGAGGAGGCCGACAAGGCCATGGCCGCCGTGAAGGACGTGCCGCTGGTTATTACCGGCGTCGAAATCAAGAAGGCGCTGGAGTCGCCGCCCGCGCTGTTCGACCTCACGTCGCTGCAGGTGCAGTGCAACAACCAGCTCGGCCTCTCGGCCGAAGACACCCTCAAGACGGTGCAGGGCCTCTACGAGAAGAAGGTGGTCAGCTACCCGCGCGTGGACACTACCTTCCTGCCCGACGACCAGTACCCCAAGATTCCGGGCATTTTGCAGGGCATCAGCGGGCCGTATCATAGCTTGGTGCAGCCGCTGCTGGGCAAGCCGATTCGCAAGTCCTCGAAGGTTTTCAACAACAACAAAGTCACCGACCACCACGCCATCATTCCCACCGGCAACGCGCCCGGCGGGCTGAGCACCTGGGAGTCAAACGTGTACGACATCATCGTGCGCCGCTTCCTGGCGGCGTTTTACCCCGACTGCGAAGTCTCGAACACCACCGTCACGGCCGCGGCGGCCGGCTACCCCTTCCGCGTGCGCGGCCGACAGATTCTGAACCCCGGCTGGCGCATCGTGTACGGCGACCCCACGCAGCAGCAGGCCCCGAGCACGGCCAAGGCCGGCGAGGGCGACGACGATGTGGTGAATACCGTGCTGCCCTCGTTCGTGAAGGACGAGTCGGGCCCGCACAAGCCCAAGCTGGACCAGAAAATGACCCAGCCCCCGCGCGAGTACACCGAAGCCATGCTGCTGCGCGGCATGGAAACCGCCGGCCGCAACGTGGACGACGAGGAGCTGCGCCAGGCCATGAAGGAAAACGGCATCGGCCGGCCCTCCACCCGCGCCGCCATCATCGAAACCTTGTTCAAGCGCGGCTACATCCAGCGCGAGAAAAAGCGCATCGTGCCCACGCCCACCGGCGTCGAGCTGATCGGCCTGATTCGCAACCCCACGCTGAAATCGGCCGAGCTGACCGGGCAGTGGGAGCGGAAGCTGCGCCAGATCGAGGCCGGCAACCTGGAATCCGACCAGTTCCTGGCCGAGCTGAAGGCGCTGGTGCAGGAAATGGTGCTGGAAGTCAAGCAGGACCGCGCCCGCATGACCGCCCTGCCGCCCACCGCGGCCGATGCCGCGGCATCGGCGGCCAAGAACGGCGGCAGCAAGGCCCCCGCGAAACCGGCCGCCAAACCCGCCGCAGCCAGCACCGCTGCGCCCGCGCCCGAGGGCGCCTTCGGCACCTGCCCGGCCTGCGGCAAAGGCCACGTGCTCAAGGGCAAGACGGCCTACGGCTGCTCGGGCTGGAAAGACGGTTGCAAGTTCCGCCTGCCGCTGGTGTTTGAGGGCAAGAAATTCACCGACAAGCAGTTGTCGGCCTTGCTCACCAAAGGCCGCACGCCCGTCATCAAGGGCTTCGTCGACGACGTGGGCCAGAAGTTTGACGCAGCCATTGCCTTAAACGCCAAGCACGAGCCGGAGCTGCTGCGCGCCGCCGAAAGCAAGCCTGCTGCCGAAGACAAGCCCCAGCAGATTCCCTGCCCGGTGTGCCGCCTGGGTACCATGCTCAAGGGCAAAACCGCCTGGGGCTGCTCCCGCTTCCGCGAAGACTGCCAGTTCCGGGTGCCCTTGGAGCTGTGCGGCCGCCAGCTCACCGACGCGCAAGTGGCCAAGCTGCTGCGCCGCGGCAAATCCGACGTTATCCGCGGCTTCACCTCCCAGCGCACCGGCCAAAAGTTCGAGGCCGCGCTGGAAGTCACGGCCGAGGGCGAGGTGAAGTTCGTGTTCGAGAAGAAGGCGTGAGGGCAGGAGCAACCTCTGTGCGACTGTGGGTGCTGAATAGGCTCCCAAGCTTCAACTTTTGACCATGCCTAAGAAACCCTCCAAACGTCCCGCCACCAAACCCACGCTGGCTCCCGCACCCGCCGTTCAGCCCGCTGCCCTGTTTCGCGCCCGGCTGCTGGGCTACTTAGTGGGTCTGCTGCCGCTGCTGGCCCTGCTGCTGATGTTTCGGCAGGTGCTGCCCAGCAACGTGGCCCTGGCGGTGGTGTTCGTCGGTTTCATGGCCTCGGTGTGGCTGCAGCAGCGCATCCGGCAGCGCTTTCCCTACGACTTCAAGCAGCGGGCTGAGTGGTGGGCACTGGGCACCTACGCGCTGCTGGTGGTAGCCGTAACGGCGGTGTTTTTGTCGCTGGTGCGCTAAGCCGGAGTAAGGGCTAAGGGTATGAGAGTTCGGGCGTAACCAGCTGGCGGCGGCAGAAAAACTCCTTGTCAAGGCAACGGTGGTGGATTTTTGGCCATCTATGCGGCCAAATGAATATTTCCCCACCCGCTATGAAAATACTCGTATTGCCCGGCCTGCTGCTGGTCGGCGCCAGCGCCCTGGCCCAAACCAACACCTACCAGGGCCTGCCCGTCATCAACGCCCACGAGCTGCGGGCCGATTACCGCTTGGGCCGGGAATGGGTGCGCGGCAGCTGGCGCATCGACCCCAGCGCCAGCCCCGATGTGCTGATGCTGCCCCTGCACGCGGCCACGGAAACCGTGACCTTCCGCACCGACGTGGACTCGGTGCGCTACGCGCTGAAGCCCGGCGACGCCCAGCGGTTTTACGTGCGGCTCGACGACGGCCGCTACGCCCTCACGGAGCTGCGCGCCACGGCCTTCGCCGCCGAGCCGCTGCGCTTCGACAAAGCCCCCAAAACCCCGCCGTTTGCCTTCCGCTACGAAACCGCGGGCCGCGACAACGCCTACCTCGCGCAGCTGCGCCGGCAGTATAACCTCGACGCGGTGGTGCAGGGCGCCCAAAACGACACCGAGCGGGCCCTGCGCCTGCTGCACTGGGTGCACCAGCAATGGGACCACAACGGCAGCAACGAGCCCGTGAAAAAGGACGCCATTTCCATCCTGGAGGAGGTGAAGCTGGGCAAGCAGTTTCGCTGCGTGGAGTACGGCATCGTGGCCACGTCTTGCCTGAACGCCTACGGGCTGAAGTCGCGGGTGCTGGCCCTGAAAACCAAGGACGTGGAAACCACCACGCTCGGCGCCGGTCACGTGCTGCTCGAAACCTGGCTGCCCGACCAGCAAAAGTGGGTGCTGCTCGACGGGCAGTGGGACGTGATGCCCGTGCTGCGGGGCAAGCCGCTGAACGCGGTGGAGTTTCAGCAGACCATTGCCCGCAACTACCCAGACCTGGAAATCCGCAGCCTGTCGGGAACGAGCAAAATGGGGTACGTGAACTGGATTACGCCCTACTTGTACTACCTGGACGTGAAGTTCGACAACCGTGAAGGCCTGGATTTGACGCGGGCCCAGGTGAGCGGCAAGAGCAGCTTGATGCTGGTGCCCGCCGGCGCTAAGGAGCCCAAGGTATTCCAGAAGGAAAGGCCCATCGACTACTGCGTGTACACCCGCTCGGTAGAAGCATTTTACGCCAAGCCTGAGTAACGACGCCGAGCCTAGCTCCCCAGTGCACCCGTTTGGCGCGCCCTTGCGTACCCAACGGGTGCACTGTTGCGTCGGCCATGACTCCTCAACTCGGCAAACTCCTCGTCATCCTGGGCCTTGGCCTGGCTGCGCTCGGCGCCGTCGTCTGGCTGGGCGGCGGCTCGTTGTTGAGTTGGTTCGGCCGCTTGCCCGGCGACATTCGGGTGGAGCGACCTGGGTTCCGCTTGTACGCCCCGCTGGCGTCCATGCTGCTGGTGAGCTTGCTGCTGAGCGCCGTGCTCTGGCTGATTCGGCGGCTGAGCGGCTAGTCCTGGGGCATCTGCACGTGCCGCCGTACGCGGCGCGCTAGGGCTTGCGCCGGTCCAGCGGCAGGTTGTAAAACAGCTGCCCGCTCACTTGGTAGAAGCGGCCGAAGTTGGTGGCCGCATACGGCTCCAGCACCAAGCCGGTGGCGCCGAGCCGCAGGCGCCCGCTGACAAACCCCATTGCCCCGTGCGGGTAGTTGCGGGCCCCGCCGATGCCGGCCATGACGTAGTTGCTGCGCGCCGAGCGCAACCCCGTGCCCACGCCTAGGCGGGCCGAAAAATTGCCCACCGCCGCGGGGCCGTAGCCGGTATCCATCTGCCCAAAAAAGCCCCCGGCCTTGCCGGCCCGCAGCAGCATGTCGGGAAATACGTACGCAGGGCGCAGCTCAAATGACTTGTTGCGGTGCGGATACGCCAAACGGCCGATGTGCAGCCCGAGACGGTAATCCATGTAGAACAGACCCTTGGGGCTCGTTTCGTGGAATTCGATGTACGGATTGACGGAAAACAGCCGCCGCGTCGTAGTGCTGTCTGGGGAGCCTGTTAGGAACGGCCCGCTGGGCGTGAGGGCCCGCACGCCCTGGTGCTCGGGGCCAAGCCACACGCCCACGCCGGCGCCGGCAAAGTCGCGGCGCGGGTTATCTACCGTGTACGCCACGCTCCCGCCGTGCGCGGCGTAGCGGTGGTAATAGGCGTTGCGCAGCGTGGGGCCGCCCGAGCCCGAGCAGCCCGACGGGGGCACCACCGTGCGGTCTTCGTCGTAGCCGCCCGCGCTGCTGCCCAGGCTCAGCGTGAGGTAGTGGCGGCCCGCCGCCGAATCGACCGGGGCGGGAGCTTGGTTGGTAAAGAGCAGCACCACCGACGCCAGGCCCAGCGGCACGCTCAGGCGGTGCGGTCCGGCTTCGGCGCGGCGGCGCACCAGGGCCACGGCTTCAGCGAGGAGCACCACCGTCAGGCCGGATTTTATCACTAGCACCTCGGGCAAGGTGAAGGCGGCCGGGCCCAGCAGGGCCGTAAGGCCGAGCATAACCGCCACGCCCAGCAGAATGCGCACCGATTGCTGCGCAGGCACTGCCTCGGGCGCCGGGGCTGCGGCCCGCGGCCGGGTGCGCCGCCACCACCCCCAACCCGCCAGCAGCAGCAGCGGTAGCAGTGCCCATTGCACTTGCTTCAGGGCTATGCCGCCCACCGCCGTCAGGCCAGCGCCCACCTGCTCGCCGGCCGGGTCGCGCCAGAACTCGATTAGAAAACGGCCGGCCAGCAGCAGCGCCACCTGCAGCAGGCGCCAGCTGCCGCCCGGCCAGGGCCGGTGGCGCAGGTGCCACAGCAGCCCGCCTACGCCCAGTACCAGCAACCCCGCCACCGCCTGCGTGGGCAGCACCGGCAGCGAGTGAGCCGCCGTGGCCGGAATCAGGCCGCGCTGCACTTGTACCAGAAATGGAAGAGTACCGGGCGCGTAGCTCACGCCCCACTCGGCCACGTGACCGAAGCAGCAGCCGGTGAGCAGGCAGCCGACGCATTGCACGGCGTAGGCCGCTGCCGTGGGCAGGCAAAAGGCGTCCAGCGCGTGCCAGCTGTAGCCCAGCCAGCGCCGCAGCACCAGCCCTGCCACCGCCGCGCCGACGGCCCCGCCCAGCACCGAGCGCGCCGTGCCGGCCGGCCACTGCCCATGCTGCCACAGCGCGGCCCAGTCGGTGCCCGGCGCGGCAATGAGCTTGGTGCCCACGATAAACGCCAGTGTGACGCCGGTGGTCAGCAGCAGCCAGGAGCGCAGCGGGTAGCCGCGCCGGTAGCCCACCCAGAGCAACAGGGCCTGGTTGAGCAGAAAGGCCAGCACGTAAAACGTGGTGTAGTACTGGTGGCCGACGGGGGAAGGAAGGAGAAGCGAGGAAAGGTGCGGCATACGCGGCGGGACTAGCGGGCTACCGGGCCGGTAGCAACTGCGGAAGGTACGGTTGCGGCGCCCCACCTAGTCCCGCAATGTCGGCCCTAATCAGATGCGGGAACTGGCGGGGAAGCAGTTATAATATATTGATTTTTAAAGAATAAACCCGATGGCAATTAGACTTTACGCGGCCTCCGGTGCAGGCGAGGCCGCGGTGCTTCCTTCCGACTTGGCGGGATACTGTCCGATGTTTTCAATCATGCCCCGAAAGATGATGAAATGAAACGGCACCAGCGCGTACCAGTACAGCCGCCCGGCCAGCCCGCTCGGCCGAAACGCGGCCAGCTGCTCCAGGGTATGCGAGCCATCCGCGTTGTCGCAGATGCGGAACTGCAGCCAGGCCTCGCCGGGCAGCTTCATTTCGGCATAGAGCAGCAGGCGCCGCCCGGCGCGGTCGGCCACGAGCACGCGCCAGAAGTCCAGCGGGTCACCGGGGCGCAGGTCGGTGGGGGAGCGGCGGCCGCGGCGCAACCCCACGCCGCCCACCAGCTTGTCGAGCACGCCGCGCACCCGCCACAGCCAGTCGACCTTGTACCAGCCGCGCTGCCCGCCGATGCGCCAGATGTTGTCGAGCACCTCGGCCACGGGACGGGTAAAGGGCAGCGTCTGCCGGTCGAAGAACATGCCGTGCTGCGGAATCTGCACGTAGTCCATGTAGTTCTGCCGGGCCACGCCGCTGCTCGCCGCGTCCTTCCAGCTGCTCACCACCTCGTTTTGCTCAATGCGCTGAAAGGCGAGGCGCAGGGCTTCGTCGTAGCTCATGCAGCGGTGCGGGAGCACCCGCGCAATGCTTCGCTCGGCCGCCGCCACCGTGTCGTTGCGCAGCGAATCGACCAGGCTGCGCGCCAGCGAAAACGAGGTACGCGTGACCAAAAACAGCCACCACGACGAGAGCCGCGGCGTGAGCACCGGCACCGTGATGATGGTGCGCCGAAACCCGCGCTGCCGCGCAAAGCCTTCCAGCATCTGCCGGTAGGTCAGCACGTCGGGCCCGCCGATGTCGAAGGTCTGGCCCAGGCAATCGGGGCGGTCGAGCACCGCAGTGAGGTAGTACATCACGTCGCGCACGCCGATGGGCTGGCAGCGCGAGTTCAGCCAGCGCGGGCCCACCATCACCGGCAGCTTCTCCACCAGGTCGCGGATAATCTCGAAAGAAGCCGAGCCCGAGCCGATGATGATGCTGGCGCGCAGCACCGTGAGCCGGGCCCGGGCGGCGCGGCGTAGCTCGTCTTCCACGCCCTGCCGGGAGCGAAGGTGCGCCGAGAGGTGCTGGTCGTTGACGATGCCCGAGAGGTAAATCACCTGACGCACCGCGCTGCCGTCGAGAAACCGGCGGAAGTTGCGCGCCGACTCCTGCTCCACGCGGGCGAAGTCGCGGCCGTTGGTGCTCATGGAGTGCACCAGGTAGTAGGCCACGTCGAAGTCGGTGGGCAGCGCCTGCAGGCTGGCGGGCTGGCGCAGGTCGGCTTGCACCACCTGCACCCGCTCGCGCAGCGGGGCCGGGGGCTCGAAGCGGCGCGGGTCGCGCACCAAACAGGTCACGTCGTGGCCGGCCTCGACCAGCAGCGGCAGCAGGCGCTGGCCGATGTAGCCGTTGGCGCCGGTGAGCAGGATGCGCATGGGGCAGAATGAGGTATGAAATCCCCTGACTTCAAGCGGATTTGGTTGGTTGTAATACCATGCTCTACGCAAACGCCGCCGTAGCAGCCAGCCTCTTGCGCCTGATTTATTGGACGCGCCATTACAACCTTTGCCCGTAGTGACCCCTCAGAAATGGTGTCGTTATGATCAGACCAATCACATATGAGACGATTTGCTAGGATCAACCCTTGGCGCCTGGTGTTGAGCCCGTTGCTGGTAGGCGGCTGCCGAAAGCACACCCCCGAGCCGGCCTATTACAAATTCAGTGCGGATGACCGCCGCTGGATGCAGCACCGCGTCGGCGACGAGTGGCGCTTTCAGAATGGCCGGGGCCAACAACGGGTGTACCGGGTGGAGCGGGTATTTGAAGATGCGAAGTAGTCCTATTCCTGCTGCCCCGTAGCCGGGCCCGCGCTGTCAGTGCTAAGCAGCGGCCAACCCACCTACTACTACGCCCGGTGGACCAGGACCTTTCAGCGCATTGATTCGGCGGGCCGCTCCAGCGGCTTCATCGGGTTCCGGCGCCCCGTCTCACCCGACTTCCTGCTGCCGGACAAAGCGCTCAGCACCGGGGGGGTGGGCGCGTCGGAGGAGTGGGTAGAGTACATCGGTGGCCCTGATCAACTGGAGAGCCCGGCGTGCTTCGCGCTGGATAGGCACTCCGATACCACCGACGTGAACCGGCTGCCGCACGCCCCGCTGGCAGCGCTACGAGTACGTGCTGACTTTTACCGCCGGCGGCACCACGGCCGCCTGCACCGGGCCGGGCCTGCCGCGCCCGAAGTTTAGCCGCGTGTTCTACGACCGGCAGAACGGCATCGTGCGCATGGAATCGGTGACGGGCGGAGTCTGGGAGCTGGTGCGCTAGCGTGGGCCGGTTTTGGGCTATTTTTGCCCGCTATAACCGCCTTCCGCCTATGCCTGCTTTGCCCCCGATGTCCTCGCGCCTGTGGTTGTGGCTGCTGCTTGCCGTGCTCGGCGGGGCCTTCCTGCTGAACCTCAACGCCTGGGGCGTGCTGGAGAGCAGCGAGGCCCGCTACGCCGAAATCGGGCGCGAGATGCTGGCGGGCGGCGACTGGCTGCACCCGCGGCTGCTCGGCATTCAGCACTTCCACAAACCCCCGCTCACCTACTGGCTCACGGCCGTAGGCTTGGGCCTGTTTGGCGGCACGGCCGGGGCGGTGCGCCTGCTGCCGGTGCTGGCGGTGCTGGCGCAGGTGGCCCTGGTGTACGCGCTGGGTCTGCTCGTCTTCGCCCGCGACCGGCGCCGGGCCCTGGCCGCCGCCGTGGTCTACGCCACGCTGCCGGTGGTGCTGATTTCGGCCCTGAACGTCACCACCGACGCCTACCTGGCTACCCTGGAGCTGCTGGCGGCCTACGCCTTTTTGCGCTACCACTGCACGCCGGCCGGCCGCCCCGCCGCCCGCTGGCTGTACCTGGGCTGGGTGGCGCTGGGGCTGGGTTTTCTCACCAAAGGCCCGGTGGCCGTGGTGCTGCCGGCCATGGTGGTCATCGGCCAGCACCTGACCAAGGGCAGCCCGCGCCGCGCCTGGAACTGGCACCACCTGGCGGCGGGCCTGCTGTTCGCGCTGGTAGGCCTGAGCTGGTACTTGGTGCTGGTGGCCGATAACCCCGCCTTCGTGCGCTACTTCCTGTTCGAGCACACCGTGGAGCGTTTCGCCAACGCGGCCACCTTCAACCGCGCCAAGCCCTGGTGGTTTTACCTGGTGCTGGCGCCGGTGGGTGCCCTGCCGTGGTCGGCGGCGCTGATAACCGAGCTGGTGCGCACCGGCTGGCGCGGGCTGGGCCGGCGCTGGCAACCGGTACTGCTGTGGTGGGTGCTGGTGCCGCTGCTGTTTTTCTCGCTGTCCAAGTCCAAGCTGCTGCTCTACGTGCTGCCCATCTTCCCCGGCGTGGCCCTGCTCACGGTGGAGCTGCTCGGTCGCCGCACCGACGCCGTGCTGCTGCGCTGGTACGTGGGCTTCATGGCCCTGTTCGGGCTGCTGCTGGGCGGCCTGTGCCTGCTGCCGCTGTTGGGCGTGGGCTACGGCCTGGTTGTGGCGCCTTGGACGGCGCTGTGGCCGGCGGCGGGTCTGCTGGTGCTGCTGTTCACCCACATGTTCTGGGACGAGGTTCGCGTGGCCCCGCGCCTGTTGGTGCTGACGGTGCTCTTCACCGCGGGCCTGCTGGCGGCGGCCAAGCCGATTCTGGGCCAGATCGAAGCGCGGGCCAACGGCAGCCGCCCGGTGGCGCAGCGGCTCAAGGAGTTGAACCTGGCTGACCGCCCCGTGCTCATCTACAACGAGTTGCTGCCGTCCCTGGCTTTTGCCCAGCGCCGCCTGCCCGTCTCGCTCTACGACGGCAACCAGGCCCTGCAGCGCGAAACGCAGTTTGAGCATGGCCCGGCCTGGCACCAAAACCTCATCAACCTGCAGGACCCCGCCGATACCACCGTGCTCGGACCGCTGCTGCGCCGCCACCCGGTGCTGCTGGTGAAGGGCGAACTGCCGGCCGAGCGGGAGTACCTGCGCCGCCGCCTGCCCCAGCACGAGCACGTGGGGCCCTGGACGATTTTCTACGGCCGCTGGTAAGAAAATTGGCTTTCAACGGTGGCGGTATGGTATTTGAGCAAGCTGGAGCGTATGAACTCCGTTAGCTCGAATGCCTATGAAAAAGCTGTTACTCGTTTGTTGGTTGTGCTGTTTGGGAGCCGCCGCCGGGGCTCAGTCAACCGGCCGGGGCCTATGGTGCCCGCCGGGCGCCGTGTGGCAGCACATGACCTTCTGGGCCGGGCTGGGCTCACCGCCCGTTTTCTTACCCATGCGCACGGCGTACGTAGCTGATACCGTGATTGGTGGCCAGAGCAGTCAGGTGCTGCACGCGACCTACACCAACTCGTCGCAAATCTGGCGCATGTACACCAAGGCCGACGCCGACCGGGTGTGGATTTACGCCAACGGGCAGTTCTACAAGATGCACGACTTCAGCGCCCGGCCCGGCGACTCGTGGACCTACCAGGGCCCGCCGATGAGCAACTACCACTGCGGCCCCACGCAGCTGACCGTGGACAGCGTCGGTCAGCAGGTTATTGGCGGGCAGCTGCGGCGCTGGTTTGTGGTGCACGCCCAGCTTGGGCCTTCCCTGACTTATTACCGCTCCGCGCGCATCTACGAGGGGGTAGGCTCGCTGGTGCACTACCTTACGCCGGTAAGCAGTGCGTGTCAGGCCATCGATTTCGGCGGCTTGATCCTCGCCCAGTGTTTCAGCACCGCCGCTCAGCCCGGACTCATTATTACGGGCACGATGGTCAACTGCCAGGGCGTGGCCACCGGCCTGTGCGGCAACTCAAAGGCCTCCGAAGGCTTTGCGGTGTACCCGACGGTGGGCCCGGGCGAGCTGACGGTGAAGCTGCCGGCGGCTTACTCCCGCGCTACCGTGCGCGTGTTCAGCGCGGCGGGGCAAGTGGTTAGGCAGCTGGCGGGCACCCCCGATGCCAGGCTGCGGCTGGAGCAACTGCCCCGCGGGCTTTACCTGGTAAGTGTGCAGCAGGCCGGCTTTCCTACGTTGAGCCGCCGCATCGTGCTGGAATAAGGGCCGCCGGGTGGGGCACCAAGACCGCTCCGCCTGCTCGATATCGGCTTTGCTTACCCTTTATTGCTGCTTGATCGATGAGACAACTTTTACTCGTAATACCCCTGTTGCTGGCCAGCCTGGGCGCTCAAGCCCAACGTAACGCCGCCTGGGCGCCCGGTTCGCGCTGGACGTATTTTACTTTTGTGCAGGGCCCCCGACTCGGGGATTTGCGACTGGAATACGTCGGCGACACGACCATCCAGGGCCGGCCGTGTCAGAAACTGCGGCGGCAGCTGAAGTTTCACTCCCGCAGCACGGCGGATTCATACCCGCCGCTCTACACTTCCGCCGATGCCAACGCCGTGTGGATCTATGAGGGCGGCCAATTTCTGAAGCTGTACGACTTCAGCGTCGGGCCCGGCGACTCGTGGACGACGCCCATCGTCGTGGGCGGCATACTGCCGGCGTGTTCGTACAGCGCCCGGGTCACCGTCGACAGCGTGGGGCAACAATTCGTGGCGGGTCGGCTGCGGCGCTGGTTTCGGGCCAGCTACACGCTCACGCCGGCTGTTTCCGGCCATGTTGTACAGCGCTGGGGGCGGGTCTACGAAGGCCTGGGCCCGATCAACTCATTCCTGCTCGTTTCCGGGTCCGGCTACTTTGGGTGCGACGGCTCCGATCCGCCGCTGACCGGCGCGCTGCTGTGCTACAGCGCCGGCGCTCAGAACCTGTATACTAATGCGCAATATACGGACTGCACTACGTTGGTCACGGCCTCGGCGCCGGCGGCCCGGCCAGCCGCGCTGGGCGTGTCGCCGAACCCGAGCACCGGGCTGTTGATGCTGCCCCCGGGCATCCTGGCCGGCACCGTGCAGGTGCACGATTTGGCGGGACGTTTGGCCTGGCAGGGGCCGCTGCCCGTCGGTCAGCCGATCGATTTGCGGGCCTTGCCCAAGGGCCTCTATCTTATCCGGGTACAGCCAGTTCAGGGCGCGCCGCTACTTCAGCGCGTGCTGCTGCAATAAGCCCGCTTTTCCGCTGCCACCACGCCAAACGGCCCGCCGTTCTTGCTCGGAACGGCGGGCCGTCTTTTATCAGCGGCCCCGAGCAAAGTAATTACCCCACGTACACGGCCGCCGCTTTGTCGCGCAAGTTGTAGTGCGAGGACATCACCTCGCCGTAAGCTCCGGCCGTGCGCAGCACGACCACGTCGCCGCGGCGGGTTTCGGGCAGGGCTACTTGGCGGCCGAAGGTATCCGACGACTCGCAGATGGGCCCCACCACGTCGTAGAGCCGCTCCGGGTCCTGGCTACTGAGGTTTTCGATGCGGTGGTAGCTCTGGTAGAGCGCCGGCCGGATCAGCTCGGTCATGCCCGCGTCGAGGATGGCGAAGCGGGTCTGCTGGCTTTCCTTCACGTAAAGCACCCGGCTCACCAAGGTGCCGCACTGCGCCACCAGGGCCCGGCCCAGCTCCACGTGCACCTGCTGCCCCGGCCGCCGCTGCAGCAGCCGGCCGAAGATGCCGAAGTACTGCGCGAAGTCGGGCACCAAGTGGGCGTCGGGCTCGTGGTAGTCCACGCCCAGGCCGCCGCCCACGTTCAGGTGCCCGAGCCGGATGCCGCGGTGCTCAAACCACTGCTGCAGCTCGTTGACGCGGCCGGCCAGCGTCTCGAACACCGACAGGTCGGTAATCTGGGAGCCGATGTGCACGTGCAGGCCCACCAGCTCCACGTTCGGCAGGCGCCCGAGCAGCTCCACCACCTGCGGTAAGTCGGCCAGGTTGATGCCGAACTTGTTGGCTTCCAGGCCGGTGGTGATGTAGTGGTGGGTGCGCGCGTCCACGTTTGGGTTCAGGCGCAGCGCTACCCGGGCGCGGCGCCCCCGGGCCCCGGCCAGCTCGTCGATGATGGCCAGCTCGGGCGCCGACTCCACGTTGAAGCACCAGATGTCGGCGTCCAGGGCGCGGTTGATTTCGGCGTCGGACTTGCCCACGCCGGCGAAGACGACGTGGTCGGGCGCGAAGCCGCTGTCGAGGGCGCGCTGCACCTCGTTGCCGCTCACGCAGTCGGCCCCGAAGCCGTGCTGCTGCACCAGCGCCAGAATGGGCGCGTTGGAGTTGGCTTTCAGGGCGTAGTACACCTGAATGTCGTGCGCTTGCGCCGCGGCGCGGGCGGCCCCGAGCGTCTGGCCGAGCAGGGCCAGGTCGTAGAGGTAGAAGGGCGTGGGCCGGGTCGAAAGGTCGGCCGGAAGATGCAGGGGCATTGGAGCGGGGTAAGTAGAAACAGGCCTGCGCGCAACGACGCGGCTACGGCGTGACGGTGGCGCGGCGAAACAAGCCTTCGTTCAGGGCCAGCAGGGCGCGCTGCTTGTCGGCGGTGTTGATGAGGATGCTGATGTTGTTCGGCGAGCCGCCGTAGCTGATCATGCGCAGCGGCACGTCGCGCAGCGTATCGAACACCTGCCCGGCGGCGCCGTGGTGCTCCTGCACCAGGTTGCCCACCAGACACACAATGCTCAGGTCGGTATCGACTTCCACCGTGCCGAAGCGGCGCAGCGCCTCCAGAATATCCGGCAGGTGCGAGGCGTCGTCGATGGTCAAGGACACGGCCACCTCCGAGGTCGTCACCATGTCGATGGGCGTGCGGAACCGCTCGAACACGTCGAAAATGCTGCGCAGAAAGCCGTAGGCCAGCAGCATGCGGCTGCTCTTGATGCGAATGGCCGTCAGCCCGTCCTTGGCGGCCACGGCTTTGATGGCCTCGTCGCCGGTGTGGGCCGAAATCAGCGTGCCGGGCGCCTCGGGCTGCATGGTGTTGAGCAGGCGCACCGGAATGCCGTGCTCCCGGGCCGGCAGCACCGAGCTCGGGTGCAGGATCTTGGCGCCGAAGTAGGCCAGCTCGGCCGCTTCGTCGAACGACAGCTCGCGGATGGGGTAGGTGCCGGGCACCACGCGCGGGTCGTTGTTGTGCAGCCCGTCGATGTCGGTCCAGATCTGGATTTCCGAGGCCCCGGCCGCTGCCCCGATCAGCGAAGCGGAGTAGTCGGAGCCGCCGCGCTTGAGGTTGTCGATGCCGCCGTTCACGTTGCGGCAGATGTAGCCCTGGGTGATAAACAGCTCGGTGTCCGGGTGCTGGGCCAGCTGCTCGGCCAGGTGCTCGTGGATGTAGGCCGCGTCGGGCTCCTCGTCGGCGTCGAGGCGCATGAACTCCAGCGCGGGCAGCAGCACGGCTTGCTCGCCGCGGATGCGGGTGAGGTAGAGGTGAAACAGCCGGGTGCTCAGCAGCTCGCCCTGGGCCAGAATCACCTTTTCGCCGGCCGCCGACAGGGGCTGGCGCGTCAGGCCGAAAATGCTCTTGAACGACTCATCGACCAGCTTCAGGCCCTCGGCGGCCACGGGTTCCTCGGGCAGCAGCTCCCGGGCCACGATGTGGTAGTGCTGGCGCAGCACCTCGATCTGCAGCGAGCCGGCGGTGGTGTCGCCTTCGTAGAGCAGCTTGGCGATGTTGACCAGCGCGTTGGTGGTGCCCGACATGGCCGACAGCACCACGATGCGCGGTTCGGTCGGGGCCTGAATCAGCCCGGCCACGGCCCGCATCCGCTCGGCCGTCCCGACGGACGTACCGCCGAACTTGAGAACTTTCATGGAATCGGTGAAAGGAAGAGGTCAGAAAGCGCAGCCGCCGATGGGGCCGACTGCAGAATGAAACGCAACAAAAAAGCGCCGGTTCTCAGCAGAGGACCGGCGCGGCTATTTGGGAAAGTCGGGGAGGACGAGCAACTAGGCGACGACGGTCAGCTTCGGGTGTGTTTTACCCGTTTCGCGCCCTTGCGTTTCTTGCTCACCAGACACATGCCGCCCTGGGCCGACTTCGGCGAGCCAGCGGCGGTGAGGGTGAAAAAAGGCGGGGTCAGGGGCATCGTGCAGTAGTTGGCAAGGCCGTGGGCGCGAGCAGCGCCGGCTTAGCGGCCGCAAGTACGGACAGAAACGGGCCATTTCCAGCGGCGACCGGTAAAAAATTAGCATCCGGGCGGTTTCAACTGCTAGTACTCATGTAAGCGCAAGCCCTCCGCCGCGGCGGGCGGGGCCAGCTCGCGCAGCAGGGAATTTCGCCAGCCGATTTCGCGGGCGGATGCTTATGGCCTGGTCTGCTAGGTGATTATGCGCTGCTCGTTCGGAAAAGGGGAGGTGAATCGGCTGACAGCCAGCGGGCTTCGATGAATAATGCAAGCTCCCGCCGAATAAGCAGTGAAGGCGCACAATAAAAATGGAGCCCGCACGTTGCTTGCCGAGGCCCGCCGGGCCTGTTGTGGGTTGTCCCGGCCTTGCACCTAAGTGCGACAATACAATTTGGTCAGGGCTGGCCCATACCCACCGGAATGGGCCGATGTTTGCGGGAAGCTTCCCCGGTTCCCACCGTTTCTGTTGCATGAAAACACTCCCGACCCTCGTTCTCGCCGGCAGCCTTTGTTGCTTGGCCGTGCCCACCCTGCAAGCGCAGCAGCTCCACCTGCCCGCCATGAGTCCGACCGTGCGCCTGCGCGAGGATTTTTCCACTTCCTACATCGAGCTGACCTACGCCCGCCCTTCTAAGCGCGGCCGGGAAGTATTCGGCAAGCTGGTGCCCAACGGAGAAGTGTGGCGCACCGGCGCTAATTCGTCCACGCGCATCCGTTTCGGCGAAGACGTGAAATTCGGCGGGCAGAACGTGCCGGCCGGCACCTACGCCCTTTTTACCATTCCCGATCCGAAGGAATGGACCTTCATTCTGAACAAGGATACCTCGCAGTGGGGCGCCTATGACTACCGGCCCGAGCTCGACCTGCTGCGCGTGACGGCCAAGCCGCGCACCTCCAACACCGCCTTGGAAAGCTTTTCGCTGGGCCTGGAAAACCTGCAGCCCGAAGCCGCCGAGCTGACCTTGCGCTGGGACAAGGTGCGGGTGAGCGTGCCCATCGTGGCCGACCCCGACGCGCGCATCATGGCCCAGATTCAGGAGGCCATGAAGAGCGACAAAAAGCCCTACTTCGCCGCCGCGCAGTACTACTACAGCACCAACAAGGACCTCAACCAGGCCATCAGCTGGCTCGACGAGGCCATCAAGCAGCAGCCCAGCTACTACGGCTACTACTGGAAAGGCAAGATGCTGCAAAAGGCCGAGCGCAAAACCGAAGCCGCTGAGGCTGCCCGGCAGTCGTTGGCCCTGGTCAAAAGCGAGAAAAACGCCCGTACCAAGGACGAGTACACCCGCCTGAACGAGCAACTGCTCAAGGAAGTCGGCGGCAAGCGGTAGTAAGCCGGCATTCGTCGTTCTCACGCAAAAGCCCCGACCTGCTGCAGGTCGGGGCTTTTGCATTGGCCGGTAAGAAAGGCGGGTTATTTGGCGCCGACCGGCTTTAGGCTGACGGCCGCGCCGCCGCCCGGTGCCAGCTGCAGCTTGAGCGTGGTGTTGCGGTCCACCGTCTGCCGGCGGATCTGGTAGGCTTCCGGGTTTTTATCCCAAGAAGCGCCCTTGCCGTCGGCGTAAATGGTAGCTTGGTACTTCTGGCCGGCGGGCAGAAAATCGAGTTTCACGGTTTGCTGCCGGGCTTGCTCGTCGGTGATGGCGCCGAGGTACCAGTCGCGGCTGCCCTTGGTCTGGCGGGCAATGGTCACGTACTCGCCAGGCTCGGCCTGCAGGATGCGGGTGTCGTCCCAGTCCACGGCCACATCCTTGATGAACTGGAACGCGTCGGGGTGCTGCTCGTAGGCTTCGGGCAGGTCGGCGGCCATCTGCAGGGGCGAGTACATGGTCACGTACAGGGCCAGCTGCTTCGCGAGGGTGGTGTGCACCTGTCGGCCCTTGTTGCGCTCGGGGTTCCAGCTTTCCAGCTTGATGCGGAAGATGCCGGGCGTGTAGTCCATGGGGCCGCCCATGAGGCGGGTGAAGGGCAGGATGGTTTCGTGCTCGGGCGGGTTGCCCTCGCTCCAGGCGTTGAATTCGTTGCCGCGGGCGGCTTCGTTGGCCAGCCAGTTGGGGTAGGTGCGGTGCAGCCCCGTCGGCCGCACCGACTCGTGCATGTCGACCATGATCTGGCGCTGGGCCATGTTCTGGGCGGTGCGGTTGTAGTGGTTCACCATCCATTGCCCGTCGTGGTGCTCCCCGCGCGGGATGATGCGGCCCACGTAGCCGGTTTTCACCGCATCGTAGCCGTGGGCTTTCATGAAGTCGAGGGCGCGGTCCTGGCGCCGCTCGTAGTTGGTAACCGAGCCGGAGGTTTCGTGGTGCATGATGAGCTTGATGCCCTTGCTGGCGGCGTACTGCTGCAGCTCGGCCACGCTGAAGTCGGGGTAGGAAGTCACGAAGTCGAAGACCTCCTCCTTCCAGTTGCCGGCCCAGTCTTCCCAGCCCACGTTCCAACCCTCCACCAGCACGCTCTGCAGCCCGTTTTTGGCCGCGAAGTCGATGTAGCGCTTCACGTTAGCCGTGTTGGCGCCGTGGTGGCCGTTGGGCTTGAGCGCCTGCCAGTCGGTGTCGGCCAGCTTGAGGTTGGAGGCGTCGGAGTAGTTCCAGCTGGAGCGGTTCACGTGCATTTCCCACCACACGCCCACAAACTTCTGCGGCTTGATCCAGCCCTGGTCCTGGATGTTGCTCGGCTCGTTCAGGTTCAGAATGAGCTTGGAAGCCAGGATGGCCGGGGCGTTGTCGGCCACCACCACCGTGCGCCAGGGCGTGTGCTCGGGCGCCTGCAGGTAGGCCGCGGCGCCGGTGGCGGCGGGCACCAGCTGCGCCGCCAGCCCGAAGGACTGCGGGTTCACGCTGAGCATCATGGCCGGGTAGTTGACCAGCGCCGCCTCGTGGATGTTCACGTACAGCCCGTCGGCCGATTTGAGCATCAGCGGCGTCTGCACCCGCTGCGGCGCCGATTTTTCCTGGATAGGGGTGATGTTCGCGCTGTTGACCTGGCTTAGGCGCGAGGTGGTGTAGGCGTACTCGTTGGAGTCGTAGTCGCCCGGAATCCAGAAGGCCTTGTGGTCGGCGGGCAGGTTGAACTCGGTTTGCTCGCCCGTGACGGTGAAGTACTGCAGATTGGGCTGGCGCGGCCACTCGTAGCGGAAGCCCAGCCCGTCGTCGAACAGGCGGAAGCGCACCTGCACCTGCCGCTGCTCGGCCCCGGGCTGCTGCAGCGTCACCAGCAGCTCCTTGTAGTGGTTGCGCACCTGCTTGACCTCGCCCCATACCGGCGCCCAGGTGTCGTCGTGCTCTGTGGAGTCGACGCGCACCACCGTCAGGCCCTGCACGAAGCCCGCCTGCCCCTGCACGGCCACGCCCAGGCGGCTGGGCCGCAGCACCGCGCGGGCGCCGTAGCTGAGCTGGTAGGTCGGCTCGCCGGCGGGGCTGAGGCCGAACTGCAGCGCGAGCTTGTGGGAAGGGGAGTGGAGGCGTTGGGCGAGGGTGGGCAGGGCCAGCAGGGCGGCCGCCAGCGTGAGCAAGGCGCGGGTCATGCCCCGAAAGTACGCGGCGGCTGGGATTTCGCGCGGCCGCTGATGTGCTTGGTGGTCAGATGGTGTTGATAGTGAATGGGTAAAATAATGGCGCAACTAAAGGTGTAGTTTCGTTTCCCAGGCCCCTGGTACTATCCCATAACTACGTTCCGCTATAGCCATAGCTGCCTCCACAGTATCGGCGTGGAGCTGGTTGAGAATAACGCCTTCCTGCCTCGCATATAGCGCTATCCAATCTTTATTAGGTAAAACCTCTTCAATCGTCAGTGTAACCAGGCCTTTATCCTTTGCAGGTGCATGTAGGGAGTCGACGAAAGAATCCGGAGCGGCGGCAGGCTGGTAAGAAGTTACTGCCAATGTGCGTGGGTGCAAGCCCCTGTATTCATCTAGCAATTGATAAAAAAGCAGCATGGCTGCCATTGGTTCAGGCCTTTGTTCGGTTATCAGACTGGCCCACCCTCGAGAGTTTTCCCCATAGCCCAGCTTTTGAGCAACCCAAGCGTGAAACTGAAAAAAGTGCTCGGCCTCCGCAGAGCCACCTTGCCGACTGTATGCTTTGTGCATACAATAGCCTCCTATAAAGACAATCAGCCGCTGCAAGCATAAGACTCCGAGATACGCCGCGGGGCGGCGTCGAACCAGGTCCAATAACTCGTAAACGTTACTGGGTTCTTCAAGTTGAGACTTAGCCATTATAGTAGTTTCTGATTTGTCCACCGCGCCGCCGTCAGTTCAAACCGCACCTCCCCGCTGCTGGTGCGCCCGGTTTCCTGCCAGCCCTGGCGGCGGTAAAATTCCTCGGCCCGGGTGCCGGGCGCGGTGCTCAGCCACACGGTTTCAGTGGTTTGCTGGAAATACCAGTCCAGCATCAGCCCATGCAGCTGCTTGCCGAGGCCCCGTTGGTCGAAATCGGGGTGTACGAACAGGGCCCAGATGCTGTGACCCTGCAGGTCGGCAATGGCAAAGCCAGCTACTTGCCCGTCATCGGTTACGGCCACCCAGCCCTGGCCGCGGCGCGTGAGGTAGTCCACGTAGTCGGCGGGCGTGACGAGGCCCGGGTTATTCAGCACGTTTTCGCGCACGGCAAAGCGCACCCGACTCAGTTCGGGAATGTCGGTGGGAAGGGCTTGGCGGTAATGCATAGCTGGTTGAGGAGGCTTTTGTAATCAGGCGTCTTGAAACCCCGGCCTGCCCGGGCTTAGAGCAGCACTTCCAGCGCGAGGGCGGGCAGCACGAGCAGGCGCCGGCCGGCTTTGCGCATGGTGGCGGCGCCCTCGTCGTATTCGGCCCGGAAGCCGTTGGCCACGAACAGCTGCAGGCCCGTGCGCAGGTGCGGGTGGAAGCGCACGTTGGCCCCGAAGCTCCCGCCCACGTTCACATCGTGCACGTTGCCGCGGCCGCCGCGCTGCTGCCAGTGGTAGCGCGAGTACAGGCCGCCCACCCCGATCATAGGCTCCACGGTCTTGAGGGCGGTGGGCAGATAATAGGTCAGCAGCCCGATGCCGGCCGCGCTGTATTCCCCGGGCACGGTGCCGTCGGACTGGCGCACGGCGGCCAGCTTCAGCGCCCACGGCCCGCGGGCCCGCACCTCCCCGAGCAGCCCCACGGTGCGGTAAGAGCCGAGCACGCCCACGGCTACCCGGTAAGGCGGCGAATCGGAAGGGGCAGCGGGCGTCTGGGCCACGGCAGGCCGCGCCAGCAGGGCGGCCGCCAGCAAGAGCGGAAACTTCATAGTGGATAGGTCGAGTGGCAATGGAGCGGGCCGAAGATAACAGCGCCCGGCCGGGCACCACAAGGGCCGGCCGGGCAACTTCTGCGTCAACGAGTAACGAATCGAGTTACGTTTGGCGCCGCAACGGAATCGACTGAGCTAGCGGCCCATTACCTCGGGCGGGTGGCGAAAGGCCGTGACGAGTAGCAACGTGGCCACGGGTCCCAGCAATAGCGACAACAGAAACCAGTTGAGTCCGCTGCGGCCCTTGCTTTGGGCCAGGCCGGCGTTCAGCAGGGCCAGAGTGCCCCAGCCAACGGTTTGTTCGTGATTATAGTCCATGGATGACGAAATGGTTGGAGAGTGGGAGAAAACGAGGCACTGAAGCCGGCGGGTTGGGGCGAATCGGCGGTAGCCTTAGCGGTCCTCGGTGAGCAGCCGCACCACCGCGGCCGGGTCGCGCACTTCGATGATGAGCTGGTCGTACTCTTCGTGGTCCAGCTCGATGATGACGGCTTGATGCTCGTCGTGCACGTCCCAGAAAATGGTGCGGCCGTCCTTGAAGTAGGTGCCGGCCGTGAGCAGGCCGGGTACGTGGGTGCCGGGCATGCGCCAGCCCTTCCACCAGCCGCCCAGCGCGGCGGCATCCTGGCGGGCCGAGCGGATGTGCGCGGCCGGAATCTGCAGCTGGCTTTTGAAGGCCCAGAGCTTGTGCAGGCCCTGCACGTCGAAGACGACCATGTCGGCCTGGCGGGTTACGTTGACCATCGGTGAAAGCGTGATTGGGTGAAGGAGTGAAGTGACTTGAGCGGTACAGCTGCCCCGTGGTGGGCCGACGTTGGGGAGGGGGCCTACTGAGCGGCCTGCTGGCCGGCCATCTGCGAGAAGGCGCGGGCGGCGTTGGTGAAGTCGGAGGGCACGAGCACCACGGTGGTGGTATTGTTGTCGATGCCAATTTCGGAGAGCATCTGCATGCGGCGCAGCTCCAGGGCCATGGGGCTGTCCTGCATCTGCCGGGCGCCCTGGGTGAGCTTCTCGGAGGCTTCCAGCTCGGCTTCGGCCTTGATGATGCGGGCGCGCTTTTCGCGGATGGCCTCGGCCTCGCGGGCCATGGCGCGCTGCATGGAGCCGGGAATTTCCACGTCCTTGATTTCCACCATTTCAATCTTCACGCCCCAGGGCTCGGTGGCCTGATCCACAATCAGCTGCAGGGTGCGGTTGATCTGCTCGCGCGACTTGAGCACCTCGTCGAGCTGGTGCTGGCCGATGATGTTGCGCAGCGCCGTGACGGAAAGCTGGTATACCGCCTGGTTGAAGTTAGCCACCTTGATAACCGCGTCGGCCGGGTTCACCACCCGAAACCAGAGCACCGCGTTGACTTTGATGGTCACCGAGTCCTTGGTGATGGTTTCCTGCTGCTCCAGGTCCACCGTCTTGGTGCGCATGTCGATGGTTTGCTGCCGGTCGATGAAAGGAATGATCCAGTACAGCCCGGGCCCGCGCACGCCAATAAAACGGCCCAAGCGGAACACAATGGCCCGCTCGTACTCCTGCGCAATGCGCAGGCCCAGGAGCAGGAAGACGGCGACGACAATAACTAGGATAAAGAAGGTACTCATGACTCGGGGCGAAGTAAGGCACGAACAGCGTCGTTCGTGCCGGGTGTTTCGCACGCCGTGTGCCGGGGTTGGGTGCTTGTTGCTAAATATTTGATTAGTATATGGTTGCTTGTTTGTTGGTCGGAGCGCAAAAGAAAACCCTACCAAAATGAAAGGGTAGGGTTTTCGGTTTTGGGGTGATTGGTGGCAAGTGAGCCTTATCCATCCGTCCGGAGCAGCGTTGCCTACAGTGTCGTAACCAACAGGTGCCGTATGCCGCGCACTATGTAATCTGTAGCCGCAGCCAATCGGCTAAGTACGCATTGCCTTGTTTCTGCTGCAATTTCTATTGCCTAAAAGTAAAATAATATATAAAATTGAATCTTGTGGTTGTAATAGTAAGATTGTCAATTATTTATCAATTTGTGATGCGACTGCCAGGAGTCTGAAGACACAAACTCTTTGCATCCGTCTTGGTCTGTTCTGGTGTATACTTATTTCCGCATCACCGCTCCTGGATGCTATGAAATATATTCTCAAAGTGCCTGCCGCCAAAATTCTGCCATTTCTGATCGTAGCAGCGGGGGCTCAGACTTCATGCGGGCTGCTCCAAACGGAGCCACCGTGCCCTGAGGAGAAATATTACGCGTTTACTGCATCGGATCGGCAATGGCAACAATTTGCTCCTGAGCAGCAATGGACGTTTGAGAATCAACAGCATGTGCGCCGGCAGTATCGCGTCGGCAGGGTAGAAAGTAGGGAAAAGGTACCCCTATGGCAATCCGGGGCTCAGACTGAGTATCTAGATTATTACTTTGACGATTGGAGTATGCGGATTGAGCGCGTAGACTCCGTAGGTCTATTGGGCTATTTTGACCTGAGGAGAATACCGGTTTATCAGCATTACGACAGGTCACGATTGAATGCTGAGTTCTACTGGCCTGGATATGCAGGGCAGCACAACGATATGGGTGGGACTTATTCTAATTATTTAGAATTTGGAGAGGACTTGACGGTGACGAATTTTCGTGCGCTTACCATTCGAGGAAAAACGTACCCAAGTGTGACTTCTTTCCGGGCAAGCAGTATCGCCATAAACCGCGTTGGTAGCAGCCCCTTCTGGGAAATAACCAGCGAGGTAGACTACGACCAGCAGTCAGGAGTGGTCCGATTCGTGACCAAGAACGGAAACGTGTGGGAGCGAATACCAAATTGACTAGAGCGTTGTTGAACTCGGAGTACTCTACGCCCTTCGCTCAACAACGCCCGTGCTCTGGCGCGGGTCTACAACCCCTGGCGGCTGACCCCAAGACGGCTTTAACCGTTCATCAGCGCACCGGCTTGGGAATCACCGGCAAACTCTCGTGCCCCTGGGCATCCACCGCGGCCACACCGAAGATGTAGTTGTCCTTGCTGTGGGGCAGATCCGCCGTGAGGCCCTGGGCCGGAAAACGCTGCTGCCACACCGGCGAGGACGTTTCGCGCATTAGCACCACGTAGCCGGCGGGCTGGCGGCCGGTGGCGGGGGCTTCCCACTTGAGCTGGGTGCGGTTGGTGAGGCCGGCGGTGAGCACGCCCACGTTTTGCGGGGCCGCCGGCGCCAGGGCCAGGCCGGCCAGGGTGGCCAGGTTCACGCCGGTGTTCTTGCGTAGGTATTCGTAGTCGACGAATTCGGGCAGGTCGCCGTACTGCCGGCCGGCTTCGGTGCGCAGGTCCTGGTGCTGGTGGGTGAAGTCCTCGTTCATCTCCGAGAAGCGGATGGCCGCGTAGCCCTGCTGGTTGAAGGGCGTATGGTCGCCGCCGCGCAGAAACCGGTCGGGGCGGTACTCCAGCTCCACCTGGTGGCCGCTCACGTACTGCTCGCCGGCCTGCTTGGCGTAGCGGGCCAGCTGCCGGGAGGGCGAGTCGTTTTCGGAGGAGAGCTGCCGGCGCAGCTGGGCCTGCTCGGGCGTCTCGTTCGCGGGCACACCCTCGCTGAACACCCGCACGCGGCCGGCGTCGCTCAGGTCCGGGTCGTGGCCGTGGGAGTTGCCCACGATGTCGTTATTGAGCATGCCCACCACGTTCCAGTTCAGCTGCTTGGCTTTCTTGGCCAGGTAGCCCGAGCCGATCAAACTCTGCTCTTCGCCCTGCACGGCCACGAACACGATGGTGCAGGGGAACTTGCGCGTCGACATGACGCGGGCCAGCTCCATCACCGTGGCCACGCCCGAGCCGTCGTCGTTGGCGCCGGGCGCGTCGGCGGTGCGGTTCATTACGTCGGTCACGCGCGAGTCGAGGTGGCCGCTGACGATGAACACGCGGTTGTCGTTGGGGTCGGTGCCGGGCAGGGTAGCCATGACGTTGGCCATGACGGTTTTCACGTCGACGCGGCGGCCGTCGGGCTTCACCGTGAAGGTGTCCTGCTCCACTTTCAGGCGCCCGCCGCTGGCCTTGGCGTACTTGCGAAACTCGTCTTCCACCCAGCGCCGGGCCGCCCCGATGCCGCGTTTTTTGTCCTTGGTGTCGGAGAGCGTGTGGCGGGTGCCGAAGCTCACCAGTTTGTAGATGTCGTCCTTGAGACGGTCGGCCGAAAGTTCGCCCACCATCTTTTGGATGTCGGCATCAGCGGGCGGTGGGGCCAGCTGGGCAGCGGCGGCAAAGGGAAGGGCCAGAACGGCGGAGAGAAGCGCGAATGATTTCATGGAGCAACGTGGGAAAAGCGCGGCATGGCGAACATACGGCATTTTGCCCGCCCGGTCCACGCCCTACGCTACCCGCCGCACCAGCGCGCAGGCCGCGTTGCCCCCGAAACCAGCCGCGTTGATGAACACCCGCCGGGCCGGCCGGCGGAGCGGGTGCTCATTAAGCCAGCTGGCGAAGGGCAGCGCCGGCGGCAGCTCCTGCCGCCGCAGCAGCTCCAGCGCCCAAGCTACGCTCAGCGCCCCGGAAGCCCCGAGCGTGTGCCCGAGCAGCCACTTGTTGGAAGTACAAGCCGGCAAGTCAGCCCCGAACACGGCCGCTAGCGCCGCCTGCTCCGCCGCGTCACCGGCGCGGGTGCCGGGGCTGTGCAGCACCGCCAGGTCAATATCGGCGGGAGCGAGGCCGGCCAGCTGCAGGGCCTGCCGCATGGCCTGCTGGAAGTGCCGGCCGTCGGGCGTAAGGCCGGTTTTGGTGCCGGTGGCTTCGAAGCCAAAACCTACACTTTCCAGCACCAAGTCGCCGGGGCGCAGCTGTTCGGCGGGCACGGCTTCGAGAGCCAGCACGGCCGCGCCTTCGCCCAACACGAAGGTGGACGCGCCGCCCGCGCCGGGGCGGCAGGGCCAGTCCGCGGCCGGCAGGGTGGAGTAGATGCCCACGGCCTGCATTTGAGCCAGGGAAAAGGCGGTGAGCGGGGCCTCGGTGCCGCCGGCCACGAAGCGCTGCGCCAGGCCGGCGCGCAGCCAAGCCACGGCGTTGCCCAGGGCCTGCAAGGCTGTGCTGCAGGTGCTGCTGTGACTGATGGCCGCTTGCGCGCCGCCCAACTCGTCGGCTACCCAGCTGGCCACGTTGCCGAGCGTGGTGAGCGGCGAGGCCGCGGGGGCCGCGCTGCCGGTGCGCAGAAACTCGGCGTGGAAGGCCTCGAGCCGCTCGGTCGCCCCGCGCGAGGAACCGATGCTGACGGCCAGCGTTGCCGGTTCGGCAGCTGCCGGCAGCAGGGCTGGGGTTGAATCAGCAGCAACCGACCAGCCCGCTTGCGCTACGGCTTGGCGGGCCGTGAGCAGGGCCAGCAGCACGCTGCGGTCGAGGGCGCGGTAGGCGGGGCGGCTGCGGCGCAGGGCCTCCACGGCGGCTTCGGCGGCGGGCGGCAGGGCGGCCACGGCCAAGCCGGCGTGGTGCGCGTCCGGGCCGAACGGGTACGGGGCCGCGGCGTCGAAAGCCACGCCCAGGGCCGAGGCGCTGCCCCAGCCACGGATGACGACGGCCGGCAGGACGGAATTAGTCATTGAGCGGAAATTCGGGCAAATGCGTGGCAGCGGCGGTATCGGCGGGGCGCAGCACCAGCGCCCGCATGGCGCGCAGCACCTCGTACACTAGGTCGAGTTCTTCGTCCTGGATGCAGTAGGGCGGCAGCACGTACACGATGTTGCCGAGCGGGCGCAGCACCACGCCGCGCGCTAGGCCCAGGGCGTAAAACTCGTCGCGCAGGCGGCTGAAGTAGGAAGTGCCATCGGCCCCGAACTCCACGGCCAGGATAGTGCCCCGCTGCCGCACGGCCCGAATGCCCGGCTGCCCGCGTAGCTCCTCGGCAACGGCGGCGTGCCGGGCGGCTATGCGCGCCCGGTCGGCGCCCGACTCCGGGGTAAGCAGCAGCTCCAGGCTGGCCAAGCCGGCGGCGCAGGCCACGGGGTTGGCGGTGTAGGAGTGGCCGTGGAAAAAGGTGCGGGCGCGGTCTTCACTCAGAAAGGCCTCGTAGACGGCGACCGTGCAGGTGGTAGCGCCCAGGGCCATGGTGCCGCCGGTCAGGCCCTTGGAAAGGCAAAATAAATCAGGCTGCTCGGTGAGAAAATCGGCGGCGAACAGGCGGCCGGTGCGCCCGAAGCCGGTCATCACCTCGTCGGCAATGCAGAGCGCGCCGGCGGCGTGACAGCGGCGGATAAGCGCGTCGAGGGCGGCGGGCTCGTACATGACCATGCCGGCGGTGCCGAGCACCAGCGGCTCGAAAATGAAGGCGGCCACGGCGTGCTCCCGCAGAATGGCGTCGAGCTGGGCCAGTGCCTCGGCTTCGCGGCCCGGCACCGGCACGTCGATGTACTGCACGTCGAAGAGCAGCTCGGCGAAGGGCGCGGTGAAGGCCGAGCGCGCACTCACCGCCATGGCCCCGAACGTGTCGCCGTGGTAGGAGTCGCGGAAGGCTACCAGGGTGCGGCGCTCGGGCTGACCCAGGTGGTAGAAGTACTGCACGGCCATTTTCAGGGCCACTTCAATGGCGGTGGCGCCGTTGTCGGAGTAGAACACGCGGCGCTGATTGGCGGGCAACACGCGCAGCAGCCCTTCGGCCAGCTCCACGGCCGGGGCGTGGGTGAAGCCGGCAAACATCACGTGGGCCAGCGTACCGAGCTGTTCGCTCACGCGTCGGGCAATGACGGGATGGGCGTGCCCGTGCAGGTTCACCCACCACGAGGCCACGGCGTCGAGGTAGCGGCGGCCGTCGTCGGCTACAAGCCAAGCGCCCTCGCCGCCAACCACCGCAATGGGCAGCGGGGCGGTCTGCATCTGGGTGTAGGGGTGCCAGAGGACGGCAGCGTCGCGTTCGGCTAAGGTCATGTCGAGAAGAAAAAGCGGCGGTATGAGTGGCCCGCGGCGGGGCCGGCGAAAGGTGCGCGACCAAGCCGCGCTGCCGCAATACCAAGACCTGCGCACTGAGCACGCAGGCGGCGTAAAACCGTTCAAGCAGCGGCTGCGGTCGGCGCGGGCGTAAAACCAGGTTTAGCTGGGTTTAGGTTTTGGCGGGACGGTTGGCCCCACGGAGTCAGTCTGCTGCCACTGCACTTGCCGGGCGTAGGCTTCCACCACCTGCGGCGTCAGCTCGGGCTCCTGGCGCAGGCGTAGCAGCACCGGCGCGTCGGTGTAGGCGAGGATGGCAGCTTCGGTGATGGGGTCGTCGGGGCCGTTGAAGACCAGCCCGCGCACCGGAATGCCGCGCTGCCGCAAGGCCTCCAGGGTGAGCAGGGTGTGGTTGATGGAGCCCAGGTAGTGCCGGCTGACCACCACCACGGCCAAGCCGAGGTGCTGCACCAGCTCGGCCACGAGCAGGCCGGGGGCCAGCGGCACCAGCAGCCCGCCGGCGCCTTCCACCACCAGGTGATTAGGCGTGGCGGGCAGGGTGAAGTCGGCGGCCTGAATCAGTACACCCTCGGCCGCGGCGGCGCGGTGGGGCGAGGCGGCCAGCTGCAGGCGGTGCCGCTCGGGATGGAAGGAGCTGCCCGGGTGCGTAACGAGGCGGCGCACTTCGGCCGCGTCGGTATGGGCAAGGCCACCGGCCTGCACGGGTTTCCAGTAATCGGCGCCGAGGCTCTGGGTGAGAATGGCCGCGGCCACGGTCTTGCCCACGTCGGTGCCGATGCCGGTAACGAAAAGCCGCTCGGGCTGCTCAGGCCAGCGCCGAACGGAGGGCGGAAACGAGGTCATCGATGTCGGATTCGGAGTTGAAACTGTGCACGATCAGGCGCAGGCACTGCCCGCCCGCGGGCACGGTGGGCGGCACAATGGCGCGCACGTCGAAGCCGGCCTGCTGCACCCGCGCGGCCACGCTGCGCACCTCGGCCGGGCTAAGCCGGGGCAGGCGCAGGGGCTGAATGACGCCGGCGCTGGCCGAAACCTCGGCGCCCGGCAAGGTGGCTAACTGCCCGGCCAGGTAAGCGGCCCGGGCGCGCAGCAGCTGCCGCTCGGCGTCGAGGGTGGGCAGCAGGTCGTAGGCGGCTTGCAGGGCCGCCACGGTGTACGCCGGTAGGGCAGTGGTGTAAATAAACGGCCGGCTGAAGTTTAGCAGGTAGTCGCGCAGCAGGACGGGGCCCACCACAGCCGCGCCCTGCCCACCCAGGGCCTTGCCGAAGGTGACGACGCGGGCCAGCACCTGCTCGGTCAGCCCCAGTTCGGCCACCAGCCCGGCACCCTGCGGCCCGTACACGCCCACGCTGTGCGCTTCGTCGACCACGAGGTGCGCGCCGACTTCCCGGCAAGCCGCGGCCAATTCGCGCAGCGGGGCTTGGTCGCCGCCCATGGAGTACACTGCTTCCACGGCCACGAACACCGCGGCCCCGGCCGGCAACTGCAGGCGGGCGAGGCGGCGCTGCAGGTCGGCTACGTCGTTGTGGCGGAAGCTGTAGGCCGTGGCAAAAGACCCGCGGATGCCGTCTTTCACCGAGGCGTGGGAGGCCTCGTCGTAGAGAATCACGTCGGCGCGCTGGGGCACGGCGGCGAAAAAGCCGTGGTTGGCGGCGTAGCCCGAAGTGAAAAGCAAGGCGGCCTCGGCCCCGTGCAGGGCGGCCATCTGCGCTTCCAGGGCTTCGGCGGCGGCCGAGTTGCCGGTGAGCAGGCGGGCGCCGGTGCTGCCGGTGCCCGCCTGCTCATCAGCGGCAGCCTGCTGCACGGCGCGGCGCAGGGCCGGGTGCCGGCTCAGGCCGAGGTAGTCATTAGAGGCAAAGTCAACCAGCCCGGCTGCGGGCGGGGGCGGCAGCCGGCGGCGCGTACCGGCCTGCTCGCGCTGCTGCAGCTGCCGGGCCAGCCGCTCGAGAAGAAGTGAAGCGTCGGGCATTGGGAAAAAAGGCTGCGGCGCCGACGGGCACCGCGGCAACTATACTTCGAATCGGCCGGCCGCCAGCCACACCGAGCCGTCCTGGCCAAAGGTGCGGGCCGTGATGACGACCCACTCGGAGTCCACCTCCACCCGGTCGCCGACGGCGGGCAGGGTGCGGTGGCGCTGCCACACCAGGTTCACCGCCGCCCCGATTTTGTCTTCCAGGTCGGTGATGAGTTCCTGGGCAGCCACCGAATCGGGTTGCTGCTGGCGCAGGTGCTCGGCGTAAGCGTGGTCGAGGTTGAGGTCGAAAAGGATGTCCACAAGTCGTAGGGTATGAGGGTGTGCGGGTAGGAGGGTACGAGTCGCGTCGGGCAGGAGTTCGAAAAGCAGCGGGGCCTAAGCTCCTGCAAGCGCAGCAAACCGGACTTCCCACTTACTTCCCGAACTCCTGCCCGCAAACCCGCAGCTCCTACACAGCCGCCAGCACGGTGGCGCCTTCGGGCACGTGGTTTTTAAAGGCGGCGCGCGGCGTGAGGCCCAGCAGGGCAAACATTTCCTTGTCGGCGTCGAAGTCGGGGTTGGGCGTGGTCAGCAGCTTTTCGCCCGAGAAGATGGAGTTGGCCCCGGCCAGAAAGCACAGCGCCTGCTCAGTTACCGGCATTTCTTGGCGGCCGGCCGAGAGGCGTACCATCGTGTTCGGCATCAGAATGCGGGCCGTGGCAATCATGCGCAGCATTTCCCACACGCTCACGCGGGGCTGCTCGGCCAGGGGGGTGCCCGCCACCGGCACCAGCGCATTCACCGGCACCGACTCGGGGTGGGCCGGCAGCGTGGCCAGGGTGTGCAGCATCTTCACCCGGTCCTCGTCCGTTTCGCCCAGGCCGATGATGCCGCCCGAGCACACCGAAATGCCCGCCTTGCGCACGTGCTCCAGCGTGTCGAGCCGGTCGTCGTAGGTGCGGGTGGTGATGATGTTCGAGTAGTGGTCCTCGCTGGTGTCGAGGTTGTGGTTGTAGGCGTAGAGGCCAGCCTGCTTGAGGCGCTCGGCCTGGTACTCGTTGAGCATGCCCAGGGTGCAGCACACTTCCAGGCCGAGGTTATTCACTTCCGTCACCATGCCGAGCACGCGGTCGAAGTCGCGGTTGTCGCGCACTTCGCGCCAGGCAGCGCCCATGCAGAAGCGGGTGGAGCCGGCGTCCTTGGCGCGCTGGGCAGCAGCAATTACTTCGGCGTCGGGCAGCAGCTTGTGGGCCTGTACGCCGGTGTGGTAGCGGGCGGCCTGGGGGCAGTAGGCGCAGTCTTCGGGGCAGCCGCCGGTTTTCACCGAGAGCAGCGTGCACACCTGCACTTCGCCGGTGGTCTGGTGCTGGCGGTGCACTTCGCTGGCTTGAGCCACGAGCTGCAGGACGGGTTGGTGGTAGAGGGCGTGAACTTCGGCAAGCGTCCAGTCGGTACGGAGCATAGCGGTGGGAGAGGTTGTGGAGAATACGAAGAGCCGCTTGGGGCAACAAAAACGGCCCGCCAGCAGCCGGGGAAGCTGCTTTGGCGGGCCGAAGGTAGGGCGCCGGCTCGATTTGGTAAATGAAGCCGGCCGCAGCGGCAAACGGCTCGAAACGTAACCGGCGCAGCTTCAGCGGCGTGGCTTATTGGCAGGTCGCCCCGTTGACCTGCGGGTCGTTCGGGTCGATGGTGCGGCAGTTGCAGGCCGATTTGCTGCGCAGCACGCACACGGTGCCTTCCACCGAGTTGTCGTCCAGGGTCAGCGCGTAGCGGTATTTGCCCTCGGCGAGTTCCTTGCCGTCGTTGTCCTGGCCGTGAAACTCGTTGCGGTAATCCGCCTTTTCGTACACCGGGTTTTTCCCCTTCAGCTCGTAAATCTTGAGCATCCGGCGGGTAAAAGTGGGTTGCGGCGAGCTGCCCTGCACAAAGGCGAAGACGGCAAAATTGTCGTTGAGGCCGTCCCCGTTGGGCGTAATGGCGTTGGGCGGCACCACGGTCAAATTCGGCGTGGTCAGGTGTTGCTGGCGGCCGGCATCGTCGCAGCACTGGCTGTCCACTTTGGTTTTGTGGCAGCCCAGCAGACCGAGGCACACGGATAAGCCGAGTAAAGCGGAAGTGTAGCGCATTTTGGGATAAAGCAGGCCCAAAATAAACAGCCAGCGGTGGCCCAACCAAGCGCAGCCAGCCGTCGGCCGACGCCTGTAGCGGGGCGAATCAGCGGGTGCGGCCGCGGCCCCCGCCGGTGCTGCCGCGCCCGGTGCGGGCGGCGGGCTTGCTGGCAGGGCGGGCGGCCTTAGCAGCCGGCTTGCCCGCAGTGGCCTTACCGGCGGGTTTGGCTGCGGCCGTTTTGCCAGCCGGTTTTGCGGGGCCAGCCGCACCGGCCGCCTTGGGCTTGCCCGTGCCCGGCCGGTGCCTGCCCTTGGCCTGGGCCTCGGCGCCGTAGGTTTTAGGCCGGGGCTTGGCCTCTTTGGGGCGCGGGGCCTCGCTGAGCCACTCCTCGCTGGCTATCTGCTGGGGCGTTTTCTCGCCGCGGGCGCGGCGCTGCCGGGTGGTGCCGCTGGAGTGCTCGATGCTCTCGAAGAGCACCTTCAGCTCCTTGTCGGTCAGCTCGCGCCAGTCGCCCACGCCCAGGCCTTTCAGGGTGATGTGCATCACGCGGATGCGCTCCAGCTGCACCACTTCGTAGCCGAAAAACTCGCACATGCGGCGGATCTGCCGGTTCAGGCCCTGCACCAGCGTGATGCGGAAGATGTAGTCGGTTTCCTTCTGCACCGGGCAGGGCTTGGTGATGGTGCCGAGCATGGGCACGCCCTGGCGCATGCTCTCCAGCACGGCGTCCGTCAAGGGCTTGTCCACCATCACGATGTACTCCTTTTCGTGCTGGTTGCCGGCCCGCAGGATCTTGTTGACGATGTCGCCGTTCGAGGTCAGCAAAATCAGGCCCTGCGACTCCTTGTCGAGGCGGCCGATGGGAAAAATCCGCTCCGAGTGCTTGATGTAGCGGATGATGTTGTCTTTGACGCCCCGCTCCGTGGTGGTGGTGATGCCCGGCGGCTTGTTGAAGGCAATGTAGATGGCGTCCTCAGCCGCCCGCGGCTCGATGCGGTTGCCGTTGACGACCACCTTATCCGTGGGTTCCACTTGGGTGCCCACCTCGGCGCGCTTGCCATTCACGAACACCACGCCCTGCTCGATAAACCGGTCGGCTTCGCGGCGCGAGCAGATGCCGCTTTCGCTGATGTATTTATTGAGACGGGTAGGCATGGCAACGGAAAGGTAAGTCGGCCGCCAACGCGCCGGCCGACCCCAAAGGTACGGCGGACTGCCCGCTTCGGGCGGCCCGCCGTTCGGGAAGGAGCACTAAGCGGCGCTGCGGCGGCCAGAAAGCGGCAAGCGGCGGCGCATCGGCACCCGCAGCGCTTAGGCCCGCGGGCCGCAGGCGGCATCCGAACACGGCGTTTCGGCCAGGGCCCGCCACCAGCCGCGCACGAGCCGGCCGCTGAGCAGCAGCGCGTTGAGCAACACGAAGAAGTAGATGGTGAAAAGCAGCGGCAGCTTCAACTGGGTGAGCAGGCTGCCGAGCGTGGCGGCCGTCCAGGACGGGTGCGGAAACTGGGCCAGCAGGGCGAAAATGCAGGCGTTTTCGGCCAAGTCGACCACCATAAACAGCAGGCAGCCCGTGATGAGCAGGTTGCCCAGCCCCCGCCAGCCCCAGCGGCGGCAGGTGCGGGCAAAGAACAGCAGCCCGAACGCGGCCACCAGCACGGGGAAGAGGGTGTCGACCAGCGTCTGCTGCCCGTACTCGGCCCGGCCAGCGGGGCCGTAGGTTTGGAATAGGCGCACCACGTCGGCCGGGGAGTAGCCGGCCGGGCGGAAGTCGAGCTTGGGCAGGCCGGGCGCGAGGCGTTGCAGGCGGGCGTCGGCTACCATCAGCCAGGTGCCCACGGCGGCGAAGGGCGCGTAGGCCAGCCAGGTGTTGCGGGTGGTGGCCAGCCGGTCGAGGCGGCCCAGCAGGCGGGAGGCAGTTTGTTGATTCATAGCGCAGTTGCTTGAGCGTGAAGGATGCTGGCAAAGCAACTGCGCGCCCTGCGCCGGCGCATTTACATAGGTAAAGAAGTGCTGGGGCCGCCGCGACTGAGCTTGTGGCGGATGCGGCTGAGCTGGGTGGGGGTGATACCTAGGTACGAGGCCACGTGGTACTGCGGCACGAGCTGCTCCAGGCCCGGAAACTGCTGCCGAAACAGGGCGTAGCGCTGCTCCGCGTCGAGCAGCACGATTTCTAGTTCGCGCTGCTCCTTGGTCACGAATTGCCGCTCGGCGTGCAGGCGGGCCTGCCGCTCCAGGTCAGGGTGCTGGTCGTAGAGGGCGCGCAGGGCGGGGTAGTCGGCCACCAGCAGCTGGCAGTCGGTGAGGGCCTGCTGGTTGATGGCGGCCGGCTGCCCGGTTATCAGCGAGGAGTAGGTGCCCACGATGGCCGGCGCCACGAAAAAGGTTTTGTTGTACTCGGTGCCGCGGGCGTTGCGGTAAAAGGCGCGCATCACACCTTCGGCCAGAAAGCCCACCTGCCGCGCCGTCTGCCCCGCCTCGATAAAGTACTGGCCTTTGGGCAGCTCCTGCGGCGTAAACAGCGGCTCGACCCGCGCCCAGGTGTCCGGACGCAGGGGCCAAAGGCCGTCGAGAAAGGGGCGCAGCGCGTGCATGGCCGGCGGCTACTTCTTCGGAATGATGGCCGTAGCTTCGATTTCGATCAGCAGCTCCTCGCGAAACAGCTTGCTGACCTGCACGGCGGTGCTGGCCGGGGGCGTAGCCGTATTCACGTACCGGTCGCGGGCGGTGCGCACGGCGGGTAGCTGGCTTGCATCGAGCAAGAAGTAATTCAGCTTCACCACGTGTTGCATTGTGCCGCCCGCCGCCTCCACGATGCGCTGGATATTGCGGAAAGCCTGGTCGGCTTGCTGGCCCACGTCGCCGGCGCCCACCACCCGGCCTTGGGTATCCAGCGCCACCTGCCCCGACATGATGAGCATGGTGACGGGGCCCAGGTCCAAGCTTGCCGCCTGCGAATAGCCCTTGGGCGGGTGCACGGTGGTGGGATTGAGATACTTAACGGCGCCAGGCCGCGGTGTCTGAGCCTGGGCGGTGTAGCCGAGCAGCAGGCTAGCAACCAATAGGCTGCTGCGCCAGGCAGAGAGGAGGTGAATCATAAGGTTGCTGGCGTGAAGAATCGACTTACCGCTTGAAGGTATACCGCTCAATACGCGCTTTTTTCGTTGAAACACTGGTAATGTTGTGTCCAGTATTCTGGTTGTCAAAGCTATACACTCTTCGAGGCCCGGCCGGGCTGGCTGTTCTTTTCAGAGTCTAATGGTAACGGCTTGGCCAAGCCGTTAATTGCCGCTGTACCGGGTGAAGTACATATACCAGTTCCATTCCCAGGTCTGACCGTTGTCGTCGGAAAAAGCTTGGCTCCAGACGGGGTTGTCCTTGTCCCGGGCATCCCAGCGAAAGGCTACCAGGATATTCTTTCCCTGGAAGGTATCCTTGGTAAAAAAGTGGGCCACGTCCTGATCAAAGGAGCCGACCACCGGCGGGTCTAGCCTGCCGGCGGTGCTATCTGCCCAGTAAATGCTCCACAAGCGGGTCTGGGGGTTAAACAGCCGCACCGACATGCCCTCGAATGGCACGCCGTCAAACGTCGCGAGGTAGTTGTCGATGTTGCCCAGCCCGTGCAAGACCCGGTACATTTCCTGGGTCGATTCAAACTCAATCCACTCCGTGCAGTTTTCCAGCCGCGCTTTCAATTTTCGATTACGCAGGCGCCATTTGCCCTCGTAAAAGTCGAAATCATGCTTGGAGGAGGTGGGGGATGCGGTCAGCATCAACTCGCCAGCGGAGTCAAACTGTACCGGCGGAATAGGCAGGGGTACGTGCGTGGACATTACAAGCGGCAGGCGCGTGGGCACCGGTGATTTGGGATAAAAGTTGAAAGAAGGAAGTTGAGTTAGGCGAAGGGGAGCAGGGAGGCCGGTTACAGGGCCACCTTCTTTTCGCCCTGGTCCACGCCCAGAATCCACTTCGTCAGGCCCGCCATGTAGGTCGGCTGGTCGTCGTAGAAGCTCATGTGGCTGCCCTTGGGGCAAATTAGGGCGGTGCCGTTCTGCACCTTTTGGGCCACCATGCGCATGTGCTCGGGGTCCATGGTGTCGTGCTTGCCGCCGATGCTGAGCACCGGCACCGCGAGCTTGGGCAGGTCGGCCACCCGGTCCCAGTTCACCAGCTTGCCGGAGGCGCCAAACTCGCTGGGCCCCTGCATGGTCACGTAGAGCGACTGGTTGGTTTTGCCCAGGGAGCGGGCGGCCGGCTCGGGCAGGGGCACGCGGCACAGGTGCTCGGCGTAGAAGTTGGGCTCGAGCAGCTCCATGTAGCGCGGGTTCTGGAAGTCTTTCTTGGCTTCGATCTGCCGAATTTCGCGCAGCACCTCGGGCTTGAGCTGCGGGGCCAGTACCTCGTCGGCGTACTTGTTGTAGGCCGGAATGCTCATCATCATGTTGGAGATGATCAGCCCCTTGAGGTGCTGCTGGTATTTCAGTGCGTACTCGGCCGCGAGGATGCCGCCCCAGCTGTGGCCCAGCAGGTAGAAGTTGTCCTTGTCGAGCTTCAGGGCCTGGCGCACCTGCTCCACTTCCTCCACGTAGCGCGGCAGGCTCCACATAGCCGTGTCCTTGGGGTTGTCGGAATTGCCGCAGCCGAGCTGGTCGTAGTAAATAAACTCGATGCCCTCCTGCGGCAGAAAGCTCTCCATGCACTCGAAGTACTCGTGGGTGGCGCCGGGCCCGCCGTTGAGCAGCAGCAGCTTGATGCGCGGGTTATTTCCGAAGCGCTTGGTCCACACGTTGAACGTGCCCTTGGGCGTGCTGATGGGAATGACCTGCACGCCGCCGGTTTTCACCCGGGCCGTGTCGCCGGCAAAGTAGCTGGCGAGCGTGGAGGCGGCCGCGTCGGCGGCGGGTGCAGGCTTGGTGGGCGCGGTGCAGGCGGCGGCCAGCAGCAGGGCGGCGGGGAGGAGGCGGGAAAGGTGCATGGTCAGAAGGCCGTTGAGAAGCCCCTAAACCTAGGGTATTGCCGAGGCTCTTGCAACTGCGCCGGCCGGCTACAGCCGCCGCACGCCCCGCCAGCTGACGCGGAAAGCGTCGGTCTTGGGGCGGCCCTTCTGGTTGTGGCGGATGCGTAGGGTCAGCGGGCTGCTTTTCGCATCGTTGTTTTCCCAGCCGACCAGTTTGGCTTCGAAGAAGGGCCCCACGCGAAACAGCTTGTACTCCTCGACCGCGTCGCCGCCGGTGAGGGCCAGGTAGACGTAGTGCGAGCAGGTGCAGTAGTCGAGGGTGGCATCCCCGGGGCCGTTGCAGAGCAGGTAGGCCCGCACGGCGCAGTCGTCGGCCTGGGCGTAGACGCTGGTGTCGGCCACGCTCAGCACCTCGGCCAGTTCGGCGTCAGGCAGCTCCACCGCGGCGGGCGTGCCGTAGAGCGTACCGCTCGGCAGCTCCCGGAGCCGGGGCCGGGCGGCCGCGGAATCGGCTGGGCAGGGGTGATTGGCCGCGGCGGCGGCCCGCCGCAACTCCTGGTGCAAGCGGTCCAAGGTGTCGCTCTGCCGGGCCACCTGCTGGCGCAGCTGGGCCAGCTGGCGCTGGGTGGCCTCGTCGGGGCCGCGCTGGCAGGCGGCCGCCGCCAAGACCAGGAACAGGAGCAAGTACGCTCTCATCGGCTAAGGAAATGAAAAGCAGCTAGGTATAGCGGATTAACAGATTATTGCCCGGCCGCCAGCCACTGCGAGGTCCAATACTCGCCCGGGCCGAGCAGCAGGCGCAGAATGTCGTCGGTGAGCTGCAGGCCGTTGGCGCCGTTGGTGAAAAACACCACGCTTTCCTGGCGGTCGGGGAAGGCCACAAAGAAGTTCTTGAAGTCGCCGTTGTCGCCCCAGTGCCAGAGGGCCGGGCCGCGGCTGGTCGACACCAGACCCACGCCGCAGGCCCAGCTGATGTGGGCGTCGGCGGGGCTGGGCGGGGTGCCGCAGCGGTTGGCGGCGGTAGCGGGGGTGCGCAGCAGCTGGGCCGTGGCCGGCTGCAGCCCCTCGCCCCGCAGCACCGCCTGCAGGAAGCGGCTGTAATCGGTGGCGGTGGTCATGAGGCTGAAGGCGCCGTTGGGCGCGGCAAATTGCTTGACCTCGGTGGGCTGGCCCTGGGCGTCGTGCCCGCAGCTGGCATCGAGGGCAAACCAGGGCTGCCACACGAAGCTGCTGCGGACCATGGCCAGGGGCCCGAACACCTCGGCCTGCGCCAGCGCCTGCCACGACTGCCCGCTGAGCTGCTCCAGCACGCGCTGCAGCAGCACGAACCCCTCGCCGGAGTAGTTCCAGCAGCTATCGGGGGCCACTTTCAGCTGCAGCGCCGAGCCGGCCCACTGCGCGCTCAGCGGGTTGGCGGCCCAGTTGGGCAGGCCGGCGCGGTGGGTAAGCACCATGCGGGCGGTGATGCGCGCGGCCCGGGGCTCGGCCTGCAGGCGCGGGTTGGCGTAGTACTCCTGCAGGGGCCGGTCGAGGTCGAGCAGGCCCCGGTCGTGCAGGCGCAGGGCCGCGTAAGCCAGTACCACCTTGCTCAGCGAGGCGGCCTGAAACACAGTGCTGGCGTCCACCGGCGGCCGGTCACCGGCGCGGCGCAGGCCCAGGGCGTAGCGCTGCTGGCTTTTGCCCCGGGCGTGCACCAGTTGCAGGCCCGGCACGCGGTGTTGCTTGAGCAGCACCAGCAATTGCGCCTGTTGGGCTTGGCACGCCAGCGCGCTGAGCAGGAGCAAAGCGGTCAGAATTCGGATCATGGAATAGGAAAAAGGGGATAGAGCGGGAAACATAACACGACAACCGGGTAAGCCCCGCCGGCGGCAAGGCGGGCCGCGGGGCCGGAAAAATAGCGGGACGGCTCAGAAGCGCCAAGGCCGGCGGCTACGGCCGCGCCAGCAGCCACTGCAGAGCCCAGTACTCGTCGGGGCCCAGGAAAAGGCTTAGAATCGGCGGGGCGGCGCGCAGGCCGTTTTCGCCGTTGGTCAGAAACACCACGCTTTCGCCCGTGTCGGGGAAGACCAGAAAGAAGTTCTTGAAGTCCACATTGTCGCCCCAGTGCCAGAGGGCCAGGCCGCGGCTGCTCTGCTGCAAGCCCACGCCCAGGCCCCAGCCCAGGTGGGCCCCGGCGGTGCCAGGCGGGCCGCAGTGCGTGGCCGGGCCGCTGGCCGTGAGCAGCAGCTGGTGGGTGGCCGGCGTCAGGCCCGTGCCCCGAGCCAGCGCCCGCACGAAGCGGCTGTAGTCGGCGGCGGTGGTGACGAGGCTGAAGGCCGCGCTGGGCTCGTGGAAGCGGCGGCGCAGGGTGGGGGCGCCGGTGCTGTCGTGGCCCGCGCAGAGGCGGCCGGCGAAGCGCGCGTCCCAGCCGAAACTGCTGTCGGCCATGCCCAGGGGCGTAAATACTTCTTCCTGGGCCAATTGCTGCAGGCCCTTGCCCGTGAGGTGCTCGACCACGCGCTGCAGGTAAGCGTAGCCCTCGCCGGAGTAGTGCCACACGCTGTCGGGGCGGTAGCGGAGCTGCAGCACGCCCTGGTTCCAGCGGGTAATCTTCGTGTCGCCGTACTCAGCCCAGTGCGAGAGGCCGCTGGTGTGGCGCAGCACCATGCGGGCGGTGATGCGGGCGGCCACCAGCTGGTTTTGCGGGTGCTTGTGCGGCAGCCCGTAGCGGGCCAGCGGGGCGTCGAGGTCGAGCAGGCCGCGGTCGGCGAGGCGCAGCACCGCGTAGGCAAACACGGGCTTGCTCAGCGACGCGGCTTGAAAAACGGTGTGGTCATCCACCACGGCCGGCTCGCCCTGGCACTGCACGCCCTGGCTGAGCGTGGTGGTGCGGCCGTTGGGGGCGGTGTAGGCTAGCTGCAGGCCCGGAATGCGGTACTGCTCGGTCAGGGCCAGAAGCGCGCGCAGCTGCACGGCCGCCACCGGCGACACCTGTCCTTGCGCTGCGGCCCCCAGCAGCAGCAGCCACACCAGTAGCACCGCCCGCACTCAGCGCCGCCCCCTCGTTTGCCGCCGCCGTTGCCCCCCCCGTTGTACAATCAGACTCATCTATCGGTAGTTGATACCAGTGGGGAAAATACCGATTTACTTGGACGCTGCCAAGCCCGGCGCCGCGTCACATGCTTCGTTTGGGCCCAAAAAAAGCTTCCCCGCCGGCCCGTAGGCCGGCGGGGAAGCTTGCAAGTGGTTGAGCGTCGTGGGGCTTAGCCCAGCGTGTGGTACACGGCCTGCACGTCGTCGTCGTCCTCGAATTTTTCGATCAGGTTCATCACCTCTTCCAACTGCTCGCCTTCCAGGTGCACGGTGGTGTTCGGAATGCGCTGCAGCTGGGCGCTGATGACGTTTAGCTGCTTTTGCTCCAGGGCCTTTTGCATCTGCCCGAAGTCGCTAAACGCGGTTTCCACCACGATGTAGTGCTTCTCGTTGCCGTGCTCGTCCTCCTCCGAGTCCTCGTAAATGTCGTCGGCGCCGAAGTCAATCAGCTCCAGCTCCAGCTCCTCGGCGTCGAGGCCGTCGGCGGCCAGCTTGAACACGCCCTTGCGGGTGAAGGTGAAGTCGGAGGAGCCGGCCGTGCCCAGGGCACCGTTGCCGCGGTTGAAGTACATGCGCACGTTGGCCACGGTGCGGGTGGGGTTGTCGGTGGCCGTTTCCACCACGATGGCCACCCCGTGCGGGGCGTAGCCTTCGTACACCACCTCGGTGTAGTTGCCCTCTTCCTTCGACGACGCGCGCTTGATGGCGGCCTCCACGCGGTCCTTGGGCATGTTCACGCCCTTGGCGTTTTGCATGGCCGTGCGCAGGCGCGAGTTGGTGTCGGGGTTGGCGCCGCCTTCTTTCACGGCAATGACGATTTCGCGCCCGATGCGGGTGAAGTCTTTCGACATTCGGTCCCAGCGCTTCATTTTGCGGCCTTTGCGGAATTCAAACGCGCGTCCCATCTATGGTAAACTTGTGAGATTGTGAAGTTGTGAGTTAACGCCCGGTCAGCCGAGGGGCCGGCTGCCGAAGGGGCCGCAAGTTAGCCGAAACGCCGGCCAAGGGCAACCCCCGCCGGGCATTACGCCGGGCGGCGCGGCGGGAGCAGCCCGATGCCGCGGCCCAGCAGCCGGTCGAGCCAGCGCGCCGGCAGCAGGCGCGGCACCACCCAGGCCCGCAGCAGGTCGGGCACCAGGGCGTAGCGCACCTTGGGCCGCCGCGCTTCCAGGATGCCGACCAGCCGCTCGGCCACGAAAGCCGGCGTTAGGCCCTGGGCAATGGTTTTGTGCACGTACTGCACGAAGCGCTGCGCCGGGGCGAAGTAAGGCGTGTCCCGGTAGGCGTCCAAATCGATGCCCTTGCCCCAAATTGGCGTTTGCGTCACCCCAAGGCCAATCAGAACCACGTCGACGCCGAACAGCTGCAGCTCGCGCCGCCAAGTGGCCGACAGCCCCTCCAGCGCGTGCTTCGAGCCGACGTACGCGCCCACAAACGGGGCCGCCACCTGCCCGCTCACCGAGCCGATGTTGATAACGCGGCCCGGCGTGCCCGCAAACCCGGGCCGGGCGCCGAGCAGCGGCAGAAAGGCCTGCGTCACTTGCACCAAGCCCACCACATTCACCTCAAAGTGTTGCCGCACCACCTCGATGGGCTGGTGTTGCAGCGGCCCGCCGAAGGCCACACCGGCGTTGTTGATGAGTGCCGTGAGTGGCTGCCCGGCCAGCGCCGCTTCCACCTGCGCGGCGGCGGCCGCCACGGCTGCGGCGTCCGTCACGTCGAAGAGCAGGGGCGTAAACTGCGGCCCGAGCGTGCCGCGCAGCGCCTCGGCATCGGCGGGGCGGCGCAAGCTGCCGAACACGCGGTAGCCGCGCTGCAGCAGCGCCTGGGCCGTGGCCTGCCCCACGCCGGTGGATACGCCGGTAATAACGACGGACTTGGAGGAAGTGCTCATGGGCCTAAGGTAGCGCCGCCGGGGGCTTGCGGGCGTTACTCGAGCGTGACGTTGCCCTCGGCGTCGAATTTGCGCTTCACCTTCTCGGTGCCTTTTGCCACGAGCCCGTACACCTCGCGGCCGCCTTTGGCGTCCTCGTTGAGCACCATGCCCAGGCTCAAGGATTTCTGGTCGAAGTGAAAGGTGCCGCCGTAGGTCACGGGCTGGCCTTTGCTGTCGGCGTAAGTGAAGCTAATGCGGTTGCCTTCAATCTTGTAGCGACCCGATTCGTCGAAGTGAAACTGCCCGTAGGGCCCCGGAAACTCCAGCTTCTTTTCGTAGGTGCCGGCCGGGCCCAGCCAGAGCGTGCCGCCCACGCCGCGGGTGTTGGTGGGCTCCTTGCTGATGCTCGGGTCGTAAATCACGTAGGCCACGTAGGTGTGGCTGCCGAAAAATTGCGCCGGCAACTTGGCGGCGGGAGCCGCTGCGGTGCGGGCCACGGGCCGCGCGGGGGCCGCAGGGCGGCGGGTAGGGGCGTGCTGGGCGCTGGCGGCGGCACTCAGGCCGAGCAGGGCGGCCAGTAGCGTAAAGCGGAAACGCATCGGAAAGGCAGAAACGACGTGGGAGTAGCTAGCTGGGGAGTGGCCCAAATAGCTACAACCGGCGTACTTCCGCAAGCGGCTGGTCGGTTTTTCCGCGCGGGGCGCTGTGGCCGGCGTTAGTGCCCGGCCGGCTGGGCCACCAGGGTGTAGACGCTGCGGCTGCCCGCCGGGAAACCCTCGATGGTAACGACCAGCCCGCCCTGCTGCGCGTCGAAGCGGTAGGTGCCCGCGTCGGTGCGGGGCTGGCCCTGCTTGGTGAGGTAGCTGAAACGGATGCCTTGGCCGCTGAGCAGCTGGTACTCGCCGCTGCGCTCAAACACGTTGAGCTGCGGGGCCAGGCCAATGCGCAGGCGCTGCTCGAAGCGGCCGTCGGGGCGCAGGGTGAGGGTGCCGCCTACGCCCTCGGCCGCAATGGGCTCGGGGCCGCCTTCCGAGTCGTAAATCAGGAAGGAGAGGTAGGCGTAGGTGCCGCAGCGCAGGCTGCTATCGGCGGGCAGGACGGGGGCCGGCGCGGCCGGCGGCAGGGTAGGGGGTGCGGTCGGGCGCGACTGAGCCGGCGCGGGCCGCTGCAGCAGCAGCCCGCTCAGCCCCAGCACTACGGCAAGCAGCAAACGATACGGCATAAGCACAGGCAAAACCGGCCGCGGCGCACGGCGGCCGGCCCGCAAGTTACGCCGCCGCCGGGTAGCCGGCCCGGCGGCGTTGCGGCTTCCCGGCCCACCGCCTTACCTTAGCCCGCCGGCCGCCCCGCTCGGTGGCCCGCTTCCCCCGCCTCCATGCAGCTTTTCGACCTCACCCACCCCGCCGAGCAGCGCCTGCCCATCGTCATCAGCGTGCCCCACGCCGGCACCGAATTTCCGGACGACCTCCGGGCCGAGCTGAAGCCCCACCTGCTGCCGCCCGACGACACCGACTGGTTTGTGCACCAGCTCTATGACTTCGCTACGGAGCTGGGCATTCCCATCCTGCGCGCCCGCTACAGCCGCTGGGTAATCGATTTGAACCGCAACCCCGACAGCGCCCCGCTCTACCACGACGGGCGCGTCATCACCGGCCTGTGCACCACCACCACCTTTCTGGGCGAGCCGATTTACCAGGACGAGCGGGCCGAAGTCGCGCCGGCCGACGTGGCCTGGCGCCGGGCTCTGTACTTCGCGCCCTACCAGCAGGCCCTGCAGCGCCTGCTCGACGACACCCGGGCCCGCTTCGGCCGGGTGCTGCTCTGGGACTGCCACAGCATCCGCCGCTTGGTGCCGGCCATTCACCCGGGCCCGTTCCCCGACCTCATCCTCGGCTCGGCCGACGAAACCGCCGCCGCGCCTGCGCTGATTCAGCAGGCGCTGGAGCAGCTGGGCAGCGGGCCGTACTCGCTGCAGCACAACCACCCGTTTAAGGGCGGCTACATCACCCGCCACTTCGGCCGCCCCGAGCTGGAGCAGCACGCCCTGCAGCTGGAAATGGCCAAGGACGTGTACATGGACGACAACGAGCAAGCCTACGCCCCCGCGCGGGCTGAGCAGATCCGAGTCGTGCTGCGCCAGACGCTCCTTACCCTGGGCCAAAGCTTGCTGGACGCCTGAGCCCGCCCTGGCATGTCGAGTACGGCGTGACATCTGGGCATAAACCAAATAAGAGCGTCATGTCGAGCGCAGCCGAGACATCACGCCGGATAGTAACCCTAATCAGCAGGTTTCTACCAGATATCCGCACGCGAGATGTCTCGGCTAGCTCGACCTGACGACCTGTTTTCGTCTTCCCGCCGCCCCTCATTCCACCCCATGCACTACTACCACTTCTCCGCCCTGCTGCTGCGCAGCGGCTGGCTGCGCCCGGCCTACGTCGGCGTCGACGCGCAGGGTCTGATTCAGTACCTCTCGGCGGAAGCCCCGCCGGAGCCCGGCGCTGCCGTCGAAACCGTGAACGGCGCCGCGCTGCCGGGCTTTCAGAACGCGCACTCCCACGCCTTTCAGTACGGCATGGCCGGCATGGCCGAGCAGCACGAGCCCGGCACCCGCGACGACTTCTGGAGCTGGCGCGAGGCCATGTACGCCTGCGCCGAAACCTTCTCGCCCGAGCAAAACGAGCAGGTGGCCACGGCACTCTACCGGCATCTGCTGCGCAACGGCTACACCTCGGTGGTCGAGTTTCACTACCTGCACCACGCCCCCGGCGGGCAGCCCTACGCCAACCTGGCCGAAATGGGCGAGCGGCTGGTGGCGGCCGCCCGCACCGCCGGCATCAAAATCACCTTGGTGCCGGTGTTTTACCAGAAGGGCGACTTCGGCCGCGAGCCGCAGCCCCGGCAGCGCCGCTTCATTTCGCCCACGCTCGAGGCGTACTTGCAGCTGCTCGAGGCCAGCCGCCGGGCCGTGGGGTACTACGAGCGCGCCCGCCTGGGCTTCGGGGTGCACAGCCTGCGCGCCGTGGAAGCCGCCGACGTGCTGGCCACCCACGCCCAGGGGCCGAAAGATTTGCCCTTCCACCTGCACGCCGCCGAACAAACCCTGGAAGTGGAGCGCAGCCTGGCCCACCTCGGCGCCCGCCCGGTGGAGTGGCTGCTCGACCACCTGCCGCTCGACGAGCGGTTTCACCTGGTGCACTGCACCCACATGACCCCGGAGGAAACCACCCGCCTGGCCCAGTCGGGCGCGCAGGTGGTGCTCTGCCCCGGCACCGAAGGCAACCTCGGCGACGGGATTTTTCCGCTGGTCGACTACGCCGCGGCCGGTGGCCGCTGGTCCATCGGCACCGACAGCCACATCAGCCTGAACCCGCTGGAAGACCTGCGCTGGCTCGACTACGGGCAGCGCCTCACCCAGCGCCGCCGCAACATCTTCGCCGACGGGGCCACGGCGCTGGTCGATACCACGTTCTGGGCCGGGCAGCGCGCCGCCGGCCGCCGCGTGGCCGACTACTTCGCCCTGGGCCAGCCGCTGGATGCCGTGGTCTACGACCTGCAGCAGCCGCTGCTGGCTCAGGCCGGTCCCCAACACCTGCTGCCGGCCCTCGTCTACACCAGCGACCCATCGGCCGTGCTCGGCACGCTAGTGGACGGCCAGTGGGCGTACCGGGCCGGTGAGTAGGAGAGGAGCAGCTGAGCAGCCGATGTCGACAAGGACGCTATAGAGAAGAACGTCATCCTGAGCAGAGCGAAGGACTTTCCTCCGACCTGGCACCGCTGCTACCACTAAAGAACAAACGAAGGCCTCTGAATAAAAAAAGCGCAGCCGCCGAGCCCTGGACGATTGGGCGTAGGTGGCTGCGCTTTTTGATTGGTGCAGAGTTCGAGCAAGGTCCTTCGCTGCGCCCACGCCAGATGAGGATGCCGTATGAAATGACGCTTCGAAAAATATCTACGAAAATTTTCGTTGTATCTGCAACCGCGGATATTCCAGCGGCGTCAGTAGGGCAACATTCCAAACCAAACAGCCTTTCTGACACTATGAAAACCCTGCTGACCGCCCTGCTGCTGAGCGCCGCTGCCTTCACCGCCCACGCCCAAACCGCGCCGGCCTTCACCTCCTCCTGCGAAGAAGGGAAGTGGGGCAGCTCCGAGCAAAAACGCTACTGCGAAACCCGTGACCTGACCCTACCGGCCATCAAGTCGGGCAAGCTCACGGTGGACGGCGGCCGCAACGGCGGCATCACGGTGAAAGGCTACAGCGGCTCCGAAATCCGGGTGCGGGCCAAGGTGCAAGCCTGGGCCAAGGACGAAGCCACCGCCAAAGCCCGCGTGGCCGACGTGAAAGTGAGCACCGACAGCAACACCCTGCGCGCCGCCGGCTCCGACGGCCGCGGGCAAAACGACGGCTACGCCGTCAGCGACGGGGGCTACGCCGTGAGCTACGAAATCTTCGTGCCCGAGAAAACCGCCCTGGCCCTGAGCACCCACAACGGCGGCATTCACCTCGAAAACCTGCGCGGGCCGGTGACTTTCGAGGCCCAAAACGGCGGCGTGAGCATCCTCGGCGACGGCGGCGACGTGAAGGGCCGCACCCAGAACGGCGGGCTGAGCATCACGCTCACCGGCAGCAAGTGGGACGGCCCCGGCCTCGACGTGGCCACCACCAACGGGGGCATCAACTGGAAGCTGCCGGCCGATTATTCGGCGCAGTTTTTCACCAGCACCGTGCACGGCCCCATCCGCACCGATTTCCCCTCCAACGTGCAAGGCAGCGTCAGCCGCTCGGAAGTAGCCGTGGCGTTAGGCAAGGGCGGCGCGCCGGTGAAGGCCGTTACCACCAACGGCGGGGTGACGGTTAGCCGCGGCGGTAAATAAAAAATCGTATATTCCCAATCCGCTCACATACACAAGCCCGGGCCGTTCCGCATCCGCGGGGCGGCCCGACGTATGGGACCGGCCAACGAAAAGCCCCCGCGCTTCAGCGAAGCGCGGGGGCTTTTCAACGTTACGCCTCGTTAGAAGCGCACTTCCTTGTAGGGGTATTCGTCGAGTGCGCCGGCCGACGGCGCGCAGGACGCCTGGCCGGATTTGCGGGCCCGGCGCGCGGCCAGATCGTACACCTTCGAATTGTAGGCCGGCTCCTTGGCCGCGGTCTTGCGGCCGGTGGATTTCGTGCCCTCGGATTTGCCGCGGCCGAGCAGGGCCACGCCGGCTACTGCTGCCAGGGCCACGCCCGCCCCGATCAGCGCGGCTTTGGCCGGCAGCGTGTCTTTGGGGGCCGGCGGCAGGTACTGCACTCCTTCTGCGTCGATTACGGCCGGCTCCGCAACGTAGCGCCCGTGCGTGGGCATGGGGAAATTGTTGGCCAGTTCGCGCAGGCCGACGGCGGCTTCCGGGCCCTGAATAACCGGCCCGTGCCCGCATCCCACGGCGTGGGGCACCAGCTCGGCCAGCGTCTGCACCGAGTCGCGCACCTGCTGCCAGTTGTAGTTGAAGGGCGCGCCGGCCACGCTGATTTTGGGCACTTGCAGCAGCAGCGAAGGCACCGACTCGTGGTTGGCGGTGGCAAAAGCGTCGGCACCGAGCAGGGTGCGGTCTTCCGCACGGAACAGGGCTATCTGGCCGGGCGCGTGGCCGGGCACGTGCAGCCAGCGCCAGCCGGGCAGGTAGGGCGTTTCGTCGCTGTCGAGGGCGAGGGGCTGCACCACGTTGCTGAGCTGAAACGACTGCGGCGGGAAAAATCGCGCCACGAAGGCCAGCGAGCCGCCGCGGTCCACGGTGGGGTCGGCGGGGGGGTACACGGCTTTGGCCTGCAGAAAGGGCAACTCCAGCGGGTGAGCCAGCACCGGCACATTCCAATGCTCGGCCAGGGCGCGGGCCGAGCCCGAGTGGTCCATGTGCCCGTGCGTCAGGAGGATGGCCGTGGGGTGGGTGCCGGGGTAAAATAGCGCGTCGGCGGCAGCAATGATGTCTTTTTCGGAGCCCGGCAGGCCGGTGTCGACCAGCACCCACTCGCCGGGGTTGCTCGATTCGACAAAGTACACGTTGACAAAGCGTTGGATCTGAAGCTGGGTGACGCCAGCGGCTACCTGGTTCATCGGGGTCGGGGTGTTTGGTGTAGCAGGGAGTACGCAGCGCCCGGGCGAGGGGGTGCATTCCGGCGCGAAAATGTGCCCACTCGCCGCCATGGGCCCGGCCCTCACCCGAACATGTAGGTGCGCGGGGCCGGCTGATTCCGCATTTTTGCCGCCGGTTGGCGCCGCTCCAGTCGCCGCAGTTTCCATCCGTTCTGCTATGAAATCGTATTTGGTAGCCGCCTTAGGTCTGGGCGCCAGCCTGGCCAGCCAAGCCAAGCCGGCGCCCGAGTACCGGCCCTACACCGCGGCCCAAACCCAGGCCGAAGCGCGCCTCTGGGACAATCCCACCTGGCACACGCCTTATCGCCCGCAGCTGAGCAACGAGGAGAAAATAGCCGGCCTCTCGCGCTTCTGGTCCGAGGCCAAATTCAATTTTCCCTTCTTCGACAAAGTGCCCCACCTGGCCTGGGACAGCCTCTACGTGGCGTACCTGCCGAAGGTGCAAGCCGCCCCAACCACCCTGGCCTACTACCAGCTGCTGCAGGAAATGTGCGCCCAACTCCGCGACGGCCACACCAACGTGTACCCGCCCAAGGAGCTGTTCGGGGAAGTGTTTGAGCGCCCGCCGCTGCGCACCGCGCTGATCCAGGACAAGGTGCTCATCACCGAAGTCAACAGCGAAACCCTGCGGCGCCGGGGCATTGCGCCGGGGCAGGAGGTGGTGGCCATCGACGGCACGGCGGTGCACGACTACGCCCGCCCGCGCCTGGCTTGGCAAAGCGCCTCCACGCCCCAAGACCGCCTCGTGCGCACCTACACTTACTCGCTGCTGGCGGGACCCGCCCAGCAGCCGGTGCGCCTGACCCTGCGCGACGCCCGGGGCCGCGTGGCCGAGCAAAGCGTGGCGCGCAGCGGCTACGCCGACCAGGCGCCGGCCCGGCCGCCGCTGGAGTTTCGGGTGCTCGAGCACAACGTCGGCTACCTGGCCCTCAACTCGTTCGGCGACCCCGCCATCAAGCAGCTGATGGCCGATGTGTACCCGCGTCTTCGCCAGACCCGCGCCCTCATCATCGACGTGCGCGCCAACGGCGGCGGCAACAGCGACTACGGCTTCGACGTGCTCAGCTACCTCACCGACCAGCCCATCCCGACGGCGCGCTGGATGACGCGCGACTACCACCCCACGTTTCGGCCCTGGGAGCGGCCCCCGCAGTGGTACGCCGAGCCCGTCGAGCCCGTGCCGCCCAAGGGGGCGAATCCGTACCGCGGCCCGGTAGTCCTGCTGACCGGCGCCCGTACCTTTTCGGCCGCCGAAGACTTTGCCGTGGCCTTCGAGCTGATGCAGCGCGGCGTCATCGTGGGCGAGCCGACGGGCGGCAGCACCGGGCAGCCGCTGTCGTTCAGCCTGCCCGGCGGCGGCTCGGCCCGCATCTGCTCCAAACGCGACGCCTACCCCGACGGCCAGGAATTTGTGGGCGTGGGCGTGCAGCCGCAGGTGCTGGTGCACCCCACGGTGCAGGACGTGCGCCGCGGCCGCGACACCGTGCTCGAGGCGGCGCTAAAGCAGTTGAAAACCAGCGGAAAAAGCGGATAGAATACAACGGCCCCTGAAATGCATAGTGCCTCCTCACGAGCGGGAGGCATTATGCATTTCAGGGGCCATCGAGCCGGCCAACAACGGCCGCCTGGCAACTTGATCAAGCGGCGCGTGGCCCGGCTAGCCCGTCAACTGCGGGCTTACTGCCCGGCCATGGTATCGGGCACGGCGTTGTTGGTGGGCGTGCCCGCGTCGGTGCGCACCGTGTCGACTTTGCCTTCGTTGCCGTCGGCGTCGCCGAGGCGGGTGCTGGTCATGGCCGCGCCAGAGGCGCTGCCTTCGGCGCCGTTGGCTTTTTCTCGGTCGCAGGCGGCCAGGCTTAGCGAAGCGGCGGCCAGAGCGAGGAACAGAATCTTCTTCATGAGGGGGTAGGTGGTTGGGCTGCGGCAACCGGCGCTGGGGCCCGCGGCGGTCGGCGGCAGCCGTGGTTGTGGTATATAGGAATTGCCATACGCAAATTGGCGGCCTAGGGTAGGGGCTACCTGGGCATTTGGTGCGGCAGCCACCGTGCCCTGGTGGGCCAAGCCGCCCCTGGACCGGCCAAAACGCACAAAAGCCCCTCGCGCGGGGCGAGAGGCTTTGCCGATCGGGGAAGTAAGGTTAGCGGCCGCCGGTAGTGCCCGAACCGGTGGAGCCGGTGCCGCCCGCCGTTGAGCCCGTGGTGGTGCTGCCGGTGGTAGCCCCGCCCGTGGTGCCCGCCGTAGTGGTGCCGGTGCTGCCGCCGTCGGTGCCGCCCATAGTGGTGGTGCCGGTGGTGGCACTGCCCGTCATGGTGCCACCGGTAGTGGCGCTACCTGTAGTGCTGGCGCTGCCGGTGGTGCTGGCATCGGTACCGCCGCTCATGCTGGTGTCGGCGTTCATGCCGGCGTCGCCGCCGGTGGCATCGGTGCCCGAGCCGGTGCCGCTTTCGGTGCCGGAAGTGCCGCCGTTTTCCTGCTGGTTGTTGCCGCAGGAGGTAAAGCTCAAGGAAGCCGCGGCCAAAGCCAGAAACAATACTTTTTTCATGGATGTAAGGTGTTGGGTAGAAAAGATGGTTGTGGTTCGGTGCCGACCCGCAAGCCGCCGCCGTGGCCTTTATGCCGGCGCGGTGGTTATGTAACCCAGAAATTGTAAATTATTTCTTATGATATTGGATAAAGCTCATCAATAAGGCTGGTTGATTATATTATTTTAATGTCGAGCTTGGGCCAGTAAGGGCTGAAAAGCCCCGAGTTACGCCTGCTCCAATCATGCAACCATCATCTGCCCCGGGGCGCGCTAGGGCCACATTTTGCGCCTCCACAGGGCTTCTGATATGCGGCTGCCAGCCGCCGAAAACGCTATATTCGCCGCTCCACCCAATCCCCAATTTCCCGCCCCGACCATGTCGCACTCCGCCCTCGAAACGCCCGAACTCAACCTCGAAGCCACCAGCAAATCGGCCGACGCCGGCCAGCACGCCACCCGGCCCATGTACTACGAGTACAAGCCCGCCGAAACCGTGAAGGCCAAGCACGGCACTGAGCTGCGCTGCAAAACCTGGGAAGCCGAAGCGGCCCTGCGCATGCTCGAAAACAACCTGGACCCCGCGGTGTCGCTGGTGTACGACGAGCTGATTGTGTACGGCGGCGCCGGCCGCGCGGCCCGCAACTGGAAGGAGTACCAGACCATCGTCAGCACCCTCAAAAACCTGGAGGCCGACGAAACCATGCTGGTGCAGTCGGGCAAGGCCGTGGGCGTAATTCGCACCTGGGCCCACGCCCCGCGCGTGCTCATTGCCAACTCCAACATCGTACCCGCCTGGAGCACCCAGGAGTACTTCGACGAACTGGACAAGCTCGGCCTGATGATGTACGGGCAGATGACGGCCGGCTCCTGGATTTACATTGCCACCCAGGGCATCCTGCAGGGCACCTACGAAACCTTCGCCGCAGTAGGGGATAAGCACTTCGGCGGTACGCTGGCCGGTACCGTCACCATCACCGCCGGTCTGGGCGGCATGTCGGGCGCGCAGCCGCTGGCCGTGACCATGAACGACGGCGTGTGCCTGGTCATTGAGCCCATCAACGCCCGCGTGAAGCAGAAGGTGCAGGAGGGCTACCTCGACGAGCAGGCCCGCGACCTAAACCACGCCCTGGAACTGTGCGAGCAGTACAAGCAGGCGCGCAAAGGCTGGAGCATCGGCCTGACCGGCAACGCCGCCACCGTGCTGCCCGAGCTGCTGGCCCGCGGCTACAAGGCCGACATCGTCACCGACCAGACCTCGGCCCACGACCTGATGGACTACATTCCCGAGGGCGACATCGACGCCGTGTTGCAGCTGCGCAAGGACAACCCCGAGGAGTTCAAGCGCCAGGCCCTGGCTTCCATCGTGAAGCACTGCCAGGCCATCATCGACATGCAGGCCGGCGGGGCCGTGGCCCTCGATTACGGCAACAACCTGCGCGGGCAGGCCGAAAAAGGCGGCTTGCAAGTGCGCGACGAAAACGGCCAATTCCTCTACCCCGGCTTCGTGCCCGGCTACATCCGCCCGCTGTTCTGCGAGGGCAAAGGCCCCTTCCGCTGGGCGGCCCTCTCGGGTGACCCGCAAGACATCCTGCGCATCGACCGCGCCCTGCTCGAAACTTTCCCCGACAACAAGATGCTGGCCCGCTGGATCGAGAAGGCCCAGGCCAAGGTGCCCTTTATCGGCCTGCCCGCCCGCGTGTGCTGGCTGGGCTACGGCGAGCGGGAAAAGTTCGGCCTGGTTATCAACGACCTGGTGGCCCGCGGCGAAGTCTCGGCCCCCATCGTCATCGGCCGCGACCACCTCGACTGCGGCTCCGTGGCCTCGCCCAACCGCGAAACCGAGGGCATGAAGGACGGCTCCGACGCCGTGGCCGACTGGCCCCTGCTCAACGCCCTGGCCAACACCGCCTCCGGCGCCGACTGGGTGAGCCTGCACAACGGCGGCGGCGTGGGCATTGGCAACTCCACCCACGCGGGCATGGTCATCGTGGCCACCGGCACCCCCGAAAAGGCCGAGCGCCTGCGCCGCGTGCTCACCACCGACCCCGGCATGGGCGTCTTCCGCCACGCCGACGCCGGCTACGAGCTGGCCCAGCAGGTAGCCGAGGAGCGGGGAGTGAAAATTCCGGGGCAGATGTAGTTTTAGTGCTGCTTCAGGCACGTCATGCCGAGCTTGTTGAGGCTTCTGGCGTGCTGACGCAGGATAGCATTGCCACCGCAGCGGCGGCCGGGGGAATAGTCCGCCGGCCGCCGCTGCTGCTTTTGTGTCTTCCCCGCATTCTAGTTATCCGTTGATAGCTGCCAAACTCTCCGGTATTCTTTTTTCAAAGCATCCATGATTGGCCGGCGAAACCTGCTGCCGGCCGCCGCTTTGACTAGGCATGTTTTTGGGTAACCAGGTATGAGCCGTCTGGCCAGTTGGTCGTATACGTGGCATGTGGTCTACCCTACAAAGCCGTGCCCGCGCCCTAAAAAGCGAACTGGTGGCCCTCTACTACGCCGCCCGCGACCCGCGCACCCCGTGGTACGCCCGGCTGGTAATGCTGGCTACGCTGGCCTACGCCGCCAGTCCCATTGACCTGATACCCGATTTCATTCCCGTACTCGGCTACCTCGACGATTTGATATTGGTGCCCGCCGGCATTGCCCTGAGCATCCAGCTCGTGCCAGCCGAGGTCCTGCGGGAAGCCCGGCACCGAACTGCTACCATCCCCGTATCGAAGCGAGCCAATTGGGTCGTTGGGGCGCTGATTTTGGGGCTTTGGTTGCTCGTGCTGTTGGGCCTGGGGCGCTACGGGTGGGCTTGGTGGCAAACCCATCAAACACGATAGTAACCCGACCGGAACAACTGCGCAGCCGGAGCTCGGCTTGGAAACCGGCGCTGAACCGCCCCGTCTTTCGCTAAGGGATGGGAAGTACATAAGCGGCTTTTGCGAGTCGAAGCGGCACGGAAAAAGCAAAACGCCCACTTCCATTGTTTACCACCCTGCGCCGGCACATCAGCGGCGCACAAACCAAACCAGACAACCCATGAACATCGGAATCATCGGCGCGGGCCACATCGGCAGCGCCCTGGCCGTGCGGCTGACGGGCCTCGGCCACCAGGTATACATTGCCAACTCCCGCGGGCCGGAAACCCTCAAAGACGTGGAACAGAAAACGGGCGCCCAGGCCGTGACGGCCGAGGAAGCGGCCCAGCGCGGTACCGACCTCATCGTGGTGACCATCCCGCTCAAGAACATTCCCGACCTGCCCAAGGACCTGCTGGCCAGCGTGCCCCGGGAGGTGCCCATCATCGACACCAGCAACTACTACCCCATGCTGCGCGACGGCAAGATTGCGGAGCTGGAAACCGGCGACCTGACCGAGAGCGAATGGGTGCAGCAGCACCTAGGCCGCCCGGTAGTGAAGGTGTTCAACAACATCTACGCCCACCACATCGTGGAGAAAGGCCAGCCCGCCGGCACGCCCGGCCGCATCAGCCTGCCCGTGGCCTCCGACGATGCCGCCGCCAAGCAAAAAGTCATGCAGCTGGTCGACGAGTTGGGCTTCGACGCCGTGGACGACGGCACCCTGCACGAGTCGTGGCGGCAGCAGCCGGGCACGCCCTCCTACGGCGCCGACCTGCCCGCCGATAAGCTGCGCGAGAACCTGGCCAGCCTCGGCACCAAGCGTACCCAGGCCCAGCACGAGGAGTTTAAGGCCAACCACGCCAAGCAGGAGCAGGCCATGGCGGCGCAGGGCATCAAGCTGTAGTCGCCAGCCGTCGGCTTGCCGGGTGGTTGGCTTGTCGTCAACTCCCGCTGCGCCGGCGGTTAGGGCGCTAGGATCTACTTACCCGTTGTAGCCAAGGTCAGCCCGCTTGGAGTTCTGACTCAACCCTCCGCGAAGCGAGGTAGAAAACCCTAACAAGCCTTCTGCTTTCCGCACGGCCCCGAAGCCACGCCGGCCAACCGGCAGCGCAGCCAGGGAAAGTACCGCCCGACGCCGCGCACCCAAGTGCCCCGATACGCGCCATCAGCGCCGCCCTGGTTTCCGGGGCGGCGCTTTTGCTGGGGTCTAGAGCTTTTCCCCACAGCGCCAGCAATACTCGGCGTCGTCGCGGTGGCCGGCGGCCTGGCAGACGTGGCACACGGCCTGTTTGTAGGCGGGCTTGCCGGTGGCGGGCAGCGCCATCTGGGCCGAGACGATGCCCGTGGGCACCGCAATAATGGCGTAGCCCAGAATCATCAGCACCGAGGCCAGCGTCTGGCCCAGTACCGTCGTCGGGGAAATATCGCCGTAGCCCACCGTCGTCATGGTCACGATGGCCCAATAGATGCTTTTTGGGATGCTGGTGAAGCCGTTTTGGCCGCCTTCCACCACGTACATCAGCGTGCCTACCACCACGGCCAGCGTGATGACCGAGCTCAGAAACACCATAATCTTGAAGCGGCTGGCCCGCAGGGCGTTCAGGATAAACTCGCCCTCGCCGACGAACTGTCCCAGCTTGAAGATGCGAAACACCCGCAGCAGCCGCAGCGTCCGAATCACGAGCAGGTAGCGGCTGCCCGCCAGCACCAGGGCCGCCAGCGTGGGCACAATGGCCAGAAAGTCGATGATGCCCAGCCAGCTCAGCGCGTACGCCAGCGGCCGGCGCACCACCAGCAGGCGCATCAGGTATTCCAGCAGGAAAAGGCCCGTGAACATCCACTCCACGGCCCGCAGCGCGGGGCCGTAGCGGGCATTGATACTGGTGACGCTTTCCAGCATCACGGCCACCACGCTCAGCAGGATGGCCGCCAGCAAGGCAATGTCGAACAACTGCCCGGCCCGGGTGTCCGATTCGAAAATGACGCGGTAAGCGGTTTGTTGCCAGGAAGCAGCGCTGGCGCGGGGGCGAGTATCCATGGGAAAACAGGAGCCAGCCAGGGCGTAGAGCGGCCGGTTCGGGTTGATCCGGCATACGCAGATCGGCCAATACAAGACGCCGCGGCCGTCCTGCTGCGCGGGGTTGCGCAGCAGCGTAAGCAGATTAATATTCCATCAAACTAATATTGCTGTGGCGAATCCCATTTGACCCGATGCGGTTATCTACCAAAACCTACCACTACTGGACGGGCCTCGTACTGGCCGTTTTCATTCTGGTGCACCTGGCCAATCACCTGGTGGCGCTGTGGAGCGTGGCGGCCCACGTGGCCACCATGACCGCGCTGCGCCAGGCGTACCGGCACCCGGTGCTCGAAACCGGCCTGCTGCTGGCCGTAACGGGGCAGGTTTTCAGCGGCCTGCGCCTATACTGGCGGGGCCGCCGGGAGCCGTGGCGGCCGTTGGCGGAGCGGCTGCAGATGTACTCGGGCCTGTATCTGGCCTTCTTTCTGTTGGTGCATACCGCGGCGGTGCTCACCGGCCGGGCCTGGTTTGGGCTCGATACCAACCTGTACTTCGCCGCAGCGGGCATCAATACTTTCCCCTACAACCTCTTTTTCATCCCGTATTACTTCCTGGCTGTCACGGCGGTTTTTCTGCACCTGGCCAGCCTGCACTACCAGAAGGGCCGCAGCATCTGGGGTGAGAAAAGCGCGCGGCGGCAGGCCGTGGTCGTGGGTGGCACGGGCGTGCTGCTGGCCCTGCTCATCCTGGTGGCCATGACCAACCGCCTGCAAGGCCTGCCGATTCCGGCGTCATACCTGCGCGCCCTGGGCAATTAATTCCGCTACGAGCCCGGCGTCCCGCCCCGTAGCTTTGCGCTGCTACCGCGCCCACCGGCAGCTTTGGCACCTGTCCGTTTCTTTCCATGAAGCACTTCCTGACTGCCCGAGTTGCGGCCAACGGGATATTCATTATTCTGAGCCTCATCGTGCTATTTCACGTGTTGATAATAACGGGCGTCATTCCGTTTGCCAGCGTGTGGGGCGGGCGGCTGAAAAATCACCACCAAATGCTGACGTTCGAAACCGTATCCATCGGCCTGAACCTGCTGATGCTGGCCGTGGTGGCCGTGGCCTCGGGGCGGCTGCGGGTGCGCGTCAGCCGGCAACTCATCACGGGGACCCTGTGGCTGATGACGGCGCTGTTTTTCCTCAACACCCTGGGCAACGTATTCGCCAAAACCGACCTGGAGCGGCTGCTCTTCACGCCCCTAACGCTGCTGCTGGCCCTCTGCTGCTGCCGCCTGGCCCTGCAGCGGGAGCCCCCGGCCGCTACGGCTCCCGGCGCAAGCGCCTAGCGCCGCCCCCCACGAACCGGGCAGCAGTGGTTTACTGCGCCCGCATCGGCTCCAATCAACTCACGCGCCACGCAATCTGGGCGTGTGCTTTCCCGGTGGTAGTTTTCCGGCCCGCGCCAGCCCGGCGCACCGCCCACATTTTTCCTTCGCAAACCGATGAAACCCGAATTTGAAGCCCTACCCCTCGTCGACAACAGCAGCAGCCACCGCTTCGAGCTGACCGTGAACTACGCCACCGCCTTTATGGAGTACGGCGACCGGGACGGAGCCCTAGCCTTGTTTCACACCGAAGTGCCGGCCCAGCTGGAAGGGCAGGGGGTGGGCACGGCCATCGTGGAAAAAGTGCTGGCCGAAGTGGAGCGCCGGCAGCAGCAGCTGATTCCGCTGTGCCCCTTCGTGACCGGCTACCTGAAGCGGCACCCGGAATGGCAGCGGCTGGTGGCGCCCGCCTACCTGCGCTGGTTTCAGCCGGCCTAGCAGCCCGCCGGGGGCCAACGCCTGCGGCACTTGCTACCGCTGGCTGGCCGCAGCAGGTGCCGGTTGTGTTATGGTCCTGAGCAACTGTCTATTGGCGGATAGGAAAAAGTATATTTTACTTTAATTTATCTGGAATTGAACTTAGTATAGGTGTCCCCCGTTAACCCCATGTAACCTGCCGCCAGCCGCCGTACCCTCCCGCAACCGGGCTTGTCAGTCGCCGCGCAGCGAGTCACATTTTTTTTGGCAAGTTGCCTCGTTTCCTCTACCCCCATTCGCTTGCAGAATCCAAGTAGCGTTCCGTTGTCAGTTGCTTTTTGTACACTCTTTTCCTAAAGCAGCATGTCGACAGGAACCGTAAAATTCTTCAATGAAATCAAAGGCTTTGGTTTCATCAATGACACCACCACCGGCCAGGACGTATTCGTCCACGTAACCGGCCTCATCGACGAAATCCGCGACAACGACGCGGTACAGTTTGAGGTAGAACAAGGCCGCCGCGGCCTGAATGCCGTCAACGTACGTCGCGCTTAGTTTCGGCTACCGCCGTCTGAAGCAAGAGCAGCATCCTTTCCGGGTGCTGCTTTTTTGCGCTGGTGGGGGCCGGTAAAGCGGCGGTGTTTTGCCGCGGCCCCGGATCCAGAATCAGCCCCTGGGTGCCCCTTTTTAAGCACTTCGCCGGTGAACTTTCCTACCCCGAGTCCGGTTTGCTCCCCGTAACGCGACCTGAAAAGACCGGGGAAACCTGTGAAGGCCGGAAATAAAGGCGTATGTTTACACTGTTTAAGGCAAGTTGCCTCGTGTTACCTACCCCCATTCGCTTGCCGAACTACCGTAGTGTTCCGTTGTCAGTTGCTCGTTTTTCACCTTTTTCCTAAAGCATCATGGCAACGGGAACCGTAAAATTCTTCAATGAAACCAAAGGCTTTGGTTTCATCAACGACTCCACCACCGGCCAGGACGTATTCGTCCACGTAACCGGCCTCATCGACGAAATCCGCGACAACGACAAAGTCGAGTTTGAAGTGGAGCAGGGCCGCAAGGGCCTGAACGCCGTAAAAGTGCGTCGCGCCTAGTCCCTGCGACTACCGCTTAAAAAAGCAGCCTCTCCGTCGGAGGGGCTGCTTTTTTTGTGCCCGCTGCGGCCGGTGCAACCCGGGCCAGCTCGGCAAGGCCCTAGCGCGCAGGCTTGAGCAGCTCGGGCACCGTGGTCCACCGCAGGCCGGGGTACCGGTCGTTGTCGAGGGGCGCGGCGAGCTTGGCCTGGCCGGTGAGCATGTTGTGCAGGTACTGCATGCCCTGCCAGGGCGGGAATACTTCGTTCGGCGCGGGCACCAGGGTGCGCGTGAGCTTGATCAGGCCGCCCAGAAGGCCCAGGCCGCCGACTCGAAACAGGCGGTAGGGGAGGCCGGTATCGGCGGTGGCAGCGGCTTGCAACCCGCGGATGCTGCGCACGTCGCCGGCAATGCGCAGGTAGCGCGGGGCGTCGGCGTCGAGGGCGGCGCGGGCGGTGAAGGCGGCCGTGTCGGGCATGGTGGTGAAGTCCAAGAGCTGGTCGGCGTCGCCCCAGTAGATAATCAGGCGCGGCCCGGGCTGAATGAGCGGGGCCTGGCCTTTGAGCAACTCCATGAACATGCCGTTCAGAATGGAGGTGGCCCGGATCGGGGCACGGTCGAGGCGGCGCAGAAACTCCCGGCGCAGGTCGAAATTGCGGTTCGAGCCCTCGGGCAGGCGGGTGAAGTCGGCGGCGAAATCGGAGGGAATGAAGCGCGGCACGCCGGCCGCCACGGCCGCGTCGAGCAGCCGCGTCTGGGCCTCGACGATGACCTCGCGCAGCCCCGACAGCGCCGACACCACGCAGCCCGCGCCGCGGCAGGCCGCCGTCAGCGCCGCGGTGTCCTGGTAATCAACTTCGAGCACCTCCACGCCTTGCAGGCGCAGAGACTCGGCCTCGGCGCTGCGGCGGGCGGCGGGGCGAATGAGAGCCCGCACCGGGGCACCGAGGCGGCGCAGGTGGTGGGCAATGAGCAGGCCCAACTGGCCGGTGGCGCCGGCCAGCACCACGGGCGCGGGCAGGAAAGAAGCAGAATCCATAACGGGAGGGAAGGGTGGCGGCAACGCGCGGCCGGAGGCGGCAGCGGCTACAATACCGCCCGGGGGCGGGAAAGTTGTGAACCGGTTCCGGGGTTCGGGCCCGGCCGGTGCATCTTTGCCGCCGACCCTTCGCCGCCATGCCCGAATTTGCTCCGTCCCGCCCGGTTGTTTTGCTGCCGTACCAAGCGCGCTGGACCGCCGAATACGCCGCTGTAGCCGCTCGCCTACAAGCCTGGGCTGCATCCGCGGGCGCCCGCATCGAGCACATCGGCTCCACGGCCGTGCCCGGGCTCTGCGCCAAGGACGTCATCGACGTGCAGCTGACCGTGCCCGACCTCGACGCGGCGGGGCTGCTGCAGCCGCTGTGGCAGGCGGGGTTTCGGCAGGGGCGCGAGTGGCAGTACGACCAATTTCACGACCTGCCCGCCGCCTCGCCCGAACTGCGCAAGCTCTACCTGCGCGAACCGGCGGGCGAGCGGCGCCTGCACCTGCACGTGCGCGAGGCCGGCCGCTTCAACGCCCGCTTTGCCCTGCTGTTTCGCGACTACCTGCGCGCCGAACCGGCCGCCCGGGACGAGTACGCGCTGCTTAAGCAGCGCGCGGCCGCGCTGTTTCCGACCAGCATCGAGGGCTACCTGTACCTGAAGGAGCCGGTATTCCACCTAATTTACCAAGCCGCCACGCACTGGGCCGCCCTGACGGGGGGGCAGCAGCCGGCCGAAGCCCGGCAGATAGCGGGCCCCGGGAAATACCAATTGCGGCGGCTAACTTGAGCGGCCCCGGTTTTCGGCGGGGCGCTCCGTATGCAACCACCTTTCCTCGCTGCCCCGCACTCCGCCCCGCCGGTGCCGGCGCCCGTCCGCGTGCAAGCCATCGATGTGGTGCGCGGGCTGGTCATGGTCATCATGGCCCTGGACCACGTGCGCGACTATTTCAGCCCCACGACCTTCCGCCCCGAGGACGTGACCCAGGCCACCACGCTACTGTTTTTCACCCGCTGGATTACCCACTTCTGTGCCCCCACTTTCGTGTTTTTGTCGGGGGCGAGCATCTGGCTGGCGCAGCAGCGGCGCGGGAGTCGCGGGGCCACCAGCCGGTTTCTGCTCACCCGTGGCCTGTGGCTGGTGGCCGCCGAACTGCTGCTCATTGCGCCGGTGCTCAACTGGGGCTACGGCCTGATCTTGCTGCAGGTCATTTGGGCCATTGGCTGGGGCATGGTGCTGCTGGCCGGGCTGCTGTGGCTACCGCGCCCGGTCCTGATTGGGCTGGCCGGCCTCATTCTGCTCGGCCACGATGCGCTGCCGGTGATTCAGCCCGTCACGGCCGCCAATGCCTTGCCGGCCCTGCTGCACAACAGCCCGTTTGTGTTGTCGCTGCCGCCCTTGCCGCCGTTTTTGGTGGCCTATTCCATCGGGCCGTGGCTGGGCGTGATGCTGGCGGGCTACCTGATCGGGCCCTGGTTTGGGCTGCCGCTGCCCGCCCGCACCCAACGGCTGCGCTTGGCCGGTACCCTGTTGCTGGTGCTGTTCGGGGTGCTGCGGGCCACCAACTGGTACGGCGACCCGGCGCCCTGGAGCGCACAGACCCGCGGGGCGTGGTTCACGGTCCTCTCGTTTCTGAACGTGAGCAAATACCCGCCGTCGTTGCTGTTTGATTGCCTCACGCTGGGCGTGGCGCTGTGGCTGCTGAGCCTGGCCGAAAACCTGACCATCCGCCCCGTACGCTGGTTGCGCACCTTCGGGCGGGTGCCGTTTTTCTACTACCTGCCGCACCTGCTGCTGATCAGCGGCGGGGCATGGCTGTGGACGCGCTTGGCTTTCGGCCAAGCCGTCAACCTTTCGTTCACGCCCTCGCCTCAGTGGCCAGCTGCTTACCACCCCGACCTGCTGCGGGCTTACGCAGTGTGGCTGGCGGTGGTGCTGTTGCTTTATTGGCCCTGCCGCTGGTACGAAGGCTACAAGCGGCGGCACCGGTACTGGTGGCTGTCGTACGTGTAATCGGGTGGCGCCCCGTCCCACGGCATCCGCTACGAGTGCCGTGAGTAGCTGCGGCCGGCGGCGGAGCTGAGGCAATAGGGCCGGCCCGTGGCTTCGCTCTGCGCACCGAACGGGGGGGAGTGCGGACGAGGTACCGCCAAGGCAGCGGCAGGTGCTCGGACCGCGGCCATACCACAACCGCAGCTGGTTTTGGCGGCACGAACCGGTGAAAAAACATGCGGCCTAACAGGCTTGAGTTTGCCCTCGCGTCTGAAATAACTGCCCTGGTTCGCCGCAAATCAACTTAACGGTGGCTGCAACAATCAGAAAAAAGATGTACGTTTACTTCCGTTCAAGGCAAGTTGCCTCGCATTGCTACCGTTTATTCGCTTGCAGAATTGATAGTAGAATGCCGTTGCCAGTTGCTTTATTTTCATCACTTTCCTAATGCATCATGGCTACGGGAACCGTAAAATTCTTTAATGAGACCAAAGGGTTTGGTTTCATCAAAAACAATGAAACCGGTCAGGACGTGTTCGTACACGTAACCGGACTGATCGACGAAGTTCGCGAAAACGACAAGGTAGAGTTCGAGGTGGAGCAGGGCCGCAAGGGCCTGAACGCCGTGAAAGTGCGCCGCGTAGCGTAACTGCGCCGAACTCTGCGCAGAGTGAAAGAAGCATGCCGCCGGCATGCTTCTTTTTTTGTGTCCACTCCACCCAGCGGGCCACCAAGCAAACCGGGCCGGCCGACGCAAGTGTCAGCCGGCCCGGTGCCGGTTTAGAGAAATATTCCGCGGGTTACACCACCGCTTCGGCCGGCTGTAGGTGCTTTACCAGTTGCTGCAGGGGCTGGTGCTGCGGCAGCTTGGCGGCCAGCATCAGCAATCCGCCCATCTCCTGCTCGCCCAGCGGCAAGGGCTGGCCTTGGGTGAAGTGGCGCACGTTGCGCTCGAAGCGGGCGCGGGCGCCGGGCTGCTGGCCGTGGCCTTCCATGCGAAATTGGGCCGGGGCCAGCAGGCCAAAGAACAACTCCGCGGCCAGCTCTGGGTACCGCTCGATGCTGGGCGCCACGCCCAGGTCGTGCGAAATCAGCTCGGCTACCTGCTGGCAGGTGGCGTGGCCGCGCTGCTTCTGCTGCCGCGCTTCGGCCAGGCCCACGGCCATGTCCACGGCGGTGGGAGCGGGGCGGGCGCCGCTCCAGCAGGCCGCTATCCAGCGAGCCTGCAGCTCGGCCGTGACAAAATAAGACCCGATTTGCTCGTAGAGGCCCATAAACGCAAAGTTGGGCAGGGCGGGGTGGAAGGTGAAGTGGTGCAGCTCCAGGTGCTGGCGGTCGGCGTTGACGGCCCGGCGCAAGTCTTCGTGCAGGAAGGGCAGGTGCAGGTCGTAGCCGGTGGCCAGAATGATGGCGTCCGCTTCGAGGACTTCGCCGTCGGTGAGCACGACCCGGCCCGGGGCGTAGGCCTGCACGCCCGTCACGGCCCGGATGCGGCCGCTCTGCACGTGGTCGAGGTAATCCTGGCACTGCGACACGCCGGCTTCCATCAGGCTGTCGGCCGGGCGCAGCCCGCCAAAGTCGGCGGGGTTGCCCACGGCGCTCAGGATGAGCTGCTTCAGGCCTTCGGCGGCCTCGGCGGGCGGCAGGGCCTGGTTGATGTACGCCCCGAAACGGGTGAAGGCCAGCTGGTCGGTGGGCAGGCCGTGCATGATTTTGCGGGCAATGTAGCGCGGCTTGCGGGCCGAGGAAATGACCGTAATTGACGCGTCCTGGGCTAGGTCGCTGGCAATTTCCAGCCCGCTGATGCTGTTGCCGACTACCAGCACCCGCTGCCCGCGGAACTGCTCGCGCCCGCGGTACTCCATCGAGTGGATAACGCGCCCGTGGAAGTGGTCGAGGCCGGGCGTGTCGGGGTAGCTGGGCTTGTTGTAACGGCCCGAGGCGACGATAACGCGCTCGAACAGCTCGGTGCGCCGCTCGCCGTCTTTGTTGACCGTCCAGACCACGTACTGGTTTTCCGGGCCGCGGGCAATCAACTCGACGCGGGTGTGAAAGCGCACGTGGGCATCGACACCGAAGTGGTGGGCGTAGTCGTGCAGGTAGGCCAGCACCTCCGCGTTGGTCGGAAACATCTGCGTGCCGGTGGGGTAGTCGTAGTCCGAGAAGGACATTTTGATGTGGCAGGAGTTGGCGTGCATGCCCGGCCACTGCCCGCTGTGGGCTGCCCCCACGTTCCATTGCCCGCCGAGGGCGCCGCTTTGTTCGATGATGACGGGCGTCAGGCCGTCTTCCAGCAGGGATTTGGCGGCGGCAATACCGGCCGGGCCGCCACCGATGATGGCTACTTGGTTGGTTTTCATAGCAAGGGGTTGATGGGAAGAAGCGAAGCAAAACGCCGAGGCAACTGCGCAATCCGCAGCGTCAATCGGCGATGCAAGTCTAGCTGCATTTAACCATTATTGTCTATAGCATTTTCATGTGAGGGAACAGCGAAATGGCAGTTTTGAGTGTGCCAGCTTGGTATTTCAGCACTAATAAGTGGTGTGAAACGGGCGTGGCTGTTATGAGTAATGAGCTGAGAAACAGGAAGACTGATTGCGGGAATGCAAAAACATTTTGTTATATTTGCATTATGCAAAGAATTGCCCTGCATTATCAGCAGGTGTAGGTGCAGCTTTTTGCCTTGCCCCCGACTGCACTCACATACCTATGTCGCAACGCTCTACCCAACTCGTTTTTCCTGGTCAGCATCTAGCCGCCGGCTCGGTGCCGGTGCGGTGGCGTCGGTGGCTGGGCGCGGTCCGCGTGGCGGCCGTCATTGGCGGGGCTTTGTTAGCTTCCGGCGCCCAGGCCCAGGATGTCATCATCAAAAACGACAAGTCGGAAATAAGCGCGAAAGTCATCGAAATAACCGAGGACCACATCAAGTACCGGTTGTTCGATTTCCTGGAAGGCCCGCTCTACAACGTGCGCAAGACGGACGTGTGGATGATTATCTACGAGAAGGGCCGGCGGGAAAAATTCAACGTGCCCGAGCAAACGGCTGCCGCCCCCGCAGGGGCAGCGCCGGCCCCCGCGGCACCGGTCGCCAACCCCGCACCGGCGGTAGCACCGAGTGGCAATGCGGTTTCGGCAGTGCCGGTGGCTACGGCCGCCCCCGCCACTAGCCCGGTGACGGCCACTAGCCCGGCTGCTCCCGCCGCCAGCCCGGTGCCGGCCGCCGGTACCGCCGAAGCGCCGGTAGCGGCGCCTCCGGCCGCTGCACCCGCAGTAACGACGGAGGCTGCTGCGGCGCCGGCCACCCAATTGGCCGTAGCGCAAGAGCGGCCCGCCGAGGCCGTTCCGGCCGCCGAAGCTGCCCCCAAAGCATCCGCCGAACCAGCCGCCGCGCCTGCGCCGGCCGCCGAGGCGGCCCAGAAAGCCGCCGAAGCCGGCTCCGAC
>NZ_JAJFAV010000007.1 GCF_020711235.1 Hymenobacter sp. 15J16-1T3B | reverse complement strand
CTAATCTGCACGGCGGCAGCGGTGATAGTGGCACTCATGGCGTGGTAAGAAGGAAAAGGGTGAAGCTGCGGGAAAGCGCGCGCGGGCAGTTACCCGCCCGCACGCCGGCAAATGAGCCGGTAAAGCCGCCGGGCCCTACTCGTCGCGGTGGGTCAGCAGCTTGTGGGTAATCAGCCAGCGGCCGTCGACCAGGTGAAAGGAGAGCAGGTCGTAGTAGTGGAAGGCGTACATGTGCACGCGCACCTGGGCCACCGCAATGGAGTTGATGACCTCGATGTGCTGGATTTCCGTCGCGAAGGGCTGGCCCGACGCGGCCGGGCTCACGCGCTGGGCCACGCCGTCGAGGTACTCGGCCAGGATCTTGGCGTAGGGCCGGCCGTTGATGTCGCCGAACAGTTGGGTGCTGGGGTGGAATACCTGCGCGAGCAGGGCCACGTCGCCGGTGCGGAGGCCGGGGAAGTAGTAGTCGTTCAGCGCTTGCGCAATGGCCGCGCGGGCCTCGGTCGGCGTCTGCATGGGTTGGGCTGATTGGGCTTGGGTGCCCGACTGGGGCCGGGCGCCCAAGCGTAGGGAAATCAGGCGGGCCTAGCTCAGGTGGTGCCCCGCGCCCATGCCGCCGTCGACGTTGATGATGGCGCCGGTCACGAAGCGGTTGGTGGCCAGCGTGTAGGCCATCTGGGCTACTTCGTCCACTTCGCCGATGCGGCCGAGCAGGTGCAGGCCGGCCGCGGCGTCGGCTTGGTCGCCGTGCATGGGCGTGCGGATGATGCCGCAGGCAATGGTGTTGACGCGGATGTTGGCCGGGCCAAACTCGGCGGCCAGCTGCAGGGTCAGCGCGTGGATGGCGCCCTTGCTGGCCATGGGCGCCGTGGAGGGGCTGCCGCCCAGCGCGTGGCCCACCAGCGGCGAGCCGATGTTAATCACGGCGCCGTCGCGCTGCCGGATCATCTGCGGCAGCACGGCCTGGGTAGTGAAGAACGTGCCCTTGAGGTTGGTGCGCAGGAAGCGGTCCAGGTAGGCTTCGTCGACTTCCAGAAACGGCTTGTTCTCGTAGATGCCGGCGTTGTTGATCAGCACATCGACCGAGCCGAAGCGCTCCAGCGCCGTCTGCACCAGCCGTTCGCCGGTGGCCTTGTCGCTCACGTCGCCCGCGACGGTGGCCAGGCGCGGGCCGCCGCCCAGCTCGCGGGCGGCCTCTTCCAGCTTGGTGGCTGTGGCGGAGTTGATGACCACGTTGGCGCCGCGGTCGAGGAAGTAAGCAGCTATGGCTTTGCCAATGCCCGACGAAGCGCCGGTGACAATGGCGGTTAGGGTGTTCATGGCCGACCTCGCGTTAGTGTTTTTCGGCCGTGATGCCGCGGGCCCGCAACGCGGAGGTTTGCTCGCCGGCGTAGCCCCAATCGTCCAGCTCCACTTCCTGAATGACCACGTGGATCAGGTGCGGGTCCTTATTGAGCACCGATTCCAGCAGCTCCGTGACGCCCTTAATCAGGGCTTGCTTTTGCTCCCGCGTCACGCCCTCGCGGGTCGTTTCGATTTTCACGTACGGCATGGTCGTAGGGTTTAGGCGTGCACGGCGGGTACGGCCACCGCTTCGGCGGTGAGGCTGACGGCCAGCTCGAAGTTGTTGTAGATCAAGGTGTCGCCCAGGTTCTGGAAGAAGTTGCCCGAGCGGAACTTCATCCCGTATTTGGTCCGGTCCACCGTGATGTTGCCGACGGCCGCGACTTTGCTGCCGACGCGCACCACCTGGGCCTCAAAGCCAACGGGGTGGGTAATGCCTTTGATGGTCAAGTCCCCCTCGATGTGGGAGGCTTCGTTGGGGCCGGACTGCACGCTGCGAATCTCGAAGTAGGCCTCCGGGTATTGCTCCGAGCTGAAGAAATCATCCGACGCCAGGTGGCCGGCAAACTGGGCGTTGGTGGCCGGGTCGGTCACGTCCAGGATGACGATGGAGCGGGTATCGATGACGAAGCGTCCCGCGGCCAGTTGGTCGTCGTGAAAGACCAATGAGCCGGCCTTGATGTCGATGGTGCCGTTGTGAGCCCCGGTTACTTTGCGGCCCGTCCAATTGATGTGACTCTGGGCGCTGTTGACGACGAAATGTTGAGTTTTCATTTGTGCTTCTTTTGAATGAACAACTCAAAGTTCAGGGGCTTGCCTTGTCGGATAGTGTGATGTACATCACATTCGCAGTCAAGTCATTAAGGATGTGACTTACATCACTTTTCACGACAGGACCTGGTCAGCGGTATGATGACCGAGTCGTTACCTGAGGCGGGTGAAGCACCGAGCAGGCTTTGGGCACTCAGACACGCAAAAGCGCCGGGCGACAGAGTAGCTAGCCCAGATGTTTGGCGACAACAGCTGTGCCAGAAGGCCTCCATGCACCAGAATAGAGGGCCAGCGGCTGCTAATGCGTTTCAACAACCTTGGCGGGCAGCAAAAGCGTGCTACAGTGGCTCCAAGAAGATGTAGCCTCAACTTATTCCCTCCAATAAAATGGAGGCCCGGTACCGCCGATGCTTTGTGCCAACGAAACCTTTGCTTTCTAGCTGCAAGGGTAGATGAGCTTCTCTAAATAAGTGTGGCTTGAAATAGGTGTATTTATTGTAAAATAAATTACATTTATCTAGGAGCTTTGCCCAACTGCCAATCCGTTGGCCTACATGATGCGGATTTGAATGTATCTGCCGCCGAATGGCAGAATGGAAAGGGCACCTCGATGATTGGGTTTCGAGCTGGTACATTCTCCTGATTTTATCTGCTTGCATGCGCTCCGAATGCACGCCACCAGCCATTGTGCCCTGGAAAGCTTACCCAAATGACGTTGGCACAACCAACGGCTGCTGACACTCCCGAGCCACACCAACACCATTGCAACCTTCCCCAACATGTTCACCAGCAACTGGTCCTTACAACCTACTGCGCAACAACGGGTGCTGATTATCGAGCGAGATGTTGCCACAGCGCAGGATTTGCAGCAAATCCTGGAAAAGGCGGGGGGCTATGTCGTCACCCAACTCCATCCCGCGGAAGTATCTGCGTTAGAGCTCTTACTTCAGGAGCGCCCCGACGTGGTACTACTCGATTTGGATCTGAATGGCCCCCGCAAGGGCAACGAGTTGGGGCGACAACTCACCGAGGCGCACATCCCTGTGGTGTACCTAGCAGCTACAGCCGACTCTAGCGAGCGGGATGCCAACAAGTTTAGTCATGCCTATGACTGTCTGACCAAGCCGGTGCGCGAAATAGACGTGCTGGTCGCCCTCAAAATTGCGCAGTACCGCCACCTCCACGGGGAGGAGGAGCGCATCCGCAACGAGCAGGCGCTGCAAATCCGCTTGATCAATGCTTTTTCGTCGGGCGAGGGGTGGTCGAAGCGCTTGTTGGATATAGCGCGTGAGTTCCAGTCGTTCATCCCCTTCGACTACATCATCATGGGGCTTGAGAAAGAGCAGGCGTTGAATGCCTTTCGCTCGTGCAGCTTTTTCCGGGTGGGGCTGGATGAATACCAGACCATCTGGGCCGACGATTTTTTCCGAATGAACAACATCACGCTGCAGCAATATCAACTTATCCGCGCCCAGGCTCCGGCCAACCATTTGGCCTTTTACAACGGGAACGAGTTTAAAGAGCTGTGCCGGACCAATCCGCTAAAACGGTTGATAGCCAAAACCTTTCGGTTGAAATCCAATATGATGCTGCCCTTGCAGACGGCGCATAACGGGGACTTTAACATCTCGTTTTTCAGCCGGCAGGCCAACGGGTTCCAACTGCAGCATTTGCGCCTGGCGCAGCAGCTGCAGCCGTCCCTGACCATTACCGTTGACCGCCTGATGGCGTTTGACCGCATCGAGCAGTTGAGCGAGCAATTGCGTCAGGAAAACAGCTATCTGCTGGAAGAGGTAAAGACCAGTGCCAACTTCGAAGAAATCATCGGCGAAAGTCCGCTGCTGACCAAGGTGTTTGAAGCCCTGAACCAAGTTTCCCCAACCGATTACACCGTGTTGATCCTTGGGGAAACGGGCACCGGCAAAGAACTTATTGCCCGGGCCGTGCATAACCGCTCCAAGCGGCGCACCAAAGCCCTGATCAAAGTGAATTGCGCCGCCTTGCCGCCCCAGCTGATCGAATCGGAGTTGTTCGGCCACGAAAAGGGCAGCTTCACCGGCGCCACGGAAAAACGCATCGGCAAGTTCGAGCTGGCCCACAACGGCACCATCTTCCTCGACGAAATCGGGGAAATGCCGCTGGAGCTGCAAACCAAGTTGCTACGCGTGCTGCAGGAAAAAGAAATTGAGCGCATCGGCGGCAGCGGTACCATTCCCTGCGACGTGCGCATCATCGCGGCCACCAACCGCAACCTGCAGCAGGAAGTAAGCGAAGGCCGGTTCCGGGCCGACTTGTACTACCGCCTGAACGTCTTTCCCATTCACTTGCCCCCGCTGCGCGAGCGGAAAGAAGACCTGCCGGCGCTTATCACCTTTTTCCTGCACAGAATAGCCAAGAAGCTCGGCAAGAAGCTGGCGGGCATTTCCGATGCGTCGCTGCAGCAAATGCAAACCTATCACTGGCCGGGCAACATCCGGGAGCTGGAGCACCTGCTGGAACGGGCGGCCATCATGGCCCCAGGCCCGGTCGTGTCGTTGGTGGAACCGTTGGCAGCGGAGCCCGCGCCAAACGGGCTTTCCGCCGTGGTGACCATTGTCAAGCCGCACAAGCAAGCCGAGCGGGAAAACGTAATGGCCGCGCTGCAGCAAGCCAACTACCGTATTCGCGGCCAAAAAGGAGCGGCCGAACTGCTCAACATCAAGCCGACCACGTTGGAAGCGAAGATTGCCCGATTGGGAATTAGCAGACAGCCATAAACTGGCCGGTGGCTTGGCTGGAAGCCTGGGGTGGTGGGCGGGCTCCAATTTGCGCCCGCCACGCCGAAATAGCGGGGACTTTAGTCGGAGAGCTAGACGACGGGCATAAAAGGGGGGAGGAAATTCCGCCTATCAACCAAGCCCGGGTTGGGGCTATTCTTTCAGGCTACTGAAAAGAGTGTTGAGGGATTCCGCCAGGGTGGGGTGAGCGAATGTGCCGTCCCGCAGGGCGGTGTAAGGCAGTTTGCCCATCATGGCAATCTGAAGCATGGCCATTATTTCGCCGCCTTGCGTGGCCAGCACGGTGGCGCCCAGGATCTGGTTGGTGCTGCGGTCGATAACCGCTTTCATCAAGCCCTTGTCCTGGTCCGTTTCCAGGGCCCGGGCCACGTAGGTCATGGGAATGGAGGCAATTTTTACCGAATACCCCAGGTCCGTGGCTTCCTTTTCATGCAAGCCCACGTGGGCGAGTTGCGGGTCGGTGAAGGCGGTGTAGGGAATCATGCGGCCCGTCGTGGTAGCCTCCGCAGTGCCCAGCAGCTGCGCCAGCACGATGCGGTAATCGTCGTAGGAAATGTGGGTGAACTGCGGGCCGCCCTTCACGTCGCCCAGGGCGTAGATGCCCGGCTGGGTCGTCGCCAACCGTTCATCGACCCGGATGTAGCCGTGCTCATCCGTCTGCACGTTGGCCGCCGACAAGTTCAGGACCGCCGTATCCGGCGCTACGCCTACAGCGACCAGCAGGTGGGTTCCCGTCACCTGCTGGGTCGTGTCGGCGGTTTTCAGGTGCAGCGTGATGTGGCCGGCCGAATCGCGGCTCACTTGCTCCACGTGGGTATCCAAGTGAAAAACAATGCCTTCCGCCGCTAGAATGTTGCGCAGTTCCCCGGCAATTTCCGGGTCTTCGCGGCGCAGGAGTTGCGAGCCGCGCTCCACGATGGTCACCTCGCTGCCCAAGCGGCGAAACAGCTGCCCGAATTCTAAGGCCACGTACCCGCCGCCCAGAATAAGCAGGTGCGGCGGCAGCTCGTCCAGCTCCATCACGGTGGTCGACGTAAGCCACGGCACCGAATCCAGGCCGGGCAGGGGCGGCGTTTGCGGGCGCACCCCGGTGTTGATGAATATTCGGTCGGCCGTGATGGAACGGGTTAGCCCGTCGGCGGCTCGTACGCTCAAAGAACGGGGGGAAGTAAACGACGCCTCGCCCCGCAGCAGCGTCAGGTTTTCGGCCTGGGCAAAGCGGTTGGCAATGCTCTGCCGAAAGGTTTCGACGATGGCACGTTTGCGGGCCTTTACCTCCTGCCAGTGCACCCGCACGTGGTCGAGGCCAATGCCGTACACGCTGGCGCGCCGGGCGGAATAGGCTGCCTCGGCCGACGCAATCAGGGTTTTGGTGGGGGTACAGCCGTAATTGATGCAGGTGCCACCCAGGTAGGCCTTTTCAACGATGGCGGTTTTCCAGCCGTGCTTGGCCAGGGCCAGGGCCAGCGGCTGCCCGGCCTGGCCTACACCGATGATAGCGGCGTCGTACTGCTCCAGTGCTTCCATGGGCGTAATAATAAGGCGGCAGCACCTACTTGCTTCCGACGCCTAGGATTGCTCGCTAAGCGCGTGGACGTACGACTCGCCGTAGGGATGAAACAGCTCCTTGCGGTTTTGCTCCCAGGCGGCTTTGAGGGCGGGCGTGGTAATGTCCCAATCCGGCCGGCATTTCTTGGTTACGGTCCGCAGGTCTTGGCGCAACTCTTCCACCGTGGGGCGGCCGAAAAACCAGTAGCCGTTGTAAATCTTGTAGATGATCAGCCCGGGCTCCAGCACAATCACGTGCGGAATCATGGGGTTGTGCGCCGGATCGGTGTACTCAGCAATGTCAAGATCCTGCTGCACCAGGCGTCTGGCGTCGGAGAGGAAGGGCCAGTGAGCGCCCATGCCGGTGCGGAACTCGTTCGTCTCGACAATGGTGTCGGTGCTGATGGTGACCATGCGACAATAGCCCACCTCCAACTCGCGGTGCAGCTGCACCAGCCCTTCGTGTTGGCGGCGGTCCTTGGGGCAGTAGCCGCCGCGGCTGAGCACGAGCACCAGCGGGTCGGTTCCTTGCAATTCGGAGAGCGTGCGCCGGGTGGCCGTGTGGTCAGTCAGCTTGTAATCGGGGAACCTCGCCCCGGGTATCAGGTCCGCTCGCATGGTACCGTTGCGTTACACTTTCAGGAGTACTTCTTCCATGTGGTGATTCGCGGCGGCGGCGGCGGCTTCCGGGCTGCTTCCTTGCTCCCGCGCGCTCAGGTAGGGCGCGTACCAGTCCCACCACTGATGCTCACCGTGCGCCTTGCCATGCACGTCGTGTTGCTCCGCCGTCTCGCGGAGCAGCGCGGTCAGGGTGGCTACGTCAGCGGTTTGCAGGACCGGCGCCCATTCCCGGCCGGGCAGCCGCGTCTTGACCTCCTGAAGCAGCCAGCCGTTGCCGTCCGGGTCTTGGAAGGAGGCAAAGGTGTAGTAGGGGTGCCCCTGCGGGTCGCGGCCGCTCACGCGCGGCGGGTTGATGGCGTTGTTGAAGGGGCCGCCGGCGTAGTGAAAGACCTCGCTCACGGCCACGCCCCGGGCGACCAACTCCGCACGGGCGGCGTCGATGTCGGCCACGGCGAGTACTAAGCTGTCTACCGCACCGGGCTTGGTGGCGGTAACGTTCTTGCCAAAAATTACGGAAGCTCCCGAGTGGTAGGGCGTCACCTGCACGACGCGGAAGTCCTCGCCCTTCACAAAGTCGGCGTCAAGCCGCCAGCCTAGCTTGGTGTAGAACGCCTTCGCCCGGTCGACGTCGGCCACGCCGATTACCACGACTTCGAGCTTCATGTCAACCGCTTCTGCGGCTGCGCTTTTTGCTGTGTCCATAACATCTCTTCGGTTAAGGTTTTAACAAGCTCTTCAACTGCCTGATGGAGGACGCTCCACGGCTGCAGGCGCTGCTGAAAGGACGAGCAGGTTAGCCGAAGGTGAAGGCGAAAACCTTCACCCCGGCATCTAAAAACTCCACCCCGAATTGGTGGTCCGAGCCTGTTTCGGGTTGTCGAATTAGCTGGTACAGCCTGGGGTAAGTCACGGTGCCGTTTCCCTGGTCATCCACGTCGAGGCCATGACCGGAGCCGGGCGGCTGCCCGTCAAGGCTCACCCGGAACCGCGCCGGCGTGTCGGGCACGGCCGTGCCCATCACGAGGTGCAAATCCCGCGCGTGGAAGCGGAACGAAATGCCTCCGTGGGGCGCATTGAGCTGCGCCGCTCCTGGTTCCATCGTCCACGTACCCGACAGCGCCCAGTGGTTGGGCGCCAGCTGAGCGGGGGCGGTGTAGGGATACGGCTCCCCCAGGTGTTTGCCTTCCGGGGAGGCAAAGCGCTTGGCGTGGCTGTGCCCCACGTAGGTTTCCCAGGACTGCAAGTTGCCCCAATCGGCGGCGGCTTCTATGCCTCGGGCAACCACGGGCAGGGGCTGCTCGACGCTACTGTTGCGCCCCGTCTCCTGGAGAAGCTCCTGGATTTTCGGGCCCAGGCTGTGGTAATTGCCCTCCCCGAATTGCTGGTGGCGAATCCGACCTTGGCCATCCAGCAAATACACTGCGGGCCAATACTGATTATCGAAGGCTCGCCAGATGCCAAAGTCATTATCTATGGCCACGGGGAAATCGACGCCCAACTCCTGAATGGCCCGCTGCACATTACCTAAGTCGTGCTCAAAGGAAAATTCCGGCGCGTGCACGCCCACCAGGACCAATCCTTGCGCCTGGTATTGCCGGTGCCAAGCCCGCAGGTAAGGCAGGGTGCGCAGCCAGTTGATGCAGGTGTAGGTCCAGAAGTCAATCAGGACGACTTTTCCGCGCAAACCGGCTGCAGTCAGCGGGGGCGAATTGAGCCATTCAGAGGCGTTGTCCAGCGCCGTGAGTGCTCCATCCGCGGCCGGCGTGGCCGGGGCAGGAGCGGAAAACAGCGCCAGCAGGTCGGGGAAGCGGAGCTTAGCCGCTGCTACCTTCGGCGCCGCCCCGCTCAGAAAGGGTCTTCGATCATAGTGGAGGTTCATGCCCTTCGTTGTTTGCATTGTCAACGCGCGGCGCCGCCGGGCCATGCTGAGTGCGGGCCAGCCAGCAGCCTCTTATGAAGCTCCATTCCGGCAAGCTGGCTACGCGTGCCCCGACTGATTGCCCGCCGTATTCAGCTGGCTGGCTTGGTGCTGACGGTCGAGCGCAGGCACATGCTTGGCTATTCCCCGTCGATGCGCAGGCTTTGCTCCATGGCGTAGCATTGGTCCCAGATGAAGACGTCATAACCGGCCAGCCTTTTGGACCATTTGGGCGCCAGCGTGTTCATGCACTGGATGACGACCCTGTCGATGTAGTTGTCAAACACCGCCCAAGGATTGGCTTTGTCGTCGGGGGTGAGTCCTTCCCCGGGCTTAGTGGATTGCAAGGCCTGGCGTGCGGCCGCCTTCAGGTCATTCATAAACTCCAGCTGCGTGGCTACATCCGCGTGGGTCCCGATACGCTCGACGTGGCCGGATACCAGCTTGTCCCACTTCATGCCGTTGATTTCCGCGACTTGCGCGAAGTACCCGGGAATATCCTTGGCCAGGGCAAAGCGCCGCCAGGGCATCCAGCCCGGGAAAATAACGTCGACGACCATCAGGGTTTTTTGGGCCGGGGCGTAGACAAATATATTCCCGGGCTCGTGCGCAATGCCGTGGTACGAAAGCTCCAGGGTCTGGCTGCCCGCCTTCAAGGTGTACTTGTCCTTGAACGTCACCGTCGGCACGGGCCGGTTTGGGTCGTTGGCGCGGGCCAGCAAACGCTTGGTCTCTTCGTGGGCAATGATGGTGGCGGATGTAGCGAGGCTCAGGCTCTTGGTGCCGCCGATGTGGTCAATATGATCGTGCGTATACACCACATGCGTTATCGGTTTTTGGGTGACCTCGCCAATGGCTTTCAGAATATGCTGGGCGTAAGGCGGAGGCGCGTCGATTACGACTACCCCCGTTTCGTATTCCAGGAACATGGATTGGTAAGCGTTGTCCGTAACGAGGTACAGGCCCGGGCCGAGCTTCTCCAGTCGGTACCCTTTCGCCGGATCAATGGCCGGGCCCTTGGCCGACTCGCTTACCTCCATGTATTTCCCAATCCGCACCCCGATGGGAGCAATTTCCGGACTGTTCGGATAAGGCTCCCCGGGGGCGCCCGGCTTGGTTGGTTGCGCGCCCGCAATGAGGGAAAGGAGTACCAGGCCACTCCCCAGCAGGCCCTTGGCAAGCGCGTTTACGTTCCGTTTCATCGAATGAAGGAGAAGAGCTGACACTTTGCACACCGGGTCGGTTGTCAAATCGGAATACTCCAGCGCACTTGTGAAGCGGGGAGCACGCAAAGCTCCGCGGAGTCATAGCAAGGCCTGCTGGCAGCACCAGATGATCGGGCAAGAGCGGCGCGGCCGCTCAGGCACTATTTGCGCTGGGGCTTGAAGGCCGCCCGCAACTCGGTCGCGAATAGCTCCGGGTACTCCCACATGGCGAAGTGGCCGCCTTTGTCCACTTCGTGGAAGTAGTTGAGGGTCGGGAAAGCACGGCGGGCCCAGGCTTCCTGGGTGCGCACAATCTCGTCGGGAAACACCGTAATGGCTACCGGAACCTTAATCTCGCTGCTTTTCTGATCGTTCGCACTGATCAAGCTTTTGCCGCGATGCTCCCAGTAAATCCGCGCCGCTGAGGCGGCCGTGTTGGTCAGCCAGTACAACGAAAAGTTGTCCAGCACTTCGTCCCGGGTAGGCGTCTGCTTGGGGTCCTGGCCGAACGTCCATTTGGTGAACCCGCTGTGGATGAGCATCCACCCGGCCAGGCCCGCGGGGGAATCGGATAGGCTGTACCCAATGGCCTGCGGGCGGGCGCCCATCATCACGGCGTAAGACAAGCCACCAGTCTGCAGGTACATGCCCAAATCCTTGATTGCGGCGCGTTCCTTCTCGGAGAAAGTGGCCAAGGCCGTTGCATTGCCGCCCAAGGCCGCGCCTACTTCGGGCGTGACGGCTGCGGGCAGGTTGGTGTGGATGGCCAACAGCCCGGCCGGTGCTTGCCGGCCCATGGCCTCTACCACCCCCGCGCCCCAGTCGCCGCCCTGTGCGGCGTAGCGGTTGTAGCCCAGACGCTTCATGAGCACGTCGTAGGCCAGGCCGATGCGTTCCACGCTCCAGCCTGGTTCCGTGGGCCGTGCAGAAAAGCCGAAGCCCGGCAGGGAGGGAATCACTACGTCGAAGGCCTCCTCTGCCTTGCCCCCGTGCTTGGTCGGGTCCGTCAGCGGCTCGATGAGCTTGATCTGCTCGAACACCGAGCCGGGCCAGCCGTGGACGATGAGCAGCGGCATGGCGTTCGGATGCTTGGAACGCACGTGGATGAAGTGCATGTCGACCCCATCAATGCTGGTAATAAACTGCGGGAAGGCGTTGAGCTTGGCCTCGCCCTTGCGCCAGTCGTAGCCGCTGCCCCAGTAACGGACCAGCTCCTGAAGATTGGCTAGCTGCGCGCCTTGCGAGGCGTCGGCCACGGTTTCCTTGTCTGGCCAGCGCGTGTTCTGCAGCCGCCGGCGCAGGTCCTGCACCTCGGCTTCGGGTATCTGGACCTTGAATGGGCGAATGGATTTGTCTCCGGCCGTGGCCGGAACCGTTCCGCTGGCAATTGCCGGCTCGACTACTGAATGTTCCATGGTTGGGTTAGGGGCTTGGTGTGAGGCGACAGGTTTGGGTTGTGCAGGGTGAGCAGCAGCGTAGCGGCGTGTTCTGGAGGTGGTTCCGCCCGATGGGGAAGCAGGGGCATTGGCAACTTTTCGGCTTTGGCCAAAGGCAGCAGGAGCTTCCAGAAGCAAAAGCATCCCCAGGACGGCTAGTGGTAAGGCAGGGGTGATGGTGGTGAATTTCATAATCGGAACAATTGATTTTCATGGCCTATGGCCGCTGCAGGCAAGGATTGGCATGACGCGCTACGCTCTCGCCTCCCTTATTCGCGCAGCCGGCCGAGCAAACGGAATGACAAAAGGTGGCCCGTCAGCAGTAACGAGTGGGGAAGGGCAGGCCTGCGGGCCGCCCGTTATTCGGCGTGCCCATGGCCCCCCGTTGCGCCTTCCGGAATGGTAAAAGCGACGATTTTCGATTGCCCCGGAAAGTGCTCGTGATTGGCGTTGACCAGGGAAATCTTGACTTTGTGCGGGCCGGGAGGCAAGCCCGCCATGTCTATCGTGTTGACGTTGCTGGGGTCGGCCCACCACCAAGGCAGGTCGTCTACTTGCAGGTGCAGGTGACCGAGCCGCGGGGAGACTTTAAGGGCGTCTTTCCCAAATACCGGCGCGATGTGCACGTTCTCCACCCGCCACTGAATCCACACGACGCCTTGATCCAGCAAATCGGGAAGCGGCGGGTCCCCGATGAGCTTGGGCGCCGGCTCGTTCTCAATGCCGACGTAGGGCGACGCGCCGCGAATCTCCTTGGCGCTTTTCTCCGAGTTCATTGCTGCAGAGGCAGGAGTAGATGAGGCCTCGCTGCGCGTCGCGGTGGTATCGCAGGCAGTGACCACCCCGGCGATAAGCGGCAACGTAACGAGCATTTGGACCAGCGTTTTCATAGGCTTTGGAGGGGAATGCCTGATCGGGCATGGTGCCTTTGGGTCTGCGGAATGTCTGCTGGTCCGCTTGGAAGCGGTGCCAAAGCCGTGACCTGACAGAGGGAGGCCACGCGGAACTCGGGCTGGTTTCAAGCGGCGCAGCACCGCCCCGGCCGACTTAGCAGGACCAGACCAAGCTGCGTCAGGCACGGCCAGCCTTCGGTTCCGGGAGAGGAAACCAGCTGGAGAAGAAAGCTCAAGCGAAGGTCAAAAGAGCCACCATTGAGGACCGAACTCACCCGTCGAAAAGCGGAAGACCCAGGTCTTGAAACTTCGCCAGTCAGGGTATGCCGCTGCTGGACTCGGCAATTTGCCCAGTCCGTGCAGCTCATATGGGAAAAGTGCGTTGCTGCTCCCGTTGGGACGTAGCAGCCGGAGGGTTTTGCCGGACGTTGTGAAATAACGGTGCCACAACCGTTCAACAGCGTATAGAAGCTTCAAAACGGGAAGCAGGGGCTCAAATTAGCTGTAGGTAATCTGATTCATTTAGGAAAAAGCATGCTTGCGGTCTGGTAATAATCCAACTGATTGGAGGTTTGACCGATGGGTCTCCATTTTTTTGGAGGGGTACTGCACATACCAGATAGCCCCGAGACGCGGCCGACGGTGAATACCTCCGGAGTGGCTCGGTGTCAATACCTATCGTGGCCGTTTTTGCGGTTGGGGGCAAGCCATGGGCAGCCGGCATGGCTGGGGTACTGGTAAGCACCAGCCGCAGAAGACCCGCGAAGGGGCGAGTGGGCGTTTTCATGGGCCGCACGCCCTTAGGACAGGGCGGCGTGGAGAGCAGCCCGCTCCAGGCTGGCCGCCAACTGCGGCGTTTTGGCTTGGTGGTGCGCCACATAGGCCTGCTGGCGTTGCTGCCGGAACTGCTCGAAATCAATACCCTGTTGCGCTAGGTTGTGAATCATGGCGTCCGTTGCGTGGACGACGACTTGGCTGGTCAGTTCGCATTGTCCCGCTCCAACGGCGTTGACGCTGAGTTCCCAGCGCACGTGCACCCGCTGCCTGCCCGTGGCGCCGAAGACGTCGGAAAAAGAGGTAAGCACCAAATGGTGCGGTTCCGACAGCTTCTCCTGGTAGCGCTGCACCACGGCGCTGTGCCCGATTAACTCCACGTTGACGACCACCCGCTGGCCATTGGCCCCAGTGGTCTGGCCGACGGCTATATGAGCCGGCGAGCAACGCATGTAGTCGGCTTCCGACTGGGAGAATAGCCAGGCCGGCAGGTCTACTGAGTCAATAGGAGCATTGATAACGGCCTGAAAGCTCGCGTCAACAATGGGTGTATGCGGTTTCATGTAGAGGTTGAGCGGCGGAGAAGAGCATGATTATGAATTCAAAACCGAAATGAAAGCCAGGGCGCGCAATGGCCTGATCAATGAGCCTGGAGTGGGCGAAAGCGAGGAAAGGCTAGGCGCAGAGCAGGTGGCTAGCCAACCCGCCCAGTGCCGACGTTTCATGGCACGGGCAAAGGTGGATTAACAGCACCGGAGCCGAAAAAGCATGAGGATGAACCTCTTATTCGGCCGATGAACCGCCGTTTCGGGCAGATAAGCCAAACGCCGCAGTTCACGCCGCAACAAGAGGCCGCAGTTCGACTTTAGGCGGTAGAGCCGAAACAGGTATTGCGGGCCATCAAAGCTCCGGCCGGTGACTGCGCCTGTGCGCAACCACCGGCCGAAGTAATCTATGGGCAGGCCCAATCAAACGGCTGGCTGGGCCGCCCGGTCCGTGCTGACCGCCACGCTTTCCCAGGCTGCCACCTCGGCTTGCAGAGTGGCTATTTTGCCTCGCAGCGAAGCCACAGCGTCCTTGCCCACGGGCAGGTGCACCGGCGGTTCCGGGCTGTCGACCAGCTGGCGCACTACCGCGGCCAGCTTGGCCGGGTCGCCGGGCTGGTTGCCGTGGATGTGGCCGGCGGCGGCGCGGGTGCCGCCCACTGTCGCGGCGTAGGCTTCGAGCACGGTGGCGCTTTGGACGTAGGAGTCGGCGGCCAGAAAGTCGGTGCTGAACAGGCCCGGCGCCAGCGCCGTCACCCGAATACCAAGGGCGCTTACTTCCAGGGCCAGGCCCTCTGTAATGCCTTCCACCGCAAACTTGCTGGCCCCGTACAGGCCGAAGCCCGGCACGCTGGCTTGGTAGCCAAACAAGGAAGAAACGTTGATGATGTGGCCGCTGCGGCGCTGGCGCATGTGCGGCAGCACGGCTTGGGTGACGCGGATCAGCCCGAACACGTTGGTGTCAAACTGCCGGTGCATCTCCGCCTCGCTGGCTTCTTCAAAAGCGCCGAGGAAGCCGTAGCCAGCGTTGTTCACCAGCACGTCGATTTGGCCGAAGCGGGCCAGAGCAGCCTGCACGGCTTCCGTTACCTGCGCGGGGTTGGTCACGTCCAGCAGGGTCACCAGTAGGTTGGAGTGGTGCTCCAGCGAGGTTGTGAGCTGCTCGGCCTGCTTGCGCACGGTGGCTACCACATAGTCGCCCGCCGCCAGCGCGGCCTTCACGATTTCCAGGCCCAGGCCCCGCGAGGCACCGGTAACAAACCAAACTTTTTGCGTTTTCATGGGAAAATGGGGAAAGAAAAAAGGAGGGCCAAGCGACCCAAAAAGGAAAATGAGGGTCCGGTCGAAGCTGTCGGGCTTCGGGGAAACGGTAGTAGTAAGTCTGGGAGGCGCCGCACTACGCCGGCGTTCGGGTGGGCTGGTTTCGGGCTTTAGGAACAGCATCCTGCCGGCCACGCACCCTGCGTCATTAAATCGGCCTCGTCCAACCGGACAGCCCAAAGGTCATTCCCGCGCACGGTTACTCTGCGTGACCTGGGTCACATTCGCTAGGCAGCGGAGTTGTGACGTCGCGGGCCGCTTTTCAAGCCTCGTGGCGGCTCTGGTAGAGGCGACTGAGCGTCTCGCGCGAAACGCCGAGGTAGGCCGCAATCAGGTTTTTGGGGACGAATTGGTAGAGCAGCGGGTACTGCTTGAGCAATTCCTCGTAGCGCTGCCGCACGTCAGTGCTCATGAAGGAAAGCAGGCGCTTGTGAGCCGCCACGTAGCCCCAGTTGGTGCGCCAGCGGAAAAACCGCTCCACGTCGTGCAGCTCGTGGCAAAGCTTTTCGCGGTTTTCGGCGCTCAGGCGCAGCAGCTCCACGTCGGTTACGCAGTCCACACCCACAGTGGCGCGCTGCCCGGAGTACAGGGCCTGGTAATCGGAAGCCCACCAAGTGGGCATGGCGAACTGCAGGATGAACATTTTCAGCTCGTTGGTCAAGTGAAAGGTTTTCAGGCAACCCTGCACCACAAAAAACTCGCTGGTGACCACGTCGCCCTCGGCAATCAGGGCTTGTCCCTTCTTGTAGGATAGCGGCTCGAAATGCGCGTAGACGTGCTCGAACTGCTCGTCGGTAAGAGCGACGGTCTTGGCAATATGCTGGCGGAGAAGATGCTTGGCGTCCATGGCGTCCGATGGTTGGCAGCCTCCAATGCGCTGACCGCTGCTGCCGTAAGTTAAAACATCTGGTACCACCTATATTATACTGGCCCCTGTTGGGTTAGTGGTCGGAGAGAGGAACGGAGCTGGGCGCCGGACGGGGCGTGCGCAGCACGAGCAGCAGCAGGGGCATGGCCGCCAAAAAACACCCACCCACCAGCAAAAACGCGTCGTTGTAGCTCTGAATACCGGCCTGCAAGTTCACGCGGCCGTCGAGCAGCTGGTAGGCCCGCTGCACGGCGTTGACCGGCGCCTCGCCCAGCCGGGCCGCTACTAGCTGAGTGGTACCGTTGAGTCGCTCGGCCACGGCCAGGTCGCCGGCCGTCAGGTGGGTTACCAGCGCTTGGCGGTGCACGGCAAACTGAGTCGCCAAGTAGGTATTGACGAGGGCAATGCCGAAAGAGCCGCCGAGCTGGCGCATCATGTTATTTAGGGCCGCTCCCTGGGCAATGTCCTGCACCGGCAGGCCCGACACGGCCAGGGCCGTCAGCGGCACGGTGAGCAGAGCAATGCCCACGCCGCGCAAAATCAGCGGCAGGTAAAAATCGTGGGTGCCCGCCGCGCCGGTCAGCAGCGACATGCGCCAGCTGAAAGTCACGAACAGCAAGAAGCCCAGCCCCACGATGAGCGGCACCGGCACCCCGCGTTGCAGGGCCCGGGCCGTGAGCAACAGCACGATGATGGCCGCTACCGCGCCCGGCACCAGCAGCAGGCCCGTGTCGAGCACCGGAAAGTGCAGCAGGCGCTGGGCAAACACCGGCGTCAGGTACACCGAGGTAAACAGGCCCAGGCCCGTAACAAAGGTCAGCACGGCGGCTACCGCAAGCGAGCGGCTTTTCAGCACCCGCAAATTGACGATGGGCTGTGCCGTACGCAGCTCCCACCAAACGAAGCCGACCAGGCCCAGCGCCGCGGCTACGCTCAGCTGCAGAATGTAAGGCGTCTCGAACCAGTCTTCTTCCTGCCCGCGCTCGAGCACCACTTGCAACGAGCCCACGCCTAATACCAGCAGCCCGAGGCCTAGCCAGTCCATCTGCGTGCGCGCCGGGGTGGCGGCCGCGGCTGGCTCCGGCACGAGCAAAAACGACGCAATGGCGACGATAATGCCGATGGGTACGTTGACGAGGAAGATCCAGTGCCAGCTGGTCACGTCGAGAATATAGCCGCCCAGCGTTGGGCCGATGGTGGGCCCGGTAAACACCCCGATGCCGAACAACGCCGCGGCAATGCCCCGCTTGGCCGGCGGAAAGGCCTCAAACACGATGGCCTGTGACGTGGACAGCAACGCACCCCCGCCCAGACCCTGCACGAAGCGGAAGGCCACCAGGACCCAGATATTGGTGGCCGTGCCGCAGAACGCCGAAGCCAACGTGAACAGCACCACCGAGCCAATGAAATAGCGCCGCCGACCCAACCGCGTGGCCAAATAGCTAGTGATGGGAATCACGATGATGTTGGCAATGGCGTAGGCCGTAATCACCCAAGAGGTGTCGGCCAGCGTGGCGCCCAGGTTGCCACTCAAATGCGAGAGAGCCACGTTGACGATGCTCGTGTCGATGAGCTCCATCACGGCCGCGCAAATAACCGTCGCGCAAAGCAAGAAAAGCCGGAGAGAAGACATGATGCGGATTGTTATTATACTGTTCGGTATATTTTTGAGCAAAAAAAGTCAGACCGTCAGGTCTGTGTCGATTAAATGCTCAATGTGGGCCAGGCTGTTGAGCAAGGTTGTCGGGTTGGCCGTGGCGCGGGCCACCGTCATGCTGCCCTCGACCAGAGCAATGAATAGGGTGGCGTAGCGCGGCGCGTCTACTGCAGCGGGGATTTCGCCAATCTGCTGACCTTCCTGAATCAAGCCGACAATGGATTCTTGCCAACGGCGCACGCTCTGCTGTACCCTCTGCTGCAAAGCGGCCGGTGGGGCGTCGTCCACTTCTACCGCGGCATTGAGTACGGGGCAGCCACCCATACACTGCAGCTTCGGATAGGTCTGGCGGTAGAAACGGGGCAGGGCCCGCAGCCGCTCGAGCACAGACACCGAGCTATCGAGCCCGGGCTGCAGGCCTTGCTGGACAAGCTGCAAGTTGTAATCAAAGGCCGCCAGGGCTACTTCCTCCTTGTTTTCAAAATTGCCGTAAATGGCACCTTTGGTTAGCCCGGTGGAGGTGGTCAAGTCGCTGAGCGTGGTGCCAGCATAGCCTTGTTTGTTGAAAATGGGGGCCGTTTGCTCGATGATGAACTGGCGGGTGCGCTCGGCTTTGGTCACGGTTCTGAGTTTGAAATATACCGATTGGTATAAATACACATATGGTAGTCCATATGTTTAAACGCGCTGCAGATTGTAGGCTTTAACCTGGGCAATGGCAGCAGCCGTGCCAGGGATTTTTGACGTCCGCAGGTTCCTTAGCGAGTGGCTTGACCGGATGCCAGCGCCAGGCTGGCCGCGCCGACAACGCGACGGGAATCTATTTCCTGCACCAGCACGACGACCCGCAGGTTATTGACTTGCCAGTTTTCTTCTAGGTCCAGCGGCGCGGTAGTGGCAAACGTACCGTCTGCGCCCACCATGCCCAGGGTACGCCAAGTGCGCACCAGCGGAGCATGCTGCAACAAGCGCCCGGCGTTTTCGCCCCGGCCCACGTGGCTCGATAGGCCCGCTTCGGTGAGGGCCAGCGCGACGCGGGTGCTGGTGGTGCCGGAGGGTAAGTGGCTTACCTGCACGCGTAAGGCGCTGCCAGCGGCCCGAGCCAGCGTTACCGTGGCGCGCGGGGCTTGGGCGGCTTGGGTAATAGCGCTTAACAGCGAACGGCGCTGGCTGCCCACCAATTGGTAGCGGCCGTTCACTACGGCCTGCGGCGTATAGTTGCCTTCGGCAAAATGCTCGGCGTACCAGCGCTGCCGGGCCGTGAATTGCGGCGAGGAAAACGGGTCGCGCCAGCCCAGGCGGTTCCAGTAGTCGACGTGCTGCCCGAGGGCAATGATTTCGACGCCCGCTACGGCCTGGGCTGCGCCCAACTCGCGCAGAGCTTCATCGGCGGCCGGACAGGACGAGCAACCTTCGGAAGTAAACAGCTCCACGACCACGGGGACGCGCGGGGTACCGGCCGTGGGTACCGCCCACGTGGCTGCCGGACGCGAAACCGGTGGCGCGTAGGCGACTTGGGTGCACAACAGGGCGGCCGAGGCGGCGGGAATCACCGGCAGGGCCAGAAACAGATTATTCATGACGGACATCAGTAAAGGAGCGACGGTCCGGGACCAGCGGCGCCTCAACCCGTCCGGTCGGACCAACGGCCGACCGGGCGGGTTGAGGCCGCGGGGTTAGACCAGGTTGAGGGCGACGGGCACGTTGCCGCGGATGGCTTTGGAGTACGGGCAGATCTGGTGCGCGTCCTCGATTAGGGTCCGTGCCAGCTCCGAATCCAGGCCCGGCAGGCTCACGTTCAGGCGGGCTTGCAGGGAGTAGGCGCCGTCTTCCAGGCACAGGTCGATTTCAGCATCGATGCTCGGAACGCCGGGCAGCTTTACGTCGCGGTTGGCCGCGGCTTTGCCGAGGGCTCCCTCGAAGCAGGCCGACCAGCCGGCGGCAAACAGCTGCTCAGGGTTGGTGCCTTGGCCGGTAGTGCCGGGCGTGGAGAGCTGCACATCGAGGCGGCCGTCGGAGCTGCGGGCCGTGCCGGTGCGGCCACCTACGGTGTGGGTTTTGGCCGTGTACACGGCTTTTTTGAACGTGGGCGAGGTCAACACAGATTGTGACATGGAGCCAAACGGAAAAAGTGAATGGGTTGAATGACAGGTCTGCGTCGCCGCCCCGGGTACCGTGGGGTACTAGTGCTTAAGGTCGATGAATTCAGAGCGGCGGTGCAGAACTGATTCAAAGGTCCGCAAGCGCCTCGGGGGCCGAAAAAGAAAGCGGATGAGCACGGCCTTTGACGGATGAATCCTGGGACTTGGCTGATGAACTACTGAGGTGATGCGCCGCCCGGTGTCACCTGCTTTCCGCGGAGCGCGGCAGCTTCAGGGGAAGCATGACGCCAGGGCGCAGAAAAGCACCACCTGCCTCGCGCTTGGCAGCCTCCCTTGTCTGCGGGTACGCAGGGTAGGCACGCGGTATTCGTGCCGTACTAGCCGGCCCTTGCCTTGAATCAGATGAGCAGCAATAAGCCCCCGACGCACGCTGCAGCAGAGCACGTCGGGGGCTTGGAAAGAGTGGGGTAGGGGCGTTGAGCAGCCTGATGAGGCTTATTTACCCATCCACTGCTTGAATTCGGAGAGGCGCACTTGGCTGACGAATACCTCGTGGCGGGCCGGCGGGCGCAGTTCCAGCCGGTACTTGCCGGCGGAGTACACGTGCACGTTGTCCAGGGCCTGCATGCGCACCAGGTACTGGCGGTTGACGCGAAAGAAATCGTGCGGGTTCAGCATTTCCCCGAGCTTGTCCAGGGTGAAGTCGACGGGTAGCAGCTGGCCTTTGTGGGTGACAAGAAAAGTGACTTTGTCTTCGGAGAAGAAGTACGCCACGTCGGCCACTTCCACGCTGCGCAGTTTGGCCCCGGCGCTGATCATAAACCGCTCCTTGTAGGCCGGAGCGGCCGGCGTCAGCAGGCGCCGCAACGTGCCCAGGTCGGGGGCGGCGAAGTGCTGCTGTAGCTGCTGGTACTTGCTCAGGGCCGCGGCCAACTCCTCGTCGTCGATGGGCTTGAGCAGGTACGCAATGCCGTTGACCCGAAAGGCATCGAGCAGGTACTGGTCGTAAGCGGTGGTGAAGACCACCGGCGCGCGCAGCGGCACTTGCTCCAGGATGCGAAAGCTCAGATCATCTTCGAGGTGAATGTCGAGAAAAAGCAAATCAGGGGCCGGGTGGGCCTGCAGCCAGGCCACGGCTTTGGCTACCGACGGCAACTGGGCCAGCACGGTGATGCGCGGGTCGTAGGCGCGCAGCTGGGCGGCGAGGCGTTCGGCCGACAAGGCCTCGTCTTCGACGATGAGAACGTTCATAGCAGGGGGATGCGCACGGTGAAATCCTGGCTGGTTTCTTCCACCACCACGGGGCGGTCGGTGAGGTAGTGGTAGCGGTTGCGGATGTTGGACAGCCCCACGTGGGTCGACGCGGCCGCCGGGCTGGGGCGGGCCTGCACGTTGTTGCGCACCAGCAGCTCGTCGTCGGTGGCCACCAGCAGCACCCGCAGCGGCAGCTCGGCCGACATCTGGTTGTGCTTCACCACGTTTTCCAGCAGCAACTGCAAGGTAAGCGGCGCAATCCGGCGCTGCGCGGCCACAGCTTCGGGCACCTGCACCAGCACCTGTAGCTTGTCGCGAAAGCGAATGTGCAGCAGGAAGATATACGACTGAATGAAGTCCAGCTCGGTTTGCAGCGGCACCAGTTGCTGCTCCTGCTGCTCCAGGGTGTAGCGGTACACCCGGGCCAGCTGCCCGATGAAGCGAATGGAGAGCTTCGGGTCGGTGTCGACCAAGGAGGTCAGGATGTTGAGGCTATTGAAGAGGAAGTGCGGATTGACCTGGCTTTTCAAGGCTGCCAGTTGGGCTTGCACCTGCTCGTTTTTCAGTTGCTCGGTTTGCTGGTGGTACTCCTGCACCTGCCCGGAGGCGCGGCGGTTGGCCAGCAAGTAGAAAACGGCCAGCATCAGCATAACGAAGAAGCCGTTGATGGCCCGGCGCAGCACGTTGCGCGCTTCCGGGTTGCCATCCGGGTACATCTGACTGGGAAAGCCCAGCGCCATCAGGCCGTTGTTGACGCTGCGGAGCAGCTGCAGGTGAATCACGGCCAGCAGCACGGCCAGCACCACCGAGACCAGAAAGGTGATGAGCTGCGCCGGCCAGGCCATTTCCAGCACCGAATCCTCCCCAAACCGGCGGAACAAATAGTGTTGCACGCGCTCGGCCACGCGCAGCCACAGGTAGAACAGTGGCAGCATGATGGCGCAGGACTCAGCCGTAAAGGGCAGCACCCGCACAAAGCCCGGCAGGGTATGGTCCCAATTGGGAAAGCCCAGGTAGAGCAGGATAGGGTAATAAATCACCAGCAGGCTCAGGGCCACCCGCCAGCACTGCTGATTGGTAAGTTGCCGGATGGGACTTGAGTTAATCCGCCTCATGATCGTGTAGCCTAGCTGGTATGGGTGCTAGACTACCTGACATGAAGGTATTCCTTCATCAGTTATAGCCCCAGAAAAAGGTGATGAGCACGGCGTTTGTAGCGCTGAACACCGTTGTTTGGACAACTGCCATGGAAATCGGCTGCGCCCGTGTCTCTACCTGCAACCATATCCTGGAGCTCCAGCTAGACCGGAAAGGTGATTTCGCCTTCGGGAAAGAAATGCGCCGCGTCGGCTGCTTCCACGCGGCGCAGCTTGGTGGCCCTCTTTGGTCGGCGAGGTTTCGGCAGCCCGGGGCAGCAGGCGCCGCGGTGTGGCTAGGTTGGGAGCGGTAAAGTGCTGCTGCAACTGCTGGTACCTGCCCCGGGCGGCTGCCCGCTCGTCCCCTGTCGACGGGCTTGCGCAGCTAGGCAACTCACTGCGACTATATCCCATTTCACGGGTGCCACGTCCCGCTTCATAGGAATCCGATTTCGGCCGCCAAGGCCGCTCAGGACTTTTGTTCCACACCGGCCAAGTAGGCCGGGGCCGGACCATCGCTCAAGCTCCTGAATCATGAATCTGCGTTTTTGCCTGTTGCCGCTGCTGCTCTGCTGCCGCACCGCCCTGGCCCAACAACCTATTACGCTGACGGGCACGGTGCTCGACCCGCAGCACGCGGCCTTGCCGTTTGCCAACGTATCGGTGGAACAAGCCACCGACTCCGCTTTCGTGACGGGCATGGCCACCGATATGAACGGGGTGTTTCGCCTGCCGGTCCCGGCTCCGGGCACGTACCGGATCAAGATCAACGCCTTAGGCTACCGCGCCTGGACATCCCCGGTGCTGACGGCCGACCAAGCCCAAGTGGTTCGGACGCTGGGCAATATCACGCTCCAGACCAGCCCGCAGCTGTTGCAGGGCGTCACCGTCCGGGCCCAGAAACCGTTGCTGGAGCAGCACCCTGATCGGCTCGTGGTGAACGTGGACGGCTCGGCGCTAACGGCCGGCAACACGGCCTTCGACGTGCTAAGCAAGGCGCCCGGGGTGTTCGTGGACCAGGACGGCAACATCCAGCTCAACGGCAAAAGCGGCGTGCAAATCCTGCTCGACGGCAAGCGGGTGTACCTCTCGCGCCGGGAGCTGCAAACCTTGCTGCAGAACCTGCCCGCCGCCCAGCTGCGCACGCTGGAATTGATGAGCAACCCCTCGGCCCGCTTCGACGCGGAAGGGGCGGCGGGCGTCATCAACCTCACCCTGAAGAAAAACGCCGCGCTGGGGCTCAGCGGCAGCACCTACGCCGGGACCCACTACAACGGCGCGGCCGGGTACAGTGCCGGCAGCACCGTGAACCTCAAGCAGGGGCCGTGGAGCTCGTTCGGCAGCCTGGACCTGGCCCGGCGGCCGACCCGGCAGTCTACTCGCATGCAGCGCACCTTCGGCTCGGCTAGCGCCGACCTGGCCTTGGAGCAGCAGGGTGAGCAGACGGGCTTCCGGACAGCCCCGACCCTGCGCCTAGGTACCGACTACGACTTCACGGCGCGGCACAGCGTCGGTGCTACCGCGCACCTGGTGCTGGCCGACGAAGCCACTGACTTCGCCTCGGAAACCCGGCTGGGCACCGGCATCACGGCCGGCCCGCAGCGCGTGCTGGCCCGCAACCGCCAAGCCAACCGCCTGCGCAGCGGCACCGTTGACCTGCACTACCTGGGCCAGCTCGATACGCTGGGCACCACCCTGGCGGCCGAGGTCGACTACGCCACCCTGCGCGACCTAACCCACAGCGACTACCAAAACCGGTACGTAGACCTCCCGGCGGGAGCAGCGGAGCCGGTGCAGCGTTTCAGCAGCCACAACCCCGTGCGCTACGGCATCTTCGCCGTCAAAACCGACTACACGCGCCCTCTGGGGGCCAAGACGAAGCTAGAGCTGGGCGCCAAGCACAGCCAAGTACGCTCCGACAACGACCTGGCTTTCTACCAGGAAACTGGACTGGAAGCGGCCCGGCTGGATGTGACGCGCAGCAACCGCTTTTTGTACCAAGAAGCCATTTACGCCGGCTACGCCAACTTGGCCACCAGCCTGGGCGAGCGGTGGCAGCTGCAGGCCGGCCTGCGCGCCGAGCAGACCCGCAGCCGGGGCACGTCGCCGACGCTGCACCAAATCACCAGCCGGCGCTACCTGAACCTGTTTCCCAGCGTGTTCGTGCAGCAGCGGGTCAGCAAAGATTACCAAATCGGCTACCAGTACAGCCGCCGCATTACGCGCCCGCAGTACGAGCACCTGAACCCCTTCGTGTTTTTCGTCGACCCGTACACCGTGGCGCAGGGCAACCCGCAACTGCGGCCCCAGTACACGAACGCCTGGCAGCTGAGCCAGACGCTGAAATCCACCTATAACCTGACGCTGGGCTACGCCCGCACGGCCGACTACATGGCCGAAGTGCCCACCCAGCGCCTCGTGGACACCCTGACGGTGTTGCAGCAGCGCAACGTGCGCCGCTTCGACCAACTGAGCGGCACCCTGGTAGCGCCCCTGCGCCTGGCGGCCCGCTGGCAGGTCAGCAACGTGCTCAGCGTGTCCTACCAAAACTTCCGCACCGAGCTGCAGGGCCAGTCCGTGCGCAACACCCGCCTGCACTACTTTCTGCAGAGCACCCACCGCGTGGAGCTGCCGGCCGGGCTCAGGCTGGAAGTCAGCGGCGTGTACCTCGGCCCTCAGGCCTACGGCATCTACCAGGTGCAGCGGCTGTGGTGGGTGGACGCCGGGCTGAAGCGCAGCTTTCTCGACGATAAGCTGGACGTGAGCCTGAACGTAGCAGATATGTTCCGCTCGCGCCACCTGCGCGGCGCCTTCCAGGCCGAAGCCAACCGCACCGCCTTCGACGTGTACCGCGGCACGCAGAGCGTAGGCCTGCAAGTGCGCTACTCCTTCCGCCGGGGCGCTACGTTCAACGCCAAACCCCGTAACACTAGCTTGGAGGAGCTGAACCGCGCCAGCGAGTAAGGCCCGATACCGCTCGCGGGCGGGGGCTAGGGCTTCCCGGACCCCCGTCCGCATTCCGCTACTTGCCATGCTAAGACGCCTTACAATTGCCGGCCTGACGGCGGTGGCTTGGTTTTACACCGTCGTCTTCATCAAGCTGGGCACGCTGTGGTTTTTCGACCTGCGCGGCATGGTGGAACTGCCCTTCATCTTTTGCTTTCTGCTCGCCTGTTTCTGGGTACACGAACAAATTGCCCGGGTCGCGGCCACTAAAACGTTGGGGGGCTTGCCCGGCTGGAGCCGGAAGTTGCTGGAGGGCGCGGCCGTAGCCGCCACGGGCATCGTGCTGAGCGTACTCTTCGTGTTCCTGCCCCAATACCTGCTGATTCCCACCGCCGAGTTTCCCCCGCAAGCGGTGCGGCTGGTCTTGGTGGTAACGGCGGTGGCCTCGTTGTTCTTTTACTACTTCGTGGAAGGTGAACGGGTGCGCAAAAAGCTGCAGCAGGCGTACTGGCAAGCCGATCAGCTGCAGAAGGAAAGCTACCAGGCGCAGCTGGCCGCGCTCAAAAGCCAAGTCAACCCGCACTTCCTGTTCAACAGCCTGAACGTGCTCGGCTCGTTGATTTACAAAAACCAGGACCAGGCGGCGGCGTTTCTGCAACGGCTCTCGGGGGTGTACCGGGCGGTGCTGGAGCACAGCGACCAAGCCACAGTGCCACTCCGGGCCGAGCTGGGGGTGGCCGAGGCGTACATCTACCTGATGAAAACTCGCTTCGGCGACACGCTCGACATTGCGGTGCGCGTGCCCGTGCAATACCACGCCTGCCGCGTGCCGCCGGCGGTGCTGCAGCTGCTGCTCGAAAACGCGTTCAAGCACAACCGCGCCACGAAAAGTCAGCCCTTGCGGGTGCGGCTCTTCGTGGCAGATGACTGGCTGGTGGTCGAAAACAACCGCCAGCTCCGGCTGGAGCCGGAACCCGGCACCGGCCACGGCCTGCCGAACGTGGTGCGGCGTTACCAGCACCTGACCGACCGGCCCGTGACCGTGCTGGCCACCGACGACACTTTTACCGTGCGGCTGCCCCTGCTGCCCGCTGCTCCCGACGCATGAACGTACTCCTGATCGAAGACGAACAGCTGGCCGCCGAAGCCCTGGCCGGCATCATCCGCCGCCTGCGGCCGCAGGCGCACATTGTCGCGACCGTAGAGTCGGTGGAAGAAGCCGTGGAGTGGCTGCGGCTGCACCAGTCGCCCGACCTGCTTTTCTGCGACATACACCTCGCCGACGGCAACAGCTTCGCCATTTTTCGGCAGGTGGAGGTGACGTGCCCGGTGATTTTCACCACGGCCTACAACCAGTACGCCATCGAAGCCTTTCGGGTCAACAGCATCGATTACCTGCTCAAGCCCATTGCGGCGGAGGATGTGGCCCAGGCCCTGAAAAAGCACGAAGCCCTGCAGCAGCAGCACCTGGCCCAGGGCTTGGGCAACCTGCGGCAGCTCGTGCAGTCGACTGCCAGCCCGGCGACTCGAACGCGCTTCATGGTCAAACACGGACAAGCCATGAAGGCGGTGGCGGTGGACGATGTGGCATACTTCTACGCCGAAGAAGGCGTGGTTTTTTTGGTCACGCACGCCGGCCCGCGCTTCATCATCAACCTTACCCTCGACCAATTAGAGCAGGAGCTGGACGCCAAGCAATTCTTCCGGGCCAACCGTCAGCTAATCGTTCATATCGCCGCGGTGCAGGAGGTACGCCCTTACTTCAAAGGGCGCCTGTCGTTGGTGCTGAAGCCCGCTTCGGCGGCCGAGCAGATAGTGAGCAGCAGCCGCGCCAACGCCTTCAAGCAATGGCTGGATATGTAAGGCGCACAAGCTAACGAGTGCCCAATCTGGGCTGCGGTAGGCCAGACCTTCCAGGCAAGAATAGCGGGGGCTTGTGCGGGGTAGGGCGTGGGCCGACTCGGTAACTTGCCGCCGGTAAGCCTGCCCCGCCAACCCGCTGGGGCGTTGCGGCGCTAAACAAACCGGCCTTCTCCCAATTCTTCTCGCTGATGAACTACTTTCTGATCCTGCCCGTGGCAGCGTGCTGCCTGCTGGCCAGCTGTCAAACCCGAACTGCTGCCGACCAGCCGCCGGTGGTACAAAACGCCCCCGCGCCCACCACGGCCAGCGCCGCCACAGAGGCCGATGCCCGTGCTGCGCTGGCTCGTTACCTGCGCCAGCAGCCCCAGGCCAACTTGTACGTCGTGGATTCGGCGCGCTTGGTGGAAGTCGACGCGCTGTGGCAGGCGCTGGTGCCGCGCACCGACTGGGCCAAGCGCATGCCCAACCGTGCGGCCTTCGAAATCGACAAGCTCACGGGCGAAGTGCGGCCGCTGCCGGTGCGCTAGCTCGTCGGGCCGGTGTCGGTGCGGGCCTCCACGGCGGTCTGCACGCTGGCCTTCACCGCCGAAAGCAGGTCCAGCCCGGTCGCCGTTTCGATGGCGTCGACGGTGGTGCGGTAGGGGCCCCAGGCGCTGCCGATGGCGTTGTCGTTGGGCGTATCGACGGCAATGACGCGGGTATTGGCGTCCACGCGGGCGGCGTCGTTGTTGCCAACGGGCAGCACCACCACCACTTTCCAGAAGCGGGCCGGCACCGTTACGCGGCCTTGGTCAGTGCTGCTGGCCGGGCCGTTGCTACCGGTGCCGCCGGTGCCGTAGGAGCCGCAGACGATGTACAACTCGTTGCCCTGCCCGACGAGCGTGCGGCAGTAGTCCTCCAGGGCGGCCCAGGTGCGCTGGTTGTTGTTGGGCGCCTGCGGGGCCATGTTGCTCATCAGAAAGGTGGCCGAGTTGTCGGCTACGGACTTGGTGCGGTCCGCCGAGGGGCAGTGGTGGCCGCGGTCAAAGCCCGAGCCCTGGTAGCTGCTGGCCGTGGGCTGGTACCAGCCGGCGGGCAGGCTGGCATCGGCGCGGAAGTCGTCCTGCCGGGATGCGGCGCCCAGCCAGTCGGCGCTCAGGTGCCACGATACCCAGTTCGGAATGCCCCGGTCGCGGTGGTAGCTGAGCGCGTACTGCGGCTTATCGAGCAGGTAGTTGCGGGTGTTGCCCGCTTCGGCGGTAGTGCCGCTGGGGTTGCCCAGGGTCAGATGTTCGCTTAAGGGCGGGGAAGTTGGCGTGGGGTCGTCGTTACCGCAAGCGCTGAGCAGCAGTAGCGGCAGGCCAAGAGCGGCCAGGCGGGGAAAGGCAATAGGCATGGCTGGTAGTCGGAGCAGTGTGCCGCAAAGGTCGGCACCAGCTCCGTAATGACGCCTAGGACACCAATATAGTCATAGTGCTACGTAGTTTTTGGTGCTTGTAAGTATATATACGTAGTTAATGCACCGGGTATTGAAACTTTATATGTCGTATTGGGGTATCTTTGCCAACTCCATTGTCTCGCCGTCTACCGCCCACGCATGTCTGATCTGCTCTTCGACGTCAACCTGCAACAACTGCCGGATGATTTCCTGACTGGTGCGTGGCACGTAACCGACCGGGTGCTCAACCAAACCGACCCCAGCAGTGCGCTGGCCCAAGCCACCCAATTGCGGTTGGAACCCGGGCATTTGCAGGTGCAGACGCCCGGTGCGTTAACCCAAGACGGGCAGTGGTCGGTGCAGCGCGACGCGCTGCTGCAGCGCCCTTATTTGGACATCCAGCTGGCCGAGGAGCGCACCCGCGCCTTGGTTACCCGCTTGCGCCGGTCGGCCGACGGCCTCACCAGCCAGCTTAACCTCTACTTTCTTTCGGGCATGGAAGTGCTGCTCACCCAACCCTGAGCCGCTTCCGAGCCGAGCGTATCCCGATGCTACACCCCGACGCTTCCCCAACCATGAGCTACGACCGATTGCAGGCCGCCGTCGAGGCGGCGGGCGTCGGAACCTGGGATTTTAACCCCATCAGCGGCGAACTGCAGTGGTCGGCCCGCTGCAAGGAGCTGTTCGGCCTGCCCCCGACCGAACCCGTGGATTACGCGCGTTTCCTGGCCGGCCTGCACCCCGACGACCGCGCCCACACCGACGCGGTGGTGCAGCAGGCGTTGGATCCGCGCGGCTCGGGCGAGTACGACATCGAGTACCGCACCGTGGCGCCCGACGGGCTGGTGCGCTGGCTGCGCGCCACCGGCCGCGCCTACTTCGACGAGACGCGCACCCAGGCCGTGCGCTTCGTGGGCACCATCAGCGACATCAGCCAGGCCAAGCGCCGCGACGACGAGTACCGCTTCGTGGTGGAGCAGATTCCGCAGATGGTGTGGCTCACCGACCCGGCCGGCTACCACATCTTCTTCAACCAGCGCTGGATCGATTACACGGGCTACACCGTGGAGCAGAGCCAGGGCACCGAAATGTGGAACAACCTGCTGCACCCCGACGACCAGGCCCGCGCCCGGCAGGTGTGGAGCCACTCGCTGGCCACCGGCGACGACTACGAAATCGAGTACCGCTTCAAGGGGCGCGACGGGCAGTACCGCTGGTTTTTGGGACTGGCCAAGCCCATTCGCGACGAGCAAGGCCAGATCGTGCAGTGGTTTGGCACCTGCACCGACATCACCGAGCAAAAAGCACTGCAGGAGCGCATTGAGCGTGCCTACGCCGACCTGGAAGCCAAAGTGACGTTCCGGACCTTGGACCTGGAGCACCAAGTACTACAGCTAAAGCAGCAGCTGGGCCAGGCCTAAACGCCGACCAGCAGGGCGGGTAAGATGCCGGCGCCTCCTGCGGGGCGCCGGTTTCGTGTTGTAGCTTGCCGCCGAGCCCCGCCCCGCCATGAACGATTCCGACGCCTCAACCCCGACTGCGCAGGCCACGGCCGCGGCGCGCCAGCAGGAACGCCGGTTTCTGGAAGGTCCCCGGGCGCGCACCAACGAGCTGAAGTTTCTGCTGCTGGTGCTCTGGGAGTTTTTCCGCGGCATCCGCACCCTGCACTTCGTCGGGCCGTGCGTGTCGGTGTTTGGCTCGGCGCGGGTGGCGGCGGGCACGCCCTTCTACGAGCAGGCCCGGGCCCTGGGCGCGGGGCTGAGCCGGCTGGGCTTCACCATCCTGACGGGCGGCGGGCCGGGCCTGATGGAAGCCGCCAACCGCGGCGCCCGCGAAGCCGGCGGCTTGTCGGTGGGTCTGAACATCCTGCTGCCCCAGGAGCAGGCGCCCAACCCCTACCTCGACAAGTGGCTGACCTGTCGTTACTTTTTCGTGCGCAAGGTGCTGCTGGTCAAGTACTCCTACGCCTTCGTCATCATGCCCGGCGGCATCGGCACCATGGACGAATTCTTCGAGGCGCTGACGCTGATTCAGACCGGCAAAATCCAGGACTTCCCGGTGGTGGTTGTGGGCCGGGAGTACTGGGCGCCGCTGGCCGCACTGCTCGAGCAAATGGCCCAGCACCACACCATTTCGGCCCGCGACCTGAACCTGCTGACCTACACCGACTCGGTGGACGAGGCCCTGGCCCACATCGAGCGGCACGCGGTGGAGAAGTACAAGCTGCGCACCCGCGCCAAGCCCCGGCGGCGCTGGTGGCTCGGTGAGTGAGGCCGCTTGCAGCCCCGGCGCGGCCGGCGGTGTCAGTAGCGCAACGAACCCTGCCGGCCCGCGCCGGTTTGTCCCGTATGATCAAGCTCGTCCGGCCCTTGGTGCTTTTGCTGCTGGCCGCGGCCCCCGCCGCCCGCGCCCAGCAGGTGCGCGTGGTGAAGCTGCCCGCCCTGCAGCAACTATTGCAACGCCCCACCGACACCACCTACGTGGTGAACTTCTGGGCCACTTGGTGCAAGCCCTGCATCGAGGAGCTGCCGCACTTCGAGCAGCTGCGCGCCAAGTACGCCCGCCAGAAGGTGCAGGTGCTGCTGGTGAGCCTGGATTTTCCGTCCAAGCTTGACGCCAAAGTGCGGCCGTTCGTGCAAAAACAAGGGCTGAAGTCGCGGGTATGGCTGCTGAATGAGGCGGACCAAAACGCGTACATTGACGGCATTGACCGGCAGTGGTCGGGGGCCTTGCCCTTTACGCTGGTGCTCAACAACGCCCGGCAGCGGCGGCAACGCTTCGAGCAGCCGCTCACCCTGGCCGAGCTGGAAAAAGCCGTGCTGGCCGCCCAGGCCCCGTAGAGTTTTCGATGTTCACCTTTTTCTCTCGCAACGCATGAAAAAGTCCCTGTCTGTTTTGTTTGCGCTGCTGGCCGTGGTCCTCACCGTCGGCACCGCGTTCCGTTTCGCCCCGGCCGAGGGCGGCTACCAGGTTGGCGACAAAGTCGCGGACTTCAAGCTCAAGAACGTCGACGGCAAGCTGGTGTCGTTGGGCGGCAACGCGGCCGTGAAGGGTTACATCGTGGTGTTTACCTGCAACACCTGCCCCTACGCCAGGGCCTACGAGGACCGCGTCATTGCCCTGAACCAGAAGTACGCCGCCAAAGGCTACCCGGTGCTGGCCATCAACCCCAACGACCCGCAGGTGGCCCCCGGCGACTCCTACGCCGACATGCAGAAGCGCGCCAAGGACAAGCACTACGCCTTCCCGTACCTGATGGACGAAACGCAGGACGTGGCCCGCACCTTCGGCGCCACTCGCACCCCGCACGTGTACGTGCTGCAGCGCACCGGCCAAGACTTCAAAGTGGCCTACATCGGTGCCATCGACAACAACACGGAGGACGCCAAAGCCGCTACCCAGCGCTACGTGGAAGATGCCATGGGCCAGCTGCTGGCCGGCCAAGCCGTGCAGACCAGCTCGACCAAAGCCATCGGCTGCACCATCAAGTGGAAGAAAAAGGCGTAGCAGCCTTTGTTACCAACCTCTTCAGGCCGCACCCGACATCAACAACGACGGCACCACTGGTCATTGCGAGCAGGCACGACGAAGCAATCCTTCCGCGGCAGAATCGGTGCAATAACTACTTGCTAAAAACGCCACCGCCCGAAACCAGAGTTGCTGGTTTCGGGCGGTGGCGTTTTTAGCAAGGATTGCGTCGGCGGTGCTATTACGAGGAAGGATTGCTTCGCTTCGCTCGCAATGACCAGTAGTGCCGCGGTCGTAGCTATTGCCGTCCCGCGCCTTTTCCCTCGAAGCAAGCTTCCTATTTCACCACCAGGCTGCCGCGCAGCATGCCCATGCCGCAGGTAAACTCGAAGCGGCCGGGCTGCTGGGGCAGCAGCTCGATGAGCGTGGTCTGGAAAGCGGGTAGCGCGCGGCGCAGATTGAAATCGGGGAACACGACCTCCTCGGAACAGTCGGCGTCTTCGTCGCGGTAGAAGCTGAGTTGCACCGGCCGGCCGTGCTGTACTTCGATGACGGCCGGCGAGTAGCCGCCCTTCACCGTCACGGCCACCTCCTGCACGCCGCCCGCTGCGGACACGGCGCTGACGGCAGCTTCGGGGGCAGCAAAGAAGAAATACCAGACGACCAGCCCGGCCAGGGCCAGTCCGCCGGCGGTAACGAAGATTTCGGCAAGGTCCATAGAACAGCGCGAAGGCTTGGTTCGCGTGGTTGGTGAGCGAAAGGAGACAACGGCGCCGGGCGTTAGCGCGGCCGGAAGCGGCGCAGGCGCAGCGAATTGGTGAGCACCGAGACCGAACTGAGGGCCATGGCCGCCGCTGCCAGCATGGGCGAGAGGGTGAGGCCGAAGAAGGGGTAGAGCAGGCCCGCCGCCACCGGAATGCCCAGGGTGTTGTAGACGAAGGCGAAAAACAGGTTTTGTCGGATAACGCCCAGGGTGCGGCGCGACAACTCGATGGCCGTGACCACGCCCTGCAAATCGGAACGCATGAGGGTGATGCCGGCCGCTTCCATGGCCACGTCGGTGCCCGAGCCGATGGCCAGGCCCAGGTCGGCCTGGGCCAGCGCGGGCGCGTCGTTGATACCGTCGCCGACCATGGCCACCACCCGGCCTTCAGCCTGCAGCTCCTGCACTTTGCCGGCCTTGTCCTGGGGCAGCACCTCGGCGTAATAGCGCCGGATGCCGACCTGCGCGGCCACGCGGGCGGCCGTGGGCTGGTTGTCGCCGGTGAGCATGACCACCTCCAGGCCCAGCTGCTGCAGCCGCCGCACCGCCTCCGCCGACGACTCGCGCAGCGTATCGGCCACGGCCAGCAGCGCCACGGCCCGCCCGTCGGCGGCGGCGTAGAGCAGCGTGTTGGCTTCGGCCAGCAGCGCTTCGGCGTGGTTGCTCAGCGCTGGGCCCAGCTCGATGCCGTGCTCCTGCAGCAGGCGCCGGTTGCCGATGAGCACGCGCGCCCCGCTGACGGTAGCGCCGGCCCCGCGGCCCTCGTAGGCCCGAAACTCGGTTACGGCGGGAAGGGCGGGCGCACCGACCTGGGCTGCGGCGTAGCGCACCACCGCTGCCGCCAGCGGGTGCTCGGATTGCCGTTCCACGGCCGCCAATTGGGCCAGCAGCGCGGCGGCATCCGCCACGTCCGGCGCCGGCACAAAGGCCGTTACGGCCGGCTCGCCGCGGGTGAGGGTGCCGGTTTTGTCGAGCAGTACGGTGGTGACCTGGTGGGCTTTTTCCAGGGCTTCGGCGTTGCGCACCAGTACGCCGTACTCGGCGCCCTTGCCGGTGCCCACCATAATGGCCGTGGGCGTGGCCAAGCCCAGCGCGCAGGGGCAGGCAATGATGAGCACGGCCACGAAGTTGGTCAGGGCCAACGGCAGGCGCGTGCCCTCGGGGGCGAGGTCAAACCAGAGCACGAAGGTGAGCAGGGCAATGACGACCACCGTGGGCACAAAAATGGCGCTGACGCGGTCGGCGAGGCGCTGCACAGGGGCGCGGGAGCCCTGCGCGTCCTCCACCAAGCGGATGATGTGGGCCAGCATGGTGTCGGCGCCCACCTGCGTGACGCGGAAGCGGAAGGCGCCGGTTTTGTTGAGCGTGGCGCCGTACACCGGCGCGCCGGCCTGCTTTTCCACCGGCAGACTCTCGCCCGTGAGCATGCTCTCGTCGACGGCGGAATGGCCGTCGAGCACCACACCGTCGGTGGCAATTTTCTCGCCCGGGCGCACCAGCACCACGTCGCCGGGCTGCACCTGCTCGATAGGCACGTCGGTTGCCGAGCCGTCGGGGCGGAGCAGGCGGGCGGTGCGGGCCTGCAGGCCGATGAGCTGGCGGATGGCGGCCGAGGTGCGCGTCTTAGCGCGCTGCTCGAGCACTTTGCCCAGCAGGATGAGCGTGATGATGGTGGCCGTGGTGTCGTAGTACACTTCGGCGGTGAGGCCGCGGGCAGCAAACAGCCCCGGGGCCACCGTGGCGGCAAGGCTGTAGAGAAAGGCCGCGCCGGTGCCTACGGCCACCAGGGTGTCCATGTTGGCGGCGCGGTGGCGGAAGGCGTTCCAGGCCGAGGTGTAAAACTCCCGGCCGCTGTAGAGCAGCACCGGCGAGGTAAGCAGCAGCAAGACGTAGTTGGCCGCCGCCATCGGCACGCGCTGCATCGCCGCGGGCAGCATCAGCAGCATGGAAGCGGGCATGATGACGAGCGTGAGGCCCAGCGCCACCTGAAAGCGGCGCTTGAGGCGGGCGTAGGCGGCGGCTTTCTGCGCGTCCAGTTCGGCCGTGCGCTCGGCGGCCGACTGGGTGGGCGCGGGCGGAGCGGCCACCGCGTAGCCGGCGTTGACGACGGCCGCCGCGAGGCCGGCGCGGTCAATTTGGGCGGGCTCGTAGTCGACGGTAGCTTTTTCGGTGGCCAGGTTCACCACGGCGCGCTGCACACCGGGCGTGCGCGTCAGGGCTTTTTCCACGAAGCGGGCGCAGGAGGCGCAGGTCATGCCCTCGATGTCGAGGGTAGCGGTTTGGGTGGGCGGAGCGAGGGTGTGCGGTTCCATAATCGAAGGGAGAAACCGGCCCGGTGGGGTCGGGCAACGAAGACGGCGAGGCGGCGAAAGACCACGGGGCCGACATCACAAAGTACGGCAGGCGCGGGGCCGGCGGCGGTACGAAATCAGGCCCGGCCGCGTACGGGATTTGGGCGCTGACGGCGCGCAGGTGCAGAATTTGGGGTGGCGCCGTACGCAATTCGGGCAAGGGGCGGGGCTGAGGCGCCGGGCCGTACCTTTGCCCCCGTGGGAATCAACCGCCCCGCCGCATTGTCTCTGCCGATATGAACAAGCTTTTCGCCCTGCTGGTTGCCGCCAGCCTCCTGACCGCCTGCAACAGCAAGCCCACCAACGAAGCCGAAACGCCGGCTGCGCCCACCGCCGCCACCGCCGATTCGGCCAAAATTCAGCAGCCCACCGACGAAGTGGCCCGCCCCGAAACCGAGGGTGGCACCGGCGACCAAACCAACCTCGGCACCACCACCTACGTGTGCCCCATGGGCTGCGAGGGCAGCCAGAGCACCAAGCCCGGCAAGTGCCCGGTGTGCGAAATGGACCTGGAAAAGAAAAGCTAAGCCGCAATCCTGTACGGGCCGTGGGAACATCTTGTACCAACCCGCGGGGCTGAAATGGGGTAAAGAAGCGGACCGTCTTTCTCCCGCTTCATCAACCCCACGCCCATGAACCAGTCCAATCAACCGCTGCTGCAGGCCCTGAACGCCTGCGTGGCCGCCTGCGAAAACTGCGCCTCCGCCTGCCTGCAGGAAGACGACGTAAGCATGATGGCCCGCTGCATCTCGCTCGACCGCGACTGCAGCGACATCTGCGCCCTGACGGCCCGCCTCGTGGCCCGCGGCTCGGAGCACGCCGCGCACCTGCTGCGCGAGTGCGCCGAAATCTGTCGCCTGTGCGCCGCGGAGTGCGGCCAGCACCAGCACGAGCACTGCCAGCAGTGCGCCGAAGCCTGCCGCCGCTGCGAGGAAGCCTGCCGCGCGGGCATGGCCGCGTAAGCGCACCGGTCCCGAATGCGAAGCGGCCCGTTTCCAACGCTGGAAACGGGCCGCTTCGCATTCGGAACGGCTGCTAAAGGAGCAGTTAGTTGAACGACACCTGGTACTGGGCCACCACGGCACTTCGGTCGCTGGTGCGGTTGTAGTGGCCGGTGCCGTCCGGGGTGAAAATGGGCCGGTTTTGGTAGGCCACGGTGAGTTTGGAGGTGTGGCCCGCCAGCAGCCAGTTCAGGCCCACGTCGACGTAGTTCATTGGGTCGTTGAGGCGCTTGTAGCGGGCGTGCTGCACGCTTACATAGGGCAGGAAGGTGGTTGAGCCCAGCAGGTTGTCGGGCAATTTGTAGCCCAGCTGTCCGTAGAGCACGTTGCCGGTGCCGTAGGCCGGCCAGCCGTTGCCGCCGTTGTTGAGCGTGGCAGTGCCCGGGGCGATGCCGTTGGTCGGGCTCAGCGGGGCCGTGTTGCGGGTGTAATTCGGGCCGTAGTCGAGGTGGTAGAAGGCCGCGTAGGCGCTCAGGGCCTGCCCCTTGTCCGCGGGGCCTACGGGCGCATCGTAGTAGGCATCAACGGCAAACTGCTTCAGGGCTACCTGCACCGTGTCGGGGCCAGTGGCGAAACCGCCAATCGGGCCGGGGCGGTACCACAGAGCCTTGGGCTGCATGATAAAGCCCGCGCCGAGGTTGAACACGCGCTTTTTGCCCAAGTACGTGCCCGCCGCGTAGGGCGTCAGGTTGCTTTCCTGATCCAGAAACTGCCACTGGAAGTAACCCTGAAATTGGGCCCGCGGCGCCAGGCTGGAAAACGCGGCTACGCCCACCGGCGGCGTGTTCGGGGCCACGATGAGCGGCTTACTCACGGCCACGCGGTAGTCCAGCTTGCCGAGCTTGCCCTTGGCGTACACGCTCAGCTTGCGCCCGAACTGGTCGTTCACGTCGTTGGTGGTTTCGGCCACCAGCGGCAAATCCAGGCCCAGAATGGAAGCCGTAGACGAAGCCGTGAAGCGCGACAGGCCGTTCCAGGCGCCCAGGCCGGTGCCGAGCGACAGGCGGGTTTTGGCCACTGCGTACTCGCCCACCGCGTCGTGCAGAAAGAAAAACTGCTTGCGCTCCGAGAGGTAGCCGAAGTTATTGATACCGATTTGCGAGTAGATGAACACGCGGTCGGTGAGCTGCCCGTAGAACTGGATGCGGAAGCGCCGGATGGCCGCGTCGAGCGTGTGCGGCTCGTTGCGCCCGTTGACGCGCGACCCGGGGTTGCTCTGGTTGTAGTGCAGCCAAGCCTGGTTGAGCAGTGTCAGCTTCACGTAGCGGCTGCCGTCCTCGCTGAGCGGGAGTTTGCCGTCCTTGAGCGGAACAAACGCGGGCGTGGTGGCCTGCGGGGGCACCGGCGCGGCCTGCGCCGCCTGGGTGTCGGTGTTGGGTGGGGGAGTGGTCTGGGCCTGCGCGCTCAGCGAGCCGGCCAGGACAATCAGCGCGGTGGGGCGCCACCAATTCTGCCGCATGCAAAACGGGGTAAGAGAACAAAAAAGCCGACGCGGCTACCGGTCGGCGGGAAAGCGGCTGCAAGGTACGCCCGTCCGGCCCGACCTCTGGCACACCTGGGCGCTTTTAGCCCGCGCCGCCGCCAAAAATGTTGTAACAGCCCGCCGCGAATCCTGTACGGCCGGGGCGGCACCGCGCGGCTAGTTTTGCCGTTACCAGAATAACGACCCCAGCTGCTCCGTCGCGGGCGGCCTTCACTTCTAAGTTGCTTTCCCGATGAAAACCCTGCGTTTTACCACCACCATTAACTGCCAGAACTGCGTGCGCGCCGTCACGCCGGTGCTCAACGAGCTGGCCGGCACCGGCCACTGGCAGGTCGACACGGCCTCACCCCAAAAAGTCCTCACGGTAGAATCCGACTCGCTCACGCCCCAGCAGGTTGTGGCCGCCGTCGAAGAAGAAGGATTCGAGATAAAGGAGGCGTAACAGCCCGGAGCGCGTGCGGGGCATATCCTGCGCGCTAAAAGCGGAGGATGAGGCCCCGAGTAGCTGCGCAAGCGCGGCAATCCTCCCGCTCGCGCCCCTACGGCCCCACTGGCAAACACTCAAACCAGCCCCGCCCGAAACTGACGTTTGCAGTTTCGGGCGGGGCTGGTTTTCGGGTAGCAAGTATTGCAGCGGCGGTGTTACGGGAGGAAGGATTGCCGCGCTTCGCTCGCAATGACGGCGGATGCTGCCGTTGGGCTCATTGCTTTGGGAAGCCTAGCGGTACTCCGGCCGGCGAGGGCGCCAGCTGCCGGCGTCGTCGGCGGCCGGGCGGCGCGTTTTGTCCCACCAGATGTAAGCGCCGAAGAGCAGCAGCCCCACACCCGATACCCACAGCAGGCCGGTTTTGAGCCGCTGCCCGTCCTGCCCGAGGTAGGCCAGCAACCCGATCAGCGGCATGATGGCCACGGCCGTCACGCTGATGAATTTCCAGTAGCCCATGCGCGCCACGCCGGCCACGAAGCTGATGGCGTCGTTCGAAACGATGGGCGTGAGCCGGGCCAGGGCCACCGCCCCGGCGCCGTAGCGCGTCACGAAGTCGGCAACTTTGTGCTCGGCCTTCTGGCCCAGCAGGCGAATGATAAACGACTCGCCCAGGCTGCGCCCGATCCAGTAACCCAGGGAGCTGGCCGTGAGCACGCCCACCCAGGCCAGCAAGGAGCCCCACCACGGCCCGTAGGCCAGCACGGCCACCAGAATGAGCAGGGCGTTGTTGATGACAAACAAAAACATCTGGGCCACCATGGCCAGCACCAGCACCACCGGCCCCCACAAGCCGAATTGCTCCACCCACTCGGCCACTTGCTGCTGCTCGCCGCTGCGCAACGCTGCCCAGCCGGCCTGCACCTGCTGCTGAAAGGCGGGCCAGCCGAAATAGGCGGCCACCAGCGCGGCCACGATGCCTAGGGAAATGTAGAGCGGTAGGTGAGTGGTCTTGGAGCGGGGGGCCATCGGCAGGGGAAGAGAATGGTACTGCCCGGTGGTACGGCAACGTGCCGGGGCGGTTTGCCGTTTGCGGCTGAGGTTGCCGCCGCGGCCGCCCGTCCCGCCTATGTTGCTTCGCCTGTTGCTGGTGCTGCTGCTCGCCGCCCCACTGCCCTCCGCCGCCTATTCCGTCCTCACCCACCAAGCCAACGTCGATACCTGCTGGCGGCGCTGCCTGCGCCCGCTGCTGGAGCAGCGCTTTCCCGGCGCCACCCGCGAGCAGTGGATTGAAGCCAAAAGCTACGCCTACGGCGGAGCCATTGTGCAGGACATGGGCTACTACCCGCTTGGCTCCAAGCTCTTCACCGACCTGACCCACTACGTGCGCTCCGGCGACTTCGTGCGCAACCTGCTCACGGAGGCCCAGGACCGCAACGAGTACGCCTTTGCCCTCGGCGCCATGGCCCACTACGTGGCCGATATCAAGGGGCACTCGGAGGGCACCAACCGGGCCATGCCCTCGGTGTACCCCGAGCTGGGCCAGAAGTTTGGGCCCTCGGTCACCTACTTCGAGGCGCCCATTCAGCACACCCAGTTGGAGTTTGCCTTCGACGTGGTGCAGCTGGCCGCCGGCCGCTACCGCTCCGACACCTACCACGACTTCATCGGGTTTCACGTGAGCAAACCAGTGCTGGAGCGGGCCTTTCAGAAAACCTACGGCTTGGAGCTCAAGCAGATTGTGGTGAACCTCGACGCGAGCGTGGCCACCTTCCGCTTCGCCGTGAGCCAGCTGATTCCTACCGCCGCCCGCGCCGCTTGGCACGCCGAGCGCGACAACATCCGCAAGCTCGACCCGCGCGCCCGCCGCCGCGACTACCTCTACCAGCACAACGAGCGGAAGTTTCGCCGGGAATACGGCACCGGCTACGACAAGCCCGGGTTTGGCGCCCGCGTCATGGCCAAGCTCATCAAGATTCTGCCCAAAATCGGGCCGCTACGGCCGTTCGCCTTCAAGCTGCCCACGCCCGAGGCCCAGAAGCTGTTCAAGCAGAGCTTCAGCGACGTAATGACCGACTACTGCCGCCTGCTGACCGAAACGCGGCAGGCCCAAGCCGTAACGCCCGCGGCCCTGCCCAACTTCGACTTCGACACCGGCAAGCCCACCAAAGTGGGCGAATACGGCTTGGCCGACGAAACCTACGGCGAATGGGTGCGCAAGCTGGAGAAAGACAAATTTGCCAGCGTGACGGCCCCGGTACAGGCCAACATCCTGGCCTTTTTCGACAACGGCAACAAGCTGCCGCAAGCCGAGGACGAAAAGGAGAAAAAGACCCTGAAGGAAACCCAGGAGGCGTTGCAGCAGCTGCGGGCCCTGACGCCCCCGCCGGCCGTGCCCGCCGCCCCGGCCAAGCCCTAAACTAAACTGCCCCAGCCAACGCAAAGGCCCGGCTTCCGCTGAAGGAAACCGGGCCTTTGCGTTGGCTGGCCGATAACAGACCCCAGCGGCTGTCCTTGGCAACTACGGCCTGGGCGGCCCCGGAACTAGCGCTGAGCCTGCGCAGCCGGGGCCACGGCCTGCTGCAGCCGGGCCACCTGCTCCTGCAGCGTGAGCAGGGCCGCGTGGTCGGCGTCGGCTTGGGCGGCGCGGCCGCGCAGCTGCTCGATCTGGCGCTGCTGCTCGCGCAGGGCCTCCAGTAGCACAGGCGTCAGCTGGGCGTAGTTCACCGACTTGTAGCCTTGCGCATCGGTGTGCACCAGCTCCGGGTAAATCTGCTCTACTTCTTGGGCCAGCAGGCCGATTTGCTCCTGGCCGGCCGTGCCGCCGTGCTGCACGCCCAGCGCGTTCCACTGGTAGCGCACCCCGCGCAAGCGCAGCACCGAAGCCAGCGCCCCGTCGAGCGGGCGCACCTGCTGCTTGAAGCGCGCGTCGGAGACCAGCGTGACGCCGTTGGCCCGCACGGAGCCGTAGACCACGGCCGAGCCATCGGGGTTTAGCGTGAGGGCGTCGCGCAAATTGCCCTGGTAGGTGGTGCGCAGCACTAGCGCCAAGCTAGTGCTGCTGGTCGGGTTCGGAATGCGGGCCTGCAGGTAGGCAGCGGGCGTACCGCTGTTGTAGGGCGCCAGGAACAAGTGTCCGGGCAGGTACACCGACTGACCTTCGCCCACGTTCGGGTCGTTGATCAGGTACGTGTCGCCGGGAGCAGGCACGTCGAGGGGGCCGCGCGGGGTGCCCGTGCCCACGCCTAGGCGGGCGCCGTCCTGGGTGAGCACGCTCAGGGCCAGAATGTTGCCGGTGCCGGGCTGAGTGCTGCCATCGGCCGAGCCGGAGGTGTTCAGGTATACTTCCAGGGCGTTGCTGGTGGTTCCCTGGGCGTGGCGGGTGCGCAGGAAGTGGCGGTAGCCGCCGTTGCGCCAGGCCAAGCTCAGGGCCACCGGGTCGTTGCTGCCGTCGGCGTTGGCACCGCCCTGCACCTCCAGCCGGGCGGCCGGGGCGTACGAGCCCACGCCCACCCGGTTGCTCGTGCTGGCGTTGAGCAGCAGCGGGCCGGCCGTGTTTTCCAGCACCGTGCTGGTGCCGCCGGCCGAGGCGGGGTGCACGACGAGGTTGGAGCCATTGTGCTCCAGCTTCAGCGAGTTGGCCGTGCTGCTGCCGTTCAGGCCCACATACAGGCCGTTTTCGGCCGGGCTGGCCGTGCCCACCGTGGCGCGGTAGCCCGTGATGAGCGTGCCCGTGCCCAGGCCCACCCGGCCGTCGGAGAGCAGGCGTAGCCCTTCGCGGTAGTTCTGGCCGGCGGCGCCATAGGAGTCGGCGGCGCCGCTGCCCACCTGCAGGGAGAGGCCCGATTCGGCCCCGCCGGCCCGCATCACGGCCAGCGAGCCGTCGTGCTGCCAGTAGAGGTGGTCCCAGGCGTTGGTGTTTCGCAGCCCCAGCGTACCGGAGGCCACGTCCAGGCCCAAGGCGGGGATTCTGGTGCCCACGCCCACCTTGCTGGTCAACGTGGTCGGGTACAGGTTGGTGCCGTCCTGCGTCCACTGCGGGTCCTGAAAGAGCACCCGCCCGTCAGCCTGCTGGGTCAGCACCTGGCCGGCTTGGCCCGCCGTGGGCGTGAGCGTGTAGGAGGTGCCGGGCTGGGTAAACCCCAGTTTGGGTCGAAAGAAGCTGGTGATGCCGCTGGTGGCAGCACACTGGCCACTGCTCCCGGCGCTGGACATGCGGCTGTCATTTATAATGTCCACGGAGACAAAGTCGTCGGAGCTGGCGGTGGCCTTTTCGAAGCAGGACTGCACCACCAGGTTGCTGCTGCCGTCCCACACGAAGGTGCCGGCGTTGAACACCAGCTGCAGCACCTGCCCGGTAGCGGGCACGGTCACGTTGCCGGTATACACCGTGGTGAGGCCGCTGCTGAAGGTGCCCGTCACGTTGGTGGCAGTGCTCTGGCCCAGGGCCAGGGTGAAGTTGGTGTAGGTGTCGGAGGAGTTCTTACTGGAAATGAAGTAGCTCAGCGAGGTAATGGCTCCGGCCCGTAGCCCCCAGCTTTGCAGCGTGGCCGCTGGGTAAATAGTTTCGGTGCGAGCCGAGTTAGAACCGCCGCGAAACGGGGCGTTGCTGCTGGAGCCGGTCGAGCCGGGCGGTACGTTAACAGCGGCCTGCACCGGGCCGGGGCCCACCTGCAGGCCGCTGGCCGGGTCGTAACTCACGCCGTTCGAGTCGGTCAGGCGCAGCCACTTCGGGGCGCCGCTGCTGCCGCTGTTGTACCAAAAGCCCGGCTGGGTGCCGCCCGTTTGGTACACAATGAGGCCGGCGGCGGGCGCGGCAATGGCGGCGGCATTAGCCACGCGCGGCAGCAGGGCTCCTTTGTCGGAGGCCACGACGTCGAGGGCGGCGGAGGCATCGGGGGCCGTGGTGCCGATGCCCACGTTTTGGGCCAGGGCCGGGGCGGCGCTTAGCAGGGAGGCCACAAAGGCCAGCAGCAGGTAAAAAGAGGGGTAGCGTTGGGCCATAGTGCGGAGCGGGTTGGAGCAATAGTGGTGGGAAGCAGCGGTAAAAGTAACGGCGGCCCGCGCAGCTGCCAAGGCCCTGCCGCCCGCCGGGGTGGGGGGGCAGGACCCGGGTGCGCTTCCGGTTCCGCTCTGCTGCCCCGGCCGGCCGAAAATGTTGACCCTGGGCGTGAAGCCCTTGCTGGTGCCGAGGGGGGGCGGTGCCTCGACGCAGGCAACGGAACCGAAACGGCCCGCATCTGTCGCCCCGGAGCCGCCCCGGATGGCGGCCTGCTGCCTTACTTCCATCCCCATGTTCCGCTTCCTTGCCCACCGCCCGCGCCGGGCCGCTCTGCTGCTGGCCCTGCTGTTTCCGCTCACGCTGCTGGCCGCGCCCCGGCCCGCTAAGCTTACCAACGGCCCCGTCGCCCTTAAAACAACCGACGGCGTGCAGCTATTTGCCTCCGTCACCGGGCAGGGTGTGCCCTGCGTGTTCGTGCACGGCGGGCCCGGCGCCTGGAGCGGCATGCCGGAGCAGCTGGCCGGCCCCCTGCTCAACGACCGGCTGCAGATGATCTGGCTGGACCAGCGCGGCTGCGGCCGTAGCCAGAACGCCCCCCGCCACGACTACTCCCTGGCCCGCCTGGTGCAGGATTTGGAAGACGTCCGCCAGCAGCTCGGCTTGGAAAGCTGGGTGCTGATGGCCCACAGCTTCGGCGGCACCATTGCCACCGAATACGCTGCTCGCCACCCCGAACGTGTGCGCGGCTTGGTGCTGGTGGAATGCACGCTGAACCTGCCGGCCTCCATGCAGGACATGATTCAAAGCGGCTTTGATTTCGTGCAAGTGCCCGACCGCACGCCCTACCTCGACCAAGGCAAGCCCGTGCAGGAACGGTTCGGGCTGATGGTGCAGCACTTCAACGAGCACAACGTGTGGCGCCAGCTGCAGTACACCACCGACGCCGGCTTCGACAGTGTCAGCAAAGCCGACGAAAGCAACCCGCACACCGGCAACGAGTTTGGCCAGTACGCCATGGGCATCAGCGACTACCAGCGCGACTTCACGGCCCTGACGCCGGACATCAAAGCGCCGGTGCTGGTGATGACGGGCAAGCGGGACCTGTGCATCGGCGCCAACCATTACAAGCTGTTTCGCTTTCCGCGCCAGCAGGTAGCGCTGATGCAAACCGGGCACGTGCCCTTCGTAGAGGAGCCCGAGGCGTTTCGGCAAGCCGTGCTCACGTGGCTGAAAAAGCTGCCCCGCCGGGCTGCATAAGGTGGTGCCCGGCGCAGTACACGCCGGGGCCGGGCAGCCCGAATTCCAAGCTTGGTCGATTCGGCAAGACCGGGGCTGCGCACGGATTGCCGACGCGGAACAACGGGGCTGGCTCCAAGGCCAACGCCCGCGGAAGCGGCAAGGAACAACCGGTGGACCTTGCCGGACTCAGCCGTTCAGCCACTGCATGGCGGCGCCCTCGTCGCCGAACAGCAGCAGGCGGTAGGGGCGGCTGTCGGCTTGCCCGTAGGCCAGGGTGCGGCGCTGGTATTCGTCGCGCTCATACACCAACATGCGGGTGGGCGAAGCCAGGGTGGCAATGCGCAGGGGCGGAGCGCCCAGCTGCGCGGCAGCCCGCGGAAAGAAGTCGTGGGTAGTCCAGTGGGCCAGCTCCGGCGCCAGGTCTTCGCGGCGGCGCACGTCGAGCAGCCAGCGGTGGGCCTGGTGCGAAGCCGCTGCGTGCAGCACAGCCTCAAAATCGGCCTGCAGCTGCGGCAGCGGCGCATCGGCGGGCCAGCGCACCACGAGCACCTGCAAGTCGGAGCGGTATTGAATCGAGCAGCTAGGCGGTAGCATAGCCAGCAAGTTAGGCGCTCCAATCCAAATACGCAGCCTAGTGCGCCGGCGCCCGGTGCATCTTTCCCCGCGGAGTGCAATTGGCGCGGGCAAGCGGCCGCCGCGCAGTCGCTAAGCCGTGGTTGGCGGGCACGGGGCGCCGCAACCCGCGACGCCGCCGGCGCGCAAGGCAATGGGCGCGGGGCAGGCCGTCCGCCGGGGTTGCAGGCGCAGGCGGATATTTATTTTCCTACGGACGAGTAAAAACCGGCCGCCGCCGCCGGGACTGCGTACAGGCCAAGGTCAAGAGCTGCGAACCGGTGATAGTACGCCGGGGCTATGGACTGAGTGGGTGGCCGCCAAGCGGCCGTTTGGATGTGGTATGAACAGTCAGTGGTCCTATAAATACGCCTGCAGCAACCTGCTGCAGCTCTTGGCCGGACAGGCGTGGCTGCCGGAGGCATCCGGGCGGCTGCAGGAGCGGGCGCAACTGGTGTTTCGCAGCCTCAGCCCGTACCATCCCACCTACCTCAGTCAGCAGCTGACCGACGCCCACTCGCTGTACTTCAACGCCTACCTGCGCACCCCGTTGCTGGCCGAGGTCGAGGTATACAGCACGCCGGCGGTGCCCGACAATCCCGCTTCCGTGTACCTGCGCCTGCTCGAAGGCGGGCAGTACGTGCTGCAGCAGGAAATGGCCCCCGGCGAAATAGCCGGCCGCCTGGCCCTGTACTACGCCGCGGCCGATCCGCCGCGCTAGGCCGCTTCCTCCCGGCACTGGCTGCCGCGGGCTTTCCCACCCTTCAGCCCGATTCCCATGACGCCGTTTCTCCCCGATACCAACCTTTCCCTCGCGGCGGCGCTGCTGGTTAGCCCCGTGCTCGACTATGCCCGCTGCCTCGACGCCAGCGGCCGCCCGCCCGGCCACGTCGGCGACTGGCCCGAAGAAGGCCGCGTGTACCCCGTGCGCGTGGTGCAAAACGCCCACCGCGGCATCACCCTGGTGTATTTGCTCGGCCTGACGGCCCCGCCCCCGCACTACAACGCCTTTGCGCCGCACCGCTTCCGCATGGTGTGCTCGACTTGGCTCAATTAAACGCCACACCGCGCGGCCGCTGGCTGCGTGGTGCCCTGGTCCGAGTGGGCGGCGGGAGTTGTTCGGTTCGTTTTACGTCACCTTTTTTCCCTTCTCCCGATGACCGCTCCTTCCTTTCACGCGCTGGGTTTCAGCCCCGTTACCGACTCCGGCCAGGGGCGGCCGACGTCGACTTTCTTCAATACCTGGCTGTACCGCCACGACCAAGCCGCGCGGGACGGCAGCCACTTGTTTCTGGCCTTGCCCTTCGGCATTCCGCGCTGGCGCCTGAGCATGCTGCCCTGGCCGCTAGCTCATCAGGACGTGGTGCAAGACCTGGCCATCGACGACCTGCCGGGCTTGCAGCGGGCCGTCGACGCGTTTTTTACCACCCACGGCGGCCGGGCCGAGGACATTCCGGCGCCCAAGCGCTGGAAGCCCGTCGGTTTTCCGCACGAGGCCACCCGCTAGCCCCGGGCTAGTAGGTCATGACCCGCGCCGATTTCCAGGCCGCCGGCTTCGATTACCAGCCCCCGCTGGGCGACCCGCTGAGCTGGCGCATGGACGACGTGCGCGTGTACCGCCACCGCGACTGCCCCGCCGACGGGCCGCAGCTCTACGCGCTGTGGCGGGTGGGCGAGGCCAGCTACCTGCTCTCGACGGCCGCCGACAGTCACGACACGGCGGCCGTGCTGCGGCGTCTGCCCATGCGCGAGCCGCAGCAGCTGGAACGAGCCGTCTTCGCGTTTTTTCACCCTTCCTCGCTTTCCTGATATTCTCCACCGATGAGCACTGCCCAGGAACTAACCGCCCGCACGACCATGCTGGAAGAGCACTTTCGCGACTACCAAGTTATCGTGGCCAACAGCCCGGTGCTGCAGGCGGAAATGAGCTTTTCGGCCTACCTGGCCTACGCCACCGCCGAGCACCGCGACAAGCAGCTGACCGATCAGCTAAAAAACATGATTCACCTGCTCAACCGCATCGACCACTAAGCCGCCGCTACAGCTGCCCCGAAACCCCGCCGCCCGCGTCGTCCCCTGTTGGGGCAGCGCGGGCGGCGGGGTTTCGGGGCGAAGCAACTTATTTCGGCGCGCCCGGCGGTTGCTGCACCAAGTCGCCGCTGAGCTGGCGCAGCACCACTTCGGCCTGCTTGGCCAAGAAGCGGGCGTCGAGCAGGCGGTTTTCGGCGTCGAGCAGGTTGCGCTGAGCTTCGCGTAGCGAGAGTTGGTTGAGCAGTCCCAGGCGGTAGCGCTCCAGCGTGATGGCCACGTTCTGGCGGGCCAGCTGAATGTTGCTTTCTTCCAAGTCCAGCAGCTGCAGGCGGTTTTGGTACTGCAAAAAGGCCTGCTCGGCCTGGGTGTTGAGGTCGAGCTGGGCTTGGTCGAGCTGCAGCTTGCTGCGCTCGATGTTCACACGGGCATTTTGCTCCAGGCGGCGGCGGTTGAAGCCGTCGAAGATGGGCACCGAAGCCACTACGCCGTAGTTGGGCCCGTACACGCGGTTGGTGTTGGTGGCCAAGGTCGAACCCTGGGGCGTGTTGATGAAGGCAGCGTTGTTGATGTTGCGGTTCAGGTTGTAGCCGCCCACCACGTCCACCTGGGGCAGGCGCGTGGCGGCCACCTGCTTGCGCTCCAGCGTGGCCACGTCCACGCCCAAGCGGGCCTGCTGCAGCACCGGGTTGCGCTCCACGATGCCGGCTACTACCTGTTCCTTGTTTAGCGCCCGGTTCACCACGATGGAGTCGGCCGGGTTCATGTCGGTGCTCGGCGCGCGACCGAGCAGGTTGTTGAGGTTGGTTTTGGCCGTGGCCAGGGCTTCCTGCTGCTGAATGAGCAGGGCGCGGTCGGCGTTGTAGTCCACCTGGGCCGTGAGCAGCTCCACCTTGGCCGTCACGCCCACGTCCACCTGCGCCTGCGTCAGGTCGATGCGTGCCTGCCCGACTTTCAGCGCCTCCTCAAACGCCCGGATCTTGCCCCGCTCGCGCACCACGGTGTAGTAGGCGTCGGTGATGTCGGCCACGGCCTGCTCCACGGTGGCGCGCGTGACCTGCTGCTGCTGCTGGTCGAGGGTGCGCAGCCGGTCGTAGGCGATGAACATGCCCAGCCCGTCGAAAATGGTCCAGTTCAGGCCCAATCCCACGCCCAGGGCGTTGGCCTTGCCGCCGCTGACGAGGCGCGGCTCGGTGTTGTTGAGCTGCTGGCGCGAGTAGTTGATGTTGAACGTGCGCGAGAGGTTGCCGCTGACGGTGGGCAGCTGCCCAGCGTTGCCGCGCGTCACGTTGTTGCGCACGATTTCCTCGTCGCGGCGCGCAATACGGATGCCGTAATTGTTTTCGAGCCCGAGGCGGATGGCTTCTTCCAGCGACAGGGGCGTGCCGGGCGCCACCGTCTGCGGCTGGGCCAGCTGGCTGCCGGGGTTGGGCGCCTTGGCGGGGGCCTTGCCGGGCTGCTGGGCAGCGGCGGCCAGGGGCAGCAGCAGCGCCACGGCCGGTAGGAGGGAGCGGAACGGGGCTATGTGTGTGGGGAAACGCATTCGGGGAAGCTTGCGAAATCGAAGCTAAAAGGTGACTGGAAAGCCCCGCCCCTCAACGGAGCAGCGAAGCTTTCGACTGGTTAGTGCGCCAAAGCCGGTTCGGCCGGCTCGGCGTGCTTGCTGGTATCCTCGCTGGGCGCGGGCTTGGCGTGCTTTTTCTTGGCCGTGGCGAAGTACGAGTACATCACCGGTACGATGTAGAGCGTCAGGCCGGTGGCAAACACCAGGCCGCCCACCACGCCGATGCCCATGGCGCGGCGGCTCAGGGCGCCGGCGCCGGTGGCAATGGCAATGGGCATGATGCCGAGAATGGCGCACAGCGAGGTCATCAGAATGGGGCGGAAGCGGGTGGCAGCGGCTTCTACCAGCGCTTCGAGGTAATGCACGCCCTGCTCGGCCCGCTGGTTGGCAAACTCCACGATGAGGATGCCATTTTTGGTCACCAGGCCGATGAGCATGATGATGCCAATCTGCGAGAAGATGTTGAGCGTCTGGTTGAAGTACCACAGGCTCAGCAGCGCCCCGGCCAGGGCCAGCGGCACCGTCACCATGATGATGGCCGGGTCCTTAAAGCTCTCGAACTGCGCCGCCAGCGTGAGGTAAATCAGCAGCAGCGCCAGGCCGAAGGCAAACACCAGCGAGGAGGAGCTTTCCTGGAAGTCGCGGGAGGTGCCGGCCAGCTCGGTGGAGTACGTGTCGTCGAGCAGCTTGTCGGCAATGGCCTGCATGGCGGCAATACCGTCGCCCACGGTCTTGCCCTTGGCCAGGGAAGCCGAGAACGTGGCCGCGTTGTAGCGGTTGAAGCGGTAGAGCTGCGGCGGGGTGCTGCTTTCCACCAGGCGCACCACGTTATCGAGCTGCACTTGCTCGCCGCGGTTGTTTTTCACCGAGAGCAGGCGCACGTCCAGGGGCTGGTTGCGGTCCTCGCGGGCCACCTGCCCGATGATCTGGTACTGCTTGCCCTCCCGCAGGAAGTAGCCGTAGCGTTGGCCCGAGAGGCCGGCCTGCAGGGTCTGCGAAATGTCCTGCACCGACACACCCAGCGACTGTGCTTTTTCCCGGTCGATGATGATGCGCAGCTCGGGCTTGTTGAACTTCAGGTTCACGTCGGCGAACTGAAAGGTCGGGTCGGCCTGGGCCGCGGCCAGAAACTTGGGCACGATTTCGCGCAGCTTCTCGAAGTCCTGGTTTTGCACCACGAACTGCACCGGCAGGCCACCGCCCCCGCCGCCACCCCCGCCGCCGCCGCCAATACTCTGGTCCTGCGACACCGAGGCGCGGGCCGCGGAGAACTTCTTCACCATGCCGCTAAGCTTGTCGGCGAGTTGCTGCTGGGTCATTTTCCGCGCGTCCGGATCCACCAGCAGCACGCGGGCAATGCCGGAGTTGGCGCCCGAGCCCGAGCCCGGCGAGGTCACGGCGTAGGTGCTGCTCATGTTCGCGCCGGCCGAGTCCATGGCCGCCTGCTGCATCTGGCTCATGTATGCGTCCATGAATTCGAACGAGGAGCCTTCCGGGGCTGTGGCGCTGATGTTCACGCGCGAGCGGTCCTCAATCGGGGCCAGCTCCGAGGGAATGGCCTTGATGAAAAACGCGATGCCGCCAATGGTGGCCGCCACCATCAGCCAGGCCCAGATGCGGTTCGCCAGGAAGCTTTCCAGGCTGTGCTTGTAGCCGTTGGTGAGCTTCTCGAAGAAGGGCTCGGTTTTGCGGTAAAACCAGTTGTGCGTCTCGCTGCGCTTAAGCAGCCGCGACGACATCATCGGCGTCAGGGTCAGCGACACGAAGGCCGAAATCAGCACCGAGCCGGCCACCACGATGCCAAACTCGCGGAACAGGCGGCCGGTGATGCCCGAGAGAAATACCACCGGCAAGAATACCGCCGCCAGCACCACCGTGGTGGAAATGATGGCGAAGAAGATTTCGTTGGAGCCCTTGTGGGCCGCTTCCATGGGTTCTTCGCCCGCCTCGATGCGCGAGTAAATGTTTTCGAGCACCACAATGGCGTCGTCGACTACCAGACCAATGGCCAGCACGATGGCCAGGGTGGTGAGCACGTTCACCGAGAAGTTCAGCAGGTACATCACGAAGAAAATACCCACCAAGGACACCGGAATGGCCACCATCGGGATGATGGTGCTGCGCCAGTCGCGCAGGAAGAGGAAGATGATGACCACCACGAGCACGAAGGCCTCGAAGATGGTGTGCTTCACCTCATTCAAGGACTTGCGCACGAACTGCGAATTGTCGAAGCCCGGCTGGATTTTCAGGTCCTTTGGCAAGTCGGTACGCAGCTGCGTCAGGCGCTTGTTGAACGCGTCGGCAATTTCAATCTGGTTCGAGCCCGGCTGCGGAATCACGGCCACGCCCACCTGCGGCACGCCGTTGACGCGAAACAGGGTCTGGTCGTTTTCGGGGTACAGCTCGGCGTAGCCCACGTCGCTGAGGCGAATCAGCGAGGTGGAGTCGCGGCGCAAGATGAGGTTGTTGAAGTCGGCCTCGGTGCTCAGGCGGCCCATGGTGCGCAGCGTGAGCTGGGTGCTGCTGCCCTGCACCGAGCCGGAGGGCAGCTCCACGTTTTCGCGCGTCAGCGCCTGCTGCACCTCCGTCGGCGACACGCGCAGGGCGGTAAGCTTCACCGGGTCGAGCCAGAGGCGCATGGAGTAACGCCGCTCCCCGAACACGCGCACTTCCGACACACCCGGGATGGTCTGAATCCGCTCCTTGAGCACGTTCACGGCGTAGTCGGTCAGCTCCAGCAGGCTGCGCTTGTCGGAGCTGAGGTACACCATCATGATGGGCTGCGAGTCGGCGTTGGCCTTGGTGACGGTGGGCGGGTCCATGTCGCGGGGCAGGCGGCCCTGCACGCTCGACACCTTGTCGCGCACGTCGTTGGCGGCCGTTTCCAGGTCGGCTTCGAGGTCAAACTCCACGGTGATGTTGGAGCGGCCGTCGCGCGAGGTGGACGTGAGGTTTTTGATGCCGGCAATGCCGTTGATGCCTTCTTCCAGCGGCTCGGTCACCTGCGACTGAATCACGTCGGCCGAGGCGCCGGTGTAGGAGCCGCTCACGGTGATGATGGGCGGATCGACGCTGGGGTACTCGCGCACCGAGAGGTAGCGGTAGCCAATCACGCCGAAGAGCACGATGACCACGCTCATCACGATGGCCAGTACGGGCCGGTCGATACTGGTGGAGGATATACTCATAGCAGCAAACTGCGGTAGGTTCTATTGGGAAAAACGAGGCGGCCGGAGATACTTCGGCAAGGGAAGGGCGGCCGAAACATCAGCCGCCGAGCAGCTTCACGAAGCGCTTGGACTGTTCCTGGTAGCCCTCGCGCAGGTAAAAGCGGTGCGCCGCCTCGCGCGAGAAGCCGCTGGTGATTTCCACGCGCCCGCAGCCCCACTCGCGCAGCACCCGCTCGGCCTCCTGCAGCAGGCGCCGGCCCAGGCCCTGGCTGCGCAGCTCTTCGGCCACGGCCAGCGTCACCACGCGGCCGTCAGGGGCGCGGTGCAGGAAGGGCATCTGGTGCAAATGCGCGTAGCCCACCACCCGGCCTTGCAAATCCGCCACCAGCACTTGGTCGCCGGCGGCCGTGAGGTGGGCCAAGCGCCGGCGCAGCACGGCGGCCTCGGTGGGGTAGCCGATAGAGCCAATCAACCCGGCCAGCGCCTCCGCGTCGGCGGCTGCGGCGGGGCGGAAGAGGACTTCGCTAACGGTAATAGGAGCGGGGACGTTCATCAACGGGGGCGTTTCGGGGGCGAACAGCAAGGAAGAAGCGGCCGTTAGGGGTTGCTTTTCTGAATCTTCACCTTGTCGCCGGGCTTCACTTGCAGGATGCCGGTGCGCAGAATCGTGTCGCCCTGGGCCAAGCCGTCGGTAATTTGAATCAGGCTTTCCGAGCGAATCCCAATCTTGACCGGCTGCCGCTCGGCCTTGCCCTTCACTACTTTGTACACGATGTAGCCCGAGGCTTCCGGCGACACCGACTCGGTCGGAATCTGAATGGCCTCGTCGACCTGCCCGATCTGCAGGTTCACCCGCACGAAGGCGCCGGGGCGCAGCTCCTGTTGGCTGTTGGGGTAGATGGCCCGCACCGAGAGCGTGCGCGAGGTCGGGTCGATCTGCGGGTTGATGGCGTAGACCTTGGCGGTGTACTTCTTGTTCGAGGCTTCGTCGAGCACCTGCACCTGGTCGCCCACTTTCACGGCCGAGGCGTAGCGGCCCGGTACGGCGAAGTCTACCTTCACCGGCGACACCCGCGACACGGTGGTGATGGGCGAGTTCGGCGATACGTAGGCGCCCACCGACACCGAGCGCAGCCCCACCACGCCGTTGAACGGGGCCCGCACGTAAGCTTTGGCCAGCTGGGCCTGCAGGAGGCGCAAATCGGCCTGGGCCGTGAGCAGAGCATTGTTCGACTGTTCGTACTCCTGGGCGCTGATGTACTCTTTTTCGAGCAGGGTGCGCTGGCGCTTTTCCTGGTCGGCGTAGAGCTTGATGTTGTAGCGCAGCTTCTGCAGCTGGGCTTGGATTTCGTCGGCGTTGATGGTCAGCAGCAGCTGGCCCTTGCGCACCGGCTGGCCTTCCTGGAAGTTCAGGCTGGTGATGCGCCCGTTGATTTCGCTGCGCACGGTCACCTGCTCGTCGGCCAGCACCGAGCCGGTGGCGGCCACGGCGTCGGTGAGCTTGGTGGGCTTAACCACGTACACCTGCACGGGCACCGGCCCGCCGCCCGCGGCTCCTTTGCCGCCGCCCTTGCCGCCTTCGGCCGACTGCGAGGGGAAGTACTTGATTTTGACGAAGGCCAGCACCGCCACCACCGCGGCGGCCAGCAGCCACCAGCGCCACGCGCCGCCGGAGCGGGGTTCTTCGGGGCCGCTGGTTTCGTGGTGAACGTTTGGGGAGTCGGTTAACGGCTCGGTTTGGGGCATGACAAGAGGTATAGAAAAGCAGAACGGCCGGGCTTGCTGCCGGGCCGACCAGGCACAACAGCCGAAACCCGGCGGAAAGTTGCCGGGCGCGCAAACACCCGGCCAGTTCACGGACAAGTCCAGTAGACCCAAAAAAAGCCTGCGCGTTGCAGGCTTTTTTTGGAGAAAGGGCGGCCCGGCCGTGCGCCGGGCAGTATACGGCGTTACATAGCGCGCTGGTTGATGTAGCCTTTGGCTAAATCATTCAGCTTGGTGTCAGTGAGTTGCTCTTCCTGCAGCGTTTGCGAGAGCAGCGCCGCCGCTTCGGCGTGGCCCAGGCGCTCGGCAAAGTGCCGCGCCGTGCCGTAGCCCGATATTTCGTAGTGCTCGATGCGCTGCGAGGCGGCAATCAGGGCGGCGTCCTTCACCTCGGGGGTGGCGTCTTCGCTCAGGGTTTCCTTGCCCTCGGCCACCAGCCCCTGCATGGCCTTGCAGGTGTGCCCGCCCAGGTCCAGGCTCAGGCTGCGGCCGATTTGCTCCAGGCGCGACACCTGATCCTGCGTTTCCTGCAGGTGCATCTGAAACGCCTCGCGCAGGCGCGGGTCGCTGGCTTCCTGGGCCATCATCGGGAGGGCCTTCACCAACTGGTTTTCGGCGCTGTACAAGTCTTTCAGCTGTTCGGCGAACAGGTCGTCCAGGGAATTGAGCTTGCCTTCAAAGAAACTCATGATGTGCGGGTGTTTTGGGTGAGAATGGTAGGTGAGGCTTCGAGCGGCAACTGCGGTTCCTACGGCGGCCCCGGCGTCTGGGTTGAAACGGCCGAGTATGGGATTTGCGCAGCAACGGCGGTACGGATGCGAATAGGGCAGCAGCTGAGTAGCCAAGCCCGTCATTCGGAGGCGCGGCCGAAGGCCCTTGCTCGCGCCTCGTACTAACGGGGAAGCGCCGCCATCAGCACGTTCTTCCGCCAGGGCCGCGGCGGCTGCGCGTCGGTATTTCAGCCGGCGGCAACAACGTTTGCTCGTAGTAGGGCGAGGCGGAGCAGGGCAGAAGTAAGGTCCTGGGCCAGGGCTACGGATGAGAATCCGGGTTAGCGGCTTGTCTGTTATCTGCCCACACGCATAGCTGTGCATTCCGGCATCCACGCATTCATCCGTACCTTGCAGGTTGCATGCCTCCCCGTAGTCCCCGCCGTACCGCCACTCCGCTGCTGCCGCCGGCACCCGTGCCCCTGGCCGAGCTGCTGCGCCGCGTGCGCGACGTGCTGCACCTCGCCTTCGACGACGCCTACTGGGTGACGGCCGAAATTGCCGAAATCACCTTGCCGCGCTTCGGCGCCGGCCACTGCTACCTTACCCTCACCGACCCCGCGGCCGGCCCCGGCGGCGCCGAGGTGCGCACCCAGGTGCGGGCCACCATCTGGCGCACCCGCTACGAGGTGCTCGGGCCGCATTTTGAGGAGCAAACCGGGCAGGAACTGCGCGCCGGCCTGCGGGTGCTGGCCCGCTGCCAGGTGCGCTTCCACGAGCAGTACGGCCTCAGCCTCGACGTCATTGCCCTCGACGCCTCCTATACCGTGGGCGACCTGGCCCGGCAGCGCGCCGAAACTATTGCCAAGCTTAAGGAGCGCGACTTGCTGGAACGCAACAAGCGCCTGCCCCTGGCGCTGGCCCCGCAGCGGCTGGCGGTGGTGTCGTCGGCCACGGCGGCGGGCTGGCAGGACTTCGTGCGCCAGCTGGAAGAAGCGCCTTACGCCTTCGAGGTGGCCCTGTTCCCGGCTCAGATGCAGGGCCAAGATGCCCCGGCCAGCATGTTGGCCGCGCTGGATATGATCCGGCGCGAGCGGACGGCCTTCGATGCAGTGGTCATCATCCGCGGCGGCGGCTCCCGCACCGACCTGCTGTGCTTCGATGACTTCGGCCTTGCCGCGGCCGTGGGGGCGTTTCCGCTGCCGGTGCTCACCGGCATCGGCCACGACCGCGACGAAGCCGTGGTGGACCTCGCCGCCCACACCTCGCTCAAAACGCCCACGGCCGTGGCCATTTTTCTGGTCGAGCGCCTCGCCCGGCTCGACGCGGCCTTCGACGGCTACGGCGTGCGCATTCACGAGCTGATGCTGCAGCAACTGGCCCAGTACGGCGCCGGGCTGGAGCGCCTGGGCCGGCAGCTGGTGCAGGCCAGCCAGGGCCGCCTCGCCGCCGAGCAAACGGTGCTGCGCCAGCGCCTGCGCCGCGCTACCGACGCCCCGCGCGAGGCCTTGCAACGCGAAGCCCGGCAGCTCACCGCCCAGCGCCACCAGTTGCAGCGCACCGCCCGCCGAGCCGTGGAGCGCCAACGCCAGTACGTGCGCCACCTCGGCCGCGAGCTGCTGCGGCGCTGCCGGCGCCAGCACCAGCGCCGCCGCGAGGCCCTGCTGCGCCAGCGCTACGAGCTGGAGCTGGCGGCCGTGCGCGCCACCGCCCGCCACGCCCTGGCCCTTTCGGCCGCCACCACCCGCCACGCCGCCCTCGACCCGGTGCCGCTGGCCCGGCGCGGCTACCTGCACGCCGACAGCCTGCAGCCGCTCACGCCCGCCACGCCCCCCGGCACCGTGCTCGTGCTGCAGCTGCCCGCCGGCCCCTTGCCCGTGCAGGTTATCAACCCGGCCGCTCCGCGCCTGCCGTTCTGATAGCGGCTTCCGCATATTCCTTAACGACTCCGATTACCGCCTGACATGCCTGACCAACAACCCGCCGCCGACCGCAGCTACCGCGACGCCATTGCCGAGCTGGAAGTGCTGCTGCGCCGCCTCGAAACCGAATCCGTCGACGTGGACGACCTGACCGCCAGCGCCGAGCGCGCCGCCGAACTGATCCGCTTCTGCAAGCAGCGCCTGCGCACCGCCGAGGCCACCCTCGACCGCGTGTTCGACGCCCTCGACGAGGAAGACGACAACGCCGAGGCCTAACCACTTGCTTCTGAGTTGTTGGTACTATGAGTTTCGAATGGCCGCCGTGGCTGGACCACTGGAACATGCTCATCAACTACGTGGGGAGTTTCGGCATCATCGTGCCCACGGTGATGGGCCGGCGCCGCTGGGACCGACTATCGAGCCCCATGCGGGCGGTGTGGTGGTATTGTTTGTTCTGGTCCCTGGAGGCCCCCGTCAACCTGTTTTGCCGCAAGGTGCTGCATAATAACCGGCCGATGTATCACATCGACGTGCTGGCCGAAACGCTGCTGCTGGCCTGGGCCTACTACCTGGCTCTCGGGGCCCAACACCCCCGCCGCTGGCTGCTGGGCGGGGCCGCTTTCACTGCCATAGCCGTGGCCGACGCCACGGTGCTCAGCGGCATTTGGGAAATGAACGTGTACGCCCACACGGCCGAAACCATCCTGCTGGTTGTGCTGATCATGTTCTACTTCGAACGATGGGTACACATGCCCGAACGCCGCATCGGGCTGCGCGAAGGCATGTTTTACGTCAGCAGTGGGCAGATGATCTACTTGACCGGTTCCATCACCGGTTACGTGCTGATGCCCATGGCTACCAGCCGCGACCTGCAAGTGCCGCTGGGGGCTGTTATCGATCTGCTGTTCCTGGTGTGCCTGGGGCTGCTCATCGAAGCCTTCCGCGTGGAAGGGAAACGGGCGTCGGCAGGGCCCGCGCAGATGGTAGGGCAGACGCTAAGTCGCGAAGTAAGCCTTAACCGTTGAGAATCTTAGTGCTGCTCCGACGCGGAGGGGCTGCCAAGATGAATCCAGAAAATTATTGGCTTAATAATGTAGGTGGATACATATATTTGGGCGCCTATACTGGGCATTGACCTCTTTCCACTTTCACCTATTCACCAACAACTTTATGGGATTCAGCGGCGACGAAGGCAGCCTCATCAGCCTGGAGGCAGGCGTGGAAATGACGACCGTGTTCCGCGAAGAGCAGCCCACCCAGAATAAGGGCGTGTTCTTCGGCAAGGCCATGCTCACCGAGTTGCTCAACCAAGCCGGCGCCAAAGGCCTGCGCTTTTACTTCGCTTACGACGAAACCGGCAAGATGACGCTGGTGACCGTTGCCGCCGACGGCGAAGGCAAGGATATCCTGGACCGAGTGGGCAACAAGGGCGAAAAGTGCCCGGACAACTGCTGCGCCGCTAGCCCTCTTTGCAACGGCGAAGCCTAAGCGTACCTTTGGGCGATGGATGCTCCCACGCCAGCGCCCGCATGGCTTGATACGGCCAGACACGTGCTTAATTACATAAGCAGCTTTGGCGTATTTATTCCCCTGATTATCGGGCTCCGGCGCTGGGGCAGCCTCTCGGCGCCGGCCCGAATCATCGTTGGGTATTTCGGCTTCTGGGCGCTGGAAGCCGTCGTCGACCGGTGGAGCCGCAAGGTGCTGCACACTAATATGTACCTGTTTCACGTCACGGTGCTGGTGGAAACCTGGCTGCTGGGCTGGGCCTATTACCAGGCTTACGACCTGAAACCGGTGCGCCGCGTCATGCCGTGGGTCGGCGCCGTATTTACGCTGGTCGCACTGGCCGACGCGTTCTGGTTGGAAGGTCTCAACCACGAGAACCTAGTGGCCCGGGCCGTGCAGGTGCCGCTCATGATTATCATGATTTTGCTCTACTTCGAGCAGTGGGTTCGGGAAATGCGCCTCGACAATCCGTGGCATAACTTCATGTTTACGGTAAGCGTGGGATTGAGCATTTACTACGCAGGCTCGGTCATGAGCTACCTGAACGACACCCGCAATCCGCTGGCCGTTTCGGTTATGGGCTTTATCATCGATGCTTCCTACATCATCAACTTGGTGCTGATGACCGGGGCCCTCTGGCGCGAAGCACAGCCGCAGGCCGGCGAGTCCTACGGCCCGAAAGCGGCCTGAGGTCCGAAGCCCCGCTGCCGGATGCACCGCCTGCGAAGGAACGGCACTCCGGGGCCTAACCGGTTTTAGCAAGAAAGCCCCGCGCAAATCAGCCCGCTCGCTGCACTGGCGCCACTTGGTGGGATAGAACCCCGGATAGGATAACTTGGCTTATGGCGAGGTGCCTGTAATATGCGCGTTGGGAAATGCCGCTAACATCGGCTACATTTAGACCTTCCGAGCCATTGCCTCCGCCCTCCGGGGTTTGCATTCGGGTTCTTGTGCTTCTGCGCGGCTGTTCGCCCGGCATGGCCCGCCCCGAGTCTTGATGTAATCTACTGAATGAACTCCCTGCTTATGTCCCTCATGCTCGTCACGCCGGTCTTGCTGATCCTGGCGCTGGGCATTGTGGGCTTTGTGCTGCGTTACCAGCGCCGGCTGCTGCAGCAGCAGGAGGAGCTGCGCCGCGAGCGGGAGTATGCTCAGGCCCAGTCGCTGGAAGCGGCACTGCTGGCCCAGGAGGAGGAACGCCGCCGCATCGCCGGCGACCTGCACGACGCCGTCGGCACCATGCTCTCCATCGTGAAGCTGCACCTGAGCGGCCTGCCCGAATCGGCTACCACGGTGGAAATGACAGCCATGCTCGACCAAGCCATTTCGGAAGTGCGCCGCATCTCGCGCAACCTGCTGCCGGCCGTGCTCCAAAAATTCGGGCTGGCCTTTGCCGTGGAGGCCCTGGGCCGGGCCGTGCCCGAAGGCGGCCCTCGCGTCACCATTCAGCAGGTAGGGGAGCCCCGCCGCCTGCCTCCGCACCACGAACTGGCCGTGTACCGCGTGGTGCAGGAGTTGCTCGGCAACGGCCTCAAGCACGCCCAGGCCCGGCAAATCACCGTGCGCCTGGAATACGGGGAGCACCGCCTCGCCATCGAATACGCCGACGACGGGGTGGGCTACAACCACGCCGCCATCGAAGCCATGACTTCGCCTGATATTCGCACTGGGCTGGGCCTGACCAACCTGCGCAGCCGCGTAGCCGTGCTACGCGGCGTGCTCCGCCACGAATCGGCCCCCGGGGCCGGTACCCGGGTTTGGATTTCCTTCCCGGCCGCCTATCTTCCTATTGCTCAATCCACTCCGGCGGCTGCGCCGCTTACCGTCTCGCTTACCTCATGAGTTCTACTTCGCCGATCCGGCTAGCCATTGCCGACGACCACATCCTGTTCCGCAAGGGCCTGCGCGCCCTGCTGACGGGGTTCGACGAGATGGAAGTGCTCTTCGAAGCCGGCGACGGGCAGGACCTGCTCGAACGCCTCGACTCGGTGCCCGTGCGCCCCGACGTGATTCTGATGGACTTGCAGATGCCCATTCTCGACGGGCTGCAAACCACTCGCCTGCTGCGCGTGCAGTACCCGCAGGTGCGCGTCATCATCATCTCCATGCACGACGAGCCCGAACTCATCGAGAGCCTGAAAAGCGAGGGCGCCTTCGGCTACCTGCTTAAAAATGCCTCGCCGGAAGAAATGCGCCGGCTGATTTACGCCGCGGTGGGGCGCAAGGTGACGGCCACGGTGTGAGCCGTCAGCTGCTTATCTGAATCTAGTTACAGAATGCCGGGGAAGGCCCTGTTGTACGCCGTGAAGTGCGCCCTGCTGCTGCCGATGCCGGCACTGGCGCAGGTAAAGTACATTTCGCTGGTCGAACAGAAGCTGACCGCGCCGTTGCGCTGCGGGCGGGTGCAGCAGGTAATCGACGCCCGCGCCGACCGCGTCGGCATCGGGTGGGTGCAGAAGGGACTCGACAACAAACGCACGCTGGCCGCCCTGCGCGAGCCGCTGCCCGTGGCGCTGACGGATCTGCTGGCTACCGGCGTGGGGGCCGCCACCACGCCCTACGCCATGCGCGTGCACCGGCTGCGCGTGAGCGAACTGACCGCCAACAATTCGGAAACCGGGACGGCGGAACTGGTGGTGGATTTTCTGCGGATGTTGCCCGACCAGCGCTACGAACTGGTGCTGCGGGCCGCAGGCCGCGCGCTGCACCGCGACGTGGACGTGACGGCCCGGCATCCCGTCAATATCGCCGCGGCCGTGCAGCAATGCCTGACGCAGCTCGACTCGGCTGCCGCCCGGGGGCTGACCGTGCACGCCGTGCTCACGGCCGCCGAAGTAGCGCAGCCGGTGACGCCGCTGCTGGCCTTGCTGCCGTTTCCCATCGAGCAGGCCGCCGCGGCGCCGGCCGCGGGCATCTACCGCAGCTTCCAGGCATTTCGCTACAACCAGCCCGACGCGCAGCACCCGACGACGCTGACCAGAAGCCCCAGCACGAAAGCCGGCTGGGCCGGCACCGACGAAATTGAGGTGCACTACGTGGGGGCCGGCGGCCAGCGCACCCCCGTGCGCGACGCCTGGGGCTACTGCGACGGAAAGCACACGTACATCCTGCATCGGCGGCATTTCTACCAATTGGAACGCACCACCGAGGGCTACCGCTTCGTGGCGCCGAGTGCCCCCGATGCCGGCGCGGTAAATGCGGCGGCGCTGACGGGCGGGCTGGTCGGCGGACTGATTGCGGCCAACAATACGAGCAGCTATCGGCAGGAGCTCTGGCTGAACCTGCTTACCGGGGCAGTGGAAGCCGAGCCCCTGGCGCCGCTAGCCGAGCCGCCCGCGCACTACCTGCCGGCCGTGCCCGGCCAGCCTGCCCGCTTGGTGCTGTACGGGCGCACGCCGGCCGCCGCCACCGTGGAGGTCAACGGCCAGCCCTACGGCGCGCTCAGCGCGGATTCCGTGCAGACAACCTTGGTGTGGCAGGAACGGCGCGGCCCCGCGCAGCTGTGCATCCGGGCGACGGGACAGCCCGAAGCATGTGCGTCGGTGTACCCGTACGCCGGCCAGACGGTGTATCTGAAATGGATGCCCGGGGCATTGGTGGAAATGCCGGCCCGGGAAGCGCAGTTCGACCTGCGCCGCGGCGTGCTGCGCCAGCAACAGGCGCAGCGTAAACTGGCGGGGCGGCCGAAATAGCCGCTATCAGGGCTGTAGCTCCACGCTCGGGTCCCAGAACAGCCGCGGGAAGTCCTGCACCTGGTCGTCGACGACGCGCACGCCTTCGGCTTCGAGGGCGGCCTGCATGGCCGTGGGCCCGCCGAAAAACTGCTTGCCAGTGAGCATGCCGAGGCGGTTGATGACGCGGTGGCAGGGCACGTACTCGGCGCCGCTGAGGGCGTGGGCGGCCTGCATGGCCCAGCCCACGGTGCGGGCGCCCGAGCGGCTGCCCAGGTAGCCGGCAATGGCGCCGTAGGTGGTCACGCGGCCGGGTGGCACGAGGCGCACCACCTCGTACACGTCGTGGAAGAAGTTGCGGTTCTGCTCGTTGGGCTGCTTCATGGAAATGCGAAGATAGGGCGCGGCTGCCCGCGCCTGAACGAGCCGCGGCCGGCTAGTGTTGGGGGAAAAGGGCATCAAGGCCGGTAAAAACGCGCTTCTGTGCTACCTTACCAGCCCAATTCCCACTACCATCACCGCTTTTCCCTTCATTTTTATGAAAAACCGCAACCGCGTAGCGCTGGTCGCTACGGCCTGGAGCGCGCTGGCGCTGGGAGGCTGCGCCTCCAGCTCCAAAACCACCACGGCCAGCACCGCCCCCGCTTCGCAGCCCACCGCCAGCGCTACGCCGGCTCCAGCTGCCGAAACGTTTCCGAAGGGCACGGGCCTGAACGTGAGCAACATCGATAAGGCAGCTTCGCCTTGTCAAGACTTCAACCAGTACGCTTCGGGCAACTGGTACAAGAACAACCCCATCCCGGCCGCCGAGGTGCGCTGGGGCTCGTTCAACGAACTGGCCGACAAGAACAACGCCGTGATGCGGCAGATCTTGCAGGAGGCTGCGGCCAATAAGAACGCCGCCAAGGGCACCAACGCCCAAAAAGTCGGCGACTACTACGCCACGGCCATGGACACCATGGCCATCGAAAAGGCCGGCATGGCGCCGCTGAAGCCGGAGCTGGACCGCATCAGCGCCGTCAAGAACCTCGACGGGCTGCAGATTCAGATTGCCCGCAGCCAGCAGCTGCAAACTGGCGCGTTTTTCAACGCCTACGTGGGGCAGGACGACAAAATCAGCTCGCAGTACGCCGTCAACATCTCGCAGGGCGGCCTCTCGCTGCCCGACCGCGACTACTACCTGAAGGACGACGCCCGCTCGAAGAACATTCGCGCGGCGTACCAGACCTACTTGGTCAATACCTTCAAGCTGGCCGGCGACAACGAGGCCACGGCCCAGAAAAACGCCGCTACCATCATGCGCCTGGAGACGCGCCTGGCGAAGGCCTCCAAGAGCCGGGTGGACCTGCGCGACCCGTACGCCAACTACAACAAGATGACGGTGGCGCAGCTGCAGCAGAAGTACCCGAATCTGAACCCCAAGCACATCCTGGAGCACCTGGAGCTGAAAAGCGCCAAGGACGTGATTGTGGGCCAGCCGGCCTTCTTCCAGGAGCTGAACACCATGCTCAAGCAGGAGCCCCTGGCCGACCTGAAAACCTACCTGCGCTGGCACCTGGTGACGTCGATGACCTCGGCGCTGCCCCAGGCCTTCAACGACGAGTCGTTTAAGCTCACGCAGGTACTGACGGGCGCTAAGAAGCAGCAGCCCCGCTGGAAGCGCATGAACCGCGCCACCGACGGCGCCCTGGGCGAAGCCTTCGGCCAGCTGTACGTCGACAAGGCCTTCACGCCGGCCACCAAGGCCAAGGCTATGACGATGGTGCAGAACATCAAGGAGGCCATGGGCGAGCATATTCAGCAAAGCGACTGGATGAGCGACGCGACCAAGAAGGAAGCCATGAAGAAGCTCAACGCCTTCACGGTGAAAATCGGCTACCCGGACCAGTGGAAGGACTATTCCTCGCTGACCATCTCGCGCGACTCCTACCTGCAGAACGTCATTGCCACACGTCTGTGGAGCTACAAGGACAACACCAGCAAGTTCGGTAAGCCCATCGACCGCAAAGAGTGGGGCATGACGCCGCCCACGGTGAATGCCTACTACAACCCGGCGATGAACGAAATCGTCTTCCCGGCCGGCATCATGCAGCCCCCGTTCTTCGACCCGAACGCCGACGACGCGGTGAACTACGGCGGCATGGGCGCCGTCATCGGCCACGAAATCACCCACGGCTTCGACGACCAGGGCCGCCAGTACGACGCCGAGGGCAACCTCAAGGATTGGTGGACCAAGGAAGACGCGGAAAAGTTTGAGGCCCGCGCCGCCGTGGTAGGCAAGCAGTACGACGCTTTCACCCCGCTCGACTCGGTGCACGTGAACGGCAAGCTGACCATGGGCGAAAACCTGGCCGACCTCGGGGGCCTCAACATTGCCTACACGGCCCTGCACAAGGAGCTGAAAAAGCAGTACCCCGACGGCAACTACCCCAAGTACGACGGCCTGACGCCCGACCAGCGCTTCTTCCTCTCGTGGGCCCAGGTGTGGCGCACCAATGCCCGCCCCGAGTACCTGCGCCAGCAGGTGATGACCGACCCGCACAGCCCGGCCCAGTTCCGCACCAACGGCCCGCTGATGAACATGCCGCAGTTCTACGAGGCCTTCGGCTGCAAAGAGGACGCGAAAATGATGCGCGCCCAAGCCGACCGCGCCAAGGTGTGGTAGGGCTCAATGGCCTAACTGTTGCCTCCTTTTAAAGTTGAAAAAGGGCGGCCCGCACCATGCGGGCCGCCCTTTTTGTTTACCGCGGGTTGGTTTATCACCGTACAACCAGCTCCGAGCCGCCGTTCGAGCCTTTTCTTTGCAGTATGAGTAAATCCGTTGCCGCTGTGGCGGCCCTGTTGCTGCTGGGCCTCGCGGCCTGCCAGTCCGAAAACAAACCCGAACAAGCTGCCACGGAGCCGGCCAGCACCGAATCGACCACGCTGGCCGTGCCCGCGCCGCCGGCCGATAAAACCGCCGAATACCTGGCCAACCCGCTGGTGGGCGACGTGCTGGTGGTGCGCTTCGTGCCCGAGGGCAGCGCGGCCGAGCAGTTCTACTTCTACCAAGTCTACAAGCTCGGCGGCGACACGGTGTACACGCACCCGGCCCGAAAGCCCGTGGCCTCGGCCGATGCCGACGCCAGCCGCCCCGACATCTTCGCCGCCGAAGCCACCCGCGCCTACACCAAGCGCGAACTAGCCGAGTACCAGCACGAGTCGCCGGCCGATCCGCAGCACTCGCGGCTGGTGCGGGTGCGCCGCGGGGAATAAGGCACCCCTCATAAGCCGAACGTCATTCCGAGCGCAGCCGAGGAATGACGTTCTTTTCGTGTCTGATTCACTCCGCTGGCGTATGCACCTACACCTAACCACTCACTTCACTACTTCGACCTTCATGGTCACGTCTTTCTCGGGCCAGTCGTAGCGGTCGACGGGCACTTGGTTGATTTTCTCCACCACGTCCATGCCCTCGATGACCTCGCCGAAGACGGTGTATTGGCCGTCGAGGGCAGGGGCGCCGCCTTCGGTGGCGTAGGTTTTGAGCTCGGCGGGGGTGAGCTTGCGGCCGGCAATGCTCTGAGCCTGCTGCGGGGTGTATTTCTGGCCCACGGTGAAGTAGAAGTCGTGGGAGGAGGAGAGCTTGCCGGGATTTTTCTCGTCGTCGTAGCGGGCCATGCCCAGGGCGCCGCGGCGGTGGAAGTGGCCGGGCCGGAACTCGGGCGGAATGTGGTACTTGCCCAGCTTGATTTCGCGCTTGTCGGAGTTGCCGCCCTGCACCACGAAGCCCTTTTCCACCCGGTAAAACACGGTTTGGTCGAAGTAGCCCTTGTTGGTGAGCAGCAGGAAGCTGGCCCGGTGCAGCGGGGTGTCCTCGTACAACTTCACTTTCACGTCGCCCATTGAGGTGTGGAAGAGCACCTGCGTTTCGGGGTGTTCCTTGCCATAGGCCGTTAGCAGACGCACGGCGTTGGAGTCGCGCATGGCCGTCAGGTCGGGGCCGGGAATAGCCGGGGCCGCTGGAGCGGGCTTTTCCTGCGCGGGCGGGGGCTGCTGGTTACAGGCGGCCAGCATCGTCAGCAGGCCACAGGCGGCCGGCAGCAGCGGGGTGGGGCGGGAGCGGAGCATAAGCGGGCACGAAAAATCCCCCGAACCCAAGGGCGGGTCCGGGGGACAAACATACGAGGCAGCCGCCCGTTCGGCCGCGGGCCGGGGGCGTCGGTGGCGTTGGTGGGGGCGGTTAGAGCTTGATGCCGAGCTTCTTGGCAATGTCCTTGAACATATCCGGGTCGTAGTCGTCGGCGCCGGGCGAGTTCAGCTGTGGTTCTTCTTCCAAATCGGGGTAGGGCACACCTTCCACCGAGCCCTTCACCACTTCCAACGGCTGCCCGTCCTCGGGGTGCGGGCCGTTCCAGATCAGGCCGGCCTGCAGGTAGTCTTCCTGGCTGAAGGTGTAGAGCTTGCGGTGCAGACCCTTTTCCTCGTGCTTGCGGGCCTCTTTGAAGGCTTTGTTGCTCAAATCGGGCACGGGCACCAGCTTGGTCACTTCCACGCCGGTGAGGTATTCGAGGGCGCGGGCGTAGGCCACCACGTGCACCCCGCCGCGCACCAGCAGGTAGCCCACCATTTCGCGGGCCGTGGGGTCGGTGACCATCGAGTACACCCGCATTTTGTTGGCGCGGGCGCCGCATTCGAGGAAGAAGTTGTGCAGCAGGTCCAGCTTCAGGTTGCCGGAGTTGTGCACGTACTGCCCGGTCCAGGGGTTGCCCATCGAGTCGTAGGGCACGGCGCACTGGTTGCTGCTCAGGAAGTGGTAGCTGTTGCGCGCGTCCACGGCACCCTGCAGCGGGCCCGGCTCCGGGTCGTGCCCGCGCTTGGTGGTGCCGGTCAGCAGCAGGTTGATGGCGTACGACACGGCTTCGATGTGGCTGTATTCCTCCGCCGCAATGCTGGCCACCAGCTCGTAGAACGGCCGCAGCCGCTTGCGCCCCCGAAAGTTGAACGACTGGAACGTGTAGTTCATCAGCGTCGACATCTCGCCGTACTTGCCGCCGAGTAGCTCCTGCACGGCCGCCGCGTCGTTGGGCGAGGCGTTTTTGGGGGTGGGCAGCTCCAGGGCCAGCCGGTCAATGCGGTGAATCATAGGACGCAGGGTTATGGTTGAGGATACGACAACGCGGAACAGCATGCGGCGCTAAGGCTAACGCCCTGGCCCGGTAACAGTTATAGCCGAGGTAAACAAAAACGCCCCCGGAAACCGGGGGCGTTTAGCCGAATCGAGGGCGTACGGGTAGATTTTAGTCGCCGAAGGGGTCGTCGGATTTTTTCTCGTCTTTCTTCTTCCCGTCGTCCTTCTTCACTTTGGTTTTCTCTTTCTGCTTGGGCGCGTCCTCCTTCTTCTCCTTCACTTTCACCTTGGCCGGCTGCTCGGCGGGCTTGGCCTCCGCCGATTTGGGCGCGTCGGCGGGCGCCGCCGGGGCGGCCGGCGTCGAGGTTTCGTCCGGTATGTCGGCGGGGTTGGTGGGGCCGGCGGCTTCCTTCTGCATGGCCAGCAGCAGGTTCTGGTCCACCAGCTGGTTTTCCTTCCAAGCCTTGAGCTGGGTGTCGAGTTGCTCCTTTTCGTCCTTGCTGAGCTTGCTCGGGCGCATGAGCTTGTTCAGGTCGGGGCTGCCGGCGTCTTTCCAGGCCGAGTACCAGAACGAGGCCACCATGGTGGGGGCGCCCTTCAGGCGGTAGGCCACCATGCCGCCCACTTTCTTGTTGTACTCCTTGGCAAACTCGTCGGAGTAGGAGCGGCGCGTCTTGCCGTACTTGTGCGAGAAGGTGTACTTCTTCTCGGTGGTAAACTTCTTGTTCAGCTCCGCCTCAATGTCGAAGGTGGCGCCGAGGAAGCCGTAGGAGCTTTGGATCACGCCCCAGATGGCCGCCTGCGGGTCCTTGAGGTAGTCGGCTTTTTCCGAATCGAGCTTGTACTGGGCAATGAACAGCTCCGGCAGCTTCGATTCCCAGAGCGAGTGAATGCCCTGCTGCTTGGTGAGCTGCCCGTCGTAGTTTTCGGTGGTGTGCAGCGGCACGAAGGCGTCGGCCACGTAGTGGTCCAGGTCGGCCGAGAGGGCAATGATGGCGGTGGTGTCGCCGTCCCGGAATGCGTCGGTGAGCTTTTCCTTCACCTCCAGCACCGTCCACGGCACGGTGCCGTACTTCTTGAGCGTGTCGGCCGTGTACTTGGCCACCGCCTTGTCGTAGGCTTTCGGCATCAGCCCGAAGGGGTTGTCGCCGAAGTGGTCCATGTCGATGTAGTGTTTGTGCTCCTCGTTGGGGTCGTCGGTGCGGCGCTCGTCCGGGGCGGTGCTCAGCTTCACCAGCTGGGCCATGTGCCGAAAGTAGAAGTTCTGCATGCCGCTCGGCAGAGCGTACACGGCCACCTGCGTGATGGTGCGGTGGCCGAAGAAGCCCCAGCCGGGCGAAAACACCGGCACGAGCAAGGCCAGCGCGAGAGGAAGTAAAGCTTTTTTCATGGGCAGAAGGCCGCACATGCGGTCAGGCGGTTAAAGTTCGGGAATTTTCGGCGACGCCCGAACTCCCTGCCGCCGCCCCGCCGCCGAGTTTGCCGTTCTTGTCAGCTGCCACCGCCGCTTCCCGCCCCATGAACGACAACATTTCCAAGAAAAAGCCCTCGTACCGCATCAGCGCGGGCCTGCGCCAGTACCTGCACCAGTACGACCGCGAAACCCGCCTGCCCGTCACCTACGCCGATTTGCTGCGCCACACCGGCTCGTTTCCCTTGCTCGACCGCCAGGGCAAGGACACGCTCTGGGAAACCGTGCAGTACGAGCCGCACACGCTGCTGGAGCTCAGCCAGGGCCTGACCGAGGTGTACGCCCGCCTGAAAACCGACGGCGACCTGTCCTTCACCGAGCACCTCATTGCCGACCGCATCGACTACTGCCGCTTCGGCAATTCCAACCCGTTTCGGGTGCGCATCGTCAACCAGTTCAACGACAACTACGACTACTTCTACGTCAAGCGCGCCGATGCCTCGCGGGTGTACGGGCTGGAGCTGGAGCACCTGCTGAGCCCGAACAGCATCAACTTTCTGGTGGCCGGCGACACGCTTATCGAGGAGCACATTGCCGGCATTCCCGGCGACGATTTTATTCGCACGCGCCTCGACCGGCCCCACCTCAACCAGGTGCGCATTGCCAAGGAGTTCGTGAAGTTCAACGAGCGGTGCTTTGCCCGCCTGCTCGGCGACATGCGCTCCTACAACTACGTCGTCGACGTGACGCCCGACTTCGAGGACGAGCAGTACCGGGTGCGCGCCATCGACTTCGACCAGCAGAGCTACGAGGGCCACAAGGCCATGTACCTGCCCCAGTACTTCCGCGACAACCGCCCCGTGGTGGACTTGGTGCGCCGCCTGCTCCCGGCCGAAACCATCCGGCAGTACCAAGTGGAGGAGCGAGCCCTGATGGCCCGCCGCGCCCGCGCCGAGCGGTACCGCCTCAAGGACCTCGTCGACTGCATGCGGCAGGAGGAACTCTCGCAGCCCGACAAAATTGCCCAGCTCAAAAAGGAGCTGAACCTGCACCACCAAACCCAGGAATTCGACCGCTGCGACTCCGTGGGCGACATCGTGCGCCTGAACCTGCGCCTAGTGCTCGGCCGCCCGCGCAATCAGTGAGACGGGTAGGCAGATGGGTAGATGCGTGGCTGAGCAAATGGATGGCTGAGCTGATGACCGGACAAAAGAGCGTCATCCTGAGCCCAAGCGAAGGACCTTGCACCGCCGCTGAAGCCAACGAGCAGACACGTTCCGCCCTCCAGCTCGGAACAAAAAATGCAGCCACAGCGGCCCTGACGAATGGGCGTTGGTGGCTGCGCTTTTCAGGTAGTGCAGGGGCGAGCAAGATCCTGCGCGCTGCTCAGGATGACGGGCTAGCTTAGCTACTCATCTGCTAGTTGCGGCCCAGGCCGAAAAGCACCCCCACCGATACCTCCAGGCCGCCGGCGCTCATGGCCCGCACCACGTTGACCATGTCCTGGGAAGGCATGCCGTACGCGTAGGTATCGTTGAAGACCACCGGGTCGCCGGTGAGGCGGGCGCCGTAGCCGATGGAGCCCAGCAGGCCCACCGAGCCGGGCTGCCAGCGTACCCCGCCGCGCAGGTGCAGCACGCCGCTGGGCTTAAAGCTGAAGTTGGCCTTTTCCTCGCGGCCGCGCACATTCAGCGTCATGTCCACATTGTCGATGCGGCCGGTGCGGGCTAGCGCCGCCCCGAAGTAGGGCGTCACGCGCCGGTCGGGGCGCAGGAAATAGCGTGCCCCCACCCCGATTTTGCCGCCCAGGCCCAGCCCCAGCCCGGCGTTGACGTCGAAGTGCGGGGCCACCAGGTAAGCATATTGCACGCCGAAACCGTACGGGGCGCCCCAGCCCATTTCGAGGCCGATGGCGCTGGTGGGGTAGAGGCTGGGCAGCGGCGGCGCTTTGTAGGGCGCCGAAACCGTGGGCGTGGGCACCCGCGGCGCCGGCTGGGCCGCGGGGTCGGGGCGGCTGGGCAGCTCGGTCTGGGCCTGCGCCCCCAAAGCAGTAAATACGGCCAGCACAGCGGCCCCAATAGCAGCAACAGTATAGGTCTTCATACTACGAAGGTGGGGAAAAGCGCACGCACTGCGACGGGCGCCGGGCAGAAAAACCTGCCGCACAACGCCGCTACGCTAGCGCCGCGGGCCCAGCCCAATGCTCATGCCGAAGGAAATTTCCAGGCCGCCGGGCGCAAAGGCCCGCGCCATGCGCACGGTTTCGGGCCGCGGCCCGGCCTGCCCCTCGGCGGGCTCCCGAAAACGGATGGGGTAGCCGCTCAGGCGCACGCCGTAGCCCAAGGTGCCGAGGAAGCCCACCCGGTCGCTCTGCCAACGCAGGCCGCTGCGCAGGTGCAGCACCGCGCTGGGCCGCACGTCGTAATGCACGTCGTTGCTGAAGGAGGCGGTCTGGTCGCGCAGGCGGCCGGAGTACACCGCGTTCAGGCCGAAGTAGGGCGACGTATTGCGCTGCGGGAGTAGAAAATAGCGTGCCCCAGCGCCGGCCTTGAGGCCGCTGGCCGCCAGGCCGCCGCCCACGGTGGCCTCCAGCTTGTCGCTGAAGAAACGGCCCACGTCGAGGCCCCAGCCGTAGGGGGCGCCCCAGCCGGCCGTCAGGCCTAGGGTGGTGCGGTAGTAGGGGCCGGGCGGTTCGGCGCGGGCGGCGCTCAGGGCCAAGGGCAGCACAATGATGCCGGCCAGCAGACGGGGAACGTTCATGCCGTAAAGAACCGCGCTAGCGGCCCCGTCGTCAATCCCCTAATGATGTGAGGGCCTGCGGGCTAGCTGCCTTGCACGGCCGCCGTCGGGCTGTCCTGGCGCCGCGCCAGCAGTTCGCCCAGCTTGGTATAAATGAAATCCGCAGCCAGGTCGCGAAACTTGTCGGTGGCGCCTTGGAGCACCTCGCGGTACTCGTGGGCACGGCCTTCCAGCAGAATAGTGACGAAGATGGTGCCGGCGGGCTTGTCGGGCGTTTCGGAGGCACCGGGCCCGAACAAGCCGGTGATGGACACGCACACGTCGGCGGGCAGGTGCTTGTGCAGGCCTTCCACCATTTCGTTGGCCACCTGCTGGCTTTCGGCGGAATATTCCTCCAGGGTTTTCTTCTTCACGCCCAGCAGGCGCTGCTTGGCCTCGGCGTGGTAGGTGACCACCGAGCCGAGCAAGACCTCGCTCACGCCCTGCGCCGGGGCCAGCTGGGCCGCCACCCAGCCGCAGGTGCAGCTTTCGGCCAGGGCCAGGGTGAGCTTGTGCTGAATGAATTTCTTGACGAGGGCGTCGACGTCGGGGGACTTCATGGAAAGCAGGGAAATTTAAGGACGGCGCGGCGGGGGGCATACGGTCGCCTTGCTTTGGGGTTACGCTTGTGATGCGGCAGCGCGTGCCCTTGGCAGAGGAGACCCGCGCTAGTTGCGCTGCTAGGTTTCACTTAATAAGAAAGTATTAGGCAATTTTAATATGGATAGTCTTGCATTGGACTTGGTAAATTGCTACTTTATTATGCTCTGATAACTATAAACGGTTTCGAGGATGGCCACTATTTCTGCGCAAACAAACTTCTCTTCCTCATCTGGCCAGGCACAAGTAGAAGTGCACGAAGCGGGCCCGATTCCGGCTGTGTCCGGCCGGGAGGTTACCAAGGTCATTGTTGCAATACACGGTGTGGGCGACCAGCACAGTTTTGGCACGTTGCAGTCGGTTGTCAACCGCTTCTGCTCTTACCATCACGCGCCAGCAGCGGTACCGCTAGGCAGCTTTCACACCAAGGATAATCTGTATTGCCTGCCCGATTGGTATCCACGCGAGCAGTTTCAGCACTTGGCGTTTGCCGAGGTATACTGGGCTGATATTCCCCGGGCAGTAGTCAAAGAACGTTACACCTTGGAGGAAGCCAAGAACTGGGCTCGCACCATCGTCGAGCGGATGCGCATGCGCCAAAAAGCGGCCCAGTTGCGGCAGGGGCCGGAACTGCCCGCGTCCGAGCGCCGCGCTGTCGATGCGGAGTTTCAGCGCATCAAGTTCATCATGACGGAGATGATTGAGAGCCTGGCAGTGGCCGAGCGCTTCTGTTACCTGGCCGAAAAAGCAAGTTTGTTCACGTTTGACCTGCGCAAATTGCTCGATAACTACTTGGGCGACGTGCAGGTAGTGACGGAGTTCGGCACGGCCCGCGGGCAAATCCTCACCGCCTTCGACAAGATGCTGACGCGCGTGCACGAGGCCTACCCGGGCGCCGAAATCCACATAGTGGCCCACAGCGAAGGCACGGTCGTGTCGCTGCTGGGGCTGCTACAAGCCCTGCACGAGCCGGGCAAAGCTCCGTGGCTGGAGCAAGTGCGCGGCTTCATGACGCTTGGCTCGCCGATTGACAAGCATATTGTTCTATGGGAAGACCTGTTTAGCTGGCCCGAGGGCGCGGGCTTGGAGCGCAAGCAGGATCAGAAAATCCACTGGCGCAACTACTACGACTTCGGTGACCCCATCGGGTTTAACCTCGACGAGGCCCGCAACCGACTCGAGCAGCACAACCTGAAAGGCGTTTTCGAATTCGAAGACCAACACGACCACGGATTTGCGCGCTACCAGTTTCCGGGCAAGGCCCACGTCGACTACTGGGAAGATGAGCACGTGTTCGGCCACTTTATCCGCACGGTGGTCAACCGCAATGAATCCCCCGAACGCCGGCATGATGTCTACACTAAACCCCCGGGCAGCAAGCTGAAGGCGCAGCTGATCAGTTACACGCTGCCCTACGTGGGCGTGCTAGGCATGCTGTTCGGCGCGGCGTACGTCGTATTCAAAGCCTTGCTTGATTACTTTTTTAAAAATTACGGCGACGTTGCGACCAAGGCTGGCCAAGCGGTAGGCGAGGTAGCGGCCGCCGCCAACGCCGGAGCGGCGGCGGCCAAGCCGTTATTTAGTTTCACGCTCGAAAAGCTCAACAGCGACTATTTCGTGTTTGCCAGCGCCCTGGGCGGCATGTGCCTCTTGGGCGGTCTGACCTTGGTAGGGCGCCTGCCGCGGCTGAAGCAGAACAGCTGGGTGCAGGTCGGCGCCTGGGTCGGCGCTTTGGCGGGGCTGGGCCTCGGGTGGTTGCTGCTGGCCGGGCAACTTGCCAGCGCGGACGCAACTGCTGATTGGGCGGATAGCCTCGACTGGCTACGCCAACACAGTCAATTTCCTTTGCTAACACTAGCCGGCGCCCTGGTAGCTTACCTGACGGCGCGGTTCTGTACCCACTGGGGCATGGTGCCGCTGCTGGTTCTGGGGGCCTTGGGCGTAGGAGTACTGGTGTGGGAAGGCACGCACATGATGCGCGAGGACCAGGAGCCCGGGCCGCTCTGGCCGGTGCTGCTGGCTACTGCCGTGGCACTGTACGTGTGGTGGCTGGCGGCCCTGCTGTTCGACATGGTGTGCGTCTGGCACGCCTCCATTCGTCAGTCGGCCTGTGTGCAGCACATCACCCAGATGATGGAAGCCAAACCCTTGCCCGACGCAAAAGCTCACGCCGCGCAGAAGCCCACGCTGGTGAAGGCATGAAGGTCTCCAGCTTCTCTACCCCAGGATTTTGCGTTCTAGGTGTAAAGAGTTGAGTAGGAGCAGGCCTGCGCAAACCGGCTGCTACCTTCGCCGCCATGAGTGCTCCTACCGAAAAAGACAAGATGCTGGCTGGCGAACTGTACCAGGCCAACGACCCGCAACTGGTGGCCGAGCGGCACCGCGCCAAGGAGCTTTGCCACCGCTACAACCAGAGCCCCGTCGACCTGGACCGCGCCACCCTGGTCGAGCTGCTCGGCCGCGACACCGATGCCCACCTCGAAGCCCCGCTGCGCCTCGACTACGGCTACAACCTACGCCTGGGCCGCCGCGTGTACGCCAACTACAACCTCACCGTGCTCGACTGCGCCCCCGTCACCATCGGCGACGACGTGTTCATTGCCCCGAACGTGGTGTTGAGCACGGCCGGCCACCCCGTGGAGCCCGGTCCGCGCACGGCCGGCTGGGAGTTTGCCCGTCCCATCGTCATCGGCGACCGGGCCTGGCTGGGCGCGGGCGTCATCGTGCTGCCCGGCGTGCGCATCGGCGCGGGCAGCACCATCGGGGCGGGCAGCGTGGTCACGCGGGATATTCCGGCGGGCGTGGTAGCGGCCGGCAACCCCTGCCGGGTGCTGCGCGAACTGCCGCCGGAGGAGTAAGCGGCCGCACGTAGGGGGCCGCCGAGGTGACTGCGCTACGAGCGAGCCGGCCAGCTATACAGGCCCAGCGTGAAGCCAAAGGCCGAACCGCGGGCCCGCAACTGGCCCTGGGTGATGGCCGCGCCGCCAACGCCGTACTGGGTTTCAAAGCTGAGCAGGTCGGCCAGGCCCTGGGCAACATACACGCTCACAAAAGCCCGCTCCCGGTTGCGCCAGTGCACCCGGGTGGTGAGGCCTGCGGTGAACTGCGGCGCCCAGGCCCGGTGGAAGCTGCTGCGGGCTCGCAGCACGGTATCCTGGTTGCTGACAACGTAGCTAAAGCCGCGTTGCTGCTCCACATCACGCCCGAGGTAGTTTATTCCTGCCCCGGCCAGCAACTCCCATATCAAGCGCAGATTGCGGACCGCCCGGGTCGGGTCATGGACCCGGCCCGGGCGGTAGTGCGCTAGCCAGCTGAGCCGCTCCAGCTCGAAGGAGTGACCAACGCGGGCCCGGAGCAAGCTGCTCGGGGTGCCGGCCGGTGGCGTGATGACGTAGCTGCAGTCCAGCACGACCACGGCGTAGTCAAGCGAGGTGCTCCAGCGGCCCGGGCCGCGCAGGCGCAGGGCCACCCCAGGGCGGGGACTCACGCTGCCCGGACGCACGCGCAGCCCGGGGGCCTGGGGTCCTCGCAGCCACCCCTGGGCGTAACCGGCTTCAAACTGCCCGCGCAGGTCGAGGTACAGGTGGTGCTGCGCCGGGCGGGCACGGTCAGCAGCAACGCGCCGCCGAGCAGATAAGAGGTAACGCGCGGCATAAAACGGGTAATAGCAATACGGCAATTAGCCGGCTAAACGTCGGGGCCTGTGGGCGTAATGCGTGCCGGCTGCCGGGGCCCGCGGGTTAGTCCTGCCGGTACACCGCGCCCTGCTTCATCACGAAGCGCACCCGCAGCAGGCTGCCCACGTCCTGCAGCGGGTCGCCGTCGACGGCCACCACGTCGGCCAGCTTGCCGGGCTCCAGGGCGCCGAGGTTGTCGGGTTGGCCGAGCAGCTCGGCGGCGTTGAGCGTGGCGGCGCGCAGGGCTTCGAGCGGGGGCATGCCGGCCTCCACCATATACTGGAATTCCTTGGCGTTGACGCCGTGGCGGTACACCGAGGCGTCGGTGCCGAAGGCAATTTTCACCCCGGCCTTGTAGGCGCGCCCGAATGTGCCCTGCAGCCGGGGGCCAATGGCCAGGGCCTTGGGGGTCACCAGCGGCGGGTAGTAGTTGGGGTGTTTCGTGGCCGAGTCGGCCACCGATTTGCCGGCAATGATGGTGGGCACGTACCAAGTGCCGTTTTTCTTCATAAGCCGGAATACCTCGTCGTCCATGAGCGTGCCGTGCTCGATGCTGTTGACGCCGGCCCGCACCGCCCGCTTCATGCCCTCGGCGCCGTGGGCGTGGCAGGCCACGCGCAGGCCCAGGTCGTGGGCCGTTTCCACCACCGCCCGGATTTCCTCCTCCGTCATCTGCGGGGCCGAGCCGTCCTTGGCCACCGACAGCACCCCGCCGGTGGAGGCAATCTTGATCAGGTCGGCGCCGCGCTTGTACTGCTCGCGCACGGCCTGCCGGGCTTCGCTGGGGCCGTTGGCCACGCCTTCGGCCGGGCCCGGCACGCCCATCAGGTCGAGGCGGTAGCCGTTGGTGGGGTCCATGTGCCCGCCGGTGCCGCTGATGGCCTTGCCCGCGGTGAAAATGCGCGGCCCCTGCACCAAGCCGCGGTTGATGGCGTTGCGCAAGGCAATGTTGACGCCCGAACCGCCCAGGTCGCGCACGGTGGTAAAGCCCGCGCGCAGGGTGGTGCGGGCGTACACTTCGGCTTGGTAAGCCACGTCGGCGGGGTTGTCGGTGAATTCCTTGAGGAAGCCGTTGGGGCTGGTTTCGCCCTCCAGGTGCACGTGGCAGTCGATGAGCCCGGGCAGCACGGTGCGGTTGCGCAGGTCGATAACCTTGTCGGCCGGACCGGCGGCGGGCGTGTAGCCGGCTTGTACGGCCTGCACCCGCCCGTTTTCCACCACCACGGTTTGCTCCGTGAGCAAGCGGCCGGCGCGCACGTCGAGCAGGTGGCCGCAGTGCAGGTAGGTTTTCTGGGCCGCAGCCGATAGAGGAAGCAGTGCCAGCAGGGCGAAAAGGGTAGGAGCGGAACGGAGGCGCATGGTGGTGGGAAATGAGGCAGGGCCGGATGGCGGAAGATACGCGCTAAAAGAACGCTGCATGCCTACCAAATTCCGCGCAATCCGTACCTTACTGCCCGGGCCGCAGTGGCCCGCTCACTTTCTACCCATTCCCCGCCCATGGCAACCCAGCAAGAATTTCAGGACGCCGCCGACCGCGCCCAGCAACTGCCCAAGAAACCCGACAACCTGACCCTGCTCAAGCTCTACGCTCTCTACAAGCAAGCCACCGAGGGCGACGTGAGCGGCGACCGGCCCGGCGGCTTCGACTTCAAAGCCATTGCCAAGTACGACGCCTGGGCCGGCCTGAACGGCAAAGGCCAGGAGGAGGCCCGGCAGGAGTACGTAGACCTGGTGAACCAGCTCTTCCAGCAAGCCTAAACCGTCACCCCGGTTGAGCCAGCGGCCGCACCGGCCGTCATTGCGAGCGAAGCGCGGCAACCGCAGAAGGCGTCGCCAAGCCTTCCGCCAGGAGCACTGCCGCTACAATCCTTGCCAACCAAAAAGACACCGCCCGAAACTGGCTTTTGCAGTTTCGGGCGGTGTCTTTTGGGCTCCTGCCAATTGCGGTGTCGTGCCGCGAGAGGAAAGATGGCGTCGTCCTTCGTTCTCGCAATGACGGTGGGGTGAACCCGTGCTGCTGGCCGGCGGCTACTTATGCCTTCTTGGGCGGCAGGTCGAAGGCTACGGCGTTGTGCTCGAAGTGGCCTTTGTGCGACCCGTCGCAGAAGGGCTTGTTGCTGGAGAGGCCGCAGCGGCAGATGCTGACCAGGGTGCGGCCCTGCAGGCCGTACTCATTGCCTTGGGCGTCGACGATGACGAAGTCTTCGCCTTCGACGCGCAACGAGCCGTTGTTGTTAACGGTGAGTTTCGTGGGCATGGGGAACAGGAAAAATGGTGAAGTGACAGAGTAGATGGTGACAGGTGCGGCAGCGGAATGAGCCGGCAATGAGAACAGCGAAGCGGACCGGGCACCAGTCCCGGGTTGCCCGACTACCCGTTCAGCTTTTTTCGCATCACGTAGTCGTTCATCCAGTACGGGCCGATGGGAATGTCTTCCTCGCGGTGCTGCTGAAAGCCCAGGCGCTGGTAGAACGTGAGGGCGGGGTTATGGCGGTTCACGTTCAGCTCCAGCCACTGGCCGCCGGCCATGCGGGCGCCGCCCTCCACGGCCGTCACCAGGCGCTGGCCCAGGCCCAGGCCCTGGTGCGAAGGTAGCACGTAGAGTTTGTGCAGCTTGAACACCTCGGGCTCCGTGGAGCGGGCGCTGTACGACGCGTAGCCGGCGGGGTGGCCGTCGTAGTACACCAGCAAAAAGCGGTGGCCCTCGTCCTGCATCTGCCGCGCCAGCGAGGCGGGCGTGTAGATGACGCGGTACATGTACTCGATTTGCTCCTTGCTGATAATGAAGCGGTAGGTGGGCTCCCAGGTGGCCTCGGCCAGCTCGATGATGAGGGGAATATCGGCCGCGGTGGCGGGCTGAATGGTGACGGGAGCGGCTACCGAATCGGGCATAGGAGGCGGGCAGAATATAATTTCGCAAAATAACGAACGTTCTTCCGGCCCGTAAGTGGGTTTGGCCCGAAATTTAAAGAGCCGGGCTGTAGCCCGGTTGCGGGCCCCGCGGCCCGGTGCCGGACCGCGCCTCTTTTTTCCCTCAGTTGCTCGCTATGAAACGAATCCTGCGTTCTGCCGCCTTCGCCGCCGCCACGCTGCTGGTCGCCTCCGCGGCCTCGGCCCAAACGACGCCGGCCAAGACGCCTACCAAGACCACCACGCCCGCCAAAACGCCCTCCAAAGCGTCGTCGACCACCGACCAAGTCCTCTCCGACGTGGAGCGCGACCTAGGCGTGTTCCGCGAGTGGGTAAACGACCACCTCGACAAGGCCGACGTGGTCACCAAGCGCGAACTGCCGCGCATCAAGGAAGAATACGAAACCCAAAGCTCGCGCATCGACCGCGGCCTCGACAGCCTCACGGCGGCGGGCAAGCGCGAATACGCCGGCCTGAAAAACCGGTACGAAACCTGGGAAGCCCGGCAGGAGCGCCTGGAAAAGCAAGCCAGCCAGCCCGAAACGGCCCAGCAAACCCAGACGCGCATGCTCGGCGAAAACGTGAACGTGACCACGGCCCGGGCGTCGGAGATGACCGACCTCTACAGCCGCTTCATCGACTACGTGCGCACCAACCGCAAAAACTGGACGCCCGAGGACTGGGCCCAGGCCTCGGTGGTGCTCACCCGCCTCAACCAGCGCTACGAGAAAGTGCGCGACTTGATTGAGGTCGATGACCGCCTGCGCATTCGCTCCTGGCAGGCCGAGTTCCGCACCTTGGAGCAGGCCAAAAAGACCAAGGAGGCCATCAGTGAGTAAGAGTAGGCCCTACTGACCGCCGGGCCGCGCGAAGCTGGGCAGCTGCCGGATTTCCTTGTTGAGGTGGCCATCCGGCATTGGTCCGCGAGATGCTCCGACAAGGCCGACGTGACAGGCTAGGCAATTCCCGAATGGTTTAAGCTGCTGCGCCAGTGCGCCGAAAGGTGTGCTGGCGCAGCCATTTCCAGGCCGCCCCGACGCTGTAGAACGTGCGTAACTCCACTTGCTCGCGGATTTTGTCGATCAAGGCGGCGTTTTCGAACGACACCATCATGTCGGCGTTGATGACGTAGGCAAAGCCCGTGAGGCCGCTGACTTTGGCCCGCGGAATCCACTCGTACTCGATCCACGCCATGGCTTCGCCCCAGTCGCCGCTGGTGCCGCGCTTGTCGTTGAGCAGGCCCGTGGGGTGCAGCTGCTCCAGCCACGGCAGGCTGGCCTCGGCCACGCGGATGACCTCGTCGGCGGTGAGGTGGCCGTGCCAACGGATGTAGAGCACGCGCTCGGCGGCAAAATAGCCGAAGTCGGCCACGCGCTGCCCGTGTGCGTCGTCGACGTGGTAGACCAATTCCACGGGCGAATGGATTTTGCAGGTGCGGGGAAGCGGGGCAGACAGCGGCATATAGATAAGTTACCATATTTCCAGCGGCCCCGCAATTCCTGCGCACTCAGCACAATCGGCCCGCGGCTTTCCCGTACTTTTGTCGGCCTCATTCTGCATTTGCCCTCCACCCATGCATATCGCCATTGTCGGCAACATCGGCGCCGGTAAGACTACCCTGGCTCACAAGCTGGCCCACCACTTCCAGTGGGAAGTGTTCCTGGAAGACGTCGACGACAACCCCTACCTGAAGGATTTTTACGACGACATGCCGCGGTGGGCCTTCCACCTGCAGGTGTACTTCCTCAACAGCCGCTTCCGCCAGACGCAGCGCATCAAGGAGCTGCAGAAGGGTAACAAGGGCGTGATTCAGGACCGCACCATCTACGAGGACGCCCACATCTTCGCCGCGAACCTGAACGAATCGGGCCTGATGAACGAGCGGGACTTCAAAAACTACCGCTCGCTGTTCGATTCGATGATCAGCATGGTGGAGCCGCCCGATTTGCTGCTCTACCTCAAGGCCGATCTGCCCAAGCTCATCCAGCAGATCGAGAAGCGCGGCCGCGACTACGAGACGCACATGCGCATTGAGTACCTCAAAAACCTCAACGAGCACTACGAGCGGTGGATCAGCAGCTACGACGCCGGTAAGCTGCTCGTCATCGACGTAAACCAGCTCGACTACGTGGCCCGCCCCGAAGACCTGGGCGTCATTATCGAGAAGATTCAGGGCAAGCTGTTCGGCTTGTTTTAAGAAGCCCCGTCATCCTGAGCAGCGGGAAGGATCTTCCTTCAGCCCCGTTAAAAAGAAGCGCAGCCACCGATCTGGTGGCTGCGCTTCTTTTTGCTATCCTGTCGAGCGGGGCGTTTGGGCTTGGCTCTGCGTAAGCCGCGGCGGTGCGGGGTAGGAGGAAGGTCCTTCGCTGCGCTCAGGATGGCTGTCGGGATGATCGGGCTCCTTACTCTTTACTCCCTTATTCCCCCGCCATGGCTTCGTTCAGGAAGCTGACCAGCGGCTGCGCGGCTTGCCAGGCGGCCAGCACGCGCTCGGGGAAGTCGGGGCGGAGCACTTCTTTGTCGGGGAAGGCGCGCCACACGAAGAAGCTTTTCAGCCGCAGCCACTCGATGTCGGGGTCGGTGCGGTCGTAGCCTTTGGGGGCGGTGCGCAGGGCCTGGCTCATGTCGAGGCCATTGGGGAATTCGCGCAGCAGCTCGGGAGCTTGGCGAATGGAGTGGAAGGCGTCGGCGTTGTAGTGAATTTCCTGGCGGATGCGGGCTAGTTGCTGGGGTTCGGGCTGCCAGCGGCCGGCGCCCACGTAGGTTTCGCCGCCAGCCTCGAGGGCCACGAAGTAGCCGGCCCAGGGGCTTTGGCGGCCGTCGCGCTTGAGGCCGGCGCCCATGTGGTTTTTGTAGGGCTCGTCGCTTTGCTGAAACCGGTCGTTTTTGTTGATGCGGTACATCACGTCCGACGGGCTGAGCGTCAGGAGCCCGGGCTCAAACTGCTGGGCGCGCTGCAGCAGGTCGGCAATGAGGGCGGTGTAGGTTTTGCGGGCGCGCTGGTAGTCGGCGCGGTGCGCGTCCATCCAGGGTTTGTTGTTGTTCTGCTTGAGCTGGCGCAGAAACTCGAGTACGGGGGCGAGGTCCGTCACGGGCGGAGAAGGGGAAGTGGGAAGTGCGAAAAGCGGGCCGGCGGGCCCGGTGATGAACAACCACCCGAGACGGTGGTTAGTGCCGCCGGCAAAGAAAAAGGCCCGTTGCCGGGCCTTGGGGTTTGGATAAGGAGCAACACGGGCCGCCCCCGCGGCTAGCGGTGGCGCTGGGCCATCACGCCGGGGTGTTCCGCCTCGTTGAGCGACCAATCGTAGGGCAGGTACTGCACCGTGGCGGTGGGCGCTACCGGCGTCTGGGCGTAGCGGTTGAGAAAGGCCACGAGCCGGGCCGCGTCGCCAAACTCGGCGGCGTGCCAGTCGAACACGCTGGACACCTGCACGGCCGCCGGCGTGAGCTGGTTACGCGTGGCGTCGTTGACGAAGCGGCGGGCCTGGGCGTCGAGTTGCGCGTCGAGCTGTGGGCCGCTGAAGGCTTCGGGCAGCAGGGTTGGGCTGGAGGCGGCGGCGCAGTGCAGGGCCAGGAAGCGGCGCGGGTCCTGGGGCAGCAGGCGGGGCAGGATTTCGCGCTCAATCTGGTTGAGCGAGTACTGCTTGCCGCCCACGTTGACCTCGGGCGCTTCCCACACCGAGCGGTAGCCGCCCACGGTCTTCACTTTGATGTCGCTCAGGCGCTGCACGGGGTAATACTCCACCGCCAAGTGCACCGTGTACGCGTTGTACACATTCAGCCAAAACGCCGCTTGGTCCTGGCGCGACCAAGCGGCCTGGGGCGTGGTGCGGCGCAGGGCCTGCAGGTAGCCGCGCAGCTGGTCGTCGTGCTCGGCTAGGTCGGCGTAGCTCAGGCGGCCGTCGGCCTGCACGTTTCGTTTGAGCAGATCATCCCAGGGCTGGTGCAACAACTCGAGGGTGTTGTTGTCGGCGCGGGCGCCGGTGCTGATGAGCAGCGTAAGCCACAGGAGCAGCTGTGACCAAACGAAGCGGGGTTGAATCATTGCTTAGGTGCAGGCAGGGGCGCGAAAAGAACTTTTGCCAAGGGCCTGTTCCTATTTCGGGATAAGAGCCAGCCACTTGCGCGTGGCAAAAGTATAATCAAGCCGGCATTTTACCAATGCTAAATAAAATTATTCCGGAAGGGATATGTAATAATTGTTAGCTGTTACCAAAATGGGACATAGGCCAACGGTGCAGTTTAAACCGCCGCCACACTGCTTCGACCAGCCCACTGCGGACCACAATTATCAAATGATCCGGATGTGATGCTGCCCTGAGCACGTCGGTCAGGGCTGGGGCCAGTCCCTCGCCGCGCAGCTCCAGTGGGCCAATTTCATCGACCACTAGCCAGTGAACAGCCGGGTCCGTAGCGGCGCCGCGCAGGGCGGCGTTGGCCCAGGCAAAGGCCGCCGGAGAAAATTGAAAGCGGCCCACCGACAAAACCGGCCACTGGCCCGGCCGCGCCGCTACGGGCCAGCGCAAGCCGCTGCGCAGGTCCAGGAAGTGCCGCTGACTCTGGTAGTCGGTGGGCATAAGCAACCCGCCTACTCCGGCCTGGCCGGCGACCCAGCGGCGCAGGCAAGTGGTTTTGCCGGAGCGGATGGGGCCGCTGAGTAAGTGAATCTGCATGGCTCAGGCAGCCGGCGGCCCGTCGTCGGGGCGCAGCAGGACGTTGACGGCCAGGGCTCGGCCAAACCAGCGCAGGCGGTTGCGGCCGCGGTACCCGGCCGAGTGCCGCCAGCAACTAGCTACCAGCTGCCGGGTGGCGGGCAACAAAGCGAGGGTGTGACGTAGGTCGGCGGCCCAGCGGCCGCGCGGCCGCGTGAGCCAGTGGCGCAGGCGCTGGGTGAGCCAGGGCCCGAGCAGCAGCGTCCACGCGCCGTAAAGCAAAACGGAGCGCAGCAGCAGGCCGCCTAGGCGGTGCTCGTTGGCCGCCGCGGCCGGCACCCAGCCCAGCTCGGCGGCCAGCCACAGCCCCAGGCACCCCAGCCAGAGCCCGAGCAGCAAGCGGCTGATGCCCCCGCGGCGGGGGCGGTTCGCCGCCGATTCAGCTGGGCTTTCCGTCTCGTCGTGGGAGGCCTCGGGGTGCAGCTGCAGCCAGGCGTAGCGCTGCACGAGGCCGGGTAGGCGGGCCGGCAAGCCCCCGGCCCACCAGCCCAGCGCCGCGCCCACCACGGCGTGCGCGCCGAAGTACAGGCCCACCAGCCAGAGCGCGTAGTTCGGCTGGCTGGTAGCGGTGGTGCCGAGCAAGCCGCGCACAAAATCATTGAAGGCGGCCGGCAGAGCTTGGCCGCCCAGCAGCCACAGCGTCAACACCCGCTGCCCGGCCGACTCCACCATCGTGAGCAAGCCTAGCAGCAGGCCGCGCAGGCGAGGCAGGGCCCGCGGCCAGCTCAGCACTTCGCCCAGCAGGCCCTGGAAAGCCACGGCCACGTAGGCATTGGGCGAGGTATGCGGGCTCAGCAGCGCCTTGATGGTAAGCACCACCAGCAGCGCGCGCAGCACCGTGCCGGGGCCGCGGCGGTAGTGGCCCAGCAGGGTCAGCAGCACCACGGCCGCGCCGCCCACCAGCAAGCCCGTCACCGGCAGCCGAAACGCGTGCAGCACCCCGCCGAGCAGGGCTTCGCTCAGCGCCCACAGCGCCACGAGGCGCGGCAGCAGCAGGGGCGGGGCAACAACGGCGGTAGCGGCGGGCTGGGGCATGGCAAGCGGGGCGAAGCGGCGGCTGAAAACCCGGCGGCGGGCAAAACGAGTGGGGGCAGGCCGGACGGGGCGGCGGGGGCTACGTGAGCAGGTGGTGGCTGACCACGGCCGCCGCCGCGCCCACGCGCAGCAGCCCCTGGGCCGGCCCGACGACGTTCATGCCGAACATGACCTTGTTGCCCTGGGTGCGGTAGCCGGCCAGGGTGCGCAGGGGCTCGGGGCCGCGCTGGGCCGTTTGCTGGTCGGTGGTGGTGAGCACGCAGCGGGCGCAGGGCCGAATGCCGTGGAAGGTCACGCCGCCGAGCTGAAACTCGTACCAAGTGTCCTCGGCGTAGGGCGCCGCGCCGCTCACCACTAGGTTGGGGCGGAAGCGGTTCATGGGCACGGCCTCGGGCAGGCGCTGGTTCAGATCGTCGAGCGAAGCTTGGCCGATGAGTAAGTACGGGTAGGCATCGGCGAAGCTAACCAGACCGGGGGCGTAGCCGCCGTCGGCGTCGCGCAGGGCGGCTTCGGGCATGTGCACCAGGCGCACCGGCAAGCCCAGGGCCTCGGTCAGCCACTCGTCGTGCTCCTTGAGGCCGCGGAAGGCAAACACCATGTCGTCCCAGATGGTGACGAACTGCGTGCCCTTGTGTTCGGCCTCGAAGGGCACGAGCAAGGGGCGTAGGTCGGGGCGCTGGATGTGGCGGATGATGAAGCCGTTGTGGGCGTAGTCGAGGTGGAGCAGCGCCATTTGCGGGTGGGTGCGCTGCGTCAGAAACTGCCCGCGCTGGTCGACCACCAGCCAGCGCCGGTCGTGGCGCAGGCCGCGGCTGGTCAGCTCGGCCTCGGGCACGCGCAGGCCCCCGAGCGACTTGACGGGGTAGAGGTATAAATCGGTCAGCGTGAGCGGAGCGGAGGTATCGGCCATAGTGGGACGAAGGTACGGCTTGCGCGGGAGTCGGAAAGGGGGTAAACTGCGGAGCCGCTGCTTACCAGTGGTGCCGTTGCTATGCATCCCGCCGCCACTCTGCCCGCCGACGTGGCGGAACTGCCGCCCGCGGCCGAGCCCTGCCTGAACTGCGCGCAGCCCCTGCTGGCCGGGGCCGGTTACTGCCCGCACTGCGGGCAGCCGCGCCCGCACCGCCTTTCCACGGCCCACGTGCTGCACGAAATCCTGCACGTATTTACCCACGCCGACAAGAGCATCGTCGGCTTCGTGGGGCAGGTGCTGCTGCACCCCGGCCGCGTGGTGCGCGACTACCTGGCCGGGCGCCGCAAGCGGTATTTCAACCCGTTTCAGTTCTTGCTGCTGGCGGTGGGCGTGGCCACGGTACTGGCCGTGCAGCTGCACTACTATGAGCGCATCGGCGAGCAGGTGCAGCACACCATGCAGGCCCACGGCGCCCCGGCGGCCGTGCTGGCGCGGGTGGGCCGGTATTTTCACGCCGTCGGTAAGTTTTTCAACGTGTGGTGGCTGGGCCTCATGCCCGTGCACGCGCTGGTGGCCTGGGCCGTTTACCGCCGCCGGCTCAACTACGCCGAGTCGTTCTTCGTGCTGGTCGTCATCGGCAGCGCCTTTCAGCTGCTGCTGATTCTGGCGCTGGTAAGCGTGTTTCTGTTCGTGGGGCTGGAGCCGGGCAGCAGCACGGCCCTGCTGCAAGGCCTGGTGTACTTCGGCTACCTGAGCTGGATTGGGCGGGGCGGCTTGGAGCTAAGCTGGCCGCGGGCCCTTGGCAGCGCGCTGGCGGTCAGTTTGCTGGCCGGGCTGATCAACTTCGGCGCCAACTGGGTGGCCTTTTGGATCTACGTCATGCACTTCTGGCTGCCGTAGCGGGCGGGCAGCAATTGGACGAACCAATCAGCCCGTCATCCGGAGCGCAGCGAAGGACCTTGTTGGCACCTTGCATATCCCCTAATGCCAACGAGCAGACGCTAACCAGCCCTAAAGGCGAAGCGCAGCCACCACGACCAATATGAAGGCCGTTGGGGGCTGCGCTTCTCGGTTGGTGCGGGGCACGAAGAAGGTCCTTCGCTGCGCTCCGGATGACGGGCTGTTTTACTCATCTGCTCATCCACTCCGCCACAAAGCCGCTAATGCAGCGGCCGTTTTTTAATCAAGCCGCCGCGGGTGTCCTTGATGCTGTGCATGAGGATGAAGGCCTGGTGGTCAATGGCTTCGACTTCGGTGCGCAGGCGGGTGAGTTCCAGGCGCGTGACGGCGGTGAAGACGATGTCGAGGCCTTCCTGCTGGTGGCCGTGGCCGCCGTAGCCGGTGCGGCCGGCGTAGATGGTCACGCCGTGGCCGAGCTTCTCGGTAATCATCAGGCGAATGGCCTCGCTGCGCTTGGAAATGATGGTGACACCGGTGTACTCTTCGAGGCCGTCAATCATGAAATCGACGGTTTTGGAGGCCGAGAGGTAGGCCAGGATGGAGTACAACGCGGTTTCGACCGACAGCACCCAGGCCGCCACCAGGAAGATGACGATGTTGATGAGCAGAATCACGTCGCCCACGCTCAGCGGGCTTTTGCGGCTGGCAAAGACCGAGAGAATTTCGGTGCCGTCGAGCACGCCGCCGCCGCGGATGGTGAGGCCGATGCCCGCCCCGAGGAAAAACCCGCCGAACACCGAAATCAGCAGCTTGTCGGTGGTCAGCACCGGGAAGGTGACGAAGTAGAGCACCAGGGCCAGACCAATAATGGCCAGCGTGGCGCGCACGGCCACCACCCGGTCGAGGTGGAAATAAGCCAGCAGCAGAAACGGCGCGTTGATGACGATGATGAGCACCGACAGCGGCCAGCCCGTCACGTGCGCCGTCAGCAGCGACATGCCCGTCACGCCGCCGTCGATGAAGTCGTTGGGCAACAGAAAGCCCTTCAAGCCCAGCGCCGCCGAGAAAATGCCCGCCAGCATCAGCCCTGCGTTGACGAGCTGCCGCCGCAGCAGCCGCCGCGCCTGCTGCCACAGCTCGTGGTTGGAGGGTCCGGGCGTGGGGCCGTCGGCTTGTTGCTGGCGGAGGACGTTGCGGATGATGAGTTGTTGGATCAGCATGCGGCGGCGAGGCTAGGTAATAGTGCTAGGTACGGCCAAAGATGGTTTTTTGACCGGAATGAGCGTACCCTAGCCGGGCGGCTGCGAAAAAAGGCTACCCAACGGGCCTGCCCTTTCCGAACCAAGCCGCCGCTGAGCCCGCCCGCGGGCACGCCGAGGGCTCCGGCGCGTATGGCCCAAAAACGAAGCCGCCACCAACGCCGAAGCGCCGGTGGCGGCTGCCGAAGGAGGGAGCTTGCTTATTTGCCGCCGGCGGAAGTGGCGCCGCTAGCCGAGGCCGTGGCCTGCTGGGCCAGTTGCACGGCGCGGTAGAGGTTCACCACGCCGCCGGTGTTCGACAGGGTCGTGAAATCGACTTTTTTCTTTTCCTCGCCGGGCTTGAGCACCTGCGTGTGCACCGGCTCGGCCGACTGCATGATGATGCGCTTCAGGTCGGCGGCCTGCAGCTGCGGGAAGTAACTTTTGAGCACCGCCGCTACGCCGGCCACCGTGGGCGCGGCCATGCTGGTGCCGCTTTCGTTGCCGTACTTGCTGCCGGGCAGCGTGTTGTAGATGGCTACGCCCGGGGCGAAAACGTCGACGCGCTTGCCGTAGTTGGAAAACTCAGCCGCCAGCTTCTCGTCGTTTTTGCTGGCCGAGGCGCCCACGGTCAGCACGTTGGGGTAAGTGGTTTTGGCGCCCTCGGCAATGGCAGCCGGGAAGTGGTCCACCTGGTCGATGTTGTTCGACTCGTTGCCGGCCGCGTGCACCAGCAGCACGCCCTTGGAGCCGGCGTAGCGGATAGCGTCCTCCACGGCCTTGCGCTGGGGCGAGTAGTACTTGCCGAAGCTCATGTTGATGACCGTCGCGCCGTTGTCGACGGCGTAGCGGATGGCGTTGGCTACGTCCTTGTCGTGCTCGTCGCCGTCGGGCACGGCGCGCACGGCCATGATGCGCACCGGCGCATCAGCCACGCCGAGCACGCCCTCGTTGTTGCGGCGGTCGGCGGCGATGATGCCCGACACGTGGGTGCCGTGCATGGGGTCGGGGCCGTGCACGTCGTTGTTGCCGTAGGTGCGCTGGGCCACGTTGTTTTCGTCGTCCTGCACGATTTCGGCCCGGGGATTATAGTCCAGGTTCAGCGAGTATTTCACCCGCTTCTCCGAACTGGTGGCCGCCTCCTGCATCTGCGTCACCACCGATTCCATGTCGGGCGCGCCCGAGGCCACCAAGCTCTGGTACCACTGCGAGGCCACCGATTTCAGGCGGGCATCCTGGGTGGGCGGGTTGCGCAGCACGGCCGTATCCAGCCGCTGCACGCCCAGCACCTTCTTCACGATGTCCACGTTCTTGCCGATGGTTTCGCTCAGCGGGCCGTACTGCTGGGCGTTTTCGGTGTCTTCCTTGACTTTCTTGTCGTAGTCCTTCTTCACGCGCTGGTACAGGTCGTACTCGGCCTGCTTGTCTTTGGCTACCGCCGAGCGGCTTTTGCCCTCGTAGAGCGGCTTGAGCTTGGCGACCAGGCGCGTCTCCTCGTAGGTGTCGGTGTCCACGTTGCGGCCGTCCTTGCCGCCGAGGAAGTTCCAGCCGTAAATGTCGTCGACGTAGCCGTTGCCGTCGTCGTCCTTGCCGTTGCCGGCAATTTCCTTGGGGTTGTGCCAGAGCACGCGTTTCAGGTCCACGTGGGCCGTGTCCACGCCCGAGTCGATGACGGCCACCACCACCGGGGCGGCGGTACGGCCTTTTAGCAGCTCGGCGTAGGCGCGGTCGGCGCTAATACCCATCACGTTGTTGGCCTTGGGGTCGAGCATCGTCCACTGGGGGGCGGCGGCCGGCGCCGGGGCGGCGCTTTGGGCAAAAGACGCGGCGGGCAGCAGGGCCACGCCGAGCACGGTCAGCCAGGGACGGAGGGAAATGCGCATGGGCAAAGGGAAAAATCTAGGGTAAGGTGCGGCGGCAACCAAACGAATTGCGTGCCGGAAAGATAGGCCACTGACGCCAGCCGGAGGGCGGGCGTTGCGGCCAAGTCAGGTTTTTCTATCCATAGGCTTTAACTGATATTGTGGTATATCTCGTTCCCGCCGCGTGAATTACCGGCCCGATACTCTCCATCGGTTGCCGCCGCAGGTGTGGGCCGGTGTGCTGGGCATAGCCTGGCTACTGGTGCTGCCGGTGCTGGCGCTAGCCGTGCTGCTGCCCTGGCTGGAGCCGCGGTCCGTGCCGGCCAGCCCGGCCGCCGAAGCGCCGCCGCCCGCGGCCGGGCTGGCCGGGGCGCTGCAGGTATTCGGCAACTCCCTCGAAGCCGCTTTCTTCTTCTTGGGCTGCCTGCTGGTGTTCAGCGCACTCGTGGTCGTGCAAGCCTTCTGGAGCCCGTGGCCCTCGTACCGGCGCTACCTGCACGCGCGGCCGCGGACGCTGCAGCTGGGGGCGGCTGTGGGCTGGTACGCGCTAGTGCACGCCTCACCCAGCTCGCTGGCCACCGCTTGGTCCACGCGCTACTGCCTGGGCTGTGGCGCACTGGCCCTGGGCCTGCCCGCCCTTATTGAGTAGCTGGGCAGTACCCGGCGGCGCCCGGCTGGGCAGTGACTGCCAGCACCGCGGGCCTGCCGAGTCTGCCGAAACATCTTACCCCTTCGGCGGTCTACCTTTACGCCCCGCGTTTCTAGTCTTGCCCGAATGTCTTTGACCCGTCGCCTCGTCCGCGCCGCCCTGCCGGCCCTCAGCCTGTTTGCCGCGTCGTTCTTCCCCGCCCAAGCCCAGGCCCAGGCGCCCAAAATCTACTCGTCCTCGGAAATTCTGCTGGGCCTCAAAAAGCTCAACGTCCTGGGCTCGGTGCTCTACCTTGCCGCCCACCCCGACGACGAAAACACGCGCCTGATTGCCTACATGGCCAACGGCCGCCTCGTGGAAACGGGCTACTTCAGCTGCACCCGCGGCGACGGCGGCCAGAACCTCATCGGCCCGGAGCTGCGCGAGCAGCTGGGCGTCATCCGTACCCAGGAGCTGCTGGCGGCCCGCCGCATCGACGGCGGCCGGCAGTTTTTCTCCCGCGCCAACGACTTCGGCTTCTCCAAGACCTCCGACGAGACGTTCAAGATCTGGGACAAGGAGCAAGTGCTGGCCGACATGGTCTGGGTGATTCGCCAGCGCCGGCCCGACGTGCTCATCACCCGTTTCCCGCCCGACGCCCGCGCCGGCCACGGCCACCACCAAGCCTCCGCCATCCTCGCCGCCGAAGCCTTCGACGCCGCCGGCGACCCGAAGCGCTTTCCCGAGCAGCTCAAGTACGTGCAGCCCTGGAGCCCGAAGCGCCTGCTTTGGAACACGGGCTCCTTCTTCGTGAAGCCCGGCGAGTCGATGGAGGGCTACCTCAAGCTCGACGCCGGTGGCTACAACGCCCTGCTCGGCCAGAGCTACGGCGAAATTGCCGCCCGCAGCCGCTCCCAGCACCGTTCCCAGGGCTTCGGTTCGGCCGCCCAGCGCGGCGAGGCGCTGGAGTACCTGCAGCTGGTGAAAGGGGAGAAGGCCACGAAAGACCCGCTCGACGGCGTGGACCTGAGCTGGAACCGCGTGAAGGGCGGCGCCGCCGTGGGCAAGCTCATTGACGAAGTCATCCGCAAGTACGATGCGAGCAAGCCGGAAGCCTCGGTGCCCGCGCTGCTCAAGGTGCGGGCGGTCCTGGCGAAGCTCAGTCAGAACGTGGGGGAGAATAGCCTGCCGACCACCGAGTCCTTTTGGGCCCGGGAAAAGCAGCAGGAGCTGGAGCAGCTGTGCCAAGCGGCGCTGGGCCTGAGCGTGGAGGCGCTGGCGCCGGCTCCCTTGCTAGGCGCCCGCGAACAGACGCGCCTGCGCGTGGAAGTGCTAAACCGCTCGAGCATGCCGGTGAAGGTGACGGACGTGTCATTCGACGGCACCACGCCGGGCCTGGCCAAGGATACTACCTGGACGCAGACCCTGCTGCCGGGCAAGTTGCTGACCTTGCGCCCGGCTTTCTCCATTCCCGACTGCGGCCCCAACTCGCAGCCCTACTGGCTGCAGCAGCGTAGCCAAGGTGCAGGCATGTACGAACTGCCGTATGCCGTCAGCCTCAACCGCTGGGTGCGGCCGGGCGACAACTTGGATGCGCCGCACTCCCTGATCGGGGCTCAAGAGCTGGTATTCTTGACGAATTTAACCAGCCCGGATGGCACCAAAGCCTACCAGGCCGGCACGCACGACTTGCTCGGCCGCCCTGAAAACCCAACGCTGGCCGTTGCTTCGGTGGCGGTGCAGGTCGGGGAGACGCCGCCGCTGCTGATCAGCGTGCCGGTGCAGTTCAAGCGCGTCGATCCGGCCGTGGGCGAAATCTACCAGCCGCTGGTGGTGCTGCCGCCGATTCTGGTTAACCTGCCCGGCGCCCGGGCCTACGTGTTTGCCGATCAGCAACCGAAAACGGTGCCCGTCACGGTGCGGGCCGGGCAAGCCAACGCCAGTGGCTCCGTAAGCTTGTCGGTACCCGCGGGCTGGAAGGTCAGCCCGGCCGCAACCGAGTTCAAACTGGCCACCAAAAACGAAGAGAAAACGCTGTATTTCCAAGTGCAGCCCGGACCGGAGGTGGCCCCCGGGCAGGCCGAGCTACGGGCTGTGGTTAGCTACAGCGGCTATTTCTGCGTGCCGGGCCCGGAGGGGCCCCGCAAGCTCACGCGCGGCATCCAGCAGATCAATTACCCACACATTCCGACGCAAACGCTCTTCCCCGAAGCCGTGGCCCCGTTGGTGCGCCTCGACGTGAAGCGCCGCAAGGAGGAAATCGGCTACCTCATGGGCGCCGGCGACGAAGTGCCCGACGCCCTGCGCCAGCTCGGCTACCGCGTCACCCTGCTCAAGCCCGAGGAGCTGTCGGCCGACAAGCTTAAGCGCTTCGACGCGGTGGTGCTCGGCGTGCGCGCCTACAACACCGTCGACCGGCTTAAATACCAGCAGAAGGAGCTGCTCGAATACGTGGAAAAGGGCGGGACGCTGGTGGTGCAGTACACCGTCAACCGCGGCACGGTGCTGCCCGAAATCGGCCCGTACCCCATGCAGCTATCGAATGACCGCGTGACGGTGGAAGACGCGCCGGTGACCATCACCCGGCCCCAGCACCAGCTCATGAGCCTGCCCAACAAGATTACCGCCAAGGATTTTGAGGGCTGGCAGCAGGAGCAGGGGCTCTACTACCCCAGCTCCTGGGACCCGAAGTACCAGACCGTCATCAGCTCCCAGGACCCCGGCGAAAAGCCCAAGGAATCGGCCATTCTCGTCACCGACTACGGCAAGGGCCACTATATCTACACCGGCCTCTCGTTCTTCCGCGAGCTGCCCGCCGGCGTGCCCGGCGCCTACCGCCTCATCACCAACATGATCGAGCTGGGCAAGGACAAGGCGAATTAGGGCCGGCAGGAATGAGGGTAGTTGTTTAGAAGTTGAATCGGCCAGGTAGGGCAGGGGCAGCAGAACGACCAACTACCCTCCTCGGACGAGGAGGAAGCCGCCGCGCCAGCGGCGGCCTGGGTGGCGGACCGTCGTTGCTGACGCTGAAAGCTACACTTGCCCGCAACGCATTGCCACCAATCAGGCTGCGCCGGCAGCCTGGTAATCGGTTCCGTCGGTTGTCCGTGGCGCCCGGCCGCCATTCGCGTGTTGCTACCGGCTCACCGACACTTTCTGCCGCCTCGCCGACGCTGCTACCGCCGAAGTGTCCGGCTGCCTCGCCGCTTGTGCCGGCCGGCGCTGCGTCGCTTCCCGCCATCTGGCACGATATTGCCGGCTGATGACCAGCGTCCGCGCCGCAACCTGCGCCCAGCCGCCCACGTCCCTTCCGCGCATTCCCGCCCTGCCCATGCCCCAGCCTGCCACTTCGCCCGCCGATGCCGCCAACGATGCCCGGCCCCCGCTGCTGTCCTCGTGGCGAGCCTGGTACGCGCTGGTGCTGGCCGCGCTGGCCGCCGAAATAGCCCTGATGGCTGCCCTCACCCGCTATTTCGCCGCATGAGTGCACTTGATTGGGCCGTACTCTGCGGCGCTCTGCTCTTCATCATCGGCTACGGCACCTGGCGCACCCGCCGCGCCGGTCACTCCCTCGATGGCTACCTGCTCGGCGGCCGCCAGACGCGCTGGTGGGGCGTGGGCCTGAGCATCATTGCCACTCAGGCCTCGGCCGTTACCTTCCTGAGCACGCCCGGCCAGGCCTACGCCGACGGCATGCGCTTCATTCAGTTCTACTTCGGCCTGCCCGTGGCCATGGTGCTGATTGCGGTGGTGGCCGTGCCCATCTACCACCGCCTGCGCGTCTACACCGCCTACGAATACCTGCAAAGCCGCTTCGACCGCCGCACCCGCACCCTGGCCGCGGGCCTGTTCCTGGTGCAGCGCGGCTTCAGCAACGGCCTCTCGCTCTACGCCCCGGCGCTGGTCCTCTCCGCCATTCTGGGCTGGAACACCACCGCCACCGTGCTGCTGCTCGGCGCGGTGATGATAGCCTACACCGTCAGCGGGGGCACCCGGGCCGTCACCGTCACCCAGCAGGGGCAGGTGGCCGTCATCTTCGCCGGCATGGCCACGGCCGGCTATTTGCTCGTGCATTACCTGCCCCGGGAGGTCGGCTTTCAGGACGCGCTGCACCTGGCCGGGGGCCTGGGCCGGCTGAACTTCGTCGACTTCCACTTTAGCTGGACCGACCGCTACAACTTCTGGACCGGCATGACCGGCGGCCTGTTCCTGGCCCTCTCGTACTTCGGCACCGACCAAAGCCAAGTGCAGCGCTACCTCTCGGGGCAAAGCGTTACCCAAAGCCGCCTTGGCCTGCTCATGAATGGCCTGGTGAAAGTGCCCATGCAGCTCGGCATCCTGCTCATCGGCGTGTTGATGTTCGTGTTCTACCTCTTTCAGCCGGCTCCGCTTACTTTCAACCGCCCTGTGTACGACCGGGTGATGCAGGGCGCCCAGGCCCCCGCTGCCCGCCAATTGGAACAACAACACCAGGACCTGCAGCGTGCCCAGCAGCAGGCGGCCACCGCCTTCGTGCGGGCCCGCCACGCCCACGACACGCCGGGCCAGGCCGCCGCCCGCCAGCGCCTGCAGCTCGCCCAAGCCGCCGCCGCCGGTCTGCGCCAAGACTGGCTGGCGCTGGTCAAGCAAACCGCGCCCGCCGCCGACGCCAAGGACACCGACTACGTGTTCATTTCCTTTGTGCTGCGCTACCTGCCGCAGGGCCTCGTCGGGCTGCTGATAGCCGTGGTGCTGAGCGCCGCCCTGGGTTCGGCCGCGGGCGGGCTGAACTCGCTTGGCTCCACCACCCTCATCGACCTCTACCGCCCCTACACCCGCCGCGAGCAGTGCACCGACGAGCACCTCGTGCGCGTGTCGCGCTGGGCCACGGTGGGCTGGGGCGTGCTCGGCATCGGCTTTGCGCTGTTTGCCGCCCGCATGGAAAACCTCATTCAGGCCGTCAACATCCTCGGCTCTTTGTTCTACGGCACCATCCTGGGCATTTTCGCCGTGGCCTTTTTCCAGAAGCAGGTGCACGGCCGCGCCGTGTTTTGGGCCGCCGCCGCCGTGCAGCTGGCCACCGTGCTCTGCTTCTGGCTCACCGACATTGCCTACCTCTGGTACAACATCCTCGGCTGCGCCGCCGTGATGCTGCTGGCCGCGCTATTGCAGCGCCTCTGGCCCGAGCCGAAAACCCAACCAACAGCGCATAACCAGGAAGCCGTGGTCGGTTGAGCCCCAGCTCAACACGGTAGCCCCGGCCGTCATTGCGAGCGAAGCGCGGCAATCCTTCCGCTAGCTGCACCGCCGACGCAATACTTATTACCCGAAAACAGCCGCGCCCAGAACTGATGCTACAGTTTCGGGCGCGGCTGTTTTTTAGTTGCTGCCAGCTGTATCGTCGCGCCGCGAGGGGTCGGATTGCCGCGCCTCGCTCGCAATGACTACCACCCGAACCGCTGGGTTGAGCGGCTGAACGTGGCAAATAGGTTGAAAAAACGAACGGCCCGCTACCGGAGGGCAGCGGGCCGTTCGTGGCGGCTAGAAAAGCAGCTTAGCTTTTCTTGGCCGGCTCGTCAGCTTTCTTGTCGTCGGCTTTGGGCTTGTAAAGGGCTTTTTCCTTCACCTCAGCCTTCTTGTCGTCGGCTTTGACTTTGGTTTTCACCTCCGCTTTGTCGTCACCCTTGGGCTTGGCTTCGGCTTTCACCTTCACTTTCTCGTCGGAGCCACCGCCCAGCTCGGCCTTCTTCGCGTCCACGATGAGTTGGTCGTTCAGGCGCACGTAGTCGGCGTTGTTGGCGGCCAGGGCCAAGGTGCGCGACTGTTCGGCGGCCGTGGCGGCCCCCTTGTAGTCCTTCTGCTTCAGCTTGATTTTGGCCTCGGTGTGCACGTTCCAGAACTTCGGGTCCGTGGCGTTGGCCTTCTGAATCCAGGTCAGGGCCTGCGTGAGGTCCTTGTTGTTGTCGTAGTAGTACGAAGCGGCCGCGGCCAGGTCGCCGGCGGCGGGGGTGGCGTTTTTCACCACCTTCTCGTCGATCTGGGCCATGACCTTGGGCTCCACGTCGGCGGTGATTTTAAACTTGGCGCCGGTCAGTTCCCACTGCATATCCACGTTGGCGGTGGCGGGAGTGAGGTCGGCGAAGTTGATGGTGAAGGTTTCCACCTTCGAGCTGAGCTTGTAGGGCTTGATGGTGAAGCGGGCCACGTCCTGGTCGTCCATGAACTTGTCCACGTCGGCGCCGCGCTTCAGGTCCTTGTTGAACACCACCAGCCACTCGGTTTTACCCGGAATGGTGTAGATGCCGTACTCGCCGGCGGGCACTTTTTTGCCTTCCACCGTCACGTCGTCCGAAAACTTGATGCTGGTGGTGCTGTTGGCGCCGGTGCGCCAGCGCTTGCCGAAGGGCACCAGGGCGCCGTACACGGCGCGGCCCTTGGCGCTGGGGCGCGAGTACGTCACGGTGACGTCGGTGAGGCCCACGCGCTGCTGCACGGTGCTTTTGGGGCTGGCGGCGGGGGTGTTGAGCTGGGCCTGGGCAACCGAAGCGCTAAGGAGCAGTACGCCTGCCACGGCCGAGCCGGCCAGCCGCGAAATCCGGGTTTGTAGCAACATGAAAGGAGAGTAAGTGGAGTTGATACGTGCCGGTAAAAGTACGGCTTTCGGCCAAAGTAGCCGTGCTAAAGCCACTGGTTTTGTCAATGAAATTAGCAAACGGTGCCTTTAACCCCGGAACACCTGGCCATCGATCAGCAGGCGCGCAAACGAATCGTGGTGGTGCAGCAGCCGCCAAAACCGCTGCAGCGACACCTGCGTGTAGGGCCCGTACAGCGTGAAAGTCACCGTGGCAGGTGCCGGACTGTAGCCCCGGCTGTATTGCGCCCCGGCGTCCATGGCCGCGTAGAACAGCTGCTGCACCGTGGGCACATCGAGGTAATTTTCGTTGAAGGTGACGCGCAGGCGGGTTTGCATGGCTTGTAGTTACCCGAGGGCGACGCCGTGGTGTTGGAGCAGGCGCAGCACGTTGTCGGCCGCATAAGGCGGCTGCACGCGGCGCAGGTCGAGAAAGAAGCCTTGCTGCCCTCCGCCGTTTAGGATGAGCCAATGGCCGAATTGATAGGCGCGGGGCAGCACCTGCCAGTCTAGCTGCGTGTTTTGCTGCTCATTGACCACCCGCAGCCCGTTGTCGCTTAGCTCGTAGGAAGTGCTGCCGCTCAGCAGCGGCGTCCGGCGGTACTGTTTCCGCATCTGAAAAGGTATTAGCAGCAGGGAACCCAGCAGGATGATGAACACCAACGGCGGTTCGCGGAGCGCTTCTCCCAGCAGGTGAGGCTTGGTGATGAAGCTGATTATTCCACTGACCACGCTTAGCAACGGCAGCAGCACCACCCACAGGGCCGGATTGGTTTTAAGAGTAAAACGCCAGGCGAGCAGGAAATACTGCCCAAACGCCAGGCGGACATCGGGAATGGCAATGAAGTACATAGAATCGTTGTAGCTCAGGCCAGCAGGCCGCGTTGGCGCAATAGGGCGGTAACGTCGGCGGAGCTAGCGGGCGGTTGCACCCGGTCGGCGGGCAGCAGGTAGCTACCGGTGGTCGTCTGCAGATGCCACCAGCCGTCGGCAACGGCAGCGCGGTGAAAGGCGCTCCACTGCACATTGCTGCTAACGGAGGTGCTGAAAATGCTCACGCCTTCTTCGCTCAAGATGTAGGTCGTCGGCGTCGACAAGGCGCGGTTGGCGGTGTAGGCCGTCCGCACGGCACGACGGGAAAGTACCTGCAGCATCACGACCACGAAGCCCAGCAACAGCGCAATTATCACCGCGTTTGCGGCAGTGAGGGGCTCGGTGCCGCCGCGGGTAAGCGTGCTCCAGGAAACAAAACCGCTCAACACCGGCAGCGCCCACAGCCTGAGCAGGCGCCGGCTGGTGAGCTGTTTGTTCAGGCGTTCAAACTCCTCGAATGATACCGTGACGTCGGCAATGACAATGGGCTGCATGAGAGCGAAGATAGCCACGCGCGCCCAGACGGTTGGCGTACGGCTGCAGCCCATACCTAACCCCGTCACCGAAACCGTGACCCTGCGCGTGGACAAGGCCGAGTAGCAAGCCCAGGCCATGCTGATGGACCTGACCGGCCGCGTGCAGCAGGGGGCGTGCAAAACCTGCAGGCCAGCTTCCGCCAGAGCCCCCTGCCCGCCGGCGTGTACTTGGTCCGCTACCAGAGCGAACTGGGCAGCCATACCATCAGGGTGGTGAAGCAGTAAAGGTAGCCTAACGACGCAACAAGGCCCCGCGGCGGTAGCTGCGGGGCCTTGTTGCGTTGTCCGTGTGCAATACAATGAATCTTTCCATACTTGTTGGAGCAAGCATTTAGCGGGAAAAGGCTAGGTGTCTGACGTAAAACCGATAAAGATGCTGACGCTGCAAGGTGCGCATGAAGCGTTTGATGTCAGCCATTTGGGTGCGGCTGTCGGCGTTCAGCACGATATACGGCGCGCTGTTCAGTAGGCGAATGTTGCTCTGACGGCCAGTAATAACGCAAGCTGTTAGCTGGTCGTTGGAATAGTTGTAAGGCAAGCCGGATAACGCTTGTTGCGGCCGCGCATAGCTTGGCAATGACAGATAAGCCGGGAGTTGTCGGACGTCCATGCCCAGGTATGGCAACTGGGCCAGCTCCCGCTGCTGGGCAGCAGAGAAGTGAACATTGTGCCGATTGGCTAGCTGCTGAATTGTGGCGGTCTGAATGGACCTGGAATCAGCAGAGAAGTAGCTGCGGCCCGCGGCATCCATGCTAATAACAATTGAGCCTTTATCGGGCATGCATCTGCTGACACCAGAATTAAGCACCGGCAGATGAACGTGTGGCGGCTGTGAAATATCAGAATAGTAAATATCCGCGCAAGCAAGCCAAGCCGTGCTAATAGCTAGTAAAGTAGCCGCAAGAGCAGACCGGTCCGGTAAACAGAAGGTGCGACGAGGGCGGCGCGGGTAAAGAGGAGCAGCAATCATAGAGCCGAAAAGCCAAGCGGCGCGAGGTATGCTCAGCATAACCCGCGCCGCTTGGCTTTTATTGTCCGTCCTGCAGTCTTATGTCAGCTCAAACTGCAGCTTGAGCAGGTTGGCGTACAGCCCGTTGTCGTCGTGGCTCAGTTCCTCGTGGGTGCCTTGCTCCACGATGCGGCCGCCGTCGATAACCAGAATCTTGTCGACTTTGCGGATGGTGCTCAGGCGGTGGGCAATGATGATGCTGGTGCGATTCTGCATCAGCTCGTCCATGGCTTGCTGCACCAGTTTCTCGCTTTCCGAATCGAGGGCGGAAGTAGCTTCGTCGAGCAGCAGGATGGCGGGGTTTTTCAGGATGGCGCGGGCAATGGCAATGCGCTGGCGCTGCCCGCCCGAGAGCTTGATGCCCCGCTCACCCACCACGGTGTCGAGCCCCTCGGGGAAGCTCTGGATGAACTGCCAGGCGTTGGCGCGCCGGGCCGCGTCGATGATGTCGGCCTCGGGGGCGTCGGGGCGGCCGTAGAGGATGTTTTCGCGGATGGTGCCGCCGAACAGCAGCGTTTCCTGCGGCACGATGCCGATGTGCTGGCGCAGCTCGGTCAGGTCCAGGTCGTTAATGTCGCGGCCGTCGACGCGGATGCTACCGCCGCTGAGGGGGTAGAGCAGCATCAGGAGCTGCACGATGGTGCTCTTGCCCGCGCCCGAGGGGCCCACCAAAGCCACTTTTTCGCCGGCTTCGATGTGGAAACTGATGTCTTTGAGCACGGTCAGGTCCGGGCGCGTGGGGTAGCGGAACTCCACGTTCTGGTACTCGATGTCGCCGTGCACCTTGAGCGGCGCAGCGCCGGCCGGGCGCGGCTGGTGCACCGGCTCGGAGGTTTCGTCCAGGATTTCGAGGATGCGCTCCGAGGCGCCGAGGCTGCTCTGAATCTTGCCGTACATCTCGCCCAGCCCGGCCACTGAGGCGCCGATAAACATGGTGTAGAGAATGAACGACACCAAGTCGCCCATGGGCAGGTGGCGCGGGTCGGAGGCGGGCAGCTCCACGTAGGTGGCGCCGCGCCAGAGTACCAGGAAGATGCCGCCGAAGATGGCCACGATGATAAACGACACGAAGCCGCCGCGGAATACGCTGGCCTTCAAGGCCGCCTGCACGGTGCGGTTCAGGCCGGCGCCGTAGCGCTGCACCTCGTGCTGCTCGCTGGTGAAGGCCTTCACCGAGTTGATGCCCTGCATGGTTTCCTCCACGATGACGTTGGTTTTGGCCAGCTCATCTTGGGTTTGCTTCGAGAGCTTGCGGATGCTGCGCCCGAACAAGAAGGCCAGCAGCACCAGCGGCGGAAACGTGGCCAGCATAAATAACGACAGCCGCCACGACTCCCACATGATGAAGGCCACGCCGGCCAGCAGGGTCAGGATCTGGCGCATGAACTCGGCCAGCGTCAGCGTGAACGTGTCCTGGATGTTGGCCACGTCCGAGGTCAGGCGGGAGGTGATTTCGCCAACCCGGCGCTGCTCGAAGAAGGGAATCGGCAGCGTGACGAGCTTCTGGTAGAGCGTGCGGCGAATGTCGCGCACCGTAAACTCGCTGACCCGCGAGAAGAAGAAAATGCGGAAAAAGGAAAAGATGCCCTGCAGCAGCACCACGCCGAACAGCACCAAAGCCACGCCGGTGATGGTCTTGGGCAGGTAGGGCGGCAGGGTGGCCGTCTGGTGGTTGGCAATGTTGACGAGGTAACCCAGCATTTTGGGCATCACCATCGTGGAGACGCTGCTGAGAACCAGCAGCAACAGGCCCGCGATGAACGGCGCCTTGTAAGGCAGCACGAAGCGGAAAATCCGCAGCCCGCGCTGGAAGTTTTCTTTGGTGAGCTTGACCTTGGGTACGTCGGCCCCCACCTGGCCGCTGGTATTCATTCCGCTTCTGGCTGCCATCCTTTATGCAAGTGGTGAAGTTGTGAAGTGGTGAAATGGAAAGTGTGGTTCTAACTGCTTGAACATCAGATTCACTACTTCACCACTTCACAAATTCACCCTTGTAGTCGCTGTTACTCAAATTTTACTTTGCCCTTCTCTACAATTAATTCCCCGGAGTGCCCGATGGGCACCGGCAGCGTCACGTCCACGGCTACGGGCTTGCCCTTGCGCGTGGCGGGCTTCCAAGCCGGCATCAGCCCGAGCACCCGCAGCGCTTCGGCGTCGCACTCCGCGTTGTAGCCTTTCTCCACCTTGAGGTTCGACAGGCGGCCGTCTTCGCCCACGTTGAAGCTGGTGAAGACGACGCCCGATTTCTGCTGGTCGAGCATGGCCTGCGGGGTTTTCACGTTCTGCTGAATAAACTCGCTGAGCGCGGGCTGCCCGCCGGGGTAAGCCGGAGCCACGTCGGGGCGGTTTTCGCCGGGCTTGAGCTGCGGGCGCATCTGGTCGGCGCGCATCACCACCGGACCGCGCACGTTGGGCGGGCGGCGTTGGGCCACGGCGGCCGAGCCGCAAGTTGCCAGCAGCAGGATGAAGAGCAGGTGATATTTCACGGGCAGAAGGGGTTACAACGCAGCGCGGGCCCGAGCCCGCGTTCATCGGGCGGCAACCTGCGCACGGCAGGCAGGTACCGTCCGACGGACGCGGGCTCAAGCCCGCGCTACCGGGCAAAGGTACGGCTTAGCTAACCAATTCGGGGGCAGCGGGGTTCACCGCCGCCGCGACTTCTGCCGGGCGCGAAATGGCCAGCAGCGAGCAGTACGTGAGCAGGCCGTTGACCAGCAGAATTTCGAAACCGAATTCGTAGCCGCCCAGCCAGGCTTTGGAGTTGGCGTTGAGGATGTAGCAGAACACCGGCGGCCAGGCGCACATCCAGGGCACGTACTTGTCGATGAGCTGGCGCTTGGTGAAAATGCCGAAGGCGAACAGACCCAGCATGGGCCCGTAGGTGTAGCCCGCGGCTTTGAACACGGCCGTAATCAGGCTCTGGTTGTTCAGGGCCCGGAACACCAGGATGATGGCCACCAGCACCACCGTGAACATGAGGTGGGTGCGGTGGCGCAGGGTAGTTTGCCGCTCCTCCGAATACTTGCCGATGCTCAGGAAGTCGACGCAGAAGGAGGTGGTCAGTGCCGTCAGGGCCGAGTCGGCGGAGGAGTAAGTGACGGCAATGATGCCCAGGATGAAGATGATGCCGGCAAACAGGGTGAAGTGCCCGGTGGCCAGCATCGGAAACACGTCGTCGCCGATAACCTTGCCGTTGGGCCCGACGGGCAACTGAATACCCTTGGCGGCGGCGTATTGGTAGAGCAGCACGCCCAGCGAGAGGAAGAGCATGTTCACCGGCACCAGGATGAGGGCAAACCAGAACATATTCTTCTGCGCGTCCTTAAGGGAGCGGCAGCTCAGGTTCTTCTGCATCAGGTCCTGATCCAGCCCGGTCATCACGATGGTAATGAACATGCCCGAGATGAACTGCGTCCAGAACTTGCGCGAGTCCGTCCACTCCCAGAAGAAGATGCGCGACATTTCCGAGTTCTTGATGGTGCTAATCACCTGCCCGAAGCCCAGGTTCAGCTCGTCGGAAATTAAGTACACGCTCACGGCCACGCAGGTGAGCATGGCCAGGGTCTGGAAGGTGTCGGTCCAGAGAATGGTGCTCAGGCCCCCGCGGAAGGTGTAGAGGTAAATCAGCAGAATGCTCACGGCCACCGTCACGGCGAAGGGCACGCCCAGCTGATCGAACACGGCAAACTGCAGCACCCCGGCCACCACGTAGAGGCGTAGGGCGGCGCCCACGGCCCTGGAAATCAAGAACAAAGCCGCGCCGGTCTTGTAGCTCCAAAAGCCGAAGCGCTTTTCCAGGTAGGTGTAGATGCTGACCAGGTTGAGCTTGTAGTACAGCGGCAGCAGTACCGTGCCGATAACCAAATAGCCCACCAGGTAGCCCATGACCACGGCCATGTAGCTCCAGGCTTGCGCGTACACCATGCCCGGCACCGAGATGAAGCTCACGCCCGACAGCGAGGTGCCAATCATGGCAAAAGCCACCATGTACCAGGGCGCGTTGCGGTTGGCCACGAAGAACGAGGCGCTGGTGGCTTTGCGCGAGGTCAGGAAGGCGATGATGATGAGAATGACGAAGTAGCCGGCAATCAGGCTCAGGACCAGGGTAGGCGACATAGGCGGGGAAAGTAGGCGGCAAAGATACGCAATGCCACCCCCGCGGCGGACACCCCGGCAGCGGCGCCGCTCAGCCGCCCGCTGCTGCCAGCTCGGCCAGCAGTGCGCCCACCAGCTCGGCCGCCGGCAGGGCCCGGGCCAGCGGCGCGCCCTGCCCGGCCCACTGCACCGCGACGTCGGCGGCGCCTTGGGCTTGAGCGGCGGCAATCAGTGCGCGGGCCGCTTCGTAGGCCCGCGGGTACGCCGCCACGGCCGCCCGGCCCGGCGCGTCCGCTTCGCGCACCAAACGCGTCAGAAAACCCCGCGCCGGCCGGCCGGAAATCACGCTGCTGATAACCGTGGGCGGCTGGTCGGGGCTTAGCAGCCGGGCCCGGTACGCCGCATCGGCCGCCGACTCGGGACAGACCACGAAGGCCGTGCCGAGCTGGGCCGCCGCGGCGCCGAGCCGGCGCACGGCCGCAATGCCGGCGCCGTCCATGATGCCGCCCGCCGCCACCACCGGCAGGCGCAGCGTGCGCACCAACAGGCGCGTGAGCGGCAGCGTGCCCAGGCCGGCGTCGCCCAGTTCGGGCCGGAACACGCCGCGGTGCCCGCCCGCTTCCGCGCCCTGCGCCACCACCGCGTCGAGGCCGGCGGCCTCGACCTGCCGGGCTTCGGCCAGCGTGGTGGCTGAGGCCAGCAGCACGGCCCCGGTGCTGCGCAGCGCGGCCAGTGTGTCGGCGGGCGGCAGGCCAAAATGGAAGCTGATGACCGGCGGCCGCGCATCCAGCAGCAGGGCCAGCAGTTCGTCGTTGTCGGCGAAGCTGGGGTAGGGCTCGGCGAGGGCCGCGGGCGGCTCGGCCCCGAATTCGGTGAACAGCGGTAACAGGTAGTCCAGCCACGCGGCGTCGCCGGATGCGTCGGGGGCGGGCTGCGCGTGGCAGAACAGGTTCACGTTGAAGGGCCGCGCCGTGCGGGCGCGCACCTCGGCTATCTGCTGGGCCAGGGCCGCGGCCGGGGCCGAGCCCGCCGCCACCGAGCCCAGCCCGCCGGCTTCCGACACGGCCGCCGCCAGCGCCGGGGTGGAGACGCCGGCCATGGGCGCTTGGATGATGGGGTGCGGGATTCCCAGGCGAGTGAGCAGGTCGGGCATGGCAGCGGGCGGAGACGCCGAGTACGCGGCTCCAGGTGGTTATATGCCGGAGGGCCACCGAAGGTTCGGGTGTTGGCAGGGCAGCTCGACCAAAACAGGCGCCGCGGCGGTGCGTACCTCTCCCCATACCAACTTTCCCCTGCGCCATGCCATTGCATCCCGAACTCGATAAAAAGCTCAGCAAGCAGTACGAGCCCAAAACGCGCGTCGACGACGTGTTCAAGGGCTACGACATCACCTTCCTCACCAACGAGCACGGCGAACCGGTCGTGCTCTTTTTCGGCCGGCGACGCCCCGACGGCGCCATTGTCGGCGAGCGGTACACCCGCACCATCAAGCGCGTGCCCAATTCGCTGGAGGTACGGCACAGCCACTGGGACTTGCAAGGCAAGATTCGCTAACGCCCAGCTCATGCCCGGCGGCTCACCCTCGCCGTCATTGCGAGCAACGCGAAGCAATCCTTCCGCTAGTAGCACCGCCGCTGCAATACCTACTTGCCAGACAACGGCCCCGGCCGAAACCCCGCGTCTGCAGGTTTCGGCCGGGGCCGGTTGCGTCCGAATGGCTTTTCGGTTTCTGCCAGCGGTAGCGTTGTGCTGCTAGCGGAAGGATTGCCGCGCTTCGCTCGCAATGACGGCGGCGTGAGCCGGGGGCACTTACTCGGCTTTCTTGTTCAGGTAGTTCTTGGCCAGCTCGTTGAGCTTGGTGTCGGTGAACTGCTCTTCTTCCAGCGTCTTGCGCAGCAAATCGGCGGCGTCGGTGTAGCCCAGGCGCTCGGCGTAATGGGCGGCCGTGCCGTAGCAGGCTATTTCGTAGTGCTCGATTTTCTGCGAAGCTCCGATCAGGGCGGCGTCCATGACCTCCTCGGTGGCGTTTTCCGACATCAGCTTCTGGCCCTCCTTGATCAGGCCTTTCATGGCCACGCAGGTTTCGCCGGTCAGGTCCTGGCCCAGGGACTTGCCGATGCGCTCCAGCCGCTTAACCTGCTCTTCGGTTTCGCGCAAGTGCCGCTCCAGGCCGCGGCGCAGGCGGCCGTCCTTGGCCGATTCGGCCATTTGGGGCAGGGCTTCCACCAGTTGCGTTTCGGCGCTGTAAAGGTCCTTGAGGCACATCAGCAGCAAATCATCCAGGGTTTCGAGCTTGTCAAACAGCATGGCGTAACGGGGTTGGTTGTGGGCGGCGGGCACGTCCGGCCGCCGCAACAGTTACGCGCCCGCCAGCGGGGTGTTAAGGCCGAGCTGGCGCCCGCAACCCCTACGGCGGAGCTTATTCCATATCCGCCAGGCGCAACGGCTGGCCCACGGCGGGCGTGTGCAGCTGGGCGTTGAGCATGCCCTCGGCCGCCACTTGCTCCACGGTGCGCAGCGGCTCGGAGGCGGGCTCGTCGGAGAGGTCGTAGGTGCCGTAGTGCATGGGGACGAAGTGCCCGGCCCGCAGCTGGTTGCTGATTTTGGCCGCCTCGTTGGGGTTCATGTGGCTGCGCTGCATCATAAAGGCCGGCTTGTAGGCTCCGATGGGCAGCAGCACCACGTCGAGGGGCCCGAACTGCTCCTCGATTTGAACGAAGTGCGGCCCGTCGGCCGAGTCGCCGCAGAAGTAAAGCGTGCGGCCCGACTCCTTTTCGCGCAGCAAAAACGAGCCCCAGAGCACGGTGTTCAGGTCGCCGATGCCGCGGCGGTGCCAGTGGGCGGCCGGCAGGTAAACCACTTCCACGGGCGCGTCGGGGCCGAGGTCGAACTGCTGCCACCAGCCCGCTTCCTGGGTGGGCGGCAGCGCGCCGGCGGTGCGCTTCAGCAGCCCGGCCACCCGCAGCGGGCCCAGCACCTGCATCCCGGGGTTCTGGCGGGCCAGCAGGCGGATGGAGTCGTCGTCGAGGTGGTCTCGGTGGCCGTGGCTGAGCAGCAGGTAGTCGATGCCGGTCAGGTCCTGGGGGGCGCACGGCAGCGGGTGGCGGCGCTTGATGAGGGGCAGATCGAAGAGCACCGGGTCGAAGAGGAAGGTGCGCCCGCCCCAGCGCAGCCAGAACGAGGCGTGGCCCAGCCAGATGAGCGTGCCCTCGGGGGGCTGGCGCAGCACCTCGGCGCAGGGCTGCACGGCCGGGGCCCAAGTGTCTTGCTTTTTGGCCTCTGCCTGCGGGTTCTTGCTGAGCACTTTCCAGCGAAAGACCGTGGAAAACGCCGGTTCGTAGAGCTGCTCGTTGGCGTTGGCAAACTCGCGGCCCACCATCAGGTTGCCGGGGTAATTGGGGCGGATGGTCGGCAGCTGCTCGTTGCGGACGCGGCGGGAAGAAGGCATAAGCGGGGGCAGAATCGGCGCGAAAGGTAGCCCGGCCGGCGGCTGGTTTTGCGGCGGCAAACAACTATTTTACCCCCGCATTTGCCTTCCTGTTTCCGCTTTTCTCATATCCACCGTTCCGCTTTCATGGAAAACCTTACCCCGGCCGAAGAAACCCACGAGCCGCGCCCCCGCCAGATTACCTTATCGGCCGAAGAGGCCTCCGCCATCCAAACCCGCTTTCTGACCCAGGTTTACGGCTGGATGACCGGCGCGCTGGCCGTCACCGGCGGCGTGGCCATGGTGGTCGGCGCCTCCCCCGAGCTGCAGGAGCTGGTCGTTGGCAACCGCTTGGTATTCTGGGGGCTGTTGTTGCTGGAGCTATTCATCGTCGGCTACATCGGCGCGCGGCTCATGAAGATGTCGGCCAGCCAGGCCATCGGCGCCTTCGCGGCCTACTCCGTCATCAACGGCCTCACCCTGGGCATCATTTTCATGGTGTACACCGCCGACAGCATTGCCTCCACCTTCTTCGTGACGGCCGGCACCTTCGGGGTGATGAGCGCCTACGGCTACTTCACCCGCACCGACCTCTCGCGCTGGGGTAACCTGCTGCTGATGGCGCTGATTGGCGTCATCATCGCCACAGTGGTCAACCTGTTCCTGCAAAACAGCATGCTCTACTGGATTACCTCCCTGCTGGGCGTGTTCATCTTCGTGGGCCTGACCGCCTACGACACTCAGAAAATCAAGGAGCTGGCCTTCGTTGGCCTCGAAGACGAGGAAGTGGACCGCAAAGCCGCCGTATGGGGCGCCCTCACGCTCTACCTCGATTTCGTGAACCTGTTCCTCTACTTGCTGCGCTTCTTCGGCCGGCGCAAGTAGCACCTGCTCGTCTCTGTTCCCGAAGCGCGCCGGCTGAGTTATCAGCGGCGCGCTTCGTTGTTATCCTGACTAGTCCCAAAACCGTGGAAGCCGATTTTCAGACTTACCAGAAGTATCCCACCCTGGCGGCCACCGAACCGCTGCTGGCCCTGCTGCAGCAGCACGACGTGTCCTACCGCCTGCAGGAAGACCGCGCCACTGTGGAGCCGGCTTTTGCCTTCAACGAGCACGACCGCAGCTTTTTGGTGAAGCTGCGGCCCGCCGATTTCGCCCGCGCCGACGTCCTGCAGGACGAGGCCAACGCCCAGCTCGTGGCCGCCACCGGGCCCGAGCACTACCTCTTCGGCTTCAGCAACGAGGAACTGATGGACCTGCTGGTGCACCCCGACGAGTGGAGCCGCTTCGACGTGCTGCTGGCCCAGCGCCTACTGCGCGAACGGGGCCAACCCGTCAGCCCCGACACGGTGCGCCTGCTGGAGCAGCGCCGCCACGCGGAGCTGAACAAGCCGCCCGAAAAGCAGACCGCCTGGGTGATGCTGGGCTACGTGTCGGCCTTGCTGGGCGGGCTGCTGGGCCTGGCCATCGGCTGGCACCTCTACGCGCACCGGCGCCGGCTCACCACCGGGCAGCTGGTGCCCGCTTTTGCGGCCGAGGAGCGCGTGCACGGCCTTCGCATCGTAGCCCTGGGCGTGGTCAGCCTCGTGACGTGGGTGGGCCTGCAGCTGTATTTTGGGGGCGACTGAGTCCGCGCCAGGCTACCACCGCCACGCCCGCCAGGCACAGCGCAAACCACGCCCACGGCAGCCGCAAATCGACCACCGACAAGGCCCCGTACAGCAGCGTGGAGGTGATGCTGGCCAGGCCTTGCACGGCTTGGTTCAGCCCGAATATTTCGCCGCGGTCCTGCTCGGAGGTGTGCTGCGCGATGAGGCCGTCGAGCAGGCCAGGAATAAGCGAGAGGGTGAGACAATCGACGGCGACGATGCTGAACAGCGCCGGACGCGAGGCGCCCACCAGGCCGTAGGCCCCGAGCACCGGCACCCCGAGCACGGCCAGCCACTGAATGAGGCGGCGCTGGTTGAGCCGGTCGGCCAGGAAGGTGAAGAAGCCGTAGTTGATGGCAATGCTGAGCGTGCCGAAGAAGATGAAGAACAGCGAAATGGCCCGGGCATCCATGCGCAGCGCGCTCAGGCTGGCGTAGGGCACGAAGTAGGAGTAGTAGCCGATGCTGAGCGTGAAGAGCAGCTGCGTGAGCACCAGCGGCAGCAGGCCGGGGTGCTCCTGGCCCTTGCGCTGCAGCCGCCGCCACAGCTGGGGCACGTTCAGGGCCTCCACCACGGTGCGGCGCAGCTCTTGGCGACTCAGGCCGGTGCGCTCGGCGTGGGTTTCGCGCAGCAGCACGCTCAGCCCGATGTTCAGGGCCGCCAAGGCCACCGCCAGCCCCACCACGGCGCGGGCCTGCTGCTGGGGCGTGAAGTCGTACACGGTCAGCAGCAGGCCGCCGGCCATGGGCCCGAGCACAAAGCCCAGCGAAATGATGGCGCCCTCTATGCCCAGGTTGCGAAACAGCCTTTCGGGCGGCGACACGTCGGTAATGGCCGAGCGCACGGTGGCGTACATGCCGTTGGTGAGCCCGTCGCTGAGGCGGTTGACGAAGTACAGCCCGGCCCGCACCGGCAGCAGCAGCCCGTTGGCCAGCAAGGTGCCGATGGCCGACACGATGAGAATGGGCCGGCGCCCGTAGCCGTCGGAGAGCTTGCCCAGCAGCGGCGCGGCCACCAGCTGCACCCCCAGAAACAGCCCCGTGCCCAGCGCCAGCCACAGCTGCGGCCGCGGCAGCCCGCGCACAAACTCCGGTACTATTGGCCCAGTAGCTGCCCCTACAATCACGTCGACCAGGATGATGGCGTAAAGCAGCCAGAGGCGACGGTCGGGTGGGGGCATAATGGATCAGAAAGTAGCAAGTACGACAAAGCCGGACGGTTGAGGTCCGGCTTTGCACTTTGGGTAACGAAGCCACGCTGCCCGGGTGACGGCCCTAGGACACCCGCAGCTAGGCAAATGATTCGAAAGGGGCTCTAGAGCTACTTCACCTGGGTGCCAAGCCAGGCCGTGCGGAAGGCCAGCTGCTCGGCCGTGGGCTGCTGCCCAGCTTTTTCCAACGTCAGCACTTCCAGCACCGACGAGGCCAGCAGCGGCACCTGCACGGTACGCACCTGCCCGCGCGAGCGGACTTCCAGCGCCGCCGTGTCGCCCACCTTGTGCTTTTTCAGCGCCTTGGCCAGGTCGGCTTCTTTTTTCAGCTCCTTGCCGTCGAGGCGCAGGATTTCGTCGTCGCGGTCGAGGCCGGCCTGGTAGAGCGGGGTGCCCGTCTGGGTATTGAAAGTGATGACGAAGCGGCCGTTGTTGAAGGCCACTTGCCCGGGCAGGCCCAGGCTGGGGTCGTTGGGCCGGGCCGGGCGCACCAGCAGGCCGGCCGGGGCCAGCAGCGTGGCGTAGTCGTGGGCCGCGGCGGCCGAGTAAATGTGCTGGCGGAAAAACTGCCCGGCAAAGGCCGTGTCGCCGCTGACCTGCCCGAGCAGACGCTGCAGGTCGGGCACGGTGTAGGGGCGGGCGGGGGCGTAGTTCTGCTGGGGTTTGCCGTGCTGGTGCCACACCAGGCGCATGTACTGGTCGAGGGTGGTGCGGTAGCGCTGGCGCAGGGTCAGGTCCAGGGCCAGGGCGGTGGCCCCGCCCAGCGGGTAGTACGATTGGTAGGTGTTGGCCCGGTTGCTCGGGTCGATGGACTTGGCGGCATCCACGAACGGCGCCTGCTGGCTCATGTAGATGGCCCCGTAGCGCTTGGCCCCGGGCGCCTGCATGGCGTTGACTAGGCCCGTCAGCGCCTCCTCGCAGTACTGCTGGTCGGTGGCATAGGCGCCCGAGCGACGCAGCACCAGCTCGCCGTAGTACTGCGTGAAGCCCTCGGCAAACCAGAGCATGTCGCTCATGTTGGCCCGCTCGAAGTCGAAGGGCTCCAGGTCGCGCGGGCGGATGCGCTCCACGTTCCAGCTGTGGAAAAACTCATGCGACACGGTGCCCAGGTTGTCCAGGGCGCCGGGGCCGCTGAGGGGGCGCGGGCTGGTCACCGAGGTGGAGTTGCGGTGCTCCATGCCGTCGCCGCTGGCTTGGGGCAGGTAGTCGGCCACGAAGGTGTAGCGGCCGAAGTCGTAGGCGGGCAGCTCGCCAAACACGGCGCGGGCTTCGGTAACCACTTTCTTGGTCAGCTCGGCAAAGCGGTCCAGGTCGGCCTCCGCGCCCGGGTGCAGCACCGCCAGCTCGATCTGCTGGCCGGCTTCCTGCCAGCTGCGCACCTGCTGGGCGCCCAAGGAAGTGGGCGAGTCCATGAAATACTGCAGGTGCGGCGCCTCGTACTGGCCGGGCACGGTTGTGCCGTTGAGCTGCACGGGGATGAGCTGGGTAGCCACTTTCCAGTCGGCGGGCAGCTGCTCAAACACCACGCGCACCGGGCGCTGTTCCAGCCCGCGGGCGTAAGCGAAGGTGGCCGGAATGTTCAGGTGGGCGTGCTGCTGGTCGATGCCGGCGTAGGTGCCGTCGGTTCGGTCGCCGTAGAGCGTGTAGCTCAGGCGCACGGTGCCGTCGGGGCCGGGCGTCACGTCCCAGCCGTAGGGGTCGGGGTGGGTGAGGGGCAGGGGGCGGCCCTGGGCGTCGGTGGCCTTCACGTCGTACACGTTCTTGGCGAATTCGTGCAGGGCGTAGCGGCCGGGTGAGGAACGGGCCATGCGTACGTGCAGCGGCTGGCCCGCGGGCACTTGGCTAAACTGCGCCACCACCTGCGCCTCGTGGTGCACGGCGTTGGGGAAGCTGATGCGGTATTGCACCGGCGCGGCGGCCTGTTGGGCCGAAAGAGTCAGCGGAACGGCCAGCAGGCCCAGGCCCAGCAGCCGGGCGGCAGCGGAAGAAGAAAGCATACGGGGGAAGGTCAGCGGGAAAGGGCCCGAAAGTACGCGCCCGCCAGCAGACACCGAAACCGGCTCGGCCGTTGCGCCTGGCCGTTGCCAGGACTGAGCCCGTTTATCCGCCCGTCGTCCTCCATCTGGCGTACGGCGCAGCCGAAGGACCTTTCTCCAATCCCGCACCAGCCACGAAGCGCAGTCACCAACGCCCTGCTACACCGGCTTGATGGCTGCGCTTCGGCGTTTCGCCGCCAGTACGAAAGCGTCGGCACTGCTTCGGCAGCGGCGGTGCAGGGTGAGAGGAAGGTCCTTCGCTTAGGCGTACGCCAGATGAGGATGACGGGCAACATCAACAACACCTACTCAACACGGAGCTCGGGTTACTGCCACACCCCGGCCTGCACCAAGCCATCGGCCCAGCGCTGCTCCCAGGTTGGCCGCAGGCCCAGCCCGCCCAACGCGGCGGCTATGTCGGGCATGCGCCGCCCGCGCACGCCCGAGGTCAGCCCGAAGAAGCGGTACATCAGCCACTGCAGGCCGCGCTGCCAGCCGCGCCGGGGCGGGGCAAAATCGGCCACCAGCCAGTGCGTGCCGCCGTGCGCGTGCTGGCGCAGCCGCACCAGCAGCGCGCTGAGCTCGGCCGGCGGAAACAAATCGAACAGGAAAAACGCGATGATGACGTCGAACTGCTCGGCGGGCTGTAGGGCGGCTTCGGTGCCGTGGCGGAAGCTGATGCGCGCCGCGGCGCCGGGCAGCTGCCGCGCCAGTTGCTCGGCCTGCGCCAGCATCCGGGCCGAAGCCTCCAGATACAAGACGTTGGCTGCCGGGCTAGCCGCCCGCAGCTCGGGCAGCACCCGCCCCGTGCCTCCGCCGATGAAGAGCACCCGCGGCGCGGCCCCGGCCAGCGGCAGCCCGGCCCGCAGCGCCGCGCGCTGGGCCCGCAGCAGCGTGGAGCCGAATACCAGCCGGGCCAGCGGGTCGTAGACGCCGGCCACAAAATCAAAATCAGGAGCAGCAGCCATAGCGCAAAGTTGCCCGATCATACGCGGACGGCGGCCAAGGGGTATCCTTCGGCGGCGGCTTTGCGTTGTTTCCGGTACCCGTCACCGCTTCCCCCTGCGCATGACCACCACGCTCCGCCGCCTGCTCGCCGGCTTCGTCCTGTTTTTCACCGAATTTGCCCTGACCCTGGCTGTGGGCACCGCCGGGGTGGTCGTGTTCCTGCTGCTGGGCCGGCAGGTGCTCGGCGACGGGCAGCTCAGCTTCGACGAAGGCGCTTTCGCATGGTCGCACGCGTTTTTGGGCGAAGCCAACCGCCGCTGGGTGGATTTCATCACCTTTCTGGCCTCGCGCAACTTCATCATCGGGGCCGCGCTGGCCGTTATCGGCTATTTTCTGTTTCTGCGCCAGCACCGCTGGTACTCGCTGAAAGTGCCGGTGGTGGCCCTGGGCAGCATCACGCTCAACCTGCTGCTGAAAAACTTCTACCACCGCCCGCGGCCCCTGCTGCCGCTGACGTCGGCCTCGGGCCTGAGCTTTCCGAGCGGCCACGCCATGATTTCGGCCTCGTTCTACGGCTTGCTCATCTACCTCGTCTGGCGCCACGTCGACAACCGCTCCCTGCGCTGGCTGCTTACTGTGCTCATCGGCACGCTCATCCTGCTGATTGGCCTGACGCGGGTGTATCTGCGCGTGCACTACGCCTCCGACGTGCTGGCCGGCTTCGCGGCGGGCGGGCTGTGGCTGCTGATTGCCATTCCGCTGCTCAACCGGCTCGAACGCACCGTTAAGCACCGCGTGCGCACCGCCACGGCCGATTCCATCCTGCCGGCCGAGTAACGCAGCGTTACCGGTAGGTTACGGCCGGTGAAAAATTTCCCGCTGATTGTCAGGATAAAAAGCAGCTGATGGGAAAAATCTTTGCCCGAGTGCTTGACAACTGCCCGGAAGCCCTCTACTTTTGTATCACAATTCGCCACTGACCTACCAACAGCGGCGAGTTTTTAAAAGCTGCGGTTGTGGCGAAATTGGTAGACGCGCTGTCTTCAGGCGGCAGTTCCGAAAGGTGTGAGAGTTCGAGTCTCTCCGACCGCACAAGCCGAAAGCCGGTTCCGAAAGGGCCGGCTTTCGCCTTTTTGGCGTTTTCGGTTGGACGCCCTGCCAAGGCCGCCTTGGACCGCCCGCCGGGTTTTGCCGTAAGCCAAGGCCAGTTATGAACCGTCTTGCCCAGTTCCTGCTTCGCCTGACCGGCCAGCTCACGGCCGAGGTGCTGACGTTAGCCGGGGCCTTCGTAGCGTCCTTTCTGGCTTTTCTGTACCTCACGCGCCTGGTGTTCGTGGCCGGCCCGGAGCACTTCGACCAAGCTGCCTTCGATTTAATGGACCGGCTGCGCGCCGCCACGCCGGGCCTGACCGAATGGGCCCTGCGCGTGACGTTTTTCGGCTCGGCCCGCTGGTTTGTCATTGCGGCCGTGGCGCTGCCCGCGCTGCTGTGGTGGGGGCTGAAGCGGCAGCGCGAAGCCGTGGAGGTCTTTGCCGCCATTGCCGGCTCGGCCTTGCTGAATCAGTTGCTCAAGCACTTTTTCGGCCGCGTCCGGCCGCTCACGGCCCTGGTCTACCAACCCGGCTTGAGCTTTCCCAGCGGCCATTCCATGATCGGGTTGGCGCTGTACGGCATGCTGGCTTGGCAGCTGTGGCGCCACGGCCGGCACCCGGCTTGGGCGGTGTTGCTAGTGGTCTGGGCCCTGTTCATTGGTCTGACGCGCATCTACCTGCACGTGCACTACGCCACCGACGTGCTGGCCGGCTTCGCGGCCGGGGTGGCTTGGGTAGTGCTGGTACAGACCGCCGTGCGCCGCCGCCTGCGCCGCATGGGGGCAAAAGGGTAGACGGGTGCGCAGTAGGAAGTCCTTGCAACGATAACCGACTCAACTCGCATCCGCCTACCCAGACTCAGTCCAGCTTGACCTTCACCCGGATGGCCTGCAGGCCTTTCACGCCCTGCAATTCCTCTAATTCCAGCTCTTCCACGCCGGGGTCGAGCAGGCCCCGGTCCTGCAGGTAGTCCACGTACTCGCGGTACTCGGCGGCTTCGCGGGCCTGGGCGTACACCAGAGCAATGTGGCCGGGCTGGGTGAGCCGCTCGCCGGTGCCGGCCACGGTGGCCTTGTCCACGCGCTTCTTGATGATTTCGTAGCGGATGTTGTAGGCCCCGTCCACGTCGAACTGCCGCTCGTCCATGCGGAAGCGGATGCTTAGGGCCTGCGAGTGGATGAGCACCAGTTGGGTGGTATCGAGCGGGACGGGCAGCGTGGGCTTGAGGCGGTGGGTGAGGCGGGTAATTTCGCAGCTTACCAGCAGCTGCCACAGGCGCAGGTTTTTGAGGAAGATGAGGTCGAAAGGCTTGTCGTGCACCAGGGCGGCGCCCACGTAGATGTTGTACTCCACGCCGTCGGTCTTGAAGCGCTGGAAGTAGTGCGGGAACATCTGCTGGGCGCGGCGGTCTTCCTCGTCGAGGTAGTCGCTGACGGCGTCGTTGAGCTGGGTGATGCTCTGCTCGAAGGCCTTGCGGCGCTTGTACAGAATGCCCAGCTCGGGGTCAATGTTGGACCAGTACTCGCTGATAACCGGGCGCAGCTCGGGCGTGTGCTGGGCCAGGTACTCGAACAGCGGCTCGACCTCCGACTTAATCGACTCCAGAATGCTCACCTCGTCGCCCGACAAAATGCCCTGGCGCAGGCGCTTCAGATTTTTGGTGACGTAGAATTTCAGCTCGTCGAGAATGGGCAGGGCCTGAAACTCGGTGGCTTTTTTGAGCACCCGGTTGGCCAGCGTCAGGTGCTCGATCAAGTCGCCCTGAATGGCCTCGTTGCGGGCCGTGCTCGAGCCGCGCACGTCCGACGAGCCGTAGAGCGGGTACACGTCCTGGAACACGATGGGCTCCATTTCCGCGTTTTTGTTGCCGTCCTCGATTTTCTCGAGCAGGTTCAAGGCCGCGTCGGTGAAGCGCCACTCCATGCTGGGGTGAATGGCCGTGAACTTCTCCTTGATGATGGCCTGCACCCGGGTCTGGATTTCCTCGGCGTTGCGCTTCACCGCCACCGCAAACAGCGGCAAAAAGGCCGTGACTTTATCCAGGGAAAACTCGTCCAGGTCGCCGGCGTTGGGCGAACCCAGCTCCAGCAGGCCCACCGCGTCGTCGCCGTAGGGCAGCAGGGCCAGAATGGCCGAGCGGATGCCGATGCTGGTGAGCTGCTCGCGCAAATCCTCCGGAATGTCGGCCGTGGCCACGTCTTCCAGCACCAGCGGGCGGCGCTCCTGCGTCACTTGGGCGTACACGCGCCGGAAGCCGGAGTTGGCATCCTGACGCTGCAGCTGCTTCATCAGGAAGCTGTGGTTGATCTTGCGCCCGAAGTCCACAAAGGCCTTTTTCTTCTCGTCGTAGGCCGCAATGCCGAGCTGCAGGAAGGGCCGGCCGAAGAGCACGCGCAGCTTTTCCTGGATCTGCTCCAGCCGGTCGGAGGCCTGCAGCACGTCCCGCTCCAGCAGGTCGTACTTCAGCTCGGAGAGGATTTCCTGGTTGGTGACGTCGCTCAGGTTCAGGATGTTGAAGCCTTCGAGAGCGAAGTTTTCGGGCGGCAGCAGCTGGCGCCACAGGGCCACGTCGTAGGGGTTGCGGCGCAGCTGCTCCAGGTCGTCCGGGCTGAGCTCGGGCTTGTCGCCCACCACTTTCACGTCGAGAAATGCCGAGTTGAAGGCCACGCTGTAGTGCCGGTACAGGCCGATGCTGTAGTCGGGCACGGTGAAGATGATGCTGCCGTAGTGGTCGGGCAGCTCCTCGCCGTAGAGCTTCTCCATGATCTGGGCGTAGACCATGTGCACCATGTGGCGCTCCATGGTGGCCGCGTCGATGTTGAGCGGCTGCTTCACGCGCTTGTCGGGCGCCAGCAGCACCTCCGCGAAGTGCGGGGTGTGGTAGAAGCTAAAGCGCTGAAAGGGCGGAATGGCCCCGCTGATGTCTTTATCGAAGGAAGCGGGCGGAAACACGGCCACCATCAGCGCCTGCACTAGGGGCTGGTGAGCGTCGAGCACGGCCGGCTCGGTCAGGGGGCCGCGCAGCTCGGGGGCCTGTTCCAACTCCCGCAAAATGCCGCGCGCCAGCAGCGACACGCCGGGGTTGGGGTCGTCGGTGCGGGCCTGCCACCACGCAATGATGGGCTCCAGGCTCAGGGTGGTCTGAAAGAAAAAAGTCGGCGCGGCGGGTGCCGGGGCAACGTCGGAAGGGCGGGGCATACGGAAGGGGAAGTCAGCCAGGGCGGCAATCGGCGCAACTACCGGACATATACGCAGCCACCCGCCCGGCGGACGTAGCCCGGGCGGCCCGCCGCGTGGCCGCCGCGTCGACGGCCGCGCGGCAGCTCGGCAAGGCGCGGCCCAAACCGACCGTCTAGCGCCGCAGAATAGTTACCCGCGGCTCGGTGCCGGGGGGCGTGTGCGCGTCGACGAGCGTATCGCGGCGGGTGCCATTGGCGAAGGAGCTGAGGGTAAATTGCTTGGACTCGTTGCGGTAACAGCTGCAGCAGCCATCGGCCTCGTACTGCCCCCGAAGCTGCACCCGCCCGATGTAATAACGCGCCACCACCCGGCCCCGGCGCGCCGGCTCGCGCACCAGAATGGTGTAGCGGTACGATTTGCTGGCTGTGGAGTCGCCGAGCTTGCGCCCGTTGACGGCCGCAAACGGCTCGGCATTGTCGAGCACGATGGGCGTGGTGAAGACCAGGGACCGGTCGCGGACGATGCTGGCCGTGTCGCCCTTGGCGTACGTGATGCCAGTGGCGGTGGTGGTAGACGTGTCGCGCGGGTACACCGAGCGCACCAGCAGCACCGTATCGAGCTGGGCCGCGGTAAAGGAGCCGGGCTTGAAGTTGAACAGCAGCGCGTCGGCGCGGTAGTTCTGGCAATTGCACGACACCGAGCCGCAGCAGCCGGCAAACAGGGCGGCGCACAACAGCGGAAAAACCACGGACCGGAGCAGCACAGCAGAGGAGAATTTCATCACAAAACGCGGGGCAGCCGCCCCCACGCGGGACCGGCTGCGAAGAAGCTTAACGAACGGCCCGTAAAAATAGTGGTACCAAGCCAGTAAAGCCCGGACCAGGCGGGCCGACCGCGCAGTGCTGACTTCCGGCACCGGTCACGCGCGGCCCAAACGCAGCGGTGCCACGACGTGGGGGTCGTGGCACCGCGGGTCTTCACTAGGCTCAGCAACTGGCCGCTCGCGCCGACGTCCGGCCGGCTGGGGCACTTAGAGCGTGTTGGGGATTTACCTTTATCCATGCTCGAACGTGTAACTCGGTGTTGGAAGCTGCTGGTAATGGCCGGTATGTCTGCTTGCCAGTCTGATAGAAATGCTGGTCTGGAGAAAGTGAGCCCAGTCCTCATGCCGTTTGTAAAAGGCTATATGGAAGCTCACAAAGTAGATCAGAAGTCAGACACAATCATCATTATCGGTTTCGATTCAGCGCGAGTCTCTATCCATAGCGAACCAATGACTACCGCAATGGCCACACAGATACAAGATGTTTTACTAGGAGTCGAGCACCTTGGTAAGTACGATCTTTATTTCGTTGGCAAACCCAATCCATACATTTATCAGCCAACGAAACGTCCTGCTCGAAGCAAGCCACCCATCCAACGAGAGGTAGATGGGCCGCCGCCACCACCTCCACCTGGCTATAACTATGAACTCTGGGAGTTAAGATTCCAGGGGGACAGTGTGATCAGCTATAGTCCCAAAGAGCGTATTGACCGCTACGTTCAATAGCAGCCGATTATGTCCCTTTCTACGAATCCCCAACACGCTCTTAGGGCCGTTACTCCTTCACGAAGCGGCGGGTTTCGGAGCTGCCTTTGCTCGTGATTTTGTAGTAGTACGTGCCGCGGTTCAGGTCCGCGAGATTCACGTCGAGCGAGTGGCTGCCCTTGTCCTGCTTGCCGTCGAACACGGTGCGCAGGGTTTTGCCCTGCTCGTTGAGCAGTTCCACCTTCACGTTGCCGTCCTTTTTTATCTCGTAATCCAGGCGCTGGGCGCTGCTGGCGGGGTTGGGATACATAGCGGCCGGGCGGCTGGCTTCCACGGCCGTAGCCGGGGCGGAGGCGTTCGGGTCCAAGAGCAGGAAGCGCGTGGCGCCGAAGAAGTTCTGCTTCGGGCCGTGGCCGCCGCGGCCGTGGTGCCCGCGCGGGCCGCCGTGGGCTTGGTGCTGCGCCAGGTTCTGCTGCTGCTCGGGCGTGAGCTGCTTCTGCACCAGTGCTTTGATATCGGTGGCCCACTTTTCGCGCTGGGGCTGCACCTCGGTTTTCAGCTGGTTGATCTGCGCCGCGTACTTGGTGGCCAGTTGGCCGACGCCCTGCATAATGGTGCGGCGCTGCTCGTGCAACTGCTGCAGCTGCTGACGCTGGGCATCGGTGAGGGCCGGGCGCTGGCCGGGTGTGGCACCGGCCGCCGGCTTAAGCGTTTCGCGCAGGGCCTTGCCTTGCTCGCGCAGGGCTTTGAGCTGGGTGCGGTAGGTGGCGAGCTGGGCTTGGTCGGCGGCGGCAAGCTGGGTTTCCAGCTTCTGGCGCTGCTGCCGCACCACCGGCAGCACGTTCTGCTCGACGTAGGCGCGCACTTCGCCGTTGCCGCGGTGGTGGCCGGGGCCACCCAGCCCGGGCCGCTCAAAGCCGGGGCCGTGTTGGAGAGAGGCGCCGAAGCCAGCCGTGGCGGGCAGCAGGGCGCAGGAAAAGGCGAGGACCTTCAGCCAGGAGGAGGTTTTCATGCTTATGCGAGGAGGAAATAGTTACCGTTTTCTGCTCACATAGAGGCGTAAGTGGTCGGGGAGTTTAACGCGGTGATGGAAAATTATCCGGACCAGAAAGCATTGGTTCACTCCCTAGTCATTGCGAGCAACGCGCGGTAACCGCAGGAAGGCGTAGCCAGTCCTTTCGCTAGCAGCACCGCCGTCTCAATACCTACCGACCTGAATACATCGGCCCAAAAGCCGGACCGCCCGGAACCACAGATGTTGGTTGCGGGCGGTCCGGTTTTGGTTAGTGCTTCTTGTACCGTCGTGCTACTAGCGGAACGATTGGCTACGCCTTCCTGCGGGTGCCGCGCGTTGCTCGCAAGGACTACCGGGTGCTACCGTCGGCGGCCTACCTCCTCGCGCTGCTGGCCTGGGGAAGCCGGATGGCTGCCGCGCAAGGACGGGGAGCCAGCAGCTTGCGGGGCGGCTTACTTGAACGTGTCTTTCGTGTCAACCACCTTTACGTTCGTCACATTCAGCTTGTACGTTGCCACTTGCTCGTCTTCGGCCAGGATTTCCTTGGGCAGGCCTTCGCGCACCACTTTGGCGTAGCTCATGGGCGAGGCGGTGTTGGTTTTGAGCACCTCGGCCAGGGGCTGGGCTTCGCTGTCGTCGGTAACGATGGTGACGTACATATTCTGCACCTGCCAGTACTTCTTGATGGCTTTGTTGACGTCGTCCAGCGTGAGCTTGGCCAGCTGCCCGTCCAGCTCCTGCAGCCAGTCCTTGCGGCCGTAGAACTTGGAGTCGAGCAGGAAGCCGAGCTGCTTGGCCGAGGTCAGGCCGTAAAGCTTGGTGTAGGAGCGCAGGAAGGTGCGCGTCAGCTCGAAGTCTTCCTTCGACATGCCGTTCTTCACCAGCCCGTCCATTTCGCGCAGGGCCAAGCGCAGTGCGAAAGGCGCTTGGCCCACTTTCAGGTCGCCCAGCTCGGCGGGGTACTGCTTGCGCAGGCCTTCGGCAATTTGCACCGGCCGAATCCAGATGCTGGCGTAGTTGGCGTGGCGGGGCACGCCGGGCACGGGCAGCATGTTGTTGCCGCCGGCCTCGTACCACTCGATGTAGCTGTAGTCGCCGTAGTTCATCGAGCGGGCCGTGCGGATTTTGTCGTAGAGCTTGCCGTAGCTTTTGCGGTGCTCCCCGAGAAAGGAATTGGCCACCATCAGGGCCGCAAAGTCATCCTTGGCCCGGGTGGTTTCGATGGGGAAGCCCGCGTACACGGCCGAGCCCAGCGCGTCGGGCTTGCTCACAATTTCCACCTGCACGCCTTTTGGCGCGGCGGCTTTGGGCACGTCGGGCTTCACGGTGGCGGTGGGCAGCGCATCCATGTCCTTCTTGAGCTTCTGCACGAAGCTTTCGGGGTAATTGCCGCTCAGGCCGATGGTGAGGTTGTTTTTGCCGTAGGCCGCGGCGTAGAATTTCTTCACGTCGTCGAGCGTGAGGCTCTGCACGCCGGCCGCGGTGCCGCGGGTCATGTGCTGGTAGCGGGTGCCGCGGAAAAGCTGGTCTTCGAGGGCAAACTTGCTGTAGTCCTCATCCGAGGAGGCCCGAATAACCTGCTCCACGTAGTTGAGCTGGTTGGACTTGAGGCGGGCAAAATCCTCCGGGGTGAAGCTTGGGGTGAGCATCAGACCCTTGAGCACCGGATAAAACTGGTCGAGGAAGTCGCGGTGAAACTCGAAGGTGAAGGTGGTGACTTCCTTGTCGGTGCGGGCGCCGTAGCGCACGGCCATGGGGTAGAGCTTGTCCTTGAGCTGGCTGGCCGTCAGCTCCTTGGTGCCGCCCTCGGTCACGAGCTGGGAGGTGAGGTAGGCCAGGCCTTCCTTGCCCTTGGGGTCAGAAGCCGAACCGTTCTGGAAGCGCAGCATCACCACCACCTTGGCGGCGTTGGGCTGCTTGAGTTCTACCACGTCGGCGGCCAGGGCCGGACGGGCGGTGATGGTAGCCGCGCCCAGCAGCAGGCCGAGAGAGGCGCGGAGAAAGGTCTGTTTCATGGGAAGCAGCGCGGGCTTTAGCCCGCGTTATGTAGACCGATGACGGCAAAGCGGCGTCGCTCGGGCAAATGAAAACTGGTATCTGGCGGACGCGGGCCAAACCGAAGGTCGGCGTAGCCCAGCCCGCGCCACATGGTTACTGCACGCCGCCGGTGTCCTTCGGGCCGATGGTGCCCACAGTCAAGTGCTCCGGCACGAAGTACTTCTGGGCCGCGGCCTGAATGTCGGCCGCCGTCACCTGGTCGTAGAGGCCGTAGTAGCGGTTTACCGACTGCGCGTCGCCGCTGAGCCAGATGAATTCCGACAGCGCGTTGGCAATGTTGTCGGGTGCGTCCAGGCTCATCAGGTTGCCGTACTTCAGCGCCGATTTGGTGTCAGCCAGCTTCTTCTGGTCGATGGGCTTGGTCTTCGCGTCCTCCAGGGCCTGCACGATGCGCTGCTTCACGTAGGGAATGTCGTCGGCCTTCACCACCGAGGCGCGGATGCTGGTCAGGTACGGGTCGCGGGTCATGTTGGGGGCGCCGCCCACGAAGCGCACTTTCTGCTCCTTCACCACCAGCTGCTGGTACAGCTCCGAGTTTTCGGCGAAGAGCATGGTCATCAGCACGTCCAGGGCCGGCAGGTCCTTGCTCTGGTCCGAAAAAGCCGGGCCCTTGTAGCTCAGGCTGAGGAAGGGCGGGAAGTTGGCGTTCTGGATGTGCACGTAGCGCGGGGCCGTCTGCGCGGGCTCGGCCTTCATGTTGGGCACGTAGGAGCCGCGCTGCCAGCCGCTGAAGTATTTCTGGGCCAGCTGGTTGACCTCGGCCGCTTTCACGTCGCCGACCACCAGCAGGGTGGTGTACTCCGGGCGGTAAAACCGGTCGAAGAAGGTCTTGGAGTAGGCGTACTGGTTGGGCATGTCCACCACGTCCTTGAAGAAGCCCATGGTGGTGTGCTCGTAGGTGTGCTGGTCGAAGGCCGCGTCGGCCACCTTCTCGTTGAGCTGGGTGTAGAGCGAAGCGGAGTTCTTGGTGTACTCGCCCTTCACCGCGCCGGCCTCGGTTTTGAAGTCGTGCTCGGAGTATTTCAGGTGCTGAAACCGGTCGGCTTCCACTTCCAGCATCTTATCGAGCATGCGGGCGTTGCCGGTCATGTGGTACACGGTGCGGTCCAGCGAAGTGTTGGCGTTGGCCGCCGCGCCCAGGCTCTTGAGCACCTCGTCGTACTGCTCCTTGGAGTACTTCTCGGTGCCGCGGAACATCACGTGCTCGAAAAAGTGCGCGAAGCCGGTTTTGCCGGCCTCCACTTCGTCGCGCGAGCCGGCGCGCACCACCAGAAACACCGAGGCCAGTCCCGGCGAGGCATAGGGCACCGTTACGATTTTCAGCCCATTAGGCAGTTGGCTCTGCTCGATGGCGTAGGGGAAGGCGCCCTTGGCGGCCGCCTGCTGCGCCCGGGTGGTGGGCGCGGCGGCCGTCAGCAGACTAGCGGCCAGGCCAAGCGACCGAAATGCGTGTTTCATATTAATGGCAATGGAAAAAGCACAAACGCGCCGCCCCGGTTGCGGGGCGGCGCGGCAAAGAAACGGGATAGAGGCCAACCGTTGCAGCGGGCCCAGGAAGGCGGAGCCGTGGCCCGCGCGTTAAGTTGGGTGAAGCAGATGCTCGCTAGGCGCGCCTGACAAGGCGCTACTACAAGCAAGCCCTGCCGATGGGGACAAGCTGGCAAGTATCCGGACCCAGCCGGCGGCCCCAGTAAGCCAATTCCGGTAGCCGAACGGCGCTACCGGCTGCGTGTCGCCGGGGCCGGCGCGCTACGGTTCGACCCGCGCCGAGCCGTCGGGCGGTGCCGCGGCGGCGGAGTAGCCCCGCACTTTGCCGGCGGTCAGCAGTGCCTCGCGCAGGCGGGCGGCGTCCAAGTCCAGCTGGGGCTTGATGTGCGCCAGCGCCAGCCGCAGGGCTTCCATATCAGCCAGGCGGTGGGCCTGCGTTTGCGGGTAGCCGTGGTACATGGCCACCCGAACCCTGGATTTGCCCGCGCCGGTGTACGTCGCCAAGGTGTCGCCCTTGGCGCTGATGATTTGCACGGCCGCTTTCAGGTCGGTTTCGTACCACTCCAGCGGCACGCCCAGCAACGACGGCGTCATGAAAGTGAGCATCTGCAGGCTCTGCAGCACCTTGCCGGTGCGGACGGTGCGGGCCTCTTTTACCAGCAGCCGGGCGTAGCCGTAGCGCGCCGTGTCTTCCGGGTCCGAAAGGTTCATGCGCACATCCCGCTCAAACAGGCGCTGCGCATCTTCCAATGACGCGCCCGTTGATTGGTCGAGCGGCCCATTTTCGACGGCTATTTCCAACGACGGGAGCCGGTCGACCAAGGCCGCCGGTGAAGGCTGGAACAGCACTTTGTCGACTGATTTGCAGCTGCCGACCAGCAGTGCTGAGGCTAACAGCAGGAAACAAATGCGAATCGGGCTAGGCATGGCGGTAGCAGAAAGGCCAATGGCCAGTGGAGCAGGAGAGGAGGCAACAGGATATTATTAATTGCAAGTATAACTTATTGTTGACTATTATTTATACTTTAAAAATAATTTATATGAATAAAATGCGTGTATTCGGCGTTCATAGCTCAGTAAACGCACAACGCCCGGACAAGCACGATGGCTTGTCCGGGCGTTGTGAGCCGCTTGCGTTTGGGCCGCAGGTCTAGTGCAGGTGGCCGGCCGGTTGCGCTTCCTCAAACAGCTCACTGACGGGCTGCCCCTGGTAGTTATCGACAAATTCACCTTCCCACCGGGCCACGACGGCCGAGGCCAGGCAGTTGCCGATGACGTTGACGGCGGTGCGGGCCATATCCATCAGCGCGTCGATGCCGAGGATAATGAACACCGGCCAGGGCGGCAGGTTAAACGAGGCCACCGTGGCCAGCAGAATCACCAGCGAGGCGCGCGGCACGCCGGCCACGCCCTTGGACGTGAGCATCAGGGTAAACACCATCACCAGCTGCTCGCCGAAGCTCAACGGCACGCCGGCCGCCTGGGCCACAAAAATGGCCGCCAGCGAGAGGTACAGGGTGGTGCCGTCGAGGTTGAAGGAGTACCCCGTGGGCATCACGAAGGCCACCACCCGGCGCGGCACGCCGATGCTTTCCATGGCTTCCATGGCCCGGGGTAGGGCCGCCTCCGACGACGTGGTGGCAAAGGCAATGCTCACCGGCTCGGCAATAGCCTGCACGAAGCGCTTGATCGGGATGCGGGCAATGAGAGCCACCGGCAGCAGAATCAGCAGGATGAAGGCAATGAGCGCGCCGTAGAGCGTCAGCAGCAGCTGCAAGGCGTTCAGCAGGGGGGCAAAGCCCATTTTGCCCACGGTGTAGGCAATGGCGCCGCCCACGCCCAGCGGGGCGAAGAACATGACCACGTTGGTGAATTTGAACATCACCTCCGAGAGGCTTTCCGACCACTCCAGCATGGGCCGGCGGTGCTTTTCGGGCACCATGGCCAGGCCAATGGCGAAGATGATGGCGAAAACCACTACCTGCAACACCTGCCCTTCGGCCACCGATTTGGCAATGTTTTCGGGGAAGATGTGGGCGATGATGTCGGCCGCCGACTGCTTGGGCGCGGTGGCAATGGCGTCGTTGGTGGTATTGCCGGCGCGGGCGGCGGCCAGTACGGCCGGGTCTAGCTTGCCGGCCTGCGTGAGGTTGATGGCGGCCAAGCCGATGAAGAGGGCAAACGTGGTGACGATTTCAAAGTACACCAGGGCCTTGACGCCCATGCGGCCCACCTTCTTCAGGTCGGCGTGGCCGGCAATGCCCACCACCAGCGTGGCAAATACCAGCGGGGCAATGATGGTCTTGACGAGGCGCAGGAACACGTCGGACAGCACCTTCAGGTTCTGCGCGCCTTCCGGAAAGTCGGCCCCCGCTTCGGCCCCGACGAGCATGCTCACCACAATCCAGAAGGTGAGGGAGCGGCGCTGCACGGCCCAGGCAATCAGGGCCACGAGGGCCAACCAGCGGGCAGCCAGCGGCACCGCGGGCGGCAGGGCCAGCACGCCGTAGTGAGAAAGGGCAGTCAGCAGCGCGGCCACGAGCAATAGGAGCAGCGCCGGCACGGCAAAGCGGGTAAGCTTCATACAGCAGATAAAAAGGACGGACGCTGCCCGGTGGGAAGGGGGCAGCGTCCGGCAAAGATAGCCGATTGGGGCAGAGCCCAACGGCAGCGCAAATCGAGCGACTAGGGCAGCGTGAGCAGGTAGCCGATGGTGAAGTTGGCGTCCCAGTCGAACACAAACTGCTGGCAGCCGGTGGCCTTGGCCACGGCCTGGTAGATGTTGACGCCGGCCTGGGCCTTGGCGCCTTCCAGCGAAGTATAGTCGGCGGGCGCTTTCAGCACGGTGTAGCGCTCCGTGCCTTGGCGGTGGGGCTTGGCCAGCTCGTACGGAATGCCGCCGATGATAAAGCAGGTGGCGCGCTCCTCGGCCGGCACTTGCTGGGCTTTGGCCTGCACATCGGCGGCGACGGCGGCCGGGTCGGCGTTTTTCTGGAAGTACTTCGAGCCGTAGGTGTCGGCCGTTTGCACCGTGCCGGTTTCCAGCCACGCCAGCTTGGTGTTGCCCGAGCCCATGTCGGTCAGGAAGGCCTTATCGGCGTAGGCGGCGGGCAGGGCGGCGCGCAGGCCCAGGGCGGCTTCGCGCTCCGGCGTGACGGTGATGACCACGTAGTTCATGGCCCGCAGCGCCTTGATGATTTTCTGGGTGCCCTCGGCCGCCACGGCGCCGGAGCTGACCACGAAGTGAATGTCGCGCCCGCCCACGCCGTAGTCGAGCATCTTGCCGATGTAGGTTTTGAGGCCCTTGCGGATATCATCCTCGGAGGCCAGATTTTCCATCACCAGGCTATTGCCGAACTCCGACTTCTCCAGCTTCCAGTTTTTGTCCGCGTCGACGCGCACAATGAAGGAGTTGAAGCCGCTGGCACCGAGCTCCACCACGCCGCGCAGCTTGCCGTTGACCGGCGCAGCAGGACGGAAGCTGAAGGTCATAGGTGTTTTGGCGGGGGCCGGCTTGACTACGGGAGCCGGCGCGGCGGCCACCGGGGCAGCCGAGGCTACGGCCGTAGCAGGAGCTTCGGCCGTCGGGGTGGGGGCCGGCGTGGCCGGCGTAGGCGCCGCCGAGGCCACGGCGCTTTCTTTGGCTTGGTGCACTTCGCCGTACAGCGTCACGGTGTCGCCTTCGCGTAGCACCACTTTCTGGCCGCCGGGCAGCATGGCCGTGCGCGTCTGGTAATCGAGGCGGGTGCCGTTGATGAGCACCACGCTCTTGGTCAGCGGGGTGGACTTGGTGTTGGTTTGGACCACCAAGGAGTTGTCTTTCACCGCGAACCACGAGGTGAAGCCGGCTCCGCCGCCCGTTTGCGCCCATAAGCGCGTCGGCATGGTCAAGGCCCACAGGAGGCAAAGGAGTAAGAAGTTTTTCATGTGCAATAGGAGAGTGTAGAACAGTGTTGCAAGATAGATATGATAATAGTCATATAAAATAAAATTTGCCCTAACGCCGCTAATTTCTGTCCCAAAGCCCTTCAATACTGGCTAAGCGAATTTCTGCCCATCTTCGGCCGCTTTACGTTTCTGCTGCCAATGCTACACTGGTCGATCCGCCCGCTGGAGTTGCCGCTCCGCTTTACCTGGAAAATTTCCCGCAACGCCTCCGACGCCAAGACCAACCTGGTGGTGCGCGTGGGCGAGGCGGCGGGCGCGTCCGGCTGGGGTGAGGCGGCCCCCAACGTGCGCTACGGCGAGTCGCCGGCGCTGCTGCTGACGCAGTTCGAAGGGCTGCTGCAGGCCGGCCTGGCCCAGGTGCAGGAACTACCGGACCTGACGGCCTTGCTCGAAGCCCAGCAGCCGGCCCACGCCCTGCGCTTCGCCGTCGAGTCGGCCTACGTGCACTACCTGGCGCAGCGGCGCGGGCAGTCGGTGCCGGCTCTGCTAGGCGTGCCCGCGCCCTTGCCGGCCGTGGGCACGGCCTTTACCCTGCCGATTATGGCGCCCGCGGAGGTAGCCGGGTTCATCGAGCGGTACGGGCTGGCGCGCTTCCCTTTGCTGAAGGTGAAAGTAAACCAGGAACTGGGCGCCGACCTGCTGGCCGAAGTAGCCCGCCTGCTGCCCGGCCGGCCGGTGCTCGTCGACGGCAACGAGGCCTGGACCGACGCCGACGCGCTGCTGCGCTTTATCGAGCAGGTGCAGCGGGTGCCCGCGCTGAACGTGCAGCTGCTGGAGCAACCCCTGCCCGCCGCCTGCGCCGACGACTACCGCTACCTGCGCCCGCGCAGCCCCTGGCCGCTCATTGCCGACGAGTCCGTCACCGACGCGGCCGACTTCCACGACATTGCCCGGCAGTTTCACGTGCTGAACATGAAGCTGATGAAGGCCGGCGGCTACCTCAACGGCATCCGGCTGCTCAACGAGGCCCGGGCCCACGGCCTGCGCACCATGGTCGGCTGCATGGTCGAAACCTCGCTGGGCATCTGGTCGGCCCTGCAGGTCAGCGGCCTCTGCGAAATCTGCGACCTGGACGGCCTGCTCATCGTCCGCGACGAGCCCTTTGGCGTGGTGCAGGAAGAAAGCGGCCGCCTGATGCCGCAGCCGCAGGTGCCGCAACTAGGGTAGGGCGCAGCCGAGCAACCCAACAAAATGAACGTCATTCCGCGGCACGCTCGGAAGGACGTTCTGTAAGCTCGTCTTTACTTTACCGCCCGCAGCTGCTCGTCCAGCGCTTTGAGCTGGCCGTCGAGCTGGGTGGTGTCGGGGGCTTTGGGGTTGCCTTGGCTGAGCAGGCTGATCTTTTGATTGAGCAGCTGAATCTTCTGCGCCATCAGCTCCACGCGGCGGTTCAGGCCCGAAAGGCGTGCGTCGACATCGGCGGCGGAAGTCGGGGCCGGGCCGCGGTCGACCACCTCGCCAAACTTGGCATCGGCCGGGGCGGTTTCGCCCCGCGCGGCGGCCGCGCTCTGGGGTGTGGCGTACATCACGCCGCCGTCGGCGGCCACGTAGTCGCCCTCCTTTAGAGTAATCATTTTGCCGGTGGGCAGCTCCACGATGCCGCTTTTCACGTTCACCTTCGTGCCGTTGGGCAGGCGCACGTTCTGGCTCAGGCCGGTGGTCTGGCCGTTGCGGCGGCGCACCACGGCCCCGTTTTGCATCACAAACTGGTCGCCGTTCTGCAAATCCACGCGGTTGTCGGCGGGCGTTTTGGAGGATTGGGCCTGGGCAACGGGGGCGGCGGCCAGGGCGGCGAGCAAAACCAAGAGGGGGGCAAACGGTTTCATGGCGGAGCAGTGGGGAAATGTGGTGTGGTTGTTGGTAGAAGCGCGCCCCTGCATACGCAAGATGCCGCGGCAGGGTGGTAGCCTGCGGGATACCTAAAAAAGTATGGAACCAATGTTGTGACATTAAATGTATGTACATATATTTGCACCGTCATTTGGTTCTGCCATGAAGCTTGAAGACGAAATCCAGCAGCGCGCCTTTAAAAACGTCCACCAGAAAGCTCACCTGAACGTGGTGTTCACGGCGGGCTGGCTGCAGCAGCGCCTGGCCGCGGCCTTCAAGCCCTACGGCCTGACCCTGCCCCAGTACAACGTGCTGCGCATCCTGCGCGGGCAGCACCCCAAGCCGGCCACCGTCAACTTGCTCATCGAGCGGATGCTGGACAAAACCAGCAATGCCTCGCGCATCGTCGACAAGCTGGAAGCCAAGCATCTGGTTACGCGGCAGATCTGCCCCAGCAACCGCCGCGCCGTGGACATCCGCATCACCGAAGCCGGCCTGGAGCTGCTGCGCCAGACGGAAAGCCTGGCCGACTCGCAGCACCGGGGCCTGCACAACCTCAACGACGAAGAAGCCGCTCAGCTGAGCGACCTGCTCGATAAAATCCGCGACTGACGGCCGCATATCTCAGTCAAACCAACCCCAGACTCTCTCACCGTTTTCAAAACATGAAAAAATTGATCCTGCCTCTGCTCGTTGCCGGTGCCCTGTTTGCTGCTCCGGCTCAGGCCCAGCAAAAAGCCACCGCCGCCGTTGCTGCCGTGGGCAAATCCACCAAAGGCGCCCAAACCTACGCCGTGCAGCCGCAGCTGAGCACCCTGGGCTGGGTGGGCAAAAAAGTGGGCGGTCAGCACAACGGCACCATCTCCGTAAAGGACGGCGCCGTGCAAGTGAAAGGCAACCAAATTGTGGGCGGCACCTTCGCCTTCGACATGAACACCATCAAGGTGGAAGACCTGAAGGACGCCGAGTGGAACGGCAAGCTGGTGGGGCACCTGAAGAATGACGACTTCTTCGCCGTGGACAAGAACCCGACGGCCAATTTCGTCATCACCTCGGTGAAGCCCATCAAGGCTGACGCCGCCGGCAACAACGCCCAAATCACCGGTAACCTGACCATCAAAGGCAAAACCAACCCCGTGAGCTTCCCCGCCAAAGTAGGCGTGAAGGACGGCGTGGCTTCGGCCTCGGGCGTGGCTACCGTGGACCGCACCAAGTACGACGTGAAGTACGGTTCGACCCTGTTTGGCGCCGCTGCCGATAAGGCCATCGAAGACAACTTCACCCTGAGCTTCAACGTCATTGCCAAGCAGTAATCGTTGATATTTCGTCCGCAACCCGGCCCAAAAGCGAAACGGCCCCTTCACCGCTGCGGTGAAGGGGCCGTTTCGCTTTTGGGCAGGTAGCCCGGCGCTTATTGGCCGCCCGAAGCCGGCACGGTGGTAGCCGGAGCGGCCGGAGCGGCCGGTTCGGCGGGCACGGCCGTGGGCGCCGCGGCGGCGGCGCCCCGCAGCTGCAGGCGCAGCGGGGCCACGTTCATTTCGCGCAGGCTGATGATGCCGTACACCGTTTCGCCGGGGCGGATGATTTTGTTGGTCATTTCCTGCGACACGAATTCCTTGCGCATGTTGGAGTTGGCCGTAGCCGCCCCGATCATGTTGCCGGCGCCCACAATCGGGCCCCAGGGCAGCAGGGTGCCGCCGGTGGTCTGGCCGGTGTAGGGGTCGTAGGTGCCGCCCACCTGGCCGATGCCCAGGAAGTAGAGCACGTAGATGGCCACGCCCTGCTTCATATCGTTGGCGGCTTGGATGGCCGGCACCGGGATGGTGGGCCGCTCGCCGAAGTACAGCTCCAGGTCGCGGGAGAAGTTCAGGTCGGTGCTCGTGTTATTTTTCACGCGCACGGCCACGGTTTGGTAGCCGCGCTTGCGTTCCTTCTTGATGTACTTGCGGTTGCCGCCGGCCAGCTGCAGGGCGCTGAACTGGTAGCTGAACTCCACCGGCGCGCCGGCCGGGCTCACGGATTGGTAGCGGGTATAAGTAGCCGGGCGGATTTGGCGGTAGCTGCCAGCGCAGCTGCTCAGGGCCAGGGCCAGGACGCCAGCGGCCAGGGGCGTAGCGGTCAAACGCATAGAGAAACGGGTAAACGGTGGGGATGAAGGAAACGTGAACAAGTGTCGAACTTTCAAAGATACCGCTTGCCGCTGGCCAGCCAACAACCGCCGCACGTAAAAAAAGAGCTGCCCTAGGCGGGCAGCTCCAGTTCGGTGGGCAGCGGGTAGCGCAGCTGCCGGTGCTTGTCGTGGGCGCGCAGGGTGCGCAGCATTTCGTCGAAGTCGTCCTTGTACTCCAGCCAGAGGTCCTCGTGCAGCTTCGGAATGAGCTTGGCCGTGCGCACCACGAAGCGCACCGTGGCCACGTAGAACAAGTGGAAGTAGCCGTCGAAGTACTGCTGGTACTCTTCGAGCACGAGGCGCAGCACGTACATGTTCAGCTCCACTTCCAAGCGCTTGTCCTTGGTGATGCGCTTGGCGCGGGCCACTTCCTTGGCGGCTTTGCCCAGGGCCCGGGCCAGGGCGCGGTTCATCACGCGGCCGTTGGCTTTCTGCAGCAGCTCGGCAATGCGCTCGGCGTGCTCGTCCTGCACGGCGCGCAGGTCCACTTCCGGCAGGATTTCGTAGCGCACCAAGTCGTAGAGCTCCGCGTCGCGGCGCACGGCTTTCAGCAGCAGGTCTTCCTTTTCCTTGTCGGTGAGCTGGCGCAGGGCGCGCTTGAAGTCGGTACTGGGAGCGGGCATTCTTGTCAGGAAAGAACGAGGAGTGAGGAATCAAATGAATAAGAACGTCATGTCGAGCTTGCCGAGACATCTCGCGTGCTGACGTTGAATAGCCGTCTTTCGTTCAACGAAGACTCTACTAGCTGGCTAAACACGCGAGATGCCTCGACTTCGCTCGGCATGACGTTCGGGTAGTCCTAAACTTACTGCCCGTTGCTGGTGCCGGCGGCCGGGGCTTCGGGCTTCAGGTACTGGTCGAGGTAGTTGGTAATCTTCGTGTAGAGGTGCACGCGGTCCTTGCCCATCACGTTGTGCGGGTGGCCGGGGTACACGAAGTAGTCGAGCTGCACGCCGTGGTCGACGGCATTTTTCAGGTAGTCGAGGCTGTGCTGCCACACCACCACGTCGTCCACAGTGCCGTGAATCATGAGCAGCGGGGCCTTCAGGTTCTGCACGTAGCCGAGCAGGTTGGCCTTCTGGTAGCCCTCGGGGTTTTGCTGCGGGGTGTCCATGTAGCGCTCCGTGTACATCACCTCGTACATGCGCCAGTCGATAACCGGGCCGCCGGCCACGCCCACCTTGAAGGTGCCCTCGGGGGCGCGGGTGAGCATGGTGGTGGTCATGAAGCCGCCGAAGCTCCAGCCGTGCACGCCGATGCGCTGGCTGTCCACGTAGGGCAGGCTCTTGAGGTAGTCCACGCCCTTGAGCTGGTCGGCCAGCTCCTGGGTGCCGAGCTGGCGGAACGTAGCTTGCTCGAAGGGCAGGCCGCGGTTGCCGCTACCGCGCGAGTCGACGGTAAACACCACGTAGCCCTTCTCGGCCATCATCTGCATCCAGAGGTTGCCGCCGCCCAGCCAGGAGTCGGTGACGAGCTGCACGTGCGGGCCACCGTACACGTAAATCACCGCCGGGTACTTTTTATTCGGGTCGAAGCCGGGCGGGGTGATGAGGCGGGCGTACAGGTCCGTCTGCCCGTCGGCGGCCTTGATCGGGAAGACCTTGGTCTGGCCCAGGCGGTAGTTGCTGATGGGATTGGGCGCGTTCAGCAGCTGCTGGCGCGCCTTGCCATCCTTGGTGCCCAGCACCGCAACGGTGCGCGGCGTGGTTTGGCTGCTGTAGCTGTCGAGTAGGGCCTCACCGGAAGGGCTGAGTGTGCCCGCGTGCGTGCCGGCCTGGCTAGTCAGCTTCTTGGGTTTGCCGCCGCTCAGGCCCACGCTGTAGAGGTGGCGCTGAATGGTGCCGTCCTGGTTGCTGGCGTAGTACAGCGTCTTGCCCTTGGCGTCGAAGCCGAGCACGTCCGTTACCAGCCAGGTACCCTGGGTGAGCTGGCGCAGCAGCTTGCCCGAGGTCGAGTAGAGGTAGAGGTGGTTGTAGCCGCTTCGCTCGCTCTGGTAGACGAACTGGTCGGGGTGGCCGGGCACGAACATCAGCGGGTGCGTGGGCTCCACGTACTCGGTGTCGGTTTCCTCGAACAAGGTTTTCACCAGCGCGCCCGTTGTGGCGTCGTACTGGCGCAGCCACATGTGGTTTTGGTCGCGGTTGAGCACGGCCACGTAGATGCTCTTCTCATCCGGGCTCCAACTGATGTTGGTGAGGTACTGCTCCTTCGGCTCGCCGGTCTGCAAAAACACTGTCTTGCCCGAGGCCACGTCGTACACGCCCACGGTTACTTCGTGGCTTTTGTCGCCGGCCATGGGGTACTTGATGGGCTCGGCCTGGGCCGGCGTGGGCGCCACCGACACCAGCGGGTAGTCCGTCACCATGGTCTGGTCCATGCGGTAGTAGGCCAGCTTGGTGCCCTTGGGGCTCCAGAACGTGCCTTTGGTGATGCCAAACTCCGAGCGGTGCGCCGCCTGCCCGTTCACGATGGCCGGGTTGGCTTCGGTGGTCACGGCCACGTTTTCCTGGCCCGGCAGGCTCACGTACAGGTTCTGCTCCTTGGTGAAGGCCACGCGGGTTTTCGCGGGGTCGAAGTCCACGTTGTCGGCGCCGGCCTGGTAGCTTAGCAGCTTGGTGGCTTTGCCGTCGGCGACGCTGTACCGGAACACGTCCCGGCTGGGCATGCTCACCACAAACGCGTCGGGGCCCGCCCACTGCAGCTGCGGAAACGCGGCGGCTTTGAGCGTGGGGGCACCGGCGGCCTGCAGGGCTTTGTACAGGTTGGCCATGCTCACCACCGGCTGCAAAGGGCCGCCGGCCGCGCGGCCGCGCACCAGCTCGTCCTGTCCGTTCTCGGTGCGCACGAAGCTGAATTCGTCGTTCGAGCCCGGAATCCAGGTCAGCTGCTTGAGGTTGGCGGGGGCGAGGGCGGGGTTGCGGAAGGCGTCTTCCACGGTGAGCAGCTGCTGCTGGGCGCGCAGGGCGGTGGTGGGGGCCGCGGCCAGGGTCAGCAGCAGGGCGGGCAGCGCGAGGCGCCGGAACGTCAGGGTCATAGCGAAAAGCAACGAGAGAAGGGGAGGGGAAGGCAGGCGGTTCGGGCCGGGAATTTACGGCGGAATCAACAGACCCGCCCGCCTACAAATTCCCCAAGCCCGGCGGCACTATCCGGCCGGCCGCAGTGTTAAGGGGTGCTTTTTGCGAGACACGAACCTAGCGCCCTAATCCGTACCTTTACCACCATGAACACCAACCCGCAGATTGCACACGACGAGGACGTTCTGTTGTTGGAAGAAACCACCGACCTGCGTGACCTCATCGTCTACAACGACGACGTAAATACCTTCGACCACGTTATCCAGACGCTCATCGACGTGTGCCAGCACGAGCCCATGCAGGCCGAGCAGTGCACTTTGCTGATCCACCACAAGGGCAAGTGCACCGTCAAAATCGGTTCGTACGAAGAGCTGGAACCCCTGTGCACCGCCATCCACGACCGCGGCATTTCGGCCGACGTGGTGTAGCTTTTGCCGAAGAAAATATCTGTCATCCTGCGCTTCGCGAAGGACCTTATCACGCCGGGTAATTGTTATCTGACGTATGCCGTTTCGACGGCGTAAGGTCCCTTGCAAAGCTCAGGATGACATCCGTATAGACTGAATGGAATTTCCCTCCAAACTCATCGAAAACGCCGTCGGCGAGCTGGCCAAGCTGCCGGGCATCGGCCGCAAAACGGCCCTGCGCCTGGCCCTGCACCTGCTCAAAGCGGATACCGATACCACCAGTTCCCTGGCCGAGGCCCTGGCCAAGATGCGCTTCGACATTCGCTACTGCCAGAGCTGCCACAACATCTCCGACACGGAAGAGTGCTCGATCTGCGCCAACAAGCTGCGCGACCACAGCACCGTCTGCGTCGTGTGCGACATCCGCGACGTTATTGCCATCGAAAACACCGGGCAGTACCAGGGCGTGTACCACGTACTCGGCGGCGTCATCTCGCCCATCGAGGGCATTGGCCCGGCCGATTTGCACATTGACTCCCTGCTGACGCGCGTGCAAACCGAAGGCTCGGAAGTGAAGGAAGTTATCCTGGCCATCAGCCCTACGATGGAGGGCGACACCACGGCCTTTTACCTCACCCGCCGCCTGCGCGAAACGCCCGAGGTGCACATCAGCAGCATTGCCCGCGGCATCCCGGTGGGCGGCGAACTGGAGTACGCCGACGAAATTACCCTGGGCCGCTCCATCGTGGAGCGCCAGCGGCAGGCCCGGTAACGCCCGCCAAGCAACCATCAACCTCGCGAAAAGCGCCGTCCTGCTCAGGGCGGCGCTTTTTTCGTGGTCAGCTCAGGCCCGCTGGCTGTTCCGCCGCAGTGGGGCAGAAGGCAACACGTCCGCCTGGATGCGGGCCGCCAGCTTTGGGCACAGGTCGCTATGGCGGGGCGGGCCGCGGCAAGTGCGGCAGAGCCGCAGATTTTCTAAGCGGCTGCTTTTCAAGGCCGGCTCACGGGCTGGCGGCGCCATCGTTGCCGGGAACGATGCCAGTAGTTATTCCCGGGAAATGCTTGGCGAGGCCGCGGCGGGCGTCCACCTTAGGGCACTGAAAACGATTCCGAAGCCGGCGTAATCTGCTTGCCGCTTTCGGAATAGGTGGAGTAGCAAGGGCCGAACGGCCCGGTGCCTGCCGCCTCAACGCCTTTGCCTATGACCCCAACCTCTACCCGTCGCCGGCGCAGCTGGCTGAGCCTATTGTTGCTGCTGCTAAGCCTGAGCGCCTACGCCCAAACCTACGACGCCGTGGTGGCCAAAGACGGCAGCGGCACCTACGCCACGGTGCAGGCGGCCGTCAACGCCGCGCCCGCGGGCCGCACCACGCCCTGGGTTATCTTCATCAAGAACGGCAAGTACCGCGAGAAGCTGACCGTGCCGGCCTCCAAGCCGTTTTTGCAGCTGGTCGGGGAGAGCGTGGCCAACACGTTCATTACCTGGAACGACGCCAACACGCCCACGTTTCCGGGCAACTCGTCCACGGTCATCGTCAACGCCTCGGACTTTTCGGCCCTGAACATCAGCTTCGAAAACTCCTTTGGCGAGTCGCCGCAGGCCCTGGCCATGTACACCACCGGTGACCGAATAGCCTTCAAGAACTGCCGCTTTCTGGGCGGGCAGGATACGATGCAGCTGAACTCGGGTGTCGGCAACCGCAACTACTTCAAGGACTGCTACATCGACGGGGTGGTTGACTTCATCTTTGGCAGCGCCCGGGGCGTGTTCGAAACCTGCATGATCTACCCCAAGACGCGGCAGAACGGCGGCAGCCTGGGCTACATCACGGCGGCCAACACCCAGCCCGGCCAGCCCTATGGCTTCGTGTTCCGCAACTGCACCATTCTTAACAACCGCGGCGTGACCACCTACACCCTGGGCCGCCCCTGGCAAAACGACGCCGGCTCGACCGCCACCGACCGCTCGCACACGAAAGTGGTGTGGCTGAATGCGACGATGGGCTCGACCATCCGGCCGGTGGGCTGGCAGCTCTGGGACGCGGGCACCGTGCCCAGCGTCATCACCTACGCCGAGTACAAAAGCCGCGACTTCAGCGGCAACCTGGTCGACGTGAGCCAGCGCATTGCTTGGTCGCAACAGCTCACCGACGCCGACACCGCGCAGTACACCCGCGCCGCCGTGCTCGGTAGCTGGAACCCCTGCGCCCTGCCGGGCTTCTGCGGCAGCGCGCCCGCGCCCATTGCCGTGGCCAACTTCCGGGCGGTGAAGGGCACGGGCACCACGCCCTCCGCGCTGACCTGGAACCTGAGCTGGCCCATCGGCGGCGTGCAGTACCAGCTGCTGCGCAGCACCAGCCGCCGCGGCCCCTACGCCCCGGTGTATACAACTACCGGCGCCGTGGCTACCGACGTGAATTTCGGCACGACCGACGCCGTGCCGGCGGCCGGCACCTCGTACTTCTACTACGTGCAGGCCACGAAAACCGGCCTGGCTGCGCACCTCACCGACACGCTGCAGATTTCGAGCACGCCCACCATTACCACCAGCGGCACGCTGCAGGCCTTTTTGCAGGGCGTGGGGCTGCCCTCGGCGGCACAAACTCTGTTGGTAACGGGCGAGAACCTGACGGCGGGCTTGGTCGTGACGCCGCCGGCGGGCTATCAGGTTTCCGCCAACGGCGGCACTACCTGGTTTGGCAACGCCGCGCCGCTGACCCTGGCCCCGACGGCCGGGGCGGTGGCCAGCACCCCGCTGGCGCTGCGGCTGAATGCGGCCGCGGCCGGCGCCTACGCGGGCAACCTGACGCTGACCAGCCCGGGCGCCGCGCCCGTGACGCTGCCGCTGAGCGGCACGGTGCAAAGCAGCCCGCTGCCGCAGTCTATCCCGCTGCAGTGGTGGCCCCTGACGCGCAACAACCAGGACAGCGCGGCCGTGCGCGCGGCCCAGATGCTGGCCAGCGCGCCCACTTTCCGCAAGCTGGCGGTTTCCACCGGCTCGGCCACGGCCGTTATTCCGCCGTACTCGGCCCGCTACGGGCAGGCCTTTGCGCCCTCGGCCGAAGGCGGCTGGACGCCGGCCGTGGGCGGCAACGGCTCGAACCTGAACCGCACGTACTACGAGCAGTTCACCGTGCGGGGCACGCCCGGCAGCCCGCTGCGCCTCGATTCGCTGCTGCTGACCTCGTACGTGACCAGTTCCACCACCGGCACCAAGCTGGCCGTGGCGTGGTCGAAATCGGGCTTTGCCGCCGACTCGGCCGACGTAACCGGCGGCAGCGGCCCCGGCGGCCCGCTGCTGAGCACGGCCAACGGCGCCTTTGCCACGCCCATTCTGCTGGGCGCCCAAAGCACCTACCGCCTCTCGTTCGCCGGCGCCGCGGGCGTCACGCTGCAGCCCGGCCAAGCGCTGACCTTCCGCCTCTACTACAGCTGCGGCTCCACCACCGTCACCACCCGCTTTGCCACCTTGCGCAACGTGGTCGTGAAGGGCGAAGCCAGCATCGTCAACGGCACCCGCCCGGCCCGCAGCAGCGCCGTGCAGGCGTACCCCACCCCCGCCACTGAGCAATTAACCCTCACGCACCCGGCCGCGCCGGCCGACGCGCAGCTGGCCGTGTACACCGTGCTCGGGCAGTGCGTACGCCGGCTGCCGTGCGCCCCCGGCACCCGCGAAACCCAGGTGAGCCTGCGCGGCCTGGGCAGCGGGCACTACGTCGTGCACTACACCAGCGGCTCCCAGCGCTTCACCGTACCCGTCAGCAAGCTTTAGCGTGTACGTCAGGCTGGGAGGCCGGTGCCCAAAGCAACACCCGGTCCGCTGAGGACTGGCCTTGGTGGCCGGACGGCTCCATCTACTCAGATGGGGCCGTTCAGCGTTTTGGGCGTCACCCACACGGTTTTGTGTTCGTAAGGCTCGGTGCGGAGGATGCAGCCTTGGCCAACGGCATGCGGGTAGGTGCCGAATAGAATCGTGCTGCCGACCTGCAGGTAGGGCTCGAGCACCTCGGGAATGATGGTGGCAATGCGCACCACCGTCGGGGTATCTGCGTGCAGGCGCTCGGTTAACTGAAACTCCGAAGGGGTGGAGCCCGGCGCCTCGCGCCCCCACAGCGACATGCGGCGTGGGCCGCTCATGGGAAACTTCGGCCAATCCGCGTTGGTGGCGTAGAAGACGACTTCGGCTAGCAGGGTGACGTTTGTCATGCTACGGCGGCGGGCCAGCCCGGATGTTTGCGGCGCGAAAGCGCGGGCTTCGCCTGCTCAAGGATAGCAAGCAAACGAATTCTTGCGTAGGTACAGCCAAAACCCGCCTTCCGCGGTTCTGTTGCTGTCCACCCGAACGCACCCTCCGGCATGACCAAAACCGTTTTCATAGCCTCCGCCGAGCCCTACAGCGGCAAATCCCTCGTCACCCTGGGCCTGGTGAACATGCTGCTCAGCAAAGCCCAGAAAGTCGGCTACTTCAAGCCCGTGGTCAACGCGGCCACGGCCGACAAGCGCGACGCGCACATCGACACGGTGCTGCGCTATTTTCAGCTGCCGACGGCCTACGAGGACACCTTCGCCTACACCGGCGCGCAGGTGCTGCAACTGATGGAAAGTGAGCGGCAGGGCGAAATGATTGACACCATCATTCGTCGCTACAAACAACTGGAGGACGAGCACGACTTCATCGTGGTGGAAGGCACCGACTTTGTGGGGCAGGGCACAGCCTTCGAGTTCGACCTGAACGTGACCATTGCCAAAAACCTGGGCGTACCGGTGCTGCTGGTGGTGTCGGGAGAGGGCAAAACCACCGCCCAGATCATCAGCAGCACGCTCACGGCCCTGCGCGGCTTCGAAGCCCGCGAGGTGCCGGTGCTCACGGTGGTGGCCAACAAGGTAGGCCCCGAGCAGGTAGCCGACGTGCAGCAACTGCTGCGCGCGCAGCTGCCGGCCGAAACCGGCTTGTCGGTGATTCCCGAGGACAAAGCCCTGCTCAACCCTACCATGCGCGAAATCCACGAGGCGGTGGGCGGCAAGCTGCTCTTCGGTGAAGAGCTGCTCAGCAGCCAGGTCGACAACTTCGTCACGGGGGCCATGAACGTGCCCAACTTCCTGAACTACCTCAAGCCCAACGTGGTCATCGTCACGCCCGGCGACCGGGGCGACATCGTCATCTGCGCGGTGCAGGCCAATATGTCGGCCAGCTACCCCAAGGTGGCGGGCGTGGTGCTGACGGCCGGCTGGCAGCCCGAGGAGCCCATTCTGCGCCTGCTGCGCGGCCTGCAGGGCGTGATGCCCATTCTGGCCGTCGAGACGGGTACCTTCGAAACCAGCGCCCGGCTGGCGGCGGTGAAGTCGCGTATTTCCGCCGACAACCCCAAAAAGGTGCAGCTGGCCATCCAGACGTTTGAACGCTACGTAGACGTGCCCGCCCTGGACCGGCAGCTGGCCGCGTACCAGTCGGAGGGCATTACCCCGCACATGTTTCAGTACCGGCTGCTGCAGTGGGCCCGGCAGCAGCGCCGCCACATCGTGCTGCCCGAGGGCAACGACGACCGGATTCTGAAGGCCGCCGCGCTGCTCTTGCAGCAGGACGTGGTGGATTTGACCATCCTCGGCAACCCCGCCGAAATAGCCGCCTCGGCCAAGCGCCTGGGGCTGAACCTGCCGCTGGGCCATTTGCGCGTCATCGACCCGGTGCACTCCGAGTACTACGAGGACTACGTGCAGACCTTCTACGAGCTGCGCAAGGCTAAGGGCGTGAACGAGGACATGGCCCGCGACCTGCTGCGCGACGTGTCGTACTTCGGCTCGATGATGGTGTACAAGGGCCACGCCGACGGCATGGTGTCGGGGGCGGTGCACACCACCCAGCACACCATCCGGCCGGCCCTGCAGTTCATCAAAACCAAGCCGGGCATCTCGCTCGTGTCGTCGGTGTTTTTCATGTGCCTGCCCGACCGCGTGGCCGTGTTCGGCGACTGCGCCGTGAACCCCAACCCCACGGCCGAGCAGCTGGCCGAAATTGCCATTTCCTCGGCCGAAAGCGCACAGCGCTTCGGCGTGGCGCCGCGGGTGGCCATGCTTTCGTACTCCTCGGGCACCTCCGGCGAGGGCGCCGAAGTCGACAAGGTGCGCCGCGCCACCGAGCTGGTGCGCCAGCTGCGTCCCGACTTGCCGGTGGAAGGCCCCATTCAGTACGACGCCGCCGTGGACCCGTTGGTGGGCCAGCAGAAGCTGCCCGGCTCGGCCGTGGCGGGCCAAGCCAGTGTGCTCATCTTCCCCGACCTGAACACCGGCAACAACACCTACAAGGCCGTGCAGCGCGAAACCGGCGCCCTGGCCATCGGCCCGGTGCTGCAGGGCCTGAATAAGCCGGTAAACGACCTGAGCCGCGGCTGCACCGTCGACGACGTGTTTAACACGGTTGTCATCACAGCCATCCAGAGCCAGCAAGGGTAGGAGCGGAGCAGTACACGGACGGCCGTAGCTAAGGGGCGTCGAGGTTTCAACTCTGGCTGAAACATCGATGCCCCTTGAATTTGCGTGGGTAATTTTTGTGCGGTGCTGTTATATCTTGTCGGCTATTTTTGTCGCCAATCCCTGTTTTATTTTTAGTTGGACGATTTTATCGTCTTTAGAAATAAATTCCAAGGCCATGTCCTCGTCGTTGATAAAGAAACGGTTTTCGCTTTCTGCCAACAGCTTCACCTTGTCTCCGTTGTTTATTCTCATAAAGAGTTTATCGGCTTCTTGTGATATTTCTAATTTGTAATTAGCTGATACTTCGAAGAAGCCAGTGTATCGGAGTAGCGCCTTTTCTCCTAGTTTAATTTCCTGTTGGGGCTTAGGGATACTGTATGGTTTATTTCGTAACGCGGCGTACATAGATTTGCCTGTTTTTTCTAAAGTCGTCGAGGTTATATTGTTTAGAAGGATAATGCAGGTTTGGTGCTCGGGTGAGAACAGAAAGTAGCTGGTAGCGCCTGGGATATTGCCGCCATGATCAATAACTCGGTCGCCGTGTATCACGTCGAGAAACCAGCCGTACCCATAATGTCCTAGAAGAGGATTGGTCGCTTGTTCTAACGTTTGCTCTGATACAATTTTAAAGCTACTCAGGCCCTCGTAGAACTTAAGAAGGTCTCCCGCAGTGCTGTACAAAGCACCGGATGAATATGTCAGGTTTGAATTCCAAATTTTTACCTCGGCTTGCCTTGTGGGTGATAAATAAGCGTAATTGGTGACTTTGTTGTCGTCCTGCAGCTTCTGAAAGTTGAAGCCGCTCTTCTTCATCTGCAGGGGACCAAAAATATACTTGCTAACGGCCGCGGAATATGGCAGCCGCGTTACTTTTTCAATAATGACACCCAGTAAGTCGTAGCCGGAATTGGAGTAGCTAAACTTACTGCCGGGCTCAAAATCAAGCGGCTCGTTTTTGAAAAAGCCCATGACTTCCGCGGGCTTGAACGCATGGTCAGCCACTACTTGCTCTAGGTACTTTGGGTTTCTGAGCGGTTCGTAAATACCAGCTGTATGCGTAAGCAAATGTTTTAGCTGTATTTGGCTGCCTCGCGGGTAATCGGGTATGAATTTGCTAACGGGGTCAGTTAACGATAACTTGTTTTCTTCGACAAGCTTTAAAATCACCAGAGCAGTAAACGGTTTAGTTAATGAACCGACGGGATATATGCTGTTGCTGGTATTTAGCTTCTTGGTAACCGCATCTTGATAGCCAAAGCTTTTTTCATACACTGTTTTGTGGTCTTGGGTAACCAAGGCTGTTCCATTGAATTTATGGACCGAAGCGTATGCGTTTAGCAGGGTGTCAATTTTGCCGTAGCCACTTTGTGCCCTTGCTGAAATAATGGTTGATAAGCATAAGACGATTGTTTGTAGTTGTCTTCTCATAAAAATCAAGCTGCTGTTTTAGAGCAAGTTTATACCAACATCCGAATTGCCGTTATTGGCAATCAGCGGCGAAGCTCGGTAATCTGGCAATGCCATACAACGGACCCGGTATTGCCGGGCCTGAACAAGCCCGTACATGACCTGAGCCGCGGTGGCACCGTCGGCGACGTGTTCAACACCGTCGTCATCACGGCTAACCAGAGCCAGCAGGGACTAGCCACCGGGGCCGGCGGGAGCGAAGACGTAATGCAGGCCCTCTTGCCCCGGGCCGGTGCTGCTGCCGGCACGCCGCAGCCACAAGCCGAATACCTTTGCCCGCTTCGGGCGTTGCGCCGACCGAGGCCGTCGAAGCACAACTTCGAGCGGCCAATTTCGGACCGCGAAATCAGCCGCTGCGTACGTCCTGACAAACCCACGTTCCTCCATAGCACCACCCGCCTGCATGCCTTCCGGATTTTTTGCCCTGTTAGATGATATTTCGGCGCTGGTGAAAGCCAGTGCCGCCAGCCTCGACGACGTGCCCGCGCAGGTGGCCAAAACCACCGGCAAGGTGTCCGGCATAGTCATCGACGACACGGCCGTGACGCCCAAATACGTGGTGGGCCTGGACCCCAGCCGGGAGCTGGCCATCATCTTCCAGATTGCCAAAAAGTCCCTCGTCAACAAGCTGCTGATTCTGAGCCCGGCGGCGCTGCTGCTCGGGTATTTTGCGCCCTGGGCCATCACGCCCATTCTGATGCTGGGCGGCGCGTATTTGTGCTTCGAGGGCTACGAGAAAGTACATTCACTGTTCGGCCAGCACCCCGAGGCCGCAGCCGAAGACGAGGCGCTGCCGACCATTACACCGGAGGAGCTGGAGCAGCAGCGGGTGGCCGGGGCGGTGCGCACGGACATCATCCTGTCGGCCGAAATCATGGCCATTGCCTACAGCCAAGTCACCGATCAGCCGATAGTAAACCAAATCCTGGTCATGCTGGCGGTGGCGGTGGTCATCACCGTGGGCGTGTATGGTTTCGTGGGGCTGATTGTGAAAATGGATGATATCGGCCTGCACCTAGCCCAGGACAAGCACGGCGCCGCCACCCAACACCTCGGCCGCGGCATCGTGCGGTTCATGCCGCATTTCCTGCGGATTCTGAGCTACGTCGGGACGGCCGCCATGCTCTGGGTGGGGGCCGAAATCATTGCCCACGGCATTCCCGTCACCGCCCACTGGCTGCACGAGCTGGAACTTGCCCTGGCCGACGTGCCGGCCGTAGCCTGGCTGGCCAAGGCCCTGGCCTGCGGCGTGTTTGGGCTGATGGTGGGGTTTGTGGTCGAGAAAATCGTGGGACTGGTGAAGAAGGTATGGCCGGGCAAGAAGGAGGGCAGCGCGGGCTGAACCAGAACTTCGCCAGCCAGTGAATAAACCCCAGCGGCCGCGCCGCCGGTGCCCCGGCTACCGCCGGGTTCGTGCGAGCGGCAACTACTTGATCAGGGCAAACGCTTCGAGCTGATCTGCGGCGCCGTTGCCCCAATCGTATTCGACGGAGCCCACCGGGTGGAACCCCAACCTTTTAACCGCGTTGGTCCGCTCGGGGATGATAAAGCACAGCGCAAATGCAACCGAGGGCGTTTGGAGAATAAAGTCTTTGACCGCATGATCGAGTTGCAGCATGACCCGGCCAGTCCGGTAATCGGGGTGGACTGCCGTGCGGCCGCAGTACGCGAACGTGCCAGTTGGGGGCACGTCCAGCTGGGAAATGTCCTCGGGCAGCAAGCTCCGGTCCTCGATGACGGCCGCGCGGACCGACCCGATGATTTCGGTGCCGTCTTCCACAATCCAATGGTAAGTCGTGGCGAGTGGGTCCAATTCGTCGAAGTAGCCGTTGGGGTATTTCTCGCCGTTGACGTATTCCGCATAGGGCGAGGCTTCGTAGGCCTTCACCCGAAGCCGGTAGATATCCTGCAGCCGACTTTTGTCGGTTAATAGCTTGGCTTCCATGGGACAAGAAAATTAGGGGTGACAAAAAGCGTCCGCGAATCGATTGGGTTCTTAAACTAGGCAATGTGACCCGGCAAGTCAACGGGCGCTGGCCGGGTGGAGCGCCGTGCCGGAGGGCCGCCAAGCCACCCGCCACCTCTAGGCGCCCCGCAAACGGCTGCGGGCGTACTTTGCCACGTAACCACCGCGCGGCCCCGCACCGCGTAAGTGCTAGCTCCGTCTGCTGCGGCGGACTGGGCGCCCCGAACCAACTTCTGCATGAACATCTTCGTCGTCAACTCCGGTAGCTCGTCCATCAAGTACCAACTGTTCCGCTGGCCCGCCGAGCAGCCCGTGTGCGCGGGCCTCGTGGAGCGCCTCGCCCTCCCCGATTCGGTTATTACGCACACCGTGTTCAGCCCCGACGGGGAGCCGCGCAAGCAGCAGCGCACCCTCGCGCTGCCCGACCACGCCGCCGGCCTGCGCGAGGTGGTGGGCCTGCTCACGGCTGCCGAAACCGGCGTCATCCGGGACCCGGCCGACATTGCCGTCGTCGGGCACCGAGTGGTGCACGGCGGGGAGAAATTTGCCGCCACCACGCTGATTGACGCCGCAGTAAAGGCCGAAATCAAGCGGCTGTTTGCCCTGGCCCCGCTGCACAACCCGGCCAATTACCTCGGCATCGAAGTCTGCGAAGAGCTGTTTCCGCAGGCCCAGCAGGTGGCCGTGTTCGACACGGCCTTTCACCAGACCCTGCCTGCGCACGCGTTTCGCTACGCCTTGCCCGCCGCGCTCTACCACGAGCACGGCATCCGCGTCTACGGCTTCCACGGCACCAGCCACCAGTACGTGGCCGCCCGCGCCGCCGAGCACCTCGGCAACCCCGCCGCCCGCCTCGTCACGGTGCACCTGGGCAACGGCTGCAGCATGGCCGCCGTGCAGGCCGGCCGCTGCCTCGATACCAGCATGGGCTTTGGCCCGCTCAGCGGCCTGGTGATGGGCACCCGCTCCGGCGACCTCGACCCCTCGGTGATTTTCCACTTGGTGCAGCAACTCGGCTACTCGGTGGACGAGGTCAGCGCCCTGCTCAACAAGCAGAGCGGCATGCTGGGCCTGACCGGCCACAGCGACATGCGCGACGTGGGCGCGGCCGTAGCCGCCGGCGACCCGGAAGCCGCGCTGGCGCTGGAACTCTACGCCTACCGCATCAAGAAGTACCTCGGGGCCTACGCCGCCGTGCTCGGCGGGCTCGACGCGGTAGTGTTCACGGCCGGGGTAGGGGAGAACGACGCCGCCGTACGCCGATTGGCTTGCGCAGGGCTGGCGTTTCTAGGTATCGAGGTCGACGAAGCGCGCAACGCCGTCCGCAGCCGGGAGCTGCGCGAAATCAGCCCGGAAGGTGCGGCCGTGAAGGTGCTGGTGGTGCCCACGAACGAAGAGCTGGAAATAGCCCGGCAGTGCGCGGCGCTGCTGGAAGCGGCTGGTGAGCCAGCTTCGGGCGCACGAACCCAGTCGGTAGGGTACTCCCGCTGGTCTTTCATGCGTTCAACCGGTAATTAGCAGGTCGCCATGCATGGAATTCCTGCACGTCAGCGTTACCTGTAGATCAACGACGTCCAGGCCGCAGCGCGAGGCCGCAAATCGGTTCGTTGACCTGATAACTACCCATTTTTTATCCGCCGACCCATGATCCGGAATGCTCTACTCCTCCTGTGTTGCGCGCTGTGTGCTCGGTCCGGCGCGGCCCAGATTCTTTCCCCGGCGGCCGAAAAATACCTCGACGACGCGCTGGATCTGATGCAGCGGCACTCCATCAACCGGGACAACATCGACTGGCCGCAACTGCGGCAGCAGGTAAAGAGCCGGGCTTTCCAGGTGAGCAGTATCCCCGAAACCTACACCCTGATTCAGGCCGCGCTGCGCGGCCTCGACGACAACCACAGCGGTTTCACAGCCGCCTCGGCCCTGGCGGCGCGCACGCAACGGCAGGCCGCCGAGCTGAAGGAGCCCGTCCCCGCGCCCCCGGTGCTGCCCGCCGGCGTGGGGTACCTGCGCATTCCCCACTTCAGCAGCGGCAACGACTCCCTGGCCCGGCAGTACGTGGCGCAGCTGCACGCCCAGATCCGGCGGCAGGACGGACCCGCGCTCCGCGGCTGGGTGGTCGATTTGCGGGGCAATACCGGTGGCAACATGTGGCCCATGCTCATCGGCGCCGGGCCGGTGCTGGGCGAGGGGGTAGCGGGCTACTTCGATGATTTGCACGGCCGCGCCACCGAGTGGGGCTACCGCGCGGGGCAAGCCTACATTGGCGAGCAGCCCCCCATGCAGCTGGCGCCTGAGTTGCGCTGCCAGCGTCCGGGGCTGCCGGTGGCGGTGCTTACCGACGAGCGAACGGCCAGCTCGGGGGAGGCCCTGGCGGTGGCCTTCCGGGGGCGGCCCCGTACCCGCAGCTTCGGCATCGGCACCTACGGCGTGTCGACGTCCAACCAGTCGTTTCGCCTCGCCGACGGGGCCCGGCTGAATCTGACCACCGCCGTAATGGCCGACCGCAGCTGCCGCCCGTACGGGCACAGCGTGACGCCCGACGAGGTGGTGGATGATAGTGAAGTGCTGGCGCAGGCCGTCCGCTGGATTCAGGCGCAGCCCTGAAAAGCCGCAATCCTGCGTAACTTTCGCAGTCCGTATTGCCCGCCCGTGCCCGCCCCGACCAAGCTTTCCGTCGTTATTGTCAACTACAACGTCTGCTACTTCCTGGAGCAGACGCTGCTGTCGGTGCGCCGGGCGGTGGAGAAGCTCGCGCAGCCGGTGGAGGTGTTCGTGGTCGACAACAACTCGGTGGACCGCTCCGTGGCCATGGTGCGGCAGCGCTTCCCCGAGGTCATCCTCATCGAAAACCACGACAACCCGGGCTTCTCGAAGGCCAACAACCAAGCCCTGCGCGTGGCCACCGGCGAGTACCAGCTGCTGCTGAACCCCGACACGGTGGTGGAGGAAGATACCTTCCTGCGTTGTTGCGAGTTCATGGACGCGCACCCCGACTGCGGCGGCCTGGGCGTGAAAATGCTCGACGGGCAGGGCAAGTTTCTGCCCGAGAGCAAGCGCGGGCTGCCCACGCCCTGGGTGGCCTTTTACAAGGTGTTTGGGCTGGCGGCCGTTTTCCCCCGGTCGCGGCGCTTCGGGCGCTACCACCTCGGCTTCCTCGACAAAGACCAGACCCACGAAATCGAGGTGCTCAGCGGGGCGTTTATGCTCATGCGCAAGGCCGCGCTGGACCAGGTCGGGCTGCTCGACGAGGACTATTTTATGTACGGCGAGGACATCGACCTCTCGTACCGGCTCACGCAGGGCGGCTGGAAGAATTACTACTACCCCGGCACCCGCATCATTCACTACAAGGGCGAAAGCACCAAGCGCACCAGCGTGAACTACGTGTTCGTGTTCTACCGCGCCATGGTCATCTTCGCCCGCAAGCACTTCGCGCCGCAGCGGGCGGGCACGTTTTCGCTGCTGATCAATATGGCCATCTGGCTGCGCGCCGGGGTGGCCATTGCGCGGCGCTTCTGGGACTCGGCCTGGCCCATTCTGCTCGACGCGCTGATCATCTTCGTGGGCATGTACTTCCTGAAGGAGTACTGGGAAGACAACCACAAGTACGTGCCCACGCCTTACCCGCCGCAGTACATGCTGGTGGCCGTGCCGGCCTATATCGGGCTGTGGCTGGGCTCGAGCTACCTCAGCGGGGCCTACGACGAGCCCACCAAGTCCGCGCGCATCGTGCGCGGGGTGTTTTTCGGCACCGTCATCATTTCGGCGGCCTCCAACTTCCTCGATGCCTGGCGCTTTTCCAAGGCGCTCATCGTGCTCGGGGGCGTGTGGGCGGTGGCGGCCATGGTGGGCCGGCGGCTGGTGCAGCACTTTCTGCGCTACCGCGACCTGCGCCTCTCGGAGCGGCGGCAGAAAAACATTGCCATCGTGGGCTCGGAGGCCGAAAGCCGCCGCGTGCGCCACCTGCTCGAAGCCGCCAGCGTGCAGGCCCGCATCATCGGCTTCGTGAGCCCCACCGCCGACGCGGCCGCCGCCGACGCGCCCGAGGACCTGCTCGGCTCCCTGCGCCAGCTCGACGAGGTGCTGCGCATCTACGCGCTGGACGAGCTGATTTTCTGCGGCAAGGACCTCTCGGCCGGCCAGATCATGGGCCGCATGGTGCAGCTGCAGCAGACGCACCCGAACGTGGCGTTCAAGATTTTGCCCGAGGACAGCCAGTACATCATCGGCTCGTCCTCGAAGGATTCGCCCGGCGACTATTACGCCCTGGACATCGAGCTGAACCTCTACAAGCCTCAGCAGCGCCGTGCCAAGCGCCTGGTGGACATCCTGCTCAGCCTGGGCCTTTTGGTGGGTGCGCCGCTGCTGGTGGGCCTGCAGCGCCAGGCCGGCGGCTACCTGCGCAACGTGTTGCGCGTGTTGGCCGGCCGCCGCACCTGGGTGGGCCTGCGCTACTCCGCCCCGCGCCAGGGCACGGCCCGGGCCGTTCTCTCGCCCGCCGACCACGCCGAGCCCGAAGGCGCCTTGCCGCTCACCGAGGCCACGCGCCGCCGCCTGGAGCTGCTCTACGCCCGCGACTACACCCCCGCCGACGACCTGCGCCTGGTGCTGCAGAACCTGCGCGGGCTGGGGCGGGAGTAAGGACGGGGCTGGCGCCAGCCGACCAGGGACAAGCAACTGGTACTTCGTGGCCGGGTTGCCGAGAAAAGCACGTAGAATTACCCTGTTGCGGACGCGCGGCGAGGCGGACATTTGGCCCATCCTCAACGCTTTAACCTCTTTGCTCCGTGGCAACTACTCCCGCTTTCCCCGCCTCCGCGCTTAGCAGCCCGGCCCCGCTCATCACCCCGCCCAACCCCATGCTGCCGCCGGCGGCTATCTTTTGCATGATAGCCTACGTCGACAACCCGAACGAGCCCAACGCGGGCGGGCAGCTCAACATCGAGGCGGCGGTGCAAAGCATCTTCCCGACCTGCAAGGTGGTGTGGTCGTCGACGAACACCTACGACGACAACTACGCCTACATCGTCCAGTCGCCCGACAACGAGTTTTTCCTGGCCGTGCGCGGGTCCCTGCCTTTCGAGGTCGACGGGCACACCGTCATCGACTGGGGCATCATTGCCAACTGGCTGCTGGAAGACTTCAAGGTGTACACGCAGAGCAAGTGGCCCTACGTGAACAGCGGCAAGGCCTACATTGCCAGCGGCACGATGGACGCGTTCAACAACATCAGCTCGGCCACCAATTACTTCGGCAACACCGGGGAGTCGGCCTTGAGCTACCTGCAGGACAACGCCGTGGCCCACGGCTACCCCGTCTACATCACCGGCCACAGCCTGGGCGGCAACGTGGCCAACGTGTACGCCTCCTACTTTGCCCAGCAGTGCCCGGCGGCCAACGCCTCGGTGTTCAGCTTCGCCGCCCCGGCCGCCGGCAACCAAGACTTCGTGACCGATCTGCAGGCCAAGTACCCGGCCGGCAAGGCCTACCACTACGAGATGAACAACGACATCATCCCGCGCTTCCCGGTGGTGGCCGCGGTGGAGTCGCTGGAAGACATGTTCCAGCCCAGCCCGCTGGCCACCGCCATTTCCGAGCTCGACGTGACGCTGGCCGACCTGCTGCAGGGCGTGGCCGACACGCTGAAATACGACGCCGACATCGACCTCATCGACCCCTACGTGGCCACGGAAATTACCTACGCCAGCTACCCACTCTCCCCGGCCTGGACGCAAAACACCTTCGGCGACTGGTTTGGGCAGGCGTCGTACCAGCACACGGCCTCGCACTACGCCAGCATTTTCTGGCAGAATACCGACGCCATTGTGGCCGCGCTGGCGCCTAAGATTACCAAGGCCCGGGCCGTGTACACCGCCGAGCCGGCCGCCGCGGCCAGCCCGGCGCCGCTGGCCTAACCGCCGGTTTAGTACTCCACCGCTCCCGTAAACCCGAAAAGCCCGGCGCCCGCGCGCCGGGCTTTTTTGTTGCCTCCGGCCTCCGGAAGCGCGGGCGCCGCCGGGTGCCGCGACGCCGGCAACTTGCTAGCTTTGCTAGGAGCGCCGGCAGCACCGGCTGCTGCTTACCTTTGCCGTTTATTCCCGTATTCCGAGCTTTTCAGCCTGCCCCGCCATGCCAACCGACGCCGCTGCCACGCCTGCCCTGTCCGTAATTTCCGACCGCATCAACGCACTCGAAGCCCCGCAGACCATCGAAATGGCCAAAAAGGCCCGGGCCCTGGCCGCCCAAGGCGTCGATGTGATTAGCCTGAGCTTCGGCGAGCCGGACTTTCAGACGCCGCAGTACATCAAGGACGCGGCCAAGCAGGCCATCGACGAGGGTTTCACCTTCTACACCCCGGTGCCCGGCATCCCGGAGCTGCGCCAGGCCATCTGCGACAAGTTTAAGCGCGACAACAACCTCGACTACAAGCCCGAAAACATCGTGGTGGGCACCGGCGCCAAGCAGGCCCTGGCCAACGCGGTGCTGGCCCTGGTCAACCCCGGCGACGAGGTCATCATCTTTTCGCCTTTCTGGGTGAGCTACGAGGAGATGGTGAAGCTGGCCGAGGGCGTGACCATTCGCCTGGACGGCGCCCTGGATAACGACTACAAAGTGACGGCCGCCCAGCTGGAAGCCGCCATCACGCCGCGCACCAAGCTCATCATGTACTCCTCGCCCTGCAACCCCACCGGCGCGGTGTGGTCGCGCGAGGAGCTGGGGGCCATTGCCGAGGTGGTGGCCCGGCACCCGCAGGTGCTGGTGGTGGCCGATGAGATTTACGAGTACATCAACTTCGTGGGCGAGCACGCCAGCCTGGCGCAGTTCGACGCGGTGAAAGACCAAGTCGTGACGGTCAATGGCTTCTCCAAAGGCTACGCCATGACGGGCTGGCGCATCGGCTACCTGGCCGCCCGCGCCGACGTGGCCGCCGCCTGCGAAAAGCTGCAGAGCCAGATTACCTCGGCCACCTGCTCCATCACCCAGCGCGCCGGCCTGGCCGCCCTGCAGGGCGGCCGCAGCTCCTCCGACGAAATGGTGGCCGCCTACCGTCGCCGCCGCGACCTGGTACTCGACATCGTGAAGGACATTCCGGGCCTGGTGACGCCCACGCCCGCCGGGGCTTTCTACATCTTCCCCGACGTGTCGGCCTACTTCGGCAAAACCACGCCCTCCGGCGACGTTATCCACTCCTCGCGCGACCTGGCCATGCACCTGCTCAACGACGGCCACGTGGCCGCCGTCGACGGCGGGGCCTTCGGGGCACCGCGCTGCCTGCGCTTCAGCACCGCCACCGCCGACGAGAAGCTGGTGGAGGCCTTCCGCCGGGTAAAGGAAAGCCTAGCGCGGTTGCGGTAAAAGTCGCTTCACGGTCGTCCCGTGCTCTGCGCCGCATGACAGAAGAATAATCACTGCAAAAGCCGCGCCCGGCCACCGGGCGCGGCTTTTTGCTTAAACTGCCAGCGCAATTCTCCTCACCTTGCTATGAGCCAAATCCCCGTTGCCCCGCTGCCCACCGACGAGCACCTGCGCTACCCCATCGGCCGCGTGCAGTTGCCCGAGGGCCCGCTCACGCCCGCCGAGCGCGCCGTGTACATCCAGCAGATTGCCGACCTGCCCGCCCAGCTGCGCGAAGCCGGCAAGGCCGCCGGTGGGGTGCGTCTGGAGCAGCCCTACCGCCCCGGCGGCTGGAACGGCCGCCAAGTTATCCACCACCTGGCCGACGCGCACCTGAACAACTACCTGCGCTTTCACCTGGCCCTGACCGAAGAACACCCCAGCATTCCGGCTTGGAACCCTAGCGCCTGGGTGGAACTGCCCGACGTGGCCGCCACGCCCGTCACGGTGTCGTTGGGCCTGCTGGAGCACCTGCACGCCCGCTGGGTGGTGCTGCTGCACCACCTCACCGCGGCCGACTGGCAGCGCACCTTCTACCACCCGGTATTCGACCGCGTCTACACGCTCGACCAAGCCCTGGTGCAGTACGCCTGGCACGGCCGGCACCACCTCGGCCACGTGCAGCTACTGGCGCGCGAAAACGCGTAGCGAATCGGGGCTTCTGCCCAAAAAATAACCGCCCCGCGCTGATTCCTCGTTGGAAGGAGCGCGGGGCGGTTGAGCCAGGGCCGGGGCCTTAGTGGGTGCCGTGGTGACCGTCGATGGCGTGGTCCATGGCTTCTTTGAAAGCGGCCATAATCTTTTCGCGCTCCTCGTTGGAGCTGTGGCGCAGCACGCGGTCCACCATGTTGCGGTAGACCTTCACCATGAAGCCAGGGCCGTAGGTAGAGAGAAAATCGTCGTGGATTTTGTCGAATGCCACTTTTTCCGCGTCGGAAATAGAAAGGGATAGGGCCAGCCAGGCTTTGGCGTTGTTGGCGAGGCTGGTTTTGAGGTCTTCGTCCATGCAAAAAGGAGGATAAGGAGGCGGTGAATAAGTCGTGGCGTGCCTCACTACCTCAACCCGGCTGCCCGTGGATTCGTGCCTCGGAAGGTACGCTTCTTTAGCCAGATAGGCCTTGGTCCGGAGTCCGATGCGGCGGGCAAGCACGCCCGGGCGTATCTTTGCGCCCTCATTTGCCTTGCTACTGATGCCCGCTGCTGCTTCGCCTGCTCCCGCTACGCTGCCCGACCTCTTCAATGCCTTCAACGACCTGACCGTGCTCATCGTGGGCGACGTGATGGTGGACGCTTACGTGTGGGGCAAAGCCACCCGCCTTTCGCCCGAAGCCCCGGTGCCGGTGGTCAACGTGACGCGTACCGAGCAGCGCCTCGGCGGGGCCGCCAACGTGGCCCTGAACGTGCAGGCCCTGGGCGCCACGCCGCTGCTGTGCGCCGTCATCGGCGACGACGCGGGCGGCGACCAGCTGCTGCACCAGCTGCACGAGCGGCACCTCTCCGCCGACGGCCTCGTGCGCAGCCAAGAGCGCCCCACCACCGTCAAGCAGCGCATTCTGGCCCACGACCAGCAACTGCTGCGTATCGACGCGGAGGTGGAAACCGACCTGTCGGCCACGGAGGACGCGGGGCTCACGGAAGCTTACACCCAGCTGCTGGGCCGCGCCGACGTGGTCATCTTCGAAGACTACGACAAGGGCGTACTCAACGCCGCGCGCATTGCCCGCTTCATCGAGCTGGCCCGGGCCCAGGGCGTGCCTACGGTGGTCGACCCGAAAAAGCGCAACTTCCTGGCTTACCGCGGCTGCACCCTGTTCAAGCCCAACCTGAAAGAGCTGCGCGAAGGCCTTAAACTCGACTTCGCCGACGGCGACAACGCCGGCCTGGAACACGCCGTGCAGGTACTGCGCGGCCACCTCGCCCCCGACATGGTGCTGGTGACCCTTTCGGAGCGCGGCGTGTTCTGCGACGCCGGCCGGGGCCCCATCTACCTGCCCGCCCATGTACGCGCCATTTCCGACGTATCCGGCGCCGGCGACACGGTTATCAGCATTGCCGCTCTGTGCGTGGCCCTGGACGTGGCTCCGGCCAGCATGGCCGCCCTGGCCAACCTCGGCGGCGGCTTGGTGTGCGAACAAGTGGGCGTGGTGCCCATCGAGAAAACGCGCCTGCTGCAGGAAGCCGAAGCCGCCCAAGTGCTGTAAAAAGCAATGGCAAAACGAGGAAACCGGCCCGGCATCCTAAGCCTTAGCGAAGGACCTTCCTCGCACCCCGCACCGCCGCTGCCGACGAAGTGCTGACGTTCTGATCAAACAGAAGCGCAGCCACCTTGCCCGGACGAAAGGGCGTTGGTGGCTGCGCTTTTGAGGTAGTGCTAGTAAGCGGAAGGTCCTTCGCTAAGGCTTGGGATGACGGACTTTCCCTAGGGTTTTTACAGCTTTTAAGCTTACGCCAAGTCCTGGCGCATGCGCAGGCTGTGCTCCTTCACCGTGTCGATGAACACGCGCACGCGGTCGGGGTTGGTGTCGGGGTACACGCCGTGGCCGAGGTTGGCAATGTGGCGCTGCGGGCCGAAGCGCTCCAGCATTTCGATGGTGGCGGCGCGCACCTGCTCGGGCGAGCCGTACAGCGCGCAGGGGTCCAGGTTGCCCTGCAGCGTCTTGTCGCCGACCAGAGGGCGCACTTTGCGCGGATCCTCGTTCCAGTCCAGGCCGATGGTGCGGCAGGGCAGCTGGGCGAAGTCCTGGTGGGCGAAGTAGGCGCCCTTGGCAAACACCGTCACCGGAATGTCGGCGGGCATGGCGGCGCAAATTTCGCCGATGTAGCTGGCCGAGAACGTGTGGTAGTGCTGCGGGTTGAGGATGCCGGCCCAGGAGTCGAACACCTGCAGCATGTTGGCCCCGGCTTCCACCTGGGCGCGCAGGTAGGCAATTGTGGTGTCGGTGATTTTGCGCAGCAGGGCGTGGGCCAGCTCCGGCTCCTGAAACAGCATGCGGCGGGCCTTGCTGAAGGTCTTGGAGCCGTGGCCTTCCACCATGTAGGCCAAGATGGTCCACGGGGCGCCGGCGAAGCCGATGAGCGGCACGCGCCCGTTCAGCGCCTTGCGCGTCACGCGCAGGGCTTCGAGCACGTAGCCCAGGTGCTCCTCGGGGTCGGCCACGCGCAGCCGCTCCACGTCGGCGGCCGACTTCACCGTCTCGGGGAACAACGGGCCGCGGGCTTCCACCATTTCGTAGGTCAGGCCCATGGCTTCGGGCACCACCAGGATGTCGCTGAAGATGATGGCCGCGTCCACGTCCAGCGCGTCGATGGGCTGAATGGTGACTTCGGCGGCCAGCTCCGGCGTCTCGACCAGCTCCTTGAACCCGCTGAGCTTGGCGCGCAGGGCGCGGTACTCGGGCAGGATGCGGCCGGCTTGGCGCATCAGCCACACGGGGGTGCGTTCGGTTTGTTCGCCGCGGGCGGCACGCAGGATCAGGTCGTTCTTCAGCATCAGCGCAGGGAGTTTCGGGCCGCAAAGATAACCCACGGGCGGCAGTGGCGCGCAGCTGATAGTTGTCAGGGCAACTATGACACTCAAGGAATGCTAATGGGGCCTTCCATGATGTGGATGAAGAGGTGTTTAGGCTCGTAAAGTTCTGCTACAACAGCATCTACTCCCTCGGGCGGTTCCATCTGCCTTATATGGTTAATATCTGCCTCGTCGAGCTTTTTGTAATTGAAGCCTACGAACACGTGCGTCAGCGGATTGCGCACGATAATCGTTGAATCCAGCCGCAACTGGTTCATGCTATTCACAACTCGGATGTGATGCTCCCCAGGCCGAATGCTCAGTTGATAGGTCTGAAACTGGTCACTGACATTGGTATAGCGGAAGGTGTCCTGCGCTACTACGGTGGTGTCCCAGCGGATGAGCAAGTCAGTGGCTGGCTGGGTTTTGCTGCTGTTTTCGACGTAGAACGTAACCTGATACGCCTGCTGAGCCGGTGGCTTGGTTGTCGTTGGATAGTCGCAACCCGCTAAGGAACTGATACCACTAAGCAGCAACAAGGGACGTGACTTCATCCTAGCTCTGAAACAGCGCCTTGATGGCCGTGGCCAGAAAGTTCACCCCGATGGCCAGGGTCAGAAAGCCCATGATGCGGGCCAGGGCGGCCATGCCGGGGCGACCCAGAAAGCGCGTCAGGCGCAGGGAGGACAGCAGAATCATGTAGCTGGCGGCGGCCACCAGCACGAAGCCAAAGAAAATCAGGCCCATGTCCAGCCAAGTCAGCTTCTCGGTGAAGAGGCCGATGCACACGGCCATGGAGCCCGGGCCCGAGAGCATGGGCATGGCCAGCGGGGTGAAGCTGATGTCGTCCTTGTGCATGCTCTCCTCCAAGGTGGCCTCCGATACCTTGGCGCGGTTGCCGCCCGGCGTGAGCAGGTCGAAGGCCGAGCGCATGAGCAGGATGCCGCCGGCAATGCGCAGGTGGTGAATGTTGATGCCGAAGAAGTTGAGCACGTACTGCCCGGCAAAAAACGACACCGCCAGCACGCCCACCATGTACATACAGGCGCGCAGCGCGGTGCGGGCCCGCTCCCCGGCCGATTCGTTTTCGGTCAGCGTCAGGAACACCGGCATGGCGCCGAAGGGGTTCACGACGGAAAACAGGGTGGTGAAGGTGGCGAGCAGTATTTCCATGCAACGGGCGAAAATCCGGCTAAAGGTAGGCCAGAAGGGCATACGAACGGGCCCGAAGTTGAGTATGTTTAGCAGCGGGTGCGCGGGCTTGTTGCCGGGCTGCGCGCCCGCCGCTTCATCCTTCCGGTTTTCGCTTACATGACCACCACTTCCCCCGCCGATACCACCCCCGATACGCCCACGCCCATTGTCGGCATCCTCGTGGGCGGGCAGTCCGATCTGCGCGTGATGAACGCCGCGGCCGAAATGCTGCGCCAGTTCCAGGTACCCTACGAACTGACCCTCGTCTCGCCCCACCGCACCCCGCACCGCCTGGTCGATTATGCCGAGTCGGCCCGCAAGCGCGGGCTGCGCGTCATCATTGCCGGCGGGGGCGGGGCGGCCCACCTACCCGGCATGGTGGCGGCCTTCACCACCATCCCTGTCATCGGCGTGCCCATCAACGTGGCCACCTCCATCGGCGGGCTCGACTCGATTCTGTCCATGCTGCAGATGCCCACCGGCGTGCCCGTGGCCACCGTGGCCCTCGACAACGCCGCCAACGCCGCCGTGCTGGCCGTGCAGATGCTGGCCCTGGGCAACGCCCGCCTCGCCGACGCGCTGGAGAAGTACCGCGCCGCCCTGCGCGACAAGGTGATGCGCACCGTGGATGAGTTGCGCAAAGGCGGGCTCGACGACATCTAGCCGTCCGGGAATTTCTGAGCAGGGTGCAATTTTGCAAACGACAAAGGCGGATTGCGGCCGGGCCGTGCAACCAACTCGGCGGGGCGTAGTACAACACCACAATTCCCCTGCTTCTCTCTCCCGCCCACCTGTGCAAACCTTGCTCTCGATAACCGTTCCGCACCTGCTCACCGGCCTCGTGGCCGCGCTGGGCGTGGCTGGGCTGGTGGCCACGTTGCTGCCGCTGATCCGGGCCACGGCCTGGTGGATTCGCATATTTGACTTTCCACGCCTGCAAATTGTGGGCGTTATGGCCGTGGTGCTGCCCGCCGCTCTGCTGCTCGATTTCTGGCACTGGCAAGACTATCCCTGGCTGGGCAGGGGCCTCGTGTTGGCTCTGGGCGCGGCCATCGTCTACCAGTTCGTGCGGATTTTGCCCTACACCCCGCTGATGCGCAAGCAGGTGGGCGACAGCAGCGTCGACAGCAGCCGCGGCCACGTAAGCCTGCTGATGATGAACGTGCTGCAGTACAACAAGCAGGGCGCACGGGCCTTGCAAGTCATCCGCGAAGCCGACCCGGACATCATCATGGCCGTCGAAACCGACCAGTGGTGGCTGGACCAATTGCGGCCCCTGCAGCAAACCCACCCCTACACCTGCCACGAACCGCTCGACAACACCTACGGCCTGCTGTTTTTCTCGCGCCTGCCGCTCATCGGCTGCCGCATCAAATACCTGCTCGACGACGACGTGCCCAGCCTCCACACCCGCGTGCAGATGCCCGACGGCACCAAGTTGCACGTGTACGGGCTGCACCCCAAGCCGCCCGCGCCGCAGGAATCCAAAACCAGCACCAAGCGCGACGCCGAGCTGCTGCTGGTGGGCAAGGAAATCGACCGCAAGGACGAGCCCACCATCGTGTTCGGCGACATGAACGACGTGGCTTGGTCGCACACGTCCGAGCTGTTTCGGCGCATCAGCGGGCTTATGGATCCGCGCGTGGGCCGGGGCCTGCTGCCCACCTTCCACGCTGAGTACCGCCTGCTGCGCTGGCCTCTCGACCACGTGTTCGTGTCCCCGCACTTCAAGGTCGACGACATGCAGCGCTTGCCCTACGTGGGGTCTGACCACTTCCCCATTTTCATCAAGCTCAGCTACGAGCCCCGCGACAAGCACGAGCAGGAAGCCAACCTCGAAGAAGCCGACGAATCGGACCACGTGGAGGCGCTGGAAAAAATCAAGGAGGGCTTCGAGGAAGAGGTGGAAGAAGAGCGCGAAGAAGCCAAGGCCGAGCCGGTGCGCAACGTGACCCGCGTGCGGCCAAACCGGTCGTTGTGGCTGTAGCCCACCACGCCGATCCGCCATAAAAAAGCCCCGCCGGAACGCTCCGGCGGGGCTTTTTTAGGACTGAGGCCTACGCGGCTATTCCACTACCACGCGGCGGGTAACGGGGGCCTGGCCCGCCGCCGTCACGCTCAGCAGGTAAGTACCGCGCGCCAGGCCGGCAGTGGGCAGGCTGGTGCTGCTCCCGGCGAAGGCCTGCGTGGCCACTGTGCGGCCCACCACGTCGCGCAGCGTGGCGGTGGCAGCCGGCACGGCTTTGCTCAGGGTCAGGTGCAGCGGCGCCTGGCCGGCTACGGGGTTGGGCCACACGCTCAACTGCAGCGTCTGGGCGGCGGCCGTTGCCAGCGGGCGTTGCGGCGAGAAGACCAGCTCGAAGCGGCCGGTAATCAGGCTAGTGGCATTGGTTACCGTGAACTGGTAGCTCGGCTGCTGGGCCAGGTCGATGACGGCGCCGGTCTGCAGGTCGCGCAGGTAGGTGGGCACCCCGGCCAGGTTCAGCAGCTCGGCGGCGCTGAGCGAGTAGGTGCCGGGCGCCGGCACGCCCACGGCCAGCGGTACCACGCGCGGGGCGGTGCCCAGCTCGGCGCGCCCGTCGATGCTCAGGCGCTGGGTGGCCGAGAGGCTGGTCGAGAGGTTCAGGCCCGAGGGGTTGGGCAGTTTCTCCGCGTCGTACTGCGCGTCGTAGCCATCCGTTGCGCCCTGTTCGAAGTACACAAACGCGGCGTCGCTCACCGCGCTGCCCGCGGCGCGCAGGGCCAGCTGCACCAGCGGGCGGGTTTCGTTGGGGCGGTGGTAGGTCGGGTTCGTGTAGGCGGTGGGGCGCTGGCTGTTCCGGAAGGTGAGCGTGCCCGCGGTTTGGCCGGCCGTCACCCGCACGAAGAAGCCCTGGCCCAGCGGCAGCACCGGGCTGATGGTGCCGATGCCGTTGTTGTAGAAGCCGTAAGCGCCGGCGTACGCGTTGGACGGGTCGTTGCTGGCAAACACGTAGATGCTCCCGTCCACGTTGGGGCGGTCGGCGGCCGACAGCAGGCTCCAGTCCAGGGGCGAGGGGTAGGGGTTGCCCACCAGCGCCAGGCCCGCGTCGGCAGCCGTGGCGCCGCTGTTGCGGCCCAGCGCGACGGCGAGGGTGCCGTTGTTCTGCGGGCCGGTGAAGCTCAGCGCCTGCCCGGCGGCCAGGTTCACGGTGTAGCCCTGGCCCACGTTCAGCGCGTCGTTCAAGGTGCCGGGCGAGAACCAGCCCTTGTCGAAGGTCGACAGGTTGTTGCTGGCCGCGGTCAAGCGGCTTTGGTCGTAGCCGAATACAGTCGGGAAGGGCGTCACCGCAGCGGGCGTGGCCGAGCCGTTGTACGCCGGGTTCACCACCGGGCTGAAGCCGGCCGTGGCCAGGCTGCCGACCGTAGCCGTGCTGATCGGGGCCGACACGTGGCGGTAGCCCAGGTTCGGGTTCAGGTCCGGCGTGATGTAGCGCTGCACCGTCAGGTTGCCCGTTACCACGTTGCTGCCGTTGTTGACCACCATGGCCGTGTTCGTCGCGTCAGAGGCCAGCGTGAGCGGGTTGCCTTGGCTGGCGAGGTTGCCGTTCAGCGTGAGCAGGCGCCGGACGGCCGCGCCGGCCGAGGTGCTCACCTGCGCCCCGTTGCTGCTCACCGTCAGATTCCAGAAACGGGTGCTGCTGCTGCCCAGCAAGTTGCCCAGCGTGGTGCTGCCCAGCACCACGGTGCCGCCGGTGGGCCCGAAGGTGCCGTTGTTGGTCAGGTTGGCGCGCACGTCGAGCGTGCCGCCGGTTTGCGTCAGCGAGGCTCCGCTGCCGATGCTCAGGCTGCGGGTAGTGGCCACGCCGCTTGCAATCAGCGGCATGCGCGGGGCTGCGCTGGGAATGGTCGCGTCGAGCGAAGCCGTGGGCACGCCGGCCGTCCAGTTGCCCGCCGTGTACCAGTCGGTGCTCACGGCGCCCGTCCAGGTGGTGGCCGTAGCCGGGGCGAGGTAGGTCAGCGAGTACGACGAAGACGCCAAATTGCCGTTGCCGGCGGCGTCCTGGGCGGCGCCCGCTGCAACCTGTACCGTGGTAGCCGTACCAGCCGTGGTGGGCGTGACGCTAAACGTGTACGGCCCGCTGCCCGAGCCCGTCGGCCCGCTGCTCACCGTGCCGTTCGTCACGCTGATGCCGCTGGCTGAGAAGCCCGTCACCGATTCCGAGAAGCTCACCGCGAAGGGCAGGGGCGTGGTTGCGGTCGACGCCCCCGACGCGCCGGCCGAGGAGCTGAGGGTTGCCGTCGGGGCCGTGGTGTCAACGGCGAAGGTGTTGGTGTTGCTGTCCACGCTGGTGTTGCCAGCCGCGTCGGTGGCGCGGACTTTCACCGTGTGGCTGCCGTCGGCCAGGGCCGTGGGGTGGGAGAGGCCCCAGGTGCCGCCCGGCACGGCGGTGGTGGTTCCAATCGGAGTACCATCGACGAACACCGTAACGGTTGCGCCGGCTTCACCCGAACCGCCGTAGAGGGGGCGGTTGTTGCTGGTCTGGCTGCCGTTGGCCGGCACCACCACCACCGGCGCCGCGGGCGGGGTCGTGTCCACCGTGAAGGTGTTGCTGTTGCTGGCGGGGCTGACGGCACCGCCGCTGGCCTGGGCGGTGGCCGAGGCCGTGTACACGCCGTCGGCCAGCAGCGTGACCGAAGTCATCGTCCAGTTGCCGGAGGCGTCGGTCGTCGCCGAGCCCACGCTGCTGGCACCGATGTACACCGTCACGGTGCTGCCGGGCGTGGCCGTGCCGGTGTAGGGCGGGCGGGTGTTGTTGGTCAGGCTGCCGTTGGCCGGGTTCAGCAGCACCGGGGCCGCCGTAGCCGGCTGGGTGGTGCTAAAGACGGTGCTGGCCGCCGCAGAAGTGGCGCCACCGGCGCAGTTCGAGACGATGTTGACCGTGTAGCTGGTGCCCGGCGTGAGGCCCGTCAGGGTCACCGGCGAACCGGCCACCGTCTGCGGGCTCGTGGCGGGCGTGGTCGTCACGGTGTAGCTCGTGGCCGAGCCGCTGGCCGTAAAGCTAACCGAGGCCGTGGTTTGCGTGATGCTGCCGGCCGACAGGTTGGTGGGCGCATTGCAAACCGCGGCGGTGATGGTGAAGTTGGTATTCGAAATGTCGAAGAAGTAATTGTCGGCCGCTTCCACCATGATGCGGGCCGTGGTGGTGGCCACGTTGGGCACCGTGACGGCTTGGCTGCCGTCGTTGGCCACGCCGCTGGCCAGGGTAGTGGGATAGGTCAGCCCGCCGTCCGTGGAGAGCAGGATGTTGACCGTGGCGCAGTTTACCCCGTTGGCGGTGGTGCCGGCCACGTTCCAGGTCACGGTTTGGGTGCTGCTGCCCGTCCAGGTCAGGGCCGTGTTCGGGGCCGTTACCAGGAAGGGGCCGGCCGCGCTGGTCACGGGCAGCACTAGGTTGGCGCTGTAATTTACCCCGCCGACCACGCCGGCCGCGCCGTTGTGCTGGTCGCGGGCGGTGCAGCGGAAGGTGAGCGTGCGCGACACCGTGGGCAGCCGCTCATTGGCGCTGCTGGTGTTGCTGATGATGTCGGCCAGACGCGGAAAATACCGCGTGGGTGAGCTGACGGGCAGGAAGGAGCGAAACAGCGGCACGTTGCTGTTGGCCGCTTGCGGGGTCGTAAGGGTAGCGTAGGCTCCCAGGTCCATTTCCTCCCAGCAGTACGTCAAGGCGTCGCCGTTGGCGTCCGTGGCGCTGGCCGTCAGGCGGAAGGGCGTGCCGATGGGCAGCGTCCGAGCTGCGGGAATACTCACCACCGGGGCCGTGTTGCCGGTGGCCGTCGAGGTGCCGCAGGCCGTGGAGGCAATAAACGCCGCCATTTCCTGGAAACTGCCGGTGTGGAAGTAAGCGTCGGAGTTGGGTTGCAGGTTGTCGGGCGCGCAGATACCCGCGTAGGCCATAATCGTGCTGCCCGAGCCCGGTTCGAACGCCGTGCCGGGGTTGCCGTTGCTGGTGCCGCAGTTGGGCCCGGAAGCGCTGTTAAAGGTGTGGTTGCCGCCGAACTGGTGCCCCATTTCGTGGGCCACGTAGTCGATGTCGAAGGCGTCGCCCAACGGGGCGCTGCTGCCGGTCACGCCGCGGGCTTTGAACGAGGCGTTGCACACCACGCCCAAGCCGGCGTAGCCCCCGGAATTGGTGCCGAACACGTGCCCGATGTCAAAGTTGGGCGTCCCGATAACGTTGGTGATGTTGGTCTGGGCCTCGCCAATCATCAGGTCCGCCCGGCCGTTGGTGTAGGGGTCGGATCCGCCGTCGGTATAGATAATTTGGGCGTTGGAACCCACCAGCTGCAGGCGCACGGCCAGTTCCTTTTCGTACACGCCCACCACCCGGTTCACCGTCGTCACGATGGCCGCCTGGGCCAGGGCTACGGTACCGCCGTGGAAGGCGGTGTACTCGCCGGTAGCAGCCACGGCCAAGCGGTAGGTGCGCAGGGTCGGGCCGGTGGCAATCAGCACGCGGTTCTGGCCGTTGCCGGCCGCTATGCCCCGCATCTGGCTGGCGGCCAGCTCGGCGGCCGTGGGCTGAAACTGGCACACCGGCACGGCTCCGGCCGCCGCCCGGTTCATGTCGCGGCGGTAAAAGCTGAGCACGTGCTGCTGGTCGCCGCGCGTGGCCGGGTCGATGTACACGGTGCCGGCCGTCTCCGACAAAATCTGGGCGTGAAAGCCCTGGGGCGTCACATCCAGCCGCACGGTGGCCGTGGGGTCGTCGAGGCCCACGCCGCGGTAGGTCTTGATCTGCGGAAACTGCGCCGCCAGGGCCGGCGCCATCACGGCTGTTTCCGTCACCGCGAAGCGGCCTGAGGTGCCGTCAGGCAGGGGCAGGGCTAGGGTCAGCGGCGCGGCGCCGGCGCGGGTTTCGGCCGGGGCCGCGGCCAGCGCCGTTCGCAGGCCGGCGGCGTTTAGCGTGAGCGGCCGGCTGTGGCGCAGGGCCGCGCCCAGGGCCGAGCGGGCCGCCGTGGCGTCGTCCTGAAAATACGGGGCGGCCGCCCGTTGCTGGGCCTGAGCACCGCCGCCCAAGCCGAGACCCAGGGCCAGCGCGTAGGCGGATGTGTGGAGGTATTTTTTTATCATAAAAACCAGAAAGCGTGCGTAAAAAAGCAAGGGGTCAAAGATGGAATTATAGGTGCAGCCGGTAAAGAGCGGGGTCGAAAATAATTTTGCCCGCCCCGCCGCCGGCCTTGGTTAGGGCCCGGGCGGCTACTCGGCGTAGAGAAAGGCCATCTGCCGGGTGTTCACGGCCGCGGGCAGGCGGCGCATCACGGCGTTGCGCAGTGTTACCAGCAGCGGGTGGCGCAGCTGCGCCACCCAGCCCAGCTGCCGCGACTGCCGCACGATGCGCGTGGTGCGCGGCCGGCGGCGCTGGTCAAACAGGCGGAAGGCAGCCGTGGTATCCGCGGGGTGCTCCTGCAGGCAGCGGGCGAGCATGGCCGCATCTTCCACGGCCTGCCCGGCGCCCTGGCCCATGTTGGGCGTGGTGGCATGGGCCGCGTCGCCGGTGAGCAGCACCCGGCCAAAATCGAAGCGCGGCAGCGGAGCCAGGTCGATGATGTCGCCCCACAGCACTTGCTCGTCGGTGGTGAGGGCCAGCAACTCGGGAATGGGCCGGTGGAAGCCGGCGAAGTGGCGTTGCAGATCCGCGAGCCGGAAGGCCCGGTAGCGCGGATTCTGGGGCTCGGCGCTCGAAATGCAGGCAAACCAGTACACCTGCCCCGTGCCCAGCGGCACCACGCCGAAGCGCCCGGCCCGGCCCCAGCTTTCGGTGCTGCGCCCCGGCGGCAGGCCCAGCGCCGCCGCCTCGATGACGCCGCGCCAGCAAGTGTAGCCCGCGTAGCGCGGCTGGGCGGCGGGCAACAGCTGCTGGCGCACCCGCGAGCGGATGCCGTCGGCGGCAATCAGGTACGGCGCCTGCGCCTGGGTGCCGTCGGCAAAATGGGCCGTGACGCCGGCAGCGCTTTGTTCGAAGCTGGTGAGGCTTTTGCCCAAGTGTAGGCAGCCGACCGGCAGGTGCTCAAGCAGCACGCGCTGCAAGTCGGCGCGGTGAATGGCGAGGTTGTCGTAGCCCAGTGGCTCGGTGAAAGCGCGGGTGTCCACGTCGTTGAGCACCTGGCCGTGCTCGTCGAGCAGGCCGATGCTGGTGACGGGGGAGCCAGCGGCGCGCACCGCTGCGTGCACGCCCAGGTGGTCGAGGGCCCGCATGGCGTTGGCGCCCAGCACCACGCCCGCCCCGATTTCGCGCAGCGCCGCTGCGGCTTCGAACACCCGCACCTGATGGCCGAGTTGGTGCAGGGCCAGAGCCGTGGCCAGGCCCCCGATGCCCGCGCCGATAATGAGAAACTCCATGGATTAACGCCGTAAGGTGCCACCCTCGCCCAATGATGTGGGGCAGCGCCATTGCGGCCGCAACTTACTCAGCAGTCGGCGCCCGCTCTACCACATGATCGGGTGAGAAGTGCACCGCAGTGCCCGCGGGGCTGCTACTTTGCTTACACCAAGGGCCTGACGGCCGCCGCGGTCGGGTTTCCCAGATAGGAAAAGCAACCTCCCAAATAGGGAGAAGGCAAATTGAACTAAAGTTTCCGCCGGCAGAGTTTCGGGCGGGTAGCTTTACTTGAAGTAGCGCAGAAATATGACTTTTCTCTTTACCTCTTTGTTGATCGGCCTTGCGGGGCTAACCACGCCCAACCCCGAGTCCGGGCCCGCTTTCAAAGCCGACATGGTGCCGGCCACGGCTACGCGCGCCACGGCCTTCGTGCCTGCCGGCTGGCTGCTGGAAAAGCAGATCAGCGGCGACCTGAACGGCGACAACCGCCCCGACCCGGTGCTGATGCTGGTGGAGCGCCCCAGCGCCTCGGCCCCCGAAGCCCGCCGCGAACGGGCTCTGGTGGTGCTCATCAACGAGCCCACCGGGCAGCTGCGCCGGGTGGCCACCTCCGGCACTGCCCTTTACTGCACCGGCTGCTTCGCCTCCGACCGCACCGTGGCCCCGGACCTTGCCATCAGCAAGGGCACCCTCTCGGTGCGCCACCTCTCGGGCGTGGAACAGTCGTTGGATGTGACCCAGCGCTACCGTTTCGACAATGGCCGCGTGCGCCTCGTGGGCGAAAGCGTGATGCAAAGCAGCCGCCTCAAACTCGACACCACCTACAAGCGCACCGATTACCTCACCGGCCAGCAGCAAACCGAGCACATCGTGGCCGACCCCGCCGACCCCAGCGGCGCCAAGCAGCTCGTCACGCGCAAGGAAGCCAAAGTGCCTACTGCGCCGCGCTTTCTGGAAGACGTGAACGTCGCCAGCCTGAATCTGTAGTAATTCCGCTCAATCTGCTCACATAGCAAGCGACAGGCCGGGGCCATGCTCCGGCCTTTGTTGTGACCGGTCCGCCGCGTATCTGCGTATCTTAGGAGTGATATGCGAGCCGCGGCATTGTTCATTGGTCTGTTGCCGCTTCTCGTCGGCTCGGTGGCGGCCCAAAGCCGCAAAAGCCAGCTTGCGTCCCTCGAGCAGCTGCCCGTTACCGCCCGGCAGCCCACGGCGTTTGTGCCCGCCGGCTGGCGCATCGAAAGCCGCCTCGGGGGCGACCTGAACGCCGACCAGCGGCCCGATTCGGTGCTGGTGCTGGTGGAAAGTTCTGAGGAAGAGCCAGGGGCCGCCGATGTCAACCGCAACCGGGCGCTGGTGGTCATGCTGGCCCAGCCCAGTGGCGCTTTTCAGCGCGTTGGCGTGGGGGTAGGGGCCTTGTACTGCACCAAGTGCCTGTCCCGGGATTCGTCCCGGGTCGGCACGCCCGGCGTAAGCCTGGTGCGGGGCGACATCTTGGTGAAACACCGGGCCGGCACCAACCAGCGGCTGACGCAGACGCAGCATTACCGCTACGAAAACGCCAGCGGCCGCGTCCGGCTGGTGGTCGAGGACTACAGCTGCCTGGACCGGGCCAACGCCACGTTTGTCAGCGCAACGACCGATTTTCTAACCGGGCAGCAGATTGTACGCCGCGGCACGGGGCATTGGTACTTCACGATGGCCAAGCCGACCACCCGCGCCGTGGAGGTGCCCCTGCTGTACCTGGAAGACGTCAACCTGCACAAGACCATACCCGCCTGGCTGCCGCCCGATTTCTTCAATTAGGCCACAAAAAAAGGCCCCGCAGCATCTGCTGTGGGGCCTTTTGCTTACCGAAGTTGGCCGGGTTACTTGCCTACTTCTTCGTAGTCTACGTCGGTCACGTTGTCGTGGCCCGCGCCCTGGCCTTGCTGGCCGTTGCCGCCGGGCTGGCCGCCCTGGAAGCCGCTGGCGTCGCCGCCGGGGTAGCCCTGGGGCTGGCCTTCACCGCCCTGAGCGTACATCTCCTGCGAGGCTGCCTGCCAGGCCGCGTTGATGGCCGTCATGGCCGAGTCGATGCGGGCCAGGTCCTTGCTCTCGTGGGCCGAGCGCAGTTCCGTCAGGGCCGATTCGATGGCCGACTTGTTGCCGGCGCTCAGCTTGTCGCCGTACTCCTTCAGCTGCTTCTCGGTCTGGAAGATCATCGAGTCGGCCTGGTTAACCTTCTCAATCCGCTCCCGCTCGGTTTTGTCCGCTTCGGCGTTGGCCTGGGCTTCCTGGCGCATCCGCTCGATGTCGGCGTCCGACAGACCGGACGAGGCCTCGATGCGAATTTTCTGCTCCTTGCCGGTGCCTTTGTCCTTGGCCGTCACGTGCAGAATGCCGTTGGCGTCGATGTCGAAGGTCACTTCGATCTGCGGCACGCCGCGCGGCGCGGGCGGGATGCTGTCGAGGTGGAACTTGCCGATGGTGCGGTTCTGCGAAGCCAGCGGACGTTCACCTTGCAGCACGTGGATTTCCACCGAAGGCTGGTTGTCCGAAGCCGTCGAGAAGGTCTCGGACTTCTTGGTCGGGATGGTCGTGTTCGACTCGATGAGCTTGGTCATCACGCCGCCCATGGTTTCGATGCCGAGGCTCAGCGGGGTCACGTCCAGCAGCAGCACGTCCTTCACCTCACCGGTGAGCACGCCGCCCTGGATGGCAGCGCCCACGGCCACCACTTCGTCGGGGTTTACACCCTTCGAGGGCTTCTTGCCGAAGAACTTCTCTACTTCTTCCTGGATGCGCGGAATGCGCGTCGAGCCACCTACGAGGATAACGTCGTTGATGTCAGCGGCGGTCAGGCCGGCGTCGGAGAGGGCCTTTTTGCAGGGCTCCATCGAGCGGCGGATCAGCGAGTCGGCCAACTGCTCAAACTTGGCGCGGCTGATTTTTACCACCAAGTGCTTGGGGCCCGAGGCGGTAGCCGTGATGTAGGGCAGGTTGACTTCCGTCTCGTTCGAGGACGACAGCTCAATCTTGGCCTTTTCGGCGGCTTCCTTCAGGCGCTGCAGGGCCATCGGGTCCTTGCGCAGGTCCAGGCCTTCGTTTTCCGAGGAGAAAGTCTCGGCCAGGAAGTTGATGATAACCTGGTCAAAGTCGTCGCCGCCGAGGTGGGTGTCGCCGTTAGTCGACAGCACTTCGAACACGCCGTTGTCCAGCTCGAGGATGGAAATATCAAACGTACCACCGCCGAGGTCGTACACGGCGACTTTGTGGTTCGAGTGGTCTTTGTCGAGGCCGTAGGCCAGGGCGGCGGCCGTGGGCTCGTTGATGATGCGCTTCACGTCGAGGCCCGCAATGGCGCCGGCCTCTTTGGTGGCCTGGCGCTGGGCGTCGTTGAAGTAAGCCGGAACGGTGATAACCGCTTCGGTTACGGGCGTGCCGAGGTAGTCCTCCGCGGTCTGCTTCATTTTTTGCAGCACCATCGCGGAAATTTCCTGCGGGGTGTACTGCCGGTCACCGATTTGCACGACGGCCGTATCGTTGTTGCCGCGCACGACTTGGTAGGGCATGTGCGCCGCTTCGTCGGAAACTTCCGAGAAACGACGGCCCATAAAGCGCTTGATCGAGGCGATGGTGTTCTTGGGGTTGGTAATAGCCTGGCGCTTAGCGGGGTCGCCCACTTTACGCTCGCCTTTGCCATTATCGAGGAAAGCCACAATCGACGGGGTCGTGCGGCGGCCTTCGCTATTCGGAATTACAACCGGCTCGTTGCCTTCCATCACGGCCACGCACGAGTTGGTCGTGCCGAGGTCAATACCGATAATTTTGCCCATTGCTATGGAGTGGTGAGTAAGGTGAAGGTGTCTCAGTTTGAGGGGCCGCCCCGCTCGGGGCAGCTGTGCGGCAGATTACAAGCAGCGTACCAAGGGCCGGAATTGACTTTTTAGCTGCCACAATGTCACCGTGCGGCAGGGACAGCGCGGGTTTTCTGACGAAAAGAAGTTGTACGGCGGATAGCGGCCGACAGATATTCCGAAAAGCGCGAAAGCCGGCAATTTGTGTCTGCCACAAAGCGAATGAGCCCACAACCTGGGCCTTGCGTGCGGATTTGCCGGCAACTGCTGCGACGTCGCTACGGGGCCACGGCGGCGCTGTCGCGTTTTTCCAGAAAGGTCCAGATAGCACTCTGCCACGCGGCTTGGTGCCGGCGCCAATACGGCTCGTGGCCGCTGCCGGGAAAGTCGCGGCGCTGCTTGGGGCCGGCCAGAGCGGCGTAGATGGCGTCGGTTTCCGGGCGCGTCACGCGCGGGTCGGCCGTGCCCCAGAGCAGCAAGGTGGGCACGGTAATCTTGTGTGCGTAGTGCTCGGCCGAAAGGTCGTAAGCCCAGAACCCGTTTTGCACGCCGCCCCAGAACACGAGCAGGTTAGCCATCGGGAAAGGAGGCACGCCCATGCTGCGGAAACGGTTCTGGGCCGTTTGCAGCATGCTGCCGTAGGGGCACTCCACAATGTTGGCGTCGGCTTGCACGCCCAGCTCACTTTCGGCCCGCAGGATGGCCACGGCGCCCATGCTCACGCCGTAGAGCACCAAGCGGGCCTCGGGCTGCCGCTCGCGCAGCCAGCGCACCACGGCCGCCACGTCGTCGGCTTCGCGGTAGCCCACGGTGGTGCGGTAGCCGGCCGAGCCGCCGTTGCCGGCGAAGTCGGTCAGCAGCACGGAGTAGCCGAGCTGTCGGAAATACGCCGCCTCGGTGAGCAGCTTGGATTTGTCGCTGGCGTAGCCGTGAAACAGCGCGACCGTGCCGTGGGCTTCCTCCACCGGGCAGTACCAGCTTTGCAGCCGGCCGTTGGGGCTGCTGATGCTGACTTCCTGAAAGAAAAACGCCGGTGCCTTGCCGTTGCGGGGCTTGGGATTCTTGATGCCGGTGGCCAACACCCACAGCTTTTCGGCCACCGAGAGCTGTTCGGGATTGGCCGTGTGCGTGCCGGCTTCGGCCGAAAAGTGCGTGAAGCGCCAGGCGTGGTTGAAGGCCACCACGTTGGCCAGCAACAACAGCAGCAACGCGGCTAGCAATAGCCGGACCCCGAACCGACGGCGCTTCACGGGTGATTTCATTTGCCGCGGCGCGGGGAGCGGCTCGTCGGAGCCGATGAACGGCCAGGAGCCGTGGGGCGGCCGGTGCCGGTGGGTTTGCCGCCACTGCGCGGGGTGCCGGTGCTGCCGGCGGGCTTGGGGCCGCGCGGGGCGCCGCTGCCCGGGCCGCCGCTACGGGCGCTGCCGGCTGCCGAAGCGGAACGGCCGCCCGAGCGGCCCCCGCCCTTCGGGCCACGGCCGGAAGCCGCTTTTTCGGCGGCGCGGCGGGCGCGGGCAGCTTTTTCGGCGGCTACTTTCTGCTCGTAGTTGGGGTCGTACTTCACCGTGGGCTTCTTGCGGGCGGGAGCCGTTTCGCCGGGCAGGGCCGCCGCGGTGAGGCTTTTCAGCTCCTGCACTTCGGCGGCGGTCAGCTCGCGCCACTTGCCGGGGGGCAGGCCCCGCAGGCCCAGGCTGGCAATGCCGGCGCGCACTAGGCGCAGCGTCGGAAAGCCCACGGCCGCCGTCATCTTGCGCACCTGCCGGTTCATGCCTTCCGAAATGGTCAGCGCCAGCCAGCTGGTGGGAATGTTGGCGCGGAAGCGCACCGGCTTGCTCCGCTCCCAGAGGCCGGCGGGCGGCTCGGGCAGCAGCTCCACTTCGGCGGGGGCGGTGAAGCCGTCTTTGATCTGCACGCCGCGGCGCAGCTGTTCCAAGGCTTCTTCGGTCGGCTCGCCCTCCACCTGCACCCAGTAGGTTTTGGGCACTTTGTAGCGCGGCTCGGAGAGGCGGAACTGCAGCTGCTTGTCGTCGGTGAGCAGCATCAGGCCCTCAGAGTCGTAATCGAGGCGGCCGACGGGATACACGTCGGGCACCTGCACCAGCTGCTTGAGGGTGGCACGGCCGGCCTCGTCGGTAAACTGGGGCAGGACTTCGTAGGGCTTGTTGACGAGCAGGTAGCGCATGGGGCGGGGTAGGAGCACGCAAGAGGTGCCCAGCGGGAAATAACGGCCGAAGCCAGGGTTTTGATGCGGCGCTACGCAGCGCCGCTAGTCGAGCCAGGTTTCGACGTCCTTCCGAATGGAATTCGAGTCGCCGGCCAGCACAAAGTTCCACCCTAATTCGATAGCCTGCACGGCTCGTTGCATTTCGGCCACGTCGGCCGGGGCAAAACCGGACTCGGCGGCCATCCAAGCGGCATATTTTCGGCCCGTCGTGAGCAGGCTGTTGAGGGCGTACACCAGCGGACGGTCCAGGGCCGCGGCCTTGGAAGCGTCGTCGGCATCAGCGGGCTTTTCACCGTTCAGGTGCTGATTTACCGTTTCCAGCGCCACCAGCACGTCGTCGGCCAGCGGCTGCACCGGGCGGAAGGCCTTTTTGTCGCTGATGAGGTAGAGCACGTACTGAAAATCTTCGGCCGAGGGCTTCTGTTTCGAGAGGCCCGCGTGGCGCAGGAGCTTTTCGAGGGAGGTGGGATAGTCCATGTGGGAATATAGGGGCAGTGCTAACAAAGAACGTCATCCTGCGCAGAGCGACGGACCTTCCTCGTGCCCTGCACCGCCGCTAAAGTCTTGGCTTAAGCCGTTCAGTTGAAAGCGTCAGGGGCTGCGCTTCTCAGTTAGTGCGGAGTGGGAGGAAGGTCCTTCGGCTACGCCTCAGGATGACGGAAAAACAAGGGCCGCGGCTCAACCTGAAAAGAATGTTAAATACTGCCCGAGTACCGCCGCACGGCCCATTCGGCCGAGGCCAGCAGCACCAACAGCACCAGCAGCCAGGGCTCGTCGATGAGGTCCTTGAGCTCCTCCTGGGAGTAGAGCACGGGCTTGAACTTGGCCTGCACGAGCTGCTGCTCCAGCTGCTGCAGCTGCTGCGGGTAGTAGAGGCGGCCGCCGCTGCGTTGGGCCAGTTGGTAGAGGGCGTTGTGGTCGGCGTGAGCGGCGCCGGCTTCCAACTGCTGCTCCTGCACCAGCAATTCGCCGCGGTCTTGCTGGGCCTGGCCGGCTACGGTGGCCGTGGCCGTATAGCGGTACACACCGCCGGGCAGCGGGCCGAGGCGCAGCGGGCCGCCGTTCTGGCGGTTGGTGAAGGTGAACGTGCGCGGGCGGTTCTGCTCGTCGGTCAGCGTGAGGCTGATCTGCTGGTCGTACACGCGCTCAAACACGGCGTTGTAGGTTTCCACGCCCAGGGTCACGTCGTCCGAGGTATTGAAGACGTCCTGGGTGGGGTACACGTCGAGGCGCTTGCGGCGCGCGTCCTGGGTGAGCAGCTGCAACAGGCGCGTGACGAGGCCGTCGTAGGCCGGGGCCCGCTCGTCGGGGTGGGTGGCGGCCTCGTGCAGGCGCCACTGCCAGCTGCCCTCGGTGAGCAAGGTGGCCTGGCGCTGCCCGGCGGGCCCGGCCACCAGCAGCAGCGGGCGGGCGGTGCTGGCGCGGCCCTGCCGTTGGCGCAGAATCACTTCGGCCCCGCCGCCCACCTGCGCGTCGGTGGCAGCCACGGGCACGGCGGGGTAATCGGCTACGCGGGCCTGGGCATCCGCGTCGAGGGTAAAGCGGGTGAAGTTGGGGTTGACCACCGGCGAGACTTCCGCGCCCGGGCCGCCCGCCACGCGCAGGCCGGTGCCCAGAGCGTTGTAGGCGGGTAGGTCCGACTGCGCCCCGAGCACGAACAGCGCCGGCAGGTGGCGGCTGCGCACGTAGTTGAGCACCTCGCGGCCCTCGCCGGTGCGGCTGGGCAGCTGGTGCAGAATGGCCACGTCGTAGTCCTGCTGGGCGCGCAAGGGCTCGATACCGGGCAGCACCAAGGTCACGTCGAAGTTGTCGTTGCCGAGCAGGGCGGTGCGCAGGGCTTTCAGGTCGGGGTGGGGGGCGGCGCCGGCCAGCAGCACCCGCAGGCGGCCCTTCACCACTTCGATGTAGGCGTTGCGGGTGTTATTCAGCTGGGTAAACTCGCCGGACTGGGCCTCCACCACCACTTCGTAGCGGTGCTTGCCGGGGGCGGTGGCGCTCAGCAGAAAGCGGGTGCGCTGCAGGCGCTGGTTCGGGCTCAAGGCCACCTGCCGGCGCTCCAGCACCCGGCCGTTTTCGCGCAGCAGCACCGTGGCCGTGCCGCCCTGCGGAAAGCCGTCGTAGCCGATTTCGGCCTCCAGCGGAAAGCGGTTGCCGGCGAAGGCCACGCGGTTGTAGCGCAGGTCGGTCACGCGCAGGTCGCGGCGGGGCAGGGTGTCGCCGAGGGCCACGGGGTAGATGGGGTAGCTGAAGTCGGCGTAGACGGGCGGGCGGCCCTGGTTGGCCAGACCGTCGGAGGCCAGCACCACGGCGGCGAGGTTGCGGCCCTGGTAGCTTTCCTGCAGGTCGGTGAGCAGCGCGTCGAGGTTGGTGGCCGGTTCGCGGAAGCGAATCTGGGCGGCCTGGGCGGGCGCGGCCGTGTCGAGGGTGCGCAGTTGCACCGTGTAGCCGGCTTGGCGCAGGCGTTCGGTCAGGCCATCGAGGCCGCGCAGGGTGCCGCGCAGGGCCGCGGAGTCGGGCGAGTACAGCGGTACCGAGCGCGAATCGTCGACAGCCAGCACCACGGTGGGCGCCTCCTGCGTGGTGGTGTCGCGGCGGAAGATGGGGCCGAGCAAGAGCCAGCACAGCCCGCTCACCAGCACGAAGCGCAGGACGGCTAAACCGAAATTGACGGCCCGGCTCCAGGGAGCTTTTTTCGAATAGAGCAGCGCCGCGTAGCCGGCCCCAACGGCCAGGCACAGCAGGATAAACCAGGAAGAGTAGGCAGTAGTCAGCAAGGACCGGAAATCAGCAGATGGAGAGCCTAAGAACCCCGCCGCGCGCTAAACAGTTGCGCGGGGGCGGCTTGGGCACGAAGTGAGCGAAGGTAGAAAGTTGCGGGCGGGGAAGCACAGCCGGGGCGCTAAGCCAGTAGCTTTATCCGTTATGAGCGAATCGGTACAACAAACGTCACGCTAAAACAGAGTCGTCGGATGCTACGGGTACTTGGATCTTTTGCGGCCGTTTGCGCGCTGATTCTGCTGCTGGCTAGATCATGTGAATCAGATTCGAAGCCGGCTGTTATTTCTAGTCAGGGACACATTATTGGTAACATAGCCTGGCGGGATACGCTATTCTTATCTGCTTCTTTCTCTGAATGCGGCGAATGGGGCGGGCATCGGGAACTAATCAAGGTTTATCTGCGGGCTGATAAGTTACCCAAAGCCGGGCCGGAATGGATTAAATGGCGCAAAGGGCCACTGACCGCTGCTTTTTGGCTGGATACTATCGGTTGCTCTAAGCCTATCCGAAAGTTCTTTCCGGTGAGCCAACACCTGATTAGCTTAGGTGAAGAGGAATCCATAACTCGTTATCTGCAGCAGCTGCAGACGCATAGCTTGCAAGAGGTATATCCATCCCAAACCGGCTCTGTATATCAGGCTTGGCTAACGAACGATGAGTTACGGTTGCATTTTCTTGACACCCGAGAAGGATGGACTGGCTTTGGCGAATTGCGCGAGAAGCTGTTCAAGCAAAACAAACGTCCATAATGCCGATTGAAATACGCTTCCTTCGCCGCCTCCGATGAAGCATAAGCGCAATGCTACCCCCTGCGACACGGGTAATCAAGCAGGAGCGGACCCACTAGGCCGAAAACTAAACGCCAGCCCCGCCCACAATTGGCGGCAGATTTGCGAGGGCCGGAAAACGACATCCTTGTACGTTTATCCCCCTCGCTCTATGAAGTTTTTCTACGCGCTCGGCGCCGTGGCCGCTTCCTGCATCACCACGCCGGCCCCCGCGCAAACAGCCCCGGTCGCCCCAGCCGATTCCAGCCGCGGCTTCTTTCGCCACCCGCGCTGGTACGTGGCCCCCAGCGCCGGCGTGGCGCTTACGCACCTGCGGCTGCGGCGCTACACCGGCTACGATGAAACCCTGTTCGAGCGCAGCTACCTCAGCGGGCAAGACCTCGACCGCGGCCCGCGCCTGCTGCTGGGCGCGCAGGGCGGGGTGGTGCTGGCCCACGGCCACTTGGCCCTGCACACCGAGCACGAGCTGCGGCGCTTCGGCACCTACCAGCAGACCTTCGACACCGGCCACCCTGATTTTCCGGAGAAAACCTACTACGCCCGCGGCGCGGCCCTCTCCAGTGGGCTGACCGTGCGCTACCTACACACGTACCGGCGCGTGCAGTGGTTTGGGGGTCTGGGCCTGAGCCGGCTTACGCTGCTGGGCCTGCGCTCCGGCAGCTACTACAACGGCGTGGACCGGCGCGAGGCCTACGGGCTCAGCCTGCCCACCGACGGGCAGTTTCTGCAGCAGTGGCAGCACGGCCACGGCTACGGCTCGTTTCACCCGGTGGGCGGGCTGTACTTCGAAGCCGGTTCCGCCCGGGGCCGCTGGTCCCTGACGTGGAGCTACCGGCACACCTGGTACGGGCTGTACATGGACGACAACTCCGTGTACAGCTTTCCGGCCGACCGCCTGACCGGGCAAATCACGCGCTACACCACCGGCTACCAGTACAGCCTGCGGCCGGTGGCGTTTTGCTGGACGGCCGCCTACCGCCTGAACCGTTAACGGTCCGGGTCAGGAGAGTACAGGCATGGGCTGCCGCGCCCGATTGCCTAATTTTGCTTGGGCCCGCCGCGCGTCATCCGGCCGCGGGCCCGCTACCCACATGAAACACGGGCTACTCGCCACCCTCGCCGCGCTCTTCGTGGCGCTGCTGCTTACTGCCTCTGCCCACGCCCAGGGCCGCGTCGTGCGCGTGCGCCTCGGCGACGGCATGGCCACGCTCAACGCCAACTTTCCCAAGGATTACACCGACCGGACCTTCATCAAGGGCTTGGCCATGTACCGCAACAAAATCGAGGATTTGGCCGGCTGCCTGATCCTGCTGGAAGACCGCGACAAAGCCAGTATCATCGGCCAGTACGTGAAGTCGGGCGAGCCGCCGCTGAAGAACGTGGCCCTCTCCGACGTGCTCTACAGCTCCAAAATCAGCGCTTCCTTCAAGATGAACGGCAGCTACATGATTGCCTCGGTGGCGGCCACCACCTCCTCGGTGGTCGAGCTCATCGTCACCGACATCAACGGCGTGCTCGTGCCCGAAACGTCGATTCCGTACCTGGACATCTGCCGGGCGGCCAAAAACGTGGATAAGGAGCTGAAAAAGAAGATTTACTACATCCGCTCGGCCAAGCTCACCAGTGTGCACAGCCGCGCCTACCAGGAAGTCAACGCCGAATCCGGGGTGACGGGCACCGTGTTCAGCGCCGGCGGCAAGGTGTACAGCTCCTCGGATCAGTTTAAAACCGACTACGTGGTCAGCGTCGATCTGGTGAGCCTTACGAACCTGCTGCTGACCAAAAACTGCGACAACCTCATCAGCAGCAGCGAGCTGGCCAGCCGCCAGCAGCAGGACCGCGCCAAGCAGGACGCCGAGCGGGCCGAGCAGGAGCGCCGCCAGAAGGAAGGCGAGCTGAAATCGGCCAAAGCCGAGGCCGACGACCTAAAGAAAAAGGTGGCCGAAATCCAGGAAAGCCTGAAGCGCCAGGCCATTACCACCGACGACTACCGCAACCAGGTGGAGGCCCTGCGCCGCGACTTGGTAACGGCCCAGGCGCGCGTCAACCAGGTCAACATCGAGTTCAAGCAGGTGGAAAACAACACCAAGGTGGTCGTGGCCAACGCCGAGCAGCAGCAGGCCCAGGCCAAAACTGAGGGCGACGCCAAGCTGGTGCAGAAGTCGGACGTGGGCGTGATTTCGGAGGTAAAAAACCTCTCGGAGGAGGAAGTCAAGAAAATGGGCTTCAAGGACGTGAAACCCTAAGCTAGCGGCGGGGCGGGTTAGCTTTGCGGACCGCATCCGCTTGCTTATGGCTTCCGAAGAAAACGCCTCCGCTTACTCGCTTGCCCTGCCCATCGAGCCGCTGGCGCCGCCGCAGGCCCTCATGCTGGCCGACGAAACGGCCCGCCGCCTGGGCTGGGCGGTGTTCCACCTGAGCTCGTTCGGGCTGCGGGCCCGGCGCGCCGGCGCCCGCCCCGCCGGCGCCGACGTGCAGCTCACCGTGCTGCTCTACGCCAACGCCGTCGAGGTCAGCAGCGGGCCCGCCGACGGGGCCCCGCCGGAGCCCGCGGACGATTACCGGCAGCCCATCGAAGCGTTTGCCCGGGCCTTTGCCGCGGAGCTGCCCGCGGCCGACGCGGCCGCGCTGCAGTGCCGCTTCGAGCAGGCCCGGCCCGCGTTTGTGCCCCCCTCGCGCGACGTGCTGGCCCCGCCCGCGGAGCGTCGCACCTTCCTGGATTGGCTGGGGCTGCTGCGGCCCCGGCGCGGCTACGTCGTCACGCCTGTGCTCATCGTGGCTTGCCTACTGGTGTTCGTGCTAATGGCGGTGAACGGGGCCAACCTCATGCTGCCCGCCGGCGAAGACCTGCTGCGCTGGGGCGCCGACTACGGCCCGCTCACCCTCGGCGAAGGGCAGTGGTGGCGGCTGCTGAGCAGCGCGTTCGTGCACATCGGCATCATCCACCTGCTGCTGAACATGTACGCGCTGCTCAACATCGGGCTGCTGCTGGAGCCGCGCATCGGGCCGGTGCGCTTCGGACTGGCCTACCTGCTGGCGGCCGTGGGCGGCGGCCTGGCCAGCCTCTGGTGGCACGATTACACCGTCAGCGCCGGGGCGTCGGGGGCTATTTTCGGCATGTACGGAGTGTTTCTGGCCCTGCTCACCACCAACGTGGTGGAAGCCGAGGTGCGCAAGGAGCTGCTGGGCAGCATCACGGCCTTTGTGGGCTACAACCTGCTGTTTGGCTTAGCCGGCAACATCGACAACGCCGCCCACCTCGGCGGGCTGCTGACCGGCCTGCTGGTGGGCTACGGGCTGTGGCCGACGCTGCGCCCCGGCGTGCCCGCGCTGCGGCAGCACCTGCTCACGACGGCCCTGGCGCTGGCGCTGCTGGCCGGCGCCGGGTGGGCCTACGGCCGCCTGCCCAACGCCTGGGCCACGTACCAAGCCCTCATGCAGGAGTTCAGCAAGCAGGAGGTTCTGGCCCTGAATGCCCTGAACCAGCCGCCCGGCACGCCCCGCGACGAGCAGCTGCGCGCGCTGCAGGAGCACGGCATCTATTACTGGGAGCAGAACCTGCGCCTGCTGCAGCGCCTCGATTCCTTGCGCCTGCCCGACGAGGCCGAGGAGCGCAACGCGGCGGTGACGCGCTACACCCGCCTGCGCCTGCGCAGCTACCAGCTGCGCTACCGGGCCCTGGCCGAGAATTCCGCCGCCTACGCCGATTCCATCCGCGCCTACGACCAGCAGATCGAGGCACTCATCGAGGCGCAAAAACCCAAGCCGGAGTAGCACCAGGTTCAGCACCGGGTACGGAGGCGGCGCTACTTCTGCACCACCGTCACCAGCTCGGGGCTGCTGAACATGCGCGCCGGCGAAATGACGGGCTCGTCCAGCGGCAGCTTGCGGCCGTACCGCTCGCGCATCTTCTGCTGCACGGCGGGGTGGGTGAGGTCAAACTCGCGCAGCTGCTGCAGCCGGCCGATCTGCCGGCCGGTGGCCTCCTGGTACACCTTCCAGAGCAGCTCGGAGCAGTAAATCCGCTCGTCGGACCAGCCGAAGTAGAGGTCGTAGGGCCGGCCGCGGTACCGGTGGCCGGCGCGCAGCAGGCGGCGCAAGGTAGGGGGCGTGAGTACCTGCTCGGCATCCCGCAGGCGCTTCACCACGAAGTGCCCGCCCTGGCCGCGGACAATCCACTTCTCCAGGGGCGTGATGCCCACCGGCTGCACGGCCTCCAGCACCTGCCACTCGCCGCCCTGCCGAAACAGCAGGCCGCAGTGGCTGTACGGGGAGTGCGTGGCCAGCTGAATGGCCCGGCTCTGCGCTGACTGTGAGGTGTGGAAAATCAGGTCGCCCGGGCGCAGCTTCCCGGCCAGCACGATGACGGTGCCCTCGGCCCGCTGCCGCTGCATGAAGCGGCTCACCCGGTGCTTGAGGCGCGGGTAGGCCAAGCCCCCGGCCAATGCCAGGGCCAAGACGGCAAGGACAACAAAACCCAGACGGCGCATGCGTAGTGCTAAAGCGGAAAAAAGAACGTCATGCCGAGCGCAGCCGAAGCACCTCTACCGCGTCGCTCCCGCGAAGTCGTTCGGTAAAGATGCTTCGGCTGCGCTCCGCATGACAGTACTATGTGTAGCGAAATGCCCCGGCGGCTCCCGGCTCAACGCTTGATTGTGGCTGTGGGGCCGCCGCAATCAGTCGGCCTAGGTCAGCATGCCGCCGTCGACCTGCAGCACCTGGCCGGTGATGTAGCTCGAATCGTCGGAGGCGAGGAAGGCGGTGGCTTTGGCAATGTCCTCGGGCGTGCCGCCGCGCTTGAGCGGAATGGCCTTGCGCCACTCGTCGACCACCTTGGCGTCCAGCTCCCCGGTCATTTCCGTCTCGATGAAGCCCGGGGCAATGGCGTTGCAGCGGATGTTGCGCGAGCCCAGCTCCAGGGCCACCGACTTGGTGAAGCCGATGATACCCGACTTGGAGGCGGCGTAGTTGGCCTGCCCGGCGTTGCCTTTGATGCCCACCACCGAGGTCATGTTGATGATGCTACCGGCTTTGGCGCGCATCATGGGCTTGGTGGCGGCTTTGGTGAGGTTGAACACCGACTTGAGGTTCACCGTCAGCACCTGGTCCCACTGCTCCTCGCTCATGCGCATCAGCAGGCCGTCCTTGGTGATGCCGGCGTTGTTGACGAGGATGTCGAGCTTGCCGAACTCGGCCACTACGTCTTCCACCAGCTTTTCGGCCTGGGCGTAGTCGGAGGCGTCGGAGCGGTAGCCCTTCACCTTGGAGCCGTGGGCGGCCAGCTCCTGTTCGAGCTGCTGGCCTTTCTCCACGCTGGAGAGGTAGGTGAAAGCCACTTGGGCGCCTAGTTGGGCAAAATGCTGGGCAATGGCCCGGCCAATTCCTTTCGAAGCGCCGGTAATCAGCGCCACTTTTCCGTCGAGCAGTTTGGTCATAGGGCAAAGCTACGCAAACCGGCGAATGAGCCGCCACGCGGAGTTGAAGGCCGGCGGCTAACGGTGGCACCGGCCGTCATTGCGAGCGAAGCGAAGCAATCTTTCCTCCAGTAGCACCGCCGATGCAATACCCACCAAGCCAAAACAGGACCGCCCGAACCTGCAGATACCGGTTTCGGGCGGGGCAGCTTGTGCCGTTTGTGCCGCGAGAGGAAGGATTGCTTCGCTTCGCTCGCAATGACAGCGGGGTGAACCGCGCCGGTTCCTAAATTCTGTAAGCGAAAAGGGGAAAGCTGTACGGCCACCTTGGGTCCTTAGGGCCATTTTTGCGGCCAGAATCGGCATGGCAGGCAACCTTTTTGCTCGTCGCGGCCTCAAACTAATCGGCCCGCCCCGGCGTTAGCCTCTGACATGCCGCCGACCGGTGCGGCGGGCTTATCCACCCTTGATGATGCGTTTTTACTCTTTCCGGGTCGCGTTGGCGTTGCTGCTGCTGCTGGCACCGCTCACGCTGCTGGCCCAGGCCCAATACCTGCTGCGCGGCGTGGTGCGCGGCACCGACGGCGGCGCGCTGCCCGGCGCCAACGTGGCCGTGCCCACTCTGGGCCTGGGCGCCGCCACCGACGCCAACGGCCGCTACGAGCTGAGCCTGCCCGCCGGCCGCCACCGCGTGGTGGCGTCCTTCATCGGCTACAAAACCGTGACCGAGGACGTGAACCTGCGCGGCCCGCAGCGCCTCGACCTGGTGCTCAGCGCCGGCACCGAGCTGCAGGAAGTGGTCATCGAAGGCTCAGGCACGCTGGAGCAGAAGCTGCAAACCACCCAAATGGGCGTGGAGCGCCTCTCGGCCCGCGAAGCCAAGCTGCTGCCGGCCCTGTTCGGCGAGGTCGACATTCTAAAAACGCTGCAGCTCAAGCCCGGGGTGCAAAACGGCGGCGAGGGCACCAGCGGCCTGTTCGTGCGCGGCGGCTCGGCCGACCAGAACCTCTTCCTGGTCGACGACGCGGTGGTGTACAACCCGAACCACCTCTTCGGCCTGTTCTCGACCTTCAACTCCGACGTGGTGCAGTCGGTGGACCTCTACAAATCGGGCTTCCCGGCCCAGTACGGCGGGCGCCTCTCTTCGGTGGTCGACGTGAAGCTGCGCGAGGGCAGCCGCGACTCGTTCGGGGTGTCGGGCGGCATCGGGCTGATTTCCTCGCGCCTGGCGGTGGAAGCGCCCATCAAGAAAGGCAAGGGCTCGTTTCTGGTGGCCGGCCGCCGCACCTATTTCGACGTGTTCACGCGCCAGATCAACAAGCTCAACGAGGACACCAAGGACTACAACCCCATCCCGGACTACTACTTCTACGACCTGAACCTGAAGGCCAACTACCAGCTCACCGACAAGGACCAGGTGTTTCTGAGCGGGTACTTCGGCAACGACGTGTTCGGCTTCAACTCCACCCGCGGCTTCAACTTCGACTTTCACTGGGGCAACCGCTCGGCCACGGCCCGCTGGAGCCACGTGTTTTCGCCCAAGCTGTTTACCAACAGCACCGCTACCTGGTCGTACTACACCTACAACATTGCCAACAAGCTCGACCAGTTCAGCTTCGGGCTCGGCAGCAACATTCGCGACTGGAACCTGCGCTCCGACTGGGAGTGGCGGCCCACCGAGAAGCACGTCGTGCGCTTCGGGGGCTCGGGCACCGTGCACCACTTCGGGGTGGGGCGCCTGCAGGCCAACGGCGGCTCGTTCAACATCGGCCAGAACGTGGAGTACGACGGGCTGGAGGGCGGCTTGTTTGCCGCCGACAACTTCACCGTCACCGACAAGCTGGCCCTCGATTACGGCTTGCGCCTGACGGGCTTCCGCTCGGGCTCGAACGACTACGGCGGGCTGGAGCCGCGCGCCGCGGCCCGCTACAGCCTCACGCCTAGCCTCTCGCTCAAGGCCAGCTACGCCCTGATGTACCAGTACGTGCACCTGGTCACCAACTCCGGCGCCTCCCTGCCCACCGACATCTGGTACCCCTCGCGCCTCTCGGTGAAGCCCCAACGCTCCCAGCAGGTGTCCACGGGCTTCAGCTGGCTGCTCGGGGCGGGGAAGTTTCTGCTCACCGACGAAGTGTACTACAAGTGGGCCCAGCGCCAGATCGACTTCCGCGACGGGGCCCAGCTGTTCGTGAATCCGGAGCTGGACGCGGAGTTTCTCTTCGGCCGGGGCTGGGCCTACGGCAACGAAATCTACCTGGAGAAAAAGCAGGGCAAGACCACCGGCTGGCTGGGCTACACCCTGGCCTGGACCAAGCGCGAGTTTGAGCCCCAGCGCGGCACCAACGGCATCAACGGCGGCCGGGCCTTCTTCCCGACCTACGACCGGCGCCACAACCTGACGCTGGTGCTGCTGCACAAGCTCAACAAGCGCGTGAACCTGACCGGCTCCTTCGTGTACACCTCCGGCAACCCCACCACCTTGCCCACGGCCCGCATCGGGGTGCAGGACGTGTACGGCGGCGAGCTGCAGGCCGTGCCCATCTACCCCGACCGCAACTCCTTCCGCCTGCCCAGCTACCACCGCCTCGACCTGGGCGTGGTGTACAAGCTCAAGCCCTGGCGCACCATCGGCGGCGAGTCGGACCTCACGCTGAGTATCTACAATGCCTACAACCGGCGCAACCCCTACTTCATCTACATCGACGAGGTGAAAAACGAGGAAACCGGCCTGCCCGAACGCTACCGCGCCCGGCAGGTGTCCTTGTTCCCGGTGATTCCCTCGCTGACCTACAACTTCAAATTCTAAGCCCCGCAACGATGCAGATTCGACAACTGCCCTGGATTTGGCTGACGCTGACCCGCGGTGCGTGGCTGCGCGGCCGGGCCCCGCGGCGCCTGCTCGGCGGCGCGGGGCTGCTGGCGGCCCTGCTGCTCACGACCGGCTGCGGCCTGCAGAAAGACGTGGACGTGGACCTACCCGCCGAGCCGGCCCAGCTGGTGGTGGAGTGCTACCTCGAAGACGGCAAGGTGCCGGAGCTGACCGTGACGGAAACGGTGCCCTACCTGAGCGCGCCCACTGCCACCGTGCTCAACGACGTGACCGTGACGCTGACCAGCCCCACGGGCCGCGTCGAAACGCTGGTGTTCCGGCCGGGCCGCAACTTCACCACCCGCAAGTTCTACACCCACCGCGGCCTGCGCGTGCTGCGCATCCGGCCCGGCGACACCTGGCAGCTGTCGGTGAAGGACACCAAGGGCCGCGTGGTGACGGGCGCGGCCACCATGCCCGCCACCGTGCCCTTCGACACGGTGGAGTGGAAGTTCAACGACCGGCCCGCCGACGAGCGGCGGGCCCTGGTGACCGTCAAGTTTCAGGACCCGCCCGGCGTGGGCGACTATTACCGCTTTCAGATTCACCGGGACAGCATTTCCGGGGCGCGCGAGGTCGACTACAACCCCGAGGACCGGCTGCTCGACGGGCAGCTCATCACCCTGGGCACCAGCTACGAGTTCGAGCCCGACGACACGCTCTTCGTCACGCTCTACCACCTCGACCGGCCCTACTACCGCTTCCTGCAGTCCGTCGACGACGCGCAATCGGCCAACGGCAACCCCTTCGGCCAGCCCGCCGCGGTGCAGAGCACGGTGCAGGGCGGCATCGGCGTGTTTACCATCCTGAATTACCAGCGCCGCCAGATTATTGTCCGCTGACCGGACGTTGTGACTTTGCGGGGAATGTGCCCGGCCTACCGGCTCCGCACCCGCTCATTTTTATCTGCTTTGGTGGCTGCTCGCGGGGCCTACACGCTCACCACCATGCTGATGGAGGCCATGGCCCCGAAAAAAGGCCAGGACGCCAGCGACTTTTAGCGCAAGCCGGCCCAGCGGCGTGTGCGGCCCCTGAAGCCGCGAAATGATTGTGCTTGAGAATGAGTAGGTATGACTGGCCAGCGGCTGGGCTTGCAACCGCCGCGGCCCGGCCGGCATCATGCCCATACCACCGTTTATTTCTCTCGTAATGATTCGTTCCCGTTTTGTCCTCGGCGCCCTGGCGTCGGCAGCCGTATTTGGCGCCTGCAAAAAAGACAACCCCAGCCCCAAGAACGTCGACCAGCAACTGCTGCTGGCCCACGAGTGGCGCCTCAACGAAACCCGCCTCAACGGCGTGCTGACCGCCCGCGACACGGCCGTGAAGGACCGCTACGACTGGCACTTCGTGAGCGGCGGCAGCTACCACCTGACCTACCTCAAGGATGCCTCGGCCGAGCAAGGCCAGTGGCAGGTCAACAACCCCAACACCCTGCACATCGTCGACCACAAGGGCGACGCCCACGACTACGCCATCCAGCAGGTCGACAACGCCACGCTGCGCCTGAGCTGGGAAGAGCGCGCCGGCGAACTGCACGAGGACGTGTACACCGCCAAGTAGCAAACCGGTCTGAACAAAACGAACCGCCCCGGCGCTGCAGCCCGCAGCGCCGGGGCGGTTCGTTTGGGGCAGGGCCGCGGCCTACGCCTGCTGCTCCACCACGTGCCGGAGCAGGGCCGTCAGGCGGGGCTCGGCGTCGGCGGCGGCGGCCAGGATGTGCTGGATGTTGACTGGTTTCAGGTGCTGCGGGGCGGCCAGGTCGGTAATGACCGACACGGCCAGCACCGGCAGCTCCATGTGGCGGGCGGCAATGACCTCGGGCACCGTGCTCATGCCCACCGCGTCGGCCCCGATGCGGTGCAGGTAGCGGTACTCGGCCGGGGTTTCGAGCATGGGGCCGGGCAGGGAGGCGTACACCCCGCGGCGCACCCGCCCGCCGAAGCCCAGCTCGCGGGCGGCCGCTTCGGCCTGGGCCAGCAGCTGGTGGCTGTAAGGCTCGAACATATCGGGGAAGCGCGGGCCCAGCTCGTCCAGGTTCGGGCCCACCAGCGGGTTGGTTGGCTGCAGGTTGATGTGGTCCTCGATGAGCATCAGGTCGCTGATGGCAAAGTCGGGGTGCAGGCCGCCGGCGGCGTTGCTGACCAGCAGCTGCCGGATGCCGAGCAGCTTGAGTACCCGCACCGGAAATACCACCTCGGGCATGGAATAGCCCTCGTAGTAGTGAAAACGGCCCTGCAGCACGGCCACCCGACGTCCGCCCAGCGTGCCCAGCAGCAGCCGCCCGGCGTGGCTTTCCACCGTCGAAACGGGGAAGTGCGGAATGTCGGCGTAGCTGAGCGTGTGTTCGACCTGCACTTCGCGGGCCAGGGCGCCGAGGCCGGTGCCGAGGATGATGCCGAAGTCGGGCTGGTAATGGGCGGTTTGGGCTTGGATGTAGGCGGCGGCTTCGCGGAGCTGCGCCATTTGCTGGGCGGCGGAGAGGTGCATAAACAAACGCCGCCGACTGGTGTCGGCGGCGCGGTAAAAGTAGAACGAAACGGCGGACCACGGCTGCGGCTAGGCCGCCGGCTAGTCGGTCCGGCGGCCTAGCCGCTGGTCGAACACGGGTATCAGCAGGGCCTCTACCAGCGCGGCGGGCAGAAAAGGCGTGAATTCCCGCTTGAAATCGGCCCGGATGGCGGCCCAGCTGGGCGCCGACTCCGCGGCGGCCCAGGCCCACAACCCGAGCACAAACAAGCCCGCCAGCAGGCTGGCCCGGAGCAGAACCGTTTGCACCGGGCCGGGGCGGAGGGTAGCGGGGCGGATCAGCTCGTACAGGCCCACGCCCAGCAGCGTCGGGACCAGCAACAGACCCAGGCTCAGCAGGCCCGCCAGGCCCCAGCCGCCCACCAGGCCCAGCAGCTGGCAGATCTGCATGGTGAAGCTGCCGGCTAAGTCAGCCCACAACATCAGGCGGAGTACTCGGGGCATAAACGGCAGGGGCGTAGGTCCGCCTAAACATAGCGGCGCCACAACCCCCGGGTCGTGGCGCCGCTTCGTTCGGCCGGAAAACCGCGCGGTTACTGAATCGTCAGCTCGTAGGGCAGGCGGGCCTGCACGCCCTGCATCTGCGTAACGGTGCGGTACTGCTGGAACACCGGGTACAGGGGGCCGAGCTTGCTTTGCAGGGCCTTGGCCTCGGCTTCCTCGGAGTTGCCGCCCGTAATCATGTTCACGAAGCTCTCGATGGCCGATTTGCGGCGGGGCAGGGCCTGCAGGCGGTAGTCGTTCTTGTCGAGGCCGGCGCGGCGGGCGGCAATGGCCACCGCGTCGTCGAAGGAGCCGAGCACGTCCACGAGGCCGCGGTCCTTGGCTTCGGTGCCCGACCACACCCGGCCCGAGGCCAGGCGGCGCAGGCGCTCCACCGGCATGTGGCGGCCGATGGCGGCTTTGGAGGTGAAGTCGGCGTAGGTGCGCTCCACTTCGCGCTGCAGGCTTTGCTGCTCGAAGGGCGTGAGGCGGCGCGTTACGGTCGGAATGTCCGAGAACTTGCCGGTGGTCACGCGGTCGACGGTGATGCCGAGCTTATCGGAGAGCAGCGGGCCGAGGTTGGGCAGCACGCCGAACACGCCGATGGAGCCGGTAATCGTGTTGGGGTGCGCCACGATGGTGTCGCAGCCCATGGCAATGTAGTAGCCGCCGGAAGCCGCCACGTCCGACATCGAGGCAATGACCGGCTTTACCTTCTTGGCCAGCATTACCTCGCGGTAAATCACGTCAGAGGCCAGGGCCGAGCCGCCGGGCGAGTTGATGCGCAGCACGATGGCCTTCACGTTCTTGTCTTCGCGGGCCTTGCGGATGGTTTCGGCGAACTTGGTGCCGCCGATGCTTTCCTCGCCGCCCTTGCCGCCCACGATGTCGCCCTCGGCGTACACCACGGCAATCTTGTTGCCCGACACCTTGTCGTCGTCCTTGTCGGCCTTTTCGTAGGTCGAGAGGCTCACCAGGCTGGGCTTCTTGTCTTTGTCCAGCTTCAGCTTGCCGCGTAGGTAATCGAGCACCTCGTCGTAGTAGCCGAGCTTGGTGACGAGCCCGTAGCGCTTGGCATCCTGGGCGTTGTGCACCAGCATGGAATCCTGCACCGTCTTGAGGCGGGCCACCGGCAGCTTACGCGCGGCGGCAATCTGGGCCACCGAGTGGTTGTTGATGGAGTTCAGGAACGACACCGTCTGGTAGCGGGCCGAGTCGGAGAAATTTTCGCGGAAGTAGGGCTCCACGGCGCTTTTGAACGAGCCCACGCGGAAGATGAAGGGCTCCACGCCGAGCTTGTCGAACAGGCGCTTGTAGAAGAACGCCTCCGAGCTCAGGCCGTTGAACTCCAGCAGGCCCTGCGGGTGCAGGTACACTTCGTCGGCCACGGAGGAGAGGTAGTAGCCCTTTTCGGAGCCGGTTTCGTGGTAGGCCACGATGAACTTGCCCGACTTCTTGAAGTCCAGCAGCGCGTCGCGCACTTCTTCCAGCGAGGCCAGCCCGCCCGACACCACGTCCAGATCGAGCAGAATGCCCTTGATGTCGTCGTCGGTTTTGGCGCGCTTGATGGCTTCCTTGAGCGTGTTCAGGCCGATGGAGGAGTTGCCCATGCCGAAGGGCGTGAATTCGGCCTCCTGCTTGCGTTCGGTCAACGGCTTGTTGAGCTTAATCTCCAGCACCGAGTTGCTGGCCACCGTCACCTCGTCGGAGGAGGAGCCAATGGCCGCCACGATGCCGATGAAGAGCACAAAGCCGACCAGGGAAAACAGCACCAGCCCCACGATGGTGGCCAGCACGTACTTGAGGAATTGCAGCATTGTTGAGGGAAAAGAGAATCAGCGGTAGAGAAACAAAGGTAGGCGGGTTTGGCGGGGCACCTGGGTTTGGCGAACTGCGGTGGGGCTGGCTTCGGCCTCGCCGATGCTCAAAGTACGGGAGGCACGCAGCGGGTAGTCGGGCTTAATCGACAACCGGGCCATTCGGCGGCGTGAATGCCGTGCCGCCTGCCGGTACCGGCCGCCCACCCGGGGTTGGTACTGCGGAAGACGCCGAAGCGCCCGAATTACTTTATGGCATTTGCCAGATACGATTTGCTTTTGTTTAGCTTGCTGGGAACTTCTACGCTTCATTCCGCCCCAACGCATGGCTTTAATTGTCCCTGGTGACCGTTCCTTCGTCATTATTCCCAAGCACAGCAACCTGCCGCTGGCCCCTACCCACCACCAAAAGCATCCGGGCAACACCATTCAGCAGCAAGAACCCTACACGAACAACCCCGCCCAGCAGTTTCAGCTCAAAAAGAAGGGCACCGGCGAGTACCACGTGTACCTGCCCTACGACAACCTGTACTGGGCCATTGCGGGCGTCTCACCCGATACCGGGGCCAACCTGATTCAGTGGCACATGCAGGATAGCGGCGACCAGGTGTCGCCCAACCAGCGGTTTCGCTTCATGTACGCCGGCGACGGGTACTACTACCTGCGCCCGGTGCACGCCCGCGGCCGCGTGCTGGAAGTGACCGGCGCCACCCACGGCCAGGACACTATCAGGCAGGGCGACCTGGCCCCGGTTTCGGCCCGCGACCATCAACTGTTTCGCGTGGTGCCGGTTTCGGCCGACTACCTCTCCAACGAGGTGCGCACCTTCCACAAGCACAGCGACCAGCTCCGCGACCTGGTGCTGGGCGTCACCGGCCTGATTCCCACCATCGGGGGCGGGGCCAAGGCGGCCCTGGGCGTGTTCTGGCCCGATGGGCACGACCAGGACTTCTGGAACCAGATGACCCAGTACGTGGAGCAGCGCATGAAGCAGCTGCTGCTGCAGGAAAACATGCTCAAGCTGCACGGGCACTTGGCCGGCATCCGCAAAAAAACCAAGCAGTTCCTGAATACCACCGAGGTCGACGTGAAGGGCACACGCCTCATTGCCGCCATTTCGGAGGCCACGGGCGACGAGTACGACTTCCTGCGCGACCGGGAAGGCGTGACCGTGTTGCCGCTGCTGGCCGCCTGGGGCACGCTGGTGCTGACGCTGCGCGCCGAACTGGTGCAGGGCTACGAGACGCTGTTTCCGGACAAGACCGCGGAGCACAAGGCCGCCGGCAAAGCCGAGGAATTGGGCTTTCTGCGGGAGGAAATCGAGGAGTACGTGGCCGGGGTAGCGCACAGTCGCCAGCGGGCCCTGGAGTGGCGCCTGAGCCACATCAAGCAGGGCAGCAGTGAGTCTTCGCGCGACTTCGACTCGGGCAACATTACCGTCACCGAGTTTTACCGCAAAGACTGGGTGGTGGACGAGTACGACGGCTGGCGCATGGACCGCGGCAATACCACCTACAGCTACAGACCCGACGTAGCCGGCGACCCGAACAGCCAGGCTAACATCACCGCCGCCCGGCTGGCTCGTCAGGCGCAGGTGCGGGCCCAGTTCAATGCCGAGCTGGATGCGCTGCTGGCCCCGGCCTACCTCTGGCCCTACATGGACCCCTCCAAGCCGACCAAGCCAGCGGCCCTGCCGGTGAACGTGGCCGTGGGCCCCTTCGGCGTCCGCCCGGGCGGCACCGCCTTCGACATACAACCCGGCGGCCTGCGCAAAGTGGTTATCTGCTGGGGCGACGGGCACTCGTTCATCTGTGGCCTGAAGCTGACGTACGCCGACAACGTGGAGCGCACCTACGGCGTGGCGGGCAGCCAGCAGGCGAAGCTGGATCTGGCCATGGGCGAGTACATCGTCAATGCCCGCGGCTACGAGTGGGACCAAGTGGAAGGCCTGCTGCTGGAAACCAACCACGGCAGGCTGTGCGAGGGCGGCCGCATGGGGGGTGGGACCTTTTTCGAGGCCGGCCTCGACGACGCGGTGAATGCCCGGCTGGTGGGCATCTCGGGTACTTACCAGGGCAACCTCCTCAACACGCTGACCTTTCACTGGAAGTACACGCTGCAGAAGTAAGCGCGACTTGCTGGCAGAAGCACGCGGCCCCGCCCGGTTATCAGGGCGGGGCCGCGTTGTTTGGGGCTGTGCAATGGCTACAGCCCTATCAATACCCGTACTTGTCGCCCCACCAGTAGCGCAGCCGCTCCTGAATCTTCTGCTCGGCCGCGTTGTCGCCGGGGGTGTAGAAGCGCAGCTGGCCCAGGCCCTCGGGCATGAATTCCTGGTAAATGAAGCCGCCTGCCCCGTCGTGGGAGTACTGGTAGGTGTCGCCGTAGTTGAGCTGCTTCATGAGCTTGGTGGGCGCGTTGCGCAGGCCCAATGGCACCGCGGCCACGCCGTGCTGGCGCACGTAGGCCCGGGCTTCGCGGATGGCCTTGTACGAGGCGTTGCTCTTGGGCGAAGTGGCCAGATACACCACGGCCTGGCCCAGAATGATGTCCGATTCGGGCATGCCGATGACGCTGACGGCCTGAAACGTGCTCTGAGCCAGCAGCAGGGCGTTGGGGTTGGCGTTGCCCACGTCCTCGGAGGCCAGAATGAGCAGGCGGCGGGCAATGAACTTGGGGTCTTCGCCGCCTTCCAGCATCACGGCCAGGTAGTAGAGCGCCGCGTTCGGGTCGGAGCCGCGGATGCTCTTGATAAAGGCCGAAATGACATCGTAGTGCATTTCGCCGCCCTTGTCGTAGCGCGAGAGGTTTTGCTGGGCTAGCTGCTGCACCACCTCGTCGGTGATGACCACCTCGCCGGTTTCGGGGTTGGCCGTGGCCGATTGCACCACGATTTCCAGCAGGTTGAGCAGCTTGCGGGCGTCGCCCCCCGAAATGCGCAGCAGCGCGTCGTACTGCTCCACGCGCACCGGGCGCCGGCGCAGGGCTTCGTCCTCGCGCAGGGCCCGGTCGACGAGGCCGGTGAGGTCTTCCTTGCTCAAGGGCTCGAGCACGTACACCTGCGCCCGGCTCAGAATGGCCGGAATCACCTCGAAGGAGGGGTTTTCGGTGGTGGCCCCGATGAGCGTGACGATGCCCTGCTCCACCGCCCCGAGCAGCGCGTCCTGCTGTGATTTGCTGAAGCGGTGAATTTCGTCGATGAAGAGCAGGGTACCGCGGCGCGACTTGGCCTGCTGAATCACGTCGCGCACGTCCTTCACGCCCGCGTTGATGGCCGACAGCGCCACGAAGGGCAGCTTCAATTGGGAAGCAAGCAGGTGGGCCAGGGTAGTTTTGCCCACCCCGGGCGGGCCCCAGAGGATAAGGGAAGGCAGGCGGCCGGCGTCGAGGTAGCGGCGCAGCACGCCGCCCTCGCCCACGAGGTGCTGCTGGCCCACGTACTCCGCGAGGGTGCGGGGGCGCAGGCGCTCGGCCAGCGGGGCGCCGGGCCGGGGCTGATCGGCGGGTGGATCGAAAAGGGAAGCCATGAACAGAAGTAGCGCGAACTTTGTAGTTCGCGCATTCAAGTACGATTAGTGGGAGCACGAAGTCGACCTGAATACGCGAACTACAAAGGTAGAGCCGCCGGCCGGCGGTTCTGCGCGACGCACGCTTCCCCTTACGGCTTGACACCTTCTCCCTCGACTTCTGCCCTGCGCGTGCACGCCGCCCTGTTTGTGGTGGCCGCCATCTACGCCGCCAATTATTCCCTGGCCAAGGAAGTGATGCCCCGCTTCGCCCACCCCAACGGCATCGTGGTGCTGCGCGTGGTGACGGCCGCGCTGGTGTTTGGACTGCTCGACAAGCTGCTGACCAAGACGCCTATCACTGGCCGCGCCGACACCATCCGCTCCATTCTCTGCGGCATCTCGGGCATCGGCCTGAACCAGCTGCTGTTTTTCGGCGGCCTGAACCTGACCACGCCCATCAGCGCCTCGCTGATTCAAACGGTGTCGCCCATCGTGGTGGTGCTGGCCTCGGTGGTGCTGCTGGGCGAGCGGGTGACGCTGCTGCGCGCCGTAGGCATTCTGGTGGCCGGGGTGGGGGCGGCGCTGGTCATTCTCAGTCGCGGGCCGGCCGGGGCGGCCGGCGAGCAGGTGGCGCTGGGCAACCTGCTTATCTTGCTCAACGCCACGTTCTTTGGCCTGTACCTGGTGCTGGCCGCCCCGCTGATGAAGAAGTACCACGCCTTCACGGTGCTGGCCCGCAGCTTTTTGGTGGGCGCCTGCATCGTGGTGCCCTTCGGCTGGCACGAGGCCCTGGCCATCGACTACGGCCACCTGCCTGGCCGCATCTGGGCCGACATTGTCTACATGGTGTTCATGCTCACCATCGTGGCCTATCTGCTCAACAACTGGGCCCTGAAGTACGCCTCGCCGGCGCTGCTGGGCGTGTACATCTACCTGCAGCCCATCCTGGCCGTGCTCATCGCCGTGAGCCTGGGCCGCGACCATCTGACCTGGGCCCGGGTGCTGCAGGGCGGGCTGATTTTCCTGGGCGTGTGGCTGGTGAGCCAGAAGCCGAAGACACCCACGGTAATCGGCACGGAAGTGCCGCTGGAACCGGTGCAGGACTAAGCGCCGCCCGCCGATACAGCTGGCCCCGCCCGTGCGCTGGCTGGAGCAAGCGGGCGGTCCTGATTCCCCCGTTGGCTACCTTTACCCCAAACCGTTCGGTGCTCGAAATAGCCCGGCAGAACCCCGTTGCCTTATGTCCATTACCTCCGAAGCCGACCTGACCGGCCTGCAGTTGATCAGCACCGCCGTGGCGTCCACGCTGCGGCAGATGCGCGAGTACGCCCAGCCGGGCATGAGCACCCTGGAGCTGGATGAGTACGGCGGCCGGCTGCTGACGGCGTTGGGCGCCCGCTCGGCCCCGCGGCTGACCTACGGCTTCCCGGGCTGGACGTGCATCAGCGTCAACCAGGAAGTGGCCCACGGCATTCCCTCGGCCCGCAAGGTGCTGCAGGAGGGCGACCTGATCAACATCGACGTGTCGGCCGAAATGGGCGGCTACTGGGCCGACAACGGCGGCTCCTTCGTGCTCGGCGCCGACCTGCACAACCACCGCCCGCTGGTCGAGGCTTCGCGGCAGATTCTGCGCACGGCCCTCAGCCGCATCCGCGGCGGCGTGCGCATCGCCGATATCGGCGGCCTAATCGACGCGGAGGCGCGCAAGGCGGGGTTTCGGGTTATCAAAAACCTGGTCGGCCACGGCGTGGGTCGCAGCCTGCACGAGGAACCCTCGGAAATTCCCTGCTACTACGACCGGCACAACCTGAAGCGCTTCAAGAAAAACTCGGTGGTGGCCGTGGAAACGTTTATTTCCACCCGTGCCAGCCTGGCCCATCAGCTCAACAACGACGGGTGGACCCTGGCCACCAAGGATGGCTCCTTCGTGGCCCAGCACGAGCACACGGTCGTCGTCACCGACGGGCAACCCCTCATCCTCACGGCCGACAACCGCATCTGGGACTAGCAGCCCGACGCGGCGCGGCCTAGGCCTCCACCACGCGGCGGCGTACCTGCACGGCCCAGCGCACGGCCTGCATCAGCAGCAGCACCTGCGCCAGCAGCACGCCCACCATGCCCACCAGCAGGCCGCCATCGGCCCAGAGCGGGTGCAGGTGCGCGACCTTGAAAAAGCCGCCCAGCCCGACGAGCACGAGGCCGCTGAGCAGCAGAAACAGCAGGTGGCGGAAGCGGGGAAGCAGGTGCATCGGCGGGCGTTTTGGACGTGGATGACGGGAGCGGGACCTTGCAGGAAGCGTGCCAGCCGGCGGCCGGCGGCGTAGCGTTAACGTCCGCGGTGGGGCGGCTTATTGTGCCGGGCTGCGTATGCAAGCCTAACGCGCCGTTACTTTGGGCCACGGCGGCCCCGTAGCGGCGCGTCCGATGCGCGTATGAAACTACTGCTGGTGGAAGACGAGCCCAAGCTGGCCTCGTTTATCAAGAAAGGCTTCGAAAACGAGGCGTACGAGTTGGAAGTGGCCTACGACGGCCGCGTGGGCCAGTCTTTGCTGGAGCAGAACCGCTACGACGTGGTCATTCTGGACGTGAACCTGCCCTACGTCAACGGCTTCGAGCTGTGCCGCCGCCTGCGCCAGCACGACCGGCAGGTGCCCGTGCTCCTGCTCACCGCTCTCGACAGCATCGATGACAAAGTGACGGGCTTCGAGGCCGGCGCCGACGATTACCTCGTGAAGCCCTTCGAGTTCCGGGAGTTGCTGCTGCGCACCCGGGCCCTGGCCAAGCGCGGCACCGACGCGCCCACCGTCAAGCACCTGCTGCGCATGGCCGATTTGGAGCTCAACCTCGACGCCAAAACCGTGACCCGCGCCGGGCAGCGCATCGAGCTGACCACCCGCGAGTACTCCTTGCTCGAGTACCTGCTGCTGAACCGCGGAAAGACCGTCACCCGCGTCGACATTGCCGAGCGCGTCTGGGAGTTGAATTTCGACACTAATACCAACGTCATCGACGTGTACGTGAGCTATTTGCGTAAGAAAATCGACAAAGGCTTCGAGCCCAAGCTGATTCACACCGTGGTGGGCATGGGCTACGTGATGCGTGAGGGGTAGGAGGGAATAACGACGGATTGCCAATGAAAAAGAACGTCACCCTGAGCCCAAGCGAAGAACCTTTCTCGCGCCCGGCACCGCCGGCGCCGGTAGCAACAAGGACCGGACCCTAAACAAGTTGAAGAAAGAAGCGTAGCTGCCCAAGGCCTTTAAGGCGTGTGCGCTTATACTTACCCGTTGGTGCAAAGTCTGAGGAAGGTCCTTCGCTTTGCTTAGGATGACAGACCAAGCATGCTGATTCGCAACAAGCTCATCTTGCGCTTTACCCTGCTGGTGCTGGCCATTCAGCTGAGCTTGTCGCTGTTTGTGTACTACTTCCACGCGGCCACCCGGGAGCAGAAGTTCGTCAACCGCCTGCGCGGCAAGGCCGAACTGACCGGGCGCATCCTGCTGCAGCGCGGCAACCTGCGCAGCGGCATTCTGCGCACTTTCCGCCGCCGCGACCTGCTCACCATGCCCCGGGAGCAGATCAGCGTGTACTCCCCGCACGGGCGGCTCATCTACGAAAGCGACGACCGAATTGACCAGCGCGGCAACGAGGCGCACTTGTCCGAAATCAACCCCGAACGGCCGGTGAGCTTCCGCTTCGCCGGACGCGAGGCGCTGGGCGTGGCGTACCCGTTTGAGGGCGAGAATTACCGCATTTTCGCCGCCGGCTACGACGACGTGGGCTTTCAGCAGCTCGACAAGCTGCGGCTCATCCTGCTGGTGGGCAACCTCGGGGCCCTGGCGCTCATCGTGGTGGCGGGCTGGTACTTCGCCAACGAGTCCTTGAAGCCCATGGCGCGCGTCGTGCGCGAGGTGCGGCGCATCACGGCCTCGAACCTGAGCCGGCGCGTGAACGAGGGCAACCAGAAAGACGAAGTGGCCCAGCTGGCCATGACCTTCAACCGCATGCTCACCGGCCTGGAGCAAGCCTTCGAGGCGCAGAAAAGCTTCGTGGCCCACGCCTCGCACGAGCTGCGCACCCCGCTGGCCAACGCCCTGGGCACGCTGGAAACCTCCGTGCTCTACGACCAGGATCTGGCCGAGGCCAAGCGCAGCATGCAGTCGGCGCAGCAGGAAATCCGCCGTCTCATCGGCCTCACCAACGGCCTGCTGGCCCTGGCCCGCGCCGACGAAGCGACCATGCACCGCCAACGGGTGCGCCTGGATGAATGCCTGACCCAAGCCCTGGCCCACGCGGCGGGCAAGTACCCCGGCCGGCAGGTGCGCCTGAGCTTCGGCGAAGTGCCCGAGGAACTGGACGAGCCATTTGTAGTCGAGGGCAACGCCCCGCTGCTAACCACGGCCCTGCTGAACCTGCTCGACAACGCCTGCAAGTACTCCGACGGCCCGGTGCAGGTGGAGCTGGGCTACCGCGCCGGCCGCCTGCAGGTGGTGGTGCAGGATGCGGGCATCGGCATCGAGCCGGCGGCGCTGGAACGCATTTACGAGCCGCTGTTTCGGGCCGAAACCGGCCGGCAAACGGCCGTCGGCTATGGGTTGGGCCTACCCATTACCCAAAAAATCGTGCGGCTGCACGGCGGCGAGTTGCGGGTCGAATCCGCGGTAGGGCAGGGGACCACCGCCACGGTGGGCCTGCCCGCCGCCATCAGCGCGGCGTTATGAACAAGGGAATTTGGCCGTACGTGGTGGTCAAGGATCTGAGCATTGCGGTTCTGTATTTCGTGATGATGAAGTACAACTTGACCAACGAGACCTACAGCGAAACCACCCGGAGCAACTTTCCCGGGGCCCCCGAAATGGATCCGGTAGCTATGGTGGTGGCCGCGCTTTATATCACGTGGCTGCCCATGCTCGCGGATGCGCTATTGTTGATGGGGCTGCGCCGGGTGCGGGCGCTCAACCCTGCGACCATAGCGGCGCGCTTCGGGCTGGGCATGGCCCTGCACGTGCCCATGGCGGCGCTGGTACTGGTGGCGGTAGCCGCGCACTGGGTAACGCCCAACGCTGCCGCCCGAATAAGCTTGGCGCTGAGCTTTTTGGTGGCCGGGCTGGCCTGGGTAGTAGTTAGCGCGGGACGGCGCGGGGCGGCCGAGTAAGGGTTCGTATGGCCCGGTTGCGAGTACTCCGGCCGGCGGAAGCCTGCCGCGGCGAAGCCCGGCGCCGGGCTTCTAATCTTTTCTAATCCGGTTCTCACTTGGCTCTAATGCCCGGCGGCCTCCTTTGTGGCCGACCCACGCATTGTGCCATGAAGAAAAAAGACCGTCTGCAGCTGCCCGCGTTTCTGCTGCTGCTGGCCCTGATCCTTTCGGCTGGCCTGAACTGCTATTTGCTCATGGCCGAGCATTCCCCGCTCGAACAAGCCTTCGAGGCCGACGCCCGCGCGGCCGAATCGGAGGTGGAGCTGCGGCTGGCCCAGACGCAGCTGGCCCAGTGCCAGGCCGAGCAGCTGCGCAAGGACAGCGTGCTGGTGAGCCTGCTCGGCCAGCCCCACGCCAACGCGGTGAAGCTTTAACCGGCTTTTAATGTTTTCTAATGCCGTTCTCACACGGCTCTAATGCCCCGGCGCCTCCTTTGCAGCAGAACCTCGCTACAACTGCCCGTTTCGGCGCCTCCGCCATGACCATACCCTTAATCCGAACCCTGACCCTGCCGCTGGCCGCGGCGGCCCTGAGCGCCCTGCTCGCCGGCTGCTCGGCCAAGGGCGAAACCGAAGCATCGGCCGCCGCCGCGGCGGCCGACGAACAGCCCACCCTGCCCGTCACCCAGTTGGTGGCCAAGGACACGGTGCTCTTCCGCAAGTACGTAGCCGACATTCAGGCCCTGCGCAACGTGGAGCTGCGCGGCCGCGTGCCTGGCTTCCTCGAAAAGATTCACGTTGACGAAGGCCAGCCCGTGAAAGCCGGCCAGCTGCTGTTCAGCATCAACGACGCGCCCTTTCGCACCCAGATCAGCAAGGCCCAGGCGGCCCTCTCCAGCGCCCAGGCCGACACCCGCGTGGCCGAGCTGGAGGTGAAGCAGGTGACCATGCTGGTGCAGAAAAGCATCGTGTCGGACACCGAGCTGGAAGTGGCCAAGGCCAAGCTCAAGGCGGCCCAGTCGCACGTGGCGCAGGCCCAGTCGGCGCTGGCCTCGGCCCGGCTGAACCTGAGCTACACCCAGGTGCGCGCCCCCTTCGACGGCATCATCGACCGCATTCCGCTCAAAGTCGGCAGCCTCGTCGACGACGGCACCTTGCTCACCACCGTGTCGGACATCCGCTCGGTGTACGCCTACTTCACCGTGTCGGAGGGCGAGTACCTCGACTACGTGAAGCGCCACCCCAAGGGCGTGAGCAGCGCCGAAAGCTCTGACGACGTGCGCCTGATCCTGGCCGACGGCTCGACCTACCCGCAGGCCGGCCGCATCGAGACGGTGGAAAGCGAGTTTGACGCCAACACCGGCTCCATTGCCTTTCGGGCGCGCTTCCAAAACCCCAACGGCCTGCTCAAGCACGGGGCCACCGGCCGCGTGCAGCTCACCAGCGAAGTCGACGACGCGCTGCTGCTGCCGCAGAAAGCCGTGTTCGAGCTGCAGGACAAAAACTACGTGTTCGTGGTGGACAAGCAGAACCGCTTGCACCAGACGCACTTCGTGCCCAAAACCCGCCTTTCGCACTTCTACCTCGTCGAATCGGGCCTGAAGGCCGGCGACCGGGTGGTGTACGAAGGCGTGCAGGACGCCCGCGACGGGATGCGCATTCACCCGCAGGCCATCGGCATGGACAGCCTGCTGGCCCCCGCGCCGCAGCCCCGTACCGGCGGGGGCGGCGCCGTAGCCGTCGTGCACGCCCGCTGACGGCTTTTCCCCGACGCGCCCGTCTTACTCTCAACGGGCGGCGCGTCCGTCTGCCGCGCGGCGCCGGATGCTTCTGAGCCGAACTTCTCTTTTGGGAGAAAGGACGGAAATCGGCTCAGGGCCCGCATCCGCCGCGCCGCCGGCAGGCGCAGGACCTCACCCCCGGCCCCTCTCCTTCGGGAGCGGGGTGCGGCCTGACCACCTCGTTCCACCTTCAGAGTAGTCAGGCTCCCCCTCTCCCCCAGGAGAGGGGGCCGGGGGGTGGGGTTTAGCGGGGCTACTTCTTTCACGTCGCCGACAACGCACCGCTGCCGGCCGACAACCAAACCCGTATGCTCGCACTGTTCATAAAACGGCCCGTCTTGTCGCTGGTGATTTCGCTGATCATCGTGCTGCTGGGCGGGCTGGCGTTTTTCTCGCTGCCCATTACGCAGTTTCCCGAAATTGTGCCGCCCTCGGTGACGGTAACGGCCAAGTACACCGGCGCCAACGCCGAGGTGTGCGCCAAGGCCGTGGCCACCCCGCTGGAGCGCGCCATCAACGGCGTGCCGGGCATGACCTACATGTCGACGGTAACCTCGAACAACGGCATCACGGCCATCCAGGTGTTCTTCGAAGTGGGCACCGACCCCGATCTGGCGGCCGTGAACGTGCAGAACCGCGTCACCACCATCATCGACGAAATGCCGGAGGAGGTCATCAAGGCCGGTGTGACCACGGAGAAGGAAGTGAACAGCATGCTGCTGTACCTGAACGTGATGAGCACCGACCCCTCGGCCGACGAGGAGTTCATCTACAACTTCGCCGACATCAACATCCTGCAGGAACTCAAGCGCATCGAGGGCGTGGGCCGGGCCGAAATCATGGGCTCCCGCGAGTACTCCATGCGCGTGTGGCTCAAGCCCGACCGCCTGCTGGCCTATGATGTATCGGCCGACGAAGTGGTGGACGCCATCCGGGCGCAGAACGTGGAAGCCGCGCCGGGGCAGACCGGGGAAAGCTCCGGCCGCACCGCCCAGATGCTGCAGTACGTGCTGCGCTACACCGGCAAGCTCTTCGAGCCCGAGCAGTACAAGAACATCGTGGTGCGGGCAAATTCGGACGGCTCGGTGCTGCGCCTCAAGGACGTGGCGGAGGTCGAATTCGGCACCCTGAGCTACGGCATGGCCTCCAAAACCGACGGCCGCGCCTCGGCCGCCATCATGCTCAAGCAGCGCCCCGGCTCCAACGCCCGCGAGGTGATTGAGAACGTGAAAACCCGCATGGCCGAGCTGCAGAAAAGCTCCTTCCCGCCGGGCATGACTTACAACATCAGCTACGACGTGTCGCGCTTCCTCGACGCCTCCATTCACGAGGTGCTGCGGACCTTGTTTGAGGCCTTTGTGCTGGTGTTTATCGTGGTGTACCTGTTCCTGCAGGACTGGCGCAGCACGCTGATTCCGGCCCTGGCCGTGCCCGTGGCGCTCATCGGCACGCTGGCCTTTATGCAGATGTTTGGCTTCTCGATCAACCTGCTCACGCTTTTCGCGCTGGTGCTGGCCATCGGCATCGTGGTCGACAACGCCATCGTGGTGGTGGAGGCCGTGCACGTGAAGATGCACGAGGAGCACTTGTCGGCGCGCAAGGCCACGCTGGCCGCCATGCAGGAAATCGGCGGCGCCATCGTGGCCATTACCCTCGTGATGACGGCCGTGTTCGTGCCGGTGGCCTTTATGAGCGGCCCGGTGGGCGTGTTCTACCGCCAATTCTCGCTCACGCTGGCCATTTCCATCGTCATTTCGGGCATCAACGCCCTCACGCTGACGCCGGCCCTGTGCGCCCTGATGCTCAAGCCAGTACACGCCATCGAAGGCGACTCGGCCGACGCGCCCGGTGAAGCCGATGCCGCGCTGGCGAAAAAGCCCGGTTTGCTGGCCCGTTTCTTCGGCGGCTTCAACCACTTCTACGACCGGCTGGCCCGCGGCTACGAGCGGCTGCTCTACCGCCTCGCGCCGCGCCGCTGGCTGACCATCGGGCTGTTCGTGGTGTTCAGCCTCGCCACCTGGGGCATCAGCCTGATTCTGCCCTCGGGCTTTATTCCGAACGAGGACCAGGGCATGATTTACGTGAACGTGACGGCCCCGGCCGGCGCTACCGTGGAGCGGACCGAGCGGGTGCTCGACCAGATTCAGCGGCAGGCGGCCAAGCTGGAGCCGGTGGAATCGGTGACCACGCTGGCGGGCTACAGCCTGCTCAACGAAGTGGCCGGCGCCTCCTACGGCATGGGCATGATCAACCTGAAAGGCTGGGATGAGCGCGAGGAATCGGTGGACGACCTCATTGCCGAGCTGCGCAAGCGCACGGCCGGCATCCGCGACGCCCGCATCGAGTTCTTCTCGCCGCCCACCGTGCCGGGCTTCGGCAACAGCAGCGGCTTCGAGCTGCGCATTCTCGACAAAACCGGCCGCGGCGACCTGCAGCAGACCGCCAACGCCACCAACAAGTTCATCACCGCCCTGGCCAAGACGCCCGAAATCGGGGCTGCCTTCACCACCTTCGACCCGAACTTCCCGCAGTACTTGATCCACGTCGACCAGGAAATGGCGGCCAAGCGCGGCGTGACCGTGGACCGCGCCATGAGCACCCTGCAGACCCTGTTGGGCTCGTACTACGCCTCCAACTTCATCCGCTTCGGGCAGATGTACAAGGTGATGGTGCAGGCCGCCCCGAACTACCGCGCCGCCCCCGAGGACGTGCTCAAGCTCTACGTCAAGAACGACCGGGGCGAAATGGTGCCGTACTCGACTTTCCTCACCATGGAGCGCGTGTACGGCCCCGAGCAGCTCACGCGCTACAACATGTACACCTCGGCCATGCTCAACGGCGACGCGGCCCCCGGCTTTAGCTCCGGCGAAGCCATTGCCGCCGCCGAGCGGGTGGCCAAGCAGGAGCTGCCGCGCGGCTTTAGCTACGAGTGGTCGGGCATGACGCGGGAGCAGATTCTGTCGGGCAACCAGGCGGTGTACGTGTTCCTGATGGTCATCGTGTTCGTGTACCTGCTGCTGGCCGCCCAGTACGAAAGCTTCCTGCTGCCGCTGCCGGTGCTGCTGAGCCTGCCGGTGGGCGTGTTCGGGGCCTTTTTCTCGCTGAAGCTGCTGGGACTGGAAAACAACATCTACGCCCAGGTGGCGCTGGTCATGCTCATCGGCCTCTTGGGTAAAAACGCCATCCTCATCATCGAAGTGGCCAACCAGCGCCGGCAGCAGGGCGCCTCGGTGCTCGACGCGGCCGTGGAAGGGGCGGTGTCGCGCCTGCGGCCCATCCTGATGACGTCCTTCGCCTTCATTGCCGGCCTGATTCCGCTCTGCATTGCCTCCGGCGCCGGCGCGCTGGGCAACCGCAGCATCGGCACGGCGGCGGCGGGCGGCATGCTCATCGGCACGCTGTTCGGGGTAGTCATCATCCCCGGGCTGTACGTGCTTTTCGCCTCGCTGAGCAAGCCCGCCACCGAGGACGACGAAGCGGACGAAATGGAAACGGCCGCCGTGGTGCGCCGCCTCGAACCCAAACATGCTTAAACCGACTCCCGCACCTAATTCGGCTCGTCCGGCCAGACCGAAGGACGACGCCAGCCAAGCATTCTTGCTGCCTATGCCTGAGGGTTACGGTTGGGGAACCGCCAGCACGCGCAGCGGCGGGGATGTTTGGCTGGCGCCGTCCTCTGGTTCGGCCGGACAAGCCGCTGGGGTTGGGACGCGGCGGCGCGTAAGCCGCGCCGCCCGCCTGATATCCTTATCCATCAGTCCGGTACCGTCCCGCGTCACCGCTTCGTTGCGCTGGGGGCGCACGCCGGTGCTACCGTCTTTTTCCATGCGTTTCCTTCCTCGCTATATCCTGCCCGCGCTGCTCACGCTTGGCTTGCTCGGCGGCTGCAAAGTCACCGAGCCGGTGCCGCCGCGCGTCAGCGCCGCCCTGCCACCGGCCTTCGGCCCGCTCGCGCCCACCGATTCGGCCAGCATTGCCGACAAGCCCTGGCGCGAGTTTTTCAACGACCGGCAGCTGGTCGGCCTCATCGACACGGCCCTGCACAACAACCTCGACGTGCAGATTGCCGTGCGCCGGGTGGAGCAGGCCCGCGCCGCCCTCACCGCCGCCCGCGGCGCTCTGCTGCCCACGGTCAACGGCGTGGCCTCGGCCGGGGTGGACAAGTGGGGCGACTACACCCTGAACGGCGTCGGCAACTTCGACACCAACCTCTCGCCCAACATCGAGCGGCGGCAGCGCATCCCCACGCCCTACACGCCCGACTTCTTCCTGGGGCTGCGCAGCTCCTGGGAAGTCGACCTCTGGGGCAAGCTGCGCCACCGCCGCCGCGCCGCCATCACCCGCGTGCTGGCCTCGGAGCAGGGCCGCTACCTCGTCACGACGGCCGTGGTGGCCCAGGTGGCCACGCTCTACTACGAGCTGCTGGCCCTCGACAACGAGCTGGACGTGCTGCGCCGCAACACCGACTACCAAGCCCGGGCTCTGGAAATCGTGCGGGTGCAGAAGCGGGCCGGCCGCGCCACCGAACTGGCCGTGCAGCAGTTTACGGCCCAGTGGCTGCGCACCCGCGGCCTGGAGCAGCAGGCCCTGCAGCGGGTGGTGGAGCGCGAAAACCAGCTCAACCAGCTGCTCGGCCGCTACCCCCGCAGCATTGCCCGCGGGGCGCCCATCCGTGAGCAGGCGCTGCCCGATACCGTGGCCGCCGGCCTGCCTGCCCGCGCCCTGCTGCGCCGCCCCGACGTGCGCCAGGCCGAGCTGGAGCTGGCCGCCGCCCACGCCGACGTGTCGGCCGCCCGGGCCGCGTTTCTGCCCTCGCTCACCATCACGCCTTACCTGGGCCTGAACGCCTACAGCGGCGCCCTGCTTTTCCGGCCCGAGTCCATTGCCCTGGGCGTGCTCGGCGGGCTGACGGCCCCGGTGCTCAACCGCAGCCTCATCAAGGCCGACTACCAGCGCGCCACCGCCGCCGACCAGGAAGCCTTCTTTGCCTACCAGAAGGCCCTGCAAACCGGCTTCCGCGAGGTGCACACCAACCTGCGCGGCCTCGCGCACTACCGCCGCGCCTACGCCCTGAAGCAGCAGGAAGCCGCCGCGCTAACCCAGGCCGTGGAAGCCGCCGGCGACCTGTACCGCGCCAACCGCGCCGACTACCTCGAGGTCATCACGGCCCAGCGCAACGTGCTCGACGCCGAGCTGGAAGCCGCCCAACTGCGCCGCGAGCAGTTCAGCCTGCTCATCGACCTGTACCGCGCCCTCGGCGGGGGCTGGGAAGCGGCCCCGGTAAACCTCTGATCTGATTACCTTTTCCGAAGGGAAGCCCGTCCGGGCTTCCCTTCGCTTTTTTCGCATGAGTAGAGAAGAACTGGCCCTGGCTGGCTTTTTTCCCGCCGACTGGATTCCCAGCGGCACCCGGTACCTGCACGGCGAATTGCTGGTGCGCATGAGCGCCCGCGGCAGCCTGCGCCTTTTCATTCCCGCCGGTGGGGGCGAGGTGGAAGTCTCCTCCGGCAGCCTCTTCGACCCGGTGGTGCACTACGTGGGGGCGCTGGAGGGCGTGGCCGCCCTGCTCGGGCCGCTGCTGTAGCGCGAAGCAACGCTTCGCGCATCATGGGCGGTGGTGGCAGAACACCTGGCCGAGGCAACGCTAACCGTGCTGGGTACGCGAACTGAAAGTTCGCGCTGCGGCGCGGGTAGCGCCCGTACGAACGTCAACAAGCCGGCCGCAGGCGAGCAATTTGCTCGGCTGCGGCCGGCTTGTTTTTGGACTTGATGGCGGGGAGAATGGGCCCGACAGAGGCGGCATGGGCCATTTTGGGACAAACGGGTGACGTAGAAGTACGGGTGCCTGGGTAAAACTACGCGGGTCGCAAATCCGGTGAATTTACGCTGATGGACGGGGCAGCAGGGGCCTTATTTCGCCCTATCGGTTTGGCCCGCTGCGGGTCGGCCGGCGCCTGCTGGTCGGCTCCCGCGCCGCCCGCCGCCGGCCGGTTGCTACGGCGTCCGGCTGCCCATTTCGTCACCTCCTTAACCCCTTCCGCATCATGCTCGACCTCCTCAAACGGGGTACCGTACCGCTCGGCTCCGCCACTTGGGAATACCACGGCGACACGGCCGACCAAACCATCTTCTACATCACGCCCCAGCCGGTGTGGGTGATGAACGGGGCGCTGCCCAGCATTCAGCTCGTCGAATACAAAACCGAGGGCAGCCTCAACGGCGCCGGCTACTGCACCCTGCAGCTGCAGCTGAGCGTGCCCGACGCGGCCGTGCAGGCCGTGCGCCAGGACATCGAGGGGCGCTACGGCGTGAAGCCGCGCTTCCTGACCCTGCCCTTCCAGCCGGGCACCATCGTGAACCTAACCTACCCGGACGGGCAGGGCGGCACCACCGGCATGCAGGCCGCCGGCACCGACTTCGGCAGCAACGGCGCCATCTTCCAGCTGCCGCTCGACGCGGACCAGATGAAGACCTTCAAGCAGGTGCTCGGCAAGCAGGGCGGCAGCCCCTTCGAGGTGCAGTACGCCATTCAGGTGCCCTCGCTGATGCCCGCCGTGAAAGTGGCCGTGTCGTTCGACTCCAGCATTGCCCTGCAGTACCAGGTGACCTCGCACGAGCACACGCACTGGGCCTCGTCGTCGACCTACACCTACGACATCAGCAAGCAGCTCACGGCCTCGAACGCGGCCAAGATTGTGGTCGACAAAATCAACCCCAACGTGCCCGAGGCGCTGATGCAGAGCCTGCGCGCCTGGGGGCAGTCGGTGGTGGAAGCGCGGGTGGCCGATGCCGTGAAGGCGGCCCTGGCCCTGCAAAACAGCGCCGGGGGCACGCAGTCGTTCAGCGCCTCGCAGATATCTTCGTTCAAGGAAACGTACGAAGAGAATCAAACCATTCTGTGGCGGCTCATGCCCCAGACGGTGCTGCCCAGCTTTGCCGATCTGGGCCTGACCGTGGCGCAGATTGAATCCTTGGAACCCGTGGTGGACAAGCGCAAATTTGTGACGCAGGTGACGCCCAAGTGCAACTTCGTGGGCAGCGAACAGTCGCTCAACCCGAGCATCGAGCCCGACAAGGACAGCGTGTACATGAGCGACAAGCAGAAGCTCAAGCGCCTGGAAGTCACCATCAAGTACCCCACGCTCAACGACAAGGCCGACCGCACCCACACCTTCACCGACAACACGCCCTACACCTGGGAGGCCGACTGGGACGAGCTGGCCGGTGGCGTGTACACGCTGGAGTACAGCGCGGTGTACGAGGACTCCGCCCAGCCCACGGTGACGGGCACCGCCGAGGACATCGACGCGACGAACTACACCATCACGCTGGCCGACATCGGCATTCTGAACGTGACCTTCGACGCGAGCATCTTCTTCGGCAACAGCGAATCGGCTTCGCTGGTCGACAAGCTCATCGTCAACTTCGTGTTCGACATTCCGCAGGCCCCGCCGGTGCTGCTGCCCTTCACCCTCGACGCGGAAAACACCTCGCACGTGGTGTCGAGCCTGACGGCGGCGCCCATCGAGACGGACTACACCTACACCATCACCTACATCTTCAAGCCCGAGGCCAAGGCCAACCCCTACACCTCCGACGCCAAGTCGCAGAACGGGCAGTGGGTGCGCCTGGCCGAGCCCGACCTCGCGCAGTCGGTGTCGGTGGTGGTGGACATGACGGGCGTGTACAAGGCCCGCGTGAACATCTACTACACCGAGGATCCGTACTTCCCGAACATCCCGGCCAGCGAAAAGCTGCCCCGGCCCACGGCCAAGAGCCCGATTCAGCTCGTCTTCCCGGCGCCCAAAACCGGCGGTGGGGCCGCCCGCGGCGTGGCCGATGACTTCGACAACCTGCTCGCCACGGCCCCGCTGGCCAGCGCCACCGACTTTGCGGCCGGCGAGCTGGGCGCGCCGCAGTGGGAAGTGCAAACCGCCCGCTACGCCGCGCCCGTCGACCAGCCCCAGGCCAAGACCAACGGCGTGGCCGCCCGCGGCCTGGCCGTGGAGGACGACCCGGACCCGAGCGAGCAGGACGTGAACCTGTTTGCCAACTCCAAGCTGGCCCCGCTGCAGATTACGGCCTCGGTGCTGACCAAGAAGATGAAGCAGATCAACATCGGGCCCTTCAACTTCAACCCGCAGAACGCCACCTTCTTCGTGCTAACGGCCACCCAGACCTTTGTGATGATCGGGGCCGACCCGACCATTGTGGACTGGAACGAGCTGAACCTGATCAACGTGCGCATCACGGCGGTGCGGTACACGGAGCCGGGCACGGCCAAAGCCGGCACCAAAACCACTTACGAAGACAGCATCGACCAGCAGGCCATCGGCCTGGACGCGGTGCAGCAGAAGTCGTACTCGGCCTATTTCCAGGTGCCGAACCTGCCGGTGGGCTACACGGGCCTGGAATTCGACTGGGAAGCCGACTACGTGTACAACGGCGGCACCAAAACGGCCGCCGGCACCGTGCAGGGCACCCAGCTGACGCTGCCCAAATCGGCCGCCGAAGCCCCCGCGGCGCCCGCCGCCCGCGCCGCCCGCGCGGCCGACGTGGAGGCCTAACCCACCCCGGCGGCGCCCCGGCCCGCGCCGGCTGCTGCGGCAGCCGGGCGGCCGGGGCGCCCACGGCCGGCCCCCGCGCCGGCGCTTTCCTCACCCGTCGCGCCCTTTTCTCGCATGTCTCGTACCCTTGCTGCCCCCGCCTTACGGGGCCTGGAAGTGGCGCGCCGTCACTTTCCGGCCGCCGCGCCCCGCCTCGACGCCGCCCTGCCGCACCTGCTGCAGCCGCTGCTGACCGATACGGCCGACCCCGCCCGTTGGGGCGCCAGCCTGCTCACCGACGGCGGCTACCCCCTGGAATTCACCTGCACCACGCTCAACGACAGCATCCGCTACACCCTGGAAGTAGCCCCGGCCCGCGACAACCCCGCCGCGCGCCTGGCCCAGGCCTGCGCCGTGGTGGAGCCGCTGCTGGGCCGCTCCCTGGCCGATGACCCGTTGCGGGCGGTGCTGGCGCAGGTGCAGGCGCCCGGCGGGCTGCGCTACGGGGCTTGGGTGGGCGTGCGTCACTCGGCTCGCGAGTCGAGCTACAAAATTTACGCTGAGGTGCCGCCGGCCGGGCAGGCCGCGGCCCTGGCTTACCTGAACCCCCGCCTGCGCCGCCCGGTGGGCGTGGCGGGCCGCCCCATCACCGTGCAGATGATTGGCTGGTACCCGGCCACCGGCGAGCTGGAATTCTACTTCCGCGTCGAAGGCCTCAAGCCCTGGGAGCTGCCCGCGCTGATGCACCCGCAAGGGCTCGACGGCAGCCATAAAGTGGTGGCCGACGCCTTCCAGGAGGCCTACGGCCGGCCCATGCACCAGCAACTGCCCGGGCCGGTGTTCGGCTTCAGCTACACCGTGCCGGCCGCCGAGGCCGCGCCGCGCATGTTTTCCTTTTACACCTTCGCCGACACACTCTTTGGCTCCGACGCTAACGCCCGACGCAAGCTGGCCCGCTACTTCGAGCGGCGCGGCTGCGACATGGGCCACTACCTGGAGCTGAGCCAGCCCACGCTCACGCACGCCGGACCCTGGCACCACCACGGCATGTTCGGCGTGACGGTGGGGGCGGGTACCCCGGCCATTGCCCACATCGGCCTGCGCCCGCCGGCGGCTGCGGACTATGAATGAGGCGCTGATTACGGCCATTCGCCGGCAGATGTCGCCGGGCGGAGCCTTCCTGTCCACGGTGCGCACCAGCTACGGCGAGGTGGAGGACCGCAACTGCTTCGTGAGCGGCCTGGTGCTGCGCGAGCTGGCCGGCCTGCCTACCCACCCCGAGCTGGACGAGGCCCGGCGCCTGGCCACGGCCTTTCTGCTGCGCAGCGCTTACCCGCAGATTTACCCGTACTGCTTCGCCTTCTGGCCCCCGCAGTACCCGCCGTTCTGGCTGCGCACGGCCCTCTACGCCGACGCCGACGACACCTGCGTCATCGGGCTGGAGCTGGTGCGGGCCGGGCACTGGCCGGCCGAGGCGCTGGAATACATTGCCGATAACTACCTGCAGCCCCACCGCGCCACCGGGGCGCTGCGCCACCACCTGCGCCACGAGTGGCAGCCCGAGGGCGTGTTCCTGACCTGGTTTACCACTGCCGACGCGCCCAATCCCATCGACTGCTGCGTGAATACCAACGCGGTGGCCCTGCTGGCCCGCGCCGGGCTGAAAGCCGCCCCCGGCTACGCCGAAGCCTGCACCATGATCAACACCGCGGCGCACCTGCTGGCCCGGCACCCGCAGCAGGTGCAGCACTTCACGCCCTACTACCCGCACCCCGGCGAGTGGCTGCACGCCCTGCGCCACGCCGTGGCCGCCGGCGCCGACGAGCTGCAGCCCGCCCTGGCCGCCGTGGCCGGCTTGCCCCAGCTGGCCGCCGCCACCGGCCCCGAAATCCCGGCCCCGCTCTGCTCCGACGTGAGCGGCGACATCGTGTGGACGGCGCCGGTGCTCGGGCTGGCCCGCGAACTGCGCCGCCGCTATTTCCAGTCTCTTTCCTAACGCCCCCGACATGGCCGGTATCCTCAATGCCGCCAGCCAAGGTACCTACCCCTTGGCCGGCGCCAACTGGACCTATTTTCAGGACCAGGACGACAGCAACATCTTCTACATCGTGCCGGTGCCCACGCTGGCCGTGCAGAGCAGCGTGCCGCAGTTTCGCCTCACCGAGTACCTCGATACGGCCAAGCAGCTGATTTCGGCCCAGTGCCAGCTCACGACCATGCTGGTGGTGCCGCCCGAGGTTATCCGCGGGGTGCAGGCCCAGCTCAAGCAGCAGGGCGTGGCCGCGCCCACCTACCAGGCCATGCCTTTCATCGACGTGGTGCAGGAGGGCGTCAGCCCCAGCCAGGCCACGCTGCACTACGCCGACGCGGACGGCACCGTCAGCGGCACGGTGCAAACCACGCCCTCGTTGAGCGGCAGCCAGACGGCCGTGTTCAACATCAGCAACATGCTGCCCTCGGCCGTGAACCTCTTCAAGGCCTACTTCGGCGGCGACGCCACGGCGGGCGTGGTGGAGGTGGTGTACCGCCTCACGGTGTGGGCCCGGCTCGGCGCCATCACCGCCCAGGTGCAGTTCGACGCGCAAGCGGCCTACACCTACCAGCGCACTTTCAAGTGGGTGCGCTCCTAGGCTCCGCGGCAGCGCGGCTCATCCGGCTTTTCTACTTCTCACGCGGCTAGGTATGTCTTTCCTCTTCCACCAGAACATGCGGCGCTACGGCGGCGGCTCCCGGCCCCGGCGCGACGCGTACAACTCGCCCTTTGGCGGCTTCGCCATCATCAACGGGGGCTTGCCCGCGCCGCTGCCGGCCATTGCAGTGGCGGGCTTCACCGAAATTACCAACAACCGCTCGTCGCGCGCGGCGCTGGCCACCTCCTGCGAGGTGCTGGGCGGCATGGTGGCCGGGCCGGCGCCGGCGCTGGTGCCCATCGGCAACGTGGCCTGCGGCATCACGGCGCTGGCCCACGGCCCGGAGTACATCTACCTGGCCCGCAACACCAACTACCCGCTGGTAACGGTGGGCCGCATTTTGTTTCAAACGGGCCGCGGCGGCGTGCAGCTGCTGCACCAGCGCGCCGCCACGGCCGCCGCCCTCAACAACCTGCGCCTGCCGCCCACGGCCTCGGCCGACTTCCGCGGGCTGGTGTACTGCGTGGTGACGACGCCGGCCGGCAACATCGCCGTGGGCTTCCTGCACAACCTCTACACGTTTCTGGCCAACCGCACCATCGTGGCCGGGCAGCTGGGCGGCATGATGGCCATGATGGGCCAGGGCATCGGGACGCTGCCGGCGGTGGCGCCCGCGCCGGTGGCCCGCTACATCGGCGGCGACTTCAACGTGGCGCCCATTTCGCCGCGCGGGGGCTACACGGCCTACTCGACCAGCGCGCCGGGCGGCAGCTACCCGGCCGGCGCCGCGGGCGTGGGCACCACCTACAGCGGAAGCCTCTACGACTACTGGTACTCCGACGTGACGGGCCTGGCCGTGCCGCCGGGGCTCATCGTGCCGGTGCCGGTGGCCAGTACCGCCACCCTCGATTCGGGCCCGGGCGCCCTGGCCGCGGGCCTGGCCCGGCGCATGTCGGACCACACCGCCACGCTGCTGCAAATCAGCTAGCCGCCCCCGTTTCTTCTCTCTTTCCCAAGCTAGTGCATCATGGCGCAGGCAAACATCATTACCTGGAACCTGGGCGGTTTTCGCCAGAAAGAAGCGCTGTCGAGCGGCCTGCAGTACGTGCAGTTTGTGGCCACGGTCATCGAGCGCAGCGGGGCCGACCTGATCGGCTTTTGCGGCATCTTCGACAACCTGGCGGCGCCCTTCGGCACGACGCTCATCAACGAGCTGAACAACCGCGCCCAGAAACCCAACAAGTGGCGCGAGCAGGCCAGCCCGCAGCTGGGCCTGAGCCGCAACGAGCAGTACAGCTTCGTGTGGAACAGCGAAAAGCTGCAGCCGGCCAAAACCAGTCTGACCGACTACTTCCAGTCGGTGTACCCGCTGCCCGACGAGCCGAAGGAGCGCTACGGCTTTCCGCGCCTCGACGGGCAGTCGACCGACATGCCGCCCTTCCTGGCCTACTTCGAGCTGCTGGGCGCCTCGAAATTTCTGCCGGTAGCCATCTTTCACGCCCCCGAGTGGAGCGAGTACCAGGCCCTGCTCATCCGCATGGCCTGCCTCAACCTGGCGCAGCTGGCGGCCTTCAACCAGGGCAACGGCTGCCTGCTGATGGGCACCTTCAACGTGCCGCTCGACGACGACGTGAACACGCCGGACTCCAACGGCGCCGTGGCCTTCGGGCCGCTGGCCGGCGCGAGCGGGCCCTACACCCAACTGCTGGCCCGGCAGCCCAACCGCCTGGCCGACAACGCCGAGGTGGCCATGACCATGGAGCAGGCCCTAGTGCAAACGGCCGACAACTTCTTCTTCCGCAAAGCCGCCAACGGCGTCAGCGTCAGCAACGCCAAAGTGCTGAACGTGTTCGAGGGCGTGTTCGGCTCCTTCACTTACAACAGCCAGCAAGAAGATTGGCAGTGGCACACGGCGCCGCTGGGCCCGGCCCTGAGCGCGCTGCAGGCCGTCATTGCCAACGTGCAGGACGAGGAGGATACCGACAACGACGACCTGATGACGGCCCAGCCCGACGGCAGCTACGCCAAGCTGGAAGACGCCTTCCCGCCTTACCGCGCGCTGGTCAGCGCCTACATGCCCCTGATGGTCACGGTGAATTACTAAGCCCGGCGGCCCCGTTTCCTTTCCCTTCTGATTTCCTCCCCCGACATGGATTTTTCGACCCTGCAAGCCACCGTGACCGGGCAGTACGACGCCCAGGCGCAGCTTTTCGCCTTCTTGCCGGCGCCCTACGACTCGCCCGCCCTGACGGACCTGCTCACCGCGGTGGTGCACCAGACCGCCTGGACGCTCACCGCCGCCCAGCCGCCCGTGGCCGACGCGCAGGCCGGCACCGTGACGGTGAGCGGGGTGGCCGCCGACTTCAACGAGCGCACCGCCGTGGGCCTGACGATGGTGTTCTTCCTCGACCAGGCCGGCGCCGCCCAACTGCTGCTCAAGGAGTACCTGGAGCTGGGCTGGAACTTCACCACTGCCTGGCCCGAGCTGCAGGGCACCGTGTTCGACGAAGTGGGCATCGAAGAAGGCAACGTGCCGCTGTACGCCTTTGCCTCGGTCGACTGCGTTGACACGACGCTGGAAAACGGCTCGTTCGTGAAGGGGCAGAACTTCTACGGGCGCGTGGTGCCGGCCAGCCTGAGCCCCACGCTCGGCAACCTGATGCGGGTGCTCGGGCAGTTCGTCAACACCACGGCGGTGGGGCCGCTCACGCTGTTTGAGGGCGTGCCCACCATGCGGCTCACCCTGGGCTTTCAGAAAACGCTGGAAAGCTACATTCCGCTGCTGCAGAACCACGTCGAAATCCAGCTGGTGTGCCGCCTCGACGAGGTCTACAACGAAGTGGGCCTGCTGCTCGGCACCCGCTTCGACTTCGGCCTGAACAAGGGGCTGGAGCTCTACACCCTGCTCACCCCCGCGCCTCAGGGTATTTTGTCGCTGACCGGGCGCTTCACGGGCATTGCGCTGCCCTCGCCCACGGACTTTGCCCAGGAGTTTCAGCGGCTCATCGGCGCCAACGACCTCTACGAGTCCCTGCCCGATACCTACCAGCAGAGCAGCAACCTGGAGCTGAAAACCCTCAGCGTGGGCATCGGCATCAGCTCCCTGCAGCCGGTGCTGGTGGCCCTGGAAATCGGCATGCCCAAGGACGCGCCGGGCTGGGACCTGGGCGACTTGGCCACGGTGCACGGCGTGACGGTGACGGCCCGCGTGCAAAACCCCTTTGACTCGACCTCCCGTCTGATTGCCCTGGCGGTGGGCGGGCAACTGGAGCTGCCCACGGCCGGGGCGCCCATCGACATGAACGTGCGGGCCGCGGCCACCTTCGCGGCCCAGCGCCCGGCCATGTACCAGGTGCAGGCTGGGCTGGCGCCGAACACGCCGCTGACCCTGCCGGTGGGCGAGCTGGTGAACAAGTACCTGCCCACGGCCGTCAACCTGCCCGACATCACCCTGAACCAGCTGGGCGTGGATTTCCGCTTCCAACAGCCCAAAAACCACTACGCCTTCTACGCCGGCCTCGACCCGGCCCATCCGCTGGTGTTCGAGTTTGGCGGCCAGTCGGTGTTCGAGGTGCTCTACGCCAACCTGCACATCGAAAACGACAGCGGCCCCGACGGCGGGGCGGGCGGCGGCCTCATCGGCGGCATGAAGCTGTTCGGCATCCAGACCGACTTTCAGTACCAGACGCCCGGCAACTTCAAGGTCACGGCCCTGATTCCGGAGTTCGAGGTGAGCGTGAAGCAGATAGCCGAGGGCCTCTTGCCCGCCAGCTGGGAGCTGCCTGACTGGCTGCCCGTCATCGACTTTCCGCAAACCAGCCTGTACGTGGAGCGGCAGGGCAGCGGGTCGGCGGCCAACTACACCTTCGCCGTGCTGGCCCAGCCCTCCTTCGGCAACATCGTGCTGGAAGTGGCCAAGCAGAGCAACAGCGCCGACTGGGCCTTTGCCGCCGGCCTGCAGCTGCACGCACCCAAAATTGCGGCTTTCGAGTCCTTGAGCATGCTCTCGGGCATGGACACCATGTTCCGGGTCAACGACCTGGTGTTCGTGTTTACCTCGGCCGACATGCAGCAGCACTTCCAGTTTCCGGCCACCAACAGCTTCCGCGGCGGCGCGGGCCAGACGAGCATCAAGGTGCCGGCCTGGGCCGGGCCGGTAAAGGCCGGCTTCTACTTCTACGGCAGCATGTCGCTCGACATCGAGCAGCGGCCCAACCTGGCGCTGGTGCCCCAGCTGCTGGGCCTGAGCGTGGAGCTGGACTTCGACCTGACCGTGTTCATCGGCCTGGACCCGACCAAGAATGCGTTTGCGCAGGCGCGCATCGCGGGCAACATCAACAAGACCACTACGCTGGCCGGCGTCATCGGGGCGCGCATGGAGGCCGGGGAGCCGCAGTTCTACCTCGAAGGCCTCATCAGCACGCTCGTCACCGACGGCAACGGCTCGACGACGGAGCTGACCTCGTGCACCGCGGCCAACAAAAACGACTGCCTCACCGCCGGCGTGGGCTTCGTGCTCACCCCGAACGCTGCCTTCCTGAGCGCGTCGATGCTGGGCAGCATCACCTTCGGGCCGGTGACCCTCTCGAACATGGTCGTGGTGGTCGGCATCGACTTCGAGGGCATTCCGAGCCTGGGCTTCGCGGCGCAGATTGACCTCTCGGCCTACGGCACCACCTACGACTCGTCCATTGCCTTCTTCTTCGACTCGGGCGACCCGGCCAAGAGCCTGTTTGCCGGCTCCATCAGCGACGTGACGCTCAAGCAGATTGCCGACACGGTGGTGGGCGTCATCACCGAGGGCGAGGACAAGCCCCCGGTCTGGCTCGACGAACTGCTGGCCGAAGTGGGCGTGAGCGGCACCGATACTTTCTACCTGCCGGCCACGGCCGCCGCGGCCCTCAACGCCAAGGACTTCAAGGGCATCAACGACGCCTTCAACGCGGCCACCAAGTCGACCAAGTACGACTTCTCGCTGCTCAGCTCTCTGCTGGTGGTGGGCGAAACGGCCCTGCACGAGCCCGGCGTGTGGTTTATCACCGACTTCCCGAGCAGCAACGTCATCACCCACTACGAGCTGCACACCGAGCACGACGGGCGCATCCGCGTGGCGCTGGAGCCGCAGTTCTACTACTGCATGCCGCCCGGCGGGGGCAGCGTGGTGCTGGGCCCGCCCAGCTCGGGCCTCACCTTCAACGCGGGCGTGCTGCTGGCCGGGCAGCTCGACTTCTTCATGGTGCACCTAGCCGTGAAGCTGGAAATCGTGCCCAACAAGGGCTTCGCCGCCGAAGCCCGCTTGGTCGACCCCATCGTGCTCATCCCGAACTACCTGGAGCTGACCGGCAACGAGGACCGCTCGCGCGGGCCGTACTTCAGCATGTCGACCTACCCGGTGCAGGTGACGGACCCGAAAACCCACCAGACGGAAACCAAGCCCGCGCACTTCTACCTCGACGGCCGCGCCGTGCTGCTGGGCCTGGAAGTGGCCACCACCATCGACGTGTCGTCCGCGGGCTTGCTGCTCGACTTCCTGATGCAAACCGGCGACGAGCAGCTGGGCGCCAACCTGGCGGTGAAAACCACCCTGAACAGCAACACCGGCTTCGACTTCGCCATCCGCGGCGGCGTGCACATCAACGACCCCGACTTCGAGCTGTTCAACGTGAAGCTGGGCACCCTGCCGCTGACGGTGAACGTGGACGTGGACCTGGCCTTCGGGGCCAACACCAAGGGCGCCTACCTGCGCCTGCAGGAAACCAAATTCGAGTTCGGCGACGTGAAATTCACCATCCCGGGCGTCGACCTGAACGTGACGGTGCAGCAGCTCAAGGACATTCCGGGCATCATCTACGACGCGGTGAAGAACCTGATCTGGGAATTCCTGCAGGACGTGGAGCACTGGCTGGAATGGGTGGCGCAGGGCGTCATCAAGTTCGTGGGCGACATTGCCGAAGTACTGGAAGACGTGTACAACGCCATTGCCAGCGTGTGGGGCAACGAAAAGCGCATCGTGGTGGCCGTGTCCGAGTCGTTCCACAATTCGCAGAGCACCAACATCATCCTGGTGCCCGACCAGCCCGGCAACGGCATTACCCAGGAAATGCTCGACGCGGCCCGCGCCTGGGCCGAGCAGACGGCCGAGTTCTTGGCCACGCAGGCCATCATCGAGCAGGTCAAGCAGGTGTCGCCCGACGACGTGGGCAACTTTGAGGTCAGCTCGGTGCAGAGCTTCTCGAACACCTACGAGCTAAACCAGAACGTGAACTGGTTTATCGAGCCCCACGGCGGCCTGCCCACGCTCACCAGCCTGGGCTTCCAGAACCCGACCAAGGACCAGCGCTTCTTCGCCCAGACCACCACGCAGCGCAAGTTCCAGACGGCCATCAGCCTCGACGCGGACTTCGCGCAAGTCAACCGTGTGGCCCTGCAGGTGCGCTACAACGGCGCGGTGCTCCCCAAGTGGACCTACACCAACGCCGTGGCCCACACCTTCAGCACGGCCTGGAGCAAGGACGCGGCCGAGAACTTCGAGGTGCAGTACGAGGCGCAGTTTGCCGACGGCTCGACGCTCACCACCGACTGGCTGCGCCAGAAAGGCCCGGTGGTGGTGCTGCCCCTGGGCGACAAGGCCCAGCGTCTGCAGCTCAAGCGCGCCGCCCCGAAAAAGCCCGCCGCCAGCCGCAAGGCCAAGGCGTGAGTTGGGTGGGCGTTTGTCAAAAGGCCGCCCTGCCTGCTTTGGCGTCCACGCAGTCGAAGCAGCTCAACCGCTTCGATGAACAGCCAACCAGAACCTCATGTCGAGCTTGTCGAGACATCTCGCTGGATAGTAATCTGCTCGTTGAACATGATTCTACTATCCCACGTCAGCACGCGAGATGTCTCGACTTCGCTCGACATGACGGTCCTAGTTCGGGTCTGTATCAGCCGCTAGCTCTTCTCCATCAGGCCGTGCTTGGCGGCGTACTGCACCAGCCCGGCGGCGTTAGGGGCCTGGGTTTTCTCCAGCAGGTTTTGGCGGTGGCCCTCCACGGTGCGGCGGCTGATGAACAGGCGCTCGGCAATTTCGGCGGCGGTGTGGCCCTCGCAGATCAGCTGCAGGATTTCCTTTTCGCGCGGGGTGAGCTGCACGATGTCCTTGCGTACGGCGGGCTCGGCGGCGGGGCGGGCGGGCTGCTGCACGCTCAGCATCAGGGCCCGGGATACTTGGTCGGTGAAGTGGTAGCCGGTGGTGAGCACCTCCTCGATGGCGCGGCGCAGCTGCTGCTGGTCCACGTCCTTGGGCAGGTAGCTGCGGGCGCCGAGCTTGATCATCTGGGTGATGAACTTGTCGGCCGAAAACATCGACAGCACGATGATTTTCAGGTCGGGGTATTCCTGCAGCAGGCGCTGGGCCACCTCGGGCCCGTCGATGCCGGGCATCTGCAGATCGAGCAGCAGCACGTCGGGCAGGCGCTGACGGAAGGCCGCCTGCAGCTCGGGCAGCGTGTCGGTGTCGACCACCGATTCCACGTAGGGCAGGGTTTTCAGGATGAAGGCAATGCCCTGGCGGAACAGTTTGTGGTCGTCGAGCAGCGCAATTTGAACCGGGAAATCAATGTTGGGCATGGGGTAGGGAGGCGGAGGCAGTGGGAATCTCGATGCTAATCCGGGTGCCCTGCTGCGGGGCCGACTGGCTGAGCAGGCGGGCGCCGAGCATGCGCACGCGCGCGTCGATGCTGCGCAGGCCGGCCCCGCCGCTGGGCAGCGTGGCGCGGTCGAAGCCGCAGCCGTCGTCGGCGACGGTGAGCGTGAGCGTGGAGCCCTGCGGCTGCAGGCTCACCGTGAGCAGCGAAGCGCCCCGGGCGTGTTTCATAGCGTTGTTGACCAGCTCCTGGCAGATGCGGTACAGCGCCAGCTCCTGCTGCACGGGCAGCAGGCCGGCGTAGTCCAGCGTGAGCTGCACCCGGAGCGGGCCCGCCTCGTCGCTGACCTTGGCCAGGTGGCGCAAGGCTTCGGCGAGGCCAAAGTGGGTCAGTACGGCGGGGTAGAGGTTGTGGGAAATGCGCCGGGTATCCTGCACCGCCGTGCTCAGGATGTCGGTGACCATGGCAAACAGCTCGGTGTGTTCGACCGGGGCCATCTGCTCCAGCCGGTGCACCAGCAGCTTGGCCGTGGCAATGGTGGAGCCGATGCCGTCGTGCAGGTCGCGCCCGATTCGCTCCCGCTCGTGCTCCTGTGCCTCGATGGTGGCGGCCAGCAGCTGTTGCTGGTAAGCCACTTCGGTGGCGCGCAGGTGCTTTTGCTGGCGCAGCAGGCGCTTCTGGTACACCACCAAGAAGCCCACCAGCCCCGCGCCCAGCAGCAGCATCAGCACCACCGCGCTCAGCAGCAGCCAGCTGAAGGTTACTTCTTCCGGGGCAGCCATAGGGCCAGGGAAATGCAGCAGTAGAGCACCATGTAGAGCACCGCGTGAATGGCCCACACGGTGAGATTGAATTCCTTGGAGTAGTTCAGAAACAGGAAGTTGCTGAACAGGAAGATGTGCACGTCGCCGAGGAAGTAGAGCAGCAGGCCCAGCGACACCCAGAACATCGGCTCGCGCTCCAGGTGCTCCACCGTTAGCTCGTTGAGCAGCTTGCGGAAGTAGAGCCCGAGGATGCCCAGCACCATCACGCTTTCCACCACCCGCAGCGTGGAGCCCAACGAAGCCAGGTCGGCGGTCAGGAAACTGGCCGTTAGAATATACAGGCTGAATCCGCCCACCAGCCACGGGGCCACCCGGGCAAAAGCCGCCGAGCGCAGCTCCTGCCGGTAGAGCAGCACCAGCAAGCCAAACTCGCCGACGGCGAAGATGGGCTGCAAAAACAAGTTGGGCCGGTGCTGCCACCAGAGCAGGCGCGACACGGCTTCGGTCAGCAGCGTGAGCCAGGTCAGCGCCACCAAGTACCGCAGCGTGCGCGGCAACTGCCGCCACCGTAGCAGCCCAATAGCCCCGGCCAGTACGACCGGGGCTACCGACGCTTTCATGATCTGCAGTTGAATAGAACCCAGGAGCGCGCCTGCTATCATGCGTTGCCTAAAAAGCGGTGGATCCAGCCCGGGCGGGCCGGCTGATTAGCACGTGTAAGGGCAAGGCATGGAAATGTCGAACATAGGCTCGGTGGGCTGGGTCGCGCTGCTGAGCTGCAGCACCAAGCCGAAGGTGCGCACGGCTACGTCGGTGCCGTCCGGGGTGGGCTGGTAATACTGGTGCAGGCCGAAGCGCACCAGCAGCGACGACTCCACGCCCGGCTGCAGGTGGGCCAATGGCCGGATGAAGTCCTCGGCCTCGAAGGTGTAGCCTTCGAGCGCGCCGAGCGGAGTCATGAACATATCGGCCGAGAGCTGCGTCACTTCCTGCCAGTTGTTGAGCCACACCTGCGCCAGGGAGCTGGGCACTTCCGCCGTGGGCGGCGCCGGCGGCGTGGCTGCGCCCCAGTACGTGGCGTTGGTGTAGTACGACGAAATGCGCTCGTCGCGGGTATTGGCCGCATACAGAATAACCGCGAAGTGCAGCTGGCCCGTGGTATCGTCGGTGAGCAGGCCGAACTTGACCTTAATTCGATACAACCCGACGGTAGATACTAAACTGATAAGCTGCGCGGCGGGCAACTTCACCGAGGCCAGCAGCTGACCGCCGGCGGTGAAGCTCTCTTGCAGAGCACTCGCGCTGGAACTGTTGACTGCCTGCTTCCACAGTTCGGTTGCATTTTCAAACTGCTCATTTGTGATTATTCCTGGAAAGGTAATTGTGCTCATCGGGGTTTGAAAAAGTTGAAAGGACCGGCCAAAGGTAGAATTTGGCCGGGACAAACCGGCATTATTCTTTGATTCAGCCGTTTTGTTTCCGCACTGTTCACTGCCGGTTCCTGTTACCGTGGGTGTTGTGTCATTTCCGGAAAAGCTTGCCGGATACAGCCGAGCTTGTCGAGGCCCCCAGCAGATCCGTTCGGATGTATTGACTGGGTTGTGCCCAGCGCCTAGCCAACAGTTTTCCCAAAATGACACGGTGCCGGCCGAGCTTCCCTATGCCTCAGCTAATAGTGCATTGCTCCGCATAACCAAGCTTCGGAGCATGGCAAACGGCTAGGAAACAGTGCGTTTTCAACCCTCAGATGCCGGAGTACGGTGGCGGGGGTTAGCGGCCCGTAAAATCGGGTAGCAGCTGCAAGCACACAGGCGCCGGCACGGTGGCCCCAAAGCCGGTGGGCCGCAGCCGGCCCGTGCGCGCGTCCACGTGGTAGCTGAAGATGGAATCGGAGTTTTGGTTGGCCACCAGCAACAGCCGGCCGTCGGGAGCAAGAGTGAAGTTGCGCGGCGTTTTGCCCTGCGTGCTCACGTGTTCCACCAGCGTCAGCCGACCCGTTTCGCCGTCGACGGCAAACACCGCGAGGCTGTCGTGGCCGCGGTTGGAGCCGTACACGAAGCGTCCGTTGGGCGAGACGTGGATGTCGGCGCAGCTGTTAGCGCCGCTGAAGCCGGCGGGCAGGGCGGAGAGGCTGTGTAGCTCGGCAAACGTGCCGGCCGCCGCGTCGTAGCGCAGGGCCGTCACGGTGGAGTTCAGCTCGTTGATAAGGTAGGCCCAGCGCCCGTTGGGGTGAAACGCCAAGTGGCGCGGCCCCGCGCCGGGCGCGCCCCGAAACGCCACCTGGGCCGGCAGCTGCAGCAGCGGCGCCTCGGGCCGCAGCGCGTAGCTCAGCACTTGGTCGTTGCCCAGGTCCACGGCCAGCGCGAAGCGGCCCGCTGGGTCGGGTAGGATGCAGTGGGCGTGGGCGCGGTCCTGGTTTTTGTGCGGGCCGGAGCCCTGGTGCTGGTCGACGGCCGAGGCCGCCGCTAGCGTGCCGTCGGGCTGCACGGGCAGGGCCGCTACGGTGCCGCCGAAGTAGTTGGCCACCAGCACCCCGCGGCCGCCCGGGGTAAGGCTCACGTAGCACGGTCCGGCGCCCTCCGAGGCCTGTTCGTTGAGGCTGGTTAGCGCGCCGGTGCGCTGGTCGACGGCGAAGGCACGCACCGAGCCGGTGCTACGGCCCTGGAAGTCGAGGCTGGCGTTGACGGCGTAGAGGAAGCAGTGGTCTGGGCTGAGCGCGAGGAAGCCCGGCTTGATGCCCCCGCGAAAACCCGCCACCCGTGTCAGCTCGCCGGTGCGCGGGTGCAGGCGGTACAGCCAGAGGTTGTCCTGCTCGGCCGGGCCGTAAGTGCCCACGTACAGCAGCCACTCGGCGCCCGCGGCCCCGCCGCGGCCGGTGGCGCAGCCGGTGAGCAGCGCGCCGGCGGCCAGCACGGCGGAGCGTTGCAGAAAAGTGCGGCGGGACCAGGTAGGGGCGAGGCTCATGGGCAAAGCAGGTAGAAGGCGCGAGGCCGCAAGGTAAGGGCCACTGGCGGCGCCGCGGGTTGCCGAGGCTGCTTATCTTGGCCCGCAAGAGGTTTTTTTACCCGCCAAACCCGGTTTTCGCCCCGCCCGCTACACCGATCTGCTGATCAGCAACTACCAACCTGGCGACGCCGCGTTGCTGACCCGCCTGGTGGAGCGCAGCCGCAACGAGCACACCCTGGAGCAGCTGGCGGTGAGCTACTGCCAGATTTACCAAGCTAACGCCACCGCCGAGTGCGCCGCGCCCCTGCTGGCGCTGTACGGCAACATGACCTGCGGCATCCACCGCCGCGCCGTGGTCGAGTTGCTGATCCACAACCGCGTGCTGCCCGCCTGGCTGAACGCCGAGCTGCCCCACGACAGCTACGCCGACACCCGCCTGCTGCACCAGCCGCCGGCGTAACCGAGGCCTACGCCGCGCCCAGGCCCAGCTGGGCCAGTACCTGCGCCCGCAGCAGCTTGCTGATGGGCACTTCGTCGGGGCCGAGCCGCAGGGTGTTGCCCGCTAGGCTGTCGATATGGGCCGGGGCCACGGCGTAGGACTTGTGCGTTTGGACCAGCGCGCCGGCGGGCAGGCGGGCCAGCAGGGCCTTGAGGGTGGAGTGGGTGATGAGGCGCCGGCCGGGCAGATGAACGACCACGTAGTTTTCCAGGGCTTCCACGTACCGGATATCGGCCACGGTAACCTTTTCCAGCCGGCCCTCGGCCTTCACGAACACGTAGCCCGGCGCGGGCTCGGCGGGCGCGGCCCGGCGCAGGCGGAAGTAGTCGTAGGCCTTGCCGGCGGCGCGCACAAACCGCTCGAAGGAAATGGGCTTCACGAGGTAATCCAGCACGTCCAGCTCGAAGCCGGCCAGGGCGTACTGCTCGTAGGCGGTGGTGAAGATGACCTGGGGCCGGGGCTCGGGCAGCGCCCGCAGAAAGTCCAGCCCGCTGCGGCCGGGCATTTCGATGTCGAGGAAGAGCAGGTCGACGGGCTCCTGCTGCAGGTGGGCGGCCAGCTCCTGCGCGTCGGCGCAAAGGCCGCGCAGCTCCAGAAACGGCAGCTGCTGCACGTAGCGCTGCAGGCCCTTGCGGGCAAACGGCTCGTCGTCGGTAATCAGGCAGCGCAACGGGTTCATGCGGGGGGCAGCAGCGGCAGGGTGAGGTGGGCGGTAAAGTACGCCCCATCCGGCTCGATGCGCAGCGCGTGCCGGCCGGGGTAAAGCAGCTGCAGGCGGCGGCGCAGGTTGCTCAGGCCGATGCCGCCGGGCGCCGCCGGGCTGGGCGCCGCCACGGCCGGCTCGGCCCGCACCGCGTTGCGCACCACGAAGGTCAGCTCCGCCGCCGTCAGCGCGGCCCGCACCTCGATGGTGTAAGCCCCGCCGACGTACTTAAAGGCGTTTTCAAGCAGCGGCAGCAGCAGCAGCGGGTACAGGCGCTGCTCGGCCAGCTGCGGGGCAATATCGACGCTGAGGCGCAGCTTCTCGGAGCTGCGCACCTGCTGCAGGGCCAGGTAGCTGCACACGTACTGCAGCTCCTGGCGGATGGGCACGGGCTGCTGCTGGTCGTAGAGCTGGTAGCGCAGCAAATCGGCCAACTGCTCCACGCTGCGCTTGGCGGCGGCCACGTCCTCGTCCATCTGAAAGTACACCGTGTTCAGGGCGTTGAAGAGGAAGTGCGGGTGGTACTGGGCGCGCAGAAACTTGAGCTCCGTGAGGGCCTGCTCGTGGGCGGCCTGCTCCAGCTGCAATTGCTGCCCGAGGGCCGTGCGCAGGAAGTGGTGGCTGCGCACCCAGCCGTAGTACACGAGCATGAACAGCAGCGGAATGGTGTTGATAATGGCCGTGTCGCCCCAGGACAGGCCGTCGTCGGTGAAGGCCGCCAGGGGCAGAAACACCACGTTGTTGAGCACGGCGGTGGTGCCGGCCACGGCCAGCACCTCGCGCAGCAGGTGGCGGGGCTGCGGCGTGGCGGGCCCGCGCCGGTCGAAGTAGCGCAGCAGCGCGTCGCACACCGTCAGCTGCACGTAGCCCAGCAGCATGCTCATGCCGGCTTCCAGCAGGTTCTGGCCCCAGCCCCGCTCCCAGAACTCAAACCGCGAAATGGTGTCGTTCAGCAGCCGCACGGTGGCGTAGGTGGCCAGGCCGAAGCCGGCCGGCAGCAGGTAGCGGCGCAGAAAGGGGAGAAGCTTCACAGCGGGCGAAATTAGGCGGGAAGAACGCACAACGTCATCCTGCGCAACGCGAAGAGCTTTCTGCACACCCTGCGCTACCCGAGCAGCGCAGCCACCAGCGCCCATCGTATGGGGCGCGGGGCTGCGCTTTGGCGTTACTGGAAAAGCGTCGGCACTTCGTCGGCAGCGGCGGTGCGAGCAAGGTCCTTCGGCTGCGCCTCAGGATGACCGGGGAATTAGGCGGGTTGTAGCTGCGCAATAGGCTGCGGAGCCGCCGGTTCCGCCGCTGCCGGGCGCGGCTCCTGCGGCTTCATGCCGAACAGGAAGCGCAGCACGGGTACCGGGCGGATCAGCAGGTGGAACAGGCCCATCGACACGAGCAGCGTGACAACGACCAGGAACAGGTACTTGCTCGGCACGCTGTCGGGCGTTTGCACCACGTAGTAGGCCAGTACCACGATGACCGTCTGGTGCAGAATGTAAAAGGGGTAGGCAGCCTGATTGAGGTAATTCAGGGCCGGGTGCGGCCGTTGCAAGTAGTGCTTGCCGTAGCCGATGAAGGCCAGCACCAGGCTCCAGGCAATGGTGGGGGGGAAGACGGGCGGAAAGCCGTCGGGCAGCTCCACGTTGTTCCAGCGCAGGTAGTTCAGGGCCAGCAGCGCCACAAAGCCCACCGTGAGCGAGGAACGGCGCAGCTGCTCCAGGCGCGCCAGCAGCGCGGGCTGGGCGGCGCAGACGAAGCCCATCAGCACGAACAGCAGCCAGTACACGAAAAAGCTGCCGTCGTGGATCAGGTCGTTGGTTTGCGGCAGGGCGCGGCTGGTGGCGGCGTACCACACGATGCCCGGCACGGCCAGCAGATACACCCGGTAGCCCCCAGCCAGCCGGCCCAGCCGGGCCCGAAAACCGGCGCTGCGCGGCCCCGCCAGCCAGGCAAACAACGGGGCCAGTAGCAGGTCGTAGTCGAGCAGGTAGGCCACAAACCAGAGGTGGTGCCAGCTCAGGTTGCCGTGGGGGTAAGAGCCGGTGGTGAAAATGCTCGGGTAAAAGTGCCAAAACGAGCCTTGAAACCCCTGCGTGAGCCGCTCCATGTAAATCTGCGGGGGCACGACCACCAGCATGCCAAACACCAGCGGCACCAGCAGCCGGCGCACCCGCAGCCCCACAAAGGAGCCGGCCGAGCGCCGCCGCAGCATGTAGTAGCTCACCGCCCCCGACACGAAAAACAGCAGCGGCATGCGCCACAGGTGCATAAACGCCACCAGCTCCAGCAGCAGGTTGCTGCTCTCGGCGTTGCGGATGTGCCACTGCTCATCGGTGGCGAAGGGCATGGCGCAGTGAAACACGAGCACGCCGGCAATGCAGAGCAGGCGCAGCCAGTCGAGGTAGGTGTGGCGGGCAGTGGGTTCCATGGGGGCGGGGCGTTTGGAAGTCGATGATGGGCCAAAGCAACCCGCCCCGGGCGCCGCCGCGAAATCCATTTGACCACCGGGCGAAAACCGGTGACGAACGGGCGAGGCCGCGGCGCCGGTCACTCACACAAGCATGTGAGCAGCGCCCAAGCCGCCCGGGTTTGCCCTTACTTTTATGGCCGCCGGCGGGCCGGGCCAGCGGGTGGCCTCGCCGCCCAGCCGCTGCCCCTGCTGATGCGTCTCGTTTCCCTTGTTGCCCCGGCCGCACTGCTGGCGGCCGCCGCCTGCGCCCCCGCCCGGCCCGCCGCTCCGCCCGCTACCGCCGCCGCGCCGTCCGCCGCCCACGCGCCCGTCGATGCGGCGCTGTACCGCGCCATTGCCCAGCAGGACAGCCTGCTGTTCGTGGCTTTCAACCGCCACGATTTGGACGCCATGCAGCCCTACTTCGCCGAGGACCTGGAGTTTTTTCACGACAAGGGCGGCCTAAGCAATTTCGCGCAGACCATGCAGGGTTTCCGCCGTCTGTTCGAGCAGAACCGCAGCACTGGCCTGCGCCGCGTGCTCGTGCCTGGCACGCTGGAAGTGTACCCCATCAAGGGCTACGGCGCCGTCGAAACCTACCAGCACCGCTTTTGTCACCAGGAAAACGGCAAGGACGACTGCGGTACTTTCAAAAACCTGATGGTGTGGCGCCTGCAGAACGGCCGGTGGCAGATTACCCGCGTGGTCAGCTACGACCACTGACGCGGGCCCGCCGCGGGTAAATTATTGGAGAAAGGCTATATTAACAGGCCGCCGGCGCCGGCGGGCCGCGCTCCGGCCGCGGCGGCAAGCCTGGCTGAAAGTAGTGCCACCTGATTAACCCGCCCGCTGCCCATGAAACGCCGCCACTTTCTGCAGGCCTCCCTGGCCGCTCTGCCGCTGGCCGCCGCGCCGGCCGCACTGGGCGCAGCCGCGCCGCCCGACCGCGCTACCAAGGGCTTCAAGGCCAGCGCCGGCGAAGGCCGCCTGCACGGCCACATCCAGCTCAAAGGCGTCAATCAGAACATTCTAGACGTGAAAGTGTCGGGCCGGGATACGGGCGGCGACCTTGCCATCTTCGAGCAAACTAGCCTTTCCCAGGGCCGCGGCACCCCGCTGCACGTGCACCCCCGGCAAGACGAAATCTTTCACGTGCTCGACGGGGAGTATGCTTTCCGGGTCGGGGAGGACCACTACCGCCTCACCGCTGGCGACGTCGTGTTTCTGCCCCGCAACGTACCCCACGCCTGGACGCAAATCAGCCCCCGCGGCAAAATGAGCGTGACCGTGCAGCCCGCCGGCCAGCTGGAAGAGTTTTTCGTGACGATGGCCGCGCTCAAAACCGAGCCCACGCCCCAGGAAATAGCCCAGATCTTCGCCGCCCACGACATGAAGGTGGTCGGGCCGCCGCTGAAAGTAGACTGAGGCCCGTGTGGGCGAAAGGCGGCGGAGCCGGGTGCCGGTCCGTAACTTGGCCGGCATGAAACCACGCAACGTTGTCGTGCTGGGGCTGGGCTGGATGCTGAGCGCCTGCCAGTCGGAGGTGCCGGCCGGGCAGGCGGTGGTGCTGGACCCGCAGACCGTCCGCGTCGGCCCCATCCGGCACGACTCGCTGACCTCAGCACAGGTAGCCCGCATTACGCGCATCCAGGCCACTTTTGCCGAGGTGGTGCCCGCCAGCTTGGCCGAAACCCTCAACAACTTCCGGCGCGACGCCGACCCCGACCGCGAAATAGCCGTGTGGGAAACCATGGCCGCGGCGTACGAGCGGTATCTGCGTCGCCAGCCCCGCCTGAGCTTCGCGCAGAAGAAAGAAGTGTTTGCCCTGCTGTTGTCGCGCTCCATGATGCCGGCTGCAGCCGCCTTGGCCAACGCCAACCCCGTGCGGCTGACCCCGACCGAAGCCCAGCAGGTGCTGGCCGAGTACGAGGCCGCGCCCGCCCCGCTGACGGTTCAATAACCCCACCCCGGGCCCGCCGGCGCGCTGCACTCGCCGCCCGCCCACAACTGCACGCTCATGGCCGACGCCGAAATACGGGCTTCCCTGGCCGCCCTGGCCGGTCAAACGGCGCTGTTGGCCGAAGCCAACTTTGCCGCCCGCGCCGCGGCGCTGGACGAGCTGGAACTGCACCTGCTCGGCTGGCCCGCCGAGCTGCCACCCACCACCGCGGCCGCGTTGCGCCGCCAGGCCGAAACCCTGCAAACCCAGCTCGAAGCCGTGGACCAGCGGCTGTTTCAGCGCCTGCAGGCTGATATCCGGGCCGGCCGCCTCGCCCCCGCCGAACTGCGGGCGCTGCTGACCGCCTACGCCGGCCCGCCCGACCCGGACCCGGAAGCCACCCGCTACGACCACCTCGACGCGCTGACCAACGGCCTGTTTCCCGTGCCCGCCCAGCCGCTGCAACCGCAGTTCAGCGACCCGGAAATGGTGTACTACCAGAAAACGCCCGCCCGCATCATCTCCCGGCTGGCCGCCCGCCTCGCGCCCGCCGACGTGCTCTACGACCTCGGCAGCGGCCTGGGTCAGGTGCCATTGCTGGTACACTTACTGAGCGGCGCTACCACCCACGGCATCGAAATAGAACCCGGTTACTGCCAGTATGCCCAGGCCTGCGCCGAAGTCCTGGACCTACCCCACGTGCGGTTCCACTGCCTCGACGTCCGCCGCGCTGACCTTGCCGACGCTACGGCTTTCTACCTGTTCACGCCCTTCACCGGCAGCATCATGCGCGAAGTGCTGGTGCAGCTACGGAAGTTGGCGCGCCATCGAGCGCTCAAGCTGTTTTCCTACGGCCCCAGTACCGAGGCGCTGCAGGAGCAACCGTGGCTGCGGCGGGTGGGGGAGGAGGGGCATCTGTACCAGTTGGCGGAGTTTCGGAGTGCGGCGTAGCCCCCGCTGCGGACACTGTCTACCTTTAAGCAGCGCTTGACGCTACGATTACCACGGTTGATATTATGCGCGCTTTGCTAATAGTGACATTACTGCTATCAGCTTGTACATGGAACCGAACAGATAAGGGCAAGCATGAAATGACGTATTCGGCGCAAGAGGTATTAGAACAACTGGACTTAGCTTTTCAGGGGAAGCTGAGTGATTACTTCCCTGCTGGAGGCAACAACGATGTTCGGTACAATTTCTTTCTCGATCTGGAGCACGGTTACTGCGAAACGGCGGGTAGCAAGATTCATCTGTACGGCGACGCTACGCGCTGGGCAATAGTCTTCGAGAAAAGTGGGTATCAGAACCGCGGATTTGCTGCAGAAATCGAGTTGAACTATGTCGGTAACTGCACCCGCTACTCTGTAGAGCAAGCGGCCGGGCGGAATTACATCACCAATTCCCGACGGGTAAACCTTATTGATGCTAACGAATACGAGCGTATTCGCAATAAAACAGGTGGTGAGATGGAGCAATTCGAATTAATATCTGCCGGTGCAGTTACTGTAAACGTGCGTAATACCCAAGTGAAAATTGAGCACGACCCTGCAAAGTATAGAGCGGCGGGTATACAGTTACGTGATTTTGACAACCCGAATCATTTAGTTGATTACAGCAGCCTCTTGCGTTACCTACTTGCTTCTAACCCGGCCCTGGTTGGCGCAACCGAAAACGATATCAAGCAACAGCTGCCTTCGGACCTGCCCAAGCTACTGACCATTGATAGCTTCCATTTCGAAAGCACTTACGATAAGGCAAGCCCGCCTAGTGCACAGGAAACGTATCAACTGCTTGCAAAAGTGTTGGTAAATCAGAGCCCTGCCCTCTGGCAGCCGAAAGAAAAACCTAACAACGATTGGCGCAATTGGGAGTCGGGGAATCTGTAGCCTAATCGCCCTACCTTGCCCGCTTCAACCGCCACCCGCCACGATTGAAGCTGATGCTCCGCCCGCTCCACCTCGCCGCCCTTTTCCTTGCCGCCAGTTCTGCTTTCGCCCAGAAAAACCAGCCGAAAGCCGCTAAGCCCACCGAAAGCCTCGTGCAGTACGCCAAGCCTATCGTGGGCACGGCCAAGATGGGGCACACGTTTCCGGGTGCCACGGTGCCCTTCGGCATGGTGCAGCTCTCGCCCGATACCGATACGCTCAGCTACGAGCAAGACGGCAAGTACAACCCCGACGTGTACAAGTACTGCGCCGGCTACCAGTACCAAGACCCTACCATCGTCGGCTTCAGCCACACCCACTTCAGCGGCACCGGTCACTCCGACCTCGGCGACTTTCTCGTGATGCCCACCACGGGCCCGTTGCAGCTCAATCCCGGCACCGCCACCCAGCCCGAGCGCGGCTACCGCTCCCGCTTTAGCCACGCCACCGAAGTGGCCGAGCCCGGCTACTACCGGGTGAAGCTCGACGACCACGGCATCCTGGCCGAACTGACGGCGACGAACCGGGTGGGCATGCACCAGTACACCTTCCCGCAGGCCACCGACCAGGCCCACCTCATCCTGGATTTGATGCACGGCATCTACAACTACCCGGATAAGAACGTGTGGACCTTCGTGCGGGTGGAAAACGACAAGCTGGTCACTGGCTACCGCCAGACTAACGGCTGGGCCCGCACCCGCACGGTGTACTTCGCCATGAGCTTCTCGCGGCCCTTCACCGACTACGGCAGCCGCAACTACGCCAAAAAACAAGCCTACCGCGGCTTCTGGGGCAAGTTCGACCAGACCAAGAACTTCCCCGACCTGGCCGGCGAGCAGCTGCGCATGTACTTCAACTTCAAGACCGCCGCGGCCGGGGAGAAGGTCAAAGTCAAATTTGCCCTTTCGCCGGTGAACACCGCCGGCGCTCTGCAGAACCTGCGCACCGAAGCCCCCGGCTGGGATTTTGACAAAGTGAAGGCGCAGGCCCAGCAGCTCTGGCAGCAGGAGCTGAGCAAGGTGGTCATCGAGTCGCCGAAGCGCGAAGACAAGGAAAACTTCTACACGGCCATGTACCACGCCTTCCTGAGCCCGACGACCTACATGGACGCCGACGGCCAGTACCGCGGCCTCGACCAAAACAACCACAAGGCGGACGGCTTCACCAACTACACCACCTTCTCGCTCTGGGACACCTACCGCGCCCTGCACCCGCTCTTCAACGTGCTCCAGCCCCGGCGCAACGCCGACATGGTGCGCTCCATGCTGGCCCACTTCGACCAAAGCGCCGAGCACATGCTGCCGGTCTGGAGCCACTACGCCAACGAAAACTGGTGCATGATCGGCTACCACTCGGTGCCCGTGGTGGCCGACGCCGTGCTCAAAGGCAACGCCCCCTTCGACGCCAACAAAGCCCTGGACGCCTGCGTGACCACCGCCCGCACCGCCCGCTACGACGGCATCGGCTACTACCTGCAGCTGGGCTACGTGCCCGAGGACAAAAGCGGCTCCTCGGTGTCCAAAACCCTCGAATACGCCTACGACGACTGGTGCATTGCCCAGATGGCCCAGAAGCTCAATCGGCAGGATATCTACCAGGAGTTCAGCAAGCGCGCCCAGAACTGGCAGAACGTCTACGACCAGCGCATCGGCTTCATGCGCCCCCGCCTCGCCGACGGCTCTTTCCGCCCGAATTTCGACGTGCTGAGCACACATAACCAGGGCTTCATCGAGGGCAACGCCTGGAACTACAGCCTCTACGTGCCCCAGGACCCCACGGCACTCATTGCCAAAATGGGCGGCAACCGCCGCTTCACCGAGCACCTCGACTCGCTGTTCACCATGCACCTGCCCGACAAGTTTTTCGCCGAAACCGAGGACATCACCCGCGAGGGCATCATCGGCAACTACGTGCACGGCAACGAGCCCGCCCACCACGTGGCCTACCTCTACAACTGGACCGACCAGCCCTACAAAACGCAGGCCCGCGTGCGCATGATCCTGCCCAAGATGTACCGCCCCACCCCTGACGGCCTCGGCGGCAACGACGACTGCGGGCAGATGTCGGCCTGGTACATCTTCTCCGCCCTGGGCTTCTACCCCGTCGCGCCCGGTTCCCCGGAGTACGCCCTGGGCAGCCCCGCCGTCCACGGTGCCACGCTGAACCTGGAAAACGGCAAGACCTTCCGCATCACGGTGAAAAACCAGAGCGACAAAAATGTCTACGTGAAGGAAGCCCGCCTCAACGGCCAGAAACTCACCCGGCCCTTCCTCGCGCACGAGGCCATTATGAATGGCGGGGAACTGGTATTTACGATGGCGGCGCGGCCGTGAGGATTTATAATATTGAAAGCTATGTCAAGCCTAGAACTACCGAGAACAATCCGACTTGCGGGGAAAAGTGAGGTGCCCCGTGCCTACTGGGAAAGCGTTGACGCAGGCCAAGCCGCAACCTTCGTTGAAGGATTCGTGCTATCGGAAGTAGAAGACCCTAAGCAACTGTTCCGCTTCTACGCCGAAGTGAATGTGAACAACTCCCGTTTGTGGGCGGTGCTGACGGACTTAGCCGCTATGTTGCCTGATGCATGTGCCTGCATCTTCGGCGCCAGCGGCGACGAGGTGGCCTATGGCGACTATCAGGAGAAGGAATTTATTACGGCAGTATTAGACTCGCTGCAAAAGGAGTTGATCCAGGACTGCTTCCTGGAATTTGGTCTCATCTATAACGATGCAGCCACGCTGATCGAAGTCTATGTGGCCGAATCAAAGTTTGTTAAAGTGTGGGGCGTAGATCGGCAGCACTTCGAGCAGCTTATGAAGCAACATGGCATTCCTGCATTTGAGAAAATGAGTTTTGTGGATGAGTTCCCCAAAGTGAGGGTGCCCTTGACTTCGCTGGATACTGAGGCTAGGTCGACAGAAGAAATGATTGCTCTGTTAGAAAAGGCATTTGTTTCTACAGCAATGGAGTAGATACACCCACCCTAGCTCAAGTTTAGCGCCGCGTAACTAGTACCCAGCTTGGGTGTGGAAACTGGGCCTCCACTGCGGCCCTAGCTTAGCGCCATAGCCGCGCCGTTCGGGTGGTAGCGCTAGCGGAGACACTAGAAACCAGCCACGGGGACACGGTGGAATATCCTGCACTTGATAAGACTTATTGTACATAAGCAGTGAAAAATATCAAAAGAAATTTTGCTCAGGGCAATCGAAGCTTGCTTTCGTACGTTGCTTTGGTTGGTTGTGCGTTGACGTCATGTAGTCCGATAGGCAACCAAAAAAAGTTCGACTGGCATAACGTCTGGGCATCAAACAGGGAGAAACTTATTTTGCTTACGGAGGATATCAAGGTAAATGGGGGTAAAAAATACAAGCTCGGTAACAATGAGTTTGTTGATGGATTCCCGTATCCTTTCAATGAAGGCTTTGTTGTAAAGGGTGGTAGGGAAATAGATTCAGCTAAAATCTTGGTTAAATATTATTTGGATCGTGGAGTAATGGATCATTATTCTGCGTTTGTCTATACAAATGATTCTTCCGAGGTAAGAAACCTTAATAAAAAGGTGGAAGCGGGAGCAAATGACTATAAGCTGGAAAGTAACTGGTACATCATAAATGATTGATGAGAAACTGCTACAGGCTAGGCGCGTAGCATTCATTGCTGCAAAAACGATCAGTCATCAGCGTGCCATTTGGGCGACAGCATTTAGGTTATTGGTTTGGTTGAATTCAATCAGAAGGGACTAAGGAATGAATCTGTTTAAATACACCTGCTGCTTTAGCTTCGCGCTAGTTACGAGCTATGAAGCGACTAACGGACCGGTAACCGCTCAGCCACTACGGCATGCTTCGGCTGCTGCCAACCAGAGCCTACAGGAAACCTGGATGTTATTCGCAATGGCCGTGATTAAAAATGATGTTGCGACTATAAAGCTATTATCATCTAGCAAAGTATATTGTGTTGATTGCATGCGTAATACGGCAAAAGAACAAGCGGTTTGGGAGGTTTATGAAAATAAAAACCCCGACACTTGGTATGATAAAATGTACGGAGAGTTTGCGTATATAGATATTGATAAATTTATAAAGGAGGACCTGCCCCTTGTCTTTAATCAACGAATTAAGAAACGCCTGCTCGATAAAAACAAACTAGTGTTTACCGACCAGGTGCTGTACGGCGGCCAACAGAACATGGGAACGGTTTTGGTCACCATTATTGATCCATCCGATAAATGGGAAGGAGCACAGGCGGCTTTTGGGTTCGTGAAAACCAAGAACGGTTACCGGTTTTGCAACTACTCTACCATACCGTAGGTGGTAGCCTACCTTTTCACCTAGCAGGAGCGTAGCGCAGCTAGCCGCTTTAGGATGGAAGTGTGGCGGTAAAGGACTGCGTATTTCCCGGCTTCCTCCCTTGGGTCAGCGCAGCACTACCCGGTCCCTGACGGGAAGCCCGGTCGTCACGTCGGTGCCGTACTGTGCGGGCTACATCGTTCGAGCGGACGAATTAACAACGCGCAGCCGCATCGGCGCGAATTACACTGGCTGAACTCGCGCCAGATAGGCAAGGTGCAGGAATAAGCCGCCGGGGCGGATACCCCCGCCGGCCGCTACCTTGCGCCATGAACCGCATCGAGCGCCTGTTCGGGCTGACTACCCTGTTGCAGGCCAAAAAATACGTCCCGGCCGACGAACTGGCCGCGCACTTTGATATCAGCGTGCGCACGGTGTACCGCGACATCAAGGCCCTGGGCGAGCAGGGCATTCCGGTGAGCTTCGAGTCGAACAAGGGGTATTTTCTCGTGCAGGGCTACTTCCTGCCGCCGGTGGCCTTCACGCCGGCCGAAGCCAACGCCCTGGTGCTGCTGGAAGCCCTGGCCGCCACCCTCACCGACGCCAGCATCCAAGCGCACGTCGGCACCGCCCTGGCCAAGGTGAAAGCCGTATTGCGGGAGCCCGACCGCAGCCAACTGGAGCAGTTTACCAGCAGCATTCAGCTACATCTGCCCGAGTACTTCCGGGGCCCGGCCGACTACTTGGCCACCCTGCAGGCGGCCCTGGCCGAGCGCCGGGCGGTGGAGCTGGACTACTGCGACAAAGCCGGCCAGAGCAGCCAGCGCTACGTCGAGCCCATCGGGCTGGCCTTTTACAACTTTGCCTGGCACCTCATCGGCTGGTGCCAGCTGCGTCAAGCCTACCGCGACTTCAAGGTGGCCCGCATCCGGCGGCTGACGGCCACCACTCGGCCTTTCAGCCGGGCCGAGCACCAGTTGCTCACCGAGTACATTGCCGACCTGCACCTGTCGCCGGCGGGGTGACTTTTTTTAAGGCGCCGAAACCGACTGCCATAGGGCTGTCAGTGGGCGGGTGGTGCTTTGTGGCATCATTCATCTTTTTTCACGCCCCATGAAATTTGTTTCTGCCCGCATCATCACCGCCGACCTGCCGCGCCTGGTGCAGTTCTACGAACACGTCACCGGCCTCGCGGTGACCCGCTACACCGAGGATTTCGTCGAAATGCAGATGGCCACGGCCACCCTGGCCATAGCCACGCCGCGCACCCTGGCCCTGTCGGGCGGCGACGCGGTGGCCCAGCCCGCCGCCAACCGCTCGGTGTTCCTGGAGTTCCGCGTGACCGACGTGGACGCCGACTACCAGCGCCTAGCCGCCGGCCTCGACGCGGCGGCCGCCGTCGTGCAGGCCCCGACCACCATGCCCTGGGGCAACCGTTCCCTGCTGCTGCGCGACCCGGACGGCAACTTGGTCAATCTCTTCGCGCCCGTCACCCCGGAAGCCCAGCGCCGCTACGACGGGTAAGTATGCGGCGAACCGGCCAGCCCCGTGCCCGTCGGAGGCTGGCCGGTCCGCCACGTGCTCCAGCAACCAGTAGATCAGCCAGAAAGCGCGCAGGAGGAAAAGCCGGCAAGCACCCAAGGCCTGCGCTGTGCCTCGCGCACTAAACGCGGCGTAGCATCAGCCGTAGGAAAGTTGCAGGCTCGGCACACATGCTCACGTGTCGCAGGCCCGGTCAACTGCATAACCAATGCGGCCATAACAGGCTCGGGCCAACGCGTCGCAAGGTCTGTGAAACGCAACGTGGGCTTCGCCGGGCGCCTAACACCAGCGACCCAACGCGTTGCAGCGGAACACGCCTCGCCGCCGGGCGTCGGTGGGAGGGAAGCGGAACTGAACTTGCGCTGGGTGGCGCGGTTACCTGCCCGTGAAGAACCGCGCATTGCCGTACTTCGCCCCGCTGACATGGAACACGCCCTCGACAACCCCGTCTGGAACGCCCTGCTGACCGGCAACCAGGCCCTGGCCCTCGGCGACGAGCTGGCCCGCGTGCTGCCCCGCGACGTGGGCGCCTTCGCGGGCCTGGCCGACTACTCGCCCCGCGCCTTCGCCCGCCTGCACGAGCTGGTGCCGGCCGGCGCCCTGGCCATCCTGTTTACCGCCGAGCCCATTGTGCTGCCCGCTGGCTGGCAGCCGCGCCTGCACCGGGAGCTACTCCAGCTGGTGTACGACCTCCCGACGGCCCCCGCGGTGGACAGCAGCCAGCTGGTGGCCTTGCAGGAGCCGGATGTGCCCGCCATGGTGGCCCTGACGGCCCTGACCAACCCCGGCCCGTTTTTGGCCCGCACCATAGCCTTCGGCGGCTACTACGGCGTGTTTCAGGAAGGGCAGCTGGTGGCCATGGCCGGGCAGCGCCTGCAACCCTCGCCCTATACCGAAATCAGCGCGGTGTGCACCCACCCCGCGTACCTCGGCCGCGGCTATGCCAACCAGTTGGTGCGCTTTCAGGTGGGCCGTATCATAGCGGCTGGCTGCACGCCGTTTCTGCACGTGTACGAGGACAACACCCCGGCCTACCCCTTGTACCTGAAGCTGGGTTTCCGGCTTCGCAAGCGGCTGCACGTGTACGTCCTCGAGCAGCAGCCTGCGTAGCCGCACTAGGCGGCAATGGGCCGGCGAACCTGCCCCAGACGGGCGCCTGTGGCCCGTAGCCTGCCGCCTCAGAGCAGGGCCGAGAGAATGTTGATGCCCAGGGCCAGCACGGTGGTGTTGTAGGCGAAAGAGAGCAGGCTGTGCAGCATCACCAGCCGGCGCATGGTCTTGGTGGTGATGAGCACGTCCGGGGTTTGGGCGGTAATGGCAATGCCCGAGGCCAGGTAGGCGAAATCCCAGTAGCTGCAGGGCGGGGCGCCGGCAAAGCGGAAGCCGCCCAGCTCGTGGCCCGGTCGGTTGGGGTCTTCGCAGAAGTAGAGGTGGGCGTAGCGCAGCGTGAAGAGCGTGTGCAGCAAAAACCACGAGCCCACCACCGAGCCGACCGACAGCAGCACGTATTGCAGGCGCTGTGGGTAGGGCAGGTGGTCGAGGCCGTGGAGCAGCAGCAGCACCGCCCCCAAGCTGGCCACGCTGCCGAGCACCAGCAGCACCGACATGAGCGTCCAGTTCTTGTGCGGGGCCAGGGCCCGGGCCGAGCGCCGGATAAAGCCCAAATCGGCGTGGGCCATCAGGTGCCAGGACATGGCCAGGGCGCTGACCACGTAGCCGTCCCAGGCCAGCATCAGGCGGGCGCCGAACATCAGGTTGGGCGCCAGCAGGAACGCCGCCAGCCCGGTCATCAGGCTCAGCAGCAGCCGCCAGGTGCGGCCCCGGGCAGAGAGCTGCGCCGCCACCACCGGGGCGTGCAGCTTGCGGGCAACGGGTAAGCTAGTGTGCATGACGCCGCGGCCCCCAGGCAGGGCGGCCGCTACCTAAAGATAACCCATTTCGACCGGCCGCGCCACCGGAAATTGGCGGGTTGTTGCCTGGTATTCCGGGCGGTGTCGGTGCCGGGCGGCGCGGCCCGCAGCTTGCCGGCCGCTGAAACCGCGGACAGTGGCGGTGCCTGAGAGCATGGGACTGGTCCTACCGCGCCGGCCTGAAGTTACCGGGGAAGCGGCGCTGGGCTTGGCAACGTTGCCGGCATCGATTGCGCAGATTTATCCGGAGCTCGGGCATTGGATTTTGCCGCGCAGCCTTTCCTTCGGTGGCGTATTGTCCGGGCCGTCAGTCGCTTCCGCCGCGTTGCGCCCGAGCCCACCGCCGCCCGCCGCGGCCCCGCGTACCCCGGCCCGCTGGCTCCGGCAGCAGGCCCCGCTCCCTCCGCGCTTACCGCCCTGCCACGGTCGTGGCAGCGGCTTTCCACAACCAATTCCCACCACAATGAACGTACCCGCCTTCCTGGCCAGCGCCCTGCTGGCCGGCTCCACCGTGCTCACCGGCTGCGACCGAAGCAGCCCGGCTCCCACTACCCCCGCCGGCGCGTCCGGCACCCCGGCCGCGGCCGACGTCGAGGCCAACTGCGCCGCCCAGGGCTGGGCCTCGCAGAACGGCGGCACCACCGGCGGCGGCACCGCCACGCCCACGGTGGTGACCACCTACGCCCAGCTCAAAACGGCCCTGACCACCGCCACGGTGAAGGTGGTGCAGGTCAACGGCGTCATCACCATTCCCGCGGGCGGGCGCATCAGCCTGCAGGATCAGGCAGGCAAGACGCTGTTCGGCACGGCCGGCGCCCGGCTGGTGTCGACGGACCAAACCCAGGCCGGCTCGGGCATTCTGTACGTGAAGCGCTGCAGTAACCTGGTGATTCGCAACCTGATTTTCGACGGAGCCGGCGCCTACGACGTGGACGGGCAGGATAACTGCACCATCGACGCGTGCACCAACGTGTGGGTGGACCACTGCGAGTTCCGCGACGGCGTCGACGGCAACCTGGACGTGAAAAACACCTCGAACTACATCACCGTCTCGTGGACCAAGTTTGCGTACCTGAAGGCCCCGCGCCCCGACGGCCCCGGCGGCTCCGACGACCACCGCTTCTCCAACCTCATCGGCTCCTCGGACGACGCCACCGCCGACCGCGGCAAGCTCAACATCACCTTCGCTCGCTGCTGGTGGGCGCCGGGCTGCGTGGCCCGCATGCCGCGGGTGCGCTTCGGCAAGGTGCACGTGGTGAACAGCTTCTTCAACAGCACCAGCTCCTCCTCGGGCGTGCAGGCCGGCTTCGAGGCCAACCTGCTGGTGCAAAACAACGTGTTTGAGGGCGTGAATCGGCCCATCGACCTGATGGCAAATAACTCCACGGCCGTGCAGGTGACGGGCAACGTCTTCACCAGCACCTCCGGCAATACCGCCGGCAACGGCAAAACCGCCTTTGCACCGCCCTACAGCCTGTCGGTGCTCAGCGCCAGCAGCGTGAAAGCGGCCGTGACGGCCAGCAACGGCGCGGGCGCTACCGTCGGCGGCAACACCTGCGTTAGCAGCGGCATCTAGCAGAAAGTGGCGAAAATCACCAGAAGGCGCGGGGCAGCTGCTTCGCGCCTTCTGTGCGTGGCCCCGCCCGGGGTGGTATTGCCGCCCGCGGCGGATATCTTAGTGGCCACCCCACCCCGTGCCCGCATGATTACCCTCGACACGCCCCGCCTGCGCCTGCGTCCCTTCGAGCCCGCCGACGCGTCCGGCATCCTCGCCCTCGACTCCAACCCCGCGGTGCTGCGCTACGTGCCCATGCCGCTGATGAGCACGCTAGAGCAGGCCGCCAAGGTCGTGGACTACATTCGGGCGCAGTACGAGCGCAACGGCGTGGGCCGCTGGGCGGTGGAGCGCAAGGAAGACGGCGCCTTCCTGGGCTGGTGCGGGCTTAAGTTCGTCGACGACACGACCATCAACGGGCGCACCAACTACCACGACATCGGCTACCGCCTGCTGCCGCCGTACTGGGGACAGGGCTACACCTCGGAGGCCGCCGAAGCCAGCTTGCGCTACGGCTTCGAGGTGCTGCGCCTGCCCGTGCTGAACGCCACCGTGATGGAAGGCAACGTGGCCTCGCAGCGGGTGGTAGAAAAGCTGGGCTTCGGGCGTACGGCGGCCTTTGAGCAGGACGGCGCCACGTGGTATTGGTACGAGCGGGTCAATGGTTTGTCGTCGGAAGCAAGCTAGCTTTAGCGCCGCAACCCTCGACCTCCCTTCCTGCCTGTGAACCTGCGCCTGCTACTGCCGCTGCTGACTTTCAGCGCCGCTACTTACGCCCAAGCCCAACCCGTCAAAGTTGAAATCAAGCAAACGGCCGGGCGCTACGTGCTGCTGCGCGGCGGGCAACCTTACTTCATCAAGGGGGCCGGGGGCGGGCAGTTTCCGGAGCGCATCCGGGCCTACGGGGGCAACTCGGTGCGCACCTGGGGCACCGGGGAGGCCCCGCGGGTGCTGGCCAAGGCCAACCAGCACGGGCTGACCGTCATGCTCGGCCTCGACGTGGCCCGGGAGCGGCACGGCTTCGACTACAACGACGCGGCGGCCGTGGCGGCGCAGCTGCAGAAACTGCGCGCCGAGGTGCTCAAGTACAAGGACGACCCGGCCGTGCTGTTTTGGGGCATCGGCAACGAGCTGAACCTGGAGTACACTAACCCTAAGGTGTGGGACGCGGTGGAGCAGATTGCCCGCATGATTCACGAAGTCGACCCGAACCATCCCACCAGCACCGTACTGGCCGGCTGCAACCCCAAGGAAGTGGAGCACATCAAGGCCCGCTGCCCCTCGGTCGACATCCTGAGCATCAACACCTACGCCGGGCTGGCCTCCATTCCCCAGCAGGTACGCGCCGCCAAGTGGACCGGCCCCTACGTGGTGGCCGAGTGGGGCCCCACCGGGCACTGGGAATGCCCAGTTACGCCCTGGAAAGCCTCGGTGGAAGAAACCAGCAGCCAGAAAGCTGCCGTGTACCAAAGCCGCTACGAAGCCTCGGTGGCCAAAGACCAGACGCAGTGCCTGGGGACCTACGTGTTCCTGTGGGGCCAGAAGCAGGAGCGCACGCCCACGTGGTACGGCATCTTCACCGAGGATGGCAAGGAGTCGGAAGTGGTGGACGTGATGCAGTACCTGTGGAGCGGCCAGTGGCCGCAGAACCGCGCCCCGCACCTCGCCTCGTTTACGCTCAACGGCCAGCCGGCCACCGCTGGCGTGCAGCTGCAGCCCGGCCAGACCTACCCCGTAGCCGCCGCCGTGACGGACCCCGACCAGGACCGGCTGACCTACCGCTACGAGCTGCTGCCCGAAAGCACCGACCTGAAAACCGGCGGCGACCGGGAAAGCCGCCCCACGGCCGTTCCGGGCCGGGTGCCGGCCGGGGCCCAAGGCCAAACCACGCTCACCGCGCCCACCCAGCCCGGGGCCTACCGCCTGTTCGTCTACGCCGAGGACGGGCACGACAACGTGGCCACGGCCAACATTCCCTTCCTGGTACAGGCGGCCAAGTAGACGGCTTTACTGCGCCCGGCGCATTTCGTCGTCGGCGCCGCGGCGGCGGGTGCTGCCGGGCTGGTCGGCGCCCAGGCGCCAGCTCAGCGAGAGGGTCACCGTGCGGTTGTCGCGGCGCAGGTAGAGGCGCTCCTGGTAGTTGGTGTAGTGCGACACGGCGTGCAGGGGCGTGGTGCGCAGCAGGTCGTTGGCGGCCAGGCGCAGGGTGGCTTTCCGGTCCCAGAGGTCCTTTTTCACGCCCAGGTTCAGCTGCCCAAAGTCGCGGAACACGAAGAACCCCTCGCGCTGGGCCGAGTAGTAGTTGGCGTTCAGCTCGGCGCCCCAGCCCCGGCCGAATACAAAGGTGCTGTTGCTGCTCGCGTTGAAGGCGCCCTGCCCGCGGCTGAGCGCGGTGCCAGCCAGCTCGCCCTGGTAGTGGATGTAGAAAAACACCGCGTTGTTGTAGACCTGCCACCACTTGGCCGGATTGAGCGGCACGGTGAGCGTGAGCGAGGTGTAGTGCTGCCGGCTCAGGTTCACGAATTTCGACACGGTGGACGTGGTCGACTCGGGCACGGCTACGTCGGTGATGGGGTTGTCGGTGAGGCTGTAGCTAACGGCGGCGGTGAACTTCTGCTTGAAGGTGTGGCTCAAGTCCAGGTTGTAGGAAGTTTCGGGCAGCAAGCCAGGGTTGCCCTGGCTGGAGGTGGTCGGGTCGTTGTAGAAGCGGAAGGGGTTGAGCTGCCGGTAAGAAGGCCGGTTGATGCGCCGGCTCAGGGCCACGGTCCACTCGTGCTGGGGGCTGGCGGTATACTTGAGCGAGGCGTTCGGGAACAGCTGGAAATAGTCGCGCCGGAAGGCCTGGGTTTCGTCCAGGGGCACGCCCTTGGCGTGGGTTTGCTCGCCGCGCAGGCCCAGCTGCAGGTTCAGCTTGTCGTGGTTGCGGGTGAGCGTGAGGTAGCCGGCCGAAATGACCTCGTCGTAGCGGAAGCGGTTGGTGCGGCCCAGGTCCACGGTCGTCACGCCCTCCACGGTGTTTTCGAAGAGCAGGTCGTTGTCGGCGTGCACGCGGCTGGCCTTGGCCCCGCCTTCCAGGGTGGTGCTGGCGCTTAGGGCGTGGGTGTAGTCGGCCTTGGCGGCCTGAATGCCGAGCGTGCCGGTTTGGTCGCCGCTGAACAGCTGCGTGGGCCGGCCGCTGAGCTCGTAAAACGTGGTGAGCGTCTGCAGGCGGTTGGTGTAGTAGTAGGCGTAGTCGGCGTCGGCGGTCAGCTCGCGCTTGCCCGCGGCCCCGGCGGCGAAGGTGTGACGCAGGTTGAGGTTGGCCGTGATGTTGGGGTTGTAGCCGCGGCCGGTGCCCGCGCCGGTGTAGTAGTCGGTCAGGCGCCCGGCTGCGTCGTAAAACGCGCTGGTGTTGGTGTTGTAGCCGTGGGGGTGGGGCCGGGGCACGGCGAAGCCCGTCACGACGCCGCCCACGGTGGTGTTTTTCGAGAGGTCGTAGTCGGCGCCGAGGCGGTAGATCAGGAAGTGGTCTTGCCCGACGCCGTAGTTGCGCTGATCGGCCCGGCTCACCAGCACCGGCTGCCCGTCGCGGGTTTCGTAGTAGGAGCGCTCGGTGTTGCGGATGCCGTAGCTCTGGCGCTTGGTGTAGGTGGTCGAGGCAAACAGGTTCAGGCCCTGGCGGCGGTAGTTGCCACTCAGGCTACCGCTGAAGCGCCCGAAGCGCCCGCGCCCGTAACTGAGGCTGCCGCTGCCGTTGGGTCCTTGGCGCTGGTCTTTCTTAAGCTTGATGTCGATGATGCCGGCCGCGCCCTGGGCGTCGTAGCGGGCCGGCGGGTTGGTAATCAGCTCAATGCTCTTGAGCTGGTCGGCGGGCAAGGCGCGCAGGTAGTCGGCCAGCTCCGAGCCGGTCATGGGCTGGCGCTTGCCGTCGATGAGCACCAGCAGGCCGGTGCGCCCGCGCAGGGCCAGGTTGTCGTTGGCATCCACCGACACGCCCGGGGCGCGGCTGAGCACCTCCAGGGTGGTGTTACCGGTGGCCAGTGTCGAGCCTTCCACGTTCACCACGGTGCGGTCGGCCAGGCGTTCGTACAGCGGCTTCTGGCCCACCACCTGCACTTCCTTGAGTTGGGTGGCGGCACTGGCGGCCAGCGTCAGCGCCGGCACATTCACCGCCGATGCGCCCAGCTCAAAGCGCGCCGACCACTGCCGCCCGAACCCCACCTGCGAGGCCGACACCAGGTATTGCCCCGTCGGCGCGCCGTCGAAGCGGTAAGCGCCCTGTGCGTCGCTGAACTCGGTTTTGACCACCGTCGAGTCCTGGGCGCGGTGCAAGGTCACGGTGGCGTAGTCGATGGCGGCGCCGGCCGCAGAGCGCACGGCCCCGCTCACCGCGGCGGTGGTTTGGGCCTGCGTTGCGGCCGGAGCCAGGAGGGCGGCAGCCAGCACGCCGGGCGCGAGCAGGCCAAGACGGTGGGTAAAGTTCGTTTTCAAGGCGCAGAAAGGTTTGGTAGTCGGAGAAGCGCGTGGTAAAGCCGCCCGCGGCCCGCGTTCCGAGTGGGCAATACCTTGCCGCGGCGCCCGAAAAACGGCGTCGGTGGGGTAAGCTTCAGCGGGAAAGGCGGTGCGCAAGCCGCTGCGTCAACGAAGGGTAACGGGCTAGCGGAAGGCAGCAGCAGTCGGTATTCGGATGTGGACACTGCGCCCCGAAGGGAAGGTTACAGCCCGACGTAAACTTTTTTTGGTTGGGCTTGGAAAAGGCCAGCGGCTTGCTTCCCTGAACAGCTGAAAAAAGGCCGTCATGCTGGGCCTGTCGAAGCATCTCTACCGCTTCGTTGCGTCGTTCGGTAGAGATGCTTCGACAGGCCCAGCATGACGTTCTAATTGTCCTTTATGCCAACACGCAAGATGTTTCGGTTATGCTCGACCTGCCAGGGTGCTAAGCGCAGCGGCAATGATGCTCCGGCAAGCGGATGCTGGATAAAGTCCGCTGCCCTTTTATGTTCCTGACGTCAGCTCAGCAGCGTCAGCAGGTCGTCGCGGCTGAAGGTTTTGAGTAGGGCCGCGTCGGTTTTCACCAGCTCGTAGGCCAATTCCCGCTTGCCTTGCTGCAGGGTCATCATCTTTTCCTCCACCGTATCGGGGCAGATGAGGCGCACGGCTACCACCGGGCGCGTCTGGCCGAGGCGGTGGCTGCGGTCGATGGCCTGGTTTTCCACGGCCGGGTTCCACCACGGGTCCACGAGGTACACGTAGTCGGCCGCGGTCAGGTTTAGACCCACGCCGCCGGCTTTCAGGCTCACGAGAAATACCCGCACCGATTCGTCTTCCTGGAAGGCCCGCACGGCTTCGGCGCGGCGGCGCGTCTGGCCGGTGAGCACGGCGTAGCGGATGCCGCGGGCGTCGAGCTCGGGGCGGATGAGGTCGAGCATGCCCACAAACTGCGAAAACACCAGGATTTTGTGCTGCGGGGCGCGGGTTTCCAGCTCTTCCAGCAGCACTTGGAGCTTGGCCGAGCTGCGGCCGTAATCGGCCTCGTCGGGGAGCAGGGCGGGGGCATTGCAGAGTTGGCGCAGGCGCGTCAGGCCGCGTAGCAGGTGCAGGCCCTGCTTGCCCGGCAGCTCTTCGAGCTGGCCCATGAGGCGGGCGCGCACGTCCTGGCGGCAGGCTTCGTAGAGGCGGCGCTGCTCGGCGTCCAGCTCACAGTACAGCACCATTTCCGTTTTGGCCGGCAGCTCGGCGGCCACCTGGCTTTTGGTGCGCCGCAGCACGAAGGGGCTAATTTTCTGCTGCAGCGCCCGGGCCCGCTTCAGGTCCTTGAACTTATCGATGGGCAGGGCATACTGGTCGCGGAAGTGCTGGCGGGAGCCCAGCAACCCCGGGCAGGCGAAGGAAAGCAGCGCGTAGAGGTCGGTGGTGCGGTTTTCCACCGGCGTGCCCGTCAGCACCAAGCGGCGGCGGCTTTGCAGCAGGCTCACCGCCTTGTAGCGCTGCGAATCGGGGTTCTTGACGGCCTGGGCCTCGTCGAGCACCACGTAGTCGAAGGCGTACGCGCGCAGCCAGCGGATGTCCGAAAGCACCGTGTGGTAGGTGGTCAGCACGATGTCCGCGTCCTCGAAGGCCGCGGCGCCGGGCCGGCTGCTGCCGTGCAGGGTGCGCACCCGTAGCGCGGGGGCAAAACGGGCGGCTTCCGCCTGCCAGTTGAAAAGCAGGGAAGTCGGCACCACCACCAGCGAGGCGCCGCGGTGGCCCTGGGCGTGCCGGTGCAGCAGCAAGGCCAGCACCTGCAGCGTCTTGCCCAGGCCCATGTCGTCGGCCAGGATGCCACCGAAGCCGAAGGTGTCGAGGAAGCTCAGCCAGTGCAGCCCCAGCAGCTGGTACTCGCGCAGGGTAGCGCGCAGTCCGGTTGGCGCGGGCACGGGCGCAATGCCGGTGAAATCCTGCGCGGCGGCTTGGTACTGGGCCACGCGGGCGCGGGCGGCGGCCGTGAGGGCGGCCGGGTCGTAGAGCTCCAGCAGGTTGACAAAGCCCACGCTGGGCGTGCGCAGCCGCTCGTCGACCACTTCCGCGGCGGCAAAGTAGGCGCTGAACTTGGCCACCCATTCTTCTGGCAGCAGCCCTTGGGTGCCGTCGTCGAGCGGCACGTAGCGGCTGCGCTGGCGCACGGCTTTTTGCAAGTGGCGCAGTTTGGCTTGCTGCGGCCCGAAGCGCACCAGCAGCTCGGTGTCGAACCAGTTGTTTTCGCCGCAGTGCACCTGCACCGACACCTCGGCCCGGTAGGCGTTGAGGCGGTTCTGGCGCAGCTCGTTGAAGCCCAGGATGGTCAGGCCCGCCCGGCGCCACTCGTCGAAGGCCGGCAGAAACCACTCGGGCTGCAAGAACTGGGTGCGCGGCACGTGCAGCGCCTCGGTGGGCTGGGCCAGCTGCGCGGCAAAATCGGGGTATTGGCCCAGCAGCACGCTCGTCACCCGCTCTTCGGCGGCCGCGTCGCGCTGCAGCACGAAGGCCCGGCCCAGCTCGTCGGTAGCATAGAGCTGCTGGCGCGACAGAATAGGCACCTCGCGCGGGCCGTAGCGCATCACCGGCAGCAGCTCCACGTGGGCGCCGCGGTCGGTGAGGTAGAGCAGGGCCTCGGGCGGGGCGTCGAGGCCGCTGGCCTGCGCTTGGGCGGGCGTGGCGGGCCGGGCGTGGTGGTAGCTGATGTGCAGGCGGTTTTCGAGCGGGGCCAGCACGTCGGCCCGAAACTCCTCGAACTTGCTCTGGTGAATCAGCAGGGTGTTGTTGCGGCGCTGAAAAAACTCCACCACCCGCCACACGTCGAGGTCGTCGAGCAGGTAATACGCGCCATGGGCGGCCACGAAGTACTCGAAGGCTACGCTCAGCTCCTGCAGGTCGAAGGGCTGGTCGTGGAGCAGGAGCTGCCCGCTGAGCTCGTAGTACTCGTCGCGCTGCCGCACTTCCAGGCGCACCGCGGGCGGCACGCGGCGCAGCTCCACCGGGCGCAGCGAGGCGGCGTTGGGCTTTTCGGCCACCTCGGCGTCGTGGGCGAAGACGGGCAGCCCCAGCGGATTGTGCACCACGGCGCGCAGGGCCTCCAGGGTGGCGGGCGAGCGGGCGTCGTCGTAGTTCTGCTGCAGCCGGGCCAGGCCCGAGTAGAACTTCACCGCCGCCGGGTCGGCGAGGCGCCAAATTTCGTCCAGCGGGTTGAGCAGCGCAATCTTGCCCTTGAGCTTGCCGGCGGCCGTGGTGGCTGCTTCGGCCAGTTGCAGCTGCAGGTGCCCGTAGTAGCGGTGGCGGCCGAGCACCACCAGCCGCGCGGCGCCCGCGGCCCCGGTGGGCGCGGCCGGGGCCGCGGGCAGCAGCTGCGCCATCAATTCCTGCTTGGCGGCGGGCGTGACGGGGTACAAGGCCGCCTGCCGGGGCGTTATCGTGAGGCCGGCCCGCTCGTCGTAGCGTAGCTCGAAGTGCGCGTCGAGGTCGGCGGCTTGGTCGAGGCCGTAGTCGCGGGCCAGGGGGCGCAGGTAGGCGTGGCGGGCGGGTGCATCGAAGAACAGACGTAGCTCCTTGCGCTGCACCAGCGCCAGCAGCACCTCAGCTTGGTGGGCGCACAGGCCCGGCAGCTGCTGGCCGCAGGCGCAGTTCAGCCGCAGCCCCGCCGCCGACTGCGTCACCGTCACCCGCGGAAAAGGCGTCGCGCCCAGGCCCGCGACCGGGCGGCCGAAGACGCCCGCGTCGAGCGTCAGCGTCTCGGGCTGAACGGCGCGGGGGCGGGCGTCGGCGGGCAGGGGGGCGGCGCTGTGCAGCTCTATCACGGTGCTGGTGAGCGTGGGCACGCTCAAGCCGGGCAGCTGGTGCTGGTGGGGCGCCGGCAAGGGGGCAGCAGGGTCGTCGTCCGGTAACAGCACGGGCAGAGAGGCGAAACTAGCGCGCCGGCGCGGCCGCTGCCGCAAAGATACCGCGTGCCGGTCGGGCCCAAAATGCCCCGGACCGGCAGCCCGCCGGGCGGTTGCGCCGTACACTTACTAGCGCCGCCGGCCGCGCCGCCTTTCTCTACCTAGCCGCCTTTGCCGTCATGGAACCCACGCCGCAACCCGACCCCAAGCAACCCACCCAGCCCAATCCCGCCGCTACGACCTTGCCCACCAAGGGCAGCGCCGACAGCCAGAGCGCCGACAAGGCCCCGCTGACCAACCAGCCCCGCCCCGACAGCGTGCCCGACGCGGGGCAGGCGCCGCCCGCCGCGCCGGAAGCTGAGGCCGACAAGCCCACCGCCGAAAGCCAAGCGGCCGACGACGCGGCCCCGGCCGCCGACCCCTCGGCCGCCGATATTCAGCCCGATACCCGCGGCGACGCCGACCCCGGCGCCAGCAACACCGGCGACGTGCAGCCGCTGTAGTAGGATAACTGCCCGCGGCGCCCACGTGGCGTCGCTCTGGCAAACGCAACCACGCTACGGGCAGCAGGTCGGCCAAAGCCCGCTCGGCTGCCAGCAGCGCCCATTCTAGCTCCGTTCCACCCTCAACCAACCCACCACCTATGGCTTACTTCCCGCAATCCGAAGAAGAATTCCGCGACGAGTACGGCCGCGGCCGTTTCAGCGCCGACAGCCAGCGCTACCGCCACGACGAGCAAGCGGAGCGCACCAGCGCCCCCAATGACTTCCGCGACTACAACCACGGCCCCGGCTCTTACGACAACCGCTGGCACCGCGGCCCGCAGCCTGAGGATGGCCGCCCCGACTACCGCCGCGCCGCTCAAGAGTTCGGCCACGCTAGCCGCCCCGAATCGGACCTACAGGCCCAGCGCCGCCGCGGGGCCGCCGGCTACGGCTACGGCGACGTGGCCCGTGAATTCGGCCAGGGCCGCGCCGGCTACAACGGCGACGAAGACCGCGGCTACGACCAGAACGGCCTGCGCGGCGGCCTCGGCAACAGCGGCGGCCACGACGATTTCGCCGACCGCCGCTTCGACCAGGACCGCAACCCCTTCCGCGGCGGCTACGGCGGCGGCGACTACGACCACGGCCAACGCGACGAGCCCCTGCTCGGCCGCATCGGCATGAACAGCCGCGGCCCGGCGGATCAGCGCCCCGACGAAGGCCTGTTCAGAAACCAGCAAAACCAACCGCGCGACACCCGCCGCTACGGCCGCGGCTGGAACGACCTGGACGACCACAACCGGGAGCGGTAGGCTACCGACAGCAAGCGGAAAACGGCCCGGCAGAGTTATTCTGCCGGGCCGTTGCTGCATGGTAGCCTCCCATTAGGTTTGGAGCGACCAAGGAGCAAATCGGATAGGTTTGCTCAACCATACCCATATGCCCAAACTTCATGATTCAGGCAAAAGCTCTTCAGACGGCTATAGCAAGCTTCAACCGGCCAGTTGTAGCGGGAATTCAATACAGCGCCAAGAGCCAGAGGCTTATCATCGAATTCCGCAGCAACGGCAACGAAGACGTCGATTACGAAATAATATTTGAGCATACCCGAGGCTTCAAGTTACTGGATGAAGGCGACTTACTTAATTATTGGGAGGCGCTTTGGAAAACCAAGATGTTGCCTCACGATGCACTGTTTGAAATCGAGAGCGGCGGGTGGCTGGATATGGAAGACCAAGCGGGCGGCTTCTCATCCAAATTCCTTGGGTTTCGCGAGTTTTTAATTACCGGTGAAGATGATTGCGTGTTGGTAATTAGCAACGATGAACCCTTGATTGTCAAATGCTCGGCTTCTTAAGCGCAAATACTATATAGAACAAAACGCCCCGCCGGAACCAGGTTCCAGCGGGGCGTTTGGCACGTAATCAGCCCGACGGCTTACAGATGAATCACCTCACCGTAAGCCGCGGCAGCGGCTTCCATCACCGCTTCCGACATGGTCGGGTGGGGGTGGATGGCCTTGATGATTTCGTGGCCGGTGGTTTCGAGCTTGCGCGCCACCACGGCTTCGGCAATCATGTCGGTCACGCCGGCGCCAATCATGTGGGCGCCCAGCCACTCGCCGTACTTCTTGTCGAAGATGACTTTCACGAAGCCATCCTTGGCACCCGAGGCCGACGCCTTGCCGGAAGCCGAGAAGGGGAATTTGCCCACCAGGATGTCGTAGCCCTGCTTTTTGGCTTCTTCTTCCGTGAGGCCCACCGAGGCAATTTCCGGGGTGCAATAGGTGCAGCCGGGCACGTTGCCGTAGTTGATAGGCTCGGGGTGGTGGCCCGCAATGGCCTCCACGCAGGTGATGCCCTCGGCCGAGGCCACGTGCGCCAGCGCCGGACCGGGCACGATGTCGCCGATGGCGTACACGCCGGGCACGTTGGTGCGGTAGTACTCGTCGACCTTGATGCGGCCCTTCTCCACCGTGATGCCCAGTTCTTCCAGACCGATGTTTTCCAGGTTCGGCTGAATGCCCACCGCGCTCAGCACGATGTCGGCTTCCAGCTGCTGCTCGCCCTTGGCGGTTTTGATGCTCACCTTGCAGCCCTGGCCGGCGGTGTCCACCTTGGTCACTTCGGCCGAGGTCAGGATGTCGATGCCGGCTTTCTTGAACGAGCGTTCCAGCTGCTTCGACACTTCCTCGTCTTCCACCGGCACGATGCGCGGCAGGTACTCCACGATGGTCACCTTGGTGCCCATGGTGGCGTAGAAGTAGGCAAACTCGACGCCGATGGCGCCGGAGCCCACCACCACCATCGACTTGGGCTGCTGGGGCAGCACCATGGCCTCGCGGTAGCCGATGATTTTCTTGCCGTCGATGGGCAGGTTGGGCAGCTGCCGGGCGCGGGCGCCGGTGGCCAGGATGATGTGCTTGGCCTGGATGGTTTCCTTGCCGCCGTCGGCCTTGGTCACGTCCACTTCGCCGGCTTTCAGCACCTTGGCCGTGCCCATGATGGCGTCGATCTTGTTCTTTTTGAACAGGAAGTTGATGCCCTTGCTCATGCCGTCGGCCACGCCGCGGCTGCGCTTCACCACGGCCCCGAAGTCGTAGCCCACGTTGTCGGCCGAGAGGCCGTAGTCCTGCGGGTGCTTCAGGTAATCAAACACCTGCGCCGATTTGAGCAGCGCTTTGGTGGGGATACAGCCCCAGTTGAGGCAGATGCCGCCGAGGGATTCGCGCTCCACCACGCCGACTTTGAAGCCCAGCTGGGAGGCGCGGATGGCTGCCACGTAGCCGCCGGGGCCCGAGCCAATCACGACTACGTCGTATTGCAATGCCATAGTAAACTGTCTGAGGGGAAAAAATGAGCAAATGGGGGCCGGAGCCAGGGCGCCGGGCCGGCAAAGATAGCCGCCCCGGCCGTACCGCCCCAATCGGCGTTACCTAAGTCGGAAACAGCCGTATACAACCCCGAACCCGCCGTTGGGTTTTGCCGCTTTTCCTGCCTTTTTCCTTTCCGACTTCCATGCGACACGTTATACCCCGCCTTCCCGTTGCTGCCGCCAGCCTGCTGTTCGTGCTGCTGACGGCCCAGTGCTCGGCCACCCGCGAAAACGAGACGCCGAGCATGGCCGCCCGGGCCCGCGTCAGCGAGACCCAGGCCGCTGCCAACGCCGACGCCGCGGCTGCCAGCGCCGCCCCGGCCACGCCCGCCACCGATGCCGCCGTGGCCCCCGCCGACGCCGCCAACCCGCCGGGCACGGCCACCGCTACCCCGCCGCCCGCGCCCGCTACGGCGGCCGTAGCCGCCAAGCGCAGCAACGCCGAGTACAAAGCCGACATCAAAGCCGCCTCGGCCACCATCAAGGCCAAGCCCCGCGACTTCGACGCCTACCTGACCCGCGGCCGGGCCCACGCCGCCCTGAAAAACTACCGCGACGCCCTGACGGATTTCAACATGGCCCTGCGCCTGAAGCCCACCAACGCCGACGCGCTCTACAACCGCGGCCTAACCCGGGTGAAAACCAAGGAGTTCAACGCCGCCATCAGCGACTTCGGCAAGGTGCTTCGCTACCGCCCCGAGGACAAGGAAGCCTTCTTCGGCCGCGGTTTGGCCAAAATGTCGCTGGATAATTTCAAGGGCGCCATTCCGGACTTCAACAAGGCCATTGAGCTGGACGCCAACTACGCCGATGCTTACGAGTACCGCGGCATTTGCTACTCCAGCATCAACAAGCCCGAGGACGCCCGCCGGGACCTGGAAAAAGCAACCCAGCTCAACCCCGAAGCCACCCAAAGCCTAAAACGCTACGCTAAGCAGTAAGGAAAGAGGGTTGCTGGTTATCAGAACTAAACTACCTACTTCACAAGTAGTTACTTATAAAACGCCCCGGCCGCCGTTACCATGGTAACGGCGGCCGGGGCGTTTGTCAGTCCGGGTAATCAGCCGCAACAGCCGCCTGTCACGGCTGCGTACCTTGACGACTACTTGCCCACGTACCCGGCCAGCACCTGATTCAGCTGCGGCTCGGGCACCACCCCCGACTGCCGCCACACCGGCTGGCCCTGGTGGAAGAGAATCAGCGTCGGGATGCCCTGCACGCGGAACTGCTGGGCCGCGGCCGGGTTGCGGTCCACGTCGACCTTGATGACCTTGAGCTTGCCTTGGTGCTGGGCCGCGACCTGCTGCAAAATGGGCGCCATGGCCTTGCAGGGGCCGCACCAGTCGGCGTAAAAATCAACGAGCACGGGCATGCCGGGGCTGTTGATGAGTTCGGCGAAGGATTTTTTAGCCATTGCGGAAGGAAATGCTTGGTGAATACTGGGCTATACGAGCCCGGTCGCTGGTAGATAACAGCGGCGCCCGGCTCTGCACGCAGAGCCGGGCGCCGGCAGAATAACCCGAAGTGGGAACGGCTAGCGGGTGCGTTCTACCACCGTCACGTCGTTGGCCACGGTGGGCATCACGAAGCGGCCGCCGGCCACTCGCTTGCCGCCCACTTCGCAGTACCAGGTGTAGCTGCCGGGGTTGGCGTTGGCCGCGATGCCGGCGCTGGTTTGGAAGAAGTCGGCCTCGGTGGGCGGGGAGGGGAACAGCACGTCGACGCCGTTCTGGCCTTTTTCCACTTGTCTCACGAGCGAGTATTCCTTGCCGTTGCCGTTGACGACAAACTTCGCCGTGTACGAGCCGAGCTGCCCGAATTTGTCCGATACCCCAATTTTCACGAAGGGGTCGGTCGAGACCAGCCAGGTCTGGGCCTGGGCTTTGGGGGCCGAGAGGAGCAGGAGCGCGAACAGCAGCCCGAGCAGGCCGCCAACGCGTTTCCCGAAGACAGAAGTAGAGGTTTGCATAGAGCGGAAAAGTAGGAGAGTGAAGAGAGCAGTGTGAGCGTAACGGGGCGGGTGGGCAGGCAAAGGGCGCGAACAGTTCAATACCGGCCGAATCAGCCGGGGAGTGGCGGCGCTGCAACACCGCACTCTATCAAATATATCAATCCAATAAGAGACCTGGCATTATTAGGAGAATATTTTTTTGGAACCAGGCCAGCTCCGGCGTCGCTGCATCTTCGGCCGGCGGGCCGTCGTACAAAAATACGCATGGCCCGCCGTTCCACCCCACCCGTCGCCGCGCCGGCTTCCCCGGCCGAAACGCGCTGCCAGCTCTGCGAACGAGCGGTGCAGCACACTTCCCGCCACCACCTGGTTCCCCGCGAAGAAGGCGGCCGCTACGGGCCCACCGTCGACCTCTGCCAGCCCTGCCACAGCTCGGTGCACCTGCTGCTGACCAACAAGGAGCTGGCCCGCCGCTACCACACCGTGCAGGACCTGCAGCAGGCCGAGGAGCTGCAGAAATACCTGCACTGGATTCGGCGCAGCCGCGTGGAGCGCATTACCAACCGCCGCCGGCGCCGCTGAGGCCGCGTGTGCCCGCGGCGCCGTTTCTTTGCCGCTCTATGGCCTCTTTGCAGTTTTTGTCCTTCGCCGATGCCCGCCGCCACGCCGCCGCCACGGTGGTAGTCGACAGCATCTTGCCCCGCGCCGCCCTCACGCTGGCCCACTGGCGCGGCGCCCCCACGCCGCCCGCATTTCGGGACGACACCAGCGCCGGCTCGGCCCTGCGCGCCGTGGCTGCTCCGCCCGCCGCCCTGCTGGCGGCCCGCTACGTGACGGCTAATCACTTCGACGTCGACGGCTTCGTGGGCGTGTGGGCGCTGCTGCACCCCGCGCTGGCCCGGCGCCACGACGAGCTGCTGCGCCTGGTGGCCGTGCTCGGCGACTTCCGCGAAATCGACTGGCGGCACCCGCTGGCCGAGCCCGCGCTGCAGCTCGTGTGCTGGCTGAACGCCGAGGAAAAAGCCCGCTTCTACGAGCCGTTCGGCGCCCCGGCCCGGCGCCGGCGCGAGGACGAAGCCTCGGCCGAGAAATTCGACTGGTTTCTGCCCCGCTTCGCCGAAATCCTCGAAAACCCCGCGGCCGGCCGCGCCGCCTGGCTGCCCGAATTCGAGCGCGTACGGGCCGCCGCGGCCGTGATGCAGGGCCCGGCCACCACGCTGCGCCGCTACCCCGACCTCGGCCTGACGGTGGTGCGCACCCCGCAGCCGCTACCCTACTACGCCCTGTTCGGCCCCACGGCCGGTACCGACCTGGTGCTGAGCCTCTACGACGGGCAGCGCTACGAATTTGAGTACAAATACACCACCTGGATTGACCTCGAAAGCCGCCCCACGCGTCCGCGCCTGCCGCTCGACAAGCTGGTGAACGAGCTGAACGCCCGCGAAACCAGCGGCCACGCCTGGGCCGCCGACGGCGTCACCGACACCGGCCCGCTGCTGCGCCTGACCGGGCGCAAGCTCAGCAAGGTGCAGCGCTATGCCGACCCCGACCAGCGGCCCATCTACGCCTCCAGCATCAGCCCTGATGAAATGGAGCAGCTCGTGGTTCGCTTTTTTCAGCAGCACTACGCCGGCATCGAGCCCCGGCGCTACTGGAGCTGGGACGAGGTGCGGGCGGCCGGAGCGGTCCTAGGGTAGGATCGGCTCCGGCCGCCGCGTTATTTCTCTTCCTGCGCGGCGCAGCTGGTTTCCTTGCCCATCACGTCCACGATGTGCACGGTGCTGTTGCCGCCCGCACCGGGCCGCACCCGGATCTGCGTGCCGATGCGCTCCTTCAGGTCCGTCACGTGCGAGATGACGCCAATCATCTTGCCCGAGTGCTGCAGGCGCTCCAGTGCGTCGAGGGCCGTGTTGAGCGAGTCCGGGTCGAGCGTGCCGAAGCCCTCGTCGATAAACAAGGACTCGATGCGGGCCTTGTGGCCGGCCAGCTCGCTCAACCCCAGCGCCAGCGCCAGGCTGACAAGGAAACTCTCGCCGCCCGATAGGGAGGCCATGGGGCGCACCGTGTCGGCCTGGTCGTGGTCAATGATTTGCAGCTCCAGGTTGCGGTTAGGCGTTTTCAGAATGGTGTAGCGGCCGGTGAGCTGGCGCAAACGCAGATTGGCCAGCCGGGCGAGGTGGCTGAGCGTGAGGCCCTGGGCAAACTGGCTGAACTTGTCACCGCGGGCCGAGCCGATCTGTTCGCTCAACTCCTGCCAGCGCTGCTCTTCCAGGCGGCGCAGTTGCAGCTCGCGTTGCCCGTCGGCCTGCTGCTGCCGGGCCGCATCGTCCTGGCTGAGCTGGTTGCTGACGGCCCCGAGGCGCTGCTGCAGCACATCGTCGGCGGCAGCCAGCTCGTGCAGCTTGGTGCTGAGCTCGGCGGTGGTCAGCGAGGTCAGGCAGGCCTCGGCGTGGTGCTGCTGCTCGGCCGCCAGCTCGCGCAGGCGGCGCGCCGCCGATTCCGTGGCCGTGTGGTGCTCCTGGCGGCGCTGCTCCAAGCGGGCGGCGTCGGCAGCGGGCAGCAGCAGCAGGCGGGCTTCGTCGGCGCTGCTTAGGCCAGTTGCGGTGAGGGCCGCAGCCAGCTCGGCCTGGCGGGCGGTGTGGGTGGCCTGGTCGGCGGCCAGCTGGGTTTTCAGCTCCTGCTGGCTGTTTTGCTTGATGGCTAGCTCCTGCTGCTGCCGGGCCAGCTGCTGCTGGGCCGAGGTGAGGGCGGCGGCTAGCTGCTGGGTGCTGCGGCGCAGCTGCTCGGCTTCGGCGCTGGGGTCGGTGCCGGCGTAGCGGGCCTGGCGGGCGGCGCGCTGCTGGTCCAGGGCCAGTTGCTCGGCGTCCAGGGCGTCCAGGTCGGTGGTCAGCTTCTGCTGCCGGCGGGCCAGCTCCTCCGTCTGCGACTTGTGCTGGCTGGTGCGCTCCAGTAGCTTGGCGCCCAGTCCCTTGAGTTTGCTGACCTGCGCCTCGTACTGCAACGCGCGGTCCTGCAGCGTGGCCAGCACGCCGTCGAACACCGAATTGGCGGGCAAGGCCAGCTGGTGGGGCTGCAGGTATTCGCGGATGGTCTGCTGGTAGATGCCGGCCTGCTCACGCCAGTGCGCCAGCTCCGTTGCCAAGGTTTTCAGGTCGGCTTCGAGAGTGGTTTGGCGGTCGAGCAGGCGCGGAATTTCGCGCTGGGCGGCCGTGGCGGCTTCACCTTCCTGCAGAAACTTCTCGCGCAGCTCCGCCAGCCGCGCGTCGAGCACGGCGAGGCGGTTGCGGCTGGTTTGGGCGGCCGTCAGCTGGGCGGCGGTGCCGGCCAGCAGGGTTTGCAGGGCCGCCGCCTCGGTGGGGGCAGGCGGCACGGGCTGCAGGGTGCGGGCCAAGTCGGCGGCTTGCTGCCGGGCCGCGGCGGCGGCGGCGTGGGCCTCCTGCAGCAGCTGCTGACGCTGGCGCTGCTCGGTTTGGCGGCGGGCTAGCTCGGCCGCCGCTTGGCGCAGCTCCTGGTCAAGCGCGGCCAGAAGCTGCTTCTGCTCGGCTTCGCGGCGTTCTTGCTCGGTGGTTTCGGCCCGAAAATCAGCTCCGAACGGGTGCTCGGTGGCCCCGCACAGCGGGCAGGGCTGGCCGTCGTGCAGGTGCTGGCGGTGGGCGTTGAGGTCGGCCAGGGCCTGCTGGGCGCGCAATTCGCGCTGGTAGCTCTCCAGCAGGCGCTGCCCGTCGACCTGCCGCACTTCTAAGTGTTGGTAGGCGGTTTCGGCAGCGCGCAGGGCCGGCGCTTCCCGCTCGAGGGCGGCGGTCAGGGCCTCGGCGCGAGCCTGCTGCTCCTGCGCAGTGTGGGCCAGGGGCAACAGCTGTTGCAGGCTGCGCAGGTAAGTGGCCAGGTCGTCGGCGCGCTGCACCAGCTCGGCGGCCGTGGTGCCGCGCAGCAGCTCGTCGCGCTCGGTGCGGCAAGGTTGGCCCTCGTTTTTAATGGCCTGCTGCCGGTCCAGCGCTTCTTTTTCCAGGGTTTGGTAGCGGCGCAGGTCGGCCGCCAGGGTTTGCTGGGCGTGCAGCAGCTCGTGGCGGCGGGCTTCGCGAGTGGCCGCTTCTTTCTGGGCCGCCTGCAAGTCGATGATTTCCCGGCTCAGCTCGTTGATCTGGCTTTTCAGGTCGGCCTCGGCGCTGTGGGCTATCAGCCACTGGTTCAGGGCGGCATCCTCGGTTTGCAGGCGGGCAATTTCCTCGGCCTGGCGGGCCAGGTCGGCCCGGGTTTGCTGCACAGCCTCTTGCTCCTGGGCGTGAGCAGCGCGTTTTTTCACCAGTTGCTGGTGCTCCACGGCAATGGCCGCGTCTTGCCGGCCCACTTCTTCCAGCAGCGGCAGGCGCTGACTTTCCGCGGTTTGGGCGGCGGCGTGCTGCTCGTGCGCCGTTTGCTGGGCGGCGGCGGCCGTGGTGCTGGCCTGGTGCAGCAGCGGCAGCTCCCGCTCCAAGTCCAGCAGCTTCCGCTCGGTGGCGCGCACGGTCTGCTCGGCCACTTCGGCCAGGGCCAGGGGCGTGGCTACGGCGGCGGCGCGCTGGTGGTCGGCGAGGCGGGCAAAATCGGGCTGCAGCTGGGCATCCACGAGGCGCAGGCGCTCTGCCTCGCGGGCGGCGGCGTCAAGCTGCTTATCCAGCTGATCGAGGATGGTGCGCCAGGTCAGGCACAGCGTCAGGTCTTCCTGCTCTTGGTAGTGCAGCTCGGTTTGCCCGTGCAGCGTATCCAGTTCGTGCTCCAGCGCGGCGCGCTCCTCCTCGGTCAGCAGCTTGGTGGCGTCGAGCTTGGCTTGCAGCAGCTTGGTTTTCAGTTCTTCCTCCTTGGCCTTTTCGAAGGCGGCCACCGACAGCCGGGAGTAGATGCCCACGTTGGTCATCTTTTCCAGCAGGGCGCTGCGCTCTTTTTCCGGGGCGTGCAGAAAGCGGGCAAACTTGCCCTGGCTCAGCAAGATGGCCTGCTCGAACTGCCCAAAGTCCAGCCCCGACAGCTCCCCGACCTTCGCCGGCACCGCCTCCTTGCCGCTCACCACCGCCTCATTCGAGGAACTCACTACCAGCGACATAGCATCCTGGTTCAGCCCGCCCTTGTCCTCGCCGCGGGTTTTGCGGCGCACTTCCCAGCGCGAGCGGTAGCGCACCCGCTGCGTCTCGCCGGAGTCGGCGTCCGTGGTGTACACCTCGAATTCGACCTCCGAAAACGCGTAGGGCGCGTGGCGGCTCACCATTTCGCCTACCTGCCGGTCGTGGCGGGGCACGCGGCCGTACAGGCCCACCGAAATGGCGTCGAGCAGGGTGCTTTTGCCGGCGCCGGTGGGGCCGGTAATGGCAAACAAGCCCGTGTCGGCCAGCGGCGTCGTGTCGAACCGGATCAGGTACGGGCCGGGCAGCGAGTTGAGGTTGGCGAAGCGGACGCTGATAATTTTCATGCTAACAAAAAGCCGGGAAGCACCCCGAAGATACGACGACGGCCGGGGTGACCGAAGAGAAGTGTAGTCGCAAAAACGAACGTCAGGTCGAGCTTGGCGAGGTGTCTCGCGGGCTGACGTCCACAGGTAGTGTTCTGCTCATCGGGCGTCTGCGCAGTCGAGTCAGCGCTACCGCTTCGTTGAGATTAGTATCCAACGTCAGCCCGCGGGATGCCTCGCCAAGCTTGGCCTGACGTTCTTCTTCCATGGCTCAGGCGTCCGGGCCGCCCCAGGCGGCCGGGTCGGCTTCGGCCAGCAGCTGGCGCAACTCCCCGAAGGTGGCGGTAAGGGCGGCGGCGCGCTCGGGCGGCAGGCCGGCCACGCGGCGGGCAAACACCTCGTCCACGGTCAGGTCGCTGAGCATCTGCTGCGGGGCCACGGTGGCGGCCAGGTCGGGGGCTTCGGTGGCGCGCTGGTGGCGCACGCCGCGCGGGGCCAGCACCTGGGCTTTTTGGTGCTGCAGGGCGGCCTGCACGCGGCGCTGCACCTCGGCCGGCGCTTCGTCCGAATGCACCAGCACGTCGGCCCAGGCCACCAGTTGAAAAGCGGCGTTGTCGTAGGCCAGCACGTCAGCCTCCACTTCCTCCAAGGTGCCGTGGAAGCGCTGCAGCCGGCGCGTGACGGGCACGGGCAGGGCCGTGATGCTGGGCGCGGCACCGGCGCCGGCAAATTCCAGCAGCAACACTTGCTGCCGGTCGTCGGCCTCGGTAAACGACAGCGGCACGGGGGAGCCGGAGTAGCGAATGTGCGGGCGCCCGCCCACCACCTGCGGGCGGTGCAAATGGCCCAGGGCCACGTAGTCGAAGGCGGCGGGGAAGTGCTCGGCGCCCACCAGGCCCAGCCCGCCGATGTGCACGTCGCGCTCGGCGCCTTCGCGGGCCTCGCCGCCGGCGGCGTACAGGTGGCCGGTGGCCAGCACGGGCACGTCCTGCTCGCGCGGGCGCAGCACGTTTTCGTGGTCGGCAAGGGCCGCGTAGTGGGCCGCGATACTGTCGCGCACGCGCTGCTGCCGCTCCTCGGGCGTTTCGCCGGGCAGGGCCAGGCGCACGTCCCGGTCGCGAAGGAAGGGCACGGCGCACACCACCAGGCCGGCGCGGCCGTCGGCGCGGTCCAGGGTCAGTACCTGCTCGGCGGGCTCGGCCGGCACGTTGCCCACCACGTGGATGCGCAACTGCCGCAGCAGTTGGCGCGAGGCGTTGAGCAGGGTAGGAGAGTCGTGGTTGCCGCCCACTACCACGATGTGGCGGCAGCCCGTGCGCTGCATCTGCACCAAAAACGTGTAGTACAGCTCCTGGGCCGCGTGCGAGGGCGACGTGGTGTCGAATACGTCGCCGGCCACCACCAGCGCATCCACGCCGTGCTCTTGCACGGCGAGCAGCAGCCAGTCCAGAAACCGCCGCTGCTCCGTTAGGCGCTCCTGCCCGGTGAGGAAGTGCTGGCCTAGGTGCCAGTCGGCGGTGTGAAGGACTCTCATGGGGGAAATAGCGCTGATGCAACTTCAAAAATAATGTTTGCTGCGTCGTTTTTCTCCGCAACTTGGCGGCTCTTACGCAGAATTATTATTAAGTAATACGGGTTACTTGTTGTGGGTAGTAAACATATATACTTGTTGTGATTTAAGGAATTGCCCTGCTGTGGCTTGCCCGGGCCACTGCTTCACCTTTCGAACTCGTAATGATGGACACCACCGCCCCGCTGAGCCTGCCGCTGGAATCGTTGCGCGTGGGCCGGCCGCAGCAGCTCGGCCTCGCCGCTGCCACCGAGCCGCTGGCCCGCGCCTGGACTTCGGCCATCCACAAAAGCGAAGTGACGGCCCCCGTATGGCTGACCGCGCTGAATCTGGCGGGCGACGAGCAGGCCGACCAGCGCAACCACGGCGGCCCCGATCAAGCCCTATGCGCTTATCCGGCCGCCCACTACGCCTACTGGTCCGAGCGCCTAGGCCGGGAACTAGGGGCCGGCGCCTTCGGTGAAAACCTCACCATTGGCGGCGCCTACACCGAAGCCGACGTGTGCCTGGGCGACGTGTACGCCCTAGGCGAGGCGCTGGTGCAAATCAGCCAGCCCCGCTCACCCTGCTGGAAAATTGCCCGCCGCTGGCAGGAACCGCTGTTTTCGCAGTGGCTGCAGGAAACCGGCTTTACCGGTTGGTACCTGCGCGTGCTGCAGCCCGGCCGCGTGGCCCCCTCCGACCGGTTGGTGCTGCAGAACCGCCCGCACCCCGACTGGCCGCTCACCCGCGTCAATGCCGCCAAGTACGAGCAGCGCCACGACCGGGCCTTGGTAGCGGAACTGCTGGCCTGCCCGGAACTGGGGGAAGCATGGCGGCGCAAGCTGCAGGGGCGCCTCAGCGGCGCGTTGCCGATCAACGACGATGCCAACCGTTTGGTCGGCCCAAACGCGGGGTAGCGGGGCGTCGCGTAAAGGCACAGAGCGAATAATTACGCCACAACGCTGGCAACGGTATGCGGGCTATCAATTCGCGCTAGGCTGCCGGCTGAGTCGCGTATTCACCAACAAAAAGCCCCAACCGGATAGCGGGTGGGGCTTTTTGTTGGTGCAAACCGGCGGCCGACTTAGTGGACCGCCTGCTTCTGAAATTCGGTAATGGCTTCGCCCAGATCGTAGATTTCGGCGCCCTCTGGCAGGGCCGCTTGCAGAATGCTGGCCCCGGCAGCCGAGCGGTAGCCCCCGGCGCAGTGCACCAGCACCGGCTTGCTGGTGGGCACTTCCTGGGCCCGCTCGCGCAGCTCGGGCAGCGGGATGAGCAGCGCCCCCTCAAACACGGGCTGCTTAGCTTCGGTGCGGTTGCGGATGTCGACGATGGTAAACTGCTCCGGATGCTGGCGCACGCGCTCCACGTCCACGTCGGGGCTGGTGGCGGGCTGTTCGCGCGGGGGGAGCAGGGCGCCCTGGATGTTGCCCTCGTAGCCGATTTTGGCCGCCTTGCGGATGACCGTGTCCAGGGCAATCTGCGACTCGGCCACCAGGTAGAACGGCTCTTTCGGGCCCACCACCGAGCCCAGCCAGGTTTCAAACTTGCCGCCGTCCATCAAGTTGATGGCCCCGGGCAGGTGGCCCTTGCGGAACTGCGCCGCCGGCCGCGTGTCGATGATGAGCACGTCAGGCTCCAGGGCCGAGCCGCTGGGCAGGTGCTTCACGGCGCGTACCGAGTCCTCAAAAGCCGGCGCGCCCTGCTTGTTCAGCTGCACGTCGCGGCCGAAGTACTTGGGCACGAAGGGCTGGTCTTCGAGCAACACCTGAATAAACTCCTCCCGGCTCATGGGCTGCAGGGCGTAGTTGGTCTTGAGCTCCTTGCCGATGGTGCTGTCGAGGTCGGGGGAGGTGGTTTTGCCGCAAAGGCTGCCCGGGCCGTGCGCCGGGTACACCTTGGTGGCCGGCGGCAGGGTCATGAGCTTGTCGCGGGTGCTGTCGTACATCAACCCGGCCAATTCCTCGCGCTTGTGCCCGCCCACGGCTTCGTCCTCGCGCAGGTCGGGGCGGCCCACGTCGCCCACGAAGAGGGTGTCGCCGGTGAAGGCGGCCCGGATCTGGCCCAACTCATCCACCAGCAGAATGGTAATGGAGTCGGGCGAGTGGCCCGGCGTGTTCAGCGCGTGCAGTTCCACCTGCCCGATGCTGATTCGGTCCCCTTCGTCGAAGGGACGGTGGGTGTAGCTGGCCTTCACCAGGCGGCTCACGTAGATGGCGGCTCCTGTTTCCTGCGCAATTTCCAGGTGCGACGAAACGAAGTCGGCGTGCGGGTGCGTCTCGATGACGGCCACGATGCGGGCTTCCTGCTCGTCGGCAAAATCGTAGTACGGCTGCGGGTCCCGGCCCGGGTCGATGACGGCCATGCGGCCGCCGCTGAGCACGGCGTAGGAGGCGTGGGCCAGGCCCTTGTCGTAAAACTGGTGTATCCTGAAAGGTTGTGTGGAAGGCAGCGGACTCATGAGGGTAAAGTAAGGTGACTACTCCCAGAACCGGCGAACGGGCCCTGGTGCGGCGGCTGACGGGGCTGCAAGCACCGCGCCGATTGGCCGCCGCCTGACAGCATGGCCGCTTGGGCGAACCAGCAGGCTGACAATTTCAAATATAAGGACGGAGCTACGGCTTGGCTCGGATAGCCGGGTTAATTTACCGGGTTGCTGCGCAAGTGATTGTTTGATAATCATTTAGGATACATGGCAGCGGGGCGACAGGTACCACCAGGGCTTTTCTTGCCCAGCGGCCGAATCAAAGTGGTACCCGCCGCTTGGGTGCGGGCGACGGGTGACACCAACACACACCGGCCCGCCCTCAAAGTAGAGAGCGGGCCGGTAGGACGTTGAGAGAACGGGACGGGGTTAGCTGGCTTTGGTCTTGATCTTGTCCTTCTTGGCCTTCACCTTGCCTTCTTTTTTGGCCTCTTTCAGCTCGCCCACGCGTTCCATGCGGTCTTCGCGCTGCTGCTGGTACTTGGCATACTGCTCGGGGGTGAGCACGGCCTTGAGTTGCTCGTCGTAGCGGGCGCGGCCTTCCTGCATTTTCTGGCGCATGGCCTCGCGGTCCACGCTGCCGGGCGTCATGCTGGCGCGGGCGGCGTCCACCTCGTTGGCCTGGGCCAGGAAGATGGCGCGCACTTTGGGCTGCTGCTCGGCCGTGAGGGTGAGTTGGTTGGTCAGGCGCTGGGTTTGCATGTCGGCGCGCTGCTCGGGCGTGCGCTGCTCGCGGCCCATGCCGCGGCCTTGGAAACCGCCGTTGGCGGGCGGGGTGGTTTGGGCTTGGGCGCTGGCGAAGCCGAGGGTGGCAACGGTCAGCAGGAAAAGCATCTTTTTCATCGGAAGTGGGTCAATTGGAAAATCTACCGGCTTAGAGGGCCGCTGGGCCGCAAGGTTTAACCGGCCCGCGGGGCCCAAGACAACTTCCGGGCCAACACCCGCGGACGCCGGATTCTGCCTATATTCGGGCCCCGGCGTGTCGGTGTGCCGCACTTGGGGCCTTGCCACGACCACCTTCTCTCTAAAAATTCTCCCCATCCCAATCATCTAATGGCAAACATTTTCGCCAAAAAACCGCTGGCCGTGCTGCTCGGCGAAGCCAACGCCTCGGGCGAAGGCGCGCTTAAGCGTACCCTGGGCGCGGCGAGCCTCGTCGCCCTCGGCGTCGGGGCCATCATCGGCGCCGGCCTGTTCGTGCGCACGGCCGCCGCGGCGGCCCAGGCTTCGGGCCCGGGCGTGACGCTGGCCTTCATCGTGGCCGCCATCGGCTGCGCTTTCGCCGGCCTCTGCTACGCCGAATTCGCCGCCATGATTCCCATTGCCGGCTCGGCCTACACCTACGCCTACACCACCATGGGCGAGTTTGTCGCTTGGGTGATTGGCTGGGCCCTGATCATGGAATACGCCCTGGGCGCGGCCACCGTGAGCATTGCCTGGAGTGAGTACCTGAACAAGCTCTTGGCGGTGTTCGGGACGAGTATACCCTACGAGTGGTCCCACTCCCCGCTGGAAAGCGCCGTCATCAACGGCGTATCGCACACCGGCCTGCTGAACCTGCCGGCCCTGTTCATCATCGTGGCCCTGAGCCTGTTGCTGATCAAAGGTACCCAGGAATCGGCCACGTTCAACTCCATCATCGTGGTGGTGAAAGTGGCCATCGTGCTGGTGTTCATCGCCGTGGGCTGGCAGTTCATCAACCCCGCCAACCACACGCCCTACCTGATTCCGGAAAACGCCGAGCCCGTGGTGAGCGGCGGTAAGATCGTGCGCGAATACACCGAGTGGAACAAGCACGGCTGGGGCGGCATCCTAGGCGGGGCGGCCATCGTGTTCTTCGCCTTCATCGGCTTCGACGCCGTGTCGACGGCCGCGCAGGAGGCCAAAAATCCCAAGCGCGACATGCCCATCGGCATCCTCGGCTCCCTGGCCGTGTGCACCGTCCTCTACATCCTGTTCGGCCACGTGCTGACGGGCGTGGCCAACTGGCGCGAGTTTGCCGACCCGGCCAAGGGCGGCGAAGCCTCTGTGGCTTACGCCATCAAGGAGCACATGCCCGGCTACGAGTGGCTGTCGACGGCCGTGGTGGTGGCCATTCTGGCCGGTTTCTCCTCGGTTATCCTGGTGATGCTCATGGGCCAGAGCCGCGTGTTCTTCTCCATGGCCAAGGACGGCCTGATGCCCAAGGCCTTCTCGGAACTGCACCCCAAGTTCCACACGCCCTACAAGTCGAACCTGGTGCTGCTGGTGTTCGTGGGCGCCTTCGCCGCCTTCGTGCCCGGCTCCCTGGCCGGCGACCTGACCTCCTTCGGCACGCTGCTGGCCTTCGTGCTCGTGTCCATCGGCGTGTGGATCATGCGCCGCACCGACCCGGAGCAGCCGCGTCCGTTCCGCTCGCCCCTGTCCTCGGCGTCGTTCCCGCTGGTTCCCATCCTGGGCGCCCTGATTTGCCTCGCGATGATTCTGGCCCTCGACGCCATGACGCTGAAACTGGCCCTGGGCTGGATGCTGATTGGCTTTATCGTGTACTTCGTCTACGGCCGGCACAACTCCAAGCTGCAGCAAGGCATCGTGGTGGTGCCCACGGAGCTGGAGGAGCAAGCCTTCATCGAACAGAAGTAACGGCTGGACGTACCACCGACCGCACAAAGCCCCGCCGAAGCACTCGGCGGGGCTTTTCTGTTGAATTATATATTGGTACGGCTATGCAACTTCCGCTGTGTGCGCGGGCTCCTGAAGCCGGTGAAATTGTCCGGCCCCGCCTTCCGCAATGTCTTAATTAGCCCGCTGTCTGCCCGGGCTGGCGCTCAAGCGGCAAGCTGCAACTCACTTTTGAGTTTGAGCACCCGCTCGCCGTTGGCTTGCACGATGAGGAATGCCGGGTTGTCGGCGCTGCCGTGGCGGGTGACGGACACGCCTTTGAGTTGCCGCGTTACCGACTCTTTGAACGTCTGCTCAATCTTGCCGGTGGCCCGGCCAGTACCGTACTTCCAGGAAACCGCAGTGCCTTTGCGCATAAGGTGGGTCGGTGCTTAGTGACTTGGAAGTTGTACGGCTTCATCATCGGATAGGTCAATTTAGTGCCTTATTGCGCTGACGATGAAGGCGGTACCGCTCACCAACTGGACAGATGCGTAGCAAAACAGCTGCTTTCATACTTATTTTGCAGTGTTTTGCTTGATTTTTGCGGGCTTTTATCGGTTTTCTCTGCGGCTTTGCACGCAATGTATTAGGCCCTTGGCCGTTGGTAAGAGGGCCATTTGGCAACTAGCCTGGGCCAACGGGCGCCTTTCCTAAGTTTATCGACGCAGTAAATTGATTGTATGGACGAACCTTTCCACGAAGTCATTCAGGTATTGCTGGTCGATGATCATCCGTTGGTTATCGAGGGCATCAGCTCCTTGCTGAAGGATGTGGACGACCTGCACGTGGTAGCCACCGCCAGCAGCGGCTACGAGGCTTTGCAGCGGCTGCAGGAGCAGCCGGCCGTGCGTATTGCCATCGTGGACTTGAACATGCCCGGCATGGGCGGCGTCGACCTGATTCGGCTAATGCAGCAGCAATACCCGGCCGTACGGGCCCTGGCGTTGTCGGTGTATTTTGACTACAGCTCTGTGACCGATGTGCTGGACGCGGGCGGGGCAGGTTACTTGCTAAAAAACACCAGCAAAAAGGAGCTGATTGACGCTATCCGCCGAGTAGCGGCCGGCAACCGCTTCTTCAGCCAGGAAGTCGGCGACACCCTGTTGCAAAACATTCCGCGGCCCAACGCCCCGGCCCCGGTACGCGAGGAGCGGCCGGTAGAACTCACGGCCCGCGAAAAAGAGGTTTTGGAGTTGATTGCCGACGAGCTGCCCAACTCGCTTATTGCCAAAAAGCTATTCATCAGCGAGCGGACGGTCGAATCGCACCGCAAAAACCTGTTGACCAAGACCAACTCTAAATCGGTGGTAGGCCTGATTCAGTACGCGCTGCGCCACAAACTGATAGATTAAACTCCGGCGGTTGTGCTACCCCCGCGACGACGCCCGGCCTTACCCAAGGCCGGGCGTCGTCGCGTGTGGGGGATGGTGACGTTGAGAAAAAGGGGCTTAGCAAGGCGCAACACGGGAAAATTGCTGGCTTAGCAGCTTGATTACCAGCGCGGAATCAGGGGTAGCCCGTAGGGTAAAATACGGGTTAGTACGGATATCGTTTTTGCTAAATATTCTTTTATCTTAGCATCGTTCAATAAAATGAAGCTTACTTCATATTGAACAGCGCGCTTTTCAGGTTAACCCGTCCTTTGCTTCATTTTCCACCTCATTTCACCTGTCTGCATCATGGCTTCAAAGATACTTTCGTTCATCTGCCACGTACCCGGCGTGATTCCCGGTGCGTACCCGGCCGTGCCGACCACCGACGCCAGCACCCCCGCCCGCACCGCGCAGGAACCGCGGCGCAGCAGTTCCACCGACGGCGGCCATTTCACAGCTATCTATGAAAACGAGCGGTTCGTCCGCTTCAAGTACATCAGCAACGCGAGTTAAGCCCCGCCACTGCCGCTGACTCCGTCTTTCCGACCCGCTTTGGCCGCCCGGTTTGCTTGCTGCAAGCCGGGCGGCGGCGTGCCGGGGGGTATTTAGGCTAACTTGCGCACCAGAACTAGTGTGCTTACTCATGCCTACTTCCCCGGTGCTGTTGCGTTGCGTGGCTGGATTATGTTGGATACTCGCGCTGATGGGCCCGCCCCGGGCCGTGGCCCAGAGCACCCCGGAGGCCGGTACGTGGTACGGCGTGGTAGCCCGGGGCAGCGGCCGGGCCCTAGAAGTGCGCGGCGCAGCGGCCGAAGCCGGGGCCGCCGTGGTGCAGTGGGAGTTTACCCAGGCCCCCAGCCAGCAGTGGCGGTTTGTGCCCGTCAGCAGCGGCAGCGAGTGGTTTCGCATCGAGGTGCGCCACAGCGGCAAGTGCCTGACGGCCGACGGGCCCGCCGACAACGCCGCCGTGACGCAACGGCCGTATTCGGGCGGGCTGTTTCAGCAGTGGAAGCTGGTGGCGGCCGGGCCCATCGGGAGTGCCCAACTCGTGAGCCGTGGCAACGACGCGATGTGCTTGGCGGTGGCCAACTCCGATAAAGCCAACGGCACGGCCGTGGTGCTGCAGCGCTACCAAAACCGCGCCACGCAGCAGTGGCGGCTGTTTCCGCTGCGCCTGCGGGTGGCAGCCAGCGCGCCCACCTTCGGCAAGCCCAGCCCGCTCGGCGCGGCCATCAACACGCCGGCCAACGAGTTGCACCCGGTGCTCACGCCCGACGGCAACACCTTGTTCTTTGTGCGCACCCGCTACGCCGGCAACAAGGAGGGCGTAGCCGAATCGGGCGACATCTGGACCAGCCAGACCACCGACGGCGGCCAGACCTGGAGCTCGGCCACCCGCCTCGACGCGCTGAGTACTCCGCAGCACAACGGCGTGCAGGCCGTGCTGGCCGGTGGCAACGCCCTGCTGGTGCGCGGCTGGTACGAGCCGCGCGACGGCGGCTCGCGCGACGAAGGCGTGTCGAGGGCGCGGCGCGTGGGCAACAGCTGGGGCAAGATAGAGTCGCTGGAAATCAGCAACTACTACTCCACCGGCACGTCGACCACCTTCTTTCAACCCGCCGACGAGAAAGTACTGCTGATGAGCTTGGAGCGCGCCGACGGGCAAGGCGGCAATGACCTCTACGTGAGCTTGCCCGACGGAGGCGGGGGCTGGAGCGAGCCGCGCAGCCTGGGGCCGGTGGTCAACTCGCCCGGCTTCGACTTTGCGCCCTGGCTGGCGCCCGACGGCAAAACCCTCTACTTCGCCTCGTACGGGCACGCCGGCTACGGCAGCGCCGACGTGTTCGTGACAGAGCGGCAGGACGAGACGTGGACGCGCTGGAGCGAGCCGCGCAACCTGGGCCCCAGCGTGAACAGCGCCGGTTTCGACGCCTACTTCCTGCTCGGACCCGACGGCAAGTCGGCGTACTGGGCCATGTCGCGCACCGCCAACGGCCCGGCCGATATTGTGCGGGCTGCCGCCGGGCTGACCCCGCCCGCCGATACGGCCAAACCCGAACCGGTGCCCGTGGCTACCCGCGCCGAGCCCGCGCGCGGGCTGGTGACGGGCCGCGTGCTCGATGCGCGTACCCGCAAGCCCGTGGTGGCCGAGGTAAAAGCCGACCGCCTTGGCGGCGACATAGTGTTTAATGCCGCGGGCCGCACCGACGCGGCGGGCGGCAATTTTCAGTTCAGCCTGCCGGCGGGCCGCTACCGCCTCGCCGCCACCGCCGGCGGCTTCCTCACCGCCACCGACACGGTGCTGATAACCGGGCAGCGCACCATCGATTTGCTGGTGGTGCCCGCGGCCGTGGGAGCCAAACTGGAACTGCCCACCATCATCTTCGCCCAGGGCAAAGCCAGCTTGCTGGCGGGCTCCTACAACGAGCTAAACCACCTCTCGCGCACCCTACTCGACAACCCCTCGGTGCAGATCCGGCTGGAGGGCCACACCGACAACCAAGGCGACGCGGAGAAAAACAAAGTGCTCAGCGAGCAGCGCGTGGCCGAGGTGAAGCGCTACCTCGTGAGCCGCGGGGTGGGGGAGGAGCGCATCACCACCATCGGGTACGGCGGCAGCAAGCCCCGCGCCAGCAACGAGCGGGAGGAAACCCGCCGCCTGAACCGCCGCGTGGAGTTTACCATCACCAAGCAGTAGGCCGGGCGGCGCGTGGGCGGTACGAGGCCGTTGGGGCCAAGCAAAACCAGTATGATAACCCAATGCCTCGGCATTGGCGTAGCTTCTCACAACCGACAACTGACCCCGCTTATGCAAGCCACCATCCTGCGCGAGATTCAGCTGCCCAACCTGCCCTCCGCCTCGGGCGTGGAAGTGGTGGGCGAGATGGTGTACATCATTGGCGATGATGCGCCGCTGCTGTACTGCTTCGACGCGCGGGAACTGACGGCGGGGCAGCCGGTAACCTTGTTTGAAACGGCGCACTTCAGCGCGGGGCGCATTCCGAAAGGCCTCAAGCCCGACCTGGAATGCCTGACGGCCGTGCCCGCACCCGACGGCGGTACGGCGCTGCTGGCGCTGGGCTCCGGGGCCACCGCGGCCCGGGAAGTGGGCTACTGGGTGACGCTGAGTGGGCCGGCGCCGGCCACCGCCAGCGTGTACCCGTTGTCGCTCACGCCGCTTTACCAGCTGCTGCGGGCCAAGCTGCCGGCCGGGCTGACCCTGAACTTGGAGGCCGCGGCTTCCACTGCCGACAGCCTGCTGCTGATGCAGCGCAGTGTGGGCATGGCCACCGGCAACTTGGTATTTCACTGCCCCCTTGCGTCTACTCTTGATTTCATCCGACACCGCACCGTGCGGGCCCCGGCCATTGGGGTGCAAGAGTACGCCCTGCCCCACATCGACGGCAAGCCCGCCGGGCTGTCGGGGGCCGTGGGCTTCGAGGGGCAGCTATTCGTCACCGCGTCGGTGGAAGACACGACCGACCCGGTGGCCGACGGGGCGGTACTGGGCTCGTTTGTGGGGGTGCTCGATGCCCAGCCGCGCAGCGCCCGCCCCCTGCCTGTGGCGCTGGCGCGGCTGCAGCGCCCCGATGGCCAGCCCTACCGGGGCAAAGTAGAGGGCGTGGCGGTACGCCGGCGCCTTGGGCCCGGTCGTTACGAACTGCTGCTCGTGACCGACGACGACGCGGGCGGCTCTACGGCCGTGGAAGTCGAGTTGAGGGTATGAGCTGCCGCCGCGGCGGACTCGGGCGGCAGCTTGCGCAGCTGCCGGGCCATTACCACCGCCCGGCCGGAAGCGAATTCGACCAGCATGGAACCGTTGCGGCCACGAATGCAGCGCCCGCGCGCGTCGAGCACGGCCCGACAGAGCTGCCCAGCAAGCGGGGAGCCACTTAGCCGGCAGAGCCGGTCGCCGAGGTAACGGTATTGGGCGGCAGCAGCCATGGCCGAGAAACTAGTCAGCTGTTGAAGGGAGCAGGATGCCGAAGCCGGTCGACCAGGAAGCATACGTTGGAACAACACTGGCGGCCGCGGAGCAGTTGGGGCGTTGCAGCGCTCCGCTTATGCCAGCGCTGACCCGGACCTGGCAACGGAGACCAGGGGCTGTTGGCAAAGAGAGGCTGCCAGGGCGCACGCGGACATTTTTCGGCTTTTCCCAAAAAAACAACGCGGCTGATAACCGTCCAGCTTACCGTGCAGGCAAAATCTTGATTATGGGTTGATAGGATATAATTGATAAGCGTGCTCCAATAATGGGAAGGATTCTACGTTTGGGAATATTCCTAAATAAGTTCAATTGGGTTAATTGACAAGGTTAAATTTAATATTGTTTTAACAGATTGATCGTGGTTGTCTGCAAAAGCAAATAGGACTTTTTGTATTTGTGTGAAGTAAATTTGGAGCTGGCTTTCTGCGCCTTAGTCGGCGGCAAGCCAAGCTTGAACCACTTCACTTATACCATATGCGAAGAACCTTACGCTTGGGGATGCTGCTGGGCGTCCTCGTTTCGTTGGGCCTTGCCAACCGGGCTGAAGCGCAATGCTCTGCCGCCGCCACCACGACACTGGCGTTCAGCAACGGCGACTACAGCGGCGATTGGCAAAGCCGCAGCGCCGTGGCCGTGCCCACGGGCGCCACGCTGACCACCATCAGCAGCCAAGGCTACTACTCCGCCGCCGCTGCCGCCGGTAACACGGCCGTGCTAGCCACGCAGGCCCTGAACAGCGCCACTACGCTGTATTGGCAGAACGTGTACGCCAACGCAACGGCCTTGGCGGACCGGTATTCCACCGTCACGTTTGCCTTTAACCGGCCGGTATCGGGGCTGACCATCCGCATTCAGGACATCGACAAAGGCGCAACCTTTACCGATGAGGTGACCTTTGCCGGCAGCAACAACGGCTCGGCCGTGCTGCCCACGCTGGCCAAAGTCAATAACAACGCCAACTCACCGGCACTCACCGCTGCCACGGCCACCGCCACGGGTACGGCTGACGTGAACAACACCTCCGACGGGACGGTGACGGCCACCTACGGCAGCGCCGTGACCAGCATCACCATCACCTACCGCAACACCTACAACGGCGTGCCCGGCAACCAGGCCGTGGGCATTGAGCAACTGACCTGGTGCCGCAAGGCCCCGGTGGCGGCCAACGTGACCAACGCGGCCAGCTTGTCCAGCGCGGCCGGCCAAACCGGCATCAGCGGGCTCAGCGCCGCGGCCGACGGCCCCATTGGGTACTACACCGTGACGCAGTTGCCGGCCGGCAACGAGGGCGTGCTCTACTACAACTCGCCGGTGCTTCTCAACCCGAACCGCTATATCGAAGTAACCGCCGCCACGCAGCTGACGGCGGCCCAAGCAGCCTCGCTGCGCTTCGACCCGGCACCTACCTTCTCGGGCGGCAACGTCACCTTTACCTACACGGCCACCGACGACGCGGGGCTGGCTTCGAACGCGGCCACCTTCACCATTCCGATTCAGGCCGTGGCCGGGCCGACGGGCTGCGGCAGCTCGTACCTCGACGGCACCGCGCGCAGCGGCCTGACGGCGGAGTACTACAACGGGTATTTCGCCGATGACATGGGTTACTTCGCCAGCCGCACACCCGCGCTGCGCCGCAACGACGCGCAGCTGGAGTTTGCCACCAACGCCAGCTGGGGCAACCTGGTAGCGGCCGGCGCCGGCACGGGCTCCAGCACCAACTCCGACTACTACAGCGCCCGCTTCCGCGGCAGCCTGTACGTGCCCGCCGACGGCAACTACACCTTCTACCTGAACTCCGACGACGCCTCCTACCTCTGGCTCGACGCGGCGGCGCTTGCTAGTACGCCCACGGTGGCCTCGGCTACCGTGAACAACGGCGGCGGCCACAGCCTGCAGGAGCGCAGCGGCACCGTGTACCTCACGGCCGGCCTGCACCACTTGCTGATTTTCTACGGCGAAGGTGCCACCGACAACGCCCTGACCTTCTCCTACGCCAGCTCGGCGGCGGGCATCTCCAAGACGGTCGTGCCCAACTCGGCCCTGTGCGCCGGCCCCGGCAACCTGCCCCCGGTGGCCGCCAACGTCACCGGTACCCTGCCCGTAACGGGCTACGCCCTGAGCGCGTCCCTGAGCGGCACCGACCCCGACGCGGGCGGCAGCGTAGTCAGCTTCCGCATTGCCACGCTGCCGGCCAACGGCACGCTGGCCCTGAACGGCGCGGCCGTGACCGTAGACCAGCTCATTCCGGCCGCCAGCGCGGGCAGCCTCTCGTTTACGCCCAACGCGGGCTACGTCGGCACGACCAGCTTCACCTACTACGCCCTCGACGACCAGGGCATGCGCTCGGTGGCGGCCGCTACCTACACCATCAACGTGGTGAACCGCCCGCCGGTGGCCGTAAACGACTCGCGCGACGTGCCGCTGAACACGGCCGTGAGCGGCAACGTGGTGCTCAATGACTCCGACCAGGAGCAGAACCTGTTCACCGTGACCCTGGGCTCGGCCCCGGCCCACGGCACGCTGGTGCTCAACGCCAACGGCACGTACACCTACACCCCGGCCACCGGCTACACCGGTCCCGACAGCTTCACCTATTCGGCCTGCGACAACGCCACGCCTTCGCTGTGTTCGGGCGCGGCCACGGTGAGCCTGCGCGTGTTCAGTACGAACACGGCCTGCACCTCGGCCACCGGCTCGAACCTGCTGCAGAACCCGGCCTTCACCAGCGGCAACGCCGGCTTCAGCACCAACTACCGCTACGTGACCTCGGGCTACGTGACGGGCGACGGCGCCTCGGGCCTATACCCCGAGGGCACCTACACGGTGGGCAGCAGCGCCCAGACCTTTCACCCGAGCTTCCGGGGCACCGGCCACACCGGCAACACCACCGACAACTTCCTGATGGTAAACGGGGCAGCTTCCATCCGCACCCTCTACTCGCAGACGGTAACCGTGGTGCCGGGCCGCTACTACTCGTTCTCGGCTTGGTTCAACAACCTGCTGCCCCCCGGCAGCAGCAGCGGCGTACCCGAACTGGGCTTCGTCATCAACGGCGAATCGGTGTCGGGCACCATCAGCCTGGGCGAGTCGCCCGACCAGTGGGTGCAGTTTTCCGACGTGTGGTACTCGGGCACGAGCACGACGGCCACGTTTGAAATTCGTAACGTGAGCACGGCCCTGGGCGGCAACGACCTGGCCGTGGACGACGTGTACTTCGGCACCTGCAACCTGGCGCCGACGGCCGTGGCCGATGCGGCCACGATGAACGGCGCCAGCACCACCCTTAACGTGCTGGCCAACGACGTGGACCCGGAAAATTCCTTTAACACGAGCTCCATCGACCTGAACCCCAACCAAGCCGGCCAGCAAACCGCCCTGAGCGTGACGGGCGGTACCTTCACGGTCGTGAGCGGTGCGGTGGTTTTCACCCCGACCTCGGGCTTCGTGGGCACGGCTACGGCCAGCTACACGGTGCTGGACGCGGCCGGCGCGGCCACCAACCAGGCCAACATTGCCGTGACCGTGCTGCCGACCACCGCCGACCTGGCCGTGAGCCTGACCGCCCCGACCAGCGGCGCGACGGTAACGGCCGGCCAGCCGGTGACCTTCACCCTGGTAACGACCAACACCGGCGCGGCTACGGCGGCGGGCGTGGCGCCCTCCCTGCAGTTGCCCGCCGGCCTCACCGGCCCGGGCACCGGCGGGGCGCTGACCTTCTCCAACGGCGGTAGCTACGATACCGCCACCGGCCTGGTGACTTTTCCGACGACAAGCCTCGCTGGCGGCAGCACGGTGACCAACAGCGTGAGCTTCCTGGTGCCCGGCAGCGGTCCGGTGACGGGCGCGGCCAGCGTCTCGGCCACCACGCCCGACCTGACCACCAGCAACAACACCGTCAGCGCCACGCTGAACGTGGCCGCCGGCTTTGATCTGACCACGGCCCTCAGCGGCCCCACCAACGCCGCCGCGGGCACGGCCCTGACCTACGCCGTGGTGACGCGCAACGCCGGCCCCTCGGCCGCCACGGGCGTGACGCAGACAGTGAGCCTGCCCGGCAACCTGACGGGCCTGTTCGTGTCGAACAACGGCAGCTACGCCTACAACGCCGGCACCAACACCACGGTGGTAACCTTCCCCGGCCTGAGCCTGCTGCCCACCGGGCAATCGGTAACCAACACCGTCACGGTGCCGGCCCCGGGCTCGGCCACCACCTTCGTGGCCACGGCCAGCGTGAGCACGTCGGCCGGCGGCGAAACGAACACCGGCAACAACTCGGCGACGGCCTCGACCACCGTGCAGCTAGCTTCGGGCACGGCGGCCAACCTGCTGGCGTCGGTCACGGCTACCAGCGGCGGCGCGGCCGTGGGCAACGTGGCCCCGGGCGCGGCCCTTACCCTGACCGTGGCTGCTTACAACGCGGGCCCGGGCACGTCGGCCGGCGTGGTGAGCACGCTGACGTTGCCGGCCGGGCTGAACCCCGCCAACCTGACCATTTCGGCCGGCGGCAGCTACAGCGCCACCACCGGCGTGGTGAGCTGGCCCGCCGCTAGCCTGACAGCCGGCGCCACCCAAACCACCACTGTGCAGCTGGCTGCCCCGGCCTACGGCCCGCTGCTGGCCGCCGCCGGCGTGAGCAGCACCACCGCCGACCCGGTGATGGGCGACAACACGGCTACCACGCTGGTGGCCATCAACCCCAACGCCGACGTGGCCACCAGCCTGGTGGGCCCGACAAGCGTGACGGCCGGGCAGCGCGTGACCTACACCCTGACGACCACCAACAACGGCGGCGGCATGGCTTACAACGTGCAGCAGGTGCTGCGCCTGCCCCCGGCCGTGACCGGCCTGAGCTACACGAGCAACCTGCCCGCCGGCACCACCGGCGCCGTGGACGTGCAGCCCAACCAGACCCTGCTGACCTACCCGGTTATTGCCGCCCTGGCCCCCGGCCAGTCGGTGACGAACACCGTGTCGTTTGACGCCCCGGCCAACTCGTTTTCGCCCTTGGCCTACCTGACCAGCGGCACCGCCGACAACGTGACCGGCAACAACACCAGCACCCTGAACGTGACCACCGCCCGCGCCTCCGACGTGGTGACGACCGTGGCCGGCCCGGCCGTGGTGGTGAGCGGCACCCCGGTGGTGTACAACGTGCGCACCGTGAACAACGGCCCGTCGCCCGCCGCCAGCGTGACGACGACCGTGCAGCTGCCCACCGACCTGGCGGGCGTGGTGGTGCGCGACGAAACCGGTGCCGTCGTCGGCGGGGCTTACAGCGCCTCGACCGGCGTGGTGACTTTCCCGACCCGCACCGAAGTAGCCGCGGGCTACGCCGGCGCCGTGACGCGCACCATTACCTTCGCCGCGCCCGACGTGGCGGCCATCAGCGCCACGGCCGTGGCCAGCGCCACCGCCGCCACCAACGACCTGAACCGGGCCAACAACACCAGCACGGCCACGACCAGCGTGCAGCGCCCCACCACCTCGGCGGTGGACCTGAGCGTGACGCTAACCAGCAACGCGGCCGCGCAAACGGCCGGCCAGCCGGTGACGTTGACCCTGACCACGACCAACAACGCGGCTTCGGAGGCTACCTCCGTGCAGCAGCAGGTGGCCTTGCCCGCCGGCCTGAGCGCCAGCAGCCTGAGCATTTCGGGCGGTGGCAGCTACGATGCGGCCACCGGCTTGGTGACCTTCCCGGCCACGGCCAGCCTGGCCGGCGGCGCCGCGCTGACGAGCACCATTACCCTGAACATGCCTGGCACCGGCCCGCTGACGGCCCTGGCCAGCGTGGGCTCGGCCAGCAGCGACGGCACCCCTGCCAACAACACGGCCCTGACCAGCGTGAGCGTTAACGCCGTGAGCAACGTGCGGCCGGTGGTGCGCAGCCAGGGCACGGCCCTGACCAACACCGTGTTGGCCGGGCAGCCCGTGACCTACCTGGTGCGCGCCCTGAACGACGGCCCCTCGCCGGCCCAGAACGTGGGCCTGACGGTGCAGATTCCGGCTGGCCTCGACCCGGCCACGGTGAGCATCTCGGGCGGCGGCAGCTACGCCGCCTCGGGCCTGGTGACCTTCCCGGCGGCCACGACGCTGCCGGCCAGCCAGGATGCTTCTCTGGCCTACGTCATCACCTTCCCGGCCCCGTCGACCACCTTCACGGTGGCGGCCGCCACGACCACCGCCACGGCGCAGTCGAACACGGCCGATGACACGCAGACGTTTACCTCCAACCTGCTCAACCAGGCGCCCGTGGCCAACGCCCTGCAAAACCAGCTGACCGCCCCCGACGGCAACACGGCCACCACGGCCCAGGCCCTAAGCCCGCTCAGCGGCCGCGACGCCGACGGCACCATCAGCTCCTTCGTCCTCACCGGCCTGCCCGACGCTGCCGCCCAAGGCACGCTTTACTACTCGGCCGACGGCCTGACCTACACCCCCGTCGCGCTCAGCAGCGGCCGCTTCACGCTGCCCGCCGCCACCGCCGGCAACCTGCGCTTCGACCCAGTGAGCAGCTTCGTGGGCAACGCCTTCTTCAGCTTCCTCGCCGTCGACAACGCCGGGGCGGAATCGGCCGCGGCGCTCTACGCCATTCCGGTGGGCTTCGACAACAACTCGGTGTTCACCGCAGCCCCGCTGAAAGGCGGCTCGCTGGCCACGGCCTACCAGAACGGGGACGTGATTACCAGCGCCTTCGACGCCAACGGCGGGGAGTACAGCTTCAGCGGCACGACCAGCCAAACCACCGTGGCGGACAGCGGCGTCCGCGCGGCCACGACCGACGCGGCCGGCACCACGCTGCTCAACACCTTGGGCCTGGCACTGAACCCGGGCACCGGCGCCATCACCGTGGCCGACCGCACCAAGCTCAACTGGCGCGCCGGTTCGTACTCGGTGACGATTACGACGGTTGATGAGTTTGGCGGCACCAACACCCAGGCGGTGCCCTTCACCATCGGCTTCGGCCCGCTGCCCGTCACGCTGGCCGACTTCAACGCCCAGGCCCAGCAGCAGGACGCCCTGCTGACCTGGACCACGGCCCAGGAGAAGGACAACGCCCGCTTCGAGGTGGAGCGTTCGGCCGACGGCATCGGCTTCGAGAAAGTGGGCGAAGTGGCCGGGCTGGTCAACAGCACCGTGGCCCACACCTACCGCTTCGTCGACGCGAAGGCGGCCCGCTTCGGCGCCACGCTCTACTACCGCCTGCGCCAGGTGGACCTCGACGGCACCGCCACGCTTAGCGAGGTGCGCGCCGTGAGCTTCGGCAAAACCGCCAGCGTGACGCTGAGCGCCTACCCGAACCCGACCACCGACCATCTGCGCGTGAGCCTGACGGGTGCCGCCGGCCAGGCCACCGCTATCCTTTACGGCGCTACCGGCCAGCAGCTGCGCACCGTCGGCTTCGACGCCGCCCAGCCCGCCACGCTGGAGATGAGCACGCTGCCCGCCGGCACCTACCTGCTGCGCGTGCGCACGGCCGCGGGTCAGACCTTCAGCCTGCGCGTGGTGAAGCAGTAGGCTTTGCTGCTCGGAATGAAAAGCCGCTACCGGAGCTCCGGTAGCGGCTTTTTGCTTTTGAAGTTGTCTCACTTCGTCCTCCTGAGCATATCGCGCATCACGCGAGAATCAAGGACTTTTCTCAAGGCTGCACGAAGTTCCAAGCGTGGCTACTAACGCTTTGGGTATGGACTCAAGACCATGCCCGGTCATTCGTGAGGTTCTGTTTCGGCGGCTGCACGTTAAAGGCAGCGGTGCGGAATTGAGCAAGGTCGTTCCCTTCGTTCAGCATGACTGGTGGCGGGGCCGTTGTGTAGCATCAAAACCGATCCGGCCAAAACCTTCGCCCCGCCCCACGAGTTGAACAAGCCCGCCGCGGCCGTTCGGCCCGGTACTCCGTCAACTCCCATTCAGAGCTAATGTCCGCAACCCCCAAACACTGGTTTATCACCGGCGTCAGCACCGGCTTCGGCGCCGCGCTAGCCGAGCTGATTCTGCAAAACGGCGACAAAGTGGCCGCCACCTTTCGCCAGCAAGCCCAGGCCGATGAATTCACCCAGAAAGCCGGCGCCAACGGCCGCGGCGTCGTTTGCGACGTGACCGACGAAGCCCAAGTGAAGCAGGCCGTGGCCGCAGCCATCGAGGCCCTGGGTCATATCGACGTGGTCGTCAACAACGCCGGCTACGGCTCCTTGGGCAGTATTGAGGAAATCGACGACGCGGAAGTGCAGCGCCAGTTCGAGGTCAACGTATTCGGGCCCCTGCGGGTGCTGCGGGCCGTGTTGCCCCACCTGCGCGAGCGGCGCAGCGGCCACGTGCTCAACATCACCAGCATCGGCGGCCTGAAGACCTTCCCCGGCGTGGGCGTGTACAACGCCAGCAAGTTTGCCCTCGAAGCCATCGGCGAGAGCCTGGCCCAGCAGGTCGGCCCGCTCGGCATTAAGGTCACCAACATCGAGCCCAGTGGCTTCCGCACCGACTGGGCCGGCCGCTCGGCCAACGTGGTGACGACCAGCATCCCCGACTACGAGGAAACCGTGGGCAAGAACCTGGCCGGTATACAGGGCTACAGCGGCCGCCAGCCCGGCGACCCGCAGCGCGCCGCCCAGATCATGTTCGACCTCGTGCGCCAAGACAATCCGCCGCTGCACCTGCCGCTGGGCAAAGCCGCGGTGAAGGGCGCCCGTGAGAAGTTTGCGGCCCTGGTGCAGGAGCTGGAAAGCGTGGCCAGCCTCGGCGACTCGGCGGATTTCCCGGAGGGGCAGTAGCCGCTGCCATTCGTTGTCAAAAGCCCTGCGGTCCGCGGACCGCAGGGCTTTTGGCGTTACTGGGCCCGCGGGGGCCGGCTCACATCCGGCGCACGCGCAGCACCCCCGGCACTTCCGCGGCGGCGGGCAGCGCGCCGTGGCGGGCAAAATCGGCCCACAGGCGACGCACCTCGCGGCCGGCCTCTTCCACTTCCTCCCAAGGTGCGTCGCCGAGCAGGGGCACGGCCGCCCAAGTGTCGCGCGTGCCGAAGAGCAGCGGCAAGTCGATGGTATGCGCGGCTCCAAAAACGCTGCCCCGGGGCCGGAACGTCACTTCAAACAGGTAGGCCCGCCCGCCGGCCCGGGCGTGGCGGCGGGCAAAGGCCGCGGCGGGGGCCACGTAGATGCGCCGCGAGGCGGCCGCCACCAAGCCGCGCGTGAGGGCCGGGCCCAGCAGCGGCACGCCGGCCAGCCAGCGGAACTTGGGGTCGATGACGGCGAAAAAGCGCAACTCTTCCGCGGTGGCCCCGATGAGCACATCTACGGTTGGCGCGGCGGCCCGCCAGGCCTGTTCGGCGGCGGCTTCGGCGGGCAGTGGAAAGGCCCCATACTGGGTGCCAAACGGCATACCGCTTTTCAGGCCCTGCCAGCGGGCCGCCCGCCAGGCCTGGGCTTCGCGCGCCAGCACTTCCTCGTGGCTGGCCGCGGGCGGAATGGCGCCGACGGCCCGCGCCATGGCCGCGGTCATGCGGCCGCGGTTGGGGGCCAGCCCCAGCGGAGCGCTGTGCAGAATCACGCGCCGAAACAGCCCTGCCGCGCCTTCGGCCACGATGAGGTGCGCGGCGGCGTCGCCCCCGGAGGAGTGGCCCAGCAGGGTCACGTTGGGCGCGTCGCCGCCGAAGCCGCCGACGTTGCGCTGCACCCAGCGCAGGGCCGAGAGCAGGTCGAGCAAGCCCAGGTTGGCTGGCACCTCGGGGCGGGCCAGAAAGCCGAAAAGCCCCAGCCGGTACGTCACGGCTACCACCACCACGCGCTGCTCCTCCACCAGCCGGGCCGGGTCGTAAAAAGGCAGGTCGCCCGCGCCGCTGACGTAGGAGCCGCCGTGAATCCAGACAATAACGGGCAGGCGCGCCGCGGGCTCGGCGTCGGCCGGGGCCGTGACCGTGAGGCGCAAGCAGTCCTCGTCGTAGGTCAGGTTGGTCAGCGCCGGCCCCAGGGCCTGGCTCAGCAGGGCGTCGACCACCTGCGGACAGGCCGGCCCGGGCACCGTGGCCAGCACCGGCTCCGGTGCCGGGGCTTCGTCTACCGGCGGCTGAAACCGCATGGCGCGGGCGTAGCGGATGCCGCTGGCCCGCACCACCGCGCCGTCGCGCCAGCCGATGAAGGTGCCCGCGGGCGTGTAAAACAGGGGAGAAGCAGAAGGCGTCATGCACAATAAACCCGGCGGCAGCCCGGCAGGCCCCTAAACGGGCGAAACCCGCCGCGCGTTAAGCCGCCGAGCCAAAAGGCGACTGGCGCCAACCAGTGGCGGGCTCCAGTCGCCTTCAACAGGTATGCCCGCCGAACATAGTGCGGCCGGCGCCTACGCCCGGCGCGGTTAGCTGCCGAAATAATGTCCCTGGTCGAGGTCGGCCAGCAGCCCGGGCTGGCTCGGGTGCCACCCGAGTTGCTGCTGGGTCAGCGCGCTGGAGGTGGGGGCGTCGAGGCCGACGAAGCCGGCCATCCAGCCAAAGTGTGCCGAGGCCTCTGCGGCCGGTACCGACGCCACCGGCAAGCCCAGGTGCCGGCCGATGACGGCCGCTATGTCGCGCATGGCAATGCCTTCCTCCGCCACGCCGTGGTAGCGCGCACCGGCCTCGCCCCGCTCCAGCACCAGCCGGTACAGCCGGGCCGCGTCGAGGCGGTGCACGCCGGGCCAGCGGTTGAGGCCCTCGTCCACGTAAGCTACCACGCCCTTTTCGCGGGCCGTGGCAATGAGCATGGGCACGAAGCCGTGGTCATCGGGGCCGTGCACCGACGGGGCCAGGCGCACCACCGAGGCGTGCACGTCCGGCAGCGCCAGCGCGGTTTCTTCCGAGCGGCGCGGAAAACCGCTGGCGGGGTCCGGCGCGTCGGCCTCGGTGGCGGCGCGGCCCTGGGCCAGGTGCGCCACCCCGGACGTGACGATGAGCGGCCGGGCCGAGCCGGCCAGTACTGCGCCCAAGGTCTCGATGGCGCGGCGGTCGGTTTGGCAGGCGGCCGCGAAGTTGGCAAAGTCGTGCACAAAGCCCGCGTGGATGACCCCGTCGGCCGCCGCCGCGCCGCGGCGCAGGCTGTCGAGGTCGTCGAGCGCGCCCGGCTGCACCTGGGCGCCCGCGGCGGTTAGGGCCTGCGCGGCGGGCTGCGAGCGGGCCAGCCCGAGCACCTGGTGCCCCGCGGCGAGTAATTCCTGAACGACGGCCGAGCCCACAAAGCCCGTGGCGCCCGTAACGAAAATGCGCATGATGGGGAGATGATTGGTCCGGGGCAAAGGTGCGGCCGCCCCGTCGCGGCGCGGTTGCGCCGGACAAACCATCTGCTGAATAATTCAAACCAACGCGCTAGCTGCGGAAGGCCCCGGGCGCCAGACCCGTCTGGCGCTTGAAGAAGTTGCAGAAGTGCGCCACGTCGGCGAAGCCCAGGCTGTCGGCTATTTCCGATACCGTCCAGGTAGTTTGCTTGAGCAGGATTTTGGCCTCTTGGGTGATTCGCTCGCCAATGAGCGTGCTGGTGGTGCGGCCGGTGGTGTCCTTGAGCACCCGGTTGAGGTGGTTCACGTGCACGGCCAGCGCGTCGGCGTAATCCTTGGCCGTGCGCAGGAGCAGGGGCTGCTGCGGATTGGCCAGCAGAAACTGCCGCTCCAGCAACTCGGCAAACAGGCCCGTGACCCGGGCCGCGGCGCTGGGCAGCGGGGCCGGCGTGGGGCTCGGCTGCAGCTTTTGCACCAGGTAAATCAGCTCCAGCAAATAGGCCCGCAGCAGCTCGTACTTGTAGGCGTACCCGGAGGCAATTTCCTGAGCCATCTTTTCGAAAATGGCTTCTAACGCGGCATAATCCGCGTCGCCAATGGGCAGCACCGGCGGCACCCCCGGCTGAAAGATGGGCAGCTCGTGCAGCGCCGCGCCGCCTTTGACGGGCAGCAGAAACTCGTCGGTGAAGATGCAGAAGTGCCCGGCCTGGGCCAAATCGTGCGGTACCCAGCGGTAGGGCACGCGGGGCGTGTTCCAAAACAGCGCCTGCTGCTCGATGTCCAGCGTCTGGTCGGCGTACTCTACCCGGCTGCGCCCGCGCAGCAGGCAGATTTTGTAGTACGCCCTTCGCTCAAACACCATTGGCGGCCGCTCCCGGTAGCCCGTCATCAAATCCGCCATGTCAACCACGTTGAAGTGCCCGACGGACCGCTGCACGTCCGGCGGCAGCGCCAGGCCCGCGGGCAGCGGAAACTTCGTGTACAACTCGGCGGGTGGGGCGTTTCTCATGATGGGCCTTTGTAAAAATCAAAGGTAGCAGGCAAAAGGCCGGTTGCTTGCTGCCTGGTTCGATTGGACATTGGCGCTTGTCAATCCAGTGGTAAGGTGGGGACGCGAGGCGGACAGCGCCAGTGTCCAATCGAACCAAAAAACAAAAGCCCCTCGGCAGCGTTGCCGAGGGGCTTTTGAAGTACCCAGAGCCGGGGTCGAACCGGCACACCTTGCGGTATTGGTGTTTGAGACCAACGCGTCTACCGATTCCGCCATCTGGGCATGATGAGCAACGCGGACCGTTGTTCAGGATCGGGAGGCAAACTTAGCCAGACTTTCGCGGATGCGCAACAGGTAACGCCGTTTCAGGTAATACGTGCGGGCTTGCAGCAGGGCGGCCGGGCGCTGCTCGGTGGGCAGGGCGGCGTAGCCTTCGAGCACCGGGCGCGCCTCCGTTTCCAGCTCAGCGTCAAGGCGCTCCACTTCGCTGCGCACGCGCGCGGCCACCGCCGGATCGAAGTCGAATTCCAGCTCCATGAGCTGCTCGTTCAGCTCCATTACCTCCATTAAAAAATCGGCGGGCAGCTCCTGTTTGCCTTCTTCTAGCAGGCCGTGCCGCTGCAAAATGTACTGCAGCCGCAGGTCGAAATCGGCGAGGGTGCGGTAGGCGTTGGTGTTCTGCGTCGAGAGGTCGAGCACGCGCTGCTGCTCCGCAGGCGCGGCCGTGGCGTGAAAATCGGGGTGGTATTGCCGGCTGAGGGCGTAGTATTTGGCCTTAAGGGCTTTTTCGTCGGGCAAAAAGCTCTCGGGCAAGTCGTAGAAAGCGAAGTAATCGGGCTGCATCAGAAAAGGCGCGGCGCAAACGGGCCGCGAAAGGGTACAACAGCGTCAACGGGAAAAGCTCCCGGCCGGACGAGGCGGGGCGCCGGGCTACCGCGGCTCAGAGCACCGAATCGGGGGCGGCGGCCGAGGTGGCGGGCGGCAGCTGCGCCGTGTCGGCCGTTACCGGGTTGACCGAAAACGCCAGCGGCGGGGCAGCAAACAGCTTTTTGGTAGCCGGCCACACCTCGCCGAACAAGGCCGAGCGGCGGTAGGCGTCGAGGTCGGCGGCCGAATCCCAGTGGCTGTAGGTCCCGAACACGTGCGGCTGGTCGGCGTCCTGCCACAGCTCCATGTGCCGGCAGCCCGGCTGCTGCCGGATGCGTTCCTCCGAGGCCCGGAACACGTCGAGAAACGCCGCCACGGCCTCCGGCCGAAACGTCATGCGCACGATGCGAATAATCATCGAGGGTGAAATTGTGAAGTGGTGAATTTGTGAAGAGCGAAATGTGTAATCGGCCCTGCCGCCGGGAAGGCGGCGGGGTATTCGCAACTTCACAAATTCAAAATTTTACTCTTGCGGAAACCGCACGTCCACCTGCGAATCGAAGTGCAGGCCGAGCAGCTCGGAGGCGTGGCCTTGGTTGACGCCGATGCAGAGCCGGTCTTGGCTGTTGTACACGCACACGGCGTCGCCGGGGTCGGCGGTTTGGTAGTGGCGGGCCACGCCGCGCACGGCTTCGCGGCCGAAGTGAATGGTGCAGGGCCGGCCGTGGCCCACGGCCTCAATGGCTTCGCGGGTGATGTTGGTGACGAGGTTGCCGTAGTGGTCCACGTGCACCACGTGACCGGTGATGCGGTGGTCCTGCAGGCGCAGCTGGCGGTTCAGGAGCTGGTAGAGCTCGGTGCTGAGCGGGCCCAGGTCGGTGAGCTTGCCGCCCTTGGCCAGGTGTGCGGCGGCGGGGGCCAGCACGTCGCGGGTGGGGGAGGCGGGCCACTCGGCGGGCGTGGGCAGCACCACTAGGTCGTCGGGGCGCGCGTCGGTGAGCAGAGTCAGGATGCCGTTGTCGGCCGCCACGAAGTAGTGCCCGCGCCAGGAGGCCGCGTGCCAGCCGCGGCGGCCCACGCCGTGGTCGTCGACGCCGATAAGGTGCACCGTGCCCTCCGGAAAATCGGCAAACACGGCCCCGAGCACGTGCACGGCCTGGGCCACGTTGAAGGGCTCAATGGCGTGAGTGATGTCCATCACCGGCACGGCCGGCGCCAGGCGCAAGAGCCGCGCCTTCACCGCGGCCACGTAATGGTCGCGGTAGCCGAAGTCCGAGAGGAACGTAATCAGCGCCATTCGCCGTTTCTAAGAAGAATGCGTACTATTGTTTTACCCACCCGTGGGGCGGCAAAAGTAGGCATTCGGCCCGGACTGACCGCTTTTCCTGACGGGCTCTTTTCTTCCCACCACTGCGCCTTAGGCGTTTACTCTCTCCATTAGTTTGGTCGAAAAAGTCATCACGCTCGAGAATGTGTCGCTCGTCGACTTCTTGGGGCCCGACAACCAGAACATCCGCCAGCTGGCTGCTGCCTTCCCCGGCAGCAAAATCATCTCGCGCGGCAACGAAATCAAAATCCAGGGCCAGACGGCCGTCATCCAGCGCATCAACGACATTCTCAGCTCCTTGATCGAGCACTACCACGAGTACGGGCAGGTAACCGACAAAACGGTGACCCAGTACATCGGGGCGTCCGACGAAGAGCTGCAGGACGCCAAGCTGGCCTCGTCGCCCGACGTGATTCTGTTCGGGGCCAAGGGTGGCGTCATCAAGGCCAAAACGGCCAACCAGCAGCGCTTGGTCGATGCCGTCAACAAAAACGACCTGGTGTTTGCCCTCGGGCCGGCCGGTACGGGCAAAACCTACATTTCGGTGGCCCTGGCCGTGCGCGCGCTCAAAAACAAAGAGGTCAAGAAAATCATCATTTCGCGCCCCGTGGTGGAAGCCGGTGAAAGCCTGGGCTTCCTGCCCGGCGACATGAAGGAGAAAGTCGACCCCTACCTGCGCCCGATTTACGACGCGCTGGAGGACATGCTGCCGCCGGAGAAGTTCAAGTTCTACCTCGAGAACAAGACCATCGAAATAGCCCCGCTGGCTTACATGCGCGGCCGCACCCTGAACCACGCCTTCGTGCTGCTCGACGAGGCGCAGAACACCACGCCCTCGCAGCTGAAGATGTTTCTGACCCGCATGGGGCCGAACGCAAAGGTGATGGTCAACGGCGACCGGAGCCAGGTGGACTTGCCGACGAAAATCAAGTCTGGCCTGTTTCAGGCGCTTGATATTCTGAAGGATGTGCCCGGCATTGGCTTTGTCGAAATGTCGGCCGAGGACGTGGTGCGCCACCGCTTGGTGAAGCAAATCGTGCTGGCCTACGACAAGCACGACGCCGACCAGGAGCGCGCCCAGCGGGAGCGGCCCGTGCGCCCGGCCCGCTACTACCAGCCCGGCCAGCGCCCCGAGCACCACCAAGCCGAGGACTTGCCCGCCGACGAGCTGCCCGTGAACCACGAGCAGGAGTAAGCGGTGGCGCCAACGCCGATTATGACGCGGCGCGGTAGCTTTGCTGCCGCGCCGTTTTTTTATTGCTGCTTATGACCACCGCTCACCGCATTACCGATTCGCCGGACCTCGACGCGGCCTTTGCCATCCGCCACGAAGTGTTCGTGCAAGGCCAGGGCGTGCCCCCGGAAAAAGAGCACGACCAGCACGACCAGACCGACGCCCGCCACTACCTCGCCCGCACCGCCGACGGCACACCCTGCGGCGCCGCCCGTTGGCGCGTGACGGAAAACGGCGTGAAGCTGGAGCGCTTCGCCGTGCTCGAAGGCTTCCGCAACCAGCAAGTGGGCGCGGCCCTGCTGCAAGCCGTGCTGCGCGACGTAGCCGCCGAGCATGCTGGGGCCGAGGTGTACCTGCACGCGCAGCTGGCAGCGGTGCGCTTCTACCTGCGCCACGGGTTCGAAACGGTGGGGGAGAAGTTTACCGAAGCCGGCATCGAGCACTACAAAATGCGCTGGGTGCGGCCAGCTGCCTAACGCCGGCTCCGCGGCAGCGGTCCGGACTTGCCTGCGCCCTGGAATTTTCCTAACTCGGCGGTTGCTGCTTCGGCGGTGATTACCGGGTTAGGATTTTTTGTTTCGATTTGTCAATGGCTATCCGTACCACCACGATTCCGTGGGCTACCCATCCGGCCGTGCGCCTCGTGCTGGCGCTGATTGCCGGCATCATCATCTGGTTTTACCGGGCCGAGGCCCTGCCGGAGCTGCTGCCCTGGCTGGCCGGGGGCGTGGCCGTGTACCTCGCCGCGCACCTGTGGGCCGCGCGCCAACACGTGCCGAGCCTGAACGACGCCGTGGGCGGGCTGGGCCTGCTGGTGGTGGTGCTGACCGGCACCACCGTCGCCCAACACGCCACCGAAAGCCGGCAGCCCGACCACCTGTACCAGCAGCCCGGCATCGAGTTTTACCGCGCCGTGGTGGACGACGGGCCCGTGGTGCGTCCCAATACCTACGCCACCACGCTGCGGGTATCGGCAGTGCGGGTGGCGGGGCAGTGGCGGCCCGCGCGGGGCGGCATTCGGGTGAGCATTCCGCGCTACGAGGCCGAAGTGGCCGCGCCGCAGTACGGCGACATATGGCTGGTGCGCGGCGCGCCGGCCCCGGCCAAGGCGCCGCTGAACCCCGGCGAGTTCGACTACCGCCGCTACCTGGCCTACCACCAGATCTACCACCAGCAATTCATTCACCCCGACCAGTACCGCATCGTGGGCCAGGCGCCGCCCAGCTGGCTGCGGCTCTGGAGCATGCAGTGCGCCCGCGTGCTCGACGGCGTGTTTCGGCGCTATGTGAAAGCGCCGCGCGAATTTGCCATTGCCGACGCCCTGGTGCTGGGTTTGAAGGACGACGTGGACAACGAAACGAAACAGGCCTACGCCAGCACCGGCACCACCCACATCATGGCCGTGTCGGGCCTGCAGGTGGGCCTGCTGTTTGTGCTTCTGCAGCTGATGTTGAGCGGGTTGTTTGGGCATACCCGGGGCTTCCGCTACTGGTCGGCGGCGCTGGGCCTGCTCGTTATCTGGGGCTACGCGTTCCTGACGGGCCTGTCGGCCTCGGTGCTGCGGGCGGCAGTGATGTTCAGCTTCGTGGCCGTGGCCAAAGCCGCGGGCCGGCAAAGCAATATGTACAATACCCTCTCCGTGGCCGCTTTCTGCCTGCTGCTCTACGACCCGTACCTGCTGGTCGACGTGGGCTTCCAGCTGTCCTTTCTGGCCGTGCTCAGCATCGTATACCTGCAGCCGCTGATCGGCGACAAAATCGACGCGCAGGAGTGGATGGCGAAGAAAAAGCGGCCCTGGCAATCGAAACGGCAGCAAAAGCTCATGTTTGCCGCCGGCTGGCTGCTCGACTGGCTCTGGCAGGCGGTGGCGCTATCGGTGGCGGCGCAGGTGGCCACGTTTCCGCTGGGGTTGTTTTACTTCCACCAATTCCCGCTGACGTTTTTGCTGTCGAACCTGGTAGCCGTGCCGTTGTCGTCGGCGGCGCTGTACGTCGGGCTGGCGCTGCAGCTCGTGGCTGGGCTGGCGTGGCTGGGCACCTGGCTCACCGGCTGGCACGGCTTCGACTACCTGCCGCAGGGGTTCGGGTGGGCGTTTGAAAAGTTGATCTGGTGCTTCAACGAGTACATTGTGTGGGTCGGCCGCTCCCTGCCCGGCGCGCTGGTGCAGGGCATTCACCTCACGCCGGGCCAAACGTGGCTGCTCTACCTGCTCATTGGCACCGGACTGGCGTTTCTGGCGTGGCGGCGGCTGGCCTGGCTGGGCGCGGGCGTGGCGGTGGCCGTGCTGTTTGCCTACAGCCGCGTGGCCGAAGCCCGCGCCACCGCCCAAGACCGGCGCCTGATCATCTACAGCATTCCGCGCCGCTCGGCCGTGGGCCTGCACGACGGGGCAGCCGCCCTGGTGATGACGCCCGACTCCCTGCCGCTGAACAACACCGAGCAGACCTACCGCGTGTTGCCGGGCCTCATCGGCCGCGGCAACCGCCAAGTGCGCTACGTGGCCGGCTGGGACACGGCCGCGGCGGCCGTGTGCGCCTTGCCCCGCCGCGGCCCGGTGCTGCTGAGCTGGCACGGGCGCCGCGTGGCCTGGGTGCGGGAACGGCTCTGGCGGGGCCAGCAGCCGGTACCCGTCGACGTCGTGGTGCTGCGCCGCAACGCCCGCGTGTGGCCCGAGCAGCTGCGGGCTACTTTTGGCCAGCGGCCCGTCTACGTATTCGACTCCTCGTGCCGGCGCTGGTACGTGGAACAGCTCACGCCCCAACTGCAGGCCGCCGGCCTGCGCGTGCACGACGTGACGATGCAAGGCGCTTGGGTTGAAGTGGTTGCGGGCGGGGCAAGCAACTAAGCGCCAGGCTTCTGCGAGTATCTGCCCACAGCCGCCGTCCAAAGTTGCCGCGGCTTCGTACATTCTACTCCAAACCGAATGGTGCGGCCTTGCACAGTTTTATTGTCGCATCATTTTTGCTAGGTTTGGCTGACGCCCTTTTCGGGCCTCCGCTGCGCACCGGGCCGTTCCGGCTCCACGTCTCCGGTCGGGAGAACAACGCGCCGCCGGGCCCTCCACCACACCGACCACGCAACAACTCATGGAAGACATGGCTACCCAGGAGCTCGAAGCGTTACAGTACATTCGCTACGAGGCCAATGATTCTATTGGCTTCATTACGCTCAACCGCCCCGAAAAACGCAACGCCCTCAGCTCGGAGCTCGTCTCAGAACTGAAACTTGCCTTCGAATACGCCGAAAACGACGTGGCCTGCAAGGTCATCGTGCTGCGTGCCGAGGGCCCGGCTTTCTGCGCCGGCGCCGATCTGGCCTACATCCAGGAGCTGCAAGGCTTCGGCTACAATGACAATCTGGCCGATTCCACGCACCTGATGCAGCTGTTTCACCAGATCTACACGCTCAAGAAAATCGTCATTGCCCAGGTGCAGGGCCACGCCCTGGCCGGCGGCTGCGGCTTGGCCACGCTCTGCGACTTTGCCTTCGCTGTGCCCGAAGCCAAGTTCGGCTACACCGAAGTAAAAATCGGCTTCCTGCCCGCCATCGTGAGCGTGTTTTTGCTGCGCAAGATCGGCGAGGCCCGCACCAAGCAGCTGCTGCTCACCGGCGACGTATTCGGCGCCGATCAAGCCGTGGGCTACGGCCTCATCAATGAGGTGGTGCCCGCCGACGAGCTGGCCGGTCACGTGTACCGCTTTGCCCGCCGTCTTTGCGTCGAAAACTCGGCCCAGAGCATGGAAGTAACCAAGGAAATGCTGGCCCGCTTGCCCGAGCTGCCGCTGGAAGAGGGCCTGCGCTACGCCGCCCGCCTCAACGCCGAGGCCCGTGGCTCCGACGACTGCCGCCGCGGCATCTCGGCTTTTCTGAACAAAGAGAAAATCACCTGGAATTAGGAACCACCGCCGGCCGCATTGGCTGCTATTGGCCATTGCGGCCGGCGGTTCGGACAGCAGTCCTTGCGAGCAACGCGAAGCAATTGTTCCGCTCGCGGCACCTCGGCCGAACTGGCAGAAGCCAAAACCAGCACCGCCCGAAACTGTTGTTCAAACGGTTTCGGGCGGTGCTGGTTTTGGGTAGCAAGTAGTGTAGCAGCGGTGCTACTGCAGGAAGAATTGCCGCACTTCGCTCGCAATGACTAGTAGTGCCACCGTTCTGCGTACTATCCCACTATGATGGCGGAGAACCGATACGTGATGCCATTCTTTGCTATATACCGTTGATTGCTATGCTCATAGTGTTAGGCGTAATCCTTTTCCTTGCCGGGCTGCGTATCTTCCCATTTCGAACCATTCATTTTTACCGGTTACGCGGCGTATTGCAAACATCTGCCAGCGTCGTCGGTTAGCTCCACATGAATCTGCCTGCCGGTCTGGCCCTTAGCGGGCTTACGTTTCTGGGAATGGAATTCGTGGCGTGGTTCATGCACCGCTTTGTGCTGCACGGGCCGCTGTGGTTTGTGCACCGCTCGCACCACGTGCGCCACCCCCACCGCTTCGAGCGCAACGACTTCTCGTTCGTGTTCTACGGCGCCCTTTCGGTGCTGCTAATGGTGTACGGCGGGCCGGCCAAGGACTGGCGCTACTGGGTGGGCGGCGGAATTGCGGCCTACGGTACGCTGTATTTCTTCGTGCACGATGTGCTGATTCACCGCCGGTTGCCTTTCTGGAAGCGCACCCACAATACCTATTTGCGCGCCCTGAACATGGCCCACAAAATGCACCACAAAACCACCGGCCGCGACGGCAGCGAGGAGTTTGGCCTGCTGTGGGTGTCGCCGAAATATTTCGCGCTGGCGCGGCGCAAGCCGGGCGCCGGTGCCCGCCCCGAGCGCCCGGCCGCGGCGCAGTAATTTCACTTGTTTCCCTTTTTCTATTCCGCTTACCGCCGTGGGACAGTTTTCTATTAAGGATCTGGAAAGCCTTTCCGGCATCAAGGCCCACACCATTCGCATGTGGGAGCAGCGCTACGGGGTGCTTTGCCCCGAGCGCACCGCCACCAACATCCGCACGTACTGCGACGCCGACCTGCGCCGCCTGCTCAACGTGGCCACGCTCTGCGAACGTGGCCACCGCATTTCGCAGGTAGCCAGCCTCTCTGAGCAGGAGCTGTGCCGGGCCGTGGCCGCCTGCTGCGACGACCCTCATCAGTTTAACCCCCAAATAACGGCCCTGCTCACCGCCACGCTCGACATGGACGAGCGCCGCCTGAGTAGCGTCCTCTCGCACGCCGCCGAGGAAATCGGTTTCGAGGCGACGGTAATGAACATTGTCTACCCATTCCTGTATCGGGTGGGCGTGCTGTGGCAGACTGGTAGTCTCAACCCGGCCCAGGAACACCTGGCCACGCATTTGCTGCGCCAGAAGCTGCTGGCCGCCGTCGATGCGCTGCCGGTGCCGCAGCAAGACGAGGCGCCGCGCTGGGTGCTGTTTTTGCCCGAGGGCGAGCTGCACGAGTTGGCGCTGCTGTTCATGAATTACCTGCTGCGCGTGCGCGGCTTCCGAGTGCTGTACCTCGGACAGAACCTGCCCATCTGCGAGCTAGCCAAAGTGTGCCAGCACTACCGGCCCCAGCACGTGGCGACGGTGCTTACCACGGTGCCCGAGCGCGACCAGTTGCCGCAGTTCCTAGGCAAGCTGGCCCACCTCTGCACCGATATCGACTTTGTGCTCTACGGTCCATTGGTGCACCAGCCCGACCTAGCACTGCCCCCGCGCTTCCGGCGCGTGGAGCGCATGACCGATTTTATTCACTTGGTCGAACAAGCTACCGCCGTATCGGAGGCGGCTCCAGCTTAGTGTAAAGGGTGTAAGTGCTTGATTATATAGTGTTTATAAAATTGTTGGCTAATCAAGCTATTGGGCAGCCTACCAAACGGGAGGTGAATAACTGTTCATCGGACAAAACGAGGCGTTTGCCGACTGTATCCGGCCCTTGACCGAAACCAGGCAAATAAAATAGGGGGGGGCCGTATGCTTACAGAGTTCTTTCGTATGTTTGTTTAGCTTTTGGTCACCAAACGTTAAACAGGCTGTATGACTTCCCTGGAATTTACCGACCAAGTACAGAAGATTTCCTACTCGCTTCGGCCCGCGGCCATGAACCTGACCCGCGACGCCGATGATGCCAAGGACTTGGTGCAGGAAACACTGCTGAAGGCCCTCTTGAACAAAGAGAAGTTCAAGACCGGGACCAACCTGAAGGCGTGGCTCTACACCATAATGCGCAACACGTTCATCAACAATTACAACAAGATAACGAAGCGCAACAGCCACATTGACACCACCGAGTACTTCCAGTACTTCAACACCGACGAGAATTACATCACCCACAACGGCGCCCAATCGGACTTCGTGGTGACGGACATCAACGAGGCCATTGCCCACCTCGGCCACGAGTACCGCACGCCGTTTATGATGTACTACATCGGCTACAAGTACCAGGAAATTGCGGAGAAGCTGCAAATTCCCATTGGTACCGTCAAAAACCGCATTCACATTGCTCGCAAGGAGCTGAAAGATGCCCTTAAGGTCTACGCTCCCGGCGCGTAGGGGGAAGGAGTAACTACGCCGGGCGCGTGTACGGGCCGCAAGCTGCAACCTCACCGAGGCCGTGGCTTGCGGCCTTTTGCGTATCGGGCGCGGGCTAGCCGCTGCGCAGTAGTATGTTTCCAGACTTTGTAGCTTGCGCGGCGGGCAGCAAGTAGGACTGAGCCGCCCGCATTGACCTTAAATGCAACAAGTATTAAGACGATTTAATGGGAAATCCTACCAATAAGTAGCTCGTCTGCGAAACAAAGTTTTCCCACAATCGGTAGCTTACCATAACCCTTTTACGCCGTCACTCCGCTTGAGTCCTTCCGCATCTGCTCCCGAAGTTGTTGTAATCGGTGCCGGCTTTGCCGGTTTGGCGGCTGCCGCCTGCCTGGCCCAACGCGGCTATAGCGTGACGGTGCTGGAGAAGAACGACGGCCCCGGCGGCCGGGCACGCGTGTTTGAGGCTCAAGGCTTCACTTTCGACATGGGCCCGAGCTGGTACTGGATGCCCGACGTGTTCGAGCAGTTCTTCGCCCGCTTCGGCCACCGGCCCGGCGACTTTTACGAGTTGGTGCGCCTCGACCCCTCGTACCAAGTCATCTTCGGCCCCGGCGACGTGCTGCCGGTGCCGGCCGCCATGGACGCGCTGCGCCGCACCTTCGAGCAGCTGGAGCCCGGGGCGGGCGCCCGCCTGGATGCGTTTTTGGCCCAGGCCGGCTACAAGTACGAAGTGGGTATGGGCAAATTCGTGACCAAGCCCGGCCGGTCGGTGCGCGAGTTTGCCGACCCGCGCCTGCTCGTCGACGCGGTGCGGCTGGACCTGCTCTCCAACATGCGCAAGCACGTGGGGCGCTACTTCCGCCACCCCAAGCTGGTGGAGCTGATGGAATTTCCGGTGCTCTTCCTCGGCGCCACGCCGCAAAACACGCCTGCGCTCTACTCCCTGATGAACTACGCCGACTTGGCCCTCGGCACGTGGTACCCGCTGGGCGGCATGCACGAAATCGTGAAGGCCATGGTGCGGGTGGCCGAGGAGCAGGGCGTGCGCATCGAGTACAATCAGGAAATCGAGGCCATCGAGGTGGCAAACGGCCGGGCTACCGGCGTGCGCACCGCCGCGGGGCTGCGCCCCGCCGGCATCGTGGTGGCCGGCGCCGACTACCACCACGTGGAGCAGCACCTGCTGGCGCCCGAGCACCGGCACTACTCGCCCAAGTACTGGGACACGCGCACGATGGCGCCTTCGTCGCTGCTCTTTTACGTGGGGCTGAAGCACAAGCTGCAGAACGTGGAGCACCACAACCTCTTCTTCGACGAGGACTTCAACCAGCACGCCCACGAGATTTACGAGGCGCCGCGCTGGCCCGCCAAGCCGCTGTTCTACGCCTGCGTGCCCAGCGTAACCGATGCTTCGGTGGCACCCGCCGGCCAGGAAAACCTGTTTCTGCTCATTCCCGTGGCGCCCGGTCTCTCGGGCGACGACGAAGCCACGCGTCAGCGCTACTTCGACATGGTGATGACCCGGCTGGAGCGTCACACCGGCCAGCCCGTGCGCGACTGGGTTATCTACCAGCGCAGCTACGCCCACCGCGACTTCAAAGCGGACTACCACGCCTTCAAGGGCAACGCTTACGGCCTGGCCAATACCCTGCGCCAAACGGCTATTCTGAAGCCCACGCTGAAAAGCCCCAAGGTCGACAACCTCTACTTCACCGGCCAGCTGACCGTACCCGGTCCTGGGGTGCCGCCCTCGCTGATTTCGGGGCAGGTGGTGGCCGGGGAAGTCGAAAAGGAGTTTCCCATCCCGAAGCCTGGCGCGGCAACGCCAACGGGAGCCGGCGCGCATAACGTATCTTATAGCCAGCGTTGAGGCGCCGCCGCCCGGGCGTCGTCTGGCTGCCCGCCCCATACCCCGCACCCCGGCGGCTTTCCGCAAGCAAAAGCCGGGCGAAGTCCACACCAATTCACTGCCATGGCCACTCTTTCCCCACCCGCTGTTTCGCCGCCCGTCGTGGACCATGTGGCCCTGTTCGACCGGGCCAGCCTGGCCTGCAGCAAGCGCATTACGCAGTGCTACAGCACCTCGTTTACGCTGGGCATCCGCACGCTCGACGTGCGCTTTCACGAGGCCATTTACGCTATTTACGGCTTCGTGCGCTGGGCCGACGAAATCGTGGACACCTTCCACGACCGGGACAAGGCCGCCCTGCTGCGCGAGTTTCGCGAGGAAACCTACCGGGCCATCCGCGAACAGTTCAGCATGAACCCGGTGCTGCACGCCTTTCAGCTGGCCGTGCGCCGCTACGGCATCGACCGGGAGTTTATCGAGGCGTTTCTGCGCAGCATGGCCATGGATTTGGAGGACCTGTGCTACGATGAGCCTTTGTATAACGAGTACATCTACGGCTCGGCGGAAGTGGTGGGGCTGATGTGCCTGCGCGTGTTTTGCGAGGGCGACGAGGCCGAGTTTGAGCGCCTGCGCCACCCGGCCCGGCGCCTCGGGGCGGCGTTCCAGAAAATCAACTTCCTGCGCGACCTGCGTTCCGATTACGAGGACCGCGGGCGGGTGTACTTCCCCGGCCTGCGCTACGAGTGCTTCGACGACGAGGCCAAGCGCGCCATCGAAGCCGACATCCGGGCCGATTTCGAGGCCGGCTACGAGGGCATCAAGGCCCTGCCGCGCACGGCCCGGTTGGGCGTGTACATGGCCTACGTGTATTACCTGAAGCTCTTCGACAAAATCCGCCAGCAGCCCGCCACTCGTATTCTGGCCGGCCGCGTGCGCGTGCCCGACAACACCAAGCTGCTGCTGCTGCTCGGCTCGTACTTCCGCTACCGCCTGCGCGCCATCTGACGCCGGCCGCCCCAAACCTTATTGCTCTAGCGTTGCTCCTGCTTACCTGCCTGACCGCCGTGATATCCGCTGCCGACACCGACGCCCACTCGCCCTACGCGCTGCACGCGCTGCGCCGCCACTACCGCCAGGCCGCCCACGACGAGGCCGCCAGCCGACGCTTCCACGAATTAATGAGCCAGTACACCGCCGACAATGCCGTGGTGCTGGCCTACAAAGCCGCGTCGGAGGCCATTCTGGCCAAGCACACCGGCGGCCTGTTCGACAAGCTCGACCGCGTGAAAACGGCCAGCCGCCTGTTCGACCACGCCGTCAGCCTCGACCCCAAGCACCCCGAAATCCGCTTTTTGCGCTTCAGTATCGAAAGCAACCTGCCCAGCTTCCTCGGCGCCAGCAAGCACGTGCACGAAGACAAGGGCCTGCTGGTGCAAACCCTGCTGGCGCACCCGCATTCCGGCCTCGACGCCGAGGCGTTTCAAGTGGTGCGCGACTACCTGGTGCAGGGCAAGCACCTCACCGATGAGCAAGCCCACCGCGTGCGCCAACTGCCCATCTAATCCCGCCGACCCGCCCCGCCGCCTTCCACACCATGCCTGCCTTCCCAACTTCCCGATCCGTTGCTGCGCTGCGGCGCCTGGGCTTGCTGCTGTTCTGCCTCGGCAGCGCGGCCAGCCTGCGGGCGCAGGGCGTAGTGCTGCAGGGCCGGGTGCTCGATGAGCGACAGCAGCCGGTGCCCTTCGTGAGCGTGGCCTTGCCCGACGGCAGCAGCGGCACGGCCACCAACGAGGTGGGCGAGTTTCGGCTGCGCCTGCCCGCGCCCGCCACGCAACTGGTGGTGTTCGGGGTGGGGTACCAGCGCACTACAGCCGCCGTGCCGGCCAGCGGGCAGCCGCTGACCGTGACGCTGCCGGCCAGCGTGGTGGCCCTGCCCGAGGTGCGCGTGAGCAGCCGGGAGCAGGCTACGGCCCTGGTGCGGCGCGCCTACGCCAAGCTGCTGCGCCACCAAGCCGATGCGTATTACGGCAAGGCCTTCTACCGCCAGAAAACCAGCCAGGCCGGGCAGTACCGGGAGTTTTTCGATGCGTTTGCCGACATCCGCTTCTCGGCGCAGAAAATCGACGGCTGGGACCTGGGCGAGGCGCGCTTTGCCTACACGCCCGGCGGCGTCGACTTCACCAACTTTTCGGCCGTCACCCGGCTGCTGCCCCTGTTTCAGGCGCCGGCCGACAAGCCTGGGCGCTTGCTGCTGCCGCTTAGCCCGGACGGCCTCGGCGCCTACGCTTTTTCGCTCGACGCTTACCTGACCGAGCAGGGGCGGGAACTGGCCGTGGTGAGCTTTGCCCCGCCGGCCGGCCGGCCCAACGCCGCCACCGGCAAGCTGTACATCGACCCGGCCACCGCCGCCCTGCACCGGCTGCAGCTTAGCCTGCCGGCCGACCTGATGCTGAACACGGGCGGCGGGAAAGGGGAGGGGGCCGGGCACGAAGGCTCGGTGCTGCGCCTGACCACCGACTTGGTGCCCGTGGCCGACTCGCTCACCCGCTTGGCCAGCAAGCGGGCCGAGCTGGACATGACCTTTCTGGTGCGCGAGGCATTTACCGAGGACGTGCACGTGTCGTCGACCTTTCTGGTGTACCAGCTCACGCCGCGCCTCAAGGGTCAGGCCTACGCCGCCATGGGTCAGCAAACCAACGATTTGCAGCAAATCCGCAAGCGCCGCTACAACCCGCAGTTCTGGCGTGACAACGAAATTATCCGCGCCAGCCCCGTCGAAGAGCGGGTGGTGCGCGACTTCGAAGGCCGCCGGGTCTTCGGCCGCCTCTGACCTCCGCTTCCCCTTCCGTTTCCTGCAACCTTCTCCCTTTTTCCGCGGTTACATTTTCACCATGTCGCTCAACCTCAGCGTCCGCATCGACCCGCATTCCGGCTTCTGCTTCGGGGTGATTTACGCCATTCAGATGGCGGAAGACATCCTCGACGAGCAGGGGTATCTGTATTGCCTCGGCGACATCGTGCACAACGACGAGGAAGTGGAGCGCCTGGAAAAGCGCGGCTTGCGCATCATCGACTACGCCACCCTGGCCGGTCTGCGCAGCGAGAAAGTGCTCATTCGGGCCCACGGCGAGCCGCCGAGCACCTACCAGATGGCCCTGCAAAACGACCTGACGCTCATCGACGCCTCCTGCCCGGTGGTGCTCAAGCTGCAGAACCGCATCAAGACCAGCTACGACCGGAAGGACAAGATTTTCATCTACGGCAAGCACGGCCACGCCGAGGTGCAGGGCCTGCTCGGCCAAACCCGCGGCGACGCGGTGGTGTTCGAAAACCTCGACGAGCTGCTGCGCCACGAGCTGCCCCCGAACATTACCCTCTACAGCCAGACCACCAAGAGCACCGACTCGTTTTACCGCATCAAAAACGAGCTGGAAACCCGCGGCTACCAAGTGTCGGCCAACGACACCATCTGCCGGCAGGTCTCGAACCGCGACCAGGAGCTGCGCCGCTTCGCCACCGACTACGACCAGGTGGTGTTCGTGTCGGGCACGAAAAGCTCTAACGGCAAGGTGCTCTACCAGGCCTGCAAAGACACCAACCCCAACACGCACTTCATTTCCAAAGTCGACGAGCTGGACGCCGCTTGGTTCCGGCCCGGCCAAACGGTGGGCATCTGCGGCGCCACCAGCACCCCGATGTGGCTGATGGAAGATGTGCGCGACGCGCTGCTGCGGCTCTGAAGCGGCGCCTGAGCCAGTAGCGAATGAGTAACGCAAACCATATCCGGAGCAGCGCCGCGGTACGCGAAGAACCGTTCGGCCACGCCTTCGCGCCCGCCCCGGCGAAGCCGCGCCTGAAACCCGCGCCGCTGGGCTGGCGGGGCGTGGCGGTGGCTGGTCTGATAATCGTCTGCTGGACGGCGCTGCTGACCTACCTGCTGGCCTACTACCAGCCCGACTGGCGTACGCCCGCGCCCTACCTGCTGCTGCTGCTGCAAACCCACCTCTACACCGGCCTGTTCATCACTGCCCACGACGCCATGCACGGCGTGGTCAGCCCCAACCGGCGCCTCAACAACGCCATCGGCACGGTGACGGCGCTGCTGTTTGCCTACAATTGGTTTCCGCGCCTGCTGCCGCGCCACCACGCCCACCACCGCCACGTCGCTACCCCCGACGACCCTGATTTTCACGACGGCCGCCACCCGGCGTTTCTGCTCTGGCTGCTGCGCTTCGCGCGCAACTACATCACCGTGTGGCAGGTGCTGCTGATGGCGGCGACCTACAACGTGCTGAAGTATTTTTTCCCGATGAGCAATGTTATTGCCTTCTGGATGATACCGGCCGTTCTTGCCACGGTGCAATTGTTCTATTTTGGGACGTACCTGCCCCACCGCGGGGAACACGCGCCCGACAACGTGCACAAATCGGGCACGCAACTGCCGCATCACCTGTGGGCCTTCGTCAGCTGTTATTTTTTTGGCTACCACTACGAGCACCACGATCAGCCGTATTTGCCGTGGTGGCGGCTTTGGCAAACCAAATAAGGGTCGAGCTTAGAAAACTGCGGGCGCGGTAAAAGTCGATTGTCCTTCTTTTTTCCTATTTTTAGCTAGCGAAAAAAGAAGTCAGCGCAGCGGGCCCCGGCCCAAGCTCCATCCATATGCCCCTCAACCCCCGTCGTACTCCCCGCCGCTACCGCCTGCTAGGCTGGCTGCTGCTGGGTTGGCTGGCGGTGCTGCCCGCTCGCGCCGACATCCGCGACGACGACAGCCAAGTGGGCTTGCCGGGGAGCCTGCGCTACGCCCCGCTGACGACCTCGGCCCCCGAATCCTTGCAAGCGGCCCAGCGCGAATTGCAGTTGGCGGAGGGTGGCTCGCCCGGCACTACCGGCGGGGCCCACACCCGTATGGCCACGGTGCTGCTGCAGTTGCACCGTTACGACCAAGCCCTGGGCCACGCCCAGAAGGCGCTGCGCTTTTACCAGGAAGCGGGCAAGCCGACGGCCAGCAGCTGGCTGCTGCTCGGGCGGGTCCGCTTTGCCCAGGGCGACACCGGCCGCGCCCGCGTGAGCTACGTACAGGCCCTGCAGCAGTTCGGCCGCCTGCACGACGCCACCGCCGAGGCGCACACCTACGAGCACCTCGCCGACCTCTATGCCAGCGAGCGGAACTGGGGAGCGGCCCTCAACAACTACCAGCGTGCCTACGGCATCTGGCAGCGCTTGGGCAACCTGCGCAGCGCCGCCGTGACCCTGCACGCCATCGGCCGCATGCACCTGGAGCAGCACCACTTCAGCCGGGCCGTGTACTACCTGCGGCAAAGCGCCGAGCAGGCCACCGCCCTGCACGACAGCGTGGGCGTGGCCTACGCCCTGCACAGCGCCGGCGAAGCTTACGCCACCGTGGTGGGCAACCAGGAAGTGGCGCTGGGCTACTATACCCGCGCCCTTGGGCAACTGCCCCGCCACGCCACGCCGGCAGAACTGGCCGCTACGCTCTACGAGTCGTTGGCGCGGGGCAACGTGGCTCTCGGCAACGCCGATGTGGCCGAGCGCTACCTGGCCAAAGCCCAGCCACTGGTGCAGCGGGCGGGCAGCAAGGCCCGCTTGGCTCAGGTATTCCAGCGCCTGTCCGACTTGTACCGGCAGCGCGGCGAAGTAGCGCCGGCCCTCACGGCCCTGTCGCGCTACGTGAGCTTGCAGGACAGCGCCGCGGCCGAGCGCCGCGCCGAGCAGGTGGCCGAGCTGCGCACGCGCTACGAAACCGAAAAGAAGGAGCGGGAAATTCAGCTGCTCATCAAGAAGCGCGAAGTGCAGGAAGCCAACCTGCGCCGGCAGAAGCTGGCCCGCAACGTGCTGGCCGTGGGCACCGTGCTGCTGCTGCTGACGGTGGTGGCCCTACACCGCGGCCGCAAGGAGCAGCTGCGCGTGAACTTGCTGCTGGAACGGCAAAACGCGGCCATCAGCCGGCAAAAGGAAGAGCTAGACCGCCTCAACCGCACCAAGGACACGTTGTTTTCGGTGATTTCGCACGATTTGCGCAGCCCACTCAGCTCGTTGTACTCCCTGCTGACGCTGCTCTCGATGGGCACGCTGCCGCCGGAGAAGATTGCCCAGCACACCGACCGCCTCAGCCGCACTCTCGACACCACCCTGCGCCTGCTCGATAACATGCTCAACTGGGCCGCGACCCAGATGCAGGGTGCCGGGCCACGCACCGAGTACTTCCGCCTCGACGCCATTGCTGAGGAGTGCCTAACCCTGTTGTTGGGCGACGCCGAGCGCAAAAACATCATGGTGCTCAATCACCTGCGCGAAGAGCACCCCGTGCGCGCCGACTTGAACATGACGCGTTTGGTGCTGCGCAACCTACTCTCCAACGCCATCAAGTTTACGCCCTCGGGCGGCACCGTCACGCTCTCGGCCACGCGGCAGGGCAAGTGGTGGCAGGTGGCCGTGCGCGACACCGGCGTGGGCATTGCCCCGGCCGACTACACCAAGATTTTCGGCGAGGCCGGGCACCACACCACCCTGGGCACGGCCCGCGAAAAGGGTACCGGCCTGGGCCTGCGCCTCTGCAAGGACTTTGTGGAGCGCAACGGCGGCCAGCTCACCTTCGAAAGCGAGGAGGGCCGGGGCTCGACGTTCCGCTTTACCGTGCTGGCAGCCGAACCGTCCGTCGCCCCGGCCCCCGACGCGGTTCGGGGCCGCTCTCTGGGAGCGGGGCCTGGGGTGGCCCCTAGTGTTGCCGCCGAATAAGCGCTTTGTTGACTACCCGCTCGGTCACCTGGTCGCGGTAGGTCTGGCCCAGCGGCAGTGCGCGGCCACCCACTTTCACTTCCTGGCTGCTGAGGGCTTCGATGCGGGCGGCATTGACGAGGTAAGAGCGGTGCGTACGCACGAACATGCCCGCCGGTAGCTGCTCCTCAATGTTTTTCAGGTTCACCAGGGTCAGGTGCGTGCGCCCGTCCACGGTGTTGATTTTGGTGAAGTCCTTCAGGGCTTCGATGTAGAGCACCTCGCGGTAGTGCAGGCGCACGAACTGCGAATCGGTGCGGATAAAGAAGGAACCCCAGCCGGAGAGCAGGTCATCGGCGCCGGCGGGCGGGGTTTGACTGGCGCGCAGCAGCCCGGCCACTTTGTTGACGGCTTTCAGGAAGCGGTCCAGCGAAATCGGCTTGAGCAGGAAGTCGCACACGTCGAGGTTGAAGCCCTCCATGGCGTACTGCGGGTAAGCCGTCATCAGCACCACCAGCGGCGGCTCGTGCAGGGAGCGGACCAGGTCCAAGCCCGACAGGTGGGGCATCGTCACGTCGGAAAACAGCACCTGCACGGGATGTTCGAGCAGGTAGCTGTGGGCTTCCAATGGATCCGTAAAGGTGGCCTTCACGTCCAGCACGTCCGTCATGGCAACGTACGCCTGCAACAGGTCCAACACCAACGGATCATCATCGAGAAGCAAGCAAGAAATCTTCATGACTGAGTGGAGCAGCAACAATGGCGGTGAATATACTAAGCAAAGAATGTAGAAGCTACTTCATCGCCGAAGAATATCAGTTGAACGACTGCTGGAAGGGGTTGGTAGACCACCGGGAGAAGGTTTCCCCATTTTAAGCAAATCAAGTGACAACTTTTGCGTACACAGGTCAGACCCAGCCGTTACCACCCGGCTCCCGCAGTAATCGGGGTTGATTATCTGCGCGTTGTGCTCCGCCTCCTGCTGTTTGATTTGTGTTGCTTGGCTCTTTTTTCCTGATTCATGGCTCACCTCAGTTCGGTGGCCCCTCCGCCGGTGGTATTGGGGGTGGCCCTGACGATTGCGCGCCACCAGCGGCCGCGCCCCCTGGCCTCTACAATCCGCACGCGTTCGGTCAAGTTGCGCATTGACCCCTCGCTCGAACAGATCTACCTCATCGAGGCCACCTTGCCGGGCAACCTGGAGTGCCTCGGGCCGCTGACCCAACCGAACGTGACGGCGCTGTACCTGCGCGCCGCCCGGCTCGAACTACTGCCCGTGCTGCGGCCCGACGGCCGGCCGCAGCACGGCCCCTCGCTGGCCGCGTTGGCTACGGGCAATTGCTTTATTTCCACGCAAAGCCACAAAACCCTGCTGGCCGGCTTTGGCGAAGACGATATTCGGCCGGACCGCATCGACATGGTGGTGCAGGGCCGCGTGAATCTGCTCGACTACCTGCGCACCGATTGGTTTACGCTGGAGCTGTCGGGCACGCACCGGCGGCGCTTCAGCCGGCCCCTGCCGCTGCGCTTGCAGCTGGAATTTGAAACGCAGACGGGGGCGGTGGCCTGACCCCAATACTTATTAAATGACCGCGGCGGCCCGGCGCAGGAAAACTCCTGGCGCCGGGCCGCCGCGCGTAGCTACACCAGCGCCGGTCTTAGTGGACGGCGTTGGTTTTCTTGCAGCAGTCGGGCAGCCGGTCGTAGGCCTTGGCGTTGGCCGCGGTGGCGTCGGCGTCGTAGCCGGTGGCTGTCACGGCGGCGCGCAGGGCTTCGGGCGTGGTTTTGTCGGCGCGGTAGCTTACCGTCAATACCTGCGTGGGCACGTCGAGCAGGGCCGACTGCACGCCTTTTTCGTAGGCCATGGCTTTTTCGAGGCGGGCCTTGCACATGTCGCACACGGCCGAGGTTTTGATTTGCACTTGCTCAGTGCCGGGCTTGGCTTTGGCCTTGGCGGCCGGCGTCGTTTGGGCCTGAGCGGCGGCGGCAGTGAACACCACCGAGAAAGTCAGCAGGAGGGAGCGGAAGAGGTTCATATCAGCAAAGAAGTGAAGCGAGTAGAAAGTACCCGGCTGCGGCGGGCCACCGGGCGTTGGCAATAACTATTCCAAGCGAAAGCGCAAGCCCACGTAGGTCAAACGCCCGTAGATGGGCCCCCAGTTCATGGCCGCGTCGAAGGTGGGGCCGAAGGGCTGGTCGGCCGCATCAATGGGGTTGCGCTGGCGGTAGTCGGTCAGGTTCTCCACGCCGGCGTACACGTCAAAGCGCTTGAAGGCGCGGGTGAGCTGGGCGTTGAGCGTGGCGTAGCGCGGCGAGTAGAGGACTTTGTCGCTGGCGCCCGCGTCGTGCTGGTGCATGAGGCCGGGGGCGTAGGGCCGGCGGCCGTACCACTGCGCCGTTAGGTCGGCCCGCCACTTATCAAAGGCGCTGGCGTAGCTCAGGTTGGCGAACAGGCGGTGTTGGGGCGTGAGGGGCTTGGGTAACAGGTCGCCGCCGTAGCTGGTTTTCACGTCCAGCCACTTATAGGCCGCCTTGGCCTGCAGGCCCTTGAGCGGCTCCACCTGCACCTCAGCCTGGAAGGAGCGGGAGTAGGAGCGGCCGCCCGGCTCCAGGTTGCGAATCAGCAGCAGGGAGGGCACCGTGTACGGGTCGGCCACCACCTGGTTCTGGAAAATGGTGTGGTAGTAGTCGGCTACGAACGTCGCCTGCCGGCCCGCCACGGTGAAGTACTGCGAGAAGGAGCCGCCCACGTTCCAGGCCTTCTCGGGCTGCAGGTCGGTGGCCACGCTGAAGGGGCGGCTGCTGACGAGCATGCCGGTGTTTTCGGCAATGGGGTTGGCCACGCGGTAGCCGCGGCCGGCCGCTAGGCGCAGCACAGTGCTCTGCGTCGCGTCGACTTTCACGTTCAGGCGCGGCGTGAGAAACCAGCCGTAGAGGTTGTGGTAGTCGGCGCGGGCGCCGGCCACCACGGTCAGGTTCTTGGAGTTCTGGTAGGTGTACTCGGCAAAAGCCCCGGGCACGCGCTCGGTGCGGGCGCGCAGGCTGCGCAGCCGCTCCTGCTCGGCCGTTTCGCCCGCGCGGAAGCCGGTGCGCAGGTGCTCCTGGTAGTCGTCGTAGAGGTAGCTGGCGCCGAGCCGGTACACGTGGGCCGTGTTGCCGATGGCGCTCTGAAACAGCAAGGTGGCCAGGCCGGTGCGCTGCAGGCCGTTGTACTGGCGTTGCGGGCGGAAATGGCCGGCGTGGTCCGGGTCGTGGGTGTAGTCGAAGCTCACGCCGTAGGTGCTGGCCCCGTAGCTCGACTGGAAGTCGTGACTGGTGCCCGACACGAGCAGCCCCAGGCTCTGGTAGGGCTTGGTCGGCCAGGTGTAGGAGGTCTTGCCGTAGGCCGTGTAGCGCGTGGTTTGCTGGGTGATGCCGTAATAGGGGTTGCTGGTGTCGTCTTCGCGGAAGCCCACCTGCCCGCCCTGCCGGGTTTCGCGCAGGGCGCCCACGCCCCACTCGCTCACCACCGCCTTGCCCGACTTGTATTTCCACTTATTCAGCACGTTGTACTGCGTGGCCAGCGGCAAGTCGAGGAAGCCGTCCTTGTTGCGGTCCACGCGGGTGCCCAAGTGGTCGGTGTGCAACAGCAGGGCCGTGCTCCACTTGGAGTTGATGCGGGCCGAGGTGTTCAGGTTCAAGTCGAACTTGCCGAAGTCGTTGGCATAGGCGTTGAAGAGCAGCCGGTCGGTTTTCTCGGGCTCCTTGAGGCGCACGTTCACCTGCCCCGAAATCGACTCGTAGCCGTTGACCACCGAGCCCATGCCCTTGATGATGTCGATGCTCTCAATCCAGGGCCCGGCCAGGTAATTCAGCCGGTAGGGCGAGGACAGCCCGCGCAGGGCCGGCAGGTTGTCGACGGTGAGCAGGGAGTAGGAGCCGTCGAGGCCCAGCAGCTGAATCTGCTTGGCGCCCGAGGCCGCGTCGGTGGTCGTGACTTCCACCGAGGCGTTGGTTTCGAAGCTTTCGGCTAGGTTGCAGCAGGCCGACTTGGTCAGGTCGCGGCTGCTGATGACCTGCGTATGAGTCGGCGTAAGCGAGGAGTAGCTCGGGGCCCGGTCGGTGATGACCACTTCCTGCAGCTCGGCGCTGTTTTTCAGCGCAATGCGCACGTAAGGCCCGGCCTGCACGGTGTCGGCGCGGTAGCCGAGGGCGTTGATGACGAGGCGGCCATCCGTAGCCTTGGTGGAGTAGGGCAGCACGAACAGGCCTCGCTCGTCGGTGGTGGTGGCCTGGTCGGTGCCGAGCCAGCGCACCACGGCGCCGGGCAGCGCGGCGCGGGTGGCGCCGTCGGTGACTTCGCCCCGGGCGGGGGCGGCGGATGATTGGGCAAAGGCGGCGGGCGCGGCCCCCAGCGTCAGCAGGGGCAATACGCGCAGCACGCGGCCTCGCAGAGTAGCGGACATGAGGTCAGAAAGTTAGAATTCTTCCGGCAGTGGAGCACCAGCTACGGTCGAGCTGATGCGGCCGGGACCCGCGCTGAGCGCAGCCCCGGCGGCGCGAAGAATCCTGACTAGACCACGAGCACGCACACGAACGTCAGCAAAGCCCGGCCCGCGCGGGGTGGGGGCGAAGCATTGGCGGCGTGCAGAATGCGCGTGTGGGCGGCTACTGCCGCGGCGGCGGGCTGGGGCCACATGGGCGCGGCGGGCAGTACGGCCACCAGGGCCGGCACGGGCACTTTGCCCAGAGCCAGGTCATGGGCCGACGCATCCACCTTGTGGTGGTGGGCGCTGAACTCGCAGCAGCCGTTCTTGACGCTGGCCTTTTTCAGCGGCGACGGCCGCTTGCAGTCCGCCTGGGCCAGGCCCGCGGGGGCACAGCCGTGGTGCGGGGTGAGCACCACCGCGCGCTGGGTGCGGCCGCTCACGTAGCAGGTGTGCTGCTGCACCGTCAGGCCCACCGAGGCGGTGAGGACGAGCAGGGCCAGCCACAAGCTGGTAAGGCGCACGAGCAACGAGCGGGGTTTCACACCCCAAAGATACAAGCGGCGCGGCGGACCGGGCAGTACACAATGCGGCGCCCGGCGTGCAGGATTCTGAGCGTCACCTGGGGAGCCCACGGTGGGAAGGGGTACGGTTGAGCTTACTGGCGGCCGACTCCGGGTTGAGCCTGCGCAAGTAGGGGTGCGGTCTGCTCGCCCCGCGCTTCTGCCATTTTGACAACGCCTTCCACTGCTCTACCACTTTTTACCCTACTTCATCCTGCTAGCCGTCAAAAACGGCCTAAACAAGCTTGTTAAGCCCATTTTACTAGGTGGTAGAAAATGGTAAAAGGTGGTGACCTTTTCGCGGGGCTTGCGTACTTTTGCTTACCGACCCTGTTCCCATCCTCACCATGCACCTGCTCTCCGGCGAATACGACTGCAAGCTTGACCCGAAAGGGCGGCTCGTGCTGCCGGCCAAGGTGAAGGCTAACCTGCCCGAGCAGTCGGGCAATCAGCTGGTGCTGGTGCGCGGCTTCGAGCCCTGCCTGGTGCTCTACCCGCGCTCGGCCTGGCAGGTGATTCACGAGAAGGTGATGGCGCTGGACGAGTTCAACGAGGAATACCGGCAGTTTCAGCGCAACTTCTTCCGCGGCATGACCGAGGTGGAGCTGGACAACATCGGCCGTTTCGGCCTGCCGGGCTCCATGCGCCGATACGCCGGCATCGAGAAGGAAGCCATCGTGGTGGGCATGGGCAACCGCTGCGAAATCTGGGACCCCGCGCGCTATGACGAGTTCCTGATAAAGGACCAGCAAAGCTTCTCCAAGCTGGCCCAGAAATTTTTGACCACCGATACCCCGCCCGCCGGCGGCCTCGCCGCATGAGCATGGACACCCCCAACGCCACGTACCACCGCCCCGTGATGCTGCAGGAGTGCCTCGAGGGCCTCGACCTGCGCCCCGACGGCCGCTACGTCGACGTGACCTTCGGCGGCGGCGGGCACTCGTGGGCCATTCTGGAGCGGCTCGGGCCGCAGGGCCACCTGTTTTCCTTCGACCAGGACGCCGACGCGGAGCGGCAGGCCCAAGTGCTGCAGCAGGGGCCGCGCGGCGACCGGTTCACGTTTATCCGCGCCAATTTCGGGGAGCTGCAGCGCGAGCTGGACCACCGCAGCGCTATTCCCGTGGACGGCCTGCTGGCCGACTTGGGTGTGTCGTCCTACCAGTTCGATACCCCGGAGCGCGGCTTCAGCACCCGCTTCGACGGGCCGCTGGACATGCGCATGAACCCCGAGGAAGGCCCGACGGCGGCCGATGTGGTGAACGAATACGCCGAGGGCGAGCTGCACCGCATCTTCGGCATGTACGGCGAGGTGCAGAACGCCCGCACCCTGGCCAAGGCCGTGGTGCAGGCCCGCGGCACCCGCGGCATTCAGACCATTGCCGACCTCAAGAAAGCCATTGCCAGCTGCACCCCGCGCGGCAAGGAAAACAAGTACCTGGCGCAGGTGTTTCAGGCCCTGCGCATCGAAGTCAACAACGAGCTGGAGGTGCTGCAAGCCATGCTGACGCAGTGCGCGCAGGTGCTGCGCCCCGGCGGCCGGCTGGTGGTGATGAGCTACCACTCGTTGGAAGACCGGTTGGTGAAAAATTACCTGGCGGCCGGCAAATTCTTCGGCGAGGCCGACAAAGACCTGTACGGCAACCCCCAAAAGCCCTTCGAAGTGCTGACGCGCAAGCCCATTACCGCGTCGGAGGAAGAACTGCAGCTGAACAACCGGGCCCGCAGCGCTAAATTGCGGGTTGGAATTCGGAACGACTTTCCGCTGAACCCTAAGTCTTGACCCCTTCGTGGCTGTAAATACCGCTCGTCCGCCCGCCGCCCAGCCGCGCCAGAACACCCCGCGCGAAATCGTGCCGCCCCCGGCGCCCGAGCCGGTGCGCGCGCCCGAACCGGAAGAAGCCGCTCCCGCAGCCAAGGCCGAGCGTGCCCCGCGCCCCGAAAAGCCGCGCAAGCAGTCGACGTGGAGCATTTTCTCGCTGGTGGAAAAGGTGCTGAACGTCGACGGGCTGTTTCGCGACGGGGTGCCGGTGCACTACCTGCCGCACACCTTGTTCGTGATGTTCCTGATCCTGGTGTACATCGGCAACACGCACTACGCGGCCCGCATGAACCGCAGCATTCAGCGCCTCAAAACCGAAACCGAAGACCTGCGCGCCGACTACACCACCTTGTCGGCCGACTACATGGAAGCCAGCAAGCAGAGCGAAGTGGCGCGCAAAGTGGCCGCCTACGGCCTGGTGGAAAGCTCCTCGCCGCCCTTTAGCATCAAGGTGCCGGCCGGCGGGCTGGAAGAAGCCAAGCTGGACGAGTTGCCGGTGCTCACCGCCGACTCCATTGCCGCCCGGGCCGTGCGCGACTCCCTGGCCGCGGCCGGTACGGCGCCGGTCACCGCCGAGCCTGCGGCCCCGGAAGCCGCCGACCAACAACACTAACGCCAACCAGCCATGAGCAAGCAGCAACAGGGCAGCGTTAAGAAATCCATCGTGACGCGGGTGCGCCTCGCCTTCCTCGGCGTGCTCCTTTTCTCCGCCGCCGTGGTGTGGAAAATCCAGCGCATTCAGTACCAGGAAGGGGAGAAGTGGCGCTCCTTGGAGCAGCAGCGGCGCATCGTGTACCAGCCGGTGTTTGCCACCCGCGGCAGCATTTTCGCTGCCGACGGGCGCAGCATCATGGCCACCTCCCTGCCGTTTTACCGCGTGGCCTGGGACCCCTCGGTGGTGAGCGAAGAGCTGTTTGCGAGCAAGGCCGACTCTCTGGCCATGCTGCTCTCGCGCTTTTTCGGCGACCGAAGCAAGGAAGAATACCTGCGCCGCCTCAAAAACGCCCACGACCCCAAGCGCAACGTGCGCTACATCCGCCTGAACTCCCGGCAGATCAACTTCCAGGAAAAGAAGTTGCTGGCTTCCTGGCCCATCTTCCGGGCCAAGCGCAAGGGCGGCGTCATCTTCGAGAAAGTCGACAAGCGCTTCCGGCCCTTCGGCGGGCTGGCCCAGCGCACCATCGGCTTCGTGAACGAGGAGAAGCACGGCGCCGGCCTGGAGTACACCTACAACAAGGAACTGGCCGGCAAAGACGGCGAGGCGCTGTTTGAGCGCCTGCCCGGCGGCCTCAAGCCGGTGTACGACGGCTCGGAAATCAAGCCCCAGGCCGGCTTCGACATCATGACCACCATCGACATCAACCTGCAGGACGTGGCCGAAAACGCCTTGCTGCGCAGCCTGATGGACAACAACGCCCAGTACGGCACGGTGATTCTGATGGAGGTGCAGACCGGGGAAATCAAGGCCGTGGCCAACCTGGGCAAGGTGGCCGACGGCGTGTACCGCGAGGACTACAACTACGCCATTGCCGACCAGGGCCGCACCGAGCCGGGCTCTACCTTCAAGCTGGCCTCGATGATGGCCCTGTTTGAGGATAACCCCGAACTGGACCTGACCGATACCGTCAACACCGGCCGCACCGGCTCCATGAAAATTGCCGGGGCCGTCAAAACCGACTCGCACCCCTACGGCAAGATTACCGTGCAGCAGGTGTTTGAGAAGTCCTCCAACATCGGCGTGGCCAAGCTGGTGAACGACCACTTCATGGCCAAGCCCAGCGACTACACCGATTACCTGAAGAAGTTCGGGCTGCACCAGCCGCTGGGCTTCCAGATGTCGGGCGAGGCCAAGCCCTACGTGAAGGACCCCTCGGACCGCTCCTGGAGCCACACCTCGCTCTCGACCATGAGCATCGGCTACGAGCTGAAGCTGGCACCCTTGCAGACGCTGGCCTTCTACAACGCCGTGGCCAACGGCGGAGTGAAGATTCAGCCCATCATCGTGAAGGAAATCCGCCAGGACGAGCAGGTGCTGGAGCGGTTCGAGACGAAAGTGCTCAACCCCAAAATCTGCTCCGACGCCACGCTGGCCAAGGTGAAGGCCATGATGGAGGGCGTGGTGACCAACGGCACGGCCCGCGGCATCCGCACGCCCGACTTCGGCATTGCCGGCAAGACGGGCACGGCCTGGAAATTCAAAAACGGCCGCTACACCAAGACCTACTCGACCTCCTTCTGCGGCTACTTCCCGGCCGACAAGCCCAAGTACAGCTGCATCGTGGTGGTCGACTCCCCCAAGAACGGCCGCATCTACGGCGCCGACGTGGCCGCGCCGGTGTTCCGCGAAGTGGCCGACAAGGCCATGGCCCGCGACCAAGCCAGCCAGCGCCCCCTGCTGGCCCGCGCCCCGGTGCGCAAAACGCTGGTGCCGAGCAGCTACGGCGGCGTGCAGGAAGACCTGCAGCTGATTTGCAACCACATGGGCGTGACCAACCAGGCGGCCGGCACCGCCCCCGACGACTGGGTGCAAGGCCAGGCCGCCGAGGGCGCCCGCCACGTGCAGTGGAACGCGCTGCCTGTGCGCCGCGGCCGCATGCCCAGCGTGGCCGGCCTGAGCCGCCGCGACGCCCTGTTCCTGCTCGAAAACCGCGGCCTGCGCGTGCGCACCGTGGGCGCGGGCCGGGTCACGCGGCAGTCGGTGCCGGCCGGCCTGCCGGTGACGCGCGGCGCCGTGGTGACGCTGGAGCTGAAGGACCCCACGCTGGTGGCCAAAGCCCCGGTGCCGGTGTTGCCCTACGCTCCGCCCAAACCTACCGTGGCCCCCGAGCCCACGGTGATTCCCGAGCCGGTGTCGCCCACCGGCCAGCCCATTACCCGGCCCGAGGACGCGCTGCTGCCCGGCCTCAAGCCGGCCCGGCCCAAATCGGCCGCCGCCCAGCCCGCCCCGCGGAGCCGCGCCGGCCGCCGGGCCTAGTGTTTCTTGTCTGACTTTCCCGCTTCTTTCGCCTTGACCTCCGCTCCTTCCGAACTCAGCCACTCCCTTTCCGACCTGCTCGCGGCCGTTACCGTGCGGGAGCAGCGCGGCCCGGCCGACGCTACCGTTAGCAGCCTCACGCTCGACTCGCGGCAGGCGGCCGCCGGGGCCGTGTTCTTCGCCCTGCGCGGCGTGCAGGCCGACGGCCACCAGTTCATCCCCAAAGCCGTGGCCCAGGGCGCGGCCGTGGTGGTGTGCGAAGAGCTGCCCGCCGAGCTGAGCGAGGCCGTGAGCTACGTGCTGGTGCCCGACAGCGCCGAGGCCATGGGCCACATGGCGGCGGCCTTCTACGGCCACCCGAGCCGGGCCCTGCAACTGGTGGGCGTGACGGGCACCAACGGCAAAACGACCTGCGCCACCTTGCTGCACAAGCTGTTTTCGGCCCGCGGGTACAAAGCTGGCTTGCTCTCGACGGTGCAGAACCAGATTGGCGACGAAGTTATTCCGGCCACCCACACCACGCCCGACGCCATCCGGCTCAACGAGCTGCTGGCGCGCATGGTGGCGGCCAAGTGCACCCACGCCTTCATGGAAGTCAGCTCGCACTCGGTGGTGCAGCACCGCGTGACGGGGCTGCAGTTTGCCGGCGGCGTGTTTACCAACCTTACCCACGACCACCTCGACTACCACGGCACCTTCGACAATTACCTAAAGGCCAAAAAAGGCTTTTTCGACATGCTGCCGGCTGGGGCCTTTGCCCTGACCAACGCCGACGACAAGCGCGGCCTGGTGATGCTGCAGAACACCAAAGCCAAAAAAGCTACCTACTCGCTGCGCGGCGAGGCCACGGTACGCGGCCGCCTCATCGAAAACGGGGTGGACGGGCTGCAGCTGGAAGTGGACGGGCGCGAGGTGCAGTTTCGCCTGATCGGGGTGTTTAATGCTTACAACCTGCTGGCCGTGTACGGCGCGGCCGTGCTGCTGGGCGAGGAGCCCGAGGAGACGCTCACGGTGCTGTCGGGGCTGACCTCGGCGCCGGGCCGCTTCGAGCCGGTGGTGTCGCCGCGCAAGCGCGTGGTGGGCATCGTGGACTACGCCCACACGCCCGACGCGCTGGAAAACGTGCTGCAGACCATTGCCGACATCCGCCGCCCCGAGCAGGCCGTCATCACCGTGGTGGGCTGCGGCGGCAACCGCGACGCGGCCAAGCGCCCCATCATGGCCGACTTGGCCTGCCGACTGTCCGACCGCGCCGTGCTCACCTCCGACAACCCCCGCTACGAAGATCCGCAGGTCATTCTCGATCAGATGCAGGCCGGCGTGCGCCCCACCGACGCAGGCAAGTTCCTCACCGTGCCCGACCGCCGCGAAGCCATCAAAACCGCCTGCGCCCTGGCCCGCCCCGGCGACATCGTGCTGGTAGCCGGCAAGGGCCACGAAACCTACCAGGAAGTACAGGGGCAGCGCTCCGCCTTCGACGATAGGCTGGTGCTGCAGGAAGCCTACGAACTGCTGAGCCTGTAACGCGGGCTACGGCACCGTTCAACGCCACCGGAATAGCACAAAATCCCGACAAACGCAACGTTTGACCACAGCCGAAAAAGCCGAAAATTTGCGGCTTCCTGACGCCTGAGCGGCGTCGCACCAGCCCTGACCAATGCTCTACTACCTCTTCGATTATTTGCACCGCCACTACAACGTGCCTGGCACGGGGGTATTCCAATACACCTCGTTCCGCGCCGCCATGGCGGTGGTCACCTCGCTGGTTATTGCCCAGTTGTTCGGCAAGCAGCTCATTGCCATTCTGCGGCGGCGGCAAATCGGGGAGACGGTGCGCGACCTGGGCCTGCAGGGGCAGCTGGAAAAGAAAGGCACCCCGACCATGGGCGGCCTCATCATTCTGCTGGCCATTCTGGTGCCCACGTTGCTTTTCGCCAAGCTCGACAACATCTACGTCATCCTGATGCTGCTCAGCACCGTGTGGCTGGGCCTCATCGGCTTCGTGGACGACTACATCAAGGTGGTGAAGAAGGACAAGGAGGGCTTGGCCGGGCGCTTCAAAATGCTGGGCCAGATCGGCCTGGGCCTGACGGTGGGCTGGGTGTTGTTTTTCAGCCACGACGTGACGGTGCGCCAGTACCTGCTCCCGAACGGGCAGTTTTCGGCCGTGGATGCCAGCCGGTATTACCAGGACGTGAAGCTGATGATTACCACCATCCCCTTCGCCAAGAACAACGAGCTAAACTACGGCGACCTGTTTGCCACCGCCGGCGACTTTTTCAACGAGTACTACGCCTTCTTCTACATTCCCATCGTGATTTTCATCATCACGGCGGTGTCGAACGGGGCCAACATCACCGACGGCCTCGACGGGCTGGCGGCCGGCACCTCGGCCATCATCGGCACCACGCTGGGCATCTTCGCCTTCGTGAGCGGTAACGCCGTGCTGGCCGACTACCTCGACATCATGTTCATTCCGAACGTGGGCGAGCTGACCATCTTCTGCACCGCCTTTGTGGGGGCCTGCGTGGGCTTTTTGTGGTACAACTCGTACCCGGCCCAGGTCTTCATGGGCGACACCGGCTCCCTGGCCCTGGGCGGCATCATTGCCGTGCTGGCGCTGATTGTGCGCAAGGAACTGCTGATTCCGGTGCTCTGCGGCATCTTTTTGGTCGAAAACCTCTCGGTTATCATTCAGGTGAGCTACTTCAAGTACACCCGGCGCAAGTACGGCGAAGGCCGCCGCCTGCTGCGCATGTCGCCTCTGCACCATCACTACCAGAAGCTGGGCTACCACGAGTCCAAAATCGTGTCGCGCTTCTGGATTGTGGGCATCATGCTGGCCGTGCTGACCCTGGTAACCCTCAAACTGCGCTAATCCCATGCAGCACTCCGGCGAAGGCAAGAAACTGGTCATCCTCGGCTCCGGCGAAAGCGGGGTCGGGGCGGCGCTGCTCGGGCAGGCCAAAGGCTACGACGTGTTCGTGTCGGACGGCGGCACGCTCAAGCCGTCTTACAAGGAAAAGCTCGACCGCGCCGGCATCCGCTACGAGGAGGGCACGCACACGCTCGCGGACATCCTCGGGGCCGACGAAATCGTGAAGAGTCCGGGCATTCCGGAGAAAGCTGCGGTGATGCAGGCCGTGCGCGAGCGGGGCATCCGGGTCATTTCCGAAATCGACCTGGCCAGCCGCTACACCCGGGCCCAGAGCATTGCCATTACGGGCACCAACGGCAAAACCACCACCACGCTGCTGACCTACCACTTGCTCAAGGAGGCCGGCTACAACGTGGGCCTGGCCGGCAACGTGGGCCACAGCTTCGCCGAGCAGGTCATCAACGACACCTTCGACTGGTTTGTGCTGGAGCTGAGCTCGTTTCAGCTCGACGACACCTACGACTTCACGCCCACGGTGGCGGTGCTGCTCAACATCACGCCCGACCACCTCGACCGCTACCACTATAGCATTGAGGAGTACGCCCAGGCCAAGCTGCGCATCACCCGCAACCTCGACAGCAGCTCCTATTTCATCTACAACGCCGACGACCGGCTGATTCAGCAGGAGTACCAGTCGGTGTTCGTGGACACCAACGATTTGCCCTTCAGCCTGCACCAGCGCCCCGACATTCGCTGCGCGGCCCGCTACGTGTCGGAAACGACGCTGCGCCTCGACATTCCGCAGGTGCAGGAAGACGACTACGAGGACGTGAGCACGGCCCGCTCGCCGCTCATTGGCCTGCACAACCGCCAGAACATGGCCGCGGCCGTGCTGGCCGCCCGCGTGGCCGGCCTTTCGGTGGAGCAAATCGAGGCCGCCCTGCCCACCTTCAGCAACGCCGACCACCGCCTGCAGCCCGTGGGCGAAATCAACGGCGCGCAGTTTATCAACGACTCCAAGGCCACCAACGTGGAGGCCGCCTGGTACGCCCTCGACGGCGTGAAGGCGCCGCTGATCTGGATTGCCGGCGGCACCGACAAGGGCAACGACTACGCAACGCTCGTCCCGCTGGCCCAGGAAAAGGTAAAGGCCCTGATCTGCCTCGGCGTCGACAACGCCAAGCTGCACGCCGCCTTCGACGGGGTGGTGGAGCGGATAGAGGAAACTCAGGACGTGCGCTGGGCCGTGCGCCGCGCCGCCGAGCTGGCCCAGCCCGGCGACGTGGTGCTGCTCTCGCCCGCCTGCGCCTCCTTCGACCTGTTCAAGAACTACGAGGACCGCGGCCGGCAATTCGCCCAGGCGGTTAGTGAACTTGCGAAGTTGTGAAGTGGTGAAATTGTCGTTTTGACCAAGCCCATTTGACTTTCGCGATTCACAACTTCACCTTTCACCATTTCACCACTTGCCGATGGAACCCGTCAAAAACTGGCTGCAGCGCAATCTGAAGGGCGACCCGGTGCTCTGGGGCATCGTGATTGTGTTTTCGCTTATCAGCATGGCCGTGGTGTACTCCGCCACCGGTACGCTGGCCTACAAAAACGAGCTGCGCGGCCGCGCCGGCTCGGTGGAGATGATTCTGGTCAAGCACACCAGCCTGATATTCGCCGGTTTGGCGCTGATGTGGCTGGCCCACCGCGTGGACTACCGGCACTATTCGCGCCTCTCGCTCTACGCGCTGCTGTTGTCGGTGCCGCTGCTGCTGTTTACCTACCTGTTCGGCGGCAGCGTCAACGGGGCCGCACGCTGGATGACCATTCCGGTGATTAACCAGACCTTCCAGCCCTCCGACTTGGCCAAGCTGGCGCTGATTTCGCACCTGGCCAGCATGCTCAGCCGCCGCCAGCAGTACATCGACAACTTCAAGACCACGCTGCTGCCCGTGATTTTGTGGGTGGGCGTCATCTGCGGGCTCATCGTGCTGTCGAACGCTTCCACGGCCCTGTTGCTGTTCTTCACCTGCCTGCTGCTGATGTTTATCGGCCGCGTGCCGCTGAAGCACATGATGCTGACCGTACTGATCGTGATGAGCCTGGGCGGGGTGGCCCTCACCGTCGGGCAGCGCTGGGGCACGGTGAAGTCGCGGATCGAGAGCTTCACCGACAAGAGCAAACCGGTGCCGTTTCAGCTGGAGCACAGCTACATTGCCATTGCTACCGGCGGCATTGCGGGCAAGGGGCCGGGCCAGAGCACCGAACGCAACATCATGCCGCACCCGTACTCCGACTTTATCTACGCCATCATCATCGAGGAATACGGCCTGCTCGGCGGCGTGGCGGTGCTCTTTCTCTACCTCGCTTTCCTTTACCGCGGCCTGCTGACGGTGATGCGCAGCTACGGCGCCTTCGGCGGCCTGCTCTCGGCGGGCCTGTGCTTCAGCCTGGTGCTGCAAGCCATGGTGAACATGGGCGTGGCTGTGGGCTTGGGGCCGATTACCGGCCTGCCGCTGCCGCTGCTGAGCATGGGCGGCACCTCCCTGATTTTCACCGGCATCAGCATCGGAGTTATCCTCAGCGTGAGCCGGGGCGAGCGGGAAATCCGCCCGATGGTGGGCGAGCCGGAAGACGAAGCCCGCATTCCGAAACAAACTGCGCTGGCGTAGCAGGAAAATGGTGTTGGTAGCTCGACATAACGCCCTCGATTTCCGCATCGAACCGGACCTGCCCGAAGTTGGCTGGTTCCTGTTGGTGTATGCCGAGCCGAGGAAGTGCGTTGCAGACTACCTACAAGACACTGCAATAGCGGCGCAGGAGTTTGCACAAGAAGAATTTGGAGTGCCGCTTACGGCCTGGACCCACGAGTTGAACAAACCAAGCTGATGGTAGCAGATATTCATATCGAACCCAACCCCAACGCTTCCTGCCGCGTCATCATCAGCGGCGGGGGCACGGGCGGGCACATTTTCCCGGCCGTGGCCATTGCCAACGAGCTGCAGCGCCGCCGCCCCGACGCCGACATCCTGTTCGTGGGCGCTAACGGCCGCATGGAAATGACCCGGGTGCCCGAGGCCGGCTACCGCATCGTGGGGTTGAACATCAGCGGGCTGCAGCGCCGCCTTACGCCCGAAAATCTGCTGTTCCCGCTCAAGGTGTTCCAATCGGTGCGCAAGGCCGGCAAGCTGGTCGAGGCCTTCCAGCCCGATGCCGTGGTGGGCGTGGGCGGCTACGCCTCCGCGCCGGTGCTGCTGGCGGCTACCTCGCGCGCCGTGCCCGCCCTGATTCAGGAGCAAAACTCCTACGCCGGCCTCGTCAACAAGCTGCTGGCCCGGCGTGTGAACAAAATCTGCGTGGCCTACGAGGGCATGGAGCAGTTTTTCCCCGCCGACCGCCTCGTGCTGACCGGCAACCCCGTGCGCAGCGAAATTGCCGGCGGCGACCGAGCCGAAGCGCTGCGGTTCTTCGGCCTTGACCCCGCCAAGCCGGTGCTGCTCGTCATCGGCGGCAGCCTCGGCGCCCGCACCCTGAACCAGGCCACCGCCGCCGCGCTGCCGCGGCTGAAAGAAGCGGGCGTGCAGCTGCTCTGGCAAACGGGTAAGCTCTACTTTCCGACCGCCGAGCAACAAGCCGCCGGCTACAAAGCCGCTGGCCTGCACGCGCTGGAATTCATCAAGCGCATGGACCTGGCCTACGCCGCCGCCGACGTAGTGGTCAGCCGCGCCGGGGCGTTGTCGGTGTCGGAGCTGTGCCTGACGGGCAAGCCCTGCGTGCTGGTGCCCTCGCCCAACGTGGCCGAAGACCACCAGACCAAAAACGCCCGCGCCCTCTCTACCCGCGCCGCCGCCCTGCTCGTCACCGACGCCGAAGCCGCCGACCGGCTCTACGACGTGGCCCTGGAGTTGCTCCGCGACCCAGCCCGGCAGGCCGAGCTGCGCCGCAACATCCAGCCCTTGGCCCGTCCCGCCGCCACCAGCACCATCGTCGACGAGTTGGAAGCCCTCATTGACCGCCAACGCGCCAAGCAAGCCCGCTGATGAACCCCGTCGCCCAGTTTCCTTACGTCTACTTCCTCGGCATCGGCGGCATCGGCATGTCGGCGCTGGCGCGCTGGTTCCGGGCCAATGGCCACCACGTCTGGGGCTACGACAAGACGCGTACCCCGCTCACCGAGGCCCTGGTCCGGGAAGGCATCCTGATTCACTACGACGACGCGCCCGCGCACCTGCCGGCCGAAGTGCGCGACAACAAGGATAAGACCCTGGTGGTGCTCACGCCCGCTATTCCGAAAACCCACCAGGAATGGGCCTGGCTGCGCGACAACGGCTACGACATCCGCAAGCGCAGCCAGGTGCTGGGCCTGCTCACCGCCGGCCGCCGCACCGTGGCCGTAGCCGGCACCCACGGCAAAACCACGACCAGCAGCATGGTGGCCCACCTGCTGCACCACGCCGGCGTGCCCGCCGGAGCGTTCTTGGGCGGCATTGCCGTCAACCTGGGCTCCAACCTGCTGCTGCCTCCCGCCGACGCCGGCCCCGAAGTGCCGGTTGTGGTTGAAGCCGACGAGTACGACCGCAGTTTCCTGACCCTGCACCCGGACGTGGCCATCGTCACGAGCACCGACGCCGACCACCTCGACATCTACGGCGACAAAGACGCCTTGGTGGAGTCGTTTCGGCAGTTTGTGGCCCAGATCAAGCCCGGCGGCACCCTGCTGCTCAACCACACCGCCGACCCCAGCGTGGCCCTAGCCGTGCCGCCCGGCGTGCGCGTGCTGCGCTACGGGCTCAGTGCCGAGCAGGGCCCCGACTTGCACGCCCTCGACGTGCGCGCCCACGGCCACACCTTCCGCTTCGAGCTGGAAGCCCCCGGGCTCGACGAGGGCGCCCGCGTACCCGGTCTGGAGCTGCCCGTGCCCGGCTTCCACAACGTGGAAAACATGCTGGCTGCCGCCGCCGCTGCCCACCTGGTCGGCCTGAATTGGGAGCAGCTGCCCGCCGCCGTGGCCGCTTACCAGGGTGTCAACCGCCGCTTCGAGTTTGTGCTGACGCAAGGGGAGGAGCGGGCCTACCTCGACGACTACGCCCACCACCCGCGCGAAATCGAGGCGTTTCTGCGCTCGGTGCGGGCCCTGTACCCCGGCCGGAAGCTGCGCGTCATCTTCCAGCCCCACCTCTTCACCCGCACCCGCGACTTCGCTGAGGGCTTTGCCCAGAGCCTGAGCCTGGCCGACGAAGTCCTGCTGCTGCCCATCTACCCGGCCCGGGAGCTGCCCATCGAGGGCGTCACCTCCGAAATCATTTTCGAAAAGCTCACCAGCCCGCGCAAGGCACTGCTCTCCAAGGAGCAGGCCATTCAGGCGGAGCGCTACGACGACGAGTTCGAGGTCATAGCCACGGTGGGCGCGGGCGACATCGACCAACTGGTGCCGGAATTGAAAAAAATCTTGCGGAACAAGTGGTATGGCGCTGAAGCGTAAGGCAAAAAATGTACTTTTCGGTATTGGCTGTCTGCTCTTGCTGACGGCCCTGTCGGTCTTTGCCTCCGTCCGTCAGGCCTCGCGGCCGGTGGGCGCGGTCATCGTCACCATCAGCAACGAGTTCAACAACTTTTTCATCAGCGAACAGCAAGTGACGGCCCTGCTCACCCGCAACGGCAACCAGCTCCTGCGCGGCGCCGCCCCGCAGGACGTGGACTTGCGTGCGCTGGAGGCCCGCATCAAAACGCACCCCTTCGTGAAGGACGCGCAGGTGTACCGCGACCTGGGCGGCAACTTGCACGCCGACGTGCGCCAGAACCGGCCCATTGCCCGCCTCGTGCACCCCGACGCGGCCCAGGACCGCTACCTCGACGCCGACGGCCACCCGCTGCCGCTGTCGGCCCTGTACTCGGCCCGGGTAGTGCCGGTGTCCCGAGTAGGAGGCACGCCATTAAATGCTCAATTTTTCCAAGATTCTGCCGGAACGCAGTATCTTGAATTTTTGCGCTACGTAGACGAACATCCGTTCTGGCGGGCTCAGGTCGCTGAAGTATTTTTGTCGCCGAACGGAAAAATAATTTTCACCCAGCAGGTAGGTGACCAACGCGTGGAGTTTGGATATCCGGAGAATATTCCAGAAAAATTTGCCAAACTAATGGTATTTTACCGCCAAATTCCACCAGCTTTAGGATGGGATACCTACCACCGCGTCAATGTGGAATTCCAAAATCAAATAATTTGCGAATAGCGCCAGCGTTTAAATGCGCTGGATTCCTGCATTTTCTGCCCTAGCTGCCCTCCCGAACACCTCTCCACTGCCCTGACTCACCCCATGCAACAAGATAAAATCGTCGTCGGCCTCGACATCGGCACCACCAAAATCTGCGCCTTGGTGGGCCGCAAAAATGAATTCGGCAAGCTCGAAATTCTGGGCATGGGCAAAGCTGTGTCGGAAGGGGTGGTGCGCGGCATCGTGTCGAATATCGACAAGACTGTGGACGCCATTAAACGCGCCATCCGCCAGGCCGAAGAACAGTCGGGTATTAACATCGGTATCGTCAACGTCGGTATTGCCGGGCAGCACATTAAGTCGCTGCAGCACAACGGCTCGATTACCCGCGCTTCGCAGGATTCGGAAATTACCCAGGACGACGTGATGCGCCTCACCAATGATATGTATCGTTTGGTGACGCCGCCCGGCTCGGAAATCATCCACGTAATGCCCCAGGACTACAAGGTGGATTACGAGGAAGGCATCATGGACCCGGTGGGCATGTCGGGCGTGCGCCTGGAAGGCAACTTCCACATCATCACTGCCCAGAGCACGGCCATCAACAACATCAACAAGTGCGTCACCAAGGCCGGGTTGGAAATCGACAACCTGATTTTGGAGCCGCTGGCCTCTTCCATGTCGGTGCTGTCCGACGAGGAGAAGGAAGCCGGCGTGGTGCTTATCGACATCGGCGGCGGCACGACAGACCTGGCCATCTTCAAGGACGGCATCATCCGCCACGCGGCGGTGCTCCCCTTCGGCGGCAACATTATCACCTCCGACATCAAGCAGGGCTGCATGGTGATGCAGAACCAGGCCGAGCAGCTGAAGGTAAAATTCGGCAAGGCCATTGCCGAGGAAGCCTCCGAGTACGAAATCGTGAGCATCCCCGGCCTGCGCGACCGGGCGCCCAAGGAAATCAGCCTGAAAAATTTGGCTTACATCATCGAGGCCCGCATGGAGGAAATCCTGGAGCTGGTGTACGCCGAGATTCAGCGCACCGGCCTGGAGAAAAGCCTCGCCGCCGGCATCGTGCTGACGGGTGGCGGCTCGCAGCTGCAGAACCTGGTGCAGCTCACCGAGTACATCACCGGCATGGACACCCGCATCGGCTACCCCAACGAACACCTAGGCAAGTCGCGCATCGAGGCGGTGAAGTCGCCGATGTACGCCACCACGGTGGGCCTGGTACTGTCTGGCTACCGCTCCTTGGATGACCGCGGCGGCCGTCAGCAGTACGACGAGTACACCATGACGCGGCCCCACGAGGCGCCGGCGCGGCAGAATACCCAACCTGCCCCGCCGCAAGGCCAGCAGGCCAAGTCGGAACAGCCGGCCAAGCCGGAGCAACCCAAGCAGCCGAGCAAGGCCGCCGGCTTCTTCCGCGACATTCTGAGCCGTACCAAAGGCCTGCTCATCGACGATTTCGACGATAAACAGTACTAAATGGCTACATTGTCAGATGGTTAGACAGCTGAACGTTCCGGGGTGCTCAACCTCAACCATGGAAACCTCAGCCGTCTGACCATTTGCCACGTCAAGCCGCGGCCTCTTTCCCCAGCCATCTGACTCCCCCGCCATATGGATTTTAAATTCGATATCACGCCCCAAGGCAAGTCCATCATCAAGGTAATTGGTGTGGGTGGTGGCGGCTCCAACGCCGTCAACCACATGTTCTCGCAGGGCATTAAGGACGTGGAATTCGTCATCTGCAACACCGACAAGCAGGCCTTGCAGAGCTCCTCCGTACCCAACCGCCTGCAAATCGGCGTTGACCTGACCGAGGGACTCGGCGCAGGCGCCAATCCGGAACGCGGCAAGCAGGCCGCTATTGAGAGCCGGGAGCAAATCCGCGAGCTGCTCAGCAACGGCACCAAAATGGTGTTTATCACCGCCGGTATGGGCGGGGGCACGGGCACCGGCGCGGCCCCGGTTATTGCCAAAGTGGCCAAGGAACTGGGCATCCTGACGGTCGGCATCGTGACGGCTCCCTTCATGTTCGAAGGGCGCAAGAAGCGGCAGCAGGCCGAAATGGGCATCCGTGACCTGAGCGAGAACTGCGACACGGTGCTCGTCATCCTCAACGACAAGCTGCGCGAGATGTACGGCAACCTGCCCATCCGCTCGGCTTTCGCCAAGGCCGATAATGTGCTGAGCACCGCCGCCAAATCCATTGCCGAAATCATCACCGTGACGGCCGACGTGAACGTGGACTTCGAAGACGTGAAAACCGTCATGAAGGACTCGGGCGCGGCCGTAATGGGCTCGAGCATCACCGAGGGCGAAAATCGCGCCCGGCGCTCGGCCGAAGAGGCTCTGGCTTCGCCGCTGCTCAACAACACCGACATTCACGGCGCGCAGAAGATTCTGCTCAGCATCATGTCGGGCGACCAGGCCGAGCTGGAAATGGACGAGCTGACGGAAATCACGGAGTACATCCAGGCCAAAGCCGGCCAGGACGCCGAGGTGATTTTCGGCCACGGCATCGACAGCACGCTGGGCCAGAGCATCCGTGTGACGGTCATTGCCACCGGCTTCGCCCGCGACGCGCACAACATCTCCATTATGGGCGGCATGCGCGACGCTGAGCCGGCCAAGCCGGAGGTAGCCGCCGTGGTGGCCGACCCGCAGATCAACCTGTTCGACAAGGACCGGCACGAGCCCGTGGCCGCGCGCCCGACGACGCCTTCCCCTGTGGCGGTGCCGTCCACGCCAGTGCCTGCTCCCGTAGCCAGCGCCGATTACCAGCCGGTGTCACCCAATCAGCCGGAGCAGCCCCAGGCCCGCTTCGATCTGGAACAGTCGCCTTCGCCCTTCGTGCCGCCGGTGGTGTACCCCACGCCTTCGGCTCCGGAGCCCCTGCAGGCAGTGCAGCAGCACCCGGCGCCCGCCGCTCCGGAAGCTCCGCAGGCTACCCCGGCCGCGCGTCCGTCGCTGGATGCCCGCGCCGAAGAGCGCCGCCGCCGGCTGATGGAGCTGAGCAACGGCGTGTCGAACGACGCCATCAAGGAGCAGCTGGAAGTACCGGCTTACCTACGGCGCCAGGTGAAGCTGGAGCAGGTGCAGCCGTCGTCGGAGCGCAACATCTCGCGCTTCAACCTTTCGGACGACAACGAATTGCTCGGCGACAACCGTTTCCTGCACGACAACGTGGACTAAGCCCTATTGCTTCGCAACAAAAAGCCCCGCTCGGTGATTGAGCGGGGCTTTTTGTTTTACTGACTCGTGCGGTGGCTACGGGTTGGGGTCGGAAAAGCGCGGGTCGGTGATGAATGTTGAGTCGGTGAGCGTGTGCAGGAACGCAATGATTTTCTGCTTTTCCAGCGCGGTGAGCGTAATGCGGCCGGAAGGGTCGTTGGGGCTGTTGATTAGCTGCGGATCGAGGTTGGCGCTAACCTTCACATGGTCGCTGTAATGATCGAGCACCTCTTCCAGCGTCTGAAAGCGCCCGTCGTGCATGTAAGGGGCCGTCAGGGCAATATTGCGCAAGCTGGGCGCCTTGAACATGCCTTGGTCGAACGCGACGCCAGTGACGCCGCCGCGGCCGGGGTCGGCGAAGGGCGGTTGGTCGAGGCCGTTGTTGAAGAACGTGTGGCGGGGACCGGCAAACAGCAGCTGCGGATCGTGGCAGTGCACGCACTCGGCGCCGCGCACGAAGGCTGTGGCGTGGCCCATCAGCTGCTGACCCTGGCGCTCGGTGCTCGTGAGGCTGCGCTCGAAGCGCAGGGCTTGGTCGTAACGCGAATTAGCAGACACCAGCGTGCGTTCGAACTGTGCCAAGGCTTTCAGCACGTTTTCCTCCGTGATTTTGGACGAGCCAAACGCCTGCCCGAACAGCTTGGGGTAGTTGCTCGTCTGCTGCAGCTTGGTCACGCTGGTGGCCAGCGACTGGTGCATTTCGACGGGGTTTTCCAGGGGCACTCGGGCTTGCTTTTCGAGCTCCGTGTGCGCGCCGTCCCAGGTGAAATCTTGAGACCACGCCATGTTCATAAGCGCCATGCTGCCGCGCGCGTGCTGCTGGCCGCCGACGCCCAAGGCCCGCGCCCGGCCATCGGTAAAGGCTTTGCTCTGCTGGTGGCAGGAGCCGCAGGAGACGGTACCGTCGCTGGATAACTTCTTTTCGTAGAACAGCATCCGGCCCAAGGCCACGCCTTGCTCGGTCAACGGATTGTCGGCGGGCATGGCCGCCATGGCTGGAAAGCCCTGGGGCGTGGCCAGCGTGAGGGGCGTGGGCGCCGCAAACGCTTCTTCCACGTCTTTATCGGGCTTGCAGGCGGCCACCAGCAGGGCACTAGCGGCGGCCAGCGGAATCAGGCGGCGGAGCGTAACGGTGTGGAGCACAGGCAGAACGTAATGGGTGTGGCAGAAAGGTAACTACAGCGTCGCCGGGCCGGTTCAACGCGGCGGGGCCAATTGCGGATTGTGCAGGAAAGCATCGTCGGTCAGCGTCAGCAAGAACGCCCGCAGATCCGCCCGCTGCTCGGCGTCGAGGCGGATGCCGAGGCTGCCGTCGGGGCGGCGCAGCAGCGGGTCGAGCGTGCCGGAAGGCACGACGCCGTGGTCGTAGTGGTCGAGTACTTGGTCCAGCGTCTGAAAGCGGCCGTCGTGCATGTAGGGCGCGGTACGGGCTACGTTCCGCAGTGAAGGCACTTTGAACAGGCCCCGCTCGTCGGGCCGGCCGGTAATGCGCGCCCGGCCCGAATCCTGCGCGAAGCTGCGGTCCAGCCCGTTGTTGCGGTAGGTTTCGTCGGTAAACAGGTCGGTGGCGTGGCAACTGGCGCAATTGGCCCGAAACACGGTAAGACCGCGCAGCTCCTGAACCGACAGCGTACCGCCAGGTTCATGGCGCACATACTGGTCGTAGCGGCTGTTGGCGGAGGTCAACGCCGCCGTAAACTGAGCCAGGGCCCGCAGAAACTGGTAGGAGGTGATGGGCCCCGGACCGTAAATGCTGGCAAAGCGGGCAGGGTACGCCGGGTGGCGGTTGAGCTTGGCCAGCACCCGGGGCAGGGTTTCGTCCATTTCCTGCGCGTTGGTGAGCGGGGCCAGCGGCAGGTTTTCGATGTGCGCCACGGCTCCGTCCCACATCAGGGTGCGGCGCCAGCGCAGGTTTTGCAGGGGCGGGGCGTTGCGCAGGCCGCGGTGGCCCAGCACGCCCGCACTCAGGCGCTGCCCCGCGTCGGCAAAGGCATCAGTCTGGCGGTGGCAGGTCCCGCACGACACGGTGCTGTCGCGCGAGAGCAGCGGGTCGTAGAATAGGCTGCGGCCCAGCTCGAACGTGGCGCGGTCGGGCGCATTCAGCTCCGGCCCGTAGGCGGGCGGGGGGAAATTCGCGGGAACGACGCTGCCCGGTACCGGCTCCGCGGAGCTCAGCACGTCGGCATCGGGGTGGCACCCTGCCATGAGCAGCCCCGCCAGCACGGCGGCCAACGGGACTGTCCAAGCGCGTCGCATAGACAAAACCTTACTCGCCGCTGTGCACGTGGTCGAGGCGGAACATGCCGGCCGCGTAATTCATGGCCAGCCGGACCGCGTTCGAATCAGCACTCATGATGTGGTTGATTTGCGAGGTGCGGAAGGACTTGGGGCCGGTAAAGAGTTTCTGCACGTCCGCCTTCAGGTGCAGCTGCGGCGTTTGGGTTGCGCTGATGTGCAGCGAGGTCACGCCGGCTGGCAACGGCAGCGACACGGTGCGGACGGAATTGTAGAGGCCCTGAAAGCCGCCGACGTGGTAGGTGTAGGCGCCCGTAGGCGACTGTTGGGAGGTGCCCTCCATCTTCAGGAAAATGTACCCGGTCGTCCAGCCCCAGTACATGTCGTTGTCCGGCGACAAAGCCCCGGTCTGGGCCCCCGCCGTGTTGCGCGCCGCATCGACGCCAATGGTGAACGTCAGGCCGGTGTAATCGTCGAACGGGACGCCGCTTACCTCGAAATTGCGCGAGGTCATGTCCGCCTGTTTCACGAGGTGGTAACTTTCGGGTTCGGCCCAGCTGCTGCCGTCGGCCTTGGTCAGCTTGATGTTGCTGATGATGTAATTGAACTTGCTGACGGTAAACTGGTCGCCTTGCAAGGTGGTATAAGAGTTGCCGAAGGTCAGGGACTGACTGCCGACGACGTTTTCAAACTCGAAGTTGAGCTTGCCGGAAGTAGGCGTATCAGTGGTCGGGTTGTCGTCGTCGCAGGCGGTCAGGCCGAGCGTGGCGCCGAGAAGCAGGGTGGCAAGAGTGGTCGAAAGAGTACGGAAAAGCATGGGCGTAACTAAACTGGGGTGGTGGGGAAGGGCGCCGCAGCGCGGCAACAGACGGGGCAGTTAACCCCGTTGCACCGGCGGGCGAAACACGTCCCGGTTGATTTCCACCCCCACGCGCAGCGCCTGCTGCCGCCGGAAGGTCGGCCGGACCGCCCAAGGCAGGCGCCGGCTGGGCAGCGTCACGAAACGGGCCAGCGGTAGGGCCTCAAACTTGAGCTTAGCGTGGCTTTGCGGTGCTTTTTTGTCCGTGTCACCGGCGTTGGCCAATTGCTTGCGCAGGTGGCAGCGCCCATTGCAGCGCAGCTGCGGTCGGGTTTTGTTCACGCAAAACCGTTCCGTGATGCGCTGCTGGTGCAGGGCGTAATCCAATACCAGCATTTCCCGGCTGAATGACTGCAGCAGGACAAGCAGCGAAAGGAAGACGGCCAAGCACTGTTGCATGACGAAAAAAACGTTGGCAGTCCTAAATATAGCGTGAAGACTGCGCTATACCTCGATGACCCACTCGCCCAACCCGCGGTTGTAAGCAGCTGGTGCTAGAACCGCAATAATTGTTCCGCTTGTTCCCGCAGCAATTGGGTAAACAGCGGGTTGTGCAGTTCGCCGTTCGTCGTTAGGCTGGCTTCGATGTTGGGCAGGCGTACCCGGCTGGGCAGCACGGCGGTGCCCAGGTACATCAGCACGTCGGTCAGGTGGCTCAGGGCCAGCAAGCCGCCTTGGCTGCCGGAGGACAACCCCACCAGCGCCGCTTTTTTGTCGCGGATGCCACCGGGGTAGGGCAGCCCGTCGATGAAGGCCTTGAGCACGCCGGGGTAGGAGCAGTTGTATTCGGGTACCACAAACACCAGTTTCTCCGCCGTGCTGGCCATGGCTACCAATTCGTTGAATTCCGGGTGGCTGCCCACGTTGTGGTACAGCGCCGTGGCCGTAAAGTCGGCCGGCAGCGCGGCCAGGTCCAGAATCTGCGCGGCGGCCCCAAATTCGCGCAACTGCGCCGCGTACAGCTCGCTGATGCGCCGGGCGCGTGACTGAGGGCGGTTGGTGCCGGCTACGATGGTTATCATCAGGGGATTAGAAGTTAAGAATCAAAAAATAAGAATCGGGCCGACGGGGAAGGGCTCAATTCTTAACTCTCGATTCGGCATGCAAGGCCAACAAAAAAGCGAACCAGCCGGGCCGGTTCGCTTTTCTTGTTTGACAACTACGAAGCCTTAGGCAAGGTTATTCGAGGTAGCCTTGGCAGCCAGGAATTCGCGGTTCAGGATAGCAATATTTTCCAGCGAAATGCCCACCGGGCATTCGGCCGCGCAGGAACCGATGTTGGTGCAGGCACCGAAGCCCTCCTTGTCCATCTGCGCAATCATGTTTTCCACGCGGGTCTTGCGCTCCACTTGCCCCTGAGGCAGCAGCGCAAGCTGCGACACCTTGGCCGAGACGAACAGCATGGCCGACGCGTTTTTGCAGGCCGCCACGCAGGCGCCGCAGCCGATGCAGGTAGCTGCATCAAACGCTTGGTCGGCAATGGACTTCGGAATCGGAATTTCGTTGGCGTCGGGCACGCCGCCGGTGTTTACCGACACGTAGCCACCGGCCTGGATGATGCGGTCAAACGCCGAGCGGTCCACCGACAGGTCCTTGTTCACCGGAAACGCCTCGGCGCGCCAGGGCTCAATGGTGATGGTGTCGCCGTCCGAGAACTTGCGCATGTGTAGCTGGCAGGTGGTCGTGCCCGGCTCCGGGCCGTGGGCGCGGCCGTTGATGAACAGGTTGCACGAGCCGCAGATGCCTTCGCGGCAGTCGTGGTCGAAGGCTACGGGCTCTTCGCCCTTGCGCAGCAGGTCCTCGTTCAGCACGTCGAGCATTTCCAGGAACGACATGTCGGGCGAAATGTCGCGGACCTGGTAGTCCACGATGTTGCCTTGGGTTTGGCGGTTTTTCTGCCGCCACACCTTCAGCGTGAGGTTCATGGGTTTGGCATTGGGGTTACTTCCAGCCATTGGTATTTCAAATTTTGAATTCTGAATTATGAATTCTGAATTGGGCTTCTGAGGCTGAAACCTGAACAGTCGGGGTACCCGAGCAATTCAGATTTCAGCATTCATAATTCAGAATTCTTACTTGTAGCTACGCTGGGTGAGCTTCACGTTTTCGAACACGAGGTTCTCCTTGTGCAGCACTTCGGGCTGGTTTTCACCACGCCATTCCCAGGCGGCCACGTAGGCGTAGTGCTCGTCGTCGCGCAGGGCCTCGCCTTCGGGCGTCTGGTATTCCTCGCGGAAGTGGCCGCCGCAGCTTTCGTTGCGGTTGTACGCGTCGTCGACCATCAGCTCGCCCAGCTCCAGGAAGTCGGCCACGCGGGCGGCTTTTTCCAGGGTCTGGTTCAGCTCCTCGTTGACGCCCACCACTTTCAGGTCGCTCCAGAAGGCTTTGCGCAGCTTCTGAATCTCCTGCTTGGCGTGCTGCAGGCCTTCGGCCGTGCGGGCCATGCCGCAGTACTCCCACATGATGTGGCCCAGGGCCTTATGGAAGTCGTCCGGGGTGCGCGTGCCGTTGATGCTCATCAGCTTCTGAATCTGGGCGCGCACGTTGGCTTCGGCTTCCTTGAAGGCCGGGTGCTCGGTCGTTACCGGTTTGGGCGGCGTCTGGGCCAGGTAATCCCCGATGGTGTAGGGAATCACGAAGTAGCCGTCGGCCAGGCCCTGCATCAGGGCCGAAGCGCCGAGGCGGTTGGCGCCGTGGTCGGAGAAGTTACACTCCCCGGTGGCGTAGAGGCCCGGTACGGTGGTTTGCAAGTTATAATCCACCCACAGGCCGCCCATGGTGTAGTGCACGGCCGGGTAGATGCGCATGGGCTGCTTGTACGGGTCCTCGTCGGTGATTTTCTCGTACATGGCGAAGAGGTTGCCGTACTTCTGGCTCACCCCGTCGGCGCCGATGCGCTTGATGATTTCGCTGAAATCGAGGAACACGGCCAGGCCCGAAGCTCCCACGCCGCGGCCTTCGTCGCACATCATCTTGGCGTTGCGCGAGGCTACGTCGCGCGGCACCAGGTTACCGAAAGCGGGGTATTTGCGCTCCAGGAAGTAGTCCCGGTCCTCCTCCTTGATGTCGTTGACGTGGATTTCGTTGCGGCGCAGGCGTTCGGCCATTTCCACCGTCTTGGGCACCCACACGCGGCCGTCGTTGCGCAGCGACTCCGACATCAGCGTCAGCTTCGACTGGTAGTCGCCCGATACGGGGATGCAGGTGGGGTGAATCTGCGTGAAGCAGGGGTTGGCAAACAGGGCGCCTTTCTTGTGGGCACGCCAGGCGGCCGTGGCATTGGAGTACTTGGCGTTGGTGCTCAGGTAGAACACGTTACCGTAGCCGCCGGTGGCCAGTACCACCGCGTGAGCGGCGTGCTGCTGGATTTCACCGGTGATGAGGTTGCGCGTGATGATGCCGCGGGCCTGCCCGTCGACAATCACTAGGTCCAGCATCTCGGTGCGGTTGTACATCTTCACCTTGCCGTAGGCAATCTGGCGCGAGAGGGCCGAGTAGGCGCCGAGCAGCAGCTGCTGCCCCGTTTGGCCGCGGGCGTAGAACGTGCGGCTTACCTGAGCACCCCCGAAGGAGCGGTTGGCCAGCAAGCCGCCGTACTCGCGGGCGAAGGGCACGCCCTGGGCTACGCACTGGTCGATGATGTTCACCGACACTTGCGCGAGGCGGTACACGTTGGCTTCGCGGGCGCGGTAGTCACCGCCCTTGATGGTATCGTAGAACAGGCGGTGCACGGAGTCGCCGTCGTTCTGGTAGTTTTTGGCGGCGTTGATGCCACCCTGCGCGGCGATGGAGTGCGCGCGGCGGGGCGAGTCGTGGAAGGAGAAGGCCTTCACGTTGTAGCCCAGCTCGGCCAGCGAAGCGGCGGCCGAAGCGCCGGCCAGGCCGGTGCCCACCACGATGACGTCGTATTTGCGCTTGTTGGCGGGGTTGACGAGCTTAACGTTGAACTTATGCTTGTCCCATTTCTCGGCCAAGGGGCCTTCGGGAATTTTCGCGTCCAGGTTCATAAGGAAAGCAAACCGGGTGGGTTACTGAAGAAAGAAGAAGTACAGCGGCATGGCGGCAAAGCCCGCGCACACAAGTACCGAGAAAGCGTAGCCCAGGTAGGTCACGAAGGGCGTGTACTTGCGGTGCGTGAGGCCCAGCGACTGGAAGGCGCTCTTGAAGCCGTGGATGAGGTGGTAGCACAGGGCTACCTGCGCCAGTACGTACAACAGCACGTACCACCACTGGTGGAACGAGCTGACGACCAGCGTGTAGAGGTCGGCGTTGTTGTTGATGTCCGGGTCCAGCTCGCCGAAGCGGGCGCGGTAGAAGAAATTGTAGAGGTGGACCAGCAGGAAGATCAGGATGACGGTGCCGAGCAGGCCCATGTTGCGGGACTGCCAGGGCGAATTCTGCTCGATGTGGTTGACTACGTAGCCTTGGCTGCCGCGGGCCGCGCGGTTTTTGCCGGTCAGGGCAACGGCCTCGTAGATGTGAAACGCAAACCCCAGCAGCAGCACGATTTCCAGCGTGCGGATGATGGGGTTGGTTCCCATAAAATGGGAGTAGATATTAAAAGCGGCGCCGCCGTCGTTCTTAAACAACTGGAGGTTGCCGACTAAGTGAACCACCAGGAACGAGCACAGGAACAGGCCCGTGACGGCCATGATGATTTTGCGGCCAATGCTGCTGGTAAGCGCGTTGCTAAGCCAACTCATAGGTGAACGGAAGGGTGAGAAAAAGGTCGGTTGAACCGGTCAAAGGTACACCCCGACCCGCAACGAAACAATTCGCGTTGCATTCCTCTGAAATGGTGGTCAATCGGGTGAACCAGGGCTTCCGGCTCGCCGTTACACGGATGATGTCGTCTATACAACCCCGTTGCGGTAGCGTTTGTTAGGATGATATCATACTTTTTGCTTGCTGCTCATTTCTGCCGACGCTTTCTAATCGTCTAGCTATATGACCTTTTCACTACTCCGGGGCTGCCTACGGGCGTGGGCCGGGTCCGCGTTTTTAGTGGGTTTAATGACACTGGCCGCCTTGCCGGTCCGCGCTACTCACATCCGGGCCGGCGACATTCAGGCCCAAACAGATACCACAGCGGCGCGCAATCCTTTGCGCATCTTCTTTAAGATGGTGACTTATACGGATGGGTTAGTGCCCGCCGACGGCGACGACACCGAAACCATTTTCTTCGGAGACGGAACCAGCAGCGGCAAGGACGCCATCCGGCGGGTAAGCCGCGTCAACATTGGTAACGGCGTGAACCGCAACGTGTACTACTTCGAGCACCTCTACAACGCGCCCGGACTGTACACCGTGAGCTTTATCGGGGAGAACCGCAAAACCGGCATCCGCAACGTGCCCTCGTCGGACCAGCGCAACTTCTACATCCACACCCAGATCAATATCAACCCCATCATCGGCGTCAACCACTCGCCGGTGCTCAACGCCCCGGCCGTGGATCGGGCCGCCGCGGGCCAAGTGTTCTTGCACAACCCAGCTGCCTCCGACGAAGACGGCGACTCGCTGTCCTACAAACTGCGCGTGTGCCAGTGGGAGCCGCGCGGCGTCGACGGGGTACTGCTTGGCGGCAACGTGCCCAACCCGGTGAACTTGCCCGGCTACGCCTACCCGCAGGATCAAAGCGTGTCGCGCAACGGGGTGCAGGTAGCTTACAACGGCCTGCCCGCTCCGTCGGTGGGCGACGCGGCTATTCTGGACCTGGACGCGCGCACCGGCCAGCTGGTGTGGAACTCGCCCAGCCCCTTCGGGCTCGGAGACTACAACGTGGCGTTCGTGGTGGAGGAGTGGCGGCGCGACGCGTTCGGGGGCCGGCGCAAGATCGGGGAGGTGGT
>NZ_JAJFAV010000006.1 GCF_020711235.1 Hymenobacter sp. 15J16-1T3B | reverse complement strand
CGCCCGGCCCGCTCCCCGCGCCGCCGGTGGCTCCCTCACCGCCCGCCGCTTCGCCCACACCGCCCGCCGTGCCGGCCCCGCCGGTGGCCGCCCCGCCGACGCCCCCTCCGGCGCCGGCCCCTGTCCCGACTCCTCCCGCTGTTCCGTCCGCACTGCCAACGCCCGCCGCTCCGCCTACTTCTACTCCTCCCGCCCCTTTCCCGCCCAAGCCGGCTCCGGCGCCCACACCCGAGCCCGCAGCGCAGCCTCGTTCCGCGCCGCCCACGGAACCGCCGGCGCCCCGGCCCGTGCCGCAGCCGGCCCTACGTCCCAAGCCGGTAGCACCCGAGCCCGCCGAGCCTACGTGGTGGGACCGGCTGTCGACTGTGGTGCTCGAAAACTGGACCGGCATCCTCGGCGCCGTGGTGCTGGTGACGGGCGTGGGCTTTCTGGGGGTGTACACCGCCCTGCAGCTGGCCCCGGTGTACCGCTTCCTGCTCATCAACCTGTTTGCCGCGGCCCTGCTCGGCGCGCACTACTACCTGCGCCGCAAACCCTTCGCGGCGCAGCTGGCGGTGTGGCTGCAAAGCAGCGCGGCGGCCATTTTTCTCTTCACCTGCGTGGCCGCGGTGAGCATTCCGGGCCTGCGCTGGGCCGAGCGGCCGTTTGACTACCTGCTGCTCTTTGCCGGGGCAGCCGCGAATCTGTGGCTGGCCTGGCACAGCAGCCGCGAGGCGGTGTCGTCCCTGCACGGCATTTTAAGCCTGGTGGCGCTGGCCGTGCTGCCGCCCACGCTGCTTACGCTGGGCGCGGCGGCGGCCGTTACGGCGTTTGCCATTGCCATTACCTACCGGCAGCGCTGGCGCTACCAGCTGCTGCTGAGCATTCTGAGCTTTTTTGCCTTTCACCTGTATTGGCACGGGCAGCTGGCCTTGCCGCTGGCTTCGGGGCTGCGGCTGGGAGCCATGGCGCTGGTGCTGCTGGTGGGCCTGGCCGCGGCCGTGGTGCAATACCGCAAGGTGTACGCCACCGGCCGTTTCGACGCCCTGCTCTTCGCGGCGCACGTGCTGAACTGGACCTGCCTGGGCGTCAACCTTTACCTCTACAGCACCGGCTCGATCTGGAAAACCATTCCGCTGGGCCTAGGCGCGGCGACGACCTTTGTGGTGGCGCGTCAGGCGCGGCGGCTGGGCATTCAGTGGCTGTTTCAGACCGACACCGTCATTTCGCTGATTCTGGCCCTGGCCACGGCCCTGTCGCTGCAGGGCTGGCACGCCACCCCGAGCGTTATTCTGGTGTTTATGCTGCTGGAAACGCTGCTGGTGGCCTTCATCATGGCCCGCGAAGGTGAAAATCTGGTGTTTCAGATAGCCTCGGTGGGCGCCCTGCTGGCCGGCGGCGCCCTGCTGCTCCTGAACCTGCTGCAGCTGCCCAGCTACTCGCCCACCGGCCTGCACCGCAACGCGCTGCTGCTCTTCTTGGCGGCGGCGGCCGGAGCAACCTATTTCCACCTGGCCCGCACGCTGCCGCTGCTCACCACCGAGGCCGCCCCGCCCCTACGCCGCGAGCTGTACCGCTCGTTCGGCGGCGTGGTGGGCGCGCTCTACGCCGGGGTGGCGGCCCTGCTGCTGCGGGCCCTGTTCGGCGTGCCGCAGCCACCGGTGCTTGCGCTGATGGGGGCCAGCGGGGCCGCGGCCGGAGCCGTGCTGGGACTGAGCCAGTGGCTGCGCAGCGGGGCAGCGTGGTTTCGGCAGCTGCATCTGCTGGCGGCCCAGCTGCTGCTGACCGTGGCCCTGCTCGGCCTGCACAAGCTGGGCCTGAGTTGGCCCACCACGCTGCTCGTGCTCTACGCCGAAACCCTGGCGGCCGCGGCGCTGCTGGCCCGGCGGGGCGAAGTCCGCGTGCCGCAGGTGCTGGCCGTGACGGCCCAGCTGACCGGGCTGCTGTTCTTGCTCGTCAGCTTGTTCTTCCTGCCGTTGCCGGTGCTCACCGCCCCGCAGCTGTACCGCCGCGCCGGCGGCTTGCTGCTGGCCGCCCTGCTGGGCGCGGCCTTTTCCCGCCTGACCCACGCCGCCCGCCCCGCCGCGGAGGCCCAAGATGCCGCGGACGAAGGCTTGTCGTACTGGACGCAGCCGTGGCTGGGGGCGCTCATCGGGCTGCACTACACCGGCCTGCTGCTGGTGCTGGCCCAGGGTTTCTTCGGCCCGGCACCGGCCTCTATTCCCGCTTTGCTAATTGGTACGGTAGCAGCGGCGGGCAGTGCGGTGGCCACCAGCCAGTGGCTGCGCGGCACCGCCGAATGGCTGCGGCAGTTGCACCTGCTGGCCGCCCAGGCGCTGCTGACCCTGGCCGTGCTCGGCTTGCACGAACTAGGTTTGAGCTGGCCCACCACGCTGGCGATTCTTTACGCCGAAACCCTGGCGGCCACTCTCCTGCTCACGCGCCGCGGCGAAGCCCGGGTGCCCCAGGTGTTGGCCGTAGCCGCCCAGCTCACCGGCCTGCTCCTGCTGCTGCTCTGCGTTGTTGAGCTGACGCTGCCCACGCTGGCAGCGGCGCAGCTGTACCGCCGGGCCGCCGGGCTGCTGTTGGCGGCGCTGCTGGGGGCCGCGTTTTTCCGGCTCACCCACGCCGCCCGCTCCGCCGAAACTGGGGAAGGCGGCCTCGGGTACTGGGCCGGCCCTTCGCTGGGCGTGCTGATTGGGCTGCACTACACCGGCCTGCTGCTAGTGCTCGGGCAGGGCTTGTTCGGGCCGGCGCCGGCCTCCGCGTCCGGACTGTTGCTGGGTGCCGTCGCCGCAGCCGCTTGCGCGTTCGGCATTAGCCAGTGGCTGCGTGGCGCGGCCGAGTGGCTGCGCCAACTACACCTGCTGGCCGGGCAAGGGCTGCTGATGCTGGCGGCCCTGGGCCTGCACGAACTGGGCCTGAGCTGGCCCGCCGCCGCCCTGGTGCTCTACCTCGAAACCCTGCTGATGACCGTGCTGCTGGCCCTGCGTCGTGAGTGGCCCTTGTACCGCGGGCTGCTCTACACCACCCTGCTGCTGGCCTTGGGGCTGGTGCCGGTGGTCAGCCGCCTCGACGGCTTACTGATCATCGGCCTGAACCTGCGCGCTCTACTGCTGCTGACGGCCGCCCTGGCCACCGCCGGCGCCCAAGCCCTGCTGGTCCGCCGCGCCGCGCCCGCCTACGACGCGTTGCCGCTGTCCTACACCCCGACGTACCGCCTGCGCCTGCTGGGCCTGGTAGCCGGGCTACTGCCGCTGGCCGCCGCGGCGCTGGTGTATCACCACGGCTGGGCGGCGTGGGCGGCCGTGCTCGTGGGCGCCGGCCTGCTCGCGCTGCGGCGCACGCTGCCGGTGCCCGGGCTCTGGCTGGGCGTGCTGCTGGCCAGCGGCGGCTTCGTGCTGCTGCAGTGGCACCACGCGGCCGACCAACTTGCCCTGCAAGTTGCGCCGCGCCTGCGCTACCTGCTTCCCACAACTTTGCTGCCGCTGGCGGGCCTGGCTACTTCCTGGTGGGCCGCCCGGGCGCGGCACGTGCGCTGGCCCTGGTTGTACCTGCTGGGCCTGCACCTGAGCGCCACGGCTTGGCTGGCCTTCCACTTCCGCTCCGATGCCGCCCCCGGGCTGCTGTGGACGCTGCTGGCCGCCGGGGCGGTGGTGGGCGCACTGGCGCTGCAACGCCGGCAACCCGCCGCCGAGGCCCAGCAACGCGCCGGCCAGCCGGCGCGCTACTTGCTGCACGTGGGCTACGCCCTGCTGGGCGCGGCTTTGCTCTACCACCTCGGCCCCGTACTCCACAGCCGCGAAACGCTGCTAGGCTGGCCCGCCCGGCGCTTCACGGCGGCGGCGCTGCTGCTGGTGCTCGGCGCGCTGGCCCTCACCCCCGCGCCCGCCGACGCCCGCTACCGCAGCTGGCGCCTGCTGCACCCCTGGCTGCCCGAGCTGACCGTGCTGCTGGCCGCTTTCACCCTGCACTGGGAAACGCGCGTCATCTGGCACGCGCCGCTGGAGTTGCTGCTAGCCCTGGTGCTGGCCGGCTTCGCCCCGCGCCTGCCCCAGCGCCTGCGCCGCCTGGCCCTCTACGCCCTGCCGCTGTACTGGCTGGCGGCCGGCACGGCGGCCTACGTGGCGCTGCGCTACCTGCACCCGGGCCAGTGGCTGGGGGCGCCCTGGCTGACCACCGCCGGCGCCGTGGCGCTGCTCTTCGCGCTGGCGGCCGTGCTGCTGCGCCGCGTACCCGCCACCCGGGGGCTGCAGTGGCCGCCGGGCCTGCACGGTTTGGCGCAGCTGGGCCGCCTGCGCTTCCGCCACCTGGTTCCGGCGCTGCTCTACCCCGCCTTCGGGGTGCTCACGCTGGTGCTGGTGCAGTCCTTCGACCGTTCGGTGCTCACCGTGCTGCTGATGCTCGACGTGGTGGGCGTGTTCGTGAGCAGCCTGCTGCTGCGCCGCCGCGACCTGCGCTACGTGGCGCTGGCCGGCATCGGGGTGTGCATGGTGCGGCTGGTGTTCTTCGATCTGAGCCGGCGCGGCACCATCACGCAGGCGGTGGTCTTCATCTTCATGGGCCTGCTGCTACTGGGCATGAACGCGCTGTACGCCCGCTTCAAGGGCCGTTTTGCCGCCGATGCCGACGCCGCGCCCGAAGATTTTGCGCCGGATGACCCCGACGCGGCGCTGACGCCGTAAAAAGCCCAGCCGGCGGGGGAACGACTTGCCGGGCCGCCGTCGTTTCTGGCTCGGAATGTTGCCCCACGTTGGCCGCGATTCAGAACGGATTGTTTTCTTGCCGTTCGATCAGGCTCGTTCACGCTACCGACACCGTGCGGCGCGTTTCTTCCGGTACCTTTCTGTCCGTTCACGCCTTCCTCCCCACCATGAACCTCCGCTCGTTGTTGCTTGCCGCCGTGTTGGGCGGGGCCGCCGTTGCCCCCGCCGCCGCGCAGGACACTCCCCCCCAGCTGAATACCCTTCCCACGGCGCCCGACACCGCGGCGCGCACGGCCACCGCGCCGGCCCCGCAGCAACAGCAGCCGCGCTACCGCATCGGCCTCGTCAACGGCGCCGTGTACGCCGCCGACGACGTGGAGCTGCGCCAGCCCGCCGTGGGCCGCTCCTACCTGCTGCTGAACGGGCAGCAGCGCTTCGAGCTGGACCAGATCAAGTTCTTCGACGACGAAACCGGCCACTACATCCGCACCACCCTGCCGGGCTCGCGGCGCATGGCCACGCTGCGCCGCGAAAAGACGGGCCGCATCAGCACTTACTCCATCACCTCGCAGCAGTACATGCCCGGCGCCTTCGGCGGGCCGTTCGGCTACGGGGGCTACGGCCGCTTCGGCTACCCTTATGGCTACGGCGGGTATCCCTACGGCGGCTACCCCTACGGCAGCGGCTACCGCACCGTCAAGACCGAGTACTTCAGCAAGGACGGCGGCCCGATTCAGGACATGAACTTCCGCAGCCTGAGCGTGGCCGTGTCGGACAACCCCGGCAGCGCCGAGCTGCTGCGCGACGTGGCCCGGCTGCGGCGCTACAGCACGGCCGGCTACGTGGTCGGCGGGGGCCTGCTGGCGGTGGGCATGCTCAATACCTTCAACGGCAGCAGCCGCGGCCTGCCGCTGGTGCTCGTGTCGGTGCCGGTGCTGCTGGTACCCACCTTCCTGAGCGGCACGCAGGCGCGCAAGCTCAAGCAGGCCGTGCAGCTCTACAACTACGGCGACGCGGCCGCCCGCTAAGCCGCCGCTGCCCGCTCGTACAAGCCGGAACCCGCCCAGGTTCCGGCTTTTTTGTGCCCGCCCCAACCGCGGGCGCGGCCGCTGCGTTTGCCGGTACTGTGCCCACCCCTGCTTCCCTCCCCGACTCCGCGGCCGATGCGGCCGACTTGGCCCGCCGCCGGGCGCTGGCCCTGCTGGCCCACGAGCGGCTGTGCGCCCTTTACGGCGCCCCGTTTCGCTTTTTCAGCGTCAAAGACCCGCTGAGCGAGCTGGTCAGCGCCGTGCTTTCGCACCGCACCCGCAACGCCGACTCGCACCGCGCCTACCAGCAGCTGGTGGCGGCCCTGCCCACCTGGGTGCAGGTGCGCGACGCGCCCACGGCCGAGGTCGAAGCCCTGATCAGCCCCTGCACCTGGCCCGAGCAGAAGGCACCGCGCATCCAGGCCATTCTGCGGGAGCTGACGGACCGGCTGGCGGGGCAACTGGAGCTGGCCCCGCTGCAGGCCCTGCTGACGGAGCTACCCGTGCCCGAAGCGCGGGCCTGGCTGGAAACGCTGCCCGGTGTGGGGCCCAAAACCAGCGCCGCCACCCTGCTTTTCAGCACCCTGCGCCGCCCGGCCATGCCCGTCGACAGCCACCACCACCGCGTGGCGCAGCGCCTGGGCCTGATCGGGCCGAAAGTGGGCACCGAGGCCTCGCACGCCCTGCTCGAAGCCCTACTGCCCGCGGGCTGGGACGCCCAGCAGGTGTACGACCACCACGAGGCACTGATGTTTCACGGGCAGAAGTGCTGCTACTTCCGCAGCCCCGCCTGCCGCCGCTGCGTGCTGCTCGACGTGTGCCCCACCGGCCAGCAGTTGCTCGGCCCGCCCGCCCCGGCACCGGCGGCGTAAGTTTCCCCGCGTTTGTTCATCTTGCCCGCTATGAAACCAACCTACGGCGTGCCGGCCCTGCTGTCGGCCTTTATTCCCGGCCTCGGCCAGCTTATCAAGGGCCAGATCCTCAAAGCGGTGTTCATCTGGGTGCTGAGCGGCATCGTGGGCTTCCTGCTCTGGTGGACCGTCGTCGTGCCCCTCGCCCTCTGGGCCTGGAACATCTACGACGCCTACAACTCGCCCGCGTAGGACCAATTTGTGAAGTTGTGAGGGGTGAAATTGTGAATGGCGGTTCTGTTTTTCACAATTTCACCCCTCACAACTTCACCACTTGCCCCAATGGCCACCCTGCACCTGAAAGCCAAGCCCAACGCCCGCCAGAACGCCCTGGAGCTGGCCGCCGACGGGGCGCTGACCGTGCGCCTGCACGCCCCGGCCCAGGACGGCAAGGCCAACGACTGCCTGCTGCGGTTTCTGGCCGCGGTGCTCGGGGTGCCGCGCAGCCGCCTCACGCTCCTGAGCGGCCACACGGCCCCGTTTAAGAAAGTCGACGTGCCCGACCTGAGCGAGGCGGAGCTGCGCGCGGCCCTAGTGGTATATCCGAAGTAGCACTTGGTGCGTAGAGCGTACCTCGACCTTTCGCGGGGCCGCGGCATGCGGCCCTTCCCACCAAGAGCTAGTTCTTCATGCATTTCCCCCTCTGGCTGCTGGCCGGTTTCTGGGGCCTGGTATCGGGCTCCGCACTGCTGCTGGGCGCCGCCGTCGGCTACTTTGCCCACGTACCGCAGCGGCTCATTGCCGCCGTCATGGCCTTCGGCAGCGGCGTACTGATTTCGACGCTTTCCCTGGAATTGATGGAAGAGGCCTACGCCCGCGGCGGTTTCAACGCCTCGGGCCTGGGCTTCGTGGGGGGCGCGGCGGCCTACACCGCCGCCAACTGGCTGCTGGCCCGCTACGGGGCCAAGCACCGCAAGCGCAGCGGGCACCAGCAGGCGGCCGAGCGCAAGGAAGTGAAGCAGGGCGAAACCGACGGCAACGACGCCGGCGACGACAACGGCATGGCCCTGGCCGTGGGCGCCCTGCTCGACGGCATTCCCGAAAGCATCGTCATCGGGCTGAGCATGCTGGCCGGGGGCGTGGTGAGCACGGTGGCCGTGGCGGCCATCTTTCTCTCCAACCTGCCCGAGGGCCTGAGCAGCGCCGCCGGCATGAAAAAAGCCGGCCGCTCAGCCCGCTACGTGCTGCTGCTCTGGAGCGGCATCGCGCTGGTTTCGGGCGTGGCCTCCTGGGCCGGGTTCACCGTCTTCAGCCACTTCTCCGAAAACGTGGTGGCCGCCACCACCGCCGTGGCCGCGGGCGCCGTGCTGGCCATGATTGCCGACACGATGATTCCCGAGGCCTTCGAGGTGGCTCACAACTTCACCGGGCTCATCACGGTGTTGGGCTTTCTGGCCGCCTTTTACCTGAGCAAGCTCGACAAGAACGACCCGAACGCCCCGCACCTCACCGAGCAGCCCGCGCCGGCGCGGCCGTCCGCCCCATAAGCCAGAGCGCGGCGGCAACACCCCCGTTGAGCGCGACAATGCGCAGGCCGTACTCCAGGATAAACATCATCCGGATTTGGTCGGTGTCCTGCGTAGTGCGCTCCAGTACATACACGAACACGGTGCCGGCGTAGTAGAGCACCACGCCCACGCTGGCCACGAATATGGGGTTGCGGCTCAGCGGCACCTGCGGCGGGTCGCTGAGCAGTTGCTCGAAATACGCCAGCACCACCCAGATCAGCAGCATGGCCTGCAGCACGTGCAGGTACGGCCCGTTGCCCTGCCGCCAATCCATCAGCCATACCGTTTCGCCGACGGCCCCCAGGGTGAACAGCCCGAGCAGCCAGGGCACCGCCCGGCGGCGCTTGGAGTCGGCGAAAGTGAAATAATAGGCCGCCGTAAGCAGCACGGTTTCCAGCCACACCTGGCTGCGCAGCGGCAGAATATTGTTGTGCCACACGATGCGGCCGTATTCCGTCAGCACCCCAAGCAGCAGGCTGGCCAGCAACGAACACGCCCACAAGCAGCGTCCGGCCGATGTAAGGTGACGCCAGCGCAGCAGGCCCACCGTCACGGGCACCAGGGCGGCAGCTACGCTCAGCCCGTTCAGCTGATTGGAAAGCGCGACAAGCCACTCGGAAAGTACCATCATAAAGGCCAAAAACTAGGACTTTTTCGCTTGACCTTCTGTCTTCAACAATGGTCGAGCGCGAAAATTTTTCCGATTCGGCCCTTGTACGGGTTTTGCCCGCCGGCTGATGCCTGGCTCCGTGCGGCAATTGACCAAGTCCGCCGTAAAAACGAAAAGCCGCCAGTTTCCCCTCTGGCGGCTTTTCTCCTACTTCACTGAACCTCCCCCCTGGTCCGCGCCGTGGGTGATCAGTCAACCCCGGACGGCGACTGACGGCGCGAAATCAGCTTATGTTAGTGCACGTCCGCGGGCAGGAGCTCCTTGCGGTACGTGCGCTCAAATTCTTCGTCGACGTGGTAGGTCGATTCCTCGTGCTGGCTCAGGTCGAGGCCCAGTTCCTCTTCGGCGGGCTTCACGCGCAGGGCGAAGAAGCGGCCGGTGAGCTTGAGCAGCAACCAGGTGCCGGCGAAGGAGTAGCCGACCACAATCAGCAGGGCCAGCACGTGGTAGCCAAACACCGTGGCCGTGCCGTGGATCAGCCCCACCTTATCGGCAAATATACCGGTGAGCAGCATCCCGACAATACCGCCCAGCCCGTGGCAGGGGAATACGTCGAGGGTGTCGTCGATGCCGGTGCGCGAGTTTTGCCAGTGCACGGCCAGTTGGCTAATCACCGAAGCCAGCACCCCGAACAGCACGCTTTGCCCGTAGGTAACATAGCCGGCGGCCGGCGTAATGGCCACCAGCCCGATGACTGCGCCCACGCAGGCACCCACGGCCGTGGGCTTGCCGCCGCGGGCCACTTCCATTAGCAGCCAGGCGAAGAGCGCCGCGGCCGAGGCCAGGTTGGTGTTGACAAAGGCCGTTGCAGCCAGCTCGTTGGCGGCCAGGGCCGAGCCGGCGTTGAAGCCAAACCAGCCAAACCACAGCAGGCCGGTGCCCAGCATCACGTAGGGCACGTTGGGCGTCGAAAACACGGTGTTGCGCTGGTGCGTGCTGCGCGGGCCCAGCACCATGGCCCCGGCCAGGGCCGCAATACCAGCCGAAATGTGCACCACCGTGCCGCCGGCAAAGTCGAGCACGCCCCACTTGCGCAGGAAACCCTCGGGGTGCCAGGTCCAGTGCGCCAGCGGGCAGTAGATGAACAGGCAGAAGAGCACCATAAATGCCAGGTAGCCCTTGAAGCGCACGCGCTCGGCGAAGGAGCCCGTAATCAGGGCCGGCGTGATGATGGCAAACTTCAGCTGGAAAGCGAAGTAGAGGATAAACGGAATGGTGGGCGAGAGCAGCGGGTGCGGGGCCGTGCCCACGTGGTTCAGCAAGGCAAAGGTCAGCGGGTTGCCGATCAGCCCGTAAAACGAGTCGCCGTAGGCCAGCGAGAAGCCCACGAAGTAGAACACCAGCGAGATGACGCCCAGGGCCACGAAGCTCTGCAGCATGGTGCTGATGACGTTCTTGGGGCGCACCATGCCGCCGTAGAAAAACGAGAGGCCGGGCGTCATGATGAGCACCATGGCCGTGGCGGTAAGCATCCAGGCAATGTCGGCGCCGTTGAGCGAGCCGGGCGCGGCCGCGGGGTGCTCGGTGGGCACGCCGGCCGCAATCAGGGCCGCTAGCAGCAGCCCACCCAGGGTGATGCGGGCAACGGACAAGGGGGAAGAGGCGGGGAAAACCATATCGACCTTTAATTTACAGGGGTCAATTTACAAAAACACGTTACTTTCTCGCAATACCCCCTTCATACGAAAGGCCATATTCAAAATCAGCAAACGTTTGCGACTACCTTACCCCTATTTATAATAGCATTGTCGCTAAAATTTATTTTTTCACCTGCTTCTTACTGCTCCTCGCCTTTTCCCGACTGGCCCACGAAAACCGTAGCTTGCGGATCGAACCCGTTTCGCGTGTAATGTCCGCCGTACCGAATCCTTCCGACTTGCAGCCGCTGCTCGACGCGCTGGCTTTTTCGCCCGACAACCTCCCGCTGCGCCGCCACGTGGCGGCCCTGCTGCGCCAGCTCGGCCGCCTGCCGGAAGCCGAGGAGCACTACCGCGCCGGCCTGCGCCGCGCCCCCGACGACGCCGAACTGCAGCTGGGCCTCTCGGAAACCTACGCCGCCCTGGGCAAGACCTCGGCCGCCCTGGTGGTGCTGGAAGAGCTGCTGCACGCCCAGCCCGAGCACGCCCGCGCCCACTTGCTGCACGCCCGCCTGCTGGCCCGCGCCGGCGGCCCGCCCGACGAAGCCCGGCAAGCCTACCAGCAGGCCCTGCAGCTCGACGCCTCCCTGCGCGACGCCGAGCTGGACGAACAGCTGGGCCTGCGCCCGGCCGCCCGCCCCGCCACCGGCGGCGGCCCCGCCGAGTACACCGCCAGCGTTTCGCCCGCGGGCCTCGACGAACGGGCGCTGTTTGCCGGCCTCGAAAAGCCCAGCATCACCTTCGCGGAAGTGGGCGGCATGGAGGCGGTGAAAGAGGAAATCCGCCTCAAAATCATCCACCCCCTGCAGTTTGCCGACCTTTATAAGGCCTACGGCAAGGCCGCGGGCGGCGGGCTGCTGCTCTACGGCCCGCCCGGCTGCGGCAAAACCTACCTGGCCCGGGCCACGGCCGGCGAGGTGAAGGCCTCGTTTATCCACGTGGGCATCAGCGACATTCTGGACATGTGGATGGGCCAGAGCGAGAAAAAGCTGCACGAGCTGTTCGAGCTGGCCCGCATGCAGGCGCCCTGCGTGCTGTTTTTCGACGAGGTAGATGCCCTGGCCGCCAACCGCCACGACCTGCGCCAGAGCGCCGGCCGCACCCTCATCAACCAGTTCCTGGAAGAACTCGACGGCGCCCGCCGCTCCAACGACGGCGTGCTCATTCTGGCCGCCACCAACGCGCCCTGGCACCTCGACCCGGCCTTCCGCCGCCCCGGCCGCTTCGACCGCATCGTGCTGGTGACCCCGCCCGACGAGCCCGCCCGCGAAGCCATCTTGGACGTGATGCTGCGCGGCAAGCCCATCGACGACAAGCTGAACCTGAAAGCGGTGGCGGCGCAGACCGGCGGCTTCTCCGGCGCCGACCTCAAGGCCGTGGTCGACCAGGCGGTGGAGGCGCGCCTGCGCGAGTCGATGCGGGCGGGGCGGCCGCTGCCGGTGCAGCAAAGCGACTTGCAGGGCGCGGCCAAGCAGGTGCGGCCGAGCACCAAGGAATGGTTTGCCACGGCCAAAAACTACGCCCTGTACTCCAACGAGGGCGGCACCTACGACGACATTCTAACCTACCTGGGCATTAAGAAGTAGCCGCTCCGATTCTGGCCATGGTTGCTCCCCACGCTTCCGACTGGTTTGCCCGTGCCGATGCGCTGCTGCAGCTGCACCGCCCGGCCGACGCCGCTAAGCTGGCTCGGCAGCGGCTCGCGCAGGCCCCTGATGACGTGCAAGCCCACCTGACGCTCACGCAGGCCCTGTTGGCGCAGGGTCGGCTTGCCGACGCGCGCACGACAGCCACGCACGCAGTGCACTACGGTCCGGAAGAGCCCGAAGCGTTTTTTATCCTGGCGCAGACTCACGGGCGACTGGGCGAGTTAGCCAGAGCCGATGAAGCGCTAAGCATGGCTTTGCGCCTGAACCCCTATGCCGCGCGCTACTTCGCTTTCCGGAGCCAGCTCTACTACCTGCTGAACATGCCCCGAGGAGCCGTCGAGGCAGCGGAGGAAGGGTTGGGGCTGAATCCACAGCACCCCGACTGCCTGCTGTGGTGGTCGTTGGCCCACGAGCAGCTGCGCCAGTCCGCCCGCGCCGACGAAGGCTTCAGCCGCCTGCTGCGCGTGGCGCCCAACAGTGGCTTCGTCCACGCCAAATTCGGGGCGGCCCTGCTGGCCCGCTACGCCGCGGCCCCGGCCTTGGCGCACTTGCAGGAGGCCCTGCGCCTCGACCCCAAGGCCGACCAACCCCGGCGCCTGCTCCGCTCCGCGCGGCGCCGGGCCGTCTGGCCGCGTTGGTGGCGGCTCACCTGCGCTTGGCTCAACCCACCCACCCCAAGGCGAGGGGGGCCGTTCCGGGCACTGTTGCGTTTGGTGCTGCTGCCCTTACTGGCTGGGTTTGCCCTGTACGGCGAAATCGACATGCTGCGCCACCCGCTGCCGGGCAAACTACCCTGGCCGGAGCGTTTGCGCCGCCTGCCGGGCCAGCTTGCCCAGTGGTTCTGGCCCCCTTCCCCTCCGCTGCGCTGGCGGCGCGGCGCGGTGGTGGTAGTCGCCGGCTTGCTGGTTGCCTTGGGGTATGTCCGCGGCTGGCCGCCCGCGCTGAGCTGGAGCGTAGCCGCGCTGGCGCTGTTGGCCGAGCCGGCGGTGCGGGGCGCCCGCGCGCTGGCGCTGCCTTCCGCGTTTTGGTGGACGCTGTTGCTGGGCCTGCCCGCCCTGGGCGTAGTTATCGTGTTGTCGTTTATACTAGGCGCGGGCTGGCTGCTGCCACCGAGCGGGATGGGCTTTGCTTGGGCTCTGCGCCGCGCCCAGCGCCGCTGACCGACAGCCCGGCAAGGTGGTTGTGCTTATCAAGTGTAGGGCTTTGCAGCCGCGGCTTAGCACAGCAAACCGCAAATGCGTTGCCGGCACTGCCTGGCTCCCTTTTCGGCCTGGCTCCTGTCAGCCCCGCATAGGCCTAAATTCCACTCGCTCCATCCATAGCCAGTTGTTGCCGTGACACCGGCAATATTTGTCTTCTATGTCCACCTACCAGGATACCGCCCGCCTGCACCTGCTGCTGCAGCACAAACGCCCGGCCGACGCCGAGCAGGAAGCCCGCCGCCTGCTGCTCGACGACCCCGAAAACGCCTACGTGCAGACGCTGCTGGCCCTGGCGCTGATGGAGCAGAACCGCCTGCCCGAGGCGCAGGAAACCGCGCACCGCGCCATTGCGGCCGAGCCCGAGTACAGCTTTGCCTACTACGTGCTCAGCGCCACCTTGCAGCGCCAGCACGAGCTGCCCGCCGCCCAAGAGGCCATCGAAGAAGCCCTGGCTCTGGATCCACTAGAAGCCGATTACCACCACGTACTCGGCCTGATTCGCTTTCAGCGCGGGCAGCTGCAGGGCGCGCTACGGGCCGCCGAAGCCGGCCTGGCCGCCGACCCCACCCACGTCGACTGCCTGGGCTTGCGTGCCCGCTGCCTTTCCCGCCTCGGCCGCCGCGACGAAGCCCAGGCCGACCTCGGCGAAGCCCTGCGCCAAGCCCCCGGCGACGCGGGTACCTACGCCGACCTGGGCTGGGTGGCGCTGGAGCGCGGCCGGGCCAAGGAAGCCGCGGGTCATTTCCGCGAAGCCCTGCGCCTGAAGCCCACCCTGGAATACGCCCGCGAAGGACTGGTGGCCGCGCTCAAGGCCCGCTTCTGGATTTACAACTGGTTTTACCGCTTCATGGTCTGGACCCAGGGCCTGGGCAGTGGGGCCCAGCGCGGGCTGTTCATCGGGCTGTTTCTGCTCTCGCGCTTCGTGCCGGTGCTTCTGCCCCTGTACCTCGGGCTGGTGTACATGAGCTGGTTTGCCGAGCCCATCTTCAACTCCCTGCTGCGCCTGAACCGCTACGGCCGCCACGCCCTGAGCGAAGAAGACACCCGCGACTCCAACCACTTCATCGGGCTGCTGCTGGGCGCCACGGCCGTGCTCGGGGCCGGCAAATACACGCAGACCGAAGCCCTGACTCTGCTCGGCATGGTGGGCCTGGGCCTACTCTTCCCGCTGGTGGGCACGCAGCGGCAGTGGCTGCCGGCGCGCCGGCGGCAGTCCATGTGGGCCGGCATCGTTCTGGCCGTGGTGGGCGTAGCCGCCGCCTTGCTGACGGGCCTGGGCCTGCCCTTGGGCGGCACGCTGTTCGGCGCCTTTTTGCTGGGCACCCTGGGCTACGTCTGGTTTTTCGCCCTGCGCGGCTGAGTTGTTGGCTTGCCGAAAAGTCAAAGGCCGCGTTCCGAAGAACGCGGCCTTTGCTGTTCTATACTCCATGACTGCTAATGTGCGGCGCGGCCCAGCACGTTGTCGAGGTATTTCTGGGCCGAGCCGGTGTTGAGCAGCAGCAGTTCTTCGTCGGGGCGCAGCCAGCCGGTGGTCAGCAACTGCCGGGCGGCCATCCACACGGCCGCGCCCTCGGGAGCCACGAACAGGCCATCCAGCCGGGCCAGCTCGCGCATGCCAGTCAGCATGTCTTCGTCGCCGATGGCCAGGGCCGTGCCGTTGGATTCGGCCAGCACCTGCAGCATCAGGGCTTCGCCCAGGGGGCGCGGCACGGCCAGGCCGTTGGCAATGGTGGGGCGGCCCTGGTACTGCTGGCAGTTGGGCTGCCGGCCGGCGAGGGTTTCCACCAGCGGGCAGCAGTTCTGGGCCTGCACGGCCACCATGCGCGGCAGCTTCGCGTCGGCGGGCAGCCAGCCCATGGCCTGCATTTCGCGCAGGGCCTTCCAGATGCCGATGAGGCCGGTGCCGCCGCCGGCGGGGTACAATATCACGTCGGGCAGGCGCCAGCCGCCCTGCTCGGCCAGCTCGTAGCCCATGGTTTTCTTGCCCTCGATGCGGTAGGGCTCCTTCAGCGTCGATACGTCGAGCAGGCGGCCGGCGGCGTTCAGCTCGCGCACCCGGGCGGCGCAATCGTTGATGAGCCCGTCGACCAGCTGCAGGTCGGCGCCGTACCAGCGGCATTCTTCCTGAAAGGCCGCGGGCGTGTGGCGCGGCATCACCACGGTGGCGGGCAGGCCGGCTTTGGCGCAGTAGGCCGCCAGGGCCACGCCCGCGTTGCCGGCCGTGGGAATAATGCAGCCGGCCGTGCTCAGCTCTTTGGCCATCGATACAGCCATGCTCAGGCCCCGAGCCTTAAACGAGCCGGTGGGGTTCTGGCCTTCGTCTTTGAGCTGCAAGGAGCGCAGCCCGTAGCGGGCGGCCAGGTTATGGAGTTGCAAAATCGGCGTCATGCCCTCGCCCAGGCTCACACGGTGGGCGTCGTCGCGCAGGGGCAGCAGCTCGCGGTAGCGCCACATGGTGGCCTCGCGGCCCGCCAGCACGCTGCGCGGCGGAGCTGCATCGAGCTCGTAGCGGGCCAGCAGCGGCGCGGCGCAGCACGCGGAAACGGTGTGGGCAGTGCCCGCCTCGAACGGGGCGTGGCAACGGCTGCACTCCAAGTGGGAAAGTAAACTGATGGTATCGGCGGCGACAAGCATGGCGGATGGCAAAGTCAGGTGAGCGGGGCCCGGTCGGGCTGCCCCCTGAAACGGCCGCAAGTAGCCCCGCAGTTATGCCCGCGGCAAATGGTATTTCCGCATAGCCTATTCCTGTTCGGAATAGTGCCGCAGCGCGAACTGCATGAATTCGCGGAAGGGCGCCAGGTTTTCGGTGCCGCGGCGCTGAATAAACTCGAAGTGGCGCTTGAGCGGCAGGTCGCGCACCACGACTTCGGCCAGCTCGCCGGCGGCCAGGGCCCGGGCCACCGACTGCCGGGGCAGAAAAGCCAGCACTTGGTCGTCGACGCGCACAAAGTTCTTGAGGGCTTCGGTGCCGCCCAGGCGCACCTGCACGCGCAAATCGGCCAGCCGGATGCGCTGGGCCTGCAGGGCCTGCTCCAGCACGGCCAGGGTGCCCGAGCCGGCCTCGCGCAGGGCCAGCGGCACGCGGTAGAGGTCGGTGAGGGCCAGCTGCTGGTGGCGCAGCGGGTTGCGGGCCGAGCATACGGCCACCACGTCGTCGGTGAGCAAGGGGGTGTAGGTCACGTTGCTCACGCGGTGGATGCCCTCGATGACGCCCAAGTCGATTTCGTGGTCGAGCAGGGCCTTGAGGATGTTCTCGCTGTTGCGGTTCTTGAGCGTGAGTTGGGTGCGCGGGTGCGCCGCCAGGTAGGCCGAGAGCACCGCCGGCAGCACGTAGAGCGACACGGTGGTACTGGCCCCGATGACCATGTGGATATCGGGCGTAAAGCGCGGGCTGAGGGCGGCCATTTCCTCGCGCAGCTCGGCCTGCAGCTGCTGGGCCTGCAGCAGCTTGCGGTAGAGCAGCTGCCCGGCCGGCGTAAGGGCTACCGCGTTGCCGAGCCGCTCGAACAAGCCCACCCGGTAGTACTCCTCCAGCGCCTTTACCTGCTTGCTCACCGCCGACTGGCTCAGAAACAGGCTTTGCCCGGCCTTGGTGAAGCTCAGCCGGCGGGCTACTTCCAGGAATACTTCGTGCTGGGTGGATAGCATGTGGTCGTGTGGAAGGTACTGGTGGTTCGCTCGTTGCGTCGGCGGCTAAGCCACGAGCGGCCTGGCCTTGCTGCGCCTGCCGGCGGCTTGATTTTCGCCCCGCAAACTTCGAAAAACGGACACCGAAAACCGGCCACCCTATTCCGTCGCCAGGGCGACGACGGCCGCCACGGCGCCGGTTACCACCTCGGCCATGCGGCGGAAGTCGAGCGTGTCGATGGTGTCGCTGGCTTGGTGGTAGTGCGGGTTGCGCAGAAAGGACGTGTCGTTGATCATCACCGCCGGAAAGCCGTAGCGCCAGTAGTTGCGGTGGTCGGAGAGGCGGGCCAGGGCCAGCGAGTCGGGCAGGTTGATGCGCTGCACGTCGAGTTGGGCGGCGCCCTGCATGAGCTGCTGCACGCGGCGGGTGAAGTTTTCCTCCCCGGCGCGACCGACCACCACGATGAAATTGCCGGTGCTCGGAAAAAGCGCCGCCAGGGCTTCGTTGGGAAAGTTTTGGGAGCCGGGCGCGTCGCTGAAATAGCCAATCATTTCGTAGCAGAGCATGGCCCGCACCGGCACGCCGGCCTCGTGCAGAGCCTGCGCGTGCACGGCGCTGCCCATGTCGTCGGTGGCGAAATAGGGCGGCTCCTCGTTGGGGTACGCCACCAGCTCCACCGGGCGCGTCAGCTGCGGGGCGCGGGCGTGCAGCAGGCGGGCGGTTTCGAGCAGGCCGGCCACGGCCGAGGCGTTGTCGTCGGCGCCGGGCGTGTCGTCGCACACGTCGTAGTGGGCCCCGACGACCACCCGCTCCCCTTCCGACGGGCCGAAGCAGGCGATGATATTGCGGTAGCGGCGGCCGTCCACGGCAAAAGGCTGTTCGCTTACCCGGCAGCCGAGCTTGCCGAATTCGGCCTTGATGTAATCGGCCGCCGCGTTGAGCGAGGCCAGGTTGCGGTAGTTGCGGGCGGGCTGCAGGTCGGTCAGAAACTTGACGTCGGCGTAGAGGCGGTCTTGGTCGGCGGGCATGAGGGCGGTGGCGTGAGGGGCACGGGCGGCGGGCCGGCGCCGCCCGTGGCGGATAAGCAGCACCCCGCCGAGCCCGGCCGCCAACAGCAGCACGACCAGCAGCAGGCGCCGACGATGAGGGGCTAGCAATACGGCAATGGTTTACGTGAATACGATAACCCGGCCGGCGCGGCTGGCCGGCCCGCTGCCTGCGCCGCGCGGGCGGTTATTGGGCCGAAGCCGTGGCCTGCTGCAGGCTGTTGGCGTAGTCGACGAGGCGGGCGAGGTGGCCGCTGTTGCCGTAATCGAGGTTGTGCAGGCGGGCGTACTCTTCCAGCTGCTCAGCTTCCCGCGGGAAATACGCCAGCAGGTCGCGCTTGGGCCGGCGCAGGGCCACGATGGTGCCCTGGGGCGTGCCCAGGTACATCAGCTCGCGCACGTCGGTGTAGTAATACATCGGGCCGGCGGCCTGCGTGGCGTAGCCCCCGCCGCCCATCAGGGCCGCGTCGGACCACGAGAGGGAGCGGCGCACCAGCTGCTGCCGGCGCAGCAGGATGACGGGCCCGCCGTTGAGCCGCTCGAAAAACGCCGGGGCCGTGGCCGGGGCTTGGTCCCGGTCGTGGTTCCAGGGATACACCAGGAAAGGCCGGGCGCGTTGCAGCTCGTAGCGGCGCAGCCGCTTCCGGACCGGCGTAAAAGCCAAGCTGCCGCGGTATTGGGGCGGCAGCTGGTCGAAGTGCATGATTTCGCCGCGCACGGCAAACGTGCGCACCGCCAGGGCCGGCACCGTGCGCACGGTGTGGTCGGCCATGGTGATGAGCAGCAAATCCAACTCCGTGTGCAGCACCAGGGAGCCGCGCAGGGTGTCGCCGTTGGTGAGCACCACGGTGCTGGACGTGAATTGCTGCGGAATGCTGCTGAGCTGCGCCTGCGCCGCCTGCGGTAACAGGGCACTGACCACGATGCCGCCCAGGAAGGGTACTAGTCGGTTCATAGCTCGGAAGATGTGTGGGGTAGGACGGATAAGAACGACAGGACCCCGGGGCAGGTTGATACTCAGGAGCCTTACTTAAGATACAATAGTTCGGCGAGGCATTCAAGCTCGAGCGCCCGCGCGGCCCGCTAAGCGCGAGCCGCGACTTCACAACGCAACGGCACTACGGATTGGTATCCGCAGCGCCGTTGCGCAGAACCGTGCTAGCGGCAGTCGGGCCGCGCTACCGCACCCGCACCGTGCCCGCGCCGTTGTACGAGTGGTACTCGGCGTTGTACATGGCGTCGGCACTCACCGGACCGAGCTTGAAGGTGCCCTTGGACACGGCCCGGGCCAGGTAGTAAAACGACTTGGGCTGCTGGCTGGCGGTGGTGAAGAGGTTGATCCGGTCGTCGCGCACGTCGAGGTAGTCGGGCGTGGCGGCGTCGGTGGCCCAGGTCAGCTCGCGCACGGCGCCAATGCGCGGGTTTTCGATTTCCAAGCCGGCGGGCAGCAGGTCGGTAATGGCCACATTGGGCACGTCGCCGGCGTAGGTCCCGGCTTGCAGCGTGATTTTGACCACCACGAGGTCGTTTTGGCGAAACTCGGCCCGGCCGACCGGGCGGCCGGTGCGGTCCAGGAACTGCCGACGTACCTGCAGGTACTGGTCTTCCTCGGTCACGCGGCCGGTGGGCGAAATGCCTTCCAGCGTCCAGAAGTAGTACAGGCTGCCGGTGCCGGCCGTTTTCAGGCTGAGGCGGCGGCCCGCGACGTTGTTCACGTTCAGGTCCTGCGGGCCTTTGTACTGGCCGAGCACCGCGCCGGTGGCATCGGCCAGGGTAGCCGTGACGGTGGCGTTCTTGTTCTGGCGGGCCACTTTGCCCAGGGCCAGCAGCGCAAAGCTGCGCTCCTGGGTGCTCAGCCAGCCAGCCGCTTTCACCTGCCGCGAAAGTTGCCGGGCCATCTGGGCAATGAGCGGGTTCTGGGGGTCGGCGTCGATGAGGGTGTTCAGGGCCAGGCCCAGGTCACGCACCGGGGAGTAGAACGAGCCGTCGAGGGCGCGGCGGGCGGCGGGCTGGGTGAAGGCGCGCGGCAGCAGCTCGCGGAAACCCTTGGTCTGCCCCGACAGGGCGCTGGTGCTGGCCAGCACGAACTTGGAGTCCTGGGCCAGCAGGCGCTGGTTGGCGCGGTAGTAGTTCAGGGCCACGGGGTCGGGCAGGCCGGCCAGGGCCAGCACGTAGAGCGAGTAGGCATTTTCCTTTTTGGCAATGGTCTGCTCGCGGGCGATGTTCGAGGCGTCGAAGTACTGATAGGGCTCGGTTTCGCGCTTGCGCACCCGGTACTGCAGGTAGCGCAGGGTTTTGTCGAGGATGCCCTGGTTGACGGCAAAGCCGGCGCGCTTGGCTTCGAGCAGGAAGTGGGCAGCGTAGGCGGTGGCCCACCAGTTGTCGTAGTCGCCGCCGGGCCAGTAGCTGAGGGCGCCGTTGTAGAGCTGCATGCTCTCAATCTTGCGGATGGCCTCCTGCACGTGGTAGTTGGGGTTGTAGCGCTGGGCTTTCTTGGTCTGGCCCAGCGTGGCGGCCAGGTCGGGGTAGTAAATCTGCGGGAAGGCCGCCGACACGGTTTGCTCCAGGCAGCCGTAGGGGTACTGCAGCAGGTAGCGCAAATCCTTGCTGAACTCGGTCATCGGGGAGCGGCTCAGCACCAGCTGGCTGCGCTGCGAAGTCGGCAGGAAATCGGTGCGCAAGTCCAGCGCCTGCGTCTTGCCACCTGCTACCGCCCCGCCGCCGGTACGCATCTGCAAGGGCGACGCCGGGCGCACGGGTATTTCGATGGTTTCGGTGAAGGTTTCTGATGCGCCAGCACGCTGTGGCTGCACCGGATTCCGCTCAGGCTTGGGTAGCGCCCCTTTTTCAACGGCGACCCGGACTTTAAACGTGCCGTTACCGATACCCGAAGCGAAGAGCCTGAACCCTGCGCGACGCTCAGCATTAGGCGGCAAACTCAGTACCTGACTCTTATAACCGATGGCGGTGACCGGCTTGCCCCCCGGCGCTGTAATAGTAATCTGTTCCTGATAAGCCGCTGGCGCTTTCAAAGGCCCATTTAGTTGCGGGCTGATGCGGACTTGCAAGGTACCGTTGGTCGTATTCGTCAGCGTCACCGGCACGTCAATCGTGTCGCCGGGGCTGAGGAAGCGGGGAAGCGCGGTGCTGATGACCACCGGGTCGGCCACGCGCATGGTGTGCTCGGCCGAGCCAAAGGCGTCGTCCTTGTAGGCCACGGCCATCAGGCGCAGGGCCCCACTGAACTGCGGCACGCGGATTTTGACCAGCACGCGGCCGTTGCCGTCGGCGCGCTTCACGCCGCTCCAGCGGGCCACCAGCTGCACCCGGCGCGAGGGCACGGGCGTGGTGCGGCGGTTCAGGCCGTACCCGTCGCCGCCGCTGCTGCTGGTGCCCAGCTCGGGCAGCAGGAAGGGGTACACGTCGTGGGCCGAGACTTCCAGGGCGCGCTTCTGGTAGAAGTAGCCGAAGGGGTCGGGCGTGCGGTAGTTTTTCATCTGCAGAATGCCCTCGTCCACCACGGCCAAAGTCACGGCGGCGTTGGGCTTGGTCTGCACTTCCACCGTCTGCCAGGTCTGGGAGCGGCTTTGCGCCACGGCCTTGATGGCCACGGGCAGGCGCGAATCGGGCTTTTCCACCGTCAGCGGCACGAAGCCCCGGGCCACGGTCAGCGGAATCTTAGAATCGGCCGAGAGCGGGCGGATGGCGGTGGCCGTCACGTACACATTGGGCACGTGGCCGGCGCGGATGGGAATGGTCACCTTGGCCGATTTCTCGTCGGTGTCCACGTAGAAGTGCTCCAGCACGCGGTTGCGCTCCACCGTCACCAGCACGCGGCCGGGGAAGGGCGTCTTGAGCAGCAGCGTAGCCTTGTCGCCGGGCTCGTACTTGGGCTTGTCGGGCTCGATCTGCACCTGCCCCTCGTTGCTGACCTCGAAGGCGTTGCTCTGCGTGTCGCCGTAGCCGTAGGCGTAGAAGGTCTGGGCCACATAAGTAGCCGCGCCGGGCCGCAGCACCCGCACCTCGTACTCGCCCGAGTACACTGGCGTGTACTCCAGCTGCGCTACCGGCCCGGCCACGATGCCGGTGTTGAGCACCGTCTGCTCCTTGCGCTGGGAGTTGTAGGTGTAGCGCCCGCCCTGGCGTTCCAGCACCGTTTCCCACAGGATTCGCACGATTTGCACCTGCCCCTGGGCGTTCTGGGCCGATTTGCCCTGGGGCGTGAGGGCCACCACGCGCAGAGGCAGCGCCTGCCGGGTGCTTACTAGCTCCGGAACCTGCTGGATGCCGAACATCAACTGCTGGGTCTGCACCTCGAAGGTGGCCAGGCGGTTCACCGGCCGGCCGGTTTCGTCGAATACGGTGGCAAAGGCGGTACCTTCCAGCGTGCCCAGGTCTTGGTAGGCGGGCACTTCGTACTCGGCCGTGGCGCGGCCTCGCTCGTCGGTGCGGGCTTCGCGCACAGCTTTTTCGAAGCGCGAGTTCAGGGAGTTGTCCGAGCCTTCTTCCTCGCCGTAGTAGCGCCGACGCGGCTCGGTGCCGCTGCGGATGCTGAAGTCGTAGTCGGGGTATTCCTTGGGGTTGAAAGGCTTCTGCTTGAGCGAGAATTCCACCTCCACTTTGCGGTCGGTAGCGGGCGGCCCGAACAGGTTCTGGGCCAGCACCGCGGCGCGCACCGTCTGCCCGGGCTGCACGTTTTTGGGCGTGGTCGTCACGGTCACTTTCAGGCGGTCGGGGATGAACTCCTCCACGCTTACCTGCCGCGAGGTCAGCAGCACGTCGTTGCCGGTCAGCACTTCCATAGTGTAGAGACCGGTCATCACGGCCGGGGGCAGGATAAACTGGCCTTCGAACGAGCCGTCTTCCTTGCTCAGGGTGCGGCGGTAGCTGGCGTATTCCTTGCCCGAGGGCAGCAGCAGGCGGATTTTCATGGGCACCGCGCCGGGCAGGCGCCAGTCGTCGCGGCGCACCACGGTGTTGGTGCGGATGGTGTCGCCGGGGCGGTACAGGTCCCGGTCGCCGTAGAGAAACGCCTGGTAGTGCGCGGCGTTGGCTTGCAGGCCGCCCACATCGTAGCGCGAGGTTTCCACGCGGGCGCGCTCCAGCTGCAGGAAGGTAAAGTCCTGCCCGTGCTGCACCATCACCATGTCGAGGCGGAAGCGGGAGCTGGCCACGCTGTCGGCCTGGCTGAGCATGGCTACGCCGCCGGAGTTGGTCGAACCGGTGAACATCACCTGGTTGTTCTGGCTGATGAAGCGCACAGCGGCCCCGCCGACCGGCTTGGCCGTGCGCAGGGAGTTGACGAACACCATGGCCCCGCCGTTCAGGTCGCGCTTCACCACCACGCCCAGGTCCGACACGGCCACCAGCTTCGAGACCTGCAGCCAGGTGCGCTCGGTGTCCTGCACCCGCACCACGTACAAGCCCTTCAGCTGCGAGCCAAACTCCAGCTCATCCATGGAGAGGTGGAGCAGGCGCAGCGCCCCGGCCTTGGGAAGGCCCGAGGTGGTGTAAGTGCGTTCCGAGAGCAGGTTGCCGAAGTCCTCGGTGTTGTAGTAACGGTAGCTGCGGTCCACGTACTCGCCGTCCTCGTAGTTGCTTTCCTCCCCGCCTTCCTCGCTGTCCGAGTCGTAGCCGTACTGCTCGCCGGCGCGCAGCATCTCGCGGATGTTGTTGGCGTACACCTTGTAGATGCTCACCTTGACTTTGTCGACCTCATTCAGCCGCAGCCCGAGGTTGCGCAAGCCCTGAACGCCGAGGTACATGGCCTTTTCGCCGTTGGCAAAGCTGATGCTGGGCCGCTCGTCGCCAAACGACACGGCTTGGCTAAACGACTCCGTAATCTGCCCGCCGAGCGTACCATAAGCTCCTTGGTTCAGGCTCACCGTGTAGGTTTTGCCCACCTCGAAGCCGCCGCGCAGCACGAAGCCGCTTTCCAGCGCCTCCACCGAAAACGGCACCTCCGGCGACACCCGCACCACCGCCTGGGCCTGCTCGGCCGCAATGGGCTGGTCGGTGAGCACCGTCACCACCGGCTCGCCGTTGAGCAGGGAGCCGGTCAGCTCGCGCACCTGCAGCTGGCGCGGGTCGGGCACGGGCGCGGAGGCTTCGAGCTTGCCGGCCGTGCCTTTGCCCCCGCCCACGGGCTTGAGGCCGGGCTCCACGTGCAGCTCCACCGTGCTGCCCGGCGAGAGCGGCTGCGTGGGCTGGATGCCCACCACCCGGTCGGGCTCGGCCGATACCACCTCGAAGGTGACGGGCTGCCCGTTGGCGGTCAGGCGTAGACGGCTGCGTAGGTCGGCGGGGCGCACGTTGTAATTGAACACGGCGTTCAGGCGGGCCTGGGGCCCGGAGCCGGCGCCGTTGGCCGTCCAGAACACCTGCGGCTCGCTCATGCGCAGGTAGGGCGTGTGGAAGTTGGTCCGGCTGATCTTGGCTTTCTGCTTGCCGCTGGGCAGGGCTTCGGGCCGCACTTCGGCCTTGAAGGCCGTGCTGGGCCGAAACGGCTCGGCCGGCGAAAACACCAGCTCCCGCTCCGAGGCCCACTTAAACCGTCCTCGCACCGCTGGCTCGAAGCGCACGACCTGGGTGGTGTCCCAGCGGTTGAGCTGGCTTTCGGTAGCCACCGGCTCGTCGAAGCTGAATACCACGTTTTCGTAGGGGTCGATTTCCTCGCCGTCGGCCGCGTCGGCGGTGGCTTGGTCGTCGGTGCCGGGCTTGGAGCAGGCGCATAGCAGGGCCAGCAGCACCAGCAGCGGCAGGCGGAGCAGTTGGTTGGGGGTCATGAAGGAATAAGGTAGGTAGGTGGCGGCAGGCGCGGGAAAGGTAGAGAAAAGCCGCTTGCGTTGCGGTAGCGTGCACAATCTATTGGGCGGTGTCGGTACTGTGCAGCCATCTGCGCAGATGAACTTGCTTTTTGTACATATCCGCTATAGCAACCAACTAGAACTATTCAACCAATCAACTTGATTTTGCATATATTCTTCAATAGAAACAGACTTATTCCAAGTATTCGGCTTGTATACTGGTAATATACTGCATACATTCCCCTTCACGCTTTTAGATACCTCCCCAACCTGCTATGAAACAAATTGCACTATTTACCACCACACTTGTCTGCCTGGGCCTAAGCATCGGCGCCAGCGGCCAAACCAAATGTGCCGAAGCGGCGCAGCAACTCGGTGCTACCGACGGCTTCGTGCTCAACAACCAAGCACTGGTGCTCCGCATGAACAACCACGCCGGCAAGCTCAAGGCCCAGGACGTGGCCCTGAGCAACGACGTAGTGCTAGCCAACGGCACCCGCATCGACCACAAAAAAGCAGTGGTGGAGTACGCCGATGGCCGCCAGGTCCCGCTGCAAAACGGCGACTTTGTCAACATGAGCGGCGACATCAAAGTGGCCAGCTCCGGGCAACTCATCACGGCGCCGCAGCCGGGCGCCGGCGCGACGGAACCCGCGCCCCCCTCCCCTGCTACCCCCGAGCCGGCGGCCGCGGCCTTCAGCTACCAGCCCGCCGAGCCGGTCAATGGCAAGCTGCGCGGAGTGGTGGAACTGGGCGCCTCGGGCTTCAATTCCTTCGTGGTGCGCCTCGACGCCCAGCGCCGCTGGAAGCTGGAAAAGGCCGACTTCGGCAACAGCTTGGTGCTGGAGAACCTGGCGACTGAGGACGACGTGCGCCGGGGCCTGAAGGCTTACATCGGGCAGATGCTCGACTACGGCGTGGGCCCGCGCGACATTCACTTCGTGGTCAGCTCCGGGGCAGCCAAAGCGGACAACACCCAGAAAATCGTGAAGAGCCTGCAGGCCCTGAGCTACCAGGTGAACGTGGTGACGCCGCAGCAAGAGGGCGCCCTGGCGTTGCGCGCCGTGCTGCCGCCCGCCTACGCCGACAAGGCCTTTGTGGTCGACATGGGCTCGGCCAACACCAAAATCAGCTGGTTGCAGCCCGACGGTAGCTTGGGCACCCTGGAAACCCACGGCTCCAAGTATTTCCAGCAGCCCCTGCCCGACTCCGTTGTGGCCGCCGACGTGCGCCGGCTGGTGGCCCAGGTTCCGGCCGAGCGCCGCACGGCCTGCTTTATCCTCGGCGGCGTGCCCTACGAGCTGGCCAAAACCGTGCGCCAGGGCTCGGAGCGCTACGTGGTACTGGGCAAGCCCGCTAGCTACGCCCAACTGCCGGGGGCCAAAACCCAGGCCGGCCTGAACATCTACCGCGCCATCACCGACGGCACCGGCTGCCCGCAGTTCGTCTTCGATTCCAGCGTCAACTTCACCATCGGCTACCTGCTGGCCCTGCCGCAGTAGCCGGCCCTGCTACCCTGTTCTTGCCGCTCGGAGCGCCCCAACCGGGGCGCTTCGTTGCGTTTGGCCCGCTCAGGCCGGCCGCTGCCCCGGCCTGATGCAGCGTCTCACCACCTCGGCTGGGCAATTCGTACTTCAATCCAAACTGAAGCAGCGCCTGTCAAATTCATCACAGCCTCGGCCAAGCGCCTTACGCACCCGGGCCGGTGCCCCGCCACCGGCGCCAAACACGACACTTCCTTGAACCGCCCCGCCGCCCGGGTGCATATCTTGCGGGTATGAATCGGCGCCTGGGACTGCGGCTTTTGCGGGGAAGTGGCCTGCTGCTCCTGCTGCTGGGCGGGCTCGACTGGCTGTTTCCGCTGCCGCCGCTGCCGCCCGCCTCGCCCGTGGTGCTGGCCGCCGACGGCTCGGTGCTGCACGCCTACCTTTCGCCCGACCAGAAGTGGCGCCTGCCGGCCGGCCTGCACGACATCACGCCCGCCCTGCGCCGCGCCTTGGTGGCCAAGGAGGACCGGTGGTTTTACTGGCACCCGGGCGTCAACCCCGTGGCCCTGGTAAAATCCGCCGGGCGCAACGTGCTGGGCCGCGGGCGGCGCAGCGGGGCCAGCACCATCACCATGCAGGTGGCGCGGCTGCTGGAGCCCAAGGAGCGCACCGTGGGCGGCAAGCTGCAGGAAATGCTGCGCGCCCTGCAGCTCGAAGCCTACTACTCCAAGGACGAAATTCTGCAACTCTACCTGAACCTGGTGCCCTACGGCTCCAACGTGGAGGGCGTCAAGTCGGCCGCGCTGCTCTACTACGGGCAGCCCCCGCACTACCTCTCCCTGGCCCAGACGGTGACGCTGACCATCGTGCCGAACAACCCCACCGGCCTGGCGCCCGGCCGCCACAACGCGGCCCTGCTGGCGGCCCGCAACCGCTGGCTGCGCCGCCTCGGGGCCGAGGGCGTATTTCCGGCCCCGGACGTGGAAAACGCGCTGCACGAGCCCCTGCTAGCCCGCCGCCGGCCGGCTCCGCGCCTGGCCCCGCACCTCGCGCGTCGGCTGGTGCAGGATATGTACCGCGCCGCCGGCCGGCCCGCCGACCACTTAGCGGCGGCGTTCAGGCCTAGCTCCCCACTGGCGGCCCGGCGCGCCCTGCTGGCTGACGCCGGCATCCGCTCCGCGCTGGTGCGCACGGCCCAGGCCAAGGCCGAAGACCTGACGCGCCAGTACGTGCGCCGCCTCGCCCCGCTGGGCATCACCCAAGCCGCCGTTCTCGTCGTCGACAACCGTACCCGCGCCGTGCAGGCCTACGTGGGCTCAGCCGACTTCCTGGACGGCCGCGCTCAGGGCCAAGTCGACGGCATCCGGGCCGTCCGCTCGCCGGGCAGCACGCTCAAGCCGTTCCTCTACGCCGTGGCCATGGACCGCGGCCTCGTCACGCCCAAGCGCGTGCTGCCCGACGTGCCCACCAACTTCGGCGGCTTCCGGCCCGAAAACTTCGACAAGCACTGCCAGGGCGAAGTGACGCTGGAACGGGCCCTGGCTTTTTCGCTCAACATCCCGGCCGTGCACGTGCTGCAGCAGGTGGGCGTCGGCGAGTTTGCGGGCCAGTTGCGCCGCGCCGGCTTCCGCACCGTGGCCCGGCAAGCGCCGCAGCTGGGCCTGAGTACCATCCTGGGCGGCTGCGGGGCCTCCCTCGAAGAGCTGGTGGGCCTGTACTCAGCCCTGGCCAACGAGGGCGTGTACGGGCCGCTGCGCTTCACCGCCGGAGCCGCGCCCCAAACCGCCAATGAGCCGGCCAATACAGCTGCCGGCCCCACGCCGGCCGCCGTCGAAGCTGCGCACCGCAAAGCCAGCGGCGCCGCCTCGTTGCCGACGCCTACATTCTCCTCGCTTCGAACCAAGAACCCGGGGACAAGGAGCGCATCAGTCACCTCGGCCGGTGAGGTCCGCCTCGTGTCCGAATCCGCCGCTTACCTCGTCACCGACATCCTCTCCCAGCTGGTGCGCCCCGATTTGCCGGTGGGCCACGAAAACGCCCTGCGCCTGCCCCACATTGCCTGGAAAACCGGCACCAGCTACGGCCGCCGCGACGCCTGGAGCATTGGCTACAACCGCCACTACACCATCGGCGTGTGGGTGGGCAACTTCACCGGGCAGGGTGCGCCGGCCCTCACCGGCACCGACGTGGCCACCCCGCTGCTCTTCGACCTCTTCAACGCCCTGAGCTACAACGACGGCGCCGAGTGGTACGCCCCCCCCGCCGGGCTCGACTTCCGGCTGGTGTGCCCTGTCTCGGGGCAGGTGCCCGGCGAGTTTTGCCCCGATCAGGTCATGGATTACTTCCTGCCCGGCCTTTCCGACGTGCGCCGCTGCGAGCATCAGCAGGAGGTGTTTGTAGCGGCCGACGGGGCGGTGAGCTACTGCCGGGCCTGCCTGCCCGCCGCCGGCTACCGCCGGGTGCTCTACCCCAACTTTGCGCCCGAGGTGCTGGCCTTCAAAGCCGCCCAGGGCCTGCCCCACGCCCTGCGCCCCCCGCACAACCCCGCCTGCACCCTCGTGCGCGCCGCCGACGCGGCTCCCGACCAGGCCCCGCGCATTCTTTCCCCCACTCCCAACGCCGAGTACGTGCTCGACGCCCGCGACTCGCAGCAGTTGCAACTGCGCTGCGCCGCCTGGAGCGACGTGCGGCTGGTGTACTGGTACGCCAACGACCAGTTCGTGCGGGCCGCTGCGCCCACCGAGGCCGTATTTATCCGCCCCGCGGCGGGCCCGCTGAAAATTTCCTGCGCCGATGACCACGGCCGCAATACCAACGTGCAGGTGCTGGTGGAGCGGCTGTAGCCCGGCCCGAGGTGCCGTTTACATTGCTGATAGCGCACCTAGTCCCCTGCAGCGCGCTTAGCGAGTTGTCCGGGTTACTTGGCGGCGCAGCCTCGCGCGGGCTCGTATCTTCGGGCACTAAGCTGTTTTCCGTATGCGCAAGCTCCTTGTCGCCTCCCTGTTCGTGCTGACGTCCGCTTCCTCGCTTTCTGCCCAAGCCGTGCTGCCGCTGTATACCGGCTCGGTGCCCAACTCCATGCCCAGCGCCGTGCGGGAAACCAGCGTCACGCTGGCCAACGGCGGCGTGCGCATTTCCAACGTGGTGCAGCCCACCCTCACGGTGTTTCGCCCGGCCGCGGGCACGGCCAACGGCACGGCCGTCGTCATTTGCCCCGGGGGCGGCTACGCCCGCCTTTCCATCGACCACGAGGGCTACGACGTGGCCAAGCGGCTCAGCGAATGGGGCATCACCGCCTTCGTGCTGAAGTACCGCCTACCCAACCCCGACAGCCAGCCCGACAAGACCACCGCGCCGCTGCTGGACGCGCAGCAGGCCCTGCGCCTGGTGCGGCAGCAAGCCAAGGAGTACGGCATCAACCCAGCGCGCGTGGGCCTGCTGGGCTTTTCGGCGGGCGGGCACCTGGCCAGCACCGCCGGCACGCACTTCGCCCGGCCCGTAGGCGACGATAAGTCGGGCACCTCCGTGCGTCCCGATTTTCTGGTGCTGCTCTACCCCGTCATCAGTTTCTCCGACAGCCTCATGCATGCTGGCTCGCGCACCAACTTGCTGGGCGCCACCCCGCCGGCCGACCAAGTGCGCCTGTACTCCAACGAGCTGCAGGTTTCGGCCCAGACGCCGCCCACCTTCCTGGTACACGCCCAGGACGACAAAACGGTGAAAGTGCAAAACAGCCTGCGCTTCTACGAGGCCTGCCTGCACCACCGCGTGCCGGTGGAAATGCACCTCTATCCGCAGGGCGGGCACGGCTTCGGCATGCACAACAAGACCACCAAAGACGAGTGGACGGAGCGCCTGCGCAACTGGCTGGACGCGGGTGGCTGGCTCCGGCAATAATTTTTTCACCAACGCGCAAAAAGCGCCTTAAATCATTTTTAAGGCGCTTTTTTATTTCCCGCCTCGGCCGTAATGAGGCGGATGTAACCTTACATTGGCGAGGTCAGTTAAGGGCTCTGTATCCGTTATTGGCACGGTGCTTGCAAAACCCGAGTCAGAACCAGGAAACAAAGTTGAGTCTGATTCTTCGGAATCTTAACCCGAAACCCAGCCATGAAAAAGCTCCCGTATATCTTCAGCCTGCTGCTCGCCGTTGTTATTCTAATGCAATCGGCCGCGGCTCAGGCCCAGAGCAAAGTCAGCCCGCAAGCGAAGGGTGCCATCATCGGCGGCCTCGGTGGTGCCGCCGCCGGCGCCATCATCAACAAGAAAAACCGCGTGGTGGGTGGTGCCGTGGGTGCCGCCGCCGGTGCCGGTACCGGTTACATGATCGGCCGCAACATTCAGAACCGCAAAAAGGCCGAAGCCGCTGAGGCCGCCCGCGTAGCCGAAGCCAACCGCGCCGCCCGTGCGGAGCGCGCCGCCGCTGCCGCCCGCGCCGAGCGCAACGCCCTGGCCAAGCGCGCCGAAGCCGCCGAGCGCAAAGCCGCGCTGGCCCAGGCCCAACCCCAGCAGCCGCAGCTGCTGCAGCAACAAGCCCTACAGCCCACGGCCATGGCTACCGGCTTCGCCGCCGCTGCGGCCCCGATGTACAGCAACAACTCGATGGCCGGCGCCTACCTGCCCAACAACTCCTACGGCGACCGTTCGACCCCTTACGCTTCCTCGGAAGTGCGTCGCAAGAGCTGGTAAGTAGCTGCGCTGCTACCTTTCCCGAAAACCCAGGCCTTCGGGCTTGGGTTTTCGCTTTCCCAACCCCAACCAAAACCGTCCCATGAAAGCATTTGCAGCCATTCTGCTGGCTTCCGCCCTCGCCGCGGCGTGCACCAAAGCCCCGGAAACGCCCGCCGTCAACGTGCAAACCCTCGACCAGCAGTTCATTTCGGCCTGGAACAGCCGCAACGCCATTCAGCTCGATACGCTGATGGCCGACGATGTGCACTTCCTGCAGGGCGAGGCCCACTACCAGGGCAAGTCGGAAGTGTCGGATAAGTGGGTGCGCGCCACCCTCGGCACCATCGAGAACTTGCGTCTGAACGTGGCCAGCTCGGCCAACGACGACAAAACCGCCTACGAGGGCGGCACCTACTCGGTGGACGTGCTGCCGGCCGGTCCCGGCCAGCCCAGCGGCGTCGGCGAAGGCAACTTCGTGCTGATCTGGAAAAAGAATCCCAAGGGCCTCTGGAAGCTCGGCTACGCCCAGCTCGAAGGCCTGCCGGTGCGGGCCCGGTAGCGGCTAGTTTACCCGAAAACGCCAAACGCCCCGGCAGTCGGTGACTGCCGGGGCGTTTGGCGTTTTTTCGCCCGTCATGTCGGGCGGCGGAATCCGTTACCTGCTACGCTTCGCTCGTCTGCGGGTACTCTTCCCCGTCGTACACCGGCGCCAGATGCGCCTCTTCCGCCTCGGTAAACAGCCGGGAGCGGATCAGAAAGCGCACGCCGAGCGGAATTTCCAGCGAAAAGCTGGCGCCGCGCCCCTTCGTGACGTCGACGGTAAGCTGGGTGTGCTTCCAATAAGCAAACTGCGCGGCGCTCATGAAAAAGTCGCAGCCGTGGATGCGGCCCAGCCACACGTCGTTCGAGCTGACGCGGAATTCGCCCTTGGTAAAGCACATGGGCGAGGACCCGTCGCAGCAGCCGCCGCTCTGGTGAAACATCAGCGGGCCGTGCTCCTCGCGCAGCACGTCGATGGTGGCCTCGGCGGCCGTGGTGACGAGCACGCGCGGGGTGGGTTCGGGAACGGCAGTAGCCATAAGTTGGGGGTTGAAGCAAGACAATAAGAGCAACGAGCAGCGCCGGGGGCGGTAGCCAAACAGGCCGCACCGGCGCTGCCAGAAGCAACGGGCGCGGCCTGCGGCGGCACTAAAGGGCGCGGCATCAGAACTACCAGCCGGGCCGGGCGCGTGCCCACGGATTGCAGCGCCCCCGGCCCGAACCGATAACAGCGCGCCCCCACGCGCTGAGGTCAATTTGTGAAGTGGTGAAGGGTGAAATTGTGAATTGACGTTTTGGCTTTTCACAATTTCACCTTTCACCACTTCACCACTTGCCTAGAAGAAGCCCAGCTTCTGCTGGCTGTAGCTGATGAGCATGTTCTTGTTCTGGCGGTAGTGCGAGAGCATCATCTTGTGGTTCTCGCGGCCGAAGCCCGACTTGTGGTAGCCGCCGAAGGGCGCGTGGGCCGGGTAGTGGTGGTAGCAGTTGACCCACACGCGGCCCGCCTCGATGGCGCGGGGCACCTGGTACAGCTCGTGGGCGTCGCGCGTCCACACGCCGGCGCCGAGGCCGTAGAGCGTGTCGTTGGCAATGCTGATGGCTTCTTCGGTGGTTTTGAACGTCGTCACCGACACCACCGGGCCGAAGATTTCCTCCTGGAAGATGCGCATCTTGTTGTGGCCGCGGAACAGGGTGGGCTGGATGTAGTAGCCCTCGGCCAGCGCGGGGTCTTCCTGCGAGTAAGCGTCGCCGCCGGCCAGCACCTCGGCCCCCTCCGACTTGCCGATTTCCAGGTAGCTCAGGATTTTCTCGAACTGGTCGTTGGAAGCCTGGGCGCCCATCATGGTTTCCTTGTCGAGCGGGTTGCCGAGCTTGATGGCCTTCACCCGGGCAACGACGCGCTCCATGAATTCGTCGTAGATGTCTTCGTGCACCAGCATGCGCGAGGGGCAGGTGCACACTTCGCCCTGGTTCAGCGCGAACATCACGGCGCCTTCGACGGCCTTGTCGAGGTAGTCGTCGTCGGCATCCATCACCGACTTGAAGAAGATGTTCGGCGACTTGCCGCCCAGCTCCAAGGTCACCGGAATGATGTTTTCGGCGGCGTACTGCATGATGAGGCGGCCGGTGGTCGTCTCGCCGGTGAAGGCCACTTTGGCAATGCGCGGGGAGGTGGCCAGCGGCTTGCCGGCTTCCAGGCCGAAGCCGTTGACCACGTTAATCACGCCGGCCGGCACGATGTCCTGGATCAGCTCCATGAGCACCATAATGGAGGCGGGCGTCTGCTCGGCGGGCTTCATCACCACGCAGCAGCCGGCGGCCAGGGCCGGGGCCAGCTTCCAGGTGGCCATCAGCAGCGGGAAGTTCCACGGAATGATCTGCCCGACCACGCCCAGTGGCTCGTGCACGTTCAGCGAAATGGTGGTAGGGTCGAGTTCGGCCACCGAGCCCTCCTCGGCTCGGATGACGCCGGCGAAGTAGCGGAAGTGGTCGACGGCCAGCGGCAGGTCGGCGTTGAGGGTTTCGCGGATGGGCTTGCCGTTTTCCACGGTTTCCACCGCGGCCAAGTGCTCCAGGTTCTGCTCGATGGCGTCGGCAATCTTGAGCAGGATGTTGCTGCGCGTGGTGGCCGAGGCCAGCTTCCAAGTTTTGAAGGCTTCGTGGGCCGCGTCGAGGGCCAGTTCGATGTCTTCCTTGGTGGAGCGGGCCACTTTGGTAAAGGCCTTACCATCGATGGGCGAGAGGTTGTCGAAGTACTGGCCTTTGACGGGAGCCACCCACTTGCCGCCGATGAAGTTGTCGTAGTGGTCCTTGAACTTCGGGCGGGCGACAAGGGTGCTGGTTCTTTCGAGCGTTTCCATGCGGATGGGAAGTATGATGGGTTATTGGGTAAGCCAATTTCCCTGTATCCTGCCCAAAATGGGTGTACTATTCTCTCAACCACGTGGCCTATCGTCGCAACTTAGTGAGTGCTTGCTCACCCTGCTAAATGTCATGCCACCACCACGCGCGCGTTTGTTATATTGCCTCAGCCTGGGCCGGGTGCCCCGCCCCTGCCGGTCTGCTGCCGGCCGCCGCAACCATTATTCGCGCGCCGGGTTCTTCTGTTCCGGACGTTGCATTTCACAGTTTCAGGCTTCCCCGCACCATGAGCAGCCGAACCTTGTTGCCTTCCCCCGTCGCCCTGCACCGCAAAGCCGACCTGACCACGCTGGTCGAGCACCGCACTGTGTATTCGCTTAATGCCTTTGAGCTGAACATCTTCGAGACGCACCAGCAGGCCGCGCAGGTGCCCCTGAACATGGGCGCCCTGGTGCTGACCACCATGCTGCGCGGCAAAAAAGTCATGCACCTGCCCGGCCGCCCGGCTTTCGACTACCTGCCCGGCGAGTCCGTCATCGTGAGCGAGCAGCAGACCATGGTCATCGATTTTCCGGAAGCCGACGAGCACAACCCCACGCAGTGCCTCGCGGTAGCCATTCCGGCCGATACCATCCGTGGCACCATCGACCTCTTAAACGAGCGGTACCCACGGGTGGAGGAGCACACGCCCTGGCTGCTCGACGAGCACGCCTACGCCCACCTGCACAACACGCCCGAGCTGACGGGCACGCTGGAGCGCATTATTCGCGTGTCGCAGGAAGACACGGCGGCCAAAGATGTGCTGGCCGGCTTCACCCTGCAGGAGCTGCTGGTGCGCCTGATGCAGACCCAGGCCCGCAAGCTCATCTTCGACAACTACGCCCAGCACCTGACCTCTCACCGCTTCGCCCACGTGGTGCAGTTCATCAAGCGCAACCTGGCCGAGCCGCTGCCCATCGAGAAACTCAGCGAGCTGGCCTGCATGAGCAAAGCCACGTTCTTCCGCCTCTTCAAGCGTGAATTTGGCCTCACGCCGGTGGAATTCATCATCCAGGAGCGCCTCAAGGAAGCCAAGCGCCTGCTGCGCCACCCGCTGAGCACCGTGGCCGAAGTGTGCTACCGCACCGGCTTCAACAACCCGGCTTACTTCCAGAAGCTGTTTCGCAAGCACGAGGGCCTCACGCCGGGCCTCTACAAAAAGCAGCAAACGGCCCTGGGCTAAATCGGGGCTAGCTTTGCGGCATGGCCGACGACCTCGACACCCTCATCTACAGCTTATCCGACCGGCAGAAAACCGTGTTTGCCGGCCTCGTGTGTGAGCGGCTGCTGCCGCAGTACGAGGCGTTCTGCCAAGCCGAAAACTGGGGCAGCCCGGCCGTGTACGAGCGCGGCGTGGAGCTGCTGTACAACTCGGGCCTGGGCGAGTTTCACGCCGCCGAAGCCACGGCCCTGCTGGAAAAGCTGGACTTCGTCACGCCGGCCCTGCCCGATTTTGGCAGCCCGTTGACGGCCTACGCCCTCGACGCGTGCATTGCCTTGCACGAGGCGCTGCAGTTTCTCGCCGACAAACAGGAAAGCCACATCAGCCACTGCGCCACCGCCACGCTCGACAGCGTGGAAATGTACGTGCAGGACTACCGCCAGCTCGACCCCGACCAGCGCGGCTTCGAGGCCGCTGTGGCCGCCGACCCGTTTCTGCAGGCGGAGCTAGCCCGGCAGCACCGGCTGCTCGAAGCCCTGCTCAGCATCCACGAGTTCGACGCGGCCAGCATCCACCAGCTGCGCCGGCTCAACGGCAGCGGCGGCATCGTAGATCTGGCGCGGCTGCCGGCCTAAGTTGGCTCGCTGCCGGTATAAGACCGTCAGCCTGAGCGCAGCGAACCGAAGGTCGACGTAGTCAAGGGCCTTCCACGCACCCCGCACTGCCGCTGATGCCAAGCTCAAACTTTGTCGCCTGAACAGTCGTCAGAGGGCAGAAAAAAGCGCAGCCACCAACGACCTTGTACTTGGGCGTTGGTGGCTGCGCTTCTCAGTTGGTGCAAGGGCGGAGGAAGGTCATTCGGCTTCGCCTCAGGAGGAAGGTCTTTTTTCGCTACTCCTTACTGCACCACGCTGTAGGGCGCGTCGGCCAGGGCTTTTTTGGCTTCGGGCAGCTCCACGCCGAGGATTTCGTGGATGTTGACGCGCATGCGGTGGGCCATTTGGGCCAGGGGCAGGTCGTTGCTGTCCCGGCCGAAGGGGTCCTCGATTTCGTCGCCTATCATTTCCACGCCCAGCAGCGCGTAGGCCCCGAACATGGTGATAGGTATCATGAGGAAGCCGTAGGTGGTGATGAGCACCCAGGGCATGACCAGCAGAAACACCGAAATGAAGCCCTTGATGAAGTAGCTGTAGGAGAAGGGAATCGGCGTGCGCTGAATCCGCTCGCAGGCGCCGCACACGTCGAGCAGGGCCTCGTGGTGGCGTTGAATGGTGATGAGGTGGGTGGGCAGAATCAGCTCCTCGCGCAGCAGCAGCTCGTAGAACTCCTGCAGCAGCGCCGCCAGCAAGGACGGCACGTGGCCCGACTGGCGCAGCTTCTCCATCAGGTTGCCGGGCAGGTCTTCGAGCTGCTCGAAGCGCACGCCCTCGCGCAGGTGGCCTTCCAGCGCAATGGGGAAGTTGGAGAGCAACTTGGCCAGGTGGTAGCGGTGGCTCAGGTCCTGGGTGGGCAGGCGGGCGTGCAGGAGCACGGCCAGGTTGCGGCAGTTGTTGGTGAGCTGCCCCCACACCCGGCGGCCTTCCCAAAACCGGTCGTAGGCGGAGTTGGTGCGAAAGGCCAGCAGCAAGCTCAGCAGAATGCCCAGCAGCGAGAAATACTGCGGGTCGATGGTGACCTTCAGGTGGCTCAGCGGGTAGCCGACGACGGCCACGGCGCTGCTGTAGAGCCCCAGCAGCAGCACGCGCTGGAGCAGTTTCTGAATAATGGGCGACTTGCGCAGGTGGCGAAATGCCTCCCACCAGTCGGCGGATTTGTAAACAATCATGGAGCCGGAACGGGGTGGCCGGGTTGGACGGTCACGCGGCAAAGCTACGGCGCGAACATCGACCCGGCCGCCGACCGTAGCGGCTCTAGCCCGCGTCGTAGCTAATGCCGGCCACTTCGACTATCTCCTCCTTCGGGCCGAGGCGCAGCTTGACTTGCTGCCCCAGCTTGGCCCCGAGCACGGCCCGGGCAATGGGCGCCACAAACGCCACCTTGCCCTCGGCCACCGAGGCTTCATCGACGCCCACGATGGTGAAGCGCCGCTCGGCCGCAGGCTTCGCGCCGCCCACCGGCACCGGCCGCAGCGCGACGGTGGCGCCGAAGCGAACTTCGTTGGCGGGCTGCTGGCGCGGGTCGACCACGCGGGCGCTGGCAATGCGAGCGGTGAGCTGGCTGAGCTGGCCGTTGAGCACGCCCAGCTGCCGGGTGCGGTCGGTGTCGTTGGCGCGGTCGGCTTCGGCCTGGCTGCGGGTAGCTTCCAGGGCCGTCAGCTCCTCGCGCAGCTGCTCCAGCCCGCGGGGCGTGACGTAGTTGGGCGTGTTCGGCGGCAGGGCGGCCCGCGGCGGAATAATGGGCGGCGCCTGCGAATCGTCTTCTTTTACAAATCCTCGGCTCATGCTACAGGCAAACGTAAATAGCCGGTTTTGGTGACGTGCACCACTTCTTCCCCGCCAGCTATTCGTGGCCCCGCACTACCAAGCCTGTCGCCGACCGCAACGAGCGAGGGTTTCTCCCGGGCACCTGCTACAAGGTTTGCAGCAGGTGCCCGGGAGGAACCCTGGTTTAGTACTGGTTCGGCCGCGGCGCAAGTGCAACAGTGCCCCCGCCCCGGGTTCGGCCTTACGACCGCGGCACGTACTGCTCCAACAGACCCACAATGCGCTGGGCCCGGGCAGTGTCGTTCGTATCGGCGGCGGCTTGGTAGAGGCGGCTGAGCATAACCGCATTCACCTGGATTTCGCGCTCGAACAAGGCCGGCTCGTGCGAGCGGTAATAAGCCAGATTCTGCTGGGCGCGGTTGGTGAGCATATCCATCAGGCGCTGGGCCCGCGGGGCTTCGCCGGCAGCCGCCAGCGGGGCCACGAGGTCGGCCGTGTTGTAGTCGAAGGGCACGGTGTCGTCGGGCATCACGCGCAGGCAGCGGTCCACCACCTGCTTGGCCTTGGCGAGGTTGCCGTCGTGGTAATAAGCCTGGGCGAGGCGGGCAAACTCTTCCCGGTAGGCCCCCACCACGCGGCGCTGCGACTCGTCGTAGTACACGCGCGGGTTGGCTAGGTTGCGGTAGGTGAATTTGCGCATCAGCGAGTCGAAGAGCAGCTCGCGGGCCACGTAGCCGATTTCGCCGCGCTGCTCGGCCTGGGGCGCGGGGTTTTGCAGCGGCAGCACGCGGTAGGCTAGGCCTTCGAGCTGCAGGTAGGGCTCCAGCCCGGCGTATTCGCTCGGCGACATGTAAGCCGAGAAATACACTGGCCGCTGCCAGTTGTTCTGGGCCAGGATGTCGAGCAAGGCCAGCTCTTTTTTCTCCAGATAGCCCCCGGCGCCGGCCTGCCACTGCATGCGGGCCGTGAGCTGCCCGCGGCGCTCGGCGGGCACGAGGCCGGCGCGGCGCACGGCGGCGGTGTCGACATCAAGGTAGAACTGGCGCGTGGGGTACGAGAGCAGCGTGCGGCCGCTCTGCGTTTGTACCTGCAGCAGCGGCGAGTTTTGCTTCACCAATTGCACAAACTGCCGGGCGTCGACGGCCGCCACGGCGGGGTTGGTCACCAGCGGCAGGTAGTCGTTGGTGCCCTGGGTGTAATCGGGGTGGCGCAGCGTCATGGGCAGCGCGGCCGAGGGGCCCATGCGCTGCTGCAGCTGGTCGATGTACCAATCGGTGTTCAGGTACGGCGACACGGCAATGCGCACGTCGGGGCGGATGCCCTCGACCTGCTGGGCGTACCAGAGCGGGAAGGTGTCGTTGTCGCCGGCGGTGACGAGCAGCGCGTTCGGGGCCACGCTGTTGAGCAGGTTGTGCGCCCAATCCAGCGCCAACGTGCGCTCCGAGCGGTTGTGGTCGTCCCAGCCCTCGGTGGCCATGAGCACGGGCACAGCGAGGCCCAGCGCCGCGACAGTAGCCACGCGCAGCTGCTCTTGCCGCAGCACGGCGCGCAGGGCCGCGTGCAGGCCCAGCACGCCGAGGCCAATCCAGATGGCAAAGGCGTAAAACGAGCCGACGAAGGTGTAATCCCGCTCGCGCGGCTCCAGCGGCGGCTGGTTCAGGTAGAGCACGATGGCCACACCCGTCAGCGCGAAAAGCAGGCCCACCACGGCGGCATTGCGCCCGTCGCGGCGCAGCTGGAAGACCAGGCCCGCCAAGCCCAGCAGCAGCGGCAGGGCGAAGTAGTTGTTGCGGGCGCGGTTGTCGGCCAGCCCGGCGGGCAGCCCGCTTTTCGTCTCGGTGGGCCAGAGCACGCCGGCCTGTTGCACATCGGCGTCGCGCCCGACGAAATTCCAGAGAAAGTAGCGCCAGTACATGTGACCGAGCTGGTAGCGCACGAGGAAACCGAGGTTGTCGGCCATGCTGGGCCGCTGCTCGGGCTGCACGTTGGTCCACTTCTGGTACTCGCGCAGGTGGCCGGGCTGCTGGCTGTAGAGGCGGGGCAGCAGCATCTTGTCCGCGGCGGCGTACTCGCTCACCAGCTTCTGCTCCACCACTTCGTAGCGGCCGTTGCGGCGCTCGTAGCGCGGGGCGCCGTCCGTTTGGACCACCGGCTGGGCGTTGAACTGCGGGCCGTAGAGCAGGGGCCGGTCCCCGTACTGCTCGCGCTTGAGGTAGCTCACAAACGACAACACGTCCTCGGGGTTGTTTTCGTCGATGAGCGGGTTGAAGCCCGAGCGGATGGGCACGATGAGATAGGTGGAGTAGCCGATCAGCACGAACACGAGGCTGAGCAGGCTGGTGTACAGCAGCCGTTGCTGCTGCCGCGCGGCCGCGCGCAGCCCGTACGCCAGTCCGCCGGCTAGCAGCAGCCCGAACAGCACCACGCCGGCGTTGTAAGGCAGCCTCAGCGCATTCACGCAGAAGATTTCCAGCGCCCCCGCCACCGAAGGCAGGCCCGGAATGACGCCCAGCAGGATGGTCAGCACGGCGGCGCCACTGCCGGCCAGCGTCAGCAGCAGGCCGCGCGTGGTGGGCGCGGCCGTGCGGCGGAAGTAGTAGATCAGCCCCAGCGCGGGCAGGGCCAGCAGGTTCAGCAGGTGCACCCCGATGCTCAGACCGATGACGTAGGCAATCAGCACCAGCCATTTGTCGGCGTCGGGCGCGTCGGCGCGGTGTTCCCACTTCAGCATCAGCCACAAGACCAGCGCCGTGCCCAGGCTCGACAGGGCGTATACCTCGGCCTCTACGGCGTTGAACCAGAACGAGTCGGAAAAGGCAAAGGCCAGCGCGCCCACGGCGCCGCTGCTCAAAATCAGCGCGGCTTGGCTGTCGTCGGGCTCGGCGGCCGGGGTGGCGGCCCCCAGCACCAGCTTGCGGGCCAGCAGGGTGATGCTCCAGAACAGCAGCAGCACGGTGCAGGCGCTGCTCAGGGCCGAGAGCAGATTGACGAGCACCGCCACCCGGCTGGCCTCGCCGAAGCTCAGCAAGCTTGCCAAGCGCCCCAGCAGCAGAAAGGTAGGCGCGCCGGGCGGGTGCGGCACTTGCAGCTTGTCGGCGCTGGCAATGAACTCGCCGCAGTCCCAGAAGCTCACCGTGGGCTCCAGGGTCAGGCAATACGTGGCCAGAGCGGCGGCAAAAACGAGCCCGCCGGCGAGGTTGTTGAGTTTGGAATACTGCATAAGCCGTTCGGATAAGAGCGTCTGAACGGCTCAGATGCAACCGGGCGGACAAGGGTTGCCCGCGGGTTATCAACAGTCTTTCGAATCTACCCGCTCCAGCTGATAAAGTCCATTAGGGCCATCTTTTGGCATGAGGGGATATTGCGTTGGGCGTAATATGGATTTCTAGTTACGACTTTACTCCTACCCATATGCCCGTCAATACATTAACTGGGCTCACCGCCCAACTCTGCACCATGGCTCTGCTGTTTGGCTGCGCGGCTTGCAACAAGGACGGCAGCCACAAGCCGTTCGGGTGGGTCAGGGGCGGCAACCGACTGTATTATGATTTTTACGGCCTCCAGGATACCATCCGTGACTGCCGCTACCTGGAAATAAACCGCGATGATGATGACTACCGCATTCGGGAGCATGCGCCAAATAATAGTAGTGGTAGTCTCACGCCTCTTTTCGGGGAAATCAACGACATCGATGTGGTCGTCAAATCCAACGCCCTTTACGAACAGATATGCAGCAGTTGCGGCTTCGGTTCCTGCTTTAGCCTGACAGAGAACATTTACGCGCCTAAATCCCCCTTTCTCTATCAGGAGTTGCCAACGTATTACTGCGGCAGTCATATCAGAGGCCGTAACTACGTCATCAACACGGACACGACCCTGACCGTGCCGATGGGAAAGTTCAAGGTTTATATCATGCAACACCCCGACGGCGACAAATCCTACTGGAATCCACGCGAAGGCCTCATCATGTACGAAGTGCGCAACCAATACCGGACCTCGTTCCGCGGCACCCTGCGTCTGAACCGCATCACCCGCTGACGCAAACGCTTCTGTTCGCTTCGTGTAAAGTCCGACAACCATTGGCCTGTCGGCCGGTTTTGCCGTACGCACTGCTTGCCCTGTACGGGCAATTTTCATGGCCGACGAAACCTCTCACGCTTCCCCTACCCTGCCGCCCGCCTTGGTCTGGCTAATGTCGCTGACCTGCGCCCTGGTGGTGGCCAACATCTACTACAACCAGCCTCTGCTGGGCGAAATCGGGCGCACCTTCGGCAAAACCGAAAGCCAGGCCAGCTTGGTGGCCACCGTCACGCAGGTGGGCTACACGCTGTGCATGCTGCTGGTGGTGCCCCTCGGCGACAAGCTCGAACGCAAAGGCCTCATCCTGGTGATGCAGCTCGGTGCGGCCGTGTGCATGGCCGCGGCGGCTTGGGCGCCCTCGTTCGGGGTGCTGCTCGGGGCCAGCCTGCTCATCGGCGTGTGCTCGGCCGTGCCGCAGCTGCTGCTTCCCATGGCCGCGCACCTCGCCCCCGCCGAAGACCGCGGCCGCATTGTGGGCCAGATCATGAGCGGCTTGCTGATCGGCATTCTGCTCTCGCGCACCGTCAGCGGCTACGTGGGGGCACACCTGGGCTGGCGCACGGTGTTCGGGGGCGGCGCGGCCGTGATGGTGCTGCTCGGCGGCGTGCTGGCCTGGCGCCTGCCCCGCGACCGGCCCGCCTTCAGCGGCTCCTACGCCTCGCTGATGTCTTCGCTGTTCACGCTGGCCCGCACCCTGCCGCTGCTGCGCCGCTCCGCGCTGATCGGCGGCTTCATGTTCGCCGGCTTCAGCGTGTTTTGGACCACGCTGGTCTTCCTGCTCGAAGGTCCGCCCTACCACTACGGCGCCGACGTGGCGGGCTTTTTCGGCCTGATCGGGGCCGCCGGGGCCCTGGCCGCGCCCCTGGCCGGCCGCACCGCCGATACCCGCGGCTCCGACTTCGCCATTCGCATCGGCGTGGGGCTGGCGGTACTGGCCTACGGCATCCTGTTTTTGGGCAGCACCGCCCTGGCCGCGCTGGTGGTGGGCGTCATTCTGCTCGACGTGGGCGTACAGGCCACCCACATTGCCAACCAGACGCGCATCTTCGCCCTGATTCCCGAAGCCCGCAGCCGCCTCAACACCGTCTACATGACGGCCTATTTCATCGGCGGGGCCCTGGGCTCCTTGGTAGGCGGCTGGGCCTGGACGCACGGCCGCTGGCCCGGCGTGTGCGCCGCCGGCCTGGGCTTTGTGGCCCTGGCCTTTTTGGCCAGCCGGTTTTACGGCCGAACGAAAGAGGAATAAGAAGGAAATAAGCCCGTCATCCTGAGCGCAGCGAAGGACCTTCCTCCAACCCTGCACCGACCAAGAAGCGCAGCCACCAACGCCAATCGTTCGGGTGTGGTGGCTGCGCTTGTTGTCGTTGTCCCGATTAGCGCCGGCACGTTGTAGGCAGCGGCGGTGCAGGGGTTCGAGAAAGGTCCTTCGCTCTGCTCAGGATGACGGGCTTTTATTCCCGCCTCAGGCTTCCTGGTTCAAGCGGCGCATGCAGGCCTGCAGGCTCACGCGCCAGTGCGGAATGCTGATACCGAGCTGGCTTTTCGCCTTGCTCTTGTCGAGCACGGAGTAAGGTGGGCGCGTGGCTTTGGTCGGGTACTCGGCGGTGCGGATGGGCACTACGCGCGTGGGCAGCCCGGCCAGCTCGAAAATGGCCACCGCGAAGTCGTACCACGAGGTCACGCCCTCGTTGCTGTAGTGGTAGAGGCCGTAGTTGGCGTTGTTCGTTTCGATGAGGTGCAGCAGCACCGTGGCCAGGTCGATGGCGTAGGTGGGCGTGCCCGTCTGGTCCCAGATGACGCGCATTTCGTCCCGCTCACGGCCGAAGCGCAGCATGGTCTTCACGAAGTTGCCGGCGAATTCGGAGTACAACCAGCTGGTTCGCAGAATGAAATACTTGTCCGTATGGGCCGGAATCACCTGCTCGCCTTCCAGCTTGGTCAGGCCGTAGGCGCTGATGGGCGCGGCTTCGTCGGTTTCGAGCAGGGGCTGGTTGCCCGAGCCGGCAAACACGAAATCGGTGGAGACGTGCAGCAGCGTGGCACCAAACTCGGCGCACAGCCGGGCCAGGTTTTCCACGCCGTCGCGGTTCACGCGGCGGGCCAGCTCCAGCTCGTCCTCGGCCTTGTCGACGGCCGTATAAGCGGCGCAGTTGATGCAGTATTGCGGCTGGTGCTGCTCGAACGCGGCCCGCAGGCCGTCGGGGTTCAGGATGTTGGCCTGCTCTTCGGCCAGCATGACCAAGCGGTCCGTCATGTTCCGCTCGGCCGCCACCTGCGCCAAGCATTGCCCCAATTGCCCGGAGGCGCCAAAAACCAGAATGCTGCTGCTCATATCGAAGCGCCTACGCGTTTATCAGCCGCGAAAATAGCGCGTTTCGATGGTTACGCGGCGGCCACCGGCCGCATGGGCGCCGCGTAACCCGCCGCACGTCCAGCCCCGCTTCAGCCCTGGGCGGCGCCGTTCTTGTTGGCAATGGGCCGAAACTGCCGTTCCCGGGGCTGCTTTTCGGTGAGGTAGCGCCAGTAGCGCTTGGGCATGTGGCGGCGGTGCAGCTTCACGTTTTTGCGCTCGGGGATGTTGACGTGGTCGAAATACGCCTGCCAGAGCACCTGAAACAGCGGCTCCCGCTCGTCGAGCACGGCGGCGGATACGGCCGAGGTGTCGCTGGCCACCGCGTCCACGGCCGCATCGAAGCTGACCACGTCGGTGCGCTGCAGGTCGTAGTAAAGGCCGTAGCGGCGCCGCCGGTCGAAAATCAGCCAACGCTGGTCGGCGTAGCGCTTGGTGAAGTGCTCGGCAATGAGCGGCAGCACGTCGAAGTCGGGCTCGATGCTGGCGTGAAACAGCCCATCCTGGGTCCGCTCGAAGCGCACAAAGGCCTCCATGCGGTGCTTTTCGCGAAACAGCTGCTTGTTGATTTCGGCCACCGTGCGCACGGTGTCGTCGGCGAAATGCTCGCTGATGTCCTGCCCGCCGGCCGCTATGGCCAGCTGCACGTAGCGGAAGATGAGCAACTCCCGGTCGGGGCGCTCCGAGAGGAAGGTTTTGTAAAGGTTGGTGCGCGCTTCGGCCGGCATGTGCTTGAGCAGGCCCTCCCACACGCGCCGGGCCTGGGCTTCGTCGGTGGGCACGAAGTGCGTTTCGCTGAACAAACCGCCCTGCGCGGCACCTTCCAGCGCAATGGCCTCGGGCCAGCGGCGCGTCTGCCAGCAGGTGAGCAGCACCGTCAGCAGCCCATCGAAGGAGCCGTCGTAGGTGAAGCGGGCGGCCGCGTCGAAGCTCGGCGGCAGCGCCCCGCCAGGCCGCAGCGAGGTGACGGCCGGCCGGGCCGGCAGCCCCGGCGCCCGGCGTTGTAAGGAAGTAATGCGCGGCTTTTTCAACGAGAGAGACAAGCAAAAGATAAGGCTGGAGCCAGTTCCAAGCGGCGGAGCTACCCAGTCGCCTGGGCTGATAGACTAACAAAAAGCGGGCGGTATACGCTCCAGCTTACTGCGCTTAAATCCATTGATTTTTAACCCAAAACGCATCAATATTCGATCAATCCGTGCCTCAACAACGCTTAGTCAGCGGCAAGCTATACGCGGCAACTGCTACGCCTCGAAGTTTCCACGCCCTTGCCCAGCCTCCGCGAAAAACTCCAGCAGCAACTCGTTGACGCGGGTGCCTTCTTCGTGCTGCACCCAGTGCGTGGCTTTGTCGAAGTACGTCAGCCAGCCCTGGTCGCAGTATTTCTGGCTTTCCTCGGCCATGCGGGCTTCCAAAAACGCGTCGCGGCGTCCCCAGATGAGCTGCAGCGGCACCGTGATGCGGCCGAGCTGCGTGCTGCTACGGCCCCGGCGGGCGGCGGCTCGGTACCAGTTGATCATGCTGCGCATGGCGCCGGGCTGGCTCCAGGCCAGGCGGTAGCGGCGCAAATCGTCGGCGGAGAAGGTGCCGCGGCGGCTGGTGCTGGTCAGGCTTTTGCGGCCGGCCCACCAGTTGCGCAGCCGGGCCAGCTGCTCGGGCAGCCAGGGAAGCTGAAAAAAGAGAGCGTACCAGCTTTTGCGCCGCTGCCGACCACTGCGCCGCAGCGTGCGGCCGAATACCGTGGGGTGGGGCACGTTCAGAATAGCCACCCGCCGCAGCCGCGCGGGGTGACGCGCCGCCAAGTGCCAGGCCACAATGCCGCCCCAGTCGTGGCCGACCACGCAGGCCTGCTCCCGGCCCGCCGCGTCCAGCAGCCCGATGACGTCGGCCACCAGCTCCTCGACGGCGTAGGCGTTGACTGCCCGCGGCTTATCCGAGAGGTTGTAGCCGCGCTGGTCGGGGGCCCACACGCGGTAGCCGGCCGCGGCCAGCGCCGGAATCTGCCGGTGCCACCCGTACCAGAACTCCGGAAAGCCGTGCAGCAGCACGACCAGCGGGCCATCAAGCGGGCCGCACTGCACCACGTGCAGGCGCAGGCCGTTGGTTTCGACGTAATGGTCTTCGAGGGAATAAAGCATCCGCCCTATACGCTACCCGTAGGCCAGATCGATACAACTGGGCGGCTACGAATGTATTACGCAGCTTCGGCGGGGCGCTGCTGGGCGGCCAGCTGCGCGCGGCGCTCCTGCAGCTGCTGGCGCACGATGGGCAGCAGCTCCGAGAGCTTGCAGCAGCAGGCCATCCGGGCCACTTTGTCGGCTTCGTCGAGCGTGGGGCCCAGGGGCAGCGCGGGTTGCTGGTGGTCGAGAATAGTCATGGCAGTGTTGAGAGAAGAGAGGAGGCTAGGGTTGAGCGGCGCTTAGCCCGCTTGGCGGAATAGGTCGAGCTGGGGCGAAACGAGGTCGGGGGCGGTGACGATGGTGGGCTCCGGCGCGAAGAGGTCGAGCTGGCGCTTGACCAGGGCCGAGCGGGTTTGCCCGTCGCCGTAGAGGATTTTGCGGCGCACGGTCTGCTCGTCGTACTCGCGCTTTTCCAGGGCCATGCCGCGGCAGGTGATAAAGTAGCGCGCCCGGCGCAGCACCACGCCGAACTTGTGCAGGTGGTCGAGGGTGAGCGGGGCGAAGCGGCGGGCGGCCACGATGCGCTTGGCCGACTTCATGCCGATGCCCGGCACGCGCAGAATCAGCTCGTAGTCGGCCGTATTCACATCGACGGGAAACACGTGACGGTGGCGCAGGGCCCAGGCCAGCTTGGGGTCGATTTCCAGGTCGAGGTGGGGGTGCGCCGGGTCGAGGATTTCGTTGGCGTCGAAGCCGTAGAAGCGCATCAGCCAGTCGGACTGGTAGAGGCGGTGCTCGCGCATCAGCGGGGGCTGCACCACCTGGGGCAGGCGCTGGTCACCCGACACGGGCACGTAGCCGGAGTAGTACACGCGCTTGAGGCCGTAGCCTTTATAGAGGCCGTCGGCGAGCTGGATGATCTGGTGGTCGGTTTCGGGGGAGGCGCCGACGACGAGCTGGGTAGTCTGGCCGGCGGGGGCAAACTGCGGGGCTTTCTTGAACAGCTCCCGCTCCTCGCGGTTCTGGGCCACGTTCTGCTGAATCTGACTCATGGGCGTCAGAATCTCCTCGTAGTTTTTCTCGGGGGCCAGCGTGGTCAGGCTCAGCTCCGAGGGCAGCTCGATGTTGACGCTCAGGCGGTCGGCGTAGAGGCCGGCTTCCTTGATGAGCTCTTCCGAAGCGCCGGGAATGGTTTTGAGGTGGATGTAGCCGTTGAACTTCTCCTCGGTGCGCAGCTTTTTGCAGATGCGCACCAGCCGCTCCATAGTGTAGTCGGGCGAGGAGAAAATGCCGCTGCTCAAAAACAGGCCCTCGATGTAGTTGCGGCGGTAGAAGTTCATGGTCAGGTCCACCACTTCCTCCACCGTGAAGGCGGCGCGCTTCACGTCGTTGGACTTGCGCGAGACGCAGTAGGCGCAGTCAAAAATGCAGTGGTTGGTGAGCAGAATCTTCAGCAACGAGACGCAGCGGCCGTCCTCGGTGTAGGAGTGGCAGATGCCCATGCCCTCGGCGTTGCCCAAGCCTTTGTTCTCGTTTTTGCGCTTGCCGCCGCTGCTCGAACACGAGGCATCGTACTTGGCGGCGTCGGCCAAAATGCTTAGCTTTTCTATGATTCGCTCGTTCATCTGCGGGCTGCGCTTCGGGTTGTAAAGAACCAGAAAAACGCCTCATTGCGCAACTCAGTTCCAGAATTTTTGGGACTAATTTTTTTAGACACAACCTCAGCCTAATACGCGACGCAACCCGCCCGGCGCGGCGTTTCGTATCTTCGTTGGCAACGCCCGGGGCCCGGGCGGTGTCTGATTCCTGTGCTTACCCGTTTGCCGCGCTACTTTCTATTCGTACTCGTTCCGGTGCTGGCCCTGGCCCCGGCCGGCGCGGCCGTAGCCCAGCAGCAACCCGCCGTGCGCGACACCGTGCGCCGCCCCGCCACCGCGCCCGTCGACTCCCTGCGCCGGGGCTTCGACCAGCAGCGCTTCCTCGGCGGACTCAAGGCCTACACCAAGCGCAAAACCATTCTGGGCAAGGCCGCTTCGGTGCTCTTCAACTTCACCGAGCGCCGCGAGGAACAGGGCGGCCTCGACGCGACCCTGCTCGACCGGCAGTACGACCGGCACAACTACAAAGTGGTACGCCGCGTCGACGTGAAGACGCTCGACGCGTTCGGCTTCAACATCAACGACTCGACCCGGGTGCCGCGCAACATCCTGGAAAAGGGCGGCAACGCGCTGCACATCAAGACGGCCCGGCGCAAGATTCGCAAGCTGCTGCTGTTTCGGCCCGGCGAGGAGCTGAAGCCCCAGTCCTTGGCCGAAACCGAGCGTCTGCTGCGCCAGACTAACTTTATCCTCGACGCGCGGGTGGTGGTCAACGAAAAAACCTCTACCAAGGACAGCGTCGACATCAAGGTCATCACCAAGGACGTGTTCAGCATCAGCGGCGGCTTGCAGATCCGCGACGTGGGCGCGGGCCTGCTCACGCTGCGCGACAAGAACTTCCTGGCCCGCGGCCACGACTTCCGCAACCGCCTCGACTACGGCCTCTCCAACCCGCAGGGCTGGCAGTACGAGGGCAGCTACACCGTGCCGCTGCGCAACTACCTGGGCGTGCAGGCCCGCTACCGCAACCAGTGGCAGTACGAGGAAGCCGGCGCCTCTTTGTACCGCGGCTTCGTGTCGGTAAACACGCGCTACGCCTACGCCCTGAACGTGACGCGCTTCAACCAGGGCATTCAGCGCACCTTCCCCGAGGACGGCACAATTCCGGAGTTCGACCCGATGGGCTACACCGTGGCCGACGCCTGGGTGGGCCGCGCTTTCCAGCCCCGCTCCTACGATTTGGGCTACGAAAACCCGGCGCGCGTCATCGTGGCCACCCGCGCCATCCGCACCGACTACTACCGCCGCCCCGACCCCACGTTTCAGAGCAGCAACACGGCCCTGTTCAGCCTAGGCTACAGCGTGCGCCGCTACTACAAGGACCGCTACCTCTTCGGCTTCGGCCGCACCGAGGACGTGCCCACGGGCTCCCTGCTCACCTTCACCAGCGGCTACGACGTGAACCCCACCGGCGGCCGCTCCTATTTCGCCGGGCGCGTGGCCCTGGCCGGCTTCAACCCCCTGCACGGCTACTTGTACGTCAACGGCGAGTACGGCCGCTTTTACCGCTACGGCGGCTGGCAGGAGGGCGCCTTTTCCAGCGAAATCCTGGCTTTCACCCGCCTCTACCACACCGGCAACTGGCAGTGGCGCCACTTCTTCTGGAACCGCAGCATTATCGGCATCGGCCGGCAGCCCCCCAACCTGGTGCTCAGCATTGCCGGCGACCGGGGCCTGCGCGGCATGAGCGACGACGGCATTCTGCGCGGCACCTCGCGCTTCGTGCTCAACTACGAGGCCAACGTGTTCACGCCGGTGTCGTTTCTGGGCTTCCGCGTGGCCGGCATTGCCTGGGTGGATGCGGCCTGGCTGAGCACCAACGGCCGCCCCTCGCCCTTCCAGGGCAAACCCTACACCGGCTTCGGCATGGGCGTGCGCCTGCGCAACGAGTACCTGGCCATCAACACCATTCAGCTGCTGTTCGGCTTCTACCCCCAGGGCATCGACGACGGCCGCGGCACCCGCTTGTACCAGACCTCGCGCACCATCTACCGCTTCAACGACTTCAGCTTCGGCCAGCCCAGCATCGTGCGCTACGACTCTGGGCTGTAAGCCAGTGGTGAAGTTGTGAAATGGTGAAGTTGTGAGTTAACAAGAACGTCATGTCGAGCTTGTCGAGACATCTCGCTGGATAGTAATATCAATCGTTGCGTCACTATCCCACATCAGCCCGCGAGACGTCTCGACTGCGCTCGACAGGACGACCTTTTTGACGGGTTTCTCCCATAAACTCCCCGCCTCTCGCCCTCCTCAACGCCCAAACTCCCACCTTTGCAACGGCGTAAGCCGCAGAGCCGCGTTGCTCTTCGATAATTGCCCCTCCCCTGCCCATGAACCTTGGCGACTATAACGACCTGGAAGTAGCCCGCTTCGTCGAATTCGGTATCTACCTGACCAGCGACGACGGCGACATTCTCATGCCCGACCGCTACGTGCCGGCCGGCGTGCGCGTAGGCGACGTGCTGCGCGCCTTCGTGTACCGCGACTCGGAGGACCGCCTCGTGGCCACCACCGAAACGCCGCTGGCCAAGGTCAACGAGTTTGCCGTGCTCAAGGTCACGTCCGCCAGCTCCCTGGGCGCCTTCCTCGACTGGGGCCTGCCCAAAGACCTGCTGCTGCCCCTGCGCAACCAGCCCAAGCGCGTGAACGTGGGCGACTTGGTGCTGGTCTACATCTACCTCGACGAAACCTCCGACCGCCTGGTGACCACCGCCAAGTGGGAGAAATTTACCGACCGCAACCCGCTGCTGGAGCCCGGCGACGCGGTGCCGCTGCTGGTGGCCGGCCAGAGCGAGCTGGGCTACGCCGTGCTCGTCGACGGGCGCTACCAGGGCCTGCTGTTCCGCAACGAGGTGTTTCGCCCGCTCAGCATCGGCGACCAGCTGACCGGCTACGTGCGCCAGGTGCGCGAAGACGGCAAAGTGGACGTGAGCCTGCAGCGCCAGGGCTACGGCGAAGCCCTAGCCGCCGCCGACGAGCTGGTGCTGTTTCTGCGCAAAGCTGGCGGCACGCTCCCGCTGACCGACAAAACCGACCCGGAGGAAATTTACCGCCGCGTGGGCATGAGCAAAAAGGTGTTCAAGAAAGCCCTCGGCACCCTCTACCGCCGCGGGCAGGTGGAGCTGCACCCCGACAGCACGCGCCTCATCGACGACGAAGAGTAAGGCGCCGGCTCGGCCGCGGCCGAGCTGCGCCGGGGCCAGTCAGCTCAACCAAACTTTCGGGCGCTTCTCCCGTTGGGGAAACCGTCAACTTCTTCCCTGACCGTTTGCCAGACATGGACCCCACTTCGCCCGGGCCCCAGAAAGTCGCCCTCATTGCCGGCGCCAGCGGCCTGGTGGGCAGCCAGCTGCTGCCGCTGCTGCTCAATTGCGGCCGCTACGCCAAAGTCATCAGCGTGGGGCGCCGGCCGCTGCCGCTGCTGCACCCCTTGCTGGTGCAGCACACCGTCGATTTCGCCCACCTCGAAGACCACCGCCTGCGCCTCATTGCCGACGACGTGTTCTGCTGCTTGGGTACCACCATGCGGCAGGCCGGCTCGAAAGAGGCGTTTTACCAGGTCGATTACCTCTACGTGGTGAAGCTGGCCGCCCTGACGGCCGCCAACTTCGCCGCCCAGTTCATGGTCGTCTCGGCCATGGGCGCCGATGCGCATTCCTCCTTCTACTACAACCGCGTGAAGGGCGACATGGAAGCGGCCGTGCGCCAAGCCCCGTTTCGGGCCGTGCACATCTTCCGGCCTTCCCTGCTGCTGGGCCCGCGCCCCGAAAAGCGCCTGGGCGAACAAATCGGGGCGGTGCTGCTGCGGCTGGTGAACCCGCTGCTGCGCGGGCCGCTGCGGCGCTACCGGGCCGTGCCGGCGCAGGCCGTGGCGCAGGCCATGCTCAACGCCGCTTACCAGGACGGCGGCGGCGTGCGCGTGCATTTGTCCGATGAAATTCAGGCGGGCATCTCGCCTTCGGCCTGAATTGCACTTGAATCCGTAAGTTTGGCGTCTGACAACTCCGAAAACAAGCTTGCTGCCTCATTTTTTGCATTCATCCATGAAAAAGTCTTTCCTCTTTCTCTTGCTACTGACGCTGGCCCTCGGAATAGGCCAAGTTTCGGCGCAGACCAAGAAAACCACCACCAAGTCCGGCAAGTCGTCCGGGAGCAAGGGCGGTGGTAGCAGCAAAGGCGGCGGGGGCGGTAGCGCCGGCTACACCACCGGCATCGGGCTGCGCGGGGGCGGCTTTGCCTCGGGCCTGACGGTGAAGCACTTCTTCAACCCCGGCAAGGGCGCGGCCGTCGAAGGCCTCGTCACCACTGAATACCTCGGCCGCGGCGCCCGGTTCACCTTGCTGCTCGAAAAGCACTGGACCATTCTGCCCGACGTAAAAAATCTGCAGTGGTACCTCGGCGCGGGCCTGCACGCCGGCGCCTACCGCGGCCGCTACTACTACTTGGTGGAGTACCGCCGCAAAAAGCACGACCGGTACTACTACGCTTATTACACCGACGACCAGGTGTACCCCGTCTTCGGCGCCGACTTCGTGCTCGGCCTGGAGTACAAAATTCCGGACCTGCCGCTGGTCATCAGTGCCGACTACAAGCCGTACTTCGACGTGTACCGCGGCAACAGCGCCGTGTTCCAGGACGCGGCCGTGAGCGTGCGCTTCAGCTTCTAACCCGCCGCTTGCCAGCCCCAAACGCACGAGGCCCCGCCGGATGATTCGGCGGGGCCTCGTGCGTTTAATAGCCTACCCGAAACGGGCGGCCGAGCCTTACCAGCGGCGGCCGTGGCCGTGCCCGTAGTAGCGCGGGCCGTAGTAGGGGCGCGGCGCCGGGCGGTAGTAAGGCCGGGCGCGGTAATACGGCCGCGGCGTGACGATAACCGGCGCCGGCCGCACGATGACGGGCGGGGGCGGCGGGCCCACCACGTAGCCGGAAGACACGCAACTGGTCAGCAGGCTGCCGACGGCCACTGCTCCGGCCAGCACGAAGGTTTTCAACAGATTAGGCATATGACAAAGCGCCGGAGCGCGGGTTGGTTCTGCGTAGTTAGACGCAACACCCCCTCGCAAGTTTAATGCCGGGCCCGCCGAATGTCGAACCCGGCCTACAGGGGCAGGCGCACCCAGCTGTCGGCGGCGCCGCCGAAGATGCCGAAGCCGGGCGTCACGTTGGAGTACAGCGGGGTGGGCTCGGCAAAGGGGTTGCCGTCGTTGTTGCTGTACTGCACGTAGCTGTTGTAGAAGAGGTACAGGTCGCGGGTGAGGCGGGTGAGCGTGACCTGCAGCTGCGCCGGCCGCCCGCCGATGGAGCCGCTGCCGTACGAGACGTTGGCCGAGAAGCTGATGCGCTGCCCGTTCACGTTGGCGTCGCTGAAGGGGTACAGCTCGTAGGCCGACTGCGGATCCGAGAGGCGGTAGGCGGGCACGGTCAGGCCCGAGCCTTCCTCGTCGCTGAGGTTGATATAGCCCACCCGCTGCCCGCTGGCGTCCACCACCTGGGCCGTCACGAGGTAGTAGTCGTTGCTGCCGGCCGGGTCGTCGAAGGCCACGGTCAGGCGGGCCCGGCTCTGGCCCGAACCGGAGCTGCTCAGCGGCGTTTTGGTCACCTCCACGGGCACGGGCACGGGCAAGGTCAGCTGACTTTCGGCCGGCTCGGTGCCCGGCACCGCGGTGCGCACGGTGTACGTCTGGCCCGGCCGAAACTGGTAGCGCAGCGTGGGCCGGTACACGCCCTGGTTGTAGTCCGGCGCGCCCGGGAAGGGCGGCGGCATTACCACCTGCCGGTAGCGCTCCACCACCGCGCCGCCCGCGTCGCGCACTTCCATAGTAGCGTCGGCGCGGCCCTCGGGCGGGTGCAGCAGGTAGAGGCGCTGGCTCAGGCTCACGAAGGGCTGGCGGCCGAGGTAGCTGGCCCGCATGAGCGAGTCGGCCGGGGCCAGGTTGTCGAGGGTGAGGACCATGGCCACGCGGGGCGTGTGGGCGGGCTCGGGTACGTCGATGGCCGTGTCGCAGGCGGTGAGCAGGGCTGGCAGCAGCGCCAGGGGCAGCAGGTTCCGCCGGAAATCGGGCTGAAGGAAGGGCATAGCAGATGCGGACTAGAAGCGGAAGCTCTTGCTGAAGGAGGGCAGGATGGGAAACAGGCTGATCTGGCGGTAGCTCGGCTTTTGCATCTGCCCCGTAAACATGTTTTCGTAGCCCGGCTGGAAGTAGAGGAAGTAGGGGTTGTGGCGGTTGTAGGCGTTGTAGACGGAGAAACTGTTTACGATTTCGCCCCATTTCTTCTTCTTGGTCTGGCTCAAATCCAGGTCGAGGCGCTGGTAGGCGCGCATGCGGTAGGAGTTGCGCGGGCCGTAGTCGTCGAAGGTGCCGAAGTTCGGCCCGAGCGTGTAGGTGCCGCGCGAGAGCGTAACGGCGTTGCCGGTGCCGTACACGAAGGTACCCGAGAGCCGCAGCGTGGGCGACAATTGGTGAATGACCACCAGCGTCGCGTCGTGGCGCCGGTCGTACTTGTAGGGGTAAATCCGGCCCTGGTTCAGCTCAGAGAAGCGGCGGCGGCTCCAGGCCAGGGTGTAGCCCACCCAGCCGGTGGTGCGGCCGGTTTTCTTCTGCACGAATACCTCCGCCCCGTAGGCCCAGCCTTGCCCGCTGGTCACTTTGTCTTCCCAGTTGCTATCGGTGGTGCCCAGGAAGCTGGCGCCCTCGCGGTACTCGATGAGCCGCTTCATGGGCTTGTAGTAGGTTTCCAGGCTCAGCTCGTAGTCTGCGTCCCGGAAGCGCACGTTGCGGGCCGCGCCCAGAGCCACTTGTTGGGCTTTTTGGGGCTTGACCTTGGGCGTGGCGGGCACCCACAGGTCGGTGGGCAGGCCGATGCCCGAGTTGGCCAGCAGGTGAATGTACTGCGTGGTGCGGGCGTAGGAGGCTTTCAACGACCAGTCCTCGGTGAGCAAATAGCGGGCGGCCACGCGCGGCTCGATGGACGGGTACAGCTGGCCGCGCACCAAAAAGCCGTTGAGGCGCAACCCGCCGTTGACCTTGAGCCGGTCCGTCACCTTGTAGTCGTCCTCGGCGTAGAGGCTGGCTTCCTGGGCCTGGGTGCGCGAGCCGATTTTAAAGTTGATGTTGTCGTCGGGGTTGTTCGACTTTGCCTGGGCCGCGCCGGGCCGGAACTGGTGCCAGATGTACTGCCCGCCGAAGCGGATGTAGTGGTCGGGCAAGGGCACGTAGTCGAAGTCCGACTTCAGCGTCCAGTCGCGGATGTTGGAGAGGTAGAGCAGCGAGAATTTGTCGGTGCGCGGCGTGCCGTTGTCGATGCGCCGCTGCTCGTTCTCGATGCCCACGTCGAACTGGTAGCGGCTGAACGTGAGGTGGGTGTTGACGAACAGCTGGTTGTTGATGACGTGGTTCCAGCGCAGGGCCGAGGTCAGGTTGCCCCAGCCCAGCCCGTCCTTCTCGCGGAAGTACTCCCCTTCCTCGCCGTACTTGCTCTTGATGCGGGCGTAAAACTTGTCGCGGCCGGTGTAGGCGCTCAGGTACAGCCGGTCGCGTGGGCCGAGCTTCCAGTTCACCTTGGCGTTCAGGTCGTGGAAAAAGTAGCCGATGGTGGGCCGCTCGTCCGACGGCACGCCCTGGGAGGCCATGGCCAGGCTGATGAGCGGGCGAGCCAGCACGTCGATGTAGGTGCGGCGGGCCGAGATGATGAAGGAGGCTGTGTCTTTCTTGATGGGGCCTTCCAGCGTCACGCGGGAGGCAATCAGCCCGATGCCGCCCTCGCCGTGAAACTCCTGCATGTTGCCCTCCTTCATGGTCATGTCGAGCACCGAGGAGAGGCGGCCGCCGTAGCGGGCCGGAAAGCCGCCCTTCACCAGCTCCACGTTGTTGAGCGCGTCGGCGTTGAACACCGAGAAGAAGCCGAACAGGTGGGAGGCGTTGTAGACGGGCGTGCCGTCGAGCAGAATCAGGTTCTGGTCGGGTGAGCCGCCGCGCACGTAGAGGCCGTTCTGCCCCTCGCCCCCGCTCTGCACGCCGGGCAGCAGCTGCAGCACCTTCAGCACGTCCCGTTCGCCGAACAGCGCCGGCACGGCCTTGATCTGGCTGATCGGGATGTTCATGGTGCCCATGCGGGTGGTGCGCGCAATCTGCTCCTCGCGCGTGCCCACGATTTCCACCCCCTGCAGCTCGCTGCTGGCCGGCTGCAAGCGGATGTCGAGCTGCTGGCTCTTGTCGAGGCGCACCGGGCGCAGCTGGCGCTGGTAGCCCAGGTAGGAGGTCAGCAGGCGGGTGGTGTCGCCGGTGGCCGGCAGCGTAAGCGAGAAAAACCCGTAGGTGTTGGTGGCCGTGCCCTGGCCCGACGCCGGGTGCACCACCGCCACGCCGATGAGGTTTTCGCCGGTTTGGGCGTCGCGCACGTAGCCGCTAAAGGTGACGCGGGCCGGGGCGGGCTGTTGGGCTACGGCCACCGCGGCGGGCACGCTGCCGAGCCCGGCCGCCAGCACGCCAGCACGTAAAAAGGAATGCATAGAAGGGGAAATTGGGGGAGCGGAAGCAGGCAGAATCCCGGCCAGCTACCCCCGGTTGTCCGCCGCAACGCGCAGCAAACCGGGTGCTGGCCGGCCAAAGCCGCCTCTGTCGGCAAGAGCCAACTGGCGGCCGTTTGGTTGGATAATCAGCAGAAAAAATAAAACCCCGCCGCCCGAATGCAGGCGGCGGGGTCAGAACGCGCGGGGCGCGCGGCTTATTGCGGGTTATTTGCGGCCGGCGGCGTAATCCGCGTTTAGGCGCTTGAGCACGATGTCGGTGATGTTCAGGCCTTGGCGGGCGTAGGCAATGCTGCCGCCGCCGGCCACCAGGATCAGGTCGTAGTTATTTTCCTTGCCGTAGACTTCCAGCAGCTTGTTGACCTTGGTCAGCACCGATTCGGTCATCTTGGCTTCCTCCTGCTGGGCCTGCTGTTGCAGCTGTTGCTGCTGCTGGGCCACTTGCTGCTCCTGCTGCTGCAGGCGGCCCTCGGCGGTGGCGCGCTGCTCGTCGGTCATGCTCGGGGCCATTTTCTGGTAGCTCTGCACCGCGTTTTGCAGGCTTTGCACGGCGGTGCGGTGCTTCTGCTCCCACACGGCGGCTTTTTTCTCGAAGGCCCGGCGCGCGTCCTGCAGCCCTTTGTAGCTGTCGAGCAGCTTGGTCGATTCCACGTAGGCTACTTTGCGCACGTTGTCTTCCACGGCGGCCGGGGCAGGCGCGGCGGGCTTGGCGTCGGCGGCCGGAGCCTCGTTGGCTTCTTGGGCGGCCGAGTCGGGGGCGGTCATGGGCGGCGGGGTGGCCGTGGTGGCGGCAGCCGGGGCCGGGGCGGCGGGCTTGCTGGCGAAGTGCAAATAGAACAGCACCCCGACGGCGAGCAGCAGAACGACGTTGAGGGCGAGTTGAAGCGGGGAATTTTTCATGCGAACAGAACGCGGCCAAAACGGACCTAGCGTGGCCTTATCCGGCAAAGATGCGCCGAATTGGTGAATTAGGTGCCAGACAGCCCGCAAGAGCCACACCGGGCGGAGTCGCGCACGCCCGGTGTGTGCGGCGGCCGCGTCATTCATCCGCAGCTCCGTCCGTATCACCGGCCGCTTGCCGTCCGTCGATTGAACTATAGGCAATATTTTCTATATTAATTCAAGCCTGCGGTGGCTCATTCCCCGACCGCCGCCGCGCCCCATCCCAGCCCCTTTTTTCCACAACCCCGACCCCATGAAACACCTCTCCTCCCTGCTGGCTGCCGGCGGATTGCTGCTGGCCCTGGCGGCCCCGGCCCAGCAAAAGAAGCGCGCCGCGGCCCCGGCGCCGCCCAAGCGCTACACCATCGAGCAATTCATGAGCACCACGCGCCTGAGCGGCCGGGCGTTTTCGCCCGACGAGGAGCAGGTGCTGTTTTCCTCGAACCAAACCGGCGTGTTCAACCTCTACACCGTGCCGGCGGAGGGCGGCCCGGCTACGCCGCTGAGCACCTCCACCAAGGAAAGCTTCTACGCCGTCAGCTACCTGCCCGACGGCCGCATCCTCTACCGCCACGACCAAGGCGGCGACGAGAACTTTCACCTGTACTTGCGCGAGGCCGACGGCGCGGAGCGCGACCTGACGCCGGGCCCCAAGCTGCGGGCCGAGTTTCTGGCTTGGCGCCGCGACAACAAGGCGTTTTACGCACTCACGAATGAGCGCGACCCGAAGTACTTGGACGTGTACCGCTACGAGGTGCCTTCCCTGCAGCGCACCTTGCTGTTTCGGAACGAGCAGGGCTTCGAACCCGCCGCCGTGTCGGACGACGAGCGGTGGGTGGCCCTGCAAAAATCGGCCACCTCGCTCGACTCGGACGTGTACCTCTACAACGTGGCCACCAAGGCGCTGAAGTCGGTGAGCTCCCACCAGGGCAGCGTGCGCAACGACCCGATGGCCTTCGACCCGAGCAATCAGTACCTCTACGCCACCACCGACGAGGGCAGCGAGTTCAACTACGTGGTGCGCTACCCGCTGGCCGGTGGCCCGCGCCAATCGGTGGAGCAAGCCAAGTGGGACGTGGTTTACACCGACTTTTCGCGCACCGGGCAGTACCGCATTACCATGTTCAACGAGGACGGGCGCACCAGCATCCGCCTCTACGACGCGGTGTCGGGGCGGCCGGTGGAGCTGCCGGCCCCGCCCAGCGGCACCATCACCGGGGTGAGCTTCTCCCCTTCCGACATGCGGCTGGCCTACTACGTCAACGGCGACCGGTCGCCCTCGGACCTCTACGTCTACAACTTCGCCACCCGGCGCACCACCCGCCTGACGCAGACGCTCAACCCCGCCATCAGCGCCGACGACCTGGTCGATTCCAAAACCATCCGCTACAAAAGCTTCGACGGATTGGACATTCCGGCCCTGCTCTACACCCCGCTGGGCGCCAAGCCGGGCAAGGCGAAGCTGCCCGCGGTGGTGGAAGTGCACGGCGGCCCCGGCGGGCAGTCGGTGCCGACGTACAACGCGCTGAGCCAGTACTTGGCCAACAACGGCTACGTGGTCTTGCGCGTGAACAACCGCGGCTCCTCGGGCTACGGCAAGACGTTTTTCGCCGCCGATGACCGGAAGCACGGCCGCGAACCGCTCTGGGACTGCCTGGCGGCCAAAAAGTACCTCGCCTCGCTGGGCTACGTCGACACCACGCGGGTGGCCATCTTGGGCGGCTCCTACGGCGGCTACATGACGCTGGCGGCCCTGGCCTTCGCCCCGCAGCGCTTCGCGGCCGGCGTCGACATTTTCGGCGTCTCGAACTGGGTGCGCACCCTGCAGAGCATTCCGCCTTATTGGGAGTCGCAGCGGCAGGCGCTGTACCAGGAAATTGGCGACCCAACCACGGAGCTGGAGCGCCTGAAAGCCACCTCGCCCCTGTTTCACGCCGACAAGATTGAGCGGCCCTTGCTGGTGATTCAAGGCGCCAACGACCCGCGCGTCATCCGGCCTGAATCGGACGACATCGTGGCGGCGGTGAAGAAAAAGGGCGGGGCCGTGGAGTACGTGGTGTTCGAGGACGAGGGCCACGGCTTTGCCAAGCGCGCCAACGAGCAGCGGGCTTACGAGTCGACCCTGAACTTCCTCAACAAGTACCTGCAGCCGGTGAACTGACGGCCGGCCAGGTGCCGTAATAAACAGCGCCCCGACCAGTATTGGCCGGGGCGCTGCGCTGGGGGCGTTATTGGATCAGCAGGCGGCTGGTGGCGGTGCGGCCGTCGGGGTAGCGCAGGCGGGCCAGGTACCAGCCGGCCGGCCACTGCCCCACCGCCACGGTGCCCGCGGCGGCCGGGAGCCGGTGCGCGGCCACGCGCCGGCCGGTGAGCGAGTACACCGTCAGCTCGGCGCCGGGGGCGGCCGAGGGGCTGAGCTGGTAGTGCAATAGCTGCCCGGCCGCCAGCTGCGTGGGGTACACGGCAAAGCCCGCTTCGGCCACGGCGGCCGCGGCGGCCAACGGGGTGTTCGGCAAGACCTGCTGCGGCTGCTCAAACACGTCGGGGTACCCCAGCTGGCTGTAGTTGTTTTCGCCCCAGGCCCAGAGCGTGCCGTCTTGGCGTACGGCCACGGTGTGCGTAGTGCCCGCCCCGACGCTACGCCACGCCGCGCCTACCCCGACTTGCACGGGGTTCGGTTGGTTGGTCGTCGTGCCGTCGCCCAACTGCCCGTAGTTGTTGCGGCCCCAAGCCCAGAGCGTGCCGTCTTGGCGCAGGGCCAGCGCAAAGGTTTCGCCCGTGCTGATGCTCTGCCAGGTGGTGGCCGTGCCGATTTGCACGGGGGTAGTGCGGGCAGTGGTGGTGCCGTCGCCGAGTTGCCCGTACAGGTTATGCCCCCAAGCCCACAGGGTGCCGTCTTGGCGCAGGGCTACGGTGAAGTCCTTGCTGGCACTGGCGCTTTGCCACTGGGCGCCGGTGCCGATTTGCACCGGGCTGTTGCGCGAAATGGTGGTGCCGTCGCCCAGCTGCCCGACGGTGTTGCTGCCCCAGGTCCACAGGGTGCCGTCGGTGCGCACGGCCACGGTGTGGGTGTAGCCCGCGCTGGCGCTGCGCCAGGTAGCGGCCGTGCCCACGCGCACCGGCGCGGTGCGTCGCGTGGTGGTACCGTCGCCGAGTTGCCCGTCCGTGTTGCGGCCCCAGGCCCACAACGTGCCATCGGTCTGCACGGCTACGGTGTGGCTCGGGCTGCCGCTCGCGCTTTGCCAAGTGGCGGTGCCCACCTGCGCGGGCGTGTCGCGTTGGATGGTGGTGCCGTCGGCAAGCTGTCCGTCCGAGTTGCGCCCCCAAGTCCACAGCGTGCCGCTTTGCTGCAGGGCCATGACGTGCCCCAGGCCCGCGTCGGCGCGCTGCCATGTGGTCGTTGTGCCCACTTGCTGCGGGCCGGGCAGCCCGGTGGTGGAGGGGCCGCCCAGTTGCCCGTAGAAGTTGCTGCCCCAGGTCCACAAGGTGCCATCGGTGCGCACGGCGGCGGTGTACTGCTGGCCGGCGCTGGCGCGCTGCCAGTTCGTATCCGTCCCGACCTGCGTCGGGGAAAACGAAGCGTACTGCGACCGGGCGGTGCGCGCTATCTGCCCGTTGTAGTTGCTGCCCCAGGCCCACACGCTGCCGTCCTGGCGCACGGCCACGGCGTGCGCGTAGCCCGCACTGACGCTCTGCCAGGTGGCATTCGTGCCGATTTGCCCGGCCGCGTAGGCGTTGCCAAACGGGGTGCCCATCCACGCCACTCCGGTAGTGCCCCAGTCCCACACCGTGCCGTTGGTATGCACGGCCACGGTGAAGAAGGCCCCAGCGGCGGCGCTGCGCCAGGTCGACGTGGTTCCGCCTAGGCGCACCGGCACCAGCACCAACTGCCCCGCCGGCGTGGCGTTGGCGAGCTGACCGCTTCCGTTGCTGCCCCAGAGCCACAGCGAGCCGTCGGTGCGCAGGGCCACGGAGTGGGTGCCGCCGGCGCTGGCCGCTTGCCAGTTCGCGGCGCTGCCCACCTGCGCCGGCGTCGGCCGGTCGGTGGTGGTGCCGTCGCCGAGTTGGCCAAAGGCGTTGTAGCCCCAGCTCCACAGCGTGCCATCGGTGCGCACGGCCAGCGAATGGGTGTAGCCCGCGCTGACGCTGCGCCAAGCCGCGCTCGTCCCGATTTGCACGGGGGCAAGGCGGCGGGTGGTCGTGCCGTCGCCCAGCTGCCCGTCCGTATTCTGCCCCCAGGCCCACAAGGTCCCGTCCTGTTGCACAGCTAGCGTAAAGCTACCGCCCGCGCTGACGCTTTGCCAGTTCGCGGCCGTCCCGATTTGCACCGGCGTCGAGCGGCTGGTGGTGGTGCCGTCGCCGAGCTGGCCCGCGTAGTTGTCGCCCCAGGCCCAGAGCGTGCCGTCGGCGCGGATGGCTACGGTGTGGCTGTTGCCCGCGCTGATGCTGCGCCAGCTAGCCGCGGCGGCCACCTGCACGGGGCTGAAATGCTGCGTGGCCACGGGTCCGGTGCCGGCTTGGCCCATGGCGTTGTCGCCCCAGGCCCAGAGCGTGCCGTCGGCGTGCAAGCTCAGTGAATGGCCGCCCCCGGCCGCTACCTGCAGGGCCGGGGCCGGGGCTTGCGCTCGGGCGGGGACGGCCATGAGCAGCGCCAGCAGCAGGCTCAGCAGCACCCACCGGCGGTTTGTCGGGCCCCACGTTGCGTTGAAGGGATGGTAATTGTTGGTCATAAGCATCTGGAATAAAGCGGTTATCGATTCAGGGTGTTGGCCCGGCCGGGCAGCAGCTGACTGTTGCGCGCGAACCGGCGCAACCCGGCAAGCCGCTGATGGAGGGCGTACTATTAGCGGGGCCGGGCTTCTCCACCGTCCCCCACCTATTTCGCAGCCAGGGGCCTAAGCCGGGCTCACCTCCACGGCCACGTGCAGCAGCGCGTCGCCCTGGTTGACAACGGGCATATGGTTCAGCCCGATGATGTAGCCGCTGATGGGCGACTCCAGGCGCACGGCCATTTCGCCGTAGGGGTCGGCCACGATGCCGTACTCCTGGCCTTTCTCTAGGAATTGCCCGGTTTTGAGGCTGGTACGAAACAGGCCGGAGTACTTGGCGCGCAACCAAGTGTGGCGGCGGCACACCACGGTAGCCTGCGCGGGCGGGGGCGCCTCGGCCAGCATGCCCAGGTGCTTCAGAAACCGAAAGGTGCCGGCCGAGGCCAGCTCGATTCCGTGTTCGTCGAGCCGCAGCGACTCCCCGGTTTCGTACACGATGATGCGGCGGCCCTGGCGCATGGCCGCTTCGCGCAGGGAGCCGGGCCGCAGCTCGGCGTGCAGGGTAAAGGGTGCGGCAAAAGCGGCCGCCAGCGCGTCGGTTTCCGCATCGACGCCGAGCAGGCAGCGCACCTGCGGGTGGTTGGAGCGGGCCGCCCCGCCAGTGTGAAAATCAATGCCGTAATCTACCAGGGGCATGATTTCGCGCATGAAGCGGTGGGCCACCCGGCTGGCCACCGAGCCGCGCGGGGAGCCGGGAAACGAGCGGTTCACGTCCTTGCCGTCGGGCACCTCGCGCGAGAAATTCAGGAAGCCGTAGATGTTCAGGATGGGAATGGCAATGATGCTGCCCCGCAGCGGCCGCTGCAGCTGCCCGCGCCGGATCATGCGCCGGATGGTTTCGATGCCGTTGACCTCGTCGCCGTGCATGCCGGCCATCAGCAGCACCGTGGGGCCAGGCTCGGCGCTTCGGAACACGTGCACCGGCACGTCGATGACGGTGCCGGAGGGCAGCTTGGAGATGATCAGGCGGGTGAGCACCTGCTCGCCGGGGCGGATGACGAGGCCGTTGAGCAGGAAGTCGGCGGGGCCGTGGTGCGGGACGGTAGGCGTGTCGGACAAAGGCGGAGCGGTAGAAAGCGGGAAAGCCGCCGGCCCCGGCGGGGTTCGGCGGCCTTTAAGTTCTCGATAAATCCGCAGTTTGCCGGCCAGGCCTTATTCCACCACTAGGCGGCAGCTGGTGGTACGGCCGCGGGGCTGCTCGCTGAGGTGCAGCACGTAGACGCCGGGCGGCACCTCGTTCAGCGGCACGGCAAACGGCGTCCCGCGCTGCCGCCCGCGCCGCAGGCACCGGCCGCGGGCGTCCAGCAGGGCGTAGCCCACCTCGCCGCTGGTGTTGGTGCGCACGCTGCACGAGCCGCCGGCGGGCGCCGGGTTGGGGTACACCTCGCCGAGCAGCGCGGCCGGGCGGGCCGCTGGAGCCGGCCTCTGCGCCACCGGCTGGAGGCGGTAGCTCCGGCAGCTGTCGACCAGGGTCCGGAACACCGGCCGCAGCAACGCCGCGTCGTAGCGCAGGCGCTTGGTTAACAGCGTGTCGGCGCGCAGCACAGGTTGCACCAGGGCCGCGGGCAGCCGGCCCGCATCGGCCGCCGCCCGCAGGGTGAGCATCTGGGCGGCGTTGTCCAGCAGGCCCTGCACCGTGCCGGGGGCGTGGCGCCAGGCGTGCACCCAGTACGTGGAGTCGCGCAGCGGCGCGGTGAAGTAGTACAGGCCCCGGTCGCGCGTCACCCAGCCGCGCAGCAGCGTGTCGCCGCTGCCGGCATCGAGCACCAGGCTGGTGCGCGTGCCGCGCTCGAAACGTACCCGCAGTGCTACGGTATCGGTGGCCGATACCAGCGTGGGCGCTTCGCCCAGCAGGCGCGCCAGGTTCAGCCGGCGGCCCGCCGGAGCGTTGACGAAGTGGTAGGTATCGAAAGTGCCTAGGTCGTCGCAGCCGGTCAGGACGGGCAGCAGCCCAAGCACAAAGCGGAAGCAGGCAAACGGGCGCATACGGCAAGCGGTTGGTCCTGCCCGTTGATGCGCCGCCGGCTGCCGACGTAACCCGCGCGGGCCTACAGGTGCTGCTCGTCCGACTGCGTGTCGGGCAGCAGCTTGGCAGCCGACTTAGCGCTGGGCTTCTTCTTGGTTTTCCTCTTGGAAGCCAGCTCGGCCGTGTATTCGATGATTTTGCCGGCAATGTCGAGGCCGGTGGCTTTTTCGATGCCCTCCAGGCCGGGCGAGGAATTCACTTCCAGCACCAGCGGCCCGCGCTTGCTCTGTAGCATGTCGACGCCGGCAATGCCGAGGCCCAGGGCCTTGGTGGCCAGCAAGGCGGCCGCTTTTTCGGCCCGGGTGAGCTTGACCAGCTTGCCGGTGCCGCCGCGGTGCAGGTTCGAGCGGAACTCGCCTTCCTTGCCCTGCCGCTTCATGGCGCCCACCACCTCGCCGTTGACCACGAAGGCGCGCAGATCGGCGCCCTTGCTCTCGGCAATAAACTCCTGCACGATGATGCGGGCCTTGAGGTTGTGGAAGGCTTCGATAACGGATTGAGCGGCTTTTTCCGTCTCGGCCAGCACCACGCCCAGGCCCTGGGTGCCCTCCAGCAGCTTGATGATGACCGGGGCCCCGCCCACCTGCCGGATCATTTCGGGCACCTCGTCGGAGTAGTTGGTAAAGGCCGTTTTGGGCATGCCCACGCCGGCGCGAGCCAGAATCTGCATGGAGCGCAGCTTGTCCCTGGAGCGCACGATGGCCTGGCTGTCGACGGCCGTGCGCACCTTCATCATCTCGAACTGGCGCACCACGGCCGTGCCGTAGAACGTGACGGAGGCGCCAATGCGCGGGATGATGGCGTCGAAATCGGTGAGGCGGCGGCCTTCGTAAATGATGCCGGGCGTGCTTTTTTCGAGCACCAAGTTGCAGAGCAGGTGGTCGATGACCTCGACTTGGTGGCCGCGCAGCTCGGCGGCCTCCACCAGGCGTTTGGTGGAATAGAGGGAGGGCTCACGCGAGAGAATCGCCAGCTTCATATGGGCAGGGAGAAGATACGGGAGGAGGAAGATAACCGGGCGCGGCGCTCAGTCCGGCGTGGGGCGGTGCTGGCTGCGGTACGAGAGGTTGCGGCGGGCCACGTCCACCACGAGCCGGGCGCGGCGCAGCAACTGCCGCCCGATCAGTACGGGGTACTTCATGTCGGAGCGGTCGGAAAGCGAAAACTCGGTTTCGTAGTCTTCGCCGAACAGCCGAATCACCGCCCGAATGACGTAGCGCTCCTGCACGTCGCCGTTGGAGGAGCGGATGTCGCGCAGCGAAAACTCGGCGAACTGCAGCGCGCGCCCATGAAAGGCGGGGTGGTCGGCGTCGAGCAGCAGCACGCGGAGCAGGGGCCGCCCGTCCGGCAGCGTGTCCACGTGAATGTCGGAGCAGTGGATGGCACCGGTAAAGGCGCCCGTGTCGACCTTGGCTTCCACGCCCAGCAGCTGAAACTGCGGGAAGTCGACCAGCTCGCGGCGGCCGACAATGCGCTTCGGAGGGCGGCGGGTGGAAGCCTTTTTCACAAGGGCAAAATACGGGCACGGCCGCCAGAGGGCCGGCAGCCGGCCGGGGATTTTTTTCAGACTGCCCCGCCGGCCGCGGGTGCCGGCCCGGAAACCGCCGCGGGTAGCCCCGTTAACACCCCGGCCCGTCGTTTTGCACGGGGGCGCAAAACGACGGGCCGGGGTACGGTTGGGCGGGCCGCCTGGGGCGGCGGGGGTTACAGGCGGCCGGCGTCTCGGTCGCGCAGCAGGCGTTGGTACTCGCGCTCCGACCAGCTGTGCTGGCTCACGAAGCCGTAGGTGCTCAGGCCCTGAACGGCCACGCCCAGGCCCCAGAACAGCGTCGACCACACCGGCCAGGGCACGTCGAAGCCGTGGCGACGGTAGTGCACCGCGCCGTCGGTGAAGTACCAGATGGCCCACAGCAGCGCGTTGACCAGCAGGTAGGTAACGAGGTGGGATTTGAACTTGGCCCGGGCGCGGGCGACGCGCCAGAGTTGGGGGTCACGGTCGAGGGGTTGCATGGCGAAGAAGAGCTAAGGGTGGTTGGGATTGGGGCGGCGGTTAGCGCTGCTGGGCTTGCTGCTCGCGCACCAGGTTTTGGTATTCGCGCTCCGTCCACGACTCGGTGCCCCAGAGGCCGTAGCAGGTCAGGCCGCGGGTAGCCAGGCCCAAGCCCCAGAACAGCGTTATCCAGGCCGGCCAGGGCATGCCGCCGCCGTGGTAGTGGTGACCGGTGAGGTACCAAATCGACCAGAGCAGAGCGCACACCAACACGTAGCGCAGCAGTTGGCCTTTGAAGTGGGCGCGGGTGCGGGCGAGGCGCCAGAGGTAGGAGTCGGAGGTCGTGGGCGTTTGCATGGTGGTCAGGCGGTTAGGTTGAGTCAAACTTACGCGGGGCCCGCAGCGGCGCCAACAAAACCATGCCCGAACGGCAACCTTGCGGGGCCGAACCGTCTAATAAGCCCGATGAGCTGCAACAGCTCCACTCGGCTTTGCTCTTCATTGCGGAGCTGGGGAGGCGCTGCCATGCTGAGGAATGCGCCGGACCGCATCACGCCCGCCCAACTCGCGTAAGCTGAATCAGGCCCGGCGCAAGCGCAACGTGCCGAACGGTCTTGCGCCGACTTGCTACCCTTCACCTGCCTTTTTCTTTCCTCATGCCTTTGCCCTACTCCGCCCGCCGCGCCTTCGGCCGCATTCTGCTGGCCCAGGCCGACATCACCAGGCTCGACACCGACGCCATCGTCAACGCCGCCAACTCCTCATTGCTCGGCGGCGGGGGCGTCGACGGGGCCATTCACCGCGCCGGCGGCCCGGCCATTCTGGAGGCGTGCCGCCGCCTGCGGGCCGGGCACTACGGCAAGGGCCTACCCACCGGGCAGGCCGTCATCACCCCCGGTGGGCGGCTGCCGGCGCGCCACGTCATCCATACCGTCGGGCCCGTGTGGAACGGCGGGCATAAGCACGAGCCGGAGCTGCTGGCCGACTGCTACCGCCACTCCCTGCAGCTGGCCGCCGAGCACGAGCTGCGCAGCGTGGCCTTCCCCGGCATCAGCACCGGCATCTACGGCTACCCCAAAGCCCAAGCCGCCGCCATTGCCGTGCACACGGTGCAGACGTTTCTGGCCGCCCACGCGCTGCCCGAAACGGTCGTCCTGGTGGCTTTCGACGAAGACACCTACCGGCTCTACGAGCAGGAGCTAAGCGGGCAGGCGGAGAAATAAGCCGCGGTTCACCCCGTATCGGTAGCACTGGAAGTCATGGCGAGCGAAGCGCGGCAATCGTTCCGCTAGCAGCAGAAACGCTGACATACCCACCAACCTAAAACGGCCCCACGCGAAACCGGTAACTCCAGTGTCAGGCGGGGCCGTTTTAGGTTTCTGCTAGTGGGTCGTGGTGCCACGAGAAGAACGATTGCTGCGCTTCGCTCGCCATGACGGCGGAACGAGTCCTTTTGCTACCCACGCCGCGTTGGCGGAATGGGCTCACGCGGCCCAGCGCAACTCGTCGGGGTGGCGGCGCAGGTAGCTGGCTACGTCGTAGAGCAGGCCGCCGTGGCCGGCGTCGAGCAGCACGGTGTGGGCCTGGCGCAACGAGCCGATGAACTCGCGCAGGCCGGCGTGCGGAATCACCCGGTCGTGCTTGCCCAGGAAAAAGGTGACGGACGTGGGCTGCCGGTTCAGCAGCTGCGCCAGCCGCCGGGTATCGAAGGTGAGGTGTCGGAAGCCCGTCCAGCTCCGGTACACGCGCAGGCGCTTTTCGCGGCTGTCGAGCTGCCACTGGGCAAACCGCACCAGTCCTGTATCGACGAGGCGGCGCTGGCCCAGGGCATCGATGAGGTTGAGCAGACGCTGGGGGCGCAGCACGGCCCGGCCCAGTACCCCGCGCATCCACGGCGGATAGGTGGCCAGCGAATACCAGAACTGCGTGCGGATGCCGTCGGGCGCCACCAGCCAGAGGTGGGCCACCCGCTCGGGCAAGGCTTCCAGCAGGGTCAGGGCAAACTTGGCGCCCATGCTGAACGCCATTAGCCCGAAGGCATCGATGCCCTGCTCCATTAGAAACTGCGTCAGCAGCTCTGCCAGACGCTTTTTGCGGATGGGCGCATCGGCCTTGGCCAGGCGGCTGCGGCCGTGGTAGAACAAGTCGAAGGCGTACACCGTCACCCGCTCGCCCAGCAAGGCAGCCACGTGGCGCCAGTGGCTTTCGTTCTGCCCGTAGCCGTGAAACGCCAGCACCGGCAGCGGCCCGCGCCCATACACCTGGTAATGCAGCCGGGTACGGCCCGATTCGACGAACATGCTGTAGGTGATTAGGTGATTAGGTGATTAGGTGCGTACGCTGTCGGATGAAATAGGGGTAAACAGCACGTCATTCCGAGCGCAGCCGAGGAATCCCGCTGGACAGTAATCTGCTCGTTGAACGAGGATTTTGCTATCTGAAGTCAGCACGCGAGATGTCTCGACAAGCTCGACATGACGTTCCGGGTTAGTCTTTCGCTTAGCTACTTCTACGCAACCTCTACAGCTTCGCCACGCCGCCCGACACCACGAACTTCATCACCTGAGCGCTGGGCAGATCGAGGAAAGTCACGTTTTCGCGGGGTACCAGCAGCAGCTCGCCCGAGAAGTTGTAGGAGTCGGGGAAGTACACGGCCGTCAGGTCGGGGCGGTGCATGGCCTGCATGGTGTCGTGGGTCACGAAACCGATTTTGTAGCACTCCGTGCCGGCAAACACCTTTACCAGCACCGGGCAGTTGAACTTCTGTTCCTCGCCCAACAGGGCATCGAAGATGTCCTTGATGCTGCTGTAGAGGATGTTGACCACGGGCAGGCGGTTCAGAATCCGCTCCCCGAGCACGATGAACGGCCGCACCTGCGAGCCGATAAAGCCGAGCACCGTCAGCAGCACCACCATCAGGCCCAAGCCCAGGCCGGGCACGCCGTTGATGTCAAAAATGGCGTCGAGCCAGTGGAAAAAGGCGAAGAGGATGTAGGTCGTCAGCGCAATGGGCGCCAAAATCAGCAGGCCGCGCAGGAAATAGCCGAGTATCTTTTTGATCATAGTCCGCATGCAAAAACGCCCGGCCGAAGCCAGGCGAATGTATAGCGCAGCGCTGCCGCGCGCATCGTTGAACGGTTATCGGTACCGCGTCACGCGGCCGGCAGCCACAGTCTGCGAAGCGGCGCGTACCCGCGTCCGCCGCTGGTTCGCGCTACAAGGCTTGCTACAGCGCCACGGCCGCGCCAATTTCACTGATGCGGTCCGACACGCGCTGCATCAGCCACATGGGCGTGCTGGTGGCGCCGCAAATGCCCACCGAGGCGGCACCTTCGAACCATTCGTCCAGCAGCTCCTGCTCGTTTTCCACGAAGTAGCTGCGCGGGTTGGTTTGGTTCACCACCTGAAACAGGGCCTTGCCGTTGGAGCTTTTGCGCCCGCTCACGAACACGATGACGTCGTGCTCCACCGCGAATTTGCGCAGCTGCGGCTCCCGGTTCGACACCTGCCGGCAGATAGAATCGTTGGCGTCAAACGCGGCTAGGTCGCCCTCGACGGCGGCAATGCGCTCCTCGATGAGCTGCTTCATGCGGTAAAAGCCCGCGGTGCTCTTGGTGGTCTGGCTAAACAAGGTCACCGGCCGGCGGAAGTCAATCTGGTCCAGGTCCTGCTCGGTCATCACGATGATGGCGCGGTTGCCGGTCTGGCCCGTCAGGCCCGCTACCTCGGCGTGGCCGGGCTGCCCGTAGATGACGATTTGCCCGTCCTGGCGCGTCGTCGCATCGAAGGCGTGCTTGACGCGGTTCTGCAGCTTGAGCACCACCGGGCAGGAGGCATCGATGAGTTCAATGTTGTTTTGCAGGGCCAGCTGGTAGGTTTCCGGCGGCTCGCCGTGGGCCCGGATCAGCACCTTGCAGTCGTGCAGCTGGCGCAGCTGGTCCCGGTCGATGATGCGCAGGCCCTGCTGGTGCAGGCGCTCCACCTCCATGCGGTTGTGCACGATGTCGCCCAGGCAATACAGCTCGGCCGAGTCCTGCAACTCGTCCTCCGCCATCTGGATGGCGTACTCGACGCCGAAACAGTACCCGGAATTCTTATCGATGGTGACGTTCATGTGCTGCAAAGTTCGGAAAAAGACCGGTGCCAACCACCGCGCCGGCTCAGGTAGACTGCCAGGAAAAGTGTAGCTGGTCAGAATGATGAGAACAATACAACAGATACGCAGTTCCCACGTCGCTGAACATAAAATCCAGCCCTTGATTCGACGCAATTTGCAATAGCAGCCGCATGGGCTGCTGGCACACCGGGCACGGCGGATAGTCGGGGTACTGCACCCAGCTGGGCCAGCCGCCGAGCATGTCCACGTCCTTGTTGTTGCGTACCACAAAGTCCTCGTCGTCTGCGTCGTCGTCCGACAACAGGCCGCGGGCCTCATCCCACTCCCAGCTGCCCGGCCGCTGGCTGCCGGCCTGCCAGCCCTCGATGCTGCGCGGCGGCAACAGGCAGGTCTCAAAGGACATTGCGGCCATAGCCCGCGGCCGCGCCGGCAGCAGGCGCGCCACGGCCGAGCCGTCCTCGGACAGCGGCGCTCCGCAGTCGGTACAGCCGAACAGCTGCACCAACTCCGCCCCTACTTCCGCGCGTCCGGGCGCGCCGGCAGGCAGCGTGGCCAGGTCGAGCTGCAGAAACAGGGGCATCGTCGCGCCGCAGTAGGTGCAGCGGGGCCAGGTTTCGTCCGGCGCTAGGTCAGGAGTACCGCCGAAGTGGTTGGGGTTTTCGGGTGTTTGCCCTTCGCGAAGCAGCGGCAGCCAGTACGGTCGGCGGTTGGCTTCGCGCCAGGCCCGGTACTCCGCTGCGTCGACTGTTGGTTGTAGGGGCCGCGGGCTTACTGGCCGCGGCCCGACCGGCCGTTTGCCCGCGAACAGTCCAGCTAACCACGTCCACAGTCCCACGGGGGTTAGCCGTTTTCGGCCGCGCGCAGCCCGTCGACGAGCACCGAGGACACGCGCTCCAGCACGAAATCCACCTGTTCGTCGAGGGTGATGTGCGAGGTGTCGAGCAGCACCGCGTCGGCGGCGCGGCGCAGCGGACTTTCGGCGCGGGTCGAGTCGAGGTAGTCGCGCTTCTGCAGGTTCTGCACAATGTCGTCCAGGGACACTTCCTCGCCCTTGGCGGCCAGTTCTACCTGGCGGCGCATGGCGCGGGTGTACACGTCGGCAGTCATGAAGATTTTCACTTCCGCGTCCGGAAACACGGTGGTGCCGATGTCGCGGCCGTCCATCACCACGCCGCGCTTGCGGGCCATGCGCTGCTGCTGGCGCACCATCGCGTGGCGCACGGCCGGGATGACCGACACCTCGCTCACGGCGTTGGAAATGCGCATTTGCCGGATTTCGTCCTCGCGGATGCTGCCGTCGAGGCAGAGTTCATTGCGGCCGGAGCGGCGGTTGCGTTTGAAGGTAATCTGCATCTGGTGCAGGGCTTCCTCCACCCGCGGCAAGTCCTCGAAGCTGATGTTGTGCTCGAGCAAGTACAGGGTGACGCCGCGGTACATGGCCCCGGTGTCGATGTAAGCATAGCCAAGTTCGGCGGCAACGGCCTTCGCCGTGGTGCTTTTGCCGCAGGAAGAGTAGCCGTCGATGGCTATGACGATATTTTTCATCTATTGAGCGGTCGGCGGGCCGTCGTCGCGGGAAGCGGCAGCGGAATCCACGTCAACCGACGGGCGGGCGGGGCCGAAGCCAGGCGCTCGGGTACCGACTGGTAAAACCCGACCACCGATTCGGTGAGTCCGTGCGTCAATTGGCGGTCCACATGCTCGAACGGCCGCACAAAGGTATGGTCTCCGAGCTGGATACCCATCACCCCGGCCGGGTTGGACTGCCAGCTCCCGCCGAAGGTGCGGATGATGCACTCCCCCAGAAAGCAGCCTAACGCGTTGATAACGTTGGGCCTATCCACAGAACCCAGGGCTTCGCGCTGGGTTTCAATAAAATCAGTCAGGACCCGCACAGCGGCTTCGTCAAAGGCGGGGACGTTGAGTTGTTGCCGAACGGCTTCAGCGGCGGCGCGCAGCTCTTCCATGGCAATAGGTGGTGGAGAAATTGAAGGAACGAAAGAAAGGCTAACCCCGGCTGGGTTGATTACGTAGTTACAAAATTTTAGCCAGGATGCCTGAGAACAGGCAATAAAAAAAGCCCACGCGGGGCTTTTTATGAGAATCAAATAAGATATTTTGAAGAAAGTCCAATTTCAATCTTGCGTGTTTTCTTCAGATCCAGCTCCGCTTGGGCGGCGGTTCGGCCAGCCGCGCCGGGATGGAAGCGTAGAAATCGGCCACCGAGTCCTGCAGCCCGTTATCGAACTGCAGCATGACGCGGTAGAAGGGGTTGAAGAAGCGCGTGCCTAGGAAACCGACGCCGGTGGTGCCGTCGGGCCCGGAGGCCCACTCGCCCTGGTACGCCTGCACCAGGCACTGCCCCAAAAACGCGCCCAGGGCCAGGACCACGCCCTGCACGTTGTCGCGGGAGAGCAGGGGGCGCTGCTCCTCGATAAACGCGGCCAGGCGCTGCACGCCGGCCTCGTTGAAGTCATCGACCTGCAGCTGCTGCCGCACGGCTTCGGCGGCTTGCTGCAGGTGGGCTAAGGGGTGTTCGTCGGGCATAAGCAAAGGCCGAAAAGCGGCGGGGTGGCCCCCAAGGTAACACCGCCGCCGCATTGTTGGCCGTCGGAGCGGCCGCCGGCTCAGCCCCGGGGCGGGGCGGCCGCGCCGGCCGTGCGCTTCCACTGGGCATACAGGGCCATCATGCGCTTGACGTGCTGAGGCCCGAACCGGCCCCGCCGAATGCCCTCGGCCACCTCCGGACAGTCACCGAAAATCGGCAGCATGACGTTGGTGAAGCTCTTGCGGCCCTGCGGAATGCTCACCGCCGCGCCGCCCAGCGGCTGCAGAAGCGTCAGGCTCATGTTGTCGCCCTCGGCTTCGCGGTAGCTGAACAGCGCGTGGTAGGGCGTGCGGTAGAGCTCCTGGCCAAAGACCCCGGCCCCGCCCTGTCGATCGGCCGGCCCGTAGCCCTGCACCACGCCGAAGGTATCGGCCTTGATGACGAAGCGCGGCACGTCCTGGGGCAGGTACTCGCGCCGGCCGTCCACGCCGGGCTGGCGCACGCTCAGCCACTCGCCGCCTTCGTAATACAGCTCGGCGGCCTGCCAGCGGCCGTCGGCGAGCTGAAAGGAGCCGGGGCGGTGGTTGCGCACGAGGTGGAGCCGGGGCACGGTGGTCATCATGCCCGGCACTTGGGCCAGGGCCGGCAGGCTCAGCAGCCCGGCGGCCGCGGCTAGCAGCAGGCTACGCGTTAGCATAGACATCGGAAGGGTAGTTACTTGCTGGGTTCGTTGCCGGCGGCGAAGCTGGCCGTGGTATCGAAGCCGGAGGGCTTCCAGCGCAGGTAGGTGTCGAGGATCAGGCGGGTGTGCACGGGCTCCAGTTCGTTGCCGCGCAGCTGCTCGGCCAGCTTGGGCTGGTCGCCGACGAGCTTGAGCATGGCGGCGCGGTACTCCTTGGGCTTGAGGGGCAGCACCAGCACCTTGCCGTCGGGGAAACGGAGCATGGGCAGGGCGCCGGCGGCCGCGTAGTAGTTGAACAGCTCCACCTGCGCGTGGCGCCACACGCGCCGGCCAAGCGTGGGGGCCGCCGAAATGGCGTTAGCACCCGGAAACTTCACGTTGCGCACCACCACGAACGTATCGGTGCGCACCACTACCTGCCGTACTTCGTCGAGGCCGAACTGCTTGGCTTCTTTGCCTTTGCCGGCCGTGAGGTTGCCGTTGGTTACCAGAATGGGAGCCGGCTGCCATTCCGCGGCATTCAGCTGGTAGCTGCCGGGGCCTTTGCAGCTGTACTGCGGGTCGGCGGCGGCCAAGGTGGCAGCGGCCACCCCGAGCCGGGCGGCGGCCATAATCAGGCCCACTTGGGCTTGAGCGGCCGAGCTCAGGCCCAGCACGAGCAACAGGGATAGAACGGGGCGTAGTACTTGACGCATATAAAGGGAGGGAGTGAAAAAAGCAGGAAAAACGCCTCGCACGGCTGTTGGGCAGGACTGGTCAGGCTGATTATTTAGCCGCCGGCGCGGCCGCCGACAGAGCTTTGGTATCGAAGCCAGCGGGTTTCCAGGCCAGGTAAGTGCTCAGGATCTGGCGGGTGTGGCTCGCGTCGAAAGCGCCTTGGCGCAGCTGCTCGGCCAGGGCGGGGTGGTCGCCCACTAGTAGCAGCATCACGTCGCAGTAGTCGCGGCAGCGGCGGGGCAGCACCAGGGCCGTTTGGTCGGGGAAGCGCAGCAGGGGCAGCGGGCCGCCCAAGGCCCGGAAGTCGAACAGCTCCACCTGCGGCTGCCGCCACACGCGCTGGCCCAGCAGCGGCCCGTCGACGGGCTTTAGGGCCTTGCCCATGCGCGCGTTGCCGACCACCGCAAAGGAGTCGGCGCTGATGACCACTTGACTGAATTTATCGAGCCAGTAGCGCTGCGTGGCCTTGCCCTTGCCCACGACCATGCCGGAGTTGGACACGCGCAGCTCCGCGTGCGGCTGCCAGGGCGCCCCGTTCAGCTGGTAGCTGCCCGGGCCAGCCCGGTAAAATTTGTCGTCGAAGGCAGCGGTGGCCGCCCCGATCAGCAGCCCCACCTGCGCCTGGCAGCAGGTGCTCAGGGCCAGGGCAAGCGCCGTCAGCAGCCCCGGGCGGCCGAGCAGGCGAGCAAGTAGCGGTGTTGACATACGCGCAAGCGGAATAGAGGTGCGGAGCAGCTTGCGTCCGAGCCGCCCGAAAGACCGGTAATAACAACGCCCGGCGGGCCGGTTGCGCCCGACGGTTCCTGGCAATTTACAACAAGCCCGGCAGCTTACAATCCAGCGCGGCGCCGGCTCAGCAGATTAAGTCCGCGGGCGGGTTAGGCCGTCTTAGTGACTGTCGCAGGGGCAGGGCACGTGGCCGCCGCGGGCTTTGCGCTTATAGGAAGCGGTTTTTTTCTGCTGGGGGGTGCGGCGGGCGCAGCTGGTGAGGCCGGGCACCGAGGCGGCCAGCGTGAGCACCGTGAGCAGCAGGGTCAGCGTCTTTTTCACCGATAACTGGAATTTAGGCCAAAGATAACCTTCTTTGCCCGGCTGCTCTAACGCGGCCGTACCTGCTTTTAGCTCCCCATTCCCGCTTTATGTCCGCTGAATTTTCCCTGCGCGCCAACGTCGTCGACATTCCCGCCCGCTCGGTGCGCCCGGCCACCATCCGCGTCGCCGCCGGCCGCGTGGCTGGCATCGACTACGCACCCGCCCCCGAAGCCGACCACGCCCTGCCCTACGCCCTGCCGGGCTTCGTCGACGCCCACGTGCACGTGGAAAGCTCCCTGCTGGTGCCGGCCGAGTTTGCCCGCTTGGCGGTGGTGCACGGCACGGTGGCCACCGTGTCGGATCCGCACGAAATTGGCAACGTGCTGGGCGTGGCCGGCGTGGAGTTTATGCTCGACAACGCCCGCCAGTCGCCGTTTCACTTCTGCTTCGGAGCGCCTTCCTGCGTGCCGGCTACCATCTTCGAAACGGCCGGCGCCACCATCACCGCCGACGACATCGAGCAGCTGTTTCAGCGGCCCGAAATCGGCTACCTGGCCGAAATGATGAACTGGCCCGGCGTGCTCCACGGCGACGCGGACGTGCTGCGCAAAATCGCGCTGGCCCGGCAGTACGGCCGCCCCGCCGACGGCCACGCCCCCGGCCTGCGCGGCGACGACGCCCGCCGCTACGCCGCCGCCGGCCTGAGCACCGACCACGAGTGCTTCACCGCCGACGAGGCCCTCGACAAGCTGGCCGCCGGCATGCACATTCTCATCCGGGAAGGCTCGGCGGCCCGCAACTTCGAGGCGCTGGTGGATTTGCTCCACGAGCACGCCGGCCACATCATGTTCTGCTCCGATGACAAACACCCCGATTCGCTGCTGCTCGGCCACATCGACGCGCTGGTGCGCCGGGCCGTGGCGCGCGGCATCGACGTGTGGAAGGTGCTGCAAGCCGCTTGCCTCAACCCGGTGGCCCACTACCGGCTCGACGTGGGCCAGCTGCGCGAGGGCGACGCGGCCGATTTTATTGTGGTCGACAACCTGCGGGACTTCCGGGTGCAGCAAACCTACCTGCGCGGCGAGCTAGTGGCTGAAAACGGGCAAACCCTGCTCCCGACGGCCGAGCACCAAGCGCCCAACAACTTCCACGCCCGCCGGGTGCAGCCCCAGGACTTTGCCCTGCCCGCCCCCGACGCCACGGTCACGGCGGCCACGGTGCGCGCCATCCGCTGCTACGACGGCCAGCTCATCACCGCCGCCGACCCGGCTTCGGTGCCGGTGCAAAACGGTCAGCTCGTGCCCGACGGGGCCAATGACGTGCTCAAGCTGACCGTGGTGAACCGCTACGAAGCCGGTGCGGCGCCCGCCGTGGGCTTTATCCGCGGCTTTGGGCTGCAGCGTGGCGCCTTGGCCAGCAGCGTGGGCCACGATTCGCACAACATCACCGCCGTGGGCTGCTCCGACGAGGCCCTGGCCCGCGCCGTCAACCTCGTCATCGAAGCCAAAGGCGGCCTGGCCGCCGTGGGCGACAACGGCGAGGAGCTGCTGCTGCCTTTGCCGGTGGCGGGCCTGATGTCGGCCGGGGAAGGTTACGCCGTGGCCGAAGCCTACACCGCCGTCGACCAGCTAGCCAAGCGGCTCGGCAGCCCGCTCGGTGCCCCATTCATGACCCTCTCGTTTATGGCCCTGCTGGTCATTCCGGCCCTCAAGCTCAGCGACAAAGGCTTGTTCGACGGCGAAAAATTCGAGTTTGTGTCGGTGCTGGCGTAGCGCTGAGTGGCCAGGCACAAGGCAAACTCCTGGGCGTCATGTCGAGCTGGTCGAGGCATCTCGCGTGCGGGCATCGGGTAATAATCAGCGGCGCCAAAACAGCTCAGCGCCTTCTGCGTTTGTGCTGTGCTCTCTGCGGGCTAAAAATGCTTGCTCAATCATGCGCAGGCATTTTTAGCCCGCGAGATGCCTCGACTTCGCTCGGCATGACGGGCCTGTTTTGCAGGCAATAAAAAAGGGCCGCCCGGCAAACCGGGCGGCCCTTCTTGTTAGTAGTTGCCGATCCTTAATTGGCCAGCGAGAAGCGCTTGTCCAGCAGCTTCTGCATTTTTTCTTCCGTGAGCGGCTTGGCCAGGTATTCCACGCCTTCGTACTGGGCCACGCGCGAGGTGTCGGCCGAGTGCATGGAAGTAGTGAGCACGGCCATGACGGTCTTTTCGCGCACTTCGGGGGCCAGTCGGCTGTATTGGTTCAGGAACTCGAAGCCGTCCATGCCGGGCATTTTCAGGTCGACGAACACCAGCTCGGGCACCTGCGCCGCGGCAATGGCCTGCGGGCTCCAGAGCTGGTAGAAGGCCTGCTCGGCGTTAGTGAACGAGAGGATGTGCTCCGCCAGGTCCAGCCGCTGCAACAGCCGGTTGTTCAGGAAACTCGTGGTTTCGTTATCGTCAATCAGGACGACTTGGTTCAGCTTGCGAGACATGAAGTTGGCCTGGGTAAGTGAATAGGTCTTCCGGCCACGCCTTGCAGTCGGGACTACTAAGTTACTGAAATTAATCCAACCAGCCTTGCTCGCGCATCCACTCGTCGTTGTAGACTTTGCCGAGGTAGCGCGTGCCGTGGTCGGGCAGCAGGATGACCATCGTGTCGTCTTCTTTGAGGTGCTGCTTGGCGTACTCCAGGGCGCCGTGAACGGCCGAGCCGCACGACCAGCCCACAAACAGGCCTTCTTCCTTGGCCAAACGGCGCGTCATCAGGGCCGCTTCCTTGTCGCCCACTTTCAGGAACAGGTCGATGAGGTCGAAGTCCACGTTCTTCGGCAGGATGTCCTCGCCGATGCCCTCGGTCTTGTAGGGGTAGATTTCGTTTTCGTCGAAAATACCGGTTTCCTTATATTTCTTAAAGACCGAGCCGTAGGTGTCCAGGCCCAGGGTGAACAGGTTCGGGTTCTGCTCCTTCAGGTACTTGCTGGTGCCGCAGATGGTGCCACCCGTGCCCACGCCCGCCGCGAAGTGCGTGATGCGGCCGTCCGTCTGCTGCCACAGCTCGGGGCCGGTGCCCTCGTAGTGGGCGGCGGTGTTGGAGAGGTTGTCGTACTGGTTTGGGTAGAGGGAGTTCGGAATTTCCTGGTTCAGCTTGCGGGCCACCGAGTAGTACGAGCGGGGGTCGTCGGGGGCCACGTTGGTGGGGCACACGATAACCTCGGCGCCGACGGCGCGCAGAATGTCCTGCTTTTCCTTGCTCTGCTTGTCCGACATCGTGAAGATGCACTTGTAGCCCTTGGCAATGGCGGCCAGCGCGAGGCCCATGCCGGTGTTGCCGCTGGTGCCCTCGATGATGGTGCCGCCGGGCTTGATGATGCCGGCCTTTTCCGCGTCCTCGATCATGCGGATGGCCATGCGGTCCTTCACCGAGTTGCCGGGGTTGAAGTATTCGACCTTGGCCAGGATGGTGCCGGGAATGCCTTTCGTGACGTTATTGAGCTTCACCAGCGGCGTGTTGCCGATGGCTTCGACGATGTTGTTGAGGTACATGGGAGGGAGATTGGGAAACCACAAAGGTAGGAAAACGCTCGTTCGGCAACGGCCCAAACCGCGCGGTCGTTCGGCGGCGGTTCGGGGCGGCGCACGCCCGGCCGGCCACCGCTCGGGCTTCCATTCGCTGCCGACTCGGCGGCTCAGTGCCTGCTGATGGGGTGGCCATGGCCCCGTCGGGTGCCGGCGCTCCTCCCCGAATTCACAATTTCACCCCTGCCCCATTTCCCCGCCCGCCGAAAAGCCTACCTTTGCCGCCGGCTCGCCGTAGGCGGGCCGTACCACCTGAAATATCTTCACTCACTTCCCACATGAGCGTACTGGTCAATAAGGACTCGAAAGTGATTGTGCAGGGCTTCACGGGCTCCGAAGGCTCGTTTCACGCCCAGCAGATGATTGACTACGGCACCAACGTCGTTGGCGGCGTGACGCCCGGCAAAGGCGGCCAGACCCACCTGGGCCGGCCCGTATTCAACACCGTAGCCGACGCCGTACGCGAAGCCGGCGCCGACACCAGCATCATCTTCGTGCCCCCGGCTTTTGCCGCCGACGCCATCATGGAGGCCGCCGACGCCGGCATCAAGGTTATCGTGACCATCACCGAAGGCATTCCGACCAAGGACATGATTGCGGTGAAGGAATACCTGAAAGGCCGCGACGGCCTGCGCATGATCGGCCCGAACTGCCCCGGCGTGATGACGGCCGGCGAGTGCAAAGTGGGCATCATGCCCGGCTTTATCTTCTCCAAGGGCAAAATCGGCATCGTGTCGAAGTCGGGCACGCTGACCTATGAGGCGGTGGACCAGCTGACCAAGGCCGGCCTGGGCCAGACCACGGCCATCGGCATCGGCGGTGACCCCATCATCGGCACCACCACCAAGGAAGCCGTGGAACTGCTCATGAACGACCCCGAAACCGAGGGCATCGTGATGATCGGCGAAATCGGCGGCGGCATGGAAGCCGAAGCCGCCCGCTGGATCAAAGCAACCGGCAACAAGAAACCCGTAGTCGGCTTCATCGCCGGCCAGACGGCCCCTCCCGGCCGCCGCATGGGTCACGCCGGTGCCATCGTCGGCGGCGCCGACGACACGGCCGCCGCTAAAATGGCCATCATGCGCGAGTGCGGCATCCACGTGGTGGATTCGCCGGCCGAAATCGGCGACACCATGCTGCGCGTGCTCAACGGCGAGAAAGTAGGCGCCTAAGCCAGACCCGCTCCCTTAGCGGCGAAAAGCCCCGACCTGTTGCAGGCCGGGGCTTTTTTGTGGTCGAATGGGTTGTGCGCCTACCGGCGCCGGCGTAGCTTAGAACCCACATTTTGGCTCTTATCAGCGCCTCGCTGGTGCCGCGCGGTATTGCGTCTTCGTTTTCCCTTTTCGCTTGTTAGATGAACCCATTGTTACGCCTGTTCAAATTTTTGCTGTCCACTACCTGGCTACCGCTGTTTTTTGCGGCGGTCCTGGGCCAACTTCCCCCAGCCCAAGCCCAAACACCCGTTTTCGACTTGGCCGTCCGGCAGGGCGTCCACAGCGCCGCCACCGGCAGCCAAAACAGCGTGGTGTACGCGTCGGCCGCCGATGCGCAGGGTAACCTCTACATCACCGGCAACTTTATCGGAACGGTCACTTTCGGTTCTTTTACAGTCAGCAGCCCCGGCGGCAGCGTGTACGTGGCCAAGCTCGACAGCCGCGGCAACGCGCTGTGGGTCAACACGGCTTCGGCTGGTGGCCTGGGCAGCGGCATAGCGGTGGATGCCAGCGGCAACATTTACTGCACGGGCATTTACCTAAGCTCTTCCATTACGTTTGGCACCATCACCATCAGTAATAACGGCTTCGATGGGGGCTACGTGGCCAAGCTGGATACCAACGGCAACTGGCTGTGGGCGCGCAACATCGAGTTTGTCGACGGCAGCACGGCTGGTGGCCGCCTGGCCCTGGACGGCGCGGGCAACGCGTACCTGAGTGGAAGCTTCTACACTTCCGCCAGCTTTGGCGGCATCACACTGGCCAACACCCGCTCCACGGCGGACGTCTACGTGGCCAAAATCGACGCGGCCGGCAACTGGCTCTGGGCCCGCAGCGCGGGTTCCCTATCAGTGAATGACTTTTCGGGCGGCATTGCCATCGACGGGAACAGCAACGTCTACGTGGCCGGCACCTTTCAGGCCACCGCAAGCTTCGGCGCGCTTAGCCTGAGCAGCGCCGGCGGGTCCGACATCTTCGTAGCCAAGCTCGACGCGACCGGCAACTGGCAGTGGGTCAGAAGCGCAGGTAGCCCCGACGACGACGGCGGCTTTAGCATTGCCACTGACCACAGCAACAATGTATACGTAACGGGGTATGTGAGCCCAGCCGCCGCGTTTGGCTCCCTCACGCCGCCTTCGATCGGGTACATCGACGCGTTTGTGGCCAAGCTCGACGCGGCCGGCAACTGGCTCTGGGCCCGCAGCGGGGGCAGCATCAACTCGGACGCGGGCAGCGCCCTGACGCTCGACACCAACAACAACGTGTACGTGGCCGGGTACTTCAGCGGGCCCGGCACGTTTGGCCCCACCGCCCTGACGCAAAAAGGCGGGGGCGACTTGTTCGTATCGAAGCTGGACGCCGCCGGCAATTGGCAGTGGAGCTGCAGCGCCGGCAGCAGTAGTGCCGATAACGTGGGCAACCTCAGCGTCGATGCGGCGGGCAATACTTATGTGACGGGCTATTTCCTCGGCGACACGGCCAGCTTTTCCTCCATCAAGCTGGTCAACTCGCGCAGAGGGCGTAACATGGGCTTTGTGGCCCGGATTACGACAAGTCCCTTGGCCAACCGCCACGGGGAGCCGCTACGGGCGGTACAAACCGTGCTTTTCCCCAGCCCGGCGGCGGCCGGCGCGCCCACGCAACTGGCCGTTACGGGCCTGCCGCCGCACGTGCAGCGGATCGAGGTACGCTTGTTTGATGCGGCGGGGCGCTTTATTCGCTCTGTCGGGCTGCGCGCCCAGCAGGGGCAGTCGGCCGGGGAGCTGCCCACCCAGGGCTTGGCGAGCGGCCTTTACCTGGTGCAGCCCTACGCCCTCGACGCGCAAGGCCAAGCAACGTTGCCTCTTCCAAGCCGGCACTTCTTGGTTCGCTGATCAAATCCGCTGCCCTCCGAAAAGCAACGGCCTCCGCAGTATTGCGAAGGCCGTTGCTTTTCGGAGGGCACTCGACTACGGAAGCCCGGGCCCTACTCCCCTTTTCCGTCGCCGCCCACGTTGATGATCAGGCCCATGCTGAACACGGAATTGCCGGCGGTGAGGTACTTACGGTTTTTCAGGCCGAAGTTCCAGCCGCTCATGGCCTGAAACTTCAGCGGACCGATGAGGCCAATACGGGTGTAGCTGACGGGCTCGAAAAAGATATTGTCCTCGCCGGGAATGCGCTGCCCGTTCAGAATCAGCTCGGGCGTGTTGACGTAGCTCAGGCGCAGGGCCGCGCCGTAGCGAAACTGCCAGGTGCGGCCCAGGAAGTCGAATTCCTCGCGCTTCTTCTTGGTGTAGTTCACCTGCGCGAAGTACTTCTCCATGCGCGCCTCCACGGTTTGCGTCACGTCGGCGCTGCGGTTGCGCTCCACGCGCTTGCCGTGGCCGAAGCCCGCACCGGCGTACACTTCCAAAATGCGGCTTTGCGCGTCGCCGAAGCGGGTGTGGTAGCCCACGCCTAGCTCGCCGAAGTCCTGCTCGTAGAGCTTGCGTTTGCCGTTGTTGTGCAGAAACGAAGCCGTGCCGATCAGCCCGATATGCTCGCCCACGGCGTAGGCGCCCTGGGCCGAGACGTTGGCTTTCCAGTTGGTGTGCAGCCCCCCGCTGAACTCGCCCTTCTGGGTGAGCATGGGCGCGGCGGCGGGCGGCGGGAAGTAAACGGACGCGCAACTGCTCAGCAGCGGCAGCGCGCCCAGGGGCATCAAGCGTCGGAGGGCCATGTAAATCTGCGAATGAGACGGGTAAGCAACGCCCCAAGCGGCGTTTCGTTGTATGAAGGGCCGGGGCTGCAAGTGCCCATGTGGGCACCGCCGGCCCAACCACACCCCAATATGACTGAATCCCAGCGTTTCGACGCTATCATCATCGGCTCGGGCCAGGCCGGCAACCCGCTGGCGTATGCCCTGGCCGACGCCGGCCGCCGCGTGGCCCTCGTCGAAAGCCGCCACCTCGGGGGCTCGTGCATCAACTACGGCTGCTCGCCCACCAAGACGCTGCTGACGGCCGCGCACCGCGCCCACGCCATCCGCACGGCCGGCGAGCTGGGCCTGCGCGTGGCCGCGCCCGAAGTCGACATGCCCGCCGTCATCGGCCGGAAAAACGAGCTGCTGGCGTTGCACCGCGAAGGTATTCGCAAAAACCTCACGCAGGAACACGCCGGCATCACGGTGCTGCACGGACACGCCGCGTTTGTGGGGCCGCGCACCCTCATGTTCACGCCCACCCACGAAATCGAGGCCCGGCGGCTGACGGCCCCGCTCATCTTCATCAACGTTGGCACCGTCGCGGCTTGGCCAGAGCTCGAGGGCATTCACGACGTGGGCGCGCTGACCAACGAAGGCCTGCTGGATTTGCCGGAGCTGCCCGAGCACCTGCTCATCCTCGGCGCCAGCTACATCGGCGTGGAGTTCGGGCAGATGTACCGCCGCTTCGGCAGCCGCGTCACCATCGTCGACGCCCAACCGCACCTGCTGAGCCGCGAGGACGAGGACGTGCAGCTGGAATTGCAGCGGCTGCTGGAGGCCGAAGGCATCGAATTCGTGCTTGGCGCGCGGGCCCGGCGGGTGTCGCGCGGGGCCGACGGCGTCCTCACGCTCACCGTGGACGCCCGCGGCGGGGAGCGGCGCCTGCGCGGCTCGCACCTGCTGGTGGCCGTGGGCCGGCAGCCCAACACCGCCTCGCTCGGGCTCGATCTGGCCGGCATCGAAACCGACGAAAAAGGCTATATCCGGGCTGACGCGCAGCTGCGCACCGGCGTGCGCGGCGTGTACGCGCTCGGCGACGTGAAGGGTGGGCCGCAGTTCACCCACATCAGCTACGACGACTACCGCATCGTGCGCGACCAACTGCTGCACGGCCGGCAGCGCACCACGACTGGGCGGCCCGTGCCCTACGTGGTGTTCACGGAGCCCCAGCTCGGGCGCGTGGGGCTGTCGGAAAAGGAAGCCGCGGCCCGGGGCGTGGCCTACCGCGTGGGCAAGCTGCCGGTGCTGCACATCGGGCGGGCCCGCGAAACCAACGCCACCGCGGGGTTTCTGAAAGTGCTGGTGGGCGAGGACGACCGGTTGCTGGGCGCGGCCGTGCTCAGCGAGCAGGGCGGCGAAATCATGTCGATGCTGCAGATTGCCATGGCCGGGCGGCTGAAGTACCAGCAGCTGCAGAACATGGTGCTGGCCCACCCCACCTGGGCCGAGGCGCTCAACAACGTGTTTGCCAAACTGCGGGCGCCGAAGCAATAGCTGCAAAATAAGCTCGTCATCCTGAGCAACAGCGCGAAGGCCCTTCTTCGCACACTTCGCCGCCGCTGCCAACGAAGTGCTGACGTTCTGATAATCCATGAGCGCAGCCACCACCCTTAGGGCATTGGTGGCTGCGCTTATCAGTTCGTGCAGGGCGCGAGAAAGGTCCTTCGCCTTTGGCTCAAGATGACCGTTCTTTGGCCGACTGCTTAGGTTGCCAGTTCTGCGCCAAGCCGTGTCCCCCGATGATGTGATATCATTTTTTTGCCGGGCAACCAACCTTTGCGGTGGCGGACCTCACTTTCCATCAAAGCCCGTCCGCCGTGATTCCCTTGCCCGCCTCCGACGCCCCCTCCGAAGAACAACTGCTGCTGGCTGGCTGCCGGGCGCAGGACCGCGCCTCGCAGTACCGCCTGTACCAGCGTTACAAATCGGCCATGTTTTCCTCGGCCCTGCGCATCCTGCGCGACCGGGACCTGGCCCAGGACGCGCTGCAGGAAGCCTTTGTCGACGTGTTTCGGCAGATTGAGAGCTTCCGGGGCGAATCGTCTTTGGGCAGCTGGATCAAGACCATCGTGGTGCGCAGCGCGCTGAAGGTGCTGCGCCGCGAGCAGCGCATGGAGGTCTACGACCAGGAGCGGCACCCCGAGCCCTTGGTGGCTTGGCACGACAACCTTACGGGCGAAGCCCTCGAAAAAGCCATCGGCGAGCTACCGGCCGGCTACCGGGCGGTGTTCTGCCTGATCGAAGTCGAGGGCTACATGCACCGCGAAGTCGCCGAAATGCTCGGCATTTCGGAGGGCACTAGCAAGTCGCAGCTCTTCCACGCCAAGAAGATGCTGCAAGTAAAACTCCACCATTTGTACGCATGAGCCACTTCCCCGAACTGCCCGCCGAACCCGGCCGGGACAACCTGCGGCGGGCTCTGCACGACCTGCCCCGCCACGAGCCCGACGATGCCCTGTGGGGCCGCATCAGCTCGCTCATCGATACTGACGCGGCCGTGCGCCGCGCCTTGCCCGAACTGCCCGCCCACGAGCCCGACGACGACCTGTGGGCCGTCATCGTGGGCCGCCTCGACCACGAAGCCGCCGCGCCGGCGCCGCTCAGCCTGCACCCGGCCGCGGACGCCGACATCGTGCCCCTGCACGCCGCCCCGGCGGCCGAGCAGCTGCCCACGCCGGCCCCGCTGCTGCCGCCGCCCGGCGTTACGCACCGCTGGCTCACGCAGCCCTGGCACTGGGCCGCATCGGCCGCGGCCGCGGTGTTGGTGCTGGCCGTGGTGTGGTGGCAGCGCCCGCTACCCACGACGACGCCCGCGGTGGCGGTGCGCACCAGCACGGCGGCCCCGGCGGCCAGCGCCGCGACCGAAACCATCAGCTACGGCGAGGAAGTACTGCCGGCCGACCAAGCCGCTACCGCCGCCTTCGCCGGCACGGCCTTCGACCCGCTGCAGGCCCAGGGCGTGGCCTTCATCGACGCGCACTGCACTTCTCTGCCCACCGTATGCCAGACCAGCGAGTTTCAGGAGCTGCGCACCCAGCTGGCCGAGCTGGAAGCCGAGGAGCAGCGCCTGCAGCAGGCGGCCAAGCGCTTCGGCCCCTCGCCCAAGCTGGAGCAAGACCAGGCCCGCGTGACCACGCAAAAGGCCACCGTTACCCGCGAGCTGATTCAGCTGCTTATCTCATGAGGAGCCTCATTCGGGCAGCGCGCGGCGCCGGGCTCGGGGCCTGGCTGCTGACGCTGTGCTTGCTGGTGGGCCTGCTCGGCAGCGCCCGCGCCCAGGTGAAAGTGCAGGTGGTGGCCCGCACCGTGGAGCAGACGCTGGCCTGCCCGGTGAGCACCCTGGTGCGCATCCGGGCCGAAAAAGCCACCCTGCGGGTGCAGGCCTGGGACAAGCCCAGCCTGCGCGTGGTGCTGCGCTTGGTGGCCCGCCACCCCGAGCGCGAAGTGGCCGAGCGCGACCTGCCGGTGGCCCGCTACCAGATCGAGAAAACGGGCACGCTCATCGAGCTGGTCAATTACTTTGCCGTGACGCCCGGCGCCCCGGCCGTGCAGAGCGACCTGCGCGCCGAGTACACCGTGCTCATGCCCGCCGACAACGCCATCGAAATCGTGAATGCCTACGGCCACACCACGCTCACGGGCCTGGCGGGCCGGCAGCAGCTGGAGCAGGATTTCGGGCAGGTGACGCTGCAAGATTTGCGCGGCAGCCTGCTGGCCACCGTGCGCCTGGCCGACATCAACGGCACGAACACCAACTTGGCCCTGAGCTGCAACGCCGACCGCTCGGCCGTGACCCTGCAGGCCGCGGGCGGCAGCTATGCCATCCGCAACCGCTTCGGTAGCGTGACGCTGGAGCCCACCGCGGAGCTGCGCTCGGCCACTATCGACGCCGAACAGACCGAAGTGAAGCTGACCGTGGCCCACCCCGACCAGTTCGACTACGTGCTGAGCACCAGCCGCAGCACTCTGACGGTGCCGCCCGCGCTGAGCGGGCAGGTGCGCAAAACCGGCAACCAACAGACCTTGCGCACCAACTCCGGCCACCGGCTGCCGCTGATTCGGGCCGTGACGTCCCTGGCCCCGGTTACCCTGCAAGCCACCCCGCTCCTCATCAAACGATGACCTCGCTCCCGCTTTTCCGCGCCCTACTGCCTTCCCGCCGCCCCGCCGTGCGCGCGCGGGGCGCCTTGTTGTTGCTGCTCTTGCTGCTGGGTAGCGCGGCCGCACAGGCCCAAACCAAGCCCGCCGCCGACTCCTCGCGCATCAGCTACGACGAAGAAACCATGCCCGCCCCCCTGGGCCCGCCCGTGGGCGCGCCGCAAAACGCCTACACCCGCCTCACCCGCCTGCAGGTGGAGGAGCGGCAGCTGTGGAAGCTGGGGCTGAACAACTTCGGCTTCGGCTTTGACAACGAGGGCTCGTATTTCCGGGTGCGCTACGGCGTGCACCTGGCCTACGAGCGAAAAATCGGCACGGAGTGGTCGGTGCTGGGCGAAGTCAGCCCGGACGTGTTTCGCTACTACCGCGACTCGCTGGCCCGGAAAATGCGCACCGTGCTGACCGGCCGCGTGCAGGTGGCCGGCCGCTACTACTACAACCTCAACCAGCGCATCCGCAAGGGCAAAAGCGCCAGCAACTTCTCCGCCAACTACATCGGGCTGGGCGTGGGCGCGGGCTTCGGGCGTTTCTCCAACCTCTCGCCGTTCTACAACTACTACGAGTCGGGGCAGGTGGCGCGGGCCACGGCCATGCTGCAGTACGGCCTGCAGCGCCGCCTTGGCCCCTACGGCTTCGTCGATTTCAACCTCGGCATTCCCTTCCTGCTCACCCCCGACCCGCCGGCCAGCCTCGAGCAGCTGGCGTTTCGTCTGCGCCTGAATTTGCGCATCGGGCTGGCGCTGGGCCGCTGAGGGCAGCCGCGGATGAGGTTTTGCCGTTGTAGCCCCGATGGCACGCCTGCGCCGTCCACCGCCCCGTTGCCATGCCCGCTCCTCCTCCGCCCTCCGCGTTTCGCCGCGAAACCCTGTTGCAGCAGCTTACCGCCCAGCCCGACTGGGACTTAATCGTCATCGGCGGGGGCGCTACCGGCCTGGGCGCGGCCCTCGACGCCCTGAGCCGCGGGCTGCGCACCCTGTTGCTGGAGCGCGACGATTTTGCCAAGGGCACCAGCAGCCGCAGCACCAAGCTGGTGCACGGCGGGGTGCGCTACCTGGCCCAGGGCGACGTGGCGCTGGTGCGCGAGGCCCTGCGCGAGCGGGGCCTGCTGCTACGCAACGCCCCGCACCTGGTCAGCAACCAACGCTTTGTTATTCCGAGCTACGCGTGGTGGACCGGCCCGTTTTACACCCTGGGTCTGAAGCTCTACGACCTGCTGGCCGGCCGCCTGAGCTTGGGCGCTTCGGTGCTGCTGGACGCGGCCGAAACGCTGCGCCGCCTCGGCAACCTGCGCCCCACCGGCCTGCGCGGCGGCGTGCTCTATCACGACGGGCAGTTCGACGACGCCCGCCTGGCCGTGAACCTGGCCCAAACGGCCATCGAGCACGGCGGCACGGTGCTCAACCACGCCGCGGTGGACGGGCTGCTGAAGGACGCGCAGGGCCGCATCAGCGGGGTGCAGGCCACCGACCAAGAAACCGGCCGCCGCTACGAGCTGCGGGCGCGGGCCGTGGTCAACGCCACCGGCATCTTCGTCGACGAGCTGCGGCGGCTGGACGAGCCCGCCGCCCGCCCGCTGCTGCGGCCCAGCCAGGGCGTGCACCTGGTGGTCGACCAGGCCTTTTTGCCGGGCGGCGACGCGCTGATGATTCCGCGCACCGACGACGGCCGCGTCCTCTTTGCCGTGCCCTGGCACGGGCGCGTGGTGCTCGGCACCACCGACACGCCCCTGGACGCCGTCAGCGCGGAGCCGCAGGCCTTGGAGGCCGAAATTGAGTTTATCCTGCGCACGGCCGGCCGCTACCTGGTCCGGCCGCCCCGGCGCGCCGACGTGCGCAGCGTGTTTGCCGGCCTGCGCCCCCTGGCTGCCCCCACCAAGGGCGCGAACCAAACCAAGGAAATTTCGCGCAGCCACAAAATCAGCGTCTCCCCCGCGGGCCTCATCACCATCACCGGGGGCAAGTGGACCACCTACCGCCGCATGGGCCAGGACGTGGTGGACCGCGCCGTGCAGCTCGGGCGGCTAGCCGCCGGCCCCAGCCAGACGGCCCAGATGCCCATTCACGGCGCCCAGCCCACCACCGACTTCGGCAGCCACCTGCACGTGTACGGCAGCGACCTGCCGGCCCTGCAGCAACTCGTGCAGGAGCATCCGGAGCTGAGCCAGCCGCTGGTGCCGGAGGCCGAATTCAGCCGGGCCGAGGTGGTGTGGGCGGCGCGCTACGAGCTGGCCCGCACGGTGGAGGATGTGCTGGCTCGCCGGGTACGCCTGCTCTTTCTCGACGCGGCCGCGGCCGTGCGCGCCGCGCCGGTGGTGGCCGCGCTGCTGGCCGCCGAGCTGGGACGCGACGAAGCCTGGCAACGCGCGCAGGTAGCCGCGTTTACCGCGCTGGCGCGGCAGTACCAGCTGTAAGGCCCATCTGAAATCGTCTGTCATCCTCATTTGGCGTACGCGCAGCGAAGAACCCTCCTCACACCCCACACCAACTAAAAAGCGCCGCCACTAACGCCTGGCGTTGAGGCTACGCTTTTTCGTTTTTGGCTGCAACGTCTGCTTGCTGGTATCAGCGCCGGGGCTGGGTTTGCGGAAGATTCTTCGCTCTGCTCCGGATAACGTTCTTTTTCTGGCTTCTCCCCTTTAGGCCGCTAGCTTTCGAGCTGCCGCCTTGTTGCGCCACCCGGTTTTGGCCAAGCGGCTTCCTTTACTGCCCACCTTTTCCCTGCCCACCATGTCCCAGTACTACATCCTCGCCCTCGACCAAGGCACGACCAGCTCCCGCGCCATTCTCTTCGACCAACAGGGCCGGCCGGTGGCGCAGGCGCAAAAGGAGTTTGCCCAGCTGTTTCCGCGGCCGGGCTGGGTGGAGCACGACCCGCTGGAAATCTGGGCCACGCAGGCGGGCGTGGCGGCCGAGGCCACGGTGAAGGCCGGGCTAAACGGCCGCAGCATTGCCGCCATTGGCATCACCAACCAGCGCGAAACCACCATCGTGTGGCACCGCCGCACCGGCCGGCCCGTCTACAACGCCATCGTGTGGCAGGACCGCCGCACGGCCGCCTACTGCGAGGAGCTGCGCACTGCCGGGCACGAGCCGCTAATCCGGCGGAAAACCGGCTTGCTGCTCGACGCCTACTTCTCGGCCAGCAAGGTGCGCTGGATTCTCGACCACGTGCCCGGGGCCCGGCAGCAGGCCGCGGCCGGCGAGCTGGCTTTCGGCACCGTCGACAGTTGGCTGATCTGGAACTTCACCCAGGGCGGCCTGCACGTGACCGACGTGACCAACGCCGCCCGAACCCTGCTCTTCGACATTCACCGGCGGCAGTGGGACGACGAGCTGCTGGCCCTGTTCGACATTCCGCGCAGCATGCTGCCGGCGGTGCGCGCGTCCAGCGAGGTGTACGGCGAAACGAAAACCACCGTGTTTGCCTCCAAAATTCCGCTGGCGGGCGTGGCCGGCGACCAGCAGGCGGCCCTGTTCGGGCAGCAGTGCCTGGCCCCGGGCATGGTCAAGAACACCTACGGCACGGGCTGTTTCATGCTGATGAACATCGGCGCCGAGCCGCGGGCCTCGCAGCACAACTTGCTGACGACCATAGCCTGGCAACTGGGCAACCAGACCCAGTACGCGCTGGAAGGCAGCATCTTCATGGGCGGCGCCGTGGTGCAGTGGCTGCGCGACCAGCTGGGCATCATCCGCACCTCGGCCGAGGTGGAGGCGCTGGCCCGGCAGGTGCCCGACAGCGGCGGGGTGTGTTTCGTGCCGGCTTTTGCGGGCCTGGGTGCCCCGCACTGGAACCCGCACGCCCGCGGCACCCTCTTCGGCCTGACGCGCGCCAGCACCGCCGCCCACGTGGCCCGCGCCGCCGTCGAAGCCATTGCCTACCAAACCCTGGACGTGCTGCGGGCCATGGAGGCCGACGCGGGACTGCCCGTGGCCGAGCTGCGCGTGGACGGCGGGGCCGCGGCCAACGAGCTGCTGATGCAGTTTCAGGCCGACGTGCTGGGCACCCGGGTGCTGCGCCCGCGCCTGCTCGAAACCACCGCCCTGGGCGCGGCCTACCTAGCCGGCTTGGCGGTAGGCTACTGGAGCGGCCTCGACGAAATCCAGGCGCTGAACCCGGCCGACACTACCTTTACGCCGCAGGCCGACCGTGCTGCCGTCGATGCGGGCGTGGCGCAGTGGCAGCGGGCGGTGCGGGCCGCGCAACACTGGGCCCAGGACGTGCCCTAGGGCCGTTGTGCCCACGACCAGTTAAGCCGCGGTGGCGGCCCGGGGCTGCAGGCGCTTATCGGCCGGCGGAACCGGGCAAAACCTGGGCTATTCGCGAATTGCTTGTGGGTGCGTAACCCAATAGTGCGGAAACAGTTGCAGGGTGAGCGTCGAGTAGAGTTGGTTTCGGCGGGGCAGGTACTCGTCGTAGCCCTGGCCGCTGGCGGCGGCTTGCGAGGTGGGCACTACCGACAAGCCCATGGCCAGCTGCAGCCCTACGCCGCGCCAGCGCGTGCCCGCCGGACCGTGCAGGCCCACGAAGCTCATGAGCTCGTGGCGCAGGGTGCGGCTTAAGGGCAGGGGACGCCCGCCGCTGGCGAAGGCATCGAACTGCACGCGGTTGAGGCGGTAGGCGAATCCGGCCCGCGCCCATTCGCTGTCGGCGAAGGCGTAGAGCTCGGCAAAGGTGCGGTGGTAAGCCGCCTCGTATCGGTACAGCCGGTGGTAGGCAAACGGCAGGCCCCGATTCGAGAAGCCGCGGGCTGTGTGCGCCCGGCCGTAGCCCAGCAGGCCGCCCGCCACGAATGTCTGGTTGATCGGCCAGTAGCCGCCCGCGGCCGCTTCGTATTGCCGCGAACGGAAATAAACGGTGTCGTTGGCGCTGCCGCCGCTGCGGCCCCGGCCCACGGCGCCGCGCAGCAGCACGTAGCGCAGCGGCGAGTAGGCCGCCGAGGCTTCCCAGCGGCTGTTGAAGTAGGTGGAAGCCGTCAGTTCGGCCTGGTTGCGCCCGCGAATCAACGGGGCCGCGCCTTGCATGGGCGCGTACACGGTACAGCCCGTCAGGCTTATGACGGCGGCCGCCAAGGCGAATCGAACAAAGCCCATAATTTAATAGGTACTGATACGCGGTGCCGGCAATATACCCGTTAACAGCCGGCGGCAAGCAGCGCGTAGGCGGGCCCCAAAGCTTGCTATCCGGCGCCCGAATGATTATTTGCGAGCCGAACCATCGTTCTGGGGGCCTATGCAACGTTTGTGGATACTTTTCTGGCTGCTGGCCGGTTCGGCGGCGGCGCAGCAGCCGCTGGTGCCCCCACGCCGCCAGGCTCTGTACCTGGCCGTGGGCGGCAACAGCCCGCACTACTCCCTGGGCTACGAACGAATTTGCTGGCAGCGCCCGCGGGCCAGCTACCTACTCAGCGCCGGCCTGGGCCTGACCGGCGACGAGCTGTCGGTACCGCTGGGCGCGGCCGTGCTGACGGGCGCCGGCGCCCACCACGCCGAACTAGGCGCGGGTCTGACACCGGCCGTGCGCCACTACCGCCAGGCCGACACCGACAAGGTGCTGTACCTGACGCCGCTGGCCGGCTACCGCTACCAGCCGCCGCAGGGCCGCTGGCTGCTGGGCGCGGCTTTGTCGCCGCGGCTATTCGTCGACCCGCCCTCCTACGACCCGTGGGCCTTTTCCACGCGCTGGCAGCTGACGGGGCGCGTGCTGCTGGGCTGGCGCTGGTAGCCCGATTAGCACCAAAGCCCGCCGCTACGTGCGTAACGACGGGCTTTTCGCACAGTAATTATTCCGCTAGCTATACCTGATAACTCAGCGCTGGATCCGGTAGTGGATACGAAGTATTGCTCTAACTAACCCTATTGCGTGTTCCGCTGAGTTACTTCCCCGCGCGCTTGCCCGGCCGGAATACCACGCCCAAGCTGGCCGTAGGTGCCGGCAGCCGCAGGCGCGTAGTCTCTTGCCAGGTTGGTTCGTTGAGGTACTCCGGCGCGGCAGTGGCCCGGCCCAGCGACATGCCCACGGCAGCCTGCAGCTGCCAGCGGGTGGGTTGCTGCCGGTCGAGGTTGACGCGGCAAAACAGCTGGGGCTCGTGGCGCAGCATGGTCTTCACCGGAATGGGCGTAGCGTAGCCGTTGTACTGCCAGGTCAGGTCGCGGAAGTGCAGGTAGGTCAGGCGGTAAGCGGCTCCCACCTCGCCGCCGCGGAAGGCGTACGAGGCGTTGAGCTGCCCGAACAGCTTGCCGTAGCGCGCGTCGTACTGGTACCGCTCGTTGCGCACGCCCAATGGAAAGACTTCCAGCTCCTTGGTCATGATGGATTTGTGGGTGGTAGCAAAGCCGCCGCCCGTCAAGCCGGTAAACAGCCAGTGCGGCCCCACGGCCCGATAGGTGCCCAGGCCTAGCTCCCACTGCCGAGTGTTCAGGGAGCTGGAATCGTTGGTTTTGGGCCGAAACGTGGCGGCCCCGGATACGAGCACGTTGGCAATGGGCGAGTGCACCACGCCGGCCTCAACCCGGCCATTGGGCTGGATGCTGGCGCTGATTTCCGTTTCGCCCTTGTGCCGGATGGTGGATACGGTGGGCTGCATGGGGGCGTACACGGAGCAACTGCTGAGCAGGGAGGCAAGCAGGCCCAGGGCACAGCCAAACGGGAATAGAAAACGCTTCATCGGTGGAGGGGTTAGAGGACGTGACAAACATCGGCTCCTGGACTTCCCCGTTCAATCGATGCGTTGCCGTTATCAGACTTTATGACTGAATCCGCAACCCAACTTATACGCGTTTTCAGTCGTTTGGAGCGGCTTTATACTTGAGCACTCCTGACGTTATTGTTTCCAGGTTTCTCATCGAGTTGCCCTAGCCGGCGTGCACCCGCGAGCCGGGCAGCAGCGGCGACGACGCGCATGGCCGCAACTGCAGGTGCAGCGGGCCGGGCTGTTCCATCCCCATCTACCGCGGCCGTGCCGTCCACTTGCCGGCGGCATGCTTGGAGCGAGGCGTGTGGAGTTTGCGCAGAGGCTGCATCTTCTCCCTGCATTCCACCAGCCTTGTTCTATGCGTTACCTCCTTTTGTTGCTGCTGTGCGCCCGGTGGGCCGGGGCGCAGGTTCCCCCGCTCGAAACGCCCACCCGCAAGGCCTGGCAGCCCCGGCAGCCGGTGCTGGCTACGGATTTTCAGGCCCCGCCCACGGCTAAGCTTCGTGAATTGGAGCAAAAAGCCGGGCTGCGCACCGACACGCGGGTCAGCCTCGGCTCCGTGCTCGACGTACCCGCCAAGCGGCGCGACCGGGGCCCCAAGCTGGAGCAAGCGTATTTCGCGGCCATCTGGCTGAAGGATCAATCGGCCACGCTCACCACCGACACGGCCGCGCTGGCCCAGGAGCGCATCCTCTTCGATCTGGCCGAGTTGGCGGCCCGGCAAGCCCGACGCACCCTGCAGCAGCTGCAGGATAGCAGCCACGCCTACGGCACCGCGTACATCTACTACGTGCCAGTGGCCAACCAAGCCTGTGCCTGGTATCACCAGCAAGTCGATGCCTACACCCGTGCCCGCTATATCGACAAGCAGCCCGAGGCCCACGCTACCTGGCGCCGGCGCATCGACGTGGCGCTGCGTGAATCGGCGGCCTGGGCCACGCCGGCGCAGGCGGCGCAACGGCTGCTGGGCGGCCAGCCGGTGGAGCCGGGCTATATCAAGTCGCCGACGGTGCTGGGGCAGCTGGGCTGCGGGCAGCCTTAACGCAAGCCGGCCCGCCGCAACAGTTGTTGCGGCGGGCCGGTCTGTTTGGGTTTGAACCGAGCCTTACTTGGCGTAGGCTACAGCGCGCATTTCGCGAATCACCGTCACCTTGATCTGGCCGGGGTACTGCATTTCCTTCTCGATTTTCTGCGAAATCTCGCTGGACAGCTCCTGGGCGCGGTCGTCGGTCACGTTATCAGCATCCACGATGACGCGCAGCTCGCGGCCGGCCTGAATGGCGTAGCACTGGTTCACACCTTTGAAGGCGTTGGCGGTTTCTTCCAGCTGCTTGAGGCGCTTGATGTAGCTTTCCATCATCTCGCGGCGGGCGCCGGGGCGCGAGCCGCTGATGGCGTCGCAGGCCTGGATGATGGGCGAAATCAGGGCCGTCATTTCCATCTCGTCGTGGTGGGCGCCGATGGCGTTGACCACGTCCGGGTGCTCCTTGTACTTCTTGGCCAGCTCCATGCCCAGGATGGCGTGGGGCAGCTCGGGCTCCTCGGCGCTAACCTTGCCGATGTCGTGCAGCAGCCCGGCGCGCTTGGCGTGCTTCACGTTCAGGCCCAGCTCGGCGGCCATGGTGGCGCAGAGGTTGGCCACTTCGCGCGAGTGCTGCAGCAGGTTCTGCCCGTACGACGAGCGGAAGCGCATGCGGCCCACCATCTTGATCAGCTCGGGGTGCAAGCCGTGGATGCCGAGGTCGACAATGGTCCGCTCGCCAATTTCGACGATTTCCTCCTCGATGTTCTTGCGCGTCTTGGCCACGATTTCCTCAATGCGGGCCGGGTGAATGCGGCCGTCCTTCACCAGCAGGTGCAGGGAGAGGCGGGCAATTTCGCGGCGCACCGGGTCGAAGCCCGAGATGATGATGGCCTCGGGCGTGTCGTCGACGATGATTTCGACGCCGGTAGCGGCTTCCAGGGCGCGGATGTTGCGGCCTTCCCGACCGATGATTTTGCCCTTGACGTCGTCGGATTCGATGTTAAACACCGACACGCAGTTTTCGATGGCGTGCTCGGCGGCGGTGCGCTGAATGGTTTCGAGCACCACCTTCTTCGCGTCCTTGGTGGCCGTGAGGCGGGCCTGGGCCACGGTGTCCTTGATGAAGCTGGAGGCCTGAATCTGGGCTTCGTTCTTGAGCGACTCCACGAGCTGCTCGCGGGCTTCGGCGGCGGTCAGGCCGGCAATGGTTTCGAGCTGCTGCTGCAGCTGGTGGCGCAGGGCTTCGGCGGCTTCCTGGTCTTCGCGCAGCTGGGCAGCCAGCTGCTCGTGGTGCAGGCGGCGCTTTTCTTCCTGGGCTTCGAATTTCTCCTGCTGGCGCTGGGCTTCGTTGGAGACCTTCTCGCGCAGCGTGTCGAGCTCTTTCTCCTTGCGCTGCACCTGCTCCAGCTGGCGCTGCGAGGCTTGGGTGAGCTGCTTCACGCTGGCTTCCTGCTGCACCACGACTTCGCGGCGCTGGGCCAGATCCTGGTCGGCCTCCTGGCGGAGGCGGCGGATTTCCTGCTCGGATTCGTTGCGCACCTGGCGGGCCTTGTCTTTGGCCTGCTGAATGCGCTCCTCGCGGATGCGGTTGGCCTTGGCTTCGGCTTCCTGCAAGAGTTCAGCCGCGCGCCCTTGGGCCTGCGCTTCAACGTCCTGCCGGGCTTTACCGGCCATCTGCCGGCCCAGGAAGAAGCCCACGGCAAGGGCGACAACCGCGGCCAGCACGATGTATATTATTTCGGGCATGGTATGGTGATGTTGGGGGAGGATGGAACAAGCACCATAGCCTGCGTCGACTCAGAGCTGCCGCAACGGCAGGTTTCCGGACCGGGCCGTCTGCCCAAGGGTCCTTTCGGGTTAGTCAGCAGCAAGCGGCGAGCAAGTCAGACGGCCAGGGAGAGTTATTGGCCTGGGGCGCGGGCCCAAATCGTGACTACTCGGCACTCACTACCAAGTACCTATGCTATTGTCAGGCGAGTACCACCGACGAGAGCAGCTGATCGAGCCTGGCGAGGCGTTCGGTCAGCGCGGCGTCGGTACCGTCCTTTTCCTTGGAGGCTTTCATGCGGTCGGCCAGGGTGGTCAACGCAATCATGGCCAGCAGGTCCTGTTTGTCCTGGATGCCGTACTGCTCGCGAAATTCCTTGATCCGCTCGTTCAGGAGGCGGCCCGCCAGGCGGAGGCGCTCCTCTTCCTGCGGCGACACCCGCAGGGGGTAGTCACGGTCGGCAATGCGGATTTTGATGGAGAGTTCGGTCACGGTCGGGCGAGAGGCGTTTCGGGTGGGGTCGGTGCGGTGGTGCAGGTTATTCCCTCAAATAGGCAAGGCACTTATCTAGTTCGCGGATGTATTCGTTGAGACGTTGTTTCAGCTCGGTTGCGGTAGCCGGTTCGGCGGCTATGGTATTAGCAAGTTTAACAATATTTTCCTGGTTCTGGTGCTCCCGCAGCTGCCGGTCCCGGTCGCGTACTTCGGCCTGCAGCTGCTGAATGGTGGTGTGGGCATCGGCCAGCTCCTCGCGCACCTGCTGATAGGCAGCCACTAACGTGGTAACCTGCCGCTCCATGCGGTCCAGTTGGGCAAGCTGTTGCGGTGAGGCCATAGTCAGGGAAATTGTAGGGCAAAGTAACGAATTACACGGCGCAGAAGCGAAAAACCCTGCCAAGCCCCGGCGGGCCCGACAGGGTCTGGTACTCTTCGCCAGCAGAAACGCCAGTATACGCCTCTACTTGCGGATGACTGCGCCGGCCTGCTGCTCGAACTGGGCCATGAGCTTCTGCATGACCTGGTCGATGGCTTGGTCGGTGAGCGTCTGCGTTGGGTCTTGCAGCAGGAAGCTCAGCGAGTAGGATTTCTTGCCGGCCCCCAGGTTTTCGCCCTGGTACACGTCGAACACGTTCACCTCGCGCAGCAGTTTGCGCTCGGCCTTGGTGGCAATCTGGCGCAGTTGGTCGAAGGTCACGGCCTGGTCGACCACCAGCGACAGGTCGCGGCGAACTTCCGGGAACTTGGGCAGCTCCTGGGCGGTGAGGGCGCCGCGGTACTTGCGCAGCAACCACTGCCAGTCCAGCTCGGCGTACCACACCGGCTGGCTGATGTCCATCTGCTTGAGCACTTTCGGCGACACGGCGCCGAGGTGCACCACGGGCTGGTTGTTGAGCAGCAACGTGAGGCCACCGTTCAGGTACTGGTGCTGCACCGGCTGCTGGCCCGAGGGCGTGAAACCCAAGCTGCGCAACACCTGCAGCACCGCGCCGGCGAGGTGGTGGTAGGCGGTTTTCTCATCTTTCTGCTGCCAGCTTTCGGCCTGCACGTAGCCGGTCAGGTAGACGGCCAGCGTGGGCTTTTCCTTGTAGCTGCCGTCCTCTTGGCGGTGGTAGCTGCGGCCAAACTCGTAGAGCTTCAGGTCGCGCTGGCGGCGGTTGACGTTGTAGCGGATGATTTCCAGGCCCGAGTGCAGCAGCGTGGGCCGCATCACGTCGAGGTCGGCCGAGTTGTAGTTGAGCACACGCACCAGGTCGGCGGCGGGCTGCTCGGGCGTCTCGAAGTAGCGGGAGTTGACCAGCGAGTTCGTGATGATTTCCGAGTAGCCTTGGCCGCTGAGCAGCTGGGCCACGTCGCGGCGCAGCAGCTCGGGGTCGGGGCTCGGGAACTTCGCGAGGAAGGCGGCGGCGTTGAAGGTGCGCAGCGGCACGTGGTCGTAGCCGTAGATGCGCAGGATTTCCTCCACCACGTCGGCTTCGCGGGTCACGTCGACGCGGTAGGGCGGCACCGACACCAGCCACTCGGCCTGGCCGGTTTCGGTAGTGCCTTCCTCGGTGATGAGGATGTCGAGGTCAGTGAGGATCTGGCGGATGCGGTCCGGCGCAATGTAATGGCCGATGAGCTTCTCCACCCGCGGCAGCAGCAGGCGCACCGCGGTGTGCTCGATGTGGCGCGGGTATACGTCGACCACCGGGGCGGCCACGCGGGCGCCGGCTACGTCCTGCAGCAGCAGGGCGGCGCGCTTCAGGGCCAGGGGCACCATGTGCGGGTCGGTGCCGCGCTCGAAGCGGAAGGAGGCGTCGGTTTTGAGCTGGTGGTTCTGGGCGGTTTTGCGGGCCACGGCGGGCTCGAAGTAGGCGCTTTCTAGGAACACGCGGGTGCTGCCCTCCGTCACGCCCGAGGTTTTGCCGCCGAACACGCCGGCCAGCGCCAGTGCCTGCCCGGTAGCATCGGCAATGACGAGGTCTTCGGCTTTGAGCGTGCGTTCGGTGCCGTCGAGGGTGGTGAGCTTCTCCCCTGCCCCGGCGCGGCGCACGCGGATGCCCCCATTGCCGATTTTATCGGCGTCGAAGGCGTGCAGGGGCTGGCCCAGCTCGTGCAGCACGAAGTTGGTCACGTCCACCACGTTGTTGATGGGCGAAAGGCCGATGCTGCGCAGGCGGCGCTGCAGCCATTCCGGCGACGGGCCCACCTGCACGCCTTCCAGCAGCAGGCCGGCGTAGCGCGGGCAGCCCTCGGCGTCCTCGATTTCCACCGAGATATTGCCGGCCGGCACTTCGCTCGGCGCGTGGAAGCCGCTTACGTCGGGCAGCTGCACGGGCTGGCGCAGCAGGGCGCGTAGGTCGCGGGCCACGCCGAAGTGCGAGGCGGCGTCGGCGCGGTTGGGCGTCAGGCCAATTTCGATGATGTGGTCCGAGGTCAGCCCGAAGTACTGGGCTGCGGGCGTGCCGTTGGGCAGGTCGGTATCCAGCACCATGATGCCGGCGTGCGAGGCCCCAAGACCGATTTCGTCCTCGGCGCAGAGCATGCCTTCGGAGGCGGCGCCGCGGATTTTCGACTTCTTGATTTTGAACGGCTCCCCGCTGCTGGGGTGCAGGGTGGCGCCTTCCAGGGCCACTACCACGCGCTGGCCGGCGGCCACGTTGGGTGCGCCGCAGACGATGTGGCGGATGGTACCGTCGCCCACGTCCACGGTGGTCAGGCTCAGCTTGTCGGCGTCGGGGTGCTTGTCGCGGGTGAGCACCGTGCCCAGCACCACGCCCTGCAGGCCGCCGGGCACGCTTTCCAGCTCCTCCAGGCCTTCTACTTCGAGGCCGGAGCTGGTGAGCAGGGCCGAAATTTCGGCGGGCGACTTATCGGTGGGGAAGAGCGTGCGGAGCCAGTCGAGGGAAATCTTCATAGTAGTCAGTGGTCGGGGGTCAGTTGTCAGACCAAGGCCGGCAACGACAGCGAAAGGGCAAAGGTAAATAGTTAGCCGCCGTGCGCGGCACGGGCAAGGCGGGGCGCTGGTGCTTACTCCTTGTAGCTCTTCTCCCCCGCCGGCACGTCGATGGTCAGCCAGTTTTCCTTGGGCGGCATGGGGCAGGAGAAGTTGCCGCCGTAGGCGCAGTAGGGGTTGTAAGTGCGGTTGAAGTCGAGCGTGACCTGCTGGTCGTTGTCGCCGGGCGTTTCCACGTCGAGGTAGCGGCCGCCGCCGTAGGAGCCGCGGCCGTTGGTTTTGTCGGTAAAGGGGACGAACAGCGTCGGGTCGGTCTTGCTCACGCGCCGCAGCAAGGTCACCGTCTGCTTGTGCCCCTGCCAGTCGAAGGAGGCCCGGCCGAAGCGGGTGTACTTATCGGCCCCGCCCTGGGTCAGCGGCAGGCTGAGCGTGTCGCCGGGGGGCAGGCGCTGCAGCGTGGCCGTGATGCGCCATAGGGCCTGGGGCGGGTAGTAGCGCAGGCTGTCGAAGTTTTCGTGCAGCTCCTCGGGCAAGGGCGAGGTGCGGTGGCCGCGGAACTGCTCGTTTTTCTGCTTCCGCTCCTGCTTGAGCTTGTAGAGGTACTGATCGTCGTTGAATACCAAATCGGTAGCCACGTAGCCAACGACGAACACCAAGCCGAGACCGAGCAGGATTTTGGAAGCAGAAAGGGAAGCCATGCCGCAAAGGTAGCGCCGGTTCGGGTGGCAGCCGGACGGTTCAGAAAGCAGTCATTGCGAGGAGGCACGACGAAGCAATCCTTCCTCCCAAGGCACAACGACACAACAACCACTAACCGAAAACTCCCCAAGCTATACCAGCAGCAACTCCGACCAATCGGGATTCACTGCATTCACCGCGTCCAGCTTCTTCTGCCGTGAACCAGCCTTCAGTTGCTTTTCCCGCGCAATGGCTGCTTTTGCATCTGGGTATTTCTCGAAGTGGACGAGCTTATTGACGTTGTAGCGTTTAGTAAAGCTTTTGTGCTGGCCTGTTCGATGCTCGGCTACCCGGCGGGTTAGGTCGTTAGTGACGCCGGTGTAGAGCACGGTGTGATTCTGATTCGTGAGGATATAAACGTAATAGAGGTGCATAATTATTTCGGTTAGTGCTTCTCGTACCGTCGTGCCACGAGGGGAAGGATTGCTTCGTCGTGCCTCCTCGCAATGACAGCGGGGTTCACCGCCAGCTTGCGTCCTCGCCCCTATAAAATATTCTCGTCCGCGAAGCTGTAGTAGCCGCGGTCGGTGTAAATGAGGTGGTCGAGCACAGGCAGGTCGAGGAAACCGCCGGCTTCCTTGAGCTTTTTGGTGAGCAGGATGTCGGCGGCGGAGGGCTGGCGGTTGCCGCTGGGGTGGTTGTGGACGAGGATGATGCTGCTGGCCAGCTTTTCCAGGGCCTGCTTAAAAATCATCTTTGGGTCGGCCACGGTGCCGGCCACGCCGCCGCTGCTGATTTTCTCCTGCCGCATCACCACGTTGGCCCGGTTGAGCATAATCACCCAGAACTCCTCGTGGGGCAAGTCCTGCAGGTGGGGCCGGATTAGGTTGTAGATGTCGGTGGAGCAGGTGATGGTGACGCGCTCCGAGGCGGCCGTTTCCTTGCGCCGCCGGCCCAGCTCCAGCGCCGCCACGATGGTTATGGCCTTGGCCTCGCCGATGCCTTTGTGGCGCATCAGCTCTTTCACTGACAGCTTGGCCAGCTCGTTGAGGTCGTTGCCGGTGGCGGCCAGGATGAGCTTGGCCACGTCGACGGCCGAGAGCTTAGTAGTGCCCGAGCCGAGCAGAATGGCCATCAATTCGGCGTCGGAAAGGGCGGCGCGGCCCTTGAGCAGCAATTTTTCGCGCGGGCGGTCCTCCTCGGCCCAGCTCTTGATGCTGAAGCTTTGCGGCACTTGGTAGGCGCTGCGCGGGGTCTCTTCCTCCGCCAGGATGTCAAACGAATTCATAGGGCACTGGAATTGTTATGGCGTATCAAGTAAAGTAAAATTCCGGCTCGTGCGTCTACCCGCGCAGCCCTGCGGCCGTAACCAAACGCCCCTCGGCCGGTTTGCCCCCTACCTATGTCTCGAAGCTTGTTTCCGTTTCTGTTTTTGGCCTTCGTCGTATTCGGCGAATGGTATGGTTTTCAGGCCGTGCGCACCATGGTGCAGCACGCCGAGCCGAATACGCGCCGCCTCGTCACGGCCCTGTACTGGGTGCTGACGGTCGTAATCTGGGGCCTGGGCATCTGGGCCATGAACTCGCGCCGGGAGCACGCCTCCTACAAATCCTACTTCGGCGGCCTGCTGCTGGCCATGGTGGCTGCCAAGTTGGTCGTGGTCATTCCCCTGCTGCTCGAAGACGTGGTGCGCCTGGGCCGCTGGGCCCTGCAACTGGGCTCTTCGCCGGCCGGCAACGCGGGCCGCTCCATTTCCCGCTCCGAATTTCTGAGCAAAGCGGCCCTGGTGGCCGGCGCGGTGCCCTTCGTGTCCTTGCTCTGGGGCATGGTGAAGGGCGGTACCGACTACACCGTCAAGCGCGTGGTGCTGCGCTTCCCCAACCTGCCCGCTTCCTTCGACGGCTTCAAGCTGCTGCAGATTTCCGACCTGCACACTGGCTCGTTTCAGTCGAAAGAGCCGCTGCAGCGCGCCGTGGAGCTGATCAATAAGCAGGGCGCCGACCTGGTCTTCATGACCGGCGACTTGGTCAATAACTACGCCCACGAGGTGGAAGAGCACATCGACACGCTGGCCGGCATCAAATCCCAGCTGCCCATCTACTCCATTCTCGGCAACCACGACTACGCCGACTACGTGCAGTGGGACAGCCCCGCGGCCAAGGCCGACAACCTGGCCCGCCTCAAGCGCAACCACGCCCAAATCGGCTGGGAGCTGCTGCTCGACGAGGCCCGCACCGTGGAGCGCGGCGGCGAGAAAATCAGCATCCTGGGCGTGCAGAACTGGGGCGCCCGCGGCTTTGCGCAGTACGGCAACCTCCCGAAAACCCACGCCGCCGCCGACCCGGCGGCGCCCTTCAAGATTCTGCTCTCGCACGACCCTTCGCACTGGGACGGGCAGGTGCATGAGTACCCCGACATCGACCTGACCCTTTCGGGCCACACCCACGGCATGCAGTTCGGCGTGAACCTGCCGTGGATGAAGTGGAGCCCGGTGCAATACGTGTACAAGCAGTGGGCGGGCCTCTACCAGCGCGGCAAGCAGTACCTCTACGTCAACACCGGGCTGGGCTTTATCGGCTACCCCGGGCGGGTGGGCTTTTTGCCCGAAATAACGGTGTTTGAACTGCGGCGGGGCTGATAACCACGGCAGTATGTAACGATTCCGCGAGGGCGGCGTACAAGGCGACAGGACAATTCCTCCGGGTTTTGTCCTGTTCTGTTTCTGACTTCTCCCAAGACACCGTCATTTCCCATGAAAAAGTACCTCATGTTGCTCTCGTGCGCCGGTGTGCTCACGATGGCATCTTGCTCGCAGGATAAATCGGCCGATACGGCCACGACGACCGAAACTACCACGACCACCTCGACCGACGCCGCTGGCTCGGGCAGTGCCGCCATGGGCGGGTATTCGGATGCCGACTACAACAGCCGCGCCGACCGCATTGCGGGCGACATGGCCACCAAAATGAAGCTCGACGAGGCCACCCGCGCCAAGGTGCGCACGGCCTACTACAACCGCTCGAAGCGCCTCGGGGAGCTGCACAACCAATACGCCAACGACACGACCGGCATGGCTGCCGCCATGCGCAGCGTGTATTCGGATACCGACACGGAGCTGAAATCGGTGTTTACCGACCCGGCCCAATACTCGACCTACGAGAGCAGCCGCGACGAATACATGGAGGACCGCTACATGACTGCGCCCAATAGCATGTCGGACGGTTCCAGCATGAGCTCGGACGGTTCGATGAGCGGCGACGCCTCCACGGGCACCGACGGCTCGATGTCGTCGGACATGAACTCGACCACCACGACTACCACGACCGAGGAAACCAGCTCGGCGGCAGCCGGTACGGGCATGGCCGTTGAAAAAGCCAAGATCAAAGACGCCGCCGGCAACAAGCTGAAGGTAAAAGACAACGGCAAGGTGAAAACCAAAGCCGGGGACTAAACGCCGAGTGTTTCGGCGCGTTAGTCGATGATTTTCCCGGAAAGACCGCACGGCTGACAACCGCTGCGGTCTTTTTTTGTCTCCTTGCGCCGGGGCTTGCCTACTTTGCACCCGGTTTTGGTGTTGTTGCGCTGCATGATTGCCTGTTTGATTCGTTTTAAGACTATGGGGAGCGGCGGGGCCGTGCTGTTGCTGAGCCTGCTGCTGGCCCTGCCCGCCGCCGCCCAAAAGCGCCTGGTGCGCGTAACCGGCTCGGTGAGCGAGCGGCAGACGCGCAAGCCCATCCCCGGCGCCAGCGTCATCAACCTGAGCACCCGCCGCGGCGTGGTGGCCGACGAGCAGGGCGACTTCGACATCAAAGTCAACAGCACCGATACGCTGGAATTCCGGGCCGTGGGCTTTCAGCCCTACCGCCTGCCCCTGGGCGACACCGGCCTCTCGCAGCTCATCGTGCAGGTGAAGCTGGACCGCGCCAGCGTGCAGCTCACCGGCGTGACCATCCGCGAAGGCCGCCCCAACGACCAGACCATTGCCCGCGCCCTGCGCAACGTGCGCCGGCAGGCCCCGCCGCCCAACGCCGTCAAGCGCGCCCCCCGGCCCCAGCCCCTGTTCCCGGTCGATTCGGCCGCGCCCAAGGCCCCGGTGGCAACGCTGCAAAACCCCATCAGCATGCTCTACGACCAATTTTCGCGCGAGGGGGCCCAGCGGCGCAAGCTGGAGGAAATCGAGGAGGAAAAGCGCGTGGAAGCCGAAATAGCCCGCCGCCGCGCCTACAACCGCTATTTCCGCATCAACAAGGGCTACGAAGTGGAGCGCGACTCCTCCCGCCGGCCGGTCACGGCGCCGTGGCAGCTGCCCTCGTCGCCGCCCGCCGTGCCGGTGCAGCCGGTGCAGCCGCCCGCCGGGGCGCTGGCGCCCAAGCCGTAGCCCGGCGCCCCGGGCCGAACCCGACCGGGCGTGGCGGCGTAAGCCTAGCTTATGAGAATCGGGTATCCCTGCGTCAACGAGTCGCTCGACTGCACTTCCACCAGCACGTTCCGGCTGGCCTCGTACTCCGATGAGCGCGTGGTGCAGGCCGTCGGCAACAATCTGGCCTGCCTGCAGCGCATTCTGGAGTACAACGTGCAGCACAACCTGCGCTTTTTCCGCATCGGCTCGGGCATCGTGCCGTTTGGCTCGCACCCCGTCAATACCTTTCCCTGGCAGACGCATTTTGCCGCCGAGTTTCGGGCCATTGGCGACTACATCAAGGCCCACGACTTGCGCGTGTCGTTTCACCCCGACCAGTTTGTGGTGCTCAACTCGCCCGACGCGGGCATTGTGCAGCGCAGCATCGACGAGCTGGTGTACCAGGGCTCCATGCTGGATCTGATGGGCCTCGACGGCACAGCCAAGCTGCAGATACACGCCGGCGGCCTCTACGGCGACCGGGAAGGCGCCCTCGCCCGCTGGATTGCCACCTACAAAACCCTGCCCGACGCGGTGAAGCGCCGCTTGGTGGTCGAAAACGACGACCGGCTCTACTCCCTGCAGGACTGCCTGCGCCTCTACGACGCGGTGGGCGTGCCCGTGCTCTTCGACAACTTCCACCACGAGTGCCTGAACAGCGGGGAGCCCATGCCCATGGCCCTGCAACTAGCCGCCGCCACTTGGCACCCCACCGAGGACGGTCCGCTGATGATTGACTACAGCTCGCAAGCTCCCGGGGAGCGGAAGGGCAAACACGTCAACACCATGCAGGAAGACCTGTTCCGAGCTTTTGTGGAAGATCTGCGCGGCATCGACGCCGACATCATGCTCGAAATCAAAGACAAAGAAGCCAGTGCCCACCGCGCCTGCGCCATCCTCACCGGCCTGGGCCGCATCGTTCCCGTTTCCACTCCTGCCCTCTGAGTTATTCCCCTATGGCCTCCTCTCCTTCCGTCACCGCCGACCTACTCGCCGACACCATCCACGCCCTGCAAAGCGGGCTGACTTCCCTGCCGCTCAGCCAAGCCATGGACACCACCGAAGCTTGGCAGCAGCAATTCCTGCAAAGCGGCATTCCCGAACTGCAGGACATTGCCCGTGAAATCGGCAACCTGCAGTCCTTGCTCACCAGCCAGCCCCTCGACGGACCCTCGTTGGGCCGTTCCCTGGGCATGCTCGGCGCTCAAATCAGCGACCTGCTGCCCCACGCTCCCGAAGACCGGAAGCTCGGCCTCTCGCAGCTGAGCACCTTGCTGCTGCGCATCGGCGGCGAGTTGGAAGTCGATAACAACGGCCGTTAATCTTCGCCAACGGCTGCCCCATCCGTCGTTGCAAGCAAGCCCGCCGGTGACGCTGGTTCGCTCTGCAGTTATTGCGAGCGAACCGAAGGTCGACGTAGTCAAACGCGGCACCCGCAGGAAGGCGTAGCCAATCCTTCCTCCAGGAGCACGACGGCCTAACTGGCAGAAACCAAAACCGGCCCCGCCCAAAACCAGCATCTGCAGGTTTGGGCGGGGCCGGTTGCGGTTAGCAGGTATCGCGTCGGCGATGCTACTGGAGGAAGAAGTTCTTCGACTACCCCTCGCAATGACGATGGGGTGAGGCGTAGCCTTTCCTGGCAATAGCGGCTAGGGCAGCCACTATTGCTTTGCCAGCACGCTTAAATCACCGCGTCATACTGAGCTTCGGCCTCGACGGGAATTTCCACGCCGGCAAAGGCTTGGGCGAGGTCGGCCATCAGGTCGTGCGGGTCTTCCACGCCGATGCTCAGGCGCACCATGCTGCTGGTGATGCCCATGTCGCGCTGGGTGGCCGGTTCGATGTCGGAGTGCGTCATGGTGGCCGGGTGTTCGGCCAGGCTTTCCGTGCCGCCCAGGCTCACGGCCAGCTTGATGAGTTGCAGCTTGTTGAGGAAGGCAAAGGCTTCGGCCTCGCCGCCGCGGATGTCGAAGGAAATCATGGAGCCGGGCGAGAGGCACTGCCGGCGGTAGATGTCCTGCTGGGCCGGGTTGTCGTCGAGGTGGCCGAGGTAGTAGGTGCGCGTCACCTGCGGATGCTCACGCAACCAATCGGCAATGATCTGGGCCGAGTGGGCGGCGCGCTCCATGCGCAGCTTCAGCGTTTCGAGGCTGCGCATGAGCATCCAGCCGGTGTTCGGGTCGCACATGGTGCCCATGAAGGTTCGCATGGCCCGTACTTCCTTCATCAGCGCCTTGGTGCCCAAGGCCGCGCCGGCAATCAGGTCGGAGTGGCCGCCGAGAAACTTCGTGGCCGAGTAGATAACCAAGTCGGCACCGTGCTTGAGCGGGTGCTGAAACACCGGCCCGAGGAAGGTATTATCGACCACCACGCGGCAGGGCCGCTCGGCCGAGCCGGCCCGGCGGGCGGCGGCTACGCAGGCGTCCAGGTCCACGAGGTGGTTGGTGGGGTTGGCAGGCGTTTCCACGTAAAGCACGGCCAGCTTCTCCCCTAGCGCCTCTGCGCGGGCCAGCAGCTCGTCGGCGGGCAGGGTGGGCGAAAAGCCTTCGGCGGTGATGCCGAAGCGCGGCAGCACGTTCTTGAGAAAGAAATCGGTGCCGCCGTACACCGGCTCGGCGTGCAGCACCACGTCGCCGGGCTTGAGCAGGGCCAGCAAGGACGTGCTGATGGCGGCCATGCCCGAAGCAAACGCGGCGGCGTCCTCGGCGCCGTCCCACAGGGTGAGGCGGTCCTCCAGAATTTCCAGCGAGGGGTTGTTCAGCCGCGAGTAAATCAGGCCCATTTCCTCTTCGGGGGCGGGCTGGCGCAGGCCGTAGGCCAGTTCAAAAAAGGCCTTCCCTTCCTCGGCGCGGTTGAATACGAAGGTCGAGGTCTGGAAAATGGGGCACTTGATGGCGTTTTCGCTCCACTCGGGGTTGAAGCCGTAGCTCATCATCAGGCTCTCAGGCTTCAGGGTGCGCCCGTTGAGCTCCGCTTGCTTGCGTAGTTCTTTTACTTTCATGGGGGTGGGAGGGGAAAATGGCAGTCCACGAAGGTAGAGATTTGCCCCAACCTGGACCCGAACGTTCGTTCGGTTGCCGTGTCACCTCGCACCAGCCTTGGTTACGACTACGCACGCATGAGCGGCTTGTATGCGCCGCGTAGCAACGCGGCGCCGAAAAACAAAAAACCCGCCCTGTGCAATACAGAGCGGGTATCAGTGGAGCTGCAGGGAGTCGAACCCTGGTCCAGACAAGGAAGACGACGAGCTTTCTACGTGTGTAGCTATGCTTGTTTTTTCGAAGCAACCGAGGCGCACATCAGGCCTATGGGTTACCCTTATCTGCTAGAGTTTCGCCTTGGCGTCGCAGCGCCACCAAGACTATCCTAATACTTTCGACACCCCGGACTCACCCGTGAAAAGGAAGACGGATGCGGGATGATGGCTAGTGCTTAGTACCTAGACTAGGCAGCCATGGCGTACGAGTAGTCGCCAGTTGTTTTTCGGATGATTTTTTGGCGGGAGATTCGTCCAACTCCCGACACGCTTACTCGTGACTTGCACGAGCTGTCAATTCCGGTCAGCCCCAAATGTGTAAGAACGATGCCCCGGCGAGCGGAGCGGGCTGCGAAGGTAGCGCAACCAGCGTAATAACGGTGAACCAGGGCCGAAAAGTTTCCCCGGAACGGGCAAGGTGTTACCCGTACTTGCCCGTTCCGGGGGAGAACAATCAGCTCAAGGCCGGGGCTTTGCCGGGCAGCGCCGGCCGCCCGGCGCCGGCCGCAGCCGGCCAGAACGCGCGGAAAGCCATGTAGAGGGCCAGCGGCGCCTCGATCAACAGCACCAGCTTGCGCCCCCAGCCGCTGCGCACCAGCAACTCCACTAGGCTCGGGTCGGCGGCGCCGAAGCTACCGGCGGGCAGGCGGGCCAGCAGCCCCAAGGCCCACACCACCACGTGGCAGATCAGCGCGGCCCACAGTACCCCACGCGGCACCGAAGCGGGCAGCAGCCACACCAGCGCCAGCAGGGCCGCCGTTTGCACCCCCGACAGTACGGTGAGCAGCAGAGCGGTATTGTCGGTGCTGGCCATCTGCCAAGCGGCCAGATCAGCCGCGCTCAGGTAAGAGCTGACGTCGGAGGCGCTGCGCAACTCCGCCCATTCGGTGAAAATGGCGACGCCCAGGCAGTAAATCGTCAGCAACACGTAAGCGAGCAGCAGTCCGCGGGAAAGCGTAGAGGTTGCAGTCATTGTACGAGGGTTAAGGGTCCGGCTATCAGCTACCTGCCACCGCAGCAGGCTTACTGATCATCCACGGATAATATAGCTAAACTAGAATTATAATGCAAGCTAAAATTGACATAATTATATCATATCCTTTCACGAGTTGTCATTCTGCTATCATTTATCCCCCTTCGCTACTAACTCATGCGTTGAGTTTATGCTTCACATCCTTTTAGAGCATGCTTTGAGTAGAGGTTTGGCCTGGATTCAATCCGGCGGCCGCTAAGCGGTTCTGCGCCTGGATCAGATTGTCAGGCCGCCACCGAGCACTAGCACGCAAGAAGTCCCGCCAAGCTCGGCATGACAGCCGGAGGGCAGTTTCCGCGAAATCCAGCCCCGCGCTTAGAAACCAGCGGCCGGCTGGCCCCAAAGCAGCCTGCGCGGGCAAGGCCACCAGCCCACGGCCGGGCTTGCGTCCGCCCGAACTTTCCTTTCCCGGCCCGCCTTTTAGGGGTATCTTTGTGGCTAGGAGTTATGGAGAATTTTGTCGTTTCGGCCCGCAAGTACCGTCCCGCCACGTTCCGCAGCGTGGTTGGGCAGCAGCACGTTACCACCACGCTGCAGAACGCCATTGTGACCGGCCACTTGGCCCAGGCGTTCCTGTTTTGCGGCCCCCGCGGGGTGGGCAAAACCACCTGCGCCCGCATTCTGGCCAAGACCATCAACTGCACGAACCTCACCCCGGAGGCCGAGGCCTGCAACGAGTGCGACTCCTGCCGCGCCTTCAACCAGAGCGCCTCGTTCAACGTGCACGAGCTCGACGCGGCCTCGAACAACTCGGTGGAGGACATTCGCTCGTTGGTGGAGCAGGTGCGCTACGCCCCGCAGCAGGGCCGCTACAAGGTGTACATCATCGACGAGGTGCACATGCTCTCGAATGCGGCCTTTAACGCCTTTCTGAAGACGCTGGAGGAGCCGCCGGGCTACGCCATCTTCATCCTGGCCACCACCGAGCGGCACAAGATCATTCCGACGATTTTGTCGCGCTGCCAGATCTTCGACTTCAACCGCATCAAGCTCGACGACATCGTCGGGCACCTGAACTACATTTCGGGCCAGGAGCAGGTGACGGCCGAAGAGGACGCCTTGCACCTCATTGCCCAGAAAGCCGACGGCGGCTTGCGCGACGCGCTGAGCATTTTCGACCAGATGGTGACCTTCTCGGGCCATCGGCTGAGCTACCGGGCGGTGGTACAAAACCTGCACGTACTCGACTACGAGTACTATTTCCGCCTCACCGACTACTGCCTGCAGCAGGACCTGAGCCAGACGCTGCTGCTGCTCGACGAGGTGGTGCAGAACGGCTTCGACCTGCACCAGTTCGTCATCGGCGCGGCCGAGCACCTGCGCGGGCTGCTGGTGTGCAAGGACCCGCAGACGGTGCAGCTGCTGGAAGTATCGGAGGGTCTGCGCCAGCGCTACGCCGACCAGGCCCGGCAGGCGCCGCTGAGCTTCCTGGTGACCGGCCTGAACCTGCTGAGCCAGTGCGACCGGGACTTCAAAGCCGCCAAAAACCAGCGCCTGCACGTGGAGCTGATGCTCATGAAGCTGGCCTACCTGCGCAACGCGGTGCAGCTCACCCAGGAAATGATAGCCTCGGCCGGTAACGGCGAGGCTAAAAAAAAAACTGACGGTGTAGCCGCGGCAGCTGTTGCTCCGGCCGCTACCAGCTCAAACGGCACCGGCAGCTACGCGTCTTCTCACGGCGCCGCCGCTCCGGCCACCAACGGTAACTCCCCCACCCCTGCCGCTCCGGGGCCGCGCGTGGCGCAGCCGGTAGCGGGCAATCAGCCCCTGGCCCACGCCCCGGCCGCGCCCGAAGCCATGGTGCCGGTGCAAAGCGGTGTGGAGGAGCTGCACCCGACGCCCAGCATCGAAAACGAGGTGGAGGAACGGCCCTCGACGCGCCGGCAGCTGGTGGATACGTTGCCGCACGTGGATGCCGGCCGTCCCAGCGTGGCCGGTCACGAGCCGGGCAGCCGCCCCTTGGTGGCTAACCCCGACCCGCTGGCCTCTGCCCCGGGCAGCGCCCGGCCCCAGGCCAAACCGCTGGCCATTCCGAAGCTGAACCTGCAGGCGCTGAAAAACCAGGCCACGCAGCGCCAGGAAACCCAGGCCGCCGTGCTGGAAGAGGAAGCCGCAGCGCCCGTCACCGGCACCATCGACCAGCAGCGCCTGCAGCAAGTGTGGCGCGAGCTGGCCGAGGCCAGGAAGGAAATCAGCATGAGCGAATTTACCATCCTGAACCGCCCAGTACAGGCCGACGCCGAGCACGTCATCCGCCTACACTTGGAAAACACGGTGCAGCTCGACCAATTCAACGCGTTCAAGCCGGAGTTTATCATGGCCCTGCGCCAGCGCACCGGCTACAAAAGCCTTACTATTCAAACCGAAGTGACGCATCAGGAGCAGAACGCCATGCGCCTGTACACCTCCTCGGACCGCTTCGAGTACCTGGCCCAGAAATTCCCAGTGCTGCTGGACATGAAGCAGAAGCTGGGCCTGGACACGGATTTCTAGGGCCGGCTCACCCCACTGTCGTTGCGAGCGAAGCGCAGCAATCGGTCCTCTACCACGGGCTGACGAATCAATACCAACCGCCCGAAACTGTAGCTGCAGTTTCGGGCGGTGCCGTTTTTGGGCAGTAGCTACTGAAGCGTTTCTGCTGCTGGAGGAAGGATTGCTTCGGCCACGCCTCGCAATGACTACCAGTGCTGCCAGCAACTGCTGCCGTCTGCAAACAGCCCCCGGGCAACTCCTGGCGCGTTGCCGGTGTTCTTCTCGCCTAGCTACCTTTGGCTTCGTCCCTACTGAACCGTTGCTATCCGTGAAAAAACCTTTGCTGCTCCTGCTGCCCGCCATGGCCGCGCTGGGGCTGACCACCCAATGCCAGTCGAGCAAGCCGGCGGCTACGGCCACCGCGCCGGCCACGCAGGCCCCTGCCGCCGCCGAGGCGCCCAAGGCCAAGGAATACAAGTACACCACCGTCGAGGGCGACCCGCTCAAGACGCGCATCTACACGCTGGACAACGGCCTGACGGTGTACCTCTCCGACTACGACGACGCCCCGCGCATTCAGACCTACGTGGCCGTGCGCGCCGGCTCCAAAAACGACCCGCACGACGCCACCGGCCTCGCGCACTACCTGGAGCACATGGTGTTTAAAGGCACCTCGCGGCTGGGCGCGCAGAACTTCGCCGCCGAGCAGCCCGAGTTGGCCAAAATCGAGGCGCTGTACGAGCAGTACCGCGGCACCCGGGATGCGGCGCTGCGCAAGAAGTACTACCACCAGATCGACTCGATTTCGGGCGTGGCGGCGAAGTACGCCGTGGCCAACGAGTACGACAAGCTGATGGGCGCCATCGGGGCCAAGGGCTCCAACGCCTACACCTCGGTGGAGCAGACGGTGTACCAGGAGGACATTCCCTCTAACCGCGTGGAGCAGTGGGCTTCGGTGCAGGCGGAGCGCTTCGGTGAGCTGGTGCCGCGCCTGTTCCACACCGAGCTGGAGGCCGTGTACGAGGAGAAAAACCGCGGCCTCGACAACGACTTCAGCAAGGAGTTTGAGGCCCTGAACCGGTCCCTGTTCCAGAAGCACGAGTACGGCACGCAGACCACCATCGGCACCATCGAGCACCTGCAGAACCCGTCGATTACGGCCATCAAGGCCTATTTCGACAAGTACTACGTGCCCAACAACATGGCCATTGCCATGAGCGGCGACCTGGACTTCGACCAGACCATCCGCACCATTGACCAGTACTTCGGCAAGCTGAAAAACAAGCCGGTACCGGCCTTCACGCCCGCCCAGGAAGCCCCGCTTACCGCCCCCATCGTGACGGAGGTGAAAGGCCCGCAGGCCGAAAACGTGATGGTAGGCTTCCGCTTTCCCGGCACCACGACCCCGGACGCACTGGTGCTGCGCATGATCGACAAGATCTTGACCAACGGGCAGGCCGGCCTCATCGACCTGAACCTGAACCAGAAGCAGGCCGTGCTCGAAGCGCAGAGCTTCGCCGACTTCAACAACGACTACTCCACGCACGTGCTCTTCGGCACGCCGCGCCAGGGCCAGACGCTCGACCAGGTAAAGACGCTGCTGCTGGCCCAGCTCGACAAGGTGAAGAAGGGCGACTTCCCCGACTGGCTCATCCCGGCCATCATCAACAACGAGCAGCTGCAGCGCACCAAAAGCTACGAGAGTAACGAGGCCCGCGCGGGCGCCTTCGTGTCGGCCTTCGTGGCCCGCGAGGACTGGAAAGACTACTTGCAGCAGTTCGAGGACTTTGGCAACATCACCAAGGCCGATGTGATGCGCGTGGCCAACCAGTACTACGGCCCCGGCTACGCCCTCATCTACAAGCGCACCGGCAAGGACACCAGCACGCCCAAGGTCATCAAGCCGGCCATTACGCCGGTGCCGGTGAACCGCGACGCCGCCTCAGACTATTACAAGCAAGTAGTGGCCCTGCAGGCGCCCGAGCTGCAGCCCGTGTTCCTCGACTATAAGAAGGACATCCAGCAAACCGAGCTTAAGCCCGGCCTGCCGCTGTACTACACCAAGAACTCGGAAAACAACCTGTTCTCGCTCTTCTACGTGCTCGACATCGGCACCAACAACGACCCCAAGCTGGGTCTGGCTGCCGACTACCTCAAGTACCTGGGCACCGGCAAGTACTCGGCCGCCCAGCTGCAGCAGGAATTCTACAAGCTCGGCTGCTCCTTCGACGTGAGCAGCAGCCCCGACCGCGTGTTCGTCAGCCTCAGCGGCCTCGACAAGAACATGGAGCCGGCGCTGCAGCTGTTTGAGCAGCTGCTGAACAACCCCACGCCCGATGCGCAGGCGCTGAAGGACATGGTGGCCGGCGTGCTCAAAAACCGCCAGGACGCCAAGCTCAACAAGGGCGTCATCCTCAGCCAGGCCATGCTGAACTACGTGAAGTTTGGCCCGAAGAATCCCTTCACCAACATCGTCAGTGCCCAGGAGCTGAAGACGCTCAAGCCCCAGGAGCTCATCAGCCGCATCAAGCAGCTGGAGACGTACCAGCACCGCGTGCTCTACTACGGGCCGCGCTCCGTTAGCAACGTTACCATTTCGGCCGCCAATAAAACCGGCCGCACGGCCTCGGCTGCCGTGGCCCTTTCGGCCGACGCTGGCATCACCGAAATGCTGCTGACGCTGCACAAAACGCCCGCCCAGCTCACTCCCACCCCGCCCGCCAAGGACTTCGCCGAGCTGCCCTTGAAGGACCGCCGCGTTTACTGGACCGACTTCAACATGGTGCAGGCCGAAATTCTGTTTCTCTCGCGCGGCGACGCCTACGACAAGGCCCTGGTGCCCACGGTAAGCCTCTACAACGAGTACTTCGGCGGCAACATGGGCAGCATCGTGTTCCAGGAGCTGCGCGAGTCCAAGGCCCTGGCCTACTCCGCCACTTCCCGCTACGCCAACGCCGACAAAGCAGGCCGCTCCAACTACCAGCTCAGCTACATCGGCACCCAGGCCGATAAGCTGCCCGAGGCCATGGCCGGTATGGAGACGCTGCTCAACGACATGCCCATGGCCGAGGCCAACCTCAACATTGCCCGCCAAAGCATCCGTAACAGCATTGCCACCGAGCGCATCACCAAGTCCGACGTGCTCTTCGCCTACGAGCGGGCCAAGCGCCTCGGCCTCGATTACGACCTGCGCCGCGACGTGTACGAGCAGACGGCCAACATGAGCCTCTCTGACCTGAAGAAGTTCCAGGAAGCCCGCGTGAAAGGCCGCCCCCAAACCGTGCTCGTCATCGGCTCCAAGGACCGCCTCAACTTCAAGGAGCTAGCCAAGTACGGCGAAGTCAAGCAGCTCACTTTGAAGGAAATCTTCGGGTATTAAAACGGCAGTGTGAGGTAAATACCGTCATCCTGAGCGCAGCGAACCGAAGGTCGGCGTAGCCAAGGACCTTCCTCCAACCCTGCACCAACTGAGAAGCGCAGCTACCAACGCCCAATCGTCCGGGCCGCGGTGGCTGCGCTTCTGCATTGATGCGCTCGACCGAAAAAGCGTCTGCACTTCGTAGGTAATGGCGGTGCAGGGTTCGGGGAAGGTCCTTGGCTACGCCGACCTTCGGTTCGCTGCGCTCAGGATGACCGTTGAGTTTTCTTCATCCCAGAATCGTCAGGCTCTCCCTCAGTAGAGGGGGCCGGGAGGTGGGGTGCGCATATACGACATTTTTTCCAAACACTTGTTTCCCCCCGTTTTTAGTCGGTGCTTTGCATCCTATTTCGCCCCGGGTACGTCCCACTGCCCGCCCGAAATAGCTATTTCACCCCAACCACAACCCACTAACCCCCGCGTCATTTCCTGACAACGCATCATATGGCTGACCAGAAAATTACCATCAAGAACGGCAAACTCAACGTTCCTGACCGCCCCACCATTCCGTTCATCGAAGGCGACGGTACCGGTCCCGACATTTGGGCCGCTTCGGTACGCGTATTCGACGCAGCCGTCGAAAAAGCCTACGGTGGCGCACGTAAGATTGAGTGGAAAGAAGTACTGGCCGGCGAAAAGTCGTACAAGCAGCTCAACAACTGGCTCCCCAACGATACCCTGGATGCCTTCCGCGAATACCTCGTGGGCATCAAAGGCCCGCTGACCACCCCCGTGGGCGGCGGCATCCGCTCCCTGAACGTGGCCCTGCGCCAGGAGCTGGACCTCTACGCCTGCGTGCGCCCCGTGCGCTGGTTTGAGGGCGTGCCCTCCCCGGTGAAGCACCCGGAGCTGACCGACATGGTCATCTTCCGCGAAAACACCGAGGACATCTACGCCGGCATCGAATACATGAACGGCACCCCGCAGGCCCAGAAAATGCTGGAATTCCTGCAGGACGAGATGGGCGTGAAGAAAATCCGCTTTCCCGAAACCTCCTCCTTCGGCATCAAGCCGGTGTCGAAAGAAGGCACCGACCGCCTCGTGCGCGCCGCTATCAACTATGCCCTGGAAAACAAGCGTGAGTCGGTGACGCTCGTGCACAAGGGCAACATCATGAAGTTCACCGAGGGCGCCTTCAAGCAGTGGGGCTACGAGTTAGCCGAGAAGGAATTCGGCGACAAGGTGTTCACCTGGGCTCAGTTCGACAAGCTGGCCGCCAAGCACGGGCAGGACGCCGCCAACGCCCACATGAAGAACGAGCTGGCCTCGGGCAAAATCCTCATCAAGGACAGCATCGCCGACGCCTTCCTGCAGCAGATCTTGCTCCGCCCCGCCGACTACGACGTGGTAGCCACCCTGAACCTCAACGGCGACTACATCTCCGACGCCCTCGCGGCCATCGTGGGCGGCATCGGCATCGCGCCGGGCGCCAACATCAACTACCTCACCGGCCACGCCATCTTCGAAGCCACCCACGGCACGGCGCCCAAGTACGCCGGCCAGGACAAGGTGAACCCCGGCTCGGTCATCCTCTCCGGCGCCCTCATGCTGGAGTACATGGGCTGGCAAGAAGCCGCCGACCTCATCTACAAAGGCCTCGAAGCCGCCATTGCCGCCAAGCGCGTGACCTACGACTTCGAACGCCTGATGGAAGGCGCCACCCTCCTGAAGACCTCGGAGTTCGGCGACGAGATTATTAAGAACATGTAATACTTTGGCTTAGGCCACAACAAAACCCCGCGTTGGTGCAAGCCGGCGCGGGGTTTTGTTTTGTGCTCAACGGCAATTGCCACGTATTCTTATACCCACGATTATGCAAGTCCTTTACTATTCAAACCGCTGCTGCCGGCTTATGGGCGGCCTGTCGTTATTGGCGTTAAGCAGCTGCTGCGATTGTTTTGATGAGAGCATTGACCATCTGCGCTTTAAATTCGACGCGGATAGTTTAGGTCAAGGTTTCCGTCAAGAAGAAGTTCGGGGCGCTTATCTGATCCGTTACACTGATTCCAAGGCCACGCACTTGCTGGACACTGTGCGGCAGTCCCGCAGGTATCCTCCGGCGTCTGACTCGTCCTATTTTCAGGTCATCTACATTCCCGGCGCCTTCATCAACTATTCCTTTCGTTTGGTTGGCAATGTCTCCACGCCTTCCGGGGAGACGATTAGAAGCTACCGGGTGGTGGTGCCAGCGGCTGGCGTAAGCCATGCCATTACGGATATCGACGTAGTCACCAGAAGCTCAAACCTGCCCCTGAGTTGTGGCTGCCAATCCATCAAACACAAAAGCTTCCTCTTGAACGGGGAGAAAGTCGATTTGAAGCAGGATGAAAGCCGAGAAACCGTCTTGAGCAGATAGCCTTGCTTTTCGTTCGACGGGTGCGAGTTTAGCGCAGCGTAACACGTGCCCCGTCTTGGTGGATGTGCCTCTCTTCGCCTCAATGAATTTCCTCCGCAAGCTATTCGGCCCGAAGAGGCCCCACCTCGGTTCCCTGCACTTCGATACGCTAGGCTGGCCCTTGCGCGACCAAAGCACCCGCCACCGCACCTGGGAACACCCCACGGACCCGGCCCTGCTTTCCGTCGACTTCTTTGAGTTGCCCCCCGACCTGCCGCACGGGCTGGACCCCTCAACTTTGCGTAGCCTCTTTCGCAAAAGCCTCAGTCAGCAGGAGGGCGGGCTTCTTGAGGTATCACGTGGGTTGGTGGGCACCCAGCCGCTGGTACGCACGCTGTTCAAGTTACGCCAGCAGCCATCGGGCATGGGTTACGTCGGTTCGCTGATACTGCCTTTCCAGGACTGTAGCTACGTGGTGAAAGTACAAGCCTGGGAATCTGGCATGACTGGCTTGCGTGAGTCCTTCGTCGCCGAACAGCTGATGCAAACCGGTCAGCTCCAACTCACCGAGGAGGGCTACAGCGGCTGGTTCGCCGACCCCTACGACCCGTATTATACCCTTGGCACCCTTATGAACCGCGCCGAGCAGCCCGAGTACGACGACCAATTCCCCGGCCACCCGCTGACGCTGGTCCGCCAGTCCCTGCGTGTGCTAGAGGCCAGTCTACAACTGCAACCAGAGCTGCTAACCGCTGCACCATTCTAAGGGCGCGACAGCAGAAATAAAGCAGGGCATTCCACCTCACAGAATGCACCGCCCAAAAATTTGTTGAACGCCCCGCCTCCCAAGGTGATGGACCGGGAGGTGCCGTACCGCTCCCTCGAACACATAGATGTTGCCGTTGGGGTGCGCTACCGCTCCCTGCTGGGCGCGGGCCGTGCCCATGCTGGCCACTGTCGGCCAAGTGGCCGTAGTGCGGGCCAGCAGGAGGGCCGTTGTGGTCGGGGCGCGGGCCGTAGGGGCCGTGCCCGGGCGGTTCAGGGTAGGATCCTGAGCCAGCAGGCGGCTACTCAGCAGCAAGCCCGGCCACAGCCCAGCAACACGTGTGCGTGGGTGCATGTAAAACAAAATCAGGCGGATACCCGAGCCCCGGCGCGAAGCTCCCATCCGGCGTGCAGGACGCCATATGTTCAACCGCCAGCCCCTGGTTTGGCTAGGTAACCCGCCAACGGCAGCCGCGCCCGTTCCGCAGCCGGAGCACGGCGCCGAACAAGAGCTGCGGCATACCTGCTGGCCCGTCAACACCGGCATGTTGCTCCGCCTGCGCGGCTGAACGCCCCGGCCAGGCAGTCCGCAATTAGTTATACCATTCATCCAAAAACCATAAAAATCACGCAATTTTAGACACCCATTTTACCACCCACTGCATGCCCCACCCTTACTCCTTCTTCGGCCGAGGCGCCTTCGCCCTGGCGCTACTGCTTTGGGCCAGCCTGACGGCCCGCGCCCAGTTTGTCAGCACCGCGCCGGTGCAGGACGGCGTCATCAACAGCGGCGAATACCCCGCCCAAAGCGGTAGTTGGTCCGTGGCCTGGGACGACACCTACCTCTACGTGGCCAAAACCGGCGGCGCCACCGACGAGCCCGTGTACCTCTACCTGGACGTGAACCCCACGCTGCCGGCCAACGTCATCAACGCCAGCTACGGCAGCATCAACGGCACCACCGACTACGGTACCACGCCCGCCCTGCCCTTCCGCGCCGAGGTGCGCGTGTACTGGCAAGACACCTACATCGAGTTTCGCAGCACCAACGGCAGCGGCGGCTGGTCGGCGCCCTCGACTACTGCCGCCGACATTTCCCGGGGCTCGTCCGGGGGTACGTCGCGGGAGATGCGCCTGCGCTGGGCGGCATTGCCGGGCCTGAGCGCCCGGCCCAGCGCCTTCAACTGGCTGGGCTACGAAGCCACCACTGGCTCGCCTTACTTCATCTACGATCAGACGCCCAACCTTAACCCCGCCGGCAACAACGGGGCCACTCCGGCCTTGTCCTACTATTACACCGTCAGCAGCACGGCCAGCGCCAGCGCGGTAGACCCGTTTAGCCGCACCAGCTATACCTTCCCCGGCGGCACCGTTACCAACTTCGGCGCCATTTCCGTTTACGACTTCTCGCTGAACACGCTCGGCGGCAGCATCACCCGCAGCAGCGGCGCCGGCGGCGCCTGGACCGTGGCCAATACCCTCTCGATAGCCAGCGGCACCCTCGACTTCGGCAGCAGCAGCACGCCCATTACCGTCCACAACCTCGCCACGGGCACCCTCGCCACCCTGCGTCTGTCCTCCGTCATCGGCGGCGACGTGAACGTGAGCGGCAACTTCATCAGCACCGGCACCTTTCAGCCTAACAACCGCGCCGTGCGACTCACCGGCAACGGCGCGCAGCTCGTCAGCGGCCCCAGCCTGGCCTTCGACTACCTGACCGTAGCCGGCAGCGGCACCAAGACCCTGCTGGCCCCGGCCTCTTCGAACCAGAACCTGATTTTCCAGGGCGGCATTCTGAGCACGGGCCCCAACACGTTTACCCTCAACGGCAACGCTACGCTGACCGAAACCACCAGCAGCTACCTGCTGGGCAAGCTGCAGATGAACCGCGACCTGACCCAGGCCGGCACCACCTATACCTACCCCGACGGCCTGCAGCTCACGCCCCAGGCCGCTCCCCTGCCCGGGCCCACCACCGCCCTGCGCACCACCGGCACGGCCGTCACCGGCGCCGACAACAACGCCAGCAGCCTGCGTCAGTACCAGCTGACGGCCGCCACCAGCACCGGCCTGAGCTACGACGTGGTGTTCCCCTACCGCGACGTGGAAATTGGCAGCACCCCACTCACGAATCTGGCCCTGTACTTCTCGCCCTCCGGCAGCAGCCCCTGGCAACCCCTGCCCCTGGCCACCGTCGACGGCGCGGCGCGCACCGTGAGCCGCAACGGCCTCACGGACCTGGGCACGCTCACACTCGGCAACTCTTCGGCCCCGCTGCCCGTCACCTTGCTCGGCTTCTCGGCCGCGGCGGCGGGACCCAACGCCGTGGCCCTGCGCTGGAGCACCGCTCAGGAGCTGAACAACGCCGGCTTTGAGGTGCAGCGCTCGGCCGATGGCCGCGGGTTTGTCACCGTCGGCCGCTTGGCCGGGGCCGGCAGCAGCAACACGGCCCGCAGCTACCAGTTCCGCGACGCGGCCGCGCCCCGCGCCACCGCGCTCTATTACCGTCTGCGCCAGCTGGACGCGGACGGCACGGCCGCGTACTCGGCCGTGGCGATGGTGCCCGCCGCCGGCGCCGGCTTGCTTCTGCTGCCCAACCCCGCCCACGATTGGCTGAGCGTGACGGCGCCCGACGCCTCCGCCGACCAAATGGCTACCGTGCTCGACCCGCAGGGCCGCGTGCGGCTGCGCGCCCCGCTCAGCAGCGGGCAGGTCCGCCTGCGCGTGGCCGAGCTGCCCGCCGGGCTGTACGTGCTGCGCGTGGGTAGCCAAACGGCACGGTTCCTGAAGCAGTAGCCCGAAGTCATTGGGGCCGGCCAAGCAAGACGTTAGCTTGGCCGGCCCCAGCTTTTTTCCTTACGGCGCCCCGGAAATGGGGCGCCGTTTTTTGTATCCACCGCAGGCCGCCGGGAGGCGGCTAAACGGGCGGCTACTCAGGAGCGGTCCGCCGCCAGGCTTGAACAAATTGCGAAGTCTGCTACTTTTCGCTACAACTGCTCCGACTCCTGCCACCGCCTCCGCTAGCGCGCCGCCTCCGCCCCAAACTCCTCCAATCCCCATGGCCAACACCTTTCGGCGCATTTTTCAAGTTATCGACGGCGTTAAAAAGCTCGTCGGCGACGGATTCGACGTGTGCAGCCCCATGCCCGGCTCGCGCATCCGCCAGCTCAGCCCCTACTTGCTCATCGACCACACCGGCCCCATGCCCGTGCAGCCCACCGATACCCCGCTCGGCGCGCACCCCCACCCGCACCGCGGCTTTGAGACGGTGACGGTGGTGTACCAGGGCTACCTCGCCCACCGCGACACGGCCGGCCACCAGGGCCACCTCGGCCCCGGCGACGTGCAGTGGATGACCGCCGGGGCCGGCCTCCTGCACGAGGAAATGCACGAGCGGGAATTCTCGCGCCGCGGCGGCACGCTGGAGCTGATTCAGCTGTGGGTGAACGTACCCGCCAAAGACAAACTGGCCCCGGCCAACTACCAGGAGCTGCCCGCCACGGCTATTCCCAGCGTGCCCGTGGCGGGGAGCCCCGGCCGCATCCGCGTCATTGCCGGCGAGTATCAAGGCGTGCAGGGCCCGGCCCACACGTTTTCCCCGCTCATCCTGCTCGACGCGCACCTGCCCGAAGGCAGCGCCACCACGCTCCGCCTGCCGGCCGCCTACAACGTGGGACTCTACGTAGTGAAGGGCGACGTGCTCATCAACGAGCACCGGCCCGCCCACACCAAGCAGTTCGTTGTGTTTGGCTGGGATGCCCCCGACATCCGCCTCAGCGCGGCCGAGGACAGCATCGTGCTGGTGCTGGCCGGGGAGCCGATTGTAGAGCCGCTGGCGACCTATGGCCCCTTCGTGATGAACACCAACGAGGAGCTGATGCAGGCCATCGACGACTACGAAAACGGCCGCCTCGGCTCGTTCGACGACTAGCGGGCAACGTGGCCGCGAATCCGTGTTACCTTGAGGGCCGTTTCACCCCCAACGCCTTCCTGCCGTGGCCGCTCCGCAAGTCAACCGCGCCTTTATCTGGTTTATCATCGGCTTGGTGTTCATCACCATCGGCATGACCAAGCGCCGCAACCGGGCCTTTGCCGGCATCGGAGTGGCGTTTGTTGCCATAGGTTTCGTGCAGAGCCGCAAAAACAGCGCCCCGCCCGAGGCCTAAAAGCCTGGGTTGGTAATGCCCGCCCGCAGCACCCGCGCCGTCACCAGCAGCTGCCCGAGGTGGCGCATGGTGTGCTCGGCCGCGTGCGTGAGCAGCCCGATGATGGTCGACGGCAGCTGGGCCCGCCCCACGCCGCGCGCGGTGGTCAGCGTGGCTGGGTCGGTGGCACGTAGCTGGGCTAGGGCCCGGTCGACCTGCGCGTCGAAGGCCTGCAGCAACGCCGCGGGCGTTAAGTCGGCCTGCGCCTGCCCTTCGGCGGCCAGGTAGGCCTGTTGGGTTTCGCTCAGGAACTGGCAGCGGGCGTAGGTCAGCAGGCGGTCGAGCACGCCGGTGAGGTGCTGCAGGTGGAAGCCCACCGAGGCCACGCCGGCCGGCTGTTGCCAGAGCAGCTCGGCCGGGAAATCATCCAGGGCAGCGTGCAGCTCTTCGCGGGCCTGCAGCAGAGCGTGAGCTACGGGCTGCACCAAGGCCGGCATATCGGGCAGCGGGCCGCGCAGCCATACTTCGCGGGAATCGGGCGGAGTCGTCATACGGCCTTCAAACCACGCCACGGGCTGGATGTTGGCCGGAATGCAAAAAGCCTCCCCGCGTGGGGAGGCTTTTGCGCTTGTTGGATGGCTCAGTCCTAGGCCGTGGTGGCCGGCTCGGCGGCGTCCACGCACTCTTGGTACGCGGCTACCATGGCCGGGGAGCCGATGTAGAGCGGGCTGCGCTGGTGGAAATCCAGGGGCGGCACGTCGAGCACCGGGCCGTGCTCCCCGCGGGCCTGCCCACCGGCTTGCTCGATGAGGAAAGCCAGCGGGTAGCACTCGTAGAGCAGGCGCAGCTTGCCGTTGGTGTTCTTCGCGGTGGGCGGGTAGAGGTAGATGCCGCCGGTGAAGAGGTTGCGGTGGTAATCGGCCACCAGGGAGCCGACGTAGCGGCCGGCGAAGCGCTGCCGCTTGCAGTCGAGCAGGTAGGTGCGCACGCACTCGGGGTAGTCGAACCAGTTGCCCTCGTTGCAGGAGAAGGTTTTGCCCTGCTCGGGGATGGTAATGCTCGGGTGCGAGAGGAAAAATTCGCCCAACGAGGGCTCGTAGGTGAAGCCCGCCACGCCGTGCCCGGTGGTGTACACCAGCATGGTGCTGGAGCCGTAGAGGATGTAGCCAGCCGCAATCTGCTGGCGCCCGCCCTGCAGGAAGTCGGCGCGGGTAGCCTTGGAGCCCACCGGCGTCACGCGGCGGTAGATGGCGAAGATGGTGCCGATGCTGACGTTGACGTTGATGTTGGAGGAGCCGTCGAGCGGGTCGATGGCCACCACGTAGCGGCCGTGGTCGTTGCCGGTGTGGATGATGTCGTCCTCTTCCTCCGAGAGAATGGCGCAGGCCTGCCCACCGTTGCGCAGGGCGCGGATAAAGCGGATGTTGGCCACCACGTCGAGCTGCTGCTGCTCCTCGCCCTGCACGTTTTGCTGCCCGTAGGCGCCGGTGATGCCGGCCAGCCCGGCCCGGTTCACCTCGCGGTTGATGATTTTGCCGGCCAAGGCAATGTCGCGCAGCAGCTGCGACAGTTCGCCCGTGGCAAAAGCAAATTCGCTTTGCTTTTGCATGATGTAGCGCTCCAGGGTGGTGCCCACGGGCGAGGCAATGCTGGTGTCGGGCAGCGGCGGCTGCGGGGTCTGGTTGGTAGTGGTATTGCTCATGCGAGGGTGGGATTAACGGATGTAGGGGTTGGGGCAGAAACGCAGCGTGCCGAGCCCGCTGAAGGCGGCTTGCCGAACCAGGCTATTAGCAGCCTAATTACCAGCAAGTTCCCCAACATGCTCAGCACGACTGTTCTGCACTCTCCCGCAACGACCGGGAATGGCCCGGGTCGGTAGCTTGCACAGCCAAAATAGCGCCGGCCCGGCCACCCCAGTGTTGCGGGTCGCGGCCGGTGGAGGGGCCGCGGCATGGGTATTCGTCGGTTGATTAGCTCTTCGGCTCCGGCTGCTTCTGGCTCTGCCACAGCACCACTTGCCAGCCTTTCTTGCTGTCCTTGATCTGCACCACCACGTACTTGAGGTGGGCAATGTTGGGCGTGCCGTCGGGCTTGTTGGGCTGGTAGATGGTGATGGTGCCGTTGACCACGGCAGCCTTGCCGTCGTTGTAGGCGCGCACGTTCAGGGCCTCCACGTCAATCTTGTCGTACACGCTCTTGCCGTCGCGAATCGACTGAATGTAGTCGGGCTTGCCGTTCTGCTTGCCGTTGGAGTGGGTGTACACCAGGTCGTCGGCGAAGACCTTCTCCAGGAAGGCGTAGTCTTTCTTCACCTGCGCCTCGAAGCGCTGCCGCTCCAGGGCTTCGACTTCCTTGGCAGCCGCCGCGTCCTTGGCGTTGGGCTTGCCGTCTTTGCCGTGAATGGTGGTGAAGGCCGCGAGTCCCAAGATGAGCAAGGTGGCGATGGAAAAAGAGAGGATTCGTTTCATGGGAAGAACCATAAGGGCGTCATGTCGAGCTTGTCGAGACATCTCGCGCGCTAACATCCGCGGGTATTGTCATGCTGAGCGAAGTCGAAGCACCTCTACCGAACAACACAACGAAGCGGTAGAGATGCTCTGACAAGCGCAGCATGACGTTCTTTTAATAACGCTAGGCCGCCGGCCCGTCGAGCTGGATGGGCTTCATGCGCGGCACCAGGAAGTGCATCAGAATCCAAGCCAGCAGGTAAGCGCCGCCGCAGATCCAGAACATGATGAAATAGGCCTTGTCGAGCTGCCCGATGCTTTCGTAGTACACGAACATGCGCTTCTGCACCAGGGCCGAGAGCAGAATGCCGCCCAGGCCGCCGGCCATGCCGCCGATGCCCGTCACCGAGGCCACGGCCCGCTTCGGGAACATGTCCGACACGGTGGTAAAGATGTTGGCGCTCCAGGCCTGGTGGGCCGCCGCGGCAATGCCAATGACGATAACCGCCAGCCACATGTTCACGCTGCCCGCCTGCTGGGCAATGACAATCGGGAACACGCACAGGGCAATGAGCAACATCGAAGTCTTGCGGGCCTTGAAGGGCGCCCAGCCGTTCTTGATGAAGTTCATCGGAATCCAGCCGCCGCCCACGCTGCCCACGCTCGACATCACGTACACCAGCGCCACCGGCAAAGCCACTTCGGTGCCTTTCAGGCCGTACTGTTTGTTGAGGAAGTCGGGCAACCAGAACAGGTAAAACCACCAGATCGGGTCCGTCAGGAATTTGCCGAGCACGAAGGCCCAGGTCTGGCGGAAGGTCAGCAGCTTAAACCACGACACCTTGGGCTCGGTGGTGATGGAAGCCGCCGCGAGGTCGTCCACGTCGCTGTGGATGTACTCAAATTCAGCTTTGGAGAGCTTGGCGTGCTTGGCCGGTACTTCGTAGAGCACAAACCACAAAACCAGCCACACGAAGCCCAGGGCGCCGGTGATGATGAAAGCCCACTGCCAGCCGATGGTTTCGGCAATCAGCGGCACCGTGAGCGGGGCAATGATGGCGCCCACGTTCGAGCCGGAATTGAAAATGCCGGTGGCCAGGGCCCGCTCCTTCTGCGGAAACCACTCAGCGGTGGTTTTGATGGCCGCCGGGAAGTTACCGGCCTCCGTCACGCCCAGAAAGGCGCGGGCTACGCTAAAGCCCATGGTGCTCGTAACGAAGGCGTGGCCGATGGCTGCCAGGCTCCACAGGAAGGTCGACAATGCGTAGCCCATCTTGGTGCCCAGCTTGTCGATGACGCGGCCCACGCCCAGCATGCCCAGCGAGTAAGCCAGCTTAAAGGCAATTTCGATGTCGGCGTAGTCGCCGGCGTTCCAGTTGAAGACCTTCTCCAGGTAGGGCTTCAGCAGGGAAATAACGGCGCGGTCGAGGTAGTTGACCGTGGTGGCGAAGAACACCAGGCCGCAGATGGTCCAGCGGTATTTGCCGATAGGGCCCAGCGGCTGAACCGGAGTAGTGGCGGCCGTGGCCGCCGGGGTGGCTGTTGGCATGCGCTACTTCTTTACGGTGTCCACGAATGCCATCAGCTCGGCGATGCGCTGGCCAAGGGCTTCCAAGTCGCTGCTGTCCTTGAAGAGCTGCGAGCCCATGCCCACGGCGCTTACGCCGGCGCCAAACCAGGCGCCCAGGCTTTCGGTGGTCGGCTCCACGCCGCCCGTCACCATGATTTTCACCTTGGGCATGGGGCCGTGCACCGCCTTGATGTAGTCGGGGCCGAGCACGCCGGCGGGGAATATTTTCACCATGCCAGCGCCCAGGCGGGTGGCGTGGAAGATTTCGTTCAGGGTCATCACGCCGGGCACCCAGGCAATGTCGTAGTGGCGGCAGATGGCGGCCACGTCGGCAGTGGTGATGGGCTGCACCACGAAGTCGGCGCCGGCCAGGATGAAGGCCTCTGCGTCCTTGGCGTTGTAAATGGTGCCGATGCCCAGCAGCATGTCGGGGCAGTTGTCGCGCACGTAAGTGCGCAGCTTGCTGAACACCTCGAAGGCGTTGTCGCCGCGGTTGGTGAATTCGAACACGCGGATGCCGCCGGCGTAGCAGGCCGAAATGATGTTCTGCGCGTGCTGCACGTCGGCGTGGTAGAACACCGGCACCACCGGCGCCTGCAGCACGCGGCTGAGCACTTCTTTGGAAGCTATTTGCGGAGCGTTATCGGTATCGAAGGGCATACGGTTGGGTGGGGTTGAGGTGAGTTATCGGAGCAGGCGGCCGGTCACGTTGCCGGCCATGATGTGCTCCACTTCGGCCACGGTTGCCAGGTTCACGTCGCCGTGGATGGTGTGCTTCAGCGCCGAGGCGGCCGTGGCAAAGTTCAGCGCCTGCTGCGCCGAGTCGAGTTTGAGCTTGCCGTACACGAAGCCGGCAATAAACGCGTCGCCGCCGCCGATGCGGTCCACGACGGGCGTGATGTCGTAAAACTGCGTTTCCAGGTAGCCCTGCTCGGCATCGACCAGCATGCCCTGAATCCGCTCGTGCGAGGCGCTTTGCGTCTGCCGGCGGGTGGCCATGACCTGCTTGATCTGCGGGAAGCGCTGCATGAGCTTCTGGGCCATGCACTCGAAGCTGTTTTCGCAGTCGGCGTCGGCCTGAATGCCGAACAAATCTTCCGCGTCGCCTTCTGAGCACACCACCACGTCGCAGCCTTCGGTGAGGCCGGGCATCACGTCCTGGGCGCGCTGCCCGTACTGCCACAGGTTGCGGCGGTAGTTCACGTCGGCCGACACGGTGATGCCGAGGCGGCGGGCTACGGCAATAGCGTCGCGGCAGGCCTGGGCGGCCGAGGCCGACACGGCGGCGGTGATGCCCGTCCAGTGAAACCACTGGGCGTCTTTCAGGATTTCTTCCCAGTCGAAAGCGGCCGGGTCGAGCTTGGCAAAGGCCGACTCAAACCGGTCGTAGACGATGGTGCTAGCCCGCAGCGCCGAACCTACTTCGAGGAAGTACAGGCCCAGGCGGGTGTTGGGCGTGTACACCACGTGGCGCATGTCCACGCCTAGGGCGCGGAACTGCTGGGTGGCGGCGCGGCCGAGCTGGTGGTCGGGGAAGCAGGTGACGTGGGCGGCGGGCAGGCCGAGGCAGGCCAGGGAAGCGGCCACGTTGGCGTCGCCGCCGCCGTAGGTTACTTCCAGCTCCGAGGCTTGTTCCAAGCGGTAGTTCAGCGGCGGCGAGAGCCGCATCATGATTTCGCCGAACGTGACGATTTGCTTCATGCCGGGGGACGAAACGCCGCTATTGCAAGCGGCGCGCAGGGTTGAGGGTAAAAGGGACTACCGACAAGGTCGGCAGGAAACGAGGGCGAACAATCGTTTGCGCCCCATAAAAACTCCGGCAACGTTGTCGCAAACGTTGCCGGAGCTGGCTTTCTACTAAGCCTCGGCCGCTACCGAGGAGGTTTCGGCCACTTTCGAGAAGCCGAAGTATTCGTTGGCGTTGCCGTAGCAGATGTTCTCGACCATCTGGCCCAGCAGCTCCATGTCGGCTGGCAGCTCGCCATTTTCCACGTCGTTGCCGAGCATGTTGCAGAGGATGCGGCGGAAGTACTCGTGGCGCGGGTACGAGAGGAAGGAGCGCGAGTCGGTGAGCATGCCCACGAAGCGGCTCAGCAGACCCATGTTCGACAGCGCGTTGATCTGCCGCTCCATGCCGTCCTTCTGATCCAGGAACCACCAGCCCGAGCCGAACTGCATCTTGCCGGCCACCGACCCGTCTTGGAAGTTGCCAATCATGGTGGCGAACAGCTCGTTGTCGGAGGGGTTCAGGTTGTAGAGGATGGTCTTGGCCAGCTTGTCCTGGGTGTCGAGGCGGTCGAGGAACTTGGCCAGGGCCGGGGCCTGCTGGAAGTCGCCGATGGAGTCCCAGCCGGTGTCGGGGCCGAGCTGGCGCAGCATGCGGGCGTTGTTGTTGCGCAGGGCACCGAGGTGAAACTGCTGGGTCCAGCCTTTCTCCCAGTCCAGCTCCGCCAAGAACACCAGCATGGCCGACTTGAACTGCAGCACTTCCGCGCGCTCCAAGGTCTCGCCGCCGCGCACTTTGGCGAAGATGCGGGTGATGTCGGCGTCGGTGTAATCAGCGGCGTAGATCTGCTCCAGGCCGTGGTCGGAGAGGCGGCAGCCCAGGGCGGCAAAGTAGTCGTGGCGCACGCGCAGGGCCGTTTGCAGGTCCTGGTAGTTCAGGATTTCCACGGCGGCCGAAGCGCCCAGCTTATCCAGGTAGGCGTTGTAAGCGGCGGCATCTTCCGGCGACATGGCTTTGTCGGGGCGGAAGGTGGGCAGCACCTGCACGCCGAAGGGGTCGGCGGCAATGGCACGGTGGTGCTCCAGAGAGTCCGAGGGGTCGTCGGTGGTGCAGAGCGTCTGCACGTTCATCTTCTTGAGCAGGTTGCGCACCGAGTACTCCGGCGTGCGCAGCAAGGCCGAGCAGTGGTCGTAGATGCGGCGGGCCGACTCCTTGTTGAGCAGCTCCGTCACGCCGAAGTAGCGCTGCAGCTCCAGGTGCGTCCAGTGGTAGAGCGGGTTGCGCAGGGTCTGCGGCACCGTCTCAGCCCACTTTTCAAACTTCTCCCAGTCCGACGCGTCGCCGGTGATGTAGCGCTCATCGATGCCGTTGGTGCGCATGGCGCGCCACTTGTAATGGTCGCCGTAGAGCCAGATCTGCGTCAGGTTGTCGAACTGCTTGTCTTCGGCAATCTGGTCGGGCAACAGGTGGTTGTGGTAGTCGATGATGGGCATCTGCCGGGCATGCTCGTGGTAGAGCGTGCGCGCCGTGGCGGTCTGCAGCAGAAAATCGTCGTTCAGGAAGGGTTTCATAGGGTATTCTGAGCAAAGCCGTCGGCTCCTGCAAGCGCCGGCTGGGTGGGTCGGTAAAAGTATTTAACCCGGGTAAGCATCCGATGAAGCAAGCCGCTCCGGCGCCGTGTTTATTCACGCAAACGGTTCCGGAGCGGCCCCACGCTTCTTACAGCGAAACGCCGCGTTTCCAGGGAATGAAGTCGGTCTGCCCGTGGCGCACGGCGGCTACTTCCTCGCCGCTGGCCACGCGGATGACGTAGTCCAGAATCCGCTCCCCGGCCTGCTCGATGGTTTCCTCGCCGTCGATGACGGTGCCGGTGTTGATGTCGATGATGTCGGGCATGCGCTTGGCCAGCGGGGTGTTGGTGGCAATCTTCACCACGGGGGCAATGGGGTTGCCGGTGGGAGTGCCCAGGCCGGTGGTGAAGAGCACCACGTTGGCGCCCGAGCCCACCTCAGCCGTGGTCGATTCCACGTCGTTGCCGGGGGTGCAGAGCAGGTTCAGGCCGGGCTTAGTTACGGGCTCGGGGTAGTCGAGCACGGCCACCACCGGCGAGGAACCGCCCTTACGCGCGGCGCCGGCCGACTTCATGGCGTCGGTCAGCAGACCGTCGCGGATGTTGCCCGGCGAGGGGTTCATGTCGAAGCCCGAGCCGACGGCCACGGCGGAGTCGCTATAGGCCTTCATCAGCGAGCTGAACCGCTCGGCGGTTTCTTTGTCCACGCTGCGGTCCACGAGCTCCTGCTCCACGCCATTCAGCTCCGGGAATTCGGCCAGGATAACCGAGCCGCCCAGGGCCACCAGCATGTCGGACACGTGGCCCACGGCGGGGTTGGCCGAGATGCCCGAGAAGCCGTCCGAGCCGCCGCATTCCAGGCCGATGCACAGCTTGCTCAGCGGCGCGGGCTGGCGCTGCTGGGCGTTGGCTTGCATCAGGCCGGCGAAAGTCTGGCGCAGGGCGGTGCTCACCAAGCTTTCCTCCGTGCCGATTTTCTGCTGCTCCAGGATGTAGAGCGGCTTGTCGAAGTTGGCGTCGCGCTTGCGGATTTCGTCCTGCAGCATCGACACCTGCGCGTTCTGGCAGCCCAGGCTCAGCACCGTAGCGCCGGCCACGTTCGGGTGGGTGATGTAGCCCGCCAGCAGGCCGCAGAGCGTCTGCGCATCCTGCCGAATGCCTCCGCAGCCGCCTTCGTGGGTCAGGAAGCGCACACCGTCCACGTTGGGGAACAGCTTGGGCTTCTGGTGGGCTTCGAGGGCCGTCTGCAGATCAGCCTGCAGGATTTCTTCCACCGACTTGCCGGCCTGCATCAGCTGAATCAGCTCCTGCGTCTGCGGCTGGTAGCTTTTCTTGCGGGCGTAGCCGAGGTCATTCACCAGGGCTTCTTCCAGTACTTGGATGTTGCGGTTTTCGCAGAACACCAGCGGAATTACCAGCCAGTAGTTGGCCGTGCCCACCTGCCCGTTGGAGCGGTGGAAGCCCATGAAGGTGCGGTTCTGCCACTGCTCCACGTTCGGCACCGGCCACGAAGCGCGGTGGGCGCCGTGCTCCCCGTAGGAGTTGGTGGCGTGCTTGATGTTCGAGGTGGTGAGCAGGCCGCCCTGCGGAATGGCTTCGCGGATTTTGCCCACGAGCACGCCGTACATGGTCACGGAGTCGCCGACCTGAAAGTCCTGCATGGCCAGCTTGTGCTTGGCCGGAATGGCGGCGACGGTCTTGATGGCGCCGTCCTCCCACGGAATGGTGGTGCCGGCCGGCAGGTCCTGCAGGGCGACGAGTACGTTGTCGTGGGGGTGGATTCGGGCTACTAGGTGTTTCATCTTGGGTTGCTCTAGGCCGTCATTCCGAGCGAATTCGAGGCATCTCGCGTGTTTACCAGGATAGTAATTTCTATCTGGTAAAGCGGTAGAGATGCTTCGACAAGCTCAGCATGACGTTCTGGATTATCGGTTCAACGAAGCGCGCGAGTCGGCTGCGCTCCACATGACTTTACCTCTTACAACAAACTAGGCAGGCACTTCGCTCCGCAGGTGCTTGGCAACGGTGGCGTATACGCCTTCTTCCAGCATCTGCTGCAGGTAGCCGGTCACGGCGCTGGCGAAGCCCGGCAGGGCGGTCAGGTCGTGGTTCCAGAGGGCTTGGTTGTGCAGCACCACGCTCACCAATTCGGCGGGCTGCAGGCGCTGCCAGAGGTCGGCGAAGTAGCCGGCTTTTTCGTCCTGGATGGGGTACTGCTCGCCGTTCAGCTCGCCGTACCAGGTGTGGTCCTTTTGCTCGGTGGCACGCATGAAGAGCAGATAGGCGGCAAAGCCCAGCGCCGCGTGCTGCGGCGCCTGCTTCTGCTGCTCGGCGTAGTGTACCAGGGTGGCCACGTTGCGCATCTGCATCTTGGCCGTGTAGTTCAGCGTGATGGCCAGCCAGCGGTGCTCGATGAAGGGGTTGCGGAACCGGTCCAGCACCTGGCGGGCGAAGTCGCGGGCCACGGTTTCGTCGATTTTGTACGGGATGCCGGGGCGCAAATCGTCCACCATCAGGCGGCTGATGAACTGGCCCAGCACGTCGTCTTCCATCGCGCCGCGCACCGTCTCGAAGCCGCTCAGGAACGCCAGGCCGCAGCTCAGGGTGTGCGTGCCGTTGAGCATGCGCAGCTTCAGCTCGCGAAACTGGTTGATGTCGGGCTGAATGATAACGCCCTTGTCGGCCTGCTCAAACGACAGCACCTGGCGCACTTTCGCGTCGCCTTCGATGGCCCAGAGGCGGTACACCTCCGACATGGTCAGCAGGTCGTCGTCGTAGCCCAGCTCCTCGGTCAAAGCGTTGTAGGCGCCCACGTCGGGGCGGCCCGGCACGATGCGGTCGACCAGGGAGTTGCAGCAGGTGTTGGCGGCTTCCAGCCAGTCGATGAACTCGGCTTCCAGCTCGTTGCGGTGGGCCAGCTCCAGCAGAATGGCTTCCAGCTTGCGGCCGTTGTCGGGCACCAGCTCGGTGGGCACGATGACCAGGCCTTTCGATTTGTCGCCTTTAAAGGCTTTCCAGCGCACGTAGAGCACGGCCAGCAGCTTGCCGGGAAACGACACGGGCGGCGACTGGCGCACGTCGTCGGCGACCAGCTGAATGCCCACTTCCGTGGTGTTGCTGATGACTACCTGCAGGTCGGGCGACTGGGCGCAGCGCAGCACTTCGGCCCACTGGCTTTTGGCCGACAGCACGCGGCTGATGGCCGAGCTGACCACGTTTTCCTCCACCTGCTGGCCGTCCTCGATGCCGCGGATGCAGAGCGTGTAGAGGCCGTCCTGGCGGGCAAAGGCGTTGATGTCGCCGCCGTCGGTCGACTTCACCACCACGATGCGGCCGTTGAAGATGCCTTGGCGGTTGGCTTTGTCGATGAGGTAGTCGGGCAGGCCGCGCAGCAGCACGCCGGTACCGAATTGCAGGACCTTTTCGGGCAGGGCCAGCTGGGCGGCCTCCGGCAGGCTGACGGCCGAATGGGCGCCGTGGGCCAGCGCGATGTTGCGAGACAAGTAGCTCATGGGTGGTATTCTTATAATCCGCTCTTTCCGTTCGCACCCTGGTGTTGCCACTGGGGGTATTCTTTGGTCAGCAACTTGGCCGGCCAGGTGCCGAGGTAGGCGTAGCCCACGCGGCGTTCGTGTTCGATGTCGGCCAGCTGGGCGTGCTTCACCCCGTCGCGGCCGACGTAGATTGGTTGGTTGGTTTCCAGGTCGTAAAAACGTGCCCACAAAGTAGAGCCGGCCTCGGGCAATACTCTCCTGTCCTTACCTGTCGGCTGGGCTGGGTCGTCCACATCTTTCACGGTAAAACCCTCGATTTTGACCTTGCCGAGCCAAGCCACCGCCGCGTCGACGCTGCGCTTGATTTCGGGCGTCTGCTCGGGCTGGGCCATCAGAAATTCCACAATGCCCACCGTTTCCATGCCACTCAAGGAAGCCAGCTCAAAAGCCCGGGCCTTGCAGGGCAGCAGGGTGCGGCGGTCGTGCTGGGCGCACCAGGCGGTGAGCGTGCCGTTCTGCACGTACTGCGTCTTCAGCAGGCACTGCACGCCGCGTTCCACCGCCTGCTGGGCCGCCGGCACCAAGCTGAAGTCGACCAGGGCGTAGTCGCCCTTTTTATCGGCCACGTTCTTGAGCACCCACAGCGCCTTGATCATGGCGTTGTCGTTGTAGGTAATCTGGGCACGGTACGAGGAGCTGTCGGGGTAGTACTGCGGGAAGCCGCCGCTTTTCTGCTGCATCAGCAGCAGGTAGCGGATGCCGCGCTCGGCCGCCTGCCGGTAGGCCAGGTTGTTGGTCTTCTTGTAAGCCCCGAGCAGGTAGGTGATTTCACGCGTGGTGGCGTTGTTGTCGATGGTGGCGTCCTTGCGCACGGTTCCGTCCTTGCGCGTTTGCACGCGCTCGGCCGGGGTTAGCGGGTGCTGATAATCCACCTTCTTCTCCCCTACCGCCTTGGGCCAGCCGCCGATGGCGCGCTGGTACACCAGCATGCGCTCGGCCACCGAATCTCTGCTAACCTCGGCCGTAGCCACCGGCGCCCCTACTTTGCCCGAAACCGGGTCCCAGGCGCCGCCGAAGGTCCAGGCCGCGTTGATTTGCTTTTCGGAGGGCGCCCCTTCGGCCGTTACGAGGTTGTCGGAGTGCCAGGCGTAGTCGCCGCCCTTGCGGTGGCAGTCGGCGTAGTACACGCGGCGGCCCCACAGCGGGGTGCCGGGCCCGGAGGGGGCGTGGTAGATGTCAACGTCGGCCATGTTCTCGTCGAACTTGCAGCCGATAAGGTAAAACTGCGACTCGCGGTGGTAGCGGCCGAGCTTGTAGCCTTTGTCGCCCTCGAAAGTGCAGTTCTTGAGCACGGTTTTCGAGGCCTTGCTGCCGGTGCCGTCGTGCCAGATGGCGGCCGAGGTGCTGTGACAGATAAAGCGGCAGTTTTCGGCGTAGGCCCAGCCGCGCGGGCAGTAAAAGTCGACGCCGCCTTCCATGGTGCAGTCCTTGAAGTAGAACTGCCCGCCTTCGCCGTCCCAGGGGCTCACCGTGTCGCCGCCGTAGGCGCGGAAGGTGCAGTGCACAAACTTCATCCGCGACGAGCCGGCGAAGGTGCGCAGGGCCATCTGGTGGGTGGTGCCGCTGATTTTCTTCGCGCCCGTCGGGTCGGCGGGGCAGGGAATCGTCTGTTCACCGGGCGAGTCGAGGCCGTAGCTGTTGACCACCGACAGGTTTTCCAGCGTCAGGTCGGGGGCGTTGCGCACGTTGATGGTGGCCACGCCCCAGTCGTCGGTGTTGCCGGCGCAGCGGGCCGCGTCCCGGGCCAAGGATACCTGAATCCAGGTCAGCGCCTCGCCGGCACCACGTAGGGTCAGGTGGTCTTTGCCGTCGATGAAGATTTGCTCGCGGTAAATGCCTTTTTTGATGTTGATGACGCGCGGTTTGTCGGCGTGGGCGGGCAGGCTGTTGATGGCCTCCTGCACCGTTTTAAACTGGCCTGAGCCATCGGCGGCCACGGTGAGTTGCTGGGCCGCAGCCGCGCCACTCACCAGGGCAAGGCCCGCTCCGAGTACCAGTTTGTGTAGCCAACGTCGCATCATCTCGCGCATCTTCTTATTCTCCCGCACCGCGGCGGGTTATTGCAAAAAATCCTCCCGCAGGGGAGTAAAGGAATCCAGCAGCACGCCGCTTTCCAGGCAAGTGGTGCCGTGCAGGGTGTTGCCCGGCACAAAGCAGCTGTCACCTGCCCGCAGCACGCGGGTGTCGCCGGCAATAGTGTATTCGAACGCGCCGCTTTCCACGTAGCTGGTTTGCGCGTGCGGGTGCTGGTGCTCGGCGCCCACGGCGCCGGCCTCGAAGGCCACTTTCACCAGCATCAGCGCCGGCCCGTAGGCCAGCACCTGCCGCCGCACGCCCTCGGCCACGGACTCCCAGGGGAGCCCGTGGCCGGCGCAGAACTGCGCGGAAGGGGTGTCAGCCGTCGGCATTAGTAGCCGAAGTTTTGCTGCAGGGCCGGGTCGGCGGCCAGCGTGGCCTGCGGAATCGGCAGCAGTTCCTTGCCCTTGCCGGGCAGGTATTCGGCCGCCAGGCCGCTAGCAATGCTGGTAGCCGTGGTCGTCACCGGACCGGTGGGCCCAGGCAGCGTCAGCGAGTAGGTGGTGTTGGCCGGGCGCGTGTTGGCGATGTAGTCGGCGGTGAGGGCCTGGCGCCAGTTTACGCGAGTGGTACCGGCAGGAGCAGTAGCGGGCGAAGGCCGGTAGAACGAGTTGGCCCACTGCAGCGGACTAGCCGACGGGGTGCGGTAGTACAGGTACTGCGGGATGTTCTGGTACGGCGCCTCGTTTTTGGCCATCTTCTCGATGTTGGCCTTCACCTCGGCAATCTTGGTAGCGAAGAGGTTCCAGCGCAGTAGGTCGTACTTGCGGATGCCTTCGCCGCCAAACTCCAGGTACCGCTCGTTCACGATGGCGTTAAAGAAGCCGGTTTTGCTGTTCAGGTCCAGGCCGGCGGCGGCGCGGGCGGCGTTGCCACCGAAGCCGCGGCGGCGCACTTCCAGCAGGGCGTCCTTGGCAGCTTGCGAGGGCGAGCCGGTCAGCTCGTTGTCGGCCTCGGCAAACATCAGCAGCACGTCGGCGAAGCGGATGATGGGCCAGTTGTAGTCGAGGTAGTTGACTGCCCCGGTGACAGGCGGAATGTGCCAGTCGCGGCGCCACTTGCCGTCGGTGATGGACGTCAGGGCCACGCCCGACTGGAAGTTGCTGCTGGCCCCGATTTCGTAGGTCGTAATCGTCACGTCGCGGCGCGTGTCGGTCGAGTCGAAGGCGTAGAAGTAGGGCGGCGCCACGTTCACGGCGCCCTGGGTCGAGCCGTAGGTGCCGTTGGCGTTGCGCAGGCGCGGGCCGTTGTAGTAGCCCAGCTTGCTGCCCGAAGCCCCCGTTGCCGTCGACATGCCCACCTGGAACATGATTTCGTTTTTGGCGTCGGTGCGCTTCTCGTTCATGGCCTTGAACACCTCCAGGAAGCTCGGGTTCAGGTCGTGCTCGGTGCGGCGGGCCATCAGGTCGGCGCACTCCTGACGGGCAATGGTGTAGTAGTTCTGGTAGTCGCTGGGGCGCTCAAACGCGCCGGTGCGCGGGTTTTCGCTGTAGCCGGCGCGGAACATGGCAATGCGGGCGCGCAGGGCTTTCACCCCGCCTTTGGTGATGCGCTCATTGGCCGTGCCCACTTCCGAACGCCAAGGCACCAGCTGGGCCGCCGTGTTCAGGTCGTCGACGAGGCGGGTCAGCGTGGCGTAGCGGTCGGAGTTGGGTAGGCTGAAGTCCTGGCCCGCCACCGAGGGCGTAAACTGCACCGGGATGTCGCCCCAGTTGCGCACCAGCTCGAACAGGTACTGGGCGCGCAGCGTCAGCGCCTCGCCGTGCAGGCGTTTCATGGCGGCCACCTCGGCGGCCGTGCCATTGGTGTACAGGTTCGATTCGGGAATCTGCTGGATGCAGATGTTGGCGCGCTCCACGCCCTGGTACAGCTGGTTCCAGGGATTGTTGATTTCCGAGTTGGTGGCTTTGGCCGTGTAGCGGGCAATGCCGCGGCGCCCCCCGTCGTCGGCCCCCGGCGAGCCAATCATCTCGTCGGAGTCGTAGGGGTAATACATGCTCACGCGCGTGCCGTAGCCGTTGTCGCCCGAGAGCGGGTCGTAGGCCCCGATGACGGCGGCCGTAGCCCCGTCGACCGTGCTGAAGGTATATTCCGTGGTATTCAGGCCCAGCGGATCCACGCTGAGGAAATCTTTGCAGGCCGTCAGCGCGCCGGCCGAGGCCACCACGGAGGTAGCCAGCAGAGCCGCGCGAAAGAAGCGGAACGAGTTCATAATCAGGAGCGGGAGAAACGAGTGGGAATTACAGGGACAGGTTCACGCCGAACAGGAAGGCGCGGCTGCGCGGGTAGGCGGCGTAGTCGACACCCGGCGTCAGCGGCGAGGAGCGGCGGGTGTTGGCCTCCGGGTCGTAGCCCGAGTACTTGGTGAAGGTGTAGAGGTTGTTGAGCGTCACGTAGAAGCGCAACGACTGCACCTTGGCGCGCTGGGTCAGCGTCTTGGGCAGGGTGTAGCCCACCGTCACGTTGTTCACGCGCAGGAAAGAACCGTCTTCGATGGCCCAGGAGTGCAGCACGAAGCCGCGGGTGGGCGTCCAGATCTTGGCGTTCTGGTTGACTTCGGCCAGGCGCTCCAGCGAGGTGATGGGCGTGCCGTCGGCCTCGATCGAGCGGTAGCGGTCGGCCATGATGCCGAGCACGTTGCTGAACTGGGTGTTGGCCGTGTTCGAGGTAAACTCGATTTTGTTGGCGTTGTAGATGTCGTTCCCGTACACGAAGTTCAGGAACACGCTGGCGTCGAAGCCCTTGTAGGTGAACTGCTGGTTCAAACCGCCCACCACTTTGGGGTTGGCGTTGCCGATGACGGTTTTGTCGGCGTCATCGATTTTGCCGTCCCCGTTCAGGTCCTTGAACTTCACCAAGCCCGGGCGGAACTGCGACTCGCCGATCAGGCCGAGGTTGTTGACCAGGGCCACCTGGCCGGCGTCGTTGCGGCGGGGCGTCCAGGTGCCCAGGCTGCCGCCGGCGCCCGGGGTGTAGCCCGTGAAGTCATCGGCCGTCAGCCAGCCGTCGGTCACGTAGCCGTACATCTGGCCCACCGGCTGGCCCACCACGGCTTTGTAGTCCGGAATCAACGAGGCCTGGGAGCCGGCCCAGCCCGAGGTGATGCCCAGGATTTCCTGCTGGTCGCCGCCCAGGCTCACGATTTTGCCGCGGTTCATGGAGGCGTTGGCCGTGGCCGTCCAGGTGAAGTTGCCGCTCTGCACGATGGTGCCGGTCAGCTGCACTTCCAGGCCGCGGTTGGCGGTTTTGCCCACGTTCTGCTGCTGGGTGGTGTAGCCGATGAAGGCCGGCACCGGCTTGTCGAGCAGCAGGTCAGAGGTGGTGTTGTAGTAGATATCAGCCGTCAGCTGCACCCGGTTCTGGAGCAGGGCCAGGTCGAAGCCCACGTCGCGGGTGGTCGTGGTTTCCCACTTCAGGTCGGGGTTGGCCAAGCGAGTAGCGGCCGAGCCGTTGACGATAACGCCGCCCAGCGAGTACGGGGCCACACCGGCCTGATAGAGCTGGTAGAACTGATTGTCGGCAATACGGTTGTTGCCGGCCACGCCGTAGCTCACGCGCAGCTTCAGGTCGTTAACCACCGCAATGTTCTGGAAGAAGTCTTCCTTGGAAATACGCCACGCGGCCGAAGCCCCCGGGAAATAGCCCCACCAGTTCTGGCGCGCAAACTTCGAGGAGCCGTCGGCGCGGAAGGTACCGGTGAAGAGGTACTTGTCGTCGTAGGAGTAGGTCACGCGCCCGAAGCCCGAGAGCAGGCGGTAGTTCTGCGGAATGCTGGTCGAGGGCAGCACGGGCTGGGCCGTCTGGCCGGCCGGAATCACGCCCTGGTTGATGTTGGCCCAGGCCTGCTCCGAGTTGATATCCTGGGGCAGGAAGTTGGTCTGGATGTACTGCTGGCGGTTGAGCTGCGTGTACACTTCCTGGCCGAGCAGGATGCCCAGCGCGTGCTTGTCCTTCTTCCAGCTGTAGTCCAGCACGTTCGAGTTGTTGAGCGTGGTCTGGGTGGTGGCGGTGATGGACGCCGTGGGCAGGCCCGCGTAGCCCCCCGACGAGCCGCGCAGCACCGGCGAGTAGCGGCCGTTGAAGGTGCTCAGGTCGAAGTTGGTGATGTCGAAGCCGGCCGTGGAACGGAATACCAAGCCCTTGAACAGGTTCAGCGAGGCGTTGGCGCCGATGTTGATGGTGCGGCGCTTGTCCTGGCGCTTCTCGTTGTCGATAACCACGATGGGGTTAGCCAGCGAGGAGAGTTCGAAGAATTCCGGGTCGAAGTTGGAAATGTCCACCACCGAGCCGTCGGCGCGGGGAATGGCCATGGGCTGGAACTGCACCGCGTTGCGCAGGCGCGAAGTGGTGTTCGAGCCCGACGACGAGGTACCGGCGCCGTTGGTTTCCTGGTTGTTGAAGCGCATGTTCATCCCGAAGCGGAACTTCTCCGTGGCCTTCGTGTCGAAGCGGAAGTTCACCAGGTTGCGCACGTAGTCGGAGCCGCGCTGAATGCCGTCCTCGGTGTTGCGCGTCAGGCTCAGCGAGTAGGTCGTGCCCTTCACCCCGCCGGCCACCGACACGTTGTGCGTCTGCTGGAAGGCCGAGCGGCCGAACACTTCGTCCTGCCAGTCGATGAACGGCGAGTTGCGCACGCGCTGCAGGGTGTCGCTGTTGAAGTTGCGCGAGCCGAACAGGGTCTTGAACGTGCCCAGGCCGCCCGAGGCGTTGCCAATCACGCTGGTGCGCTCGAACTGGTAGTTCAGGTAATCGTCGGGGCTGAGGACGTCGAGCGTTTTGGAGATTTTGCGGAAGCCCGCAAAGCCGTTGTAGCTCACCACCGTCTTGCCTTCCAGGCCCTTCTTGGTGGTGATGATGATAACGCCGTTGGCACCGCGGGCGCCGTAGATGGCCGTGGCCGAGGCGTCCTTCAGCACGTCCACCGACTGAATGTCCTGCGGGGCAATAACCGAAAGGGCGTTTTCAATCTGGATGCCGTCGACCACGTACAGCGGCGAGTTGTCCTGGGTGATGGAGCCGCCGCCGCGCACGCGCACTTGCACGTTCAGGTTGCCGGGCGTGCCTTCGGCCGAGGTCAGCTGCACGCCGGCCAGGCGCCCGGTCAGGGCTTCGGCGGCGGAGTTGACGGGAATGTCTTTGATCTGCTTGGCATTCACCGACGACACGGCGCCGGTTACGTCCTTGCGCTCGATTTCCTGGTAGCCGATAACCACCACGTCGTTGAGCACCTTCGCGTCTTCCTTCAGGGTCACGGTCAGGTCCGGGCGCGAACCCACTTCCACGTCCTGCGGCTCGAAGCCGATGTAGCTGAAGCGCAGCGTCGGGTTGTCGCCGGTCACGTTCAGGCTGAATTTCCCCTCGGGGTCGGTGGTAGCACCGTTGGTGGTGCCTTTCACCACCACGGTCACGCCGGGCAGCTCCTCGCCCTTGGCCGAGCGCACCACGCCGCTGATGCGGCGCGCCTGCTGGGCGTTGGCCACCACTGCCATGCTAAGCAGCGAGCCGGCCAGGAATAGATGTTTTTTCATGGAAAGAACGATGTGGGAATCGAAAGCTGATGAGGAAGGACTAGCGCAGGTCGTAGATGCCGACCGCGTCCATGTCCGTGTATTCGAGGTTTTCGCCGGCCATGCCCCAGATAAAGGCGTAGGCGGCCGTGCCGCAGCCGGTGTGGATGGACCAGGGCGGCGAGAGGATGGCCTGCTCGTTCGACACCCACAGCGGGCGCGTCTCGCTCGGCTCGCCCATCAGGTGCAGCACGCGCTGGTTCTCGGGCAGGTTGAAGTAGAGGTAGGCCTCCATGCGCCGCGTGTGCGTGTGCGAGGGCATGGTATTCCACACTGAGCCGGCTTTCAGCTGCGTCAGGCCCATTACCAGCTGGCAGCTGGCAATGCCCTCGTTGTAGATGTACTTGTAGATGGTGCGCTGATTGGCCGTTTCCAGCGTGCCCATTTCCACCGGCGTGGCCTCGGCCTGGGTGCGGCGGGTGGTCGGGTACTCCTTGTGCGCCGGCGCCGACAACACGTAGTACTTAGCGCCTTCGCCGCTGAACTGCACGTCTTTCGAGCCGCGGCCTACATAGAGGCAGTCCTGGTTGCCGAGCTCGTACACCGTGCCGTCCACCGTCACCTGGCCCGCGCTGCCGATGTTCAGGATGCCCAGCTCGCGGCGCTCCAGGAAGAAGTTCGCCTTCAGCTCGCCCGGGTTCGGCAGGCTGATCGGCTGGCCCTGGGGCTGCACGCCGCCCACAATCATGCGGTCGTAGTGGGTGTAGACCAGCGTGATGTCGCCGGGCACAAACAGGGTCTCGATCAGAAAATGGTCCCGCCGCTCGGCGGTGTTCATTTGGGCGGTTTCGCGGGGGCTGACGGCGAAGCGTTGTTCCATCAAAAAGGCAGTGGGTGGTGGGGATTAAAAACCGGCGCGAAGATGGGGTGGCGGCGCCAGAACAGAGGATTAGCGGCCCATCCAGCCGCCGTCGACGGTGAGGATGGTGCCGTGCACGTAGTCGCTGGCGGCGGAGGCCAGGAACACCGTCGGGCCCTTGAAATCGGCGGGCGTGCCCCAGCGGCCGGCGGGAATGCGGCCCAGGATGCTGCTGGAACGGTCCGGGTCGTTGCGCAGGGCCTCGGTGTTGTCGGTGGCGATATAACCCGGGGCAATGGCGTTTACGTTCACGCCGCGGCCGGCCCATTCGTTGGCCAGCGCCTTCACCACGCTACCAATGGCGCCTTTGCTGGCTGCGTAGCCCGGCACGTTGATGCCGCCTTGGAAGGTGAGCAACGAGGCCGTGAAGATGATTTTGCCGGAGCCCTGCCCCAGCATGCGCCCGCCGATGGCGCGGGCCAGGCGGAACGGGGCGTCGAGGTTGATCTGCAGCACCTCGTCCCACAGCTCGTCGGCGTGCTCGGCGGCCGGGGCGCGCTTGATGGTGCCGGCGTTGTTGACGAGGATGTCGATGCGCGGGAAATCGGCCATCACCTGGGCCGTGAAGGCGTCGACGGCGGCGCGCTGGCTGAAGTCGCACTGGTAGGCGGTGAACTTGCGGCCCAGGGCCTCCACCTGCTGCTGCGTCTGGCCGCCGCTGAGCGGCATGGTGGCCGACACGCCGATGATGTCCGCGCCGGCTTCGGCCAGGCCCAGGGCCATGCCCTGCCCGATACCCTTGTTGCAGCCCGTCACCAGGGCCGTTTTGCCGGTCAGATCAAACCATTCGGGAGCGTGGGCCATGCGGAGTCGTTAATAACTTTTCGAGGATCAATCAGCGGCCGGCAAAGTCGTTTCGCCGGAGGTGGTTTGTTAATTTTCATAGCTTCTGAGACAAAACGAAACCGGGTTCTGACTTTATTTGCGCAATCGTTATCGGGAACGTTGCCAATTCGCGCAGTTGTTCCCTTGCCACAAGTTCGGCCTTCGCGCTCTGCTGCACTCTCCTGTTTCGGAGCCGAAAAAAAGCCTTAACTACGCGGCGCGATTAATTGCACTTTCACTAGCCCACCCGCCCTTGGATACCGTCACCATCAAAGACATTGCCCGCGCCCTGAACCTGTCGACCTCCACGGTGTCGCGGGCCTTGCGCGGCAGCTACGAGATTAATCCCGAGACCAAGCGGCTGGTGCTGGAGTACGCCGAGCGCCTTAACTACCGCCCCAACCCCATTGCCCTGAGCCTGAAGGGCAGCAGCTCCCGCGCCATCGGCGTCATCGTGCCGCAGATTGCCAATTACTTCTTCTCGCAGGCCATCAACGGCATCGAGGCCATTGCCTACAACCGCGGCTACCACGTCATCATTTTCCAGACGCACGAGTCGTATGAGCGGGAAGTGGCCAACGTGCAGCAGGCCCTCTCGCGCAAGGTCGACGGCCTACTCATCTCGCTCAGCAGCGAAACCTCGGACGTGGAGCACCTGCGCGAGTTGCTCGACCGCAACATGCCCATCGTGCAGTTCGACCGCGTGTCGACCGAGCTGAACACGACCAAGGTGGTGGCCGACAACTTCGCCGGCTCCTTCGCCGCTACCGAGCACCTGATCAAAGCCGGGCGCAAGCGCATTGCCCACCTGACCATTCCGCCGTGGATTTCCATCACCCAGGAGCGCCTCGCCGGCTACCGCGCTGCCCTGGAGCAGTACGGCCTCGAATACGACGAAAACCTGGTGCGCTACGGCACGTTCGGCCCCGACGAGGCCGACAAGATGGTGGATGATCTGCTGGCGCAGGCCTCGCCGCCCGACGCCTTTTTCACCGCTTCCGACCGTCTGGCTCTAGGCGCGCTGGCGGCTTTGCAGCGGCGCAAAATTGCCATTCCGCAGGACGTGTCGCTTATCGGCTTCACCAACCTGAACGTGGCCGACCTGCTCTCCCCCTCGCTGAGCACCGTGGTGCAGCCCGCCCAGGAAATCGGGCAGATTGCCGCCGAGCGCCTGATCGAGCTGATCGAGCGGAAGCAGAAAGCGGCCCCGCCGTCCACCATCATCGTGCCCTCCCACCTCTCCGTGCGCGAGTCGACGCGCCGGGCGGAGGAATAAGGAAGTGACTAAGTAACCAGCCCGTCATCCTGAGCAGGGCGAACCGAAGGTCGGCGTAGCCAAGGACCTTCCTCGAACCCTGCACGAACGATAAAGCACAGCCACTAACCGAATCGGTAGTGGCTGTGCTTTATTGTTATAAGGACTTAGCGTCTGCTCGTTGTTGGCTGCGGCGGTGCGGGGTGCGAGGAAGGTCCTTGGCTACGCCGACCTTCGGTTCGCTTCGCTCAGGATGACGGGCTGAATGGGCTTAGGGCTATTTCGCCTGCTGCAGCAGCCAGGTCGCGAGGTCCTTGGCGGCGGCGAAATTCTGGAACTGCGCCGGGATCTTGCGGCCGTCGACGTACTCGGTGTACAGCCACGGGTCACCAACGGCGAAGACCGTGCCCTTGCCCACCTTGGCGGTGGCCATGATGACGTACTTGTCCTTCGCCACCAAGGGCTTGGCCGGGCCGCTCAGGGTGAGCGGAGCCAGCTCTTTGATGTAGGCGGCGCGGGCCGTTTTGAACACCGCGTTGCCAGCCGGCATCTCCACCAGGCCCTGCTCAAACTGCGTGCCTTTGACCATGTTCAGATTCACCGCGTCGAAGTGCATGCCGAAGGCTTCGGCCAGCTTGTTGAAGCGCGGAATTTCGCAGTTCGAGGTGTCGTTGGCCATGAGCACCAGCACGCCGCCAGCCTTCACCCACTCAGTAACAGCCTTCACATCGGCCGCTTGCACGTAGTTGGGCTTGGGCGTTTCCTTTTTGCTGTCCGGGTCGACGATGATGTACACGCCCACGTTCTTCAGCGAAGCGGCGGTGGGTGCGGTGGTGACGTAGCTCGTGGTAGCGCCCAGGTCGCGCCACTGGGTGCCCCAGAAGTAGAAGCCACCGTGGGTGCGGTCGTCCCAGGTGTAGTGCCAGGTTTCTTCCTGGCCGGTGATGGGGTTCTTGCGCAGCTCGTGGTTGAAGTAGTTGTCGAGGCCCACGGTCTTGCCCTTGCCCACGCTTTGGTCGGCGGCCGTTTCCATCTCGATGCTGGCCAGAATGAACGGGCCGACGCCTTTCAGGTCGTTTTTGCGCAGCGGCTCGGAGAGGTAGTACTCGTAGCTGCCGTCGCGGTAGGGGTTGCCGCCCAGGCCGCCCACGCTCACGGTGCCGTTGAAGGCCAGCGCGCCGTTTTCCTCGGCCACGAAGGTTTTCAGCAGGCCGTCGTAGCCCTTTTTGGCGGCCTCGGCGTACTTCTTGTCGAGGTAACCCATGCGCACGCCCTTCTGCAGGAAGTACACGAACATGCTGCTGCCCGAGGCCTCGGCGTAGTTGCCCTTGCGCGTGGCCTGATCGACCACCAAGGACCAAGTGCCCGTTTTGGCATCCTGATACTTCACCAGCACCGGCGCGAGGCGCTGCACGTCCTTGATAAGCTGCTGGCGCTGCGGGTGGTTTTGCGGGAAGTAGTCGAGCACGTCCACCAGGGCCATGGCGTACCAGCCCATGCCCCGGTCCCAGAAGTTAGGCGACTGGCCGGTGGTTTTGTTGGCCCACTTCTGCTCCCGGCTCTCGTCGTAGCCGTGGTAGAGCAGGCCGGATTTCGGGTCGACCAGGTTCTTTTCAATCAGCTCGAACTGCTTGGCTACGTCGTCGAAGCCCTGGGGCTGGTTGAAAACCTTGCTGTACTCGGCGTAGAAGGGCTCGGCCATGTAGAGGCCGTCGAGCCACATCTGGTTCGGGTACACCTTCTTGTGCCAGAAGCCGCCGGCCTTGGTGCGCGGCTGCCCGTCGAGCTGCTTGCGCAGCAGCTGGGCGGCCTTGATGTACTTCTGCTGGGCATTGGCGCTGCCCAGCGAAATCTGGCTCATCATCAGCACGGCGTGGCCGGTGGTGAGGTTGTCGAGGTTGTAGTCCTCCAGCTTGTAGGTCCGGATGGTGCCGTCGTCCTTGATGAACTGGTCGAGGTCCTTCTGGATGTAGCTGTAGTACTTCGGGTCGCCGGTGCGCTGCCACACGCGCTCCAGGGCCTTGAGCATCAGGCCCTGCTCGTAGTCCCAGCGGGCGGTTTTGCGGTTGCCGATGACGATGGAATCCGGAAACCAGCCCATAAACGAGTCGGCCATGCGCTGCGACACGGCGGGCTTGGCGGCGGGCGTCTGCTGGGCTTCGGCGGCCGGACTCAGGGCCAGCAGGCTCAGCAGCGGGAAAAGACGAAAACGGTTTTTCATTCGGTGGTGGAGGAAGCTAGAATCTGAAAAACGGCTGTCATCCTGAGCAAAGCGAAGGACCTTATGCCGGTTCAGCGGCAGACGTCGGGTGGTTACTATCCGACGTGGTAAGGTCCTTCGGCTGCGCCTCAGGATGACAGGCGGGGCAAGCGGCCCGAATTAGCTTTTGCTGATCGACACGGCTTTCTTGGGGGCGTTGGCGCCCATTTCCACGTCTTTCTTGGCCGATTTGGTGTTGGTGTTCTGCACCTTGATGTTCTTAGTCCGGTCGCCGCTCACGCGCATCAGCACGTCGGCGCCGTTGGCGTAGCGGATGCCGTCGAGCGTGATGTCGCGGGCATTCTGGATTTCCAGCACCGGCTTGGTTTCCTTGGAAAGGATGGTCACGTTCTTGAGGCGGATGTTCTCGGCCTCCTGGCACACCATGCCCTTGTCCGACTCCAGCACCGCGTTTTCGATGCTCACGTTTTTGATGGCCATTTCGGGCAGGCCGCGCACCAGAATGGCGGTTTCGGCGCCCTTGCAGGTCACGTTCTTGATCTGGAAGTTGCGGAACTGCGGCGTGCCCTCCCCTACCGGCTCGGCCTTCATTTCGGGCGGCGCGGTCGATTCGCCTTTCAGCGGCACGGGGTCCTTGGCAGCGTAGTACATATCGAACAGGATGGCCTGGCCGGCAATGTCGGTCATGTCCACGCCGTCGACGAAGATGTTTTCGACGATGCCGCCACGGCCGCGGGCCGTTTTGAAGCGCAGGCCCACGTCGGTGCCCATAAAGGTGCAGTTCTGCACGTAGAGGTTACGCGCGCCGCCCGACATTTCGGAGCCAATCACGAAGCCGCCGTGGGCGTGGTACACCCGGTCGTTGCGGAAGATGAAGTTTTCGGTCGGGATGCCGCGCTTGCGCCCTTGCTCGTCGCGGCCCGACTTGATGCAGATGCCGTCGTCGCCCACGTCGAACACGCAGTCCTCCACGATGCCGTTGCGGCACGACTCCAGGTCCAGCGCGTCGGTGTTCTGGCCGTACCAGGGGTTTTTAGCCGTTACGCCGCGGATAATGATGTCGTCGCAGAGCAGCGGGTGAATGGTCCAGGCCGGGGAGTTCTGGATGGTGAAGCCTTCGAGCAGCACGCGCTTGCAGCGCTGCAGGCTGAGCATGTTGGGCCGCAGAAAGTCCTTCACGTCCTCGAAGTCCTTGATGTCGGTTTTCGAGGCCGTCAGCACGCCGGGCTTGTCCATGGTGGAGGCCTTCAAGGATTGCTCCGAGGGGTACCAGGTGTCTTTCTTGGCGTTGAGCGCGCCGCCCGAAGAAACCAGCTTGTCCCACTGCGTTTCGTTGAGCTTGCTCTTCTTGACCGGGCGCCAGGCGTCGCCGGCGCCGTCGAACACGCCCTGGCCGGTAATGGCAATGTTTTCGAGGTCGGCGCCGTAGAGCGGCGAGAGGTTGCGCACCGCGTCGAGGCCTTCCCAGTTGGTTTTGATCAGCGGGTAGTCGGCGCGGTTGGCCGAAAACTGCACCAAGGCGCCTTTGGCGAGGTGCAGGTTCACGTTGTTTTTGAGCACGATGGGGCCGGTGAGCCACATGCCGCGGGGCACCAGCACCACGCCGCCGCCGGCCTGCGAGCAGGCGTCAATGGCTTTGCGGAATGCTTCAGTGTTGAGCGTCTGGCCATCGGCCACGGCGCCGTGCTTGGCGATGGAAATGGTATCGGCGCGGAAGGAGGTGGTTTTGACCGCGGGCAAGTTGGGGGTCTGCGCGGTTGCCTCCGGGGCGGTGAGCAGCGCGCCGCTCAGGGCCAGGGGAAGCAGGGAAAACAATGCTTTCATCAAACTGGGAAAAAGGAAAAACCTCTGCCCGACCCGCGGCCGGACAGAGGGCAAAGGAAATTAGCGGTAGCCTTGGTTCTGCGTGAACTCGTCTTTGTTGAGAATGGCGTCCAATTGGCGCTGCGGAATGGGCCGCACCAGGTGGTAACTCTGGATGTTGGGCCCGGCTTCGGGGTTGTAGGCACGCACCCTATCAAGAAGCTTGCCCACGCGCTTAAGGTCGAACCAGCGGTGCTGCTCGCCGGCCAGCTCCCGGGCCCGCTCGTCGAGGATGAAGTCCAGCGTGACGTCGCTGGCGGTTATTTCCATCTGGGCTTCCTTGCCCGGAATGGCCGCCCGGCGCCGCACCGCGTTGAGGAGCGGCACGGCCGCGCCGGGGTTGCCCAGCCGCAGCTGCGCCTCGGCGTTGAGCAAGTACACGTCGGCGAGGCGAATCAAGTACGCGTCGCGGGCGCTCTGCTCCTCAGCCACCGTGGGGCGGGTCGGGTCGTCGAACTTGCGCAGGCAGACGTAGTGCAGCCGGTCGCCGCTGACGGTGCCGTTGGCGCGGTACACCTTGCTCAGGTCCCAGGTGCGGTAGTTCTTGGTGGCTTCCACCGCGTTGGGAATTTCGCGCTTGGTGGCAAACACGGCGGTGTCGCCCACGGCCAGGCGGCCGGCCACGGCGGTGTTAGCAAACCACACCGTCTTGAACGTCGCCAAGTAGCGCGCGTCCTTGCTCTCGTCGAAGAGGTTGAGCAGGAACAGCGAGGGCATGTAGCGGTTGAAGGGGCGGCCGTTGGCAATGTCGCGGGTCATGCCGGGCTGGTCGTCGTACTTCATCATCCACAGCAGGTGGCCGTTGTTGCCGCCGCGCGGGTGGCCGTCCGGGTACAGCGTGGCGTCGACGCGGTCGTTCAGGCTCAGGTCCTTGCTGTAGTTGACGGCCCAGATGATTTCCCGGTTTTCCAGGTTGCTCATCGACCACAGATCCGCAAAGCGCGGCTGCAGCTGAAAGCCGTAGCTGGTGATGACGCGCTGGCAGAGCGTGGCAGCCTGCTGGTAGTTACCGCGGGTCAGGTGAATCTTGGCCAGGAAGGCTTCGGCAGCGGGCTTGGTCACGCGGCCGTAGTCGGTGGTGGTGTTCGGCAGGTTGGCCACCGCGTAGTCCAGGTCCGCAATGATTTGCTGGTAGAACGTGTCCACCGGCGTGCGGTTGGCCGTGGTTTGCACCGTTTTGGTGGCCTCGGTGGTGAAGTGCACCCCGCCCCAGGTTTCCACAATGTGCCAGTAGTAAAAGGCGCGCAGCATGCGCAGCTCGGCGCCGCGCACTTTCTTCTGCGCGTCCGTCAGCCCCGACTTGTCGAGGTATTCCAGGCCGGTGTTGCAGATGTTGATGGCGGCGTAGAGCTTGCCCCAGAGCACCTCCAGGGCCCGCGACGAGGATTGCAGGCTCGTGGTGTACTCCGTCAGCTCGGGGTTTACGTCGCCGGCGCCGCGCAGCCAGAGGTCGGTGCCCAGCTCGGAGGCGCTGAAGCCGTCTTCCTTGCCGTACCACCAGCGGTTGTAGGAGTAGGCGGCGTTGACGAGGCTCTCGAAGCCGGCGGGCGTGGTGTATACGCCTTCGGCGGTGAGGCCCGAGGGGTTGTTTTCTTCCAGTTGCTTGTCGCAGCTGGTGGCGGTGCCGAGCAAGGCCAGCAGCGTGCCCGTCCCCAGCAGCAGTTTCGTCGTCGTGCGTTTCATGACTTAAGTGGCTTGGGGATGGTTAGAAGCTGAGGTTGAGGCCCACGGTGACGACGCGCGGAATCGGGTTCGACAGGGGCGCCAAGCCCACGCGGGCGCCGGCCGGCGTGGAAGTCGAGGTGGTGGCCGTGGCTTCGGGGTTGGAGGCGGCCGCCGCGGCCGCGCGCTCCGGGTCGTAGTCCTTGACCTTGCTGATTACCCACAGATTCTTGCCCTGCACGTACAGCCGGGCCGTGCCTACGCCGATTTTGCCCAGCCAGGCAGCCGGCAGGTTGTAGCCCAGCGTGGCGGCGCGCAGCTTCACGTACGACCCGTCGCGGTAGCCCAGGGTGCTGAAGTACTGCATGCTGCTCTTCGACACCGAGGCGTCGGGGCGTGGGTAGGCGTTGGTCGGGTTTTCGGGCGTCCAGTAGTCGTGGTGCCCGCTGTTTTCGATGCCCTGCGGGTCGAAAATCTGGGCGTACTCGTAGTTGATGGTCTGGCCGATGCGGGCAAACCACTGGAACGAGAGGTCGAAGCCCGCGTAGCTCAGGTCGCTGCTCAGGCTGCCGTTCCACTTCGGCAGGGCCGAGCCCACGATGATGCGGTCGTCGGTGGCCGAAATCTTCCCGTCGCCGTTCTGGTCCTTCACCTTGATCTGCCCCGGCTTCTGCCCGTAGCTGCGGGCTAGGTCGGCCTCGTCGGTCTGCCAGATGCCGATTTTCTCGTAGTCGTAGAACACCCGCGTGGGCGAGCCGATAAACCAGCCGTTGTTGATGTCGTTGGCGCCGGTGGCCAGGGCCAGGATTTCCTCCTGGTTTTTAAACCAGCTCAGGCCCACGTTCCAGCGCAGCTTACCGTTGTCGATGACGCTGCCGTTCACGCCCACCTCGATGCCGCGGTTGCGCGTCTCGCCCACGTTGCGGGTGCTGAAGCTCTGCCCCGAGGTCATGGGCAGGAAGGCGTCGATGAGCAACTTCTCGGCGTGGGTGTTGTACACGTCCACGCTGCCGGTGAGGCGGTTGCGAATCAGGCCGAAGTCCAGGCCGAAGTTGGTGGTGCGCGAGGTTTCCCACTTCAGGTTGGGGTTGCCCAGGCGCGCGCCCAGGTAATAGCCCGGGGCCGAGGTTTCGCCGTAGCTGAAGGGCACCTTGCTCAAAGGCGTCTGCGAGGAGTAGGCGGCAATGTCGTAGTTGCCGGCCAGGCCGTAGGAGGCGCGCAATTTCAAGTCGCTGAGCACCGGCAGGCCCTTCACGAAGTTCTCGTCGATGAGGCGCCAGGCCACGGCGGCCGAGGGGAAGAAAGCCCAGGGGTTGCCGGGCAGCTTGGAGGAGCCGTCTTCGCGGCCGGTGAGGGTGAGCAGGTAGCGGCCCTTGTAGCCGTACTGCACGCGCCCGGTGAACGAAACCAGGTTGCTGGCCACGTAGCCGCTGTTGATGACCACCTGCTGGTTGGCATTGCCCAGGGCCGAGAAACCCTGGTAGCTCAGCAGCTGGTTCGCGCCCTGGGCCTTGGACTGCTCGGTTTTAAAAGTCAGCAGCGAAGTCACGCCCGTGGCCGTGATGCTGTGGTCCCCGAAGGTTTTGGTGTAGTTCAGGATGTTTTCCCAGCTCCAGTTCGTGTCCATCTGCGTGCCGTAGGAGGCCAGCGGCACGCTGCCGTTGCGGTCCACGGTGTTCGAGCCGAAGTATGTGCCCACCCGGGCGTTGCCCAGGGTCAGGCCCACGTTGGAGCGCAGGCTGAGCGAGGGCAGAATCTGGTAGCTGGCGTAGCCCGTCAGGAAGGTGCGGATGGTGCGCGTGTTGTTCAGGTAGTTGCCGTCCAGCTCGTCGGCCAGGGGGTTGATGTCCTTGCCGTTGTTCGGAAACACGATGACCGAGCCGTTTTCGTCGCGGGCGGCGCCGAGCGGGTCAATCTTGTTGGCAATGTTGAGCGGGTCGCGGCGGTTGTTCTGGTTGTAGTAGGTGAGCTGGTTTTGCATACCCACCTTGATTTTGTCGGTAACGGCCTGCTCCAGGTTGAAGCGCGTGGCGTAGCGCTTCAGGTTGTCCATGCGGAAAATGCCCTGCTCGCGGTAGTAGCTGGCCGAGAGGTAGAACTTCGTTTTGTCGCCGCCGCCCGCCAGGCCAATCTGGTGCTCCTGCTGGTTGCCCTTGCGCAGAAACTCGTCGGGCCAGCGCGTCCAGGTGCCGTTCTGAATGGCGCCGAGCTGCAGGGGCGTGAAGATTTTGGAGTCGTCGGCTTCGCTGCTCCAGAGGCCGGTGGCGCGGTTGGCTTCGCGCTTCTGGGCCACGTAGCTGGGCCCGTCGTTCACGTAGGGGTAGTACTGCACATCGGTCTGCCCCACGTAGGTGTTGAAGCTCACCGTGGTCTTGCCCGCTGCACCTTTTTTCGTCGTCACGATGATAACGCCGTTGGCCCCGCGCGAGCCGTATACCGCCGTCGAGGCCGCGTCCTTGAGCACCTCCATCGACTGAATGTCGTTGGGGTTGATGTCCTGGATGGAGTTGTACTGAATGCCGTCGACGATGAACAGCGGGCCGTTGTTGGCCGTCAGGGAGCGGTTGCCGCGCACGGTGATGTTCACGCCCGACGACGCCGAGCCGCTGCTGCGGGTGATGTCGACGCCGGGCAGGCGGCCCTGCAAGGACTCCATCACGTTGGCCGTGGGCACCTTCTTCAGGTCTTCCTCCTTCACCGATACGATGGCGCCGGTTACGTCGCTGCGCTTGACCGCACCGTAGCCGATGACCACGACTTCGTCCAGGGCTTTCTGGTCGGTGCGCAGGCGCACGGTCACGTTGTCCTTGCCCGCGGCCGACACCGTTTCGGTGAGGTAGCCCACGTAGCTGAACACCAGCTGCACGTCGCCGGCGGGGCCCGTGAGCTGAAACTCACCCTTCTCGTTGGTTGAAGCGCCGTTGTTGGTGCCCTTCACGATAACGGTGACGCCGGGCAGGCCTTCGCCGGACGTCGCGTCGACGACCCGGCCGCTGATGGGCCGGGTTTGTTGGGCTTGTGCCAGCGTGGCCGAGGTGACGGCCAACACCGCACTAAGGAGTAAACCTTGTCGCATGTACTGGAAGTATTAAGAGGTGGGAACGAGGCTCTTCACGGACGAGGTCGACCTGGGTGGGAGTCGGCTTCAGTGCGTTCAAGGTCAGGCCGGAAGAAGGCCTTCGGACCCCGCCAAACGCGTTTTTTTTATGCAAACGTTATCGGGAACGTTCCCAACGGCCCGGGTTTCGGGGCCGAGCCCGCCGCGGGTGAGTGCTTACTCTTACACTTTCGGCTACCAATAGGACTTCTTTCAGACCCGTTACGCCAAAACCGCGCGCTGCTCCCACGCAGTCGATTGGACCAGCCGGCGCCGAATATTACTTTTCCCGCAAACGTTGTCGGGAACGTTCTCACAAGAATCCCGGAGCACCCGCGCGGGCAGCGCCGATTTTTTCTGCGTTCTTCGGGCCACAACTGCCGCTCGGCGGTTATATCACCCGGCCGCTCCGCCGCCCGCCGCGGCGGGCCCGGACCTGCTCCGGCACCCGGCCGGTCTTCTTACTTTGCGGACGGCCGCGTGGCCGCTCCCCCATCCTTCATTCCATGGCAAAAATCGTTTCCCCCCAGGTAGAATTCGCCGAACTGATCCGCCAGGTCAAGCAGGTCACCCCCGAAATCTTCAACCAGGACGGCAAGTACCTCAACCTGATGGAAGGCCGCTGGCAGGAGCCCGGCAAGCCCCAGGATTTCGTCTCCCCCATCGACGGCTCGACCCTCGGCGCGCTGCCCATGCTCGACCGCCCCACCGCCCTGCGCGCCGTGCAGGCCGCGCACCAGGAAGCCGCCGACTGGGCCCGCGTAGACCTGGACGAGCGGAAGCGTCGCGTGCAGGACTGCCTCGACCAGCTGCGCGCCCACGTGGAGCTCATCGGCAAGCTGCTGATGTGGGAAATCGGCAAAACCTACAAGCTGGGCTTCACCGACATCGACCGCTGCATCGACGGCGTGCAGTGGTACGTGGACCACATCGAAGACATGCTGGGCAAGCGCGAGCCGCTGGGCGTGGTGTCGAACATCGCCTCGTGGAACTACCCCATGTCGGTGCTCATGCACGCGGTGCTGGTGCAGGTGCTCTGCGGCAACGCGGCCGTGGCCAAAACGCCCACCGACGGCGGCTTCATTTCGCTGAGCGTGACCTTCGCCCTGGCCCGCCGCGCCGGCCTGCCCGTGACCTTGGTCAGCGGCTCGGGCGGGGAGCTGAGCGACGTGCTGGTGAAGGACCAGGCCATCGACTGCCTGAGCTTCGTGGGCGGGCGCTACAACGGCCGCAACATCGCCGACGCGCTGGCCTCGGTGCACAAGCGCTACATGCTGGAAATGGAGGGCGTGAACACCTACGGCATCTGGAATTTCTCGGACTGGAACGCGCTGGGCGACCAGCTGAAGAAGGGCTACGACTACGGCAAGCAGCGCTGCACGGCCTACGTGCGTTTCGTGGTGCAACGCTCGGCCTTCCCGCAGTTCCTGGAAACCTACTGGAACGCCATCCGCAGCCTGAAAGTGGGCAACCCCACGCTGGTGGACAACCCCGACGACAAGCTGGCGGACCTCGCCTTCGGGCCCGTCATCAACCGCCGCCAGGCCGAGGACCTCGACCGCCTCTACGCCGACGCGCTGAAGACCGGCGCCACGCCCGTGTACGAGGGCAAGCTGGACGAGTCGCTGTTTTTGCCCGGCCAGGATATGTCGGCCTACCGCGCCCCGCGGGCCCTGGTGAACCTGCCGCGCCAGAGCGAGCTGTACTTCAAGGAGCCCTTCGGCCCCATCGACAGCATCGTGCTGGTCGACCGCGTGGAGGAGCTGGTGGGCGAAATGAACATTTCGAACGGTGCGCTGGTGGGCGCCCTGGCCTCCGACGACGAGAAGTGGGCCCAGCGCACGGCCAAGGAAGTGCGCGCCTTCAAGATGGGCATCAACAAGCTCCGCTCGCGCGGCGACCGGGAAGAAGTGTTCGGCGGCCTGGGCGAGTCGTGGAAGGGCGCCTTTGTGGGCGGCAAGCTGCTGGTGGAAGCCGTGACGCAGGGCGCGCCCACGCAGCCGGTGCTCGGCAACTACGAGGACGCCATTTTGCTGCCGGAAACGACCTAAGCGGGCATCTGCATAACAACAAGCAAAAACGGCCGGGCTAGATGCCCGGCCGTTTTTGCTTGTTGCAACGCTGGCCTAGGTTTCGGGCTCCCACTAACAACCATCGTGATGAAAGGTCTATGCGCAACGCACTACTCCCCGGCTTTGTGGTGTTGGCTGCCACGCTCAGCAGCTGTTGCTGGGACTGCGCGGGCAACGACGGCTACGAAATCCTGAACCTGGCTTTTTCGGTTGATTCGCTGTCGGGCCGCGGCTACCGCCGGGCCGAGCTCCGCACGGCCTACGTGGTGCGCTATACCGACCGGCAAGCCCGTCAGGTGCTGGACACGCTGCGTCAGCCGAACGGCATCACCTTGTATTGGCCGCAGGGGCAATTGGGCTTGCTGTACGTAGCCGCGCCCACCGCCGCGCTAGCCCCGGCCCATTCCTTCCGCGTGGTGGTGCCCGCGGCCGCCCGCGCCTACAATCTGACGGAGGTGGACGTACGCGTGGACCACGATAAATGCGGCTGCACCAATGCCTACCTGCGCGGCCTGACCATCGACGGCCAGCGCCGCGAAACGACGAGCACGACGCAAGTGCTGCTGGAGAAATAACCAAAGCCGGCTGCCGAGGCTCCTTGGTGCGCCTGCGCTGGCTTTACCGGTTACGTCAACGGCCCGCCCGGTCGGGGCCGCAATAACTTGCTGCCTATATTTAGCCACCATGCCCCAACTTTCCGACCGCGGCCAGGCGCTGCCCTTCTCGCCTTATCGAAAGCTCACGCCCTACGCCGACGCGGCCAAAGCCCGCGGCGTGCACGTGTTTCACCTCAACATCGGCCAGCCCGACATCGAGACGCCGCCGACCATGCTGGCGGCGGTGCAGCAGGCGCAGATACGGGTGCTGGAGTACAGCCCCACGGCTGGCTACCCCAGCTACCGCCACAAGCTGGCCAGCTACTACCAGCGCATCGGCATGCCGGTGGTGGCCGAGGACATTTTGGTGACGACCGGCGGCTCCGAGGCGCTGCTGTTTGCTTTCATGTGCTGCTTTAATCCCGGCGACGAAGTCATCATTCCCGAGCCGTTCTACGGGCCCTACTTGGGCTTTGCCGAGGCCACCGGCGTGCGCGTGGTGCCCGTGCCTTCCTACCTCGACGAGGGCTTTCAGCTGCCGCCCATCAGCGAGCTGGCGGCCCGCATCACCGCGCGCACCAAAGCCATCCTGATCTGCAACCCGAACAACCCCACCGGCTACGTGTATCGGCGCGACGAGTTGCAGCAGCTGCTGCAGCTCTGCCAGCAGCACGACCTGTACCTGCTTTCCGACGAGGCTTACCGCGAATTCTGCTACGACGCCGAGTTCATCAGCCCGCTGCAGCTGCCCGGCGCGGCCGCGCACGTGGTGGTGCTCGACACCATTTCGAAGCGCTACAGCGCCTGCGGGGCCCGCATCGGGGCCTTCGTAACCAAACACCAGGCGCTGTTTCAGGCCGCGTTCAAGTTTGCCCAGCTGCGGGTGAGCCCGCCCGGCCTGGGCCAGCTGTTTGCCGAAGCCGCCGCCGAGCTGCCGCCCAGCTACTTCGACCACACCAAGGCCGAGTACCGCGCCCGCCGCGACTTGGTGCTGCAGCGCCTGCGCGCCATGCCCGGAGTGGAGTGCCCCACCCCCAGCGGCGCCTTTTACATCATGGCCCGCTTGCCCGTCGACGACGCCGAGCGGTTTGCGCAGTGGCTGCTGGAGGAATTCAGCCACCACGGCCAGACGGTGATGCTTTCGCCCGCGGCGGGCTTCTACGCCACGCCCGGCGCCGGCCGCCAGCAGGTGCGCCTGGCCTACGTCATCAACCAGCAGGCCATCAACGCGGCCATGGACTGCCTGGCCGCCGGCCTGCGCGCTTACCCCGGCCGCGTGCCCCAGCCCACCGAGGCCGACGCCTTGGCCGCGCCGCTGCGGTAAATAGCTGCCGCGCGGCCCCAGCCCAGGCCGCAGCGTCTATCTTGCGCCCTCCGACTCTCTTTCGCCCGTTTGTATGGCTCACCCTGACGTTACGCCGGCCGCCCCTGCGGAGGCCCCGGCCACCAAAAAGTATTCCGGCGCCCTGCGCATCTGGCACTGGGGCAACGCAGCCGTCATCTCGGGGCTGCTGAGCACCATTCTTTTTCTGAAGGTCATCATCAACATGCGCGGGCTGCTGCCCAAGATGCAGGAGCGCCTGCACGAGCAGGGCGTGGAGGCCAGCAAAGAGCAGCTGCGCAGCATTGGCGGCCTGGTCAGCCACCGCATCTGGGACTGGCACATCTACCTGGGCGTGACGCTGGCCGTGCTGCTGGGCTGGCGCTTAGTGGCCGAACTGGCCGCGCCTGCCCTGCAGCGTTTTGCCCACCGCCTGCGGCGCGCCAAGGAACACCAGCAGGACGCCCCCGCGGAGTCGTTCCGGCTGCGGCATTCGGTGCTGGTGAAGTACAGCTACCTCGTGTTTTACCTGCTGCTGACGGTGATGGTGGTGACCGGCCTGCTGCTCACGTACGCCGACGACGTGGAGGCGCTGCACAAGATCGAGCACACGGTGAAGGAAATCCACAACGTGAACATGTACCTCATCATCGCCTTTATCGTGGCGCACCTGGTGGGCGTGGTGTGGGCCGAGCTGAACAAGGACAAGAACATTACCTCCGACATGATTCACGGCGGCGAAATCCGCAAGTAGCCGCTTCTTAGCCCCTCAGCACCGGCCCGGCGGTGGCGAAACCAACGTTTTGCCACCGCCGGGCCGCTTGCGTTTATATGCCCGTGGCACGGTTTTGCGTTGCTCGCTCGGCGGCGGCCGTCGTATTTTCGGCTTCGCCCGGCTTTTTCCCCGCGTTTCTTCCTATGCTCGTACCGCGTCGGCTTCGCCCGCTTCTTTTCCTGGGTTTGCTGGCTCTTACGGCCGCCAGCCGCCCGCCCCGGCAAACGCCCGCCCTGCCCCACCGCCTCACGCTACGCCTGAACGGCGCGGCCGTGCCCGTCGACACCGCCTACTCGCGCATCGAGGTGTCGCCGGGGGCGGGCAAGGTGCTTACCCTGAATCTTATTCGCGCCGATGCCCCCGACGACCCGGGCCTAACCATCCTGGTGGACGAGTTCAAGCCCGTGCCGGCCGTGTACCGCTTCAAGGAAATTCTGAGCGCCCACGTCACCGAAGCCACCTACCGCGTGGGCGACCAAGTGGCCGAGTCGCAGGCCTGCGGGGTAAACCAGGGCGAGGTGCGCGTGACGGCCGTGGACACCAAGCGCAAAATATTGACGGGTACCTTTCGGGCCGTGACCTGCTCCACCAGCGCGCCCAAAACGGCCAAGAAGCTCACGTTCGAGGGCACGTTCCGCTGCGCCTACGAGGTGCGGTAGACCAAATCAGTTCGTCGTTCCGAGCCCACGCGCAGGACCTTTCTCGCACCTAGCACCGCCGACTACCAAGGGCACGTTCTGGTAAGAAAAGCATGACAACGCCGAAGCGCAGCCACCGCGGCCCGGACGAAAGGGCGTTGGTGGCTGCGCTTCTTGGTTAGTGCGGGTGTGAGGAAGGTCCTTGGCTACGCCGACCTTAGGTTCGCTCTGCTCAGGATGACGTTGTTCTTTATCGGCTCATGCGGTTATCTACAGCGTAGCTAGGTCGATGACGAAGCGGTACTTCACGTCGCTGCGCAGCATCCGCTCGTAGGCCACGTTGACGTAGTTCATCGGGATGACTTCCACGTCGGACACGATGCCGTGCTCGGCGCAGAAATCGAGCATTTCCTGGGTTTCGGCAATGCCGCCGATGTGCGAGCCGGCCAGGCGGCGGCGCTGCCCCACCAGCGGGAAGATGCCCACCTGCGGAGGCGTAGGTGGCAGGCCCACCATCACCATCGTGCCGTCGAGGCGCAGCAGGCCGAGGTAGGGGTTCAGGTCGATGTTGGAGCCAACGGTGTTGATGATCAGGTCGAAGTAGTTGCGCTCCTGCTTCATAGCCGCCGCGTCCTTGGTCACCACGAAGCGGTGGGCGCCCAGGGCGCGGGCGTCGGCTTCCTTGGCGGGCGAGGTGCTGAGCACCGTCACTTCGGCGCCCATGGCGGCCCCGAGCTTCACCGCCATGTGACCCAGGCCGCCCAAGCCCACCACGCCCACGCGCTTGCCCGGGCCGGCGCCCCAGTGCTTCAGCGGCGAATAGGTGGTGATGCCGGCGCAGAGCAGCGGGGCCACGCCTTCGAGCGGCAGCCGGTCGGACACGCGCAGCACGTAGTTTTCGTCGACCACAATCTGCTGGGAGTAGCCGCCGTAGGTGCGCGTCTGGCGGTCCTGCAAGGTGCTGTTGTAGGTGAAGCTGATGTGGGTTTCGCAGTACTGCTCCAGGCCGTCTTGGCAGTTGGGGCAGGTGCGGCAGGTATCCACCATGCAGCCCACGCCCACCAAGTCGCCGGTGCGAAACTTGCTGACCTCGGCGCCCACCTGGGTCACGCGGCCCACGATTTCGTGGCCGGGCACCATGGGGAAAGTCGAGCCGCCCCATTCGTCGCGGGCTTGGTGCACGTCGGAGTGGCACACGCCGCAGTACATAATCTGGATTTGCACGTCGTGCGAGCCGACTTCGCGGCGCTCCAGCTGGAACGGGGCGAGCGGGGCAGTGGGCGCAGTGGCCGCGTAAGCTTGGGTCTGAGACATCAGAGGGGTTGGGTTGAAAAATGACGAATATCACCGGTGCGGGCGGCTACTGCGCCGGTGGATGGTGGTAACTTTGCCGGGAACGGTTTTGTTGGTACGCCGATGTTGTTTTCCCTGTTTTCTTCTTCTCTGGGCCGCCTGCGGGTGGTCGGTTTTCTCGAAGGCCTCTCGTTTCTGGTGCTGCTGGGCGTGGCCATGCCGCTGAAATACGTGTTCGGCCAGCCCGAGGCCGTGCGCGCCGTGGGCATGGCCCACGGCGGCTTGTTCGTGCTCTACGTACTGCTGGTCATTGGCGCAGCCCTGGAATACGGCTGGTCGTTGCGCAAGGCGCTGCTGGCGTTCGGTGCCTCGGTGGTACCGCTAGGCACGTTCTGGGCCGACAAGCGGCTGTTTCGGGCGGAGAAGTAAGCAAAGCGGGACTCCGGCAAGCCGACACGCCGCGCTGATCGAGACATTCTTTGTTGAGTCGGCAATGCCTTGCTAGACTGCCGCAGTTTGCTTGCCCTTGCGCAGCGCCTCGCCCACCAGCATGCGCATGCGCTGCATCGAGCCGCGGGCGAACTTGCGCTGCAGCGAGCGGCCGAACAGCTTGAAGCCAATGCGGTAGAAGATGTTCTTGATGCGGTCGGGTTGGGAGTAGGCCTTCACCTGGAAGCGCACTTTGCCGGAGGTCAGGTTTTTGTGCACGGTGAAGGTAATCTGGCCCTTTTCAAAGTGACCTTCGAGGGTGCGGTAATTGTAGCCCCACACCTGCTCGGGGCCGTCGGGTGCGTCCTGCCGCTCGTCGGTGACGCCGCCGATGCGCACGCCAAACCAGAAGGTGAAAAATAGAAAGTGCGCCCGCAGTAGCATCACGCGCTCGGCCAGGGGCTGATCGGGCACGAAAATGCCGGTGATGAGGTCGGGTGGCGGGAAGGAATAGTTCAGCAGCACCTGCTTGGCGGCCTCAAACGAACCGCCGGGCACGGGCGGGCCGGGCGGCTCGGCGGGCAGCTCGGTGTGGTAGTCGTCGAGGCGCCAGCCGGTGGCGGCGGTGTACTCGTGCACGCGGTCCAGGTCGTAGTTGACCTTGGCTTCGCGGTACGACTCCAACCGGGCTTTGTACTGCTCCCAAAGCGGCGGCGCGGTGGCGGCGGTGGGGTTAGCGGCGCTCATGGTGCTCGTGCTGCTTGCCCGATTCGTCTTCCTCGGTGGTATCCACCTGCACCGGGCCCAGCGGCTCGCCGCCGCTGGCCTCGGCCACGCGCTGGCAGAACGTCACCCAGGTTTGCTCCTGCACCTGCTTGCCCACGCCCAAGGTGCTGTAGGCAAAGGCCACCAGCCCGTCGCGGGAGCGGGCCCGGGAGCGGATTTCGAAGCGCAGGGTGTCGGCTTTTTCGGGCAGCTGGCGTAGCGAGAACCGAATGGTACCGGCTTCGGGGTGTCCTTCGAGTGTGCACAGCTCGAAGTGCTGGGCGGCCACTTCCGTCACGCGCACCGAGCCGTTCCAGGGCCCGAGAATCTTGATGTGGTACTCGTCGCCCTCCTGCAGGTGGTGGGCCGCGCCTTTCTCCTTGGCGAAGTCGGCCAGCAAGTCGGGCGAGAATTTCTCCGGGTGCGCCTGAATTTGGCTCATCAGCTCGGTGGCCGGCAGCTTCGGGCGGGCAATATCGATGTAGTAGCGCCGCACGGTGAAGGGCCCGGCCCCGGTGTCGGCGTCTTGCACTGGTTTGGACATAGCTCGGGCGCCGGCGGGGGTGAGGAGGCCGGCGCTGCCTCTGCAAACGGCCCCGGCACGTGTGGGGTTGGCCTTGCCACGCGGCAAAGCCGGGCCACGCGGCCTTAGCTCAGGTGCTGCTGGCACCAGTCGACGGCCAGCTCAGCCACTTCGTCGAGGGTGCCGGGCTCTTCGAACAAGTGACTGGCGCCGGGCACTACGTGCAGCTGCTTGGGTCCGGGCAAATCGGCCAGGGCCCGCTCGTTGGCGCCAAGCACGGGCCAATCTTGCCCGCCCACGATCAGCAAGGTGGACGCCTGCACCCGGCTGATGGCGGGCAGGGCCAGGTCGGGCCGCCCCCCGCGCGAAATCACGGCCCCAACGCGGGTGCCCAGCTCGGCGGCGGCATTAAAGGCGGCTGCTGCCCCAGTGCTGGCCCCGAAAAAGCCCAGGCGCAAGTCGTGCAGGCGCTGCTCGCGGCGCAGCCAGCTGGCGGCGCCCACCAGGCGGCGCGTGAGCAGGTCGATGTCGAAGCGGGCTTCGAAGGCGCGGTCTTCCTCGGGCGTGAGCAGGTCGAACAGCAGGGTACCGAAACCGGCCTGCTGCAACTGTTTGGCCACGTGCTGGTTGCGCGGACTCAGCCGGGAGCTGCCGCTGCCATGCGAGAAGACCACGATGCCGGGGGCGCGGAGCGGAACGACCAAGTCGCCGAGCAGGGTGGCGTGGGGAAGCTCCAGCCGCACGGGCTTGGGAGCAATGGAGGGGAGCATAACGGGGATGCTAAAAGACAAGAGCGCGGCAGTGAACCTACGTAAATACGGGCAGTGGCGTTGGCCGGGGCAACGTAGCCCGGCGCCGGTAAGCGTAGCATGAAGGCGGCGGGCCCGGCGCGGCCGCCGCAACGCTTGGTTGTACCTTGTGTCCTTTGCGTCTTCTCAACTTTTGGTTTGCGTTAATTAATGCTACGATTCGCTTCCCGCCGCCTGCTCGGCGCCCTGTGTTGCACCGCCCTCGGGGGCGCTCTGGCGGCGTCGCCCGCCGCTGCCCAACCCGCCGCCCGCCCCGCCACCGGCTCCCGCTTCGTGGCCGACAGCCTCGACGCCTACGTGCAACGCGGCCTGCGCCTGTGGCAGATTCCGGGCTTGGCCGTGGTGGTGGTGAAAGACGGGCAAGTGGTGGTCAGCAAGGGCTACGGGGTGCGCGCCGTGGGCCGGCCCGAGCCCGTCGACGGCAACACGCAGTTTCTGATTGCCTCGAATTCCAAGCTGTTCACGGGCACGGCCCTGGCCCAGCTGGAGCAGGAAAAGAAGCTCTCCCTCAACGACCCGGCCACCAAGTACCTGCCCGATTTCCGGCTCTACGACCCCGTCAGCACCCAGCTGGTGACGGTGCGCGACCTGCTGGGCCACCACCTGGGCACCAAGACCTTCCAGGGCGACTTCACCTTCTGGTCGTCGAACCTCTCGCGGGAGGAAATTCTGCAGCGCGTGCGCCTGCTCAAGCCCAGCGCGCCCTTCCGCCAGGACTACGGCTACTGCAACGCGGGCTTTTTGGCCGCGGGCCAGATCATTCCGGCCGTGACGGGCGGCACCACCTGGGAAGCCTACGTGGAGCAGACCTTGCTTAAGCCGCTGGGCATGAGCAACACCAGCATGCTCACGGCCGGCGTGGCCCAGCACCCGAACGTGGCCCTGCCCTACTCCAACGCCTACGGCCCGCTCACGGCGCTGCCCTACGACCAGGTCGACAACCTCGGGCCGGCGGCCAGCATGGTCTCGTGCGTGAATGACCTGGGCAAGTGGCTGCAGTTCCAGCTCGACAGCGGCAAGGTGCAGGGCCGCCCGGTGCTGCCCTGGGCCACGCTGCGCCGCACCCGCGACGTGAACACGGCGCTGTCGGCGCGCAAGTCGCCGCTGCTGCCGGAACACTTCCGCACCTACGGCTTGGGCGTGTTTGCCGCCGACTACAACGGCCGGCAGGTGTTCTGGCACACCGGCGGGGCCAACGGCTTCGTGAGCAACACCTGCTTTGTGCCCGAGGAAGGCCTGGGCATTGCCGTGCTCACCAACCAGGACAACCAGAGCTTCTTTGAGGCCCTGCGCTACCAGCTGCTCGACGCCTACCTGGGCATGCCCTACACCGACCGCAGCCGCCAGCTGTGGAAGCGCGCGGCGCCCTTCCAGGCCGAAACCAAGGCCGATATCGAGAAGCTCAACGCCCGCGTGGCCAAGAAAGCCAAGCCGGAACTGCCGCTGAAGGCCTACGCCGGCCAGTACACGCATCCGCTCTACGGCCTCATCACCATCGAGGCGCAGGGCAAGCAGCTTGTGGTGCGCTTCAGCCACCACCCTGCCCTGACGGCCGCGCTGGCTTACATGGACGGGCAGCAGTTCCGCACGACTTATTCCAACATTGCCTACGGCATCTTCCCGGCCACCTTCACCGTGGAAGGCGGGCAGGTGAAGGCTGTGGAGCTGCGCGTCAACGACGGCATCGAGCAAGACCCGTACGTGTTTACGCGGGGCTGATGTTGCCGGGCTTTCCTGATTGCCAACGGCCGGCTGCTCCGCGGGAGTAGCCGGCCGTTGTATTTCCGCCGCCGCAGCCATGCCTCCTGCCCCTGCGTATAGCCGCGGACACCCGCCCGACATTCCCCGATGGCCTACTACCGCCCTTACCACCCGCCCGCCGACCCCGAGCTCGTGCGCACGCTCACCCAGCAGCAGCACGACATGCGCCAGCGCCAGCGCCTAGAGCCGCTGCCGCACCCGCCTAAGCTCATTGCCGGGCTGGATTCCTCGTTTCCGACCGAAGACACCATTTTGTCGGTTATCGTGGTGCTCACCTTTCCGGAGCTGCAGCTGGTGGAAAAGGTGTACAACCACGGTCCCGTCGATATGCCCTACGTGCCCGGCTTCCTCTCCTTCCGCGAGGCGCCCAACCTCGTGCACGCCTTCGCCAAGCTGCAGCACCAGCCCGACGTGCTGATGGTGGACGGCCACGGCTACGCCCACCCGCGGCGCATGGGCATTGCGGCCCACATCGGCATTCTGCTCGACAAGCCCAGCTTCGGCGTGGCCAAGCAGGTGCTCACCGGCCAGCACCCCGAGCCCGACGCCGCGCCCGGCAGCACTGCCCCGCTCACCGACAAGAAAACCGGGGAGCTGATCGGCGAAGTGCTGCGCACCAAGGAACGGGTGAAGCCGGTGTTTGTGAGCCCCGGCCACCGCATCGACCAGGACACGGCCACGGCCCTGGCCTGGCACTGCACCCGCGGCTACAAGCTGCCCGAGCCCACCCGCTTGGCCGACTACTGGGCCGAGGAGTTTAAGAAGGAAATCCGATGAAGCCCTGCGCCGCAGCCGGGCTGCTCGGGTTGCTGCTGGGCGCCTGCCACGCCCGCGACGAGTCGGCGGCCAAGTCGCCGGCGGAGCTGGACGCGCCGGGCGAAGTCATCAAGGAAAAGCCGCTGCCCGCCGCCCCGGCCCTCCAGGCCGATACCAGCGCGGCCGGCGCCTTTCTGCACTGGGCCGATGCCGTGCGCCGCGCCGATACGGCCGCCGTCAACGGGTTCATCAGCCCCGCGCACGGCTTGTGGGTGCTGGAGCAGCCCGGCGCCCTGCCCCTGCTCACCCGCGTGGCGGACGTGCGCCGGCTGCGTCGCAGTCAGCCGCAGCCCTCGTTTTTCACCCTGGCCGCCGAGCTGATGCCCTGCCTGCGCCCCACCGCCGTCGACACGCTGCCGACGGCCACCTGCGACGGAAGGCCCGGCAACGAAGCGGGCTTTGCGCGCACCGGCTGCCTGCTCGGTCCGGCCAAGGGCGCTGCGCTGGGCAGCATCTGGGACCACGCCACCTTGCGCGGCGGCACGGCGGCCCAAGGCCGAGCCGCCGTGGCCACCAGCCGCTACGCCGTGCTCCAGACCGATTCCGGCTACCGCTTCTACTGGGCCCGATTGGATGGTCGGTGGCGGCTGGTGCTGCTGGATTTGCGCGTGCCCTGCAGCGCCTAAGCAGCCACCCCAGCCCGGGCGCAGCTCCAGTGCATCAGCCGGCGCGGCCGCCAACCGTTGGGCTACCGGCCACCGCCACGGCGTGCTCGAAAGCCGCTTGCAGCGCAGCCAGCGACTCGGCCGCGGCGGGCGGCAGCTGCAGCAGCTCGGCCACCGCGGCATACACCACCGATGGGCCCGCCGCGGCTCCGAGCACGCCCCGGTCCAGCGGCTGTTGCTGCGACTTGCTGAGCTTGCGGCCGTCGGGGCCGGGCAGCAGCGGGTGGTGCAGAAACTGGATGCGCAGGGCGTTGAAAGCAGCCGTTTCGGGCAGCTGATCGGCCAGCCAGAGCTGGGCCGCTGTGCTCGGCAGCAGGTCCAGGCCGCGCACGATGAGCGTGGTGCCCAGGCGCAGGTCATCGGCAATGCTGGCCAGCTGATAAGCCACCACCGCGTCCTTTTTGCGCAGCACGAAATCGGGCATGGCGCGGTCCAGGGCTATTTCCACGGGGCCTTGCCAGGCATCCGCGAAGCGCACCGCCGTGCCGGCCGGCACTGCAGCGCGCCAGGCCGCGCCGGGCTGCTCGAGCGGCACGGGCACTTCCGTTTCCTGCGTGCGGCTGCGGGTGCTGGCGTGCAGCAGGCCGGGCCGCAGGCGCAGGCGGCGCAGCAGGTAGTTGTAGGCGGGCAGGTGCAGCAACTGGGAGTGGTGGCGCAGGAAGTCGTCGGGGCCGCTGGGGCCGTGGTCGTAGTCGAGGCCCAGCCACTCGACGGTGCGGAAGATGCTGTCCAAGTACGGGCGGCGCAGGCGGTTGCGGTCCAGGTCGTCGATGCGCAGGTGCAGCTGGCCTGCGCTGCGGCGCACCAGCAGCCAGGTCAGCACGAAGTTGACGGCGTTGCCCAGGTGCAGGTAGCCGCTGGGCGTGGGCGCCAGCCGGCCCACCAATGGCGCGGGCGTTTTGGCAAGCTCAGCGAGGGACGAAGGCGGATTCATGGCTCAAACATAAAGGGGGTTGGCGCAGGGTACCGCGCCGCTGGTGCCCGGGCCGCTTACCGAAAACGGGTATCATTGCCGGCTTCGAGCACGCCTTGGCCGCAAGGCGCCCCACCAAAACCAGGGAATACCCCGGTACAACTTATGCAACCCACACCTAACCACCCGCTGGTTCCGCCTCGACTGGCCTGGGCCGATGTCGTGCGCCTCGCCGCCATTCTCATGGTTATTGCCGTGCACTGCGCCGACCCGTTCAACGTGTCGCCGGAAGCCCGCGCCAATCCGGAATTCAATTTTTGGGGCAGCATCTACGGTTCGTTTCTGCGCCCCTGCGTGCCGCTGTTCGTGATGCTGACGGGCATGTTTCTGCTACCCATCCGGGAGTCGATGAGCGCATTTTACCGAAAGCGGCTGCTGCGCATTGTGGTGCCCTTTCTGGTTTGGTCCGTTTTCTACAACCTGGTTCCCTGGTTGACGGGCGTGCTAGGCCTGGGCCCCGAGGTGGTCAGCCGCCTGTTCGCGTACGCCGGCCCGCACCCTTCCCAGGCCTGGGCCGACAGCTGGCACCACATCCTGCTGATTCCCTTTCAGTTCAGCACTTACACCGTGCCCATGTGGTACATGTACATGCTGATTGGCCTGTACTTGTACATGCCCGTGTTTTCGGCTTGGGTAGCGCAGGCCACGGCCCGGCAGCAGCAGCTGTTTCTGGCGGTCTGGGGTATCACGCTTTTTCTGCCCTACGCCTACGAATTTGCCTCCCGGTACCTTTTGGGGGTGTGCGCCTGGAACAGCTTCGGCGTGTTCTACTACTTCGCCGGTTTCAATGGCTACTTGCTGCTGGGCCATTATTTACGGCGTCACAATCGGTTAAACCTGCTGCGTAGCGTACTGCTGTCGGTTGTGCTCTTTGGCATTGGCTACGCCCTTACCTACCTGGGGTTTCGCCACATGACGGCTCGCCTGGGCATCTCGGAGGAGCAGTTGGAGCTGTTTTTCCTCTACTGCTCACCCAACGTGGCCCTGATGACCTTGGCCGTGTTTATCAGTGCCCAGCAAATCAGACTCTCCTCGCCCGCGGTTACACGCGCTTTGGCCAACATCACCAAATGCGGTCTGGGCATTTACCTGACGCATTACCTGCTGGTAGGCATCGGCTACTCGGTGGTCGACGCGCTGCGCGTGCCCGTCGCAATCCGCATTCCAGTTACGGCGGGGCTGGTTTTTCTGGCGGCCTGGGCGCTGGTGGCCCTGAGCTACCGCGTCTACCCCCGGCTAGCCAAATGGGTATTGGGCTAGCGGGCCCGCGCCGCCATTGCCCATAGCCCGGGGCAAAGTCGGACTACAAGCCGCAACCCGCGGCGCGGTTCACAGTCCGGCGTTGCCCCGGGCACCTGCTTTACTCGTCGAGGGTATTTTTCAGCTTGCCCAGCAGGCTGTAGGCCCCGGTGGTAGCCACCGTGGTTTCGGCCGTGACGCTGGCCGGCAGCACCAGCGGCACCGTACCGTTTTCCACGGCGCCGGCGCGGCGCACCTCCACCATGCGGAAGCGGCCGGCGGCCCGCTGCACGAAGATGTAGCTCTTGCCCTCGTAGTCGACCACCGCGGCCTCGGGCAGTGTGGGCGCCTGGGCCTGCGCCGCGGCCGTTTCCACCGTGGCCCGCACAAACATACCGGGCAGCAGCGCGGGGTTGTCTTCCTCGTCGGGGTGTGCGTGCACGCTCACGGTGCGCGCCTCGGGGTCCACGGCCCGACTGACCAGCGTGATGCGGCCCAGGTGCTCTTTGCCGGCCGAATCGGAGGCCAGGGTGAAGCGGATGCGCTGACCCACTGCCAGGCGCGGGGCGTCCTTTTCGAACACGGTCAGCTCCACGTGCAGGTGCGTGGGGTCGACCAGCTCGGCTACGGGCTCGGTGGACGTTACCGTTTGGCCGGTGGTGGCCCGCACGTGCCGCACAAAGCCGCTGATGGGCGCCCGCAGCTCGGCGGTACTGCTCATCGGGCCGCTGGCTTGCACCGGCAGGCCGGCCAGGCGCAGGCGGGCGGCCAGGGCGTCGCGCTGGGCCTGCAGGCTGCGAAACTCGGCCTGGGCGCGCTGCAGGTTCTTGGCCGGGGCTACTTCCTCGCGCACCAGCTCGCGCTGGCGGTCCAGCTCGGCGCGGGCGTAGTCGAGCTGGCTGAGCACCTGCCGGTAATCCTGCTGCACCTGAATGAACTCGGGGTTGCGCACTACGGCCACGGCCTCGCCGCGGCGCACGTGCGCGCCCGGCAGCAAGGGCAACCGCTCAATGTAGCCGCCGAGCGGGGCGCTGAGCACCACTAGGCTTTGCGGCGGCGCCTCCAACGAGCCGTTTACGCGCAGCGCGCCGGCCGCGGCTTGGTAGCTCACCCGGCCGGTGCGCACGCCGGCCACGCGCAGCTCGTCGGCGTTAAGATGCACTTCATCGGAAGGCGCAGCCGGCGCCTCGGCCGATTCAGGGGCAGGCTTTTCGTTGGCGGAAGACTGGCAGCCGCCCAGGGCCGTCAGCAGGGCCAAGGGCAGCAGGTAAGCGGCAGAAAGAAAGGGTATGCGAAACATGGGAAGGTCGAAGTTGCGCGCCGGTGGCGGGGCGTCGGCGCGGTGTAGCGCGGGCTTCGCTGCGTCGACTTGCAGCTTAGCCCGCGTCGGTCAGATGGAATATCAAATAGCCCGAACCGCCGTCGGTCGTCGACAATCGTTCGGCCGGACGCGGGCTCAACCACGGGGCAGCGTAACTACGCCCGGGCTATAGTCAGTCGGTGCGGCCGAGCAGGTATTCCACTTCCAGCACCGTTTGGTTGTAGGCCAGCACGGCGTCGAGGTAGTCGGTGCGCAGGCGCTGGGCCCGCTCGGCGTGCAGCAGGTACTCGGCGAAGGGCATTTCGCCGCTGCGCCAGCCCTTGCTGGCCAGGCGCAGAATGAGTGCGGCCTGGGGCAGGCCGGTTTGCTGGTAGAACTGCATGCGCGCCTGCTGCTCACGCAGGCGGTTCAGCAGCGCAGCCTGCGAGGCGGCTACTTCGGCCACGCGACGACGGTAGGCGGCTTCGGCGGCCAAGGTCTGCAGGCGGGCGGCTTCCTCGCGGGCCTTGTAGGGGCGCGTGAGCAGCGGCACGCTCAGGCTAAGCTGGGCGGCCTGAAACCGGTCACCGGGACCGTAGAAGCGCTCCGTGCCCTTGTACTGAATGTTGCCGCGCAGGGACTGGTTGAGGTAAGTCAGGCCCAGCTCGGGGCGGCGGCTGCGCAGCTCTACCAGAGCTGCGGCCTGCCGTTCGGCGGCCTGTCGGGCCAGCACCCGGGCCGCGGGGTCGGGCGGGGCGGAGCTGGTATCGGCGGCTGTGGTTAGCAGAGTGTCCGCGAGGATGGCGGCCAGCTCGGCGGGCACCGGCAGCGGCTGCAGCAGCGAATCGGCCGGCGCGGGCGGAGTGGGCAATTGCAGCAAGGCCTGCAGTTGGCGGCGGGCAGCCACGTAGTCGGCGCGGGTGCGCTGCTGGGCCACCCGGGTTTCGCCCTGCTGCACCAGCGCCGTGGCCGGCTCGATGCGGGCCGCCTCGCCGGTACGGAAGCGCAGGTCGGCCGCGCGGCGGAACTCGCGGCTGAGGCTGTCCTGGGCGCGCAGCAGCAGCAGCCGGTGCCGCGCGTACACGGCCTGCTGATACGTTAAGCGCACCTGCCGGCGCAGCTCAGCCCGGCGCAAGTCCAGCTCCGATTGGGCCAGCGCTACTTGGGCCTCGGCCAGCCCGGTGAGGGCCCGGATGCGGCCCAGCGCCGGCAGCGGCTGCGAGAGGGAAAACTGGTTGTCGAGGTAGGGCGAGTTGAACTGCCCGAAGCCGGCCTGCACCGTGGTGCGCGGCAGCTCCCACACCGCCCCGCGCACCGCCGAGCGGGCCGAAAGCTGGTAGGTAGCCGCCCGCACCTCCCCGCTGCGGCCTAGGGCCGTTTGCACGGCACCAGCGGCGGTGATGGGGCCAGCCGGCGTCAGCGGCGTGGTGGCCGGGTCGGGCGACGGGGTTTGGGCCTGGGCGGTTGCCGTCAGCAGGAGCAGCAAGCCCGCGCCTACCGCCGCCACCGGTACCGCTTTGGGCCGGCGGCCGAGCAGGTTGCGCCAGAAGCCGCCCTCCGATTCGCTCAGGTAATAGAGCACCGGCAGCACCAGCAAGGTCAGCAGCGTGGCCGACACCAGCCCGCCGATGACCACCGTGGCCAAGGGGCGCTGCACCTCGGCGCCAGCGGTGCCGGCCAGGGCCATCGGCAGAAAGCCCAGCGAAGCCACCGTGGCCGTCATCAGCACCGGGCGCAGGCGCTCCTCGGTGCCGCGCAGCACCCTCTCGCGCACGTCGCGGATGCCGAAGTCGCGCAGGTGGTTGAAGGAGCTCAGCAGCACGATGCCGTTGAGCACGGCCACGCCGAAGAGGGCAATGAAGCCCACGCCGGCCGAAATGCTAAAGGGCAAGTCGCGCAGCCACAAGGCCAGCACCCCGCCCACCGCCGCCAGCGGAATGGCGGTGAAAATGAGCAAGGCCTGCCGCAGGGAGCCGAAGGTGAGGTAGAGCAGCCCGAAAATCATCAGCAGGGCCGCTGGCACGGCCACCGCGAGGCGGGCGTTGGCCTGGCGCAGGTTCTCAAACTGCCCGCCGTAGGTGGTGACGTAGCCGGGCGCGAAGTGCACTTGCCGCTGCACGGCTGCCTGCACGTCCTGCACCACGCTTTCCACGTCGCGGCCGCGCACGTTAAAGCCCACGGTGATGCGGCGCTGGGCGTTGTCGCGCTGAATCTGGCTGGGGCCGACTTGGTAATCCACCCGCGCCACCTGCTCCAGCGGCACCTGCCCACCACCGGGCAAGGGCACGTTCAGGGCGCGCACTTGGCTGATGTCGTGGCGGTACTCGTCGGCGAGGCGCACCACCAGGTCGAAGCGCCGGTCGCCCTCGAACACCTGCCCCGCGCCGGCCCCGGCAAAGGCGGCTTCGATGCTGTGGTTCAGGTCCTGCACGCTCAGGCCGAACTGGGCCAGCCGCTCCCGGTCGGGCGCCACCACGATTTGGGAGAGGCCGGTGGCCTGCTCCACGTAGAGGTCGGCGGCGCCGGGCACCTGCCGCACCACCGCGCCCACGCGGCGGGCGTAACCGGCCAGCTGGTCGAGGTCTTCGCCGTAAATCTTGATGACCACATCCTGCCGCGCCCCCGAAATCAGCTCGTTGAAGCGCATCTGAATGGGCTGCTGGAAGCTGTACGTCACGCCCGGCAGCACGCTCAGCGCTTTTACCATTTTGGCGGCGAGGTCCTCGCGGTTGTGGGCCGTAGTCCACTCCTTGCGGTCCTTGAGCACGATAATCAGGTCGCAGGCTTCCAGCGGCATGGGGTCGACGGGAATTTCCGAGGAACCGACCTTGGCCACGACTTCCTTGACTTCTGGAAACTTCTCCTTGAGAATGTCCGAGGCCAGCTGCGCCTGCTTGGCGGTGTGGTCGAGCGAGGAGCCGGGCAGCACGCGGGTTTCGACGGCGAAGTCGCCCTCTTCCAGGGTCGGAATAAACTCGCCGCCGAGCGTACCCAGCAGCAAGGCCGCGCCCACGAGCAGCAGCACGGCGGAGGCCACGACCAGCCGAGGCATGGCCAGTACGCGCGTAACCAGGCGGCGGTAGCGGGCCGCCAGCATGGCCAGCACGCGGTCGGACCAGCCGCCGCCGCGCACGCCCTTGCGCAACACCAGCGCCGACATCACCGGCACGTAGGTCAAGGAGAGAATGAAGGCGCCCATGATGGCGAAGGCCACCGTCTGGGACATGGGCCGGAACATCTTGCCCTCGATGCCCACCAGCGCCAGAATCGGCAAATACACCATCAGGATGATGAACTGCCCGAACGAGGCCGACTGCTGAATGCGCGAGGCCGCGTCGTACACTTCCTCGTCCATTTCCTCGGGCGTGAGGTCCTGGTCGAGCAACGGAATTTCCCCGTCGCCGTGGGCGTGGCCGAAGCGCGAGGCCAGCCGGTGCATGGTGGCTTCCACGATGATAACCGCCCCGTCGACGATGAGGCCGAAGTCGATGGCACCCAAACTCATCAGGTTGCCCGACACGCCAAACATCTGCATCATGCCAATGGCAAAGAGCATGGCCAATGGAATAACCGAGGCCACCAGCAGGCCGGCGCGCAGGTTGCCCAGAAACAGCACCAGCACAAAAATCACGATGAGCGCACCCTCCGCCAGGTTTTTCTCCACGGTATGGATGGCCTGGTCCACCAGCTTGGTACGGTCGATGAAGGGCTTGATTTCCAGCCCGGGCGGCAGCGTCTTTTCGATAGCAGCCATCTTCTCCTTCACCGCCTTCACGACTTCCGAGGAGTTGGCCCCGCGCAGCATCAGCACCAAGCCGCCTACCGTTTCGCCGGTGTGGTTGCGGATGAGCGCCCCGAAGCGCGGCGCGGCGCCGGGGCGCACCTCGGCCACATCGCGCACCAGCACCGGCCCGCGCCCGGGCGCCGCCGGCCGCACCACCGCCCGCCCGATGTCGGCCTCGGATTGCGACAAGCCTTCGGTGCGGATAAACCAGGCCTGCGGGCCGCGCACCAGGTAGCCGCCGCCGGCGTTGCCGTTGTTGCGGCTCAGCGCCGTTTGCAGGTCTTCGATGGTCAGCCCGAAGCTGCGCAGGCGGTCCGGAGCTATGGCCACTTCGTACTGGCGCAGGTAGCCGCCAAACGACGACACGTCGGCCACGCCGGTAGTGCCCAGCAGCTGCCGCCGAATCACCCAGTCCTGCAGCGTCCGCAGCTCGGCCAGCGAGTATTTCTTCTCGAAGCCGGGCTTGATGCGGAGGGCGTACTGGTAGATTTCGCCCAGGCCGGTCGTGGCCGGGCCGATTTCGGGCTGGCCCAGGCCGGGCGGAATCTGCGCCTCGGCGGCGCGGATGCGCTCGGCCACTTGCTGCCGGGCCCAGTAGTTGTCTACCTCGTCGCCGAACACGATGGTGACCACCGAGAGGCCGGCGCGCGAAAAGGAGCGCACTTCCTCGCGGCCCGGAATGGTGGCCATGCTCTGCTCCACCGGGAAGGTGACGAGCCGCTCCACGTCGGCCGCGCTCAGGGAGGGCGACACGGTGAAGACGATGACTTGGTTGTTGGTGATGTCGGGCACCGCGTCGATGGGCAGGTGCCGCAGGGCGTAGAGCCCCCACACGAGCAGGGCCGCTACCCCGATGCCCACCCCCAGCTTGTGCCGGAGGCTGAGCAGTATCAGCTTGTTGAACATGAATCCGCACGCCGCCTACGCCCCATGGGGCGCAGCACGGCCATCAGAAAGGGCCAACCGAATTGCAGCGGGCCGCGCTGCGCTTCTGCCTGCAGAAACGCGCCGACGCCGCCCAAGCCGGGCCGCTAGCCTACGCCCGGCTTGCCGCGAAGGCAGCCACGGGGCGCGGAGGTTGGAACAACGGGCGCGAAATGCCGCGCGGGGCCGAGGCCACGTACTCGCCGCGGTACTGCTGATCCACCGGAAACTCGAGCGGCAGCGGGGGCACCGTCAGCAGGCGCAGCGTGGGCGGCAGGGCCAGCGCCACGGCTTGGTGCAGGCAGCAGTGCAGGGGCAGCTGCGCATGGTCGCGCTGGTGCTCCTGGTTGTGGCGGCCGGCGTAGTGGTCGTACAAGAAACGCCACACCGAGTTGGTGGCGTGCTGCTGCTGGTAGTGGCTGATGAGCACGGGCAGCTTGGCCAGCTCCAGCACGTTGCCGGCGGGCATCAGGCCCGCCACAAACAGGTGCAGGCTCAGCACAGCTATGACCAGTTGCTTCATCATCCTAGACGCAAAGATACGGCAGGAAACAAGGTGCGGCCGGCTCCGTGCCGGCCGCGGCGGTTTTTTAAGCAGTTCTTAAGAGTAAACCGCCCCGTTTGGATGGAGGCTAGCTTAGCTGATCCAGAGTCCGCGTAGCAGCTTGCCTGCTCTGCATAAACGAGCCCAACAGCTCGTCAGGTCGAGCTTGCCGAAACATCTAGCGTGCTGACTCTGGGTAGTAAACGCAACGAGCAGATTACTATCTGGCGAGATGTCTCGACTGCGCTCGACATGACGGCCATAAGCGACCAACGAACTGGCTAATGGATCAGCATAGGTATTTCAGCCAGCAGATTTCCGGCGGGCAGAACGTTCTAGCCTTCCCGACCGCGGCTACTTTGGGTCGGCCACTTTCACCACCGCCTTGCCGGTATTCTCGCCCCGGAACAGGCCCAGAAAGGCCTGCGGAATCTGCTCGAAGCCTTCGGTCACCGTTTCCTCGAACTTGAGCTTGCCCTGCTGGTACCACGCGGTCAGGGCCCGCACGCCCTCGGGCCAGCGCGGGTAATAGTCGCCCACGATGAAGCCCTTGAGCAAGGCGCTGCTCTGCAATAACTTGGTTTCGGGGCGCGGGCCCACGGGCACTTCCTGGGCGTTGTAGGTCGAAATCTGCCCGCAGAGGGCAATGCGGGCGTGCTTGTTGAGCAGGCCGTACACGGCATCGGTCACGGCCCCGCCCACGTTGTCGAAGTAGCAGTCGACGCCGTCGGGGCAGGCCTGGGCCAGGGCGGCGGCCACGTCGGCGGTTTTGTAGTTGATGGCCTCGTCGAAGCCCAGTTCGTCTTTCAGGTAGGCAATTTTCTCGGCCGAGCCGGCGGTGCCCACCACGCGGGCGCCCTGAATCTTGGCCAGCTGGCCCACCACCGTGCCTACCGCTCCGGCCGCCCCCGACACCACCACGGTTTCGCCGGGCTGGGGCTGGCAGATGTCCAGCAGACCGAAATAGGCCGTCAGGCCCGTCATGCCCAGCAGGCCGAGGTAGTAGCTCAGCGGGGCCGCGTCCCGGGGCACCGGCTGCAAGCCTTTGCCGTCCGAAACCTGGTACTCGCTCCAAGCCAGGTTGCCCACCACGATGGTGCCCGCCGGCAGCTTGTCCAGCTGGCTTTCCACCACCTGCGCTACCACGCCCCCGCTGATGGGCTGGCCCACCTCAAACGGCGCCACGTACGACTTGCCCGCGTTCATGCGCCCCCGCATGTAGGGGTCGACGGACACGTACAGCGTCTTGAGCAGCACTTGGCCCGCCTGGGGCCGAGGGGCGTCGGCGGTTTCGAAGCGGAATACCTCGGCCGTCGGTTCGCCTTTGGGCCGGTGGTCGAGCAGAATGGTGCGGTTGGTCATGGCAGTGCGTGGGTAAAAGGCCAAGGCGTAAAAAATGACAAGGGCGACGACCCGCCAGTGCCGGTCGTCGCCCTTGCTAAACTCCAAACGTGGAGCCCGGGTTGGGCTTAGTTGGTTGTGGTGTGCAGGTTCACCTCGATGTTGCCGCGGGTAGCGCGCGAGTAAGGGCAAATCTGGTGGGCAGCGGCCACGAGGTCTTCGGCCTGGGCTTGCTCGATGCCGGGCAGGTTCACGTGCAGGTCGGCCGCGATGCCGAAGCCGCCGTCCTCGGCCTTGCCGAAGTGCACGAAGCTTTCGATGGTCACGTCCTTCAGGCTCACTTTGGCCTGGCGGGCGGCCACGCCCAGCGCGCCCTCGAAGCAGGCGGCGTACCCGGCGGCAAACAACTGCTCGGGGTTGGTGGCGCCTTCTTTGCCCATGCCGCCCATGGCCTTGGGCGTGCTAAGCTCCAGTTCCAGCGCGTTGTCGTTGCTGGTCACCTGGCCGTTGCGGCCGCCTTTCACGTGGGCTTGCGCCGTGTACACTTTCTCGATTTTCATGGGTGTTGCGTTTTAGCGGTTGTGTTGGCAGCGTTCAAGCTTGCTCATATTCCGGAGCTGCCCGAACGTTGAATTACTGCTGGGCAAAGGTAATGAATTTTATATTTCACAAAATATAATTTTGCACAATCAATTAACGCAATTCAATCATCTTTGATAATCAGTTTATAACCAGCTAAATAGCGCAACGCGCCCATCCAGCAGCTTGTGCCGAACAGGCGCGCCGACGCGGGCTTGGCAGCTGCCGCTATTCCGCCACGAGGCGCCGGGAAGCAAAGTAGCCGCCGGGCCCTTCCATACGCAGCAGATACAAACCCTTTGGTAGTAGCCCCAGCGCCACCGTGGCCCGGTCGGCAGTGCCCGGCCAAGAACGGCTCAGCAAGGTGCGCCCAGCGGCATCCACCAGCACGTAGCGGAGCCCCGTGCGCGGCGCTCCGACGGGAAGCTGCACCTGCACGCTGCCGCGAACCGGGTTGGGAAAAACACTAAGCTCCGGCTGCCGGGCCGCTTTGGTGCCCAGCACGCCGCCGGCCAGCGCGGTGAGGAAAGCCTGCGCCGAGCAGCAGCTTGGGCCGGGCATGGTGTACGTGCCGAAAGTGGCCGCCCCCGACGTCCAGCCCCCGAGATACAGCGAGCTGCCGGCCAGCGCGATGCTGCCGGCCACGTCGTCGCCGACGCCACCGGCCTGCTGCACCCAGTCGAAGGAACTGCTGGCACCGCCGTCCGTCAGCTGGGTCATGAACATGTCGTTGTAGGTCGGGTCACCGGTGAGCGTAGTGCTGCCGAAGCTGGCCGTGCCTCTGAACGTGCCCGCCACGTACACCCGCGAACCGCTGCCCGCCAGACCCGTTACCCGGTCGTCGCCGGGGCCGCCCAGGCGCTGGGCCCACGCAAAGCTGCCGCTGCTGCCCGCATCGACGAGCTTGGCCAGGAACACATCGTAGATGTAGTAACCAGGTGGGGCCGTCGAGGGGGCCTTCTGCAGGGTGCTCGTTCCAAAAGTGGCCGTGGCGCTTTCAAACAGCCCCGTCACGTACACGTTCGTTCCGGCCAGCACCAGGTTGCTGGCACCGTCGATTCCGGTGCCCCCGCCGCGCACGGCCCAGACAAACGATGCCGAGTTGCCGTTGTCCTGCAGCTTGAGCACGTACATGTCGCCGGTATCGGAGAAGCCCCCGGTGTTGCTGAGCGTGAGGCTGCCAAAGCTGACGGTAGGACTGCTAAAGGTGCCGACCGCGTACACTTTGTTTCCGCTCACGGCCACGTCTTCGAGGCCATCGGTGTAGTTGCCGCCCCCGCGTACGGCCCAGACAAACTGGTGCGTAGCGCCCGATTCGGTGAGCTTGGCCACGTAGGCATCCCCCGCCCCGCTGACGGCATCCAGCATGGTGCTGCCCAGGACCACGCGCCCGGAAAAGGAGCCGGCTACGTACACGCCGGCGCTGCTCACCGCTAGGCCCGAGCAGGTGGCCCCGCCCGTCGATTCGGCCCACTGCAGGGCCCCGGCATCGGTAAACTTGGCCAGGAAACTCGTAGCGCCTCCGCCGGGCAGCACGGTGCTGCCGATGGTGAGCGTGGGGCTGAGAAAGGTCCCCGACACGTACACGCTACCGCCGTAGGCCGTGATGGTCGATACCAGCTCCGAGCTAGCTCCGCTGGCCTGCTGGGCCCATACGTACCCGCCCGTAGGCGTCCATTTGGCCACGAAGATGTCGTCCCGGTACTGGGGGTCAGCGTTGACAAGCGTGGTGCTGCCGAAGCGCAGCGTGCCGTAGAACCCACCGGCAACGTACACGTTACCAGCCGCATCGGTGGCCGTTACCGCTATTTTGGATGAACTATTGGCCAGTTGAACCGGGAAGCTCACCGGTTGCCAGGCCGGTGTCTGGGCCGGCGCCAGCAGGCTTGCCAGCAAACTCACCAGCAGCACCGCCAAGCGCCGCAACACAGTAGAATTTAACCCCATTAGACTGACTAGTGCAGAGTAGAAAAACGGGCGGCAAACTACTCAAAAGCCCTGAGGTTATGGCGGGCCGCGCCGCTACGACAGTTGCGCCACCAGCTGCTTCAGCTGGGCGCGCAAGGCCTCAAACTCTTCCGGGCTCAGCTGCAGGCGCGTCTGCAGGGCCGCCGGAATGCAGAGCGCCTTTTCCTGTAGGGCCTGCCCGGCCGGCAGTAGCCCGATAACGACCGAACGCTCGTCGCGCGGGTCGCGGCGGCGGCTCACCAGGGCCCGCTGCTCCAGCCGCTTCAGCAAGGGCGTGAGGGTGCCCGAATCGAGCAGCAGCCGCTCGCCCAGTTCTTTTACCGTCAGTTCGCCGTGCTCCCACAGCAGCAGCAGCACCAAGTACTGTGGATACGTCAGCTCCAGCTCCTGCAGCAGCGGCTGGTAGGCCTTGGTGAACAGCCGCGACGCAGCATACAGGGGAAAGCAGAGCTGATTTTCCAGCTGCAGCAGCGGGTTGGGCGTGGGCTTGGACATGTCGAGGGGCGTGACAATGAAAGTAACCATCAAATTTAATTGCGGGCAATTTGATTCACTTGGTATCCAATTGGGCTGCCGGACGGGCCTTTTATATTCAAAATGTACTATAGCCGCTAAACCAGCGCGGCTGCCGCGGCTCTAAGCCGCAAATTGCCGTCCTATGAACCCTGTGCTACGCTACGCCGCCCTGCTGCTGTTCCTGCTGCTAACGTCAACCGGCCGCGCCCAAACGCCGCTGTACTTTCCGCCGACGACCGGCACCACCTGGGCCAGCACCCCTCCCCAGAGCCTGGGCTGGTGCCAGCCCCAGCTGGATACCCTGCTCAACTACCTTGGCCGCCAGCACACCAAGGGCTTCATCGTCTTGAAAGACGGCCGCTTGGTGGTGGAGCAGTACTACGGCAGCTTCACCCGCGACTCGCTCTGGTACTGGGCCTCGGCCGGCAAGTCGCTCACCGCCACGCTGGTCGGCGTGGCTCGGCAGGACGGCCTGTTAAGCCTCTCGGATTCAGCTTCGCGCTTCCTCGGCCGGGGCTGGACCTCGGCGCCGGCCGGCAAAGAGCGGCTCATCACGGTGCGCCACCTGCTCACCATGACCTCCGGCCTCGACGACACCCCGCCCGCGCCCTGCGACAACGAAAGCACCCAGGCCGCCTGCCTGCTCTACCAAACCGACGCCGGCACCCGCTGGGCCTACCACACCGGGGCCTACCGCAAGCTGCAGCCCCTGCTGGCCGCCGCCTCGGGCCTGAGCATGAACCAGTACACCAACCAGAAAATCGGCAACGTCATCGGCATGAGCGGGGCCTGGGTCAACGACGTGTACTACAGCCGCCTGCGCGACGCGGCCCGCTTCGGCCTGCTCGTGCTGGCCCGCGGCAACTGGAACGGCACCGCCGTGCTGCGCGATACGACCTATTTCCGCCAGATGACCACGCCCTCGCAGCCGCTCAACCGCAGCTACGGCTACCTCTGGTGGCTCAACGGGCAGTCGAGCTACATGCTGCCCCAGTCGCAGCTGGTGCTGCCCGGGCCGCTGGTACCCACCGCCCCGGCCGACATGCTCATGGCCCTGGGCAAAAACGACCAGAAAATCTACGTGGTGCCGAGCCTGGGTTTGGTGGCCGTGCGCCTGGGCCAGTCGGCCGGGCAGCCCAAGCTGGCGCTGTCGTCCTTCGACACCGAGCTGTGGCGCCGGCTGATGGCCACTGTGCAGTGCCGGCCCAGCGCCGCAGCCGTGCCGGCGCATCCGGCGCCCTTGGCGCCGTACCCCGTGCCCGCCGCCGACGAGCTGACCGTGCCTCTGGACGCCGCTTGGGGCCGCGTCCAGCTGCGTTTGTACAACGTGCTGGGGCGTTGCGTGCGCTCGGCTACGGGGCAGGCTCCGTACCAGCCCCTATCGCTGCGCGGCCTGCCCGCCGGAAGCTATTATCTGCAAGCCGTTGACGGACAAGGCCAAATGCTTGGCTCAAGCCGCGTATTGCATTAGCATTGTTCTATGTTTATCCGTGCTAGCCCCATGTCAAAAACCCGTGCCTCCACGGATTGACCACGACGCGCCGGAGCCGTTACTTTGTCATCATCAAGCCGCTACCAGCTCGTTTTCTACCCCAAATTCACTGCTACCCGTTCGTCGCCGCCAGCAGCCCCGACCGTTAGTCAATTCGTGACTTATTTAGCTGCAAGAGCAAGCCCCTCCGCCGGTACGGAGGGGCTTTTTACTTTTCCGCCTCCTCCGCTAGCGGCCTCATTCCGTGCGCGGCGTCCTGCGGCTGGTGTATTTTTGCGGCGGCCGAAACCGAGCTTGCAACTTTTGCGCGCCGCGTCGGCTCCTGCCTACGCCCGCAGTCGATCAGCTCAAGTGCCGCGGGCGCGCTTCCGCCTATGTCTACATTTTCCGTTTTGCTGACCTGCTGCGCCTTGCTGCTGCTGCCGGGTTGTTACGTGCAGCAGGACGAACCCAAGTCGTTGCCCGTTTACCGCCCGCTGCTCATGACGCGCGCCACCCTGGAGCAGGCCGTGGCGTTGCTGCCCCCGCGCGACGTGCAAGTGCCGGGCAAAATCTATTCGCAGGGCAGCTACCTGCTCGTCAACGAGCAGTACGAAGGCCTGCACATCCTCGACAACCACGACCCGGCCCACCCGCGCAACGTAGGGTTTCTGCGCGTGCCCGGCTCGCTCGACGTGGCCATGCACGGAACGGTGCTCTACGCCGATAACGCCGTGGACTTGGTGACCGTCGACCTGAGCGACCCGGCCAATGCCCGCGTGCTCGGCCGGGTGCGTAACGTATTTCCGGAGCTACCCCTGCCCGAAACGGCGAGCATCGAGCCCGGCTACCGGGCCGAAAACCGGCCGCCCGACGCCGTGGTGGTGGGCTGGCAAAAAGTACAGTAGTCCGGCCATGAAGCACGTTTCCACCTTCGGCCGCCGTTGTTGGTTCGCCTTGCTGGCGCTGGGGCTGCTCAGCGGCTGCACCAGCGCCGACTACGGCCCCACCGTCAACGCCATCGGCCTCACCGGCGCCCGGGCCCGCTTTGCCACCGTCGGCGACGCCATGTACGTCATCGATGGGGGGTGGCTGCGCGTGTTTGACCTGAACGCGAGCAGTACCGGTCTGCCCGTGCCGGTGCAGTCCCTGGGACTGAATTACTCCATCGAAACCATTTATCCCGTCGGCAGTTCTCTCTTCGTAGGCACCTCCGCGGGCATGTATCTCTACGACATATCGCAGCCGCTGCAGCCGCAGCGCGTGGGCTATTACGCGCAGGCCGCCAGCTGCGACCCGCTGGTGGTACACGGCCGCTGGGCCTACCTGACCACGCGCCAAGACCGGGCCTGCGGGTCCGCAGCTAACCAACTGCAGGTGGTCGACTTGGTCGATCCGGCGCGCCCAACGCTGGCGCGCACCTATCCCCTGACGCACCCGTACGGTTTGGCAATCGACTCGTCCTACCTCATGGTGTGCGACGAGGGTCTGAAAGTGTTTGACCTGAGCGCCCCGCCGGCCCTTACGCAGCTAGATGCGTTTCAGGCGGACGCCTACGAAGCGACGACCACGCCGGCCGGCCTGCTGCTCACCGGCAAAAACGGGCTGTACCAATGCCGGTACGATGCCCGCGGCCGCAGCCTGCGCGTGCTGAGCGTGATTCCCGTGGTTCCGCGCCCCTGATGCGTACGGCCCTCGCCACCGGTTGCCGTGCTTGGGGCACGTGGGCGGCGCTGCTGGTGCCTCCGGTAGCCGTGGCCCAAACGCCCCCGTCGTGGGTGGTGAAGGCCAACGTGTTTCAGCCCCTGGCCCGCGGCTACCACCTCGAAGCCGAAAAGCTCTGGCGGGCGCACCCGCGCTACAGCCTGGGCCTGACGGCGCAATATTACCGCGGTACCGTGACGGGCATTACAGTTCGGCGCGAGGTGCAGCCCGGCGAGCGGGTGCGCGGCTTTGGCGCCGAGTTGCTGCCCCGGCTCTACTTCCCGGGGCGCAATGCGGAGCTGCAATCGGGCTTTTACCTGGCGGCCGGGCCGCACGTGCAGCGTTTCCGGTTGAACTTTCAGGAAAGCGGGTGGATTGAGTACACCCGCCCCGACGAGCTGCCCCTGCTGGTGCCGGCGCTGCTGCCTTACACCGAAACCATCACGCGCTACGGGGCCTGCGCGCTGGCCGGCTACCAAGGCCCGCTGGAACTAGGCCCGCTGGTGCTGGATTTCTACGCCGGTATGGGCTGGCGGCACGCCCGTTCCCGCTCGGCGCTGCCCACTAGTCGCTACCGCACTTCCATGCTCGATTACGGCGCGCAGGGCCTCTACTTCCCGGTTGGATTTAAGCTAGGCGTCCGGTTTTAAACAAAAAGCGAAGCAGTACTTAAGTCCTATTCAAAATTCCGTTGCTTCTACCCTCCTACTATTACTTCTTCTCTGAAATTCAAGCTATTTAGTGGATTCTATTCCGCTTAACAAACAGTAAATAGCCAAAGTATTAGCCGTATATCACAATAAACGATCTGGCATTGCTGCTTGCAACAGTAGTATCTTTGTGGTGCCGCTTTCTGGTTTTCGCTTACTACTAGTGCATGAAACAACTGCTACTCGCGGGGCTGCTTAGCCTCACCACGCTGGCCCAAGCCCAGGACGTGGGCTACCGCACGCCCCCCAGAGCCATTGCCGACCTCGTCGACGCGCCGCTTACCCCGCGCATCAGCCTCTCGTCGGATGGCAAGTGGATGGCCCTGCTGGCAGTGCAGGCCATGCCCACGGTGGCCGAACTGGCCCAACCCGAGCTGCGCCTGGCCGGCATGCGCATCAACCCGCGCCTGAACGCGCCCAGCCGGCAGAGCTACGCCACCGGCTTGATGCTGCGCCGCCTCGAAGACGGCAAGGACATGGCCGTGCTCAACCTGCCCCAGCCCACCCTGATCAGCGACGCGGTGTGGTCGCCCGACAATAGCAAGCTGGCCCTGACCATTGCCAACAACGCCGGCGCCGAAGGCCGCACCGAGCTGTGGGTGGTGGATTTGAACAACTTCATGGCCCGGCGCGTGGCGGGCGTTTCGCTGAATGCGGTGTTCGGCACGCCCTTCGAGTGGCTGTCCGACAACCAGACGCTCATCGTGCGGGCCTTGGTGGCCGGCCGCGGCGCGGCCCCGAGCACCACGGCGGCCCCCACCGGCCCGGCTGTGCAGGAAAACGTGGGCCGCAAAACCGGCGCCCGCACTTACCAAGACCTGCTCCGCAACCCCACCGACGAGCGGCTGTTGGAGTTTTACGCCACCTCCCAGATGGTGAGAGTGACGCTCGACGGCAAGCTGCAACCCATCAGCCAGCCTGGCCTGATTCAGTCCGCGGTGCCCTCGCCCAACGGCAAGTATTTGCTGGTGAAGACGCGCCACCGGCCTTTCTCTTACACCCTGCCGGTAAGCGGCTTTCCGCTGAAGGTGGAAGTGTACGACGTGGCCACCGGCGACCCGGTAAAAACCCTGGCTGACCTGCCCTTGGCCGACGAAGTGCCCACGGCTTTCGATGCCGTGCCCACCGGGCAGCGGGAGCACGGCTGGCGCGCCGACGTGCCCGCCACCCTGTTCTGGACCGAGGCCCAGGACGGCGGGGACCCCAAAACGGAGGCGCCCATCCGCGACAAGATGTTTACCCTCACGGCGCCTTTCATGGGCACGCCCGAGGAATTTGCGGCCCTGCCGCTGCGCTACGACGGCGTAAGCTGGGGCAACAACTCGGTGGCGCTGGTGTACGGCTCGCGCTGGGCCGACCGCAAGGAAGTGACCTGGCGCGTGACGCCGGGTGCGCTGCCCTCGCTGCAGGTGCTCTTCGACCGCTCGTCGCAGGACAAGTACAGCAACCCGGGCACGGCCTATACCCGCCGCAATGCCCAGGGCAAACCGGTGCTCCTGACCGACGCCGGCAACAAAACCATCTACTTCCTGGGGCAGGGCGCCTCGCCCGAGGGCGACCGGCCCTTCGTGGATGAGCTGGACCTAGCCACCAAGAAAGCGACCCGGTGGTGGCGCTCGGAGGCTCCGTTCTACGAAGTACCCCTGGCCATCCTCGACGCCGACAAGCACCGGCTGCTCACGCGCCGCGAGGCCATCGACCAGAACCCGAACTACTACGTGCGCGACAAGAGCGGCAAGCTCACGCCCATTACCAAGTTTGCCAACCCCTACGCGGCGTTTGGCGGCGCCTTCAAGAAGCAGGTGCTGCGCTACAAGCGCGCCGACGGCGTGGAGCTGACGGCCAACCTCTACCTGCCGCCCAACTACAAGGCCACCGACGGCCCACTACCCACGCTGATGGAAGCGTACCCGGTGGAGTTCAAGGATAAGAAAAACGCCGGGCAGGTGTCGGGCTCGCCCTACGCTTTCACGCGCGTGGGCTACGGCTCGCCCATTTTCTGGGTGACGCAGGGTTACGCCGTGCTGCAGGGCGCCAGCATTCCGATAGTGGGTGAGGGCGACAAGCAGCCCAACGATACTTACGTGGAGCAGCTGGTGAGCAGCGCCAAAGCCGCCATCGACGAAGGCAAGCGCCTGGGCGTGGTGGACCCCAGCCGCGTGGCGGTAATGGGCCACTCCTACGGGGCCTTCATGACGGCCAACCTGCTGGCGCATTCCACCCTGTTCAAGGCCGGCATTGCCCGCAGCGGCGCCTACAACCGCACCCTGACGCCCTTCGGCTTCCAGGGCGAGGAGCGCACCTACTGGCAGGCCCCGGAGGTGTACAACGCCATGTCGCCGTTTAACTACGCCGACAAAATCAAGACGCCGATTCTGCTGATTCACGGCGAACTGGACAACAACTCAGGCACGTTCCCCATTCAGAGCGAGCGGTTTTATAACGCCCTGAAGGGCCACGGCGCCACCGCCCGCTACGTGGTGTTGCCTTACGAGTCGCACGGCTACGCCGCCCGCGAGAACGTGCTGCACATGCTCTGGGAAATGAACGCCTGGCTCGACAAGTATGTGAAGTCGCCGGCCACGGCCGCGGCGAACTAAGCGGCTTGCACCTTTACAGCAAAAGCCCCGCATCTAGTCGATGCGGGGCTTTTTTGTTGCGGCAGGTCAAACCCAGCCCGTTATCCTGAGCCTGAGCGAAGAACCTTGCTCGCACCCCGCACCAACTACCAAGCGCAGCCCCAGCTCCCTATCATCCGGGCGGCGGGGCTGCGCTTGGGCTTTCAACAGCAGAAAAAAGCCGGCACTTCGTCAGCAACGGCGGTGCCAGATGCGAGGAAGGTCCTTCGCTCAGGGTGACAGCTAATTATTACTCTGCACCGGCCCGCTGCTGATAACGGCCTGGTTCTGCAGGCCCCACTCTTCGATGGCCGTGATGATGGGCCCGAGGGAGCGGCCGCAGTCGGTGAGGGTGTACTCGACGGTGGGCGGCACGGTGGCGTAGGCCTGCCGCGTGAGGATGCCGTGGTTTTCGAGCAGCTTCAGCTCCTTGATGAGCATGCGCGGGGTGATGCCCTCCACGTCGCGCTCCAGGGCTTTGAAGCGCAGGGTGCCGTGCTGCAGCAGGCTGTGGATAATGGCAAACTTCCATTTGCCCTCCAGCACGTCAAGTGTTTGGCGAAAGGCGCAGCCGCCGGCAAGTTTTTTTGGATTTTCTGCTTTCATAACACGCTGATTTCAAGCAAAAGTTACAAAACGTATACTGATATACATTGATGTAACTACTTGCAAAAGTATAGTACGATGATTCACCTTTGCAAGGTCACTCGGCGCCAACGCTGCTGATTATCTGGGTATTCGGCTCAGCTACCTTCGTCATCCTACCGGCCTTTTGTTATGGCACGCACTGTTTTTCACCCGGCCGCTACCCGCGGCCACGCCAACCACGGTTGGCTTAATTCTTACCACACCTTCAGCTTCGCCGGCTACTACGAGCCGCAGCGCATGCACTTCGGAGCCCTGCGCGTGCTCAACGACGACACCGTGGCCGGCGGCATGGGCTTCGGCCGCCACCCGCACGACAACATGGAAATCGTGTCCATTGCCTTGTCGGGTTCTTTGGAGCACCAAGACAACATGGGCAACAAGGCCGTTATCCGGCCCGGTGACGTGCAGGTGATGAGCGCCGGCACCGGCGTGGCCCACAGCGAGAAAAACCACTCGGCCACCGAAGAGGTGAAGTTTCTGCAGATATGGGTGATTCCGAATAAGCGCAACGTGCCGCCGCGCTACGACCAGCAGACCTTCCGCCCCGAAGACCAGCACAACCGCCTGCAGCAGGTGCTGTCGCCTAACGCGGACGACGAGGGCGTGTGGCTGCACCAGGATGCGTGGTTTCACCTCGGCCAGCTCGACGCGGGCTTCGCCACGGAATACGAGCTGAAAAAAGCCGGCAACGGCGTGTACATCTTCGTGCTCGAAGGCGACGTGACCGTCGACGGGCAGGCCCTGCACCGCCGCGACGGTTTCGGCATCTGGGAAACCGACCGGTTTGCCATTCAGGCCGACAGCGCGGCCCGGGTGCTGCTGATGGAAGTGCCCATGCTCGGCTAACCGGCCGGCCGCTTCGGCGGTTACCTTGCGCGCACCTTCTTTTCGTCCTGCCATGCCCCGCATCACCGGCCACCTCGGCCCCGACCCTTACGTAACGGATCTGACCACCGACAGCGGCCACGCCTTACTAGCCGACGAGCCCCTGGCCGACGGCGGGCAGAACATGGGCCCCAGCCCCGGCGAGCTACTGGCCGCGGCCCTCACGGCCTGCACGTGCATCACGGTGCGCATGTACGCCAACCGCAAAGGCTGGCCCCTGCAGCGCATCGATACGCAGGTGAGCTTCGAGCAGGCGGCCGACCACGTGGTGCGCCACCTCACGCGGCGCATCGAGTTGCTGGGTGAGCTGACGGCCGAGCAGCGGCAGCGCCTGCTGCAGGTGGCCAACGCCTGCCCGGTGCACAAAGCTCTGACGGCCGGCGTGACCATAGAAACCGCCTTGGCGGAATAATTGCGCCGTTTTTTTGCGCGGCCCCGTCCGGTTTTGCCCGGGCGGGGCCGCGTTTGCTTATTGGTATCCTTCTACTCCCCCGGATTCCTCGCTTCGCACTTGCGCGGCCGGTACGGCGGGCAAAGTTGGCGGCGGGCTTGGCTGCAACCGGCATTTGCCCGTATGTTTAGACTATTAATGCCGCCCCACCCCCCACCCCAGCACCACCGGGCGGGCCGGCAGCCCCTCTGGGCAGCCCCGTTAAAGGTCAATTTGCCCGCTCAACCCGCGCCCCGATGAAGCACTCCATACTCTTTGGCCGTTGGCTGCTGGCGCTGCCGCTGGCGTGGCTGGCCGCGCCGCGGCCGGCGCAGGCCCAAACCGCCGACCGCCGCACCAGCTTCGGCATCAACCTCAGCGCCCTGCAGTACCAGGGCGACTACGGCTCTGACTACTGGAAATTCGACCGCAGCAAGTACGCCGGCGGCATTGCCATCAACCAGTACCTGGGCAAAGGCCTGGATTTAAGTAGCCAGCTGTTTTTCGGGGAGCTGACGGGAAACAACCCCAGCGCCCGCACGCGTTTCACTACCACAGTTGTCAACGCCAACCTAGGCCTGAAATTCAAGCTCAACAACGGCTGGGCCCTGAAGGAAAACGCCTTCATCCAGCCCTACCTGCTGGCTTCCCCGGGGTGGACCTACACCAGCCGCATCGGCTGGGCCGACAACATCCGTTCCGACCGCGACCAGGGGTATTTCGACTTGTTTGGGGCAGCGGGGCTGAATTTCCGCCTCGGCGGGGGCGTGAGCCTCTTCGTGCAGACCGGCCAGCACCTGCCGCTCGACGCCAACCTGGACGGCGTGAACAAAGCCAACGACAAAGACCGGTGGGACGACCGATTTTTGCAGCACACTGTGGGGCTGACCTTCAACCTGGGCCAGTCGCGCGACGAGGACGACGACGACGTGCCCGACCGCAAGGACCAGTGCCCGGGCACGCCCACCGGCATCCTGGTGGATGAAAAAGGCTGCCCCCTCGACTCGGACCGCGACGGCGTGCCCGACTACCAGGACCAATGCCCCGACCAAGCCGGCACCGTGGAGCTGAAAGGCTGCGCCGACAAGGACGGCGACGGCGTATCGGACGGCGACGACGCCTGCCCGGACGTGGCCGGCAAACCCGAGTTGCAGGGCTGCCCCGATGCCGACAACGACGGCGTACCCGACGCGGAAGACAAGTGCGCCGACACGCCCAGCGGCACCCAGGTAGACCCCTCAGGTTGCCCCGTAGCCGAAGTGGCGCCCACGCCACCGGCCCAGCCCGCCACCCCGGCGCCGGCGCCCTCGGCCACGGCCGATACCGACGGCGACGGCGTGCCCGACGCGGCCGACCGCTGCCCGACCAGCGCCGGCGCGGCCAGCAACAAGGGCTGTCCCATCGTGCGGGCCGAAACCCGCAAGCGCCTGCGCGAAGCCACCCGCTTCATCAGCTTCGAGCCGAACCGGGCCACGCTGCTGTCCAGCTCGCACGCCACGCTCGATGGTATTGCCCAGATTCTGCGTGATTACCCCGATTATTCGCTCAGCATTGCCGGCCACACCGACAGCAAGGGCCCGGCGGCCTTCAACCAGCGCCTCTCGCGCGAGCGGGCCGCCGCCGCCCGCAGCTACCTCGTGGGCCAAGGCATTGCCGAAGACCGCCTGCAGCTGCGCGGCTATGGCCCGGCCCGCCCCGTCGCGCCGAATACCACCGAGGCCGGCCGCGCCAAAAATCGTCGCGTGGAGTTCGATCTGTTCCTGACCGGCGACCGTAACGCGGCCGAAGTGAAATACGGCAAAGAGCCCACCGGCACCCCGGCCAAGGCCCAACCGGCCAAGCCCGCCCGCAAAGCGGCGGTCCGCCCGAGCGCACGCCGCCCAGCCGCCAAAGCGCCGGCCAAAGCCTCCGCCGTCCGCAAACCGGCCGCCGCCAAAACTCCGGCGGCCAAGGCAACAGTCGCCAAACCCCAAGCGGCGCCGACGCCCCGGAAGGCCCAGCCCAAGCGCTAATTAGGTTTTGCATTGCCTGCTTAACGGCCGACCTCGCAAGGGTCGGCCGTTTTGCTGGATATGAAGCGGTGATGAAGTCGGGGAAGCAAGCATAACCTTCGGCCGAAAGCGGGGGTATATGAGGCCATTCCGCCGCGGGTAATGTCGCCCGCGGAACGCCGCCACTCCATGAAACACCTTATTCCCAATCCTCGACGACTGGTGCTGCCCTTGGCGCTGGCCGTCGTACCGCTTCTGAGTCAGGCCCAGTCGGCCGACCGCAAAACCAGCATCGGACTCAACGTCAGCGCGCTGCAGTACAAGGGCAACTACGGCTCCGACTACTGGAACTTCAGCAGCAACCGCTACGCCCCGGGCCTGGCCATCAACCGCTACCTGACCAAGGGCCTCGACCTGAGCCTGCAAGGCTTCTACGGGGAGCTGAAGGGCAGCCAAAGCGCCAACACGTACTTCGCCACCAACCTGGTGAACGTGAACCTGGGCATCAAGCTCAAGCTCAACAACGGCTGGGCGCTGAAGGAAGACGCCTTCATCCAGCCCTACCTGCTGGCCATGCCGGGCTGGACCTACACCTCGCGCGAAGGATTTTACCGGGGCGGCCGCATCGACCAGGACAAGAGCTACTTCGACATTGCCGCCGGCGCCGGTATTAATTTCCGCCTCGGCGAAACGGTGAACCTGTTCGTGCAGACGGCGCAACACGCACCCTCCTACGCCAACTTCGATGGCGACCAGACCCGCGACGACAACGGCTGGGACGACAAGTTTCTGCAGCACACCGTGGGCCTGAACTTCAACCTGGGCAAGGCCAAGGACGAGGACGGGGACGGCGTGGCCGACCGCAAGGACAAGTGCCCCGGCACGCCCACCGGCGTGAAGGTGGACGAAAACGGCTGCCCCATCGACACGGACAAGGACGGCGTGGCCGACTACCAGGACCAGTGCCCCACCGAAGCCGGTAAGCCGGAGCTGCAGGGCTGCCCCGACCGCGACAACGACGGCGTGGCCGACAAGGACGACGCCTGCCCCGATACGCCCGGCAAGCCGGAGCTGAAAGGCTGCCCGGATGCGGATAACGACGGCGTAATCGACCAGAACGACAAGTGCCCGGACACCCCGGCCGGCGTGAAAGTGGATGCCTCCGGCTGCCCGCTCGATACCGACGGCGACGGCGTGCCCGACTACCAGGACCGCTGCCCGAACCGCCCGGGTCCGGCTTCGAACCGCGGCTGCCCCGAGATTAAGGCCGAGGCCAAGAAGCGCCTGCAGGAAGCCACGAAGTATATCAACTTCGAGTTCAATAAGGCCGTGCTGCTGCCCTCTTCGTACCCGACCCTGGACGCCATCGTGCAGATCCTGAACGAGTACCCGGACTACACCCTGAGCATTGCCGGCCACACCGACAGCAAGGGTTCCGACCCGTACAACCTGCGCCTCTCGCACGACCGCGCCGCCGCCGCCCGCGTGTACATGCTCAGCAAAGGCATTCCGGACGCCCGCATCGAGTCGCGCGGCTACGGCGAAACCAAGCCCATTGCCGACAACGCCACCGACGCCGGCCGCGCCCTGAACCGCCGCGTGGACTTCGACCTGTACCTGACCGGCGACCCGAACGCGGCCGAGGTGAAGTACGGCCCCGAGCCGGCCATGCCCGACATCGTCATTCCGACGACGCCCGCCAAGGCCACGCCGGCCAAGAAAACGACGACCAAAAAGGCGCCGGCCAAGAAAGCCCCCGCCCGCAAGCCGGCCCCGCGCCGCTAGGCCTTAGCCTGCTTGCCCAATAAAAAGGCCCGCTGCACAGTGCAGCGGGCCTTTTTTGTGTACCAGAGTGCAAAAGCAATGTCATCCTGAGGCGTAGCGAAGGACCTTCCTCGCACCGCCGCTGCCGGCAATGCTCTGACGTTTGCTACTCTCAATCAAATCGAGAAGCGCAGCCACCATGCCCGAATGATAAGGGCGTTGGTGGCTGCGCTTGGTAGTTAGTGCAGGGTGCGAGGAAGGTCCTTCGCGGTGTGTACGCCAGATGGGAGGATGACGAATGCCAGACAACCTACCTCCCGCAACTCGCAACTACTCCGTCACCCAGGTTACTTTTTCCGCTATGGGTTTGCGCAGATTGCGGCCGGGCTGCTGCGCCACGTAGCCCAGGTAGAAGAAGCCGAGCAACTTGTCCTCGGGGCCGAGGCCGAAGAAGGGCTTGGCTTCTTCCAGGTACGTCACGCCGCCCGACCCCCAGTAGCCGCCAACGCCGTTGGCCACGGCCGTCAGGTGCAGGTTTTGCACGGCGCAGGCCACGGCCTCGATTTCCTCGATTTCGGGCAGCACGTGGTGGCGCTTCATGCCGATGGCAATGACGTGGGAAGCCAGCAGCGGATTGGTAGCGAGCTTGTGCGCCTTTTTTTCGTCGACGAACTCGCCGGCCTGCTGCCGGTAGAGGCCGGACTGAAACTCGGCCAGGCGCTGCAGGCCTGCGCCCTTGAACACGACGAAGCGCCAGGGCTCGGTGCGTTTGTGGGTGGGCGCCCAGTTGGCGTTTTCGAGCATGCGCTCAATAATATCGTCGGGAATGACGCGGCCGGGCTCAAACTGAATGGGCTGAATGCTGCGCCGGGCGCGGATAAGGGTATCGAACTGTTCGGGGGTTGGCAGCGGGGTGTCGGTGGACATGCACAAACAAGAAAGGGTGAACGGACGGGCGCGGGAACAGCCGGGTCGGCAAGATAAGCCGGTGGGCGGGCCGATTGTTTCGGGTAGGGCCGGGCACCGTGCGCTTAAGAAAAAGCCCCTGCTTATATATTCGCGGGTCGTATTCAGATACTTGCAACGGCCGAGCCCGCGGCGCCCCGGCAGCGCTTAGTCTCACTCTTTTCTCCGCTATGAAACAGCTTTATTCCACCTTGATTGCCTTGTTGGCGGGGCTGGCCGCTTACGCCCAAACGCCGGGCACGGTGGGCATCGGCACGGCCACGCCCGACCCGAAAGCGGCGCTGGACATCAGCAGCACCGACAAGGGCTTGCTCATCCCGCGCCTGAGCGAGGCCCAGCGCACGGCCATGACGAACGTGCCCCTGGGCCTGATGGTGTTCCAGACCGACGGGCCCGAGCCCGGCTTCTGGTACTTCTTCGCCGGCCAGTGGAACCGCCTGCCCAGCGCCACTGCCGGCGACAACCTGGGCAACCACACCGCCACGCAAAACCTAGGGCTGAACGGGCATTGGCTCTCAAACGACGGCAGCAGCACCGGCCTGCGCCTCGACAACAGCGGCAACGTGGGCGTGGGCGTGGCCGCTCCCAACGCCCGCCTCGATTTGGGCCAGGGCGCGCTCATGCTGGGCGCGGCCATCGGCAACAACGCCGTGCGCCCGGCCGTGGGCACCGCCCGCATCAGCGGCGAAATCAGCGCTTACGGTCTGGCCGGCGGCGGCACGCTCTCGGCCGCGGCCGACGACGGCTACCTGCGCCTCTCGGCCGGCGGGGGCAGCAGCGCAGCTACCAAGAGCTTTATTGATCTGGCCGGCTTCAGCCAGCAGAGCGACGTGCACCAGACCATCCGCCTCGGCACCGGCGGGCAGGAGCGCCTGCGCGTCCTCAGCAACGGCAACGTCGGCATCGGGCGTACCTCGGCCCAGCAGCAGCTGCACGTGGCCGGCAACATCGCCGCCGACGGCGCGCTGGGTATCATTCTGGCCGGGGCCGACCGCCCGCTTATCACCCGGGCCTGGGATGCGTTTACCTCGGGCAATTACAGCGGCATCGGCCGCTGGGGCGTGTTCATGGAGCCCAACGCGCTGACCTTCGGCGTGCCGGCCATTGCCACCAAGCGGTTTCAGTGGGTGACCTACAACCTGAATTCCACCGTGGCCAGCACCCTGATGACGCTGAGCCAGGACGGGCAGCTGCAGGTGAGCAACGGCGTGAGCATCCCGGGCGGGGAAAACTACGCCTACAGCTCGGCCCGCACGCAGTACTACATGCTCACGCCCTTCGACTTCGCGTCGACCGACCCGACCAACCACCCGGTCTTTGCCTCCATCAGCACCGGCGGCAACCCGGCCGAGGTGTACCTCGGCGGTTCGGGCGCCGGGCGGCTGGTGGCCCCGGTACACCTGCCCCAGGGCGCCACCATCACCAACATCGAGCTGCAGGGCTACGACGACGACGGCAACGGCGCAACGACCATGCGGGCCCGCCTGGTAGCCATTCGCGGCAACAACGGCGCCGACAACTACACCTCCTCTACCACCGCCTACGCCACGCTGGGCAGCGACCGAAACCAGTTTCAGACCGTCAACCAGGGCGTGAACATCGTCGTCGACAACGCCCAGTTCAGCTACCTGATCGACGTGGATATGAACAGCAACGGCGCCGTCACGCTCACTCACGTGCGCCTGACCTACATCGTGTACCAGGCCGAGTAGCACCCGCAGGGCCAAAGCCGCGCGGCTTTGGCCCTGCCGCTTCTGTCCTGGCTTGCCTGCCGGCGGCTCCGGTGGCCGGACTGCTTACGCCTTGGCTGCCGTCGGTGGCCTAGCCTACGGCCGGCTTCGCCTCCTTGCCCGCCCCGGAGTTCCGGTCAGCGGGTAGTTGCCCGCCTTCCATTTCCCTTCCTTTCTTGCTACACACCTAGCTATGACAAACCGTTACTCCCGCTTTCTTGTCGCGGGCAGCCTGCTGCTGGGGCTGCCCACCGCTCTTCACGCCCAAACGCCGGGCACGGTGGGCATCGGCACGGCCACGCCCGACCCGAAAGCGGCGCTGGACATCAGCAGCACCGACAAGGGCTTGCTCATCCCGCGCCTGAGCGAGGCCCAGCGCACGGCCATGACGAACGTGCCCCTGGGCCTGATGGTGTTCCAGACCGACGGGCCCGAGCCCGGCTTCTGGTACTTCTTCGCCGGCCAGTGGAACCGCCTGCCCAGCGCCCAGCAGGCCACCGTGGGCGCCGGCAACGGCCTGAGCAAGACCGGTAGCGAGGTGCAGTTAGGCGGCGCCCTAACCCGGGCCACCACCGTAGCGGCCGGCAGCCAGACGCTGGCCATCAGCAGCTCGCCCGGCACCTACAACACCGCCACCCTGGTAGCCGATGCGGGTTCCAGCGGCACGGTGGCGGGCGGGGCCACCATGGGCTCGGGTACCTGGCAAAGCTTTACGGTGCAGCAAACCGGCGCGCTCAAGGTGGTGTCGGTGATGCTGAGCACCCAGAGCACGGCTACCACCGGCTCGGCCCGCCTCGACGTGGTGGGCCCGCTGCCGGCCACCACAGTGGCGGCGCAAGTGACCACGCCCTTGTTCGGGGGCGGCCCGCTGAGCTTTACACTGGGCACTGCGCTGCCGGTGCAGGCCGGGCAGCAGTACCAGCTGCGGTTCAGCCGACTGACCAGCAACGGCTCGGTGCAGGTCAGCTACACCGACGGCGACGTGTATGCCGGGGGCGAGTCGACGGCGGGCACGGGGCGCGACCTGCTGTTCGGTACCCAGATTTACCTGCCCACGGCCGATGCCAACGTGCTGACGGTGCAGGCCGGACGCCTGGGCGTGGGCACCACTGCTCCGCAGGTGCCCCTGCACGTGGCCGGCGCCACCCGCTTCGACGCGCTGGCCGGCACCGGGGCCCGGGTGGTGACGGTGGACGCGGCCGGCAACCTCAGCGCGGGCGCCACGCCCAGCGGGCAGGGCGACAACCTGGGCAACCACACGGCCACCACCACCCTGAGCCTCAACGGCAACTGGCTCTCGAACGACGGCGGGTCCGAGGGTCTGCGCGTCGACAACGCCGGCAACGTGGGCGTGGGCACCAGCAGCGGCTCGGACCGGCTCAACGTGAACGGCGGGGTAAACCTGGACGTGAGCGGCGTCAACGACGGCACGGTCAACGGCAACGGGCTGCGCTTCGGCACCAATTCGGGCGAGGTCATTGCCTCGGCCCGCAGCGCCGGCAGCCCCAACCGCTTCGGGCTGACCTTCTTTACCAACTCCACCGCCCGCCTGGCCATTGGCAACAGCGGGCGCGTGGGCATCGGGCTGACCGACCCGCAGGAAACCCTGCACGTGCTCGGCCGGCAGCGCATCGAAGCCGACGCCAACGCCCTGCAGCTCGGCGGCACGGGCCCCGGCAAGCACACCTACCTCACGTTCTTCCCCAACGGCTTCGGCGCCAGCCGGGGCGGCTACCTGGGCTACCCCGCCGACGGCAGCACCACCCTCGGCATCGTCAACGAGCTGAACGGCCCGCTGCAGCTGGGCACCAGCGGCACCCCCCGCCTGACGGTGCTCGGCAGCGGGCTGGTGGGCATCGGCACCGCCGCCCCCGACCGGCCGCTGAGCGTGCAGGGCACCGGCACTGCCAGCGACCTGGTGTCGTGGAAAGACGCCGGGGGCACCAGCCGCTGGCACTTCAACCTGGACGGCGGGGGGCTAAACGTGGCCCAAACCGGCGTGGCCGACTACCGTCTCTATCTCAAGCCCGGCGGCAACGTGGGCATCAATACCAGCAACCCCCAGGCGGCCTTGGACGTGACCGGCAACGTGCGCGCCAGCGGCAACTTCGAGGTGGGGCTCAGCATCCAATCGATTGACGCGACGGTGGCCACCAACACACTGTCCACCCTGCAGGTGCCGTGCCCGGCGGGCACCCGCCTGCTCGGCGGCGGGGGCGGCTTCCGCAACATCACGCCCGCCGGCTACGCCGACGGCATGGTGGTGCTCTTCAGCGGGGTGGAAGACCCCGTCGGCGCGCCCAACCTCTGGACGCTGCGCGTGGCCAACACCTCCGGCGTCTCCCGTGATATTCGCGTGCATTGCCAATGTGCTAAGGTACAGTAACCTGCCCCCGACCTGCCCAGCCTTTCGGGGTAGAAGCTGCTCATTTCGTCCCAGTGCGGCACGCCGGCATTGGTAGTGCCATACGCTCCGCCAAGAGCCCCTGGCCCAAGCCCCGCCTCCCCGCAGACCGCCGCTACACCTCACTGGGCTGCACCTCGTGGGCCAGGCGGTTGACCTGCTCGGGCTTGCCGAACACGTACAGCGTGTCGTGCAGGCAGATGGTGGTATCCTGGCTGAGCGGGTCCAGCAGGTGCCCGTCGCGGCGGATGGCCAGCAGGCTCAGGCCGAAGCGCTCCTGCACGTCGGAGTGCAGGCAGCTCTTGCCGACGAAATGCGCCCCCGGGTCGGCGTCGACCGGCACGGTGGCCAGCTCCGACTCGACGAAGCGCAGGTGCAGCCGGGACCACGCCGCCTCGTCGAGGGAGCGGCGGCGGCGCATGGCGTGGCCGCCGTGGCGCAGCTCGTCGATGAGCCGGTCGATTTCGCATACCGGCACCATGAAGCGGGCCAGCACGTGGGCCAGCACCTCCATGCTCGTTTCCTGCTCTTCCGAAATGACCTCCGTGGCGCCCACCTGGTAGAGCTGTTTCCGCTCGTGCAGGTAGAGGGTGCGCACCACGATGCACACGTCGGGGTTGAGGCGGCGGATGGTGACGACGGCCCGCAGGCTGGCGGCCGGGTCGGAAATGGCCAGCATCACCACACGGGCCCGCGCCACGCCCAGGTGCTCGAGCACGTGCTGGTGCGTTACGTCGCCGTACACGATTCGCTCCCCGCGCTTCAGGCCGCGGTGCACCTTGTCGGCGTCGGCTTCCAGGATGATGTAGGGCAGCTTCATGGCCCGCGCCGCCCGCACCAGGTTGCGGCCGTTGAGCCCGTAACCCACCACCACGAGGTGGTCGGACAGCGGAGTTTCGGGCGCGGCCAGGGGCAGCAGCGGAGTGGGCGTGGGCGGGTGCAGCTGCCGCTCCAGCTTCTGCAGCAGCGGCCGGCCCATCACCCACGCCACCACCGGTTCGGCCCCCATCGACACGAGCGGGGTGCAGCACATGGTGAGCACCGAAATGGCGAGGAAGATCTGGTACTCATCGGGGGAAATCAGCCCGGCCTCGACCCCCACGCGCGACAGCACAAAGGAAAACTCCCCGACCTGGCACAGCGCCAGGGCCGCCAGCAGCACCTCGCGCACCGGGATGTACAAAAACACGGCAGCGGCGGGCGTCAGCAGCGTTTTCAGCAGCATCACGCCCAGGGTAATGAGCAGAATCTGCACCGGGTGCTCCAGCAGCACGTGCACGTCGAACAGCATGCCGATGGACACGAAGAAGAAGCTGGCGAATATCTCGCGGAACGGGAGCACGTTGCTCACCGCCTCGTAGCTGTACTCCGACTCGGAGATGATGAGCCCGGCCAAAAAGGCGCCCAGGGCCATGGAGAGGCCGGCCACTTCGGTAAGCCAGGCCACGCCCAGGCAGGTGCCGATGATGGTGAGCAAAAACAGCTCGCGGCTGCGGGTGCGCACCACCAGCAGCAGCAGCCGGGGCATGAGGTAGCGGCTGCCGAGCACCACCAGCGCCAGCACCGCCAGCATTTTGGCGAGCATGATGCCCAGGGTCAGCCAGGAGGAGCCCACGCCCTGCCCGCTAAGCAAGGGCACGAGCAGCATCATGGGCACCACCACCAGGTCCTGAAAAATCAGGATGGCCAGCACGATCTGGCCGTGCATGGATTCCACCTCCATGTGCTCCTGCATGAGCTTGAGCACGATGGCCGTGCTGCTGAGCGCCAGCAGAAAACCCCAAAACACGGCGGCGCCCGGCGGACTGCCCGCGGCCATGGCCAGCACGGCTACCACGCCCACGGTGAGGCCCACCTGCAGCGCGCCGCCCAAGAACACAGCCCGTTTGATGCGCATCAGGCTGTGCACCGAAAACTCCAAGCCGATGGTGAACATGAGCAGCATCACGCCCAGCTCGGCAATGTGGTCGACCTTGTGCGGGGCTTTCACCAGCGCCAGCGCGTAGGGCCCGGCCAGCATGCCCGTTACCAGGAAGCCGATGATGGAGGGCAACTTGATGCGGTTGAAGAGCAGCGTCACGCCCACCGACAGCAGCAGGATGATCAGTAAGTCGTAGAGGACGGAGGAAGAGGACATAGCAATGGGGACCGGGGCGCCCGGCCGCTTTCTTCCTTTTGCCGCCCGACAGCGGGCGGCGCCTTCAATGCGCGGCAACGAATGGTTGTGCTTACTTCCCAGCGCCCGCTCGGCGCTACCCCTTCACAGTTCCCCCTAAATTACGCTGTCCTGGTGGCCCAGGACACCCTTTCGGCTTGATATCCGTCGTGCCGAAGCAGATATTCGTCATGTTTTGGCCTCATTTCGGTCGTTGCAGCGGCTTCGGTGCCGTCGCGCGCTCCGGACCGATTAACGGCTGAGCCTGAGCGGCTGAACCAGGCGGGCAAGGCCCCCGGCCCGGCGGCAGCGCCAGCGGGCTGATCGGCGCGTAACCATCCATAAAACAGCGGCGGCGCGAACCAGATTGGTTCGCGCCGCCGCTGTTGCGTTTCCAGCCGGGTTAGGCCGGCTGCGGGGCCGGGTGGTTGCCCTCGCCGGCCGACTCGTCGCCGTCGCGGTGGGGGCCGCCGTGCTCCTCGTCGGGCTGGTAGTTGGCTTCCAGTTCGGCCAGCTTGGCTTTGCCGTAGGCCAGGCGGGTGATGATGACGTAGAGTACCGGCACGATGAAGATGGCCAGCAAGGTGGCCGAGAGCATGCCGCCGAGCACCGTCCAGCCAATGGTTTGGCGGCTTTGGGCGCCGGCGCCCGAGGCAAATACCAGCGGCAACACGCCCAGGATAAAGGCCAGCGAGGTCATCACGATGGGGCGCAGACGCAGGCGCACGGCTTCCAGGGTAGCTTCGACCAGCGGCATGCCCTTGTCCACGCGCTCCTTGGCGAATTCGATGATCAGAATGGCGTTTTTGGCCGACAACCCGATAAGCGTAATCAGACCGATCTGCGCGTACACGTTGTTGGTCAGCTTGGGCAGGAAGTACAGCGCCAGAATGGCGCCGAAGGCGCCCAGCGGCACGGCCAGCAGCACCGAGAAGGGCACCGACCAGCTTTCGTAGAGCGCGGCCAGGAACAGGAACACGAAAATCAGCGAGAGGGCGAAGATGTACACCGTCTGCCCGCCGGCCAGCAACTCCTCGCGCGAGAGGCCCGAGAATTCGTAGCCATAGCCCTGGGGCAGATTCTGGGCCGCCGTTTCCTGCAGGGCCTTGATGGCGTCGCCGGAGGAGTAGCCCGGGGCCGCGTTGCCGTTGATTTCGGCCGAGCGGAACAGGTTGTAGTGCGAAATCAGCGGGGCCGACTCGGTGCGCTTGTAGCTGGTGAGCGTGCTCAGCGGCACCATGGCGCCCTGGTTGCTGCGCACGAAATACTGGCCCAGGTTCGAGATGTCGCCGCGGTAGGCCGAGTCGGCCTGGGTGACGACGCGGAAGTTGCGGCCGTAGAGGGTGAAGTCGTTCACGTAGGCCGAGCCCAGGTAGGTGCGCAGGGCCGTACCGATGTCGGAAATCGAGACGCCAAGCTTCTTGGCTTTTTCGCGGTCGATGGTGAGCTGGTAGCCCGGGGTGTTGGCGGTGAAGAACGAGAACGGACCGGCCAGTTCCTTGCGCTGGCGCAGGGCACCCAGAAACTTCTGCAGCGTCGCGTCGAAGTTGCGGATGTCGCCGCCGGCCTCGCGCTCCTGCAGCACGAAGGAGAAGCCGCCGGTGTTGCCCAGGCCCGGAATGGCCGGGGGCGAAATCACCACGATGTTGGCTTCCTTGAAGCGGCTCAGGCGCTTCTGCACCGTCTCGATCAGGCCCTGCAGCTGTACTTCCTTTTCCTTGCGGTCCTCCCAGGGCTGCAGCTGGCAGAACACCGTGCCGCTGTTCGACTTGGAGGAGAAGTTCACCGCGTTCAGGCCCCCGAGGCCGGCGTAGTGCGCAATGCCCTTCACCTGGCTCAGCTCCTTCATAATGCCGTGCAGCGTGCTCACGGTGCGCTCCGTGGAAGCGGCTTCGGGCAGGTTGAAGGTCACGATTAGGCGGCCTTCGTCCTCGGTCGGAATAAAGCCCGAGGGCTTGCTCTTGAACAGCAAGGCCGTGCCCGCCACCACGCAGATGAGGATGACGACCACCAGGCGCGAGTGTTTGATGCCGCGCTGCACGCCCCGGCCATACTTGCCCGTCACGCGGTCAAACCAAGTGTTGAAGCGGTAGAAGAACTTGTCGAGGCCGGTGGAGTTTTCGTCGCGCTTGTGGGGCTTGAGCAGCAGCACGCACAAGGCGGGCGTGAGCGAAAGCGCCACAAAGGCCGAAATCAGCACCGAAATGGCAATGGTAATGGCGAACTGCTGGTAGAGGCGCCCGGTGATGCCCGGGATAAAGCCCACCGGCACGAACACGGCCGCCAGAATCAGGGCAATGGCAATAACCGGGGCCGAAATTTCGCGCATGGCCGCCAGCGTGGCGTCCAGCGGCGAGAGGCCCCGATCGTTCATGTTGTGCTCCACGGCTTCCACCACCACGATGGCGTCGTCGACCACGATGCCGATGGCCAGTACGAAGCCGAACATGGTGAGCGTGTTGATGGTGAAGCCCAGCGGAATGAAGAACAGGAAGGTGCCCACGATGGACACCGGAATGGCCAGCACCGGAATGAGCGTGGAGCGCCAGCTCTGCAGAAACAGGAACACCACAATCACGACCAGCACCAGGGCTTCGATGAGCGTGTGCAGCACCTCGTTGATGGATACCTTCACCACCGAGGCGGCCTCGAAGGGCACCACGTAATCCAGGTCGGCGGGGAAGCTCTTTTTAAGCTGCACCATCGTCTTGTTCACGTTTTCGAAGGTTTCCAGCGCGTTGGCGCCGGGGGCCTGGTACACCAGCAGGTAGGCGGCGCGCTTGCCGTCCACGAAGGAGTTCGAGGAGTAGTTGAACTTGCCCAGCTCCAGCCGGGCCACGTCCTTGAGGTAGACCACCGAGCCGTCCTCGGGCCGGGTTTTCACCACGATGTCGCCGAATTCCTCGGTGGAGGTCAGGCGGCCCTTCACAAACACGATGTACTCGAAGGTCTGCCCGGTCTGGGCCGGCGGCGCGCCGATGGAGCCGGCGGCAATCTGCGCGTTCTGCTCCTGAATGGCGGCCGTCACTTCCTGGGCCGTCACGCCGAGCTGCGAGAGTTTGTCGGGGTTGAGCCACACGCGCATCGAAAAGTCGTCGGCGCGCGAGACAATGTCGCCCACGCCCTTGGTGCGTAGCAAGGCGTCCTTGATGAAGACGTTGGCGTAGTTGTCGAGGAAGGTGGTGTTGTGAGTGCCTTTGGGCGCGTACATGGCCACCAGCATCAGGATGCTGGGGTTACGCTTGCGCACCGTCAGGCCCAGGCGCTGTACCTCCTGCGGCAGCGTGGGCAGGGCAATGCCCACGCGGTTTTGCACGTCGAGGGCGGCGATGTTGATGTTGGTGCCCACCTCGAAGTTCACCGTCATGCTCATCTGCCCGTTGCTGGTGCTGTTGCTCTGCAGGTAGGTCATGCCGGGCGTGCCGTTGACCTGCACCTCCACGGGCGTGGCCACGGTTTGCTCCACGGTTTGGGCGTCGGCCCCGATGTAGTTGCCCGATACCGACACGGTGGGCGGCGTAATCTCGGGGTACTGCCCCACGGGCAGGTTCAGGATGGCCAGCACCCCCACCAGCACTATCACCAGCGAGATGACAATGGCCGTGACGGGGCGCCGAATAAAGGTTTCTGCAATCATAGGGACCTCACCCCCCGGCCCCCTCTTTGGCGCAGAGGGGGAGCCTGACGAGTGGCTGGGGAGGCTATGTGTGCGTCAGCGGAATGGCGTGAGTTGGGTTTGAAGAAAGCCGCGTTGGCTATGGGTGGGTTGCCCAGTCATTGAACAGCCTACCAGCGCGTCATTCCGAGCTTGTCGAGGAATCTCGCGTGTTTGGTCAGGTAGTAAATTCCTCGTTGAACGATGAGTTACTATCCCACATCAGCACGCGAGATGTCTCGGCGGCGCTCGACAGGACGTTCATATCCGCCTTAGCGGGTGGCGTTGCTGCTGTTGCGGGCAGCCGGGGTGCCCGTGCTGGCTCCGCCGTTGGCCGCCGAGCCGGCACCTTGGCCCGCAGCGCCGTTGGGCTGGCCCGGGGCGCCGCCAGCGGCGGCCTGTTCCGGCGAGCCGGCCTGAATCAGGCCGCCGTCGCGCAGGCGGTTCAGGCCCTCGGTTACCACCTGGTCGCCTTCCTTGATGCCGCCCAGAATCACAATTTGGTCGCGCAGGCGCGGGCCCAGCTGCACCTTGCGCTGCTCGGCCTTGCTGCTGTCGCCGGCCACGAAGACGAAGTTTTCGCCCATCTGCTCGGTCACGGCCTTGAAGGGAATCACGATGCGGCGGCCCGAGGTGCGGTTAAGCACGCGCAGCACGGCGCTCATGCCATCCTTGAGCTTGCGGTCCGGGTTCGAGAACTGCACGCGCACCGTGGCGGTGCCCGTCTGCTGGTCGATGCCGCGGTCGATGGCCAGGATCTTACCCGGCTGGTTGTAGCGCGTGCCGTCGGGCAGCTCCAGGCGGAAGGTGGAGTCGGCGCGGCCGCCGGTTTTGCCCTGCATGTCGGCGAAGCGGGCCAGGTCGGCCTCGGGCACCACGAAGTCCACGCCCATGGGGTCCTCGCCGCTGATGGTGTTGAGCAAGGTGCTGCCGGGGCTGACCTGGGAACCCAGGCGTACCTGCGAAATGCCGATGCGGCCGGTAAACGGCGCCGTAATCAGCGAGTAGCTCAGGTCGGTGCGGGCGGCGGCCACGCTGGCTTCGGCCACGGCCACTTGGCTCTGAGCCGTGGCGTAGGCCGTGCGGGCATTGTCCACGATCTGCAGAGCAATGGCGTCCTGCTGGGCCAGCCGCTCGTAGCGGTTCAGGTTCACCTTGGCGTTTTGGGCCGTGGCCTGGGTGCTGCGCAGCCCAGCCAGCGCCTGCTGGTAGGCCGCCTGGTACTTGCGCCGGTCGATTTCGTAGAGCGTCTTGCCCTTGGGCACCACCTCGCCCTCCTTGAAGTAGATGCCGGTGATAAAGCCCGCCACCTGACTGCGCAGCTCCACGTTGTTGAGGGCTACCACGGTGGCCGGGTACTGGTCGTAGTACACGGCGTCGGTGGTTTGGGCCGATACCAAGGTCACCGGCGTGGCGGGCGGCGGGCCGGCCGCGGCGGCTTTTTCGTCCTTGTTGCCGCAGCCGGTGAAGGCCAGCAGGCCCGCGGCGTAGGCGAGGATGAGCAGGGATTTATTCATGTTGGAAGTAGAAGCGCGAAGAAGAATAAGAACGACAGCACTCAGTAGAAAGGCCGTCATGCTGAGCGAAGCCGAAGCATCTCTACCGCTTCGCTGCTCGACTTAGGGCGTCCGGCTGAGTATGTTGCTATCAGGCGAAGCGGTAGAGATGCTTCTCGAGGTTCAGCATGACGTTCTGTTTAGGTCGTTCTAGCGGCCGTTGCCATCAGTACTGAGTCGGCAGGGTGCCCTGGGCGCGCAGCAGGTCCACCTTGCTGCTCAGCACCTGAAACAAGGCGCTGTAGTAGTTCAGCTGGGCCGTGCGCAGCGTGGTCTGGGCCACGATGACGTCGAGGTAAGTCTTGATGCCTTCGCGGTACTGCAGCTGCACCACGTTGTACACCTCCTTCGACAGCGCGAGGTTGCGCTGGCCGGTGAGGTAGTCGGCGTAGTTGCCCTTGTAGGAAGCCAAGGCCTGCTCGTACTCGGTATTGATGCGGTTACGCGTGGCCAGGATGTCCTGGTCGATGCGCTGGTCGGTGAGCCGCTCGCGGCGCAGGTTCTGCAGGCGGCGCGTGCCGGTGAAGATGGGCAGCGAAAACTGCAACCCGGCGTAGGAGTTGGGCAGGCGCTGGCTATAAAGCGTGCTCAGCTCGTTGCTCAGAAAGGCGGTGTTGTAGTTGCCGAAGGCGCCCACCGAGGGCAGCCAGCCGTACTGGTAATAGCGGATCTGGGCGTTCTGAAGGGCTTTTTGCGTCTGCAGCTGCTGGAACTCAATGCGGTTGGCGGGGTCCAGGGCCACGGCCGTGTCCACCACCGCGTCCTGCATCAGCCGGGTGGTGTCGTACTGCAGCTGCAGCGGCTGCGGGGCGCTCAGGCCCATTAGCTCCTTGAGGTAGGCCGACTTAGCTTTGATGCTTTCCTGGGCCTGCTTGCGGGCCACGATGGAGTTGTTGAGCAGAATTTCGGCCTGCTTGTAGTCGATTTTATCGACGATGCCGGCGTCGTAGCGCGCCTTGGCGTCCTGCAGGCTGCGCTGCAGCCGCACGATGTCCTCGTTGAGCACGTCGAGCTGGCGCTGGGAGAGCAGCACGTCGTAGAAGGCCTTGCTCACGTCCGACACCACGTCGATGCGCACGCCCACCGAATTTTGCTGGTAGAACTGCCGCGAGGGGCCGGCGCTGCGCCGGGCCAGGCTCAGGTCGTTGTTGTAGATGCTCTGGGTGGCGGCCAGCCCGATGGTAGACTGGTTGCGCAGCCCGATTTGCCGCGGCGTGTTGATGCCGTCGATGGGAATGACGGTGTAGGGCAGCTGGAAGTAGTGCTGGCCGGTGCCGTTCAGGGCAATTTGGGGCAGCCAGCCGGCCAGCCCGATGCGGATGCTGGACTCGTTGGTTTCCTCGTCGAGGCGGGCCTGGCGCACCGCGGGCTGGTTCTGCAGGGCAAACTGCAGGCACTGCTCCAGGGTCAGGGTGCCGCTGGGCGCAGCGGGTTGGGTTTGGGCGCGGGCCGCGGGCTGGCTAAACGCCAGCAACAGACCGCTCAGGATACCGGCGGTGCGGGCCGCCCGGGAGAAATAGCGCATGTAGCTCGGGCGCAGAAAGGCGCAAAATTCTGTGTTGGAGAGGCGCAGAAGTACCGGTGGCAGGCGGCGGAGGGGGCCCGGCTGGCCCCGCCCCAACGCTGCGCCCCATTCCCCGGCCGGCGGCCGGGCAAAGCAGGAATCAGCAGGTACTCAGTGGGTGGGTGGTAGGCACTGTTAAACCAAGCCGGCCGCAAAAGGTTATGCGCGGCCGTCGGGTTGTGGTTGGGGCGCCGCCGCGGCGGGTTAGGCGGGGCGGGCGAGCAAACCGGGCGGCAGTTCCGGCGCCGGATGCGTGCGGCAACGCAAAGATCCGTCAGCCGTGCCCGCATCGGTAAAGTGAATCAAACCAATGAGTACAACAATCAAACAGCTTTCGGCTCTTCCCGGCGGGTGGCAAACTCATGCGAAACGGGTCTTGACGCGCGGCTATTCCACCAGGGCTTGCAGCTGCCGGGCGTTGTGAATGGCCGAGGCGTCGATGTCGTTGTTGAAGTACACAAACGCTTCCCGGGCCCCCGGGGCTGCATCGGCCGCCGATTTTAGCCGGCGCAGAAAGGCCTCGTCGTAGGGCGACTGGTAGAGGTTGGGCACGCCGTGCAGGCGGTAGTACAGCGTCGGGGTGGTGGCAATGAGCGCGTCGGGCAGGGCCGGGTGGCTCTGCCCGCAAAACGTGACGCCCCGCTCGCGCAAGGCCGCGTACACCGGCTCCTGCCACCAGCTCGGGTGGCGAAATTCAAGCACGTTGGTGAAACCGGGGTGAAGCGCGTCGAGGATGCGGGCGAGGCGCTCGGGGGTATAGGCGGCCCGGGGCGGCAGCTGAAAGAGCACCGGCCCGAGCTTTTCCCGCAGGCCCTGCTGCACCGTGTCGTAGAAGTCGGTGAGCAGGGGGCCCACCTCGTTGAACTGCTTGTAGTGCGTTATCAGCCGCGGGGCCTTCACGGCAAAGCGGTACTCGGGCGGGCTGGCGGCGTGCCAGGTCTGCAGGAAGCTCAGCTGCGGGAAGCGGTAGAAGGTCACGTTTAGCTCCAGCGTGGCAAAGTGCTGGCTGTAGAACTCAAACCAGCGGCGCACGGGCAGCTTGTCGGGATAGAAACGCCCGCGCCAGTGGCGGTAGTGGTAGCCGGAGCAACCGATGTGGTAAGTGGGCATGGCGGACAACGAAGCACGAAACTGCCTTGTACGCGGCCCGCGCCGCCGGGGCTCCGGCCGAGCTGGCGCCCCGGCGCCAGCAACTCTTTGCCGAGGCCGGCAGTAAGCAAGCCGGTACCCACACCCCATCACCCACAACCAATTACCCCTTTATGGCTACTTCCCAAACCGTGCTCATCACCGGCGCCTCGTCCGGCATTGGCTTCGAGCTGGCCCGCTGCTTCGCCCGCGACGGGCACCGCCTCATCCTCTCGGCCCGCGACGCGGCCGGCCTGCAAGCGGCCGAGCAGAAAATCCGCGGCGAGTTTCCGCAGGTGCAGAGCAGCAGCATTGCCGCCGACCTGAGCACCCACGAGGGCCCGCAGCAGCTCTACGACGCCGTCAAGGCGCAGGGCGGGCAGGTGGATATTCTCGTGAACGACGCGGGTTTCGGCGAAGCCGGGCTCTTTACCGAAACCGATTTGCAGAAGGAAATCGGCATTGTGCACGTCAACGTGGTGTCGTTGATGCACCTGACCAAGCTGTACTTGCGCGAAATGGTGGCCCGCAACGCCGGCAAAATCCTGCAGCTGGGCTCGGTGGTGTCGTTCTTGCCCAACCCGCGCCAAGCCGTGTACGCCGCCACCAAGGCTTTCGTGCTCAGCTTTTCCGAGGCCCTGCAGCAGGAGCTGAAGGAGCAGAAATCCGACGTCACCATCACCGTGCTCTGCCCGCCCGCTACCGAAACCAACTTTTTCCAGGTGGCCGGGGCCGAAGACACCAAAGTCGGCCAGAGCAAGAAAGCCACGCCCGAGGAAGTGGCCGAAGCCGGCTACAAGGGCCTGCTGGCCGGCGAGGCCCGCGTGCTGCCCACCTTCGGGGCCAAGATGAACTTCGCCAGCAGCGTGTTCTTCCCCGACTCCATGCTGGCCACAATGATGAACATGCAGATGCAACCGGAGGAGAAAAAGTAACGGCCGGGGCGCGCCGTTTGCGCGGCCTGCAGCCCGGCGCCTAAGCGCGGCTGCCCAGCCTAGACGCCGCGCGGGCCGACTGTTGAACATATTGCCATGCTGGGCGGGTCGAAGCATGTTCACCGAACAACGAGTCGGTGGAGCTGCTTCGCCCCGCCCAGCATGGCGTTTTTCCACGCCGTTCGACAGCACAGCAACGTTGCTTGCGCGGGCGTTATGAAGAACAGCCCGCCCCCCTAACGCGCGACCCTACCCGCCACCCCCTTTATCCACCACTTATCCACAACCCGCTACCGGCGCAGCAAGTACATTGCCGCTGGCAGCCGCTTGGCGGCCAGATTCTTCCATTTGCACCTTCCTTCCGATGAAACGCATCGTCACCCTGACCCTGAACCCGACCGTGGACAAGAGCACCGCCGTCGACAAGATCGTGCCCGACCAGAAGCTGCGCTGCGAAACGCCCAAGTACGAGCCCGGCGGCGGCGGCATCAACGTGTCGCGGGCCCTTAAGCGCCTAGGGTCCGACTCGACGGCGCTGTTTCCGGCGGGTGGGGCCACCGGGCAGCGGCTGCAGGAATTGCTGCGCGAGGAAGGCTTAGAGCCGCACGCCGTGCCCGCCGCCGGCTGGACGCGCGAAAACTTCATTGTAGTCGATTCTTCGGCCGGGCAGCAGTACCGCTTCGGCATGCCCGGCACCCCGCTCACGGCCGCCGAACAGCAGCAGGTGCTGGCGGCGCTGCGGGCCTTGCCCACCCCCGATTTTCTGGTGGTGAGCGGCAGCCTGCCGCCCGGCGTCGAGCCCGAGTTTCTGGTCGACATCGTACGCTGGGCCCACAGCATCGGCGCCAAGGTGGTGGCCGATACGTCGGGGCCGGCCCTGCAACGCGTCATCGAGGCGGGCGTGTACCTGATCAAGCCCAACGTGGGCGAGCTGAGCAAGCTAGCCGGCGTCGAAGAGCTGGACAGCGCCGGCCTGGCCGACGCCGCGCAGGGCCTCATCGGCGAGGGCCGCTGCGAAATTGTGGTGACTTCGCTCGGGCCGCAGGGCGCCTGCGTCGTCACCCGCGACCTAGTCGACCACATTCCGGCCCCGGCCGTGAAAAAGCGCAGCACCGTGGGCGCCGGCGACAGTATGGTAGCGGGCTTGGTGCACGCCCTGGCCCAGGGCCAAGGTGTGCGCGAGGCGGCCCGCCTGGGGGTGGCCTGCGGCACCGCCGCCACCATGAACCCCGGCACCGAGCTGTTCAAGAAAGCCGACGTCGACAAGCTCTACCAGTGGCTGCTCGACACTATGCCCCAAGACCGCGCCGCGGCGTAGGTGCCCAGTGGATGAGTGGATAAGATAGAACGTCATCCTGAGCCTAAGCGAAGGACCTTCCTCTATCCCTGCACCAACCGATAAACGCAGCCACCACCGCCCTGGTGTATAGGCCGCGGTGGCTGCGCTTTTGGCGTCACTGCCACTACTGAAAAGCGTCAGCACGTCGCCGGCAGCGGCGGCACGGGGTGCAGCGAGCAAGGTCCTTTGGCTACGCCTCAGGATGACGGGCTGGTTTCTTCGTTTCTCCGTTCATTCACCTACTCATCCCTTCATCAGCCCGACCATTTCTCGCGCATTCAGGGCCCCTACCCCACCGATGCCGTTGTTGAAAAACACGTAGGCTTCGCGCACGTTCGGGGCCGTTTGGATGTCAGTGGCCAGGCGCTGCAGAAACGCGGGTGAGTAGCTCGACTTGTAGAGCTCGGGCACGCCGTGCAGGCGGTAGTAGAGCAGCGGGGCGTTGGCCACGACTTCGTCGGGCAGGGGCTGCGGGTGACTCTGCCCGCAGAAGCTGATGCCGCGCCGGCCCAGCTCCCGAAACAATTCGCCGTCCCACCAGCTCGGGTGGCGAAACTCCAGCACGTTCTGAAACGCCGGGTCGAGCTGCTCCAGGATGCGCCCGAGCAGCTCGGGTGAGTAAGCGGCTTTGGGCGGCAGCTGAAAGAGCACCGGCCCGAGCTTGTCGCGCAGGCCCTCTTGCACGGTGCCGTAGAAATCGGCCAGAATGGGCGCGGCTTCGGGGCCGAACTTCTTGTAGTGCGTCACCTGCCGCGGAGCCTTCACGGCGAAGCGAAAGTGCGCCGGGCTTTGCTGGTACCAGCCTTCGAAAGTACTGAGCTCGGGCATGCGGTAGAAGGTCACGTTCAGCTCCAGCGCGTCGAACTGCGTGCAGTAGTAGCCGAACCACTTGCGCGGCGGCAGTTCGGCGGGGTAGAACACGCCTTTCCAGTCGCGGAAGCTGAAGCCGGAACAGCCGATGAGGTAGCGGGCGGGCATGGGGCAGCGGGCCCGGGCCGGGACGTAGGCGGCCAGGGGCCTGGGGCATACGTACGGGCGGCGTTTCGCGACGACACCCGGCGGCCGGCCGGCATCGTTCCCGATATCGATTGCACAGATAAATACCGCCCGACGCGGCGGTAGCCATAGGGCTATTGCCATATTCGCCGGCAACTCCGCCCCGCTAGTCTAAGCCTCTCACTGCCATCGGCTTTGGGCGGCTCCCCGCCGGGCGTGCCTCCCTCGCTCCTCCCTTCCCAGTCGTTCCCGCCATGAAGAAACCTTTACTCGCCGCCCTGGCCGTGCTCGGGCTGACCACCGCCCAGGCCCAGACGCCCGTTTTCGGCCTCTACGGCAATGCCGCGCTGACCACCGGAACCACCGGCGGGGCGGGCGGAGCCAGCGTTACCGTCAGCACCGGCACGGCGCTGATGGCCGCCATCCGCGCCAACACCACCAACGCCCCGCTCACCATCTACGTCAACGGCGTCATCACCCCGGCCAACACGCCCTCGACCTACGACAAAATCGAAATCAAGGACCGCAACAACATTTCCATCATCGGGGTGGGCACCAGCGGGGAATTCGACGGCATCGGGCTGTACGTGCGCCGCGCCTCGAACATCATCATCCAGAACATCAAGGTGCACCACGTGCTGCTCGGGCCCAAGGACTGCATCGGCATCGAGGGGCCGGCCAACCACATCTGGGTGGACCACTGCGAGCTGTACAACCAGTACCAAGGCGTGGGCGTGGACGACTACGACGGCCTGCTCGACGCCAAGGACGACTGCGAGTACATTACCTACAGCTGGAACTACCTGCACGACGCGTGGAAGGCCAGCCTCTGCGGTTTCACCGAAACCGACACGTACGACCGGAAAATCACCTACCACCACAACCGCTTCGAGAACATCAACTCCCGTCTGCCGCTGTTTCGCGGGGGCACGGGGCACGTGTTCAACAACTACTACAAGAACATTGCCTCCACGGCCATCAACTCGCGGGTGGGGGCCTGCCTGAAAATCGAGAACAACTACTTCGACAACGTCAAAAACCCCTACGTGTCGGCGTACAGCGCGGTGGTGGGCTACGGCGACATCGTGGGCAACCAGCTCACCAACGGCACCGCGTTTCAGTACTCCAGCGACACGTTTCCGCTCGGCGCCTGCACGGCCACGGTGCCCTACCCCTACGCCGCCGTGCTAAACACGGCCGCCGACGTGCCGGCCGTGGTGCTGGCCGGTGCGGGCATCGGCAAGCTGAACACCGTGACGGCTACCAAAGCGGCCAGCTCCCTGCAGCTGAACGCCTTCCCCAACCCCAGCCACGGCCGCACTACCTTCGAGCTGACCCTGGACCGGCCGCAGGCGGTCAGCATTACGCTTTACAGCGCCACCGGGCAGCGCGTGGCCGAAGTGCTGCCCGCCGGCCAGGTGCTCGGCGCCGGCGCCCACCGCCTCGACTACGCGCTGGGCGCGCTGCCGGCCGGGGCCTACTACTACGCCGTGCGCACGACCACCGGTACCACTACCCGCCAGTTGCTGGTGCAGTAGCGCACGGCGCGCATGACACCCGAACGGGCCCCGGGGCCGGCCACGCGTGCCGGCCCCGGGGCCCGTTGGCTAACAGCCCGGCGGCTGCCGCTTTTCCGTGCGCTAATGCGACGGAATGACGCCCAGCAGGCGCAGCACCCACCCAAACAGGTAGAAGCCGACCAGCAAGACGACGTAGAACCACCACGGCACGCCGCCGCGCAGCACGCCGAAGCCCCGGTATTTTTTGGGTTGCGTTTCCATGACTATTGTCTTCGGGTGAAATGCTCTTCTTAAATATACTAATTTTTAAAGATATATTTCTACTCATCAATAAGACGCCTCATCTAGCTGCGCGGGCCACAACCCTGCCTGCGTCTGCGCAGTAAGCGAAGGTCAAACGCGCCTATTTCCCCCTGTTGCCATGCTCCCCAGCCACACGTTCACTGCCACCACCGAGGATGCCCTGTGGCAGCAAGTCGCCGCCGACATTCGCCGGGACCCGGACTTGTTTGAGTATTCGGCCGAGCTGGTGCAGGACCACCTTCCCGTGCGCCTCGACATCGACATCGACCTAGGCGGCGGTTTCGAAAGCGGGTTTGCCAGCACGAGCTTCACGGCGCCGGTTCCGGCCTCGGTACCGTTGCGTTTTGCCCTGCACGAGCAGGACTGGCTGCACGAAGTGGGCAAGCTCCTGGGCCTGACCGACGTGGAGTTGAACGACCCGGAGCTGGACGCGGCCTTCATCATCACTACCAACGACGCCGAGGCCCTGCGCATCCTGCTGCTCGATACTGCCGACGTGCGCGCTACTCTGCTGCGCTACCAAGAGTGCCGCCTCACCCTGGGCCCCGCCTCGCACGCGCCCGACGCGCCCCTGCAATTGGTGTTTACCAAGGAAGACGCCCTGGTCGAGCCGGAGCAGTTGCGCGAGGTCTACCACATGCTGTACGCCTTGCTCCGGCGGCTGACGGGCCCGGCGGCGTAGTCCGGCGGCCAGCGGCCCTAACGCAGGGCGTATAAGTTCGTCGTGCAATTTGTGACGCAAACGGGCGTCGTTGGCGCGAACCGTTACTCACCGCGCGTCATGCCGACCAAGCTCCTGTTCGTTATTTGCTTGCTGTGCGCCACCGGCAGCCGGCTTCGGGCCCAGTCGACGGTGGAGCTGCTGGCCCGGCATTACCAGGCGAGATTGGAGCATCTGCAGGTACCGGCTTTTCAGTTCGACTACCAGAACAACCTGCGCCGCGTGGCGGAGCCGGCGCAGTTGCGCCGGCAGCAAGCGTTTTTTCGGGATGTGCAGCACCGGTTGGCCCAACTCCCCACCACCGGCCTGGGCCTTGCCGAAGCTATAACAGCCGACCACCTGCGCTACGAAGTCAGCCAGCACCTGCGCCGCGTGGAGCTGGAACTGGCGTTCCGCCAAACGGCCGCTCCGGTGCCTGCCACCGGCCTAAACGCCCTGCCCACGCCCCACGCCTGGTACGCCCTCTACGCTCATCAGTACACCAGCACCCCGCTCACGGCCGACGAGCTGTACGCCTTCGGGCAGCAGCAGGTACGCCGGGTGCAGGGCGAAATCCGCCGCCTGCGCCGCCAGCTGGGCTACGGCCAGGATAGCGCCGGCTTCTACCGCTACCTCGCCTCCGAAACCTTCGAGCTCCGCGACACGGCCCAGATCCAGCGCCGCTACCGCGCCATCGAGCGGCGGGTACGCCAGCACCTCGGCGCCGTCTTCGCCGATACGGCCGTGCCCGCCTTGCGCATTCAGCCCTGGGAGGGCGCCACCGCGGCCATGCCACCGGGCATCTACCGCCAGGGCCGCTACGACTTCAACTTCGCCACCGGCCGCCACAACACCCGCGCCATGGAGTGGATTTTCGAGCACGAGGGCATTCCGGGCCACCATTACCAGTCGTCGTTGCAGCACCGCAGCCCGGCCTACTCCCCCTTGAGCGCCGCTACCTTTTACTCCGGCAACGCCGAGGGTTGGGGCTGCTACGTGGAGTACCTCGGCGCTCAGCTTGGCCTCTACCAAGCGCCCGAAGCCGAGCTGGGCAAGTGGGAATGGGACCTGGTGCGCTCCGCCCGCGTGGTGCTCGACGTGGGCATTCACGACCGGGGCTGGACGCACGCGCAGGCCCTGGCTTACTGGCAGGCCAGCGTGCCCGGGCAGCAGGACATTGCCGAGCGCGAAATCAACCGCGTGACCACCTGGCCCGCCCAGTGCCTGAGCTACAAAGTGGGCGCGCAGCGCATCGAGGCCATGAAAGCCCGCCTCAGCCAGCAGCCCGGCTTCAGCCTCCCGCGCTTCCACGCCGCCTACCTGGCCCTGTCTGGCCTACCCCTGGAGGTAGTAGAACGCCACATCGAGGCCGTGTACCGCAGCCTGCCCGCCCGCGGCTAGGGCAGGGCGGCCGGGAAGAAGCCAACCGCCAGCAGAGAGAAGCCGCCCCGGTTGTCCCGTGCGGCGCCGCAGCTTTGTCGCGCGCTTAAAGGCCGTGTAAACCAAGGCGCTGGTGGGAGCCGGGGCGTGGAAATTCCTTGCTTCGCTTACATTCACCGTCGCGCATATTCCCTTACATTGTTGCTGGCTCGCAGCCCGGCAACGGGGCGTGCGGCCGCTTCCCCGCCCCTAGCTCCCGCCCCCATGCCGACGCGCCCCCAGTACCTGCCGCTGCGCACCGCCGCCCTCATTGCCGGCCTGGCCCTGCTCGGCTCGGTTGTCGCCGCGCCCTTTGCGGAGATGTACGTCTTTCCGAAGCTGATCATTCCCTACAAAGCCGCCGAAACCGCCCGCAACATCCTCGCGCACCAAGGCTTGTTCACGGCCGGGCTGCTGGCTTATTTCCTCACCTTTCTCCTCGACATCGTCATTGCCTGGGCCCTGTACCACTTGCTGCGGTCCGTGCACCCGCCGCTGGCCCAATTCACGGCCTGGCTGAAGCTTGCGTACTCCCTGCTGGCGTTGGTTGCACTCAACCAGCTCGTCACCGCGCTGCGCCTGCTCACCACCCCCGACTACCTTGCCCTTTTCCCGCAGGCGCAAGTGCAGGCCCTGGCCATGGTGCACCTGCGCGCCTTCAAGAATCACTGGTACTTCGGCCTCATCGTCTTCGCCCTGCACTTGGTGTTGCTCGGCTACCTCGTGTTCCGCTCCGGCTACATTCCCCGCGTCTTCGGCGTGCTGCTGGTCATCACCGGCCTCGGGTACTTGCTCACGGCGGTGCGCCCCTACCTCTTCCCCGAGCTCAACGTGGACTTCGCCATGTACACCTTTTACGGCGAACCGCTTTTCATGCTCTGGCTGCTGATCCGGGGTAATAAGTTCCGTGAAGAGGTGCAGCCCGCCCCGGCCGATTTCACCCCTCACCACGCCTAAAGCCCGCGCATTACGGCGTCGCGTTTGCAGCGGCGCTGAAGTTCATTCTGGCTGGTCGTCATGCCTGGGCAAGGCCGGTGAAACCGCCGTGGCCTTAGCATAGACATTATACTATATTGAAAGCCCTCCGGCTCTTCACCTGCATTCCTTCTGCCATGCCCAACGCCCGCCGCCTGTCCGGTTTGCCCATCCTGCTCTTGCTCGTCCTTGGTGCCTGCCAGCAAGCCCCCAAAACCGAGCAGCCCGTGGCAACAACTCGGCCGGACGGCCACACCCCACCGGCCTGCCCGCTCGACCCGTTCGGCTGCTTCTTTATGCCCATGGCGGGCTGCGCGGGCATTTTCGAAGTGGAAGCGGGCACGGTGGCGGCCGAGCGCGCCACCCGCCCCGCCGTGCAGGCCTACGCCGCCCAGATGGTCACGGAACACAGCGCCATCAACGGCGAGTACCGGGCCCTGATGCGCCGCAAGGGCTTGGTGCCGCCCAATACCACCCTGCGCGTTTACCGCCAGAAAATCGACAGCCTGCGCCGGCTGCCCGCCGACCAGTTCGACGCTTACTACGCCCAGATGATGGTGGTCGACCACCGCAACGCCGTCCGGCTGTTCGGCCAAGCCGCCGACAGCGCCCGCGACGCTGACTACAAGGAGTGGCTCGGCCGTATGCAAACCATCGTGGCCCGCCACGCCGACCACGCCGCGACGCTGCTGCAGGGCCTGCCCCACGCCCACCACGGCGCGGGCAGCCGTTAAGCCCTCCCGCTGGGGACAGATTACGGGTAGCCATACTCTGCTCAGACCTAGCCGCCTCGCTCACCTCGCATCGGGGCAGCGACTTAAAGCAGCCAGCGGCCGGCCGCACCTCACTACCGCACCTGCCGACGGAGCAGCGCTACGTTTTGCCACACCTGTTAGCCGGCCGCTAAAGCGTAGCGCCACCCCGCCGCGCGGCTCCGGGGTAGCGTACCCGGAGTCCGCGCCGCAGGGTGGCGCCGCGGTAGACGAGCCCCAGCCCGCCTACGTTGCCGAAACCAGCGTCAGGCGCCGGCCCGGCGGGCAGTCACTATTCTACCCGCAGGCGGGCCGTCTCGACGCGGCTGCCGCTCTGCACCTGCACCAAGTACAGGCCCGGCGCCAGGCCAGCCAGCGCCAGCACTTGCTCCTGCTGGCCGGCACCTTGGCGCACCGGCGTCTGCTGGCGCACCAGCTGGCCCAGCAGGTTCTGCACCGATACCGTCACGGCTCCGGCCGCGGGCAGGTCGTAGGCCACGCGCACGGCACCGCTGGCGGGGTTGGGCGTCAGCATGGGGCGCAGCAGGTTGCCGGCAGCTTTGGCAGCCATGGGCGTCGACGCGGTGAACTGGTAGGCCCCGGTTACGTCGTTGAAGAGCACCGTGTAGCGACCCGCCGTCTGAATCGGAATGTTGGGCCCGTTGGCCACGCCCGTGCCGGTCGGGAACGTCGCGGCGCCCCAGTTTACCCCCCAGTCGTTGTTGGCGCGGAACTTCACCTCGTCCGGCGTCAGCTGCAGGGTGATGGTCCAGGTGTGCGGGTCGGTGGCCGACACCAGCATCATAGGCGTGGAGGTGTTCCAGCCAGCTGCGGTGGCCGAGCCGATGATGCCAACCGTTTGGTAAGTGGTTTGGGCATAGCCCAGGGTGGCCGTCAGCAGCAGGGCCAGCAGTAGGGTAACCTTATGCGTAAAGTTTTGCACAGGATTGGGTGGGAGAATGAGGTGAAAAAAATGGGCTCAAAGATACATCTGCCCACTTACGGACGAATACCGACATAAAAAAACTTCGCAAAAATCTACCCGCTGGCTGCGGCCTGAGAAGCCGGACAGCCCCAGACCCTCGGCTTATCGGCCCAGCTTGTGCTTCCGCCAGCAGCGAAGCTTACCAGCAGGTTGTCGACTATGAAGCGGCCATACTACCGCCGGCGGATGGCAAAGGGAGCGGGCATCGGGGCGTAGCGCACCGCCCACCCGGTGCCACCTACCCCGCAACCTCATCGACCAGCGCCGCCCCGTCGCCAGCAGAAGCCACCGGCTCCGCGAGCGACAAGACGGCGCTGATGAACCAGCCGGCCCGTTGGGGCCGGCTCCCCGGGGGCAAACCGCCCCCCGCGGCCATTAGTCCAGGGGCTTCTCCGTGGCTATGGCAATGCGGTTCCAGACGTTAATCGTGGCAATGGCCATGATGGCCTGCGCCAAATACTGCTCGTCGAAGAGGGCCGCGGCCTGCGCGTAGGTGGCGTCCGATACGCGCTGGCCGATGAGCGTGACTTCCTCCGTCAGCGCCAGCAGGGCGCGCTCCTCGGGCGTGAACAGGTCTCCGGCCTCGCGCCAGGCCGACAGCACGTACAGGCGCTGCTCGGTTTCGCCGGCCTGCCGGGCTTCGCGGGAGTGCATGTTGAGGCAGTAGGCGCAGCCGTTGAGCTGGGAGGCGCGCAGCTTGATGAGCTCCTTGTGCGTGCGGGTGAGGCGCGACTTGCTCAGGTATTTTTCCAGGGCGAAAACGGCCTGGTAGGACTCCGGTTCGGTTTTCTGCATGTCGAGGCGCATACCAGAAGGGGTTAGGGTGATTGATAGCCCAAAGGTCCGCCCCGACCACCCCGCCACCTCTTGAACTAGTTCAAGAAACGCGGCCCGCCTACTCCCCCATCCGCGCCCGGATCTTGCTCAGAAACTCCGGCGTGAAGCCCAGGTACGAGGCCAGCATATACTGCGGCACCCGCTGCACAAAGGCCGGAAACAGGCTCGCAAACTGCCGGTAACGCGCCTCGCCGCTCAGGCTATACAGCAGCTTCACCCGGTGCTGCGCCGCCGCGGCCCCGCGCTGCAGCACCAGCCGAAAGTAGCGTTCCAGCTGCGGCACCCGCCCAAACAGCTCTTCCTGCCCGCGCTGCTCCAGCACCAGCACCCACGTAGGCTCCACCGCCTGCAGAAAAAACGCCGACGGTGCGTGCGCGTCCAGGCTGGCGTAGTCCGTCAGCCACCAGTTTTCGATGGCAAACTGCAGCGTGTGCTCCACCCCCTTCTCGGTCAGAAAATACGTGCGCAGGCACCCGCTCACCACAAAGTAGGTGGCCGTGCATACCTCCCCTTCGCGCAGCAGGTGCGCCCGGCGCTCCAGCGTGTGCGGCACCACGTAGGCCTCCAGCAGCTCCGCCTCGGCCGCCGTCAGCGACACGTACCGGGCAATATGGGCGAGCAGCGGAGCAAGCATCGGGCGAAGGTCGGAGGAGGAGGCAACAGAATCGTTGCCAAAATAACCACCCCGGCACCAACTACCGCCCCAGGCCTCAGCGCGTGTATACGTCGTCGATGTTGAGCATAATGCCCGAACCTGGAATTTGAGAAGGCGCCGTGGAATGCAGCACCAGCCGATGTTCCGTCAGCTCCTTGATGGTGCAGTACACGCCCACGCCGCGGGTATACCGCAGCTCGTGGCCGTTGCGCACCAGCACCAGCGGCGGCGCCGTGCTATTGACCAGGTACGAGCGCACCGTGTCGCCTTTGGCCACTAAGCGGAAGTTATACGTCACCGTCGGAGCCAACGTCTGCCCGTAGCCCGATTGCTGATCCGTGCGCACACTTTCCGTCATCCGCCATTCCCCGTCCAGCGTCGGCTCAGGTTTTGGCTCGGGCCTCGATTCGTCCTTCTTGCACGCTCCAAGCAATACGCCCACTCCTAATAATGCGCTAATCGTCGATTTCATGCACGAAAGATAACGGCGTACTGCTCTCATCGCGCGCCTTTTTCATTGCCGGCTTATTCCCCTGGGCATTCCGTTTCCTGCTCCTGTTGCCCGCACGTACCCACGCGGTTTCCTCCGGCCAGCGCTGATTGCCGCGGGTCCGGCCTCGGTCGTGCGCGTCTCGATTTCGGCCGCGGCGGCCGTTGCGCTTGCCGCCGGGGTCAGCCTGAGGTAGCTTGTCAGCACGCGGCGGCCCGTCTTGAGCTCTGCCCCGCGCCCCCATTGCCCTGGCAAGGCAATGAGCGGCGGCCGCAAAGTCACTTTAGGCTTCTTTACCGTCGTGCTCATCGGGCGGCCGCCGGCCCAAGCCCGACCGTTCTGCTATTTTCAACCTCCGTTTCGTTAGCTGCCATTGCTATTGCTGATGCGAGCCGCTCCGCACCTTCTTCGCCTCCTTGCGCTGCTCACCTTGCTGTGGTCCCGCCCCGCGGCGGCGCAGTGGGCCGTCACCACCTGGGTCGATACCCAAATCGACGACTACACCACCGTGCAGCTGCCCTACGCCACGGAGGCCGAGCACGACCCCAAGGCGAAAGGCGCGTCCTACTTCACGACGGATACCGAAAACATCATCCTCTTCGTCGGCTCGATTGATCTGCGCTACCAGCCCGACTACAACCCCAACGACCTGGTCACGGCCGAGTCGCTGAGCAAGACCTTCGACCGCATCATCCATCACTACGCCAAGCAACTCAAGACCAAAGAATTCAAGGCCCAGAACGTGCAGCTGCTCCACCAAGACAACGTGGTGTTTGCCGGCTTGCCCGCCCGCGCCGCCCGCTTCGGCTGCTTCGACCTCGTGCGCGAGCAGCCCGCCTACCTCGACGTTATCTACGCCTGGCGGGGCCACATGCTCTACTTCTTCGGCAGCACCTATCGCCTGCCCGCCACCGCCGAAACCCTCGCCGACAAAAAGCGCTTCCTCGAATCGGTGCGCTTTCCCAAGCCCCTGCCCACCCGGGAGCTGTAGCCCCGGCCCGGCGGCCCGCGGCCGAGCTGCCCGCGCCTGCACCTTTTCGGGCCACCTCGCCCGCGTGACCGTTCGCCGCCAGGCGTCCACTGGGTAGCTGCCCACGCTTCCCCTTGCCGCTCCGCGTCCCCGCAAAGCAGTTGCCGAGGCACAAGCCAAGCCCGTACGCCCGCAAGCCCCGCCCCGGTCAGCCCAAGCCCCGCCCCAATCCGCGCAAGCGTCGTCGCTGCCCGCGCAAGCCCAGCCCCGGGCGTCCGCAGGCCCGCCGCGCTGGTCGCAAGCCCGGCTCCGGTCGTTTGCAGGCCGGCCACCGGCTGCTGTCAGCCGGTTTCAGGCGTCTGCATACCGGTCCCGGTCGTCCGCACCCTGGTTGCAGGCCACGCAAGCTGAGGCACACATTTTCTACTCCCGGTATTACCACAATTCACCCGGATATTCCTATTCTTGAGCTTCGCTCTATACTACCGCTGCGCACACCTATTCGCGTCGTTTGATTTCCACGTTTACCCATACCCGCATTCCCAATGCTTACCGCCAAACAAGACAACCGGCTCACCGCCGCCCAAAACGTGCTGCTCGCCCTCGGCCGCGACGCCGCCCCCTACCAGCAGGACAAAGCCCTGCAACGCGCCCTGGCCGAGCTGCAGCAGCTCGCCGACGACCTCACCCCGCTGCGCCAAGAAACCCTGCGCCCCGCCAAGGGCGCCAGCGCCGCCAAGACCGACCGCCGCGAGCTGCTGGCCACCAGCGCCGGCGAAATTGCCGGCGACCTGTACGCCTACGCCACCGACCAGCAAGACCGCGCCCTGCAAGCCGCCGCCAACCACAGCTACGGCACCCTGGCCCGCCTGCGCGCCACCGCCCTCACCGACGTGGCCCAGCACCTGCTCGACCTCGCCACCCAGCACAGCAAGCCCCTCGAAGATTACGACGTCACCCAAGCGCGCCTGCAGGAGCTGCGCGAGGCCCTGGCCGCCTTCGACGGCAGCAAAAACGACCCACGCCAGCAAATCAGCGAAGCCAAAGCCGCCCGCCTCGCTATCAAAGCCAAGTTCAGCCAGCTAGCCACCCTGCTCGAAGACCGCCTCGACCGCAGCCTGCGCAAGTACGCCCGCTCCCACCCCGATTTCTACCAGCGCATCCAAGCCGCCCGCCTCGTCATCGACCGCAAAGGCAAGCAGAAAAGCAGCCCAGAGACGCCGGCGAAGCAACAGTAACAGCTAACCACCTCAGCAGCCTTGGTCGCCTGTCATCCTGAACGCAGCGAAGCGGAGTGAAGGAACTCATCCGCTTCGCTGCTTCTTTTTGCAACTTTCTGCCGTGCTGTAGCTATGGCACTGCGGTTACACCTACTAAAACGCTTTACCTCCAATGGTTTCCAGAATACTACACACTTCTTACGTTATAAACTTCTTGGATATCGACTTTAACTCAGATGAAATCAGTCGTATACTCAAAAAGGAAGCAGATAACATATTAAATTTAATAGACATCCCATCTTTATCAGATTGGGAACTTCAATTTAAAGCTACCTACGGCAGCAACCCACCGCTTAGAGTATTCATGAGAACGAGGTCCTATACAAATGACAAACAAAAGCTTATTGTCATTCACATACCAATTCCAAAACAAGACATTGTTGCTTGGGGTGTTACTCCAAAACAACAAGTGAAATTAAAAACACATCCAGATGAAGCTAGATACTGTTCGTATTTAGATGTCAACTTCGCAGGTTTCTCCAACCGAACAGACTACATCCTTGATTCTATGCGAAGAGGAATAATGCTATGCTTTGAGAAAGGATTTACTGTTAATGGAGTAAAAATCAAGTTGAAATAAGCCAGCCAATTGCTAATAACCTCACCACTGGCAACTCTTGGTCCAACAGAAACACCTTCACTCACACTATGCTTTGCGCTTCTTCTTCGTTCAGTAGCTGCTGGCCCGTGATACCGAGCAGGTTGTCTTCGCGTGCGCTGATGAGGTAGCTTATCAGCCAATATCTGAATTTGCAACTACTATTTGTATATATGATATGCATGCTCAATCCATTCAAAATCAAAAATTTCTCTAGCTAAAATTAGAGCATCGTTATTCAAAGTATGCACTACGTTATATTCATAAGGCACTGATGTAGCATCTCGTCCTGTTGTTCTTTTAAACCTCTCTTGGGTATATGGATCTGCTTTCAGTTTAGCAGTTGTTAAACCTACACGATTCAAACTATCAGCAAGCTCAGCACCTAATTGATATGTAGCGCCGCTAGGTGTAAAACAATTACCTAATGATTTTATATCATCAACAAAAGCATTATTAATGACATGAGAAAGCCTTAAGAATACATTAAAAGTAAACTTCCCCTGAAGACAAGCCCTAAAAACCCTACCGACCATGGGTGCTTTATCAGAATCATCAAGCTTATCAAGTATCACCATTATTTTCTCACCTGCTTTATTCTTGTAATCTTCATTTTCGAGCTTACTTATAAAATTCATTCTTTCTTCTATTGGAATATCTTTTAATTCAAATAGGAACTTAAGCAGCATATTGATAAATATTCTTTCACGAATACCTGACCCAATCTTATAAACAGAATGAATCAGATTTACAAGTGGAATATCTTTAACGACTCCATCTTGCAGCAAAGAATCTATTGCTGCTTCAGTTACATCTTTAGTAATATCTGTGAGACTAGAGGCACTAGCGTCTATAATAGACTTGCCTAAATTTCTGTTCATATGCCCTTTTGACTGTATTACGGGCAGCAAATAAGCAACAATAAGACACTTTGACCCAAAACATTACTATCAAATCAAGGAATCTAGCCAAAAAGTCCGTTTTTTCTGAGTAGCCCGCCATTTGCTAAGCCCGTATCAGCTTTACACCAAATCACCTGAGACAGACTTAGACCTATGAACTTCAACAACTTCACCATCAAGGCCCAGGAGGCCGTGCAGAAGGCCACCGAAATTGCCGGCGGCAATCAGCAGCAGGCCATCGAGACGGGTCACCTCCTGAAAGGCATCTTTCAGGTGGATGAAAACGTGACCAGCTTCCTGGCCGGGAAGCTCGGCGTCAACCTGAACATTCTCGCCCCGCGCCTGGATGCCATCGTCAATGGCTATCCGAAGGTGAGCGGCGGTTCGCCCTACCTCGCCAACGAAGCCGCCGCCGCCGTGCAGCGCGCCAACGGCTTCCTCAAGGAGTTCGGCGACGAGTACGTGTCGGTGGAGCACCTGCTGCTGGCCCTGGTGGACGGCCGCGACCAGGTGGCTACCCTGCTCAAGGACACGGGCTTCAACCTCAAGGACCTCAAAGCCGCCATCAAAGAACTGCGGGGCGGCCGCAAAGTAACCTCGCAGTCGGCAGAGGACCAGTACCAGAGCCTGAACCGCTACGCCCGCAACCTCAACGAGCAGGTGCGCTCGGGCAAGATGGACCCAGTCATCGGCCGCGACGAGGAAATCCGCCGCGTGCTGCAGATTCTCTCGCGCCGCACCAAGAACAACCCCGTGCTGCTCGGCGAGCCCGGCGTGGGCAAAACCGCCATCGTGGAAGGCCTGGCCCAGCGCATCGTGGCCGGCGACGTGCCCGAGAACCTCAAGGACAAGACCATCATGTCGCTGGACATGGGCCTGCTCATTGCCGGCGCCAAGTACAAGGGCGAGTTTGAGGAGCGCCTCAAGTCCGTCATCAAGGAAGTCACCGACTCCGAAGGCCAGATCATCCTGTTCATCGACGAGATGCACACCCTGATCGGGGCCGGCGCGGGCGGCGAGGGCGCCATGGACGCGGCCAACCTGCTCAAGCCCGCCCTGGCCCGCGGCGAGTTGCACTCCATCGGCGCCACCACCCTCAAGGAGTACCAGAAGTACATCGAGAAGGACAAGGCCCTGGAGCGCCGTTTCCAGGCCGTGATGGTGGACGAGCCCTCGATTGAGGATGCCATCAGCATCATGCGCGGCATCAAGGAGAAGTACGAGCTGCACCACGGCGTGCGCATCACCGACGACGCCGTCATTGCCGCCGTGGAGCTGTCGAGCCGCTACATCACCGACCGTTTCCTGCCCGACAAGGCCATCGACCTGATGGACGAAGCCGCCGCCAAGCTCCGCATCGAGCTGAACTCCATGCCCGTGGAGCTCGACGAGGTGCAGCGCCGCATCATGCAGCTGGAAATTGAGCGCGAAGCCATCCGCCGCGAGGACAACAAGGACCGCGAAGCTGTGCTCAACAAGGAGCTGGCCGAGCTGGGCGACAAGCGCGACTCGCTCAAAGCCCGCTGGGAGTCGGAGAAAAACGTGCTCAACGACATCCAGGAGCAGAAAGAAGCCATCGAGCGGTTCAAGACCGAAGCCGAGCAGGCCGAGCGCCAGGGCGACTACGGCCGCGTGGCCGAGCTGCGCTACGGCAAAATCCAGGAAGCCGAAGCCAAGCTCAAAACCCTGCAGGAGCAAGCCAACGCCAACAAGGACGGCGGCTCCATGCTGCAGGAAGTGGTCACGCAGGAGGACATTGCCGAAGTGGTAGCCAAGTGGACCGGTATCCCGGTGAGCAAGATGCTGCAGTCGGACCGCGAGAAGCTGCTTAACCTCGAAGCCGAGCTGGGCAAGCGCGTGGCCGGCCAGCAGGAAGCCATTGCGGCCATCAGCGACGCCGTGCGCCGCTCCCGCGCCGGCTTGCAGGACCCCAAGCGCCCCATCGGCTCGTTTATCTTCCTCGGCACGACTGGCGTCGGGAAAACTGAGCTGGCCAAGGCCCTGGCCGAGTACCTGTTCAACGACGAAAACGCCATGGTACGCATCGACATGTCGGAGTACCAGGAGCGCCACGCCGTATCGCGCCTGATCGGGGCGCCTCCCGGCTACGTGGGCTACGACGAAGGCGGGCAGTTGACCGAGGCCGTGCGCCGCAAGCCCTACTCGGTAATTCTGCTCGACGAAATCGAGAAGGCCCACCCGGACGTGTTCAACATCCTGCTGCAGGTGCTCGACGACGGCCGCCTCACCGACAACAAGGGTCGGGTGGCCAACTTCAAGAACACCATCATCATCATGACCTCCAACACGGGGGCTGACATCATTCAGAAGAACTTCAAGGAGCTGAATGAATACAACCACGAGGAAGTGGTAGACCGCACCCGCGAGGAGGTTATTGAGCGACTCAAGCAGCACATGCGCCCCGAGTTCCTGAACCGCATCGACGAAATCGTGATGTTCCAGCCGCTCAAGCGCAAGGAGATTCGCAAGATTGTCGACATCCAGTTCAAGCAGATTCAGCAGCGCCTGGAAGAAGCCGGCATCCGCCTGGAAGCCACCGACGAGGTGCTGGACTTCCTCGGCGAGCAAGGCTTCGACCCGACCTTCGGTGCCCGCCCCCTGAAGCGCGTGCTGCAGCGGCTGATTTTGAACGAGCTGTCGAAGGAAATCCTGAGCGGCAAAGTCTCGAAGGACGCCGTGGTGGAAGCCGAGCTGGAAGACGGGCAGATTCGCTTCGTCAACGTGGAGCTGCCCACCGTGGAGTAAGCTTCCGAGCTGCTAGATTAAAAGCCCCGCCGGCACTGCGCCAGCGGGGCTTTTTTATGCCCGCTATTTCTGTTTGCGGGCGGCTTTCTGCGCCTGCAGCGCCTGCTGGTACTGCATCTGCTGCACGATGCTCACCCGAATGGCGGCGGCATTGGCAAAATCCTTGGGTTTGAGCCGGCGGCGCAGGCGCGCTGGCACCGGTTTGCCGCTTTCGTAGTCGCGCTGCACCTGCTGCAGCCCGGTTTTGCTGTACGTGGCCAGCCGCGCGATGTAGCCCCCGGCCGAGGCGGCCACCAGGGGAATGCCCAAAGCTATGCGCCAGCCTTCCGGCGGCGTTTTGGTGGTGACCGAGCCGGTGGAGCTTTCGTTGGGCTGCAGGGCCGCCGCCCCCACCGGCAGGCCCAGCAGGTACAGCCACGCCGAGCTGCGCTTGCGCACATACAGGGAAAGCAGAGCGCCGGTGCTGTCGGCCACCGTGGCGCTGGACTGGTAGTGCGGTAGGTACCACCGGCCAATCATCGTCGGAATGGAATCGGGGGCCGCCGCCAGCGGGGCCGTTTGCGCCAGCCCCGGCGTGGCCAGCGCCGCCAGGGCGCCGCCGAGAAGTAGTCGTTTAAACATCAGCCGAGGGCCTGATAATGCGGGTTAAAAGCTTGGCAAGGTACTAAAACCCGCAGGGCCGTACCGTGCCTATACAAACAACAGTGCATTGACTGCGCCGCCTCGGCCTGCCCAAAACCCGGCAGCACCGCCCCTCCCGCAAGGCCCGGCAAACCAGCCATGCCGTGGTTGCGAGCGTATAGCCAGCATACTGTTCCACCATCACTTCACGCCGCAGTTATGTCCTACCCTTCCTTTACGCCCCTACCCGGGCCAGTGCCCCGCTTATTACGCCTGCTGGTGCTGCTGCTTCCGTTGCTGAGCCTGCTGCCCGGCTGTTCCAACGACGACGATGACCCCATCGACACGCCGCCGGCCGGTCCCGACAAGCTTTCGGTGCCGCGGGCGGCGCTGCACCCCGAGGGCATTCAGTGGGACGACGCCAACCAGCGTTTCATCGTCAGCTCGCGCCGTGAGGGGCGCCTGGGCACGGTCAAGGACGACAGCAGCTACACCCAGCTGGCCGACGACCCGCGCCTGATTTCAACCATCGGCGTCAACCTCGACGCCGGCCGCAATCGTGTGCTGGCCGCCGTGTCGGACAACAACTTCAACCCGGCGCGCACCACGACTGCGACGCAGCGCAAGCTGGCGGCCGTGGCCATCTTCAACGCCAGCACCGGCAGCCTGATTTCCTACACCGACCTGGGCAGCAAGGCCGCCGCCTACCCGCAGCACTTCGCCAACGATATTGCCGTGGACGGGCAGGGCAACGCCTACATCACCGACAGCTTTGCCCCGGTTATCTACAAGCTGGATTTGCAGGGCAACGCCACCGTCTTCCTCGATAATACCCAGCTTAGCGGCGGCACGGGCTTCGGCCTGAACGGCATCGTGTACCACCCCGACGGCTACCTGCTAGCGGCCAAGACCAGTGACGGCAGCCTTTTCAAAATCCCCGTCAACAATCCCGCGGGCTTCACTAAAGTCACGACCTCCCAAAACCTGGCCGGCGCCGACGGCCTGCTGCTGTTCGACAACCAAACCTTGCTGGTGGTGGCCGGCAGCCAGGGAACCGTGTACCGCCTCACCAGCTCCGACTCCTGGGCCAACGCCAGCAACGCGGGCAGCTTTGTCACCGGCGCCGTCGGCCCGACCACCATCACGCGCCGCAGCAACGACGCCTACGTACTCTACCCCTACCAGGCCACGTCGCCGCGCTTTGCCATCGTCAAAACGCGCTTCTAGTGGTATTCAGGCGCTGGCAAAAACTCATCGTAGCGCTTCCGGCAGCTATTACTTCGCAAGCCCCGGCTTCCCGGCAACCCGCCGGCGGAGCCGGGGCTTGCACTTGCTTGGCGAAGTCGGGCCCGCGCTGAGGCAGCTGCGGGGCCTTGCTATTGGTTACCGGCCGGGCTGGAAATGCTCGGGGCGCAGGCGGCGGCGCACGTAGCGCGGCAGCGGCTCGCCCTGCTGGTAAGCAGCCAGCACCTCGTCGCGGTGCTTGGGGCTGAAGCGCAGCATGCGCCGCAACGACAGCCCGGCCCCGATGCCGGTAGCCAGGGTGCCAACCGAAATGAAGTTGCGCTTGAGCGCGGGGTTGCCGAAGGGCGCCGGCATCAGCGCCCCTACGCCGATGGCGCTGAGCCCGCCGACGCCGGTAGCGAGGCCGGTGGTGCTGGTGGCGTCGTGCTTGTTAAACAGCCGGCGCACGGCCTGCACAGTGTCTTCCAGGGTGTGGGCCCGACCCATGACCGGCGGAACAGCCCGCCGTAGCTGCGCAGTAGCGGGATATGTCAGGCCGGCACCGAAAAAGCTAAGTACGAGGAGTACTAATCGACAAACGAACAACCGATCAAGGAACATTGGCAAGGTGGATTTCTGGCAGGAGCCACTTGCCGCCCCGAAGGTTGAAGCGGCGCGAAATTTTGTCGTGGGGAGCGGGCGGGGTGCACCGTGCTCCTACCGCCAGTCGGGAGCGTAGCGCGGTGGGTTGGCCGGGGCCTGTGGGGCGGTGTTTTGACGTTGAACGAGGCCAGCTCCCGAAAACGTTTGGGGCACAATAGTAAGCACTCACCCATGGCGGGGCGCAAAAGTCCGGTTCCGGCAACGTTCCCGACATCGTTTGCGCAAATAAAGGATTGCCGCGCATGCGCGAAGCCAGCTCTTCAGGGGCTAATATTCAGGTGATTCTCACCTTAACCCGCTTCTTACATGCCCCAACCTTTTACCCTGCCTAGGCAAAACACCGCCCTGCGCTGGTCGTGGCTAACCCTATGTCTGCTACTGCTCTCGGGACTCAGCTCCCGGCTGCTGGCCTACGACGTGGTGGTGGCCAAAGACGGCAGTGGCAACTACACTACCGTGCAGGCCGCTATCAACGCCGCCCCGACGGGCCGCACCACGGCGTATACCATCTTCATCAAAAACGGCCGCTACCGGGAGAAAATATCGGTACCGAGCACCAAGCCCTTCCTGCAGCTGGTGGGTGAGAGCGTGGCCAATACCATCCTGACCTACGACGACGGGGCCAGCACGGCCGCCCCCGGCGGCGGCACGCTGGGCACCCAGAACTCGGCCAGCTTCAGCATCGGCGCCGACGACTTCTCGGCCCTGAACATCACCTTCGAAAACTCCTTCGGTGACGGGTCGCAGGCGGTGGCCGTGCTGGTCAATGCCGACCGCGCCGCCTTTAAAAACTGCCGTTTCCTGGGCAACCAGGACACGCTCTACACCAAGGGCAACGGCACGCCGCGCCACTACTTCAAAGACTGCTACATCGACGGCAACGTAGACTTCATTTTCGGCTCGTCGGTGGCGTTGTTCGAGAACTGCGTGGTGTACGCCAAGGCGCGCCCGAGCACCAGCAGCTCTTACATCACCGCGGCCAACACGCCCGCCGGCCAGACCTACGGCTACGTGTTCAAGAAAACCAAGCTACCGGCCAACACCGGCGGCACGCTGTATTACCTGGGCCGCCCCTGGCAGAATTCGACCGGCACTTCGCCCCTGGCTAACAACAAAACCGTGTTTATCAACAGCACGGTGGGTGCCAACCAGATTCAGCCGACCGGCTGGAGCACCTGGGACTCGGGCACCAACACCAGCCTGATTACCTACGCCGAGTTCCGCAGCAAGTACTACTCGGGCACGCTGGTACCCACGACGCAGCGCGTGAGCTGGTCGCAGCAGCTGACCGCGGCCGACACGGCGGCCTACAGCCGCGCCAGCCTCTTCGGCACCTGGGACCCGTGCGCCGTGGCCACCGGCTTCTGCACCGGCACCGCCCCGGACATTGCCGTGTCGAACTTCCGCGCCGTGAAGGGCGCCTCGCAGGCCACGCTGAGCTGGAATATCAGCTGGGCCATGAGCCAGATCAAGTACGAGCTGTTCCGCTCGGCCGACAACACCACCTTCAGCAAAATCTACGAGGTGACGGCGCAGAACGACTCGACCATCAACTTCTCGACCACCGACGCGCTGCCGGCCTCCGGCACGGCGTACTACTACTACCTGCGCGCCTCCAAAACCGGCTCGGCCACGCACACCACCGAAACCATTCAGGTATCGAGCGTGCAAACCATCAGCGTAACCGGCACGCTGGGCGCCTTTACGCAGTACGCGGGCGGCCCCTCGGCCGTGCAGAGCTACACCCTGAGCGGCGTGAACCTGACCGACAACGTGACGGTGACCCCGCCGGCGGGCTACGAAGTATCGGCTAACGGCGGCACCAACTGGTACACCACGGCCTCGCCGCTGGTGCTGACGCCCACCGCCAACACCCTGGCTAGCACCACCATCAGCGTGCGCCTGAACGCCAGCGCGCCCGGCGCCTACGCCGGCACCATCAACCACACCAGCACCGGCGCCACCGCCCAAACGGTGGCCGTGACGGGCAACTCGGTGACGGGTACCGCCCCGGTATCGGTGCCGCTGCAGTGGTGGCCGCTGAAAGTGAACAACCAGGACAGCACCGCCGTGCGCGTGCCCGGCGTGACGGCCAGCACCTCCACGCTGCGCAACCTCTTTGTATCGAACGGCACGACGCTGCCCGCCATCCGGGCCTACTCCAACGTGTACGGCCAAGCCTTCGGCGCCAGCACCAACGGCGACGGGTCGTGGGGCACGGCCGTGGGCGGCCCGGGCGGCAACCTGAACCGCCGCTTCTCGGAGCAGTTCACGGTAACGGCGGCGGCCGGCAAAACCATCCGCCTCGACTCGCTGGTGCTCACGACGGCCTTCTACAACACCAGCAGCAACACCAAGCTGGCAGTGGTCTGGTCGCGCAGCGGCTTCGCCACCGACTCGGCCGACGTTATCGGCGGGCGCGGCCCGGCGGGCGGGCTGCAGAGCACGGCCAACGGCGCCTTCGCCACGCCCATTCTGCTGGCCAACCAGACGGCTGGCCCGAGCAACACCTACCGCCTCTCCTTCGCCGGTGCGCCCGGCGTGACGCTGACGGCCGGCCAGACGCTGACCTTCCGCCTCTACTACAGCTGCGGCAGCACTAGCACCGGCCGCTACGCCATGCTCAAGAACGTGTACGTGACCGGCCAGGACATCACCCCGGCGGCCTGCAACGCGGCCTTCAGCTACGCGGCCACCACCTTCTGCCAGTCGGCCACGAACCCCTCGCCCACCGTTACCGGCACCACCGGCGGCACGTTCAGCTCGACCACCGGCCTGAGCCTCAACGCCACCACCGGCGCCATCAACCTGAGCGCGTCGACGCCCGGCACCTACACCGTGACCTACGCCGCTTCGGGCACCTGCAACAGCACGACCACGGTGACCATCACGGCGCCGGCCACGGCGGTGTTTAGCTACGCCAACGCCTCGTACTGCACTTCGGCCACGGCCGCGGCCGCGCCCACGCTGGGCACCGGCGCTACGGCCGGCACGTTCTCGTCGACCACGGGCCTGACCATTAACGCTACGACGGGCGCCATTACGCCCTCGACCTCGACGCCGGGCACGTACACCGTGACCAACACGGTAGCCGCCGCTGGTGGCTGCGCCGCTGTTACGTCGACGGCCACGGTGACCATCACGGCCCCGGCTACGGCGGGCTTCAGCTTTGCCGGCACGGCCAGCTACTGCGCCGGTTCGGCCGTCGTGGTTACGCCGACGCTGACGACCGGCGCCACCGCCGGCACCTTCAGCGCGGCCCCGACGGGCCTGACCATCAACCCGACCACGGGCGTCATTACGCTGGCTACCTCCACGGCCGGCACCTACACCGTGACCAACACGGTGGCCGCCGCCGGTGGCTGCGCCGCGGTAACTGCCACGGCCACTTTCGTGGTAAACCCGCGTCCGGCCACGCCCACCTTCACGGTGCAGTACAACGGCACGACCACCACGCTGGTGTCCAGCCAGAGCACGGGCAACCAGTGGCTACTCAACGGCAGCCCCATTCTGGGGGCCACGGGCCAGACCTACGTCATCAACTCGGCGGCCCAGTACGGCAACTACACCCTGGTGGCCACCAACGCCGCCGGCTGCTCGTCGGCTCCCTCGACGGCGCTGACGGTGACGGCCACGAGCAAGCCGCTGCCGGGCTCCGCGCTGAACGTGTACCCGAACCCGACCCACGACGGCCGCTTGACGCTGGAACTGACGGGCTACGCCAAAGCTGCCCGCCTGACGGTGGTTAACGCCCTGGGCCAGGTGGTGCGCGAGCAAGCCGTGGCTGCCGGCCAGAGCAAGGTGACCGTGGACCTGACCACGCAGCCCGCCGGCGTGTACCTGCTACGCGTGAGCACCGACGGGGGCTCCGACCTGCGCCGCATCGTGCGCGAGTAACGCGTCTTTGCCTCTGGCATGAAAAAAGCCCCGCCGGCACTGCCGGCGGGGCTTTTTTGTGTTGCAAAACTGTGAGCTGGCTTAGCGGGCCGGGGCAAAGTGCTCCTGCCGCAGCCGCTTGCGCACGGCCGCCGGCAGGGGCTTGCCGGCCTGGTATTGCTTGACGATGGCGTTTTCCTTTTTGTGCCCGAAACGCACCAGCTTGCCGATGCCCACGGCCAAAAACGGCACTGATATAGCCACCGATTCGGTGGTACCGAGGGAAAACGGCCCGGCCAGCACCCCGGTGGCCAGCACCAGGCCACCTACGCTGGTGTAGGCTGTGCCGCCGTTGCGGCGCTTGCGAAAGAGGTTGCGCACGGCCTGCGCCGAGTCGGTGGCGGGGTTGACGAGCGTGGGGTCGGGCGGGGGCTGGGGCACGGCGGGCAGCGCGGGCGCATCCTGGGCGTAGGCGCCGAAAGCAGCCAGCAGCAGGGCCCCGGTCACGAAGAGTTGCTTGCGCATAGGTGGTCGGGCGGGTTAGCAGCGCAAGATACGCGGCCGCGCCACTTGCCGATGCGCCCCGCCGGTGGCCGCCGCGTTAGCGGGCAGCAGGCTAGCTTTGCGGCATGTCGGTGTTTCAGACCTACCTCCAGCTTGGGTTCTTCCACATCTTCAACCTGCGGGCCTACGACCACCTCGTGTTTCTGCTGGCCCTCTGCGCCCCCTACGTGCTCAGCGACTGGCGCCGCGTGGTGGCCCTGGTTACCAGCTTCACCGTGGGCCACTCCCTCACGCTGGCCCTGGCCACGCTGGGCGTGGTGAGCTTCCCGCCCGCCGTCATCGAAGCCCTGATTCCGGTGACCATTCTGCTGACCTGCGCGGCCAACTTGCGCCAAGCCGGCCGGGCGGGCCTGAGCCGCCCCGCCCGCCGCCGGCCCGAGTCGGTGCTCTGGGCCCCGGCCAACGCACTGGCGGCCGGTTTCGGGCTGGTTCACGGCCTGGGCTTCTCCAACTACCTACGCGAGCTGCTGGGCCCGCAAAGCCGCCCGGTGCTGGAACTGCTGAGCTTCAACGTAGGCGTGGAAATCGGGCAGCTGCTCATCGTCGGGCTGATCCTGCTCGTGGGCTTTCTGGTGCTGCGCGGCCTGGGTACCCCGCGCCGCGACTGGCTGCTGGTGGTCAGCGGCGCTGCCGCGGGCATTGCAGCCGTGCTGCTGCTGAATCAGTTCACCGCCGCCTAGAAAAAAGCCCGGCCCGGCGGCGCTGAACGGGTCAGCGCCGCCGGGCCGGGGCCTTGGAACTGCGCAGGCTAACGCACCACGAGCTGGCGGGTGGCTACGCCCGCGGGGCTGCTTACGCGCACGGCGTACAGGCCCGCGGGCAGGCCGGCCAGCGTCAGCGGGCGGTTGCCGGGGGCCGGCGCGTAGCTGCGCACCACCTGGCCCAGGCCGTTTAGCAGCTGCACCGATACCGCACCAGCCGCCGCGGGCACGTCCAGCCGAAACTCGTCGCGGGCCGGGTTGGGGTACACCGCCACGGCCAGCTCCGGCCGGGCCGCGCGCGTGGCCAGCACGCGCAGGTTGAAGCGGATGCTCATGCTGAAGTTGTAGGTGTTGCTCGTGACAAAATCCAGGGCGCCGTCGTTGTTCACGTCGCCCACGGCCATTTCAATTGGCCCCCGGTCGATGCCCACGGCCGGCGCCGCCGTGAAGCTGCCCGTGCCGCTGTTCACCAGCACGTTCACGCCGTCGTTGACCGTGGGCCCCGTCCCGGTCGAGCCGTTGTTGGCCACCAGCAGGTCCATGTCGCCGTCGCCGTCCACATCGGCGGCCACTAGCTTGACGGGGGTGCGCCCCACCAGGGGCAGTGTGGTGGCCGCCGCAAAGCTGCCCGTGCCGTTGCCCAGGCTCACGCTGACGGTGTTATCCGCGCCATTGGCCGTGGCCACGTCCAGCAGCCCGTCGCTGTTGAAGTCGGTCAGCACCAAGCTCACCGGCCGGCCCCCAACGGCCACGGGCGTACCGGCTGGGGCAAAGTCCCCGCTGCCGTCGCCCAGGCGGGCCTGCAGAGTGTTCAGCACCAGATCGGCCAGCACCAGGTCCATCTTGCCGTCGTTATTAACGTCGCCCACGGCCAGGGCGCAGTTGTTCGGGCCGATGGGCAGGTCCGTGGTGCCGGTCAGGTTGCCGGCGCCGTCGCCCAGGCGCACGCTCACCGTGCGCGTTGCCACGGTGGTGGGCAGCGCCGCCCCGTTGGTCGTGAGCACGTCCAGGTTGCCGTCGCCGTTGACGTCGGCCACGGCCAGACCAATGGCCGGAGTGGCCGTCGGAATGATGGACGTGGTCTGGGTGTTGCTGAAGCCACCCATGCCGTTGCCCAGGCGCACCACGATGGTGCGGTTGGCGCCGCCGCTACAGGTCACCACCGCGTCGAGCTTCCCGTCGTTGTTCATGTCGGCCGGCACGACGTAGTCGGGGTTGGTGCCCACCGTGACGGACACGGGGCTGCTGACGTTGCCGAAGTTGCCGCGCCCGTCGCCGGCACTCAGCACCAAGCTAGCGCCCTGCGCATCGGCGGTCAGCAGGTCGAGGTTGCCGTCCTGGTTGAAGTCGGCCAAGCGCATGCTGCGGTAGTAGCCGGGCATGTGCGGGTTGGCCGTGCCGTTGAAGGACGTGGAGCCCCCGCTCACCGCCGCGGTGAAACGGTACACGTAGGGCGTCGCCGCGGCGCCGCTGGTGCCCTGCACCGCCGCCGGCACCGTCACGCTGATTTCTTCGCCGGGTGCAAACGGCTGCTGGGGCTGCACCAGCAGGCTGCTGGTGCCCCCGCCGCTGACGGCGGCCGGCCGCAGCCCGCGGCGCTGGTCGCCAAACACGCGCACGTTGGCGGCGGAGCCGGCGCTGACGGCCTGCGAGAAGGTGAGGCCCACGCCCGCGCCGGCGGGCACGTGGATGGCGTTGCGCACCGGGGAGGTGCTTACTATCGTGGGTCCTTGCGCCAGCGCCGCGCCGTGCAGCAACAGCGCCGCCGCGAAGCCGGCCTGCGTCAGGGGCCGAGCCCCCGTAAGTAGAATTGCGTTCATAAGGATGCGGTAAAAAAGGATGCGGGGGTGAATATATAGGAGCCTATCCTTTTTGTTTCGCGGGCCGCCGCATTTCATTCCGGCAGGCCAGGCCGCTGGTGCACGGTGGCGGGCCAGTCCGCGTCGGCACCTTTTCTTGCCCGGATTACTTTACCTAGTTCCCGCCGCGCAGCCTTGGCACTTTGCCGGCGTCCTTGGCTTCCGCCAAGCCGTCCGGTTGCAGGGTTCTTCACCGGATGTTGCGGGGCGGCGCGTTATCTTGCTGATTCCTTTTTCGCCCTTTTTCCACCGTATGCGTTTTCGCAACCTTCTCGCCGCCGGCCTGGGCGCCGCGCTAGCCCTCCCGGCGCTGGCGCAGCAGCCGTCCATGCCGATGCACTCCGGCACCGACAAATTTGCCCAGCTCGGCACGGAGCTGCCCACGCCCAACTCCTTCCGCACCGCCTCCGGCGCCCCCGGCAAGGATTACTGGCAACAGCGGGCCGACTACAACATCCGCGTCACGCTCAACGACGACAACCAGAGCATTACCGGCTCGGAGGACATCACCTACACCAACCTCTCGCCCGACAAGCTCAGCTACCTCTGGCTGCAGCTCGACGCGAACATCTACGCGCCGAACTCGATGACGGCCTTGACGCAGACCGCCGAGCTGCGCGACCGGATGTCGTTCGGGGCGCTGGAGTACATTCAGCGCACCGGCTTCGACGGCTCGTTTAAGATTGACGACATCCGCATGAAGGGCGGCAGCAGCCAACTCCCGCACACCATCAACTACACCATGATGCGCGTGGACCTGCCCCGGCCCCTGGCCCCCAAGCAGGCCGTGACCTTCACGGTGAAGTGGCACTACACGGTAAACGACCAGACCAAGCTGGGCGGCCGCTCGGGCTACGAGTACTTCCCAGAGGACAAAAACTACCTCTACGAAATTGCCCAGTTCTACCCGCGCATGGCCGTCTACGACGACGTGAACGGCTGGCAGCACAAGCAGTTCCTGGGCACCGGCGAGTTTACCCTGCCCTTCGGCGACTACCGCGTGAGCATCACCGCCCCGGCCGACCACGTGGTGGGGGCCACCGGCACCCTGCAAAACGCCGAGCAGGTGCTCACGGCCGCGCAGCGCCAGCGCCTAGCGCAGGCTAAAACTGCCGCGAAGCCCGTGGTCATCGTGACGCAGGACGAGGCGACCAAGGCCGAGCAGGGCCGCGCCAAGAACACCAAAACCTGGGTGTACGCGGCCAAAAACGTGCGCGACTTCGCCTGGGCCTCGTCCCGCAAGTTTATCTGGGACGCCATGGGCCTGAGCATCGAAGGCAAGCCGGTGGTGGCTATGTCATACTACCCCAAGGAGGCCAACCCGCTGTGGGGGCAGTACAGCACGCAGTCGGTGGCGCACACCATCCGCTCCTACTCCAAGCGCACCGTGCCCTACCAGTACCCGGTAGCCATTTCGGTGCACGGCTCCATCGGCGGCATGGAATACCCCATGCTTTGCTTCAACGGCTACCGCCCGGAGAAAGACGGCACCTACTCGGCCGCGACCAAGTATGGACTGATTTCGGTGGTCATCCACGAAGTGGGCCACAACTTCTTCCCCATGATTGTCAACTCCGACGAGCGGCAGTGGACGTGGATGGACGAGGGCCTGAACACCTTCTGCCAGTACTTGGCCGAGCAGGAATGGGAACGGGGCTACCCCTCGCGCCGCGGCGAGCCGAGCCAGATTGTGCCCTACATGGTCCTGGACCCCAAGCTGCAAAACCCCATCATGACCAACTCCGAGTCGGTGCTGCAGCTGGGCAACAACGCCTACGCCAAGCCCGCCACGGCACTGAACATCCTGCGCGAGACGGTGATGGGCCGCGAGCTGTTTGACTACGCCTTCAAAACCTACGCCCAGCGCTGGGCCTATAAGCACCCCACCCCGGCCGACTTCTTCCGCACCATGGAAGACGCCTCGGGCGTGGACCTCGACTGGTTCTGGCGCGGCTGGTTCTACGGCACCGAGCACACCGACCTGAGCATCGAGGGCGTGAGCTGGTACAAGGTGGACTCGAAAAACCCGGAGGTGGAAAACTCCCGCCGCCGCGAGGAGCTAAACGCCGCCCCGCAGACCCTTTCGCAGCAGCGCAACCTGCAGGACATTCCGAAAACGCTGGTGGACGAGCGGCCCGAGCTGAAGGACTTCTACAACAGCTACGACCAGCTGGCCGTGTCGGACACCGACAAGGCGAAGTACCAGAAGTACGTGGCTACGCTCTCGCCCGAGCAGCAGGAAACGCTGAAGAAAGGACTCAACTTCTACCAGGTGAACCTCAAAAACCTGGGCGGCCTGGTGATGCCCGTGGTGGTGCAAATGACCTACAACGACGGCTCGCAGGAAGTGGTAAACATCCCGGCCGAAATCTGGCGCAAGAACAACGCCGAGGTGACCAAGGTGTTCGTGACCGAGAAGCCGGTAGCCGCCTTCACCCTCGACCCCTACTTGCAGACGGCCGACACGGACCTGTCGAACAACGCCTTCCCGCGTAAGCTGGCGCCCTCACGCTTCGAGCTGTTTCAGCAGCAACAACAGGCCACGCCCAACCCCATGCAGCAGCGCAACGTGTCGTCGCAGCAGCCGCAGTCGAGCGGGGGCAGCACCGGCGGTGGGCGGTAAACCCAATTCGTTTTTAGTTCGTGACCAATCAGCCGGGCCGCAGGGTCCGGCTGATTTTGTTTTGCGGCCTCTGCGCCGTCCCAGCGGCGGACTATTCGGCTTTACCCAAGGCGTACGTCAATGCCGGAAACGTTGACCCGCCCGCTCCGCACCGGCACCTGCCAGCACCTCCTTCTTTCTATTTCCCGGTGCCTTGAACAAGCTATATCTTGTCGGACGCCAACCTCTTCCCCGTTGTATTATGCCTGCTACCCTTACCAGCCAAGATCAGTTAACCTTGTTGGAACAAGTCAACGACCAGCTGGACAAGTATGACCAGCGCAAGGATGTGAACCGGGCTTTTGCGGTTGGCATCCGGGTTACCACGGCCGCGTTGGGTGCGGCGGTAGCAGTCTTGCTGGGTTGGAAAGTGAATGATGCCTCGCTGGAATGGATGAAAAACCTTGCCTTGGTTTGCGGCGCGCTCATTTCCATCATGAATTCGATTGATACCTTCTTTAGCTTCTCCTCCCGCTGGACGCACTACAAAGGCATCTGCACCCAGCTGCATTTCCTGAAAAAAGAAATCAAGAAGTCTTCGCCGTTGGATCTGACGGCCGCGAGCAATTACGAGTCGCGCTTGGATGAATTAATTGCCGAAGCGCGCCGGGGGGAAATGGACTTTCATTCCAAACGCAAATAGCACCTGCAGCAAAGTGCCGCCCTCATCCCACGACGAGGCGCTTATCTTGCTGACGTTACACCAACCCCGCCCCAACCATGAGCATCTTCGACGGCCTCCTCGGCAACGCCTCCGAAAACGACACCCAGGACACCCAGCAGGAGCTGGCCCGCATCCTGGCTTCCGACGAGCGGGTGGAAAAAGCCTACGCCATCATCCGCGACCAAATTATCTTCACCAACAAGCGCCTGATTCTGGTAGACAAACAGGGCGTGACCGGCAAGAAAAAGGAGTACCTGAGCGTGCCCTACCGCAGCGTAGAGCGGTTTTCGATGGAAACCACCGGCCACTTTGACCTCGACGCAGAATTGAAAATCTGGATTCGTGGGGCCACTGAGCCCATCAGCAAAACCTTCCGCAACGACCAGAACATCCTCGACATCAGCCGCGCCCTGGCCGAGTACGCACTGTGAGCAAGGGGCAGCGGCGGAGGGCGGTGAGTTGTGGTCCCGGCCGGCACGGCCTCACCTTTTCATGTGATGGGTGCAACGAAAGCGGGTGGGTGGCGGCTCTTTTTGGCACATCCCTCACCAACCCACTTATTCCAATGAAAACCAACCTACTCCTGGCCCCGCTGGCAGCCCTCACCCTGCTCACCGCGGGCTGCGACATGACTTCGACCACCTGCGAGAAGCCCCCGCAGCCGGCCTGTACCTCGGGCACAGTGCTGCGCGAAACCTGCATGGCTGGCACCCTCATTCAGCTCGACAATTCCCGGGAAGGCCAGACCATTCAGTTCGACTTCGACGGCACCGGGGTCAAAACCTACCACCACGTGATATCGACTTATACGGAGCTGGACGCCCTCACGCAGCCGGGCACCAAGCTGCACTTCAGCCTGACGCGCGGCGGTACCGGCCCCGAGTTGCAGTGCTTGGCCTACGACGCGCCCTCGGGCATTCCGAAGTACACGCTCAGCAACATCTCGACCATAGCCTGCGACGACCAAGTGCACACCCAGCACGACTAGACGCTAGCTGTTCTAAGCCCGACGGCCCGCCAACCAACATTGGCGGGCCGTTTGGGTAGTGGCCAATAGAACGTGCGGAGTTTTGGAATCTAAATCTGCGGGGCGGCCGAACCACTCCTACCCTCTTTCCGCAGCGGCCGGAGCAAGCTTAACATCGGCCCCACCTCGGACGGCTACCCCGCGGGTATGCGCGGCAAGGCAGCTAGCCGGGTGAAGAATTGCGTATGGGCAGAACGTTGACGCTGTTCGTACGCATTTTTTCATCCTCTTGCCGCTTGCCCGCATGGCTCGTTTTACCAGTGCTTATACCCTGGCCCAGGCCCGGCGCACCCCGCTGATTCCGGTGTTTTACCACGCTGCCGAAGACTACGCCCGCCACGTGCTGCGGGCCTGCTACCGGGCCGGGGTGCGCCTGTTTGAGTTTACCAACCGCGGCCCGGAGGCCTACCACATCTTTGCCCGCCTGCAGCGGCACGTAGAAGCCGAGTTTCCCGACTTGCTGCTGGGCGCCGGCACCATTTTCACGCCCGCCGAAGCCCGGCGGTTCATCGACGCCGGGGCCGATTTTATCATCCAGCCCGTCATGAGCCCGGACGTGGCCGCCGTGTGCCGCCGCTACGATCTGGCGTGGTTGCCCGGCGCCCAGACCATCAACGAGGTCTACGAAGCCCACCGCCTCGGGGCCACGCTGGTTAAGCTGTTTCCCTCGGCCTACCTCACGCCGGCGTACCTGCAGATTCTGCGCGGCCCGCTGCCCCACGTGCCCATCATGGCCACCGGCGGCATTCAGCCCACGGTGCCGCAGGTCACCGAATGGCAACGGGCCGGCGCCACCTGCGTCGGCATCGACGCCCGCCTCCTGCTCACTCAAGATGCCGGGGCCCTGACGGCGCAGGTAGCGCAGTTGCTGCAGGCGCTGCAGCGCCCCGCCGGTCCCGCGTAGCCCTTGCCCTAGGCCGCGGGCGTCTGGATGGCGGGCGGCGTGGGATTGTACTGGGCCGTGGCTACCTGATGCTCGGCGGCGCGCTTGCCTTTGTCGTCCTTCATGTCGCGGCGGTTGAAGGGGCGGATGATGAGGCGCAGGGCCTTGTCGGAATTCCAGTAGCTGAAGGCCCAGTCGATAAAGGCCACCACCTTGTTGCGGAAGCCCACCAGCGTCATCAGGTGCACGAACAGCCAGGTCAGCCAGCCGAAGAAGCCGTTAAAATGCACGTCCTTGGGCAGGTCGACCACGGCCTTGTTGCGGGCCACGATGGCCATAACGCCCTTATTAAAGTAGTTGAACGGCTCGGGCTGCTGGCCCTTGGCGAGGCGGCGCAGGTTGTGGGCCAGGTGGTCGGCTTGCTGCTGGGCCACCGGGGCCAGCATGGGCAAGCCCTTGGGCATGTCCTCGGTCACCATGTTGGCCACGTCGCCGATGGCGAATACGCCCGGTAGGCCCTCCACCTCGTTCCAGCGGTTCACGTTGATGCGCTTGTTGCGCGTGACGGTGCTTTCGGGCAGGCCCGGAAGCGCGGCGCCGTTCACGCCGGCCGCCCAAATCAGGTTTTCCGTCGGGATGTAGTCGGTGTCGGAGTAGTAGGCCCGGCAGTCTTCGAAGCGCTTGATGCCGGTGTTCAGGCGCACTTCCACGCCCAGCTTCTGCAGGTAGCGCAGCGCGTCGTCCTGCGACTTTTTCGACATCGGTCCGAGCAGGGCCGGTCCGGCCTCCACCAGGATGATTTTCATCTGCGAGAGGTCTAGCTCGGGATAGTCCTTGGGCAGCACCGTGCGGCGCATTTCGGCCAGGGAGCCGCTGATTTCCACGCCGGTCGGACCGCCGCCCACCACCACGATGTTGAGGAGGGCCTGCCGCTGCTCGGGGTCTTCCTTGAGCAGCGCTTTTTCAAAGTTCTGGAAGATGTAGCTGCGCAGGTTCAGGGCATTCGGAATGCTCTTGATCTGCATGGCATTGCGCTCAATGCTCTCGATGCCGAAGAAATTGGTCAGCGAGCCGGTGGCAATGACGAGGTAATCGTAGCCGATGTCGCCGATGTTGGTGTGCACCGTTTTGCCGGCCGTATCCACGTGTTCCACGTCGGCGAGGCGGAAAAAGAAGTTTTTCTGCCCGGCGAAGATCTTCCGGATGGGGTAAGCAATGCTGTCGGCTTCCAGCGCGCCGGTGGCTACCTGGTAGAGCAGCGGCTGGAAGTTGTGGTAGTTGTGGCGGTCGATGACCACGATTTGCACCGGGTCGTGCTTGAGCTGCTGGGCCAGGCGCAGGCCGGCAAAGCCGCAGCCGATGATGACCAAGCGCGGGTGCGCGGATTTGGGAAGGTTCGTGTCCATATGGCAAACCTGATATTGAGGCGGGCCAAAGTAAACCCGCGGTGGCACATTGCGGCCTGTCAGGCTTTACCGGAAAAGGGGGTCGGTGGTTACGAAGCGCACCGGTGCCGGGCCACGTGGTATCAGCCGACTTAGCAAGAAGGCACAACGCGGGCTGCACTGGCCGCTACGGCGCGGCGGCCCGCCGGTTCGCTGGCCGTCATTGCGAGGCGCAGCCAAAACAATCCGTCCTCCCACCGCACCACGGTACCGCTGGCAGAAACCGAAAACCCCTCCGAACAAAAAAACACTGCCCGAAACCGGCGTTGCCGGTTTCGGGCAGTGGGTATTGCGTCGGCGGTGCGAAGGATTGGCTATTCGTCCTTCTTCTTGAAGTCGCCGTTTTTGATCTGGTTGATCAGCTGCAGCCAGCTGAAGGGGTTCAGCAGCGGGTTGTTGGAATACGGGTTCGGAGCGGTGCCGTACTTGCGCTGCTGGTCGAGCTGCTGCATCTGCATGGTCTGGCGGTAGTTGGCCATGCTGGTGACGGGCGCGTTCATGAAAATGCGCCGCATGATTTGCTCGTTGAGGTTTTCGGCGGTGGCCGTGCCCCGCTCCTGCGGCAGCTTCAGGGCCAGGAAGGCGCGCTTGAAGTCCTTTTCGGTCACGTAGGGGAAGATGCGCACCTCGGGCAGCACCGTGGCGTCTTCCTTGAGCTGCACAATCACCGAGTAGCTCTGCCGCGGGTAGTCGGGCGGAATGACCACGTACTGGTTGCGGTAGCCCAGGGAGCGGACCACGATGGAGTCGCCGGCCAGGACGGGCAGCGAGAAGTAGCCGTAGGCGTTGGTGGTGGTGCCGCGGCCGGCCTTGGGCACGAACACCGCCGCCCCGGGCACGCCCAGCAGGGAGTCGCCGGTGGCAATGATGCCGGAAAACTGGACTACCTGCCGCTGGCCCTGCGCCCGGGCACTGCGGGCGGGCAGCAGTGCGGCGGCCAGCACGAGCAGCGACGACAACAACAGGAGGTGAAAACGGGCAATCAGGGGCATGTCAGCGGGTTGCGGGGGTAAGCAAAGATACGGCGGTTTCGCCGGGCTTCGGGTGGCCTTGACGTACCTTCGTCGCCAAGGGCCGCCGGCTACATAACCCGGCGGTTAGGCAAAAGATGCGTCTCAAACACTTTTCCGTTGCATTCGGGCTCGGCTTATATAAAGCCCTGGGCGACGAGTCGCGGGTGAGAATCCTGCATTTGCTCTGGCGCAACCAGGAAATGTGCATTTCCGACCTGGAACAGGTGCTGGATTTCACCCAAACGAAAGTCAGCCGGCAATTATCCAGCCTGAAGAATGCAGGTTTGGTGAATTTTCGCCGCCTCGACAACTGGATGTTCTATTTCATCAAGGACGAATACGCCGAGCTGCTGCAGCAACACCTGGGCTACATGGAGCGCGACGCGCAGCTGGTGAAGGACCAGAAGACCTACCAGACGCTCTGGTCGAACCGCGAGCTGGCCGCGTATAAGCTGCAAAACCGCCACTGGACCGGCACGCCGCGGCCGTAGGCGGCTCCCAGCCCCATGAAGTACCAGCATCACCTGTTCGTTTGCACCAACCAGAAAAGCGAGGTCGGCAAGGACGTGGCCAAGGCCCTCAAGAAGGAGCTGAAAAAGCAGGACTTGAAAAGCCTGCTGCTCGGCGGCAAAAAGCGCAAAAACCGCGTGCAGACCAGCAGCTGCCTCGACGTGTGCAAGCACTGCAAGAAGGGAAACGGCGCGGCGCTGGTGGTGTATCCCGAAGGCATCTGGTACGGCGACGTGCAGCCCAAGGACGCCGGCGACATCGTGGCCGAGCACTTAGGCAACAACAAGCCCGTGAAGCGGTTACAGCTGGAGCCGTAACCACTCCCGCCCCACGCATTTTTAATTCATTCTCAGTTTTTTAGTTGAAAACCTACCGCCACCTCTTCTTCGACCTCGACCACACGCTCTGGGACTTCGAGAAAAACGCCGACGAAACCCTGCGCCACCTTTACGCGCTGCACGATTTTGCCCGCTACGGCTTCACGGTCGAGGAATTTATTACCCGTTACAGCGAGGTGAATCACGCGCTCTGGCGCATGTACCAAGCCAACAAGATCAGCCAGAAGGAGCTGCGCGACATTCGCTTCGTGCGCAGCCTGATGAAGCTGGGCGTGCCGGAAAACGAAGTGCCCGCGGAAATTTCCGCCCAGTTCACCGACATCCTGCCCCAGAAGTCGGCCGTATTTCCCTACTGCTACGAGGTGCTCGACTACCTGCAGGGCAAATACACCCTGCACCTCATCACCAACGGTTTCCAGGACGTGCAGCACCTCAAGCTGGCCTCGTCGCAGCTCACCGATTACTTCCAGGAAGTGGTGACATCCGAGCACATCGGTTGCCTGAAGCCCGACCGCCGCATCTTCGAGCACGCCCTGCAGCGCGCCGGCACCACGGCCGCCGAGAGCCTGATGATCGGCGACAACTTGGAGTGCGACGTGCTGGGCGCCTATAACGCTGGCATCGACCAAGTCTACTTCAACCCCGACAAGCGCCGCCACTCGGCCGAAGTAACCTACGAAATCAGCTGCCTGAGCGAGCTGAAGGGCTTTTTGTAATTGCTCATGGCTCGTAGGGCAAGCGCCAGCATCCGAAAACATCAGCCGCGCCTATACGGCATGGCCTTGAGTTGCTGGTGCGGCGCGGCCTTTTTACTGTCCGTTGCCACCTACGATTCTATCAACCGCTGGCGGATTTTGCACGGCCCCGAAACCCAGGCCCGCGTGGCGAGCATCTACCAGCAGCGGCACCAAGGGCGCGTTTCCTACTATATCGGGGCCGATTTCGTCGATTCCGGCAACGTCCCTTATTGGGTCGAGCTGTTAGTCAACGAGTCCCACTTTGCTAACCTGCGGAAAGGCGACTGGGTGGCTATTCGGTACCGAGCCGACCACCCGGCGGATGCGCTGCTGGCCTCGGACTCCTGGCTGCGCCTGCGCAATGCCGGCGCCTTGCTGGTGGCCATGGGCCTCTACGCCGCCGGCCGTGTCCGTTGGCAGCGCTGGCGGCAACACGAGCAAAAGCTTGCCTGATCAAATCAGTTTCAACCTAGCGGCTACCTTTGCCGCTCAACCCTGAACCATCGACATTCCCCGCTATGGCCAACGGCTTTTTCAACGTCCCCGCCCCCAAGAACGAGCCCGTGAAGGGCTACGCCCCCGGTTCCCCTGAGCGCCGCGAGCTGCAAGCCATGCTCAAGCAGCTCAAGAAGGAGGAAAAGGACATTCCGATGTACATCGGTGGCCAGGAGGTGCGCACCGGCAACACCCAGCGCATTTCGCCGCCCCACGACCATAGCCACACCCTCGGCCACTTCCACCTCGGCACCGCCGAGCACGTGCAGCAGGCTATTGATGCCGCCCTGGCCGCCCGCACCCAGTGGGCCGAGCTGCCCTGGCAGGAGCGCGCCGCCATCTTCCTGAAAGCGGCTGAGCTGCTGGCCGGCCCCTACCGCGCCAAGCTGAACGCGGCCACCATGCTGGGCCAGAGCAAGAACGCCTTCCAAGCTGAAATCGACTCGGCCTGCGAGCTGATCGACTTCTTCCGGTTCAACGTGCACTTCATGCAGCAGATCTACCAGCAGCAGCCCGAGTCGGCGCCCGGCATGTGGAACCGCCTGGAGCACCGCCCGCTGGAAGGCTTCCTGTTCGCGCTGACGCCGTTCAACTTCACCTCCATTGCCGGCAACCTGCCCACCGCGCCCGCCATGATGGGCAACGTGGTGGTGTGGAAGCCCGCCAACACCCAGGTATACTCGGCCCAGGTGCTGATGGAGCTGTTCCAGGAAGCCGGCGTGCCCGCGGGCGTCATCAACCTGGTGTACGTCGACGGCCCCACGGCCGGAGAGGTCATCTTCAAGCACCGTGACTTCGCCGGCATCCACTTTACCGGCTCGACGGGCGTGTTCAATAACGTCTGGAAAACCATCGGCGAGAATGTCAGCCGCTACAAGTCCTACCCCCGCGTGGTGGGCGAAACCGGCGGCAAGGACTTCATCCTCGCCCACGCCTCGGCCAACGCCAAGGAAGTAGCCACCGCCATTACCCGCGGCGCTTTCGAGTTCCAGGGCCAGAAGTGCTCGGCCGCCTCGCGCGCCTACATCCCCTCGAACCTCTGGGACGAAGTGCGCCAGTACCTCGTCGACGATTTGAAGTCGTTTAAAATGGGCGACGTGGAGGACTTCTCGAACTTCATCAACGCCGTTATCGACGAGAAGTCGTTCGACAAGCTGGCCCGCTACATCGACGCGGCCAAGAACGACGAGTCGGTGGAAATCTTGGCCGGCGGTACCTACGACAAGTCGAAGGGCTACTTCATCGAGCCGACCATCCTCGTGGCCCAGGACCCGCAGTACGTGACCATGTGCGAGGAGCTTTTCGGCCCGGTGCTGACCCTGCACGTGTACGACTCGCAGCAGTTCGAGAAGACCCTGGAACTGGTGGACAACACCTCCCCCTACGCCCTCACCGGCGCCATCTTCGCCAAGGACCGCTACGCCGTGGACCTGGCCACCAAGAAGCTGGTGCACGCGGCCGGCAACTTCTACATCAACGACAAGCCCACCGGCGCCGTGGTCGGCCAGCAGCCCTTCGGCGGGGCCCGCGCCTCCGGCACCAACGACAAGGCCGGCTCCATCCTGAACCTGCTGCGCTGGGTGTCGCCGCGCACCATCAAGGAAACCTTCGTGCCGCCCGTCGACTACCGCTACCCCTTCATGGGCGTCGACAACCACGAAGATTTGAACGTGAGCGGCAAAGGCGGTTTCTAAGCAGCCCGGCTAGCAACAACGAAAAGCCGCCCCGAGTGACCGGGGCGGCTTTTTCATTGCTAAATACCTTCTGGGAAACTGGCGGAATTTGTTGATGAACGGCGGAGTTATCCACCATGCCGCGCAGTTTCTCTAAAGATACGCCCCGCGGTATCTGGGTTTCGTTGCACCCCCCCGGTTTTCGTCCTACCTTTGCCGCCAATGCCTTTTTTCAACAGCACAACCGTTCCTGCTGCCATGCTGTTAGCCACCCCTGTTGCCTACCAACCGGCGGATTATCTGCCGATTCTGATTCAATTTGGCCTTGCGCTGGCCTTCGTCGCCTTCTCGATGGTGGTGTCCCACCTCGTGGGGCCCAAGCGCCACTCCAAGGTGAAGGACGCCTCGTTTGAGTGCGGTATCGAGTCGGTGGGCAACGCCCGCACCCCGATTTCGGTGAAGTACTTCCTGACGGCCATTCTCTTCGTGCTCTTCGACGTGGAAGTCATCTTCATGTACCCCTGGGCCGTGAATTTCCGTGAGCTGGGCACCTTCGGCTTCGTAGAGATGCTGATGTTCATGGGCCTGCTGCTGGCCGGCTTCTACTACATCATCAAGAAAGGCATCCTGAAGTGGCAGAACTAAGCGAAAGGCTGCCAAACCTTTATTTCCGGGCTGGTGTTCGGAATATTGTGGTTGCCGCCCCGCTTACTTCCCTACCAGAGAGACATTCGTCATGAGTGATAACCGCGTTCCTGAAATCAAAACCGTAGCCGCCCCCGAGGGCATCGAAGGCGCCGGTTTCTTCGCCACGTCGCTGGACAAGGTGGTGGGCATTGCCCGCGCCAACTCCCTGTGGCCCCTGCCCTTCGCCACCTCCTGCTGCGGCATCGAGTTCATGGCCACCATGGGCGCCCACTACGACATTTCGCGCTTCGGCTCGGAACGTCCGTCGTTTTCGCCGCGCCAAGCCGACCTGCTGATGGTGATGGGCACCATTGCCAAGAAGATGGCCCCCATCGTGAAGCAGGTGTACGAGCAGATGGCCGAGCCCCGCTGGGTGCTGGCCATGGGCGCTTGCGCCTGCTCGGGCGGCATCTTCGACAGCTACTCCGTGCTGCAGGGCATCGACCGCATCATCCCGGTCGACGTGTACGTGCCCGGCTGCCCGCCCCGCCCCGAGCAGGTGCTGGAAGGCCTGATGCGCGTGCAGGAGCTGGCCAAAAACGAGTCGATCCGCCGCCGCAACTCGCCCGAGTACCAGGCGCTGCTCGAGTCCTACAACATCAAGTAACTCCCGAGCGGAGCCGTCGGCTAGTGGCCAGCGGCTCCGCTTCCTTGCTTTGCTTCAGTAGACTGTATGTCTGAACTCAATACCTCGCCGGCGGCTCAGCAAAAGGCGGCTGACTATGTGAAAGCCCACGCAGCCATCGGCAACGAGCAGATACTGGCCCGCTTGCAGGAGCTGTTTGGCGCCGACACGTTCTCGGACGTGGAGGAGCAGTACGGCCTGCTCACCGCCACCGTTAGCCGCGAGAAGATTCACGAAATCATCGACGTGCTCCACGGCGAGGAGCAGCTGCAGCTCAACTTCCTCACCACCATGTGCGGCGTGCACTGGCCCGACAACGAAGGCAAGGAGCTGAGCGTGGTGTACCAGCTGCACAGCCTGGTCAACAACATCCGGCTGCGCCTGAAAATCTTCTTCCCCATTCAGGACCCGGTCGTGCCCACCCTCACGGACGTGTACGCCACCGCCAACTGGATGGAGCGCGAAGCCTTCGACTTCTACGGCATCATCTTCACCGGGCACCCCAACCTCATCCGCATCCTGAATGTGGAAGACATGGATTACCACCCCATGCGCAAGGAGTACCCGTTGGAAGACGGCACCCGCGAAGACAAAACCGACCTGTTCTTCGGCCGGTAATCATCCATTTGTCATGCTGACGAAGGAAGCAACTTATCCCCGCTGCCTTTGTCAGAAAAAGTAAATCAGCAGCTGGCGCGGACGTGACAAGGTCCTTCGCTCTGCTCAGGATGACAAAATCAACAATGGCAACGAACGACGCACTGACCGCGACGGGACATATACACCACGAGGCTGCCCAACAGCAGCGCGGCGTGATGGTCACTAAAACCGAGGACTTCGGTACCGACCTCACCACGCTGAACCTCGGGCCGACCCACCCGGCTACGCACGGCATTTTCCAGAACATCCTGCAAATGGATGGCGAGAAAATCATTTCCGGCGTGCCCACCATCGGCTACATCCACCGGGCTTTCGAGAAGATTGCCGAGCGGCGTCCCTTCTACCAGATTACGCCGCTGACGGACCGGATGAACTACTGCTCCAGCCCCATCAACAACATGGGCTGGCACATGACGGTGGAAAAGCTGCTGGGCATCGAGGTGCCCAAGCGCGCCCAGTACATCCGCGTCATCATGATGGAGCTGGCCCGCATTGCCGACCACCTGGTCTGCAACGGCATCCTGGGCGTGGACACCGGTGCGTTTTCGGGCTTCCTCTACTTGTTTGAGGAGCGCGAAAACATCTACGAAATCTACGAGGAGGTCTGCGGCTCCCGCCTGACCACCAACATGGGCCGCGTGGGCGGCATGGAGCGGGACCTCTCGCCGGTGGCGCTGGAGAAGCTGCGCACCTGGCTGAAGCGTTTCCCGGCGGTGATGCGCGAGTTCCAGAACCTGTTCGACCGCAACCGCATCTTCATGGACCGCACCATCAACGTGGGTCCGATTACCGCCGAGCGCGCCTTGAACTACGGCTTCACCGGCCCGAACCTGCGCGCCGCCGGCGTCGACTACGACGTGCGGGTGATGAACCCCTACTCTTCGTACCAGGACTTCGACTTCGAAATTCCGGTGGGCACCAACGGCGACACCTACGACCGGTACCTGGTGCGCAACGAGGAAATCTGGCAGAGCCTGCGCATCATCAACCAGGCCCTGGAAAACCTGCCGGAAGGCCCCTACCACGCCGACGCCCCGCACTACTACCTCCCCCCCAAGCAGGAGGTGTACCGCAACATGGAGGCCCTGATCTACCACTTCAAGATCATCATGGGCGAAATCGACGCCCCGGCTGGTGAAGTGTACCACTCCGTGGAAGGCGGCAACGGCGAGTTGGGCTTTTACCTGATTTCGGACGGCGGGCGCACGCCCTACCGCCTGCACTTCCGCCGGCCCTGCTACATCTACTACCAGGCTTACCCCGAAATGGTGGTAGGCTCGACCCTCTCCGACGCCATCATTACCCTGAGCTCCATGAACGTCATTGCTGGCGAACTGGACGCTTAACCTGCCGCGCATGGAATCGACAACCGCGACCGTAAAGCCGCAATTCTCCGCAGCCGCGAAGGCCGAAATTGCCCGTCTGTTTGAGCACTACCCCGCCGAGCGCCGCAAGTCGGCCCTGCTCCCCATCCTGCACATTGCGCAGGCGGAGTTTGGCGGCTGGGTAAGCCCCGAGGTGCAGGATTTAGTGGCCGAAACCATCGGCATCCTGCCCATCGAGGTGTACGAGGTGTCCTCGTTCTACACGATGTTCAACCTCAAGCCGGTGGGCAAGCACGTGCTGGAAATCTGCCGCACGGGTCCCTGCATGCTGCGCGGCTCAGACGAGCTGACGGCTCAGTTGGAGCGCATCACCGGCGCCAAAGTCGGTGAAACCTCACCGGACGGCCTGTTTACGCTGAAAGAAGTGGAGTGCCTGGCCGCCTGCGGCACGGCCCCCATCGTGCAGGTGCGCGAGAAGTACTACGAGCAGCTGGACACGCCGGAAGCGGTGGATGCCATGCTCAACGAACTGCGCAACCTGGTGCACCGCCCGCTGCTGCCGTGGGAAGAGACCGGCCTGCAGCACTCGCAACAATAACCTTAGAACCTACCGTCATGGGCCGCAAGCTACTGACCGAACATATTAACGTCCCCGGCATCGACTCCTTCGAGGTATACCGCAAACACGGCGGCTACCGCTCGGTGGAGAAGGCCCTGAAGACGATGACCCCCGACGAGGTGGTGGAAGAGGTGAAGAAGTCGGGCCTGCGCGGCCGCGGCGGCGCCGGCTTCCCCACAGGCATGAAGTGGAGCTTCTTGGCCAAGCCGGAGGGCGTGCCGCGCCACTTGGTGTGCAACGCCGACGAATCGGAGCCCGGTACCTTCAAGGACCGGCACCTGATGACCAAGCTGCCCCACCTGCTCATCGAGGGCATGATTACGAGCTCGTACGCGCTGGGCGCCAACACCTCGTACATCTACATCCGCGGCGAGCTGTTGTACGTGCTGCGCATCCTGGAAAAAGCCATTGCCGAGGCCTACGCCAACGGCTTCCTAGGCAAGAACATCCTGGGCTCGGGCTACGACCTGGACCTGCACGTGCACCCCGGCGGCGGCGCCTACATCTGCGGCGAAGAAACCGCCCTGCTGGAGTCGCTGGAAGGCAAGCGCGGCAACCCACGCAATAAGCCCCCGTTCCCGGCCGTGCAGGGCCTTTACGCCCGCCCCACGGTGGTGAACAACGTGGAATCCATTGCCGCGGTAGTTCCGATTGTGAACGACGGCGGCGAGGAATACGCCAAGCTGGGCGTGGGCAAGAGCACTGGCACCAAGCTGATTTCGGCCTGTGGCCACCTCAACAAGCCCGGCATCTACGAAATCGAGTTGGGCGTGCCCGTGGAGGAGTTTATCTACTCCGACGAGTACTGCGGCGGTATCTGGAAGGGCCGCGACCTGAAGGCTGTGGTAGCCGGCGGCTCGTCGGTGCCGATTCTGCCCAAGGAGCTGATTCTGAAGACGGCCGCCGGTGAAAACCGCCTGATGACCTACGAGTCCCTCTCCGACGGTGGCTTCGTGACCGGCACCATGCTGGGCTCGGGCGGCTTCATTGCCATGGACGAGACGACCTGTATCGTGCGCAACACCTGGAGCTTCTCCCGCTTCTACCACCACGAGTCGTGCGGGCAATGCTCGCCCTGCCGCGAGGGTACCGGCTGGATGGAGAAGGTGCTGCACCGCCTAGAGCACGGCCACGGCCACATGCACGACATCGACCTGCTGGTGAGCGTAGCCAAGCAAATCGAGGGCAACACCATCTGCCCGCTCGGCGAAGCTGCTGCCTGGCCGGTGGCTGCCGCCGTGCGCCACTTCCGCCACGAGTTTGAGTGGCACGTGACCAACCCCGCCGAAGCCACCCGCCCCGGCGCCTACTACTCGTCGAAAGCGGCGGTAGTCGCCTAAGGCTTAACTTTGAACGTCTACCGCGACTCGACCTACAAGAACGTCATGTCGAGCGCAGCCGAGACATCTCGCTCGGGTAGTAATCTTCTCGTTGAACGAAGAATTTACTATCGAACTAAACACGCGAGATTCCTCGACTTCGCTCGGAATGACGGCCTGACGAGACGAAATACCAACGGCAGACGCACTGAAAAACGACTCTCACAGAAATGGCTAAAATAACCTTCGACGGCATTGAGGTAGAAGTACCAGACGGTACCACTATCCTGAATGCAGCCCGCAAAATTGGGGGCAACATCGTGCCGCCGGCCATGTGCTACTACACCCCCATCAAGGGCACGGGCGGCAAATGCCGCGCCTGCCTGGTGAAGGTGGCGGCCGGCTCGGCCAAGGACCCGCGCCCCATGCCCAAGCTGGTGCCCTCGTGCATCACCACGGTGCAGGACGGCATGGTGGTCGAGAATACGACCAACCAATCGGTGCTCGACGTGCGCAAGGGCATCGTGGAGATGCTGCTTATCAACCACCCGCTCGATTGCCCGGTGTGCGACCAGGCCGGCGAGTGTGATTTGCAGAACTTTGCCTTCGAGCACGGCGTGGCCACTACCCGCTACGAAGAGGAGCGCCGCACCTTCGAGAAAATCGACATCGGCCCCTACATCCAGCTGCACATGACGCGCTGCATCCTGTGCTACCGCTGCGTGTACACGGCCGACCAGCTGACCGAGCGCCGCGTGCACGGCGTGCTGGGCCGCGGCGACGCCGCCGAAATTGGCACCTACATCGACAACATCATCGACCAGGATTTCTCCGGCAACGTCATCGACGTGTGCCCGGTGGGTGCCCTGACCGACAAGACCTTCCGCTTCAAGCAGCGCGTGTGGTTTACCAAGCCGGTAAACGCCCACCGCAACTGCGAAAACCCGAAGTGCTCGGGCAACGTGGTGCTCTGGTACAAGGGCAAGGACGTGCTGCGCGTAACCGCCCGCAAGGACGAGTACGGCGAGGTGAAGGAGTGGATTTGCAATACCTGCCGCTTCGAGAAGAAGGAAACCTCGGACTGGACCATCGAGGGCCCCTCGCACATTCAGCGTACTTCGGTTATCTCGGCTAACCACTACGAACTGCCGGTGGTAAACCCGCAAGTCATTGCCGACCTGCCCGAAAGCTCGGTCCGCGACCTGGAAAACAACCCGCCGCTGAAGTTAGGTAGATAGTTGTCAGTTGTCAGTTGCGAGTGGTTGGGAAACCCCTAACTACCTCCGCAGCTGACTGACAACGGACAACTCGCAACTGACAACTCCCAATGGATATTTCCGCCCTGACGTCTGTCGTCATCTCCTGGCAGAGCCTCGTCATCCTGGCCGTCTTCGGCATTACGCTGCTGATTGCCACCTACTCCACCTACGCCGAGCGCGTGGTGGCGGCCTTTCTGCAGGACCGCGTCGGCCCCGACCGCGCCGGCCCCTACGGCCTGCTGCAGCCCCTGGCCGACGCCGTAAAGCTCTTCACCAAGGAAGAATTCTTCCCCGCCGGCGCCAACCGCGGCCTGTTCGTGTTCGGGCCCTGCCTGGCCATGACCACGGCCCTGATGGCCTCGGCCGTTATTCCCTTCGGCAACACCCTGCTGCTGAACAACGGCGAAGTGGTGCGCCTGCAGGCCATTGAAGTCAACATCGGCATGCTCTACGTGTTCGGCGTGGTGTCGCTGGGCGTGTACGGGCTGATGATTGGCGGCTGGGCCTCGAACAACAAGTTCTCCCTGCTCGGTGCCATCCGCGCCGCCGCCCAAGCCGTGAGCTACGAACTAGCCATGGGCATGGCCCTGATTGCCCTGCTGATGGTAACGGGCACCCTGAGCCTGCGCGAAATTGCCCTGCAGCAGTACGACGGCCTCTGGAACATCGTGTACCAGCCGCTGGGCTTCATCATCTTCATCGTGTGCGCTTTCGCAGAAACGAACCGCACGCCCTTCGACCTGCCCGAGTGCGAAACCGAACTGGTGGGCGGCTACCACACCGAGTATAGCTCGATGAAGATGGGCCTGTACCTCTTCGCTGAGTACATCAACGTGTTTGTGGCCTCGGCCGTGATGAGCACGCTGTACTTCGGTGGCTTCAGCTTCCCGGGTGAGCACCTGCTCTACAATTCGCTGACCTCCTCGCAGGGCGAGCTGTTTGCCCACAACGTGGTGACCATCCTCGGCACGGTGGTGCTGTTCGCGAAGATTTTCTTCTTCATCTTCTTCTTTATGTGGGTGCGCTGGACACTGCCGCGCTTCCGCTACGACCAGCTGATGCGCCTGGGCTGGACCATGCTCTTCCCCATTGCCATCCTGAACATCCTGCTGACGGGTGCCTTCATCCTGTTCTTCGGCAGCAAGGAGCCCAAGCGGGAAATATCCAAAGAGGCTGTGCCTACGGAAGTTCGCACGGTAGCGCGCCGCTAATACGGCCCTACCGCGAAGTTTGCCTTCGCGCCTCTAGCACGCAATTGTTGTTCAACGACAACCGCCCGAAATACGCGACCTGCCAGTTCGCGCTACATTCGACCTCCCGATGAAACTGACTAATAGATCCAAGCACCTCGAAAAGAAGCCGATGACCCTGGCGGAGCGGGCTTACCTGCCGGCCATTCTCACGGGCATGGGCATCACGCTCAAGCACTTCTTCTCGAAAAAAGCCACCATCCGTTACCCCGAGGAGCTGCGCCCTATTGCGCCGACGTTCCGCGGCCTGCACGTGCTCAAGCGCGACGAAGCCGGCCGGGAGCGGTGCACGGCCTGCGGCCTCTGCGCCGTGGCCTGCCCGGCCGAAGCCATTACCATGGTAGCCGGTGAGCGGAAAAAGGGTGAGCAGAACCTCTACCGCGAGGAGAAGTACGCCGTCAGCTACGAAATCAACATGTTGCGCTGCATCTTCTGCGGCCTCTGCGAGGAAGCCTGCCCCAAAGCAGCCATCTATCTACAGGCCGACAAGATGGCCCCGCCCCGTTTCGAGCGCGACGAGTTCATCTACGGCAAGGACCGCCTGGTGGAACCCGTCGACCCGAACGCCCGCTCGAAGCGCGGCATTCAGCTTACCGCCGAGCAAGCCGAAGCCCTGGCCCGCCGCATGGCTGGCATTGAGTAATTGCCAAATAGCCGAGCTGCCAAACGGCTGGTCGTTCGAGTACCGCCATTTGCCAACGAAGCCATTTGACCATTTGACCATCAAAGTCTCATGTCCCTCTTCTATTTCCTGACGTTCGTTGCGCTGCTGGCAGCCCTGGGCGTGGTGTTTGCCAAAAACCCGATGCACTCGGTGCTCTTCTTGGTGCTCACGTTCTTCGCCATTTCGGGGCACTATCTGCTGCTGAACGCGCAGTTCCTGGCCGCCGTCAACATCATCGTGTACGCCGGCGCCATCATGGTGCTGTTCCTCTTCGTGGTGATGTTCCTGAACCTGAACGCCGACACGGAGCCCAACAAATCGGCGCTGGCGAAGGTGGCCGGCGCCATTGCCGGTGGCCTGCTGCTGCTGGTGCTCATTGCCGCGCTGCGCAACGTAAACCCCACCGGGGCCGACCTGGATACCTTCGATTCGCAGATTGGCATGGTCAACCGTCTGGGCCTGGTGCTCTACCAGCAGTACCTGTTGCCCTTCGAACTGGCCTCGGTGCTGTTCTTGGTAGCCATGGTGGGCTCGGTGATGCTGGGCAAGCGCGAAGCCGGGGAGCGACACTTCTAAGCAACCGACCCTTTGTCAAACGAGCGTGGCGCCCAGTTGTCGGGCGCCACGCTCGTTTTTTATAGGACCATTTCTTCGCGCGGCGGGCTGATAATCGTCAGCGCAGCGGGTGATTGTATTCAGCTGACCGGACCGCTGCTTGTGCGACTTTCGCCTGCATCATTCACCTGTTGAACGCGAAACGCATGAACCCCTCTCCCACCCAAAGCGGCAGCCTGCTGGCCGGCCACCATACGCCCGTTGGCGAGCAAAAAGGCTTGGTACTCTTCAGCCGCAATGGGCAAAAAGTGCTCTACAAAACCTTCCGCGCCGGGGAACTGATGCCCACGCACCACTCGGCCGAGGAGGTACTGGTAACCTGCTTGGCCGGCCGCCTAGAACTCGCGCTGGACGGCACCACCACCCTGCTCGAAGCCGGCGACTACCTCATCATTCCGGCGGCAGCCCCACACGCGCTCCGCTGCCTAGCCGATGCCAAGCTGCTGATATTTCGCTAGGGGCTGCCCGTAGCGGCTGCGCACCCGACTAAACGCCAACGCGGCCCCCAATTGCTTGGGGGCCGCGTTGGCGTTTAGTCGGCAGTGGCGGTAGGCGGCGCCGCTTGGCGCGCTTCGGCCATGCGGCCCCAGGGGCCGCAGTTGCGCATCCGTTGGCGGAACTTCTCCCGCTCTTCCTCACTCATGCCTTGCATGCGGCTGGCCATTTTCTGGCGCCAGTGCTGCTGGGCTTTGGCCTTCCAAGCGGCGCCGGGGCCGCCGCGGAAGCCGCCGAGCAGCAGCTTGCTGAGGATAAACAGGCCCAAGGCCTGGGCAAAGGAAACCGTGGGCAAGTGGAACAGGTAGGGCATTAGCCAATTCCAGAGCGACATGACCACGAAGCCGGCCAGGGCGACGAAAAAAGCAACGGCGAGTATGATGCGCAGGCCGCGGAGAAACCAGAATTTGCGGTCCATGATGAAGTGAATGTGCGAGTGTGGGAAATGAAGGGGAAGGTGCAGGAATGTGGGTAATGTGAAAATGTGGAAAATCAGGTTGTGCCGATTAATCGAACACCTTGCTCACATTTCGCCCACATGCATTCCTAATCCAGAAAAAGGTCGTCGTACAAGGCTTGCAGCTTCACGCGCAGTTGCTGCACGGCGTAGTGTTTGCGCGAAATCAGGGTTTTGAGCGGCACACCGGTTTCCTCGGCCATCTGCTTGAAGGTCTTGCCCTCGAACTCGTGCCAGACGAACACCTCACGCTGAGCGGCGGGTAGCTCCTCCAATGCATCCAGGATGGCTTCCATGATGGTTTCGCGGGCCATGGCCGTTTCGGTGGAGTCGTCCGGGGCGGGCAGGATGTCGGCCAGCAGCAGGGGCTCGTCGGAATCGGCGGCGGAGTGGTAGGCGGCCGCGTCCTCCAGGGAGGCGGTTTTGGGGCGGCGGTACCGGTCGATGATCTTGTTGCGAGCCACGCGGAACAGCCAGGCGGCCATCTGCTCCACGGGCTTGACGAGGCGGTAGGTTTGCACCAGCTCGTAGAAGACGTCCTGCAGTACGTCTTCGGCATCGTCCTCGTCGGGGATGCGGCGGCGGATGAACGAGAGCAGCTTGCCGCGCTGCTCGCGCACGGCCTGCTGCAGCCGGTCGTTTTGCTCGGTCATGGCCGCGCTGGTGGGAAGTATGGTCAAGGCCTGTTCCATTCTGCTAGGGAGGACGCAGGCGCCGGAAAATTACTTTACCCGGAATAGAAAATTTTTGGGAAGGTGGTCAAGGCACACTTTGGCCGGTGCGGCCATCAGCACTGGCTGTCATTGCGAGGCGCAGCCGAAGCAATCCTTCCTTTAGTAGCAATGCCGGCACACTGCTTACGACCCGAAAACACGGCCTGAGCTTGCCAACGCAAGTTTCGGGCAGCAGCGTTTCGCATCTGTGCCTGTAGAGCAGGCAAGCCGCGTGAGGAAAGATTGCTTCGGCCGCTCCCTGCAATGACGGCGGGGTGAGCCGGGGCAGCCGTTTGCGCCGACTGCTAGCCGAACGCTTGTTTGCGCATTTGCCATAGGCAAGACGGGGCGGCAGCCGGACAATAAGGCCAGTTTTCCGCGTGGTTTTCCCAAGTTTCGGGCTACCTTTGCCCGCTAATTGGCCCCAGTATGTTGTGGGCTTTTTTCCGCCGTTACCCCGTCCTGAATGGAATCGACGATACCGGAAGTCATTCGCACCGTTCCGCTCCAACACTACGTCTTCTTCGCCGCTGCTCTGTTCAGCATTGGCGTGTTGGGCGTGCTCACGCGGCGCAATGCCATCATCATTTTCATGTGCGTGGAGCTGATGCTCAACGCCGTCAACGTCCTGCTCGCGGCATTTTCGGCCTACCGCGCCGATCCGAATGGGCAGGTCTTCGTGTTTTTCATCATGGCCGTAGCCGCCGCGGAAGTTGCCGTGGGCCTGGGCATTATCGTGATGATCTACCGCAACATTCAGAACACCGACGTCAACCTGCTCGACAGGCTCAAGTGGTAGTGGCGTTGCATGTGCCACTGTGGAAATGTGCTGAGGTGCTAATGCACTAAGCGGCACTGCATTCCATAGTAGCATATCAGCACATTATCATCACATTAGCACCTTACACTAATGGCTGAACAAGCGCCCCTCGCCGTCTTCACCGGCTCGCCGCTGCTCTACGTTCTCATTCCGCTGCTGCCGTTTCTGGGTTTCCTGATCAACGGCCTGCTCAACCGCCGGCTTTCGGGCACGGTGGCGGGCGGCATCAGCAGCCTCGCCGTGCTGGGCTCCTTTTTGCTGTCGCTAATGCACTTCGTGCAGTTTACCGGCACGCCCTACACGGTGCACCTGTTCGACTGGATTTCGGTCGGCTCGCTGCACATTCCGTTTGATTACCAGATCGATCAGCTCAGCCTGATTATGCTGCTGCTGGTGACGGGCGTGGGCTTCCTGATCCACGTGTACAGCATCGGCTACATGCACCACGACGAAAACGTCGGGAAGTTTTTCGCCTTCCTGAACCTGTTCGTTTTCTCCATGCTGCTGCTGGTGATGGGCGCCAACTACGTGATTCTGTTCATCGGTTGGGAAGGCGTAGGGCTCTGCTCCTACCTGCTCATCGGCTTCTGGAACAAGCACACCGCGTTCAACAACGCCGCCAAGAAAGCCTTCATTATCAACCGCATCGGTGACCTGGGCTTCCTGCTGGGTATCTTCCTGATCTACCAGACCTTCGACTCGGTGCAGTACGGGGAGGTGTTCCAGAAAGCCGCCGCCGGGCAGTTCGGCCCTTACACGGTGGCCATCGTGACGGTCATCACCTTGCTGCTGTTCGTCGGCGCGATGGGTAAGTCGGCCCAGCTGCCGCTCTACACCTGGCTGCCCGACGCCATGGCCGGCCCCACGCCGGTATCGGCCCTGATTCACGCCGCGACGATGGTGACGGCCGGCATCTACATGGTGCTGCGCTCCAACATTCTCTACACCCTCTCGCCCGACACGCTGAACGTGGTAGCCTGGATTGGCGGGCTGACGGCCCTGTTTGCCGCCACCATCGGCCTCGCCCAGAACGACATCAAGAAGGTCTTGGCCTACTCCACCGTTTCGCAGCTGGGCTACATGTTCCTGGCCCTGGGCGTGATGGGCTACACCTCCTCGCTGTTCCACGTACTCACCCACGCTTTCTTCAAGGCCCTGATGTTCCTCGGCGCCGGCTCGGTGATTCACGCCATGAGCAACGAGCAGGACATCCGCAACATGGGCGGCCTGCGCAAGGCCCTGCCGATTACCTTCCTGACCTTCCTCATCGGCTGCCTGGCCATTGCCGGCATCCCGCCCTTCTCGGGTTTCTTCTCCAAGGACGAAATCCTGACCCACGCCTTCGAGCACAACAAGATTCTGTACGGCATCGGCTTGCTGACGGCCTTCCTGACGGCCTTCTACATGTTCCGCCTGCTGTTCCTGACCTTCTTCGGCGAGTTCCGCGGCACGGAGGAGCAGAAGCACCACCTGCACGAGTCGCCGGCCACCATGACGCTGCCGCTCATCGTCCTGGCTATTCTGGCGGCCGTGGGCGGCTTCATGAACGCCCCGCTGGTGCTTGGCAAAGGCTACCTGGCTGACTTCCTCGCCCCGCTCTTCGCCTACTCCAAGCAAACCAACCCCGAAGCGTTCGGCGCTGAAATCGACCACGCCACCGAATACATGCTCATCGGCCTGTCGGTAGCGGCCGGTGTGCTGGGCATCGTCTTCGCCTACGTGCAGTACGTGAGCCGCCGGGTGCGCCCGGCCGACGATGCTTCGCAGCGCGGCTTCCTCGAAAACCTGGTCTACCACAAATACTACGTCGACGAGCTGTACAACACGCTGTTCGTGAAGCCCTCCATGTTCCTCTCGCGCGGTCTGCACGACTTCGTGGAGAAGCGCGTGGTGGACGCGGGCGTCAACGGCGTGGGCCGCGGCGTGTTCGGCGGCTCCAAGCTGCTGGGCAGCCTGCAGACCGGCCGCGTGGAAACCTACCTGCTGCTGATGGTTATCGGCATCGTGGTGGTGTTGGCGCTGAATTTCATGAAGTTCTAAAACGCGTGGTGCCCCGACCCCAACGTCGGAGCACCACGTCGTTTTACCCCGAGAAGATACTTGCAGCCTAAACCCAGTGGTGCCACGAGCTTACGCCGCGCCGCCGCTTTCTGAGACAAAATGCTGACTGCCCTTCTGCTTATCTGGCCCGTGGCCGCCGCCCTGCTGCTGCACTTCGTGCGCGGTTCCGCGGCGCGGGCGCTGGCCTTTGGTGCTTCGCTGGTCGAGCTGGTGCTGGCCATTTACGCGGCCTTCCAGTTCCAGACTGACTACTCCCTGCCGCACTTCGAGCTGGACTACGCTTGGCTGGCCTCGGCCGGCATCCATTTCCACATCGGGATGGATGGGCTGAGCCTGCTGCTGGTGCTGCTCACGGCCTTTCTGGTGCCGCTGATTCTGCTGGCCTCGTTTCGCCACGAGTACGAAAACCCCTCGGTGTTCTACGCCCTGGTGCTGTTCATGCAGAGCGGCCTGATCGGGGTGTTCGTGGCCCTCGACGCCTTCGTGTTCTACTTCTTCTGGGAAGTGGCCCTGATTCCGATTTACTTCCTGGCCGGCGTGTGGGGCGGGGAGCGGCGCGTGCAAGTCACGCTGAAGTTCTTCATCTACACCGTGGTCGGCTCGCTGCTGATGCTGGCCGGCTTCGTGTACCTGTACTACATGACCGGGGCCACCGGCGCCGCCCGCAGCTCCGACCTCTCCGCGTTCTACAACCTGAACCTGAGCACCGAGGAGCAGTCCTGGGTGTTCCTGCTCATCTTCGCGGCTTTTGCCATCAAGATGCCGCTGTTTCCGCTGCACTCTTGGCAGCCCGACACCTACGCCGAAGCCCCGGCCCCGGCCACCATGCTGCTCTCGGGCATCATGCTCAAGATGGGTATCTACGGCACGCTGCGCTGGCTGATGCCCGTCGTGCCCTTGGGCGTGAGCCGCTGGGTGGGGCTGATTATGGTGCTGGCCGTTATCGGCGTCATCTACGGCGCCCTCATTGCCATCCGCCAGCGCGACATGAAGCGCCTGATTGCCTTTTCCTCGCTGTCCCACGTGGGCCTGATGATTGCCGGCATGTTCTCGCTGACGGCCGTGGGCCTGCAGGGCACCGTGATTCAGATGCTGGCCCACGGCGTGAACGTGGTCGGCATGTTCTTCATTGCCGACATCATTGAGCGGCGCACCGGCACCCGGCAGATTCCGGAGCTGGGCGGCCTGACGCGCGCCACGCCGCTGCTGTCGGTGACCTTCCTCGTGATTCTGCTCGGCACCGTGGCCCTGCCGCTCACCAACGGCTTCGTGGGCGAGTTCCTGCTGCTGATGGGCGTGTACCAGTTCAACCCCTGGCTGGGCGCCGTAGCGGGCCTGACCATCGTGTTCGGCGCGGTGTACCTGCTGCGTATGTTCCAGCGCGTGATGCTGGGCCCGGATTCCTCGTTCAGCGCCGTCATCCGCGACCTGACGGGCGCCGAGCTGGCCGTGCTGGTGCCGCTGGTCGTGATGGTGTTCTGGATCGGGCTGTTCCCGGGCACGTTCATGCACATTTCGGAGCCGGCCGTGAACAAGCTGCTGGTGCTCATCAACCGCTAAGCCTCCCGCCCCATGCTCTCGATTATTCTGCTTTCCGTTTCCGGGCTGGCCAATCTGTTCCTGGGCTTCCTGCGCTCCAACCGCGCCATTCTGCCGGCGGTGATGCTGGTGCTGGCCGCCGTGCTGGCCATCAACATCTTCGACGTCGACAACAGCTCGGCGGCCATAGCCGAGTGGGCCCGCGTCGATTACCTACGCAGCATGCTGCAGTTCGACCAGTACGCCCGCGTCTTCACCGGCGTCATCGTGCTGACGGCCCTGCTGCTGCTGCCCTTCTCGCAAAAGTTCGTGCAGGACGACAACCCCAATCTGGCCGAATTCTACAGCATCATCCTGTTTTCGCTGGTGGGCGCCATCATGATGGTGAGCTACACCAACATCCTGATCCTGTTCCTCGGCATCGAGACGCTCAGCATTGCCATGTACGTGCTGGCCGGCTCGGATAAGAGCAACCTGCGCTCCAACGAAGCGGCCCTGAAGTACTTTCTGATGGGCTCCTTCGCCACCGGCATCCTGCTGTTCGGCGTGGCCCTGCTCTACGGCGCCACCGGCACCTTCGACCTGACGCAGATGGGCACCGCCATCCGCGCCCTACCCGCCGCCGACGCCACGCTGACCCCGATGATGTACATCGGCATCCTGCTCATGCTCATCGGCATCGGCTTCAAGATTTCGGCCGCGCCCTTCCACTTCTGGACGCCCGACGTGTACGAAGGCGCCCCGACGGTTTTCACCGGCTTCATGAGCACGGTGGTGAAAACGGCCGGCGTGGCGGGCTTCTTCAAGCTGCTGGTGGTGGCCTTCGGTGGCGACACCATTCCGTTCTGGCTGCCCACGCTCACCACCATGCTTGTGCTGACCCTGCTCATCGGCAACGTGGGCGCGGTAGCTCAGAAAAGCGCCAAGCGCATGCTGGCCTACTCCAGCATCTCGCACGCGGGCTACCTGCTGCTGGCCCTGGTGGCCCTGCGCACCGGCGCGCTGTCGGCCTCGGCCATTTTCTTCTACTCGCTGGCTTACTCGCTGGCCACGGTGGCCGCCTTCGGCGTGCTGCAGCTGGTATACAACCAGCGCCAGCGCGAAGATTACGACGGCCTCAACGGCCTGGCCCGCACCAACCCGCTGCTGGCCCTGGCCATGACCATTTCCATGCTGTCGTTGGCCGGCATTCCGCTGACGGCGGGCTTCTTCGGCAAGTTCCAGCTGTTCAACGCCGCCGCCCAAGAACACTACATCGGCCTGATCGTGTTTGCCGTGGTGATGTCGGCCATCGGTATCTACTACTACCTGCGCCCCATCATTGCCATGTACATGAAGCCGGCCGAAGAAGGCGCCGAAGCCCCGGTGCCCGTGACGCTGCTGCAATCGGCCGTGCTGGTGGTGCTGATGGGCCTGACGGTGCTGCTGGGTGTGCTGCCCGGCCTGCTCGACGGCGTGCTGAACGCGCAGCAGTAACAGCATTCCGATTAAACAACAAGAGCGGCTCTCGGGCCGCTCTTGTTGTTTCTGGGCCTTGCCCGAACGTCAGTGTTTGCCGGTGGCCTTGGTTTCGTATACCACCTTCCCACCCACCATGGTCAGCTCGCTGACGGTGCCGGGTAGGGCAGGCGCGGGCACGGTGAAAATATCCTGGGACAGCACCGCCAGGTCGGCTAGCTTGCCGGGCGCAAGGGTGCCTTTGTCCTGCTCGGCAAACTCGGCGTAGGCCGAGCCGGCGGTGTAGGCCGTCACGGCCTGCTCCCGGGTCAACGCCTCCTTGGGGTCGGCCAGGGTGGTGGCGAACATGATGTTCAGAAACGGATTCATCGGCCCGTCGGAGCCCAGGGCAAAGGGGATGCCGGCCGCCAGCAGCGAGCGAAACGGCGGCACAAAGGCAATACCGTTGGGCGCGCCGCTCAGGGCCGGGTTGATAAAGTGCGAGGGATTCTGCACCACCACGATGCCCAGCGCCTTGGCCCGCGGCTGCAAATCGGCCGCCAGCCCGTCGCCGTGCTCGAAGCGCACCCGCTTGCGCCGCCAGGTGGCGTCGTCGGCCAGCTCGCTCATCAGCGTCAGCACCAGCTTGGCCGTGCTGTCGCCCGACACGTGCAGCATCAGCGGCTCGGGGCCGGTCAGGGCCCGGCGCAGCATCCGCCGCACGGTGTCGAGGGGAAAGTTCAGGCGACCGTACCAGCCCGGCCGGCCCGGGTAGGGCTTGCGCATCAGCGCGCCGCCTTCCAGGGGCGTAGCGTCCAGGATGTACTTGCGGCCCGTTACCCGGGTTAGCGACGCCGGCTGCGGGCTCACGCCGCTCCACTCCTCGTAGCGGATGCCGGCCGCGGTGGTCATGGGCAGCGGCATGATGCGGTGCCGCAGGGGTAGTTTGGCGGCTTGCACCACCCGCAGCATCTGAGCGGGCGGCAGCTCGCCGGCCATGTCCTGTACGCTGGTAATGCCCAGCGCCAATGCTTCGGCGCCGTACTGCTGCAGTTCCCGCGCCCAGTCGGCGTCGGGCAGGGTGGCGTGCCACTGCCGGCGAGCGTTCCAGTCGGCGTACTCGGAGAGCAGACCGCTGAGCCGCTGGGTGCCCGGCAGCCGCTCGTAACGGCCGCCCACCGGGTCGGGGGCATCGTCCGGGATGCCGAGCAGCTGCAGGGCCTTCGAGTTGAGAATATTGCCGTGGCCCCACGGTGGTTTGAGCATGACCGGGTGTTCGGGCGCGACGCGGTCCAGCGCCGCGCGCCGAAACGCAGGGTCCGTTAGCGCCAGCAAGCCGATGTCGCCCTGCAACCAGGTACCGGCCGGCGTGCGCTGCACCAGCCGAGCCAGGGTATCGAGCACTTGCTGCGGCCCGGGCCCCGGCACCAGCGGCGCGGCCGGAAAGGCGAAGTGCCGGCCGGTGGGCACGGTGTGCGGCAGGTGGTCGTGGGCGTCGTTGAAGCCCGGCACCACGGTGCGCCCCCGCAACTCGATGCGCCGGGTGCGCGGTCCGGCCAGCCGGCTGATGGCCGCGGTGGTGCCCACGGCTACCACCCGCTCCCCGCGCACGGCCACGGCCTCGGCGTAGGGCTGCCGGGCGTCGGCGGTGAAGACCTTGCCGCCCGTCAGGATGATGTCGGGCGCCGGGGTTTGGGCCGCGGCTACCTGCCCCGCCAGCACCCAGGTCGACACAGTGAGAAGCATCTTCATGCCAGGAAGATAACCGTCTTTAAATCAGCTAGGCATAGCCGCACGCCAGAAAGGCGACAGCGCCTGCCGGAGAGCTGTACTCCGGCAGGCGCTGTTTGAAGTGAGTTATCGTAGCAGACCGCGGACGGTTACTTTTTCGTCACGCGCACGTCGACCCGACGGTTTTGCGCGCGGCCTTCGGGCGTGTCGTTGGAGGCCAGCGGGTGCTCCTGCCCGTAGCCCTCGGCAGCTACGCGGCCCGCGTCGATGCCGTTGGTCATGACGGCCTTGCGGGCGGCGTTGGCCCGGTCGGCGCTCAGGGTCAAGTTGGCGTCGGCACGGCCTTGGTTGTCGGTGTAGCCGCCGAGCTTGATGGCCGCGTTCGGGAAGGCCTTCAGTATGGCGGCAATGTTTTGCAGCTGCTGCTGCGACGCCGCCGTGAGCGTGGCCTTGCCGGTGTCGAAATACACCCGGTCAAGACTCATCCAGCCCTGGGTTTTGTCGTCGCTCACGGTCTGGCTGGCGTCGTTCAGGAAATTGAACAAGCGGGCTTCCGTCGAGTTGCTGCCCACCTGGAGCACCGTGCCGTCGGGCAGCTTCACGTCGGTGTTGGCGCCGGTGTCGTAGATGTAGTTGCCGGTGGCCTCGTCGTAGCGGCCGGTGGGAGCCGCCGGCACCGGCGCGGCCGCCGTCGTGGTCGTGTCCACGGTAGTGGTGGTCGTCGCGGTGGTGGGTTCTTCTGCTCGGTTGCGCCCGAACAGGTAGTAGAGCAGGCCGGCCCCGAGCAGCAGCAAGAGCAACCAGGGCCACCACGGGCGGCTGGCGCGCACCGCGGCGGGGGCGGTTTCGGTGGCTACGCTGCGGGCGGCGTAGCCGGTGTCGCGCACGGCGCCAGCGACGCTGGCGGCTCCGCCTACGCCCCCGAGCAAGCTGCCCAGGCCGAACGGCAGGGCCCCAAGGATCGAGGCGCGCTGCGAAGTCAGCCAGCTGCTCAGGCCACTGGCGTCGAGGTTGTTTTGCGCTGCGTGCCGGCCGAGCAGCCCCAGCACCACGGGCACCGCCACGCCAGCCAGCCGGCTCACGATGCCGCTGTTGGCGCCGCTGCCGGTGGCAATGGTCTCGGTAGCGGGCTGGTACTGGGCGCCCAGGGATGAGCGCAAAAACTCGGTGCCGCGGCTGGCCCACCCGCCGCCGTCACCGGTGAGTAGGTTGCCTACTTGGTCGAGCAGGCCACTGGAATGAGCCTGCTGCGCCATGTCAAACACCTCCGCCGAACCGCCGGGCTGCTCGGCGCGGCGCAGCACGCCGCCCAACACCAGAGGCGCAAGCCCCATCAGCGCCGAACGGATGCGGCTGCTGTCTTCGCCCAGCGCCGTGCTGGTTTGTTGCACTACGCCATCGGAGAAATAACTCCGCACTTCGTCAATGATGTTTTGGCTCATGGCTTTAGAAGGGCTAGGCAAGCGTGAAAGGAAAGAGCGAATGTGAAAATTCAACGACTCCCACCCCTTCGGGTTGTCTATTACCCGGCTTATTTCTGCGTCACGCGCACGCTGATGCGCCGGTTGAGCGCCCGGCCCACCGGCGTTTCGTTGCTGGCCACGTTGTGCTTCTGCCCGTAGCCCTTGGCCTCGATGCGGTTGGCGCTGATGCCCATGTCGACCAGTGCCGCCATGGCCGCCGTGGCCCGCTGCTCGCTCAGGCGCAGGTTGTCCTTAAAGTAGCCGGTGCTGTCGGTGTAGCCGCCGATTTTGACGTGCGCCGTGGGGAAGCTTTTCAGGATGCTGGCCACGTTGCCCAGCTGCGCCGTCGATTCGTCGGTGAGCGTGGCTTTGCGGGCGTCGAAGTACACGCGGTCGAAGTTGATCCAGCCCTTGGTGCGGTTTACCGGGTCTACTTGCTGGGTGGCGTCGGCCAGGAAGGTGTAGAGCTTGTTTTCGGTGGAGTTGGTCCCCACCGTCAGCATTGTGCCGTCGACCAGCGTCAGCCGCACCGGCCGGCCGGTGTCGTAAATGTAGTTTTCGGTGCCGGCGTCGTAGCGGCCGCTGATGGCCGTGACGGGCGCTTCTGCGGCCGCAGCCGTTGCCGCTGCCGGTTCCGACTGGCTCGTGCTGATGCTGGCCGGCGCCGCACTAGCCAGGGCCGGGGAGCCGGGGGCCGCCGGCCGCGGGGCGCCGCCTGTCCCCAACCAATAGCCCACCACCAGCGCCCCCAGAACGACCAGGGCCGGCAGCAGCCATTGCAGCAGCCGGCGGTCGGGGCGGCCGGTGTCGTCGTACGCGGGCAGCGGCGCTGCGTGGGGATGCGCCACCACGGCCGGCTCGGGTCCGTGGCTGTGTCCATTGCCGCTTTTGGTAGCCGCCGCATCGGCCAGCAGCAGGCCCGTCACGCTGCTGCGCTGGCTTTGTAGCCAGCGGCCCAGCGCCGAAGCGTCGAGGTGGTCGGCGGCGGCATGTTCGCCCAGTACGCCGAGCATCACGGGCGCTGCCAGCCCTAGCAGACCTTCCACGGATTCGGTCCGGATGCCGCTTTCGGAAGCCACCGAGGCGATACGGCCGCTGTAGTGGTCGGTAAGCAGGGCGCGCATGAGCTCCTGCCCTTTGGGCGCCTGCGCCGCCAGCACGTCGGCGCGGGTACCGGCTTCGTGCGCGTCGCGGGCCATGAGCCAGACGACGTCCGTGCCGCCTACTTGCTCGGTGAGCTTAATCAGGCTACTGAGCACCAGCGGCACTACCTTGGGCAGGGCTTTGCGCACATTGGCTTCGCTCTCACCCACCACCGCACTGGCTTGGCTGACGGCCGGAGCCGTGAAACAAGCCGACACTTCCTCCAACACATTCTGCGCCATGACTGTAGGGTTTACACGTTACAACATAAATAATAATACAAATAATTATTAACATATTTCAAATAAAGACTTCTGATTGATACTTACCAAGCACAAAAAAAGCGGCATCACTGCCGCTTGTTACTATCAAGCACCTTGCCCCGCCGCACTGGCGTCGGCATGCCCACCGCCTAGCAGCCCTAGGCCCCGCGCAGAACCATCATCGGCGCGGGCTGGTCGGCGTACACCACCGCGTCGTCGTCGAAGGGCTCGTCGCCGCGGAACTTGAGCAGCAGACGGGCGGTGGTGATGATGTCTTTCTGGCAATACTTCACGATGCGCGGCAAATCCCGGTCCTCGTAGTACACGCGGGCCACGTCGGCGCCGTTGATGTCGTCCTTGGGCGTGGGAATACCGAACATAGCGGCCAGCAGGGCCAGCGAAGTAAAGGATTTCCGGTCCCCGAACTTCCACAGCTCCATGGTGTCGAGGTGGTTGATTTCCCAGGGCTTTTTGCCGGCCACGTCGAGCTGCGGGGGCAGCTGCACGCCGTTGATGAGCATGCGGCGCGAGAGGTAAGGGAAATCGAACTCTTTGCCGTTGTGGGCGCAGAGAGTAAAGTTGGGCCGCTTGCTGAGGGCACGCACGAAGTCCTGCAGCAGCTCCGCCTCGTCGTCGCCGGCAAAGCTTTTCACCTTGAAGCGCAGCTGCTCCAGGGCGTCGTAGTAGAAGTAGCCAACCGAGATGCAGATGACCCGCCCGAACTCGGCATAGATACCGGCCTGGGCAAACAGAGCTGCCGCCGACAGCCGGTCGGGCATGGGCTCGATTTCCTCGGCGCCCCAGGTCGGGAAGCCCTGCTGCCGGCGCAGGCTCTGGGCCTTGTGTTCCCAGAGGTGGCGCAGCATGTCGTCCAGCTCCTCGTGGCAGCCTACGCAGGGCACCGTCTCGATGTCGAGTACGAAAACGTCGGTCAGCTTGAGGTTACGGAGCAGTTGCATGGGCACGCCGGGCGGAGGGTCGGTAACGAAGATAGGCCACCACCGGGGCAAACGCCAAGCCGGGGCCGTTTGTTTTGGCGCGCCGCGGCCCGCCGCCCCCAAGAAATACGCCCGGCTGATCCAATATCAGTCGGGCGCACTCGTGGTATGCTTCAGCTCGGCCGCGGCCGCTGCTACCGGAAAGGCAATAGGTGTGTCGGGCGAAAAACGCGGCTGCGCCGCGCTACGCCAGGGCCGGGCTGCCGGTAAGCCACAGGCCCAGCATGGAAATCAGCAGCTGCCGACGGGATTTCGCAGACATGAGCGGACGGCGGTGAAGAGTGGAGCATATCAGCCGAATCCCGCAGGGGGAGGGCTCGTCAACAAATTCGGCAATCGGCCGGCGCCGGTCAATCACATGATGATGTGATACCCAATGTGAGGCGCCCACTACCGCCGGCTAAGACCATTTTCGGGCGAAAAAAAGCGCGGTTTATCCGCGGATGCGCTGCGGTCTATTAGGTCAGGCCTTGGCGCAGGGCCTTGCTCACGGCTTCCGTCATGGAGCGCACGTGCAGCTTCTCGTAGATTTTCTTGATGTGCGAACGAACCGTATCGAGCGAGATGCCGCGGTCGTGGGCAATCATTTTGTAGCTGTAGCCTTCCACCAGCAGGCCGAGGATTTCCTGCTCCCGGGCGCTGAGGTTGGCCGGCGAGTCTTCCTGCTGGCGCGGGGCCACGGGCTTGGGAAACAGGCGCAGCACCTGCCGGGCAATGGCGGGCGTCATGGGGGCGCCGCCGGCCCGCACTTCGCCGATGGCGTCGAGCAGCTTGGCGGGCGGGGTTTTCTTGAGCAGGTAGCCGTCGGCGCCGGCGCACACGGCCTGGAACACCCGGTCGTTGTCCTCAAACACAGTGAGCATCACCACGCTCACCTTGGGCGAGTTGGCCTTGATGCGCTTCAGGCCCTCGATGCCGTTGATGCCGGGCATGTCGATGTCCATGAGCACCACGTCGGGCTTGAGGCGCGGAATATCGGTTTCGACCTGCTGGCAGTTGCCCAGGGCGCCCACCAGCTCCAGGCCCGGCGTGCCGCCCAGCAAGTGGCTCAGGCTCAGGCGCAGGTCAGGGTTGTCTTCGTAAATCAGGACGCGGGTGTCGGCGGTTTCCATGGGCAATGAACGGTGGTAAAGGAGTGCGAATCAGAATGCTGCGAAGGTACAGCACGCGCACGCGCGGCGCTGTCGCATAATGATGTGAGGCCGTAGCAGCCGCGGCGCTGCACGTATGCAGCACGACCAGCCACGGTTCGACCGGCGCGGATACGCCCTATTTCAGCGGCACGCGCAGCTCCAGCCGGGTGCCCTCGCCGGGCGCGGTGTCGATGGTGAGTTGGGCTTTGATGGCGGCGGCGCGGCTGCGCATGTTGGTCATGCCGTTGCCGCCGCCTTGGGCCGGGGCTTTGGGGTCGAAGCCCACGCCGTCGTCCTGCACGCGCAGCACCAGGCTGCGGTTGTCGTAGTCGAGGGTGATGCGGGCAAATTCGGCCTTGGAGTACTTCGCCAGGTTGTTGACGGCCTCCTTGAACATCAGGAAAAACTCCCGCCGGGCGCGCATGGGCAGGCGGTGCTCGGTGACTTCGGGCGCCACCTTGAAAATGAAGTCGATGCCGCGGGCTTCGAGCACGTCGGAGGCGAAGGAGCGCATGCGCGAGGTGACGGACTCCATGGAGTCGTGCGCGGGGTTGATGGCCCACACGATGTCGTCCATGCTGTCGAGCATGCGGCGGGAGGAGTCGCCGATTTGCTCCAGCAGCTGCGAGGACTGCTCCGCGTTGCCGCGTTGCTGGTGGGTGCGCGCCAGCTGGCTCAGGATGCTGATGGAGGAGAGCGTGGAGCCCATGTCGTCGTGCAGGTCGCGGGCAATGTTGTGGCGCACGCGCTCCAGGGCCAGCAGCTGGCTCACGCGCACGCGGTAGGCCAAGAAGAGCAACCCGAATACCAGCCAGCTGGCCAGGATACGGAACCACCACGTTTGGTACCACGGCGGCTCCACCACCAGGCGCAGCGAGGCGCCCTCGTTGTTCCACACGCCGTCGTTGTTGGCGGCCCGCACCCGGAAGATGTAGGTGCCCGGGTCAAGGTTGGTGTAGGTGGCCTGCCGCTGCGTGCCCGCGTCAATCCACTTGTCGTTGAAGTTCTCCAGCTTGTAGGCAAAGCGGTTTTTGTCGGACAGCCGGTAGTTCAGGGCCGCAAACTCAATGGAGAAGAAATTGTCGCGCGGGTGAATGGTGACCACCCGGCTGGCCGTGATGCTGGTGTCGAGGGTGGCCCACCGGTTGAACTTGCGGAAGCCCGTCAGCACCACGGGCGGGGGCACGGCGTTGAAGCGCACGGCAGTGGGCTGAAAAGCCACAATGCCGTTGCCGCCCCCGAAAAAGAGGCGGCCGTCGGGGCTGCGCCAGTAGGCGCCGGCGTTGTGCTCGTCCTGGGGCAACCCGTCGCGCGAGTCGTAGGTGCGAAACTCCTTGGTGCGCGGCGTGAAGCGGGCAATGCCTTTGTTGGTAGCCAGCCACAGGTGGCCCTGGTCGTCGGCCGCCATGCCGTAGATGACGTTGTTGGGCAGCCCGTCGGACTCCCCGTAGCTCACAAAGCGGCCTTTGTCGGCGTCTACCAGGCAGGAGAGCCCGCCGCCCTCGGTACCGAGCCACAGGCGGCCCTGCTCGTCCTCGAGCATGCAGCGCACAAAATCGGTCGAGATGCTGTGCGGGTCGTCGCGGCGGGCCCGGAAGGAGCGGCAGTGGCCGGTGCGCGAGTCGAACTGGCTGAGCCCGCCCCCGCCCACGCCAATCCAGAGGCGGCCACGCCGGTCCTGGTACACGCAGCGCACGTAGTTGCTGCTGATGCTGAGCGAGTCGAGCGGGTTGTGGCGGTACACGGCGCAGCGGCCGCTCACCGGATCGATCAGGTTCAACCCGCCCTCGGTGCCCACCCAAATGCGCCCCTGCCGGTCCTGGTACACGCAGCGCACGTTGTCGTCGGAGAGGCTGGTGGGGTCGGCGGGGTTGTGGCGGAAGCGGCGGAAGCGCCCGGTGGCCGGGTCGAGGTAGGTCAGGCCCTTGCTGCGCGTGCCCACCCAGATGCGGCCGGCGCGGTCTGGCAGCACGGCCCGGATGAAGTCCTCGGGCAGGGCCTGCGGGTCGGCGGGATTGGCGCGGTAAGTGGTCAGGCGGCCCGTCAGCGGGTCGTGGCGGATCAGCCCGTTGGTTTCGGAGCCCACCCACAGGTTCTGGGCCGCGTCCTGGGCAATGGCCCACACCGGACCGGTGAAGCGCACCGGAATGGGCTGGGTAAAGGCGTTGGGCCGGGGCTCGAAGCTGGCCACGCCCTGGTCGGTACCGGCCCAGAGCAGCCCCGAGCGGTCCTGAAACAGGCTGACCACCTTGTCGGCGGGCAGGCTGCGCTGGTTGGGCTGGTGCTGCCACACGGTAAAGAAATTGGCGGCGGCATCGTAGCGGCACAGGCCCCGGGAAGTGCCCACCCACACGCGCTCCTGCTGATCCACCAGCACGGCGTTGATTTCGTTGCTGGGCAGGCTGCCCACACGGCTGGGCTCGTGCCGGAAGTGGGTTTTCTGGTTGGTGTTCAGGTCGATGAAGCACAGCCCGCCACCGTCGGCGGCGGCCACCCACAGCCCGCCGCGGGGCGTAGCGGCCAGGTCCTTGATGGCGCTGCCGGGGGCCCAGTCGGCCAGGGGCACGAGCGTACCCGTTTGCAAGTCGACGGCGCTGATGCGGCCCTCGCCGGTGCCCACCCACACGCGGCCGTCCGAGGTTTGGGTGATGGTGCGGATGGAGTTGCGGTGCACGTTGCCGCTCACCGACTGCACGTGGCGAAACTGCCGCACGCGCTTGGTTTTGGGGTCAAACAGGTTGAGGGCCGTTTCGGAGCCGGCCCACACCCGGCCCTGCCGGTCGCAAAATACTGCCCACACGAACCCGTCGGCAATGTCGCCCTCCCGGTAGTTGTCGAAAGATTCCGTCAACGGGTTGTAGTAGGACAGCCCGCCGCCGCCCGAGCCCACCCACACGCCGCCGCGCGGGTCGGCGGCAATGTCTTGGATAAAGTTGCTGGGCAAGGTGCCGGGCCGTTGCGGGTCGCCGCGGAACACGCGAAACGACGCGCCATCGTAGCGGTTCAGCCCGTCCTGGGTGCCCATCCACAGGAAACCGGCGCGGTCCTGGGCCAGGGAAGACACGCTGTTTTCCGACAACCCCACCTGCGCCGACAGGGTCCGAAACGTCAGGTTCTGGGCCCGGGCGGGCAGGGGCAGCCAGCCGGCCAGCAAGATTACAAGCAGGGGCAGCCAGAAGCGCTGCCGGCGCGGTACGGAACTCATCCCTTGCAAGGTAAGCGCCCCGCAGGCAGCTTGTCAATCACATAATTTTCCGGCCGCGGCTTAGCCGGGCACGTTGGCTCGCTGCCGCCACAGCCGGTAGGAATACAGCGTCGGGCCGAGGGTGGCCGTTACCAGCAACGCCAGCACCACCGGAAACCCCCAAGCTGCCGGCAGCAGCCAGCTCAGCGGCAGCCCCAGCAGCCCGGCCACCACCATGGCGCGGCCCGCCACCCGGTGCGTGTGCTGCCACACCACGGGGTCTTCCAGCGTCCAGGGCGTGCGGATGCCGGCGAAATAGTTGGGGGGCACCGTGACGATGTAGTTACCGAGCAGGACCCACATGCCGCACAGCACCAGCAGCGTCAGGCGCAAATCCGCGTGGCCGACCACCGTGGCGTGGGTAACCGAAATACCAATGGCGGCCAACCCCGCCATCACCGCCAAGACCAGCTTCTGGTAGTTGCTGTTGATGGCCAGCTGCTTCTTGGGGTCGATGTACGGCACCAGGAGCAGAAACAGGAACGTTGGCACCGGCATGCCCGCCAGCAGCCACAGGATGCTCGGGCTGCCCATGCGGTCGGGCTCACCGGCCAGGTTGAAATGAATGGGCACCTGAGCGGGCAGTTGCGGCCAAATCAGGGCCAAATCCACTACCGGCACCAAGGTCATGGCGCCGGCGACGATGAACCATAGATACTTTTTCATGCGAAATCAGGCATTATCGGCGGGTTTGAACTGCAGCAGCCAGCTGATGACTTCGTCAAACACCGTCATGTTGAGGGTATAGGTGATAAACTGGCCCTGCTTCTGGCTGGTCACCAGGTCGGCCTGCCGGAGCAGGTCGAGGTGGTGCGAGATGCTGGGCTTGGACATGGCAAAGCGGTCGGCTATTTCGCCGGCGGTCAGCGGCCGTTCGCGCAGGTGCTCAAGAATGGCGCGCCGGGTGGGGTCGTTTAGGGCTTTGAAAAGGGCGTTCAAAAAGCAGCGTAAAATATTTAGACAAACATCTAATTACTTACACAAACAACCAAGACCTGCGGGTTAAATATTTAGCCTATCAAATCAGAGGCTTGGCAGCACAGAAACACACGCGAATTCGCGCACGACCCCGCATTTTTAAGGGCCCTTGACTGGCATATTGCATGCTCACGCTATATTGCCCCTTCACCCCGAAGGCTGCATGCACGTACTTCTGCCCATCTTATTTGCCGCCGTCATGGGCCTGGGCCACGCCTTTGAGCCCGACCACCTGATTGCCGTCAGCCAGCTGGTGGCCCGGCGCGAGAGCACGCTGCTGGCGGTGAAAGACGGCCTGTACTGGGGGCTGGGCCACACCACCATGCTGGTGGTGCTGGGCAGCATCATCTTGTTCGGCAAGCTTACGCTGCCGGCGGGCGGCTATTTCGAAGCGCTGGTGGGGCTGGTGCTCGTTGGCCTGGGCATCGGCCGGCTTACCAACCGGGCCAACTTCGTGCCGACGCGCGCCGCCCGCAACCCGCACGCCTGGGCCTACGCCATTGGGCTGCTGCACGGGCTGGCGGGCAGCGGGGTGCTGGTGCTGGCCGTGCTCGGGGAGCTGCGCAGCCCTTGGCTGGCCCTGGCCTACGTGCTGGTGTTTGGGCTGGGCTCGGTGGTGGGCATGTTCGGAGCGGCCGGGCTGATGCACGTGCCCTTCACCCGGCGCATGCGCCTGAGCCGCGCCCTCACCGGCTCGGTGGTAGCCGTGTCGTCGCTCATCAGCATAGCCTACGGCGGCTGGATGGTCTACCAAAACCTCTGGCTCAATGGGCAAATGGCCCACCTGCTAACCAGCTGACTGCCACCCCCCGCTTTACTGCTGCCCCATCCCCTTCCGCGCCATCAGCCCAGCCATTCACCCTCTTTGCCCAGTTCTTCCCATGCACCTCTCGCCCAAAGACCTCGATAAGCTGGTGCTGCACCAAGCCGGCTTCGTGGCCCAGAAACGCTACGCCCGCGGCCTGCGCCTGAACTACCCCGAAGCCGTGGCCCTGCTGGCCACGCAGCTGCTGGAGTTTATCCGCGACGGGGAATCGGTGGCCGGGCTCATGGACAAGGGCAAGCAGATTCTGGGCTTGCAGGACGTGCTGGAAGGCGTGGCCGCGCTGCTGCCCGAGGTGCAGGTGGAAGGCACCTTCCCCGACGGCACCAAGCTCGTAACCGTGCACGAACCCATCTGCCGCGAAACCGGCTCGGCCGAGCTGGCCCTCTACGGCTCGGGCCTCACGCGCCGGGAACAGACGGCCTCGCCCGACACGCTCATCAACGCCGCGCCCGGCGAGTACCTGCTGGCCGAGGCGCCGCTGACCTTGAACGAAGGCCGCGCCACCGTGGAAATTGAGGTGACCAACCTGGGTGACCGGCCGGTGCAGGTAGGCTCGCACTACCCCTTCTTCGAAACCAATGCCCGCCTGCAGTTCGACCGCGCCGCCGCCTATGGCTACCGGCTCAACATCCCGGCAGGCACGGCTGTGCGCTTCGAGCCCGGCGAGCGGAAACGCGTGACGCTGGTGGCGCTGGCCGGGGAGCGGGTGGTGTACGGCGGGAATGGGTGGATTGACGGGGCGCTGGAAGCGACCGGGGCCCGGGAAGCGGCCTTAGCCAAGCTTCCCCGCTAAGCCGTCTGCAACTCTGCGTACTACCATGGAAAGACTGAAGGAGGCGTTAGGATTTGCGGTGGCCGCTTTGGTGCTGGGTAGCTTTCTATTGCTGGCGCTTCCGTTTATTCCGTTCCTCCTGGCTTACAATTACCTGGAAGAGCGGCAGTTCCAACGGCGCTACCAACGTTTCCTGCTGGCCGCCAATGGCACGGAGTTCTTCTGCTACAACAACCGCAAAAGTAGCGTGGCTTTTGCTCAAGAACAGATAGTGCCGCTGCTGGAACCGGCGGTGCGCGTCGTGTTCGTGGAGGGCAGCGCGGTTAGAGCCGGTGCGGACAAAGCCTTCATTTCCCGGATGCTGGCCGGCGTTCAGGAGCGCAAAGGCTTTCCGTACCTGCTCAAGATTGTCGACGGGCAGGTTCTTGCTTACTCCGTGAACAACCAGTTCTACAACTGCCTAGTCCAGCACAAACCACTGGCGCCGCTGCTGGCCACCATTCACGCCTTTTACCAGTCGCCGGCCCTTTTTCTGTCGAAGTAGCCTATGTCCCTTTCCCTTGACCGGCGCGCTTACGCCGACATGTACGGCCCCACGGTCGGCGACCGGGTGCGCCTCGGTGACACCGACCTTGTGATTGAAGTCGAAAAGGACTACTGCGTGTACGGCGAGGAATGCAAGTTCGGCGGCGGCAAGGTGCTGCGCGACGGCATGGGCCAGGCCGCCGGCATCAGCCAGGCCGAGGCGCTGGATTTGGTCATCACCAACGCCCTCGTGCTCGACTACACCGGCATCTACAAGGCTGATATCGGGGTGAAAAACGGGCGGATTTCGGGCATCGGCAAGGCCGGCAACCCCCACATCATGCCGGGCGTGACCGAGGGCATGACGGTGGGCGTGACCACGGAAGTGGTGGCCGGCGAGGGGCTCATCCTCACCGCCGGCGGCATCGACTGCCACATCCACTTCATCAGCCCCCAGCAGATACCCGAAGCCCTGGCCTCGGGCGTGACGACCATGGTGGGCGGCGGCACCGGCCCGGCGGCTGGCACCACGGCCACCACCTGCACGCCCGGCGCGTTTTACATCGAGATGATGCTCAAGGCCACCGAGGGTTGGCCGCTCAACTTCGGCTTCCTGGGCAAGGGCAACTCGGCCAAACCCGAGGGCCTGCGCGAGCAGGTGGAAGCCGGCGCGCTGGGCTTCAAGCTCCACGAGGACTGGGGCACCACGCCCGCGGCCATCGACCAGTGCCTGAGCATCGCCGAGGAGTACGACGTGCAGGTGTGCATCCACACCGACACGCTCAACGAAAGCGGCTTCGTGGAAACCTCCACGGCGGCGTTCAAGGGGCGCACCATCCACTCCTACCACACCGAGGGCGCGGGCGGCGGCCACGCCCCGGACATCATCAAAATCTGCGGGGAGCCCAACGTCATTCCGTCGAGCACCAACCCCACGCGGCCCTTCACGGTGAATACCATCGACGAGCACCTGGACATGCTCATGGTCTGCCACCACCTCGACCGCAACATTCCCGAGGACGTGGCCTTCGCCGAAAGCCGCATCCGGGGCGAAACCATTGCCGCCGAAGACATTCTGCACGATATGGGCGCGCTAAGCATCATTTCGTCGGACTCCCAGGCCATGGGTCGGGTGGGCGAGGTCATCACGCGCACCTGGCAAACGGCCCACAAGATGCGCCAGCAGCGCGGCCAATTGCCCGAGGACGCCGGCAGCGGGCACGACAACTTCCGCGCCCGGCGCTACGTGGCCAAGTACACCATCAACCCCGCCCGCGCCCACGGCTTCAGCCAGGAAATCGGCTCGGTGGAAGTGGGCAAGCTGGCGGATCTGGTTCTGTGGAAACCGGCCTTTTTCGGGGCCCGGCCCGAACTGATTCTTAAAGGCGGCATCATCGTGCAGAGCCAGATGGGCGACGCCAACGCCTCTATCCCCACGCCCCAGCCCTCGTTTTCGCGCCCCATGTTCGGCGCCTTCGGCCAAGCCATCGGCCAGACGTCGATGGTGTTCGTGTCGCAGGCGTCGGTGGCGCACGTGCAGCAGCATTACGGGCTAAGCAAGCAGGTGGTGGCGGTGCGCGGGTGCCGCACGGTGCAGAAAAAGGACATGGCTCTGAACGATTATCTGCCCAACATCGAGGTGGACCCGGAAACCTACCGCGTCACCGTCGACGGCCAGCACCTGACCTGCGAGCCGGCCACCAAAGTGCCACTGGCCCAGCTGTACAACCTGTTTTAGTGCTTGGTGGGTAGTGCCAGGTGATTGGTTTTTGGTGGCCTTTCGGTTCCCATACTTTCCGCCTTCGCCATACTCTTCCCCTTGAACATCACCCAGCACGAAGCGCCACCAACCACGCACCAACCATGCACTTCGCTCGCCTGCTGCACCTTGTGGACTCGGCCATTCCGACGGGCTCCTTCGCCTACTCGTACGGGCTGGAGAGCAGCGTTACGTTCGGGCTGATTCGCTCGGGCTTCGAGCTGCGCCATTACCTGTACTCGTTTTTGCAGCAGGCGGCCAGCCTGGAGCTGCCGTTTCTGCTCTCGTGCAGCCACCACGCCAGCCTCGACGCGGGCCTGCGCCCCGTGGCCGAGGAGTACGACGCGCTGCTGCTGGTGCCCGCGCTGCACCGCGCCAGCCTCGCCCAGGGCAAAAACTGGCTGCGCCTGCTCGAATCCTTCTACCCCGAGGCCGCGCTGGACGCCATCGGCGCTTGGTTCCGCGAGACCGAATTGCCCCTGCACTTCGTCCCCGCGTTCGGCCTGGCCCTGACGCGCCTGGACTTTCCCGCCCCCGACATCCAGGCCATGTACCTGCACATGGCCCTGCGTGACCAAATCAGCGCGGCCATTCGCCTGGGCGTCATCGGCCCGATGGAGGGCCACCGCCTGCAGCACGATTTCTACGCGGTGTTCGACGAACTGCTGGCCAGCAGCGCCGGCCGGGGCTACCAGCAAGCCACCCGCTCAGCCTTTCTGCTCGACACGGCCCAGAGCCTGCACGACGACATTTACTCCAAGCTGTTTCAGAACTAACGGTGCCCGTCATGTCGAGCTTGTCGAGACTTCTCGCGGGTTGATGTCTGATCGTAGACCCAATAAGATGCCTCGGCGGCGCTCGACACGACCGCCTTTTCCTAAGTCTTTCCTCCAATGGCCTTCGTCGACAAACTCGCCCTTCTACTCCACGGCCACAACCCGCACGAATACTACGCCTCGCCCGGAGACTTTCACGCCCGCGACACCCGCCAGCTCCCCTCCTACCGCAACTTCCGCAAGCGCGCCTTCACCGTGGGCATTGGCGGGCCGGTAGGCACTGGCAAAACGGCCCTGCTACGCGCCCTGTGCGAGCGGCTGCGCGCCGACTTCGAGCTGGGCGTGGTCACCAACGACATTTTCACCCGCGAAGACGCCGAGTTTCTTACCCGCCACAACGCCCTGCCGCCCGAGCGCATCGTGGGGGTGGAAACCGGGGGCTGCCCCCACGCGGCCATCCGCGAGGATATTTCCCTGAACATGGACGCGCTGGAGGGCCTCATGCAGCGCTTCGGGCAACTCGATTACCTGTTCGTGGAAAGCGGTGGCGACAACCTCGCCGCCCACTTCAGTCGCGAGCTGGTCGATTATTCCATCTACGTCATCGACGTGGCCGGCGGCGACAAAGTACCGCGCAAGGGCGGGCCCGGCATCACGCAGTCGGATTTGCTGGTCATCAACAAAATTGACCTGGCCGAGCTGGTGCGCGCCGACCTCTCGGTGATGGACCGCGACGCCCGCAAGATGCGCGGCGAGGGGCCCTTCGTCTTCGCCCGCGCCCTCGACGGCCACAACCTGGACGTCATCATCGAGCACATTCACCAGGCCAAGGCCCGCGCCCTGGCGTCCGTGCGCGAAGACCGCCGCTAGCACGGCATTGCCAGCAGCGGCCCGGTTGGGCGACGTTGCGAGCGAAGCGTGGCAACCGAAGGAAGGCATAGCCAATCCTCCGGCCAGCGGCACGACGGCCCCGCTGGCAAAAGCTAAAACCGGCAGCGCCCGAAACTGAATGCTACAGTCTCGGGCGCTGCCGCTTTCAGGTAGTAGGGATTGTAGCGGCAGTGCTACTAGAGGAACGGTTGCTGCGCTTCGCTTGCAATGACGGCGGGGGCTGCCGTTCTACGTCCTGGCAATGACAGCAAGTGCCGGCACGGGCTAATACTTGCGCGTCCAGGGGTTGTGGCCGAGCACGTCGTCGGCGGCAACCAGCTGCATGAGGGCCTCGCACAACGGCTGCAGGTCGAGGCGGGAGCGGGCGGCGGCGCGCAGCACGTACACGTCGGGGCGGGCCGCCACCACCGTCAGGACGCAGGCGTGCGCGGGCAGGTGAAAGCCCAGCTCCTGGCGGGTGGGCATCTGCAGGGCCAGCAGGGCCGCCCCCAGGCGCTCAAACCGCGCTTCGCCGGGCGTGCCCACCAAGTACACCGACAGCGTGGTCTGGTACTGCTGAAAATTGGCCGGCGAGGCGGCCACGTGGGCCGCGGGCTCGAAGCTAAACCGGTCGAGCACGCGCAGGCGGTCGGCGCGGCGGATGCGCAGCTCGGCGTGGTAAGCCCCGAAGGCAAACCGCTCCCCGGCGTCGGTGCGGCCGGCCGTAAACCAGTCGGCCAGCAGCAGCAGGGCGTCGGTGGCCAGCTGCCAGCTTTGCGCCTGCCGGTAGCGGCTGCCGGCCTGCGGCACCACCGGATCGGGAAATACCACGGCCACGGCCCCGGCGGCCAGCTCGCCCTCTATCAGCTGCTCGGCCACCATCCCATCGGGCGACTTATACACTTTGGTGCTGGCCTGGGTGCCCACGAACAGGCGGGCACCGGCCGCGGCGCGTACCCGCAGCCGAATGGCGTCGCCGGCCAGCATGCCGCCGCCGTAGCTGGAGAGCATGACGTGGCAGCTGCCGCCCGCGGCGCGTGGGTTGAGCAGCTTCAGCGGCTGCACGCTGCGGCTGCGCACCAGGCGCGAGTGCCCGCGCACCAGCGCCACCTCGATCAGGCTCCACGTTTCGCGGGTTGGCACCGTTGGCGGCGCAAGTGGGGTTGATGGCATCATGAGCAGCGAATATCCGGTTTTCCGGCGCAGAATGCGCGGCCGGCGGGGCGCGGCCTGGCCGGCCGCCGTGCCGTTGCGCGCCTGGGCCAGCAGTTGCCGCGTTGCGGGTATTCCTTTTACCTTGCCGCGGTTGGCCGGTCGGTGCCACCGGCCGGGGTTTATGTACTATTTGAACGCAACTACGCATGCCGCAGGATCTGGTCAGCATTGAAGAAACGGGGACGCTGGGCGTCCAGTACCTGAAGCATTACTGGTCGCGGGCCCTGGCCCGGCGCGGCGGCGCACACATCGAGTCCACCGCGCAAAGCTGGCGCTTCGACAACGTGCTGCTGAACGGGCTGGGCCTGCCGCTCGAAGAAACCGTGCAGTACCTGCTGCGGATGGCGCCGAGCTTCGCCGAATTCGAGGACTGGGTGCTCGGCAAGCACAACGGACAACTCGATCCGCTGCAAGTGGCGCGCCTCAACAGCCTGTTTTCGGGCCAGCCCTACCCGGACGCGCTGCAGCGCAGCCTGCAGGAAATCGAGCAACTGGACGACGTGCTCAGCCCGGCCGACCTGGCGTTTTGGGACGAGCACGGCTACGTGATTGTGCGCGGGGCCGTGTCGAAAGAGCAGGCCCGCGCCACCGAAGAAGCCGTGTGGGAGGCCCTGGGTATGCATCCGCAGGACCCGGCCACGTGGTACCAGAAGCCCATCGGCAAGGGCATCATGATGGAGTTCTACCACCACCCCACACTGCGGGCCAACCGCGAGTCCAAGCGCATCCACAAGGCCTTTGCGCAGCTCTGGCACACGGCCGACCTGTGGAAAACCACCGACCGCACGAGCTTCAACCCGCCCGAAACGCCGGCCTTTCCCTTTCAGGGCCCGCACCTGCACTGGGACATGAGCCTGGAGCCGCCCTTCCGCTTCGGTACCCAGGGCCTGCTCTACCTCTGCGACACCCCGGCCGAGCAGGGCGCCTTCTGCTGCGTGCCCGGCTTTCACCGCACCCTGGAGCCCTGGCTGGCCAGCCTGCCCGCCGGCACCGATGCGCGCCAAGTCAACCTCGACGCGCAAGCCGTGCCCATTGCCGCCGAAGCCGGCGACTTTGTCATCTGGCACCACATGCTCCCGCACGGCAGCAGCCCGAACCGCGGCCGCTACCCACGCATTGTGCAGTACCTGAACATGTACCCGGTGGAGTTCAAGGAAAACATGGCGTGGCTGTGACCGGACCCGGCCGGGCTCGTCCGGCCAGTTGTGTTTACTTTACAGGTGCTCCCTTTACTTACCCCAGCCATGACTCACCCCCAGCGCCTACCCCGTAAAGCCAAGTCCGCGGCCCTGTTTCTGGTTGTGCTGCTCGTCGTGCTCGGCAGCAGCGTCTGGGAAAAGCGCCTGATGCACGCCATGAACACGTCGGCGGCGTCGCTGTACCAAGACCGGCTGCTGCCGGCCACCGGCCTGTTTCAGCTCAACGACCTGATGTACACCAAGCAGCAGCTGCTGGCCAGCTACCTGACGCGCCCTTCGGCCGCCCGGCAGCACTACGTGCAGGTGCAACTCGGCGGCCGCAACGTGGAGGTCGACTCCATTCTCAACCGCTACGAAGCCACTTACCTCGTGGCCGAGGAAACGCGGGTGTTCGGCACCCTCAAGGCGCGGCTGCGCTCCTACAACGCCCTCGAACGGGAACTGCTGACTGCGGCTGGCCCCGCCGACCCGACGCAGACGCGGCGGCTGGAGCAGCAGTTCACGCGCATCCACAACGACCTGACCTGCCTCAATCAGATTCAGCAGCGGGTCGGCGAGGAGCTTTCCAAAAGCTCCCAAAACATGGAGGTGGACGCCGGCTTGGTCAGCAACCTGAAAATCGTGGTGCTGGTAGTCGTTACGCTGCTAATCCTGCAGGCGCTGCTGCTCGACCGGCACCCGCTGCTCCCGAAGAGCACGAAGAATTTCCGGCTGAACTAGTTGCCTCCGAGCTTGATCAGCGGTAGTTTCCGATAAAACACGAGCGGCGCCTGATGCATCAGGCGCCGCTCGTGGCTTCAGCTGGTTGGGGCTGCTACTTGCCCGCTTCCACTTTGGTATCGATGCTGAGCTCCTTGAGCTGAGCCGGCGAAATTTCCGAGGGCGAGTCAATCATCACGTCGCGGCCGGAGTTGTTTTTGGGGAAGGCAATGAAGTCGCGGATCGAGTCGGCGCCGCCGAACATGGAGCAGAGGCGGTCGAAGCCGAAGGCAATGCCGCCGTGGGGCGGAGCGCCGTACTCGAATGCATTCAGCAGGAAGCCGAACTGCGCCTCCGCTTCCTCGGGCGAGAAGCCTAGCAGCTCAAACATGCGCGCCTGCACGGCCCGGTCGTGGATGCGGATGGAGCCGCCGCCGATTTCCACGCCGTTGATGACCAAGTCGTAGGCGTTGGCGCGCACCTGGCCGGGGTTGGTGTCGAGCAACGGAATGTCCTCGGGCTTGGGCGAGGTGAAGGGGTGGTGCATGGCGTAGTGGCGGCCGTCCTCCTCGTTGAACTCCAGCAGCGGGAAGTCGACCACCCACAGCGGGTTGAAGTCTTCCTTGTTGCGCAGTCCGAGGCGCTGGCCCATTTCCAGGCGCAGCTCGTTCAGGGCCTTGCGCGTCTTGTCGGCCGGGCCGGCCAGGATGAGCAGCAAATCACCCGACTGGGCGCCGAAAGCCGCTTTCCACTGCTGCAGTACTTCCTGGCTGTAGAACTTATCCACCGACGACTTCACCGTGCCGTCGGGCTCCACGCGGGCGTACACCAGGCCGGTAGCGCCGACTTGCGGCCGTTTCACGAAGTCGGTTAGCTCGTCGAGCTGCTTGCGGGTGAAAGAGGCGCAGGTGGAGGCATTGATGCCCACCACCAGCTCGGCGTTGTCGAACACCGGGAAGCCCTGGCCCTTGGCTACGTCGTTGAGCTCCACGAATTGCATGGCGAAGCGCGTGTCGGGCTTGTCGGAGCCGTAGAGGCGCATGGCGTCGGCGTAGGTCATGCGCGGAAACTCGCCCGGGTCGAAGCCCTTCACCTCCACGAACAGCTGGCGCGTGAGGCCCTCGAACGTGTTGAGAATGTCTTCCTGCTCCACGAAGGCCATTTCGCAGTCGATCTGGGTGAATTCCGGCTGGCGGTCGGCGCGCAGGTCCTCGTCGCGGAAGCACTTCACGATCTGGAAGTAGCGGTCAAAGCCCGACACCATCAGCAGCTGCTTGAACGTCTGCGGCGACTGGGGCAGGGCGTAAAACTGGCCGGGGTTCATGCGCGAAGGCACCACAAAGTCGCGGGCGCCTTCCGGGGTGCTCTTGATAAGCACCGGCGTTTCCACTTCCAGAAAGCCCTGCCCGTCGAGGTAGCGGCGCACCGACTGCGCGAGGCGGTGGCGCAGCTCGAGGTTGCGGCGCACGGGGTTGCGGCGCAAATCGAGGTAGCGGTACTTCATGCGGGCCTCGTCGCCGCCGTCGGTGTCGTCTTCGATGAGGAAGGGCGGCAGCTTGGCCGCGTTGAGCACCGTCAGCGCGGTGGGGCGAATTTCAATGTCGCCGGTGGGCAGGTTGGGGTTTTTGGAGTAGCGCTCGGCTACCGTGCCCGAGATGCTGACCACAAATTCGCGGCCCAGCTCGCGGGCCTGCTCGCGCAGTTGTTCGGCTTCCACGCCCTGCTCAAACACCACCTGCGTGATGCCGTACCGGTCGCGCAGGTCGAGGTAGAGCACGGCGCCCTTGTCGCGGGTGCGCTGCACCCAGCCGCAGAGGGTGACAGGCTGACCAACATGTTCCTGGCGCAATTCGCCGTTGGTGTGGGTTCGGAGCATAATCGAAGCAGTAGGCCCGCACGCGCGTCGGTGGCGGGCAAGGTGGAGCCGCTCGGCAGCGGCCGGACAATCAAATCAGGAGCCGGCAAAGATAGGAAGCCGCGCGCCCGATTGGCACGTACAAGGCGCGTTGTGCAATTTGGCCCGGAATGTGCATCGGGCCGCTCGGCCTACCTTTGCGGGGCCGTACCTTGTCATTTCACTTGTTGTCTGCCCCCGGCAGAATACCTTTTCCGCCCATGAAACGCGCTGCTTACCTGCTCGCCGCCACCGCCCTGCTCACCGTTTCGGCCGCCCAGGCCCAGACCAAGGTCAAAACCAAAACCAAGTCGGAGACGACCGGCACCGAAATTAAATCCAAGTCGGGCGCCGAGCCGCTGGTGCTCGACGGCGGCATCAAGCGCGTGGAGACGCTGTCGGGCATCGACGTGTTTCCCAAGCCCAACTCCAACGCGGTGCTGCTGAGCTTCACCCAGCAGTTCACCAAGCCCGGCACGCTCACCATGACCAACTACAAGAAGGCCGTGGTGTACCAAACGGCCCTGGACCCGGCCACCCACACCGGCGCCCCCGTCGACCTGGGCCACATTCCGGCCGGCACCTACCTGGTAGAAGCCAAAATCGACAACTACCTGTACTGGAAGAAGGTGAACATCAAGTACCCCGCCGCGCCGGTGTCGAGCACCAAGAAGAAAAAGGGCCTGTTTTAATCGGCTCTGGACTGATCGATCAGAACGTCCCTTGAACGTCATGCTGCGCTTGTCGAAGCATGACGTTCTTTTTCGCTCAGCCCTCACCCTGCGCAATCGGCTACGCCGTGCTGCGGACTCTCGGCTGCGCTCGGCATGCCGTTCTGCTCGTTTTGCCCGGCTACCTCCCCCACCCCGAAATTTTCCCGCTGCCGGCTGCGTTACTTTGCCGCCGATGACTGCCATGAAAACCGCTTTGCCCCGATTTCCGCGTACCCTTTTTGTAGCCCTGCTTTTGCTGGCGCTGGCCGCCTTTGCCCCGCCCAAGCTGAAAAAGGTGCAGGTAGCCAAAAACCTTACCGTCGGGCTGCCCGCCGACTTTCAGCCCCTGCCCGACGACGCCATTGCCAGCAAGTACCCGGCCGTGCGCAAGCCCCTGGCCGTGTACAGCAACCCGGCCGGCCGCATCGACTACAGCATTGCCGCCCGGCAAACCACGTTCAGCAGCAAGGATTACGGCCTGCTGCTCAAGATTTACGAATCGAAGCTCAAGAGCACCTACTCCAAGGTCGACGTCATCACCCGCGACATCAAAACCATCAACAAGCGCGACTTCATGGTGCTGGAGTTTGTCTCGACCCTGGCCGACAACCGCCGCGGCCGCGAAATGATGGCACCGCTGCGCCGCTACGAACTGATGCAGTACGCCATCGAGGGCGACCAGCAGTACGTGTTTCACTTTATCTGCCCGGTGGAAGAACAGGCCCAGTACCAGCCCGTGGCGCAGGCCATCATGCAGAGCGTGGAGTTGAAATAAGCCTGCTTGCCTGCGCCAAGAGCGTGAACTGATCAAATTGGTCATCGTGAGCAAAGCGAAGGACCTTATCCCATCGAAACGAGTCGTTGTAACGAGTATCGTTTTGGTGCGGTAAGGTCCTTCGCTTTGCTCAGGATGACAGTTCCTGGGAAGCCGTAGCCCCAGACGCTTTTTTCACAGCTGGTTGTAGGCCCGAATCAAGCCCATGAACCCGTCGCGGTAGGCGTCGCCGACGGGGAGCAGGCGGCCGGCAATCTGCACCTTGCCGCGCTCCACGTGCTCGATGCGGTTCAGCGCCACCAAAAAGGATTTGTGGATGCGGGCGAAGCGCTGCGGGGGCAGCACCTCCTCCACGCGCCGGAAGGACTGTAGGGTGAGGATTTTGCCGCTCTCGGCGGTGTAAATCATCAGGTAGTCCTTCATGCCTTCGATGTAGAGGATGTCGTCGAAGGCCACGCGCTGCAGCCGGTGCTCGTTCTTGACGAACATGGCATCGGCCGCCGCGGGCGGTGTTTCCGCGTGGGCAACGGGTGCGGAGGCGGGCTCAGCCGGTGCGGCCGGCGTATCGGCCGGCACAAAGCTGTGGTAGAGGCGGTTGGCCGCTTGCACGAAGCGCTGGAAGCCGATGGGCTTGACCAGGTAATCGGCCACGCCCAGCTCGTAGCCCTGCACGGCGTACTGGTCGTAGGCGGTGGTGAGCACCACGCGGGTACGCCCGGGCGGCAGAATCTGGGCCAGCTGAATGCCGGTGAGACCGGGCATTTCGATGTCGAGAAACACCACGTCGACGGGGTGCGTCTGCAGGTAAGCCAGGGCCGACATGGCGTCGTGGAAGGTGGCCACCAGCTGCAGAAACGGCAGCTGAGCGCAGTAGCGCTGCATGACGGCGGTGGCCAGCGGCTCGTCGTCGACGGCGACGCAAGTGAGCACGCGGGTGGGCGAAGCGGCGGCAGAGGCGGTTTCCATGGGGCAGAAAAGGCGGCTAGGCGGAAGCTAGTTGGGCAGTGGGCTGGGGCGCAAACGCGGCCTCGGCCGGGGTGAGCAGCAGGGTGAGCGTGGCGCGGTAGGTATCGGGCGTTTCCTCCACGTGCAGACCGTAGCGCGTGGGGTAGAGCAGCTGCAGGCGGCGGCGCAGGTTGCTCAGGCCCACCCCGCCGGGCTGGGCCGGGCCGGGGCGCGGGGCCCGGCGGCGGTTGTGCACCGCAAAGGTGAGCTCCTGCCCGCGCAGGCCCAGCTCCAGCTCCACGGCGTGAGGGCGGGCCGTCAGGTCGCCGTGCTTGAAGGCGTTTTCCACCAGCGGCAGCAGCATCATGGGCGCCACGGGCAGGCTGGAGGCCGCCAGCTCGGGCGCCACGCGGAAGGGCAGACTCTCGGGGCCGGCTCCGGGCAGGCGCAGCAGCTGCAGGCTGAGAAAGTTTTGCAGGTGCGTCACTTCCTTGTGCAGCGGCACGGTGTCGGTGGCCGATTCGTAGAGCAGGTAGCGCATCAGATCGGCCAGCTGCAGCACGGCGGTAGCGGCGGGGGCTTCCACGTCGTGGGCCGTGGCCAGGGAGTAGATGTTGTTGAGCGTGTTGAAGAGAAAGTGCGGGTTGATCTGAGCCTTGAGCAAGCTCAGCTCGGCCGCCAGGTGCTGCCGCTCCAGCTCCTGCTGCTGCCGCTCGGCCTGCTGGCGGCGGCGCTGCTCGCGCTGGTGGTCGTGGCCCAGGCGCAGGTAAATGCCCAGCAGCATCACCAGCAGCGTGGCCGGCACGATGTTTTTGCCCGAGGTGCGGTTGGTGCCCCGCCCGGCTTGCTCCGCCGCCGACGCCGACTTGTACCCCTCGCGGTAGCCGGCGCGCAAGCCCGCCAGAAACGAGTCGGACGCGGAATCGGGGTGCGGGGCCACGTCGACCTTGCTGGGCACCACCGAGGGCATCAGCCCCAGGGCCACGTTGGTGGTCAGGCGCAGCAAGCCCGTCACCGTCACGGCCAGCAGCACCACCAGCAGCAGGCGCAAGGGCTTTTGGCGGTCGAGGTGACGGGGCACCACCACTTTCCAGGTGAAGTAAAACAGCCCGGCGTAGGTCAGCACCGTCAGGGCCAGGTCGGTGAGCATCAGCGGCCACGACCACCCGGCGCGGTCGTCGATAACCCAGCGCACCCCCAGCCGCAGCAGGTTGGTGCCAAGCAGCAGCAGCCACACCAGCGCGTGAATGCCGCGCGGAATGGCGCCCGGTGCGGTGGGCCGCAGCCACCACGCGGCCAGGGCCGAGGCGCTGCGCTTCATGAATTCAGCCATAGACAATGCAAAAGAAGCCGCGCCCAACGCCCAGGCTGGGTCGCCGCGGTACACGAAAATAGCCAGCCTACCGGCAACCCGCCCGTGGCAATCGACCAACGGCAGCCGGGGCCGGGGCCAACCGCCCCGGTTGCCCCCGCAACGCCGCCCCGGCGCCGGGGGCCCGCCGCGGGGTGGCGTTGCGGGCGGCGGCGGCGGCGTTGGTCGATTTGGGCGCCCCCGGGTGCAGGGCCGGCTTAGGTTTGCCCATCCTTCCTCCACCTCCCCAGCCATGCCCCTGTCCCGCCTGTTGCTCCCGTTCCTGCTGCTGATCAGTACCGTGGGAACCCGGGCCGGGGTGGTGCAGGGCCGGGTGACCGATGCCCAGAGCCAGCCGCTGAGCTTTGCCAACGTGGCCGCCCGCGGCACCGACCGCAGCGCCGCGGCCAACGAGCAGGGCCGCTATCAGCTGCGCCTGCCGGCTGGCCGCTACACCCTCGCCTTTCAGTACGTGGGCTACGCCGCCCGGCTGGAGGCCGTGCGCGTGCCGGCCGGCGACTCGGTGCTGGCGCTGGACGTGGCCCTGACAGCTGAAAATTACCGGCTGGGCGAGGTGGTGGTGCGCGCCCCAGGCCGCGACCCGGCTTATGAGCTGATGGAGCAGGCCATTGCCTGGCGCCGCTACCACCAGCGCGAAGTGGCCGCCTACCAGGCCCGCGCCTACCTCAAAACCGTGGTGGGCCTGACCGAAATGCCCAGCTCGCTGCTCGGCGCCAAGCTGCCCCCGCCCCCGCCGGGCCTCGACCCGCGGGTGCTGCGCCTGGAGGAAACGGTGTCGGAGCTGCGGTTCCGGCAGCCGGGCCCGGCGCAGGAGCGGGTGATTTCGACGCGGGTGAGCGGACGCAGCCAGGAGTTTGGGAGCGGCGGGGTGGCGGCGGTGCAGATGGACCTGTACCAGAACCTGCAACGGGCCAGCTTCGCTCCCCGCGGCATCGTCTCACCGCTGGCCGACGGGGCGCTGCTGCACTACCGTTACGAGCTGGTGGGTAGCAGCACCGAGGCGGGACGGCTGATTCACAAGATCCGGGTAGCGCCGCGCCACCCGCAGGACCCGGCTTACTCGGGTTTTATCTACCTGGTCGACGGCAGCTGGCACCTGCACAGCGTGGCCCTGAGCCTGGACCGGAGCGTGCTCAAGGACCTGGAAAGCCTGCACGTGGAGCAGCAGTTCATGCCCGCGCCCGGCGCCCCCGAGGTGTGGGTGCGCCAGTCGCAAAAGCTCACCTTCGGCCTTTCGGTGTTCGGCTTCAAAGTGCAGGGCACCTTTCACGGCGTGTACCTGAGCTACCGCGACGTGGTGCCCGCCTTCCCGCGCGCTCAGCCCGCCCCGGTCGCTGCCGCCTCCGGCGCAGTCACGGCTGAAACGCCCGCGCAATTCGCCGCCGCGCCCCGCCGCGCCGCCCTGCGGCGGCTGACCCGCCAGGCCGCCCGACCGGCCGCCTCCGATGCCGACGCCCTGCGCCCCGGCGAGGTGCGGCGGGTGGAAACGGGCGCCAATGAACGAAGTGCCGCCTACTGGGACGAGCTGCGCCCGGTGCCCCTCACGGCCGATGAGCAGCGCCACCACCGCAGCCAGGACAGCTTGGAGCAGCGCCGCCAGTTGCCGGCCTACCAGGATTCGCTGGACCGCGTCTTCAACCGCTTCCGCCCGCTGACGGCTGCGGGCGGGGGCTACCGCTACCGCCGCACCCGCCGCCAGCACGACTTCGCCACCCTGCCCCTCGACCAGTTGCTGCAGTACAACACGGTGGAAGGCGTGGTGCTCCACGCCAGCGGCACCTACCAGCAGCGCTACGCCGGGGGCCGCCGCCTGATGCTGACGCCCACGCTGCGCTACGGGGCGGCGGCCCGACTGCTGAGCCCGCGCCTGGCCGGCCAGTACCTGTGGCAGCCCCAGCGGCTGCGCACGCTGCACTTCGCCGCCGGCCGCAGCATCCTCGACTTCAACGACCGTACCCAGCTCACGCCGGCCTACAACACCTATTACACGCTCTGGCGCAACGAAAACTACGCCAAGCTCTACCAGCAGGACGCCGTGGCCGCCGGCCTGAGCGGGGAGCTGGCGCGCGGCCTCACGCTGCGGGCTGACTTGAGCTATGCCGACCGCCAGCCCCTACGCAACCACACCGACCGCCTCATGTTGGACGTGCCGGGCCGCCGCTTCACCCCCAACGAGCCCGTCAGCGTGGAGCTGAACCTCGCCCCCATCACCCGTAGCCAGGCCTTGCTGGCCGAAGCCACGCTGAACTGGCAGCCCGGGCAGCGCTACCTCACCCTGCCCGACCGCAAAGTGGTGTTCGGCTCGCGCTACCCCACCCTGCAGCTGCACGCCCGCCAGGCGCTGCCCGTGCTCGGGGCCGACGTGCGCTACCTGCTGGCCGAAGCCGGGCTGCGCCACACCCAGCGCCTGGGCCTGCTGGGCCAGAGCACCCTGACGGCCACCGCCGGCGGCTTTGTGTGGGCAAGTCGGCTGCAGTTTATGGACTACCGTCACTTCGCCGGCAACCGCCTGCTGCTCACCTCCGTCTTCGCGCAGTTCCAGCTGCTCGACTACTACCGCTTCAGCACCCGGCAGCGCTTCGTGGAGGCCCACTGGCAGCACGGCTTCCAGGGCTTTCTGCTCAACAAGGCACCCCTGCTGCGCCAGCTCAAGCTCCAGGAAATGCTCACGCTGCACTACCTGCACACGCCCGCCCTGGGCCAGTACGCCGAAGTGGGCGCGGGCCTGCAGCGCGACTTTTTGCTGCTTCACGCCCGGGCCGATGTGGTAACCACGCTGCGCACCACCCAACCCCGCGAAACGGGCCTGCGGGTGCGGCTCTGGCGCGACCTGTAGCCCTGAAGGGAAATGAAATGCGGATATCCGGACAACGCCGCTGCCCGATCTGCTATCTTATCCCCGATTCTTTCAATGCCTCTTCTACCTCCAACCTCTTTGCGTGCATGGAACTGCTGATCGAACACCTCTCCAAAACCTACCCCAACGGCACCAAGGCCCTCAACGACGTGAGCCTGCGCATTGAGCCGGGCATGTTCGGGCTGCTGGGCCCCAACGGCGCCGGCAAGTCCTCGCTGATGCGCACCATCTCCACCCTGCAGCAGGCCGACGCAGGCTCGATTCAGCTCGGCGACATCGATGTGCTGCGCCAGCCCGAGCGGGTGCGGCAGGTGCTGGGCTACTTGCCGCAGGAGTTTGGGGTGTACCCGAAGGTGACGGCCGCCGAGCTGCTCGACCACTTTGCCGTGCTCAAGGGCCTCAGCAACAAGGCCGAGCGCAAGCAAATGGTCGACGCGCTGCTGCAGCAGACCAACCTCTACAACGTGCGCAACAAGAACCTGGGCGGCTACTCCGGCGGCATGAAGCAGCGCTTCGGCATTGCCCAGGCCCTGCTGGGCAACCCGCGCCTGATCATTGTGGACGAACCCACCGCCGGCCTCGACCCGACGGAGCGCAACCGCTTCCACAACCTGCTGGCCGAAATCGGCGAGGACCGCATTGTGATTCTGAGCACGCACATCGTGTCGGACGTGTCGGATTTGTGCCGGCAGTTTGCCATCATCAACAAGGGGCAGGTGCTCTATACCGGCGACCCGCTGCGCGCCATTGAGGAAATGCGCGGGCAGATCTGGCGCCGCACCATCCGCAAGGACGAGCTGGACAGCTACCAGCAGCAGTTTTCGGTGATTAGCTCGCGCCTGTTTGCCGGCCAGACCATCATCCACGTGCACAGCCTGGCCCAGCCCGGCAATGGCTTCGAGGGCATCGAGCCTACGCTGGAAGACGTGTATTTCGCCCGCATCCACGCCGCCGAGCAGGTGGCTGCTGCTCAGGTGAACGGCTAAAAAACGCCCGTCATCCTGAGCAGAGCGAAGGACCTTATGCCCGCTGAACGGCAGGCGTCGGATAGTTACTATCTGACGTGGGAAGGTCCTTCGCTTTGCTCAGGATGACGGGGACAACCACGACGCGACCATGTTCCTCGAAATATTCCTCTTCGAACTGCGCTACCGGCTGAAGCGGCCGGCGACGTACATCTACTTCGGGCTGCTGGCCCTGATGGCCTTTCTGTTCATGCTGGCCATTGCCGGCGCGTTTGGCGTCAACGTGACGGTGGGCGGCGCCTCGGGCAAAATGCTGGCCAACTCGGCCTACCAGATCAACACCCTGCTGACGGTCATCAGCCTGTTCGGGGTGTTCATCACCTCGGCCATGATGGGCACGCCGGTGTTCCGCGACTTCGACCACCGCACCCACTCGCTGTACTACACCGCCCCGATTACCAAGACCGGCTACCTCGGCGGCCGCTTCCTGGGCTCGTTTGTGGTGACCATGCTGGTGTTTCTGGGCGCGGCCCTGGGCGCTTGGCTGGCCACCTTCTGGCCCACCATCGACCCGGAACGGCTGGGGCCCAACCGGCTGGCGAATTACCTGCTGCCTTACCTGCAGTTTGTGCTGCCGAACGTGTTCTTGACCGGCGCCATCTTCTTCACGGCGGCCACGCTCACGCGCTCGGCCCTGGCCATCTACCTGGGCGGGGTGCTGTTTCTGGTGCTCTACACCATCAGCGGCACCTTGCAGCAGGACATGGACAACGAAACCCTGCGCAGCCTGCTCGACCCGCTGGGCGGCCAGGCCATCGACCTGACGCAGCGCTACTGGACGGTGGCCGAAAAGAACACGCTGCTGCTGCCCTGGAGCGAGTGGGTGGTGCAAAACCGCCTGCTCTGGCTGGCCGTGGGCCTGGTGACGCTGGGCGCCTGCTTTGCCGTGTTCCGCTTTTCCTTCGCCAACGCGGCCGACTCGGGCCCGCGCCCCAAGGGTGCCCTGGGCGTGGCCGAGGCGCCGGGCAAGCTGGTGCTGCCGCGCGTCACCCCGCACTTCACGGCCGGGCTGGCCTGGGCCCAGCTCAGCCGCCTGCTGCGCCTGGAGTTCCTGAGCACCGTGCGCAGCGTGTACTTCATCGGCATTGCCGGGGCGGGCGTGCTGTTTTTGCTGATTTCGGGCCTGCAGGTGGGCAAGATGTACGGCACCAACACCTTCCCCACCACCCCGCAGGTGGTGCAGCTGCTAGCCGGCACCTTCGCCCTGTTCCAGCTCATCATCATCACCTTCTACGCCGGCGAGCTGGTGTGGCGCGAGCGGGACAGTAAGGTCAACCAGATCTACGACGCCATGCCCATGCCCGCCTGGGTGCCCTTCGCGGCCAAGCTGGGCGCGCTGATGGCCATTCAGGTCATCTTGCTGGCGGTGGTCATGCTCTGCGGCATCCTGCTGCAAACGGCCAAGGGCTACTTCGACTACGAGCTGGACGTGTACGTGAAGGAGCTGTTCGGCTTCCGCCTGGCGGGCATGCTGGTGCTCTGCGTGCTGGCCATGCTGGTGCAGGTGCTGGTGAACAACAAGTTCCTCGGCCACTTCATCATGATCCTGTACTACGCCCTGAACATCTTCAAGGGCACGCTGGGCATCGAGCACAACCTGCTGTTCCCGAACGCCGGCCCCTCGGTGCTCTACTCGGCCATGAACGGCTACGGGCATTTCGTGTGGCCCTACGTGGCCTTTAAGCTCTACTGGGGCGCCTTCGCGGTACTGCTGGCCCTGGCGTCCTCGCTGCTCTGGCCCCGCGGCACCGAAACGCGCTTCTCCTGGCGCTGGCAGCAGGCCCGCTACGGCTTTTCGCCCGCCTTGGCGGCCGTGGCCGGGGCGGCGCTGCTGGCTTTTGCGGGGCTGGGCGGCTACATCTTCTACAACACCAACGTGCTGAACGAGTACCGCACCTCCGACGAGGGCGACGAGCTGACCGCCGCCTTTGAGCGCAAGTACAAGCGCTTCGAGAAGGCCGCGCAGCCGCGCATTTCGGCCGTCAACGTGAACGTGGACATTTTCCCTCAGGAGCGCGACGTGCGCTTCCGCGGCAGCTACTGGCTGGTCAACCGCACCCGGCAGGCCATCGACTCGGTGCACCTGATGGGCGCCAGCGACGCCGAGGTGAAGCAGCTGGCGCTGGGCCGCCCGGCCAAGGAGGTGCTGCACGACCAGATCGGCGACGCCGACTACCGCATCCTGCGCCTGCAGCAGCCCCTGCAGCCCGGCGACTCGGTGCAGCTGAACTTCGACCTGGCCTACACCAACCCCGGCTTCCAGAACCGCGGCTCCAACACGAGCATGGTGTACAACGGCACCTTCGTCAACTCCCAGCTACTGCCCCACATCGGCTACCAGCCCGAGTATGAGCTGGGCGACGACGACACGCGCAAGGAGCAGGGCCTGAAGCCCAAGCCGCGCATGGCCGCGGTGAACGACTCGGCGGCGCGCATGAACACCTACATCAGCAACGACGCCGACTGGATTCGCTTCGAAACCACCGTCAGCACCTCGCCCGACCAGCTGGCCATTGCCCCGGGCTACCTGCAGAAGGAATGGACCAAGGACGGGCGCCGCTACTTCCACTACAAGATGGACGCGCCCATCCTAAACTTCTACTCCTTCCTCTCGGCCCGCTACGCGGTGTACAAGGACCGGTGGAACAACGTGCCGATTGAAATCTACTACCACCCCGGCCACGAGTACAACCTCAAGCGCATGGCCCGGGGCGTGAAGGAAGGCCTGAGCTACTACACCTCGCACTTCGGCCCCTACCAGCACCGGCAGGTGCGCATCCTCGAATTCCCGGGCTACGCGGGCTTCGCGCAGTCGTTCCCGAACACGATTCCCTTCTCCGAAAGCATCGGCTTCATTGCCGAAGTCGACTCCACCGACCCCAAGGACATCGACTACCCGCTCTACGTGACGGCCCACGAGGTGGCCCACCAGTGGTTTGCCCACCAGATCATCGGCGGCAACGTGCAGGGCTCCACGCTGATGTCGGAAACGCTGAGCCAGTACGGCGCCCTGATGGTGATGAAGCACCTCTACGGCCCGGAGAAGATGAAGAAATTCCTGCGCTACGAGCTGGACGACTACCTCTCGGGCCGCGGCTTCGAGCAGAAAAAGGAAGTGCCGCTGTACCTGGTCGAAAACCAGCCCTACATCCACTACCGCAAGGGTTCCTTGGTGATGTACGCCCTGCAGGACTACATCGGCGAGGACGCCGTCAACGCCGCCATCCAGGAGTACCGCCAGCAGGTGGCGTTCCAGCGCCCGCCCTTCACCAACTCGGTGGAGTTCATCGGCTACCTGCGCAAGCACACGCCCGACTCCCTGCAGTACCTGGTGACGGATATGTTCGAGAAGATTACGCTCTACGAGAACAAGGTCGACTCGGCCTCCTACCGCAAGCTGCCCAACGGGCAGTACCGCGTGCAGTTCACCGTCGACACCAAGAAGTTCTACGCCGACTCGCTGGGCAACGAAACCGCCGCCAAAACCCAGGATTTCGTCGACGTGGGCATCATGGGCCGCGAGAAGGACAAGGCCGGCAAGTGGCACGATGTGCCCGTGCTGGTGCAGAAGCGCCGCCTGCGGCCCGGCCGCAACCGCATCGAGCTGACCGTGCCGCAGAAGCCCGAGCGCGTCGGCATCGACCCCTTCAACAAACTGATCGACCGCAACCCGGACGACAACGTGAAGATTCCGGAGGAGAAGAAGGCGTAAGCTGACTTTTCCGTCGAGAAAAAGCCCCGCATCGGTTGATGCGGGGCTTTTTTGTTGCCCAGAGGGCGAAGCGGCGTCTGCCCAACTCCCCACAGCTCAGCTACCGGAGCCATACCTTTGTGGCTCCAGCCGCCCCCTATGAAACCTTCCCTTAGCGCCGCCCAGCACGAACGCCTCATGCGCCAGGCCCTGCGCGAGGCCGAGCTGGCCTACGCCGCCGGCGAAATTCCCATCGGGGCGGTGGTGGCCTTCAACGGCACCGGCCAGGTCATCGGGCGCGGGCACAACCAGACTGAGCAGCTGCGCGACGTGACGGCCCACGCCGAAATGCTTGCCCTGACGGCGGCGGCCAACTTCGTCGGCAACAAGTACCTGCACGACTGCACCCTGTACGTGACGGTGGAGCCCTGCGTGATGTGCGCCGGGGCCGCGGCCTGGGCCCAGGTGCCGCGGGTGGTCTACGGCACGCCCGAGCCCAAAGTGGGCTACTCCCGGCACGGGCAGCTGCTGCACCCGCGCTGCCAGGTCGTCACGGGCGTGCTGGCCGCTGAGTGCGCCGCCCTGATGCAGCGCTTCTTTGCCGAGCGGCGGAAATAGCTACTTTTGGCGCCGGCGTAGGACTATTTTGTAACCCACGCCCCGCCTTGGCGGTTAGCATACCGGCAACACATTGCGTGCCCGGCGGCCCGATGCCGGTCGGCCGGCGGGTTTTTCACCCATCTCATCACCCTTCCTCACCCCCTTCACACTATGGCCTTCGAACTGCCAGCCCTGCCTTACGCCTACGACGCCCTGGAGCCCCACATCGACGCCCGGACGATGGAAATCCACCACACCAAGCACCACCAGGCGTACGTCACCAACCTCAACAACGCTATTGCCGGCACCGACCTGGAAGGCAAGTCGCTGGAAGAAATTCTGCACAGCATCGCCGCCGCCCCGGCCGCCGTGCGCAACAACGGCGGTGGCCACTGGAACCACGACCTGTTCTGGAAAATCCTCTCGCCCAACGGCGGCGGGGAGCCCACCGGCCCCATTGCCGACGCCATCCAGACGACCTTCGGCGGCTACGACAAGTTCAAGGAGGAATTCACCAAGGCCGCTACCACCCGCTTCGGCTCGGGCTGGGCGTGGCTGTGCAAGATGTCGGACGGCAACCTGCAGATCTGCTCCACCCCCAACCAGGACAACCCGCTGATGCCCGACTCGGGCTGCAAGGGCACCCCGCTGCTGGGCCTCGACGTGTGGGAGCACGCCTACTACCTGAACTACCAGAACCGCCGCCCCGACTACATCCAGGCTTTCTATAACCTCATCAACTGGGACGAGGTGAACCGCCGCTTCTCGGAGACGTCGGCCGCCTAAGCATCGTCCGCTTCCCGACCCGAAAGCCCCGCACGGCCCCGTGCGGGGCTTTTTTGCGTCCTTGAAAGCCGTCCGCCGGAACCCTTTGCCACGGCGGATTTCTTGTATCTTTAGGGGCTGAACCCTACCCTTCCCACATTCCCCCGAACTTGCATGAGTACTAAGCTGCGCCTTACCATCCTGAGCTTCCTCCAGTTTTTTATCTGGGGCTCGTGGCTGATAACCATCGGTGCGTACTGGTTTCAGACCAAGCAGTGGTCGGGGGCGCAGTTCGGCGCCATCTTCTCCACCATGGGCATTGCGTCCATCTTCATGCCCTCGCTCATGGGCATCGTGGCCGATAAGTGGGTGAATGCCGAGAAGCTCTACGGCGCGCTGCACATCCTCGGCGGCATCGTGCTCTGCACCGTGCCCCTGGTGGCGGACCCGGGCATGATGTTCTGGGTGATGCTGCTGAACATGATTTTCTACATGCCCACCTTGGCCCTGAGCATTGCCGTGTCGTACTCGGTGCTCAAGCGCGAAGGCCTCGACGTGGTCAAGGATTACCCGCCCATCCGCGTGTGGGGCACCATCGGCTTCATCGTGGCCATGTGGACGGTGAGCTTGCTGGGCTTCGAGAAGTCGGCCAACCAGTTCTACGTGGCCGCCGGCGCCGCCATTCTGCTGGGCGTGTACTCGTTTACCCTGCCCAAGTGCCCGCCCACCGCGCGCGACACGCCGAGCCGCTCCCTGGTCGACGTGCTGGGCCTGAAGTCCTTCGCCCTGCTGCGCGACACGAAGATGCTCACCTTCTTCCTGTTTGCTCTGTTGCTCGGCGCCGCCCTGCAGCTCACCAACGCCTACGGCGACACCTTCCTGCACGACTTTGACAAGAACCCGGACTTCCAGGACACGCTGACGGTGAAGTACCCGGCCATCATCATGTCCATCTCGCAGATTTCCGAGACGCTGTTCATCTTGGCCATTCCCTTCTTCCTGCGCCGCTTCGGCATCAAGCAGGTGATGTTCTTCAGCATGATTGCCTGGGTGCTGCGCTTCGGCCTGTTCGCCTACGGCAACCCCGGCTCGGGCCTGTGGATGATCATCCTCTCCTGCATCGTCTACGGCATGGCCTTCGATTTCTTCAACATCTCCGGCTCCTTGTTCGTGGAAACGCAGACGGCCCCGTCCATCCGCGCCTCGGCCCAGGGCCTGTTCATGATGATGACCAACGGCTTCGGCGCGGTGCTCGGCTCCTCGGTGAGCGGCTTGGTCATCGAGCGGTACTTCACCGCCGCCGACGGCGTGACCAAGGACTGGCACGGCATCTGGCTGGCGTTTGCCGCCTACGCCCTGGTCATTGCCGTGCTCTTCGTGCTGCTGTTCCGCCACAAGCACACCCCGCAGGAAGTATCGCACGCCGAGCACACCGAGCCGCTGCTGTCGGTGGAGCAGGCCTAAGCCTCTGCCCAACCGCTTGCCACCGCGCCGCCGGTTGCCGCCCACGTGGACGGCGGCCGGCGGCGCGGCCGTTTTTTCTCTGTTTCTTTATAGCGTATGATGCCACCGGTACCCACCATTCCTACCGCCCTACCCGCCGCGCCGGACCTGTCGACCACCTTCGACAAGTCAAACTACTTCCTGCCGGTTACCTGGTTTTACCAAGCGTTCGGGGTGGTGCCGCGCAAGCTCATCTTTCAGCTCGCCAACCTCGACGCCCGCACCGCCGTGCTGGCCGCGCTGGCGGCTCGTTACGACCTAGAGCACGCCACCGCGGCGCATTCGGTGTACATCGAGAAGGTGGGCAAGGAGCCGGAGCTAAACCTCTGGGCCCTGCACCTAGCCCCGCACCTGCTCTTGCTCCTTACCGACCACGGCCCCTACGCCGAGCGCGGCGTGCAGGTGTTTTACTCGCCCGCCACCAACAAGGAGGAACTTGCCTTCGTGCGCGAGTTGCTGACCACCCACCTGGAAACCGGGCAGCAGGAGCGTCAGCGCATTCACGTGCTGCGCTTGGCCTACAACGACCTGGAGTTTACCCCGCTCGACATCAAAATTCCCGAGCTGGACCTCTCCACGCACTACAACGATGATTTGCTGCCCGCCCACGACACCATCGTGCGGCGCCTGCAGCAGCCCCAGGACAAGGGCATCGTCATCCTGCACGGCCCGCCCGGCACCGGCAAAACCAGCTACATCCGCCACCTCTGTGGCCTCACCGACAAGCCCAAGCTGTTCATTCCGCCCAACCTGGCGGCCCGCATTGCCGACCCGGAGTTCATCAACCTGCTCCACGACAACACCAACTCCATCCTCATCATCGAGGACGCCGAGGCCCTGCTCACCAAGCGCGACGCCGCCGGCAGCGGCCCCAGCGCCGTCAGCAACCTGCTCAACCTCTCCGACGGGCTGCTGGCGGACTGCTTCCACATCCAGATTGTGTGCACCTTCAACACGGACCTCTCGCGCATCGACAGTGCCCTGCTGCGCAAGGGGCGCCTGATTTCGGCCTACCACTTCCAGCCCCTGGCCGAAAGCAAAGCCGAGGCCCTGGCCTCCAGCCTCGGCCAGCACACCCTGCTGGGCGCACCCACTGCCCTGGCCGACATCTACAACCGCGAGGAGCAGGAATTCGAGGTCGGCAAGGCCCCGAAGCGCATCGGGTTTGGTGCCCGCGGTTAAGTCCGGCAGTATAAACCAAGTATATAACCAGTACAAAATCAGCACAACAAAAAAGCCGCTCTGCGCTAGGCAGAGCGGCTTTTTCGGCAATATAAGCGGCTTCGGGCTTAGAACTGCTCGTTGGCGCCGAAGAAGAAGTCACCCTCGATCTGGGCGTTTTCGTCGGAGTCGGAGCCGTGCACGGCGTTGGCTTCGATGCTCTTCGCGTACTTCTTGCGGATGGTGCCTTCGGCGGCTTGGGCCGGGTTGGTAGCACCGATCAGCGTGCGGAAGTCAGCCACGGCGTTGTCCTTCTCCAGGATGGCCGCCACGATGGGGCCCGACGACATGTACTTCACCAGGTCGCCGTAGAAGGGGCGCTCCTTGTGCACGGCGTAGAATTCGCCGGCGCGCTCGGGGGTGAGCAAGGTTTTCTTCAGCGCTACGATGCGGAAGCCACCGGCCTCGATCATGCTCAGGATGCCACCGATGTGGTTTTCCTGGGTCGCGTCGGGCTTAATCATCGTGAACGTGCGGTTCGTTGCCATGTCGGTCTGGGGTGTAGTTGAGGCCGGACGCCCGAGGTTGGGCAGTCGGCTTGACGGAGAATTGGTTTTGCGGCCGCAAAAATAGAAGTTTATGACCGATGCCTAGTCAATTCTCTTTTACTATCCTCAAATGACTATTTCCGCTTCCCGGCTGCTACGCTTGGCCTACTTACCGCTTGGGTGGCCAGGGTTGTTTGCGCTGTTTGTAGCTATCAAGCGGCTGCAGTACCCTTCGTACGTGGCCATGCTGCGCGAAGACCCGAAGGAGTTGGGCATGCAGGTTCCCCACGACTTTCTCTTCTTCTTGGCGGGATATTTCCTCTTTCTGCATCCCTTGATCTGGCTTTTGTGCACGGCGTTGCTGCGCTTTAACCAAGGCCGCTGGCCAACGCTCCGGGAGGTAGCACTGTTCGCGCTCTGCTACGCTGCTTTTTTGCTGTCCTCTCGCTGCATTCCGCAGCCGGTTAGTTACTGGTTCATGGACTGAAAAACAGCGCCGGCGCCAACGATGCTGCTTGCGCGCCGGCTCTGCTTGCGGCCTTTCGGCACCGATTCGAACCGAAAAGCCGCCGCCCGCTGTTGGGTCCGAGAACAAGTTTGGGAATTGTTCGCGAAATTTGCCCCCTTGCATCCCGGTAAGGGCCGCAAAGTCAGTCACCTATCAGCCGACAATGCACGACGTCACGGCGCTGAAAGAGCTTCTACGGGAGCCTCGGCGCATTTTCATCACCACCCACCACAAACCCGACGCCGATGCCCTGGGCTCGTCGCTGGGCCTGGCGGGCTATCTGCGCAAAAAGGGCCACCACGTGACGGTGGTTACCCCCTCCGACTACCCCGACTTTCTGAGCTGGATGCCCGGCAATGAGGACGTGGTGGTGTACGAGCCCGGCCGCAACGACCGGCGCATTCAGGACATCCTGCGCGACTCGGACGTGCTCTTCTGCCTGGATTTTTCGGCCCTGAGCCGCATCCACGAGCTGGGCGAGTACGTGCGCAACTCCCACGCCACGAAGGTGCTCGTCGACCACCACGAGCAGCCCGAGCCCTTCGCCGACATTGCGTTTTCCTTTCCGTCGGCGGCGGCCACGGCCGAGCTGGTGTTCGAAATCATCCGCGACTTGGGCGACCAGGCGCTGATTACGCCCGAAATCGGGGAGTGCCTTTACGCCGGCATCATGACGGACACGGGCTCGTTCCGCCACCCGAGCACCTCGCGCAACGTGCACATGATCATTGCCGAGCTGCTCGACGCGGGCATCAACCTCTCGGCGGTGCACCGGCGCATCTACGACTCGCACTCGGAGGAGCGCCTGCGCTTTTTGGGCTTCGTGCTCAAGGACAAGCTCACGGTGCTGCGCGAGTACAACACGGCCTACATTGCCATTACGGCCGACGAGCTGAAGCAGTACCACTCCAAAACCGGCGACACCGAGGGTTTGGTCAACTTTGCCCTGAGCATCGAGGGCATCGTGTTTGCTGCCATCCTCATCGACCGCGTCAACGCCGTGAAGATTTCCTTCCGCTCGGTGGGCGAGTTTTCGGTCAGCGAGTTTTCGCGCCGGCACTTCAACGGCGGCGGCCACCACAACGCGGCCGGCGGCATCAGCTACGAGCCGCTGGAGGCCACGGTGCAGCGTTTCCTGAGCTTGCTGCCCGAGTACCAGCCGCAGCTGGTCACGGCCCCGCTCACCGTTTGAGACATGAGTATGGAGACCTGAGAAGTGAGACGGACGATTCGAATTGTTCATCACACTTCTCAGGTCTCACGGTCTTACTTCTATCGTCTACCTTCACCCCGCATTTTCTCTCTTTTTCTCTTTCATGCTCCGCAACTCCCTTCTTCTGTGGCCGGCCGCGCTTGTAGCTGGCGCCATTGCGCTGAATGCCTGTAACCCGGCTGACGCCAAATTTGCCAAGACCAAGTCCGGCATCGAATACAAAGTGTTTGGCAAGGACGGCAAGGCCAAGGACATCAAGCCCGAAACCGCGGAGGCGGCCTACAAGAAGAACGTCGGCCAGATCATTGCCCTGCACGTGGAGTACCGCACCGCCAAGGACTCGGTGCTGTTCCAGTCGCGCAAGCAGCAGATGGGCTTCCCGGTGCGCGTGCCGCTGCAGGAAGTAGCCCGCAAGGGCGGCCTGGAAGAGGCTATTTCGCTGCTGCAGCCCGGCGACTCGGGCGTGTTCCGCTTCAACGCCGACTCGCTTTCCATCAAGACCACCGGCCAGCCCGCGCCGCCCCAGATCAAGAAGCACGGCAACACGATGACCCTGTTCGTGAAGGTCGATGCCATCCAGAACCAGGCCGACGCTATGGCCGCCCAGCAGAAGGCCATGCAGGACATGCAGGCCAAAATGAAGGCGCACGAGGACAAGCAGAAGCCCCTGGACGACAAAACCATTCAGGAGTACGTGCAGAAAAACAACCTGCAGACCCAGAAAACGGCTTCGGGCATTTACTACGTCATCACCCAGCCGGGCACGGGCCCCAAGCCCACCCCGGGCCAGATCGTGTCGGTGAACTACAGCGGCAAGCTGCTCAGCGGCAAGGAGTTTGACTCCTCGGCCAAGCAGGGCCGCCCGATTGAATTCCCCATCGGCGTGGGCCAGGTAATTCCGGGCTGGGACGAGGGCATTCCGCTGCTCAACAAAGGCTCCAAGGCCATCCTGCTAATTCCGTCGAGCCTCGCTTACGGCCAGCGCGGTGCCGGCGCCGACATTCCCGCCGACGCCGTACTGCGCTTCGACGTGGAGCTGGTGGACGTGAAGGCGGCTCCGCCCCAGCCGCCCATGGGCATGATGCCCGGCGGCGGCGCGCCCCAGGGTGCCCCGCAAGGTGCGCCGCAGGGCAAATAAGGTATTATCTTTGGTGTTGCTAAGCTGATGCAACCCGCCGACGGGCGGCCGACTCTTCAGGTAGCCGGCCGCCCGCCGTTTTTCTAAGCTCATTGCCATGCGTACGCTCACTTTCCTCTCCCCGGTCCGCTCCCTGCTGTGGGCCCTGCTGCCGCTGCTGCTCGTGCTGGCTGGCTGCAAAAACAACTCCGACGACGCCGCCAAGCAGTTGGCGCAGCTGGTGGAGCAGCACAAGGCCGAGGATGACGCCACCATCCAAAACTACCTGACCACCAACGGCATTTCCGCTGGCGGCTACGAGCGCCGCGACTCCGGCCTCTACATCATCTGGCAAACCCGCACCAACACCGGCGGCACGCCCGCGGCGGGCAACCAGGTGAAGGTGCGCTACATCGGCCGTTACCTGAGCAACGATTACCGCTTCGAGGCCTCCATCGACAACGGCTCGGCCTGCGGCTGCACCGCATTTGTCGTGGGCAGCGTCATCGAGGGCTGGAACGAAGTGCTGCAGCTCATGCACAAGGGCGACAAAGTGACCATCCTGGTGCCCTCGCACCTGGCCTACGGCGCCACCGGCAACGGCACCATCCTGCCGTTCACGCCGCTCAAGTTTGAGATGGAACTGGTGGATTTCACGGCACAATAAGGCCCCGAAGCCAGCTTCGCCTTGCTTGCTTTCAGACGCAGACCCCGCCCGGGTCTGCGTTTTTTTTGGCGCGTGAGCCCGCCCGGCCGCGTATCTTAGGGCTGATGGTACCAACGGTTTTTCTGCTGGCGGTGGCCGCCCACCTCGCGGCGCCCGCGCCCGCCGCCGACACCCTGCGCACGCCCAGCGGGGTGCAGTATGTGCTGCGCCAGCCCGGGCAGGGCGCGCCGGCCGGCCCCCGGGCCGTGGTGCGCGTGCACTACACCGGCTTTCTGCCCAACGGCAAGTTTTTCGAAACCTCGGCGACGGACCGCCGGCCGCTGCGGGTGCGCCTGGGACGCGGCGAAGTCATTCCGGGCTGGGACGAGCTGCTGCCGCTGCTGCCGCGGGGCGCCCGCGTGTGGACGCGCATTCCGGCGCGCCTGGCCTACGGCGCCGAAGGCCAGCGCGACCCCGACGACCCCACCCACTACCGCATCCCGCCCGACACGGACTTGGTGTTCGAGCTGGAAATCGTGCAGGTGAATTGATTGCCCCTGACAGGTGTTAGCAATCAGCGCGTTGGCCCGGTCGTGGGCACTGCGCTGGCCCGGCAACTTGAAAATGCCGGCCGCGCCGGTGTACCTTCGGATTTCCAATTTGCCCGCTTTTCCCTCCCCGCATGTTTATTGAACCCCGAGTCGGCAATGGCCGCGAGTTGCCCCGCCGGGGCTGGATTGAGGTGGTGGTCGGCTCGATGTTTTCGGGCAAAACCGAGGAGCTGATCCGGCGCCTGAACCGGGCCAAAATCGCCCGGCAGCGCGTGGAAATCTTCAAGCCCGCCCTCGACACGCGCTACCACGCCGAGGACGTGGTGTCGCACAACGCCACCAGCATCCGCTCTACGCCCATTGCCTTTCCCCAGGAAATGCTGCTGCCCGCCAGCAGCTGCGACGTGGTGGGCATCGACGAGGCGCAGTTCTTCGACAACTCCCTGGTGGAAGTGTGCAACCAGCTCGCCGACCACGGCGTGCGCGTCATCGTGGCTGGCCTCGACATGGACTACCAGGGCCGCCCCTTCGGCCCAATGCCGGCCTTGCTGGCCGTGGCCGAGTACGTGACCAAGGTGCACGCCGTGTGCGTGCGCTGCGGCGACATTGCCACCTATTCCTTCCGCAAAGTGCCCTCGGCCGAGCAGGTGCTGCTGGGCGAAACCGACTCCTACGAAGCCCGCTGCCGCCACTGTTTTCTGGAAGGCCAGCAGGAAAAAGCGCCGGCCGGTACCGCCGTGGCCCAGGCCGCCAAGCACTAATTGGGCGGGGGCAGCGTTATCGGCGTACGTCTACTTCGTGAATACATCTTTGTCCGTATGACTCAAGCGCTACGCACCGCGTTGCTGGCCGGCTTCGGCTTGCTGACGGCGGCTTCCTCGGTTCTGGCCCAACGCACCGCCGGCTACGGCGACTGGCAGCTGCACCTGCCCACCAACCGCGCCCGCGTGCTGGCCGACACCGGTCCGCGCATCTACGCCGCCGCCGAGGACGCCTTTTTCGTGTTCGACAAGGAAACCAGCAGCGTGCAGCGCCTCTCCCGCCGCGACGGGCTGAGCGACGTGGACGTGCGCGAGTTGGCGTACGACTCGCTCACCCAGCAGGTGGTGGTGGCCTACCGCAGCGGCCAAATCGACATCCTGAGCGCCAAGGGCCGCGTGGTAGCGTCGCTGTCCGACATCAAGCGCAAAACCCTGGCCGGCGCCAAACTCATCAACCGCGTGGACGTGGCCCGGCGCCTGGCCTACGTCAGCACCAACTTCGGCATCGTGGTGGTGGATTTGCAGCGCTTCGAGGTCAAGGACACTTACGCCAACTTCGGGCCGGGCGGCACGGTGCCGCAGGTGTACGCCACCGCCGTGCAGGGCGACACGCTCTACGCGGCCACCAGCGCCGGGCTGCTGCGCGGCAACCTGAACACCAACCTGCTCAACTACAACAACTGGCGCAGCGCGGCCGGCTTCGGCAGCCGCGCCGGCGACCCGTACCGCACGCTGGTCACCCACCGGGGCAAGGTCTTCGCGGGCATCAACGGCGACAACCTGTACCGGGCCGTAGGGGCGGGCTGGGTGAGCCTGAACTTCGCCTGGGGCCCGGAGCCGACGTGCTACGCGCTGCGCTCCTCCGCGGCCGGGCTGCTGGTCACGGAAAACAACCGCGTGAGCGTGCTCGATACGCGCACCAACCAGGTGCGCAACCGCCTCCAACCAACCAACTTGGTGGCCGGCCGCGACGCCATTCGCTCCCGCAGCGGCCCGGTCTACGTGGCGGATTTCGCCAACGGCCTGATCCGGGTGGACCTCAACGGGCAGAACGCGGCCAGCTTCGTGGCCAACGCCCCGGCCAGCAACCGCACCTTTGGCATCGTGACCGATCCGGCCAGCAAAACCGTGACGGTCTTTCCGGGCGGCTACGACGAAGGCTACGTGCAGACCGACATCCGCTTCGGCTTTTTCGTGTACGACGCCGACGGCCGCTGGACCAACTACAATTCCGAAAACTTCAGCGCGGCGGCTTTTCCGAACCTCAAGGACATGACCCGCGGCGTGCGCACGCCCGACGGCACCCTCTACGCCAGCAGCTACGGCGAAGGCCTGCTGGCGTGGAAAGGCCCGGGCCAGTGGCAGCAGTTTACCCAGGGCTCGGCGGGCTCGCCGCTGCTCAGTGCCATCCCGGCCAACCCCTCGTTTACCCGCCTGACCGACGTGGCCGCCGCGCCCAACGGCGACGTGTGGGTGGTCAACCGCCACCAGCTGCCGCAGCAGCCGGGCGTGTTCCGCTTCACACCCAGCTCCGGCCTGTGGCAGAGCGTGCCGTGGTTTGTCGGGGCCGAAAACCTGGAGCGCATTACCGTCGACGACCTGGGCCACCTCTGGCTGGGGCGGGCGCGCCGGGACCGGCCGGGCCTGGTGGCCTACAACCCAGAAACCAATGCGGTCCGCCCCTTTGGAGAAAGCGAGGGCTTGCCCAACGGCACCGTGTGGGACTTGGCCAAGGACCGGCGCGGCGCCATTTGGGTGACGACCAACAAAGGCGCCGCCGTGTACGACGACCCCAGCCTAGCGTTTGACGCCGGCGCGGCGGGCTTCCGCACCCCCATCGTGCGCCGGGGCGAGGGCACCGGCTTTCCCACGCTGTGGACGGAGGTGGTAAAATGCGTGGCCGTGGACGGGGCCAACCGCAAGTGGTTCGGCACCGACAAAGGGCTGTGGCTGTTCAACGAAGACGGCGACGAGGCCCTGCAGCACTTCACCACCGACAACAGCCCGCTGCCCTCCGACCGCATCGTGGACGTGGCCGTGGACGACCGCACCGGGGAGGTGTGGGTGGGCACCGAAGCGGGCCTGGTGAGCTACCGCGGCTCGGCCACCGTGACCGAGGGCGCCCCAAGCTGCGCCAAGGTGTTTCCGAACCCGGTGCGCCAGGATTTCAGCGGGCAGGTGGGCATTTCGGGCCTGGTCAACAACGCGCAGGTGAAAATCACCGACGTGACGGGCACACTGGTGTACCAGACGCGCGCCACCGGCGGCACCGTGGTCTGGAACCTAGCCGACTACAACGGCCGCCGCGTGCAGTCGGGCGTATACTTGGTGCTGACGGCCGACGCGGACGGCAAAAACGGCTGCGTTTCGAAAGTAGCCGTACTGACGAAGTAGCGGTGATTTAGCGGCTTCAGGGAGCCAGCGAAGTGACGCTTTTTCGCCGATTTGCTGTTATGGTAACGCACTAAGTCGTCGCCTTCCTAACTCCCCTCCCACCGTGCTGATCAAAACCCGGGGCATCGTCCTCAACTACCTCAAATACCGCGAAACCAGCATTATCGCGCGCGTTTACACCGAGCAGCGCGGGGTGCAGTCCTACATCGTCAACGGGGTGCGCAAGGCCAAGCCGCCGGGCCGCATTGCGCTGTTTCAGCCCTTCACCCTGCTGGATCTGGTGGCCTACGTGTCGCCGCGCGGGGGCCTGACGCGCCTTTCCGAGTTCCGCTGCCTGCGCCCCTTCCGCACCATTCCTTACGACATGCGCAAGAGCAGCGTGGTGCTGTTCCTCTCGGAAGTGGTGAGCCGGGTGCTGCGCGAGGAAGAAGAAAACGCGGCGCTGTTTGAGTACCTCTACCACGCCCTGGTGGCTTTCGACGAGCAGGAAGAAGGCTTTGAGAACTTCGCGCTGGTGTTTTTGCTGCACCTGAGCCACTACCTGGGCTTCGGCCCCGACTCGGGCCGGCAGATTACCGAGCAGGTCGCCTTTGCCACCGATGCCAACCTGCCGGCCACGTCGCGCCCTACGGTGCTGCGCTTCCAGGAGTTTGAGCACTTCTTCGACGAGTTGCTGCGCGACGAAGGCCCGGCCTCGGTGCCGAACGGCCGCGTGCGCCGCGAGCTGCTCACCATCCTGCTGCGCTACTACCAGTTGCACGTCGAAAACATGGGCGACGTCCGCTCCCTCGACGTGCTGTCGGACGTGCTGGCGGAATTGTAGCCAGCTCGCCGGCCGTCATTGCGCAGCAACACGCTGGGTAGGCACGGATCGGGTAGCAGTCCTTGCGAGCGAAGCGTGGCAATCGTTCCTCTAGCAGCAGAAACACTGAAATACTCACTAACCGAAAACCAGCTCCGCCCGAAACCAACAGTGGTGGTTTCGGGCGGGGCTGGTTTTCGGCTTTTGCTAGCGGGGCCGTGGTACCGCGAGAGGAAGGATTGCTTTGCTCGCAAGGACTATAAGTGCTACCACTGCCCTGCGGAGCCCACGGAGCGCAGTCTTTACTCCACGTACTGCACGTGCGGCAGTTTGGTGGCCTCGGGCACCCGGCCTATCAGTTCTCCCTCAAGCAGTTGAGCTTGGCAGGTAAGGCGGGCGGTCGGGGCGAGGCGGCCGGTGCTAAGGTAGCGCAGCTCGTGCACGGTGGGCGGCGCCAGGTGCTCGGCGCCGCTGACGAGTTCGATGCGGCAGGTGGTGCAACGGCCGCGGGCACCGCAGGCGTGCATCCAGTCGTGGCCGGCTTCGTGCAGGGCCCGAAGCAACGTCTGGCCGGGTTGTACGTTGATAGGGCCGCCGGGCAGGTTTTGCACGGTTAGTGTAGGCATTTTGGCTAACTTGCCCGCTTGAAGCAGGCTTTTTCTGAGGATGCAAGATACGTATAGCAACGACCAGCTGCAGGCTTACGGCAAGCGGCTAGCCGCTCGCCTCTGCGACCAATACTTCGCCACCCAACCGGTGGGCACCACCCTGGACGGCCCGGCCGTGCTGCGCCTGGCGCCGGTGCGCCAGCTGAACCTCTACGTGGTGCAGCAACTGCTCGCGCAGTGGACCCAGGAAATGGCCCGGCTGCGCAGTCCGTACTTCGATTACGAAGACGCGGCCGTGCGCCAGGCCCTGACGCAACTCATGAACTTGTTGTCGCGGCGCATCCGGCTCACGCGCGCCAGCTACGAGCCGCTGCTGGCCCAGGCCGCGGCCGACACGCTGCGCACGGCCCTGGACCCGCTGGCGGCCTTCGACGCCAAGCTGCTGCCCGCCGACCACGCCACGGCTACGCCCGCCCAGCTGCGCGACGCGCTACGCTACGTGGACGTCAACAAGCCCTTGTTTCAGGACTTTATCGACAGCCTGCCGGCCGATTTGCCCCAGGAGCGGGAGTTTCTGCTCAGCCGCTTCCGCCTCTACCGCGACGCGCATTACAAGGACCAGCAGCCGCTGAGCAGCCTGCTCGACGAGCTGAACGCCGTGGTGCCGGTGACGGAGGACGAGTTGCGCGCGGCCCCGGCGGAGGCGACGCCCGTGGTACCCGCCCCGGCGCCAGCTGCCCCTGCTCCCGTTGCAGCGCCGGTCGTGGCCCCGCCGGTGGTTTCGACGCCCTCGGCGGCGGTGGAAGTGCCCACCGAGCAGACGCCCACGGCGCCGGTGGCGCCGGCAGAAGTCAGCGCAGCGCCGGCCGCGGCATTGCCCACTGCCGCGGCTCCCGAAGCAGCGGCTGCGCCAGCCCCGGTTACTGAGCCGATGCCCGCAGCGCCGGCCGTGGAGGTCCCGGTAGCCAGTGAGCCCGCCACCGCAACCCCGCCGCCCCCGCAGCCGGCGCCGGCCGAACGGCCCAAGCCGCTGGCTGAAGCCGTAGCGCCCGCCAATACCCTGGCCGACAAGCTGGCCGCCAACGTGCGCACCAGCACCCTGGCCGATAAGCTGGCTTCGACCGGCGGCGGGGCCGCCCACCCTACGCTGGCCGAGGCGCAGCCCAAGGTGGAGTCGTTGCGCAGCGCCATTTCCATCAACCAGCGTTTCAGCTTCATCAACGAGCTGTTCAACGGCGAGAACATGGAGTACCACGCCGCCATCGAGCACCTCGATGCGCTGCCCACGGCCGACGCCGCCCGGCGCTACATCAGCGAGGACCTGGCCCAGCGCTACCAGTGGGTGCGCAAGGAAGAGCACGTCAACAAGCTCCTGCGCTTGGTGGAACGGAAATTCGCGTAGCCCGCCTTGCAGTGGCATCCCACGACGCGGGCCCGGTTACGCTAACCGGGCCCGCGTCGTGTTTGGTGGCAAGAGCCGGTCATCGACGGCGCTGCTTAGCGGACCGGTGCAGGTCGTTCGTACAGGCGGAAATACACCTGCCCAACCCGCTCTTCGTGGCGCAGCTGCCACTGCTGCTGCAGTGAATCGAGTACGGCGTCGCCGAAGTTCATGGTGTTGGACTGCAGCACGTAGCGGTTGCGATGCAAATCCACGGGGGCGAAGCGGCGCGGGTCGTCGTTGAGGTCCACTTGCGCCAGCGGGTAGAGGTTCGGGAAATTGCTGCCGACCTCGGCCAGCGGAATCCGCCGCGCATCAAGCCAGCCGATGAAGCGGTGCCGCAGGCGGTAGTAAGGCCAGTGAGCCAGGGTGGCGTCCCAGCCGTTGGCCATGTGGTCGGGATACACCCACAAGTGGCCGCTGAGCAACCCCAGCAGGGCCGCGGCGGCCAACAACCGGGCAAAGCGCCGGGCGGGCAACTCGTTGAGCAGGTGCGCTACCAGCAGGGCGACCAGCAGGTACACCGGCAGGTAGTAGCGGTGGCCGATGGGGTTGGCATACCACACCAGCACCCCCGTCAGGGCCAGCGCCGGCGGCAGCACCAGGGCCAGCAGTTGCCAGGTCGGGCGGCCGGGGCGCCAGCCGCCGCGCCAGAGCACCAGCAGCGTCCCCGCACCCACCAGCCACAGCGTCACGCGGCCCTGATCGAGCAGGCGCCAACCGATGAGCCCCACGTTGCGCAGCACGCCCGCAGGGCCGAGCCGGGCGTAGTTGCCCGCCCACTGCGAATGAAGGTTGTAGCCCACCCACCCGCGCAGCCGGTAGTGCATGAGCAGCCAGCCGAGGGCCAGCGCCAAGGCCGGCAGCAGGGGCCACAGTCGCTGCCCCAGGCGCCGCACCGCAGCCGCCAGCGGGCTGCCACGGGCCGGCAAAGGGGAGGCGTCGAGCCAGCTGAGGAAGGCCGCCGTCAGCGCCAAGGAGCCCCACAGCACCATGCCGCGGGTGCTCAGCAGCACCAGCGGCAGCGCGCCGGCCACGACGAGGCCGGCGCGGCGGCCGGTCAGGCCATTGAGCGCCAGCAGGTAGCAGAACACCAGCGCCAGATCGGGCGTCACCAGCACGGTTTGGGTGAGCCAAGTCGCGTCGAGCCACATGAGCAGCACGGCGGGCAGCACCCAGGCGCGGGGCATGAAGCGCCGGGCCAAGCAGTACACCTGCCAGAGCGTGCCAAGCACCAGCGGCAGCATGGCCCAGTGCCCCGCGGGCAAGCTGCGGCCCAGCAGTTGCCACACGGCCGCCAGCGCCGCCGCAAACAGCGTGGGGTGGCCCGCATCAAGGCTTTCGGGGACGAGCAGGTAGTGAAAATGGGTGTCGTAGTACCACTGCGCCTGACGCGAGGCCTGCAGCACGGCATCCCAGAAAAAGCCGTGGTGAGCGGCCAGGGCCGTGAGCAACGCGCTGCCCAGGGCCAGCAGGAGCAGCAACAGGCGGTGGGCGGTGGGCATCAGCGCAGGTCGGTGAGGTAACGGGGGCCGAAGAAGGTGGGGAAGGTGTCGCGCACCGCGGGGCGGAAGCCGCGCAGCAATTCGGCCGCTTCGGCCGAGCGGACGAGGGCGGCGCGGTCGAGTAGGCGGGGGCCGCCGAGCACGTCGGTGCTGAGGCGGTGGCCGCCGCGCTGCTGGGCGCGCAGCCACTGCTGCAGCTGCGCGGGCGTCCAGCGGTGCTTGGCCAGCAGCAACTCGGGGGCGGGCAGCACGTTGGGCTGCCCGTCGCGGCCGGTGAGGTAGTGCAGGCGGTTCAGGGCTAGGTTGTGGTTATCGAGCAGAAACCAGGTGCGGGGCTCCTGCCGCACGCGGGCCAGCAGCGGGGGCAGGTTGGTGAAGTCGAGCAGGTGGTTGGGCACGAGGCCGAAAGCGAGGTTCCAGGCCAGCAGGGCGCCGGCGGCGGCCGTCAGCGGTCGGGCCAGCGTGGACGGAGCAGCCGTCAGCAGCAAGGCCAGCAGCACCGGCAGCATCACCATGAATTCGGCGTTGCCGGTGGCCCAGGCGGCAAACCCGAGGTGCAGCAGCATTACCAATCCGTGGGTGCGCCGGGCAGCCCGGACCTGCGCCGGCGGCAGCGCCGCGGGGCTGCGCAGTGCTTCCGGGTGCCGCGGGCGGCGTAGCCAGGCCCACAATACCCCCGCCAGCCCGAGCACCGGCACCGCTGCCAGCCCGGGCAGGCGGCGCAGCAAAGCCAACGTGGAGCCGTGCACCTGCGCGAAGGTGCGCACCACGTTGGCCACCGTCAGCAGCGCAGCTTTGGGCAGGGAGGCGGGCGCCCCGGCCGCGCCGGTCAGAAAATCGTGCAGGGCAAAGCGCACCAACGACGCGGGCGTGCGCGGCAGCTGCCAGTAATCCAAGGCCAGCCAGTAGGCCAGCGGCACCAGCAGGGCGGGAGCAGCAAACCACCACCCGGCCCCGCGCCGGGGGCTATACAACGCCGTCCCGATCAGCAGCCCCAGCCACCAGCACGCCTGCACCTGGTGCAGCAAGCAGGCCCCGGCGGCCAGCAGGCCCGCCAGCAGCAGCGGCGGCAGCGTGGCGGTGCGCAGGTGGCGCAGCCAGGCCACGCTGGCCCACACCGAAAGCAGCAGGGGCAGCACGTAGGTTTCGTTTTCGGTGGCGAAGCGCAGCAGCCCGAAGGAGCAGCCCGCGGCGGCCAGCAGCGCCAGGCGCAGGCCCTCCGCGCCGGTGAGGCGGCGCAGCAACTGGCGCAAGCCCAGCAGCACGCCGCCGTAGGCCAGGGCATTCAGGGCCAGCAGGGCGTGGATGGCCTCCGGGTGCAGGGGCCCGAGCAGCCGTAGCCACAACCAGCCCACGGCGTTGTAGAGCAGGTGGTGGGGCAGCAGCAAATCGTGGCCGTAGCGCACGCAGGCGGCGTAGTACCAGGCGTCGGCCGTGCTGTTGCGGGTGGGCAGCAGCAGCACGAGCAGGGTCAGAACCAGAATCAGCGCCCATTCGCGGCGCGCGGCAAGTGGTGAAATTGCGAAAGGCGAAGTGGTGAATTGTGGCGGGGCCGACTTCAGATCGAAATAGCACGATAAACGCGCCATTTCACAACCCGCTAGCTCACAATTTCATCTTTTAGCGCACCAAGTCCTGCTTGCGGTAGGCGTCGATGGCCAGCAGGATGAAGAGCAGGATGGTAAACGACCACAAGGAGGAGCCGCCGTACGAGAAGAACGGCAGCGGAATGCCCACCACCGGCGCCAGCCCGATGGTCATGCCGATGTTGACGCAGAAGTGGAAGAAGATGATGCTGGCCACGCAGTAGCCGTAGGTGCGACCAAACACCGATTTCTGCCGCTCGGCCACGAAGATGACGCGAAAAATCAGGGCCATGAAGAGCCCGATGACCGTCATGGTGCCCAGCCAGCCCCACTCCTCCCCCACTGTGCAGAAAATGAAGTCGGTGCTCTGCTCGGGCACGAAGTCGAAGCGCGTCTGGGTGCCCTCGAGGAAGCCCTTGCCCGCGAGGCCGCCCGAGCCGATGGCAATTTTGGACTGCGTCACGTTCCAGCCCACACCCAGCGGGTCGGCCGAGGGGTTCAAGAGCACTTCGATGCGCTTCTGCTGGTGGGGCTGCAGCACGTTGTTGTAGAAGAAATCGACGCCGAACACCATGCCCAGCACCACCGCGTAGACGCCCGCCGCCAGCGGCAAATGGTGGCGCAGCACCCGCGGGTTCAGCACCAGCACTAGGGCCAGAATCACCGTGAAAGCGCCCACCAGCCAGAGCTTGGGCACCAGCAGCGAGAGAATGAGCACGAGGCCCGCCGCGGCCAGCACCAGCAGAATCAGCGGCGACATGCCCTCGCGGAAGTAGGCCAGCAGAAAGGCTCCGAATACCAGCGCCTGCCCGGTTTCGTTGGAGGAAATGATGAGCAGCGGGGGCAGCAGCGTAAGGCCCGCCAGCACTAGTTGCTGCTTGAAGGCCTGCTGGCGCAGGTTGATGCCCGCCATAAAGCGCGAGGCGGCCAGGGCCGTCGTGAACTTGGCAAACTCGGCCGGCTGCAGGCGCATGGGGCCTAGTTCCAGCCAGGAGCGGGAACCCGCAATAGGCCGCGCAATGACCAAGGTGACGAGCAGCAAGGCAATCATGCCCCCGTAGAGCACGTAGGCAAAGGTGTCGTAGGCCTTGTAGTCGATGACGAGCAGCACCATGATGAGCAGCACCGCCACCCCGAGCCAGACCAGCTGCTTAAACCAGTTGAAGGCCATCAGCCCGCTCCAGTCAGCCGAAAACACGCGCGAAAACGGCACGTCGGCCGAGTACGAGGCGGCGTACACGTTGAGCAGCCCCACTCCTACCATTGCGAGGTAGATGAAGAAGGTGACCCAATCGATGCTGCGGCTGTAACGAACCTGGTTCAAGGCAACGGGGGATTAAGAGCTACGCGGAACGGTCATCCTGAGCGCAGCGAAGGACCTTATCACGCGGGCTGGTGACTACCTGACGCCTGTCGTTCTGCGGTGATAAGGTCCTTCGCTGCGCTCAGGATGACAGACGTCTATTCATGTTACCGCCGGTGTCGGCGCGTGATAAATCGATCCGCCGGGCCGGGCAGCCACTCTTCCCAGCGGTGGCGCCAGGGGGCTACTTTGCCGCGCAAATACTTTTCCATCATCAGGCCGGCCAGCGGAGCGGCCGAGGAGCCGCCGAAGCCAGCGTTTTCGATGAACACGGAAATGGCAATTTTGGGGTCGTTGGCCGGGGCGAAGGCGGCGAAGGTGGCGTGGTCCTCGCCGTGGTAGTTCTGCACGGTACCCGTCTTGCCCGCCACCGAAATGCCCACGTCGAGCAGGGAAGCCAGGTTGCCGGTGCCGCCGCGGCCGTCGACCACCGCCTGCATGCCCGGGATGATGGCGTTGAAGTGGCTGCTGTCGACGCTGGTGTAGTGGCGCTGCCGGTAGCGCGAGAGGGGCCCGCGGTTGCCTACTGAGCGCACGAAGTGCGGGGCGTAGTAGTAGCCGCGGTTGGCGAAAATGCACATCAGGTTGGCCATCTGCAGCGGCGTCACCTGAATTTCGCCCTGCCCGATGCTCAGCGAGTAGATGGTTTTGTAGGTCCAGCGGTGGTGCCCGTAGCGCTTGTCGTAGAAGGCGGGCGAAGGTATCAGGCCCATCCGCTCCCCGGGCAAATCCACTTCCAGGTGCTGCGCCAGCCCGAAGGAGGTCACGTGCTTGCGCCAGTCGGCCAGGCCCAGGGCCACATCCTCGTACTTGCTGGGCGAGCGGCCCTGGCGCACCGTGGCAAACATCACCTGGTAGAAGTAGGGGTTGCAGCTGTTCTTGGTGGCAATGGTGAGGTTGGCCGGGTACTCGTGGCGGTGGGTGCAGCGCACCAGCTTCCAGTTGCACGGAAAACCGGTGTAGGGCGTTACCACGCCTTCCTGCAAGGCAATGGCCTCGTTCACCAGCTTAAACACCGAGCCCGGCGAGTAGGCCGCCGCCAGCGGGCGGTCGAACAGCGGCCGGGCCGTGTCGCGCAGCAGCTCCATGTAGCGGTTGCCCGAGCCTTTGCCCGTGAGCATGGCCGGGTCGAACGACGGGGCCGAGACAAAGGCCAGGATTTCGCCGGTCTTGGGGTCGATGGCCACCACCGAGCCTTTTTTGCCCTGCATCAGGTACTCGCCGTACTTCTGCAGCTCCGGGTCGATGCTCAGGTGCAAATCCTGCCCGGCTACCGAGAGCGTGTCGAACTCCCCGTCGCGGAAGGCGCCTTTCTCGATGCCGCGCACATTGACCATGCGGTACTGCACCCCGCGCCGGCCCATCAGCTCCTTTTCGTAGTACGACTCGATGCCGCTGATGCCGAGAAAGTCGCCGGGCACGTACTTGGCGTACTTGGGCTTTTCCAGCATGGTCGGCGACACCGGCCCCACGTAGCCCAGGGCGTGGGCCATGTTCTGCGTCTGGTACGAGCGGGCCATGCGCGGCTTCACGCTGAAGCCCGGAAAGTCGATGAGGTTGTCTTGAATGGCCGCCAGCTCGGGGGTGCTCAGGTTCTGCACCAGCGGCGAGGCCTTAACGCGGGAGTAGATTTTGGCCGCTTTCAGCCCATCGCGCAGCTCCTGCACCGGCATCTGCAAGAGTTGGCAGAAGCGGGCCGTATCGAGCTTCTTCACTTCGCGCGGGATGACCATCAGGTCGTACACCGGCGTGTTCTGCACCAAAATCTTGCCGTTGCGGTCGTAGATGACGCCGCGGTAGGGCACCTGCACGATGCGCTGCAGGGTGTTCTTGTCGGCGGCCAGCTTGTAGCTGCCGTCGAGCACCTGAATGTGGAAGAGCCGCACCGCAAACACCACCGCCACCGCCAGGAAAATGCCCAGCACGACAAATTTGCGGCCTTCTAAGTACTGCAAGACGCGTTACGAACTGAAGGTGAGTAGACTGCCCCGGGTGCAATCAGCCCGCAAAGGTACCACCACCGTGGCGTTATCCCTACGTTCCCAACCGTTTCACCCGTCCGTCGCCCCCGCAACAACGCGGGCGCGCATTTTGCTCCCGCTCAGGTCAAACAGGTTCGGCAATAGAACAAAGACCGTCATGTCGAGCGTAGCCGAGGCATGATGTGGTGCCCGGAAGACTTAAAAAAAACGTCATGCTGAGCTTGTCGAAGCATGACATTAGTATCTGCTGTCAGCCCGCAAGATGCTTCGGCTGCGCCTCTGCATGGCGCTCTTTCCAGGTTGTTCTGCCCCTACCGCCGGCGCCGGGCCGGGAACAGCAGCAGCTGCACGATGAGCATGGTCACGCCCGTAAACAGCGTGCTGGCCAGGATCTTTAGCAAGGTCAGGCCGATGGCCGAAAACGAGCCCAGCTCCAGGAAAAAGAATACGAAGTGGTGAATGCTCACCAGCAAGGTCAAATACAGCGCAAACCACTGCCAGCCCATCTGGTGGATGTTCACCGAGTCCTGGGGTTCGTACCCGTCGCGTGGCGTGAGCAGGCGCAGCACCCAGGGGCGCAAATAACCCAGCAGCACGGCCGCCGCCGCGTGCAGGCCGCCGGTGTCGTAGAACAGGTCCATCGAGAAACCCATCAGGAAGCTCACGGCCAGCATCACCACGATGGGCGTGGCAATGGGCAGGAACAAGAGGAAGCCCAGGTAGAAAAAGCACCAGCCCACGTCGAAGAGCTGCAGGCGGCTGATGAGCAGCACGTGCACGGCGGCGTAGAGCAGGAAGCGGGCGGCCTGAAGCAGCAATTGCAGCGCACTACCCATTACGGTTTGCCTCCTTCCTGCTCGGGGGCGCGCAGGCCCGAGCGGTTTTCCAACGTGTCGCGCTCGGCGGCGCGGGGCGGGGTCCCCACCACGTACACGTAGGTCAGGTTCGAGAAATTGGCGGCCAGCTTCACGCGCACCGTCCAGAAGTTTTTGTCCGGCTCCTTGGTGAAGTAGTCCACCGTGCCGATGAGCACGCCCTCCGGAAACACCTGGTTGTAACCCGAGGTGACGATGGTGTCGCCCGTGACCAGCTTGTTTTGGCGCGGAATGTAGTCAAGCAGGGCGTGGGTAGGATCTTCGCCCAGCCACTTGATGGTGCCGAAGGTGCCGTCGCGCCGGATCTTGGCCGAGAGGTTGGTTTTGGAGTGCAGCACCGACGTCACCGTGGCGTAATGCTCGCTCACCTGCCGCACCCGGCCCACCACGCCGGCGGCCGACAACACGCCCATGCCCGGCAGCACGCCCTGCTGGGTACCCACGTTCAGGGTCAGGTAGTTGTCCACGCGGCGCAGGGTCTGGTTGATGACGCGGGCCGGAATCAGCGGGCTGCCCGCCAAGCGCGTGGGCATGGGGCGCAGGCCCAGCCGCAGCGTATCGGCCCGCAGGCGCAGGCCGGTGGTGTCGCCGGGGGCGGCCAAGGAGTCGGGCATGCGGGCGGCTAGGTCGGCGGGGTACAGCTGCTGGCGCAGGCGGGCGTTTTCGGCCGCCAGCGCCCGGTTTTTGTCGGCGAGGCTGAAGTAGTCGTAGATCTGCGTGCGCACTTCCAGTACCCGGCCGATGTAGGCGTTCGAGGAATTGAAGAACGCCGCCCGCTGGTAGGCGCTGTTGCGGATAAAGAGCACCATGCTGATGACTTCCAGCAACGCAAATACCAGGGCACCCCGGTAGCGGTACAGAAAGTCGAGCAGATTACGCATGGGCGGAGCGACATGAGAAAATGAGACATGAGAAGCGGGACAGCCGACTCCGTAACCGGTCGTCCATCCCACTTCTCATGTCTCACCGTCTCACTTCTTAGGATAACAGGACGCTGCGGAAACCGGTGATGTTCTTGATGGCGGCGCCGGTGCCGCGCACCACGGCGCGCAGCGGGTCTTCGGGCACGTGCACGGGCAGCTTGGTTTTGGCCGCCAGGCGCCGGTCGAGGCCGCGCAGCAGGGCGCCGCCGCCCGTCAGGTGAATGCCGTTGTCGTAGATGTCGGCCGACAGCTCGGGCGGGGCAATTTCCAGGGCCTTGAGCACGGCTTCCTCGATTTTGGCCACCGACTTGTCCAGGGCAATGGCAATTTCGGCCGAGGTCACCTTGATAACCTTCGGAATGCCGGTCATCAGGTCGCGGCCGCGCACTTCGTAGTCGGGCGGGGTGTTTTCCAGCTCCGTCAGGGCCGCGCCCACCTCGATTTTGATGCGCTCCGCGCTCCGCTCGCCGATGAGCAGGTTGTGCTGCCGGCGCATGTAATCGAGAATGTCCTGGTTGAACACGTCGCCGGCCGTCTTGATAGACTGGTCGCAGACGATGCCCGACAGCGCGATAACCGCAATTTCGGTGGTCCCGCCGCCGATGTCGATGATCATCGAGCCCACGGGCTGCTCCACGTCGATGCCGATGCCGATGGCGGCGGCCATGGGCTCCTGAATCATCCACACTTCCTTGGCCCCGGAGTGCTCGGCGGAGTCACGCACGGCGCGCTTTTCCACTTCGGTGATGCCCGACGGGATGCAGATAACCATGCGGTGCGAAGGCTGAAACAGCCGCGTGCCGGTATTCACCATCCGAATCAGCCCCTTGAGCATTTCCTCGGCGGCGTGGAAGTCGGCAATGACGCCGTCCTTCAGCGGGCGGATGGTTTTGATGTTATCGTGGGTCTTCTCGTGCATTTGCTGCGCTTGCCGGCCCACGGCAATGACCTTGTTGGTCGTACGGTCTTTGGCAATAATGCTGGGCTCATCGACCACGATTTTATCGTTGTGGATGATCAGCGTATTGGCCGTACCCAAGTCGATGGCAATGTCGCTGGTGAAATTGAAGAACCCCATGGAGTAGCGGCAAGTGAAAAAATCAGCGCCGGTTTTGGCGTTGCAAAAAGGTGCGCAAAGGTAAGCATCCTTTGCCGAAGCCCAACCCATTCATTTTGTACTGGGCAAAGAGAAGCGCGCTAAACGCAGCGGACCCGGCCGCTAGTATACGGCCGGGTCCGGATTTCGCTAAGATCCTGGCAACTTAGTGCTTAAAGTGCCGCACGCCGGTCAGCACCATGGCCATGCCCAGGCGGTTGCAGGCATCGATGCTGTCCTGGTCCTTGATGGAGCCGCCGGGCTGCACCACCGCGCGGATGCCGGCGGCACCGGCAATTTCCACGCAGTCGGGGAAGGGGAAGAAGGCGTCGGAGGCCATAACGGCGCCCTGCAGGTCGAAGCCGAAGGAGTTGGCCTTTTCAATGGCCTGCTTCAACGCATCCACCCGCGAGGTCTGCCCCACGCCGGAAGCCAGCAGCTGCCCGGCCTTGGCCAGCACGATGGTGTTGCTCTTGGTGTGCTTGCACACTTTCAGCGCGAATTCCAGCGCCTCCACTTCCTCGGCCGAGGGCGCGGTTTCCGTCACGGTGCGGAATTCGTTGCGGCCTTCCACCACGCGGTCGAAGTCCTGCTCCACGAAGCCGTTGAGCAGGGTTTTTACCTGCTTCTGCGGGAACTGCACCGGCTTCTGGCGCAGCAGAATGCGGTTTTTCTTGCTTTGCAGCACCGGCAGGGCATCGGCGGCGAAGCCCGGCGCGATGAGCACCTCGAAGAACAGCTTGTTCAGCTCCTCGGCGGTGGCCAGGTCCACTTCCTTGTTGACGATGATGACCCCGCCGAAGGCCGAAATCGGGTCACAGGCCAGGGCGTTGAGGTAGGCCTGGTGCAAGGTACCGGCCTGGGCCACGCCGCAGGCGTTGGTGTGCTTGAGAATGGCCACGGCGGGCTGCCCGTCCTGGAATTCCTGCATCAGCAGCACGGCCGCGTCTACGTCCACTAGGTTGTTGTAGCTGAGCTGCTTGCCGTGCAGCTGCTCGAACAGGGCCGACAGGTCGCCGTAGAAGGTGCCCTGCTGGTGGGGATTTTCGCCGTAGCGCAGCGGCGTGGCGGGCCCTTCGCTGATTTTCAGCGCCGCGCCGGCCACGTCGGTGCCCTGGGCGAGGTAGTTGAAGATGTGCGTGTCGTAGTGCGAGGTCTGCTGGAAGGCGGCGGCGGCGTAGTGGCGGCGCTGCTCCAAGGTGGTGGCCCCGTTCTGGGCTTCCAGCAATTCCGTGACGGCGGCATACTGCTCGCGGCTGCTCACGACCAGCACGTCGCGGTAGTTTTTGGCGGCGGCGCGCAACAAGCTGATGCCGCCGATGTCGATTTTCTCGATGACGTCGGCTTCCGCGGCGCCGCTGGCCACCGTTTCCTCGAAGGGGTACAAATCGACGATAACCAGGTCGATGGGCGGAATCTGGTGCTGCTCGGCCTGCTGCAAGTCGCCCAGATCGTGGCGGCGGTGCAGAATGCCGCCGAACACCTTGGGGTGCAGGGTTTTCACGCGGCCGCCAAACACCTCCGGAAAGCCGGTCAGCGTTTCCACGGCCGTCACGTCGGCACCAAGTTCCTGAATGAACTTCAAGGTGCCGCCGGTGGAAAACATCTGCACACCGTGCTGCTGCAGCAGGCGCACCAGCGGCTCCAGCCGGTCTTTGTAGTACACGGAAACCAGGGCGCCGCGGATGGGCAGACGCTCGGCGGTGGCCGTTTCCAGGGTGGCGGGCGACGGGGACGAACTCATGGCAAACGAAAGGTTTGGGGGTGAAACGCGCTGCGAAGGTAGCCCCTACCGCCGGGAGGGGCGGCCCGGGCCATGTTACCGAATTGTTACGCCCGGAGTACGGAGCGCTGGCGGCGGCGCGGTGTAGCCCTTTGCCCGGCGGCGCCGTACTGCGTAGTCGGAGCAGAGTTGCTCCGTAGTTGCCGCCATCCATGAGTATTTCCCTCGCTTGGCCAGCTGCTCCCGAAGCAGCCGGCCCCCTGCTACCGGCTGCCGCCGTGGCCGCCGCCGCTCAGCTTACTCCTCGCCTGTTTGCCCACGCCCCGCAGTCCGACCACGAAGGCGGGTTTCCGCGGGCCGAGTTTGATTGGCTGCACGAAGCCGGGTTGCTGACGGCCGGGTTGCCGACGGCCCTCGGCGGGGCCGGTCTGAACCAGCCCGCGCACCTGGCCGAGCAGTTGCAAGTCTTGCAGCACATCGGCGCCGGCAACCTAGCCGTGGGGCGCGTGTACGAAGGCCACCTGAATGCCCTGCAGCTCATCGAGCGGTTTGGCACCCAGGAGCAGTTGCAGCGCTACGCGGCCGACGCCCAAGCCGGCCACCTGTTCGGCGTATGGAATACCGAGGCCCAGGACGGCGTGCACCTGGAGCCGCTGCCGGGCGGCCGCTACCGCCTGCGCGGCAGCAAAACCTTCGGCTCGGGCGCCGGCCAGCTTACGCGTCCACTCATCACCGGTGCGCTGCCCGACGGCGGCTGGCAGCTGTTCGTGTTGCCCACCGACGCGCAGCGGCCCACGCTCGACCCTTCGTTCTGGCAGCCCTTGGGCATGCGTGCCACGGCCAGCTTCCGCGTCGACCTAACCGGGTTGGAAGTCGGTTCTGCCGACCTCATCGGCCCGCCCGGCGACTATTACCGCCAGCCCTGGTTTAGCGGCGGGGCGGTGCGTTTCGCGGCCGTGCAGTTGGGCGGGGCCGCAGCCGTGCTCGACGCCACCCGCAGCTTCTTGCGCGGCCTGGGCCGCACCGACGACCCGTATCAGCGCCAGCGCTTGGGCGAAATGGCCTTGCTGGTGGAAAGCGGGCAGCTGTGGCTAACGGGCACCGCCGCCCGCTACCCGGCTCCCGGGCAGGAAGAAGCCCAGGCCGAAAGCATTGTGGCTTACGCCAACATGGTGCGCACCGCCATCGAAGACATTTGCCTGCGCGTGCTGCAGCTGGCCGAGCGCAGCGTGGGCGCCCGCGGCCTGCTGCGTCCCCACCCGCTGGAGCGCCTGCACCGCGACCTGACGCACTACCTGCGCCAGCCCGCCCCCGACGCCGCCCTGGCCGACGTGGGCCGCTTTGCCCTCAGTCGCGCCGAGCCCGCCGCCCAGCTCTGGCAATCGGAATAACCTCCGCGCCCGCCACCCACTCTTCTGCGCTTTTTGCGGGTCCACCGCCCGCGCTGCCCCGCCCCATGTCCGCCCGCCCCACCGCCCTGCTCGACCTCCCGCTGCGCCCCGCCGCTTACGCCGCCACCCTCGGCCCCACCGCCATCCTGGTGCCCCACCCCGACGACGAGTCCCTGGGCTGCGGGGGGCTGCTGGCCCTGCTGCGGCAGGCGCACCAGCCAGTAAGCGTGGCGCTGATTACCGACGGCACGATGTCGCACCCGCACTCGGTGCGCTTTCCGCCGGCGGCGCGGCGGCAGCTGCGGGAGCAGGAGCTGCGGCTGGCCTTGCGGGAGCTGGGCGTGGCCGACGACGCGCTGCTGACCGTGAATCTGCCCGACGGCGCGGCGCCGCACGGCCCCGGCCAGCCGGGCTTTGCCGAAGCCGCCGCCCGCCTCAGCCACTGGCTGCACGAGCAGCAAGCCCAGACGCTGCTGCTGCCCTGGCGCCGCGACCCGCACCCCGACCACCGCGCCACCTATGCGTTGGCCCAGGCGGCCTTGGCTAAGTTGACCGCCCCGCCGCGCCAGCTCGAATACGTGGTGTGGGCCTGGCAGCGCGCCGCCCCGACCGATCTGCCCCGCCCGCACGAAGTACAAGGCTGGCGGCTCGATATCGGCCCGGTGCTGGCCCGCAAGCAGCGCGCCATCCAAGCGCACCGCTCCCAGCTGACGAACCTAATCGACGACGACCCCAGCGGTTTTCAGCTTAGCCCCGACATGCTGGCCCATTTCGCCCAGCCCTTCGAAACCTACTTCGAGGCCCTGCCCGTGGCCTCCACTGCCCGCTAGTTCCGCATGAACCCCAACCAACCCCACACGCTCGGCGCCGCTTACTTCGACGAGGTCTACCAGGCCAACGACGACCCTTGGCAATTCGAAACCAGCCCCTACGAGCACGCCAAGTACGCCGACACGCTGGCCGCCCTGCCGGCGCCGCATTACGCCCGGGCTTTTGAAATTGGCTGCTCCCTGGGGGTGCTCACGGCTCAGCTGGCTTCGCGCTGCGGGCACTTGCTGGCCGTCGACGTGGCGGAAGCGGCACTGGCCCGGGCCCGGCAGCGGTGCGCCAATCTGCCGCAGGTAGAGCTGCGCTGCCTGGCCGTGCCCGACGAGTTTCCTCCCGGGCCGTTCGACCTGATTCTGGTGTCGGAAGTGGGGTACTACTGGGACCTGCCCACGCTGCAGCGCGCCGCCGCATTGATGATTGATGCGCTACCACCCGGCGGGCAACTGTTGCTCGTGCACTGGACGCCGGCAGTTCACGACTACCCGCTCACCGGCGACGAGGTGCACGACTACTTTCTCGGGCTAGCCGCCGCCGGCCCGCTGCGCCACTTGCACGGGCACCGCGCGGAACAGTACCGGCTCGATCTGCTGGCCCGCCGCTGAGGCTTCGGCGGCCCGCAGCAGCGGCTGCAAGGCCGCCCGCGCGGCCGTCAGCGGCAACGGCGGCCACTGCGCCCGCCACCGCTCCACGGCTGCTGGGCGCAGCGTCTCCCACAGCAGGCCGAAACGGGCCGTCTGCAACAGCTGCCGCAGCTTGGCCGGGGCCACGGCCAGCTCGACCGCCAAGGCCCGGCCTTCGGCTGACGTTAGCCGGGCCCCGGCACGGCCCTGCTGCCACGCCCGGCGCAACTGCCGTCGCAGCTGCCATTCGGCCGCCAGGCGCAGCGGGTGCTCGGCCAGCGGCTCGCGGCCCGCGGCGGCGTCCTCGGCCCAGGTGCGCAGCTGCCACGAGAGGCCCACGGCCACCCGCCCCTGCTGCCGCGCCGAGGTGTGCACGCGCACCAACGGGCTGTGGCGCAAGCGCAGCTCGTGGCGCAGCAGCAGTTGCCACAGCGCTTCGTCTTCGAGGTAGGGCACCGCGGGCAGGCCGCCCACGTGGCGGTAAGCCGCGGCCGTCAGCGCCAGGCTGCCGCCGAAGTGCTGGTGGTGGCGCGGCCAAGGGTCGGCGGCATTGGGGTCGAGCAGGTGCTCCAGCCGAGCCAGCCCTAGGCGGTAAGCGGCATCACACAGGTGCAACCGGCGCGCAGGGCAGCCGGCGGGCGCGTGCGGCAGGATGCGGCCGCCCACCGCGTCGGCGCCGGCGGCAAATTCCCGCTGCAGGGCCGCCAGCCAATCGGGGGCCACGCGGGTATCGGCGTCGGTGGAGGCAATAATGCCGCAGGGCCGTCCGGCCAGCTCCAAGCGGCGGGCGGCCTCGTCCATGAGCAGGCGGCGGGCCCGGCCCACGTGCGCCTCGGCCTTGGGCAGGCGGACGTCGAGCACGTGCAGGCGCAGCTGCGGGTGCCGCCGCCCGGCGGCGCGGGCCACGGCCGCCGTGTCGTCGCTGCAGTTGTTGGCCAGCACGATGACTTCGAAGCTGCCCGGGCTCAGCGGCCGCCCCTGGACATCGAGCTGGGCGGCCAGTGCCGCCAGCGTGGCGGGCAGGGCCTCGGCTTCGTCCTTGGCCGGAATAATCACGCAGATTTCCAGCTCCGGCGCGGGCGGCGGAATGACCAACACCGCAGCGGCAAGCGGCGCGGCCGGTCCGGCAGCCTCGAAAAAACGATAAGGTAGCGGCAACGTCATACCGCCGGTACGTATTGAGCGCAGCAGTGGCTGTATTTCTCCCGAAGCTCCGGCTGAAATCCGTACTTACCGCCGAGCCGACTCTGGCGTCGCCTTGGACCAGTGCGGCTAAAACGCCTCGTTGAAGGCGAAATACAGCCCGCTCGACTGCCCCGAGCCCACAGCGTAATCGATGCGGATGGCAAGGCGGTCGGCGCGGTTGACGGCAATGCGCAGGCCCGCGCCCCCGGCCACGTTGAAGTCGTTGGGGCGGAACTGCCCGAGCCGGTCGTGCACCTGCCCGGCGGCCCCGAACACCACCCCGCCCAGGCGCCAGAACAGCTGCTGGCGCAGCTCCAGCTGCGCGGCCACCATTTGCCGGTCGCGGAAACGGCCTTCGTAGATGCCGCGCAGCATTTTTTCGCCGCCGAGGTTGGCCAGTTCGCGGAAGGGCACGTGCCCGCCGACGTTGAACTGCGCCTGCACCTGCCCGGCCAGCACGGTGCGGGTGCTGTTCTTGCGCAAGGGCCGGAAGTGGCGCGCGTCGAGCAGCAGGCGGGTGAAGCGGTTGTCGCTGCCCAGGTATGGGCCCATCACCAGGGCGCTGGTTTCGAGGTAACTGCCGCGGTAGCTGCTGAGCACGTTGTCGCGGCTGTCGTAGAGAAACACGGGGCCCAGGCCCGAGGTAATGGTGGTTTGTCGCTCGCGCGGGTCGCGCAGCAGCAGCAGGTTGGGCCGGGTGCGGTCGTCGGTGGAGTCGTCGTCGAGGCGGACGTGGTGCAGGTCGGTGAGGCGGAAGCTCAGGCCGGCGAAGGTGTGCGGGCGAATCTTCTTGAGCACCCGCTGCGTGACGATGACGACCTTGTAGGAAATGTCGCTTTTCTCGGCTTTGCGGGTGTCGTTGCCGGTGCCGTAGTAGTAGTAAGGGAAGTTGAAGTAAAACGCCTCGCCGCTGAGAATATACTTCTCCTGGGGCGTAAAAACATTATAAGTCAAGGACATGCTTGACTGCTTGCGCTGGGTGTAGTAGCCGAGCAAGCGGGCATTGGAGCTGCGCGTGAGCGTATCCTGCCCGAAGCGCCACACCGGCAGCACGGCCGCGCCGTAGGCAATGCCGGTTTCGGGCTGCGAAAACACGATGGGCAAGGCCGCAACTTTCACCCGCCGGGCTTTCCGCGGGGCTTGCGGCGCCGGGGCGTCGGCCGGCGTTTCGGCGGTAGTGGTAGGCGGGGTGGTCTGGGCCAGGGCGGCAGGACCGGCGGCCAACAGGCCAGCCAGTGCGAGGAGCGAAAACCGATTCGGTAGCGGCATAAAAAAGCAGCCGCCCACATCGGACGGCTGCTAAATGTACCAGATTACTGCGCAGATTATCCTACTCTCCACCCGCGAATTGTCGAGTAGATCAGACTTTATTGTTCCGCCAATGCCCCGGGCTTTTCAGGTAAAGCGCCCATTTTGCCGGTCCAGCGCCTGACTTTAGGCTAGAACGCTTCGTTGACGCCGAAGTACAGCCCCGAGCTGCCCCCCGAGCCCACGCCGTAGTCGAGGCGAATGTTGATTCGGTCGCGGCGGTTGAACTGGAAGCGCACCCCGGCGCCGCCGGCCACGTTGAACCTGGAGCCGAAATCATCGAGGTGCCGGGCCACCTGCCCCGCGCCCACGAAGCCGGCCACGTTGATGCGCCAAAACAGGTGGTGGCGCAGTTCGGTCTGCAGGGCAACGAGTTGCCGGTCGCGGAAGCGGCCCTCGTAGATGCCACGCAGCAGGCTTACCCCGCCGAGGTTGGCCAGTTCGCGGAAGGGCACCGTGCCGTTGTGAAATTGCCCGTACAGCTGCGAGGCCCAGATGGTGCGGTTCGAGCCCACCGGCTGAAAGTGGCGGGCGTCGAGGGTGTAGCGGGTGAAGGTGTAGTCGCTGCCAAGGCCCTTCGCATTGAACAGGGCCTGCAAATCGAGGTAATGCCCGCGGAAAGTGCTCAAAATGTTGTCGCGGCCGTCGTGCACCACAGCCGGACCCAGGCCCGACACGGTGGTGTGCTGGCGCTGCCGCTCGTCGAGCAGCAGCAGCTGGTTGGGGCCGTCGTTTTCGTTGTCAAGGGGCTTGTCGGCCTTGATGCTGCGCGCGTCGGTGAGGCGGTAGGTCAGGCCGGCAAACCAGTGGCGACGGAAGCTCTTCAGCCCGCGCTGCTGCAGAATAAGCAGCTTGTAGCTGATTTCGCTTTCGTCGTCGATGTCGGTGTTGTTGCCGATTCCATAGAAGAAAATCGGGTAGTCGTAATACAGAATGTCGCCGCTGACGAGGTAGCGCTCCTGCCGGGTGAAGATGGTGTGCGAAATCTGCAGGTTGAGCTGCTTTTTCTGCGAGTACCAGCCGCCGATGCGGCCGTTGGACTTGCGCACGGTGGTGTCGCGGCCGTGCCGCCAGGTGGGCAGAAACGTGACGCCGGCCGCGGCCCCAGTTTCGGGCTCGTAGAAGAGCACCGGCGCCGGAATAAAGCTGGGCTTGTCGCGCGGGTCCTTGGGCGGGCGCGGATCGGTGGGATTCGGCGAAGCGGGGCGGTTGTCCAAGGTTGCCCGGTCGGCCGGCGGGGTTTCGCCAGGTGGCGGGGACGGCGTGTCTTGGGCGTAGGCGGCGGCTGACAACAGCAGCAGGCCGCCGGCCAGCAGTGAACGGTAGCGGAGGGGCATGAGCAAGATAGGTGTGGAATCCGCTGACGGCACACTTGCGCCGACCACCTTGGCCGGCGCAAGTGTGCGGGCAACGTTTCGCTAACGGCCCGACGGGCGTTGCGGTTGCCACGCCGGCCGGCGCACTTGCCCCGCCAGTGCAATCCGGCGTCTTGCCAATCTCCTATCTAGCGTCCCAGCACCAGCATCGAAAGCACGCCGCCGAGCATCACCAGCTTGCAGAGCAGGCTGAGGCGGGCGAAGTCGCGGCGGCGGTCGGCGCGCAGCAGTTGCCGGCCCAGCACCACACTTGGGCCCAGCACGGCGCCCAGCAGCCAGAGGGCCAGACGCCAGGCCCCTTCGCCGAAGGCCGCCAGCACGGCCCCGCCGACCAGGATCATCATCATCACCAGAAATGCGCCCGCCACCCACTTGCTGCGCGCCACGCCGGCCACGATGGGCAGCGTGCGGCAGCCGTGCTGGGCGTCGCCGCGCAGGTCCTCGATGTCCTTGATAATCTCGCGCACCACCGTCAGCAGAAAGGCCGCCAGCGCGTAGGCCCACACCGCCGCCGAGCCGGTGCGCCGCAGCAGTTCGGGCACCAGCACCGAAGCCGCCGTGAGGACGGCAATGCTGAGGTTGCCGAGCAGGGCCAAGCGCTTAAAACGAGCCGAATAGCCCCACAGCAGCAGGGCCGCCCCCGCCGTCACCAGCCCCACCACGCGGCTCATGGCCCCGGCCACCACCACCCCTTCGAACGACAGCACCAGGTGCGCCATCATGGCCGAGCGCCGGCCCACGGCCTGCCCCACCACCAGCGTGCCGGGCCGGTTGATGGCGTCGATTTTCACGTCGTAGTAGTCGTTGATGATGTAGCCCGCGGCCGCCACGCACACCGTGGCCAGCACCACCAGCCCGAAACGCACGTCGAGCAGGGCCGGCAGGGGCCGCTCGGGCGCCAGCAGGCAGGCCTGCGTCAGCGTCATCGTCAGCACGATGATGAGCAGGTTGGGCAGGCGCACGAGCCGGGCCAGCTGCACCCAGCGGGCCAGCGGACCGGCCGGCTCCGGCGCCACAGCAGTATTCACGGGCATAGACATACGTAACGAGAAAAGCCCCCGGCGCGCCACGCGCGGCAGGAAGGGCAACGTGCAGCCGGCGGGGCGCCGGGCCGCGGCGCAAAGCTACGGCTGCCGGACGCTGCCCCGCCCCAACGAGCCGAAAAAAGCCCCCGCCGCGGCGCGACGGGGGCTTTTGCTCATGTGGATAGTGTCAGGGGTAGAGTAGAGGTGTCGCTCAGACTTTCTTTACGTTAACGGCGTTGATACCCTTGCGGCCTTCGCGCGTCTCGAACTCGACGCGGTCGTGCTGCTGCACCTGCAGCCCGTTGAGGCCGGTGATGTGCACGAAAAAGTCTTCTTTGGTTGCCTCGTCCGTAATGAAGCCGTAGCCCTTCGACTCATTAAAGAATTTGACGGTTCCTGTTTTCATTGGTAAGCGGAAAGGAGAAAGGTGAACAAATGTCCGGTAAATGTACCGGAATATCGCACACTTGCAAGTCCCCTCCTACCAGCCGGTTGTGAACAAATCGTGAAGCCTGATTGGATGCTACCAACGGCCTTGCGCCTTCATCACGGCCTCGATTAATTCGCGCACGGCGCCGCGCCCGCCGGGCAGCTCGGCCACGTACTGGCTGATGGCGCGCACGTCGGCGGCGGCGTCGGCGGGGCAGGCCGCCAAGCGGCAGCGCTGCATCACCTCCAGGTCGGGCATGTCGTCGCCCATGTAGGCCACGCGGGCCGCGTCGAGGCCGCAGGCGCCGAACACCTGCACCTTGTCGTCGACGCCGAGGTAGATTTCCGTCACGTCGAGCGACTCCAGGCGGCGGCGCACGCCTTCCTCCTGGCGGCCCGAGATGATGACGACCCGGTAGCCGCGGCGCAGCGCGTGCCGAATGGCGTACCCGTCGCGGATGTGAAAGGTGCGGGCCTGCTCACCGGTGCTCAGCGCCAGCAAGGTGCCGTCGGTGAGCACCCCGTCCACATCGAACACGAAGGCCTCAATGGCGGAAAAATCAGGCATAAGCCAGGGAATTAATGAATGGGATAGTTCGAGCGCCAAGGAGGGTAAGGGGTAGGTGTCATCGTGCCGACAACGCCTAGCCCCTTACCCTCCTTGGCTTTCCAGCTGAACCTATTGGTTGTCGCGCCACTCGTACACCCACTTGGCCTGAATTTGCTCCAAGTGGCCTTCGTTGGCCTGCTCGCGGGTGCCCTGGAAGTTGGGCAGGCTCAGCACCCATTCCAGCAGGTCGGTGAAGCGGATGCGGTAGATTTTGGCTTCGGTGAAATCGTCGCCGAACTTCTCGTACAGGGCCATGGCAATGTCCTCGTGGTCTTGCCAGTGCATCGGCGGCTCGAAGTGGGTCATATTGGTAATGTGCAGAATGTGGGGTGAATGTGCTTGAATGTGGAAAATGAGTGGAGGCAGAAGCATTCAGCAACGGAGCTGAGCAGCATTCTGCCTACTACTCACCTTCAACCACATTCCGCACATTAAAAAATTAGTGGCCCAGAAAATCCTGGGGCGGAATTTCAATGACGAGGTTTTCGCTGGCCGCCTGCACCACGCACTGGCAGGCCAGGCGGGAGCTGAGGCGCGGGTTGACGGCGCGGTCGATGAAGTCTTCCTCCTTGTCACTGATTTCGGGCAGTTCGTCGCCGCCCTGCAGCACGTACACGTGGCAGGTGCTGCAGCCGCATACGCCGCCGCAATTGTGCTGCAGTTGGATACCGTTGTTCAGCGCCACATCGAGTACCGACTCGCCTTCCGCGGCCACGTGGGTTTGCTCGGGCTGCCCGTCCGAAAACTTGAAAGTGATATTGACGGCTTTCACGCGAAAGTTGCTTGCGAGGTGAAAATAAGGCCGCAAAGGTACGCAGGCCGCTGCATAAAGTCGGAAACCGGGCCGGATGTTTACTCCGCACCGGCCGCGGGCGGCTCCGGCGCCGCGGCGGCGGCCTGAATGCTGGCCGTCAGCTGCTCGTAGAGCGCCTGCCAGCGCGGGTGCGCCGCCAGCGCCGCCGTGTGGGTAGCAATAGTGGCCGCGTCGCGGCGGATGGCCGGGCCGGTTTGTACCTGAAAAGGCGGGTTTTGCAGGGCTTTGTCCACGGTTTCGCGCACCAGCGGGGCCAGCAGGTCGGCGGGCAGCTCGGCTTCGGCCAGCAAGGCATCGGCCACGCCGAGCAGGTGATTGGTGAAGTTGCTGGCAAACACAGCCGCCACGTGCAACTGCCGGCGCTGGGGCGTGCCCACCAGCAGCACCCGTTGGCTGAGCGAGGCCGCCACCGTTTGGAGCACGGCCAGGCCGGCCGCGTCGGCAGCTTCCAGGCACAGCGGCACCTGCGCCCATTCGATGACGCGGCCGGGGCTGAAGGTTTGTAGGGGATAGAACACGCCGCCGCGCACCTCCGGTCGGGCCGCAAACAGGGCCAGCGGCAGCGCCCCGGACGTGTGGGCGACCAGCGCCCCGGATGGCCAGCGGGCCTCCCCCAGCACCCCGGCCGCCGCGTCGTCGGGCACGGCCAGCAGGTAGAGGTCGGCCGCGGGGGCGCGGCGCAGGTCGGGCGCCGCGCCGTGCAGGACGGCGGCACCTAACGGCGCGGCGACGGCCGCGGCCGAGGCGGCCCGGCGGCTCCAGACGGCCACCACCCGGTGGCCGGCATCGGCCAGGGCCGGGGCCAGCTGGGCAGCCACGCGGCCCGCACCTAACAGGGTTATTTTGAGGGAATCAGGCAAGAGCCGACAGCTTAAATGCGGAAAGAACGGCGGAATTTCGCATTTTGTAGCGTCAATACGGTGCGCATACCGCTTGACCGAGCCTTCGTCTCACTTTTTTCTCTTCTTATTCACTCACCCCTACTCACACCCATGGTTTCTTCTAAACGCGTTGCCCGCCGGGGCAACTGGCGTGGCTTGGCCCTGCTGGGTCTGCTGTCGCTGGCCGGTACCGCTGCTTCGGCACAAACCCTGAACTACACCGTGCCCCTCGTGCAGAACGTGGCCGGCACCTACACCGATCTGGCCGCTACGGGCACCGTCATCAGCACTACCAGCACCGACGACGCCAACTCCACGCCCCAGAACATCGGCTTTGCCTTCAACTTCAACGGGCAGTCGTTTACCCAGTTCATTCTGAACACCAACGGCTTCGTGAAGCTGGGCACGACGGCGCCGAGCTCCGCCGCGCTGTTCACGGCCGACAACGCCCCGCAGACCGGCGGTCCGATCAACAGCATCAACGCGGCCGACGCGAACCTGATCATTCCGTTCAACCTGGACCTGGAAGCTGGTTCGGGCACCGGCGGCGCCGAGTACCGCGTGGCCACCACCGGCACGGCCCCGAACCGGGTATGCACGATTCAGTGGAAGAACGTCAGCGACAAGACGGGTACCGCAGTAGCCAAGCAGTACGCCAATATCTCCTTCCAGGTGAAGCTGTACGAAAGCACCAACGTTATCGAGTTCGTGTACGGCTCGGCGGTGGCCAGCACGCTCACTTCGAACCCGCACTGGGCCACGGCCGGCCTGAAGGGCACCAGCCCGCTGCAGGGCCAGGTTATTACGGCCAGCAAGGCGTCGGTCAACGCTTGGTCGACGACCACTTTCAGCGACCTGCCCTACGACGGCACGACCAACGCGCTGAACATCCGCAACACGGTGCTGCCGGACGCCGGCCGCACCTACCGCTTCTCCCCGCAGTACGCCAACGACATCGAAGTACAGCTGATCTACTCGGCCACCAAAGTACCGCTGACGGGCGGCGGCGGCCAGGTGGTGCAGGCGGTGCTGCGCAACGTGGGCACCACGGCCCAGACGCTGATTCCGGTAACGCTGAGCGTATCGGGCGCTACGACCTACTCCAACACCCAGGCCGTACCCTCGCTGGCAGTTGGCGCGCAGACCACCGTCAACTTCGGCACGTTCTCGCCGGCCGCGCTGGGCACCAACAACATCACGGTGAGCCTGCTGGCCGACGACAACGCGGCCAACAACACCAAGACCGTTACGCAGCAGGTGACCAGCAACACCTACAGCTACGAAAACGGCACGCCGGCTAACTCGCTGGTGGGCATTCAGCCTACCAACGCCACCGGTGCGTTCCTGAGCAAGTTCAACCTCTCGGCCTCGCGCCAAATCAGCGGCGCCAACATCTACCTGGTGAGCAGCGCCACGGCGGCCAACACCACGGTGGGCCGCACGGTGTTTGCCCTGGCCCTGGATGCAGCCGGCAACGTTGTAGCCCGCTCGGCTGACTACGTGGTGCAGGCCACGGACCTGAACGCCTACAAGGCTTTCACGTTCACGACCCCGGCCACGCTGGCCGCTGGCAACTTCTACCTGGGCATTGGGGTGGTGAACCCCACCGGCAGCGTAATCTTCTACCCGGCCGCTTTCCAGCTGGAAAACCCGACCCGCACGGGCGTGTTCTACAGCCTGGCCCCGATTAACTTCACCGGCGCCAACACCCCCGGCGATATTGCCTCGCAGAACTTCGGCATCCTGATGGTTGACGCTATCTTCAACACGACCACGGGCGTGTCGAAGGCGCTGGAATCGGCCATCAACGTGTACCCGAACCCCTCGAACGGCGAGTTTACGCTGGACGTGCGCGGCGCCAACGCCACCCACGGCCTGCAGCTGGAAGTGACCAACCTGCTCGGCCAGCGCGTGCACACGGCTTCGGTGCGTGACAACGTGTCGACGCCGGTTAACCTCTCGCACCTGGCCAAGGGCCTCTACACCCTCAAGGTTAGCGACGGTGCCCAGTACATGATGCGCACCATCAGCATCACCAAGTAAGGATTCCCTTCACTGGTTGTTGCCAACGGGCGGCCCGCTAACGCGAGCCGCCCGTTGTTTTTTGCCCCGCTGCCGGCGCCGCGTCCTGGGTTCCGCGTGCAGCATCGGCAGCATCGGGTTAAGCACTGTTGATGCGCTATCGGCCTACACACGGCGTACGGTAGCTTGGCCTAGGGGACAGCCTGCTCAGCGCGTACATCCGCATTTAACCGTTGCGCGGCCCTTTAACAGCGGCATTGAGGAGGAAAGCCGGTCGGATGGCCGCGGCGAGCAGCTGGTGCTGCCCCTGGCGCCCGGACCTTACGCCCGGCTCATGACCATTTAAACGCGCCACGGGCCGTCCGAGTGGTCGGACGGCCCGTGGCAGCGTGGTAAGCGAGCGGGCTGTTAGGCCACCTGCACGTGCTTGGCGTTGCGCGGAGCTTTGCCGGCCGGCGCGGCCTTGGGCTTGCGCCCGCGTTGCACCACGGCCATGCCGAAGCCCAGGCCCATAAGCAGCGTGCCGCTCCAGAGCAGGTTGATGAAGGGCTTTTCCATGGCTTTCAGAATGACGTAGTCCTTCTGGGTGGTAGCCACGCCGAAGGTAAACTTGCCTTTCTGCGGGTCGATTTCGTCGAGGGTGATGCGCAGGCCCAGGTCTTCGATTTCGTCGGCCACGCGGCCCACCATGCCGTTTTTGACAAGAAAGATGGGGTGCACGTGGTACTGCCGGCCTTTCTCGCCGTAGACGATGATGTCACCCTGCACGGCAATGTCGTCCTTCGAGAGGCCCAGCCCGGCGGTGTTGTGCGCGGGCTCGGCGTTCTTGAACACGGCGAAGTAGTCGTTCAAGAACAGCGTGTCGTTCATGGCCACCGAGTACTTCTTGGCTTCCGACCAGTCCTTCTCCTTGTTCGGATCGGGCACCGACGAAATGTGCGAGTAGATGTCGTGGTCCCAGAACAGCTTGATGTCGGGCGAGGCGAGCAGACCGCCCATTTCCTCGTTGGCCTGAGCGCGCGGGAAGAGCACGAACTCCTTGCCCGACTTGGTGTCCTTGTAGTTGACGCGGTAGTAGGTGTCCTCAGGACGTACTTCCAGCGTGTCGCCGGCTTTGTAGTAGGTCTTCTCCCCTGCCTTGATTTCGCCGCGGGCAATGGCCTTGTATTCGTCGTTGGCGACGGGGAAGAGCAGCTCCTTGTTGACGTATTCCGGCACGCCGGGCACATCGAAGTACTGCCCGGTGTAGGTTAGCTCGTACTTGCCCATTTTGGCCACGTCATTGCGCCAAAGCAGCACGTTGTCGCGGTTCAGCTCCTCCGAGAATTCGCGCGAGTAGAGCAGACCGGAGGTGTTCTGCGAAATAATCTTGGAATAGCCGGCGGAGGCCAGGATGCCCAGCAGCATCAGCGCAATGCCGATGTGCGACACGGCACCGCCCGAGAGGCGCACCCCGCGGCGCACCAACTGGATGAGCATGCTCACGTTGGCCAGCAGCCCGAACAGGCCGCAGGTCAGCAGGGCAATGTAGGGCAGCGACATCTGATGGTCGCCGTTCTGGCGCACCAGCAGGATGACGAGGCTGGCGCCGAGCAGGGTCAGAATGGCCGGGATGGTGAAGGTGGCGCTGACGGTTTCCTTGTCGTTGCGCTGCCACCACATCAGCTGGGCAATGCCCGAAAACAGGGCCACGAACACGCCCAGCCACAGCTGAATTTTGGTGTAGTGGGCAATCTGGTCGGCGGGCAGGGCCAGGTTCGACTTCACGCCGAAGAAGCCCACAATGGCGTTGTAGACCGGAATGCTGGTGGTGACGAGCACCTGGAAGGCGCCCAGGCAGAGCACCGTCGCGCCAATGAACACCCACAGCTCGGGGTGGTACATGGTCAGCTCTTTCTCCGACACCGGAATCTGCTTCCAGCGCCACACCAGCAGGGCCACGCTCAGCACCACGAAGGCCAGCAGGTACACCAGCAGCTGGCCCGAGAGGCCCAGGTCGGTGAAGGAGTGCACCGAGGCGTTGCCCAGCACGCCGGAGCGCGTCAGGAACGTGGCGTAGAGCACCAGCAGGAAGGTGGTTACCACCAAGCTAAAGGCGGTGCGCAGGCCGGTTTTGCCGCGCTGCCAGAGCACCAGCCCGTGCAGGGCTGCCACCAGCACCAGCCAGGGAATGTACACGGCGTTTTCGACCGGGTCCCAGTTCCAGTAGCCGCCGAAGTTCAGCGTCTCGTAGGCCCAATAGGCACCCATCATGATGCCCACGCCCAGCACGCCGCCGCCCACCAGGCTCCAGCGAATGGCCTGGGGCACCCAGGTGGTCAGCTGGTTTTTCCAGAGCGCGGCAATGGCGTAGGCAAAGGGCACCAGCGTGAGGGCGAAGCCCAGGAACAGCGTGGGCGGGTGAATCACCATCCAGTAGTTTTGCAGCAGCGGGTTCAGGCCGGTGCCGTCCTGGGGCACAAAGTCGGGGTTGAGCTTGTAGACCGGCAGGTCGGGCATGAACTCCTTCATCAGAATGAAGGGCGAGGAGCCCAGCTTGATGCCGCCCAGCATCACGCCCAGAATCATGGACGTGAGGAACAGCTGCACGAAGGCAAACACAGCCATAACCGGCGCCTCCCACTGTTTGGCGCCGCGAATCAGCCAGAAGCCGATGAGCACGTGCCAGAAAATCCAAAGCAAAAATGAGCCTTCCTGGCCTTCCCAGAAGCAGGAAATCATGTAGTACACCGGCAGGTGGTTGCTGCTGTGCGACCAGGCGTAATAGTACTCGTAGCGGTGCCCGTGAATGATGCCGAACAGCGCCACGATGACGCCCAGCACGGCCACGCCATGCACCAGGAACGCACCGCGCCCCAGCCGTTGCCACGAGGCATCCACCTCGCCCAAAGCCCGGCCGCGCGCCGCCATAAAATACCCCAACGCGGACACTACCGCCGCCACGAAGGCCACGATAACGCCCAAATGTCCCCAGTCGCCGATGTTCATGCTTTCCTCAATGGCCAGTGCGCAAGCCCGTCAGCGGCCCGCGGCCGCCCGGCTCCTTGCTCACCGGTAGTTGTATTGTTTAGTTGATCGACGCCGTAGCGCCTTTCACTTCCTTCTCCACGTACTTCGACGGGCACTTCAGCAGAATCTTGTCGGCCACGAAAATGTCGTTGCGCATGTTGCCGGTGATGACCACCTGCTCCGACTTGTCGAAGTCCTGCGGTTTCGGGTTGTAGTACACCACCTGCTGCTGCACATGGTTGGTATCCACCAGCATGAAGGCGAAGTAATTCGGGTCCAGCGTCGGGTTGTACTGCATTCCGACGATGTTCTTTTGCGCGTCGTGGGGCAGGCGGCCTACCACGTGCACCTTGCGCAGGTCGCCGTCGGCGGCCAGTTCCTTGGCTTCCTTGAACGAGACGTATACCGAGGCGTCGCCGGCGGTGGCCATGACGATGCTGATGGCAATGGCAATGACCACGAGGGCCAGCAAATGAGTTTTTTTCATGGTGCTTAAGACAACAGCAGCCGGGAAATAGGACCGGCTACGCGGCAGCCAGCCCGTTGAAACAACTACAAAGGGCAGAAAAAATCCGGCCCCTCGAAATGATTTTCGTTAGTCGCGCAGCTCCCGCTCCAGGCGGCTCACTTTGCGGTCGATGCTCACCAAGTAGGCCAGCAGCCCCACCACGATGACCACGATGACGGCCACCACCACGTAGATTTTGCCGTCCTGGCGCAGCTGGTCGGCCATTTCGGGGCCGGCTTCGGGCGCTTGGGCCAGGGCCGAGTAGAGCGGCAGCAGCACGGCGGCCAGCGCCAGCAGGGCGCGGCGCGAGAACTGGTTAAGCCAGTTGTTTTTCATACAGCTTGTGTTTGACGAGGGCCAGGCGCACCGACACGTTGGTAATCCAGACGCCGAGCAGCGTCCAGGCAATGACGGCCGGGTAGAACACCAGGCGCATGTTGTTGTCGAGGTCGTACTTGCTGAAACCCGGGTTGCCGCCGGCGCCGGGGTGCAGCGAGTCGGTGAGGCGGGGCAGGATGAACAGCAGGGGAATGGCGGCGCAGAAGGCGAAAATGTTGTAGACGGCCGAAATGCGGGCCCGCTGCTGCTCGTCGGTAATGGAGGAGCGCAGCACCAAGTAGGCGCCGTAAATCATCACGGCCACGGCGGCCCCGTTCAGGCGCGGGTCGGCCGTCCACCAGGTGCCCCAGGTATACCGGGCCCAGATGCTGCCGGTAGCCAGCCCCAGGCAGGCCATCACGATGCCGGTGACGGCGGTGTGGTGGGCCAGCACGTCGAGGCGGTCGGAGGGCTTGCGCAGGTAGCGCACCGAGTACACCACCGAGGCAAACAGGATGATGGTCATGCCGAACCACATCGGCACGTGGAAGTAAAGGTTGCGGATGGTTTCGTTGAGGATGGCCAACCGCGGCGCGTGGCCGAGCAGGCCCATCACCACGGTGTAGAGCAAAAGCACCACCGTCAACACTTTCCACCAGGCGTTTTTCATGTTCGGTATCGGGTATTAAGGACTGCGTAGGAAGGCGGCGCGGGGCCCCGGCATCAGGCAGTATCCCTACCCGATACCAACCATTCACTACCAGGTCAGGTTCGCCACAAAAACGGGTACAACAGGTACGACACGGCCACGACCAGCAGGCTCAGGCCCCCGAGCATGTAGAGTGGCTGCGGGGAGGCGTCGAGGCCGTCGAGGGCATTCTTGGCGGCTTTGATGAGTTGGAGCAGAATGGGAATGACCACCGGAAAGCCCAGAATCGGCATCAGCGTGTTGCTGTTGGCGGCTTTGGCGGCAATGCCCGAAATCAGGGTAAGCGCCGTGGCAAAGCCCACCGCGCCCAAGGCCACCACCAGCACGAAGCGGGGCACGTCCTGCACCGGGTTGCCGAGCACGACGGCATAGGCCCCGAAGGCCAGCAAGCTCAGGCCCAGCAGCAGCAGCACGTTGTAAGCAATTTTGGCCAGGATCATGGCCTCGGGCCGCACCAGGGTGTAGTAGTAAAGCAAGCGCCCCCGGCTTTCCTGCAGGAAACTCTTGCCCACCGCGTTGATGGCGGCAAACAGCAGAATCACCCACAACAGCGCGTTCCAGGCCGGGGCCGGCAGCTGCCCGCCGCGCACGAAGCTCAGGTAGCACACGTACACCGTGCTGCCCACGTAGAGCAGCATGCCGTTGAGGGCGGCGCGCTGCCGCCATTCCAGGCGGAAGTCCTTCTGCATCAGGTACCAAATCTCGCGGAGCAGCTGCACGGGCAGTCGGGTGGTTTGCGGGACTGCAAAGATACAACCCAGCGGCCGGAAAGGGGACGTTGCCGCTTGAATATGTGATACTGAGCATCCTACAAAACAACGAGCCGGCTCCCTGCGGGGGCCGGCTCGCTCAATGATGTTAGGCGCTGACTGCCAGTTTACAATTGCCAGGTAGTTGATGGCAGGCTCAGGAATAAATGCTGAGTATTTGACGGACGCCTCGGTTTCCTGGTCGTTACCTGGCTCTACCGTCGAGTTATTTTACCAGCAGCCGCCCGGTAGCGGTGCGTCCGCCCTGTTCGGCCCGGTACAGGTACAAGCCCGCTTTCAGGTCCGTCAGCGGCAGGGCGGCCCGGCCGTCGGCGGTGGCCGTGAGGGTGCGCTGCTGCACCACGCGGCCGGCGGCATCCAGCAGCGACACCTGCACCCGCCCGGCGGCCGGCGCCTGCAGCGTCACGGCGTCGCGGGCGGGGTTGGGGTACACTTCCAGCGCCAGCGGCCGGGCCGCGCGGTTGGCTAGGATGCCCGCGGTCCGGAACGGCCGAAAATCGACGAAGCCGAAGGTGGCGTTGTCGACGTTGTGCACGATGTGGGCTTCCACATCGGCCGCCACGCTCGTGCCCCACCAGTTGTTTTCGGCCCAAATGGTGTCCGTAGTCGCGTTGTTGTTGTAGAGGTCGTACACCACGCCCCCGTTGCCGTTGCCCAGAATCGAGTTGAAGCCGCGGTCGGTGGTATCGGTGCTGGCCAGGTGGCCGAAGCTGATGCGCGGGCCGCTGGTGGCCGTGGTGCCCGACTTCACGATGGTGACGCCCCAGAGGTTGCCGCGCAGCACGTTGCGCGACACCACGCCCGTCTGCGACTGGCTGCCGGTGAAGTTCAGCCCGCTGCCGCCGGTGTTGGCGTTGGCGTTGGTGTTGTTATTCTCGATGATGTTCTGGGTGATGTAGACGGCGAAGTTGGTGGCCGTCACCGTCAGGCCGTAGCGGTTGTTGCGCACGATGTTGCGCCGCACCACGGCCTTGCTCACGCTGGCGCCGCCCAGCAGGTTCGACAACCCAATGCCGCCGCCCATGTTGGTGGCCGCGCCCCCGCCGACCACCAGGCAACGCTCAATGTAAATGGTGTCGGTCGTGCCCGGGCCCAGGTTGATCTGCGGGTAGTTGCCGTTTTCAGCGTTGTTGACGAGGAAGCGGCAGTCGCGGATGATGGGCGAGGTGGCAATGTTGGCCGGCGTGATGATGCCCGAGCGGGCGTTGCGCTCGAAGCGGCAGCCCTGCACCAGCGCCCGGTTGCCCGACAAGCTCAGCGCCCCGCTGCCGATGCTGCGCGTGCCGCCGGGCGTGCTCAGCGTGGCCACGTTGCGCCGAATCACGCAGTCAACCAACTGCAGATTGGCTCCGTTGGCCCGAATACCGGCGCTGTACTCCACGATGGTGCGGCGCAGGCGCGAGCCGCCGGCCGTGCTGGAAAAGCTTAGGGTGTGCCAGGGCGTGGCCGTGTTCTGGGCCGTAAACTTCACCGAATCGGGCGGGTTGATAAGCAGCGTCCCGTCGATGTACACCAGCGCCAGGGCCGCCACCCGGATAGTTTCGTTGGTGGTGATGCTCAGCGTGTCGGTAGGGGCCAGCCGGATGGTGTCGTTGATGCGCCATTCGGTGCCGTTTGGGGCCACGTAGGCGGCGCCGGCAACCGTGCTCAGCTGCGCCAGCGTGTAGCGCCGGCCGGTGCCGGCGGTCTGGAATTGGGCCTGCGCCGCCGCGGCCAGCAGCAGCGCCAAGGCGCACAGTAGGAGTCTTTTCATAGCAATGTGGGTGTGTTGGGTGAGTTGCAAAGAAACACAACTGCCCTCAGCCGCGCCGGTTACCCCGATTTTTCGTCCCTAAAAACGCCGCCGGCCCCGGCAGACTACGCTACCGGGGCCGGAGTTAGAAGGAATACAGTTGCTGAATGGCTAGAAGTCGTAGCCCAGCGAGAGGTAGAATTTCGGGCCGGTTTCCTTGCCGTCTTTGCGGGCCCAGGCCACGTCCAGCTTGGTGTAGAAGCCCAGCATGGTGGTGCGCATGCCGGCGCCGTAACCGATTAGGAAGGGGTTCTGGAAGTTGGTCACCGTGCCCGAGAAGGCGTTGCCGTTGCCCCCAAACAGCTCGCTGTTCACCGAATTGTTGAAGTTGAACGGGTTGGCGCCGCGGTAAGCCGTGCCGGCGTCGGCGAAGCCCGTCAGCTGCAGGTTGCGGAAGAAGCCCGAGTAAATCGGCTTGCGCGAGAAGTACTGGATGATGGGCACGCGCAGCTCAGAGTTGAAGAGCACGTACTTCGGGCCCGAACGGGCGTTGTAGTTGAAGCCGCGCAGGTTGGTCACAAATTGCTGGTAGAAGAAGTCGGCCGGCGACTTATCCCCTTGCGGCTCCACTTCGCGGCTGTCGTCGGTGCGCGAGTTCAGCCAGTTGTCCATGCCGCCGAGGCGGAATACCTTGGGCGCGTTGCCAAAAAACTGCCCGTAGCTGGCGCGGTTGGCCCAAATGATCTGCCGGTGCACCTTTTGGTAATGGCGCAAGTCAACGTAAATCTTGCCAAAGTCGCCCTGGGAGTTGTTCAGCTGGTCCAGCTTGAGCACGCCCACCTTCATGCGGGTGCCCTCCAGCATGTTGACGCCGGTGGCAATGGAGTTGTCGAACACCAGCTCGCCCGAACCGCCCACAAACTGGTCGCGCCGGTCGGTGGAGCCCAGGTCGTTGAGGTTGGAATAGGTGCTGTTGACGTAGCGCAGGTTGCCGCGCACGCTGATGTTGTGCGAGAGCGGGTACGAAATGCCCGGCGTCACCTCGTAGCGGCCCATGTACACGTTGGGCGAAAGGTCGTTGGCGACGTAGTAGCTCTGCTTCTGGAAGCCAATGCTCCAGTCGTAGCGGTGCTTTAGGTTGGTGTACTCCGCGTACATGCTGCTGGTGCGCAGGTCCGTCAGGGCAAAGATGCCGGCCCGGATGCGGTGGTCCTCAAACAGGTCCGACATCGTGGCCTGCCCGATAAAGCCGAAGCCGAGCAGTGGGTCGTTGTAGATGGTCGACACCACATTGTCGAGGCTGAAGCGGGTGTCGTAGCGCATCGGACCGGTTACGCCGGGCGTGACGGCCGTGGGCTTTTGCACCACCGTCGGGGCCGTGCGCCGCTGCCGGGGCCGCGGGGCGTCTTCCTCAAATTGGTAGTCGCTCACGTTTACGTTCTGATCCTTGCCGCGGGCCGGCGCGGCCTGCTGGTTCGAGCCCGCGTTGCCCCCCGCCGCGTTGCTGCCCGCAGCACTGGTGGCCGGCGCGCCCTGCGGCTTGGGTTTCGGGCGCGTTGCGGCGGCCGAGCGGTCCTCCAAGATTTCCTGGCGGGCCGTCTTGCTCAGGGTCAGGTACTGCGGCAGCTCGTACTTCGGATAGGCGTACACGAAGTCGCGGGCGCGGTCGGCGGCCACAAAGCCCAGCGCCCCCGATTTCGGGTTGTAGTCGAAGCTCTTGACGTTGTTGAGGAAGCTCGTCACGGGGCTGCGCTGCCGCGTGGTCAGGTCGTAGCGGTACACGCTGCGCACGCCGCTTTCCTCGCTCAGGAAGAGGATTTCCTTGTCCGACAGGACGCGCGGCCGGGTTTCGTTCGAGATGGTCGCCACCAGCTGCTCCACCGGCTGCGCCGAGCCGTCGAGGCGGTAGCGGAACAGGTCGTAGTTGTTCACGACGCCCTTGAAGGAGCCCTTGGCCGTGCCGGCCGAGTCGAGCCAGCGGTTGGAGCTAAACACCAGCGACTGGCCGTCGGGCATGAACACCGGCTGCACGTCGTCGAACACGTCGTTGGTCAGGCGCTCGGGCTGCCGCGAGCCGGCGCGCAGCAGGTACAGGTCGGCCTGCCCGTTGCGCACGCCGCTAAACGCCAGGGCCTTGCCGTCGGGCGAGTAGCCCATGCTCAGCACCTGCGAGTAGGGATTGAAGACGCTGCTGCCCCGGTCGCCGATGAACGGCAACGACTCTTTCAAGCGCACCACGGACCCGAACGGGCCGCTGTCGGCCGAGCGCAGGCGCAGCACCATTTTGCCGCGTGATTCTTCGGCAATGGCCAGCTGCGCGCTGTTGCGCCAGGTCAGCACCGGCAGGCGGCGGTCCACCTCCTGGTCGGGCGACTTGTAGCCGCCCGCAAACACGAGGTGCTTGCTGGAGCCGTCCACGTTGGCCACGTACACGCGGTAGCGGCCGCGGTCGGTGGTGGTGAAGGCGAGGCGCTGCCCGTCGGGGCTGATGACGGGCTCGTTGAAGCTGCTGTTGCGGCGGTTGCGGTGCAGCACCAGGTGCTGCTCGTCGGGCAGCACGAAGGCGGTTTCGGGTTGGGCGTTCAGCTGACGGTAGTAGCCCATCCAGTCGCGCAGGAATTGCTTGTACGGCACGTTCAGCGAGGAACTGATGCCCGTTTCCACGTCGCGCGTGATGCGCGTCAGGTTCAGGATGTTCTGGATGCTGGTGTAGCCGTAGCGCTCGGCAATGTAGTTCCACACGCTCTGGCCGGCCAGCTCGGGGTTGCGCAGGAAAAACTGGGCCGCCTTGTCCTTTTCGACCTTCTGCGTCATGTCGCGCATGTAGTCGTCCATTTCCACGCTCCAACCCTCGGCGGCGTAGGCCGAAGCCCCGCTCACAAACCAATCGGGCAGCTGCAGCAGGTAGCTGCTCTGGATGACTTCCTTGAGCGAGCCGCCGTACATCATGTCGTTGAGCAGCACCTTAGTCACCTGGTAGCTCAGGTCGCGCTTAAACAAGGTCTGCTGGCCCTGGAAAGCCAGCTGCACCTTGGTCATGCGCAGCAGCGAGGTTTCGCCGCCCATCTGGTACTTGTCGTCGTTCAGCCCGATGTTGCTCTGGCGCAGGTCGCCCACCGAGTTGTAGAGCATCACGGTGGTTTTCGAGTACGGGTAGTAGCCAATGAGCGAGGTGATGCGCTGCAGCTCCTGCTCGGCGTACTCGGCCGCGCGCCGGGCCGCCGCCTCCCCGCCCTGGTAGTAGTACACGTTGAAGTTGGCCGTGCTCAGCAGCTGCCAGTCAAAATTCTTGTACTGGATGCGGGTGCGGCCAAAGCTTTCCTGCGCCGTTTGCGCCTGCACTGCCTCCGTCGAGGTCAGAAACACCAGCCCCAGGGCCGGCAGGCTCAGCATGCCCCAGCGCAGGCGGGGCGTCAGATTGGACAAGTGCATCATAACGGCTGCAAAAAGGCAGGTCGAAGAGAGAAGGTCAGGCGGGCGTGGCAGTCGGCGGCAAGGTAACCGGATACAACGCCTGATAACGAATAATATTGACTTCCGGCCATAGTTCCGCGCCGGTTTCGAGGGCCTCGGCCAGCAGCTCCGCCAAGCGGGGCGCCAGCAGCACGCCTTTCGAGCCCAGCCCGTTGAACACGGCCAGCGCCGGATGCGCCGGGTGCGTGCCCAACAGCGGTTTTCGGTCGCGCACGGCCGGCCGCACGCCCGCGCGCTGACCCGTGATGCGGAAGGGCACCGTGGTCAGCTCGCGCAGCCGCTGGCTTAGCTCCTCGCGGGCTTCGGCCGTGGGCTCGGCGCTAAACGGGGGCCAGCGGTACGTCGCCCCCACCCGCACGCGCCCCTGGCCGAGCGGTACCACGTAGGCGCCGCGGTTGAGCACGTAGTCGGTGGGCAGGTCGGGCGCTTCCACGTCGAGCACTTCGCCTTGGTTGGGAGTTACCGGCAGCCAGCCGAACCACGGATTGGCGGTGACGGCGGCGCCTTCGCAGAACACCACGCGCCCCACGCGCAAGCCGGGGCCGTAGCGGGCGCCGGATGCATCGGCAACAAGCAGCTCCGGCACAAAAGTTTCGGCGCGCAGTTCCCCGTTTTTCTGCGCGTCCTCGGCTAGCACGTCAAGCAGCGCGGACGTGTCGACCCAGCCGCCGTGGCGCAGCTCCAGGCCGCCAAAAGGCTGTTCGATGCCGGGTATTGCGGGCAGGGGCTGTGCGGGGTCGGCCACGTAGTCGCCCCAGGGGTGGCCGGCCGAGCGGGCCAGCACGTCGTTTTGCTCGCGCACCGAACTGAACAGCTTCAGAATGGGCGCTTCGAAGTACAGCCGCCGGCCCGATTCGGCTTCGAGCTGCTGGTAAAACTGCCGGGCGGCGGGCAGCAGGTCGTTGATGCGCCAGGCCAGGGCGAACCGCTTGCCGGCCACGGGATTGATGAGGCCGGCGGCCACGCGGGTAGCCGAGTCGGGCTGGTGGGCATCGAGCACGACCACGCGGCGGCCGCGCTGGCGCAGGGTGCGGGCCAGGGTGGCACCGGCCAGGCCGTGGCCAATGATGAGGTAGTCGGCGTAAGCTTGCATTCCGGGCAAAATACGCACTTTGCCCGACGGTACGCGGCCGATTGCGTAACTTACCCTCCCGTTCCCTGCCTGCCCTTGCGGCAGGCTTTTCCCTTTCTGCATGACCGTTTCGGGCTTTACGTTCAACGCCTTTTCCGAAAATACTTACCTGCTCCACGACGCCACCGGCGCCTGCGCCATCGTCGACCCCGGCTGCTACGAGCGGCGGGAGCAGCAGGCCCTGCAGCAGTTCATCACCGACAACAAGCTCCGCGTGGAGCTGCTGCTGAATACCCACTGCCACATCGACCACGTGTTCGGCAATCAGTTTGTGCTCGACACCTGGCCCGGCACGCCCTTTCTTATCCACCAAGCCGACCTCGCCACGCTGCGCGCCGTGCCGACGTACGCGCCCAACTACGGTTTTCCGCTGTACAACCCGGCCGAGCCTACGGGCTTTCTGACGCCCGGCGAGCCGCTGCGCTTTGGCGAGACCGAACTGGAAGTGCGCTTCGCGCCCGGCCACGCGCCCGGTCACGTGGTGTTCTACCACGAGCCAAGCAAGGTTGTCATCGGCGGCGACGTGCTCTTCCGCGGCAGCATCGGCCGCACCGATTTGCCCGGCGGCGACTACGACACGCTGATCCAGAGCATCCGGGAGCAGCTGCTCACCCTGCCCGACGAAACTACCGTGTACCCCGGCCACGGCCCCGCCACCACGGTGGGCGCCGAACGCTTGTCCAATCCTTTCCTGCGCTAGTGTATTTTGCCTGATGGCTATCAAAAACCACCTGCCCAACGCCCTTACCTGCCTGAACCTGCTCTGCGGTTGCGTGGCGCTGAGCTTGATCCTGGCTTACGACCCGCGCCAAACGGCTGCGCCCGATTGGCAGCCGCTGGTGCAGGCCGCTTACCTGATTGGTATTGCCGCCATTGCCGACTTCTTCGACGGCTTGGTGGCGCGGGCCCTGCACGTGTCCTCCCCCATCGGCAAAGACCTCGACTCGCTGGCCGACATGGTGTCGTTCGGGGTGGTGCCGGGCGCCATTCTTTTCAAGCTGCTGCAGCACGTGCTGCCGCTGACTGCGCTGCCTGAAAGCCTGGCCTACCTGGCCTTCACCGTGAGCATCTTCTCGGCCCTGCGCCTGGCCAAGTTCAACAACGATACCAGGCAGTCCGATTCCTTTATTGGCGTGCCGACGCCGGCCAACACCATGCTGATTGCCTCGCTGCCGGTGATTCTGGCCTACGACTCCTTTAACGTGGGCGGCCTCATCCTGAATCCATGGGTGTTGCTGGGCCTGGCGTTCTTGATGTCGGGTCTGCTGGTGGCCGAGCTGCCGCTGTTTGCCCTGAAGTTTAAAAACTTCACCTGGCAGGACAATTCGCTGCGTTTCGTGTTTTTGATCTTGTCGGTGGTGCTGCTGGCGGTACTGCGGGCCGCGGCGGTGCCGCTCATCATTCTGCTCTACGTGCTGTTGTCGGTGGTGCGACTTCCAGCCAAAGGATAAGGAGCGCACAATATTTTCCCACTCAGCTAGTTGTATAGGCCGATAACTGAACGCTACGGCCGGAACGATTGTTGAGGGGTCCGCCGGAAGCTTCGTCCGCCAACATCACACCACGCTGTTTATCTAGCTTTTATGCGGTTTTCTACTTCGTTGCTTTTGTGGGTGCTTCTCGGGCTAAGCTGGCAGGCCCAGGCGCAAACGCTGGCTCCACAAGTTACCCTGGATTGGAAAGGCCAAGAGCTGATTTTCCCGACCGGCAGCCGGGGCGTGTACGTACCGTCATTTAAAGGCGCCGTTTTCGCCAGCGGCCAGCGGCTGCCCGCCGTGAGTTTGTACTTGCCGGGTTACATCACCGACGTCCAGCTGCAGGACGCACGCTACGCCCCCTTTACCGCGAAAGAAGCCGCTGCTTTTGCCGGCGCGGCCGAGCCGGTGCAGCAGTTCACGCTGCGCCACGGCACCGAAAACCGCCAACCGGCCACCATTGCTCAAATGCCGGCCGTGCGCCGCAACAGCCAGACCGGCCAGCTGGAAAAGCTCGTCAGCTTCGGCTACACCACCCGCACCGGCACCGCGCCCCAGGCCCGCACCACCAGCCGCAACTACGCCCAACGCTCGGCCCTGTTTGCCGGCGACTGGTACAAAATCGGGGTGACCAACAACGACCTGGGCACGGGCGGCGTCTACAAGCTCGACAAGAACTACCTGCGCAGCCTCATGGGCCAGGCGGTGCAGAACATGGATCCGCGCAAGCTGCAGCTGTTTGGCTACGGACTCGGCATGCTGCCGCAGGCCAACAGCACCGAGCGCCCCGATGACCTGGCGGAAAACGCCATCTACTTCGCCGACAACGGCAGCAACAACGCCACCTTCGACGACGACGAGTATTTTCTGTTCTACGCCCGCGGCCCGCACACCTGGTCTTATTCTGCCAACGACCAGCGGTTCCGCCACGAGCTGAACATCTACACCGATACTACCTACTACTTTCTTACCGTCGGCGCCACCAACGGCCGCCGGGTGGCAACGCAGCCCGCCGTGAGCGGCACGCCGACAGCCACCATCACCGAGTACACCGACCACTTCTTCTACGAGCGGGAGTTGGTCAACTTGCTGAAGTCGGGCCGGCAGTGGCTGGGGGAAGGGTTCAACCGCGACGCGCAAAAGGAATTCACGTTCTCGGGCATCAACAACCTGGTGCCGGGCGCCCCCCTGAAGCTGACGTCTTCGGTGGCTGCCACGTCCTTGCCGGGCCGCACCACCACCTTTACCATTACGCTAAACGGCACCAGCGTGGGCATTCCGCAGGCGGTGCGCGGCGTATTCTGCGACCCGACGCAGGGCGCCTGCTACGCCGAAGCCGCCATTGGCGACCTGACGACCTACACCACGACGGCGCCCGCGTCCGGCTCCGATTTGCGCGTGGGCATGACCTACAGCGGCTCGTTGTCCGACGCTGCAGCCACCGGCTACCTCGATTACCTGGAAATCCAGGCCCGGCGCCGCCTGCAGCTCAGCGGCCGCCCCATGGAGTTTCGCTCCCTCGACAACCTGGCGCCCAACGCCATCAGCGCGTTTGAGGTGCAGAGCGCGCCGACCAACTTGGTGGTGTGGGACGTGACCAACCCGCGCCTGGCCCAAAACGTGACGCACAGCAACGGCCGCTTTCTGGCGCAAACCAGCTCCCTGCGCGAATACGTGGCCTTCACTCCCAACGGCAGCTTTGATACGCCCCGCGCCTTCGGCAAGGTGGCCAACCAGAACCTGCACGCCCTGGGCTTGACGGCCCCGGTCGACCTGGTCATTGTGACTCCGCCCGTGTTTCAGGCCCAAGCCCAACGCCTGGCCGACCACCGCCGCGCCCACGACCAGCTCAACCCGCTGGTGGTGACGCCCCAGCAGATCTACAACGAGTTTAGCTCCGGCGGGCAGGACATCACGGCCATCCGCGACTTTGTGAAGATGATCTACGACCGGCGCGCCGGCCAGCCCGGCCGCCTCTACGTGCTGCTCTTCGGCGATGCGTCCTACGACTACAAGTCGGATGCCCAAAACGACGCGGCGCAATTGCCGGGCTGGTGGCGCAACCGCCAGCTGCGCGACGCCGACAACCAGAACTTCATCCCGACCTATGAGTCCTTTTCGTCATTCGACCGCATCTACCTGCTGCCCTCGTTTTGCTCCGACGACTACTTCGGATTCCTCGACGACGACGAAGGCGAATGGGCCGAGTCGGATGGCAGTGACCTGATGGATGCCGCCGTGGGCCGCCTGCCGGTCCGCTTTCCGGTTGGGCAGCCCAACTCGGCTGCCGAGGCCGTCACGATGGTCGACAAGCTGATTGCCTACGATTCCCCCGTTACGCAAGGCAAGTGGCGCAACCGCGTCACCTTCGTGGCCGACGACGGCGACGAAAATATCCACTTGGGCAACTCCGAAGCGCCGGCCAACCTGCTGGTGAACACGCGCCCGGCGTACCAAGTCAACAAAGTGTACCTGGACATGTACCCGCAGCAGAGCAGCGCGGCTGGGCAGTCGTCGCCCGCCGCCAGCGCCGCCCTCGACGCCTCCATTGAGCAAGGCTCCTTGATGGTGTCTTACGCTGGGCACGGCGGGCCCCGCGGCTGGATGGATGAGAAAATCCTGACCAATAACTCGGTGCTGGCGCTGCAGAACACCGAGCGGCCTACCTTCATGTTCACCGGCACCTGCGACTTTGCGTGGTACGACGACCCCGGTTTCACCTCGGCCGGGGAACAGCTCCTGACCGACACCCGCGCCGGCGGCATTGGCCTGTTTACCACCACGCGCTTGGTGTACGCGGCCAACAACCAGGCCCTGGCCAATGCCTTTATCCCGGCTCTGTTTACCCGCAACAGCAGCACCGGCAACTGGCCCCGCCTGGGCGACGCCGTAGTGGCGGGCAAAAACGGCGACGGGGTGGACGTGCGCAACCGCAACTTCACCCTGCTTGGCGACCCGAGCATGCGTTTGGCCATGCCGTATTACACGGTACGCGCCACCCGCATCAGCGACGCCCAAGACCCGGCCCACGCTTCCATCGATACCATCCGGGCGCTGCAGCAGGTACGCCTCGAAGGCGAGGTCGTGCATCCCGTCACCTCGGCGCTGCAAACGTCGTTTAATGGCCGGGTGCAAGTAACCGTGTACGAAAAGCCCTCCACGGTACTCACCCTCGGCAACGAAAGCGACACGGCCCGGATAAGCGTACAGAAAGACGTGGTGTACGACGGCAAAGCCACCGTGCGCAACGGCCGCTTCCAGGTGCAGTTTGTGGTGCCCAAGGACATCAACTACAGCTTCGGCTTCGGCAAAATCAGCTTCTACGCCGCTGATTCGACTCAAAACATCGATGGGCAGGGTGCCAACCCGCGCATTTCCATCGGCGGGGCCAGCGCTACGGCTCTGAACGACACCATTCCGCCCGATATCAAGTTGGCCATGGACACCGAACAATTCGTGTTCGGCGGCCTCACCAAGCCCAACACTACGCTGCTGGGCCGCTTCAGCGACGACAACGGCATCAACACGGCCGGCACCGGCATCGGCCACGAATTGACGGCTACCCTCGACAACGACGCGAGCAAGGTGACCGTGCTCAACGAATACTACACGGCCGACACCGACAAATTCACCAGCGGCCGCGTCAGCTACCTGTTTAAGAACCTTACCGTTGGCCCGCACGTGCTGCGCGTGAAGGCCTGGGACACGTTCAACAACTCCGCCGAAAAAGAAGTCGAGTTCATCGTGGCCCGCGACGAAAAGCTGGCCCTGGAGCACATTCTGAACTACCCCAATCCCTTTGCCGGCCACACCACCTTCCATTTCGACCACAACCGCTTTGGCGACGCGCTCGATGTGCAGGTGCAGATATTCACTGTGTCCGGCAAACTTGTGCGCACCCTCACCGCGTATGTTGCCGGCAGCCAGTCGCACGTCAGCGCTATTCAGTGGGACGGCCGCGACGACTACAATGATCAGCTGGCCCGCGGCGTTTACGTGTACCGCCTGAGCGTGCGCACCCCGCGCGACGGTTCGCAGGTCAGCAAATTCGAAAAGCTTGTGCTGCTGAATTAACGCCAGCTGCTTTTCTTCACCTCCGCTTTTCCCGACTCTTCCCTTTCGTTTATGCTTTTTCCGAAACCGACGGCTTCGCGTTGCTTGCTCCCGGCCCTGCTGCTGGGTTGCGCCACCGCCGCGCACGCGCAGCAAGAGCCCAACACCATCACCACCGCCGTTCCGTTCCTGACCATCAGCCCCGATTCGCGCTCGGCGGCTCTTGGCGACGCTGGGGTGGCCCTCTCCCCCGATGCCAACGCGGCCTACCACAACGCCGGCAAGCTCGGCTTCGAGGCCAACCCTTACGGCCTGTCGGCTTCGTACTCCCCGTGGCTGCGCAACGTCACCGACGATATGAGCATTTCCTCTATCTCGGGCTACAAGAAGTTTGGCCAGCGGTCTGCGCTGGCGGCTGCCATTACCTACTTCGACCTTGGGCAGATTGACTTCCGCAGCGCGACCAACCAGCCCGACGGTACTTTCAACCCCAAGGAATACTCCATCAGCGTTTCTTACGGCCAGCAACTGAGCCAGTACTTCGGCTTGGGTGCCACGGCCCGGTACATCCGTTCCAACCTCACCGGTAGCCAGATTCAGGACAGCCGCCCCGGCAACGCCGCCGCCGTCGACCTCGGTGCTTACTACACCCGCGACGTGACCATCGGCGCATCGGACTACAACCTGTCGTTTGGCGCCGCGGTGGCCAACATCGGCAACAAGATTAACTACACCAAAGCGGATCAGGCCGACTTCCTGCCTACCAACCTTAAAATTGGTACGGCCATCACGCGCGAGCTGGACGCCTACAACAAAATCACCCTGACCGTTGACGCCAACAAGCTGCTGGTGCCCACGCCGTACTACATCGACGGCAAAGCACCCAACGACCCGGAAGTGGTAGCCAAGAACAACGAAATTGCCAACAAAGGCATTGTTAGCGGCATCTTTAGCTCGTTCAGTGACGCTCCCGGAGGCTTCAAGGAAGAAATGCGGGAAATCAACCTGTCGGCCGGCGCCGAATATTGGTACAACGACCTGCTGGCGGCCCGCGTAGGCTATTTCTACGAAAACCCTAAGAAGGGTGACCGGCAATACCTGTGCTTGGGTCTGGGTCTTCGCTACCAGGTGTTCGGGGCCGACGCCGCTTACTTGGTGCCGAACTCCAAAGCCAACCCCTTGGCCAACACCATTCGGGTTTCCCTGCACTTCAACTTCAACGGTAACCAGGGCGGCTCAGTAGCTCCCTCCGAGGACACGCCCTCAAACTAATTCTGGATGCTCAACCGTCTAGCTCCCCCCCCGACCCGGCCACTTGGCCGGGTCGATTTGCCTTCGGCCACTGTGTCGCAGTTGCCCAACGGCGCCCGTTTGCACGTGCTGCCCCATGAGGCTCAACCCGTGGTTCGTTTGCAGGTAGTAGTGCCGGCTGGCCGCTGGTACGACCCCGCCCCTGGCACCTCACTGCTCACGGCTCGCGCCCTTCTAGAAGGCACGCGCACGCGCTCGGCGCGCCAGATAGCGGAAGAAGTAGCTTTTTACGGTGCCTCGCTCGACTGTGAGCAGGGTTTCGACCGCGCCACCCTGACATTGTATTGCCTCTCGCGCCACCTCAGCAAATTGCTGCCGCTGGTGCAGGACGTATTGCTACACGCCACGTTCCCGGCGGAAGAGCTGGAGCAAATCAAGACGCGCACCATTCAGAACATCCGCGTCGAACGGCAAAAAACCAGCTACCAAGCATCCGAACGATTCGCGCGCAACCTCTACGGCCCGCAGCATCCCTACGGCTCTGTGTTCGACGAAACTACGTTCCGTGACATTCACTCCGACGCCGTAACTCAGTTTTACCGCCAAGCCTACGGGTTGTCACAGGCCGAAATATTTGCTTGTGGTGCCTTAGAAGATGAGCACCTACGGCTTATCAGCGACTTGTTTTCTGTTTCCACAGCCGCTTCAGCTTTGCTCGCAGATAAGAGCGCCGCTCCGACGGCGCCTGGTCCGATAACAGACCATGTTACCGTTCCTGATAGCTTACAAGCGTCAATTCGGATTGGGCGCCTGTGGCCCGACGCTCAGCATCCCAATACTCACCAACTGCAAGTCTTGGTAAAAGTACTGGGCGGCTATTTTGGCTCGCGACTGATGAAGAATATCCGCGAAGACAAAGGTCTCACGTACGGTATTTACGCCAGCATCGCTCAGCGTGAACACGCCAGTTCCTGCGTCATCGGCTCCGACGTTAATGCCGCCAACGCCCCAATAGCCATTCAGGAAATACACCACGAGCTGCTTCGCCTACAGAATGCGCTGATTCCAGAAGACGAATTGGAAACCGTCAAGAGCTACATCCAAGGCAAGTTTCTGAATGAGCTAGGTACAGTGTTCGAACAAGCCGATAAATACCGTTCCATCGTTCTACTAAATCTTCCACTCGACTTCTACAGCCGTTTTCTATCCGAAGTCGAAGCGGTTCAGCCAAGTCAGTTGCAAGAGCTTGCTCAACACTACTTATCCCCTTCTGATTTCGTCCACGTCACTGCAGGTCCTGCCGCCTAAGCTTATTAAGAACAAAAAAGGGTCACAGCAATGTGACCCTTTTTTCATGCTTTGCAGAAAATCATAAGGACAACTCGTGGGTAAAGATATATTCGCTAAGCAGATCTAATGTAGACTATCGAATTCCGTAGATCAGTGCACTCGGTTAATCTTAAGTGGCGCATAAAATGCCGGCGGCGCAGCAGGCGCTGGTGGCGGCGGCGGAGGGGGCGCAGGCGGGCATCAGCTGCAACGAGCAGCTCACGCGCGA
>NZ_JAJFAV010000005.1 GCF_020711235.1 Hymenobacter sp. 15J16-1T3B | reverse complement strand
GCACGAGCCGCGGCGCCGGGCGCTGCTGCATTTGTTGGCGTGGCGGAGTTTAGCCCGCCGCTACGGGCAAGGGAACTTCCAGCGTGACGGTGGTGCCGCGCCCCGGCGCCGCGTCGAAGTGGGCGCGGCCGCCGAGGTAGGCCATGCGCGTGTGCACGTTGCGCAGCCCAATGCCGGGGTTGGCGCCGGGGGCATTGGACGCAAAGCCCACTCCGTTGTCGGTTACGACGATGGTCAGCTGCTGCTCGTCGCGCAACAGTTGCAGCGTCATTTCGGTGGCCTGGGCGTGCTTGACGACGTTCTGCACCAACTCCTGAATCATGCGAAACAGCATGCTTTCGACGGTGGGGTCAAGGCGTTCTTCCAGGCCGTAGGTTTCCACATTCACGCGCAGGTCGCTGGCGGGCAGGCGGTTCAGAAAGCTGCTTACGGCCTGGGGCAGCCCGCGCTTGATGAGGGCGCTGGGCAGTAGGTTGTGCGAAATGCTGCGCACCTCCCGAAACGATTCGTCGACCACATGCACGGCGTTGTCGATGAAGGTTTGGTTGCCGTTGAGCTGGCCGTCGAGGGTGCGGTGCAGCTGCTGGTTAAGGGCGTGCAGGTTGAGCTTGGCGGCCGTGAGCAGCTGGCCCAGCCCGTCGTGCAGGTCGGAGCCGATGCGGCGACGCTCGTTTTCCTCGGCTTTGAGCACAGCGGTGAGGCGCTGGCGCTCCAGCCGCTCCCGCTCCCGCGCAAACTCCACTTCGCGCTGCAGCCGGCGGCGGTTCAGCAGCAGGTACAGCAGCCCACCCGACAGCGCCGTGAGGGCCAGGGCGCCCAAGAGTAGATTTTGGCGGCGGTTGGCCTCGGCCTTGAGGTGCTGCTCCGTTAGCTCCTGCTGGCGCAGCTGCTCGCTGAACGACAGGGCCTGCACCTGCGCCAGCTTGCGCTGGCTAAACAAACTGTCGCGGGTGACGACGGCGTTGGCCAGGTAGCGGTAGGCCGCGGCGGCGTCGCCACGCTGGGCGTACACCTGGGCCAGGTAGTTGCTGGCTTCGAAAACGCCCTTGGGGTAATAGCCGCGCTGCCCGGCCCGCAGCGCCTGCCGGGCGTAGGCCAGGGCCTGGTCGGGGCTGTGGTTGGCTTCGGCTAAGCGAGCCAGGCCCAGGTAGGCCCGGCACAGCGCATACGACACGGGCATGCCCTCGGCCCGCCGGATGCAGAGCTGGTAGTAGCGGCGGGCCGCGGCGGAGTCGCCGCGCTGGGCTTCCATGCCCCCGAGCAGGGCCAAGTCGCCGATTTCGCTGTGCCAATCGTGGAAGCGCCGGTCGAGTTCGTAGCCACGGCGCGTGTAGTGTAGGGCCGAATCGATCTGGCCCAAATGCTGAAACGCCTGCCCGATATTCCCCAGAATCGGCGTCAGGAGCACGAAGTCACCTTTCTGCTCGGCTAGCCGTTTGGCCCGCTGGTAGTAGCGCATGGCCGCGTTGTAGTTGTCCTGCTCGGCATAGGCGTAGCCGGTGGCGTTGTCGGCGTGGATGAGGCCGCCGGCAAACTGCGCGCGCTCGGCCACCTGCCGCGCCTGCAGCTGGGTGTGCACCGCGGTGGGGTAGTCGCCGGCGCGCAAAAAGGCCCAGCCGAGCATCAGCAGGCTGCGACACTCGCCGCGGGGAAAATTGAGCTGCCGGGCCAGGCGCAGGCTGCGGCGGCCGTAGCGGATGGCCTCGACGGGGTTGTCGTCGGTCCGGTCCCAGGCCAGCTGAATCAGCAGCTCCACGCGGTTGGTGTCGGGGCGGCTTTGGGCCAGCAGGTGCAGCAGGCTGTCGGCCCGGGAGCCGGGGCGCTGAGCCACGGCCGGACTGCTCAGGCTAAGCAGCAGGGGCAACATTGCGCTCCAGGCCAGTTTGCCAACCACGCTACGGCGGCGTAAACCAACCTGTTGAAAGCGGGGACAACGGGGAGCCTGGCTGGACAACATCTGCGCAATTTACTTAAAATTCATCTGCTGCCTCGGAAAAATTCTAGGTACTCGGGGGAATAATGATAATAATAGTCGAGTAACCGCGCAAGAGGCCGTCCCGGCGCCCCAGGTGGCTTAGCGTTTTACCAAGCGGCCAACCACCGGGCCGGCGGCCGTCAGCAGGCGGACGGTGTAGAGCCCAGTGGGCAAGGGACGCAGGTCGAGCACGTACGTTGCGGTGCCAGCGGGCAGCGTCAGCGTCAATACGGGCTGGCCGAGGGCGTTGAGCACCGTGAGGGGGCAGGCCGTGGCCGCGGGCGTAGGCACGTGCAGGGTGGCACGGTCGGTAGCCGGGTTGGGATACAGCGCCAGCTGCGGCGCGCTGCGAACCGACCGGGTGCCGAGCACTTGCTGGTAGTCGTGATAGGTGCGCAGCTGCTGGTTCTGCGGGGCAGGGCGTAGGTTCTGAAACAACGTGCGGGTGATTTCCCCGGCCGCGTTGTAGGTGCGGGTGGTGAGTGCGCCGCTGACGAGGGACCAGCCGGCCCCGTTCCAGATTTCAATCAAGGTGCCGCCGTCGTTGCCTTGGGCATCGTAAACGCGCGTAGTGCGGCCGCTCGGCGTCCAGCTGCCGTTGCTTGGCCGCTCGGTGGTGGTTTGCGTGGTGCCGGTGGGTTGGTAGGCGTAGCTGCGGCGCAACTCATCCACCCAGGCTCCGCTGCTCCACTGCTGCGAACGGTCGGCGGCCCGCCGCCGCTGCGGCCAGTCGGTCCATACCACGTCGATGCTGCGGCTGGTATTTTGCCAAGCGTTGTTTTGCCAGAGCTGCTCCACAATTTCCTGCCACTGGCCAGCCGCGTTGAGCGTGTACAGGGTGCGCGAGTAGTTCTGCCAGGAATACGTTCCGGTGGGCGAGCCGGCGCTGGACCAAGCCCGCGTGATGGACTGCGTCGGTACCCCGGCAGCGTTGTAGGTGAGCTGGTACTGCGAGCTAAGGCTGTTGTTGACCCAGCCACTGGGCCCGGCGTTTTGCGCCAGGTACTCGGTGCAGTCGCCGTAGCTATTGTAGGTGTAGAGCTGGCGCAGGTTGTCGGTCCAGGCGCCGAGGCGGTAGAGCTGGTCGGTGACAGACAGCAGCCGTCCGGCCGCGTCGTAAACGGTTAGGAAACGACGCAGCGGGGCCTGGGAGGCAGAGTCGACGCGGGTTTCGGTGGCCAGGTAGCCGCGGGCGTCGTATTGAAACGCAACGGCTGCAGCATTGTACCATTGCCCGCTTTGCGAATTCCAATCGTGGTAGACCGCGCGGGCGGGCACGCTCGCCGGGGTGCTGGCCGCCGGGCGGCCCGGAGCTGTCACCAGCGGTTGAAACGGTGAGGGTTGCGCCAAGGCCAGCGTCAGCGAGCCGGAGAGTAGGCTAGTAGTCAGGAGTAAGCGAGCAATCATCAGCAATAAGCCACAGTAAGCAAAACCGTTGGCAAAAGTACGTAGTCAGCCGGGCAACTGGAAGGGCCAGCGCCGCCGAAACCAAGACGGGCGAATGCCGCAATAGAGGGAATGCGGCCATTTGTCGAGAAAAGTGCTGGGGTAAGCGAAACGAATTTCGGGCGGGGCACGCGCCGCCCACTTTTGCTTTCGTCAACGCGGCCAACCCGGCCGCGGCCTCTTATCGAAACCCCATTCTGAGCATGCAAACCAGCTGGTTACGCGGCACCCTCGCGGCGGCCCTCGTCGGAGTTCTTCACTTGTCGGCTGTCGGCGTGGCGCTGCCGGCCTCGGTCCAAGAGCCCACCGCCCGTCCGCAAGGCCCCCGCCCGGGCAAAGGGGCCGGCCACAACCCCGAGCAGCAGGCCGACAACCTGGCCAAAAAGCTCAAGCTCAACGCCAAGCAGCAAAGCGAAGTAGCTGCCATCTTCAAGGCCCAGCACGAGCAGATGCAAGCCCAGCGCGCCGGCGCCGCCGACCAGGGCCGCGAGCAAGGCCTGGAGCAGATGCGCCGCCTCGACGCCGACACCGACGCCAAGTTGCAGGCCGTCCTCACGCCCGCGCAGTTCAAGCAGTACCAGGCCCAGAAGCCCCGGCACGGCGGCCCCAACGACGGCAAGGGCGGGAACGGCAGCAAGGGCAACCGCCCGCCCAAAGACGCCACCGGCCAGACCCGCGACTAAGTCCCAAGCACCCGTCGGGCCGCGGGCAGGTGAGGGAGAGTGAATGCTCCCGGCCGGACGGGTTGCTCGGGCACTAGGCGCGGCTTCGCTGGCCCAAGCGCTTATTTTGTCCACCGCGGACGCGAAGCCGCGTATTGCTTGTTACCCCAAACCGGCGGCGCTACGGGGCCGCCGGTTTTTGCTTGCTATGGCCCGATTTTTCACCCGGCAGCGCCTGCTGCACATTCTCGTTCACCTGGTGTTCTGGGTGTCGCTGCCGTTTTTGCCCTGGGCAATTCTGCAGCAGCAGCCCCCGCACTTCAGCTTTTGGCGCACGGCCACGCCCATTCTCCGCATGGCCGTGCTCTTTTACCTGAACTACTGGGTGCTGATTCCGCAGCTACTAGCCCGGCGGCGGTTTGCCCTCTACGGGCTGGCCGTGCTCGTGCTCATGTTCTTGCTGCACGTGCCCATGAGCCTGCACTGGCTGGGCATCGGCACTATGCCCCCGCCGCGGCCCGGCACCACCCTGGCCGACCGCCAGCAGTTCCAGGCCATTATCGTGCTCGTCACGGTGCTGGTGTGGATGGTGAGCAGCGGCCTGCGCATCACCAGCGAGTGGTTTGCCAACGAGCGGGTGCGCCGGCAGATGCACAGCGACAAACTCACCGCCGAGCTGGCCTTTCTGAAGTCGCAGGTCAGCCCGCACTTTCTCTTCAACACCCTCAACAACATCTACTCCCTGGCCCAGCTGCGCTCCGACGACACGGCCGAAGCCATCCTGAAGCTCAGCCAGCTGATGCGCTACATGCTCTACGAGGCCAACGACCCGCGCGTGCCGCTGGAGCAGGAAGTGGAGTACTTGCGCAACTACGTGGATTTGCAGCGCCTGCGCCTGGCCGACGACGTCGAAATCGAGTTCAGCCAGGAAGGTCAGCTCGCGGGCCGGCTCATCGAGCCCATGCTGCTGATTCCCTTCGTCGAAAACGCCTTCAAGCACGGCGTGAGCTACCAGCACCCCTCGGCCATCGGCATTGCCCTGCGCGTGGTGGGCGACGAACTGCTGTTCCGGGTGCAAAACCGCCGCTTCCCGGCGGCAGCCCCGCTCACCGCTGCCCGCGACTCGGGCATTGGCGTGCAGAACGTGACCCAGCGCCTGCAGCTGCTCTACCCCGGCCGCCACCACCTGGACATCGACCAGACGGGCGACCAGTACATCGTAACCCTAACCCTCGCCCTTCCGCATGCTTCGCTGCCTTTTAGTTGACGACGAACCGCTGGCCCTGCGCCTGCTGGCCGGCTACGTCGAGCGTATTCCGTTTCTGGAGCTGGTGGGCACCTGCCGCAGCGCCATCGAGGCCATGCAGGTGCTGCAGCGCGAACCGGTCGACGTGCTCTTCCTCGACGTGCAGATGCCCGACCTAACCGGCGTCGACTTCGTGCGCACCCTGCGGCCCAACGCCGCCGTGGTCTTCACCACCGCCTACAAGCAGTACGCCGTCGAAGGCTTCGACCTCGACGCGGTGGACTACCTCATCAAGCCCATTCCCTTCGACCGGTTTCTGAAAGCGGCCACCAAGGTGCAGGAACGCCTGCAGCCGGTGGCCGCGCCGGCCCCGGCCGCTCCGGTAGCGCCGCCCGCCCCGGCCCCCGCCGCGCCGGCCGAGGAGTACATTTTCGTGAAGGCCGACTACCACACCCAGCGCGTGACCCTGCGCGACATCCGCTACCTGGAAGGGTTGAAGGATTACGTGAAGATTCACCTGGGCACGGCCAAGCCCCTGCTCACCCTCAACTCCCTGCGCGCCTTCGAAGAGCGGCTGCCGGCCACCGAGTTTGTGCGCGTGCACCGCTCCTACATCGTGGCGCTGAACTGGATAGACTCCATCCGCAAAAACCGCATTTACATGGGCGAGGTAGTCATTCCCATCGGCGACGCCTACGCCGAGTCGTTTCACCAGCTCATCGAGCAGCGCAACATGCACTGAGGTGCTTGAGCCGCTACGGACTAGCCGCCCGTCGTTCCGCCCGGAACGGCGGGCGGCTTTGTGCTGGGGTTAGTCTTGGCCTTCAACGCTGATCTGCACGGTTTCCAACCCAACTTTAAGGGCGAGCAGCAGGGCGAAGGAGTCGGGGTCGTCGCTGCGGAGTTCGAGCAAGGTGTAGGACTGGCTGTCGGAAGGGAATTCCACTTCCTCAATAGCCGTGATGCGCACCGTCAGATCAAGGCCACGGTTCAGTTGGATATGGGCAAACATGCCCGGCTCGGCGGCGCCGTGCAGCCGCCCAATCATAAAAAACTGCTGCGTGCGGCGGATGGCAAAGCTGTCGATGACTTCCAGATAAGGTTGAGCGGGAGAAGTAGCGGGCATGGCTCAAGCAGAATGGCGAGGGGAAACTAAGGCTTCGCCTGGTTTTCTGGGGCGTTGGTAGAAAGTATTTCCGGCCGCTGACCGTCTGCTCTACTTTCGACAGTGCCTGCCAACAAGCGGCCTTGACTACCGGTTACTACCCACACCTCTGCTCCATGAACGACACCCTCCACCGGTCCGTGTACCAGCAGCTCCAGGCCATGCTGCCCCAACTCACCGCCGACGCCTCGCCCGCCCTGCACCTGCAAGACGACCTGGGCCTGGACTCGCTCGACGTGGTGGAGCTGGTCATTCGCCTGGAGCAGCGCTTTGGTGTGGAGCTGCCCGACTCGGAAATCGGCGGCTGGCGCACCCTCGGCGACGTGTACCACACCCTGGAGCGGCACGTGCTCGGCTCGGCCGCCGCGTGGTGGAAGCTTAGCATCGGCTTCTTCCAGTAAGGCCGGGCGCTAGCGCCGTCGGCCGGGCCGCGGGTTTGCCCGCCCGAAACGCCGGCCCGATATTGCCGGGCGGTTGCCGCCCTCCACCCCCTGAACCCATGCGCCGCAACGCCGTCCTGCGTGGCGCGCTGCGGCCGGCCTGCTGATGCTACAGACCCGCGCCCACGCCTTTTCCGCCGCCTTCAAGGCCCCGCGGCTTTCGACTTCTGGTTTCGCCAGCCGCCGCGCCTGGCCCTGCCTGCTGACCTTGCTTCTGCTGTTTGGGCTGCTCACCCGCGCCGGGGCCCAGCAGGTGTCGCCGGACTCCGCCCGCCGCGACTCGGCCGCCGCCGAACGGGCTGTGCCCGCGGCGGCCGTAGCGCAGCAGCAGGACGACGCCCAGCGCGTGGAAGCCGCCTACATCGTGCTCGGTCGCATCAGCGGGGCCGCCCGCCGCGGCGCCGACACCGAAGAGCTGGCCGAGGAGCTGCCCGACGTGGAGGCCAACCTCAAAACCATCCGGCAGAACCTGACCCAGTACAGCAGCGTCATCAACCTCAAGCAGGTGCGCATGTTTCAGGTACTGCTCAGCGAAATGCAGGCCGAGCTGGGCGGCTGGCGCACCGAGCTGGCCACCCAGGGCCAGCGGCTCAAGCGCATGCAGCTGCAGCTCGACTCGCTCAACCGCCACGGCATCCCCGTTGCGGCCGATACTACTACGGCCCTGGGCCGCAGCACCGCCCGCCTGCGCCGCAAGCAGCTGCGCGCCGCCGAGCTGCTGGGCCGCAACCAGCAGCGCGTCACGCAGCTGCAAACGCGCGTATCCGACGGCTACATCCAAGCCCTGGAGCTACAGGACGAGGTGCGCGAACAGTCGCGGCGCTTCAGCCGCCGCACCCTGGCCCCCGAAACGCCCCCGCTGTGGCGCGCCGCCTCCGCCGACGAAGTGCAGCAGGCCCAGGCCGGGCAGCTCGTGCGCGAGTCCTACGCCAGCCAGCGCCGCCTGATGCGCTATTACTTCGGCCAAAACTGGCACTTCGCCGTCTGGATGCTGGGTATCGGCGCGGCCTTTTTCGCGTGGGTGTACCGGAATTTTCGGGCCGTCAACCGCGCCGCCACGGCCCCTTCCGAGGAGGAATTGCGCTTCCGCTACCTGCGCCCGGTGCCGGTGGCCGCCACGCTGGTGGTGGTCTTCAGCGTGGCGCCCTTCTTCGACCTGACCCCGCCCGCCGCCTACACCGATTTGCTGGAGCTGCTGCTGGTCGTGTCGTTGAGCGTGCTGCTGGGGCGCAGCTGGCCGCGGCGGCAATTTGGGTACTGGCTCAGCATCGTGGCCCTGTTCCTGGGGCTCACCTTCGTGTACGCCAGCAACGCGCCGGGCCCGGGCCTGCGCTGGGCCATGCTGCTGCTGAACCTGGCGGCCGTGGCCGTGGGGCTGGGCTTCTGGCGGGAGCTGAAGCGCGGGCCGCGGCTAGCCGCCTTCGTGCCGCCGGTGCTCTGGGTGTTCGTGGTGCTGAACGGGCTGGCCGCGCTCTGCAACCTCAGCGGCCGCCTCGGCTTGGCCAAGGTGTTCAGCAGCACCGGCATTCTGGGCGTCACGCAGATTATTTCCCTCTCGGCTTTCGTGCGCCTGCTCACCGAGGCCTTTCACCTGCAGATGCTGCGCAGCCGCCTGGCCGGCGGCATGGCCGTGCGTTTCCACTTCCAGAAAATCGAGCAGGGGCTGCGCCTCGTGCTGTCGGTGCTGGTGTGCGGGCTGTGGCTGATGAACTTCCTCTCGAACCTCAACGTGTTCCGCCCGCTCTACCGCTTCCTCGACGAGCTGCTGACCACTCCGCACCACCTCGGCAGCATCGTGTTCAGCTGGGCCAACGTGGTGCTGTTCTTCCTCATCATCTACCTCTCGGTGCTGCTGCAGCGCTACGTGGGCTACTTTTTCGGCGAGACGGACGAGGACTTCACCGCCGACCCCGAAGACCGGCGCGGCTCCTGGCTGGTGGCCATCCGCCTGGTGCTGCTGGCCGTGGGCTTCCTGCTGGCCGTCATGGCCTCGGGCCTGCCGCTCGACAAGATTACCATCGTCGTGGGCGCCCTGGGCGTGGGCGTGGGCCTGGGTTTGCAAAACATCATCAACAACCTCGTCTCGGGCATCATCCTCATCTTCGAGCGGCCCTTTCAGGTAGGCGACTACATCGAGGTGACCGGCAAAACCGGCCGCGTCAAGGACATCGGCATCCGCGCCAGCAAGCTCATTTCGCAGTCCGGCTCCGAAATCATCGTGCCCAACGGGGACTTGCTCAGCGGGCACGTCATCAACTGGACGCTGAGCAACAACCACATCCGCTCGGAGCTGAACCTGAAGCTGGCCCCCGGCACCGACCTGGAGCGCGCCAAGCAGCTCATTACCGATGAAATCCTGGCCAACCCCAACACCCTGCACAAGGTGGCGCCCGAAATCCTGCTCAGTGGCGTCACCGGGCAGGTTTACGAGCTGAAGGTGCTGTTCTGGATCAACAACATCCGGCAGGAGCAGGTGCTCAAAAGCGAAATTCTGGCCGGCATCAACCGCCGCTTCACCCAGGAAGGCATCAAGCTGAATTAAGACATTTCAGGGGCTTCTTAAACACTACGGGTGTGCGTGCCCGTAGTGTTTGTATTGGCGTAAGCAAACTATATTACTTTTGTCATATGTTTTAGGGACTGTCTGCCGCGGCCAAGGTTGGCAGCAGGTTCCATGTCCGAGCTACGTATCGACGCACTGATGACGGATTTGCTAACTTATCTGCAGACCATTCAACCCCTGAGCGAGGGCTTAATGCAGGCTCTGCAAACGGGCATAACCCGCGAAGAGCTGCCCGAAAAGCATCTGTTGCTGCAGCCCGGCCGCGTGGCCCGCAAAATTTACTTCGTCGAGAGCGGCCTGGTACACGGCTTCACGCTGTTTCGGGAGCGAAAGGTGTCGTCGTGGTTTATGCGCGAGGGCGACTTTGTCATTTCTGTGGTCAGCTTTCTGATGCAGGCGCCGTCGACGGAGTACCTGGAACTGCTGGAGCCCAGCGTGGTGTACTCGGTCACTTACGACCAGCTGCAACTGCTTTACACGCACTTTCCCGAATTCAACACCATCGGCCGGCGGCTGACGGAGAAGTATTACGTGCTCAGCGAGCAGCGCGCCTACACCCTGCGCACGGCCAGCGCCTCCGAGCGCTACGAGCAGCTGCTGCGGGACTTCCCCGACATTTTCCAGCGGGTGCAGGTCAAGCAGATTGCCTCGTACCTGGGCATTGCCCCCGAAACCCTCAGCCGGCTGCGGGCCCAGTATTAGCCAGCATCGGCGAAACTGATATTTATCAAGAAATCGAGGCAAACGGCCATTCTACTTTTGTTCGGCGCTCCTGCCAGGGCGCCAGACACTAGCAGCGCAATGGCCTTCTTAGCTTTTTCCTCCTGGCGTAGTACCGGCGTGGCGGCCGCCGCGGGCCCGCGGGTCTGCCGCCGCGCAGAAGATATTCAGCTTGGCTCCTCGATTTCTACCGCGCTTACCATTATCCACGCTACCCCTGTTACCGCTACCCGTGTTTTCCCCTTATCCACTATCGGAGCCAAGCTAAATTATTTGTTGGCCGCCGACGGCACCGCGCCCTTCGCCGGCCAAGATTACATCACCACGGGGCATCGGCGGCGCCGGATCTGGAACCAACTAGTTCCGGCGCCGGCGCCGCCATTGCCGGCTTGTTCCAACAGGGCCGCTTGACCTCCGCTACCGGGCAGCGCGTGCTCATTGCCTCCACCGCCACGCCGAGTTACGTCGACCAACCACCACCGCGACACTTCTTAATATATGAACAAAAATTACTTACTCTATTTTATCCTGCTGGGCTGGCTGCTGCCGGTGGCCGCGGCCCGTGGGCAGGCGGCCACCCCCAACGGTTCGGCCAACGCCGTGGCCTTCGACGGTAGCGGCTTCGTGCAAGTAGGCGACGTGCCGCAGTTGCGCGTGAGCTACGCCCTGACGCTGGAAGCATGGATTTATCCCACCGCCGCCGCCGACGGCATCATCGTCAACAAAGAGGGCGAGTACGAGCTGGCCCGCTTTGCCGACGGCACCATTCAGTGGGCCCTGGCCAACGAAAAGCCGGCGTGGAACTGGATCAACACCGGCATCGTCGCTCCGGCCAATACTTGGTCGCACGTGGCGCTGACTTACAATGCGGGCGAGGTGCGGGTGTATCTCAATGGCGAGTTGATCAACACCCCGAATAACCCTTACCAAGGCAGCGGCGCCATTGGCGACGCGGCGGGCGAAAACGATTTTCGCATCGGCTCCCGGCAGTATAACATCCAGTTCTTCAGCGGGGCCATCGACGAGGTGCGGGTGTGGAACGTGGCCCGCAACGCGGCTCAGGTGGCATCGGGCCGGCGCACCGAGCTGGCTACACCGCCGGCCGGGCTGGTGGGCCACTGGCGCCTGAACGAAGGGCGGGGGACTGCCGCGGCCGACCAGTCGGGCTACGGCGCCACCGCGCAGCTGACGGGGGGCGCTACGTGGTTGTTGGGGGCTTCGGCCCCGGCTGGCAGCTGCGCCCCCTCGCTCGCGGCGGGCCTGCTGACGTGGTTGTCGTTTGACGAGCAAACCGGAACGGGCGTGGCCGATGTGTCGGGTCACGGCTACAAAGGTGAAATTATCGGCGGCAGCGGCACTTGGCAGCCCAACGGCAGCAACCGCGGCGCGCTGCGGCTCAGCGGGGCCGAGGAATTGTTTGTGCCGTTGTACCAGCGGCCCGGGGCTTTCACCATTTCGTGGTGGAACAAGCCCAGTACCCTGGCGTACTTGAACCAGCTGCTGGTGGCCAAAACGGCCGACCCCAACGCGGCCGGGGGCTTTATCTTCTACACCGATGCCGACGGCCGGGCCTATGCCGGGACCAGCCTAAACACTTCCATTGTGACGGCCCCCGGCGTGGTGCAGGCCAACCAGTGGCAGCACTACGTTTTTACTTACGCCAACAACGAAGGCCGGCTCTATAAAGAAGGCCAACTGCTGGGCAGCCTCAACGGCATGGTAGCGCCCGAGTCGTGGGAAGGGTTCCGGGCCGGGGCGTACAGCATCAACAGCAGCTGCGCCTTCAACGGCAGCCTCGACGATTTGCGCATCTACAGCCGCGCCGTAACGAGCCAGGAAGCCGCCGACCTTTACCAGTGCCACGAAGCGCCGCGGCCCTTGTCGTGGTGCCCGCCCGTACGCGTGACGTCTTCCGCCGACGTGACCATTGCTGCCGGCAGCTCGACCACGCTGCAGGCCACGGCCAACACCGCCGGCTACGCCCTGCGCTTCGACGGGGCGGACGACCAGGTGGAAATTGCCACCCGCGCCGGCGACCCGCGGCAGAAAGCCAAGGTGCTGGAAGAGGCCAATAACTTTACGGTGGAAGCCTGGGTAAAGCCCACCGCCACGCAGGTTACGCCCCAAGTGGGCTACCAGTACGCGGGCCTCTCCGGCGGGCAGCGCTTCTTGCTGAACCCCGTGCACGGCGGGTTGTACTGGAACGACAACCACGCCAGCATGGGCCTCTCGGTGGGCACCAACGGTATTAGTGTGTACGAGCTGAGCGGCAATTATTACCCGGCTGTGCTGCACTGGACCAGCCCCGCCCCGCTCACCAACTGGACCCACGTGGCCGTGGTGTACCAGAACCGCACGCCCACGCTCTACGTGAACGGAGCCCCCGTGGCCACGGGCAGCGCCAGCCCGCGCCAGTACGTGCACCCCTCACCCAACCTCGGGGGCGGCTCCTACGCGGGCGAAGTCGACGAGGTGCGCATTTGGAACACGGCGCGCTCGGCCAGCAGCCTGCAGAGCACCCGTACCGTGTCGCTGGCCGGGCCGTGGCTCGGGCTGGTGGGTTACTGGCGCTTCGACGAGGGCAGCGGACAGACCACCCGCGACCTGTCGGCCAACTTCAACGACGGCCACCTCAAGGCCACGGCCAGCCTACCGGGCCCCAACGCCGGCGGCCCGACTTGGCTGCCCTCGACGGCCCCGCTGACCACCACCAACCTGCGCTGGAGCCCGGCCCAAAACCTGAGCGCTACCACCGGCACCAGCGTAGTGGCCAGCCCCGCCCAAACGCGCACCTACACGGTAACGGCCGGCGAGGACAACTGCACGGGCGGGCAGGCCACCGTCACGGTGCGCGTCACGCCGGCGGGCACGCTCCCGCCCGCCGCCGGCAACGACGACCTCGACAAAAACTGGGTAATCCGCCGCTCGTTCGATGCCCAGGGCAACCGCATTACCGACGTGAAGCAGTTTTCGGACGGCCTGGGCCGCGCCACGCAAGCCCAGACCAAAAACTTCAGCACCGGCCACGTATTCGCCCACCAACTGGTGTACAACAACGCCGGCCAAGGGGTACTTGCGACCCTGGCCGCGCCAATTAATAACCAGGAATTTCGCTACCAAGACGGCTTTATCACGACCAACGGCAACGCCTACAGCGCCGCAGATTTTGACGGGCTTCCGGCCGCCAAGCCGGTGGATGCCGGCGCGCTCGGTACGCTCGGGTACTATTATAGCCAAAGCAATGCGCTGGAGCCCGCCACGGCCGCAACCGATTACCCCTTTACGCTGACCGAATCATTTGACGACCCGGTGGGCGGCGTACGGCGCGATGCCGCTGCCGGGGATGTACTGCGCATGGGCAGCGGCCACGAAGGACGCAGCCGGCAATTCTCCGTGCTGAACGAACTGGACCACTACGCCCGCCTGCGCGACAACTTTGTACCGGGCAGCCCCACCGGCAGCTGGCGGCAGCAGGCCGTCAAGACGGTGACCAGCACCCACGACGGCGTGAATGGCCCCGAAACGATTTCCTTCGTCAACAAGGAAGGTCAGGTGGTGGCTTCCTGCTTGAGCGGCGACCAGTACCCCGTCTCAACGCTGTCGGGCGACATCACAACCGATCCGGCCTCGGCGGCGCCCGCCTATCAGGAAATCCACGTGGCGGGTTCGGCCAGCCAAACCACGGTGCAGTTCAGCGGAGCCGGGGCCACGGCGCAGGTTATCAGCCTGACGGGCACGGCTGCGCCCGTCAACGTGGCCGGCGGCGGCTCGGTGACGCTGGCCCCCGGCTTTTACCGCCTCGTGGCCACCAGCGGGACCCTGCAGTTTTCCTACCCGGTGCGCTACGGGCACTTCACTTACTCGTTTTTCAACGACGCCGGGCTGCTCGTGGCTTCGGTGGCCCCTGAAGGCCTAGCCGCGCTCATGCCCGCTGGCCTGAACACGGCCCTCGACCAGACGCCGGACTTTGTGACCACGTACACCTACGATACGAACGGCCAGTTGCTGACGCGCACCACGCCCGACGAAGGGCTGACCCACTACGTGTACCGCGCCGACGGCTCCCTGCGCTTCAGCCAGAACGCCACCCAGCGCGCTACCGGTGCCTTCGGCTACACCAACTACGACCAGGCAGGGCGCATCGTGGAAACCGGCGAATACCGGCCGAGCGGCGCGGGGGCCGTGGCCTTCGAAGCCATGACTACCGCCACGCCGGCCGGCAACAGCGTGCTGCAAGAAGCACTGCTGGAAAACCGCACCCGTTCGGGCGGGCTCAACGCCGCGCTGTGCTTCGAGCGCAAAAGCCTCTGGTACGACGTGCCCACGAACGACCCGCAGCTCAACGGCCACGCCCAGGATTTTGTGCTCGGCGTGGTGGCCAAGAGCAGCAACGGCGCGGCTACCTCCTGGTTTAGCTACGACGAGCTGGGACGCATGGTCTGGATGCTGCAGGAAGACCCGGTGCTGGGCCTGAAAACCGTGGAGTACACCTACGATTTCAACGGCAACGCCCTGGAAGTGGCGTACCAGAAAGGCCAACCCGACGCTTTCTTCCACCACTACGAGTACGACGCCGACCAGCGCATGCGCGCGGCCTACACCAGCACCGACGGCGTGACGCGCACGCTGCAGGCCCAGTACCACTACTACCTGCACGGCCCGCTGAAGCGCGTCGAGTTGGCCGGCGACCTGCAAGGGGTGGATTACACCTACACGGTGCAAGGCTGGCTGAAGGGAATCAACCAGGCCAACAAGTCCCTGGATCCGGGCGGGGACAGCCCGCGCAACAACGGCATGAGCAAGGACTTGTTCGGCCTGTCGCTGGATTACTTCAGCGGCGACTACCGCAGCCGCCAGGCCGGCGGGGCTACCTCGCCGGTTGTTGCCGGGCTCACCGGCCGCTACAACGGCAACCTGCGCTCGGCTGCGTGGTTTACCCCGGCCAATGACCTGATTCGCATGCACACCTACCAGTACGATGCGCTGGACCGGCTGCAGCAAGCGACTTTTGGCAGTCTGAACCGCGCCACCGGGCAATTTCAGCCCGCCCCGAACAGCGCCAACGAGGAAGCCGTGCCGCAGTACGACCTGAACGGCAACATTCAGCGGCTTCGCCGCCGCGACGCGGCGGGCTTCGCCACCGACGACTTTACCTACCGCTACGCGGCCGGCACCAACCGCCTGCTCGGCGCCGACAACCAAGCCGGCAGCGCCGTCATGGACTTCGACTACGACGCCACCGGGCAGATGACCCGGCAGCGCGACGAGCAGGGCCAACGTTACCTAAGCTACGACCTGACCGGCAAGGTTACCGGCGTGTACCGCGACGCGGCCCACAGCCAACCGGTGGTGACGTTTACTTACAACGACCACGGCTTCCGGGCCAGCAAAACCAGCTACCAGAATGGCCTGGGCCTGACCACGCATTACGTGCGCGACCTGATGGGCAACGTGCTGAGCACTTACGAGCGCGAAGCCGGCACCGGCGCCGCCGTGCGCACCGAAGTGCCGCTCTACGGCAGCAGCCGCCTGGGCCTGCTCACGCGCCTGGCCGACGGGAAACTGGACGCTCGTTACGAACTGAACGACCAGACCGGTAGCGCCCGCGTTGTCTTTCACAAGCCCTTGACCACGACCAAACAACTCACCATGGAGCTTGACCGGGCCAGCGAGGAAGAAGCCGAATTCGACGACGTGGAGCCTACCCGTTACCAGTATGCCGGCGCGGCTATTTCGGGCCAGTACGTCGCCCGCCTGCCCTTCGTCGACGCCGATGTGGTGGGGCCGCACAAAACCCTGCCGGTACAACCCGGCGACACGGTGACCTTCTCGGCGTGGGCGCTCGACGGGCAGGCCCGGTACAACTACCCGCGCGCCGCTTCGCCGCGGCTGGCGCTGGTGCCCTTCGTGCGCAGCGCCCAGCCGGGCCGGTTGGGCGGCGCCTCGAACGAGCAGAAACCCGTGGCGCAGCAGCGCGGCGCGGCCCTGCTCTCGCGCTTCGCGGTGGGCGTGGCCCTGGTGCCGAAGAACCTGGACCAGCTGCTGCCGACGGGCCGCCGCCAAGCCGGCGAGTACGAGCCGGGCGAATACGGCCTCCACTACGTGTTGCGCGACGAAAACGGCGACATCGTGGACGAGCAGTACGAGTACGCCACCGACTTCGACAAGTGGGAATACCTCCGCCTGGGCGTGCGCATCAAGCAAAAAGGCACGCTGGAAGTATCCGTGGTAAACCACCAGGAAAAGAACGACCCAGACGACGATGCTTACTTCGACGACATCACCGTGGAGCACACCGGCGGCATGATCGTGCAGGAGCAGCACCAGTACGCGTTCGGTTCGCCCATCGTCGGGCTGAATTACAGCACCGAGGCGCCACTCTACCGCCACGGCTTCCAGGGCCACGTGGCCGAGCACGACCCGGAGTCCAACTGGGACAGCTTCGAGTACCGTCAGTACTCGGCCCGCCTCGGCCGCTGGCTCAGCCCCGACCGCGAAAACAACTTCTTCAGCCCCTACGTGGGCATGGCCAACAACCCGGTTAAGTTCGGCGACCCGGACGGCCGCGACGTCATTGTGCTCTTGGCCCCAAACGCAGCGGGCTACGCCGGGCACGCCGCCATTCTCGTGTCGCACCGCAACGCAAAGGGCGAAATCGACGGCTGGCAGTTTTATTCCAAGGAAGGAGGGCGGTATGGGGCTTTCGGCAAAACCAAAAAATCACCAGTAGGTGGCACGATATACCGGACCCTGGAAGATTGGGCTAAGGATGCTGAATTCTCGCATATGTACGATGCGGCCGAAGACGAATTCAAGTACCAGGCTGCCCTTTATATTCCTACTACAGTCGATCAGGACAAGGCCATGAAAAAGGCGGCCGTCGAACAGATCAAGAAAGATTACATGCTGTTCGGGACGCTGCTCACGCCCGTAGGCGCCAGCTGTGTTGACGTAGTGTCCGATGCGCTGTATGCCGCCAAATTGTATCCAGGCATATACTACGATTTGGGCATGATGCCCAATTTCCGGGTGGCTGATATTGCCCGCGGCAATGCCGACGTAGCCACCGACTATACGCCGGAATTGCTCAAAGCAGGGGCGGCTGCGTATGGGCTTTCCCCGAAGTCACACCCGGTGCAGTCGGCTCTCAACAGTGTGGCCGGGCGCAACATGCGCCGAGTCCTCCAGCTCTTCAAGCCCAAAAGCCCACGCTTTAGATAATGAAACAACATTGGTGCAAAATGTGGCCGCTGCTGCTGGTGCTAGGCGGATGCGACCAACTAAAGGACTTCGCTCCAACTTTAGATGGCGCGCTTGGGGTCAGCGACAGTATTCAGGAAGCACGAACTCGAGGCGTCTTTCTCAGCCAGTACCGCCCGGCCGTAACGGAGTTTGATGCAGCCGGAGGCCATTTCCGCATACGCGAATGTTGGGTGGAAAAATCCTGGCAGCACGTAGGGGTATGGGCTTCCAACACGCGGATTGACCAAGAACCCGGCGCCGGTTTTGGATTTGTCATCCAAATGACCGAGCCGAATGAAAAGCTTTGGGATGTACAAGCGAGAATGGTCAATGACCCCAACCGCGGCCTGGAAGGGCACCGGGAGGGTTTGTGGACCGGTTTCCGGGAGATGCCGCCCGACACGCTCAGCTACCGGCTGATGTTGAATGATTCGACGCCATCAGACGTAATACTGCGCTTTTACAAGCAAGCGCAATGAAAACCTCTACTGCCAACGCACACGAGGTACGCAATTCGGCTGCGGCAATGGAGACGTCGCCGGGAATTCGTGGCCCCTACCGGTTTTTGTTGTCCGGCCTCTTGCGCGGGAACCAGCTGAAAAACTCCAACCGCAGCAGCCGCGGCGCGCAGGCGCTGCTGGCAGCCCTGGCCGGAGCCTGCACTACCGACTCGCACACCGTGTTCGAAGTGACCTGCGCCCCAAGCGCGCAGGCCCTGCGGGGGCGCGTCTGCGTAAGCGCCTGCGTGCCAGCCGACAAAGCCTTTCGGCTCGGTATCAAAGAGTCCTTCGGCCAAGGCCACTTCCTGATGAATGCGGCCGGGCAAACGCGGCTTAGTGATTCAGCAACGGGGAATCCGCACTTGGTGCCGGAGACTACCGCTAACCGAAAGCTGGGCCCCGCTGGATTCAATCGGGACCTAGAAATCAACGCCCAAGTGGGAGCAGATACCAGCAAGGGAAGTGTAGCCGAAAGCACGCCCGGCGCCCAGCACATCGTCTTTGATCTGCCCTCGGTGGCCGACTACCGACCAAGCGCATGTTCGGTTCTGCGCGAGGCCGGACCCGGCAACAGGGAAGGGAAGCGGGCTGGGCGGCGAGCCGATGACTGGCAACGACCCAGTTAAACAGCCGGTGGCCGCCTGCCGGGACGCCTCTTATTCAATTCCGCGTTTTTTCATGATATCATTATTTCTATCCCGCCCGCTCCCGCTGCGTTGCGCCGGGTTGTTGGTTCTAGCCGCCTGCTCCAGCCAGCCCAGCGGCGTGGCCGGTTTACGCCAGTACGTGGCCGACCCCGGCCACGGGCTGGTGCAGCAGGCCAGCGCCAACGGCTTTCAGGCCACCGCCCAGTACTTGCCCGGCGAATACCTGGCACTGAACGAACTCACCGACGACGCGGCGCCCGCGCCCGCCACGCTGGATTCGCTGACCCGGCCGTACCGCGACAAGGTGTACCTGCGGCTGGCCCTGGCCCACAACGGCACCGACCTGGAGCGCCTTGGGCCGCAGTACATCCAGTACCTCACCCAGGGCCTGCAGCACGACTGCGCCGTTGTCAATTACCGCCACCAGACGGTGAAGCCGCTGGCCAGCCTCTACGCCCGCTCCTATGGGCAGGGGGCCGGCAACAGCCTGCTGCTGGTATTCAGCAAGGCCGACGTGGCCCCGGAAAAGGGCCTGACCCTGCTCCTGAATAGCCCCACGCTGGGCACCGGGCCGCTGACTTTGCGCTTTGCGGCCCCCGCCATCAACGCCATTCCCGCTCTTTAAACCGATTAACGCCAATTGCGAATGTATACTTCTACTCGCCGCAGAAAACGGGTGGCGCTAAGCCTGCTTCTGCTGTATTCGGCCCAGCTCGTGCAGCCGGTGGCCTCTTACGCCCTCACCAACGGCGCCAACCAGGTGGAGTACACGTCCTACGAGCCCATGGGCACCACGGACATGGTCAACCTCATCACCGGCGACTTTACTTACAACGTACCCTTGATTGAGGTACCCAGCCCGGAAGGCGGCTACAGCCTGCCGCTGAGCTACCACAGCGGCATCGGGCTAGAAGACGAAGCCAGCTGGGCCGGCCTGGGTTGGAACGTAAACCCGGGTGCTATTTCGCGCGCCAAGGTGGCCTCGGCCGACGACGACTTCAACGTGCAGACCGACGTGCACGTGGAGGACCCGGGCGGCAGTGGCTACGTCAAGAACTACCTGCTGTACCAGCGCAGCTGGGATTCGCAGAAGGGCTTCGGCGGGGCCGTAAACCTGTTCGACGTGGTGGGCATGAGCTGGGGGCGCGGCCAAGTGCAGGATGCCTCCATTATGGGCTTGACCTTCGACAAGGACAAAGCCAAATTCAGCCCGGAGCAGGCCTTCAACGCGGTAATGACGCTCAGTACATTAGGCGCTTCGGCACCGGCCGCTTCGACCCTCAAAGGCTCGATGACGGCCTTGCAGATCGAGAATACGCTCAAATTCGGCCAGACCGTCATGGACATCGGCATGACGGCCCAGGGCCTCTACACCGGCTACAAGTCGCAGGGCAATTCGGTGAGCAACATCGGGCAGTGGCGCCAGGAGCAAAGCTCGTCGTGGCTGGGCTTCCGGCAGGACTACAAGTACTGGCTGGACGCCACCCGCGAAGAGCACAGCTACGGCTCCTTGTACCTGGGGCAGATGAAGCACCACGTCTTCCCGTTCATGTCGTACTGCCCCAACGACTGCGACGAATCCTACCCGCGTCTGGGCGTGCCGGGCGGCAGTTGGCAGCCCGCCAAGCCCTTTCCCATGTCCACTTACTTCGACAACGGCACGCCGGCACTGACCAGTGACATGTACACTTACGTGGAGCCCGATGCCACCTACGCGTACTCGTTCAACCCGGCCCACGTCGCCTTCGACTCGTACTCGGTGATGGGCGGCGACGTAACCGGGGCCATGGCGCCGTACCGCCCGGAAATCGGCTCGCTCATCAACCCCAAGCAGCTCTCGATGGCGTCGACCAAGTTCAACGTGGTGCCCTTTCTGGAGGAAGGCGTGGAGCTGAGCAAGGTGCAGTTCAAGTACAACGGCGACCCGGGCAACGCCTACTCCCACCACGACAGCAACGGGCCGGGCATGAGCATCAGCAACGGCACCAACCCGCTGCGGGCGTATTACAACCTGACCGACCCCAAGCTGACGGCCGCCAGCAGCCGCGTAGAGGCCGACCGCGTGGGCCTCTACAACAAGCGCCTAGCGCAGGGTAAGCACGTGGAGTGGTTTTCCAACGCCGAAATGCGCAACAACACCCCCGCCCAAACCGGCAAGGTGATGGAATACGCTCCGCTTGGCGACAGCCGCCGGCAGAACGACCGCAACACCTGGCCCAGCCGCGGCGTCGGCGCCTTCGCCGTGACCGGGGTCGATGGCACGACCTACCACTACGCGCTGCCCGTCTACAACAAACAGCAGATCGAGTACAGCGGCATCGAGGGCCAGGAAGCCAGCAAGTTTTCTACCTCGACGACCAACCCCTCCATGTCGTCCGAGGGCTGGTACGCCACCACCTGGCTGCTGACGGCCATTACCGGCCCCGACTTCGTGGACCGCGGCCAGATCGGCACGGTGGATGCGGCCGATGCGGGCTACTGGGTGCGCTTCGAGTACGGACGCTTCGCCACCGACTACCAGTGGCGCTTCCCCTATACCGGCTACATCCACGACGTCAACCGGGTGTCGTACAGCCGCGGCATCAAGGAAAACTACTACCTGAACGCGGTGCAGACTCGCTCGCACACGGCTTTGTTTATCAAAGACGTGCGCAAGGACGGCCGCAGCGCCTACACCTACACCTCCGACGGCTCCTTGCCGCCCGGGGCCCGCGCCGAGGACAACAAGTACCCGGCTTCCAGCCTGGCCCTGCGCGAGATAGTGCTGCTGCGCAACGACGACTACCAGCAGCTGCAAGACCAGGGCTTCGCGAAAAACTCCACCGCCGGCGCGGCCATCGACGCCAACCAGCTGAACGGGCCCGCCGCGCAGCAGGGGGCCACTTGCTCGCTCAGCGACGTGTACGACGTGTACGACGTGGGCACCGGGGCCTTCCGCGCCTTTCTCGATGAGCGGGCCCAGCGCAAAGTGGTGCTGAACACCAGCTACAAGCTTTGCCCCGGCACCACCAACTCGTTTGAAAGCGCCGCCGCGCCCCCTGCGCTCAACGCCAACCAAGCCACCGGCCGCCTGGGCAAGCTCACGCTCCACAGCGTGAGCTACTACGCGGCCAACAACGTCAAAGTCTTCCCCGATTTCAAGTTTGAGTACAGCCCCGACAACCCCGCCAAAAACCCGGCTTACAACCGCGACGCCTGGGACGGCTGGGGTTCCTACAACGCCAACGGCGCTTACTCGCACTTCTCTAACGGCAGCGACCCAACGGTGTGGCACCTGACCGACATCCTGACGCCGCTGGGCGGGCGCGTGAAAATCGACTACGAAAGCGACGAGTACGGTTCCATCAGCGGGCAGCCCATCAAGCAGCACGTCAACGTGAGCGGCTTCCGCGCCACCGATGCCACCCACGGCGTGCTGCAGTTCGACATCCGCAGCATCGCCCCGTACACGCTGACGGATTTCCTGAGCAACGGCACGACGGTGACTTTCAACTACCTCGCGGCCAAGCAGGAGCAACGCTGCTGGAAGGCCATCGGTGGGGGCCAAAGCCCGGATTACTACGATTACAACATCTCGCCCACCCAGCTGGTGCAGTCGCTTACGGCCAATAGCTTTGCCATCAGCCGGCCCCAGCTGATGGGCGGCCACGGCAACAGCCTGCAGGGCTGTAACGACGCTACTTGGTACAGCACCGACGGCAACCTGGAATTCACCCTGGCGTCCAAGCGCGGCGGCGGGGTGCGCGTGGCGGCCGTTACGGCCCAAGACGAGGTGGGCCACCAGTACCGCACCGGTTACCTCTACACCCGCAACGGCCAGCGCACCGGTGCCAGCTCCGGCGTAGTGGCCCAGGAGCCCGAGCTGGTGCGCACCGCCGACTACCCCTTTTACAACTACTACGACTACCCCACCACGCCCGTGCTCTACGGCAAGGTGACGACCGTGGAGGGCATGGTCAGCGACACGGACTACAAGCAGAAGGTGGAGTACAACTTCGCCACCCCCGACGCTGGCGACATGGTGGTGGCTCACACTATGGTGGCCAACCAGTACCTCGGCTGGCGCACGCAAACCGGCGGGAAGGTGGAAGATTCCAAGCTCTTCAACTTCGATATTAAGAACTACACCTCGCGCATCGGGCGCATCGAAAGCATCCGCGTGCTCGACAAGAGCGGCTTGGCCATGGGTGAAACCCAGTTTGAGTACACCCAGCAGCCGGCCGACAACCGCGGCTTGTACACCAGCGGCGCCATCCTGAGCGAAGTCGAAAAAGCTGGCGACGCCGGCTCGCCCATGCACCTAAAGCTGAGCCGTACCACCAAAACCCAATACCCCAACGTGCTGACCAGCGTGCGGACTACTTCCAACGGCCTGACCACCGTGCGCACCAACAAAACCTGGGACTTCGTGACGGGCGGCGTGCTGGAGGACGAATGGTACAGCTCGACGGGCGAGTGGTTCCGCACCCGCAAGGTGCCGGCTTATACCAAGTACCCCGAGCTGGGCTCCAAAGCCCAGAACGCGGCCAATAAAAACATGCTCAGCCAGGGCGCGGCCACTTACACCGAAAAACTGAACGGGGCCGGGCAGGTGATGAGCCTGCTGGCTGCTGCCGTTCAGACGTGGAAGAAGGACTGGGCTACCTACCGCGGCTACAACCCGAACACCGAGCAGTACGAAGCCCAAACCGGCGCCGTACCCGTGTGGCGCCAGCACCGCAGCTACGTGTGGAACAACCCGCGCCCCAACGCGGTGGGCCTGACCTCGCTGGCCGATTTCACCGATTTTGCGTGGACCTCGGGCGCCACTCAGCCCCGCAACTGGAAGCAGCTGGGCGAAGTGACCGTTTACGACGACTATTCGGCAGCACTGGAGAGCAAGGCCCTGAACGGCCGGTACTCGGCGCAAAAGCGGGGCTACGGCAACGCGCTCGGCATTGCCCGGGCCTCCAACGCCAAGTACAACGAAATAGCGTATTCCGGCGCCGAAGACGTGAGCAACGTCGGTGGACGCATGCACTTTGGCGGCGAAGTGCGCGGCGCCGATTTGCGCTCGACCACTTACAGCCACACCGGGCGCTACAGCGAGCAACTGGGCAACGGGCAGCGCGGTTTCATCTTTGAAGCCAAAGCCGGCACGACCGACGGGCTGGAGCTGGACCGCACCTACCGGGCCAGCGCCTGGCTGCACCAAAGCGACCTAGCGGCCGCCGGCGGCCGCCTCTACGCGGCCCTGCTCGCGGGTACCGTCGAAAACGAACTCGGCAGCGTGGCTATCAACAGCACCGGAGTCAAGCGCGCCGGCGACTGGTACCTGCTGAATCTGACGTTCACCGTACCGGCCGGCGCGGCCAATCAAATCGTGCGCATCGGCTGCAAAAACCTCGGTGCCAGCCCGGTGTATTTCGACGACTTCCGCTTTCACCCGGTCGACGCCACCTTCACCTCGTACGTGTACGACCCGCAAACCTGGCAGCTGACGCACTCCCTCAACCAGGACAACCTCTTCACGCGCTACGAGTACGATGCCAAAGGGCAACTCGTGCGCACCTACCGCGAAATCCTGGACGTGGGGCAGCCCGTACGCCTGACCTCGGAAACCGTGAGCCACTACGCGCGTGACCGGCGCTTCACCCTGACAGCTTCCGTAGCACCCGGCGTGAGCGGCACCATCGCGCCGCTGGGCGCTAGTACGCTCTACGTCGGCGACGACCTGACCTACGCTGCCACCGGCGCCAACTGCAACTGGATTGCCTCGTCCTCCTTCACCGTCGACGGGATTGGCTATTTCGGCTCGGCAACCCTGCGCGACGGCACCCGCATCAGCTACGACCCGGCGACCAGCAGCTACACCGTTGCCAACCTCGGCGGTGACCATAGCCTGCGTGTGAGCTTTGACAACGCGAACTACCCCGCCGCCGGTACCGAAGTGGAATTGGGCTGCGAACAGTGCCCGGACGGCACGCTCACGGGCCGGGCTACTTTCGGGCGCGCCGACGGCTGCGGGGGCTACACCTCAATTTACCAGAAGCAGTCCACAACTTGCCGCAACTTTACCAGCGGCATGAAAACGTATACGTCGCTGATCATCGCCTGCCCGGAAAGCGGCCCCACGGGGCGCCCGGCAGCAGCCGAACAGCGCAAGGCCACGCCGGCCCCGGCGGCCCGGCCGCGGTTGGAGCGCGGCAAATAAGCTTGCGTGGTACTCCCAAATACCGTCGCCCCGGTGCCGTCCTCAGTGAGGCGCTGCGCCGGGGCGACGGAGCAAGAAGGGCGCTGCGGCGGGGGCTACCCGGCCCAGCCTTCCCGGTCGAGGCTGCGGTACTGAATAGCCTCGGCCAGGTGCTCGATGCGGATTTCTTCGCTGCCGGCCAGGTCGGCAATGGTGCGGGCTACTTTGAGGATCCGGTCGTAGGCCCGGGCCGAAAGACCGAGGCGCTCCATGGCCGTCTTGAGCAAGGTGCGACCCGCCGGGTTGATCTGGCAGATGTCCTTGACCATCTGCGAGGGCATCATGGCGTTGGAATGGATGTCGGGGAAATTATGGAACCGGGCGGCCTGCACCTGCCGGGCCTGCTCCACGCGCTCCTGAATGGTGCCGCTGCTCTCGGAGCGGCGCGTCTCGGTCATCTGGTCGAAGGTCACCGGCGTCACTTCCACGTGCAGGTCGATGCGGTCGAGCAGCGGGCCGGAGACTTTGTTCAGGTACTTCTGCACCACGCCGGGCCCGCACACGCATTCTTTGTCCGGGTGGTTGTAGTAGCCGCAGGGGCAGGGGTTCATGCTGGCAATGAGCATGAAATTGGCCGGGAAGTCGATGCTGACCTTGGCCCGCGAAATGGTCACGCGGCGCTCCTCCAGGGGCTGGCGCATCACCTCCAGCACCGTGCGCTTAAATTCGGGCAGCTCGTCCAGAAACAGCACGCCGTTGTGCGCCAGGGAAATTTCGCCGGGCTGCGGGTTGCCGCCCCCGCCCACCAGCGCCACGTCCGAAATGGTGTGGTGCGGGGCCCGGAAGGGGCGGGTGTTCAGCAGCGAAGCATTGGTGCCGAGCTTACCGGCTACCGAGTGAATCTTAGTGGCTTCCAACGCTTCCAGCATAGTCAGGGCCGGCAGGATGCTGGGCAGGCGCTTGGCCAGCATGGTCTTGCCCGCGCCGGGCGGCCCAATCATGATGACGTTGTGCCCGCCGGCCGCGGCTATTTCCAGGGCCCGCTTGATGTTTTCCTGGCCCTGCACGTCGGCGAAGTCGGCGGCGTACTGGTTGGCCGAGTGCATGAACACGTCGCGGGTGTCCACCGTCAGCGGCTCGATTGCGGCGCGGCCTTCCACAAAATCGATGGCCTGCTGCATGGTGTCGACGGGAATCACGTCGAGGTTGTTGACGATGGCGGCTTCCTGAGCATTTTGTCGGGGCAGGATAAAGCCCTTAAAGCCCTCCTTGCGGGCCTGAATGGCAATGGGCAGCACGCCCTTAATGGGCCGCAGCTCCCCGTCCAGCGCCAGTTCGCCCATGATGATGTACTCGCCCAACCGCTCGGTGCTGATTTGCTGGGAGGCGTGCAGAATGCCCAGCGCGATGGCCAAGTCATACGCCGAGCCTTCCTTGCGAATGTCGGCCGGGGCCATGTTCACTACTACCTTGGTGCGCGGCATGTTGTAGCCCCGCACCCGCATGGCCGCCTCGATGCGCTGCTGGCTTTCCTTGATGGCGTTATCGGGCAGGCCCACCACGAAAAAGCCCATGCCCTGAGATACAACGACTTCAATAGTAATGGTATAGGCATTAACGCCCTGCACGGCCGAGCCGTAGGTCTTGGTAACCATAGAGATAAAATGCAAGAGAGGGAGGGCGAAGATAAGGATGCCCGGAGGCTGGGCAATGAAATCAGGCCGGCATCGTGGGCAACATCAGGACGTCATCCTTCATCTGGCGTACGGCGCAGCCGAAGGACCTTCCTCAAAGCCTGCACCGCCGCTGCCGACGCCTTTCTGCTAAAGGCAGCTAACTAAGAAGCGCAGCCACCGCGGCCCTTACGATGGGGCATTAGTGGCTGCGCTTCTTAGTTAGTGCGGGGTGCGAGGAAGGTCCTTCGGCTGCGCCTCAGGATGACGGGCTGCTTTTTATCTACTGGCAGAATTACGCCGCCACCAACTGCTCGATGAGCATGATCATGATGTGAATGGCCTTGATGTGGATTTCCTGAATCCGGTCGGCGTAGCCGTGGTGCGGGGCCCGGATTTCCACGTCGGCCAGGGCGGCCAGCTGCCCGCCGTCCTTGCCGGTGAGGGCAATGACCTGCAGGCCGGCGGCTTTGGCAGCTTCGGCCGCGCGCAGGATGTTGGGCGAGTTGCCGCTGGTGCTAATGGCCAGCAGCACGTCGCCGGGGCGGCCCAGGGCCTGCACAAAGCGGCTGAACACAAACTCGAAGCCGTAGTCGTTGGCCACGCAGGTCATGTGCGAGGCTTCCGTCAGGGCAATGGCGGCCAAGGCGGGGCGGTCCTGGCGGTAGCGCCCGCTCAGCTCCTCGGCGAAGTGCTGGGCGTCGCACAAGGAGCCGCCGTTGCCGCAGGTCAGCACTTTGCCGCCCTGCTGAAGGCTGTCGGCCACGAGCCGCGCGGCCCGTTCGATGGACTGGATGTGCTGGGGTTCGGTCAGGAACCGGTCGAGCACGCTGCGGGCTTCGGTCAGCTCAGCCCGGATAAGGTCGGAAAGGGTGTTGTCTGCCACGCGGCAAAGTTACATCAGCGGGCGGTCTGAGGGGCGCACCGTGGTGTCGGTGGGATGGTCGTCGCCGGAGTAGGGCGTGGCGGGCGGGGGCGTCATGCTGCCGCGCGGAATGGCGCCGGGGGCCGGCTCGGGGCGGGGCACAGTGGTGGCCGCTACGGGGCGCACGTCCCGGTCGCGCTGCTCCAGCTGGTGGTCGTAGAGCTTGGCTTTCAGTTCGTTGACCTTAAGCTCGTGGCGGCTGATGTCGCGGCGCATGGCCACGTTGTAGGCGTTTTCGGTGAGCAGCAGCAGCAGCAGCAGGCCCGCGCCGATGAGCGTCATCACGTACCAGAATTCGGCCGGGTTCTGGTTGCCGGTCAGCGCCATCATGGCGTCGCGGGCGCCGCCCGTCACGACGAACAGCACGGTGAGCAGCAAGTACACCATCACGGCGACGGTGGCAATACGGCGAATAATCAACATGGGGAAGGGGAGGAGTGAGGGTGTGGAAGCCGCCAACGGGCGTCGGCGGCGAAATATACCCTTTTACGCATGCTGGGGTTCGGATGTGGTGCCGGGGCGGCGTTTACGCCAGCGCCGGGTTGTTCTGCATGCGGCTCAGGCGGGCGTAGAGGCCGTCGGGGCGCAGCAGCAGCTCGTCGTGGGTGCCGCGTTCGGCAATGCGGCCGTTTTGCAGCACCACGATTTCGTCGGCGTGCTGCACGGTGCTCAGGCGGTGGGCAATAACCAGCGAGGTGCGGTTGGTCATCAGGCGCGTGAGGGCTTCCTGCACCAGCTTTTCGCTTTCGGTGTCGAGGGCCGAGGTGGCTTCGTCCAGGATGAGAATGGGCGGGTTGCGCAGGATGGCGCGGGCAATGCTCAGGCGCTGCCGTTGCCCGCCCGAGAGGCGCGCGCCCCGGTCGCCAATCATGGTCTGGTACCCGTCGGGGGCGGCCATGATGAACTCGTGGGCGTTGGCAATTTTGGCCGCTTCGATGACCTCGGCTTCGGTGGCGTCGAGCTTGTTGAAGCGGATGTTGTTGAAGATGGTGTCGTTGAACAGGATGCTTTCCTGCGTGACGATGCCCATCTGCTCGCGCACCGAGTGCACGGTGCAGTCGCGCAGATCCTGGCCGTCGATGCGGATGCTGCCCTCGGTCACGTCGTAGAAGCGCGGGAGCAGGTCGGCCAGGGTGCTTTTGCCGCCGCCCGAGGGCCCCACCAGCGCCACGGTTTTGCCCTTGGCTACAGTGAGGTTGATGTCGCTGAGCACCTGCCGCCCGTCCTCGCCGCCGTAGCCGAAGCCCACGCCGCTGAACTCGATTTCGTGCCGGAACGCGGGCAGCGTCGCGGCGCCGGGCTTGTCCTTGATGCTGGGCTCGGTGTCGATGATGCTCAGCACCCGCTCACCGGCCACCAGGCCGCGCTGAATGTTGCTGAACGAGGACGAGAGGGCCTTGGCCGGCACCAGAATCTGCGAAAACAGGATGATGTAAGTGATAAAGGACGCCGGGCTCAGGCCAGCCGTGCCGCTGAGCACCAGGGAGCCGCCGTAGTACAGCAGGCCGGCCACCACCATCACGCCCGCAAACTCGGAGAAGGGCGAGGCCAGGTCGCGGGTGTTGTCGATGCGGCGCTGCGTCTTGGTGTACTGCTCGTTTTGCTCGTGAAACTTCTCCGTCACGTAGGGCTCGGCGTTGAAGGCCTTGATGACGCGCATGCCGCCCAACGTCTCGTCAATCACCGAGAGCATGGTGCCCAAGGTCGACTGGCTGGTCTTGGCGTGCGTGCGCAGCCGCTTCGACACGCCCGCAATCAGCCCGCCCGAAATCGGCAGCAGAATCAGGGTAAACAGCGTGAGCTTCACCGACATGCTGAAGAGCACCGCGAACATGAAAAAGATGGTTAGCGGCTCGCGCACCACCGATTGCAGCGTGTTGATAACGGAGGTTTCTACTTCCTGCACGTCGCTGGTAAAGCGCGACATCATGTCGCCCTTGCGCGTGGCCGAGAAGTAGCCCAGCGGCAGGCGCGTCACGTTTTGGTAGAGCGCCGCCCGCATCTGGCGAATTACCCGGGCCCGCACCCGCGCCACCAGGCGCAGGCTGAGGTAGCGAAACAAGTTGCTGAAAAACACGGACACCACGATGACGCCGCACACGAAGCCCAGGGCCCCCATGCGTCCTTCGGTGGCCACCACCTGCCCAAAATAGTAGTTGAAGGTGCCCGTCACGTAGTCCAGGCTCAGCGTGAAGGGCGGCGCCACCGTCGGCAGGGGCTCCTTGCCTTCCACCCCGAAGAGCACGTTGAGCAGCGGAATGACCAGGCTGAAATTGGCAATGCCGAAGAAAATGCCCAGCACCGTGTACAGAAAGTACAGCGGCACGAAGTCGGCGTAGGGCCGGGCAAAACTGAGAATGCGCAGGTATGTCTTCATCGAAAGCACAAAGGTAACCCCCGGCGGGGCTACGCTATTCGACGCTACACCCGGCCGAATACCTTAACCGCCCGCGCCGGCCGAGCCAACACCGATTGTGGCACCGGCTGCGGGCGGTAGTACCCAGTAGTCATTGCGAGCGAAGCGCGGCAATCGGTCCGCTAGTAGCACCGCCGATACAATGCTTGCTACCCAAAAAACACCCCCGCCCGTAACCCCAGGTACTTGGTTCCGAGCGGAGGTAATGGGGGCTGCCAGCTGAGCCGACGTGCCGCGAGAGGAAGGATTGCCGCGCTTCGCTCGCAATGACTGCCAGTGCATCGCTTACTCGCGCCGGAAGGTCTGGGTCACTTCAATTGGGCCGAGGATGTGCAGGTTGAATTCGGCCAGCTCCTCGGCCGGCACCCACAGCTCGTCGTGCTCGGGGCCGCCCACGTTTTGCACCGGGAAGCGGGCGGCATAGGCTGCGCCCACCTCAAAGCGCAGCACGTAGCCCACGCCGTAGTAGGGCACGTTCCAGTCGCGGGCAATCTGGACCGCGTAGGCCTCGTTGGTAACGGGGTAAAAGATGGGCTGCTCGGGCAGACGCGGCGGAAACGCCTGCCAGCCGCTTTGCGCAATGAGGTCCAATTCGGCCTGGTTAACGGGGCGGTAGAGCGTGATGGTAGCGGTAGTCTGCATGGGGGTAAGGGGAATAAGCCGGCATAAAACGAATGATGCCACGACTGCAAGCCGTGGCACCACCGAACGACAATCGTCCTCAAAATTAGGGTGATTCGGACAACTTAGCCGTGCCCCGGGCTTAAAACTCGTGCAGGCGCTGGGCCGCGTTCCAGCGCAGGGCCAGCGAGGGGTACACGCCCGTGGTGCGGGTGCCGTCGGCCCGGGCGCTGCGGGCCACCAGCTTGGCGTCGAGCCAGAGGTTGGGCCGGGCCATCCAGGTAGCGGTGAAGTCGGCGAAGAGCTGCTCCACGCGGCGGCCTTGGGCCACCACGTTGTTGTAATCCTGCACCCGGGTGGTGTAGGGCTGCAGCACGTTGCCGCCGTAGTTGAGCAGCTTGGGCCGGCCCAGTTCGTCCAACACCGTCACGTCCTCGCCGTACACCGAGTAAAAGCCCTTGCCCACCAGGGTCAGGCGGGGCAGCGGCTGGTAGCTCAGCTGCCCGAACAGCTCCCGCAGGTTGGCCCCGATGGGGTGGGCCAGCGGCTGCCCGTAGTGCTCGTAGGCGCGGTACAGGTCGAGGTGCTGGTAGGTGTAGGGGCGAATGAAGTTGTACTCCACCTGCAAGTCCAGGTTCGAGAGGCCGAACACGTCGAGGTACTTGCCGCCCACCTGGAAGGCCTGCTTGTTGGCCCACCAGCCGTTGCCCGAGCGCACCTGGCTCACCACCAACTCGTCGAGCACCACTTGGCCGTAGAGCTGGGCGCGGCGCTTGATGTTCCAGCGGAAGTCGGCGCCGAGGATGGCGTTGTCGTTCGAGCCGACGGCCTGCTCCACGCTGCGGTAGAAGATGATGGGGTTCAGGTACTGCAGCTCGAAGCGCCCCTTGCCGCGCCCGAACATGGTCGACTCGAACAGGCCCACGTTCAGCCCCGGCGTGATGTCGACGCTGAGGTGGTGCAGGGCCATGTACTTCTTCTGAAACACCGTGTCGATGTTGCGCCGCTCCGCGGTCAGCTCGGCGAAGAGGTTCTGGTAGTTCAGCTTCCAGACGCGCGTGTTCAGCTTCAGGAAGAAGTACGGCGCCGAGAAATCCGACAAAATCAACGAGCGGTAGCCGTTGCCGATGACGTTGCGGTCGTGGCCCAGCTGCACGTTGATGTGGCGGGTGGCAGCGTAGGTGATGTAGCCCCGGGCGGTGAGGAAGTCGAACTGGTTTTGCTGGTTCTTGAAGTACTTCCAGTAGCCCTCGTGCGGCACGGCGTTGTCACGGCGGATGCGGCCGGCTACGTACTCCGGCACCCGCATCTGCGTGTCGGTGAAGTAGGTATAGAAGCCCAGGCGCTTGTCGATGGTGCCTTCCACCTGCGCCCCGCGGGTGTTGGTGTAGAGGAAGCCGTCGGAACCGCCGCCCACCTGCAGGTTCAGCACCGGGTTCACGCGCAGCTGGAAGTCGGGCGAGTTGACGCTGAACAGGTCGGTGGGCGTGCGGTAGAAGTGCTTCAGGATGGGCCGCTTGCTCTCGGCCGGCCCGGCGGCCGAGTGCGTCCAGTTGTCCTGCTGCAGGTAGGCTTGGTTGAACTCATCCACCCGGCCCGCGGCGGCCATGCGCGCTGCCAGCCGCGCCACGGCCGCCCGGTTGTAGGGCCGCGTGGAGGTGTGGATGTCGCCCGCCGAATCGGGGCCGTACTTGATGGCGTAGCGGTCAATGAGCCGGTACACGTCCTGATCAAGCGGCACGTACACCGGCGCCTGCAGCGGCGCTTTGGGGTCCGTCACGTCGAGGCGGGCTGGCGCCGGGGGCGTCGGCGCCACGGGTGAGGGCACGAAGGGAGCCGGGGCCGCAACCGGCAACGTGGCCGGGGTCGGCGTGGGCGTTTGGGTTGTATCGGTCACCTGCGCCAGCAGGGGCGAGGCGGCACCGGTCAGCAGCAGGCCAAAGCCCAGCCGGGGAAGAAGTCGGTTCATAGCGAAAGGGTAAGCGGCCTGCATACGCAAGCCGCCCCGGCGAAGCTACAATGCAACCCTGAATCCCACCCGTTCTGCCCCCGGGGCTACGCAATTAATACATTACGACGCGCCCCTACATGCCACTAACACCGTTTTCGGCCCCGTCGACACGCTGCTCTATGCCGTCGGCACCAGATGCGAAACCGTTGCCACCAGTTCCGGAGCCGTCAACCCGTTACTCCATTCTTTCGACACGCTACACGGCCCCGCCCCTTGCCGCCTTCCGCCGCCCTACGCAGCGCAAGCCGCCTGCGCCGCGTAGATTTGCCGTTCCCGCACCCTCACGCCCGTTGCCATGAGCACCGCCCAACCGACCATCGTGCTGCTGCACGGTTTTGCCGAAAGCCGCGAAGTCTGGACCGCCTTCACCCGCGACTTTCCCGACGACTACCGCCTCGTCACGCCCAACCTGCTCGGCTTCGGCACCAACGTGCACGACATCCGCGACTTCTCCATGGAAGCCCAGGCCCGCTACCTGGCCGAGTACCTGCGCCAGCGCGGCGTCGAGCGGGCCGTGTTCGTGTGCCACAGCATGGGCGGCTACGTGGCCCTGGCTTTTGCCGAGCGCTACCCCAGCATGGTGGCCGGCCTCTCGCTGTTTCACAGCACCGCCCTGCCCGACACCGAGGAGCGCAAAGCCAACCGCGACAAAAACATCGACTTCATCCAGCGCCACGGCGTGGAGAAGTTCATGGACTCCTTCGTGCGCCCGCTCTTCGCCCCGGCCAACCGCGAAAAGCTCGTGGATGAACGCTGCTTCCTCGAAGAAATCGGTAAGGCTACCCCTCAGGACAGCATCATCGGCGCGCTAAAAGCCATGAAGCAGCGCCCCGACCGCACCGAAGTGCTGCGCAAGGCCCGCTACCCGGTGCAGTTCATCATCGGCAAGGACGACGTGGCCGTGACCGTGGAAAGCCTGCTGCCCCAGCTCACCCTGCCCACCGAAAGCCACGTGCTCATCCTCGACGGCGTGGGCCACGTGGGCTTCTTCGAGCAGCCCGAGGTGACGCGCCGCGCCGTGCTCGACTTCGCCGGGCGCGTGTTCGAACGCGAGGAATAAGCGGCCGCGCGGCTACCGGCCAGGCAGGCCGAACGTGACGGGCACGGTCATCGACACGGGCACCGGCCGACCCTGGTAGAGGGCTGGTTTCCAGCGCGGCATGGTCTGGATGACGCGCACCGCCTCCGCGTCGAGCAGCGGGTGCACGCTCTTCACCACCACCGGCTGCTGCACCTGCCCGGTCGAATCGAGCACAAACTGCACGAACACCCGCCCCTGCGCGCCCTGCGCCCGGGCCTCGGCCGGGTAGCGCAGGGTTTTGGCCATGGTGCGCATCAGCCCGGCCATGCCGCCCGGCGGCTCGGCCATCACGTCGAAGGGGTACTTGGGCGAGGCCGCGGCCGGCTCGGCGGGGGGCAGCCGAAAATTGACCGGCACGGTATAGGCCACGTTCACCGGGCGGCCTAGTTGCCGGCCCGGGGTCCAGGCCGGCATCAGCTGAATCACGCGCAGGGCTTCTGCGTCGAGCAGGGCGTGGGCGCCCTTGCTCACCCGGGCTTGCTCGATGCGCCCCTCCGTGTTGACGACGAACGTGACGAACACCTTGCCCTCGATGCGCTGCTGCTGGGCTTCGGCTGGGTACTGCAGCTGGCTGCCCAGAAACTGCATCAGGCCCGGCATGCCGCCCGGCGGCTGGGGCATCTGCTCCACATAGGTGTAGACCTTGCCGCCGACGCGCACGGTGTCGCCGGCCGGGACGGTTTGGGCATGGGCAGTAGCGGCGGCCAGCGTCAGGCCCGCCAGCAGAATGCGGAAATGCATAGATGGATAGGATAAGGGGTGGAGCCGAAGCCGCGACTAGCGGCCCGTGCGGGTGACGGTCGTGCGAATCTTGAAGGAGAGCGGGACAATGAGGTAGCTGCGCACGGGCTTGCCTTCTTCCAGCGCCGGAAACATGGGCGGCAGCTGCGCCACCACCCGCAGCGCTTCGGCGTCGATTTCGGGCGACACGGACTGGATAACCACCGGATTTTCCACCAGGCCGGCTTCGCTCACTTCGAAGAGCACCATGAGCTTGCCTTCGGTGCGCCCGCGCAGCGCTTCCACCGGGTAGCGGATGTTCTGCCCCAGAAATTTGGTCAGCGAAGCCACGCCGCCCTCCACCGACGGCATGACCATGGGAAACAGGTGCAGCCCCGGCGTGACGCCTGCCGTGCCCGTCGCGCCTTGAAACAGGATGGGCACAATGGTAGAACTTTTGATGGGCCGGCCCTGGCGCAGGGCCGGCTGCCAGCGCAGGCCCGGTTGGCGCAACGCCTCGGCGGCGGCCGCGGTCATCTGCTCGTGGGCCTGGCGCAGGGCTTTCTTGTCGGCGCCGCGCTGGGCTTGCTGGTGCATGTCGGTGAGCACGTAGGTTTTGCCCACCTGCCCCAGCGAGTCGAGCTCCAGCTTCACGAATACCAGCGCCGAGGCCTGGGCCTGGCGGGCGGCCTCGGGGTAGTGCAGAGCTGTTTTCAGGAATTCTTCCAACGCCCGCTGCCCGCCCACGGGCCGGGCCGGCTGGCCTTCGGCCGCCGGGCGCTGCCCGCTCAGCGCGGGCGTCACGGGCGGCAGGCTGAAGGTGACGGGCAAGGTGTAGAGCACGCTCACCGGGCGGCCGTTCTGCCGGCCCGGTTCCCAGGCCGGCATCTGGCTTACCACGCGCAGGGCCTCGGCGCCCAGCCGCGGGTCGGGGTTCTGCAGCACTTTGGCCTGCTCAATACCGCCGGCGACATTCACCACGAAATTGACGAACACCCGGCCTTCGATGCGCTGCTGCAGGGCCTCGGGCGGGTATTGCAGGGTTTGACGCAGGTACTGCTTCAGGGCATCCATGCCGCCGGTAGGCTGGGGCATTTGCTCCACATAGGTGTACACTTTGCCGCCGACGTGCACGGTGTCGCCGGCCGGGGCGGTTTGGGCTTGGGCGGTAGCGGCGGCCAGCGTCAGGCCCGCCAGTATAATGCGGAAATGCATTAAAAATCGAATAAAACGGGAATATCAGACGAATCTGCCTTGCAAGATACGCAGGGCACCGGCGTGCCAGCTCGGGTTGCGAGAGGAACACTAGCGTGGAACTGGTTGCCGTGCTGCTTATATCTTGCGGAATAAATACTTTTCGGCGGCATTCGCCCGAATCCTATTCGCTACGCTTGTATGAAGTTCTGTTTACGCGCCCAGCCCGCGCACTGGCTGCTGGGTCTGCTCCTGCTGCTGGGTTCCGCCGCCCGCGCCGCGGCCCCCTTGCCCACCGTCGTCACGGGCCACATCGAGCACCCGGCCAGTCGCCGCGTAGCCTTGTTTCTCGGGAATCACCCCGTCACCCGGCGCCCCCTGCGCGCCGTTTGGGGCGAGCTGGACGAGGCCAATAACTTCCGCCTGGAGGTGCCCGACCTCCCGTTTGGCCAGCAGGCCGAGTTTGTGCACGGCGGCGAAACGGCCGAGCTGTACCTGACCCCCGGCGACGAGCTGCACCTGGCCCTCGACGCCGAGCAGTTCGACGAAACGCTGACTTATACCGGCCGCGGCGCCAACGCCAACAACTACCTGGCCCAGCGTTTCCTGCGCTTCTACGACTTTCCCCTGCCCAGTGGGCCACCACCCGCCCGCGACCAAGCCGCGCCCCGGTCTTGGCGCACCCCGGAGCAGGACCAGCGCCTGAGCGACTCGCTGCAGCAGGGCGAGCACGCGTTTCTGCGCTCCTACGCCGCCGAGCACCCGTTGCCGGCCGACTTCGAGCGGTTTGCCCGCACTTCCATTGCCTATGCCTCCGCCGCTGGCAACCTGTGGTACCCGTACCTGAAGCGGCGCAAGGAGCAGAACCCAGACTGGCCCACTCCGCCCGGCTACTACGAGCGGCTGCGGCAGCTGCCCTCCCTGGACTCGGCCATGCGCCAGCACAGCGCCGAGTGGGCAACCCTGCTGGAATGTTACCTGTCCACCGTGCTCTACAACAGCCCCCGGCCCGTCACGGCCAAGGAGCTGCCCGCCCAGCTCACCGCCCACTTCGGCTCCAGCCGCACCCGCGACGTGGTCATGGCTCAGTACTGCGTGTACGTGCTGCAAAGCCAGAAACTGACTGCGGCCCAGCCCTTCGTGGCGGCCCTGCAGCAGATGACCCGTGATACGCTGCTAGTAAACCCGGTGCAGCGCCTCTACGCGCGCAAGTACAAGCTCAGCGGCGGCCGCCCCGCTCCCGATTTCACCGTGCGCGACGCCACCGGCAAGCCGGTGCGCCTGTCGGACTTCCGCGGCAAGGTGGTATATCTGGACTTCTGGGCCAGCTGGTGCGCCCCCTGCCTGCAGGAAATGCCCGCCAGCGCCGCCCTGCGCGAGAAATACGCCAAGCAGGACGTGGTTTTCCTCTACGTGTCGGTGGATACCAAGGAGCCGGCCTGGAAGGGCGCCCTGGCCAAGCCCCTGCTCACCGGCCCCAACGCCCGCCACGGCTGGGCCCAGGGCTTCGAGACGCCGGCGGCCAAAGCCTATTCGATTGAGTCCATCCCGGCTTACTTCATCATCGACCGCCAAGGCCAGCTGCGCGGCAGCGCGGCCCCCCGGCCCAGCGCCGGCCAAGCCACCATCGACGCGCTCAACGAGGCCCTGGCGAAGTAAACGGCCGGTCCGTGACGCGTGCCTGCACGACGTAGTGACCCATGCTTGCGTCTCAATCGTTGCCGATGTCTGGTCGTCATCGTTCAACGACGAGACGCAAGATTGCGTCTCTGCACCATTCTGCCAACATCCATTCCCTAAACAGAACGGCTCCGGATGAAGTACCATCCGGAGCCGTTTGGCTAATAGGGTGAAGCTTACTTCAGCAGCCCTTGCTGCAGCAGGTACTCGGCAATCTGCACCGCGTTGGTGGCGGCGCCCTTGCGCAGGTTGTCGGCCACCACCCACATATTCAGTGTGTTCGGCTGCGACTCGTCGCGGCGCAGGCGGCCCACCAGCACGGCGTCCTTGCCGTGGGCGTCCTTGGGCATGGGGTAGCGGTTGTTGGCCGGGTCGTCCACCACTTCCACGCCGGGCGTTTCTTCCAGCAGGCGGCGCACCTCGACGAGGTCAAAGTCCTTGGCGAATTCCACGTTCACGGCTTCGGAGTGGCCGCCCACCACCGGGATGCGCACCGTGGTAGCCGTCACGCGGATGGAGTCGTCGCCCATGATTTTCTTGGTCTCCTTCACCATCTTCATTTCCTCCTTGGTGTAGCCGTTGTCCTCGAACACGTCGATGTGGGGCAGCACGTTCAGGTCGATGCGGTGGGGGTAGGCTTGCGAAGTCACCTCGCCGCCGGCGCGCTCCTGCATGAGCTGGTCGACGGCTTTTTTGCCGGTGCCCGTCACGCTCTGGTAGGTGCTCACCACCACGCGCTCCACCTTGTATGCTTGGTGCAGGCGGCTCAGGGCCAGTACCATCTGAATGGTGGAGCAGTTGGGATTGGCAATGATTTTATCCTCGGCCGTGAGTACGGCGGCGTTGACCTCGGGCACCACCAGCTTCTTGCTGGGGTCCATGCGCCAGGCCGAGGAGTTGTCGATAACCACCGTGCCCACTTCGGCGAAGCGCGGGGCTTGCTCCTTGCTCACCGAGCCGCCGGCCGAGAAAATGGCCACGGCCGGGCGGGCGGCCACGGCGTCGTCCATGCTCACCACGGGGTACTGTTGGCCCTTGAACTCGATGAGCTGGCCCACCGATTTTTCGGAGGCGACGGGCAGCAACTCGGTGACGGGGAAGTTGCGCTCTTCGAGCACTTTCAGCATCTGGCCACCCACGAGGCCGGTGGCACCAACGACGGCTACTTTCATCTTCAGAATCAGCGAAAAACCGCTTCAAGCGAGGCGGCCCGCAAAAATCGGCAAAAACGCGCGGAATTGCACCCAATGGTTTAGCTTGCGTACCGGTGCGACGTGGCCGCGCGCCGGCGCGCGGCCTCAGCATCAGTCTTTTCTGCTCCTGTTTGCTGCCTATGCTGCTACGTGTACTCCGCGCCCTAAGCCTGGTATTGGCGACGGCGGCCCCGGCCGCCGCCCAGCTCAACGAAACCTTTACCGACGGCGACTTCACCCAGAACCCCGCCTGGACCGGCGACGCGACTGGTTTTCAGGTAACCAGCCAGCAGCTGCAGAGCAACGGCCCGGCCGTGACCGGTACGCAGCTGCAGCTGGCCACGCCCGTGCAGGCCGTCACGGGCACCACCTGGGAATTCTGGGCCAATCTGCGCCTGGCCACGTCCAGCGGCAACCTCGCCGACGTCTGGCTGATTTCGGAGCAGGCCGACCTGAAAGCGGCCGGCAACCGCGGCTACTTCGTGCGCCTGGGCGGCACCCCCGACGAGGTGGCCCTGTTCCGCAAGGACGCCAGCGGCGCGGGCAGCTACGTCATCAACGGCGCCGACGGCACGCTGGCCTCGACCACCAACAACCTGGTGCGGGTGCGCGTGACGCGCACTCCAGCCGGCGTCTGGACGCTGGAGCGCGACCTGACGGGCGGCACCAATTACGTGAGCGAGGGCACCGCCACCGACAACACCTACCAGCGCAGCCAGTACCTGGGCGTGCTGCTGACGTATTCCTCGGCCAACAACCGGGCCTTCACCTTCGACGACTTTCGCGTCTCGGACCAAGCGGAGCCGCAGCTGAGCAGCGCCACGCCCCAGAGCGGCACCACGCTTGATGTGCTCTTCAACGAGCCGGTAGCGGCCAATATCCCGGCTTCGGCTTTCCGCCTGAGCAGCGGTGCCACCGCCAGCAGCGCCGCGCGCGACGCCCAGGACCCCGGCCTCGTGCACCTGACCTTTGCCGGCACCTTCCCGCTGGGCCCGAATACCCTGGAAGCGCGCAACGTGGTAGACCTATACGGCAACGTGGCCACCGGGCCGCTCACGGCCCCGTTCGTCTACAACGGTACGCCGGTGCTGCCCGGCCCGAATCAGCTGCTCATCACCGAAATCCTGGCCGACGAAACGCCGCAAGTAGGGCTGCCGGCGTCCGAGTTTATTGAAATCTACAACCCCTCGGCCACCAACCCGCTGGACCTGGCCGGGGTGCGCCTGACCAAGCCGGGCAGCACATCGTCGGCTATTTTCCCGGCTGGCTCTCTGCTGCTGCCGGGCGAGTACGCGGTGGTGTGCGGCAACACCCGCACGGCGCAGTTTGCCAGCTACGGCAAGGTGTTCGGCCTGACCAACTTCCCGGCGCTGGGCAACACCGGCGACCAACTGCTGCTGCGCGCCCGCGACGGCCGGCAGCTGTTTGAGGTGAACTACGCCGACACCTGGTACCGCGACAACAGCAAAAAGGACGGCGGCTGGACGCTGGAAATGGTGGATACCGGCAACCCCTGCGGCGGGGCCGACAACTGGTTGGCCAGCACCGACGCCAGCGGCGGCACGCCCGCCCGCGCCAACGCCGTGCGCGCCGCCAACGCCGACCGCACCGCGCCCGCGTTGCTGCGCGCCGTGGCCGCCACGCCCACGCTGCTGCGCCTGACCTTCGCCGAAAAGCTCGACAGCACCCTGGCGGCTAATCCCGCCCTCTACAGCTTGGGCACGGGCGGCCCCGCGGTGCAGCGCGCCGTGCCCGTCGCCGCCGATTTTCGGGCCGTGGAGCTGACGCTGGCCGCCCCGCTGACGCCCAGCCAACCCTACGCCCTCACCGTGCAGCGCGCCACCGACTGCGTGGGCAACGGCGCCGGTCCGCTGACCTCCGCCACGCTGGTGCTGCCCTCTGCGGCGGCGGTCAACGACATTGTTATCAACGAAGTGCTGTTTAACCCGCGCACCGAAGGCTTCGACTTCGTGGAGCTGTTGAACCGCTCCAATAAGTACATTGACCTGCAGGGCTGGCAGATCGGGCGGGTGCGCCCGGACAGCATTGCCGAAAACCGCACCATCATCAGCGAACCGTACGTGCTGGCCCCCGGGCAGCTGGTGGTGCTCAGCCAGCGCCCCGACGTGGTACAGGCCCAGTACGCCAGCAGCAGCGACCCGGCCGCCTTTCTGCCGACCCTCACGCTCCCCAGTTACCCCGACGATGCGGGCATCGTGACACTGATCAACGGCCCGCAGCGCATCGACCGGTTCGACTACAACGAGAGCCTGCACCTGGCCCTGCTCGATACCCGCGACGGGGTATCATTGGAGCGCCTGCGGCCCGACGGGCCCAGCCGGGGCGCCAACTTCCACTCGGCCGCGGGCAGCGTGGGCTACGCCACCCCGGGCCGGCGCAACTCGCAGTTCTTGGCCGAGTCGGGGAGCAGCCAGCAGTTTGCGGTGGAGCCCGAAGTCTTCACGCCCGACGACGACGGGCAGCAGGACTACACCACCCTGAGCTACCGCCTCGACGGGGCCGGCTACGCTGCCAGCGTCACCGTGTACGACGCCGTGGGCCGCCTTACCCGCCGCCTCGTGCGTAACGAAAGCCTAGCCACCACCGGCTTCTTCCAGTGGGACGGCCTCACCGATGCCCGCCACAAAGCCCCGGTGGGCTACTACGTGCTCCACATCGAGCTGTACAAGCCCGGCGGCGGCGCAAAAAAGGAGTACAAGAAGACCGTGGTGGTAGGCGCGCGGCTCTGAGTAGATAAAACGAGCTTACGAAGTGCCCACAACCAGCCCGTCATCCTGAGCCGAGCGAACCGTAGGTCGACGAAGTCAAGGACCTTCCTCAAACCCGGCACGGCCGGCGCGAACAACGAGCAGACGTTTTCTGGCTATAGCATAAAAGCGCAGCCACCATGCCCGAATGAAAGGGCGTTGGTGGCTGCGCTTATTAGTTGGTACAGTGGGAAAGAAAGATTCTGCGCCTTCGGCTCAGGATGACAGCCAAGGCTTACACCGCCACCGGCTGCCGCAGCGCCTGCATCAGCAGCTCGTAGGAGCGCAGGCGGGCGGCTGGGTCGTAGACGTGCGACACCACCAGCAATTCGTTCACGCCGGTGACCTGCACGAACTGTTCCACCTGCTTGCGCACCTTGGCCTGGCTGCCGATGAAAGCGTAGGCCATCATCATGCGCACCGATTCCTCCTCCATGTCGCTCCACAGCCCGGCCATGCTCTCGACAGGCGGCTGCAGCGGCCGGGAGGTGCCGCGCACGATGTTGGTGGCCAGCTGGTAGAACGACGTGGCCAGCCGTTCGGCTTGCTCGTTGGTGTCGGCAGCAATGACGTTGACGCAGGCCGCGGCGTAGGGCTCGGCCAAGTACTCGGAGGGCCGGAAATTCTCGCGGTACAGGTGCAGGGCGGCCTGCAGCTGGCTCGGGGCGAAGTGGCTGGCAAAGGCGAAAGGCAGGCCCAAGTAGGCGGCCAGCTGGGCGCTGAAGGTGCTGGAGCCCAGCAGCCAGACGGGAATATCCAGTCCCTCGCCCGGAATGGCGCGCACCCGGCTGCCGCGGTTTTCGGCCGAGAGGTAGGTCAGCAGCTCCTGCACGTTCTGTGGGAAGTCGTTGACGGAGCCTTGCAAGTCGCGGCGCAGCGCGTGGGCGGTCATCTGGTCGGTGCCGGGGGCGCGGCCCAGGCCCAGGTCGATGCGGCCGGGGTAGAGCGAGGCCAGCGTGCCGAACTGCTCGGCCACGATAAGCGGGGCGTGGTTGGGCAGCATGATGCCGCCCGAGCCCACCCGGATGGTGGACGTGCCGCCGGCAATGTGGCCGATGAGCACGGCCGTGGCCGAGGAGGCAATGCTGGCCATGTTGTGGTGCTCGGCCAGCCAGAAGCGGTGGTAGCCCCACTGCTCGGCGTGCTGGGCCAGGGTGAGGCTGTGTTGAAACGTATCGGTGGGCGTGTGGCCCTCGCGGATGGCTGCCAGCTCCAGAATGGAAAGGGGCAGTTCGGCTAGGTTCGTGTTCATGGAATCTGGAAATGGCTTAGAGAACAGCCTTTCGCGCGGGCTTGTTCACTGCGGCGCCAGCAGTGCGGGCTGCCGGCCGCGTCCGCTCGGGCGAGTTTGGATTACTAGCTGCCGTTGTGCGGACCGGAGTCCGCGCGACGGCAGCTAGTGGCGGCATAAGCTGCCGGGCAACCGTTAAACCCTGGCGCGCTAATCCCGTCCAACCAGGCATGACGACGCAACAACGGGTACAGCACCTGCTCTGGCGGGCGGGTTTCGGGCCCCGGCCCCAGGATACCACGGCCGGCCTTGCCCCGCGCAAGGTGCTGCGGCAGCTGCTCCACGACGCGCAGGCCTACGAGCCGCTCGACAGCCCGCAGATGCGCTACCGCGAGGCGCTGGCCATGAGCCCCGCCCCGACGATGGACCTCAAGCAGGACCCACAGGCGCCGGCGCTGAAAAAGGGCGAGCTGACGGCCGAGCAGCGCAAGCAGCAAAACCAACAGATCCGCGACGCCTTTTACGCCATGAACACCGGTTGGCTGGCGCGCATGGCCACCTCGCCGGCCCAGCTGCGCGAAAAGCTCACCTTCTTCTGGCACGGGCACTTCGCCTGCCGGGTGCGCCGCCCCGACCTGGCTCTGCAGCTCAACAACACCATCCGGCGGCTGGCGCTGGGCAAGTTTCCCGACCTGCTGCTGGCCGTGGCCCAGGAGCCGGCCATGCTGCAGTTTCTCAACAACCAGCAGAACCGCAAGCAGCGCCCCAACGAAAACTTCGCCCGCGAGGTGATGGAGCTGTTCACCATCGGCCGCGGCCACTACTCGGAGCAGGACGTGAAAGAGGCCGCCCGCTCCTTCACCGGCTGGGGCTTCAACGCCCAGGGTAGCTACGAATTTCGGGCCCGTCAGCACGACGACGGCCAGAAGACCTTCTTGGGCCAAACCGGCAATTTCGGCGGCGAGGACGTGCTGCGTATGCTCACCGCGCGCCGCGAAACGGCGCTGTTTCTGACCACCAAGCTCTACCGCTTCTTCGTCAACGACCAGCCCAACGCCGCCCACATCCAGCCCCTGGCCGAGGCGTTTTACCAGTCGGGCTACGACATTCAGGACCTGCTGGAGCGCATGTTCTCGGCCGAATGGTTTTACGACGCGGCCCACGTGGGCACCCGCATCAAGTCGCCGGTGGAGCTGCTGGTGGGGCTGCAGCGGCAGGCCGGCCTCGCGCCCGCCGACGGGCAGAAGCTGGTGTTTTGGCAGAAAGCCTTGGGCCAGACCTTGTTTCAGCCCCCGAACGTGGCCGGCTGGCCCGGCGGCCGCAGCTGGATTGACTCCTCGTCCTTGCTGCTGCGCCTGCAGCTGCCGCAGGTGCTGCTCAAGCAAGCCGAAGTCAATATCGCGCTGAAGGACGACGAAAACGACCTGGCGCCGCAGCTGCCCCGCAGCGAAAGACTGCTGCGCAGCCGCGGCAAGCAAGCGGGCGAGGCGCCCGTGAGCCTAGCCACCGTGGCCGCGCTCCTGACCACGGTGCCCGCCGAGCAGCAGCCGGAAGCGCTGGCCGGTTTCCTGCTCCAAGCGCCGCTGCGCCCCGAAAACCGGGCGCTGCTGCACCAAGCCGCCCCCGCCGGCGGCGGTCCGCAGCAGGCGCTGCGCCAGCAGGTCGGCGTGCTGCTGTCCTTGCCCGAGTACCAGCTGATGTAGCTGGCACGCGCCGAGTAAGGCAAGCTCGACATAACGGCCCGAGTTTCCTTTATCGTCTTCTGCCCGTCCACCCACCTCCTTCCACCATGACCTCCCGCCGCGACTTTCTGAAGACCTCCGCGCTGGCCAGCACCCTGCTGTTCGTGCCGCGCTTTCTGCACAAGCTCGATGCCCAGGCCCTGCCCGCGCTGCAGGACGCCGGCGGCCGGCGCCTCGTGGTGGTGCAGCTCGGCGGCGGCAACGACGGGCTGAACACCATCGTGCCCTACCGCAACGACCTCTACTACAACGCCCGGCCCACGCTGGCCCTGCGCGAAACCAGCGGCCTGCTGACGCTGGAGAAAGACCTGGCCCTGAACCCGCACATGAGCGCGCTCAAGGGCCTCTACGACCAAGGCCGCGTGACCGTGCTCAACAGCGTGGGCTACCCCAACCCCGACCGCTCGCACTTCCGCTCCATGGACATCTGGCACACCGGCTCGGCGGCCGATGAGTACCTGGCGACCGGCTGGCTGGGCCGCTACCTCGACGCGGCCTGCGCCGGCTGCGCCACCGGCCACACCGGCATCGAGGTCGACGACACGCTGAGCCTGGCCATGAAAGGCGCCCAGCGCAAGGGACTGGCCCTGAAAAACCCACAGAAGCTCCGCGACCTAACCCGCAACCGCCTGCTCAGCGCCGCCAGCCGCGAATCGGCCGCCACCGGCCTCGGCGAGCTGGACTACCTCTACAAGACCCTGGCCGAAACCGCCTCCTCGGCCGACTACCTTTTCGAGAAAAGCAAGGTGTACCAGTCCAAGGTCGCGTACCCGCAAACGGACTTTGCCAAGAGCCTCAAAACCACGGCCGAGCTCATCAACTCCGGCCTCGACACCCGCGTGTACTACACCGCTTTGTCGGGCTTCGATACCCACGTGCGCCAGCAGGAGCAGCAGGGCAAGCTGCTGCAAGACCTCTCCGAGGGCCTCGCCGCCTTCGTCGACGACCTGCAGCGCGGGGGCAACCTCGACTCGACGCTCGTCTTGGTTTTCTCAGAATTCGGCCGGCGCGTGAGCCAGAACGCCAGCAACGGCACCGACCACGGCACGGCCAACAACGTGCTGCTGCTCGGCGGCAAGCTGTGCCAGCCCGGCGTGGCCAACGCCGCGCCCGACCTGGCCAACCTCGACGCGGGCGACCTACGCTACCAGCTCGACTTCCGCAGCATCTACGCCAGCATTCTGCACGACTGGCTGGGTGCCGACAACCAGCTGATTTTGAGCCGTGACGTTGCGCCGCTCCCGGGCCTGGTATAAATACGGAAATTGTCGACTGAACAATATCATGCTGATTGTCAGTGCGTAAAATGGGCTGAATGCAATGTCCAACCCAAACCTTGCACCCAGTCATGAAAGTCCTTTCACCTTCCGCCCACGGCGTGCTCGACTATATCACCGTCGTGGTTTTTGCCCTGGCTCCTTCGCTGCTTGAGCTGCAGCACCCGTTTTCCACGGCCTTCTACGTGCTGGCCGCCGGCTACTTGCTCATCTCGCTGTGCACCGATTACCCGATGGGGTTCATGCGCGTGATTCCGTTTCCGCTGCACGGCGCCTTCGAGCTGGTCAGCGGCCTGGTTTTCATCGTACTGCCCTTTCTCTTCGGCTTTTCCGACGACCAACCTGTGGCCCGCAACCTCTTCGTCGGCTCGGGCATCGTCTTCCTGCTCGTGTGGCTGATTACCGACTGGAAGGGCGTGGGCACGCACGCCAACGCCCGGCCCCGCACCGGCTCTTTGATGACCGATACCAGCCTACGCCACTAAGCCACGGGCTACTGGCACGCACAAAAAAGCCGCCCGGACTGCTGTCTGGGCGGCTTTTGCATGTCGATGCAGCCAGCTGGCCTAACGCCCCGTTAGCGGCGGTACGTGAAGCCGACGAAGAACTCCCGGTCGGTTTCGCGGTTTAGGGCCAGGTGCGCCCCGAAATCGAACTGAAAGTTGTCGGTCAGGTTGAAAATCGGGGCCACGTTCACCGAGTTGCGCCAGCCCGCGCGTTGCTCGTCCCAGCGGGCCACGCCTTCCACCATAAAGGAAAACAGGTCGTTGAAGTCGTGCTCCAGCGCCACCGAGGGCACGACGCCGAGGTAGTGCTTGCTCGTTTCCCGGTCGTAGTTCAGCTTGGTTTCCACTTGGCCCTCCAGGTCCCAGTGGTGGCCCAGGTTCACGTCGGCCGGCACGATGAGGCCGTACTCCGCGCCGCCGGCACCGGCTTGCCCGCCGGTGGGCAGGCGCACCCAACCTACGGCCGCCAGCGCAAACGGCTGCTTTTCGTCGTCGCCGATGAAGTTGTGTTTGAGGCGCACGGCCACGTCGCCGAAGCCGCGGTGCTGCTCCCAGTTCGGCTCATCGGCCTGGCGCTGCTTCTGGGTGGCAAACACGGGCACTTCCAGCTGCAGGTCGGTGCGGCGGCTCAGGCCGAGCTTGGGCATGGCGTAGGCTGCGTGCCACTCCCGCTCGCGCTGGTCGTCCTCGCGGCGGTTGATAAGCCGGAACCCGTCGACTTCCACCTGAAAGTGGCCCGCGTCGACGGTAAACGGGCTTTCCGTGACGCCCGGCCGGTCGGGGCGCAGCTCGCGCAACTGGTTGCGGGGCACCGGATGAAACAAATCGAAGTGCGCCGAGTCGTACGGGCAGGTCTTGGGCTTATCGGGCGACTGCGCCCGGCCGGCGAAGCTGCCGAGCAGCACGGCCAGCAACAGGAGTAAGCGTGACATGAGTAGGGGGGAGGGGAATGGTATTTAGCCCCGCATACGCAATTGCTTCCTGCCGGATGTACGGCAGGGCTTACCCGGTCACAAATCCGTAGTTACAACGCGTAACGCAGTCCCAAAAAGCCCCGGCGTCCCTGCAGCGGTGCGTAGTTATACTCAGTGTCGAACGTGTAGCCGTTTGGATTATCCTGGTTTATGTGCTTGTCGAAGGGGTCGAAGGCCCGCAGCAGCACGTGGCGGGGTAGAAAGTCGAGCAGGTTCTTCACGCCGCCGTACACCTGCAAGCGCTTGCCCAGTTCTTTGGTAACCTGCACGTTCTGCAGCGAATACCAGGGCGAGCGGCTGGGCCGGTAGTCCAGCGGCTGCACGGGCAGGTGCATGGGGCCGGTCACCTGCCCGGTGTAGTCCACCGTCAGCCCCCAACGGGCGGCGGTGTAGGAGGCGGCAAACGTACCCGAAAAGCCCGGCGTCTGCACCTGCCGCAGGTGCGCGGCCCGGCCGGGCTCGCGCCGGAATACGTCGAGCAACGTCACGCCCGCCAGCAGCTTCAGCGCCGGGGCCACCGTCCAGTCGGCGTTCAGCGTCACCCCGCGCGACACGGCGTAGCCGCGCAGGTTGCGGTAGATGATCTGGTTGGGGTCGGTGTCGTAGTCGGGCAGGATCTTGTTGGTGAAGTAGGTCCAGAACAGGCTGCCGTCCAGGATCAGCGGCCGCACATCGGGCCCGAGCTGCTGGGTGTAGTTGACGGTGGCGTTCCAGCTACGCTCCGGGCGCAGGCGCTCGGTCACTACCACTTGCCGGGCCCCGGTCAGCGCCGCGTGGTCTTCGGTGAAGAGGTTTACCACCCGAAAGCCGTTGCCGGCGCCTAAGCGCAGCACCTGGCGGTTGTCGGCGGTGCCCCATTTGTAGTTGACGCGCCCCGAAGGCACGAGGCCGTGGCGCGGGTCGTGGTCGAGGCGCAGGCCGGTGAGCAGGGTGGAGCGAAGGTTCAGCCGCCATTCGTCCTGGGCAAACAGGCCGGGCAGCCGCACCACGTCGGGTTGGTTGCGGCTTCGGTCGCCCTCCGGCCGGGCGGTGGCGGTGGTGTTGTCGTCGTACCAGGTGTAGCGGTAGGCGGCCCCGAGCAGCAGTTGGTGCTGCACGCTGAGGCTGCGCAGCCAGGTGAGCTGCCCGAAGCCCACGTGCTGGGTGGCCAGGTAGCGGGTGGTGCCGTAGGCCGAATTTTGGTGGTGGCGGTTGTAGGAACCGCTGAGCAGCAGCTTTTCGCCGCGCACCGGCAGCTGGTACTGGCCCAGCAGCTCGTAGCGACTGGTATAGATACTCTCGCCGTACACGCTGTCGGTGCCCCGAAACTCGGGCCGCCAGCCCAGTTGTCCCCCAAATCGGTCCTCGTAGTAGTAACGGCCGGCCAGGTTGGCCACGCGGTCCTCGGGCCGGCTCAGGCTCCATTTGTTGAAGACGGAAGCCCGCTTCTGCGTCGGCACGTCGGTGAAGCCGTCGTGGTTCACGTCGCGCCGCCGGTCGTAGCCGAACACGTTGGCCGTCAGCAGCGAGGTGGCCTGGCCCAGCCGCTGGGCCGTGCCCACGTCCACGTTCAGCTCGCCGAAGCTGGTGCCGAACACGTCCACCGACAGCGGCGGAGCCTTCTGCGGGGTTTTGGTGATGACGTTGATGAGCCCGCCCACGGCTTCGGAGCCGTACAGCGTGGAGGCCGGCCCTTTCACCACTTCCACCCGCTCCACCATGCTGTTCGGGATGCCGCTCAGCCCGTACACCGTGCTCAACGACGACACGATGGGCATGCCGTCGATGAGCACCATGGTGTAGGGCCCCTCCAGCCCGTTGATGTGAATGTCGCCCGTGTTGCACACGCTGCAGTTGAGCTGCGGCCGCACGCCGTTGACCATGGTCAGGTTCTCGAACAGGCAGGGCGCCGGGTTTTTCTGGAAAAATTTCGGCGTGTATAGCTCCACCGGCACCGGCGACTCGCTTTTGATTACCTCGCCAAGCGTCCCGCTGATAACCACGTCGGTCAGCTCGTTACTGGTCGGCAGCAGCAGTACCGTGTAGGGCAGCGTGCCCTGCGCCTGCACTTCCACCGGTCGTTCGGCAGGCTGAAACCCCAGCGCCGTCACGGCTAACTGGTAGCGCCCGAGGGGCACTTTGCTCAACACAAAGCCGCCGTGCTCGTCGGCTGTGGTGCCAATGGTGGTGCCTTTCAGCCCTATGCTAGCGAAGGGCACGGCCTGCCCCGCAGCTCGCACGGTGCCGCGCACCGAGCCCGTTTGCGCCGAAACCGGCACGGCCAGACTGAGCAGCACAAGGGAGAAGAGTAAAAATCGTGCTATCATTTTAGCTGAGGCTTTTATTTTTATTTAGACGAGTCTAAATCTTGAATTGTGCGCAAAAAAGCGGAAACAGGTCTGGCCCGGTTCCGCTTTTGATTAGCCCTTGAAGGTTTGGATCAGCAGGTGAGCGTTTAGCAAGATGATGACTACCGACACGGCCCAGGCCGTGTATTTCACCCACGGGCGGTTCACGAACACGCCCATCTTCTGGCGGTCCGACGTGAAGAGCACGAGCGGCACCACCGCAAAGCTTAGCTGCAGCGACAGAATCACCTGGCTGAGCACCAGCAGTTCCCCAGTGCCCTTTTCGCCCGCTATCAGCGTGACGATGAACGCCGGCACCACGGCAATCAGGCGCGTAATCAAGCGCCGTACCCAAGGCTTGAGCTTCAGGTGTAGGAAGCCCTCCATCACAATCTGGCCGGCCAGCGTGCCCGTCAGCGTCGAGTTTTGGCCCGAGGCCAGCAGCGCCACTGCAAACAGCACGCTGGCAGCGCCGGCGCCGAGTACGGGCGTGAGCAGTTCGTAGGCTTGATTGATGTCGGCCACGCCGTGGTGCCCGCTGCGGTGAAACGCCGCTGCTGCCAACACCAGAATAGCCGCGTTGACGAAGAATGCCAGGAACAGCGCCAGCGTCGAGTCGATGGTAGCAAATTTAACCGCCATGCGCTTGCCGGTTTCGGTGCGGTCAAACGCGCGGGTCTGCACGATGCTGGAGTGCAAGTACAGGTTGTGAGGCATCACCGTAGCCCCCAAGATGCCGATGGCCACGTAGAGCATCTGCGGGTTGGTTACCACTTCGCGTTGCGGCACCAATCCGCCCGCTAGGGCCGCCCAGTCGGGCCGGGACACGACAATTTCGTAGGCGAAACAGCCGAAGATGATGACGATAAGCCCTGCTACCAGCGACTCAATGACGCGAAAGCCGCGGTTTTGGAAATAGAGCACCACCAGCACGTCCAGAATCGTGAGGAGCACGCCCACGGCCAGCGGAATACCAAACAACAGGTTCAGCGCAATGGCTGAGCCGATGACCTCCGCCAGGTCGCAGGCGGCAATGGCCACTTCGCAGAGGACCCACAGCACCATGGCCACCGGCTTGGAATAATGGTCACGACAGGCTTGCGCCAGGTCGCGCCCCGTCACAATGCCGAGCTTGGCGGCTAGGTGCTGCAGCAGCATGGCAAACAAGTTCGAGAGCAAAATCACCGACAGCAGCGTGTAGCCGTAGCGGGCCCCGCCGGCAATGTCGGTAGCCCAGTTGCCGGGGTCCATGTACCCAACAGCCACCATAAGGCCCGGACCCGTAAACGCCAACAACTTCCGCCAGAAAGGGGCTTGCTGCCCCGGCACGCGGACCGAAGCGTAAACATCGCCTAATGAAGGGGCATGCCGCCGCTGACGCCAGCCGGTTTCGGGGCCGGTTTCAGGTGCCAATGCCGCTTCAGCAGCCGGAGAGGTATTAGTAGGAAGCATCAAATCAGATTGTTGCCGCAAAGGAACAGAAATTTAGTCTGGTCTAAAATTTTTTTTAAACTCACTTAATTACTCATTATCTGCCAAAAGGTTTGAGCTATAGCCTGAATAAACCGCACTGGAAAAGGGGGCCCAGTCGAACCTACGCGTATTTCGGCGGGTGGTACCGGAGCCATTCTTTAACTCTTGACGCAGCTTCAGCGCTTTCCAAGGCCTTTACTGCGCCCAGGAAAATAGGGTTGGGCGAAGGGCAAGGGCATAAAAAAAGGCGCTGCCGGAGCAGCGCCTTTTCTGTAGAGCGAAGAGAGGATTAGCGAACCAGCTCCACCCAGCCTTTGGTCACCGACCCGTCGCGGGCAGTAACCTGGTAGTAGTACACGCCGGCCGGCTGGGCGTCGCCGTCCCAGTCGTTGTTGTAGGCGGCGTATTCTTTCACCTTGCGGCCCCAGCGGTTGAAGATTACCACCTTGCCGCCAACCATATCCGGCTGCACGACGAAGTTGTCATTCAGGCCATCCTTGTTCGGGGTGAAGACGTTCGGCATTTGCTGGAACGGTACCACGAGCAGGTGCGTGGCCAGCGAAGCAGGGCAGGTAACGCCGGGCGTGGTGTTGGCCACGCTCAGGGTCAGCTGGTACACGCCAGCTGCGGGCGGGCTTACGGGAGCCAGAGCGGTTTTGCCGCGGTGAATAGTGCGGGCAGCTTCCGTTACCGGGTTGCCATCGGCATCCTTGATACGCTGCAGCGTCCACTTCACGGAGTCGATGCCCACCAGCGTCTGCACGTTGTTCACGCTCGAGAGGTTGGTGATGTTGAACGTGCGCGGCTGGCGCTGGGTCTGGCCGAGGCGTACGGCTTGTACCGAGTCAGCCCAGACGGCGCGGAAAGCAGCCTGCACCCGCGGAGCCACGCGTACTACGATGGAGGTCGTGTCGCCGCAACCCTGCGAATAGCCGATGGTCGGGGCAATGGTCAGGCGGTAGCGGGTGGTGCTCGTCGGATTGACGGTGATGGACTGGCTGTTCTGCTGCGCAGCGGGCAGGCCCGGAGCCGCGGCCCAACGGTAGGAGTACTGCTGCAGGCCGTTGCGCACCGAGTCAGGACGGGTCACCGAGCCACGGATGGTGAGCGAGGTGCCGTTGCAGATAATCGGGTTGGTGCTGCTCTGGCCCGGCGCCGTAGCGGCAGCCACAGCCGTTGCAAATTGCCCTTGCTTCACGCGCACCACGATGATACGGTTCTGCACGCCTTTGATGGGGCAGGCGTTGTCTTCGATTTTAACGGGGATGCGAATCGTCGTACCCACCAGTTGCGGCGAGGGTTGGAAGTAGAATGTCATCACCGGCGTGCTCGTGCCGTTGCCTGACAGCACGTAGCCGTTCGGTACGATGATGTCGTCTAGGGGCGTCAGCGCTGCGGGCGGAACCGTTACGGTCAGCTGTTGGCCGGCGTTGGGGTCGGTGAAGCGCACTTTTACCTGCGAGTAGTTGCAGGTGAACACGTCAACTACGGTCGAGTCCGTCAGGTTAACGGGGTTGGGGTTGCCGGGGGTCACGCCGGTAGCCACGGGCGGGTTCGGTACGGAGTTGCCGCCGCAGTCGATAACTACAACCAGCATGTCGCGGCGTACCGAGCCAACTTGGTAGTAACGGCCGTTGATTTTGCGGAACTCGGTCACCTTGCCAACCACCACGTATTTGTTGTTGGCCAGGTTGACGGCGTCGTAGTAGTAGGGCGTGAAGGTTACGCTACCGGTGGTAGCGTTGAAGAGGAAGGAAGGCGTACCTACTTGCACCGGGCAGGAGCCGCCCACGGTGTAGGAAGGAATGGGGAAAGTCGGCGAGAAGTTGCCGCCGGCACCCAGCGTAAGTACGCAGGGGGGTTGGGTCGAAATTACCGTAATGCCACCGCCGGGCATGGCCTTGTAGGTCATGGGCTGGTTGCAGTCTTCCAGAGCGCGGTCCAGGCTGTATACCAGCGAGTCACCGTCGGGCTCGAACGTGGAGAAGGTCAGCGTGGTGCGCTGCTCTTTGCATACGAACGGTATCGGAATATCCTGGTCCAGGTACTGGGGCGAGGTATTGTTGATGGCCAGCTGCCCGCCCGAAGCCAGGCTCAGCTGGTTGTTGAGCACGGCTTCGAAGTACATGTTCTGCGAGGTGCCGGTCACGTTTGCCAGCGTGGGGCGGGCGTTTTCCACTACGCTCAGCGTCCACGAGGGAGCGGGCGGCAGCGTTACTACGGCTTCGTACTTGGCCGTTTCGTAGTTGGTGCGGCCGGTCGAGCCGCAGGGGTTACCGGCGCTGGTGCAGTACGGCGTACCCGTGGTCAACAACCCGCGCACGAGCGTGGCGGTGAAGTTGCGCGAGTCGTTACCGGTGCACGACGTGGTGGGCGTACCCACCCGGCAGTTCAGCGTCAGCTGCGTCGGCGCATCGATACCGCTGCAGTCGCGGAAGAAGCGGCAGGTCACGCGGTAACGGTTGGGTTGGGCCGCCGTGCCGATGTACTCGTAGGTCAGCTGCCCGCCTTGGGCGTGCGAGGCGTACGCCTGCTGCACGCCGGAGAGTGCAAGGCACCAGGCAGTAAGCAGCAGGAGAGAAGCGCGTAAGAGGTGCTTCATGTAGTAAGGTGGTTGAAGGGAAACGATGGACCTGGGTGGGTGACCGATTTGCTGCGTAAGATAAGGACAAAACTGAGCAGTGATGCAAACCAAGCGTCAAACCATTCTTGCATCAAGCAAATATTTTACCAGCTTTTGCCAGTTTTGCATGAATCCCAAAAAAAAGTTCCAACAGGTTTTTCTTTTTTATATCCATTTGCTGGGATTAGCTTTAAGGGCTTCTTTATCATGCCCAGCATGAAGGGAGGCGTCATCAACCACCCTCTAACCCCTTTTTCATGCGAACATCTCTACGCATGTGGCCTGCGCCTGCACCCCGGCGCGGGTTGCGTTCGTGGTGGCTGCCCGTGTTGCTGTGGCTGACGTCCGTCAGCGTCTGGGCCCAGACGACCACCATCGGCTCCACTACCATCCCGGTTGCCTCCCCCGCAACTAGCAGCTACCTCTACGGCCCCATCTACCGCTCCGCCAATGACGCGGGCTCTTCGTTCGACTACTCCCGCTACGCCTATTTGTATACGGCTGCGGAACTGGGTATTTCGGCGGGGTCGGTCATTTCGGAACTGGCGTGGTTGAAGGCGGACGCCGGCACTGTGACCGGTAACAATACCTTCACTGTATGGCTGGAGAATTCGACGAGCACCACGCTCGGCACGACCCAGACCTGGAGTGCAATCAGCGCGACGGCGACGCAAGTGTACACCTCCTCTTCGCAGCAGGTTACCGGCGGCGCCGGCTCGTATTTTATTGTTACGCTGAACCAGCCCTTTACTTACACGGGGGGCAACCTGCTGATCCTGACCGATTGGGTAAAGCAAGGCAGCGCTTCGGCCGCCGTGAACTTCGTCACGAATGCCGCCACCGGGTTTGGGCTGGGCGCTGCCAACAGCACCGCGCTGACCAGCTCCACGGCCCTGACGACCACCTACGGCAACCGTCGCCCGACGCTGCGCCTGACCCACGGCGCCTGCTCCGCACCGCCGACGGCTGGCACCACTACGGCTAGCGCCACGGCCATTTGCGCGGCAACTACCGTTTCGTTTTCGCTTCAAGGTTCTGCTTCTGGCTCCGGCCTGAGCTACCAGTGGCAGAGCTCGACCAACGGCACGACCTACACCAACATCAGCGGCGCTACCAGCCCGAGCTACAGCACGTCGGTAACGGCTACGACCTACTACCGCGCCGTGGTGACGTGCTCGGGCCAGTCGGCCAACTCCACGCCGGTGCAGGTAACCTACTCGGCTCCGACCTACGCCACGCTGCCCTACACCCAGGGTTTTGACAACGCTTGGGTGGATGCTTGCAGCACCCGCGACGTGCCCAGCAACAACTGGCGCATGACCGCTTCGCCGGCCGACCCGGACGCCTCGTGGCGCCGCGACGACGATGGCGCGGCTGCTGGATGGACCAGCCCGACCTACGGCGTGTACAACCCGACGTTCACCAACGGCACCAACTCGGCCCGTTTCCACAGCGGTTACGCCTCTTCGGGCACCGTGGGCACGCTGGACCTGTACGTGAACCTGAGCCAAGCCGGCACCAAGCAACTCACCTTTGATTATATCAACGTCAACGGCGCCGACTCGCTGACGGTGCACCTCTCCACCGACGGGGGCGTGACCTTCGGCCCGGCCCTGCTGCGCCGCAACACGGCCGCAACGTGGACGCCGCTGACCCTGACCACCACGGCCAGCTCGGCTACGGCGGTCATTCGTTTCCGCGCTCGGGGTGACTTTGGCTCGACGGACATCGGCCTGGACAACCTGAGCCTGACGGTGCTGCCGAGCTGCACCACGCCGCCCGTAGCGGGCACGGCCGTGGCCAGCGTGTCGACCATCTGCTCGCCCACGGCCGTGGCCCTGAGCCTGACCGGCATCACGCCTTCGACGGGGCTGACCTACCAGTGGCAGAGCTCGACCAACGGCACGACCTACACCAACATCAGCGGTGCCACCAACGACACTTATACTGCTGCTGGGGTAGCTACTACGACGTATTTCCGCGCCGTGGTGACGTGCTCGGGCCAATCGGCCAACTCCACGGCCGTGCAAGTGACCTATACCGCGCCGACCTACGCCACGCTGCCCTACACCCAGGGTTTTGACAACGCTTGGGTAGACGTGTGCGGCACCCGCGACGTACCGAGCAACAACTGGCGCTCGACCCCCTCGCCGGCAGATGCGGACGCCTCGTGGCGCCGCGACGACGACGGCGCCGCCGGTGGCTGGACGGGCCCGAGCTCGGGCATTTACAACCCGACGTTCAGCAACGGCACCAACTCGGCCCGTTTCCACACCTACAACGCCTCTTCGGGCACCGTGGGCACGCTGGATCTGTACGTGAACCTGAGCCAAGCCGGCACCAAGCAACTCACGTTTGATTACATCAACACGACGGGCACGGACTCGCTGACGGTGCACCTGTCGACCGACGGGGGCGTGACCTTCGGCCCGGCCCTGCTGCGCCGCAACACGGCCTCGACTTGGACCAACCAAGTGCTGTCGCTTACCTCGACCTCGGCCACGGCAGTCATTCGCTTCCGCGGCCGCAGCGACTTCGGCACCACCGACATCGGCCTGGACAACCTGAGCCTGACGGTGCTGCCCAACTGCACCACGCCGCCCGTAGCGGGCACGGCCGTGGCCAGCGTGTCGACCATCTGCTCGCCGACGGCCGTGGCCCTGAGCCTGACCGGCATCACGCCCTCAAGCGGCCTGAGCTACCAGTGGCAGAGCTCGACCAACGGCACGACCTACACCAACATCAGCGGCGCCACCAACGACACTTACACCGCTGCCGGCGTAGCCGCAACGACCTACTACCGTGCCGTGGTGACGTGCTCGGGCCAATCGGCCAACTCCACCGCGGTGCAAGTGACCTACACCGTGCCGACCTACGCTTCGCTGCCCTACAGCCAAGACTTCGACAACGCCTGGGTGGATGCTTGCGGCACGCGGGACGTACCGAGCAACAACTGGCGGGCAAAAGCAGCACCGACGGACGCAGACGCTTCGTGGCGCCGCGACGATGACGGCGCGGCCGGTGGCTGGACGGGTCCGACTTCGGGCATTTACAGCCCCACGGCTAGCCAGGGCACCAACTCGGCCCGTTTCCACACCTACAACGCCACTTCCGGCACCGTGGGTACGCTGGACCTGTACGCCAACCTGAGCGCGACCAATTCGAAGCTGCTCACGTTCGACTTCATCAACACGACGGGCACGGACTCGCTGACGGTACACCTGTCGACCGACGGGGGCGTGACCTTCGGCCCGGCCCTGCTGCGCCTGAACACGGCCGCAACGTGGTCTTCCCGCTCGGTTACCATCACGTCGACTTCGGCCACGGCGGTTATTCGCTTCCGCGGCCGCAGCGACTTCGGCACCACCGACATCGGCCTGGACAACGTGAACCTGGTGGTGCTCAACCCCTGCACCACGCCGCCCGTAGCGGGCACGGCCGTGGCCAGCGTGTCGACTATCTGCTCGCCGACGGCCGTGGCCCTAAGCCTGACGGGCATTCCCGCCTCGACGGGCTTGACCTACCAGTGGCAGAGCTCGACCAACGGCACGACCTACACCAACATCAGCGGCGCCACCAGCCCGACCTACACTGCTGCCGGCGTAGCCACCACAACGTATTTCCGCGCCGTGGTGACGTGCTCGGGCCAGTCGGCCAACTCCACGGCCGTGCAGGTGACCTACTCGGTGCCGACCTACGCTTCGCTGCCCGCCCTCGAGAACTTCGACAACACTTGGGTGGATGCTTGCGGCACCCGCAACGTGCCCAGCAACAGCTGGCGTTCGACCCCCTCGCCGACGGACGCAGACGCCTCGTGGCGCCGCGACGACGACGGCGCGGCCGGTGGCTGGACGGGTCCGACTTCGGGTGCGTACTCGCCCGCTGCTAGCCAAGGCATCAACTCGGCCCGTTTCCACACCTACAACGCCTCCTCGGGCACCGTGGGCACGCTGGATTACTACGTGAACCTGAGCCAAGCCGGCAACAAACGCCTGACCTTCGACTTCATCAACACGACGGGCACGGACTCGCTGACGGTGCACCTGTCGACCGACGGGGGCGTGACCTTCGGCCCGGCCCTGCTGCGCCTGAACACGGCTACGGCTTGGACCAACCAAGTGCTGACGCTCACCTCGACCTCGGCCACGGCGGTAATCCGCTTCCGCGGCCGCAGCGACTTTGGCCTCACCGACATCGGCCTGGACAATGTGCGCGTGGAGTCGGCTACCGGCTGCTTGTCGCCGGCTGGCCTGACGGTGGGCACGACCACCACCACGACGGCTGTGCTGAACTGGGTGAACAGCGGTTCGGGCAACTACACCGTTGAGTACGGTCCCATCGGCTTCGCGCTCGGCACCGGCACGCAGGTAACCGGCATCACCGGCACGACCACGACCCTGACCGGCCTGACGCCCGGCACGCCTTACCAGTTCTACGTGATTCAGAACTGCGGCACGACCACCTCGGCTGCTGGCGGCCCGGTGGTGTTCAACACGCAAATCACCAACGACGACCCGACTGGCGCCATTGCCCTGACCGTGAACACGGCTTGCACGCCGACCAGCGGTACCAACGTTGGTGCCACCACGACCACGGTTAGCGGTTACCTCAACCCGGGTACGGGCACCACCGGCTGCGGCACGGCTGGCTCGCCCAAGGACGTGTGGTACAAGTTCACGACGGCCGCCACCGGCCCGACCAGCACGGCGGTTCGCATCAGCGTGACGGGTACGCCGGCCAGCCAAGTACGCGCCTTCTCGGCCACCAGCGCCGCTGGGCCGTTTACGCAGATTGGCTGCTCGGCCAACAGCAGCACGTCGGTAGCGCCGAACCTGGACCTGACCGCTCTGGCACCTTCGACGACGTACTACGTGCGCGTTTCGGGCTACGGCAGCACCGATCCTCAAGGCCCCTTCACCATCTGCGTCTCGCTGCTGCCGAACTGCCAAGACCCGGTGGTTCCGACGGTAGCCAGCGTAACCAGCTCCTCGGCTTCGCTGTACTGGGGCGGGGTGCAAACGAGCGGCTCGACCTACGAAATTGAGTACGGTCTGCAAGGCTTCACGCTGAACAGCGGCACTCGTATCACGGGCATTGCCGGCCAGACGGCCACGCTCAACACGCTGGCGTCTAGCACGGACTACTGCTTCTACGTGCGCCAGAACTGCGGCACGGTGAACGGCTTCAGCGCCTGGGTTGGCCCGATCTGCTTCACCACCGACCCCGGTGCAGCCACGAACGACGAGCCGTGCAGCGCCATTGCGGCGACCGTAAGCTCGGGTGGCTACGTCACCCTGTCGGGCACCACGCTTGGCGCCACGACCACCACACTGCCGGGCATCACCCTGCCGGCTTGCTCGCCGGCTCTCTCGCCGAAGGACGTGTGGTTCCGTGTGACGCTGCCCAGCAACGTAACCGCAATCAACGCCTCCTTCTCGGGCTCTGCCGCGGGCATGGTACGCTTGTTCACGGCGGCTACGTGCTCGACGAGCTTTGCGCAAGTGGGCTGCCAAGCTTCGGGTGGCAACAACCAGAGCGTTGGGGCCGTCAACTTCACCGGTCTGACCGGTGGCACGACCTACTACATGGCGGTGTCGGGCTACGGCTCGGGCGACAACCGTGGGCAGTTCACGACGGCCATCATCACGGCGCAGAAAAACCAGTTGGCCGGCGGCGACGTGGCCATCTTCCCGAACCCGGTAGTGGGTGGTGCTGAACTGAACGTTCAGATCAGCGGCGCCAAATCGGGTGCACTGCACTGCGAAATCATCAACGCGCTGGGCCAAGTGGTGCAGACGCGGACGGCCGAAGTGCGCAACGGTAATCTGCAGCAAACCCTCACCACCACCGGGTTGGCCAAAGGCCTCTACCAGGTACGCCTACGCATCGGTTCCGATGTGCTGGTGCGCAAAGTGATGGTTGATTAAGAAAACCGGATATTTATTAAAAAGACAGCAACGGGTTCCGTTGCTGTCTTTTTTTTGTGTTTATTGACGACCCCCACCCATGCACCGTTCTCACATCATAACCACCTAATTCCTATGGGAAAACCTTTACTCCACAATCTTTTGGGAGCAGGCTGGCGGAAGGCAATGGCTGTGCTAACAGCGGCCTTGCTGGGCGCCACCACCGTCAACGCCCAAGTTGACGCCTACACCCTCACGCCGAGCCAAGGCACCTTCACCCCGGTGACGGGCGCAACCACCGTGGCCGCTATCCAAACGGACGACGAAGCGTCGGCGGCCATTCCGCTGGGCTTCACTTTTCAGTTTGATGGCGTGAATTACACGCAGGTTGTCGCCTCGTCGAACGGCTGGGTGTCGTTCAACTCGTCGACCACCGACGATTACCGCTTCAACGAGCTGAACGTGGGTCCGGTGGGCATTCGGCCGCTCGTCGCCCCGCTGTGGGACGACCTCGACGGGGAAGTGGGCACGGCTTCGTACGTGACCACGGGCACGTCGCCCAACCGGGTGTTCACCTTCGAGTGGCTGAACTGGCAGTGGAACTACAGTGCCACCGGCTCGACCATCAGCTTCCAGGTAAAGCTGTACGAGGGCTCCAACCGCGTCGAGTTTATCTACCGGCCGGAAAGCGGCTCGATCAACTCGGCTTCCGCGTCCATCGGCTTGGCCGGGGCTACGGTGGGCTCCTTCTTGTCGTTGAACAATACCTCGGCAACCCCGACGGCTAGCTCCACGACCGAAACCAGCAACATCGCCACCCGCCCGGCTGCCGGGCAGGTATACGCGTTCCTGCCGCCGGTATCGACCGGCTGCGGCACGCCCCGCGGCCTGACCGCCACCAACCTGAGCCTGACGTCGGCCACGCTGAACTGGACCGCTCTCAGCGGCAACGGCACGTTTACCATCGAGTACGGCCCGCGCGGCTTCACGCCCGGTGGCGGCGGTAGTGGCGTGGTGACGCGCACCGGCATCAGCGGCAACTCGCTGGCCATTACCGGCCTGACGCCGCTGACGACCTACCAGTTTTACGTGACGCAGAACTGCGGCGGCACGCTCGGCAACAGCAGCCGCTCGAACGCCGGCACGTTCACGACGATCAACGACGAGTGCACCAGCGCCGCGCCGCTGACGCCCACGATCAGCAATAACTGCACGACCCGTACCCGCGTGACGCTGACGGGCGCTACCAATTCGACCGGTGCGCCGGCCCCCGGCTGCGCCAGCTACCAGGGCGGCGACGTATGGTTTAGCGTGGTGGTGCCGGCCAGCGGCGCGTTGACCATCGAAACGGATTCCGTGGGCGGCTCGTCGATTACCGACACGGGCGTGGCCCTCTACACCGGCACCTGCGGCAGCCTGGCGCTCAGCGGCTGCGACGACGACGGCGGCACGGGCACGTTCTCGCTGCTGAACAGCACGAACCTGGTGCCCGGTAGCACGGTGTACGTGCGCCTGTGGCAATACAGCAATGCCAACCCGACGGGGGCCGTGTACATCTGCGCCCGTACTACCAGCAACTGCGCAACGCCCACCGCCCCGGTGGCGACGCCCACGGCTACCGGCGCTGCTCTGAGCTGGGGCGGTACGCTGGGCACGGGTGAGACGTTCTCGGTGCAATACCGCCAGCAGTCGACGCCGACCTACACCACCGTGAACAACATCACGTCGGCCAGCACCACGCTGACCGGCCTACTGCCGAACACGAACTACTGCTTCACCGTGACGAAAAACTGCGGCGCCCAGCAGGGGGCCAGCGTACCGTCGACCGAAGTATGCTTCCTGACGCTGACTCCCGTGCCGCAAAACGACGAGCCCTGCGGGGCCGTGGCGCTGAGCGTGACGGCCACCGGGGCGGTATCGGGTACTGGCACCACGTTGGGCTCTACCACCAGCGTACAGCCGGGCATTACGCTGCCCGCCACTTGTTCGCCGGCTCTCTCGCCGAAAGACGTGTGGTTCCGCGTGACGGTGCCCGCCGGCGTTACTGCCATCAGCGGGTTTGTGACCGGCAACCCGGCCGGCATGGTACGCCTCTACACGGCCGCTACCTGCTCCACCGGCTTCGCGCTGGTGGGCTGCCAGGCCTCGGCGCGCAACAACCAGAGCGTTGGGGCCATCAGCTTCACCGGTCTGACGGCGGGCACCACCTACTACATGGCGGTGTCGGGCTACGGCTCGGGCGACACGCAGGGCACGTTCACCATCAGCACGACGGCCACGGCCAGCCGCAATGCGCTGCTGGGCGGGCAGCTGGCGGTGTACCCCAACCCGGTACACGGCGGCACGCTGACGCTGCGCCTGGACGGTGCCGGCAAGGCTTCGGCGGGCCAAGCCCAGCTGATCAATTCCCTGGGCCAAGTGGTGCGCGCGCAGGCCGTGAGCATCCGCAACGGTGCCGCGGAGCAGCAGCTGTCGGTTGAGGGCCTAAGCCACGGCCTCTACACGCTGCGCCTGCAGGTAGACGGAGCCGTGGTAACGCGCTCCGTGGCGGTGGAATAAACAGCCCCGCCCTAAACGCAACAACGCGGCGCTCCACCCTGGGGCGCCGCGTTGTTGCGTTTAGGGCGGCTGAGTTAGTAGCGCAACAAGCGGGCGTACTGCTCCCGACCCTCGGCAGTGCGCATCCGCAACACGTACGCCCCGGGCGCCATGGCCGGCAGCTGCAGGCGCGTCTGCTGCGCTGCGGCCGTGCCGAGCCACACGCGCCGGCCCTGGCTGTCGGTGAGCTCCAACGCCGCCGGCTCGGGCAGCGCTGGCAGGTTCAGCTCGGCGGGCAGGGCGGCCGGCGCTGGGTTGGGATAAAGCTGCCACGTGGCGGACTGGGCGGTTTGGGTAGCGGTGGGAGAGTAGGCCCGGTTTTCGAGCACAAAGACCCGGTCGTCGGTGGCGGCGGGGGCGCCGCGGCCGTCACGGTTGGAGGTGGTCAGGTATACCCGGCCCTGCGGCGACACGCAAATAGCGCGCAGGCGGCCGTAAGTGCCCGCCCACAAGTCGGCGGCGGGGCCGCCGAGCTGGTCGCCGCTGGCATTGAGCGGCAGGCTGGTGAGGGCGCCGTCTTTGAGGCTGACGAGCAGCAGGGTGTTGGCCCACTGCGGAATGGCCGGGTGGTTGTAGTAAGTAAGGCCGGCCACGGCGCGGGTCGGCGTCCAGGCCGTGAGCGGTTCGCGCACGTTGTTGGCCAGGCAGAAGGGTTGTTCGGCCGCGAGGTTGCAGAAGCCTTCCACGTTGGGCCAGCCGTAGTTGCGGCCGGCTTCGATGAGGTTCAGCTCGTCGTCGTTGTTGGGGCCATGCTCCGAGCTGTAGAGGCGGCCGGTAGCGGCCACCCGCACCAGCCCCTGCGGGTTGCGGTGCCCCAGCGTGTACACCAAGCTACCGGGCGTGGGGTTGTTGGTCGGTACTGTGCCATCGGGGTTCAAGCGCAGAATCTTGCCGTTGAGCGCCTGCGGGTTCTGGGCCAGACTGGTGTTGCTGGCGTCGCCGGTGGTCATCAGCAGGGTGCGGTCGGGCAAAATCAGCAGGCGGGAGCCGCTGTGGATGTTGGTGGCCGGCAGGTTGTCCAGGATAACCTGCGGGTTGATCATGCCCAGCAGCTCATCGTAGTAATAACGCACCAGCTTTTCCTTGACCGCGCCGTTGTCGGTGTAGGTGTACACCACGAACACGCTGTACTGGGGAATAGCGGGCAGGGTGAGCGAGGGCAAAATGGCCATGCCCAGCAGGCCGCTTTCCCCGGTTTGCGTCACGTCGCTGAGCGTCAGCAGCGGCAAGACCTGCCCCGTGGCGGGGTTAATGCGGCTGATGCGGCCGCCGCGCTCCGTCATCCACAGAAAGTTATCGGGGCCCCAGAGCAACTCCCAGGGCGTGTTCAGCCCGGTGGTGAGCGTGCTCAGCGTGAGTGTGGTGCTGCCCAGCTGGTAGGTGGTGGGCTGGGCTACGGCGTCGGGCCGGCCGGCGCAGGCCAGGGTCAGTAATAAAATCGAAGCGGCGAAACGTTTCATAGGCAAGAAGTTAGCAGGTAAGCGTGTGCGGATGTGTGTATGTACGCAGCCCGGCCATTGGGGGGACCAAGCGGATTGCGGATATTTCTTGCCCGCGGCGGCACCAGCCGGGCGCGAGGGTAATTGATGAAGATTTCTTTTCCGTATCTGCTCAGCGGCGCGGCCTGTTTCACGCTCGGCGCCCTGACCATGCGCGTGGCCGATGCGCCCGCGCCCCTTACCGTGCCCGTACTGCGCGCCGCCCAAGAAGTGCTGGGCCTGCATTTCACCGACGCCCAGCTCGACTCGGCCCGCCGCGACGTGGGCGACAACCGCGACAGTTACGAGGCGCTGCGCAAGCTGCCGCTGCCCAACAGCGTGGCGCCCACGCTCGTGTTCGACCCCGTCCCGCTGCGCCTGCGCACCATTTCCTCCGTCAAGCAGCGCGTCGACGACCAGCTGCCCAGCATCGGCAAGGTGACGCTGCCCGCCAGCCGCGACGACCTCGCCTTCTACTCGGTGCGTCAGCTCGGGGAGTTGCTTCGCACCCGGCAAATCAGCTCCGAGGAATTAACCCGGTTTTTCCTGGCTCGCCTGAAAAAGTATGACCCCAAGCTGCTGTGCGTCACCACGCTCACCGAGGAGCTGGCCCTGCAGCAGGCCCGGCAGGCCGATGCCGACATCAAGGCCGGCAAGTACAAGGGGCCACTGCACGGCGTGCCGTTCGGGGTGAAGGACCTGTTCAGCACCAAGGGCTACAAAACCACCTGGGGCTCGGTGCCCTACAAGGACCAGAAGCTCGACGAGGACGCGGCCGTGGTGACCAAGCTACGCGACGCGGGCGCGGTGTTGGTGGCCAAGTTCACGCTCGGCGAGCTGGCCATGGGCGACGTGTGGTACGGCGGTATGACGCGCAGCCCCTGGGACCTGAAACAAGGCAGCAGCGGCTCGTCGGCGGGCTCGGCCTCGGCGGTGGCGGCCGGGCTGGTGCCCTTCGCCATCGGCACCGAAACGCTGGGCTCCATCGTCAGCCCGAGCACGGCCTGCGGCACCACCGGGCTGCGGCCCACCTTCGGGCGCGTGAGCCGGGCCGGGGCCATGGCCCTGAGCTGGTCGATGGACAAAGCCGGCCCCATTACGCGCTCGGCCGAAGACTGCGCCCTGGTGTTCGACGCCCTGGTGGGCCGCGACCCGCGCGACCCGGCCACCTTGCTGGCCTTGTCCCAGGAGTTCTACTACGAATTCAACCTCGACGTGAAAAAGCTGCGGGTGGGCTACGTCAAGGCCGATTTTGAGCGCAACTACCCCGGCAAGGCCAACGACCAAGCCAGCCTCGACGCGCTGCGCAAGCTGGGCGTGCAGTTGGTGGAGCTGGAGCTGCCCAAGTTGCCGGCTTCCGACATGACCTTCTTGCTCACCGCCGAGGGCGCCGCCGCTTTCGACGACCTCACCCGCTCGGGCCGCGACGCGCTGCTGGTGAAGCAGGACCGCAACGCCTGGCCCAGCCTGTTCCGGGCCTCGCGCTTCGTGCCGGCCGTGGAATACCTGCAGGCCCAGCGGGCCCGGCGCTTGCTCATCGAGGAGCTGGACGCCCGCATCAAGGACCTCGACGGCTACGTCACGCCCTCGTTCAGCAGCAACTTGGTCATTACCAACCTCACCGGGCACCCGGCCGTGGTGGTGCCCAACGGCATGCGCCCCAACGGGCTGCCGAGCACCATCACCTTTACCGGCCAGCTTTACCAGGAAGCCAAGCTGCTGGCCCTGGCCAAGGCCTACCAAGACGCCACCGACTTCGACGAAAAGCACCCGCCACTGAATTTTTAGGCCGTCAGCTCGTTGTAGAGAGTATACCCGGCGGGTAGTGGGGCCGGCCTTCGGCGTCGCTACCCGCCGCTTTATCGTATCGACTGCATGACCTTGACCTTGGAAGCGCGCTGGCAACAACTGCTGACGCCGCTCACCGCCGATGCCGACCTGCGCCGCCGCGGCTACCAACAGCTCCACGACGCCTACGCCCAATCGGGGCGGCACTACCACGCCCTGCCGCACATCCGCCAAATGCTCGAAGCCCTCGACCCGCGCCTTGCTGCCTTGCAGGATGCCGTGGTAGTGCAGCTGGCCGTGTGGTTTCACGACGTGGTGTACAGCCCGCTGCGCTCCGACAACGAAGCCCGCAGCGCCGAAATGGCCCGGCAGTTTCTGGCCCAAACCAGCCTTTCCGCCGCCCGCCGCGAGCGGGTGGCCTTCCTGATCGAGCGCACCAAGGACCACACCCAGCCCCAGCCCGCCGCCGACACCGACCTGCACCTGCTGCTCGACGCGGACCTGCAGATCCTGGGCGCCCCCGAGGCCGACTACTGGCGCTACGCCCGGCAGGTGCGGCAGGAGTACGCCCTGGTGCCCGACATTCTCTACCGCCGCGGCCGGCAGGACGTGCTGCAGAAGTTTCTGGCCCTGCCCCACGTGTACCAGACCGAGGAGTTTCGCCGTCTGGAGCCCCAGGCCCGCCGCAACCTGCGCGCCGAGCTAGAGGCCTGGCAGCAGAACCGCTTCTGAGCCGGGCCGCCCGACGTTGCAACGCTGCGCCGCCGGGGCGTGTCGTTGCCGGCCGGGCGCGTTACCTTGCGCTTGGTCCCGTTGCCCGATTCCCGTTCATGCGTTTTCCTGCTTACCTCTGCCTGCTGCCGGGCCTGTTGCCGCTGTCCGCGGCCGCCCAAAACGCCGCCGCGCCGGCCGCCCTGGCCCCGCTCACCGTCGACAAGATCATGCGCGAGCCGGCGGAGTGGCTCGGCGGCCTGCCCTCGGCCCCGTACTGGAGCGAGGACGGCAAGCGCATCTACTTCCAGTGGAACCCCGACAAAGCCCGCCGCGACTCGCTGTACGTGACCACGCCGGCTGGCGGCGCCCCGCGCAAGGTCAGCCTCGCGGAGCAGCGCCAGCTGCCCGCCGCCCGCGGCGAGTACGACGAAGCCCGCAGCCGCAAGGTCTACGAAAAGGACGGCGACATTTACTTGCTCGACCTGAAATCGGGCAAGAGCCGGCGCGTGACCAACACGGCCGAGCGTGAAACCGAGCCGGCATTTGCCCTGCAGGACCGCGTGCTCAGCTACGTGCGCGGCGGTAACCTCTTCACCTGGGACCCGGCTACCGGCGAAACCGCCCAGCGTACCGACTTCCGTCGCGGCCAGCCCCTGCCCGGCCCTTCCACCGATAAATCGGAGAAGTACCTGCGGGCCCAGCAGCTGGCCTTGTTCCAAGTGCTGCGCGGACGCGAGCAGGACCGGCTGGCCCGGGAGCGGCAGCAGAAAGCTCTGGCCCGGCTGCGGCCCAAAGCCATTTACCTCGGCACCAAAACCGTGGAAAACCTGCAGCTGGCCCCCGATGGCCGCTACGTGACCTACTCGCTGGTGCAGGCGCCGGCGGCCGATAAGCTGGCCCTGGTGCCGAGCTTCGTCACCGCGTCGGGCTTTACCGAAGAGCTGAACACCCGCAACAAAGTGGGCGCCCCGCAAACGGCCTACGAACTGGGTATCTACGACATCGGCCGCGACACCACTTTCGTGCTCGGCTACAAGGACCTGCAGGGCCTCGACGAGCAGCCTGCTTACCGCAAGGAGTACGCCCTGAAAGCCAAAGCGCCCACGCCCGCGCCCGATGGCAAGCCGGCCGCTGACGGCAAGGGCGCCAAGGACAAGCCTGCTTCCGAGCTGCGCCGCGTGGTGCCCTACGGCCCCTACTGGAACCGCACCGGCGAGCGGGCCTTCCTCGTCATTCGCTCGGCCGACAACAAGGACCGGTGGATTGTCAGCCTCGACCCGACCAGCCAGAAAATCGGCCTGCTCGACCGGCAGCGCGACGAAGCCTGGATCAACGGCCCGGGCATCGGCTACGGCGCCGGCAACGTGGGCTGGCTGCCCGACGGCAAGCGCATCTGGTTCCAGAGCGAGGAAACCGGCTACTCCCACCTCTACACCGTGGACGTGACCAACGGCCAGAAAAAGGCCCTAACCAGCGGCAACTTCGAGGTGCAGCAGGCCCAACTGTCCCGGGACAAAAAGACTTGGTTTATCACCGCCAACAAGCCCCACCCCGGCGAACAGCATTTCTACCGCCTGCCCGTCGACGGCGGCCAACTCACGCAGATTACCACCCGCTCCGGTGCCCACGAAGTGGTGGTGTCGCCCGACGAGAAAACCCTGCTGGTGCGCTACAGCTACTCGAACAAGCCCTGGGAGCTGTTCGTGCTGGACAACAAGCCCGGCGCCAAGTACCGGCAACTCACGCACTCGACCACGAAGGAGTTTGAAAGCTACGCCTGGCGCGACCCGGAAGTGGTGACTTTCCCGGCCCAGGACGGGGCCACCGTCTACGCCCGCCTCTACCGCCCCGCCCAGCCCGACCCAAGCCGGCCGGCCGTCATCTTCGTGCACGGCGCCGGCTACCTGCAGAACGCGCACAAGTGGTGGAGCCAGTACTTCCGCGAGTACATGTTCCACAACCTGCTCGTCGACCGCGGCTACACCGTGCTCGACGTGGATTACCGCGGCTCGGCCGGCTACGGCCGCGCCTGGCGCACCGGCATCTACCGCTACATGGGCGGCAAGGACCTCTCCGACCAGGTCGACGGAGCCAAGCTGCTGGTGGACAAGTACGGCGTCGACCCGCAGCGCATCGGCATCTACGGCGGCAGCTACGGCGGCTTCATCACGCTGATGGCCATGTTCACCCAGCCCGAGGTGTTCCGGGCCGGCGGCGCCCTGCGCTCCGTCACCGACTGGGCCCACTACAACCACGGCTACACCGACAACATCCTCAACGAGCCCTACAACGACTCCCTGGCCTACGCCCGTTCTTCGCCCATCAACTACGCCGAGGGCCTGAAGGGCGCCCTGCTCATGTGCCACGGCATGGTCGATACCAACGTGCACTTCCAGGACATCGTGCGCCTCTCGCAGCGCCTGATCGAGCTGAAAAAGGAAAACTGGGAGCTAGCTGTATACCCCGTCGAAGACCACGGCTTCGTGGAGCCCGCGTCGTGGACCGATGAGTACAAGCGCATTCTGAAGCTGTTCGAAACCAACCTGCGTGGGCAGGCCGCTGGGCCGGCCGGCGGGGGCGGCAGCACCGGTAGCCGCTAGGGCTCCACCGCGCCCCAGTAAACGCCCAGCCCCGGCCGTATCACGACGGCCGGGGCTGGGCGTTTACTGGGGCGTCGGCTGGTCGGAGTTGCGGTTGAGCTGGTAACCCAGGGCCACGCCTAGGCTGTAGGTGCGGCCCGAGTAATCGTAGCCGTTGTGGTGCGTGAACTGCCCGCTGACGATGTAGCGGCTGACAACCATGTGGTCGAAGAGGGACTCCCGCCCGTAGCATCGGCCCGTCAGCGTGAAAGTCAGCCGGCCGCGGTGCACGCCGGCTTCCAAGTAGGGGCGGAGCGTGGTACCGAAACCAGGACGCACCACGGCGTAGGTCGACAGCCGTTGGTTGTTGTCGATCAGTCGGGTCGCGGCCGCGTCGTCGCCGTATTGCAATGACTCCTCGCGGTTGCGCCAGCGCAGGGGCACTTCGGCGCCGGTGCCCAGCAGCAGCTGGTACTGCTGGCCCAGGGGCCGCAGCCAGCGGAGGCCCAGCTGAGGCGTGGTGAGCCGGCCTCGCCAGCTCAGTTTTCCCTGCCATTGCGCCGAGCCATCGGGCGAGGGCAGCGCCACCGTGCGGCCGTACGCGGCGTGCTGCACCGCCAAGTGCAGCGCCAGCCGCCGGCCCGGGTGCACCAGGTCCAGGTAGGCCCCAATCTGCGGGTGCACGTGGCCGTCCAGGTCCACGCCGTTAAGGGTGGCCCGCTCAACCGCGGGCTCGTCGGTGGTGCGAAACCGCAAGGTGTTGTAGCGCAGCCCCAGGGTGGGGCCCACCTGCAGCTTGACGGGCGGCCGCCGCTCCCGCGCCACGCGCCGCCCCGGCTGCCGGGCGCTGGAGCATTCCCGGTTAAAGGTTTCCACCACCTCCGCCAGTGCCGCCGCGGTGAAGGCCGCGGCTTCGGCCACCGATACCGCGGCGGGGCAGTCGCCGAAGTACAGCAGCAACTGCCCACGGTAGTTGTTGCCGTCGGCGATGCGCCGGGCGCCGTCGCGCAGCACCAGGTAGCGGCGCTCGGTCATTTCCAGGTATTCCTGCCCCGGCCGCCGCACAAAGAAGTGCTTGACGTTGTTGAGCGTCACGCCCAGCAGCGAAGCCGGCCCGTCCACCAGCACATCGGCTAGCACCGAGTCGGGGTGCTGCGCCAAGTGCAGGCCCACTTGGAGGCGGTTGGCATCGGTTTCGGCGGTGCGGTCGAGAGGCAGCAGTTCGTGGCGCAAGAGCCGGCCGCCACCCAGCCCTACGGCCCGCAGCTGCCCGGCGCTGTATATGCGCAGGCCAGCATCGGAGCGAAACCGGATTTTGTCGGGCGGATCCGACCAGAACGCATTTTCAACTTCACCGCGCAGCGTGTCGCCGCGGCTGAGCACGAGGTAACCGCGTTCAAACGTCTGAGCGCGGGCGCCCGCAGCACTGAAGCCTAGCAGCACGCACAGGCCGGTCGGGCGTAACCAACACAGGTTCATCTACAACAATACTAGCGGATCAAAGAGGCGTTAAATGTAGCCCTTCGATCCGCTATTGCCGGCACGTCGCGCGGCTTTACAACTGCTTGCTCAGCCGAAAGCCGCTGTAGCTAAAGCCATTGACGTTCACGCCCTGCACCGGCACCATCGACATGCTGCCGCCCTTGGCCTTGTGCAGTTGCGGCACCAAGATGCCCGACAGCGCCCCCACGGAATAGCCCACAATGTTGTCGGAGAGGAAGTGCTTGCCGGCTTGCATGCGGTTGTAGGCCACCGCCGCCGGCACCAGGGCCGCCGCGGTCCACACGTAGGGCTGCGCGGGCGAGTCGGGGTTGAAGTCGTGAAATACCTTGGCCGCGAAGAAGGTAGCCGCGGCCGTATGCCCGGTGTGCCCGGCAAAAAACGAGTTGGTGGCAATCTTGCTGCCGCGCTTGTTGGCCGGCCCTTCGGGTCCGTACACGAAGGGCCGGTAACGGTACACGTTGCCCGCCGACAAGGTAAACGCAGCGTCGGAGAGGGCCAGCGTCTGCACGTACAGCCCGAGCACTTGCCCGTAGCGGCCGCGTACGTTGTCATTCAACGCCAGCAAACCCGGCGCAATGAGCAGGGTGGGGTAGCACAGCAGGTCGCTGGCGAGCTGGGCGTTGTCGCTGTACTTGCCCGCTACCCACCGGTCAAATTTGGGAATGTCGTTCTTATCGAGGGCGGCCAGTTCGGCTTCGCTCAGGCCGTGCTTTTGCTGAATCAGGTACAGGCCGGTGCCGGCCCCCACGCCGAGGGCCGCGGTGATGGGAAAATCGACGGCAAAGCGGGTGCGGTAGGGCGAAGGCGCTTGCTGAGCCTGAGCGGCGGGCGCCAGGGTGGTCAGCAGCGTACCGGCAAAGAAGAGGGCGGAGGTGTGGTTCATGGCAAAATCCTAAGGCTCCTACAACGGCAGAGCTTGCGTGCGGGTTGACGCCGCCCGCCGGGCCCGCGCCGGAGCCGCTAGCTGGGCCGACCCCGCCCGCGGCGCGGCGCCAGCGGAAAACGCGGCGCAACTGCTCCTGGGGGCAGACAACTGATAAGTAAAATCGTAGCTTTGTGACCTATCCGCCGCCGCTCTGCCGGGGCGCCCGGCGGATACTGGTTTACCCAAAACCGGCCCTAATTCAGCGCAATGCCCTATCTGTTTACTTCCGAATCGGTTTCGGAAGGCCACCCCGACAAAGTCGCCGACCAGATTTCCGACGCCATCCTCGACGAATACCTGCGTCAGGACCCCGCCGCGAAGGTCGCCTGCGAAACCCTCGTAACCACCGACTTCGCGCTGGTAGCCGGCGAGATTAAGTCGACGGCCCACGTGGAGCCCGAGCCCATCATCCGCGAGGTGATTCGGCGCATCGGCTACAACAAGCCCGAATACCTCTTCAACGCCGACACCTGCGAGGTGATGAACCGCCTGCACGAGCAGTCGGCCGACATCAACCAGGGCGTGGAGCGCGCCAAGCCCGAGGAGCAGGGCGCCGGCGACCAGGGCATGATGTTCGGGTACGCCACCCGCGAAACCGAGAACTACATGCCCCTCGCCCTCGACCTCTCGCACCGTCTGCTGCGCGAGCTGGCCGCCATCCGCCGCGAAGGCAAGGAAATGACCTACCTGCGCCCCGACGCCAAGAGCCAGGTCACCATCCGCTACGCCGACGACAACACGCCCGAGGCCATTGAAACCATCGTCGTCAGCACCCAGCACGACGACTTCGATGAAAATGAGCAGACGATGCTCAAGCAGATCGAGCAGGATGTGAAGAACATCCTGATTCCGCGCGTGAAGGCCCAGCTCAGCCCCGAGGTGCAGCAGCTCTTTACCGACGACATCAAGTACCACATCAATCCCACCGGCAAGTTCGTCATCGGCGGCCCCCACGGCGACTCCGGCCTCACCGGCCGCAAAATCATCGTGGATACCTACGGCGGCAAGGGCGCCCACGGCGGCGGTGCTTTCTCGGGCAAAGACTCCTCGAAAGTGGACCGCTCGGCCGCGTACGCTGCCCGCCACATTGCCAAAAACCTGGTGGCCGCCGGCGTGGCCGATCAGGCGCTGGTGCAAGTAGCCTACGCCATCGGCGTGGCCGAGCCCGTGGGCTTGTTCGTGACCACCTACGGCACCACCCACGTGAGCAACGGCAACGGCCAGAAGCTCACCGACGGGCAGATTGCCGAGAAAGTGCAGGGCATCTTCGACCTGCGCCCCTACGCCATCGTGCAGCGCCTGGGCCTGCAAAACCCCATCTTCGCCGAGTCGGCCGCTTACGGCCACATGGGCCGACAGCCCGGCAAAAAGGAAGTGAAAGGCGCCGACGGCTCGACCCGCACCGTTGAAACCTTCACCTGGGAAAAGCTCGACTACGTCGACCAGATCAAGCAGGCGTTCGGTCTGAACTAAATGCATTGCGCTGAGCCTTCGGCCCGCGCGACTACGCAAAACGGCGCCCGTTCCAGCTGGAACGGGCGCCGTTGTTTTATCCGGTAGCCGACGCGGTTCAGTGGGCCACCTGCTTTTCCTTGTGGCGGATGAGCTGCTTTTTCAGCTGCTCGGCCGCCGCATCGGCCGCGGCTTCGAAGCTGCCGGCGTCTTCCTGGCTGAAGAGCGTGGTACCGGGTACGAAGAGCTTGATTTCTACGGTTTTATTGTTAATGCCGTCGTTGTTGTTCAGGCGCATGATTACTTCGCCTTCCGTCACGCGGTCATAAAAAGTTTCCAGCTTATCAAGGCGCTTCTGGATGAAGTCGAGCAACTTTTGATCGGCGGTGAAGTGCACCGATTGCATCTGTACTTTCATCGGTCGTGGGGGTTAGGAGTAAGACAAAAAAGGAACGTTAGGCTTTTGGGTGGGCCTTTTCAAACACTGCTTTCAGTTTGTCGATGCTCAGGTGCGTGTACACCTGGGTAGCCGCCAGATTCGCGTGGCCCAGCAGCTCCTTGATGGCGTTCAGATCGGCGCCCTTGCCCAGCAAATGCGTGGCGAAGGAGTGGCGCAGCACGTGGGGGTGCTGCTGCCCGGGCGCCGAGGTAATCTGCCCGAGGTAGTGCTTGACGGTGCGGTACACCAGCTGCGGATAAAGCGGCTTACCTTTATCCGTAACGAGCAGGGGCGCTGCGGCGTTGCCAGCGGCGCCGAACTCCTTGGCTTTCCGCTGCATATAATTGTCGAGCACGGCAATAAGCGAGGGGTTCAGCGGCACAATGCGCTGCTTGTTGCCCTTGCCCGTCACGCGCACCGTGCGGCCCGGCAGGCTCACGTCCTGCTGCCCGATGCCGATAAGCTCCGCGAGGCGGATGCCCGTGCCGTAGAGCATTTCCAGCATCAGCTGGTCGCGCACCCCGGCGAAGTCGTCGGTAAACGCAAACGAGTCGAGCAAGTGGTTCAGCGGCTCCTCGGGCACGAAGTCGGGCAGCTTCTTGCTGGTCTTGGGCGAGGTGATGCGCAGCATGGGGTTGCGCGCGACGGCGCCCGTGTGCAGCAGAAACTTGTAGTAGGAGCGCAGGCAGGCAATCTTGCGGTTCACGGTGCGCGGGTCGCGCTGCTGCTCCATCAAGGTCACTATCCACGAGCGGATCAGTGTGTGGTCGGCTTCGGCCGGGTTGCTGATTTCGTAGGCTGCCAGCAGGTAGTCCGCGAATTGCCGCAGATCCGTCTCGTAGGAGAGAATGGTGTGGGGGGAGTAGCGGCGCTCGAAGCGCAGGTAATCGATGAAAGCTTCCATGCGAGGGAAGCCGCGGCGGCGGCGGGTGGACGGACAATGTAGGAAACCCCGCCGAGAATCAAAACATAAAAAAACGACCAGCCAGCCCACAAGAAATGGGCTGGCTGGTCGTGAATCTGTTAGCCGGCTGAGCGCGAGGCTCGCTGGCTCCTAGCCGCAGAATTAGTCCTGCTGGCCGTACATCGTCTGCTTGTAGGCAGCCTTGATCTTCTGCTTGCGCTTCGTAACCGAAGGCTTCTGGAAGAACGTGCGGCGGCGCAGCTCTTTCAGCACGCCCGTGCGCTCGAATTTCTTTTTGAAACGTTTCAGCGCGCGGTCAACCGACTCGTTTTCCTTGATTTGGACGATGAGCATAAAAAAGAAAGCGTGGAGTTTCTGAGTTTTGAGGGCCGCAAAGATAGCCAGAGATTTTGACGAATGCACGGCTTGTGCCGTTTTTTTCGTTGCAACCGCTTGGCAGCCTGCCCCAAATGGCGTACGCGACCGGGCGGCCGGGATTTTCCGGCCAGCCCGGTGCGGAATAACGCTCCGAATAAGCCGTCGGGCTTACTTCAGAATGGTGCGGGCAATAACGAGCTTCTGAATCTCGGACGTGCCCTCGCCGATGGTGCACAGCTTGGAGTCGCGGTAGAACTTCTCGGCCGGGTAATCTTTGGTGTAGCCGTAGCCACCGAAGATCTGCACGCCCTCGTTGGCCACGCGCACGCACACTTCCGAGGCGTAGAGCTTGGCCATGGCCGATTCGCGGTTCACGTTCTGGCCCTGGTCCTTGAGGTCGGCGGCGCGGTAGGTCAGCAGCGAGGCGGCTTCGATTTCGGTGGCCATGTCGGCCAGCTTGAAGCTGATGCCCTGGAAGTTGCTGATGGGCTGGTTGAACTGCTGCCGCTCTTTGGAATACTGCAGCGCGGCCTCGAAGGCGCCCTGGGCAATACCCAGCGACAACGCGGCAATGCTGATGCGGCCGCCGTCGAGCACCTTCAGCGCCTGCACGAACCCGTCGCCTACTTTGCCGATGACGTTTTCCTTGGGCACGCGGCAATCGGTGAAGATCAGCTCGGTGGTTTCCGAGGCGCGCATGCCCAGCTTGTCCTCCTTGCGGCCGGCTTCGAAGCCCGGCGTGCCGCGCTCGATGATGAAAGCCGTCATGCCGTGCGAGTCGCCCACTTCGCCGGTGCGGGCAATGACCACGGCCACGTTGCCCGACTTGCCGTGGGTGATGAAGTTCTTCGCACCGTTGAGCACGTAATGGTCACCGTCGAGCACGGCGGTGGTGCGCATGTTGCCCGCGTCGGAGCCGGTGTTGGGCTCGGTCAGGCCCCAGGCGCCGATCCACTCGCCCGAGGCGAGTTTGGGCAGGTACTTGGCTTTTTGCTCCTCGGAAGCGTGCTGCAGTATGTGGCCGGTGCACAGCGAGTTGTGCGCCGCCATCGAGAGGCCGATGCTCGGGTCAATTTTCGACAGCTCGGCAATGGCCGTCACGTACTCCACGTAGCCGAAGCCGGCGCCGCCGTACTCGGTGGGCACCAGCACGCCCATCAGCCCCAGTTCACCGAGCTTGTGGAACACCTCCACTGGAAATTCCTGGGTGTCGTCCCATTCCCGCATGCGGGGCTTGATGTGGGCCGCGCCGAAGTCGCGCACCATCTGGGCAATCATCGTCTGATTTTCAGTAGCTACCAGTTCCATGGCAGTAAAAAGGGGTTGGTGGGAATGATGGGAAGAGCAGAACGAGAAAAACAAACGCTCGTTTGGGTCGGGCTAAGGTACGCATTTTGGCGGCTGCCAGCCACTGCCCGGGCGGCCCCAATTTTGAAAGCGCCCACGGATTGAGTTACTTTGAAGGTTTTTTAAGCGTTCTGACCTTTCCGGCTCGTACACAGTTGCGGTCCGTTTCCCTCTTTCTTCGGCTCATCTAAGCCTGCATGCATCTACCTGCTTTCCGTTGCCTGCGCCAGCTCTGGCTGCCGTGCTTACTCGTCGTACTGGGTCTTTCTTCCTGCTCCAAGAAGATTTACAACCAGCGGGTTATGTTCAAAATGAACGCGGAGGGTCAGATGGATACGGCCAAGGTGCGGCGGGCCGTCAACCGGGCCAATCGGAACTATACCATCCAGAACAACGATTTACTGGCCGTGCGGGTGTATACCAATAGCGGTGAGCGAATTATCGACCCGAACGGGGAGCTCCGTTTCGGTAATCCGGCGGGCTTGCTCTCCACCGGCGCCAACGGTAGCCGGACGCTAAGCAACGTGGGCGGGCAGGGCGGTGGCGCGGGCACCAGCTCGTCGGCGGCCGGGGAATCGGAATTCCTGGTACAGACCGACGGCTACGTGAAGCTGCCGCTGGTCAACCGCGTGCGCGTGCAGGGCCTGACGCTGATGCAGGCCGACAGCCTGCTGCAGGTGCGCTACAGCGAATTTTACAAGGGCGTGTTTGTGACCACCCGCGTCACCAACAACCGGGTGGTGGTGCTCGGCTCGCCCGGCGGCAAAATTGTGCCGCTGGTCAACGATAACATGAACCTGCTGGAAGTACTGGCCGCGGCCGGGGGCGTCGACGGCGCCGCCGGCGGGGCGGGCTCCCTGTACCGCTCGGGGGGTAACGTGTCCAACGTGCGCATCATCCGCGGCGACCTGAAGAATCCGCAGGTGGAAATCGTCGACCTGACGACCATTGCCGGCATGCGTCGGGCCAACCTGCAAATGGAACCCAACGACATCGTATACATCGAACCGGTGCGGCGTCCGTTCTACGACTCGCTCAACGACGCGGCGCCCGTACTGGGCTTGGCGGGCTTGGTGCTCAATACCGCCGCCCTGATCATCACCATCATCCGGTATAACTCAAACTGAGTAGTTCGGAAGTCTTTCTCTTTGCATCGCATACCTGACCTAGATGGCCGTTAACGAAAACGCCGAACTGGAAGAACTCATCCGAAACGCCACCAGTGGCGGCGCGGCGCCGGCGGCGCCCGCAGCCGAGGCCGACGATGAGTCGGTAGGGGGAGGGTTCGACCTGCCGCTACTGCTATCGGTGACGCGGCGCAGTCTGCCGTGGATGATTTTGCTGGTGCTGATTGGCTTGGCCGCCAGCTGGAGCTATTTGCGCTACACCAAACCGCTGTACCGCTCGTCCTCCACCATCAAGATTGACGAGAAGCAGCAGGCCGGGGACCTGGGCCTGCTGGCCGCCGGCGCCCAAGCCGGCCAACAAGGCATCAGCAAGCTGTCGGGGGAAGTAGAGTTAATCCAGTCGGATCTGATATACAGTCGGTTGCGCGACTCTCTGGAACTCGACGTGAATTACTACACCGAGGGCACGGTGCTGGAGACGGAGCTGTACCGCACGGCGCCGTTTCGGGTGGACTACAAGGTGCTGGAGCCGGTGCAGTTTGGGCAGAAATTCAACGTGGAAGTGCTCGATCAGGACCGGTTCCGGTTGAGCTACGCCCAGGGCCAGGCGGAGCAGGGCAAGGAGTACCGTTTCGGGGAACCCGTCACCACGCCGGGCTTTACCCTCACCTTGACGCGCACCCGCTTCTTCAACGAGCAGACGCCGGATACCAAGTACTTCTTTGTTATCAATACGCCGGAAGCCATCAACAGCTACCTGGCGCAAAACCTGGTGGTCAGCATCATCAACCCGGACGCCAACACCATCGGCATTGCCTTTACCGACTACACCCCGGCCAAAGCGCGCGACATCGTCAACAAGATTGACTCGGTGTACCTGGACGTAAAGCTGGCCCGCAATTCCCAGAGCACCCAGCAGTCCATGTCGTTCTTGGACAGCCAGCTCAACGGCAACCGGGATTCGCTGCAAAAAGCCGAAGACGCCCTGCAGGCCGCCGTCAAGCGCAACCGCACCTACGATGCCAAGGGCGACCTGGGCACCATTACCACCCAGATGCAGGAGCTGGCCAAGAAGCGGGAGGAAATCCAGCGGCGCCAGGGCGTGCTGCAGGACTTGGCTCGGGTAGTGGAACAGGAACGCTTGGTGAACAGCGACGACCTGACCGTGGAAGAAAGCATTCCGGGGCTGGCCGTGCTGCAGGACCCGCAAATCAGCCAGCAGCTGGGCGTGCTCAACGAGCAGCAGCGCGAGTTGCGGCAGGTGCTGCAGTCGTACCAGCCCACCACCACGGCCGTGCAGATTCGCCAAAACCAACTGGCGTTTACCAAGCGCAGCATCCGCCGCTTGCTGCAGCAAACGCTGAAGCTCACCAACGACGAACTGAATGCGTTGACCCGGCAGCAGCAGCAATTGGCCGGCGAGTTGCAGGCTTTGCCTGGTAAGGAAACCGAACTGGCCCGCCTGCGCCGACCGGTGGAGCTGTACGTCAGCTCTTACATGCTGTTGATGCAGAAAAAAGTCGACTTCGGTATTCAGAAAGCCGGTACCATTGCCGACCTGCAGATTCTGTCGCCGGCCAGCCTGCCGGGCGTGCCGATTTCCCCGCAGAAGATGATGGTGTACGCCATCGGCTTGGCCATTGGTGCCGTGTTGGGCCTGGGCTTGGTGGCCGGGCGTTACCTGCTGCACAACACCGTGACGAGCATCCGCGAACTGGAGCGCAACACCGTGGCGCCGGTGCTGGGCGTGGTGCCGTCCTACGACAAGGAAAAGCTGTCCGTGTCGAAGCTGATTGTGGATAAAAACCCCAAATCAGCCATATCCGAAGCCATTCGCTCCATTCGAACCAACCTGGAGTTCGTGGCCAACTCCCGGCAGAAGCGCCTGATTTCGGTGACGTCGACCATTTCGGGTGAGGGCAAAACTTTCGTGGCCGTCAACCTGGGCGGTATCATTGCCCTCTCCGAGCAGCGCGTCATCATCATCGACCTGGACATGCGCAAGCCGAAGGTGAACTTGGCCTTCGACGCGGAAAATACCAAGGGCGTCAGCACCATCCTGATTGACCGGCACACGGTGCAGGAGTGCATTCAGCGCACCAGCATTCCGTCGCTGGACTTTATTTCGGCCGGTCCGACCCCGCCTAACCCCTCGGAACTGATTCTACATCCGCAGTTCGACCAGATGCTGGAAGAGCTTAAGCGTACCTACGACGTCATTATCATTGACACCCCGCCGGTGGGTCTGGTAACCGACGGCGTGCTCATCATGCGCAAGGTGGACGTGCCGATTTACATCGTGCGCGCCGGCTATTCCAAGAAGGCCTTCCTCAAGAACATCAACAAGCTGGTGCGCGGCAGCGGCTTCGGCAAGCTGACCACCATCCTCAACGACGCCCAGGCCGGTGGCATGTATGGCTACGGCTACGGATATGGCTACGGCTACGGGTACGGCTACGGCACCGGCTACGGCTACTACGAGGAAACCAAAGCACCTACGGGGCTGCTGGCGCGTCTGCGCCGCCGCTTTTCGTAAGTTGCCGCCTCTATGGCTTCCTTTTTCCAAAAGCTTTTCGGTCGGAGTGCGGCCGTAGTGCCGGCTTCGCTGGCCGGGCTGGGCACCGATATGCACTCCCACCTGCTGCCGGGCCTCGACGACGGGGCCGAAACCGTGGAACAGTCGCTGGAACTGCTGCGGCTGATGCAGACGCTGGGCTACCGCAAGCTGGTGATGACGCCCCACATCATGGGCGACTTTTACCGCAACACGCCCGAGGGCGTGCGCGGCGCGTTGGCTCAGCTGCAGCACGCCGCCACGGCGGCCGGCATCGATGTGGAGCTGCACTGCGCGGCCGAGTACTACCTCGACGAGTTCTTCATGCGGCGGCTGGAAACGGGGGAGGAGCTGCTCAGCTTCGGTGGCGACAAGCGCTACCTGCTCTTCGAGACGTCGTACATCAACGAGCCGTTTAACCTGCAGGAAGCGGTGTTTGGGCTGAAGGCCGCGGGCTACCAGCCGGTGCTGGCCCATCCGGAGCGCTACACCTACCTCTACGGCCGCTTCCCGGAGCTGGAAAAAATCCGCGAAAACGGCGCCCTGCTGCAAGTCAACCTCAATTCCTTGGTGGGCTACTATTCCAGCGGCGCCAAGCGCGTGGCCGAGAAGCTCATCGACGCCGGCCTGGTCGACTTCGCGGGTACCGACGCGCACAACCTCAAGCACATGTCCTCGCTCGACCGCGTGCTCAGCAGCGAGTACCTGCCCAAACTGTTGCAGTTGCCGCTGCGCAACGCGGAGCTGTAAATTGTCAAATGGCGACCTGGTTGACCCGCCAATCGTGCCGATGCCCGCACGCCTAGCCTGTTAACCAGTTGCCAGTTTACCTATTCCTGCCATGATCTTCGTTACCGGCGGCAGCGGCCTTGTGGGTTCTTACCTGATTCCGGCCCTGCTGGCCCGGGGGCTGAGCGTGCGGGCGCTGTACCGCCAAGCCGTGCCCCGGCACGTGCCCGGCCACGAGCGGGTGGAATGGGTGGAAGGCGACCTGCGCGACTCCGGCGTGCTGCGCGAGGCCCTGGCCGGCGTCACGCACGTGTTTCACTGCGCCGGCCTCGTTTCCTACGCCCCGCAGGACGCCGAGCTGCTGCGGCAGGTGAACGTGGAAGGCACCGCCGTCGTGGTGGATGCTTGCCTGGCCCGGCCGGGCGTGCGGCTGTGCTACGTGTCGTCGGTAGCGGCGCTGGGCGGGCTGCCCGAAACGGCCACCGGGCCCGAGCTGGACGAAAACGCCAAGTGGGACCTGGGCGCGGCCCACGGGCACTACGCCACCAGCAAGTACTTGGGCGAGACGGAGGTGTGGCGCGGCATGGCTGAAGGGCTGTCAGCGGTCATTGTGAATCCCTCGGTAATCCTGGGCGCCACCGACTGGGAGCGGAGCAGCACGCGGCTATTTCGCTACGCCCACCAGCAGCATTCGTTTTACACGCCGGGAAAGGTTAATTTTGTAGATGTACGCGACGTGGTGGAGGCCATGCTGCGGCTGACCTTGGACCTTGCTGGGACGGGCGAGCGGTACATTCTGAGCGCCGGCGCGCTGCCGCTGGGGGAGTTTTTCCGGCAGGCTGCGGCCTGTTTCGGCAAGAAGCCCCCGACGGTGCAGGTGCCCGATTGGGCCGCCGAAGCCATTTGGCGGCTGGAGCACCTGCGCAGCCTGGTCAGCGGCTCCCGGCCGCTCATCACCAAGGACACCGCCCGCGCCGGGCGGCGTCCCGTGGTGTACCAAGCCGAGAAGGTGCAGCGGGCTACCGGCCTGCGCTTCCGCCCAATTGAGGAAACCATCCGCTGGGCTTGCTCGGCCCTGGCCGCCGGGCCGAACTCCGAACCGGTGCGCGGGGTTGTAGTACCCTAGGGGCCGTCCACAAAAAGCGGGCGGCGCCGTACAGAGGAAGGACGCGTCGGCCCTGGCTGCCGCGGCCGTTGCTGATTATATTGAGAATGAACGAACAGTCTGAGGAACGGGATGAGGTGTTGGCCACGGTGCAGCGTTTTGAGCGCATGCTGGCTGACGGCGAACCGGCGTTTTTTGATCTGGCCGATTTTGAAAGCATTATCGACCACTATACCCAATCCGCGCAATTTGACAAAGCCTTGCAGGCCTGCGAGGCGGCCGTGGCCCAGTACCCCTTCAGCACCGAGCTGCTGATCGACCGGGCCCAGGTGCTGGCCATGCGCGGGCAATACCCCGAGGCGCTCAAGCAAATCGACGAGGTGGCCGAGCGCGACCCGGATAATGCCGACGTGGCCGTAACCCGCGGCATCGTTTCGACGCAGCAGGGCGACTACCCGGCGGCCGTAGCCTACTTCCAGCAGGGTGTGGAGCGCGCCCCCGACCGCGACGACATCTACTTCAACCTCGGCCTAGCCTACCAGCAGTGGCAGAAGTTTAAGAGCGCCGCCCGCAACTACAAGCAGAGCCTCAAGCTCAACCCCGACAACGACGCGGCCGTGCAGGAGCTGCTGTACTGCTTGGAAGTGTCGGGCCGCCTGGATAGCAACCTGGAGTTTTTCCGCCGCTTCACCGACGAGGACCCGTACTCGACCATTGCTTGGTACAACCTCGGGCAGGCCTACTACAAGGCCGTGCAGTATGGCAACGCCGCCCAGGCCTTCGACTACGCCATCGTCATCGACCCGAAATTCTACGAGGCGCACGCCTACCTGGCCAGCTGCTTTGTGAGCATGGAGGAGTACCAGCGCGCCATCGACGAGTTTCAGCTCAGCTACCCCGAGGGCGAGCCGACGGCCGAGGCCCTCTGCAACATCGGGGAGTGCTACGAGAAGCTGCGCCAGTGGGACCTCTCGCGCCGCCACTACCAGAAGGCCCTGGACCTCGACCCGGAAATGGACGAGGCCTGGTTTGGCATCGGCGTGATTCTGGACGCGCAGGAGCACTGGTTTCAGGCCATTCACTACTACCGCAAGGCCGTGAGCCTCTACGCCGAAAGCGGAGAGTACTGGGTGGCCCTGGCCGGGGCCGAGTACCAAGTAGGTAATATCGTGTCGGCGCTGGAAGCCTACGAAAAAGCCACCGAGGTGCAGCCCGACATGCCCGAGGGCTGGATCAACTGGAGCGCCATCCTCTACGAGCAGGGCAACTACGACGCGGCCATCGACCTGATGAAGACGGCCACCGAGCTGCTGCCCGAAGACGCGGAGTTGCTCTACCGCCTCTGCGCCTACCAGTTGGCCGCCGGCCGCTACCGCCAGGCGTACGAGGTACTCGAAAATGCCCTACTTTTGGACTTCGACAAGCACCGCCTGCTCTTCGAGTTCTTTCCGGAGCTGGAGCAGCAGCGCGCCCTCACCCGCTTGATCGAGCAATACCGGAAGTAAATGGCTGAATGGCTGCCTTGTTAACGGACTGAAAACAGCAGTGGCTGTCGGGGCTTCGGCGCCCGGCGGCCACTCTTTTTTTGCCGCTGCTGCAGGTACTGCCCCGCCGCCGTTTGCCCCATTTGACCACCTTCATCAGATGAACTACACCCTCTCGCAAATCCCCGAACGCACCCAGAAACCGCGCGAACAAGGCTTTACCATGGTTATGGACAAGGGCCTGAGCGTGCGCGAAGTCGAGGACTTCCTGGAAGTTGGGGCCGACTACACCGACATCGTGAAGCTGGGCTGGGCCACGTCGTACGTGACCAGCAACCTGCAGCGCAAGCTCGACGCCTACAAGGCCGCGGGCATTCCGGTGTACTTCGGCGGCACCTTGTTCGAAGCTTTCATCATCCGCAACCAGTTCGACGACTACCGCCGCCTGCTCGACCAATACGGCATGGAGTACGCCGAGGTGTCGGACGGCTCCATCGAGCTGGACCACGACCGGAAACTGGAGTTTATCCGCACCCTGTCCCAGGACGTGAAGGTGCTGTCGGAAGTGGGCTCCAAGGACGCGGAGAAGATTATTCCGCCCTACAAGTGGATTGCCCAGATGCGCACCGAGCTGGAAGCCGGCGCCATCAAGGTTATCGGCGAGGCCCGCGAAGCCGGCAACGTGGGCTTGTTCCGCTCCACGGGCGAAGTGCGCTCGGGTTTGGTGGAAGAAATCCTGACCCAGATTCCCTTCGAGAAAATCCTTTGGGAAGCCCCGCAGAAAGCCCAGCAGGTGTGGTTTATCAAGATGCTCGGCGCCAACGTAAACCTGGGCAACATCGCCCCGAACGAGGTTATTTCGCTCGAAACCATCCGCCTGGGTTTGCGCGGCGACACGTTCTCGCACTTCCTCGACATGGACGCGGTCGACCCCATGTTCAAGCCTACTGAGAAGCCGGGCGCCAAGCCGGGTACCTCGATGCCGCGCGGCTAACAAGCACGCTGACCCCGAAAGCACGCAAGCCCTGGTCGTTCCGGTCAGGGCTTGCGTGCTTTCGGAACCAAGCCGGGCGAAAATGCTCTACCTTCAGTGCAGCCTACCGCCATTGCTATGAACCACTGGTACTTGACTCCCGCCCTGTTGCTGGTGGCGGAAATAGCCGTCGGCCAAACGGTGCAGCCCGCCGGTGCGCCGACCACGCCCATAAACTGGCAGTCACCGATTTACGGGTCCACCTCGTTTACCGAAACGTTCCCGTTGGATTTGAATGGCGACGGCACAGCGGATGTGGGATTCTCCAACGTGTACACTGCCGCCGCGGGCGCGGGCGCACCCACGCTGCGCACATTCACGGTGAGTACCCGAAACGCGGCGGTGGAACTGGCCACCGATTCGGTGGAGTTTGACAGCGCGAAACGATTTCAGGCCGGGCAGCTGATCCGCAACGGCATCCGCTGGGGCAGCACCGGTTACGTCGATTACGAAGTCACCGGCAACGGCGGGACCGGCGGCCGCGGGTTTTTCCGCGACGGCGTGCCGGGCTTTGTCGTGGTGCGCATGGCGGTAGCCGGTGCGTGGCGGTACTGGTGGGTGCAGGTAGAATCACGCAGCAGCGGCAACCGCCGCGTGAATTACTACGGCGCTTCGCAAGGCCTGCCGCTGGCGGCAGCGGCGCCGGCCCGCCGCGTGGCGCTGGAAGCCTACCCGAACCCGGCCACGACGGCCTGGCGCGTGCAACCCAGCTACCAGGGCCCTTACCGCCTGCTCGACCAGCTCGGCCGCGTGGTGGGGCAAGGCCAGATCAGTTCGGTCCAAAGCCAGGTACCGGCCACCGCACTGCCGCCCGGCCGGTATTGCCTGGAGCTGTGCAACGCACCGGGCGTCCGGGTGATGCTGCTTAAGCAGTAGCAGAACACACCGCGGCCGGGTGAGCTTTGGGCGGAGCCCGGCAGTGGAGTTGCGAGAAAAGCTGCGCGGTAGCCATGGCCGCGGCAACGGGCTGCCATACAAGGCCGCTGCTGCTACCTTTGCGCCATGCCTCATCGTCATTACCCTACGTACCCGCCGGCCCGCGGCAACGTGTTGCTGCTGAGCTGCATGGACTTGCGCCTGCTCGACGACATCGTGCACTTCATGGAACACGACAACCTCACCAACCGCTACGACCAGTTCATCTTGGCCGGAGCGGCCTTGGGCGCGGCGCACAATGAGCACTGGGACCAAGCCCTGTTCGAGCACCTGGAAGTGGCCTGCCAGCTGCACGACGTGCGCGACGTGTACATCCTGGAGCACCGCAATTGTGGCGCCTACCGGGTGTTTCTGGGCGACGAAGGCGCTTTCGGCGACTCGGTCCACGACCACGCGGCCGAGTACGCCCTGCACAACCAGTACGCCCAGCGGCTGGCCGATAAAATCCGCGCCTGGAGCGAGGCCCGTCCGCAGTACCCGCTGCAGGTCCGCTGCTTTCTGATGGACTTGCGCGGCGGGGTGGAATTGCTGGCCGCTGCCGAGTAAGTCCCGCTGTACCTATTGCGTCCGCGCATTTTCCTGCCCGTAGCTATATCCCCTTATGCTGCACTTCCAACTCTCACCTTTTACCGAACTGCGCACGCCGCGGCTGCTGCTGCGCCGCATCACCCTGGCCGACGCGCCGACGGTGCTGTTTCTGCGGTCTGATCCGGCCACCATGCGCTACCTCGACCGGGAACCGGCCGCCAGCCTGGCCGATGCCGAAACCTTCGTGGGCTTGGTCGACGCCGGGCTAAGCGAAAACCGGGGTATTACCTGGGCGCTGGCCCGCCTCGGCGAGGAGGAGCAAATGATTGGCACCTGCGGGCTGTGGCGCCTGGACGCCGAGCACCACCGCGGCGAAATCGGCTACACGCTGCACCCGGCCGCCTGGGGGCAAGGGCTGATGAGCGAGGCCCTGGCCGCCGTGTGCCGCTACGGTTTCGAACAGCTGCGGCTGCACAGCATCGAAGGCAACGTCAACCCGCAAAACGAGGCGTCGATCAAGCTGTTGGAGCGGCAGGGCTTCGTGCGCGAGGCCTACTTTCGCGAGAACTACCACTTCCGCGGGCAGTTTATCGATTCGGCCATTTATTCGTTGCTGGCCCCGCGCGATGCAACGTAAACGGCGCGAACAGCTGTCAGACAATGCTTTGTCGAGCAGCGCGTTGCTGCCACCAGGCGCGGGCGAGTGTCGTGCTCGGCACGCTTCTGCCTACGTAAACCTTACACCACGCTTGGCCCCATGCCCGGTTCGCGTCTGCTAACACTCGTCCTCACGCTCGGCCTGCTCGCGTTTCGCGCCGACGGCCCGCGCGACCCGGGCCGGGTGGAGCACCTGGCCGATTTCCCGTCGAAATTCGTGAAGCCGCGGCACGTGGACGTGTGGCTGCCCGCCGACTACCCCCGGCCCGGCCGCCGCTACGCCGTGCTCTACATGCACGACGGCCAGAACCTCTTCCACCCGGCCAGCAGCTACGGCGGCGTGGCTTGGGAAGTCGACAGCACGCTGGCCCGGCTGCAGCAGCGCGGCGCGGTGCGCGCCGACGTCATCGTGGTGGGCGTGTGGAACACCGACCGGCGCTTCCGCGAGTATTGCCCGGCCAAGCCTTACCAGCAGCTGAGCGCCGCCCGCAAGGCGCAGCTGGCGCAGGAGGGCCTGCTGCCCGGCCCGCCGCTGTCCGACGAGTACCTGCGCTTTCTGGTGCAGGAGCTGAAACCATACGTCGACGGGCACTACCAGACCGACACGCGGCGCACCAGCACGTTTATCAGCGGCAGCAGCATGGGCGGGCTGATTTCGCTCTACGCCGCGGTGGAGTACCCCCAGGTATTCGGCGGGGCGGCCTGCCTGTCCACGCACTGGCCGCTGAGCCTGCAGGACAACACTCCGGAATTCACTACCGCTTACCTGCGCTACCTCAACGAGCACCTGCCCCGCAAGGGCCGGCGTCCGCGCCTGTATTTCGACTTTGGCACCGCCACGCTCGATGCGCGCTACGAGGGCCACCAGCGCCGCATCGACAGCCTGCTGCAAGCCAAGGGCTACACCGAAAAGGACTGGCTGACGCGCAAGTACGAAGGTGCGGCCCACAGCGAGGCCAGCTGGAAAAAGCGCTTCGAAGTACCGGCCCGCTTTCTGTTGAAAACCAAGTAACCAGTAGGGGCACTATCAATACCTTTGCACTATGTCGCTGCTGCAGGTAGTCCGATTTCTGGGCCGGTTGTTGGTGCAAGCGTTTCTTGTCAGCGCGGGCGCAGTTGGCATTCTGGTGCTGTTCCTCGGCGGCAGCGCTTATGTGGCGGCGCGGGAGGTGGAGCGGTTGGGGCTGCGGCGGGATGTAGCGCCCGGTGTAACCGCGGCGGGCCTGCAGCGCGTGCGGGCCGGCATGAGCGTCGAAGAAGTGACGCGGGCGCTCGGTCGGCCCTACGAAGTGGGCGTCGAGATGAGCAGGGGCCACAACCTGGACTGTCCCGGGCCGCTCACGGCCGAATCAGCGCGGGTCGATTCCGCTACTGGCTTGGCCGCGGTGCTGGATGGGTTGCGGGCCGATACGCTGCGCTACTGCTGCCCTGCGTACCGCCACAACCGGCAGGACAACATCTACTTCAAGCTGGAGTACTCGCGCCCGGTACCGACGGCGGGCGAGTACCCGATGGTGAGCGTCTCGTTGGACGACTGCGGGCAGGTTTACAGCGTGGATGTGGGCCATTACCGGCACAACGTGGCGTTCTGGGACGAAGACTACCTGCCGGTTTACGCCTATTCCCGCCTGGCCGATGGGAAAGAGCAGCGGTTTGTGGTGGCGGAAACCCTGCGCCGACTGCTCGGGAAGTAGGGTTGACGACCCGCTGACTCGCCGCCGGCAACCCTGCGGCTGTTCGGCAGTAAGAAGACAGGTACACCTGCCAGTTGTCCTTCATGAAAAAGTTGCCGCTGCTGCTGCCCGCCGCCCTCACGCTGCTGGCGGCCTGCAATCAGAACGCCAAAACCGCCGATACCGCCGCGCCCCCCACGCCGCCCCCCGCCACCGCCGACACGGCGGCCGCCACCGGCACCAGCGTGCAATTGCCCCCGCCTAACGCCACCAAGTCCGTCACCAAGCGCGTCGACATCATCGACTGGCCCGCGGGCAAAACGCCTGTGGCCCCGGCCGGCTTCACCGTCACCAAGTACGCCGACGGCTTCGAGAGCCCGCGCTGGCTGTACGTACTGCCCAACGGCGACGTGCTGGTGGCCGAAGCCAGCACCGTCCCGATGGGGCTCAAGAAGGAAATTGCCGCCGAACTGAAGCTGGACAAGTCGCGTGCCCTGCGCGAGAGCAGCGCCAACCGCATTACCCTGCTGCGCGACGCCAACCAGGACGGGCAGCCCGAGCTGCGCGAAACCTTCCTGACCGCCGCCAACGGCCTCCGCCAGCCCTTCGGCATGCTGCTGCTCGGCGACTATTTCTACGTGGCCAACACCGACGGCGTGCTGCGTTTCCCCTACAAGGCCGGGCAGACCAAGCTCAGCGGCCAGGGGCAGAAAATCATGACCCTGCCCAAGGGCGGCTACAACAACCACTGGACCCGCAACCTGCTGGCCGGGCCCGACGGCAAGCAGATTTACGTGTCGGTGGGCTCGGGCTCCAACGTGCAGGAGCACGGCCCCGCCAACGAAATCCGCCGGGCCAACATCCTGCGCATCAACCCCGACGGCTCAGGGGAGCAGGTGTACGCCAGCGGCCTGCGCAACCCCGTGGGCATGGCTTGGAATCCGCAGACCAAGCAGCTCTGGACGGCCGTCAACGAGCGCGACGAGCTGGGCGACGACCTCGTGCCCGACTACCTGACCAGCGTGCGGGAAGGCGGCTTCTACGGCTGGCCCTACGCCTACTTCGGCCCGCACGAAGACCCGCGTCGCCAGGGCGAGCGGCCCGATCTGGTGCAGAAAACCATCGTGCCAGAGGTGCCGCTGGGCCCGCACACCGCCTCGCTCGGCCTCGCCTTCTACGACGCCAAGGCCTTTCCCGGCAAGTACCAGGGCGGCGCCTTCATCGGGCAGCACGGCTCCTGGAACCGCTCGGCCTACTCGGGCTATAAGGTGGTCTTCGTGCCCTTTAGCGGCGGCAAGCCCAGCGGCTCACCCGAAGACTTCCTGACGGGTTTCCTGGCCGGCGGCGAAAAAGCCTACGGCCGCCCCGTCGGCACTTTTGTAGCGCCCGACGGCGCCCTGCTCGTCACCGACGACGCCGCCAACACCATCTGGCGCGTGGCGGCATCGGGGAGCAACGGTACGGCGGCTGGCAGCCGGTAACTGTATTTGACCGTCATCCTGAGCAGAGCGAACCGAAGGTCGACGTAGTCAAGGTTCTTCCTCGCACCCCGCACCAACCGAAATGCGCAGCCACCAACGCCCCATCGTCCGGGCGAGGTGGCTGCGCTTCTTCGTTGGTAGCTATTGCCGAAAAAGCATCTGCACTTCTTAGGTCGCGGCGGTGCGGGGTTCGAGGAAGGTCCTTCAGCTGCGCCTCAGGATGACGTTCTTTTTCGACGGGCTGTTTTAGCGCTAGGCGCTACCTTGCGGGCAGTTCTTTGCCATCCGCAATTGCCGTAGAACGGTGCCGGGCCTCGTGGCCTGGCTGAAAAAGGAACCGTGTGTGATTCACGGGCTGACGCGCAACTGTAAGTAACACTAGTCCGGGCCGCCCCCGCGCGCCATTGCTTCGCGCCCCGAAGCGAGAAGGCCGGCCGCCCCGTTACAAGCCAGGAGACTTGCCTACCTACGACGTGACGCACGCTTCCGCGACCAGGAGCTGCCGTCGGGCCAATTGAAGCTGCACCGCCGCTGCCGGGGCCCCTGTGCCCGGGCCGGGGCGGGCGCGTCCGTGTGGGCCGGGGGCGGAGTAGGGGAGGCGTGCGGCCACTGCCGTTGCGGCTTCACCCCATTTTCCGCATGACTCCGGACCTCGCCCCGCGCATTGCCGCCGCCGAAACCCGCCTGTTCAAGGCCGTGTTTCCGAACACCACCAACCACTACGACACGCTCTTCGGCGGCACGGCCATGCAGCTCATGGACGAAGTGGCCTTCATTGCCGCCACCCGCTTCAGCCGCAAGCGCATGGTCACCGTTTCCTCGGACCGCATCAACTTCCGCATGCCCATTCCGGCCGGCACCATCGTGGAGCTGATCGGCCGCATCTCGCGCATCGGCACCAAGAGCCTGGACGTGACGGTGGACATTCACATCGAGGAAATGTACTCCGACGTGCGCCTCGACGCGGTGTCCGGCACCTTCACCTTCGTGGCCATCGACGAGCACAAGGTGCCCATCAGCGTGTTGTAGTTGGCGGCTTGGTGCCTTGGCTCTGCGCGCCGGAGTCAGGGCGCCCCGGCCTGAAGCTGGCGGAATAGCGGGCGGCTGCCGGCCAGCACCGGACGCCGGCGGGAGCTGCCTGCGCCACTTTTCGCGGCAGGGGGCGGCTGGTTACGTGTGCTTTGGCGCCAAGGCCGTAGCTTTGCGGGCTAATCCCTCACGCCCGTATGGAAATCCTCAAGGACTTCGTCGACATCGTTCTTCACCTCGATAAGCACCTGACCGAGCTGGTGCAGCAGTACGGCACCTGGACGTACGCCATCCTGTTCCTAATCATCTTCGTGGAAACCGGCGTGGTGGTGCTGCCCTTCCTGCCCGGCGACTCGCTGTTGTTTGCCGCCGGCTCGCTGGCCGCCCTCGACGGCAGCCCGCTCAGCGTGGGCCTGCTCATGCTGCTGCTCGTGGTGGCCGCCGTGCTCGGCGACGCGCTCAATTATCACATTGGCGACTTTATCGGGCCGCGGGTGTTCCGGCGCGACTACCGCTTCCTGAAGCGGGAGCATCTGCTGCGCACCCAGGAGTTCTACGAGAAGCACGGCGCCAAAACCATCATCCTGGCCCGCTTTATCCCCATCATCCGCACCTTCGCGCCCTTCATTGCGGGTGTGGGCACCATGAGCTACACTAAGTTTCTCTCCTACAACCTGGTGGGCGCGGTGCTGTGGGTGGTGCTGCTGACCGGCGCCGGCTACTTCTTCGGGCAGATTCCCATCGTGCAGAAGAATTTCTCGCTGGTGGTGCTGGCCATCATCGTGCTGTCTTTGCTGCCGGCCGTGTTCGAGTTCATCAAGCAGCGCCGCACGCCGGCCACGCGCTAACTGGATTTGGACAATAGAAAGTTGCAGTCCGCCCCGAGCCGCTTTGGCCGGGGCGGATTTTTTTGTTTGTTCGGGTTAGAAACCAACCAGCAAGGGCGCATGAACCGGGAATTTGGCCTCATCGGGCGGACACTGACGCACTCGTTTTCGCCCACCTACTTCCAGCGCAAGTTCGAGCACCTCGGGCTGGATGATTGTACTTACGAGGCCTTCGAGCTGGCGGACATCCGCGACTTAGCCCCGCTGCTGGCCGCCCATCCGCAGCTGCGCGGCCTGAACGTGACCATTCCCTACAAGGAGCAAATCATTCCTTACCTCGACGAGCTGGCGCCCTCGGCCGGCCGCGTCGGGGCAGTGAATACGGTTCAGTTTGGGCCCGAAGGCCGGCTCATCGGCCACAACACCGACTACGCCGGCTTCCGCGACTCGCTGCGGCGCTTTTACCCGCTGCGCGGGGCGGCGGCCGGGGCGCTGGTGCTCGGCACCGGCGGCGCGGCCAAGGCCGTGGAAGTGGCCCTGCGCGAGCTAGACATCCGCTACTGGCTCGTATCCCGGGACCCCATGAGCCGCGGCCTCACCTACGCCGACCTCACCCCGCAGCTGCTGGCCGAGCACACGCTCATCGTCAACACCACGCCGCTGGGCACCTACCCGCAGGTGGAGGCCTGCCCCGACATCCCGTACCACCTGCTCACCCCGCAGCATTACCTGTTCGACTTGGTGTACAACCCGCGCGAAACCGAGTTTCTGCGCCGCGGCCGGGAGCGGGGTGCCCACGCCCAAAACGGGTTCGAAATGCTCTGCCTACAAGCCGAAGCCGCCTGGGCCATCTGGCAAGGGTAAAATGATGAAGTGGGGAAATTGTGAGTGACGTGAGGCCATCAAACCCACCAATTCACCACTTCACCAACTGAAAAAAGCCCACCGGCGGTGTGTCGGACCGGTGGGCTTTTGGGGCAGGTGTGGTAGTAGGCGCAGCCTTGGAGCTGCGGCGGCGCGAAAATTATTTCTGAAACAGCCAGCGGCAGCCGGGCTGGTACTTCTTATACACCGGGCGGTGCATCCCCGTCTTGCCGCGACGGCCGAAGTTGGCCGGGCGGGCCGCGGCCGCGTCCAGCGAGGGCAGCAGCAGGGCTACAACCAGGAACAGCGAAGCGAGGCGGGCGAGGACGGTGGCTTTCATGAGGGCGGCTGAAAAAGCGGTTGGGAAGAGGTGCGCGGGCCGTTGTGCCCGTTCGACATGACAAAGGTGCGCCGGCCGGCCCCCATCCCGCCGGGAGTTTCGCCCAGCAAGGCCTGCCGCTGTGTGAACGGGGCCGTCGTCGCGTCGAAGCGTTTGGGGTGGGTCTACCCGGCCCCGGCAGCCTAACCCGAAAACAAAAACAGCAGGCGCCCCACTGGAACGCCTGCTGCCGGGAAAAAACGAGCCGGGGGACACTCACTCACCACCGTGCCCTTAAACCCGCGTTAGTTGCCGCCCTGGCCGCCGTCGCCGCCGCCTTTCTGGTCGTCGTTGCGGATGCTGCGGCGCGGGCGCTGGGGCTTGTTCTCCAGCTTGCCGAAGCGGTAGTTGAAGGCCAGACGTACGCCGCGCTGGTAGATGTTGGTGGTGTTGCGCTGATCCGACTGCACCAGCGAGGGGTCGTCGAAGTAGCGGGTGCGGAAGTTGTTTTCCAGGCGGCGGAACTTGGTGAACGGGTTGTCGGCGTTCAGCGTCAGGTCGCCCTTGCCCTTAAACAGGTCCTTGCGCACCCCGATGGCGTACATGCTCCAGGCCGAAGACGTGCCCTGCAGCTGCACGCGGCGCGAGTTCAGCATGCCGAAGAACTGCAGGCTGATGCCCTTGTCGAACTTGTAGCCCGAGTTGATGTTGGCCGAGTACATCAGGCCGGAGTTGGTCGTCTGCAGGGCCTGGCTTTTCAGGTACACGTACGACACGTTCACGTTGCCGCTCACGTCCCACTTCGGCAGGGGCTTCACCGAGCCGAAGGCGTTCAGGCCGAAGGTCTGGTTGCGGGCCACGTTGCCGTAGGTGCCGGTCAGAATCTGCCGCGTCACGCCGTTGACCAGCGTGTCGCGCGTGGTGCGCACGGCCTCGATGGCGTTGTTGGTGATGCGGGCGTAGCCGGTCAGGTTAATCACCGAGCCCTTCACGAAGGTGTTCCAGTTCAGCTCGTAGTTGTCGGCAAACTCCGCATTCAGGCTCGGGTTGCCGCGCTGAATGTTGAAGGGGTCGATGCGGTTGACGTAGGGGTTTAGGAAGAAGATGCTCGGGCGCTGAATGCGGCGCGTGTAGCTGGCCCGGATGGTGGAGCCCTGCTGCTTGAGGTTGCGCGTCAGGCTCACGTTGGGCAGCACGTTGGTGTAGTCCAGCGTGAAGCGGCCGGCGTCGCCCTGGAAGTTGCCCTCGATGTCGGTGCGCTCCACACGGCCGCCGAGGCGCACGTTGTACTTCTTGCCCAGCGGCGTGGCGTAGGTGGCGTAGCCCGCCGTCACGTTTTGGGTGTAGTCGAAGATGTTGGTCAGGCTGCCGTTCTGCCCGAACACGCCGCGCGTGCCGGCTGTGTCCACCGAGTAGTTGCTGTACACGTCGCGCAGAATCATCTTGGCGCCCACTTCCACCGTCTGCTTCTCCGAGAGCGGGTGCACGTAGTCGGTCTGCAGGGTCGTTTCCACGTTGCGCGCCCGGTTCAGGCTCGATTCCTGGTAGAAGGGCGTCAGGTGCTCCTGGTAGAGGTCAAACTGGTCGATGTCGTACTCGCGGCGGTTGGTGTTGCGCGAGTGTTGCGCCAGCACCGACCACTCCCGGCGGCTCTGCTGCCCAAACGAGCGGGTGTAGGAGCCGGTCAGGTCGAAGTTCTGGTTGCGGAATTTCTGTTCCAGCTCCCGGTCGTAGTTGCTGCGGCGGTCGTTGCCGGGCGTGAAGGTCTGGCTCACGTCGGCGTGGTTGCCGTTGCGAAACAGGTTGCCGTTTACCGTCAGGTTCAGCGCGTGGTTCGGAGCCGGCTCGTAGTCCACGCCCAGGCGCAGGTTGCCGCCGCCCCCGCCGCCGCGGCCGGTGTTGCGCTGCGTAAGCGTGCTGATGAGGTTGCCGGCGCGGTCGTAGGTGTTGCGGTCTACGGCCTGCACGCCCGGGGCGTAGAACGCCCAGCCGTTCAGGGCCGAGTTGAAGCCCACCTTGCCCTTGCGGGCGTTCAGGCTGAAGTTGCCGTTGGAGTTGCGCGTGCCCGCCGCCAGGCCGACGTTGCCATTGACGCCCTGCAGGTTATTCTCCTTCAGCACAATATTGATGATGCCGGCCGAGCCCTCCGAATCGTACTTCGCCGAGGGGTTGGTAATCACCTCCACGTTTTTGATCTGGTCGCCGGGCAGCTGCTTCAGGGCTTGGGCCACGTCGTTGGCCACGATGGCCGAGGGCTTGCCGTTGATGAGCACGCGCACGTTGCCCGAGCCGCGCAGCTGCAGGTTGCCGTCCGGGTCCACCGATACCATCGGGGCCTTGCGCAGCACATCGGCGGCGGTGCCGCCCTTGTTGGTGTTGTCTTGGGCGGCGTTGTACACGAGGCGGTCGGGCTTGCTTTCCACCACGGGCCGCTCGCCCGTTACCTGCACTTCGCCCAGCTGCTTGGCCTGCGACTGCAGCGCCACCGAGCCCAGATCCACGCTCATTTTGCCCTCGGCCAGCGTGACGGGCTGCACCACCGCGCCGTAGCCGATAAAGCTCACGGACAGCCGGTAGGAGCCGGGCGCGAGGCCTTTCAGCGAGAAGCGGCCCTTGTCGTCGGCCACGGCCCCGTCGAGGGGCTGCTCGCCGGTGGCGGGCAGCAGGGCCACGGTGGCAAATTCTACCGGCTGCTTGGTGGAGGCGTCGAGCACGGTGCCCGAGATGCGGCCGTTGCCGCGCGGGGCCGCGGGCAGGATGGTGGCCTTGGGGCTGGCGCCGCCCGGGGCACCGGTGGGCGCGCCGCTGGCGGGCGCGCCGGGCGGGGGGCCGGCGGGGCGGGTGGCTGGGGCCTGAGCGGCCGCTTCGGTGGCAAGCAAGCCCGCGGAGGCGAGCAGCAGGAGTAAGGAATTCTTCATGGATAAAGGGAGGGCGGAGGAGGGACGCTACTACAGAAAGGCTGCGGAAGTAGCCGCGCTGCCGGACGCCGAAAGCGGCTCCGGCGAGGCAGCGCCGTGAACTGTAAGCGGAACAGGTGGGCGGCGGATACTGGGCGCCCGCGGCGGGTATGTGGCGGTGGGTGGCCGCCGGTAAGCAGGTCTATTTCAGGGCAAAGGACCGGCGGATTTCGTCGTCAGACAATCACTCGATTATGTGATAAGCGGTAGCACAGGCCGGTCGTTCTAGGAGCATTTGGGACAAGGGTCGGGGCGATTCGGGGCGGGGTTGCATTTCCGGCAGACAAAATTGTGGTCAGGATATATAGGCGCTACTTCAGCGAGCGGCGCCCTCGTGGCGGAAGCCCAGCAGCACGTAGCCCAGCAGCAGCGCGGCGGCGGCCCAGCCTAGGGCCAGCAGCCCCGAGGTCGACAGCGCCCAGCCCACGGCCAGGCCCTTGCCCACGGCTTTCAGGCTGAGCAGCGGCGCGGCGTAGGGCACCCAGTTGATGTACTCCCAGCGCATCAGCGTGAGGGCGACAATGGTGCAGGCCATGCCCACGGCCACCGGCGCCGCGAAGCTGCGCCACCACAGCGCCGCCACGTACTGCAGGGCCAAAATGCCGAGCGTGGCCACGAACGTGTGCCAGAGCAGCGGCACGATGGCGCCCAGCGGCGCGGCGAAGTCGGCGAAGTGCAGGCCGGGGCGCAGCACGCCCAGCAGCCAGCCCGACGCCACGAGCAGCACCGCGTACACCACCTGCGCCAGCAGATTCAGGCCTAGCAGCACCAGCAGCTTGCTGCCAAACACTGCGGCGCGGCTCAGCGGCTGGGCGTAGAGGTGTTTCCAGGCCAGCGCCTTGTTTTCGGTGTGCAGCACCAAGCTGCTGAGCAGCACCACGAACAGGGGCAGCAGCAGGCCGGTGGCCGTTTGCCAGCTCTGCAGGATGTAGGCCGGCCAGGGGTTCTCACCGGGCTTGAGGATAAACTGGCCCTTGAAGAAGAAAATCAGGGCGAAGAGCAGCACCGGCAGCGCCCCGCTGCCCAAAGTCAGCCACAGGGCCGGGGTGTGCTTGAGCTTGAGCACGTCGGCCGCGAGGGAGCGGCGCAGCTGGGTGAGCAGCCCGGGCTGGGCGAAGGTCAGGGCGGTTTCCATTAGGCTACGGCGGGTTCGGTGAGGTGCAGGAAGGCTTGCTCCAGGCTGGGCTGCTGGCAGTGCAGGGCGTACACGGGCTGCCCGGCCAGCACCAGCTGCTGGGCCAGGTAAGCCATCTGCTCGGCCGATTGGTAGGGCACGCCCAGCCGCCCCGGGCCGAGCACGGTGGCGCCGCCCAGGTCCACGGGCAGCAGCAGCTGGCAGCGGGCCGCGTCGTCGGTATCGATGACAACCTGGGCGTGGCCCTGCTGCCGGCGCTGCAGCTCGGCCACGCTGCCCTGAAAGGCCAGCCGGCCCTGCTGCAGCACCCCCACGTGGGTGGCCACGCGCTCAATCTCGCTGATGAGGTGGCTGGAGAGCAGAATGGTTTTGCCGTGCTCCCGCTGCAGCGTCTGCAGCAAGGCGCGCATTTCGATGATGCCGTTCGGGTCGAGGCCGTTGGTGGGCTCGTCGAGGATGAGCAGTTGCGGATCGGGCAGCAGGGCCAGGGCCAGGCCGAGGCGCTGCCGCATGCCCAGAGAATACTCGCGGGCGGGGCGGTGGGCGTCGGCGCTCAGGCCCACGGTGGCCAGCACTTCGGCGGTGCGGCCGGCGGGCAGCCCGCGCAGGCGGCGCGTTACCTCCAGGTTGTCGCGGCCGCTGAGGTGGTCGTAGAGCGAAGGCATTTCGATGAGGGCGCCCACCTGTCCGAGCGCGGCGAGGCGGTGCCGGGCTTGGTCGTGGCCGAAGAGGTGCACCGTGCCGGCGGGGGCGGGCAGCAAACCCAGCAGCAGGCGCAGCGTGGTGCTCTTGCCAGCCCCGTTCGGGCCCAGGAAGCCGTAGATGCTGCCCGCGGGCACCTGCAGATCGAGCTGGTGCAGTACCTGCCGCGGCCCGAAGCCGAAGGACAGGGCCCGCGTCTCGACGAGTAAGGAGTTGGTTTTCATAGGTCAGAAGGCGTCAGTGCTGGCAAACGTATTGGCCCGTTCCGACTCCATTCCGACAAATCCACCAAACCCTATATCCCTGGGCCGAACGCCGGTTTTGCCGTGGCGAATTACCCCGTTTCGGCCCCTCAGCGGGCTGCCCAACGGTTGGCGGCGAACGGCGGGCGGTTGGGGCGCCGTCTGGGCGGGTTGGTTGAAAAAATGCGCACCTGGCTTCCGCGCCGCCCTAGCTTGCCGGGGCTTTTACCCTGGACCCATGCCAACCCTCCTCGCCCGCGCCGTTGCGCCCCTGTTTGGCTCCGCTCCCTGGCCGACGGCCGAACCCGTTACCTCGCGCCGCGTGCCCCTGTGGGCCCACGCCGTGCTCTGGGGCGTGCTGCTGCTCACCGACGCGCTGCAGTTTCAGCAGATTCTTCACACCCTCAGCTCCGACGAGGCGCGGTCTTGGGAGTTGTGGCAAAATGTAGTGCTGCGCAGCTTGGTTACCGATGCGCTGTACGCGGGCATCTTCTACCTGAACTGGCGCGAGTTGATTCCGCGGCTGCTGGCCCGCGGGCAGGTGGTGCTCTACGCCCTGAGCGTAGTGCTGCTGCTCGCGCTGTTCGTTGGGCTGCGCCTGGCGAGCTTTCACTGGGTGTACACGGCCGTTTGGGAAAAGAGCATGAAGCAGCCCACGCTGCTGCAGCTCGCCGTGCCCTACGCCCTGATGGGCCTGATGATGGCCTTTCTCAGCTCGGCCCTGAAAGTCACCGGCGACTACCTGCAGGAACGGCGCAACCGCCGCGAGCTGGAGCGCCGGCAGCTGCTCACGGAGCTGTCGTTGCTGAAAATGCAGGTCAACCCGCACTTCCTGTTCAACACGCTCAACAACATCTACGCCTTGGCCAGCCAGAAATCGGACCGCGCCCCCGAAGCAGTGCTGCGCCTGGCCGAAATCATGCGTTACATGCTCTACGAGTCGGCCGCCGATACCGTGCCGCTCAGCCAGGAGCTGCAGCACCTGCGCAGCTTTCTGGCCCTGCAGCAGCTGCGCCTGCCCGCCACCGGCGGCGCCGCCATCCTCTTCGACGACGCCGGCCTGCCCGCCGCGGCCGAGTGGCCGGTGGCGCCCATGCTGCTGCTGCCCCTGGTCGAAAACGCCTTCAAGCACGGCGACCTGACCGCCCGCCCCGCCGTGCAGATCCGGCTGGAGTTGACCGCGGCCGGCGCCCTGCAGTTGGTGGTCGACAACGCCGTGGCGCCCGAACCCGGCGGGGCGGCCCTGGAAGCCTCCGGCGGCGTGGGCCTGGTGAATCTGCGCCGCCGCCTGGAGCTGCTCTACCCCGGCCGGCACGAGCTGCGCCTCGAAACGCCACCCGGCCATTACCGTGCTTCCCTCAGGCTGCTGCCTGGCCCGGCGCTAAGCTGATTCAGCGGAGCAAGCCGCGCCTTAAATTCTATGTTGCATTGATCTGACTACTTTCCCGCATGGAAGCTCTTTCTGGCCGCAAACTCCGCTGCGTACTCATCGACGACGAGCCGCTGGCTCTCGACGTGCTGGCCGGCTACTGCGCGCAAGTGCCGTTTCTGGAGCTGTGCGGGCAGTTTCACGACGCGCTACAGGCCTTGGCCTTCGTGCAGGACCACCCCGTCGACGTCATCTTCCTCGACATTCACATGCCGCGCATCACCGGCTTGCAGTTCGTGCAGCTGCTGCCGCAGCCGGCCCCGCGCGTGGTCTTCACCACGGCCTATGCCCAGTACGCGGTGCAGAGCTACGAGCTGTCGGCCACCGATTACCTGCTTAAACCCATTGCCTTCGAGCGGTTTCTGCAGGCCGTCGGCAAGCTGCGCGCCCCGGCCGCACCCGCCGCGGCGCTGCCAGCCGCCGCGCCAGCGGAAGCCCCCGCGGCGGCCGACGCCATGTTCGTGAAGAACGAGCACCGGCTGCAGCGCGTGGCCTTCGACGACATCCTCTACATCGAGGGCATGAAGGAGTACCTAATGATTTACACCGTCGAAAGCGGCAAAATCCTCACGCTGCAGTCCTTCCGGCGGGTGGAGGAGGTGCTGCCCCCGCAGCGCTTCGCCCGCATCCACAAGTCCTTCTTGGTGGCGCTGAACCGCATCGAGCACGTGGAGCGCGGTAAGGTGCAGATTGCCGGCCGCCTGCTCCCCGTCGGCGACAGTTACCGCGACGCGTTCATGGGCTTAATCCGGACACACAATCAACTGTGAAAAAGCGTCTGGGGCTTCAGTTTCTCCAGGAAATGTCATCGTGAGCAAAGCGAAGGACCTTACCGCACCAAAACGATACTCGTTACAACGACTCGTTTCGATGGGATAAGGTCCTTCGCGCTGCCTTGGGATGACAGGCCAATTCCCCGGATTGATTATTTAGCCGCCAGCTTGCTGGCAATTTCGGCCGTGTGCTTGCCCTGGTAACGGGCCCCGGCCAGCTCGTTCTCGCTGGGCTGCCGCTCGCCTTTGCCGCCGGCAATGGTGCTGGCGCCGTAGGGCGAGCCGCCCGTTATTTCATCGATGCGCGTCTGCCCCTGCCAGGCGTAGGGCAGCCCCACGATGACCATGCCGTGGTGCAGCAGCGCCGTGTGGGCCGTGCGAATGGTGGTTTCCTGGCCGCCGTGCTGGGTGGCCGTGCTCACGAAGGCCCCGCCGACTTTGCCCACCAGCGCGCCCTTGGCCCACAGCGGCCCGGTCGCGTCCAGAAACGACTGAATTTGCCCGCACAGGCTGCCGTAGCGGGTGGGCACGCCCAGGATGATGGCATCATAACCGGCCAGCTCTTCCACCGTGGCCACCGGAACGTGCGCAAAAGCCTTCTGCGCCTCGGTGGCCCCGATCTGGTCGAGTAGCTCCTTGGGCAAGGTTTCGGGCACGCGCTTGATGCTGACCTCGTTGCCGCCGACTTCGCGTGTGCCTTCGGCTACGGCTTCGGCCATTTTCCAGATGTGACCATACGTGGAGTAGAATAGGATGAGCGTTTTCATAGGCGCAGAACGGGTCAGCAAGCATCGGCCTTCGTGGCTCGACCCGGGTAGGTACCCCAAATGCAGCGGCAAGGTTGAGCTTGGGCCGACACAAAAAAATATCCGAGCTTGCAACCAAGTTGCCCCGCTGCTACTCATCCCCATACCGCCGCCAATTGGCCGGCTTCGTTTTGTTCGTTCGTGGCCCTTTAGCCCATGAGACATCCGCTACCTGTTACTAACAATTCCCGCCGCGCCGCCGCGCCGGGCACTGGCGCCCCCGGCCGCTCCCGCCGGGCCCGCATATGAGCGCCCTGGCCGCTGCCTTCGGCGGCAGCCTCGGTCGTTTGGTTGGGGGAATGTCGGCGCCGGCCGAAAGTGCTGAGGTGGCCCCGCCCGCTGCCACGCGCCCGCTCACGCCGGCCAGCCGCTGGAGCGAAGCCGAGCTGATCGACGCCTGCCTCGACGGCAGCCGCGTGGCCCAGAAGGAGCTGTACACGCGCTACGCCGGCCGCATGCTGGCCGTCTGCTCGCGCTACTCCCAGACCACGTTCGAGGCCGAGGACGTGTTGCAGGAAGGCTTCGTGACGGTGTTCAGCAACCTGCGCCTGTTCCGGCGCGAGTGTCCGCTGGAGTTCTGGATTCGGCGCATTATGATCAACGCCGCCCTGCGCCAGCACCGCCGCAACGCCCCCATGCTGGCCGTGACGGAAAACGAATACCCGGAAGTCGTGGCCGACGAGGAGCTCATTCTCTCCAACTACAACTTCACGGAGTTACTTAAGATGGTTCAGGACCTGGCCCCGCGCTACCGCATGGTGTTCAACCTGTTTGCCATCGAAGGCTACGGCCACAAAGAAATTGGCGAGATGCTCGGCATTTCGGAGGGTACCAGCAAGTCGCAGTACTCCCGCGCCCGCGCTATTCTGAAAGCCAAGCTTGAAAGACTCGACCAGCATTACAATGACACCCGTTTCCAATAACCATAACGACCACCGGCCGCCCACCGGCAACCTGGAGGAGTTATTCCGCCAGAAGCTGGCCGAGGCGGAGCTGCAGCCCCGCACCGACGTGTGGGACCGGCTCGACCACGAGTTGCTGCTGCGCGAAAACCAAGGCTACCGCCGCCGGTTGGTGGGCTACCGCCGCGCCGCCGCAGCGGCCGCGGCCGTGGCTACCCTGGGCCTCGGGGGCTGGCTAACGCAACATGCGCTGGCACCCGCCCCCGGCACCGAAGTAGCGGCCGTGGTGGATAGCAACGCCGCTTCCCGCAGCGCCGCCGCCCGCCTGGGCCAGGCCGCGCAGCCAATGGCTGAAGCCGGCCGCGGCGCTACGGTAGCCGCCGGCTCCGGCCGCGCCGCCGCCACGAACGGCTTGACCGACTCCTCTGAAGCTACGCAAGACGCCTCGGGTAGCGCAGCCGGCCAGCTGGGTAGCTCCGCCGCTACGGACGTAGCCCGGGTCGACGCTGCTGAGGCTCCGAGCACGGTGGATAACCTGCGCGAGTCGTTTGGAGCCCGCCGCCGGGCGGCTGTTTCAGCTGTTCAGCCCAGCTTGCTCAACCGCGCCGTGGCCGCTATCCGCCAGACCTTCGGCGGCGGGGCCGCTGCGCCGGCGTCCAACGGCGGTTCGCTGTTGCCGGCCGGCCCGGCCCTGGCCCCACGCGGTGCCGCCGGCTCCGCTGGCGCTACGGCGGTGGCCAGTGCCACGACAACTGGGGCCCGCAGCGCCGCCGCTACTACCGCTGCTGTTTCGGCCGACGCCGAGACCCTGCAGTTCATTGCCAGCCGGCTGCGCCGCACCGGCCTGAATGCCGGGACGCCTGATTCGCTAAAGCCGACCCTGCTGAGTACGCCCGCCCTGTTGGCGGCACAGGTAACCGCCGCCGACGAGGCAGAGGACAAAAAAGCTTCGCCCAGCAGCCGGTGGCGCTGGCGCGGCAGCTTCGGCGCCCACCGCTTCGAACCGAACGTGAGCAGCATGGTGGGTAGCGGCATGGCCTTTAGCGCCATGCCCACGCCCGGCCCGAGCAACGTGGCCTCTCGCGCTGCCGTGCCCGAAGAGCCCACCCGCTTGCAGGCGGGCCTGGCCCAGCGCGGCATGTTCGGGGTGGCCGTGCCCCTCGACAAAAAGCACTGGACGCTGCTGACCGGCGCCGAACTGGCCGTCATTTCGGGCCGCACCGGCCGCGAAGTGCCGCAGACCATGTTCAGCACCAGCACGGCCGCCGATAAATTTCAGACCGGCCGCTACCACCTCACCACTGTGGGCGTGCCCGTGCAGGTGCGCTACGAAAGCCGCAAGCAGGGCTGGGGCGTGTACGCCGCCGTGGGCGCCGCCGTCAACGTAATCCTGCGCAACCGCACCGCCGTGGGCACGCAGAGCACCGCCGACGACTCCTCGTACCGCCGCATGCTGGCTACCACCCGCGGCAGCGCCGGGGTGCGCTTCTCGCCCGCCGGCGGTGGCTGGCAGCTCAACCTCGGCCCCGAAGCCGAAGCCGGCCTGACCACGCTCAACGCCAACCCCACCGAAAGCTGGAGCCAGCGCACCCGGCCCTACGCCCTGGGCCTGTCGGCCAGCATGGAGTTTGGCGGCGGCAAGACGGAGCTGGTTCCCTAATCGATAATTCTGATTTCACCCATTCACTCACCTGGGTCCGAACCCCGCGGCTGGTTTCCGGTCGTGGGGTTTTTCTTTGGTGGCCCGCCCGCACCGGTTGATCGGTAAGCGGCAGCGGGTTTCTTTGCGCAGCGGGAAACCCCAGCCGCCCGCCCGCGGTTAAGAAGGGTTATCTTTTCCGCTCTCCGACTTCTCCCCGCATGGAGTATCAACTGACCTCTGAATTCAAGCCCACCGGCGACCAGCCCAAAGCCATTGCCCAGCTCGTGGCGGGCATTGAGGCGGGCGAGCCGGCCCAGGTACTGCTCGGCGCCACCGGCACCGGCAAGACGTTCACCATGGCCAACGTCATTGCCCAGACGGGCAAGCCGGCGCTGATTCTGGCCCACAACAAGACGCTGGCCGCCCAGCTCTACGGCGAGTTCAAGCAGTTCTTCCCGCAGAACTCCGTCGAGTACTACATCAGCTACTACGACTACTACCAGCCCGAGGCCTACATAGCTTCGACGGACGTCTTCATCGAGAAGGACCTGGCCATTAACCAGGAAATCGAGAAGCTGCGCCTGCACACGACTTCGGCCCTGCTCTCGGGGCGGCGCGACGTAATCGTTATTGCGTCGGTGTCGTGCATCTACGGCATCGGCAACCCCGAGGAATTCGGCAAGAACATGATTCTGCTGAAGCCCGGGCTGAAATTCTCGCGCAACGCCCTGCTCTACCAGTTCGTGCAGATTCTGTACTCGCGCACCGAGCAGGAGTTTACCCGCGGCACCTTCCGGGTGAAGGGCGACACGGTGGACATCTACCCGGCTTACCTCGACTACGCCTACCGCATCTACTTTTTCGGCGACGAAATCGAGGCGCTGCACCGCATCGACCCCGAAAGCGGCAAGAAACTGGGCGAGGAAAAGGACGTGGCCTTGTTCCCGGCCAACCTGTTCGTGACCGGCAAGGACACCCTGCAGCAGGCCATCAAGGAAATCCAGTTCGACATGGTGCAGCAGCACGCCTACTTCGAGAAGGAGGGGCGCGACTCGGAGGCCAAGCGCATCGTGGAACGGACGGAATTCGACTTGGAAATGATCCGGGAGCTGGGCTACTGCTCGGGCATCGAGAACTACTCGCGCTACTTCGACCGCCGCGCCCCCGGCGCCCGGCCGTTCTGCCTGCTCGACTACTTCCCCGACGACTACCTGCTGGTGGTGGACGAAAGCCACGCCACCATGCCGCAGATACGGGCCATGTGGGGCGGCGACCGTAGCCGCAAAACCGCGCTGGTGGAGTATGGTTTCCGCCTGCCCTCGGCCATGGACAACCGCCCGCTGACCTTCAACGAGTTCGAAAGCATGTTCCGGCAGGCCGTGTTCGTGTCGGCCACGCCGGCCGACTACGAGCTGGAACGCTCCGGCGGTGTGGTGGTGGAGCAGATCATCCGCCCGACGGGCCTGCTTGACCCCGAAATCGAAATCCGGCCGAGCGTCAACCAAATCGACGACCTGCTCGACGAGGTGGACAACCGCGTGAAAATGGGCGACCGGGTGCTCGTCACCACGCTCACCAAGCGCATGGCTGAGGAGCTGACCAAGTACATGGAGCGCCTCAACATCAAGGTCAGCTACGTGCACTCGGACGTGAAGACCCTGGACCGGGTGGAAATCCTGCGGCAGCTGCGCCTGGGCGAAATCGACGTGCTCATCGGCGTGAACCTGCTGCGCGAGGGCTTGGACTTGCCGGAAGTCTCGCTGGTGGCCATTCTCGACGCCGACAAAGAAGGCTTCCTGCGCGACCAGCGCAGCCTGATCCAGACCATGGGCCGCGCCGCCCGTAACGACCGCGGCAAGGTCATCATGTACGCCGACCGTATCACCGGCTCGATGCAGCGCGCCATGGACGAGACGAACCGCCGCCGCGCCGTGCAGCTGGCCTACAACGAGGAACACGGCATCACGCCGCGCACCGTGCGCAAGTCGCGCGAGGCCATCATGGAGCAAACCTCGCTGTCGGATTACCGCATCCCGGAGCAGCCCCAGGCCTACGCCGGCCCCGACGAGGACGGCGGCGGGCTGGCCATTGCGGCCGAGCCGGTGGTGGCCATGATGAGCAAAGCCGACTTGGAAAAGCTCATCAAGCAGACAGAAAAGCAGATGGAAGGCGCGGCCAAGGAACTGGACTTCCTGCAGGCGGCCAAGTTCCGCGACGAGCTGGCCTCGCTGCGGCAGCTGCTCAAAACCAAGCGCGACTAAGCCGCCCTCTGGACGCGCACCACGGGCCCGCAGCCATCCGCTGCGGGCCCGTGGCGTTTCGGGGCGTCAGGAGGGCAGGCGGTCTTGCTTCTGCATCACCACGCTGATTTCGCCGTCGCGCTCCAGCCGCACGGTTTCCACTTCGGTTAGGTCGTCGGTGTGGCCTTTGCTGCGCACGCCCTCGTGCAAGTCGCGCTCGGTGATGTTGTTGTGCTGCATGTTGGCCCGGTTCAGCGCGCCGTTTTCGGCCAGCACGTAGGAGCGGCCCTTGATGAGCTTGCCCACCGCGTGGCTGTGGTAGGCCGCCATGGCCAGCAGCCGGTGCAGGCCCACCATCACGGCCGAGGCCACCAGCGTGCCCACGAAGGGCGACGCGGCCACGATGGCCCGGCTCAGCACGGCGCCGAGGATGATTTTGAGCACCACGTCGAAGGGGCTGTTCGAGCCGAAGGTGCGCTTGCCGGCCAAGCGTAGCAGCAGCAGCGCCACGAAAAACACGACCACCGCCCGCACCGACATCTGCAGGGCGGTGATGTTGTGCGAGCTGGCGTGCAGCCCGAGGAGTTCGTTGAGCGCGTGTTCCATGGCCGTGGCTGCTAGGGCTGCGCCTGCGCGGCGGCCTTGTGCACCAGCTCCTCGGCGCGCTTTTTTCCGCTGCGGCGCACGATGCGGAACGGCTGGCCCTTGGCCTCGTTGTAGGAATGGAAAAAGTGCTCGATTTCGTGCAGCAGCTGGGGCGTCAGGTCGCCGAGGTCGTGCAAGTGGCGGTGCAGGCGCGACTCGGCGGCTACGGCCAGCAGCCGGTCGTTGCGCTGGGGCTGCCCGTCCTCGGGCTGCTCGGCTTCCAGCACGCCGATGAGCCGGGCTTCCACCACCACGCCGGGGTAGGTGGCCGCGTCCATGAGCAGCAGCACGTCGAGCGGGTCGCCGTCGTCGGCCAGGGTGGAGGGCACGAAGCCGAAGTCGTAGGGGAAGGAACTGCCTTCGGGCAGCACGCCCATGAGCTTGAAAAAGCCCAGTTCGGGGTCGAAGGCCAGCTTGTTGCGGCTGCCTTTGGGCGTTTCGATGACCACGTGCAGGCGGCGGGAGCCGGGCGCGTAGACCGGCAATTGGTGCAGAGCGGGAGGCATAGGGGAGGGGGCTTGCCGCTTTATACCGCCCCGGCCGAAAGCGTGTTACCGAATTGTTAGGCCCGCGGCCGCTACTGCCGAGCTAGCCCCGAACGCGCTGGCCGTGGCCCGGCACCTCACATTATCATGCGTTGCGGCGGGCAACGGCCCCGGCTACTTTTGCCCAATCTCAACTCTTCCTTTCTCTGTTTCCACCATGCGCATCCACCGCTTCCTCCGTCTGCTGCCCGCTTTGTTATTGCTCCTGCTGCCGCTGCTGCCCCAACGCAGCATGGCGCAGGTGTCCAAGGCCGTTTCGTATCAGTTTATGCAGATGACGACCATTGAATCCATCGTGGCGGGCGGGCTGGGCCGTTCGCGCATCACCTTCACGCCCGAGTTCAAGGGCACCAAGGAGGCGCAGATGGAAAACCTCTTCAGCCTGACGGGCATCAACATGCAAAACGTGCGCGCCAACGAAGAAACCATCATTCGCACCCTGCAGGACGTGCAGGCCGAGGGCTGGGACCTGGTGCAAGTGACGCCGCTGACGCAAACCCTGCAGAGCGGCGGCTCCACCGGCCAGGGTATTTTCATGACCCGCTACCTGTTCCGCAAAGCCAAGTAACAGCCGCCGGCCGCTCTTCCGCTGTGGCCCGCTAGCAGCTGCCAAACCGCAGTTTAGAAACCCGCGGCGCCGGCCTGTCGAGTATATCGACCGGTCGGCGCCGCGGGTTTTGCTGTGTACGAATGATTCGGCCCGCCCCGGGAGCAGTTAGTCGGAGTCCCTGGTTTTGTCCCGAACCTCCACCCTCAAACCAACAGGCAGGTCTGCCGGGTGCACCCTTTTAGAATGACATCGGGCTGGCTACCGCGGTGCGTAAAGCCGGGCAATTTGCGGCTACCGCCGCTGCGAGGAGGCGCGCACCAGCAGTTCCGGCGTCAGCACCACCGGCGGCAGGGGCTCGGCGGCGGGCGCGTCGAGCAGGCGCAGCAGCTGCTGCACGGCCGTGCGGCCCATCAGGTGGCAGCGCTGGTCCACCGAGCTGATGGTGGGCTCGGTCAGGGCGGTGAAGGCCTCGTTGCTGAAGCCCACCAGCGCTACGTCCTCGGGAATGCGCAACCCCTGGGACTTGAGCACCTGCATGGCGCCCACGGCGGCCAGGTCGTTGGACGAAAACACCGCATCGGGCGGCTCGGGCAACTGCAGCAGCTGGCGCATGCCCTGGGCACCGGCTTCCTTGTTGAGGTCGGCAATGAACACCAGCTCTTCGCGCAGCGGCAGGCCGTGGTCACGCAGGGCGTCGCGGTAGCCCTGGTGGCGGTTGCGGTGGATGTTCAGGTGCAGCGGGCCGGAAAAGTGGGCAATGCGCCGGTAGCCCTGGCCGATCAGGTGAGCCACGGCTTCGTAGGCGCCGGCGTGGTCGTCGAGCACCACGGCGCTGGTGCGCGCCCCGGCCATGTCCTCCACGATGCGGTCGAAAAACACCAGCGGCACGCCCGCGGCCCGCACCGCGTCGAAGTGGGCAAACTCCTGGGTGGTGCTGGCCAGGGACACCAGAATGCCTTCCACCTGCGCGTTCATCAGCAGCTCGATGTTGCGCTTTTCCTGCTGCACGTCCTCGTTCGACTGGCAGATCATCACGTTGTGGCCCGTGCGGCTGGCTTCGATGGCAATGCCGTTGACTACCTCCGGGAAGAAATGCCCCGTGATGTAGGGCACCAGCACGCCGATGGTGTTGCTGCGGCCCCGGCGCAGGGCCGCCGCTAGCTGGTTGGGCTGAAAGTGCAGTTGCTCGGCCAGTTCCCGCACGCGCTGCTTGGTGGCTTCGCTGACCTGCGGATGGCCCGTCAGGGCCCGCGACACCGTGGAGGGCGACAGGTTCAGGGCCCGGGCCAGGTCGGTGATGGAGGTGCGGTGGGGTGCCTTCATGCGGATGAAACCCCCGTCGACGCGGTGGCAGCAGGGGGCGAAACGAGCGGAAAAAAGAAAAGCCGCGGCAGCCGGGAAACCAGCCGTTGGCGGGCAGTAAACATAAGCACGAACGGCCTTTCTCGCCACGCGCCTACCGCTACGGCGGCATCCGCGCGCAGCCGCAGCCTCGAAAAGCCCGGGGTGTCCGCCTCGCGCCTACGGGCCTGGGGCTGCGCAGGTGTGCGTCTGAGGAAGTGCGCGACGCCCTTGGGTGTGGCAATATTTTCGGCGTTGAAGCCCCAGCCCTCGGCATCAGGCGCGGCCCAGGTGCACGCGGAAGGTGGCGCCGGCGCCCTCCTGGCTTTGCACCTCGATCCGGCCGCCGTTGGCCTCCACGATGCGGTTGACCAAGTACAGCCCCACGCCGGTGCCCGCCGTGTGGGTGTGAAAGCGGCGGAAGAGGTGAAACAGCTCCCCGCCGTACTTCTGCGCGTCGAAGCCCAGGCCGTTGTCCTGCACCACCAGCACGGGCTGGCCCTCGTCCACCCACACGGAAATGTGGATGCGCGCCGGACGGGCCGGATCGGCGTACTTCAGCGAATTGCCCACCAGGTTGAGCAGAATGGTGCGCAGGTTGGCGCGGGCAAAAGCCACCGTAGGGCGGGCCGAAAAATCGGTGGTGACGCGCGCCCGCGCCGCCCGCATCTGCGGCTCCAGCGTGCCGATGACTTCCTCCGTCAGGTCGGCCAACGTGACGGGCTCGGCCGGCGCCTCGCTGGCTTTCTGGGCCTGGCCGAGCAGCGCCAAATCGTCGATGGTGATGCCGAGCTGGTGCAGGGCATCCTGAATCATGGGCACCAGCAGCTGCTCTTCGGCCGGGTCGGCGAAGCTAACGCTGCGGCGCAGCTCTGCCAGCAAGCCGGCCAGGTTGTTGACGGGCTGCTTGAGGTCGTGCGAGGCGGCGTACACGAAGTTGTCCAGGTCCTGGTTGGTGCGCGTGAGTTGGGCGTTCATCCCGCGCAGCTCCGTAATGCGGGCCTGCAGGGCGGCGTTGGCCGCGGCCAGCTCGTCGTTGAGGCGCTGCACCTGCTGGCGGGCCAGCACCTGCTCGGTAATGTCGGTAACCAAGGTGTAGAAGCCCAGCACCTGCCCGTCGCGGACATCGGGCACGTAGCTCGTGCGGATGTACTTGGTTAAGCCAGGGCGGTAAGGCATTTCCGCCTCGAAGTCGAGCCGCTCCCCGGCCAGAGCCCGGTCCATGTAGCCGGCAGTAGCCGCGTAGGCCGCCTCGCCCACGATGTCGCGCACGCGCCTGCCCAGCAGCGCGGCCGGGTCTTGGTCGAACCACGTCCGGTACGCTTCGTTGGCAAACTGGTAGCACCGCTCCTGGTCGAGGTAGCCGATGAGCACCGGCAGGGCATCGGTGAGCAGGCGCAGCTGCCGGGCGCTGGCCTCGCTGGCCCGCCGCGCCGCCACCTGCTCGCTCACGTCGACGGCCACGGCCGCCACGCCCGTGACTTCGCCCTGGGGGTTGCGCAAGGGTTGGTAAACAAAATTCAGGTAGACGGACTGCACCGTCCCGTTGCGCGGCAGGAGCGCGGTGACTTCCTGCGCGGCAAACGCTTGCCCGCTGGCCACCACTTGGTCGAGCAGCTCCTTGAAGCCTTGCTCGCGCATCTCCGGCAGGGCCTCAAGCAGGGGCTTGCCCAACACCTCGGCCGAGCTGCGCCCCCAAATCTGCGCCACCAAGGGGTTGGCCACCTCGATGCGGTGCTCCGGGCCCCGCAAGACGGCAATGGCCACCGGCGCCTGCTCGAACAACTCGGCCAGTTGCGCCTGCTGGGCTTCGCGCTGCCGCCGGGCCAGCACTTGCTCGGTCACGTCGTAGGCAAAGATGGAAATGCCGGCCACGGCCCCGTTTTCGCGGTAGGCCTGGTAGGTGAAGGTGAAGTACACGTCTTTGGCTGGCTGCCCGTCGAGCTGCTCGACGGTGAGCAGCACCTCGGTGCCGAAGAAGGTTTCCCCGGTTTGGTACACCTTGTCCATCCAGGCCACAAAGCCCTGCGTTTCGGTTTCGGGCAGGGCCTCGCGCAGCGGCAGGCCCACGAGCTGCCGCCCGGGAAACAGCTGCTGATACGCCGCGTTGACGTACTCGAACCGGTGCTCGGGCCCGGTGAGCAGGGCAATGCACGCCGGCGTCTGCTCGAAGATGTGGTAGAACGTTTCGCGCTGCTGGGCTTGGCGCTGGGCAGCGGCCAGCAAATCGGCCTGCAGGGCCAACGCCGCGTAAGTGCGCTCCTGCACGCGGGCCTCCAGCTCCTGGTTCAAGTGTTGCAAATCAAACTGGCTGCGCGCCAGCTCGTCGTTGTTGGCCCGGATTTCCTCGTTGGCCGCGGCCAGCTCCTCGTTGAGCTGGGACGTTTCGTGCTCCTGCTCCTCGACGCGCCGCCGGGCCAGCACCGTTTCCGTGACGTCGCTGGCCACTACCAGCACCCCGGTGGTCAGACCCTCGGCGCTGCGCTGGGGCTGGTACACAAAGTTGAAGTACACCGTTTCGAGGCGGCCGTGGCGCAGCAGCCGGATGGGTAGCTCGGTGCCCACGTACGGCTGGCCGGAGTGCAGCACGCCCAGCAGCAGTTGTTCCAGCCCCTGGCCCCGCACCTCGGGCAAGGCCTCAAACAGCGGCCGGCCGACGACCTGGGCCTGCTCGCGGGCCCAAATCTGGCATACCGTGGGGTTGGCCAGCACGATGTGGTAGTCGGGGCCGTGGAGCAGGGCAATGGCCACCGGCGCCTGGTTTAGGATGTCTTGCAGGTGTTGCTGCTGGGCTTCAGCCTCGGCCCGGGCCGTTTGCTCCCGCGCTTGGCTTTCACGCAGGGCTATTTCCACGGGGGTGCGGGGCTGGTCGGCCGTGTCGGTGAAGCTGACCAGCAAGCCCGGGCCCGCGCGCCGGGCGGTGAGGCGGTAGTAGTTGTCGTAGCCGTCGGCTTGGTAATTGACGTCGTAGCTGCGCGGCTCGCCGCTCACGTAGGCGTCGAGGTGAAAGGCAAAGGTGCCGTGCGCCTCGCTGTGGGGCCACTGCTGCCGGTGCGTGAGCGTGGGCCGGGCCGGCATGCGCATCATGCGCTGGGCGGCGGGGTTGAGGTATTCGAAGCGGAAATCGACGATGGCGCCGGATCCGGCCGGGTCGTAGACGGGCAGGTAGAAAATAAGCCCGGTCAACGACACGTTGAGCACTTCGCTCAGCAATTCGTCGAAGGGCAGCCAGGCAGGCAGATCATCCGGGCGGGTCTCCTGAATAGCGGGGGCGGGCATGTAGATTGGGTCGGGCGGTGCGGGAGGGCGGAGGCAAGAGCGGCGGCACTGAGTGCATACCAGTACGCAGATTACCATTCCGCGGCCTAAAGCCGAGCCGGCCTGCGCCGCAATTGTACGACGGCACGGGCCAATGCCGCTTACAACTCCCGGGGCCGTCACTGCCTGCGCTGGCTCGGCTGCCCATGTCATCGGTTGTGCCCGGCGGGCCCCGCCGACCGCCCAAAAAGACCAGTATAGGCGCTGCCGGGCAGCTGGCGCAGCACACGGACACAAGCTCTCAATCCGGGCAAGAATCGACGAAAACGGAAACTGCTGGCAAGACCGGTGTCGGCTCTGGACAGCTGGTGCCGGCCGGGCCGAACCGCCGCGGCCGCGCCGCTAGCAGGCGGCCGCACGTGGTCCGCCGCCCGGCGACCCGCCGCCCAAGTGCTACGGGCTGGGGCGACGGTGTGGTCATCGAACGCGGGTACGCTACTTTAGGGGCTGCATTTGCTCACGCCCCTTCTTACCATTCCCCTTCCATGACTCCCACCCTCGAAAACTACGCCCTGGGCCGTTGGATGCCCGGCTCGGGCCAGAAGCAAGAGCTCTACGACGCCTCCACCGGCGAAGTCATTGCCCTGGCCGACGGCGAAGGCCTGGACTTCGCCGCCATGCTCGATTACGGCCGCCGCGTGGGCAACCCCGCCCTGCGCCGCCTGACCTTCCACGAGCGCGGCCGCATGCTCAAGGCCCTGGCCCTGTACCTGACCGAAAAAAAGGAGCAGTTCTACACCCTGAGCTACCGCTCGGGCGCCACCCGCGCCGACTCCTGGATTGACATCGAGGGCGGCATCGGCAACCTGTTTGCCAACGCCTCGCTGCGCCGCAAATTCCCCGACAAGCCGTTTTACGTCGACGGGGAGCCGATCGGGCTGTCGAAGGGCGGCACGTTCATGGCCCAGCACCTGATGGTGCCCAAGGAAGGCGTGGCCGTGCACATCAACGCCTACAACTTCCCCATCTGGGGTATGCTGGAGAAGATTGCCGTGAACCTGCTGGCCGGCATGCCGGCCATCGTGAAGCCGGCCGTGCCCACGGCCTACCTCACCGAGGCCGTGGTGCGCGAAATCATCCAGTCCGGCATCCTGCCCGAGGGCGCGCTGCAGCTGGTCGTCGGCTCCGGCATCGGCCTGCTCGACCACGTCAACTACCAGGACGTGGTGACGTTCACCGGCTCGGCCGAAACCGGCCGCAAGCTCAAGGCCCACCCGCGCATCATCGAGGAGGCCGTGCCCTTCAACCTGGAGGCCGACTCGCTGAACGCCGCCGTGCTCGGCCCCGACGCGGCGCCCGGCACCCCGGAGTTTGACCTCTTCATCAAGGAGGTGCGCAAGGAAATGACGGCCAAGGCCGGCCAAAAGTGCACCGCCATCCGCCGCGCCATCGTGCCCGAGCACTTGGTGGAGGACGTGCAGATTGCCCTCGGCAAGGCCCTGGCGCAGACCACCATCGGCCACCCGCTGGCCGAAGGTGTGCGCATGGGCGCGCTGGCCGGCATGGAGCAGGTCAAGCGCCTGCGCGAAAAAGTGCAGCAGCTGGCCAAGAACACGCCCATCGTGTACGGCGACCTGGACAACGTGCAGGTCGTCGGCGGGGACTGCAAAGTGGGGGCCTTCGTGTCGCCCATCGTGCTGCTGAACGCCGACCCGTTCCGCTTCACCGACTCGCACGAAGTGGAAGCCTTCGGGCCCGTGACCACGCTGATGCCCTACAAAACGGTGGCCGACGCGGTGAAGCTGGCCAACCTGGGCAAAGGCTCCCTAGTGTGCTCGGTAGCCACAAATGATCCGATGGTAGCCACCGAATTTGCCCTCGGCGCGGCCACCCACCACGGCCGCATCCTGGTGCTGAACCAGGAAGTAGCCAAGGAAAGCACCGGCCACGGCTCCCCGCTGCCGCTGCTCATCCACGGCGGCCCGGGCCGCGCCGGCGGCGGGCAGGAAATGGGCGGTATGCGCGGCGTGGAGCACTTCATGCAGCGCGTGGCCATCCAAGGCTCGCCCACGATGATTACGGCCATTACCGACGTGTACCAGCAGGGCGCCCAGCAGACGGAGCGCGACAAACACCCCTTCCAGCACTACTTCGAGGAGCTGACCATCGGGCAGACCTACACCACGCACCGCCACACCGTCACGGAGGCCGACATTACCAATTTCGCGCAGGTGTCGGGCGACAATTTCTACGCCCACGTCGACGCTACCTCGCTGGAAGGCACGCTGTTTACCGGGCGCGTGGCCCACGGCTACTACATCCTGAGCAAGGCCGCCGGCATGTTCGTGGACCCGCGCAAGGGCCCGGTGCTGCTCAACTACGGCCTCGACGAGTGCCGCTTCACCAAACCCGTGTACCCGGGCATGACCATCGGCGTGCAGCTGACGGTGAAGGAGAAAATAGCCCAGGAAAAGCGCTCCGAGGACGACGTAGCCAAGGGCATCGTGCGCTGGCTGGTGCAGGTCAGCGACGAAACCGGCGACACCGTGGCCGTGGCCACGATTCTGACCATGGTCAAAAAGAAGAACCAAGAGTAACCCTCCTGCCGCCGGCGCCGCGCCCCGACTCGCCAGGGCGCGGCGCCGGCCGCGCAATTCGCAGCGCCTCCATCCGTTTGCCCCATTCCCATGAACGACATTCTCACCGCCGGCAAAGTCGAAACTTCCACCGACGCGCACGGCGTAGCCACCATTTCCTTTTTCCATCCGGCTCACAACTCCCTGCCCGGTGCCCTGCTCACCGAACTGGCCGCCACCATTACCCGCGTCGGGCAGGCCGCGCAAACAAAAGTTATCGTCTTGCGCAGCGAGGGTGAAAAAACCTTCTGTGCCGGGGCTTCCTTCGATGAGCTAATGGCCATCGGGACCGAAGCCGAAGGGCTGGATTTCTTCTCCGGCTTCGCCAAAGTCATCAACGCCTGCCGCACCTGCCCGTGCATCATCATCGGCCGCGTGCAGGGCAAGGCCATTGGCGGCGGCGTGGGCGTGGCCGCGGCCACCGATTATTGCTTGGCCACGGCTCACGCAGCGGTGAAGCTCAGCGAGCTGGTGGTGGGCATCGGCCCGTTCGTGGTCGGCCCGGCCGTGGAGCGCAAGATCGGAGGAGCGGCCTACGCCCAGCTGGCCCTCGATGCGGCCGAGTTCCGCTCCGCTGCCTGGGCCCGCGACCGGGGCCTATACGCGGAAATCTTCGATACTACCGAGCAACTGGACCACGCCGTGGCCGCCTTTGCCGCCAAGCTGGCGGCCTATAACCCCGAGGCCCTCCGCGAACTGAAGCAGGTGTTCTGGCAGGGAACCGTGCACTGGGGCGATTTGCTGGTGGAGCGCGCCGGCATCAGCGGCCGCCTGGTTCTATCAGACTTTACCCGCCAAGCCATCCACCGATTCAAAGCCAAGGCGTAACCGGCAGTTTACACAGCTACTTCATTTTGCCGGCAGGCGAAACGGCTTGCCTAGTTGATCGGGGTAGCCAATAACGGTGCAACGCTGCAGCCAGCGCCGCGCAGAACGAACCTTCTGCACGGCGCTGGTTTTTTTGCCGCCTCGGCTGCCGGCCTAGTTCGCTGGACGATTCCATCGTCATCACTGGCAACCGTTGAGCAAGGAAGAAGCATTGAGTGGGCTAGCCTGCGCGGGGACGTTACACGGCGTACTGCTGCGGCTGGGTTAAGTTAACTCATCAGTAAGCATACGGTTCCTTTGCTGTGATTTGGCTGCTAAACAGGTATTCTCAGCCCCTACAGCTTGCTGAAGGCTTGGCGCGGATAAGCAAGGGTCGGGTACACGTCGTTCAGCAAAACTTTCAGCACCGCAAGCCTTTACGCTTTGACGTCCTTGCACGCAGCGGCTACCAGCCTGATGGGACGGGACGCCGGGGCGGGGTAGGCGGGGCAATGGGCTCGTGAAAGGGAGTCCCCAATGCTGCCCGCAGGGACTTGAATGCGGGTAGTTGGCCAGCAGCCAAGGCCGTGGCCGCAGACTGCCCGGCAGCGTTGCGTTGATCGAGGCGGGCGCCGCGGGCGAGCAGCAAGTGGGCAACGGCCAAAAAGTTTGCTTCGGCTAGTGCTTGATCTGGCTTCTCCCGGAATTGGTTCAGCAAGACGGCTTGGCGAAGCAACAGCCAGTGCAGGGGAGTATAGCCCTCCTGGCCGACTTGGTTCGGATCTGCTCCGGCGTCGAGCAGGGCCCGCACGACGGTAAAAGTTGGATAATCGTTGCCCACGGCTGCCTGCAACGGACTTGTGCCGCCGGCAGCAGACCGATCAGGCCGGGCGCCCGCCTGCAGCAACGCTTGCACAACGGCCTCGTTGCCGCTAGCAGCGGCTTGTACCAACGGGGGATGGCGGGGCTTGCCAGCGGGGTCGGCGCCATGGGCCAGCAACCGCTGCACCGGCGCCGGTTCTCCACGACCGGCGGCGCGGGCCAGCGGGGTGAAGCCGGCGCTATCGGCCACCTCCAGGGGCGCGCCACGGCCCAGGTACAACTCCAGAACATCCACGCGAAGCGAATCGCTGAATTCGATCAGGCAATGCAGCGGGGTACGGCCCGCCTCATCCAGCTCGCGCAGGCTGGCGCCTGCGGCCAGGCAGGCTTTTGCCAGCTTCACATCCGGGTTCAGCCGGCCAGTGAGCAAGGGCGAAGCACCGCGCCCTTGCAGCCGTGCGCCGTGGGCCAGCAGCTGTTGCAACACAGGCAACGCCAGCGGACCGAGCCCCAGCACCTCGTGAGAGGGGGTATATCCGCTACTGCTGGTCGCATTCGGAGAAGCTCCGTGAGCTAGCAACAGCCGCACCAGCGCCGTATCGGCGTTCCACTCCAGAGCAACATGCAGGGGCGTGAGGCCTCGGCAGGAAGTGTTGACATCGGCGCCATGGGCCAACAGCGCCGCCACCAGGTTTTTGGTATTGCGGGCCACCCCCGGCCAGTGGTTGCGGCGAGCTTCGCTGTCTTCGGTGGCAGCGCGGTCGGAGTCCCCGTGATGCAGTGCGAGGGCCAACCATAAAGGCGTCATGCCCTGTTCGTCGACGGCGTTAGGATTGGCGCCCGCGGCCAGCAGCAGGCAGGCCGCGTCTGCCCGGCCTTCGCGGGCAGCGCAGTGCAGCGGAGTCGAGCGCCAATCATTGCGTTTGGGGTAAAATCCCCGGGGTTCGGTGTACAGGCTAGCCTCGCTGGCCGTACGGGCGTTGGGGTCGGCACCGGTGCCCAACAGCAACGCCACGGTTTCGGGCAAGCCCGTTTCGGCCGCCACGTGCAGCGCGTTGTAGCCGGCCCAGTTGGCGGCCGTCAGGCTCGCGCCCTGGCTCAGCAGCAAGCGCACCAAGGGCACGTCGCGGCGGCGAACGGCCAAATGCAGGGCCGTGGCGCCTTCCCCATTGGGCAGGTCTACGTCCGCGCCGTGCGTGACGAGGTACCGCGCCATGCCCAACTCTCCGCTGGTAGCGGCGTGATGCAAGGGGCGCATTCCGTTGGCGTCGGCCTCCGTCGGGTCGGCACCCGCCCTGAGCAGTAAATCCAGCAGGGCCACGCTGGCCGAGTCAGTTCGCTCCGGGGGCAGTTGGCCGGGCGGTGGGCGCATGGGCATTCGGGCGCGGCGGAGGTTATGGTTAATAAGCCGGGACAAATAAGGCCCCCACGTTTCCCAAGCAGCGACGTTGGGCCTGACTCCGCAGGCCAGCAGCAGACGGGCCAGTTCCAGTTCGTGGGAAGGGACGGCGTCGAACACCAAGGCAAGCGGCGAGACGTTCCCGGGACCAGGCAACCTGGCCCAGGCGCCTTGGTCGAGTAAGAACTTCGTCATGGCCACCTGCCCGTAGCTCAGGGCTACGTGCAAAGGGGCCTCACCGGGGCTGGGCGCCCGCGGACCGGGTAACATCAGCACCATACCCGACTGGACGGCGCCCGGTTCGGGGTAGCGGTCATTCACTTGAGCACCGCGAGCCAATAAGCGGCGGGCCATAACTAAGTCGCCGGTTGCCGCGGCCAGCCGGAGGAAATCGTTGTCGCTAAGCCCGAGGCGAACGGCTACCGGGAGAACCGGTGATTGGGCCACGGCATTGCTTGCCAGACTCGCCAGCAATACCACAAAGAAGAATACAATTAAACGTGCTCCAAACATGGATAGCAAAATTATCAATCTTCTGAAGCAAAGCAGCTTGTAACACACTTAGAAGGAGCTTGCGCATAGAGGAACCGATAATTTACAAGCATTAGCCCCCGGAGCGGCAGGTGTTTACCCCGCGCCAGATGTAGCCTGATACCGCAATACCTGGGCGGCCCCGGCACCGCCGTGCCTTAAGGCTAGAAGCACGGCTGCGCACGATTTGGCCTAGCTCTCGGCTTATCACCATTGGCGGACTACTCGGGCAGCTACAACAGCTTAGCAAGCAGGCGCAGCCCGAGAGAAGAGTGAAAATGCCGCACTGTGCGAGCTATTGGAAAAGGCGGATTGTCCTTGAAAAAGGTATTTATCGGCGCAAGTCTTAGGCTTCAACTCGCTGGGGCAACTACGACTTGGATTAATGTCATTTGGCTGTAATAATCAAGCACAATGTAGTAATAGTGATTAAAATGATGTTAATTTTGGAGTTTTCTCATTCAAAGGTTGCATTCAGAGCATAAGGGATGCTCTCATAATACCACAGGCGCATGGGCATTTTTACTGGTCAAAATCACCCGACCACCTTTAAGTGGTGGTCATTCGTATGGCTGTTGCTGTGCAGCAGCTTAGGCACGCAAGCTCAGAGCTGGCAATGGGCCCGCACGGCTGCGGGTCAATCATCTTCCTCTGATATGGCGGTGGACGCTGCGGGCAATAGCTACGTGGTCGGCGGCTTTTCGGGGACGGGGCCTAGCACAATGTCCTTCGGCAACAATGTCACGCTCACCTCAACGGGAGGGAGTGACATGTATGCCGTGCGCTACGATCCGACTGGGCTACCCCTGTGGGCAGCCCTGATTGATTTTAATCAGCTTGTTGCCGTGGGAGGGCCTAGCGTGACAGCGGACGGCAGCGGTGGCGCATACGTGGCGGGTTCATTGCCCAATGGCGTAACCGTCACGTTCGGTTCCCAGTCGGTCACTGGCAGCACGTACAACGATTCGTATCTGGTGAGATACAGCAGCGGCGGTGGGGTGCAATGGGCTATAGCGCTGCACACCTCAGAAACCGATATAGCTGCCGATACCAATGGCAACGTTTACCTCAGCGGCAGTCTTCTCGGTAGCTTGGGCGGCGTCACCAACACGGGCAACGGCAACATGATAGTAGCCAAGTTCTCCCCAAGTGGGAGTGTGCTGTGGGTGTCCCGGCCAAACGTTAATAATGATATTTACACCCGAGCGGGTAAGATTACCCTGGATAACGCGGGGCATGTATGGGCTACCGGCATGTCATTCAACACATCCGGATCGGGTGCTACGATGGCTTGGGGTAGCTCCTTACCTCACGCATCCATTTCTCCTTACAGCACTCCCAATAAATTCGTGGTGAAGCTAGCGGCCGGCGACGGAGTTGCTGCGCTGGCTTACGAGACAGAACGGCCTACGACTTCGGTCCCCAACGTTACCAGGGATATGGGCATTGTGGCAGATGAGGCCGGCAATGTATACCTGGCCACGACCATTAGGTCGTCTGGCGGGGCAGACTATACCGTGTCAATAGGCGGAGTTGGTAGTGCCAGTAGGTCCTTGACCGTACCAGCAGGTGTCAGCGGTAGCTACTTGGCCCGATTCAACAGCGGCGGCACGTTGGAGTGGGTTAACGTTACGGCTACCCCCTCCTCCGCCAGCTACTGTGATGTAGCCGGTGTGGCCTTAACCAGCAGCGGCGATGTGTACACCGGGGGCTACTTCGCGGGGACCGTGGATATTGTTGGCAACAGCCGAACCAGCGTGCTGGATGCTGGTTCGCGGCCTTCGTACGATGGGTTCCTGACCCGCTACTCGGCAGCGGGAGCGGTCGTTTCGGTGCAAACGCTGGCGGGTCTTAATAGCAGTGGTCAATCGGACCAGGATATCGTCAGCCACTTGGGCACGGACGCCAGTGGCTCCCTCTACCTCGGTGGGGGCTATTCTTACCAGATGGCCCTAGGCAATCTTACCTTGCCGGACCACAACGGCCTCCTCAGCACCTTCGTCGCCAAATACGGCGTGAGCTGCAGCCAGCCCACCGCCAATGCCGGCGCCGACCAGAACGCCTGCTCGGGCAACACGGTGACGCTCGGCGGCGCGGCGGCCCAAACGGGCGTGAACTACAGCTGGTCGGTGAGCCCCAGCATTGCGGGCTTTAGCAGCAGCCAGGCCCAGCCCACGGTGCAGTTGCCCGCCGTTACGGCCAGCGCCCAGTACGTCTTTACCCTGACCGCCACCGACGCGCAGACCAGCGTATGCACGGCCTCGGATGCGGTGACGGTAACCGTGGCACCCGCCCCGACAACCCCCAGCGCAACGGCTTCGCCGAGCAGCATTGCCCAAGGCCAAAGCGCCACGCTGAGCGTGAGCAACGTGCAGAGCGGCGTGAGCTACACCTGGAGCGGCCCAGGCCTGCAAACCACCACGGGCAGCAGCGTCACGGCCACGCCGCCCAGCACGGGCGCGGCGCAGTACACCGTGACGGCCACCAACGCCAGCAACTGCACGGCCACCGCGCAGGCCAGCGTGAGCGTGGCGGCCGCGCCGGTGCTGACGAGCTTCTCGCCCACCTACGTAAAGCCCGGCGACGCCATTACCATTACCGGCCAAAACCTGCAGGGGCTCACGCAGCTGACCTTCAACGGCGCGCCGCAAACCAGTTTTACGGTAAGCAGCGACGGCACCCAGATTACCACCACGGTACCGGGCCCGGACTACCAGCTGAACGGCAACAGCCAACCCGTGACTACCGGATTTGTGCGGGTCACTACGCCAGCTGGCTCGGCCGCCAGCCCCACGCGCCTGCGCATTTTCAACGTCATTGGGTACTACGATGCGTCGCGCGGGTACAACTACCCGGCGCCGCAACCTTTGACTCAGAGCCTCACCATCAACAACGGAGCTCAGGTTTACCTGAAAGGCTCCGGCTTTCTGGGTGCCACCGGGGCCACCTTTCAGGCCTTTAATACCGGGTGCGGAAGCGTTTCCTCGTTTGTGGGTACTCCCGCGGTGCTCAACGATTCGATGCTTTACGTGGTGTTCCAGTACAACCTGGCGGGTTTTGTCAACCCGTACGTAACGCTGAATATTACCACGCCCGCAGGCACGTTGGCGTCCTATGGCTCGCCGCGAAACCCCTATTTCGCTAACCTGCTAATCGGCACCCCATTCGCCTCGTGTCTTACGCCGGCCAGCGGACCGGCCGGTACGCGCGTAACGCTCAACGGCAACTGGACCACTGGCTCTGGTGCTGGGGCAACGGGACTCACCTTCAACGGGGTGCCCGGCCTCAACTTCGCCGCTGGCACCAATAACGGCCGGCAAACGGCAACGGCGGATATTCCGCCCGGTCTAAGCCCCGGCGTCATCACCGTGCAGGCAGTAGGCAACTTTGGCTTCGCCAGCAACACCTACTTGAGTCTGCCGTTTACGCTGACCGCGCAGCCGTCCATTACCAACTTTACGCCCAACAACGGCCCGACCAACCTGACTACGGTGACGCTAACGGGCGTCAACCTGACGGGCGCCACCGCCGTGAGCTTCAACGGCACCGCGGCTTCGGGCTTTACGGTGGATGCCACCGGCACCCAGCTGACCGTGACGGTTCCGAACGGGGCCACGACCGGACCCATTTCGGTGACGACGCCGCAGGGCACGGGCACGAGCACCAGCAACTTCACCGTCACCGGGCAAGGCCCGGTCATCAGCTCGTTTGCGCCGGTTTTTGCCAAGAGCGGGCAGACCGTCACCATCACCGGCAGCAACTTGACGGGGGCCACGGCGCTGCGCTTCAGCGGCGTGAGCCAGCCCTCCTTTACGGTGAATGCCGCCGGCACGCAGCTGACGGCCACGGTTCCGTTCGCCAACACGTCCGCGTCGCCGGATCTGCCGTCGGGCCTGATTCAGGTGGTGACGCCGGTGGGCACGGCCACGTCGGCTACCTCGCTGCGCCTGCTGGCCGTGACGGCGGCCACGGTGGGCTCCAGCACCTACCCCGGCGGGCTGACGGGCGACAACGCCACCATCAGTGGCACAGGCTTCACCGGAGCCACGGTGGCTTATGTGCTGAACTCCATCACGTACACCGTGCAGTACACGGTGGTTAGCGAAACCCAGATTACCGCCACGGTGCCCGATCTGAGCGGCGTGTCAGCCTTGTCGGGCAACGGCGGGTTCATCGTGACGAACACGCCCGGGCTGAGCGGCGCCAACTTCGAAGTAATGAGCCCGGTTATCAGCTCCCTGTCGCCGAGCAGCGGCCCGGCGGGCACGGTGGTGACGGTAACCGGCTTCAACTTCCAGCGCACCGACCCGCGTTTGGGCTTCCCGATACCGGCGCAGATTACGGGCGTGACCTTCAACGGCGTAGCTGGCACCAATTTTCAGCTGCTGAGCCCCACCCAGGCCCGGGTGACAGTGCCCGCGGGTGCCGGCACCGGCTATGTGCGCCCGGCCGGCGGCCCCCTGCAGGAAGGCAGCTCGCGCGGCCTGGCCTTCACGGTGGCTACCCCGACCACGGCCAACGTGTGGACCGGCGCGAATTCCACGGCGTGGACGACGGCCTCGAACTGGAGCCTGGGCACGGTGCCGGTTACCAGCAATGACGTGATTATCCCGGCCGGCGCCGCGCGCTACCCGGTGGTAAGCACGACGCAACCGGCCGTGGCTTCCGTATCGGTAGCCGCGGGTGCTTCGCTGAGCTTGTCGAACGGCACCCTGCAGGTGCTCGGCACGCTGACCAACAACGGCACCATCACCCAAGCCAGCGGCTTGCTGGAAGTGCAGGGCAACGTGGTCAACAACGGCAGCTACACCACCACGGGCCTGGCCCCGCTGCGCCTTACCTCGACGACCACGGCCCAGTTGCTGGGCGGTTCCGGCACCATGCAGCTGTTCAACCTGCTGGTGGGCACTCCCGGGGCCACGCTGACTGGCCCGGTGCAGGTCCGCGGCATGGTGAGCCTGACGAGCGGCAACCTGGCGTCGAACGGCAACCTCACCCTCTTGTCGGATGCGCAGAACACGGGCCTGGTTGCCAACCTGGGCAGCGGCGTCGTGACCGGCAACGTGACGGTGCAGCGCTACCTCAGCCCCGCCCTGAACGCGGGTTTGGGTTACCGTCACCTCAGCAGCCCCGTGTCCTCGGGCGCTACGGTGGCCGATTTGGCCGCCCCCGCCACCACGCCCGTGGTGAACCCGGCCTACAACTCGGCGCCGAACCCCTACGCCGTAACGCCGTTTCCGACGGTGTTTCAGTACAACGAACAGCGCCTGACGGGCAGCGGAACCACGGCCGATTTCGACTACGGTTGGGAGTCGCCGGCCGCTACCAGTAGCCCGCTGGCCGTAGGTCGGGGCTACACGTCGAACCTGAGCCCGACGACCGTGGACTTCACCGGCCCGCTGAACAACGGCGCCCTGCCGGTGAGCCTGACGCGCGGTAGCACGGCGGCTTCGGGCTGGCAGCTGCTGGGCAACCCTTACCCCTCGCCGCTTAACTGGGACAACCTGACGCGCCCGGCCGGCGTGGACAACGCCTTGTACGTGTACCGCTCCAGCGGGCAGTACACGGGCAGCTACGTGAGCTACGTCAACGGCGTGGGCCCGGCGGGCGCCAACATCGTGGCCATGGCGCAGGGCTTCTTTGCCCGGGTCACGACGGGTACGAGTGCGGCCACGCTTACCTTCACCAACGCCGCCCGCGAAACCAGCTACCCGAACCCCGCCGTGTACCGGACCCAGGAAACCCGGCCGGTGCTGGCGCTGGCGCTGCGGCGCACTGGCAGCAGCGCCCCGGTCGATGCTGATGCGTTCTACTGCTACCAGGAAGCCGGCGCCACCACCGGCTTCGACTCCCGTTTCGACGCGCTGAAAGTGCAGCTCAACGGCGGCCAGCAGCCGACCCTGTACCAGCAGGACGGCGCCAACAGCTTCGCCATTCAGGGCCTGCCCACCGGCAGCCAGCCGTTTGACCTCACGCTGGCGGTGAATGCCCCGCAGGCTGGCTCTTACACGTTTGCGCCCGAGCAGCTGGTCAACTTCCCGACCTCCAGTCAGCTGCTTCTGGAGGACCGCCTGACCGGCACTTGGCACGACCTGCGCCAGGGCACTTACACGGTGCAGCTGGCGCAGGGCTTGAGCACCGTCCGCTTTGTGCTGCACCTCAACGCCAGCCGTCCGCTGGCCACCACGGCGGCGCGGCTGGCCGGTGCCACCTTGCAGGTATACCCGAACCCGGCTGCCGGCACGAGCGTGACCCTGGCCGCCGCAGGGCTGCCCACCGGCAGCGCCGAGCTGCGCTTGGTAAATGCTCTGGGCCAGGTAGTGCGGACCGAAACCCTGACGCTGCGCGGTCCGCTGCTGGAGCAGCCGCTTGCCGTTGACAAGCTCCCGGTGGGTGTGTACACTGTGCAACTGCGCACCAGCGCCGGCACGCTCACCCGCAAACTGGTGCTGCACTAACCATCCGCTGAACTCGACGAACAGCTGACCTCCGCCTCATCATTCCCGGTTTTACAGCCGCCGAGTCCTACGTTTTAGGCTCGGCGGCCCTGCCGCCTCAGCAGTTCTAATTAACAACGGCTCGACGGCTGAAAACGGAAACGGTAGCCCTGACGCACAACGCCCCTGCTTCGTGAGAAGCAGGGGCGTTGTGCGTCAGGGCCGCGGAGAAACGTTGTCTTTGCACCGGGGCAAGCACCACAGTGGCCGAGTTTATTTTGGCAAATTCAATGCGTGGACTTCCCCATGACACATCTTTTTCAGATCGAGGCTTGAGTCACTCAGCCGGCTTTGCCGGGCGGCCCCCGGGAGCAAGCCTAAATCACAGCTCAAGCCCAAGAGCACTCAGCGGAAAACCGACAAGGGCACCGTGAGCAGCTGCGAAGCTGCCTCCGGCGTATGCACCAACAACCGCAGGGAGGAGGGGCTGGCGTTTGCCGGAAGATCTATGGTCACCTTCAGCCGCCCGTTTTTGCGCGGTGTCAACGCTGGATGCCACCCCCCGGCTGGGACCTCCCCAGCGGCCGGCGGGAGGGGTAAGCTTAGCCGCTGGCCGGCAGAAGTCTGCTGGGCGTACGCAGGAGACCAGTCGGAAGTGGCTGCGGCATCCCAGTCGGACGGATAAGGCGCTGAGGCAACGGGTAGCCCTTCGTTTATCCGCCGCAGTTCCACGGAGTCGCCTTCTAGGGCGGAAATGGCCGTTTCACCGAGCAGGCGCAACCCGGGCGCGGTGCGTTGTGGGTAATAGCCCTGGTCGATGCGGGCCGCCGCCACGGCATACGCTGCTACGGCCCGCGTACGGTCCTGCCATTCCCCGGTTTGTTGGGGCACCCAGTGTTGGGCATAAAGCGGCTCCGATGGGGCCGTTTGATCGGCCGCAGTCAGCACGAGCTTTGCTAATGCCTCCGCCGCCACGGGCCGCCCCTGGGCATCCTGCACCCGCAGCCGAATCTGCCAGCGGCTGACGCCGGCGGCCGAGGTGCGGCGCCGGGCCCGGAGCAACCGCAGCTGCGGGGCGTGGGCGGGCGCTAGCAGCGGGCTGGCGTGCGTGTACAAGCGGTTCTGCTGCCACTGCGTGGTACGCAGCCAGCACGCGGCGCCCCGCGCAGTGGCCGGCACGCATACGTGCTGCTGTTCACCGGCGCGCAGCCGCAACCATTGCTGCGCCAGCACCCGGTCGGCTGCGCCAAACTCGACCAGCATCGGCCCTCCAGTTTGGCTGCCCACCACTACGCAGCCAGTGTCGGCCGGGGCCAGCGCCCGAGCCCCGATAAACCAATCGGGCGTCGGGAAAGGCAGGCAGGCGGCGGCCGCGTCGTAGAGCAGCAGCGCAAAGTCGGCTTGGGCGGGCTGGGCCAGCGAATCGGTGGTGCGCACCCGCAGCAGGAACACGCCCGGGGCTTGGCGGCGCAGCACGGCATTCAGCTCCGGTAGGGCCATGCTGCGCGTATCGAAGGGTTGCGTGGCGACCAACTCCTTGGACAGCTTGGCCAAATCCGGCTTGAGTACTGCGGTTGGCTCCAAGTCCGGGTAGTCCAGGGGCTGCTCGCCGGTGAGGTGTTCCAACCACGCACTGGCCCATGAACTTAGCTCAGCCGCGGTGCCCGAAACCCGGTACAGCTCCAGCTGCCCCGTGGCCTCGCGTGCCGCGGCCGAGCTGGCTTCGCAGGCTACGCGCAGCGGCACCAGGTCTTGGCGGTTCAGCACCGCCGGAGCGTGCAGGTGCAGCAGGCGCAACGGCCGGTCCAGGGGCAGCTCGCGGAAACTGACTACGCTGTCGGTACCGGCGTAGGCCACGGCTTGCACGCGCACGCGGTAGGCCAGCTGCCCCGGCGACAAGCGCGCCGGAGGCACATCGGCCGGGGCCGCGGCCCGAAAAGAAAAGCTCCAGCCGCCGTCCGGACCGGTTTGCACCGTGCCCGCGTCCAGCACCTGTTCCGCCGCGGGCAGCGTGTTCAGCACCGGGTCGCCGTACACGCCGTTCTTATGCAAACGCACCACTTCGCGCACAACCTGATACCGCACGCGCAGGCCCGGCTGTTCCTGCCCCTTTGGCGAGAGAACCCGCCCGCGGACGGTTACCAGCTCTTGCCGCTGCACCTGCTTGGGTAAATCAGCCCAGATCACTTGCATGCCAGCAGGGACGGGGGGGCGTAGCGACAAGGTTAGCTGCTGCCGGCCCAGGTTCAGGGTCAGGTAGTCGTACCCGGCGGCTAAGCTATCCGGCAACACCAGGGTACCGCTATAACTGCCGAAAGCATTGGTCCGAATCGGAATGCGGTTAGTAGCCGCTCCTGGCAGGGTCACTTGCAACGTATCCACCAAGCCGGCGCCGACGTGCCAGGTCGGGGTGTTGCGGGTCAGGATGATTTTGTAGTGCACCGTGTCGCCGGGCGCGTAGGTCGACCGGTCGGTCACAATCAGGCCCGCCGACGTGCCCTCTAAAGCCGCCGCGGCCTGCGCACTGCTGTCCGGCGGCCCGGCCGGCCCGGGCACCAGCAGCGAATCGGCCGCGTAACTCAGCAGCAGATCCGCGCGGTGGCTGTAGCCCTGGCGCGTGGGAGCTGGGCCGCGCAAGTGCAGCCAGCCATCCGCCCCGGGCTGGGGCGATGAAACGGGGCCCCAGCTCAGCCGGGGAAGGCTATCTACGGGCGGTGTAAACACGTACCGGGCCTGCACGCCGGGCTGCGGCAGTCCCGTGCGCCGGTTGAGCAGCAACAACGACGTGGTGCCCCGGGCGGGCATTTGCCGCCGCAAAGCGACCAACTTGCTGGCCTGCAGAAACAGGCACTGCGTATTCGAATCTAGCTGGTCCCATTCCGCGGGCGTCGCAGTCGCGCTGTACACCACTAGGTAATGCCCACTGGGTAGCGCGGGCCCGGACAAGTCATGCGCCACGCCATCCGGCGCGGCAGGCGCTACCTGCCAAGCGGCGGCCGGCGTCGCGTGGCGGTCCAGCACGTAGCGGTACGCGCGGATGTGGGCCGTTGAATGCGCATCGGAAGGATTGGCGAGTTCCTCTGGCCTGGGCATCAGAGCCAAGGGCAACCGGAAGGCCCAGGCATGTACCCGCGGCACGTTCTGCGTGGTTACTTGCATCGACCAAGCCGAGTCGGCGGGCACCTGCAGCGAAGCGGTGGACACCGACAGTTGAGGGCGCTGTAATAGATAGCGCAGTGCCTCGCACTGCCGGCCGCCCAACGAGGCGGGGTAGCGCTGCAGCCCCTCCTGGCATAAGGCCAGCGCCGAGTCGCGGCTGAGCGGCAGCCACTGCTGGGCCGCCAAGGCCAGGTATTCGGCGGCAATAGGCAAGTGGCGGTAGTCGCGGGCGCCCTGCCGCAGCGCGTCGCGGTACAGGGTTTTGGCATACGCCTCGGGCGCCTGCGCAGCAATTGATTCCAGGCGCGTCAACCGAACAATGGCCTGACCGGTAGCAGTGGCCGGCTGAGCATTTTCCCAGCGCTGCAAGGCCCAGGCCCACAGCGGCAAGGTCTGCGAGTCGGCGCCTACGGGCTGGTCGGTACTCAGCAACTGCCGCGTAAAGCTGGCAGTGCTACCCAGCAGGGCGGCATAGTAGTGCGCGGTGCGCAGGGAATCGGTTGCACTAGCTGGGGCGAGGGAACCGTGCGGCAGCCCGGCCACGGCCCGGCTGTAAATCAGGTCTAACAGGGTTTCGTAACCGGCTCCGGTATGGGCGTTGAGCCCGCGCAGCAAATACGGCGTGGCCCGCAAGCGCAACTGCCGTTGCTGGTCCGGGGCTTCCAGTAAGGACAGCCGGTAATGCTCCCAGGAGGCTTGCTCCAGCCGCTCGTCGCTCCAGTGCGCGATGCTGGTTTTGGGCTCCTGCTCGGGGCCCCACGCATTTAGGTCTTGTCGGTAGTGCTTGGTTCGCAGGTATTGGTGGTATGCTTCGCCCAATAACGAATGCAGCAGCGGCCGCACCGGAAACGTGGCTTGCTTCAATTCCTGCTCCAGGGCACCGATTGGAATCTTACGCCGGCCCCAAAGGCCGGAGTCCATGCCTTCCAACTCCAAGGCTAAGACCGTGGCCTGCAAATACACCGCGCCCTCGCCCCGGAGTTGGGCTTCACCCGCCAGGGCACGCGCTTGGTGGCGCGCGCTCAGCTGCTTTTGCTGCTGAGCGGCGCCTTGGTTGTAGCCGGGACTGACAACTAATGCATTCAGCTGCTTTAGCTGCCGGGCATAGGCGGTGGCGCGCGACGACGGGGTTTGCGCCAGCGTAGCGGTGGTTGCCAGCAGCAAGAGCCCGCAGGCCCAGCTGCGCGCTGCTGCCCGAAGGAGGAAAAAGGTCGACATAACCCCGTTGCAGAAGTGGCCTTGTGGAAAAACGGAGCACAAGTTACCACTAATCCAAGCGCAGCCAGTCCCTTAGTGGCCTTGCATAACCAACAGCAGATTCGTTTGCTCGGGCTTGTCAACTGTATGCCCGCTTACTCGAGTTATTGCAACCAAAAGCAAATCAGCCACCCAGACCTGTGTCTAAGTGGCTGATTCTGAGTGAGCGGGAAACGAGGCTCGAACTCGCGACCCTCAGCTTGGGAAGCTGATGCTCTACCAACTGAGCTACTCCCGCTTGATGTTTGGTAGAGCAAAAGTACGTAGCAGCAGCGAATATGCAAGACGGCAGCGGTGGGTGTTAGTAAACGTCGAGTCAGATTGAGGGCACTTGTTTGAGGCAACGCCCGGCGAAATATTGCGTTGAGTTGGGCTATGGCTACTTCTCTTTCTCCGGCGACCCGGCGCTTGGTCGGGCTGATGCTGATTGTGGCGGGTGGGCTGTTGGTCACGGCGCAGGTGCTGCGGTTTGGCGTATCGGCGGCCGAATGGCAGCAAGGCGGCTGGAACGCCGTGCAGCCGACGTATCTGGTGTTGTCCGTGCTGATGTTGGTGCTGGGCGCGCTCATCATTCGCTACGGGTGGCGCATGCGGCAAGACGGACGTATCTCCGACGAGCCCGGCGGCGGCCGCGTGTCGTGACGAACGGCGGCGCGTTTTGTTTCTTTGCCGCGCTATGTCCTCACCGCTCCGCATCGTTCCAGCCAAACGAACCGCCGCCACTGCGGCCCAACTCGCCGAGTTCGGCCGCCAAACCTTTCAGGATACCTACGCCGCGCAGAACACGGCGGAGGATATGGCCCTGTACGTGGCGGAGAATTTCGGTCCGGAGCAGCAGCTAGCGGAGTTGCAGGATCCGAACACCATTTTTTTCCTGGCGTTGATGCAGCAGCAACTGGTAGGCTACGCCAAGCTGACCATCGGCTCGGGCCTGGGCGCTGAGCCCGGCGCCGATGTGCGCAACCGGGCCGAGCTGCAGCGCCTCTACGTGCAGGAAGACTGGCAGGGCACCGGGCTGGGTGCGAGCTTGCTGCGGCGCTGTCTCGACGAGACCCGGCAACGCGGCTGCCGTTCCCTGGTGCTGAGCGTGTGGGAGAAAAACGAAAAGGCCCAGGAGTTTTACCGCCGCAAAGGCTTCAAGCAAATCGGTGAAACCGAATTCCGCGTGGGAAACGACGTGCAAACCGACTACGTCCTGCGCAGGGGGCTATGAGGAGGCGGCTGCTGGACGTGCGCTGGGAGTGGTTGACAAGCCTTGGGCTGGGCTTGTTGTCCGCCTGCTCGCCCGCTGCCGACCGCCAGCAGCGCGTGGCCCCCGTTGGCCGCTACGAAGGCACGCTTACCTACCGCGGCGCCGAGCTACCGGTAGTGCTCAACGTCTACCAAGATTCGGCCAGCCGACTGGTGCAAGTGCAGCTGCGGGCGCCGGGCGGGCCGCCGTACGCCCGGTGGTTCGATAGCGTGGCGTATCGAGCGCCGGCGTTGGTGGGGCGCTTGCCCGGGGGCAGCCGCTTGGCCCTGCGCGAAGAGCCGAATTTCCTCACCGGCGCCGTGTGGTTGCACGATACGCTGCGGGCCGAACTGGTAGCCGTGCGCCGGGGCGCAGCCGATTTACCTGCTTATACCGTGACGCGCCAACCGGCGGCCGGCGCAGCTCCCGCCGTGCTGCGCTACTTGCCCCTCGACACCGCGCAGCACCGACCGGCCTTGTTATATTGGCCGATGCCCGGCGCTGCGGGCGCTGCCTACGGCTGGGCCGACTGGCTGGCTGGCCAGGGCGTGCAGGTGGCCCTAGCCAGCCCCACTGTCGCCCTATCTGATTCGGTAGCGGCCCAGCAAATAGCGGCTGCGCTGCGGCGGCTGCGGGCCGAACCCCGGGTTGATTCCGGCAAAGTGGGCGTGTGGGCAACTGGGCCGGGCGGCCGGGCGGCCGTTCTATCGGCCGAAGCGGCGCGGCCGCGCTTTCTGCTGGTGCAGGGCGCCGCTTTCGGGCGGGCCGACCGGGCGTGGCTGCGGCAGCTAAGTCGGCAGCCGGTGGCCGTGCTGGGGCTGTACGGCGCCCTCGATACCAGTTTGAACGTAGCCATAAGCAGCCAGCAGCTCCGCAATGCCGTGGGGCGTAGGCGGGGCTCGGGCGTGAAGGTGTACCAGCAGGCCAACGGCGCCTTGCTCTTGCCCGCGCGGGCCGATTCGGCGCGGCGCTGGCCGCAGCCCCCGCCCGACCTGGCGCCCAGCCTGCAGCAGTGGCTACGAGGCTTGCACTAGCACCTAGCGCAGTCTAGGTTGCGCCTGTGCCGTCGTCCATTCACGCGGCGCTATTGCTGCTGGCCATTGCCGCCGGGTGGCGCTACACCAGCAGCAGCCCCTTCTCGCGCAGCAGCAGCCACGCCGGCGACACCAGGAAAGACTCAAACGACAGGCCCGCCTCGGCAGCTGGGAACGTGGCAGCGGCTTCTTTCAAGAGTAATTTGGTATCGTAGTCGGCGGAGAGCTGGGTGAGCAGGCCCTGCAGCCACTGGCCGATGGCGGGCGTGGTTTTCAGCTCGAAGTCTTCGGCCTGCTCGTAGAAGGTTAGCACGGCCTGCTCGGTGAAGCGGCCCTTTTTCTGGCGGGTTTCCAAGCGCAGTTCGGGCGCGTTGCCCAGCCAGAACAAGCGCAGGTTCTGCTTGGCCAGATCCGGCTTGCCGGGTTCGGTCAGCGCCGCCTCGACGAGCTGGCGCGGCACGGTGGGGCGCGGCACCCGGAAGTCAAACCAAAACTGCAGCGGCTCGTGCAGGGCCACGCCGTGCATGTAGTTGTACAGGGCTTTGGCCAGGCCGGGGCCGAACTGCTCGTGGTCGGCGCCGGTGGGGTCGTCGTGCCAGAGGTCGTTCCAGGCGAAAGCGCCGGGCTCGGGGCCGATCTGCGTCACCTTGTACTTCGCCGGGTTCTTGCCCACGGGCGAGTGGGCCGTCATGGCGAAGCGGTGCCAGTAGCCCGACTGCACGATACCGGCCTGAAACAGCTGCCGCACTACTTCCAGCGAATCCACGGTTTCCTGGGCAGTTTCGGTGGGGAAGCCGTACATCAAGTAGGCGTGCACCATGATGCCGGCCTGGGTGAAGCCCTCCGTCACGCGCGCCACTTGGGCAATGGTGACGCCCTTTTCCATCAGCGCCAGCAGGCGGTCGGAAGCCACTTCCAGCCCGCCCGACACGGCAATGCAGCCCGCGGCGGCCAGCAGGCGGCACAGGTCGGGCGAGAAGGTTTTCTCGAAGCGAATGTTGCCCCACCACGTGATGCTCACGCGGCGCTTAAGCAGCTCGATGGCCAAGTCGCGCAGGGCCAGGGGCGGGGCCGCCTCGTCGACGAAGTGAAAGCCGGTTTGCCCGGTTTGCCGCACGATTTGCTCGATGCGGTCGACCAGCAGTGCGCTCGGGGCGGTGTCGTAGCGGCGGATGTAGTCCAGCGTCACGTCGCAGAAGGAGCAGCGCTTCCAGTAGCAGCCGTGGGCCACGGTGAGCTTGTTCCAGCGCCCGTCGCTCCAGAGGCGGTGCATGGGGTTCAGCACCTCAATCACCGAGAGGTAGTCGCGCAGCGGCAAGCCGTCGTAGTCCGGCGTGCCGATTTCGGTGTGGGGAATGTCCGCGTCGGGGCAGTCGTTGCGGTATTCCACTTGGCCGGCGGCGTTGCGCAGGAAGGTGCGCTGCAAGGCCGGTTGTGCTAAAACGTCATGCTGAGGCACAGCCGAACCAGCTCGCTCGGTAGTGGCTTCCGCAGTCAGCGCAGCAGTACTTGGAATCAGCCGGCGAGATGTCTCGACTTCGCTCGACATGACCGGCCGGCTCCGGTCGTTCTGGTCAAGCACGCGGGATGCCTCTCGGGGCCCGGCATGACATTCTGCGAAGTCGGCCTTACGCGCCTTTTCGGCCGCGAAATACTCCAGCAGCTTTAGCCAGGGCCCCTCGCCGTCGTCCAGAGTGAGGTAGTCGATGTAGTCGAAAAAACGGGGTTCCTTAATGCCGCGCAGCTCGGTGTTGGGGTAACCGCCGCCCATCAGGGTGCGAATGTCGGGCCGTTGCTGCTTGGCAAACTGTGCGAGGCGCAGCGCGCCGTAGAGGTTGCCGGGGAAGGGCACGGTGAAGCCGATGACGTCGGGCTGCTCGCGCTGCAGCACCTCGGCAAAGCACTCCAGCATCATTTCGTCCACGAGGTTGGGCGCGACTTGCAGCGCGTCGTGCAGCTCATCGAAGGAGGTGGCGGTGAGGCCCAGGTGCTCGGCGTAGCGCGAAAAGCCGAACTGCGGCCCGACGGTTTCTTTGAGCAGATCGGCCAGGTCTTCGAGGTAGAGCGTGGCCAAGTGGCGGGCTTGGTCGGTGAGGCCCATGGTGCCGAAGGCGGTTTCCAAGTCAGCCACGTTGTCGAAGCGCGCGGCTTCGGGCAAGAAGCGGCCGTGGCAGATGCGCGGGGCCAGCGTCAGGTCCTTGTTCTGCAGAAAGCGGATGACCGGCTCGACGGTGCTTTCGTAGCGGCGGCGCAGGCGCAGCATACGGCGGGCGTTGTCCGTCAGCTCGAAACCTCCGTGCTCGATGGCGTCGAACACCCGGCGCAGCCCCGCCGCTGAAAACAACCGCAGCACCAGCTCAATGCCGATATCGGCCTGGGCGGCGTGGTAGCCGCGGCCGCGCAAGAAGCCCGTGAGGTAGGCCGTGGCCGGGTACGGGGTGTTCAGCTGCGTGAGCGGCGGGGTGATGAGCAGAATGCGCAGGGGGGTAGACGTCGTCGGCACGGGGCAACAACCGCGAAGGCGCGGCAAAGGTGCCCGCAAAGGTAGACCACGGATGCCACTGATGCAGGCGGCATCGTCGGGAGCGTATGGCGCGCCAGCGACGTGACGGGGTGCCGTAATTCAGTACTGGCACTGATTTGCAGGACGGAAAACACGTCGATTTTCGGGGCTTATCGTTCGGCAGCGGTTGCCCGACGATAATTACATCAATCCCGAACTGCCATGAACGTACTTATCGTCATCAATGACACCAACCAAGACACCTCACTAGGCGGCGTATTTGTTCGTGAGATGGAGCAACGAGACTGGCGGGTAATAGACGAGGTGCCGACTGCCTACCAGAAAGAAAGTGCCGATGCCTCGGAAGCTGAACTGGTGGCCGCGGCCCAGAAAGACGTGGAGGATGCTGTATATGCAACCGACTGGAACGACCTGGCCTACGTGGTGCTGGTGGCATCCAAGCCCGCTGTTGTGGCGGTAGCGCCCGGCCCCAAACCAACTGCGTAGCTGGCAACGCATGCGACTGACCGACAGGCGCATGCATTTACATCTTCATGCTGCCCATCCCGCCCATGCGCATCAGCGGCGCGTTCAGGCGCAGGTACACCTCGGCCGATACCGGTGTCTTGCCGTAGTAGCTGCGAACTTCCGCGTCAGGCCGGTACACCGTGCCCTGCGCGCCCACATGCAGCTCCGGGCCCTTGGCGCCGAGCTGGGCGAGGCGGTAGCTGGTGCCAAGTGTGAGGGCGTGGATGTTAAAGACAGTTTCGCTTTCCTCGCTGTGGGGCACAGCCAACTCGTCGGGGTCTTTCTGCACAAACTCGTAGCGGCCGTAGAACGTGGGCCGGCCCAGCGTGAGGTTGGTTTCGGCCAGGGCCGAATGCTCCCGGCCGTGGTCCGACTTATTCATGCCCCAGATCAGCGAGGAGGCCACGAAGCGGTAATCGGCCCATTGCCGCGAGTGGAGCACGGCGGCCGTGGTGCGCGTCACGTTGTCCTCGGGGTGCAGCTCCTCGGGGCTTTTGATGTAGGCCTGCCCGGCTTCGAGCACCAGTTCCTTCGACGGGGCCCACTGCAGGCGGCCCGCCCAGGAATCGGCACGGGGCCGGTCGAAGCCGTAGCGGTGCTCGTCGGGTTCCCGGCCGGTGAAGTTCGAGCCTTCCAGCTTAAACTGTTTGTAGCGCACCCCGAGCGTGGCCAGCCCGAAGGTGATGTGCGTGGCGTCGACCCAGTGGTGGGAGAGGGGCGCGTCGGGGTTGGGCATGGCCGAAATGCGGTGCATAAAGGCCGTCGGGCCCACGGCCGGCTCGCCGGGGTAGCCCAAATACAGGCTCAGGTCCACGTCCTCCGACACGGCGTGGGTGTAGCCGATGCTCAGGGCCGAAAACAAATCGTGCGGGTGCTGCCGGTCCACCAGCGGCCGGCCGCGGTAGGCCTCACCCGACTGAAACAGCAGCGGGTAGCCGTTCAGGCCCTCGGTCAGCGGGTCCAGGGAAATCATGGCCGTCAGGTTCAGCAAGCCTTTGGCGCCGATGTTGCGCTGGGCCATGGTCATCAGCCAGTTGGGCGCGTCGAACGTGTTTCCGCCGCGCTGCGTGCCGCTGCGGCCTATGTTTTGGTTGGTGTAGCGGCCGAAGACGGCGCCGTGGTTCATCACCATCCATTTGCCGTGGTGGCTCATCCACATATACATGGGCGTGGCGTCGGGCTGCCAGGCCGTGCCCGAGCCGTTGCGCGACATGGGCAGGTTGCGCGAGTACGCGTGCGACATGCCCTGCATCCCGCCCATGCCTTCCATGCCCGCCATGTCGTGGCCGGCGTGCTGCTGATGGGTGGTATCAGGGGACGCGGCGGGCATATGGTGGCCGGCGTGCGGATCGGTTGCTGACGTCGGCGTGGCCGGGTGGTGGCCGTGGTGGGTGGTATCGGCGGCGGCCGGGCGGGCAGGCGGCGGGCTCGGCTGGTGGTGGTGCTGGGCGGCGGCGGCTAGGGGCAACACCAGTGCCACAAGGGAAAACAGATGCTTCATGGATGGGGCATTGAGGTATGATACATACCCGATTGCCCGCCCCGAAGTTGGTGCAAGATTAAGGGCTCAGCCGTGCGACTTTCGGCCTCGTCCCACCGCAGCCGCTGCTGCCGGATGGTATTGCATCCGGCCAGATAGCGCATTAGCCGGCTATCTGGTCGAGCGAGGTGCGGTGGGGCTGAGCTTTGTACTCGGTTACCGTTTGGCCCGTCACTTGGCGAAACTGCGTGCTCAAGTGCTGGGACGAGCTATAGCGCAGGTCGTCGGCAATTTCAGCCAGGGTAAGCTGCCCGTAGCTGAGCAGCTCCTTGACCCGCTCGATTTTCAGCCGGATGAGGTACTTCTCCAGCGTCAGGCCTACCTGGCGCGAAAACAGCTTGCTCAGGTGGGCATACGAAGCCTGAAACCGCTCTTCCAGGAAAGCCGAGGTCGTGAGCGGCACGCGGGCCGTGCGCAGGTGCTCCAGGTACTCGGCCAGCGCCACTTTGATTTGTTCCGCCAGTTGCTCGTCGCGGCTTTGCAGCAGCTCGAAGCCCGCCGCTTCCAGCCGCGGGCGCAGCTGGGCGGGGTCGGCGGGCGTGGCCTCGTCGAGCACCGCGTGGCCAAGCGTTACGGCCACGGGCTGCAGGCCGGCCTCGGTCAGAATTTGCTGCACGCTGCTGATGCAGCGCGGGCAAACCATGTTTTTGATGTGCAGCTCGGTGGTCATGGCGCGGCTAGTCGGAGTTGGTCGGGGTGCGGGGCGCGTAGCGAGTGGGCTTGGGCGCGGCCGTAGCCTTGGGCGTGTTGCTGGCCCGGGGCTTGCGGGCGGGCTGGGGCGTGGGGTGCTCGGCCCAGCTGCGGCCAAACCAGTTATCGGCGGCCCAGTTGACAAACGGCACCACCGCCAAAAAAGTGACACTCAGCAGCACAAACCACACGAACGTGGCGCCCACCAGCCGCCCGAAGAAGCCGTCGAACCCGAACAGGTAGGTGACCAGCAGCAGCGACAGGCCCACGCTGACGGCCAGCAGGATGCCGGCCCGCCGCACCAGCGGATGAGCCAGCCACGGGGAAGTTCGGGAGGAAGAAGCGCGACGACGGGGAGCAGCCATGGCGCAAAGATAGGCCGCAGCAACGCTCCGTGCGCCGGCTGCCGCGCCCACCGCCCGGCGGCGGCAAGCGCGCGGCAAACCGCCTCCGCGCAGCGGAAAGCGGGGCCGGGTACGGCGAAGTTTGCGCCTGTAAGTGCGGACGGTCAGCGACATAACCAAACCCCGGCGGCCGCGTTTGTGCTAGCAGGCAAGGCTTCCGCCGGCTGCGGCGGCTGTGTATATTGCCTGCCGACCATACTTACTCCCTCAACTTCCATGAACACCTTCCTCCACCCGCTGCGCACCCTGGGCGCGGCTTTGCTGCTGGCTGCTGGCCTCAGCGCCTGCAGCACCGGCACCGACTCGGGCGACACCAACGTGGAACGCGGCACCGAGAAAAAAGCCCTCGACCCCGGCGCGGAGCACCCCACCGGCGGCATCGACAGCGCCCGCGTGCAGCGCGACACCGCCGTCAGCGCCCAGGAACGCCTCTACGACAACGCCCGCGACCGAAAAGACCACGACAACGACGGCAAAGCCGACTAACAGTCGCGCCGCCGTGTAACGCCACCGGCCCCGCCAGCAAACAGCTGACGGGGCCGGTTTTTTGTGTCGGAGAATCGGCTAGCTCGCGGCGCTTAGCGGAACGAGAAGGCGCTGGCCCCGATGCCGACCGCAAAGGAATCGACGGGGGCGAAGGTGCTGCTGTAGCGCACGGCGCGGCCATCGGCCGAGAACGAGCCGGTGGCTATGTACAGCTCGTTGTTGGTCGGGTCGATGCCGAACCCGTTGAAGCTGCGGCGCAGCACCGGCGCCGTGGGCAGGGCCGTGGCCGTGGTAGCCATGCGGTAGACGGCCCCGCCATAGCTGTAGTAAAGCGCCGTCCGGTCCGACGAAGCCTGCAGATTAGACGGCCCGCCGGAGGCAAAAGCCCAGGTGGCTTGGCTGGTGTACGGCGTCGTGGCCGAGAAGCGAATCAGCGCCCCAGGCTCCCGCGAGCTGACTACGCCGCCGCTGTAGCGGGTAATGCCGCCGCAGGCCAGCCACACGTTGCCGCTGGCGTCTTGCACCAGGGAGTTGGGGCCCGCCGCCACCGTCAGGGTAGCTTCTACTTGCTTGGTCGCCAAGTCAACCACGCTGACGGTGTTTTCGTCGGAGTTCGGCACGAACAGCTTGGTGCCGGCCACCAGGGCTTTTTCCGGGTTACGCCCCACGGTCACGGTGCTCGCCACGGTGTTGGTGGCCAAGTCGATAACCGACACGCGGCCGGGAAGGTAGCCCGTGAACGGCCCCTGCCACTCGGTGAGGTAGCCCGTGCTGCCGTTGACGGCGAGGTAGCGCGGCTGCGAACGGCCGCTAATGGTGGCCACGGCGTTGAACTTGGGCAGCGCCACCACTTCCACCTTGCTGCTGTTGTTGACCACCACGTAGCCCTTGTCGCCCACCACCGTCATCGACTGCACCACGTCGCCCACGGTGCGGCCGTTGGCGCGCTCAAACTGGTCTTTTTCCGATTCCTTGGTGTCGCGGCGGTAGCCGCTCACCGAGCCGTTCGGCGTGCCGTATTGCCCTTGGTTCAGCACGTACACGTTGGCGTCGAGGGTCTTTTTTTCGGTTTCGTCTTTGCCGCAGCTGCTGAGCAGCGCCGCCGCCAGGGGCAGCGTCAACAGGGGCCGGAGCCGGGAAGCGAGGGGAGAGAAGTGCATGGAGTATGATGGAAAAGTGAGTGTCAGTTAGTGCCAAGCAGCGCGCAGGCTCAGCGTGCCCGCCCGCGGCGGCATGGCCCGGAAGGCGTAGTTCTGGTAGCGGGCGTTGCTGAGGTTGTGGCCTTGCACGAGGGCCGTCAGCTGCCAGCGGCCGCAGCGAAAACGCCGGCCCACGCTGCCGTGCAGCAGGCCGTACGCCGGCAGGAAGTCGGAGCCCGAGGCCGTGGTGTAGCGCCGGTCGGTGAAGGTGGCGGCCGTGGTCAGCAGCCAGCCGCGCCAGTCGTGGTCGGTGCTCAACGAGGCGCTGTGCTGCGGCACGTAGGCGAGCTGCACGCCCACCGGGTCGGTGTCTTGGGCGTAGCCGCGGCGCTTCTGGCTTTGGGTGAAAGCGTAGCCCGCCGTGGCGCGCAGCTGGTAAGCTTCCCGGCGCCACTGGGCCTGGGTGCTGGCTTCCACGCCTTGGCTGCGCACCTGCCGCAGGTTTTGCGGCGTCCAGGTGCCGCCCGCGTCGGGCAGCCACTGCACCCAGTTGTCCACCAGCAGACGGTAGGCGGTCAGGTCGGCCTGCAGGCTGAGCTGATTACCGGCCAGCGCTTCGTAGTGCAGCCCGGCTTCGCCGCCGCGGCTGGTTTCGGGCAGCAGGTCGGGGTTGCCGCCGGGGCGCCAGTACCGTTCGTTGAGGGTGGGGGCGCGGTAGCTGCGGGCGGCGCTGGCCTTTAGCCACAGCTGCTGCCGGGCCGCGCGCCAGGCCTGCCACTCCACGCCGGCCGTGGGCGCCAGCGGCGGCCGGCGGCCGGGCAGCACGGCTTGCCGGGCATTCAGCGTGAGGCGCAGCCGGGCCGAGGGGTCGTAGCGCAGCAGGGCGAAGCCGGCGTAGCGCTGCTCCTGCACCGGGCGGCCGTAGCCGTCCACGTGGGCCACGAAGTGCTGGGCTTCGGCTCCCAGGCGCAAGCTCAGGTTGGGGCGCCACTGCCGGGTGTGCTCCAGCTGCGCCTGCCGCACGCTGCTGCGCGAGTGGCTGGTGCTGAGCTGGTCGTTTTGGTACTCAATTAGGTCGCCGAACCAGGCCGCGCGCACGCTGGTTTCGCTGCTTTCGGTGCGCAGGCGGTAGCCCAGCACCGCGCGGGCGCTCTGGTCCCGTTCGCGGGCGTGGGTATTGCTCGAGCCGATGGCCGGCTGAATCTGCCGGTTGGCGTCGGTGAGCCAGAGCGCGGCCGTGACTTCGCCGCGCCGGCCGGCTTGCACCGTCACGTCCTGCTGCAGGCTGCTCTGGGTGAGGGCGGCGTTTTCCTGGCGGCGGCGCACTTCGCCCTGCAACTCCCGGCCGTAGTAGCAAAAGTCGTTGTCGGCCTGCCGTACCAGAAAGCTGGTGCGCACCGCCACGCGCGCGTCGCGCTGGCTGCCGCTGAAGCTCAGGGCCCGGGTTCCGAAGCTGCCGGCCTCGGCCGCGGTGCTGACCTGCGTGCCCACTGGCGCCCCGGCGGCGCCGAGCACCACGGCCCCGCCCATGGCCCCGGTGCCGTACTGCGCCGCGGCGGGGCCGTGCTGCACGTCCACGCGGCCCAGGCCAGCCACCGGCAGCAGCGAAAAATCGGCCTCGCCCAGCGTGGGGAAGTTTAGGTTGAAGCCGTGCCAGAGCACCGCCGTGTGCCGCGCCGAGGTGCCCCGAATCGACAGCGACGCCAGCTGCCCCGGCCCGTAGGTGCGCACGTACAGCGGCGTACGCCCCGACAGCGCATCGGCCACCGTGCCGCCCTGGTAGGGCGCCAGCGCGGCCGAGTCGAGGGAGGTGAAGCGGCTGCCGGCGGCGTAGCGCGCGGGGCGCAGGGCCTGCACTTGCACCGTGGCCAGCACGTGCCGCGCCGTATCGGCCGGGGCCGGCGGGCCCGACTGCGCCCACGCCGGTGCGAGGCCGCCGCTGAGCAGCAGCACCAGCCCGCCGCGGCGGCGCGCGGAGCAGAAGAAACGAGCGTACAACCGAACCAAAGTTTTCGAAGCCGAAAAATTCGGTTCAGAACCAAGCGCGCGGCCGGTAGGGGCCGGTTGCCGGGCTGAGGCAGAATCAGGGAAGCCGGGCCCGCCGCCAACCAGCGACGTTGCCCAATAATGATTCATTCTCCGCCCGTCCTCCGCAGGCGCCGAACACTAAGATGCGCACGGGCAGGTCTCCTGACTTGCTTCGCGCCGGGCAGCCTTCCCATTCCTCCGCCGGTCAGGTCGACCGGCATCAGCGGAACAGTGGCGAGGTGGGCCCGGCGCATGATGGAAGCTTACAGTTGCGGGGACAGCTGCCGAATTTCACGGCATTCCCTTTTCAGCCGCGCCCCCCGATTGGGGTCTGGCCACCCATGCGTGCCGCAAAGATAAGCACGGATTTCGCGGAATTGCCGCACCGGCTTGTTTTGGCGGGGCAGCGTTTCGGATTAGCCGAGGTCGAAATCGAACCTGAATGCGCGGCAGGGGCCGTACAAGGCCCATGAAACTTCCGCTTGCTTATTACCAGCAGCCCGACGTGGTAGCCCTGGCCCGCGACTTGGTGGGCAAATACCTCTTCAGCCGCATCGACGGGGTGCTGACCGGCGGCCGCATCGTCGAAACCGAAGCCTACGCCCACATCGACGACCAGGCCTGCCACTCCCATCTGGGCCGTTTCACCAAGCGCACCCGCGTGATGTACGAAGCCGGTGGCGTGGCCTACGTGTACCTGATTTACGGCCGCTACGCCTTGTTCAACATCATCACCAACGTGGCCGGCAAGGCCGATGCCGTGCTCATCCGCGGCCTGGAGCCCACCGAAGGACTGGCCGAAATGCAGCTGCGCCGCGGCCTCGCCCGGCCGGCGCGCAACCTCACCGCCGGTCCCGGCCTGCTCACCCAAGCCCTCGGCATCGGGGTGCAGCACTACGGCACCGACCTCACCGGCAACCTCATCTGGCTCGAAGACCAGCAGGAACCCATAGCCGCCGCTGATATCGTTGCCAGCCCCCGCGTCGGCATCGATTACGCCGGCACCGATGCCGCCCTGCCCTGGCGTTTCCGCCTGCAAGGCAGCCCCTGGACAAGTCCGGCGAAATAGACAAGGGGACTTGTGAAAGGCGAAGTTTTGAATTTGGGTGTGATAGGCCTTGGCGTACTGCCCTGGATGCTGCCCGCTAAAAATCGACGGCCCGAATAGTTTCTGCTATTCGGGCCGTCGATTTTTAGCGGGCAGCATTACTTCGCCTCACCAAGTCCTCCCGGCCTCAAGGCGCCAGCCGGTCGCACACCAGCACAATGAGGCGGCCGGTCAGGTCGGTGGTGGCCATGAGGTAGGTGGTGCCGCCCTCGCGAATACCGGTGCGGTGGCGGAAATCAGCTACCGAATCGGGGAAGTTGCGGGTGGTGACGTGGGCGCGTTGCTCGGGGCCGAGGTGGCTCAGCAGCTCTTTCTTGTCGTAGCGGCACACGGCCCGGCAGCGGAAGATGCGGCCAGGAAAGTCTTCGCGCAGCTGATTCGAGGTGTAGAGGTGGCTGTGCTGGTGCAGTTTCAGCAAGCCAAAGCTGGTGCCCACGCTCTTGAAGCTGCCGGCTTTGAGCACGGCCACGTTTGGTTCGTAGACGTAATCCTGCGGTTCGGCGTAGCGCGGCACCGCTTTCGTCTCCCGGGTGCGGTTCGAGCGGAAGGCTTGTTCGCGCCCGTCGCGCAATAGGTTCACCGTCAGGCGCTCCGGATCCACGGCAGCTTCTTTGCCCAGTTCGTAGAGCACTTCCTTGCACTCGTTGTCGACGGCCACCACCCAGAGGCGGCGCACGTGGCCCAGCTCCTGAATGGCCTGCTCCACGTCGAGCATGGGCGAGGTCTTCAGCAGCACGCGCTCGGCCTTGCGTAGCAGCAAAGGCAGCAGGCGCACCACGTCCGGTTCGCAGTCGGCCAGCCGGTAGATTTTCTTATCGGCCGAGTCGCGGCGGGCCGGGTCGAGGTAGAGCCAGTCAAAATGCCCATCGGGCTGCTCGCGCAGCCACGCGGCGGCGTCGCCCACGTGCAGGTGCACGTTAGTCACGCCGAGCACCTCAAGGTTATGGCGCACCACTTGCACCAGCTGCGCGTTGCGCTCCACGTAGTGCACTTCCTGCACGCTGCGGGCGAAATGGCTGCTATCGACGCCGAAACCGCCGGTGAGGTCGGCCAAGCGGGTGCCGCCAACCAACGCAGCCTTAAACGCCGCCGTGCGCGCCGACGACGCCTGCTCCACCGACAGCGCGGGCGGAAAAATCAGGTCGGGGTTGGCCGCCCAGGTGGGCAGTTTGGTTTTGGCCTTCTGACGGGCCTGAATCTGACGCACCAACTCGGGCACGGGCAGATGAGGATAGCGGCGGGCCTGCAGGGCCAGCTTGGCGGGGTCGTCGTGCAGGTGCTCGGCTACATATTGCCGCGCCTCTGCCGACAAAGAAACGTCCATCACAACGGTAAGGTAGCGCCTAAAAGGCGCAAAGGTAGGGTGGGACTAGCGCAGCGTCCAGCCCACCAGCAGTTGCGGCCGGCCCGTGGGGGCCGTCACACCGAGCAGGTCAGGCATGGCTCGCTCCATTCCCATACGGCGCGCGGCCGGCGAAGTCGCATTTTGGGCTTCCACCGCGCGAAGAAAATGCTGATTGGTGTTACGCGTAATAAACGCGTTGGAAATCAGGCTGACCACGGCCACGCCAATGGCGGCCTTCTGCGTGGTATTGAAGTACTGGGGCTTATCGGCGCTGAACGCCTGCTGGGCGTACAGCCCGGCCGAGCCAACGAATACGGCGCGCTCGGCCAAATGCAGCCAGCGCTGCCGGCGGTACCGGTCGAGGCTAGCCACGGCCTGCTCGTCGGTGAGGTAAGGGCGCAAGCGTTGGCCGAAGAAGCCCGCGTTTTTGTACTGCTCGCCGCTGCCAGTGGTAAACCAGAAGTTTTTCTGCACGCCGTTCAGGCCGCGGTCTTGGTCTTCGGGGCTCAGGCGGATGCTGGTGCCAGGATTAACCGGAGTCTGCTGAGCCATGGCCGGTGCCGCAGCGCCAAACAGCAAGAAAAAAGCAGCAGCGCTGTTGCGCAGGGGTTTCAGCAGGGCGGTAGACGTCATGCTACAAATTTAATATTCAGGGACTCCGAAACGTGCAAGTTTCGATGAACAGCCCAACAAAACCGACGAACGTTACGTTCTCAGGCCCAACGCATGTGGTGTTCACTTAATTCCTTCCTTCATGAATCACCCTCTGAAACGTTTTGGGCACCTGCTGCTACTAGCCGCCGTGCCGGCTGCCATCTTCACCAGCTGCGGCGGCGACGATGATCCGGACCCAGTGCCAGTGGTCGACAAAGGCAAAGTAATGGCTGTTCACGCCGTCACCAGCCCCTCGGTAGCCGTGAAGTTTTTGTCGGACGACACCGAATTGAAGCAGCTGGCTTACAAAGAGCAAAGCGGCTACCAAGAAGTCAATGCCGGGTCGCACACCTTTAAAATAGCCGTAGCAGCTACCGGTGGGGCCACGCTGCTGAGCAGCACGCAAACCGTAAGCAAGGACAAATCTTACTCCTTGTTTGCCTACACCGCCACCGGGCAAGCCAGCAATACGGCTACCGGGCTATGGGTTGAAGATGATCTGACCGCGCCGAGCAGCGGCAAAGCCAAGATTCGGTTGGTCAACGTTGGGCAGGGCACGCCGTCTCCGGTTGGGCTGATGCGCACGGAAAACAGCACTACCACCACCGCCGTGATTCCCGGTACTGCTCTGGGGGCGGCCTCTTCCTTCGTGGAAATTGCGCCGGGTACTGCCACCTACTACTTGGTCAACACCACCACGAACTTGCCCGTGGTGCCCTTGGCTGGTTCCGATAAACTGACCACCAATTTCGCGGCTGGCAAGATCTACACGCTGTACCTGCGTGGGTCTGCTACGCCGCTTTCCACGACGGAACGCTTTGAGCTGGACCTCGTCACGCACAACTAAAGCGGTTACGTTTACCGTCGATAAGTTCAAAAGCCCGGGCACTCGCTCGGGCTTTTTCTATATTGGCTTACGCCGAACAATTTGGGTACCTTTGTACTTGTATTGCGACAATTCCGAGAACGACCATGATTGAGACCAAGACCTACGTACCGTACAAGGTAAAAGACATTTCGCTGGCCGAGTGGGGCCGCAAGGAAATCCGCCTGGCCGAAGCTGAAATGCCCGGTCTGATGGCTCTGCGCGCGCAGTACGGGGCGAGCAAGCCCCTGCAGGGCGCCCGCATCGCCGGCTGCCTGCACATGACCATCCAAACGGCCGTGCTCATCGAGACGCTGCAGGCCCTGGGCGCCGAGGTGACCTGGTCGTCGTGCAACATCTTCTCGACCCAGGACCACGCCGCGGCCGCCATTGCCGCCGCTGGTACCGCCGTGTACGCCTGGAAGGGCATGAACGAGGAGGAGTTCAACTGGTGCATCGAGCAGACGCTGTTCTTCGGCGAGGAGCGCCAGCCGCTGAACATGATTCTGGACGACGGCGGCGACCTGACCAACATGGTGCTGGACCAGTTCCCCGAGCTGGTAGCCGGCATCCGCGGCATCTCCGAAGAAACGACCACCGGCGTACTGCGCCTCGTGGAGCGTATGAAAGCCGGCAAGCTGCCCCTGCCCGCCATCAACATCAACGACTCGGTAACCAAGTCGAAGTTCGACAACAAGTACGGCTGCAAAGAGTCGGCCGTGGACGCCATCCGCCGCGCTACCGACGTGATGATGGCCGGCAAGATTGCCGTAGTAGCCGGTTACGGCGACGTAGGAAAAGGCACCGCCGCTTCGCTGCGCGGCGCCGGCGCCCGCGTCATCGTGACGGAAATCGACCCGATCTGCGCCCTGCAAGCGGCCATGGACGGCTACGCGGTTAAGAAGATGGAAAACGCCATCAAGGAGGCCGACATCGTCATCACCACCACTGGCAACTGCGACATCGTGCGTGAGGAGCACTTCCGCGCGCTGAAGGACAAGGCCATCGTCTGCAACATTGGCCACTTCGACGATGAAATCGACATGGCCTGGCTGAACAAGAACTACGGCCACACCAAGGACACCATCAAGCCCCAGGTCGACCTCTACACCATCGACGGCAAAGAGGTGATTATCCTCGCTGAAGGCCGCCTGGTGAACCTGGGCTGCGCCACCGGCCACCCCTCGTTCGTGATGTCCAACTCGTTCACCAACCAGACGCTGGCCCAGTTGGAGCTGTGGCAGAACCACGACAACTACGAAAACAAGGTGTACACCCTGCCCAAGCACCTCGACGAGATGGTAGCCCGCCTGCACCTCGAGAAAATCGGCGTGGAGCTGGACGAGCTGACGCCCAAGCAGGCTGACTACATCAAAGTGCCGGTGGAAGGCCCGTTCAAGTCGGATCTGTACCGCTACTAGGATCTACCTAATGCCAAAAAAGCCCCGCCGGACCATTCCGGCGGGGCTTTTTTTATGTCATTGAGCCGCTAGTGCACCCGGTACCGCAGCAGGCGACGCTCGGTGTAGTTTGGATCGGAGGCGAAGAAGGGGAGCATTTCCGTGACGATACCCACTTGCTCGGCGTAGCGGGTGTACAGCAGGCGGGGCTGGTAACCAGGAAACAGGTTGGGGTAGAATTCGTGCTTCTCCCGGTATTTCTTCGCCCTGAAGCTGCCCGCTGCAGTACTAACGAGGGTGTCTTGGGGCAGCATCTGCGCGACGATGCGGCCAACTGTATCAACTCGTCCGTTGAACGCGCCCGTCGTGATATAGTGCGTAGTGAGAATGTTTACGTCCTGCGAGCTGAACAGCCGCTGCCCATGATGGTCGACCACGTAATGGGCTGAGTCGCGTACGTACCGGGTGCCCTTTACGACGCCGTACAAGGTAGGGCGCACGAATTTGTAGTACTTCTGGCCGTGAATAAGCGTGTCTTTGCTGATGAAGCAGCTGTCGAACACGGCAGTAGCTGTGGCTTGGCCGGTAGCGCCGTCGATAGCGTAGCGCTGGTACACCCAGTAGTTGCCCGTTTGTAGCGGCAGATAAGAAGGGAAGGAGTCGGGCTGCGGCGGGGCCGGACTGTCGTTGGTGCAGCCGGCCAGCAGCACGGCCGTTGCCACCGCCCAGGCCGGTAAGGAGAACTGTGTCATGTGGTATGAAGGATAATGATGAACGCATAGCTAACGCACGGGGCTGCTGCCTATTGCCATGTCCTAATCAGCGCGCTGTTGCGCGTGCCCAGTAGGGTAGGACCGGCCCAAACTTGGCGACGCAGAACCGCGGCCTCGCCAGCAACGGCTGCGGCTGCCGATATTTGCCGTTATGCCCACGCATCCGCTTTCGGTCGTCATCATCACGTTCAACGAAGAAGCCAACATCGGCCGCTGCCTTGCCGCCCTGGCCGGCATGGCCGACGACGTAGTGGTAGTTGACTCCGGTTCCACCGACCGCACCGTGGCCATCTGCCAGGAGCACGGCGCCCGCGTGGTCACGCACCCGTTTGCCGGGTACGTTGCGCAGAAAAACGTTGCCACTGCGCAAGCCCGCCACGACCACGTGCTGCAGCTCGACGCCGACGAAGTGCTGACCGACGCTTTGCGCGCGGAAATTCGGCGCGTGCTGGCCGACTGGCAGCACGCCGGCTACGCCCTGCCACGCCTCACCAACTACTGCGGCCATTGGGTACGCCACGGCGGCTGGTACCCCGACCGGAAGCTGCGCCTGTACGACCGACGCCTGGGCAGCTGGCAGGGCCAGCTGCTGCACGAACGGTACGAAGTACAACCGGGCCAGACCGTTGGGCAGCTCACGGCCGATCTGCTGCATTACTCTTACCCCACCATCGAAAGCCACGTGCAGCAGCTCAACAAGTTCACGACTATCGGCGCCGAGGAGCTGGCGGAGCGGGGCCGGCGCGCCGGCGTGCTGCACCTGTGGCTAAAACCCACGTGGAAGTTCTGGCACTTGTACTTGCTGCGCGGCGGCTGGCTCGATGGGTTTGCCGGCCTGAGCATTGCCGCGCTGTCGGCCTGGGGCGTGTTTTTGAAGTATGCGAAGCTGCGCGTGCTCACCCGTAAGCCGGCTGCCGCATGAAGACCTTTCTCGTAAGCCGCACCGACGCTATTGGGGACTTGGTGCTGACGTTGCCCGTCTGCGGCTGGCTGAAGCAGCGCTACCCCGCTTGCCGCGTGGTCCTGCTCGGGCGCGACTACACCCGCGCCGTAGCCGCTGCCTGTCCCGCTATTGATGCCTTCATCAGCGACGACGACCTGCAAAAGCTGCCTGCCGCCGAGCAGGTAGCCGCGCTGCGCGCCATTGGGGCCGACGCCGTACTGCACGTATTCCCGAACCGCCGCCTGGCCGGGCTGTGCCGACAGGCCCGCATTCCGCTGCGTATCGGCACGCGCAACCGCTGGTTTCACTGGTTGACCTGCAACCGACTGGTGGCCCTAAGCCGGCGCAACTCGCCCCTGCACGAGGCCCAGCTTAACCTGGAGTTGCTGCGGCCCCTGGGGCTAACTGACCTACCCACGCTGGCCGAACTGGTACCGCTGGGCCGGCTGCGGGCCACCGAACCGCTGGCGCCGCTCCACGCCGCGCAGCTGGCGCGGCAACGCCCCCAGCAGCTGAACCTCATCCTGCACCCCCGCTCCCGTGGCCACGGCCGCGAGTGGGGACTGGAGCACTACGGGGCGCTGGCCCGGGCACTGCACCAGCAGGGCCACCGCGTCTTCGTCAGCGGTACGCAAGCCGAGGGCGACTCCATGCGCGAGTGGCTGCGCGAACACGCTGCCGTGCTCACCGACCTGACCGGGCAACTGTCCCTGCCACAATTCCTGGCTTTCATTGCCGCCGCCGATGGCCTAGTGGCTTCCGGTACCGGGCCGTTGCACTTGGCGGCTGCGCTCGGCCGGCACGCGCTGGGGGTGTTTCCGCCGATGCGCCCCATTCACCCGGGCCGCTGGGCTCCGCTGGGCCCGCACGCCGAGTTCGTGGTGTTCGACAAGCCGGATTGTGCCGATTGCCGCCAAGCACCCGCGGCGTGCACCTGCATCAAGGCCATTGCGGCGGCCGAGTTGCTGAGCCGCATAGCGGTTTGGCAGCCGCTGGCCGCGTCGTAGCTTTAGCGGCTTTTATTGTTTTCGTGTGGAAGCTTCCCCTAGTGCATTTGCGGCGTGGTACCGGCGTGGCTACCTGTCGCAATACCTACTACTCATCGCGTGCGTGGCCGGCGCCATCGGGCTGCTGACCACGGCCCGGGCGCTGGTGGCGCTGGCGCCGGTGGCAGGCGTGGCGGCGGCCTTGCTTAACCCCCAGCTGCGCCAAACCGCCACGCAATGGCTACGCAATGGTGCCGCCCAGCGGGCGGCCGCACTCTACCTGCTCATCCCGCTCACGTGGTGGTACACCTCCGACTGGTCGGTGTGGCGCCACGAGGTGTACCGCCAGCTGCCGCTAATCGGCGTGCCGCTGGCGTTTGCCGTGGCCGTGCCGCTTTCCGGGCGGCAGCGGTTTGGCCTCGGGGTAGGGTTTGTGGGCAGTACGGCGCTGCTGGGACTGGCCACCTTGGGCCGTTACCTCGCCGACCCGGCTTGGGCGCAGGAGCTGATTGGTACGGGGCAGAACGTGCCTTCCGTCACCGGCATTTTCCACATTTACTTTGGCATCATGCTGGCCCTGTCGGCTTTTTGGGCCGTGTCGCTCAGCCGTGAGGCGCGGGCGGGCCGGTTAAGCCGATGGTTGCTGTTGGGCGCCGCCGCCGCGGCCACCTTGAGCCTGCACGTATTGGTGTACCGCACCGGGTTGCTGGCCTTCTACGCCGCGTTGTTTGTGTCGGGCCTGCTGCTGCTGTTTCGGCGGCCGGTGCTGGCGCTGGCGTTGCTGGCAGTGGGCATTGCCTTGGCCACCACGGCTTACGTGAGCCTGCCGTCGGTGCAGAAACGCATCGGCGCCACGCTCTACGACATCAACGAGTACAACGCGGGCCGTGACATCAACCAGCTTTCCATCAGCCGGCGGCTGGCGGCCCTGCACAACGCGCAGGTGTTGGTGGCCGAGCACCCCTGGCTGGGTGTGGCGCCCGCCGACGTACGCCAAGCCATGGACGAGCAATTTTCCTGGCAGACCTACGGCCTGACGCAGGAAAACCGCGTGATGATTCATAATCAGTACGTCCACTACCTCGTCGGGGCCGGCGTAGCGGGGCTGCTGCTGTGGCTTTGGGTACTGATTACGCCCCTAGTGCAACCCGGCTTGCGCCAAAATCCGTACGTGAGAGCCTACCTGCTCATTTTCGCGGCGGCGGCCCTGGCCGATTCGCTGCTGGAAATGCAGATCGGCTTCAACCTGTTCGTCTTCCTCTATGGCTTTCTGGTCGTCGCAGCCGACCGGCACCGACAACCCAGCGTGTAACCCGTTGAAGGCAACCTTTCGTTACATTTAGCCGAGGCAATACTCACCTGCCTGAACCACCCACCTCTATGAGCGACACTCCCGAACGGGTTCCGAAACTGAGCAAGGAGGAAAAAGACCGTCGTTTCCAAGCCGAGCTGCTGCCCGTGCTGGATTCCCTCTACAACTTTGCCTTCCGCCTAACCCTCGACGAAGACGACGCCAACGACCTCGTCCAGGAAACCTACCTGAAGGCTTACCGCTTCTTCGAATACTTCGAGCCCGGAACCAACGCCAAAGCCTGGCTGTTTCGCATCCTGAAAAATTCGTTCATCAACGATTTTCGGAAAAAGAGCAAGCAGCCCGCCAAAGTTGACTACAGCGAAATTGAGGGCTACTACAACACCGAGGACGTAGATGCCGACGCCGACACGGGTGCCTCCTCACCCGACCTGCGTCAGCAAGCCACCCGCGACCTGATCGGTGACGAAGTAGCCAGCGCGCTGAACTCGCTGCCGGTCGATTTCCGCACCGTGATTATCCTCTGCGACCTGGAAGGGTTTACCTACGAGGAAATGGCCAAGGTGCTGGATATCCCCATCGGAACGGTCCGTTCCCGGCTGCACCGCGCCCGTAATTTCTTGAAAGACAAACTGGAGCGCTACGCAAAAAAAATGGGTTACGGCAACGATTCTGAGGAAGGTGATGTTGCCCCAGCGTACGACGAAGACGAAGACTAAGTACATTTAACACTCCTCCACCGACTTACCTCCTCCGCTATGGCCCTGAAGTCTACACCAAACCAACAAGGTCCGGCCGCTACCCCCGCCGCCGGCGCCGACTGTGAGCGTGTGAACACCATCCTCGACCAAATCATCGTAGGCCAAGACCCTACTATGGAGGACGAAGAGTACTTCGTCAATCATGCGGAAGACTGCTCGCCCTGCTTCGATAGCATTGATAAGCAGCGCGTTTTCGTTGATTTCGTGAACCAGTACGTAGGCCGCAAAGGCGTGCCCGCTGGTCTTTCTGCCAACATTATGGCACGCGTGCAGGCTGAAAAGGCCTAATTTTGCCCCATGCAGGGCAAAATCATCGCGTTTTCGGCGCCTTCCGGGGCAGGCAAAACCACCATCGTCCACCGGCTCATGGAACGCATTCCGGAGCTGAGCTTTTCTATCTCGGCCTGCACGCGCGACCGGCGCGGCCGGGCCGAGCAGAACGGCAAGGACTACTATTTCATTACGGTTCAGGAGTTTCAGGAGAAAATCCGCCACGATGAGTTCGTGGAGTGGGAGGAAGTCTACGAAGGCTCCTACTACGGCACCCTGAAATCCGAAGTCGAGCGCATCTGGGAAGGCGGCAAACACGCCATTCTCGACATCGACGTGAAAGGCGGCCTCAGCATCAAAGACTTTTACAAAGAGCGTGCCCTTTGCATTTTTGTGAAGCCGCCGTCTTTGGAAGTGCTGGAGCAGCGCTTGCGCGCCCGCGCCACCGATTCTGCTTCGAGCATCTCGGCCCGCCTCTACAAGGCCAACTTTGAGTTGACCTTTGAGGACCGGTTTGACGCGGTCATCGTCAACGATGACCTCGATCAAGCCACCGCCCAGGCCGAAAAGCTCGTGCGCGACTTTATAACCGCCGAGCCGGCCATCGTCTGATGAGCAGCCCGCAACGCGTGGGCCTCTTGTTCGGCTCGTTCAACCCCATTCACGTCGGGCACCTGATTCTGGCCAACCACCTCGCCACCCGCACCGACCTGGATGCGGTGTGGTTGGTGGTGTCGCCGCAGAGCCCGTTCAAGGTAGGGGAGGAGCTGCTCGCCGAGCAGGCTCGCCTGCACCTAGTGCAGTTGGCCATTGCCGGCAACGAGCGGCTGCGCGTGCTCGACGTGGAATTCGGCCTGCCTAAGCCCAGTTACACCATCGACACCCTCGATGAGCTGAGTCGGCAATACCCGGGCACCGAGTTCATATTGCTTATGGGGGGTGACAACCTGCCGGGCCTGCCCCGTTGGAAGTCCGCCGACCGCCTGCTGACGGAGTTCAAGGTGTACGTGTACCCACGACCGGGTTACGCGCTACCCGAGCCCCTGCCGGCGCAGGTGCGCGTGGTGGAAGCACCGTTACTAGATATTTCGGCCACGTTCATCCGCAGCAGTATTCGCGCCGGACAGTCCATTCGCTACCTCGTGCCGGAATCGGTGGAGCGTGAAATTAAAGCGCAGCGGTATTGGCAGGATTAATTTGCGAGTAGCACAAACCAGAAGCGCCCCGGCTGACACGTCAGCCGGGGCGCTTCTGGTTTCAGCAAAGAGCTGAAAGCTTAGATAGTCATAATCTCCGCTTCCTTCTTGCTCATCGCGTCGTCAATCTTGACGATGTAGCTGTCGGTGTACTTCTGCACCTTGGCTTCGGCATCTTTGATAGCATCTTCCGACGCGCCTTCCTTCTGCAGCTTGCGCAGCGACTCGTTCACGTCCTTGCGGATGCCGCGGATGCGGACCTTGCCGCTCTCGGCTTCGTTTTTCACCTGCTTCACCAAGTCGCGGCGGCGCTCCTCGGTCATGGGGGGCAGGTTCAGACGTACAGAATCAGCGTCCATCACCGGGTTCAGGCCCAGGTCGCTGTTTTTGATGGCCTTGGAGATTTCGCCCAGCATGTTCTTTTCCCAGGGGCGGATAACCAGCGAGCGGGCATCGGGGGCCGACACGTTGGCAACTTGGCCGACCGGCGTGGGCGTGCCGTAGTAATCGACGCGCAAAGAGTCCAGCATGGCAGGCGTGGCTTTGCCGGCCCGGATGCGGCTCAGCTCCGTGTTGGTGTGCTGCAGAGCCTTCGCCATCGATTCTTCGGCGTCGCTCAGGTACAGCTGAATTTCTTCGTCCATGTGTAGGGGGTGAATTAAAAATTGAGAATTAAAAAGCAGAAACGAAGGTCAGGCCCGATTGCAGTGCCGCGGAGGCTTTCTAACTCTTCATTTTTGGTTTTTAATTGAATTAAGCCTGTTGGTCGGCCGAGGCCGTCGAGGAGTGGTGTACGTCGGGCTGCAGGCCCCCGTGCTTGGGGTCGAGGTTGTGCTGGGCGCCGTTCATGGTAACGAGCGTCCCCACTTCCTCGCCGTTGATGAGGCGGCGCAGGTTGCCTTCCTTGTTCATGTCGAACACGATGATGGGCAGGTTATTCTCCTTGCAGAGCGTAAAAGCCGTCATGTCCATCACGTTCAGGTTCTTTTCCATTACCTCGTCGAAGGTAATCTGGGGGTAGCGCGTGGCCGTGGGGTCCTTCTCGGGGTCGGCCGTGTAGATGCCGTCGACGCGGGTGCCCTTCAGCACCACGTCGGCCTCCACTTCGATGGCGCGCAGCGAAGCGGCCGAGTCGGTAGTGAAGTACGGCGAGCCGATGCCGGCGCCGAAGATGACCACGCGGCCTTTTTCGAGGTGGCGCATGGCCCGGCGGCGGATGTACGGCTCACACACGCGCTGAATGGTCAGGCCTGAGAGCAGGCGGGTGGGCGTACCCAGCTTTTCGAGGGCGCTCTGCAGGGCCATCGAATTAATTACCGTGGCCAGCATGCCCATGTAGTCGCCCTGCACGCGGTCGAGCCCGAATGCTTCGGCCTGCACGCCGCGGAAAATGTTGCCCCCGCCGATAACCACGGCTACTTGCACGCCCGCTTCGGCCACGGCGCGTACTTCTTCGGCGTACTGCATCAGACGGTCGGCGTCGATGCCGTACTGCTGCTTGCCCATTAGGGCTTCGCCGCTCAGCTTCAGCAGGATTCGGTTGTATTTCAACGGTCTGGAGTTAGGTTGATGACTTCGCTACGGACGCGACGCCGTACTAGGAGAGGGGAGCCGAAACAGCTTAAGCAAACTGAATCAGCACCTGGCCTTTCTGAACGTTGTCGCGCATGCCCACTTTTACGGCGCCCACCACCCCGTCGCCGGGCGACTTGAGGATGTTCTCCATTTTCATGGCTTCCAGCACCAGCAGCGGGTCGCCCTTCTGCACGGCCTGGCCCGGCTCCACCCTGATGGCGACGATGAGGCCCGGCATGGGCGCTTTCACCTCGTTGATCTTGTTACTGGCCGCTTGACTCATGCCCAGCTTGTCCAGCAAGAGGTCGAACCGGTCCTTGGCCTGCAGTTCAAACCGCTGCCCGTCGAGCTTGAGCTGCACGGTCTTCGTTGCAGCGTCGATTTCCAGGAGTTCGGCGGCATATGAGCGCCCTTGGTACAGCAGGTGGTAGCGGCCCTCGCCCAAGTCAATCAGGTCCCAGTCAAACGGTTGCTCATCGACGGTGATACCGTGGGCGTTGATGTCGACACTCCACGAGTGTCCGGGGCCAGCGCTGACCTGTAGCATGCGGGTGGGGTAAGATGGGGGAGAATGCGGCGGAAAAGGGCTTAAAGATAGAGGGAATCTGAAATTATTTCGGAACTTCAACCCTCAGATTACCCCAACTAGCTCCTCATGAAATATCCGGCACTCGGGGCTTTTACGCTGGCTATTGCATTGCCTTTTACCTTGCTGGGGCAGCCTTCGAAGCCGGGTTCGGCCAAGAAGACCACTCCCCACAAGGCCGCGGCCACCGAGCCGACTGACAGCAAGCAGCCGGCTTCCCAGTCCATCATGATTGTGCCGAACTGGCTGCCGCCGGTCAATCCTATTCAGCCCGCCGCCACCCTGCTGCACGACTTGGTCGATACTAAGCTCGACGTGCGCTTTGATTGGGCCAAGCAGTGGCTGCTGGGTACGGCCACCGTCACCGTGCGTCCGCACTTTTACCCCCAAACCCAACTGGTGCTCGACGCCAAGGGCTTTGATGTAAAGAGTGTGAAGCTGGTAATGGGCGGCAAGGAAAAGACCCTGAACTTTCAGTACGACAAGCGTCGCTTGGCCATAACGCTGGACCGCGCTTACGCCCGCACCGAGCCGTACCAAGTGCGGATTCAGTACGTGGCCAAGCCCAACGAACTGCCTACCGGGGGCAGCGCGGCCATTCGGGCTTCCAAAGGTCTGTACTTCATCAATCCGCTCGGCACCGAGAAAAACAAACCCCGCCAGCTCTGGACCCAGGGCGAGACGGAGGGCAGCTCCTGCTGGTTTCCGACCATCGACCGGCCCAACCAGCGCATGACGCAGGAAATCAGCCTGACGGTGGAGCAGCAGTTTAAAACGCTGTCCAACGGCTTGCTGGTGGGGTCGAAGAAAAACAACGACGGCACCCGCACCGATACCTGGAAGCAGAGCCTGGCCCACGCGCCCTACTTGGCCATGATGGCCGTCGGCGACTTTGCCGTCGTCAACGACTCCTGGCACGGCAAGGCCGTCGATTACTACGTGGAGCCGCAGAACGCCGCCGACGCCCGACCTCTGTTCGGCCGCACCCCGCAGATGCTGGAGTTTTTCAGCAAGAAGCTGGGCATGGAGTTTCCGTGGGAGAAATACAGCCAAGTCGTCGTGCGCGACTACATCTCGGGGGCCATGGAAAACACCACGGCCACGGTACACGGCACCGAGATGACGATGAAGACGCGCCGGCAGCTGCTCGACGGCAACAGCGACGACGTCATTGCCCACGAGCTGATTCACCAGTGGTTCGGCGACTTAGTCACGGCCGAGTCGTGGAGCAACCTGCCGCTTAACGAGGCTTTTGCTAACTACGGCGAGTACCTCTGGAACGAGTTCAAGTACGGCCGCGACGCCGCCGACCTCTGGAGCCAGAAGCAGGCGGCGCTCTACTTCGAAGAAGCCCAGAGCAAGCGCGAACCGCTCGTGCGTTACCGCTACGCCGACAAGGAGGATATGTTTGACCGTCATTCCTACCAGAAAGGCGGGCAAGTGCTCCACATGCTGCGCAGCTATGTCGGCGACGACGCCTTCTTCACGGCCCTGAACCGCTACCTGACCGAGCACAAGTTCTCCGCAGTGGAGCTAGCCGAACTGCGGATGACCTTTGAAGAGGTGACCGGCGAGGACCTGATGTGGTTTTTCGACCAATGGTTTTTGCAACGCGGCCACCCCACCGTGGCGGTGGCGCACTCTTACGCCGATGGCAAAGTGACGCTGCGCGTGGTACAAAAGCAGGATACGCTCTACCAGCCAGTGTACCGGTTGCCCGTTACGGTAACCACTTGGGTCAACGACAAGCCTACCGACCACCGCATCGTGGTCACCAAGGCCAACCAGACGTTCCAACTGCCCGCGAGCCAGAAGCCGGCCCTCGTGCAGTTTGATTCGGACAAGACCCTACTGGCCGAGCTGACCGAAGAAAAAAGCCAGGAGGAGCTGGTGTACCAGTTCTACCACGCCCGCAACTTTCAGTCGAAAACGCAGGCCATTGCCGAGCTGAAGCCCAAAGTAGGCGACCTAGGCGTGAGCAGCATGATGCGCAATGCCCTTAATGACTCGTTCTGGGGGGTGCGCGTCGCGGCGGCCGAAGGATTGCGCCGGTACCGTGGCCCCGAAGGAGGAGCTGTGCGCAAGGATTTGGAACGCGTGGCTACTACTGATAAGGACAGCCGCGTGCGAGCCGCCACCATTGCTACCCTCTCGGCTTTCCAGAACGAGGACTACGGCCGGGTTTATACCCAGGCGCTGAACGATAGCTCCTACTTGGTGATGGGGGCCGCTATTACCGCCCTGACCAAGGCTCCAACCGTAGCCGCCCAGCCCCGCATCGAAGGTCTTCGCGGTGAAAAGAACCCGGTCATCGTCGGAGCCCTCTCCACGTACTTCACCCTGAACGGTAACCTCGACCAGTATCAGTGGTACCTCGCCCAGCTCGACGACGCCGATGCGGCCACGCTGTACCAGCTGCTGCAGGACTTTGGTACCTATATGTTACGCATCCCGGCGGTGGAACGTGATAAGGCCCTGAAGAAAATGGAGCAGATGGCTCGTACCAACCCGCATTATGAAGTACGCCTTGGTGCCTACCACGGCCTACGAACCTTGTCTTCGAACATGCCAGCACTCAAAACTACCCTGGCTGATATCCGCAGCAAGGAAAAAGATGAGCGGCTGATCGGCATCTATAACCTGCTGCAATAGCGCGGTTTAGGCCTTTTTAGCGAAAAACAACGAAAAAAAATAGTTCAGGTTTTTGCGCGGGTGCTTGACTTGCATCAGAAAGCCCCTAATTTTGCAATCCAATTCAGCGACCTACTCACCGCAGCGGGTTCTGAACTGAAACAAAAAGCGCTTCGGTATCCGGCCGAAGATCTGACACGGGGGGATTCCAGAGCGGCCAAATGGGACGGACTGTAAATCCGTTGTCTTACGACTTCGAAGGTTCGAATCCTTCTCCCCCCACTTCATTTTCTTCTTGCTAATCAGCTCACACGCGGGAGTAGCTCAGTTGGTAGAGCGGCAGCCTTCCAAGCTGCAGGTCGCGGGTTCGAACCTCGTCTCCCGCTCTTTTTCCGCCGACCGAGCCTGATTAATCAAGATACAAGCCGTTGTAGCTCAGGGGTAGAGCACTTCCTTGGTAAGGAAGAGGTCCGGGGTTCAAATCCCCGCAACGGCTCCAGAGTGAACCTAACGGGGCAGCGCGCCTGCCGCCGTCTGGCCTGCAGCAAGCGACGTGCAGTTTTTTCCTAGGGAGAAGTCTGCGTATCGCTTTCTTGCAGTATACAAGCAGCGCGTAAGCACCCTCTTTTCCCTCAAAATTTCTTCCCAATCTCTTTACAATGGCTAAAGAAACTTTTGACCGGTCCAAGCCGCACGTAAACATCGGCACGATCGGTCACGTGGACCACGGCAAAACGACTCTGACCGCCGCCATCACCACCGTGCTGGCTAACAAAGGTCTGGCCGCTAAGCGTGACTTCTCCTCGATCGACAACGCTCCGGAGGAAAAAGAGCGCGGTATCACCATCAACACCGCTCACGTAGAGTACTCCACCGCCAACCGTCACTACGCTCACGTTGACTGCCCCGGTCACGCTGACTACGTGAAGAACATGGTAACTGGTGCTGCTCAGATGGACGGCGCTATCCTCGTGGTAGCTGCTACCGACGGCCCGATGCCCCAAACCCGTGAGCACATCCTGCTGGCTCGCCAGGTAGGTGTACCGCAGCTGGTGGTGTTCATGAACAAAGTCGACATGGTCGACGACCCCGAACTGCTCGAACTCGTTGAGATGGAAATCCGCGAGCTGCTGTCGTTCTACGACTTCGACGGTGACAACATCCCGGTAGTCCAAGGTTCGGCCCTGGGTGGTCTGAACGGCGACGCTAAATGGGTTGGCACCATCGAGCAACTGATGGACTCGGTTGACAACTGGATTCCGATTCCCCCGCGTCTGACGGACCAGCCGTTCCTGATGCCGGTAGAAGACGTGTTCTCGATTACTGGCCGTGGCACCGTAGCTACTGGTCGTATCGAGCGCGGCGTAATCAACTCGGGTGAGCCGGTTGAAATCCTCGGTATGGGTGCTGAAAACCTCAAGTCGACCGTAACGGGCGTTGAGATGTTCCGCAAAATCCTGGACCGTGGCGAAGCTGGTGACAACGTAGGTCTGCTGCTCCGTGGTATTGAAAAAGAAGCCATCCGTCGCGGCATGGTTATCTGCAAGCCCGGCTCGGTAACCCCCCACAAAAAGTTCAAGGCTGAAGTTTACGTTCTGTCGAAGGAAGAAGGTGGCCGTCACACGCCGTTCTTCAACAACTACCGTCCGCAGTTCTACTTCCGCACCACCGACGTTACCGGTATCATCTCGCTGGCTGAAGGCGTAGAAATGGTAATGCCTGGCGACAACGTGACCATCTCGGTTGAGCTGATCAACGCTGTAGCTATGGAGAAAGGCCTGCGCTTCGCTATCCGCGAAGGTGGCCGCACGGTAGGTGCCGGTCAGGTAACCGAAATCCTCGACTAATTACGACCTCAAGGTCTTATTAGGCACACGGCCTCTATTGGGAAACCAGTAGAGGCCGTAGTGTTTTCTAGCAGTTGCTGAAGCATGCTGCATTGACTAATTATCATTGGATACGAAGAGGCAAATACCCGGGATTAAGCATCTGTAAAGCAGTTCACGTTACTCTCCACCCAGTAGATAACAGACTACGAACGGACCGCTGTTGAAGACAGATTTAAAAAATACTCAGTGCCTAATCAATGCGGATGCTCACGTAAACGGCAGGCTTTGGCTTCAATCCAGCTGTAATTATCGGTGCGTCAACTAAATCCGTGGGTGAAATTTTTGCGGGCAAATTTGTTTTATCCATAACCTTCGGTACATTTGCACTCCGAATTGAAGCATCCCTGCCTCAAGCGGAACATACACGGGCGTAGTTCAAGGGTAGAATAGAGGTCTCCAAAACCTTTGATGGGAGTTCGAATCTCTCCGCCCGTGCAGATTAAACCTAAAGACGGCCGCTGCTGAAGCGGCCGCTTTTGCCTTACCGCCAATCGGTCCTTCAACCATGGATAAGCTGTCGAAGTACTTCCGCGATACCGTCGAAGAGATGCGCTACAAAGTGACGTGGCCTTCTTTCGAGGAACTGCAGAAGAGTGCCGGCCTGGTACTCATCGGTTCGCTGGTGTTTGCCATCGTGGTGGGTCTGATGGACGTGACCTTTGAGTCGCTGCTGAAGGCGTTTTACAATTCGTTCCGCTAAGCTTTACCACTAACCAGCTAGGAAAATGGGAGAACTGAAGTGGTACGTGGTGCGCTCGGTCAGCGGCCAAGAGAAGAAAGCCAAGCAATACCTTGAAACGGAAATCCACCGCCACGGGCTCGATGAGTTGGTGCCGCAGGTGCTGATTCCGGCTGAAAAGGTGTACGAGATGCGTAATGGCAAGAAGCGAGTGCGCGAGCGTAGCTTCTTCCCCGGGTACATCCTCATCCACGCCGATCTGACGCACGGGGAGGTGGACCACATTATCACCACCACGCCGGGCGTGTTGGGCTTCCTCAGCGACAAAGAGGGTAAGACGTCTAACGCCAAGCCCATTCCGCTACGCATGAGCGAAGTGAACCGCATCCTCGGCATCGTTGATGAAACGGAGGAGCAACCGGCCGCGCTGGAAGTGCCTTTTGTAGCCGGCGAGTTGGTAAAGATTATCGACGGTGGCTTTGCGGGCATGTCGGGTACCGTATCTGAGGTATTCGAGGAACGCAAGAAGCTGAACGTAATCGTGAAAATTTTCGGCCGTAGCACTCCAATGGAGCTGAGCTACACGCAGGTCGAAAAAGAAGTCTAAGAACTGTTACAGTTGGGCTACTGGTCGTCCGCTCCGGACTGGTAGCCGCTTCCATAGGAGCATTTTTCACAACGGCGGTGGGAGCCACCCACAGCCGAAGTAATCAACCAAATGGCCAAGGAAATCAGAGGTTACCTGAAGCTTCAGGTAAAGGGAGGCGCGGCAAACCCTGCCCCGCCGATTGGACCTGCGCTTGGTTCGAAAGGCTTGAACATCATGGAGTTCTGCAAGCAGTTCAATGCTCGCACCCAGGATAAAGCCGGCCAAGTGTTACCTGTTCTCATCACCATGTACACTGACAAGTCGTTTGACTTTGTCATTAAGACGCCGCCTGCGCCGATCCTGCTCATGGAAGCAGCGAAGATTCAGAGCGGGTCGAAAGAGCCGAACCGTAACAAGGTTGGCTCGGTGACCTGGGACCAAGTCCGCCAAATTGCCGAAACGAAGATGCCCGACTTGAACGCCTTCAAGATCGAGTCGGCCATGAAACTCGTTGCTGGCACCGCCCGCAGCATGGGCCTCACCATTACGGGCGAAAGCCCCCTCACCAAGTAATCGGCTAGGACCATGGCTAAAGTGAGCAAAAAGCGCAAGGAAGCCCTTGCCAAATTCGATCTGACGGAAGTACGGTCGCTGCAGGACGCCGCCAAAGTGGTAAAGGAAATCACCTTCACCAAGTTTGACGCTTCGGTAGACATCGACGTACGCCTGGGTGTTGACCCGCGCAAAGCTGACCAGATGGTTCGCGGCGTGGCAACGCTGCCCCACGGCACGGGTAAAACCGTACGTGTGCTGGCTTTGGTAACCCCGGACAAAGAAGCCGAAGCTACCGCTGCTGGTGCTGACTTCGTAGGTCTGGACGACTACATCTCGAAAATCGAGAAGGGTTGGACGGATGTAGACGTTATCATCACGATGCCGGCTGTAATGGCCAAGGTTGGCCGTCTGGGCCGCGTACTGGGTCCGCGTGGCCTGATGCCGAACCCCAAGTCGGGCACCGTAACCACGGACGTTGCCAAGGCTGTGCAGGAAGTGAAGGCTGGTAAAATCGACTTCAAAGTTGACAAGACCGGTATCATTCACACCTCGGTTGGCAAAGTGTCGTTCGACGAGCAGAAGCTGGCCGAAAACGCACTGGAGCTGATCCAGACCCTGCAGCGTCTGAAGCCTTCGTCGGCTAAGGGTACGTACATCAAGAGCATCACGCTCTCGAGCACGATGAGCCCCGGCGTACCGGTTGACACCGCTGTGAATTCCGCCAAGTAATTACACGCCTGATCATGACGAAGGAAGAAAAATACGCCCTCGTAGATGAGCTGGCCGGCAAATTCGGCGAATACAGCTTCTTCTACCTCACGGATGCTTCGGGCATGACCGTGGCTAAGATCAACGAATTCCGTCGCCTCTGCTTCAACCGGGGCATGGAATACAAGGTCTACAAAAACTCGCTGATTCGTAAGGCGCTGGACCGTTTGTCGAGTGACACCTCGGCAATGGACGCCGCCCTGAAAGGCCAGTCGGGCATCCTGTTCTCGCAGGAGTCCGGTTCGGCTCCGGCTAAGCTGCTGAAAGACTTCTACAAGTCGCAGAACTACGGCCGCGGCGTTGAGCCCAAGCCGGTCCTGAAAGGCGCTTACCTCGACAGCGACATCTTTGTTGGTGCCAACCAGCTCGAAACGCTGGCCACCATCAAAGGCAAGCAGGAACTCATCGGTGAAATCATCGGTCTGCTCCAGTCGCCCGCCAAAAACGTTATCGGCGCTCTGCAGAGCGGCGGCAACAAGCTGGCTGGCATCCTCAAAACCCTTTCGGAAAAAGAAGAGGCCGCAGGCTAACCGCTGCTCTCTTTCTCTCTCAATTCATCGTTTTCAACAACACCCCAAATTTTTTGCAAAATGGCAGATCTGAAAGCATTTGCAGAGCAGCTTGTTAGCCTGACCGTTAAAGAAGTTAACGAACTGGCCACGATTCTGAAGGACGAGTACGGCATCGAGCCGGCAGCTGCTGCTCCGGTAATGATGGCTGGTGGTGGCGCTGGCGCTGCTGCTGAGGCTCCCGAAGAGAAGACTTCGTTCGACGTAATCCTGAAGTCGGCCGGCGCTCAGAAACTGGCTGTAGTGAAGCTGGTGAAAGACCTGACCGGCCTGGGCCTGAAGGAAGCCAAAGAACTGGTTGACGGCGCTCCGAAGCCCCTGAAAGAAGGTGTTGCTAAGGACGAGGCTGAAGGCCTGAAGAAGCAGCTGGAAGAAGCTGGTGCTGAAGTAGAGGTTAAGTAATTACCTCTCTCCACTACCTGCTTTAACCGGACTGACCAATCCAAAACAGAAACGGTCGATTCCATTTGCCGCACCTGTTTTTCCAGTCCGACAAAGCATGGATTAGACCTGGCAACTAAGTCAGGTCTTTTCCTGTTTGTAGCCTGCAAACTTTGCTAAAAGCTGTTTCTACGCTCTGGGAGCGTTTTTGCGGCGAAACAGTAGCGCGAACCTACCACGGCTTAACTGCATCAAAGAACGTTTTTCTTGCCCCTGGGGTTGTTCTTCGATGCGTGAGTGGTTGGCTCGCGCTACTGGCATGGTTTGAAGATTCCACCCTCCCAGTGTCATTTTAATTCTTAACACATTGGCTACACCCAAAGCAAAGGCTACGGCCCTGGAGCGGATCAATTTCGCCAAGATTAAGAAGGTAATCGAGTACCCGGACTTCCTGGACGTGCAGCTGCAGTCGTTCCGGGATTTCTTCCAGTTGGAGACGGCGGCCGAAAACCGCTCGAACGAGGGTCTGTTCAAGGTGTTTGCCGAGAACTTTCCCATCTCCGACTCGCGCGAGAACTTCGTCCTGGAGTTTATCGACTACCACGTTGATCCGCCGAAGTACTCCGTGGACGAGTGCATCGACCGCGGCCTGACGTACTCGGTTCCGCTGAAAGCCAAGCTGCGCCTGCTCTGCAACGACGAGGACAACGAGGACTTCGAAACCATCGAGCAAGAGGTGTTCCTGGGGAACATTCCTTACATGACGGAGAAGGGTTCCTTCGTAATCAACGGTGCTGAGCGCGTTATCGTATCGCAGCTGCACCGTTCGCCCGGCGTGTTCTTTGCCCAGAGCAAGCACACCAACGGCACGAAGCTGTACTCGGCCCGTATCATCCCGTTCAAAGGCTCGTGGATTGAATTTGCCACGGACGTGAACAACGTGATGTACGCGTACATCGACCGGAAGAAGAAATTCCCGGTGACGACGCTGCTTCGCGCCATCGGCTACGGTACCGACAAAGACATCCTGGACCTGTTCGGGCTGTCGGAAGAGGTGAAGGCCGATAAGAAAACCCTCAAAAAGGTAGTTGGCCGCAAGCTGGCCGCTCGGGTGCTGCGCACCTGGACGGAAGACTTCGTGGACGAAGACACCGGTGAGGTGGTTTCGATTGACCGCAACGAGGTGCTGCTGGAGCGTGACTCGACCGTTGAGGACGAGGACATCGACACCATCGTGGATTCGGGCGTGAAGTCCATTATCCTGCACCGCGAAAACGTCAACATCGCCGATTTCGCCATCATCTACAACACCCTCCAGAAGGACAACTCCAACTCGGAGAAGGAAGCTGTAGAGCAGATTTACCGCCAGCTCCGTAACACGGAAGCGCCGGACGAAGAAACCGCCCGTGACATTATTCAGAAGCTGTTCTTCTCGGATAAGCGTTACGACCTCGGTGACGTAGGCCGCTACCGCATCAACAAGAAGCTGGGCATCGACACGGGTTGGGACGCCCGCGTACTCACGAACGAGGACATCGTGCTCATCGTGAAGTACCTGATCGGCCTGATCAACTCGAAGGCCATCGTCGACGACATCGACCACTTGTCGAACCGTCGCGTGCGCACCGTGGGTGAGCAGCTGTACGCCCAGTTCGGCGTCGGCCTGGCCCGTATGGCGCGTACCATCAAGGAGCGCATGAACGTGCGCGACAACGAGGACTTCAAGCCCGTTGACCTGATCAACGCCCGTACGCTGTCGTCGGTTATCAACTCGTTCTTCGGCACGAACCAGTTGTCGCAGTTCATGGACCAAACCAACCCGCTGGCCGAGGTGACGCACAAGCGTCGCGTATCGGCACTCGGGCCGGGTGGTCTGTCGCGCGAGCGGGCTGGTTTCGAAGTACGTGACGTTCACTACACGCACTACGGCCGCCTCTGCACCATCGAAACGCCGGAAGGTCCGAACATCGGTCTGATTTCGTCGCTGTGCGTGCACGCCCGCGTTAACTCGATGGGCTTCATCGAGACGCCCTACCGCACCGTGGAAAACGGCAAGGTGGACGTGACGCACACCGTGAAGTACCTGACCGCCGAGGAGGAAGACACCCATCACATCGCTCAGGCCAACGCCCGCATCGATGACTCGGGTAACTTCATCAACGAACTCGTGAAGGGTCGTTTTGAAGGTGACTTCCCGGTGGTTGGTCCGACGGAATACACTTACATGGACGTAGCGCCGAACCAGATTGTATCGGTGGCTGCTTCGATGATTCCGTTCCTGGAGCACGACGACGCCAACCGTGCGCTGATGGGCTCGAACATGCAGCGCCAGGCGGTGCCGCTGTTGAAGCCCCAGGCGCCCATCGTGGGTACCGGCCTCGAAGGCCGCGTGGCCATCGACTCGCGCGCCCTGGTGGTAGCCGAAGGCGACGGTGTCATCGACTACGTGGACGCTAACAAGATCATCGTTAAGTACGACCTCACCGCCGAAGACATCCTTGTGAGCTTCGACGCCGAGCGCGTAACCTACGAGCTGATCAAGTTCCGCCGCACCAACCAGGACACCTGCTTGAACCTGACGCCCATCGTGAAGAAGGGCGAGCGGGTAAGCAAAGGTCAGCCGCTCTGCGAAGGCTACGCTACCGAAGCCGGTGAGCTGGCCCTGGGCCGCAACATGCAGGTAGCGTTCATGCCGTGGCAGGGCTACAACTTCGAGGACGCCATCGTCATTTCGGAGAAGGTAGTCCGCGACGACATCTTCACCTCGATTCACATCGAAGAGTTTGAGTTGGAAGTACGCGAGACCAAGCGCGGCGAAGAAGAGCTGACCTCGGAAATTCCGAACGTGAGCGAAGAAGCCGTCCGCAACCTCGACGAAAACGGCATCATCCGCATCGGTGCGGAAGTGCGCGAAGGCGACATTCTGATCGGTAAGATTACGCCCAAGGGCGAGACGGACCCGACCCCGGAAGAGAAGCTGCTGCGCGCCATCTTCGGCGACAAGGCCGGCGACGTGAAGGATGCCTCCCTCAAGGCGCCGCCCTCCCTGAACGGCGTGGTTATCGAGACCAAGCTGTTCTCGCGCCCGAAGAAGGACAAGAACCTGCGCGCCAAATCCAAGCGCGAAGTAGAAGAGCTCAAGGACCGCTACGCTGCTGAGCTGCGTGGGGTGAAGGCAGTGATGGTCGACAAGCTGGTGCAGCTGCTGGAGGGCAAGACCTCGCAAGGCATCAAGCACAAGTTTGGCGACGAGCTGCTGACCAAAGGGGCCAAATTCGGCAAGAAGAACATCACCGATGCCCTCTTCCCCGAGAAGAACCCCTACAAGGACGAGAGCAACTACGCCGTGCCGGAAGAGGTGAACCTGTTCAAGGACCTCATCCTGGAGAACTGGACTGCCGACGAGAAGACCAACGCGATGGTGGCGGAGCTGGTGAAGAACTACACCAAGCGTCGCAACATCGTGACGGCCCGCTTCAAGCGTGACCGGTTTACCCTGGAGGTAGGCGACGAACTCCCGGCTGGTATCGTGCAGCTGGCCAAAGTGTACATCGCCAAGAAGCGCAAGCTGAAGGTGGGTGACAAGATGGCCGGTCGTCACGGTAACAAGGGGGTGGTAGCCCGCATCGTGCGCGATGAGGACATGCCCTTCCTGCCCGACGGCACCCCAATGGACATCGTGCTCAACCCGCTGGGTGTACCGAGCCGCATGAACATCGGTCAGATCTACGAAACGGTACTGGGCTGGGCCGGCCTCAAGCTGGGCCGCAAGTACTCGACCCCCATCTTCGACGGTGGTACCGAAGAGGAGGTGGCCAAGGAGCTGACCGAAGCCGGCCTGCCGGATTGGGGCCGCGCGTACCTGCACGATGGTCTGACGGGTGACCGTTTCGACCAGCCCGTGACGGTAGGTGTGATTTACATGCTGAAGCTGGGTCACCTTGTCGACGACAAGATGCACGCCCGTTCGATCGGGCCGTACTCGCTCATCACGCAGCAGCCGCTGGGTGGTAAGGCGCAGTTCGGTGGTCAGCGTTTCGGCGAGATGGAAGTGTGGGCGCTGGAGGCCTTCGGCGCGTCGAACATCCTGCAGGAAATCCTGACGGTGAAGTCCGACGACGTGATTGGCCGGGCCAAAGCCTACGAAGCCATCGTGAAGGGCGACGTGCTGCCCAAGCCGAATATCCCGGAGTCGTTCAACGTGCTCATTCACGAGCTGCGCGGTCTGGCCCTGGAAATCACGCTGGACTAGTTTAAAAGCTGCTAACAGAATGGTTGTCGGTGCCTCGGTGCCGGCAACCATTTTGCGCATCCTGCCCTAGGCTGACTCGTCGGCGAGTAGGAGGGGGGCCGAGCAGAATAGAACAATTGTACGAGCGGCTTTGCGACATGCTTTTCGGCCGTTGTTCCGAGATATGGTCAGGACAACACTACAAGGCCAAGAAGTCATCAACAAGCTGGTCGAGTGGAGCCGACGAGGCTTCGCCCAGACCCGGAAAACCTACTGCGTGGCGTACCTATCCGACCCGCAGAGCACTTTTCCGTGAGTCGAGCTGTTCTGAGTGTTTGGGCACTGCCCGAAGAAACCGAACGGTGAAACAAGCAACAAGCTAAAGCTTAAACACAAGCAACATGGCGTTTGCAAAAACGAAAAAGCTGGTTCAAGACTTCTCGAAAGTCACCATCTCGCTCGCCTCTCCGGAAGCCATTCTGGAGCGCTCGAACGGGGAAGTGGTGAAGCCCGAGACGATCAACTACCGCACGTACAAGCCCGAAATGGGCGGCTTGTTCTGCGAGCGGATCTTCGGACCGGTAAAAGACTGGGAGTGCCACTGCGGCAAATACAAACGCATTCGCTACAAGGGCATCATCTGCGACCGTTGCGGCGTGGAGGTGACCGAGAAGAAGGTGCGCCGCGAGCGGATGGGCCACATCGAACTGGTGGTACCCGTTGCGCACATCTGGTACTTCAAGTCGCTGCCCAACAAGATTGGTTACCTGCTGGGCCTGCCCACCAAGAAGCTCGACCAGATCATCTACTACGAGCGTTACGTGGTAGTGCAGCCGGGCTTGCTGGAGGCTGATGGCGTGCAGCAGTACGACTTCCTGACGGAAGACGAATACCTGGACATCATCGACAAGCTCCCCCGCGAGAACCAGATGCTGCCCAACGAGGACCCGCAGAAGTTCATCGCCAAGATGGGTGCCGAAGCGCTGCAAATGCTGCTGGAGCGCCTGAACCTGGACGAGCTGAGCTACTCCCTGCGCGACTCCGCCGCCCACGAGACTTCGCAGCAGCGTAAGGCTGAGGCCTTGAAGCGTCTGCGCGTGGTGGAAGCTTTCCGCGAAGCCAACGGCCGCATCGAGAACCGTCCCGAGTGGATGGTGATTCGCATGGTGCCGGTGATTCCGCCGGAACTGCGCCCCCTCGTGCCCCTGGACGGTGGCCGTTTTGCTACCTCCGACTTGAACGACCTGTACCGTCGCGTTATCATCCGCAACAACCGCCTCAAGCGCCTGATCGAAATCAAGGCTCCGGAGGTGATTCTGCGCAACGAGAAGCGCATGCTGCAGGAAGCCGTCGACTCGCTGTTCGACAACTCGCGTAAGGTGAATGCCGTGCGCGCCGAAGGCAACCGCGCGCTGAAGTCGCTGTCCGATATGCTGAAAGGCAAGCAGGGCCGCTTCCGTCAGAACCTGCTCGGTAAGCGCGTCGACTACTCGGGCCGTTCGGTTATCGTGGTAGGTCCGGAGCTGAAGCTGCACGAGTGCGGTCTGCCCAAGAACATGGCGGCCGAGCTGTTCAAGCCGTTCATTATCCGCAAGCTCATCGAGCGCGGCATCGTGAAGACAGTGAAGTCGGCCAAGAAAATCGTGGACCGTAAGGACGCTGTGGTATGGGACATCCTCGAGAACGTGCTCAAGGGCCACCCCGTACTGCTGAACCGTGCTCCTACGCTGCACCGTCTTGGTATCCAGGCGTTCCAGCCCCGCCTCATCGAGGGCAAAGCTATCCAGCTGCACCCGCTGGTGTGTACCGCCTTCAACGCTGACTTTGACGGTGACCAGATGGCTGTGCACGTGCCCCTCGGGCCGGCCGCCGTGCTGGAAGCCTCGATGCTCATGCTGGCCTCGCACAACATCCTGAACCCGGCCAACGGCGCTCCGATTGCGGTACCGTCGCAGGACATGGTTCTGGGCTTGTACTACGTGACCAAGGGCAAGCGCACCACCGAAGAGGAAGTAGTACAGGGCGAAGGCCGTGTGTTCTACTCAGCGGAAGAGGTAGTTATTGCCCTCAACGAAGGTCAACTGTCGAAGCACGCCTATATCAAGGTGCGCACGAAAGTCCGCGACGAGGAAGACAACTTGGTAACGAAGGTGATTGAGACCGTGGCTGGCCGCGTGCTCTTCAACCTGCACGTGCCGGAAGAAGTCGGCTTCGTGGACGAGCTGTTGACCAAGAAGAAGCTGCAGCAGATCATTTCGCTGGTGTTCAAGCGTACGGGCATGGCCCGCACGGCGCAGTTCCTCGACGACATCAAGACGCTGGGCTTCCAGTCGGCTTACAAAGGTGGTCTGTCGATGGGTCTGGGCGACATCAACATCCCGAAAGAGAAGGATGAGCTGATTCTGCAGGCGCAAAACGACGTGAAGGCGGTAACCCAGAACTACCAGATGGGTCTGATTACCGACAACGAGCGTTACAACCAGGTTATCGACATCTGGACGCGCATCAACAACCAGATTACCGAGACTCTCATGTCCCGTTTGGAGAAGGAGAAGCAAGGCTTCAACTCCATCTACATGATGATGCACTCCGGTGCCCGTGGTTCGCGCGAACAGATCCGTCAGCTCGGCGGTATGCGTGGTCTGATGGCCAAGCCCCAGAAGTCGCTGCAGGGTTCGGTAGGCGAGATTATCGAAAACCCGATCCTGTCCAACTTCAAAGAAGGCCTGGACGTTATCGAGTACTTCATTTCGACCCACGGTGCCCGTAAGGGTCTGGCCGACACCGCACTGAAAACGGCTGACGCCGGCTACCTGACCCGCCGTCTGGTGGACGTGTCGCAGGACGTCATCGTGAACGATGTGGACTGCGGTACGCTGCGTGGCATCGAGACCTTCGCTCTGAAGGACAACGAGGACATCGTGGAGCCGCTGGCTGAGCGTATCCTGGGCCGCGTAGCCGTGCACGACATCGTGGACCCGCTGACGGACGAGGTTATCCTCCCCGCCGGTGAGGAAATCACCGAGGAAATCACGCGTCGCATCGACAACACCAGCATCGAATCGGTGGAAATCCGCTCGGTACTGACCTGCGAATCGAAGCGTGGTATCTGCGGCAAGTGCTACGGCCGTAACCTGTCGTCGGGCCGCATGGTCCAGAAAGGTGAAGCGGTGGGCGTTATTGCTGCTCAGTCGATCGGTGAACCCGGCACCCAGCTTACGCTGCGTACCTTCCACGTGGGTGGTACGGCCTCGAACATCGCCGTTGAAGCCAGCATCCGCGCCAAGTTTGCCGGTGTCATCGAGTTCGAAGACGTGCGCACCGTGGATTCGGTGAATGCGGAAGGCGAGCCGGTGAAAGTGGTGATGGGTCGTTCGGGCGAAGTACGTATCGTGGAGAAAGGCACCGGCAAGGTGTTTATCTCGAACCACGTACCGTACGGCTCGTTCCTGCTCGTGGAAGAAGGTCAGGAGGTAGAGAAGGGCCAGGAGCTCAACAACTGGGACCCCTACAACGCCGTTATTCTGGCCGAATTCGACGGTACCATCGTGTACGAGGGTATCAAGGAAGGTGTCACCTACCGCGAGGAGTCGGACGAACAGACCGGCTACCGTGAGAAGGTGGTTATCGAATCCAAGGACAAAACCCTGGCTCCGGCCATCGTGGTGAAAGCCGGCCGCTCGGGCGGTGATGAAAGCCAGAAGGCTTACAACATCCCCGTAGGCTCGCACATCAACGTGGAGAACGGCGAGAAAATCAAGGCCGGTCACATCCTGGCTAAGATTCCGCGTGCCGTGGGCAAAACCCGCGACATCACCGGTGGTCTGCCCCGCGTTACCGAACTGTTTGAAGCCCGTAACCCGTCGAACCCGGCGGTGGTATCGGAAATCGACGGTGTGGTAACCTACGGCACCGTGAAGCGTGGTAACCGTGAAATCTTCGTCGAGTCGAAAGACGGCGTGAAGAAGAAGTACATGGTGCCGCTGTCCAAGCACATCCTGGTGCAGGACAACGACTTCATCCGCGCCGGTGCGCCGCTCTCGGATGGTGCCATCACGCCGACCGACATCCTGAACATTCAGGGCCCCGGTGCCGTGCAGGAGTACCTCGTGAACGAGATTCAGGAAGTGTACCGCTTGCAGGGTGTGAAAATCAACGACAAGCACATCGAGGTGGTCGTCCGCCAGATGATGCAGAAGGTGATTATCATGGATCCGGGCGACACCTCGTTCCTGGAGCACCAGTCGGTCGACAAGGTGACGTTCATGGAAGAGAACGACTCAATCATCGACATGAAGGTGGTAACGGACGAAGGCGATTCGACGGTGCTCAAGCGCGGTCAGATCGTGACGGCCCGCAAGCTGCGCGACGAGAATTCCTCGCTGCGCCGCCGCGACCTGAAGCTGGTGGAAGTGCGCGACGCTTCGCCGGCCGTATCCCGTCCGACGCTGCAGGGCATCACGCAGGCCTCGCTGGGCACGCAGTCGTTTATCTCGGCTGCCTCGTTCCAGGAGACGACGAAGGTGCTGTCGGAGGCTGCCATCCGTGGCAAAGCCGACGAACTGCTCGGCCTGAAGGAAAACGTTATCGTGGGTCACCTCATCCCGGCCGGTACCGGTCTGCGCGAGTACACGCGCATTCAGGTCGGCTCGACGGAGGATCCGGAACCGGCACCCGCCGCTCCGGCCGCCACGGACGCCCGTCCGGCCCGTGCCAGCCGCAGCAAGCGCGAAGTATCGGCCGAGTAATCGGTTGATTGATTAAGGAAGCCCGCCGGAAGCAATTCCGGCGGGCTTTTCTTTTGTAGCTTGGGGTATGAAAGTTCTAGCGGTTGCCGAACTTGCCGTGCGCTTGCTGATGACCTTGGCCGTCATGGTCTGCGCAGGCTGGGGTTTGCTGTGGCTACTCCGGGGCGGCCCAACTTGGCCTTTCAGCCTGGTAATACTGGCCATCTTCGGGCCGGCATCTTACGCCGGCCTTGTTTCCTGCTGGCGTGACTGGCAGGAACTGACTTCTCACGATTGAATACTTGCTACATGGCCCAACAACCATCTGCTCCCGCACCCGAGGAACAACAAATCAACATTGAGCTGTCGGAGGAAATAGCCGAGGGCGAATACGCTAACCTGGCGATGATTGCGCACTCCAGCAGCGAATTTGTTATTGACTTTATCCGCCTGATGCCCGGTCTGCCCAAGGCCAAGGTGAAGGCTCGCGTGGTCATTACTCCCGAGCACGCCAAGCGGCTGCTGTCGGCGCTGCAGGATAACCTGGACCGCTACGAGCGCAGCTTCGGCCCGGTAAAGACGCAAACCGAAATGACCAGCTTCCCGATGAACTTCAGCGGGACGATGGGGGAGGCGTAAGTCGCTTTCGAGTACATTCTATGAGAGCTGCGGCGCTGTACGCAGCTCTTGTTATTTTCAGCCAATGGCACTCGACCGTTTTTCCAACCACGCCGCGCAGTACGCGCAGTTTCGCATCACCTACCCCGCGGCTTTGTATGAGTTTTTGCTGTCAGTGACACCCGGCCGCGAAGCCGCCTGGGACTGCGGCACCGGTAATGGACAAGTAGCAGCTGATCTAGCACCCTATTTCGGAAGGGTGGAAGCCACTGACATCAGCCAGAAGCAATTGGAGCAGGCTGCGCCGCGGCCGAATATCCGCTATACGGTCAGTGGGGCCGAACAAACGCCGTTTGCTAATAGCACGTTCGACTTCGTGGCCGTGGCACAGGCCCTGCATTGGTTTGATGCCGCTGCTTTTCACCAAGAAGCCACGCGGGTAGCCAGACAAGGTGCTACCATAGCCGAGTGGGGGTATGGCTTGGTCAAAGTCAATGAGCAGATTGATCCACTGATCCAGCACTTCTATACGAATGTGGTCGGGCCTTACTGGGACGAGAACCGCCGGCACATCGACGATGAGTTTGCCCGTATTCCGTTTCTTTTCGCCCAGGTAGAACACCGCCGCTTCGAGGAGCGGCAACACTGGGATGCTGAACGGTTTCTGCGTTATTTGCAAACCTGGAGCAGCGTGCAGCGCTACCAGCAGGAAGTGGGAGAGGAGCCGTTGCGGCTGATTGAGCAACCGTTACGTGAGCTGTGGGGGGAAGAGAAGCGGGAAGTGTGCTTTCCAATATTCCTACGGGCTGGCAAAATCAGCAAGTAGTAAACCTGCCTACAAAGTTTTTTAATTGGTAAACTGTATTACAGGATAGTCAATGTGTTTGGTAGAAACCGGCTTTGAGTACCGTATCATCTGCACCTTGACCATTGAACAGGCCAATAGTATCCTTGCCAAAGCGCCCAGCTTCGACCACTGCGACGAACTAGGCCTGCACGAGTACCGCAGCCCTAGCAGCCTCGCCAGCTTGCCCGATGCCGTATTGCAGCGCGCCGAATACGGCCTTTACTATTGCGACTACAGCCGCAGCCGTACCAGCTTGGAGGTGCTGGGCTACGTGCTCAGCCGTTGCGCCGACCTCGGGCCGGTGACGCTGCAGGCCGCCGATTAGCTCGCTTTTCGACTCGGACAGATATGGAAAAGCCCGCACGAGCTCGTGCGGGCTTTTTGTCATTCTTGGGCGTGTTCAACTACATGGTCCGCAAAGCCCTTGATACTGAGCACCCGGCCCCTTCCGTGTTAAGTTACAATCCCCGTTTGCTATTGTAAATCAGACTCTCTACCTTTGCAAGCCTAATTTTTTGGGAGAAGACCCTCCCGGACAAAACGCTCAATAGATGCCAACCATCAACCAATTAGTGCGCAAAGGCCGCGAGAAGCTGACGACGAAATCCAAGTCGCCCGCCCTCGATTCGTGCCCGCAGCGCCGTGGTGTGTGCACCCGCGTGTACACCACCACGCCCAAGAAGCCGAACTCGGCCATGCGTAAAGTAGCTCGCGTGCGTCTGACCAACGGCAAAGAAGTTAACGCCTACATCCCGGGCGAAGGCCACAACCTGCAGGAGCACAGCATCGTGCTGATCCGCGGTGGCCGCGTGAAAGACCTTCCCGGCGTGCGTTACCACATCATCCGTGGTGCTCTGGACACCGCCGGCGTAAACGGCCGTCTGCAGCGTCGTTCGAAGTACGGTGCCAAGCGTCCGAAGCCCGGCCAAGCTGCCGCAGCAGCCGGCAAAGGTGGCAAACCCGCAGGCAAGAAGAAATAGTAATCAGGTAGTTGGGGCCTGAACGTTGACCACGGGTCTGAGTAATGCGCCCTGAGCGCGTGAAGCTAGGTCGACGAACTACCCCAGTCCCCACGACTCCTCATATACCATGAGAAAAGCAAAACCGAAGAAGCGTATCCTCCTGCCGGACCCCAAGTTCGGCGAGACGCTGGTAACCCGTTTCGTTAACTACCTGATGTACGACGGCAAGAAGAGCCTGGCGTACGGCATCTTCTACGATGCCCTGGAGCAGGTAGAAGCTCGCACCAAGGAAAACGGCCTCGAGCAGTGGCGCAAAGCCCTGAACAACGTGATGCCGACCGTGGAAGTAAAGAGCCGTCGCGTAGGCGGTGCTACCTTCCAGGTGCCCACCGAAGTTCGCCCCGACCGTCGTATCGCCGTTGGCTCGAAGTGGCTGATTCAGTACTCGCGTCGTCGCGGTGAGAAGACGATGAAAGACAAGCTGGCCGGCGAGATTATCGCTGCCGCCAAGGGTGAAGGTGCCGCCGTCAAGAAGAAGGACGACACCCACCGGATGGCTGAAGCCAACAAGGCCTTCTCGCACTTCCGCTTCTAATTAAGGAATTTGGGTGCTTGGGGACTTTTGGACGAGAATTGCTGTTCAGCTGCAGTTCTAATCCACTAAGTCCCCAAGTTCCTAAGACCCCATACTGACATGGCCGTCAACGAAAACCTGAAGTACCTCCGCAACATTGGGATTATGGCGCACATCGACGCCGGTAAGACCACGACGTCGGAGCGCATTCTTTACTACACGGGTAAAACCCACAAAATCGGGGAAGTGCACGAAGGTGCGGCCACGATGGACTGGATGGAGCAGGAGCAGGAGCGTGGTATCACCATCACTTCGGCCGCTACCACCACGTTCTGGAACTACCCCACGGTGCAGGGCGAATCGACGCCTGACACCAAGCAGTACAAAATCAACCTGATTGACACCCCCGGCCACGTTGACTTCACCGTTGAAGTAGAACGTTCGCTGCGCGTGCTCGACGGTGCCGTTGCTCTGTTCTGCGCCGTATCGGGCGTAGAGCCGCAGTCGGAAACCGTATGGCGTCAGGCTGATAAATACAAAGTGCCGCGCATCTGCTTCGTCAACAAGATGGACCGCGCCGGTGCTGACTTCTTCAAAGCTGTAACCGAAATTAAAGACAAGCTCGGTGCTAACCCCGTGCCCCTGCAGATTCCGATCGGCGCTGAAGACACCTTCAAAGGCGTAGTGGACCTGCTGACCGGCAAGGCCATCGTATGGGACGACGCCACCCAGGGCAAAACCTACAAGGAAGTACCGGTTCCCGAAGACCTCGTGGACACCGTAGCCGAGTGGCGTGAGAAGCTCGTGGAAAGCGTTGCCGAATACGACGACACGCTCATGGAGAAATTCTTTGAAGATCCGGACAGCATCACCCGCGAGGAGATGATGGACGTGATCCGCAAAGCGGTTATCGACATGAAGTTCTCGCCGGTAATGTGCGGCTCGGCGTTCAAAAACAAAGGTGTTCAGGCTATGCTTGACGCCGTGATGGCCTACCTGCCCTCGCCGCTCGACATGCCCGCCATCATCGGTACCAACCCCGACACCGGCGAGGAAGTAGAGCGTCACCCGGACAACTCCGAGCCTTTCACCGCCCTGGCGTTCAAGATTGCCACCGACCCCTTCGTGGGCCGTCTGTGCTTCTTCCGCTGCTACTCGGGTCAGCTCGACGCCGGTTCGTACGTGTTCAACAACCGTACTGGCAAGAAAGAGCGCATCTCGCGTCTGATGCAGATGCACTCCAACAAGCAGAACCCCATCGACAAAATCCAGGCTGGTGACATTGCCGCCGGCGTGGGTTTCAAAGACATCAAGACCGGTGACACCCTGACGGAAGAGAAAGACCGTCTGGTTCTCGAGTCCATGTCGTTCCCCGAGCCCGTAATCGGCTACGCCATCGAGCCCAAGACTCAGGCTGACGTCGACAAGATGGGTATGGCTATTGCCAAGCTCGTGGAGGAAGACCCCACCCTCACGGTATTCACCGACCAGGAAACTGGCCAGACGGTACTGCGCGGCATGGGTGAGCTTCACCTGGAAATCATCATCGACCGGATGCGTCGCGAGTTCAAGGTTGAAATCAACCAGGGTGCTCCGCAGGTAGCCTACAAGGAGATGATTACCAAGAAAATCGAGCACCGCGAAGTCTACAAGAAGCAGACGGGTGGTCGTGGTAAATTCGCTCACATCGAATTCGAAATCGGTCCGAAAGAAACCGATCCGGAGAAACCCGGTCTGGAGTTCGTCAACGGCATCACCGGTGGCGTTATCCCGAAGGAATTCATCGCTCCGATCCAAAAGGGCTTCGAAGAAGCTATGAAGAACGGCGTACTCGCCGGCTTCCCGATGGACTCGATGCGCGTGCGTATCTACCACGGTTCGTACCACGACGTTGACTCGGACGCCCTGTCGTTCGAAATGGCAGCTCGCCTCGGCTACAAGGAAGCGGCTCCGCGCTGCGCTCCGAAGCTGCTCGAGCCCATCATGGCCGTGGAAGTGGTGTCGCCGGACGAGTACACGGGCCCGGTAACGGGTGACCTGAACCGTCGTCGTGGCATCATGAAAGGCATGGACACGAAGGCTGGTGCCCAGGTTATCAAGGCTGACGTTCCGCTGTCTGAGCTGTTCGGCTACGTAACCGACCTGCGCACCATCTCCTCGGGCCGCGCTTCGGCTTCGCTGACCTTCTCGCACTACGAGCAGGTGCCGCAGAACCTCGCCGAAGGCATCATCGCCAAAGTAAAGGGCGGTAAATAATCATTGCTTTCACAAGCTGACCTCATGAACCAGAAAATTCGTATCAAACTGAAGTCTTACGATCATAACCTCGTCGACAAGTCGTCGGAGAAGATCGTAAAGGCAGTGAAAGCAACGGGTGCCATCGTGAGCGGCCCGATTCCGCTGCCGACCGAAAAAGAAAAGTTCACCGTACTCCGTTCGCCCCACGTGAACAAGAAGTCGCGTGAGCAATTCCAGCTCTGCACCTACAAGCGCCTGGTGGACATCTTCTCGACCTCGTCGAAGACGGTAGACGCCCTGATGAAGCTCGAACTGCCGAGCGGCGTGGACGTAGAAATCAAAGTCTGAGCCTAACCGCTTAGCAATAAAAAGCCCCGCTGGCCTCGGCCGGTGGGGCTTTTTGTTTGCAACCATTTCCTTAATGCCCAGCTCTGCGTAAAAGGTGGGCAACGCCGTGCCGCTGGAAAGGCTGGCACGAAATCGGTAACTTGCGTTTCGCCCACGCGTGCAGCTGTGGGTATGCGTTCAACGTCTGTGAGTATTTCTGCCGCTTCAAGTACTTCTTCCTGGCTAACGGTCGGCCGCATCCAGACGGCCGCCACCATCAGCTGCGGCATGGTGATTACCGGGTTGTTTACCTTCCCGTTCTTCCGCGTGCTGTCGAGCATTGGCCAGGGCTGCCTGCTGTTAAGCGCGCTAGCGTACTTAGTGCAGTTTCGCGAGGTGGCCCAACGCAATAAGTGGCCGGTATACTTGGGCTTCGCCCTAATCTTCCTGATGCACTTGGTTGCAGGCTTCAATACCAGCACGGCCAATGTCAAGGAGTTCTGGCGCGACGTGATACTGCAATTGCCTTTTCTGCTGCTGCCGCTGGCTTTCTGGATCCTGCCTCCGCTTCCGATCAGCGACTTAAAGCGACTCTATAAGCTGTTGTTGGGGGTGACTACGTTTTCTGCTATCGGCAGCACCATCTATTACTTGCTGAATGCGGAGTACATCAACGAGTTGTACACCCATTCCAAGATAATGCCCACGGTACCGGACCATATCCGGTTTAGTTTGCTCATCGTGCTGTCGATTGCGGTCGGCGCTGTAATGCTTAACCGCAAGGTTCTGACCGGTTGGCGCCGGGTAGCCGTCCTGAGCGCTACGATATTCCTTGCGGGCTTTTTGCACCTGCTGGCCGTACGTAGCGGTTTGGTCGCCCTGTACGTGCTAGCTGTAGTTGCAATTGGCTACTTGCTCAAGAAACGGGAATGGCGCAAAGCGGGCACCGTGGCAGCCATGATGGTGGTATTGCCAGTGGTCAGCTACTTCACCCTGCCAACATTTTACAACAAGTACCACAACACCAAGGACGACGCCAGCCGGGTAGAGCAGACGCACTCGGCTAATAACTACTCCTTGGTGGGCCGGGTGTACTCGTACCAGACGGCGTTCCAGGTATGGAAAGACCACCCGCTATTTGGTGTAGGGAAAGCTGATCTGCGGGATGAAATGTCGGCGCGGTACCGGGAGTTTTACCCGCAGATCGACGAGGAACACCAGATTCAGCCGCATAATCAGTTCTTGTTCTACCTGGTGGCTTTCGGCACCTTGGGACTGGCTTTTTTCCTAGCGGCGTTCTATTACCCGCTGTGGTGGGCCCGCCGTCGGCACGCACCTATGCTCGTGGCGCAGTACATCATCGTCACGCTCTCCTTTATGGTCGAGCCCACGATGGAAGGGCAAACCGGGCTTACGTTTACCCTGTTCTTTTTGCTGTTACCGTTGAGCAGCGTGGCAGGGTGCCGACACGAGCGCGGCGTACGCAAAGGGCGGCAGTGGCGTCCGGCCTAACGTAAGAATAAAGTAGCCGAATAGGATTTCGCCGCGCTTAGCAAATTGCCGACCAGTTTCGCAAAATAGGTAGGGGAGAGGGGACGTCGACCGCTTAAGAGGGGAGCAAACTGGTTGATTGATAGCCGCAAGGAAGGATAGGCATATCTGAAATATTTTCAGATGGCGTTATGCTTTTGTCTTAACAATTCCCTAGCTTTGCACTCCCTTTCCGAAAACGTCATTCGGGCGTTTTCACTGTGTCTTTTCTAAAACCCCATTCGAATGCCTGGCATTATCGGTAAAAAAATCGGTATGACAAGCCTCTTCACTGCCGATGGTCGGAACGTGCCCTGCACGCTCATCCAAGCCGGCCCGTGCGTAGTGACGCAGGTGAAGACGCTCGAAGTTGACGGCTACACGGCCGTTCAGCTCGGTTACGGCGACAAGAAGGCCAAGAACACCAACAAACCGTTGGCTGGCCACTTCGCTAAGGCGGGAGTTACCCCCCGCAAAAAACTCGTCGAGTTCCGCACCGACGACGTAGCATCCTACTCGCTGGGTGCTGAAATCAGCGCTGACTACTTCGCCGAAGGTGACTTCGTAGACGTGGTTGGTACCTCCAAAGGCAAAGGTTTCCAGGGCGTTGTAAAGCGTCACAACTTTGCTGGTGTAGGTGGCCAAACCCACGGTCAGCACAACCGCGGCCGTCACCCCGGTTCGATCGGTGCTTGCTCCTGGCCCTCCCGCGTGTTCAAGGGCATGCGCATGGCTGGCCGCATGGGCGGTGACCGAGTGAAGATCCAGAACCTGAAAGTGCTGCGCGTGATGAACGAGCAGAACCTCATCCTGGTGAGCGGCTCGGTACCCGGTGCTAAAAACGGTTACGTGATTCTGGAGAAATAGGCGCGATGGAACTCTCTGTATTGACGATCAAAGGCGAGGACACCGGCCGTAAGGTGACGCTGTCCGACGCAATCTTCGGGCTGGAGCCGAACGAGCACGCCATGTACCTCGACGTGAAGCTGTACCTGGCCAACCAGCGCCAGGGCACGCACAAGTCGAAGGAGCGCGCTGAAATCGCCCGCACGACCAAGAAACTGAAGAAGCAGAAAGGCACCGGCGGTGCCCGCGCTGGTTCGATGAAGTCGCCGGTGTTTATCGGTGGTGGCCGCGTGTTCGGTCCCAAGCCCCGTGACTACGGCTTCAAAGTGAACAAGAAGACCAAGCAGCTGGCCCGCCTGTCGGCCCTGTCGGTACTTGCTCGCGAAAACCGTCTGGCCCTGGTGGAGAACTTCTCCCTGGAAGGCCCTAAGACGAAGGATTTCCTGAACATCCTGAGCGGCCTGAACCTGAACACCGGCAAGAAGACCCTGCTGGTAACCGGTTCGGTTGACAAGAATGTGGTACTGTCGGCCCGCAACATCCAAAAGGTGAAGGTGGCTGTTCCCACGGCTCTCAACACCCACGACCTGCTGAACACCGACACGCTGCTGCTGTCGGAGGCTGGCCTGGAGACGCTCACCCAACTTTACACGGCCGCTGAGTAATGAGCATCATCAAGAAGCCCATCGTGACCGAGAAGGCAACGTCGCTGAACGAGAAAGGCCAGTACGCCTTTGAAGTGGAGCGCACCGCTAACAAGGTTGAAATCAAAAAAGAAATTGAGAAGCTCTACGGCGTGACCGTGGTGGGCATCAGCACCATCCGCAGCCAGGGCAAACTCAAGTCGCGCTTCACCAAGACCGGTGCAGTTACCGGCCGTCGTGCTTCGAGCAAGAAGGCCATCGTAACCGTGAAGGAAGGCGAAGTAATCGACTTCTACAGCGGCATCTAAGCCGGCTGAATTTCTGACCGAGGCCCCTCGCTAGAGCATTTTCGCTATAAAATGGCACTCAAAAAACTAAGACCAACATCACCGGGTCAGCGCTTCCGTATCGCCCCGGGTTTCGACGAGATTACCACGTCGACGCCGGAGAAGTCGCTGTTGGCACCCAAGAAAAAATCCGGTGGCCGGAATGATTCCGGGAAAATGACCAACCGTTACATCGGTGGTGGTCACAAGCAACAGTATCGTATCATCGACTTCAAGCGCAGCAAGCACTCGGTGCCGGCTACCGTGAAGTCCATCGAATACGATCCGAACCGTACGGCCCGCATCGCCCTGATCAGCTACGCTGACGGCGAGAAGGCCTACATCATCGCCCCGAATGGCCTGCAGGTAGGCGCTACCGTGGTAGCAGGCCCCGGCGCCGCACCGGAACTGGGCAACGCCCTGCCGCTGCGCGAAATGCCGCTCGGTACAATTGTTCACAACATCGAGCTGATGCCGGGTGCCGGCGCAGTGCTGGCCCGCTCGGCCGGTACCTACGCCCAGCTGGTGGCTCGCGAAGAAAAGTACGCGACGCTGAAACTGCCCTCCGGCGAGATGCGCATGGTCCTGGTAACCTGCATGGCTACGGTTGGCACCGTTTCGAACGGTGAGCACATGAACGTGCGTCTCGGCAAAGCCGGTCGTCACCGTTGGTTGGGCTACCGTCCGCGCGTTCGTGGTGTGGCAATGAACCCCGTTGACCACCCGATGGGTGGTGGTGAAGGCCGCTCGAGCGGTGGTCACCCGCGCAGCCGCAAAGGCCTGCTCGCGAAGGGTTACAAGACCCGCAACAAGAACAAGTACTCTGAGCAACTCATCGTTTCGCGTAAAGGCAAGAAGTAATGGCACGTTCGCTTAAAAAAGGCCCGTACATCGACTTCCGCCTGGAGCGGAAGGTGCAGGTGATGGAGGAGTCCAACAAGAAATCGGTGGTAAAGACCTGGTCGCGCCGCTCGATGATTTCGCCGGACTTCGTAGGGCACACCTTCGCCGTGCACAACGGCAATAAGTTCATCCCGGTGTACGTGACCGAAAACATGGTTGGTCACAAGCTTGGGGAATTTGCGCCGACGCGCAACTTCCGCGGCCACGTAGCCAAGAAAGATAAAGGCAAGCGCTAAGACATGGAAGCAGTAGCCAAACTCCGTAACGTACCGACCTCGCCGCGCAAGATGCGCCTCGTGGCCGGCCTAGTACGCGGCAAAAGCGTTACCCGTGCCTTGGGCTTGTTGAAGTTCGAGGCCAACTCGGGCGCTGAGAAAATCGAGAAACTGCTCCTGTCGGCCCTGGCCAACTGGCAGCAGAAGAACGAGGACGAGCGTATCGAAGACGCCAACCTGTACATCAAAGAAATCTTCGTTGACGAAGGCCGCCAGCTAAAGCGCCTGCGCCCCGCCCCCCAGGGCCGTGGCCACCGCATCCGCAAGCGCAGCAACCACGTCACGATTATTATCGACTCGAAGGTGGAAGCCATCGGCAGCCGCCAGGGTCTGAAAGACGCCGCCGCTAAACTGGAAACCGCTCCCGCCGCCGCTCCGGCTGCTGAAGAGGCTCCTGCCAAGAAGCCGGCCCGTCGTTCTACCAAGAAAGCTGACACCCAAACCGCGGCTGACGCCACCGAATAAGTACCATGGGACAGAAAGTTAATCCGGTTGGCCTCCGTCTGGGTATCGTTAAAGGCTGGGACTCTAACTGGTACGGCGGCAAAGACTTTGCCGACAAACTGGTAGAGGACGAGAAAATCCGCAAGTACATCCTGGCGCGCATCCCGAAGGGTGGTATCTCGAAAATCATTATCGAGCGTACCCTCAAGCGCATCACCATCACCATCAACACCGCTCGTCCGGGCGTGGTTATCGGTAAGGGTGGTCAGGAAGTTGATAAGATCAAGGACGAACTGAAAAAGCTCACGAGCAAGGACGTTCAGATCAACATCTTCGAAATCAAGCGTCCGGAACTCGACGCCAAGCTGGTAGGCGAAAGCATCGCCCAGCAGCTGCAGGCTCGTATCTCCTTCCGTCGCGCGATGAAGCAAGCCATTCAGGGCGCACTCCGCGTGGGCGCTGAAGGCATCAAGGTGCAGTGCGGCGGCCGCCTCGGCGGTGCTGAAATTGCCCGTTCGGAACAATACAAGGAAGGCCGCACCCCGCTGCACACCCTCCGCGCTGATATCGACTACGCTCTGTCTGAAGCCCAGACGGTGTATGGCAAAATCGGCATCAAGGTATGGATCATGCGCGGTGAAGTATTCGGCAAGCCCGACCTGTCGCCCAACCAACTGCTGAGCCAGCAACAAGGCCAGGGTGGCAACGACCGCAACGACCGTGGTCCCCGCGGTGAGCGTGGCGAGCGTGGTGACCGTGGTGGCCGTGGCGGCGACCGTGGTGGCCGTGGTGGCAACGACCGTGGCCCGCGTGGCGGCGGTGACAACCGTGGCGGCTTTGGCGGTGGCCAGGGCGGCAACCGTGGCGGCCAAGGCGGCGGCGGTAACCGTGGTGGTCAAGGCGGCGGCGCAAGCCGTGGCCCCCGTCGCTAGTCCTTCTTCCTTCCACTTCTTTTTCGAGAACTAGATCATGTTACAACCGAAAAGAACCAAGTATCGGAAGATGCAGAAGGGCCGCGTACACGGCCTGGCCTATCGCGGCAGCTCGCTGGACTTCGGTTCGTTTGGCATTAAGTCGCTGGAGGCCGCTTGGATCACCGCGCGTCAAATCGAAGCAGCCCGTATCGCCATGACCCGCGCTATGAAGCGTGAAGGTCAGGTGTGGATCCGCATCTTCCCGGACAAGCCCATCACCAAGAAGCCTGCTGAAGTACGTATGGGTAAGGGCAAAGGCTCGCCCGAGTACTGGGTAGCCATCGTGAAGCCCGGCACCATCCTGTTCGAATCGGACGGGGTTTCGCTGGAACTCGCACAAGAGTCGCTGCGTTTGGCGGCTCAGAAGTTGCCGGTGCGCACCAAGTTTGTCGTTCGTCGTGACTTCGTTGAGGCATAAGCAATATGAAAAACGCTGAAATCCGTGCCCTTTCGATCGAGGATCTGAAAGAGCAAATCAACAAGGAACAGTCGGGCGCGCAAACCTTGCGTTTCGCTCACGCTATTTCCCCGCTCGAAAACCCGGCCCGCATCAAGCACGGCCGTCGTAACATCGCCCGCCTGCTCACCGAGCTGAAGCGTCGCGAGCAGGAGCAACAATCGTAGTCCCCGCGCTAGTAATGGAAAACAACGCAGAACAGCAGGGCACCGCTACGGTAGAGCGTAACCTGCGCAAAGAGCGTATCGGCCGCGTAACGAGCAGCAAGATGGATAAAACCATCACTGTCGTGGTCGAGAGCAAAATGAAGCACCCGATTTACGGCAAGTTCGTAACCAAGTCCACCAAGTTCGTTGCTCACGATGAGAACAACGAGTGCGGCGAGGGCGACACGGTGCGCATCATGGAGACCCGCCCGCTGAGCAAGCGCAAGCGGTGGCGTTTGGTAGAAATCGTAGAACGCGCCAAGTAAGATGATCCAGCAAGAATCCCGTCTGACGGTAGCCGACAACAGCGGCGCCAAAGAAGTACTCTGCATCCGCGTCCTCGGTGGCACGGGCAAGAAGTACGCTACGGTAGGCGACAAGATCGTCGTGGCAATCAAATCGGCCATCCCCTCGGGCAACGCCAAGAAGGGTGCCGTTTCGAAAGCCGTGGTGGTTCGCACGAAAAAGGAAGTACGCCGCAAAGACGGCTCGTACATCCGCTTCGACGACAACGCCGCCGTGCTGCTCAACAACAACGACGAGCCTCGCGGCACGCGTATCTTCGGCCCGGTGGCCCGCGAACTGCGCGAGAAGCAGTTCATGAAGATCGTTTCGCTGGCTCCTGAAGTTCTCTAACCGCAATGGCACTGAAAACCAAAGAAGCAAAGCCCGCGAAGCTGCACGTGAAAACCGGTGATACCGTCCAGGTAATCGCCGGTGACGAGCGCGGCAAGACTGGCGTCATCAAATCGGTGAACCGCCAGACGCAGCGCGTCATCATCGAAGGCCTGAACCTGGTAACGAAGCACTCGAAGCCGAGCGCCAAGAGCCCCCAGGGCGGCATTTCGAAGATCGAGGCCCCGATCCACGCCAGCAATGTCAAGCTTGTTAGCTCGGCTAACGCCTAATCAAGTATCCGACAATGGCTCGACTGAAAGAAATTTACGACAAGGAGATTCGCCAGCAGCTGCAGGAGAAGTTCCAGTTCAAGAGCACCATGCAGGTGCCGCGCATTACCAAGATCTGCATCAACCGCGGTATTGGTAAGGCCGTAGCCGACAAGAAGCTCGTTGACAACGGCGTGGATGAGCTGACGACCATCACCGGTCAGAAAGCTGTTCCGACCATTGCCAAGCGTTCGGTTTCGAACTTCAAGCTGCGCGAGGGCATGCCGATTGGCGCCCGCGTGACGCTGCGTGGCAACCAGATGTACGAATTCCTTGACCGCCTGCTGACCGTGGCGCTGCCCCGCGTACGCGACTTCAAAGGCATCAGCGACAAGGGCTTCGACGGCCGTGGCAACTACACGCTCGGCATCAAGGAGCAAATCATCTTCCCGGAAATTTCCATTGACAAGATCAAGGAGATTGGCGGGATGGATATCACCTTCGTGACGACGGCTGAAAACGACGAGCAGAGCTACGAGCTGCTGCGCGCCTTCGGGATGCCGTTTGCCAACGCTAAGAAAAACAGCTAATCATGGCTAAGGAATCAATCAAAGCAAGAGAGCGGAAGCGTGTGGCGATGGTTGCCCGTTACGCTGAGAAGCGCAAGGCTCTGAAAGAGGCTGGCGACTTCGAAGGTCTGGACAAGCTGCCCCGCAACGCTTCGCCCGTACGTCTGCACAACCGCTGCAAACTGACCGGCCGTCCGCGTGGCTACATGCGCAAGTTTGGCATCAGCCGCGTAACGTTCCGGGAAATGGCTTCGGCCGGTAAAATCCCCGGCGTAACGAAAGCTAGCTGGTAGTCCGCTACCGCCCAGCAACGCTAAGCAAAACTGCTCAGCTGAAACTCTCTCGGGAGTTTTGGCTGAGCAGTTTTCTTTTGTAGTCTTAGGTTACTCAAGTGGCCTTATGAAGCTATACGAACACATGGAAGCTTACCTCGGGCCAATGACACGTGGCTGGGCAGAGCATAATAAAAAGTATGGGATTCAAGTGGTGTTGTTCGAGCAAACTCCAGCTGAGGACCTGTCCACTTACTGCACGCTGGGATTGGATAAGTTCGTGCTTGATATAGGTGACGGAAAGCAGCTTAGGCAAGAGTTAATCTTCAGCACTTACAACACTTATCCGCCTGATGATGTGACTTCGTTTCTCATGACGTTTGCAGAAAGCGTTGCTGATAGTGGCACAGGGTTGTTGCGAGGAGAAGTTGTAGAAGGTAAGCCACTGATAGATGGGGTAGAGGTGACGGGAGTATACGCGTCCGTTCCAGTTTTCTGGCCCGATGAGCTACATGAGTTTGGAGGCAGCACACCCAGTACCATTTTCGTTTGGCTGCTGCCTGTCGTTAAATCAGAAGCCGAAGTAATTCGCGAAGAAGGCTGGAGCTACTTCGAGCATTATCTAGAGGAACATTCGGAAGCTGATTTATGGGATTTGGATAGACAAGCTATTCCGCTACGCTAGAGTTAGCCGCGGAACATTATGGTAACTAAGCGAAGTTGCCTATTGCTTTTGTGTTAAGCATTTACGTATCTTTGCACCCCATAAATGCTCTAGGGCAGTGGGGGACGCCCCACACACCATTTGGCAGGTTGCCACAAGAAACCATTGGCTGCGGCGGAAACGCTGTGGATGTCAAGTAGTCTTAACCGAGGATTTCGCCGTCATAGGAAAACTATGGCTGCGAAATTTTCCTACCTTTGCGGTTCCCTTAACCACGGGGTGCCCTTCAAATCATCCAAATGAACACAGATCCGATTGCCGACTACCTGACCCGGGTGCGCAACGCCATCAAGGCCAACCACCGGGTAGTAGAAATTCCGGCTAACAAAATCAAAAAGGAAATCACGAAAGTGCTCTACGAAAAAGGGTACATTCAGAGCTACCGTTTTGATGACTCGGCAGTACAAGGCACGATCAAAATCGCGCTGAAGTACCACCCCGTGACCAAGAAGCCCGCCATCCAGAAGCTGCAGCGGATCAGCACCCCGGGCTTGCGTACGTACGCCCACGTTGAAAACCTGCCGCGCGTGCTGAGCGGTCTGGGCATTGCCATCCTGTCGACCTCGAAAGGGGTGATGACGGAGAAGGAAGCTCGCACCCAGAACGTAGGCGGCGAGGTGCTGTGCTACGTGTACTAAGCTCAACGCAGCAGTAAACTCCCGACAATATGTCCCGCATTGGTAAACTCCCGATCAGCCTGCCCTCGGGCGTGCAGGTATCGGTTGATAACGACAACACCATCACGGTTAAGGGCCCCAAAGGGGAACTGAAAACCGCTGTCGACCGCGACATCACGGTACGCTCCGAAGACAACACCGTAGTCGTAGAACGTCCTACCGAGCAAAAGCGCCACAAGGCCATGCACGGCCTCTACCGTTCGCTGCTCAACAACATGGTAACCGGCGTAAGCACCGGCTACACGCACCAGCTGGAACTGGTGGGCGTAGGTTTCAAGGCTACCGCTACCGGCTCGACGCTGGAGCTGGCCCTGGGCTACTCGCACAACATCTTCCTGGCGCTGCCGAAAGAAGTAACCGCTACGGCCGTTACCGAAAAAGGCAAGAACCCGATCATCACCCTGACCAGCATCGACAAGGAACTCATCGGCCAAGTGGCCGCTAAGATTCGTTCGCTGCGCAAGGTTGAGCCCTACAAAGGCAAAGGTGTGCGCTTCGTTGGTGAGCAGATTCGTCGTAAGGCTGGTAAGACTGCCTCGAAATAACCGAGCATCATGGCTTTTAATAAAACTGAGAGAAGACTCCGGATCAAGCGCCACATCCGCACGAAAGTGTCGGGTACCGCTGAGCGCCCCCGCCTGTCGGTGTTCCGCAGCAACAAGGGCATCTACGCCCAGATCATCGACGACACCGCTGGCCGTACGCTGGTAGCCGCTTCGTCGAAGAACGTAACCGTTGGCGACTCGCCGGTAGCTACCGCTGCCGCCGTAGGCAAAGAGCTGGCTACGCGTGCTACCGCCGCTGGTATCACGACGGTTGTATTCGACCGCTCGGGCTACCTGTACCACGGTCGTGTTAAATCATTGGCAGAAGGTGCCCGCGAAGGCGGCCTGAATTTCTAAGCAGCTATGCGCGAGCAAAATAAACCCACGGCGAAGACCACGGAGTCGGACCTGAAGGAAAAAGTAGTTGCCATCAACCGCGTAGCGAAGGTGGTAAAAGGTGGTCGTCGCTTCAGCTTCTCGGCCATCGTAGTAGTAGGTGACGGCGCTGGTACCGTAGGCTACGGCTTGGGCAAAGCCAACGAAGTAACCGACGCCATTGCCAAAGCCATTGACGATGCCAAGAAGAACCTGGTGAAGGTGCCGCTGTACAAGCACACCGTTCCCCACGTGATGGAAGGCAAATACTCGGGTGGCTTCGTGCTGGTGCAGCCGGCTGCTGCCGGTACCGGCGTAATTGCTGGTGGTGCCATGCGTGCCGTGTTCGAAAGCGCCGGCATCAAGGACGTACTGGCCAAGTCGAAAGGCTCCTCGAACCCCCACAACGTGGTGAAGGCTACCTTCGACGCCCTGAACAAGATGCGCGACCCGATGCAGATTGCACAGCAGCGCGGCATCTCCCTCGCCAAAGTATTTAACGGCTAAGCGACGATGGCACGGATCCAAATCAAGCAAGTGCGTAGCGTTATTGACCGCCCCGAGCGTCAGAAGCGCACGATGCAGGCCCTGGGCCTCAACAAAATCGGCGCTGTCCGCGAAGTGGAAAACACCGCGGCCATTGCCGGCATGGTAGCCAAAGTTGGCCACCTGGTAGAAGTAACCGAACTGTAGACCTCAGCTCATCATGAATCTCAGCAATCTTAAGCCCGCTGAAGGCTCGGTACGCAACAACAAGCGTCTGGGTCGTGGTGAAGGCTCGACCCGCGGCGGTACGTCGACGCGTGGCCACAAAGGCCAGAAGTCGCGTTCGGGTTACTCCAAGAAAATCGGCTTTGAAGGTGGCCAGATGCCCCTGCAGCGCCGGGTGCCGAAGTTCGGCTTCAAAAACATCAATCGTGTGGAGTACAAGGGTATCAACCTGGACGTACTGCAAGCCCTGAACGAGAAATCGGCAACGGGTACGATGGATGTGGCCTACTTCATTCAGCACGGTCTGGTGTCGAAAAACGCCAAGATCAAAGTGCTCGGCCGTGGCGAACTGACCGCCGCAGTGGAAGTACACGCCCACGCTTTCTCGCAATCGGCTATCGAAGCCATTGAGAAGGCTGGTGGCAAAGCAGTGACCCTGTAAGTTCAAGCACGCCGGCGATGAACAAGTTTATCACGACGATTAAGAACATTTTTGCGATTGAGGATCTGCGTACGCGGATTCTCAATACGCTTTTTTTCATCGCCATTTACCGGCTGGGTTCTTACGTTGTGCTGCCGGGCGTCGATCCGTCCCGTCTCGACACCAAGTCGGGCGGGATTTTCGGCATCCTCGACACCTTGCTCGGCGGCGCGTTTAGCCACGCTTCCATCTTCGCGTTGGGCATCATGCCCTACATCTCGGCCTCTATCGTGCTGCAGCTGCTGACCATCGCAGTGCCGTATTTCCAGAAGCTGCAGAAAGAAGGGGAGTCGGGTCGTAAGAAGATCAACCAGTACACCCGTTTGCTAACCATCCCCATCGTGATGGCGCAGTCGGTCGGCTTTATTGCCACGATTAACCAAGACGCCCTGGTTTCGCCAGGGGTGTTCTTCACCGTCTCGACGATGGTTATCCTCACGGCCGGCACGCTTTTCTGCATGTGGCTGGGCGAGAAAATCACTGACAAGGGCATCGGCAACGGTATCTCCATGATCATTATGATCGGTATCGTTTCGCGCTTTCCCGGCGCTATCATCGGGGAAGCCGCGGCGAAAGGGATGCGCGGTTCGCTCATCTTCCTGATCGAGCTGGCTGTGCTGTTCTTCGTGGTAATGGGCGTAATCATCCTGACGCAGGCTGTACGCCAGATTCCGGTGCAGTACGCCAAGCAAGTCGGCGGCGTAAGCCAGCTGAACGCGCAGCGTCAGTTCATTCCGCTGAAGGTGAATGCGGCCGGCGTTATGCCGATCATTTTCGCCCAGTCGCTGATGTTCGTACCGGCCATTGCCGCCTCGGCTTGGAAGGATAGCGACACGGCTAACTTCATCGGCCAGAAGTTTTCGGACTACACCTCGTGGCAATACAACCTGGTGTTTGCGGTACTGATCATCCTGTTCACGTACTTCTACACCGCCATCAGCGTGAACCCGAAGCAGATTGCTGATGACCTGAAGCGCAGCGGTGGTTTTGTACCGGGCGTGAAACCGGGTGACGCTACGTCGGAGTACATCGATGAAGTGCTGACCCACATCACCCTGCCCGGCGCAATTGCTTTGGCCTTGATTGCAATCTTTCCGGCCATTGCGTTGTTGTTTGGGGTCACTCGTCCGTTTTCGGCCTTCTACGGCGGCACGTCGCTCATCATCATGGTGGGTGTGGTACTCGATACCATGAACCAGATTGAAAGCTATCTGCTCATGCGCCACTACGACGGTATGATGAAAACGGGCAAGCTGAAAGGTCGGACGCAAAACATTGCGCTGGCCTCCTAAGCCATGATCCTGTACAAGACCGAAGAAGAAATCGAATTGATCCGAGCCAGTGCTGATGTGCTGGCTCGTGCCCATGGGGAAGTAGCCGGCATGATCCGAGAAGGAATTACCACGGCTGAGCTGGACAAGCGCGCCGAGGAATTCATTCGGGACCACGGCGGCGTTCCTTCTTTCAAGGGCTACAACGGGTTCAAATACAGCCTGTGCATTTCGCCCAATGCGGTGGTAGTGCACGGGTTTCCCGGTAATCATGTATTGAAAAGCGGCGACATCGTTTCGGTAGACGCGGGCGTGAAGCTCAACGGCTACCATAGCGACAGCGCCTATACCTACCCGGTAGGGGAGGTGAAACCGGAAGTGTTGGCCTTGCTCGAAGCCACCAAGCAGTCCTTGTACGAAGGCATCGAGCAGGCCGTAGCTGGCAACCGCATGGGTGACGTCGGCTACGCCATCCAGAGCTACGTGGAAAAACGTGGGTATTCGGTGGTTCGGGAACTTGTTGGGCACGGCATCGGTAAGAGTCTGCACGAAAAGCCCGAGGTACCAAACTACGGCAAGCGTGGCTCAGGCCTGAAACTGCAAAGCGGCTTGGTTATGGCCATCGAACCGATGGTGAACCTGGGTACGAAAGCAGTGGTGCAGGAACAGGACGGCTGGACCATCCGGACCAAAGACCGACAGCCCTCGGCGCATTTCGAGCACACCGTAGTGGTTCGTCAGAATAAAGCGGAGATACTAACCTCTTTCGCCCACATAGAAAAAGCGTTACAGCAGACCTCGCAGCCTTATGGCCAAACAGTCATCGATTGAGCAGGACGGAACCATCCTGGAAGCCTTGTCTAATGCCATGTTCCGGGTGGAACTGGAAAACGGGCACCAGCTGATTGCGCACATCTCCGGAAAGATGCGCATGCACTACATCAAGATTCTGCCCGGCGATAAGGTGAAGCTCGAAATGTCGCCCTACGATTTGTCGAAGGGCCGAATCGTTTACCGTTACAAATAACCCCCGGCCATGAAAGTCAAAGCCTCGGTCAAAAAACGCAGCGTCGACTGCAAAGTGATCCGCCGTAAAGGGAAGCTTTACGTGATCAACAAGAAGAACCCCCGCTACAAGCAGCGTCAGGGCTAATCAACAAGCAATAGGAAGAACATGGCACGTATTGCAGGGGTAGACATCCCGGACAAAAAGCGCGGCGAAATCGCCCTCACCTACATCTTCGGCATCGGTCGTTCGTCGGCCGCCGCTATCCTGACCAAAGCAGGCGTTGACCTGAACAAGAAGGTTAGCGAGTGGACGGAAGCCGAGTCGGGTGAAATCCGTAGCATCATTGCTTCGGAGTACAAGACTGAGGGTGTACTGCGCTCGGAGGTTCAGCTCAACATCAAGCGTCTGATGGACATCGGTTGCTACCGTGGCCTCCGTCACCGCAAGGGGCTGCCGGTTCGGGGTCAGCGCACCAAGAACAACTCGCGTACCCGCAAAGGCAAACGGAAAACCGTTGCCGGCAAAAAGAAGGCTACGAAATAATTCATAGCGGGAATCGGCGGCGGGCCTTCATGACTTTCCAACTGCCGCCAACACCTCTCGCTCGTTTTCTGCGAAAACCAAATGGCACAAAAGAGAAAAGACAAAGCCAAGAAGCGCGTCGTCCAGGTGGAAGCCACCGGTCAGGTGCACATCAAGGCTTCGTTCAACAACATCATCATCTCGGTCACCAACAACAATGGCCAGGTGATTTCGTGGGCTTCGGCCGGCAAAATGGGCTTCCGTGGTTCCAAAAAGAACACGCCCTACGCCGCCCAAACTGCTGCTCAAGACTGCGGCAAAGTAGCCTACGACTTGGGCATGCGCAAGTGCGAAGTGTTCGTGAAAGGTCCGGGCGCTGGCCGCGAGTCGGCTATCCGTGCGTTCCAGAACATGGGTATTGAGGTGCAGACCATCCGCGACGTGACGCCGCTGCCGCACAACGGCTGCCGCCCCCCCAAACGTCGCCGCGTCTGAGTAACGGCAGACGCGTGGCCGCTACCGCCCCGTGAGGGAGCTAATGTGGCCAGGCAGTTTTCTTTTCTTCCCAGAAAAATCACCTCTCTAGAATGGCACGTTATACCGGCCCCAAAACCAAGATTGCCCGTCGCTTCGGGGAAGCCATTTTCGGCCCGAGCAAGGCACTCACCAAGAAAGCATATCCTCCGGGCCAGCACGGCCGTGGCCGCCGCAAGAAGCAGTCGGAATACGCCGTGCAGCTGATGGAGAAGCAAAAAGTGAAGTACCTCTATGGGGTACTGGAAAAGCAGTTCGCTAACCTCTTCGACAAAGCCGCTCGCGTACCCGGTATCACCGGCGAAAACCTGCTGGCTTTCCTGGAGACGCGTCTGGACAACGTAGTATACCGTCTGGGCATCGCCCCGACGCGTCGCGCTGCCCGCCAGCTTGTGTCGCACCAGCATATCACCGTGAACGGCGAGGTGGTTAACATCCCGTCGTACCACGTGAAGCCCGGCACCATTGTAGCCGTGCGTGAAAAGTCGAAGTCGCTGGAAGTAATCACGAACAGCCTGTCGGTGCGCAACGCCCGTCAGTTCGGCTGGCTCGAGTGGGACGCGAAAGAGCTGACCGGTAAGGTTATCTCGACGCCCCAGCGCGACCAGATCCCCGAGAAAATCGAGGAGCAGCTGATCGTCGAACTGTATTCGAAGTAAGCCTGAGCTGCAGAGCCGGCCGCTGCCTGGAGTCCTCCATTGGCAGCGGCCGGCTCCTGCATTGGCTTGCCTCCTTCCTTCAACATCCCTTACATCCGCATCTATGTCAATTCTCGCTTTTCAAATGCCGGAGAAGGTCGTGATGGAGAAATCCGACGACTTCTACGGAACGTTTGAGTTTAAACCGCTGGAGAAGGGTTACGGCGTGACGATCGGCAACGCGCTGCGGCGCATCCTGCTCTCGTCGCTCGAGGGGTACGCGATTACCTCGGTCCGCACGAGCAACGTGCTGCACGAGTTCCAGACCATCGAAGGCGTTATCGAGGACATGTCAGAAATCATCCTGAACCTGAAGCAAGTTCGGTTCAAGAAGATCAACGACGTCATTGAAGACAAAATCACGGTTCGCATCAGCGGCCAGGAGTCCTTCACGGCCGGCGACATCAACAAGTTCACCAACGGCTTCCAGGTGCTGAACCCGGACCTGGTGATTTGCAACATCGACCCGAGCACCTCGCTGGAGTTCGAATTCACGGTTCAGAAGGGCCGTGGCTACGTGCCCGCCGAAGAAAACAAGCCGGCTGACCAAGTATTCGGTCAGATTGCCATCGACGCCATCTTCACGCCCATTAAGAACGTGAAGTACAGCATCGAAAACACCCGTGTGGAGCAGAAGACCGACTACGAGCGGTTGTTGCTGGAAATCCACACGGACGGCTCGATTCACCCCGAGGACGCGCTGAAAGGCGCCGCCAACATCCTGATCCAACACTTCATGTTGTTCTCGGATAACACGATGACCTTCGAAACGGCCAAAGCCGAAGAGGAGACCAGCGTGGACGAAGAGACGCTGCACATGCGCAAGGTCCTCAAGACCCCGCTGCAGGACATGGACCTGTCGGTACGCGCTTACAACTGCCTCAAGGCCGCCGACATTAAGACCCTCGGCGACCTGGTGCAGCTGGACCTGGCCGACATGATGAAGTTCCGCAACTTCGGTAAGAAGTCGCTGACCGAGCTGGAAAACCTCGTCGAGGAAAAAGGCTTGCACTTCGGCATGGACGTGGCGAAGTTCCGTCTCGAAGAAGACTAGTATCTTTGAAGAATGAATGGGCTGAAACCTTCGGCTCGTTCATTCTTTTTTCCTTTTTCACACTTCTCGGTGTGCCCTCCGGGGCGACGGTTCTAATGAGGTTTCGGCCCGCCGTGGTCGTCGTCCGCAAGCACACCACTAACTTTTCTTGACCAATGCGTCACGGTAAAAAAGACAACCACCTGGGCCGGACCACCGCCCACCGCAGCGCCATGCTGTCGAACTTGGCCATCTCGCTGATCCTGCACAAGCGCATCACGACGACGACGGCTAAGGCTAAGGAACTGCGTAAGTACGTAGAGCCGATTCTGACCCGCTCGAAAGACGACACGACGCACTCGCGCCGCATCGTATTTGCTGAGCTGCAGAACAAAGAAGCCATCAAGGAGCTGTACGGCGAAGTAGCTGGCAAAATTGCCGGCCGTCCGGGCGGTTACACCCGCATCATCAAGCTGAGCGCCGGCCGTGCTGGTGACAACGCTGACATGTGCGTAATCGAACTGGTGGACTACAACACCACGCTGCTGGAAGCTAAGTCGGCCGGCGAAGCCAAGGCTACGACCCGTCGTTCGCGCCGCGGTGGTGCTAAGAAGGAAGGTGCTGCCACCACGGCTGCCCCCGCTGCTTCGACCACGCAGGTAGAAACGTCGGCTCCGGCTGATACGGCTACTGAGACGCTGAAAGAAGGCGAGACCCGCGAAGGCAAGACCGAAGAGTCGGCTTCGTAACTCGCCGCGCTGACCGCGCTTAGAGTTGAAAGGGACGGTTCCTCACGGGGCCGTCCCTTTTTTGCGTCTGCAGTGCGCCTCACACTTCAGCCCTCTCCGAATAAGGAAGAGGTTGTTATCAAACTCTAGCCGTCATGCCAAGCGTAGTCGAAGCATGACGGCCTGGTGCGACATGCTGACGAGGCAATAGAGATGGGTAGCTACGCTCAGTATAACGTTCTGCGGTTGCGCAAACGGTTGATTTAGGAAGCCGCTTAGGTCAATCCCCGGCACTTGTGTTTCTTTGCCGTCGGGCCCGTGTGGGACGGGCTCAGCTGACTGATTCCCCATGGGCTGGTCAGGCCCACAACTCACTTTTCATTCTCCGATTATGAGCATCATCGCCGCCATCAACGCCCGGCAAATTTTTGACTCGCGCGGTAACCCGACCGTGGAAGTAGATGTGACCACCGACAGCGGGGTGGTAGGCCGCGCCGCGGTGCCTTCGGGTGCTTCAACGGGCAAGCACGAAGCCGTGGAGCTGCGCGACGACGACAAGTCCAAGTACATGGGCAAGGGCGTGCTGACGGCCGTCGACAACGTGAACAGCAAGATTGCCGAGGAGCTGGTTGGTTTCTCCGTGTTCGAGCAGGCGTTGCTGGACCGCATCATGCTGGAGCTGGACGGAACGCCGAATAAGGCTAACCTGGGCGCCAATGCCATCCTGGGCGTTTCGCTGGCGGCGGCCCGCGCGGCGGCGCAGGAAGCCGGCATGCCGCTGTACCGCTACGTGGGTGGCGTCGGCGCCAACACGCTGCCGGTGCCGATGATGAACATCCTGAACGGCGGCTCGCACGCCGACAACTCGATTGACTTCCAGGAGTTCATGATCATGCCGGTGGGCGCCAAGTCGTTCACGGAAGCCATGCGCTGGGGCTCAGAAATCTTCCACCACCTGAAATCGGTGTTGAAGAAGAAGGGCCTGAGCACCAACGTGGGCGACGAAGGCGGTTTTGCCCCGAACATCGAATCGAACGAAGCCGCTATCGAGGTAGTGCTGCAGGCTATCGAGGCCGCGGGCTACAAGCCGGGTGACGACGTGATGATTGCGCTGGACGCAGCGGCCTCCGAATTCTACTCGGATGGTCACTACCACTTCAAGAAGAGCACCGGCGACAAGCTGACCTCCTCGGAAATGGCGAACTACTGGGCTGAGTGGACTCGCAAATACCCCATCATCAGCATCGAGGACGGCCTGGACGAGGACGACTGGAGCGGCTGGAAGCAGCTGACCGACGCCGTGGGCGACAAGGTGCAGCTGGTGGGCGATGACCTGTTCGTGACCAACGTGAAGCGCCTACAGGAAGGCATCGACAAGGGCGTGGCAAACGCCATTTTGATCAAGGTGAACCAGATCGGTTCGCTGTCGGAAACCATCGATGCCGTAAACCTGGGCCGCCGCTTCAAGTACAAGAGCATCATGTCGCACCGCTCGGGCGAAACGGAGGACAGCACCATCGCCGACCTGGCCGTGGCGCTGAACACCGGCCAGATCAAAACCGGCTCGATGTCGCGCTCGGACCGCATGGCCAAGTACAACCAGTTGCTCCGCATCGAGGAAGAACTGGGCGAAGTGGCTTACTTCCCCGGCCGCAACATGTAATTTGATTGGCCGCTAGGTCAGCAACCAAGGGAGCCTGGTTTCAACGGAAATCAGGCTCCCTTGCTTTTAAAGCGGAGTCGCGCGCAGCAATAACTCTGGGATGACACGATTGGGCCTCAACCCAAAAAGCGCGGACCGTGCTGACGAGCGGGGCAGCGCGCCGTAGGGGGCAAGCCTGCCCCGCTACGGCATCTGGTGGCGCAAGTGGAGCCAACGCGTGTCGACGGAGGCAGCGGGTAGGGTATCTGTTTACTGCGGCAATGATGGCTGCCCCAACGGCCCATAGCCATCGATTGCGCCGGTAGGCCGTAATTCAAGCGCTCCAACCCTAATGCTGCCGCGTTTGCTTTATCTTTAGCTTATGAATTGGTCGTCGTGGTTTAACCGCATTCCCAGCTTCCTGCGCAATTTTTACTTGCTGACCGGGCTGGCTTTCCTAGTCTGGATGTTGTTGTTCGACTCCAACGACTTGTTGAAGCAGTACGAGATGTACAGCAAGTACCGCGAACTGCAGGAACAAAAGCAGTATTACACGGGTAAAATCGAGGAAGTAAAGCAGGACCGGGCCGAGCTGCTGAGCAGCCCGGAAATGTTGGAAAAGTTTGCCCGCGAGAAATACGTGATGAAGCGGCCGGGCGAGGATGTGTTCCTGCTGATGCCGGAAGAGCAAAAGTAGCGCGCCGCGCGGCGGCTGACTGTCAGCTGGTTTGCGCCCGAGCAGCAAAGACTTACCAGAAAATAAGCTAGTCTGTAAGCACCGCCTTTCGCGGTGCTTTTTATTGTAATATTTGTGGGCGCAGTAAAACTACGAGTGTCTTTTTAGCACTAACTTTCGGAGTTCATTCTAATAAACCAATAGTTCTTGGATATGAAGAAACCTTACTTTTCGGGGTACGGTAGGAAAATCCAGCTACTTTTCTTGCTGGTAATGAGCTGGTTGGGCCTGCAACAGGCCGCCGCTCAGACGTACACAATGCCGGTGACCGGCAGCAATACCATCACCACCTGCGCGGGCACCCTCTACGACAACGGGGGCGCCAGCGGGCCGTACGTGGGCAACACCGGTACGCTGACCATTATGCCGGCCACCACCGGCAACAAGGTGCAGCTGAACTTCACGTCGGTGTCCATTGACTACTACGACTACCTGACCATCTACGATGGCACCAGCACGTCGGCACCGGTCATCGGCACCTACTACGGCAGCACCAGCATCGGCACGGTGTACGGCACGTCGAGCAGCGGCGCCATCACGCTGCGCCTGACCGGCAGCAACTACTACAGCTACGCCGGCTTTTCGGCCAGCATTGCCTGCGTAACCAGCGTGCCGCAGCCCGACCTCGCCGTGCAGGGCGCTTCGGCTTACCCGCTGTCGGCGGTGGCGGGCAGCTACCTCTCGCTGAGCTGCAGCATTTACAACCTCTCGGGCACCACCGCCACGAGCAGCAACGTGGGCTACTACCTCTCGACGGACAACACGCTGAGCACTTCAGACCAATTGCTGGGGTACTCGTCGGGCTACTCGCTGGCGGTGGGTGGCTCTTCAACGCGTAGCAGCTCGGTGCAGATTCCGACGACGGTAACGCCCGGCTCGTACTACCTGCTGTTTGTGGGCGACTACGACAACCTCGTCAGTGAAAGCAACGAGAATAACAACATTGCCAGCGTGTCGTTTACGGTCAGCGCCCCGAGCTACGACCTGATTATTCAGACGCCGAGTGCGACGCCGACGGCGGTGGCGCAGGGCGGTACGCTTTCGTTGTCGTGCTACATTAGCAACACCGGCAACGCCACGGCAGCGTCGAGCAGCGTGGGGTACTACCTCTCCAGCAACACCACGCTCGACGCGACGGACGTGCTGCTGACTTCGACCTACGGCGGTTCCTTGTCGCCCTCCTCGTTTGGGGCCAGCCGCTACGGCTACACCAACATTCCGGCGACGACGCCGACGGGCAGCTACTACGTGCTGTTTGTGGCCGACTACCAGGACTTGGTGACGGAAACCAACGAAACCAACAACGTCGCCTCGGTAGCCATTACGGTGTCGCCGCCCGGCGTCGACCTGGCAATTCAGCAGGCCCAGCTGGGCAGCAGCTCCACGCTGGCGGGGTCGAGCATTTACGCTTCGGCTTACCTCTACAACCTGGGCAACATGAACGCCACCGCCAGCCGCGTGGGCTACTACCTCTCGACCAACACCACGTTTGATGCTTCGGACGTGCTGCTGTCGAGCACCTCGATGAGCAGCCTGACGGCCGGCCAGTACTACTCGCTGTACCCGACGCTGACGATTCCCTCGACCACCACCACCGGTAGCTACTACGTGCTGTTTGTGGCCGACGACCAGGGGCAGGTGACGGAAACCAACGAAACCAACAACGTCGCCTCGGTGGCGCTGTCGGTGACGCAGCCCAACGTGGACCTGCAAATTCAGCAAGCCACCCTGTCGCCCAATACCACTTCGGCGGGCGGCAGCGTGTACGCCAGCTGCAGCATCTACAACGCGGGCACCACGGCGGCTTCCTACTCCTACGTGGGCTACTACCTCTCGACCAATACCACGCTCGACGCTTCGGACACGTACCTGAACTACGCGTACGGCAGCACTCTCTCGGGCGGCTTCAGCTCGACGCGCGCCATGACGTTGTCGATTCCGGCTTCGACGGCGAGCGGTAGCTACTACATCCTGTTCGTGGCCGACTACTCGGCGCAGGTGGGTGAAACCAACGAGACCAACAACGTGGCTTCGGCGGCCCTTACGATTACGGCGCCCAGCGTGGACCTGCAAATCCAGCAAGCCACCCTGTCGCCCACGTCGACGACGGCTGGCGGCACGGTGTACACGAGCTGCAGCATTTACAACGCGGGCACGACGACGGCGGCTTCCTCCTACGTGGGCTACTACCTCTCGACGGACAACACGCTGAGCACTTCGGATACCTACCTGAACTACACGTACGGCAGCACGCTTTCGGGCGGCTTCAGCTCCTCGCGTACGGGCTCGGTATACATTCCGAGCGGCACGGCCGCCGGCAACTACTACATCCTGTTCGTGGCGGACTACGCGGCGCAGGTATCGGAAACCAACGAAACCAACAACGTGGCTGCCGTGGCGCTGACGGTAACCCCGCCCAGCCCCGACCTGACGGTGAGCAGCTTCTACCCGTCGTCGTACTACCTGAACTCGGGTGCCAGCACGACGGTATCGGCTTACGTGTACAACCAGGGCCTGGCCAGCGCCGCCTCGAGCAACGCCGGCGTGTACCTCTCCACCGACATGAGCTTCAGCACCAGCGACGTGCTGCTGGCTTCGAGCACCGGCGGTGCCCTGGCCTCGGGCAGCTCCAGCTACCGCACGGCTACGGTGACCATCCCGGCCGCCACCACCACCGGCTACTACTACCTGTTGTTCGTGGCGGATAACCAGGGCCAAGTGACGGAAAGCGACGAGACCAACAACGTTTCGTACTACTCGATCTACGTCACCAACGTGGCGCCCGTCAACGGAACGCTGGTACCGGCTTCGGGCTCGGCCAGCATCACCAGCTGCAGCACCACCATCTACGACAACGGCGGCAACGGCAACTACGCCGACAACTCGGAAGGTACGCTGACCATCAACCCCGGCACGACCGGCAGCAAAGTGCGCCTGACGTTTAACACGTTCGTGCTGGAAACCTGCTGCGACTACGTTTCGATCTACGACGGGACGAGCACCAGCGCTCCGCTGCTCGGCACGTACGTCTACAGCCCCGGCGTCGTGACGGCTTCGAGCACCAACACCAGCGGCGCGCTGACGGTGCGCTTCCACTCCGACGGCAGCGGCACGTACGCGGGCTTCGACGCCACCGTATCCTGCGTGACGACGGCACTGCCCGACCTGACCCTAACCCAGGTAGTGGCTACGCCCACGACCGTCATGGCCGGTAACTCGACCTCTGTAAGCCTGAGCGTGAACAACGTGGGCGTCGGCGCCGCTTCGTCGACGCCGGTGGCTTACTACCTCTCGGCCGACAACACCCTGGACGCCGCCGACCGTTTGCTCGGCAACGTAACGGGCGCTTCGCTCAACGCCAGCACCAGCGTAACGCGCACCAACGTGGTGACGATTCCGACCACCACGACGGCCGGCAACTACTACCTGATTTGCGCCGCCGACATCAACAACGTGGTGGCCGAGAGCAGCGAAAGCAACAACATAGCTACGGCGGTGGCCATTACCGTCACCGGTGCTGCGGCTGATCTGGTGGTCAGCTCGCCCACGCTGACGCCGACCACCGTTATGGCCGGCAACAACGTGACGGCTACCTGCTTCCACGAAAACACCGGCTTGGTAAGCGCCGGCGCGCACACGCTGGGCTTCTACCTCTCCACCGACAACCAGTTCAGCAGCAACGACGTGCTGCTGAACAGCATCAGCATCGCGTCGATGCCGGCGGGCAGCGGCCTGACGCGCGTGGCTACCTGCACCATCCCGGCCGCTACCGCTGCCGGCAACTACTACGTGCTCTACGTAGCCGACTCGCAGGGCCAGATTACCGAGGGCAGTGAAACCAACAACGTGGTAAGCCAAGCGGTGACGGTGACCGTCAACACGGCTGCCCGCGAGCAGACGGCTGGCTTCGCCATCAGCCTGCACCCGAACCCCACCGCGACGGGCCAGCCCTTCCTGGTGTCGTTTGAGGGCAACGGGTCGGCGGCGGCCGCGCACCTGGCGCTGTACAACAGCCTGGGGCAGCTGGTCAGCCAGCAGCAGGTAACGCTGCGCGGCAACGCCGCTCCGGTGAGCATCCAAACCGCGGGTCTGGCTCGGGGGGTGTACACGCTGCGCATCAGCGGCGAGAAACTGAACGCTACGCGCCAAGTCATCATCGACTAACGCGAGGCAGTGTTCGGCCGCTTGCATCGGCGGCATCGGCAGTGGGTTTTCGAGCCCGCGGCCGGTGCCGCCGATTGATTTTGGGCCGGGCGCAACTTATGATTTGCGCTGACGCGTTAGGCACGCATGGAGCAACACGCACGCAAGTACCGGACCTGGCTAGCGGCCAGCCTGTGGGGAGCAATGCTGCTGGCGCCGCAGGTGGCCAAGCCGGCGGAAGCACCGTCGCAAGTGCAGGTAGCGCGGCGTTTTCTGCTGGCCGTGCTGGCAGGGCACTTGGGTGCCGCGTACCGCCTGCTCGCGCCCGAAGCCAAGGTGCAATGGTCGACCAAGCAATTTGCGGCGGCCGCGCAGCCACTCTACGCCGAGGGCCAACGCCGCGGCCCCACTATCGACCTCTATAAGTTTGGATTTCGCATCGGCGACGTGGATACCCAGCCATTCTGCGCGTTTATGTTTCGCAGCGACTCCACCGCCGCCAAGCCGCAGGTGCAGCTGGACGTGACCTTTGGCAGCCAGCAAGCCCGGCTGGTGCAAGGGTTTAGCCTGATCCGGTTGGCGGCCGATTCGGCGCGCTAGGCGGGCAGGGAGATTTTGCCCATCGTCACGGCGGGTACGCGCTGCCGCCCTTGGCCGATGGAGAGGGCGGAGCCGGCCAGGGCCTCGTTGGCCAGCACGGCAAACAGCACGGCTTCCTTAGCGTCGGGCGCCACGCCCAGAGTTTGCGTATCGGCAAAGCGGCAGTGGGGGAGGGCCCGGCGAATCGAGGCCAGCAGCGTGGGGTTGTGCATGCCGCCGCCGCTGACGTACACGGCGGCTTGGGGGGCGCTGCCTAGTGCCTGCTCCACGGCCTTCTGAATGCCCGCGGCGCTGAAGGCCGTGAGCGAGGCTAGCAAGTCGGCGGGCGACAGGGCAGTGGTGGCGCTGCGCTCTTGCGCGGCGCGCACGTAGGCGGGGCCGAACAGCTCGGGGCCGGTGGTTTTGGGTAGCGGCGCGGCGAAAAACGGGTGGTCGAGCAGGGCAGTCAGCAGGGGCGTATTGACGGTGCCGGCGGCGGCAAATTGCCCGTCGGGGTCGAAGCCGTGGCCGGGATACAGCTCGCGCACGAAGGCATCGAGCAGGGTGTTGCCGGGGCCTACGTCGGTGCTGAACACCTGGGTGGTGTCGCCGGAGGCGGGCAAATAGGTAAAGTTGGCAATGCCGCCGAGGTTGAGCAGCAGCCGGTCTTCGGCCGGGCTCGAAAACAGCAGCACGTCGCCGTAAGCGGCCAGCGGGGCACCTTCGCCGCCCGCGGCCACGTGCTTCTGCCGAAAGTCGCTGAGCGTAATAATGCCGGTGCGCACGGCCAGGTGGTCCCCGTCGCCGATCTGCAGGGTGGCGTCGAGCGGGTACTCGGGGCGCTGGTGCTGGTGCCGCGGGGCGTGGTACACCGTCTGCCCGTGGCTGGCCAGCGCGTCGACTGCCGCCGGTTCGACGCCCCAGCTGCGCAGCGCGTCGAGCACGAGTTGGCCGTGCAGCGTACCGATCCAGGCGTTGAGCAAGGTCAGTTCTTCCAGCGACACCATGTCCTGCGCGAAAACCCGCCGAATGCGGTGGCGTACGTCTTCCGCGTAGGGCAGGGTGACGAACTGTTCCAACGTGAGGCGGGTGGCCGGGCCGTGGCCCTCGAAGCGGCACAGGGCCAGATCGAGGCCGTCGAGGGAAGTGCCGGACATCAGGCCGAGGATGCGGCGGCTGGGCTGGGCGGCGACGCGGCAGAGGCGGGCGAGGTGCGGGTTCATGCCGGTGAAGGTAGCGCCTCGGGGCGGCCCGCCGTATCTTCCGCCGCTACCAACTGCCCACCGCCATGCCGCCTAAAACTGTCCTTGCCGATCTGCCCTTAGTTGCCGCTGCCACCCGCGAGGAGTGGCGGCAGTGGCTGCTGGACCACCACGACACCGCCGCCGGCGTCTGGTTGGTGTACTTCAAGAAAGGCAGCGGGCAGCCGAGCATTACCTGGGCCGAGGCCGTGGAGGAAGCGTTATGCTTTGGCTGGATTGATTCCAAGTCCCTGACCATCGACGCGCAGCGCTACAAGCAGGTGTTTACGCCCCGCAAACCCCGCAGCGTGTGGTCGAAAATCAACAAGGCCAGCCTGGAGCGGCTGCAAGCGGCGGGCAAGATGATGCCCGCGGGCCTGCGCGCCGTGGAAGTGGCCCGGCAAAACGGCTCCTGGTCGGCCATTGATTCGGCGGAAAACCTGGAAGTGCCCGCCGACCTGGCGGCGGCGCTGGCGGCCCACGAAACGGCCGCGCGTCACTTTGCCGCCCTGAGCCCTTCGCGCCGCAAGATGTACCTGCAGGGGCTGCTGGCCATGAAGCGCCCCGAAACCCGGGCCCGGCGCATTGCCCTCATCGTGCAGGAAGCCGCGCTGACCCCGCCGAAGGTGCGCAAGCCGGGGCCCGCCGCGACCGAGTAGGCAAGATTACAGTCGGGCTTAAGCTTTTTCGGGCCGGCGCGGTTATACACCACGGCCGCCGATTCCGGCGCCGCGTACGCAACCTTATTCCCATGGCCGAACCAACCACCAACACCACTTCCAAAACCTTCGCCCTCGGGGGCGACCTGACCATCAACCGCATGGGCTTCGGCGCCATGCGCATCACCGGGGAGGGCATCTGGGGCCCGCCCAAAGACCACGACGAAGCTATCCGCGTGCTCAAGCGCGCCGTGGAGCTGGGCATCAACTTCATCGACACGGCCGACAGCTACGGCCCGAACGTGTCGGAGGAGCTGATTGCCGAAGCCTTGTACCCGTACCCGCAGGACCTTATTATCGGCACCAAGGGCGCGCTGCTGCGCACCGGCCCCAACCAGTGGCCTATTGACGCCAGCCCCAAGCACCTGGAAGAAGCCCTGCACGGCAGCCTCAAGCGCCTCAAGCAGGAGCGCATCGACCTCTACCAGCTGCACCGCATCGACCCGAACGTGCCCGCCGAGGAAAGCTTTGCGTGGCTGCAGCGCAACCAGCAGAAGGGCCTGATTCGCCACATCGGCCTCTCGGAGGTGACGGTGGAGCAGATCAAAAAGGCCCAGGAGTTTTTCCCGGTAGTATCGGTGCAGAACATGTACAGCGTGGACAACCGCAAGTGGGAAGCCGAACTGGATTACTGCGAGCAGAACAACATTGCCTTCATCCCGTGGTATCCGCTGGCCGGCGGTAACCAGGATGCGCTCAACAAGCTCACCGGCATCGGCCAGCGCCTCGGCGCCAGCCCGCAGCAGGTGGCCCTGGCGTGGCTGCTGCACCGTTCGCCCAACATCCTGCTCATCCCCGGCACCTCCAAGGTGAAACACCTGGAGGAGAACGTGAAAGCCGCCGATATTCAGTTGACAGCCGAAGACCTGGCCGCGCTGGATCAGCTGGGCTAAGCTTGAACACTCCAGGCCGTCATGTCGAGCGCAGCCGAGGCATCTCGCCGGATAGTAAATCCTCTTGTGAGTTTACTATCGGCCATCAGCCCGCGAGATGTCTCGACAAGCTCGACATGACGGCCGGTTAAAAACAAAAGGCCCCGCAACTTATCGTTGCGGGGCCTTTTCGTGCAGCTGGCAGGGAGTTAGATAATCTTCTTGCCCGACATGGCCTGCTTGATGCTGATTTGCATCACGCGCTCGGCGAAGGGGCGCGTCAGCTCTTCCAGGTCGTCGACGGCGCGGTAGATAAGGTCCTTGTCGCCGGAGATGAGCGTGCCGCGCAGCGCTTCGGCTTTCTGGCGGGTCTGGGTGATTTCCTCTTCCGTCAGGTGCTGCCCGTTGTTCTGCACGAAGCGGTCCACCTGGTAGAGCATCTGCTCGGCGGCGGTGCGGGCTTCGATGACCATGCGGGCGGCCACGTCATCCTTGGCGTGGGTGAGCGAGTCCATCAGCATCTGCTCCACTTGCTCGTCGGTGAGGCCGTACTGCGGCTTGATTTCCACGCTCTGCTGGGTGCCCGAGCGCAGCTCGATGGCCTCGACTTTCAAGATGCCGTCGGCGTTGAGGATGAAGTTGACGTCAATTTTGGGCAGGCCGGCGGGCATGGCCGGGATGCCGCGCAAATCGAATTCGGCCAGCTTGCGGTTTTCCTTCACCAAGTCCCGCTCGCCCTGAAACACCGAAATCTTCATGTTCACCTGCCCGTCGACGGAGGTGGTGTACTGGCGGCCGGCCTTGGTCGGTATCTTGGAGTTGCGCGGGATGATCGGGTCCATGAGCCCGCCCATGGTTTCGATGCCGAGCGTGAGCGGCGTCACGTCGAGCAGCAGGATGTCGCGGCGGTTGCCGGCCAGGATGTCGGCCTGAATGGCGGCGCCCAGGGCTACTACTTCGTCGGGATTGAGCGAGGCGTTGGCCGGCTGCCCGAAGAAGGCTGACACCGAATCGTACACCAGCGGCACGCGGGTGGAGCCGCCCACCAGCAGCACCGCGTCGAGCTTGTCGGCCGTGAGCTTGGCGTCGTGCAGGGCCCGGCGGCACGAGTCAATCGTGCGCTCGACCAGCGGCCGGATCAGCTCGTCGAACTCTGTGCGGTTTAGGGTGAGGTTATTGGCTTGGTCGAGCTGGGCGCCGAACAGGTCGTTGTCGGAGAGGTAACGCTTGGCTTGCTCGGCGAGCAGGCGCAGGCGTTGCTTGAGCTGCGGGCTATCGGCCACGGCCTGCTGCAGCTCGTGGCGGTGCACCCAGTGGTTGACGATGGCGCGGTCGAAGTCGTCGCCGCCCAGGTAGGTGTCGCCGTTGGTGCTGAGCACCTCGAAGATGCCCTGGTGCAGGCTCAGGATGCTGATGTCGAAGGTGCCGCCGCCGAGGTCGTACACGGCCACGGTTTTCTCCTCCTCGGGATTCAGCCCGATGCCATAGGCCAGCGCAGCCGCCGTGGGTTCGTTGACGATGCGCAGCACTTCCAGCCCGGCCAGGCGGCCGGCGTCGCGGGTAGCTTGCCGCTGCGAGTCGTTGAAGTAGGCCGGCACGGTGATGACGGCCTTGTTGACGGGCGTCTTAAGCGCGTGCTCGGCGCGGGCGCGCAGCTCCTTGAGAATCTCGCTCGACAGCTCGATGGGGGAGTAGAACCGGTCCTCCACGCGGATTTTCACCAGTCCCTCGGAGTCGTCGTCGATAACCTTGTAGCCCAGCTCGCCGGCGTGGTTGCCCAAGTCGCGGTACGACTTGCCGAGCAGGCGCTTCACCGAGTAGATGGTGCGCTCGGGGTCGGTTTCGAGGTAGTCCTTGGCGTCGGTGCCGACGAGCGGCGCGGCGCCGTCCGCCGGGAAATGCACCACCGAGGGCACGATGGTGCCGCGGCCCTGGTCGTTGATGGCAATGGGCTGCCGCGACTCGGGGTGGATGTAGGCGACGAGGCTATTGGTGGTACCCAGGTCGATGCCGACGATGATTTCCTCCTGCTGGAGGGCGCCGGTTGACAGGTTGATGGAAACTTTGGCCATATTAAGTGCTCAGAACGCAGCCCGTGGGGGACTGCCGCGCCGGGGCGCAAAAGTACAACGGAAACCGCCGCCCGGTCGGGTGGCTTATCTTTGCCGCGTATGCGCAGCACAACAACCATCCTGGGCCTGGGGTTATGCCTGTTCGGCGCCCTGGGCGTGCTGCCGGCCTGCCAATCATCGGACCCCGGCCAGGTGGCCGCGCCCCCGCGCACGCGCATCAGCGCCCAGTCGCCCGTAGCTACTACGCAGCCCGCCCCGGCGAAGCTATTGCCGGGCTTGCCCGATTCACTGCAACCGCAGCCGCTGGCCCCGCTGCCCGGTCTCGCCGATTCGGTGCGGGCGCAGGTGCGGCGCCTGCACGCGGCCCTCGGGCCGGAAGCCGCCACCCTGCGCCCGGCGGTGCTGGAGCGGGCCTACGCCGGCTACCAGCGTCTGCGCCGCGCCCGGCAGCTGCGTGGCCCGCGCGTGCTGGCCGTGGCCGATATGGAGCTGCCCTCGTCGGAGCCGCGCCTCTGGGTTATCGACGTGCAGGAAAGCCGCCTGCTGCACCACAGCCACGTCACGCACGGCCGCGGCTCGGGCGGCCTGCGCGCCCAGCGCTTTTCCGACCGGCTGAAGTCGGCCTGCACGGCGCTGGGCTTCTACCGCACCGGCGATACCTACCGCGGCAAGCACGGCCTCTCGCGCCGCCTGCACGGCCTCGACCGGGGCCAAAATGGCCACGCCAGCAGCCGCTACGTGGTGCTGCACGCCGCCGATTATGCCAGCGCCGACTACCTGGCCCAACACGGGCAGCTGGGCAACAGCCGCGGCTGCCCGGCCTTGCCGCCCGCCCAGTACCGGGCCATCATCAACAGCCTGGAAGAAGGCAGCTGTTTGTTCATTTACGGGCCCGATGCGGCCTATGCCTCCGCGTGGTTGCCTGCGCAGCCCTGATGCCTGCAAGCTAGGAAGCTGCTTACAGTCAAGTAGGAAGGGACAAATACTTACCCCTGCCTGTGGTTTGACGCAGACTAGGGTAAGAAATATTTTCAAATCCTCCAATCTTTCCGCGGATTCGTTACGTATCTGACGCCGTAATCGAATACTAAGGCACGCTGGCTGCCGCACCGGCTGTCGTTCGTCTTATTCTTCTATTGCCTGGTGGCTTCGCCTACGAAGCCCCAGCCGCGCCCCTCCCTTACCGCCCCACTGCCGGGGCACCCTAGCGTCGAGTCGAACCTGCCGGTTGCCGGCGGGCAGCGCGCTCATTTTATCCTGGAATGTGTCGTCGGGCGACGTTGCCCGGTGCATGATTCATATACCCCAACCAAACACCCCAATCCTATGAAGAACGGTTTCCGCCCGTTATTCTTCCTGGGCTTGTCGGCAGCCGCGGCGCTTGGCGTCGTGGCCTACAGCGGGCAGCAAGCCCCGCTGGAAGCCTCAAGCCACCGCGAAGCCCCGTTGATTGCCGACGACCCGCTGGCCGACAACACCGACCTCTACGCCTTCCGCTCGCCGGACGACGACACCAAGATTACCATCATTGCCAACTACATTCCGCTGGAGCTGCCCCAGGGCGGGCCGAACTACAACACGTTCGGCGAAAACGTGCGGTACGAAATCCACATCAAGAACAAGTCGACCACCACGGGCGACGACATCACCTACCGCTTCACGTTTACGCGCGTCAACCAAGACCCGACGACGTTTTTCAACATCCGGCTTGGACAGCAGAACTTGAAGACCACCTACACGCTGGAGCAGAGCATTGGTGGCGCGGCGTTTACCTCCGTGATTACCAATGGCGTGGTGCCGCCGCCCAACGTGGGCCCGCGCTCCATCACCAGCACGCCGGCTGGCCTGGGTACGCAGTACAATACGCTGATGACCAACGCCATTCAGACGCTGGGCAACGGCACGAAAGTCTTCTGCGGCCCGGTAGATGACCCGTTCTTTGCTGATCTGGGCGGCATCTTCGATCTGGGCGGTATCCGCGCCCCCGGTCAGGCCCGCGACGGATTGGCCCGCAAGAATACCCACGCCATTGCCCTGCAAATCCCGATTTCGGTGCTGCAGAAGGACGGCAAGACGGCCGCGCAAGCCGTCAACATCCTCGACCCGGACTTCGTCATTGGCGTGTGGGCTTCGGCCAGCCGCCCGGCCCTGCGCACCCTGAACGCCGACGGTACCCAAACCCACTCGGGTAGCTGGGTGCAGGTATCGCGCCTGGGCATGCCGCTGACCAACGAAGTCATCAACCCCATCGGGGCCAAGGACGCCTGGAACGCCAAGACGCCCTACAACGAAGCCACCGTCACCGACGACTACCTCTCCAACCCGGAGCTGGGCCTGTACATGGCGGAAGGCACTGCCAACGGCCAGACTTACTACGGCACTGCCGTGCCCGGCCTGGGCGCGCTGCGCATTCAATCGGCTTCGCTGGCCGGTAGCCCCGGCCTGCCCGCCGCCGGCTTCGACTTCCGCAACGGTGCCGCCGGTCTGTCCGGCCTGGCCGGCAACGCGGCCCTGAACGGCACGGCCCTGGCCGCCACCGCCTACGGCCCGTACCTGCTGCGCGCCGGAAAGCCCCGTTCGGTCGACATTCTGCCCATCTTCCACACCGGCGTGCCGAACGCCATTCCGTACCAGCTGGCCACCGGCAAAACCGCCCGCAACCCGCTGACGGCCGGTAAGCCCTTCATCAACAACTTCCTGCTGGCCAACGCCACCGCCGCTAACCCCGGCGGCGACATGCTGCGCCTGAACATGGCCGTGCCCGTAACGCCGCGCAACTCGGCCGACTTCAGCTCGGAAGGCCTGCTGCAGGCCGCCGTACTGGGTCTGACGGACGCTCGTTTCAACGCCAACGCCACGCTGCAGAACATTCCGAACATGGACGGCTTCCCGAACGGCCGCCGCTTGGAAGACGACGTGACCCGCATTGAGCTGCAAGCCGTGGGTGGCGCCGTGCTGGCCGCCATCGGTCTGTGGTACGACGACTACACTGCTACCTCGACCAGCCCGCTGACGCCGCGCCTGCTGGGCGTGGTGGGCTTCAACGCCGGCATCACCGCCAACGACACCACGCTGAAAGCCGCCTTCCCGTACGTGCAGACGCCCTGGAGCGGTACCAAGGCTCAGCAGACGGCCCTGGCCCAGCGTAGCGGCAGCCTGAACATGCAGCCCCAGTTGATGTCGGCGCAGGTGTACCCGAACCCCTTCGGTGCCAGCGCTACCATCCGCTACGAAACGGCCGTGAAAATGCCCGTGACCATCACCATCATGGACCTGATGGGCCGCGTGGTGGCCACGCCCGTGCGCAACAAGGTAGAAGCGCCCGGCGTGCACGAGTTCCGCTGGGAGGCCGGTAAGCTGGCCGCCGGCGAATACATTGCCACCATCCGCACCGGCAACACCACGCTGCAGTCGGTGCACATTCTGCACCGCGGCGAATAGCCCACGATGCTCAGTGGTGGGGCGGCCCAGCGCTGCCCCACCCGCGGCGGCCTCCGGCCGCGTCATTGGCGTCAGCTGATGGCGTGGCCGGGGGCACCAGCCGTATGGTGCTGTCCTTCTCCATTTCCCGCATTTTCATTTCTATGTCCCTACCTCGACGCATACTGTACGCCTTGTTGCTGGTGGGTTTTGCCGTGTCGGTAGCGGCGGTGCTGCTGGCCCGCAAGGAGGCCCCCGTGCCGCAGCTCAAGGAGCGCCGCGGCGCCCTAGCCGTGGGCGGCGAGTGGCTGAATACCAAGCAGGCCGTAGCGGGCCTGCAGGGAAAGCTGCGCCGCAACCCCGACGACTACGAAGCGCGCCTGCAGCTGGCTCAGGCCTACGTGCAGGAAAGCCGCGTCACCGGCGACCATACCTACTACGACGCGGCCGCCCTCAAGCTCGTGGACGAAGTGCTGCTCAAGCGCCCCGACGATTTTGAGGCGCTGTGTACCAAAGCCGTCATCAGCCTCTCGCAGCACCACTTCGGGCAGGGCCTGATGCTGGCCGAGCGCGCCGCCGAGCTGAACCCCTACAACGGCTTCGTGCAGGGCCTGCTCTGCGACGCCCATGTCGAGCTGGGCCATTACCCGCAGGCCATCAAGGCCGCCGACCGGATGAACGAACTGCGCCCCGACCTGCGGGCTTACTCCCGCGTGTCGTACCTGCGCGAAATCCACGGCGACGTGGACGGCGCCAAGCAAGCCATGGACCTGGCCGTGCGCGCCGGCGTGGCCGGGCTGGAGCAGACGGAGTGGTGCCGCGTGATGCTGGGCCGCCTCTACGAAAACTCCGGCGACCTGGCCCGCGCCACCGACGCCTACAAACAATCCCTGCAAGTGCGCCCCGGCTACGCCTACGCCCAGGCCGGACTGGCCCGCGTGGCCCAGGCCCAGGGCGACTACAATACCGCCATTCGCCTGCTCAAGCAAGCCCGCGCCCAAGTGCGCGACTTCGCCTTCGACGACGAACTGACCGACCTCTACCGCCTCAACAACCAACCGACGCAGGCCAACGCCTCGGCCCAAAAGGTCATCAAGCAGCTGCAGGCCCACGCCAACACCAACGACCAGGAAGACGGCCAGGGCCACTACACCGACCGGGAGCTGGCCTACGCCTACCTGAAAGCCGGCGACCTAGACCAAGCCCTGCAGCACGCCAAAACCGAGTACGAGCGGCGCCCGGCCAACATCGACGTGTGCGAAACCATGGCCTGGGTGCATTTCAAGCGCGGCGACTACGCCGAAGCCCGCAAGTACCTCACGCAGGCCCTGCGCACCCACTCGCGCAACCCCCAGCTGCTGTACCGCGCCGGCTGCATTGCCCTGCGCAACGGCGAAGTGGCCCAGGGCGAGTCGTGGCTGCGGCAGGCCCGGGAGCAGAACCCGAACTTCAAGCCCGACCCGACCGACCCCGCGCCCGCCGTGCTGGTGGCCCGCCGCTAACCTGCTCTGATCCGCTGCGATGAAACCGACTTTCCCGCTTCGTGCCGGCGTTTTCTTGCTCGGGCTGCTGCTGTTGCCGCTGCTGGCCGGGGCGCACCCGTTTAGCAACGTCGACATCAGCTCCCTCTCGCGGCCGCAGGCCGTATGGGACTACCTGCAGCTGGGCTTTCAGCACATCATTCCGCTCTCGGCCGACATGGCCTGGGGCCTCGACCACATCCTGTTCATCGTAAGCCTGTTTGTGCTGGAGCCGCGCCTGAAGCCGGTGCTGCTGCAGGCCACGGCCTTCACGGTGGCCCACAGCATCACGCTGGGCCTGGCCGCGGCCGGGCTGATTTCGGTGGCCCCGAGCGTGGTGGAGCCGCTGATTGCGCTGTCCATCCTTTTCGTGGCGCTGGAAAACCTGATTACCGACCGGCTGCGGCCCTGGCGGCTGGCGGTGGTGTTTGGCTTCGGCCTGCTGCACGGACTGGGATTTGCCGGCATCCTGCGCGACATCGGCCTGCCCCGGCACCTGTTCTACGAAGCTCTGGTGAGCTTCAACGTGGGCGTGGAGCTGGGCCAGGTCAGCATTATTCTGCTCTGCTGGCTGATCATCGGCTGGTGGTCGGCCCCGCGGCCCTGGTACCGGCAGCGGGTAATGATGCCCGCGTCCATCGTCATTGCCCTGGTGGCGGGCTGGTGGACGCTGGAGCGCGTGTTCTTCGTCTGACACCCCGCGGGCCCGGTCCGGTAATTACGGATCCTCGTCCGATTGATTTCGGAAGCCTGGTTGCCACCTGCTGCATCGTCCACCCGAATTGCCTAAGGCGCCAACACGAGCCGCCGGTGAGCAATTCAACCAGCTAATCACTCACACCCCGATGCGCCAAGCCTTCATCGTGCTGCTGCTGTGCAACTACCTGCTGGTAGTGGCTTGCGGCTGCGTGGGCCGGCGCACCGACGACTGGGAGCGGTACCGGCCCAAGCGGGCCTACGTGCACCGCACCACCTGCCAGCGCGACAACGCGCTGCGCCTCGACTGCTTCGACCGCTGCAACGGCGACCAGCACCGCTGGACGCCCCGGCAGGCCGGCGAAGATATCTGGCACCACATTGCGGCTCAAGTGAACGGCACGGACGTGCACTTGCTGGCGGAAACAGCACTGCTGCCGCCGCGCCCCGCCCCGCACCAGCCCCGGCCTACCTTCCCCAGGTGGACGCCCGCGCTGGCCTTGGGTTTGTTGGCTGAGCCCGAGGCGCCGCCCCGATTAGGATAAGACCCAAACTGCTCACCGGCCCAGGTGCCGGCAGCAGTCCGTTTCCGGCCCGCCCCGTCCGCCTGCTTGCCGCGGAGGGTTCGGCGTAGGTCTTATTCTCGTCATCCGACAACCGGCTGGCCGCCGCGTAACCGCGGGCCGGCCCGGCGTCACCCTCAATTGCCGCTATGCCCTCACTGCTACGCTCCGGCCACCTGGCCCGGCAGCTAAGCCTGCTGTTGCCCTTTCTGTTGATGTCGCTGACGCTGGTTGCCCCGGCCAATGCCCAGACGGTAACCGCGTTGCGCGGCTCGGTGCTCGATTCGGCCTCGCACCGCCCGCTGCCCGGCGTGACGGTACGCCTTGACGGCCGCCCCACCGACGGCGCCACTACCGACGCCCTCGGCCGCTTCCGCCTCGGCGGCTTGCCGGCCGGCTCGTATCAGGTGCGCGTGTCGGCGCTGGGCTACCGCGGTCAGACGGCGGCCCTGACCGTACCCGCCACCGGTGCCGCGCCCGAGCCGCTGACCCTGGCCCTGGTGCCCACGGCGCTGCAGCTGGCCGAAGTCACCGTGGCCCAGCCCCGCGACCTGAACCAGAGCGTGGCCGCCATCAGCGGCATCGACCGGCAGCTGCGGCCCGTCAACTCCGCCCAGGACCTGCTGCGGCTGGTGCCGGGCCTCTTCATTGCCCAGCACGCGGGCGGGGGCAAGGCCGAGCAGATCTACCTGCGCGGCTTCGACTGTGACCACGGCACCGACTTCAACGTGAGCATCGACGGCATGCCAGTGAACATGGTTTCGCACGCCCACGGGCAGGGCTACGCCGACTTTCACTTCGTCATCCCCGAAGTAGTGGAGCAGCTGCGCGTGTACAAAGGCCCGTACTCGGCCCGCTTCGGCGATTTTGCCACGGCCGGCGCCGGCGAATTCACCACCAAAACCAGCCTGGAGCAAAGCCAGGTCAAGCTAGAAGTCGGCCGCTTCGACACGCGCCGCGCGGTGCTGCTGCTCGACTTGCTGGGCAAAAACGGTCACCTCTTCAGCCAGCGCGGCCGCGAAAGCGCCTACCTCGCCTCGGAGTACAACTTCACCAACTCCTACTTCGAGCAAAAGCAGCACTTCAACCGCTTCAACGGCCTGCTCAAGTACACCGGCCAGCTCTCGGAGCGCACCACCTTGTCGGTGAGCGGCTGGCACTTTACCTCGCGTTGGGACGCTTCGGGCCAGGTGCCGGAGCGCGCCATCCGCGAGGGGCTGATTACCCGTTTCGGCTCCATCGACCCCACGGAGGGCGGCAACACGGCCCGCACCAACGCCAACGTGCAGCTCACGGTGGATTTGCCGCACGACGCGGTGCTCACCCAGCAGGCGTACTACTCGCGCTACGGCTTCAACCTCTACTCCAACTTCACCTTCTACCGCGACAACCCCGCGGACGGGGACCAAATCCGGCAAAACGAAGCGCGTAACCTGGCCGGCTACCGCGGCACCTACGAGCGGGGATTCGCCGTCGGCGGCCGCACCCTGCGCACCAACCTGGGCGTGGGCACCCGCTTCGACGACGTGGACCTGGCCCTGCGCCACAGCGTACGGCGCGCCGTGACCGATACGCTGGTGAGCGGCCGGGTGCAGGAGCAGAGCTATTTCTCCTGGCTCGACGCCACGCTGCCGCTGTCGGACCGCCTTACGCTGAACGCCGCTGCCCGCCTCGATTACTTCCGCTTCCGCTTCCGCGAAGACCGGTTTGATTCGCTCTCGGGCCGGGCCGCCAAGGCCCGCGTCAGCCCCAAGCTGAACCTGTATTACCAGCTCAGCCCGGCCGTGCAGCTGTTTGCCCGCTCCGGCGTGGGCTTCCACTCGAACGACGCCCGCTCGGTGGTGCTCGACAAGGCCGGCGCCTTGCCCCGGGCCATCGGCTACGAAGTCGGCTCGAATTTCAAGCCCGCGCCTGAGTTGGTGGTGAACCTAGCCGTGTGGGCCCTGCACCTGCAGGACGAGCTGATTTACGTGGGCGACGAGGCCGTGGTGGAAAGCGCCGGCCGCACCCGCCGCGTGGGGGTGGATCTGGCCGTGCGCTACCAACTCACGCCTTCTGTTTTCGCCGACGTGGACCTGAACCTGAACCGCGGCCGCTCGGTGGACGACCCCGCGGGCCAGAACTACATTCCGCTGGCACCCACGCTCACCAGCATCGGCGGGCTGACGTGGAAGCGCCCCGGCGGCTTCAGCGCCAGCTTGCGCTACCGCCACGTCGACAGCCGCCCGGCCAACGAGGGCAACTCGGTGCGCGCCCGCGGCTACACGCTCGTGGATGCCGTGGCCAACTACACCCACCGCCGCTACCAGCTGGGGCTGACCATCGAAAACCTGCTGAACGCCGACTGGAACGAGGCCCAATTCGACACCGAAAGCCAGCTGCGCGGCGAGGCGGCCCCCGTGTCGGAGCTGCACTTCACGCCCGGTACGCCCTTCTTCGCCAAGCTGACGGGAAGCTTTTTCTTTTGAGCGAAATAAAAAACGTGTCATCCTGAGCGCAGCGAAGGACCCTCCTCGCACCCTGCACCAAACTAACAAGCGCAGCCACCGACGCCTCTTCGTAAGGGTACCGGTAGCTGCGCTTCTTTGCTACAACAGTGAAAAGCGTTTGCACTTCGTCGGCAGCGGCGGTGCGGGGTTGGAGGAAGGTCCTTCGGCTAAGCCTCAGGATGATGGACTGATTGAATGACGCCATTAAAAAAGCCGCTCCCGGATTCCGGAAGCGGCTTTTTTAATGCATTACTACGAACGTTACTTCACCACCAGCTTGCGCGTGAGGTGCAGCTCGGGTACGCTCACCGTGTACACGCCGGCGGGCAACTGCTTGCCGGGCTGCAGGCGCGTGGTGGTCGAGCCGGGGTAGAGCTTCACGGCTTCCTGGTGCACGCGGCGGCCGGTGAGGTCGTGCAGTTGCAGGGTCACCGTTTGTTCCTCGGGTGCCACCAGCGTCAGCTCGATGCGGTCGGCAGCGGTGGGGTTGGGGTACAGCTGCAGGTCGGCGGCCAGGGCCAGCTTGGCGTCGGTGGCGGCCGTGACGGTGCTGCTGCGGCCGGCCGTGGCGGTGTTGATAACCGTGGGGGCCGTGTAAGTCACCTTCACGAAGGCTTTCTGCGCGGGGTTGGCGGTGCTGTTCTGGCGGGCTTTGAGCGTAATCCAGCCGTCGGCCGTGGGCGTGTAGGAGCCGGTCAGCGTGCCCGTGCCCGAAGCGCTGGCCACCTGCGTGCCGCTGGCGTTGAACAGGGCCACGACCAACGAGCGGGTGCCGTCCGAGGGGAACAGGTTATAGCTCACCGTCTTGTTGGCGCCCACGTAGATGCGGCCGGCCGTGCGCCAGGCCGTGGAGGCCGCCGGCAGCTGCCCGCCCTGGCCCAGGGAGCGGCTGTCCCGGTCGCCCAGGTCGTCGGCCAGCTCCCATTCCTGGGTGGTGCTCAGGGCAGTGCGCACGTAGTTGGTGCCGATGTTCACCGGCGCCCACACCGAGTAGCCGCGGCGCCCGCCGGTAGCTGTGCCGTTGCAGGGCGGCGTGTTGATGCTCACCGTTTGCGCGCTGCTCACCGTCACGGTGGCCGTGCCGTTGGCGCCGGAGTAGTCCTTGAGCACCGTGCCCGGGGCGAAGTCGCACGACACGGTGTTGTTCTGCCAGGTCGAGTAGTTGTCGTTGATGCCAATAATGGCCTTGCTGCTGCGCTCGATGACGAGGTGGTCGGCCGCCTGGTAGCGCACCTTGTAGGCCCCGTCCTTAAAGTGCAGGTTCTGGTGGCACCAGATCAGGTTGTTCAGATCGTCGCGCACCGGCAAATCGGTGGTGCTGGTGGGGCGGTGCGAGTACCGCTTGCTGGTGCTGCCGATGTTGAAGAGGTCCTCGAAGAAAACCTGCGGGTTGCCGTCCACGGCGAAGGCGGCGGCGTAAGCGGCCGAGAGGCGCGGGTCGAACGGGTCGATGTGCGGGGCCAGCTCCGAGCCCGAGTTCCAGCCGGTGTAGTTGCCGTTGGCGTCGGTACTGGGCCGGAAGGTGTCGTGGTTGTTCACGAACGGGGCCGTGCGGTGCACGTAGCTGCCGTTGATGTTGACCACGCGCGTGCCCTGCTGGTAGCTGGGCAAGGAACCCAGGTCGAAGTTGCCGCCGCCGCTGACGATGTTGTAGATACCATTGCGCAGCGAGAAGTCGAAGGTGCCGGAGCGGTTCTGCACGTTGGTGCACCAGCCGTCCATCTGCGAGGCCGACCCCACCCATTCGCCCACGGCAAACATGGTGGCCCCGCCCGAGGCCCAGCCGGCGTTGCTCTGCAGGTTATACAGGAAGTCTTCGGTGGCGAAGTCCGGGAAGTGCTTTACCGCGTCGAGACGCACCCCGTCGAAGCCCACCTGCTTCTTGTACCAGATCAGCCAGTTGCGGGCCTGGGCGCGCATGTAGTCCGAGGTTTGCGCCGGGTTGTAGGTGGCGTTGGAGCTGGTGCCGTAGGAGCCCGAATAGTAGCTCACGTCCGGCCCGAAATACACCGCGTTCCAGTCGCCGGAAGTAGAATTATTGCCGGGGTTGGGGTTGAAGTTCTGCCAGTTTTTGGGCCAGCGGCCCGAGCGGGCCAGGTAATTGGCCGCGTCCTCCGCCGAGGCCGGGGAGTTGTAGGAGACGTAGCGGAAGTTTTTGTACTTACTCGTGCTGTAGTCTTCCCAGGCGGCCGGGTCCTGCCCGCCCGCGCCCGACTGGGAGCCGGCCCCGTCGACGTGGTTGAGCACCACGTCCTGCACCACTTCGATGCCGTTGGCGTGGAGCACGGCCACCATGCGCAGCAGCTCATCTTTGGTGCCCAGGCGCGTGCCCACGAAACCCTTTTGGTACTTGTCGCCGAGGTCGTACTGGTCGAACGGGGAGTAGCCGTTGCCCTGGTTGCCGTTCTTGATGCTCGGCGGAATCCAGACGGCGTCGACGCCCATGGCCTTGAGGCGCGGGGCCAGCTCGGCGAGGTAGTTGGCCCAGCCGTTGGGGTAGTTGGAATTCCAGTAGTCCCACCAGAAGCCCTGGAGGACGACTTTGGACTGTGCCTGTGCGGCGGGGCCCAGCAGCAGGGCCACACCGACTGCGGCCAGCGCCCCCAAACGGGACGCGGTGCGCCAGATTTTCAACATGAGTAAAGGTCGGGAATGCGGTAAGAAAAAAGGACAAAACCGGGATGTGTGCACGCAAGCCGGGCTGGTAAGTTGCGGAATATTTTTAGCTGCCACAATCGTTTGCGAAGGTTTTTCCCGCGCAGCGGAATCATCCGCCGCCGCCGGCCGTTAAGAATATCAGTTGCAGCCTATATCGGGGCCGCCTCGTATAGAACTCCGAAGGGTCGCAAGGCCCTGTGGCCCAAACGAAACCCCTCCGATGGAAAAGCATAATAGCGTCGTTCACCGTCTCCGCCTGAAAGCCAAAGCGCGCCGCCTTGCCCGCCGGGCGCTGCCGTTTGTGGCTTCTCTGTTCTTGGCCACGCCGCTGGCCGGCCCGGTGCGCACCAGCCAAGCCCACGGGCACCAGCTGCCGGTGGCCCTGAGCCGCCCCGCCGCCCCTTCGCCGGTGACGCTGCTCACCCAGGGCACGCGCCAGCTCTACGACGAACTGAACCTCGGGGCCCAGGGCCTGCGCTTCGACGTGTTCGAAAAGGCTTACACCGGCTTTCTGAACCTGCGCGCTGAAGATAAGCTCGACCCTAACCGCCAGCTGCTGGCCGTGGCCGATTTCGACCTGCCCAGCACCGAAAAGCGGCTGTGGGTGCTCGATCTGGACAAAAAGGAAGTGCTCTATCACACGCTGGTAGCCCACGGCCACAACTCCGGCGAAAACGTGGCCACCACCTTTTCGAACCAGAACGAGTCGAACATGAGCAGTTTGGGCTTCTACGTAACCGATACCGAGTACTACGGCAAACACGGCCGCTCCCTCAAGCTCGACGGCCAAGATCTGGGCTTCAACGACAACGCCCGCGAACGGGCCGTGGTGATGCACGGCGCCGACTACGTCAGCGAAGATTTTATCAAGCAAAATGGCCGCCTGGGCCGCAGCCTCGGCTGCCCGGCCCTGCCCATGGACCAGTACGCCCAGATCATCGACACGCTGGGCAAGGGCGCCTGCTTGTTCCTGAACGGCAACGACCCGAACTACCAGTCGCAGTACCTCGATACCGACGAAGCCGCCCGCGTGTACGCGGCCGTAGGCAGTGTCGGCCAATCGGTGTAACGCCCAACGCTTGAATGGGTCGAAGGCAATTGCCTGCCGACCCGTTGGCCCGGTGCGCGAGGATTTCCTCGGTGCACCGGGCTTTTTTGGGGCCTAGCGCAGCGGTGGGCCGCGCCCCACGGCTGCAGCCACACACCTAGCAAGCCACCAAGACCAGCGCCCCGTACAAACACGGGCGCTTTCCCATGCGCTTGGTGCTTATGCGAAGTTCTCTGCAACGGTATGTTCCCCGCACCCGGCGCGCGGTGCGCAGCCTGGTCCAGCTGCAGCAAGCCCCTTGGCGCTGGCAGGCTGGCCTAGAAGCTGCGCTGGCCCTGGGGCTGCCCGTGGGGCTGTTCACGCTGCTAGGCCAGCAGCCACTGGGTCTGCAGGCGGCGCTGGGCAGCTTCACGGCCCTCTATGGCGCCAGCCTCGCCCGCATCGACCGGGCCCGCTTGCTGCCGCTGGTGGCCGTGGGCCTGCTGCTGGCGGCGGCCCTGGGCGTGTTGTGCGCCGGCAACCTATGGCTGACCGGGGCTTGCTTGCTCGTCGTCAGCGGGCTGGCCGGGGTGCTGGTCCTGGGCTACCGGCTGGGGCCGCCGGGGCCCATGATGTTTGTGCTGGTGGCCGCGGTGGCGGGGCGCCTGACGGCGCCCGTGGCCCTGGGCGGCGTGGGCTTGCCCGGGCTGCGGCTGTGGGGGCTGGCCGCGCTGGGGGCCGCGCTGTCGTACCTGGTCATCGTGGCCCCGCTGGCGCTGCCGACGGTGAGGCGCCGCAGCCCAGGCCAGGGCTTGAAGGCTTTGTTTCCCGGCTTCAAATTACCGCCCGATACGGCGGTGCTGGCGGTGCGCATGGTGGGCGCGGTGCTGGTGGCGGTGCTGCTCAGCCGGCCCTTGGGCGCCTACCGCAGCTACTGGGTGGTGCTCAGCGCGGTGGCCGTGCTGCAGTCCAGCCCCTCGCGGCGGCTGACCATCATCCGCGGGCTGCACCGCGTCGTGGGCACGGTGCTCGGCATTTTGGTTTTCGAAGCCCTGTGGCTGCTGCACCCGGCGGGCATGCTGGCCGTGGCGGCGCTGATGGTGCTACAGGGGCTGACCGAAGTGGTAGTGGCGCGCAATTACGCCCTAGCCCTGTTGTTCATCACCCCGATGGCCCTGCTCAACGCCACCCTCGGCCACCCCGGCGCCACGCTGCCCACGGTGCAGGGCCGGGTGTTTGATACCTTGCTGGGCTCGGGCATTGCGCTGGGCGTATTCTGGCTCGGGGAGGCGCTGCTGCACCTGCGCGCCGGCACAGCGGAACCCGATAGGCAGGAACCGGAAGAAGCCAAAGGGAAGGCGTAACCCGAAATGAACGAAGGCAGACCACAACGCACCAGCGCCGCCCAGCGGTAGCCAGACGGCACTTGGGGCACGGTAGTGGGCCTTAGAGCGTCACGCCGAACTTTTGCCCGACGCTCTGCAAGTCGTCCACCACTTTCTGCAGCAGCGGAATGCCGTGCGTGAGGCGCTCCTCCGTCATGCGGCGCTCCGGGTCGCCGGGGATGAGCACCTGCTGGCCGGGCACGGCCTTGGCCTGGCGGAAGGTCTCAATCCACTTGTCCATGTGCGCCTTGAACTCGGCGGCGGGGCGGAAGGCGTCCACGCGCATCACCCCGAAGAAGTGCCCAATGCCCTGGCCCACCGGGTCGGCGGGCGGCTGCAGGAAGGCCACGAAGGGCGGCACCCAGGGCCCGTAGTTGGCGCCCGACAGCACCGCGGAAAGAATGTCGACGGTGGCGCCCAGGCCGTAGCCCTTGTGCGAGCCGGTTTCGCCGCCCAGCGGCACCAGCGCGCCGCCGTTGCGGGTTTCGGTGGGGTTGCTGCTCGGTTGGCCCTCTTTGTCCTGGATCCAGCCGGCGGGGGCGGGCAGGCCCTTGCGCTCCAGGATTTCCATTTTGCCCTGGGCGGCCGTGGTGGTGGCCATGTCGAGCACGAAGGGCGGCTGCTCCCCGGCCGGAATGGCGACGGAAATCGGGTTGGTGCCGAGCAGGCGCTCCAGCGAGTAGGTAGGCGCCACCAGCGGCGAGGCATTGGTGAGGGCAATGCCAATCATGTCGTGGGGCAGGGCCAGCATGGCGTGGTAGCCGGCAATGCCGAAGTGGTTGGAATTGCGCACCGCCACCCAGCCCGTGCCCGCCACCTGCGCCTTCTCGATGGCCAGACGCATGGCGTGCGGGGCCACCACCAAGCCCAGGCCGGCGTCGCCGTCGACCACGGCCGTGCTCGGCGTCTCGTGCACCGTGGCGACGCGTGGGGCGGCGTTGATGCGTTGGGCTTCCCAGAGGCGCACGTAGCCGCTCAGGCGGGCCACACCGTGCGAGTCGACGCCGCGCAAATCGGCGGACAGCAGGGTTTCGGTAGCTTGGCGGGCGTCCTCGGCGGGGCAGCCCATGGCGCGAAACACGCCCTCGGCAAAATCAAACAGACGCTGGTACTCGAAAGTCAAGGAGGCAGAAGTAAATGAGGTAGAAGGGTGGGAGGGCGGCACCAGCGGTGCCCACCGCTCACAATTCGGCGGACGCAAAAATGGCTGTTAAAGCCTATTGCGAGGAGCCGCACGCGCACAAACGCGAGCTAGTCCCCGCACCCCGGTGCGGCCCGGGGCCGCCCGCCGCCCCGGGCATGGCGGCGTTACCGCTCCAGCATTTCGGCCAGCAAGCCCTCTTTCAGCGCGTAGGCGGAGGCTTTGATGCGGGTGAGGCGGCAGGCGTTGAGCACGAAGTCGATGAGCACGCAGGCCACCACAATCATGTCGGCGCGCATGGGCGTCATGCCGGGCAGGGCTAGGCGCTGCTCGTGGGTGGTGCTCAGCAGCTCGTCGTAGCTACGGTAAAAGCTGTCGAGCGACACGTCGCGGGCGGCGGGCTGTTGCGCGAGGTCCTGGCCTTGCCGGGCGGCTTCCAAGTCGCCGAGCGTATCGAACGAGCCGGAGGCGCCCACCAGGGTGCTGGGGCGAAAGTGCTCCACGGCCGAGAGCATGGGCACCAGCGCGTGGCGTAAAAACTCCTGTTCGGCGCGCACGTCGTCCTGCGTGAGCGGGTCGTGGCGGAAAAACTGGTCGAGCAGGCGCTGAGCCCCGATTTCAAAGCTCTGCTTCCAGAAAATCTGCTGGTCGTTGGCAATAATGAATTCCACCGAGCCCCCGCCGATGTCCATGAGCAGGTGCGGCTCGTCGCCCAGCGGCACCGCCTGCCGGATGCCCTTGCAAATCAGCTCGGCCTCGCGGGCGCCAGCAATGACTTCGACGCGGATGCCGGTTTGCTCGAAAATGGCCTTGACCAGCTCGGCCCCGTTGCGGGCCACGCGCACCGCGCTGGTGGCCGTGGCGCGCACATCCGTCACCTGGTGCAGCTCGATTTCCTCCTGAAACGCCTGCAAGGTGTGCAGGGCCCGGTCGAAAGCGGCCGGCGCAATTTCGCCGTTGCTGATGCCGCCCTCGCCCAGCTTCACGCCCACCTTGGTACGCAGCAGCACCCGCGGTGCCTCGCCGCGCCGCTCGGACAGCTCCACGATGAGCAGGTGAAACGTGTTGGTGCCCATGTCAATCAGGGCCAGGCGCTGGTGACGTATCATTCGGTTTTCGTTACTGGTGAGGGGTTTTTCGGGCGCTGACAGCAGGACAAGACCGGACTTGGTGCCACGCTGGGGCGCTTGGGGCGCCGGCAGGAGCGTGGGTGCTATTGGCAGACGAAAAACGAACAACCAATAACGAAAAACGAATTTCTAATTCGCAAACCGGCAGAAGGTGCCCAGCGGCAGCTTGCGCTGGCCCTTGTCGTGCAGGTAGATTTCCCCGATTTCGCGCTGCCGGCCGTAGGGCGCGTAAATCGTGTCGATGAGGTTGTCCAGAATCAGCGCGGAATAGCCGATGGAGTAGAGGTTGATGACGTAGAAATGGTCCTGCGGGTCGAGCAGCTCGCGGCAGAGCTTGAGCATCTCGTTGAGTTGGTCTTCAAGCTGCCACTTCTCGCCGGTGGGGCCGCGGCCGTAGGCGGGCGGGTCGAGGATGAGGCCCTGGTACTTGTTGCCGCGCTTCACCTCGCGCTGCACGTACTTGAAGGCGTCTTCCACCAGCCAACGTACCCCGTCGAGGCCGGAGGCTTCCATGTTGTCGCGGGCCCAAAAGTTGACCTGCTTCACCGAGTCGAGGTGGGTCACGTCGGCGCCGGCGGCGCGGGCCGCCAGGGTGGCCGCGCCGGTGTAGGCAAACAGGTTGAGCACCCGCGGCTTTTCGGCGCGGCGCTTCTGCGTCTGTTCGTAGATGAACTGCCAGTTGGGGTCCTGCTCCGGAAACAGCCCCACGTGCTTAAACGACGACAACCCCAGGCGGAAGCGCAGCTTCAGCCCGTCGGGCCGCTCGTAGCTGATAACCCACTGCTCGGCCATGCCCGGCTTGAGGCGCCACTGGCCTTTTTCGGTGGCCGCGTTGGCGCCTTTTTCGCGGGTGAAGGTGGCGTGGGCCCGGTCCCACTCGCTCTTGGGCAGGTGCGGGTCCCACACGGCTTGCGGCTCGGGGCGGCTGAGCACGTAGCGCCCGAAGCGCTCCAGCTTTTGAAAGTTGCCGCTGTCGAGCAGCTCGTAGTCGGGCCAGGGACTGGTGGTGAGGAAGGAGTACATGCGCTACCTTTGGTGAGCCCCGCGGGGCGGGCCGGCAAAGGTACGGCCTGCTGCAGAACAAGGAGCCGCCGGCCCCGGCCACGTAACGTATGCGCCAGCCCCTGGTTTTATTGAATGCCGTCGTCTTTCGGGTGATGGACCTGATGTGGCAAGACGATAGCAAAGCCCGCCACAAGACCTTGTTGGCCGTCAGCTGGGTCTTGATGCTGCACTGCGCCCTGCCGCAGCTGCTGCGGGAGCGGAGCAGTGGCTACGACGCCGACGTGGCCGCAATAACCATCTTGGGCTTGGTGATAGCGCCGCTGATCAATTACGGCGTGGTATACTGGCGCCGCGACGCGGTGGCGGAGTTTTATGCGTTGTACCGGCAGCCGCGCGCCACCCGGTGCATGCCGTGGGTGCTGGTGTACGTGGTGCTGTCGTTTTGCGCGCTGAATTACGCGCTGTTGTTTCTCCGCTAACCTTGCCGCCGTTATGGCCGAACTTCCCCGCCTCGTCGACCAGCTCGAACGCGCCTTCCACGGCGACGCCTGGTCCGGCCCCTCGCTGTTGGCCACGCTGGTTGGCCTCTCGGCCGACCAAGCCGCGGCCCGGCCCATCCCGCCGGCCCACAGCATCTGGGAGCTGGTGCTGCACCTGCGCACCTGGGCCGACACCGTGCGCGCCCGCATCGAGCAGCGCTACAACGTGGCCATCGAGGGCGAAGACTGGCCCGCCGTGCCCCTGGTGGCCGACGAAGTAGCCTGGCAAACGGCCCTGGGCGAGCTGTCCAAAGCGCACGAACAACTCGTGACGGCGGCGCAGGCGCTGCCTGAAAAAGACCTTAGCCAAGTGCTCGGTGCCGAACGCAACCGCCCGGACGGTTCGGGTGTTTCCATTTACGTATTGTTGCACGGCACGGCGCAGCACTACCTCTACCACGCCGGCCAGGTGGCGCTGCTGCGCAAGCTGGTCTGACCGCTTTCACTTCCGCTTTTCCATGCGTTTCTACAAATACCAGGGCACCGGCAACGACTTCGTCATGATTGACGACCGCGCCCGCACCTTTCCGGCCGACGACTACGCCCTGGTGCGCCGCCTCTGCGAGCGGCGCCGCGGCATCGGCGCCGACGGCCTCATCCTGCTGCGCACCCTGCCCGGCTACGACTTCGAAATGGTGTACTACAACGCCGACGGCTACCTGGGCTCGATGTGCGGCAACGGCGGCCGCTGCACCGTGGCCTTTGCCCGGCAGCTCGGCGTGATTCAGAACCAAGCCCGCTTCCTCGCCGCCGACGGCCCGCACGAAGCCACGGTGGATGCCGACGGCACCGTGCGCCTGCGCATGATGGACGTGGCCGGTCAGCAGGAAATGCCTGACGGGATTTTTCTCAACACCGGCAGCCCGCACATCGTCCGCTTTCTGCCCGCCAGCTCCCTGGCCGAGCACAACGTCTACGCCGAGGGCCGCGCCATCCGCTACGGCGAGTTTTTTGGCGCCCGCGGTGGCACCAACGTCAACTTCGTGGAAGCGCCGCAAGCCAGCGGGCAGCCCTGGCAGGTGCGTACTTACGAGCGCGGTGTGGAGGACGAAACGCACTCCTGCGGCACCGGCGTAACAGCCGTGGCCCTGGCCGCCGCCCGCCGCGGCGCCGCCAGCCCGGTGCCCCTGCGCACCATCGGCGGCGACCTGTCGGTAAGCTTCCGGCAGCACCCCGACGGCTCTTTTACCGAGGTGTATTTGAACGGCCCGGCGGCGTACGTATTCGAAGGCGATATTTCGCTGTAGTATGCTGCGCGGCCACTCCGTTTACCTGCGCGCCCTCGAGGCCGACGACCTCGCGTTTCTTTACGAAATCGAAAACGACCCGAGCGTGTGGGGCCTGGCTTCCGACACGCTCACGCCGATTTCGCACTACTCGCTGGAGCGCTACCTCGTCGCGGCCGCCGCTGATTTCTACGAAGTGCGGCAGCTGCGCCTGGTTATCTGCGCCCGCGCCGACGACGCGGCCGTGGGCACGGTGGACCTCTTCAACTTCGAGCCCCACCACCGGCGCGCGGCCGTGGGCATCATGGTGCTGCAAAACCGCCGCCGCGCCGGCTACGCCGCCGAAGCCCTGCGCCTGACGCTGCAGTACGCTCGCCGCACCCTGCACCTGCACCAGGTGTATTGCACCGTCGCGGCCAGCAACCGGGCCAGCTTGCGGCTGTTTCGCGGGGCCGGGTTTCGGCGCGTGGGCGTGCGCCACCAGTGGCTCAGCACCGACGAGGGGTGGGAAGACGCCGTGGAAATGCAGTGCGTTGCAACGGGCCACTAGGCCCGTTTTTTTTGGCCCATACCCGGCCTTTTCCGGGTCGAGCTGGTCGGCAGGTATCCTTTTTCGGGGGGGCTGCGTATGCTTATTTGCCGCGCTTGGTTGAGAAGGGCCGTGTGACCGAGCCGACCAATTTCTTATTGCCGCACCTACCGCCAAATTTTTTTGACGCTTTAACGCATGTCCCTACTCGACGTCCCCTCCTACGCGCCGGCAAACGCCAACTCTCCCTCAGACGCCACGACCGAGGCCGCCGCTGAGGCCACCAACTCTTCGACCCTGCCCGACTTGGTGTGCTTCGCGCACCTGCACTGGGACTTTGTGTGGCAACGCCCGCAGCATTTGCTCTCCCGCTTTGCCAAGCACACCCGCGTGTTTTACGTGGAAGAGCCCTGCACGCATTACGGCGACAAAACGATGGCGCCGTGGCTGGAAATCAAGGACCGCGAAGAGGGCAAACTGAAAATCGTGGTGGTGCACCTGCCCGAGGGGTTGAGCGAGGAGGCCGCCGACAAAACCCAGGCGGACATCCTGACCGAGTACTTCCGGAAGGAAAATATCCAGGACTTCGTGGCCTGGTACTATTCGCCCATGTTCCTGGCCAAGTCGCGGCAATTCCAGCCCGCGCTGACCATCTACGACTGCATGGACGAACTGGCCAATTTCAAAGGCGCGCACCCCGAGCTGCGCAGCCGCGAGCAGGAGCTGTTCCGGAAAGCCCAGCTCGTTTTCACCGGCGGCCAGAGCCTCTACGAAGCTAAAACCAAGCAGCATCCCAGCGCCCACGCCTTCCCGAGCAGCATCGACAAGGCACACTTTGGCCAGGCCCGCCGGGCGGCTGCCGAACCCGCCGACCAAGCCGGCATTGCGCATCCGCGCGTGGGCTTCTTCGGCGTGGTCGATGAGCGCCTCGACATTGAGCTGCTGGGCCAGCTGGCCACCGCCCGCCCCGACTGGCAGTTCGTCATCATCGGGCCGGTGGTGAAAATCGACCCGGCCACGCTGCCCCAGGCGAAGAACATCCACTACCTCGGCGGCAAGGACTACAAGGAACTGCCCGACTACCTGCGCGGCTGGGACGTGGCCACCCTGCTCTTCGCCGACAACGAAAGCACCAAGTTCATTTCGCCCACCAAGACGCCCGAGTACCTATCCGCCGGCCGCCCCGTGGTCAGCACGCCCATCCGCGACGTGGTGCGCCCCTACGGCGAACTGGGCCTCGTGCACATCGCCGCCCAAGCCCCCGAGTTCGAGCAGGCCATCGAGAAGGCCCTGCAGGACGGCACCGACCCCGCTTGGCTCAAGCGCGTTGACGAGTACCTCGCTACCATCTCCTGGGACCAGACCTGGCAAGGCATGGTCGACCTGATGCAGAGCGAATTGAAAAAGACCCGCGCTTAGCCTGTTTCCGCCGCTTACCACACCAATCCCCCTCATCCCAACCAATCACCTAACTGCCCCCGGAGCTATGTTTGATTACCTCATCGTCGGAGCCGGCTTCGCTGGCAGCGTCCTCGCTGAACGCCTCGCCACGCGCTCAAACAAAAAAGTGCTGATTATCGACAAGCGCAACCACATCGGTGGCAACGCTTACGACCACTACAACGAGGACGGCATCCTCGTGCACAAGTACGGCCCGCACATCTTCCACACCAACTCGAAGGATGTGTTCGAGTACCTCTCCAACTTCACCGATTGGCGCCCCTACGAGCACTGGGTGCTGGCCTCGGTGGACGGGCAGCACGTGCCGATTCCGATCAACCTGGACACCATCAACAAGCTCTACGGCACCAACATGACTTCCTTCGAGGTCGACGCGTTCTTCGAGTCGCAGGCCGAGGAAGTGCCGGTAATCAAGACCTCGGAGGACGTGGTGGTGAGCAAAGTCGGCCGCGAGCTGTACGAGAAGTTCTTCCGCAACTACACCCGCAAGCAGTGGGGCCTCGACCCCTCGGAGCTGGATAAGTCGGTGACCTCGCGCGTGCCCACCCGCACCAACCGCGACCGGCGCTACTTCACCGACACGTACCAAGCCATGCCCCTGCACGGCTACACCAAGATGTTCGAGAAGATGCTCGACCACCCGAACATCAAGATCATGCTCAACGTGGACTACCACGAAATCGTGAACGTCATTCCCTTCAAGGAAATGATTTTCACCGGCCCCGTGGACGAGTACTTCGACTTCAAATTCGGCAAGCTGCCTTACCGCTCGTTGGAGTTCAAGCACGAGACGCTCAACAAGGAGCAGCACCTGGAAGCCCCGGTGGTGAACTACCCCAACGAGCACCTCTACACCCGCATCACGGAGTTCAAGGCCCTTACCGGGCAACAACACCCCAAGACCAGCCTGGTGTATGAGTTCCCGCGCGCCGAGGGCGACCCGTACTACCCGATTCCGAAGCCCGAAAACGCGGAGCTCTACAACAAGTACAAGAAGCTGGCCGACGAAACGCCCAACGTGCACTTCGTAGGCCGCCTGGCCACCTACAAGTACTACAACATGGACCAGGTGGTAGCCCAGGCCCTGACTTTGTACAAGAAGCTCACCGAGAAGTCGGAGGAAGCCCAGCCCAAGAAGCCGGCCATTACCGGTTCGGCCACGCTGATGGAAAAACTGCTTCCCCGCGACCCGGACAAGAAGAAAGCATAAGTTTCGTACCAATCCCGCGGGGTGTAGCAGTTTGCCGTGCTTGCTACACCCCGCGGTTATTTACTGCGCATGGCAAAGTTGGAATTGTGGGGCGGCGTCGAATGCAGCATTCGGCGCGTGCAGAATGACTTTTCGGATCAGACGCGCCTGAGCGGGCACCGCGAGCGGCTGACCGACCTTGAGGAAATTGCCGAGCTGGGCCTGCGCCGGCTGCGCTACCCCGTGCTCTGGGAAAACGTGGCGCCCGACAGCCTGGACGCGCCCGACTGGTCGTGGACCGACGAGCGAATGAACCGCCTGCGCGAGCTGGGCATTGCCCCCATTGCGGGGCTGGTGCACCACGGCAGCGGCCCGCGCTACACAGCCATGGACCAACCCAGCTTCGTGACGGGCCTGGCGCGCTACGCCCGCATGGTGGCCGAGCGTTACCCGTGGGTGATGCAGTACACGCCCGTTAACGAGCCGCTGACCACCGCCCGCTTCAGCGGCCTCTACGGCCTCTGGTACCCGCACCGCCACGACGACGACGCGTTTGTGCGCATGCTGCTGCACCAGGTGCAGGCCACCAAAGCGGCCATGCTGGCCATCCGGGAAGTGAATCCGCGGGCCCAGCTGGTGCAAACCGAAGACCTGGGCAAGATTCACAGCACGCCGCACTTGGCTTACCAGGCCGAGTTCGAAAACCACCGCCGCTGGCTCAGCTTCGATTTGCTCTGCGGCCGCGTCACGCCCGAGCACGCGCTCTACCCATACCTCCTCGAGCACGGCGCCCGCGCGGAGGAATTGGCCGAGCTGGTGAGTGCACCGCTGCCGCCCGATGTGCTCGGCATCAACTACTACGTGACCAGTGAACGGTTTCTTGACGAGCGGCTGGAACACTACCCCGCGCACAGCGTCGGGCGCAACCACCAGGAGCACTACGCCGACGTGGAAGCCGTGCGCGTGGCGCCGCTGGAGCTGGCCGGCCTCGAAAATCTGCTGCTGGAAGCCTGGGAGCGGTACCGCCTCCCGCTGGCCGTTACCGAAGTGCAGCTGGCTTGCACCCGCGAGGAGCAGATGCGCTGGTTGCAGCAGGCCTGGCAGCAAGCCCAGGCCGCCCGCCGCGCCGGCGCCGACGTGCGGGCCGTTACCGTCTGGGCCCTCTTCGGCGCTTACAACTGGAACACGCTGCTGACCCGCGACGACGGCCATTACGAAACCGGAGTGTTCGACGTCCGCGGCGGGCAGCCCCGCCGCACGGCTTTGTTTCGCATGGCCCAGCACCTAGCGCAGGGCCGGGCCTACGACCATCCCGTGCTGCACGGTGCCGGCTGGTGGCAGCGCCCCGACCGATTTGCCTACCGCCACACCCAACCGACCCAGCCATGATGGCACCTCAACTTACGCCCGTTGCTCGGCCGCTGCTCATCACTGGTGCCCAAGGCACCCTTGGCCGGGCCTTCCGCCGTGTGTGCGAGGTGCGCAACCTGCACTACGTGGCCCTAAGCCGGCACGAGCTGGATATTGCCGACCCCGTAGCCGTTGAACTGGCTTTGGCCGCCCACCAGCCCTGGGCCGTGGTCAACGCCGCCGGCTACGTGCGCGTCGATGAAGCCGAGCGAGACCCCGCGCAGTGCTACCGCGCGAATACCACCGGCCCCAAGGTGCTGGCCCAAGCCTGCGCCCACCGCGGCGTGCAACTGCTCACCTTTTCGTCCGATTTAGTGTTCGACGGGCAGCAGTCGGTGCCCTACACCGAGGACGACACCAAGGGCCCGCTCAACGTGTATGGCCGCAGCAAAAGCCTCGCCGAGCGCGACGTGCTCACCGCCATGCCTGGTGCCTTGGTAGTGCGGACCAGCGCCTTTTTTGGCCCCTGGGACGAGTACAACTTCGTGCACTTTGCGCTGCAGGCCCTGCGCGGCGGCCGCACGTTCGAAGCCGCCGCCGACCTGCAAGTGTCGCCCACCTACGTGCCCGACCTCGTCAACACTGCGCTGGACCTGCTCATCGACGAGGAGCACGGCATCTGGCACGTGGCCAACCGCGGCGCCTACACCTGGGCCCGGCTGGCGCAGCTGGCCGCCGAAGCCGCCGGCCTCGACACCGCGTTGGTGCAGCCGCAGCCGGCCGCGGCCTTTGGCTGGCCCGCGCCGCGCCCGGCCTTCAGCGCCCTGAGCAGCAGCCGCGGCATTGTGCTGCCCAGCGTCGAAGACGGCTTGGGCCGCTATATGCACGACGTGCACCTGGGCGCGGTGAGCCACTGCGCACTAAAAGGCGAAGCCGTCGAAGCCTAGCCCGCGCCGGGTTAACGTCCGGAGCTGCGCGGATGCGCGGGCTGGCGCCCCGCAGCGGGCGGCAACTTTGGCACGAGCCCGGCGCCAGCCGCCGCCCAAACCTGTCAATAGGGCTTTCTAACTCAACCCCGCACTCTTTTTGAGGAAGCGGGGTTGTTCATTTCTGGGACATCTGATAATGCGTCTGGGGCTTTTCCCTTAGAAAACGTATTTTTGAGGTGCGCCCCAGCGCATTCAGTACATTTTCCTCTACAGCATGTTCGATTTTATCGGGAAGGCCGTCACGAAAGTCTTCGGCACCAAGTCGGAGCGGGACTTGAAAGGCATCATCCCTTACGTGGCGACCATCAACGCCGAATACGCCAAACTGGCAGGCATCTCGGATGACGAGCTGCGCGGCCAGTCCGACGAGCTGCGCGCCATTATCGATGAGCGCCTGCAAGCCGTGGATGCCCAGATTGCTGGCTTGCACGCGCGTATCAACGACCAGCCCAACCTCGACATTCAGGAAAAGGAACAGATCTTCGACCAGATCGACGCGCTGGAAAAGCAGCGCAACGTGCAGCTGGAAGAAGTGCTGATGGAAATTGCGCCGCGCTCCTTTGCCATCGTGAAGGAAACGGCCCGCCGCTACAAGGAAAATGGCCAGCTGGTGGTTACGGCCACCGAGCACGACCGGAGCTTGGCGCGCACCCGGCCGCACATTCGTCTGGAGGGCGACAAAGCCATCTGGCCGAACAAGTGGATGGCCGGCGGTTCGGAAATGACCTGGGAGATGGTGCACTACGACGTGCAGCTCATCGGCGGCCTGGTGCTGCACCAGGGCAAGATTTCGGAAATGGCCACGGGTGAAGGCAAGACGCTGGTGGCCACGCTGCCCGCCTTCCTGAACGCCCTGGCCCGCCGCGGCGTGCACGTGGTGACGGTGAACGATTACCTCGCCAAGCGTGACTCGGAATGGATGGGCCCGCTGTACGAGTTTCACAACATGCGTTGTGACTGCATCGACAAGCACCAGCCCAACACGGATGCCCGCCGCCAGGCGTACCTGGCCGACATCACCTACGGCACCAACAACGAATTCGGCTTCGACTACCTGCGCGACAACATGGCGCGCGACCCGGAAGAGCTGGTGCAACGCAAGCACCACTACGCCATGGTCGACGAAGTGGACTCGGTGCTCATCGACGACGCCCGGACCCCGCTCATCATCAGCGGTCCGGTGCCGCGCGGCGACGTGCACGAATTCTTGATTCTGAAACCCCGCATCGAGCGGCTGGTAAACGAGCAGAAGAAGCTCGTGCAGCAGTACCTGCTCGACGCCAAGCGCCTCATCAAAGAGGGCAAAGACGGCCCCAAAGAAGGGGAGGGCGGCCTGGCGCTGTTCCGCGCCTTCCGCGGCCTGCCCAAGAGCAAACCGCTCATCAAGTTCCTCTCGGAAACCGGCAACCGCGCCATCCTGCAGAAAGTGGAAAACCACTACCTGGCCGACAACTCGCGCCAGATGCCGCAGGCCGACATGCCGCTGCTCTTCACCATCGACGAGAAGAACAACCAGATTGAACTGACGGAAAAGGGCATCGACCTGATTACCGGGCAGGGCGAAGACCCGCACTTCTTCATCATGCCCGATATCGGCACCGACCTGGCCGCCATCGAAAACAACAAGGCCCTGACGGCCGAGGAGCGCCTGCACCAGAAGGAACACCTGATGCAGGACTTCCAGGAGAAGTCGGAGCGCATCCACACCGTCAACCAGCTGCTGAAGGCCTACACCCTGTTCGAACTCAACGACCAGTACATCGTGAGCGAGGACCACAAGGTGAAGATTGTGGACGAGCAGACCGGCCGCGTGATGGAAGGCCGCCGCTACTCCGACGGCCTGCACCAGGCCATCGAAGCCAAGGAAAACGTGCGCATCGAAGACGCCACGCAGACCTACGCCACGGTGACCCTGCAGAACTACTTCCGCATGTACCACAAGCTGGCCGGCATGACCGGTACGGCCGAAACGGAAGCGGGCGAGTTCTGGCAGATCTACAAGCTGGACGTGGTGGTCATCCCCACCAACCGCGGCATTGCCCGCAAAGACCAGCACGACAAGGTGTACAAAACCACGCGCGAGAAGTACAACGCCGTGGCCGAGGAAATCCAGGAGCTGGTGAAGGCCGGCCGCCCGGTGCTGGTGGGTACCACCACGGTGGAAAACTCGGAAATCATCAGCCGACTGCTGCAGCTGCGCAAGATTCCGCACCAAGTACTGAACGCCAAGCAAAACCAGCGCGAGGCCGAAATCGTGTCGAATGCCGGCTACCCCGGCACCGTGACCATCGCCACCAACATGGCCGGCCGCGGTACCGACATCAAGCTGAAGGAAACCTCCAAGGAAGCGGGCGGTCTGGCCATCATCGGCACGGAGCGTCACGAATCGCGCCGCGTCGACCGGCAGCTGCGCGGCCGTGCCGGCCGCCAAGGTGACCCGGGCACCTCGCAGTTCTTCGTGTCGCTCGAAGACAACCTGATGCGCCTGTTCGGCTCCGACCGCATTGCCCGCCTCATGGACCGCATGGGCCTGGAGGAAGGCGAGGTGATTCAGCACTCGATGATTACTTCCTCGATTGAGCGCGCTCAGAAGAAAGTCGAAGAGAACAACTTCGGCATGCGCAAGCGCCTGCTGGAGTACGACGACGTGATGAACGCCCAGCGCGAGGTGGTGTACCGCCGCCGCCGCAACGCCCTCTTTGGTGAGCGTCTGGAGCTGGACGTGTGGAACATGATCTACGAGGTGTCGGAGGACATCGTGGCCGGCCACAAAATCAGCGGCAACTACGACGACTTCCAGCTGGCCATCATCCGCGTGTTTGGCTACGACACCCACATTTCGGCCAACGAGTTTGCCGCCCAGCCGGCTCCGGCCCTGGTGCAGAAGCTCTACGACGAAGCCCTGGGCTACTACCACTCCAAGAACGAGGTCATCGGCGAGTCGGCGCTGCCGCTCATCAACGACCTGCTGGCCCAGAACGCCCCGTTCGAAAACATTGCCGTGCCGTTCTCCGATCAGCGCAAGCAAGTAACTGCTGTGGCCAGCCTGCGCAAGGCCCAGCAAACCAACGGGCAGGAGCTGATCCGCGCCATGGAAAAGGTCATCGTGCTGTCGCTCATCGACGAAGCCTGGACCCAGCACCTGCGCGCCATGGACGACCTGAAGCAGGTGGTGCAGAACGCCGTGTACGAGCAGAAAGACCCGCTGCTGGTCTACAAGTTCGAGTCGTTCGAGCTGTTCAAGCGCATGATCAGCAAGGTCAACGAGGACACCGTGACCTTCCTGTTCCACGCCGACATTCCGGCCACCACGCAGGCCCCCGGCCAGGAGCCGGAAATTTTCTTCGAGGAAGCCGACACCGTGCCGCGCATGCCGCAGCCCCGCGTGAAGGCCGAAAAGGAGCAGGTGCACTCGCAGCTGGAGTCGGGCTACACGGCCGAGGACGACAACGCCGAAACCATCGTGGAAAAGCAGGAGCCGGCCCGTTCGCAGAAAATTGCCAACCGCAACGACAAAGTGAGCGTGCAGTACATGGACGGCCGCATCGTGCGAGACGTGAAGTTTAAGAGCGTGGAAGAAGACGTGCTCAGCAACCGCGCCGTCATCATCGACTAAGCATTGACTGGACGCATGAATAAAAGCGCCCCGGCTACTCCGCCGGGGCGCTTTTGCTTTCCACGCCCGGGCACCGGCAGGCTCTGGACTGGATAGCTTGGCCGTCGGGGTTTTTGCTTTGCCGAAACCGGGCTATTTTCGTCCGTATGGCTGCCACTTACGTTGCGCGCATTGAAGAACTGGGGCTGCGGGATACCAGCCGGTTTCAGGCGGAAGCCGACCTGCTGGTCGGCCGCATGCGCTGGGACGTGCCCGCGCACGTGGGCCGCATTGAGTCGAGCGAGGTGGTGCTGCCGGGCGGGCTGCTGGTGATGGAAATGAGCGGGGAGCTGCAACGGCCGCTCGAAATTCAGGAGCAAGAAGTGCAGCCCTGGGTGGGCTTTCTGTACCAGTTGCAGGGCAGCAGCCAGTCCAGCGCCGACCGCATGCCGGGCCACGAAGTCGGGGGCGGCTACCACAACTCCATCCACGACCCGGGCACGACCACCCGCCACGTCATGCGGCCCGACCGGCAGGGGCAGTTCCGCGCCGTGCACCTGGGCCTGGCACCGGAGTTCTTTCGGCAGCTGATCGAGCACAACGACGAGTGGCTGCCGCTGTACGAGCGGCGCTTGGGAGCAGAGCAGTCGTTTATGAGTTTGCCCGACCCGGTGGCGGCGCTGCCGGTGATTCGGCAGCTGGTGGAGCAGCTGCGGCAGTGCCCCTACAGCGGCGTGTTGCGGCGCATGTTCATCGAGGGCCGCTTTCTCGACCTGTTTGCCGAGCAGCAGCGCCAGTACCAGCAGATATTCCAGGCCGGGGCCAGCGCCACCCGGCCCCGAAGCCAGCACGAATTGTTTCACGCCATTCGGGCCTACCTGGACGAGCACTACGCCGCGCCGCCCAGCCTGCTGGAACTGGCCCGCACGTTTGGCATCAACGACTTCAAGCTGAAGAAGGGCTTCAAGGAGGTGTGCGGCACCACCGTGTTCGGCTACGTGGCTGAAAAGCGCCTGACCGAAGCCAAGTGCCTGCTCGAAACCACCGCCCTGCCCGTGCAGGAAGTGGGCGAGCAGGTGGGCTTTGCCAACGCGGCGCACTTCGCCACCTGTTTTCGCCGCAAGTTCGGCGTGCCGCCCTCGCAGCTGCGCTAGCGGCCCGGCGTCGGGCCGCGGATTCTGTACCTTTGCCCCATGCTTTCCACCGACAACCTGGCCGCCCGCATCGACCACACGCTGCTCAAGCCCGAGGCCACCCGCGCTCAAATTGTGCAGCTCTGCGCCGAGGCGCGGCAAGCCCACTTTGCCAGCGCCTGCGTGCCGCCGTGCTACGTGAGCGTGGCCGCCAACGAGCTGTATGATTCCGGCGTGGCCGTGTGCACGGTGGTGGGCTTCCCGCTGGGCTACCAGCTCACCAAGGTGAAGTTTTTCGAAGCGCACCAGGCCCTGAGCGAGGGCGCCACCGAAATCGACGTGGTGATGAACGTGGCCGCGTTTAAGTCGGGGCGCTACGAGGAAGTGGAAGACGAGCTGGGCCAGCTGGCCGAACTGTGCCACTTCCGCGGGGGCATCCTGAAAGTCATCATCGAAACGGCCCTGCTGTCGGAAGCCGAAATTCGGCAGGCCTGCGACCTGTGCGCCGCCGCCGGAGCCGATTTCGTGAAGACCTCCACCGGCTTCAGCACCCGCGGCGCCTCGGTCGAGGATATTCAGATCATGCGCGACCAACTGCCGGCGCACATCCGTATCAAAGCTTCCGGCGGAATCCGGACCCACGAGCAGGCCGTGGCGCTGGTGCAAGCCGGTGCCGACCGCCTCGGGGCCTCCGCTGGCCTCGCCCTGCTCACGCCCGCCGCTGACTCCACCGCCCATGAACCGACTGCTTACTAACGTGCCCGTGCTCTTCGCTACGCTTGCCCTGGCCGGCTGCGCCGCCTCGGGCCCGGCCGCGCCCAGTGCCACCACCGCTGCCCCCGATACCACCAGGCCCGCCACGACGGCCGGCCGCGCCACCCAGCCGGCCGAGGATTTGAGCAAGTACCGGCCGAAATTCAGCCCGCCGCCCGCGCCCAAGCCGCTCACGGGCAAAACCTTCGTCACGCCCACGGCCAGCGTCAACGCCCTGATTGACCAGCGCCTGCGCGACCAAGCCTACACCAACCAGAACGTCAAGTACACCTCGGGCTACCGCATTCAGGCCTACGTGGGCCTGGAGCGCGACGAGGCCATGGCCATCCGCCGGGCCGTCATCAGCCGCTACCCCGAGGAAACCGACTACGTGGTATTCAAGCAGCCCATTTACCGCCTCTTCATCGGCGACTACCCCACCCGCCTCGACGCCGAGCGGGCCATGCTGCGCATCCGGCCGCTGGCGCCCAAGGCGGAGCTGCAGCCGGCGCAGGTGCTCATCAACAAAACCCGCTTCTAGCCCATGCCGCTCATCCGCCAGCTGCAGTGGGAGGAGTTGGATTTGTTGCAGGGCCTGGAAGCCATACCGACCGAGGACGACAACGGCGGCACGCATTACCGCGTGCGCCACGACGGGCTGGTACTGCTCGTGTCGCTCTGGCCCGACTTGGGGCTGGTCGACGTGACGCTGGTGCAGACAGCCACCGAGGCCATTCTGCTCGACCTCACCGTCGCCGTACGCGGCCGCATCCGCTACAACAACGACAAGCGCGGCGAGTACCTGGAGTTTGCCGACTGCGTGCTCGTGAGCCGCGTGACGTTGGCCGAGGAGCAGCTGGACGCCGCCTTCAGCCCCAACCTGCAGGGCCGCACCATGCTGCTGGCCAGCAAGCCGCACGTGAGCGTGCTGTTTGAGTAGGGGCGGCGGCCGGCCGACCCGCACGCGCCGCGCCGTTTCCGCCGTACCTTGCGGGCTATGCAGCATTTGCTTTCCCGCATCCAGGAACTAGCCGCCGCCCAGGCCGCCGACGTGGTCGCGCAACGCCACCACCTGCACGCTCACCCCGAGCTGTCGTTCAAGGAGTTTGAAACCGCCGCCTTCGTGGCCGCCGAGCTGCGCAAGCTCGGCCTGGAGCCCCAGCCCATTGCCACCACCGGCCTTGTGGCCCACATCGAAGGCCGCAACCCCGGCCGCCGCACCGTGGCCCTGCGCGCCGACATGGACGCGCTGCCCATTCAGGAGCAGAACGACGTGCCCTACCGCTCCCAGAACCCCGGCGTGATGCACGCCTGCGGCCACGACGTGCACACCTCGTCCCTGCTCGGCGCCGCGCGCATCCTCACCCAGCTGCGCGACGAGTTTGAGGGCACCATCAAGCTCATGTTTCAGCCGGGCGAGGAGCTGGTGCCGGGCGGCGCCTCCATCATGATCAAGGAAGGCGTGCTGGAAAACCCCGCGCCGCAGTCGGTGCTCGGGCAGCACGTGTTTCCGCAGCTGCCGGCCGGCAAAGTGGGCATTCACGCGGGCCGCTACATGGCCTCGGCCGACGAGCTGTACCTGACGGTGCGCGGCAAGGGCGGACACGGCGCCATGCCCGAGCAGAACATCGACACGGTGCTGGTGGCAGCCAACCTGATTGTGGCCGCCCAGCAGCTGGTGAGCCGCCGGGCCAACCCCAAAATTCCCTCGGTGCTGTCCTTCGGCAAAGTCATTGCCAACGGCGCTACCAACGTCATTCCGAACGAGGTCTACATCGAAGGCACGTTCCGCACCATGGACGAAGCCTGGCGCGAGCAGGCCCACGTGCACCTGCGCCAGCTCTGCGAAGGGTTGGCCGCCGCCATGGGCGCCACCTGCGAGCTGGAAATCCGCCGCGGCTACCCCTGCCTCGACAACGACCTGACCGTAACCGCCCGCGTGCGCGCCGCCATGGTCGATTACCTCGGCGAGGACAACGTCGTCGACATCGACCAGTGGATGGCTTCCGAGGACTTCGCCTTTTACTCGCAGCAGGCCCCGAGCTGCTTCTACCGCCTCGGCACCCGCGCCCTCGACGGCCGCTTCGCCTCCTCCGTCCACACGCCCACGTTCGACGTAGAAGCCCAAGCCCTGACCGTGGGCCCGGGCCTGATGGCTTGGCTGGCCCTGCACGAGCTGGCCGCGCACTAGCCGCCTTTTATTCGTTGTTTATGAAAGCTACGTTGACTCGCGTACTACTGGCCGGCGGCCTGCTGGGGCTGTTGCTGCCCGAAGCGGCCCAGGCCCAGCGCACACTGCGTAACCCCTGGACCGGCCGCACCGAGCTGCAATTGGAGCTGGCCCGCCAGAACGGAGACTTTTTCTGGGGCAGCTTGCACGGCCAGCACAGCTTCGGTAAGTACGGGGAGCTGTTTGAATACAACTGGGTACAGGCCGGCTACGAGCATTTCTGGTCGGAGCGCTGGAGCTGGGGCGCCAACCTGCGCGCGGCGTTCTATAGCCGCGACTACGACAACCGCGGTCTGCAATTTCTGCCGCGGCCCGAGCTGCTGGTGCGCCACCGCGGCGACGTGTTTGGTTTTACCTTCGGCCAGCGCCTGAGCTTGGATTACGAATTCCGTCCCGAACCGCAGCGCAACCTCGGCCAAGCCCGTCTGCGCCTCGACCTGGAGCGCGTGTACAGCGTGAACGAGCGAGTGAAGCTCCGGCCGCGCGTGGCTTACGAGGCCGCCGCTAACATCCGCCTGCAGCCGCCCGATGACCAGCCCGACGAGCGGACTTTGGAACAAGGCATCTGGCGGGCCGAAATCGGCCTCCGCCTGTCTGACCACGTCGACCTGACGCCCTACGTGGCCCGGCAAAGCGACTTCGCCGTGTATTTGCCCCAATTCGACGCCGACGGCAACATCGTGTCTGGCGGCCGAACCAACGTGCGCACGCCTGTCGTAGGAGTTGATCTGCGTTTCACGCTATTTGAAGACAAGGAGCCTTTCAAACGTATACAACTGCCCACGCAGCACTAGGTTCTGCCTTTTTGTCGTAAAGTGGTTTGCGCAAATTTTGGGCAATGGGAGTTCGTAAGGCAGAAAATGTCAGATTGAGTAAATGCAAGTTGTAATAAATAATCTTGGTTTAAGACATTTTGTCTGGTAAAATCAGTTGGTACGAAATTGATAAGTAGACAGTCGTCCGCGCAACGGCGGATGTCATTCACTTTCGAACTCAACCCAACCGCATACTACTATGGCAACCATGTTCAACACCCTGCCCGCCCGTCGTGTTGTGCGTCCCTTCGACGCCGTGTTTAACCAGTTGTTTAACGATACCCTACCTGGTTTCGCCACCGGGACTGGCTTCATGCCCGCCGCCGACGTGTTTGAAACTGCTGCCGGCTTTGAGCTGCAGCTGACACTCCCCGGCGTAGCTAAGGAAGCCCTGACCATCGACGTGCAGGAAGGTTTCCTGACGGTGAGCGGCGAGCGGAAAGCCCCCGTGACCGAAGGCGAAAACGCCGTGAAAGTCCGCCGCGCCGAGTCGAGCTACGGCACGTTCTCGCGCAAATTCCGCCTGCCCGAAACCGTCAATGCCAACGCCATCCAAGCCGAATTGACCGACGGCGTGCTGCGCCTGACGCTGCCCTTCGACACGGATAAAACCACCAAGCGCCTCATCGAGGTGCGCTAAGCGGCTACCAGACTGCAAAAAAGGCACCGTTCGTTGGTGCCTTTTTTGTTGGTACGCGTGTTGTAGCAATAGCAAATCGATGCAACCCTGTACGAGCCGGCGGGTATCTACCGTTAAAGCGCCGGCAGCTCATTGGAGCTTCACGAAGTGTTTCGTACTTTAACCCCGGTCTCACACCCTTTTCCTCTTCTTAGCTTACCCATGCAAGCCAAACAAATGATGCTCGGCCTCCTTGGCTCCGCCGTTCTGGGCGGGAGCGTGGCCGTGGGCGGGTACAAGCTGCTGGAACCCGCACGCACCGATGCGCCGCAGGCCATAGCCGCCGACCCCAACGTGCGCTACACCAGCGCGCTGCGTAGCTCCACTTACAACGTGCCCGAAGGCCTGAACTTCGTGGCGGCCGCCTCGGCCGTAACACCGGCCGTGGTGCACGTGATGACGGAGTACGCCCCGAAAATGACGCAGAACGACCAGATTCGTATGGACCCGTTCCTGCGGCAGTTCTTCGGCGACGACTTCGACGGGGGCATGCGCCGGCAGCCGCAGGGCGCACAGGTCGGCTCGGGTTCGGGCGTGATTATCGCCGCCAACGGCTACATCGTGACCAACAACCACGTCATCGACAAGGCCGACAAGATTGAAGTGGTGCTCGACGACAAGCGGAAGTACTCCGCCAAGCTCATCGGCGCCGACCCCACCACCGACCTGGCCCTGCTGAAAGTGGAGGCCGACAACCTGCCCTACGTACGCTACGGCTCGTCCGACAACGTGAAAGTAGGGGAGTGGGTACTGGCCGTGGGCAACCCCTTCAACCTGAACTCGACCGTAACGGCCGGCATCATTTCGGCTAAAGGGCGCAACATCAACATCCTCAACCGCGAGGACCGCATGGGCATCGAGTCGTTCTTGCAGACCGACGCGGTGGTGAATCCCGGCAACTCGGGCGGTGCACTGGTCAACCTGAACGGTGACCTGATTGGCATCAACTCGGCCATTGCCTCGCACACCGGCTCGTTTGAGGGCTACTCCTTCGCCGTGCCCAGCTCCATTGTGAGCAAGGTGGTGGATGACCTGCTGAAGTACAAAGTGGTGCAGCGCGCCCTGCTCGGCGTGAATATCCGCGAGGTCGACGCCACGCTGGCGTCGGAGAAAAAACTCAAGTCGCTCGACGGTGTGTACGTGGTGGGCTTGAGTTCGAACAGCGCCGCCGCCGACGCCGGCCTGAAAGAAGGCGACATCATCACCGAAATCAACGGCGCGAAGGTGAACACCTCCTCGCAGCTGCAGGAGCAGGTAGCCCGCTACCGCCCCGGCGACAAGATCAAGGTGAGCTACCTGCGCGGCGACGACCGCCGCAACACCACGGCGACCCTGCGCAACTCCTCGGGCACCACCGACATTGTGCGGGAAGAAACCTCGGCCACTATCGAGTACGAAGGCGCGAAGTTCTCGCCGCTGAGCCGGCAGGAGATGAACAAGCTGGACTTGGAAGGCGGCGCCAAAATCAGCGGCGTGCGCGGCTCCAACTTCCGCGAAACCGGCATTGCCGACGGCTTCATCATCACCCGCATTGATAAGAATAAGGTGACCAAGCCCCAGGACGTGAAGCGCTACCTCGAAGCTGCCAAGCAAAGCCAGGGCGCGTTGGTGGAGGGTGTGTACCCCGACGGCCGCAAGTCCTACTACCCCATCGGGCAGGTAGACTAAACCGGGCCATTTCAGCTTAAAAGCCGCCGTCAGCAGTGACGGCGGCTTTTTTATTGCGTCAGCATGGGCGTTGCTTGCTATTGCCACCGAAGCCTGTTGCGCCGCAAGCGGGGCCGTTAGAGCTGAGCTTGGGCCGGTCGGGTAGCAACAAAAAAGCCGGTGCAGCGGAACGCTGCACCGGCTTTTTTCTAGGAGAGGGTAGTTAGACTACTGCACCACGATGCGGGCCTGCTGGGCACCGCTGCGTACCAGGTACATGCCAGACTTCACGTCCGACACATTCAGGCTGGTGGCGCCGGCGGGCAGCGTGCGCACCACGCGGCCCTGCAGGTCGAGCAGTTCCACGCTCTGGCCTTTGCCGGCACCTTGCACCTGCACCAGCTCGCGAGCCGGGTTCGGGTAAATGGCCAGCGGGGCCAGCTTGGCGGCGTTCTTGGTGGCCGTGGCAGTGCCGGGCGTGAAGGTAAACACGCGGTTGCTGCTAGCGCGGGCGCTGATGTCCACCGTTTCGGTGGAAGTGCTGACCGCCGCCGTGTTGCTGAGGCTGTTCAGCGAGAGGAAATTGTTGGCGGCGCGGCCGGCCAGACCAACCGAAGCCGTGCGCGTGCCCGACACCGTGCCGGTGCCCTGCACGTACACGAAGCGCATTTCGTTGCTCGTTTCGTCCATTTGAATCTGGAACGATTGTACTGGACCTGCTGCACCCGGGGCCCAACGGGCGTCGCGCCACTCCACGGTGAAGGTGCGGTTCGGGGCGGTGCCGGTGGTGCTATAGAGCAGGCTGCCGGTGAGGTTGCCGGTGGGCGTGCCGGTGCCCGCGTACACAAAGCTAATGTCGTCCCACAGCGGGGCTGCAATGGGGCGCGGCGTACCGGAAGTCAGGTTGTTGGCCGGGGTCGAGTCGGTGATGTTCTGGCCGAAGGTCAGCCAGCCGTTGGTCGAGGCCGACACTGTGGTGTAGTTCACGCCGTCGAACTTGAAGGTGAAGCCCAGCGGAATGTTGTTGTAAAAGCCGTCGTTCTGGTCGCCGCCGCTCAAGGCGGGCGAGGTAGCCGAGGCGGGCAGTGGCGTAAACGTGCCCGTCGATGCTACCATGGTGTAGGTGTTGACCAGCTGGGCCTGGGCCGAAACCAGGGGCAGGGCAGCCAGGGCCGTCAGCGACAGAAGGGCTTTGGCGTGGCGTTTGAGAGGTAAAAAATGTAACATAAGTAAGAGTGAGTGGGTGAGAAGAAAGTCGAGTACGAGGTTGGGGAAGAGATGGTTTCCGCGAGAGAAAGGTTGCAAGCGGCGAGGCGGGGCGCAAGGCTGGCTAACTGACCAGCTACTTAATCCGTGATATTACAGCCGGGGGAAAGGTCGAAATGAATGTAAGAATAGGAAAAAACGAGCGAACAACGCGTATTTGGGAGCTTAAGGTCTGGTAAGAACTTGAACTCCCGCACGAACCAGCTTTTTTTATTTCCGCAAACGTTATCGGGAACGTTGCCAATGCTCGGACGCCCGTGTATTGGCCTGGCAATAATACCGCAAAATTGTCTTTTCCCAATTTGGTTTCCGGTAGCGGCGGCGGCTCCGAAGGGCCTGCTTCTTTTGGTTAGCTTTGCGACGCCGCCCCGGCGGCCATTCCCCGAATCATCTTCCCACCCTTTCTCTTATGAAACAAGCCATCGAAGAAGCCACCGCCACGGCTACCGACGTGCAGGAACACGACCACCACGGCATCCGGCAAGTGCTGCGCGAGCTGGGCGTCGAGGCCATTAACGCCGCCTACAGCACCGGTCTGCAGTGGGGCGGGCAGGGCAACGAGCAGGTCCGCAGCATCGCCTCGCCCACCGACGGCAAGCTGATTGCCAAGGTGCGCATGGCCACCGCCCAAGACTACGAGCTGGTGGTGCGTACGGCCGAGGAAGCCTTCAAGACCTGGCGCCTGGTGCCCGCACCCAAGCGCGGCGAAATCGTGCGGCAGATCGGCAACAAGCTGCGCGAGTACAAGGAGCCGCTGGGCAAGCTGGTGAGCTACGAGATGGGCAAAATCCTGCAGGAAGGCTTGGGCGAAGTGCAGGAAATGATTGACATCTGCGACTTCGCGGTGGGCCTCTCGCGGCAGCTGCACGGGTACACCATGCACTCGGAGCGCCCCGCCCACCGCATGTACGAGCAGTACCACCCGCTGGGCGTCGTGGGCATTATCTCGGCCTTCAACTTCCCGGTGGCCGTGTGGAGCTGGAACGCCATGCTGGCCGCCGTGTGCGGCGACGTGAGCATCTGGAAGCCCTCGGAGAAAACGCCGCTGGTAGCCGTGGCCGTGCAACACATCATCAAGGACGTGCTGCGCGAAAACGAGCTGCCCGAAGGCATCTTCAGCGTTATCGTGGGCGACGCCGAAATTGGCGGGCTGATGGCGGCTGACGAGCGTGTGCCGCTGGTATCGGCTACCGGCTCGACCCGCATGGGCAAGAAAGTAGGGGCCGTGGTGGGCGCCCGCCTCGGCAAAGCCCTGCTGGAGCTCGGCGGCAACAACGCCATCATCATCACCCCGCACGCCGACCTCGACATGGCCATCCGTGCCGTGCTGTTCGGGGCGGTGGGCACCGCCGGCCAGCGCTGCACCACCACGCGCCGCCTCATCGTGCACGACGACGTGTACGAGGACGTGAAGCAGCGCCTGCTCTCGGCCTACCCCAAGCTGCCCATCGGCCACCCGCTGAAAGAAGGTAACCTCGTGGGCCCGCTCATCGATACCGACGCGGTGCAGGGCTTTACCAAGGCGCTGGCGGCCGTGCAGCAGGAAGGCGGCACGCTGCTCACCGGCGGCGAAGTGCTCAGCGGCGCGGGTTACGAAACCGGCACCTACGTGCAGCCGGCTCTGGTGGAAGCCAAGAACGAGTACCACACCGTGCAGGAAGAGACATTTGCCCCGATTCTGTACCTGATTCGTTACTCCGGCGCGGTGGAAAACGCCATCGAGCTGCAAAACGGCGTGCGGCAGGGCCTCTCGTCCTCCATCTTCTCGCTGAACATGCGCGAAACGGAAGCCTTCCTGGCCCACACCGGCTCCGACTGCGGCATTGCCAACGTGAACATCGGCACCTCGGGCGCCGAAATCGGCGGGGCCTTCGGCGGCGAAAAGGAAACCGGCGGCGGCCGCGAGTCCGGTTCGGATGCGTGGCGCATTTACATGCGCCGGCAAACCAACACCATCAACTACAGCACCCAGCTCCCGCTGGCGCAGGGTATCAAATTCGATATCTAAGAAGTGGTGCTTCGTAAACGCAACGGCCCGCCGGCAGCTAGCTGCCGGCGGGCCGTTGCGTTAGGGGGCGGTGACGGCCGCCGTGGAAGCCGCCGGGGCTTTGCGGCGGTAGCGCTTTTCCACCAAAGGCCAGGCGCCGCCGGCCGGCGGCACGACGGGCTTGTAGATGCGGACGTAGTCGATAAGGAACGGGTCTTGGGGCGAGGTGCACGGCCGGTTGTTCGGGCTGCCGTCGGCTAAGGTGTCGCAGTGGTTGTTTTTGAGGCAGTCCCAGATGTAGTGCGAACTAAGCAGCAGGTTGAGCTCGGTTTGCGGAATGCCCCCGGGATTGGCGGGACTACCGCGGCGGTTGCGGACGCGCTTGTAAAGCTTGCCGTCGAAGTACCACTCCAGCAGGTTGGGCGTCCAGACCAAGGTGTAGAGGTGGAAATCATCAGCCGGTACGCTGGGGCGCTGAAACTCGTAAAAGCCTTGGGTGCCCTTGTGCTGCCGGAAGGGGTTGGGGTGCAGCGTGCCGAAAAACTTGCGCACGCCGTCGTCGAGCGTGTAGGTTTCGAACACGTCGATTTCCCAGGAGTCGGTGCCAAGCCAGCCGGCCGGCTGGCGGCCGCACGCGTCGCCGGCCCCGGCCCACAGCCAAAAAGCCGCTTGCAGGCCCTGCACCGAGGGCATGCGGGCCCGGATTTCAAAGATGCCGTACTGGAAGCCTTCGTCGGCGCAGAGCGAATCCGCGCGGTACAGGGCCCGCACCAAGCCGGTGGTTTTGTAGAACGGCCCCGGCGACACCGTGCCGTTGGCCGACACAACGTTGCGGAGCGGCTCGGCGTGGTAGTTGAAGTCCAACGCCAAGCATTGGTCGGCGGCGTCGGCGGGGTTGGGCACCAGCCGGATGTCCTCGCGCAGGTAGGCGTAGTTCTTGTTGCGGTTGTCGCAGCGCTCAGTGGTATCGGTGTGGGCGTTGCCCCAAGCGTAGCCGTGGGCCCATTTCTTCAGGTGCGGGCTGAGCATGGAGTCGACCGAGGGGTAGCGAAAATCGTCGCTAAACACCAGGCGGTAGTGCTCGGCGAATTTGGGCAGGCGGGAGGGCTGCCCAACGGCGGCCGAACTGGAGCCCAGCAGCGCCAGCAGCCAGCCGCCCAACCACACACCGGCGGCAACCGGGCGGGCTGGGGCCGCCTGGTGCAAAAGGGAAATCCACTTCATACTAATCAGAATAAAAACGGCTGCCGCCCGGGCCGCTCACGACCCGGCTAGCCAAAGCAATACGGTAGAAACGCCAGGAGGGGCCGCTGATTGCCTTGCCCCGCGGTTAATGGCGACGGGCCGCTACGGCGTCCTGCGCTTAGGCCGGATAGGCAATAAAATAGTAGTTCTTGCCTTGCTCGAACTGCTGCACGAACTCCTGGCGCGTAAACGGCGCTTCTTGGTGCAGCCAGCGCTTCATCAAGGACACGCGCAGGCCGGCTTTTTCCGTCAGCAAGTCGTACACCTGCTCCGGGCGGGTGCCGTAGCAGTCGGCCGCGCCCAGGCCGTGCTCGAAAATAACTACCGGGCGGGTGCGGCGCAGCGTCTCGACGGCGCCCTGCAGCACCTGCAGCTCGGCGCCCTCCACGTCGATTTTGATCAGGTCTACGCGCTGGGTCTGCGGAATGACGTGGTCCATCAGGTCGGTTTGCACCTCGATGGTGGTGTCTTGCTCGTCGGGCTTGTCGTAGTTGCGCTTCTGCAAGCCGCTGTAGGCGGGGTTGCTGATAACGTAGTTGAAGGTGGCCGTGCCCTTCGAGTTGCTCAGGGCCACGTTGAGGATGCGGGCCAGGCCCGGCGCGTCGTAGCGACGCTGCAGGTCGGCGTAGAGGTCGGGGAGGGGTTCGAAGCCGAAGTGCTTGCCCTGCGGGGCCGCGGCCAGCATCAGGTCCAGCACCTCGCCCTTGTGGCAGCCGATATCGACGCAGGTCGAGTCGGGGCGGCACACGCGCTTGATGACGGCGCGCGTCTGCTCGTCGTACTGCTGGTTCTTGGTAAAGGCAATCGGTAGGCGCTTCAGAATGGATTTGAGCACTTCTTTCATGGCCGGCGGGGCAAAGCAAAAGGAAAATCGGCTTTAAAGTTGGGAAAAAACGGCCGGTTTTGTCCTGTTTGCGCTTGGTGCAACCTTCCCAAACCGGCCCGGGTCTTTGAGGCGCTAATGGTCAGAGGAGTAGAAAATCTGCCGCCGATGTCTGAACTTTACCCACCCCCCTCCGCCGTTAGTGATTCGCTGACTTCCCCCACAACTGCTGCGCCTATGGAAGCCGTTGCTTACGTTGACATCAATGCTCCGCTGGTGGAGCGCTGCCGCCTCGGCGACCGGCGCGCCCAGGCCGAGATTTACAAGCGCTACGCCAAAGCCATGTTCAACGCCTCGCTGCGCATCACCGGCGACTACGCCGAGGCCGAGGACGTGCTGCAAGAGTCGTTTCTGAGCGCCTTCCGCGAGCTGCACACCTACAAGGGCGACTCCTCGTTCGGCTCCTGGCTCAAGCGCATCGTCATCAACAAGAGCATCAACTGCCTGCGCAACCGCCGCCTGCAGCTGGTGCCCCTGGCCGAGCAGCACGACGGAGCCGCCTCGGAAGACGCCAAAACCCCGGGCGAGCAGGACGACGTACAGTGGCGCGCCGATGTGCTGCGCCGCTGCATCCAGGAGCTGCCCGACGGCTACCGCGTGGTCTTGACCCTGTACCTGCTCGAAGGCTACGACCACGGCGAAATAGCCGCCATCATGGGCATCACCGAATCCACGTCCAAGTCGCAGTACAGCCGCGCCCGCAAGAAATTGCTGGAACTGGCCCGCGAGCAAGGATTGTAATCATCGTTTCATAAGATCAGCGGCCACCAAGGGCGCCCCACCCAATCAGCGCCCCGGCCGCGGGGAGCCCCGTGCGAAAGAACCATGACTGTCATGAAACCCAACTCCGGCCTTGAGGACTTCGTCGAGCGCAACCGCGCCGACTTCGACGCCTTCGAGCCGCGCCTCGACCTCTGGGACGCCATCAAAGCCCGCCTCGACCTGCCGGCCGACGCTGACGAAGCCCCGGACGCGACGCCCACCCCCGTCGTGCCCCTGAACCCCGCTGCAGCCCCGGCCTTCACCCAGCCCGCCGCCGCGGCCTCCGCTACCGCCGGTTTCGGCTGGCAGCGCTACGCCGCGGCCGCCGCCGTGGCCCTGATGTTGGTGGCCGGTGGCTACGGCCTGCGCCGCACCGGCGAAACCACTGCCACCCTGGCCAGCACCGATACGGCCGCCGCTACCTCGCTGGGCGTGCAGCCCGCCGCCGTACGCGACGTTATCGGGGAGCCCGAGGCCATGCCCGTGTCGAGCGACGCGGCGGCTAAGCGCCTGCAAAAAGCCGTGCGCCGTATGGAAGCCTACTACGCCGCCCAGATCAGCGAAAAGCAGCACGAGCTGAACCTGCTCGACGCGGCTGCCGCCCCCGGCACCATGCCCAAGGCTGCCGACTGGAAGCAGGAAATGGTGGCGCAGGATTCCATCTACAAGCAGCTGCGCACCGAGCTGTTCCAGAACCCCGATCCGGAAGCCGTGCTCGACGCGATGAACCAGAACCTGCAAATCCGGTTGGACATCCTGAACCAGCAGCTGCGCACCCGCGAGCAGATTCGCCAGTACCACGACGACGCCTACTCGCTGGCGTCGGACAAGTAATCCTCCTCGTTTTCCACCCACCCCATGCATTCCCCGATTCGACCTTTTCGGCAGGGCATCCTGGCGCTGACGGCCCTGCTGGCCGCAGTGGCTAGTCCCCGCGGCGCCGCGGCGCAGACCGCAGCAGCCCGGCCGGCCGGCGGGTACGTGCAGCCCTGCCCCGCCGACCGCTTCTGGGACGAAACCCTGGACGCGCGCTTTCAGCACCTGCAACAGCCCTCGGACGGGCAAACGAACCCCAGCCAGACCAACCCCGGGCAACCGCAGCCCGAGCCCGGCAACAACAGCGGCCTGACGGCCGAGAAGACCCGTAAAATCACCCGCTCCTTCGCCGCGGTGGCGGGCCGCCCGCTGACGGTGGAAACCCGTTACGGCCGCGTGCAGGTGAACACCTGGACGCGCAACGAAATCAAGGCCGAGGTCGACATCGTAGCCCGCGCCGACGAGGATGACAAAGCCCAGCGCCTGCTCGACATGATCCAGGTGCTGATGCAGGACAACGCCAGCCCCGAAGTCGGGCTGCTGCTCAAGACCCAACTGGGCGAGATGCCCAAGGAGTGCTGGAGCCGGCAGCGCATCTACGAAATCAACTACACCATCTGGATGCCCAAGAGCACGCCGCTGAAGGTGAAGAACTCCTTCGGCGACGTGAGCCTGACCGGCGACCTGACCGGCTCGACGGACCTGGCCGTGTGCTACGGCAGCCTGCGCACCGGCCGCCTCGAAGGCCCGCGCAACGCGGTGCGGCTCAACAACGGCGCGGCCGTGCTGCCCTACGCCCGGCAGGCCACCATCGAGGCCAACCACTCCCGGCTGCGGCTGGAAGAGGGCCTGCGCGTGGATCTGCGCAACAACGGCTCCGACATCGACATGGGCACGGTGCAAAGCCTGGCCGTGCTCAGCAAGTACGGCGACGTGAACCTGGGCACCGTGTACAACCTGCAGGGCTCCACCGGCTACTCCCGCTTCAGCATCGACAAAGTGGCCGAGCAGATGGACATGAAGGTGCAGTACTGCCCCGCCTTTGAGGTGCGCACCACCGGCCGCAACTTCCGCCGCATCAGCGTCGACGGGGGCTACAGCACCATCCTGCTGAACTTCCCCGACGACGCGGGCTTCAACTTCGACGTGAACTCGGAGAACGGCAAGGTGCTGATGGACAAGCGACTGGTGAAAGTGCACACGGAGGAGAACAGTTCGTCGAGCACCGAAATGCAGGGCCAGTACGGCGGGGTACAGGCCAAGCCCGCCGCCAACGTGAACATCAAAGCCCGCTACAGCAGCGTGAGCTTTAACCGCTAGACAGAACTTACCGCGTGCCCTGTTTCGGAAAAGGCAGGATTGGCGGAGTGACGAGAAAAAGCCGGCTGCAACCGGCTTTTTCTGTTTTTCGGGGGCCGAGAAAGAATGATCATCCTTGAGCAGCGCGAACCGCAGGGCGGCGTAGTGAAGGCCCGTCAGTTCGCGCTGCTCAAGGATGACCGGAGCGCGACTGTATCTTTACCCGATGCGTTTTCTGTTTCTCGCCAGCGCCGCGCTGCTGCTCAGCCCCGCAACCTACGCCCAAACGCCCGCTGCTATGCCCACGCCGCCCCAGGCTCCCGACGTTACCGCTCAGGCCTCGCGCATGCACACGCTCACCGTGCGCCTGCGGCCGGGCCAGGACGTGCGCCAGCAGCTCACGGCGCTGGTGCAGCAGCAGCACCTGCGCGCCGCGGCCGTGCTGACCTGCGTGGGCAGCCTGACCCAGGTCACCTTGCGCCTGGCCAACCAGGAGGGCCCGACGGTGTACCGCGGCCACTTCGAAATCGTGTCGCTGGTGGGCACGCTGGCCGAAAGCGGCAGTCACCTGCACCTCGCCGTAGCCGATTCTACCGGGCGCACTATCGGCGGGCACCTGCTCGACGGCAACTTGGTGTACACCACGGCCGAACTGGTGCTTGGCGTGCTGGAAGACGCGGAGTTTCGGCGCGAGGTCGATCCGGCGTTTGGCTACCGGGAACTGACGGTATATCCGCGGGCCGAAGCACCGGCCCGGGCGGCTAAAAAGCCGGCGAAGACGAAAAAATAAGTCGGGGCGGGGCGCGTAATTCAGGGTTGATTTCCTAGTATTATTGTAGGAATATCCGAATAGCGTTTGGCGCTATGGCCGGATGCATCCTTGTGTTTTTGCCCCTTTTCTATGCCCTACCGCTACGCTGGTTCCACGCTGCTGCTGAGCCTGCTGGCTGCTGCCGCCACTGCGCAGCCCTCTGCCCCCGCCGATGCCCCGCGCGCCGCCGTGCGCCCCGTCGCTTCGGCCACGCCTGCCCAAATGCCCTTGCTCGGGCGCGAGGCCTTGCGCCGGGGCGTTGAGCTGCACGACAAGAACGACTTCGCCGCCGCCATTGCCACTTACCTGCGCGTGCCGGCCAGCGACTCGGCCTACACCGACGTGCAGGGCGAACTGGCTTTGTCGTACTGGGCCAACGACCAGTACGCGGAAGCGGCCGCCGCCGCCCAGCGCGCCCTCGACCTGGGCCAGCGCAGCCCCATGCCCTACGCCACGCTCGGCAACTCCCTGGAAGAGCTGAAGCAGGCCGACAAGGCGCTGGCAACGTTCAAGACCGGGCTCAAGCAGTACCCCTACTCCGGCCCGTTGTGGTTTAACCAAGCCGTGACGCTGGCCGGGCAAAGCGGGCAGACGGCGGCCGCCGTGGCCTCCTACCAGCGCAGCCTGGAGCTGCGGCCCCTGCACCCGGCCAGCCACCTGCAGCTGGCCCGCATGGAAGTGCAGCAGGGCCACGCGGCCCACGCCCTGCTCGGTTACCTGACCTACCTGATGCTGCAGCCCGACGCCGCCGGCAGCCAGGGCGTGCTGATAACGGCCGAGCAGCTTTCCGCGGGCAGCCTCGAAGTAGACGCCAAGGACAAGCGCCCCGCCACCACGCCCAACGAGGCCTTCGCCGAACTCGACGAGCTGCTGGCCTCGCGGGTGGCCCTGCGCAAGGATTACCAAAGCCCGGTGAATTTCCAGGCCGCCGTGGTCAAGCAGACCAAGCTGCTGGTGGAGAAATTCCCCGTCGCCCAGGACGCCGCCGCGGCCGACTTCTGGCAGCGCGCCTACGGCCCCTTGGTGGAGGTGCTGCGCCAGGGCGACAACCTGACCACCTTCACCTACCTCATCCTCTGCTCGGCCGACGACAAAAAGGCCCTGAAGTGGGTGAAGGGCAACATGAGCAAGGTCGACAAGCTCTACGACGCGACCCGGCCCAAGCTCAACCTGCTGCGCGACTTCATGACGGTGGAGCGCGGCGGCAAGCCCACCAAGGTGGAAGCCTGGTACTACGACGAAGGCGCCCTGAGCGGCCTCGGCGACGCCAAGCGCGACGCGGCGGGCAAAGTCATGCCCGAGGGCCCTTGGCAGTTTTTCGACAACCAGGGCAACCTGGAAGGGGAGGGCAGCTACACCAACGGGGAGAAAACCGGGGCTTGGCGCTACTACTTCCCCGACGGCAAGCTGCTGCGCGAATGCACCTACGACGCGCAAGGCAAATTCACCGGGGCGTTCAAGCAGTATTATGACACCGGCAAGCAGGAAATCGAGGGCAACTACCGCGCCGGCGAGCCGGTAGGGCCTGCCAAAATCTTCCACCCCTGCGGCGCCGTGCGCGAGGAGCGTCGCTACAGCGACGCCGGCCAGCAGGACGGCCCCTTCGTGAAGTACTACGCCAGCGGGCAGGTGGAGGAGCGCGGCACCTACAAGCAGGACCTGACCGACGGCCCGCTGCTGGGCTTCTACCCCGACGGCACGCCCGAATACGAAGTGGTAATGGCCGCCGGCAAGCAGCAGGGGCCGATTACCTCGTTCTACCCCGGCCCCGGCAAGCGCGTGGAATACCGTGGCACCATGGAGCAGGACGAGTTCATCGGCGCCTACACCAGCTACCACCCCAACGGGCAGGTGCGCGAGCAGGGCAGCTACGCCAAGGGCAAGCGCACGGGCCTCTGGAAAAGCTTCTACGCCGACGGCAAGCCCTCCACCGAGCTGACTTACGACGCGCAGGGCAAGCTGCACGGCGTGCTGCGCGACTACGACGTGGACGGGCAGCTCTACAGCGAAATCACCTACGACCACGACCGGGCCCGCAAGTCGGTGTACCTGGACCGGCAGGGCAAGCCGCTGCAGCAAAACAACCTCGGCGGCAACGGCGACGTGGCCGTGCGCGGCCTGCGCTCCGACGGCACGCCCGCCTACAGCGGTATCTACCGCCAGGGCCTGCAGCAGGGCGAGTGGACCTACGTGTACCGCCACGGTACGCCCTCGGTGCGCCAGCGCTACCGCGACGACCGGCTCGACGGCGTGGTGGAAGCCTTCCACCCCAACGGCCGCGTGCGCACCCGCACCACCTACGAGGCCGGCAGCAAGCACGGCCGCTTCGAGCAGTACGCCGCCGACGGGGTGCTGCTGCAGGAGGGCTGGTACGTGAACGGGCAGCGGCAGGGCGCCTGGCGCGACTACTACGCCGACGGCACGCTCAGCGAGGAATACGGCTTCTACCAGGGCGACGAAAACGGCCTGCGCCGCAGCTACACCCCCACCGGCAAGCTCTGGGCCGAGCAGTGGTTCAAGGCTAGCCTGCCCACCCGCGTGGTGGCCTACGACTCCACCGGCCGCGTGCTCGACGACCGGAAGCTGGCCGTGGACGCGGCCAACTACCAGCTCAGCTACCCCTCGGGCAAGCTGCGCACCCGCACCGGCCTCACCTGCGGCCTCTATGCGGCCAAGGAGTGGTACTTCCCCTCGGGCCAGGTCGAAAGCAGCGTGGGCATGCGGCAGGGCCGCCGCGAAGGCGCTTACCGCTCGTACTACCCCACCGGCAAAGTGGCCGTGGAGGGCACCTACGAGAGCAACGAACCCAGCGGCGAGTGGAAGTACTACTCGGCGGAGGGCAAGCTGCGCAGCCAGGGCCGCTACGCCGGCGGCGAAAAGGACGGCGAGTGGACCACCTACTACGCCAACGGGCAGGTGGCTACGGCGGAAACCTACCGCAGCGGCGAGCTGCACGGCGTGAGCCGCACGTACGACCCGGCCGGGCAGCTCATCTATGAGAAGCGCTACCAGCAGGACGACATCATGGCCTGGCGCAGCCAGCAGGCCGACGGCAAACCCGGCGCCTGGCAGGACTTGAGCAGCCAGAACGGCACCGTGAAAAGCTACTACGCCAACGGCAAGCTGGCCGCCGAGGAAACCTACCGCAACGGGCAGTTCGACGGCACCTGCAAGCTCTACCACAGCAACGGCCAGCTCATGCGCGAAACCACCCTGCGCGACGGCCTGAGCGTGGGCCCGCAGCGCGAGTATGGCGCCGACGGCAAGCTGCTGGCCGACGAGGCCTACGCCCACGGCGAAAAGCACGGCCGCAGCCGCTACTACCGCGCCGACGGCACCCTGCTGCGCGAGGAAGGCTGGCGCGCCGGCGAGCAAAGCGGCCCCACCGTGTACTACACCGCCCAGGGCAAGCCCGAACGCACCGACACGTACTGGAACAACTACGTCTATGGCAGCAAATAATTGGCAGCGCGCGGCCTTCCTGGCCGCGTTGGGCCTGAGCGTATTCGGCGCCCGCCCGGCCCGGGCCCAGCAGCCCGCGCAGGTGCTGGCCGAGGCCCAGCAGCAGTTTCCCGGCCAGCCCGCCGTGTTCCTTGACTACCGCCAGGACGTGCTGCTGGAGCTGCGCGGCGACTCGCTGGCCGTATCCGCCCGGCACCACCGCGACTTGCTGCACGTGGCCCAGGGCACCGGCGCCTACGCCGCCGACCGGGTATTCAGCTCGCACTTTTCCAAGCTGCAGAAGATTGAGGCCCGCACCATGGTGCCCAACGGCACGAGCTACCGCACCCAAAAGGTGCAGCAGTTTCACGAGCAGTTCGAAATCCGGCCGGGTATCTTCTTCGACGACGTGCGGGCCACCAACTTCACCTACCCGAACGTGGGGCCCGGCGCCCGCACCGTCAGCGACTACACGCTGAAATTCCGCGACGCGCGCTTTCTGCAGCCGTTTTACTTCGCCACCGGCCTGCCCGTGCGCCACGCCGAGCTGACGGTGACGGCCCCGCGCGCGGTGAAGCTGAACTACAAGCTGTTCGGCACCGAAGGCGCTAACGTGCAGTTCAGCAAGGAGGAAAAAGGCAGTACCGTGGTCTACCGCTGGGTGGCCGACAACCTGCCCGCCCCGCCCACCGACGCCGACGCGCCCGAGGACGCTTGGTATTTGCCCCACGTGGTGTACTTCGTGGAGGAAGCCCCGCTGGCCGGCAAGTCGCAGCGCCTGCTCTCGGGCGTGCCGGAGCTGTACACCATGTACCGCTCCTTCGTGAAGGACCTCGACCAGCCCGCTCCCGCCCCGCAGCTTAAGCACCTCGTCGACTCGCTCACGGCCCAGGTGGCCACGCCCGACGACAAGGCCCGCACCATCTACCACTGGGTGCAGGAGCACGTGCGCTACATTGCCTTCGAGCAGGGCATGCGCGGCTTCGTGCCCCACGCGCCGGCCGCCGTGTACACCCGCCGCTACGGCGACTGTAAGGACATGGCCAGCCTTACCCACGGCATGCTGCAGCTGGCCGGGCTCAAGTCGCACCTGGCCTGGATTGGCACCCGCGACCTGCCCTACCGCTACTCCGAGCTGGCCACGCCCGGCGTCGACAACCACATGATTGCGGTGTACGAGCGGGCCGGCGGCGAGCTGGTGTTCCTCGATGCCACCGACCCTTACAACCCCTTCGGCCTGCCCACGGCCATGATTCAGGGCAAGGAAGCCCTGATTGGCCTCGACCAGGAGCACAGCCGGGTGGCCGAGGTGCCGGTGGTGGCCCGCGAGCAGAACGCCCGCACCGACGCCACCAAGCTCACCCTCGACGGCACCAGCCTGCGCGGCAGCGGGCAGCTGGCCCTGGCCGGCTACGCCCGGGGCCGCGCCACCGCCGCCCTGCGCAGCGCCGATCAGCTCACCCAGCAGCGCACCGTGCGCAGCGTGCTGGAGCGCGGCTCCAACAAGTTCTTCGTCGACAAATACACCGTGGGCGGCCTCGCCGAAGCCGAAAAGCCGCTGACCGTGGACTACCAGTTTCACCTCGACGACTACGTGCAGCGCGCCGGCGACGAGTTGTACGTGAACCTGAACCTGGAGCGGGAGCTGACCAACGACCAGATTGACGTGGCGCGCCGCCGCTTGCCCCGCGCCAACGAGTACTGCCGCCGCTCCAAGCAGCAAACCGAATTCGAAATACCCGCCGGCTACGACCTGAGCCACCTGCCCGCCAACGTGCAGGCCGACGACGCGGTGGCCGGTTTCCGCATCAGCTACCGCCGCGAGGGCAACAAAGTGGTGCAGGACAAGGAGGTGTACGTGAACTACCTGCTGCTCGAACCCAAGCAATTCGCCGCCTACAACAAAGTCGTAGGCCAGCTCAGTGAGGCCTACCGCGACGCCCTGATTCTGAAACGCAAGCCGCTGTAGCCCGGGCTTCAGCTGCTTTATTATCCGCTTATGCGCTCCGCATCTACCCTCCAACGGCCGCTGCTTGCTCTGCTGCTCGCCGGTATTGCCTGGCCGGCCTTAGCTCAGAAAAACGCTAAACCCGAGCTGCCCGGCGGACTGACCTACGCCGACTACAAGTGGCAGGACCGCCACGCCCGCCTGCCCGTGTCGGCAGCCGATGCAAGCCAGCCGGCGGTCATCCTGCGCGACTTCACGGCCCGCGAGTACGTCTTCGACGCCCGGCACCGGCCGCTGATGTACACCGTGGAGCACCGCATCGTGCGCGTGAACACCGACGAGGGCATCGAGCAGTACAACAAAATCTACCTGCCCATCGACGGCGACGGGCAGGTGGTGCAGCTGCGGGCCCGTACCGTGAGTCCGCGCGGGCAGGTGGTGGAAGTGGCCGAAAAGGACATGAAGGAGCTGAAAGACGGCGAGGGCAGCCGCCGCAACTTTCGCATCATTGCCGTCGACGGCGTGGAGAAGGGCAGCGAGGTAGAATACATCTACGCCCACCTCTCCGACGCTGACTACTTCGGCCGCGAGTGGCTGCAGAACGCCGTGCCTGCTCACGATGTCGACTTCGAGCTGATTGCCCCGCCCAGCATCACCTACGAGGCGCGCACCTACCACGGCCCGGAGGCCAAAATCGACACGCTCAGCGGCAGCCAGAAGCGCCGCCTGCGCGTGCAGCTGGCCGACGTGCCCGCCCTGCGTGACGAGGCCTTTGCCCACACCTCGGCCCAGCGGATGCGCGTGGAGTTCAAAATTGCCTACAGCGCCCAGCGCGGGCGCAGCCGCCTCTTCACCTGGAACGACGCCAGCCAGCTGGTGTACGGGCAGGTGTGGGAGCTGGACAAGGACGAGAAAAAGGCCGTGGAGAAGTTCGACAAGCAGCTCGGCGTGTCGACTTCCTTGCCGGTGGAGGAGCAGATTCGGGCCCTAGAGCAGGGCGTCAAGACCAGCATCAACGTCGGGCCTGGCGTGTACCGGGTGGGGCAGGTGGTAGCCACGCGCACGGCCTCGGAGCTGGGCATGGCCCGCCTGCTGGCCGGCCTGCTGCGCGCCCACGACATCACCCACGAAGTGGTGGTGGTGGCCGACCGCAGCGAAATACCCTTCGACGGCGACTTTGACACCTGGAACCAGCTCGACCACTACGCTTTCTACTTCCCGGCCACCAAGCAGTACCTCGCCCCCGGCCGCCCCGACTACCGCTACGGCATGATTCCGGCGGAGTGGACGGCCAGCAAGGCCCTGTCGGTGAAGCTGGTGCAGCTGGGCGCCGCCGAATCGGCCGTGGGCGTGCTGCGCGACATCCCGGCCCTGCCCGCCGAGCTGAGCCCCAACGACCTCGACATCAAAGTGGACTTCGCCCCGACGTTGGACAAGGCCACCGTGGCCATCCGGCAGGTGTTCGGCGGCTACCAGGCCCAGCCCATTCAGCCCTACTTCCCGCTGATGCCGGCCGACAAGCGCACCGAAGTACTGCAGACGCTGGTGAAGAGCTCGGTGCCCGACGCGACGTTTAAGTCCTTGGAGGTGAAAAACGCCGAAGCCGGCCGCAACGCCCTGCAGCACCCGCTCACCATCGACGCGACGGTGGAATCGGCGGCCGTGCTCGACCGCGCTGGACCCAAGTACCTCTTCAAAGTCGGGGAGCTGATTGGGCCGCAGTCGTCTTTGTACCAGCAGGAGGAGCGGCAGCTCGACGTGGAAAACACGTACAACCACCGCTTCAACCGCACCATCGTCTTCGACATTCCGGCCGGCTACCGCATCCGCAACCTCACCGACCTCAACATCAAAGCCGACGCCGGCCCGGCGGACAAGCCGGTGTATTTCTTCCACTCCGTCTTCCAGCAGCAGGGCCAGAAAGTGACCGTGCAGATCGAGGAAAGCTACAACCAGATTTACTGGCCGAAAAAGGACTTCGAAGCCTTCCGCAACGTCATCAACGCCTCCGCCAATTTCAACAAAGTGGTGCTGGTGCTGGAAAAAGGCTCGTAGCACCACCAGAACGCCATCCTGAGCAGAGCGAAGGACCTTCCGCGTGCTCTGCACCAACCAAGAAGCGCAGCCACCAACGCCCTTTCGTCCGGGCGAGGTGGCTGCGCTTCTTTGCTATAAGAGTGAAAAGCGGCCGCACTCCGTCGCAACGGCGGTGCAGGGGGGGAGAAGCTCCTTCGCTTTGCTCAGGAAGACGTCCTTTTTCGCCGGCAAAGCCCCAAAAATCAAGCTACTCCCGCAGCCAGCGCGTCATGCGCGGAAACTCTTCGGCGGTGGTCAGGCCCATCCACACCAGCAGCGGCAAGCCGGGGTACTGCCCCTGCTGGTAGTTCTGGGTAAACCACTCGCTGTGCCCGTGGTAGCCGTCGGCGTGGAAGACGACGGCCGGCGACAAATCCAGGGCTACCGCGGCGGCGTAGCTCCAGAGCTGGGCCACGATTTCGTCGCCCTGGGCCTCGTCGGGCGTGCGGTACTGGGCAATGTTGGGACCGAGGCCGGCGCGCACGGCGGCGGGAACCACGGCCAGATGCCCGGCCTCGTGCAGAATGTCGCCGGGGTAAAGCAGGCGGGCACGGTCCACTAGCAGCGCCCCGTCTTCGATGCGCAGGCCGGGCAAAAAGCTGTCGGCCGGGACCGGAGCCTCGCGCACCGGAAGGCCGATGCTGCGTAAAAAATCCAGTAGCTGATCAACTAGCGCCGTGGATACGGCCGGTGATGGGACGAAATAGGGCAGAAGCATGGCAAGGTCGGGCCGCTGAAGAAAGCGGAACCGACGAAAGATAGGCGCCGGCAGGCTGCCTGGCGCGGGTGGCCGGGCCTCCGTGCCCCGCCAAGCCATAACTTGCGGCTCGCCGCCCCAGCCCGGGCCGGCGCCCCTGCCCCTTCTTGCACCGCGTATGAACGTTGACCTCCTGCGCCAGCAGACCCCCGGCTGCGCCGATAAGTTGTTTCTGAATAGCGCTGGCGCCTCATTGATGCCGCGGCCGGTGGTGGCCGCCATGACCGAGTACTTGCTGCAGGAAGAGCAGCTGGGCGGGTACGAGGTGGAGCGCCGCCACGCCGCCGGGCTGCAGCAGCTCTACGCCGAGCTGGCCCAGCTGCTGAACGCGCAGCCCCGCAACTTCGCTTTTGCCTGGAACGCCACCGATGCCTACAGCCGCGCGCTGGCCGCCATTCCGTTTCGAGCCGGTGACGTCATTCTGACCACCGACGACGACTATATTTCCAACCACATTGCCTTTCTGGCCCTGCAGAAGCGCTTCGGCATCAGGGTGGTGCGGGCCCGCACCCAGCCCAGCGGCGACCTGGACCTGGACGACTTTGCCCGGTTGCTGCGGGAGCACCGGCCGGTGCTCGTGGCCGTCACGCACGTGCCTACCAATTCCGGCTTGGTGCAGCCCGTGGCCGCCGTTGGGGCCCTGTGCCGGCAGCACGACACTTGGTACTTGGTCGACGCCAGCCAGTCGGTGGGGCAACTGGAGGTGGACGTGCAGGCCATCGGCTGCGACTTTCTGAACGCGCCCGGCCGCAAGTTTCTGCGCGGCCCCCGCGGCACAGGCTTCCTCTACGTGTCCGACCGCGCCCTACAAGCCGGCCTGGAGCCCCTGTTCATCGACCGCCGCGGCGCCGCCTGGACCGGCGCCGACGCCTACGCGGTGCACCCGGATGCGCGCCGCTTCGAGCAGCAGGAATTGGGCGGCACAGTGCTGGGCCTGATGGAAGCCGTGCGCTACGCCAACGCGGTGGGCGTTCGGGCCATTGCCGAGCGCAACGCCCAACTCACGGCGCACCTGCGGCAACGCCTGGCCCAGCTGCCGCACCTGCGCTTGCTCGACCAAGGCTCCGAGCAGTGCAGCCTCGTCACCTTCGACGCCCCGGGCCGGGCGCAAGCTGAACTGACGGACTGGTTGACCGCGCACCGCGTGTTCTTCACCGTCAGCCTGAAAAGCTTCGCCCTGCTCGATTTCAGCCGCAAGCAGGTCGAGTGGGCCATCCGCCTCTCGCCCCACTACTTCAATACCGTTGAAGAGCTGGACCGGGTAGTCGAGCTGCTGGCCGCCCTGCCGGCCTAAGCGCGCTGCATGGCCGGGCCGGGCAGTGAGCCAATAGACTAGGAGCCCGCCGCTTGTATGCCTTCCGGCCGCGACGCGCAGCGTCAGGGCGAGGTGGGCACTAGGCGTAGTATTCGGCATGCCGACTAATTACGAAAGCTGTATCTTGGGCTGCACCCGCTTCCCAAACCCATGGCCCAACCTGCTGCCCCGCCCGTCGATACGCCCGCCCTGGCGGCTTTCCGTCGCCAACTGCTCAACCCGTTTAAGCAGCGCCTCTTTCTGCTCAGCAAGCTGCCGGCCGCCGGCCTGGCGGGCGTGCGCGTGCAGCAACTCACGCTCGAAGCCGCCACGGTGACGGTGCCCTTCAAGTACCTCACCCAAAACCCGTTCCGCAGTATCTACTTCGCCTGCCTGAGCATGGCCGCCGAAATGGCCTCCGGCGTGCTAGCCATGATGCACACGAGCACCGGCGCCCCGGTGTCGATGCTGGTGGTGGGGCTAGAAGCGGACTTCACCAAAAAAGCCGTTACCCGCATTGCCTTCGAGTGTGCCGACGGGGCCGCCATTGCCCAGGCCGTGGCCGAAAGCCGCGCCACCGGCCAGGGACGCACCGTGCTGGCTACCAGTACCGGCCGCGACGCGAGCGGCGACGTGGTGGCCGTGTTTCGCATCACGTGGTCGTTTCGGGCGAAAAAGCGCGGCTAGCGCAAAGTATTCGGCGGGCTGGCGCGTCCTTCGTAGCAGCCGGCCCGTTGCCGCCTCCGCTGAGTATTCATGCCATGTCCTTTTTGCAGCGCGCCCGGCTTCAGGGCGCTGAGTTTCTGAACCCCGTGCCCACCGCCAAGGGCGTGCAGGGCGGCACCCTGCCCATGCTGCGCCGCCTGCTGCTGGGCGCCGAAGAACGCGTGCCCAAGCCCGCGCTGGCCCCGTTTCGCGTCGATGCGCGGGTGTACGCCGCGCCGCCCGCCGGCGGCCTGCGCGTGACCTGGCTGGGCCACTCCACCGTGCTGCTGGAGCTCGACGGCCGCCGCATCCTCACCGACCCGATGTGGGCCGGCTACGCCTCGCCGGTATCCTTCGGTTTCGGCAGGCGCTTTTTCCCGGTGCCGTTGGCCTTGGCCGAGCTGCCGCCGCTGGACCTCATCATCCAGTCGCACGACCACTACGACCACCTCGACCCGGCGACCCTGCGGCAGCTGGCGCGCCTGCAGCCCGCGGTGCCGGTGCTCTGCCCGCTGCGAGTGGGCCGCTACTATGCCGCGGCCGGCTGGAACCCGCAGCTGATTCACGAGCTGGACTGGACCGACTCGTTCCGGCTAGATGAGTTGACCGTCACAGCCGTGCCCGCCCGCCACTTCTCCGGCCGCGGCATCACCGGCCAGAACCAGACCTTGTGGGCCTCCTACGTGCTGCAGGGCCCCGCGCACCGCGTGTTCTTCGGCGGCGACACCGGGCCCTTCTTGGCCGGCCACCAGGAAATCGGCGCGGCCTACGGGCCCTTCGACCTGACCATGCTGGAAGTCGGCGCCTACGGGGAAGGCTGGCCCGATATTCACCTCGGGCCCGAAAACGCCGTGCAGGCCCACCAAGCCCTGCGCGGCCGGGTGCTGCTGCCGATTCACTGGGGCACCTTCAACCTGGCCTTTCACAGCTGGCGCGAGCCGGTGGAGCAGGTGCAGGCGCTGGCCGCGGCGGCCGGTATTCCCTTGCTGCTGCCCACGCCGGGCCGGCCCACGGAGGTGGAGCCTGCCGGCTTCAGCTCCCGCTGGTGGGAGCGGAGCTAATCAAGCTGGCTCACCATAGTACTGTCATGCGGAGCAACGCGAAGAACCTTTTCACGCGAGAACGAGTCGTTGTTACGGCCGACGTTCTTATCCCATAAGATCCTTCGCGTTGCTCCGGATGACAGACAACTGTTTGTCAGCGCGCTTCTGTACGCACTGCCCCTACTCGTGCCGGTTGGGCAGCGTGTCCTTGGTCAGGATGTCGACCAGGCCGTCTTCACTCACCACAATGGCCATGCACGGGTAGGGTGAGCTTTCCACGTAGCGCAGGGCCGAGTTGTAGCGCGCCCCGCGGGTGCTGGAGCCGCGGCCCGAGGCCTTGCCGTCGAGAATCACGCCGATGGAGTAGCAGTAGGCTTCCGGGTCGATGAGCACGGCCCCGTCGATGGCGGTGACCAGGCGGGTGATGAGCGGGGTGAGCGGCACCGGCTCGATGAGGGTGCACTGCAGCTTGAGGCGGTCGGCTTCGGCCAGGGCCTCGGTGGTGATGACCACCAAGGTGCCGTGCTGCTGGCGGCTGGCTTCGAGCAGCACGTCCCAGAGCCGCTCCACTTTCTCCGATTCCGTCACGCCGAAGGTGTCGCGCAGGCCGCGGCGAAACTCCGAGCGGCTCAGGCGCGACTGGGGCAGGTTGGGCTGCCCGTAGGCGGCGCGCACCAGCACTTGCCCGTCGTGGCGCAGCTCCCACACGTAGTGGTGCAGGAAGTTGATGATGAACATGTCCTCGCGGGAGGCGTCGTACTGACCCAGGGTGCGGCCCAGGGCGTACACGTTTTCCCCGTCGGAGAGCAGGCTCACATCGGCCGTCGACATCTGCAGCAGCTTGCGCACGGCCCGGTAGTCGCTGAGCGGGGTGGGGCAGGTGAGGGCGAAGATTTCCTGCACGTTGGGGTGGCCGCGGCGGGCCAGCACCAGCTGCCCCACGCCGGCCGTGCCCTCGTAGCGCAGCGACGACACCGTGTTCAGCACGTTGAAGAGCTTGGCGCCGGCTGGGTCGAGGCCCAGGGCCTGGGCGGGCGTGTCGAGCAGAAACTTGCCGGCGGCGCGCACGATTTCGTCGGTGTCGCGGGGGCGGGTAAGCAGGCCGGAGCCGGGCTCGGGCTCGGTCAGGGCCTTCACGCACTCCTCGCCGAAGCGCGCAATGGCCGCCTCGATAAGCGAGGACGCCAGGGGCCGACCGTCGGTGTAGTAGCGGTGGGGGCGCAGGGCGGGGTGGTGGCGCAGGGCCTTGCGGCGCAGCTGCAGCACCGTCACCACGAAAAAGTCGCCGATGAGCACCGGCCAGCCGGCGAAGGAGCGGCGGGCGCCGTTGCGGGGCGTCAGCTCGTCGAGCACCTCCTGCACGGCTAGTTTGATGCCCTTGAACTCGTGGCGGCGGCGGCGGATTTCGGCCGTGTCGTCTTCGCGGGCCGGCCAGCCCTCCGACTCGGTGCGGCGCAGGTATTGCCCGCGGGCCACCACGCCGCTGAAAGCCTCCGGCGGCAGCCCGCAGCTCTCGGGCTCCAGGCAGATGGCCGCCCCGCCCTCCAGCGGAATGCCGATAAGCATGACCTGGGGCTGCAGCTCGGCGTCGAGGTCGTCGAAGATGCCCTCAGCCATGTGCTGCGCCGCCCGCTGGAAGCGGTGCTGGTAGGGCCAGATGGTAAACTCGACCGCCGCCGGAACGATGATGGCGTGCGGGGCAACGACGGGCAGGGGGCTAAACATGGGGCGGCGCGTGTTGGGGGAGGAAGCGTGCTACAAGTACCCGCCGCGCCCCGAAATGTTTCGGCGAATACAGCGGTGCGGGCCTACAACTGAAACAGGATGGGCAGTACCATCTTCTGACGGATTGGGGCCCCCTTATATTTTGCCGGCTCCCACTTGGGGCTGGCTTTCACGATGCGGATGGCTTCTTCATCCAGGCCAGACCCCAGACGCTGAACGGGTTTGATGTTGGTAAGCGAACCGTCTTTTTCGATAACAAATTCCATCATCACTTTGCCCTGCACCTTGCGCTGGCGGGCCAAGACGGGGTATTTCTGCTCTTTCTGCACCCACTCAAACCACGCCTCGGTGCCGCCCACCGGCCGGGCCGGCTCCTCGGGGGCCACGGTTTGCAGGCCGGCGGGGTTGGCGGCGCTGCTCGGGGCGCTGGGCGCCGGCGCCGCGGCGGTGCCGGCGGTTTCGCTGCCGGCCGGAATCTGGAAGGTGATGGGCACCGTCACGCGTTGGCGCACCACGCCGCCTTTGTGCTCGGCCGGCGTCCAGCGCGGGCCGGCCTTCACCAGGCGCAGGGCTTCGGCGTCGCACTCCGGCGAGAGGCTTTTGGTGACTTCCCAATTGGAAGTGGCGCCGGTTTTTTCGACCACGAAGGTGACTTCCACGGTGCCCTGCACGCCGGCCCGCAGCGCGGTGGTGGGGTAGTTGAGCTTGTCGCCGAGGTAGTTGCCGTAGGCTTCGAGGCCGCCGGCGGGCTGGGCGGGCTTTTCCACTGCGTCGTACACGTCGGGCGTGACCGGCTTGGGGTATTTCAGCTTGGTTTTCTGGGCCAGGGCGGCCGGGGCAGCGGCGGCCATCAGGGCCACTACGGCCAGGGCCAGGCGGGCGGAGCGAAGCATACGGCGGGGGATGAGGGGTAGGAGAGTATGCGTTTAGGGGTTATTAAGGTAGGAAGTTATAACGGCAGACAGCGGGCGAGGATGGTAGGCGTAGAGCAAGCAAGGCGTACGCCCTCAGCCTTGCCTGCTCCCAAAAGCTGGCCTTCTTCCCCGCATACCCTAATAAAATCCGGCTATTTTCGGCCCATGACCACCCCCGACGCCTCCGCTGCCGCCCCCGATTCTTCGGCCCATAACTCCTCCCGCGCCCCCGAGCCGGTGGGCCTGTACCCGCACGCCCGCCGCGTGGGCAACCTGCTGTTCCTCTCCGGCGTGGGCCCGCGGCAGCGCGGGCAGAAAGCCATTCCGGGCGTGGAGCTGGACGAAGACGGCAATATCCTACGCTACGACTTCGAAAGCCAGTGCCACGCCGTGTTTCAGAACGTGCGCTACATCGTGGAGGAAGCCGGGGCCCGCTGGGAAGATTTGGTGGACGTGACGGTGTTTCTGACCAACATGCAGGACGACTTCCAAACCTACAACCGCCTCTACGCCGAGTACTTCGCCACCAACCAGCCCTGCCGCACCACCGTCGAAATCAACTGCCTGCCCACGCCCATTGCCATCGAGCTGAAGTGCGTGGCCTGGGTGGGCGAGCGGTAAACTGCGACGCCAAAGCGGGGCCGTCGGCATCGTGCCGGCGGCCCCGCTCCAGTGGTACCATGGCCAGTACCGTACAATGGCGACGGGAAGCCCAAGAAGAGTGGGCTTAGTCGGTGCCGCAAACAGTAGTACCCCGCCGCATCCCGCGAAGGTGGGCACCCGACTCACTGGTATAAACGAAAAACCAGCGCCGGTAGTACTGGGGTTTGTACGGAATATGCGAAGTGAAAACCCGTAATTGTGCCATTCGCGGGCGAGCAGCCCCCGGCAGACCGCCGCGGGTAACCACCTGACGCTAATCGGCCTGCTGGCTGCAGTGCGCGTCGTGCCGGCCCCGGCGGCCCTTTTCGGCCACATCCGCGGGCGCGGGGCTGCGTATGTATCTGCGCCGCGTAACTCTGCTAATCGACTTAAGGATGTCCAAAAGCAAAAAACCAGCGCCGCATCACCCCGCTTCCGGTACTTGCCCCCAACCCAAGGGCACGCTCATTGCCATCGGGGGGCACGAGCAGAAGGAAATGAAAACCATCGGCGACGAGGAAGGCAGCGACGAAAACGAGCTAGCGCCCGAGAGTATCCTGAAGCGCTTCGTCGACGAGCTGCACGGCGACGGGCCGGTCGTGGTGATACCGACGGCCTCGGAAGAGCCCGACGAAGCCGCCCGCGACTACGTGAAAATCTTCACGGACCTGGGCGTGAAGCGCGTCGAAGTGCTTAACATCAAGACCCGCGAGGAAGCCGACGCGGAGGAATGCATCAACGTGCTGCGCGAGGCAGCCGGCGTCATGTTTACCGGCGGCGACCAGCTGCGCCTCACCGCCCTGCTCGGCGGCACGGCCCTCATCCGGCTGATGAAGGAGCGTTACGCCCACTCGCGCTTCGTCATTGCGGGTACCTCGGCCGGCGCCGCCGCCATGAGTACGCCCATGATTTACCAGGGCCGCAACGACGCGGGCTTCCTCAAGGACGAAATTCACATCACCACCGGCTTGCAGTTCATGCACGACGTGGCCATCGACACGCACTTCGTGGCCCGGGGGCGTATCGTGCGCGTGGCCCAGATCATTGCCACCAACCCCGGCTGCATCGGGCTGGGGCTGGAGGAAGATACGGCCGTGGTGGTAACCGACGGCGGGGAGATGGAAGTCATCGGCAACGGCATGGTGGTCGTGGTCGACGGGCGGCACTGCCAGGGCAACACCATCCACGAAATCAAGCCCGGCGAGGTGTTCAGCATCCGCGACTTGCGCGTGCACCTGCTGGCCCGCGGGCAGCGCTACACCCTGCCGGTGCAGCAGCAGATGTACGTGTAGGCAAGCCAAATGAAAAAGCCCGCGGACAACGGTCCGCGGGCTTTTTGCAGTAGCTCTGGTTGGGGAAAAGGATAGAACGGTAGCGGGGATATTCGAGGGCGGATCAGGCCGTCTTGCTGGTGTTGCGGCGGGTGCTGTTCTGCCCGCCCTTGCGGCCGGCTTCGCGGGCTTCGGCCGAGGTCCACTCGTGGCCGCGGCCGCTAGCATGCGAGGCTTTGCCGCCCTCGGAGGCAATGCGGCGCTGCTGCTCGGGGTCCATGGAGGCAAACCCGCGTTTGCTGGTGTTGCTTTGGGGGCGGCTGCTGGTGCCGTTGCTACCCGCTTTGATGGCCGAAGCCGAGGAGGTACTGCGCGACGTTGCGTTGTTCGTTGCCATTGGTATTTAGGGTTTGGTTGAGGAAAAGCGAGGAAGCGGCGGCTCTGCTGTACTAACGGAAGGACGGCGGCGACGGCCGAGGTCTGAGTTTAAAAAATGGCCGTTACAGCCTAATTTACCGCTTTTTACGGAGGCGAATGGCTCAGTTTTGGGCGGCTTCTGCGTACTAATAGCGAGGGACGAGCTAGGCCGCCGCGGCAGTCACGCGCCCGGTCAGTTCGAAGTGGGCGCCCAGCCCGAGCAGGCTCAGGGCGCGGCGCAGCACCGGGCTGGCGTTGTACAGCAGTAGGCGCACGCCGCTGCGCCGGATGAGCAGCAGCTGGTCGATGAAGTAGCCCATGCCGCGGCTGCGCAGGCAGGCCAGGTTCCGGCAGTCGATGAGCAGGTAGAGGGGCTCGTGGCCCACGCTGGCGTCGGCGGCAAGGCGGCGGGCCAGCTGCACCGGGTCGGCCGCGTTGAAGTTCAGGTGCACGATGCGCGCCTCGGGGTGGCGCCGGGAAGAGAAGCCAAGCATGTTTTCGGGGGTAGAAGTTGGAATGGCGCAAGCCGCTGATTGTTCAGTTGTTAGCGGCTCTATTTCAAAGCTACACCCGCGAAAAGTCCCGGCCACCGGGATTAGTTGCCATTTTGTGCTTAGGTATTTATACTGAGCTTAAGCGGGCGGATACCTAACTGCCTCGTGCAAGTGCTGAATCTGCGGGCCAACCAAGACAAGTGCGGGCGTTTGGCGTTTATGTTGTCATCCCGGTTTACTCGCTCTACTGCCTAGCCTATGACCCGCCTCCTGCTCGTCGACGACCACACCATCATCCGCGATGGAATTCAGGCCCTGTTGGCCGATGTGCCCGATTTTCAGGTGGTGGGGCAGGCACGCAACGGCCGCGAGCTGCTCGACATGCTGCCCGACACCCCGGCCGACGTGGTGCTGATGGACCTGAACATGCCCGAGATGTCGGGCTTTGAGGCCGTGCCGCTGCTGCGCCAGCAGTTTCCGCAGGTGCGGGTGCTCATCCTGAGCATGCTCGACCACGAGAAGTACGTGCACCAAGTACTGGAAGCCGGCGCGCTGGGCTACGTGCTGAAGAATGCCAGCAAGGAGGAAATCGTGTACGCCATTCGCACGGTGGCGGCCGGCAAGGCTTTCCTCTGCACCGAAATCGGGCTCAGCCTGCTCAGCAAGCTGGTGCAGGGGCCGGCCACTGCGGCCGCGCCGGGCACCAAGAAGCCTTCCGACCTCTCCAACCGCGAAACAGAGGTGCTCAAGCTCATTGCCGAGGGCCTAACCAACGCCGAAATTGCCGACAAGCTCTTCACCAGCAAGCGTACCATCGAGACGCACCGGCAGAACATTATCGAGAAAACCCAGGCCAAAAACACGGCCGCGCTCATCAAGTACGCCATGGAAAACGGCCTGCTGGTGTGAGCCGCTACCGACCCTTACAAGACAAAAGCCCTGACCATGCGGTCAGGGCTTTTGTCTTGTAGGGCCCGGGAGCCCGGCGGATGGGTCCTAACGGCCGCCCTGGTTGCCTCCGCCGCGGTTGCCGCCACCGGAGGCTTCGCCGCCTTTGCGGCCGGCTTCGCGGGCTTCGGCCGAGGTCCACTCGTGGCCGCGGCCGCTTTCGTGCGAGGCTTTGCCGCCTTCAGCAGCAATACGGCGCTGCTCTTCGGGGTCCATGCCGGCGAAGCCGCGTTGGCTAGTGCCGCCCTGGCCGCCGCCCTTGTTACCGCCTTGGTTGCCGCTTTGGCTGTTCTTGGCTTCGGCGCCTTTCTTGCCGGCCTGCGAGTGCTGCTCCGAGCTGCCCCCGCGCTGGTTCTGGTTATTGGCCATAGCTTCTTGCTGGTTGGTTGTGGGTTAGGAAAAGGAACTGCTCCTGTTACGCCACTGCCCTGCCGGCTGGACAAGGAAAAACGGCCAAAAAAGCCCACTGAGGAGCTTGAATGGTCGTTTTTGGTAGTTAATTCGGATGGAGTCCGTACGTGCTTTTGACGACTCGACAGCGCGAGTTGCGGCCGCCCGCAGCTGAGTAAGCTCCGCCGTAGTTCCGTTCCGAGAAGACCGTGAGAAGGTTGGACCCGCGTCGAAGGCCGCGCCGCGGAAAAGCCCCAAACCCGGTCTTACTGCACGCCGTCGATCTGCTCTGCGGGGCCGTCCTGGGCCACGGTGTTGCGCACGTCGGCGCGGGGGCCGCCCACGGCGCCGTTGAGCAGAAACTGCCGCAGCCGGTCGATGTGGGTTTTGAGTTCCTCCACGCGCTGCTCCTGCAGGGCGGCGCCTGGCGCCGGGCCCCGGCGGGCCATGGTGGCCAACAGGTTCTTGCGCTCCTCCAGCATGCGCAGCGCCACCCACATACTTTCCTCCAGGTGGTGCTGGGTGGAGGCCATCAGGCTGTCGGCGGTGAAGGCGTGGCCGGTGTGGCAGCGGTAGCGGTGCACCTCGCCGTGCTCCATTTCCCAAAGGCTGCCGCCGCAGTCGGGGCAGGTGAGGGGCACCTGGTGCCCGAGTTGGCTGACTTCGTCGACGGTTCCCACCACACGTTCGGCAATTGAGGCTTCGAGTACAATATCATTGGGCACCGGGGCCAGGACCGCCAGCGGCTGCTGCACCAGCTCCTGGAGCAATTGGCCCATTCGGTCGATGGGCACCACGTGGTCGATCTGCACGTTGCGCAAGGCGCTTTCGGGCATGCTGGAGAATTCCGCGTCGTGGGGGTCTTGCACCACGGTGATGCCGCCGGCGCGCTTGATGAACTCCATTCCGGCCGTGCCGTCGTGCAGCATGCCGGTGAGGACCACCCCGATGACGCGGGCCCCGTGCGAGGCCGCCGCGGAGCGAAACAGCGCGTCGGCGGCCGGTCGGTAGTGGTTTTCGTGGGGGCCTTTGGTGATGAGGATGTGCCCGTCCTTGACGAGCATGTGCCGGTCGGGCGGGGCCAGATACAAGTGGCCGGGCAGCAGGGGCTGGTGGTGCGTGCCCAGGTGGCACTGCATGGTGGTGTGCTGGGCCAGGCGCTCCACCAGGTACTGGCCCGTGGAATTGACCGAGAGGTGCTGCACCACGAGCACGGCCGCGGGCAGGGTAGCGGGCAGCTGCGCCACCAGGCGCGTCAGCGCCAGCATGCCGCCCGCCGACGTGCCGATGACGATGAGGCTGGGTTGTTCGTCCACGGGCAAGGAAAATGAGAGGTGGAAGACACGCGCCGCGGCCGGCGCGGTGGCAGGTTGGTATCCTTGCTATACGCAGGCGGTGAAAAGTGGCTGGCATAGCTGCCGGAAAGTGGCCAGCGCTACTCCCGGCTGCCCGGTTTCGTCGCCGGGGGAGTACCTTTGGAGTAGCTTTCCGGCGTGGCCGCGGCCGGAAGGCGCCGCTATTCGTGTACCGCCTGCTGCTCCGGGTTCCGGCCGGGCACCCCGCTTTCATGACCGATCCTACTGCTGACCACGCCCCGGAGCTGCTGCCCCAGGGCCCCCACGGTCCTGCCCGTCCCGACAACAGCCAGCTGTCGTCGGAGCCCTTTGTCAGCGACGAAAACGACCCCGCCGCCGACGACCTCGACGCCGACCCGGGGGTGCTTGTGCGCGCCTCCCTCGACCCGGTCGAGCGGTTTCCCATCGTGGCCTTGTGCGGTTCGGCGGGCAGCATCGAGGCGCTGGAGCGGTTTTTCCAAAACCTGCCGCCCACCTCGGGCATGGCCTTCGTGGTGGTGGTGCATTTGGCCCCCAACCAGCGCAGCCACCTGCCCGAAGTGCTGCAGCAGTTCACCAACATGCTGGTCTACGAAATCGAAGACGGCCTGAAGCCGCGGCCCAACACGGTGTACGTGCTGCCCCCCGACAAAGACCTGAGCTTGGTCGGGGGCACGCTCACGCTCACCGCGCCCACCCAGGCGCCGGGCCACCGCCTGCCCATCGACTTCTTTTTGCAGAGCCTGGCCAAAGACGCCCGCGAGCGGGCCGTGGCCATCATCTTCTCGGGCATGGGCTCCGACGGGGTGGTGGGGCTGAAGATGGTGATGGAAAACTTCGGGATGGTAATGGCGCAGGAGCCCGAAACGGCCGAGTACGACGCCATGCCCCGCGCCGCCGTGGCCACCGAGTTTATCGACTACGTGCTACCGGCCGAGGAGCTGCCGGCCAAGCTGCTGGAGTACGCCCAGCAGCCGGTGCTGGAGCGGCCCCACGGCTCGTTTCGCAGCGGGGAGACGCGCCCGGCCAACGCCCTGCAGAAAATCTTCCTGCTCATCCGCACCCAAACCGGCCACGACTTCTCGCTCTACAAGCGCAACACCGTGTTCCGGCGCATCGACCGGCGCATGAACGCGCACCAGATCCGCGACTTTTCGCAGTACGTGCGCTTTTTGCAGGACAACCCCCACGAGGTGGAGCTGCTGTTCAAGGAGCTGCTTATCGGGGTAACCAAGTTTTTCCGCGACCCGGAAGCCTTCGAGGTGCTGAAGGGCTACCTCATGCCGCTGCTGCGCGAAAAGGCGGTGGACTCGGTGGTGCGGGTGTGGGCGCCGGGCTGCTCCACCGGCGAGGAGGCCTACACCCTGGCCATGGTGCTGCAGGAGTGCTTGGATCAGCTGCCCAACCACTACCTGAAGCTGCAGATTTTCGCCACCGACATCAACCCCGAGGGCATCGACTACGCCCGCGCCGGGTTTTACCCCACCAACATCGAGGCCGACGTCAGCGCGGACCGGCTCAAGCGCTTTTTCACGCCGGTGGAGGGCGGCTACCACATCCGCAAGGAAGTGCGTGACGTGGTGGTCTTCGCCCTGCACAACATCAACAAGGACGCGCCCTTCATCAAGCTTGACCTGCTGGTGTGCCGCAACCTGCTCATCTACCTGAGCAGCGAGTTGCAGCGCAACCTGCTGCCGGTGTTTCACTACGCCCTGAACTCCGAGGCGCTGCTGTTTCTGGGCCCCTCGGAGAACATGACGGGCTTTCAGGCGCTGTTTACGCCCCTGGACGTGAAGTGGAAGATTTCGCGCCGCAACGACGTGGCCTACTCCCTGGCCCGGATTTCAAATTTCACGTTTTCACTGTCGCGCCAGGCATCGGCCCTGCCCGTGCTTACTCCGCCTGTTATGACCAATCCGTTGCCCCGCAAGGAAAGTCTGTTCGTGACCTTGATTCAGAAAATGCTGCTGCGCACGTTTGCGCCGCCGGCCGTGGTCATCAACAACAAGGGCGAAATCCTGTTCGTGAACGGGCGCACCGGCCGCTACCTGGAGCCCGCCCCCGGCCTGGGCGCCATGAACGTGTTCGACATGGCCCGCGAGGAGCTGGGCTTCGAGCTGAGCGGGGCCGTGCACCGGGCCCACCTGCAGCACGAAGACGTGACGGTGGAGGGCGTGAAGCTGCGCACCGAGGGCGGCTACCAGCTCATGCGCATTTCGGTGAAGTACCTCGACTCGCCCGAGGCCCTGGCCGGGTTGCTGCTGGTCGTGTTCGAGGAAATGCCCACCTCCAAGCGCCAGCGCAAGCAGGCCCAGGCCCAGGAAAGCCTCACCCGCGACTCGGTGGTGGTGGCCCTGGAAAAGGAGTTGCAGTACACCAAGCACCGGCTGCAAACCACCGTGGAGGAAATGGAAAGCTCCCTGGAGGAGCTCAAGAGCACCAACGAGGAGCTGCAGTCGGCCAACGAGGAGCTGCAGAGCACCAACGAGGAGGCCATGACCAACAAGGAGGAAATGCAGAGCCTCAACGAGGAACTGATGACCCTGAACGTGCAGTACCTGCACAAGACGGAGGAGCTGAGCCAGGCGGCCAACGACATGAAAAACCTGCTCGACGCCACCGCCATTGCCACTATCTTCCTCGACAACGACATGGTCATCAAGCGCTTCACCCCGCCGGTGGAGCGCATCATCAGCCTGTTGCCCACCGACCTGGGCCGGCCCATCACGCACTTCGCATCCAACCTGCGCTACGAGGGCCTGGTCAACGACGTGCGCCAGGTGCTCGACCGGCTGGTGAGCGTGGAAACGAACATTCAGACCCACAACGGCGAGTGGTTTGCCATGCGCATCCTGCCCTACCGCACCCTCGACAACTACATCAGCGGGGCCGTCATTACCTTCATCGACATCACCGCCCTCAAAACCCTGGAGGAGCAGCTCAAGGCCAGCACCGCCTTCGCCGAAAGCATCATCGAGAACCTGCGCGAGCCGCTGCTGGTGCTCGACCGCGAAGGCCGCGTGCTCACCGTGAACCGGCCCTTCGCTCAGGCCTTCGGGGTGGAGGTGGACCAGGCGAAAGGCCAGCCCCTGACCCAGCTCAACCGCGGCGCCTGGCGCCTGCCCGAGCTGCAGCAAGCCATCGGCCAACTCCTGGAAACCGGCCAGGGCTTCGATGACCTGACCATCAGCACCCACTTCGCCGACTTGGGCGAGCGGCGCCTGCAGCTCTACGGCCGCAACATTACCAGTGCCGGCGCCCAAACCGGGCAATTGCTGCTGGGCGTGAGCCGCATCGAGGAATAGGGGCAGCAAAAGGCTACACCGCCCGTCATTGCGAGCAGGCACCACGAAGCAATTTTTCCTCTGGGAGCAGAAACGTCACCACTGACAGAAACTACAACCGGCCCCGCCCGAAACCCCGCGTCTGCAGGTTTCCGGCGGGGCCGGTTGCGTCCGAATGGGTTTTCGGTTTCTGCCAGCTGCAGCGTCGTGCTACTAGCGGAAGGATGGCCGCGCTTCGCTCGCAAGGACGGCGGAGGAGGCGCTACTGCTGGCGTCCACGGTTGGCTGGCTGCCGGCCGAAACCCGGCCCCTCCACCGGAACCCTTTTCCGTACCTTTAACCACCGGACTGCGCCGCCGTACGTATTTCTGGCCTATTTCTGTAAGACCCGTGACCCGCTATGGAGCAGACCCCGGACGAATTCGACGCGGTGCGGCGCCGCATGGAGGAGCTGCGCGCCCAGGCCGAAACGCGCCGCGGCCTCGTCACCACCGACATCAATAGCCTGACCCCGGCCGACGTGCGCCGGCTGGTGCAGGAGCTGCAAACTCACCAGATCGAGCTGGAAATGCAGTACGAGGAGCTGCTCAGCACCCAGGTGGAGCGCGAGGCGTATTACCAGCAGTACATCGACCTCTTCGAATTCGCCCCGGTGGGCTATTGCACCCTCGACGCGCTGGGCGTGGTGCAGCAGCTCAACCTGCGCGCCACCCAGCTGCTGGGCACTGCCCGCGCCACGGCCGTGGGCCGGCGCCTGGTCCGCTACGTGCCCGTCGGCGACGAGCGCACGCACTTCTACAGCTTTTTGCAGCGGGTACTGACCACCGACGCGCGCCAGAGCTGCGAACTAGAAATGCAGCGCGCCGACGGCAGCACGTTTTTCGCCCTGCTCGAAGGCGTGCGTCTGCTGCAGCCCGCGGGCGACTACTGCTGCCGCCTCGCCTTTTCCGACGACAACGCCCGCCGCCAAGCCGTGCAGGACTTGGCCGCCAGCGAACAGAAATTCCGCACCCTATTTCACGATTCCGCCGACGCGGCCGTGCTCCTGCGCGAGTTTGTGTTTGTCGACTGCAACCGCGCCGCGCTGGCCATGCTCGGCGCCACCCGGGGAGAGCAGCTCATCGGCCAGCCGGCGCTGCTGCTCTCCCCGGAGCTGCAGCCCGACGGCACGCCCTCGCTGCAGCGCTTGGCGCAGAGCGCGGAAACCGCCCAGCGCAGCGGCTCGCACCGCTTCGAGTGGTTGTGCCGCCGCTTCTCGGGCGAGGATATCTGGCAGGAAGTGGTGCTGACGCCCGTGCGCGTCGACGGGGAAGCGTTGCTGCACGCCGTTTGGCGCGACATCACCGAGCAGAAGCGCCGGGACCAGCGCCTGCGCGAAAGTGAGCAGCGCTTCCGTACCGTGTTCGAGCAAAGCGCCGACGGCATGCTGCTGCTGCAGGACGGCCGCTACGTCGACGCCAACGCCGCCGCGCTGGGCATCATCGGGGCCGCGCGGCGCGAGCAGCTGGTGGGCCAGCCCGCCGACGTGTGCACGCCCGCGGTGCAACCCAACGGCAAGCGCACGGCCGAGTGGATTGCCGACAACGTGGAAATTGCCCGCCGCGAAGGCTCCCTGCGCTGGGAAGTGCTCATGACGCGCTTCACGGGCGAGGAAATCTGGGTGGAAGGCGTGCTCACGCCCATCGAGTTGCCCGGCCAGCCCCTGCTCACCCACGTGTGCTGGCGCGACGTGACCGAGCGCCGCCTGGGCGAGCAGCGCGTGCAGGAAAGCGAAACCCGCCTGAGCACCGCCCTGCAAGCCGCCGAGCTGGGCGTGGCCCAGTGGAATTTCGTGACCGATGAGGTCTTCTTCGACGAGCGGGCCCGGCGCATGTTCGGCTTGCCCGTCGACGGGGCCCGGCTCACCTTCCCCGACATTCGCGCCCTGCTGCACCCCGACGACCGGGCGCGGGTGGAAGACGCCCTGCAGCAGGCCGTGGCCGAACACCGCCCGGTGGAAATGGACCAGCGCGTGGTGCTCCCCGACGGCGCGGTGCGCTACATCGTCTCGAGCGGGCAGGTGAGCTACGACGCCGCCGGCCAGGCCCTGAGCATGACCGGCGTGGTGCAGGACGTGACCGAGAAGAAGCAAGCCGCCCGGCAGTTGCAGGAAAGCGAAGCCCGCCTGAAAACGGCCGTGCTGGCCGCCGACATGGGCATCGGCATCTGGAACTTCGACACCCAGCTGTTTTACGTCGACGCGCGGGGCCGGCGCATGTTTGGCCTCGCTTCGGAAGGCAACGAGCTGACCTTCGACGAGCTGATGGCCGTGGTGCTGCCCGCCGACCGGGAACGGGCTGCCGCGGCCCTGCAGCAGGCGGCCACCGGCGACGGCCTGCTCGACGTGGAGGTGCGCGTGGTGCACCCCGACGGCGAGGTGCACCACGTGTGTGCCAACGGGCAGGTGATGCACGACGAAGCGGGCCGGCCCGTGCGCATGAGCGGGGTGCTGCGCGACGTGACCCACAGCCGCCTGGCCGAGCAACGCCTGCGCGAAAGCGAAGAGCAGCTGCGCACGGCCCTGAGCGCGGCCAACATGGGCGTGGGCCTGTGGGAACCGCAGCAGCAGAAAGTCACCGTCGACGCCCGCACGGCCGAAATCTTCGGCTGTGCGGCCGGCCCGGGGCGCTACCCTGCCGCCGAGTTCAGCGCCCTGCTGCACCCCGACGACTTGCCTGGCGTGGTCGGGCAGATTCAGCTCAGCCTGCAAAGCCGGCTGGCCTTTTCGCTGCACGCGCGGGTGCTGCGCCCCGGCGGCGCCGAGCTGCGCTACGTGCGCATCAGCGGGCAGGCCCTCTACGACGCCCACGGCCAGCCCGAGCGCGTGGCCGGCGTGGTGCGCGACATCACCGAGTTTCGGCGGGCCAACCTGCGCCTGCGCGCAAGCGAGGAGCGCCTGCGCCTGGCCCTGCAGGCCTCGCACATGGGCGTGTTTGAGTGGAGCTTTGAGAGCGACGAGCTGTTTTGGGACGAACGCACCCAAACCATTTTCGGCCGCCCCTACGAAGACCGCCGCCTGAGCTTCGACGCTATTCGCGACGCCGTGCACCCAGCTGACGCGGCGGCCGTAACCCGGGCGCTGACCACCACCATTCGCGACGGGGTGCCCTTCGAACTCGAGCACCGCATTGTGCGTCCCGACGGCTCGGTGCGCCACGTGGCCGCCAGCGGGCAGGTGCACTACGACGAGGCGGGCCGGCCCCAGCGCCTGACCGGCCTCGTGCGCGACGTGACGGAGCGCCGCCACGCCCAGGAAGAACTGAACTCCAAAAACCGCCTGCTCGACCACATCCTCACCACCATTCCCGTGGTGCTGTCGCGCGTGGGGGCCGACGGGACGCTGCAGGAGGTGGTGGGCGCCGGCCTGCGCCGCCTCGGCGTGGCCGACAACGCCATTGCCGGCCGCAACGTGTTCGAGGCCTACCCGCAGCTGCGCCCCTACATCGAACGGCTGCTGACGGGCGAGGAGGTGCAGTTTGTGGGCGAGCCGCCCAATCGGGGCGGGGAGCAGGCTTATTTTCAGAACTACGGCTTCTTCGACGAAGAAAAGCAGAGCGGCGTGCTCTTCGGCATCGACGTGACCGAAACCCACCAGGCCAACACCCGCCTAGCCGCCGACGCGGCCTTTCTGCAGGGCTTGGTGTCGAACATCCAGGAGGGTATCATGGCCTTCGACGCGGAGCTGCGCGTGACGGAGTGGAACTACCTGATGGAGCAGTACCTGCTGGTGCAGCGCGAGGCCGTACTCGGGCAGGTGATTTTTGAGGCCCTGCCCTTCGTGAATGTGCCGCGCAACCGCGACATCCTGCGCCGGGCCCTGGCCGGCGAAACCCAAACCTACTACAACGTGGCCTTCAGCCGGCGCGCGGGCTTCTTCGACGCGGCCTTTGTGCCCCTGCGCGACGCGGCCGGCACCGTGGCCGGCGTGCTCGGCGTCATTCGCGACGTGACCGAGCGCAACCGCCTGATGGAGGAAGCCACCGGCCTGCGCTTGCAGCGCGAAAAGGAAGTGCTCAGCGCCATCATGCACACCCAGGAGGACGAGCGGAAACGCATAGCCGAAGCCCTGCACAACGGCGTGGGCCAGCTGCTGTACGCGGCCAAGCTCCACCTCTACAACCAGCCCGTGGAGGAAGGGCACCGCGCGGCGGCGCTGGGCCTGCTCAACGAGGCCATCAAATCGACGCGCACCATCTCCTTCGAGCTGACGCCGAACATTCTGGAGGACTTTGGTCTGAAAACGGCCCTGGAAGAGCTCTGCAAGCGCATTCCCAAGCAAAACCTCGACGTGCACCTGAGCGTGGGCGAGCTGCCCGCCGCCCTGCCCATCCTGCTCGAAACGGCCGTGTACCGCATCGTGCAGGAGCTGCTCAACAACGTTATCAAGCACGCCGAGGCCCGCGAGGCCTTCATCTACGTGGAGCCGCAGGGCCCGCAGCTGCACGTGAGCGTGGAAGACGACGGCGTGGGCTTCGACGTGGAAATGGCCACCCAGAAGCGCGGCGGCATTGGCTTGGCCGGCATCCGCAACCGCGTGGGCCTACTGGCCGGGCAGCTCACCATCCGCTCCATGCCCGGGCGCGGCACCACCATCAGCATCGAAATTCCGCTGCCCAAACCCGGGGAAGACGCCGGCGGCTAGAGGCTGATAGGGGGCGGCTACCAGGCCACGCCCGGCTGGTGCCGGGTGGTCTGCCCGGTCCGGGCGTGGTGGCCGGTCGGCGGGCGCGAATAGGGGTGCGCCGGCGGCCCGCCCTTAACCTCGGCTATATCCTGCGGCGCCGTCGGGCGTAAGCTAAGGCCACACAACCAACCACCCGCGGCCTTATGCAGACTCCCGACCAGACTTCCGGCGCCCACAACACCTCCTGGCTAGCCACCGCCGAGCGGCCCTCGTTTCCCGCCCTCCCCGAATCGACCGAAGCCGACGTGGTGGTTATCGGCGCGGGGCTGGCCGGCCTGACCACGGCCTACCTGCTCACCCGCGAAGGCCAGCGCGTGGTGCTGCTGGAAGACGGCGAAATCGTGTCGGGCGAGACGGGGCGCACCACCGCCCACCTCTCCAACGCCCTCGACGACCGGTACTACCACCTCGAAAGGCTCTTCGGGCAGGACGGCGCCCGGCTGGCGGCCCAGAGCCACGGCGCAGCCATTGCCCGCATCGAAGCCATTGCCCAGAACGAAAACATCGACTGCGACTTCACCCGCCTCGACGGCTACCTGTTTCTCCCCAAAGACGGCGACCCGCAGGAGTTGGCCGACGAGCTAGAGGCCGCCCACCGCGCCGGCCTCACGGGCGTGCAGCGCCTGCCCGACGCGGGCGTGCGCGGCTTCCGCTCCGGGGACTGCCTGCGCTTCCCGGACCAGGGGCAGTTTCACCCGGTGCGCTACGCCGTGGGCCTGGCCCGGGCCATCGAGCAGGGCGGGGGACGCATCTTCACCCACACCCGCGCCAAGGAAGTGCACAGCGGCCGCCACACCCGCGTGGTGACGGACGGCGGGCTGGAAGTTCGCGCCAAGCACATTGTGGTGGCCACGAATACGCCCTTCAACGACCGGGTGGTGATGCACACCAAGCAGAGCCCCTACCGCACCTACGCGCTGGCCTTCCGGGTGCCGAAGGGCTCAGTAACCAAGGCCCTGTACTGGGACACGCCCGACCCGTACCACTACATCCGTCTGCAGGAAGTGCACGAGCCCGCCGGCAGCGGCGACGCCTACGACCTGCTCATCGTGGGCGGCGAAGACCACAAAACCGGGCAGGAGGACGACTACGCCGAGCGGTTCCGCTGCCTAGAGGAATGGGCGCGCGAAAACTTCCCCTCCGCCCAGCAGGTGGAGTACCGCTGGTCGGGGCAGGTGATGGAGCCCGTCGACTCCTTGGGCTACGCCGGCCGCAACCCGCTCGACGCGGGCAACATCTACGTCATCACCGGCGACTCGGGCCACGGCATGACGCACAGCACGCTCGGCGCTATGATTGTGACGGACCTCGTGCTGGGCCGCGACAACCCCTGGGCCAAGCTTTACGACCCCGGCCGCGTATCGGCCCACCCCTCGGCGGTCAAGGAGTTCGTGAAGGAAAACGTGAACGTGGCCGCCGAATACACCGACCTCATCACCGGCGGCGACGTGGCCAGCGAGGAGGACATCGAGCCCGGCACGGGCGCCGTGCTGCGCAGCGGCCTGAGCAAAGTAGCCGTATACCGCGACCCGCAAGGCCAGACGCACAAGTGCTCGGCCATCTGCCCGCACCTGGGCTGCGTGGTGCACTGGAACAGCGAGGAGAAAAGCTGGGACTGTCCCTGCCACGGCTCCCGCTTCACGGCCTACGGCGAGCTGGTGAACGGTCCCGCCGACCGCGGGCTGGCCAAGGAAGAGTAGGCGGTTAGGTTTCGTCCATTCTGCTTCAGCAGTTAGCAAGGGCTGGCAGCCACCAAGCTTTTTCCGGAGCATAAGGGAGCGGCTTGCCACGTGAATAGCCTGCCAAAAGAACGCCCGGCGGCGCCGGTCAAAGCAAATTCCCTCCAACGAAACGGGGGAGTTGCTTCGACCGGCGCCGCCTGTGTAGTGGGCCTGGTCCGATTGGGGCACGCAGGCTCCGGCATTCACCGGGAAAGGTGGCGGGCATGTAAGCAAAGCATCCGAGCCGTTTGAGGCTGCGTTCGGCCGAAGCTAGGGCTGGCCGTGAGTAGCTTTACCGGTCTATTCACGCGTTACCGTGGCTGCTTACTCAGAAATTACGCGCCGAGCCTCAGCTGGCATCTTCGGGCTATTGGTCCTCACTCTGCTCAATCTGTGGACGGCCGGACGCGCCTGGTCCCAGACCGCTCCGGTTGCGGCGCCGCAGCTCTACGCCGGCACCGTCGGCGAGTACGCCGTGTGGCTGCGCCTGCGCCCCGTGGCCGGCGACACGGCCTGGACGGGCAGCTACTACTACCTGCGGCGCGGCGGGGAGCTACAGCTGCGCGGCCGCCGCACCACGGCCGGCACCTGGCTGCTGCGCGAATCGGTGGCCGCCGCGGGGGCCAAGACCCCGGCCGCTTCCACCGGCTTATTTTCGCTCCGGCCCGCGGCCAACGGCACGCTGCAGGGCAGCTGGCAAGACGCCCAGGGCCGCCGCCGGCTGCCCGTGACGCTGCGCCGCTACCAAGCGGCGGACGACGTGCCGCCGCTGGCCGCCCGCATCAGCTACCGCACCGAGCTGGGCGAGTTCAAGGTGCCCGTCGTGACGGTGCCCGATGCGGCCGTGACCAAGCTGCTCAGCAACTGGTTTACCCTGGAGTACGTCACGGGCGGCCTGACGCGGGCCGAGCTGCAACAAGTGCGGGCCGAGCACCGGCGCGGCGACTCCGGCGGCTACGACGGCCCGTCGAATTACACTGTGACCTACAACGGCTTTGGACTGCTGAGCCTCAACTGGTACGACGAGATGGTGGGCGCCAACATCACCGGCCGCGTGCAGTACGCCACCCTCGACCTGCGCACCGGCCGCGGCCTCAGCCTGACCGACGAAATCCGCCCGGAGCTGCTGCCGCGGTTTATAGCTGCCTGCGACAGTTCGCTGCAGCGCCAAATCCGTGACTACCTGCCGGACTTTTCCCAGCGCTTCAGCGGCGAAGACATGGGCGAGGACCTGGCCGGCCTGCGCCAGCAGCACGTCACGCAGGGCAAAGCCGCGGAGGCCGACCTGATCCTGCTGGAAGACGCCGTGGCGCTGACGTACAGCGTGGAATACGAGGGCATGTCGCACTTCATGTTCAAAAACTGGAACGGAGCCTTTGCGCCGACGCTTACCCTGGCCGAGCTGCAGCCTTACCTCAAGCCCGGGAGTCCCTTGCGCCGCCTGGCCCGCCCGGTAGTCTCCGGCCGCTAGCCGCTTTCTTTGCCCTATGCCCATTGCCAATACCATCCGCCCGCTGACCGTCGCGCCGCAGGACATTTTCACCGATAACCTCGCCACCTACGCCGCCGAGCAGCGGCACTTTGCCGGCCGCCACAGCCTCATCGGCTGGCTGCGGGTGGCCGTGTTTCTGGCCGGGGCGGGCGGGGCGTGGTGGCTGTTTCGGCACGACGAAAACCTGGTGGCTTTCGGCTGGTTGCTTGGTGCCTACGTCATCTTCATGCTGGTGATGCGCTGGCACGGCCGCGTGGGCTACGAGCTGCGCCAGCGTCAGCTGCTGCGCCTCATCAATCAGGAAGAGCTAGACCGCCTGGCCGGTAAGCTCACGGGCTTCGACGCGGGCCAGCGCTACCAAGACCCCGCGCACCCCTACACCGCCGACCTCGACGTGTTCGGTCCGCACTCCTTGTTTCAGCTGGTGAGCCGCGCCACCTCCCGCCTGGGCCAGGACCGGCTGGCCGTTTGGCTGCAGGCCCCGGCCGAGGTAGCCGAATTGGAGCCGCGCCAGGCCGCCGTGGCCGAACTGGCCGCCGACCTGGGCTGGCGGCAGCACTGGCAGGCCCGCGCCCGGCAATTTCCGAAGCAATCCGACGACCCGCGGCCCTTCCTGGCCTGGATGCACGCGCCCGACTTCTACCAGGGCCGCGGCTGGGTGCTGGCCCTGCTGCCAGTGCTGCCTCCGCTAGCTATTCTGGGCATTGCCGCCTGGCTGACGGGCTCCTCGGGCTGGCTGGCCGCTGTGCCGGTGCTGCTGATGTACGCCGTCAACTACCGATTCCGGCAGGAGCGCGACGAAGTGTTTGAGCGCTGCATGGACATGTACGACGTGCTGCGCGCCTACCGCGACCAGCTGCGCCACCTGGAACAGCGCGAAAGCGCCGCCCCGCGCCTCGTGGCGCTGCGCCAGGTGCTGCTGGCCCACGGCGCCCCGGCCTCGGCCTACGTGGGCCGGCTGGCCGGCATTGCCCAGAATTTCTCCTTGCGCTGGAGTACCCTGGCCGGTTTCTTCGCCAACAACCTGCTGATGTGGGACTTCTTCTGGATGTGGCGGCTGGAGCGGTGGAAGCGGCAGCTCGGCGGCCGGCTGGAGCCCTGGCTGGAAGTGGTGGCCGAAGTAGAAGCCCTCGGCAGCCTCGCCGCCGTGCAGTACGCTCACCCCGATTGGGCCGTGCCCGCGCTGGTAGCTGCGCCGCTGACCTTCGAGGCCACGGCGCTGGCCCACCCGCTCATTTTTAGCGCCGGGCGCGTGGCCAACGACTTTGCCACCGCCGGTCCGGGGCACACCGGGCTGGTAACGGGCTCCAATATGTCGGGCAAGACCACGTTTCTGCGCACCATCGGCGTCAACGCCGTACTGGCCCTGGCCGGCGGGCCGGTGTGCGCCGCCGCGTTGCGCATCGGGCCGCTGCAGCTGTTTACGGCCATGCGCACCCAAGACAACCTGGCCGAAAGCACGTCGTCGTTCTACGCCGAGCTCAAGCGCCTGCGCCAACTGCTCGACCTGACGGCCGCTGGCCAGCCCGTGTTCTACTTGCTCGACGAAATCCTGAAGGGCACCAACTCCCGCGACCGGCACGACGGCGCCCGCGGCCTCATCCGGCAGCTGCACCGCCGGCCCGCCAGCGGCCTCGTCAGCACCCACGACCTGGAGCTGGGCGACCTGGCCGGGGAGCTGCCCGGCTTCGTGACCAACTACAGCTTCAACAGCGACATCGTAGGCGACGAAATCCGCTTCGACTACCGCCTCACGCCCGGCCTCTGCCGCGAGTTCAACGCCAGCAAGCTCATGCAGCTCATGGGCATTGAGCTGGGCAGATGAAAGGGGAATAGGGACGGAGAGGACTGGGCACTTGACTAACCCGCCCGGCAACCTGAGCCTAAGCGAAGGACCTTCCTTCAACTTTGTACCGCTGCTGCCTACGAAGTGCAGACGACCCATCTGGTAATGCAAAAGCACGGCCGCTAACGTCTAGGCGTTAGTGGCTGCGCTTCATCGTTTAGTGCGAGGGTAAAGGAAGGTCCTTCGCTTAGGCTCAGGATGACCGGCTGGGCATCAACTCCTCTCCACCTGGGCCTCGTGCGTCTACTCATTTACTCCTCCGTACGTATGTGCCTCGCATGTACATTCGGCAAAACCTTCGATGGAGCATCATTTGGCGCAGTGCTTGGCGCAGCGTGCTCATTCTGACGCTGTATAACCTGATTGTCTGCTGGTTTTACACCAGTGGGTTTACCCATCTGGCCATTCCCTGGCAGCCGGTGGCCACGCTGGGCACGGCGGTGGCCTTCTACATCGGCTTCAAAAACAACGGCTCCTACGACCGGTTCTGGGAAGGCCGGCAAATCTGGGGCGGCATCGTCAACACCAGCCGCACCTGGGCCATTCAGACGCTGGAGTTCATCACCTCCCGCGTGGATGCGCCCGAGCTGACCGCGCTGCAGCCCGCGGCCACTGCCCCCGAGCTGACGGAGCGCCACCGCCGCATCATCTACCGCCACATTGCCTGGTGCAACGCCCTGCGCCTGCAGCTTCGCCTGCAACGCGACGAGTTATGGGACACCGACGTGGCCCCGTTTCTGCTGCCTGAAGAGTCGGCGTTTATGCGCCAGCGGGCCAATTCGGCGGCGCACCTGCTACGCCGCCAAGCGGCCGAGCTACGCATCCTGCGCGAGGAGCGCGGCCTGCTCAACGACTTTCAGCACGTGAATATGATGCGTACTCTGGAGCGCCTGTTCGACCTGCAAGGCGGCTGCGAGCGGATCAAAAACACGCCTTTTCCGCGCCAGTTCGCTTTCTACAGCTTCCTGTTTGTTTGCCTGTTTGCCCTGATGTTGCCCCTGGGCCTGTTGCGCGAATTTGACCAACTCGGGCCCGGCCTGGTGTGGCTCACGGTGCCCTTCTCGGTGCTCATCAGCTGGGTGTTCAACACCATAGAATCGGTGGGGCACACCAGCGAAAACCCGTTCGAAAACCAGATGAACGACGTGCCCATGACCGCGCTGTGCCGCACCATCGAAATTGACTTGCGCGAAATGCTCGGCGAAACGGAGCTACCGCCTAAAACCGTCCCGGTCAAGGATATTTTGTTTTAGCGCTGTGCGCCGCGCCCGCTGCGGCGAAGCCGGTGCAGCGGCTCACTTTGTTGCGCTATTCTTTTATAGCTGGCTTGGTCCGCAAATGCGGGTTTGCGCAGCGAAAAGGGTAAGTAGATAAAAATCAAGCAGTAAAATGCAATGTGATACTACCATATTCGTATCTTAGAGGCATCAGAGTAAGAACGGTTTGCATAATAACAAGTCGTTTGGTAATCTGATTAGCTCGCTCCCGCCTCCTGCCGCCGTTACAGTTGCTTACCTGTTCCCGCACCCGCACCTACGAACTATGGAGGTTTACCGCGAAATTCTGCCCGAGAGCTACTTGCTCATTCTGGCCGACGACGTTCCGCCGAGCTTCGAGCGCGAAGACACGCTCGACTACGCCCTGCGCCGCGCCGCCCGCAGCGGCAAGTCCAGCGTATGGGTGGATTGCAGCCAGCTCCACCACCTACCGCCCGACGCAGCCGAACTGCTCGCCTATTACCACGACAAACTAGCCCGCCACGGCATGAGCCTGGTACTCTGCCACCTGACCGACGACGTGCGCATGGAGCTACAGGCCCTGACCGCCTCGCCCCCCCCGGTCGTGTCAACCCTGCTCGACGCCGAACGGTACTGCCACCGCCCCGCCACGTTCGGGCGCTTCGCCTCCTGAGCCGCCCGGCGCACCGGCTTCGGCGGCGGGTAACGCGGCACAGCTGAGGCAGCGCTGGTCGGGGCCGCCCCACCGGCGCCGGTGGTTTTTTCGGCGGGCGTTGGTTACGTTCGGGCGCGGTTGCGTTTAAGGCACGGGTTTAGGGCCCGGCCCGCGCCGCCCGCCTCCGCTTATGCGCCGACACGAACGCACCTTCCAATACTTCTTTTTCGGACAAGATTTCGCCGACGGCCTGCGCGTCACGCTCGGCATTTTGCTGCCCACCTTACTAATGGCCCAGCTCGGCCAGTTCGAGCTGGGCCTTACCGTGTCGCTCGGGGCCGTGTGCGCCAGCCTCACCGACATTCCCGGCCCGGTGGTGCACAAGCGCAACGGCCTGTGGATCTGCACGGCGCTGGTGTTTGTGGTGGCCTTGCTCACCGGCGTGGCCCGGCTGAACGTGTGGGTGCTCGGCGGTGAAATTCTGCTGCTCAGCTTTGCCCTGACCATGCTGCTGGTGTACGGCGCCCGGGCCGGGGCCATCGGCTCGGCCGGGCTGCTCATCATGATCTTGACCATGGACCGCGACCTGAGCCTGCCCGAACTGGCGAGCTACGCGGGGCTGGTGCTGCTGGGCGGGGTGTGGTACACGCTGCTGTGCCTGCTCTTTTTCCGCATCCGGCCCTACCGGCCGGCTCAGCGCGCCCTGGGGGAGTGCATTCACGCCATTGCCGAGTACCTGCGCCTCAAAGCCGAGTTCTACGACCCCGAAACCAGCCTCGACCGCGACTACCGCCAGCTGGTGCAGCAACAGGTGGTGGTGAGCGAAAAGCAGGACGCGGCCCGGGAGCTGATGTTCAAGTCGCGCATGATTGTGCGCGAAACCACCGGTACGGGCCGCCGCCTGGTGCTGACCTTCGTCGACGCGGTGGACCTCTACGAGCAGATTACAGCTACCTACTACGACTACGCCGCCCTGCGCCAGCGCTTCAACCACACCGGCGTGCTGGCCGACGTGGCCCGGCTTATCCGCGTGATGGCCGTGGAGCTGGACCACCTGGGCCTCGCCATTCAGGCCAACCGCGCCCCGGCCGCGCCCCACGACCGGCTGCCCGAGCTGGAGCAGCTCAAGGCCCGCATCGACCGCATCGGGGAGGAGGAGCCGGGCTCCAACTTGGTGTTGCGCAAGATTCTGGTGCAGCTGCGCAACCTGCACCAGCGCCTGGCCGACATCAGCCGCGAAACCGACCCGGCCTACCGCGTCCCCGCCGCCAGCGGCGCCGAAGCCGATTACAGCCGCTTCGTGTCGCACCAGTCCCTGAGCCCGGACATTCTGCTGGGCAACCTCACCATGACCTCGGCCACGTTTCGGCACGCGCTGCGGGTGAGCGTGGCGGCCATCATCGGCTTTGCGGTGGCGCGGCTGCTAGTAAGCGGGCACCACAGCTACTGGATTGTGATGACCACCGTGTACATGCTCAAGCCCGGCTTCAGCCTCACGAAGGAGCGCAACATCCAGCGCGTGACGGGCACCTTGGTGGGCGGGCTGATCGGGGTGGCCGTCATCTGGCTAGTGCCTAACCAGCTGGTGCAGTTCGGCTTCCTGCTGGTGTTTATGATAACGGCCTACAGCTTCCAGCGGCTCAACTACGTGGTGATGGTCACGTTTCTGACGCCCTTTCTGGTCATCATGTTCCACTTCCTGGGCATTCGTTACGTGGCCGTCATCGAAGAGCGCGTCCTCGACACGGTTATCGGCTGCGCCATTGCCCTGACCACCGGCTACGTGCTCTTCCCGCGCTGGGAATCGGAGCAACTGACCACTTACATGCGCGACGTGCTGCGGGCCAACCGGTTTTACCTGCACCGCTTGGGCGAGTATCTGGCCGGCGGCACGCTCAGCCTTACCGACTACAAGCTGGCCCGCAAGGACGTGTACATCAGTTCGGCCAACCTCGCCGCCGCGTTTCAGCGCATGCTCTCCGAGCCCAAAAGCAAGCAGCGCCACGAGGCCGAAGTGCACCAGTTCGTGGTGCTGAACCTGATCTTGTCGTCGAACATTGCCACGCTGGCCGCGGCGGCGCGCGGCGGCACGCTGCCCGGCCGGCCGGCCGAGCTGCTCAAGCCCGTGCGCCAGTCCTTGATGCTGCTGACCGAAAGCCTGCGCAAGCTGGAGCCGCCCGACGAGATGCCGGAGCTGGCCCCGCTGCCCCCGGTGCCGCCGGCGCCCGCGCCCAAACCCGCGCCGGCCGGGGAGGAGCGCCTGTTGCTGGAGCAGCTGGAGTTTGTGCAGAAAGTCAGCAGCGACCTGCGCAAAGTCACCGACGTGGTGGCGGCGTAGCCCCGGGGGCGGGTGAAAGTTAGCCGCGGGTGCTTGCAACGTTCCGCGGGCACCGGGGCTCCTGCTAGCAACTAGCACCCAATCCCCCAGCACGATGCGGATAACTTTACTTGTTGCGGTCTGCGGCGCCACCCTGGCGCTGCCGGCCTGCCAAAGCGCCTACGACGATTCCGGCTCTGCCGGTCCTGCTGGCGCTGCCTACACCGGCGCGGGCAGCCCCTCTAACGGCGGCGGCTCGGCCCCTGCGGCGGGCGTAATCACGGCCGGGGAGTGGCGCGACCTGAGCAATTGGGGCTTCTGGCAGACCCTGGCGCAAAAGCCGGAATGGCAGGTGCACCAAGGACGCTGGCAGCTCTTCACCACCAAACGCTACACCCTCACGCTCACCGACGCGGCCGGGCAGCCGCTGGCCGGTGCCCAGGTGCGCATCGGTTCCGCGCCGGCGACTACCGGGGTTACGGCCGCCGTCACCGACCGGCAGGGCCAGGCCGAGCTGTTTCCGACGATGTTTAGCGCCGCCCCGGTCGCCAGCAACCCGCTGCCGATTACCGTCGAGTACCGCGGCCAGACGTTTACCCCGGCTCCGGTGCAGCCCAACGAAGTAGCCGCCGCCCGCACCGTGGCCGTCACGGCCAGTGCCGCCGCGCCGGTCGACGTCATGTTCGTGGTGGACGCCACCGGCTCGATGGGCGACGAAATCAGCTACCTCAAGACCGAGCTGCGCGACGTGATAACCCGGGCCGCGGCCCAGCTGCCGGCCGCCGACCTGCGCCTAGCCAGCGTGTTCTACCGCGACCAGGGCGACGCCTACGTGACCCGCACCCAGCCCTTCACCACCGACGCCAGCCAGCTGCTGGCCTTCGTGCAAAATCAGCAGGCCGACGGCGGCGGTGACTTTCCGGAAGCCGTGGAGGAGGCCCTGACCGAAGCATTGCGCCAGCAGTGGAGCGCCGAAGCGCGGTGCCGGCTGCTGTTTTTGGTGCTCGACGCCCCGCCCCACGACGCGGCCGCCGCGCGCATGCAGCAGCTGATTCGGCAGGCTGCCCAGCAGGGCGTGCGCCTGATTCCGGTGACGGCCAGCGGCATCGACCAAGGCACGGAGTACCTGATGCGGGCCGGCGCCATCGGCACGGGCGGCACGTACGTGTTCATCACCAACCACAGCGGCATCGGCAACGCGCACCTGGAAGCGTCGGTGGGCGACTACCAGGTCGAGTACCTCAACAACCTGCTGGTGCGGCTGATTACGCAGTACAGCCAGCCCTGAGGCACATAGCGGTGCGGCTAGTCGGATTCGTTCCGGCCAGCCGCGCCCTTGCTATTCGTAGTACTGGTATTGGTAGCGGTAAAACACCGGCTGGGCGGTGGTGCGGTTGGTTTCGGCGGCCGGCAGGCCGTCGGGCTGGTACGACAAGACCAGGTACGTCGGCTGGTTGGGGTAGCGCGTGCCGATCAGGCGCCGCTGCTGCCCGATCAGCTGGTCCAGGTCGTTGTAGGTGTTGGTAATGATACTGCAAACGGAGGCTTGGCCGAGCGCGACGCTGCGGCTGGCGGAGGGGGAATGGTTGAGGGAAGTGCGCACGTTATTGGAAACCAGTGTGGTGTAGCCCGGGCCATGCGCATAGTTCCAGCTCGTTATCAGCTGTTGCTCGGTTAGGCGCTGGCGGGCATCGTAGCTGTAGCGGGCGGTGGGCCGGAAGCTCTCCTCCGGGTTGGCGCGCAGCAGCGCGGGCAGCTGCCGGAACGGAACCTGCTCGGCCGGTAGGGTGCGCGCGCTCAGCTGCCGGTACGTCCGCAGGGCCTGCCGCACGTCGACCAGCCCAGCTTCTTGCAATTGGCCCTGGTAGAGCCGCTCGTACTGCAGCTTGGTGCTCTGCGTGCGGCCCTTGGGCGTGTACGTGCTGAGCAGCGTCAGCACCGTGTCGGCGCCCAGCGAGAAGCGCCAGTTGCGGCTGTACCCGTTCGGGGGAAAGTGGTAGCGGCCTACCGTCAGCGCCCAGAACCGGGCTTCCGTCAGCAGCGTGTCGCCGAGGGTGCGGCGCTGCAGCTCGCAGACGGTGGTGCGGCGGCCGTTGGCGTGCAGCACCTCACAGCGGCCCCGGCCGAGGGCGGGGTTAAACGTGTAAACGGTGGTGAAGGAGCGGCCCGGCACCGCGTGAATCACCATCGAAGTGCAATGGCCGGCGTCGTCGTAGCTCCACTCGCGGCGCTCCTGCCAGCCCGAGCCGTAGCGGCGCAACAGGGTGAGCCGGCCCTGCCCGTCGATTTCCCGGTACTCAGCCGTGTCGCGGGCCTGGCCATCCTCGGTTAGCCGGAGCTTGACCACTGCGCGCACCCGCTGCTGGGCGTACAGGCGTTGCATGGCCGGGCTCGGCTCGGTGCGAATGGGGGCGGTGGGGTCGTCCAGCGCGGGAGGCGGCGCGGGCGCCTGTACGGGCTGGGGGCCCGCCGCCGCCGCGGCCGAGGGGGAGCGTTGGGCCGCCGCCGACATGGCCAGCAGCAAGCTGCCCGGAAGCAGCATCAGCGGTAATAGGGCAGGACGCATAGCAAAAAGCAGGAATAGATATAAGGGAAGGTAAGCGCCAGCAAAGGCTTTGCCAAGCCGGCCCAGCCGGAAACGGCCGCCGGCGGCTGGCGGGCCGCCGCAAGTCCCGCAAGCCCGGCGGCTCGGGGGCCGCCGCTACCGGTAACGGGTGTAGCGGTACTCGTAGTGCCGGGGCGGGGCCCCGGAGCCGCTGTCGGTGCTCGTCTCGCCGGTGAGCAGGCCGTTGGCGTCGTAGGTGAAGATGCTGCGGAAAACCTGCGGCGGCGCGGCGGGGTCGTTGCGTTGGATGGTTATTTCCTGCTGCTCCACCTGCCCGCGTTGGTTGCGCCGCACGACCCGCTGGCTGGCCAGGTTGGTCGTCACCCGCATGCTTATGCTCAGGCGGCCGCCGTCCGCACTGCCGTACGTTTCGGCCGTCGAATCGGGCATTTTCAGCTGCTCCGTGCGGACGAGCCACCCCGCCGCGTCGTAATGCTGGTAATGCTCCGGCTGCACCTGGCCGCGCCAGCGGCGGGCGTAGCGGGCCACAATGGCGGCATCGGACAGGCCCTGGCGGCGCAGGCGCTGCACCTGGGCGCCGTGCGCGCGTAGCGCCGCGGCATACGACACCCGTCCGCTTTCCATCTGGCGCCCTTGCTGGTGGCGCCGGTACAGCACGTCGTAGCGCACCAGCTGCCCGGCGGCGTCGAAGCCGGCCACGTAGCTGCGCGTGGTGTCGCCCCGAAACGGGAAGCTGCGCAGCTCCGCGCGGCGGATTTCCCGGCCCTCGAGCAGCAGCGGCTGCGCGAAGAGGGTGGTGGTCAGCGCCGTGTCGCCCCGCTGGCTGAGGGTGGTGGTCAGGTGCGGGGCCAGGTGGCCGGGCGGCCCGCTAAACACTTGGTAACGCCGCTGCTCGGGGTCGTACACGTCGTGCTGCGCCTGGTCGATCAGCTCGTTGGTGGGCTGGGTGAGCTCCACCAGCCGGTTCTGGGCGTCGTAGCGGCGGTACTGCCGGCGGTTCGGCGGGGCCACCCGCAGCGTGAGGTTGCCGCGCCGGTCGTACTCGCAGTATTCCACCGTATCGGCGGCGCGGCTGGGCTGCTCGGGGTAGGGGCGCAGCTTCAGCACCGAGCGCACGCCCTGCTGCACGTACACCTGCCGAGCCAGTGAGTCGTCGGGCGAGGGGTGCTGGGGCGGCACGCTCATGTAAAAGTACAGCGGCAGCTCAAGCGGCACCGAGGCGGCCAGGGTCTGCGTCTGGGCCCGGCCCAGCTGTGCGAGCAGCAGCAGCGCCGCGGCCAACGGATATTTCATCGGACGAAGAGTAAGAATAGCGCGCAAGAAACGGCAAGAGGCCGGCAACGGGGGCCGGCCTCTTGGTAGAACAGGACTGCGAACTAAAGTAGCCTTATTTCGCTGCTTGCCCGTCGGTTTTGAGCGTACGGCCCAGCCAGTCGAAGAACACGCGGTTCCAGAGCACCGAGTTCTGCGGCTTCTGAATCCAGTGGCCTTCGTTGGGGAAGTACAGGAAGCGGCTCGGAATGCCGCGCAGCTGGGCCGCGCCGAAAGCTTCCATGCCCTGGCCTTCGGGCACGCGGAAGTCCTTGCCGCCGTGGATGACGAGGATGGGCGTGTCCCACTGGCCCACGAAGTTGGCCGGGCTGAACTCCTGGTAGCTCTTGGGCGCGGTCTTGTCCCAGGGCGCGCCCTTGAATTCGTAGTTGGCAAAGAACATTTCCTCGGTGGTCGGGTACCAGCTCGTCAGGTCGTAGAGGCCCGCGTGGGCAATGAACGTCTTGAAGCGGCCCTGGTGGTGGCCCGCCAGGTAGTACACCGAAAAGCCCCCGTACGAAGCGCCCACGCAGCCGCGGCGGTCCTTGTCCACGTAGGGCTCCTCGCTCACCTTGTCGATGGCCGAGAGGTAGTCGCGGATGGGCTGCCCGCCCCAGTCGCCGCTAATGGCATCGTTCCACTCGCGTCCGAAGCCGGGCAGGCCGCGGCGGTTCGGGGCCACCACGATGTAGCCTTGCGCGGCCATCAGGGCGAAATTCCAGCGGTAGGAGAAGGCCTGGGTGATGGGGCTTTGCGGGCCGCCCTGGCAGTAGAGCAGCGCCGGGTACTTCTTGCTCGCGTCGAAATCGGGCGGGTAGATGACGTACACCTGCATCTGCTTGCCGTCGGTGGTCGTCACGCGGCGGTTTTCCACCTTGCCCACCTTCACCTGGCCCATCACGTCCTGGTTGATGGTGGTCAAAGCCGTTTCCTGGCCGTTTTTCAGGCTCACCCGCACCACTTCGGCCGGGCTTTGCATGGTAGTGCGGTTGCAGATGGCCACGTCGGGGCCGGCCAGCTCGAAGCTGTTGTAGTTCTGCAGGCCCTGGGTCAGCTGCTTGATTTTGCCGCCCTTGCTCGGGACGGAAAACAGCTGCTCGGTGCCCTCCACCACGGCCACGAAGTAGATGGTCTTGCCGTCCGGCGACCAGCGCACGTTGCCCGCGCTCAGCTCCGAGCCCTTGGTAATGTCCTCGTGCTTGCCGGTTTTCAGGTCGTGCACGATGATGCCGTTGCGGTCCGACTCGAAGCCCGGCGTGGCCATGCTCAGCCAGGCCACCTTTGCGCCGTCGGGCGAAAACGCGGGCTCGATGTCGTAGCCCTCCATGCCCTGCGAGAGGTTCACGGTTTTCCCGTCGCGCACCGAGTACAGGTAGATGTCCGAGTTGGTGCTGACGGCTTCGGCCTTGCCCGAGAGCTTGCGCGAGGTGTAGGCCAGCCAGTAGCCGTCGGGCGAAAAGGCCAGCTGCTCGGAACCCGCCAGGGGCTGCACCGGCGCGTCGAAGGCCTCGCCCTGTTGCACGTCCTTGCCATAGCCGGTGGGTTTGCCATCATCCCCGACGGGCTGAAAGAACACGTGCGAGGCTTTGTCGTCCTCCCACTGCGTCCAGTGGCGGTAAAACAGGTCGTCGTAGAGCCTGGCGTCGGCCTTGGGCAGGTCGGGGTAGAGGTCATGCAAGCTCTTGCGCACCTTCACATCCTGGGTGTAGAGAATGAACTTGCCCGAGCCGGCGTACTTCAGGTTCGAGAGGCTGGCGTCCGTGAACTCGCTGATTTTCTGCTTGCCCGCACCGTCGGCGTTCATGGCGTAGAGCTGCGGGCCCTGGCCTTCGTCGGCCAAGAACGTGAGCTTGCCGTCGGGGCGCCAGTTCAGGGTGTTTTCGCTGAACGGGGTGCTGGTCAGCTGCTTCACCGCGCCGCCGGCTACGGGCACGGTGTAGATGTCGGTGTTGCCGCGGTTGGCGCCGAGGTCGTAGCGCGTGACGGTGAAGGCCACGGTTTTGCGGTCGGGCGACACCTGCAGCTCGCCCAGGCGGCCGAGCTTCCAGAGCAGCTCCGGCGTGAGCGTCTGCTGGGCCGAGGCGGAGAGCGTGGCGCCGGCCAGCGCGGCCAGCAGCAACGGTTTTTTCATGGCAAAAGGGGGAATGTGGAACCCGAAGGTAGGCAGGCCCGCGGGCTTTTGGGCGGGGCGGGGCCAGGCATTTTGGGGTACCTTTGCCGGCGCATGGCGGCAACCTCCCGGCAGACGAAGCTTTGGTGCTGCCCCGTTCAGCGCGGACGGGGCGCCCGCGGCCCCGCGCGCCGCTGGCTCCTGCTGCTGGCCCTGCTGCTCGGCGGCTTGCTGCGGCCCGACCGGTCCCTCGCCGCCACTGCGGTGCTGGCGCGCCAAACCAACGACGCCCTGGCCGCTGCCGGCCGGCACGCCGTACTACCCGCCCTGCTGCCCGGCGCCGAAGTAGCTGCGCCGCAGCCCCGGCCCGAGCCGCTGCCCGTGCTGCCCGCTTTGCTCCCGGCGCCGGTGCGGCTGCCCGCCAGCCACGGCCTGGGCCCGGCGCCGGCCCCCGGGCAGCCCGCGCCGCTGGGGCGCCGTGCTACCGCCGCGCGCCTGACATCGGAAGTCCCGAACGGCCCGTAGAGCCAGAGCCGCCGGGCTGCTGCCCGGCGGCTGGTTCCGCTCACCCGCCGCATGCGTGCCAGGCTGGCCCCGTCTGGTTGCCAGCCGCCCACGCGTGTGCGGGCTTTTCGCTTTCCGAGTCACGCGCCCGCCCATCAGCCGATGGGTCGGCGCTTTTGCGGCCTGCCCGCCCCCTTCGTCATGCCCACTACCGTTGCCCCGCCCGCGTCTTCGCTCGGCGACAAACTCAAGAATACTGCCCTCATCGTGCTGGGCATCCTGTCCGCTGCCTTCGGGCTGAAGGGCTTTTTGCTCAGCAGCCACTTCATCGATGGTGGCGTCACCGGCATTTCCATGCTGCTGGCCCAGGTGCTCGGTCTGCCGCTGGCCGCCCTGCTGCTGGTCATCAACCTGCCCTTCGTCGTGCTGGGCTACCGGCAGATCGGCCGCGCCTTCGCCCTGAAAAGCGCCCTGGCCATTGCCGGCCTTTCCGCCGCCCTGGCCGTGCTGCCCATCCCCGACATCACCCCCGATCTGCTGCTGACGGCCGTGTTCGGGGGCTTGTTTATCGGGGCGGGCATCGGCCTGGCCATGCGCGGCGGCGCCGTGCTCGACGGCACCGAAATAGCCGCCCTGCTCATCACCAAGCACAGCCCGCTGGTCAAGGTCAGCGACGTGATTCTGATCCTGAACGTGTTCATCTTCACCGCGGCGGCTTTTTTCCTCGGCAAAGAACCCGCGCTGTACTCCATCCTGACCTACGTGGCCGCCTCCAAGTCCCTGGATTTCCTGCTCAACGGCCTGGAGCAGTACACCGGCGTCACCATCGTGTCGGACCTGAGCGAGGAAATCCGCGAAGCCATTACCGAGAAGCTGGGCCGCGGCGTGACCATCTACCAGGGCAAGCGCGGCTACGGCAAGCGCGGCGACCGAAACGTGGACCGCGACATCGTCTTCACCGTCGTCACGCGCCTGGAGCTGCCGCAGCTGCGCACCGAAGTCCGCCGCATCGACCCCGCGGCCTTTCTCATCCAGCAAACCGTGGACGACGCGGAGGGCGGCATGGTGAAAAAGCGCCCCCTGCACTAGCGCGAGTCGAATAGCTCTACTTTTGGGCGGCTCGCCGCCGTGCCGCGGCGGCCGCTTGCTTATGCCCGATTTCCGCCTCCGCGTTTTCCAGGCCGTGGCCCGGCACCTGAGCTTTACCAAGGCGGCCCAAGAGCTGTGCATCACCCAGCCGGCCGTTACCAAGCACATCCGCGAGCTGGAGCGCAGCTACGAGCAGCGCTTGTTCGAGCGGCGCGGCAACCGCGTGAGCCTCACCGAAGCCGGCCAGCTGCTGCTGCGCTACGCCGAGCAGGTGCACGAGCTGCACCACCAGCTGGCCGAGCAGCTCCACACCCTGCACGACACCACCGCCGGCCGCCTGCGCCTAGGGGCCAGCTCCACCTTGGCCCAGTACGTGGTGCCGCCCATTCTGCCCGGCTTCCAGGCCCGCTACCCCCGCGTCGAGCTGACCTTGCTCATTGGCAACTCCGAACAAGTGGCCGAAGCGCTGCTGCGCGGCGAAATCGACCTGGGCTTGGTGGAAGGCCAAGTGAAAAACCGCGACCTGCACTACGAATTTCTGCTCGACGACGAGCTGGTGGCCGTGCGCCGCGGCACCGGCACCGCGCTGGCCCCGCAGCCCCTGGCCGAGGTGCTTCGGCACCCGCTGGTGCTGCGCGAGCGGGGCTCGGGTACCCTGGAAGTGCTGGAGCTGGCCCTGCGCGACCAGGGCATCCGCCTCGCCCAGTGCCGCGTGGCCATCTACCTCGACAATACTGAGGGCATCAAAAGCTACCTCGACGCCGCGCCCGAGTGCGTGGGCTTCGTGTCGGTGCGCGGGCTGAAAAAGGAGCTGGCCAGCGGCGAGCTGGCAGTGGTGCCCATCACGGAGCTGCGGCTGATGCGCCAGTTTGAGGCCGTGTGGCTGCAGGGGCAGCCCTTGCTGCGGGCCGCTGAGCAGTTTCTGCGCTATGCCCACCAGCAGTTCGGGACGGACGCTCATAACCATAAGTAATTGCTGATAAATATTATTGATAACCATTAGGGGAGGGGAGGTCGTAATTTTGGGGACTCCCACCTAGTTCCCTCCCACCCGTGAAACTCGCCCACCACCCCACCACGGCGCCGGCCGAAGAAGACTGTAGTCACGTCGTCCCGTTTGGGCAGCGCGCCCTCTTCGCCGTCGGCCAGTACCGCGTCACCGTCCAAATGCTGGCCTTCGGGCTGGCCCTGCTAGTCTGCCTCACGCCTTGGGGCTCCCCGCCGCTGGCCCTGGCCCTAGGCTTGGCCCTGGCGCTGACCATCGGCAATCCGTTTCCCGCGCAGAGCAAGCAGTACACCAGCAAGCTGCTGCAGTGGTCGGTGGTCGGGCTGGGCTTCGGCATGAACGCCCACGCGGCCCTGCGCGCCGGGCAGGAGGGGCTGCTGTTCACCGTAGCGTCCATTTTCGGCACACTCACGCTGGGCTACTTCGTGGGGCGCTGGCTGGGCATTGCACCCAAAACCTCCCACCTCATTGCCAGCGGTACCGCTATCTGCGGCGGCTCGGCCATTGCCGCCGTCGGTCCGGTGGTCAAAGCTTCGGATGAGGAAATGTCGGTGGCCCTGGGTACCGTGTTCGTACTCAATGCCGTGGCCCTGTTCCTCTTCCCCGTTATCGGCGAAGCGTTGAGCATGACGCAAAACCAGTTCGGCCTCTGGGCCGCCATTGCCATTCATGACACCAGCTCGGTGGTGGGGGCCGCCAGCCACTACGGCGACCAAGCCCTGCAGGTGGCTACCACCGTCAAGCTGGCCCGCGCCCTCTGGATTATCCCGGTGGCCCTGGGCACGGCCGTGCTCTTCCGCACGCCCGGCGCCAAGGTCAAGCTGCCCTATTTTATCCTCGGCTTCATCGGCGCCATGCTGCTGACCACCTACGTGCCCGCGCTGCAGCCGCTGGGCCCCTGGATGGTGAAGCTGGCCAAAGTGGGCCTGACTGTTACGCTGTTTCTCATCGGGGCGGGCCTTTCCACCAAGGTGCTCAAAGCCGTGGGCCCGAAACCTTTCATGCAAGGCCTGCTGCTGTGGCTGACCATTTCGGCCGCCTCGCTCTGGGTGATTCTGCACACCGTCGCCTAACCCTCCCGCCACTCCCACCCGAGCGCAGAGCCCCGGCCAATAAGCCGGGGCTCTGTTACTTTTGTCCTTTCCCCGTTGTTTACTGATGCCGGCCTTACGCTGTGCCGTGGCCACCGACCTGCCCCCGGTGGGCTAGGCCCGACCGCAAAAAGCAGGCGTTAGCTGCTGCTAAGGCCATTTGCGCACCGGCCGCAGCCCCGCCAGCCGGCGCCGACCACTCAGTACCGTACCCGATTATAATCCGCGCTTCATGAAGCTGCCCGCGTTTCAGGACCTCATCATTTTCGAAAACGACGATTACATCGTCATCAACAAGCCGCCTTTCCTGGCCACGCTCGACGAGCGGGTGGGCGGCGCGCCCAACATCCTGCGCCTAGCCCGGCAGCACTACGACGACGTGCAGGCCTGCCACCGCCTCGACAAGGAAACCAGCGGCGCCTTGGCCCTGGCCAAGAACCCGGAGGCCTACCGCAACCTGGCCATGCAGTTCGAAGACCGCAAAGTGCGCAAGGTCTACCACGCCGTCGGCTGGGGCGTGCACGAGTTCGACGGCCTGCGGGTGGAGCGCAACATCGAAACCACCACCAAGGGCAAGGCCCGCCTCGCCCCCGGCGGCAAGCACGCCGAAACCCTGGTGCGCACCCTCGAAACCTACGCCCGCCACACCCTCTTCGAGTGCCTGCCCGTTACCGGCCGCATGCACCAGATCCGCCTGCACCTGATGTACCTGCAAGCCCCCATCATCGGCGACAAGATGTACGGCGGCGAGGATTTCTACCTCTCCACGATCAAGCGCAAATTCAACATGAAGCAGGGCGAGGAGGAGCAGCCCTTCATCAAGCGCTTCGCCCTGCACGCCCGCCAGCTCACCTTCGCCGGCCTCGACGGGGAACCCATCAGCGTGGAAGCCGAGTACCCCAAGGACTTCCGCGTGCTCGTCGACACGCTGCGGCAGTACAGCTAAGCGCTGCCGACCGAAACGCAAATCGGCCGCATCCGGGAAGCCCCAAGGCTCCTCGGATGCGGCCGATTTGCGTGAGTGTAATTCCGCGCTACTTCCGCTCGAACACGGCCAGGTGCGTGTAGCCTTTCTCGGGCTTGCGGGCGTCGCGCAGGACCGAGTCTTCGCGCACCAGCCGCAAGCGGGCGTCCTGGCGCAGTTGCCCGTAGCTGACGCGCGCCTCGGTGGACGAAAACCAGTTGTCCCAGAGCAGCAGCGTGCCGGCCGGCACGGGCTGGTTCTCGCGCCAGGTATTAAGTAATTGATGCCGGCGGGGGGCAAACGGGTCGAGGTTCAAGGCCACGCCCCAGTACGGATGGTCCCAGAGCAGCAGGCGTCCCGCAGCGCGGGGCCGGAGCTGCCCCGCCACGTGTTCCAGCAACTGCTGCTCGGCGGGCCGGCTAAAATCGGTGCGCCAGCGGAAGCCGGTGCGGGCGCCGGTGAGCGGAAAGACGAGCACCGCCGCGGCCAGCGCGTAGGCCAGGGTCTGCCGCCGCGGCGCCGGGGCCAGGCGCGTGAGCAGGTGCAGGCCCTGCAGGGCAATGACGGCCAGCAGCGGCATCACGGCATCCATCACCCGCGTCATGCCGAAGGAGGCAAACAAGCCCAAGGCCCAGAAGACGGTGTGCGCGCAGAGGTAGACCACCACGCTGCCGTACACCAGCAGGCGCTCGGCCCAGCGGTAGGCGGGTGGGCGGGCCGCGTCGCGGGTGGTCAGCCAGTTCAGCACCCCGGCCAGCATGCCCAGCCAGAACAGGCCGAGCAGCACCCAGCCCAAAATGCCTGGCAATTGCCCAACGAAATGTCCCCACTGTCCCGAGCCGTAGTGCGAGATGGTTTCGTAGGCGTTGCGGTGAAACACCCAGCCCAAATCGTGGTACACCACGGCGCCGGCCACGCTGTACACCAAGTAGCCGAACGGCAGCCAGGGCAGCACCCGCCACTGCCGCGTCAGCGCTAGGTAAACGGCCCACACGGCCAGGATCAAAAAGCCCTCGGAGCGCACGAAGGGCAGAAACGACAGCACCAGAACCGCAGCTGTGGCGCGGTTGCGAACCGTCAGCGCGGCCCCGCTGACCAACAGCAGGCTGAACAGCGGCTCGGTGAGGCCCGAGAACTGAATGCGGAAGTAATCCGGCGCGGCGTAGGTAAAGAGCACCGCCAGCCAGGGCCAGCGCAGCTGCAAGCCCTCAGCCAACCGGTAGGCCTGCCAAGCCGCCAGGGCCGCCACCGCGCAGTTGAACAACTTGATGCCGATAAAGCCCGCCTGGCTCGGCAGCACCGTCAGCAACACGAACACCGGTTTGGCCCAGGAATCAAAAAAGTTGTCCGGGTGCTGCGGCGCGTAGCGGCTGAACAGGTAGTGGTTGATGCTGTCCCCCAGGTCGTAGGTATTGCCCGTTACAAAGGCCGTCAGCAGCGAAAGCAGCAGGCCCAGCAGCGTCAGGCGCAGCGCTAGGCGGTAATCTTTGGCGGTCGACGGGGTAGGAGCCGGTAGACGGGGAATGGACAAAAAATCGGCGGAAAACATGCGCAGCAGCGTTGGGGCGCCGAAGATACGGCAGCTCCGCCAGCGGGGCTAAATGGGATTAATTACGCTACCACTTTGCTTCTCAAGCAAAAAGCACTAATTTTGTGTCCGTTTTTCCCGTACCCTTCCTTCTTCCTTGGGGTTTCGGGCTGAATCGTAAATACTTACCCAAACCCACAAGAAACTGATCCATGGATCATCTGAGCTTTAAGACGCGCTCGGTGAACAAAGCCTCGGCCGATAAGGCCTGGGTTGTTGTTGACGCCAGCGACAACACGCTCGGGCGAGTGGCCAGCCAGATTGCCAACATTCTGCGCGGCAAGCACAAGCCCTCGTTCACGCCCAACGCCGACTGCGGCGACTACGTCATCGTCATCAACGCCGACAAGCTGCGCGTGACTGGCAAGAAGTTGACGGACAAGATCTACCTGCGCCACACGGGCTACCCCGGCGGTCAGCGTAGCATCAACCTCCGCGACAAGAAGGCCAAGAACTCGGCTTCGGTAATCGAGCACGCCGTGAAAGGCATGCTGCAGGGCAACCGCCTCGGCGCCGCCCAGTACCGCAACCTGTTCGTGTACGCCGGTGCCGAGCACCCGCACGAAGCCCAGCAGCCCACCACGGTTTCGCTGACCAACCTGTAAAAAACGCTGCTGGCCTCACCAGGCCCGCGGTTCATTGATTTGTCAACTCATGGAAATCACCAACACCTCTGGTAGAAGAAAAACCTCGGTGGCTCGCGTGTATGTGCAAGCCGGGCAAGGGAATATCACTATCAACGACCGGGAAGCCAAGGCGTACTTCGGTAACGACCTTCTGGTAACCATCGTCAACCAGCCCTTCACCACGCTCGATGCCGTGGGTAAGTACGACGTGCGCGTAAACGTGCGCGGCGGAGGCATCAGCGCCCAGGCCGAAGCAATTCGCCTGGCTATTTCGAAGGCCTTGGTTGAAGAAAACGCCGAGACCCGTCCGGCCCTGAAGAAGGAAGGCTTCCTGACCCGCGACCCCCGCATGGTGGAGCGCAAGAAGCCGGGCCGCCGCAAGGCTCGTCGTTCGTTCCAGTTCTCGAAACGCTAATCTTCCAGAGGAACTCCTATCATGGCTCAGTCCGTAACCTATAAAGACCTGCTGGATGCTGGTGCCCACTTTGGTCACCTCACCCGTAAGTGGGACCCGAAAATGGCGCCGTACATCTTCATGGAGAAGAACGGCATCCATATCATCGACCTGAACAAAACCCTGGCGTCGCTGGAGCAGGCTACCTCGGCCATCCGCAACATCGCCAAGTCGGGCCGCAAAGTAATGTTCGTAGCCACGAAGAAGCAGGCTCAGGAAATCGTTTCGGACGAAGCGAAGCGCCTGAAAATGCCCTACGTGACCGACCGTTGGCTGGGTGGTATGCTCACCAACTTCGCCACCGTGCGCAAGTCGCTGAAGAAAATGAGCACCATCGACAAGATGGTGAAAGAAAACACGGCCTACGCCGCACTGGCTAAGCGTGAGAAGCTCATGATGAACCGCGAGCGTGAGAAGCTGGAGCGCGTACTGGGTGGCATTGCCGACCTGAGCCGCCTGCCCGCCGCTCTGTTCGTGGTGGACGTGAAGCGCGAGCACATTGCCGTGAAAGAAGCTCAGAAACTGGGCATCCCGGTATTCGCCATCGTCGACACCAACTCCAACCCCGAGCTGGTCGACTTCCCGATTCCCGCCAACGACGACGCCTCGAAGTCGGTGTCGCTGATCATCAACGCCATCGGCAAGGCCATCGAAGAAGGTCTGTCGGAGCGTAAGGTGGACAAAGAGGACGCCGACCGCAAGCAGGCTGACGAAGAAGCCATCCAGGAAAAGCAGAACGCCGACGAATAGTCCCGCACTGCCCCTGATTTGAGAGGAGGGAACATTCGAAGCAAAGGGCTCCGGTGTTCCCTTCTTTTTTAAGCTGCGGCCAGCAATTGGCGCGACGTTCCAGAACGTCATTCCGAGCGAAGCTGAGACATCTCGCTGGCTAGTAATTTCTATCCGATGTTAGCCCGCCGCAGTCATTCACGAGAAACCCACATCAACCTCTCCCAATTTTCACCGCTATGGCAATTACCGCCCAAGACGTGAACAAGCTGCGCGCCATGACCGGCGCCGGTATGATGGACTGCAAAAAAGCTTTGACCGAAGCCAACGGTGACTTCGAGCAAGCCAAAGACATCCTGCGCAAGCAGGGCCAGAAAATTGCTGACAAGCGTTCGGACAACGCCACCTCGGAAGGCGTGGTACTGGCCAGCGTAAGCGAAGATGGCACCACCGGCAAACTGGTGGCCCTGGCCTGCGAAACCGAGCCCGTCGCCAAAGTTGCTGACTTCAAAGCCCTGGCCCAGCTGGTTATCGACTCGGCCGTGAAGACCAACGCCGGTACCAAGGAAGACCTGCTGGCTGCTACGCAGGCCGACGGCCGTTCGCTGCAGGAGCACATCACCGACCTGATGGGCAAAATCGGCGAGAAAATCGACGTGGTAGCTTACGAAACGCTGACCGCGGAGAAAGTGGCTTCGTACATCCACTCCGACAACAAAAAGGGCGTGCTGGTGGGCCTGAAGAACACCAACGGCACCGACGTTGCCGGCGTAGGCCGCGACGTAGCCATGCAGATCGTAGCCATGCGCCCCGTAGCCGTTGACAAAGACGGTGTGGACTCGGCTACCGTAGAGCGCGAAATTGAAATCGGCAAAGAGCAGGCTCGCGCCGAAGGCAAGCCGGAGGCTATGCTGGAGAAAATTGCTCAAGGCAAGCTGAACAAGTTCTACAAGGAGAATACTTTGCTGAACCAGGAGTTCGTGAAAGACAGCTCGCTGACCATTGCCCAACTGCTCGACAAGACCTCGAAGGGCATGACGGTGACCGACTTCAAGCGTGTTGCCATTGGTGCGTAAAACCACTAGTAACTAATACGTAAAAAAGCCCGCTTGCCTCCGCAAGCGGGCTTTTTTTGCTTTCTGCCAAACCTGCGCTGCTACGCAGCGTACAAGTCAATCGGTATGAAAACACATAATTGCATGGCTAATAACTGTAGGTTAAAATACTTAAATGTGTATTCAGGTATTTGGAATAATCTAACTTTATGTTAGATTTGGTTATCCCAAAAAGGGAAAAGTATTCAGCTAGCGTTTTTCATCCTTGGGCCAGCAAAGTGGGCTATTCGCCGAAAATCCGGCCTGATAGCCCTCATTAAGTTCCTTTTCTAAGGATCAGCTCGCCACTTTTGTACTCTGCTCTTCCACCGGCTCTTGCCATTGTAACAATCTAACCTTTTCCAAAAATGAAACTAAGCGCTACGCCTTTTCACCGCGCCACCGGTGAATTGCTGCCCGCCTACAGGGACGCTTACCTGCGCGGGGACCTTTCAAGCGAGAATACAGTACTGGTAGATGCGTATCTGAAGGCCAACAAAGAACTGGCCGACGAAACGCTCCGCCGCTTTTACGACATGAAAAATGCCGGCCACTCCGTGAAGCCAGTTGGCTGGGTGCAGCGGCAGTTTGACCTGATCCGCACCGAGCCGGAGCGCTTCCGGCGCCGGGCAGCTGCCATGGTGATGGGCGGCGCACTAATCGGTGGGGCCGTATTTGCCGGCACCAACCTGCCCACGGCCAACACGCCGACGGACAATCTGCCGGCCGTAACCGAATCGGTGGAAGCTAGCAACAGCGAAGCAGCCAGCGCCCTGCGCATGACTGCCGTGCGCGGCCGCATCTTGGACGAAAACGGTCGTCCTTTGGTGGGCGCTACCGTGCTGCACAAAGGCACGAGCACCGGCGTCAGCACCGACGCTAACGGGGTGTACACCCTGCGCGTACCAGTTGGTCAGAAAGCCACGCTGCAGTACGCTTACGGCGGCTACGCCGAGGAAGAAATGCAGGTGCGTGCCGGGGCAACCGAAAACGTAACCTTGGTACCGCGGGCCCCCGAACGGGCCGCAAAAAAGCGCTGGTTGTTCTTTTAACTTGAAGACAAGGCCAAGGACGTAACCCGAACGCAAGAAGCCGGTTCGTCATGCGGTCTTGACTTTCTTGCAAAGGTCCCTTTGCTACGGCTGAGGGACCTTTGTTGGACCCAGACCGGGCCATTGATTTCTTTCCCTGACTACCGAATACCCGCTACATGAGACTTCCTTTTCTGCACAAAACGGTTGTGAAGAAAATCACGGGAGACGCATTAGGCATCGAACGTTACAAAGCCGATGCGGTCATCAACAATCTGCTGCGCGAATTACCTGAATTGGTGGCCGCGGCGGTAGTCGATATCCAATCGAAGAAAACGCTGGCTGCCTACACTACCGAAGCTAGCTTCGACCCCTACAAGATCAGCGGCCGCAACGCCGAACTGATTAGCCGAACCCAGAAAAACCTGACCGCGCCGTGGTTGGCCGGCCAGCAGCTCAATGATCTAATTGTTGTGCTCGACGAACAGCTGCACTGCTTGCGCACCACGCCCGATGGGCAGCGCTTGTGCTACGTAGCGGTGCGGCTTGCTGACACCAACATGGCCCTAGTGCGCGACGTAATGCGTCGGCACTCCAACTAATTAACTCTCTTCCTTTCCACCTCTTTTTCCCCGCCCTTTATGGCCAATATTACCCCGCAGCAAGCCGTTCAGAACATCCTGAAAGAAATTCCTTCGCTGGTTGCCGTTGCCGTTGTGGAAACCGAAACCGGTATGCCGCTGGCCCACCATTCTAACCTGGCAACGTTTGATGCCGAAACCGCCGCTGCCTACAACACGGAGGTTATCAAGCAAAAGCTGAAGGCCATCCAGGCCCTGAAACTCAACCAAACGCTGCAGGATATCCTGCTGACGCTGACCGACCAGCTGCACCTGCTGAAGCTGTCGGCCGACGGCGGCAAGTTCATCTACCTGGCCGTCAACTCGGCCGATACCAACCTGGCCATGGCCCGTCAGGTAATGAAAGGCCAAGCTTCGGTACTGAACTAAGCTGCCACCATCAGGTAATAGCAAAAGCCCGCTGGCACTGTGCTAGCGGGCTTTGTTGCGTTAGACTTGAGCGGTTGGAGGATAGGAACCGGCACTATTGTTTGGCCTGGCTGGGGCGGCAAGGCGACGCACTTACGCTTGAAGCATGGTCGTTGGTGGCCTTATGGCAACGCTATTGCCGCCTCGTGCCATTAGGGATGTTGCTGTTGCCACATCCGCAGGCGGGTACCGGCGTTGCGCCGGACGCTGAGGTAATACAGGCCGTAGTCGTTCAGGTGATAGGAGTGACGCAGTTCCCACTTGCCCGGCAGCAGAAACCGAAAGTAGCCGCGGCGGCCCGAAGGATGCGTCCAGAGGATGCCCTGATGCACCTGCGCGTCGGCCACGCCGGGGCGGTCGAGGCGCTTGAAGGACAAGGGCACGCTACCGCGGTTGAGGGCAACGGGGGCGTAGGCCGTATCGAGGCGCCAGGTGAGCGGGTTGGTTACCAAAGCCCCGTCGTAGGGCGGATAATCGTGGCCCCAGGAACCGGTATTCCAGCTGACGTAGCAAGCGGTTTGCAGCGAGTCGCGGCAGGGGCGGAGCACGCGGTAGCCGAGCGTGTCGATGTTCAGCCCGACGAGGTAAGCCGCCACCAGGCGGCGACGCAGGGCCGGGTCGCGGTCGAAAAACTCGCGCAGCAACCGCCGGGCGTGGTAGGTGCCCTGGCTATGCGCCGCCAGGATGATGGGCCGGCCTTGGTTGTAGTGCGCGAGGTAATACTCAAAGGCGGCCTTGACGTCGGAATAAGCCAGAGCCAGCGCCTGCCGGCTGTTGGCGGTGCTGTCGAAGAAGGAGTAGAGCGTGGCTTGCCGGTAACGCGGGGCGTATACGCGCCCGGCAGCGTTGAACACGCTGGCCTGGGTGCGGATGCTGTAGCGGTCGGTGTAGCGGTTGACGTGGCGGTTGCCGATGGCCGTGTTCCAGCCTCGCGGGCGGATGCGGGTGGTCAGGTGCAGAAAAAACACGTCGGCCGGGGCCGAGGCTTGCCGGCTGCGCAGGCCCGAGTGCAGCGGCACGGCATCGGCCGAGTCGGCGCGGGTAGGCAGCGTGGCCCAGCTTTCGGGGCGGCTGTAGTCGGGCGTCGGGGGGGCGGTGTAATGCTCGAAGCTGCGCAATGGCTTGATGAGCCGAATGCAGCTGCTGGTGGCCAGCAACACCAGCAGCCAGATCAGCGGCAACAAGGTCCGCAAGCCCGAGCGTTCGGGGGCGCCCATGCCGCTAGTTTTGCTGCTGGGGCGTGGCACCGGCGTCCGGGGCCGGCGTCGCCGGAGCGGCGGGTTTGGCGTCGGTGAAGGTGTTTTCGAGCAGGCGCTCCTGGCGGAAATACGTCAGCTTGCCGTTGCGGTCGAAACGGGCGCGCACCTGGGCCAGGGTCTGCTGGTACTGGTTCAGCGACTTGCGCAGCGAGCGGCCACGCTCCTGAAAGGTGGCCGTGATGGAGCCGTCTTCGGCCGGCGCGCTGATTTGCAGCGTGCTCGGGTCGAAGCTGATCCGGCTTTCGGTGAATTCGGGGAAGTGCGTGCGGTTCAGCTCGTCTTCGATGCCGGCGGGCGTGGTATTCTGCAGCGAGAAAAACCGCTCAACCTGCGGAGCAAAGTGCTGGCTGGCGTTGAAGGGCGCTGTCAGCAGGTCGTTGTAAAACGCCGTGAGGGCCCGCTGCACCTTGGCCCGGGTAGCGGCTTCCAGCGCGGCGGCATCGGTGATGGGCGCTACGTTGCTGCCCGCGACGGCCGAATCCAGGGGTTGCGAAGCCACCGGAATGGTGGGCTGCACGCGCACGGTTTCGGGCGCCTGCACAGGCGGCAGGTCGAGCTGAGCAGCTTGCGGGCCTTCCTCCACGGCCACGGCGGTGGTATCGGCGGCGGTGATGGAATTACTGGTCAGGCGCTCCGAGCTGCGGTTGCCCAGCAGCAAGTAGCCAATTAGCGCCAGCAGTGCGACTACGCCGCCGATGATGAGCACCATAGCCAGCGGCGACTGGCGCGGGCCGTCGTCCACAGGCTCGTCGGCGTTGTAGTCGGCGGGCGGCGGGCCCAGCGGGCCTTCGGTGGGGCGGTGCGTGCTGGGGTCGAGCGTGACCGGCTCCAGGGGCGGGGCGCTGAACGGCGCGGCCACCGGCGGCAGCAGCGGATCCTCCACGGGCGGCGGAATCACGTGCGGGCCGGCGGCGGAAATAGGGGCGTCCAGCGAGTAAGGCGGCACATCGATGGGCGTCGCAGGCGCGGCGGCCACCACCGGGTCGATGGCAGGCGCGCCGGCGGGCGCAACGGTGGTTTCGCCGAACAGCAGTTGCTGCTTCAGCTTGTTGAATTCTTCCGGCGTGATGGCGCCCGCGTCGAGCATTTCCTTGAGCTGACGCAGGGTTTCGAGGGGAGACGGCGTGGGCTTATCCATGGGGAGCGAGGGGGAGGACCGGCGGTTCAGGCTACTTACGGTCGAGAGCGGACAGTCGGTCACGCCGGCGCTGCACCAGCACCTTGCGGCGCTCGGTTTCGGCGGCGTTCTGCGTGAGTTTCTGCTGGTCGTCTTTGATTTTGGCCGCGTGCTGCACGTTCTGCTCGCGCAGTTGCTGCATCTTGGCCAGGTTGCTGACCGTGTCGGCGGCCAGGGATTTGATTTCCTTGTCGAGGCGTACCTTCTCCTTTTCCGCGTCGGCCAGCTGCTTCTCGGCGGCCTCTACCTCTTTTTTGTAGTGGTAAGGACGGTAATCCTTGGCAAAATTCTGCACCATGGTACGCAGGGCCGCAAACTCCGAGGGCGTCTTGTCCGGGTCGAGCCAAGTGGTGCCGTTGTCAAAGGCCGCAAAAACCTGCAGCTCGGCGGTGCTGTCGGTGGGCGCCACCACGTTGGTGTACAGGTCCAGCAGCTTGCCCGACACGCTCGACACCGGCGTCTGTTTGGCCAGCAGCACGTCTTTGTTGCCGCCGAGGCCCAGCACGCCACCCGCGCGCAGCTTGATGTTGTAGCTGTCCTTCAAAAACTGTTGCCAGAACTCGCGGGCTTCTTTGGCCGGGCCTTCCACCTGCACTTTGAGGGCGGGCCGCTCGCGCTTGTCCACGTTTACGGTACTGGTGCGCACGTCGTACACCTGCGCGGCGGCGGGCAGGGCGCCCAGGCTCAGCAGCGCGGCCAGCAGGCCGCGGCACAATGGGGTTATCATCACAGGGAGGGTTGCGGTGAGAGAAAAGCCAAGCTACACCAAATCGTGACGCTCCAGCGCGGCGCCAAAATCGGCGCGCATCTCGGCGAAGCGGCGCAGCACGGCGGCCACAAACGGTTCGTCGAGCAGCTGCGGTAGGTCGGCGTCGCCGCCGAGCAAATCCAGCTCGGCCACTTTGTAGGTTTGTTCCAACGGCCCCTGCTCGCATTTAAGCAGGTACTTGCCGTTCCACGCCAGCAGCGTGAGTTTCATGTCGGGGTGCGGAATGTCGGCTACGTGGCGCATGGGGCAGGTTTAGGCGGGGCGAAGATACCACCTTGGGGCGGCAAACGCCGGGCGGCCCAAACCGCCGCCGCGCCGGTGCGTAAACACCGGTAGTGCCGCGCTCCTTTCATCCCAAAACACCCACAGTCATGCCACAAGGAGATAAGTCCAAGTACACGGACAAGCAAAAACGCCAAGCCGAACACATCGAAGAGGGCTACGAAAAGCGGGGCGTCTCGGAAGAAGAAGCCGAACGCCGCGCCTGGTCCACCGTCAACAAGCACGACGGCGGCGGCAAAAAGCCGGGCGGCTCGGGCCGCAAGTCCAGTTAAGTACCCCGTTCCGAATAAAAACGGCCACCGGTAACTCCGGTGGCCGTTTTTGTTTGCTCATCAGCGGCTTATTGCCCGGGCTCGGGGCGCGCCGCCGTCCGCGCCCGCGGCAGCTTGAATTCTAGCGTGGTGCCTTGCCCGGCGCCGCTGCGCACTCGGATGGTCGACTTGTGCGCCTCCACAATGTGCTTGCTGATGGCCAGGCCCAGGCCCGAGCCGCCCGCGTCGCGGGAACGGCTTTTATCGATGCGGTAAAAGCGTTCGAAGATGCGGCGCTGGTGCTCCTCGGCAATGCCCTCGCCATCGTCGTGCACGCTGATGCGCACAGATTTGCCCACCTCGGCAAGCCGCACAGTCACATGGCCTTGCTCGCGGCCGTACTTCAGGGCGTTGTCGATGAGGTTGATGAGCACCTGCCGGATGCGGTTGCGGTCGGCCAGCACCGGCACGCCGTCCACGGGTAGGTCGGCGGGCTCCAGGTGCAGGGTCATCTGCCGCTTGCCCGCCTTTTGCTCCAGCTGATCGAAGATTTCGCGCACCAGCAGGGCCAGGTCGAAGGCCTGCTTGCGCATGCGCACCACGCCCTTCTCCAGCTGCGAAATCGTCACCAGGTCCTGCACCAGCGCGTCGAGGGCGTCGAGGGCGGAGGCGGCTTTGAGCAAAAACTTCTCGCGGATGAATTCTTCGTCTTCGCCCGCGTCGAGCACGGTGTAGACGAAGCCCTGGGCGGCGAAAATCGGCGTTTTCAGCTCGTGCGAGACGTCGGCCAGGAAGTCGGAGCGCAGCTGCTGCAGGCGCCGCAGCTCGTCGATTTCCTTCTGGCGGCGCACGGCCATGTCGAGGATTTCCTCACGCATGCGCTTGAGCGGCTCGGGCCGGAAGAGAAACTTGTTCGAGAGCTTTTTGAACTCCTTGCGCTTGACGTGCTCCAGGCCCGAGTAGATCTGGTTGACTTCGCGGAACATCAGCGCCTCAAACGCCAAATACACCAGCAGGAAGCACGCCGCCACCGTGAAGCCGCCCGCCAACATGGCCTGCTGAAACGGCAGCTGCGGCACCGTCGAGGCAAACAGCGTGAGCACGCCCGCCACCAGCAGGGCGATGATAACGGCAATGGCCCGGGACGACAGATGGAGGCGAAACACGAACGGGATGGGCGCCTCCTGGGCCGAAAACGCGCTGCGGGGAGCCGGTTCGTGCACGACGCGGCCCACCACGGCGCGCCACAGCCCGGCGACGGTTTGGTTGGTCTTCACCGCAAAAGTCGCAATTCTTGGGTGTCAGTTGGCAGTTGGTAGTCGTTAGGCAAGCGCCCGAAGCCAGCCCGGGCAAACGGCCTGACAACGGAGGGCCCGCACCCGACAACGCAATTAGTTATCCGCGTTGAACTTGTAGCCCACGCCCTTGATGGTTTGGATGTGGTGTTCCCCTACTTTCTCGCGCACCTTTCGCACGTGCACGTCCACGGTGCGGGCTAGCACGAACACGTCGTTGCCCCAGATGTTCTGCAGCAGCTCGTCGCGGCCGAAGACCTTGTGGGGCGAGGCGGCCAGAAAGGCCAGCAGCTCAAATTCCTTTTTGGGCAGCGTGATTTTGCGCCCTTCCTGGTAGACAGCGAAGCCCGTGCGGTCGATGCGCAGGCCGTTGATGTCGATGACGTCGGAAAGGGGAGCGGTGGGCTCCAGGTCGCGGCGCACCACGGCGGCGAGGCGGCTCATGAGCGCGCGCGGCTTGATGGGCTTGCTCAGGTAGTCGTCGGCGCCGGCGTCGAAGGCCGCTACTTCCGAAAACTCCTCCGAGCGGGCCGTCAGGAACAGGATGTACGTGTCCTTGAAACGGGGCATGGCGCGCAGCTCCCGGCAGGCAGCAATGCCGTCGAGGTTGGGCATCATCACGTCGAGCAGGATGATGTCGGGCCCGAACTGCGGGGCCACTTCCAGCGCCTTGCGCCCGTCGGAGGCCGTGGCTACCTCGTAGCCTTCCTTGCGCAGGTTGTACTCGAGCAGCTCCACAATGTCCGGGTCGTCGTCGACTACCAGGATTTTGTAGGGCGTGGAAGCGGAAGCGGCAGAATGTTGCACGGCGAAAGCGACTTAGGTGAGCAAAGACACGCGTTGCGCCACAAAAATACCGCCTTCCTCCTCAGAAGTGGTGTTACCATATTGTGAACCACGGAGAACGGCCGCCGTAGCCGCCAGCACAAGCCTCGACGGTAGCTTTGGCGGTCATTACGAAAAGGCCCGGCGGTTCACCCCGCTGTCATTGCGAGCGAAGCGCGGCAATCCTTCCGCTAGCAGCAGAAACGCTGAAATACCCACTAACCGAAAACAGCCCCGCCCGAAACATGCATTTGCACGTTCCGGGCGGGGCTGTTTTCGTTCGAACGGGCTTTCGTTTCTGCCGGTTGGGTCGCTGTGCTACTAGCGGAAGGGTTGCTTCGGCTGCGCCTCGCAATGACAGCGGGGTGAACCGTTTGCTGGCCAGCGGCCGGGCGTTAGTTCTTGGCCACCAGCGCCAGCTTGTTCTTCAGGCCGCTGCACTTGTACATATCAATCTTCACCGAGCCGACGAACATTTCGGCCTCGAACATCACCGGAATCTTATTTCGGTCGTCGGAGAGGTAGACGGAAATGGCGTCTTCACCGCGGAAGAGCTTATTCTTCGGCATCTTGGGCGTCAGGCGAATGGCGCGGATAACGCCGGCTTTGGTGTCCACGTTCTGCCGGCCCATGTACTTCACCGTCAGGTCGAACACCTCGTCGTCGAAGAAGCCCTTCACGTTGATGATTTCGCCCACTTTGCGGTTGGAGTAGTCGAGCGTGCGCAGAAAGTAGAAGCCGCTGACCAGGTCCTGCACGTTGTCGGGCACTTTGAACGACTCGCGCTTGATCTTGGTCTTGTCTTTCTTGTGCGACTCCACGTCCACCGTGTTCTTGTAGTGGTCGAAGTCCACGGTTTCGCGCTTGCGGTAGTTGTTTTCCTCGATGTTGCGAAAAAAGCGCTGCGGCAGGATGCTCGTCGTGTCGATGTAGGAGCGCCAGGTGTCGCGCACCTTCAAAAACATATCGAAGGAGCCGGTGGTGCGGCCCGTCACGGTAGCCTTGTAGCAGGGCCGGTCGTTTACCTTGTGAATGTCGTCGGACAGCTCGATAGTGGCTTCGGCCGCAGTGATAAGGCCGTAATGCACTTTGTATTGCATCGTCTCGCCGCGCCCAAAACTATCGTTGCGGATGGTACGCGGGGCTTCGTTTGGCGCGAAGGCCATCAGGCCGGCGCTCAGCAAAGCGGGTAAGGAAAGCAGAAGCCAGGGGCGACGGTTCATGTAAGCGAGTAAACGATATGCAATCGGGGGCTTTTTGACGCTAGGCAAAGTAGGTGCCAAGCAAATATACCGCGGCGTTTCGCCCGGCGAAAGGCTTATACGGGATTTGCCAGCTGCGCAGATTAACGGCAAAGTATATAGTTGGAGTTCTGCGCGCTGCGAAAAAATATGCTATCAAATAGTACTCAAACGGGATGCTTAGCGCCGGGCAATCAAGCAAAAGTCGATTGCCTAGGGGGTAACAGACTGTCTTCCCCGCAACAGCACCATGACGGGCCTTGGCAGCCAAGGTACTACCTGTGGTACACCCCCTCAGTCCAGCTGCGCGACGAACACCGCGGGCCCACTAACGCAAAAAAGCCCGCTGCAATTCGCAGCGGGCTTTTCTAACTCAGCAGGCAGCCGATTACAGCGTGTCTTCGCCGTCCTCGGGGCCGCTCATGTCCACCGGAATGGCGGCTTCCAGAACTTCGGGTTCACCCTTGGCCATGGCCCGTACTTTGGCTTCGATTTCGTCGGCCAGTTCGGGGTTGTCCTGCAGGATGGTCTTCACGCCCTCGCGGCCTTGGCCGAGGCGGTTGCCGTTGTAGCTGAACCAGGAGCCCGACTTGGCGATGATGCCCATGTCGGTAGCCAAGTCGAGGATTTCGCCGACTTTGCTGATGCCTTCGCCGTAGATGATGTCAAACTCGACCACCTTAAAGGGCGGCGCGACTTTGTTTTTCACCACCTTCACCTTGGTGCGGTTACCGGTCACGTTGTCTTTGTCTTCCTTGATCTGGCCGATGCGGCGGATGTCGAGGCGGACGGAGGCGTAGAACTTCAGGGCGTTACCGCCGGTGGTGGTTTCGGGCGAGCCGAACATCACGCCGATTTTCTCGCGCAGCTGGTTGATGAAGATGCACAAGCAGCCGGTCTTGTTGATGGTACCGGTGAGCTTACGCAGGGCCTGGCTCATGAGGCGAGCGTGCAGACCCACTTTCGAGTCGCCCATGTCGCCTTCCAGTTCGCCTTTCGGCACCAGGGCGGCCACGGAGTCAATTACGCAGATGTCGATGGCGCCGGAGCTGATGAGCTGGTCGGCAATTTCCAGCGCCTGCTCGCCGTTGTCGGGCTGCGAAATGAGGAGGTTTTCGGTGTCGATGCCAAGCTTCTGGGCGTAGATCGGGTCGAAGGCGTGCTCGGCGTCGATGAACGCGGCAATGCCGCCCTTCTTCTGGGCTTCGGCAATGGCGTGCATGGTCAGCGTGGTCTTACCCGACGATTCCGGGCCGTAGATTTCCACGATGCGGCCCTTGGGCAGGCCGCCGATACCGAGGGCAATATCAAGCCCGAGCGAACCGGTGCTGATGGCGGCAATGTCGCCGACCTTGTTGTCGCTCAGCTTCATGACGGTGCCCTTGCCGTAGGCCTTGTCGAGCTTGTCCATCGTGAGCTGGAGCGCCTTCAGTTTCTCGGCGTTCTGGTTCACCGTCTTGTCAGTGGTAGCAGCCATGTTGTGCGTGCGTTGTGGAATATGATGTAGGTTTGAAAGTCGCTTGAGAAGCGGTGCCGCCGGCAGTGGAGCTTAGTACGGTAAAACCGCGCTAGCGTCCGTCTCAGGCAGCTTTTTCTAACACTGCCGTTCTGGTTTTCGTGCCTTCGGGGCAATAAATATATGAGAATTTCTCTGCTAAAACTATTAGTAGCTGGGTTTCTGTTTTTTATAAACACGTTAGCATGGGCGCAGCTCGACAACCGGGCGTTTCAGTACCACGCCCCGGTGCGGCCGGAGTACGACAACCAGCTACGGCTGGCCGTGAATGCGTTTCTGTTTTCGAAGGATAACGAATATTTCAACAAGATTTTCGAGGGGCGCACCTACTACGGCACGCAGCTGGCGCCGCGCTTGGTGTACTTCCCCAGCCCCGAGTTGCGGCTGGAAGCGGGCGTGTTTTTGTGGAAGGATTACGGCAACCCGCGCCTGCGGCAGGTGCGGCCGTTGTTTACGGCCATTTACGAGCACGGCCCGCACCGCATATTGTTCGGCAACATCGAGGGCAACCTCAACCACAACTACATCGAGCCGCTGTTCGACTTCGAGCGGGTGATGCTCAACCGGCTCGAGGAAGGCATGCAGTACCAGTACACCACGCGCCGCTGGGCCGTGGATGCCTGGGTCGACTGGCAGCGGCAGCAGTACCGCTTCAGCAACTTCCAGGAGCGCATTGCGGGCGGCCTCGTGGCCGACGCGGCCGTGGTGCGCGACTCCAGCGGCTGGTTGGTGCGGGTGCCGTTTCAGTTTCTGGCCACCCACCGCGGCGGGCAGCTCGACACCATCGAAACGCCCTTGCAGACGCTCTTCAACGTTGCCAGCGGCCTGCGCGTGCGCAAGGAAGTGGGCCGCCGGTTTCTGCGCAGCTGGTACGCGGATTTCTACGGCACCTACTTCCACGACTACTCTTTCACTTACGAACTGCCCTACAAGCGTGGTACGGGCCTGTACCTGAATTTGGGTGCCGACACGCGCTTCACCAAGATTCAGGTTAGCTACTGGCGCGGCGACGGGTTTGTGGCCCCGCTGGGCGGGCCACTGTACCAGTCAATTTCCTACACGGTGAAGACGCCCGACTACACCGAGCGCAACCGGCAACTGCTGATTCTGCGCTTCTTCAGCGACTACCGCCTCACCGACGGCCTCACGCTCAGCACGCGCTTCGAGCCGTTCTACGACTTCACCAGCAAGCAAATCGAGTTTTCCTTCGGGGCTTACATCAACTTCAACCGCGAATTCCGCCTAGCCACGCTCAAGCGGGACTAGATGCCTGGGCGTCCTGGCGGGGACGATTCACTAGGCCCGGCTCAGCACGTAATGCCAGACGCTGGGCTCGTCGGCGGCCGCGTCGCGCCGAAAGCCCAGGGCTTCGGCGGTGGCTTGGCTGCGCTGGTTGTCGGGGCGACAGCGCAGCGTGAGCTGGCGGGTGTGCAGCACGGCAAAGGAGAAATCGACGACGGCGGCCAGGGCTTCGCGGGCGAATCCCTGGCCCTCGGCGCTGGCTGCGAGGTAGTAGCCGACTTCGCCGGTCTTGATGCGCGGGGCATCGGGCTGCAGGCTGATGTCGCCGAGGTACTGGCCGGAGCCCAGCTGCCAGATGCCCCACACGAGCAGCCGCCGCTGCCGCCACTGCTCGTGGAACAGGCGCAGCTGCTGCTCGGCGTCGGCGTAGGTGCGCACGGCGGCCACGCGGCGCGGGAAGGCCGGTTGCAAGCGCTCCGCCTCGGCCTCGAGCAAGGCAAAGAAGACGGGAGCATCGGTGAGCAGGTAGGGGCGGAGCAGCAGGCGGGCGGTACGCAGCGTGGCCGGCGCCAGCAGGGGCAACAAGGACATAAGCAACGCTATACCACACGAAAGGGCGGGCCGGACGGTTACACGCCGCCCGCTAAAAGCCCCATTTTGGCCGGGAGGGTAGGTGGTAGCTCTAGATGGGAAGCAAGCTAAACAGTAACTCCGGACTTGGCCGCCCGTTAGCACTTAGCACGGCGTTGCTGCGGCGGCGCCAACCTTCCACACCAACACACCCAACCCCACATGAATCGTTTAGCAGGAAAAGTAGCTATTGTCACCGGCGGCGGCGCGGGCATCGGCGAGGCCATCAGCAAGAAATTTGCCCGCGAGGGCGCGGCCGTTGTCGTGTGCGGCTTTCCCGAAGACCCGGTCGAGCAGGTCGTCGAAGAAATTCAGCGGGCCGGCGGCCGGGCTATTGCTTACACCGGTGACATCAGCAAACAGGAAGATGCCGAAGCCTGCGTGAAAACGGCCGTCAAGGAATTTGGCCAGCTCGACATCCTGATCAACAACGCCGGCGTGTTTCCGGCTACCGCCACCATCGATAAGTATCCGGTGGAGGCGTTTCAGTACATGGTCAAAAACAACATCTATTCCTGCTTTATGATGACGCGGGCGGCCATGCCGGAGCTGCAAAAAACGCGCGGCAACGTGGTGTCGGCCGGTTCCGAAGCGGGCTGGATGGGCGAGCCGCAAAACACACCCTACGGCGGCACCAAGGGCTTCGTGCACGCCTTTATGAAGGGCGTGGCCGTGGAGCAGGCCAAGGAAGGCGTGCGCGCCAACTGCGTGTGCCCCGGCCCCGTCGACACGGCCTGGACGCACAAGGAAACCGGCCCGATGGACGCCAAGATGGAAAAGCAGACCGTGGAGGGCGTGCCGCTGGGCCGCCGCGGCACACCCGAGGAAATGGCCAACGTGTACCTGTTCCTCGCCTCCGACGAAGCCAGCTTCGTCACCGGGGCCCTCTTCTTCGCCGACGGTGGCGTGACCAACTCCAAAGGCGCGCACGGAGCCGAAGTACCCAGCGACCTGAAGAAAGAACCCAAAGGCGAATTGAACCTGGAGCACTCCCTCGACGGTCACGCCGAAATCCGCAAGCAGGACGAGTGGAAGCACCTAGGGTAAGCCAATAAGCAAGCCCGTATCGACAGTTATTGTCGGGAAGTAAGTGGCACTGGCCGTCATTGCGAGCAGGGCAAGGCAATCCTTCCCCAGTAGCACCGCCGACACAGTCCTTCCTGACCGAAAACAGCAGCGCCCGAAACTGTAGCATCAGTTTCGGGCGCTGCTGTTTGCTTAGTGGCGGCCCGTTGGGCCGTCGTACCGGGAGAGAAAGGATTGCTTCGCTCTGCTAGCAATGACTACCGGGGAAGCCGCTGCTCAACTGTACCTAGCGCTGCGCGGGCAGCGTCGAAATCAGGGCGGCTTCCGATAGGTGGGGGTGGCGGTACTGCGCCGGGCTGCCCAAGGACTGCTGGGTGCGCATGACGTTCATCTGGCGGGCGGCTTCGTTGAAAAACTCCAGGCGGCGGATGAGCATTTCCTTGGTCAACACGCGGCCCTCGGGCGTCTTCATGTAGTCCTTCGCGTCGTCGAGCAGGCGGCGCATAATGGCGTTGGTGGCGTCGAAGCTGGCCTCGTACTGCTGCTTGAACTCGGCCACGCGGGCCAAGCCGTCGGTGATCAGCTTAAAGTTGCCGCCGCCGTGGTTGAGCACTTCGCTGAGCACGTAGACTTCCAGCGGCAGCGAGGTTTCGAGCGCCGTGGTGCGCAAGTCAAGGCCGGCGCGCAGCGCGTCGTCGACCATGTGCAGATTGCGGGAAAAGCTGTCGTAGTAGCCTTGGACTTCCATTGGTTCAGGGTGAAAAGCAAAACGTCATGCTGAGCCGGGCGAAGTATCTCGCGTGCTGACTCCGCATAGCAGAATTAGATGACTATCCGGCTAAACACGCGAGCCGCCTCGGCTGCGCTCGGCATGACGTTCTAATGGTTCTAACTAAAGCAGTTCTTTCACAATCTGGTCCACCGTCACGCCTTCGGCCTCGGCCTTGAAGTTGCGCACGATGCGGTGCCGCAGAATGGCCGGGGCCACGGCGCGCACGTCCTCGATGTCGGGCGAATACTTGCCGTTGAGCAGGGCGTTGCACTTGGCCCCCACGATCAGGTGCTGCGAAGCGCGAGGGCCGGCGCCCCATTCCAGCAGCTGCGTGGCGCGCTGGGCGGCGCGGGGCCCGCCGGGGCGGGTTTTGTGCACCAGGTTCACGGCATACTCAATCACGTTGTCCGTCACCGGTACGCGGCGCACCAAGTGCTGGAAGGCCTCGATTTCGTCGGCGTGCAGGATTTTCTGCACCACGGGCTTGATGTCGGCCGTGGTGTTTTTCACAATCTGCAGCTCGGCCTCATAGCTGGGGTAGTCCAGCGTGATGTTGAACATGAAGCGGTCCAGCTGCGCCTCGGGCAGCGGGTAGGTGCCTTCCTGCTCGATGGGGTTCTGGGTGGCGAGCACGAAGAAGGGGCGCGGCAGGGTGTAGCGCTGCCCGGCCACCGTCACGGCCTGCTCTTGCATGGCTTCGAGCAGAGCCGCCTGGGTTTTGGGCGGGGTGCGGTTGATTTCGTCCGCGAGGATGATGTTGGCGAAAATCGGCCCCTTCACGAAGTGGAATTCGCGCTGCTGATTGAGCGTCTCCGAACCCACGATGTCGGAGGGCATCAGGTCGGGCGTGAACTGAATGCGGTTGAAGGAGAGGTCCAGCGCGTTGCTGATGGTTTGCACCAGCAAGGTCTTGGCTAGGCCCGGCACGCCCACCAGCAGGGCGTGGCCCTGCGAGAAAACGGCCGTCAGCATCAGCCGCACCACCTCGTCCTGCCCGATGATAACCTTACCGATTTCCTGCCGCAAGGTGCGGTACGACTGCGCCAGGGCGTCAGCCGCTTCTTTGTCCGAGGAGTATGTGCGCATTAAGGGGAGCTATCAGGTGTCAGTTGCGAGTTGTCAGTTGGTTATGGTCGGGCTACGCGCCGCTAGGCTGCGCGGCCTCACAACTAAAAACGGACAACCGACCACCGCTTATTGTTGGGTATCCAGCACTTTGCAGCCGGCGTACTCGGGGTCTACTTCGATAAACACGGTGCTGCGGTTGCGCAGGAACCACTCGTCGAGGGCTTTATTTTTCTTCTGGTTCAGCGCCGCCAGCGCAATCTTCTGGTAGTCGTCCTTAAGGTTGGCCTGGTGGGGCGGGGTGTTCGACTTCAGCCAGATGAGGCGCACCGCGTCCTTGCCGTCGTCGGTGCGGTAGGGCAGGGGCTTGCTAATGCGGCCCACCTTCATCGTGTCGATGGTGAAGAAGATGGCCGGGTCGAGCTGGTCGAGCGGGATGTAGGAGCTGCCGTCGCGGCGGTTGGCGAGCAGGCCGCCGTTGGCGCCCGATTCCTTGTCCTCGGAGTTGTCCTTGGCGGCCTTGGCGAAGGTGATGCTGTCGTGCTCGATGCGCGAGCGAAGCTTGAGCAGCGCGGCCGACGCGGCGTCGACGTCGGCGCCGCCCGAGGCGGGCTTCATCAGGATGTGGCGGGTGTTGTAGGAGTCGCCCTTCTTCTCGATAAGCTGAATGAGGTGGTAGCCAAACTGCGACTTCACAATGGGCGAGAGGCCGCCCGGCTCCAGGCGCAGGGCCGCGGCTTCGTACTCGGGCACCAGCTCCTTGCGCTTGAAGAAGCCCAAGTTGCCGCCGTCCTTGGCCGAGGCCACGTCTTCGGAATACTGCTTGGCCAGCTCGGCGAAGTTGGCACCGGCCAGGATCTGGGCGCGCAAGTCGTTCATCTTGGCCACCACGGCCTGCTCGGCCTTCTCGTCGGGCTTGGCCAGCTTCACAATCTGACCCACTTCCACTTCGGTGGAGTAATAGGGCAGCGAGTCCTTGGGAATCTTGCTGAAGAACTGGCGCACCTCGCGGGGCGTCACGGTCACCTTGCCGGCAATCTGGTCCTGCATCTTCTGCTGCACCAGCTGCTCCTTCACCTGAATGCGCAGCTCTTCTTTCAGCTGACGCAGGGGTTTGTTGTAGTACTCTTCGAGCTTCTTCTCCGAGCCAATCTGCTGGATGAAGTAGTTCATGCGGCGGTTCAGCTCGTTGTTCACCTGCGAGTCTTCCACCACCACCGAGTCCGTCTCAGCCTTGGCCAGCAGCAGCTTGTTGAGCGTGAGCGACTGCAGAATCTTGCACTGAATGTCGGGCGGCAGGGGCTTGCCCTCGGCCTGCTGCAGCTGCTGCTGGTAGATGCCGTCCAAGTCGGAGCGCAGCACAATCTGGTTGTCGACTTTCACGATGATGCCGTCGACGGTTTGGCGGGTGGGGCCCGAGCGGCCTACCCCGGCCAGGGTTTGCGCCTCAGCATTGCCGAAAACCAGCACGGCCAGCAGCAAGGCGGCGAAACGAAACAAGTGGGTCATGTCAGAAGAAAAAGCAACGGTGGCGGGCCCGGCAAACGCCCGATGACGGCCGGCACCTCCACCCCGCTGGGGCAAACGCCAAAAGCGGCCGGTAAATTTCAACATAAATAGCTGCGCAGACAAAAAGCCGGCCCGCTACGCCCGAAAGAGCCCGGGAAACGCGCGGAGGTTGCAGACCCGGCGGCCGCTGACGGTCGGCTACAAAAAAGTGGTGCCACGACCCGGAGAGTCGTGGCACCACGGCAAGGGCGAGTGAGCCGCCCGTTATTTGGTCGTGAGCTTGCTGACCTCGGCTTCGTTGACCTTCACCGGGTACTTGCTGCGCAACTCTTGCACCCACTGCTGCTCCAAGTAGTTTTGGTAGTCCGAAGTGGCCTGGCCGCGGGCTTCGGCGAGGGTTTTGGGGCCGGCGGGCAGCACTTTCTCCACCTTCACGGCGTAGTAGCGGCCGTCCTGCTGCACGGTGTAGGTGCCGGGCTGCTGGGGCACGCCGTCCACCACTTTGTTGTCGCCTTTGGGGAAGGCGCGCTGCTGAATCTGCACGCCCAGCGGATTCTGCGCCTGGTTGTTGAGCATTTCCTCCAGGGCGCTGGTCTGGGTGGTCAGCAGCTCGATCTTGGCTACAGCAGCACCGGGGCGCGTGGCCGCGGTCGAGCTGATGCGGCTCGTCGACACTTTGCTGTTGGTCAGGAACTGCACCACGCGCTGGGCGCGGTCCTTGGCCAGGCTGGCTTTTTCGCCGGCTTTGATCTGGCCGGTGATGCGGATGCTCAGTTCAGGCTCGTTGACCAAGCGCTCCATCAGGCGGGTACGGTTCTGCAGGCCCAGCTTGGTCATTTCCAACGAGTTCGGGCGGAACTCCAGGGGCGGCGGCATGTCGCGCTGCACCACGTACTGGCCCACGGCCAGCTGCTGCTGGGCTTTCTTGAGCAGTTCGGGCGTAGCGGCGCTGATGACGGTGGCCTGTACGCGCGGCTCCCACTGGTATTTGGCCTGGTTTTCGGCAAAGTACTTCTGCAGGCCCACGGTGTCCTCGATGGCCTTCGACCACACTTTCTCGTCCATGAGCTGGAACAGCAGAATCCCGTCTCGGTACTCTTTCACGAGCATGCGGTAGTCTTCGTGCTTGGTTTCCAGGTTGGCGCGCTCGTAGTCCATCAGCGACTGTTCCGCGAACTGGTCGTAGAGCAGCTGGGCGGCGTAGGCGGGCGAGGTGCCTGGGCGCGGCTGCTGGTGCTGTTCCACGTAGCCGGCGAAGTCTTTCACCGTGTAGGGCTTGGCGCCGATGGTGAAGACCGGCGTGGCGCCGGCCACGGTGCTCTTTTTGCCTTTGGCACCGGGCACCGCGCTGAGCTTGGTCAGGTACGCGTCGGTTTTGAAGTGGCCGGCCGTCAGCGCGGTGTCGACCTGGGCCAGCAGCAGCTCTTTCACCGGAGCCACTTCGGTGAAGTGGTTTTCGGTGCGCACGCGCTTGATGAAAGCGGCGCGGTTCAGCTCCGAGCGGGAGTCCTTGGCTACTTTCTGCTTCAGCCCAGCTTCCGACTGCTCAAACGTGGGCACCGGCTGCTTTTCGATCAGCTTGATGATGTGCCAGCCGTAGGGCGTCTGCACGGGACCGGCCAGCTGGCCCGGCGTCTGCAGCTTGAAGGCCGCTTCCTCGAAGGAGGGAATCATGCGGCCGGTGCCGAAGGGCGGCAGCTCCCCGCCGCTGGCGGCCGAGCCCTGGTCCTCCGAGAACTGCGCCACGAGCTTGTCCCAGTTCTCGCCCTTCTGCAGGCGGCTGTACAGCTCGTCGACTTTCTTCTTGGCCATGACCGAGTCGGCCTTGGGCATGCCGGGCGTGGCGCGCACCATCAGGTGAGCCACCTTGATTTCGCCCTGGGCCGGGCGCATGTCGTTGACCTTGATGATGTGGTAGCCGAAGCGCGTGCGGATCGGCTGCGACACCTGACCGACGGGCGTCTTGTAGGCGGCAGCTTCAAACGGGTACACCATCTGCAAGGCCGTGAAGTAGCCCAGACGGCCGCCGTTTTCGCGGGCCGAAGGGTCTTCCGACGTTTCGCGGGCTACCTTTTCGAAGTCCTCGCCGCCGGTTACGCGCTGGCGCAGGGCCACAATCTTGTTGTAGGCGGCCAGCGTGTCCTTGGGGTCGGCTTCGGGCGTGACGCGAATCAGAATGTGCGAGGCGTTGACCTCCTTCTGCATGTGGTCGTAGGCCTCGCGCACCAGCTGGTCCGTGACGCTTTTCTCCGTCAGGTAGGGCTGGGCCAGCTGCTGCTTGTAGCCCTCCAGCTCGCGCTTGAACGCCTGCGTGGTGTCGAGGCCCTTGGCTTCGGCTTCGATGACCTTCAGCTTGAAGTTGGTGTACAGGTTCAGGTATTCCTGCACACTGGCTTTGCTGCCGGCATCGGGCGCGGAGCTGTTGTTTTTGCGGTACACGTAGGCAAACTCCGACGCGGGCACTTCGTGGGTGCCCAAAGTCATGAGCACCGGCTGCGGGGTAGAGGAGCTAGCGGTAGGGGATTTAGATGCCTGGCAAGCGGCCAGGAAGGCGGCCGCCGCGGCGGCGCCAGAGAACAGAATGCGGTTGCTACGCATACAAACTAATTGGCACAAAAAAGCCGTCCGCACGCTAGGTCACGCCCGGCGCGGACGGCTGCTTGTCGCAATGTTACGCAAAATTCGGCGCCTGCCGAAGCCCCCGGGCGACCTGATGCTCAGGGCAGCCGCTTGCTCAGGCGGCAAAAATTGCGCGTGCCAATGGTGGTGTACTCCACGTGGTCCATGATGCGGTTGACCAGGGCAATGCCCACGCCGCCCTTGCGGCCGGTGCGGATGTGCTCCTCCAGGTCCGGGTCGCGGTATTCGGCCGGCGAAAAGGATTGCCCGTCGTCCTCGGCTTCGAAGCGGAACTCGTGGTTAGCAATTTCCACCCGGATGTCGAGGTGCTTGTGCTCGTCCTCGTGGTTGGAGTGGATAATCAGATTGGCCACAATCTCGTCGACGGCCAGGATAATTTGGTTTTGCAGAATGTCGGACAGCTGATGCTCCTGCAGCACGCCCGCCACAAAATCGCGCACCGTCTTCAGATTGCTGCGGCTGCAACTGACGCGGATGGTGTGCTGCATGGCGAAATCGGGCGAAAACAACGAATTAGACGGCCGTAGCCTCCTGTTCGGTGGGCACAATGGTCATCAGCGAGTCGAGGCCCAGAATCTCGAACACGTTGTGGACTTTTTCCTGCATGTTGAAGAACACCAGCTTCACGCCCGCGTCCTGAAAGCGCTGTAGGTGCGAGATAAACACGCCCAGGCCGGCCGACGAGATGTAATTCAGGCGCTGGCAGTCAATCATCACCTTGCGGTAATCGAGCACGTCGGGCTTGGTCAGTTCCGTGTCGAGCGACACGGAGGAGCTGGCGTCCAGCTCGCCGTCGAGGGCGAGAGTCAGGGTATCGTTGATGGCGTGGTGTGCAATTTTCATAGCTGAGTTCTACGCGGCGGCTAGGCGAGGGGTTGGGCGTTCTTGAACTTGATGACGAGCAGGGTTTGGTCGTCGAAGGGCGGCAGGCCGCGGCTGAATTCTTCTAGGTCGCGAATGATGCTCTGCTTGATGTCCTCGGCTTCGAGGTAGTGGCTGCGTTCCAGGAGCTTACGCAGTCGGTCCTCGCCGTACTCTTCCTCCTGCGCGTTGCGCGCCTCCACGATGCCGTCGGTGTACATCACCATCACGTCGCCGGGGTTGTAGTCGTAGTACATGTTCTTGATGCGCTTCTCGTAGGCCGCCCCGTCGCGCAGAATGCCCAGGCCCAGGCCTTCTGTCTGGAAGTAGAAGGTTTCCTCGGTGATGGCGTTGTAGTAGAGCGTGTGGCAGTGCCCAGCCCGCGCAAAGGCGAAGCCCCGCTCCTTGTAATCGACGATGTAGAAGGAGGCGGTGATAAACGAGCTGCGCTCCAGGCAGTGGCTCAGGGCTTGGTTGGCCATGGCCATAAACTTGCTCGGTTGCAGGGGCTGGCCCCTCTCGGGCTTGTCGAGCAGCATCAGCGAGTGGAAGATGCCCTTCATCTGGGCCACGTGGAAGGCCGCCGTGGTGCCCTTGCCCGACACGTCGCCGATAATGATGGCAATGCGCGAGGCGCTGAGCTGCAGAAAGTCGTAAAAGTCGCCGCCGACCTCGCGGGCGGGCAGGCTGTGCCAGCGAATTTCAAACCAGCTGTCGGCCGGCAGGGTCTTCGGAATCAGGCTTTCCTGCACCAAGCTGGCAATCTTGAGTTCCTCCTTCACGCGCTCCGACTGCAAGGATTCCTGCAGCAGGCGCAGGTTCTCGATGCTGAGCACCGTCTGGTTGGTGAAGATCTGCAGCAAACTCAGGTTTTCCCGGTCGAAGCCCTGGCGCGTTTCTTTCAGCAGGTAGAGCGTGCCGTAGTGGTGCTTGGTGGAGCGCAGCGGCATCACGATGAGCGAGCCGTAGGGCAGCTCCAGGGCGCGGAAGCCGGCGCTGTTGGGCAGGTCGTTGTTGAGGTACTCGATGTGGCCGATGTTGTAGTCGGCCAGCAGGCGGCAGATGCCCTCGCGCGTGCCGGCATCGACGCGGTAGGAAAACCCGGGGCCGTCGTTGTCGGTGTCCAGATCAAGCCACGCGGCGTCGGCCTCCACCGTTTGCACGGCGGAGTCGAACAGGAGTGAGTACACCTCCTTTTCGCTTTGTCCTTTCTGGATAAGTTGCGAGAGGCGCTGCATGCTCAGGATTTCCTCGCGCTTCTGCTCAAATACGCCCGCAGTGGGCAGGTTGAACAAGGTCACCAGGAAGCCCATCACGGCGTAGAAGCCGGCGAAAAAGCTCGTCAGCACCAGAAACGCGTGCTGGGCCAGCGGGCCGGCCAGCTGCGGGTCGTTTTGCAGGTTGAGGAAGTAGACCACAAACACGGCCATGACGCCGAGAATGGCCAGTTGCAAAAACACGATTTCCCACTTCTGGCGGCGGTTCAGGTAGGCTATCCATTGCTGGTGCGCGCTTAGGTACACGCCCAGGCCGGCCAGCCCCAGCAGCACCGGCATGAGCACCCACGAGGTGGTGTCGCCGCTGACAAGGCGGAACAGCAGGGAAGCGCCCAGCAGCACTTCGAACCAGCGCCATTCTTGGCGGGTGCGCGGCTGGGCCCGGAAAAACACCAAGGACCGCCACGTGTAGCAAGTACGGGCCAGGAAATACACGAACAGCCCGAGGTTGACCGTGTAAAACGCGTTCAGCAGCACGGGGCCGCGGTCGGGCACGTAGGCCGCCAGCAGGTGCTGCGTCAGGTGCAGCAGCACGCACACCGCGGCCAAAGCCCCGGGCCACACCAGCAACTGGCGCAGCAGGGGCACAAACTCGGTGCCGCGCAACCGGTCGGGCCGGGCGCGCTCGTGCAAGAAAATACCGGCGGCAAACAGGGCTTGCGCGGTCAGGATGACCCAGTCGGGCGGCGTGCCCCAGCGGGCCGCGGCGGCCGGACTAGCGCGCAGCAGCATGCACACCAACAGCCCTAGCCAGCTGACCACTGCCAGGGGCAGGGCTAGCGGAATGAGCTTGCGAAGCAGTGCAATCATGCGAGGTGGAGAAGGGAGGAGCGGGCCGCGAAAAACGAAGATGCCCGCGGCAGGAGGACCAAGATACGAACCCCCTAGAAAATAGATAAGGCCTTTAATGGCCTTTTAACGAAGAGCAGCTGGCAGTCAGTAGTATACCAAAACCGCCGCCCGAAATGGGGCGGCGGTTCGGCAACCTAAACGGTTTTTTGGCGGCCCCGGCGGGGCCGTGGCGGCCACACCTAGCGCGAGCTGTAGTTCGGTGCTTCGCGGGTAATCTGTACGTCGTGGGGGTGCGACTCGCGCAGGCCGGCACCGGTGATGCGCACCATCTGCGCCTGCTGCAGGGTGGGCACATCGGCGGCGCCCACGTAGCCCATGCCGGCGCGCAAGCCGCCCACCAGCTGGTAGAGCACCTCGGCGGCGCTGCCCTTGAAGGCCACGCGGCCCACGATGCCCTCGGGCACCAGCTTTTTCACGTCGTCCTCGGCGTCCTGGAAGTAGCGGTCCTTCGAGCCTTCTTCCATGGCTTCCACCGAGCCCATGCCGCGGTAGGTTTTGAACTTGCGGCCTTCGTAGATGATGACCTCGCCCGGCGCCTCCTCGGTGCCCGCCAGCAAGGAGCCAATCATGATGCTCGACGCGCCGCCGGCCAAGGCCTTCACCGCGTCGCCGGAAAACTTGATGCCGCCGTCGGCAATAACCGGCACGCCGGTGCCTTCGAGGCCGCGGGCGGCTTCCATCACGGCCGAGAGTTGCGGTACGCCGATGCCGGCAATGATGCGGGTGGTGCAGATGGAGCCCGGGCCCACGCCCACCTTCACCGCGTCGGCGCCGGCGTCGGCCAGGGCCTTGGCGCCGGCGGCGGTAGCTACGTTGCCGGCAATCAGCTCCAGGTTCGGAAACTCGCGCTTCACGCGGCTGACCATGTCAATCACGCCCTTGCTGTGGCCGTGGGCGGTGTCGATGCTGATGACGTCGACGCCGGCATCCACCAGAGCCCGCACGCGGTCCAGAGTGTCGGGCGTCACGCCCACGGCGGCCCCGACGCGCAAGCGGCCGAACTCGTCTTTGCAGGCGCGGGGGCGGCTGCGGCGCTTGCGGATGTCGCGGTAGGTAATGAGGCCCTGCAGGCGGCCGTCGGCGTCCACGACGGGCAGCTTCTCCACGCGGTTGTCCTGCAGCACGGTTTCGGCTTGGGCCAGATCGGTGCCTACAGGCGTGGTGATGAGCCGTTCGCCGGGCGTCATCAGCTCCGTCACCGAGCGGGTCAGGTCCTTCTCGAAGCGCATGTCGCGGGAGGTGAGCAGGCCCAGCAGGCGCCGCTCGCCGTCGACGATGGGAATGCCGCCGATTTTGTTGTCGCGCATCAGCTTCTGCGCGTCGCCGAGCGTGGCCGAGTCGCCGAGGGTGATGGGGTCGAGCACCATGCCGCTTTCGCTGCGCTTCACGCGGCGGACCTGGTTGGCCTGCTGCTTGATGCTCATGTTCTTGTGGATGAAGCCGAGGCCACCCTCCTGCGCCATGGCAATGGCCATGTCGGCTTCGGTCACCGTGTCCATGGCGGCCGAGATGAACGGAATGTTGAGGGTGATGCGACGCGTAAGGCGGGTGCCGGTGTCGGCGTCGCGGGGGAGGACTTCGGAGTAGGCCGGCAGCAGCAGGACGTCGTCGTAGGTCAGGGCCTCGAAGGCAATTTTGGCGGCAGGGTCGGCGGCCATAGGCAAAAGGCTTTTAGCGTGGTTAACTCCTTTTGCCAAGCAAAGCTACGGCGAATTCCGGACTTGCGGCAACGCGGCGGCTTACTTAATGGAAAGCTAACGGCCGCCGGCTCCTAGTCGTTGGCCGATTGCGGCTCCGCCACGCCGCGCGGGTCGCGGCGCAGATCCACGTTGAGCAGCACGCTTAGCTGCAGGGTGTGGTTGTGCTCGAACACGCGGCCGTTGCGCTGTTGCACCAGCTGGTTGAGGTAGCCGGCTTCCAGGTTGACAAACTTGGAGGCGGCGTAGCCGAAGCCGGCGTAGAAGCGGTTCTGGTCGAAAATGTTGCTGCGCACGTGGCGGCCGAAGTTGATAAACACCTCGTCGGAGGCCACGAGGTAGGGCATGCGCGGCGTCAGTTCGGGGCCGAACAGCGGCAGCTGGGCCCGCAGCTGGTAGCGGGTGCGGTTCTGGTAGGTAAAGGTGGCGTCGTCGGGCCAGCGAATCCAGCGCTGCTCCAGGCGGTAGCGGTGCTGCAGCCGCAGGCGGCCGGCCTCGTCGCGGAGCACCAGCTGCTCGTAGAGGCGGTTTTCGGGCGAGTTGCTGGCGGCCGGGAAGTCGCCGTAGGGGAAGGACTTCTGGTAGGCATAGCCGCCGCTGAGCATCAGGTTCTTGCAGGCGTGGTAGTCGACGGCGGCGCGCACCAGGTTTTGCTGCGGGGCCCGGCCGAAGTTGGCGCGGCGCAGCTGGGCTTCGGTGTACAGGCCCCAGTGCTCGGCGAGGCGGAAGCTGCCGTTGTACACCAGCCAGAGGTGGCGGTTGTCGTCGGCCACGCGGGCTTCGGGCAACTGGGCGAGAACGGGGCGGGCGCTGCCGAACAGGAGCAACAGCCCGGCAACAGCGCGTAGGAGTGGGCTCATGCTCGGCGGTGGAATGGTGTGTTACGAAACTGTTACCGAATATCGAGCAATGTTACCGGAATGTTATGGTCGGGTGTGTTAAGTTTTCGGCCGGAGCGTGTTAAGTTTTTCGGTGCGGCGCGCCGTGGCCACGGTCGACCGTCGCCTTGCCCCAACTTTGCGTACTTCGCAGCGCCGCCCGTTTCCGCCTAAGCCCGCCCATCCGTGTCCTCCGCCCTCCCGACCGAAATTCACGTCAGCTCCTGGGAAGAATTGCAGCACGTGCTCTTCCGCGACACCTGGGACGGCCGCATCGGCCGCTTCCGCTCGCCCTTCGTGTACCGCGGCGTCCGCTCGCGCGACTACACCCTGAGCACCAGCTTGCAGCGCCTCGGCGGGCCCTACCACGAGCTGGAGCACCACCTGCTGCGCAACTTTCGCAAGTACGCCCACGACACGGCCGTGCCCGACCACTCCTCGGTGTGGGACTGGCTGGCCGTGGCCCAGCACCACGGCCTGCCCACGCGCCTGCTCGACTGGACGTACTCGCCCTACGTGGCCCTGCACTTCGCCACCGACGACCTGGAAGCCTACCACCAGGACGGCGTTATCTGGGCGCTGAACTACGTGAAGGCCGCCGAGTACATGCCCGCCCGTCTGCGCGACGCCCTGCGCGCCGAGGGCTCGAACGTGTTTACGCCCGAGCTGCTGCAGCCGGTGTGCCGCAACCTGCGCGAGTTGGAGGAAATGCAGCCCGAGCAGCCGTTTCTGCTGTTTCTGGAGCCGCCCTCCCTGGATGCGCGTATCCTGCACCAGTACGCGCTGTTTGCCCTGATGTCGACGGCGCAGGCCGACTTGGACACCTGGCTGGAAGAGCACCCCGAGCTGTTTTTTCGCATCATCCTGCCGGCCCACCTGAAGTGGGAAACCCGCGACAAGCTCGATCAGGCCAACATCACCGAACGGGTGCTGTTCCCGGGCTTGGGCGGGCTGAGCCGCTGGCTGCACCGCCACTACAGCCAGGCGCACGGGCAGCCGGGCCCAGGGCCGAGCCGCCCGACGGTTGAGGACTAATCGGCCCGCTGGCTGCGCGTCTGGCCGCGTGGTGTTAGCTTGCCCCAAACTGTTGCGCCCATGATTATTGCCCAGCTCAGCGACACCCACATCAACGACGAGTCGCCGGAAGCCGCGGCGCGCCTGCGGGCGGCCGTAACGCACCTGCTGCACCTGCCCGCCGTGCCCGACGTGGTGCTGATTACCGGCGACTGTACCGAGCACGGCTCCGAGACCGAGTACGCGCACTTTCGGGAGCTGCTGCGGCCGCTAACGATACCGGTCTACGTCATTCCCGGCAACCACGACGACCGGCCGCGGCTGCGGGCGCTGTTCGGGCCGCAGGGCGCGCAGGCCATGCCTGATTTCGTGCAATACACGGTGGAGGCCGGCTCGCTGCGGCTGCTGGCCCTGGATACCCACGTGCCGGGGCAGGACGGCGGCACGCTGTGCCCGGCGCGCCTACAGTGGCTCGAGGAGCGGCTTTCGGAGCAGCCCGAGCGGCCCACCATCATCCTGATGCACCACCCGCCGTTCCGCTGCGGCCTGGCGCCGTTCGATGGCATCGGCCTTGATGTCATGAGTGAATTTGGCACCGTCGTAGCGCGGCACCCGCAGGTGGAGCGCGTGCTGGCCGGGCACTTGCACATGGGCGTGCAGCGGCCGTTACACGGCGCCTTGGCCGTGGTCTGCCCGTCCACGTTGCACCAGCTGCTGCCGGATTTTCGGCGGCCGCGGAGCCTGGAAGTAAGCTTCGGCCCGCCCGCCATGCTACTGCACACCTGGGCCGCCGACACCGGGCTGCTTACCCACAGCAGCCTGATTGCGGAGCCCCGGCCGGTGCTCGTCATGCACGACGGGCAGCAGTGGCAAAGCCCGCCGTGGCCGGTGCGCGGGTGAAATAGTGCGCAGTCCTGCTTGGCGTAGCCCGAACGATTGTCGCAGAACGCTTCAAGGGTTGCCATTATGCGGTACGCGAAGCAACCTGCGCGCTACGCTGCTACTGGCCTTCCAGGCGCTTTTTCGTCAGCTTGGTGGGCACGTGCGACATGGGGTCGTCGGGCCAGGGGTGCTTGGGGTAGCGGCCGCGCAGGTCCTTCCGCACCTCGAAGTAGCCGGTCTGCCAAAAGCTGCGCAGGTCGCGGGTGACCTGGGCCGGGCGGCCGCCGGGGCTGAGCAAGTGCAGCAGCAGCGGCACCCGGCCCGCGGCCACGGCGGGCGTTTCCACCAAGCCGAACAACTCCTGCAGCTTCACCGCCAGCACCGGCGCGGCCGGGTCACTGTAATCAATGCGCACGTGCGAGCCGCTGGGGACTTCCAGGTGCGCGGGGGCGAGGCGGTCCAGCTCCTGGCGCTGGGCCCAGCCGCCGGGCAGACGCTGCAGCAGCAGCTCGGCCACGTCGAGGCGGCTCACGTCGGCGAGGCTGCGCAGGCCGGCCAAGTTGGGCGCGAGCCAGTCGGCGGCATCGGCCAGCAGCGCTTCGGTCGACACGGCGGGCCAGTCGGCGGGCGCCAGGTGATGCAGAAAGGCCAGCCGCTCCCGTACTTGCTGGGCGTGCTCGGTCCAATTCAGGGCGCGCAGCTCGCCGCCGAGCACGGCCGTGAGCAGGGCAGCGGCCACTTCCTCGGCGCTGGGGTTGGGCAGGTTAGTTTCCGACAAGACCAGGGCGCCCAGGCGGCGCAGCTTGCGGGCCAGCACCCGCCCGGTGGCCGCGTCAAACTGCACTTCGGCCTGCTCGCTGATTTGCTCGCCAAACAGCTCTTCCACCTCAGGTTTCGACAGCGGCGCGGCCAGCGCAGCGCGCGGGGCATTGGCGGGGCCGTCGAGGTGGGCGGCAGCGAAGAATACATCGGAGCCGGCGAAGAACTCGGCGGGCAGCTGCACGCGCTGGCCGGTGACGAGGCGCAGGCGGTCCGTGCCCTCGCGCTGGCCGAGGCGGTCGGGGTAGGCCAGTGCGGCCAGCAAGCCGGCCATGTCGGGTTCTAAGTCGGCGGCTTTCACGCCGGCGCGGCCGCGCAGGGCCGTGGCGGCTTCGCGCACACGGCGCAGGCCCTGAGCGTCGGGTAAAAGTCCCGGCAACGGCGCCCGACCGGTTTGCAAGGCTTCGAGGCGCAGGCGCAGGTCGGGCGGGGCGGGACGGCCGTCGGTGGCCCGCAGAATGTCGCGTTCCGCCAGCAACGCCGCCAGGGCGCAGGCCGTGGGGCCGTGGCCCAGCTCACGGCCGCGCACCACGAGGTGGCCCAAGCGCGGGGGCAAGCCGAGGCGGGCCAGCTCGCGGCCGTGAGCGGTGGGCTGGCCGGCGGCGGTGAGGGCCCCGAGGCGCACGAGCAGCTCCCGGGCCTGGGCCAGCGCCGGGGCGGGCGGGGCATCGAGCCAGAGCAGATTCGGGGCTTCGGCGCCCCACAGGGCCAGCTCCAGGGCCAGGGCGCTGAGGTCGGCGGTGAGGATTTCGGGGGCTAGGTGCGCCGGCAGCGTGGCCTGGTCGATTTCGGGCCAGAGGCGGTAGCACACGCCGGGGCCGAGGCGGCCGGCCCGGCCCCGGCGCTGGTCGGCCGCCGCCTGGCTGACGGGCACGGTTTCGAGCGTGGTCAGGCCGGTGCGCGGCACGAAGCGCGGCACCCGGGCAAACCCGCCGTCGACCACCACCCGCACGCCTTCGATGGTGAGGCTGGTTTCGGCAATGCTGGTGGCCAGCACCACTTTGCGGCGGCCGGCGGGGGCCGGGCGCAGGGCGGCGTCCTGCTTGTCCAGCGGCAGCTCGCCGTGCAGCACGTGAAGGTCGACTTCGGCCGGCAGCGTGGTGTCCAGCTTTTCGCCCACGCGGCGCTGGTCGGCCAGGCCGGGCAGGAATACTAGCACGTCCCCGGTTTGGGTGCTGAGGGCCTCGCGCACGGTAGCCGGGGTCAGCTCGGCCAGCCGGTCGCCGGGGCGGTTCGACAGGCCCGCGGCGCGGCGCGGGCTCAGGTAAATCGTTTCGACCGGGTACATGCGGCCCTCGCTTGTCACCACCGGTGCCTGCAGCCAGGGCCCCAGCCGAGCCGCGTCCAAGGTGGCCGACATGACGACGAGGCGCAAATCTGGCCGCAGCACTTGCTGGGCGTCGAGCGTGAGGGCCAGGCCCAGGTCGGCCTGCAGGCTGCGCTCGTGAAATTCGTCGAAGAGCACGGCGGCCACGCCCTCCAGCGCGGGGTCGTCCTGCACCAGACGCGTCAAAATACCTTCGGTCACGACTTCGATGCGGGTGCGGGCCGAAACCTTGTTTTCGAGGCGCACGCGGTAGCCCACGGTTTGGCCCACCGGCTCGCCCAGTAGCTGGGCCATGCGCGTGGCGGCGGCCCGGGCCGCCAGCCGGCGCGGCTCCAGCATGATGATTTTGCCCTCCGCCGGCCGCCAAGGCGCCTCTAGCAACGCCAGGGGCACCAGCGTGGTCTTGCCGGCGCCGGGCGGGGCTTGCAGCACGGCGCGGTTGCCGGCCTCCAGCGCCGCCAGTAAGTCGGGCAGCGCGGCGCGGATGGGCAGGTCGGGGTAGGTCAAGTGGTGAAAGTGGTGAGGGGTGAACTTGTGAAGTCAGAGGAAGAGGGCGCCTCGAGGAGCCAAAATGTGGAGTCGAAAATCAGGCATGCACAACTTCACAAATTCAAAATTTCACCCCTAGTAAACCGGTACCGTCGGGTCGACTTTCACCGACCAAGCGTGGATGCCGCCGCGCAGGTTCAGCAGGTTCTGCCGGCCGTGGCGGTGCTGCAGGTAAGCCAGCGCCTGCATGGAGCGCACGCCGTGGTGGCAAATCAGCACCACGGGCTGGTCTTCGCAGATTTCGTCGGTGCGGCGGGCCAGCTCGCCCAGCGGAATGAGCTGGCTGCCTTCGATGCGGCAGTACTCAAACTCCTCGGGTTGGCGCACGTCCACGAGCTGCAGGGTTTCGCCGGCGGCCAGCCGGTCGCGGAGTTGTTCGGGCGTGAGTTCGGGCAGGGACATAGGGGTAAGATGGGGAAATGGCGAGATGGTGAGTTGGCCGTTCCGGTATTCCGGGCATCACTCCCCAGCTTCCCACCTCACGATTTCACCTGCAAAAGTAGCTTCGGAGTCGTTAGCTTTGACGGCGCCACGCCGTGGCGGCCTTGCGTCCGCGCTTCTCCACCGTTCCTGTTTGCTGCTTTGTCTTGGTATGATCTTCTGACCGCGGTAGCCGGCACCGGCCCGCTGGAATGGGCCGCCTTTGCCACCGGCTTGGCCTGCGTGGTGCTGGCCGCCGTGGGCACCATCTGGAATTTTCCGGTGGCCATTGTCAGCTGCGCGCTCTACGTGCTGGTGTTTCACCGCGCCCAGCTGTATTCCGACCGCAACCTGCAGTTCGTGTTCATTGCTATGAGCGTGTACGGCTGGTATGAGTGGCTGCGCGGGGGGCAAGCGCACACGGCGCTGGTCGTCACGCATTCCACGCTGCGGGAATGGCTGTGGCTGACTCTGGCCGGGGCCTGCTACACCGGCGGCTTCGGCTACTACCTCGCCAACCACACCGACGCCGCCCTGCCGTATCTTGACTCGCTGACCACGGCCATCAGCCTGATGGCCCAGTACCTGATGACGCGTAAGCGCCTGGAGAACTGGCTGCTCTGGATTCTGGTCGACATTATTTACGTGCCGATGTACTGGGTCAAGAGCCTGCACGCCACCAGCGGGCTGTACCTGCTCTACCTCGGCATTGCCGCCTTCGGCTACTGGGAATGGCGCCGGCTGATGCGCCAGGCCCAGGCCGCTCCTGCCTTCGACACCGCCACCCCACCCACTCGCTGATGCTGCGCGTTGCCCTCACCGGTCCCGAATCGACCGGCAAAACCACCCTGAGCCAGCAACTGGCCGCCCGCTACGGCACGCTGTGGGTGCCCGAGTACGCCCGCGCGTACCTCGACCAGCGCGGCATCGGCCTCGATTACACCCCGGACGACCTCGAAGCCATTGCCCGCGGGCAGCTGGCCGCCGAAGAAGCCGCCGCGGCCGAAGCCGAAGCGCAGGGGCTGCCGGTCATTTTTTGCGACACCGAGCTGCTGGTCATCAAGGTCTGGGCCGAGCATGCCTTCGGGCAGTGCCCCAACTGGGTGCGCGAGCAAATCGAGCAGCACCGCTACGACCTGATCCTGCTGCTGGGCACCGACATTCCCTGGGAGCCCGACCCGCGCCGCGAGCATCCGCACCTGCGCCAGTACTTCTACGAGCTGTACCGCCGCGAACTGAGCGGGCAGCTCTCGAATTTCGCCGAAATCAGCGGCCCGGAAGCGCACCGCCTCGACGAAGCCTGCTTTCTGGTCGATACCTTGCTGGGCCGCGTATCGGATTCTATTCTGCCCGGCCGCGACCCGTTTCAACTACCGCTATGACCGCCTATTTCCTCGAAAACGAGCGTTGCCGCGTGCGCGTGAACCAGCACGGCGCCGAGCTCAGCAGCCTCGTGCGCAAAGACCTCGACCAGCTCGAATACCTTTGGCCGGCCGACCCCGCGGTGTGGGCCCGCCACGCGCCGGTGCTCTTTCCCATCGTCGGCCGCCTGCCCGAGGATACCTACTACCACCAGGGCCAGGCCTACCGCCTGCCCCAGCACGGCTTCGCCCGCGACCGGGCCTTCGAGCTGGTGCGCGCGTCGGCCACCGAGGTGCAGCTGCGCCTGCACGACGACGAGCAGAGCCAGCAGGCGTTTCCCTTCGCCTTCGAGCTGACCATCACCCACCGCCTGCAGAGCACGACCGTGCACGTCGGCTGGGAAGTGCGCAACCCGGCGGCCGACGCGGAGCTGCTGTTCAGCATCGGCGCGCACCCGGCCTTCCGCTGCCCGCTGCTGCCCGGCGAAACCTTCGAGGACTACGCTTTCCGCTTCGACCACCCGGTGCAGCTGGAGCGCTACCTGCTGCAGGGGGGCTTGCTCAGCGGCCAGACCGAAGCCGTGCCCACCAATGAGCAAGAACTGCCGCTGAGCTACGCGCTGTTTGCCCACGACGCGCTGGTGCTCAAGCACTACGACTTCACCCGCCTGGCCCTGGTGAGCCGCCAGAGCCCGCGGGCCGTGCAAATGCAGTTCGACGGCTTTCCCTACCTCGGCCTCTGGACCAAGGGCCCCGGCGCGCCCTTCGTGTGCATCGAGCCCTGGCACGGCATTGCCAGCAGCGTGGGCGGCCCCGCCGAGCTGGCCGACAAGGAAGGCATTCTGACGCTGGCGCCCGGTGCCGTATTCCGCGCCGCTTACACTATCACGGCCGAGTAGGAGTGGAGCCCGTCATCCAGCCCATCCGCGCGGCTGATACCTACGACCTGCGCCACCGCGTGCTCTGGCCTGATCAGCCCATCGAGTACGTGCAGTTGCCCGGCGATGAATCAGGATGGCACTTCGGCGCGTTCGAGGCTGGGCAACTGCGCAGCGTGGTGTCGTTGTTCGTCGAGGGCGAGGTAGCGCGCTTCCGCAAGTTCGCTACCGAGCCGACCGAGCAGGGGAGGGGCTTCGGGTCGGCTTTGCTGTGGTACGTCATGCAAGAAGCCGCCGAGCGCGGGGCCCGGCGGCTGTGGTGTGATGCCCGGCAGGAAAAGGCCGGTTTTTACCAGAAGTTCGGCTTCGGCGTGGAAGGGGAGCCGTTTTACAAAGGGCCGGTTCCGTACGTGCGCATGAGCTGCGCGCTGCCCGCCAGCCGCTAACGGCTCAGAGCAGCATCGGCTCGCGCGGGCGCACCGGGCGGCGGCCGTAGTCGGGCTCCCAGTCGTTGATGGGGCGCGAAATGCCCGGTGGCAAGTCCAGGTCGGGCAGGCCGTCGTCGAGTGGTTCGCCGCCGTCGTCGTCGTTATCGGAAGTGGGCGGGCGCGAGGGCGTGGGGCGGGGCATCACCATGAAGTAGGCCAGAATGGTGAGGACCACGAGGGAGTAGATGAGGCTAATCATGGCGGGTTCCGGGCTGGGGTGACAACCGGCGCCACGGCGTCGGCTATGTAGCAGGTAACGGGACAAGGGCCGGCCTGGTTTTGGTCAAGCCCGGTTTTTTGTGGCGGTGGAGCATTAGGGGTAATATACTTAATGGTAGTGGGTTATCCTAGCTGCTGCGGGCGGCAAATAGCCAGTGCCGCGGACTGACAAAAGCGCGAAAGTTGCCCCCAACGGGCTTCTATTCGCCTCCACGCGCTGCGGAGCTGCCGGGCCCAGGCCGCCAAAAGTTGCTGCAACCCGCGCCCGCGCTTACCTTTGCCGTGCGTTTAGGGGTGCTTTGCCAACGCAGCAAAGCTGAGATCATACCCATTGAACCTGATTCGGCTAGTACCGGCGAAGGGAACAAACGGTCCGCGAGCGAGCAAACCATTACTCCGACCCCTGGGGTATGGCGTCGTTCCATCTTTTCCATTCACATCTTGTTTAAGTTGTCGAACCTGCCGGGGGCAGCGCTGCTTGCGTGCCTGCCCATCGGCGCGGCGTGGGCCCAGGGCCCCGTCAGCGGCGTCGTCACCGACGCCCGCACCCAACAAGGCCTGCCCGGGGCCACCATCCTGCTCGACGGCTCGGCCGCGGGCATCACCGACGCCAGCGGGGCGTTCCAGGTACCGGCCGTGGCCGCCGGCGCGCACGAACTGCGCATCACCTTCGTGGGCTACGACGTGGCTGCGCGCCGCCTCAGCGGCCAGCCCGGCGCCCAGCAACTCAGCGTGGCGCTGCTGCCCGCGCCCATCGTCACCGGCGAAGCCGTGGTGACGGCCCAGCGCGCCAACGACCGCACCGGCACCGCTTACACCAACGTGAGCAAGGAAGACCTGGCCCGGCGCAACTTCGGCCAGGATTTGCCTTACCTGCTCGACCAAACGCCCTCGGTGGTCGTCAACTCCGACGCCGGGGCCGGGGTGGGTTACACCGACATCCGCATCCGCGGCACCAGCAACACGGGCATCAACATGACCATCAACGGGGTGCCCCTGAACGACGCGGAGTCGCACGGCTCGTTTCTGATCAACCTGCCCGATCTGGCCTCCTCAGTCAGCTCCCTGCAGATTCAGCGCGGCGTGGGCACCAGCCAGAACGGCGGCGCCGCCTTCGGGGCCAGCATCAACATCTCGACGCTGGACAACCGCCGCGAGGCCTACGCCGAGACGCAGAACTCCTACGGCTCCTTCAACACCTGGAAAAACAACGTGCAGTTCGGCACCGGGCTGGTGGGCAAGTACTTCACCGTCGACGGCCGCCTCTCGCGCATTGCGTCGGACGGGTACATGAACCGGGCTGCGTCGGATTTGAAGTCGTACTACTTCGCGGCCGGTTACCAGCAGAAAAACACTCTGCTTAAGTTCATCACCTTCTCGGGCCGCGAGAAAACCTACCAGGCCTGGAACGGCGTGCCCGAGTTTGCCCTGACTGGCAACCCGGCTCTGCTGCAGCAGTCACTCGACAACTACGAATTCACGCCGGCAGAAGCCGCCCGGGCCCTGCGCGAAGGCCGCCGCTACAGCTACTACACCTACGACAACCAGACCGACAACTACCAGCAAAACCACTACCAGCTGCACCTCGCCCAAGGGCTGGGCCAGAGCTGGAACCTGGGTGCCACGGCTCACCTCACGCGCGGCTTCGGCTACTACGAAAGCTACCGGGCCGGCCGCAAATTCGCGGATTACGGCCTGCCCAACCTGGTGCTCGGCGACACCACCATCAAGCGCACCGACCTGGTGGACCGCAAGTGGCTGGACAACTACTTCTACGGCGGCACCTTCGCCCTGAACTACCAGCCCAAGGAGGACGACCGGCTGCAGGCTACCGTGGGCGGGGCTTGGAACCAGTTTACCAACGACCACTACGGCGAAATCATCTGGGCCCGCTACGCGGCTAGTAGCACCATCCGCCAGCGCTACTACTTCAACGACGCGAAGAAGACCGACTACAACGCCTACGCCCGCGCCACCTGGCAGGTGCTGCCGCGCCTGGGCCTGTACGGCGACGTGCAGGTGCGCCACATCGACTACCGCATCGACGGGGTGGAGGACGACCAGAACGACGTGACCACGCGCGCCCGCTACACCTTCTTCAACCCCAAAGCCGGCGCGACCTTCTCCTTTGCCGAGGGCCAGCAGCTCTACGCCAGCTACGCCGTGGGCCAGCGCGAGCCGGTGCGCTCCGACTTCACCGACCGCCCCGCTGGCGACGTTAGCGCCAAGGCTGAGAAGCTCAACGACTTCGAGGGCGGCTACCGCGCCACCCTGCCGGGGCTGCTGGGCGCGGGCAACACGGTGCGCTTCGAGGCCAACTACTTCTACATGCACTACCGCAACCAGCTGGTGGCCACCGGGCAGCTGAACGACGTGGGCACGGCTCTGCGCACCAACGTGGCCCGCAGCTACCGCACCGGCGTGGAGCTGACCGCCGCCGCGGCCCTGGCCGACAAGCTGAGCCTGAGTACCACCGCCACGCTCAGCCGCAACCGCATTCTGGCCTACCGCAACGTGAGCTACGACGCCGACTACAACGCCGTGGTCGACGACGTGGCCCGCACCACGACCATTTCGTACTCGCCCGCTTTCGTGGGCGCCGCCACCCTGGAAGGCCAGCCGCTGAAAGGCCTGCGCCTGGCCCTGTTGGGCAAGGCCGTCAGCGAGCAGTTTCTCGACAACACCGCCAGCCAGCAGCGCCGCATTGCGCCCTACCAAGTGGTCGACTTCCGGGCCCGCTACAGCATTCATCCCTCGTTTGTGAAGGAAATCGAGTTGGGGCTGCTGGTCAACAACCTGCTGAACCGCAAGTACGTGGCCAATGGCTACACCTACGGTTACCCCGACGCCGACGGGCGCCAGCAAACGTTCAACTGGTACTTCCCGCAGGCCACCCGCAACTTCCTGGCCTCGGTAGGGGTGAAGTTTTAGGCCCCCAGAAGAGTCCAGGCAACCAGGAGCCCGGCGCGTCGAACGGATGCGCCGGGCTTTTGCGTTGGGTGCTATCCGACGGGGAAAAGTCCAGTTTCGGCGCCGGCCAAAGACAGAAGGCCTTTCCCCAAGCAGCAGGATTAACTATATTTGTAGCCCTCGCGTCGCATCGTGCTGTTTCTCACCACCATATTGCCCCGTCTGCGCTTCACCCTGCTGGCCGCCACTCTGCTGCTGGTGGTGGGGTTGAACAACCAGGCCGTAGCCACCTTCCGCGTAGCGGCCAAGGCAGGCGCCCCGGCGCGGGTGACGGGCACGCCCAAAGGCACGGTGGTGAAGCAGAAGGTGATGCTGGAAGCCACGAGCCAACTCGGCCCCTGGCTGCAGCCTGCCGCCGAAGCCTGGGAGCCCGCGGCCCCCGCGGCCGTAACCCGAATTGCCTGGTTCCGGGCCACCGCGCCCGCCGTACGGCCCTCGGCCGTACCCGACTGGTTCCGCACGCGTCTGCTCGAAGCAGCGCTGTCGCCGCACGCGCCCTAGCGAGGGGCGCGTTGGCCGTATTCGGCAGCGGCGCTCGGCGCCTTCGAATGCTAGCCGACGAACGGAAGCAAGCCCCCGCGACTTGCCTCAGCCGAACAGGCGGCCGCGTAGCCGCCGCGCCCGATGAGCTTCTTCGGGCGCATTCCAACCCCCGCAATTCATTTACCCCTTTTTCATGCGTAATAAAGGTATAGTCATTGCGCTGACGCTTATCGTGTCGGCGTTGTGCGTCTACTTCCTCTACTTCACGTTCGTCTCGCGGCGCGTGCAGGCCGATGCCGTGCGCTACGCCACCAAGAACGGTGTCGTCAACCAAACCCAGCGCCAGCGCTACCTCGACTCGGTGTGGCGCGCGCCCGTCACCAGCGTGCTCGGCGCCGATTACACCTACCGCGACGTGCGCGCTTCGGAGCTGGGCCTCGGCCTCGACCTGAAGGGCGGCATGCACGTGACGCTGGAAGTGTCGCCGGTGGAGATTGTGCGCGCCATGGCCGGCAACTCCAAAGACCCGAAGTTCAACCAGGCCCTGCGCCGCGCCCAGGAGCTGCAGAAGCAGAACCCGAGCGCCTCGTTTACGGCCCTGTTTGCCCAGTCCTGGCGTGAAGTGGCCCCCGGCGACAAGCTGGCCCGCATCTTCGCCAACACCACCAACCGCAGCCGCAACATCGATGCCGGCACCTCCGACGAGAAAGTGCTGCGCACCATCGACCAGGAAGTGGAAGAGGCCATTACCCGCGCCTTCACCATCCTGCGTACCCGCGTCGACAAGTTCGGCGTGAACCAGCCCAACATCCAGCGCGTGAAGGGCACCGGCCGCATCCAGGTGGAAATGCCCGGCGTGGACAACCCCGACCGTATCCGCAAGCTGCTGCAGAGCCAGGCCAAGTTGGAGTTCTGGGAAGTGTGGAACCTCGACGAAATCGGTCCGTTCCTGACCCAGGCCAACGACCTGATCATTGCCCAAGAGAAGGCCGCTAAAAACGGTACCGCCACCCCGGCAGCCGCCACCGCCGGCGACACCGCCGCTACGGCCGCGGCTGCCGCCGACACCACCTCGCTGGCCGGCAAGCTGGCTGCTAAGAACAACAAAGCGGCTGCCAAAGACACCAGCGCCGCTGCCCAGCAGGGCCAGGGCCTGTTCCGCTACCTGACGGCCGTGGGCCCCGGCACCCTGGGTGCCCGCCTGCGCGACACCGCACGCGTCAACGCCCTGCTGGCCTCGCCCGAGGTGAAGGCCACGCTGCCCCCGAACCTGACCTTCCTGTGGAGCTTCAAGCCCGACGTGGTAGGCAAGGAAGAAATGCTGACCATCTACCCCATCCGCAAGTCGCGCGACGGGCAGGCCCCGATTGGCGGCGAAGTGGTTACCGACGCCCGCCAAGACTACGACCAGAGCGGCCAGCCGGAGGTATCCATGCAGATGAACCCCTCGGGTGCCAAGAAGTGGCAGAAGCTGACCGGTGCCAACGTGAACCGCCAAGTGGCCATCGTACTTGACGACCAAGTGCAGTCGGCCCCGCGCGTAAACGGCGAAATTGCCGGCGGTAACTCGAGCATCTCGGGCTCCTTCACCATCGACGAAGCCCAAGACTTGGCGACCAAGCTGAAGTCGGGTACGCTGCCGGCCCCCACGCGCATCGTGGAAGAAGCCGTGGTAGGTCCCTCGCTCGGTCAGGAAGCCATCAACCAGGGCCTGTACTCCTCGCTGGCCGGCCTGGCCATCATCATGGTGTTCATGGCCTTCTACTACGGCCGTGCGGGTCTGGTCGCCGATGCCGCCCTGCTCTTCAACATGTTCCTGATCCTGGGCGTACTGGCCCAGTTCAGCACCGCCCTCACGCTGCCCGGTATTGCCGGTATGATCCTGGTAATTGCTACCTCGGTTGACGCCAACGTACTGATCTTCGAGCGTATCCGCGAAGAACTCAACCACGGCCTGACGCACAAGGACGCCATCAACAAGGGTTACTCGCGCGCCTTCACGGCCATCTTCGACACCAACGTCACCACGCTGATTATTGCCATCATCCTGGGCTTCTTCGGCACGGGTCCGGTGCAAAACTTCGCCGTGACGCTGGGTATCGGCGTGTTCACCTCGTTCCTCTCGGCCTTCTTCGTGTCGCGCCTCATCATCGAGTGGCTGATCAAGGGCAAGGAAACGACCCGCATCACCTTCTCGACCTTCCTCTCGCGCAACCTGTTCCAGAACGTGAACTTCGACATCGTGGGCAAGCGCTACATCGCGTACGCTCTCTCGTCGGCGGTCATCGTGATTGGCTTCGTCCTGATGTTCATTCAGGGCGGCCCGAACCTGGGCGTGGACTTCCGCGGGGGCCGTGCCTACGTGGTGGACTTCAACAAAACCATGGTGGCTTCGGACGTGCGGGAGCACCTGCACGGCGTGTTCCAGGATGCCGGTACCGAGGTGAAAACCTACGGTTCGCCCGACCGCCTGCGCATCACCACCGGCTACCTGGCCGACGACGAAAGCGTAGCCGCTGACCAGAAAGTGCGCGCCGCCCTCGACCGCGGCCTGCAGCAGTACGCCTCGGATGCCCCGGTGGTACAGAGCACCTCGAAAGTGGGCGCTACCATCGCCGACGACATCAAGAAGACCTCGGTGCTGAGCCTGGGCCTTACCCTGCTGGCCATCTTCGTGTACGTGCTCTTCCGCTTCGAGAAGTGGCAGTACTCAATGGCTGCGGTAGTCGCCTTGTTCCACGACGCCCTGTTCGTAATTGCCGCCTACCCGATTGCCCGCGCCCTGGGCATGAACCTGGAAATCGACCAGGTCTTCGTGGCTGCCGTGCTCACGGTAATCGGCTACTCGATGAACGACACCGTGGTTATTTACGACCGCATCCGCGAGTACCTGCGCGAAAACCCCAATCTGACCTTTGCGCAGGTGGTGAACCCGGCCCTGAACAGCACCTTCTCCCGCACGATGATTACCGCCACGACCATCCTGATGGTGGTAACGGTGCTCTTCTTCTTCGGCGGCGAGACGTTGCGCTCGTTCTCCTTCGCCATGATTGTGGGTATGATTATCGGGACGTACTCCTCGCTGTTCATCGCCGCTCCGCTCATCCTCGACACCTCGGCTGGTAAGGCCAAGGGCTCGACGCCCATCGACCCGACGGATACGGCTGCCCCGAAGCTGAACACGGCTGCTACGGCTTAATCGGTAGCGCAAACCGAGCTTAAGCTCGATTGACCAAACAAAAAGGCTGCTCCGCACGGGGCAGCCTTTTTGTTTTTAGCAGTAGGCGCATCGTGTTGCAGCTGTCGCCCGCGTCGAAGCGAGACGCCCTTTTTTATGCCATTGAAAGAATGGATGATGGCATTGACATCAACTAATATTTTATGTAACTATGAAGCTGGCTGAGAATCAATCCGGCTTGCTACTGGCTGGTTTACACCTGTTTTGAACAGTGCCGTCAAAACAGGAATTCTTATTGCTTGATTTTCATGTAGCTACATCATTTTACAGAATTTTATAACTTATCAAGCAACCGTTTGACCGTCGCTCTGCGAGTTGCCTAACGTAACCTCCTCCCACCGCCGTGTCCTCCGCTCAGCCCGACCACGACCCCGATTTGCTGCTTGGCCTGCTTGGCGGCTGCCAGCGGGCTGACCGCGGCTCCCAGCGCCGGCTCTACATGCTGTACTACAGCTACGCCATGGGCATCTGCCTGCGCTACGCCCGCACCCGCGACGAAGCCATGGAAGCCGTCAACGACGGGTTCATGAAGGTGTTTCGCGACGTGGCGCGCTTCGACACGACGAAGTACGACCAGCTGACCAGCACCTTCCGCGGGTGGCTGAAGCGCATCATGATTCACACTGCCATCGACCAGTACCGCGCCAACGGCAAGCAGCGCCTGCAACAGTCCCTCGACGATACGCCGGCCCTGCAGTACGCCGACGACCACTACACCGCCCTCGATTCGCTGAGCTACGACGAAATCATTGCCCTGGTAAGCCAGCTCACGCCCGGCTACCGGGCCGTGTTCAACCTCTACGTCATCGACGGCTACACCCACGAAGAAATTGCCGGCCAGCTCGGCATATCGGTAGGCGCTTCCAAGTCCAACCTCTCCAAGGCCCGGGCCCACCTGAAAACTCTGCTCCTAAAAAACCGCCACCATGCATACGCCGGATCTATCGGATGAAGAACTCGATGCGCTGTTTCGGCAGGGCGCCGAGCGCTACCCCGAGGAGCTGAACCTGGGGGCCTGGGCGCGCATGGAGCAAAAACTGGACGACGCCCACGTGCAGCAGCTGGTCAACCGCAAGGTGGCCCGCCTGTTTGCGGCCGAAATCGGCATTGTGGCGGTGCTGCTGCTCATTTGGGGCGGCTACCGCGAATACGGGCCCACCCCGGCGGAATCTGCAGCGGTTGCGGCCGTTACCACCGTGCCTTCCGCTTCAGCGCAGAAGCAGTCAGCCGCCCCAAAGGAAGCTCCGCAGGCCAACTGGCAACCCGCAGCCCGTAGCTCCTACGCGGCCGCCCGGCCCGGTGGCCCCGAGCTAGCGCAGGCTACTCAAGCAGCGCAGCCGGCAGAACCCGGAGCCGGCTCCACCGCCTCCGCAACGCTTACCGGCACTGCTGCTGAGCCGGCCCGGCGCCGGCCTGCCCGGCACCTGCAGCTGGCCGCAGCGGTACTGGCCGACGACGAACCAGAAACGACTTCGGAGTCGGGTGAGCCGGCTGCCGAGGCTTCGCGCCGGCGGCCCCGACTCCGTCAGCTCCATCTGCAGCCGGCCCTGCTGGCGGCAGCTGCTCGTGCGCCGCGCAGAAGCGCTACGGGCCGCGAGGCATCCGCTCAGCCGGCAGGCAATGCGGCGCAGAGCAAGGCCGGCACGCAAGCGACAGGGGCAATGCCGACGTCGGGCGAGGCGGCTACTGCTGGCCGCCCGCACCACGAGGCTGCTGCGGGCGCCGCGCCAAGAGCGGGCGAATCGGGCGCCTTAGCCGCTCTGCGCAATGAGCGAAACGGCACCAATCAGCCAGGTTCGGAAGCAGCACACGTCGCCCAAACGGCCGGTGCTAGCAGTTCCGCGGCGGTTGGTTCGCCCGCGGCCGATGCAGCGCAAGGCAGCTTGGCTGCTAGCGCTGCGCTAACCGACGAAGCACTGCTGCCGCGGCAAGCCCAGCTCCTACGCCTGGACGGGGAAGAACTGCCCTCTTCGCTGCCTACCGACAGCATTGTGAAGCGCCGCCCGCGGCCGTTCTTGCCCAGCCGTATCTTCATCACCGGGCTCTACGCGCCGGAGCTGAGCACCGTGCGCAACGCCGGCTTCGAAAAGCCGGGTTACAGCGCAGGCGTGCAAGTGGAATATGTGCTGGCGCCGCGGCTGCGCCTGAACGTGGGCCTGCTCAGCTCCATGAAGTACTACCAGGCCCGCGGTTCGGATTATACCTGGTACCGCCCGCCCATGTACCCCGTCGACCGCGTGGAGGGGGCCTGCCGCATCACCGACGTGCCCGTGAACCTGCGCTTCGATGCCTGGCAGGGCGTGCGGCAGCGGGCTTTCGTCAGCGCCGGCTTGTCGTCGCTGCTGATGCGGGACGAGAAATACTACTACAACTACAGCGGCTACGGCACCGCATACTCGCGCAGCTGGCAGGTGAAAAAGGGCAGCAAGCACCTCTTCAGCGTGGTCAACTTCTCGGCCGGCGTGGAGCGCCAACTCTCGCTGCGCTGGTCGGTGCAGGCCGAGCCCTACGTGAAGCTGCCGCTGGGCGGGGTAGGGGCGGGCAAGGTGCGCCTGAGCAGCGGCGGCGTGTTTTTCGGCCTCAAATACGGTTTGTAATCTTCCTCCACCGGGCTTGAGCCCTCGGGCTCGGGCTGTTTTTTCTCCACACCATGTTTTCACGGCATATACCCCGCGTGCTCGGGGGAGCGGCCCTGCTGGCCCTGGTGGCCAGCGCCGGCCTGGGCGTGAGCAGTTGCGCGTACCAAAACGAGCAGGAGTTGTTCGCAGGCGAGCAGCTCAGCTGCGACACCGTCAGCGTGACGTACCGCGGTACCATTGCGCCGCTCATGGCCCAGCACTGCCAGCGCTGCCACGGCCCCACCCGCGCCGAAAGCGGGGTGGTCGTGACAGCCCACCACGACGTGCAGACGCTGGGCCGCACCGGGCAGCTGCTGGGCGTGATTCAGCACAAGCCCGGCTACCCGGCCATGCCCGACGACGAGCCCATGCTGTCCGAGTGCGACATCAACAAAGTCAAGAAATGGGTGCGCGCCGGCATGCCCGATAACTAAGCCTATCCTTTTTTCGCTCCACCGCCATGAAACGCCTCTACGCCCTGCTGGCCGCTACGCTGCTGCTGGCTTCGTCCCTCTCGGCCCAGCAACGCTACACCACGCGCTCGGCCAGCATCGACTTCTTCTCCGATGCGCCGCTGGAAGATATTTCGGCGAAGAACACCACGGTTACGGCTGCCGTCGACCTGCTCAGCCAGCAGATGGCCTTCGTGGCGACGATGAAGGAGTTTGTGTTTCCCGACGGGCTGATGCAGGCGCACTTCAACGAAAACTTTGTGGAGTCGGAGAAATTTCCGCGCGCCACGTTCAGCGGCCGGCTGCTGGGCATTCCCGAAGGCGGCATGCCCGCGGTGGGCATCGTGCCGGTGGAAGTCGATGGCGACCTGACCATCCACGGGGTGAAGCGCCACGTGCGGGTGCCCGGCACCCTGGAGCTTGTCGACAAGCAGCTGGTGGCCAAGGCCAAGTTTGCGGTGGCGCCGGCCGACTACAAAATCGACATTCCGAGCTTGATCAAGGAGCACATTGCCAAGTCGGTGGACATCACCGTGTACGCCGTGTGCGCCCCGCAGATTGCCCCGCCCGTGTCGCAGCAGCAACCCACGCCGCCGGCCCGTCCCTAGTACCCCCTCCTTCCTCTTCCACCTCCTCCGTATGCTTCCTCTGTACCCCACGCCGCTGCGGCGGCTGCTCCTGAGCGGGGCCCTGCTGCTGGGCCTGCACCTGACCGCCGCCGCGCAGGACGACCTGCTGCAGCAACTCGAGCAGCAAACCACCACCCAAGCCAAGCCCGACTTCGCCACGGCCACCTTCAAGGGCACGCGCATCGTCAACGGGCAGTCGGTGGAGACGCCGGCCAGCGGTTCCCTGCAGTTTCTGATCGGGCACCGCTTCGGGCAGCTGAACAGCGGCGCCTACAACTTCTTCGGGCTGGACCAGGCCACCATCCGCCTCGGGCTGGAATACGGACTCAACGACCGGCTGGCCGTGGGCGTGGGGCGCAGCTCCATGGACAAGACCTTCGACGGGTTTGTGAAGTACAAGGCGCTGCGCCAGCACTCCGGCCCCCGCGCCATGCCCGTCACCCTGACGCTGCTGGCCACCAGCACCATCACCACCCTGAAATTCCCCGTTGGGGCCGACCGCAGCACCTCCTCGCGCATGGCCTACAGCTACCAGGGCCTAGTGGCGCGCAAGTTCAGCCCCGGCCTCTCGGCCCAACTGATGCCCACGCTGGTGCACCGCAACCTGGTGGCCCAGCCCAGCGACGACAACGACGTGTACGCCGTGGGCGGGGCCGTGCGCCAGAAGCTCAGCAAGCGCATTGCCCTCACGGCCGAGTACTACTATGTGCTGTCGGGCACGACGGCCGACCAGACGCACAACCCGCTGGCCATTGGCTTCGACATCGAAACCGGCGGGCACGTGTTTCAGCTGCACTTCACCAACGCCCAGGGCATGGTCGACCCGCTGTTCATCCCGCGCACGACCGGCAACTTCTTCAAGGGCGACATTTTCTTCGGCTTCAACATCAGCCGCTCCTTCGGGCTGAACCACAAGAAAGAATAGCGAAATGCGCTGCTGCGCGGGCCGTCAGCCACAACGCCCGTAGCCCGGTTGCGCATGGCATGTTGCCAACAACGGGAAGCTCCGTTTCGGGTGTCCGGCCGCGCCATTGGAGGAGGCGTGCGGATGTCCTAACGCACGACGGCCGCGGCCGCGCCGCCGGCAACGGAGCTTCCCCATTACGCAAGAACGCCCGGCCAACTGGCCGGGCGTTCTTGCGTTTGCGGTGGCTGGAGCCGATAAGCTCGACGGGCCGCCTACTCGGAAATGCGCGGGGTTAGAACGAAGCCGTGACGCCTTCGGCCACCACTTCTTTCACTTCGGGCACCATGCGCTTGAGCAGGTTTTCGATGCCCGACTTCAGGGTTACGGTGGCCGAGGGGCAGCCCGAGCAGGAACCCTGCAGGTTCACCGTCACGATGCCCTCGTTGTAGCTCTTGAAGGTGATGTTGCCGCCGTCCTGCTCCACGGCCGGGCGCACGTAGTTGTCGAGCAGGTCGATGATTTTCTGGGCCGTGGCCTGGTCTTCCTCCGAGCCGGCGGCACCGGCGGCTTCCTGCTGGGCGGCGCGGTGCTCGGTCACGGGGTCGACGAGGAAGATGGGCCCGCCCGATTCTACGTAAGACTTCAGGAAGGTGCGCAGCTCCGGAATCAGGTGCGTCCAGGTCAGGTCCGAGTTCTTGGTCACCGTCACGAAGTTCTGGGCGATGAACACGCGGCTCACGTAGTCGAACTTGAACAGCTCCTGGGCCAGCGGCGAGTTGGCGGCGGCTTCGGTGTCGGGGTAGTCCACGCTCACCCCGTCGCTGAGCAGCTGGGTGTTGAGCACGAACTTCATCGACTCGGGGTTCGGGGAGGCTTCGGCGTAGATGGACACCGAGCCGGCGGGGGCGGTAGTATTCATGGTTGAAACTGTGCTGCTTAGACGCTGAGGGAAGGCCGCAAGGAAGCGGGTTTGGTGTATAACCGCAACGACGGCCCGCTGGTTGCAAAGGTAGCGGATTGCGGCCGGGCGGCGGGCGAAAATACGGGCGCCGCAGCTTCCGCCGGCCACCCCAACCGCCCCGCGCCCGGGGCCGTAGCTTTAGGCATGGCTGCTGTTGTTTCCCGCCTCGCCCGGGCCCTGTTTCGCCCCGTTGACATTACCTGGCTGGTGTATCTGCGGCTGGGCGCGGGCTTTCTGCTGGCCATAGAGCACGGTGGGGGGCTCCTCATCGGGCGGGTGCGCAATTACACCGCGCCGCGCTTTCATCTGCGCTACCTGGGCTGGGAGTGGCTGCCGCACCCGCCGGCGGGCGTCATTTACGCGCTTTACGCGCTGATTGTGGGCGCCGGCATTGCCGTGGCGGCGGGCTGGCGCTACCGCTGGGCCGCTGCCGTGCTCAGCCTGGGCTACGCGGCGCTGCTGCTGCTGGAAGAAACCGAGTACATCAACCACTTCTACCTCTACGCCCTGCTGGCCGCCGTGCTGGCCCTGCTACCGGCCCACCGCGCCGCCTCCGCCGATGTGCGCGCCGGCCGCGTGGCGCCCCTGGCTACCGTGCCGGCCTGGATGCGGGCCGTTATCCTGTTTCAGATCGGGCTGGTGTACGGGTTTGCGGCCTTGGCCAAGCTCAACCCCGACTGGCTGGCCGCTCGTCCGCTCGCGGTGTGGCTGGCGGCCAAGGCGCACTACCCGCTCATCGGCGAGCTGCTGGCGCGGCCGGCCACGGCCTGGCTGCTGAGCTACGGCGGCATTGCCTTCGACGCGCTGGTGGTGCCGCTGCTGCTGTGGCGCCGCACCCGGCCCTGGGGCTTCGCCTGGGCGACGCTGTTTCACCTCGCAAATGTGGTGGTGTTCGGCCTGGGCACCTTTCCTTGGGTAGCCTTGCTGCTCACCAGCCTGTTCTTCGCCCCCGGTTTCCCGCGCCGGTTGCCTGGTTTCGCGGGGCGCTGGTTTCGTAGCCGGCTGCCGGCGGCGGATGGCGAAGCAGCGGCCCCGGCTGCTTTCATGCCCCCGGCCCGGACGCGCCGCCGGGTGCTGGCAGGGCTGGCGGCCTTCGCGGCGGTGCAGCTGCTGGTGCCGCTGCGCCACTTCCTGTACCCCGCCGACGCGCACTGGACCGAGGAAGGCCACCGCTTCAGCTGGCACCTGATGCTGCGCGCCAAAACCGGCACGGCCCGCTTCCGGGTGCGCCTGCCCGACGGCCGCGAGGAGCTGGTCTTGCCCGAGCAGTACCTGACCCGTAACCAGGTCCGCAAGCTCGTCGACAGCCCCGACTTGATTCTGCAGTTTGCCCACCTGCTGGCCCAGGACTACCGCCGCCGCGGCTTCGCGCCCGTGGCCGTGTACTGCGACTCCCAGGTCAGCCTGAACGGGCACCCGCACCGGCCGCTGGTCAGCCCCCAGCTGAATCTGCTCACGCAGCGCCGCGGCTGGGGCCATTACGCCTGGGTGCTGCCGGGGCCGGTGGAATAAAGGGGGCGAATCAGATCCGGCTACCGCGGGCGCGCAGCAGCATATCGGCCAGCACCAGCGCGGTCATGGCGTCCACGATGGGCACGGCCCGCGGAAGCACGCAGGGGTCGTGGCGGCCCCGCCCGGCCAGCTCGACCGATTGGCCCTGGTCGTCGATGGTTTGCTGGGGCTGCAGGATGGTGGCCACCGGCTTGAAGGCCACGCGGAAGTAAATGTCCTGCCCGTTCGAAATGCCGCCCTGAATGCCGCCGGAATGGTTGGTGCGCGTGCGCACCTGGCCGGCTTCGTCGGTGTAAAAGGCGTCGTTGTGCTCGGACCCGAACAGCAGCGTGCCCGCGAAGCCCGAGCCGTACTCGAAGCCCTTCACGGCGTTGATGCTCAGCATGGCCTTGCCCAGCTCGGCGTGCAGCTTGTCGAACACCGGCTCGCCCAGGCCGGCGGGCACGCCGCGCACCACGCCCGTCACCAGCCCGCCCACGGTGTCGTGCCGGTCGCGGGTCTGGCGAATGAGCTGGGCCATGCGCTCGGCCGTGTCCGGGTCAGGGCAGCGCACGGGGTTCGAGTCGATGAGGCCGAGGTTGAGCTGCTCGTAGCCCACGGGCACGGCCACGGCGCCCACCTGCGACACGTAGCTCTGCACCGTGATGCCCTGCTGCGCCAGAAACTGCATGGCCACGGCCCCGGCGGCCACGCGGGCCGCCGTTTCGCGGGCCGAGGAGCGGCCACCGCCGCGGTAGTCGCGGTGGCCGTACTTCTGGTCGTAGGTGTAGTCGGCGTGGGAGGGGCGGTAGGCGTGCTGAATGTGGGAGTAGTCGTGGCTGCGCTGGTCCTGGTTGCGGATCAGCAAGCCAATGGGCGTGCCCGTGCTCCGGCCCTCGAACAGCCCCGACAAGACCTCCACCTGGTCGGCCTCGCTGCGCGGGGTGGTCAGCTCCGACTGGCCGGGGCGGCGCCGGTCCAGGGCCCGCTGAATGTCGGCCACGTCGACGGGCAACCCGGCCGGGCAGCCGTCGATAATCACGCCGATGCCGGGGCCGTGCGACTCGCCGAAGGTGCTGATGCGAAACAGGGTGCCGTAGGAATTGCTCATGTCGGCAAAGGTAGAACCGCGGAGGATGATGCAGGCAGCCACGGCCAAGAACGGCCGCACGCCGCCGGCCGCACCGGCCGTTATTGCGGAGCGTAGTCCAAGAACCCTTCCTCTAGTAGCACCGCCGCTACAATGCGTACTACCGGAAAAAGCTGCTGCCTGAACATGCGGCTACGGGTTTTGGGCTTCTGCCAGTTCGGCCGTCGTGCCGCGAGGGGAAGAATTGCCGCGCTTCGCTCGCAATGACTACGGGGTGAACCGGCGGCCTTCCCCCGCTTATCTGCGTACTGCCAGGGGCCGTCGTCCGCTATGCCTCGTTTTTACCGCCACTGTCTGCTGCCGTTTGGCTTGCTCACGGCCAGCCTGAGCGCCCGCGCCCAGACCGCGCCGCCCCGCTACGACCGGGCTTTTCAGGCCTGGTACAACTACACCGGCGACCATCAGCTCACCGACTTCTGGGGCGTGCACAGCGAAGCCCAATTGCGCCGCGCCGACCTGCTGCCCCGTCGCCAGCAGCTCCTGTTGCGCCTGGGCCTGAATCAGCACTGGTCGGATAGGCTGCAAACGGCGGCCGGCTACACCTTGCTGCGGACCTATCCCTACGGCGAATTTCCGGAGGGCCACAGCCGGGAGCACCGCAGCTACCAGGAAGTGCAGCTGGCCGACACGCTCGGCCGGCTGGCGCTGGGCCACCGCTTCCGCCTGGAACAGCGCTGGGTGCGGGCCCAGGGCGAAGCCGGCCCCACGTTCAGCAACCGCGCCCGGTACCAGTTCAGCGTGCAGTTGCCGCTGCAGGGGCGCCGCGTCGAGCCCAAGGAATGGTACTTGGCCGCGTACGACGAAGTCTTCGTCGGTTTCGGGCGGCACGTAGACCAGCCCTTCAACCAAAACCGCCTCTACGGGGCCTTAGGCCGGCAATTCTCCAGGGCCGCGGCCGCGGAGCTGGGCTATATGTACCACGTGAAAGCTCACGACGACGGGCGCACGTTTGAGCGCAACCACACCCTGTACGTGGCCCTGACCTACGACCTGGACTTGCGCGGGAAGTAGACCGCACGTCAGAACGAGCTTGCCGGAGCCTCCCATGTGCTGACTTCAGCAACATCAGACCGTCTCCTGTCGAGCGCAGCCAAGGCATCTTGTGTGCTGGGGCTTGCTGGTAAACCCAACGAGCGGGCTACGCTTCAACGTGAGCACGCGCGCTTCTTCGACTGAGCTCGGAATGACGGCCTTGCAGCTTGTGCTTCCTCAGATAATCAGCCGCACGCCGCCCAGCTCCGAAATCTGGTAGGGAAACTGGTCGCCGGGGGAGCCGATGAACATGAAGTTTTTCGGAATGCCCCATTCCTGCGACAACTCGCTGATGAGCTCGGGGCCGAACTTGCCCTGACGGGTCACAAATTCCACTTCGATTTGCTCGTAGGCGCGGTCGAGCACGCGCACGTCGTTCAGCAGTTCGGGTGCCACCTGCTCCCCGGGGCTGAGCAGCGTCACGATTTTCAGGCGGGTGGTAAATTCGTTTTCCACCACGTAGGTCATCACCTTGTTGAGGTTCGAGACGTTGTCGCCCTTGGTGAAAAACACGAATTCCTGCTGGTTCAGCTCGCGCAGCATGCGGCGCACCGTGAGCCGCCCGAAGCGCGACCAGCTGCCGTAACGCTCCGACATGCGCTGAATGCCGTGCAGCAAGAGCTTGAGAATAGCCACGCGCTCCAGCATCACCACCACCAAAATCATCGTGGGCACGAAGTACTGCAGAAACACCACCAGGTAGTCGGGGCGTAGCTTGATGTTGCCGAACAGGCCCACCACCACGCCCAGCAGGGCCAAAAAGACCGTGGGAATGGAGGCGTACACCGGTCGGGGCAGACGGCGGCGCTTGCCCTTCAGCAGGAAGTTGCCGATGGCGAAAAATGCCATGACCGAGAGAAAGGAAATGGTGTAGACGCCGGCCAGCGGCCCGAGCTGCCCGCGCGTAATGAGCAGGATGCTCAGGCAGAGGGCGAAGAAGCTGATGAGGATGATGTAGTTGCTGCCGCGGCGATTTTCTTTCAGGAAGCTCTGCGGCCAGATGCGGTCCAAGGCCATGCGCTTCATCAGCCCGCTCACGCCCACAAACGAGGTGAGCACGGCCCCGCTGAGCACGGCCACCGCGTCGATGGAAATGAGGGCGGCCAGCCAGCGGCCCCCGGCCACCTGCCCGAGATAGGAGAGGAGCGTTTCGGTGTGCTGGCCCACCGTCACCAGCGGCAGCACGCCCACGGCCAGCAGGGCCAGCACGGGGTTGAAAAAGCTCACCACCACCCACATGTTGCGCAGCGTTTTCAGGAACACGCCCGGAGCCTGTTCCTCCACGAAGTTGGCCGAGCTTTCGAAGCCCGAAATGCCGAGCATGGCCGCGCTGAAGCCGTAAAACAAGGCCGTGCCCAGGCTGCCCTTCAGCGGCGCGTGAAAGTTCAGGTTGAGCGTGCTCAGGCCGTGCGTGCCCAAGTACCAAGCCGTGACGCCCACCAGCAGCGTGAGCGTGCCCAGGTGCACAAGAAAGATGACCACCGCCACCTTCGCCGATTCCGACATGCCCAGTAGCGTCAATACCAGAAACAGGCCCAGCAGCCCGATGGTGGCCGGCAGCACCGGCAGTGGCTCCCAGAGCGTGTGCAGGTAGTGCATGGCTTCGCTGGCCGAAATAACGGCCGTGGCCATGTAGGAGAGAATAGTGAGGGCCGCCGCCAGGGCCGCGTTGCTCTTGCTGGTGGTGTTCAGCAGCACGTTGTAGGCCCCGCCGTTCAGGGGCAGGGCGCCCACCACTTCGCCGTAAATTCGGCGAAAAAGAAAAAGCACCGCCGCCACCAGCAGCAGCGCCAGCCAGGCGTACTGCCCAGCATACGTAATGGCCAGGGCCGACACGTAGAGGCACGACGAGGAAATGTCGTTGCCGCAGATGGCGGTGGCTTCCAGCTCATTCAGCTTGGTATGCGTGCTCATGGGACGGGAAAGGCATTAGGGAGGAACAGGGCGGGTGCGTAGGCTACGCAACCCGCCGCACTAAAGATGAAACAACGGCGCAAAACTCGGCGCGGCCAGCCGCCGCCAAGCGCCGCAGGGCACCGCAAGGCATCCCGAAACGTTTATCTTTGAGCTTCCCATCCCAACTCATTCCTGCTTATGTCCTCCCAAGCCGACGTCCTCTCGCCCAAGGCGCAGGTGCAACGCAACAAAGGCTCGCTCAACGCCGCCGGATTCACCGATTACTACGACATCGACGAGCTGCTCACCGAAGAGCACAAGCTCATCCGCCAGAGCATCCGCGACTTCGTCAAGAAGGAAATCAGTCCCAACATCGAGCGGTGGGCCCAAGAGGCGCACTTCCCCTCGGAAATCGTGCGCAAGTTTGGCGAAGTCGGCGCCTTCGGCCCCACCATCCCCACCGAGTACGGCGGCGGCGGGCTCGACTACATCAGCTACGGCCTGATCATGCAGGAAATCGAGCGCGGCGACTCCGGCATGCGCTCCACCGCCTCGGTGCAAGGCTCGCTGGTGATGTACCCCATCTACCAGTACGGCTCCGAGGAGCAGCGCCGCAAGTACCTGCCCAAACTGGCCTCCGGCGAGTGGCTGGGCTGCTTCGGCCTGACCGAGCCCGACCACGGCTCGAACCCCGGCGGCATGATGACCACCATCAAGGACATGGGCGACTACTACCTGCTCAACGGCGCCAAGCTGTGGATCAGCAACTCGCCCCAGAGCCAGGTAGCCGTGGTGTGGGCCAAGGACGACAACGGCCGCATCCGCGGCGTCATCGTGGAGCAAGGCATGGAAGGCTTCACCGCCCCCGAAATCCACAACAAGTGGAGCCTGCGCGCCAGCATCACCGGCGAGCTGGTGTTCGACAACGTGAAGGTGCCCAAGGAAAACCTGCTGCCCAACGTGGAAGGCCTCAAGGGCCCGCTCGGCTGCCTCGACTCGGCCCGCTACGGCATTGCCTGGGGTGCCATCGGCGTGGCCATCGACTGCTACGAGTCGGCCCTGAAATACTCCCTGCAGCGCGAGCAGTTCGGCAAGCCCATTGCCTCGTTCCAGCTGCAGCAGAAGAAGCTAGCCGAAATGATTACCGAGATTACCAAGGCCCAGCTGATGGTGTGGCGCTTGGGCATGCTCAAAAACGCCGGCAAAGCCACCTCGGCCCAGATTTCGATGGCCAAGCGCAACTCGGTGGAAATTGCCCTGCACATTGCCCGCGAAGCCCGCCAGATTCACGGCGGCATGGGCATCACCGGCGAGTACCCCATCATGCGCCACATGATGAACCTGGAGTCGGTCATCACCTACGAAGGTACCCACGACATCCACCTGCTCATCACCGGAGCGGATATTACGGGCATTCAGGCGTTTAAATAAGCGGCTGCGTCGCCAAATGCAAAACGGCCGCCCTCAACAGGGC
>NZ_JAJFAV010000004.1 GCF_020711235.1 Hymenobacter sp. 15J16-1T3B | reverse complement strand
ACCCCCGTTCGACTTGCATGTATTAGGCCTGCCGCTAGCGTTCATCCTGAGCCAGGATCAAACTCTCCATTGTAAAAGTTTGTTTGCCGTCCGAAGACGACGATTGTCTTGGCCATCTTTTGTCGTTGTCGTGCCGAAGCACGACGGTCTGACAGGATTGGTTTGTTCGTTTCGCTTGGTTCACTACCTGCCACGCTTCACAGCGCTTCGGTAGCTACTACCTTGTCGTTTTCAACACTCTCTCAAAGAACGTGCGGCCTCCGCTTGAGACCGTAGCGCCGCGCAGCTCGCGGCGTTGTTTGCGTTTCGGGTTGCAAAGGTAAGAAGCGTTTTCCTTCGTTTGCAAGCCCCGGGGCAACTTTTTTTTCGTTGACCCGTTCCTTTCAATCTCTCCCGGCTCGCGTTTCGAACCGGGCTGCAAAGGTAGCAAACTCGTTGCTCTCGTTGCAAGTTCCAGCGGCAAGTTTTTTTTCTCGCCGCCTTTCTTCACCTGCCGTTTCAAAGCAAAACGGCGGGCAAAGGTCGGAACGTTTGGGCTTTCGTGTCAAGTCCCGGGGGCAACTTTTTTTTAGCTGCTCGCGTGTCTTGCCGCTTCCTGCTGAACCGGGGTGCAAAGGTAGCACATCCGATTTCAGAAAGTCAAGAGCCTTGACCGAAAAACTTTTCAAAACTTCCTCGTTTGAGGTTTCAGCTGGCCGTTTGCCGAACTAGGATGACAAAGGTAAGGCCCGCTTGCGCAAAGTCAAGCGGGCCTTCGCATTTATTTTTCGGCGGGTGGCTAGTTCCGGTGGATGGTGCTGACGCGGTCGGGGCCGACGCTGACGATGCTGACAGGCACTTGGAGCTGCTGCTCAAGGTACTGCACGTAGGAGGTCAGTTGGGCGGGCAAGGCCTCGGGGGTTGAAATGTTATCGAGGCTGGTTTGCCAGCCCGGCAGCGCTGTGTACTCGGGAGTGAGTTCCTGCAGCTCGGCGAGGTCGAGCAGGTGCTCGGTAGTGCTGCCGTCGGGGCGCTTGTAGTGAGTGCAGACCTGGATTTCGTCGAAATCGGAAAGCACGTCGGCTTTCATCAAGTGGATTTCGGTGACGCCGTTCAGCATGATGGCGTAGCGCAGGGCCGGTAGGTCGATCCAACCGCAGCGGCGGGGACGACCGGTAGTGGAGCCGAATTCGTGGCCGGCCTGGCGGATCTTCTCCCCTACTTCGTCGTGAAGCTCGGTGGGGAACGGGCCGCTGCCGACGCGGGTGCAGTAGGCTTTGCTAATGCCGTACACCTTATCGATGTGCTTCGGGGCGATGCCGAGGCCGGTGCAGGCGCCGGCTACTACGGTGCTGCTGGAGGTGACGAAGGGATAGGTACCAAAGTCGATGTCGAGCAGGGAGCCTTGGGCGCCTTCGGCCAGGATGCGTTTGCCCTGGGCCAGCAGGTCATTCAGCAGGTATTCGGTGTCGGTGAGGCGGAGCTGGCGGAGCTCTTCGACGGCTTCGAAGAAGATAGGCTCGGCTTCCTCGATTTCCAGCTCGCGCTGGTGGAAGTTGGCCAGCTGACGGTGCCGCCCGACGGCTTCGTTGTAGCGCTCCTTAAAGTTAGGGTGCAGGATGTCTCCTACTCGCAGGCCGGTGCGGCCGATTTTGTCCTGGTAGGTCGGGCCGATACCTTTTAGGGTGGAACCGATTTTGCCACCGCCACGGGCTTCTTCCCAGATCCGGTCCAGCGCGCGGTGCGAGGGGAGGATGAGCTGGGCTTTCTTAGAGATGTAGAGATTGGCGGTGCCGTCGACGCCGCGGGCGGTGAGCTTGCGCAGCTCTTCGCGGAACACGACAGGGTCGAGAACGACGCCGTTGCCGACTACATTAATAATGTGCGGGTGGAAGATACCCGATGGCACCTGGTGCAGAACGTGCTTGGTGCCGTTGAAGGTGAGGGTGTGGCCGGCGTTTGGGCCGCCTTGAAAACGAGCTACTACGTCGTACGTGGGTGCAAGCACATCCACGATTTTACCTTTTCCTTCGTCGCCCCACTGGAGGCCAACGAGTACGTCTACGGGCATTTAGTTGGCGTTTTTGAGCAAGCTAGAGGCAGCTGCTTCGTCGTCGGCAATGGTGAAGATGGAGGTGAGTTTGGTTAGCGCCAGCATTTTGCGCGGGTGCTCGGCGGGGTTGATCAGCACCAACTCGCCGCCGCGGCTGCGGAACTTGGTCAGCAGCGACACAAGTACGCCAATGCCGGAGCTGTTGACGTAGCGGACGTTGGAGAGGTCGACGGAACAGAGCTTCACGGCTTCGTCGCCGAGGTGCTGGTCAACGGTCTGGAGGAGTTGTTGGGAATCGGGGCTGCCAATCAGGTCGCCGGAAAGGCGGACCGAAAGGATGCCGTCTTGCAGGTTGGCGTCGGTTCTCATTCAGTTGTACTACGAGCGGCTTTGGCGCGGCAGTCGCCGCAAATGCCGTAAAGATTCAGAGAGTGGTGCAAGATATGGAAGTTCAATAACTCCCCGACCATGGTCTGGATGCCGTGGATGCGCGGGTCGCAGAACTCCACGACTTTGTGGCACTCGGTGCAGATGACGTGGTCGTGCTGGCGGTAGCCGTAGGACTTCTCGTACTGAGCGAGGTTGCGGCCGAACTGGTGCTTGCTAACAAGGTGGTGCTCGACGAGCAAATCCAGGGTGTTGTACACCGTGGCGCGGCTGACCTGCACGCCGCGGTCTTTCATGCCGGCGTAGAGCTCTTCTACGTCGAAGTGGCCGGTGCGCGAGTAGATTTCCTCCAAGATGGCGTACCGCTCAGAGGTCTTGCGCAGGCCCTTGCTTTCGAGGTAGGCGGTGAAAATCTTCTTTACCTCCTCGTACTTCTCAACATCTAGCATGAGCGCAGATGGGCTATGATTCGGGACTGATAACCATGATGCGGGTGGTTTTGTCGCAGCACAATTATGGGTCGGATGGATTTACTGGTGGCCGGCTCCTATATATACTAAGGAGTACTGGTTTTGGACTTCGTTGTACTGCAGAGCCGTTTTATGGTTTGTGGACAACAATTGAAAGAAGCAGTAGAGATGCTTCGACAAGCTCAGCATGACGTTCTTTATCATTGCTGTCCATATAGTTTAGGAACCGAAACGTTCGACGGACAACACGCCGCGGACGCGGCTCAGGCGCTGGATGAGCTTTTCGAGGTGGGCCGTGTCATTGACGAACACCATGATCTGGCCCTCAAACATGCCGTCATCGGAGTCGATGGTGATGGAGCGCATGTTTACCTTGAGGCTGTTCGAAATGATTTTGGTGACGTCGTTGACGAGGCCGACGCGGTCGGAGCCTTTGATGCGGATGCCGGCCAAGAAGGCCAGTTCCAGCTGCTCGGTCCACTTGGCGCGCACAATGCGGTTGCCGAAGCTGGACATGAGCGTAGTGGCCTTGGGGCAGGACGTACGGTGAATAACGATACCCTGGTCGGTTTCGAAGCCGAACACGTCGTCGCCTGGGATGGGGTTGCAGCAGGTGGCAATCGTGTAACGGATGTGGTCGGTGGTCTGGCCGATAACTAACATATCCGGGCGCACGCCGCGCAGCTTCTGCACTTCCTGGTCGAAAGTCTTCGGCTCCAGCATCGACGGGGTACGCGGGAGCGGGACGGTCGGGTCGAAGAGACTTTCCTTGATTTCGCGGCCATCGACTTGGCCAATTGCCAAGCGGTAATAGAATTCGTGGGCGTTATGAACGTTGAAGTGCGCCAGCAGGCGGTTCAGGTTGTCCTGGGTCTGCTCCACTCCTATCAGCTCCAAGCGCTTTTCGAGCAGGAACTTGCCATCCTCGGCCTTGGCCCGCTTGTCGTCGCGCAGGTAGTCCTTGATGCGGGTGCGGGCCTTGGACGTAGTCACATAGCTAAGCCACTCCTCGGTTGGGCGCTGCTTTTGCGAGGTTAGGATTTCGACCTGGTCACCGTTGCGCAGCCGGTAGCTCAGCGGCTCTAGCTTCTGGTTGACTTTGGCGCCGAGGCACTGCAGACCGATGTGGGTGTGGATTTCGAAAGCGAAATCCAGGGCCGTGGCGCCGTCGGGCAGGATGACCAGCTTGCCTTTCGGGGTAAAGACGTAAACCTCCTTGACGAAGAGGTTCTGGCGGAACTCGTCCATGAACTCCAGGGCGCTGGAGTTGTTGGTTTCGAGCATCTCGCGCACCTTGTTGATCCACGCTTCGAGCGAGGACTCGGGTTGCACGGCGCCGGTGTCCTTGTATTTCCAGTGCGCGGCGTAGCCTTTTTCGGCAATGTCGTCCATACGCCGAGAGCGGATTTGCACTTCTACCCACTGACCGGTTTGAGACATGACGGTGGTGTGCAGGCTCTCGTAACCGTTGGCTTTGGGCGTGCTCACCCAGTCGCGCAGGCGGTCGGGGTTGGGCTGGTAGAAGTCGGTGACGATAGAGTAGACGCGCCAGCAGGCGGCTTTTTCCTGCTCCGGCGGCACGTCGAGAATGATGCGGATGGCAAACAGGTCGTAGACTTCCTCGAAGGGAATATTCTGCTTGCGCATCTTCCGCAGGATGGAATAGATGCTCTTGGGACGGCCCTTGATTTCGAAGTCGAAGCCCTGGGCTTTCAGCTCATCGTCGAGCGGAGCCACGAACTCCTTAATAAATCGGTTGCGGGCGCCGCGGCTCTGGCGCACCTTCTGCGTCAGGTCGCGGAAGGTATCGGTGTCGGTGTACTTCAGGTGCAGGTCCTCCAGCTCGCTCTTGATGGCGTAGAGACCGAGGCGGTGGGCCAGCGGGGCGTAGAGGTAGATGGTTTCCGAGGCGATTTTGAGCTGCTTGTGGCGCGGCATCGAGTCGAGCGTCCGCATGTTGTGCAGACGGTCGGCGATTTTGATGAGGATAACGCGCACGTCTTCCGACAGCGTTAGCAGCATCTTGCGGAAGTTCTCGGCCTGCTCGGAGGTGCCGTAATCGAACACACCCGAAATCTTCGTGAGGCCGTCGACGATGCGGGCGACCTTGGTACCGAACTCCCGCTCCACGTCGGAAATTTCCCAGGGCGTGTCCTCCACCACGTCGTGCAGCAGGGCGGCCACGATGCTGGTGGTGCCCAGGCCGATTTCCTCCACCACAATTTGGGCCACGGCCAGCGGGTGCAGGATGTACGGCTCACCGGACTTGCGGCGCATGTCCTTGTGGGCCTCCAGGGAGGTGTTGAAGGCCTTTTTGATGAGCTTGGCGTCGCCACCCTTCAGGTAGGGCTTGGCCGTGCGGAGCAGTTTGCGGTAGTGGCGCAGGATTTCCTGCCGCTCTACCTCCGGATCTATGAGAGTTGCCATTGGCGAAAAAGCACTGCGGGCCGCTTGCGGAAGGCGGCCGACGAAGGTACGAAAACCGCGCCCGGTGGGGTGGACTTCGCGGGGCCGGACTGTTCGAGTGAACGGTTCGGATTGGTATACCTATTAAGATAACAACGGAACAGGGATAGGCGTTGCCAAAAGCGTTGAATGCAAAGTCATGTCCCTAACCTTTCCGCTTCATCCGCTCAAGTAGCTTCAGCAGCGCTTCGCGGTTCTTAGCCAATTGCATGAACAATGGCAGCTTCTCTACCATGGTCGCGTACCGGCGGTTGTTTCGCTCCCTGACCTTGGCTGCAATATATTGCTCCAAGTACAGGAGGTGCTCCGCGTTGTAAGCCCAGAGCACCTCGTCTTTGAATGGTGCCTGGTACCAGAGTGCCAAACCGAAAAATGGCTCCTTAGCGTCCGTTCGAAATGCGGGCCAGTAGCTGAGCTTATACGTCGGCTGATAGGATTTCACGCTGTCACACGCCGGGCATTTCACTTTGATAGCCTGCCTTCTACTTTTTACCCGCGGTCTATCAATACTGATTCGGTGCGCACACTGGCTGCAATAGACATTCAGGCTTAGGTCGTACTGTCCCGGGTTGGGGTTGTGCTGGTAATGACAATTGACGCAGCAAAATTTACTGCGGTGGCTATTAGGTTCTTTTTCCACCTCGGCCTTCTGCTGGCAGTTAGGACAACAGACCGATATTCTACGGGCAAAAGACCACAGGACCAGATTCTGATCCTTGAAGCGGGTGGAATGAACTGCCTCTGCCATCTATAAAACTCCATATGGCCGTTTATTCAAGATAAGGATAATGCGGGTTTATTTCCGGCTCTACTTGATCATTGCCCACCGAACAAGCAACCGAGACGCCTTGGCAAGCTCCGCAGCAAGTTCTGCTGCCAGGCACCGCCCCGCCTAACCGCCAACTTGGCGCAAGGGTTTGATATTCCGCGGCACTTGTTTAGCTTTGCGGCCCCGCGGCGGCCGGCCGTGCATGCGGATGTGGCGAAATTGGTAGACGTGCCAGACTTAGGATCTGGTGCCGCAAGGCGTGTGGGTTCGAGTCCCTCCATCCGCACCACTCCGCTGCTGTTTCGGCAGCAGCCTCGATGCAGGCCCTCAACACCCCGGCCCCGGTGCGTTGGGGGCTTGTTGCCTTTTTATCTAACTGGGCCCACGGCCCGCTTACTTTTAACCTCCGACTCGTTTTGGACATCACCCTCGACAACAAAGACGAACAGCAGGGCGCCCTGCTGACCGTGCGCCTCACGGAAGCCGACTACTCGGAAGCAGTAGAAAAGCAGATCAAGGACGTCAGCAAGCGGGCGCAGATCAAGGGCTTCCGGCCGGGTAAGGTGCCGGCGGCGCTGGTGCGCAAAATGTACGGCAAAGGCGTGCTGGTTGACGAAATCAACAAGCAGCTGAACTCGGCGGTTGACACCTACATCAAGGAGAACAAGCTGCGCCTGCTGGGCGACCCGCTGCCCGTGCCCGCCAACGTGGATTTCGACACCCAGAAGGACTTCGAATTCCAGTTCGAGCTGGGCCTGGTGCCCGATTTCTCGCTGCCCACCGGCGACGGGTTCGAAGTAGAGCGCCCGAAAGTAGAGCTGGACCAGAACACGCTGGACGAGACCTACGAGCAGATCGGCCGCCAGTTCGGTGAAAACACCAACCCGGAAACGGCCGAAGCTGGTGACTACATTTCGGGTCAGCTGAAGCAGGAAACCACCGAGTTTTCGCAGAAAGTGCTGCTGCCCACCAACAAGCTGAAGAACGGCGCCGACAAGTTCGTGGGCGTGAAGGCCGGCGACGTGGTGACCTTCGACCTGAAGGACGCTTTCGGCGGCGACGCCACCCTGATTGCCAACTTCACCGGCCTCTCGAAGGAGCTGGCTGCTGGCGTTGACGGCGAGTACACTTTCGAGGTAGAGCAAATCCACCGCTCGAAGCAGGCGGAGTACGACCAAGAGCTGTTCGACAAAGTGTTTGGCAAGGACATCGTGACTTCGAAGGAAGATTTCGACGCCAAAGTGCGCGAGACCATCCAGGAGAACTACGACCGGGAGTCGAACAACGTGTTGAACCGTCGTCTGATCCAGAAAATCGTTGACTCGACCGAAATCAACCTGCCCAAGGAGTTCTTCAAGAAGTGGCTGGTAGCCGCCAACCAAGGCAAGCTGACCAAGGAGCAGGTTGAGGAAAACTACGCGGACTACGAGAAGGAGCTGAAGTGGTCCTTGATCCGCAACAAAGTGGTGGAAGACCAGGGCCTGAAGGTATCCAACGAGGAAATCATGGACCGCACCATGGACAAGATTCTGGCCCAGTTCAACATGCCGGAGGTATCGGAGGAGCTGCGCGAATCGGTGCGCGGTTTTGCCGACAACTACCTGCGTCAGGAGAACGGCAAGAACTACGTGCAGGAGTACGAAGCCATTCTGGCAGACAAAGTAGTCGACAGCCTGCGTGGTCAGATTGTTGTGAAGGACCAGCCGATGACGGCCGAGGACTTCCGGAGCAACCCGCAAGCGTAAATCTTACGCCGGGGTTGATTCCCGCTAAAAAAAAGCCCTTACTTCGTCGGAGTAAGGGCTTTTTTCGTACCCTTGACCTCCGGCCCAGGCGCCGGCATCAGCCGTACTAACCATCTCTCCTACCTTTTCAGTCAATGCTGAACAAACAGGAATTCCGCAAATTCGCCGTTAAGGGCCAAGGCCTGAGCGGCTTGGGTGTCGATCAGTATCTGCACCACATCGAAGGCCAAAGCCGCCATTTCGTCACGGACATGACGCGCTCGGTTATCGAAGAGCGCCCCACGCGCTTCGCCGAAATCGACGTATTCTCCCGCCTGATCATGGACCGCATCGTGTTCCTGGGCACGCCGGTTGACGATTATATTGCTAACATCATCACGGCTCAGCTGCTCTTCCTGGAGTCGGCCGACGCCAAGAAGGACATTCTGCTCTACATCAACTCGCCCGGCGGCTCGGTGTACGCTGGCCTCGGCATCTACGACACGATGCAGTACGTGGGTCCGGATGTGGCCACCATCTGCACCGGCTTGGCCGCCTCCATGGGCGCCGTGCTGCTGGCCGGCGGCGCTAAAGACAAGCGCTCGGCCCTGCCCCACGCCCGCGTGATGATTCACCAGCCCTCCGGCGGCGTGCAGGGTCAGTCGTCGGACATCGAAATTACCGCCCGCGAAATCCTCAAGCTGAAGAAGGAGCTGTACGACATCCTGGCCAAGCACACCGGCAAAACCTACCAGGAAGTGCACGACAACTCCGACCGCGACTACTGGATGCGCGCCGACGAAGCTAAGGAATACGGCATCATCGACGAGGTGCTGGAGCGCCACAAGCTGGAGAAATAATCAATCTGAGCGCTTAAATAGAACGTCATTCCGAGCCTGTTGAGGAATCTTGCGTGCTGACGTGAGATACTAACCTTAACGAAGCGGTAGAGATGCTTCGGCAAGCTCAGCATGACGTTCATCTCTAGCGGTTCAAGGTCCGCACGCGAGATGCCTGGGCTGCGCTCGACATGACGTTCTGATTAGCTTTCGGGCATTCCTCCGGCCAGTAATTCCAGCCGTCCGGCCATAAAGTTCACCGGCTGAACTGATGCACATGCAACCGTCTCATTCTGAATGGTAACTTCAGGGTGAGACGGTTGTTCTTTTTGTAGAAGCCCCGCGGTTCGGCACTTTTATGTGAGAGCGGGGCGTTTGCGAATTCGTACCTTTGAGACTGTATCGGCCCTGGCACGGCTAATACCGTTAGTTTTTCGACTTTCCTTCGACAATGGCAGATATCACCTGCTCGTTTTGCGGCAAAAGCAAGCGCGAGGTTTCCATCATGATTTCCGGCATCAACGCGCACATCTGTGAGCGGTGTGTCGGGCAGGCGCAGCAGATTTTGAACGAAGAGAACAAGATTCGTTCAAACTCGAAGACGCCGAAGTTTAACCTCGTGAAGCCCCGCGACATGAAGGAATACCTCGACCAGTACGTGGTAGGCCAGGATGAAGCGAAGAAGGTGCTGTCGGTGGCCGTCTACAACCACTACAAACGCCTGATGCAGAAGCCTGCCGGCAAGGACGATGTGACGATTGAAAAATCGAACATCATCATGGTGGGCGAGACGGGCACGGGCAAGACCTTCCTGGCCAAGATGCTGGCCTCGGTGCTGCAAGTGCCCTTCTGCATTGCCGACGCGACGGTGCTGACCGAAGCCGGCTACGTGGGCGAGGACGTGGAAAGTATCCTGACCCGCCTGCTGCAGGCCGCCGACTACAACGTGGAAGCGGCCGAGCGCGGCATCGTGTACATCGACGAAGTAGACAAGATTGCCCGCAAGAGCGACAACCCCAGCATCACCCGCGACGTGAGCGGCGAGGGTGTGCAGCAGGCCATGCTGAAACTGCTGGAAGGCACCACGGTGAATGTGCCCCCGCACGGCGGCCGCAAGCACCCGGAGCAGAAGATGATTACGGTGAACACGGAAAACATCCTGTTCATCTGCGGCGGCGCTTTCGTGGGCATTGAACGCATCATCAAGAGTCGCCTGAACACCAAGCCGCTGGGCTTCGCCAAGACGCTGCTGGACGAGAAGGTGGACACCAATAACTTCCTGCGCTACATCACGGCCCAGGATCTGAAGCAGTTCGGCCTCATTCCCGAGCTGATCGGCCGCCTGCCGGTGCTCACGCATCTGAACCCGCTGGACAAGGCCACGCTGCGCATGATCTTGACGGAGCCCAAGAACTCCATCCTGAAGCAGTACAACCGCCTGTTCGAGATGGAAGGCATCACGCTCTCGTTTACCGACGAGGCCCTGGACTACATCGTGGAGAAGGCCGACGAGTACCGCCTCGGCGCCCGCGGCCTGCGTAGCATCTGTGAAAGCATCATGACCGACGCCATGTTCGACATGCCTTCGGTGACGGATCAGACGGAGTTGATTATCGACTTAGACTACGCCCACGAGAAATTCGAGAAGTCGCCGCTGAAGCAGTTGCGGGCGGCGTAAGACGCAACACTGCATTAAGCAAAAGGCGCTGGAACAGCTGTTCCAGCGCCTTTTGTATTTAACTGGGTGCTTGGGATACTACTATGGGCACCCTACTCCTGACGGCTCCCTCTTGGCGCATTTACTCTTCGACTACGACAACACCACCTGGCGGGAATTCCCAAGTTTAGTCATCTTGGTCATAGACCTTGTCTACAGCTTGTTGATACAAACTATTAGACAAACGTATTGCCTGCACTGGGTGCCAAGCAACAGAGCCCTCGTTTATAAGTTTCACATAAACAGTGTGTTTCATGCAGGAAAGGCATGAAACGTTGCAAACACAAGCGCAGCCACTTTCCTCGCATCAGAGGTCTGTGGCTGCGCTTGGTAGTTGGTGCAGGGCGCGAGGGAGGCCCTTCGCGCTGCTCAGGATGACGGCCTTATTTATTCAAATACCCCACCATCAGTTCCGCTGCTTTGTCGGCGGCGTTGGTGCGGCCGAGCTTCTCGCGGATTTCGGCGTAGCCGGCTTTTACTTCGGAAATGTATTTCTCGTCGTCCAGCACGCGGTGCAGCTCGGTGACGAGGTTGCGGGCGGTGAAGTCGCCCTGGATCAGCTCTTTTACCACTTCGCGGCCGGCAATGAGGTTGACCAGCGAAATGTACTTGACCTTAATAAAGGACTTGGCCAGGTGGTACGACACGGCGCTGGTGCGGTAGCAAACCACTTGGGGCACATCGAACAGGGCCGTTTCCAGGGTGGCGGTGCCGCTGGTGACCACGGCGGCTTTGGCGTGGCGCAGCAGGTCGTAGGTTTGGTCGACGACGATGCGCACGTTGATGCGCTCGAAGTGGCGGTAGTAACCGGGGTCGAGGTTGGAGACGCCGGCCACCACGAACTGGTAATCGAGGAAGGGCGGCAGGATGCGCAGCATTTCGAAGAGCATTTCCTCGATTTCCTGCTTGCGCGAGCCGGGCAGCACCGCAATGATGGCCCGGTTGGGGTCGAAGCCGTTGCGCTGGTGAAAGTCGTCGGGCATTGGGTGCTCGTGCACAGCGTCGGCGGTGGGATTGCCGATGTAGTCCACGTCGTAGCCGAAGCGCTGGTAGAACTCCTGCTCGAAGGGCAAAATGACAAACATCTTGTCGACCAACGCCTTGATTTTGTGAACGCGCCCCTGATTCCACGCCCAAATTTTGGGCGAAATGTAATAGAACACCTTGATGCCGTGCGCCTTTGCAAACTTGGCCACGCGCAGGTTGAAGCCGGCGTAGTCGACTAGAATTAGCACGTCGGGCTTGTGGGCTAGCAGGTCCTGCTCACACTCCTTGAGGAAACGGCGAAACTTGAACACGGCCGTGGCGGCTTCGAGGAAGCCCATGATGGCCATTTCCTGGTAGTGGTGCACCATGGTGCCGCCGGCTTCCTCCATCATGTCGCCGCCCCAGCAGCGGAATTCCGCGGCGGTATCGCGCTGCTTGAGCGCGTGCATGAGGCGGGCGGCATGGAAGTCGCCGGACCGTTCGCCGGCAATGAGGTAGTATTTCACGGGGTGGAATTCTGAATTATGAATTCTGAATCTTGAATGCTGTCAAGCGCGGCTGGCTCATTCAGCATTCCGAATTCAGCATTCAGAATTGGTTACTCGCCAAAGTATTCGACGAAGTTGCGTGGCGTTTCGTAAATCTTGATACCGTGCAGCTTAGCCCGGTCGGTAATGCTGGGCAGCTCCCGTTCGAGGATTTCCCAAAACGCCACGGCCAGGTTTTCGGTGCTGGCCAGCTTGCCGGCCATGAAGGGCACGTCGAGGTTGAGGTTTTTGTGGTCGACGTGGCGGATGATATGCTCGCGGATCAGCGTGCTAAGGGCTTTCAGATCGACCACGAAGCCGGTTTCGGGGTCGGGCTGGCCTTTGACGGTGACGATGAGGTCGTAATTATGGCCGTGCCAGTTGGCGTTGGCGCAGGGCCCAAACACTTCCTTGTTGCGCTCTTCGCTCCAGGCAGGGTTGTAGAGCTTGTGGGCGGCGTTGAAGTGTTCCTGGCGACTGATGTAAATCATGAGCAGAGAGGCAGTTAGGGGCTTAGGAACGCGGCCGCCGCACCGGCAATGGGCCGATTCGGTCAGGTCCTCGTCCTTAAGCCCCTTTTTTCCGCAGCAAATATACGAAGAACGGTACGCCGAACAGGGCCGTGACCAAGCCAACGGGCAGGCCGGCGGGCGGATTGAGCAGGCGGGCCAGCAGGTCGCAGCCGAGCAGGAAGGTGCCGCCAAGCAAGGCGCAGAACACTACGTTCAGCCGCCCCGTCACGCCCAGCAGCCCGCGCGTGGCGTGCGGCACGATAAGCCCGACGAAGCCCAACGGCCCGCACAGCGCCACCACGCCCGCCGTGATGCCCGACGAGGCCAGCAGCAGCAGCCAGCGGGTGCGGCCCACGTCGAGGCCGAGGGCGGCGGCCCGCTCCTCCCCTAGCAGCAGCACATTCAGGTGGCGGCGCAGCAGCCAAGCCGCCACCATGCCCAGCAGCACCGCCACGGCTGGGCCGCCCAGCAAGGGCCAGCCGGCGCGCTCTAGGCTGCCCAAGCCCCAGGAAAGGGCGGCGCGCAGCTGCGAATCCGTTTGCGCCCGGAATGTAATGAGGCCGCCCAGCGCGTTGAGCAGCGAGGACAGCGCCACGCCGGCCAGCAGCAGTTGCGCGGGAATCAGGCGGCCGCGGCGGCTGCCCAGGCCGATAACCAACAGGGTGGCACCCACCGCCCCGGCCAGGCAGCCCAGCGGCACCAGCCAGGGCGTGACGGCGCTGGCCGCGGGCAGCAGAATGTTTATCACCAGCGCGCCAAGCGAGGCCCCGGAGGCCGTGCTAAGCAAATACGGGTCGGCCAGCGGGTTATTGACCATGGCCTGCATCAAGTAGCCGCTGAGGGCCAGCCCGCCGCCGGCCAGCAAGGCCAGCAGCAGGCGCGGCAACCGCAGCTCGAGCAGCACCACGTGGGCGGGGTTGTCGGCGTCGAAGTGCCACAGCGCCTGCCAGAGCGTGGCGTAGTCGGCGCCGGCGACGCTGCCGATGCGCAGGCCCGCCAGCAGCAGCGCGGCCGCCAGCAGCACGAGGCCCAGGAACAGCAGCGGCGCCCGGCGGTTCATCGGGTGGGGTGCAGCAGGCGCTGCAGCTCGCGCACCGACTCGACTATGCGCGGGCTGGGCCGGTCCATCAGGTCGCCGGTGACGGGAAACACGCGGCGGGTGCGGTAGGCCGTGGTACGGCGCAGCTCGGGGTACATGCGGAAAAAGGTGCTGTCCAGCTGCCCGAAGCGGCCGCCGATGATGACGTCGGGGTTCAGTTTCAGCACGTACTCGCGCGTCAGCGACGGGTACGGCTGCGGAAACTCCTCGGTCAGGGCGTTCTGGCCGCCGGCGAGGCGGATTTTGTCGGTAAAGACGGTGTTGCGGCCGAAGGCGTAGATCGGGTCGTTGGAAATGACAGCCAGCGCGCGAAGCCGGGGCCCAACGGTGTCGGCGCTGATCTGGCCCAGCTCCTGCGCCAACGAGTCGGTCAGGCGCTTGGCCTGCGGCTGGCGCCCAAGCAGGCGACCCAGGTCGCGGAGTCCGCGGAACACGTCGGTGACTTTGCGGTAGCGCTGGTAGTACACCGGAATGCCCAGCTCCTGCAGGCGGGCGGCATCGGCGGGACTGGTAATGCCTTCGACGGTGAAGACTACGTCGGGATGCAGGCCCACGAGGGTCTCGAAATCGAGCGGGTAGCTGTTGACGACGGGTTTGCGGAGCGCGGCGACGGGGTAGTCGCACACCTGGGTGCGGCCGACGATGGTGCTGGTATCGGCCACAGCGTAGAGCATTTCCGTCATCGAGGCGGCCAGGGCCATGATGCGGCGGGGCGGCGCCTTGAACGTGACCGAGCGGCCGAGGTCGTCCTGCACCGTGAGGGGCTGGGGCGGCGCGGCCTGGACCGGGGCGTCGGCGGACGTGGAATCGGTGGCGGGCGAGCAGGCAGCGGCCAGCAGCAGGCTGAGCAGCGGCAACAATCGTCTTCTGGGCATGGCCGGCAAAGGTAGACGGCAGCCCGCCAACGGCCTCACTCTCGGCGCCACCTTAGCGGCTCCCGGTGGCGCCGCTACGGCGCGGCAACAATGGCTACCCGCCACATCACCCCGCCCAGCTGCAAAAAAGCCCGTCACCAACTTGGCAACGGGCATTTTGCGGCTGGGCAAACAGCTTACATTAGGTAAAACTCCTCCGCCTTGCGCGGCTCGGGCACTTGCAGCTCGTGCAGCAGCTGGCGAATGTTGATGTCGATGGTGCGGGCAATGGCCGACACGGGCGTATCGGTGGGCTTGTTGTTGAAGGGGTCTTGCATAAACCTAGCCGTTTTCTCGAGCAGGAAAAACGCCGAAGCCACGACCGTCAGAGCCGGAATTTCCATCAGGCCCACTTCCTCCACCAGGCCCAGCGAGAGGATGATCAGGAAGAGGTAGATGAACAGGTGGATAAACAGGCGGTAGGTCACCGGAAACACCGTGCTCTTGATGCGCTCGGCCTGGCCCATGGAGGCCACCAATCGTACCAAGGTGCTGTCTACCTGCACCTGCTGGAAGGTATTGAGGGCACCGGCCTGCGTGAGCGTGGCCAAGTCGTCGTTGTGCAGCTGCACCAGGGCCAGGGGCTTGTTGCGGTGTTCGGCCAGGAAAGTCATTTCGTCGGCGCTGATAAACTGCGGCAAGCCGGCCAGGGCGTCCTGCCCGCGCAGGCTCTGCCCCAGGCTGTAGCACCAGGCAATCTGGCGGTGGCCCAGGCGGCGCAGCAGGCGGGCGGCTTCGCCCGCGGGCATCTGGCGCGGGTCGATGAACTGGCGCAGCTGCAGCACAAAGCTGCGCGAGTCGTTGACGATGGCACCCCACACCTTGCGCGCCTCCCACCACCGGTCGTACGACTGGTTGATGTTGAAGGCCAGCAGCAGCGAGATGAAGCTGCCCAGAATGGTGGGCAATTGCACCGGCACCGGCGGCAGGTAGGTCGACAGGTACGTCTTGAATATCTGGAAGACCAGGGAGAAGAGAATCACCCGGGCCACGTCCCACTTGATCTGGTGGAAGATATAGCGGTAAGGAATCTTGGTTTCTATTAGCATCGGAGTGGATTTCTGGCTCTGCGAATGAGGGCGCTTAGAACGACTGCCCCAAGCAGGTAGCGGCTTTGGCGGTCCTAGCCATTGCTACGAAATTTTGTGCTGCAGAAGTTCATTTTAGGCCATTAAAATTTAATTAAATCAATATTAATACCGCATTAAACCCCGAATAACCGCATATTAATTGTGTTAATCCGTGCCTCCCCAATCGTTTGTTGTGCTCATCGGGCGCGGTAGGCCCTATTAGCTACTCCGCACTGCTTCCCCGAATAGTCCTGCTACGTGTCCGCTCTAATTCGCCGGGCTACGGCCGAGCGCCGAGAAACTGCGTACTTCGCAGCTCAGAAGAACCCCATTCCAGCTTATGATTATCGTGACGGGCGCAGCGGGCTTTATCGGCAGCTGCCTGGTGAGCCGGCTCAACGCCGATGGCTTCAACGACATCGTCGTCGTCGACAACTTTTCGGTGGAGCGCAAGCTACTCAACCTCAAAGGCAAGCACCTGCGCGAGTACGTGGACCGCAACGAGTTTTTCGACTGGCTTGACCAGAACCACGAGCAGGTGGAGTTCATCTTCCACCTCGGCGCCCGCACCGATACGGCCGAGCAGGACGTGGCCGTGTTCGATTTGCTGAACCTGAACTACAGCAAGCAGATGTGGCAGGCCTGCGTGCGCTACCAGCTGCCGCTGGTGTACGCCTCCTCGGCCGCCACCTACGGCTCGGGCACGCTGGGCTACTCCGACGACGAGGCGCTGCTGCCGCTGCTGCGCCCGCTGAACCCCTACGGCGAATCGAAGAACGACTTCGACAACTGGGCCGTGCAGCAGGCCGAAAAGCCGTTTTTCTGGGCCGGGCTGAAATTTTTCAACGTGTACGGGCCCAACGAATACCACAAGGGCCGCATGGCCTCGGTGATTTTCCACACCTTCCAGCAAGTGCAGCGCACCGGCTCCATGGAGCTGTTTCGCTCGCACAACCCCGACTACGCCGACGGCGAGCAGCAGCGCGACTTCATCTACGTGCGCGACCTAACCGACGTGTGCGTGTTTTTGATGCACCACCGCCGCAACTCGGGCATCTACAACCTGGGCACCGGCCAGGCCCGCACCTTCCTCGACTTGGCCCTAAACACCTTCGCCGCCCTCGACAAGACGGCCGACATCAAGTTCAAGGACACGCCTGAGGACATCCGCGACACCTACCAGTACTTCACCCAGGCCGACATGAGCAAGCTGCGCAGCATTGGCTACGCGCGGCCCTTTACGCCGCTCGAAGACGGAATTCGGGAGTACGTGCGCGACTTTTTGCTGCCTGGCGCGTACCTGTAGCCCCGGACGCGCCGCCTTGCCGTTCAGCCTGCCCGACGGGCATTGTCCGGAATTTTCTCTTTTTTCGGACGAACTGCCCAAGCTCGCTTGGGCCTTGCCTGACTCAGCATGACGCGGCGCAGCATTGTCATCATTGGGGGCGGAGTGGCCGGCAGCCTGCTGGCCCTGCAGCTCACGCGCCTGCCCGGCGGCCCCTGGCCTCTCGACGTGACCGTGGTGGAGCCGCGCCCGCGCCTGGGCCCCGGCACCGCCTACGGCACCAACCGGCCCGAGTGGCTGCTGAACGTACGCAGCGCCGGCCTTTCGGCCCTGCCCGATGCGCCGATGCATTTCGCAGACTGGCTGCAGCGCCGGGGCCTGGCCGATTGCCCGCACGGTTTCTGCTCCCGCCAAACCTACGGCCGTTACATCGAAAGCCTGCTGGAACCGGCGCTGGCGGCACCGGCTCCCAACGGCGTGCGTTTGCAGTGGCTGAATACCCGGGCCGTGGCCGCGCAGCCGTTGCTCGGGCCGGGCCCCACGCTGCGCGTGCAGCTCGCCGATGGCACCTTCCTCGCCGCGCACACGGTGGTGCTGGCACTCGGCAATTACCCGCCGGCCCTGCCCGTGCGGCCGGCCACGGCATATGCTCATCACCCCCGCTTCCATGCCAACCCCTGGCAGCCCGACGCGCTGCGCAGCATCGGCGCCGACGAGTCGGTGCTGCTCATCGGCACCGGCCTGACGGCCCTCGACGCGCTGGTGGCCTTGCGCGCCGACGGGCACCGCGGGCCGCTGCTGGCCGTGTCGCGGCACGGGCAGTGGCCGGCGCCGCACAGCCCCGCCCCGGTTACGCCCTACCCCAACTACTACGCAACGCATGTGGCCGGCTTGCGCACGGTGGGCGAAGTGCTGCGGGTGGTGCGCCAGCAGATGGCCAAGGGTGAAGCCGAGGGCTACAACTGGCGGGCCGTGCTCGACGCGCTCCGTCCCGACCTAGGTCGCATCTGGGCGACCTGGCCCGAGGCGGAGCAACGGCGGTTTTTGCGCCACCTCGGCACGCGCTGGGGCAACGCCCGCCACCGCAACCCGCCGCAAAACGCGGCGGTGCTCGACGACCTGCTGAGCAGCGGCCGCCTGCAGGTGCACCACGGCCGGGTGCGCTACATCGAGCCGCGCGGCGACGCCCAGCTGGCCGTGCGCCTGAGCCGGCACTACGTTTCTACCGAGTTGACGGCCGACCACGTGGTGCTCTGCACCGGCCCGCAGCTCGACTACGCCCAGCTGACCGACCCGCTGGTGGAAAGCCTGCGCGCAGCCGGCCTGCTGGTGCCCGACAGCTTGCACCTGGGCATCGTCACGGATGCCGAAGGCGCCTTGCTGAACGCCGCGGGCGCCGCCTCCGACTGCCTCTACACGCTCGGGCCCAGCCTGCGCCCCTTGTGGTACGAATCGACGGCGGTGCCGGAGCTGCGCCAGCAGGCGGCCAATTTGGCCGGCGTGCTGGCCCGGCAGCACGCCCCCGGCGTGGCCCTGCCCGGCTCGGTGCAGCTGGCGCCCTAACGCTGCGGCAGGCTGGCCCGGCAGTTTTTACAGCGCTTCAGCCCGCGCCCGGTGCGCCGCTGCCTTCCGCAACAGGCATCAAGCCGGCGTCAGTCTGCACTTGACCCGATCCGACAGGGTGGAGCACCGGATAAACGCCAACAAGCGGCCTCCTCGAAAGGAAGCCGCTTGTTAAAAACAAAGTCAGCACAAGTAACCTACGCGGCCAGATCCGTTTCGGGGTAAAGCGGGCGCACGGCGGCATCGGGAGTAACCAGCGGGGCGGCGGCTTCGTCGTGGGTACGGCGCAGGGCGCGCATGAGCAGGTAGCGGTATTTCTCGGCGTCGGCCAGCGCAGTTTCCACGGCGCGCAGCGCATCGTCGAAAGTCACGACGGGCACCATTTCGGCCTCCTCACCGGTGGGATAGGTCAGGTGAAAAACCGGCACGTCGAGGTATTCAGCAGGAGTTTTCATGAGGCTTATAGGCTGGTTGTCAGTGTCAGATTCAAAACACCGGAGCCGCCCGCATCATTCCCAAATCCAGCTCACGCACTAGAATTATTCTTTTTGAAAATCAACAACTTACATGCTATTTTATCTGCAACACAAGCTTACCAAACTGTTGCCCTTGGGCCATGCGCTGCAGGGCCCGCTCGCCGTCGGCCAGGTCGAATACTGCATCCGTAACCGGCACGATTCGGGCAACGTTGACGAGGTCCAGCAGCCCGGCAAAATCCTCGGCCGTGCCCATGGTCGAGCCTAGCACGTCGAGTTGTTTCCAGAAGATGTGGCGGGGCGGCACGTTGGTCATGGTGCCGGTGGTGCCGCCGTAAAACACCAATCGTCCGCCGGGGGCAGCGGCTTCGAGCAGTTCGGCCACGCCCGGCCCGGCGGCGCTGTCCACAATCAGGTCGAACTGCCCGCCGGCCTGCTGCACCAGGGCCTTGCCCCAGCCCGGCTGCCGGTAGCTAATGCCGCCGCGGGCGCCCAGGGCCTGCGCCCGCTCGATTTTGTCGGGGGAGCCGGAGGTTATCCACACCTCGGCGCCGCGGGCCACGGCCAGTTGCAGGGCCAGCAGGGCCACGCCCCCGCCGATGCCGGTGATGAGCACCCGCTCGCCGTGCTGCAGGCGGCCGCGGGTGAACAGGGCACGGTAGGCCGTAACGCCGCCCAGGGGCAGGGCAGCGGCCTGCGCGGCCGTGAGGTGGGCCGGACGCGGGTACACGTTGGCGGCCGGCACGCACACGTATTCGGCGAAAGTGCCGTTTTGCGGCAACCCCAGAATGCTGAACGAACGGGCCTGGGCCCGCGGGTTGTCGCCCCAGTCCTGGCCGGGGTCGATGATGACGGGCAGGTCGCGCAGGCTGTCGTCGATGCCCTCGCCGAGTTCGGCTACGGTGCCGGCGCCGTCGGAGCCGAGGATAATGGGGAAGCGCAGACCGGCGTACTGGCCCTGCTGAATCCAGACGTCGCGGTGGTTGAGGGCGGCGGCTTCGAGGCGCACCAGCACTTGGCCGGGTTGGGGCTCGGGCGTGGGCACCTCGCGCAGCTGCACGGGCTGCCCAACGCCGTCGAGAACAAGAGCTTTCATGGAAAATAAAAAAAGCCGCTGCTAGCGGCAAAATGAGCACTTTTGTGGCGGTAAACCAGCTTACAGTAAACTCGGTTACGGTGAATCCGTTTACGGGTAGGCCGCTGCTGGACCACCCCAGCCGCTGCAACCTAGCAAAAATCCGATGGCCCTACCAACCGATCCGCTGTTCACCTTTGAAGGCCCCGACGACAACCCCGGCTACCTGCTGGCCCAGGCCACGGCGCACTGGCAGCGCAGCCTGACGCAGGTGCTGACGCCGATGAACCTCACACCCAGCCAGTTTCTGCTGCTGGCGGCGGTGCAGCGGCTTTCCGGCCAGCAAACCGAGCCCGTCACGCAGGCCCACGTGGCTCAGCACGCGCACTACGACAAAATGACCACCAGCAAGATAGTGCGGACACTGGAGGAAAAAGGGCTGCTGCAGCGCCCCACCAGCGAGCAGGACGCCCGCGCCCGCAGCCTGCAGCTGACGCCGATGGGCCTGAAAGCCGTGGTACGCGCGGCTTGGGCCCTGGAAGAATTCGACCAACAGTTTTTCGGCAGCAAAGCGGCGGCGCTGATTCAGACCTTGCAGAGCTTGCTGCCGCCCCGTAGCGCGGGCGATGCCCCCGAGCAAGCCGCGTAAACAGCTTTAGACACACGGCGCGGGGCCGGCGCGGAGCAAATGCGCTCCGGGCCGGCCCCGCGCCGTGTGTTCGGTTAACCGTAGAATTCGGCGGCGGGTTATAGGAAGCGCGCCTTCAACTCGGGCGTAGGCAGCCAGCATTCGGTTTGCTTGCCAAACCAGCGGTAGCGGTTGCGGGCCACGAATCGGTACGCCGCGTCGCGCAGAACCCGGGGCAGAATACCGGCCGCCGAGAGCAGGGCCCAGCCGCCGCCGAGGCGGCGCAGGATGCGCAGGATGGCCGTGGAGTGCGTGTAGGCCCGGCCGTCTTCGATGAGCACCACCGAATCGGGGTTGTCGGGGTCCGGGTTGATGCCGCCGGGCATCAGGCGCTGGCCCTCAGCCGACTGCAGCGAGGCAAACCGGAACCGCGCCTGCGGGTCGCGCTCAATGATGAACTGCACCAGCCCGTGGCAGAGGTTGCACACGCCGTCGAAGAGAATTACGGAAGAACCTACCTGCATTGCAACAAGGGGAAGTTGGGTAGCTGGTACGTAACCAGCCGGCGGCAGTTAGGTTGGGCCGAGTTTGGGCGCGGAGTCGGCCTTCGACAGCAGCGCGTTTGGAGAAAAATACTCCTTGTAGTTGCAAAAAATGTGCACAAAAATTTCCATCAAAAATTCATCTTGCAGGCTTTGCCGGGCGTATAAGCCCCTTGTGTTGCCCGCCGCAACTGCTTTATAATCAACCACACCACCCCACTGCAACAACATGAACCGCACACGCATTCTATGCATGTCGGGCGCATTTTGCGCGCTGCTGGCCCTTGGCGGCTGTGGCAACGACAACAACGCCAGCACCTCCTCAGGCACTGAGGGCAGCAGCTCCAGCACCGAGATGAGCACCACGACCACCGATTCGGCCTCCGTCAACACAGACGCCAGCTCTTCGGGCTCGACCACTTCGTCGCCCGAAGTGCAAGGCACGACCTCCGGCTCGACGGGCGCCGGGGCCACCACCAACGAGGCCACGACTAGCGCCTCGACCGGCTCCAACAGCGGCAACGGCAACGGCGGCCAAGCTCCCCAATAGTCTCACACCAGCCTACTTAACGCTCGCATTTATTTGGAAAGAGGAGGGAGAAAAAGGACGTCACTTTGTGGCTGTCCTTTTTTTCTGCCCGATTCCTGGGCGCCGGAAGTAACCTCAGCCTTATCCCTGACGGCGTGAATTCGTACTAGGGACAGTTTGGCGCAGCGCCGCATCGTGCTGTTAGACGCGTTTCGTTCTAATTTTTTCCTTCACAACCCAACACCTTTCTCATGAAAAAGTCATTTGTTGCTCCGCTGCTAGCCCTGCTCCTAAACGCCGCTTTCTCGACGGCTAGCTTTGCTCAAACCACTACCGGTACCACTGGCACTACGTCGGGCTCGTCGACTTCGGGCACTACCGGCACGACCACCATGGGTACTACCGGTTCCACTACAGGTACCACCAGCGGTACTACTACCATGGGCACCACGTCGGGCACGACCTCGGGCAGCTCCACCATGGGCACCACCTCCGGCACGACGTCGGGCACCACGACTACCGGCACTACCTCGGGCTCGACCACTTACGGTACGACGTCGGGCACGACGTCCGGCACCACCACCATGGGTACCACGTCGGGCACGACGTCGGGCTCCACGATGGGCACCACCTCGGGCAGCCGCCGCAGCAAATCGTCGGGCACCAAAACCAAAACCCGCGGCTCGCGCTCCGGCTCGAGCACTTCGGGCTCTTCGACTTCCGGTTCGACCACCCGCTAACCTGACCGGCATTGCACACCTCGGCCGACCTGTTTGACCGGGCGCAAGGGCAACTTCCCCGCGGGGAGGTTGCCCTTTCTGCGCCTTCTCCCCCTCAGACCGCGCCCCCGCCGCGGCCCGGGGGGGCCGGGCGGGTACTGGCGGTGCTGCGCCGGCCCTTTGTGCTCGACCTGCGCGCCTTGGCCCTGATGCGCATGGCCGTGGCCGTGGTGCTGCTGCTCGATTTGGGCATCCGCAGTACCGATTTGGAGGCGCACTACACCAACATGGGCGTACTGCCGCTGTACGTGTTGTTTGAGCGTGCCTGGAATCCATACGAATTCTCGCTACACACCATGAGCGGGCTGTGGGCGGTGCAGGCGGCGCTGTTCTTGCTGGCCGCCGCCGCCGCAGTGGGGTTGCTCCTCGGCTGGCGCCCCCGGCTGATGACGGTGGTGTCGTGGGTGATGCTGGTGTCGGTGCAGAACCGCAACCCGCTGATTGTGCAGGGCGGCGACGATTTATTGCGCATGCTCCTGTTCTGGGCCATTTTTCTGCCCTGGGGCCGGGTGTGGAGCCGGGACGCGCAAGATCGGCCCGCGCCTGAGCACTACAGCTACTTCAATGCCGCCACGGTGGCCTACGTGGTGCAGATTGCGCTGGTGTACGTGTGCACGGCCCTGCTCAAAAGCGGCCCCGAGTGGCGCTCCGAGGGCACGGCCATCTACTACGCCCTCAGCCTCGACCAGGTGCTGATGCCCGGCGGCCGGCTGCTTTACCCGCACTACGAGCTGCTCAAGGTGCTCACGCACGTCACTTTTTACATGGAGCTGCTGCTGCCGGTGCTGCTCTTCATCCCGGTAGCCACGCCCCTGTGGCGCACGGTGTTCGTGCTGACCATCTGGGGCTTTCACCTCGGCATCAGCCTGACGCTGTTTGTTGGGCTGTTTTTCATCATCAGCTTTGCCTCGGTAATGGGGCTGCTGCCCACGCCGGTGATGGGCTGGCTGGAGCGCCGCCTGGGCCCGCCGGTGCAGCGCGGCGCCGGGCACCTGGGCCGCTGGCGGCAGCGCCTGCCGCCCTGGCAGTGGCCGCTGGCCGTGCAGCTGCAAGCCGAATGGCACCCGCACGTGCGGACGCACCGGCACTTCCGCCTGCTGCCCGCCCTGCGCGACACCGTGCTCTTCGTGCTGCTGGGCTACACCGTCTGGTGGAACCTCGACGGCATTGCCCGGCCCGGCTACACCATGCACGAGCCGCTGCGCTGGTTTGGCTACCTGTTTCGCACCGACCAGCACTGGGGCATGTTTGCGCCCACCGTGTTCAAGGACGACGGTTGGTACATCCTGGAGGGCCACACCAAAGACGGGCGGCGCTTCGACCTGTACCGCGGCGGCCAACCTGTGACCTACCGGAAACCGTACTCGGTGATGGCGCTGCACAAAAACGACCGGTGGCGCAAGTACTCCGAAAATTACCTGTTCGTCAGCAACGACTGGATGCGGCCCTACTACTGCAACTACATGCTGCGGCGCTGGCGCGAAAACCCGCGCAACCCGCCTTTGCAGCGGCTCGACGTCATCTACATGAAAGAGGTATCCTTGCCCGACTACAAAGTGCAGAAACCCACCCGCGAAGTGCTGTGCAGCTGCCAGCCGTGATGACAACGTCCCACCGCCGCCTTTCACTGACTACCACGCCGCCTTTTCCCCAACTCCTATGAGCGACTCCCTGGACCACCTGCGCACCCGCCCCACCCGCGCCACCACCCCCGACCTACAGTTTGTGGCGCCCGGGGTGTGGGCCCTGCGCAACGTCTTCGTCAATTTATTTTTCGTGCGCCAGACGTACAACGCCGGCCCCTGGGTGCTGGTGGACGCCGGCCTGCCGGGTGCAGCCGGCAAAATTCGGCACGCGGCCGAGTCGCTGTTCGGGCCCGGCGCCCGGCCCGAGGCCATCATCATGACCCACGGGCACTTCGACCACGCCGGCGCCCTCGAAAGCCTGGCCGAGCACTGGGACGTGCCCGTGTACGCCCACCGCCTGGAATTGCCCTACCTCACCGGCCGTTCGGCCTACCCCCCACCCGACCCCACCGTGGGCGGCGGGGCCATGGCCTGGCTGTCGGGCCTCTACCCTAAGCACCCGTACAACGTGGGCAGCCGCGCCCACGAATTGCCCGCCGACCACTCGGTGCCCGAACTGCCCGACTGGCGCTGGGTGTTCACGCCCGGCCACACGCCCGGTCACGTAGCCTTTTACCGCGAATCCGACGGCGTGCTGATTGCCGGCGACGCCTTCGTCACGACCCAGCAGGAGTCGGCGCTGGCGGTGTGGGAGCAGCGCCAGGAGGTGCACGGCCCGCCCAAGTACTTCACCTGTGACTGGGAAGCCGCCCGCCTTTCGGTGGAACGCTTGGCCCGCCTGCAGCCCAAGGTGGCGGCCACCGGCCACGGCATTCCGATGCGTGGGGCCACGCTGCAGCAGGAGCTGACGGAACTGGCCCAGCACTTCCGCGAGCTGGCCGTGCCCGCCCAGGGCCGCTATCTGCCCGATCCGGCCATTGCCGACGAAACCGGCGTGCGGGCCGTGCCGCCGCCCGTGCACAACCCCAGCACCCCGTGGATTCTCGGCGGCTTGGCGGCCAGCATCGGTTTGGGCATTGGCATCTGGCTGAAGCAGCGCGACGGAGCCCGCCGACGCTACAAACACCACGGCCGCAACCGGCATCACCATTTCGACCAGCCCGCCACCGGCTACGCCGCCGCCGTCGACCCGTTTACGCCGGTGGACGAAGATGGCGGCTGGTTTCCCGGGCCGCAGAATCTCTAAGCCACCGCCCGCCGCTGACCCCGGCTATCCTCCGTTGCCAATTCGCCAAAGCGCCCCGTCAGTCCCGACGGGGCGCTTTGTTATGGAATGCCATGGTTTGGGCTTGCCCGTGCAGGCTTTGCAAACAGGGCACATCGCAACGGGCGGCGCGGAAAGAAGCGGTATAGGCTCCTTGGCCGGTGGGCCGCACCAACAGAGCGGTTGGTGCGTAGTCAGCCGCTGCCTTCAATCGGCGGGCAGCAGGTCGCAATACCAGAAGGCGGCGCTGAACGGGTCGGGCGCCGGGCGGTAGCAGTCGGCGGAGTTGTCGTCGGCCGGGGCCGGCGCATTGGGCTGGTACGTGCGGCGCACCAGCTCGCCGCGCTGCACGGCAATGGGCCGGCTGAAGTAAGGCGCGTCGTAGACGAAGCTGTGGTACTCGCCGTTTTCGCCGCAGCTGTCGACGCCGGCGGGCAGGTCGCGCAGGAAGTCGCGGTCCAGTTCGCGGCCGCAGAAGCTCTGGTCGAGGTGCTGCTCGTTGACGCAAACCACGACGGCGCGGAAGCCCAAGTCGAAAAACTCGGCCCAGAGCTCAGTGGCGGGCTTGTGCCAGAGGGGAAAGCGCGCCTGCCAGCCCACCCGGGCCAGCTGCTGCTCGCGGTACTGGCGCAGGTCGGCCAGGTGCAGGTCGCCGAAGATGCTGGTACGCACACCTTGGCCAGCCAGCGCGGCCAAGGCGTCGTTCATGCGCTGCTCGTAGACCTGCATCGAAGGCATTTCGGGCAGCCAGACTTCGTGCAAAGGCAGGCCGATGCGCTGGGCCTGGGCCTGCAGAAGCTCGGCGCGCACGCCGTGCATGGCCACGCGGCCGTAGTGCTCGTTGAGGGTGGTGAGCAGGTGCGTGGGGCACAGCTCGGGGGCCTGTAGGGCGTGATGCAGGCACAGAGCAGAGTCCTTGCCCCCGCTCCAGCTCATCACGGCGGCGGGTGAAGTCATAATTAGCAACGCGGTTGGTAGCAGGGCGCAAAGATGCACCGCGGCGGCGCTTTGCGGGCGTTGCGCAACTGCCAAGCCGCTGACACGTAGCCATAGGCGCGGCGCGGCGCGTATACGGCAGCACCGCACCCGTTCGAACTTCTCTCATTCCAAACACTCCCGCTATGTTGACCTCCTCCCGCGTGCTCAGCGCCGCGCTGCTCCTGCTGCCCCTGGCCGCCTGCGACAATTCTTGGAGCCCCGGCGTCGACCACACCAACAACGACTCCTTCGCCCGCGCTCCGCGCGCCACCCGCGTCGATACCGAGCGCGACAGCGTGTCGGGTGGCGGCAAGGCCTACCGCCCGGTGGGCACCGGCTCCCTGGCCCGCTCCTCGGCCGAAGCCCTCAGCATGCAGCCCGGCGGCGACCCGAACACCTCCAAGTACACCGAAAGCGGCACGACCGACGGCAGCAGCACCACCAGTGGCCGTAGCCTGACCAACCGCGGCACCTCGAACACCGAAGTACCCGGCACGACGCGCGGCCCGGCTACCGGCACCGGCGAAGGCCGCGGCACGCTCAACAACGCCCCGCGCGAAACCAATGCAAATGCCGCCAGCCAAAACGAGCAGGGCAACGCGCCGAAGCAAACCAACCAGCGCAATCAGCGCGGCAACAGCGCCCAGAACTAAGGCTGTTGCTTCCCGCAACTCCTTGGCCACCGCCCCCTGCCCACAGCAGCGGGGCGGTTTCGTTTTCAGCCCCCGCTCATGCTAACCACGTGTAGCAAGGCGGAAAATACGGATGGGCTGGGGATGAGAAATCCGGAGTTTGCGCCCCAAAATCCGCATAACGCACGGGGGCGGTGGCGGCGTAAAAATGCCTGAAACTTCCCCAGTTTACCATGAACACCGCATCCTCCCAACCCCGATCCTATTCCCGTTTCCAGGCAACGGGCGGCGGCTACCGCCCCCCGTACCAACCTACGGCGCCCGTCACCGGCCACTACCACCGCTACCGGCGCACCCCGCGCCCGCCGCGCGTGCCCGAGTCTGGTGCCAGCGAATAGCGGCCCCCATGGCCACACAGACAAACGGCCCCGCAACATTGGTTGCGGGGCCGTTTGCGTTGGTAAGTAGGCGGCGAAATTACTGCTGCTTGGCTGCCCAGGCGTCCATTTTCTGCTCCAGCACGGCCAGCGGCATCACGCCGTCCTTGAGCAGCTCGTCGTGGAAGTCCTGAATCTTGAACTTGGCTCCGAGCTGGTTGGCGTATTTGTCGCGCAGCTCCTGAATCTTGAGCTGGCCGATTTTGTACGACAACGCCTGGCCCGGAATGGCCATGTACCGCTCGATTTCGGCCGTGGCGCCCTGCTCGTCGATGGCTTCGTTGTCCATCATGTACTTGATGGCCTGCTCGCGCGTCATGCCCTTGGTGTGCATGCCCACGTCGACCACGAGGCGGATGGCGCGGTGAATTTCGTCGCCGAGCGCGCCCATGTACTGGTAGGGGTCGGTGTAAAGGCCCAGCTCCTTGCCCAGGCTTTCGGTGTAGAGGGCCCAGCCTTCGCCCATGGCCCCGTACCAGGCAAAGCGGCGGAACTTCGGCAGGTCGGTGTTTTCCTGCTGCAGCGAAATCTGGTAGTGGTGGCCCGGAATGGCCTCGTGCAAAAACAGCGACTCCATGCCCGAGGTCGTGCGGAAGGTCTTCGCGTCGATGATCGGCACGTAGAAGATGCCCGGACGCGAGCCGTCGGGCGTGCCCTGTTGGTACTCGGCCGACGCGGAAGCCTCGCGGAACTCCTCCGTCTGCCGGATTTCAAACGGCGTCTTGGGCGTGCGGCCGAAAAGCTTGGGCAGGTTGGGCGTGATGCGCGCCTGAATGGCGCGGAAGGCGTTGAGCACTTCCGCGTCGCTCTTGTAAGGCGTGAAGCGCTTGTCGGTGCGCATGTAGTTGAAGAAGGCATTCAGGTCGCCCTTGAAGCCCACCTGCTGGCGCACGCGCTCCATCTCGCCGCGGATGCGCTTGACTTCGCTCAGGCCCGTCTGGTAAATGTCGCCTTCGGGCTTGTCGGTGGTCGTCCAGTTGCGCACGTAGTAGCGGTAGATGGCCGGCCCGCCGGGCACGGCCGAAATGCCGGTGCTGGTGCGGGCCTTGGGCAAGTACTCGGTTTTCAGGAACTCGCCCAGGCGCCGGTACGTCGGCACCAGCTCGTTCATGATGGCCGTGCGGTAGGCCGCCGTGATGCGCTGCTTGTCGGCCTCAGAGAAGGAGGCCGGCAGGGTTTTGATCGGACCGTAGAAGTCGCTTTTGGTGGGGTCGGTCACCACCATCTGCTGCATCTGCGGAATCATTTTCTGCACCAGCGGCCGGGGCAGTACCACGCCGGCGCGCATGCCGCGGCGGAAGTTGCTGATGGCCGTATCGGCCCACACCGAGAAGCCGCGCACCCGGCCCAGCCAGTTGTCGTAGTCTTGGGGCGTTTTGAAGGGCTGCACGCTACCGCCGGCGCCGTACTGGCCCATGCTCAGCGGCAGGCCCCAGAACTGCTGAAACGGAATCATCCAGGTGTTCAGCTTCAGCCCTTCCAGGTTCATCTGCAGGTCGTACTTGAAGATGTCGTAGCTGATACGGTCGTTGTCCGCGAGCTTGGCGCGGTCGAACTGCTGCAGCTGGTCGAGGTACTTCTGGTAGTACTGGCGCAGCTGCTTGCGGAAGGCCGCGGTACCGTCGTTGGGCAGCTGGTCGTTGTAGCGGTTGTCGCCGTTGGTGGTGGCGTTGAGCGGGAAGAGCTTGGCGTTTTCTTCCCAGTACTGGTCGAGCAAGGTGCCGAGGTCCTTCACGTCGGAAGCGGTTTGGGTGGCGCCCGATTGGGTTTCGGAAGTAGTGGCCTGCTGCGAACAGCTCATCAGCAGGGAGCCGGCCAGCAGGCTGGCAACGAGGTAGCGGTGGTTCATGCAAGGAAGAAAGTGGGAGTGCAATTGCGCGCACTAAAACTAGCCTGTTTTGGAGGAGTTGCCCCACGCCAGTACCAGGTTTCGGCGACGGTGGCGCAAAAACGCCCGCCAGGTCGGTTGGTTGCGCCTCGGCCCCGCTCGCCTCATAAAAAAAGCCCACCAGCACGAGGCCGGCGGGCTTGCCCAGGGTGGACGCTGGGGTGGAGTTATTCCTGCACGAAGAACTTGCGGCTCACCGTGCCGTTGCTGGTCACGGCCTGCACGATGTATACCCCGCCCCCGCTGCTGGTGCGCAGCGGAATCTGGCGCGTGACCAGGCCGCTGGCGCCGTCGGGCATCACCTCGCTGTGCAGCAGGCGGCCCATGCTGTCCATCACCCGCAGGGCGCGGAACTGGGCGTCGGTGCGCATTTCCACGATAAGGGCGCCGCTACGGCCGTAGGCTTGCAGGGCCTGCTCGGCCGCGCCGGCCTGCACCGACACTACTTGCGAGTAAGCCACCGTGCCGTCGAAGTCGGCCTGCTTAAGGCGGTAGTAGTTCAGGCCGGGGCGCATGGTGGCGTCGAGGTAGCGGTACTCGCGGCGGGTGGTGGAGGTGCCGGCGGCGCGCACCGTGGTCACGGCTTCAAAGCTTTTGCCGTCGACCGAACGCTCCACCGTAAACGACTCGGCGTCTTTCTCCTGGGCCGTTACCCAGTCGAGCTGCACCTGCCGGCCAAGGTAGCTGCCCGTGAAGCTGGTGAGCTGCACCGGTAGCGGGGTGCTGCGGCAGGCGTTGATGGTGATGTAGTCCTGCACGCGGGTGCTGCAGTTCATGCCCTCGGTGGAGCAGTTATTCGGCGTGCCCTGCACGCAGACGCTCAGGTTGGGCCCGAACAAGCCGTTGAGGGAGCCGTTGTTGTTGGTTAGCACGCAGCCGCTGATCATCAGCGTACCCGAGCCCGTGATGGTGGGGTTGCCTTGGCGCACCATCAGGTTGCCGTCGATGTCGACCGTGGCGCCGGGGGCAATGACCAGGTCCGACTGGTTGGCCAGCGCGATGTTACAGTTGGTGTTCAGCTCGGCGGTGGCGGCAATGTCGGCGTCGGCCTTGTAGAAGCTGATGCTGTTGACGTCGAGGCGGCCGTCGAGGTCGAGGCGCACCATGTCGGCGCCCTGCTGCTGCCCGAAGTTGATGGAGTTGGGACTGTTACCGTCGGTCAGCGCGCCGGTGGCGGTGATGATCAGCTTGGCGTGGTCACCGCTGACGTTGTAGTCTTGGTCCAGCACCACGTTGGAGTTGATAACGATGATGTTGTCGCTGATTTCGTCGCCGGTACGACTCGTCACGTTGGTGGGCACTTGCGGGCCCGAGCCGCTGGTAATGGTCCAGGTGTTCGGGTCGCTCCAGTTACCCCCACTCGGGCGCGAGGTGTAAGTGGTCTGAGCCTGGGCTGAAGCAACAGCGGTCAGGGTCAGGGCCGAAAATGCAATGCGGAGTATGGTCGAGTTCATGGAAGTACATGGGTTGAAGGAAATGGGTGTCGAGGTGTTGCATAATGCGAGGAGTGTGTTGGTTCATTTTGGGCTTGATACGCAAGCCGAAGCCAACAGGGTTTGGTTATTTTAACAGAATATTGCAATTTGAATATTCAGCAGTTTACATACTAAATATTTTTAAAACCCTGTTTATCAATGCTGAGTATACAAGCATTCTGCCTCGTCCGTAAGCAGCTTTTTGCCCCTGGCGGCAATAATTCAATTCCCAAAACGAGGCTTCAGGCACTCCGTTTTGAGTGGCAAAGAGGCCCAAGGCATGCGGGTGGCCCTAGTTTTCACCCATAGGTGCGTTGCGCGTCGGGATCAGGGCAGTGTATCTTTCGAGCATGTCTCCCCTCTCAGGCCCCGTCTCCCGGTATTATCACAATCCCGCGGCCGTCATCAGCCATCCGCTCGGCACGGATTACCTGCATCTCGCCTGGAGCGCGACCAAAACCAGTCCCGACGAGTTGCGCGCCGTGTACGAGCAGGCATTGCGGGCGCTGCAGCATTTCGGCCTGCACAAGGTACTCAGCGACCATACCCAGCGGCCGCCATTACCGGCCGACGTCAGCGAGTGGGTGGCGCAGGAGTGGATTCCGCGCGCCGTGCAAGAGGCGGGCTACTCGCACTGCGCCGTGGTCGAAAACCACGCGCCCTTGGGCCGCTTGGCCGCCCAGTCGATTGGGGCCCAGCTGCCGACGGGGCTGCTCACCTTCCGCTACTTCGCCACCCTGCCCGAGGCGGCGGCGTGGCTGCAGGCGCAGTAGCTGCTACTTTTTGTGCTGCTTGAGGTACTCGCGGGCCTCGCGGTACTCCCCCGATTTACGGTCGGCTTTGTCTTCCACCACCGCAAAGTAGCGGCGGGCAGTAGCTACGTCGCGGCGGTCGGCGGCCAAGCGGGCCAGGTGCAGGTTGGCCAGCACGTAGAAGCCGGGGCCGGTTTCGCCGGTGCTTTCGGCAAAGACGACGCAACGCTGGTAGTAGTCCTGGGCTTTGGCCAGGTCGTCGTAGCGGTTTTCGTGCAGCCAGCCCAGAAAAAACGTGGCGTAGCGCCCGCTCACGGCCTCGTAGCCGGGCAGGCCGCGGTTGAGCTTGTCGAGGATGTCGCGGCTGAGCTTTTCGCACTCGTCATACTCGCCGCGGTTGTAGCACACCAGGGCGCAAAACCGCTCGAAGTAGGCGTTGTCGGGGTAGGTGGCTACGAGGCTGCGGGCCACCGGCAACGACGCGGCCGGGTCGTTCTCGTCGTTGTAGAGAATCTTCATCAGGAAGAACTTGGCCTCCGGCGCGGTGTAGAAGCCGTTGGCCGCCACGTTGCGCAGCTGCTGCAGGCCCAGCTGCTTGTTGCCCTTGGGGAAGAACAGCAGCACCGGGCGCAGCAGCTTGTAGTTTTCCGAAATCCAGGGCGCGTAGTAATTCATCAGCGCCTGCCCGAAGAGAAATTCCGGGCTCAGGCCGTTGGCTTCCTGGCTTTTGGCGAGGTAGTTCAGCGCCTCCTTGCTGTAGATGGTGGCCTTGCCCCAGTTGCTGCGCTCGGCGTGCAGGCGGGCCGCGAAGCCGTAGGCCGCCGAGAGGAAAAAGCAGGCCTCGTAGTTCTGGTTATCGGCTTTGTAGAGGGGCTCGGCCTTGGCAATGGCCGAGTCCATGTAGGCGAAGAAGGGCCGGTCGTAGAGCTTGGTTTGCACGTTGCTCGGCACGATTTTCCACCATTGGCTCAGCCCCAGCAGGAAGTAGGGCATGGGGTGCTGGGGGTAGCGCCGGCGCAAGGAGCGGAATTGCTTTTCGGCCCGGTCAAACTTGAAATTGTAGAGGTTGCGCACGGCCCCGTCGAGCTCCAGCTGAATGTCCTTGTTGAGCAGCAGCCAGTTTTTGGAGTTGAGCGCGTCGGGCAGCACTTCCACGCCTTCGAGCTGAATGTTGCGCACCGGCTGCCGGGTGGTGTCCACCTGGGCGTGCGCGCGGCGGGCCAGAACGACGAATCCGAGGACCAAAAACAACCAGAGCCCCGCGGGGCGCAGCATCGAGAGCATAGACGAGGGGACAACGGCCGACAGCGGAATAACGCAGCGGGAAAGCCGGCCGGTTCAGCGCAGCTAACATACGGCCGCCGGGGGGTTCGGGCTGCATTATGGTCGGGCTTCCGGCGAAAAGCAAGTTGCGGCCGCCGAAACCCGCGGCCTTCCGCGCAGTTATACAGGCTCGTTATTTCACCCTTCTCCCCTTTTCACATGGAAAATTTGCGCGGAAAAAACGCCCTGGTGACGGGCGCCGGCCAGGGCATCGGCCGGGCCGTGGCCGTGGCGCTGGCCCAGGAAGGCGTCAACGTGGGCTTGCTGGCCCGCAGCGAGGCTCCTTTGCGCGAGTTGGCCGAGCAACTGCAGGCCCTGGGCGTGCAAACCGCCGTGGTCACGGCCGACGTGGCCGACCGCCACGCCGTGGAAGCCGCCGTCGCGCAGGTGCAGCAGCAGCTCGGCCCCCTCGACATTCTCATCAACAACGCCGGCACGGCCGCTTTCGGCAAGTTTTTAGAGCTGACGCCCGAGGCCTGGGAAACCATCATCCAGGTAAACGTGCTGGGCACCTACTACACCACCCGGGCCGTCCTGCCGCAGATGATAGAGCGGCAAACGGGCGACATTGTCAACATCAGCTCTACGGCCGGGCAGCGCGGCGCGGCCGTGACCAGCGCCTACAGCGCCTCCAAGGCGGCGGTGCTGGCCCTGTCGGAGTCGTTGATGCAGGAGGTGCGCAAGCACAACATCCGCGTGACGGCTCTCACGCCGAGCACCGTGGCCACGCCCCTGGCCCAGGAGCTGAAGCTGACCGACGGCAACCCCGACAAAGTGATGCAGCCCGAGGACTTGGCGGAGCTAATCATCTCGCAATTGAAGCTGAACCGGCGCGTCTTCGTGAAAGAAGCCGGACTCTGGAGCACCAACCCGTAAGCGGGCCTACCAAGCAATACGCAACACTGCCTGGCTGCCAGCCGGGCAGTGTTTCTTTTAGCTGGGCTGCGTGGCTGGTGCATCCTGTTTCGGCCGGCGCCACCTGCCGATGAAGGAAGGCTAGAAAGCAGCAGAACTTTTGAGTAATGCCCGCAGGGCCTGGTTGGGCCAGCTGGTCTACCGGCTAGTGCGGTCCAGGCACAGGCGGTTTTGGTCGGCGTGGAGCAGGAGCAGGTAAAAAAACAGGCCGTGCACGAGCTGGGTGCCGAGCGTGTCCCACTGCTCGCGCAGGCTGGAGCCGAACACCAGTGCCAGCAGTACCAGCAACCCGCCCACCAGGGCCCAGCGCGTAAACAAGCCCAGCAGCAGAAGCAGGCCCACGCTAAACTCCAGCACGGGCAGCACGGTGGCAAACGCCCCCACCAACGGCCCGGGCAGCCAGGTATCGGCGAAGCTCTTTACTAGGCCGGCCCGAAACGCGGCCAGCTTGGGCAGGCGCGCCAAGCCGTGCATCAGAAAATTGACACCCATCAGCAGGCGGCCCAAAACGAAGGCGAGTTGCGCGTTGGTCAGGTTCATCAGCAGGCGCTTGGCGGGAAACGACACTAGGACAACCGCTGCGGCCCCTGCCCGGCCCGGGCGTACGCCAGGCGCGCCAGCGGCTCGACGCGGTAGTAGCTGTCGAGGCCGGAGATGCACACATCGTCCAGCGCGGCCAGGTCCAGGGTGCCGTCGGGGCGCAGGCCGGCGGGCGCCACGTACACGTGCTCGACGGCGCCGATGAGCAGCACCGTGCCGTTGAGCCGAATGGGCAGCTCCTCCACCAGCCGCAGCCCGATGCTGAGCTGGCTTTCGGCCACGTAAGGCGCCGCAAATCCGTCGCGCCAGCTGGGCGTCAGGCCGCAGGCCTCAAACTCCGACTGCTCGCGCGGGAAGTTGGCCGAGGTATAGTGGGCCTGGTCCACAAAAGCGGTGTGCACGTGATTAAGGGTATAGCAGCCGGTGGTCTGAATGTTCTCGTAGGTGTGGCGCGGCACAGTGGCCGGGCGCGTCACCAGGCCCAGCAGCGGCGGATCAGAGCCCAAGTGCAGGGCCGAGCTGAAGATGGCTACGTTGGTGGCGCCCGCGGCATCGGCCGTGCCCACGAGGTTGGCCGGCTTGAAGCCCGTGACGGCGTTGACGAGGTTGAGGCGGTACAGCTTGTCGAAGCCGCGGATGTCGGCGGCGGTGAAGTGGTGCATGGCGGTGAAGCGGTGGCTGGCAGCACTACCGCCGGGCCCCGCGCAATGTTTCGCGGCGCGGGGTTAATTCGGCCGTGGAGCCGGGCGGTGAGCTGGCCCGTTGCGTGGTTGGCAGCGGCCATGCCCCCACCAAAAAAGCCCGGCCGAGTGGCCGGGCTTTTGGGTATGGATTCGGAACAGCGAGGCTACTTGTGCAGCACCACGCGCTGCGAGCTGACACCCTTGGGCGTAATGGCCCGCACGATGTACACGCCGTCGGGGTTGCGGCCCAGGTCCAGCTCGTACAGTTGCGGGGCCGGGTGGCGCAGCGTCACGTTGCGAATTTCCTGGCCCAGCGTGTTGTACACGCGCACGTCCGAAGCGTTTTCGGGCAGGGCAGCCGGCAACGGCACCGCCGAGGGCAGCGACTGGTCGTTGATGGCGGTGCCCTGCACGCTGTGGTGGCTATGGTCGTGGCCGCCGGTTTCCACCACGGCGAATTTGCCTTCCTCGTCCAGAACCTGCACCTGTACCAGGCCCGAGGTCGGATTCGGGTGAACCGCTACGCCCCGCGCCACTTCCACCGGCGGGCCGATGACGATGTTGTCGGGCCCGATCTGGATGATGTGGGCCCGCGAAGGCATGCCGCCCCCGCCGAGCAAAAACAGCATGTAATGGCCGGGCGGGCACACGTTGGCATTCGGCGGAATGGTCACGTTGACGCCGTTGGCGGTGGCGGCAAATGCCAGCTCGTTGAAGCGCTGGTTCATGTTGAACGAGTGCGTCACCGACGACAAACGCACCAGCGTCGCCCGCTGCACCGAGCCCGGGTTGCTGAGCTGCACGGCAATGGTCTGGCCGTACGCCGCGTACGCCGGCGCGCTGGTAATGGCGGGCTTGGCGGCCCGCACAAAAAGGTACGGCGGCCGGTACACTTCCGCGTCGGTGTGGGTGGGGTAGTTGCCGCCCTGCCCGCCGCCGGCCGACAGCACCGACCCGTCGGGGAGCAGCACGGCCGTGGAATGGTAGAGGCGCGGCGTACGCATGGGCGCCACCGTGGTCCAGAACCCCAGCGGATAGCCCGACGACGGCGGCGTCCAGATTTCGGCCGGCAACACCGCGTAAATGTCGTTGGTGCTGCCCGACGAGCTGGTGCCCCCCGTCACCAGCACTTCCCCGGTGGGCAGCAGCGTGGCGTTGGCGTGGAAGCGCGGGTAAGCCATGGTTGGGCCAGCCGTAAACGTCGGCGCCGACCCGTTTATGTCAATCAGCTCGGTGCTGTTCATCACCCCGCCGTTGTCGCCGCCGATGTTCAGAATTTTGCCCGGCAGGTACATCACCGACGTGCCCCAGCCCCGGCTGACGCCCGGGCTGCTGGCCGGGCGCACGTTGGCGCTCCAGGCCCCCGAGCCGGCCGTGTTCAGGTAAAACGTTTCGGGTTGCGGGCCGGCGTCGAACACGCCGCCGCCCGGCGCCACGTACATCCACGGGTAGTCGGGCTGCAACTTGTAGCTGTTGGTCAGGCTGCGCCAGTTCACGCCCGTCCACACTTCCGGAATCGGGTTGGTTTGCCCGCCGCTGATCTGGCCCGCCACCACCAGGACCTCCCCGTTGGCCAGGGTAGTGGTGGTGGGGTACCAGCGCCGGTCGGCCATGCTGGGTACGTTCTGCTGCCAGCTGTTGGTGCTGAAGTTGTAGATGTTGGTGTGGTCCAGGCCCACGTAGCCGCCGGCCCCGAGGTGGCTGTGGCCCCCGGCCACCAGCAAGTTGCCGTTGGGCAGCAGCGTGTGGCCGCTGCAGAACACGTTGCTCCAGCTGTTGTCGAACTGCGTCAGGGTTTGGGGCACGGCCGGGTCCCACAGGAAGACGCGGGTTCCGAGGTTGGTGCCGGTGAAAAAGTCATCGTCGAGGTGACCTTGCCAGGTCAGCACCTTGCCGTTGGGCAGCACGCTGGTGTGAATGCCCACGAAGGGCCACGTCAGCGGCTCGCTCCAGGAACCGGCGGCGGTGTTCTGCGGCACCACGCGCGCGTCGAACCCCGAGGTGGTGACGGAGAAGCCGGGCTGCAGCTCTACCTGGTCGTAGCCGTGCAGGGAGCTGCCCTGGTAGCTGCTGGCCTGCAGGTTCCAGCCCTCGATGGCGGGGTTCTGCGCCCGCGCCAGCGGGACTACGCCCACCAGCAGAAGCGGGTAAATACCTAATCTTTTCATTGCACAAAGTGGCTTGGAGTGAAAACCAGGGCAGGGCGCTACGCCCGCGCCGCCGCGCCGCCGAATCGATTCAGCGGCGCAAACCGGGCGCGTACGTGGCCGCTGCCCCACGAGCGGGTTTAGTGCTCCAGCTTGCGCAGCCGTTCCTGCAGCGCTTCGTTCTGCTTTTGCAGCTCGATCATGTGCAAGGTCAATTCCTCAATCTTGCGCAGCAGCACGGCGTCCATGGCCGCCACGTCGATGCCGTTCTTCTCTACTTCCGCCGCCGAAGGCACGTCGGGCAGGTGGTGGTTAAGCGCAATGAACTGCGCCACCTCGCCCAAGGGCCGCAGGCGGTACGTGGGCAGAAACACGTAGTCGGGCCAGGCGGCGCCGAAAGCGCGTACGTGCACCCCGCGGGCGCCGATGGTGCCCTCCACGGCCAGGCTGAGCGTGCCGATGTAGTCCGGGTCGAGGCCGATGCCCACCTTGCCGGAGAATTGCACGTTGCCGGTGTTGCGGAACTGCGTTTGCCGGTTCCAATCCCAGGCCGCGCCGTTGCCGTTGGAGCTCGGCGCCAGGTAGAGCGTGGAGCGGCCGTCGTTGTCGGGCGTGTGCAGAATCCAGGAGTTGGAGCCGGGGCTCACCAGGTCGCCGTTGGCCGCGCCGGGCGCTTGGCCGAAAGCCGCACCGGTCCAGCCCAGGGCCAGGGCCAGGGTTAGGGGTAGTAGTTTTTTCATCGTGTTGGGGAAGAGGGATGGAAAAAATGAAACATATGTGCAAATGGCGCCGGGGCCGGCAAAGCCAACCGGGCTACCCTAAGCCTAGCATAAGACCACGGCCCGCGCCGGATAAATCAGAGGCGGCAGGGCGCTGGTAAAAACTTGCTCGAAAGCAGAAGATGCTGCAAGGATACCGGCCCGGCCGGCCCGGCAAAAGGAACAATCACCCGCCGTTGTGACGAGCTTTTTCGCCTCCGAGCCCGGCAGTATTTGCTCCCGCTAATATGTTCTTCCCACTCAGCTACCTACTGACCCAGTTCTGCCGGACCAAATCGGGCCCTGGTTGTGACAGGCGGCGGCATAGCCAGTGTTTAGTCGGCGTTATCGGAGGAATTGCGGAAATTTTCCAACTCCAACGTACCTAGTGCGTTGCCCTTCGTATACAGGTAGCCGCCGCGCCGCTGGGGTGCCGCGGCTTCATCGAATACCGCTATGTTTAAGCAAACCGTGCCCACTCCCGCCGCCCACCAGGGTCTGCCCCCCGCCCGGCCCTCCGACCCGCTTCGCTCGCCCCGTCCGCGCCGCTCGCAGCAGCCCGGCCAGGAGCCCGAGCCCGACCGCACCCAGCCCGCGTCGCAGCCCCGCTCTATGCGCCGCTGGTGCTAGTCCCCGCTACCCTTCCGCTGACATGCTAAGCCCGGCCTCGTGCCGGGCTTTTTTTGTGCCGCGGCGGCCCGCCCTTGACGTGGCCCGGCAGGTGCCACCGGCCGTGAGTCCTATGCACACTATCATAATATTAAATCACCATAATATTTGCGCGTAACCCCCTGATCATTTACCTTGTAGCTTCTGCTTGGCGCCGAAGCCCTTAGTGTGGTCGGCTTGCTGTCCATTGGCCCATGCCGCCCTCCGGCGGCGGTCGGCTCCCCTACTCTCCCCTGTTTTCCACCCGTTGCATCCGCTGCCCCATCGGCGGACCGAGCGGCTGTTGCGCTTTTGGCTAAGGGCCGCTGAATCAAGAAGTTCTTTTTTCACCCTTTTACCCGCACGCATCATGGAAAACCGTGGCAACCGCACCATCGTGTTTGTTACCGGCGCCTTCGTCAGCCACCACTGCTGGGACGAGTGGCAGCGCTACTTCGAAGCCCGCGGCTACGCCTGCCTGGTACCGCCTTGGCTCTACAAAGACGCCACCGTGGCCGAGCTTCGGGGCCGTCACCCCGACCCGCACTTAGCTGCGCTGCGCCTGCCCCAGCTCGTTGACCACTTTGCGGGCATCATCAAGGCGCTGCCCGAAAAGCCCATCCTCATCGGCCACTCCTACGGCGGGCTGCTCACCCAACTGCTGCTGCAGCGCGACCTAGCCGCGGCTGGCGTGGCCATCGACTCGGTGGCGCCCCAGGGCGTGTTCACGTTCAAATGGTCGTTTTACCGCGCTACCTGGGGGCCGCTGGGCTTGTTTACCGATGTCAACAAGCCCTTTATGATGTCGTTCCGGCAGTGGCAGTACGCCTTCGTCAACGGCATGGAGCTGGAGGAGCAGCGCGCCGCCTACGAGCAGCTGACCATTCCCGAGTCCAAGCGCATTTCGCGCGACGCGCTGACCCGCGCCGCCCACGTGGACTTTCAGCGGCCGCACGTGCCGTTGCTGCTGGTGGCCGGTGAGCGTGACCACATCATGCCCGCCTCACTGAACGCCTCCAATTACCGCCGCTACGCCCGGTACGCCGGCAGCGTCACGGCGTTCAAGGAGTTTGCCGGCCGCAACCACTTCATCCTCGGGCAGCCCGGCTGGCAGGAAGTCGCCGATTACGTGCTCGGCTGGCTTGAACAGCAGGAGCTGGCTCCGGAGTCGACTGAAGCGGCCGTGCCGGAGCTGGCCGGTGTGCAATGAGCGACTAAGTAGCTAGCAGGTACTTTTTTGGGGGCGGCAGCCGCGGCAACGGCCCGCCGCATTTCGGGCGCAAACCCGCTGAGCGCCACGCCGGCGGCGGGCCGGTTGACGGCCGCCCGGGCCAGTCCCGGAGCGGGCGGCCGTCAACCTCGCCGGTAGCGGGGCCGTATGCAGGGCCGGCTTTACCCGCTCATGCACCACATTATTTACGTTAGCACCGCTACTCAGCCCTTCACCACGCCCGAGCTGCGCGACTTGCTGCGCCAATCCCGGCTGCGCAACGCCCGCCACCACCTCACCGGCATCCTGCTCTACGACGGCGGGCGCATCACCCAGATTCTGGAGGGCGAAGAAGCCGCCGTGCGTTACCTCTACGCGCAGATAGCCCGCGACCCGCGCCACCACGGCGTCGTTAAGCTGGCCGACGAGCCCATCCCGCACCGCCGCTTCGCGCAGTGGCACATGGCGTTTTGGGAAGAAGAAACCGACGAGCTGGCCTACGCCGCCGGCTACATTCCGCTGCAGCAGTGGGCGCTGCCGCCCGGCCGCTTCAGCGAAGAAGACGTGCTGCGCCTCGAAGCGCTGCGCTATTTCGTGCGGCCCTGGGACGAAGACGAAACGGCCCGGGCCAGCTAAAGCCGGCTCGCTTACCTACCAACCCGGCGCCCCGGCGTGGTGCGGGTACGCCGGTTAAGTCCGTACTTTGCACGTGGGCCCGGCGCGGCCGGTCAGCTCGGGCCGGCGGCTGGCGCGGGCCAGGAGTTTTGTTGATGCGTTGTCGTTTGCTTTTGGGCGCCGGGCTGGCGCTGTTTGGTTCGGGTTCGGTCGCGGCGCAGCCTTCGGCCGTCACGCCGCCGGTCAAGTCGTTTAAGGGTGCGGTCATCACCACGCCCATTCCCTCGCCCCCGCCCAAGCGCGAGTTGCGCGGGGTGTGGGTGGCCACCGTCGAAAACATCGACTGGCCGAGCCGGCGCGACCTGACGCCCGAGCAGCAGCGCCGCGAGTACGTGAAGATGCTCGACGGCCACCAGCGCGCCGGCATCAACGCCATTTTCCTGCAGGTACGGCCCGCGTCGGATGCGTTTTACCGCAGCGCGCTGGAGCCGTGGAGCAAGTTTTTGAGCGGCCGCCAGGGCAAAGACCCGGGCTGGGACCCGCTGCCCTTCCTCGTGGAGGAGGCCCACAAGCGCGGCATGGAGTTCCACGCGTGGTTTAACCCCTACCGCGCCAGCACCGACACCACCACGGCCCGCCTGGCGCCCAACCACCCCTACCGCCGCCACCCGGAGTGGTTTCTGCGCTACTCCGGCAAGCTGCTCTACAACCCCGGCCTGCCCGCGGTGCGCGACTACATCACCGAGGTCATCGTGGACGTGGTGCACCGCTACGACATCGACGGGGTACACTTCGACGACTACTTCTATCCCTACCCCGAGGCCAAGCAGGTCATTCACGATGAGCAGGCGTTTGCCCAGTACAACCCCGACGGGCTGAGCCTGCCCGACTGGCGCCGCCGCAACGTGAACCAGCTGGTGGAGCAGGTGCACAACGCCATCGAAGCCGAAAAGCATTGGGTGAAGTTTGGCATTTCGCCCTTCGGGGTGTGGATGAACAGCAACGAGGACCCCGAGGGCTCCGACACGCGCGCCTTCCAGGGCCACACCGGCCTCTACGCCGACGCCCGCGAGTGGCTGCGCCAGGGCTGGGTCGACTACGTGCTGCCGCAGCTGTACTGGAGCACTAACTTCCGCGCCGCCTCCTACGCCACCTTGCTGGAGTGGTGGAGCCGCAACCGCTACGACCGGCACCTCTACATCGGGCAGGGCGCCTACCGCATGCTGGAAAGCACCAAGTCGGACACGACCTGGCGCAACCCGCGCGAGCTGCCGCGGCAGGTGCGCCTGAACCGCTCCTACCCGCAGGACATCAGCGGCAGCGTGTTTTTTTCGGGCAAATCGGTGCTGAGCAACCCGCTCAAGACCACTGACTCGCTGCGGCAGAACCTGTTTCGGTACCCGGCGCTGCTGCCCACCATGCCCTGGAAAGACGCCGTGCCGCCGCGCTCGGTGCAGCAGCTCACCCTCACCCGCGGCGGCGGGCCTGTCACGCTGATGTGGCAGCCCGGCCCGGTCGCCGCCGACGGCGACTCCGCGGCCGCCTACGTGGTGTACCGCTTTGCCCGCGGAGAGCAGCCCACGCCCGACGACCCGCGCCACATCCTCGCCATCCAGCCCAGCAGCCGGCGCGGCACCGAGGCGTTTGTGGACACGGCCGCCCGCTACGGCACCGAGTACGCCTACTACGTGACGGCCCTCGACCGCCTGCACAACGAAAGCGGCCCGCTGCGCGTGACGACCATCGGTTCGGTGGCCGGCCCCGTCGTTGCCCGCGCCGAACCGCCCGCGACGCCCATCCCGACCACGCCCGAACCCGGGGCCGCGCCCGCCGTGACCCTGCCCTCGACGGTGACCAAGGAACGGCCAGGCATGACCAAGACGACCACGCAGGGCAACAACATCACCATCAAGACCAAAACCAAGCAGCCCGCCAAGAAGGGCTTTTTCCGGCGACTATTTGGCCGGTAGGCCGCCGCGGCTCCGGGCAGCAGCCCGGAGCCGCGGCGTATAATGCCCTTAAATAAAAAGCGCCGCCCGGAAGCCCGGGCGGCGCTTTTTGCTTGCGTACGAAGCGGCCTTACAGCGCCTTCACGTCCATGGTCACCACCACCGCCGCAGCGGTGCGGTTGACGGCGGTAACGGTGAAAATGGCGTACTGGTCGGCGCCGCGCAGGCGGGCAATGACCACGTCGCCGGGCACGACGTTGTCGAGCTGCGTTACCTGGTTGGCGGCCGCCGCGGTCAGGTAGGCTTGGCGGATGCTGTTGAGCGTGGCCGCGGTATACGCCGCCGCGCCGCCCGAGGTCAGGCGCACAAACTTGGTCGTGTTCAGGGCCTGCAGGCGCACGGCGTTGCTGGCCGTGCTGGTAATGGCCACGTCCTTATCCGCCGCAGCCCCGCTGGCGGGCACGGCGGCAAAGGTCGTCAGGTTGTAAGCCGCCAGGTCGCCGCCGGTGGTGCCGGTGTAGGTGAGCGAGACGGTGCGCGGCGCGGCCAGGCTGGTGGGCGTGCCGGGCGTAAACGCCGTGGCCGTGGCCGAGGTAGCGCGGAAGTTCGGCGTGCCGGCAAAGCGCGTTTTCACCTCAAAGCGGTAGGTCACGGGCTGGCCGCTGGAGCCGGCGGGCGTGGGCACGTCCACGTTCACCGTGGTTTGGGCGCCGCTCTGGGCCCCGGAGGCGGGCAGGCGCTGGCGCAGCAATCGGCGCTCCGCCGTCGAGCCCACGCGCACGTAGGTAATCAGGCTGTCGAGGTCCTTGTAGAGGATGGCCGTGGACGCCGGGGGCAGTTCGGGCCGCTCGGGGTAGGTGGTGATGCCGTTCTGGTTCAGCAGCAGGCTGTAGCGCACCACGTCGGCGGGCACGGGTGTGCTGGTGCCGGGCGCCGTCACGTTGCTGGAGCCGGCAATGCTGATGGTCGGCGTGGGCTCGGCAATGCGGAAAGCAATGGTGCGGGCCTTGGTCTGGCCGTTGTCGGCCACCACCTGGGCGTGCACGCGCACCCGGGTTTTGTTGGCGGCGGCGGGCACCGTGTAGCTCACCACGAGCGTGTCGGCGCGCTTCAGGCGCGAGTAGGCAGCCCGGTACGGAATGGTTTGCACCACCGTGGAGTCGGGGTTGGACTCGATGCGCTGGATGATGCGGATTTCGCGCACGGGCGCGGTTTGCTGGGCAAACTGCACCTCGAAGGTGAACGTCTCGCCGGCGGCATACTTGGTGGCCGTGCCGAAGGAGTTGGCCAGGAAAGTGGGGAATTGGCCCCCCACTTCTTCGTAGTACTTGTCGATGTCGGACTCGCAGCCGGCCAACACCGGCCCGAGCCCGGCCAGCAGCAGGGCGCTGCGGCGCAAAAGGGTATGGAAATTCATGAAAGAATCAGCAATGGAGGTGGGAAATGAAGCCGAAAGCAGACCGCGCCCTTAGGGCATGTCCCACCACAGCGGGCGGCTGATGTAGTCGGCGTCGTTGGCCCCCAGCTTGGCTACTTCCTGCGGGTTGTAGAGGGCCTCGGTAGCGCCCGGCAGCATGCGGCGCGGCCACCGGTCTTTGGGGTCGGGCTTGGTGGCCAGAGCCGAGTAGGCGCCGGCCGGGTACTTCAGGTTCGGGTAGATGGTGGGGCTGAAGTCCATGCGGCGCAGGTCCGACCACGACTCCGGGTTCAGGAACATGGCAATGTACTTCTGCTCCATGATGTGCTTGAGCGTCAGCTGCGAGGCCGACTGCGCCACGGCTGCGCTGGCCAGGTAATCGTTGATCTGGGCCTGCGTGATGGTGGGGAAGGTCACGGCCGGGTTGGCGTTGGTGCCGCCCACCCCGATTTTCTTCATGTGGGCCGAAATACCCTCTTTGTAAGCAGTGAAGGCCGTGTTCAGGTCGCCGGAGCGGAAAGCGGCTTCGGCCTTGATGAACTGCAGCTCGTGGTAAGTCAGCACCTCGAAGTAGCCCAGCTCGCGGGCGTACCAGCTGGAGTAGAAGTCGGTAGCGCCGTTGAGGGTGTTGCCGGCGGTGTTGGTCACGCCCGGGTCGACGCCGGTGCTGATGGTGGTGGCCATGATGGGCAGACGCGGGTCCGTCACGCCCGGGAAGGCGGCCCCGGCCACGTTGCCGTTCAGGTACTTGATGATGTTGGTGGAGAAGGTCGAGGCCGAGTAGTTGTTACGCGTCGGGCCGAAGATGCTGGTGGTGCCCGTCAGCGGGGCCACGGCCGTCTCGTACTGCAGCTGCGCGTCGTCGGCCGAGCTGCTCATGCTCTCGCTGACAAGCTGCAGAATCAGCTGCGGGTTATAGGTGCTCTTCTTCGAGAGGTGGTTGAGCTGGCGGGCTTTCAGGCCCTTGGCAAACTTGATCCACTTGGTCCGGTCGCCCTTGAAGAGGATGTCGCCGCTCACGCTCGGCGAGCTGATGTAGAGCGGGCGGAAGCTTTCCGAGGCCGGGCGCTGCATGATGGCAATGCCCTCGTCGCAGAGCTGGTTGATGGCCGCGTAGATGCTCTCCTGCGAATCGTACTTGGGCGTGTAGTTCTGCCCGCCCTGGAAGGCCTCGGTGTAGGGAATGTCGCCCAGCATGTCGGTGCAGTGGGCCAGGTCCATGGCGTAGATGATCTTGCCCGCGCCGATGTACACCGGCGAGCCTTCCTTCTCCGCCGCTTCGTTCATGGTCGGGATGTTGCCGGCCGAGTAGAAGTAGGTGTAGTTGAAGGTGTTGGTGCTGTTGGCGTTGCTCAGGTAAAACTGATCGGTGCTGGAAATGGCCGACTTGCGCACGGTGTACTGCGTGAGGTAGGTCGTCGTCAGCGAGGTGAACATCTGCGTTTGAATGCCCTGCGAAATGATGCCGGGCAGCAGGAAGTTGGGCGAGGACGTGGTCGGGTTGTTCGGGTCGTTGTTCACGTCGAAGAACTTGTCGCACGACGTGAGCACGCCCCCACCCAGCGCCAGGCCCAGGAAGAGAAGGTATTTTTTCATCAGTTGAAATCGAATTGTGACACGGTTGAACTGCTAAATGGCGCCGAGCACTGCGTTAGTTCAGTAGCCTGGCTTCCCCATTTCACAATCTCACCGCTGCACCTTTTAGAAATTGACCCGCAGGGCCATGTCCACGCCGCGCGTGCCGGGCACGCTGCCGAAGTCGAAGCCGTTGGAGCCGCCGCCGCGCACGCCGGCACCGGCCGCCGCCACTTCGGGGTCCACGCCGGAGTACTTGGTGAGCAGCAGCAGGTTGCGGCCCGTCACCGACAGCTCCACGCCCTTAATCACCGAGCCGGTTTTGCCCAGCAGGGAGGTCGGAATGGCGTAGGTGAGCGTGGCGTAGCGCAGGCGCGTCCAGGAGGCGTCCTCCACGAAGGCCTGAGCCGTGCCGCCCAGAATGGTGGTGTAGTAGCCCTGCGTCAGTTCCACCTGCTTGGTGTTCGGGCTGTAATTGCCGTCGGCCCCGAGCACCTCGCCGTCGAAGACCACCTGCTTGTAGCGGTCCACGGTCCGCTCGCTCAGGCCCTGGCGGGTGGCAAACCAGTCGTTGCCGTTGACCACCAGCCCGCCTTTGCGGAAGTCGAAGAGGAAGGCCAGCGACAGGCCCTTGTAGGCGAAGGTGTTGGTAATCTGCGTGGTGAAGCGCGGGGCCCGGTCGCCGATGTAGCTGTACACGTTGGTATTCACCACCGGGTAGCCACTGGCATCGATGAGCAGCGCGCCGCTGGGCGTGCGCTTGAAGTCGATGCCGCTGATGCCGGAGAGCGGCCGGCCGGGGAAGGCGCCGCCGCGGGCCACGTCGATGACGAAGGCGTCGGACTGATACACCTCGGTCAGCGGGTAGGGCAGCGAAATTGCCTTGTTGCGGTTCAGGGTGAAGTTGGCCAGCACGTCCCAGCTAAAGCCGTTGCTGGTTTTCACCGGCGAGCCGGTCAGCGCCACTTCAATGCCCTTGTTTTCCACCGTGCCGCCGTTGATGTACTGCAGGATGAAGCCGGCAGCCTGGCTCACGCGCGGGCCGATGATCTGGTCGTTGGTGCGCTGGCGGTACACGTTCAGGTCCAGGCCCAGGCGGTTCTGCAGAAACTGCAGGTCCAGGCCGATTTCCACGCCGCGCTGGTGCTCCGGCTTCAGCCGGGGGTTCGAGCCGAAGAAGCCGTTGCGGAAGCCGCCGCCGATGTAGGTGCTCTGGGCCAGCGGCGAGAGGATGCGGTAAGGCTCGGTGTCCTTGCCCACGTCGGCGAAGGAGGCGCGCAGCTTGCCGTAGTTCAGCACCGGGTTCTGGTCCAGGCCCAGGGTGCGGGTGAATTCCCAGCCCGCGGCCACCGAGCCGTAGGGGAAGCCCTTGCCGTAGATTTTATCCCCGTTGGGCAACGTGGAGGTGCGGTCGTAGCGGCCCTGCACTTCCAAAGTCAGCTGCCGGAACAGGTCCAGGTTCAGACGGGCGAAGTTGCCGATGATGCGCCGCTCCGACGTGGTGATAATCGTGTTGCGGTTGACCGTGTTGTTGATGGACACGAAGTCCGGGTTCTGGAAGATCAGGCCCAGGTTGTCGGTCGTCTCCCGCTTGCCGGCCTCGATGGTGTTGCCGTAGAGGAAGGTCACCCCGAAGTCTTCGCCGAACTGGCGCTTGAAGGTGGCCAGGAAGTTGGAGTTGACCAGGCGGCTCAGAATCTGCGTTTCGCCTACGCCGCCGTTCTGGTTGTTGGGCTGCGAGGTGCCCACGGCCCGCACCGAGCGGTCCTTCTCGTTGTAGAAGTCGGTGCCCAGGTTATAGCTCAACGACAGCCACTGCGCCGGCGCGTAGGTCAGCTGCGCGTTGCCGATCATGCGATTGGTGCGCGCCGTCTGCGGGTTTTTGTAAACGGTGAAGTAGGGGTTGTCGGCGTCGGTGGCGGCGGTGGCCGCGCCCAGCAGGCGGCGGCGGGTGCCGTCTGGGTTCAGGTACACCCGCGCGTCGTCGTTGCGCGGCCAGCTCAGCAGGCTCACCAGGTAGCCGCCGGTGCCGCCGAACAGGCCCGGGCCCTGCAGCGGGGTGCGCCCGCCCGAGTTCAGGTACTGAGCCGAGCCCGAGGCGCTGATCTTGGGCGAAAACTGCACCGTGCCCGAGAGGCGCACCGTCGACTTGTCGTACTGGCTGGTGGGCGCCACGCCGGTCTGGTCCACGCGCGAGGCCGAGACCAGGAAGGTGGCCTTTTCCGAGCCGCCCGACATGGTCAGGTAGTGCTGCCAAGCGTGGCCTTTCTGGAAGAAGTCCTCCACGTTGTTGTACACCGTCTCGTCGGCCCCGAAGCGCGGCCCGAAGGAGAGGCGCGTGGTGGGGTCGAAGATGCCGCCGGTACCTTGCTTGTACTGGTTTTGCAGCTTGGGCAGGCGGCTCACTTCGTCCACCGAAAACTGGGTGCGGTAGCTGATGCTGGTGCGCCCGCTCTGCCCCTTCTTGGTGGTGATGATGATGGCCCCGTTGCCGGCGCGCAGGCCGTAAAGGGCCGCGGCGGCCGGGCCTTTCAGCACGGTGATGGAGGCAATGTCCTCCGGGTTCAGGTCACCGGCGCGGTTCTGGCTGGCCGTGGAGCGGCCCAGCACGCCGTTGAAGCCCGAGCCCCCGCCCGGCGCCGTCGACTCCACGAAGGACGAGTTGTCCATGATGATGCCGTCGATGACGAACAAAGGCTGGTTGTTGCCGTCGAGCGAGGAGCCGCCGCGGATGACGATGCTGGCGCCTTCGCCGGGCGCGCCGCCGGCGGAGGTAATCTGCACGCCCGCCACCTTGCCCTGCAGGGCGTTGACCACGTTGGGCTGGCGCGACTCGATAATGTCTTTGCTGGTGACTTGCTGGGCGGCGTAGTTTACCTCGCGGCGCTCCTGCTTGATGCCGAAGGCCGTCACCACCACCTCATCGAGGCTTTTGGCGTCGGCCGTTAGGGCCACGTCGAAGGTGTTGTCGGCGCCCACGGCGCGCTCCACTGAGCCGTAGCCGATAAAGCTAAACACGAGGGTGGCGCCCTCGGGCACCTGCAGCGAGAAGCGGCCGTCGGGGCCGGTCTGCGTGCCGGTCGTGCCGCCCTTCACCACCACGTTCACCCCGGGCAGCGGGGCGCGGTCGGCGGCGGCCGTGACGGTGCCCGTCACGGTGCGCGTTTGCTGGGCCAGCGCCGGCTGCGCCAGCACGAGGCCGGGCAGGGCTAAGGACCATAGAAGTTTTGTCATTGAAATAGGGAAAAGAGTGGGAGAAAAGGGGCCAAGACAGTACACGCGCGGCTATATAGCCGCGCGTGGATACAAATTCAGGCTGAGGGAGGGCAATTGAAGAAATCCGGGCAAAAGACTGACATATAGGGGAAATCAGCGATGAATCAGGCTGCTGTTGCCGTCTTAAGTACCCGGTGTAGCGCCGAAACCCGGCGCCAAATGGCTTTAAAGCGGGATTAAAGTTAACCGGACCTTCATGATAAGTCAAGGTAACACCCGCGGCGAAACTTTGCTGGGTACAAGTTGACAGCCCCTGGCAAAAGCCGCTACCTTGGCGGCTCCCCTCCCACTTTCCAACCCCCAGCCCGCTATGCACCCCGTCGCCAGCGCCGAGCGCGTCCCCGTCCAGGTTTACCCCGATTCCGAACAAGCCTCCGTAGCCGTGGCCCGGCAGATTGCCGACCTGATCCGCGAGCGAGCCGCGGCCGGCCGCCCGGCCGTGCTCGGGCTGGCTACCGGCTCCACCCCCACCCGCGTCTACGAGGAACTGGTGCGCCTGCACCGCGAGGAAGGGCTGAGCTTCCGGAACGTCGTTTCCTTCAACCTCGACGAGTACTTTCCGATGGCGCCGGACTCCTTGCAGAGCTACGTGCGCTTCATGCACGAGTACTTGTTCGACCACATCGACATCCCGGCCGGCAGCGTGCACATTCCCGACGGCACCGTGCGGCCCGAGGACGTGAACGAGTACTGCCGCCGCTACGAAGAGCAGATCCGCGAGGCCGGCGGTATCGATTTGCAGCTGCTCGGCATCGGGCGCACCGGCCACATCGGCTTCAACGAGCCCGGCTCCGGCGCCCAGTCGCGCACCCGCCTGATTACCCTCGACCACATCACCCGCACCGACGCGGCCTCGGACTTTTACGGCGAGGAAAACGTGCCGCGCCGGGCCCTCACGATGGGCGTGGGCTCCATCCTCGACGCGCGCCAGATCATTATGATGGCCTGGGGCGAAGGCAAGGCCGCCGTGGTGAAGCGCACCGTGGAAGGCGAGCCGACCGACTCGGTGCCGGCCACTTACCTGCAGCAGCACCCGGCCGTGCAGGTGGTGCTCGACGACGCGGCCGCCGCCGAGCTGACGCGCCGCAAAACGCCCTGGCTGGCCGGCCTGAGCAGCAACTGGCAGGACGCGGCCACCGTGCGCAAGGCCGTGACCTGGCTGGCGCGCACCCTGCAAAAACCCATTCTCAAGCTCACCGACGCGGACTACAACGAAAACGGCCTCTCCGACCTGCTGGCTACGTCCGACACGCAGGCCTATGGCATCAACATCCGCGTGTTCAACGAACTGCAGCACACCATCACCGGCTGGCCCGGCGGCAAGCCCAACGCCGACGACACGAGCCGCCCGGAGCGCGCCGCGCCCTTCCCTAAGCGCGTGCTCATCTTCTCCCCTCACCCCGACGACGACGTCATTTCGATGGGCGGCACCCTGCTGCGCCTCGTCGACCAGGGCCACGAGGTGCACGTGGCCTACCAGACCTCCGGCAACATCGCCGTGTTCGACGACGAGGCCATCCGCTTCGCCGACTTCGTGGCCGACTACGACCAAGCCCTGCGCTTGCCCGGCGAGCAGCCCGCCGAGCAGATGTACCAGCGCGTGGCCGAGTCGTTGCGCAGCAAGGCGCCCGGGCAGGTCGATACGCCGGAGGTGCAGCAGATCAAGGGGCTCATCCGCCGCGGCGAGGCCAAGGCCGCTTGCCGCTACGCCGGCCTCGACCCCGACACCCGCGCCCACTTCCTGGACTTGCCCTTCTACGAAACCGGCCGGGTGCGCAAAAAGCCGCTGGGCGAGGAAGACATTCAGATTACCGTCGATCTGCTGAACCGCATCCGGCCCCAGCAGATTTACGCCGCCGGCGACCTGTCGGACCCGCACGGCACGCACCGGGTGTGTTTGGCGGCCATTATGCAGGCCGTGCAGCGCCTGAAGGCCCAGGGTACCGACTGGCTGCAAGACTGCTGGGTGTGGCTGTACCGCGGCGCCTGGCAGGAGTGGGACATCGACCAGATCGAAATGGCCGTGCCCCTTTCGCCGCAGGAGCTCACGCGCAAGCGCCGGGCCATCTTCAAGCACCAGTCGCAGAAAGACCGGCCGCTGTTTCCGGGGGCCGACCAGCGCGAGTTCTGGCAGCGGGCCGAGGAGCGCAACCGCACCACGGCCAAAATTTACGACCAGCTGGGCCTGCCCGAATACGAGGGCATCGAGGCCTTCGTGCGCTGGCAGTACTAACGTTGGTTGTTGGATAATGTGAAGTAGCCCGCTCGACAGCGCTAATCACGGCCGGCCCGGTTGCAGGTTCGTTCTTTCGGGAGCGGGCCGGCTGCCGGGCCGGCTTTTTAGTGGCGGCTGAATCGACCCGCCGCGCGGGCCCCGCGGCCGGCCCAACGGCAGATTATCAGGCCGCAACGCCCCGACAAGGCCGGGCAAGCAACTGGCCGCGCTGCGGAGCACCGAATTCGGCACGGGGCGGCGCTCCGGCAAAGGCTGCGGCGGCAGGATTTGATTTTTTATCTGCTAAAATCTTGTACATTATTCAGGCATTCCTTTCACACCCCATTTTCCCGATTCCCACTATGCGCAACACCTACTTTTTGGCGAGGCCGCTCCATTGGGGCTGGCTGCTGATGTGCCTTGTGCTGGCTTTGCAGGCGGCGGCCCAGCCGGGCGCCCAAACGCAGTACACGCTGCAGGGCCGCGTGACGGACGCGCGCGGGCAGGGCCTGCCGGGCACCACCGTGCTGCTGGGCGGCACCACCCAGGGCGGCAGCACCGACGCCGACGGCAATTACCGCTTCACGGCGCAGGTGGCGCCGGGCAGCTACACCCTGCAGTTTTCCATCATCGGCTACGCCAGCCTGAGCCGCCCGCTCACGCTGCCCGCCGGCGGCGGCACCGTCACTACCGACGCCGCGCTGACGGAAGCCCGCCAGAGCCTCGACGACGTGGTGGTTATCGGCTCGACGGTGAGCGTGAGCCGCCGGGAGCTGGGCAACGCCATCAGCACGGTGCAGGCCAAAGATCTGACGCAGAGCGGCTCGGGCCAGGTGCTCAACTCGCTGCAGGGCAAGGTGCCCGGCGCGCAGATCGTGCAGAACTCCGGCGACCCGGCGGGCTCCCTGTCGGTGCGCCTGCGCGGGGTGCACTCCCTGGCCGGCCCCTCCGATCCGCTGTACGTCATCGACGGCGTCATCGTGAGCAACAACAGCGTGAACGTGTCGCAGCTGGCGGTAACCAACGACGTGGGCGTGGCCAACACGGGCCAAAACCGCCTGGCCGACCTGAACCCCAACGACATTGCCAGCATCAATGTCATCAACGGGGCGGCGGCGGCTGCGCAGTACGGCTCGCGGGCGGCCAACGGGGTGGTGCTCATCACCACCAAGCGCGGGCAAAGCGGGCAGGTGCGCGTGTCGGCCTACACCAGTTTCAACATCAACGAGTTGCGCCACATGGTGCCGGTGAATACCTACGGCAAGCAGTTCGGGGCCGATACCTATACCACGCTTGACAACCAGGGCCGACCGGTCCTCAACACCTTCCGTCTCTACCCCATCAGCGCGGTGGGCTCTTTGGCCGGGCAGCCGGGCGTGACGACCACCGTCATCAACCGGGCCAACACCAACACGACCCTGGCCTCCAACCTGGTGGACGTGACGCGCTACAACTATTTCGACGACATCTTCCGCACCGGCTACGGCACCGACAACGGCGTTTCGCTGACGGGCGGCTCGGAGGGCACGCAGTACTACGTGTCGGGCGGTTACCTGAAAAACCAGGGCATCATCCGCGGCACCGACTTCACGCGCTACAACCTGCGCGCCCGCGTGGACCAGCGCCTGGCGAAGTGGGCCAAGGTGACGGCCGGGCTGGCTTACAGCAACAGCTTCGCCAACGAAAAGGCCAACGGCAACGTGTTTTACAGCCCGATCAACTCGGTCAACATCACCAACAACATTTACGACATCAACCAGCGCGACGTGAAGGGCGACCTGCTGGCCGTGGAGCCCAGCCGCGTCAACCCGCTCTCCACCATCGAAGACATGAAGTTTACCCAGCGCGTGAGCCGCACCATCGGCGACGTGCAAGTGAACCTGAACCCGTTCAAGGGCTTTTCGGTGGACTACGTGCTCGGCGCCGACGTGTACTCGCAGGTGGGCCAGAGCTACATCCGGCCCTACCCCTACCAGGCGGTGGCCGGCCTGCCGGCCCAGCGCTACCCCTTCGGCTACGCCGCCAACGGCCTGGCCAACGCCCTGCTGCTCAACTCCGACGTGAACCTGGGCTACGAGCGGATGCTGGGTGAGACGTTCAAGCTTTCCTTGCTGGCCGGCTACAGCTACCAGTACAGCCGCCAGGAAATTACCCGCACCCAGGGCCAGAACCTGGCGCCGTTCATCGCCACGGTCAGCGGGGCGTCGAGCACCACCGTGACGGCGGGCTACGACCTGGACCAGTTCGACCTGAGCGGGGCTTACGTGCAGGGCACGCTGGGCTACCGCAACCTGGCGTTTCTGACCGGGGCCGTGCGCCGCGACCGGTCGTCGAAGTTCTCGGAGGGCTCCACCAACCAGCTCTACCCCAAGGTCAGCGCTTCGCTGGTGCTGTCGGATCTGGCGTTCTGGCAAAACGCGAACTACGCCAAGGCCTTTAACGCGCTGAAGCTGCGCGCCAGCTACGGCGAGGCCGGCAACCTGAACGGCATCGGCAGCTACGAGCGGTTTTACCAGTACCAGCCGGTGGGCTTCCTGGGCCGCAACACCTACCTGCCCGGCTCGCAGTTTGCCAACCCCGACGTGCGCCCCGAGCGCGTGGCCGAAATCGAAGGCGGCGTGGACCTGGGCTTCCTGGGCGACCGGCTGGGCTTGGGCGCAACGGTGTACCGCCAAAAAACCAAGGACTTGGTGGTGCGCCGCAACCTGGCGCCGTCTTCCGGCGGGGCCTCCATCACCAACAACGTCGCGACCCTGGAAAACAAGGGCCTGGAGCTGCAGCTGACGGCCGTGCCGGTGCGCACCGGCACCTTCAGCTGGGACGTGACGCTGCTCTACAACCGCAACCGCAACAAGGTGCTGGACCTGCCCGGCACCAACGGCAACATCCAGGCTATTTCCATCGACAACGTGGCCGGGGCGCCGGTGTACTTGCTGGCCGGACAGCCGGTGGGCGTGTTCTACGGCTCGGGCTACGCCCGCAACCCCGACGGCTCGTTGCTGCTCACCCCGCAGGGCTTCCCGCAGGACGAGCGCACCCGCGACCAAGCCGTGGGCTCGGTGGATTTTGTGCCGGCGCGCGAAGGCAACGGCCAGCCCAGCTACGCCACCGGCACGGCCATTGCCAACGTGCTCATCGGCAACCCCAACCCGAAATGGACGGGCTCGTTTAGCACCAACCTGAGCTACAAAAAGCTGAGCCTGCACCTGCTGCTCGACGCGGTGCAGGGCGTGGACGTGTTCAACGCCGACAAGCGCACCCGGCAGGGCGTGGGCCTGGGCGACCTGGCCGAGAAGGAGCTGCGCGGCGAATTGCCCCGCGGCTACATTTTCGCCATTTACAACACCCAGGAGTTTCGCATCGACGACGGCTCCTTCGTGAAGCTGCGCGAGGCGGCCCTGAGCTACGAGCTGCCCAAGATCAGCCCGCTCATCAGCAGCCTGAGCGTATCGTTGGTGGGGCGCAACCTCGTGTCGTGGGACAACTACAACGGCTTTGACCCGGAAACCAGCGCCGGCGGCTCGTCGGACCTGCTGCGGGCCATCGACTTCGGCAACGTGCCCATCCCGCGCACCTACCAGCTGAAGCTGGCGGCCTCCTTCTAACTCCTGACTCGTTCCGATTTTTGCCATGAAACGATACGCATCATTGCTGCTTACCCTAGCGCTGCTGGGCGGCTGCAACAAGGACTACCTGAACCCGAGCACGGCCAGCCAAGAGCAGGTTATTTCGACTTCCGACGGGCTGATTACCGTGTGCAACGGCCTGCAATACCGCTTCACCACCGGCGGGGCGCTCAGCCCGCTCTACAACATCGTGGCCGCGGGCGGGCTCACCACCCGCGAGCTGACGGTCATCAACGTGGGCAACATCGAGGAGTACAACGTGAGCCTGGGCGCGGGCAACGTCACCAACGGCAACGTGGTGGTGCGCAACCTCTGGACGCAGACCCAGCTGGTGAAGGCCAACGCCGACCTGGTGCTGGCCAACGTGGGCAACGCGCCGGACGCGGGCACGCGCAGCGGCATCATTGCCTACGCCAGCATTTTCCGGGCGCTGGCCCTGGGCACGCAGGCCATGTTCTTCGAGCAGGGCCCGCTGGCCGTGGCCGAAAACGCGCCCTTCGTCCCGCGGGTGCAACTGCTGCAATCGGCCGTGACGCAGCTGGAAACGGCGGCGGCCACGCTGGCCACCACGCCGGTTTCGGCCGACTTCAACAGCAAGATTGTGCCCGGCATCAACTTGGCTAACACGTTGCAGGCCCTCATTGCGCGCTACAGCCTGCTGGCCGGCGACTACGACAAAGCCATTGCCGCCGCCGGCCGCGTGGACCTGGCCAGCCGCTCGGTGTTCAACTTCGACGACAACACCCGCAACCCGCTGGCGGAGGTGACCTTCACCAACCGCAACGTGTTTGAGCCCACCGACCGGAACCTGGGCCTGCCCGCCGCGCTGGCCCCCGAAGCCGGCGACCTGCGCATCCCGTTCTATACCCGCGCCGCGCCCACGTCTACCCAAAACCGCGGCACCGGCTTCTACACCGCCAACAGCGCGCCCATTCCGGTGTACGTGCCCGGCGAGATGCTGCTGATCCGAGCCGAGGCCTACGCCCGCAAAAACGACCTGCCCAACGCCGTGACCGAGCTGAACCGGGTGCGCACCAGCTTCGCCCCCGCCACCACGACCACCACCGGCCTGCCCACGGCGCCTCCCGGCGCGGGCCTGAGCCCCTACACCGGCCCGCTCACCCAGGACGCGGTGCTGCTCGATATTTACCGCAACCGGCAGGTGGAGCTGGCGTTCCAGGGCTTCCGCCTCGACGACAGCCGCCGCTTCGGCCGCCCCGGACCGGGCACCCCCAACGCCGAACGCAACCGCAATTTTCTCCCCTACCCCCGCGTGGAGCGCGAAAACAACCCCTCCACGCCCACCGACCCGGCCATCTGACCCGCCGCTTGCCGACTCCCCGCCTCCCGCCGAGGCGGGGAGTTTTGCGTTATTCGAAGCGGCTACGTTGCCGGCTCGGGCTTTTCCCGGGTAATAGGCCTTCGTTTTACCGGTACTGCATGCAGACGTACACTCACTTGGCGCTGATTCACGAAGGCCTTAACGCCCAGCCACGCGCCGCCGCCCGGCATCAGTACTGCTGGACGCAGGCTGCGGCGCTGATGGACGCTCTGCTGACTGATATCGAAGCCGTTACGCAGCAGCGGAGCTATATCACGGACTGTCGGTTAAGCCTCAATCCCCGCGGCAGCTTCGGCAGCGGCACCTGGTTTCTGGTCGTAAAATTCGACCCGCAGGACCCCTTCTCGGTGCGTTGCTACTGCCACTTCGGGCCCGAAAACCGGATTCAGCTTCAGGTACTTGACGAAGCGGAGAGCCGCGCGCTGCAACGAGCTGCTAAATTGCTTGCCGGCCCGGCTTACGACAACGGCTGGACCGAGCTCAACACCCTACTACGCTGATGCAATCCACCACCCAGGCCGCCGAAGCCACCACCCACACCCAGCCGCTGGCCGAGGCCTCGCAGCCGGGCCGCCTCGTCTCGCTCGACGTGTTCCGCGGCATCACCGTCATGGCCATGATCCTGGTGAACAACCCCGGCGACTGGGGCCACATCTACGAGCCGCTGGAACACGCACCGTGGAACGGCTGCACGCCCACCGACCTGATTTTCCCCTTCTTCCTCTTCATCGTGGGCGTGTCCTTGGTGTACGCGCTGGACGGGGTGAAGCAGCGCCACGAGCCGCTGGGGCCCACGCTGCTGCGGGTGGCGCGGCGGGCGGCGGTGCTGTTCGGGCTGGGCCTGTTGCTCTCGCTCTACCCCAAGTTTGACTTCGCCACGGTGCGCATCTTGGGCGTGCTGCAGCGCATCGGGCTGGTGTTCTTTGCCTGTTCGGCGCTGTTTCTGACCACCTCGCGCCGCACCCAACTCTGGACGCTGGCCGGCCTGCTCGTCGGCTACAACGTGCTGCTGCAGCTGGTGCCCGCCCCGGGCTACGCCAGCGCCGAGCTGCTGCCCGGCCACGACCTCGGCGCCTGGCTCGACCGCACCCTGCTCACCTCGGCCCACCTCTGGAAAAGCAGCAAAACCTGGGACCCTGAAGGCCTGCTGAGCACCGTGCCGGCCGTGGGTACCGGGTTGCTGGGCGTCGTCACGGCGCAGTGGCTGCGGCGGCGCGACGTGCAGCCGGCCGAGAAAGTGGTGTGGCTGTTCGTCGACGGCACCCTGCTCATCGTGCTCGGCTTGATCTGGAACAGCTGGTTTCCCGTCAACAAAAGCCTCTGGACCAGCTCCTACGTGCTCTACACCGGCGGCATGGCCGTGAGCGGCCTGGCCCTGCTCTACTGGCTCTGCGACGTGCAGGGCTGGCGCGGCTGGATCAAGCCCTTTCTCGTTTACGGCGTCAACGCCATCACCGTGTTCTTCCTCTCCGGCCTGATTCCGCGCACGCTCAGCCTCATCCGCATGCCCGACCCCACGGGCAAGGCGGCCGATACCGGCCTGAAGGAGTGGCTGTACCAGACCCTGTTCGTGCCCGTGTTTGCCGACCCGCGCAACGCCTCCCTCGCCGGCGCCGTGACGCTGATACTGATCTGGCTGGGCATTTTGTGGTGGATGTACAGCCGCCGCATCATCATCAAGGTCTGAGCCGCCCTAAGCCGAGGCGCCGGTTGGCGCGTTGTAACGCGAACTTTCAGTTCGCGTAAGGCCGGCACGGCTATGCTGACGCCGGCCGCGCCTCATGGCAACGCCATTTACCCGATCTAAAAAATAATTACGCCGGCCGGCGGTACGCCTTACCCCCGCTGCCGCGCCTATGTTGCCGCTTATGCAATCCGTTGACGAGGCCGCCCGCGCCACCACCCACACCACGCCCGTGGCCGAAGCCTCCGGCCCTGGCCGCCTGGTTTCCCTCGACGCCTTCCGCGGCCTCACGGTCATCGTGATGCTGCTGGTGAACTTCCCGGGTGCCTTCCCCTACTATACTCCGCTGAGCCACATCGAGTGGCACGGCTGCCGCCCCGCCGACCTGGTTTTTCCCTTCTTTCTCTTCATCGTGGGCGTCTCGCTGGTCTTTGCCCTCGACCGCGCCCGCCACGACCCGGCCCGGCAGCGGCGGGTGCTGTTCACCATTCTACGCCGCACGCTCATCCTTATTGCCCTGGGCATGCTCATCGACCTGACGCCGAAATTCTACTTCACGTCGTTTCGCATCATGGGCGTGCTGCAGCGCATTGGCTTGGTGTTTATGGCCTGCTCGCTGCTCTTTCTGAAAACGCGCTGGCGCACTCAGCTCGGCCTTTTCGCCTTTATCCTAGTGGCCTACAACCTGGTGCTGCAGCTGGTGCCGGTGCCCGGCGTGGGGCCCGCCAACCTGGAGCGCCTTACCAACATCGGCACCTGGCTCGACCGCCTCGTGCTTACCCAGCGCCACCTCTACGACGAGTTTTACTCCTTCGAGCCCGAGGGCATTCTGAGCACGTTCCCGTCCATCTGCACCGGCCTGCTGGGCGTATTCGCCGGCCGCTGGCTGCGCCGCACCGACCTCGACGCGGCCACGCGCGTGGCCTGGTTGTTCGCCGCCAGCCTGCTCTGCCTCGTGCTGGGCATTATTTGGAACAGCTGGTTTCCCATCAACAAGCAGCTCTGGACCAGCTCCTTCGTGCTCTACTCCGGCGGCATTGCCGGCGCCCTGCTGGCCGCCATGTACTGGCTGCTCGACGTGCAGCAGTGGCGCCGCGGCCTCGCCCCGCTGCTGGTGTTCGGCACCAACGCCATTACCATCTACTTCCTCTCCGAGCTGGTCGACAAGCTGCTCAGCTCCTACGATGTCACCATGCCCAACGGCACCACCGACACCGTGCGCAATTGGCTGTTTCAAACCCAAGTGTTGCCCCACTTTGCCAATCCCCAGCACGCGGCCCTATTTTACGCCCTCGATTACACCACCGTCTGGGGCCTGTTGGCCTGGGAGCTGTACCGCCGCCGCATCTTCATCAAAATCTGAGTACGGCTTTAGCCCTCGTTTCAAGCCGCCGGCTCGCCTCGTTGTCATTGCGAGGACGAAGGACGACGTAATCCTTCCTCTCGCAGCACAAACGGCACAACTAGCACAACCCGAAACAGCACCGCCCGAAACCGGAGTTACCGGTTTCGGGCGGTGCTGTTTCGGTTCTGACAGACTTTTGGTTTCTACCAGCTGCAGCGTCGTGCTCCTGGAGGAAAGATTGCTTCGCTTCGCTCGCAATGACTGCCAGTGCTGCCGTAGTCCCCACACTGACTATGGCGAAGCTGTGCGCCGACTTCTCTGTCAGCCTTTTGTCTCGAACTCGTAGCCGGCGAAATCTTTGCGCAGCTGGGTTTTGAGCAGTTTGCCGGTAGCCGTGTGGGGCAACTGCTCCACAAACTCGACGGCGCTAGGCACCCACCACGGCGCCACTTTGCCCTCGTAGAAGCTGAGCAGCTCTTCGCGCGATACGTCCTGCCCGGGCTTGCGCACGACCACCAGCAGGGGCCGCTCGCTCCATTTCGGGTGGGGCAGGCCGATGACGGCGGCTTCGGCCACGGCGGGGTGGGCCACGGCCAGGTTTTCCAGGGCAATGCTCGAAATCCACTCCCCGCCCGACTTGATGACGTCCTTCGAGCGGTCGGTGAGCTGCATGAAGCCGTCCGCGTCGATGGTGGCCACGTCGCCGGTGCGGAACCAGCCGTCGGCGGTCAGCTGGCCGGGTTGGGCGGCGTGGTAATAGTCGCCCACGATGAAGGGGCCCCGCACCAGCAAGTCGCCAAAGGCCTCGCCGTCGTGGGGCAGTTCCCGGCCCGCGTCGTCCACGATTTTCATGTCGACGCCGAAGATGACGCGGCCCTGCTTGTTTTTGAGGGCCTGCTGTTGCTCGGCGGGCTGCGTGAGGTTCTTGGTCTTGAGCGTGCTGACGGTGCCCAGCGGGGAGGTTTCCGTCATGCCCCAGGCGTGGCGAATTTCCACGCTTAGCTCTTCGTCGAAGGCCCGCAGCAGGGCCGGCGGGCAGGCCGCACCGCCCACTATCATGCGGCGCAGCGTGCGGAACTGCCGTTTTCCTTCGCGCATGAACTGCAGCAGCCCAAACCAGATAGTGGGCACCCCGGCCGAAAACGTGACGCCTTCGCTTTCGAACAGCTCGAAGAGGCTGGCCGCGTCGAGGCCGGGGCCGGGCAGCACCAGCTTGCAGCCGTTGAGCGGCACCATGTACGGAATGCCCCAGGCGTTGACGTGGAACATGGGCACCACGGGCAGCACCACGTCGCGGGCGGAGCAGTTGAAGCAGTCGGGCAGGGAGGCGGCGTAGCTGTGCAGCAAGGTGGAGCGGTGCGAGTAGAGCACGCCCTTGGGCTGGTCGGTGGTGCCGGAGGTGTAGCAGAGCGAGGATGCCGTATGTTCGTCGAACACCGGCCACTCGTACGCGGCTGCTTCGCGGTCCAGCAGCTCGTCGTAGCAGAGCAAGTCGCCGGGCAGCTGGTACGTGGCGGGCATGTGGGCGCGGTCGGTCATCAGCACCCAGTGTTCCACCGAGGGGCAATGCGGGGCCAGTTTTTCCACCAGGGGCAGAAAGGTCGCGTCGAAAAACAGCAGGCGGTCCTGGGCGTCGTTGATGATGTAGACGAGCTGCTCGGCGAACAGGCGCGGGTTGATGGTGTGGCACACCGCCCCCAGACCCGACACGCCGTAGTACAGCTCGAAGTGGCGGTGGTTATTCCAGGCCAGCGTGCCCACCCGGTCGCCGGGCTGAATGCCCAGCGCGAGCAGGGCGTTGGCCAGTTGCTGGGCCCGCTGGTGGGCGGCGCGGTAGGTGTAGCGGTGCAGCCCGCCCTCGGTATTGCGCGACACGATTTCGGTATCGGCGTGCCACTTGGCGGCGTGTTCGAGCAGGGCCGCAATGCGCAGCGGCGTCTGCATCATCAGTCCTAGCATAGGAAACAGCAGGAAAAGGTGGGAATCCGGAGCAGTAGCGGGTAAGCTACGGATTTTGCCCACGTCGCACCAAGCCGCCAAGCGGCGCGGCTGGGGCTTCCGGCAGTTGGGCGGCCCCCTTGCCGCTGAACCAAGCCGGCTGCTCCTTCCTTTGGGCAGAACATAAAAACCAGGAACTACTCCAGCTGCACGTGGAGGAAGTTCCCGGCCGGCTCTGCGGTTTGATTTTGCGGCGCCGCTACCAGCGCTATTGCCGTCAGGAGCCCTTGCGGTTATTCCACCGTCAGGCGCTGAACGGCGGCCCGGGCACCGGCCTGCACCCGCACCGTGTACACGCCGGGCCGCAGCCCCGTCAGGTCAAGCGTGGGCTGGCAGCCCGGTGCGGCGGGCAGGGCGCGCGTGCGCACCACGCGGCCCAGGGCATCGGCCACGGTGAGCGTTGCCGCTTGCGCGCCCATCCCCGCGGGCAGGTGCAGCGTGGCGGCGTGCCGGGCCGGGTTGGGAAACAGCGCCAAGTCCTGACTGACCGCGCCCGGACGGGCGGCCAGCACGCTGGTATTCAGCAACACGCCCACTTCGTTGCTGAGCATGTTGCCCGAAACGATGTCGAGCTTGCCATCCGCATTCACGTCCCCGACGGCCAGGCTTTTGTAGCTGGCCGATCCGGTTGCCCGCGGCCAGTTGGTGTAGGAGTTGCCGTTGACGAACCCGCCGCCCGGCTGCCCCAGCAGGGTGCCGATGTCACGCGTCCCGGAATCGTTCGTCAACATATCCGGGCGGCCGTCGCCGTTCACGTCGGCCACAGCCGTTACGTTGGGCAGGCCGTTTGCCGGGTAGTAGCCGTAGGCCAGGAATTGGCCCGCCTGCAGCAGGTACAGCTGCACGCTGCCCAGGCCCGGCGCCACGATGTCGAGGCTGCCGTCCTGGTTCACGTCCGCCAGCGCGAAGTCCGCCACGTCGTTCGTCCCAATCATGTACGTGCGGGGCGTGCCGAAGCCGCCGCCGGCCTGGCCCGGCAGCACGCCTATCACCTGCGAGCCGCCCACGACGATGTCCAGCCGGCCGTCCGCGTTCAAGTCCGCCAGCCGCGCCCCGATGGGCCGCGTCAACCCCGCAATGGTGTAGGTGCTGATGGTGCCGAAGCCGCCCCCGGCCTGCGCGGGCAGCACCACGATGTTGCCCGTGATGTAATCGGTGGCCACGATGTCCGCGCGGCCGTCGCCGGTTACGTCGCCCAGCACCACGGTGGCAATGCGGCTGCTGTTGCCCACGAAGTAGCGCGTCGGGGTGCCGAAGCCGCCGGCCTGGCCCGGCAGCACCGCCAGCCAGCCTTCCGTGAAGTCCCCCGCAACCAAATCCGCGCGGCCGTCGCCAGTCACGTCGCCCACGGCCACCGTGCCGCAGCTGCTGAGCTGCGTGGTGTAAGTGGTGGCCGGCGCAAACCCCGAGCTTCCGCTCAGCAGCACATCGACGGTGCCGAGGGAGTTACAGGTAACGATGTCGAGTCGGCCGTCGCCGTTGGTGTCGCCCAGGGTCACGTAGTTGTGCACCGACGCGTACGTGCCCGCCGGCACGAATTGCGCTTGGGCCGCGGCACCCAGCAGCATCAGCCCGGCGGCAAAGCCAAGACCCTTGCGCGCAGGCTCCCAGTAAGTAGAAAGGCTCATAAATCGATGTGAAAAAGGATGATAACAATCCGGCGCCCCGAATAAAATGCGTCGCCGTACCCGATGCCCGCCAAAGTTAACGCAGTGAGTCAACGTTGGAAAGCTACGCCCCTAAACGCAAAGCGGGCGGCCCCAAAGGGAACCGCCTGCTTCACCATTTTCACTCACCAATTTGTGGAACCGCAGGGGTCACTGTCGGTCCCACACGGTGCCGTTGGCTTCCACAAAGCGCACGACACCGTTTTCCTTCGTGTAGTACACCTGCCGCACGGCGCCGGCCGGCACGCGGGCGGCCGAGGTCAGCAGGCTGGTGTACTCCCACACATTCTGGTATTGCCGGGTGCCCAGCGTGGCCGCGGGCAGCAGGCGCACATCGGCGGGCAGGGCCCCGGGCTGCGCGGCGGCGGGCAGGCGCAGCTGGCTGGGGCCCCAGGTCAGCTCCACGGTCAGCGGCTCGGCGCTCTTGGGCACGGCGGCCTTCATGCTGAACTGGGCCAGGTACTGCTGCTGGCCCGGCCGGGCTACGTAGCCGGAATCGACGCGCTCCAGGCGGGCGCTCAGGCCCTGCCGGTAGTACTGCACGCGCTGCGAGCCGGCGGCCATGCCGGGCAGTTGCTGGTCGGCCAGGCCTTTGACCTGGTAGCGCCGTTCGTAGCCGGCGGCGTTGCGGAAGCGCCACTCGTCGCCAAGGCGGTAGGGCGTGGCCCAGGCTTGCTCGGCTTGGCTGATTTGGTATTCGGGCGTTTCCTGCCCCTCGGGCTCGGGGAAGAGCCCGGTGCCGCAGCCGGGTAACAGCAGCACGGCGGCCAGGGCAGTGGGCAGCACGGGGCGGCGCAGCCAGGTGGGTAGCATTGAGTTCATAGCGGGCAATGGCGTAGTCGGGGGCGAAGCAGACCGGGCAGTAGCGCCGGCCAACGATGCAAAGATGGGCCGAAGTACAGCGCTTGTAAATAGCATAAGCATGTGGTAGTGAGTCGGCACGGGGCGGATAAGCACAACGGCAGCGGCTTGGTAGTGAGTACCCCGCCGCTGCCGCCTTCACTGCTACAGATAGCCGCTGGGGCCAAATGGTTGCGTGCGGGCACGACCGCAGCGCCAAAAAACCCGTACGCACTTGCTATGAAATACTTACTCGCTCTTGCCGCTGGCCTGCTGCTGGCCGCGCCGGCCGCTACGGCCCAAACCACGGCCGCCGCTGCCCCCAGCGCTGCCCCCGTACCCGCCGCCCAGCGCAAAGCCGCCGAGGAGCTGCTGGTAGCCATGCAGATGGAGCAAACCACCACCAGCGCTCTCGATCAGATGGTAACGGCCCAGCTCACGCAACGGCCCGAGCTGAAGGCGGTGGAGCCCGAAATGCGCAGCTTTCTAAACAAATACATGAGCTGGGCCTCGCTCAAGGACGACATGGCCGACCTCTACGCCCGCGAGTTCAGCGAAAAGGAGCTCAAGGAGCTGAAGAAGTTTTACGCTTCCTCCACCGGCCAGAAATTCACCGGCAAACAAAGCCAGCTGATGGTGGCCGGCATGGAGCTGGGCCAGCGCCGGCTGCAGGAGCACCTGCCCGAGCTGCAGAAAAGCATTGAGAGCAAGATGACGAGCACCATGAAGGAGTAGAGCGGTAAGTAGCTGATCGGCCACTGATTAGCTCGTCCGTCATCCTTATCTGGCGTACGCCCAAGCGAAGGGCCTTCCTCGCACCCCGCCCCGCCGCTGCCTACTCAGTGCCGACGCTTTTCCGGTAACACAGAAGCGCAGCCACCAAGCCCTCACAATGGGGCGTTGGCGGCTGCGCTTCTCGGTTGGTGCTGGGATTGAGGAATGTCCTTCGCTTGGGCGTACGCCAGATAAGGATGACGTTCTTATTTGTCCGCTCCTTTTCGTCCTTATTCCTCCTTAGGCACCGTCGATTCTACCTGGGGCCGCTCGGACTTCACCGCGTCGATGGCCAGCTGCAGCAGTTTGCTGCGCACGCTCAGCTCGGTGATTTTGTTGTTGCGGCGCGTGGGATTCACGCGGTTGGTGAGCAGGATGACCATCACGTCGTACTGCGGGTCCACCCAGAAGTAGGTGCCGGTGAAACCGGTGTGGCCGTAGCTGCGCGGCGAGGCGTCCTTGGCCGTGTTGACTTTGGGGTCGTTGGCGGGGCGGTCGAAGCCCAGGGCGCGGCGGTTGTCGGGGCAAAACTGGCACTTGGTGTACTCGCGCACCGTCTCGGCCTTGAGCAACTGCTGGCCGCCGTACTGGCCTTCCCAGGCGTAGAGCTGCACCAGCTTGGCCAGGTCGTTGGCCGAGCCGAACAGGCCGGCGTGGCCCGAGAGGCCGCCCTGCAGGGCTGCACCCTCGTCGTGCACGGTGCCGTGCAGCAGCTGCTTACGAAACAAGGAGTCGTATTCCGTGGGCACGATGCGGGCCTGGGGGAAGCGCCACTGCGGGTGCAGGCCCAGGGTGGTGGCGCCCAGCGGGCGGTACAGCTCCTCGCTCAAAAATTGCTCGAAGGATTTGCCGGTCTGCTGCTGCACCAGCTGCGGGTAGAGGTAGAAGGAGAGGTCGGAGTACACGTAGCCGGGCTTATCGTTGAGCGGCGACTCGGCAATGCTTTTGCGCAGGCGCTCCGGCAGGTCCTTGCGGCCCCACATGCCGTTGGCCACTTTCAGCGGGAAGCGGGCCGAGGAGTCGGCTTTGAAGAACTTCGGGCTCATGGGCAGCACCTCACCCGGGGCGGTCTTGATCGGGTCGTGCGGGTACTTGCCGAACAGGCGGGCGAAGAAGCCCTTGGGCCGGGTGTACTGCTGCCAGAACGGAATCCAGGCTTTCAGGCGGGCCTGGTGGGTGAGCACGTCGCGCAGCTTGAGGTCCTGCTTGTTCGAGCCTTTCAGGAAGTCGAAGTAGCTGCCCATGGTCTGGTCGGGGCTGAACTTGCCCATGTCCTGCAGCTTCATCAGGGCGGGCGTGGAGGCGGCCACTTTCGTCACCGAGGCCAGGTCGTAGAGGTCGGTGCTGCGCACGGGGCGGGCGCCGGCGTCGTAAGTGTGCTTGCCGAAGCTCTTGCGCAAGACCACCGTGCCGCGGCGGGCAATGAGTACCTCCCCGCCGGGGAAGGCCCGGGCGGCCATTGCGCCGTTGAGCAAAGAATCCACGTGGGCTTCGAGCAGGTTGCTCATGCCCACGGCTTCGGGCTGGGCGTAGCGCAGGCGCATCCCACCTTGCGTGGTGAGGCCGGCGCCGTAGTTGTACGGGCTGCCCGGCACCGATACCGACAGCTTGCCCGTAGCCCCTACCCCGCCGAAGATGACCTGCGCGGCCAGCTCCTGGGCGTTTTTGCTTTCCTGGTAGGCCAGCACCACCGCGTCGGCCGCGTTCAGGTCGCGCAGCTTGGCCACGGCGTAGGCGTTGCCGAACACCGACACGACCATCTTTTTCTTGAGCCCGGCCAACTCACGCAGCAGCACGTTTTCCTCGGGTGAGATGCCGAAGGAGGTGGCCGGGTTGCGGCCCAGGTTCTGCAGGCCCACCAGCAGCAGGTTGTAACCTTTCAACTGCTCGCGCAGCCGGGCCAGCTCGTCGAGCGTGGGCGTGGGCGAAATGTTGAAGTGCCCGGCGGGCGCGTAGTCGGCCACCATGCGCTGGAAGTCGGTGGTGTCCTTGTAGCCCATGAGCACCGTGGCAATGCGCAGGGTGTCGAGGCGCTGCAGGGGCAGCAGCTTCTTCTGGTTGCGCAGCACGGTCATGCTCAGCTCCTGCAGGCGCTGGGCAATGTGCTGGGCGTGGGGGTTGTTGAGGTCGGCGGTGAGGTTCTTCAGCTCGATGGGGCGGTAGTGGTTCAGGCCCGACCACTGCTTCAGCGCCAGCACCCGGCGGCAGCGCATATCGATGTCGGCCTGCTTGATGCGGCCCGAGTCGATGGCGGCGCGCACGGCGCGCAGGGCCTTGGGCACGTCCTTGGAGAATTCCAGGATGTCGTTGCCGGCCAGGATGGCGCGCACGTCGGCCTCCCCGGGCGGGTACTTGCTCGTCACGCCTTTCATGTTCATGGCGTCGGTGAAGAGGATGCCCTGGTAGCCCATCTGCTTCTGCACCATGTCCGTCACGATGCGCTTGGAGAGCGTGGAGGGCGTGCCGGTGCTGTCGAGCACGGGAATGTTCAGGTGGGCAATCATCACCCCGCCCAGGCCCCGGCTCATCAGGGCGCGGAAGGGCACCAGCTCCAGGGAATCGAGGCGGCGGCGGTCGGCGCGGATGATGGGCAGGGCCAGGTGAGAGTCGGCGTCGGTGTCGCCGTGGCCGGGGAAGTGCTTGGCCACGGCCAGCACCTGCGCGTCCTGCATGCCGCGCATGTACTCCAGGCTTTTCTGCGTCACGCCGCGCTTGTTCTCGCCCCAGCTGCGGAAGCCAATGACGGGGTTGGCGGCGTTGTTGTTCACGTCGACCACCGGGGCGAAGTTGACGTGCATGCCGATGCGGCGGATCTGCCGGCCCAGCTCCTGCCCCATCTCGTAGAGCAGCTGGTTGTCACGCACGCCGCCCATGGTCATCTGGTAGGGAAAGCGGATGGTGCTGTCGAGGCGCATGCCCAGGCCCCACTCCGCGTCCATGGCCACCAGCAGGGGCACTTTGCTTTGGGCCTGGTAGCGGTTGAGCAGCTTGGCCTGCCGCACCGGCCCGCCCTGGAAGAAGATGAGCCCGCCGATGCCGCTTTGCTGGATCAGGGTCGAAATCGAGTCCTCGTCGATGCGCTGGCGGTTGGAGTAGGCGGCCACCATAAACAGCTGGGCCACCCGCTGCTCGGGCGTGAGCGTGAGCATCACCGAATCAACCCAGCGCGAGTGCAGATACTGCAGAAACGCCGGCTGCTGGGCCGCCGGGGCGGCTTTGGCCGCTGCCTGAGTCTTGGCAGCTGCGGCTTTTTTGGCCGGGGCGGCTACCGGGCGCGGCTTGGCGGCCGTAGCGGCTTTGGGAGCGGGACGGCGCCGGGCCGCGGCGGAGGCGGCGGGCTTCTTCTTGGCCGCGGCTTTGCGGCGGTGCTGGGCCGGCAGCAGCAGCGGCATCAGGCACAGCAGCAACAGCAGGCAGGTCTTGACGGGGAAACGCAAGGCGGATGGGGAATTGGGTGCGGCGGCGAAGTTACGGAATGATGAAGGTGAGGGCTGCGGCAGCTCATACGCAACCGTTGTGACGGTCACTCTGCTTGCCCGGCCCTCACACCACGAGTAGGCCTGCCGAAGCAGCGGAGCAATTAGATTATTCTGCGACAAAACCATCCTGCGAATTAACCCAGTGCCAACGGCCACCAAGCACCCGGGCGAAATAGCAGTTTTCGGCGCCACCAAGTATACAATCGTTTGCGGAAACGATTGTGATACTTTCATTTAAACAACACTCGCAAGACCACTAGCGCGGGCTGGCAGCGCGTTTATATTCCCCTCAAGGCTGCCCTATGTGGCCCAGCGCGAAGCGTATCGGTCAGACAAAGCGCCCCGCATACTTATCCACATAATTTAATTTTTCCAATCCGTAGCTTTTCTCGCGGGCCGGCCGCCCGCTGCTTTTTCAGCCCTTCCTAGTTGTCCTGCCTATTGCCCCACTGCCCTACCCTACTCCCGCCTCTTGCGCCGCCCCTGCTTGGCGCCTACCGCCGCTCTTTTCTTACCCATTCCCATTGTACAATGAAGAAAACATCTACCATGGCTGCCCGAGCCCTGTGCCTGGTCCTGAGCCTATTGGGCCTGCGCGCCGCGGCGCAGCAGACGCCGCCGCTGGTCTACAGCGTCGAAAATACCGGCGCCAGCTGCGCGGCTCCGGTGCTGCCCAGCTTCAGCCAACTGCCCGTGGTGCAGCCGCTGACGGACCCGTTTATGAAGTCCGACAATTCCGCGCGCTCCACCGCTTTTAGCGACTGGGAGTGCCGCCGCAACGAAATCCGGGCCGAAATCGAGAACTACGAAATCGGCACCAAGCCCCCGCGCCCCCAGAACATTACGGCCAGCTACGCCGCCGGCACCACGGCCGGCACCGGCACGCTGACGGTGGTGGTGACCGAAAACGGGCAGACGCTTACGCTGACCTCGGAAGTGACGCTGCCGACCGGCACCGGGCCGTTTCCAGCCGTAATCGGCATGAACAGCGGCACGGGCAGCATTCCGGCCGCGGTGTTTACCAGCCGCAACATTGCCACCATCAAGTACAACCACAACCAGGTCACGACCTACGGCAACCCGGCCCTGACCGACCCCTACTACCGCCTTTACCCCTCGCAGACGCTCGCCAATTCCGGGCAGTACAGCGCCTGGGCCTGGGGCGTAAGCCGCATTATCGACGGGCTGGAGCTGGTGCAGGCGCAGTTGCCCATCAACCGGCAGCGCCTGGCCGTGACGGGCTGCTCCTACGCGGGCAAGATGGCCCTGTTTTCGGGCGCCTTCGACGAGCGGATTGCCCTGACCATTGCCCAGGAATCGGGCGGCGGCGGGGCCCCGGCCTGGCGCGTGTCGGAGACGCTGGGCGCAGTGGAAAAGCTCGGTGCCACGGACTACCGCTGGTTCAAGGACGACATGCAGCAGTTTCAGGGCACCAACGTGGCCAAGCTGCCCCACGACCACCACGAGCTGATGGCCATGATTGCGCCGCGGGCCTTGCTGGTGACGGCCAACACCGATTTTGAGTGGCTGGCCAACCCCTCGGCCTACGTCTCGGCCCGGGCCGCGCACGTGGTCTGGAACACCTTCGGCATAGCCGACCGGTTCGGCTTCTACATCGACGGCGGGCACAACCACTGCGCGGTACCCAGCACCCAGCAGCCGGCCATCGAGGCCTTCGTGGAGAAATTTATGCTCGGCAACACCGCCGCCAACACCAACATCACCGTGCACCCTTTCGGGCAGCTCGACCACCAGCGCTGGTACCGCTGGTGGGGCACCGGCAACCCAGTGCTGCCCGCCGAGCCCCTGGGCAAGCGCTACTGGCTGGAAGCCGAATGCGGCACGCGCGGCGCCGACTGGAGCACCGTGGCCGATACCTCGGCCTCGGGCGGCTCCTACGTGCGGGTGCCCGCCACCCTCAGCAGCCCCAGCGCCGCCCCCACCGCGGCTTCGGCCTACCTGACCGTGCCCTTTACGGCCGACAGCGCTGGCACCTACAGCCTGATGGCCCGCATCAACGTGCCGGCCACGGAGGAGTACGGCTACTGGCTGAAAGTCGACAACGAAGCCTTCCAGGCCGTGACCAGCCAGCTGGCCACCAACCCCGGTTTTGAAAACGGCCTGACCGGCTGGACCACTCTCAACGCCACCGGCGCCACCATCACGGCCAACACCGTGGCGGCCGACGCCCACAGCGGCACCGGCTCGATGAAGGTGGTCAACCCCACCGCGCAGCCCGGCAACCAGTGGCGGGTGCAAGTGACCAGCGCGGCCTTCCCCACCACCATCGGCAAGCAGTACCAGATTTCGTACTGGGTGCGGGCCGCCGCGGCGGGCGGCTCCATCCGCCTTTCCACCGGCCCCAGCTCCCCCCAGTACCAGGCCGACCAAACCATCGGCACCGCCTGGCAGCAGGTAACCTGGACCATCACCGCGTCCTTGGCCTCCACCACGTTCCTGTTCGACATGGGGCAGGTAGCCACTACGTACTACATCGACGACGTGAGCGTGAAGGAGGTGGGCGCCACGGCCGGCTGGCGCTGGCTGAAAATGAAGGAAACCCCGCTGACGGTGGGCCCGCACACGCTCACCCTGGCCTACCACACGGCCGGCAACACCCAGCTCGACAAGTTTGTGGTGGCCGCTTCCACGGCCTCCATCGGCGGCAAAGGCGGCGCGGCCAGCAACTGCGCCGTGACGGCCGCAACCAATCCGCTGGCCAGGCAGGGCATCGAGGTATACCCCAACCCGGCTACCGACTACCTGACCGTGAAGCTGGCCGCCAACCCCACGCACGTGCGCCGCATCGAGGTGCTGGACGTGACCGGTCGGGTGCTCCGGCAGGTGCGCGTGGAGCAGCAAAGCACACTCCGCATCCCGCGCGGGCAGCTGAAGCCCGGCGTGTACCTGCTGCGCTTCACCGGCGACTCGGTCGACACGCAGCGCGTGGTGCTGCAGTAGGCCGATGGGTTGTCAGGCCTGTTAGTCGTCTGTCATCCTGAGCAAAGCGAAGGACCTTGCCCCGTTAGAACGGACTCGTTCAACGGGGCAAGGTCCTTCGCTTTGCTCAGGATGACGCTGAAATACCCGCTAATGCTATCCTAGACGCTCAGCGCAGGGCACTGAAGGGCAGATCAAGCAACGGGTATTGCTCCCAGCCCTCGTGGTCGAAGTGCCACCATTCGGCTGCGTAGTTCTTGAAGCCGTGCTGCTGCAGGGCCCGGTGCAGGATGGCGCGGTGCTGCAGGGCCGCCGCGGGCAGCTGCTGGTAGTCGGAGTGGGCGGCGGGCGTCATGGCGTCGAAGTCGGTGGGCAGGGCCACGTCCTGGCCGGTGTTGAGGTCGACCAGGCCCACGTCGACGGAGCAACCGCGGTTGTGCTTGGAGCCGCGGGTGGGCGGGGCGGCGTAGGTTTGGTCGGGCAGGGCCTCGTAGAGCCGCACGGTGGCGGCGTAGGGCCGGTAGGCGTCGTAGATTTTGAGCGCGTAGCCCTGCTGGGCTAGCGTCTGCTGGGCGCGGCGCAGGTCTTCGGCCACGGGCCGGCGCAGGAAAGCGGCGGCCTCGGGATAGATGCGCTGGCCGGTGAGGTTGTGGGTCGTGGCGTAGCGGATGTCGAGCCGCAGGCCGGGAATGAAGCGGGCCAGGTCGACCAGCTCCTGGCGCGGGTCCTGGTGCACCTGCCGGCGGTACTCGGCGGGCTCGGTGACGCGGGCGGGACCGGATTGCGGGGTAGCGGCCAAGGCGCAGAAGCTAAGCAGAACGAAAAATCGGGCGGGCATGGGGGCAAGTTACCGCCGCTCAGGGTTCGGCCCGCTCCTGCTGCGCCGCCCAATACGTCCGCACCTGCTGGCGGCGGCGCTCATCGGTGCGCGTCAGCTCGTACTGGTACACCAGCTGGCCCAGGCGGCGCAGGAAGGGCAGGCCCACGGTGTCGTAGTCGTAGTGGTCGTCGTTGAGCACCTCGTCTTCGTTGCAATACACGACGGCCGAAAGCAGAAACTCCACCCCGCGCAGCGAGTCGACGATGCAGGCGTTGTCGATGAGGAAGCCGTAGGCCTGCCCGATTTTGTTGTAGATGCGCACGCCCTCGGGCAAGGCCGCCGGCGGCCCGCCCACGAGCAGAAACTTGGCGTAGTTGTCGGGGTAGTGCGCGGCATCGTAGCGCGGGTACCGGCTCTGGCGGGGCGGCAGGCGCAGGTACTTGCGCAGGAAGGCGTAGTCAGCGGCCGCAAGGTCGAAACGCTGCGTAGCCGGCACGAACTGCGGAAACAGCAGGGCCCGCAGCACCTGTTGCTGCTCGGCCAGCGGGAAAAAGTTCTTGTCGCTGAAATCCAGGGGCTGCTCGATGCGCTGCTCACCGCTCAGATAGGCCCGGCCCACCCGCGGCGCCACGGCCGGCAGCACGGGCAGCGGGGCATCGTTGAAAGCGGCGGGCTGTTGGTAGCGCACCGCCGCGCCCGTCGAATCGGCAAAGAACGTGAAGGAGTTGGTGTGGCGCGAGCCGGGCTCTTTGTCGCCCACCGAGAGGCGGTGAATGATGCGGGTGCCCGGCAGGCCCCAATGCCTCAGGTCCTGGTTCAGCTCCGCTTGCCCGACAAATTCATAGAGCCGGTTGAAGGCGTCGTTGTCGCTGACGAGCAAAATCTTGCGCACGTACTGCCCGATGGTGGGCCGCCGGCCGGGCGCGGTGCTGTCGAGCAGCACGCGGGTTTGACCGGCAAAGGTCGAGTCGATGCGCAGCGGCATTTCTCGCTCTAGGTGTAGGCGCTGCAGCTTCTGTAGCGCCGCGGCCACCGTGGGCAGCTTCACGGTGCTGGCCGGGTAGAAGTACTCCTTGGGCCGAAGCCGGTAGGTAAACGACTTAAACGAGGATCGTCCCTGCTCATCCCGCTGAATCTGGGTATAGACAATCTGCAGCCGGTAAGCGGCCGGATTGTGCAGCACCTGGCGCATCACGGCCGCCGTGTCGCGACGCAGCAGCTGCTTCAGCGGGTTGGCTAGCTGCGCCTGCGCCGCCGGAGGCGCGGCACTCAACAGCAGGGCAAGGGCAAAAAACCGGCGCATTGGTTGTGGGTGAAATTGTGAAGGGTGAAGTTGTGAAAGGATGTGCTCCTATTCACCACTTCACCCTCCACAATTTCACCGTTGCCTAGCGGTTGTTGCTGTCCTCGATGGTGCCGCCGTCGTTGGCGGAGCTGCGCGAGAGGCCGCCGTTGGGGTACTTGGTGGTTTCGCCCTTGGGCTGGCTTTGGTTGTGGCGCTTTTCGTTGTCTTGGCCGCCGCCCTGGTTTTGCTGGTCGGCCGAAAGCCGGCCGCCGCGCTGGCTGCTGCCTTTGGCGCCTTGGTCGGAGTTCTTTTGGTTCTGGCTCATGATGCAGGTGGGAGTGGGTGGGGAAAGCCGACCTTAATCGGTGGCGTTGTCGTTGCGGCGCAGCTGCTTGGCCTCGTCGCGCACCTGCGAGCCGGCGCTGGCCGGGCCTTGCTGCTTATCCTGCCGCTTGGTGGCGTCTTGCGCGTCTTTTTTCAGCGGAAACTGGTTCTGGCCGCTGTTGGCCACGCCGACTTTATCGGCGCCGCTGCTCTCCTGGTTGGTCGAATTGCCTTGTCCTTTGTTCATAGCAGTGGGTGGTGTGGGAAAGTGAAGTGCGGCAAAGTCAATTGGCGAAGTGGTGAAGGGTAAAATTGTGAAAGGGTATTTGGCCAATTCACAACTTCGCTCTTCACCACTTCACCGTTGAATTATAGTCCGGGGACCTGACCGGGCTGGCCGGCTGAGGTGCCGGTGCCGGCCGAGGCGGTGCTGCCGCCCACGTCGCCTTCGGCGGCGTTGCCGGGCGCGTCGTAGTGGGTGCCGCGGGCCACGTTGTGGCCTTTGGTGGGGTTGCCGTTCACGTTGCCGCCGCTGCCGGAGTTGTCGTCGGCGTTGTCGCCGGTTTGCACGTTCATCCGGTCGCCCATGCCAAAGCGGCCTTGGGGCTGGCGTTCCTGCTCGCTGCTGGGCTGGCCGGAGGCGGTGGCTTCGGCCTCGTACTGGCGGCCGGTGGGGCGGGCGTTGCTTTCCTGGTTGTAGGGCTCGTCTTGGATCGGGTCGGGTGTCATGGCCGTGGTGTGGGGTTGGGTGCGAAAGAATGGTACTGGCTATACGGCAGGTTGCCGGGGCGGTTCCTACGGCCGGGCTTGCCAAGTTGGCGCAGCGGGGCGGCTTGGCAGGCTTGTGGAGGGCCCCAACGGCATGGAACCCAGCTCTTCCCTGGCCGACGCTTTCGCCCGCAAAACCGACGCGGAGCTGCTCTACCTCACCCAGCACCCGGGCGCGTTTCAGCCCGCGCTGGTGGAGGCGGCCTGGGCCGAGCTGCGCCGCCGCGGGCAGGTACCCGCGCCGGAGCCGCCCCCGCGGCCGGCTCCGGCCACGGCGGTGCCCGGCCTGGGCAGCGTGGCCGTGACGCTGAGCCTGGCCGGGCTAAACCTGCTCGTGTTTCTGCTCATGGTGGCCTCGGGCGTGGATGCGCTGCAGCCCAGCGGGCAGGACCTCATTGCCTGGGGCTCCAACTTCACCCCGCTGGTGGCGCGCGGGCAGTGGTGGCGCCTGCTGACGGCCTGCGTGCTGCACGGCGGCGTGGCTCACCTGTTGCTCAACACCTACGCCTTGCTCGTCATCGGGGCTTTGCTGGAGCCACTGGTGGGGCGCACCCGGCTGCTGCTGGCCTACTTGCTCAGCGGCCTGGGCGGCAGCCTGGCCAGCCTGTATTGGCACGCGGGCTGGGTCAACAGCGTGGGCGCCTCGGGAGCTATTTTCGGGCTGTACGGAGCCATGCTCACCCTTACGGCCACCAACGCGGCCCGGCTCAGCCGCTCGGCGCGGGCGGCGCTGTTTGTGCATACGCTCTACATCGTGGGGGCCAATTTCGCCACCGGCCTGCAGCCCGGCATCGACCACGCCGCCCACATTGGCGGGCTGCTGGCCGGGGCCGTGCTGGCCTGGCCCCTGAGCATGGGCATGCGGGCAAGGGGGTAGGCGGTATTGGGCTTGGGCGTTAGCCAGGGGCTGAGGGCAGAAGTTATCGGGCTAACAGCTCTTGGCCTCCTACTTCCTCTCCCCCGAAGATGTGATTGTGCGCGGGGCGGGGGCAGCGGAACTTTGCGGCAGACAAACACCCCGTTCACCCCTACCGCTATGAAACGCTTGCTACTCTCCCTGGCCCTACTCGCCAGCGCCGCCACGGCGGCGCTGGCCCAGTCGGCGCCCATTCCCAACGGTGGCTTCGAAACCTGGACCGGCGCCGGCGCCGCCGAGCGGCCCCAGAACTGGCAGAACACCGACGACCTGCTGCAGGCCTCCTTCCCCATTCCGCTGGTGGTAGGCGCCGTTACCAAGTCCCCCGACGCGCACACCGGCTCGTTTGCCGCCCGCCTGGAAACCAAGGCCATCAACATCTTCAGCACGCCCATTCTCTACCCGGGCATTCTGATTCTGGGCACCCGCATCCACGTCAGCGGCAACCCCGGCGGCGCCAGCGACGGCGCGGGCATGCCCTTCACCAGCCGCCCGCAGGCCCTGCAGGTTCACTACAAGCTCACCGGCAACAACGTGGCGCAGGACTCGGCGTCCATCCTGGTGTTTCTGACCCGCTACATCAACGGGCGCTCCACCATCCTGGCCTTGGGCGAAACCTACCTGCTCGAAGCCAAACCCACTTACACCCAGCTGCAAGTGCCGCTGCAGTACGTGAGCAACCTCGCGCCGGACTCCATCCACGTCATTGCCTTCTCCGGCGCCCTCGACGGCAACCTGACGGCCGGCAACGTGCTCACGCTCGACGACTTCACCACGGTGGGCTCGGTGGCCACGGCGGCCCAGGAAGCCCGGCGCAACCCCGAGCTGGCCCCGTTCCCCAACCCTAGCCCCGACGGCGTCTTCACCCTTGATGCCCGCACCGACGCGGCCGTACTGCGCGCGCCCTACACCGTGACCAACGCCCTGGGCCGCACCGTACTGCGCCAGGGCCGTAGCTCCGAAGCCGGCTCGCGCCGCATCGACTTGCACGGCCTGCCCGCCGGCGTGTACGTGCTCCGCCTCGAAGCCGCCCAAGGCGCCGTAACGCGCCGCTTGGTGGTGCAATAACGCCAACGCCCTGCCTTATTCCATCCGCGAAGACGCCGCCCGGCAAGCCGGGCGGCGTTTTTTGGTTTTGCCGCTACATAAAGATGTGAGCGGGCGAAGCGGCCGGAGGCACAGTGCGCTTGTCGGCGGCCGCCCGGCGCTTTGTCCGGCGGCTGCGTATCGGGCTATGGTTGGGCAACTGCTACCTTCACCCCCGATGAAACCGGATTCACCCGCCCCCAAGTCTTCGCGCTGGCAGCGCACCACCGGCGCGCTGCGGCGGGCGGCCACGGCGCCGTTTGCGGGCCTTGACGCGCTGCGCCAAACCGGCCGCAGCTACCGCCACTTCCTGTTGCCCGCCCTCAACGGCGCCATCGGCGACCAGCTGGCGGCCCGCGGCGACCAGCGCGCCATCCGCCTGAGCTTCCGCCGCCAGGATGCCGACGTGCCCGCCATCGACCTGAACCTGACCGACGGGCCGCGGCCCACGGTGGTGTTCGTGCACGGGCTGATGGGCGACGAACACATCTGGCAAACCGGTCCGGCCGGGCTGCTGCGCTACGGGCCGCGCCTGGCCGAGGACCTGCCGGCCGTGCGCTGCCTGTACGTGCGCTACAACACCGGCCTGCACATCAGCGAAAACGGCCGCGCCCTGCACCAGCTGCTCACCCAGTTGGTGCAGGCCTGGCCCGAAGCCGTGACGGACCTCACGCTCGTCGGCCACTCCATGGGCGGTTTGGTGATTCGCTCGGCGGGCTACTACGCCCACGAAGAGCTGCGCTGGGCCCGCGAAGCCGAGGCCACTACGGCCGCCGCGGCCCCGTGGCTGGCGCACCTAAGGCAGGTGTTCTTGCTGGGCGTGCCGAACGAAGGCTCTTTCTTGGAGCAGAACAGCTTTCTGACCAGCCTGGCCCTGCGCCGCTTCGACTTGCGCCTGGCCCGCCTGCTGGCCGACACCATCGACCGGCGCAGCGCGGGCATCCGTGACCTGCGCCACGCCCGCTTGGTGGACGAGGACTGGCAGAATCCGCACGCCGACGACCTCGTGCCGCCGCGTACCCCGGTGCCGCCGCTGCCCGGCGTGCAGTACCACGTGCTGGCCGCCTCACTGCTAAAAAACGCCGAATCGGCCCTGGCTCAGTACTTCGGCGATGGGTTGGTGGGCGGCGGCTCGGCCACCGGCAGCGTGTTTCGCCGGGCCGAGCAGGTGCTCGTGCGCATCTTCCCGCGCCAGCACCACGGCACCCTGCTCGCCGACGCGGACGTGTACGAGTACATCCGGACGCGGCTGGCAGCGGACAGCCAACAAACGGGTCAGGCAAGCTGCGAGAACTAGCCCGTCATCCTGTGGCGTAGCCGAAGGCGCTTCCTTCCCCACCTCGCCCCACCGCGGCCGACGAAGCACAAACGCCTTTCCAAAGACCGCAGTAATACCGAAGCGCAGCCACCGAGGCCCGTGTAGCAGGGCGTTGGTGGCTGCGCTTCTCAGTAGGTGCAGGGTGCGAGGAAGGTCCTTCAGCTACGCCTCAGGATAATGGAGGGCTTCTCGTAGCTTACCAGCCCCCCTTATTTCTTCGCCGGGGCCGTGGTGCGCACCATCAGCTCCTGGAAGTCGGCGGGCACTGTTACCTGGGGCAGTTCCTGGCCGCCGGTGGCGGAGGGCGCCAGGCGTACCGGCACGGTTTCGCCGTCGACGGTTACCGTCAGCTGCTCGGCCGCTACGGGCAGGCCGTGGAGCACCACGCGGTAAGAAGTCCAGCTCGGGACCCAGTCGCCTTCGGTTTGCTGCTGCAGCTTCAGGCTCATCACGGTGCCGGTGTTGGTGAAGGTGCGCACCGTGGCCTGGCCCTGCTGGTAGCCGTAGCCCTCGCCGCCGTCGTCGTAGAGGGTGCTGGCCTCCACGCCCTCGGTGTGGTACACGTGCAGGGTCAGCTCGGTCACGGGCTGCTCGTCGGTGTACTGCATCACGGGGCGGGCGGGGATGACCGCGCCGGCACGCACGTAGACGGGTATGCGCTCCAGGCCGGCGGGGGCCCACACTTCGGCGCCGCCATCCTTCTGCTCGTCGGTCCACCAGTAGTACCAGCGGCCTTTGGGCAAATACATCCAGCGGCCGTCGGCGCCGGCCTGGGTGATGGGGCAGACCAGCAGATGGTCGCCCACCCCAAACTCGGCCATGCGCTGGTACGTCTGCGCGTCCGATTGGTCGATAAAGGCCAGGGGGCGCAGAATGGGCGTGCCGTGCTGCACGTACTGCCAGAAGGCGGTGTACATCACCGGCAGCAGCTTGTAGCGCAGCTCGATGAAGTGGCGGGCCAGGTCGGCAAACTCCTCGCCGAAGGACCAGGGCTCCTGGTCGCCGTGGTCACCCGAGGAGTGCGTGCGGAAGAACGGGTGGAAGGCCGCCAGCGCCACCCAGCGCACGTACAGCTCGCCGTCGGGGGTGTTGATGAAGCCGCCCACGTCGGAGCCGATGAACGAGAAGCCAGAGATGCTCAGGCGCTGGCACTGGATGTTGGCCAGCCAGAGGTGCTCCCAGGAGGCAATGTTGTCGCCGGTCCAGCCCGAGGAGTAGCGCTGCCCGCCCGCGTAGGTGCTGCGGGTGATGGTGAAGGGCCGGCGCGGGTACGAGAAGCGCTTCACGCCCTCGTTGGTGGCGCGGGCCATCTGCATGCCGTACACGTTGTGGGCCTTTTTGTGCGAGGCCGGGTGCCCGTCGTAGTTGAAGCGCACGTCGTCGGGGAAGGTGCCCTTTTCGAACACGGCCGGCTCGTTCATGTCGTTCCACACGCCGCGCACGCCCACGTCCTGAATCAAGCCCTCAAACAGCGTGGCCCACCACTCGCGCACCCGGGGGCTGGTGAAGTCGGGGAAGTGGCAGAGGCCAGGCCACACCGAGCCCTTCATCAGCGGCCCGTCGGCGCGGCGGCAGAAGTGGCCCTGCTCGAAGCCTTCCTGCCACACGGGGTAGTTCGGGTCGATTTTGATGCCCGGGTCGATGATGACGATGGTTTTGAAGCCGTCCTGAGCCAGCTCCTGCACCATCTTTTTCGGCTCGGGGAAGTGCTCCGGGTGCCAGGTAAAGCAGCGGTAGCCGTCCATGTAGTCGATGTCGAGGTACAGGGCGTCGCAGGGAATGCGGCGCTTGCGAAACTCGGCGCCGATGCCCTTGAACAGCGAATCGGGGTAGTAGCTCCACTTGCACTGGTGGTAGCCCAGGGCCCAGAGCGGGGGCAGCTCGGGCGTGCCCGTCAGGCACTTGGTGTAGTCCTGGGTGACTTCGGTGAGCGTGGGGCCGTAGATGAAGTAGAAGTTCATCTCCCCGCCGTGGGCCCAGAAACTCGTCACGTCGGCTCGCTCGGCGGCGAAGTCGAAGTAGCTTTTGAACGAGTTGTCGAAGAACAGGCCGTAGGCCAGCTTCTGGTGCAGGCCCAGGAAGAAGGGAATGTTCTTGTAGAGCGGGTCGGAGCCTTTTTCGTAGCCGTAGGTGTCGGAGCCCCAGTTGCAGAAGCGCTGCCCGCGCAGGTTCATGTTGGCGGGCTTGTCGCCGAGGCCGTAGTAGTGCACGCCGGGCTGCACCTGCTGGCTCATCTTGACGATGTCGTTGCCGGATTCCCAGTCGTACTCCCAGTGGAAGCCCTTTTCGTACTCCAGCAGCACGATGCCGGAGCGGTTCAAGAGGCGCACGTGCACGTTTTCCTTGCCCACGATGCAGATGACGCGGCCGGTGGTGAGGCGGTAGTGGTCGTCCTTTTCCACGAACTCCAGCATGGTGGTGGGCTGGCGCTGCGGGGCGCCCCGCTCGAAGGCGTAGCTGAAGTCGGGGGCAAAGTAGCCGTCGGTGCTGTAGCGGAAGCGCAGGATTTTGTCGCTGATGACCTGCACTAGCAGCACCACGCCGTTGTCGCAGGTGAAGCGGAAGTCGGCCGTGCCCGGCACGACTTCGGCGCGAATGACCTGGCCCGGAAAGAATTCCTGGCGGCCCTTCTGGGCCAGGTCGTTGATCATGTAGTTGTTATCCTGAATGGACGCGTCGGCCATGGGTTCAGGGGAGCAAGTAGGTGCGGAGAGAAAAAAAACTTCCGCCGGGGTAGTTCCGGCGGAAGGAAGCCGCAAAATACGGAGGTTTCCCAGGGTTTGTACCGAGCACCGGGCGTTTCCCCTGGTTTTCACAAGATTCCCTTGGTTTCGGCCGGTTTCGCCGGGTTTCCGGGCACCGGGCTTGCTTGCCCGCGCCCCCGGCCGTAGGTTCGTGGCCCACGTACACCGTTCCATGCCGATGCCCACCGCCCCGTCGTCCGTGCTGCTCCTGGGCTGGGACGCGGCGTCCGCCGCCCTGCCCCTCGCTCGCCAGCTTGCCGCCACCACCGCCACTGAGCTCTGGACGGCGGTTCCGCTGGCTGCTGATGCCGAGGCACCGCGCGGCCGTTCCCTCGACGTGGCCCCGCCCTTGCCGGCCGTGCTCCCGCGGCTGGGCCAGGGAGCGCCGGCGTTTCCCTACGTGGGCCGAGACGCGGGCCCGCCGCAGCCCGTGGCCGTACCTGCGGCCCCCTACGCGGGCCGCAGCGAGGCGCCGGCCGAGGGCCTACCCAGCCTGACTGGCCATTCCATAGCAAACGGCGAGGTGAAAGCTCCTGGCGCGCCCGCCTTCACCGCCCCGGCGCCGCCCTACATCGGTGCGGCGCAGCACGCCGACAGCGCCCTGCGGCACGCCCCGGTGCCCGATTACCGCGTGCCGGTAGCCGCATTGGCTGCCCCGCCGGCTACTGCCGTGGCCCCCGCCGCCGGAGCGCCGGCCCGTGTGGCCACGCCAGCGGCCACCGACGCTGCCGCGGTAACTGCCGCACCCGACCCGACCGCCCCCGCCGCGCCGGCCAGCGAGCTACCTACCCTGCCCGCGGCGAACGAACTGCCCGTTCTGCCGACCGACCTGGCTCCTACTTCGGCCGCTGAATCGGAACTGTTGCCCGAGCCCGCGGCCGAGGACCACCCGGGCCAAGATGCCGTTGATCCAGCCTTGCCGGCGGCGCCGGCCGAGGCGCCCGATCTGAACTTCCGCATCATCCAGTACGCCCGCAACGCCGCCCGGCTGGCGTACGAGTCAACTTTTGAGGTCATCTTTGCACCCGATTGGCCCACTTGGTTGGCCGGGGTGGAACTGCGCCAGCTCACGCGCCGCCCGCTGGTGCTGCAGGTGGCGCAACTGGCGGCCGAACTGGCCAGCAGCGCCGCCGAGCGCGGCTGGATGGAAGCCCTGGAGCGCATCACCCTGCCCCAGGCCGACCGCATTCTGGTGCCCGACGAAGCCACCGCCGAGCGGCTGCGCCAGCGCTACCGGCAGCTGGCCGCCCGCGTATTCGTGCTGCCCACCGGCGCGCCCAACCTGGCCGCCGCGTTGGTGCTCGATTCCCACTTTCTCCGTTAATTTTTTCCCGCAATGCCCTCCGATTTCCCCGCCTTCACCCCCGAGCACACTTTCACCGCCGAGCTGGAACTCGAAAGCGAAAACGGCGGCGTGTTCGTCATCATTCCCTTCGACGTGAAGGAGGCCTACGGCACCCGCGCCCAGGTAAAAGTGCTCGTCACCTTCGACGGCTTTCCCTACCGCGGCTCCCTCACGCCCATGGGCGACGGGCAGCACCTGCTGGGCGTGCCCAAGCAAATCCGCGGGGCCATCGGCAAAACCTGGGGCAACACCGTGGAAGTGGCCCTGGCCCGCGACACCGAGCCGCGCATGGCCGAAGTATCCGAAGATTTTGCCAAAGCCCTCAACCAAGCCGGCATCCGCCAGCGCTTCGACGAGCTAGCCTACACCCACCAGCGCGAGTACACCCGCTGGATCGAGTCGGCCAAGAAGACGGAAACGCGCTACGAGCGCATCAGCAAAGCCGTAGAAATGATCAAGGCCGGCCGCAAGCGCAGCTAGAGCCGCTTCGCCCACAACGGTTCAGCCCGCAGTCAGATGGCTCACCCCGTAGTCATTGCGAGCGAAGCGAAGTAATCTTTCCTCTAGTAGTAGCAACGACCCAAAACGCACCGCCCGAAACCGGTAACTCCGGTTTCGGGCGGTGCTGTTTTCGTTCTGACGGGCTTTCGGTTTCTGCCAGCTGCAGCGTCGTGCCGCGAGAGGAAGGATTGCCGCGCTTCGCTCGCAATGACTGCCAGGTGAACCGCTGCAGTCTGCAAGGCGCCTTACTTGCCGCGCTGCAGTACCTGGGCGGTGCGGCTGGGCAGGTACAGGCTCAGGAAAGGCGTGCCGTGCTCGTCGGGCTGGCTGAAGTGCTTCACGTCGGCGGCAATGCGGGCGTAGCCCCCGAATTCGGCCTGATCGGAACCCAGCAGCAGGGTGTAGCTACCGGGCTGACCGGCGAAGAAGCGGTAGTCGCTGAGGCTGCGCTCGGGGTGGAAGTTGAAGACGAACACGAGGCCCGCGCGCTCGAAGGCCAGCACCTTGTTGTCTTCGTCGGCGTGCAGCAGCCGGGTGGGCGCGGCCAGGAAGCGCGTGCGGCGCTCCAGTTGAATCATGGCCCGGTCGAAGAGCAGCCAGCTGTGGAAGTAGAGGTCGGGGTTGTCGGCCAGGCTCCACTGCCGGCGGGCGTAGTGGTGGCTCCAGTTGTTGCCCTCGCGCGGGAAGTCGACCCATTCGGGGTGGCCGAACTCGTTGCCGATGAAGTTCATGTAGGCCTCGCCGCCGGCCCCGAGGGTAACGAGGCGGATGAGCTTGTGCAGGGCCACGCCGCGGGCGGTAATCAGGTCGGCCTCCTGCAGGCGCGACATGCCCGAGTAGATGCGCCCGTCGAGCAGCCAGTGCGAGAGGGATTTGTCGCCGACCAGGGCCTGGTCGTGGCTTTCGGCGTAGGCCACGGTTTTTTCGCCGGCGCGGCGGTTGGTGAGCTGGTGCCAGAGCCCGCCCATGCTCCAATCTTCGTCGCGCTGGTGCTTGAGCGTCTTGATCCAGTAATCGGGCAAGCCCATGCCCAGGCGGTAGCCGAAGCCCAGGCCGCCTTCCTCCACGGGCCGCGCGAGGCCGGGCATGCCGCTCATGTCCTCGGCAATGAGCAGGGCCGATTTCTTGCACTCGCGCACCAAAGAAGTGGCCAGCTGCAGGTAGAGAATGGCGTCCTCGTCGGCCTCGGGCCCGAAGTACTGGGCGTAGTCGGTGAAGGCCGTGCCCTCGCCGTGGTGATGGTAGAGCATTGACGTGACCCCGTCGAAGCGGAAGCCGTCGAAGTGGAATTCTTCGAGCCAGTAGCGCAGGTTGCTCAGCAGAAACTGCTGCACCTCGGGCCGGCCGTAGTCGAACAAGAGCGAGTCCCAGCCCGGGTGCTGCCCGCGCGGACCTTCGTGGAAGTACAGGGCGCCCGAGCCGTCGAGGTTGCCCAGGCCCTCGGCCTCGTTTTTGACGCTGTGCGAGTGCACCATGTCCATCACCACGGCCAGGCCGCGGCGGTGCGCCTCGTTGATGAGGTACTTGAGGTCCTCGGGCGTGCCGAAGCGGGCCGAGGGCGCGAAAAAGTTGGCCACGTGGTAGCCGAAGGAACCGTAGTACGGGTGCTCGGCCACGGCCATGAGCTGCACCACGTTGTAGCCGTCGGCTTGGATGCGGGGCAGAATCTGGTCGGCAAACTCGCGCCAGGAACCCACGCGACCTTCTTCCAGGGCCATGCCCACGTGGGCCTCGTAGATGAGCGGCTCCTTGACGTAGTTGTTGATGCGGAACTGCTGGTCGGTCCACTGAAACGGCTGCTCGGGCCGCCAAATCTGAGCGCTGAAGTCCTTGGTATGCTCGTCCTGCACCACGCGGCGCACGGTGGCCGGCAGCCGGTCGCGCTGCCCGTTGGCGGCGTGCACGTGCAGCTTGTAGCGCGAGCCGGGCGTCAGGTTGGGGAAGGTCTGCTCCGACAAGAACACCTCCCACACGCCGTCGTCGCGGCGGGTGAGCGGGGTGTAGCTCCGGTCCCACTGGTTGAAGTCGCCGACGGCAAAGACGGCGTGGGCGGCCGGGGCCCATTCGCGCAGCCAGTAGCCGCGGCGGCGGGCGTCGTAGTGCAGGCCGAGCTGCTGGTGGCGGCAGGCGTATTTGGTCAGCGCCCCGGCCTGGGCCACGATTTCCGCCCGGCGGGCGTGAAACCGGTCGAGGCGGCGCTGGATGACGTCGGCGTAGGGGGCCAGCCAGGGGTCGTGCTGGACGAGCGGCAGGTGCGGCGTGGCGGCTTCTTCGGGCGTGGTCTGGGTATCGGCGGCGGCAGTTTCCATGGGCACGGGAAGCGTTTGGTTTCAGGCAAATGTAACCCGCGCCGGTAACTGATAACGCGGCCCGCTCCTACTGTCACTAGGGCCCGCCGCTGCGCAATCGATTTAACGCCTTGCCCCGGGCCTTTCTGTCCCGATCAGAAAAAATGCGGCGCGCCGCCGCCACAGGAGCGGGCAGTCATTTTCGCGGCGGGCACGGCCCGTTCCGGGCTCTACCGAGGCCTAGCTTGGGCGTCTGCGTCGGGAAGCCGCCGGATGACGAAGTTCTTCACCGGGTTCTTCTTGACGATGGTCGTGAGCTGCCCGTTGAGGTACTGGTAGTCGTCTTCGCGGCCGGCCCGGCGGGCGTGGTAGCCCCGGCCGGCGGCCGGGCTCAGGGTGAAATAGTCGCCGAAGTACTCGGCGTAAGCCCGCGGCTGCGCCGGGCCGGGCGGGCCGAAAAACAGGTCGGTGACGGTGTAAGTAATCGGCTGCCGCTCGGTGCTGCGGTAGTGGTGCTTGTACTGGTCGGCCACGATGTCGTAATGGTCGCCGCGCCACTCGGTGCGCGAGGCAAAGTTGCCCTGGTTGGTGTGCGCTTCCACCGTAGACAGCAGCAGCTGCCCGTTGCGCACCCGGTTCACCACCTTGTAGTAGACCACCAGGTGGTACACCAAGAAATTCACCTGCACGTCGCTGACCAGCGTGTACACCACGTCGGCCTGGTTCTGGGGCTGGCGGGTGGCCGTCATGGTGCCCACGCGCAGGCCGGCCACCTCGATGCCGTAGCGCCGCACCTCGGCGGGCGGCGGGCTTTGGGCCGGGGCGGGCGTGGCAGCCAGGCCCAGGCCGCCCCAGCACAGCAGGTCGGTCGGCTTCATGGCAAGAACGGACTCACCCCGCCGGCCCCGGCTCGGTAGAGCGGACCGGGGCCGGCGGGGCGCGGGCTAGCAGCAGCCGCCGCCGTCGTAGTGGTAGGTGGAGGGCGAAACGAAAATATCGTCGCGGCCGAGGGCGAGCAGGGCCTTGGCGGTTTTGTCGCACACGGCCAAAGGCTGGTTTTGCAGCAGCACGTGGCCTTTCTGGTCGTCGAAGAGTTCCTCGCCGCCGTAGTAAATGGCGGTGCGGCCGGTGAAGATGCAGGGGCCGTCGGCAGGCATGGGGTCCTTGATGGCGCACACCTCCACGCTCTCGATGTAAATCAGCTCGTCGGTGGCGTAGTGCTGGGGCGAGAGGACGCGGTAGGCGCGCCGAGCCCGCACTTCCACCGTGCCGAAGCCCACGGAGGTAATCAAATCTAGGTACTGCTGCAGGGGCAAAGAGCCGGTGAGGCACAAAGCCCGCAGGCGCTCATCGGCGCGCAGCTCCTCGCTCATGGGCTGCTCGCAGGTGGGGTCCGACATGACGAGGCGGCCGTGGGGCTTGAGCACGCGGTAGGTTTCCTGCAGGGCCCGCTTCAGGTCGTCGAGCTTGAAGATATTGAACAGGCAGTTTTGGGCGGCCACGTCCACGCTGGCGTCTTCCACCGGCAGGTGCAGGGCGTCGCCGGCGCGCAAATCCACGAATTCGCGGCGAAACCACTCGTTCTGCTCCTCGGCCGTGCGCATGTTCTGGCGCGAGGCCTCCAGCATTTCGGGCACCACGTCGACGCCGATGACGGCCCCGGAGCGGCGGCTGAAGTAGGCAAACTGCAGCAGCTCCATGCCGCCGCCCACCCCCACGTAGAGCACGGTGGGGCTGCCCGTCAGGTCACGCGGGTTCACGGTGCTGCCGCAGCCGTAGTTCATGGAGAGCATGCGCTGGGGAATGCTCAGGCCGGGCAGCTGCCACACGGGGTTGGTGGTGCAGCACAGGCCCACCTGGGGCTCCTGGGCCGCCTGGCGGTACACGTCGGCGGTGGTTTCTAAATAGCTCATCCGAAGAGGCGGGGGTATGAAAAGACAGTAGAAAATCAGGGTATGGGTCCGAGCCAGGGGCCGGCCAGCAGCAGCCGCTCCGCTCAGGTCAAGTGGCTTCGGGGCGCCGCGGCGGGACTTACTGGCGGTTCAAGTTCCAGTTGTAGTCCAGGTAGCTCACGCTGGCGTCGGCGTCCATCTTGGTGCTGGCGTAGCGGTTCACCCACTTGGCCACCGACTGCCCGTTTTTTTCCCAGTCGCCCTTGTACCAGTCGAAGTACTTGGAGAGCTGGGCCGCGGACTTGCCGACCTTGTTCTTGGCGGGGTTGTTCAGAAAGTCCCGGCCCTGGTCGTCGAGTTGCTGGTCGAGGCGGGCGGCGGTGTAGGCTTCGTTGCGCAGGCGCGGGCAGGAAATGGAGGCGCACACCAGGGCGAAGTGCACGCGCGGGTCGTCGTATTTCTTGCGCAGGATGCCGTGCTCGATGTTGTCGAGGCTCATTTTCTCGCCGCCGATGCTGAAGAACTTGGCCGCCCAGGGCGTGGTTACGAATGGGATTTTAATCTTCGAGCCAATGTCTTTGATGCTTTCCACCGGGTAGTGGTCGAGGATGAGGCGGATGGTGTAGGCGTTGTAGGCGTTGATCCAGTAAGCCATCTGCTCGGGCTTGCTCCAGCTGTCGGCCGGCGGGTTCTTGCTGAGCTGGGCCAGGTACTGATTGAATACCTTTTCGTCGGCCTTGAAGCCCTGGTAATCCACCAAGCCCTGGGCGTTGACGTGTTTTTTCAGCAGCCGGTCGTAGGCCGCGTGGTCGACGGGCGTGCTCACGGCCGGGGCGGCGTAGCCCGGGGTGGGCACGGGGTTGAGGCGGCCGCCGGCCAAGGCCAGGGCCGTCAGCGTGCCGGCAGTCAGGACCAGCGCGGCCAGCAGCAAAGTGGTGGTAAGGCGTTTCATCGAGCGGACATACGAAGGCAGCAAGCCAAAAAGATGTGGGGCCGGCAAACTTCCGGCGCCGGTAATTTCGTAGGCATCAACCCGGCGCGTACCGTAGAGGTTTTCCCGCGCCGCCCGCACCATGCTGCTGACCGCCGCGTTTCTGGGTTTTGCCGCCGCGGCCCCCGCCGACACCGCGCGGCCCCGGCGCCTGGCCCTGATTCCGCTGCCGCTGGTGTACTACACGCCCGAAACGCGCCTGGCCTACGGCGCGGCCGTCACGGCTACCCTGCGCTTCGCCCGCGACGCGGGCGACTCGCTGGCGCGGCCCTCGCAGCTTACGGTGGGCGCGGCCTACACCCAAAACCGCCAGCTGCTGCTCTACCTGCCCTTTCAGCTGTTCTACGACCACAACCGCTACTACGCCTACGGCGAGGCCGGCTACTACCGCTACACCTACTACTTTTTCGGCGCGGGCCCGCAGTCGGCGCCCCGCGAGCTGTACGGCGTCCATTTTCCCCGCGTGCGGCTCAATGCCTTCCGGCGGGTGTGGCCCCGGCTCGGACGGGGCCGGCTCTACGCCGGCCTGCGCTACCAATACGAGGATTACCGCCTGACCGCCACCGAGGCCGGCGGCCTGCTGGCCCGCGGCGCCGTGGCCGGCAGCCGGGGCAGCCGCCTCACGGGCGGGGGCCTCGGCATTTTCTACGACGCGCGCAACCGGGTGATTTACCCCCGCCGCGGGCTGGTGGCGGACATCACCCTTATGCCCCGGCAGCGGGCCGTGGGGGCCGGCCCGGGCGGGGCCACCACCCGGTTTAGCCGCTATGCCGCCGACGTGGCCAGCTACCATTCGCTGGGCCGGCGCGCCGTGCTGGCCCTGAACTACGTCGCCAGCTTTACCAGCGGCACGGCCCCGTTCAATGCCCTCTCGCTGCTGGGCGGCACCCGGCGCCTGCGCGGCTACTACGAGGGCCGCTACCGCGACCAGCACACCGCCCTGCTGCAGGCCGAGCTGCGCCTCGACGTGTACCGCCGCCTCGGGGCCGTGGCTTTCGGCGGCGTGGGCGCACTCGGCGACGACGCCCGGCTGCTGCGGCTCAACCAGCCCAAAACGGCCTACGGCGCGGGCCTGCGCTTCACCCTGAACCGCCGGGAGCACCTGAATTTGCGCGTCGACTACGGCCTGGGCCGCCACTCCAGCGGGCTGTATCTTACCGTCGGCGAAGCGTTTTAACTTCCTGCCCCATGCACATCAGCGTTATCATTCCCACCTACAACGAAGCCGCCCACATCGGGCAGCTGGTGCGCACGCTCCGGCAGCACGACCCGACCGGCGAGGTGGAAATCATCGTGGTGGACGCGGCCAGCCCAGATGGCACGGCCGAGGCGGCCCGGCAGGCGGGCGCCACCGTGCTGCCCGCGCCCCGGCCCGGCCGCGCCGCCCAGATGAACCACGGCGCCCAACACGCCCGCGGTGAACTGCTCTACTTCGTGCACGCCGACGTACGGGTGCACCCCGGCTACGTCACCACCATCCGCCGGGCCGTGCGCGACGGGTTTCCGGCCGGCTGCTACCGTTTCCGCTTCGACTCGCCCCACCCGTTGCTGCGCCTCAACAGCTACGGCACCCGCTTTCCGGGCTTGATGAGCCGCGGCGGCGACCAGACCCTGTTCATCACCCGCGCCCTGTTCGAGCAGCTCGGCGGCTTCGATGAGCACTACTGCATCATGGAGGACTTCGACATCATCCGGCGCATCCGGCGGGTAGCCCCGTTTTACATCGTGCCGCAGGACGTGCTCGTGTCGGCCCGCAAGTACGAAACCAACGGCTGGCTGCGGGTGCAGCTGGCCAACCTGACGGCCTTTTCCATGTTCTTCTTGAAGGTGCAGCCCCGGCGCATTGCCCGCACCTACCAGGCCCTGCTGAACTACCGCTGATGCTGCCGCTCGTCCTGGTTACCGGCGCCAACGGCTTTCTGGGCCGCCACCTCGTGCAGGAACTGCTCGGCCGCGGCTACCCGGTGCGGGCCCTGCTGCGGCCGGGCCAGGCCCAGCGCGGCCCGGGCCCGCTGCCGCCGCTGGCCGCGCTGCCCATCGAGTGCGCCGAGGGCGACCTGACGCAGCCGGCCAGCCTGCACGAGGCCGCTGCGGGCTGCGGCTACATCATCCACGCGGCGGCGCTGGCCCAGGTGAACCCGGCCCGCCACCCAGCCGTGTGGGCCACCAATTACGGCGGCACCGAGGCCGTGCTGGGCCTGGCCCGCCGGGCCGGGGTGCGGCGGCTGGTATACGTGGGCACGGCCATCGACTTCGCGTTTGGCACCCGGCAGCAGCCCGGCGACGAAACCCGCTCCTTCGCCGGCCCCCGCTACGGCCTCGACTACCAGGAAAGCAAGCTGGCCGCCGCCGCGCTGGTGCGCCGCGCCGCGGCCGAAGACGAGCTGCCCGCCGTGCTGGTGCACCCCACGTTCATGCTCGGCCCCCAGGACGCCAAGCCCACTTCCAACGCCCTGCTGCTGGCGCTGCGCCGCGGCGAGCTGCCCGCCTACCCCGCCGGCGGCAAAAACTACGTGCACGTGCGCGACGTGGCCGTGGCCACCGTCAACGCCCTTACCCAGGGCCGCCAGGGCGAATCCTACATCCTGGGTCACGAAAACCTGAGCTTCCGCGAGGCCTTTCACCTGATGGCCGGGGTGCTGGGCGTGGCGCCGCCGCGCTGGCCGCTGCCGCCGGCGCTGGCCACGCTCTACGGCCGCCTCTGCGAGTTGAAAACCCGCCTCACCGGCCGCCCGGCGGCGCTGAACGCGGCCATGGTTGCCGTGGCCAACGACGGGCATTACTTCACCGCCGCCAAGGCCCGCACCGAGCTGGCCCTGCCCCAAACGCCCATTGCCCAGGCCGTAGCCGACGCTGACGCCTGGTTTTCTGCCCACGGCTATGTCTGATCTACTTACCACGGCGCCAACCGCCGGCCGCCCCGGTCCGCTGGCCGGGCGCGTGGCCCTTGTCACCGGCTCCGAGTCGGGCATCGGGCGCGAGACGGCGCGGGTGCTGGGCGAGCTGGGCGCCGCCGTGGTGCTCAACGGCCGCTGCCCCGAGCGCCTGGCCCGCACCCAGGCGCTGCTCCGGGGCGAAGGGCTGCGCGTGACCGGCTGCGTGGCCGACGTGACCGACTACGCGGCCTGTGAACGGCTGGTGGCCGCGACGCTGGCGACGTTTGGCCGCCTCGACATTCTCATCACCAACGCCAGCATCTCGCAGCGGGCCTACTTCGCCGACATGCAGCCCGAGGTGTTCCGCCGGGTGCTCGACAGCAACGTGTACGGCTCGGTGTTTCCGCTCAAGGCCGCGCTGCCGCACCTGGTGGCCAGCCGCGGCAGCGTCACGTTCATCTCGTCGATTTCGGCGCTGAACGGCATGCCCTCGGGCTCGGCCTACTGCGCGGGCAAGGCGGCCCTGGCCAACCTGGCCCACACCCTGCGCCTGGAGCTGGCCGAGACGGGGGTGCACGTCGGGGTCGTGCACATCGGCTTCACCCAAAACGACCCCGACAAGCGCGTGCTCGACGCCCAGGGCCAGCCCGTGCCCATTGCCCACCGCCCCCCGCGCTGGCAGAAAACCCAGGCCGAGGTGGCCCGCATCATCGTGCGGCACGTGCAGCAGCGGCGGCAGCGCACGGTTATTTCGGCCCTGGGTAGGCTTATCGTGCTGGTGCACACGCTGCTGCCCGGCCTCGGCGACTGGGTGGTGCGGCGGAGTCTGCGCCGGCTGCGTAACTTGTACGAATAAGCAGCGCGCCCACATCTGCCAACCGGCCGGATTGCGTAGGTAGTAGCAGCCGGGAGCGGCCCACCGGCAGTTCCTATCGTGTACCTGCCAGTGCCGCGCCCCTGGCTGCAGCCTTTTTTTCTCCATGATCAAGTCCCTCAAAGCCACCGGCAGCCTGCTCGCCGACCCGGCCTACCAGCTCACCGTGCTCCGGCCCGACCAGGCCGAGGGCGCCCACCTGCCGCCCTTCGCCCACAAAATGCGCGAGGCCGGGCTGTTTCCGCTGCGGCCCCTGACCCCGGCGGTGCTGCAGGTAAACGTGGGCAAGATGTGCAACCAGGTGTGCAAGCACTGCCACGTCGACGCCGGGCCGGACCGCAAGGAAATCATGACCCGCGCGACCATGCAGCTCTGCTTGGATGCGCTGGCCCAAAGCGACATTCCGACGGTGGACCTGACGGGCGGGGCGCCCGAGATGAACCCGGATTTCCGCTGGTTTGTGGAGCAGATTCACGCTCTGGGCCGCCACATCATCGTGCGCTGCAACCTGACCATCATCGTGGCCAACAAGAAGTACCACGACCTGCCGGAGTTTTTCCGGGCGCACGGCGTGGAAGTGGTCAGCTCCCTGCCCTTCTACAACGCCAGCAAAACCGACCGGCAGCGCGGCGACGGGGTGTTTGAGGATTCCATCCGGGCCCTGAAAATGCTCAACGCCGTGGGCTACGGGCAGGAAGGCAGCGGCCTGACGCTGAACCTGGTGTATAACCCCGCCGGGGCGTTTATGCCGTCGTCGCAGGCCGGGCTGGAGCGGGACTTCAAACGGGCCCTGCTCAAGGACCACGGCATCGTGTTCAACCAGCTCTTCGCCATTACCAACATTCCCGTCAGCCGCTACCTCGATTACCTGATCGAATCGGGCAACTACGCGGGCTACATGGAAAAGCTGGTAACGGCCTTCAACCCCGGCGCCGCCGCCGGCGTTATGTGCCGCAGCACCGTTTCGGTGGGCTGGGACGGGCAACTCTACGACTGCGACTTCAACCAGATGCTCGACCTGACTGTGGCCAGCCCCGTGCGCCACATCCGCGACTTCGACGCGGCCCGGCTGGCCGAGCGCGCCGTGGTGGTCAACCAGCACTGCTACGGCTGCACGGCCGGCGCCGGCTCCAGCTGTGGCGGCACCACTGCGTAGGGGCTGTTTCGGTCCGAGTTACGAGCAGAACGTCATGTTGAGCTTGTCGAGACATCTCGCAGGCTGACGTTGGATGACGTGAGAACAGCGCCAAAAGGTCGTCATGCTGAGCGCAGTCGAAGCATGACGTTCTATTACTAAAAAGCCACAAGGCCGGTCCGCCTGCTACTCCAGCACCACCAGTTCGACGCGGCGGTTTTTGCGGCGGTTGTACTCGTTGTCGTTGGGCGCCACGGGTTTCGCGCCGCCGTAGCCGATGGTTTGCAGGCGTTCGGCCGCAATGCCCTGGGCCACCAGGTATTGCTGCACGTGCTGCACCCGCTCCTCGGAGAGCTTCACGTTCAGTTTCGGGTCACCCTGGTTGTCGGTGTGGCCTTCGAGGCGGATGCGCAGTTCGGGGTTGTCCTTGAGCACCTGCACCAGGCGGTCCAGTTCGGGGCGCGAGGTGGGCAGGATATCGGCCTTGCTTTGCTGGAAAAACAGGTTGTTCAGGGCCATGCGCTGCCCGGCCGAGAGAGGCGTCAGCGGCAGGTCGCGGCTGATTTCGCCGTACTGGGTGCTGGTCGTGAGGTCCAGCTCCTGCGTCATCGGCAGGTAGCCGGGGGCGGAGGCGCGCAGCTGGTAGCTGGCCCCGCCGGGCAACGTCAGCTGAAACTTACCGGCCGTAGCGGCCGTGGCCTGGCCGGCGGGCGTGTTTTTGGGCAGCAGCTCCACTTTGATGTCGGCTGCTACGGGGAGCGGCTGCCCGCTGCGGGCATCCACGGCGCGGCCGCGCAGCAGCACGGTGGCCTTGGGGCGCAGCGCGGGCGGCAGCGTCACGCGGAACAGGTCGTAGTCGCCCTGCTCGTTGCTGCCCACCAAGAAGGCGTAGTCGCCGGCGGCCGTCACCGAGAAGTAGCCGTCGTCCTGCAGGGTGTTGATGCCCGGGCCGAGGTTGAGCGGCTCGCTCCACTTGGTCCAGGTCTCGTCCAGCCGCGTCGAAACGAAAATATCGTCGCCGCCGAAGCCGGGGTGGCCGCCCGAGGCGAAGTACAGGGTCTTGCCGTCGGGGGCGAGGAAGGGCGCGTAGTCGTCGCCGGGCGTGTTGATGGTCGGGCCCAGGGGCTTGGGTTCGGTCCAGTCGCCGCGCGGGGTGAGGTGGCTCACGTACAGGTCGCATTTCTGCGGGTGGCTCGGGGCATCGAGGGCCAGCAGCATGGTGGTGCCGCCGGCGGCCAGGAAGTAGTCGGCGCGCTGGGCGGCGGGCGGCAGGGCGCGGAAGCGCACCGGCTCGGGCACGCCCCACTGCCCGTCGGGGCGGCGGCGGGCCAGGGAGGCGCCGCGCTCGGGCCGGCTGCGGCCGTCGGGGGCGTAGAGGTTCATGAGCAGGGCCGTGTTGCCGTCGGGCGTAATGCTTTCCACGGCGTTGTTGCCCTCGTTGTTGAGCGGGTGGCCGATGGCCTGCACCTCCGCGTAGCGGCCGTCGGGCTGGCGCTGGGCCACGAAGATGTCGAGGTTCTGGGCCTCGCCCTGCTGCACGTCGCGGGCGAAGTAGAGCTGCCGGCCGTCGGGGCTCACGCGGGGGTTGGTTTCGCGGGTGCGCGGCTCGTTGATGGCCGCGCCCAGGGCGGTGCGCTCCAGGGTCAGTGGCACGTCGGGGGCGAGGCGGATGCGGGCCACGTGCCAGGCGCGCAGGCGGTCGAGGCGCAGCTCGGTGGCGCGGCTGGCGTAGGGCCCCACGCCGGTGCCGAAGGTGCGGGCGGCCGACTGCGTCCACACTTCCTGGCCGTCGACGATATAGCTGGCCGCGCCGTTGTGCACCAGCACGCGCAGCACGTGGGCCGCGCCGGCCGCGGCCGCGGGCAGGGCCGCGGCGGGGTGTAGCTCCTCCCACTTGCCCTTCTGCCAGCGCCCGATGACCACGCTGCGCCCGTCGTTTTCGAGGGCGAAGACGTTGCCGTTGTCCTCGTCGGCGGCGGCCCAGTACAGGCCGCCGCGGCCCGCGCCGCGCTGCTGCACGGTGGCTTCCAAGGCATAATCGGCGGCGGTGTTCAGCGGCAGCTGCTGGTAGGTCAGGCTCACGGCCTGCTGGTTTTGCAAGCGGTAGGCGCCGCCTTCCAGGCTGAAGGTGCCGTTGTCGGTGCGGCCGGTGCGCCAGCCCTGGCGGTTGTCGTCGAAGGTGTCGTCGAGCAGCAGGTTGGGCGGCAGCGCCTGGCCCGCGCTGCCCGCGGCGGGCAGCCAGATCAGCGAAGCCAGAGCAAACAACGGCGGGCAGTAACGGTGGCGCATTTCCGGGGCAAATATCGAAGGCAGGAGCTGCCGCCGAGCGGCGCAGCCGTCCGCGGGCCGTTTTGTAGCACGCTGACAAGGCCGCATTGGCTTCTGCCGAAGTTCTACGACCAACAACACCGACGGCCGTATCTTGGCTGCATATGCTCCACCGTTCCCTGCTCCCGCTCGGGCTGATTGCGCTGCTCGGGCTGGCTCCGGCCTGCCAGCGCGCCGCGGCCCCGGCTGCCACCGTCACGTCCACTGCTTCTCCCCTGCCCCCGGCCGCCGCGCCCGTCACGGCCCGGCAGGCCATGGTCGTATCGGCCCACCCCGAGGCCACGCGCATCGGGCTGGTGGTGCTGCGCCGGGGCGGCAACGCCTACGACGCGGCCATTGCCGTGCAGTTTGCGCTGGCGGTGAGTTTGCCCGCGGCCGGCAACATCGGCGGCGGCGGCTTCGTGGTGTACCGCGGGGCCGATGGCGCGGTGGGGGCGCTGGACTTCCGGGAAACGGCCCCGGCCAAGGCCTCGCGGGATATGTACCTCGACCAGCAGGGCAACGTGGTGCCGGACCGGAGCACCCTGGGCCACCTGGCGGCGGGCGTGCCGGGCACGGTAGCCGGTATGTGGGCCCTGCATCAGAAGCTGGGCAAGCTGCCCTGGCGCGAGCTGGTGCAGCCGGCCGTGGAGCTGGCGGCCAAGGGCCTGGCGCTGACGCCCAGGGAAGCCGAGGGGCTGAACGGTACCACGTTCATCACCACGGAAGTGCAGACCGGCAGCCGCTACGAGCGCACTGACGTGTCGCCCACGCTGCACGCGGAAGTGAAAGTGCCCGAGTTTGGCACGCTGCCCAACGCGTACGTGCGCCCCGGCCGGCCCTGGCAGCCCGGCGACACCATTCGGCACCGCTTTCTGGCCGCCACGCTCGGCCGCATCCGCGACCAGGGCCGCGCCGGCTTCTATCAAGGCGAAACGGCCAAGTTGCTACTGGCCGAAATGCAGCGCGGCCACGGCCTGATCAGCCAGCAGGACCTCGACCAGTACCAGCCCCGGTGGCGGGAGCCGGTGCGCGGGCGCTACCGCCAGTACGAAGTCATCAGCATGCCCCCGCCTTCCTCGGGCGGCGTGGCCCTGCTGCAGCTCTTGCAGATGCTGGAGCCCTACGATTTGCGCAAGCTCGGCTGGCACTCCGCGGATGCCGTGCACCTCATCACCGAAGCCGAGCGGCGCGTGTACGCCGACCGCGCCACCTACCTCGGCGACCCGGACTTCGGCCGCGTGCCGGTGGCGCAGCTGCTAGCGCCCGATTACCTGAAGCAGCGCATGGCGGGCGTCACGCCGGCTAGCGGAGCCACCCCCTCAGCCCAGGTGGCGGCCGGCGCCGGGCTGCCGGGCTACGAGTCGGACCAGACCACGCACTACAGCATCGTGGACGCTGCGGGCAACGCGGTGAGCTGCACCACCACGCTCAACGGGGCCTACGGCTCGAAAGTGGTGGTGGCCGGAGCAGGCTTTCTGCTGAACAATGAAATGGACGACTTCTCGGCCAAGCCCGGCGTGCCCAACTCCTACGGCGTGACCGGCGGCACGGCCAACGCCATCCAGCCCGGCAAGCGTATGCTCTCCTCGATGACGCCGACCATCATCACGGAGAAAGGCCAGCTGCGGCTGGTGGTGGGCACACCCGGCGGCAGCACCATCATCACCTCGGTGCTGCAGGCCACGCTGAACGTGCTCGACTACGGCCAAGACCCGCAGCAGGCCGTGGCCGCCCCGCGCCTGCACCACCAGTGGCTGCCCGACTACATCGACGTGGAAGCCGGGGCCCTCGCGCCCGCCGCCGAAGCCGAGCTGACGCGCCGGGGCTACAAGCTAAACCCACGCGGCCGCTGGGGCCGCATCGACGCCATCGAGCGGCTGCCTGACGGCACCCTGCGCGGCGGCGCCGACCCGCGCGGCGACGACACGGCGGCGGGCTACTAGCCCGGTGTCCGCCGCGCGGGTCGGCGGGCGGCTTACTGGCCCAGGCAGTTGGCCGCCACGTTCACTTCCACCGTTTTGGCAATGTGGTCCCGCACCAAGGCAGGAATTTCGATGTGGTAATCGGCGGGCTGCACGCTGAAGCGCGCATTGAGCAGCAGGCGCGTACCCTGCTGCTCGAGGGTGCCGGGTACCCGCACGCGGTGGGTCACGCCGTGGATGGTTAGGTTGCCTTCCACCTGCACGGCGTGCGGGCCGGCGGCCGCGAGCAGGGCGGGATTCCAGCCCAGCACCGCGCCGGTAAACGTGGCTTTGGGGTATTTCTCCGATTCGAGGTAGTTTTCGTTGAAGTGCTCCTGCATCAGCCCGTTGCGAAACGCAAAGGAGCGGATGGGCACGCTGAAGGCCAGGCGCCCAGTCGCGGCGTCGACCACGGCGCTGGCCTGGGTGCTCTTGGCGGCAATGTCTTCGATGGGCGTGGAGGAAAAAAAGCTGATGGTGCCCGCCTGGGTCTGAAACTTGGTTTGGGCCTGGGCCGCCGCGCCCGTCAGGCCCAGCAGCACGAGCAGCAGCCGCGTGAGGTTTTTCATGTTGGGGTAGAGAGGAAACAAGGCCCGCGTTGTTGCTACGCCGGAGCCCGCAGGCCTAGGCACAGCAGCAGCGGCCGGGCACCGTGCGCCCGGAAACAGCCGTGAACGGAAAGGGGAGCCGCCCACCGGTGCGCCGGTCGGCCGCCAGAAAGCCGCCCCGGTGCACTCGGGACAACAGGCAAGCTGCCAGGTGCCGCTGCCGGCGCACCTCACCGAACTGGCCAAGGCCAGTGGCTTCGCCGGAGCCGCCACCCCGGGCCGAACCGGCAGCACGCCAGCCCGAAATTGCGGCTCCCGCAAGCAACTTTGTCTCCGTACTCGCCAGGGCGGCCGGCGGGGTTGCCTGCGGCCGTCGCATTTTCTACTGCGCCGGCTGAATGCAAAGCAAACAAGCACATTAACTGCGCAGGCCACCCAGGGTCAGCGAACAGTAACCCCCAAAACCAACCCGAGGCTTCTAGGCCGCCCGGCTCGTTCGGGCTTCCGCTTGTCGAAGCCCCGCTGCCGCATGATGCTGACGACGGGAATTGCCATAAGTAGCGCGGCTCCGGCTGCGCCTGGCAGGCCGTTCCGGGTGCTTACTGCCCAGGTTAAAACACCTCCCCGAAGTTGAACCACAGCCCGCGGGAGCCCTGCCGGCCGATGCCGTAGTCCACGGTAAGATTGGTGCGGGAGAGCTTGTTCATGTTCAGGCGCAGGCCCACGCCGCCGGCCGGCGCCACCTGCTCGAAGCGGTGCCCGCCGGGCTCCGAGGCGCTCTGGGCGTTGACGAACACCACCCCGCCGAGCAGGCGGTTGCGGGTGATGCCAAAACGGTACTCGGCCTCGGTATAGAGCAGGCCCTGCCCCCGGAAGCGCCCCTGGATGTAGCCGCGGCCGGTGTTGTTGTACATATCCCAGCCGGTGCTCGGCAGGTCGAGGTAGGGCGCGCCGTTGCCGAACACGAAGGCGTTGTACGACCACAGCGCCAGCACATTGCGCGAACCTTCGCGCAGGCGCAGGTACTTGCGCACATCCACCAGCAGGGACTGGTAGGCGGCGTCGCTGCCGAGCTGGCGGAAGTTGGGGCGTAGCTGCAGGCTGAGGTAGCTGCCGCCGGCCGGCGGGTTGATGGCGTTGCCGCGCGAGTCGTAGAGAGCCGTCAGGGCCAGGCCCGACGACACGGAACGGCCCCGCACCCCGCGCCGGTACTCCGACACGCTGCTGACCGGCTGCTCGTTGCGCGCGCTGCGGATGTCCCAGTGGTAATCGAGCTGGTAGCCCAGGCCGGCGTAGAGGTTGGGGCGCAGCTGCCGCAGCACGCTCTGGTAGATGCGCAGGTAGTCGTAGTTCATCTGCACGGCATCGGCGGGGCGGTTGTGCATGCCCAGGCCGTAGGTGGCCTGCGGGTAGCGCATCAGGCGCCAGTCGCCCACCAGGTTGTAGCGGTTGCCGGTGGTCCAGATGGAGGGCGTCGCGTTCAGAATCAGCTGCCGGTTCTGGGTGTAGGTCAGCGCCGCCACCAGGCTCGACATATTGGCGTCTTCTTCCCGGAAGGCCGTGCTGCTGGTCAGCTGCACCAGCCCGCGCGTCGTGAGCGAGTAGCTCACCACGGGCAGCACCACGATGTACTTGTGGCCGGGCGCGGGCGGGGTGGTGTCGCGGGCGGGAATGAGGCGCGGAAAGGCGCGCCGCAGCACATCGGGCAGGTCGGTTTCGGGCGGCGTGGGCCGGTGCAGGCTGTCGGGCACCACCAGCCGCTCGGCCTCGGTGGACTGTGCAGCGGCCGGGGCGCCGGCCAGCAGGCCCGCGCTCATCAGCCCCCACCACTGGAAAATTCGCATAAACGCTCGGTCTTCGGGCGGCCCCGCGGGGCTCGTCAGCTTGGTAGGACAGCCAGCTCGGGCAAAAGGTTTAGGCCGGCGGGCCGAAGTTTTACGTCCCGGCGACGCCTTCCGGTCGGGCGGGCCAGCGGCGGCGCGGCCGAGCAGCCCCAGTTCAGGCCCTTGCCGCGGCCGTCGGGGCGGCCTGCTGGGCTAGTGCAGCGGCACCCACTGCAGCGGCAGGTAGCTGACGGTAAACGCCAGATCCAGGGCGGCGCTTGGGGTGGCGCCCGAGTAGAACGTCCCCCCGGCATACGGATTTGCCCCGGCAATCATGGGCTGCAGCGCGGCGTTGGCGTACTGCAAGGCCACGGTGTACTGCTGCCCCGCCGTCAGCATTACGCTATTGGCCGGGAGCGTGAACGTGACCAACCGCGGGCTGCTCCCGAGCAAAATCACCTCTTGCGTCTGCGTCAGCAGGGGCACGCTGGCGGTGCCGGCGCCGGCGTACACGCTCCAGGTCACCGTCTCCACCAGGGTCGACGAGCTGCCGTTGGAGAAATACACGCCGATTTCGCTCAGCCCGCCACTGGCCGGCGCGGTGAAGCTCTGCCCAGGCGTGATGGAGGCCAAGCCAATGTTCTGCACCGGCTGGCCAAAGCTGCTGGGGCTGGTGCCGAGGCCGTAGCCGTAGAACTTGTTGAGGGTGGTGTTGTAAATCAGCAGCCCCGGCACGGGGGCGGCCAGGGCGTTCATCTGGGCGGTGCTCAGGCGCGGCAGCAACAAGCCTTTGCTGGTGCTGCTCACTTCCAGGGCGGCCGAACTGGCCGGGGCCGTCGTGCCGATGCCGACGGATTGGGCGTGAGCCGCCAGCGGGGCGCCCAGGCTAAGGCCGAGCAGGCAGTACAGGTAGTGCTTCATAGCCGCAGATTAACAATCGAATCCTGCGAAACTATAAAAATGTCCTACTTCCTGCCAGCTCCGCTGCCGTCACGCCCCGTCCTGCCGCGCTTCCGGGCCGGGCAGCCGCCCGATCAGAGCGTGGGGGTTGTCACTGAAAACGCCGTTAGTCGGTCCGGTCGAGCGAAGGCTATACCCTTTCGCGCGCTGATGACCGGTAGTACTTCCACTGCTCGGCGGAGCGGAAACTTCGCTCAGACTCCGCCTGACCGCCGCCTAACCTCTCCAGCCCGCGCTTAGGGGTGCGTTCTAAGCGACGCAGCCGCTCTGGAAACCGGGCGCCGCGGCCGTGGCCAAACCCCTATTTTGCGGCGCTACCGCTCCCCTGCCCCGCCGATGCCCGCTTTCGTCCGCCACCTGCTGCCCCTGTGCCTGGGGCTTTCCGCCCTCGCCCGGCCCGCCCTGGCCCAGCGCGAAGGCGGCGGTCCGCCCGGCCAAGACCCGTTTGGCCGGCCGGAAACGCCCGCGCCGGTGCGCGCCCTCGGCCGCTACCGCAGCCACTTGTACCAGCGCGGCATCCTCACCATCCGCAGCACGGAGGGCGGCACCCTGCGCGTGCGCCCCTGGGCCGCGGGCGTGGTGCGGGTGGAGTTTTACCCCGCCGGCCAGCCCCTGCGGCCCGATTCCTCGCTGAGCGTGGTGCAGGCGCCCCAGGCAGCTTCGCACAATTGCCGGCCGGGCTGCGACGGACCGGCGCCGGAGGCTGCGCTGGCCCGGTACGGGCCGGATGTCTGCGCCGGGGTATTCGACACCCCCGCGGCCCTCGAACTGCACCACGACTGTTACACCGTCGTCATCCAGAAAAACCCGTTGCGCGTCAGCTACCAGCGCGCCGACGGCGAAACGGTGGCCGCCGAGGCCGGCGGCGCGTTCGAGCAGCTCAGCGGGGCGGGCGGCACCGGCGTCTCGTTTCGGCTGCAGCCCGCCGAGCACCTTTACGGCACCGGTTCCCGGGCCCTGCCGCTGGACCGCCGCGGGCGCCGCCTCACGCTCTACAACGAAGCCCACTACGGCTACCAGAACGGCGAACCGACACTGAACGTGACCCTGCCCACGGTGCTCAGCAGCCGGGGCTACCTGCTCTTTTTCGACCACCACACGGCCGGCACCCTCGACCTGGGCGCCACCAACAAGAACGTGCTCGAATACCGCGGCGAGGGGCTGACCACGCTGGGCTATTTCATCGTGGCCGGCGACTCCTACGCCGAAATCCTGAGCCGCTACACCGCCCTCACCGGCCGCCAGCCCCTGCCCCCGCGCTGGGGCCTAGGCTTGATTCAGAGCCGCTTCGGGTATAAGTCGGAGCAGGAAATGTACCAGGTGGCCCGCCGCATGCGCCAGGCCGGCTTTCCGCTCGACGCGCTTGTGCTCGACCTCTACTGGTTTGGCGGCACCCGGCAGCAGGGCGACTTTCGCTGGGAGCCCGTGGGCTTTCCTAATCCCCGGCGCCTGACGCGCCGCCTCGATTCGCTCGGCATCAAAACCGTGCTGATTTCGGAGCCCTACGTGATGCGCGCCTCCCGCCACGACGCACTGGTGCGCCGCCAGGGGCTGGTCGGGCGCGACGCCCAGGGCCGGCCCTACACCGTGGAATCCTTCTGGGCCGGGCCCGCCACCTTGCTGGATATGTACCGCCCCGCCGCCCGCCAGTGGCTGTGGCAGCAGTACGACCGGCTGAAGCAGGACGGCGTGCAGGGCTGGTGGACGGACCTCGGCGAGCCGGAAAACCAGCCCGCCGACATGGTGTACGACGCGGGCCCCACGCGCCGCATTCACAACGGTTACGGGCAGATGTGGGCCAGCATCCTGAGCGAAGGCTACCAGCGCCAGTACCCCGCGGAGCGCCTCTTCAACCTCGCCCGCTCGGGCTGGGCCGGCATGCAGCGCCACAGCGTTTTCCCCTGGTCGGGCGACGTGAGCCGCTCCTGGGCCGGGCTGCAGGCGCAGGTGCCCATCATGCTCAGCATGGGCCTGGGCGGCGTGGGCTACATGCACTCCGATGCCGGCGGCTTTGCCCAGGGCATTGCCGACCCCGAGCTATATACCCGCTGGCTGCAGCTGGCGGCGCTGGGCCCGGTGCTGCGCCCCCACGGCGGCGGCGACATTGCCCCCGAGCCCTACTGGTGGCCGCCCGCCACGCAGGAGCGGGTGCGCGCGGCCGTGCGCCTGCGCTACCAGCTGCTGCCCTACCTCTATTCCCTGGCCTGGGAAAACAGCCAGACGGGCACGCCCCTTACCCGGCCCATGAACTTCGGCCTCACGGCGGTGCAGGCCGAGGCCGAGCAGGGCCTATCGGCCGAGGAGCTGGCGGCGGGTCTGGCCGATGCCTGGCAGGAAACGGGCAATTGGCAGGCCGACACGGCGGCCAAGCGCGCCGAAGCCCACCCCGACGCCGACCGCGCCCGTCAGCCCGCCGCACCCACCTGGAACTGGAACACCACCGCCTCCAGCGCCTGGGGGGCCGAGAAGCTGCGGGCCAACAAGCACCAGGCCTTCTTGCGCGACAACGCCCCGGCGCTGACCGACGTCAACGACCAGTTTTTCCTCGGGCCCAACCTGCTGGTGGCGCCGGTGCTGCAGCCCGGGCAGCGCCGCCGCAACGTGGTGCTGCCCGCCGGCTCTTGGATTGACTTCCACTCCCACGAAACCCTGCCCGGCGGCCAGACGGTGGGCCGCCCCGCCCCGCTGGCCCAGCTGCCCCTGTTGGTGCGCGCCGGGGCCTTCGTGCCGCTGACGCGCTCCCGGCCGAGCACCGCCGCGTACCGCGCCGACACCCTGCTCGTGCAGTACTTCGCCGACCCCGGCGCCGGCACCACCTCCTTCACCGTGTACGACGATGACGGCCGCACGGCCTCGCCCGCGGCCTTTCAGCTGCTGACCCTGCAGGGAGTCGTGGTCGGTTCGCAGGCCCGCCTTACGGCTACCCGCGGCGGCGCCGCGCAGCCGGAGCGGCAAGTCCTTGAGTTGTTGCTGCCGCGGGTGGCGGCCCCGCCCACGGCCGTGCTGTTGGCCGGCCACCCCCTGCCCGCCAGCGACTGGCAATACGACGCCCCTGCCCGCGCTTTGCGCCTGCGCGTTGCGCTGACTGCTGCCGCCGACCGCGCCAGCCTGACGGTGCAGGGCCTGCGCCTCGACACCACGCCCGCCCGCCACGCCGACCCCGACGCGCTGACGCTGGAAGCCCCCACCGACCGCCTCGTCCGCGGCCGCACTACGCTGCGCTACACCGTGCACCAACTCACCGACGCGCCCGCCCTGCGCCTCGTCGACAGCCGGGGCCGCACGGTGCGCACCTTCGCCACCGACGGCACGGCCGGGACTCATGCCCTGCCATGGGACGCCCGCGACGCGCAGAACCGGCCTTTGCCCGGCGGCGTGTACTGGGCCGAGCTGGCCGGGCAGCGGCAGCGCCTGGTGGTGCTGCCTGACCAGCCCTGAGCCGCCATGCAGCAGCTGTTCGACGACATCGTGCGGGTGTTCGTGGCTACCTGCCGCGCTACGGGCCTGAGCTACCCGGAGCTCAACATCCTGGTGTACTGCCTGCTCACGCCCCTGAGCTGGCTGCTGGTGCTGGCCCTGCGCCGTCCGCGCCTCGGTGGTCCGTTGGTGCTGGGCGCCGCCCTGCTGGTCGGCGCGCTGACGATGGCGCGCCGCCGCTTTGCACCCCTCAGCCGCTGGTTTTACGACTACAACATCCGGGTGCTGGAGCTAGCTGGGCGCTACACCGGCTTGGGCTACGTGAAGGTGTCGCTGCTGGTGGGCGTGGTGGTGCCCGCCGTGGCCCTGTTGCTGTTGCTGCTGGTGCCGCGCCGGGCGGTGCTGCCGTTGGCCGCGGCGTTTGCGGTCCTGTTGCTGCTGTATTTCGTAGTGGGCTGGTTCGCGCTCTGAAATGCTCCGCCCGTGAAACGCAAACTCCGCGAATGGCTGCGCCGCTACTTGCCGGCCGAAATTCTCTCGCTGCTGGCCACCCTGGCCGGGGCTGCGCTGGCCCTGTGGCTGACGAGCAGCCGCGTAACGGCGGCGCTGGTGGGCACTTGGGCCGGCAACGTGTTTTACTTCGGTACCATCCTGCTCACCGACATGCACCGGGCCCGCCGGCAGCGCCGCGCCGCCGGCCTCGCCTACGGCTGGCCCACTTTCGGCCGCAACGTCCGCGCCCTGCTGGTAGAGTTCGGCCTGGCCGAGCTAGCCGACTCCTTCGTTATCCGGCCGGCCCTGATGTACTACCTGCCGCTGTGGCTGGGCCACTTTGCCGGGGGCGTGCTGCTGGCCAAGCTGCTGGCCGATGTGACCTTCTACATCCCGGCCATTCTGAGCTACGAGCTGAGCAAAAAGCGCCTGCGCGACTTTCGCTAGCGCGGCGGGCAGCCCTGCCAATACCTAGATGGAACAGCCCTATCAGGCCCAACAACGATGTCCGCTCGCATATACTGCGTGGCTAACCAATGTTCTTGTATGCACTCAAATCGTATTGGAAACCTCAAGCTTAAGTCATGCATTGACAGCACCCAGCATGCCGGGCGAAATGGCTTGTCAAATACCAGACACGTGCTTAAGTAGCCAAGGCGCAGTTATTGCAGGTTATTTAATGTAATATTTTATATGTTAAATTTAAACTTTACACAATAAATAACAATTTTACAGTGATTTATTTGGATATTTACCATGGAAATACTGGACTGCACCCGCGCTTGGTCAAGAATTGCCGTAATTAGCAAGTTCTTAACGATTAATTCACTTTCAGGATAACCGGTTTGTCTCCTGTTGTATCTCCTCCCTCAACAACTGGTTCTGCACGTCAGGTTGTTAGTAATTACTTGCCGGCGCTAACCGGCGTACGGGCCATTGCGGCCTTTTTGGTATACCTGCACCACTCAAATACGCTTGAAGCTGGGCAAGGCATAACTGGCTTTCTGCACGATGTGCTCCTAGAATTGCATGTAGGAGTACCGTTCTTTTTTGTATTGAGCGGATTTTTAATAACGCTACGGTACTATGGAACGCAGCGCTGGAATGCGCGTTGGTGGAAAAACTACATGCGCAATCGGATGGCGCGCATCTATCCGATGTTTTTTCTATTGACTACTTTAACCTTTGCCGTCGAGTTTTTACACAAAGGGCTAGGTGTATTGAGTACGTGGCTAGTAAATATCACTTTTTTACGCGGCTTTTTCGATGATTACAAGTACACCGGGGTGATGCAGGGCTGGACGCTACCGGTGGAGGAATGTTTTTACCTTTTTGCGCCAATAGCATTTGCTATACTCCACCGTCGGCCTCGGCTGTTGTGGGTATTGCCTTTGGGACTGATTGGTTTTGGCTGCTTGCTGGTTGCTGTATTAGCGCCACTACATTTTCATGGGCTTTTTGGCAATTTCAAGTTCATGATACTTTACACTTTTTTTGGCCGAGCTATTGAATTTTTTACGGGAATTCAGTTGGCAATATGGTATCGACGCGGGCTGTTACGTCCCAAACGTGGCCTCCTTACCCTAGCGGGCACGGTAGCCTTGTTGGCGCTTATCGTGTTAATGATCTTGGTACGCGGCCCCCACACGTATGGCTTAGTATCGCCTATGAGCATTTTCGTCAACAATGTAATACTCCCGCTTGGAGTGGCGCTGTGGTATGCCGGTTTGCTAACGGAAAACACGTGGCTGCGCACGTTACTAAGCACTCGTCTGTTCCAATTACTGGGCAAGAGCTCTTACGTGTTTTACTTGATACACATGGGACTATTGCAATACTTGATCAATCGGTACATTACCACTAGCATACCAGTGCAGTTCGTACTACTCAACCTATTAGCCATTGGATTATATTATTCGATAGAACAACCACTAAACAAAATATTTAGAGCGCCTTCCAATAAATAATATTTAATAAAAACATCACAAAAAGTAGCTTATTTTTTGAATAGCTATACTGACAGCAGCTATAGACAGTATGCACAGCGGTAACGGCGAGTGGGCTCCGGGCCCTCACAAATCACAAACTCAGCCGAGCTTGTGCCCTTCTATTCATTTAATTACGGGCTAGAAACCGGCCTTCGCCATCACGGCAATTCGATTCCGCCACGCCGAGGCAGTGCGGGTGGGATTGTGTCAGGCTACTGGCCCTCACTGGCTCTGCCCGCTTGTTGATCCACAAGCGGGCAGAGCTCGGTTCCGCCGCTGCGCATCAATTGGGCTGAGCAGCTTGAGTGCTGCCCGCACCTTGGTTTCCCGCAGTTGGTACCTGCCGATCAATTTAAGATACAGGTACCGCGCCTGCGCGGCGTCGCCAAGCCCGGCGGTGGCTCGTATCTTGCCGGTTACGCTACTGTCCTCGCGTCCATGTCTGCTCCTGTCATTGCCGGCTCTCCGTCCTTCGCTACCGCCGCCCGCACTTACCTGCCAGCCCTCACGGGGGTGCGCGCCCTGGCGGCTTACCTCGTGTGCCTGCACCACTACAATCCGTACCCCGTGGGCACCTGGATGGACGACGCGCTGCGCGAGTTTCACGTGGGCGTACCGCTGTTCTTCGTGCTCAGCGGCTTCCTCATCACCTTGCGCTACTTCGGCACCGAGCAGTGGACGGGCCGCTGGTGGGGCCGCTATTTACGCAACCGGGTAGCGCGTATCTACCCCATGTTTTTTCTGCTGACCACGCTGACCTACGCTGTCCTTTTCCTCAGCAAGGGGCCGAGCGTGTTTTACAGTTGGCTTTTCAACGTCACTTTTCTCAGCGGCTTTTTCGACGACTACAAGTACACGGGCATTCCGCAGGGCTGGACGCTGACCGTGGAGGAGTGCTTCTATCTGTTTGCCCCCCTGGCTTTTGCTCTGCTGCGCCGGCGCCCGCGCCTGCTGTGGCTGTTGCCGCTGGCCTTGCTAGGCGTAGGCGCAGTACTGGTCAATACCTTGGGGCGGCTGGAGCACCACGGCCTGTTTGGCAATTACCTGTTCATGTTGCTTTTCACCTTCTTTGGCCGGGCGGTGGAGTTTTTTGCGGGCGTGCAGCTAGCCCTGTGGTTTCGCCGCGGCCAACTGCGCCCGGCCCGGGGCCTGCTCACCGGCGCCGGCCTACTGCTGCTGGCCGCCGTGGTGGCTGCGCTGGTAGCCGTGCGCGGCCCCGCCGACGAGTTCGGGCAGGAAACGCCCTGGGGCGTGGTGCTCAACAACGTCGTGCTGCCCGGCGGCATCGTGCTGTTCTACGCCGGCTTGCTCACCGAAGGCACCTGGCTCCGTCGCTTGCTGAGCACGCGCCTGCTGCAGGTACTCGGCAAAAGCTCCTACGTATTCTACCTCATCCACATCGGCGTGCTGCAGCAGTGTGTAAAGGGCCACGTGAGCACCAATTCCTGGGTGGTATTTGGCCTGATGAACCTGTTGGCAATTGCCCTGTACTACCTGGTAGAGCAACCGCTGAACCGCTGGCTGCGGGTACCTTATGCCGCCGAAACAGTAACTAGGCATTAGCGTAACCTGCCGAATTATTCCATCCAACGCCTAGCTGAGTGACTAAAAAATATGATTCAGCTGCACAGAGATACTCAACCCATCATGCTTTTGACGCTTATCAGATCTAATGCGAAGGCATTCACAATAAAATATCATAAAAAAATATAACCAAAACCAATCTGAAAGTATGTTAGCAAATTTTAATTTTGGCTCATCACCCACCTGTATAAGCATGACATTATAATAATTTTTATGCAAAAATCAGGTAACCTATAAAATACACAATCAATGTTTATTAATCTTTGAACTAAAATCAAATTTTTATACAATCTACCTAAATTCATCTAATTACTAGCTAATTACAAAAATAATTAAATATTTAGCATTTATCTACCGAAGCAAAAATCTCATTAAGGCGCCTGAACTAAACTACTATGAGATCTACTTAGCGAAAGGCATTATCCGCATGTTCAGTCCAAGCCCTGCAGCATCCTTCTGCTTTTGGCCGGCCTGCGGACCACGGTTCTGCTGCCAAGTTTCGATTCGCGGCTTCGTTCACCCTCCCCATCCGGCCCGGGCGCGACAGGTCAGTATCTACGAGGTAAATATCCGACAGAACATGCCCGAAGGTCCGGAACGGACCTTCTCGCATTATTGATAGCCCAGGACCGTTCAGCAACACGGCCAGCAGGCAAGGGACGTCGCCCGTAACAAAAAGGGCTTGAACCAGCAGCTTGGGTTAAAAGAAATGCGGTACTTTTGCTAGCTGATTTACTGACCATTCCCTCTCGGTCAATTGCTGCTACAGTCGCTAGAGAGGGTTTTTCAGCTAACCTAATCATCCCTTCGTCGCTAACCGTTACCGACTTGCAACAACCCCAACTCGATCAGCCCGTCGTCTTACCAGCCGGATCTTCTGTAACCAAGGCAAAGCCGAAGAAATACTATCCAGCCCTAACGGGCATTCGGGCGTTGGCTGCTTACATGGTGTTTTTCCACCATTTCAACCCCCTCCGCACCAACGACGTCTCAGTTAATTTTCTCGGAGATATTGTACAGGAGTTCCACATTGGGGTAACCATCTTTTTTGTATTAAGTGGCTTTCTAATAACAGCGCGCTACATTGATCGAATTACTATTTCCACCAAGTGGTTTATTAATTACATGCGCAATCGAGTGGCGCGCATTTACCCCCTGTATTTCCTATTAACGATTTGCACCTTTATTGTTTCGGCGCTGCACTTGCAGCCCAATGCCTCGGACGGTTGGCCGACGTATAGCCGCGCCGCCAAAATTCTGGTGCCGATATTCAATATCACGTTTATCCGGGGCTTCTTCATCGATATCAAAGCCTCGGGCATTAAGCAAGGTTGGTCGCTAACTGTCGAAGAGTGCTTCTACATCGCGGCCCCTTTCCTGCTGCTTTGGCTGGCGCGCAACCGCAAGAGCATCTTCTTTTTTCCGTTTCTAATTGCTCTGCCGGGCTTGCTGCTGGTCGCGCTCATCGGCTCACCCGACCGCTTCAGCGGCTTTTTTGGCGACTACCGCTTCCTGTTCAACTACACGTTCTTCGGGCGTTGCGTTGAATTCGTGTGCGGCATGGGCTTGGCATTGATTGTAAACAAATACACGTATCAGCAACGCCTCAACGGCTTGTTTACCGCGCTCGGATTTGGGTGGATCCTGCTGTGCCTAATCGGGCTAGCCCTCATTCAGTCCCCAGTCGACGGCTCGGGCTGGTTTAATTATACCACCATTGCCATCAACAATCTAATACTTCCTATCGGGGTGGCAGCCACGTTTTATGGTTTGGTATACGAGCGCACCTGGATTAGCCGGCTGTTTGAATCCAAAACCTTCGATCTGCTGGGCAAAAGCTCTTACGCTTTTTATTTGGTGCACATGGGTATTTTCAGCAATTTCATTGAAGACCATATTACCACCAACTACTACATCATGTTTCTACTGTTAAATGTGGTGTCCATTGCCTTGTATTACTTTATTGAAAAGCCTGCCCAAAAGCTGATTGCCAAATCGTAATTGCGTTCTGGCGCCGTTAGGCCAGGTTACTCAATTCAGATAGTCGTTCACAGGCCAGCATCCCCAGCGCGGCAGGGCGCAGCCCTCGGGCAAATGCGTATGTTTAAGCCATGCGCCCCACTCCCCTTGTGCCCTTGGCCGGTCTGTTGACCGCGGCTCTGCTATCGGGCTGCCAGTCGCAGCCGGCCGACAGGACCGCCGCCCCAGCTTGCCCGCCCGTGGCGGCCCCGTTCGCCACCCAACATCCGGCCTGGGCGCGACAGGCCAGCATTTACGAGGTCAATATCCGGCAGTACACGCCCGAAGGCACCTTTCGGGCCTTCGAGGCGCACCTGCCGCGGCTGCAGAAAATGGGGGTGGGCATTTTGTGGCTGATGCCCGTGTACCCCATCGGCCAAGCACACCGCAAGGGCACGCTCGGCAGCTACTACTCGGTACAGGACTACCGCGCCGTGAACCCCGAAATGGGCACGCTGGCCGACCTGCGCCACTTGGTAGCCGAAGCACACCGGCGGGGCATGCACGTCATCCTCGACTGGGTGGCCAACCACACCAGTTGGGACAGTAAGCTGGCCCGGGAGCATCCGGAGTGGTTCACCAAAAATGCCCAGGGCCAGTTTGTGGCGCCGGTATCGGACTGGCAGGACGTTATTGACCTGGACTTCACGAAGCCCGCGCTGCGCCAATACATGACCGAAAGCCTGCTCTACTGGGTGCGCGAGGCCGACGTGGACGGCTACCGCTGCGACGTGGCCGGCCTCGTGCCCACCGAGTTCTGGAACAGCTCCCGCGCCGCGCTGGAGCACCTTAAGCCGGTGTTTATGCTGGCCGAATGGGACGAGCTGCACGACCCACCCTTTCTGCAGCCCGGGCAGTTCGACCCCAACACCCGCCTGCTCGAAAAAGCCTTCGACGCCACCTACGCCCTGCGCCTGCGCTACCTGCTCGACAGCGTGGCCCGCGGCCAGCAGCCCGTGGCCGCCATCGATACCTACCTGCGGGCGGAGCGCCGCAAGTACCCGGCGGGCGTGTACCTGATGAACTTCACCTCCTCGCACGACATCAACAGTTGGACGGGTACCGAGTACGAGCGGCTGGGCCCCAACGTGCAGCCCCAAGCCGTGCTGGCCGCCCTGCTGCCGGGCATCCCGATGGTGTATTCGGGCCAGGAAGCGGCCCTGCAGAAGCGCTTGAAGTTTTTCGACAAAGACCCGATTCCCTGGAACAACTACCCGCTGCAGGATTTCTACACCCGCCTGCTGCAGCTCAAAAAGCGCAACCCCGCCCTGGCCAACGGCGACGCCTGCGGGCAGTTTACCCGCCTGCCCACCGCTGACCAAAACGTGTACGCTTTCGTGCGCCACCGCCCAGCCGGCCCCGAGGCCGTGCTGGTGGCCGTGAACCTCGGCCCGGAGCTGCGCGAGCTGCCGGTGCCCGCCGCCTGGGGCGGCGCCTACCAGGATGTGTTTGTGGACCAAACCTTCACGCTGGCACCCGGCGCTGCCCTGCCCCTGCCGCCGCACAGTTACCGCGTGCTGGAGCGTGGCCCCCAAACTAACTGAGCGCCGCCCTCTCTGCCACTTTCTTCCCCTGCATGGACGACTTGCTCCGCGCGCAATACGCCCTCACCCAAAGCGCCCGGGGCGTGCTGCTCGACTACTGCGCCAGCCTCACGCCGGCGCACTTGGTAGCCCCGCTGCCGGCCTTCAACAACAGCAGCATCCGCGACTTGCTGGTGCACATGGCCAACACCTACTACCACTGGCTGGGCGTGGTGGCGCGGCAGCTTCCACCCCGCTATTTCGAGCCGGCTGCCGTGCCCGACGTGGCCGCCCTGCGCACCTGCTTTGCTCGCGTCGATGAGTTGGTAACGGAGTTTCTGGCCCGAGCCGCCGGCCACGAGCAACAGGCCGAATGGCTGACCGTGACCCGCCGGCCCGAACCGCTGCCGCTCACGCCGCTGCAGCTGTTCACCCACGTGCTCACCCACGAATTCCACCACAAAGGCCAAGTGCTGAGCATGAGCCGGCAGCTAGGCTACCTGCCCGTGGACACCGACGTAATTCGAACCTGAACCGGAGCCGCCGGGCAAACGCACAACGGCAGTAACGCAACAAAGCCGCCGGGCTCCGGGCTCGGCGGCTTTGTTGTATGCGCGTGGCTACGCCGGGGCTTACCGCTCCAGCAGCAGGCGGGCGGTGTGCGGGCCGGTGCGCACCAGGTACACCCCACGGGCCTGGGTGGCCGGCAGCTGCAGCTGGGCCGTGCCCGCGGCGTCGGCCCGCACGGTGAGGACCACTTTGTTCAGCACGTCGAGCACCTGTACCACGGCGCCGGGCTCGGCCCCGGTAAGCTTGGCCGCGGCGGCGGTGGGGTTCGGGTAGAGCGTGAGGCCGGCGGTACCCAGGGCCACGGCGCGCACCTCGGAGTAGCTGGCCGTGCCGTCCTGATCCACTTGGCGCAGACGGTAATAAGCGCGTTTGCCCGCGGCGGGCAGGTTGGTATCGGTCAGCGCGTAGCTGCGGACGCTGGTGCTGGTGCCGGCGGCTTCAACTGTGGCAATGCGCTGGAAACCGGCCTCGTCGAGGCGGCGCTCCACTTCAAAGCGGCTGCTGTTGCGCTCGGTCGCGGTGGCCCAGGCCAGGCGCACGGCCGCTGGGCCGGGCGTGGCCGTAAAGCGCAGCAGCTCCACCGGCAGCGGCGAGGCGTCGGCCAGGGTAATGAGGTAGTCCTCGGTTTCGCCGTACCAAGCGGTGGCACCGGCCGTCTGCCCGTCGGTGGCGGCAATGGCACCGTTGCGCCAGCGCACCCGCAGGCGCGTCGGGCCCAGGTGCACCGTGGCGTTGTTCGGAATGGTCAGGGTCGTGTCCAGCGTGACCGACGCGCCGGCCGAGCCGTTGAGGTTGGAGCGGCCAAAGCGGAAATACTCGCCCGCGTCGAAGGTGGCGCTGTGGTCGTAGTCAATCCAGAGCGCACCCTGCGAACCGCCGTTGTTCGATTTCACGATGACGCGCAGCGGGTAGCTGCTGCCGCGGCTGAGCGTGGTGGTCATGGCTTGGTTGGCGGTGAAATCGGCGTAGCCGCCGCTGGCGTTGGCGTCGGTGGTGTTGGTAAAGCCGCTGCTGCCGTTCACGCTCACGCTGCGGATAAACTCGTTCGTACCGTCGCCCACGACGGGCGTCGGGTAGCAGGTCAGGAAGTCGACCTGGCCCACCGCCACGGTGTTCGAGGGCTGCGTCTGGGCGCTGGCCGCGCACGTCACCTGCACGCGGTAGTCGGTAGCAGCCTCCTGGCGCGGCACGGCGTAGGTGGCGGCCGTAGCCCCGCCGATGGGCGCAAAGGTACCGGCGCCGGCCGGGCTGCTTTCCCACTGGTAGCTCAGGCCCGTCACGTTGCCGGGCACGGCGGCCGTAAGCGTGAACGGGCTGTTGACGCAGGCACTGGCCACGCTGGCCGCGGCCGTAGCCGTGGGTGCCCCGCCGCTGCACGGCGTCTGGCCCAGCAGCGTGATGGTGTAGTCCTCGGTTTCGCCGTCGTAGGTCACCGAGCAGGCGTCGCCGGCGGCAAAGTTGCCGTAGGCCGCGTTGCCGGCGTTGGTGCGGATGCGCAGGCGCGTGGCCCCGCTCAGCACCGTGGCAGACTCCACCGGCAGCACGATGCTGGCCGTGGTGGTAAGGCTGGTCGAGGGCGTGCCGCTGGCCACAAACTCCGTCGCGTCGAACGAGCCGTTGTGGTTGAAGTCAATCCAGACGGCGTAGCGATAGGAATTGGCGTTGGCCAGGGTCAGCGTGAGTGGGACGGTGCTGCCCAGGTTTAGGCTGGTGGTGGCCGCGCCGGTGGGCGCAAAGGCGGTGTACGTGCTGCCCGCGCAGCCCGAGCTGTTGTCTAGCGTGCCGAGCTTCACGTTGGCAATGGCGCCGTAGGTGGCGCAGCCGTTGGTCGACGCGGGCGCGCAGTAGCACTGGTCGAAGCTGTTCTGCCCCACCGCCACCACGTTCGACGTCACCGGCGTGCCCCCGTACTGGCAGCTGACTATCAGCTGGTAGTCGGTGGCGGCCGTTTGGCCCGTCACGGTGTAGGGGTTGGTGGTGGCGCCGCTGATGTCGGCGAAGGCGCCGGCCCCCGCCGGGCTGCTCTGCCACTGGTAGGTGTAGCCACCCAGGCTGGTCGGGATGCTGCTGGTGGCCAAGCTGAACGAGCCGTTGGCGCAGGCGCTGCTCACCGAGGCCGTGGCGGCCACAGTGGCCGGGGGCGCCGTGCAGGTGGGCGCGTCGGCAATGGTGACGAGGTAGTCCTCGGTTTCGCCGTACCAGTTCGTGGTGCTGTTCACGTGCGCAAAGCAGGCGTCGGTGCCGCCGAAGGGGTCGTTGCGCCAGCGTACCCGCACACGCGTCGGGCCCAGCTCGGCCGTCAGGGGCACGGTCAGGTCCTTGGTGAACGTGACGATGGTGGCAATGGCATCGGAAGACCCCAGCGGAATAAACTCGCTGGCCTCGAAGGTGGCGCTGTGGTCGTAGTCGATCCACATGCCGCCGGTCGAGCCGGTGTCGTTCGAGCGCACCGACACGCTTACCCCGTTGACGTAGGCCACGCCCCGGTAAAGCGTGGTAGTGGCGCTGGCCAGGCCGGTGTAGTCGCTGTAGCCGGTGGGCGAAGTGGCGGGGTTGGTGCTGCTGTTGGCGAAGCCGCTGCTGCCCGGCAAGGTCACGTTGGTGATGTACTCGTTGGTGGGCACGCCGGTGGGGGTGCAGTAGCAGCTGAGGTAGTTGCGCGTCACCGTCACCGGGTCGGAGGCCAGCGCAAGGCCGCTGTTGGTGCACGTGACCAGCACGCGGTAGTCCGTGGTGGCCGCCTGGCTGCTCACGGCGTAGGCGGGCGTGGATTGGGCCGTGCCCAGGTTGGTGTAGGCGCTGGTGCCGCTCACCCGGCTCTGCCACTGGTAGCTCAGGCCCGTGGTGCCCGGTGCAATGCCCGTCAGGCCCAGGGTAAAGCCCGTGGTGGGGCAGGCCGCGCTGGTCGAGGCCGTGGCCGCGGAGCTGGGCGGCGTGCCCGAGCAGGCCACCGGGGCCGTCAGGGTGAGGTAATAGTCCATCGTCTGCCCGTACTGGGTGGCGGTGCACACGTTGGAGTAGGTATCCAGCACCGTGTTGCTGCGCAGGTCGGTGCGGATGCGCAGGCGCGCGGTGCCGGCCGTGGCCCCCGCGGGCACGGCAATGCTGGCCGACAGCGCGTTGGCGGTAGACGTGCCGTAGATGGCGCCGCCGCTGGTGCGCAGCACAAAAAACTCGCCGGCTTCAAAGCTGCCGTTCTGGTTGAAGTCCACCCAGGCCGAGGCCCGGGCGCTGCTCGGCACCGTCACCGTGAGGGTGTAGTTGCTACCCGCCACCAGCGTGGCCGTGCTGGCCGGGTACAGCGCGTAGTAGGGCGAGCCGCTGATGGTGCCCGGCGCGTGGCTGAGCGTGCTCTGCTCGCCCGGCAGCGTCACCGCCGTCACGTTGGTGTAGCTGGTGCTGCTGCTGCTGCGGGCCGGCGGCGTGCAGTAGCACGTCTGGGTGAGCGGCACGGCCGCCGATACCACGCTGCTTCCCCCGAAGGCGCAGCTTACCACGGCGCGGTAGTACGTGGCCGCCAGCTGGCCGGTGGCCGTATAGGCGGCACCCGTAGCCCCGCTGATGTCGGCGAAGTTGCTGCCGTCGGCCGACTGCTGCCACTGGTAGGTGTAGCCCGCCTGGGCCGGAAGACCGGTCAGCGCGAGGTAGATATTGGTGGAGGCGCAGGCCGTGGTCAGGGCCGTGCTGCCGCCGTAAGAAGTGGTGGCCACTGCCTGCAGGGAACCGGGCGCGGCCGAACACACCGGGTACGAGCCCACGCTCACGGCCATGGCGTCAATCACGCCGGTGCCGTCCAGTTTGGTCACTTGCACGCTCTCGATGAGCTTCTGCACGTTGCCGCCCGCCAGCGCCAGCTTGAGCTGAAAGAGGCGCGGGTCCGGGGCGTTGTTCTGAATGGTGTTGGTCGTTCCGGTGGCGTTGCTCTGCACGCGCCCGCCGATGTTGAAGGCCACAGCCGCGTTGTCGGCCAGAGTGGCCCCGCCCAGAAACCAGTTGGGCACGGCCTGCGCGCCGAAATCCTGGCTGCTGCCGTCGGTGAATTTCACCGTCAGGTTGGCCGAGCTGGGCCCGCTGCCGGCCGTGAGCAGCACGTACACCTCGGCGGCGGCCTGCGGCGAGGCCAAGGCCAGGGTTCCGGTCGAGCCGTTGGCCGCCAGGCGCAGGGCGTTGTTGGCGGTGTAGTCGGCGAGGGCAAAGGAAAGGCCCGCGGTGGCGGCACTGGCAAGCGTGCGGCTCATGGGCAGGCCCGTGGTGTGGGTGGTGGAGGGCGCGGCGGAGGTGGTGTAGTCCACCGCCATCAGGTAATAATAGGCGCCGTCGGTATCGGCGGTAGTCGAATTCTGGGGTTTGGTTTGGCCGGTGCCGTTGGCCACGATGTCGGCGGTGTAGCTGCTGGGGGTCAGCGCCACCGGGCTATACGATACCTGGGCCCCTGAGGTGAAGCCGGTGCCCAGGGCCAGGGCGAGCAGCATCAGCTTGAGGAAAAGCGTAAACGGGTGCTTCATGTAAGGAGGGTTGTTGGGTGAAGGACTGACTCATGGAAGTGGGTGGGAATCAGGGTCGGAACAAGGGTACTCCTAGGCAAGCAGCGGATACATCACGAAAAAGAACAAGACTTAATTATATAATATTCATATATCGATCTATTAACATTATTCCGGGCAAAATACCACGCGCAGGCATAGGTTTTACACAGCTCGACATTTATCCGCCCGCCTGCCTGCTTTCCTTTTGGTTACTAGACGCCGGGCCGCGCCCCCGATTGGCCTGCCGGGCCGGTTTTGCGTACACGCAGCTCGTTTCTTCCTTCTTCCCCACCGCCGCTGCCGTGCCTGCTCTACCGCCGCACCCCGACCAACACCTGTTCCAGGTGCGCCACCCCGAGTGGGCGGCCACTGCCACCATTTACGAAGTCAACACCCGCCAATTCACGCCCGAAGGCACGTTCCGGGCGTTCGAGGCGCACCTGCCGCGGCTAGCCGCCATGGGCGTAAGCATCGTGTGGCTGATGCCGGTGCACCCCATCGGGCACGTAGGACGCAAGGGCGCGCTCGGCAGCCAGTACGCCGTGCAGGATTACTTCGCTGTCAACCCCGAGTTCGGCACGCTCCACGACCTGCGTCAGCTCGTGCAGACGGCCCACGCGCTGGGCATGAAGGTGCTGCTCGACTGGGTGGCTAACCATACGAGCTGGGACAACCCGCTGGTGACCGAGCACCCCGACTGGTTTCAGCGCGACGAAGCCAGTAACCTGCTGCCGCCCGTGCCCGACTGGTCCGACGTGGTGGCCCTGGACTACCGCCAGCCCGCGCTGCGCCGCTACATGACCGACGCCTTGCTCTATTGGCTGCGCGAGGCCGACGTAGACGGCTACCGCTGCGACGTGGCCGGCCTCGTGCCCACCGACTTCTGGGACGAAGCGCGCCTGGAGCTGGACGCGGTGAAGCCCGTGTTCATGCTGGCCGAGTGGGACGAGCTGTACCCCTCGGGCGGGCTGAGCTGGGAGAATTTCAACTCCGACACCAAGCTGCTGGAAAAGGCCTTTAATATGTCCTTCGGCCTGCGCCTGCATTACCTGCTCGACCACGTGGCCGAAGGCCAGGCGCCGCTGCACGCCATCGATGAATACTTAGCGGCCGAGCGGGCCAAGTACCCGCCCTCGGTGTACCTGATGCACTTCACCAGCAACCACGACGTGAACAGCTGGGACGGCACCGAGTACGAGCGGCTGGGGCCCCTGGCCCTGCCCTTCGCCGTGCTCACCGTGCTGCTGCCCGGCATGCCGCTGGTGTATTCGGGCCAGGAAGCCGCCCTGCGCAAGCGCCTGCGGTTCTTCGACCGCGACCCCATCGACTGGCAGGACTACCCGCTACAAGACTTCTACTCCCGCCTGCTGCAGCTCAAGCGCCGCCACCCCGCCCTGCGCAATGGCGACGTAACGAGCCACTTCTGCCGCCTCGCCTGCGGCCCCCAGCAGTACGCCTTCCTGCGGGAGCAGGGTGCGGCCGCCGTGCTCTGCGCCATCAACATTGATTCTGCCAGCGCCGACGTCACCCTGCCCGAAGAAGCCGCCGGCACCTGGCGCGACGTGTTCAGCGGTGAGCCGCTGCTATTCGCCACCGGCGAGGCACTGCCCGTGCCCGGCCACGGCTGGCGGGTGCTGGAGCGAGTGGTCTTGTAGGCCTTCTTGCAGCAGCGGGGGATAAAATTACGCTACGCCATTTCACTGTAACTGACCGAAACCGTACGGCTAGCGCCAAGGCGCTCTTTTCGCCTTGAACTTGTTTACTCATCATCGACCCAACCGGTGCTCGTATTTAGCCAGCGTGTTCCAAATGGCATACATCGCGACTTCCGAAGCCCTACTGGATAAGTTGGTGTTCATCATCAACAGCCGGCCAATGCCGGTTTTGGGGTCAAAAAACAGCAGCGTCACCACGCCGGGGTCGCCGCCGGTATGGCCGATGAAGCCGGTGTAGCCAAAGCCCATGAACACGCCCACGTTGTAGGATTCGCTGAAGGGGTTGCGCTCGTTGCGCTCCTCGAAATTGTTGGCCGTCAGCTGGGGGCGAAAATAGTCGCGGTAGCTTGCCGGTCGCAACACCGTGCCCTGACCCTTATAGCCCCGAATTAGCTCGCGTAAGTACCGACTCATGTCGGCCACGGACGAGACCAACCCGCCATCGGGGTAGGTGGTCAGCGCGTAATAGGGCAAGGGCACCGCAGGGGCTTGGTACGGCCGCGCGTACTGGGCGAAATCGACGTTGCCAACATTCCACCCCGACGCCCGCATGCGCAGCGGTCGGGTAAGATATTGGGCCGTAAAAGCTGGAAAGGGCTGGCCGGTGGCCAATTCCACCACGTACGCCGCCAGGCAGGTCCCTACGTTGGAATACTCGTACCGTTCGCCGGGCCGACGGGCCAGAAAGCTCGTGGCTTGGTACCACTTGCCCTGCGGGGTCAGCACGTTTTGCAGAAACACGGGCAGGGCCACCGCCGAATCCGCCGGGATAAACGTTTGCTCTTCCCGAAAGGTCCGCGGTAAGCCCGTGAGGGATTGGCCGGGCTTGAGGTAGAGGTTATTGCTCAGGTAGTAGTCGTTGTCGCGGATGCTGGAGGTGTGGTTCGCCAACTGCCGGAGCGTAATCGGCACGTCGGGGAAGGCTGGGTTCACGACCTGGAAGGGCAAATACTGGTTGATGGGGTCGTCCAGGGTGAGCTTGCCGAGTTCCTGGGCCTTGAGCAGGGCTAGCCCGACCACCGTTTTGCTCACCGACGCAATGGGCTGGCGGGTGTGCACATCGTAGGGCGTACGCGCCTCTGCGTCGGCGTAGCCAAAGCCGTGTTGGTAGAGCGCCCCCTGATCAGTCACGATGGCCACCCCGAAGCCGTTGAAATGGCCCTGGCTCCGCAACGTCTCCAGTTCGGCCGTCAAGGAATCCTGCGCGGCGCGACGGTGGGCGGACTGCGCGACTCCTGGCGTAGCCAGCCCGCAAACAAGGCATGATAGCAGGATAGTGAGGGTTCTAAGCACGAAATAGGTAGAAAGAATGAACAGTACTATTCATTAGATGATACGGGCAGCAAATAAAAGGCAATTTTATCCTACTGTTTGCTTTCCTTGCTCTGGTGTCTTCGTGCGTATCGATTGAGTAAAAACGCTACACTAGTCACAGGAAGATTGGGGTAGTAGTGTATCCTTCGTCCCATTCCAAAGGCACCTTCAATAAGGACAAAAAGAGCCGTACGCTTACGTAAGTGCGGCGCGCAGGTGCTTGCAGTAGCTCTTGACGCTGGATAGGCTGATGCCGGTCAGTTCCACCGTTTCGACTGCAGAAAGGCCTTTGCCGGGGACGGGTTCGCCCAGGCCCTGGTCCTTGTGATGGAACTACAGACCGGGACCCGGCGCAAGTTGCTGGTCGACGCCCCAACCGGCTTCATCACGCCTTCTTACAGCCACGCCTGACGTTATCAAACACATATCGGCCAACGATGCCTGGGCAGCGTAAGCTTATACGGACGTTAGCGCCGCGACTCACCCGTTTTCCCAGCCGGAGCGCCGGGCAGGTGCTGCGTGGCTCCGGGCCCGCGCAATACCTGCCCGGCGCGGGTGCCCACGTGCTGGCCTTCCCACACCGTCACGCGCCCGTTGACGAGCACGTAGCGCATGCCCACCGAGTACTGGTGCGGCTGGGCGAAGGTGCTGCGGTCCTGCACGGTCAGCGGGTCGAACACCACCAGGTCGGCGGCGTAGCCGGGGCGCAGCAGGCCGCGGCCCGCGAGGCCGAAGGTTTGGGCCGGCAGGGAAGTCATGCGGCGAATGGCTTCTTCCAGCGGCAGCACGCGCAGCTCGCGCACGTAGCGGCCGAGCACGCGGGCGTTGGAGCCGTAGCCGCGCGGGTGCGGCACACCTTCCCGCCACACCCTGATGCTCGCGTCGCTGGCCACCATGTTGTGGGGGTAGCGCATGATCTGCTGCACGTCGTCTTCGCTCAGGCCGTGGAAGATGGCGCTGGCGTCGTGCTGCTGCACCAGCTCCAGCACGGTGGCGGCTTCGGCGCGGGCGTGGTGCGGGCGTTTGCGCCGCCGGTTGATTTCCTCGATGCTCAGCCCGTTCAGCGTGGTGTCGGGCGGAAAGTTGGCCACCACCACGTAGCTGAAATGGCGCAGCTGCCGGGCGTGCAGCCGCCGCACCATGCTGCGCAGCACCGCCGCGCGCACCCGCGGCCGCAGCAGGCGGGCGCGCAGCGAGTCGGCTCCGTCGGCCTGCACGTCGTCGGGCAGCAGGGTGCTCAGCGAAGTGGACGAGGCCGTGTAGGGGTACTGGTCGATGGTCACTTCCTGCCCGGTCCGCCGGGCCGTTTCGATGAGGTTGAGCAGCTCGGCAGTGCGGCCCCAGTTCTGCTGCCCGCCCAGCTTGAGGTGCGAAATCTGCACCGGCAGGCCGGCTTCGCGGCCCACGCGCAGCGCTTCGAGCACGGCAAAGGCCACGCTGTCACTCTCGTTGCGCATGTGGGTGGCGTAGAGGCCGCGGTAGTGCGCCGCCACCCGCGCCAGCCGCACCAGCTCGGGCAGGCGGCTGTAGGTGCCCGGCACGTAAATCAGCCCCGACGACAGCCCCACCGCCCCGGCCCGCATGGCCGAGTCGATGAGCGTTTCCATGCGCTGCAGCTCGGTTTCCGTGGGGGCGCGGCGGGCCCGGCCCATCACGGCCTTGCGCACCGTGCCGTGGCCCACCAACGACGCCACGTTTACCGACAAGCGGGTGCTGTCGAGCAGGCGGAAGTAGCGGCGCAAATCCAGGCGGGAGGAACCGCAGTTGCCCGTCACCACCGTCGTCACCCCGTCGTAGAGAAAGTTGTCGGCCGTGGGCTGGCGCACGTCGTCGTCCTCGATGTGGGTGTGCACGTCGATAAAGCCCGGGGCCACGGCCAGGCCGGTGGCGTCGATAACCGTGTCGGCCGGGTAATCGGCGGGCAGCCGGCCCACGGCCACGATGCGGCCGGCGCGCACGGCCACGTCGCCGTAGGTCCAGGCGTTGCCGGTGCCATCGTAGAGGCGGCCGTGGCGGATGAGCACGTCGGCACGCGGCTGCTGGGCCCGGGCCGGCGGGGCCAGGGCGAGTAGCATCAGCAGAAAGCGCAGCCGCAACAAAAGCTTCATACACGCAGATTAGGCAATTCGCCGCCGAAAACGACGAGGTTAGCTCCCTTATTGAGCCGCAAACGGGGCCCGCGGTGGCAGGGCCGCAGCTACCCCAGCCAGCCCAGCTCCGCCAGGGCCTGCTCCACAATGGCGCGGCGCCCCGTCTGAAACCGCTCGTCGGCCACGTGGTCGGGCTGGGTTTCGGCGTTCAGGGCGAAAAACACGGTGCGCCCGTCGGCCCGCGTGAGCCAGCCCACAAACCAGCCGATGTCGCGGTTTTGGGCCGAGCGGAAGCGCCAGCCGGTTTTGCCGCAGAAGGTGTAGGCGGCCGTTTTCTGGAGCACCAGCAACTGCTTCACGGCCCGCTGGTGCCGAAGGGCTACGGGCAGTCGTTCGGCGTGCAGGCGGCGCAGAAACTCGATTTGCTCAAACGAAGTGAGCCGCGAGGGGCCGCCCAGCCAGAACGTGTCGAGGGTGGCGGCCGTGACTTGCATGCCGGGGTAGCCGATGCGGCGTAGTTGCGCGTGGTAGCGGGCCACGCCCACGCGCCGGGCCAGCTGCTGGTAGCAGGGCACGCACGACACGCGCAGGGCCCGGGCGTAGGTCATGTCCTGGTTCCATTGCGGGAAGCTGCGCTTGACGCCGTCCCACTTGCAGATGTCGGCCGTGTCGCGCAGCGCGCCGGTTTCCAGGCCGATGAGCGTGTTGGGAATCTTAAACGTGGACGCGGGGATGAAGCCTTGCCGGCAGCGCTTGGGGTTGTAGGCCGTGAATTTCCCCGTTGCCGCGTCGTAGAGCAGCAGCGAGCCGCGCAGCCCGTATTTGTCGAATAGGGGCTGAAAGTTGTGCTCGGTCGGGCCGGATCCGGCCAGCGGCGGTGCGGCCGGCAGGCTCAGCAACGTCAACAGCAGCAGGCAAAGACGAACTAGCATGGCGCAAGCGGACAGGGTTGGGACTGGCAAGTTACCGCGTTCGGGCCGACTGCGCGCTGGCGCGCACCGCTCGGGCACGCAGCGGCGCCGGCGGCTCCGCCATCGGTGGATGCCCCGCGCACGGCCAGCCCGCACGACTGCGGAGGGACCGAAGTCCAAACCCAAGCGCCCTTCGGGGAGTTATAGCCACTCCTACCAACCCTCCTGAACCATGCAACAACGCGAACTGGGCCGCTCCGGCCTGCGCATTGCGCCGCTCGTGCTCGGCGGCAACGTCTTCGGCTGGACGGCCGACCAAGCCACGTCCTTCCGCATCCTCGACGCCTTCGTGGCCGGCGGCGGCAACGCCATCGACACGGCCGACGGCTACTCGGTGTGGGTGCCCGGGCACGTGGGCGGCGAATCTGAAACCATCATCGGCCAGTGGCTCAAGCAGCGCGGCCGCCGCGACGACGTTATCATCGCCACCAAAGTCGGCTGGGAAGTCAACGCGGAAAACAAGGGCCTGAAAAAAGACTACATCCTGCGCGCCGTGGAAGGCTCCCTGCAGCGCCTGCAAACCGATTACATCGACCTTTACCAGTCGCACAAGGACGACCCGACGGTGTCGGTGCAGGAGCCGCTGGAGGCCTACGCCCAGCTCATCAAGGAGGGTAAGGTGCGCGCCATCGGGGCCTCCAACTTCTCGGCCCAGCGCCTGACCGAGGCGCTGCAGGCCAGCGAGCAGCACGGCCTGCCCCGCTACGAGACGCTGCAGCCGCTCTACAACCTCTACGACCGCGCCGACTTCGAGCGGGAGCTGCTGCCGGTGGTGCAGCAGTACGGCCTGGGCGTGATTCCCTACTACGGCCTCGCGGCGGGCTTCCTCACCGGCAAGTACCGCTCCGAAGCCGACTTGCAGAAAAGCGCCCGTGGCGGCGGCGTGGGCCAGAAATACCTGAACGAGCGCGGCCTGCGCATTCTAGCGGCCGTCGACGAAGTGGCGGCCCGGCACCAAGCTACGCCCGCGCAGGTGGCCCTGGCCTGGATCATGGCTCAGCCCGGCCTGACGGCGCCCATTGCCTCGGGCAGCAAGCCCGAACAGATCGAGGAGCTGCTGCCGGCCCTGCAGCTGCAGCTTAGTGCCGATGACCTCCGCGCCCTGGAGCAGGCCAGCGCCTCCTAGGGCAGCAGCGCACAATAGTCCGCCAGAGCCTCTTGCTAGCGTACGGTCTGCGCCACCAAGCACGCCGGCCCGTTGACTGCACAAAAAAGCCTCCGTCAGTTGCTAGCGGAGGCTTTTTTGTGCCATTGCTTAGGCCCGCGGCCGGCGGCCCGGCCGGCTAGCCGGGCGCAGCACCGGCGTTAGGCCCTGAACTGTCGACTGAACAGCCGGCGGCCGAGCGTGCGGGCCACCAGCAAGTGCACCGGAATCAGCAGGACCATGCAGATGGTCAGGGCCCAGAGGCCAGAAAACGGATTTGGGCCGTCGGCGACGCTGAGCACGTCGTGGCCGAGGCGGTAGACGATGTTGCCGGCCCAGTGCGCGCCCACGGCGTACCACAGATTGCCCGTCACGACCAGCGGAATGGCAAAGCTCACCCCCAACACGAACAGGTAGGTGAGTTGGGCCGGGCCGCTGCCGAGGGCGTACACGTGGTTGAGCACGTACACTGCCGCCGACGCCAGCACCAGCGCGCCGGGCTGCAGCCGCCCACTCAGATGCCGCCACAGGTAGCCGCGGGTGAGAATGTCTTCGGCCAGGGAGGGCAGCAACGTGCCCAGCCCGAACAGCAGCAGGCCCTGGGCCAGCGCGGCCGGGGCGGGCCACGGCCCCAACACCTCAATGCCCAACCCAAGCCGCAGTCCAAAGGCCAGCAGGTTGCCCGCAAGACCAATCAGCAGGCCCGCGCCCAGCAGTATGGCACCGCGGCGCCCGCCACCGAGCCCCCAGGCGCTGAGCCCGCCCAAGCCCTGCCACCGCGCCACGGCGTAGGCCACGCCCACCACGGCCAGCATCAGAATTAGAAACAGCACCACCTGCTGGTGAAAGCGCATGGTGTACTCGGCCGCGTGGTAAGTGGCGGCCAGCAGCAGAAAACCCAGCACGGGCGAAAGGCGCTGCCCCGCCCGCACGGGGCGCGGCGCAGACGTGGTAAGCACGAGTCGCGGAACGTTAGCAGTAAGCGTAGACCGCGAATATAGATCTAGTCGATTATTTGTCCGGCGCGCCGGCACTACACCCCGCTGCCGACGGCCCCGGACTGGGGAGCGTCGTCGCTCAGCAGCCAGCGTTCCGCCGCCTCCTCGCTGTCGAAGTAATCGACGGCGACCGGCACGTTGGTGTTGGTCATCTGCGTGACTATCTGATTGGTAGCCATGCGATTGAACAGATTAAAGGCCTGCACCACGGCCCCGCGGTTGTAGCCAGTTTCGCGGGCGGTATCGGGCACCCACTGCTCGGCCAGCCAGCGCTGCAGGGGCGGCGAAATGGGCGGCATGTGGCGGTGGTCGGAGAGAATCCGGGTTACGCCGAACTGCTTCAAGGCCTCGGCGGTAGCCTTGTATAGGTCGCGCACGTTGGCCTCGCGGCCGGGCGTGCGGTGCCAATCCAGACGGAGGTAGCCCGCGGGATAATACCAGATAGTTCCGGCGGGATTATCGAAGTATTGCGTGGGGGCGGCTGAAGAGGAAGAAGAAGCAGTCATTAGCAATAGCGCGGAAAAACGGGGCGGCAACTTCGGCCACAGACGCGGCGGTGGGCCGGTGGGTTGCGCCCTACTACGCGCTAAAGATGGCAACGTTCCCGATAACGATTGCGCAGAAAAATGCGCGGGCCCGCTTGCACGCCGCCCGGGAAAGCCCCAACTATCGGGTGGTGAGTGAAATGCCCCGGCGCCGGCCGCTGCTTTCGGGCAGGCGGGTTGGCGCCGCGGGTGCTTGCATTTTTCTCGCTCACTGGCTTGCACTATGCGTATTCGTTTTGCGGCCGGCGCCTTGCTCCTGCTGCTCCTGGCCGCCTTCACCGCCCCGGCCCCCACGTCCATCAAGGTCTACCTCGTCGGCGACTCCACCATGGCCCAGAAGGAGGTCAAGGCTTACCCCGAAACCGGCTGGGGCACCCCCTTCGCCGTGTTCTTCGACGAGACGGTGGCCGTGGACAACCGCGCCCAGAACGGGCGCAGCACCAAAACCTTTATCACCGAAAACCGCTGGCAGGCCGTGGTCGACGCGCTCAAGCCGGGCGACTACGTGTTCATTCAGTTCGGCCACAACGACGAGGTGCCCACCAAGCGCAGCTACACCACCGAAACCGAGTTTCAGCAGAACCTGCTGCGCTTCGTGACGGAAACCCGGGCCAAGAAGGCCATGCCGGTGCTGCTCACGCCGGTGGCCCGCCGCAAGTTCGACGCCGCCGGCAAGGTGGAGGACACCCACGCCGCCTACGCCGAGCTGGTGCGCAAAGTGGCCCGCGCCAACCAGGTGCCGCTCATCGACCTGAGCCAGACCAGCATGGCCCTGCTGCAGCAGTTTGGGGTCGAAAATTCCAAGCTGCTCTTCAACCAGCTCGTGCCCGGGGAGCACCCGAACTACCCCGACGGCCGCGACGACAACACCCACTTCTCGGAGCTGGGCGCCCGCCGCATGGCCGAGCTGGTACTGGCCGACGTGCGCGCCCTCAGGCTGGAACTGGCCGAGCGCATCGTCAAGCGCGAGTCGAAAAAGACCGTCGACGCGCAGGCGAAGTAACCGCCGGTTTGCCCAGCGCGTCATCTCCATTCCGTTTCCCTATGCCCACCCACCACCGCGTCCTGCTGCGCCGCTTCTGGCCGCTGAGCTTGCTGCTCTTGCTGCTGGCGGCCTTCACGGCGCCCCCCGCCCCGCCCAAGAAGCTCAAGCTCTACCTCATCGGCGACTCCACCATTGCCCAGAAAGTGCGGCAGACCTTCCCCGAAACCGGCTGGGGCATGCCACTGGGCACGTTTTTCGACACGACGGTGGTGGTGGACAACCGCGCCCAGAACGGGCGCAGCACCCGCACCTTTTTGGCCGAAAACCGCTGGCAGCCCATCGTCGACGCCCTGCAGCCCGGCGACTACGTGCTGATCCAATTCGGCCACAACGACGAATCGGAAGCGCACCCGGACCGCTACACCTCCCCGGCCGACTACCGCCGCAACCTGCTGAAGTTCGTGCAGGAAACGCGCGCCAAAAAGGCCTACCCGGTGCTCATCACCCCGGTGACGCGGCGCAAGTTCAAGGACGGCCGCCAGCAGGAAACCCACGTGGCCTATTCGGCCGCCACCGCCGAGCTAGCCAAAGCCGAGCGCGTGCCGCTCATCGACCTCGACAAGCTGAGCCGGGAGCTGCTGCAGCAGTTCGGCGAGGAAAACTCCAAGCTGCTGTTTCTGCAACTGGCCCCGGGCGACCATCCCAATTACCCCTACGGCCGCCAGGACAACACGCACTTTTCGGAGCTGGGGGCGCGCAAGATGGCCCAGCTGGTTGTGGGTGAAATCAAAGCGCAGCAGCTGCCGCTGCTCTCGGAGCGGATGGCCCAGCCCCTGCCCAAAAACGCCGTGCCGCCCGCCGCCGGTGCCAAAGACGCTCAACCGACCACGCCGTGAAGTACCTCCTCGTTCTCGTTTTCAGCTGGCTTACGCTGGGCCGGGCCCTGGCCTACGACTTCGTGGTGGCCCAGGACGGCTCCGGGCAGTTTCGCACGGTGCAGGAAGCCTTCAACGCCGTGCCCGACTTCCGCAAGAAAGTCACCACCATCTTCGTCAAGCGGGGGACATATAAGGAGAAGCTCATCCTGGCCGGCTCCAAAAACCTGGTGCGCCTTATCGGCGAGGACCGGGACCGGACCATCCTGACCTACGACGACTACAACCAGAAGAAAAACATCTTCGGCGAGGAGAAGGGCACGTCGGGCTCGGCGAGTTGCTACCTCTACGGCACCGATTTCACGGCCGAAAACCTGACCTTCCAGAACTCCTCGGGGCCGGTGGGCCAGGCCGTGGCGCTGTGGGTAGCTGGGGACAGGATGCGCTTCAAGAACTGCCGCTTCCTCGGCTTCCAGGACACGCTGTATACCTACGGCTACGGCTCGCGCCAGTACTACCAGGACTGCTACATCGAGGGCACGGTGGATTTCATCTTCGGCTCCTCGACGGCGTGGTTTGAGGGCTGCACCATTTTCTGCAAGCAGAAAGGCTACGTGACGGCCGCCTCTACCCCCGACAGCGTGCGCTACGGCTACGTGTTCAACAACTGCCGCGTGAGCGGCGACGCTCCGGCGGGCTCCTTCCTGCTCGGCCGGCCCTGGCGGCCCTACGCCAAAACGGTGTTTCTGCGCTGCGAGCTGGGCCCGCAGATTGGCGCCCTGGGCTGGGACCATTGGGAAAAGGAGTCGAACAAGCAGACCGCCCGCTACGCCGAGTACCAGAACCGCGGCCCCGGGGCGCAGCCGGCCAAACGCGTGATGTGGAGCCACCAGCTCAGCGACGAGGAAGCCCGGCAGTACACCGTGGAGCACGTATTCCGCAACTGGAACCCCAAACTCGACCTGTGAGCAAGCTCTTTTGGCCCCTGCTGACGGCGGCCTTGCTGCTGAGCGGCCCGGCCCTGCGCGCCCAGACTACGCCCGCCCCCGCGGCCAAAGCCCCCGCGCCGCCCTCGTTCAACCAACCGGTGCGGCTGGTGGTAGCCGCCGACGGCACGGGCGACTACCGCACCGTGCAGGAGGCCGTCATGGCCGTGCGCGACTTTATGCAGGTGGAGGCCGTCATCTTCCTCAAAAACGGCACCTACCGCGAGAAGCTGCTGATTCCGTCCCAGAAAACCCACATTACCCTGCTCGGGGAGAGCCAGCAGGGCGTGGTCATCAGCTGGAGCGACTACTCCGGCGACGCCGAAAAGCACACGACCTACACCTCGTCCACGGTGCGGGTGCAGGGCAACGACTTCCGGGCCGAAAACCTCACCATCGAAAACGCGGCCGGGCCGGTGGGCCAGGCCGTGGCCCTGCACGTGGAAGGCGACCGGGCGCAGGTGCGCAACTGCCGGCTGCTGGGCCACCAGGACACGCTGTTTCTGGCCCAGGACAACAGCCGGCAGCTCTACCAAGACTGCTACATCGAGGGCACCACCGACTTTATCTTCGGCGCGGCCACGGCCGTGTTTGAGCGCTGCGTCATCCATAGCAAGTCCAACTCCTACGTCACCGCCGCTTCCACCACGCCCCGGCAGGCCTTTGGACTGGTGTTTTTGCACTGCCGGCTGACGGCGGCGCCGGCGGCCACCACGGTGTACCTGGGCCGGCCCTGGCGCCCCCACGCCCGCACGGTGTTTATCGGCTGCGAGCTGGGCGCCCACATCCGGCCCGAGGGCTGGCACAACTGGGGCCAGCCCGACAACGAAAAGACGGCCTATTACGCCGAGTACCACTCGACGGGCCCGGGCGCGCCGACGGGGCAGCGCGCGGCCTGGAGCCGGCAGCTGACGCGCCGCGAGGCGCGGCAGTACACTACGCAGAAAGTATTCGGCGACTGGAACCCCACGCCAGCCCGGTAACTTGCTTTTCGGCAACTCGGTCCCGCCGGCCCCGCAGCTGCGGCGGCCGGCGGCCTTGTTTTCGGGCATTGCCTGCACCGCACCGCCCCGCTGCGCCTGCGCGCCGGTGCGCAGGCGCAGCGGGGCGGTTCCGGAGGTACGGTTATTGCGCAGGGCTGGCTTCATTCCTCGTTCCAGTTGTTTATGAAGCACCTGTTACTCTTACTAAGTCTGCAGGTTCTTGGCTACGGCGCCTTGGCGCAGGGCACTACCATCTCCGGCGTGAGCAGGCCGAACCTCCTGTGGGCGGTTCCGCAGGTCGTGCCGCCGATGGTGACGGGTCGTCCCGTCGAGTGGTCGGCGAACAATTTTATGAACCAGCGGCCGGCCTGGGTGTCGTTCCATTACGCTACGGGCGGCATTACGCTGTATCGGTACACTTATAACGCCGCGGGCCAGCTTGCCTTCTTGGTCGGGACCGACTCGCTCAGCGGCCAGCTGCAGTACCGGCAAAACAGCACGTACAACGCCAACAACCAGCTCGTTGGCGTCACGATGGAGCGGTGGGAAAACGCGCCGCCGGCGCCGCCCGTCACCTACACTTTTACCTACGCCTACGACGCGCACGGCAACCTGACCCGCAACGAAGCCAACGACGGCCGGCAGACTAACCTCTTCGAGAGCAGTTACACCTACGACGCGGCCGGCACCATTACCAGCATGGTGTACTACATGCAGCTGGGCGGGCAACCCCGCCAGCCCGTGGGGCGCATTACTTTCGCGCTGCAAAACGGCCGCTGGCAGAGCAGCGTGCAGGAAGAATACGATAACGGCAGCTGGGTGCTGCGCCGCCAGGTTCACCGCTACAACTGGCGCAACTGGCCGCTGCGGCGGCTCAACGCCAGCCGCTGGACCGATTACGGCGGCGTGACGGCCTCCGAAGCCCGCGACACCGTGCGCTTTACGACTAGCGGCACTGATACCGTGGTATTCCGGACTGCGCAGTTCCTGCACCCCGGCGGCTGGCAGGCCGCCACGCCCTACCGGGGCCGCTTTGACGCCCACGGCAACTTCGTGGCCTCGTCGTCCGTGCTGCACCAGGACTCCAGCGAATTTCGCTACAGCGCCGACCACCACCTGCGCTACCAATGGACGCGGCACGAGGACTATAACCCCGCGCCGGTCGTGTTGCTCCTCTCCTTTTACTACGCGCCCGGCACCGTGACGGCAGCCGCCCCGGCCGCGGCTCCGCTGCAGCTCACGCTCAGCCCCAACCCGGTCAGCCGGCACCTGCTGCTCACGGCCCCGGACCTGCCGGCGCCGGGCCTGCCCGTCGAGCTGGAGGTCGTCAACGCCCTCGGGCAGGTGGTGGCGCGGCGCCAGGTCCGGCCCCAGGGCCGCACCCTCGCCGAAACCTGGGACGTGCAGGCCTGGCCCGCCGGGCTCTACGTGCTGCGGATGCGCACGGCGGCGGGCACCACCGTGCAGCGCTTCGTCAAACAATAGCTGGGACGCAGCCCATTACCGCTGAGCTTCGTAAGACTACGCGGCTCCCGTCGTTCGGGGGCCGCGTTTTTATTGGGGCCGCCGCTTGGGCGGACCCGCCAGCCTGCCCGCCGCCATGCTGTTTTTGCAAGCTCCCATCACACCTTTCGACTGGCAACGCCTGCTCTGGGCCGATGCCCCGCCGCTGTTTTTGCTCGAAGTAGCCGCACGCTGCGTCATCACCTACCTGCTCACCCTCGCGGCCCTGCGCGTGACGGGCCGGCGCGGCGTGCGGCAGCTGAGCATTTTCGAGCTGAGCATCATCCTGGCCCTGGGCTCGGCCGCCGGCGACGCCATGTTCTACGACGACGTGCCGCTAACCCACGTGGCGGTGGTGTTTGCCCTCATATCGGGGCTGTACCTGCTCTTCAACCGCCTCACCGAACGGTACCCGCGCTTCAGCGACTGGCTGGAGGGCGCGCCAGTGCTGTTGGTGGCGGACGGCGAAGTGAACATGCCCAACTTCCGCCGCCAGAACCTGACGCAGAAGGAGCTGTTCGGGGAGCTGCGCCAGCAGCAGGTGGAGCACCTGGGCCAGGTGCGGCGCGCCTACATCGAAGCCACCGGCAACATCAGCGCCTATTTTTTCGCCGACGACGACGTGCGCCCCGGCCTGCCCATTTGGCCTGAGCGGCTGCAGCAGGAGCGCCGCCGGGTGGAGGAAGAAGGCCAGCACGCCTGCTGCCAGTGCGGCCACGTGCTGGCGCTGCCCCGCGGCGGCGTCCGCCCCTGCCCCGTTTGCCGCGCCGACGCGTGGGTGCCCGCCTGCACCGCGCGCCGCCAGGCGTAGCGCAGGTGACAGTCAAACAAGGGGTCGGGGGCCCGTGTCGTCCGGATAAAGAACGACACGAGCCCCCGACCCCTTGTTTGGCGGGCAGCTCTACCTTACCGGGCGGCCAGCACCCGCGACACGGTGGATATTACCAGCGGACCACGTTCCAGTTGCTGGAACGCGCGGTACTGCTCGGGGTTCAGGATGCGGGCCATGGCCAGCTCGTACTCCTTTTGCACTTGCAGCGGGGCGTCGGCCGGGCTGGCGGCGCCGGGCGTGGTGGCCAGCTGCTCCAGCTCGTGGCGGGTGCATTCGCGCACGGCCTGGGCCTGGGCTTGCGTGAGGTGCAGCGCGTCGGTCAGGTAGAGGGAAATGGAGAGGGCACCCTGGCCGGCGGCGTCTTTGGCGCCGGGGTTGAGCACGGGCTCGTTGGCCCCGAAGCTGGTAAAGCTCAGGCCGGGCAGCAGCAGGGCGGTGAAGGAAAGGGCGAGGAGGATGCGGCGGTTACGTTGCATGGTGTGCGTGCGGCAAGTGGTGTGGAAAAAGGGCAGGAAGCAGCCGGAGCTAGTGCGGGCGGGGCGCCACGCGCTCTAGGCTGATGACGAAGTCGTTGTGGCGGTGGGGGCGGCTCAGCTTGATGGATTGGTCGCCGAAGCCGGCGTAGCCGCAAACCAGCGTCACGGCGGCGTTGGTGGGCAGGTTCAGGGTGAACTCGCCCTGCGAGTTGGTCACGGCCAGAATTTCGCGGGTGGTCGGGTTCCAGACGGTGGCGCCGGGCAGCGGCAGCCCCTCCCCGTCGGTGATGCTGCCCGATACGGTCACGGCAAACGATTCGGGGGCGGCGGGCGGGGCCGGAGCGGCTTTGGCGGGGGGCGCGGCCGGTTTGGCGGCGGGCTGGGTGCGGCCCGGGCCGCTGGCGCGCCCTTGCCCGAGGGCGGCAACGCTCAGCAGGGCGCCGGCGAGCAAGAGGACAAGACGCATAATCAGGTGTGGTGGAAGCGTCGGAGGAAGAAGCGGGGCAAACGAGGTGCTGCCGGGCGGCGGGCGGCAGTTCGGCGGCTAGCGGGGCAGCCGCCCGGCCAGCCACGCGAAGGCATTGTACTGACCGGGGCTGAGAATGCCGAGCATCTGCTCGTCGAAGCGCTGCCAAGCCGCGGCCGGGGCAGCTGCGTGGGCCTGCTCGGCGGCAAAGCGGTGCACGGCCAGGGCCTGCCGGCTGCTCAGGCGCAGCGCATCGGTCAGGTACTGCGTGTAGCAAGCCGCCCGTTGCTGCACCGAGTCGACTGCGGCCGGCTGCACGGCGGGCCGGCCGGGACGGCGCGGCTTGGCGGCGGCCGATGTGGCGAGGACGGCCAGCAACCCAAGCAGGAGTAGAAGCTGTTTCATCGGGCGAGAACGGGGGGTTTATCGAAAAGCTGCGTACTTGATTCGATTCAAACTTAGTTTCGCCTCAATAGCCGAGTTGGATATTTTGCCCGGAGCTTCGTATCTCTATGCGAATGACGGCGCCCGCTCTGCCAAGCCGCTGCGCGCCCCACACCTCTTGCACCTTATGCCCTCTTCCGCCATCCTGCGCGTCGTTATCGTCGACGACAACGAAATCAACCGCCTCACGCTGGAGCACTACGTGAGCCTCACCGACAACCTGGAGCTGGTGGCTTCGTTGCCCGACGCCCGCGCCGCGCTGGCCCTCACGCGCGCGGCCGAGCCGCCCGTCGACGTGCTCTTTCTCGACATCGAAATGCCCGTGCTCAGCGGCCTGGAGCTGGTGCCGCTGCTGCCCTCGCCCGCCCCGGACGTGGTCATGGTCACCTCCCACCCCAGCTTCGCCGTCGACGCGTTCGACCTGCGCGTGACCGACTACCTGGTGAAGCCCGTCGACTACGGCCGCTTCCTCAAGGCCGTGGACCGCGTGCGCGAGCAGCGCCGCGCGGCCGCCCCCGCGGCCCCTGCTGCCGACGCCTCGGCCCTGAACGTGGAGGACTCGCACCTGTTCGTGAAAGTCAACAACAAGCTGCTGCGGCTCGACTTCAACGAAGTGCTCTTCATCGAAGCCATGTCGACGTACTCCATCCTGGTCACCGAGACGCAGAAGCACATCGTCTACATCACCCTCAAGGCCCTGGAGGAGCGCCTGCCCTTCGCCCACTTCCGCCGGGTGCACCGCTCCTACATCGTCAACACCCGCCGCATCGACGCGGTGCAGGACAACATGCTGCAGCTCGGCTCCTACGAGGTGCCGGTGGGCAAATCCTACGCCGAGGAGTTTATGAAGCAGTTGCGCGGGCTGTAAGACGCCACGGTTTCAGGTCTTCCCCAAAACGGCGACGCCCGCACCTTAACTAGTGCGGGCGTCGCCGTTTTGGGAAGACTCAGCGGTTGGCGGCTCACCACAAATTGCCGGCCGGCCGTCAGGCCCGCGGTGCTGCTGCAAGCCGGCCCTTCTCCTACTCCGCCGGCAGCTCCTGCGGCAGCTGCTGCAGGGCGCGCTGCACGGCCTCGGCCAGTTGGGCAGCCGCGGCGCGCAGCTCCGCGTCGGGCAGGTGCACGGGCACGTCGTGGCGGAACTGCTCCAGCTGGGCCACCGGGCCCTCGGTGCCCGGCACGCGCAGGGCCGTCAGGTTGGGCTTGATGTGGTGCACGATGCGGGCCACGGCCGGCCAGTTGGCGGCGGCGGCGGCGGCCTGCAGCTCCTGCAGGCTGTCGGGCATGTTGAGGAGGAAGGAGCGGATGATCTTGGTCACGAAGGCTTCCTTGCCGCGGGCCATGTCGCGCAGGGGCTGCAGGTCGTAGGCCGGGGCGGCGGGCGCAGCCGGCCGGTGGAGCACCTGCACGAGGGTACGGTAAAGGTCGGCTTCCTCGAAGGGCTTGGCCAAGGTGGCCGTCATGCCGGCGGCCAAGTACAGCTCGTTGTCTTCGCGGAAGGCGTTGGCCGTCAGCGCCACAATGGGCGTGCGGGCGCGCTGCGGGTCGGGGTGCTGCAGCAGGCGGGCGGTGGCGTCGAGGCCGTTCATGCCCGGCATCTGAATGTCCATGAGCACCGCGTCGTAGGGCTGAGCGTAGAACTGCTGCACCCCGGCTTCGCCGTTCACGGCCTCGTCGACCACCACGCCCCACTCTTCCAGCAGCAGGCGAGCCACGTCGCGGTTGATTTCGTTGTCTTCCACCAGCAGCACGCGCTTGCCCTGCAGGGCGCCGGTATCGAGCGTGGCCGGGGCGGTAGCCGCCGGCAGCTGGGCGCGGTCGGCCTTGGGCAGCGTCACCTGAAAGGCGAAGGTGCTGCCCTGGCCCAGGGTGCTCGTCACGGCGAGCTGCCCACCCATTTGCTCCACCAGGGCGCGCGAGATGGTCAGGCCCAGGCCGGTGCCGCCGTGCTTGCGCGAGGTGTCGGCGTAGGCCTGCGTGAAGGAGTCGAAGATGCGCTCCAGGCGCTCGGGAGCAATGCCCGGGCCGCTGTCCTTCACCCGAAATTCCACGGTGATGGTGCTGTCGGTTTCGCTCAGCAGCTCGCCCACCACGTCGATGTGCCCGCCGGCGTCGGTGAACTTCACCGCATTGGCCGTCAGGTTGATCAGGATCTGGTTGAGCCGGTGCGCGTCGCCGAGCACCCAGGGGTACGAGCAGGTGGTGCGCAGCGGGGTACCGCTGAAGGTGAGGCCTTTCTGGGCAGCCTGCAGCACCAGGGGCTGAATGGCCGCGCCCATGGAGTCGCAGAGGTTGAACACGCGCTGCTCAAATTCCACCTTGCCCGAGCTGATTTTGGCAATGTCGAGCACGTCGTTGATGACGCCCAGCAGGTGCTGACCCGAGGAGCGAATGACGTCGAGGTATTGGGTCTGGCGGCCGTCGAGCGGGGTTTTGCTCAGCAAGGTGGCCATGCCCAGCACCCCGTTGAGCGGCGTGCGGATTTCGTGGCTCATATTGGCCAGGAAGTTGGCCCGGGCCGTTGCGGCGGCTTCGGCGGCTTCTTTGGCCTGCTGGGTGGCGCGCTGGGCCAGCACCCGCTCGGTGATTTCGTGGCCGAAGGCCATGACGTGGGCTTCCTCCCCCGGCTCGTCGACCAAGCGGCTGTACTGCTGCACGTAGTGCAGGCCGCCCTGCTGGTCGCGCAGCTTCACCACGCTGGCATACTCGCCCTGCTCCCGGATCAGGCGCAGGTACTCCACCACGGCCGTGCGCCGGTCGTCGTCGATGGCATCCTGCAGGGGGCGGCCGGTGATGTCCTGGGTGCCGAGGCCGAGCATGGCGCTCAGGGCCGGGTTGGCCGAGAGAAGGCGCCCGTCGAGGTCGTGGGTCCAGATCAGGGCCTGGGCGTAGTCCATCAGCTCGTTGTAGCGCCGCTCATTGCGGGTCAGCTCGCGCTGGGCTTCCGTCAGGTCCGTTACGTCGGTCGAGACGATGAGAATGGCCGCTTCCTCTTCGGGGCGGGGCAAGCGGCGCAGCTCCACGTGCAGCCAGCGCACCTCCCCGCTGTGCAGGGTAAAGGGCACGTTCAGGGCTTCGTCGCGGCCGGTGCGCAGCACCCGCTCGCAGGCCGCCCGGTACTCGGCCATGATGGCCTCGTTGGTTTGCAGGCTTTGCTGCATCAGCTCGCGGAAGGCGCGGTTCGAGAACAGCTCGTGCCCGGCCACCGTGCGCACCATCACCGTGTTCGGGATGGAGTCGAGGATGTGCTGGGTGAAGCGCTGCTGGGCGTCGAGCTTGGCTTCGCTGGCGCGCGACTGGGCCTGGGCGTGGTGGCGCTCGGTGATGTCGAGCAGGTAGAGGTTGTAGTAGCCCGCGGCGGCAAACGGCACGGCGTAGGCTATGTATTGCCGCTCCCCGATCTGCAGCTCCATCTGCCGGTCCTCGCCGGCCTGCACAGCTTCAGCGGCCATCCGGTAGTACTGCACGCGGGCGGCCTGCTGCTCGTCGGGCGTCAGGCGCTGACGCAGGCGCCAGGCGGCGGGGTTGGCGTACAGCACTTCGCCGCTGAGGGCGTAGCGAATCATGGGGTACGGGCTCTGCTCGGGGATGCTGGCGGCGGCCAGCATGCCTTCGTCGAGGTCCTCGCGGGTGATGTCGTAGAGGTGCTCCAGGTACCCGCCGCCCGGCAAGGGGCGCTGGGCGCGGCGCAACACCCGCCCGTCGGGCAGCACCAGCGTGTCGTCGGCGCTGGTGGCCAGGGGCTGGCCGTTGGCCCCGGTGTGGTGGCGGCCCACCAGCTCCACCAGCCCGGCGGCGGGGCGGCCCGGCCAGTCGGCCGCGTCGCCGTCGATGCCGAGCAGGGCGAAGTACAGCGCGTTGACGCTGCGCACTACTTGGTCGGGGCCGACGTGCAACATGCCCACGGGCAGGTGGCCAGCCAGGATGCGCAGCTGCTGTTCGGCCTGCGCGGCGTGGTCGGTGGCCTGGTGAAGGGCAGCCGCTAACTCAACGCTGCGCGCTTCGGCGCGAGCCAGCGCGGCTTGTAATTCAATCAACTCCTCGGCGGTCGGAATAGGCATGTTGGGGCAATCAGTAGCAATGCAATCCTTCGAAATTAGCCGCCGGCCCGGGGGTGGCCGGCTGTTTCTCGCTCAATGATGGGTTTTGCTGGGCGAACGACGCGCAACGCCCTGCGAAAGAACCCGTCCTCTCCCCTACTATTGTAGCCTATGGACACCACTTCCCCGCGCATTGCCATTCTGGGCAGCGGCAATATCGGCCTTTCCTTGGCCAAGGGCCTGGTAAAAGCCGGCCTGACTGCGCCCGCGGCCATTACCCTTACCCGCCGCAACGTGGCCGCCCTGGCCCCGCTGGCCGCGGTCGGCTACCGCGTCACGGCCGACAACCGCGCCGCTCTGCAGCAGGCCGACCTGGTGGTGCTGGCCGTGCTCCCGCAGCAGCTCGACCAGCTACTCGACCTCATTGCCCCGGCCCTCGACCCGGCGCGCCACCTGCTCGTGTCGGTGGCCTCGGGGGTGAGCTGCGCGGCCATTCGCCAGCGCCTGCAGCTGCCCGTGCGGGTGGTGCGGGCCATGCCCAACACGGCCATTGCCATCGGGCAGTCGATGACCTGCCTGGCCACCGACGACGCGCCGGCCGCCGATATGGACTTGGTGGAGCGGCTCTTCAACACGGTGGGCGTGAGCGTGCGCATTCAGGAGGAACTGATGACCTCGGCCACGGCCCTGTGCGCCTGCGGGGTGGCGTTTTTCCTGCGGGCCATCCGGGCGGCTTCGCAGGGCGGCACCGAAATCGGGTTTCACGCCCACGACGCGCTGAAAATGGCCGCCCAAACGGCCAAGGGCGCTGCCGACCTGCTGCTGCAGCTGGCCTCGCACCCCGAGCAGGAAATCGACAAGGTGACCTCGCCCAAGGGCTGCACCATTGCGGGCCTGAACGAGATGGAGCACCAGGGGTTTAGCTCGGCTCTGATCAAGGGCATCAAGGTGTCGGCCGACAAAGCGGGCAAGCTCTACCACGAGGGCTGAGCAGCCGGCGGCCCGCCCCGGCCCCGACGCGGCAATTTTTCGGTACATTTATCTTCGGCCACCCCCTTGGGGCTGACCGCGCCGCGCTCCTCCCCGTCCTTGCCCGCTTCGCCGGTCTTTTATGGTGCCTCCCACTGCTTTGTCTGACTACCTGGCCCTGTTTCGGCACCTGCCGGGCAATTATTTATTGCTGGCCCCCGACGAAGCCATAACCATCGTCGACAACACCGAGCAGCACGCGGCCGTGGCCCTGAAAAGCCGCGCCGAAGTGGCCGGCCGGCCGCTGTTCGAGGCCTTCCCGGCCGCCGACCACAACGAGGCCGCGGTGTTGCGCGCTTCCATCGAGCATGTGCGCCACCACCACGAGCCGCACACCATGCCGCTGATCCGCTACGACCTGGAGCGGCCCGCCGCGCTGGGCGGCGGCTTGGAGGAGCGCTACTGGCAAGCCAAGCACTACCCCATCGTGGGCGACGACGGCCAGTTGCGCTACATCCTGCAGCAAACCGAGGACGTAACGGAGCGCCACCTGGCCGAGCAGCGCGCCCGGCTGGCGCAGCAAGACCTAGCCGAAAGCCAGGAGCAGATTCGCTTCATGCTCGAAGCCCTGCCCCTGATGCTCTGGACCACCCGCGCCGACGGCACGGCCGATTACCAGAACCCGGGCTGGCTGCGCTTCACCGGCCGCACCCTGGACCAGGCCCGGGAATGGGGCTGGCTCGACGACATTCACCCCGACGACCGCGCCCACGTCAACCAGGCCTGGCAGCAGGCGCTGGCCACTGGTACCGATTACCAGGTGGAATACCGCCTGCGCCGCCACGACGGCGAGTACCGCTGGCTGCTGGTGCAGGCCGTGCCCCGCCGCAGCGCCGACGGCCGCATTTCCAGCTGGGTAGGCACCGGCACCGACATCCACGAGCAAAAGCTCAGCCAGCAATGGGTGAGCGAGAAGGACCGCCAGCTGCAGCAGATTCTGCAGCTGCTACCGGCCTACGTGGCCACCCTGCAGGGACCCGAGCACATCTACACCTTCGTCAACGAGCGCAGCCGCGACCTGCTCGGGCCCGACGCGGAGCTAGGCCGGCCCGCCGCCCAGGTGCTGCCCGACCTACAGCCCAGCGGCCTGGCCCAGGTGCTCGACCTGGTGTACCGCACCCAGCAGCCGCACGTGCTCAACGAAATGCCCGTCAGTGCGCCGCCGGCGGCCTCGGCCGAGCACCCCCGCTACTTCGACGGCGTATTTCAACCCCTCACCGACGAGCAGGGCCAGTCGACGGGCGTGCTCGTGTTCGGCGTCGATGTGACGCCGCGGGTGCAGGCCCAGCAGCGCGCCGCCGAGCTGCAGGAAGAGGTGCGCCAGCAAAACGAGCAGTTCCGGCTGCTGGTGGAGTCCTTGCCGCTCTACGTGTACATCACCGATGCCGAGGGGCGCATGCTCTACGTCAACCCCCAGCGCCGGGCCTACACCGGCCAGGACGCGGTGCGCGCCCTCACCCACTGGGACGAACCGGTGCACCCCGACGATGCGCCGCGCATGCGCGAGCTGTTTGCCGAGGGCCGGCTGCTGCGCCGGCCCTGGAGCGGGGAGTACCGCCTGCGCCGCCACGACGGCCACTACCGCTGGGTGCTCACCCACGCCGTGCCCCTGTTCGACGCGCAGGGCCAAGTGCAGCGCTGGTACGGCTCCAGCGTCGACATCGACGACCAGAAGCGGCTGCAGCAACGGCTGGAGCAGCAGGACGAGCAGCTGCAACGCATGCTGCGCACGCTGCCGGCCATCATCAACACCATGGAAGGCCCCGAACACCGCTACACGTACATCTCACCGCAAATGCAGGCGCTGGTGGGCCAGCGGGTGCAACTGGGCCTGCGCGTGGTGGAGGCCCAGCCGGAAATTGCCGAGCAGGGCTTTGTCGAGGTGCTCGACCGCGTGTACCAGAGCGGGGAGCCGTTCGTGGCCCTGGAGCAGCGCGTTGATTTGCTCAGCCCCGACACCGGACAGCTGGAAACGCGCTACTTCAACTTCAGCTACCAATTGCTGCCCGAAGTGGACAACCGGCCGGCCTCGCGCGGCATCCTCTCCTTCGCCCTCGACGTGACGGAGCAGGTGCGGGCCCGGCAGCGGACCGAGGAGCTGCAGGCCGAGGTGAACCGCCACGCCGTCAAGCTCAGCCGCATGACCGAGGCGCTGCCGGCCATTTCCTTTATCCTCACCCCCGACATGCGGCTGGAGTACTTCAGCCCGCAATGGCACCAGCTCACCGGTTTCCCGCCCGGCACCGATGCCGACGCCGTCTGGCCCACGCTCATCCACCCCGACGACCGGCCCACCGCCTACGCCACCTACGAGCGGGCCATTGCGCAAAACACGCCGCTGGAGTTTGAGTACCGCTTGCTCCACCACGACGGGCAGTACCGCTGGCAGGTGTGCCGCGCCGTGCCCGAGCTTGGCCCCGACGGGCAGGCCGTGCGCTGGTACGGCACCGTGGTCGACAACCACGAACAGAAGGAGTTGCGCGACGAGCTGCTGCGCTCCGAAGCGCGGTTCCGCTTCATGGCCGAGAGCATACCGCAGGTGGTGTGGACGGCCCAGCCCGACGGCCGCATCGACTACCTCAACCAACGCTGGCAGGAGCTGACGGGCGTGCCGGTGGAGCACTCCCTGCGCTTTGGCTGGACCGAGCTGGTGCCACCCGACGACGTGGCCGTGGTGGTGGGCAAGTACCTCACGAGCATGCGCTCCGGCACCGATTACGAACAGGAAAGCCGGCTGCTTTCGGCCCAGGACGGGCAGTACCGCTGGTTTTTGCACCGGGCCATGCCCATGCGTAACGCCGCGGGTGAGGTCGTGAAGTGGTTTGGCACAAGCACCGACATCCACGACTTCAAGCAGGCCCAGCAGCAGCTGCAGGCCCAGAATGCCCAGCTGCGGCGCATCAACGAGGACCTGGACAACTTCGTCTACACCGCCTCCCACGACCTGAAGCAGCCCGTCAACAACATGGCCGGCATCTTCGAGGAGCTCATGCGCACCGCCCGCTTCGACGACCCGGCCGCCCACGAGCTGCGCGGCATGTTTGAGCGGGCCATGCACCAGATGCACGACACCGTGGAAGACCTCTCGGACGTGGTGCAGGTGCAGCGCCGCCACGAGCAGCTGCCCGCCGAGCCGGTGGAGCTGCGCGCCTTCACCGAGGAAATCATCCGCAGCCTGCAACCCGCGGCGGCCGTGGCCGGGGCCACGTTCACGCTGGACTTCGACGCCGCGCCGACCCTGCAGTTTGTGCGGCCCAACTTGCAGAGCATCCTCTACAACCTGCTCTCCAACGCGCTCAAGTACGCCCACCCCGACCGCCCGCCGGTGGTGCTGGTGCGCACCGAGCTCGTCGACAACGAACCGGTGCTGCTGGTGCAGGACAACGGCTTGGGCATCGATTTGGAGCGCCACGGCCGGGAGCTGTTTCAGATGTTCCGCCGCTTCCACGACCACGTGGAAGGCTCGGGCATCGGCCTTTACCTCGTCAACCGCATCGTGCAACAGCTCGGCGGCACGCTCAGCGTGGCGAGCGTGGTGCACGAGGGCACCGCCTTCCGGCTGCAGTTGCCCGGTACGCTCGTGGCCCGGCCCCAATCGGCGGCGCCCCGCTCCGTCAAGGCAGAAGAACCGACGCTGTAGCCAAAAGCGACGGTCTTACTGCTCCAAAAATTCGTAGTCCAGGGTCAGGGCGGCGGCGCGGCCGGGCCGGCGCACAAACCAGCCGCGGCCGCGCAGGCCGTCGAGGTCGTCGGTGCCGGAGCCGGGCACCACGGCCAGCTGAGCCTTGGCCACGCCGTCTTCCACGCAGCCGGTGTGCTCCAGCACGAACGTGCCCGCCCGGCCGCCCACCCGGCCCACCACCCGCTCCAGCCCCACCGAGCTGGCCGAACCGTCGGCGTGGTAGGTCAGCAGCACTTCCAGCTGGCCGGTGCCCTCAATGTCGCCGCGAAACTGCTGGGTGGCGCTGGCACGGGCCAGCACCGGCTGCCCGTCGATTTCGTGGCAGGCTTGCTCCAGCCAAGCCTCTAGCTCCAGGGTACTCAAAGCGCGTTCGTTCATAGCCGTTGTCCCGTTAGCGTGGTCAGGGCTGCAAGATACGCGCACTAAAATATATAGCCATGCACTTACTAATAAAAATAGCAAATCAATGGCGACGCATTAGCAATCAGCGCCTAGCCCCCTGATTTTCATCCACCGCCAGCACGTCGAAGTCCAGCTGAAAATCGTTGCGAATGGCTTGGTCGCCGAGGTCGGCGAAGAAGCTGCGCGAGTTGTAGCGGATGCCGAAGCGGGTGCGGTCGAGCGTGAGGGTACCGCGCAGGCGCAGTTCGCCAGCCGCCCCGGGCCCGAGGGTGTAGGGAAACGTGACGCGCTGGCTGACGCCCTTAATGGTGAGCAGCCCCGTGGCCTGGGTGGCCGTGGCCGCCTGCAGGCGAAACTCAGCCGTGGGAAAGCGGGCCACGTCGAAAAAGTCGGTGCCGCGCAGGTGCTCCTGCAGTTGGGCGTTGTCGTGGCGCAGGCTGGCCATATCGACGGTAACGCGGGCGCTGCGCAGGCGGCTGCCCGCGCAGCCAAACGTGGCGGCGCGCAGCTGCAGGCTGCCGCTGGGCGCGTAGCTGCCCACCTCGGCGTGGCCCGTCCAGGTGAGGCGGCTGGCGGCGGGCTGGGCGTGGTAGAGCTGGGTGGCGGGGTGAGCGGCCAGCGTCAGGCAGGCCAGCAGAACGGGAAACACGCGAGTGTTCATGACGAGCACGGAATAAGGCTGACGGAAAACAGGAAGCTGCCTAGCGGCCGGCGGTAGGCGCAGCCGGCTGTACGTCGGCTTCGGTTTCGATCAGGCCCATGCCCTTGTAAAGGCGGCCCTGTTTGTCCTTGGCCAAGATGTACCAGAGCGCATCACCGCCGTAAAGGCGCTGGGCGCTGTCGGCGTAGCGGTAATTGCGGGGGAAAGTGTAGCTGCGGCCCTGCTGCAGGCGGCCACCGGGGCACTGAAACAGCTCGGCAAACTCAGCGGGCGTCTCGCGCATATTTTGCTGCCAGCCAGCGGCGCTGTACCAGATAAAGCTACCGCACTCCACGATTTCCAGGTCGGCCACGTCAGCGCGCACCGTGGTCTGGTGCTTCCACACGTAGCCGCCGGGCCGCTCAGGGTTGGGCTCGGGGTAGTTGGGGTTGGGAGCGTGCCAGAGCGAGAGGCCCACCGGCACGCGGCGCAGCTTGTCGGGCAGGACGCGCGAGTGGTCGGTCCAGCCGCTGGCGGCCGGGGTGGCGGGCGTGGTTTGGGCTTGGGCGCACTGCCCTAAGAGCAGGCCCCAGGCGGGCAGCAGGATGAAAATCAGGTGCTTCATGAGCGGGTTCGATTGGGGTTAAACAACGACCCAAAAGTGCCCGCTCAGCCAGCCCGAAGCGCCCCAGCGGCGGAAGTGGAACGTCCCAAAACATATTTTGGGACCTGTAGCTGGTGGTGAGCGGATAACCCTGAACGTCATCCACTCACTGCTTGCCAAACTCGCTCGGTGCCACGCCGGTAACCTGCTTGAAAATGCGGTTGAAGGTAGTCTTGGAGTTGAACCCGCTCTCGAAGGCAATGCCGAGCAGGGTCAGGCGCTGGGCGTCGTCGGTGCGGGTCAGGCGGCGCTGCACCTCGGCCACGCGGTAGCCGTTGACCAAGTCGTTGAAGGACTTGCCGAAGCCCTGGTTGACGGTAAAAGAAATTAGCCGAGTGGGCAGGTCGGTGTGAGCCGCCAGCTCGGCCAGGGTGAGCGTGGGGTTGCGGAAGAGCTGCTCGTCCTCCAAGGCCCGACGGATGCGCTCCAGCACCCGCGCATCAACGGCCGGCTGCTGCCGCGCAGCAGCTTGGGCCTGGCTGCGGGCCGCGCCCGGCATCGGGCCACCGGGCGCAGCTGGCGGTGCGGTTTCAGTCGCCCACACCAGCGCGGTGGGTGCTTTGCCAAGTGGCTCAACGTCGGCGGCGAAATGCACGGCCTGCATATCGGCCTGACGCAGGCCTACCACGCCAATGCAGAACACCACCGCGCCAAGTAGTTCGGTGGAGTAGTCGTAGCGGTAATACAGGCCGAAAAACTCACGCAGCACCACCTCCACCAGCCACTGCGCGCTGACGACAGCCAGCAGCACCAGCAACACGCGCAGCCAGCGCAGGCGCAGCTGGGAGGTTTCGGAGAAGTTGTCGTCGAGGTAGCGGCGGTACTGGCGCAGCAGGCGCAGACTCAGCGCTAAGTACACCATCAAGGACAGCCAAGTGCCGATAAACTCCAGGCGGTAGGTGTAGGGCCGATGCACGTGCTCCCAAAACCAGAGCCGCGTGGGATAATCGGTCAGGCGCAGCGTGGCGTAGAGCCCGGCCTGCAGCAGCACCGGCGCGAAGTGCCAGAGCTGACGCGGGCGCAACCGGAAGGCGTGGTTGGTGAGGCTGCGCACGTATAAGTAGAGCAGCGGCCCGAAGGCGAAAGAGTAGTAAATCGGGGCGAAGTACCAGTTGGCATTCTGCCCGTACACGTTGGCCGCGCGAAAAAACCCATCTAGAATCCAGAGTGCAATGGCCAGCATGAGCAGGGCTAGCAGGCGGTTGGGGCGGCGGTTGTGCGGGGCCAGCCACAGCAGCCCGGCCGCAAAGACGGCCTGCGCCACCACGGCTAGCAAGAGCACCACAACGGGGGTAAAGGGTATCTGCATAGCGGAGCGGCTCGGAAGCCGGCAAGGTAGCAGCCGCTGACTTTACCCCATTCTGATTCTGCTGCTGCTTACCCAGCCCGGTCTTTGCTGGCCGCCTCCCTCGCGTTTCCTTGCTTTCCAGAAAACTTGGTCCGCACCCGCTTTCAGACCGCAACCCTGATCTACTAGCGGATCAGGGTTGCGGGAAGGGCAAACAGCGGCATGCTTACGCCGGCACCAAGCGGCTTTGGTTAGCCATTGTAGTCTGCGGCTGCTGCCAAGCAGCGGCGTAAGGGTCATACGTACACTTAGCCGGTTTGGAAAGGGGGCCCGCCTCTACGTAGGCCCGACAATCAGTACAGATGTAACGAAATTCGCAGTCTTGGCAGACGTTGATTTGGTCCTTGCTCACGCCCCATATTTCCTGGAAGCGTTTCTGCTGCGCAATCGGCAGTAAGCTGGCCTGGTCGTCTACAGCGCCATAGGAAGCCGCGTGACTCGGACAATTTTTGACGTTTCCGAACTGGTCAACGGCAATTTTGCGGTTCAAACACGAATTAAATTGCTGCGCTTCGGTAAACGTCGACAGGTGAATCGAAAATAGCGCCGGATGGATGTAGCCGCAGTGAGCTTCCGAATCAATTGGAGCCCGGGCGTGAATTAAGCACTGGCTCACCTCGTTGTAAATAAACTCCTGTTTTTCGTCCGGAGCAGAGTGTACAATGATTTGACTTATGCGCGGATTCTGTTGCAACAGAAGTCGGCAGAAGTCCTCGCTTAGCCCGGGGCTGTGCTTCGTTATAATTTCAATGGATCGAAAGCGCGACGTCTTGATTTGCTGATCCAACTCCTGGAAAAACCCTTCCGTCAGTGCTACGAAGCTGCGCACCTGCAGATGCTCGCACCCAGTCAGCTCAATCAGGGCAATGGCCCGCAAGACGTTGTATTTACTCTGCGCCCCGATGTCGAGGATGGCATTGGTAATCAGCTTGGGATGGTTATACGCCAAGCTCATCTTCGGAAAAAGCTCGGGCTGCTGCGTATAGAACCCGTACTCTTTCTCCACCAAAAAATCAAAATACCCAAGTATCGTATCCGCGTGCTGAGTCGGATACTTATTCAACACCTCTCCGACCGAGAGCAGATGGTCTTGCTCTAATATGCTTTGCAGCGCGTTAGGAATATAATCATAACTGGCTCTTTGCAAATCACACACAACGCTGCGCTGTGCTCCGCGCACTGGCAGGCAGCAAGCGAATAATTTGAAATACACTTCAAAAGTATTGCCTGGAGCAAACTGCTTCGCAAATAGCATATCAGTATGAAAATTTAATTTTTGAAATTACCTTCTTAAAAGACACCGGTGTAAATATATTATTATTATAATAATCACTCCTGTTTTTTACACGGTCACTCTTGTCGCCACCTGGCATTTCTTCCATAACATGATAAACAACCGGGAAAACCTCCTGACCGTCCTTTCCTATCCTGTTACGAAATTGCTCATTGCCCTTGTTCATACTTACCTCATTAAGTAATCTGCAACTTTTTCTTCAAGCCCATAATTACAGGCCGTCGACAAAAAACCGAACTGGCCTGTGGGGTTTACTTCCAAGAAATAATACTTTCCAGAAGCAGACACCATAAAGTCAATCGACCCGGTATTCAAACCCAGACGCGTCATCAATTGACACAGTTTGTCCGAAACCTCAGCGGGCAGAACAAAGGGCACCATCCGATTGGGCTTGTGCACATCGTATTTCCGGAAGTCCAGCTTTGTTCGTTCGTGGTCCTGCGAGAAGATGGCCATGCTGTATACTGCTCCGTCCAGGTAGAAGCATCGTATCTCAAAGGCTTTATCAATGTACTCCTGAATGGTAGATGGCAAAAAATACGCTGGTAGCTGAGTTATTATTTCTGCCGTCAGCAGCTGCGTATACATCGTAAAATAATATGTGGTATTAGTAGCCTCATCGACTCGGGATTTGATACCGAACATATCCCGTGTGCACTTGGTGATGACCGGTCCTACTTGCGCTACGAAAGCCTCCACCTGGGCTTTCGAATTGGTAAGCAAAGTTCGGGGCACGTCCAACCCCAAGGATTTTGCTAAACGCAGCGTAGTAATTTTGTTGATCGGCAGCACCGATGGATCGGTCAACCACTTGACTCCATGATCAAAAGCACCCGCAAAGGCCCGTGCAAATGCCGTGTACTCGCTCTGCAGATGTATGGCCGTGTCGACCCCGTAGCTGGTCTCTAACTTCTTGATCAGATGCTCTGTGCTATAGAAACCATACTTCCTGAACCAGACCGTCTTGATGCTCTCCAGAGCTACCCACTCCCCGTTAACCGTAAATCCTCCCGGCTGGCCCCCGGTACCCGTTGCAGGCTCCTCGCACACGCCCTCCGTTACCACGATTTCGTGGCTTGCAGCAATGTCATCGTCATTGATCCTGATCCAAGGTTGCTGTTTGGCATCTAGCCAATCGATTACTATGTCGGTAGTGTATTCACCACTGGTGCTTAGAATTAAGATCATGGCTGAGAAAAGTGTCGGTATCCTAACCGTAAATTACTATCAGTAATAGCATCAACTTCTTGCTCTATTTTTCAAATCTATCAAACACATAACAACTAGCACCACCAAGAGCATTTTCAGCTCAATCTAAGCAATATTTAGATTGAGCGCTATTTGAAGCATTAATAAGTTATATAAAAAGGGCAAGACCTGTACAAACCACAAGTCTTGCCCTTTTTATTCAGCGGATATTAGTTATCCCACTGGGCTTCGCCGTCTTTGGCCCAGCTGCCGTCGCTGTATTTCGTGAAGTCAGCGGCCGTAGCGCCTTCGTTGTCGAATTTACCGCCGAGAACGTTGTTCTGTTCTTCCTCGGACAGCTTTTGGAATTTGTCTTCGCTAAGGTTTTCAAACTTTAACATAATTTTTTTTGGTAGCATAATACCTCGGCTTCGTTGCTCTGGCTTGCTAGTGATGCAATACTAGTACAAAGCAATCATGCAAATCAAGACCAATAATAGAATTAATAAAAAATATTTTAAACATAAATTTTAGACATAGCAATTCTGTTTTGCGTCAAGTATTTTCAACGCAATTAAATGCACCATTACTGCATTTTTTATAATTAACTATTTCGTCGTTACAATTTTATTTTGTCCGAACCTGGCATTGTTTTAAAACATTTCCATAATGAGTAACTAAACGAGCTCTTTCAGAAGCCCCAACTCCGATAATCACAGGAGCCATTGCAAAAGGCAACCGTTTTACATGGAAAAAATATTTTCTGCTTAACCCCTAATTCTTTCATCTCAGCTTTCATATCATTCTATATTCCAATTTCCGGTTATCACCTCAGCCGCTTCGTCATAGATTTTGTAGCTGTACTGGCCAGGGCAGAGTCTCAGATGCAGCTGTTGTTGTCGAGGAGTTAGCTCAGCGGTATAAACCGGCACCGGATCGGGGTAGCGGTTAAGCTCACGGGCTAGGTAAACCTGGATCAATTGTCGCTGACGCCCGGCGGCTTGGCTGCTGGGCGCAGGCAAGGGTAGATTCACCCAAGGAGTTTGACTTTGGTCGAAGTAAGGAACCGGTAAATAACTGACCATCATTTTATTACGCACATATACGTCCTGCACCGCTCTTAAGGGGGCCCGACGGTTGTTTACCATTTTGTACAGCGCAGTAGCGCTTCCGGGCTGGAGCGAGTCAACGGCCGGCAAGGAAACATCTTCCAGATACGTCTGATTGACGCTGGTCAGAGGCCACTGACTTAGCTCGGCCAAGTACTGGCCCATCCATTTTTTAGCCCCACCCGGCGCTCCAGCCTGGGTGCCTGGCCTGACTTCCATATGCTGCCCGCCTCCATACACGACTACCCGAGCTTGGGGGTCTGTTTTCAGCGCCTGCAACAAGTGCTGGGCCTGACTTAGCTCCCGGTTTTCCGCACGCATGTCATCGTAGCCAACGAGTTTGAACCCAATGCGGTGGGCGGTGCGCACCAGGTTGGCAAATGTTGGCTCGCGGGTGTAAAAGCCCGAAGACATCAGCGGAAAACCGCGTTCGTTGAAACCAGAGTCGCTTAGGGTTTCCAAAGCCAAGTATCTGTAACCCAATGCATAGACCTGAGGCAGCAGGGCTGCCAGCAGACTCCGGTGGTGGGCCGAGCCATGGTGTTCGTTGATAAGCAATGCCTTGGCGGAAGCAGCGCGCTGCAAAATGTCCTGAACCGCCGGTTCGGTCTGAAACGATTCAATTGCCGGCGGTACCGACGAATGAGGAAAATCCGGTTCTGCGGGCAACGGGACGCTGGTGCGCAGCAGTGCCTTTTTGCTGCACAAGCGGAAATACCGGGCAGAATCCTGGTTGCCCGCCATTGCATGATACTGCACTAACAGTTGTTGCAACAGCGGATGCTGCGACGCGTCGTTGATCAGGGCCGGATTGCGGCGGGCGTCGAGCAGCGCAATAAGCGGGGCCAGGTAATTGCCGCCGGAACTTGCCAAAAAGGCTTGGTCCACCTGCTCTGACACGTTGAGCAGCGTGGAGTCACCGCGGGGCTGTACCGAGGGAAAGACATAGGCGTTGAATTCCATGTCCATGTCGAAAGCCCGATCAACCAGAGGCTTACCCTCATTTTTCTTGCCGGGAGCCTCCGTCGCGACTAAGTACAGGAACCCATCTCTGTTTGGCACTTGGTAGGCATACTCCCTCGACAACTCCGTCGCTTGGGTTATGCTGCGGGCAAACCGTCCGGCCCCTACAGCGGTGAATCCCGCCGTCAGCCACCAGCTTCCTGGCCGGTGCCGAATGAAAGCCGCCCGCAGGCGGTAGTAGGGAGGTACGTTGGTGGTGCCCGTGAAAAGGGGCAAGAACTGTCGCGCGGCTACCCCCAGCTTTTTGGCGGCCACGCGGCGCTCCTTCCGGGTGAAGGCCCGGCGGTCTTGACGCAGGATGAAATCCCCGTTGGTGGTAAGGCAAGTTCCTAAACTGTCATTGCAGTAGCGAATGATGTAACTCTGCCGCACGTGGCCAACCTGCTGCCAGTGGTTGGCTGTGGTACACGAGCCTAGCAGCCCTGCCCCCACTAGCATGAGTGCAGCCACGTGATGCCGGCTTACATGAGTGAGCCGCATTGCGCCGGACAGATTTTGCGGTAGCCGAGAGTGCACAATCAATTGAAATAAGTTGGCAATCAGTACTATTGGCGAAGTCTTCAGCAACTGCCAACCGGGGCCTGTTCCGCCAAAGAAGCGGCGGCAGCACGGCAGCTGTTTTGCGGAGTCGCTTACTGCCGTATGGCTTTGTCGAATAGCTTTTCTAGCAAGCGGGAGGTTTTGGTAACGACGAATACCGTGCCTCCCATGCCGACGTGCAACGGCATGGCCGGGGTGCTGTTGCCGGGCTGATACAGTTTGATTTTAGCTCGGTAGGTTGCGTTGTTCGTGCTCAGTTCCTGCAGCTCCGTGACGGTGCCCGCCGTTTTGCCATACTTCAGGTACGGGTAGGCATCCAGGTGCACATAGGCTTCGTTGCCCACCCGGACTTCCCCGATACGGCTTTGGGGTAATTCCACCACCCCAATGTATTCGGGGCGCGGGGGCGCAATCGTGAACAGGTGCTGCCCAACGGCAACCGGCTGATTGAATTGCGTAAGGGGCTCCACCATCAATGTCCCCTGCGCCGGGCTGGTGACCACGTACTTGGCCTGCCAATTTTCAATAGCCGTGCCCAATTCGTGCAGCCGACGTTCCTGCTCAACAACCCGGGCTTGCCGTTGGCTCTCTACTTCGATCAAAGCCATTTCCACGGTATGCACCTGGGCTTGCGCATCCAACAAACTCATTTCCAAGTTTTTTACCGGCGCCTGTCCCCGCAATTGATTGGCTTGCAAGCGGTTGAATTCCAGAGGAGCCAAAACGCCTTGCTTAAACAACTGCTCCTGAGCAGCAAACTCTTTGCGTGCCAACCCCAGCTCCTGCCGTGCAAGCGCGAGTTGGGTTTCCAGGTTGGCACGGCGGCGGGCCAGCAGTTGCAAGCTAGCAGCAAGCACAGACGCCTTTCGAGCTTCGGTACCGCGGCCGCTGTAGCGGTTTAGTTCGTCATCCGCCTGGATGAACGCGAGGTAAGCCGCCTGCACTTCCCCTAGCCGGGAGTGCGGGAGTTGCTTGAGGTGTTGGGTGGCAGCCACTGCATTACTGCCAGCAGCCTCAACCGCTTTGGCACCACGTAGCAGCCCCAACACCTGCTGCGGGTCGGCAGTGCTTTCGATAACGGCTAACACCGTGCCTTCCGCCACCGGCTGGTTGGCCGCGTGCGTCAAGCGCACAATCTTTCCTTGCGCGCGTGCACTCACCTGCTTGGGCGCTCGTACGGACGTGATTATCATACGCGCCTGCACCGTATCTGGGTACTGTACAAACCAAGCCACGCCAAACAAGCTCAGCAATACGAGAAAGGCGATACTGCTGCCCCACCATATCAGCCAAGACGGCGCGCGGGAAATAACAACGTCAAGTTCGTGGGTATGGGTAACGGGCGGTCTTGCAATTTGCTGCTGAGGCATAGCCGCTTTATCCTACTAATTCTACTTGATTCCGAACTAAATTCCAGTAGGTACCGCATTGCTGGAGTAATTCCTCGTGCGAACCTTGCTCACTTATTTGCCCATTTTCCATTACCACTATTTGATCGGCGTAGCGCACCGTACTCAAACGATGCGCCACAATAACAACGGTACGATTATCAAAGAAATTGCTTAGGTTCTGAACGATAATAGATTCATTCTCCGTATCCAAGGCGTTAGTAGCCTCGTCAAAAAACAGAAATTCGGGTTCCTTGTAAATTGCACGGGCAATTAATATGCGTTGCTTTTGCCCTTGGCTAACTTGCTGCCCGTCGCTACCAATTTTGGTACTAAAGCCCCGCGGCAACGTTTCTATAAATTCTAAAATATTAGCCATTCTGGCCGCATACAGTAGCTTGGTCAAATCGGGTGTTTCGTCACCAACCGCAATATTTCCGGCCACCGTATCGGAGAAAATAAAGCCTTCCTGCGCTACCACTGCGCATTTGGACCGCCACGAGCTGTGGGTAAGATGCTTCAGATTGGTATTGCTCAGGTGAATACTGCCTTCTAAGGGCTCGTAGGTTTTCATCAGCAGCTTAAGTAGGCTGCTTTTGCCGCTACCGCTGCTGCCCACTACGGCCGTTATTTTGCCAGCCGGAATGTGCAAGTCAATGTTGCGCAGCACTGGTTTGGTCGGCGTATTCGGGTAGGCAAAGGTCACGTTTCGCAGATGCAAGCTCTGGCCAGCATGCACTTGCCCCACCTGCGCGTCCGTCCACTTATCCTCTTCATCCAGCTCGTGCACTTCCGAGAGACGCTCTAGGCTCAGGCTGGCATCCTGATACGTTTGAATAAACATAACCAGCATCTCAATGGGACCGGTTAACTGCCCAATGATGTATTGCATTGCGAGCATCATGCCCAGCGTCATTTGATTATCAATGACTGCTTTGGCAGCTAGAAAGCTTATGGACAGGTTTCGACCTTCATTAAGAATAAACGCCCCGGTTTGTTGCAACTGCGACAGAGACAACACTTTGTATTGCAGGCGCAGGTTTTTGGCTTGTACTCGTTCCCATACCCAGCGCATGGGCTGTTCTGCATTGGCTAGCTTAATATCATGGATACCTTGAATGATCTGATTTATTGCATTCTGGCTTTTCGAAGCCAGTTGAAAACGCTCAGCGTCTAGAACCTTGCGTTTTTTTAGTAGATAAGCCGTCCATAATATATAAATAAGGGACAGAACAAAAAATACAATAAATATAACTCTGCTGTATATCAATATAACCCCACCAAATACAACTAGCTGCAGAAAAGAAAACAATATATTTAATGATTGATTAGTCAAAAACTGTTCGATTCTACCATGATCATTAATCCGCTGCATAATATCCCCAAAAGTCTTTCTTTCGAAATAGCTTACGGGCAACGACATTAACTTTATGATAAAATCAGACAGAATTCGTAAATTAATTCTGGTGCTAATGTGCAACAGAATCCAGCCTCTCACAAAGTCATTTACCAGGCGCCCAATCAACAGCAGGCCCTGCGCCAGCAGAATGGTATATACTATGCCGTAGTCTTTGGTGGCAATTCCAATGTCAACCAACGATTGGGTTAAAAAAGGAAATATAAACTGCACGCTGCTGCCTACCAGAAGGCCCAGCAAGAGTTGGACAACGAGCTTGCGCGCATCGGTTAACTGCTTCAGGACGTGGCGCAACCCATATTTTGAGCGCTGCTCCTGCTCGTCTGGCGCGGCTAGGGCAGCAGTCGGCTCCAGTATCAGGCATACACCACCGTGAACTTCGGCCTGCTCCCCTCCCCAAGCTTTCAGGAATTCCGCGGCCGAATAGCTTACCAGCCCCAGCCCGGGGTCGGCCACCTGCAGACGCAAAGCGCTACCCTCTGCAGTTGACTTGCCTGCCCTGAACTTGCGTAACCAAGCGCTCCGGGATTCGCCTACTGCGTGGACGACCACGAAGTGTTTCTGCTCCCAATGCACAATGCACGGCAGGGGCACCTGCGTGGTCAGTTGTTCCAGGGTGACGCGGGCCGCTATGGTCTTAAATCCGCACGACTCGGCGGCTTTGCTCAAACCCAACAACGAGCTGCCGTGCACGCCTACCTGACTGCTGGTTCGTAGTTTATTGAGGTTCAGTTGATATCCATAAAACTTGGCAATCATTCGCAGGCAACTGGGCCCACAATCCATGGTATCGACCTGCCGGTAAAAGGGAAACGTTTTCAAATGATAGGAATTAACGGCTCGTTGCCGAGCAGTAGATATGCGGTTCAGAACCAGGGGTAATCAGGAATGAGCACGGTTAACGTACCGAGCTCAGCTTGGCCGCAGCGGGACTTAGGAGAGTCCGAAAGAATTCAGAAACGACTTATCGATTGGCAAAACACCACACCTGTTACCGGGTGCTCGGGCAATGGCTAACGAAGAACAAAAAACAGTAGTGCACCCGGCTCCGGTCGAGAAGTCTTCGGGTATAACATAAAGGATAAAGGGCACGTCACTACGCGGAGGGCGCGCACAAACATCCTGTCCCTTGCGAGGCTAGCGCCTAAGCCGCAAGTGCCAAAGGTCAAACCCAAAGCATTTGGGAGAATGCCTTGAGTTGTTGCGAGACAGGTGTGTAAAAAGGAGGTAAGCGGAGCGCGTAGCCGGTTTTCGACCGGGTGACGGCTGCAATATAGAACAACAGATTAAATCCGCGCAACTACCTTCTCTGAATTCTGCGGCTTCTGCCGCCGCTAGAAATCGAAGAGGGTTTTCATCCTTGGGGATTAGGCAACAGCAACTGCAGCCTCCGCCAGCACAGCGCCAAGACGTGCCCGTAGCAAGGGCCTGTGCATCATTGCAATCGGCGCGCCGCCGGTTTGTTTCGGCAATTCGTCCGCGTCTAGCTGGGTAATATTCTCCCAAACTCAACAGCAGGCGACAAGAAGCAGTCGGCCGGCGAGGAATCAACCTGCCCGCCACCTGGATTGAGGCAGTTGGTCAAACACACCCGTTGCGGCGCTCCGCGTGACGGTCGTTCAACGCCGCCGGGCGGGCTACTCCGTCGCGTCGCGGTAGCGGAACTGGTTCGTGAGGCTGGTGAAGGGCTGGCCGTCGACCTCGGCGTAGGGATACACGAAGTAGTTCAGCGGTTCGCCCTGCTGGCGAGGCGTCAGCGTCAGGTCGCGGCCGCGGGTCAGCTCCACGCGGTTTTCGTCGTGGTGGCCGAAGAAATACTCGCGCTTGTCGGGGTTCTTGGCGGCCTCAGAGGCATCGATGGGCACCCAGCCGGTTTGCTTGGTGTAGAATTCGGCCCAGCAGTGGTAACCTTTGACCTCGCCCGCGCCGCGCTCCGGGGGCAGCGGAAAACCGATGCTGAAGCGGGCCGGAATGCCCAGGGCGCGGCAGTAGCCAATGAAGAGGGCGTGGAAGTCGGTGCAGTTGCCGCGGCGCGCATCGCAGGCGTAGTAAATGTCGCCGCGGCCCCAGCCCTGCCCGCTCTTGTCGTACTTCACGGTGCTCACCACGTGGTTGTAGATGGCGCGGGCCCGGTCGAGGTCGGTGCGGGCGCCGGCTTGGGCCGTCACGCGCAGGGCCCACACCCGGATGGAGTCGTCGAGCGGCACGAGGCGGTCGGGGGCCAGCCAGCGGCTCAGGTTGGGGTCGTCGGGTTCCTGGGCTTTCTTGCCGCCAGCCACCTTGGGCAGCAGCGGGTTGATGTGCTCCCGGCGCGTGACCTGGCAGTGCAAGGCCACGGCAAAGGGCTGGGCCGGCGCCGGGCTCACGCGCAGGTGCAGCATCTTGTTGCCGTACTCGCCGGTGCGCACCTCGTAGGGGTACGGCGCGTCGATTTTCAGCTTGGCCACGTCCTGCGAGGCATCGTCGTGGGGCACAGGCAGCCAGAGGTCCAGGGCCTTGGCGCCGGCCGGCGCGGCAGCCACGGTGGTCTGGTAATCGAAGGCAAACGTGCGCACGCGCGGCACGATGGGCGAGGCGGCAGTGAGCATCAGCAGGGAGGCAGCGGCGGCAAGCAGCCCGGCCGGGCGCGGCGTAAAACGAACGAGCAAGGACATATAACCTGGAAACGGCCAGCAGCCCGCCGGGTTTGGTCCGAGCTGCCAGCCGGCAAAGGTACGGCCGCCGCGGGGCTAGTTCAGCGCGGAAAGCCCCGCGGGCCGCGGGCTTTCCGCTATTTTGCCGCCCGCCGATGAAACCCACCGCCCCGCCCGTTCTTGCGCTGACCTCGTTTCCGCCCTCCGCCGGGCCGCAGTCGTACTACGTGGCCGGGCTGGCCGAGCACCTGGCGCGCTTTCCGCACGTGCGCGAGCCGCACGCCCACGACTTCTACCTGCTCATCTACGTGTCCGAGGGCGCAGGCACCCACACCATCGACCAGGTCACCTACGAGCTGCGGCCGGGCAGCCTGTTTTTTGTGGCGCCGGGGCAGGTGCACCACTGGCAGCTGCCGCCCGAGGTGCAGGGCTACGTGGTGTTTTTCAGCGCCGAGTTCTACCTGTTCCGCTACCCGGGCCAGCGCCTTTACGAGTACCCGTTTTTCGACGGGGTGCACCCGCCGGTGCTCTACCTGCCCGCCGACGAAGCGGAGCTGCGGCCTCTGTTGCTGCGGCTGCACGCCGAAACCCGCGCGGCGGAACCGCCGCAGCCCGAAGTGGTGCGGGCCTATCTGCTGCTGCTGCTGGAGCTGGCCACCCGGCACTTTGCCGCCCCGGCCACCGGCGGGGCGGCGCTGGCCCAGCAGCAGATCCGGCAGTTTGGGGCTTTGCTCAACCAACACTACCGCCAGATGCGCACCGTGCAGCAGTACGCCGAGCTGCTACACCTGACGGCCAACCACCTGAACGCGGTATGCCGCCGGGTGCTCAACAAAACCGCCAGCGCGCTGATTCACGAGCGGGTGGTGGTGGAAGCCCAGCGCCTGCTCACGCACTCGGCCCTGACGGTGGCCCAGGTGGCCGACGAGCTGGGCTTCGACGACCCGAGCTACTTTGGGCGCTACTTCCGCAAGTACAGCGGCCACTCGCCCGAAGCCTACCGCCAGCAGCACCGGTAATTTGTACCAGAACGCCCCGCAAGCAGTCCACAACGGCCGTGTACCGCCGCAGTAATTTTGCCGTAGAACTTCAGCACCACCCCGCGCCGCGCGCCGCAAGGGCCCCGGTGGTGCTGGTTTCGGCCGCCGCGACGCTTGCTGCCCGGTGGCCTCCCTCCCACTCAACTTCGCTTTTGCTATGGCTGCCGTTGATTCTTCTACCCTGGCGCTGCTGCGCCTAAAGTGCCCCCACTGCCACGAAGGGGACCTGTTTTCGACCTCCGCGTTTAACGTGACCAAGTTTGCCCAGATGCCCGAGCACTGCCCCGTGTGCGAGCAAGCCTACGAGCCCGAGCCGGGTTTCTACTGGGGGGCCATGTTCGTGAGCTACGCCTTCACGGTGGCCATTTTCGCCGTTTCGGGCGTGTTGCTCTACTACCTCGCCGGGGACCCGCCCCTGTGGGTGTACGTGGTGACGGTGGGCCTGGCCGCTCTGGTCACCACGCCGCTGGTGCTGCGCTACTCCCGCGCCCTGATGCTCTACCTTTTCGGCGGCGTGCACTACGACCCGCAGTGGCGGCACGGCCGCTCCACCGCGCGGCTGTCCACCCAGGGCTAAACCGCGGGCCCCAACCTCTGCAGCCGAGCTTCGTTTAAGGGCTAGTTCGCCGCCGAATTTCTAGCGGCCCTTGTTTCACCCCAACCTGAAACTGACCTAGCCATGAAGAAGCTCCTCGTATTTGCTGCTCTGCTGGCCGCCGGCACCGCCGCCCAAGCCCAGACGCGCACCACCACGACCACCCAGCAAACCACCACCACGCCCGCCACGACCACCCCGGCCCCGGTAATCGTGCAGCCGGCCACCCCGGCTCCCACGACCACCGAAACCACCACCACGACCGTGGAATCGACCACGACGGGCGGCGGCACCGGCCTGCAGACGCAGTCGGGCACCGGCGTGACGCAGGGCACCGTGACGCCCCGCACCGACGACGCAAAAGTGAAAGACAAGCGTCGTAAGTCGAAAGCCAAAGTCGACAACTAGGCCCGGCTAACGGGCTTAACTGCCAACGGCCCGACGTACCGCAATGGTGCGCCGGGCCGTTGCATTTCAGGCGGAGGGCTTAGTAGTAGCGGTAGCGCACCACCGGGCGCGGATGCACCACGGCGGGCCGCGGACGAACCACCACGACCGGCGCCGGCGCGTAGGCCACCGGCCGCAGGGGCCGCAGCACCACGGGCGCGGGCACCAGCACTACCGGGCGCGGCGCGGGCCGCAGCACCATCACCCGCGGGGCGGGCCGGCGGTAGTACACGCGTTGGGCCTGGGCGGGCAGCGCCGCGCACGTGGCCAAAAACAGCGTAGCGGCGGCAATGACGGGGCGGAGTGTCATGGGAAAGACCGGTTAAGGTGAAACATCAACGAGTTGCTTTCCTTGGAGGGTTGGTGCGCCGCCAGGTTTAATGGCCGCCTCCGTGCCGGGTTAGAACAGGCGGTAGACCACGCCCAGGCGCCACACCTGGCTGTAGGCTTCGTTGGCGCCGCCCACCCAGCCGCTGCGGTAGTTGGTCAGGCCGTGCGAGTAGCTGGCGGCCAGCCCCACGCGGTGGTAGTAGCCGGTCAGGTCGAGGCGTAGGCGGGTATCGAGGCCGGGCTGCCCACGCTCCAGGTCGGTGGTGAAGCGCTGGGCGCTGGTGGTGGCAAAGCCCTTTTCCTGGCAGTGCAGCAGCAGGCCTAGGTCGAGGCCGGCGGCGGCGTCCAGGCTAAGTGGCCCCAGCCCGAAGCGCCGGCCCGCGTACGGGTGCACGTTCACGAAATCATGAATCAGGTTGGTATGCCCGCGGGCCTCTTCGAGCACGTCGCCGCCGGACCATACCAGCACGTTGTTGACGCGGCTGCGCAGCCGCTCGTAGCCCGCCTGCAGGCCGAACAGCACCTTGCCGCGCGTGACGCGCTGCTGCTGCAAGGCCGCCCCGTAGGCTACGCCCGGCAAGGCGCCGTAGGGGTTGTTGGTGTAGCCGTTGCTGGAATTGGAGCGCACATTGATCATGGATTCGCGCGCGGCCGAGGCCCCGCGGAAATTGAAACCAGTCGACGTCAGCAGCGCGGCGCTTTCCCAGGTCTGGGCCTGAGCGCCCGAGCTCAGCCCCAGCGCGGCCGCGAGCAGCAGACCGGCGGCCACGGGGCGCAAATGGGGGGTGGCGGTGGTCGGATGGGGGTACGAATGCAGCATAGAAAAAAACGATAAAGGGGAATACCAGGCCGTGGGTTAGGCAGTCGGCGAGCGGGGCAGGCCACAACCGCCGCACGCCGGGCCGGCGGCCCGCGTAGGGTAGAGTCCGGCGCGCGGTGGAACGTTGCACCCCGCCGCGTTTTGCGGTAATTTTCGAATGGGGGCTGCCGCTGCGCATTCTGCCCGATATTGCGGCCATGACTGCACCTGCGCCCTTACCCTTTCTGGTAATCGACTTCGATAGCACGTTCACCCAGGTCGAAGCCCTGGACGAGCTGGCCGACATTGCCCTGCGTGGCCGCCCCGAGCGGGCCCAAGTGGTGGCCGACATCAAGGCCCTGACCGACGCGGGCATGGACGGCTCCCTCTCCTTCAGCGAGTCGCTCAAGCGCCGGATTGCCCTGCTGCCCGCCCGCCGGGAGCACCTCGACGAGCTGGTGCAGCACCTGCGCGGCAAGGTGTCGGAGAGCATCCGCCGCAACCAGAGCTTTTTCCACGAGCACGCCCCGGGCCGCATCTACATCGTCAGCAGCGGGTTTCGGGAGTTCATCGTGCCGGTGGTGGCCGAGTTTGGCATTCCGGCCGAGCAGGTGCTGGCCAACACCTTCACCTTCGATGAAGCCGGCAACATCACCGGCTTCGACCCCACGAACCCGCTCAGCCAGGACGGCGGCAAAATCCGGCAGTTGCAGCAGCTGGGCCTGGAAGGCGCTGAGGTGTACGTGCTCGGCGACGGAATCACGGACTACCAGATCCGCGAGGCCGGGCTGGCCAACCGCTTCTACGCCTTCACCGAAAACGTGTCGCGCCCGGCCGTGGTGGCCAACGCCGACCAAGTGGCCCCCACCTTCGACGAATTTCTCTACCAGAACAAGCTTCCGATGACCCTCTCCTACCCCAAGAACCGCATCAAGGCTCTGCTGCTCGAAAACATCGAACCCACCGCCGAAAAGCTGTTCCGGGAGGAGGGCTACCAGGTGGAAATCGTGCCGGGCGGGCTGGACGAGGAGGAGCTGATGCAGCGCATCGAGGGCGTGAGCATCCTGGGCATCCGCTCGAAGACGCAGGTGACGCCGCGGGTGCTGGAGCGGGCCAACCGCCTTATTGCCGTGGGCGCGTTTTGCATCGGCACCAACCAGATTGACCTCACGGGGTGCATGCAGCGCGGCATTGCCGTGTTCAACGCCCCGTTCTCGAACACCCGCTCGGTGGTGGAGCTGACCATCAGCGAAATCATTTCGCTGGCCCGGCGCCTGCCCGTCAAGAGCGAGAAGATGCACCGCGGCGAGTGGGACAAGTCGGCCGCCGGGGCCTTTGAGGTGCGCGGCAAGAAGCTGGGCATCGTGGGCTACGGCAACATCGGGGCCCAACTCTCGGTGCTAGCCGAAAACCTGGGCATGCAGGTGCTGTACTTCGACATTGCCGAAAAGCTGCAGCTGGGCAACGCAGTGAAGTGCCGCACGCTGCAGGAGCTGCTGCAGCAGGCCGACATCGTGACCCTGCACGTGGACGGGCGTAAGGAAAACACCAACCTCATCGGCGCCGAGGAGCTGGCCCAGATGAAGCCCGGGGCCCTGCTCATCAACAACGCCCGCGGCCACGTGGTGGACGTGCCAGCCCTGGCCACCGCCCTGCGCAGCGGCCACCTCGGCGGCGCCGCCGTCGACGTGTTTCCCTACGAGCCCAAAACCAACCACGAAACGTTCGAAAACGAGCTGCGCAGCCTCCCGAACGTGCTGCTCACGCCCCACATCGGCGGCAGCACGGCCGAGGCCCAGCGCAACATCGCCGAGTTTGTGCCGGAGCGCATCATGCAGTACATCAACACCGGCAACACCCAGCAGAGCGTGAACCTGCCCAACCTGCAGCTGCCGGCTCAACAGGAAGCGCACCGCCTCATCCACATTCACCACAACGTGCCCGGCGTGCTGGCCCGCATCAACAACGTGCTGGCCGAACACCAAGTGAACATCCTCGGCCAGTATCTGAAAACCAACGAGCACATCGGCTACGTGATTACCGACGTGAACCGCCAGTACGACCAGGACGTGATTCAGGCCCTGCGGGTGGTGGAGCATACCATCAAGTTCCGGGTGCTGTACTAATAATGACCAAAAAGCAAACCCACGGCCAACGCGCCCGGCAGTACTGGCGCGAAGCCCAGGCCGCCGGCAATACCGCGCTGGCCGCGGATTTTGAGCAGGTGCTACACGGGCTGGAGCAGCCCCGGGCCAAGGCCATCGGCCTGCTGATGAAGCGCTTGAACGCGACGCCTCACCAGGAGGTGAAGTATTTCATCAGCCGGGTCTTTGAAAAGGCGAAGGACGAACGGGTGCTGCGGCCCCTGCTGAAAGCTATTGCCGACCCCGGCAACACGGGTTTTGCGGCCAATTTCATTTGGGCCTGCAGCTCCTACGACTGCACCAAGCACCTGCCGTTTTTTGTACGCCTGCTGCTGCGCAGCACCGACCCCGGCGAACCGGCCTTGGCTTGCCTGCATGTGCTGGATAACATGAAAGGCCCTTTCCAGCCAACCGTGCTAAAAAGAAGCGTCGCACAGCTGCTGCGGCGCCGCGGGCCGCAGCTGGTACCCGATGCCGACGTGCATCAGTTGGATGAGCTACTTACCACCCAAGCCGCTTACATTCTGCTCGACAAGTATTTCACCCAGCTCAACCGCGAGTACAAACAGTCCCGCTAGCCTTCATGATGCCCTTCACGTTGCCTCCGGCGCCCACTCCTCCCCTGCCCGCCTGGGCCGAAGCCCGCTGGCAGGCCGCCGGCCTGGGCCGCACCTACTCCCGCAAGGCCTACCTGCAGCCGGCCACGCAGCAGGCAGATTTCGACGGGGACGGCAAAACCGATGTGGCCGTGCTGGTCGTCGACCGGCGGCAGCGCCGGGGTATCGTGGTGCTGCACCAGGGCGCGGCCGCGCCGGCGGTGCTGGGGGCCGGCCACCGCTTCGGCAACGGCGGCGACAATTTCGACTGGCTCACGGAGTGGAAGCTGTACAAGGCAACCTCGGCGGAGGCCACCGTCACCACTGCCGGCGGCGACGTGGCGGGCACGCGCCCCGTGCGGCTGCGCCGGCCGGGCCTGCTCATCTTGGCCACCGACGAGCAGTATAGCGGCGGGCTGGTGTACTGGGACGGGCGGCGCTACACCTGGCTGCAGCAGGGCGACTGAGGCGTGGGCATACGCGCCGTTGGTCGGTTCACGCTAGCTTTCCGTCGATTAGGCACGCGGCGGCGGCGGCGCGCCCGTAGCTTCGCCGGGCCGGCGACAACGCCGCTGCCGGCGCCATTCCCCGCCGCATGCCCAAATACCTCTACGTTCTGTTGCTGCTGTTCCCCGCGCTAGCCCGGGCTCAGGTTACCCCCAACGTCAGCGCCTGGATTGTGAATACCACCGGGGCGGCCGGCTTCAACGGCATTCCAAGCAACGTGCAGCGGGTGCAGTACTCGGCCGGCAACGTGTACGTGACGTGCACCGGCGTGCCGAGCTACACCATCGGGCCCTGGCCGAACAACCCGAACACGGCGACCAACCAGAACTTCGTGTTCAAAATCACCCGTACGCCCCAGCCCAACGCGGGCACGCCCACCGCCACGCCGCTGGGCCACTCGGGCCTCTGGAGCAACGGGGTGAGCATGTTCAACGCCCTGGATGCCATGAGCTATAACAACCAGGGCGTGTGGAACCAGAACGCCGTGGTGGTGGAAGGCCCCAGTTTCGACAGCTGCCTGGGTCACCCGGCCGGCAACGGCGAGTACCACCACCACCTGAACCCGCGCTGCCTTTACGACGACCACGACAGCTCGCGCCACTCCCCGCTCATCGGCTTCGCCCTCGACGGCTACCCCATCTACGGGGCCTACGGCTACGCCAACGCCAGCACGCCGGGCCCGGTCAAGAGCATGCGCACCGCCTACCGCACCCGCAGCCTCAGCGCCCGCACCACGCTGCCCAACGGCACGGTGCTCAGCGCCAGCCAATACGGCCCGCCGGTATCCACCACCCGGCCGCTGGGCTACTACGTGGAAGACTACGAGTACGTGGCCGGCCGCGGCGACCTGGACAGCCACAACGGCCGCTTCTGCGTGACGCCCGAGTACCCACAGGGCACCTACGCCTACTTCGTGACCATCAACCGCCTCTACGAAGGCGCCTACCCCTACACGGCCGGCCCGACGTACTACGGCGTGGTGCCCGCCGGCGCCATTGGCCCCACTTCCGGCCACGCTACCGTCACCGAGCCGGTGACGACCTACGTGGTGACGGCCAGCTTCGCAGCCACCGGCGTGCGCATTCAGGCCTACCCCAGCCCTGCTACCAGCACCCTTACGGTAATGCCCGACGGCGGCACGGCCAACGACCTGCGCGCCAGCCTGCTCACCAGTCTGGGGCAGCCCACCGGCCTGAGCGCCGCCGTGCACCCCGCCGTGCCGCACACCTTCGACGTATCCGGGCTGGCCGCCGGCGTGTACTTTCTGCGCATCGAGGGGGCCGGCACCGCCGCCGTGGGCCGGGTACTCGTCACGCACTGAGGCCGGCCTACGAACTAAAAACGCCAACGGCGGTCCTGAGCAGGGCCGCCGTTGGCGTTTTCTATGGAAGGTTTGCGGGGCTTACTCGCCGAGCGGGGCGGCCTCGGCCGGGCGCACCTTGCGCAGCTGCAGCTGCTCGCGCGTGGTCACGGTGCCCACGGTCATGCGCAGGTTGTAGTCGCCCGGGGGCAGGCCGGTGAAGTCCAGGGTCTGGTGGTGCAGGCCCGCGTTCTGGCGGCGGTAGTCCGACACGCGCACCGGGGCGCCGCTCTGGTTGTAGAGCACCCAACCCATGGGAATGGCCTCGGGCAGCTCGTAGCGCAGCTGCACCACGCCGTTCGAGGGGTTGGGGTAGATGCTCATCTTGTTGGCCCCCACGCCGGGCCGGGCGCCGGCCATGATGAGCGGGGCCGGCTCTTCGTCCTGCACCGGCGTGAGCTTCCACATCTGGCTTTCCTTGCCGCTGTAGCGCCATTGCACGGCCCCGTCCACCGAGTCGCGCACCGAGAGGGCCTTGTTGCTGTGCTTGGCCAGCAGCTTGTAGTAGCCGTGCTCGGTGGGCTCGATGCGCCAGAGCTGGTTGTTGCCGCTGTAGTAGGTCCACACGTTCATCGGCGTGCCGTTGGAGGTCGACGAGCCGAGCACTTCCAGCACTTTGTTGTTGCCGGGCACCAGCAGGCGATAATAGCCGTTGCCCAGGCTCTCGATGCGCCACTGCGGAGCGCCCTTGTTGGTGTCGGTGGTGGTCAGGCCGGCGGCTTGGTAGGCGCGGCTGTTGGGGCGGGCCGGGTCCACCACTTCCAGCGGCTTGCCAGTGGTGCGCGAGGTGAGCACGTACACGCCGGGCTCCACCGCAACGGGTGCGTCGGCCTCGGCTTTGGCCTGGGCGTCGGCCTTGGCTTTGGCGGTAGCCTCCGCTTTGGCTTTGGCCTTGGCTTCGGCTTCGGCTACTTTGGCGCTGGCCTTATCGGCTTTGCTTTCGGCCTTGGCCACCTTGGCTTCGGCCTTGTCCACTTTGTCTTCGACTTTGGCCTCGGCCTTAGCGGCCTTGGTTTCGGCTTTGTCAACCTCGGCGCTGGCCTTGGCTACGGCCTTGGGGGCGGGGGCCGGCGCGGGCGCCGCTACCGGGGGAGTGGCCGTGGGCATGCCGGGGCCTTCCAGCGGGTAGAGGTAGCTCGTCGGAATAATTTGCGGCGCCTGACCCGGGCCGGCCCAGAGCAGCTGCAGGTGGGCGTCGCCGTCGGCTTCGGCAAATTCGAGCTTGATGGTGGCTTTTTCGCCGGCCGCCAGCCCTACCGAGCCTTCCCCGTTCTTCTTTTTGCCGTTGAAAGTATCCAGCACAATTTTGCCGTTGATCCAGAGGCGCACTTCGTCGTCGGTGCGGGCCACGAAGCGGTAATTGCCGGTGCCGGGCGAGGCCAGCATGCCTTCCCAGCGCACCGAGAAGTTGTCTTGCGGAATGCCCGGCGCGGGTACGCCCTGGTTCCAGCGAAAATCCAAGCTCGGGTCGACGCGGCGCAGCACGGGCGCGCCGGCCAGCGTGCCGTTGGTGAAATACGAAGCCGTCAGGCCGGTGCCGATGCCCTGTACCGGGGCGGCCAGCGCCGCCGGCGCAAGCGTCGGGCCGCTGGCGGCCGTGGTCAAAAAGGCATTGCCGGAGCTGATTCCGGCGAGCAGCGAGCAGAGTAGAAGTCTACGCACGGCAGGAGAATTAGAGGTGGTACCGCTGGCCGCGGGGCTGAAGCGGCCGCTGCTCCCACCCCGCAGTGGCGGAGCAGGGCAAGCGGTGGGTTGAATCTACGGCTTATCAGCCAGCCATGCCAAGTTTCGGCCCCGCCGCCCCCCACCTTTTTTCATATTTTCCCGGCTGAGCCTAACTGCATCGGGGGCCTGTGCTAACCTGCGCGACGGCCAGGGCCCGGCAGTAGGCTGGGCGCTGGTCATGCTGGCGGCTCTTTCGCCGGCGAGCGGGGCCGGCTCCGCAGTCTACATGCCGCCGCCCCGCCGTCGTCCGGAGTTGAACGACGGCGGGGCGGCAACCGATGAGGCAACAGGATTTAGCGGCGCACGAGGCGCTGCACGGTGGTGGTGCCGGCGGCCGTGGTGAGGCGCAGCACGTAGATGCCGGGCGTCAGGGCGGGCAGGCCGCTCAGCGGCTGGGGCGTGGCTTGCAGCTGCAGTTTAGCGCTGAAGATAGGCTGGCCGGCCAGGTTTAGCAGCTCGGCGTGGGCCGCCTGGGGCTCGGTGCCGGCAGGAAGCGCCACGTAGAGCGCATCCACAAAGGGATTGGGGTAAGCGGCGGCGCCGGGGCCGGCCACGGTGGCTTGGGAGCTCACCACCACAACGGCCGAGTAGTCGGTGGTGCCGTCTTGGTCGACCTGGCGCAGGCGGTAGTAGCGGGTGCCGGCGGCGCCGGCGTCGAGGAACTGGTAGCTGCGGGCGGTGGTACTGTTGCCGGCGGCGGCTACTTCCCCCACCGTCGCGAAGATTTTGCCGTCGGCGGAGCGCTCCACGTAGAAGGCGGCGCTGTTTTTCTCCTGGGCGGTAATCCAGCTCAGCTTCACGCCGGCCGGGGTAGCTTGGCCGCCGAAGCTGGTCAGAACCACGGGCAGGGGCGTGGGCGTGGCAGCCACCTGCTCGAAGCGCATAACGGCGCCGTCGTTGCTGCCGATGGCCAGGTCTTCTACCCCGTCGCCGTCCACGTCGCCGATGGCGGGTGCGGCGTAGTTGTTGTCGGTGCCGGCGGTGCCGACTTTGATGGCCGTGTTGGTATTGGTGTAGGCCACGGTGCCCAGGTCGTTGAAGGCCACGCCGTTGGTGACGCTTTGCTCGTAGCGCTGCACGTAGCCGGTGCGGGTGCCCACCAGCAAGTCAATTTTCCCGTCGCCGTCGAGGTCCGTCACCTGGGGCTTGGAGGTATTGCCCACGTCGATGGTGGTGCCATTGGCCAGCTTCAGGTAGGAAAAAGCGGCGGTGGTGCTCGTGGTCAGGGTCGAGAACTTGCCGGCGTTGGTCGTGTTGTCGAGTTGCTCGAAGCGGGCCAGCATGCCGTTGTCGTCGCCCACGATGAGGTCCAGCTTGCCATTGCCGTCGAGGTCCGTCACCACCGGGCGCGGGTAGTTGTAGCCCATGTCGATGTTGAAGAAGCTGGTCGGGGTGTTGGTATAGCTGGCCGTCAGCAGCTGCTGGGCGCCGAAAGCCGTGCCGCCGGCCGTGGTCTGCTCGTAGCGGGCCAGCGTCTGGTTGGTGCCCGTACCCACGATGAGGTCGAGCAGGCCGTCCCCGTCGAGGTCGGTGGCCGTGGGCTTGGCGTAGCTGCCCGCCGTGCCGGCCACGGTGGTAAACACGGTGTTGCCGGTGGTGTTGGTCAGGTTCACGCCCGCGCCGAAGGTGCCGGCCGCGCTGTTGAAGGTGTAGCTCTTGATGGTGCCGTCGGAGTAGCCCACCAGCAAGTCCTGCGCGCCGTCGTTGTTCAGGTCGGCGAAGGTCGGGGTGGAGTACTGCCCGGCCGTGGTGCCCGCCGCGGCAATAACCGCCGCGGTGCCCACCTGCGGCAGGTACACGCCGGCCGAGGTGCGGGTGGCGAAGAGCACGTTGCTGCTCACCGCGCTGGTCGACACGCCGCTGACGGTCGACACCAGCAGGATCTTGCCCGAGCTGGCCGCGGCCGGAATTTTCACCGTCACCTGCGTGGTGCCCTTCGACACGATGGGCATCGGCTGCCCGTTCAGCAGCACGGCCGAGGTGTTGCCCAGGGCCAGGCCGGTGATGGTAATCTGCGTGCCCGTCACCCCGCCCTGGGGCGAGAAGCTCGAAATGGTTTGAGCCTGGGCGGCGGTGGCCAGCAAGCCCAGGAAACCGGCCAGAGCAGCGCGGCGGATGGAGGACGAAGCGGAGGCAAAAACAGGGGCCATGATGAGCAGAAGAAGCAGTGGTTGAGCGGCATCCGGCGGCGTCTCGCGCCCTTATCTCCGGTTGACTGAGCCAAAATTAGGTGGCCCCTCCCCCGCCCAACCGGGCGTTTCGGCTGGGGCCCGCCCCCTCTGTGCGAACGGTGGCTTTTGCTGGGCAAACGGTGAAACGCCTCCCGGTTGGCCAAGCCCACTGCTGCTTCCGTTCCCGGGTCCGCCAATCAGCGGTGCCCGCGTGGCAAGGCTTGGCGTCACGTTCTACCCTCGCGCCGGCTCATAAAAAAAGCCCCGGCGCTGGCCGGGGCTTTCGGGTTTCACGTTGGCGGTGCTTACGCGGCATCGTCTTCGGCGTAGGCGCCTTCGCCGCCGGGCACCACGTTCTTCTCCACGATTTCGCGGGCTAGGTTCAGGTAGCTGATCGAGCCCTTGCTCTCGGCGTCGTGCAGGATGACGGGAATGCCGAAGCTCGGCGACTCCGACAGCTTCACGTTGCGCGGGATGATGGTGTCGAACACGAGCTGCTGGAAGTGCAGCTTCACTTCCTCCACCACTTGGTTGGAGAGGCGCAGGCGCACGTCGTACATCGTGAGCAGGATGCCCTCGATTTCCAGCTGCGGATTCAGGCGGCTCTGGATGATCTTGATGGTGTTCAAGAGCTTGCCCAGGCCCTCCAGGGCGAAGTACTCGCACTGCACCGGGATGATAACCGAGTTGGCCGCCGTCAGGGCATTCACCGTGATGAGGCCCAGCGAGGGCGAGCAGTCGATGATGATGAAGTCGTACTGCTCCACGATGGGGGCCAGCGCGGTTTTCATCTTCTCCTCCCGGTTTGGCAGGTTGATCATCTCCACTTCGGCCCCGACGAGGTCGATGTGGGAGGGCATCAGGTCGAGGTGGGGCAGGATGTTGGTCGGCAGGATGATGTCCTGGGCATTGATGCCGTCGACCATGCACTCGTAGATGCTGTGCTGAATGTCCTTGGGGTCGAAGCCCACGCCGGAGGTAGCGTTGGCCTGCGGGTCGGCATCCACCAGCAGGGTGCGGTATTCCAGCGCCGCCAGGGAGGCCGCGAGGTTGATGGACGAGGTGGTTTTGCCCACGCCGCCTTTCTGGTTAGCTACCGCAATGATTTTGCCCATTTCTTTCTAGTTGACAGTGGTCAGTTGTCCGTTGTCAGTCTACAATTCAGTTTTCGAAGGTAAGAAACTGCCAATTGACAACGCGCAACGGACCACTTTACAAATTAATCTTCTGCCCGATGGTCGGCAAAATGAGTTCGATGCCGGCCGCCTCGGCTTTGCGCAACGCCTCCGCGTGGTCGATTTTGATGACCGGGAAGGTATCGAAGTGCATGCCGATGACTTTCTTGACGCCCACCCACTTGGCGGCCGTCAGCGCGTCGTCGATGCCCATGGTGTAGTTGTCGCCGATGGGCAACAGGGCCACGTCAAGCTTGTGCTGCTCGCCGAGCAGCTTGAGGTCATAGGTCAGCGCCGTGTCGCCGGCGAAGTACAGGTTGCCCTCGGCCGTTTCGAGCACGAAGCCCGCCGCCAGGCCGCCGTAGGAGCCGTCGGGCAGAGAGGAGCTGTGCAGGGCGGCCACCATCTTCACCGAGCCGAAGGGCAGCTTCACCCGCCCGCCGATGTTCATTTGGTAAGTGGCCTTCAGGCCTTTTTGGCCGAACCAGCCCGCCACTTCGGCTATGGCCACCAGCTCGGCGCCCGTGCGCTTGCCAACGGCTTCGGCGTCGGCGACGTGGTCCCCGTGGCCGTGGGAGAGCAGGATGTAATCGGCTTCGATTTCGTCGACCTTGATGTCCTTGGCCAGCGGATTGGGGCTGATGAAGGGGTCGAAGAGCAGCCGGGAGCCGGCGACTTGCAGGCCAAAGCTGGCGTGGCCGTAGTAGGTGAGTTCCATGCGACGAGTTTTAGCTGCGTAGTACGGCCGCGGCGGCCCGCGGTTTTCGGCGTACTTTGCTACAAATATACACCTCTTTCCCGTTCGCATGCCCCGCTTTTTAGCCCGTTTGGGCCGCTTTCAGGGCTCCTCAGAATCAGCTGTTTCGGCCATTGCGGCCCGGCAAACGCCGATTTTCCCGCGGCTTTTCCGCTTGCCGTTCAACGGCCGTGCCCCCCGCGCCGCGGGGCTCGGCCTGCTGAGCCTAAGTTTTTTAGCCAGCTGTGGCTCAGCCGATAAGCCGGCCGACGCGCGCCGGGTGTTTCGCTACAACCAGCCCGAGGCGCTGACCTCGCTCGACCCGGCTTTTTCGCGCAACCAGGCCAATATTTGGGCCGTCACCCAGCTCTACAACGGCCTCGTCGACCTCGACGACTCGCTGCGCCCCGCCCCCGCCCTGGCCCGGCGCTACCAAATCAGCCCCGACGGCAAAACCTACACCTTCGTGCTGCGCCCGGGCGTGCACTTCCACGACTCGGAGGTATTTGCCGGCGGCAAGGGCCGGGAGGTGAAGGCCCAGGACGTGGTCTACTCCTTCCGCCGCATCCTCGACAAGCCCACGGCCAGCCCCGGCGGCTGGATTTTCCGCGGCAAAATTCTGGAAACGCCCGACGGGGAGCCTTCCGACACAGCCTTCGTGGCGGCGAATGATTCCACGGTGCGCATCTACCTGAAGGAGCCGTTCATCCCGTTTTTGGGCATTCTGACCATGCCTTACGCCTACGTGGTGCCGCGCGAGGCGGTGCAGCGCTACGGCAAAGACTTCCGGGAGCATCCGGTGGGCACCGGGCCGTTCGTGTTCAAGCGCTGGGACGAGGGCTCGGCCATCGTGTACCACCGCAACCCGAACTACTGGCGCCGCGACGCCAAGGGCAAGCAACTTCCCTACCTCGACGCGGTGCAGATCAGCTTCATTGCCGACCGTAAATCGGAGTTTCTGACCTTTCAGCAGGGCAAGCTGGACTTCCTTTCAGGCATCCGCGCCGGCTCCCGCGACCTGATTCTGTACCCCAACGGGCAGGTGCGCGAGGATTTTGCCGGCAAGTTCCGCTTCGAGAAGGTGCCGTACCTGAACACGGAGTACCTCGGCTTCCAGCTCGACCCTACCAACCTGCGCGGCCCCGCCAACCAGCCCGCCCTGCGCGACCGGCGCGTGCGCCAGGCCCTGAACTACGCGCTGAACAAGCCTGAGCTGCTGGCTTACTTTCTCAATAACGTAGGCGTGCCCGGCGCCTCGGGCTTCGTGCCGTCTTCGCTGCCCTCTTACAGCGAAAAGGAAGTGCCCGGCTACTCGTACCAACCCGCCAAAGCCCGGGAGCTGCTGCGCCAGGCCGGCTACGGGCCCGCCAAGCCGCTCGCCCTCACGCTGACCACCGTGGCCGAGCGCAAGGAAGTGTGCGAGTACCTGCAGAAAAAGTGGGCCGAGGTGGGCATTCAGGTCGGCATCGACGTGAACCAGTCGGCGGCCCAGCAGGAGGTCGTCGACAACGGCCGGGTGGGCTTCTTCACCAAAAGCTGGCTGGGCGACTACCCCGACGCGGAAAACTACCTGGCCCTGTTTTACAGCCCCAACTTCAGCCCCGCCGGCCCGAATAAAACGCACTACAAAAACGCCGAGTACGACAAGCTCTACGAGCAAGCCAAGCTGGAGCGCGACGACCGCCGCCGCTGGGCCCTCTACCAAGCCATGGACCGCCTCGTGGTGCGCGACGTGCCCGTCATTCCGCTCTACTACGACCAAGTGGTGCGCCTCACCCAAAACAACGTGCACGGCCTCACCCCCAACCCCATGAACCAGCTGGTGCTGGAGCGGGTGTGGAAAGACTAACTTCCGAGTGACTCCCGACGCAAAACGGCCCGGCTAGCTAGCCGGGCCGTTTTGCGTCGGGGCAAAGCCGCCTAGCGGTCCGGGTTTACGCCCCCGCTCACGCTGTCGACTAGGTTGCCGACGTAATTGAGCAGGCCCATCAACTCGCCCGGAGCGCCTTCTTCGACCTGCACCGTTTTGCCGGGCTGGCCCGGGCGGTTGTAGGTCAGGTAGGTCGAGGGCATGTCGGTGGCCCCGCTCACGTACTGGTCCTGAAAGTTGCTGAAGCCGATTTCATCGGCCCGGCGCATCATTTCGCGCACGGCGTCGGCGGGCAGCTGCAGCTCGTAGGTGCCCACTTTGGCCACGTTCCGGTAGCCCACATAATGCACGCGCCCGTCGGCGTAAATCGAGGCTTCGAAGTGCGGGCAAGGTCCCAGGCAGGGCGTTTTGCGCAGCACCAAAACAGGAGCGCCGGCCGCTTGGGCCGGCGCTCCTTGGTTTACTCCCAACGGCGTCTTTTCTGCTCCTTCCTCTACGCGTCCTCGGCGGCGCGGCCCGGCGCCCTCCGACTCGTTCTGCGGTGCGGGCTTGGGTGGCGCCGTGGGCAGCAGGTCGGGCTCCTTGGTTGGCTCGGGAGCCGCGGGAGCCTGCTCGCTGTGGCTCGGCGCGGGCTTGGGCGGGGCCGTCGGCAGCAGCTCAGTACCGCTGGCGGGCACGGCCTCGCCCTGCGGGGCGGAGGTCGGCATGGGCTTGGGCGGCGCGGTCGGCAGCAGGTCCGAGTCCTTTTCCTTCACGGGCTGGCGCGTCGGGCCGGGGCTGGGGGCCTGCTCCGGCATGGGCTTGGGCGGGGCCGTGGGCAGCAAGTCGGGCTGCTTTACCGGCGGCTGACGCGTGGGCCCCGGGTTGCCGCTTTGGCTCGGCATGGGTTTCGGGGGCGCCGTGGGCAGCAAGTCGGGCTGCTGCCGTACGGGCTGGCGGGTCGGGCCGGTAGTGGTGGTCTGCCCGGGAATGGGCTTGGGCGGGGCCGTCGGCAAGGTGCCGCCGCCGGCGTTGGGCGGGGTCGAAGGGCCGGCTCCCGAGCCGCCCGAGTGGCCCGGGCCGGAGCCGCCGCCGTGCCCGGTACCGGGCGTGGTGCGCACCGGAGGCGTGCGTACCGGCGGGTTGCGCACGGGCGGCGCCGTGCGGATGGGTGGCTGGGAAGTGGGGCCGGGCACCACGACCACCGGCCCGGGCTGGGTGGCGGGGTAATCGTAGTCGTAGCCGGGCTGGGGCGGAGCTTGCTGGTAGCGCGTGCCGCCCACGTAGTAGTTCACGGAGCAGGCCGAGAGCGAGCCGAGCAACAGGGCCCCGAGGGCCAACGGAAGTAAGTTTGCGCGCATAGCGGTTGTAGAGGGAGAAGGGATGCGGCTGGCTTTTTCCAAAAAGCGGACCAACACTGCAAGTTGCTAATATTCGACTACAAAAAAGCCCTTCCGCAAGGCGCGGAAGGGCTTTTAACTACTTGAGGCAGAAGCCTAAATTATTTTTTCTTGGACTGCTGGCCGCTTTTGCGGGCTTCGGTTTCGCGCTCCTGGGCGGCCTTCATGGCCTCAGCCAAGCGGGCCTGGAAGCCGGCGGGCTTCTTGTCCTTGTTTTTTTCCTTGTTGGCCTGCAGCTGGGCGTGCAGCTTGTCTTCGTCGACGAAGCGGCGAGTAATAGCTTGCTGGGCGAAGGTCACCACGTTCGACACGAAGTAGTACCAGGTCAGGCCGGCGGGGAAGTCGTTGAGCACGAAGAAGAAAATCAGCGGCATCAGGTAGCTGTACATCTTCATCGGGCCCTGCATGGCCGCCGGGTTCATCTGGTTGCTCTGCCAGGTCATCAGCAGGGTGCTGATGGTCATCATCACCGTGAACAGGCTGATGTGGTTGCCCAGGAAGGGCAGCGTGAAGGGCAGGATGATGGGCGCGTCGTAGGTGCTTAGGTCTTTGGCCCAGAGGAAGGACTCCCCGCGCAGCTCGATGGCGTTGGGGAAAAACTGGAACAAGGCGAAGAGAATCGGCAGGGTGGCCAGCATGGGCAGGCAGCCGGCCAGCGGGCTGGAGCCGGTGCTCTGGTAAAGCTTCATGGTGGCTTGCTGCACGGCCATCTGGTCGTCGCCGTGCTTCTCCTTAATCTCGTCGATTTCGGGCTTGAGCACCCGCATCTTGGCCTGCGAGAGGTAGGACTTGTACACCAGCGGCCACAGCAGCGTCTTCAGGAACACCACCAGCAGCACGATGATCAGGCCGTAAGAACTGATGTACTGCTCCAGGAAGTTGAACACCGGGATGACCAGGAAGCGGTTCACGTAGCGGAACACGCCCCAGCCCAGGTACACGTTGCGCTCGAAATGCGGCGCCACGTCCTTCAGCACCCGGAAGGAGTTCGGGCCGAAGTAGTACTGAAAGCTCGCCCCCTGCTCCGACTGCACATCGGCGGCCGGAATCTGCAGGGTGCTCTGCATGGTCTTCAGGTACGACGAGTCGGCGGCGTTGACGTTGGTGTTGAACTTGCCGCTCGGGAAAGGCTTGTCGGCAATCAGGCCGGCGGTGAAGAAGTCGTGCTTGTGGCCGATCCACTTCACCGCGCCGGGGGCCGTCTGCTCCTCGGGCTTCTCGCTGGCCTCGGCAATGGAGCCCAGGTCGTCTTCGGCGAGGTAGTAGTTGATGGTCGAGTGGTTGCGGTTCTGCTTGGCGCTCTGCTCAGTCTGGCGCACGTGGTCCAGCCAGGTGTAGGTCAGCGGCTCGGCCGTCACCAGCCCGTTCAGGTTCTGGAATTTCAGGTTGTAGCCCAGCTGGTAGGAGTCATCAAACAGCGTATAAGTCTGCTGAATCTGCTGGCCGGGGCTCAACTCAGCCGTCAGCTGCACGCGCTGGCCCTTCTTGCCGTTTTCCGTCACCGGCGTCACGGCCGAGGGGCGGAAGTAGAGGCTGCTGAGCTTCACGCGGCGGCCTTCCGAAGTCGGCACTTGCACGTCGATGTCGGCGCTCTGCTTGTCGAGCAAATACAGCGGCTGACCGGTGAAGGTCTTTTCGCCTTCGAGCAGCACTACCTGCGGGCGGCCGCCGCGGGTGCTCAGCATCACGCTCACTTTGCTGTTGCGCAGCTCCACATTCTGCTCCTGGCCCTGGCCGGCGGCGGCAAAAGCACCGAGCAGGCGCGCGGTGGCGGCCGAGTCGAGCGGGACGGGCGCGGCGGCGGGTTTGGCGGCCGCCGCAGCGGCCGGTTTCTCGGCCTGCTTGGCTTGTTCTTCGGCCTTGGGCTTGAAGAAGAACAAGTACGCCAGCAGCAGCGCCGAAATGAGCATGAGGCCCGTGGCCTGATTCTTATCCATGAATGGATTAGGTATTGGGTAAAAAGCAGTTAGCGCCGCCTACGCAGTTCAGCGCCACCAAATGGAGCCGCAAAAGTACGTGGTAATCAGCGAAGTGACTGCACCCTGCCTGAACTGCGCAGCCGGGCCGCGTCTGCAACAACCGGGCGCGGCCAGGGGGCTATGCCAAATTGGCCGCCGAGAGGGCTGCGCATTGGTAAGCATCCGCCAAAAAAGAGCGTTAACACCAAAGCGTTAACAGCAGAACGTCATTCCGAGCTTGTCGAGGAATCTCGCGTGCTGACGGCCGGTAGCGTATTTCTCGTTCAACGAGAAGTTTACTATCCGGCTAAACACGCGAGATTCCTCGACAAGCTCGGAATGACGTTCTGCTTACCGTTGTGGTGGCCGCTTACGCCACGGCCACCTGCTGCTTGTGGTGTTGAATGGCGGCGCGCACGAAGCGCACGAAAAGCGGGTGCGGGTTCTGCACGGTGCTCTTCAGCTCGGGGTGGAATTGGCCGGCCACAAACCAGGGGTGGTTGGTCAGCTCCACCATTTCCACCAAGCCGGTGTCGGGGTTGGTGCCCGAGGCCACCATGCCGGCGGCTTCGTACTGCTCGCGGAAGTCGCCGTTGAACTCGTAGCGGTGGCGGTGGCGCTCCTCGATGCGGTTTGTGCCGTAGGCCTTGGCCGCTTTCGAGCCCTTGCGCAGCTCGCACACGTAGGAGCCCAGGCGCATGGTGCCGCCCTTCTGGGTGATGGTCTTCTGCTCCTCCATCAGCCCGATAACCGGATACGGCGTCTGCGGGTCCATTTCGGTGGAGTTGGCGCCGGTCAGGCCCAGCACGTTGCGGGCGAATTCGACCACGGCGCACTGCATGCCCAGGCAGATGCCGAAGAAGGGAATGCCCGACTCGCGCACGTAGCGGATGGCGGCCAGCTTGCCCTCGAAGCCCCGCTCGCCGAAGCCCGGGGCCACCAGCACGCCGTCGGCGCCGTGCAGCTGCTGAGCCACGGTTTCGGCCGTGATGTGCTCCGACTGAATCATGCGCACCGTCACCTTGCACTCGTTCTGCGCCCCGGCGTGCACGAAGGCTTCCAGGATGGATTTGTAGGCGTCGGGTAGCTCCACGTACTTGCCCACCAGCGCCACGGTAACTTCCTCGGTGGGGTTTTTGAGGCGGCCCAGGAAGTCTTTCCAAGCGTCGAGGTCAGGGTCGGCAGCCCCGCCCACGAGCTTCATCTTCTTGATGACGCGCTCGTCGAGCTTTTCCTTGCGCATGAGCAAGGGCACGGAGTAGATGCTGTCGGCGTCAAGGCTTTCGATAACCGAGTTGACCTGCACGTTGCAGAACAAGGCAATCTTCTTGCGCATCTCGGCCGGAATCGGGTGCTCGGAGCGGCACACCAGGATGTCGGGCTGCAGACCGGCTTCGCGCAGGTCGCGCACCGAATGTTGGGTGGGCTTGGTCTTGAGCTCCTTGGCCGCCGCCAGGTAGGGCAGCAGCGTGAGGTGAATGACCAGCGAATCGGTGGGCGGCAGCTCCCAGCGCAGCTGGCGCACGGCCTCCACGAAGGGCAACGACTCGATGTCGCCGATGCAGCCGCCGATTTCGGTGATGACCACGTCGAACTCGCCTTTCTGGCCCAGCAGCAGCATCCGGCGCTTAATCTCGTCGGTGATGTGCGGGACGACCTGCACGGTCTTGCCGAGGTAGGCACCCTCGCGCTCCTTGCGAATCACCGAGTCGTAGATGCGGCCGGTGGTCACGTTGTTGGCCTGCGAGGTGGGCACGTTCAGGAACCGCTCGTAGTGGCCCAGGTCGAGGTCGGTTTCGGCCCCGTCGTCGGTCACGTAGCACTCCCCGTGTTCGTAGGGGTTGAGCGTGCCCGGGTCGATGTTGATGTAGGGGTCGAACTTCTGGATGGTGACCCGAAAGCCGCGGGCTTGCAGCAGCTTGGCCAGGGAGGCCGAAACGATGCCTTTGCCCAGCGAGGAGGTCACGCCGCCCGTGACAAAAATGAACTTGGCCGTAGTGGCAGCCGTGGAAGTGGGGGTTCGGTCTGGCATAACGGGAAACAAAGGTAGGGAAAGAGTTGGGCAGACCCGTGCTCGGCCAGCCGACTCGGTGCTTTTCCTTTTCCCGACTGCTAATTCCGCAATCGGCCATCCCGTGCGCTAGCAAGTTTGCCTATGTTCACCGCCAAATTTGGCCGCCGTCTGCAACAGCCCCCCGAAAAAAAGCCCCAACCGAATGAACGCCATGCCCACCGCCGCCTTCTGGCAGCTTATCGACCAGGCCGCCGCCGCCACTCCCGCCGACCCCGATGCCAAGGCCCAACACCTGATCGGTGCTCTTGCCGCCCGGCCGCTGGAAGACATCATCGGCTTCGAGCTGACGCTACGCCGGTTTATCATCGAGGCGGACGACTACGGCATCATGGCCGCGCAGAAGATTATCGACGGCTACGTTTCCGACGACCCCTACCTCTACTTCCGCTGCTGGCTGATCGGGCAGGGGCAGGCCGTGTTCACGGCGGCCTTGCAACACCCCGACTCCCTGGCCGCCGTAGCACCGGGCCCCTACGAGTGTGACTTTGAAAGCCTGCTGCTCGTGGCGACCAAGGCCTACGAGCAGCAAACCGGCCGGGAGGAAGACGAGACGTTTCCGCGCGCGGTAGCCCGAGGCCAGGGCCTGGATTATGACTTCCTGGCCCCGCCGACCACCGGGGCCGATTGGGAAGAGGAAGACCTGCCCAAGATGCTGCCGAAGCTCTGGAAGAAATTCCGGTAGCCCGGGTTGCCGGGCCATCCATCCTACCAGTACGCGTTCCGCACAGCCCCCATCACGAACACTTCCACCCTGAAAGATGGCAGACGAGACTACCGCACCTACGCCCACAACCGTGCTGGACGAAGGCCCCTTCTACCACGGCACCCGGGCCGATTTGCGAATTGGCGACTTGCTGACCGCTGGGTTCAACTCGAATTACAAGCCCGAAATCGTCATGAACCACATCTACTTCACGGCCTTGCCCAACGGGGCGGGCTTGGCCGCGGCCCTGGCCCAAGGCCCGGGGCCCGAGCGGGTGTACATTGTGGAGCCGACGGGCAGCTTTGAAAACGACCCGAACGTGACGGACAAGAAATTTCCGGGCAATCCAACGCGCTCCTACCGCAGCCAGGCGCCGTTGCGCATCGTTGGCGAGCTGACCGACTGGCTGCGGCAGACGCCGGAGCAAATCCAACACTGGCGTGAGCTGCTGGCCAAGAACAAAGGGGAAATTATCAACTGAGCCCGTAGCGGCGCCCTCTCGCTACTGTATCATCGGCGAGCCGCAACCGGCAATGCAGTTCCGCTGTTTTCCAGGCCGTCTTGCGTACTGTTCTTACCACCTTAGCCAACTAGTTTATGCCCGCTGCCGCCAACAAAACCACGCTGGAACAGGCCAACGCCGCCCTTACCACCGGCGACACCGAAGGCTTCCTCGCGCACTGCACCGACGATACGGAGTGGACCTTCGTGGGCGAGCAGACGCTGCGGGGCAAGCAGGCCGTGCGCGCGTGGATGGCCACGGCGTACCAGCAGCCGCCCCGGTTTCGGGTTGAACGACTGATTGCCGAGGAGGACTTTGTGACAGCGCTGGGCACCATCACTTTGCCCGACGCAAGCGGGGCCGCCGTGGAGCACGCGTACTGCGACGTGTGGCGGTTTCGCGACGGAAAAATGGCCGAGCTACGGGCTTTCGTCATCAAGCCCTAGCCCCCCCCGCGCTGCCGGACATAGCGGCCCCCGTGCTTGCTGGTTTCGGTGCCGCGCCCGTTTGCCGCCAGGAGTTGCCGCTGCCGCGTCGTAGTATTGAACTGGCTTCCCAGTGCGCAAGGCTGCTACCCCACCGGGCAACCAATTCATACCCGATAATAGCCCGAAAATCATGGACAAGCAGGCAGTAAATCCGTGGCAATGGCAGGATAATTTCAGCTTTTCCCAGGCCGTAGCCGTGAGCGGCGGCACGCAGACGCTGTACTGCGCCGGGCAGGCCGCCATCAGTGCCGAAGGCCAGCCTCTGCACCCCGACGATATGGCGGCTCAGCTCGGCCTGGCGCTTGCCAACCTGGAAACGGTGCTGCACCAGAGCCGCTACGATTGGCCTCACGTGGTCCGCCTGACGGTCTACACGGTTGATTTCGACCGGTTGTTTCAGCACTACGGCCTGCTCGAAGCCAAACTGGCCAACACCAGCCCCAAGCCGGTTGTCAACCTGCTCGGTGTGAACCGCCTCGTGTTTCCTGAGTTGCTGGTCGAAATCGAAGCCACGGCGGTCAAGTAGCCCGGGCGCAATGGCAGCCCGGTTGCTCCCGGGTCAGCACCACCCGCGGCCCATTCCCATCTTTGGGCCATGCAAACCTATTTTGTTGACTCCTTCACGACCACGCGCTTCGCGGGCAACCCGGCCGCCGTGTGCCTGCCCGCGCACGAATTGAGTGCGGCGACCATGCAGCGCGTGGCCGCCGAAATTGGCTTTTCCGAAACGGCCTTTGTGCGGCCGGCCGGGGCGGATGCCCAGTACCACATCCGGTTTTTCACGCCCAAGCAGGAAATTCCGCTTTGCGGGCACGCGACCCTGGCGGCGGCCAAAATCACCTTCGACGCTACCGGCCTGCGGCGGGCAGTGTTCGTCAATCCCGCCGGGGTGGAGCTGGCGTGCGCGCAGGAGGAGGACGGCAGCATCCGCCTGCGCTTTCCGGTGTACGAAACCGAGCCCCTCGGCGTACCCCATGCCCTGTTACAGGCGCTGGGGCTGACGGACTGCCTGAACACGCGCTACAGCCCGCGCAACAAGATCATCCTGCTCGAAATCGACAGCGCAGCCGCGTTGGCCCGCTTGCAGCCGGATTTTGCGGCCTTGCTGCGCGCCTACGAGGGCATCAACGGCGTGCTGGTGACGGCCCGCTCCGATACGCCTGCCTACGATTTTCATTACCGCTACTTCTGGCCCTAGGCCGGCACCAACGAGGACCCCGTGACGGGCGGCGTGCAAACCTTCCTGACCAAGTACTGGGCCGAACGGCTGCAGCAGCCGCAGTTGCGGGCGTTTCAGTCGTCGGCGCGCACGGGGCACATGCGTACCGAGCTGCTGCCCGACGGCGTGGCCATTTACGGGCAGGCCGTGACGGTGCTGGCCGGTACTTTTTTCCTGGACTCCCATGAGCACTGATACGTTATCGACCTTGTTCCGCCGCGACCTGCTGCGCCTGCGCCGGGAAATCGAGCTGTACCGCCGCGAGGAAATCCTGTGGCGCACAACGGGCGCCATTGCCAACTCGGCCGGCAACCTGTGCCTGCACCTGCTGGGCAACCTCAATACCTACATCGGGCGGGAGCTGGGCCACACGGGCTACGTGCGCAACCGGGAGCTGGAGTTTTCCCAACGCGGTGTGCCCCGCCCGGAATTGCTGCTGGGCATCGACGCGACGCTGCAGGTCGTGACTACCACGCTGGCGAGCCTGCCGCCGGCGGCGCTGCAGCAGGAGTACCCCGTGTTGGTCCTGGAGCACCCCACTTCCACCGAATTTCTGCTGACGCACCTGACCACCCACCTCACCTACCACCTCGGCCAGATCAACTACCACCGCCGGCTGCTCGACGTGTAAAGCCGCTTGGATAGCCTTGCCCCAAGCGCTTTGCGCCAAGCCATTTACTTGATTTAAATTATAAATAATAGTACTTTGATATATCTACTGGAGTCCAGCGACCAGAACAAAAACGGGGCGCGCCGAAAAGCCATACGAGTAGGGAAAAAGCTACTTCTGAAGCCATGCCGAAATATGTCATCGAGCGGGAAATTCCCGGCGCCGGTCAATTGACCGCCGAGCAGCTGAAAGGTATTTCCCAAACTTCCTGCAACGTGCTGCGCAACATGGGCCCCGAAATCCAGTGGCTGCACAGCTACGTCACGGCCGACAAAATCTACTGCGTGTACATCGCGCCCGACGAGGCGCACATCCGCGAGCATGCCCGCCAAGGCGGGTTTCCAGCCAACGCCGTAAGCGAAGTCAAAGAAATCATCGACCCCGTTACGGCGGAAGAAACCGTGCTGCAGCACTAAGCCCCGGCCGCTCCCGCCAGCCTTAGCAGCCCCGGCCGTTACCGGCCGGGGCTTTTTGCTACCTCCCCGCACGCCGGACGCCGAGCTGGATGATTTGTTGCTCGCGCCGGCGTGCGGGTTTTGTGGCGCCAGAAAGCGTACTTGCCCCAGGCCAACCGACCTGCCCCCTCCCCTATCCGCGCATTATGTTTCCCCAAACCGAAACTGCATTGGCTCCCGCGCAACGCCAGGAGTTGCTTGGCGCACTGCAAGCCCGCTTCGCGAAGCACCCGCACCGCCACCCTGGCCTGGAATGGGCCGGCGTGCTGACCAACCTGGAGGCCAGCCCCGGCAAGCTCTGGTCGCTGCACGAGATGGAACGCACCGGCGGCGAGCCGGACGTAGTCGGCCGCGACGAGCAGACGGGTGAGTACCTGTTCTTCGATTGCGCAGCGGAAAGCCCCCAGGGCCGCCGCAGCGTCTGCTACGACCGGGAAGCACAGGAATCGAGGAAGGACCCCAAGCCGGCCGCCAACGCCCTCGACCTGGCCGCGGCAATGGGCATCGAGCTGCTCAACGAGGAGCAGTACCGCGCGCTGCAGCGCTTAGGCCAGTTCGACTTAAAAACATCCAGCTGGCTACTGACGCCCCCCGCCGTGCGCCAGCTCGGCGGCGCCTTGTTCGGCGACCACCGCTACGGCCGCGTGTTCGTGTACCACAACGGGGCGCCGTCGTACTACGCCGCCCGCGGCTTCCGCGGCTGGCTCCGGGTCTGAGTCCGAACCACGGGAGCAGCTTCTGAGAGCCTTTTGCGCTTGCTAGTCCTGCCCAGCCAACAGCCCGCGCAATCTGCTTGGCGCAGGAACCGGCAACTCCTGCCGCCGCAAGCCCGACGCTGTCAGTCCAGCGTCGGGCTTGCGGCGGCAGGGGCAGCGCCCTACGTAAGCCACTCGGCACTGCTTAACTTAAAGCGCTTGCTAACCGCTACTTACGGCTCCGTTTATGCACATCCACGCCCGCATCCACAGCAGCGCCGACCACTTCGAAACGGCGGTGCAAACCAATGCCACGGTCCAAATCCTGCCGCTGCCGCCCAAACCAACCGGGCAGGGTGGCGCAGTAAACGGAGGCGAATTGTTGTTGCTAGCCCTAGCTACTTGCTTCTGCAACGATCTGTACCGCGAAGCGGCCCGGCGGGGACTTGCTCTGAAGAGCGTAGCCGTAGAATGCAGCGCCGAATTTGGAGCTGAAGGCCAGCCCGGCACTGGTTTTTGCTACCGCGCCCAAGTTGAAGCCGACGCGCCGGCCGCCGACCTGGAAGAACTACTGGCCCACACGGACCGCGTGGCGGAAGTGCACAACACCCTGCGCCAGGGCGTGACCGTCACGCGCCTGCCCTAAGCGCCACCCAACTCCCTTAGCTCCACTACAGCGCAGCCTAGCAAGCACGCTGGGCTACGCATTTAGTTATTATATACTTTTAATAAGAAAATATTTAACGCATAATTGCATCACAACAATTAGAAGCTCGTATACAGCAATCCTGTCCAGTTGCTGTTGCGCTGAGCTGGCTCTTATCAACCCCTTCCTAATCCTAGTCCCGTTGCGTATGAAACTTGTTACCCTGCTATTGCTAGCGCTAATGGGCACCAATGCCCCTGTTAACGCTGGTTCTCTCCCCGACGAACCGGGTAAAACCCAGCCAGAAGCCAGCAACGCCAAAGTGCGGAAAGCGCCTAAGGCCAAGGCCCGCGCCCCGTTGTTTGCCCGTCGCAAAGCCAAGGAATCCGACTACAACCGCGCCCTGCGGCGCAACGAACTGCTGCGCTAACCAGCCCCAGTCAAGCTTGATGGCGCGGCAATACGCGGGATTCTTGCGCATCCCGCGTATTGCCGCGCCATTCGCCGTAGCTTAGGCGCCCCATGCGCCGTTTCTTGTTGCTTCTCCTTGGCTGGGCTGGTTGTGCGTCCGTTGCTCCGGCCCAGATTACGCCGCCCGCCGCGCCCCCGGCCCTGCCCGCCGCGCCCACCGATTGGCTACTGCGCGAGCTGGACAACTCGCCCGTATTGCGCCAGCACCACGCCGGCCTGCAGCTCAGCGACGTGGCCACCGGCGAAGTCCTGGCCGCCTGGCACGCCGACAAGTACTTCACCCCGGCCAGCACCCAGAAAATGCTCACGCTCTACGCGGCGCTGCGCATTTTGCCCGATTCGGTGCCGGCCCTGCGCTACGTGGTGCACGGCGACACCCTGCTGTTTCGGGGCACCGCCGACCCGACCTTTCTCCACGGCGACGTGCCCAGCACCCGCGCCTACGCGCTGCTGCGCCGCTGGCCCGGTCGGCTTGGCTACGCCGAAACCCCGATGGCCGATGCCAAGCTCGGCCCGGGCTGGAGCTGGGACGATTATCCCTATTATTTCCAGCCCGAGCGCGGCCCTTTTCCCATCTACGGCCACACCGTGCGCTTTTATTACCGCCGCCCCGGCCAGAACACCGTAGCCGTCCGCCCGGCGTGGTTTGCGGCGGCCACCCAAAAAGCGCCCGCCGCTGCCACCAGCCCCGACCACGTGCGCCGCGAACTGGAAGCCAACCGCTACACCTGGTTCCCGGCGCCGCGGGCCTGGGTCGACGAAGTGCCCTTCCGCACCGACCGCAACCTGCTGCTCACGCTGCTGCGCGACACCCTGAAGCGCGACGTGCAGCCCGTGCGCTGGCGCTTGCTCCCCGGCGAAACGGCCAAGACGTATTACGGCCTGAACGTCGACTCTTTGCTGCGCCGCTGCATCCGCGTCAGCGACAATTTCCTGGCCGAGCAAACCTTGCTGCTCTGCTCGGCCCAGCTCGGCCACGACACGCTGAGCGTGGCGCGGACGATGAAATACGTGCGCCAGCAGGGCTGGCTGCGCCCCCTGCCCGATTCGGTGGCCTGGGTCGACGGCTCGGGCCTCTCGCGCCAAAACCTGACCACCCCGCGCAACCAAGTGGCCCTCCTGTTAGAGCTCCACAAGCTGGTGCCCGAGGCCCGCTTGTTCGACCTGCTGGCGGCGGGCGGCCGGCAGGGCACGCTCAAACGCGCCTACCGCGACCCGAAAGGCCTGTGGTTCTGGGGCAAAACCGGCACCCTTACCAACAACCACAACCTCTGCGGCTACCTGCGCACCCGTTCGGGCCGGTTGTTGGCCGTGAGTTTCATGAACAACAACCACCTGGCCGAAACCAGCGTCATCCGCCGCGAGATGGAGCGCGTGCTAACCTTGGTACGCGAGCAGCTGTGAGCCACCAGGGCGGCGGGGCCAGCCCGACCAGTGGGCTTTCAGGTGCTACAACGCGAATCGTCCTGCCGCAACCAAGCAGCTCGTTCAGGGTGCCCACGAGAAAATGTTCCACGAATAAAATATTGATAAATAATAAATTAACAACGCAGTACCCCAACGTTCCACAAAATTAATCGGAAGTTTCACGGTCGATTCTGCTATTTTTGATTTCACGTCGGCTGGTGATTGGCCGATGGACCTCAGAGTGAGTATGTCAGAGAAGCACGAAGAGAAAACCACCCCGACGCCGTTGGCCAAGCGCCGCGTGGGTGGCCTGGGTCGCGGGTTGAATGCCCTCATCGAAGGCAGCTACGAGAAGAAGAGCGAGCGGCTGGGCCTGGTGCCCCACCCCGCCAATTCCGTCGGGCTGATTCCGACCGACCAGATCGAGGCCAACCCCTACCAGCCCCGCACGCACTTCGACCAGGAGGCGCTGCAGGAACTGGCCGAGAGTATCAAGGTGCAGGGCATCATACAGCCCGTCACGGTGCGCCAGACCGGCCCGGCGGCTTACCAGCTGATTTCGGGCGAGCGTCGCCTGCAGGCCTCGCGCCTGGCGGGCCTGGAAGCCATTCCGGCGTACATCCGCAAGGCCGACGACCAGCAGATGCTGGAAATGGCGCTGATCGAGAATATTCAGCGCGAAAACCTCAACGCCATTGAAATTGCCCTCAGCTACCAGCGCCTGGTGAGCGAGTGCAACCTCAAGCAGGAAGAGCTGGGCGACCGAGTGGGCAAAAACCGCTCGACCGTCACCAACTACCTGCGCCTGCTCAAGCTGCCGCCCGATATTCAGATCGGGCTGCGCGACAGCGTCATCAGCATGGGCCACGCCCGCGCCCTGCTCAGCGTCGACGACGCGGCGGCGCAGCTGAACCTCTTCCGCCGCATCGTGACGGAGGAAATGTCGGTGCGCCGCGTGGAGCAGCTGGTGCGCCAAGGCGTATCGGCCCCGGCGGCCAAAAACGCCGACACGCCGGCCACGGACGCGCCGTTGGTGCCGGTGGCCGAAATCAAGCGGGCCGAACGGCACCTGTCCGACCGGTTTGGTTCGCGCGTACAAGTGAAACCTACGGCGCAGGGACGGGGCGAGATTCGCATCAGCTTCGACTCGGCCGAAGACATGCACCGCATCATCAGCATACTGCAACCGGCGTAAGCAGCGTTGTGGGGAGCAATTATGAGCAACCCAAGATTTAGTTGGCTTCGAATGGCCCCATTGCTACCGGCAGTGGGGCTGTTTTGTCTGACTGTCCCGGCAGCGCAGGCCCAGACCGTTACGGCCGGCCCCGACTCAGTGAAAGTGCAAGCCGGCCCGACCGTGGCCGACTCGCTGCGCCGCAACCAGCGCCTGCTGTGGATGCGCGTGACGCGCCCGCAGAAGGCCGTGCTGCTGGCCGCCATGCTCCCGGGCGCCGGTCAGGTATACAACCACAAGTACTGGAAGCTGCCGCTGGTATACGCGGCGCTGGGCGGCACCGTCTACGGCGAGGTGTTCTACTGGAAGCGCTACAAAGAGTTCAAGGCGGGCATCGATGCCCGCCGCCTGCGCCAAAGCGGCATCGACCCGGCCGAGGACCCGCGCGCCATTGATACCGGTGACCACTCCAAACAGTACTCGCAGGATGCCGCCGGCGACGCCCAGCAGGCCAATGCGCTAAACTTTTACCGCACCAACCGCGACGTGTTTTTCGCCTACATCGGCCTGGCCTACGGCGCGCAGATTCTCGACGCCTTGGTGGACGGGCACTTGCACGACTTTGACGTGAGTGACAACCTGTCGCTGAACGTGCAACCCTACGCCCTCCCGATACCGGGTAGCCCGGCAGTCGGCCTGGCTTTTACCTTTACCCCGCGCTTGGCGACGAAACCCGTCGCGCCGCGTCGCTTCTAGCAACCATGAACATTCTTTTGATTGGCTACGGCAAAATGGGCCGGGCCATTGAAGCCCTCGCCCTGAGCCGCGGGCACCAGATTGCCGGTATCATTGACCCCTCGCGCCCCGACGTGCAGCTGGACCAGTTCGGCCCGCACAACGCCGACGTGGCCATCGAATTCACCCACCCCGACGCGGCCTTTGCCAACGTGCAGGCCTGCCTGCGCCAGGGGTTGCCGGTGGTGTGCGGCTCCACGGGCTGGCTGCACCACTTCGGCGAGGCCCGGGCGCTGGCCCAGGAGAAGGGCGGCGCCCTGTTCTACGCGTCCAACTACAGCGTGGGCGTCAACCTGTTTTTTCACTTCAACGAGTACATCGCGGCCAAAATGCACCAGTTCGGCGGCTACGACGTGCAGGTGCGCGAAATCCACCACGTGCACAAGGTAGACCAGCCCAGCGGCACGGCTCTGACCACGGCCGAAGGCATCATGCGCCACTACCCCGAAAAGAAAAGATGGCGCAACGACCCGGCCCAAGCGCCGGACGAGCTAGCCATCATCTCGGAGCGCTTGGCCGAAACGGTGGGCACGCACGTCGTCACCTACTCTTCGCCGGTCGACGTGCTGGAGCTCAAGCACGAGGCCCTCTCGCGGGAAGGCTTCGCCCACGGCGCGGTGCTGGCCGCCGAGTGGCTGCCCGGCAAGCAGGGCGTGTTCGGCATGAAGGATTTGCTCGGACTTTAATGCGTGATTAGGTGATTAAGAAATTAGGTGAGTAGGTTTGGGCTTGGTGGTTACGGGCGGCCTTGGGCCGTCGTGCTTCCGGCCCGCGTTCGGCTCGCCCTGAACTTTCTGGATTGCCGCTTTCTTAATCACCTACTTACCCAATCACCTAACCACCCCGACAGCCTGATGGCAGTTACTTTCTGGAAGAAAAAGCCGGCCGAGCAGCCGACCAAACCCAAAGGCTTCTGGCGCGAGTGGGGCGACGCCATCCTCTTCGCGGTGGTGGCCGCCACGCTCATCCGCTGGGCCACCTTTGAGGCGTACACCATCCCGACGCCCTCCATGGAGCACTCCCTGCTGGTGGGCGACTACCTGTTTGTGAGCAAGCTGCACTACGGGCCGCGCACCCCCCAAACGCCGCTGCAGGTGCCGCTGACGCACCAGACGCTGTGGGGCACGGGCATCAAGAGCTACTCCGACCTGATTCAGCTGCCCTCGTTCCGTCTGCCGGGTTTCTCCGAAATCAAGCGCGGCGACGTGGTGGTGTTCAACGTGCCCTTCGAGGACCAGCACCCGGCCGACTTGCGCACCAACTACATCAAGCGTTGCGTGGCCGTGGCCGGCGACGTGCTGGAAATCAAAAACCAGCAGGTGTTCATCAACGGGCAGATTCAGCAGACGCCGGCCGAGTCGCAAACCAGCTACCGCCTGGACATTCCGCAGCCCGACGACGAGTTGAAGATGGCGTTCCGGGAGCACGGCGTGGTGAGCTACAACGACGCGGAGGGCATTCCGACGCCCAACCCGATGTTTCCGACGCCCACCTACCTGGTGGACATGACGGCTACCACGGCCGCCTTCTTCAAGCAGCAATCCTACGTGCGCAGCTTGGAGCGCGAAACGGCGGAGCCCGGCAAGGTTGAAATCGACATTTTCCCGAACAACCCCGACTACCCCCATTCGGCCCCGGCGCAAGTGGTGAACTGGAACCGCGACAACTACGGCCCGCTGCCCGTGCCCAAGAAAGGCCAGACCGTGCAGCTCACGGCCCAAAACATTCCGATTTACGAGAAGATCATCCTGCGCTACGAGCACAACGACAACATCTCGCTGGGCGTGGGCCAGATTCTGCAGGACGGCAAGCCGCTGACCAGCTACACCTTCAAGCAGAACTACTACTTCATGATGGGCGACAACCGCCACAACTCGCTCGACTCGCGCTACTGGGGCTTCGTGCCCGAGGACCACGTGGTGGGCAAGGCGGTGCTGATCTGGATGTCGGTGGACCCGAACGGTGGCGTGGGCGGCAAAATCCGCTGGAACCGCATTTTCAACACGATTAACTAAGTCCGAAAGCAGCGGCTCACTAGCAGTCATTGCGAGCGAAGCGCGGCAATCGTTCCTCCAGTAGCACAACCCCAAAACAGCCCCGCCCGAAACCGGTAACTCCAGTTTCGGGCGGGGCTGTTTTGGGGTTGTACCAGTTGGGCCGTTTGTGCCGCGAGAAGAAGGATTGCGTCGTCGTGCCTCCTCGCAATGACTGCTAGGTGAACCGCTGCAGCCTGCAACGCCAGTTGACTACCACTGAATCGGGGCCTCGCCGTGCTCCTGCAGGTACTTATTCGTCTTGCTGAAGGGGCGGGAGCCGAAGAAGCCTTTGTCGGCGGCGTAGGGCGAGGGGTGAGCGGCTTTGAGCACGAGGTGCTTGCGCTGGTCGATAAGCTCGGCCTTCTTCTGGGCGTAGGCGCCCCAGAGAATGAATACCACGTGCTCCTTCTGCTCGGAAATCTTGCGGATGACGGCGTCAGTAAACTCCTCCCAGCCCCGTTTCTGGTGCGAGCCGGCGGTGGCGGCGCGCACCGTCAGAGTGGCGTTGAGCAGCAGCACGCCCTGCTCGGCCCAACGGTCCAGGTTGCCGTCGGGCGGACGCGGGGTGCCCAGGTCGTCCTCCAGCTCCTTGAAGATATTGATGAGCGAGGGGGGCGTGCGCACGCCGTGCTGCACCGAAAACGCGAGGCCGTGCGCCTGCCCCTTGCCGTGGTAGGGGTCTTGGCCCAGGATGACGACTTTCACCCGGTCGAAGGGCGCCGCGTCGAAGGCGTGGAAAATCTGGTTGCCGGCCGGATACACCGTTTGGGTAGCGTACTCCTGCTTGACAAACGCAATAAGCTCCTGAAAATAGGGCTTTTCAAACTCGGGCTGTAGCACCTTGCGCCAGCTTTCTTCTATCTTTACACTCATGCCTCTTGGGGTGACGGAATGCGGTTCGGCGGGCCAAACGTAGCCGAGGAGCGTACGTAAACCAAATCTGAAAGGCTGCTGTTAGCTCCATTCACACCTGTTGTCATTCCCGCGCCATGAACTCAACAACCACCCAGGGCGTCACCGTCAGCGTCTCGACCAACTATTTGTCGGAGTATTCCAGCCCCCAGCAGGAGCACTTCGTGTTTGCCTATAAAATCGACATTCGCAACCACAGCGAGTACACCGTGAAGCTGCTGCGCCGCCACTGGCACATCTACGACGCCAACGGTGTGGTGCGCGAGGTGGAGGGGGAAGGCGTGGTGGGCCAGCAACCTACCCTGGAACCCGGCGACGCCCACCAGTACGTGTCGGGCTGCAACCTGAAGACCGGCATCGGCAAGATGCGCGGCACCTACCTGATGGAGCGCGTGGCCGACGGCCGTACCTTTGAAGTCGAAATTCCCGAGTTTACCCTCGTGGTACCGTTCCGACTGAATTAACTGGCCCCCTGGCCAAACGGCGGAATGGTTAAATGGCGGATTGTTCTGACGATGCCAGAGCAATCCGCCATTTAACCATTCCGCCGTTTAACCACCGATTTCCCTTGCTTCAGCAAGCACTGCGCTACTTCCGCTACTGGCTTCGCTCGGGGAATGCACACGGGCTGCATTCCCCGTTTGTTTTTTCCCTCTACCTCGACGTCATCTGCCACACCGGCGAGTTCTACGCCTTCGATAATATCGAGGCCCGCCGCGATGCGCTGCGGGCCGACCAGCGCCACCTGCGCATCACCGACTACGGCGCGGGCTCCCAGACGGGCGCCGGCCGCGAGCGGGCCGTGCGCGACGTCGCCCGGCACGCGGCCAAGCCTGCCCGGCTGGCGCAGCTCTTGTTCCGACTGGTGAACTACCGCCGCCCGCGCACCGTACTGGAGTTGGGCACCTCCCTGGGCCTGACCACGGCTTATTTGGCCGCTGCCTCCGCGCAAGCCCGCGTGCTCACCTTCGAAGGCTGCCCCGAAACGGCCGCCGTGGCGCGCGAAACCTTCGAGAAGCTGAACCTGCAGAACGTGGAGCTGATCGAAGGCAACTTCGACCACACCTTGCCCGCCGCCCTGGCCCAGCTTGCGCAGCCCGTAGACTTCGCCTTTTTCGACGGTAACCACCGCTACGAGCCCACGCTGCGCTACCTGGAGCAGTGCCTGCCCTACGCCACCGAGGAGTCGGTGTTCGTGTTCGACGATATTCACTGGTCCGCTGAAATGGAGCAGGCCTGGGAGGCCATCAAAGCCCACCCGGCCGTGACTACGACCGTAGACCTGTTCTTTATCGGGTTGGTGTTCTTTCGCAACAATGCGCCCAAGCAGCACTTCACGCTGCGCATCGAAGGCCGCGGGCTGGGCGTGTAATAACGGCTCACTGGCCGTCATTGCGAGCGAAGCGCGGCAGTCCTTCCTCTCACGGCACAACGGTACGAGAAGCACCTGCTAAAAAAGAAGCCGCCCGAAACTGGAGTTACCAGCTTCGGGCGGTGCTCATTTTACGGTTGGCTCTTTGTACAGGACCGATTGCTTCGTCCTCGCCATGACTACCAGGTGAGCCGTTGCATGCAAACGGCCAACGCCTAGCGCACGGCTTCGCGGATGCGGGTGAGACGCTCCAGCAGCTTTTCGAGGCGGTCGAGCTGCAGCATGTTGGCGCCGTCCGATTTGGCGGTGGCAGGCGTCGGGTGTGTTTCGATGAAGAGGCCGTCGGCGCCGGCGGCAATGGCGGCGCTGGCAATGGTCTGGATCATTTCGGGTTTGCCGCCGGTGACGCCGCTGCTCTGGTTGGGTTGCTGCAGGGAGTGCGTCACGTCCATCACCACCGGCACGCCGAAGCGCTGCATGGCCGGGATATTCAGGAAATCGACCACCAGATCGGTGTAGCCGAAGCTATTGCCGCGGTCGGTGAGGATGACGTGGGGGTTGCCCGATTGCTTCACCTTGTCGACGGCAAAGCCCATGGCCTCGCCCGAGAGAAACTGGCCCTTTTTGATGTTGACCACCTTGCCGGTTTCGGCGGCGGCGACGAGCAGCTCCGTTTGCCGGCACAGGAAGGCCGGAATCTGCAGCACGTCGACGTACTCGGCGGCCAGCGCGGCTTCGCTCGACTCGTGGATGTCCGTGACCGTGGGCACGCCGATTTCGCGGCCGACTTTCTGCAGAATCTTCAGCGCCGTCTCGTCGCCGATGCCGGTGAAGGAATCGATGCGGGAGCGGTTGGCCTTGCGGTAGGAGCCCTTGAAGACGTAGGGAATCTGCAGGCGGTCGGTGAGGCGGCGCACCTGCTCGGCAATGCGCAGGGCCATGTCTTCGCCCTCGATGACGCAGGGCCCGGCCATCAGGAAGAACTGACCGGAGTTGGTGTTGCGGAAGTGCGGCAGGGCTTGGGCGAGCGTGTCAATCATGGGAATCGGGCGCGGTTGGAAGAAGCGCCGGGCAAAGGTCGGGAAGTGCCAGGAATAGTAGCGCGCCGCGACACTTAACTACGCTCCACCGCCGCATTGCTGTCTGGGTTCACCACGGTTGCGCGAAGCAGAGCTGCGCTCTACTTGCGCCGCAGGCTGACGAACAGCTCCCGCCCCTGCCGCGGCTTGATGGAATTGTGGGCCGGCTCGAAGTGCAGAAAGTCGAAGTACGGGGTTAACAGCTGGCGGTATTCCGCGCGGGTGCCGCCGAAGGGCGGCCCGTCGCCGGGGCCCACCGGGCCGTCGAACAGCAGGCCGACGAGCTTGCCGCCGGGGCGCAGCAGCTCGGCGCACTTGCGGGCGTAGGCGGGGCGCAACGCCGGGTCGAGGGCGCAAAAAAACGTCTGCTCCACGATAAGGTCGAACTCACCGGTCAGGGCGAAGAAGTCGGCCTGCAGCAAGTGGGCGGCGGGGAAGCCGGGCACGCGCCGCTGCAGGGCCTGCAGAGGCTCGGCGGCGAAGTCGGCCACGAAGACCTGGGGCCAGCCGGCTTGGTGCAGGTACTCAGCCTCGTAGGCGCGGCCGGCGCCGGGAATGAGGATGCGGCGCGCGTCGGGCGGGCCGAGCTGGGCGAAGTAGGCGCGCAGCGGCTCGGTGATGCGGCCGGCGTCCCACTGGTCCTGGCCGGTGGCGTAGCGGGCGGCCCAGTAGGCGGCGTCGAAATTGGATTCGGGCATAGGGAAAACCGCGCGGCGCGGGCTCGTAAAGTTGCTCGCCTAACTAATCCGTGTATTTTTGGCGTAAAGGTAACGTTGTGGCCGCACCTCGGACCGGCCCGGCTTCATTCACTTTTCCCCCGCTTATGGAACAACAACAAGCTCCCGAACGCCGCAATAACAACCGCTGGCTGCTGCTGGCGGCGTTGGTGCTCGTGCTTGTCGGCATCAACGGCATCCTCTTCTACATGAACCAGCAGAAGACGAAGCAGAACGAACAGCTGGCCGCCGACATCAAGGTCAAAGACACCAAGCTGGAGGAACAGATCAAGCAGTACGAAACACTGAAGGCCGATTTTGAGCGCCAGAGCCAGGAGCTGCAGAGCATGGGCCTGGCCAATGACTCGCTGGAAGCCAAAATTGCCTCCGTCAACGCCGACCTGCTCAAGCTGCGCTCCTTCCGCGCCAGCTCCTTCTCGGTGGCCGATCAGAAGCGCTTTCAGCAGCGCGCCCAGAACTTCGAGCGGCAGCTGCGCCAGAAGGACGACGAAATTGCCCAGCTGAAGAAGGACAACGAGATGCTGTTCACCGAGACGCAAACCCTCAAGGAGCGGCAGAACAAACTCACCGACACCATCGGCACCATTGCGCGCACCAACCAGGAGCTGAGCGAGAAAGTGGCCATTGCCTCGCGCCTGCGGGCCGAGAACATCCGCATCGGCGTCATCAACCGCCGCAACAAGGAGGACGACGACGACAACAACGAGTTTAAGGCCAAGAAGGTGGAGAAGATCAAAGTGACCTTCAACCTCTCGCAAAACGACGTGGCCCCGAAGGAAACCAAGCAGATCATGATGCGCCTGCTGGAGCCCGACGGCGCGGCTTTGTACAACCTGAGCACCGGCGGCGGCACCTTCCTTATCGACGGCAACGAGGCGTTCTACACCGCCAAGCAGGAACTGGTATACGACAACACCCGCCAGGGCGTGCAATTCGTCTACGCCAAGGGCACCGAGTACAAAACCGGCCAGCACACCGTGGAACTGTACGCCGACGGCTACCTGATTGGCAAAACCACCTTCACGCTGAAATAAACCGCGGACTCCGTGGCCGACCAAGCCGCTGACTCAAGCAAGCAAAAGCCCCGCCGGACCATCCGGCGGGGCTTTTTGCATTTCGGCGAGCATGGCGCCCACTGGCAGGCACCCAATTCCTGCGGGAGGCGCTACGCGGGCTGGGGCTGCTGCTGCCGCACGCTGGCTTCGAAGGCTTCCAGCTTGGCAATGGTGGCTTTGATGTCCTCGGTGAAAATGGTGATGACCGAACCTTCGCGGGCGGTTTGCAGCACGTAGTCGATGGCGTCGGGCTCGTTTTCGATGTAGGTGATAGGCAGGTCGGGCTTATCAATGACGAGGCCCTGGCGCATGAGGGCTTCCAGCTCGGCGGCGGTTTTGCCGCGCAGGTCGCGGTCCTGACGCAGCACCACCTCGTCGAAAATGCGGCCGGCCACGCGGGCGTAGTCGATGGTGTCCTGCTCGCGCCGGTCGCCCAGGCCCGACACGATGCCCACCTTGTGCGTGGCGGGCGTGGCCTCCAGAAACTCGGCGAATTTCTCGATGCCGTGGGTGTTGTGGGCGTAGTCGACGATGACTTCGAAGCTCGGGAAGCGGAAGATGTTCATGCGCCCGGGCGTGCGCGTGGCCGACGGCACGAAGGTGCGCAGGGCGGTTTTGATGTCGTCCTTGTCGAAGCCGTAGCAGTAGGCGGCCAGGGCGGCGGCCAGAGCATTTTCGATGTTGAAGCGGGCCCGCCCACCGAAGGTAATCGGCAGCTCCACGGCCCGGTCGATGCGCAGCTTGTAGCTGTTGCGGTAGATGCTCAGGTAGCCTTCCTCGTACACCGCGGCCAGCCCGCCGGCCTCCACGTGCTCCCGGATGCGGGGCGAGTCGTCGTCCATGCTGAAGAGGGCGACCTGGCAGTCGAGCCGCTCGCGCATGGCGTAGGTGTAGTCGTTGTCGGCGTTGAGCACGGCCCAGCCGCCCTTGCGCACGGTGCGCGGCAGCACGCCCTTCACCTCGGCCATTTCCTCCACGGTGTGAATGTCTTTCAGCCCGAGGTGGTCGGCGGCCACGTTGGTCACCACGGCCACGTCGCAGGAGTGGAAGCCCAGGCCCGAGCGCAGCATGCCGCCGCGGGCGGTTTCGAGCACGGCGAAGTTCACCGTCGGGTCTTTCAGCACAAACTCTGCGCTCTGCGCCCCGGTACAGTCGCCGCTCTGCAGCTGCCGGCCCTGGATGTAGATGCCCGAGGTGGTGGTGTTGCCCACTTTGTAGCCCTTGGAGGCCACAATGTGCGCCAGCAGCAGCGTGGTGGTGGTTTTGCCGTTGGTGCCCGTCACGGCGAAGATGGGAATGCGCGCCGTCGAGCCCTGCGGAAACAGCATGTCGACCACCGGGGCAGCCACGTTGCGCGGCAGCCCGTCGGCCGGCGAAATGTGCATGCGGAAGCCCGGCGCGGCATTCACCTCGATGACGGCCCCGCGGGTTTCGTTGAGCGGAATGGCAATGTCGGTGGTCAGCACGTCGATGCCGCAGATGTCGAGGCCGACGGTGCCGGCCACGCGCTCGGCCATGAGCACGTTGTAGGGGTGCACCAGGTCGGTTACGTCGGAGGCCGTGCCGCCGGTGCTGATGTTGGCCGTGCTCTTGAGGTAGAGCACCTCGCCCTCGGGCAGCACCGACTTGGGCGTCAGCTCGCGGGCCTTGAGAATTTGCTGGCTGTGCTTGTCGATTTTGATCTGGGTGAGCACCTTTTCGTGGCCCACACCCCGGCGCGGGTCCTTGTTCACCTCGTCGATGAGCTCCTGAATGGTGCGCTTTCCGTCGCCGGTTACGGCGGCCGGGGTGCGCTTGGCGGCGGCCACCAGCTTGCCGTTGATGACGAGCAGGCGGAAGTCGAAGCCCTCGATGAACTGCTCCACGATAACTGCGCGCGAGTACACCTGCGCCGCCTTGAAGCCGGCCTGCGCCTCTTTCCAGGTTGCGATGTTGATGGTGGCGCCCTTGCCGTGGTTGCCGTCGAGCGGCTTGGTCACGATGGGGTAGCCCAGCTCCTCCACCGCGTCCTTGAGGCCTTCTATTGAGTACACCGTGGTGCCGCGGGGCACGGGCACGCCGGCGTTGCGCAGCATGCGCTTCGTGCGGTTCTTGTTGCCGGCAATTTCCACCGCCGCGTGCGAGGTATTCGACGAGGTGGTGGCCCAGATGCGTTTCTGGTTTACGCCGTAGCCCAGCTGAATGATGTTGGAACCCTCCAGCTGAATGTAGGGAATGCCGCGCGAGGCCGCTTCCGCCACGATGCTCCAGGTGCTCGGGCCGAAGAATTCCTCTTCCCGGATTTCGTGCAGCTCGTCGACAATGGCCTTGAGGTCGTACTTGTCTTTGCGCAGCAGGGCGTTGAGCAGGTTCACGGCGGCTTCGGCGGCCACGCGGCCGGCGCGCTCCTCCTGATACTCAAACAGCACGATTTCCTGCCCTTCCTCGTGGGCCGGGCGCGATTTGCCCCAGCTCAGCGGCATGCCGGCCAGGCGCTGCAACTCGATGGCGACCTGCTGCACGACGTGGCCCCACGGTTCCCCGTCGGTGAGTTGTTCCAGGGTCAGGGGCGGGTGTTTGGCTTGTTCGCGCGGGTTAGAGCTGCGGGGCTGTTCCAGGCCGGGCAGCAGCTTGAGCAGGCGCGCCGGCAAGCCTTTCACGGCATTGCTCCAAGTGCCGGCCAATTCTTCCAGGTCCAGCTTCAGCACGATGAGTTTGCGGTGCTTGACGGACCAGTAGCTCGGGCCGCGCATGGTGCGCAGGTCAACGATTTTCATACAAGGGGGTGGTGTTGAGGAGAGGGAGGAAATAAGTGCCCGCTTCTACGGACCGGGCAGCGCGAAGGATATAGCCGAGAGCAGCAAAAACGGCCTTTCCGGCGTGTTTCGGGCCGGTTTTACCGACCCCGCTTCAAATTAGGCGCTGCGCGCCAATAAGCCTAATAGCGGCTGTGCTTACGGCCGAGCTTACCCGTTCTTTTCGCCCGCCTCACTGGTCCGAACGACCCAACTCCCTCAAAATATGCAAAAGCTCCCTCAATTACTGCCAGTTGTTCAGGCACTTATCGGGTTTGCGCGTGGTTATGGGGACAGGGTGCTGAAAAGCACCTTGTTTGGAATAAGGAGAAAAGCCGCCGCCCCTTGGGTTGCGGCTTTTTTCCGTTTGGCCCCGGGCTTCGTTCCCGAAAAAATTTTCAGCCCCGAAATCCAAGACCGACTTGCGCTTCGTAGGTCTGGCTGTCCGGCACGAGCCGGCACGCTAGGTTTGCCCAAAGCCCCAACTCCCTGAGTCGGGGCTTTATGCGTTTTATGGCCTCTGCTTGCCACCCAGTGGGGTTCCGCGGCCCGTGGTAACCAATTTGGTAACCGGCGCAGCGCCCGCCGCCGCGGAAAGCAGGCCTAGCCACGCGGCCAAGATGACGGCCGCCAAACGGCGGCGGGATGCGCGGGGACGGCCGCTGAAAAAATAATTTTCGGGCGGGCTGTAACCTTCGCCGCGAAGGGCGGTGTCCACATCCAGAAAGCCACCCTCCCACCCTGCTGCCTCGCCTTGGATACGCTTACGGATAACGCGCTCATGCTCCGGGTCAAGGCCGGGGAAGTGGACCGGATGGGCCTATTGTTCGAGCGGTACCACCGCAAGCTGTTCCAGTTCCTCTACCACATGCTGGGCCGGGCCGAGGCCAGTGAAGACCTGGTGCAGACGGTATTCTACCGCATGCTCAAGTACCGGCACACCTACACCGGGGAAGGCGAGTTCCGCACCTGGATGTACCATTTGGCGCGCAACGTGCTGGCCGACCACCTGAAGCAAAACCGCCACGCCAGCCGCCACCACGACGTGGCCTCGCTGGCCGAAACCATCCCCGGCGGCCCCGGGGCCGATGAGCGGCTGCAGCAGGAGCAGGAGGTGGCTACCCTGCACCGGGCCCTGGCCCGCCTCAGCGAGGACCACCGCGAGGTGCTGCTGCTGAGCCGGTTTCAGGAACTGAAGTACGCCGAAATAGCCCGCGTGCTCGACGTATCCGAAGGCGCCGTGAAGGTGCGCGTGCACCGCGCCATGCACGAGCTGAAGGCCATGTATCTGAAAATCGAAAACTGACGGGAAGCCATGCGTTGCGAACAAGCCCAAGAGCAATTGCTCGATTACCTGCACCACGAGCTCAGTCCGCCCGAGCAGCTGGTGCTGGATGCCCACCTCGCCCACTGCCCCGACTGCCAGGCCGAGCTGGAAAGCACCCGGCAGCTGTGGCTTACGCTGGGGAAAGTGCCCACGCCCGAGCCCAGTGAGCAGCTCCGGCCCGCCTTCTACGCCATGCTCGGCGAGTTTAAGCAAGCCGCCAAGCCCTCCCCGGCCCGGGTGTGGCTGGCCCAGGCCCGGAGCTGGCTGCAAAACTGGCTCACGCCGCAGTTTGCGGCCCGGGTAGCCTACAACCTCTGCCTGCTGCTCGTGGGCATTGCCGGCGGCTACTGGATGTCGCGGCCGCAGCCGGCGGCGCCGGCCACGGGCAGCCAGCAGGAGCTGGCCCAGCTCACCCAGCAGGTGCAGGACATGCGCCAGGTGCTGCTGCTCTCGCTTATCGACGCGCCCTCGGCCACCGAGCGGCTGCGGGCGGTGGGCTACACCAAGGAGCTCAGGCAGGCCAACCCCAAGGTGGTGGAAGCCCTGCTGGGTACGCTCAACCACGACGACAACGTGAACGTGCGCCTGGCCACCCTCGAAGCCCTGGCCCAGCTGGCCCCCAACGAGCCGGCCGTGCGCCAGGGGCTGGTCCGCTCCCTGGCCCAGCAGGATTCGCCGCTGGTGCAGTCGGCCCTGGCCGACGTGATGGTGCAGCTGCAGGAAAAACGCTCGGTGCAGCCGCTGCGCCGCCTGCTGCGCCAGCCCGACCTCAACGAGGCCGTCAAGACCAAAATTCAGGAAAGCATCAAGTCCCTCTCCTCCGACGCCCAAACCCATGAAACGTTCTTTCTTGCCCGCCCTGCTCATCCTGCTGAGCTTAGCATGTAGCACCCAGTGCCAAGCCCAAAGCCGCACCGACAACCCCCTGCGCGCCGAGGAAAAAATCAGCAAGCAATTCCGCTTGAGCGGCGACGCGGCCCGCAGCACCCTGGCCGTGTACAACATCATCGGCGCGGTGACGGTGCAGGGCTACAGCGGCAACGAAGTGGTGGTGGAAGCCACCAAAACCATCCGGGCCGAATCGGCGCAGACGCTGGAAACCGGCAAGCGGGAAGCCGTGCTCGGCTTTCTGCAGCGCAACGACAGCGTCGTCGTGTACTTGGCCGGGCCCCACGACTCGCGCCCTAACCGCGGCCGCAACAACCGCAACGAGCGGCGCGAAGACCCCGGTTACAACTTCCAGTTCGACTTCGTCATCAAAGTGCCCGCGGCCATGAACCTGCACGTGGCCACCGTCACCGACGGCAAGGTGCTGGTGCAGGACGTGACGGGCAGCAAGCTCGAGGCCTACAACGTGAACGGCTCCATCAGCCTGCTGAACGTGCGCGGCACCACCACGGCCCGCACCGTCAACGGCAGCGTGGACGCCACTTACACCAGCAGCCCGACGGGTCCTTGCTCCTATAATACCATCAACGGACAGCTCAACGTGACCTACCCGCGCGACGTGGCTGCCGACGTGCACTTCAAGAGTATGCACGGCGAGCTGTACACCGACTTTCCGGAGGCCGAACTGCGCCCCGTGCAGGTCAGCCAAACCCAGCAGGCGGCGGCCGGCGGCACCAAATACAAACTCTCCAAAGACCGGGTCGTGCGCCTGGGCAAGGGCGGCAAGGATTTCCGCTTCGAAACCCTCAACGGCGACGTGACCATCAAACAGCAACCCCGATGAAGCGTTCTGCTCCACCCCTTTCCTTGATTCCCCGCGCCAGCCTCTGTTCCACCCTGCTGCTGCTGGCCCTGCTCAGCGGGCCCGGCCCCGCCCGGGCCCAGTCGAAAAGCGCCGCCAACGAGCAACTCACCGTCGCCCTGAGCGCCCCCGGCAAGCCCGGCGTGCTGCACGTGCGGCTGATCGGCGGCTCCATCAACGTGACCGGCTACAACGGCAAGGACGTGCTGATCGAAGCCGAGGGCGGTACCCGGCGGCCGTCCCGCGGCCCGGCCCCCGAAGGCCTGCGCCGCGTCGACACGGGCTCGAACCTGGACTTGTCCGTCGAGGAAAAAGACAACCACGTGTACGTGAAGGCGCCGCCCGGCAACCGCACCGTGAACCTGACCATCAAAGTGCCGCAGCGCTTTTCCCTGCGCGTGGCCACCGTGCAAGACGGCGACATCAGCGTCAGCAACGTCGACGGCGAGCTGGAAATCAACAACGTCAACGGCGGCATTGCCCTCACGCAGGTGGCCGGCTCGGCGGTGGCCAACACCGTCAACGGCCCCATCACCGCCAGCTTCCGCGACGTGACGGCCGGCGCCCCCATGGCCTTTTCCACCGTCAACGGCAAAGTCGACCTCTCGCTGCCGGCCAAAACCAAGGCCTCGCTCAAGCTCAAGTCGGATTTCGGCGAGGTGTACAGCGACTTTGAGCTGGTGACCGAGCAAAAGCAGGCCAAAACCAGCCGCAACACCGACGGCATGTACCGCCTCAACGTGGACGAGTGGACTTACGGCAAACTCAACGGCGGCGGCGCCGAAATCCTGCTTAAGTCCCTACAAGGCGACATCTACATCCGCCGCACCAAATAGCCCTGCCTATGAAGCACCCCTGAGTGAATGCAACTGAATAGTGTCGCGGGCCCCGGCCCTCACGGTCGGGGCGCGTTGCGTGTAGCGCGTTTGCGGCGCGCCGGGGCCTGGATAATTTGCGCTATTTGCATTGTTTTGCAAGTACGCCCCGGCCGTTCATCCCCTTGCCCGCCCCGAATCCAGTTGGGCGCCAACGGAATGCCGGACTCGTGCGTATGTGCCGTGCCTACTCGCTTACCCGATGCCCACCACACCCGCTTCCGTTTACTTTCACAACAGCCTAGCCACCGTCTCGTACCACGCCAACGGCTACGTGTGCCTGCAGTGGACCGATGTACCCATCGAAGAAGAGGCTTTGCGCGCCCTGTACGCGCACACGCTTCACGCCCTGCAGCATTACCACACCGGCAAGCTGCTCACCGACCAGCGCCGCCGCCAGCCGCTGCCCGCCGACGCCCAGCGCTGGATTGCCGAGCACTGGATTCCGGCCGCCATCAGCACGGCGGGCTACACCCGCTGCGCCATCGTGGAAAGCGAGTTGCCCGGGGCGGCCGTGGCGGCCCGGGCGGTGGGCAGCGCCCTGCAGAGCCCCCTCGCCTTCCATTACTTCACCGATGCCGTGCCGGCCGCCGAGTGGCTCACGGCGCAGTAGACTACTGCCGACAACTTCCCCAACTGCCCAACATGAAAAAGCCCCCGCAGTAGCTGCTGCGGGGGCTTTTCAGTGGAGGTGACGAGCGGATTCGAACCGCTGTAGGAGGTTTTGCAGACCTCTACCTAGCCACTCGGTCACGTCACCATAGTGGTCCTTAGGGCCGCAAACATACGGCATCTTGCGCGTTTCCCAAACTAAAACGCCCGGTTTTGCCCGCGGCGCGGGTAAGCCGTTGGTTTCGTGCGGGAAAAAATGAGCCCCAGGACCACAAAAAAGCCCCCGACCTCGCGGCCGGGGGCTTCTTCTAGCCTACGCAAGGCAGACGCAGCAATTACGCGTTGTCTTTCTTGTCGTCAGCGTTTTCGTCCGACGAGCCCAGGTGCTTCACGGTGTCGATAACGTCACCGGCAACTTCCTTGGCTTTGTCAACGACGGCCGAAGCGGCGTCGGCGATGGTGCTCAGCAGACCACCTTCAGCGGGAGCAGCTTCCTCGGCGGGAGCGGCTTCAGCTTTGGCCGGCTTGGCGGCGGGGGTGCTCAGCTTCTGCTCAGCGGCCTCACGCTCGTTGCCCATCATCCGGTCACGCAGGGCGCTCAGCGCGTCCAGGTCACCCAGGGTCGACTTCTCGGCTTTCTTCAGGTCAGCAGCTTTGCCTTCACCTTGGGCCGAAGCACCAGCGTTGCCGCCGGCGGGCTTCTTCTTGGTGAACTTGGCCATGCGGCTGTCTTCTTCCTGCTGGCCGGCACCGTAGGTAGCGGTGTGCGACAGCACGATGCGACGGTCGTCCTTCGAGAATTCCACTACGCGGAAGTCCAGCGACTCACCAACTTCCGGCGACGAGCCGTCGGCTTTGGCCAGCGACTTGGGGTATGCGAAGCCTTCGATGCCGTAGGGCAGCTCGAGCACCGCACCGCGGTCGGTTTTCTCGGTGATGGTCGCCTTGTGGGTCGAGCCGGGGGTAAACACCGTCTGGAAGGTATCCCATGGGTTTTCTTCCAGCTGCTTGTGGCCCAGGGCCAGACGACGGTTGGCTACGTCCAGTTCGAGCACTACCACGTCCAGACGGTCGCCCACCTTCACCATTTCGGAGGGGTGCTTCACCTTCTTGGTCCACGACAGGTCCGATACGTGCACGAGGCCGTCTACGCCTTCTTCCAGTTCTACGAACAGGCCGAAGTTGGTCAGGTTGCGCACCAGACCGTTGTGCTTGGTGCCCACAGCGTACTTCGAACCGAAGTCAGCGCGGGTCCAGGGGTCTTCGGTCAGCTGCTTGATGCCCAGGCTCATCTTACGGTCTTCGCGGTCGAGGGTCAGGATCTGAGCCTCTACTACGTCGCCCTGCTTGATGAAGTCCTGCGGGTTGCGCAGGTGCTGGCTCCACGACATTTCCGATACGTGGATCAGGCCCTCAACGCCGGGTACAATCTCCATGAACGCGCCGTAGTCGGCTACGTTCACGATGCGACCCTGCACTTTGGAGCCGGGCTGCAGGTCTTGCGGCAGCGAATCCCACGGGTGCGGGGTCAGCTGCTTCAGGCCCAGCGAGATACGCTTCTTGGCTTCGTCGAAGTCCAGCACTACCACGTTCAGCTTCTGGTCGAGCTGCAGTACCTCGCTCGGGTGAGCGATGCGGCCCCACGAGATGTCGGTGATGTGCAGCAGGCCGTCCACGCCGCCGAGGTCGATGAACACGCCGAAGTTGGTCATGTTCTTGATAACGCCCTCGAGAATCTGGCCTTTCTCCAGGTTGTTGAGGATGGCTTCGCGCTGCTTCTCCAGGTCCTTCTCGATGAGGACTTTGTGCGAAACAACCACGTTGTCGAAAGCGGCGTTGATTTTCACCACTTTCACTTCCATGCGACGACCCACGTAGATGTCGAAGTCGCGGATGGGCTTCACGTCGATCTGCGAGCCGGGCAGGAAGGCTTCTACGCCGTCCAGCTCCATGATCAGACCGCCTTTGGTGCGACGCTTAACCACACCTTCCAGGATGGTGTCGTTCTCCAGGGCGTCGTAGATGGCCTTCCAAGCCTGCTTGATCTTCGCTTTCTTGCGCGAGAGGATCAGCTGGCCGTTGGCATCTTCCTGGTCTTCGATGAAGACTTCTACTTCATCACCGGGCTTCAGCTCGGCCAGGTCGCGGAATTCCGAGCGCGGAACCAGACCGTCCGATTTGAAACCGATGTTCACGATTACGTCGCGGTCATTGACCGAAACGACCGTGCCTTTCACAACCTGCTCCTCCTCGACGGTGGTCAGGGTGCCGGCGTACATTTCTTCGAGACGGGCGCGCTCCTCTTTCGAGTAGATGCCACCGAAGCTGTTGGCTCCGACGTTGTCCCAATCGAAGTTGTCTACTACTTCTGCCATGATATTGCAGTTGGCCCTGATGTACACGTCCGGCGCAGGGCCCGCCTCCGGAACGCGTTTTTTATTGATTACCAGCGCCGAAGCGCCGTTCCGCCACCTTGGCGGGCCGCAAAGATACGGATTTTGAGCGAGGAATAAATACCCTTACGTTTGGCAATCAACGACCTATCCGATTGCTCTCATGCGATTTTTCGCCACCAAACACGACTTACTACCATTCATTATTGATGTAGAATCTAGGCTAGCCGTTCGATACTGTGCAACAGGCCTTTTTGACACCTCGGATGTACTTTATTATTCCTCGCTTGCTCTCGTCCCAGAGTTAGGCATTGCTGAACAAGTGTCTGCTCAGTCCCCAAACTATCTTGTTCTAGCCTCCAATAGCACTATTCAAACGCGGGCCATCCCTCAACGCAAAGGCAGCGTTAACTATGCTATTGATCAGCTAATTAATCCAGACACAATCACTATTCGTCCTGGAGGCATCTTCAGAGCCGAGGTACTTATTGAAGGCACAATCGGTACAGCATCAAAATCGAAGTATGCCTTGTCAACATACAAGTTCTTTCGCCGGACCCTGACGAAGCATTTTAAGAAGCTAGAATTCGGCTGCTATATAGGCTCCGAAGCCGAATCGTTTTTAAAGCAAGGCTGGCGGTTAGTTCAAAGCGAGCTTCAGCCAAAGGAGTACGATCAAAAAGCAAAAGGAGCCTCTGACTAGCAATTAGAATCTCCTTTTGCTTTAGTTTTTGGTTTCTACGCCTGTCCCATCTTTCGCAGGAGCAACATGCGGTAAGGCACCGCCGGGTATGTACGCGAGAATTCACAGACCTTACGCCCCACTCCTAGCACACCTGCTTAATGTTCTTTAGTGCCGGTTAGTGCGTCAAACTCACTCCAGCAGGCCGCTTAGCAGCGTGCTTGCCATACCAGCGGTAAGCAGCCAAAACAATTGACTTAGCAGGGCTTGCTGACGCAGCAGTTTGCTCGCCTGCGGGGAGCAGCCCGGCTCACCATTCGCAGAAAAGCCGACTCGGTATTCGGCTGGCCGGTTCGGGAGACGGCGCAAACTGATTAGTAACTGGCCTAGATTAAAAACGGTGGGTGACATCATGCAGCAGGTAAAAAAGCAGAAACGATCAAGCAACAGACGCTTTTATCAGCCAGGGCCGACGCGTTAAACGTCGGCCTCGACACCAGCAGAATTACATACTAAGCCAGCACCGGCGCTGGCGCATGCTTGAACTTCCGGTACTTACCCAGCAGCTTGCCCACCCGGTACGTGGCGGGGATAATAACGCGCTTGACGAAGGTGGGCAGGGTCGGCAGGTCGTATTCGCTGGCGTAGCGCATCATCAGGTAGGCGGCGTCGAATTGCTCCGGTTCGGGCTTGCCGGACTTCAGCTGCGCGTCGTACACGGCGGAGAGGAAGTACACGAGGGTGTTGGCGGGCTTCACCCAGCCACGGCAATTCATGGTGTCGTCGCCGGCATTCCAGAAGCGGTGGGGCACGCCGCGCTTGAACACGACGGTTTCGCCTTCCCGGGCAAGCTGCGCGGGCTGGCCCAGAATCTGGTAGCCCATCAGGCCTTTAACCACGGTGAGGGCTTCGTCTTGCAACCAGTGCGTGTGCATGAGCGGGCCGTGGCCGGGTGCCACGGCGTTTTCGACGATGAGCCGGTCGCCGTCGGGCTCGGGCTCCACGCGCACGAAGGTGAGTTGCTCGCCCAGGCCGTTGTCGATGGTGTGGGGCAAGGTCGGGTTCGGGGAGGTGGGCAGGTTGGTTTTCATAGCCGTTGTGGGGTTGGTTGATGTACCACAAAGGTCTGCGCCGGCCCGCCCGGCAACTTGTACGTAACGGACATTCGCCCCTACCCCACGTCGGCAAACAGGTGGCCGGGCAGGTGGCTTTTGCGGCGGCGGTACTCCCGGGGCGCAAGGCAGGCGAAGCCACGGAACGTTTTGCTGAAGTGCGCCTGGTCGGTGAACTGGCAGGCGTGGGCAATTTCCGTCAGCGTCAGCTCCGTGGTGTGCATCAGCTCGACGGCGCGGCGGTATTTCTGGTAGAGCAGGGTTTGCTCGGCGTTCATGCCCGTCAAAGCCTGCAGCTTGCGCGTGAGGTGCCGGGGCGAGTAGCAGAGCTGGTCGGCCAGGGCGGGCACGGTGAGGTCGGGCGCGGCGCCGCGGTTGAGGTAGTCGTTGAGAAACCGTTCCTGGGCCGTGGGCTCGGGCCGCAGCGGCAGCAGCCAGCGCTGCACCAGGGCCACGCGCTCGGCGAAGCCGGGGTGCTCCAGCAACTGGTGCCAGAGGTCGAGCAGCGGGGCGTGCACCAGCGTCAAGTCCAGGCACTGGTTGACAAAGTCGGTGGCTTCGACCCGGAAAATGCGGGCGGCGGCGCTGGGGTGCAGCACCACGCCGAACAAGCTGTGCTGCCGGGGCATCCAGGTCTGCACCGGCACGGAGTTGAAACCGCTCAGAAAGCAGCGCGGCAGTTGAAACGCCTGCGTTTCGATCTGGGCCGTTACCGGTTCCCGGTCGTTGAGGTTGAAGATGATTTCGACCAGCCCCTTCGGAATAATGGTTTCGTGCGCCCGCGTCGGGGCCGTACGTTCCATTTGCCAGCACTGGCGCAGCACGTCGTGCAGAGGCGAGTCGGGCGGGGTGTGGTAAGCTTGCTCCATGACGGGCGGCCGTGAGGGTTATACAAAATAACCCAAATCCTCCTTTGCTGGCTACCATTCGCACCCACATAAGCATGTGAGCCGGCAACAAAAACGGCCGACGCAAGCGCCGGCCGTTTCGTAGGAGGTTGTCGGGAGCCGCCTTACGCGGCGCGGCCCATCTGGCGCAGGAACAACACGTGCGACAGGACGGCCGAGCGCATGCGCGGGAATTCGTTGTAAGCCACGTCGAACTCCTGGCACACCTGCTTGATGATTTTGTTGATGGCCGGGTAGTGCACGTGCGAAATCTTCGGGAACAGGTGGTGCTCCACCTGGAAGTTCAGCCCGCCGACCAGCCAGCTGATGACGCGGCTGTTGGTGGCGAAGTTGGCCGTGGTCTTGATCTGGTGAATGGCCCATTCGTCGTCCATCTTGAGCGAGGCTTCGTTGGGCATGGGAAAGGCGGTGTGCTCCACGGTGTGGGCCAGCTGAAACACCAAGCTCAGCACAAAGCCCGCCACGCAGGTAATGGTGAGGAAGCCCACCAGCCAGGGCAGGAAGCCGAGCGTGTAAATGGGCAGGGCTACGTAGAGCCCGAAGTTGAGCACCTTAAAGCCCCAGAACACCAGATGGTCGCTCAGGGCCATTTTCTTCAGCTCCACCGTCCCGATTTTGCGCTTGAAGTACTTCTGGTAGTCCATCACGAAAATCCACGACAGGTAGAGCATGCAGTAGAGAAACCAGAAGTACAGGTGCTGGAAACGGTGCAGGCGGTAGCGTTTCTGGGTGCTGCTCAGGCGCATCCAAGGCTGCACGTCGATGTCGTCGTCGATGCCGTCGATGTTGGTGTAAGCGTGGTGCACCACGTTGTGCTTCATGTTCCACATGAAGGACGAGCCGCCGAGCACGTTCAGGGTAAAGGCGGCGAAGTGGTTCAGCCACTTGTGGCGCGAGAAGGAGCCGTGGGCCCCGTCGTGCATCACGTTGAAGCCGATGGCGGCAATAAAGCCGCCGAGCAGCACCGCTTCGAGCAAGGCCACGGCCACGGGCGGGGTGAAGAACACCAGGTGTACGTACAACGCCACAAACCCCGCGAGCAGCAGCACCGCTTTGGAAAGCAGGCCGGTACTACCGGCCGTAGAGGTGCCAGTGGCTTCGAAGTGGAGGCTGATTCTGCGTTTTAGTTCGGCATGAAAAGAACGGGAGGCGGCGAATTTGGGGAGTGACATTCGGGCAAGGGTGATGCGCCCCGGCTGCCTGCATCCGCAGGCACCGAAGCCGAGCCGAAGAACCCCTCCGACGATAGGTCGCAGCTCCAGCGGCAGCGTTTCTGCCGCGAGTTACGCTTATTCCAACGGCGCACTAGCTGGTCTGGTTCAGGCGCTCCGGCCCGCCGCGGCGCGCTGGCCCGAAAAGCGGCTAACCCAGCCGGTGGGCCAGCTTTATACTGGAAAACTATTTTTTGGCGTCATCCCACCAAATACAACCCATCCGGGCAAAATACCGCGCAGGCAGCGGCGCCGGTGCTCAGCGGGGCCCTACGCGGCTGGTTCGGACTAGCCTTCGTCCACGGTGGTGGTATGCGCTACTGCCAGCCCGGCGGCTTGCAGGGCCGCTTTGATAACGGGCCAGTCCGGCTCGGCACCCGTAGCCGAGGCCACCACCGCCTCGCCCGGGGCCACGCGGTCGACGAGCAGCTGGTGCTGCTGCAGCACTTCGCGCGCTTTCACCACGCTGGCGTCGTCGGTCATGGCGGGCAGGGCGAGGCGGTAACGGACGAGCTGGTTGTTATTGGCCGTGGAGTCGGGAGTGTTCATGGCGGGGCAGGCAGGTGAACGTAGAGTTACGCAGCAATTCGCCCGCAGGGTTAGCGCCGAGCTAGGCGGCGAAACGCAAAACCGCCGCCGGACGCCCGTTACCACGACGGGCGCCCGGCGGCGGTCAGCTTTCAAATTCGGTCAGATAATCGTGCTCAGCCCCACGCCGATGTTTTCCAGGTACAGCGGCGACTCGTCGTGCGCGGCCACCTGGGCGGCAATGTAGCTGCCGACCTGGGCGGTGCCGCTGGGCTGGTCGGCGTTCAGCTCGGGGGTGAGCACGCCCTGGGTCAGTGCCTGCTGCACGGCGGCTTTCACGGCCTCGGCTTCCTCCAGCAGCCCGAAGTGCTCCAGCATCAGGGCCACCGAGAGGATGGCGGCAATGGGGTTGGCAATGCCCTTACCGGCCGCCTGCGGGTAGGAGCCGTGAATGGGCTCGAACAGGGCCACCGTGCTGCCCACCGAAGCCGAGGGCAGCAACCCCAGGGAGCCGGCAATAACCGAGGCTTCGTCGCTGATGATGTCGCCGAACATGTTTTCGGTCAGGATGACGTCGAACTGCCGCGGGTTCAGAATCACCTGCATGGCCGCGTTGTCGACGAAGAGGTAGTCGACCTGCACCGTGGGGTACGCGGGGGCCAGCTGCTGCACCACCTCGCGCCAGAGCCGGGACGTTTCCAGCACGTTGGCCTTGTCGACCAGGGTAAGCTGGCGGCGGCGCGTTGCGGCGGACTGAAATGCCAAGTGCGCTATCCGCTCGATTTCGGCCTGCGAATACGTGCAGTGGTCGTAGGCCGCGCCGTCATCCGTGCGTCCTTTTTCGCCGAAGTAGATGCCGCCGGTCAGCTCGCGGAAGATGAGCAGGTCAGTGCCCTGGATGCGTTCGGGCCGCAGCGGGGAGTGCGCCAGCAGCACGTCGTAGGCCGTCACGGGGCGGATGTTGGCAAACAAGCCCAGCGCCTTGCGCAGGCGCAGCAGCCCTTGCTCGGGGCGCACCGGGGCGGCCGGGTTGTGGTCGTATTTCGGGTCGCCGATGGCGCCGAGCAGCACCGCGTCGGCCCGGAAGCAGGCCTGCAGCGTGGCTTCGGGCAGCGGGTTGCCGGTGGCGTCGATGGCGCAGGCGCCCATCAGTTGGTGGTCGTAGTCAAACGCGTGGCCGAAACGCTCCGCCACGGCGTCGAGCACCTTGATGGCTTCGCGGCAGACTTCGGGGCCGATGCCGTCGCCGGCCAGCACGGTGATTTTCTTGCTCAGTATGCCCATACCCGTTGCTGTTCGTAGGCCGCAATGGCCGCTTGTTGGTTGACCAGGAAATCGATGTCGTCGTAGCCGTGGAGCAGGCACTCTTTCTTGTAGGGGTCGATGTCGAAGGCAATGTTTTCCTCCCACACCGGCACGAACAGCACCTGCCGGGCCAGATCAACGATGAAGCCGGTGCCGGGCTCCCGCTCCACCTCGGCCAGCAGCCGTTGCAGCACCGCCTCGGACACCTGCAGCGGCAACAGGCCGTTGTTCAGGGCGTTGCCGCGGAAGATGTCGGCGAAGTAGCTGCTGATGACCACCCGGAAACCCGCGTCGTACAGGGCCCAGGCGGCATGCTCCCGCGAGGAGCCGCAGCCGAAATTTTTGCCCGCCAGCAGGATCTGACCCGCGTAGCGCGGGTTGTTCAGCACGAAATCGGGCCGGGGCTGCCCGTCGGGCTGGTAGCGCCAGTCGCGGAATAGATTCTCGCCGAAGCCTTCCCGCGAGGTAGCTTTCAGAAAGCGGGCCGGAATAATCTGGTCGGTATCGACGTTTTCGGCCGGCAGCGGCACGGCGCCGGAGCGCAGAATTGCAAACTTTTCCATGAGCTAGGCGCTGACGGCCACTGTGCCGGCCGGTTCGGTGCGGGAAATGATTTCGAGCAGGGCCGCTACGTCGACCAAGCGGCCCTCGACGGCGGTAATGGCCGCCACCAGCGGGCTGGCCAGCAGGGTGCGGGCGCCCGGGCCCTGGCGGCCTTCGAAGTTGCGGTTGGAAGTCGACACGCAGTAGGCGCCGGCCGGTATCTTGTCCTCGTTCATGGCCAGGCAGGCGCTGCAGCCCGGTTCGCGCAGTTCGAAGCCCGCCGCGGCCAGTACTTGGTCGAGGCCTTCGGCGCGGGCCTGCTGCTCCACGGCCTTGGAGCCGGGCACGATGATGGCCTCCACGTGCGGGGCCTTCTGCCGGCCGCGCACGTAGGCCGCCACGGTGCGCAAATCCTCGATGCGGGAGTTGGTGCAGCTGCCGATGAACACGTGGCTGATTTGCTTGCCCAGCAGCGACTCGCCGGGCTGAAAACCCATGTACTGCAGCGCCTTGTGAAAGCCCGCCGTTTCGCCCTCCGCCACCGTCAGCGGAATGGGCGTACGCAACGCCAGGCCCATGCCGGGGTTGGTGCCGTAGGTTATCATCGGCTCGATGTCGGCCGCGTCGTAGCGCACCTCGGCGTCGAATTCGGCTTCCTCGTCGGTGTAAAGCGTCTGCCAATAGGCCAGGGCCTGGGGCCACCGCTCGGCCTGCGGGGCGTAGGGCCGGCCCTGCAGGTAGGCGAAGGTGGTTTGATCGGGGGCAATCAGGCCGCCGCGGGCCCCCATTTCGATGCTCATGTTGCATACGGTCATGCGCCCTTCCATGCTCAGGCTGCGCACCGCCTCGCCGGCGTATTCCACGAAGTAGCCGGTGGCCCCGCCGGTGCCGAGCTGGGCAATGATGTAGAGAATCAGATCCTTGGCCGTCACGCCGGGGCGCAGCTGGCCGTCGACGGTGATGCGCATGCGCCGGGGCCGGCTCAAGAGCAGGCACTGCGAGGCCATGACCTGCGCCACCTGGCTGGTGCCGATGCCGAAGGCAATGGCCCCGAAGGCGCCGTGGGTGGAGGTGTGCGAGTCGCCGCACACGATGCTCATGCCCGGCTGCGTAAGGCCCAGCTCCGGCCCGATGACGTGCACGATGCCCTGGCGCTGGTGGCCCAGCCCAAACAGCTCCACCCCGTACTTCTGGCAGTTTTCGGTGAGCTTATCCACCTGCGAGCGGGACAGCGGGTCCGCAATGGGCAAGTGCTGATTGCGGGTCGGCACGTTGTGGTCGGCCGTCGCCACCATCTGCGCCCGCCGAAACAGCGGCAGCCCGCGCGCGCCTAGCTCGTCGAAGGCCTGCGGGCTGGTGACTTCGTGGATGAGGTGCCGGTCGATGTAGAACACGTCCTGGCCGCCCGCAATGGAGCTGACCACGTGTGCGTCCCAGATTTTGTCGAAGAGAGTGTTGGCCATAATAGGCGGGGTGGGAATTGGGCTATGCGACTAATTCGACCGTCATGTCGAGCGTAGCCGAGACATCTCGCCGGATAGTAATTACTACCTGGCATCAGCACGCGAGATGTCTCGGCTACGCTCGACATGACGTGTTGTTCCAATTGTTCAATGCCAGCACGCGAGATGTATTGGCAGGGCTCGGCATGACGTTTGGCGTCAGGCCTAGCCGGCGGTGACGAGATTTTCCTGCTCCACGAGCACGTGCAGGTCGTGGTCGACTACTTCCTTTTTGTGGTCGGCCAGCGTCAGGAAGGAGGCATAGGCCTGGTTGAGGGCGGCGCGCTCCAGATCGTACCCGAGCTTCTGCAAGCGGTAAGCCAGGGCGGCCCGGCCCGAGCGAGCGGTCAGCACGATGGAAGAGTCGGGCACGCCGACTTCGCGCGGGTCGATGATTTCGTAGGTTTCGCGGTGCTTGATGACGCCGTCCTGGTGAATGCCGCTGGAATGGGCAAAGGCGTTGGCGCCGACGATGGCTTTGTTGGGCTGCACCGGCATGCACATCAGGTGCGACACCATGGCGGAGGTTTCGGCCAGCAGGCGGGTATTGATGCCGGTATCGAGGTGCAGGTAGGGGTGCTGGCGCAGAATCATCACCACTTCCTCCAGGGCCGTGTTGCCGGCCCGCTCCCCTACCCCGTTGATGGTGCACTCGATCTGCCGGGCTCCATTGAGTACGCCGGCCATGGAGTTGGCGGTAGCCATGCCCAAGTCGTTGTGGCAGTGGGTGGAAAGCGTGACGCCCGCTATACCGGTCACGTTTTCGCGCAGAAACTTGATTTTGGCGCCGTACTCCTCGGGCAGGCAGTAGCCGGTGGTGTCGGGGATGTTGAGCACGGTGGCCCCGGCGCGGATGGCGGCCTCGCACACCCGGGCCAGAAATTCGTTGTCGGTGCGGCCGGCGTCCTCGGCGTAGAACTCCACGTCCTCCACGAAGCTCTTGGCCAGCTTCACGGCCGCCACGGCACGCTGCAGCACGTCCTCGCGGGTGGTCTGCAACTTGTAGCGCACGTGCAGGTCGGAGGTACCGATGCCGGTATGAATGCGCGGGCGGCGGGCCCCGCGCAGGGCCTCGGCCGCCACCCGGATGTCGTTTTCGACGGCGCGCGAAAGGCCGCAGACGGTGGCGTCCTTGACCTGGGCGGCAATGGCCTGCACGGCGGCAAAGTCGCCGGGGCTCGATACCGGAAAGCCGGCCTCGATGACGTCGACGCCGAGCAGTTCCAGCTGGGCGGCAATGAGAAGCTTTTCGTCGCGGTTGAGCTTGCACCCCGGCACCTGCTCCCCGTCGCGCAGGGTGGTGTCGAAGATCTGTACTTTTTGAGCTGCCATGAGCTTCGGGTTCGGTTCAGCGAATTGCTGGTCGCAAGAACACCGCCGGGCGGGGGCAGCAAAAACAATGTTGCGGCAGGCGTACTATTTCCAAAAGGGCCGCCTTAAAACGCAAATATCTGTTTATCAGCAGGTAGCAAAACAACCGTATACGATACCCAAAGCCGATTGTCGCGCTCCTAGAAAGAGGTGATAGAGCTACCCAAACGGCGTAGCGTGAGCCTCCCCACGCGCTGCAGCTGTAGGCCCCGTCGCCCCTAGGCTGATTCGGCCGGCACTGCTTGCCCCGTGACCAGCGCGGTGTAGCGTCGGGCCAAGCCGGCGCCGAGGGTTTGGGCGAAAGGCGTGTCGAACACCAACTCGTCGATGGCAGCTACGCCCACGACTTCGGCGGCGGTGCCCGTCATAAAAGCACCGGTGGCCGTGCGCAGCTCCTCGGGTCGGAAAAACGTTTCGGTGACGCGGATGCCGGCTTCGCGGGCCAGGTCGATGATGGTGTTGCGGGTGATGCCGCGCAGAATGCTGCCGGCCGGCGGCGTGAACAGCTCCCCGTCGCGCTCGAAAAAGAAGTTGGCACCCGGCCCCTCGGCCACGTGGCCGTGCATGTCGAGCAGCAAGGCCTCGTCGAAGCCCCGGTTTTTGGCCTCGGTGCTGGCAATGATGGAGTTGGCGTAGTGCCCGGCCACCTTGGCCTCGATGGGCACGGCCTTGGGGTTGGGCCGCTCGTAGGGCGAGATGGTCAGGCGCAGGGCCCGGTCGCCTAGGTATTTGCCCCAGTCCCACACGGCCACGAGCAGGTTGCCGGCCGGCGGGCACTGCAGGCTCATGTTGGGCGCTCCGGCAAAGGCCAGCGGCCGGATGTAGGCGTCCTGCAGCCCATTCAGCTCCAGCAGCCGGTAGCTGATTTCGGTCAGCTCCTCCACCGAATACGTCAGCGGCAGCCCGATGGCTTGGCAGGAATAGTGAAACCGCTCGAAATGCTCCCGGGGCTTGAACATGCGCGGGCCCGCAGGCGTGCGGTAGGCCCGGATGCCCTCGAATACGGCGTAGCCGTAGTGCAGCGACTGGGCGTAGGCGCCGACGGTGGCCTGTGCGGCCGGCAGGAATTCGCCGTCGAGAAAAGCGACGGTGTGGCTGGTGAAGTACATCGAACGAAACGAAAAGGGCGGACGCAGTAAAAAGCCTTCCGGCGCGGGGCGACGAAAGGCCGGGGCGGCCAGCGGCCGGACGCCTTCCCCGCGCGGCGCGCACCGGCGGGGCGGGGAGTCCGGAGCGGTGAGCGGCGCTCCGGACGCGCAGACGAACGGGGGCGGATTATTTTCCGGCTATCGGGTAGCCGACCGGGCGGGCTTCCTCCTTAGCTTGCGCCGCCCGGCTGGCAGTGGCCGCCGGGTGCAGTGACGTGGGCATGAAGAAGTTGGCGCGCCAGGCCGGTGCACGAGGCTACCCGAATGCCGCCCGCAAATACCACCGGCCCGGCGCGCGTCGAAAACTACTTTTGCAGCCCGCTACCATCTTCACCCCGGCTACCTCGCCCAACAAAGCACTAATAGCCAGCACATTGCCCTAAAACCCGCTACAATGCCCAACGGCAGTACCGACCCCGTATTTCAGCTGGTAAAGTCGCTGACGCGCACCGAGAAGCGGCATTTCCGGCTGTTTAGCGGGCACCAGGGCGCCGCCGAAGAGCTGAAGTTTCTGCAGCTCTTCGACGCCCTCGACGCGCTGCCGGCCTACGACGAGGAGCGCATTCTGCAGCAGGTGCCGGCCATTCGCAAGGTGCAGCTGGCCAACCTTAAGGCCAACCTCTACCGGCAGCTGCTCAGCAGCCTGCGCCAGTACCACGCCGGCCAGAACGTCGACATCCAGCTTCACGAGCAGCTCGACTACGCCCGCGTGCTCTACAACAAGGGCTTCTACCAGCAGGCCTTGCGCATGCTCGACAAAACCAAGCAGCAGGCCCAGCAGCTGCAGCTGCCCCACGTGGCCCTGATGGCCCTGGATTTCGAGAAGCACATCGAGGGCCAGTATATCACGCGCAGCCTGCGCGGCCGGGCCGAGGACCTGTCGGCGGAAGCCCTGGCCACGGTGCAGCAGGTGGCGCAGCTGCACCGGCTCTCAAACGTGGCTCTGCGCATGTACGGGCTGTATTTGCGGGTGGGCCACGCCCGTAGCCAGGCCGACGCCCGGCAGATCAGCCTGCGGTTTCACGCGGCGCTGGTGGGCATCGACGTGCGCCAGGCCGGCTTTTTCGAGCGGCTCTACTACTACCAGGCCCACGTGTGGTTCTACACCATCACCCAGGACTTCCGGGCCTGCTACCGCTACGCGCAGAAGTGGGTAGATTTGTTTGAGCAGGCGCCCGAGATGCAGACCCAGCAGCCCATGCTCTACATCAAAGGCCTGCACAACCTGCTGGCGGCGCTCTACAATCTGCTTTACTACAGCAAGTTCGCTGCTACGCTGACCAAGCTGGAGCAGTTTGCGACCACGCTCACGCGCCCCACGCCCAACCTCGAGCTGCTGCTGTTTCAGTACATCTACACCCACAAAATCAACGCGGTGTTTCTGGAAGGGCGCTTCACGGCGGGTCTGCAGCTCATGCCCGAGCTGCTGGAAAAGCTGGTGCTCTTCCAGCCCCAGCTCGACTTGCACCGCCGGCTGGTGTTCTACTACAAAATTGCCAGCCTGTACTTCGGCAGCGGGCACTTTCACAAGGCCATCGAGTACCTGAACCGCATCATTCAGTACAAGGACGTGACCCTGCGCGAAGACATTCAGTGCTTTGCCCGCATCCTGAATTTGATTGCGCACTACGAGGCCGGCGAAGACGAAATGCTGGACTACCAGATACGCTCCGTTTACCGCTTCCTCGGCAAGATGAACGAACAGCAGCAGATGCAGATTGAGATTTTCCGCTTTCTGCGCACCGTGGGCCGCCTCACGCCGGGCCAGCTCAAGGATGCTTTTCGCACCCTCAAAGACCAGCTGCTGGCCATATCGGCCAACCCCTACGAGCGACGCCCCTTCCTCTACCTCGACATCATTTCCTGGCTGGAAAGCAAAATCGAAGACCAGCCGGTAGAGGTCATCATGCAGCGCAAGTTTGCCGGGCTGAAGTAGCCACTCGGGTGCCTTAGCGCAACTCTTCGGTCTTGGGCAAGCGGGCCAGAAAGCGCCGCGCGCTGTCGAGGCGCACTTGGTTATCGGGGTGCTGGGCGCGGTAGCGGGCCAGCTGGGCCGCGGCGCGGGCGTAGAGGGGCCTCACCGCGGCACTGGCCAAAAACTGCACGATGCGCTCCGCGCGGTGCCGGTCGTAGGCCGAGTCGATGGCGCAGGACACCGCGTCGGGGGCCTGGCTGACCTCCACGGCGCGCGGATAGGGGCCGTAGTGACCGGGGCCGCAGGCGCGGGAGTCGAGTTGCAGGCGCTGCAGGGCGTTGCCGTATTCCGGGTCGCTTTGCCCAAACACGGTGCGCGTGACTTGCGTGAGCGTCATCATGCCCGAGCACATGGCGCAGGGCTCCAATGTGGTGTAGATGGTATAGCCCCGCAGGGCCCGCTGCCGGGTGCGCTGCAGGTAGCTCTGCATGAGCCGCACCTCACCGTGCTGGGTGAGGTTGCGGGTGGCGTTGATGCAGTTGCGCCCCCAGTGCACCACGTAGCCGTCGGCATTCACCAGCACCGAGCCGATGTTGTAGCCCCGGCTGGAATCGGGTTGGGCGGTGGGTTGCCAATCCTGGTATACCACGGCGTAGGCCAGCCAGGCGTAGATCTGGTCCCGCTCGCGCTGCAGCGAAATGGCCGGCGGGGCGGCCGGCGCGGCCAGCCAGGAAAGCAGGGAGAAAACGGGGAGCAGCATCGGCGGTACGGGGCCGGGCGCCGGCGGCGAGGGGCTGCATCAGCTCTCGGCCGCCGGCCGCGCGTTGTTCAGCGTGGCAATGAAAAAGGGCCGCTACCCAACGGCAGCGGCCCTCCAAAGATAAACGCCGGCTTGGTGCTTAGGCGCGGCCCAGCTGGCGCAGGAACAACACGTGCGACAGCACGGCCGAGCGCATGCGCGGGAATTCGTTGTAGACCACGTCAAATTCGGCGCAGGCCTGCTTGATGATCTTGTTGATAGCCGGGTAGTGCACGTGCGAAATCTTCGGGAACAGGTGGTGCTCCACCTGGAAGTTCAGCCCGCCCAGCAGCCAGGTCACCAGCTTGTTGTTGGTGGCGAAGTTGGCGGTGGTCTTGAGCTGGTGCACGGCCCACTCGTCCTCCAGGCTGAAGGTTTCCTGATCGGGCACGGGGAAGGTGGCGGGCTCCACGGTGTGGGCCAGCTGGAACACCAGGCTCAGCGAGAAGCCGGCCACGGCGGCAAAGATCAGGAAGCCGATAACCCAAGGCAGCAGGCCGACGGTGTAGATGGGCAGCGCCACGAACAGGCCGAGGTAGAGCACCTTGAAGCCCCAGAACGTGAGCTGGTCCTGCCAGGTCATCTTCTTGAGCGGCACCGAACCGATGGCGCCCTTGAAGTACTTCTGGTAGTCCATCATCACCACCCAGGCCAGGTAGAACAGCGCGTACAAGAACCAGAAGTAGTAGTGCTGGTAGCGGTGCAGGGCGCGGCGCGGCTGCGTCTCGCTCAGGCGCAGCCAGGGTTGCGCGTCGATGTCGTCATCCACCCCGTCGATGTTGGTGTACATGTGGTGGATGAGATTGTGCTTCATGTTCCACATGAAGGAGTTACCGCCGAACACGTTCAGCGTAAACGCCGCCGCCTGGTTCAGCCAGCCGTGCTTGGAGAAGGAGCCGTGGGCCCCGTCGTGCATCACGTTGAAGCCGATGGCCGCCCCTACCCCGCCCATGAGCACGCACTCCAGGATGGCCCAGCCGGTGGGCGGCGTGAAGAATACGAGGTGGACGTAGAGAAACAGCAGCGCGCCGGTGAGCAGGGCCGCTTTGGTGAAGAGCGTGGCGTTGCCGGTCGGGGCCGTGCCGGCCTGCTCGAAGTACTCGTTGACGCGGCGCTTCAGCTCGTAGTGAAAGGATTCTTTCTGCCGGACGGCGGCAAACTTGGGTACGGACATGCGGGTGGGTAAACGGTATGGTCGGCAAAGGTACGGCGCGGAGCCGGCTACGGACTGCGGCCGCCCCGGATTTGCCGGATGAGCTTGGTCAGTTTTCAGTCGGGCGCGGCGGCCCGCTGCTCCTGCCATACGCCCATTGGCCGCGGCACGTTCCCGCCGAACTGAATTAGCCGGATCCAATATGTAAACCTCGCTTGACTTTATGTAAAGTATAGTTTACAATTGCAGCGTACTTGATTGTTACCCTCATGAATACCCGTTTCCTATTTCCGCACCGCTACAAGGCCCTCGGCTGGGTGCTGTTTGCCGCCGGCGTGGTGCTGGGCGTGCTGTACCTGCATTTTCAGCTGGAGCCCGCCGTCCTCACCTGGCAGTTGCCGGCGTGGCTGCGCCTCGACCCGCTTCTTGGCAACGCCGACACGCGCAGCCGGCACAACTTTCTGCCCGAACTCAGCGGCTTGCTGTGCATTGCCGGCGCCTTGCTGGCCGCCTGCTCCCGCGAGCGGGCCGAGGACGAATTCATCATGCGCCTGCGCCTGGAATCCTTGCTCTGGGCGCTGTACGTCAACTACGCCCTGCTGGCCCTGGCGCTGGTGCTGACCTACGACTGGCTGTTTTTCGACCTGATGGTGTACAGCATGTTCACGCCGCTGGTGCTGTTTCTGCTGCGCTTCCACTACGTGCTCTACCGCGCCAGCCGCGCCGCCCGCTATGCTGAATAAGCTCAAGTTGGCCCGGGTGGCGCTGGGCCTCACGCAGGAAGACGTGGCCCGCCGCATCGGCGTGAGCCGGCAGACCGTCAACGCCATGGAGCAGGCCAAGTACGTGCCTTCCACGGTGCTGGCCCTGAAAGTGGCGCGGCTGTTTGCCAAGCCGGTCGAGGAGCTGTTCATCTTGGAAGCCGACGACTAGCCCCGCCTGCCGCCTTGCTTAGTGCCGCGCGACGTCGGCGCCGATGGGCAGGCCGGGCTGCAGCAGCGGCTTCAGCTCCTCAAAGGAGAGAAACAGGCGGATTTCGCCCTGGGCGAACGAAGCCAGTTCGTACGGCCCGTACACGAACGTGGCCCCGCCGTCGGTCAAGAACACGTTGGTGGTGGCGGGCACGTGCTTTTCGAACAGCGGGCCGTCGAGCGGGGCGTCGGGGGCCAGGCCGAAGCTGCGCCGGGCGGCCGCGTCGAGCAGGGGCCCTAGCTGGGCGTTGGCGCCGGGGCGGAAGAGGTCGTCGAAGTGCAGCGGGCGGCCGTTGCGCGTGTCGTAGGTTAGTACGTCGGTGGTGTAGCTGCCGTGGGCGCCGCCGGTGTAGCTGTAGCGGAAGTAGCCCAGGCTCAGCAGCGGGGCCCGGTTCCAGAGCACGCGCATCAACTCCTGGCTGTCGTAGCGCAGGGCGTAGCTCGGCAGCGAGTCGCCGGTGGCTTCGCCCTGCCGCTCCTTGGCGTCCTGCTGATAGTCCCGGGCGTACTCCTGGCGGCGCTGCTGCCACAGCTTTTCCAGCGTCGGGGCGGCTTGGGTTTCTAGGGTGTCGCCGCGCAGGTGGCGCAGCAGGTTGTCGCGCAGGGCGGCCGCCGCCTTGCTGGTGCCGCCGGGCAGCAAGGCCAGCAGGCGCAGCTGCGCGTGGGGCGAAGCGGCCTGGCCCGGGTACGCCGCCACGGAATCCTGGAAGAAGCGCGCCGTCAGCGGCAGGCTGCTCAGGGGCCGGGCTTCGCGCAGGCGCACCGGTTGGCCGCCCACGGTGCCCGTCAGCGCCGGCCCGTTCCGCCGGAGCTGCCAGCGGATGCCGGCGTTGTTCTCGCCGGGGTTGTGCTCGGGGCTGTAGTCCACGAGCACGAAGCTGTCGGCCGACGCGGGCGCTTCGTAGTCGCCGAACAGCTCGTACGGGTGGCCGTCGGGGCCGGTGTAGGAGCCCGCCACGCCGGCCGACTCCGAGTCGTTGGCTTGCCGCGGCCAGGCCTGCAGGTGCAAAGTGATGCTATCGGCAGTGCCCGGCAGCAGGCCGCGGTACTGCCGGTACCAAGCTCCAGGCGAATCGGCGGGCACCGCAGCCGCTGCGGGCGGGGCAGCGGGTGGCGCGGTGGTGGCGGTGCCGGCGTCCTGGCGGGAGTGGCAGGCAGCTAGCAAGCCGAGGGCGAGGCAGCCCCAGCGGGCACTGGCAAAGCGAAGCGGGTGCGGCATAACAAACGGGAAGAGCCGGCAAGGTAGCGGCGGACGGAACTGCTCAACTATACGCCGTCCGGCAAAAAATATTTATCGACCCACCGGCCCGATTCACCGATTATCAACTGCCATTGATGGCGCAGTTCGTCTAATTAGCCCCGCGCGCAGGGTTAGTTTGCCGACAACCTCGGCCACAGTTTACAAGTATGTCTTGGGCAAATCTAACCCACAACCAACCACACCATGAGCTTTATCAAAGTAGGCCAAGATGCCCAGGGCCGAGACATCAATTTGTTTTATCAGGATTGGGGGCAGGGCGACCCGGTCGTGCTCATTCACGGCTGGCCCGCCGACCACCAGATGTGGGAGCATCAGTCGCACACGCTGGCCCACTACGGCAAGCGCGTCATTGCCTACGACCGGCGCGGCTTCGGCAAATCTGATAAGCCCTGGAACGGCTACGACTACGATACCCTGGCCGCGGACCTAAACGCCCTCCTCGAAGGCCTGAACCTGCAAAACGTGACGCTGGTGGGCTTTTCCATGGGCGGCGGCGAAGTAGCCCGCTACATGGCGCGCTACGGCGGTGCCCGCGTCAGCAAAGTGGCCTTCGTGTCGGCCGTGACGCCCTACCTTCTCAAAACCGATGACAACCCCGACGGCGTGGACAAGGACGCCTTCGACGACATGGTGAAAAACCTGCGCCAGGACCGTCCTGACTTCCTGCAAACCTTCGGCAAGCAGTTCTACGGCGTGGGCGTGGTGAGCAAGCCCGTGAGCCAGGCCACCCTCGACTGGATGCAGATGATCTGCCTGCAGGGCGCCCCGCATGCTACCGAGGAGTGCGTGCGCGCCTTCAGCGAAACCGACTTCCGCCAGGACGTGCGCAGCATTCAGGTGCCCACGCTTATCATCCACGGCACCAGTGACAAGACCGTGCCGATTGAATCGAGCGGCGACCAGCTGGCCAAGCTGCTACCCAGCGCCACTTACATCAAGTACGACGGTGAGCCGCACGGCCTCTTCGCCACCGAAGACGGCAAGGACCGCCTAACCCAAGACCTGCTGGACTTCACCGGCGCCACCGCCCCCAGCGGCGACAACCGCTACACCACCCGGCGCGAGCCGCTGGTGTAAGCAGTAGCCGCTCTTAAGCCCAGAACGGCCCGGCAGATTTGTCTGCCGGGCCGTTTGTGTTCGTCTGTTATCCGGAGGCGCAGCCGAAGGACGTTCCGCTAGCGCAGCCACCAATGTCCTTTTGGTCGGGTCGCGGCTGCGCTTCTTGATTACAGTGTTGAGCGCAGCGAGACATTCGGATAGCTTCGTTTACCCGGAAGTCTCGCTGCGCTCGGTATGCCAGTACTGATTTGCGGTCGGCACTATGCAGGCAGAGGAGGCACCTCAGGATGACAGGCGTTTTTGGTCTTGCCCTCGGCAAGTCAAGGCCACAAAAAAACCGGGTAGCAGGTTGCTACGCCGGTGTCAGTTGAGGTATGCGTGCCACGTCTGGTCGATGGTGCCGGCACTAAGCTTGAGGAAACTCGACAGGGTAGGTTTCCTGGGCTTCTGTCTGACGACGAGGCCGGCCTCTTCGGGGGTTCGGTGGCCCTTGGAGTGGTTGCAGCGGGCGCAAGCCGTGAGCAGATTGCCCCAGCTGGAGTCGCCGCCGCGGCTGCGGGGCAGCACGTGGTCCAGGGTCAGGTTTTTGGTCGAGCCGCAGTACTGACACTGGAATCCGTCGCGCTTCATGATGTTGTGCCGGCTCAGGGCAATGCCCTTGTACGGCACGCGCACGTAGCGCTGCAGCTTGATGATGCTGGGTTTGGGGTACGCCTTGCTGACGGTACGCAAAAAAGCCCCTTCCTTGTTGGCAATCAACTCGGCTTTGTCGAGGTAAAGCAACACGAAGGCCTTCTGCACGCTGCACAGGGTAATGGCAGTATAGTCGCCATTGAGTACAAGCACTTTTTGATCCATACGCGCGGTGGTGTAAGCAGCTGGAACTAGCGGTAAGCTAGGGGATTCCAGCCGATTTAGCAACCACGCAGCCAAGGGCTTGGTTCAAATCGAAACCACCGCAAAACTGGCAGCAGCGGCCAACGATTCAACCAGCAGACGGTGATACTGGCCGTCATTGCGAGCAACGCGAAACAATCCTGCCTCCCGCGGCCCAACCGGCCCACCAAGTACCCACCAAAAAAGCAACCGCCCGAAACTGCAGCTGCTGGTTTCGGGCGGTGCTGGTCCTAGCGTTTCTGCTACTGGAGGAAGGATTGCCGCGCTTCGCTGGCAATGAGGGCCGGTGCTACCGTAGCCACGGACAACAGCAGCGGGGCGCGCCGCTGGCTACTCCGGCAACAGGCGCTTGATCAGGCGCAGCTTGTGGGTGTACTTCTGGCGCTGGCGGTTGTAGATGCCGTTGTGGTCGAGCGGGTCGATGCGGACCTCGCCGCTGGCGTGCAGGATTTGCTGGTCGTCGAGCAGCATGCCCACGTGGATGATGTTGCCCTCGGCGTTGTCGAAGAAAGCCAGGTCGCCGGGCTGGGTCTGGGCCACGAAGTGCACGATTTGGCCGTGGTCGATTTGCTGGCGGGCGTCGCGCGGGAGCTGCACGCCGATGAGGCCGTAGAGCTGCTGCATCAGCCCCGAGCAGTCGACGCCGAAGAGCGTGCGGCCGCCCCAGAGGTAGGGCGCCTTCAAAAACAGCTGCCCGGCCTTGAGCAGCAGGGCGGTGCGCTTGTCGGTGGGCCCCTGCAGGCCGTGCCCGTTGGCGGGATTGGTGGCCGCGCCGTTGTAGAAATAGGCCTCGTCGCCGAGGCGCAGGGTCATGCCGTCGAAAAACGGCAGGCGGGCACCCAGGGTAATGGGCACGCGCACCTTGGCGTTGCTCACCACCTGCACCACGTCGAGGCTGCGCGGGTGGTCCTGGGCCTGCCAGGCGGCCAGGTACTCGGCCGACACGGGCTGGTGCTGCTTGGGGTCCATCCAGCCCACGTAGTTGTCGGCCGCGGTGCGGATCTGCTGCCAGTTGCCCTGCGTGAGCAGCACGGTGTAACAGTCGCCGAACACCAGCTGGGTGACGATTTCGGCTTTATCCGAAGGTTCGGCGCGCACCGGCACGACGCTCAGGGCGCAAATTCCGTGTTCCAATGATAATCAGGGGTAAATCAGCCTGCAAGGTACGGAAGGAAACCGGCGCCGCGTACTGCCGGCGGCAGTCCATAAGTAGTCATTGCGAGCGAAGCGCGGCAATTCTTCCTCTCGGGGTACAACGGTACAAGAAGCATTAACTGAAAACGGCCCCACCTGGAACCAAGTGACTCTGGTTTCTGGCGGGGCTGTTTTCGGTTGGTAAGGATTGCGTCGGCGGTGCCACGAGAGGAACGATTGCCGCGCTTCGCTCGCAATGACTACGGGATGAACCGTCTGCTTACGCTTGCGCTAGTATTGGCTGCGGTCCATCTCCCGCTTCACGTCGCGGGCTTTGATGTCTTCGCGCTTGTCGAAGAGCTTTTTGCCCTTGGCCAGGGCAATTTCCACCTTGGCAAAGCCCCGCTCGCCGATGAAAATGCGCAGCGGGATGATGGTCAGGCCCTGCTCCTGGCTTTTGTCGTGCAGCTGGCGCATTTCCTTTTTGGTGAGCAGCAGCTGGCGCGGGCGGGTGGGCTCGTGGTTGTTGTAGGTGCCCTGGGTGTATTGCGCAATGGTCACGCCGTGCAGCCACAGGGTGCCGTTCGAGCCGAAGGTGCAGTAGCCGTCGGTGATGTTGGCGTTGCCGACGCGCAGGCTCTTGATTTCGGTGCCGACCAGCACCATGCCGGCGGTGTATTTGGCGAGAAAGGAATATTCGTAGCCGGCCCGGCGGTTTTGGATGTTGACGTTGCGCGGGGCGGTTTCTTTGGCTTTAGCCATGATGCAGATCGGGAGTCGCGGGAAAACAAGCAGCGGCGCGGCCGAAGCCGCCGTTGCGTTGGGAAGGTAAACGGAAAACGGGCTTAGCTGGCGGCGCGCAGGGCGGCAAAGCGGGCTTCGAGCTTGGCTTTGTCGACGATGCGCTGACCGGTGCGGCCGGTGGCCACCAGCCGCGCGCCCACCCGGGCTTCTACGGTGCAGGTCAGCTCGCGGCCGTCGAGGGCGGCAAAGGTAGCAGTCAGCTCCACGGTTTCGCCCTCGAAAGCCGGGGCGTGGTGCTGCACCTCCACCCGGGTGCCGATGCCCTCCTCCCCCGCTTCGCGCATTTGCAGCACGAACAGGCGCCCAACCCACTCCATCTCGCGCGCCAGGGCGAAGGTGCTCAGCACCGGGTGCACCAGCCCGCCGCCAGCCTCAAACGCGGCGAAGTCGGCCGCCACGACCGTGTAGCGGTGGGTTTGCTGGTCGCCGGGGCGGAAGGGGTTGTGCATTCTTGTAAATCTAGAACGTCATGCTGAGCGCAGTCGGAGCATCTCTACCGCTTCGTTGGAGTTAAGCTCAGCACTAGAGTATCTTCTGCAACTATAATACCTGTCCCAGCAGATGACGAGTAGATACACTTGATATTCTGTTCATTCCCTTCGAAGCGCATTCCAAAAACTACAGGTTGATGATCAAGAGCAAAATTCATTTCCTGTATGCCCGTGAATTGAAGTTCAATGTTACAATGCTTCACTTGGTTGTAACTCCCATCTTCGTCAACCTCATCGGTTGTTTCGCAAGCAGCAATGAGAAAGATTGCAGATGCCCGAAATGCTGGCGGTTTTACTTCGAAAGAAACTCTTTCGGTTACCGCATCATGTAAACTTGGCCAGTATCCAAAATGCCGAAGAACAAGCCCTGAATTGCTGATCAAGTTAATTGCAGGGTGTTCCATTGATGGCAATTCATAAAGCAACGAAGCGGTAGAGATGCTTCGGCAAGCTCAGCATGACGTTCTTATTCGAGCTCCAGCTCCCTTACGCCAGCTTCAGCCGCGGGTCGGGGCTGGCTAGCTGGGTGGCGAAGTCGCCGGCCTCGTACTGAAAGTGCGCGGTCATGGCAATCATGCCGGCGTTGTCAGTGCAGTACTGAAAGGCGGGAATAAACACCTGCCAGCCCAGCTCGTCGGCGAGGCGCTGCAGCTCGGCGCGCAGGCCGGAGTTGGCGGCCACGCCGCCGGCAATGGCAATGTTGGTCAGGCCGTAGTCCTTGGCGGCGCGGCGCAGCTGGCGGATGAGCGTCTGCAGGATGGTGTGCTGAATGCTGGCGCAGAGGTCGGCCAGGTTTTCCTCGATGAACTTCGGGTTCTGCTGGGTTTGCTGGCGCAGGAAGTACATCACGGCCGTTTTCACCCCGCTAAAGGAGAAGTCGTAGCCGGGCATCTGGTTCACCGGGAACGGAAAGCGCAGCGGGTCGCCCTGCTGGGCCAGCTTGTCGAGGCGGGGGCCGCCGGGGTACGGCAGGCCGAGCAGCTTGGCCGTTTTGTCGAAGGCTTCGCCGGCGGCGTCGTCCTGGGTCTGGCCGATGATTTCCATGTCCATGGGGCTGCGCACGATGACCAGTTGGGTGTGGCCGCCGCTCACCGTGAGGCACAGAATGGGAAAGGCTGGCCGCGGCTCCTCGATGAAGTGCGCCAGGATGTGGGCCTGCATGTGGTTGACGGCAATCAGCGGCTTGCCCAGGGCCAGGGCGAAGCTCTTGGCAAACATGCCGCCGACCAGCAAGGAGCCGAGCAGGCCGGGCCCCTGGGTGAAGGCCACCGCGTCGAGGTCTTCCTTGTGGATGCCGGCCTTGGTCAGCGCCGCCTGCACCACCGGCAGGATGTGCTGCTGGTGGGCACGCGAGGCCAATTCGGGTACCACGCCGCCGAATTGCTCGTGAACCTGCTGCGAGGCCACCACGTTGGCCAGAATATTGCCCCCGGCAATGACGGCCGCCCCCGTGTCGTCGCACGACGACTCGATGGCCAGAATGATTGGGTGCTCCATGGTGAGAGGATGAATTGGGGAACTGGTGAGCGGATGCTCGGGAGGCCGCAGCCGCGCAGTTGGCGCCGCCAGAACGGCCCTCCCGATTTCGCTATGTCACCATTTCACCGCTAATTGGCTTTTTTTGCAGAATATCCGTTGGGTCGGGGCGTATAAGCATCCATCCCGGCGTCGTTTACGTCTTCGTGCCGGGGCTCAGTGCCGCCGACTCGTCTTTCTTCCGCCCCAACCCGCGTGCAAGTTATAAAGGTCATCCTGAAGGTCCTGCTCGGGCTCGTGCTGCTGCTGGCGCTGCTGCTCGGGGCGGCCGTGCTGGCCTTGCGCGTGCCGGCGGTGCAGACGGAGGTGGCCCAGCGCGCGGCCACCATCCTCTCCGACAAGCTGCAGCAGCCCGTCAGCATCGGCCGCGTCGACATCCGGCCGTTTACCAAGGTGGTGCTGGAGCGGGTGCAGGTGCTCGACAAGCGCGGCGGCAACCTTTTCTACATCGGGGAGCTGGAGGCCGACATCAGCACCTTCTCCGTCTTCTCGCCCAACAAGCTCTACCTCAGCAAAGTTACCCTCACGGAGCCGCGCTTCGAGCTGGTGACCTACCCCAACTCGCCCAACAAGGAAACCAACCTCGACGAGTTTCTGACGGCCTTCAAGCGCCTGCTCGGCGCTCCGGACACGACCAAGACCAGCCAGCCCTTCGACTTCAAAGTGGAGCAAGTGGGCCTGCGCAACGCCCGCTTCGTGCTCGACCGCAAGGACGAGCCGCGGGTGCCGGAGTACGGCAAGTCCATGGACTACGCCCACATGTACATCGACAGCGTGTACGCCGACCTCTCGCAGATCTGGTTTCGCGGCGACACGATTCACGCCCAGGTCGACGGGCTGCGGGCCATTGATATTCCCTCTAAGACGCGGCTGCGCGAGCTGACGGCCGACATGACCTACGCCACCAAGTTCTGGGAATTCCAGAAGCTGAATTTGCGCGTGGGCCGCTCGCACCTCTCCGACTACGTCCGTTTCGACTACCAGCACTTTCTGAATTTCACCGATTTCAACGACTCGGTGAAGGTGACGGCGCGGCTCAAGCCCAGCCGCGTGTACGCCGACGACATTGCCCTGTTTGCCCCGCAGCTCTGGGGCTGGGGCGAAGAAGTAGCCATTTCGGGCGAGGCCAAGGGCTACGTGCGCGACTTCGCGGCCAAAAACCTCGATTTGCGCTACAGCAACGGCGGCACCCACATCATCGGCAACATCTCGGCCCAGGGCCTGCCCGAGTGGAAGGAAACCTTTGCCGAGCTGCGCCTGCGGCCGGGCACGGTGGTCAACCCCAAAGACCTGAAGCCGGTGCTGCCGGCCTCGGTCTGGCCCTATTTTGAGCGCGTGGGCACCGTCACCTTGAACGGGCAGTTTCTCGGGTTCTACAACGACTTCGTGGCCAACGGCAACTTCAACACCCGCCTGGGCGACGTGACGGCCGACGTAAACCTGAAGTTCAAGAACGACCCGCGCAACTCCAGCTACGAGGGCACCGTGCGCACCGCCGGCTTCCAGCTCGGCAAGCTGCTCGGCGACGAATCGGTTATCCGCGACGTGGCCGTTAACGGCAAGGTGTCGGGCGTGGGCTTCGACCCCGACGCCGCCCGCGTCAACGCCACGGCCGACATTGCCTCGGTGTGGGTGAAGGGCTACCGCTACCGCAACATCAAGGTGACCAACGGCCGCGTGACCCGCCAGGAATTCGACGGCCGCATCGACATCAACGACCCGAACCTGCAGATGACCGGGGAAGGCAACGTGAACTGGGGCCGCGGCCGGCAGGCGTTTGACCTCGTCGGCGACGTGCGCCGCGCCGACCTGCGGGCCCTAGGCATCACCAGCCAGTCCATCGTGGTGAGCACCCAGGCCGACGTGCGCTTCCAGGGCCTGACCCTGGACGAGCTGCTGGGCCGCATCCACTTGCGCGACACCCGCCTGACCGTGGACGGCCGCTCGGTGCACCTCGACACGCTCGACCTGCTGGCCACCCGCCGCGAGGGGGACCGGCTATTGGCCATGCGCTCGGAGGCGTTTCGCCTGCGCGCCCGCGGCAACTACCAGTTCTCGCAGGCGCTCAGCGACGTGCAGCAGCTTATCGAGGAGTACCGCCTGAACTTCGAGGGCGACGCCCGCGCCACCGAGGCCTACTACCGCCGCAAGCGCCGCCAGACCATTCCCGACTACAACATCGACCTGACGCTGGACCTGAAGCGGCCTAACCCGCTGCTGCACGTGTTCGTGCCCCAGCTCACCGTCAGCGACTCCACCCACATCGAAGGCTCGTTTCGCAACGGGGCCACGTCCATTCTGCAGCTCGGCGGCACGGCCAAAGCGGTGCAGTACGACAGTATCCGGGCCGAGCAGGTGTCGTTTGACCTGCTGACGTCGAAGCTGCCCGACGCGCCCGACGTGCTGGCCCAGGCCAGCGTGACCAGCACCCGGCAGCGCCTGCCGGGCCTGGGCCGCACCGAGCAGTTTTACGTGGAAGGCGTGTGGGACCAGGACAAAATCAACTTCTCCTCCTCGCTGGCCCAGACGGGCACCACCAACCGCGCTCAGATCAACGGGGCGCTGGATTTTCTGCCCAACGCGGTGCAAATCGTGTTCCGCCAGTCGGGTGTGAACCTGCTGGGGCGCGAGTGGACTATTGCCCAGGACAACGCCATCGTCATTGCCGGGGGGGGGCACGAAATTACGGTGCCCAATTTCTCGCTCTCGAACGGCCACCAGCTGATTCTGGCCACCGGCGAGGTATCCGACGACCCCTCGCGCACTCTGCACCTGGAGGTGAAGGATCTGGAGCTGGCCACCCTGGCCCCGCTGACCAACCAGAACATGCGCGGCCGCGTGAATGCCAGCGGCGACGTGCGCGGGGTGTTTGGGCAACTGGTGTCGGCCGCCCGCCTGACGGTGGATTCGCTGTACTTCGACAACACCCTCATCGGCAACGTGGCGGGCGTGGCCAACTGGGACAACGCCGCCAGCCGCCTGGGCACCAACCTCTCGGTGGTGCGCGACGGGCAGAACGTGCTGAGCGTGGCCGGCACCATCGCGCCCACCGGTGCGCCCGACGACCAGCTGAACCTGACCGGCGTGCTCAACGACGCGCCCATCAAGCTGGCCGAGCCTTTCCTGGCCGGCGTGCTGGTCAACCTCGGCGGCACCGGCCGCGGCACCTTGCGCCTCACGGGGCCGTTTTCGGCGCCTTCCCTGCGCGGCACCGTCGACGTGACGAAGGGGCAGCTGACGTTTGCCTACCTGAACACGACTTACACCTTCGAGGACCAGATTCGCTTCTTCGAGGACCGCATGGTGTTCCGCAACATCAAGCTGCGCGACGTGCTCGGCAACCAAGGCACGCTCGACGGCTCGATTTACCACAACGGCTTCAACAACATGCGCTTGGCCCTGAAGGCCAACTTCCGGCGCATGCAGGTACTCAACACCACCCGCCGCCAAAACGAGCTGTACTTCGGCACGGCCTACGCCACCGGCGACGCTTCCGTGACCGGGCCCGTCGACAACCTGGTGATAAACGTGCGGGCCCGTAGCGAATCGGGCACGCGCCTCTCGCTGCCGCTCGACAACGCTACCACGGTGCAGCAGGCCAGCTACATCAAATTCGTCAACCGCAACCTGCCCATCGAAAAGCAGGATTCCATAGCCGCTTCGAAGCCGCCGGTGGACCTCTCGGGCATCCTGCTCAATGCCACCTTCGACGTGACGCCCGACGCCTACATGGAGGTGATTCTGGACGAGACGACCGGCGACGTTATCCGCGGCTCGGCCACCGGGCAGCTGCGCCTGGCCATCGATACCCGCGGCGAGTTCAACATGTTCGGGCAGCTGGAAGTGGTGCGCGGGGCCTACAACTTCACTTTGGAGGGCCTGGTCAACAAAGAGTTTCAGGTGCGACCGGGCGGCACGCTCACCTGGAACGGCGACCCGATGCAGGGCCAGATGGACGTGACGGCGGCCTACACCCAGCGCACCTCGCTGGCCCCCATCCTGGGCACGGGCAGCACCGACACCGAAAGCGGCAACGTGTACGCCAGCGTGACGGCCGTGATGCACCTAACCGGCGACATGCTGCTGCCGCGCATTCAGCTCGGACTGGAGTTCAACGACGCGCCCTCCTCGGTGGAAGGCCCGCTGACTTCCTTCCTCTCCAACATCCGCAACGACGAGCAGGAGCTGAACCGGCAGGTGTTTTCGCTGCTCTTGTTCCGGCAGCTCACCCAGCCCGGCGGTTTCAACAACGCGGCCCTGACCAGCGGCTCGAATGCCGTGCAAAACAGCCTGGGGCAGATTCTGTCGACGCAACTGGGCCTGCTCACCTCCCAGATCGACCAGAACCTGGAAATTGCCTTCAACCTCGACGGCGTGACCCAGGAAGAGCTGCGCAACCTGCAGGTGCGCCTGAGCTACAGCCTATTGCAGGGTCGTTTGCGCGTCACGCGCTTCGGCGGCATCAGCAGCAACAGCACCGCCACGCCCACGCCCGGCATCACCCCCGCTCAGACCTCGCTCATCGGCGACATCGGGCTGGAGTACTTCCTGCGCCAGGACGGCAAGTTCCGCGTGCGGCTGCGCTACGAAACCACCCCGCGCGACATCGGCGTGCAGAACCAGGCCCGCGCCGGCCTCTCGGTGGTGCACACCGAGCAGTTCGACAACCTGCAGGAGCTGTTTGCCCGTAAGCGCCTGCGCCGCCGCGAGCAGGCCCGCCGCAAAGCCCGCGAGCAGCTCATCATCGACGACGACCCGCGCACGGCCCTCTAGTCAAAGGTGAATTTGTGAAGGGTGAAATTGTGAATTGGCAGAACCTCCATTCACAATTTCACCCTTCACAAATTCACAACTTACCTTTACCCTTCGATGCCCCAGTTCCGCCCCGCCCGCAAGAAGAAGCTTGGCTCCTACCCCTACACCATGGTGATGTTCAGCATTACCATGGCCCTGCTGGTGGTGGGCTTGTTCGGGCTCTTGCTGGTGCACGCGCACAAGATTTCGGGCGTGGTGAAGGAAAACCTGGAGGTGCAGGTGTTTTTGGAGCGCAACCTGCCCGAAACACAGCTGTTGCGCCTGCAACGGACGCTGGCCCAGAAGCCCTACATTGCCTACCGCCAAAACCAGCCGCAGGTGCGCTTTCTATCGAAGGAAGAGGGCGTGAAGCAGTTCATCGACCGCACCGGCGAGGACCCGGTGGCCCTGCTCGGCGACAACCCGCTGCGCGACGCCTACATCCTGAAGCTCAACCCGGAGTTTGCCGATTCCAGCCAGCTGCGGCGCATCAGCCAGGATTTGCAGCAGCAGCAGGGCGTGTTCGAGGTGACCTACCCGCAAACGCTGATTACGTCGGTCAACCAGAACATCCGCAAAATCAGCCTGGTGCTGCTCGGCTTCGCGGTGATTTTGCTGCTGGTGGTGGCCGTGCTCATCAACAATACCATCAAGCTGGCCCTGTTCTCGCAGCGCTTCCTCATCCGCTCCATGCAGCTGGTGGGCGCCACGGCCTGGTTTATCCAGAAGCCCTTCCTGCGCCGCGCCACCTGGCAAGGCGTGCTGAGCGGGGCACTGGCTGCGCTGCTGCTGCTGGCCCTGCTCCAATACGCGTACTACGAATTCGACGAGCTGGCCCTGCTGCGCGACGACCGGCTCATCGGCGCGGTGCTGCTGGTGCTGCTGGTGCTGGGCGGCGTTATCGGCTTTTTCAGCTCCTACCGGGCCGTGCGCAAGTACCTGCGCATGTCGCTGGACGAGCTGTATTGACGAGCCCATAGACATTCGACGGGCCTAGAACACGATTCCAACGTCCTATCGAGCTTGTCGAAGCATCTCGCGGGCTGACGCTAGCTAGTAAACCAGGCAGATTAGCATCCGAGCAAGAGGCCTCGGCTGCTCCCGGCATGACCTCCAGTGGTTTCCGCGCCGACTGAGTTGGCGCTAGCGCGTTCTTTCCGGGCCGAAGCAACTAATTTTGTGGTGCGCCCATCTGGCGCGTCATCGGCGGCGTCCGCCCCCGGCCGCTTACCTTTGCTTTTCCCGACTGCTATTTCTATGTCCACGCCTTCTCCCCGCTTCGCCTTCGGGCCGCGCAACTACCGCCTGATGTTCATCGGGCTGGCCCTGCTGGCCGCCGGTTTCATCACCATGAGCCTCGACGGCGCTGATTACGGCGAAGGATTTTTGGGCCTGACGCTGGGCCCGCTGCTGCTGGCGGCAGGCTTTGTGGTGGAGTTTTTCGCCATCATGGCCAAATCGGGCCCGGCCCCGGTAGTCAATCAGGTGGTGACGCCCGGCGCGCCCGTAGCACCGGCCGGCCCGACGGCTCCCGTGACGCCGGTGGCCCCGACCACGCCGCCCACCTACCAGCGCCGCTAAGCCCTGCTAAATGAATTACTGGCATGCCGTGCTCCTGGCCATTGTCGAGGGGCTGACTGAGTTTTTGCCCGTGTCGAGCACCGGGCACATGATTATTGCCTCGGCCCTGCTGGGCATTCCGCCCACGGCCTTCACCAAGCTCTACTTGGTGGTCATTCAGCTCGGCGCCATCCTGTCGGTGCTGGTGGTGTACTGGCGGCGCTTTTTCCAGAGCTTCGACTTCTACCTGAAGCTGCTGGTGGCCTTTCTGCCCATCGTGGTGGTGGGCGCGTTTCTGAAGAAGTACATCGACGCCCTGCTGGAGTCGGTGACAACGGTGGGCGTGAGCTTGCTGCTGGGCGGCATCGTATTGCTGTTCATCGACCGGCTGTTTCCGCAGGAAGACCCGCAGGAAGGCGGCCACCCCGTCACCAATCCCGGCTGGCGCGAGGCGTTTATCATTGGCTGCTTTCAGTGCATTGCCGTGGTGCCGGGCGTGAGCCGCTCGGCTGCTACCATCATCGGCGGCCTCTCGCAGAAGCTGACCCGCCGCGCCGCGGCCGAGTTTGCCTTCTTCCTGGCCATGCCCACCATGGCCGCCGCCGCCGCCAAGGACCTCTACGACTACTACAAGGAAGCCCACGCCCAGGGCCACGACCTGAGCAACCTGTTTTCGGCCCAGGAAATCAAGCTGCTGCTGCTCGGCAACGCGGTGGCCTTCGTGGTGGCACTGCTGGCCATTCGCTTGTTCGTGGGTTTCGTGGCCCGCTACGGCTTCCGCGCTTTCGGCGTGTACCGCATCATCGTAGGCGGCCTGCTGCTGCTGATGCTGGCCCTGAACATTTCCCTGCAACTAGTATGAGTCAGCCCCCCCGCAAGCCGCAGGTGCCCCAGCCCGAGCAGGAACCCGGCGAAGTGCTGCTCATCGACAAGCCCCTGCGCTGGACCTCGTTCGACGTGGTGAAGAAGGTGAAGTACGCCCTGAAGCCGCGCAAAATCGGCCACGCCGGCACGCTGGACCCGCTGGCCACCGGCCTGCTCATCCTCTGCACAGGCAAGAAGACCAAGACCATTGACCAGATTCAGGCCCAGGAAAAGGAGTACACCGGCGTGTTCCGCCTGGGCCAGACCACCCCGTCGTTTGACCTGGAAACGGCCGTCGACGCGGAGCGGCCCTGGCAGCACCTCACGCGCGAAGACCTGCTGGCCGCCGCTGCCCAGCTCACCGGCCTAATCGAGCAGACGCCGCCGCTGTTTTCGGCCGTAAAAATCAACGGCGAGCGGGCCTACGAAGTGGCCCGCCGCGGCGACACGGCCGAAATCAAGAGCAAGCAGGTCGACATCAAAGCCTTCGAGCTGCCCGAAATCGACGGGGCCGACGTGCATTTCCGCATCGTGTGCTCCAAGGGCACCTACATCCGCAGCCTCGCCCGCGACTTTGGCGAGCTGCTGGGCTGCGGCGCCCACCTCACCCGGCTCGTGCGCACCCGCATCGGCGAGTACCGCCTGGAAAACGCGTTGAGCATGGCCGACATCGAAGCCCGCCGCCCGCCGCGGCCCGAGGGCGAAGCCGAGCGGCCCCGCCGGGAGCGTACGCCCCGCCCGGAGCGCCGCCTGGGCCTGGAGCACTACGATGCCACCCAGCAGGCCGCGGCAGCCGATGCCCCGGCGGACGAAACGACCGAGTAACGACTCATTTCGCGGCAAGCAACAGCGTTCCGGGCGGAGCGAGGAAGCCGGCGCAACATGCGGTTGCCCAGCTTCCTCGCTCCGCCCGGAACAATAGGTTACGGCCGAGCCAGCCGCTTTTGGCGGGCTGTGCCTACTTTCGCAGCGCCGTAAGCCTAGGTAGGGTACGCTGTCAAATCCACCGGCGGCCTACCTGCGTTCAAGAACCCGCGCACGACGCCGGCCGGCGCGTGAGTGCCACCAGTCCCCCTTCCGCCATGCACGTAGTCCGCGACCCCGCCGAATTTCCGCGCCTCCACAACGCCGTGGTTACCAGCGGCACCTTCGACGGGGTGCACCTGGGCCACCAGCAGATTCTGCAGCGTTTGCAGGAAGTAGCCCGGCTGTCGGGCGGGCCGAGCGTGGTCATCACCTACTGGCCGCACCCGCGCCTGGTGCTGGCGCCGCCCCCCGCCCACCCCGACCCCAAGCCCCTGCACCTGCTCAACACCCTGGAGGAGCGCATCGAGAAACTGGAGCAGTACGGGGTGGATTACCTGCTTATCGTGCCGTTCACCCGCGAATTCGCCCAGTGGACCTCCGAGCAGTACATCCGCGAACTGCTGCTGGACAAAGTCGGTACCAGCAAGCTGGTCATCGGCTACGACCACCGCTTCGGCAAAAACCGCGAGGGCAGCTTCGAGTACCTGCAGCAGCACGCGGCCGAGTACGGGCTGGAAGTTGAGGAAATTCCGCGCGAGGACGTGGACGCGGTGGGCGTGAGCAGCACCCGCATCCGCCGCGCCCTGGAAGCCGGCGACGTGGCTACGGCCGCCCGCTACCTCGGCTACGACTACCCCTTCACGGGCACGGTGGTGCGCGGCCAGCAGCTGGGGCGCACCATTGGCTACCCCACGGCCAATATTCGCTGCGAAGAAACGTTGAAGCTGGTGCCGGGCCGCGGCGTGTACGCCGTCATGGCCACCACGGCGGCCGGCACCCGGCACCCGGCCATGCTCAACATCGGCGTGCGGCCCACTGTGGGCGGCGACTTGCAGGAGACCGTGGAGGCGCACTTGCTCGACTTCGACGGCGACCTGTACGACCAGCCGCTGACGGTGCAGTTTGTGGCCCGCCTGCGCGACGAGCAGAAGTTCAGTGGCCTCGACGCGCTCAAGGCGCAGCTGGCCAAGGACGCCGACGCAGCCCGGGCCCACCTGATTGGCGGCTAGCCGGGCAGCCAAAAGCCTTTTTGAGCGTCGTTGCGGACGAATTGGGTTTTGTTGCTTCGTTGAACGATACCCTCCGGAGCGTCATACTGAGCGCAGCCGTGGAATTTCGCGTGCTGACGCCAAGTAGTAACCTCAACAGAGGGTTACTATCTGGCGAGATGTCTCGACAAGCTCGCCAGGACGGGCTTGGATTGTTCGACATCAGCACGCGAGATATCCTGCGGGGCTCGACATGACGTTCTGCGCCGGCTGTTCGTTCTATGGGCGGCCTCTGCCGGGCTGGCCCTGATTTTGTATTTCCCCTTTGCATGAAGAATTCTTTGCGGATGTTTTTACTGGGTTGCCTGCTGCTCGTCGGCGCGGCGGCCCAGGCACAGAACCGGTTTAGCGGCGTCGTACTCGACTCGCTCACCAAGGAGCCGCTGGCGTTTGCCAGCGTGTTTTTGGCCAACACCACCTTCGGCTCGTCGACCACGGACCAAGGCAAGTTTGAAATCAGCCGGGTGCCCAACGGCACCTACGACATGGTCTGCTCCTACGTGGGCTACCGCCTTTCCAAGCAAAGCGTGACCATGAGCGGGCCCTCGCAGCAGTTCACCCTGCTGCTCTCGCCGGTGGGCAACAGCCTGGGCGAGGTCGTCATCAAGCCCGAGCCCAACAAGCCGGAGGAGTACAAGCAGTTTTCCGACCTGTTTCTGGGCGGCTCGCAGTTTTCGGAGCAGTGCCACGTGAGCAACCCCGAGGCCGTGCGCGTTTTCTTCGACGAGGAGGACAAACAGCTGCGGGCCCGGGCCAAGGAGTATTTGCAGGTCGACAACGACGCGCTGGGCTACCGCCTGAAGTACTTCGGCCTGGAGTTTAGCTACGACCCCGAGGACGGCTCCGTGTCGTACTACGGACAGCCGGTGTTCGAGGAAATGAAGCCCAAGGACGAGGCTCAGCAGAGGCTGTGGGCCGCTAACCGCCTGAAGGCCTACAACGGCTCGTTTATGCACTTTCTGCGCAGCGTGTACCGCAACCGCCTGCGCACCGAAAACTTCATGGCCCAGCAGATCAAGGTGACGGTGAACAAGCGCTTTGGCCAGACCGACAGCCTGCGTCAGATGCTGCTGGAGCGCCACCCCGACGGCAGCGACCTGACCAAATCGGAGAAAGATTCGCTGCGGCTGTGGAGCCGCTCGGCGCCCATCTACGCCACGCTCAACCCCGCCGCCCTGCCCATCGACAGCATCCGCCAGGTGTCGGCCGACGGCAAGCGGGTGTTTCTGAACTTCACCGGCGAGCTGCAGGTGGCCTACTTCGGCGAAGCGCCCGACCCGCGCTACAAGCAGGCCATGTCGCCGCTGGGCGCCTCGCGCACGGCCTACCCCGCCTTGCGCGAGGTGTCGCGGCTGCGGCTCAACGGGCGCCGCGCCGAAATCCAGGCCGACGGCTCCCTGCTCAACCCGCTGGCCGTGTCGGTAGGCGAGTACTGGGGCTTCGAGAAAATCGGGGAGTTCCTGCCCTTCGACTACGTGCCCACGCCGCCCGCCGCGCCGCCCGGCAAATCCAAATAACGTCCCGCAACTGGCCGCCGGGGCGCCCGTCGCATCTCGGCGGGCGCCCCGGCGCGTTAACGAGCCGGCGTGTACCTTCTGCTCGCGGCCGCCGTACATTTAGGCGGGCCTAGGGCCCAGCGTGTTGCATTTACCATTCTGCCTATCGAGTCCATGCTACCCTCCTCTGCACTTCGCATCCTGCTGAGCGCCCTCTGCGCGCTGCTGCTGCGCACGGCCGCCGCCCAACCGAGCTGGCAGCAGCTGTATTCCGGCCCCCGACCGCAGTCGTGCATCAAGGCCCTGCGCCAGCCCGACGGCGGGTTTCTGCTCGTGGGCGAAGAACTGCTCAAGCAAGCCAGCAGCAGCCAGCCGGCTCCGCGCCGCCTGCTGCTGGTGCGCACCGACGCCCGCGGCCGCCAGCTCTGGGAGCAGCGGCTGGACGTGCCCGGCTTTCCCCACATTTTCGTGCGCGCCGCCAGCCAGAATGGCCGGGGCGACCTGCTGCTCGGCTTGGTCAACTCGCCGCTGGCCACGGATTTCGGCAGCCCGAACTTGCTGGTGGCGCTGACGCCGCGCGGCCCGATTCGCTGGACGCGCGACTTCAGCGGCAGCTCGCGCCGCATCGTCGACCTGGCCCCCGACGACTCGCACCAGGGCTTCGTCGTGGCCCTCTCGGACCGCGGCATGGCGGCCTCGCTGCTCTACCTGCAGGCCGACGGCACCCAGCGCCAGCTGCTGCCGCTGGATTTTGGCATGCCGGTGGTGCGCTCCGTCATCAACACCTTGCTGCCGCAGCCGGGGGGCGTGCTGGTGGGCGCCAGCGGCTACACCTCCTTGTCGGCCACGAGTGCCGTGGCCAAGGTCATCTTCGTGTCGGATGACGGGGTGCGCGGAGCCGAAACGGTGCTGCCCGGCTCCTACATCGGCCCGACGAAGCTGCTGGCCCTCGGCGGCAATGACTTCCTGGCCTACGACGGCCACCTGCACCGCCTCTCGCTGGGCGTGAGCGGGGTGCAGTGGTCCCGCGACTTGTTTACCCCCGACGGGAATGTGCTCAGCCCCGAGCAGTGGGCGGCCTCGCCCAGCGGCGAAGTGCTGCTGAGCGGCTTTACGGTGCGCAACAGCCACATCATCACGCATTACCTGGCCCTGCTCAACCCGAACGGCACCATTCAGCAGCTGGAAGCCTCCAACCAGCCGGCCGTGACCAACCTCGACGCCACCGGCCGCGGTTCCGTGGCCAGCGTGCTGCCCGGCGACGCGCCCGGCTCGTTCTTCCTGGCCGGCGACGTGACCGAGGGCCTGTTTCTGCGGCTCGGGAGTTTTGCCGAGCTGGAGCTGGGCGCCCCGACGGCCCTGGCCGCCTGGCCCAACCCCGTAACCGACGACGAGCTGCTCACCGTCACCAACTCCTACGCCACCACGCACCCGCTGTACCTCTACGACTTGTCGGGCCACCAAGTGGCTTGCTGGCCGGCGGTAGCGGGCGGCACGGCCCAGCTGTCGTTGCGGGGCCTGCGGCCGGGGGCCTACTTGCTGGTGGGCACCAACGGCCAGGGCAAGACGGGGCGCATGCACTTGTTTAAACGCTAACGCCGCCGGTGCGGGGCTCACATCCTGCCCGAGTCTTTATGCACGGCCTATTGCTTCGCTTGGGGTGGCGCTGGCTGCTGGTAGTGCTGGGCACGCTGGCGTTGCCGGGCGCCGCGCAGGCCCAGGCCAGCATCAGCGGCGAAGTGCGCGACTCCCTTACGCAGGCGCCGCTGGCATTTGCCAGCGTGTTTTTGGCCAACACCACCCGCGGCGCCACCACCGACGCGCAAGGCCGTTTCACCCTGCCCAACGTGCCCGCGGGTTCGTACGACGTGGTGTGCTCTTACCTCGGCTACCGCCTCGCCCGGCGGGGCGTGCAGGTGGGCGCGGCGCCCGTCACGGTGCAGCTGCGGCCGGCGCCGCTCAGTCAGCAGCTGGCGGGCGTGGTGGTGCGGCCCCACCGCAACCGGCCCGAGGACTACCAGCGCTTCGTGGAGCTGTTTGTGGGCACCACCGCGTTTTCCGGGCAGTGCCGCATCCGCAACCCCGACGGCGTGCGCGTGGACTTCGACCCGGGCAGCGGGGAGCTGACGGCCGAAGCCTACGACTACCTGCAGGTCGATAACGCGGCGCTGGGCTACCGCATCCGGTTCTACGGCCTGCACTTTCAAATCAACTTCCGCGAGCAGGTGCAGTCGTACTACGCCTGGCCGGTGTTCGAGGAGTTGCCCACCAAGAGCGCGGCGCGGCGGGCGCGCTGGGCCGCCAACCGGCTCACCGCGTACCGCGGCTCCTTGCCCCACTTTCTGCGCAGCGTGCGCACCGGCCAATTAACGGAGGAAGGCTTCGTGGCCAACCGCCTGCGCCGCGTGCCCAACCCGCGCTGGGTGCGGGCCGATTCGCTGCTGAGTTTGGAGCGCCAGCGCCACGCCGGCGAGGTGTGGCACCCGGCCGACTCGCTGCTGCAGCGGCTGCGGGAGCCGCCCCAGTACGCCTACCTCTACACCCGCCCCCTGCCCGCCGACAGCCTGCGCCGCCCCAGCGCCGACGGCCACGCGCTGCTGTTGCGCTTCCGCGACCTAGTACAGGTGACCTACCTGCGCGAACCGCCCGACCCGGCCTATGCCCTGCCCCACCGCGTGGGCGAGCCGGCCGCGCGGCCCGAGCAGCAGGTGTCGGTGCTGCACTTGCTGCTGCCGGCCATAGCAATTACGCCCACTGGCCAGCTGCTCGACCCGCTGGCGGTGTTCACGGAAGGCTACTGGGGCTTTGAGCGAATCGGGGAGCTGCTGCCCGTGGACTACGAGCCGCCCGCGGACGGCGGCGTTGGGCGGGCGGGCAAGAAAGAGTAGGTTTGCGCCGCGCCGGCCCGGTGGCTGGCGACTCGCTCGTTTCCCCATTCCCAACCCTATGATCAACAAAGTAGTGTCCGACGCGCAGGCTGCGCTGCAGGGCGTCGCCGACGGCATGACGCTGATGCTGGGCGGCTTCGGCCTGTGCGGCATTCCCGAAAACGGCATCCAGGAGCTGCTGCGCCTGGGCGTGAAGAACCTGACCTGCATTTCCAACAACGCCGGCGTCGACGACTTCGGCATCGGGCTGCTCTTGCAGCAGCGGCAGGTGAAGAAGATGATTTCCAGCTACGTGGGCGAAAACGCCGAGTTCGAACGGCAGCTGCTCTCGGGCGAGCTGGAAGTGGAGCTGATTCCGCAGGGCACCCTGGCCGAGCGCTGCCGGGCCGGCGGGGCGGGCATCCCGGCCTTCTACACCCCGGCCGGCTACGGCACCGAGGTGGGCCAGGGCAAGGAAAGCCGCGAGTTCAACGGCAAGATGTACCTGCTCGAAACCGCCCTGCACGCCGACTACGCCCTGGTGAAAGCCTGGAAGGGCGACACCGCCGGCAACCTCATCTACAAGGGCACGGCCCGCAACTTCAACCCAATGATGGCCGCCGCCGGCAAAATCACGGTGGCCGAGGTGGAGGAGCTGGTGCCCGCCGGCGAGCTGGACCCCAACCAGATTCACACGCCGGGCATTTACGTGCAGCGCATTTTCCAGGGCAAAAACTACGAGAAGCGCATCGAGCAGCGCACGGTCCGCGCCGCGCAGTAGGTTTCTGACCGCGCCTTGGCTCCCATGAAACAGGTCGTTTCCGTTTTTCTGCTCGCGCTGGCCCTCGGGCCGGGTGCCGCCGCCCAAACCGCGGCGCCGGTCCGCAAGGCCGCGCGCCTGGCGGCCCGCACCCTCGTGGCGCAGCCCCAGGCCCACCCGGCCCTCGACGCGCTGCTGCAGGAGTACGTGGCGGCGGGCAAGGAACCGGGCGTCATTGCCCTGGTGGCCCAGGACGGCAAGGTACTCTACCGCAAAGCCTTCGGCTACGCCGACGTGGCGGCCCGCACGCCGCTGCAGCCCGAGGCCATCTTCCGCATTGCCTCCCAGACCAAGGCCGTGGCCAGCGTGGGGCTGATGCTGCTCTACGACGAGGGCAAGTTTCAGCTCGACGACCCGGTGAGTAAGTACCTGCCGGCCTTTGCCCACCCGCGGGTGCTGGCCTCGTTCAACCCCCAGGACTCCAGCTACACCACGGTGCCGGCCAAGGCGGAAATAACCATCCGGCAGCTGCTCACCCACACCTCCGGCCTAGGCTACCCGGTCATCGGCAGCCCGGAGGCGCGGGCCATTTACGCCAAAGCTGGCATTCCGAGCGGCATTGGCTCGCCCGAGGGCACCCTGGCCGCGGCCATGGACAAGCTCGGGCCCTTGCCGCTGCTGCACCAGCCCGGGGAACGGTTTACCTACGGGCTGAGCGTGGACGTGGTGGGCCGGCTCATCGAAGTGCTGAGCGGGCAGCCGCTCGACCAGTTCCTGCGCCGGCGCCTGTTTGAGCCCCTGGGCATGCGCGACACCTACTTCTACCTGCCCGCCGACAAGCAGGCCCGGCTGGCCCGGCTCTACACCGAGGAAGGGCCGGGCAAAACCCTCGCGCCCATGCAGGCCTGGGGCCACATGCAGCCCGACTACCCCAAGCTGGCCGGCACCTACTTTTCGGGCGGGGCGGGCCTCTCGTCCACCATCGACGATTACGCCGTGCTCTTGCAGATGCTGCTCAACGAGGGCGAGTACGGCGGCCGGCGCCTGCTCAAACCCGCTACGGTGCGCCTGATGACCAGCAACCAGATGGGCGCGCTGGAGCAGGGCGGCAACAAGTTTGGCCTGGGCTTTAGCGTCACCACGGCGGCTACGGCGGCCAAATCCGGCCTCTCGGAGGGCAGCTACGAGTGGGGCGGCATCTTCGGCACCACGTACTGGGTCGACCCGAAGCTGAAGGTGGTAGCCCTGCTCTACACCCAGAAATACCCCAACACCACCGCCCGCGACCTGCCGGCCAAGTTCAAGCTGCAGGTGCGCGAGGCGGTGACTTCCCCGGCCCCGGAGGCCAAATAACCCGCTACTTCCCACCCCATGTTAGACAAACACGGCATTGCCAAGCGCATCGCGCAAGAAGTAAAGGACGGCTACTACGTCAACCTCGGCATCGGCATTCCCACCCTGGTGGCCAACTACATCCCGAAGGGCGTGCAGGTGGTGCTGCAGTCCGAAAACGGGTTGCTGGGCATGGGTCCCTTCCCCACCGACGACCAGGTGGACCCGGACCTGATCAACGCCGGCAAGCAAACCATCACCACCCTGCCGGGCTCCAGCATTTTCTCCTCGGCCGAGTCGTTCGGCATGATTCGCGGGGAGCACGTGGACCTGACCATCCTCGGCGCCATGGAAGTGTCCGAGCGCGGCGACATTGCCAACTGGAAGATTCCGGGCAAGATGGTGAAGGGCATGGGCGGCGCCATGGACCTGGTGGCCTCGGCCAAAAACATCATCGTGGCCATGCAGCACGTGGCCAAGGACGGCTCCTCGAAGCTGCTCACCGACTGCACGCTGCCCATCACCGGGCTGCGCTGCGTGAAGAAAATCGTGACCGAGCTGGCCGTGCTCGACGTGACGCCCGACGGCTTCGTGCTGCGCGAGCGGGCCCCGGGCGTGACGGTGGAACAGATTCAGCAGGCCACCGCCGGCCGATTGGTGGTACCCGACGCCGGCGTGCCCGAAATGAGCGTGTAAGGTCCGGCGCCCGCGCCGCTGCTACGGCTCCGCCCGGCTTCGGCCGGGCGGAGCTTTTTTGTCGCCGCGCCCGGCTGCGTATCTTGCTGAGCCCTAACCGCCCCTTGCTGCCTATGCGCCCCACTCTCTACCCGCTTGCCGCCCTGCTGCTCGGGGCCGTTCCGCTGGCCCAAGCCCAGACCTCGCCCAGCATCGACCGCACCGACATGCCCATCATCGGCGACACGCTGCGCCTGAGCCAGGCCGCGCCGGTGCTGCCCGCCTCGGCCCCGCCCCTGACGCGCCGCGGCGCCAACCAGACCTGGAATTACGCGGCCCTCACGCCCACGGCCCAGCGGGTGGAGCGCTACGCCAACATCAATACCACGGCCACCACGTTGCAGTTTGCCTTCGGCCCGCTGGGCGGCGTGAACCGCGCCACCCTAGTGTCGCCGCAGCAGCTGCCGGCCGTGGGCGCGGGCCTGCCCATCACCGACCCGGTGGAATTCTACAACCTCTCGAACGCCGATTTTCGCTCCGTGGGCTTCGGCGCCACCGTTAGCGGCTTCGGCTTGCCGGTGACTTACCAGAGCCAGGCGCTGCAGGACGTTATCTACCGCTTCCCGCTCAGCTTCAGCTCCGCGCCCGACTCCAGCAACTCGTTTTTTGAGACGCCGGCCATCATTGCCAGCACCGGCTACCTCTCGCAACGACGCAAGCGCGTCAACCGCGTCGATGCCTGGGGCACGCTCACCACGCCCTTCGGCACGTTTCAGACGGTGCGGGTGGTCACGCGCCTCGAAGACCACGACAGCCTCGCCGTGGGCGGCACGCCCGGGCAGGGCCTGACCCTGCCGGTGCGCCGCGAGTACAAGTGGCTGGCCAAGACCATTCACGTGCCGGTGCTCACCATCAGCACTGCCGTCACGGCTGGGCAGGAAGTCATTACCAGCATCGAGTACCGCGACATTTACCGCCGCATTCAGCTGCCCACGGCTGCCGCAGCGGGCAAGGCAGCGGCCCCGCTGACCGCTTGGCCCACCGCGGCGGCGGCCGGCGAAGCCGTGCGGCTGCAGCTGCCCACGGCCGCCGAAGTAGCCGTTACCGACCTCGCGGGGCGGGTTTTGGGCCGTTTTCAGCAGCCGCAGGGGGCCTCGACGTTAACGCTAAATCCGGCTTGGCAGGGCACGCTGCTATTGCGCGTGCGGCAAGTCGACGGCGCTACAGCAGTGGGCAAAGTGGTGCGGTACTAAGCCTCGTCGACGCGGCAGCGCCCACGAAACAAAGCGGCCCGGCGGAACACCGCCGGGCCGCTTGACGTTGCTATCAACTGCGCGCCGCGGGTCCCGTACTTTTGGCTGCGCGTTTCACCTTTCGCACTCATGGCATCGACTTCCTCCGCCAAATCCAACGGCCAGGCCAAAAAGGCCGCCGATAAGTCCGACAAAAAAACCGGCGCTACCACCGTGGCGACGGTAACCGGCGAAGACACCCCGGCCACTTCGGCCAGCGCCGCGGCCCACAAGCTGGTGCTGCGCGCCCTGCGCCGCTCCGACTACAAGGCCGTGCGCGACATCATGGACCAGGTGTATTCCAACATGGAAGGCGCCTGGGCCCAGGACGAGTACAACGCCCTGCTCAAGAAATTCCCCGAGGGCCAGATCTGCATCGAGGACAACGGCCGCGTGGTGGCCGCGGCGTTGGCCATCATCGTGCAGTATTCCGACTTCGGCGACCGGCACACCTACACCAAGATTACCGGCAACGGCAAGTTCAACACCCACAACCCCGACGGGGACACGCTCTACGGCGTGGACGTGTTCGTGGACCCGGAGTACCGCAACCTGCGCCTGGGCCGCCGTCTTTACGACGCGCGCAAGGAGCTCTGCGAAAACCTGAACCTGCGCGCCATGGTGGCCGGCGGCCGCATCCCCGGCTACGCCAAGTACGCGGAGGAAATGACGCCGCAGAAGTACGTGGAGATGGTGCGCAACAAGGAGCTGACCGACCCCATCCTCACCTTCCAGCTGGCCAACGACTTTTACGTGCGCAAGCTGATCCGCGGGTACTTGCCCTACGACGGCGACTCCAAGGCCTACGCCACCTTGCTGGAGTGGATCAACGTGTACTACGACGAGGATTCGGAGAAGCTCATCGGCAACCAGAAGAGCAACGTGCGCATCGGCATTGTGCAGTGGCAGATGCGCGGCACCAAGAGCCTGGAGGACCTGTTCCAGCAGATCGAGTTCTTCGTCGACACCGTGTCGGGCTACAAGGCCGATTGCGTGCTGTTCCCGGAGTTCTTCAACGCCCCGCTGATGGCCCTCACCAACGAGGACTCGCCCTCGGTGGCCATCCGCGCCATGGCAGCCTTCACCGAACCGCTGAAGGCCAAGTTCATGGAGCTGGCCGTGAGCTACAACATCAACATCGTGGCCGGCTCCATGCCGCTCTACGAGGACGGCAAGCTGCACAACGTGGCCTACCTCTGCCGCCGCGACGGCACCGTGGACGAGCAGTACAAACTGCACGTGACGCCCGACGAGGCCTCGTACTGGGGCATGCGCGGCGGCAACAAGCTGCAGTGCTTCAATACGGACTTCGGCAAAATCGGCATCCTGATCTGCTACGACGTGGAGTTCCCCGAACTCTCGCGCATGCTCTCGGACGAAGGCATGAAGATTCTGTTCGTGCCGTTCTGGACCGACACCAAGAACGCCTACCAGCGCGTGCGCCTCTGCGCCCAGGCCCGGGCCATCGAAAACGAGTGCTACGTGGCCATCACCGGCTCGGTGGGCAACCTGCCGCGCGTCGAGAACATGGACATTCAGTACTCGCAGTCGGCCGTGTTCAGCCCCTCCGACTTCGCCTTCCCCCACGACGCCATCGTGGCCGAAGCCACGCCCAACACCGAGATGACGCTCATCGCCGACCTCGACCTGGACTTGCTCAAGGACCTGAACACCTCCGGGGCCGTGCGCAACCTGCGCGACCGGCGCAAGGACCTCTACTCGGTGAGCTGGGTGAAGAAAACCGAGCGCGACGATGAGCTGCTGGCCCAGGGCGAGGAGCGCGGCCACCTGCGCGCCGGCCGCAAAAACAAGCTGCAGCACACGGCCGGTTAATTTTTGGGCGGCCGCCGGCATTCGGCGCGGGAGCGGGCCAACGGGCCGGGCTTCCGCGCCGTTTGTTATTTTAGCCAGCCTATGCTTATTCGCGTTGCTATCCTGATTACCCTAGGGCTGCTGGTTGTTGGCAGCCGCGCAAGCGCCTAACAGGCTCTTAAACCCGGCCGCAACAAATACGAACGAGGCAAGCTGCGCGACAACCGCCCGATGGGTAGGTGGGAATACTTCGACGAGCAAGGCCAGCCCGAGCTACCCTTCGACCACGATTCGAGCCGCATCGTCTTCGTCCGGCCCGATACCGCCCGCTACTGGCTGCAAACACCAACCGGCTGGCAGCTGCTGCGGCCGACGCGGGCCCCGCGCCTGCTGGGCAGCTGCGCCCACGACGTGGCGCAACTGGCGCGGCCCCTACGCTACCCGCTCGGCTCCCTGCGCGACCAGCGCCAGCGCGACGTGCTCATCTCGTACGTGGTCGGCCCCGACGGGCAGGCCCGGGACTTCTTGGTGGGGCAGGGCCTCTCGCCCGACTGCGACCAGGCAGTGTGACAGGCGCTGAGTCAGCGGTTATACCGCTGGATACCCGCCGTGCACCTTGGCCGGCCGGTGGCGGCCAAATGCTACCTGCTAGCAACGTTCCGCATCGTCGGCAACGCCGCCGAATTAAAGACCTCCAACCAGCAATTGGCCGCGCGCCAGCTGCCCGGCACCGGCCGGTACCTCGACCACGTCGTCATCACGGCGCAAGGCCCCGCGCGCCGCTGAATACGCCGCCCGGGGCGGCGCGATTTTGCCCGCCGCCTAAGCATTTAGTCGGCGGCGCGTTGTATTTTTAGAAATCGATGCGGTGGACGCTTCCACCAAGCGTCAGTTTCGCAATTCCCCGAACTATTCTGCCCGTGAGGAAACCCTCTACCCTGCTGGCCCTGGCCACGCTGGGGCTGCTGCTGCCGGCTGCGCTGCACGCCCAAACCCTCCCCACCCAAAGCGCCTACAAGCGAGCCGCTGACACCCGCGCCCTGTGGGCCGGCAACGGCTTCTCGGCCGAAGACTTCCGCCTCACCGACGCCTACACCGAAGCCAGTGGCCTGGAGCACGTGTACGTGCAGCAGGTGCACCGCGGCATCCCGGTGTACAACCGCGTGTTGTCTTTGGCCTTCGTGCGCGGGCGCCTCGCCCACCACGCCGGCAGCTTTGTGCCGGCCAAGCCGCTGGCTGCCCTGCCGGCCACGCCGGTGGTGTCGGCGGCCGGGGCCGTGGCCCGGGCCGTGCGGCACCTGCTGCCCGCGGGCGGCGCCGAGCCCGCGCTGCTGCGCAACGAAGGCGGCCCCGAAGCCCGGCAATACTTCGCCCCGACGGGCGTGGCCAAGCGCGACATCGTGGCCAGCCTGGCCTGGGTGCTCGACCCCGCCGGCCGGCCGCACCTGGCCTGGAACGTGAACGTGGACGTGCTGAACAGCCCCGACTGGTGGAACGTGCAGGTGGACGCGGCCAGCGGCACCATCATCGGGCAGGACAACTGGACGGTGGAAGAAAAAGCGCACGACGACGCGCAGCATCACGCCGCAGCGGCCCCGACGGCGGCCGTACCGGCGGTAGCCGCGGCAGTCGCACGCCACCCCTACGCAGCGGCTTACCTCCCGGCCGCTACCACCACGGCCTCGTACTTCGTGGTGCCGTACCCGCGCCTGAACCCCAACAGCACCGGCGGCCTGCAAACGGTAACCGACCCGTGGCTGAACGCTGGCGCCGGCAACAACGCCACCACCCACGGCTGGCACTACGACGGCACCACCGACTACGCCTTCACCCGCGGCAACAACGTGTCGGCCTACGACGACGCGGCCCGCCTGAACGCCCCGGGCAACTACGCCCCGTCGACCACCACGGGCACCACGCTCACCTTCGGCTACACGCCCGACTTCGCGCAGGCGCCCTCGGTGGTACTCAACCGCAACGCGGCCGTTACCAACCTCTTCTACTGGAACAACATCACGCACGACGTGCTGTACCAGTACGGGTTCACGGAGGCGGCCGGCAACTTCCAGAAGGACAACATCGGCCGCGGCGGCAACGGCAACGACCACGTGCTGGCCGAAGCCCAGGACGGCAACGGCACCAACAACGCCAACTTCAACACCCCGCCCGACGGCAGCAGCGGCCGCATGCAGATGTATCTGTGGAGCGCCGCGCCGGCCCCTATCACGGTAACGGCGCCCTCGGTTATTGCCGGCTCGTACCAGTCGCGCGAGAGCAACTTCAGCACGGCCAACAAGCTGGCCAACCTCGGCCCGATATCGGGGCAAGTGGGACTGTACGTGGACGCGGGCAGCAGCCCGGCCACCAACATTGCCTGCGTGGCCCACAGCGGCCCCTCGCTGACCGGCAAAATTGCCCTGATTACCCGCGGCGGCGCCTGCGGCTTCCCGGCCAAGGTGAAAAACGCCCAGCTGGCCGGCGCCATTGCCGCCATCGTGATTAACAACGTGGCCGGCGCGCCCATCGTCATGGGCGGCACCGACAATACCATCACCATCCCGGCCGTGATGATTTCGCAGGCCGACGGGGCCCTCATCACCGCCCGCGCCAGCGACGGCGTGCAGGTGACGCTCAACCGCCCCGGCCCGCAGCTCGACGGCGACTTCGACAGCGGCATCATGGTGCACGAGTACGGCCACGGCGTGTCGAACCGCCTGACCGGCGGCCCCTCCAACGCCAGCTGCCTCGGCAACGCCGAGCAGGGCGGCGAAGGCTGGAGCGACTACCTCGCGCTGATGCTCAACACCGACTGGACCGCGGCCACCATCAACGACGGCCCCCGCGCCATCACGGTGGGCACCTACGCCGCCGGCCAAGCCAACACCGGCGCCGGCATCCGCCGCTTCCCCTATTCCACCTCGCTGAGCGTGAACCCGCTCACCTACGCCGACGTGGCCACTAACCCGGAGGTGCACGCCATCGGCGAAATCTGGACCGCCGTGCTCTGGGACATGACCTGGAACGTGATTCAGCAGCAGGGCAGCCTCACCGGCAACTTCTACAACAGCGCCGGCACCGGCGGCAACGTGGCCGCCCTGCAACTGGTGATGCAGGGCATGAAGCTGCAGCCCTGCATGCCCGGCTTCCTCGACGCGCGCGACGCCATCTTGTCGGCCGACTCGCTGCTCTACGGCGGGCAGTACCATTGCTCGATCTGGCGCGCGTTTGCCCGCCGCGGCATGGGCTACAGCGCCGTGCAGGGTTCCTCTAACAGCGCCACCGACCAGATTGCGGCCTACGATATGCCGCCGCCCGTGACGCTGCAGAAAACCACCGCGCTGATGGCGGGTAACACGTTTGACGTGGCCCTGCAACTGAACTGCAACTGCACCGTGCCCACCGCCGCCTACACCCTCACCGACCAGCTGCCCACGGGCCTGCAGTACGTGAGCAGCACGCCCGCGGCCACCGTCAGCGGCAACACGGTGACCTTCTCCAACATCCAGTTCACGGCGCCTGGGCAGGTGAAAACCTTCCACCTGCGGGCCCAGTCCCAGGCTTCGGCGGGCTGCACGCCGGCGCTGCCCGTCAACGACGACCGGGACGGCAACACCCTGGGCGGCTTCGCCAGCACGGCCCTGAGCGGCACCGCTGGCTGGACCAGCAGCACGACCATGGCCAGCAGCCCGACCCGCTCGTGGTGGGGCACGGCGCCCACCACGCCGACCGACTACGTGCTGACCTCGACGCCGTTTACGCCCACGGGGCTTTCCTCGCTGACCTTCAACCACTTCTACAACTTCGAGGGCTCCTACGACGGGGGCTCGGTGGAGCTGTCGGCGGACAACGGGGTGACGTGGACCAACGCCGCGCCGTACTTCATCGAAAACGGTCCGAACAGCACGTTTGACGCCTCGACCACCGGCACGAGCGGCGTGCCCTGCTTCACGGGCCGCAGCGTGACGGGCACCAGCACCGCCTTCATCCGCTCGGTAATGAACCTGACTTCGTTTAGCGGCCAAGCTCTGCGCGTGCGCTTCCGCGTGCGCACCGACCAGGGCAGCCCCAGCGCCTTCGAGGGCTGGTACGTCGACGACATCAAGGTGTCCAACGGCTGCGGCGGCACCCAGCTCATCGAACTGCGCGACGGCAGCAGCGCCCTGGCCGGCAGCGCCAGCATCATGACCTACCTGCTGCCCACTACCACCACGGCCCAGCAGGGCGCGCTGGCCCAGGCCCTGCAGTTTGCGGCCCTGCCGAACCCCTTCGGCAGCACCGGCCTGCACCTGACGCTGACCGTGCCCGCCACGCTCAACGAGGTAACGTTCAGCCTCTACGACGTGGCCGGCCGCCTGCTGCTGAGCCGCCCGGCCGACCACCTCAGCGCCGGCCCGAACACCATCAGCTGGAGCGAGGCGGCCAAGCTGCCGGCCGGCCTCTACCTGGTGCGCGCCCAACTGCCCGACGGCAGCGCCACGGTGCTGCGCGTGGTGAAGGAATAACCAGCTACGCATCCGCAACAAAAAGGCCCGCTGCAGAGTGCAGCGGGCCTTTTTGTTGGCGGGAGTAGCCAGGAGTTAGTCGTCGATGTCCGACCACTCGCCGGGCTTGGCCTGGTGGGGGTTGGCGGGCTCGTCGGTTTTCCAGTTGCGGGTGCCGCTGTGGCGGAACCGGTCGTCGCCGTGGTGGGTGTCGTCGAGCTGGGGCGGGTCTTCCTGCCCGTAGCGGGGCACAAAGCCCTCGGGCTGGGCCGGGGTGGCCGCCGCGTCTTCGGGCTTGCCAAACTCGCCGTAGTTGGGGGCATTGGTATGGCCCGTGGTGGGCTGGCCCGTCTGGCCGTCCTCGGGGCGTTGGTGCGCGGCCTGGCGGCCGCGCTGCAGGTTTTCGGCATTGTCCTCGGCACCGAGGCCGTGGAATTCGTCGGGGTTTTGGCGGAAGCTGGACTCGTTGTTCATCGGATCGGTACGCCGGGTGGAATGCTACCGCCCCGGCTTCTGGCAGTACGCAGGCGGCCGGGGGAAGTTGGCGCCGTCCCAAGGGCCGCCGCGCCGCGTACCCGACGCTACCGCTCGGCGGTTTGGCCGGCCAGGTGGGCGTAGTCGCGCAGCACGATGAGCAGGAATTCGTGGTCGGGCAGGTACGTCTGGATGCCGGTGAGCTGACGCACCCGCTGGGCCACGTCGGCCAAGATGTGGGTGGCCCCGCGCTGCTCGCTCTGCGTCACCAGTTCCTGAATCAGCCGCACGTCGTGGTCGGCCAGGCTGGCGACTTCGGGGAAGGTAACCTGGTAGGCGGGGTCAAAGTCGGAGCCGAACAGGGAGTTGTCGGCGGCGGTGGCGCGGCGGTTCAGGCGCACCACGGCGGTGCCGGCGGCCATGTCGCCGAGGCGCTGACCGCGCCCGCTGCCGAGGATGCAGGCCATGGCCACCACGCCGTAAATCAGGTCGACGTCGACCAGGCGCAACACCCAGCGCAGCAGGTACTGCGTGAAGCGCGGCGGGGCGCCGTTGAGGCTGATGACGCGAATCTTCAACGCCTTTTTGCCGATGCTTTGCCCCTGCAACAGCGCCTCGCTCAGCAGGTGGTAGAGAAACATGGGCAGCAGCACCAGCGCAAAGATGAAAATAACGAAGGCCGTGCCGCCGTTGCGCGACGAGTCGCCGTCTAGCCCGAGCAGGTACACGCTGATGAGGATCCAGGCAATAACCCAGCCGACCATAATCACGCCATCGAGCAGGGTGGCGGCAATCCGCTCCCCGACGGAAGCGGTTTCGTATTCGAGGGTGACGTTCTGCGTCGTGGGAATGCGCAAGAGAGCCATACAGCGCCGGCAAATAGTTGGATGCTACGGTCAAAACTACCATCTTCCGGGCATGTTCTGCGCCCGGTCCGGCCGGCCGGGTGGTTTTTTATGCGCGAAGTTGTATTCATCCGCCGCAACCAAGAGCGGTGGCATTCCTACGAACACCAGCCGGCGGCCACGCCCGAGGAACTGGCCGCCCGTTTCGTGGCCCTCACCGACGATTTGGCCTACGCCCGCACGTTCTACCCGACCTCGCCCGTCACGCAGCACCTGAACCAGCTGGCCAGCCGCTTCCACGAGCAGCTGTACCGCCGCCCGGCGGCCCGGCGCCGCGGCTTCGGCTACTTCTGGCTCACGGAGCTGCCCCTTCTGGTGGCCCGGCACTGGAAGCCGCTGCTCACCGCGCTGGGGCTGTTTCTGCTGTTTGCGGGCCTGGGGGCGCTGTCGGCGGCCGAAGACGATGCTTTCGTGCGCCTGGTGCTCAGCGACGGGTACGTGAACATGACCCTGGAGAACATCCGCCGCGGCCGCCCCACCGACGTGTACGGCACCGCCCCGGAGGTCGAGATGTTCCTCTTCATTGCCTACAACAACGTGCGGGTGGCCCTGGCCACCTTCGCGCTCGGCGCCACGGCCGGGCTGGGCACGCTCTACCTGCTGTTTCGCAACGCGGTGATGGTGGGCAGCTTCCAGTACTTTTTCATCGCGCAGGGCGTGGGGCTTCGGGCTTCGCTGGCCATCTGGCTGCACGGCACCATCGAAATCAGCTGCATCGTGCTGGCCGCCGGGGCCGGGCTGGTGCTGGGCGGCAGCCTGCTGTTTCCGGGCAGCTACCCGCGGGGCGAGGCCCTGCGCCGCGGCGCCCAAGACGCCGTGAAGCTCATGGCCGGCCTGGTGCCGCTCATCGTGCTGGCCGCTTTCCTGGAGGGCTTCGTCACGCGCCTGGCCCCGCGCCACCCGGTGGCCATCAGCGCGCCGGTTATTGCCCTCTCGCTGGTGCTGATTATCGGCTATTTCGTGGTGTATCCCTGGCGGCTGCACCGGCGGGCCCGGCGCAGCGGCTTCGCGCTGCCCGAGGCCGACGCGGAAGCGCCCTAACCCTTGTTTTTCTTACCCTGCTTGCCTATATGAACACTTCTACCACCGTTGTGGCCGACGCCACTGCTACCACTTTCAGCCAGCCGGCTGACTTTTACCAGACCCGCGACTTCGGCCAGAAGTGGGAAGCCACCGCGCAGCTGCTGCGCCAGCACGGCCGCGTGCTTTTCGCCGCGCTGCTGCGCTACACCGGCCCCTGGCTGCTGCTGGGCTTTATCATCGAAGCGGCCGGCTACGCCACCGGCAACGACACGGCCGTGGGCTTTGTCGGCGGCATTTGCCAGCGCGTGGCCATCATCGTGGGCACGGGCATCACCTTCGGCTTTTTGCGCCTGCGCATTCAGCACTACCAGACGCCGGGCCGCGAGCTGACGGTGGCCGACGTGTGGGAAGCCACCAGCAACACCGGCGCGTACTTCGGCAAAACCATTGTCGGGGGCATGATTACGGGCTTTGCCGTGCTGCTGCTGGTGCTGCCCGGCATCTACGTGGCCGTGGCTCTGACGCTGCTGCCGGCGGTGGTATTTCTGGAGGAGGAAGGCGGCATCTCGCGCTGCTTCGACCTGATCAAAGGCTACTGGTGGTCGACGTTTGCCCTGGCCGTGGTCTACGGCTTTCTGTTTCTGAGCCTGCTGATTGTGCCGGCCATGGCCCTGGGCTACTTCATGGCCACCAACCCCGACAACCACCTGGTGGGCCTGCCTTTCTCGCTGCTGTCGGCCACGGGCATGTTTTTGCTGAACCCGGTAATGAACGTGCTGATGGCGTTTAACTACTTCAGCATCGTGGAGGCCAAGGAAAGCCCCGGCCTGGAGTGGCGCGCCGCCCGGCTCGGCGAAGCCGCCCCGGCACCCGCCCTCACCCCCGACTCGTTTTACGCGCCCGACGACGAGCGGCCGCTGTAGCATCCTGTTCACCCCGATTTCTTTCGCGCATGGCCACTCCTACGCCCACGTACGTCTACCAATCCGAGGCGCAGCGCAGCTTCGCCACCCCGCAGGACTACTACCGCCTGCGCGACTTCGGCCAGAAGTTTGAGGCCACCATTGCCTTTCTGCGCAAGCACGGCGGCAACATGTACCGCATCCTGCTGCTGCCCCTGCTGGCCGCCATTGTGCCGCTGGCGGTGCTGATGACGGTGTTCGGCCGCAGTTTCCGCTTCAATCAGTTCGGCAACTCGTCGGGCGCGAGCAGCCAAGCGGTGCTGATGATGCCAGCCCTGTTCGGCCTCGTGGTGCTGATGCTGGCCGCGCTGCTGGTGCAATACGCCATGCTCTACGGCTTCGTGAAACGGCGCATGTACCAGCCCGACCCGGCCGTGCCCATCAGCGCCGGCGAGGCCTGGGACGAAGGCAAGCGGTATCTGCTGCCGTTGATCGGTTACTCGTTGGTGGCGGGGGTGCTGGTGGTGCTCGGTTATTTTCTGCTTCTGCTGCCGGGCATCTACCTCAGCATTGCGGTGCTGCTGCTGCCCAGCGTGGTGGTGTTCGAAGACGCCGACCTGGGCAGCATCTTCAGCCGCTGCCTGCAGCTGATCCGCGGCAAATGGTGGTCGACGTTTGGGTTGTACATGGTGGCCAGCATGGCCATCGGCATGCTGTCGGCCGGGGTGGGCGTGGTGCTGGGCATTTTCACCGCCGGGTTCAGCCTGAAGGCCGCCGACACGCAAGCCGCCTTTACCGCCGTGGCCGTGTTGCAAGCGGTGCAGCTGGGTATCAACCTGCTGCTCGTGCCCACGGTGTACGTGCTGCTGATGTTTCAATACTTCAACCTGGTGGAACGCCGCGACCATGTGAGCCTGCAGTGGCGCGCCGAGCAGTTGGGTCAGACGCCCGGCGGCCCCACCGGCCCGGACGGCCCCGCCGCCGACGACCTGTTCCGCCCCAGCTACGGCGACCAAGCCCTCTGATGCTCCCGCTTCGCTTCCGCTTTTCGGGCCGCCCCGCGGCTGGCGGGCTACTGGCGCTGCTGCTCCTGGCCGGGGCGCCCTTGGCCGCCCCGGCGCAGAAAGCCGGGCCTACAACGGCTCAGCGGGCCCCCGCCGTGCTGCCGCCGGGCCCGCCGCCCGCCGCCGTGCGCCGCTTCAGCGCCGCCGAGCTGCAGCGCCTGCGCGCCGACGACGACCTGCAGTACCGCCAGCCCCCGCCGCCCGATAACCCCATCCTGCGCTGGTTTTACCAGCTGCTGCGCCGCATCTTCGGGACGGTCTTTGGCCCCGGCAGCAGCATCTACTGGAAGATTTTCTTTTACGGCCTGGCCCTGGGCGCCCTGGTGCTGGTGGTGCTGCAGCTGCTGGGCCTGAAGCCCGGCGAGTGGTTGCGCGGCCGCGGCCGGCGCGTGCCGGTGCCCTACGCCGTGGAGGCCGACGACGTGCACGAGGAAACTCTGCCCGACCGCCTGCGCGCCGCCGAAGAAGCCGGGCAGTGGCGCCTGGCCACCCGCCTGGGCTACCTGCTGGTGCTCAAGGCCCTCACCGACCGCACCCTCATCGACTGGCAGCCGCAGAAAACCAACCACCACTACGACGCCGAGCTGCGCCGCAACGGCCCGGCCCTGGCCCCGGCCTTCGGCAAGCTGACCTGGGAGTTTGAGTACGTGTGGTACGGGGAGTTTGCGCTCAGCCGCGAGCAGTACGCGCAGGTGCAGGCCGAACGCCGGGCGTTTCTCACCGATCTGACCACCCGCAACCACGCCGCCTGATGCTCCGCTCCATTCGTTGGCCCCTGACGGTGCTCGGCGTGCTCACGCTGGTGTGGGCGCTGGTGCTGCTGGCCGCGCCCAAGCAGCTCGACTGGACACCCACCTACCGCAACGACCACAAAAACCCGCTTGACACCTACGCCCTCTACCGCCTGCTGCCCACGCTGACGGGCGCCCCGGTGCAGGCCACCCGCCTCTCGCCCTACGAGGTGCTACAGGACTCGGCCGCGGCCCCCGCCACGTACTTTTTCCTGCAGAGCAGCTTCCGCCCCGGCCCCGCCGACGGCCGCGCCCTGCACCGCTACCTGCAGCGCGGCGGCACCGTCTGGCTGGCCGCCGACGACATCGGCCTCGACAGCCTCTGGCGCCTGCCGCTGCTCGACGACGACTTTGCCCTGAACGGCCTGCGCGACACCGTGCGCTGCTACCTGACGGCTCGCGCCCTGCGCGGCCGCGTGGCCGGCGTGCCCCAGCGCGTGGCCGGCAGCAGCTTTCAGCGCGACTCGCTCGGCCGCTTGGTATTCGGAGGCCGGGACTCGGTGCAGCGCCGGGCCGCGGCCGCGGTGCTGGCCGCCGACCAACGCCAGCGCCCGGTGCTGGTGCGCCTGCCGGTGGGCCGCGGCTGGCTGTACGTGTGCACCACGCCGGCCTTGCTGAGCAACTACGGCCTGCTGCACGGCCGCAACGTGCGCTTTGCCGAAGGCGCCCTGTCGTATCTGCCCCGGGGCCGGGTGCTCTGGGACGAGTTCTACAAGCAGGGCCGCGGCGGCGACGACTCCTTGCTGCGGGTGGTGCTCCGCAGCCCCGCGCTGGCCTGGGCCTGGTACGGGCTGCTCATCGGCGGCATACTCTTCGCCCTGCTCGGGGCGCGGCGGCGGCAGCGCCCGGTGCCCACGCTGCGACCCTTGCCCAACACCAGCCTGCAGTTTGCGCGCACCGTGGCCGGCCTGTACCGCCAGGGGCGCAACCACCAGCCGCTGGCCGCTCTACGCATCCGCCTGTTTTTCGACTACCTGCGCACCCGTTTCCAGGAGCCCGTGCCCGCCGGCATCGACATGGACTATCCGCGCCGCCTGAGCCTGCGCACCGGCGTGCCCGAAGCCGAAGTCACCGCGCTGCTGGCCCGGCTGCACGGCTACCTCGACGCCGAGCAGGTATCGGAAACCGAGCTGCACCGCCTGCACCAGCTGCTCACCGACTTTCGCCAGCGCGCCGAAGGCTGACCGCGCCGGCAATCCAACGGGGCGCCACTGGCTGCTCAGCGCCCGGCCCTCACACCAACTTCTCCTTTCAACCGAGCCCTGTTTTTTACGCTTTTCGCCTGAGTTATCCGCCATTAGGCGCCGCAGCTGCAGGCTTTGCTTTTTCGCATGGAACCGACTCCGAACCACTCGCCCGATACCGCCCCGCAACCCCAACCGGCCGCTCCCGCAACGCCGAACACTCTCGGCTTCGCCCAGCGCACCGACCTCAGCCAGCTCGCCGGCACCACCGAGGCCGTGCGCCGCGAGGTGGGCCGCGTACTCGTGGGCCAGCACGATTTGATGGAGCTGCTGCTGGTGGCCCTGCTCGCCGACGGCCACGTGCTGCTCGAAGGCGTACCGGGCGTAGCCAAGACGCTCACCGCTAAGCTGCTGGCCCGCACCCTGGCGGTGCCGTTCAGCCGCATCCAGTTTACCCCCGACCTGATGCCATCGGACGTGCTCGGCACCTCGGTGTACGTGCCCGCCCGCGGCGCCTTCGAGTTTCGCCAGGGGCCCATCTTCTCCAACATCGTGCTCATCGACGAAATCAACCGCGCCCCGGCCAAGACGCAGTCGGCGCTGTTTGAGGTGATGGAGGAGCGCCACGTGACCTACGACGGCGTGACCCACAACTTGGAAGCGCCCTTCTTGGTGCTGGCTACCCAAAACCCGGTGGAACAGGAAGGCACCTACCGCCTGCCCGAAGCCCAGCTGGACCGCTTCCTCTTCAAGGTGCTGGTGCCCTACCCCACCCAGGAAGAGGAAGTGCTCATTCTGCAGGGCCACCACAGCGGCCCCGGCGGCCTGCCGCTCGACGACGTGAAGCCGGTGCTGGCGGCCGGGCAGCTGGCCGCGCTGCGCGCCCAGGTGCAACGGCAGCACGTGGAGCCGCGCCTGTTCGAGTACGTGGCCAAGCTCGTCGGCCTGACCCGCACGCACAAGTCCTTGTACCTGGGCGCTTCGCCCCGCGCTTCGCTGGCGCTGCTGAACGGCGCCAAGGCCTTGGCCGCCCTGCGCGGGCGCGACTTCGTGACGCCCGAAGACGTGCAGCACCTCGCTTCCCCGGTGCTGCGCCACCGCATTCAGCTCACCCCGGAGCGCGAGCTGGAAGGCCTCGGCCCCGACGACATCGTGCGCCAGCTGCTCCAGCAGGTGGAAGTACCGCGCTAGTGATTAAGCCCTTATGGGATTAGGTAACGCGTGCCCAGCTTGGACAAGTCGAGCAGACGGCACCGGAGGTGTTGACCAACGGCTGCTATTCTCCGCCGGTCCTGCTTGTGCCTGCCCAACCGGCCCGTGCTACCCCAATCCCCTACTCCCTTAATCACCTAATCACCCCAACATGAAAGAGTTTTTCCGCGCCTTGCTGCTGCCGCCGCGTCTGTTCGTGGCCCTGGCCGCCGCGGTGACCTTGCTGGTGGTGGCGCACTTCTGGCCGGCGCTGCTGGTGCCGGCGCAGGTGCTGGCGCTGCTGCTGGTGCTCCTCACCGCCCTCGACGCAGTGCTGCTGTTCGGGCTGGGCCGCGGGGGCGGGGTATTTGCGCGCCGGGTGCTGGGCCAACGCCTCTCCAACGGCGACGACAACGACATTCAGGTGGTGCTCGAAAACCGCTACCCGTTTGCCGCCCGCCTCGACGTCGTCGACGATGTGCCGGTGCAGTTTCAGCGCCGCGACCTGGTGTTTCCGGTGCCGCTGGGCGCCGGGCACAGCACCACGCTGCACTACCAGTTGCGCCCCACGCGCCGCGGCGAGTACATATTTGGGCAGACCAACGTGCTCGTTCGCTCCCCGTTGGGCCTGGTGCAGCGCCGCTACCGTTTCGGCGAGCAGGACCAGGTGGTGGCCGTGTACCCCTCGTTTCTGCAGATGCGGCGCTACGAGCTGCTGGCCCTCTCGAACCGGCTGACGGAGGTGGGCGTGAAGCGCATCCGGCGCATCGGGCAGAGCATGGAATTCGACCACATCCGCCCCTACGCCCTCGGCGACGACCCGCGGGCCATCAACTGGAAAGCTACCGCCCGCCGCCCCGGCCAGGGCGAGGCCTTGCTCGTAAACCACTTCGAGGACGAACGCGCCCAGCAGGTGTACTGCGTCATCGACAAGGGCCGGGTGATGCGCATGCCCTTCGCCGGCCTGGCCCTGCTCGATTACGCCATCAACGCCGCGCTGGTGCTCAGCAACATCGCCCTGCTCAAGCACGACCGCGCCGGCCTGGTCACCTTCGCCCACGAGCCCGGCGACGTGGTGGCCGCCGACCGCCGCCGCGGGCAGCTGCCGCGCCTGCTCGAGGTGCTCTACCGCCAGCAGACGCGCTTTTTGGAATCGGATTACGAGCGGCTGGCGGCGCTGGTGCAGCGCCAGATCAAGCAGCGCAGCCTGCTGGTGCTCTTCACCAACTTCGAGAGCTTGCACGGGCTGCAGCGCCAGCTGCCCTACCTGCGCCGCCTCGCGGCCCGCCACCTGCTGCTGGTGGTGTTCTTCGAAAACACCGAGCTGCAGCAAGTGCTCGACAAGCCCGCCGCCACGACCGAGGAGCTGTACGAACAGACCGTGGCCGACAAGTTTGCCCAGGACAAGCGCCGCATGGTACTGGAACTGCAGCGCTACGGCATTCAGGCGCTGCTCACCGCTCCGCAAAACCTAACGGCCAACACCATCAACCGCTACTTGGAACTCAAAGCGCGCGGGCTGATCTAAGGGCCTTAGCTCGCGCGTGCGGGCACTACTTACCGCTCAAACTTTTCGACGCTCAGGTCGTCGATTAGGATGCGCGCCGGGCTGCCCGCGTTCCAGAATTCCACGGTGATGCTGTCGAAGTCTTCGTCTTGCGGCGCCTCCACGTCCAGGTAAACCTCGCTCGGCCACCCTTCCTCCACGGCCCGCTGCAAGCGAATCATGCCTTCTTTGACGGTGGTGTCGCCGCGGCGGAAACGCACGAGCATCTGCGTCATTTTCCACATATCAAACTCCTTCTGCACGCACTTGGCCTGCGCCCGGGCGCGCACCCACTTCACCTCGCCTGGGCTGGCGGGAATGCGGAATTGCGGGCTCGTCTGGTGTTCATTGTCAAGCGCCAGCGAACAGCGGCCGTTTAGCGCCGGCGTAAAACAGCTTTCGGGCGCCGCCTGCTCAAAATCGGTGCGCCACAGCTCCTGCACGTTCTTGCGCTTCGCGTCATCGAGCACTTGCTCGGAATTGTCGAGCAGCCAGCGCGTGCTCGAAGGCACCCCGCTGCGCAGCAGCACCGCCCAGAAGTAGGGCCGGTTCATTTCGCCGATGTACACCGTGCCGCGGTGCGCTTGGTGCATCAGCCACAAGTTGAAGCTGATGCCCAGCAGCAGGCACACCGCGTACGCGGCCACGCGCCACCGCCGCTGCAGCACCCAGCCCATTGCCGCGGCCAGGGGCCACGCCAGCACGGCGTAGCTCTGTACCATGGCCCGGGCGCCGATGCCGCCGTAGAACTCGTTCCAGGCGAAGGTGACGTACATAAACAGGAGCAGGTAGCCTAGAATGGCCCAGAACGCGCTGGATTGCTGCCGGCGCAGCGCCCCGAAGCCGAGCAGTGCCGTGAGCATCAGCGGGGTGTACACCAACCAGCCGCCCTTGTAGCCGATCAGGCCAGCTCGCAGGTTGGGTTGCAGCCAATTGAAGCCTTGGTCGCCGTAGCTGTACACCAGCCAGCGGCCGGTGACGTAGTGCCAGTACAAGGGCTGCAGGCTGCCCACCGCCAGCAGCGCCCCCGCCGCCAGCAGCAGCAGGCCCAGGTGCGCCCGCCAGAACTGTACCCGTTCCATGAGAACGGCGCGTGCGGGCCGCAGGCCCCACAGCAGCGGAATGAGCACGGCCAGAATTTCCGTCGGGCGCGTGAGAGCCATCAGCCCGCACACGGCCCCGATGGCCAGAGCGCGGCCCACCCCGGGCCGGGCGTAAAAGGCCGGCGTGAGCAGCATCAGCGCGGCGTAGAGCGTGAACAGCCAGTTGTGGGTCATGGCCCCATCGATGGCCGCGTAGTTTAAGTAATTGGTGCCGAGCACGATGACCACCAGCGTGAGGGCGGTGGGCCACTCACCGAAGCGCCGGCGCAGCGCGAACCACACCAGCAATAGTCCCAGCACGGCCATCGTTTCGCAGCCTATCTGCAGGCCCAGTTGGTACGGCAGCGAAAACCCGTCGGCTTCGTAGTCAAGGGCCTTGGCCGTTTGGTGGGCCACGGCAAAGAACGGGAGCACCTGCACGGCCAGCCCGGCCGAGTATTTCAGCACTTGGTTGCCGCTGAGCGAATCCAGGTGCGCTTGGTTCTGGTACGGGTCGGGGCTGTACTTACGGGTGATTTCCGGCAGAAAACTTACTTGCTTCAGGTCGTGATAAATAAAAGCCGCCGGCAGGTACATATAATACCCCGACGCGTCCCAGCTGATAATGGCCTCCGAGCCGGGCTTGCCCCACTTGGGATAATACACGAAGGAAGTCAGCAGCACGACGACGGAGCAGAATACCAGCGTCCAGAACGAGAGAGATTTGCGCAACGGCATCAGCAAGAAAGAATAAGCCCGTAAATGGCCTTGCAAATTAGGGCGAATCCGGCATTACCGCCCAAGTTCACCCGGAAAACGCGCCCGCTGAAACGCCGTGCGGCGGGGCCGAGGCGGGGGAGTCGGGGGCCGGGTTTTGCCCGGAATTTGCCTGGGCTGGTGCTTTTCCCCGTAAACTCGCCCCATGCTCCGTTTGCTTCTCCTGCTGCTGGCCCTGCCGCTGGCCGCCCTGGCCCAGCCCGCCGCCCGCCCCGATACCCGCCAGTTGCTACCCGTTCCGGCCGCCGTCAGCTGGGGACAGAGCCGGCTGCCCTGGCAGGCACCGCTGCGCCTGCGCCTCGACGGCCCCGCCGACCCAGCCGTGGCCCCCGCCACCGAACGGCTGCTGGCGCGCCTGGGTCGGCAGGCGGGCCGCACCAAGCCCACCGCCCAGGCCCCGCTGCTGCAGATTCGCTACGGCAAAGCGGGCCGAATGGAAAGCTTCGACGAGGAACGTTACAGCCTGCGCGTGACGCCCACCGGCGTGACCATCGACGCGCCCACCAGCTTGGGGGCGCTGCGGGCCCTGGCCACGCTGGAGCAGCTGTTCACGGCCGACCGCGGCCGCTACTACTTCCCCGAAGTAGACATCCAGGACCAGCCGCGCTTCGCGTGGCGCGGCCTGCTCATCGACGCGGCCCGGCACTTCATGCCGGTGTCGGTCATCAAACGCAACCTCGACGGCATGGCCGCGGTGAAGCTGAACGTGCTGCACTGGCACCTTTCGGATGACCAGGCGTTTCGGGTGGAAAGCAAGGTGTTCCCGCGCCTGCACCGGGCCGGCAACACCACGCCCGGCTTCTACACCGCCGCCCAGATCAAGGACGTGCTGGCCTACGCCGCCGCCCGGGGCATCCGGGTGGTGCCCGAATTCGACATGCCCGGCCACACCACGGCCTGGCAGGTGGCGTACCCGCGCCTGGCCTCGCTCGACACCATTTACCCGCCCTACCAGAGCTGGCGCCTCTCCAACATTGCCTTCGACCCGACCAAGGAAACCACCTACACCTTTATTGACTCCCTGCTAGCCGAGCTGACGCCGCTGTTTCCGGACCCTTACTTCCACGTGGGCGGCGACGAAAACGACGGGCGGCAGTGGCGGCGCAACCCGCGCATTGCCCAGTACATGCGCGCCAACGGCATGGTAAAGCGCGACGGCACGGTGGACAAGCACGCCCTGCAGACGCAGTTCAACCGCCGGGTGCTGGCCATGCTCACCAAGTATCAGAAAAAGATGGTGGGCTGGGATGAAATCCTGGGCCCCGGCCTGCCGCCGGACGCCGTCATCCAGAGCTGGCAGGGCAAAAAGTCGCTGTACAACGCCGTCAAGGAAGGCCACCCGGCCCTGCTCTCCAGCGGGTACTACATCGACCTGAACCTGACCGCCGCCTCGCACTACGCCCCCGACCCGCTGCCCGCCGACGCCCCGCTGACGGCCGAGGAAAAAAAGCGCGTTCTGGGCGGGGAAGCGGCCATGTGGGCCGAATATGCCGATTCCGTCGTCGTCGACTCGCGCATCTGGCCCCGCGCCGCCGCCGTGGCCGAGCGACTTTGGTCGCCGGCTACCGTCACCGACGTACCCGATATGTACCGCCGCCTGCAGGTGGTTGCGGCCGAGCTGGAAACCCTCGGCCTGCAGCACCGCCGCGCCCCGCAGCAGCTTCTGACGATGATGGCCGCCGGCCAGCCGGTGGCGCCGCTGCAGACGCTGGCCGCGGTATTGGAGCCGGTCAAGGAATACAAGCGCCACTTCCAGGGCCGTACCTACACCCCGCAGACGCCCCTGAACCGCCTCGTCGACGCGGCGCCCGCGGAGTCGGAGGCGGCGCGGGTGTTTCACGCCACGCTCGACTCGCTGCTGAAGGCCCCGCGGGCCAAGCTCACCGAGTTGCCGAAAACACCGGCTTCGCGCCGCCAGTTGGCGTACCTGCGCCAGCAGCTAAACACCTGGCAGCAGAACGACGCCCGCGTGCAGCCGCTGCTGCAGCTCAACCCCGACCTGCGCGAGTACGCCCCGCTCTCGACCCAACTGACGGTGGTAGCGACCTTGCTGCTGCAGCGGCTGGAGCAACTGGAGAAAGGCCAGCCCGCGTCGGCGGAATGGCTGGCCGGGGCCCAAAAGCAACTCGAAACGGCCCAAAAGCCCGCCGGCCAGGCCGAACTGGCCCTGGCCACCAAGCTGCCCAAGGAGCTGTGGGCGCAACCCTAACCGCCGCCACTGAGTAGCTTGCAGCCGTTCCTGTTTCTGCTTCATGCGCTATTTCCCCTTGATTGCGGCCGTCGCGGGCCTGGCTGCCTGCCAGACCGGCCAACCCGACGCCGAGCGTAACCCCACCCTGGAAGCCGTCGGCGACTCGGCGGCTTCGGCTACCGAGGCTTCCTCCCCGCCCGCCGAAACCGCCGCGGCCATCCGCCGCGTGGTGCCGCAGCTGCGCGGCGTGTGGGTGCAGTCGGCCTACCTCGACGCGGTGGCGCGCACCCGCTCGCCCTACCAAGGGTGGAAGTCGCTGGCGGAAGTCACGGAAATGCACCTGGCGCCACCGGCTCGCTCCGCCGATAGCCTGCTGGTGGGCGCCAGCCTCGGCAACCACGAAGGCGGGCAGTTTGCGGTGTACCTGCGCCCCGGCCGCCACCCGCAGACGCTGCCCACTAGCTTCCCCGATTACCAGCAGCCGGGCAACTACTACGAGCTGCGTTACCAGCCCGCCGGGGCCGACACCACCCTGCACCTCGACAAGTACGACCGGCGTCACCGCCGGCTCTCGTCGGTGAGCTACCGCCGGGTGCAGCTGCCGGCCCGCTTGCTGGCGGAGGATGACCTCGGGCTGGGCCTGCAGTACGCGGTCAATGCGTTGCTGCTGACCGGGCGCTTCGCGGGCCAGGATTCGGCGGGACGCGCGGTTAGCCTGCGCTTTCAGCCCGAGGGCACCGTGACCGGCTTTCCCGCCGCCAAACGGTACTTCGTCGCCACCGACTTTGGCAGCGGCCCCGAAAACAACCTGGACGTGTTGACGCTCGAAGGACCTTCGGCCCGGCAAAATTTTGCCTACCGCTTCGGCCACGACACCCTGCGCCTCTACGCGCTGCGCCCCGATGCCGACCACATCGACCTGCGCCCGGCCCGCCTGCACTACACGTTGATTCGTCGCTAACGCATCCGTTTTCCGCCATGCGCCTGCCCTTGCTGCTTACCGCTTCTGCCCTCTTTGCCCTTGGCGCCTGCCAGCGCGGGCAGCCCGACTCCGAACGTGACCCGACGACGGAGGCCGCCCCCGCGGCCAGCCCGCAGCAGCTGGCGGCGCAGTTCGAGCCGGTGATGCGCGGCGTGTGGGTGCGCCAAGACTACCTCGCGGCGTTGGCGCGCACCCAGTCGCCCTACCAAGCCGCCGCGCAGGCCACCGATGTGGTGGCCATGGGCATCAGCATGGTTCCGCCCTTGGGACGCAGCGTGCCCGTCGATGCGGTGCTGAACAACCACGAGGGCTACGACCTGAACCTGCGCCTGCAGCCCGGCCGCACTCCCACGGCCCTGCCGACCTCGCACGTCAACCCCGACCAGCAGGAACGCTCGGCCTACGAGCTGGCCTACTACCTCGGCCCCACCGACACCACCCTGCGCCTCAACCGCTACGGCGCCAGCCAGACGCTGCGCGACGCCGTGCGCTACCAACGCGTGCGCCGCCGCTACGACCGCAACGCCGAGCAGGACCACGTGCCCGAAGTGCTGCTCAGCACCGTGCGCGGCCTGCTCTTCGCCGGCCGCTACGCCGCCACCGACTCGAGCGGCCGCACTGCCGCCGCCGAGCTGACCGCCGACGGCCAGGTGCGCGGCCTCGGCCCGCTGCGCCGCTACGAGCCCAACCTCGACTTCGTGGTGACGCTGGCCAACGACCGGGACAACATGCGCGTGCAGGCCGGCAAGCACGCGCGCACCATGACCTACCACCTCCACGGCGACACCCTGCGCCTTTACGCCGCCCGCATCGTGCAAACGCCCGAGCCGCAGCTGCTGCAAGGCAAGCTGCACTACACGCTGGTGCGGCAGCGGTAAGCGGCCGGGCAAGGGGGACAAGTACGCGCTGGTTTGCTCCCCAGCGTTGATTTCAAGCGCCGGCTTCCCCTCAAGTGCAAAGGACGCGGGCCTTACTCTTTGGCGCCCTGCTCGATCCAGCAGCGAATCAAATCCCGCTCTTCCTGGGTCATGCCGGTTTTGTTGTTCTGGGGCATGGTCTTGGTGACGACCACGCGCTGCATGATCTTGTCCTTGAGGCGAATAATGTCTTGGGGCGAGTCGTAGACCACCCCGTTCGGCGGCGACTTGAACACGTCGTCGGTGGGCGTGGCGGAGTGGCAGCGGAGGCAGCGCTGCTGCACGATGCCCTGCACCTGCGCCATCGACACGTTCGGGGTGCAGCCGGCGGCGGCGCTGCTGTCGGTTTTGGGCGCCGTCACGAAGGCCACGGCCAGCAGCAGGCCCGCAGCCAGCGGAAAGACCAAGCCGCTGGGTTGGTGCTTCTCGCGCAGGTTCAGCCAATGCTTGATACCGGCTGTGCCCAGGGCAATGGCGGCCAGCACCAGCCAGGGGTAGCTGTGGCCGAAGGTGCTCGGAAAGTGGTTGCTGACCATCACGAAGAGCACCGGCAGGGTGAAGTAGTTGTTGTGCAGGGAGCGTAGCCCGGCGTGTTTGCCCAGCTCGGGGTTGAGCGGCAGGCCCTCGGTGGCGGCTTTCACCATGGCTTTCTGGGCCGGGATAATGATGAAAAACACGTTGCCCACCATCAGCGTGCCGAGCATTGCCCCGAAGTGCAGGTACGCGGCCCGGGCGCTGAACACCTGGCAGTAAAACCACGCGAAGCCGGTGCCGATCAGCAGCCCCAGCGCGGCCATAGCCAGGTTGTTTTTGACCAGCGGCGTGCGGCAGAGCAGGTGGTACAGCACCCAGGCCACCACGAAGGAGCCGATGCCGATGCCTACCCCAGCCAGCGGGCTGATATCGAGCACCTGCGGGTCGATGAGCATGGCCGTGGGGTTGAAGTAGTACACCACGCAGAGCAGGCTGAAGCCGGTCAGCCAGGTGAAGTAGGCCTCGTACTTAAACCAGTGCAGGGCTTTGGGGATTTCCTTGGGCGCGAGCTTGTACTTCTCCAGGTAATAGAAACCGCCGCCGTGCACGGCCCAGAGGTTGCCGGCCAGTTCCTCGCGCACGTTGTCGGTGCGGTTCAGGGCGTTTTCGAGGAACACGAAGTAAAACGAGGCCCCGATCCAAGCAATGCCGAAGGTGACGTGCATGAGCCGCACCACAATGTTGAGCCACTCCATCAGGTGGCCTTCGTAGGCGGTGCCGGCGGCGAAGTTGTAGCCCACGGCCAGCAAAAACAGGACGGCCAGCACCGTCAGGGCGTAGCCGAAGCCCTGCAGGGTCAGGCCGCCCTCGCCGAGGGCACCGCCGCGGCCGTGGCTGCGGGCCAGCCGGTGCAGAAACGCACTGACGCCAATGGTTACCAGGAATACCGCCAGCACAACCACCAAAACGAGAAAGGAAATCATAAACGCGTAAGCTCGGCCCGCAGCCGGACCTGGTACTGAAAGAAACGGCGGACACCGGAGGGGCGCCTGCGAGAAACAGAACGAACTCGTTCAGGAAGTTATGGGGCATTTGTCATCCTGAGCAGAGCAAGCCGAAGGTGGGCGTAGCCAAGGAAGACGGCGTCTGACCGGCCCGCCCACACGAGGATGGGCTTACCGGTCGGGCGCGGCGGGGACCGAAGAAGCGGATGAGCTAGCAGTCAGCACGTTGGCTGGCGGCGACGCATATTCCCAACTTTTCCGCCCGAAGAACTGAGGAGAGGCAGTGCTTCGTGTTTGAAATATTCTCATTTTGTAGCACAGTATCCCTGCCTTCATGCCAGATTTCGCAATAAAAAGTAAAAAAATTGTCACCCCGACCGGTATTCGGCCGGGCGTGGTGCGCATTGAAGGCGGGCGCATTGCCGCCGTGCTGCCCCACGACGCGCCCGTTGATGGGCCCGTCACCGACGCGGGCGAATGGGCAGTACTGCCGGGCCTGATCGACCCGCACGTGCACCTGAACGAGCCGGGCCGCACCGACTGGGAGGGCTTCGACACGGGCACCCGCGCCGCGCTGGCCGGCGGCCTGACCACGCTGGTTGATATGCCGCTGAACTCCAGTCCGGTAACCACTTCGGTGGCCAACTTTGAACAGAAACTGGCCGCCACGCCGGGCCAGCTGCACGTCAACTGCGGGTTCTGGGGCGGCATCGTGCCCGGCAACGCGGCCGAGGTGGAGCCGCTTATTGCCCGCGGCGTGCTCGGGTTCAAGGCCTTTCTAACCCACTCCGGCATCGATGATTTTCCGAACGCCACCGAAGCCGACCTGCGCGCCGTCATGCCCGTGCTGGCCCGCCACGGCCTGCCGCTGCTGGTGCACTGCGAGCTGAGCGAGGAAGACGACGCGTGGAAGCAGGGCGACAAACGCTCCTACCAAAACTACCTCGCCTCCCGCCCCAAACGCTGGGAAGACGAGGCCATAGCCCTGATGATCCGGCTCTGCCGCGACACGGGCTGCCCCGTGCACATCGTGCACCTTTCCTCCGCCGACTCGCTGGCCCAGCTGGCCCAGGCCAAGGCCGAGGGCCTGCCGCTGACCGTGGAAACCGGGCAGCACTACTTGTTTTTCAACGCCGAAGACCTGCTCGACGGCCAGACGCGTTACAAGTGCGCCCCGCCCATCCGCGAGCGGGCCAACAACGAGCAGCTTTGGCAGGCCTTGCAAACCGGCCTCATCGACTTCGTGGCCACCGACCACTCCCCTGCCCCGCCCGCCCTCAAGCAGATTGACGCGGGCGACTTCACCACGGCCTGGGGCGGCATTGCCTCGCTGCAGCTCGCCCTGCCCGCGCTCTGGACGGCCGCCCAGCCCCGCGGTGCCACGCTGCTGGACCTGGCCCGTTGGCTGAGTGCCAACCCGGCCAAGCTCATCGGGCAAGCCCACCACCGCGGCCGCATCGAGCCCGGCTACGCCGCCGACCTGCTGGTGCTCGACGCCGACGCCACGTTTACCGTGACCGAGGCCGGGCTGCAGCACCGCCACAAAGTGTCGCCCTACGTGGGCGAGACACTGCGCGGCGTGGTGGAGCAGACATATCTGGCCGGCGCGCTGGCCTACCAGCGGCCCGATGTTGTGCGGCTCAACCAAGGCCAGATTCTTACCCGCTAGCCCCCATGCCCAGCTATTCAGAACGCGCGGCGCAGATCATGCGCCGCATCGAGCAATTGGCCGCCATTAGCGAGGAGCCCGGCGTGGTCACGCGCACCTTCGGCACCCCAGCTTTCCGGCAGGGGCGCGACTTGGTGCAGCAGTGGATGCAGCAGGCCGGTCTGCAGGTGCACGTCGACAACATCGGCAACCTGCGCGGCCGGCTGGCGAGTACGCGGCCGGGCGCCAAAAACTTCGTCATCGGTTCGCACATCGACACGGTGGTGAATGCCGGCCGCTTCGACGGGCCGCTGGGCGTGCTGCTCGGGCTGGACCTGCTGGAGCAGGTGGCCGCTCAGCACGCCGACTTGCCGTTTCACTTGGAGCTGCTGGCCTTCAGCGACGAGGAAGGCGTGCGCTTTCACACCACCTACCTGGGCTCGAAAGTGCTGACCGGCGCCTTCGAACCCGAGCTGCTCGGCCGCACCGATGCCGCCGGCGTTTCACTGGCCGAGGCCATTACCACGCTGGGCGGCAACCCCGCCCGGCTGGCCGCCGACGCGCTGCCGGCCGCGGAGTGGCAAGGCTACTTCGAGGTGCACATCGAGCAGGGGCCGGTGCTCTGGGAGCGGCAGGTGCCGGTGGCCGTGGTTACGGCCATTGCCGGGCAGCGCCGGGTGGAGCTGACCTTCCGCGGCATGGCCGGCCACGCCGGTACCGTGCCGATGACTATGCGCCAGGACGCGCTGGCCGGCGCCGCCGAGTTTGTGCTCCTGGCCGAGCAGTTTGCCACGGCCCACGGCCGCAGCCTCGTGGCCACGGTGGGCAAGCTGCAGGTGCCCCACGCGGCCAGCAACGTGATTCCCGGCGAGGTCGTCTGCAGCCTCGACCTGCGCAGCCCCGACGAAGCCGAGCTGGCCGCCGCCTACGAGCACCTGCGCCAGCAGGCCCAAGCCCAGGCCGCCCGCCGCGGCCTCACCCTCGACTGGCAGCTGGTGCAGCAAACCGCGCCCATCGCCTGCGACGCGGGCCTGAACGCGGCGCTGCGGCAGGCCGTGCGCAGCGCCGGCCACGAGCTAATCGAGCTGGTCAGCGGCGCCGGGCACGACGCGGTGCCGGTGTCGCAGGTGGCACCGGCTACGATGCTGTTCGTGCGTTGCTACCGCGGCATCAGCCACAACCCGCTGGAAAACGTGGAGCCCGCCGACCTGGCCGCCGCCCTGCAAGTGGCTGAGCAATTTTTGGCCGGGCTGATTTCTGCCGGCTAAACCGCTTACTTGTCATACCTCCCCGCTGCTCGGGCGCTTCCGCCACGGCAAGCGGGCTGTTTTTTTCCTTATTCCGAACCCGCGGCCGGGCGTTGCGCCGGCCGTTTGCCCCTTTCCCACCTCACGCCTTCCATGGAAATTTCCGCCCTTACCCGGTCCGTCGTCAAGCGCAACCACGCCATCATTGCCCCCGATGGCTACATCAACAGCAACGTGCCGGGCTGGACCAACTGCACCGTCAACGTCATCATCAACGAGCAGATGGGCGCCCGCCTCTGTCAGACGCTCATCACCCTACGCGAAGGCGGCCAGCTCCTGGGCCGCACCGAAGCCAGCCAGATTTTCTTCTACATCGTGGGCGGGCAGGTGCAGGTGAGCGTGGACGGGCAGACGCGCACCTTGGCCGAAGGGCAGTACGTGTACGTGCCGACCGGGCAGGATTACCGCTTCGAGCAGCCCGCCGAGGGCACGCAGGTATTGACTTTTCACAAAGTCTACGAGCCGCTGGAAGGCTACGACGCGCCGGGCGTGTACTTCGGCGAGCGGGACCTGAGCAAGGCGCCCATCTACATGAACGACGAGGCCCTGCGCATCCAGGAGCTGCTGCCCAACGAGCTGGGCTTCGACATGGCCGTGAACATCTTCACCTACGGCACCGGCGGCCACCTGCCCATGGTCGAAACCCACATCATGGAGCACGGGCTGATGTACCTGCAGGGCCAGGCCATTTATATGCTCGACCAGCAGTGGTACCCGGTGAAAAAGGGCGACTCCATCTGGATGGCGCCATACTGCCAGCAATGGGCCACCGCCATGGGCCAGGAGCCCTCGGTGTACATCTACTACAAAAACGTGAACCGCTTCCCGACGGTAATCTGACGGCCTCTCGCCCGTCATGTCGAGCGCAGCCGAGACATCTTGCGTGCTGATGTATAATAGTAATTCCAATCGTCAGGTACTATTTAGCGTCAGCACGCGAGATGTCTCGACAAGCTCGACATGACGTTCAGATACGACGTTCAACTATCCCGCCCATGACCCTCGACGAACTCAATTACCTTGACCGGCCGGCCCGGGCCGAGGCGCTGCGCAAATGCTGCGGCGCCACGCGCTGGGTGGAGCAGATGCTCGACGTCTTTCCCGTGGCCGACCGTGACACCTTATTTGGCCAAGCCGATACCATCTGGGACGAACTCACCGCAGCCGACTGGCGCGAAGCTTTCACCCACCACCCCAAAATCGGTGACCTGAACGCGCTCAAGGAGAAATTCGCCAGCACCAGCGCCTGGGCCGCCGGCGAGCAAGGCGCCGTCGCGCAAGCCTCCGACGACACACTGCGGGCCCTGGCCGCCGGCAACGATGCCTACGAGCAGAAATTCGGCTACATTTTCATCGTCTGCGCCACCGGCAAATCAGCCGACGAGATGCTGCATCTGCTGCAGGCCCGCCTGCCCAACCCGGCCGAGGTGGAGCTGCGGGTTGCCGCCGGCGAGCAGCGTAAAATCACCCGGCTGCGGCTGGAAAAGCTTCTCAGTGCCTAATGCTTGGGGCGTAGTGCTTAGGTTCGTTCAAGAACAGCCTAAAAACTACCACCAGGCATTACGTACCAAGCACCAAGCACGACTATGAGTCAGCTCACTACCCACATCCTCGACACCACCAAGGGCCGCCCCGCCGCCGACGTAACGGTGGTGCTCTACACCCCGTTGCCCGGCGACGGGTGGCTGGAAATGACCCGCGGCGTGACCAACCACGACGGCCGCATCCCGGACCTGCTCTCCCCCACCCTGCGCCTGCCCGTGGGCCCCTACAAGCTGAAATTCTTCACCCAGGAGTACTTCGAGCGCACCAACGCCACCACCTTTTACCCCTACGTCGAAATCGTCTTCACCGTCTCCGATGCCTCCCACTACCACGTGCCGCTGCTGCTGAACGCCTACGGTTACAGCACTTACCGCGGTAGTTGATTCGGCAGCGCTGACCGAAGCCATCAGCCCGTCATGTCGAGCGCAGTCGAGACATGACGTTCCGGAGTTGTCCAACTCAGCCCGATATGACGTCCGCTTCGGCCCTTCCTGTTCCTAACTTCTAGCAGCTTCCAGCTCCTTCCCACACATGCACCTCAGCCTTTCCGAATCCGATAAACACCAGCTGCTGGAGCAGCTAGGCACCGCCAACCTGAAGTTTCAGCGCACCTACCCCGGCGACCGGCCCGACCGGCAGCCGGTGCACACCGTCTACGGCGGGGCCAACCTCTTCAAGGCCGACACCTGCCAGCGCATGGGCGACATTGCCCTCAATAGCCTGCAGACCTACGCGCCCAACTTCGCCGAGCTGGCCCGGGTGCTGCGCCTCGACGGCCACGAGCACCTGCCCACCCTCGCCGCCGACGTGGCCGACCTTACCGCCCGCCTCGACGCGATGAGCGAGGAGGAGCGCAAAAAGGAGCACGCCTGGCTGGCGTATTCGGTCTACAACAAAGTCGTGCGCAAGCTGCAGACCGAGGCCGTGGAAGACTTCCGCATCGACTTCGAGGACGGCTTCGGCAACCGCCCCGACGAGGAGGAAGACGCCACCGCCGTGCAAGCGGCCAAGGAGCTGGCCCGCGGCATGCAGCAGGGCACCATCTCGCCCTTTATCGGCATCCGCATCAAGCCCTTCACCGAAGACTTGAAAGCCCGCGGCGTGCGCACGCTCGACATCTTCCTGACCACGTTGCTGCAGGAAACCGGCGGCCGGCTGCCCGACAACTTCGTGGTGATGCTGCCCAAGGTGACCATCCCCGAGCAGATGGCCACGATGGTGCGCCTGTTTGAGCTGCTGGAACAGGCCAACGGTCTGCCCGCCGGCACCTTGCGCATGGAAACGATGGTGGAGGCCACCCAGATCATCATGGACGACGAGGGCCGCAACCCCTTGATGCGCATCATCCGCGCCAGCGAGGGCCGCTGCATTGCCGCGCACTTCGGTACCTACGACTACACCGCCTCGGCCGGCATCACGGCGCGCTACCAGACCATGGCCCATCCCGTCTGCGACTTTGCCCATCACATGACCAAGGTGGCGCTGGGCGGCACCGGCATTTTCCTCTCCGACGGCGCTACCAACGTGATGCCCATCGGGCCGCACCGCGGCGACAAGCTGAGCTACGAGCAGCTGCGCGAAAACCGCGAATCGGTGCACAATGCGTGGCGGCAGGGCTTCCACCACACCACCCACTCGCTCATCAACGGCCTCTACCAAGGCTGGGACCTGAACCCGGCCCAGCTGCCCATGCGCTACGCGGCCACCTACACCTTCTTCCTGAGCTCCTACTCCGACGCGCTGCACCGCCTCAAGACCTTCGTGGAGCGGGCTGCCATCAGCACCCTCACCGGCGATATTTTCGACGACGCGGCCACCGGGCAGGGCCTGCTCAACTTCTTCCTGCGCGCCCTGAACTGCGGCGCCATCACCGAGGAAGAAGTGCTGGCTACCGGCCTGACTACCGAAGAAATCCAGTCCCGCTCGTTCTACCGCATCCTGCAGGGCCGCCGCCAGCAGCCGGCGTAGAACACGCCGTAGGTTTTCTATTCGTCATGCCGGGCGCGGCCGAGGCCTCTCGCTCAGCAGTAAATTCTTCGTTGAACGAAGGTGACTGTCAAGCGCCAGCTCGCGAGAGGCCTCGGCTGCGCCCGGCATGACGTTCTTACCTGTATTCACTGACCCCTCGCCATGATTCGTCGCATCAAAGTACTGGCCGGACCGGAAACGGTGCTGGCCATCGGGCGCACCAAGAAATCCTTGCGGCGCGACATGCTGTGGCTGGGCCTGGCCTTGCTGCTGGCCGCCGGCTGCCTCGTGGTCGAGTTCGTGACGCTGCTGCGCGAGCCCACGCCCGACTACCTCAGCCTCGGGGCCGTGGGCCTGGGCGCGGTGGTGCTGGTGCTGCTGGCCGGGCTGCTGCGGCACCTGCGCCGGCAACTGCTCACCCGCGACCGGATCATCTTCGACCGCGGGCGCGGGGTGGTGCGCCGCAACGACGAGGCGCCCTTCTGCTCCTTCGACGACATCAGCCAAGTGGTGCTGGAGGCCGTGCACGACACGGAAGACCACTTCTGCGGCTACTTGCTTTACGTGGCGGCCCGCACGCACGGGCGCTTGGTCATCGGCGAGGGCCTCGCGAAGGGCAAAGACTTGGCCGTGGCCCAACGAATTGCACAGTTTACGGGCAAGCCGCTGGAGCGCGTGGGCGAACTGGCCGCCGACCGGCTGGCGCACCCGTAAGCCGCACTGAATACCGCTATTCCGGGGAGGGTGCTCAACGGCGGTAAGTACAAAAAAACACGTCAGTAAATGACATATTACTAATAACTTATCCTGCGTCCGACGCCCAAAAACCGGCGGCTACGGAACCTCGTCTGGCTAGTGGGCCTTGTGCTATACACCAGCCGGCTAGCGCCTTGGCAGTGATGTAGTTTGGGGTCCGGTTCGGCAGCGGCACCAAGCATCATCCGCGCGACCTGCGGGAACCTCGCCTGCGCCGAACTGCATCTGAACCCGTAGCTTTACGTACGAGTAGAGTCATTACCCGCCGGCAGAATCCTATTTTGAACCCGATGAACCGCTTCCACCGCCTTTTCTCCGGCCACTGCATCGGGTTGCTGCTCGGTTTGTGGCTGCTGGCTGGCGGTGCGCAGGCGCAAACGACCGACACCACGCGCGGCCCCAAACCCGTCCGCGACGTGACCCTCGACAACATCGACGTGGAGCCCGGCGCGGTGGACACCAAGGGCTGGCTGCTGCTCAACCAGGACATTGCCCTGGAGCTCGACGGAGCCGTGCAAAACCTCTACAACTTCAAGTACGACAAGGCCGAGCGGCAGTTCCGCTCCCTGCGCCGGCGCTACCCCAACCACCCCATGCCCTACTTCCTGATGGGGCTGAGCACTTGGTGGAAAATCGTGCCGACCAACGTGCAGAGTAAGCTCTACGACAAGCCCTTCTTCGCCTACATGGACACGACCATTGCCAAGGCCGAAGCCCTGTACGAGAAGGACAGCAAGAATTACGAAGCCTGCTTTTTCCTCTCGGCCGCTTACGGGTTTGCCGGCCGCCTGCAGGCCGAGCGCGGCAGCTGGCCCAAGGCCACCGTCAGCGCCCGACGGGCCCTGAAATATTTGGAGCTCAGCCAGGAAGCCAACGGCCTGAGCCCGGAGTTCTTGTTCGGGCAGGCACTATTTAACTACTACGCCGTCTGGATTCCCGACAACTACCCGCTGCTCAAGCCCGTGCTGCTGCTCTTTCCGAAGGGCAACAAGGAGCTGGGCCTGCAGCAGCTGCGCAACGTGGCCGACAACGGCGTGTACGTGGGCCCGGAGGCCAAGGTATTCCTGATGCGTATCCTCAACAACGAGGAGGGCAACCCCACCCAGGCCATGCCGATTTCGCGCGGACTGGCCGCCAAGTACCCCGACAACGGCTATTTCCAGCGTTTCTACGCCCTGCTGAGCTTCAACGAGGGCGAATTCCGCGAGTGTGAGCGGGTCAGCCGCGAAATCCTCGACAAAATCAACCGCGGCATGCCCGGCTACGAGGGCATCAGCGGGCGCTACGCCACCTACTTCATGGGCTGGCTGATGCAGAACAAGTACAAGGACCTGACCAAGGCCAAGGATTACTACCAACGCTGCATCGTCTTCTCGGAAAGCACCGAGGACACCCACGGCGGCTTCTACCTCTACGCCAACCTCAACCTGGCCCGCATGGCCGACAAGGCCGGCGACATCAAGGAAGCCCGCCGCTACTACACCGAGGTGGCCGACATTGCCGACGGCAAATCGGCCAACCAGAAGGAGGCCAAGGCCTACCTGAAAACCCACAAGCTGAAGAAGTAGCCGTTGGCTACCTAGCTAGCGTAGCGTGTAGAGACGCACGGTTGCGTCTCGTCGTGCGCCCCGTTGGGACATAGGCATTGCCGAGACGCCAACCGATGCATCCACGTGTGCGCCGGCTGCGCGCCGGTTGGCTGCCGATACTGCGTACCTTGCGGGTCCTTAGCCCCGCCCGCCATGCAGCAGCGCATACTCCAGGACCTGCACGAGGTCAACTTCACCGCCATCGACTTCGAAACCGCCACCGAGCGGCGCGACAGTGCCTGCTCCATCGGGCTGGTGCGCGTGCAGGGCGGCGAAATCGTGGACACCCACCAGTACCTGATCCGGCCGGTGGAGCTGCGTATGGCCTCCATGAACCAGCGCGTGCACGGCATTTCGCTGGCGCAGGTAATGACGGCCGCGCCGTTGCCCGAGCTGTGGCCGGTGCTGCAGCCCTTCATCGACGGACAATTGGTGGTGGCCCACAACGCGCCCTTCGACGTGAGCGTGCTCGAACACTCCCTGCGCGCCTATGCCGTGCCGGTGCCCGCCTTTCACAGCCTGTGTTCGGTGAAGCTGATGCGCGCCAGCCACCCCGGCCTGGGCTCTTACCGCCTCAACAATCTGGCCGAGCACTTTGGCCTCACCCTGAACCACCACGACAGCCTCTCCGACGCCGTGGCCTGCGCTGAGCTGACCATCCGCGCCCTACGCAGCGGCCACCCGTTCAACTGGGCCCTCAAGCAGCGCGAGCTGACCAAGGGCATCGGCAGCGCCAACAAGCCGCGCGTGGCGCGCACGTGGCGCTGGTAGCGCGTCTTTGAATGAGGGAAGAAAAACGTCATCCTGAGCGCCGCGAAGGACCTTATCACACGTGAACGACAATCGTGACAACGACTCGTGCTGCGGTGATAAGGTCCTTCGCTTTGCTCAGGATGACGGCAACAAAGCTATGCTAGTCTGTCAATTACTGCCCGCGGCGCTTACAGGCTCAGCGTGGCGGGACCGAACTCCTCAAAGTGAATGGCTGCGCGCGGCACGCCCAAGGCCTGCAAGTCTTGCACCTGCTTGCGAATAAAGGGCACCGGGCCGCATAGGTAGTACTCGGCTTCCGGCAGCTGGCTGCCCCCGTCGAGCTTCTGCAGGTCCACAATGCCTTGGTAGTGGCCCTGGCCCAGTTGCTCCGGCGCCGGCGCGTCGTAGAAAATGTGGCGCTGCACGTTGGCGTGGCGCTCGGCCAACTGGGCCACTGGCTCGCGGAAGGCGTGTACCTCCGGATTGCGCGAGCCGTGCACCCACACGATTTCGCGCGGGCTGCCGGTGGCTACCAGGTGCTCCAGCATGCTCAGCAGCGGCGTCTGGCCCACGCCCCCGCTCACCAGCACCACGGGCGTCTGCTTGCGGGTGTCCAGGGCAAAGTCGCCGGCCGGCGCGGCCAGCTCCAGCACGTCGCCTTCCTGCACGAACGCGTGCAGGCGGTTGCTGATCATGCCGTCGGGGTGCTGGGGGGCACCGGCCTCGCGCTTCACCGAAATGCGGTAGTATTCCCCGTTCGGGGCGCAGGAAAGGCTGTATTGCCGGGGCTGAAACAGATTCAGCTCGGGCAGGAACAAACGCAGGCTCACGTACTGGCCCGGCTGGAAATCAGCTACCGCGCCGCCGTCGGTGGGGTACAGGTAGAACGAGGTGATTTCCGCCGACTCCATCACCTTGCGCTTCACGGTGAAGGGGCGCCAGCCCGTCCAGCCTCCGGTTTGGGCCACGGCGTCGCGGTACAGGCCGTTTTCCAGCCCGCTCATCAGGGCGGCCAACTCGCCGTAGGCCGCGGCCCAGGCGTCGAGCAGTTCGGGAGTAGCGGCGGCCCCCAAAACTTCCCCGATCGAGGCCAGCAGGTGCCGGCCCACGATGGCGTAGTGCTCGGGGCGGATGTCGAGGCTCACGTGCTTGTGGCCGATTTTGGTGACGGCTGGCAGCAGTACCGAGGGGTCGGCGATGTGCTCGGCGTAGGCCAGCACGGCCAGGGCCAGGGCCATCTGCTGCTTGCCGTTCTGCTGGTTGCCCATGTTGAAGACATTCTTCAGCTCGGGGTTGTGCTCGAACATGCGGCGGTAGAAGTGGGTGGTCAGGGCCACGCCGTGTTCTTTCAATACGCCTACCGTAGCTGAAACGAGGGCTTGCTGGTCAGGGGTCATGCAAATGGGTTATTACCGGACAAATTTGTCCGGTATGTGAGCAAAAAAAGTTACTGCTTCAGAAAGCCCAGCCCCTCGTGCACCTTGCCAGCCAGCTCGCCGATGGTGTAGGTGCGCAGCAGCTCGTTCAGCTGGTCGCGGATGGGCAGGAATTGGTAGTGCATGGGGCAAGGCTGTTTGGCGGAGCACTGCGGCAGACCCAGGGCGCAGCCCTGCAGCATGCCCGGCCCGTCGATGGCCAGCACCACCTGCCGCAGCGTGACGGTGCGCAGCTGCTCGGGCGTGAGCTCGAAGCCGCCGGCCGGGCCCTTGACGGAGGTCAGCAGCTGCTGGCGTACCAGTTGCTGCAGCACCTTGGCCGTGAAAGCCTCGGGCGAGTCGATTTCGGCGGCAATGTCGCGCAGGCCTACCCGGCGGCCGAAATCGGCCGATTGCTGCCCGATGTAAATCAGAGCCCGGATGCCGTACTCACACGCTTTCGAAAACATATCCTACCGAATTGGCAGGCAAAGTTACACGCCGTTTCTATACCGGACAAATTTATCCGATATAAGCTTTCATGCTCCCAGGCACTGTGAAGGCACGTGACCGGGCCGGCCGGTTGCAATCAGGCAACACTTGCAGACGAGCAGCCCGCGGCTGGGGAATGGCGGTTACGTAAGCCGCCGGATGCGCGTGACCTTGAAGTCGCGGCCTTCGGCTTGGGCGAAGTTGGTGTAGGTGCCCGTCAGAATGCCCACGCCGCGCCGAAACGTAAACTCTTCAGCGCCGTGAATTTCAGTGGGCCCGTCCATTAGGGCGCCGCCTCCGTTCCAGAAGTAGTAAAGCCCCTGGTCTTTGTGCGACAACAACAGTTTTGAGGGCAGCATATCTATGAAATCCGCCCCGGTATTGGCGCCACAGGATTGCACTGTACCGAGCAATAATCACAACGCCACTACCCACCTCACCAACGAAAACATACGCATAAGTTGAAAAGAATTAAGAGTGATTAAATGTGGGTAAGGTGTCCTTAATTCCTTTTAAAACAGCACCGCCGCCTGCATGCGCCCGGTGTGAATCACGTTGAGGCCGTTGGGTTTGCGGCCGTCGTAGCTGAGGGTGATGTTGAGGCCGTTGCTGAGGCGCTGCTCCAGGTTCAGGTTCCAGGTCAGGTTGTTGCCGGGGCGCAGGGCCTGCAGAATTTCCAGGCCCACCACCGAGCTTTCCGTGCCGCGGAAACCCACTCGCACCACGCTGGCGGTGCCGGAGAGGGTGCGCTTGCCCACTTGGCTCACGCGGGTTTCCACGCTCAACTCGTCGAACACGCCGCGGGCCAGTACTTCGTTGGGGTCGTCGGGGTCGAGGGGCAGGGTGTTGCGCTTGGTGGTGCGGTGGTAAGCGCCGGTGAAGCGCCAGATGCCGGTGGGCTGGTAGCTCAGCTCGGGCTGCAGCTCGTACTGCTCCAGCAGGAAGTTGCGGTCGGCGAGGTAGGAACTGCGGCTTTCGCGGATGCTGCGCGTGCCGGAAAGGCGGCTGGTGAGGGCCGTGGCCAGGGTGCGGCGCAGCAGCAGGCTCTGGCTGGCAAGGTTGCGGGTGTCGGAGCCCTGGGCCAGCAGCGTCTTTTGCTGGGTTTGCTGCACAGTCAGCTCGGCTCCGAAGATGGGGTTGGAGCGGTTGAAGTACAGGGTGCTGCGCAGCAGCTTGCTCAACGACAGCAGCTGCTCGTCGGCGGTTTGGTAGGCGAAGGGGTTCAACCGGGCCAGCAGGTCGCGCTCGGTGGTACGGCGGTCCAGGTTTACGGTGCTGACCGAGCTGAAGCGGGCCGCGGTGGCGCGCCAGCCCTTGGCGTCGCGCCACTGGCGCGGGGCGCCCAGGGAGAGGCGGTAGGCAAAGCGGTTGGTAAAGGCCGTGACGTAGGTATCGGTGAAGAGGTAGACCTTGATGTGGGTGCGGTAGACGGCGTCGGGCGTAGCGGCTTCGAGGAACTCCTCCTTGTCCTGGCGGCCGTTGTTGTTCAGGTCGCCGGCGTAGTAGTGCGTGCCCTGGCCCTGCTGCCCGGCGGGCACGGGGATGAACACGTAGTCGCGCTTGGGCTCCCGGCCGGTGGCCACGTTGTAGGTCAGCTCGGAGCGCACCTGGCCCTGCAGAAGCGACACGTTCCAGCCCAGCTGGCCGAGGGCGGTGCGCTGCCGGGCCGAGTCGCGGGCGGCCAGGTCGCGGTAGGTGGCCAGCAGGCTCAGGTCCTGGCTTTTGCCGAGCCGGGTGGTGAGCTGGCCCTGCCAGGTTTGGGCGCGGCCGCGCTGCTGCAGGGTGCGCAGGTCGGCGGCGGGCGTCTGGTCGCGGCGGAAAGTGTAGTCGAGGCGAAACTTGGTCTTGGCGCTGTCCTGGCTGGTCAGGAAGAGGGCGTGCTCGTCGAAGTAGTTGGCGGTGCTGAGCGAGTCGCCGGAGGGCAGGCGCACCCGGTTTTTGTCGAAGCGGTAGGCGTAGCCGGGCAGCACCGGGCCGCGCAGGTAGCGCACGGCGGTTTCGCCGCGCGTCCAGGAGCTGCGCTTGCGGCCGGCATCGGCGCCGAGCAAAAACAAGGAGCCGCGCAGCTCCACGTCGCCCACGCGCTGGGCCGCATCCAGCCAGTGCTGCACGCCGCTGACCTCGCCGGCCCGGTAGCGCCGGCTCACGCGGTAGTTGATGCTGTTATTCGGGTCGCGCACCAAGCCCAGCGAGAAGTTGAAGATGTTGTCCTCGCGCGAGATGCGGCCACCGGTGGCGTTGCTTTGCTGGGTGGCCGTGGTGCTCCAGTTGCGGTCAAACTCGATGTCGCGGTACCGGTCGATGGGCGCGAAGCGGCGGCTAGTGTACTCGTAGTCGAGGGCGGTGCGCAGGCGGTAGCCCTGCAGCTGCCCGGCCAGACCGGCGCGGCGGGCGTAGGCCGGACGGCCGTCGGCCAGCCGGTACGTGCTCAGCCCCCCGCCGAGGGGCCGGCCTTCCATCACGTAGCCGATGCGCATGGCCTGGCCCTGCTCAGCCTCGGGCGAAAAGCGGTTCAGGTCGAGCTTGGAGGAGGCTAGGTCGACAAACACCGTGGTGGTCGAATCGACGCGAAAAGAGGCCCCGGCCGAAATAACCTGCTTTTCCAGCGGCGTGGGCAGCAGGCGCTCGGGCCGGTAGCGCCCCTGCGACACGCCGTCGACCGGCGGCACAAACTCGTAGACGCGGCCGTTGGCGTTGACTTTGGTGGGGTCGGTACTGAGCACGTAATCAGCCCCGGCGGCGCCCTGGCCCACGTCGGTGAAGCGCACGTTGTAGACGCCGCGGGTCGAATCGGTGAGCAGGGCGTACGTCCAGCGCCGGGCGCCGGTAGCCGCGTCGGTGTAGCGCACGCGGTTGTACTGAATCTGGCGCCGGTCGTAGGCCACCGAATCAGCTCCGGCCGTCACCGCGAGGCCCACGTTGTCGCCGATGGTGCGCAGCAGGTTGCGGTCGGCGTCGGTGAGGCTGAGGTTGGGCGAGTTGTCGGGGTTGTCGGCTTCGCGGTAGTAGTTGGCGTGCACCTGCAGGCGGCCGGCCTCCTGGTAGTGGTTCAGGTGGTAAAGCGAGCGGGCGTAGTTGAAGTCGGAATACTCGTAATCGACGCGCAGACGCGAGTTGCGGGTAATCAGGTGGCGGGGCGAAAACGTCAGCTCCGCCGTGTTGTAGTCGATGACGTAGTCGTTGTCGAAACCGCGCACCAGCAGACGGCCGTCGAGGTACACCCGCTCGGAGTTGGCCAGGATGATGATGAACTGCTCCCCGTTGGGCCCGCGCAGGCGGTAAGGCCCCTGCACGTTCTCGATGGGCTCGACGGTGACGCTGGCAAACTTGCCCTTGGCCACGCCCGCCGCCGCCGTGGTGGAGCTGCGCACGGCCCCGCCCAGGGCCTTTTCCAGCCGCGTCGGCGTGCTGGAGGCCGTCACCGTCGTCACCGGGTTATTGGCCGGCGAGCCGCCCGGAATACCCGACAGGGCGCCCGGGTACGGCGGTACGCCCGGGCTGCCGATGGGAATAGGATTTTGCGGATTGGGCAGCAGCGCGCCGGGCGCGGCCGTGGTAGCGCCGAGCTGCTGGCCCAGAAACAAGTCGCCGGCGGCGCCCTGCACGTTTTTGTAGAAGCGCAGGAAGTAGTCGGGCTTGTTGCGCAGCACCACGTCGCCGGCCGTCAGAGCCCAATTCGGGTGCGTGAGCGTGACGTAGATGCGGTCGAATTCCTGCAGCTGCTGGGTGTTGCCCTCGGGCTGAAAAGGCACGTTTTGGTCGCTAATGGCGGCCGTCAGGTTGATTTTGTCGGTGAGCTTGCCCTCCAGCTGCAGGTTCAGCGCCGAGTTGACGAACACGTTCTGGGCGTTGCCAAAGGAAATGCCGCGGGTCAGGGAGCCGGTTTTGTTGATGCCCGGCGTGGCCAGAATCTGCTCCTTGCGCCCCAGGTCGGCGTAGCCCATAAACGGCCGGCTCTCGAAGCTGAGCGAGTCCATGAGGCTGCGCGGGCGGCGGTAGCGCGGGGCGGCCAGCCGCACCGGCAGCACGCGGTAGCAGACGAGCACCGAATCGGGCCGGTTGGTGGGCAGGCGCAACTCGGGCTGCCCGGGCTCGGGCGAGGCCACCCGGCTGCTGGGCCAGATGATGCGGTACTTATCCGTGCGCGCGTCGTAGCTCACGCTGCGCCCGTCCGTCGACACCGAGGAGGGCACCACCGTCAGCGTATCGGCGAGGCTGAACGTGGTGGTGTCGCGCCCGGCGGGCACGCGCACCCACGCGCAGCGCCGCGACGAGGGCACCGCGCCCGGCCGCACTTGCGCCCGCACGCCCGCAGCCCCGCCCGCCAACAAGGCCAACAGCAGCAGCAAGCGGACAATCAGGCGTAAGGAATGCGGCATAGAACGCGGCGGGTGGGCCACTCGACAGGACGAAATAACGCCCAGCCGGCCTAACGTCGTGCGCGAGCGGAAAAATCCCGGTACCGCGGCACTTGCAGCTACTCGGTACGGCCGCCGGGTTGTCTGCCTGACTTCGGATGAGCTGCTACCGAAGAATGTGGCAGAAAATAAAGTAGTTCATGGCCAGGTTAAACGCGGCATGTGCCACCACCGCGCCAAGCACCGAACTGCTCTGCCGACATGCCACCGAAAACAGCAGGCAGGCCCCAAACAGCGAAACCGCCCACAACAACGCCGGACCGGGCAGCAGCTGCCAGCCGCCCGCCACGTACACCAGGCCGAAGTGAGCTAGGTGAACCAGCGCAAACGCCGCGCTGTCGGCCAAACTGGCTTTTCCGTCGCCAATGCTGCTGGCAAAACACTCGTGCACCAGCCCTCGGTAGAACAGCTCTTCGCCAATGGGGCTGAAAATCATGCTCGGCCCGGTGAAAATCAGGAAGTACATCAAGCGGTTTTGCTCAGTGAGCACCGGCGGCAGGTTGCTATAACTCTGCGCGATGTACGCCAGACTATTGCCCTCACCCAGCCCGAAGCAGAGCGTGGTAAGGTAGAAAAGCACGGCGCAGCTCAGGGCTCCAAGTACCGCGCCCAGCAACACGCCCCGCCACCGGGCAGGCCACCGCAGCCCGATTTGTTGCCGCCCCGCCCGCGTCAGTACCAAGAAGGGCAGCAGAACCATTGCCACGAAGATGAGCGCGACGACCTGATAGCTGCGCGTGACGTTGGCGTGCATGACCAGGGCAAACCGCAGCAGGCTGAACGCCACCAGCAACCAAGCGCCCGTACGCCAGTCGAGGCGGAACCACGGGGCGGCAAAGGCCTTGACAAGCGGCGCGGCAGGGCGCAAAACGGGAGCTGGCATAGAGCAACTAGCGGCTGATGGGCAAGAAACTGGTAGCGCCGACGACTGCCGGGTCGCGCCAAACCGGTGGAGCCCGAAGATAGGCTTACTCTGCTACCCCGGCGCCTGCGGCAGCTCGATGAAGAAGGTGGTGCCCTCCCCTACCACCGTCTCAAACCACACCTTGCCGCCGGCGCTTTCGATGCCGCGCTTGGCCACGGCCAGCCCGATGCCCGAGCCGGTTTCCTTGGTGGTGAAGTTGGGGCGGAACACCTTGTCGCGCACGTCCTCCTCGATGCCGCTGCCGTTGTCCTGAATGCTGATGCGCACGGTACCGGGCGCGGGCAGCTCCACGCGGGCGTGCACGTCGGCGGGGCGGTCCTTGGGAATGGCTTGCAGCGCATTGAGCAGCAAGTTGTTGAAGGTGCGCACCAGCAGGTTTTCGTCGGCAAAGACGTTGGCTTCCTCGGCGCCGGGCCCTACCTCTAGCTGCACGTGCTGGTGCAGGGCCACGCAGCGGCGCAGCACCTGGGCAATAACCAGGCGCTCGGGGCGCATGGCGGGCAGGTTGGTGAAGTTGGAGAAGGAAGTGGCAATGTCCGTCAGCACGTCGATTTGCGTGATGAGCGTCTGTGAAATGCGGCCAATCATTTCCTCCAGGTTGCCGCGCTTTTCCGTCAGGGCCCGTTGCAGAAACTGCAGGCTGAGCTTCATCGGGGTGAGCGGGTTCTTGATTTCGTGGGCCACCTGCCGGGCCATTTCGCGCCAGGCAGCCTCTTTTTCCTGCATGGCCAGCTCCTGCTTGCTGTCTTCTAGCTTGTGGAGCATGGTGTTGTACTCGCGCACCAGCAGCCCCAGCTCGTCGTTTGATTCGTAGGCCAAGGGCTCGTTGTTGCCGGTGAGCGTGGTGTGGCGCAGCTTTTCGGTGATGAGCTTAAGCGGGCGGGTGAGCACCCGCGTGGCCACGAAGGTCAGCAGCAGAAAGCCGATGAACATCACCGTGAAGATGTTCAGGATGGTCGTGGTCAGCTCGGTGAGCTTGGTGTTCAGGTCCTTCTGCGAGTCCAGAAAGGGGATGCCCACGTAGCCGAGCACCGCCCCGCCGCCCGGCGAGGCCGACTGCGCCCGGATGGGCAAGTACAGCGTGTTGAAGAGCAGCGAGCCGGCCCGCTCGGTAAGCAGGATACGCGGCTGCCCGCGCTCGGCCAGCGCCACCACCGCTTCGGGGTTCATCAGGGTGCTGATCAGGCCGGCTTCGAAGATGAGCTGCTGACTGCTCACCAGCAGCTCGCCCCGGGCGTCGTAGATGTTGAGGTCGGTTTCCGTCAGGGCCGACACGTTATCGGCCAGCAGGCCCAGGCGGCCGCGGCTGGTGGAGTCGGCCAGCAGGCTGCGCTGGCGCAAGATGCTGGCCTGGGCCAGCTGCCCGCGCCGCTCGTAGCTGCGGCGCAGGTCGCGCTTGTAGCTGTCGGTGAAAAGGCTGGCCGTAGCCAGGCTCACCACCAGCAGCGTGGCCAGGATGCCCACCGTCATGAACAGCTGAATCTTGGCCGAGAAGGTGGTGCGAAACCAGCGCCGCCGCGGGTTACGCAGGGCCAGTAGAATCAGCGCCACCAACCCGCCGCCAATCAGGTGCAGCAAAAACCAGAACGAGAAGTTGGCCAGCCACTCGGCCCCCGCGTAGGTGGGCGTGCTCACCACCACGGTGCGCTGCTGCGGCCCCTTCACGCCGAAGTGGTGCGCCCCGTTGAGCACCAGCCCGTCCGCGTAGAGGCGCGGGTCGCGCAGGGCCGTGGCGGGCAGCTCGTTCACGTAGTCAAAGTCACCTTCGCTGTACACCAAGCGTCCCTTTTCGTAGCCGGCGTAGCTCAGCTCGTTGCCCAGCCCGGGCTGAAAGTAATTCTGGTCGACGAGCAGCTCGGGCACTACGCTGTTGGCCGTGAGCTTTTTCAGCGTCAGCTCCAGCAGCACGGTGGCCTGGGTGCCGGCTACCGTCGGCACGGGCACGAAGGCCACGTAGCGACGCGAATCGAAGAAGGTACTGCCGTGCACCAGGTAGAGGTCGGGCAGGTCGGTGGGCGTAGCTTGGCGCAGCACTTGCGCCCGCGTGGCGGCCAACGACAGCACGCCGTCGGCTTCGTTGAGCGGCTGGCCCTGCCCGTCGAACAGGCTCACGCGCACTTCGTATTTATTGAAGTAGCCGCGCAGGTAGTATTTGGCAATTTTCTGGCGCACCACGTCCTGATTGGCAAAGCGGTTGGCCAGCCGCGTACGGACGGCGCCGTCGGCGGCAATGTCGTGGGCGCGCTGGGCCAGCAAAAATTCACCCTGTAGGTCATTGTCGACAAGCAAGTTACCGGCCAGACGCTGCTTGTTCTGAATCAACTGCTCCTTGAAGTGCTGGTACAAGGCCAACGAGCCCACGCTGGCGCTCAGCCCCAGCATCAGGAACAGGAACACCACCACCCGGAAGGGCAGCACGCCGGCCAGTCGCCGCAACGAAGCCACGCGCAGCACCAGGAAAAACAGCAGCGTCAGCCCGAGCAGCACGACGGTGGTTTCGCCCAAGGCCAGCCCCACCGGCAGCACTAACAGCGTAGCCGCGCCCAGAATGAGCAGGCGCACAGGCTGCGGCTCGGCCGGCACAGCGGCCAGGTACAGCTGCGTCAGCAACCAAAACCCGATAAAGTAGCTGCCCGTGTGCAGCACAACGGCCAAGCACAGCAGCAGCTTGAAACCCGAAAACTGGATGCTCTGCGTCACGTCGAGCACCAGCTGGGAGTTGCTAACCGAGCTGAGGTAAAAGGAATAAAGCATCAGCAGCCCGCCGAAAAAGCACAGGCAGGCCACGGCAGCCACCACTGCTTGCCCGGTGCTGCCGGGCACCCGCCGCACGTAGCGCGCCACCCCGTAGCGCCGAAACAGCAGCAGCGCGTACCAGGCGATGATCAGCAGCAGCAGGGCGTTGATGAGCAGGTCGCCCAGGGAGGGCGACACCCACGACGCGGCGTACAGCTTCGGGTCGAACAGCGGCAGTTCGATAAAGGCGAAGGGCAGGTTGAAGTGCAGCAGCACGGCCCGAAAAAACGCCAGAGGGAGAACCACGGCGGCCGCTCCCGCCCACGGCTGCCGCCGCCGAAACAGCTGCCCGGCTAGCGTCAGCCAAGCGGCTACGTAGCACGCGGTACCGAGCAGCAGCAAAGCCAGCGGCAGGTATTTGCCGGTGATGGGGTCGGGCTGCAGGCTGCGCAGCGAGAAAAGGTAGTGCCCGTCGTGCGCAAACAGCGCCGGCAGGCTACGATCCTGCTGCGCATTGGGCACCAAGCTCACGTCGAGGCCCTTGAAGAGCACGCGTCCGCCCTCGCGCAGGTAGCGGTTGATGATGCCGTACTGCCGGCGCAGGGGCACGTAGCTCAGAATGACGAAGGGCCCCGCCGGCCGCCGGATGGCTAAGTAGCTACCGAAGCGCATTTCCACCAGCTTGTCGCCAAACGGTTGGCTCACGTTGGCCACGTCGGGCCGCATGGTGTTTTCAGACCAGTATAGCAACTGCCCGTCGCGAAACACGAACGTCGGATACGCCGCAGCCTGCAACGTGGCAAAACTTCCCTGCCCCCGCAGCAACTGCACGGCCAGGGTCTCCGCATCCTGCTCAGCGCGGCGCTCGGCCGCCGTCAACTGTTGTTGCAGGCGGGCTACGTCGGCGCGCACCAGCATGCCGGGCGCGGCTGCGTGGTTGCTTAGGTATGCCCCCAGAAAACACAGCAAAGCCAGCAGCAACAAGGCCAGCGGCAAAAAACGCTTGGTCACAAACGGGGCACGGGGTCGGACGGGTGGAGAAGTCAAAGGCCTGCAGCAAGGAGTAGGCCCGGCAATAAGCAAAAATGCCGCCAGCGGGCGGCATTTGAATCATCAGTCGGCAGCAGAACGGCGAGCCGCAGCCGCCGGGTCGTAGTGGATACCGCCAAACAGGTACAGCATCAGGGCGCGGGCATACCGAAACATCAGTGGCGTGAGTAGCACCATGCAGCCGGCCACCACGGTCACGTACACCCAGGTACTCGGGTCGTGCCCGAGGAAATACGTTAGGAACCCGGCTACGACTACCACGCCCACCGCCAAGCCGTAGCTGATGTACATGGCGCCCCAATAAAAGCCGGTTTCGGGCTCGTAGTGCTGCCCGCACACCGGACAGCTCTCGGGCATTTCGTCGAACTTGGTCAGGCTGAGTGCCGAGTGCGTGAACAACGGCCCTTGGTGACACCGCGGGCAGCGCAGGCGCAGCAGCGCCACCCCCGCCGACGAGGTTGCCGGCTTAGCGAGCATCCGCCGTCTGTTGCCGCTTGCGGCGCACGTTGCGGTACCAGAAGAAGCCGACCAGTCCGCCCATGATGTAGGGCGCAGCCATCATGTACAGAATACCCTTGTTCAGGCCCGAAATGTCGTAGCCGTCTTGCTCGGTGCGCGAGGCTTCCACGTTGGTTTTGCAGAGTGTGCACTGGGCCAGGCTCGGGCGCGGGCTCAGCACCAGCAGTAGGGCAAACAGCAACGGCAGCAGCGCAATTAATGACTTTTTCATACCTCTCTCAACAGCTTCGGGTGGGTAGAGTTCCGGCCGCCGCGCGGCTTTACGCTCTACGAAAACTCAATGCGCGTAGTACGGCGCAATCATGAAGTACACGATGACGCCCGTCACCGACACGTACAGCCAGATCGGAAACGTCCAGCGCGCCAGCCGGCGGTGCCGGGCAAACTGGTTGGTCAGGGCGAAGTACAGCGTGAAGAGCACCAGCCCCACCGTCACGGCCGCCAGCACGATGTGCGTCAGCAGCAGGAAGTAGTAAATGCCCCGAATCAGCCCTTCCCCGCCGAAACGGGTGGTTTCGGCTTGCGAGTGGTACACCACGTACGACACCAGAAAGATGGCGCCCAGTACGAAGGCCGTGCCCATGGCCGCGCGGTGCTTGGCCACGTCCTTGTGGCGGATGAAGTAGTAGCCGAGCAGCAGCATCACGGCCGTCAGCGAATTCAGCCCGGCGTTGACGGCCGGCAAAAAGCTCACGTCGGCCCCCTCGATGCGGAACACGTTGGGGAAGTAGTAGAGCACCGCTACCGCCACGGGAATGATCAAGCCCAGGGCCAGCATCCCGATTTTGTAGCCCCGTGGTGTGGCCGGGGCGGAGGTCAGACCCGCGTTATTCGTGGTCATAGGTGTAAAGCAAAATGCGGATTTCGGTCATCAGCCGGTCGATTTCCTTCGGGTCAAGCCCGTCGTAGACGCCGCGGATGCGCTTGTCCCGGTCGACCAGCAGCAGCCGCTGGCTGTGCACCAGGCCGGGCGTGCCGGCAATCATCGCCGGGCCGGGTGCCGTGACTTTGTATTCCTGCTGAGCTAAGCGGTTGATGCTGTCCTTGGGCCCAGTCAGGAAAAACCACTTATCAGGCATGGCTCCATACTGCTTGGCGTATTCCGCCAGCACCGCCACCGAATCGTGTTGCGGATCGACGGTGTAGGACAGCAGCTTCACGCGCGGCTCCTTGCGGTATTTCTCCTGCACGCGCTGCAGCTGCGTGTTCAGGCGCGGGCACACCTGCGGGCAGGTAGCGAAGAAAAAGCTGGCCACGTACACGTCCCCGTCGAGGTCACGCTGGGTCAGCCACTGGCCCGACTGCGTTTGCAGGCGAAAATCACCTACCCGGTGAAAAACCGTATCGCGCTGCCACTTCCCCCCTACCTGCGTGGAGTCCACACGGTCGGGATAGTAAGTGGGCAGCGCGAAATGGTTGGTACCAAACCCGTACAGGAATAGGAAAGCCAGTACGGGCGCAAGCAGCAGGAGGCCCAGGATCAGAACCTGTTGCGGCCTCATCTTTAGTGAGCGGCGCCGAAAATAGCCTCGCCGACGGCGCTGCCTTCGGTAATCAGGGCCACCAACAGCCAGACCAGCAGGGCCATCGGCACCAGAATCGACCAGATCAGGCCCTTGGTTTCGTGACGCAGGTGCATAAACTCGGCCACGATGAAGAAGGCCTTGAAGATGGTCAGCACGATGAAGATGCTGTTGCGCAGCGTGCTGGCCGGCATGGTAAAGGCCAGCAGGAATTCGAAGGCAGTGATGCCCACAATCCAGGCCAGGGCCTTCAGGATCGGCTTAACGTTGGCTTTGCCGTGCACGGCGTGGCCGTCGGCGGTGTACTCGTGTTCGGGAGCGTGGTGAGCCATGAGCGGAGAACTAGTGAAGTTGCGAGCTTGTGAATTAGTGAAGAGCAAAGCGACCATTCACAATTTCACAAGCTCGCAACTTCGCCTTTGATTAGATCAGGTAGAAGAAGGTGAAAACGAACACCCACACCAGGTCTACAAAGTGCCAGTACAGACCGATCTTCTCGATCATCTCGTAGTGGCCGCGCTTGTGGAAGGTGCCGTTGGTGGTGGCAATGAAGGCGTACGTCAGCAGGCAGAGACCCGAGAATACGTGGGTGCCGTGGAAGCCAGTGATGAAGAAGAACAGGTCGGCGAAGAGCACCGGGCCGTATTCGTTTACCTGCAGGTTAGCCCCGTACACCATCGAGCCGTCCGCCATTTTCAGGCCGTGCTCCGAACCGGTGATAAAGTGCGTCCACTCCCATGCCTGGCAACCCAGGAACATGGCGCCGAACAGCAGCGTCCACAGCAGCCACTTCTGCACGTCGTCCTTGTCCATGCGGTGGCCGGCCTCTACGGCCAGTACCATCGTCACCGACGACACGATGAGAATCATGGTCATCAAGGCCACGAAGGCCAGCGGGATGTCCATGCCGTGCAGGCCGGGGAAGGCATTGAACACCTTCTCAGGGATAGGCCAGTAGGCAGAGCTGAATTTGAAGTCGGCGGCAGTGCCCGTGTAGGCAAGGTGGCGGTGACGCACCATGCCGTAGGTGGTCAGGAACGCTGCGAACGTGAAAGCATCCGACAGCAGGAAGAACCACATCATCAGCTTACCATAGCTGACCTTGAAGGGTTCGTTACCGCCGTCCCAGGTGCCGCTACGCGGAGCTTCGTAGGACGCCGAGTTCGTCAGCGTCGTGGTCGGGTTGGCCATAAGAGCGGAAAAAAGGCGAAATCAGTGGTTCAAAAGTAGGAACAAATACAAGTACAACCAAAGCCCGCCGAGGAAGTGCCAGTAGATGGTGCCATTGGTCATGGCCATCATCTGGCGGGAGTGGATTTGGTAGCGGAAGGCCTTTAGCAACAGTATCGTCAGGAAGATCAGGCCGGTAACCAAGTGGAAGCCGTGGACACCCGTGAGCACGTATACGAACGAGCCCGCCGGATTGCTGTCGGCCCCGCCGAAGAAAATCTTGTTTTGTATTAGTTCGCCCCACACTTGGTACTGCCCCACGAGGAAGGCGAGTCCCAAGCCGAAGGTTACCATCAGCAGCGTCTTCACGCGGCCGATTTCGTCTTTTTTGGCCGAGAACCACGCCCACTGAATGGTAACGCTGCTCAGCAGAATGATGACGGTATTGATGAGCAGGCCGGTGGGCAAGTCAAATTCCAGCCAGTTGCCCTCGCCCCGGCGCACAATGTAGGCGCTGGTGAAAGCAGCAAACATCATGGTGATGCTGATGATCATCAGCCAGAGCAGGAAGCGCAGCGGGTGCACGCCCAGCGCCACCTGCTTGTTGTTCAACGACTCAGAAGGATGCATAAGTTGAAGCAGTCAGTTACAAGAAGCCAGCAGTCGGATCAGTAGCCGCGTCCTGAAGTCGACTACCCTTTCCCGAACTACCATTTACATTTTGTCGAGTACCAGGGCTATTTGCACGATGGGCAGGTACAGGAAAGAGCCGAACATGATGCGCATAGCCGCTTTCTTGCTAACAGTGCGCATCAGGTAAAAGGTCTGCATCAAGAACAAAACGCCGCAGATTGCCGCCACCATCGGGTAGATGTTGTTGGTCATGCCGAAGTAGAAGGGCAGCAAACTCAGGGGAATCAGAATCAGCGTGTACGTCATGATCTGAAATGCCGTGCGTAGGTCCCGGCCACCTTCAGTCGGCAGCATCTTGAAGCCAGCTTTGTGGTAGTCCTCGTCGAGCACCCAGGCAATAGCCCAGAAGTGCGGGAATTGCCACATAAACTGGATGCCGAACAGAATCCAAGCTTCCGGGGTAATTACCCCCGTTGCGGCCACCCAGCCAATCATGGGCGGCAGTCCGCCTGGAATGGCCCCCACGGCCACGCAGATCGGCGAAATGCGCTTGAGCGGGGTGTAGATAAAGCCGTAGAGAATCAGCGACACCAGCGAAATAGCGGCCGTCAGCGGATTGAAGTACCAACCCAGCAGCAGCAAACCCGCTAGCCCGGTTACCACCACAAACACCCACGCTTCCGGCACGGAAAGTACACCCTGCGGCAGCGGCCGCTTGGCCGTGCGCTTCATCAGGCGGTCCAGGTCTTTTTCGTAAATCTGGTTGATGGTATTGGCCGAGCCCGTGACGAGCAGGCCGCCTAGCATCACCAAAAGAGCCCCAACCCAGTGAATACGCCAGGCAAACTCGTGCTGGCCCAGCATATAGCCGATACCCGCCGAAAACGCCACGGTGAGCGAGAGTCGGAACTTGAGAAGTTGGAAATAGGCCCTGGCCTTGGTCATCAGCAGCAAAAACAAACAAGCCGGCCGTTCGGCTCCAAATCGGGCCGCAAAGTTACGCAACAACGGCCGGAAACGCGGCTGTGCGGCTGGCTTTTAGCGCTTGCCGGTAGCGCACCAACAGCAAAAATTGCGCTCCAAAGAGCAGCGTGCCCAACGTAAGGTGCACCGGCTGCATGGTGGCAGGCATGGCGAAATAAGCCAGCAGCAGCCCCGCCAAGATTTCCAAGGCGATAATAGCCATGGTAGCCGTAGCCAGTCGGCTTAGGGTCGCCACGTTCGTCTGGTACAGTTTAAGCGTCACATAGAGGTTAACCAGCAGCAGCAGCGCCGAGAAGACGCGGTGTACGGTGAACATCCCCCCTAGCTCCCCTATCCACTGCTCGCGGTGCAGGTAATTCAGCCCGAAGGCAATCATGTCGATATCCTCGCGTACCTGCGTGCCCACCACAATTTGCACGAAGGTCAGCAGCACCAACCCAACCAAGCCAACCGTCATGCTCGGGGCCAACGGCTGAGCAGCCGCCAGATTCTGGGGCTGGTTATCGGCTCGAACCAACGCCCAGATTAACAAAGCCACCAAAACCAGCGCCAACGCCATGTGAATGGTCACCATCACCGGCAGCAGATTGGTTGATACCACCAACGAACCTAGCCAGCCTTGCACGCCCACCGTGATGAAACTGAGCACTGCGACCCAGAAGATGGCCGGGTCGCGGCGGCGGTAGGGCCAGGCCGCTAGCACCGTGGCGAAAATGAATACGCCAATAAGGGCCCCAGTCAGGCGGTTTAGATATTCAATCCAAGTTTTAGTCGGGTTGAAATCCGTTTCGATGTACTGCGTGGGGTGCGCAAAAATGTTAGCCGCTACTTCTGCAAAGCCCAGCTTGCTGAGCGTTTTGGCCAACCGCTCGTTCTTGGCCACGCGCTGCGCCGTGTACACTTCCTTATAATTCGGCGGCAGTTGGCTTATATCGGTGGGCGGTACCCATTGCCCAAAGCATTTCGGCCAGTCGGGGCAGCCCATACCAGAACCGGTACTGCGCACTATGCCCCCGACCAAGATGAGCACGTACACGGCCATTACCGTCAGCGTCGCCGTGGCGCGGAAGCGGCGGGCAAAAGCAGGAATTTCCATCAGTACAGCAACAGTGTTTCGCGCCGCAAAGGTCCGACGGAAACCGTTGAAAAAGAAGAAGGAGACCCTTTTTTGGGTCTCCTTCTGCATGAGATTAGTCAACTAAGACTATTCCATTTCCTTTTCGTACGGCAGGTTCGAAGCAACGGTCTGCGAGTACGGAATGTGCTGCGGAATGAAGTCTTCGGGGGCGCCGGGCTTGCTGTAGTCGTAGGGCCAGCGGTACACGGCGGGAATAGCGCCGGGCCAGTTGCCGTGACCGGGCTCCACCGGCGTCGTCCACTCCAGCGTGTTCGAGTTCCAGGGGTTTTCCGTAGCGCGGCGGCCACGGAAGATGCTGTACACGAAGTTGAAGAGGAAGATGAACTGCGCGAAGAACGCCATGATGGCGGCAATCGAAATGAACGTGTTCAGGTCACCGAACTGGTTGAACGTCTCGTAGGCAGTGTAAGCGTAGTAACGACGCGGGAAACCGGCAATACCAACGTAGTGCATCGGCAGGAACACCAGGTATGCAGCCAGGATGGTCAGCCAGAAGTGTACGTAGCCCAGCTTTTCGTCCATCATGCGGCCGAACATCTTGGGGAACCAGTGGTACACCCCGGCGAACATACCGAAGAAGGCCGACGAACCCATTACCAAGTGGAAGTGAGCTACCACGAAGTAGGTGTTGTGCATCTGAATGTCCAGCGCAGCGTTGCCGAGGATGATACCCGTCAGACCACCCGACACGAACAGCGACACGAAGCCGATGGCAAACATCATAGCCGTGGTGAAGCGGATGTTACCGCGCCACAGCGTCGCCAGCCAGTTAAAGGTCTTCACAGCCGACGGCACGGCGATAATCAGCGTCAGGAACATGAACACCGATCCGAGGAAGGGGTTCATACCCGTTACGAACATGTGGTGAGCCCACACAACGAACGAGAGCAGCGAGATGCCAATCAGCGAGCCAATCATGGCGCGGTAGCCGAAGATGGGCTTGCGGGCATTCGTAGCCAGTACTTCGGATACGATACCCATGGCGGGCATGATTACGATGTACACCTCAGGGTGACCCAGGAACCAGAACAAGTGCTGGAACAGGATGGGCGAACCACCCACGTGGTTTAGGGCCTCACCGCCGATGTAGATATCCGACAGGAAGAACGAGGTACCGAACGAACGGTCGAAGATCAGCAGCAGAGCAGCCGAGAACAGCACCGGGAAAGAGAGCAGACCCAGGATGGCCGTCAGGAAGAACGACCAGATGGTCAGCGGTAGCTTGGCCATCGACATGCCAGCCGTCCGCAGGTTGATTACCGTCGTGATGTAGTTAACACCACCCAGCAGCTGCGACACGATGAACAGCGCCATCGATACCAGCCACAGCGTTTGGCCAGCACCCGAACCCGGAATAGCTTGCGGCAGGGCCGACAGCGGCGGGTAAATCGTCCAGCCGGCAGCAGCCGGGCCGGTTTCGAGGAACAGCGAGACGAACATGATAATCCCGGCCAGGAAGAAGAACCAGAACGAGAGCATGTTCATGAAGCCCGAAGCCATGTCGCGGGCACCCACTTGCAGCGGAATCAGGAAGTTCGAGAACGTACCCGACAAGCCCGCGGTCAGCACGAAGAACACCATGATGGTGCCGTGCATAGTCACGAGGGCGAGGTAGAACTCGGGATTGAGCTTACCACCCTCTACCCAGCGGCCGAGCAGGGGCTCCAGCCACGTGAGTTGAGCGTCGGGCCAGCCCAGCTGAATGCGGAACAGCGTCGAGAGCGTAGCACCAATGAAAGCCCAGATGATACCTGAAATCAGGAACTGCTTAGCAATCCACTTGTGGTCCTGGCTGAAGACGTACTTAAACAACCAGTGCTGGTCGTGGTGCTCGTGCTCGTCGTGGTGGTCACCGGCGGCGTGGTGTTGCACGTGCGGTGCCTCCTGCGCGTGGGCGCCGCCAGTCGGAATATTAGTTGCAGCCATCAGAAAAGCGTGCTTTAGTTACGTTAGAGGGCGGCCTGAGCCTTTTCCGTCGCAGCAGGCGCAGCCGTGGTCACGGCTGGCACCTCATCAATCACCGGCGTCTTCTTGTTCTTGAAGGCGGCCAGTACGTCGGGGTTTTGTTCAGCAAACGGCTTCTGCTGGGCGTACCAAGCTACGTAGTCGTCCGGCTCATCTACGATGATGGTCGACTTCATAGCGAAGTGACCACGGCCGCAGATTTGGTTACAGGCAATTTCGTAGTTAAAGTTCGGGTTGCCCGTCTGCGCCTTCATTTCGTCGGTCGTCTTGGTCGGGATAAACCAGAACTTGGTAGGCATGCCCGGCACGGCGTACATCTGCACCCGGAAGTGGGGCGAGTACACAGCGTGCAGCACGTCACGCGAGCGGATGTGCAGCAGCACCGGCACGCCTTTCGGAACGTGCACCTCACCGGCGGTGAAGTCGTCGAGCGAGTTAGGATCGTTCAGGTTGAAGCCGATTTCGTTGGTAGCGTCGATCAGGCGGAAGTTGGTTTTGCCCAGCTTACCGTCGCGGCCAGGGTAGCGCACGAGGAAGTTGAACTGCTTGCCAACAATTTCCAGCTCAACCGAGTCTTTCGGCGCCGGACCCATGATGTTGGTCCATTCCTTCCAGCCGCCAAAGATCAAGCCCGACATTACGATGGCCGGAATTACCGTCCAGATAACCTCGATTTTGTTGTTGTGCGAGTAGAAGAATGCGCGGCGGCCTTCGCGGTACTGATACTTGTACGAGTACACGAACAGCGCTACCTGAGTCAGGACGAACACGATGCCGATAACAATCATCGTAATCCAGAACAGCTTCTCCGTGTGGAGGCCGTGGACCGAGGCAATTGGCGGGTTCATCTTATCGAAGTTGGCGATGAAGGAGTAGGCAAAAGCTGCCATACCAACCACCATGAACACCAACATCAGAATGGCATTTACCCGGTTGCTGAGGCCAACTTGGCGCACGTAGCTACCCGAGAAAATGGAAGTGAGAATCTGGAGCCGGAACAGAAGGCCGAAAACGACCAGCAGAAGCACCAGCGCCAGCAGGATACCGAGAGCAATCATTAGTTGTACGTTGTGAAAGTCAGTCGTCCGAACAGCGCGAGGCTTACGTGGTGTGATGCACGCTCTCCTCTACGAAGGGGTGATTTACCGGTACCAGCGAAGCTTGCGAGAGGCGCTTGGTCATCAGCAGCAGGAAACCACCAAGGAACACGAGGCCCGTGCCAATCTCAATGATAAACCCACTATCGCCCTGCAATGTTCCGGGCATGATCATCATGTAGAAGTCCAGCCAGTGGCCGATCAATACCGCCGTAGCCACAATCTTGAGCATGATGATCTGACGCTTGGCGTCGCGGGTCATCAGCACCAGGAAGGGGAAGGCAAAGTTGATGATCAGGTTGAAGAAGAACAGCCAGGTGTATTTACCATCAAAGCCGCCGAGGCGCTGGTTGAAATACACCGCTTCTTCCGGCAGGTTGGCGTACCAAATCAGCATGAACTGCGAGAACCACACGTAGGTCCAGAAGATGCTGAAGCCGAACATCAGCTTGCCCAGGTCGTGCAGGTGGTTGGCGTTGAGGAAACGCAGGTAACCAGCTTGCTTTAGGTAAATGGCCGTCAGCAGAATTCCGGCGATGCCCGAGACCCACCACGAAGCGAAGACGTACCAGCCGAACATGGTCGAGAACCAGTGCGTGTCAATCGACATCACCCAGTCCCAAGCCGACATCGACGACGACACGGCGTAGAGCACCAGGAACAGCGCCGATACGTTGATGCTCTTGTCCCAGAAACCGGTACCACCAATTTGGTCTTCCTGCAGCGACAGGTCGCGCAAACGCTTGGAGAAGAACCACCAGATGGCGATGAAAACCACCATGCGGGCTACGTAGAACCCGAGGTTCAGGAAGCCTGCTTTACCGGCAATGATGGCGTCGTAGTTCGGATGACCCGGCTCCATAATGCCTTCAGTGCGCCAATGAAACAGGTTGTGGCCGCTGGCAAAGAACACGATGAGCATGATGATGCCACCGGGCAGAATCCAAGCGCTGAACGCTTCGGCAATGCGGCGGACCATAATGGACCAGCCCGCGTACGCTACAGTGTGGATGGCGACGAATACCGTGCCCACGGCCGAGATGCCGAGGAAGAATACGTTGCTCTGCCAGAGCGAAGCAAACAGGCGACGCAGCCAAATCGGAGCGTGCTCGGAGCCGTGAGCCGAAGCCCCGGCACCCGCGCCATGCTCAGCAGCCCCGTGGGCCGCGCCGGCTACTTCGTGGTGGCCGCCGATGTTCATGGCGGCCATGATCAGACCGATGGCCATCAGAACGACCCCGGCGACGATGAACAGGATGAACCGACGACGAGCCGAAGCGGGTAGCTCCAGGAACTCTGCCGAAATCGGCTCATGATGATGATGCGTTGCTGCCATAATTACTGAGCCGAGCCGTTACGAGCCTGGTCGCCCTGGCCCGGAGTTTCCGAAGCCTTGTCGGCTTGCGCCTGACCGAGCGGAGCGGTGTTTTCAGGATTGGTTTTCTCCGAAGGTTCGAGTTCCGATTGTACCATTTCGCTCATGCCGTCCGGGCCTTTGCCCTTCTGCAGCACGCGGACGTACATGGCAATCTTCCACCGTTCCTCGGGGTTGACCTGCGAGCCGTGCGGCATCATGCGGCCTTTGCCCCACTGGATGACGTGGTAGATGTGGCCCTCGTTCATGTTCACGTAGGCGCCCTGCGAGTAATTCGGCACGCCTTTGAACTTCACCCCTACTGGGCCTTGGCCGTCGCCCTGCTCGCCGTGGCAGTGCTGGCAGTTGCGGGTGTATAGAACTTTGCCTTCTTCGAGGTTGGCCTGGGTGTAGCGCAAGGGGTTGCGCAGCACACGCTCGGCAATACCCACACTATCCTTACCAATATGGTCGAAGTAGTTGAGCTTGCCGCGGGGCACCGTGCCCACAGCCGGGGTGCGCTCGTTAATGCCCATCGGGTTTACCGTGTTAGCATCAACTTGGCGCAACGGGTCGTACGGAAGCGACTCGTACATCTGCGGCGCGTATTCCAGACCGGGGTTGTTGGCATCGTTGCAGGCCGTAGTCAGCACCGAAGCAAACAGAATGGCCGAAGCCTGGACGCCGTATTTAAAGGAGTGCGTCATTATTCTTTGGTCATTTCTTTCTCGTTCACTTCGGAAGCCCCGTTGGCACGGAGCAGCTGGGTCAGATTGCCCAGGTCGGCGTCTTCCTTCAGCTCGATGGCCATGACGAACTTATCGTCAGTTGACCGGACATCCATCACCGGCACTTTCATGCGAGGATAGAGGCCGCTGATGGTGTAGAAGGTAATCACCATGCCGTGGCAGCAGAAGAGTACCGTCAGCTCGAAGGAAACCGGAATGAACGCGGGCAGACCGATGTGGGGCTTGCCACCGATAATCATCGGCCAGTCGAAACCCAGCATGTAAATCTGCATCCACAGCGCAAACGACAGACCGCACAGCCCATAGAAGAAGGCGGCAATCGGCAGACGGGAGCGTTCGATACCCAGGGCGTCGTCGATGCCGTGCACCGGGTAGGGCGAGAAAACGTCGTAGATTTTTACGCCGGCAGCACGGACGTTCTCAATGGCGTGCAGGAGCACGTCTTCGTCCTCGAAGATGCCGAGCGCGTAACGCTTAGTCATGCTTGTTGTAGTTTACGGGGGCGGAGGCAGGAGCGCCGGTGGGGCGGTAGGTCGACTGTTGGGCACCCGTGTTGGGGCCGCCGTAGGTCGGACCGTTGTCCACCCCGTATTTCAGGATGGACTTCACTTCGGCCATGTTGATGACCGGGAAGAACTTGGCGAAGAGCAGGAACAGGGTGAAGAACAGGCCCAGCGTGCCCACGTAGATGCCGATGTCGATGATGGAGGGCGAGAACATGGCCCAGGACGAGGGCAGGTAGTCGCGGTGCAGCGAGGTGACGATAATCACGAAGCGCTCGAACCACATGCCGATGTTCACGATGATGGACAGCACGAAGGTCATCGGGATGCTGTAGCGCACGCGGCGGATCCACACCAGCTGGGGCGAAATCACGTTGCAGGTCATCATCGACCAGTACGCCCACCAGTAGGGGCCGGTGGCGCGGTTGATGAAGGCGTACTGCTCGAACTCCACCTGCGAGTACCAGGCAATGAAGAACTCCGTGATGTAGGCCACGCCCACGATGGAGCCCGTAATCATCATGATTTTGTTCATCAGCGCGATGTGCTCGAGCGTGATGTAGTCTTCCAGCTTGAATACCACGCGGGTGATGAGCATCAAGGTGAGCACCATGGCGAAGCCCGAGAAGATGGCGCCGGCCACGAAGTAGGGCGGGAAGATGGTCGTGTGCCAGCCCGGCACCACCGAGGTGGCGAAGTCCATCGATACGATGGTGTGTACCGAAAGTACCAGCGGGGTCGACACGCCGGCCAGAATCAGCGACACCGTTTCGTAGCGCGACCAATGCTTGGCACCACCCTTCCAGCCGAAGCTCAGCAGAGCGTAGGCGCGGCGGGCGATGGGGCCTTTGGCGCGGTCACGGATGGTAGCGAAGTCGGGCACCAGGCCCGTGTACCAGAACACCAGCGACACGGAGAAGTAGGTCGAAATAGCGAATACGTCCCAGAGCAGCGGCGAATTGAAGTTAACCCACAGCGAGCCGAACGTGTTTTGCAGCGGCAGTACCCAGAACGCGAGCCAGGGACGGCCCATGTGCAGCACCGGGAACATGGCCGCGCAGATGACGGCAAAGATGGTCATGGCCTCGGCCGCGCGGTTGATGGAGGTCCGCCACTTTTGGCGGAACAGCAGCAGTACCGCCGAAATCAGCGTGCCGGCGTGACCGATACCGACCCACCACACGAAGTTGGTGATGTCCCAGGCCCAGTCAACGGTTTTGTTCAGACCCCATTCCCCGATACCGTACCACAAGGTGCGGTATACCGAGTAGAGGAATACACCAAGGAAAAACAGGGCAACTGCCAGCGCGGCCATCCAGCGGACGTTCGGCTTGGCCTCTACCTGGCGGCACACGTCCTCGGTGACGTCGTGGTACGTCTTACCGCTGGTTACGAGCGGTATGCGTACAGGCGAAACGTGCTGCATATTGGTTGGTTAATTGGTTCGTGTTGACTTAGGCGTTGTGGGCTTCAGCCTTTTTCTCGGCTTTCTCCACCTCGGGCGCGAAGAACTCGCTGGTGGCGCTATTACGGATCTTGGTCAGATACGTAATGTTCGGCTGGGTATTGACGGCATCGAGAACTTTGAAGCCCCGCTCGCCGTCTTCGCGGCGCCAGATCTGGGCCACACGCGAGTTCGGGTCTTTCAAATCACCGAACACAATAGCTTGGGTCGGGCAGGACTGAGCGCAAGCGGTAACCACTTCGCCGTCCACCGGGCGACGCTTCTGCTTCTTGGCTTCGAGCTTGCCGAGCTGAATGCGCTGCACGCAGAACGAACACTTCTCGATTACACCGCGGGCGCGCACCATCACGTCCGGGTTCAGCACCATGCGGCCCAGGTCGGTGAACATGTGGCCGTTTACGGTTTCGAACTTTTCGTTGGAGTAGTACGAGAACCAGTTGAAGCGACGCACTTTGTACGGGCAGTTGTTGGCGCAGTAGCGCGTACCCACGCAGCGGTTGTAGGTCATCTGGTTCAGACCTTCGGTGCTGTGGGTGGTAGCCAGTACCGGGCACACCGTTTCGCAGGGAGCGTGGTTGCAGTGCTGGCAGAGCATCGGCTGGAAGATAACCTGCGGGTTGTCCGAGGGGTCTTCCATCAAAGCGTAGGTCGACAGCTTGCCCTTGTCCTCAAACGAGTCCTTGTGGGTATCGGAGCTGTAGTAGCGGTCGATACGCAGCCAGTGCATTTCGCGGCGGTTGATAACCTCCTGCTTGCCGACTACGGGCACGTTGTTTTCCACCTGGCAACCCACCACGCACGAGCCGCAGCCAATGCACGAGTTCAGGTCGATGGCCATGGCCCAGTGGTGGTTCTTGTACTCATAGTCCTGCCACAGCGAGACTTTGCTGGGTTTCTCCAGCCCGTCCGGCGTAGCAATCTTGTCGTACTCCGTTACCTCTTTGGGATTCTTGATGTACTGCTCCAGCGTGGCCACCTGCACGACCGGCTTGCGGTCCATGATGGTGTGGTGGGTCTGCGTCTGGGCCAGCGGCTCGCGCGAGCCGGTAGCTTCGACAGTAGCCGTAGCAGTGTAGTTCAGGGCGTTGTCGGCCAGCGACACCAGCGGATAGGCGTTAGCGCCTACTTTGTCAGCCACCATGCCAGCTTTAGTGCGACCGTAGCCGAGTGCAATGCCGATGGTGCCTTGCGCCTGACCCGGTTGAATCAGCACCGGCAGTTCCAGGGATTTGCCGTTGGCGGTTACTTTCACTACGTCGCCTTGCTCCCAGCCTTTTTCTTTGGCCATGGCACGCGGCACCGTCACGTAGTTGCCCCAGGTAGCTTTCGATACCGGGTCGGGCAGTTCTTGCAGCCAGGGGTTATTGGCTTCCGCGCCGCTGCCCAGGGCTACTTTCTCGTAGATGGCCAGCTCAACGCCGCCCGACTTAGCGGCCGGAGCCGTAGCCTGACCAGCCGGAGCCAGTTGCGCGGCCGGAGCCGGCAGCAGCGTACCGGTGGCGACGCCGTCGTGCACGGCCTTGTCCCAACCAGCCTGGAAGTTGCCTCCCAGAATACCGCGCCAGTTGTTGCGCAGGTAGTTATAGTAAGAGGTAGGGTTACCGGCCCAGGTCAGCAGGCTTTCCTGTGCCTGACGCGTCTTGAACAGCGGCGTAATTACCGGCTGCGCAAGGCTCAGGAAACCGCGCTTGGGTTCGTAGTCGTTCCACGACTCCATCCAGTGGTGGTCGGGGCACTGGTACTGGCAGAGGGAGCCAGTTTCGTCAGCCGTGTGGTTAAACGAAATCGACAGCAGGCCTTTGTTGGCTAGGGCTGCGGCGACTTTGTCACCCATCGGGTGGTCGTACACCGGGTTGGCGTGGTAGAAGATAACGGCGCCGTAGCTGCCGATACCATTCACCAAGTTGGCCATGCGCTGGTCGTCGCCCTGACGCACGTACGACGGAGCAGCCGGGTTAATGGCGGCGGTGCCGAGCGCGGCGTTGATGGCAGCTACCAGGGCCTGTACGTTGGCGTCGTTCGAACCCGAAACCACCAGACCGCCGTTGCCGGCCGCCTTCAGTTCCGAGGCCGCCATGTACAGGGCATTGGCCATGATGTCCTTCTTCGGATCGGCCGGCTTAGCGGGCATGCTACCACCCACGATGGCGGCGTGCAGCTGCTGGGCGATAGTGCCAATCTGCGAGGGCTTGACCGCGGCGCGGATGTCGGCGTTGGAGCCGGTCAGCGACATGTTCGTTTCGAACTGGATGTGGCGCGACATGCTGCGCTTGTCCGACGAAACTTTGCGATTAACAACGTACTGCGCGGCGTATTCCACCGGCGAAATCCAGGTGCCGAGGAAGTCGGCGCCCAGGCTCACGATAACCGAGGCCTTGCTGAAGTCGTAACCGGGAACCACGCCACCGTTGGCGCGCAGCAGGGCCGATACCGAGTTGGCATCGTACATCACGTGCTCCACGTTGCCGAAACGGCCCGCGAAGTCCGCAATGGCGCGCTTGGTGCTCGGGCTGATAATCGTGTGCGAAACGATGGCAATGCGGCCAGCCGAAGCCAGACGGCCGCGAAGCTCTTGGTCTACTTTTTCCTTGTCAGCGGGCTTGCCGTTGATGGCAAACGACTGCAGGCGGGCGCCGTCGTAGAGGCTCAGCACCGAGGCCTGCGCGCGGGCCGACAGGCCACCACGCGTTACCGGCGACTCGGGGTTGCCTTCGAGCTTGATCGGACGGCCTTCGCGCGTCTTGACCAGCACGCTGTTGTAGTCCTGACCGGTGAAGTAGGTCGAGGCGTAGAAGTTAGCAATGCCCGGATCAACTTCTTCGGGCTTGTTCAGGTACGGAATGGCTTTGCGCACGGGTGCTTCGCAGCTAGCCAGCGTGGCAGCAGCCAGGCCGAAGCCCATCAGCTTGAGGAAGTCGCGACGTGGGGCTACCGTATCGTCCGTCGAGGGACGGCTTTCCTTCATCGGAATGCCGAACTCGCTCAGGGCGTTATGCAGAAACTCCGGCGAGTTTTCGAGCTCCTCGATTCCCTTCCAGTACTTAGGCGACTCTTGCATGTGTGTATGGGTACTTAGGGACTGCGCGGTGACGTATAAGCGGCCGTCACAGGGCCCAAGTGTTTCTCTGTTTCGACGTGAAAGCGGAACGGGAGGCGCCGAACTGGGCCAGCGCCTCCTGGGTTCCAATCAACCTATTAGTAGTGGCACTTCGAGCATTCGGTGCCGCCGTTCGACGACACGGTGAACGGAGCCCCGGCGTTAGCCTCGTTGTGCAGCTTCACCAGGTTGTCGTAGTAGCCGTTGCCTTTGGTGTTAAGCGGCGTCTCGCGGTGGCAGTTGATGCACCAGCCCATGGTCAGGGCCGAGTACTGGTACACCACGTCCATGTTCTGGATCGGGCCGTGGCAGGTCTGGCATTCGATGCCACCCACCTGCGTGTGCTGCGAGTGGTTGAAGTAAGCCAGGTCCGGCAGGTTGTGGATACGCACCCACTGGATCGGCTGCTGGCGCTGGATAGCGCGGTAGATTTTCTTGATTTCCGGCGAGGTCGTCTTGATCTGCGAGTGGCAGTTCATACAGATGTTGGCCGAGGGAATGTTGGCCGACTTGCTCTTGTACACCGAGGTGTGGCAGTAGGCGCAGTTGATTTGGTGCTCCCCGGCGTGCAGCTTGTGCGAGAAGGCAATGGGCTGCGCCGGCTGGTAACCCTGGCTCAGGCCTACGGCCATAATGCCCTGGATGGATTCGTAGAGCACCACCAGCACGAACAGCGTGCCGACTACCCCTTTGAACCAGCCCGACTTCAGGACGCCCATCCAGTCGGTTTTCTGCTCGAGGATTTCTACGTCGCGGCCGTCGAGGTCTTTGCGGCCCCGCAGCACGTCCTTCATGATGTTGGCGATGATAACCAGCGTTACCACCAGCACAATCAGCACCACAATAAGGACGATGAGCACGACGTTCACGTACTTGCCCGAGCCGGCCGCGTCGTCGCCGGCGGCAGCCGTTTGGCCCGAATCAGCCGTGGGCTGGCCTTGGGCGGTCGGCGTTTTGGCAGCGCCCTCCTGCGACTTCACGTAAGCCACGATGGAGGTGATTTCAGCGTCGCTCAGGGCGAAGCTGGGCATCTGCTGCTTCTGGTACTGGTTGAAGAGCTTCACCGCGTACTCGTCGCCGCTGGCGACAACCTTGCTGGAGTTCTTCACCCATTTGATAATCCAAGGCAGGGGGCGGCGCTTGTCGATGCCAGCCAGAGCCGGACCAACTACGACGTCATTGACGGCGTGACACTGGGCGCAGTTGCCTTTGAAGAGGGCGTCGCCGGCCGCAATAGCGGCGGCATCACCGGCACCGGCGGCACTGCCAGCGGCTGCCGCGGGGGCAGCAGCGGCCGTGGCCCCGGGCGTCACACCTTCTTTGCTCACCGTAGCGGCATCCTGCGCGGCCACTTGGCCAACGGCAGTAAACGTCAGGAACAGAGCGAGAAGCCAGTGTGAAAAAGGACGTAGTCGGTAGCTACTCATTGCAAAACGTGCTGGAAAAACGTAAAAGCAGGGTGCTTTAGGGCCACAAATGTAGCCCACGAATGCCAGAGAACAAACCAGCCTAGGCTAATTTTCGGCCTATTCAGCCTACTTAGAACCATTCTAAAAAGCCTCGTTTACACCTTATTATATATAGGTATAAAAGGTTGGCCTCCGAAACATCCAACTTAGTTTCCGACGCCACTTGGCTCTCGTGCTTTCAACCCGCCTACGGCCACCAAGGTTTGCGGGTTGGTAATCAGAAGTTTGTCGAACTGTTTCGGTAAATTATTTGTCAGTCACAGGCTGGTCGAATTGGTAAAAGTCTTACCTTTGCCGGCTCATTCATCGTCTCACTTACTTTTTCTCTGTTCCGCAATGGCTAACAGAAACTATGAGACCGTCTTCGTACTGACGCCCGTCCTCAACGACGCGCAGGTTCAAGAGACGATCGAGAAGTTCACGCAGGTGCTTAAGGAAAATGGCGCCGACCTCCTGAACACGGAAAACTGGGGCTTGCGCAAGCTGGCCTATCCGATTCAGAAAAAATCGACTGGGTACTACTACCTGGTTGAGTTCACCGCTCCCGCCGCCGCTATCGACGTGCTGGAACTGGCTTACCGCCGCGACGAGCGGGTAATCCGCTTCCTGACCACGGTGCTCGATAAGCACGCCGTGGCTTACAACGAGCGTCGCCGCAAGGGCGAACTGAACTCGCAGAAAGCAAAGCAAACCGAAGCCGTAGCCCAGTAATCAGATGAGCCTCGCCAACGAACGCATCCACAAGCAGGAGCAGCGCACCAAGTACTGCCGCTTCAAGAAAGCTGGTATCCGCTACGTCGACTACAAAAACCCGGACTTCCTGCTGAAGTTCGTGAACGAGCAGGGCCGCATTCTGCCCCGCCGTATCACGGGCACCAGCCTGAAATTCCAGCGCAAAGTGGCCCAGGCCGTGGCAAAAGCCCGTCACCTGGCCCTGATGCCCTACGTGGCTGACCAGCTGAAATAGTCCATTACCCTTAACGACGACTCCGCAAGATGGAAGTTATCCTGAAAGACGACGTAAAAGGCCTGGGCTACAAGAACGACGTCGTGACGGTAAAGCCCGGCTACGGCCGCAATTACCTGTTGCCCCAGGGTCTGGCCGTAGTGGCCGACAAAACCAACAAGAAAATCGTAGCCGAGAACGTACGCCAGGCGTCGCACAAGGCTGAGAAGGTGAAAACCGACGCTCAGACCCTGGCCAACAACATCGGCGACCTGAGCATCGACATCCCCGCCAAGGTGGGTGATTCGGGCAAGATCTTCGGCCGCGTGACCACGCTGCAGATTGCCGACGCGCTGAAGTCCAAAGGCTTCGACGTGGACCGCAAGCGCATCAGCCTCGACTCGGACCCGTCGACCGTGGGCGAATACACCGCCTCCATCGACCTGCACCGCGAGGTGAAGCACAAGATTCGCGTAAACGTAGTAGCTGAGTAATCGGCCGCTGCCCCGCTTTTAGAAAGCCCCGCCCTCGTGGTGGGGCTTTTTTTGTCGTATAAGCCTTAGCTTGCGTAGGCGGAAGCGCGTACGCCGCTTTATCTGCACCCCGCCCCAGTGGCGCCGCTGGCCCGAGGCCGCGTCGGCGCCATCGTTTGGCCTTCCGCCTGCCGTTGCGTAGGTTGGCCGCCGGGTTGCCGCCGCCAGGACTGTTTTTGCTAATGTTTCGCACTGAATTATCCCTTCGACCTGCCGCGCAGCTGCTCTCCCACGGGGCGCGGGTTCTCACCATCGGGTCGTGTTTTTCGGACGTCATCGGGGAGCGGTTGACCGACCACAAGGTTCGGACGCTAGTCAATCCCTTCGGCACCGTATTTAACCCGCTGGCCGCCGCCCGCTTGCTGCGCGCCGTGGCCGGCGAGGACACCGATTGGCAGCAGCATCTGGTAGAGGCCCGGGGCCGCTGGCAGAGCTACGACCTGCACGCCAGCGTGGGGGCTGACTCCCCCCCTGCCCTGCTGGAGCGCATCGAGGAAACCGTGCGCGAAACGGCGGCCTTTGCCCGACGCGCCGACGTACTGGTCTGGACGCTGGGCACGGCCTACGCCTACCGCCTGCGCGACACTGGGGAGGTGGTGAACAACTGCCACAAAGTGCCCGCCGACCGGTTCGAAAAAGAGCTGCTGACGGCCGAGGAAATTGTATCGGCGGTGACCGAAGCGTATGCACTGCTGCGGCAACAGAATCCGCAATTGCGGCTGGTGCTGACGGTCAGCCCGGTGCGTCACCTGAAGGACACCCTGCCGCTAAATGCGGTGAGCAAATCGGTGCTGCGGGTGGCCTGCCACTACCTCAGCGAATTGCTGCCCGGTGCCTCTTATTTCCCGGCCTACGAGCTGCTGCTGGACGACTTGCGCGACTACCGCTTCTACGGGGACGATATGATTCATCCGTCGAACGTGGCCGAGCAGTACGTGTGGGAGAAGTTTACCGGGGTGTATTTCGAGCCCGGCTTCAAGCAGTTCGTACAGGAATGGGACGGCATTCAGCGGGCGCTGCACCACCGGCCGCTGCACGAAGGCGCGCCGGAACACCGCGAATTCCTGGAGCAAACGCTCAAACGTCTGGAGCGGCTGCTCAGCCGCCACGTGGACGTGCGCTTGGAGCTGCTCGACGTACAGGACCGCTTGGCGGCGCTGCCCGCCCCTGCGCCCCCCGCACCGGCGGAGGATGAGGACGACGGCGAAGAGCGAATCGACGTTGGCTACGAAGACGCAGCTGCTACGCCGGCCGCGCCCAAGGCGGTGGAACCCGTAGAGGCCGCTCCGCCGAAAGTAACCGAGCCGACCTGGGCCGAAATCCTGTCAGCGGAGGCGGAAGCTGACGAGGAAGAAGACGAGTTCGAAACCAGCGAATCAACCAGCAGCAACGAAGCCGAAGCGGCCTTGCCGGGTGAGCTGGGCGCCGGCAAACGGCGCAAACGCAAGCGCGGCGGCCGCAAGCACAAAAAGAAAAACCGCACGGGCGCCGATGATGCGGCCGCAGCCACGGTTGAAGGCAGTGAGGCTGCCGTAAGCGCTGAGGCTACCGTTGCAGCTGAAACGGCGCTAGTCCCGGCTTCGGCCGAAAACGCTGAAGCAGCTACCAGCGCGTCGGCCGACGAAGCTGAACTGCCGGTGAATGCCGAACCGGCGCTTCCGCCCGTGGAGCTGCCCGCCGTTGAGGCGCCTATCCCGACCTCGGCAGCCAAGCGGCGCAACCGCTCGAAGCGGAAAAAGCCGGCACTGTATGCCGAACCCGTTGCTACTGAGGAAGCGTCGGCCCAAGATGCTGCGGCGAATTCCGAACCTGCGGCTGAGTCTACGGCTGCCCCCCTGTTGCCGGCAGAAGCGCCTGCGTTGGCGGAGTCGGCATTGGGCGCCCCGGCGGTAGCAATTCCTGACGAAACACCCGCCGCACCGGCAGATTTTGCCACTGGTGAAGCGCCGACGGCGGCTTCGGACGAGGCGGCTAGCCCAGTCGAGGAAACGCCGCGTGCCAAGCCGCGTCGTGCCAGCCGCAGCCCGCGCAAGCCCAGCAAGGTCACGCCGGCTCTTGACGCCGGGGCGGAAAGCCTCCCGCTGCCCGCCGCGCCGGCCTTGCCTGAGCTACCGGCTATGGTGGAAGCTGCCGCGCCAGAAACCTCGGCCACGGAGCCAGCCCCCGCGCCGGAAACGCCCGCGCCCCGGCGCCGGGCAGCCCCGCGCCGCAAACCGGCGCCATCTACCCCGCCCGCGGCCGAAGCGACGCCAGCGCCAACCCCGACTCCGGAAGCACCAAGCGAGCCGGCCGCGGCGCCTAAACGCCGGAGCCGGCCGCCGCGCCGCAAGCCCGACGAGCCCGCTGCCAGTTAGAAACAACAAACCCGGTCCCTGCTGGCCGGGTTTGTTGTTTTTGGCTGGTTTCTCGTACTGTAGCTGAGCGGCCCGCCCCACTTTTGCCTCCTGCCTATGACTACCCAGCCCCCTGCTACCCGGCCCAACCGACTGATCCACGAATCCAGTCCCTACCTGCTGCAGCACGCCCACAACCCAGTCGATTGGTACCCCTGGGGCGAAGAAGCGCTGAATCGGGCCCGGGACGAGCAAAAACTCATTCTGGTCAGCATCGGGTACGCCGCTTGCCACTGGTGCCACGTGATGGAGCGCGAGTCGTTCGAGCACGAGCAGATTGCGCGCGTGATGAACGAGCGGTTTGTGTGTATCAAAGTGGACCGGGAGGAGCGCCCCGACGTGGACCAGGTGTACATGGACGCCGTGCAGGCCATGGGCGTGGGCGGCGGCTGGCCGCTAAACGTGTTTCTGACGCCCGAGGCCAAGCCCTTCTACGGCGGCACCTACTTTCCGCCGCGGCAGTGGTTTGAGCTGTTGCAGCAGGTTTCGAATGCGTACGCCACGGCCGAGCACCGCCCGGCGCTGGACAAGTCGGCGGAGGATTTTGCGCGGGTGCTGCGGGCCCATGACCTGGAAAAATACGGGGTGAAAGCGGCCACGACGGGCTTGTCGCGCCTGCAGCTGCAGCAACTGCTGCGCAACCTGGAAAAGGGCTTCGATACCAAGCTGGGCGGTACGTCCAAAGCCCCAAAGTTTGCTATGCCGGTTATCTGGCGGTTTCTGCTCCGTGCCCATGCCCTGACCGGCAACCACGTCGAGCGGCGCCAAACTGAGCTGACCCTGCGCGAAATGGCCTGGGGCGGGCTGTACGACCAGGTTGGCGGCGGTTTTGCCCGCTACAGCGTGGACGCCGAGTGGCTGGTGCCGCACTTTGAGAAGATGCTCTACGACAACGGGCAACTGCTGAGCCTCTACGCCGAAGCCTACCAGCTCACCCAGGACGAGCTGTACCGCGACGTGGTGACGCAAACGGTGGGCTGGCTCCGGCGCGAGCTGCTCAGCCCCGAGGGCGGCTTCTATTCTTCCCTCGACGCCGACAGCGAGGGCGAGGAAGGCAAGTTCTACGTCTACACCCTCGACGAGCTGCGCGAGGCGCTGGGCGATGAAGCCCCGCTGGCCATCGACTACTACCGCTGCACCGCCGTGGGCAACTGGGAGCACGGCCGCAACATCCTGCACCGCCGCCACTCGGAAACGGACTTTGCCCAGGCCCACCAGCTCACGCCGGGCGTGGTGGCCGAGCTGGTGCAGGGCTGGCGCGCTAAGCTGCTTGCCTACCGCGACAGGCGCGTGCGCCCGGGCCTCGACGACAAAATTCTCACCGGCTGGAATGCCCTGGCCTTGCGGGGCCTCATCGATGCTTACCGGGCTTTTCACCAAGCCGACTACCTGCAACTAGCTTTGCAGAACGCAAACTTTATCGAGCAGAACCTGCGGCGGGCCGGCGGCGGGCTGTGGCGCACTACCAAACATGGTCGGGCCACTATTCCAGCCTTTCTGGAGGACTACGCGCTGCTCATCGATGCGTATACGGCCCTCTACGAAGTTACTTTCGCCGAGCAGTGGCTGCGGCGCGCCGAGGAATTGACGGAATATGTGCTGGCTAATTTTCACGACCCAGCCGATCCGCTCTTCTTCTACACCGACGCCACCGCCGAAGCGCTGATTGCTCGCAAAAAGGAGCTGTTCGATAACGTAATTCCTGGCTCCAACTCCGTCATGGCCCACAACCTGCTGCAGCTGGGCACGCTGCTCGACCGCGCGGAGTGGCGCGAACGGGCCGCGGCCATGCTAGCCGCCACGCAGGCCCTGGCCGTGCAGGAGCCACAACACCTGGCCGGTTGGGCTTCGCTTTATCTGAGCTTGCTGGCTCCGCTGGCGGAGGTGGCCATAGTCGGGCCGGAAGCGGAGGCGTTCCGGCGGGAGCTGAGCCGCCACTTGCTGCCCAACGCGGTGCTGACGGGCACCACCACGGCCAGTACCCTGCCCTTGCTGCAAGGGCGCGGCGCGACCGGCGGGCAAACGACGATTTACGTGTGCTACCACCACGCCTGCCAGCAGCCCGTGACGAGCGTAACGGAGGCGCTGGCACAGATTCGGGCGGCGGGCTTGCCCGCGTAAACGCCTGCTTGAGGCGCGGCAACACAACACCTTGAAAAGCCGCAACATGCTGAAATAGCCATGCTTTCATGTGGCCGCCGCAAGGACGCCATCTTGGCAATCGGCGAACAATCTTAGCCCCTCGGCGGTCTATCTTTGCTGTTCGCTGTTGCCCCTGCCGTGTCCCAGACTCACCTCTTTGCCCTCCCTGCCGACGAGCCCACCGCCGCGCCCGCGGACCGCGTCACGTTGTTTGCCGACGTGGTGCTGCCCCTGCCGCTGCCCAAGCTCTATACCTACCGCGTGCCTTTCGAGCTGAACGACCAGGTCGTCATCGGGGGGCGGGTGCTGGTGCAGTTCGGGGCGAAAAAGACGCTGAGCTGCATCGTGGCGGCGGTGCACGAGACGCCGCCCAAGGATTACCAGGCCAAGTACATTCTGGAATTCATCGACGATGCGCCGGTGGTGACGCAGCCCCAGCTGAAGCTGTTTCGCTGGATTGCCGATTATTACCTGTGCACCCTGGGCGAGGTCATCAACGCGGCCCTGCCCTCGGCGCTCAAGCTCAGCTCCGAATCACGCGTGCAGCTGCACCCGCAGTACCTTTCCGAAGGCACGCCCTACCCGCTCACCGAGCAGGAACAGCGCATCGTGGCCGCGCTGGGTACCGAGGACGGCAAAGCGCTGACGTTTTCCGAGGTTGGGGAAATCCTGGAAATCAACTCCTTCCACAAGGTCATCAAGAGCCTGATTCAGAAGGACGTTATTTTCCTCTTCGAGCACATTGCCGACAAGTACGCGCCCAAGGTGGTGAAGAAAGTACGCCTGGCCCACCACTTCGTGGCCGAAGCGGCGCTGGAAGGCCTATTTGAGCAGCTGGCCGCCAAGCCCAAGCAGCTCGACGTGCTCATGCGCTACATCCAGCGCGTGCCGGTGTACCAAAACGAGCACCTTAACCACAGCGGCATCGAGAAGGCCGCGCTGACCAGCAGTCCGCACCTCTCTCCTTCCGCCGTCAACACGCTCATCAAAAACGGCGTGTTGGAGCAGTTCGACCAGATTGTGTCGCGCTTTCCGCTCGATGAAAACGACCGGAACCAGATGCCTTTCGCCCTGAGCGAAGCCCAAACCACGGCCCGCGACCAAATCATGGACTCGTTTGGGCAGAAGGACATCACGCTGCTGCACGGCGTGACGGGCGCCGGCAAAACGGAAATCTACATCGACCTGATCCGCTCGGCCCTGGAAGGCGGCGGGCAGGTACTGTACCTGCTGCCCGAAATTGCCCTCACCGCCCAGATTGTGACCCGCCTGATGCGCGTGTTCGGCTCGCGCCTGGGCGTGTACCACAGCAAGTTTTCCGACAACGAGCGGGTGGAAGTGTGGAACGGCGTACTGTCGGGCCGCTTCCAGGTAGTCGTGGGCGTGCGCTCGGCCGTGTTCCTGCCCTTCGACAACCTCTCGCTCATCATCGTCGACGAGGAGCACGAATCGAGCTACAAGCAGTACGACCCGGCCCCGCGCTACAACGCCCGCGAAGTGGCCCTAATGATGGGCACGTTTCAGGGCGCCAAGGTGCTGCTGGGCTCGGCCACGCCCTCCGTCGAAACCTATTACCAGTGCCGCGCCGGCCGCTGGGGCTTGGTGTCCTTGACCAAGCGCTTCGGCGAGGCCGGTCTGCCCGACATCGAGCTGATTGACACCCGCCGCAACGCCGCTCAGGGCCAGAAAAAGCCTACCCACCACTTCACCCCCGAACTAACGGCCGCCATCGAAGGCAAGCTCAGCCAGGGCGAGCAGGTAATTCTGTTCCAGAACCGCCGCGGCTACTCGCCATTCATCAGCTGCCTCGATTGCGGCTGGATTCCGAAGTGCAAAAGCTGCGCGGTGAGCCTGAGCTACCACAAGCACGCCCACGAGCTGCGCTGCCACTACTGCGGCCACCACGACCAGATGCCGCGCGAGTGCCCGGCCTGCGGCTCCCGGGCTATCAAGGCCATTGGCTTCGGCACCGAGCGCATCGAGGACGACCTGAAGCTGATGCTGCCCGAGGCCCAGGTGCAGCGCATGGACCTGGACACGACCCGCGCTAAAAATGCTTACCAGCAGATCATCAGCGACTTTGAGCAGCAGCGCACCAACGTGCTGGTGGGCACGCAGATGGTGACCAAGGGCCTGGATTTCGGCAACGTGAGCTTGGTGGGTATCATCAATGCCGACAGTATCATTCACTACCCCGATTTCCGGGCGCACGAGCGAGCCTACCAGATGTTTGTGCAGGTGAGCGGGCGGGCCGGCCGCAAAGGCAAGAAGGGCAAGGTCATCATCCAGACCGGCGACCCGCAGCAGCAGATTTTCGAGAAGGTGATGCGTAACGACTACGTGGCCTTCTACGAGTACGAAATTGCCCAGCGCCGCGAGCATATGTACCCGCCGTTTGCCCGCGTCATCAAGCTCACGGTGAAGCACGTGGAGGAGCGCGTAGCCCTCGACGCAGCCGTGCGCCTGACCCAGGAGCTGGTCGACCGCCTCGGCCGCGACGCCGTGCTGGGCCCCGAAGCGCCCTACATCTTCCGCATCCGGAATTTCTACTTGCAGGAAATTACCATCAAGCTCAGCCGGGAGCATACCGTGCTCAAGCACGCCAAAGCGCAGATTTTGGAGTCGTTGAACCTGATGCGCGATGACAAGGACTTCCGCCAGGCCCGTTTCGTGGCCGACGTGGACCCGATGTAACTGCTTCGTCGCGAGCAAACTGAACTCCCCCGGGCTGGTCGACTTGACTTAGCCCGGGGGAGTTTTGCATTAAAAAACCTGCAACTTAACTAGGAATTTTCTGGGCTTTCGGTGGCAGCATCCCCCTTTTATGTGATATAAACTTTAATCTGAGCATGGTTTGACGTGCAATATTTCATTCTATATTGCCGCCAAGTTTTGGTAACTCTACCAGCTAAAATTGACTTAACGGCTTTTTCATTCCTCTTTTCCTTCCCTTTCCAACCACATCCAATGCGTAAGTTTTCCTCCCTTTTCGCCACCGCTCTGGCCATTGTTACCCTCGCTTCGTGCAGCAAGGAAAGCTACACGTTCCGCAACTCGGCTCCTTACGGCGCCACCTACACCGCCGCAGTAAAGGCTGAGCCCGTAACCGAAACCGCCGCGCCCGCTACCGAAGCCGCTGCTCCCGCCGCCGACCTGACGGCTTCGACGGCCGCCGCCCCGGTGGCTGCCAAGCGCCACACGGCCCGCACCTACGCCGCCCACACGCAAGCCGCTAAGGCTTCGTCGGTAGCCGAAACCAAAGCCGCTCCGACCCGCGCCGAAATCAAAGAAGCCAAGGCTACGCTGAAGGCCATGCACAAGGCCGCTAAGAAAGCCAACGCCGCTTCGCCGATGGCTTCGGGCAAAAGCCAGCTGACCGCTGCCCTGCTCTGCTTCTTCCTGGGCGGCCTGGGCGTGCACCGCTTCTACCTGGGCTACACCGGCCGCGGCATCCTCTACATTGCCCTGGCTGTGACCAGCTTCCTGATCATCCCCGCCATTGCCCTGTTCGTGCTGGTGATTATCGACTTCGTGCGCATCCTGACGGGTGGCCTGCAGCCGAAGAACGGCAGCTACGCCAAGACGCTCTAAGTTGCCCCGCGCAACAGCAAAAAGCCCCGGCTGCACTGGCAGCCGGGGCTTTTTTAGTTAAGGGCGTCGGGCCGTTTATACCTGCTCCAGCAACCAGAGCACCAGCAGCACAATGCCGATGATGATGGCAATGGTGCCGAGCACGCCGAAGATAGCGTTGATGCCCGAGAACAGGGCCAGAATCAGACCGATGGCCAGCAGAATGATGCCCAAACGCAGATGGCTCTGCGCTTGCACCTGCTCGGCGGAAGCGGCATTCTGGTGTTTTTTCAGCTGGGTTTTAGCGGCCATTTTCTCGGCCTTGTGCAGCATTTTCTTCACCAGTACCTGCTGCGCAAAGCTGGGCTTGGTAACCGGCTTGGCAGCCACGGTAGCGGCCTTAGCGGCCGGTGCGGGAGCGGCGGGCTCGGCTACTGGCGCGGCCACCACGGCGGCCGGGGCGACGGGTTGCTCGGCGGCGGGTTCAGCCACGGCTACGGGCTGGGGCGCCGGGGCCACGCGCGCGGCCGTGTGGGTTTCGTGGTAGGGGCTGGTTTTGGGCAGCATGGCGTAGTCGCCGCGGCCGCAGCCGGTGAGAGCCAAGGCAACCAGCGCGGCGCTGGCAAGCTGGCCGAACAGGTGGGCAAAGTGCTTCATCTGGAAAAAGGAAAGAGGTGAAAGAAAGGCGCTGTCAGCAGTGCTACGGCCGCAAATTATACACGGACGAACGAAACCGCTCGCGGGCGGCGTTGGCAGGCCATACGGCACCGGCGCGGCCAGGGTTAATCCTGGGCCGCGAACGTACTCGGTACGTGCGCTGTTAGCCCAATGCCGCTTTCTTTGCACTTACCTATGCTCATTCCGTTCCGATTTCGCCTGCCAGTGGCTTTGCTGGCTCCCGCCCTGGCTTGGTCGTGCACCCAAACGCCCATTGCGGAAAGCAGCGCGGGCCTAGCCGCGCAGCGCCGCCTCGGCGCCGCCCCTGACACCGCCGGCTACCAGCGCAAAGCTCCCCAGGACCCCAATGGCATCGGTAAGTACTACATGGGCCGGCAGATTGCCCACGTGATGGGCCACGAGGCCGCGCCCTGGCTGGAACGCTCCGACCGCCAGCAGCAGGAAGGCACCGACGTGCTGCTGCGCAACCTGCACCTGAAGCCCACCGACGTGGTAGCTGACCTTGGCGCCGGCACCGGCTACTTCTCCTTTCGCATGAGCCCGCTGGTTCCCCAAGGAAAGGTGCTGGCCGTCGATATTCAGCCCGAAATGCTGGAAAAAGTGCGCGAGGCCAGCAAAGAACGCGGCATCACCAACGTGGAGCCCGTACTCGGCACCGTGCGCAACCCCAACCTGCCCGCCAGCACCCTCGACTTGGTGCTCATCGTCGACGCTTACCACGAGTTTGACCACCCGCGCGAGATGATGCGTGCCGTGCGCAACTCCCTGAAGCCCGGCGGCCGCGTAGCCCTGGTGGAATACCGCGCCGAAGACCCGAATTTGCCCATCAAGCGCATTCACCGCATGAGTGAGGAGCAGGCCCGCCGCGAGATGGAAGCCGTGGGTCTGAAGTTCGTGGAGAACAACAAGTCCCTGCCGCAGCAGCACCTGCTGATATTCCAGCGGTAACCACGCTCACCTCGATACCAAAGCATCAGCCGTCATTGCGAGGACGAATCAAATCTTCCTCCCGCAGCACAACGCTACAGCTGGCACAGACTTAAAACGCCCCCGCCTGAAACCAAGTGACGCTGGTTTCGGGCGGGGGCGTTTTCGGGTAGCAGGTATTGTAGAGGCGGTGCTCTTGGAGGAAGGATTGGCTACGCCTTCCTGCGGGTGCCGCGCTCCGCTCGCAAGGACGCTGGGGTGAACGGCGGCTGAAGGGACGACCTTTCCGCACTGGGAGCTGGGTGTGATGCCGGCTTCTTGGGCGCTGGCGCGGCATCGTCCGTACGGAGGTTACCTTTGCGCACCATGAATACCCCGCCTGCTGCCGATCCGCGCCAGATTTCCATCCTGGACTACACCTACGCCTTGCCCGCCGAGCGCATTGCTCCGGCGCCCCTGCCCGACCGTGACGGCTCACGCTTGCTCGTGTACCGCAGCGGCGCGCTGGCCGACCACCATTTCCGGGAGCTGCCCGCGCTGCTGCCGCCCGATGCGCTGCTGGTGTTCAACAACACCAAAGTGGTGCGCGCTCGGCTCTACTTGCACAAGCCCACCGGCGGACAGATCGAGCTATTTTGCTTGGAGCCGGTGGCCCCGCACCGCGCCATCGAGCCGGCTATGCAGCAAACCGCGGAGTGCACTTGGCGCTGCCTCGTGGGCAACGGCAAACGCTGGAAAACCGGCCCGGTGCAGGTTAGCTTCAGCACGCCCGACGGGCAGCCGGCCACCCTGGAAGCCGAGCGCGTGGCCGCCGAAGAAGGCAGCTCGCTGATTCGCTTCCGCTGGCAGCCCGCCGAGTTGCCGTTTGCGCAGGTATTGGCCGGCGCGGGCCGGCTGCCGCTGCCGCCCTACCTCGGCCGCGAAGCCACCGGCCAAGACGATGAGCGGTACCAAACCGTGTACGCCGCCCACGACGGCGCCGTGGCCGCCCCCACTGCCGGCCTGCACTTCACCGATGCCGTGCTGGCCGAGCTGGCGGGGCGCGGCATTCAGTCGGCGCAGCTGACCTTGCACGTGGGCGCGGGCACGTTTCAGCCCGTGAAGGCCGAGCGCATGGCTGAGCACCCCATGCACGCCGAGCCCATCAGTGCCACGCGGGCGGTGCTGCAGCAGCTGCTGGCGCATGCGCCGCGGCCCGTCATTGCCGTGGGCACCACCAGCCTGCGCACCCTCGAAAGCCTGTACTGGCTGGGGTGCCAAGTGGCGCGCGGCGGCAGCCTCAGCGGGCAGGTGCAGCAGTGGGAGCCCTACGAAGGGCGGGAGGATGTACCCACCGCCACCGCCCTGCAAGCCTTGCTGACGGAACTAGAGCGCCGCGGCGACGACGCGGCGCAGGCCAGCACCCAACTGCTGATTGCGCCGGGCTACCGCTTCCGCGTGGTGCAGGGCCTCATCACCAACTTCCACCAGCCCGAAAGCACGCTCCTGCTGCTGGTGGCCGCCCTACTCGGCCCCGACTGGCGCCGCGTGTACGACCACGCCCTGCAGCACGACTACCGCTTCCTCAGCTACGGCGACAGTTCGCTGCTGCTGCCGTAGCCGCCCGCACCGGATGAAGTTTTGCTGAATGCGCGCCGCCCCAGCCCCGCCGCGGGCATCCTTCGGACAGGCCGTTCGTAGAAGGCAGGTCACCTAACTCCTGACCTCGACCTCCTATGAAAAAGCTCATGATGCTGCTGGCCGCCGTAGCGCTGACCAGCCTGACGGCCTCGGCCCAAGATACGCCTACCCAAACCGCTCCCTCGCAAACCAAGGCCGGCCGCACCGTAGATGCTACCGCGCACGGCGTAGAAAAGGGCGCCAAGAAAACGGGCCACGTGGTGAAGAGAGGAGCCCAGAAAACCGGCCACGCCGTGAAGAAAGGCGCCAAAAAAGTCGGCAACAAAGCCGAAGACGTAGTGAACTAAGCCTCGTTGCTTGGACAACAAAAAGCCCCGCCGGAGCAATCTGGCGGGGCTTTTTGTTGGTCTTTTCGCCAATTTACTGGCCCACGAAGAACACCGCGTTGCTGAACAAGAGCTTGCCTGCGTGCCAGAAGCCCCGGAACAGCGGGTTGTCGCCGAGGTACACGACTTGGCCGCGGCCCATTTCCTGCACGCCCAGTACCACGGTATCGGAGAGTTTGCGGCGGGCCTGGCTGCCGGTAAAGCCCGCCGCAGCTTGCCCCTTGCGTAATACGCCCACGTTCCAGCTGCCTTCGCCGAGGTACTGGTAATTCAGTGGGCTGCGCACCAGGGCGTAGTACGTCTCGCCATAGCCGAAGGCCAGGGGGTGGGTGTTGTCGAGCTGCACCGGGTACACGCTGCCCTGCACCAGCTCCTGCAGCGACTCCCGTTCGGCGGCGGCGTAGCGGCGCAGCTGCCGGGTCGGGTCGGGCTTGCGGGTGCGGGTGGTATCGGGCGCTTTGGCCTTCAGGGCGAAGTCCTTCTTGCCGGCCAGGTAGCCCATGGCGCCTTCCAGGGCAATGAGGCGGCCGCCGGCGCGCACCCAGGTCTTGAGGTTCTCCAATTGTCGCTCGGGCAGGGCGTCGGCGTAGTTGCCGTCGGGCAGGATGAGCACGTCGAACTTGGTCAGCGGCACGGAGGCGAAGTAATCGGTGCCGAGCACGGTGACGGGGTAGCCCAGCTGCTGCTCGAAGAAGTGCCAGACCTCGCCAAAAGCCGACGGGTCGACGCCGGCGCCGGCCAGCACCGCCACGCTGGGCCGGCCCACGCTGTGCACGTTGCTGGAGCCCAAGTCGGAGCCGGTGGTGGCGAAGCCGGTCTGCACCGCCGTTAGCTCGGCGCCCACCGAATCGGCCAGCTGGCGCACCACCGCGTCGAAGCGGCGGGCCAGGCCCTCGTTGTTGCCGCGGGTAACGATGAGCGCGCCGGGCTGAAACTTGCGCCCGCCGGCTTCAAAGGGCTGGTAGGCCACCCGCACCCGAATCTGCCGCTGCAGCAGCGCCGCCAGCAGGCGGGCGTCGCGTAGGGAGTTCCAGCGGGCAATGTAGGCGTAGGGCGTGTTGGCGGCGGGTTGTGCGTTGTCAGTTGCCAGCCCAGCCGCTTTGGCTTGCGGCTTGCTGCCGGCTGCCCCCTCTTTTCCCGACAACTTACCCGTCAGTGCGTAGCCCTGCAGGCCGTAGGCGTAGGGCAACGACCACGCGGTGATGTCGTAGGTCAGGGAGTCTTCCAGGGCCGACTGCGGCTCGAACAGCACTTTCACCAACGTCGATTTGGGCTGGTACATACTCACCACCACGTCCTGCGGCTGCAGGGTCACGGCTTCGCGCCGGCCGGTGGTGTAGTTGTAGGCGTTGGTTTTTTGCTTCTGCCCCAGGTGGCCGAACTCAATTTGCTGCTGGCGCAAGTACTCTTCCAGGGGCGCCAGCCGCTCGGCCGGGCCGCTCACCACGAAGCTTTTGTACTGCCCGCGCGGCTTCTGGCGGGCATCGGCGTAGTACTGGCCGAATTCCTTCAGCAGCTCGGGCTGGTGGTCGGCGGCGGCGCGGATGGTGGCCCAGCTGGCGGCGTGGTGGTGGGCAATGCGCTGGGCGAGCGTGAGCGTGTCGCCGTCCGATTTGACGTAGCGCACGCCGGCCCGGCCCGAGCCGCCCTGCTCGTAAGTCATGCCGATGGCCCCGTTGAAGGACGGCCAGGTGTCGCCGTAGCTGGGCGCGAAGAGGTCGTAGGTTTCGCGGGTGAAGTACAGCCAGCCGTTCTTGTCGAAGGTTTGCCGGTTGTAGTCGCCGATGCGGTTCTGAAACTTGCGCTGGTAGGCCGTGATGTCCTCGTGGAAGGGCTTGGCCGCGGGCGAGAAGTAGTACGGCGCATCCGGGCTCATCTCGTGGAAATCGGCGTGCACCTGCGGCAGCCACTGGTTGTAGAGGGCAATGCGCTGCTGGCTTTCCCGCTGCGTCTGCCAGGCCCAGTCGCGGTTCAGGTCGAAGAGGTAGTGATTGTAGCGGCCGCCGGGCCACGGCTCACGGTGCTCCCAGCTCAGCGGGGCGGCGTTGGTGGGCGCGGCGGCCACGCGGCCGTACCACTGCACGTACCGCTCGCGGCCGTCCGGGTTCACGCAAGGGTCGATGAGCAGCACCACCTTCTCCAACAGGGCCTGCGCGTCGGCGTTCTGCGGGTTGGCGAAGTCGTAGAGCACCTGCAGCACCGCTTCCGACGACACGGCCTCGTTACCGTGCACGTTGTAGCTAAGCCAGACCACGGCGGGCTGGTCGGCGTCGGGCTGGCCAGTTTCGAGGCCGGTGCGGCGCAGATTGCTGCGGCGGATGTCGTCGAGGCGGCCCAAGTTGCGGGCCGAAGCTACTTGCACGACTTCCAGCGGCCGGCCCTCGTAGGTTTTGCCGTAGGGCTGCACGCGCAGCCGCTCGGGGTAGAGCCGGGCTAGGTAGTCGGCGTAGCGCAGCACATCGGCGTGGTAGGTGAAGCGGCTGCCGAGCGCGTAGCCCAGAAACTGCGCGGGCGTCTGCGGCGCTGCCGTTGACTGGCCTAGGCTGGGAACGGAGAGCAGCAAACCGACGGCTACGGCTTGCAACTGGCGCAGAAAAGGTCGGATCATGAAAAGACCGGGCGCGAAATGAGTGGGAAAGTGGGGAAGGCCAGCGAAAGTACAACAGCGGGCAGCTTCGCCGCGCACACCCGACGCGTACTGCCCGTTGCACCTGCCCGGGCCTGAGCCGGCGGCGAGTTGCTGCCGCCGTAGCCGAGCCAGCCGCACCAAAGCCAAGCCGTGACGGCCGGCTCGGCTATCCGCGACTTACTTCGCCGGCGAAGTCGGGGCGGGCGGGTTTTCGGCGGGTTTTTCCCGAATCTGATACAGCACGCTCTCGGCCACGCCGCGGCCAAACAAGCTCAGGCCGGCGTTGAACACGCCCAGCGCCAAGGTGCCAGCGGCCACCCACTGCATCGTCGGTTCGCCGTTGCGCTTCATCTCGGAGGCCCACTGCACCAAGCAGGTGCCGAACCCAATTACGACCAGCCCGCTCGGGGCAAACAACAACCATTTGGACTTGTGCGTCATCGAGAAACAACCGTAAAGTGGACAATCAGACCCGGCACCCGCGCGGCGCCGGGCTCAGACGTACGGCAAAACCCGCGCGGCCGATGCCCCCGGGCTGCCGGCATTTGCGTTCCTTTGCATCTTCTTCTGCCTTCTCCTGCCGATGTCCGCTACCCTGTTTCAGCAGCTGCTGCACGCCGCTTTTCGCCAAGATGCGCCTGCCCTCCTTCCTTCGGCCGATTTTCAGGCCTACCAGGACTTGCAGCGCGCCCCGGCCCGCGAGCAGGGCTTCCGCTTCGAGCGCGTGCGCCTGCTGGTGGCCATGAGCCTGATGAAAGCCCTGGCCGACCTCGGCGACCATGACGAAAGCCGGCAGGTGCAGCAGGTGCTGCACCGCGCCCTCACGGCCAACAGCATCGAGCAGATTGACGCCGTTATTACCAAGGACGCCAAGCATTTCGAGCGGCTCTACACCGATTTGTACGTCAACGAGGAAGGCGAGCAGTTGCTGCATCTCTTCGAGCGCACCCTCGACGCGGACACCATGCCGGCCATGGACGCCGTCATTCAGGAAGCCTCCGAGCTGGTCGACGACCTGGACTTCGACGCCCCGCACGAAGAAGACGAAGACTAGCGCGCGGTTCGTTCAGCACAAAAAAAGCCGCTCCGGAACTTCCGGAGCGGCTTTTTGCTGTTCAGCTACGTTTGGTTTTAGTACGAGGTATTTTGCGTGAGGGCGGGGTTCACGTTGAGCTCCCGCTGCGGAATGGGCAGCACCAGCCGCGGGCTGTTGCTGGGCACCGTCACGGTACCGCCCGCGCCGGCGTACTCCAGCGGCTGCCCGGTGCGCTTGATGTCGTGCAGGCGGAAGCCCTCAAACGCCAGCTCCAGCTGCCGCTCCCGCCAGATGTCTTCGCGGGAAATCGTCGTTAGCTCGGACGCGCCCGACCGCTCGCGCACGGTGTTCACGTCGTCGAGGGCGCCGGTAGTGTTGCCGGCGGCCAGACGGCCTTCGGCCCGGATCAGGTACATCTCGGCGAGGCGAATCACCGGGATGTTCTGCCCGTAGGCCGTCCACTTGCCCGAGCGCAGCTGGTTGCTGCCGCGCGTCGGTCCGTCGCCCACGTAAATAAGCTTGCGGGTGAAGTTGAACGTGAGCGAGTCGGTGCCGCGGGCGTCGCTGTCTTCGTACTGGTTCACGAGGCCCCCGAGCACGCGGATGTCGCCGCGGCCCAGCTGGCCGATGTTGGCGTAGAGCGTGGCCAAGCCGTTGTTGGCGGTGCCGGCGTTGTTCTGGTCGTTCTGCTGAATCTCAAACAGCGACTCCGAGGAGTTGCGGTTGCGGAACACCGCCACCAGCGTCGGCGAGAGGGCCTTGTTGCTGTTGTTGATGACGTCTTCGGCCTGCGCGGCGGCCAAGGCGTAGCGGTTTTGCTGCAGGTACACGCGCGCCAGCAGTGCTTCGGCGGTGTACTTGGAGGCGCGGGTGCCGTTGTCCTCGGGCAGCAGGCGGATGGCCGCCTCCAGGTCGGTGATGACCTGGGCGTACACGGCCGCCACGGTAGCGCGGGGCAGGTCGGTGTCGGCCTGGGTCAGGGTGCGGTTGGCAGCCAGCGGCAGGGGCACGCCCAGCTCGGTGCCGGCCGTGGCCGAGTTGTACTGCTGGGCGTAGAGGCGTACCAGCTCAAAGAGCATATCCGCCCGGATAAAGCGGGCTTCGCCTTCGTACTGGGCCTTCAGGTCGGGCGTAGCCACCACGGGCAGCGCATCAATCACCAAATTGGCCTGGTTGATATTCTGGTAGGCCAAGCGCCAGGTGCTTTCGGCCAGGCCGTTGAGCGAGTTGGTGGTGCGGTTGAGCAGGTCGCGGTAAGTGGTGAAGGAGCCCTGCCACGAGAGGTAGCCGTTGCCGCCCAGAATTTCCGGAATCAGCAGCAATTGGGTGCCGTAGAGCGAGGGGTCGTCGAGCTTGGCGTAGAGGCCCACGACGGCGCTGCCCACCTTGGCTTCGGAGTCAAGCGCCGTGGCGGCATCGACCGACTGCCGCGGGTCCAGATCAAGTTGCTTTTCGCAGGCAGTCAGGCCCAGCGTGAGGCCCAGCGAGAGGGCCACGGCGGAGCGGAAAAATATCGTTTTCATATCAGTTGAGGCGACAAAAAATTACAGACCCAGGTTCACGCCGATGATGAAGGTTTTGCTCAGCGGGGGCGTGTAGAAGTCGTGGCCGAGCACGTAGTTGGCGCCGCCAAACGTGGCCGTGTTGACTTCCGGGTCGTAGCCGTCGTAGTTGGTGATGGTAAACAGGTTCTGGGCCGACACGTAGATGCGCGCCGAGCTCAGGTAGCCTTTCTTGCTCAGCTCGGCCGGCACGGTGTAGCCCAGCGTGAAGGTCTTGCCGCGGAAGAACGAGCCGCCCGTCACCCAGCGCGACGATACCGCCGTGCCGTTGGCCCCGTAGAGGCGGGCCTGCGGAACGCTGGTGATGTCGCCCGGCTTCTGCCAGCGCTGGAGCTGGTCCACTGTCTGATTGTCGAAGTAGTCCCCGTTCACCGACTGGTACACACCGGCCGTGTTGTAGATGTCGTTGCCGTAGACGAACTGGCCCAGGGCCGTAAAGTCCAGGCCTTTCCACGACACGGAGGTGTTCACACCGCCGGTGTACTTGGGGTTGGGGTTGCCCACCTTCTGCTGCACGGCCTGCGAGGGCAGGTTGGTGGTGCCGCCGTCGGCGGTGTAGTAGAGCGCGTCGCCGTTGGCCGGGTCGACGCCGGCGTACTTACGGCCCCAGAACACGCCGATGGGCTCCCCTTCGCGCACCTGCGCCAGGGTATTGCCGCCGGCAATGATGGGCTCCACCAGGTCGGTAATCTCGTTGCGGTTGAAGGAGATGTTGCCGCCCACGTTCCACTTCACGGCTTTGTCGACGACGAGGCCGTTGAGCGAAATTTCCAGGCCGCGGTTGCGCAGCGAGCCGACGTTTTCAGTGATGACGCTGTAGCCGCCGGTGTAGGGCAGTTGGCGGTTCAGCAGCAGGTCCTTGGTGTTTTTCTGGTACACGTCCACCTCGCCGTTGATGCGGTTGTTGAGGAAGCCAAATTCCACGCCCAAGTCGGTTTGGGTGGTCGTTTCCCAGGTCAGGCTGGGGTTGCCCAGGCTGGTGTTGGGCGTCACGCCGGCTTGGTCGGCGTAGAAGATGGCCGAGTAGAGGCTACGCGAGGAGTAGTTGCCGATTTCGGCGTTACCCGTCACCCCGTACGAGGCGCGCAGCTTCAGGAAGTTCAGCACCTTGTTGTCCTGCAGGAAGCCTTCTTCCGATACCACCCAGCCCAGCGAACCGGCCCCGAAGGTGCCGTAGCGGTTGTCGCTGCCGAAGCGCGAGGACCCGTCGCGGCGCACGCTGCCCGACACGAGGTACTTGTTCTTGAAGGCGTAGTTGAGGCGGCCGAAGAAGGAGATGAACGAGAATTCGCTCAGCGAAGAGCCGCTGCCGGCCGTTTTCACCGCCGCGCTGTTGATTTTGGTAAACTCCGGGTTCGGGAAGCCGCGCCCTTCGGCCGAGGTCTGCTGCGTGGCCGAGCGTTGGAACGAGAAGCCCAGCAGCGCGTCGAAGTTATGGTTGTCGGCCACGGTGCGGTTGTAGGTCACCGTGTTGTTGGTGGTGTAGTTCACCACCTGCACCTGGTTGGAGTAGCCGTAGCCGGTGTTGCCGCCGTCTTGGGTGCCGGCCGCGCGGTACAGGTCCTCGTTCAGGTTCAGGAAGTCGGCGCCGGCCTCGGTGCGCAGCGTCAGGCCCTTGACGGGCTCGTAGCTGAGGAAGGCCGTGCTAAAGGAACGGTAGTTGCCGGCGCGGTTGCGGCCGTTTTCCTGGTCCAGCAGGTTGTTGTAGTACAGCGTGGCCTGGTTCAGCTTGCCGTCCTCGGTGCGAATGGCCTGCAGCGGGGGCAGCGCGTTCAGCTGAATCGGGTTCGAAAACGCGTTGTCTTCCGATACCCGGTCGTTGACGGAGCGCGTCAGCGAGAAGTTCAGCCCCACTTTCACGTTGTCGCGGATGCTGTGGTCCAGGTTCAGGCGAGCCGAGCCGCGGCGGTAGCGGTTGCCGAGGATGATGCCCTTCTGGTCGTTGTAGTTGGCCGAGAGGTAGAAGCGCGTTTTGGCGTCGCCCCCGCTCACGTTGAAGTCGTACTGCGAGATGTGGCCGCGGCGCAGGCCGGCGCCCACCCAGTCGCTGTTGTAGGGCGAGTTGTAGTCGATGCCGGCCTCGGTGGCAAACGCGTCGGCCAGCGTGGGGTACTGCGTGTCGGGGTCGGGGCCGATGTAGCCCGAGTTGTTGAAGGCTTCGCCGAACAGCTCTTTGTACTGGTCGGCGTTCAGAAACTTGCGCTTCTTGGTGGCCGTGCTCGTGCCCACGTAGTAGCCCACGTTCACCTTGGTCAGGCCCTGCCGGCCCTTCTTGGTCGTCACCAGAATCACGCCGTTGGAGGCGCGTGACCCGTAGATGGCCGAAGCCGAGGCATCTTTCAGGATGCTGATGCTCTCGATGTCGTTCGGGTTCAGGTCGGCCAGCGGGTTCAGCGGCTCGGTGTCGGAGCTGGCGTCCTGCGAGGTCACGGGAATGCCGTCAATCACGTACAGCGGCTGGTTGGAGGCCGTCACCGACGAAGAGCCGCGCACCCGGATCTGCAGGCCGGCACCCAGCTTGCCCGAGGTCTGGCTGATGTTGACGCCCGGCGTACGGCCCTGAATGGCCTGCTCGAAGCTCTGCACCGGCACGTTTTCCACCTCTTTGGTGCTGATCTGCGTAACGGAGCCGGTCAGGTCGGCTTTGGCTTGGGTGCCGTAGCCCACGATGACCGTTTCGTTCAGCAGGGTCTGGTCGGCCTGCAGCTTGATGTTCAGCGTGCTTTGGTCGCCCACGGCAACCTGCTGGGTAGCAAAGCCGATGCTGCTGAATACCAGCGTGGCACCCGGCTGCACGGTGAGGCGGAAATTGCCCTCGGCATCGGTGCTAGCGCCGTTGTTGGTGCCGCGTTCGAGCACCGTCACGCCCGGGAGCCCGGTGCCGTCCGCTACGGCCGTAACCCGACCGCTCACAGGGCGCGTCTGGGCTACCACCGCCACCGGCGCCGCAAGGGCCAGGGAAAGCAGTAAGTTCTTTTTCATTGGTGGCTGTTAGGTAGGTGAGTGAGTTGCTAATTTAAAACCTGGAAATCGGCATGCATACTTGTTGCCGAACTGGCAACGTTTGCAGCCATTTCACACCAACTTAGCAGTACTATAACAAACGTTGTGGTGTTTCGACTATCACGCAAGTTTTCTTGCGGTTAGCTCATACCTACGACCTTGATTCTTTACAAAGTCCAACGGCTAAGTTTTTTTTCAAATCCCTCGTCGCACCGGGGCAAGGCGGTACGTGCAGCGCCCGCGCGCGTCGGGCCCGTTTCGTTTCGCCGGGCCGTTGGAATTGGCCCGCGCTCCTGCCTACCTTTACCCAATCCGGGCGCCGGACTTCGGCATTTGGCCGCTCCGCGCCTGCGTGGCCAACATTCGCTTTAATGGCTGAAATTCAATACCTCACCACGCCCGCGGCCATTCAGGACGCTGCGGCCTGGCTGCATACCCAACCCCGCCTGGCCGTCGACCTGGAGTTCGACGATATGCGCCACCATTACGGGCGCAACCTGGCGCTGATTCAGATTTACGACGGGCAGACCGTGTTTCTGCTCGACCCGGTCCCGCTCACCAACCCCGGCGAAGAGTTGGCACCGCTCTGGGCAGTGTTTGGCGACACGGCCGTGGAAAAGGTGTTTCACAGCTGCAAATCCGACATTTTGCTGCTCGACGAGCTGTACAACGTGCGCGTGCGCCGCATCACCGATACGAGTGTGCTGCACACTTTGCTGGCCGAATCGGACAACAACATTTCGCTGGGCCGCCTTATCCAGAGCGAGCTGGGCATCGAAGTCGACAAGGGCGAGCAGAAATCCAACTGGCTGAAGCGGCCGCTGACCGAGGCGCAGAAAATCTACGCCGCCAACGACGTGCTCTACCTGCTGGAGCTGGCCGACCGCCTGCTGGCCAAGCTCGACGCGCTGGGCCGCCTGCACTGGGCCGCCGAGGAAAACCTGGCCCTGGAAGACGTGCGCTACACCCGCGACGAGCGGCCCTACCTGCGCATGGCCAGCAAGTACCGCATCATGCCCCAGGAGCTGCCCCTGTTCCGCGACTTGTACCTGCTGCGCGACAAAGTGGCCCAGGAGCTGGACCGCCCGCCCTACATGGTGTTCAGCAACGACCGGCTCTCGGAGCTGGTGCGCGACACCCCGCGCAGCGCCAGCGACTGGAAAGCCGCCCGCGGCCTGCACCCCGAACTGAAGCGCCCGCCGTTCTTCGACCAGCTGCTCACGTTTTCGCCCGACAACTTCGTGCCGGTGCCCGAGCCGCCCATGCCCGCCGAGGCCCGGCGCTTCCCCTTCCGCCGCCGCCTCAACGGCGACAAAGCCGCCCAGGCCGATGCCCGCGAGCAGTTTTTGATGAACCTGAAAACGGCCGTGTCGCAGGACCTGAATAGCTACGTGGCCAATCTGGTCCTCTCCAACCGCCTCATTGCCGACATCATCGAGGTGGGCGCGGATGCCGCCTTGCGCCCCTGGCAGCAGCAAATCCTGCGCGACGTGACGCACAACCGCGGCCTCGATTACGGCTTTATCGCCCAGCCCTTTCCCTGGGCCACGCAGCGGTAAGGTCGATAGCGAACTTCTGCTGCGCTAGGGTGTGTGGACAGTAACTCAAAAGGGCACTCTAATGCTTTTTAGAACGTCATGCTGAGCCCCGCAAAGCATCTCTACCGGACAACGAAGCGGTAGAGATGCTTCGGCAAGCTCAGCATGACGTTCTTTTTGCTTACTGTCCACAGACCCTAGTGCGCGCCGGCTTACTCCGTAGTCATTGCGAGCGAAGCGCGGCAATCCTTCTTCTAGCAGCACGACGTTGCCACTGGCACAAGCCAAAAAACACCGCCCGAAACCAGCGACACTGGTTTCGGGCGGTGCCGTTTTCAGTTGGTGCGAACGTTGCCGCTTCTGCTACCGGAGGAAAGATTGTTTCGGCTGCGCCTCGCAATGACGACGGGAGGAGTCATCAATTTTCCGGCACCCCAGCTTGCCTGCTTAGTGCCGAAACTGCGCTTCTTCCGTCGAGCCGACTAAGGCGGCGGTGCTGGCTTGGCCGGCCGTTACCACGTGCTGCACAGCATCGAAGTAGCCGGTGCCCACAAAGCTCTGGTGCTTGACGGCCCGGAAGCCGTGCGCTTGCAGGGCAAACTCGCGCTGCTGCAGCTCGGAGTAGCCGGCCATGCCCCGGTCGCGGTAGGCCCGGGCCAGCTCGAACATGCTGGTGTTGAGGGCGTGGAAGCCGGCCAGGGTGATAAACTGAAACTTGTAGCCCAGGGCAGCCAATTCCTCCCGAAAGGTTTCCATCTGCGTCACGCTGAGCTTGGCGGCCCAGTTGAACGACGGGGAGCAATTGTACGCCAGCAGTTTGCCGGGAAACTGCGCGTGAATGGCGGCGGCAAACTGCCGGGCCTGCTCCAGGTCGGGGTGCGACGTTTCCATCCACAGCAGGTCGGCAAAGGGGGCGTAGGCCAAGCCGCGGGCAATGCAGGCCTCTACCCCGCAGCGCACGCGGTAGAAGCCTTCGGGCGTGCGCTCAGCCTCTTGCAGCACGAAGGGCTGGTCGCGCGGGTCCACGTCGGCGGTCAGCAGGTCGGCCGCGTCGGCGTCGGTACGGGCCACCAGCAGCGTGGGCACGCCCAGCACGTCGGCAGCAAGGCGGGCGGCCACCAGCTTCTGCACGGCCTCCTGGGTGGGCACGAGCACCTTGCCGCCCAGGTGCCCGCACTTTTTGGCCGAGGACAGCTGGTCTTCGAAGTGCACGCCGGCGGCCCCGGCCTCAATCATCATTTTCATCAACTCGAAGGCGTTGAGGTTGCCGCCGAAGCCGGCTTCCGCATCGGCCACGATGGGCGCCAGCCAGTGCACGCGGGCTTCGCCGTCCTTGGCTTCGAGGTGCTGAATCTGGTCGGCGCGCAGCAGGGCGTTGTTGATGCGGCGCACCACGGCGGGCACCGAGTCGGCGGGGTACAGGCTCTGGTCGGGGTACATCTGCCCGGCCCCGTTGGCATCGGCCGCTACCTGCCAGCCCGAAAGGTAAATGGCTTGCAAGCCCGCCTGCACCTCTTGCACGGCTTGGTTGCCGGTGAGGGCGCCGAGGCCCGCTACGTACTCCTCGGTGTGCAGCAGCTGCCAGAGTCGCTCGGCGCCCTGCCGGGCCAGCGAGTATTCGATTTGCACGGAGCCCTGCAGCTTCACTACGTCCTCGGGCGAGTAGGGGCGCTGAATGCCGGCCCAGCGCGGGTTGGTTTGCCAGTCGTGGGCCAGGGCGGCGGTACGTTCGGTGCGGGTCATGGTAGTTGGTGTTTGGGTTGTGGAAAAGGGACAGATTGGGCAAAGGCGTGGCTACCGAGGCTTTTTCTGAGCATCGGAGCGGAATTCAGAAATGCGGGGAATAGCGCGAAGCCGAGTTGCGCGCATCGTTGCCCGGATACGGTCGAACGACCATCGTCACAACGGCAGCGACGACTCACCTAGCAGAGCTTCGCGCGCGCCAAGGGCTGACTTTAGGGCAGCAGCTCGTAGGCCGGCAGCGTGAGGAAATCGGCGCATTCGTCGGTCAGCACGAGCTGATCGAGCAGCTGCAGGGCGGGGCGGTACAAGTCGGTGTAGTGCTCCTCCCCTACTTCGCGCCGCAGCTTGGCCACCACTTCTTCCAGCAGCGCGCGGTACAGCTCCGGCACTACGGGGCGGCCGTCGGCCAGCTGGGTGCCCGGAGTGTGCAGCCACTGCCAGAGCTGCACCCGAGAAATTTCGGCGGTGGCCGCATCTTCCATTAAGTGGTAGAGCGGCACGCAGCCGTTACCGCCTAGCCAGGCGCCGAGGTAGCGCAGCGCCACGTCAATATTCTGGCGCAATCCGGCTTCGGTGATGGCGCCGGCGGGTGCCTGCAGCAATTCAGCGGCGGTAGGCAGCGGCTCAGGGCGGCGCGGCTTACTGATCTGGTTGGGCGCGGGCATCAACTCGTCGAATACCTCGCGGGCAATGGGCACCAGCGCAGGGTGGGCCACCCAAGTGCCGTCGTGGCCGAGCTGGGCCTCGCGCAGCTTGTCGAGGCGGACTTTGTCGAGGGCAATGGCGTTGGCGGCCGGGTTGTCGCGGATGGGAATTTGCGCGGCCATGCCGCCCATGGCGTGCACCCCGCGGCGGTGGCAGCAGTCGATGACCAGGCGCACGTAGGCGGCCATGTTGAGCACAGTCATGGTAACTTGGCTGCGGTCGGGCAGGCGGTATTCGGGGCGGGCGCCCAGGGTTTTGATGTAGGAAAAGATGTAGTCCCAGCGGCCGCAGTTGAGCCCGGCCGAGTGCTGGCGCAGTTCCCAGAGGATTTCGTGGGTTTCGAAGACGGCCGGCAGCGTCTCGATGAGCACCGTGGCTTTGATGGTGCCTTTGGGAATCTTCAGCGCCCACTGCGCCAGCTCAAACACCTCGTTCCACAGCCGAGCTTCCTGGTGGCTTTCCAGCTTGGGCAGGTAGAAATAAGGGCCGGTGCCGCGGGCCAGCAGCTCGTGGGCGTTGTGGAAGAAGTACAGCCCGAAATCAACCAGCGCCCCGCTGACTTCCTCGCCGTCCACGAGCAGGTGCTTTTCATTGAGGTGCCAGCCGCGGGGGCGCACCAGCAGCGTGGCGGGGCGCTCGGTGAGGCGGTAGGTTTTCTGCGGCGTGTCCAGCGAAATGCTGCCGCGCACGGCGTCGCGCAGGTTGAGCTGGCCTTGCACCACGTTGTCCCAGGTCGGGGCCAAGGAATCCTCGCAATCGGCCATAAACGTCTGCGCCCCGGAGTTCAGGGCATTGATGACCATTTTTCGCTCGGTCGGGCCGGTGATTTCCACGCGCCGGTCCTGCAGGTCGGCGGGCACGGGCGCCACCTGCCACTCCGACTCGCGCAGCTGAGCCGTTTCGGGTAGAAAATCGGGTAAGCGGCCGGCGGCGAAATCAGCCCGGCGCTGCTGGCGCCGCTGCAACAAGGCTTGGCGCTGCGCCTCGAAGTGCCGGTGCAGTTCCGCTATAAAAGACAGCGCCGAGGGCGTGAGGATGTCGGCGTACGCCTCGGTATAGGGCCCGAGCACCTTCACGCGTTCGGGGCAGCGGTAGCCCGTTTTGGTGTTAAGCTGCGGTTGGTCAATGGTTTCCATTGGTGTTTTGGAGTTGGTGAAGCGGAAATCGGAATGTGGACCAAACATACATCAGCGAATAATTTTAAACAAGCGAATTTTCGCTAAATTTAAATTATTAGCTGTTTGATGGAATTTCACAACCGCTGGCTGATTATGCTTTTCTTTGTTCTCGGCCCGTACATGGCCGTTTTTCTCCCATCTTCTTCCTCTCTTCATTTCCGGTATGCTCACTCACGCTCAGGTTGTGCGCCTGATTTTCGGCCTGAAGCTGCGGCAGCTGCGGCAAGAGCGCGGCCTCACGCCCGGCGCTTTGGCGCAGGCCGCGGACGTATCGGGTTCCTACCTGAATGAGATTGAGAAGGGCAAGAAGTACCCCAAGGCCGACAAGATTCTGGTGTTTGCGCGGGTGCTGGGCGTGAGCTACGACGAGCTGATTTCGCTGAACCTGGGCAAGCGGCTGGCCCCGATTTCGGAACTGCTGCAATCGGATGTGCTGCGGGAGTTTCCGCTGGAGCTGTTCGGCCTCGACCCGGCCCGGCTTGTGGAGCTGATTTCGGACGCACCCACCCGGGTCATGGCCTTTATCAGCACGCTCTGGGAACTGGCCCGCAACTACGAGATGCGCCAGGAGCACTTTTACCTGGCCGCGCTGCGCTCCTACCAGGAGATGCACGACAACTATTTCGACGACCTGGAAGACGCGGTGCGCAGCTGCGTGGCCCGCTTCCGCCTGCATACCGACGCGCCCTTCGATTTGCACCAGCTCGAGGACCTGCTCGGCACCGAGTACCATTACCTCATCGACCGGCACGAACTAGGCACGCGGCCTGAACTGGCTGGGCTGCGCTCGGTGCTGCAGCCCGCGGCCCGGCGCCTGCTGCTGCGGCCGGGCCTCACGCGGGCGCAGGAGGCTTTTATTTTGGGGCGCGAGGTGGCTTTCAACTACCTCGGGCTGAAGGACCGGCCCTACACCAACGTGCCGGCCGTTACGCCGGGCTCGTTTGAGCAGGTGCTGAATCATTTCCGGGCTTCCTACTTCGCGGTGGCCCTGTTGATGGAGGAAAGCCAGCTGGTGGCCGATTTGCAGGCATTTTTCTCGTACCCGCGCTGGAACGCGGCCCTGCTGCTGGGCTTGCTCACGCGCTACGAGGTGACGCCCGAAATGCTCTTGCAGCGCGTAACCAACCTGCTGGCCCGGCACTTCGGCATCGGCAGCCTGTTTTTCCTGCGCTTCGACCAAGACGCCAGCGGCGCCTTTCAGCTGACCAAGGAGTTGCACCTCTCGCGCCTGCACAACCCGCACGCCAACGAGCTACAGGAGCACTATTGCCGCCGCTGGGTGAGCCTCTGGCTGCTGGAGCAGGCTCGGCTGGCGGGCAGCCCCGGCCTGCGCGTAGCCGCTCAACGCTCCCGCTACTGGCAAACGCCCGACGAGTACCTCTGCCTTACCGTGGCCCGCTTCGATGCCAACGGACACGGCAGCAGCGTGACGGTGGGCCTGCCCGTCGACGACAACCTACGGCAGAAAGTGAAGTTCTTGGACGACGAGAGTATCCCGGTGCGCTGGGTGAATGAAACCTGCGAGCGGTGCTCCATTCCCGACTGCGAAGTGCGCGCCGCGCCGCCGGTAGTCATCGAGCGGCTGGCCCGGCGGCAGGAGCTGGCCGCGGCCGTGCAGCAGCTGATTCAGGGACAGTAGCTAGGGTTATTGAAACGGAAATGATTGTCGAATGCGCTGTTTGAGCGTGTCCGGCAATTCGTTTGCGTACCGCGCCAGGGCGCGTTCCAGCACTGCGCGTTGCGCTTGCCGTTCGGCAGCCGTAGGGGAAGCGGAGAAATAAAGCGGAAGCGGCGTCGGAAACGGCAGCAGCGTGAGCTTGTGCCGACCATTTATGAAGTAGTGCGTGGGCGTATGGCTGCCGAGACGCCGCAGCGCAATCAGCCCTACGTTGCGGGAATCAGCGGCCACGACTCGGAAACAATAGTTGCCCCAACTGTTGACAAGCCGCTTGGCAAGCGCGGCGTCCGCAGCGGCTCGTTAGCAGCAGGGCAGCGTCATTGCGCCGTATCTTCGTAGCTCCACCACCCGCGTAGCTGCCTTGTCCGTCTCCCCTCCTGCTTCGCGTAGCCGCTGGCCGCGCATTCTTCTCGTTGTCCTGCTGACCGTGCTTGTACTGGGTGGAATCGGGCTGTACGCGGCGTGGCGGGTGCTGTGGAAGCCCAATGTAGCAGAGTCGCCCTACGGCCCGGCTTACCTGTTTATTCGCACCGGTGGGCGCTACCAGGACGTGCTCGATTCGCTGCAGCGGCACGAGCTGCTGCTGGAGCCTGGGTCTTTCCGCTGGCTGGCCGAGCGGCGCGGCTATCCGCAGCAAGTGCGCCCCGGCCGCTACCGCCTCGATTTTAACCTGGGCAACGACGCGCTGCTCGACCGGCTGATGCGCGGCGAGCAGGACACGGTGGAGTTCGTGCTCGACGCCTTCAAGTACAAGCCCCAGCTGGCCCGGCAGATGCAGCGGCAGCTGGAGGCCGACTCGACTTCCTTGCGCCGCCTGCTGAACTGGCCCGATTACCTGCGCCAGCGCTACCAGACCGACACGACGGCCGTACTGACGCTGTTCATTCCTGGTCGTTACCGGCTGCTGTGGAACACCTCCGCCCGGCAGTTCGCCGATAGCATGGCCGCCCAGCACCGGCGGTTCTGGACGGCGGAGCGCCGCCGCCGGGCCGATTCGCTGCGCCTCAGCCCGACCGAGGTGCACGTGCTGGCCAGCATCGTGCAGCGCGAAACGGCCAAGAAAGAAGACAAGCCGCTGATTGCGGGGGTGTACCTGAACCGCTTGCGCCGCGGCATGAAGCTGCAGGCCGACCCCACCCTGCTCTGGGCCATTGGCAACTTCGGGGTGCGGCGGGTGCTTAACAAGGACAAGCTCGTCGACTCGCCCTACAACACCTACAAGCACAAGGGCCTGCCGCCCGGGCCCATCACCTCGGCCAACCGCCAGAGCCTGGACGCGGTGCTCAAGCCTGCGGCGCACGATTACCTGTTTTTCTGCGCCCGGGCCGGCGGCAGCGGCTACTCCGATTTCGCCGCCACTTTCGCCGAGCACAAGCAGAACGCCCGGCGCTACCAGCACTGGCTCGACAGCCTAAACATCAAGCGGTAACGGATTCGACGACCGGGCGCACCGGCGCCGCCGTGCCTTGGCGCATTTTGCGCTTCAGCCAAGCGCGCACGGGCTCGTCGTAGAGCTTGAGGGCGGCGTAGGCCAGCAACAGAGCCACGGCCAACAGGGCGGCGGCCACGGGCAGGGCCTGCAACGGCGTGGGCTTGGTCGTGGCTACCCAGCCGATGTAGAGGTAAATCAGCGGGTAGTGCGTGATGTATAGCGGATACGATAAATCGGCCAGCACGCGGCACACCCGGGCCCCGGCGCCGCTTACCCGCCCGCCCGCTCCCATGGCCACAATTAGCGGAAAGGCTAAGATGATGCAGGCTGCTTCGTAAAGGCCGTTGTTGGGGAAATACGGCAGGCAGAAGAGCCCCGTCAGCAACGAGGCGCTGAGGGGAAACGCGCCCGGAATGCGGATGAGCCGGCCGGAGCGAAACAGCAGCAGCCCGGCGAAAAACGGGTACATCATGCGCACCACGGCAAACCAGAAGGTTTGGTGGCTCCAGCCGGTGGCCACGTCGCCGCGCCGGGTGGCGGCCACGGTGAGCACCGCCGCGCTGAGCAGCACCAGGGCCCAGAGGGCGGGCCGATTCAGCTTGCGTCCGACCAGCGCGTAGAACAGATTGGCCAGGTACTCCTGCAGCAACGACCAGAGCGGGCCGTTGAGGGAGTGCGTTTCGCCCCAGCCGCGCAAATCAGGGGAAGGCAGCAGGGTGAGCGTGAGCAGGGCCACCCCGAGCAACTTCGCGAAGCTCACGTGCTGGGCGGCGGGCATAAATGGGTCGAACCAGAAGCCGAGGGCGCCGATGACCACGCTCAGCAAAATGAGCGGGTGCAAGCGCACGAGCCGGATGGTGAAAAACTCACCGACGCGCATGCGGCCCCACCGGTCGTCGTAGGCGTAGCCCACCACGAAGCCCGAGAGCAGGAAGAAGAAGTCGACGGCCAGGTAGCCGTGGTGCACGGGGTGCAGGGCGTAACTGGGCTGGTGTGCCTCAAACAAGTGAAAGACGACGACCAGCACCGCGGCAACGCCGCGCAGGCCGTCGAGGATGGGAAAATGCGGTTTCATACGAGCGACGGAGTGCCGGAAAAGGACCTCGGTCCGGCCGCCAACCGGCCCCGGCCCGAAGCGGCAAGCTACCGCCGGGCGTTTTGCGAGAACAGCGCAACAAATACCCGGTTCCGCATTTTTTGGGATGGCGCGCTAGGGCAGTCGGAGCAGCCGCAGCTGCACCGTGTCTTGCGCGGCCTGCCGCTGCCGCTGCAAGGTGGCCTGGTAGCCGAGGCCAGTGAATTCCGAGTGCTCCAGGTACAGCAGCGGCGAGGTCAGCACGGATTCGGGCCAGGCAGCCACGGCGGGCCGGCGGCGCAGCGAGTCGAAGGCCAGCACGCCGGCCACGCGGTAGTAGTCATCGAGCAGCACGTAGCGCCCGCCGCGCCGCCGAAAAGCCTCCAGCTCGGCGCGAGTTTTGACCACTTCCACGGCCACGCCCCGGGCCTGGGCCGCCGGCAACAGCGCCGGCCCCACAGTGGTAGCTACGCGCCGGATGCCGTGCTGCTGCAGCCACTGCGCCACTTGCGGGTAGTGGGTGGGCAGGCGGGCGTAGAGGTGCTGCCGCAGCTGCGCGGCGTTGTAGCCCACCACGAGCAGCAGCCCTAGCAGCGCCGCGGGCCGGGCCCAGCGCCGGAGCAGCAGCACCAGCAGTGCGTACATGGGCAGGTAGCCGAAGAGCAGGCCGCGGGGCGCTTTGACCAGCAGCGACATGCCGGCCAGCGTGCAGGCCGCCCACACCAGCAAGTACGCGGCCACGGGCAGGGGCCGGCGGCGCAGCCCGCCGCCAAACCACACCAGCGCGGCCGCCAGCGCCGGCAGCAGCGGGGCTTCGAAGTCGAGCAGGTAGCGGAGGTAGTAGGTAAAATCGACTTGGACAGTGCCCTGCCGTCCGGCCGCGTTGGCCGCCGCCGGAAACATGACCACGTAATACACCGCCGGCCAGCGGTACAGCGGCACGCCCGACACCAGCCAGGCCAACGCGCCCAGCAGCACAAACGGCGCGGCCAGCAGCAGCAGCACCCGCCACCAGTTGCCGGCACGCCAGCTCAGTCCGTCGGCCTGCAGCCCCTCTAACACCGCCAGAATGGGCACGGTGAGCAGAAACTTGTAGTTGACGCTCAGCCCCAGGGCCAGCACCGCGGCCGTGCGCAGCACGTTGCGCCGCGTAGGCTGCTGCAGCCGCTGCCAGTGCGCGCGCAGTAACAGACTCAGCAGCAGCAGGCTCAAAGAACTCATGGTGAAGTCGCGGCCCGAAAAGGTCAGGAACACCGACGAGCCGGCCGCCAGCGTTAGCAGCGCCGTTTCGGGGCCGGGCAGGCGGGCGGCGCGGGCTACCCAGTCGGCAAACAGGCCCAGCGCCGCCACGGCCAGCAGGGCGTTGAGCACCAAGAAGACGCGGTAATCGGTGGTCAGAGCCGCAACCGGGGCGTAGAGCAGGTAAAACGTCGGGCTGCCGTGGTGAAACAGGTGCGTCAGGTCGAAGCGGGCCACTTCCTGCACGATCTGCCAGTTGCGCACCGAGTCGTAATCCGGCAGGGCGGCGGCGGGCAGGCGCCACAGCCGCAGCCCGGCCACCACCAGCAGCGCGGGCAACAGCCAGCGCCGCCGCGCCGCGGAGGCGTCGGCGGGCAGCGGGGGCTCGGACAGAACGGGGAGCAACGACACGGCGGCGGGAACTGAGGAATTGAGGGACAGGCCGAAACGCCAATCCGCCCGGAACGGCGGCGAAGATGGGCATTTGTGCCGTTTCTTTGCGCCGGGCCGGTTCTGCGCCACTTCGGGCAAGTCCAGGCTCATCCCACTTAACCCCTCTGTCCCCATGCGCGTAGTCGTGCAGCGCGTCGCGGAAGCTTCGGTAACCGTCGACGGCGCCCTCACCGGCCAGATTGGCCCGGGCCTGCTGGTCCTGGCCGGCTTCACCCACACCGATACCGCCGCCGAACTGGACTGGATGGCCCGCAAGCTGGTGCAGCTGCGCATCTTCAGCGACGCCGACGACAAAATGAACCTCTCGGTGCAGGATGTGGGCGGCGAGGTGCTGGTGGTCAGCCAGTTTACCCTGCTCGCCGACGCCCGCAAAGGCACCCGCCCCAGCTACATCCAGGCGGCCCCGCCCCCGGTGGCCATTCCGCTCTACGAAGAATTTGTGCGCCAGCTCGAAGCCCTGCTGGGTCGCCCCGTGGCCACCGGCCGCTTCGGCGCCGACATGAAGGTGCGCCTGCTCAACGACGGCCCCGTGACCATCGTGCTCGACCGGGAAGCCACCGCAGTTTAGGAGTTGACGAGGGGGAGTTTGGGAGGTATTCGTTGCCGACCTTCCAGCCCCGCATGCTCTCAATCCTTACCCTCATCCCCTCTTAAACTTCTACATGACTCTAGAAGAAGCCCAGCAAACCGTCGACCAGTGGATCAAGACCACCGGCGTGCGGTATTTCAACGAACTGACCAACATGGCCATGCTCACCGAGGAAGTCGGCGAGGTGGCCCGCATCATTGCCCGCCAGTACGGCGAGCAGTCCTTCAAGCCCTCCGACCGCGACAAAGTGCTGGCCGATGAACTGGCCGACGTACTTTTCGTGGTCATCTGCCTGGCCAACCAGACCGGCGTCGACCTGACCGAGGCCCTGCAGCGCAACCTGGAGAAGAAAACCCAGCGCGACGCCGACCGCCACCGCCAGAACGAGAAGCTGCAGTAGCGCCTGCGCCCCCTACACCCGCTTGCAAAGCGGAAAAAGCACGGCCGTCATGCCCGAAGTCCAGCTCGGGAATGACGGCCGTGCCTGTACGGGCAGCCCCCGTCATAACCTGTTTAGCTACTCACCCGCCAGCACCAGCCGATCCTCCTGCCACACGGGCAGCGTGCCGGGGTACTCGTCGAGGCGCAGGCAGAACTCGAAATCCTTGTGGGCTTCGAGGTGGTTGAGCCGGCGCACGTGCGCGGACTGTAGCAGGTAGCCCGGCAGATCGGCCTTGGCTTGCTGCCAGAGGTGCAGCGCCGCTAGGGTCGCGTCCGAGCTGCGCACGTCGAACGTGTCGGCCAGGCGCTCGGCCAGGGCTCCGCCGAAAACGGTGTCTTCGAGGCAGAACTGGCCCTTCCAGCCGGCGCACACCACCAGCACGTCTTTTTGCTGCCGGCGGGCAAAGTCGGCTACGGCCTGCAGGTTTAGAAAGGCGCCGATGACCACGGCGTCGGCCGCCAGGGAGCGGCGCAGCGCCTGGGTGCCGTTGGTGGTGCTGATGGCCACGGCCCGGCCCCGGGTCGGGAGCTTGCCGTCGAGGTAGCCGAAGGGCGAGTTGCCGAGGTCGAAGCCGTCGGCCTGCACGCCGTTGCGCTCGGCCGCCGTCAGGCAGCCCTGCTGCTGGCCCAGCGCCGCGCATTCGTCCAGCTCGGCCACCGCAAATACGTGCGTCACACCGTTGGCCAGGGCCGTGACGATGCTGGAGGTGGCCCGCAGAATATCCACGATGACGGCCACGCGGCCTTCGAGCTGGTAGAGCGGCAGCAGCTCCGGGGAGAAGCAGATGTCGATTGAGGGCATGATTGGTGGTTGATGAACGGAGAAAAAACAGAACGTCATTCCGAGCTGGTCGAGGAATCCCGCGTGTTTAGTCCGATAGCATTCTTCTCGTTGGACGATGATTTTACTATCCGGCATCAGCACGCAAGATTCCTCGACCAGCTCGGAATGACGTTCAGGTTGGTCATTCAGCGCGAAGCACGCGAGATTCTTCGGCTGCGCTCGGAATGACGTTCTGGGAAAATCCTGCCTATTCCTCCGTGCCTTTCACGAAGGGCAGCTTGGTGACGGTGGCGGGCAGGTTTTTGCCGCGTACCTGCACGAACACCTTGCTGCCGGGCTTGCTCAACTCGGTTTTCACGTAGCCCAGGCCGATGCCCTTGCTCAGGCTCGGCGACTGGGTACCCGACGTCACTTCGCCCACCGGGTTGCCGTCCTCGTCCACCAGCTCGTAGTGGGCGCGCGGAATGCCGGGGCCGTCCATCAGGAAGCCCACCAGCTTGCGGTCCACGCCCTGTTCCTTCTGCTTGGCCAGCTCTTGGCTGTTAACGAAGTCCTTGGTGAACTTGGTAATCCAGCCCAAGCCGCCTTCCAGCGGCGAGGTGGTGTCGTCGATGTCGTTGCCGTAGAGGCAGAAGCCCATTTCCAGGCGCAGCGTGTCGCGCGCGCCCAGGCCGATGGGCTTCAGGCCGAAGGGCTTGCCGGCTTCCAGAATCTTGTTCCAGATGTCCACGGCCGCCTCGTTCGGAATGTAGAGCTCGAAGCCGCCCGCGCCGGTGTAGCCGGTGGCCGAGATGATGACGTTCGGGTGCCCGGCAAAGGTGCCCTGCACGAAGGAGTAGTACGGAATGGTCTTCAGGTCCACGTCGGTCAGGCCCTGCAGCGCGTCGGCGGCTTTGGGGCCCTGCACGGCGAAGAGGCTGGTCTGGTCCGAAATATTCTCCATTTCGGCCCCGTATTCGGCGTTGTACTTCTGAATCCAGTTCCAGTCCTTCTCGATGTTGGAGGCGTTGACGACGAGCATGTAGTCCTCGTCGGCCAGCTTGTACACCAGCAAGTCATCCACGATGCCGCCCTGCTCGTTGGGCAGGCAGGAGTACTGGGCTTTGCCGTCGGCCAGCTTGCTCGCGTCGTTGCTGGTCACGTGCTGAATCAGGTCCAAGGCCCGGGGGCCGCGCACCCGAAACTCGCCCATGTGCGACACGTCGAAGATGCCCACGGCCCGGCGCACGGTGTGGTGCTCGTCGAGGTCGGAGGAGTAGCGCACGGGCATGTTGTAGCCGGCGAAGGGCACCATCTTGGCGCCGAGTTGCTGGTGCACGTCGTTCAGCACAACGGTCTTCAGGTCGCTCATGGGGGCGGGACTTGGGGTTCGGGGAGTGGGAATAGGCCGGCGGCCGGCGGCGCAAAAGTAGGCTATATCCGCCACGCCCGGCCCACCCCCGCCGCGAAAACCCTTCGCAGCGCTTGGGGCCTCGTTCGCACAGCCCAGGGGGCCGTTGGCATGGCTAGGGCCCGCCCAAGCCGCTCCGCTGCACAATTTTACCGGTCAGTCCTGCAGAACCTCCGGCCGGCTAATCGGGTATAGTTTACACGCCCGGTTGGTGGCCGCACACCAATACCGGCGATATGTATTCGATGGATGAAGACCTCAAACGGGAGTTCGACGCTGCCCGGCTAAAGCATATTCTCTTTAAAGCGCGCCTGCGCTCCTTTCTCTACGGCGCCGACGGCGAGGAAGGCCCCGTGCGCGACCCGGACGAATGCTCCCTAGGCCACTGGATTCGCGACGTAGCCTTGGCCCGCTTCGGCCACTACCTCGAAGCCCAGCAACTCGACCAGCTGCACCGCCGCGTGCACGAAGAAGCCAACCGCCTGATGGACCTGCACCAAGCCGGCCACGCCGACGAGGCCCTGCGCGGGCTGCGCGCCACCAACCCGCTGACCGACGAAGTGCTGCGCCTCTTGAATACTCTTGAGCATAAGTTGCGTAAAGAGGCCCGCTAGCGTCCGGCGCGGCCCTCTTGCATGAAGCTCAAGCTTTCCACCCGTCTGTTTATCGGTTTCCTGGCCATTGCCATGCTGTTCGTGATGGTCGGCATTGTCAATTACCAGTTGTCGCGGCAGGTGCTGCGCAATTCCGAGCGCATCGCGCACTCGCAAAACCGCACGGCCCAGGCCACGCGCATGCTCGGCAGCATCGTCGACATGGAATCCGGCTTCCGCGGCTACCTGCTCGTGGGCAACGAAGGCCTCCTCGAGTCTTACTACACCGGCGAGCGGCAGCTGCTGGGCTCGTTTACCTCGTTGCGCGACGAGTTCGGGCTCGATGACCCGCAGCGCGCCCGCATGGTGCGCGCCCAGGCGCTGTACGAGCGGTGGGCGGCCTACTCGCACCTGCTGATTGCCGAGAAGCGGGCCGCCCGCCAGCGCAACGCCCGCCAGGAAGGCGTCGACGGCATGGAGCACCGCGCGCTGGTGGAAGACGGCACCGGCAAGCAGCTCATGGACCAGATCCGGGTTATCTTCCGCGGCTTCGACCGCGACGAGCTGGCCACCCGCGACAAGCAACGCGCCAAGCTGGCGGCCAGCATTCAGCAGACGCGGGTGCTGTCGGTGGTGCTCACCTTGCTGGCCCTGGTGCTCGGGCTGATCGGGGCCGGGCTGCTGGCGCGGCTGCTCTCACGGCGCATCAACGGCATGGTGCAGCTGGCCACCCGCATTGCCCGCGGCGAGTACCACGTGCGTCTCACCGACGATGCCCACGACGAGTTGAGCGAGCTGGCCACGTCGCTCAATTCCATGGCCGGCACCATCGAGTCGACCATCGGGCAGTTGGAGCGCCGCAACCAGGAGCTGGATCAGTTTGCCTACGTCGTTTCGCACGACTTGAAAGCCCCGCTGCGCGGCATCGAAAGCGCCTCGCGCTGGATCGAGGAAGACATGGACGAAACCCTGCCCGAGCACATCCGGGAGTTTCTCTTGCTAATGCGCACCCGCACCCACCGCATGGAAAACCTCATCAGCGGCATTCTGGAGCTGGCGCGCATCGGGCGGGTGCAGCAGCAGCAGGAGCGCGTAAACGTGCGCGAGTTGCTTACCGAAATTATCGACTCGTTGGCCCCTCCCGAAGGCTTCCACGTGACCTTGCCACCCTACTTGCCGGTACTCACTGCCTCGCGGGTGGAGCTGCAGCAAGTGTTCAGCAACCTGATCAGCAACGCGCTGAAGTACCACCACGACCCGGCCCACGGCCTTGTGCGCATCGGCCTGCGCGAAACCACCGAGGAGTACACCTTCACCATTGCCGACAACGGCCCCGGCATTGCGCCGGAGTACCACGAGCGGGTGTTCGTGCTGTTTCAGACGCTGACCGAGCGCGACACGCTGGAAAGTACGGGCGTGGGCTTGGCCATCGTCAAAAAAATTGTGGAGCGCCACGGCGGCGTTATCCGGCTGGAATCCAGCGAGGGGGCGGGCTCCACGTTCACGTTTACCTGGCCCAAAACCACGGCCCGGGTGGCACCGGCCACCGCCACCCGCCCGGCCGGAATCAGCCATTAGCGCTGCTTTGCCGTATAGCCCAGGACCGGCGGTGCCTCACCTGCACCCGGTGCCGGGCGTTTTTCAGCCGCTTACCCCATGTCTACCGATTCCGCTCCAGCCAGCATTCTGCTCGTCGAAGACGACCAGATGGACATCATGAACGTGCAGCGCGAGCTACGCAAGCACAGCATTACCGTACCGCTCTACGTGGCCCGCAACGGCCGTGAAGCCCTGGCGCTGCTGCGCGGCGAGGGCGACCGGGACCAGATTCCCAAGCCCAGCGTGGTGATGCTCGACATCAACATGCCCCGCATGAACGGCCTGGAGCTGCTCGAAGTCCTGCGCTCCGACCCCGAGTTTGTGGGCCTGAACGTGTTCATCATGACCACTTCCGACCTCGAATCGGACCGCCTCAAGGCCCGCGACTTAGCTGTGAGCGGCTACATCATCAAACCCCTGAACTTCGACAAGTTCGGCGAGGGCGGCTCCACCGTCGACGGCTTTAGCCTCTTTCTCGACCTGCTGCGCCTCAAGGAGCAGACGCAACGGTGAGGTTGTTTTTCCAATTTTCACCCAACAAAAAGGCCTTGGCAGTGTTGCCAAGGCCTTTTTGTTGGGTGAAGCGGAGGTCTTCACCTTTCACCATTTCACCTTAGTCAAAGCAGCCGGAAGCCCATGCGGTGGTGGGGCGTGGGGCCGTGGGCGCGAATGGCGGCGCGGTGCAGCCCGGTGGGGTAGCCGGCGTTTTGCTCCCAGCCGTACTGCGGAAATTCGGCGGCCAGCTCGCGCATCCGCTCGTCGCGGAAGGTTTTGGCCAGCACCGAGGCGGCGGCAATGTTCTGGTACTTCCCGTCGCCCTTGATGATGCAGCTGTGCTCGATGCCGGGATAGGCCCGGAACCGGTTGCCGTCGACGGCCAGGTGCGTGGGCTGCAGGCCGAGCTGGGCCACGGCGCGGTGCATGGCCAGGTAGCTGGCCTGGGCAATGTTGATGCTGGCAATTTCGTCGGGTGAGGCTTCGGCCACGGCCCAGGCCAGCGCCTCGCGGCAGATGATGTCGCGTAGCTGCTCGCGGCGCTTGGCGCTCAGCAGCTTGGAATCGGTGAGGCCGGGGGCCTGAAAATCGGGCGGCAGCACCACGGCGGCGGCAAACACGGGCCCGGCCAGGCAGCCGCGGCCGGCTTCGTCGAGGCCGGCTTCGTGGAGCTGGGCGGTAAGGGAAACGGGCAGCATAACGGGCGCAAAAATAGCCAGTAGCCGGCTGTGAGGCGGCACACCGGCTCGTTAGGGCGCAAAAAAGTACCGCCCGCCGGGGTGTCTGATGTCCCGGCGGGCGGTACCGCAGATAGGCATGAAAGGAGGTGCCTATATCCTGGCCGGCGCTTAGTGGCGGCCGGCGGTGCTGCCAGTTATATCGGGCGATTCGCCGCGGCGCAGGCCCTGGCTGTCGCGCGGGCCTTCGTCCAGCTCCCCGTCTTCGTCGGTGCTGATGTATTCGTTGGTGAGGGGGCCGAGGCCGCCGGTCTGCTGCTGCAGCTCCGACTCGGCTTGGGCGTGTTTCAGGTTAAAAAGCGGGTCGCCGATGGCGCCGTTGGAGTTTTGGTTGGCGGAGTTTTTTTGCGAATTGGCCATAGTAGTGCGGACGGCTGGCCGGAATGTCGGCGACCAGCTTAGTTGGAAGTTACGGCTTTAGCTCATATCAAGTTAACTCTATGTTACCCCGGTGCCGGATTTTTTTCAGGCACGGCACCGGCTGCCGCCCGCCCCCTACTGACCGCGCACCACCCGCCACCAGCAGTGCCCAAACGCCCGTAGCTTTGCTTGCAGACTTCAACGCCCCGCGCATGTACCCGGCTCCCGACGAAACCCACAACCCCTGGCAGACCCTCAGCTCGGAAATCAAGTACCAGAACCCCTGGATCAGCGTGCGCGAAGACCAGGTCATCAACCCCAAAGGCGGCCGCGGCATCTACGGGGTGGTGACGATGAAAAACAAGGCCCTGGGCATCGTCCCCATCGACGCCGAGGGCAATACCTGGCTGGTGGGCCAGTACCGCTACCCGCTCAACGAGTACTGCTGGGAAATTCCGATGGGCGGCGGCCCGGTGGAGCTGGATATTCTGGAATCGGCCCAGCGGGAGCTGCGCGAGGAAACCGGCCTGACCGCCCGGCGCTGGACCAACATTGCCCGCCTGCACCCCTCCAACTCCGTCACCGACGAGGAAGGCTTTGTGTTCCTGGCCGAAGACCTGGAGCAAGGTGAGATGGAGCACGAGGAAACCGAGGAGCTGCACCTCTGGAAACTACCCTTTAAGCAAGCCGTGCAGATGGTCATGGACAACCGCATCACCGACGCCATCAGCGTGGCCGGCCTGCTGAAAGCCGCCCTGGTGCTGAGCCAGCGCTGAGGCCGGGCACCTGCGGCGCCAAAGCGGGCGGGTTCAGCTGGTTTTCACCGTTGCCGCCGTTGCTTGCGGCCCGTTCACCTGTCCCCTAACTATTACCTTTGCAGGTATGCGTCGGCTGTTGCGTTTTATTGGTCACCGCCTATACACTACTTGGGCAACGTTTTGGTTCGTCTTTCCCTTCGTGGTGACGTACCCCCTGCAGGTGTTGCTCTCGCGCCAGCCGCGCTGGCACCGCTACTTGCACGCGCTCAACCGCTGGTGGTCCATTCTCTTCATCCGCATGTGGGGCATGCCCGTGTCGGTGGAAATTCGCGGGCAGGTGCCGGCCGGGCAGCCGGTGGTGTACGTGCCCAACCACAGCTCCTACATCGACATTCCGCTCCTGTTCAAGGCCATTCCGGGCCATTTGAACATCATGGGCAAAAGCTCCCTGGCCAAAACCCCGCTCTGGGGCCCGATTTTCGGCCGCGTCTACATCACCGTCGACCGCAGCAGCGCCGTGAGCCGGGGCCGCTCCTTCGTGCAGGCCCGCCAGACACTGCAGCAAGGCCGCTCGGTGGTGATTTTTCCCGAAGGCGCCATTGCCGCTAAGCCCGCCGAGGAGCTGATGCCCTTCAAAGACGGGCCGTTTCAGCTGGCCGTGGCCGCCGGCGTGCCGCTGGTGCCCGTCACCATGCCCTACAATCACCGCTTCATGCCCGACGTGAAGGGCCTGCGCGTGCGCTACTCCAAGCTGCGCATCGTCATCCACGAGCCCATTCCCACCTTGGGCCTCACCGCGGCCGACATTCCGGCACTAAAGGAGCGCGTGGCGCGTATTATTGCCAGCGAATTCGACCCGGCGGCGGCCGGCATCCCGCCCGCCAGCACCCTGCGCGCCGAGCCGCGGCCCGAAGCCGAAGCGGCCGTGCAGGCCTAGCCGGGCCGCCTTTCTTTTCCTCCGAACTTAATTTCTGCCCCTGCAGTGAGCACCGACCTGAATACCCTGCGCCAACTGGCCCACCTTTCTCGCCTCGAATTCAACGAGGGCAACGAGCAGAAAATGCTCGCCGACCTCAACGAAATCCTCAACTGGGTCGACCAGCTCAACCACCTCGACACCAGCAACGTGGAGCCGCTGGTGCACCTGAGCCACGAGCTGAACGTGATGCGCCCCGACGAGCCGCGCAATACCGTGAGCCACGCCGACGGGCTGAAAAACGCCCCGCGCAAGGACTCCGATTACTTCCGCGTACCTAAAGTTCTGGAATAAGCGCGTGCAGGCACCTACCCCGGCCGGCCCTACGGCCGGCCGCTTTCTTCTCTGGGCCCTCGGCGCCGTGCTGGCGCTGACGCTAGGCCTGACCGTGTACGCCTACTTCAGCGGCGACGACCACACCCTGCCCGTGGGCACAGTAGCCCAGCTGGCCCCGGTGCCCGTGACGGTGGCGCAAGTCCCCGCCGGCGCCGATAGCCTCGCCCTGCAGGCCAACGGCTACGCCGTGACGCAGACCTACGACGTGGCCGGCCCCCTGCTCTGGCCCGATGCGGCGGCGGCCTGGTGCGCGGTGCTGGGCCTGAGCCTAGTGGTGTGGCTGGCCGTCATCAGCCAGCAAGCCCGCTTGGCCTTCGTGGCCGGCGCCGTGCCCGTCATCTTCCTGCTGATGTCCCTGAACCTCGATGCGCTGGGCGTATTCGGGGAGCAGCACCAGTACTTTCTGATGCTGACGCTGGCCACCTTGCTGCTACCGGCCTTTTTGCTACACGCTTTCTTCGAGCGCGTGGGCCTGGGCTGGCGGCTGCTGCTCTTCGCCGGGCTCGTAGCCGCCCTGGCGGCGCTGCTGCTCACCAAGTCTACGCAGCCGGCGGCCTACGTGGTGCTGCATCTGGCGGCTTTCGGCACGCCAGCGGGTTCGGTCGTGGTCGTGCTGCTGAGCCTCTGGGTAGGCGTCGAGCTGGTGTACGGGCTGCTGTGGTTCAACACCCAGGGCGCCACGCCCCGCGGGCGTTTCGGCCTGATGCCCTTCGTGCTGTCAAGCGTACTGCTGCTGGGCATTCTGCTGCTTTATTACTGGAATGATGGCCAGCTGGCCGTGCTGCCGGGCATTCACCTGGAGCCGTACGTGCTGTTGCTGCTGGCCGCCGTGGTGGGCTGGTGGAGCCTGCCGCGCCGCCTGCCGACCTACCAAGCTTGGCTGCCGCTGCGCGCGGCGGCGCCGCTGTACTTGGTGCTGACGCTGCTGGCCACCGCCGCCGTGGGCTACGCCGCGGCCACGGCCAACGAGCCGTTGCTGCAAGCCGGCCGCGAAGCTGTCAACCTGATCTTGCTTGGCCTGAGTACGGCTTTTTTCCTCTACGTGCTGCTGAACTTCGGGCCGCTAATCCGGCAGAAGCTGCAGGTGCACCGCGTGGCGTTCGACCCGCGCCGGGTGCCGTTTTTCGCCGTGTACCTGCTCGGAGCGGGCATCGTGGCAGCTGTACTCATGCGCAACGGCTTCGACCTGCTGAGCCGCGCCCGCAGCGGCGAATACATCCAGCTCGGCGACCTGACGCGCTACCAGAGCGAGCAGCAACCCGACAACTTCTACCTCGCCGCCCTGGCCGAGCGGTATTACGCCGAAGCCGACCAGCTCGACCCGCGCAACGCCCGCGCCGCCTTTGGGCGGGCCGCGCTCTACCAAGCCCGGGCCCAGCGCCAGAACGAAATCAACATCCTGCGCACCACGCTGCTGCGCGAGCCGAACGAAAAGGCGTTTTTGCGCCTTGGGGCACGTTTCGATCAGCCCACCGACTTTTTCGACCGGCAGCAGATTCTGCGACAGGCGCTGCGGGAGCTGCCCGCCCGCCCGCGGCTCAATGCCGAAATGGCCCAGCTCTACACCCGCTCGGCCCTTACCGACTCGGTGCAGTATTACCTGCGCCGCAGCCTCGCCGCCGATGCCGACAACCCTGTGGCGCGCACCAATTGGCTGGCTTTTCTGCTCAAAAATGGGCAGTTGAGTGCCGCCCGCGCCGCCGCCGCGGAGGCCGCTCAGCCCACTTGGCCCGCCTGGCAAAACAACGCCTGGCTGCTACAGTTGCTGCAGGGCCAGTTTCAGCCCGTGGCCGCCGCCCGCCCCGCCGTCGACTCAGCCCTGACGGTGGCGCAGTTTGCCCAGCTCTACCACGTGGGCCTGGCTCAGGCCGCCCGCCGCGACACCGCCCTGCTGCCGCTGCTGGAGAGCCTGCAGCAAGTGCGCAGCAACGAGAATTTCCACGACCAGCTGGCTTTTCTGCACGGCCTGCAGCTGCTGCGCGCCGGTCGCCCCTCCGCCGGCTTCGATCAGCTCGAAGCGCTGGCGACCGGCACGGCGGAAGGCTACTACCAGCAAGTCCTGGGCACCTACCTGCTCGAACGCGGCCTCTTTCCGGCGGCGGCGGCTCGCCTTTCGCGGGCCGAACAGGCGGGCAACCCGGCCGCCGCACTGCCCGCCACCTACGCGTGGTACTGGGCCGGCCGCCCCGATTCGGCGCAGCAACTGGCTACCCGCGCCGTCCGGGCCCGGCCCCAGGCCGCCACTGGCTTGCAGCGCCTGCTGAGCGGCGCCGTGCCGCCCCCCGCCGCGCAGGCCCGACCGCTGGCCGCGGCTTACAGCGCCGTGGCGCAGCTGGCGCAAAAAGACTCCAAAGCCGCGGCAGCCCAGTACCAGCGCCTCGCCCAAGCCGACCCCTTCGACGAAACCGGCACCGTGCAGGCGGCCGCGTTTTTCACCCAAAGCCAGGACCCGCTGACGGCTTACGAGCTTACGCGGCGGGCGCTGTCCTACAATCCCACGTCGGTGCCATTGCTGAAAAGCTTTGTTTTTGCCGCTGCTGACGCCGGATTGGAAGAATATGCGGCGGAAGCAGAGCAAAAGCTTTCCAGGTTGCTTTCATCTCCGGAATATTCTATATTTCGTAGCCAATACGAAAAACGGCGCGTCATCCACCAGGCCGCCGCAGCACCCTGGAACTAACCCCAACCCATCATGCTGCCGCCTGTCATTCAAACCTCTCACATTTCCAAGGTGTACCGGATGGGCACCGAGGAAATCCACGCCCTGCGTTCGGTCACCATTAGCATCAAGCGCGGCGAGTACGTGGCCTTCATGGGCCCGTCCGGGTCGGGCAAATCCACGCTGATGAACATCGTCGGTTGCCTCGACACGCCCAGCACCGGTCAGTACATTCTGAACGGCAAGGACGTGAGCCGCATGACCGACAACCAGCTTGCCGACGTGCGCAACAAGGAAATCGGTTTCGTTTTCCAAACCTTCAACCTGCTGCCCCGCGCCACGGCCCTCGACAACGTTGCCCTTCCGCTGATTTACGCCGGCTATTCCAAGTCGGAGCGCGAGGAGCTGGCCATGGAATCCTTGCGCTCCGTGGGCCTGCACGACCGCGCCAAGCACAAGCCCAATGAACTGTCGGGCGGGCAGCGCCAGCGCGTGGCCATTGCCCGCGCCCTCGTCAACAACCCCAGCGTGCTGCTGGCCGACGAACCCACCGGCGCCCTCGACTCCAAGACCAGCTACGAAATCATGGAGCTGTTTGAGGCCCTGTACGCCAAAGGCAATACCATCATCATGGTAACCCACGAAGAAGATATTGCCCGCTACGCCCACCGTATCGTGCGTCTGCGCGACGGTGAAATTGAAACCGACCAGCCCAACCACGATGTGCGCGCCCACCAGAGCGTTGTGCATTCGTAAAGCCAGGATTCTATTCCATAGCCCTTGACATCCAAGAACCTGCCCCGGCTAGTAGCCGGGGCATTTCTTTTCCCGTAACTTTCGGTGACCCGGCTTTCTTACGAACGGCCGTTCGCCTTTTTATCTTTCTCCGTTTCTGCCCGTTTCCGTGAAGATTTACACCCGCACCGGCGACCAAGGCCTGACCTCGCTGATCGGCGGCACCCGCGTGCCCAAATCCAGTCACCGCATCGAAGCCTATGGCACCGTCGACGAGCTGAACTCTTGGGTGGGCCTGGTACGCGACCAAGACGTGAACCTCCCCCACCGCACCCTGCTCAAGCACGTGCAGGACCGCCTCTTCACCATCGGCGCCACGCTGGCCTCCGACCCCGAACGCTCCCGCATGCAATTGCCCGATCTGCTCGACTCGGACGTGCTGGAGCTGGAGCAGGAAATGGACCGCCTCAACGAGGTGCTACCCGAGCTGCGCCACTTTATCCTGCCCGGCGGCCACCCGGCCGTGTCGCACGCGCACGTGGCCCGTTGCGTGTGCCGCCGCGCCGAGCGCCTAGCCATTGCCCTGCGCGAAGACTCCTTTGTTCCGGACTTAGTCATCCAGTACTTGAACCGGCTTTCCGATTATCTGTTTGTACTGGCGCGCTGGATGGCCCACGCCCTCGGCGCCGAAGAAGTAACCTGGCAACCCCGCCAAAAAGCGTAGCTTCTGCTACCCACTCCGTCTGTTTCCGCCCTTTTTTCTGCATTCCCCTCTTTTCCTTCCCCACTTTCATGCTTGACACGCTGACGATTCGTACGCAGCGCACCACGGCCTCGCGCCTGGGTGAGCTTGACCCGGCCAACATCGAATTTGGCAAAACCTTCGCCGACCACATGTTCGTCGTCGACTACGCCAACGGCGAATGGCAGGAGCCCCAGATTGTGCCCTTCGGCGACATGGCCGTGAGCCCCGCCAACTCGGCGCTGCACTACGGCCAGTCCATTTTCGAAGGCATGAAAGCCTACCGGACCGTTTCGGGCGGGGTGCAGCTGTTCCGTCCCCTGGACAATTGCCGCCGCCTGAACCTCTCGGCCGTGCGCATGTGCATGCCCGAAATTCCGGAGGAGCTGTTTATGCAGGGCCTCACGCAGCTCGTCCGCCTCGATTCCGACTGGGTGCCGTCCCAGGACGGCTACTCGCTCTACATCCGCCCCTTCATGTTCGCCACCGACGGCTTGCTGGGCGTGCGGCCCTCGGACACTTACCGCTTTGTTATTATCACCTGCCCGGCCGGCGCCTTCTACAACAAGCCCATCCGCGTACGTTTCGAGGAGAAATACGTGCGCTCGGCCGAGGGTGGAGCCGGCTTCGCTAAGAATGCTGGTAACTACGGCGCGGCTATGTACCCCACCAAGCTGGCCCAGCAGGACGGTTACAACCAACTCATCTGGACCGATGCCTCCGAACACCGCTACGTGGAAGAATCGGGCACGATGAACGCCATTTTCGTCATCGACGGCCGCGTCGTCACTCCCGCCACCAGCAGCTCCATCCTCGACGGCATTACCCGCAAGAGCGTGCTGCAACTGGCCCGCGACTGGGGCATGCCGGTAGAAGAGCGCAAAGTATCGGTGCACGAAATCGTGGAAGCCGCCCAGAACGGCACCTTGCAGGAAGCTTTCGGCGTGGGCACGGCCGCTACCATTGCCTCCATTGCCGTCATCGGTTTCGAAGGCACCGATTACTCCCTGCCGGCCCTGACCGACGCGGCATTCTCGCGCCGCGTGGGCAAAACCCTCGATGCCATCCGTGCGGGCCAAGCGCCCGATCCGCACGGCTGGATGGTGCGCGTGTAAGCCTGCCTTAGCAGTACGCAACCGCCCGTTGCTGGCCATTTCCCGGTCGGCAGCGGGCGGCTTTGTTTATCAGGCTACCTTTGCCTGCATTCCGCTGCCGCGTCGGCAGCCCGGGCCGTTTCTACGCCCGTATTTCTCACCCCGCTACCCTTTCCGAGCAGACCCCGATGACTGCAGAACAAGTGAAAGACCTGAGAGGCCGCGTGGAGGCCTTAAGGAGGTACCTTTGACTACGACAACCGCAAAGCCCAAGTAACCAGCCTGGAGCAGCAAAGCCAATCGGCCGACTTCTGGGACGACTCCAAGAAAGCCGAGGCGACGCTGAAGGAGCTGAAAGGCATCAAGGTGTGGACCGACGACTACGAAGCCGCCGAGAAAACCCTTGACGACCTCGACGTGCTCTTCGACTTCTACAAGGAAGGCGAAGTGCCGGAGGCCGAAATGCGCGCCGAATACGACAAAGCCGTGCAGACGGTGGAGCAGTTGGAGTTTAAGCGCATGCTCTCCAACGAGGAAGACCAATTGTCGGCCATCCTCGAAATCAACCCCGGCGCGGGCGGCACCGAAAGCCAGGACTGGGCCGAGATGCTCATGCGCATGTACATCATGTGGGGCGAAAAGCACGGCTTCACCGTGCGCGAAGTCAATTACCAGCCGGGCGAAGGTGCCGGTATCAAGTCGGCTACGCTCGAAATCGACGGGCAGTTTGCGTACGGCTACCTCAAGAGCGAAATCGGCGTGCACCGCCTTGTGCGCATTTCGCCCTTCGACAGCAGCGGCCGCCGCCACACCTCCTTCGCGTCGGTGTTTGCCTACCCGGTGGTGGATGACAGCATCAACATCACCATCAACCCCGCCGATATCAGCTGGGACACCTTCCGAGCCGGTGGCGCTGGGGGGCAGAACGTGAACAAGGTGGAAACAGCCGTGCGCCTCACGCACGCGCCCTCCGGCATCATCATCGCCGTGCAGATCGAGCGCAGCCAGCTCATGAACAAGGAGCACGCCCTACGCATGCTTAAGTCGCGCCTGTACCAGATTGAAATGGACAAGCGCAACGCGGCCAGGGCGGAGGTAGAGGCCGGCAAGAAGCGCATCGATTTCGGCTCGCAGATCCGCAACTACGTGCTGCACCCGTACAAGCTCATCAAGGACATTCGCACCGGCGTGGAACGCACCGACGTGCAAAACGTGCTGGATGGCGACCTGGACGAGTACATCAAGGCCTGGCTGATGCAAAACTAGCGCAAGCCCACGGCCTCCATTTGCCTGCTTGCTCTTACTGCTCAAATAAAAAGGGCTGCCCAATCGGGCAGCCCTTTTTGCTGGGTGTTTGGACTTAGTTAGTCTTTCACGTCCCAGAAAATCTTCGAGAACTGATCAACGCCAGTCGGGATGTTGGCCTGGTTGGTGTTGATTTCCGTCAGCGGGTACAGCAGACGGGTCGGCAGCTTGTCTGGGCGCGTCGAGATAGACTCTAGCGAAGCCGGAATAGCCGGCAGCCCGGTACGACGGTAGTCGTCCCACGCCTCGGTGCTAGCCACCGAGTTTTCGGCCAGGTACTTCTGGTAGATAATCACCTCTTGCTTACCCAAGGTCCCGGTCGGAGCCAAGTCGTAGTTGACTTTCGGGTTCGTCGTGTTGGCGGCGATGTAGGTGTTGTACTGCGCTACCCCCGCAATGGAAGAGTTCGTGGCCGTTTCGGCAATGGTATTCACCGTTCCGTTAGCCGAGCGGTAGAAGTACATGAACGACGCTTTGATACCGTCTTGGTAGTCGGTCTTCGCAGACGCATCACCGCCCGTGAACAGGCCGCGGGTTTCGGCTTCGGCCTTGTTGAAGAGGTGCTCCGACAGCAGCATCAGCGCGGTCGGGGCATTGGGGCCTTTCAGCAGCCCGCCGCCGTCCAAGAAGAACGAGGCCTTCAACGTAGCCGTGTTGCCTGCCGGGCTACGCTCGCCCAAGTCCGTACCAACGTACTGAGCCGTGCCGTTGCGCAGACCCTGCGCGTACAACTGCGACACGCGCGGGTCGTTGTTGCTGGTGTACTGGGTCAGGATGTAGTTGGTCGGGATTTGGTAGAGCTGCTCCGTCGAAGCGGTACCACCAGCCGTCTTGCCGTAACGGTTGTAGAACGGGTTCTGCTGGTTGGCGCTCTGCGAATAGCCCGGCTGTACCAGTACATCCGTCGTGATAAAGCCATCGGGAGCCGCCTGCAGGGCCGTCATTTCCGTGCGGATAGCAGCGTTCAAGGTAGCGTCGTTCGTCTGCGACTCACGCAGCAGAATACGCAGCTTGAGGCTGTTGGCAAACTTCTTCCACTTGGTCATGTCGCCCCGGAAGACGACGTCTTCAGCGCCGACAGCCGCACCGCCGGTGGCAGCGTTGATGTCGCCCACGGCACCCGTCAGCTGGACGATGAAGTCCTTGTAGATGTCGGCTGCCCGGTCGTAGCTCGGAGTCGTGTTGCCAGCTGCCTTCAGGGCAGTGAAGTAGGGAATATCACCGTACTCATCTACCAGCAGCAGGAAGTTGTACACCTTCATGATGCGGGCAATAGCCGCGTGGTTCGGGTAAGCCGCTGCCTGCTGCTGAATGAGGTTGTAGTCATTCAGGTTGTCGTAGGTCTGGCTCCACAGGTTCTGGTAGTACGACGTGGTGTAGTTGTACGTACGCTCTTCGGCGTAGCCGTTTACTACCCCCGACTTGCCCCAGTAGCCGGCAGCCCAGCTGGCGTAGCTGTTGAAGTTCTGGCCTGCTGCTACCCCACCGTTGTAGTTGGCAGCGGTGGTAACCAGCGCCGAAGCAAGGATTTGATCAGCCGTTGCCGAGGTTGCGCTGTTGGGGTTATCGTTAATGTCGAGAAACTTCTCGCAGCTTGTGGCAGTGCTCAGTAATGCCGCCGCCAGCAGAAATCTGGAAATTATTTTCATGGATGTAGGAGATTAGAAAGTGGCGTTCAACGTCGCTCCGTAGAACTTCGTCGGCGGGGTCTGGAAGTAGCTGTTGATACCCACCGCGTTCGGGTTGGTGGTATTGTTGCTGAATTCCGGATCGGTGTAGATGTTCTCCTTCGGCACCCAGGTGAAGATGTTGCGGCCAAAGAAGTTGACCGACAGACCTTTCACGAAGCCAATGTTGGATACCACCGACGTAGGCAGCGCGTAGCTCAACGACACTTCACGAATCTTGAAGAACTTGCCCGAAGTCACGTAGTTCTCCGAAACGGTCGTGTTGTAAGCGGCGCTCGACCAGAATTCCGAACCGCCCGGGGTCAGCCCCGAAACGTTGGGCACGTAGTTCGTGCCTTCCAGAATAGCCGAGTTGGGGTACACAAAATCCTGACGGCCGTAGGTAACCGTGCGCTGGCCAGCACCCGTGAAGTCCAGGGTTTCGCCGATAGCGTTGTAAATCACGTAGCCGGTACGCAATTCGCCTTGACCCGACAGCGTCAGGCCTTTGTAGTTGACGCTAGCATTGAAGCCGTACTTGTACTTCGGCTGGGTGTTGCCGAACGTTTTGATGTCCGTCGACTTCAGCGGGAAGTAACGGGCCTCGTTCGTGTTGGGGTCCCGGCTGGTAATCATTTTGACCCGGCCGTCATCGGTGCGCTGGTAGTAGCTACCACGCAGGATGGGGTACGGCTGGCCCGGAATGGCGAACAGCGAAGCGCTACCGGCGGCACCGCCGCTGGTCAGCGTCAGCTGCGACAGACCGGGGGGCAGCGAGATTACCTCGTTGTTGTTGTAGTTGAAGTTGCCACCCAGCGTTACCGTCAAACCGTTGTCGGTGCGGATCGGCGTGATGTTCAAGTCCGCTTCTACGCCGCGGTTCTGCACTTCACCGGCGTTGAGCACCAGAGTGCTGTAGCCCGTAGCCGTGGAAATAGACGTGCTGATCGTCTGGTTCGTGCTCTTCTGCGAGTAATAGGTCACTGCACCAGCCACACGGCGCTGCAGGAAGCTCAACTCGATACCGGCTTCTACCGAACGGGTTTCCTCAGGCTTCAGGCCCGGCTGCACCAAGCGGTTGTCCGCCGTAAACGAAGCGTTGGAACCGAAGGGGAAGCCGCTGCCCAGGCTGTACGTCGAGAGCAGGCCGTAAGCACCGCCGCTCTGGTAGATACCGAAATCAGGCACCGTGAGCGGCAGCGTAGCCGGCAGCGGCGAGTTCGGCAGGTTCACTTGGCTCACTTTGGTGACACCACCGCGGATTTTGCCGTAGTCCAGGAACGACAGGTCCTTCAGCACCGGAATGGCGTTGCTGAAGATAAACGAAGCGTCGACGCCCGGGTAGAAGAAGCTCCGGTTGTCCGGGTCCAGCACGGAAATGTTGTCGTTACGACCCGAGGCGTGCAGGTACACGAAGTCCTTGTAGCCCAAGGTCACGTCGCCGTAGAAGGCGTACAGACGGGTTTGGGCGCGACCGTTGAAGCCGATCAGGTTGCCGATGCGGTTGTCCAGGTTGAACAGGTCCGGCTTGGCCAGCGCCGTGGAAGCGCCAAAGTTGAAGCGGCTGTCCAGCTGCTGAACGTTGTTGCCAACGATGGCCTGCACCGTGATATCACCGAACGTCTTGTCGAAGCTGACGAACAGGTCCGAGTTGATGCGGCTCAGGCTAGCAGCCAGATCCTGCACGTAGCCCGTGGTACCGGCACCCGACTTGTTGGTGTTGTGCGCCTGCTGGTAAGCGTTGTACGTGAACTTGTTCTGCGACGAGAGGCGCTGCTGGTTGGTCGAGGTGATACCCAGGCGGTACTGCACGCGCAGCCAGTCCGTCACCTTGTAGCCCAGATCGATGTTGCCCTGCAGGGTGTTGCGGCGGTCCGTCGTCCGGTAGGTATCAATGATCCAGTACGGGTTGTCGTAGAAGGCGTTGTAGTACCCGTTCGGGTTGGCAAATTCATTGTTGCGCCAATCCTTGTACGAGGTAATGGGAGCCATTACCGTCGTGTTGAGCAGGTTCCAGTAAATCGTGGAGTTACGGTCGGCGTTCGACGTCACGTTAGCGCGCTGTAGCGAATACGAAACGTTAAACCCAGCCGTCAGGCGACCTAGTTCCCGCGAAGCGTTGAAACGGAACGTGTTGCGGTCAAATTTATCCTTGGGGATGATGCCCTTGTTCTGTACGTTCTGGTACGAAGCGTAGAACTTGGTTTTTTCATCACCGCCCGAGAACGACACGCCGTTCTGCATTTGGTAGCCCGTGTTGAAGAACTTTCGACGCTCGTTCGGACGGGCTTCAAAGGAGAGCATCTGTACGTCGCCGTTGGCCAGCCGCTCGCCGAAGGGGCGCACCGAACCGTCGAAACGCGGCCCGTACTGCTGGTTCTCAAAGCCCTGGTACTGGGTGTTGTAGTCCGAGTCCGGGGTATTGTCGGTCGTAAACATCGGGTAAGCCGAGGTGTACGTGTTGGCGCCCGGGCCAAATTCTTTCTGCAAGTCCGGCAAGAAGGACACCGACTCAAACTGCGAGGTCTGGGACAGGGTGATGGTGGGCGTCGTGCTCCCCTTCTTGGTGGTGATGATCAGTGCACCGTTCGACGCCTGCGAGCCGTACAGGGCCGCAGCGTTGGCACCTTTCAAAACCGAAATAGAAGCAATGTCGTCCGGGTTCAAGGCACCCAGCACGTCATTGGTCGAAATAACCCCGTCCACTACGATCAGGGCTTCGTTGTTACCGGTCAAGGAACGCGTACCGCGCAGCGTGATACGCGGCGTGGGGTTTACGCCGGCATTGGTGGTCTGCACCTGCAGGCCCGACACTTTACCGGTCAAGCCGTTGGCGACGTTGGTCACGCGGGCTTGGGTAACTTCTTTGGTGTCGAGCGTAGCGGTGGCGTAACCTACTTGACGCTCTTGGCGCTGAATACCCAGCGCGCCCGTTACTACAACCTCACCGAGCTGCTTGGTGTCGGTTGCCAACGTCACGTTTACAACGGAAGCATTGCCGACCGGGCGCTCAACCGTTACATAACCAATAGACGAAAAGACCAGAGTGGCCGCATCAGCCCCCACATTAAGGGTATAGGAGCCGTCGGCATTGGTCGAGGCGCCGTTAGTTGTACCCTTTACGAGAACTGTCACACCAGGTAGGCCTTGCCCACTGGAAGCATCCAGAACACGACCCGAAATGGACCGGCTCTGCGCTGCTGCTTCGTGCACCACCAAAGGTGCCATCAGCAGCGACGCCGCTAGAAGTTTTTTCATGTTTAAAGAGTGAGTGATGGTGAATGAGTGTCGCCAAATATAAACAAAGTTTGAATTCGCTCTATAAATGGATTCTGGCCAAAAATGCCCTTATGATGCAATAACCTCAAAAAATAACCCCACTCTGTATCAATTCCCCACCTCACTGTAATTGACCTATCGACTAGCGCATTCATAGTTCAGGTCCTTATTGATCAAGAATATACGGGTAAATCAGACTCGTCAATGGCCTTTGTTTAAGTCAATAAATCATTGATAAACAATCTGATTATCTAAGAATAGCCCAATTCGCCCTCTTCCTCCCGCAAATCTGAGTACGCAAAAGCCACTTCCGCTTGCGCAGGCGGCCCGTGCTGATTTAACGGTTCAACCAGTACTTCAACCACCTGCATATGCTGGCTTTGGGGTGCGCATAGCACTGCATTGCAGTCCATAGGCCTCACCTCGCCTTGTCCATCAAATCAGCTCCGCGCAGAGTGCAGGCGAATTTCTGCTCGGTTGAGAACCACCCAACGGCTGTACCCAGGCGGGCGAGCAGCCCAAGGCTGGCGCGACTCCACCTGAACTTTGACGCGGCAGCTGATCAAGCCAGGAGGCGTAATTGCTTAAGGGCCACAGTCCCAACTTCACCAAAATGCCACAAGCAGTGGCCTGCGGGCACGAGAATACCTAGGACCTTGCTAAATAGTGTGGGCACGTTGAGCGTGAACTGTTTATATTAGCACGCCCATTACTTAGCCAATTATCAAAATCTACTTTTACCTATTTATTTATCCATCTTGCGGCTTCATCTTCCTTTGCCCTGACCACCCCGAAACCAAACCTCCTCACACACCCATCATCCCATTTTTTCACCGCATGAACAAACTTTTACTGGGCCTAATACCCTTGGCCGCCGTCGTGCACCAAGCAAATGCCCAAACCCGGAGTCTGTCCGGGCGTGTGACCGACCGCAGCACCGGCGAGGGCATTCCCGGCGTGACGATTGTGGTTCCGGGCACGACGGTTGGCGTTTCCACCAACGCCGACGGCTCCTTTGTCTTGGACGTACCGCCCGGCAGCAAGACGATTCGCGTCAGCTCGGTAGGCTACCAGACGCTGGAGAAGCCGCTTGGCAATGAAACGACGATGAACTTTGCGCTGGCCACCGACACCAAGATGACCAGCGAGGTCGTCGTGACGGGGTACGGCGGGTCGCAGGACGTGAAGGACATCACCGGTTCGTTTGCCAAGCTGGATCAATCCAAGCTGACCTCCCAGCCCGTGCAGAGTGCCGACCAGGCCCTGGCGGGCCGGATTGCCGGCGTGCAGATTACCAACAGCAGCGGCACGCTCGGCGACGCCGTAACGGTGCGTATCCGCGGTATCAACTCCATCAACGGCAGTTCCCAGCCGCTGTTTGTGATTGACGGGGTGCCGATGACCGAGTTCGGCAACATGAACATCATGACCTCTGGGTTGCGCTACAACCCGCTGGCTGACATCAACCCGAACGACATCGAGTCGATGACGGTGCTGAAGGACGCCTCGGCGGCGGCCATCTACGGGTCGCGCGCTACCAACGGGGTAATCCTGATTACCACCAAGAAGGGCAAGACCGGGCAGTCGAAGCTGACCCTGAATATGTCGGTGGGCACGATGGAGCCCACGAAGCTGCCGAAGCTGCTCAACGCCACGCAGTACCGCGACATCACCAACGAAAAGCTCACCAACGCCTTCCCCGGCTCGGCGCCCATTGCCATCAACGGCGACAACAACGGCGACGGGGTGGAAGACAATACCAACTGGGTTGATCAGATCTACCAGAAGGGCTTCATGCAAGACTACCAGCTGGCGTTGACCAGCGGTAGCGACAAGGGCAGCTACTACGCTTCGGTGGGCTACTCCGACCAGAAGGGCACCATCGTGACCAACCGGTTGCGCCGGGCCAATGCCCGTATCAACATGGAGTTGACGCCCAAGACCTGGGTGAAATCGGGGGTAAACATGAGCTTCAACCACGCTTACAACCAAGGCGTGCTCGGGCCGAACCTGACCAGCAACTACTTCGCTTCGCCCACGTTCGGCGCGCTCAACGCGCAGCCCAACATCCCGGTGTACAACGCCGACGGCTCGTACTACCTGGATCAGGTGAAGTTCCTGGGCCTGGGGAGCAACTCCAACGCGCTGCTCGACCACATTCCGTACACGGCCACGGCGGGCCGCCTGTACCACCCGTTGGCCACGCTGAAGCTGAACAAGAACGACAACACGCAGCGCCGCCTGCTGGGCAACGGTTACTTGACCATCACCCCGCTGAAAGGCCTGAGCGTTACGTCGAAGTTTGGCCTGGACTACCTAAATAACTACGAGTACCAGTACAGCGACCCGAGCATTGCCGGTCTGGGCTACGACTTCGGGGGCTCCAGCGGCCTGGGCGGTCTGGTGCAGAAAACCCGCAGCGACAACACGCTGACGACCTGGCAGAACTACGCCACGTACTCGCACCTGTTCGGCGACAACCACAACATCGACGCCACGTTCGGCTACGAGCAGAACTTGGAAACCTACGAGGCCTCGTTCACCAGCGGCGCGTTCATCGTCGATCCGATTTTCAAAGACAACTACTCGGGCTTGTTCGACCCGACGCAGTCCGGCCAGGGCACTTCCCGCGACGTGACGGCGTGGCAGTCGTTGTTTGGCCGCCTCAACTACTCGTTCTCGGACAAGTACTACGCGACGTTTACGGCTCGTCGCGACGGCAGCTCCCGCTTCGGCGAGCAGCGCCGCTGGGGCTTCTTCCCGGGTGCTTCGGCGGGCTGGCGCATTTCGCGCGAGGCGTTCATGAGCAACATCAGCTTCATCAACGACTTGAAGTTGAAGGCTAGCTACGGCTTGGTGGGCAACAGCGCCGGCATTGGCTCGTACGCGGCGGCCATCCTGATCGGTCAAGGTCAGTACGGTCCGTACCCGGGCTTCGGCATCAACCAGCTGAACAACCCCAGCCTGCGCTGGGAAACGGGTAAGAAGCTCGACGTAGGCTTCGATGCATCGGTGATGAAAGACCGCATCGGCATCAACTTCGACTACTTCAACAACGACATCGACAACCTGCTGCTGCAGGTGCCGGCCATTTACAGCACGGGCATTCCGAACGGGACCATCGTGCGCAACGTCGGCAAGATGTACAACCGCGGGGCTGAACTGACGCTGAACACGACCAACGTGGAAACGCCCACCGGCTTTAAGTGGACGTCGTCGTTCAACTACACCTACTTGGTCAACCGCATCACCGACCTCTCGACGGCCGGCGACGTGCAAAGCTCGGTGCCCTACCACATTGCCAGCGAAGGACACTCCATTACGGAGTACAAGATTCTGCGCTGGGTGGGGGTGAACCCGGCCAACGGCAACCCGCAGTGGCTGGACGCGGCCGGCAACGTGCGTGAGTTCAACTACGGCCCCAACACTTGGCTGCAAAACGGTGAATCGACCGTGGATGGCAAGGCGGTGCCGGCGGCGACGACAGCTACGGAAGGCGTTTGGATGGGCAAAACCAGCTTCCCCAAATGGCTGGGTGGTTTCGACAACACCTTTAGCTATAAAGGGCTGCAGTTGGAAGTGTTCCTGCAGTACAGCGGCGGGAACTACCTGTACAACTCCACTCGTTCGCAGTTGCTGACGTTCAGCGGCACCAACAACAGCACGGAAATTCTGAATCGGTGGCAGCAACCCGGCGACGTAACCGACGTGCCGCGCCTGTTTATCGACCAGAACACCCACCAAAACAGCTCCACGCGCTTTATGGAGAAGGGCGACTTCCTCCGGGTGCGTCAGCTGCGGCTTTCCTACGTGTTGCCGACGCCCATCAGCCAGAAGTTCGGCTCGTCGCGCGCCAACGTGTTTGCCATGGTGCAAAACGCCTTCGTGTTTACGAAGTACTCCGGCCTCGACCCGGAGGTAAACGTGGCGGCCAACGAAGGCTCCAACAGCAACATTGCTTACGGGGTTGACCAGCGTTCCAACCCGCAGGTGCGGACCTTCACGGCTGGTGTCAACATTGATTTTTAATTTCCTCTGCTGAGACGTTTCATGAAATCCATAGTTTCTCTGACGGGTCGGGCGGCCTTGCTGGCTTTGCTGCTGGCGGGTGCAACCGGCTGTGACCTGCTTGACCAACAGTCGCCGCAGGATTTTAACCCCGACGACGTATTCTCGTCCCCGACGCGCGTTGACAAGGCCGCGGCAGGCATGTACGATGCCCTGCAGGATGGCTCCTTCCTGGGCAGCTTCGCCCTGATTTACAGCGACGTCCGTTCCGACGATTTGGACTTGGCCGGTGGCTTCCAAACGGTTTCGACCAGCAACATGCCGTCGAGCGACGGTGCCGCGCTGGGGGCTTGGGCCGGGGGCTACCGCAGCATGTACATGGCCAATTACATCATCCGGGAGCTGACCAAGCGCAACGGGGCTGGCATTTCCGCGGAAAGCTACAACCAGTACATCGGCGAGGCGAAGTTCATCCGGGCCCTGTGCCACTTCACGTTGGTCAACCTGTTTGCGCAGCCCTACAACTACACCGGGGATGGTTCGCACCTGGGCGTTCCCATTCAGCTGGAGGCCCCGGACGGCACCGAAGCCTACTTGCCGGAGCAGCAAAAGTCGCGCGCTACCGTTAAGCAGGTTTACGACCAGGTTATCCTGGACCTGACCGAAGCCATTGCGGGCTTGCCCGAAGAACAAGGCCAAGGCAACCTGAACGTGGCCCGCGCCACGAAGGACGCTGCCCGGGGGCTGTTGTCGCGCGTGTACCTATACAAGGGCGACTACGTCAACGCGGCCCGGTACGCCGGTGAAATCATTTCCTCCGGTCGTCACCAGCTCAACACCTCGGCCTACGGCGACTTCAAAGTACCGGCCGGCGGTGAGCCTACCTTTACGTCGGAGTCCATTTTCTTCATCGCCATGTCGCAGAACGACAACCCGAACACCAACGCGGCTATCGGGCAGTTCTACGCACCTGGCTCCGGTCTGACGGTCACGCCGTACGCTAAGGCCCTGCCCGGTCCGGTCAACGCCACCACCGGCTTGCCCACGACCACGGGGTCGACTGCTGTCAATACGGACCGTCGCCGCTCGGAACTACTGGTCTTCCGCTTGTCGAAATGGGCGACGCGCAAGTACACGGGCGAACTGGCCTCGGGCCAGGCCGGTGGCTCGAACCGCGGCGCTTGGATTCCGATTGTCCGCTACCCGGAAATTCTGCTGAACCAAGCCGAAGCGCTGGTGAAGCAGTCTAGCGGCATGCCCACCGACACGGTAGCGCTGCACTACCTCAACATGGTGCGCGACCGGTCCAAGCCCCTCAACGCCCCGCACTACCGCCTCTCCAGCTTTAGCTCCAAGGAGGCATTTATCGATGCTATCCTGACGGAGCGCCGCTTCGAGCTGGCCTTCGAAGGGCACCGCCTCTACGACCTGTTCCGCAACGGGCGCAACGTACCGGCTCACGGCACGACCACGCCGGTGCCGGAACTGCGCTGGAAAGACCCGAAATCGATATTCCCGATTCCGGCCAGCGAGTTGCAGCGCAACCCGAACTTGGTGCAGAACGAGGGGTACTAACCACTCGCGGCCCTTGTGCCAATCGGCCTGATCGACGCTCGATCAGGCCGATTTTTTTTTAGATAGGAAATCCGCGCATCCGTTTATAATTCAGCGCTATTCGGATAGGATTATCATTAAAAGTGCATTAAATGCATTGCTATTGTACAGAGGTGCAGTACATTTAGTAGAGAGGTTCTCTACTCACTCACTCACTCCAATTTTTCATGAATAAACTTCTACTGGGTTTAATCCCCTTGGCGGCCATTGTGCACCAAGCGGAGGCCCAAACCCGCCAGGTTTCCGGTCGGGTTACCGATCGGGCTACCGGCGAAGGCTTGCCGGGAGCCACCGTTCTACTGAAAGGTACCACGACCGGTGTTTCAACCAACTCTGATGGTACTTTCTCCCTCAGCGTGCCCAACGAAGGCGGTACGTTGCAGATCAGCTCGGTAGGTTACCTGAGCATTGACAAAGCCATCGGCACCGACAACCAGATCAACATCGGGTTGTCCGCTGACACCAAGGAACTGAGCGAAGTAGTAGTAACGGCACTGGGCATTCAGCGTGAAGCCCGCGCCATTGGCTACGCTACTTCGGAAGTTAAAAGCGAGCAAGTTGTTCAGAAATCCGAACCGGACGTACTGCGCACGTTGCAGGGCAAAGTCGCCGGTGTGAACATCATCGGTTCGAGCGGGGCCCCGGGTTCGTCGACGCGTATCGTTATCCGCGGCAACACCTCGCTCAACAACAACAACCAACCCCTGTTTGTGGTCGACGGCGTGCCGTACGACAACTCCAACACGGCGTCGGACAACACGCTGGTACGCGGTTCGTCGTATTCGAACCGCTTGGCCGACATCGACCCGAACAACATCGAGTCGATTAACGTGCTGAAAGGCATGGCGGCGGCGGCGCTTTACGGCAACCGCGGCGCCAACGGCGTTATCCTGATTACGACCAAAACCGGCAGCCGCTCCAAGGCCGACAAAGGCATCCGCGTAGGTTTCAACTCCTCGTACTCCATCGAGAAAATTGCCTCGCTGCCCGAGTACCAGAACAAGTACGGTGCCGGAGCAAACTTTGCTCAATCGGCCGCCAACGGTTCGTGGGGTCCGGCTTTTGGCAGCCCGCAGGCTCCGGCCGACGTGCTGCATCCGCTCAGCGGCATCGCCGGTGGCGCTGCGGCCTTCCCCGAGTTCCAGGGCGCCCGCGCTCCGTACCAAGCGTACGCGAACAACGTGAAGGACTTCTTCAACACGGGTAAGCTGTTCGAAAACTCGGTTAACATCACCGCTTCCAGCGACAACGCTAGCTTCACCACTGTGCTTTCCCGCTCGCAGCAGGAAGGCATGATTCCGGAAAGCAAGTTTAACCGCACCAGCCTGAGTGCCGGGGGCTCGGCGCAGTACAACAAGCTGCGCATCGGGGCAAACCTGACTTACACCAACACGGACCAGCGCGGTCCGCAGCTGGGCGCCAACAACGCCATCGGCAACGCCTCGGTGATGGGCCGCCTGCTGTTCATTCCGCGCAGCCTCGACCTGAGCGGCCTGCCCTACGAGAACCCGCTGACCAACAGCTCGGTACTCGGCTGGCTCACCGGCCAGGCCGACAACCCCTACTGGTCGGTTAAGTACAACGGCTACACCTCGCGCGTTGACCGTTTGGCCACCAGCGCCAACGCCAGCTACGACCTGCTGAAGTGGCTGAACCTGAGCTTTACCGGTGGTGTAAACACCTACAACGACAACCGCCGCTCGTTTATCCGGCCGGGTTCGGTGGGTGCCAGCGGCTTGGGTGAAGTCATCCAAGACGCCATCACCAACACCGAGTTGGAAGGCACTACGCTGTTGACGGTCAACCAGAACATCACGGACGACTTCAGCCTGAAGGCCATTCTGGGTCACAACGTCAACCAGCGCGAGTTCAAGTCTACCTCCGTTATCGGCTCGCAGTACCTGCTGTTCAACATCGACGACATCCAGAACACCAAGTCGCAGTCGCAATTTGGTTCGGGCTACAGCAAGCGCCGCATCTTCGGTGTGTTCGGCGACGTGACCCTGGGTTACAAGGACTTTGTGTACTTGAACGCCACGGCTCGTAACGAATGGACGTCGACACTGGCAAAGGACAACCGCAGCTTCTTCTACCCGAGCGTCAGCACCTCGCTGATCTTCACCGAAGCGCTGGGCATTCAGTCGGACATTCTGAACATGGGCAAGCTGCGCGCCGGCTACGCCCGCGCCGGTAAGGACGCCAACCCGTACCAGCTGACCAGCCGTTACACGCTGAACCCGACGTTCGGCAACAACGCTGCCGGCTTTAGCTTCCCCTTCAACACGGCCACTTCGGGCGCCTCCATCGGCGGCAGCATCGGCAACCCGACTCTGACGCCGGAATTCTCGAAGGAACTTGAAGTTGGTACCGACTTGAACTTCCTCAAGGACCGTATCATCCTGAGCGCTACGTACTACGACAAGCGTTCTACGGCTCAGATTGCCGCGGTGCCCCTGCCCTACGCTACGGGCTTCACCTCCCTGGTGACCAACTTCGGTGAAATTTCCAACAAAGGGGTCGAAGGCTCGCTGACGCTGGTTCCGATTGACGCCGGTGGGTTCCGCTGGACGAGCTTCACCACTTTCACCCGCAACCGCAACATCATCGAGAAGTTGACGGACGGCGTGGAGCAAGTTATCGTGTCGGCCAACTACTTCTCGGGCGGGGTGCAGGCCATTCACAAGGCTGGCCAACCCTACGGTGTCATCTACGGCACCAAGGCGGCCCGCGACCCGCAGTCGGGCAAGGTGCTGATCAACCCGTCTACGGGTACGATGATTCCGACTACGAACACGGACGTAATCGGCAATCCGAACCCGGATTACCTGATGGGCTTCACCAACACGTTTAGCTACAAGGGCCTCACCTTCGAATCGGTTATCGACTTCCGTAAAGGCGGCGACGTGTATTCGACCACGGTGGCTACCCTGCTGGGCCGCGGTGTGACCAAGGACACGGAAGACCGAGACAAGACCCTGGTAATTGACGGCGTGTACGGCAACCCGAACACGCAGCAGCCGCTCACCAACCCCGACGGTTCGACCATTCCGAACACGACGGCGGTTTCGCTGAACGACTACTACTTCGGCGCCGGTTCGGCCGCGTTGAGCGGCCCGGCCGAATTCTCGGTGTTCGATGCCACGACGGTGCGTCTGCGCGAAGTAACGCTGGGGTACACCGTGCCGGCTTCGCTGCTGCAGAAGACGCCGTTCCGCGGCCTGACGCTGAGCCTCTCCGGTCGCAACCTGTGGTGGTTCTCGCCCAACATTCCGAAGTACACCAACTTCGACCCGGAAACCAATACCTACGGTGGTGCTTCGAACGCCCAAGGCTTCGAATACACCAACGCCCCCACTGCTCGTCGCTACGGCGTGAACCTGCGCGTGAACTTCTAGTCCACCAGTTCACTTAGAGCATTTATTACTCGACTTTCCTCATGAAGATAACCAAGATTTCGGCCGCCGTAGCTGCAACGTTTCTGTTGCTGAGCACTACCGGCTGCGACAAATTCCTGGATGTCAACACCGACCCGATCAACCCGACTTCGGTTCCGATTACGTTGTTGATGCCCACCACCCAGGCGAGCATGTCGCTGTACCTGGGGCACAGCGTTGGCGGTCTGGGTCAGCCCACCTCGGCGCTGGTGCAGCAGATCGTAAACTTCCGCGTGGGCGCTTTCAGCCTGGGCGGCAACGACTTCAACAACCAGTGGCTGGGCCTCTACACGTCGGCGCTCGAAAACAACGAGCAGATGCTGATGCAGGGTACCGAGCAGAACGCCTGGACGTTTGTGGGCATTGCCCAGATTCAGAAAGCGTACATCTTCAGCCAGATGGTAGACGTGTGGGGTGATATTCCCTACTCCGAAGCCCTGAAAGGGGTGCAGTTCCCGGCTCCGAAGTTTGACGACGACGAGGCTATCTACAATGACCTGTTCGGCTTGATCGACCAGGGCGTTGCCAACCTGCGCCGCACCGACTCCAGCCGTAACCCCAGCGCCACCGAAGACCTGATCTACGGCGGCGACAAGGCCAAATGGATCCGTCTGGCCAACACGCTGAAGCTGAAGCTCTACAACCAGATTCGTCTCACCCGCGACGTATCGAGCAACGTGCGCCCGCTGATCGACGCTCCGGCCGACCAAATCGGTGGTGCTGCCGCCGCTGGTGCTGCTACCAACGTGGCTGATGACTTCGAGTTCAAGTACGGCACCTCGGCCGGCAACCCCGAAAACCGGCACCCCGGCTTCCAGGGCGACTACGCCGCTTCGAGCCGCGAGAACAACATCAACCCGTACTTCTACAACCTGCTCAAGGGGAACAACGACCCGCGTATTCCCTACTACTTCTTCAACCAGTACGCCTCCACGACGCCCCTCACCACGGCTGACTACCAGGACGGGCGTTTCGTGACGGTGCGTTTTGGCAGCATCGGGCCGCAGGCCAGCGCCAACACCACCAACACGCGCACGCTGCAGGGCCTATACCCGATTGGCGGCCGTTATGACAACGGTGCCGGTGGTACGGCTACGGGTGCTTCGGGCCGGGGCGTAGTAGCCCAGCGCTTCATCACCTTCTTCGCCCGCAAGTTCATCGAGGCTGAGTTGCAGCTGACGGTGCTCAACAACCCCGCAGCGGCTCGCACCGCCTTCAGCGACGCGGTTACGGCTTCGTTCACCAAAGTGAATGCCGTTGCCGCCGCCGAGCCTTCTACCGCCGGGGTTCCGGCCATTCCGGCTGCTAGCATCACGGCTTACGTGACGGCGGCCCTGGCCCGCTACGACGCTGCTTCCAACAACGAAGCCAAGCTGGCCGTCATCATGACGGAGAAGTACATTGCCAACTACGGCACCGGTGTGGACGTGTACACCGACTACCGTCGTACTGGCTACCCGGCCGTACCGTTCGCCGACACGGACAACGACTCGCAAACGACTCAGACGGGTGCTTTCCCGGTGCGCCTGCCGTACCGTCAGAACGACCTGCTGACGAACATCAACGCGCCCAAAGTCCAGCCGAACATCACGACGGAGAAGATTTTCTGGGACCGGTAATCGAAGCTGCCATTGACGGCTTTGGTTCAACCACCTTCACTTCAACACGCCATGAAAAAAATTCTATATGCCGCGCTGCTGGCTGTTTCGACGTTGACCGCAACGTCCTGCCGCGACGAGGATAACTTACCCTTCCCCAAGACCGTCGAATACCCGGTGGTCTTCACCAACGTGTCCGCTTCCAACGGCTTTAAAATCGCGGAAGTGCAGGGCACGGGGGCCGCTAACGCCCGCTTCGACATTCAGGTTGAAGGCGACGTGAGCAAAGTAGACGCCATTGAGGTCTACCGCACGTTTGTCGGCTACAACGTACCGGCTACCACGACCCCGCCGACCGCTCCGGTACTCGGCATTGGCGGCCCGACGGTGCTGCTGCGCACCGTGGCTCCGGCCTCGGGCACGGTAGAGGTTGGCATCGACGAGCTGGTAACGGGCCTGACCCGTCCTTCGGGCGCCTCGCAAACCGGCGCCCGCGTAGCCCTGACCCGCGCTTCGCTGAAGTCCAACGAAGGCTTCCGCTTCACGTACGCGCTGAAGCTGAAGGACGGTTCGCGCGTTGATTACAGCCCGACCTTCCTCAATGCCCCCTACTCCGGCATTGTGGCCATCACCCAGTAAGGTGTGCTGGAGGAGCAGGGCTGGTCATCAGCCCTGCTCACTCCACCTCGGTCAACATTGAAAACCGCCCCGGCTACTTGGCCGGGGCGGTTTTTTTATGGATCCAGGGAGTTCTACTCCAGATCGGTAATGCGCAAGACGACGCTGGGGCTCATTTGCGCGGGTGCAGCCAGCCACCGCACGATGCGGCCCGCCACCTTGTCGGGGTGCGCTAGGGCTTGCTCGCGGTGAAGGCCGCGAAACCGCTCCTGCTCGCTAAAGCTTCCTTCGTCCGCGGCCCGGATGTGCGCTTGCATATCGGTATCGATGGTGCCGGGGGCGAGGCTGCGGATGCGTACGCCGCGGCCGCGCTGATCCTGCTCCTTCTGGGCCACTTGGCTGAGCATGTCCAGCGCCGCCTTGGAAGCGCAGTACGCGCCCCAGCCGTCGACGGGACGCTGGCCGGCGCCGCTGCTGATGTTGAGCACGGTACGCGGGCACGCGAGGCCGCCGTAGGCGCTCAAGAACGTGTTCATCAGCATAGCCGGCGCAATGACGTTGACGTCGAACACAAACTCGTAGTGCTCGTTGGGCAGCTCGCCCGCGTAGCTGATTTCGCCCATCACCCCAGCGTTGTTGACGAGCGTGAGGCTGCTGGCGTCGGGGCGGGCGGGAAAGAGCTTGTAGAGGTTGTTTTGCACGGCCACAATGTCGGAGAGGTCGAGGGGCTGGTGCTGGTAGCGCGGGTGCTCGATGGTGGCGTGGCGCGATACGCCCAGCACGTGGGCGTCGGGTTGTTTCAGCACCTCTTCGGCCAAGGCCCGGCCGAGGCCCCGGCTGGCACCGGTGATGATGTAGTAGTGCATGCGGATGGAAGAAGGTTAGGCTGAAACGTACGTAAAAAGCGGCGGCGCAACCAAGCTTGGTTGCGCCGCCGCTTTGGGAGGGCTTAGCTACACTCAGAGAATATACTGGCTCAGGTCGCGGTTGCGCACCATTCCTTGCAGACGCTGCTCCACCAACTCGCGCGTCACCTGGATATGGGCATTGGCGCCGATGCGGTCGGGTACGTCGAAGAGGATGTCGTTGAGCAAGCGGCTCATGACGGTGTGCAGGCGGCGGGCACCGATGTTTTCTACCTCGCTGTTGACTTCAAAGGCAATGCTGGCCAGCTGTTCCAGGGCCGCGTCGTCGAAAGTCAGCTCCACGTCCTCGGCCTTGAGCAGGGCTTCGTACTGCTTGGTGAGGGCGTTTTTGGGGTCTTTGAGGATGCGATAGAAGTCTTCCTTCGTCAGACTCTGCAGCTCCACCCGGATGGGGAAGCGGCCCTGCAGCTCCGGAATCAGGTCGGAAGGCTTGCTGACGTGGAAGGCACCGGCGGCAATGAAGAGAATGTGGTCGGTGTTGACCACGCCGTATTTGGTCGTCACGGCCGAGCCTTCCACGATGGGCAGCAGGTCGCGCTGCACGCCTTCGCGGCTCACGTCGGGGCCGCCCTTGCTGGCGCTGGCCGAGGCCACTTTGTCGATTTCGTCGATGAAGATGATGCCGGCGTTTTCGGCCAGGCGAATAGCCTCGTCCTTCACCTCGTCCATGTCGATGAGCTTGGCGGCTTCCTCGTCGAGGAGAATTTTGCGGGCTTCGGCAATGGACACCTTGCGCTTGCGCGTTTTCTTGGGCATCATCGAGCCTAGCATGTCCTGCAGGCCCTGCAGCGAGGCCTCATCCAGCCCCGCCGGCCCGCCCATCATCCCGATGCCCGGGCCGCCGCTCTGCTGCACTTTGATTTCGATAAACCGCTCTTCCAGCTCGCCGCGGCGCAGCTTCTCGCGAAACCGCTCCCGGGTCCGTTCGTTCAGCTCCAAGTCGGAAGACGGCATTTCGTCGGGCCCCGCCGGGCTGCCCCCAAACCCCAGCCCGGGCTTCACCACCGAGCTGCCTGCGCCGGGCAGCGGCGGAATCAGCGCGTCGAGGATGCTGTCTTCCACGGCTTGGGCGGCTTGGCTTTTCACGGCTTCCTTGCGGCGCTGCTTCACCAGGTTCACGGCCTGTTCGGCCAAGTCGCGCACCATGCTTTCCACGTCGCGGCCCACGTAGCCGACTTCAGTGAACTTCGAGGCTTCGACCTTAGTGAAGGGCGCGTCGGCAATGGCGGCAAGGCGGCGGGCAATTTCGGTCTTGCCCACACCGGTGGAGCCAATCATCAAGATATTGTTGGGCACGATTTCGCGCTGCATGTCCTGGGGCGCGTGCAGGCGGCGCCAGCGGTTGCGCAAGGCAATGGCCACGTTGCGCTTGGCGTCGTGCTGGCCGATGATGTATTTGTCGAGCTCGGCCACAATCTGGGCCGGCGTGAGGAAGGTGGCGGAATCGAGCATAAGCGAGAAAAGCGGAGTAACGCCGCTGCCGACTAGATACTAAGCCGCGGCGGGAGGGTTGCCCGGCTGCAAAAATGATGGCGGAAACCAGCGGCGTGCCGTTCTGGCAGACGGGCGCTACGGCGGCTGTACGGTTCACCCGGTAGTCATTGCGAGCGAAGCAACCTTTCCCCTCGCGGCACAAGAAGCACCAACCGAAAACAGCATCGCCCGAAACTGGGGTTACCGGTTTCGGGCGGAACGTTTTGTCCTGTATCTGCTACTGGAGGAAGGATTGCCGCGCTTCGCTCGCAATGGATTACTAGGGCTGCCGCAAGGCGTAGCCGAATGCTCGCGCGGCTTAGTTCTTCTTACCGAACAGCTCGTCCACGTTGCGGCTCAAGGTGATGTAGTTGGCGCCGCCCGACACATGATACATGGCGCGGGTGTACTCAAACTGGTAAGCGCCGAGCTTCAGCATGGCCCCGAAGGCCAAGCCGGCGCCGCCGGAGGTGTTGTCGAGGCGCAGCTCGCGGCGGCGCATGTGGTTATACGACACCCGGATGTTGAAGCCTTTGCCCAGCAGCAGCTCCCCTCCCACCGTGAAGTGGCGCGCAATCTTGTCGCCGACGCTCTTCTTGGGCACTTTGGTGGTGCCGTCGAGGCTTTGGGTGCGGCTCTGCAGGGTGTCGAGGTACACGATGTCGAACTGCTGCAGGTGGTGGGCGGTGATGGTGAAGCGCACCGGCATGTGCTCGGGCTTGATGGAAGTGCCCAGCTGCACGTCCAGGGGCAACGGCTCCCGGTCGCTGCCGTCGAAGGGCTTGACCTGGTAGCCCAGGTTTTTCACGGCAAGGCCCACGGTGAAGTCCTTCTCGGGGTGCTTGAATACGCTGCCCACGTCGAGCAGGGTGGCCATCGAGTGGTTGCCGGCAATGCCGGCCACGGCGAAGCGGGCCGTGGCGCCCATGGTGAACGGCCCCACGGTGTGCGCGTTGCTCACGCTCAGGTGGTAATCGTTGACCGAGAACTTGCCCATGGGGTTGCCGGCCGGGTCGAACATATCAAAGTCGCCGTAGCTGAGGTACGAGAGGCCGAAGCCCCAGCGGCCGAGCTTCTCGGAGTTGCGCACGTAGGCGGCGGTGCTCTGCTTGATGTCGCCCAAGTAGCCGCCGTAGCTCAGGGCTAGGCGTCCGTCCATTTCGGAGTTGAGCAGGGCCGGGTTGCCGTAGAGCATGTTGGGGTCGGCGGTGCGGCCCGATACGCTCATGCCGCCCACGCCGGCCAGGTAGGCCGAGGGGGGCAGGTTCAGCGAGGAAAAGATGCTCTGCCCGCCTACCTGGGCGTGAGCAACCGTGAGGCCGCCGGCAAAAGCGGGTACCACCAACAAAGCACGGAACAGGCAGCGTACGGATCGAATCATTACAGCTAAGATAACAGGGATGTGCGAGCCTAACGCCGGGGTTGCGGTTTTATGATAAGGTCGCCGCGCCTTTACTCGTAGAGGCTGGCCGCCTTCAAGATGTTGGCAAACACCTGCCAGCTGATCTGAGGTGGAATTTGCTGTCCAGTATTGCTATACCAGCCTTCCATGTCCTCCACCCAACGTCCCAATGCTTCCAGATAATCGGCCAGCGTGCGGTTTTCCCAAGGTGGTGAATTATCGGCCAGATCCTGCTGCAGAGTGGCCATGAACTGGAGAAAATCGGCTTTGCTGTTCACCTGTTCCGCATCCATAGTGGTAATCAAAAGAGAAGCCCCGCCTCAGCTACTCTGCTGAGGCGGGGCTAAACTACCTAAACCCACCGGCTACTGCACTTCCACTTCGTGCAGCGGCACCGGAGCCTTTTCTTCCTCGCGCACGACCAGCTTCAGCGGCTTGGGCACCAGCTCGTCGAGCAGGGCCACCTGCAGCACGTCGTCGACGCGGTCGGCGTAGTGAATCTGCAGGTCCTTGACGTATTCGGCGGGGATTTCCAGGATGTCCTTGCGGTTTTTGTGGCTCAGGATGATGTCCTTGATGCCGGCGCGCTTGGCCGCTAGCACTTTCTCCTTAATGCCGCCCACCGGCAGCACCTTGCCGCGCAGGGTGATTTCGCCGGTCATGGCCAGGTGCGAGCGGACTTTGCGCTGCGTAAACACCGAGGCAATGCTGGTGAAAATGGCAATGCCCGCCGACGGCCCGTCCTTGGGCACGGCACCCTCGGGGAAGTGAATGTGCAGGTCGTACTGGTCGAAGAGGCGGTAGTCGATGCCCAGCTCCTCGGCCCGGCTGCGCAGGTAGCTCAAGGCCGTCACGGCCGATTCCTTCATCACGTCGCCGAGCTGGCCCGACAGCGTGAGTTTGCCCCGCCCCCGGCTCAGCAGGCTTTCGATGAACAAAATGTCGCCGCCCACCGACGTCCAGGCCAGGCCCGTCACCACGCCGGCGGTGTCGTTGTCCTGGTACAGGTCGCGGTCGTAGGTGGCCGCGCCGAGGATTTTCGTCACGTCCTCGGGCTCCAGCTTGGCCGGGAAGGCCTGCTTCATGGCCTTGTGCTTGGCAATGTTGCGCGCCAGCGCCCCGAGCTTGCGCTCCAAGCTGCGCACGCCCGATTCGCGGGTGTAGTCGTCAATCACGCGCTGCACGGCGGCGGTGCTGATGCTCACGTCCTTGGCCGTGAGGCCGTGCTCGGTCACTTGCTTGGGCCAGAGGTGCTTTTTGGCAATCTGGGTTTTTTCTTCCAGCGTGTAACCCGTCAAATCGATGATTTCCATCCGGTCGCGCAGGGCGGGGTGAATGGACTCGAGCGAGTTGGCGGTGGCAATGAAGAGCACGCGCGAGAGGTCGTACTCCACTTCCAGGTAGTTATCAGTGAAGGTGGAATTCTGCTCGGGGTCCAGCACTTCCAGCAGGGCCGCCTGCGGGTCGCCGCGGAAGTCGGAGCTGAGCTTGTCCACCTCATCGAGAATCATCACCGGGTTGGAGGCGCCGGCCTTCTTGATCTGCGAGATGATGCGGCCGGGCATGGCGCCCACGTAGGTTTTGCGGTGCCCCCGAATTTCCGCTTCGTCGCGCACGCCGCCCAGCGAGAGGCGCACGTACTTGCGGCCCAGCGCCGTGGCAATGCTGCGTCCCAGGGAAGTCTTGCCCACGCCGGGCGGGCCGTAGAGGCACAGAATCGGGGCGCGCAGGTCCTGCTTGAGCTTGAGCACGGCCAGGTACTCCAGGATGCGCTCCTTCACCTTTTCCAGGCCGTAATGGTCCTGGTCGAGGATTTTGCGGGTGCGGGCGAGGTTGAAGTTGTCCTTGGTGTACTCGGCCCAGGGCAAATCGAGCAGGAACTCGGCGTAGTTCAGGCTCACCGGGTACTCGGCGGCCATGGGGCTCATGCGGCCGAGCTTGTCCAGCTCTTTCTGGAAGTGCTTGGCCACAGCCTCGGGCCACTTTTTGTCCTTGGCCCGCAGGCGCAGCTTGTCCAGCTCCTGGTCGGGGCCTTCCTGGCCCAGCTCGTCCTGCAGCACTTTGAGCTGCTGGCGCAGGAAATAGTCGCGCTGCTGCTGGTCCAGGTCGGTGTGGACCTTGTTCTGGATTTCGTGCTTGATTTCGAGCAGCTGGATTTCCTTGAGCAGCAGCTCCAGCAGGCGGGTGCCGCGCTGCTGGCCCTCGTTGATTTCCAGCAGCTGCTGCTTCTGGCCCACCTCCACGTTGAGGTTGGAGGCCAGGAAGTGAATCAGAAACGCCGGCGACTCGATGTTGTCCAGCGCCACCTGGGCTTCCTGCGGAATTTCGGGGTTGAGCTTGAGCATCTTGGTGGCCGCGTCTTTCAGCGAGGCCACCAAGCCCTTGACTTCCTTGGTCGAGCGCGTGGGCATCAGCTCGGGCAGGTATTCCACGCGAGCCGAATAGTAGGGCGTGCTCTGGGTGACTTCCGCAATGCGGAAGCGCTGCTGGCCCTGAATAATGATGGTGGTGTTGCCGTCGGGCAGCTCCAGCAGCTTCAGGATGCGGGCCAGGGTACCCACCTCGTAGAGGTCGGCCACGGCGGGGTCCTCGGCGTTACCGGTTTTCTGCGCCACCACGCCTACCAGCTTGTTGCCGCGGTAGGCACGGCGCACCAAGCGGATGCTTTTCTTGCGCGTGACGGTAACGGGCAGCACCACGCCGGGAAAGAGCACGGTGTTGCGCACGGGCAGAATGGGCAGCGTTTCCGGCGTTTCGCCCGGCTCGGGGGTTCCCTGTTCCGGGTCAGCCGACACGACTTGCACCAGCTCGTCGGGGCCGTCGGTCATGAGGTGAAGCCCGGCGGGCAAACGCGGATGGGATTTTTTAGGCATAGCGTAGGGAAGGCGCAGCAGCGCCAGAATGGCAGCCCCGAACGGCGCAGCGGCCATCCGGAAAACGAAGATACCGCTTTGTCAAGTGCCATGCCATGCCAGCGTGTGCAAGCGGACACCGCCACTGCGGCAGGCCGCCGGGCACGCCATGAGCCACCAGTACCGAGCTGAATATGCAAGCGGCCGGAGCTACGAAGCTGACAGAACAAATAGGATTTCTTTTCTAGATTCTCAATTTTAAACCGCAATCCATTATAACCTTCTACCCTCTCCCCTCTTAGTCCAGTTATGCCGTAGCGTTCCGTCACCGAAAAGCTATATTTTTGAGGCCCTGTGCTTCCCACGCCGGGCTCCCGCGCTGCTTCTTCTATGTCTCGTTTGATACGCCAGTATTTGTTATTACTTCTCGGCCTGCTTGCGCTGACCGCGCCGGCAAAGGCCCAGAAGCACTTACCCAACCAGCAGCGGGCCCTCAAAGGCAAGATTACGCGGCAGCTGCGCGTGCGCCCCGACGCCACGCCCGACTTCATCAACATCAACCGCATTCCGTATTTCGAGGACAAAAAGCAGCTGCGCGAAATTGCCAAGGCCGAAAAGCGCAAGAACTGGACGGCCGCCCGCAACCTGCTGGAGAAGTACGTGGCCCAGTTCGGCATCGAGAACTTCTACAAGAACAACATGATGCTCTGGCGTCTGGGCCAGCTCTACGAGCGCACCGGCAACGAGGACAAGGCCAAGGCTTATTACCGCCTCGCTCTGAAGCACCACCGCCAGGACGTGACGAAAGTGCAGCTCTACTACGACTCGCTGGAGCAGAAAGACGCGGACCTGTACGTGCCGCTCAAGACCTACTACGACATCGTGGAGTACCGGAAGAACATTGCCACCTTCCGGCCGCCCAAGGGCGTGTACACCAACATGGGCCCGGGCATCAACTCGCAGGTGGAAGACTACGGCCCGAGCTACAACGACGACTCGCAGCAGCTGATTTTCTCCTCCAAGCGCAAAACGCGCGGCATTCACAACGTGGTCGACGAGGACCTGTACGTGGCCAAGCGCGAGGGCGAGTCCTGGCTCGACGCGGTGCCCCTGCCCAAGCCCATCAACTCGCCCTACAACGAGGGCTCGGCCTGCCTCTCGAAGGACGGCACCACCATGTACTTCTCGCGCTGCGAGTGCCCCACCTGCCACGGCAACTGCGACCTGTTCGTGTCGAAGTTCAAGAACGGGCAGTGGACGGTGCCGCAAAGCCTGGGCATGGCCGTCAACTCCACCGGCTGGGACTCGCAGCCCACCCTCTCGCGCACCGAGGACACGCTGTATTTTGCGTCGGACCGCATCGGCGGCTTCGGCTTGTCCGACATCTGGTTCACCTTCAAGCTCAAGAACGGGCAGTGGGCCAAGGCCCAGAACATGGGGCCCATCATCAACACGCGCGAAAGTGAGGTCAGTCCCTTCTACCACCCGCTCTACAACGTGCTGTACTTCTCCTCGCGCGGGCAGCTGCTGAATTTCGGCGACTTCGACATCTACAAGGCCTACCGCGTGGGCGGGCGCTGGCAGGAGCCCATCAACATCGGCCCGCTGGTGAACGGCAAGGGCTCGGAGTACTATTTCACCATCGACGCAGACTCCAAGAACCTCTACTACGCCCGCTCAGAGGAAAAGCAGATGAAGAATCTGGACCTCTACTCCTTTCCGCTGCCGATGGAGGCCCAGCCGCTGGCTACCACTCACGTAGAAGGTTCGCTGATTGATTCCGTGACGCAGAAGCCGCTGAACGGCATCATCAGCATCATCGACGTGGACAACGGCATTGAAGTGGCCTCCAAGTACGTGCGCCCCGACGGCTCCTTCGACTTCGACCTCATTGACGGCTCGAAGTACGTGATGCTGATTCAGAGCCCGGATTACTTCACGGTGGAAAAGAAATTTGACCTGAAGGCCGATACGGTGATGAAGCTGATGACCACCAGCATCGACTACAACATCCCGCTCATTTTCCGCAACATCGAATTTGACGCGGGTAAATCGACCATCCGCCAAGAGATGCACGCCACCCTCGACCGCATCGTGGTGTTCATGGTCGACCACCCCGACACCAAGCTGCGCATTGCCGGCCACACCGACGCCGCCGGCGACCCGGACGTGAACGAGAAACTCTCGCAGGACCGCGCCGACGCCATCCGCAAGTACATCGAGACCAAGGGCAAGCTCAAACCCAACCGCATCGAAAGCCGGGGCTACGGCAGCACCGTGCCCCTGAAGGAAGAGGTAACGGAGGAGGATATGCGCACCAACCGGCGGGTGGAGTTCCGCCTCGTCAAGCCCGAAACCGAGCAAAAGCAAGCCAAGGAAGCCGGCGGCTGGAATTAAGACGCCGCCTCACATCATCATGTCAGGTGGCCGGCGCAGCCTCGGGCAGCCCCGTGGTTTCTCTTGGCCTGACCTGAACTCCCTCGTGCTATGAATTCACCGTTTCCCACTACTCATTTTCTACGACGCGGACTGGCCGCTGCGGCCTTGTTGCTAGCCACTGCCGGCGCCGCCACTGCCCAAGCCCCCACCGACCTGCCGGCCACTACCCGATACCGGGCTACGGCCCTGGGTCTGTCGATGGGCTGGGACGCGCCCTACGGTTTCGGCCTGGAAGTCAGCCACCTCGTTACGCGCCGCCTCGACGTGAATGCGGGCACCGGCATCGGGCTGAGCGGCACCAAGCTGGGAGTGGGCACGCGCTACTTCCTCGCGCCGGAGCGCCGCATGTCGCCCTACTTCGGCCTGAACCTCGTGCGCTCGGGCGGCTGGGACAGCATCGAACTGCGCGAAGGCGGCGGCGATGATTGGTACGAGGGCGACGGCTACCGCACCGGCACGCTCACGGTGCGCCCCTGCACCGTGCTGCACCTGCGTTCGGGCCTGCGCTGGCAGCCCGGTCGCCGCCCCGGCCGCGTGGGTCTTATCGGGACCATGGGCTACGGCCTGCGCGTGAGCGGCAACCCCATGCGCTACCACATGGACCCGGGCCAGGAGCTGCCCGACGCCGTGGACCGGTTGGCCCACCGCATCGTGTATGCCCCCGGTGGCCTGGAAGTGTCGCTGGGCCTGAGCATCGGTCTGGGCCAGAAAGCCCGGGAGTAAGCAGGTCGGAGAAAAAACAGCCCGTTGTTTGCCCAGTCATCCTGAGCAAAGCGAAGGACCTTCCTCGCAGCTTGTACAAACCAAAAAGCGCAGCCACCAACGCCTTAAAAGGTTGGTGGCTGCGCTTTTTGACTCCAGCGGATTAGAGCCAGCGCGTTGGAATCAGCGGCGGTGCGGGGTGAGAGCAAGACCCTTCGCTGCGCGTACGCCAGATGAAGGATGACGGCCTGTTTTCCCGCCAGCTACCAGCTCAGGCGTTGCTCCTCGTTGCCCTCCCGAAACAGCGCGCTTTGCTTTTTGCCGGCCGCTTCGAGGTTCACCACGTTCATTTGATCCGGAAACTGCTCCAGGAGCAAGCGGTGGCGCAGGTTCAGGCCGCGCGCCGCGGCGGGCAGCTTCACGCTGAAGTACAGCCACTGCGCGTCTTTCTCGGTCTGCTGCCCGATGTAGGTGATGGGCAGCGCCTCCCCGGGCCTGGTGCCGATGGCCACGGTGCGGCGCACGTAAGTCGCCAGCAAGGGCGTGAGTTGGGCGGGCGCCATCTCACTCAAGCTCAGGTGCCGCGGCTGCCCCGCCGACAGGGCCGTTTCCAGGTCGTCGCTGAAGACTTTCAGGGCCACTTCCAGCTGCTGGGTTTTCGCGTTCAGGCGCGCTTCCATAATGCTGGCGTGGTAGGCGTGGGCCCAGGCCGCCGTGGCTAGGGCGAGCAACAAAGCCCCAAGGGCGAGTAATCGACGCATAAACAGAAGAATCTAAGGTCTGCAACAACGCCGGGGAAAAAGTAATGCCATCTTCCGCGGCGGAGGATGGCATTACGCGTTTCGGCGGCGGCTGCGGGCTTAGAAAATCGACTTAAAGATGTCGTTGAAGAACACAAACACCATCAAACTCAGCAGCAGCACCATGCCCACTTTCTGGGCATTTTCGAGGAATTTGTCGGAGGGCTTGCGGCCCGAAAGCATTTCGTAGGTCAGGAACATCACGTGGCCGCCGTCGAGGGCCGGGATGGGCAGCAGGTTCATGAAGGCCAGCACCATCGAGAGCATACCGGTCAGGAACCAGAACTTCTCCCAGTCAAACTTGCCGCCGTACTGCTGGGCAATGGCAATGGGGCCGCCCAGCGACTTGCGGGCCGAGGCTTCGCCGCGGAAAATCTTGCCGAAGGCCTTCAGCTGGGCCCCGATGACGCCAAACGCCTGCTTGGTGCCGCGCGGAATCGACTCAGCCATGCCAAAGTTGCGGGTGCTGAAGTTCAGCAGCGACTTGGGCCGGAAGCCCACCTTGCCGTCCTCGTCGATGCGCACGTGCAGGGTTACGGGGGCGCCGTTGCGCAGCACCTGCACGTCGGTGATTTTGTCGGCCGGGGCGGGCGGGGTGGTTTTGCCGCTCACGCCGTTGACCACGCGCTGCAGCAGGGAGGGTTTCTCCACGCGGTTGGCGTTCAGAGCCAGGGCCTGCTGCAGCTCCGAGAAAAAGCGAATGTCCTGGGTGCCGACGCGGGTAATTTGGTCGCCGGGGAGCAGACCGGCCTTGGAAGCCGGACCACCCGGTACCACTTCTTCCACTACGAACGGGTCGCGCGGGGCCACGAAGAAGGCTTCGTCGCTGTCGGCGAGCTTGTCCATGAAGTCCTTGGGCACCGCAATGTCGAGCAGCTGCCCGTTGCGCTCCACGGTGTAGTAGCTGCCGTTGCCCAAAATCACGTCGGTGGCGTACACGTCGTTGAATTCGTCGAAGGGCCGGCCGTTGATTTTCACAATCTTGTCGCCGGTGCGGAAGCCGATTTGCTCGCCCAGCTTGCTGGGGGCAATGCCGAACTTTTCGGCCTCCTTGGCGGGCAAGAACTGCTCGCCGTAGGCGTAGGTCAGGGCCGAGAAGATGACGATGCCGGTGATGACGTTGACGATGATGCCGCCGAGCATCACGATGAGGCGCTGCCAGGCCGGCTTGGCCCGGAACTCGTAGGGCTTGGGCGGCCCGCTGAGCGCGTCGGTGTCCAGCGACTCGTCGACCATGCCGGTAATCTTGACGAAGCCGCCCAGGGGCACGGCGCCAATCATGTACTCGGTTTCGCCGATTTGCTTGCCGAAAATCTTAGGCGGGAAGCCGATGGAGAACTTCTCCACCCGCATGCCGAACCACTTGGCCGAAATCATGTGCCCGGCCTCGTGCACGCCTACTAGGATGGAGAGGCCCAGCAGCAGCTGGCCGACCATGATTAGAATTTCCATTCGTTGTTAGTTGTCAAGTAAAATCCGTCTGTCATCCTGAGCGCAGCGAAGGACCTTGCCACGCGAGGTAGTAACTACCTGCCGCGGGTCGTTCAACTGTGATAAGGTCCTTCGCTGCGCTCAGGACGACAGCGTGGGCCCGTTATTGAGAATTAGCTACTTCACCAACTCCGCCGCCACGCGCCGGGTTTCCGCGTCGGTCTGCACGTAATCGTCAAGGGAAGGCTCGGCAAGGTACGAAACCCGTTGCAGGCAGCTTTCCACCACGTCGGGCAGTTGCAGGAAGCCGATTTGCTCGCGCAGGAAAGCGGCCACGGCTACTTCGTTGGCGGCGTTGAGCACGCAGGGCGCGTTGCCGCCGCGGCGCATGGCTTCGAAGGCCAGCGGCAGGTTGCGGAAGGTGTCGCCGTCGGGCCGCTCGAAGGTGAGCGTGGGGTAATCAAGAAAGGAGAAGCGCGGAAACTGGTTGGGCAGGCGTTCGGGGTAGCCCAGGGCGTACTGAATGGGCAATTTCATGTCGGGCAGGCCGAGTTGGGCCTTCAGGGAGCCGTCCTGGAACTGTACCAAGGAGTGAATGATGCTCTGCGGGTGCACCACCACGTCGATTTGCTCATCGGCCAGCCCAAACAGCCACTTGGCTTCGATGACCTCCAGGCCCTTGTTCATGAGCGAGGCGGAGTCGATGGTGATTTTGGCGCCCATGTCCCAGTTGGGGTGCTTCAGGGCCTGGGCCTTGGTCACGCGGGCCAGTTCCTGGGCCGAGCGGCCGCGGAAAGGCCCGCCCGAGGCCGTAAGGATGATTTTCTCCACCGAGCCGGGCTGCTCCCCTACCAGGCACTGGAAGATGGCCGAGTGCTCGGAGTCGACGGGGTAAATGGCCGCGCCGTGCTGCCGGGCCAGGCTGGTGACGAGCTGCCCGGCTACCACCAGGGTTTCCTTGTTGGCCAAGGCAATGGTTTTGCCTGCTTTCAGGGCCGCAATGGTGGGCAGCAGGCCGGCGTAACCTACCAGGGCCGTCAGCACCACGTCCACGTCGGGGCGGGCGGCGGCTTCGGCCAGGCCGGCAGGGCCGGCCAACACGGTCGTTTCGGGCTGCTGGGCCAGAGCCGCTTTCACGCCGGCGTACTGCGCCTCGTCACCGATGACAACCACGGCGGGCCGAAACTCGCGGGCCTGCTGCACCAGCAAGTCAGCTTGCCGCTGGGCGGTGAGCACGGCCACGCGGAAGCGGCCGGGGTGGGCGCGCACCACGTCGAGCGTCTGGGTGCCGATGGAGCCGGTGGAGCCCAGCAGGGCCAGGGAGCGGGGTTGAGGGGAGGTCATGCGGGGAAAGTGCGGCGGGACGGGGGCAGTGGGAAAGACAAAGGTAAGCGGCTTCGGCCGAGGCCGCATGCCCGGCGGGCTCTTGAACCCGAGCAGCGTTGAACCGACGCCCTCACCGCAGCGTCCCTATGCTTACCGGCGCAGCTGCTTGGTTGCAAACTAAGCCACCGCCTCCACCCGAATAGCCTTGCCGTTGAACGTGGCCGACTCGCCCGCGCGCTTGCCGCTCAGTGCCTGGGCCACCGGCGCCGCAGCCGACACGGCGAAGTAGTCCTGGCCGTCGACGGTGAGTTTGCCGGCGCTGATGCTGACGTAGAAGCGGCCCAGGCTGGTGGTGACCAAGGCGCCCGGCCGCACCGCGTCGCAGGCGCGGTCCGGGGCTATGCGCTGCAGCTCGCCGAGCAGTTGCTTGGCTTCGTGCAGCTGCACGGCGTTTCGGTCGCGCTCGTTCTGGGCCATGGCGCGGCCGGTTTCGTACTTGTCGCCGGCGCTGCTCTTGGTTTCGGAGTTGGCCGATTCCTGGGCCGCGTCGATGGCGGCCTGGCAAGTGGCCATGCGCTGCTCGACAAAGGCGAGGCAGGCGGCGTGGAGTTGATGTTTGGTTTCGGAAGCGGAACTCATAGAAAATGAAAAAAGGCATCTAGCAGCTTGGCCAGTGCTCCAATGCCTAGCACAAGGGCAATGAATAAGTCGGCGTTCTTTCCCTTCGTCAAAGCTGACGAGTAGTATAAATGTCCTCGGTAACCCAATACAGTTACTTTTTGGCCAATAGCAAGCTCCTGCTCCTTGCGCTTGGGATATTCCAGCCGTTGCACCATTACAGTTCCGTCAGCGGCCGTGTATTCTACATACGGATGGCTAAGTGGCGTCAGCGGGTTGGGCATGCTGTACTCCCGCACCACGGCCCCGGCTTGGAAAGCTTCGGCCAGCAGCGGTTGTATACGCCGGCGGCTGGCTCGCCAGTGCCAGCCCAGAAACATGGCCACAACAAACAAAAAAACGGCGGTAATCATGCCAATACCTTGGTTTCGCGTCGGCAGTCTAGTTGTTACGAACCTACACCGGTTGCAGTAGTTTCCGCTGCACGGTTTCCACCCACTCCTCGTCCTCCGGCCGTACCACCAGCACGCGAAACCCGTGCCGCTCCCCTTCCAGCCGCACGCCCTCCGAGTCGTCCACCAACACGTCGATGCCGAAGGTAGGCGGGTGCTTGGAGCAGCGGGCCGTTACCGTCCGTTCGTGGCGGGTTTGGTTGACGACGCCGGCGAGGCGGATGCCGTGCAGCCCGAACAGACGGCGGATGTAGCCGGATGAGCGGTACGAAGTGGTGTACACCCACACTTCCCAGCCTTGCTGCTGGCAGTGTCGCATGAGCGCCTTCGTCCCGCGCCGCAGCTGTTCGTGGCCAAGCAGCCGGGCCAGCCAGCCCAGCCGCGGCGTTTCCAGCGCGAAGGGGTGGGCCGAGCGAATCAGGGTGTTGTCGAGGTCGAAGGCGACGCGCATGGCTTCCGGGCTAACAGTCGGGCCAGCCGTCTAGGCTGGGTCGGCTTCGTCCAACTCCACCGGCGGTTCCAGCTCGTCGTACAAAGCCTGCAGCTGGGCTTGGCTGAAGCCGTCGGCGGTGCTCAGCGTGAGGGCGTGCTCGGCGTAAGCCAGCCGCAACTCGTAGACCGGCCGCGACGAGAGCAGGCTGCCGGGCTTGCTGAGCTCCCCCACTATCGTTTCGGCGCGGGGCCAGACGAACTGCCGCGGCCGGAATTGCTGGTAGTACTCGACGGTGATGGTGTCGGTCGTGAGGGTGATGCAGCGCGGGTGCCGCTCCTGCACCACGTACAGCAGCCCCAGCGCGGCTATCAGCAGCACCGGCCCGAGGTAGCCGATCAAGCCGGCCCAGATCAGCAGCCCCAGGGCCAGCAGCAACAGCGGCAGCTCCCGGCGCCACTGCCGGCCGTAGCTGCGCGGGTTGACCAGTTGCCACTCATTGCCGGGCGCATCCGGCGCGGGGTTCGGGATGATGTTCATACTGGATTCGCTTGCTTACCCCGCGCCGAGCAGCCCATCGGCCAGCGCCCGGTCGTTGCTGAGCCGCGGCACCTTGTTTTGGCCGCCGAGCTTGCCCTGGCTGCGCATGTAACGCTGAAACGCCCCGGCCGGCAGCGGCGTGAGCAAGAGCGGCGCCAGAATATTGCCCGCCAGCAGGTCGTCGTAGTACACGTTGCGGCGGCGCAGGCCGGCATCCAAGGCGGCGGCAAAGGCGGCTAGGTCGTGAGGCGGGCGAGCAAATTCCACCAGCCACTCGTGGCGCGAGGGTTCGGATCCGGCTTCGCTTACCCGCGGGGCCACGGTAAATTCGACCACTTCGGCTTCCGGAAACTGCTGCAGGGCCTCGCGCAGCGTCTGCTCTACTTCCTCGCCGATGACGTGCTCCCCGAAGGCCGACAGAAAGTGCTTGATGCGGCCCGACACCACCACCCGGTGCGGGCGCAGGCTCACGAAACGCACGGTGTCGCCCACGGAGTAGCCCCACAACCCGGCGTTGGAGCTGACCACGAGGGCGTAGTTGCGGTCCAGCTCCACCTCGGCCAGCGTGAGGCGCGGCGGGTTGGGCTCGAAGAACCGCTCGGCGGGAATGAACTCGTAGTAGATGCCCGCGTCGGCCAGCAAGAGCATGCCGGGGTTGCCGGGCTCGTCCTGAAAGGCAAAAAAGCCCTCCGAAGCCGGGAACAGCTCCACCGTGTCCACCGCGCGGCCGATGCTTTCGAAGAGCTTGCGCCGGTAAGGCTCGAAGTTCACGCCGCCGTAGACGAACAGCTGAAAGTCCGGAAACACCTCCCCCACCGGCCGGCCGGTGCGCTGGGTGATGCGGTCGAAGTACATCTGCACCCAGGGCGGAATGCCCGAAATCAACGTCATCGGCTGGTCCAGGGTCTCGTCGACCACCCGGTCGAGCTTTTGCTCCCAGTCCTCGATAATGTTGGTGGGGTAGCTCGGCAGCTGGTTGCGGCGCAGGTAGGCCGGCACGTGGTGGTTGCTGATGCCCGAGAGCCGCCCGGTTTTGATGCCGCCGACTTCCTCCAGCTCCGGCGAGCCGGACAAAAACATCAGCTTGCCGTCGAGAAACTGCGGGCGGCCCGAGGCGTGCACGTAGTGCAGCAGCGCGTCCTTGGCCCCGTTGATGTGGTTGGCTATGCTGTCCCGGGTGATGGGAATGTACTTGGTGCCGGAGGTCGTACCCGAGGTTTTGGCCAGGTACAAGGGCTGCCCGGGCCAGAGCACGCTGCTTTCACCCTGCTTCACGCGGTCGAAATAGGGGCTCAGGCCTTCGTAGTCGCGCACCGGCACGCGCTGTTGAAACTCGCGGGCGTTGCGCACCGCCCCCAGCTGATGGTCGCGCCCGAACGCGGTGGCGCGGCCGCGGCGCAGCAGCTCCTGCAGGATGCGCTGTTGGGCTAGTTCGGGCTGGCGCGCCCACTGCTGGTACTGGCGAACGGTGTAGGCGGCGAGCGGGCGGCTCAGGAGGGACTTCAGGCCCATTCGGTGAATGAGTGAATGAGTGAATGAGTGAAGCGGGACGGACCGTAAAAGTAGCTTTTACCGCTTTACCCGCTGCCAGCCGCGGGCGTCGAAGCGCGCAGTATCAACGGGCTCGACGCGTTGCCAGGGGCCGGGCACGGGCGTCAGCCGCACGACGCGGTAGCGCAGCGGCGCGGTGGAGTAATTCCCGCTGGCTTGCACGGCCACGCGGGCCCGCGGGTCGTCGGGCCGCTCGTAGAGCACGCGCTCATCGCTCCACGGAGCGTCCTCCCCCAACAAGCGTCCCAGCGTGAGTACCACCCAAACCAGCGTCCCGAGCACCGCGAATCCAAACGCGCCCAGCTCCAGCCACGGGGGCAGCAACCTTGAAAACTGCAGCCAGAGCGCCGCGGGCCAGAGATACAGCAGCACGTCGCGGGTCAGGTTGAAGGCCTTGAGCAGGGCGTAGTCGGTGGTTTCGAACGGCACCTGCTCCGACAGCTCGTCGGCCAGCCACAGGCCCAGGCCCAGCCACCCCAGGCCAATGATCCAGCGCCGCAGCCGGGTGGGTGCGGCGCCGGTAGGCGGGCTAGCAGCGGGCGTTTCCTTAGAATCTTGAGTATACTGCACGGCATCAGCGGCCAAACCTACGGCCCGGCTTAGTTGTATCTATGGCCGAGTTAGCTCAGTTTTCACCTTCCTTCCAAACTCAACTTTTACTTCCATGATCAACCAACGTGGCACGGCCGTGTGGAACGGCGACAGCAAAGGCAGCGGCGAAATCAGCACCCAGAGCGGGCTGGTAAAAGTGCCGTACTCCGTCGGGGCGCGCTTCAACGGCGAAAAAGGCAGCAACCCCGAAGAACTGGTAGCCGCCGCCCACGCCGCCTGCTACACCATGTTTCTCGACGTCATCCTGACCAAGGACGGCAAGCAGGTCAAGCAGCTCCGCTCCGAGTCGAAAGTGACGCTCGACACCTCCGGCGACGTGCCCAAGGTGACCAAGATTGCGCTGACCACCGAAGGCGAAGTAGAAGGCCTCACGCAGGAGGAATTCCAGCGCTACGCCGAAACGGCCAAGGAAAACTGCCCGATTTCGGCCCTGCTCAAGGGCGGCGCCGAGCTGACGCTGGCCTCGGCAACGCTGAAGTCGTAGCACTGCCCATTTTTAATTGAACGTCATTCCGAGCGGAGTCGAGGAATCTTGCGTTAACGTCCGGTGGTAATTCCAATCGTTGGGTTTACTAGCTGATCAACCACGCGAGATTCCTCGACTGCGCTCGGAATGACGTTCTTTTTTGAATACGTAGGGCTGATGCGGAATTGGGGCGCATTGCTCCCGGGCGCGGGGCCCAAGGCGCGTCCGAGCCGGAAGGACGTTCTTTTTTTCAGCTGCCGGGCCGACAACGCTCGTTTAACGAGCGGCTACAGCCTTTTCAGTAGTTTTGTCGCCTCTCCCGCATTTTTGCCTATGCCGTCATCGTATACCCGCATCGGGCTGCAGCCCGCCAACACCTCCCGCGTGCCGTTTTTCGGTCAACTGGTGTTCGGCCTGGTAGCCGTAGCCTACCCCCTGCTCTCCATCCTCGGCGACCCGAACCGCACGCCCGGCGTGCTGCGCTACCTCGATTGGATGTTCCTGGGCCTGGCCGTGCTCTACATCTTCTACATCCTGGTGCAGAACTTGCCCTTGTTTGGCACCCAGACTTACCTGGAAATCACGCCTTCCTACCTGGTGCACAAGCCCGGCCTCTTCATCGGCAAGCAGCCCTTCGAGGCCCGCGACATGCGCGCCCTGCTGCTGGAGCCGCGCCAGCTCTTGCTGCGCATGCAGGACGGCACCAGCTACTCGCTGAACCTGCGCCAGGTGCGCGGCAAGCGCCGCCGCCAGCAGCTGCGCACCATGCTGCAGGACTTCGCCCAGCACAACAAGCTGGATTTCGAAGAGCGCACGACCTCGGAGCTGTAGGGCTTGCCCTATTGCTACGTCAGCCCCCAAAACAGAAGAACGTCATTCCTCGGCCTCGCTCGGAATGACGTTCTTCTGTTTCTCCCGTTTAGTTCGGGCCTACCAGCTACTTGCCGCCCGTAAACTTCTTGCGCAGCTCCTGAATGGTGGTGCGGAAGGTTTTGTCGGAGTCGATGAGGTCCGACACGGTCTGCACCGAGTGAATGACGGTGCTGTGGTCCCGGCCGCCGAAGTGGTAACCGATGCTCTTGAGCGAGTGATTGGTGTGCTCCTTGGCGAAGTACATGGCCACCTGCCGGGCCGTCACCACTTCTTTCTTGCGGGTTTTGGCCTTGAGCAAATCCACCGGGATGCTGAAGTGCTCGGCCACGGTTTTCTGGATGAAGTCCAGGTTCACCTCCGCTTCCACGTCTTCGATGATGTGGCGCAGGGCCTGCTTGGCCATTTCCAGGTCGATTTCGCGGCGCGTCAAGCTCGACTGCGCAATGAGCGAAATCAGCACGCCTTCCAGCTCGCGCACGTTCGTCTCGACGGAGTACGCGAGGTACTCCACCACCTGCGGCGGAATGTCGATGCCGTCGGCCTGCATCTTGTTCATGATGATGGCCACGCGAGTCTCGAAGTCCGGGCTCTGCAAGTCGGCCGTCAGGCCCCACTTAAAGCGACTGAGCAGGCGCTCCTCGAAGCCCTTCAACTCCCGCGGCGGCACGTCGGAGGTCATGATGACCTGTTTGCCAGCTTGGTGCAGGTGGTTGAAGATGTGGAAGAACATTTCCTGGGTGCGGTCCTTGCCGGCCAAGAACTGCACGTCGTCCAGAATCAGGATGTCGACCAGCAGGTAGAAGTTGCCGAAATCCTGCACCGAGTTGGTTTTCAGGCTTTCGATAAACTGGTTAGTGAACTTCTCCGCCGACACGTAGAGCACGAACTTGCCCGGAGCGTGCTCCTTGATGTGGTTGCCGATGGCCTGCACCAAGTGAGTTTTGCCCAGCCCGACGCCGCCGTAAATCATCAGCGGGTTAAACGAGGTCGTGCCTGGCTTTTCGGCCACGGCCCAGCCGGCTGAGCGCGCTAGGCGGTTGCACGAGCCCTCGATGTAGTTGGTGAACGAGTAGTTCTGGTTGAGCTGCGAGTCCAGGTAGCTTCGGTCGCCCACGGTGCGCACCTCGAAGGGGTTGCGCAGCGGGGCGGGCGCCGGGGCCACGGCCGCTACCCCGCCGCCCGCGGGCTGGCGCTTGGGGTAGGGATTACCGGCGTTACCCCCGGGGGCGTACGGCTGGCCGTTGGGGTTGTAAGGGGGCCGGGCAGGCGGCGCGTTGTCGGCGGCCGGGCCGGGCTGGGGCGCCATGGGGCGCACCTGGGCGGCGGTGGGCGTGTTGGCCGGGGCGCGGTGCGCGGCCCCGCCGCGGGTGGCGGGCAGGTTTACGGTGCGCGGCCGGGCCTGCTCGTTGCCCTGGTCCACCACCACCGAGTATTCCAGTTGCCCGTCGGGGCCTAGCTCCTGCACGATGGCCTTCTTGAGCACGTCCACGTAGTGCTCCTCCAGCCATTCGTAAAAGAACTGGCTGGGCACCTGGATGATGAGCAGGTTGCCTTGCAGCGCGACCGGTACAATGGGTTCAAACCACGTGCGGAAGCTCTGCTCCCCCACGCTCCCGCGAATCACACGCAGGCAGTTGACCCAGACGGTACGGCAATCCTTCTGCATTAAACCAGGCTGCGCAAGCGGTGTGTGGGAGGGTACGGGCAAAGCCAGCCGAAACCCGGTTTGGGAACCCGGTTTCGGCTAGGGGGAGACAAAAATGTGGAAAAGTCGGCAGAGCGCCAAACTGATTTCCGCTAGCTCAGCGCTGAAGCGTTGATACTCAACGACTCAGCCGCTGCCACTCCTTTGCGGTTTGTGGCGCGGTCAAACACGTAGTCGATTCGTCCAAGTTTGATACCGGACCAGCCCACCTGGTTCACCAGGGTCTTGTGGCCCTGCGGCCCTTCCACCACCGTCGGCGCGTCGAGAAAAGTGTGGGTATGCCCGCCGATGATCAGGTCGATGCCCGGGGCGCCGGCGGCCAGCTTGTGGTCGTCCACCTTGGCCGACTCGTACTTGTAGCCCAGGTGCGAGAGGCAGATGACCAGGTCGCACTTCTCGGCCCCGCGCAAGTGCTGCACCTGCTCCCGGGCCACGGCAATGGGGTCGAGGTACTTGGTGGCGCCGTAGTTCTTGTCGGAAATCAGGCCGGCCATTTCGATGCCCACGCCGAACACGCCGATGCGCACGCCCTGCTTCTCAAACACCTTGTAGGGCTGGAAGCGGCCTTTCAGCGACGTTTGGGAGAAGTCGTAGTTGGCAATCAGGAAGGGAAACTGCGCGTTGGGCAACTGCTTTTCCAGACCTTGCAGGCCGTTGTCGAAGTCGTGGTTGCCCAGGGTAGCCGCGTCGTAATGCATCTGGCTCATGAGCTTGTATTCCAGCTCCCCACCGAAGAAGTTGAAGTAGGGCGTGCCCTGCCAGATGTCGCCCGCGTCGAGCAGCAGCACGTTGGGCTGTTCCTGCCGAATCTTGGCCACCAGCGCCGCCCGCCGGGCCATGCCGCCCTCGTCGGCCCACTGCGCCGAGCCCACCGGGAAGGGGTCGATGCGCGAGTGCATGTCGTTGGTGTGCAGAATGGTGAGGCGCACCGGCTGGGCGGCCGCGGCGGCCGAGCTGATCAGCCCCGGCCCCACGAGGCCCAGACCGGCCGCACCCAGCGCCGAAGTTTTGATGAAGTCGCGACGGAGCATGTTTCTACTATGATTAAATGTGGGAAGTGTGATTAATGTGTCGGCGTAGCGGCTTCGTCAGCAATGAGCGGCCGGGAGGTCATTCATTGCTCACTTTCACTCGCATCCAGACACATTGTCCACATTAAAATTTCACCCGCCCTTCGGCTTTGGCCGTCACGGGCTTGCCTTCCTTGGTGAGCTGGCGGATGTGGTCGTTGAAGGCCGTGCGCAGCAGCACGTTGGTGTGGCGCGGGGGCAGGGCGCGGAAGAAGTCGAGCCGGTCGCCGCCGCCGGCCAGGTAGTCGCTGATGGCAATGGTGTAAGTGCGGTCCTTGGCGGCGTCAAACACGTCCTTGCCGATGCGGATGTCGGTGGGCTTGCCGTCGACAACGGTGTAGGTGGCGCCCGAAATGGCCATTTTGATGGGCGCAGCGTAGTTGAACAGCTGCTGCACCACCGAAGCCGGGGCGTCGAGCACGACCAGCTCGTTCTCGAAGGGCATCAGCTCGAAGATGGAGCCGGTGGTGATGTTGCCGGCGGGCAGCTCGGCGCGCAGGCCGCCGTTGGTCATCACGCCCAGGTCGATGGGCTGGCCCAGCTCCTTGGCAGCCCGCTCGCGCTGCACGTCGCCGGCGAAGTTGGCCAGGGGTGACTCGCCGGGGTTCTTGCGGATGGCTTCTGGGGCGTGGCCGATAACCTCGTCCATCTGCTGCTTGACTTTCAGGCGGTAGGGCGCCACCACGGCTTCCACCTTGGGGTCGGCGGGCTGGGCGGCCGTCACGGGCTGGGCCGTGGTGGTCAGTTGGGCCTTGGGCTGCAGGGCACCGCGCTGGCAGGCCGTGGCGGCCAGCAGCAGTACCAGCGCCGCGCCGCGAAAACGAAATCGGGACATCGAGGGGAAAAACGACATGCAAAACGCAAAGATACGGCGGGCCGCTGCTGGTTCCCGTGAGGGCCAAAAAGTAGCCGCCGGCCCCGGGCAAAACCCCAGAGCCGGCGGCTGGCTGATGGCAGTGCCACGCGGCAGCGCTACTTGCGCAGGCCGACGTGGAGCAGCGCGGAAAAGCGCGTAAACGAAGAGCTGTACAAGGTGGCGTCCGTGACGCCGTTGGTGCGCTCGGCCCGCAGCTCCACGGCGAAGGGCCGCCCGGCCACCGTCAGCTTGCCCAACCCGATACTGGCAACCGCGCCGAAGGCCAGCTGCCGCCGGCTGAATAGGCCAGCACTGCGCGCCTGCCCGTCAGTGGTGTAGATGGGCGTCCAGGCGTTGTAGTCGTAGGGCGGCAACTGGGCGCGGTAGCGGTACTCGCCGCCGAGCTGTAGCGCGTAGCCGACGCTGCCGCCTAGCTGCAAAAACGGCTCGGGCTTGAACTGCGGCAGCGAGTAGCGCAGCTGCACCGGTAACAAGAGGTAGGCATCGTTGAATTTGGCTTGCTGCTCGCTGCCGTAGCCCGCCTGCTTGCTCCGAAACGTGCGTTCCTGGTACTTCTCCCGGGTGTAGAGCAGGTCCACGGCCAGGCCCAGCTTCTCGCTCAGGTTGGCCAGCGGGAAATAGAAGCCCAGGCCGAGCACCGGGGCTGGCTGGCTGCGAAAGTCTTGCTCCGACAGCAGGTTGCCGGTGGCAAAGCCGAGCGTGGACTGCGCCACGCCGAGCACCACGCTAATGCGCGTGCGGGTGTTGTTGCCCAGCAGCGGCAGAGGCTGCACCACGTTGCAGGCGTTGTAGCCGCGCACGGCGGCGGTCAGGTCGCCCGCGTTCAGGCGCACCTTGCTCACGCCGGCTTTCACCGTCACGCAATCGACGAACACGTCGGCCAGCACGCCTTGGTATTCCCGGTTGGTTTGCTGGTAGCGCAGGCCGTCGACGGTGGTTTCTCCCGAGGTTTGGCGCAGAGCCCGCAGCGGGCCGCCGGCTTTGGCCACGTAAAAATGGTCCTGCCCCTGGTCGTCGCGCACGAAGTACAACGCGGCCTTGCCGCTGACCAGCCGCTCCAGAAACAGCCGGGTGGAGTCGGGGCCGGCCGCCAGGGCCACGGCCCGCGCCTCGTAGTGCTTGCTGCCCGCGAAGCCGTAGCCGCGCAGCTGCTCGGGGCGGTACTCGGTGGCGGGGGCGCCGGCCGCCGGCCGGAAGCGGCACAGCCGGCTGCTGCGCAGGCTGCCGCGGTAGTCCAACTCCCCGCGCAGGGTGTCGCCGGTCAGGGGCAGCACGTAGCCGGGGCGAAAATCAGTTTGGGCGAGACCCGCCGTGTGCAACGCCAAACTTAAAAGCGTTAGAAATAGAGGTTTTTTCATGCTGAACCGAATAATCCAGCGTCAAAGATACCGGCCGCCTCTATATGCGCCCCAACCCGGCGCCGCGCGTCATCGTTGCGGGCAAGCTAGTATCTTGCGGGCACCGATGCGGGCCGTTTTGGCCCGTCTGCTGCCTGTTAGCACGCTTATGTCCGACAGCCCCCGTCCCGCCGCCTTATCCTTTTCCGAATTTGAGCCGCTGAGCTCGGCCGCCTGGCAGGCCCGCATTGCGCGCGACCTGAAAGGGGCCGACCCGGCCGACCTGCGCTGGGAAACGCCCGACGGGCTCACCCTGGAGCCCTTCTACCACCGCGAAGCCCTGGCGGCCCTGGGCGAGCTGCCCGCCCCGCAGGTGCGCCAGCGCCAGCGCACGGCCCCCAACTCCTGGCGCAACCTGCCCACGGTGCTGGTGCCCGCCGGCAACGAGGGCCGCGCTGCCATCGACCACGCGGCCCGAGCCCTGCAGGGCGGGGCCGACGGGGCCCACTTCGACCTGGCCGAGCCCGAAACCTTCGACCTGGGCTACCTGGCGGCCACCCTGCCGCTGGACAGCGCCATCCTGGGCTTCACCGTGTGCCGCCAGCCCGAGGAGTTTGCCCTGCGCCTGCTCGACGCGGCCGGCAACGCGCCGCTGCGCGGTTTTCTGCGCTACTCCCCGGGCCCCAGCACCCTGCCCGACGACTACGCCATGCAGACCCACGCGCTGCTGCGCTGCCTGCAGCTGACGCGCCACCTGCCGGAGTTTTTCCCGCTGGCCATCAACGCGGCCTTTTTCGGCAACCGCGGCGCCACGCCCGTGCAGCAGCTGGCCTACTCGCTCAGCATTGCCGTGTCGTTTCTGGACAACCTGACGGCCCACGACCTTGACATCGACGCCACGGCCGTGGCCGCGGCCCTGCACTTCCACGTGAGCATCGGGCCGAGCTACTTCACCGAAATTGCCAAGCTGCGCGCCCTGCGCCGGCTCTGGGCCACGGTGCTGCACGCCTTCGGGGTGCGGCCCGAGGTGGCCGCCACGCTGCGCATTCACGCCACCACCTCGTCGTGGACGCAGACCACCCTGGACCCCTACACCAACATGCTGCGCGTGACCACCGAGGCCATGAGCGCGGTGCTCGGCGGGGCCGACTCGATTTCCGTCACGCCCTACGACAGCCTCTACGCCGAGCCCAGCGAGTTTTCGGCCCGCATTGCCCGCAACGTGCCGGTGATTCTGCGCGAAGAAGCCTACCTCGACCGCGTGGCCGACCCCGCCGCTGGCTCTTACTTCATTGAGACGCTCACCGACCAGCTGGCCCGGGAAGCCTGGGCGCTGCTGCAGCAAACCGAAGCGGCCGGGGGCTTCCTCGTCACCCGCGGCAAGGTGATGGAGAGCATCCGCCTCAAGACCCTGGACGAATTCCGGCGCATTGCCACCGGCGAGCAGGTCATTGTGGGCACCAACCGCTTCCAGAACCTGCACGAGCAGTTCAGCTTCGACCCCAAGCGGCTGCTGCGCAGCCGCAGCTTCGACTCGACGCGGGCGGCGTACCCCTCGGAAGTGCTGCGCCTGGCCACGGCCATGCACTTCATCCGCAAGGAGCTCAAAAAGAAGAAAGCCGCCGTGGTGCTGCTCGGCACCGACACCATTCAGCAGATCTACGACTCCTTCGTGCGCCTGCTGCCCGCCGAGCAGCGCCCCGCCATGTCGGAGCTGCCGGCCAAGGGCGACCTTTCGCTGCTCTTCTCCTCGCCCGAGGAAGCCACGCTGATGTCGGCGCGGCCCGAGCAGTTCCAGCAGTTCGCCGATTTCGTGCGCAACCGTCCCGACGACAGCGAGGAGGACGGTGAGCAGCTGCAGCACGAGGCTCCCGTGCTCCTGGCCTGCGACCTGCCCACCATGCAGGACGCGGTGAAATACTTTGGCTTCAAGGAATTCACCGTGTCGGGCTACAGCACGGATGATGTGTTAGCCCGTCTGCAAGGACGATAAGGCAGTAGACCATACGCCTGTCATCCTGAGCGCAGCGAAGGACCTTATCACCGAAGAACGACAGGCGTCGGATGTTACTATCAAACGTGATAAGGTCCTTCGCTGCGCTCAGGATGACAGACGACTGATTTAGGCAACGACTAGCCAGCGGCCCGCCGCGGCCCCAGCCAGACTCCATGAAACCCGACTTCGCCCATATTCCCTACGACGCCGCGCCGCAACCCGCGCCGCCGGTGCAGCCCGCCTCCTCCCCCACGCCCGAAGGCATTGACCTCAAGGGCTACTACACCGCCAACGACGTGGCCCCGCTCGACCACCTGGGCTTCGGGGCCGGGCAGGCGCCTTACCTGCGCGGGCCGTACTCCACGATGTACGTGCAGAACCCCTGGACCATCCGCCAGTACGCGGGCTTCAGCACGGCCGAGGAATCGAATGCCTTCTACCGCCGCAACCTCGCCGGCGGGCAGAAGGGCCTGTCGGTTGCCTTCGACCTGGCTACGCACCGCGGCTACGACTCCGACCACCCGCGCGTCGTCGGCGACGTGGGCAAGGCCGGCGTAGCCATCGACTCGGTGGAGGACATGAAGATTCTCTTCGACCAGATTCCGCTGGACCAGATGTCGGTGTCGATGACCATGAACGGGGCGGTGCTGCCGGTGCTGGCCTTCTACATCGTGGCGGCCGAGGAGCAGGGCGTGGCGCCCGAGAAGCTGGCCGGCACCATTCAGAACGACATTCTGAAGGAGTTCATGGTGCGCAACACCTACATCTACCCGCCCGAGCCGTCGATGCGCATCATTGCCGACATCTTCAGCTACACGGCGCAGAAGATGCCCAAGTTCAACTCCATCAGCATCTCGGGCTACCACATGCAGGAAGCCGGGGCCACCGCCGACCTGGAGCTGGCCTACACCCTGGCCGACGGCGTGGAGTACGTGCGGGCCGGCCTCAAAGCGGGCATGACCATCGACCAGTTTGCGCCGCGCCTGTCGTTCTTCTGGGCCATCGGCATGAACCACTTCATGGAAATTGCCAAGATGCGCGCCGGCCGCCTGCTCTGGGCCAAGCTCATCAAGCAGTTCGGGGCCGAAAACCCCAAGTCCCTGGCCCTGCGCACCCACTGCCAGACCTCGGGCTACTCGCTCACCGAGCAGGACCCGTTCAACAACGTGGCCCGCACCACCGTGGAAGCCCTGGCCGCGGCCCTGGGCGGCACCCAGAGCCTACACACCAACGCCCTGGACGAGGCCATTGCCCTGCCCACCGACTTCTCGGCCCGCATTGCCCGCAACACCCAGCTCTACCTGCAGCACGAAACCGACATCACCCGCGTGGTGGACCCCTGGGGCGGCTCCTACTACGTGGAAACGCTTACCCACGAGCTGGCCGAAAAGGCCTGGGCGCTCATCCAGGAAGTCGAACAGCTCGGCGGCATGGCCAAGGCCATTGAAACCGGGCTGCCCAAGCTGCGCATCGAGGAAGCCGCCGCCCGCAAGCAGGCCCGCATCGACTCGGGCAAGGAAATCATCGTCGGCGTCAACAAGTACCAGGTCGACGAGAAGACCGACATTGAAATCCTCGACATCGACAACGCCGCCGTGCGCGAGTCGCAGATTGCGCGCCTGAACAAGATTCGCTCGGAGCGCGACAACGCCGCCGTGCAGCAGGCCCTGGCCGCGCTGACCGAGGCCGCCCGTTCCGGCCCGGGCAATTTGCTCGACCTGGCGGTGCAGGCCGCCCGCCTGCGCGCCACCCTGGGCGAAATCTCCGACGCGCTCGAAACCGTCTTCGGCCGCCACCAGGCCACCATCCGCACCGTCTCGGGCGTGTACTCCGCCGAAATGGACTACGACCAGGAATTTGCCAAGGCCCGGCAGCTGGCCGACGAGTTCAGCCAGAAAGAAGGCCGCCGCCCCCGCATGATGGTGGCCAAAATGGGCCAGGACGGCCACGACCGCGGCGCCAAAGTCATTGCCACCTCCTTCGCCGACGTGGGCTTCGACGTGGACATTGCCCCCCTGTTTCAGACGCCCGAGGAAGTAGCCCGCCAAGCCGCCGAAAACGACGTGCACGTGGTGGGCGTGTCCTCGCTGGCCGCCGGCCACAAAACCCTCGTGCCCCAGCTCATCGACGAGTTGGCCAAGCTCGGCCGCGAAGACATCCTCGTCATTGCCGGCGGCGTCATCCCCGCCCAAGACTACCAGTTCCTCTACGACGCCGGCGTGACCGGCATCTACGGCCCCGGCACCGTCATTGCCGTAGCGGCGCAGGAGATTTTGGGGAAGCTGAGCGCCGTGGAATAGGTCGACCCCGAAGAAATGCGCCTGCTGCTCGACATGGCCGCCCAGGCCGCCGAGCGCGACAAGGCCGAGCTGGCCACCGAGGGCTACTCGGCCCCGCAGCTGGCCGGCCTCAAAGCCCTGGCCGCCCGCCTCGACTCGGTGGACACGGCCCACGAGATGCGCAAGGGCAGCAACCAGGAAGGCACCGACACCTACGTGAAGGTGCAGAACGCGGCCTTCGGTTACGCCCAGCAGCTCAACAAAGCCGCCAAGCTGGTCTTCGGGCCCGACGCGGTGCGCCGCCAGCGCTACCGCCTCACCGACGCCGAAACCGACGCGGCGGCCCGGCCCGCCCAGAAGCCAGCGGCGGCCCAGGGCTAAGCCCCCTCTCCTCCTACTCGCCGAATTACACCTATTGCTATCCATGGAAAAGCCGGACCGTCCCCGGCTTTTTCTATGCCCGGCGGGTTCCGCGGCGGGCCGGCCGAACCGGGAGCCGACAACCGGCTGTTGCCGCCCGGGAAGTATCTTGCGGGTTCAATACCGGTTCGCCGGCTGCTTTCCCTTGCTATTCCATGCGTTTACGCATTTTGTTGCTGGGCTGCCTAAGCTTGCTGCTGGCCCACCGCGGCCACGCCCAGGAAGCCCACGTCCCCTTCTTCCCCACCGACTATGCGAGCTTCGGGCCGCTGCGCACCATGCCGCTGGTGCTGCTGCTGGAAGACGTACCGCCCTTCGTGGCGAAGGTGTCGGCCAAGAAGCCGGAGCTGTTTGCCACGCTGCGGGCCGACATAGCCACCTTCAACGAGCACATGCGCCAGGCGGGGCAGTTCTGGACGTTTTCGCCGCAGGTGCAGGTGCGTACGCCGGCGCAGCTCGACAGCCTGCTCGCCGACGGCCAGCCCCGGCTGGTGCTGAAAGCCGGGCAGGCGGATACCTACAACGACGTGTGCCCAGCCGTGTTTTTGAACGTGCACCAGAAAACGCCGGGCAAGAAGAACGTGCACGTCGAGACGGTACTGGGCTGCTACTACACCACCCAGTCGGTGCTGGTGCGCCGCTTCCACGACCAGTTTGCGGCCAGCGACCTGCTGAACACCCTGCAGCAGATGCAGCGCTACCTGCTGGCCCGCGCCGGCGGAGTATCCGACCAGCAATACCGCCAGGGCCTGCGGGCCGAGCTGGCCGCCGGCCCCGCCGGCCGGACCAAAACCCTGTTGCTGGACCAGGAGCTGCTGCCCGCAGACCTGACGCCGGCGCGGGTGGCCGAGCTTTACCCCTACCCGGTGCAGGTGGTGCCGCGCGCCGTCATCGAAGAAGCGGTGCGCGCCGCCGATGCCCGCTACCTGTACGCCCGCTACGTCCTGCTGAACAAGAACCACGCCTACCAGCTCGTCGACATGGCCGACGGCCGGGTGGTGGCCTTCGCCAAGTACCAGCTGGGCCAGGGCGTGAGCACGCCCAAGGTGCAGGAATGGGTGCTCGAAGGCTTGGCCCAGTTCGGCAAGGGGGCCGACTAAGGTCAGTGGCCAGTAACCGAAACCGGGCGTTTTGACGCCTTTTAAGCCGTCCTGCTTGAGTTGGCGTCCGCGCCAGGCGAAGCAGCGCTACCGCTTCGCCTAAACGGCAAGAAAGCCTGTGATGTCGGGCCCCACGAGACATCCTGCGTGCGGACGTTGAACAGACAATTCAGAACGTCATGCTGAGCATAGCCGAAGCATCTCTCCCGCTTCGTTGAATCGTTGCAGACGAAGCGGGAGGGATGCTTCGACTGCGCTCAGCATGACGGTTGCTATCAAGCGAAATGTGTCGGCTGCGCTCGACATGACGGGCTTTCTTGCCGTGCGCACACCCTGAAATGCCCTGGGGCCGGACTGGGTTTCGCCGCCCCCGGGACGCGCCTGCCACCCGCGGCATCATGACCTGCTAGCGTTTTTGCCCCAGCAATTCGATGGTTGATTCCACGCCGATGTCGTCGGCGAAGTGCTGGTCGTGGGAGATGAGCAGCAGAGTGCCGCGGAAGGTTTTTAGGGCTTCGGTCAGCTCCTGCTGGCTGCCCAGGTCGAGGTTGTTGGTGGGCTCGTCGAGGATGAGCAGGTCGGGGGCGCGGTTGCTCACGGTGAGGCAGCAGAGCAGCAGCTTCATCTTCTCGCCGCCGCTGAGGCCGGCGCAGGGCCGGTCCCAGCTTTCGGGCGCGAATTGGTGGTAGTGCAGCACCGTTTTCAGCTCGTGCTCCAGCAGCTGGCGCGAGTTGTAGGCCTGCAGCTGCTCGAACACCGTGCGCCGATTATCGATGAGCGAGTACTCCTGGTCGAGGTAGAAGTGGGTGAAGTCGGCGCGGTGGAGCTGGCCGGCGGTGGGCGCGAGCTGGCCCAGCAGCAGGCGCAGCAGGGTGGTTTTGCCCGCGCCGTTAGGGCCGCTGATGCGCAGGCGCTGGCCCGAGCGCAACTGCAGCTGCAACGGCTGCGGCCACAAGGGCGGCTGGCCCGGGTAGGCAAAGTCCAGTCCCTGGGCGTCCACCAGGATTTTACCGCGGTGCAGGTCGGAGTGACTCAGGTCGATTTTGAGCACCTGCTGCTCGCGCAGCTGGCCGCGCAGCTGCTGCAGGTCCTGGCTCAGCCCGTCGATTTTGGCGTGGTGCACCTCGCGCAGCTGGGCGGAGCTTTGCTCGGCTTGGCGCTTGAGGTGGCCGGCCACGATGCGCGGCAGGCCCTTTTTCTGGCCCTGGGCCGTGCCGCGGGCGTCCTGCTTGTGGCGCTGCTCGGCCACGTCGCGGGCCTTTTGCCGGGCTTGCTGCAGGGTTTTGGCCGTCGCGTCGACGTGCGCCTGCAGGGCTGCCAGCTGGGTCTGCTTCTGGGTCTGGTAGAAGTCGTAGTTGCCGCTGTACACGGCCACCTCGTCGGGCAGCAGCTCCAGGGTCAGGTCCACCAGGCGCAGCAGGGCGCGGTCGTGGCTGACGACGAGCAGCGTGGCGGGCGTGCGCCCCAAAAAGTCGTAGAGCAGCTGGCGGCTGGCCGCGTCGAGGTGGTTGGAGGGCTCATCGAGCAAGAGCAGGCCGGCGCCGTGCAGCTGCGCTCCGGCCAGAAACACCTTGGTTTTCTCGCCGCCGCTGAGGCCCCCGAGCGGCTGGGCCGGGGCCAGGTGCGGCAGCTGCCAGTGCGCCAGGGCCGCCTGCACCCGCTCTTCGATGCTCCAGTCGTCGTCGAGGCGGGCAAACTGCTCGGGCGAAGCGTCGCCGGCCAGAATGGCGTGCAGGGCCTGCAGCTTGCCGGCCACGCCCAGGGCCTCGGCCACGGTGAGGGCGTCGTACTGGCCCAGGTGCTGGGGCACGTAGTAGGCGGGTTCCGACCGGCTGATTTCGCCCGTGGTCGGCAGCTGCCCGACCAACAGGCGCAGCAGGGTGGATTTGCCGGCGCCGTTCGGCCCGACCAGCGAAGCCTTGCCGCCGCTGGGCACGGCCAGGTGCAGGTCGTGAAACAGCAGGTGGCCGTCGGCGTGGGTATACGAAAGGTGGTTGGCGACGATACTCATAAGGAAAATGGGAGCTAGCGGGTGAAACCAAAACTGGGGCCCCGAAGGGCGCAAGGCAGCGGCCAGCAGCATCGGCAGCCGCTCCTGGGAAGGGCAGCAAGCGGATTACATAGCAAAAAGAGGAGGGGCAACGGGCCGGGGCAGCGCCAGCCGCAAGGCACGCCGGGCCGTAAGACCGGGCGTCCGTACCAGTGACGATGAAGCCGCGGCTACGCAGCTCTAGGGCCGGGCTGGGTGGCGGCGGCCATGCGCAGCCGCTCCGGCGCCTTCGGGCGCCGCGGCTGGCTGAAGGGCACGCGGGCGGGCATAGCGCAAGTGCCCCACGCGGGGCGGGCGCTACTCTCCGGCGGGGCCGTCGGCTGGATTACATAAGGGGCGGGGTTGGGTCGTCGGGCCGGCAGCAGGGGCGGGACGAACGAATGGAAAATCTGCACGCGGATTCGTTTCGCGAGGCGAAATCGAAGGTCGGCGGGCCGTCAACGGGCGTTGCTCAGAGAATTTCCATTGGAGTGCGAAGTGGCTATCCAGGGGCAAATATAGGCAATGCGCGGCGGCAGAGGCAACTAGTAGCGCCGGGCAGGCTAGTGAAGCGGCTATTTTGCGTTACTTGTAGCCGCTGAATTTTGTCCATTCCATTCGTCCTACTTCCCTCATGCCTATTCGCTTGTTCGTGCCGGCTCCGGTCGGTCTGCCAGTTATTCTTACTGCTTATCGGCCCGGCTAAGCCCGCTCTCCTGCCCCAACGACCACCCGCTAGCGGCTGCGGAGCCGCCGATTGATTTCTTCTGTTTTCTATGCGTTTCGCCTGTTTTCTGCTGTTGTTGCTGCTGCCCAGCGTCAGCCTGCGTGCCCAACTTGTAAAGGTGTATCAGCCCATTGTGGGCAGCGCCCAGTTTGTCAATTTTGACCGCTTTACCCGGGAGCCGCTGCTGGTGGTCATGGAAGATGAGCCCACCGACGCGGCTTCCCAGCGGCGCATGGCCAAAGACCCCAAGGAAACGGCCCTGTTTCGCGCCGACTTGGCCGCCCGCAACGAGGCCCTGCGCACCGCCGTCAAGTTCTGGACGCTCACGAAAGTGGAGTTCATCAACTCGGCCCAGGCCGACGCGCACTACCGCGACAAGGAAGCCTCGCACCTGCTGCTGCGCCTCGGCGGGCTGGGGCCGCACGGCATCACCGTCACTTCGATAGTGCTGAGCGCCGAAGGCAAGCCGGAGAAACTCAACTTCGGCGGCTCGCTGCAGGTGCTGGCCAACGACGTGCCCGAAGACGCGCGCCGGCGGCCGGTGGCCTCGGCCAGCTTTGCCCCGCACCCCAACAGCTACTGGAGCGAAACCTACTTCACCAGCGACGCCATCAACGCGGTGCAGGCCATGCAGCGCTACGTGGCGGCCCGCATGCAAAAGCAGAAAGACAAGGACATCGAGGAGGCGCAGCTGCAGCGCATTGGCCAGAGCGGTCCGGCCCTGGCGCAGAAAACCCTGTTGCTCGACCGGGCCCGATTGGACGCGGACTTGCCCGAGGCGCAGATTGCCAAGCTGTACCCGTATCCGGTGCAGGTGGTGGAGCGGGCCGTCATCGAAGCCGCCGTGGCCGCCGCCGACCCGCGCTACCTCTACGCGCGCTACCTCACCGTGTACCGCAACCACGGCTACCAGCTCGTGGATGCCGCCAGCGGGCAGGCCCTGGCCTACGCCCAGTTCAACCTGATGCGCACCGTCGCGCTGGGGCACATTCAGGACTGGACGCTCAAGGAATTTGTTCGCACGTCGGCGGGCCGGTAGCGGCGCCTGTGAGGCCGGCCCACCGGCGTGTGAGCGGGCATTTTCCGCGCTGCCCAGGGCGTGGCTACATCTTCATGTGAGCCCCGGGATTTGGGCCGAAGCCGCGGGCCCGACTACGTTTGAGCCGCATCATCAGCCCCCGCGCCATGAACGTTCTTACCCGCCTGCTGCTGGCGTTGTGCGGCCTCGGCTTGGCCTTTGCCAGCCACGCCGCGCCCTCCGCCGCCCCCGATACGCTGCTGCGCATTGCAGCCAACCCGGCCAAGGGGTTCAACTACCCTTACTTTCTGCTGGTGCCCAAGCGCACCCCGCGCAACGCGCCCACCTACCTGATGGTGGAGCCCAACAACACCGGCTTGCTCAACGACACGCTGGCCGTGCACGAGCGGGCCGCCCGCATAGCTATTGCCGGGCCAAAGGCGGGGCTGAGCCGGCCGCTGGCCCGCGAAATTGGGCTGCCGCTGCTCACGCCGGTGTTTCCGCGCCCGGCGTCTCAGCCGCTGCTCTACACCCACGCCCTCGACAAGGACGCGCTGCACGCCACCGGCGAGCTGGCCCGGCTCGATGAGCAGCTGCTGCATATGATTGACGACGCCCGGGAGCAGCTGCGCGCCCTGCAGGTTCAGGCCCAGGAAAAAGTGCTGCTCAACGGCTTTTCGGCCTCGGCCACCTTCGTCAACCGCTTCACCGTGCTCCACCCCGAACGGGTGCGGGCTGTGGCCGGCGGCGGGCTCAACGGCCTGCTCCTGCTGCCCCTGGACAAGGTAGACGGCGCCGCCCTGCCCTACCCGCTGGGCCTGGCCGACTACCGGCAGCTCACCGGCCACCGCCTCGACTGGCAGCGCTACCGCGCCGTGCCGCAGTTCTTCTACATGGGCGCCCTCGACGACAACGACGCCGCGGCCTTCGACGACGCCTACGACGACGTGGAGCGGGCCCTGATCTACGAGCACCTGGGCCGGCAAATGCAGCCGGCGCGCTGGCAGTACTGCCAACAGGTGTACCAGCAGCAGCGCCTCAACGTCCGCTTCAAAACCTACGCCCACATCGGCCACGGCACCGACATGCTTATCTTCAACGAGCTGAAAGCGTTTTTTATGGCTCAGCTGTAAGCGGGCCGGGTGCTCGGCAGGCTTACGCCCCACCGGCTTGGATGAAGCCTTGGCCAAGGCTGGCGGCGGGCGTATAGCTGTTTTGCCCTACCTTTTGGCGCATTTCAACTCCAACCAATCCGCTTGCTTATGACTGCTGCTTTCCGCCTGCCGCGGCGCCGCCAGGAATACCTGGGGTTCCTGCTCGTCCTGCTCAGCCTGGTGCCGCTGGGCGTGGCCTTCCACCAGGTTGTGGTGCTGTTGTTCGATCTGTTCGACCCGAGCACCACTGCGCTGCGTTACCTGCGCCTCGCGGCCGATGTAGTGGGGGCCGGCGTCATCGGCGGGCAGCTGTTCTACCAGGGCTTGCGCCGCATCGACCGGTAAGCCTGCTTGCCATCAAGCGCCCCGGCGGGTTCCTACGTGCAATTGCGTTGGAGCCCGCCGGGGCGCTTGCTTGATGGGCCCGGTGGCGTAGCGCAGCAACGGGCCAGCGCCGTCGCTCGGGCGCTCCGACCGGTCGGGACGGCGCCGAGAGGCCAGCAGAAGGTCGGCACGGCGCCGGGCAGCCGGCCAAACGGGGACCCGCGGGCAGCCGGCGGGCCGCGTTGCCCGTATTGGCAGCGGCGGGCCGGACGGCCGCGCCGGCTAAGCTGCTTTTGCCGCATCTTCAGGCAGCATTGCGCATGGTATGGCTCGATTTGGTTTCCGGCGCGGGGCCGGGCTATTGTTAGGACTGGTACTGCTGGGGCTGCTGCTGGGAGCCGGGCTGCTGGGCACGCGCTACGGCCGCGCTTACCTGGCCCGGCACCTGCGCCAGCAGCTGGCCGAAAGCTCCGACCTGGTGGTGAGCCCCTTCGAGCTGCACCTTTCCTGGCGCGACTTTCCGCACCTGACGGCCGCCGTGCGCCACCTCACCCTCACCGACACCGCCTACCAGCGCGCCGAGCCGGTGCTGCAAGTGGACCGCGCCGACCTGCGCCTGAACCTGCAGGCCCTGCTGCGCGGGCAAGTCCGCGTCGACGTGCTCACCCTGCGCGACGGGCTGCTGCGCGCCTACGTCGACTCGCTCGGCCGGCGCTGGACCTTGCACGGCCGGCGCCGCAGCGGCCCCGGGCAGCCCCCGCCGCTCGACGTGGAGCTGCCCACGGTGCAGCTGCGCAACGTGCGCCTGAGTTTCCGCAACGACTACAAGCGCAGCCGCTTCGCCGCGCAGGTGGTGCAGGGGCAGTTTCAGCTGCGGCTGCGCGGCGGGCAGCTCACGGTGCGCGGCGCACTCGGCGGCCGGCTCGACTCCTTGCACAACGGCCGCACCGGCACGCTGCTGGCCCACGAGCCGGTGCAGGCCCGGGCGCGCTACCGCTACGACTTCCGGCGGCGCCGGGGCACGTTCGAGCCGGGCACCTACGCCACCCTGCGCGGCGACACCATCCGCATCGGCGGCACGCACACCACGGCCGCCCGGGCCCCGGCCGGCTCCTGGCTGCACCTGCGCTTCGAGGGCCGGCAGCGGCTGATGGACGTGCTGCCCGCGGTGCTGCCGCCCAGCCTGCTGGGCTACCTGCGCGGGGCCCGCAGCCCGAGCCAGGCCCACCTGCGCTACACCGTGAGCGGGCTGAGCAGCCCAACGGTGCTGCCGCGCAACGTGCTGCGCCTGGAGCTGCGCCGGGCCCGCCTCGTCTGGCCCGATTCCAGCCGCCGCATCAGCCGCTGGGACCTGGTGGGCGTGCTCGACAACGGCGCGGCCCACCAGCCGCGCACTACCACGCTCACCCTGCAGCGCTGCCGCATCTACTCCCCGCTCGGGCAGCTTGACCTGCATCTGCAGGTGCGCGACTTCACCCGCCCCACCGTGAACGGGCGCCTGCGCGGCCGCACCGATGTACCGGCCCTGGCCGCGTTGGTGGCCCCCGGCGCCTGGCGGGCCCACGGGGGCGCGGCGGAGTTGGACGTGCGCCTACGCGGCCCGCTGCCCCCGGGCCCGAACCAGTCGGCGCCGCCCGGTCCGGCGGGCAGCTTGTCGGTGCGCGGCCACGTAGCCCTGCACCATGCCTCCTTCGACATTCCGAGCCGCCACGCCCGGGTGCGGGCCCTGAACGTGCGCCTGGGCCTGCAGGACAGCCTCTGGCAGCTCAACGACCTCTCGGGGCAGGTCGACGGCATGCGCTTTCAGGCCCAGGCGCGCACCGTGAACCTGCTCGATTACCTGACCGGGCAGCGCGCCACCACCCGCATCGACGGACGCTTCGCGGTGGACGAGCTGCGCGTAGCCCGGCTGGGCGAACTGCTGCGCCCGCGGCTCACCGGCCCGGCGCGCAGCCGCCGGCCCACCAAAGCCGCCGCCGACAGCTCGCTGCTGCCGCCCGGCCTGCGCCTGCGTGTGGCCCTGCGCTGCGCCCGGCTCGTGCTGCCCACCGACACGCTGCGGCAGCTGCGCGCCCTGGTGCGTCGCGACGGGTGGCGCACCACGCTCAGCGGGTTGTCGGCGCGGGTGTGGGGCGGCGAAATGCTCGGCCGGGCCGCGTGGCCGGGGCCGCTGGCGCGCGGCCGCTCGGCCGGTGAGTTTCAGCTGACCATGCGTTTCGGCACCGTCGATTACCAACGGGTGGCGCGGCTGCTGCGCCGCTCGGTGCGCCCGGCGGCGGGCGGCCCGCCCGGCGCAGCGGCGCGGCCGCGGATAGCTGCGGGCCAGTCACCGCTGCGCCGGCTGCTGCTAACGGCCAACGGGCAGATCAGCTGCCAGGTGAATGCACTGCAGATGCCGGTGGGCGAAAACCTGCGGCAGGTGCGGCTGCAAGTGGTTAAAAGCGGCTCGACGTTCCGGATGCCGGCGCTGTATTTCGCCACCACCTCGGGCGGCGTGGGCTTTGCGCAGGCCTCGGCGCGTATGGCCGGCCCGCGCCTGCTGGCCGCCGACGCCAGCCTGGATTTGCGCTACGCTTCCGTCGACGTGCAGCGCCTGCTGCTGCTGCTGGCCAGCCTGCAGCCCGACGATGACGACGAGGAAGCCACCGCCGATACCCTGGCCACCGCGGCGGCGGAGCCGGCGCGGCCGGGCGCGGGCCGGGCTTCGGCGCTGCTGAGCGGCAACCTGCTCACGGCCCGGCTGCACGTGCGGGCCGAGCACGTGCGCTACGGCGCGCTCAGCGGCACGGGCTTCCGCCTCACCTCGCACCTGCGCCCCGGCGAGGCCCGCCTCGACGAATGCACGCTGCAGGCTTTCGGCGGGCAACTGCGGCTGCGCGGGCGGCTGCAAACCAACGCCGGCCAGGGCCACCACCCGCTGCATGCGCAGGCCCAGTTGCAGGACATTCAGCTGCCACGCCTGTTTGAGCTGGCCGAGGCGCTGGGCTTCGACGTGCTCGGCCCGGCCAACGTGCGCGGCACCATGACCTGCGAAGCCGACGTGCACACCGACCTCGACGCGACGTTTCTGCCCGCCGTGGCCCGCACCCAGGGCTACGCCCGCGCCGACGTGCAAAACCTAGAGCTGCTGCGGGTGGCGCCGCTCCAGCAGGCCCTGCGCCTGCTCAGCCCGCACCGCACCGAGCACTTGTACTTCCGCCCCGTCAGCACCCGGTTTTTTCTCGACCAGGAACGGCTGCTGGTGCCCGAGCTGCGCCTCAACAGCAACCTGACCGACCTGGAAATCAGCGGCGTGTACTTCCTCACCGGCCGCAGCAACCTCTATGTGGGCCTGAACCCCATGCAGGCAGTGCTCGGCAACTTCCGCCAGCGCACAGCCCGCATCCGCGACGGCGCCCCCGCCCGCCGCCCCGACCGGCACCTGCTCTACGTGAACCTGCGGCGGCCCCACGGCCGCATGCGCTACTCGGTGCGCCCCTTCAAGCGCCGGGAAAAAGAAGAGCAGCAAGCCCGGCTGCAGCAGGAATACCGGCAGTTGCTGCTGCGCCAGCCCATCGACACCACTCTGCGTCTGCTGCGGGCGGCGCCGCTACGCTGATTGGTCGACTCGGCTGAGCGGCGGTTAGCTCCCGGCCAGTGCTGTTACCTTCGCGGCCTCGTCCAGCCCGTTTTGCCCATGCCCGCCACCCAGCTGCAGTTTCTCGGCCACGCCGCGTTTCGTCTCACCTCGCCCGAGGGCCGCGTCCTGCTCATCGACCCGTGGTTTACCAACAACCCCTTCGTGCCGGCGCACCTCTGGCAGCCGGAGCAGGCCGACGTGGTGCTCGTCACCCACGGCCACGACGACCACTTCGACCCCGAGCTGCCGGGGCTGCTGGCCCGCACCGGCGCCCGCTGCATTGCCCAGCCGCAGGTGCGCTTCTACCTCTACGAGCAGGGCGTGCCCACCACCCAGTTTGAGCCGATGAACAAGGGCGGCTCCCTAGATGCGTTCGGCGTGCGCGTGACCATGACGCTGGCCTTCCACGGCGCCCACATCGACCTGCCCGACGGCACCGCGGGCTTCGCACACGAGGGCGTGGGCTTCGTGCTCACCTTTTCCGACGGTGCCGTGGTGTACGCCGCCGGCGACACCGCCCTCTTCGGCGACATGCGCCTGCTGGCCGACCTTTACCAGCCCACCGTGGCCCTGCTGCCCATCGGCGACCGGTACACCATGGGCCCGCGGGAAGCGGCCCACGCCGCCCGCCTGCTGCGCACCCCGCACGTGGTACCCTTTCACTACGGCACCTACCCCGCCCTCACCGGCACGCCCGAGCAGCTGCGCGCCCACCTCGCGCCCGCGGATGGCGTGACTGTGCACGCCCTGCAAGCCGGCGAAACGCTGGACCTGGGGCAGCTGCGCTAGCCCCGGCCCGCGCCGGCCTCAAGCCCCGGGCAAGGTCTTGGCCAGCCACTCGAACACGCGCTGGTAGACCTCGGCCCGCACGGCGGGGCGCGAAAGCACCAAATCGTGCATGCCGCCTTCGATGGTTTCGACCGTCACCCGCGGGCCGAGGCGCGGGGCTAGGTCGCGGATGTTCGTTACGTTCAGCACGCCGTCGGCCTGGAAGTACTCCTCGTTGAAGGGGTGGTAGTGCTGCACCGTGCGGGCCGAGTGCAGCACCAGCACCGGCGCCGTGATGCCCAGGCCCTGCGCCACCTGCCGGTGCCCGCGGCGGATGGCGCGCAGCCAGCCGGCGTTGACGTTGAATACCCGGCGCGGTTTCCAGTCCAGGTTGTAGTCCCACTCGCCGTGGTAGTGCCGGTGCAGGCTTTCCCCGTAGCCGAAGGGCAGGTTGGCTTGCACCGGCAAATCGGGCCAGCGGTGGCCCAGGCGCACCACCAGCGGCAGCACGCCTTCGCGCAGCCAGCGCGGCTGGTTCATTTCCAGAAACGGGCTGTTGAGCACCAACGCCGCCCAGGCGCCGGGGTGCGCCGCCGCGTGCAAGGCGCTGATGAGCCCGCCGGTGGAATGGCCGTTGAGCACCAGCAGCGCGGCGCCCTCGGCCTGCATGATGGCGCGGGCCGCGTCGAGGTCGGCGAAATACTCGCGCAAGTCGCGCACGTTGTTGGGGCGCTGGTGCGGCAGCAGGGAGCGGCCGTACTTGCGCAGGTCGAGGGCGTAGAAGCGGTAGCCGTGGGCCGTCCACTGCTCGGCCAGCTCGCGCTGAAAAAAATAGTCGGTGAACCCGTGCACGTAGAGCACTGCCCGGCGCGTGGCGGGCGCGGCGGCGGGCCGGTGGCGCACCAGCGTGCTCACCACCGCGCCCTCGTAGTCGGCGGGCTGCTCCAGGCGCAGCTGCTCGAAATCGGGGCCGAGGATGTCGGGCGTGTAGGCGGGGGCGGCAGACGGCATGCGGTTCGGAAAATCGGGCACCTGAAATCTATGCCGGGCCGGCTAAGCCGGCAGCAGCTGCAGGGCCACGTCGTTGCCCTGTTGAATGGCCAGGTCGCGGGCCGAAAGGCCGCGCACGTCGCGGATGCTGGTGTCGGCGCCGGCTTCAAGCAGGATGGGCACGATGTTGTGGCGGCCGAAGAGGGTGGCAAACATGAGCGCGGTGCCGCCGTTGCCGTTTTGCAGGTTTAGGTCGGCGCCGTGCTGGATGAGCAGCCGGGCTACCTCCGCGTAGCCCTTGAACGAGACGCCCATCAGGGCCGTGTTGCCGCTCACGTCCTGCACGTTCACGTCGGCGCCGGCTTCCAGCAGCACGCGGGTGGCGTCGAGCTGGTCGTCGTAGGTGGCAATGATGAGCGGGGTGAAGCCCTTGCCGTTCTGGGTGTTTACGTCGACGCCGGCGGCCAGCAGTTCGCGGATGTAGGCCACGTCGCCGCGGCGGGCAGCGTCGATGAGCAGGTCTTCGGGGCGGGCAGAGGAAAAGGACATGGCAGACGGAAGGGGTTAAGGCGTACTTGGCCCTGCATACGCAGCCGGCCCGAAAAGCTTTGCGCCGCCCAGCCGCAGGCCGCGGCAGCGCCGTCGCAAGTTGCTCGACGGCAGCGTACGGCCCACCGCCCACCGCGGTTTTTTCGCCGCGGGCCAGACAAACCCGTCGCCGGGCGGTTTAGGCAGGAAGTTTCATCTACCCCGCTTTGTTTTCGCATGGACTTACAACTCACCGATAAAACGGCCCTGGTCACGGGCTCCACCGGCGGCATCGGCCTGGCCATTGCCAAGCGCCTGGCCGCCGAGGGCGCCCAGGTCATCCTCACCGGCCGCACCGAAGCCCGTATTGAGCAGGCCCGCGCCGCCATCCTGGCCGAGACGCCCGGGGCCCGCGTGCGCGGCGTAGCCGTCGATTTTGGGCGGGCCGACGAAGTGCAGCGTCTGCTGCGCGAGGTGCCCACGGTCGATATTCTGGTCAACAACGTGGGCATTTTCGAGCCCAAACCCTTTGCCGACATTCCCGACGAGGACTGGCTGCGCTTTTTCGAGGTGAACGTGCTCAGCGGCGTGCGCCTCGCGCGCCAGTACTTTCCGCCCATGCTGCAGCGCAACTGGGGCCGCATCATTTTCATCTCCAGCGAATCGGGCCTGCAGATTCCGGCCGAAATGATTCACTACGGCACCACCAAAACGGCCCAGCTGGCCGTGGCCCGCGGCCTGGCCGAGCTGACCACCGGCACGGGCGTGACGGTCAACTCGGTGCTGCCCGGCCCCACCGCCTCCGAAGGCGTGGAGGAATTCATCGGCAAGCTGGCCGCCGAAGGCCAGACCCGCGAGGAAGCCGAACGGGACTTCTTCGCCCACGCCCGCCCCTCCTCCCTGCTCAAGCGCTTCATCACCACCGACGAAATTGCGACGATGGTGACCTACCTGGCCAGCCCGCTGGCCGCCGCCACCAACGGGGCCTCCGTGCGCGTCGACGGCGGCGTGATTCGCAGCATCGGCTAAGCGGCGTCAGTTGGACTAATACATGCACGTCATACTGAGCCTGTCGAAGCAGCTCTACCGCTTCGTTGATCGGCATTAAACAAGAACGTCATGTCGAGCTTGCCGAGACATCTCGCGTGCTGACATCCAATAGTAACCCAACGAAAAAATAGTAGCTGACGCCAGCACGCGAGATGTCTCGACTTCGCTCGGAATGACGACCGAGAGGAGCAGGCGAAGCGGGAGAGCTGCCTCGACAGGCTCAGCATGAGGTTCTTTCGTTTATCAGCGCTGTCCTGCTACGCAGGGCGCGGCCTGTTGAGCCGATACGTTTATACCCAAATCAGGATGCCCAGCGTGACCAGGGCCAGCACTGCCCCGGCCACGGCCGTGTTCATGCGCGTTTCGGGCGTGCGGCGCGGCCAGGCGCCCACCAGCGCCACCACCAGCAAGAGCAGGGGCGCCAGCGCAAACGGGCCGTAGATGGTGCCATTGGCGGGCCGAAACGGCGTAGCGCCTTCGGGCGAAGCGGGGGAGCTGACCTGCCGCACCACGCCCAACAGCGGGGTAATCCACACCGTCACGCGGTCCTCGTCGCGCACGCGGGCGCCCTGCTCGCTGGGGATGCGAAACTTGGCGTGAGGCGTGACGATGTCGTAGGCCATGCGCGGGTCGGAAGCCGACGACGAGGTCATCACCACCAGGCGGCTGAGCACGGCCTCGTTTTCGTAGCGGCGCACGGGCAGGGCCCAGTCCAGCGCCAGCAGCAAGCAGAAGGCCAGCAGGGCGTAGTTGACGTAGCGGGCCACCGGGGCGTAGCGCTGCAGCATGGCCTGCGTGGAGCCGGGGCGCCGGTGCGCGGCCGGGGCAGAAACGGAAGAAGCCATAGAGCGGAAAGATGGTTGTGGGTACGAATCAGCGGGTTGAAGTAACGGCGGTGAGTGCAACAAATTATTTCCCGGGCCAAGGTTTCGTTCTCGCGGTTCTTGAATTAGTCTATGTTCCGTTGCTTGCATAATTTGCGCTTCTGCTCCACCGTTAAGGCGGCGTATTGTCATTCTCTGTCGCCGCATGCGCGCCCTGTTATTGCTGTTTTGGCCCCTGCTGTTGGGCCTCGGGCCCGAGCCCACCGATGCCACGTTCCGCCTGACCCAGCAACGCTTCCCGCGGGTGCGCACGGCCTACGCCGCCCGCTGGAGCGCCCTGCAAACCGACCTGCAGCGCCGCCACCTCGCCGCCGACCAGCTGGAGCTGTACCTGCGCGCCTTTAAGGTGGGCCGGCGCGTGGAAGTGTGGGCCCGCAACCGCGGACAAGGCCGCTACCAGCTGCTGCGCCGCTACGCCATTGCCGGCACCTCGGGCACGCTCGGGCCCAAGCTGCGCGCCGGCGACGGGCAGGTGCCCGAGGGCTGCTACCGCATCGACCGCTACAACCCCAACAGCCTGTACCACCTCTCCCTGGGCCTCGACTACCCCAACGCCACCGACCGCGCCCGCGGCGAGGCCGACCCCGGCGGCGACATCTTCATCCACGGCTCCGACGTCACCATCGGCTGCCTGCCCATCACCGATGCCTACATCGAGGAGCTGTACGTGCTGGCCGTAGAAGCCCGCGCCGCCGGGCAGGCCGACATTCCGGTGCACATCTTCCCGTTTGAGCTGACGGCCACCGACCTCGACGCGCACTGGCACAGCCCGCACTACGCCTTCTGGCAGACGTTGGCGCCGGTGTACCGCTACTTCGAGCAGCACCGCACCCTGCCGCCCACCGACGCAGCCGGCGACTACGGGGTACGCTGACCGCGCGCCGCCGCCGCTCCAGTACCGGGGCAAAATTGTTCGGCCGGGGTTCGGCGCAATGGGTATATTGCCCGTTCGTTCCGAATATCCGCCGTACCCCGCAACACCCGACGCATTAGTGGAAACGCCGCCCTTACTCTCCGCCCGTTACGCCCACACCAACCTCACCGCCGAAGACTGGGAAGCCCTGGCCGACTTCTACGAGCGCGTGTTTGGCTGCGAACGTACCCTGCCCCAGCGCGACTACACCGACGAAGCCCTGCACTCGGGCGCGCAGCGCGGCACCCGGCAACGGGGCGTGCACCTGCGCCTGCCCGGCCACGGCCCCGGCGGCCCCACGCTGGAAATCTTCGGCTACGACCCGCTGACCAACCGCGCCCGCACCGCCCCAAACCGCCCCGGTTTCGGCCACATTGCCTTCGAGGTGGCCGACGTGGCCGCGGCCCGCGCCGTGGTGCTGGCGGAGGGCGGCTCGGCCCTGGGCGAGGTCGTCACGCAGATGACGCCGCTGGGCCGCGCCATTACCTGGGCCTACGTGGCCGACCCGGAGTGCAACGTCATCGAGCTGCAGTCGTGGACGGCCTGATACCGCCCGACGAATCGGCCCTGCCGCCCGCGGCCGCGCAGCTGCGCGAGGCCGCCGTGCTCGTGCCCGTGTACCGCGACGACGCCGGGCAGCTGCGCCTGGTGCTGCTGGTGCGCAGCAACTTCGGTGTGCACGGCGGGCAGCTGGCCTTTCCCGGCGGCAAGCAGGACCCAACCGACAGCAGCCTACTCGACACGGCCCTGCGCGAGGCCGAGGAAGAGGTGTATTTGCCGCGCACGGCCGTGCAGGTGCTGGCCGAGCTCCCCTACGTGAGCACGCCCACCGGCTACCGCGTCACGCCCTACCTCGGGCGCATTACCCGGCCGGCGGTGTGGCGCTGGCTGGAGCGCGAGGTGCTGGAAGTGCTGGAAGTACCCCTGAGCGAGCTGCTCGACCCCGCCCGGCACGCCACCGAGCACTGGCAGCTGCCCGAGTGGCCCCGGCCCGCGCCGGTGTCGTTTATCCGCATCGGCGAGCATAAACTCTGGGGCCTGAGCTACCGCATCGTGCGCCAGCTGCTGCCGCGGCTGACGGCCGGGGAGTGGGCCCTCTGACGGCGGCCGCTTGGGCCGTCGGGCCGCTGGAGTGATTATTGAGCTAGGCGCGGGCCACTGCCCAATCCACAAATTTGCTATTCCGTTATGAGGTATTGCTACCGCCCGCTGGCATTGTGGGCTGCATTGGCCCTGCCCGCCACCGTGGCGGGCCAGCACCGCCTCAGCGCCGTTGGCTTGCGCGCCGGCCTGGGTTTGCTCACGCCCCATTGGGCCACGGCCGATGTCGACGTGGCCAACATGCGTCTGACCAATCACCGCGAAGCGCGGCCGGAGCGGCTCACGCGGCAGGCAGGCCTCTACGCCCGCTTCACCAGCCCCGCTTCGCGCTGGTACATGCAGCCGGAGGTGCAGGGCACGGTGGCCAAGGGGTACAGCTACGTCACGGCCAGCGTTGACGGCGGCTGGGGCGGCATTTCGTATTTCTACCGCCAGCTGCGCCGCCTCGATGCGGGCGTGCTCGTGGGCTCCCGCCTGGGCCATGGGCCGGTGCACGTGGCCGCGGGCCCGGCCCTGGCCTACAACCAAGCCGACGACGCGTACCGATCCGGCATCGGCAGCACGCAGGCGCTGCTCGATGTGGTGGCCGCTTCCCCGCGCCGCCTGCAGGCGCTGGGGCGGGCTGCGGTGGGCGTCCGTGGCGGCCGGTTTGGCCTGGAGCTGCGCTACGAGCTGGGCCTGACCCGCTACATCAACCAGTTTCGGTACCGGGAGCAGACGTATCAGCTGCCGCTCAACAACCACTTGCTGCTCTTGTCCTTGAGCGCCGACATTCTCCGCTGGCAACACCAAAAAATCCCCCATTTCCGGTAGCGCGAAGCGTTTCGGCACGCTTTTGCGTTATTGAGCCCACGGCGCGGCCGGCCGTTCACCTCCCCGGCCGCCCGGTTTGGCATATGCAGACTCGCTTTTTCGCGCTGGCCCTGGCTCTGCTCCTCGCGCTGCAGGCCCGGGCGCAACAACAGGCTTCCATCTGGTATTTCGGGCAGGAAGCCGGCCTGGATTTCCGCCAGGGCGCCCCCACCCCGCTGCTCGACGGCAAGCTCAGCACCTACGAAGGCTCGTCGGTGGCCACTACCTCGCGCGGGCAGCTCTTGTTCTACACCAACGGCGTGTACGTGTGGAACCGGCAGCACCAGCTCATGCCCAACGGCAAAAACCTGGCGGGTAGCAAATCGTCCTCGCAGAGCGCCCTCGTCATCCCCGACCCGGGCAGCGGCAACGTGTTCTACATCTTCACCACCGCCGCCGAGGGCAACAGCGTGGGCATGCGCTACTCCACCGTCGACATGACCGACGCCGAGGGCATGGGCGACGTGAAGCGCAGCAACGGCTTACTCATTTCGCCGGTGGCGGAAAAGCTGGCCGCCGTGCGCCACAAAAACGGCCGCGACATTTGGGTGGTTGGCCACCGCTGGAACTCCAACGCCTTCGTGAGTTACCTCGTCACGCCCGAGGGCGTGCAGACCAAGCCCATCCTCAGCAACGTGGGCAGCATGCACGCCGGCCCCGGCCGCAACGCCATCGGCTGCATGAAATTCTCGCCCGACGGCCGCAAGCTGGCCGTGGCCATCTGGCGCGAGGCCAACAAGGTGGAGGTCTTCGACTTCGACAACGCCACCGGCCTGGTGAAAGCCCCCAAGAGCTACGGCCCCTTCGAGGAAGCCTACGGCGTGGAATTCTCGCCCGACGGCTCCAAGCTCTACGCCACCAGCAACGGCAACGGCGGCGGCAACGCCCAGGTGTGGCAGGTGGACTTGCCCACCGGCACCAAGACGGCCGTCGGCAACTCCGCCAACCGCAAAATCGGCTCCCTGCAGCTCGGCCCCGACGGCAAAATCTACGTGGCCCGCGAGGACAACCCCTTCCTGGGCGTCATCGAAAACCCCAACGCCCTGGGCATGGCCGCCAAGTATGTGGACGACGGCATCAAGCTCGGCGGCCGCCGCGGCAAGCTCGGCCTGCCGATTTTCATCCAGAGTTATTTCAAGTAAGAGGGGCTGCAGGGAGTGGTGCAAAAAGAACGTCATCCTGAGCCTGAGCGAAGGACCTTCCTCGAACCCTGCACCGCCGCTGATGCCAATGTGCTAACGCTTTTGGTTGGCAGTAGAAATGCAAAAGCGCAGCCACCGTACTAGGTGGCTGCGCTTTTCAGTTGGTACTAGGCCAGAGGAAGGTCCTTCGCGTTGCTCAGGATGACGGCCTAATCACCTAATTCCTTTATCACCTCATCACTCACTTCTGCTCCCCGAACTTGAAGCGCAGGAAGCCCGTGGCCACCGACACGTAGGGGTGCTCGGAGGCGAACAGGCCCACCAGGTCGCGGGTACTGATGCCGGCTTCGTAGTGCTTGAAGGCCAGCGTGGCGCCCAACGGCAGGCTGAAACCGTAGCCGGCGCCCCCGCTCAGGCCGCTGCTCAGGCGCAGCCAGTGCACGGGCTTGTAGTCGACGCCGGCGCCCACGAAGGGCTTGGGCAGGTTGCCGGCCACGTCGTTCATGGGCAGCGTGGCATCCACACCTACTTCGAAGTACTCGCTGATGCGCAGGCCCGCGCCGGCGCGCAGCTTGGTGGGCAGGCGCTCGGAGCGGCTGGCGCTGGGCTGGTACTGAAACAGGCTGTCGGTGCCGGCGCTGACGATTTGGGCCACTTCCTTGATCAGGTTGTAGGAGTCGATGCCGTCGGAGCTGAGCTGCTTGAGCTTCTGGTCGTTGGCCGTCACCAGGTTGCCCTTCCAGGTCATGCTGCCCACGTCGGTCAGGGAGAGGCCCACGCGCAGCGACTTGCCCACTTCCACGGCCGCGCCCAGGTCGAAGCCGTTGCCGGTGCCCACCGGGCGCAGGCCCGAGCCGCCGTGCCGGTAGTTGAACTGCGGGTTCTGGGCCAGTTTTCCGTAGTTGATGTCGAACAAGGGCGACACGGCCCCGAACGCGAAGAGCTTGCCGTCTTCGGCCCGGATGTCGACCACGCCCACGCCCTCGATGTAGCGGTAGCCCACGCCGGCCGAGAGCTGAAACAGGTCGTTGTCGAGCAGGCGGCGGCCGAAGGCCACGTTGAACTCGTTGAGCCAGCTCATCTGCAGGCGCGTGCCCTGCAGCGCCGTCGACACCAGCGGAATGGTGGTGCCGGAGGTGTACTGCTGGTAAATCGGCGCGTTCTTGCCCAAGAACAGGATGTCGGCCATGTTCTTGTTCAGGCCCATGTGCGTCACCACGCGCTGCTGGTTGCTGACGGCCACCGTGCCCAGGCCCAGGATATCCACCGAGGCGCCGAAGGTCAGCACGTCCGCGTTAATGTTCAGCGCGTTGTCGGAGTTGAAGGTGCGGGCCAGCTCCTGCTTTTCGGCCGGGGTCAGCTTGTCGTCGACGCGCTTGACGAAGCGCAGCATCTGCTCGCGCGTGAGTGACTGGGAGCCGATGCCCAGGCCAAACTGTAAGAGGCCCACCGACACCTTGGGGCTACCGATGCGGGCCAGGTTGGCCGGGTTGATGCCGATGGCCTGGTAGTCGCTCACAAAGGTGTTGGCCACGCCGCCGCGGCCCGTCGAGCCGAAGTTGCTCAGTTCGTTTTGCGCGCGCAGGCTCAGCGGGGCCAGCGCCAGCGCGCCCAGGGCCAGGCCGGGTAAAAATCGTTTCATGACAGGAAGGTAGTGGAGAGAGGACGGGAGCGAAGCCAACGCAGGATACAACCGTAAGGGCACAACGCCGGGGCAAGTAGCTACATTTAAGCGTCCGAACCAAAGCCGCCGCGTCCCCAGTCGATGAGTAGCCGCTGAAAATCGGCCTATTACCCGCTCGCCTTGCCCAAACGCCTCACCGCCGACCAGTACATTCAGGGCCTGCTCGCCCACGACCGGCTCGTGCTCAGCCGCGCCATTACCCTCGTCGAAAGCACCCTGCCCGCCGACCAGGAGCTGGCCCAGTGGGTGCTGGCCGCCGTGTTGCCTAGCACCGGCCGCTCGGTGCGCGTGGGCATCACCGGCGTGCCCGGCGTGGGCAAAAGTACCTTTATCGAAGCCCTCGGCGTGCATTTGGTGGAGCAGGGCCACCGCCTGGCCGTGCTGGCCGTGGACCCCACTAGTCAGCGCAGCGGCGGCAGCATCCTGGGCGACAAAACCCGCATGAACCAGCTGGCGGCGCACCCGCAGGCGTTTATCCGCCCCTCCCCCGCCGGCCGCTCCTTGGGCGGCGTGGCCCGCGCTACCCGCGAAGCCCTGCTCCTGTGCGAGGCGGCGGGCTTCGACGTCATCTTCGTGGAAACCGTGGGCGTGGGCCAGAGCGAAACCGCCGTGCACGGCATGGTCGATTTCTTCCTGCTGCTGATGCTGGCCGGGGCCGGCGACGAGCTGCAGGGCGTCAAGCGCGGCATCATGGAAATGGCCGACGCGGTGGTCATCACCAAGGCCGACTCGGGCAACGAACTGGCCGCCAAACGGGCACGGGTGGAGTACCAGTCGGCGCTGCGGCTATTTCCGCACGCGGCCTCGGGCTGGGCCCCGGTGGCGCGCACCTGCTCGGCCCTTTCGGGCGCGGGCGTGCCGGGCGTGTGGGAGGAAATCGGCCGCTACCTGGAGCTGACGCGCGGCAACGGCTTCTTCGAGCGGCGGCGCCAGGAGCAAAACCTGCAGTGGCTGCAGCAAAGCATCCGCGAGGCGCTGGAAGAGCGGTTTTACGCCCGCCCCGACATAGCAGCCCGCCTGCCGGAGCTGCAGCAGCGCGTGATGCGCGGCGAGCAGTCGGCCTTTGCGGCGGCGGCGGAACTGCTGGGGCTGTAGCAGCCAGTAGCGCGGGCTTTCAGGTCGCGCATCCGGGAACGACAAGCGTGGGTTGCCTATCAACGACAACCGCTCCGAATGCGTGACATGGCAGTTCGCGCAACGACGCACGCGGCGCCGGTCTACTTCTTCAGCAGCTCGTCAAGGAGCCGATAGCGGGCTTCGTGCGGGGCCGCTTCGGCCTGGGTGGTCACGTCGAGGCGCAGCTGCTGAGGCGCGGCGGCTGGGGCGACGGGCCAGGTGGGCAAGCGGCCGCCGTTGGGGTTGCCGGTTTTGATGAAGTTGGCGAAGTAGCGCTGCATCACGTCCGACACCTTGTAGTCGTCTGGCGTCCAGGCGTAGACGGTGTTGGTGGCCAGGTTGCCGAGGGCATATTCGATTTCGGCGGAGTGCACCGCCCCGCGGGCAACGGGCGGCTTGGGCGCGGCGGGGTCGGCTTTGACCACGCCGCCGGCCAGGCCCGCGGTGGCGTTGCCCATGGCCGGCGTCATGGCCGGGCGCGGGCGGGCGAAAAGGTAGCGGTATACCGGCTGCCCACCGGTGCGCGCGTGCGCATCGGCCCACTTCCAGGTGCTGTAGGCAATAAACAAGTCGCCGGCCAGGTCGGTAGCCGACTGCTCGGCCTGGGCGGCAGTGGCACCCGGGTAGAGCTTCAGCACCTCAGCGGCCCGGTCGCCAAAGCGCTTTTGCACGGCTTGCTGGTAGGTTTCGGGCGTGACGGGCTGCTTGCCCAACAGCCAGCCGGCATTCATTTCCTCGGAGTTCCAGCCTAGCAGCAGCGGCACCCGCGCCTGCTGCCCCGCCGCGAATATGGCGGCGGCCGCCTGCGGCAGAAAATAGCCGTCGACGATGGGCGCGAAGCGCGGGGCGTCGGGCTGCCCGGCGGCGGCCAGCAGCTGCTCGGCGGGCAAGGCGCGCAAAGCGGCCAGTGAAGGAGCGTTGAGCCGGGCCGCGAAACCGGCGCCCGTTTGCTCGGCCGCGGTCAGGGAGGTCAGGCCCAAGCTGGAATTCAGCAACGAGCCACTTTCGCCGATGGCACGCCGAAACAAGCCTTTCGACAAGGGCGAAGCCATCTGCCCGCTCACCGACATAGCCCCGGCCGACTCGCCGGCAATGCTGACTTGCTGCGGGTCGCCGCCGAAGGCGGCAATGTTCTGCTGCACCCAGCGCAGGGCGGCGTTTTGGTCGAGCAGGCCGTAGTTGCCCGAAGCGTGCCGGCCCGATTCCTGGCTTAACTCAGGGTGGGCCAGGAAGCCGAACACGCCCAAGCGGTAGTTTACCGTTACGGCCACAATGCCGCGCCGGGCCATGGCTTCGCCGTCGTAGCGCGGCTCGGAGGCGTCGCCGGCGATGAACCCGCCGCCGTAGAAATACACCAGCACCGGCCGCCGCTCCCGGGCCGCGGCCGCGGGCGTCCACACGTTCAGGTACAGGCAGTCCTCGCTGCCGGCCGGGGAACGGAAGTTCATGTCGCCAAACACGGGCTGCTGCATGGGCCGGGCGGCAAACGCGGTAGCGGCCCGCACGCCTGGCCACGGCTGCACCGGTTGCGGGGGCTGCCAGCGCAATGCTCCCACCGGCGGCGCGGCGAAGGGCACGCCCCGAAACACCCGAACACCGCCGGCCAACGCGCTGCCTTCGAGTACGCCGCTGGCTACGCGCACTTGGTTAGCGGCCAGTTTCTCGGCGGGTGTTTTCTTGGTCTGGCTCAAGGCCGCAAACGGCACGGTGAGCAGTAGCAACAGCAATACTGACTTCATGGACGGAGCGGTAAGCCGGTGAAAAGATACGCACGGTGCTGCGCCGCTTATGCCCGATCAGCCACAGCGTTGGTTCGCGCGGCAAACCCCGCGGCCCGAGCTACTTCAGCTGCAGCAGGTCCCACTTGTTGCCGTAGAGGTCGGCAAAGACGACCACCGAGCCGTACTCCTCGTGGCGCGGCTCCTCCAGAAATTGCACGCCCGCGGCCCGGTAGCGGGCGTAGTCGCCGGCGAAGTCGTCGGTGTTGAGGAAGAGGAACACGCGGCCGCCGGCCTGGTTGCCGATGTGGGCGCGCTGCTCGTCGGTGGCCGCCTGGGCCAGCAGCAGCGCGGGACTGCCCGCACCGGCCGGCGCTACGCGCACCCAGCGTTTACCCTCGCCGCGGTCGGTGTCTTCGAGCAGTTCAAAGCCGAGCACGTCGACGTAGTAGCGGATGGCTTCGTCGTAGTCGCGGACGAGCAGGGTGAGGTTGCCGAGGTGTTGGGCCATTAGTTCGGAGCGTTGAGCGTATGCAGTAGGTCCGTTAAATCCGCCCGCAGGCGCTTTTGTTCGGCAGCCCGACGCTTAACGGCTTCCGAGGTGCTGCGCGCCGGGTCGGTCGGCAGCGGCATCAGCTGGTTCTGCACAAAGTAGCTGCGCGTCTTTTTGATGCGTGACTTGGCGAAATCGAACCGTTCACCACCGCCCATTTCCCGTACCCAGGCAGAGTCCTGGTAGTAGGGCTGGTTGTATTCGTAGTCTGTTTCGAATACGAAAGCCAGCTGCCCATCCGGCCACAGGTAGTACTCGGCCAGCTGCCGCCCCGTTTCGCCGTAGTTGCGGGCCTCGATTTTGGCAAGGCGCCCCTTCTGGTAGTAGTAAGCCGCCTCGCCGCCGTCGGTGGAGTTGTGCAGTTCGCGTTTGAGCACCTTTTGCCAACGCCGCACCCCTTTCAGCTGCCCGACGCGGACGTGGATCAGCCGCAGCTGTTCGGCCGGGTTGCTCGGTCCGGCCGTGTCGGTAGTGGTTCGGGGCCTGTCCGACGCCGGCGTACCAGGCCGTGACGCGGCGGGGCCGAGATGGGGCGGCGCGGCCGGCGGCCGCTTTGGCTCACAGCCGACGACGAGCAGCAAACTCAATAACGCAACGACTCGGCGATTCATCGGGTGGTAAAAAAACGTTGCGGGGCAGTCCAACCGGCCTACCCCGCAACATACGACCACAGCCCAACAAATCCGGCACCTAGCTGCGCCGCGGCCGCAGGGCCAGGTAGTCGAGGTAGTAGAGGATTTTGACCGACAGCGAGTTGTTGTGCGGCGTGTTGATGGTGTTCGAGAGGTTATCGAAGTACAGCGGCGTGGCCTGGTTGGCTTCCAGGAAGTTGCTCCCGGCGTTTTTCCACACAATGCTTACCTGCGAACCAGGCGCAAACCACCAGGAGTACACCGCGTCCACGTTGAAGGCGTTGTAGGTATTGTCGCGGTTGCGGCGGTAGTCCACCAGCTCCTCGTCGCCGCCGGGCGTGAGGCGGGCAAAATCGCGGTAGTGCACATTGCTGGTGTAGTGGCGCGTGCGGATGGTCAGGGACATGCGGTTGGTAAACGTGTACGCCGCCTGCAGCACATTCGACACGGTCACCACGTCGCGGCGGCCCAGCACCACGTCGTTGAGGAAGGGCTGGTCGAGCGGCTCCGCGTCGCTCATGCCGCCGTTGACGTAGCCGATCTGGTTGTGCGAGTAGTTCCAGTCGAGGCTGTAGCGGAAGTTCAGGCGGTTGTTCACCCGGTAGCGCGGCGAAAAGCCCATGCCGTAGCCGGCGCGGCGCGGGCGCGGCAGGCGGCCGTCGGCCTGGTAGAGGCGCACGCCCGCGTTCAGGTCCAGGGCCAGCTTCTTGCGGTAGTCGGAAGAAATGAAGCCGCCCACGTTGGCGTTGGCCGGCACGCGCACCCAGTATTTGCCCAGCGGGTACTGCCGCGGCTCGTAGTAGTCGCGCGTCACGGGGTTGGCGTCGAAGTTCATGCCGGTGGTCAGAAACAGCTTGGTAAAGGTGGTGTTCCAGCCGCCGTACACGTTCAGGTTCTGGTACTGCGTGGGCTCGTAGAGCAGCGAGTGGGCCACGCCCCACCAGGAGTAAAAGTTGTTGACCTTCCAGAAGGGCTTGTACTTGTTGTAGCTCATGTACAGCTCCTGGGAGATGTTGTTGTTGCCGAACAGGATGCCCAAATCGTTCGGGTTGTAGGTGCCCGATTCGATGCCGTGCGAGAGGTTCCAGGTGAAGGCGCCGCTGATTTTGCCCACGCTCACCCGGTACTTGTAGCCGTCCCGGTCGTCAATCAGGTCCTCGGAGCCGAACACCGTGCCGCGCCGCCGCGAGTACACCACGCGCCCGTCGACGGCGTAGGAGTTCTTCTTGTTCGCGAAGCGGAACAGGCCGCCGGTCACGTTCGCGTCGTAGGTCTGTCCCCAGCGCGTCACGTTGGTGTTGATCAGTGAGACGTACGAGTTGTTTTTCAGCGACTGGTCGAGCACCACGATGTTGTAGTTCGAAAACGGCTGCGTGAGAACCTTGCGCCGCTCTCCGGAGGTGCTGTCCTGCAAGGTGGCGTACACGTCGCCCGAGAGGGCGTTGAACACGCCCACGCCCAGCCCGTTCTTGGTACGGCCCGAGACCTTGGTGGCGTTCAGCAGCTGCGTCACGCCCGGGTTCTGCACCACGTACTCGCCCGCAATGCGCCGCCCTTCGGCGTCGCGGTAGCCCTTGCGCAGCTGCCCGCTCACGTCGCCGAAGCCGATGGGCTGGGCGCCCACGCGGCGGGAGTAAAACAGGCCGCCTTTGTTGAACAGCTCAGTGCCTTCGGTGAAAAACTGCCGATTTTCGGCGAATTGCACTTCGAAGGGCGAGAGGTTCAGCACTTGGTTGTCGCTTTGCACCTGCCCGAAGTCCGGCACCAGCGTTGCGTCCAGGGTGAAGCTCTCGTTGATGCCCCACTTCACGTCGGCCCCGCCGTTGAACGAGGTCGAGGTGTTGCGCTTGCCCTGCTCGTCGAAGGGGTAGTGGTTCACGTAGCCCGACACGTAGGGCGTGAGCGAGAGGCGCAGCGGCGGCTTGATGTCGCGCACGCCCTCCAAGGTGCCCCACTGGTTCACGAAGCCGTCGACGGCGGGCTTTACCTCGTTCCAGAAGAAGTCCTGGTTGTCGCGCTTGCGGCGGCGCATCAGCTGCAGGCCCCAGTGCTGCTCGGGCTGGTTGGCGAAACGAATGGCCGAGTACGGAATCCGGATTTCGGCCACCCAGTCAGTGCCCTGCATGCTGGTGCGCGAGTCCCACACCGCGTTCCAGTTGAAATCCTCGCCGCCCGCGGGCGAGTAGCGCGCGTCCATCTGCACCCCGCCGGTGGTCACGAAAAAACCGTAGCCGTTGAGCTTGTCCTGGTAGGTATCGAAAAACACGCCGATGAAGTCGGAGTTGCCGAAGTTGTCGCGGGCCGCCAACTCGCGCATGATGGAATCCTGGCTCACGTCGTGCATCAGGGCCCCGATGTAGATGCTCACGTCGTCGTAGAGCACGCGCACTTCGGTTTTGTGCTTTTCCAGCGGGCCGGGATTGGGCCGGTTCTGGATGAAGTCGGTGGCAATGGATGCCTGTTGCCAGGCGGCTTCGTCGAGCACGCCGTCGAGCTTAATGCCGCCGGTGATGCGCACGGCCTGCAGGTGCTTTTTGGGGGCCGGCGTGGCGGAGCCAGTGCCGTCTTTGGGCGTTTGAGCACTGGCCTGCCAGCTCAACAGCAGACTCAGCAGCAGAAAAAGAAGGGCGCGGGGTAACATTTGGAATACGGCGGGAGAAAGGAGTGCGCGATAGATGAAGCCGCCCACCTAATCGTTGCTTGGCGGCTCCGGAATTTGTTTTGTGCTGCAGCCGGCCCGGAAATGTGCTACCCGGCCAGACGCACTGCGGGCCGGCAAGGAACAATTCCCGGCCGGCCCGCGGTGGTATAGAGCAGCTGGCGTGTTGGCCGGCTGCAGACGCTGAAAATGGGGTTAGTCGGCGTTGATGGTGATGTTCATGTTTACTTTCTCGCCCTTGGCACCACCCATCAGCTTGCGGTATTTGGCGGCCGTGTCAGCCGACTGCTTTTTGCCATTCACCACCATTTCCGAGCCGTTGAGGCGGAACTGGTAGCTGCGGTCGGTGGCCCCGATCAGCCCGTCCTGGCGCAGCTGGTCGGTCAGGTTCACGCCGTTGACGGTGGTGGTGCGGGGCGCCAGCGGGGCGCGCGGCGCCCGAGGGGCCCGCGGAGCTACGGGGGGCACCGGCGGCACGGCGCGCCAGGTGCGGGGCGCGGCCGGCGCGGCTCCCGGCGCGGCGGGGGGCGCCGGGGGCAGCGGGGGCTCAGGGGCCACCCAATAGTTATCCGAGCTGAAGTTGCCGGATATCATGTGGGTGATGTTGTTGCCGTTGTGGGTCATCGTGATTTTCCCCGCTTCGCCGATGGTGCGTCCCGTACCGTCTTCGTACAGCTTGCGGTACTTGGCAGCCACCGCGTCGGACTGCTTCTGGCCGTCCACCGTCAGCTCGCGGGCGGTCATGGTCAGCTGGAAGGCGTTACGGTCCTTGACGACGCCGTCCTTCACCATCGCGTCGATCATGGCCTCTTCGGCGGCGCGGATGCGGGCGTCGCGCTCGGCCCGCACCCGGTCGCGCTCGGCGCGGGCCCGGTCGCGTTCGGCGCGCAGCTCGTCGCGCTGGCGGTTAATCTCGTCGCGGCGGGCGTTTTCAACGTCGCGCTGGGCTTCTTCCCGGTCGCGTTGGGCTTCGCGCATGGCTTCGGCGTGCTCGCGCTGGGCCTCGGCGTGTTCACGGGTCCGCTCGCGCAGGTCGTTGCGCTGGTCGCGGATGTTGTCGAGGGCTTCCTCGATTTTCTCCCGCTCTTCCTCGCTCAGGTCGCGGTCGAGGCGGGCTTTGGCCAGCGACTTTTCGGCCGAGGCCAGGGCCTCGCGCTGCACCTGCATCCAGTCGTTACCGCCGTAGCTAAGGGTGTAGTTCTGGCTGTTGAGCTTTTCCAGCTGGCGCAGGTCCAGCTGCAGCTTTCTCATCTGCTGCTTAAACTCGGCGCTGTTGAATTTCTGGTCGAAGTTGTAGTTGAATTTGTAGTCGCCAGGCCCTACGTAGGTGTAAGTCTGCCCGTTCGCGGGCACGCGGATAACCTGGGTGCGGCTGCCTTTGTCCTTGTCTTTCTCCTTGCCGCCATCGGCCGAGGCGGCGTCGACGCGCTGGCCGTTCACGTACATATCGGTTACGCGGCCCTTCTTGTCCTTCTCGATGATAACCGTGCCCGGCTCGCCGCGGCGCCCGGCCCCGTCGACGACCACTACCTGGCTGCTGCCTTTGCGCTTGTGCTTGCGCTTGGGGTCGTCATCGTCGCTCGTCGTAGTCGTGGTGGTGGCAGTAGTCGTGGTTTGCACCACCTGCTCCGGCCGCGTCGATATTTCCCAGGCTTCGGGCACCTCGGCGCACACTTCTTCGGGTTTGATGACCTCGCGGATAAAGGGCCGCAGCACGGTGTTGCGCAGCAGGCGCGGGGCTTCGGCGAAGCGCGGGTTGGCTAGGGCGGCGGCGGCCGTAAACGAGAGCAGCAGCAGCCCCACCATCACCACGCAGGCCGCCATGAAGCCTTCGGTGAACGTAGGCGCGGTGCGGCCCTGCACCAGTCGGCGCACGCGGCCCAGCAACGAGCCCCGCGGGCCGGTAGCGGCCATGCTCAGGCGCGGTGCCACGGCGCGTTCCAAGCCCAGCTCGGCCAGCGCGGCCAGGGCGCGGGCCAGCACCAGCGGGTCGCCGCAGAGCGAGGCCGCCACGTCATCGCAGCAGTTTTCGCGCTCCGAGCGCAGCGTGGCGGTCAGGAACCACACGGCCGGGTGGTAAAACAGCAGGATTTCGGCCACCGACTGCAGCAGGTTGATGAGGTAGTCGCGGCGCACCACGTGGGCCAGCTCGTGGGCCAGAATGGCTTCCAGCTGGGCCGGCGCGAGGCCGGCCACGGCGCCCATCGGAAGCAGAATCAGCGGTTTGAGGTGGCCCACCACCACTGGTACGCGCACCAAGGACGACTCCAGCAGCTGCACGGGCTTATCGAGGCCGGCGCGCTCGGCGAGGTTGTTTAGGCGCGTCTGCCAGAGCATGCCCAGCGGCCGGGTACCGTAGTGGCGCAGGCGCTGCACGTAGGCCAGCCCGCCGAGCAGGCGTAGCGTCATCGTGAGCAGGCCCAGCAGCCAGACGGTAACGAGCAGCGGCAGATTGTGCTCCACGTAGCGCAGCACGGTCTTGGTGCTCAGCGGCCCTTCGGGTGTCACCGCAGCGTCGCTGGCAACTGCGGACACCTCAGCGGCGGCGGGCAGCACCGTGGGCGCGGCCGCGGCGGCTACCGGGCTCGTCGGCAGGGCGGTGGAGTAATAGCGCACGAAGGTGACCAGCGCCAGCAGCAGCACTAGCCCGAGGGCCGCAGCCGTGACGCGGTAGCGCACCTGCGCCGAGTGCCGACGCAAGACCAGCATCAGCCCGCCCAGGGCCAGGGCCACCACGGCCCCCTGCCACAACGAGTGCAGAATGGTGTAGCCGACGGCGCGCACCAGCGCGGGCGTCAACAGGGTTTCAAGCCAGTTCATCGGGGGTGTCGGTTGCGGATGGGGTAGCGTGCGGGTCGATGTTGTCGAGCAGGTCCCGGATCTGGTCCAGCTCCTCGCGGGTGGTGCGGCGGTTGCCCAGCGCCTGCTGCACCAGCTTTAGGGCCGAGCCGCCGAAGGCCGCTTCCAGCAGCCGGTCGATGAGCTGCCCCTGGGTTTCCTGCTCGCGCAGGGCCGGGCGGTACACGTGGGTGCGGCTCGAGTCGTCGCGCGTCACGATGCCCTTCTCGTGCATCAGCTGCAGCAGCTTCAGGGTGGTGGTGTAGCCCACGTCGCGGCGCTTGCTCAGCTCGTCGTTGACGAGGCGCACCGTGCTCGGGCCGTGCTGCCAGAGCACCTGCAGAATTTCCAGCTCCGATTCCGTCGGGCGCGGTATGTTTTTCTTCGTCATCGGGGTAAGCAAGCCGTTACGAATGGCTTCGTAGCAAATATGTACGAAACACATCGTAGAAAGCAAGCTTTTGCTACGAAATATTTCGTTAATACCGTTCCAACGGACGCATTAGACATAGAAAAAGCTGCATATCCATGCAGCTTTTTCGTTGATTCACAATGCCTAACCAGGCCCAACCCGGCCGCACAAGCGTTTTTAACGGCCTACAGCGCCGGCTGGGGCCGCTTGCGCTTGAGCGTGACGCGGGCGCGCTGGCAGATGCCGCCCACCGGCGGGTTGAACTTCGACACGCTGACCTCGGCCCAACGTACGTGCCCGAACTCGTGCATGACGCGGTCGATGATGCGGTGCGCGAGGTGCTCCAGGAGCCGGGCCGGGGCCTGCATTTCCTCGGCCACCACGCGGTAGAGCACTTCGTAGTTTACCGTCTCGGACAGGTGGTCGGTGCTGCCGGCGCGGTAGAGGTTGGTGCGCACGCGCAGGTCCACGCCGTACTTGTTGCCAATTTTCTGCTCCTCGTCGTAGTAGCCGTGAAACGCGAAGAATTCCAGGCCTTCCAGTGCAATCTGACCCATGCGGAGAAATGGTGAGGTGGTACAACCGAGAGCGGAGCCGCCTGCCTAGGGCCGGTTCGTAAGCAGCCACTCCCGGCCGGTAAAGGAACGCAAAAAAGCCCGCCCCGGAGGGCAGGCTTGAGGTGGGCAGCACCCGCGGATGCTTTGTCAGTTGCGGCGTTAGATTTCGTCGAAGAACGACTTCTCGGTTTCGGCGGCTACGGCCGGCGCGGCGGCAAAGCCGGGGTGCGGCGAGGGTTGCGGGGCAATTTCGGGCGAAGGCGGCCCCACCGGCTGAATGTCCGGCTGGGTGGGCTCGATGCGCGGCTCCACGGGATTGGGCACGGTGGCCGGCTCGGGCTGGTGAATGCGGCCGGGCTCGGCCACGCCCGGGTTTTCATACGGCTCGCGCGGACTGATTTCGGGGTGCGAGGGGGCACCGGGCTGGGGCTGCTTGCCGGGCTGCGGGCCGTTGGGCTCGAAGCCGATGGAGCGGGGTGCATCGGCGCCGAAGCCGCCGCCCGCGACGGGCGCGGTAGCGGGAATAGCAGCGGCGGAAGAAGCGGAAGGAGCGGGCACGTACATGGCGGGTTCGGTTGCAGGCGAGGCGGGTTCCTCACGGGTTACCTTTACGCTGGCCGCCCGAGAAAGGATAGCGCCTACCGCCGTGCGCTGCCGCTGCTGCGCCTTGGAGGCTTTTTCCTGCACGGCCCCGGCCAGCTGCTGCAAGTCGCGCACCAAGCCGTCGTACACGTTTTCGAGGCGCTGGTGGTCCTGGCCCAGGCCCTGCACCTCGCGCTGCATATCGGCCACGGTTTTTTCGGCCTGGCGGTAGGCGTCTTCCACCACGGTGCGGGCCTTCTGCCGGGCTTCGGCCAGCAGGCGCTCCGCTTCCATCTGGGCCTCGCGCAGCTTCAGCTCGGCACTTTTCTGGGCTTGGTCGACGATGCTGGTGCTCGTGTCCTCGGCGGTTTTGAGGGTGCGGTAGAGCGACGTTTCCACCTCGCGCATGCGCTGCACGTCCTGCTGGGCCTGGTCGAGCTGCCGGCGCAACTCGCGGTTTTCGTCGGTCATCCGCTCCCACTGCTGCGAGAGCGTGAGCAGAAATCCATCTACTTCGTCCTTGTCGACGCCGCGGAAGGCGCGTTCAAAGGTTTTCTGCCGGATATCGAGGGCGGTTATTTTCATGATCTAGGAATTGCGTATTGAGTGCCCGGTAGGGCGCGTGGCGGAAAGCAGTGCGGGCCGCCGTTGGGGCTAACTCACCGACTCTCACTTCGCTGCCCGCCCCCAACTACTCCGTACTGACTTGCCACACGGCCAGGCTTCGGTCGTCGCTACACGAAACTAGCCGATTCTGCCGCCCCGACCAAAACAGGCGGTTCACCGAGGTGCCGTGCCCCGCGTGCCGCGCCCGGTCGACCACCCGCAGCAGCCGGCCCGAGGCGGCATCCCAGAGCTTAATGCTCTTGTCCATGCTGCCGGTGGCCAGCAGGCGGCCGTCGGGGCTGAAGCAGAGGTGATTGACGGCGTACATATGGGCCACCACCGTCAGCGCTTCGGCGTAGCCCTGGTCGGCGGCGTAGGCACGCAGGTGAGCGTCGCGGCCGGCGGCGTAGAGGCGTTGGCCGTCGGGGCTGTAGGCGCAGGTAAACACGGAATTGGTGGCGTCCGTGAGCGTGTGCTTGGTTTCCAGCGAATCGGCGTCGAGCACGCGCAGGCGGTGGTCGGAGCTGCCCACGGCCAGCTCGCCGCGGCCCTCGTGCAGGCTCAGGCAGCGCAGGCTTTTGTCGGCCACGCGCACGAGTCGTTCGAGGCCAAAATCACTGGTGCGCAGCACGGCCAGCGTGCCGTCGCCGAGGGCCACGTACAGGCGCTGCCGCGGCGCGGAATAGGCGAAGTCGAAAATGGCCAGCGGCGGCAGCGCGGTGGCGTGGCGCAGGGATTTGTCGCGCAGATCGATGACCTGCACGCCCTGGTAATTGTGGCCGATGATGAGCTGCTGCTGCGCCGCCTCGTAGTGCAGGGTGTACACCGAATTTTCGACGCGGGCTACCAGTTGCCCATCCTGCTCGGGCGCGTCCACGTTCCAAGCCACCACCAGCCCGTCGGCGCCGGCGGAGTAGAAAACGGGGTCGGCGGCGTGGCCGCTCAGGGCGTACACGCAGTCGCGGTGCCCGGTAAGAGCAGCCAGCTTGTGTACTTGCGGGCGAGGCGCTGCGGTCATGGAAGCTCGGGGGAACGGCCGGGCCACCCCGGCCAACGGCAGCGCGAAAGTACGGCCGGCGGGCGGCCCAACCGGCCGTTGCCGCGAAATTCGCTTCCTTCGGCTTTCCGCTAGCTTCCGTTGTCGTGCCGCTGCACAGCATTACCTCCCTGCCCGCCGCCACCCCTACCCTGCTGGGCATCTGGCACCTGACCGAGCCCGCCGAGGCGCTGCTCACCCAGCTGCCTGCGCCCGCCGACTACGCCGCGCTGCTGCCCGCCGGCCGCGACCCGCAGCGCCCGCGGCAGTGGCTGGCCGGCCGGGCCCTGGCCCACACCCTGCTGCGCGAGTTGACCGACGCGCCGGCCCAGATTCGCAACGATGCGGCCACGGGCCAGCCGTTCGTCGCCGGGCAGCCCGATTTCGGCGTGTCGCTTTCCCATTCCGGCGAGTGGGCGGCGGCGCTGCTGACGGCACGCGGGCGCGTTGGCATAGATGTTGAACTAGTACGGCCCAAAGCCCGGCAGCTCGCCCGCAAATTTTTGTCGGATCAGGAGTTGACCGATGCTGGTCTGGATGATGTAAAACACAGCCTTTACTGGAGCGCCAAGGAAACGCTCTACAAGCTCTACAGCCGCCGCCGTCTGCTCTTCAAGGAGCACATTCAGCTGGAGCCCTTCGCGTTGGACACCACCGGCACGCTCACCGGCCACCTGCTCCCGCCCGACGAAGCTCCTTCGCGCCACCGGCTCGGCTACGAGCAGCTTTCCGCGGGCTGCGTGCTCACCTGGACTTTTTCCCCCGATCTTTCCCGCTGATTTTCAGCTTCTCATATGTCTTTTCGCCGTCTTTCTCTGCTGGCCGCCGCGCTGCTGCTCACCGCTACCGTGGTCGTCACCTCGGCCCGCGCCCAGACCGCCGTTATTTCCGACTTCACCCTGAAGCGCGCCGACAACTCGGCCCTCACGCTCAGCTCCCTCAGCGGCCGCAAGGCCGTGGTGGTGGTGTTTTCCAACGCCGCCTGCCCTTTTTCCCGCCTCTACCAAGGCCGCCTCACCGAGCTGACCAGCGCCTACGCCGGCCGCGGCGTGGAATTCTTGTTCGTGACGGCGCCCATTAACCTGGAGCAAACCGCCGAAACCCTCGACACCGACAAGCTGAAGGTGAAGACCAGCGGTGCCGACGTAGCCTACCTCACCGACGAAGGCCTGAAAACCGTTGCCCTGCTCGGCGTCACCAAAACACCGGAAGTCGTGGTGCTGCAGCCCGGCAGCGGCGGCTTCACCGTGCGCTACCGCGGCGCCATCGACGACAACCCGCAGATGGAGGCTTACGCCAAGGACCACTACCTGAAAAACGCCCTCGACGCGGTGCTGGCCGGCCAAGCGGCCGCAGTGTCGGAGAAACGCGCCTCGGGCTGCTTGATTAAGAAGAACTAGGCGGCTTCTCCGCTTCGTACCCGCTGCGGGCAGCCCGCTCGAAGTTGCCCGGCAGTTGCCGGCGAAGCGAGGTGCGTGGCGTCCCTGTTTGCGAAACTCTTCCACGTGTTTCGCCAGCAGGGACGCCTCATTTTTACACCGTTGAGCTAGCCGTGTGGCTTCGAAAAGTTCCGTTGCGGGTTTCTCCCGCTCTACTATCGTTACTGTATGCGTGCTTATTGGGGGTGGGCTTTGCTACTGGCTGTGGTGCTGGAGTTCTTGTTGCTCACCTTTTGGCGTAACTGCGCGGGACCGTACCTCTCGCCGGTGCTGTTCTACCTCGCTTCGTGGCTGGTGGCCTTGTTCGCCACCCGTAGTTACCAGCAAACCGGTTGGTACGGCGCGGCTTCAACGCGAACCACGCGCCGGTTCCTGCTGGTGGTGCCGCTGCTAGCCTTGGGAGCGTTCATTCCCCGGCTGGCGCGTGTTTTCGCTCGTAGCCCGCTCGTCGTTAGTGCGTCGGATGTTATTCCGTCCATCAACATCTACGTCGAGCGGCTCCTGCACGGTCAACCCGTCTACAGCTACTTCACCGAGCTGGGCTACACGCTGTACCCGACTTACCTACCCGCCCTCTGGCTTCCGTTCGTCGTGCCCGAGGTGCTGGGCTTCGATTACCGCTGGCTGGCGGCGGGCGTGCTGGCCGTAGCCCTGCTGGTTTTCTACTGCTGGCCCGTTGTGAAGCAGCCTAGCCGGTGGGCGGAGTTACTACTCAAACTCGTTCTGCCCTTCGTGATGCTGCAGGGCGTACTGAAAATGGATGTGGGCTTGTTTGGCTATTCGGTGGAAAGCTTGATCATAGGATATTACCTATGCTTGGCGGCCAGCCTGTACCGCCGTAGTTCTTGGCAACGAGCCGCACCGTTGGTGCTTTGCCTTCTATCCCGTTTTTCCCTGGTGCTGTGGGTGCCGCTGTGGCTGGCCCTGATCTGGCAACAGGAAGGCCGCACCTCGGCCCTTCGGCTATCGGCCGGCGTAGCGCTTGGCGTGCTGCTGCTGTATGTGCTGCCGTTCCTGAGCCACGACTGGCAAGCCTTGGCGCTAGGCCAACAAACCTACCTCCGAGCCGCCCAAAGCGACTGGCAACAGCTCCTACCCGGCACCCAGCAGCCATGGCCGCTCTACCAGGGCCTGGGCTTCGCAGCGTATTTCTATCAGTATGCGCCGGGCACGCTGCTCCACCGCATCGAGCTAATTCGGTTGGTGCAGGCGGGTAGTTGCCTGCTGGTAGTGTTGGCAGCGGCCGTCTACTGGTTTCGTTACCGCCCGGCGCTGGACTACCGCCTTTTCGCGCTGGTGGTGCTGAAGGTTTACCTGGCCACATTTTACGCCTTCGTGCAGGTGCCTTACAGCTACTTGGTGACGCTAGTCATTTTTATGTCGCTGCCGCTGCTGGCACTGGCCAAGCTCATGCCGGCCGCTCTGGCCACGGCCGATGTAGCGCCTCCCCCGGCAGCGCCAAAACGCCGGCGCATTCGGCTTACTCCTCGTCCGGTTCGCCTTCTTCGCTAGAGGTAGCGGCCGGGGTTTCTTCACCCGTCAGGATGGCGAGCAGGCGGCTCACTTCGGCGGCTTTCTCGGGCTCCTGCATCTTCTCGAAGCTCACGGCGAGGTTGCGCAGGGCGCGACGCACAATGTCGAGGTGCGAGCAGGGCTCAAAGAAGATGTCGTTGGCCGGCAGGTTTAGCTGGGCCACGTAGTGCTCGATGTCGGTGCGGGTGAGGATGAGGCCGCGGTTGTAGCAGTTGATGTAAAACGGCTGGCTCAGCGCCTCGTCGGGCCGGTAGGTGAGAATGAAGAGGTTGGGCAGGTTCACGCCATACACCGGCAGCTTCAGGCGCTGGGCCACCAGCAGGTAAATCACGCAGAGTGTGAGCGGGTTGCCGCGGCGCGTTTCGAGCACCAGGTGCAGCATGGAGTTGGCCGGGGCGTGAAAGTTCTGGGTGTTGGCCGCGAAGCGGTGCACCTTGAAGAGCACGTGGTTCAGGGCCCGCACCTGGTCGATGGCCCCCATATCGGGCGACATCAGCGTCCACGCCTCGTAGCGCAACTGCTCGATGGCGCGGTTCAGGGCCTGCAGGTCGGCGTCGGGGTACTGGTAGCTGTTGATGAGCCACATACCCTCCAGCAGGTTTTCGCCGCCCGAGTCGCGCCACACGCGCAGGCGCTCCTGCAGCCCGCTGAACTGCAAGTTGTGAATCAGCTCCTCCAGGCGCTGCTGCTGCGCCGGGTCGAGGCTTTCCTCCCAGGCTTCTTCCAGGAAGGGAATCACACTTTCGCCCAGCTCGTGGATACGCTCCTCGATTTGCGGCCGGATTTCGGCGTCGTCGAGCAGCGAGATGAGGGCTTTCAGTTCTTTGTTGGTCATGGAGCGCGTAAACAGGGCCGCCGCCGGGCAGCAACTCCGGGGCGGTAAAGCACAAATAAAAGCATCCGGCGCGGTTTGGCCTCAGCCGGCGAAAGGGTTTTAACAGTATTGCCGGACGCGAATGTTCATTGCGCGCTGCGAATTTGCCCTGGCCGCGCAGCGCGCAACGAATCAAGGGAGACAGAAGGTCTAGAACTTGCTGCTCTCGGGCATCAGCACCCAGCAACACAGCCCCGTAGCCCACTGCGCGGGCATACGTAGCGGCGCTAATGGGCGCCGATGCAGGCCTTGGCTACCCCGGCTTCCGGTCCCCGTTGCCGAGCAACAGGTCGGCCCGCCCCGATTACCAACTACCGCAATAAATTCGTTTTGGCCAGTTCCAGCAGCTCGTCCCCGCGGCCGTTCATGATGGCTTTGAGCGCGTAGAGGCTGAACCCCTTCACTTGCTCGGCCGCAATGGTGGGTGGCATCGACAGTTCGCTACGCTTGACCACCACGTCGAGCAGGGCCGGGCCGGGGTGGCTCAAGAAGCCGTCGAGGGCCGAGGGCAGTTGGCCGGGGTCCGTCACGCGGATGCCGTGCAGGCCGGCGGCCTCGGCCAAGGCGGCGAAGTTGGGGTTGTCCAGCTCGGTGCCGTACTGCAGGTAGCCGGCGGCTTTCATTTCCAGCTCCACAAAGGCCAAGCTGGCGTTGTTGTACACCACAATTTTCACTGGCAGCCGCAACTGGCGCAAAGTCAGCAACTCGCCCAGCAGCATGGCCAGCCCCCCGTCGCCGCAGAGGGCCACGACCTGCTGGCCGGGCCGGGTGAGCTGGGCACCGATGGCCTGGGACAGGGCATTGGCCATGCTGCCGTGGTTGAAGGAGCCGATGAGGCGGCGCTGCCCGTTCATGCGCAGGTAGCGGGCGGCCCACACGGTGGGCGTGCCCACGTCGCAGGTGAAAATGGCGTCGGGCGCGGCTTGCTCGTCGAGCAGGCGGGTGAGGTACTGCGGGTGCAGGCTGGTGTCGCCGGGCTCCCCGGTGGCCAACTCGTCGAGGTTCTGGCGGGACTGGCGGTAGTTGTCGAGAGCTTTTTCCAGGTGGCGGCGGTCGGTTTTCGGCGTCAGCTGAGGCAAGAGCAGGCGCAGGGTTTCGGCCACGTCGCCCACCAGGCCCACTTCCACCCGGGTGCGCCGGCCGATGTGCTCGGGCCGGATGTCGACCTGCACCGCGCGCACGTCTTGGGGCAGAAACTGCGCGTAGGGAAAGTCGGTGCCGAGCAGGAGCAGCGCGTCGCAGCTCATCAGGGCCTCGTAGCCGGAATGAAAGCCGAGCAGACCCGAAAGGCCCACGTCGTAGGGGTTGTTGGGCTCCACGTACTCCTTGCCGCGCAGGGCGTGCACCACGGGCGCGCCGAGCTTTTCGGCCGCCTGCAGCAGCTCGGCGTGGGCCTCGGCGCAGCCCGCCCCGGCCATGATGGTGACGCTGGCGGCCGAATTGAGCAGGGCGGCGGCTTCCTGCAGGTCTTTATCGGCGGGGCGAAGCACGGCGCGGCGGCCGAGCACGGGCAGGCGCGGCGCGGGCGCGTCGGGCACCTTCTCGTGGCTCACGTCGCCGGGCACGACGAGCACGGCCACCCCGCGTTGGCCCAGCGCGTGCTGCACAGCTGCCTCGGTCATGCGCACGGCCTGGGTGGGCTGGCTCAGCAGCTCGCAGTAGCTGCTGCACTCCTTGAAGGTGGTTTCGGGGTGCGTTTCCTGAAAGTAGCCGGTGCCGATTTCGGGGCTGGGAATTTGGGCGGCAATGGCCAGCACGGGCACGCGGCTGCGGTGGCAGTCGTAGAGGCCGTTGATGAGGTGGGTGTTGCCGGGGCCGCAGGAGCCGGCGCACACGGCCAGCGTGCCCGTCAGGTGGGCTTCGGCGCCGGCCGCAAAGGCGCCGGCCTCTTCGTTGCGCACGTGAATCCACTCGATGCCCTCGCGGGCGCGAATGACGTCGGTAATGCCGTTGAGCGAGTCGCCCACCACGCCGTAGACGCGCGTGACGCCGGCCGCCATGAGGGTATCGACAATGATTTCGGAGACGGTTTTGGCCATAGCTTCGATGGGTTGCGGAGCTAGGCTATACGGGCTAGTTAGCCCGACAGGCGAAACGGATCCTGCAGGTACGGCTAGTCCTGCGCCACCGGCTCGGGTAGCAACCGGCGCAACAGCCGGGCGCGGCCCTGGGGGCTCACGCCAATTTCCGCCGTTTCGCAGATATCAGAATCCGGCACGCAGAGGGAAGCCACAAAAACCGCTTCCTGGCCGCGCTTTTCCTGGAACCCGATCAGGTGCCAGCGGCGGTCGACTGCCGGGTAGCCAAACAGCTCCTTGCCGAGCGTCACCTCAAATACCGGCCGGCCGTTTTGCTCGCCCCGAAGCTTGGTTTGCTCGTTGTGCGCCCCTTGCAGCAAGGGGCCGTGGTCGTCCCACACCGTATCCACGACGGCGCTGTCGTTGAGACTGTACGATGCCCAGCGCAGGCGGTAGCCATCGGCCAGCAGGGTGTCTTCGCGCTGAATTGCCGTGTCTACCGGCCAGTATTCGGTGCGCAACGCAGGGCGGGGCAGTGCTACGGCGGGCTGCCGGGACGTTTCGGAGTCCGACGGCACCGAGCAGGCGCTCAGCAGTAATAGCGTAGCGGTTGCAATAGCCATGCTCTTCATTGGCTCGATAATTAGTTAACTGCCCTCATCAGCGCAGCAGCCCGCGTCGGTACACGTCTTCCACCCGTTCGCGCAGCGCCGCAATCAGCTGCGGCTCCATGTACAGGTAGTCGTCGGGAAGGTATAGGCGCACGATGCGCTTCTGGCGGTAGGCGTCCGGGAAGTGCCGGCGAATGTGCTGGCGGTGGTGTTTTTCCATCACCACCACGGCGTCGGCCCAGGCCAGCAACGCGGGCGTGAGCACCTGCCGGGCCAGCTCGGAGGTGCCGGCCGACTCCACCTCAAAGCGCGGGTCGGCGCGGTAGATTTCGTGGGCCGTGGCGCTGCGCATTTGGTTGACAGTGCACACGAATAGAAGCTTCAACTTAGACTCGGCCATAACCCTGCGCCGTTGCGCCCGGCTCTTGCGGAGCCGGACCAAGCTGCCATAGAGCAATAACTAGCTAATTCTCGGTAAAAATCACCTAGGCATACGCCATCTGGGGCCACAGCAGCCACGAAAGCCGCTATTTCTGCGCGGCGGCCTGCTGCGAGGATTCGCGGATGACCAGCTCGGGCTGCAGCACCACGCGGCGCGGCGCAAACTGGTGGGGCTGCTCGGCTACCATGTCGAGGAGCAGGCGCACGGCGGTGCGGCCCATTTCCTCGCAGCGCTGGTCGACGGTGGTCAAGTGCGGCTCGGTGAGCAAGGTGAACAGCTCGTTGCTGAAGCCGGCCAGCGCCACGTCCTGCGGAATGCGGCGGCCGGCGGCGCGCAGCACCGGCATGGCCCCGGCCACGGCCAGGTCGTTGGCGGCAAACACGGCGTCCAGGTCGGGGCGGCGTTGCAGCAGCGTTTCCATGGCCTGCCGTCCTTCCGGCAGGGTCAGGTCGCAGAAGTGCACCAGCGAAGCGTCGAGGGGCAGGTCATGGGCCCGCAGGGCGTCGCAGTAGGCGCGGTAGCGGTTGCGGCAGATGTTCAGGTGCTGGGGCCCGCCGATGTGGGCAATGCGCCGGCAGCCTTGGCCGAGCAAATGCTCCACGGCTTGGTACGCGCCCTGGTAATCGTCCAGCACCACGGCGCTGACCTGCGGCAACTCCGGTACCCGGTCGAAGAACACCAGCGGCAGGTCGCGGCGGCGCACTTCCTCGAAGTGCTGCACGTCCTTGGTGGTCAGCGACAACGACACCAGAATACCCTCCACCTGGGCCGTAAGCAGCGTGTCGAGGTTTTTCTTTTCGTGCCCCGCGTTTTCGTTCGACTGGCACACCATCACGTTGAAACCCGCTTGCGTGGCCCCGTGCTCGATGCCCTTGAGCACCCGGGCAAAAAAGTCGCCGTCGATGTGGGGCACGATGACGCCCAAGGTGTTGCTGCGGCCCTTGCGCAGGGCGGCGGCCAGGTGGTTGGGCTGGTAATTCAGCTCCTGGGCCAGCTGCCGCACCCGCTGCCGGGTTTCTTCGCTAATACGCCCTTGCCCGCTAAGCGCCCGCGAAATAGTAGAAGGCGAGAGGTTCAGCTTGGAAGCCAGCTCAGCAATGGAAGCGCGAGAGAGATTCAAGGTACTGAAAGCAAGGTGGCGGCAATACGCGGCGGGGTGGGCCGGGCGGCACTACTAAAAACGAAAAACCGCAGCATTCGGTGCCGGGCAGCGGCGCAGCAAACGAGCATGGTAGAACACCAAAGCTACTAGGAGCCGCAGAAATTGCGGAATCGATTGCTCGGAAAATACGACAACAAGCCCGCTCAGGCAACCCTTCTCGGCCGTTGGCCTGACCGTCAACTATTTGTAGCTCCGGTTAGCTGACCTGTGCATAACCAAGACCTGTCTATAAAATGTTTTGATTTTCAACTGTTTACAAACACAAATAAGAATACCAATCTTATATAACAAGCCACATGAGGAAAGTGCTGGCAAAATTTTTCATGCGCAATCGTTTGCGCATGAAAACAGATCTTAATACTTTCGAAGCGTCAGTGAAAACAATCCCCCGTCGTCCGCAGCCTTAATTGTCTCAATGGGTCGTCAACGCCACTCCCTGCAACTCACCCGCAAGCAGCGGGCTTACTTGGAAGATTTCGTCAGCTCCGAAACCATTTCGCGGCAGCAGCGCAACCGCGCGCAAGTGCTGCAGCACTGGTTGCTGGACATGCCGGCGCAGGAATCGGGCGAGCTGCTGAACCTGAGCATCGACCGCGTGTACAGCATGCGTCGGGCATTCAGCCAGCAGGGTTTTCAGGACTACCTGCACGCCGTGCCCCGCTGCGGCGCCCCCACCAAGCTCACGCCCAAGCTGGAGTCGCTGCTGCGTCGCCTTATGCGCGGCCCCGCCCCGGCCAACCACCGGCGCTGGACGCTGCCGCTGCTGGCCCAGCGCGTAGTAGAAATGGGCTACACGGAGCGCATCTGCACCATCACCGTGCAGAAAGCCCTCAAGCAAATGAGCGCCTCCACCCTGCCCCGCGAATCGGCTCTGACGACCACCGACGGCGCGCTGCAGCTGATGCAGGCCTCCTAAGCCCACCCCGCACAACAAGCCTTTGCCAGCGCTGACGCCCCGCGTCAGCGCTGTTTTTTTGTTCCTGGCGCCTTCGGCCGGCAAGGCGCTCCGGCGACCAAAGCTTGGCAGCCTTATTTCTGGCAGTCAGAAGCTAACTCCCTAGTCAGCTTGGGCGGCGCTTCCGCTGCCCGGGGCGCTGCGGGGGCGGGCCAACCGCTAGGGCGGCAAGTAGCCCCGGCGGCAACCTGCCGGGCCCGCAGCGGTATAGCAAGCATTGCCTGTTCCTTTTTCCGACCTTTCTGCCGGCTTTGTGGCCGCCCGTTTTCGTCATGGCATCATTCGACCTCGCTCAGCAACCGCACCGACGCTTCAACCCGCTTACCGGCGAGTGGCTGCTCGTGTCGCCGCACCGGGCGCTGCGCCCCTGGCAGGGCCAGCAGGAAGCCCCCGACCGCTCCCAGCGCCCCGCGTACGACGCGACGTGCTACCTCTGCCCCGGTAACACCCGCGCCGGCGGCATCGTGAACCCGCCCTACACCGGTACCTTCGTGTTCGACAACGACTTTGCCGCCCTCACGCCCGACGCGCCCCGCGGCTCGGTGGAGTTGGGCGGCCTCTTGCGGGCCGAAGCCGAATCGGGCGTGGGCCGGGTTATTTGCTTTTCGCCCCGGCACGATTTGACCCTGCCGGAGATGAGCACGCCCGACATTCGCCGGGTGGTAGACGTGTGGGCCGAGCAATTTGCCGAGCTCGGGGCGCGCGAGGACATCAACTACGTGCAGATTTTTGAGAACAAGGGCCAGGTCATGGGCTGCTCCAACCCGCATCCGCACGGCCAGATCTGGGCCCAACGCACCATGCCCGGCGACCCGGCCAAGGAAACCGTGCAGCAACTGGCGTATTACCAGGAGCACGGCCGCACCTTGCTCGCCGATTACCTCGCCATTGAGCTGCAGCAGCAAACGCGCGTGGTCATCGACAACGCGCACTGGGTAGCGCTGGTGCCGTTTTGGGCGGCCTGGCCCTTCGAGACGCTGGTGGTGCCGCGCCGCGCGGTGCAGGACGTGACCCAGCTCACCGACGAGGAACGGGACGCGCTGGCCGACATCATCCGCCGCCTGACCATTCGCTACGACAACCTTTTCCAGACGTCCTTCCCCTACTCGGCCGGCCTGCACCAGCGACCCACCGACGGCGAGGCGCACCCCGAGTGGCACCTGCACATGCACTTCTTCCCCCCGCTGCTGCGCTCGGCCACCGTGCGCAAGTTCATGGTCGGCTACGAAATGCTGGCCAATCCGCAGCGCGACATCACGCCCGAGTACGCCGCGCAGCGCCTGCGCGAGTTGTCGGAAGTGCACTATAAGCAGGCCCCAGAGCCCGCCGCTAGCTAACCTCAGGCAACAAAGCCCCGCAACGAGCCATTGCGGGGCTTTGTTGGTTATGCCCCAGTCGTGCACCGGGCGGGCAGCAGCCACCCGATAGCCCTTAGCGCGTTTTGAAGCGCACGGTGTAGGCCTCGCGCAGCGGAAAGCCATCCTGCGACACAAAGCCGCGCGGGCTCACCACGAACTCGTACTCATGGTTGGGCTGCAGCTCGACCTGCAGGGTGAAGCGCTGCCCGTCGGGCGAGAAACCCAGCGGTTTTTTGAGCGGAAAGAACTCCTTGCCCCGGGCCGTCGGCTCGAAAGCCATGCCCGTGGGGCTCATGGCACGGTCGAAACGCAGCACCAGTTCGGTCAGCGCCGCGTCGACGGTGGTGGCGCCGTTGGCGAAGGGCAGCACCTGCAGCAGCACCGGCCGCCGGGCGTCGAGCGCCGTGAGCAGGGCAGCTTTGTCCCAGCCCTCGGGGTAGTAGCCGGACATGGTCAGAAACGCGTCGACGGCCGCGGCGTCGGTGTAGTCCAGCTCGATGATGTCTTTGACGGCTTGGCGCTTGTTTTTGGCCCGCTGGTAATAAGCCTTGTGAATGGCGTAGCCCATGTAGTAGCCCAGGTCGGCGACGGTGGCGGCCTTGGTGCCGTTGTAGAGCCAGCGGCGCGTATCGGCCCCGAACATTTCCTGCTTGAAGGCCGTGCGCAGCTCGGGTTCGTGCGCCCGGCCGTACGTGCTGTAGGCGCTCTGCTCGGGCTGGCCGGTGGCCAGTTCGGCCACGAAGTCGCAGGCGCCCTCGCGCAGCGCCTCTGCCAGCAGCGTGGCGCCTTCGCTGCGCTGCTGGGTATGCACGTACTCGTGCACGTTCAGGGCCACCACGTTGTCGAGCCGCTGCTGGGCAAACACCGTCGCCAGCCATTTGCCCGGCAGTTCCGACACGTCGGTCTGGGCCGTGCCCGTGGCTATTTCCGTCCCGATCAGCACCAGGTTGCCGTCTACGGTGCCGCCGGAGCGCATGCCCCCGACGGTGAAGTACATCTTGCCGTCCCGCAGTTCGGGGTAGAGACGGCGCAAGCGCTGCACGCTGCGCTCAATCTCGGCCGTTTTCGTTTTTACCGAGAGGGTGTTGGGCCGCACCGAGTCCCAGAACTTGGGGTACTGGTTGATCTGCCTGACCCATTCTTCGGCCGAGTAACCGCGGGCTTTCATGAAGGCGCGCAGCCCCTCGCTGCCCTTGGCCACGTAGAGCCGGTTCATGGCGGCCACCTGGCGGGCGGGCTCGGCCGTGCTCCGCACGCTGTCGTAGGCCTGCCAAAACCGGTCGACGTCGTCGGTAAACACGGTTTGCGGAGCAGGGCGCTGGGCCGCGGCGGGCAAGGCGCCGGCGACCAGCAGCCCGCCCAGCGTGAGTTGTTTCAGGCGCATCATGTACGGCTAATTATGCGGGCTACTAACGAGAACGACCGGAGCGAAAATAGTGCTTTATCCGTTCCCAGGAGCCGGTAGCGGGCCTTGTGAGGCCTCCCATAATGGTAACGCACCGGACACATTCCGCTCACATTGCCGCCCGAGCTTTGCCGGCGAGTAAGGTGCCGCGCTTTGGGTGGGTGGTACTGTGCTAGAAGGGAAACGCCCCGGCTGGGTGGCCGGGGCGTTTTGCATTGGCGGGCAAGCCGGCTCAGAAGTAGCGGCGACGCCAGATGCGGTACCAGTGCTTGTTTTTGGGGTAGCTGCGCGAGGCCGTGGCGTTGTTGAATACTAGCGCCACCAGCAGCAGCAACAACGCGCCGGCCAGCACCGGCATGAGCACGTACCAGTACCCCAGGGCCTTGAGCTGCGCGGAGCCCACGTTGGCAATCAGGGCCGTAGCCCCGCCCGGCGGGTGCAGGGTTTTGGTTATCTGCATGGCCACAATGGACAAGGCCACGGCCAGTGCGGCCGCCAGCCACAGCTCCCCGCCCACCGTCTGCTGCACTGCCACGCCGATAACAGCGCTGATGACGTGCCCGCCCAGTAGGTTGCGCGGCTGGGCCAGCGGGCTGTTGATGACCCCGTAAATCAGCACCGAGGAGGCCCCGAACGAGCCGACCAGCAGCAGCGTATCGGCCGGGCCGAGCAGGTAGCGGTTGAGCAGCCCGATCAGGCCGATGCCGGTAAAGGCGCCCAGAAACGTCCAGAGGTGCTCCCGCCAGTCAAACAACGTTTCCTCATACACAATGAGCCGGATCCGGCGCGCGTGCCCCTGCAGTCTTCTTCGCATACCCTGGTGGCCGGCCGCAGCCGGCGGTGTTTTCTTGGGGGCAAAAATACGCGCCCCATTTTTGCCGCCCCTTGTCCGCTCCGGGCAACGGTGGGCGCCGGTCTGCCATCTAACTGGCATTCCTTCGCCCTGCGGCGGCCGCTTTCTTCCTTATTCCACCGTTCATGCGCCTACTCTCCCCTCTCGTTTGGTTGCGTTGCACCGCGGCTCTGCTGGTCTTGCTGTTGCAGGCCCCCCGTCTTGTGGCCCAAGCGCCGGCTGCTCCCGACAGCGTCGACCGGCTCGTGCGGCAGGCCATGCGCCAGCTGCGCATTCCGGGCGTGCAGCTGGCGGTGGTCCGCCACGGCCAGTTAGTCAAGCTGGGCAACTACGGCTTGGCCAACGTGCAGGACTCGGTGCCGGTGACCACGCAGACGCGCTTTTTCCTGAATTCCATTACCAAGGCCTTCGTGGGCGTGGCTGTGATGCAGTTGGTGGAAGCCGGCCAGCTCGACCTAGCCGCGCCGGTGGGCCGCTACCTGCCCGAGCTGCCGGCAACCTGGCACCCGGTCACGGTGCGGCAGCTGCTCACGCACACTTCCGGTCTGCCCGACATCATGCCCGAGGACGCGCTGGTAAGCGAAAACAACGAAAAAACCGCCTGGGCCGAGGTGCAGAAGCAGCCGCTCGACTTCCCGCCCGGCCAGCAGTTCGCCTACAACCAAACCAACTACCTGCTGCTGGGCCGCCTGATTGATAAACTCAGCGGCCAGCCCTTCGCGCAGTTCATCCAGCAGCGGCAGCTCGACGTGGTGGGCATGCCCCGCACCACCTCCGGCGACGCCCACGCCGTGCTGCCCCGCATGGCCCGCGGCTACACCTTCACCCAGTACATCGACGGGCAAGTGCGCCGCGGCAAGGAGCTGCAAAATCTGTTCGAAGTGTTTCCGCCCTCCTTGCGCACGGCCGCGGGCATGAGCTCCACCGCCGAGGAAATGGCCCGCTGGCTGATAGCCCTGCAACACGGCAAGCTGTTGCAACCCGCCAGCCTGACTACGCTCTGGACACCCGGCCGCCTTACCGACGGCACCGAACGCGGCTTCGGCGGCAAGCTCACCGGCTACGCCCTGGGCTGGCCCACCGTCACGCGCGCCGAACACCCGGCCGTGGCGCCGGTGGGCGGAGGCCGCTCCGCCGTGTTCCTCTACCCGCAGGACGACCTGGCCATCGTGGTGCTGACCAACCTGCAAGGCGCCAGCCCCGAGCGGTTCGTCGACGCGCTAGCGGCCTGCTACCTGCCCGACATGCGCGTGGCCGACGGCTTCGGCCTGCCTCCTACCCTGCGCGCCCTGCACCGCACCCTGCGCCAGCGCGGGTTCAGCCACCTGGAGGAGGAAGTAAAGAAAGCCCGCCGCCACGACCCGGCCTACGCGCTGCCCGAGCAGGCCGTCAACGCCTGGGGCTACTCCCTGGTGGAGCAGGGCCAGCTGGCTGATGCGCTGGCGGTGTTCCAGCTCAACGTGCGTCTTTACCCTGGCAGCGCCAATACCTACGACAGCTTGGCCGAAACCTACGCCGCCCTCGGCAACAAGAAGCTCGCGACCCAGTATTACACCCGCGCCCTGGCCCTAAACCCCAAAAACCGAACCGCGGCCGAGTACTTGAAGCAGCAGTAGCTTTTCCGGCAGGCCACCCCAGCCTATCCACGTAGCCAGCAACGGACGTGATTTAGCAAGGCACGCGAGGGCCGCTGCGTTGAGCGCCTCGTGCCAACCCAACGAAAGCGCCCCGGCGGAGTAGCCGGGGCGCTTTCGGTAGCGGCGTGGACGCCGGCCGCGGCGCGGGTTAGTTTTTCGACAGCAACTGCGCCGGCCCGCTGGAGTAGATGTACATCTTTTCACCAGGCAACTCAACGCTATCGACTGCGGTGTAGTTGGTATGCCGGGTCCGCGTCATGATGAGCACCTTCGATTCTGTCTTCTGTAACAGCTCATCCAACTCGCTTTGGTTGAGAAAGTGGTATTTACCGAGTTGCTTGAATTCGTCCCACCCGTAAGCGTCGTAGCGCTTTTCGGCCCGCTGGAATTCTTCGGGCGTCATGCCGCAGTAGCTGGCTACGTACAGGTACATCTGGGAACCATCACCGGTCTTATCCAGCACCACCGTATCGTACCAGTCTTTGTAGTTGTTCAACCGCTCAATGCCCTTCGCCGTCAAGGCCGGCATTGTTTCCTTGATCAGGGTATCCGAAGCCGTGTATTCCTGCAAAAAATACTTCGCATTCCACAGTGCCAGCCCGACCGTAACTGCAACAAAAGCATTGCGCAGCACCGCGTTGTTAATATGCTTGTATACCAGCACAATTCCGGCGGCGCTGAGCAGGGGCAATAATACCGTCAGGCCGGAAGCGCGCAGGGCGTGCGGGTTTTCCCGCGTCAGGGCGCTGGGCAGCACCGCCATGAACAGCAGCGCATAAATATAAGCTGGCTTAATAGCTTGGTTTTTAGAAACAACTTTATGAATGAGAAACATGCCCAAATAGAAAAACAGGCACTCAATCATCAGCAGTCGGGCTACTGTAAAATAATTACCAACACCAAAATTAAAGAACAAGAAATCCGGGGATAAATTCAGCGCGATATTTTTAAAGAGCGTATTGAAGTATTGAAACGACCACGAAAACTCCATCATGCTGCCGTCGGCCCGGGACAAGAAGCGGTCCGGCATGGTCACGGCGGCTATGAGCTGCGGACCGGCCCCCACCAAGGCGCTGATACCAAGTACCAAAGCCTTTTGAAAGAAGCGGCTAGCGTAGCGCCAAAGGTCAATCAGCACCAGCAAAGTGAAGAGAAAGAAGGTCAGCTTGCCCGCTTGGTAGGTATTGGTACCGAGCCCGATGCTCAGCCCTAGCCACGCAAGGCTGGCGAGGCTATAGCCTTTTTCCTGCGCTTTTTGCCAGAGGTAGCAGGAGCAGATGAGAAAGAAAGGTGGCAACATCGTGCCCTCCGACGCTACGCGGGAGAAGACAATATGCCAGGGTGAGAAAGTAGCCAGCAACAAGGCCAATAGCCCAAACAAGCGTCCCCCCATTTTCTCGCCCACCAAATAAATCAGCAGCAGGGAAACAAAGCCCAACACGACGGACACCAAACGTCCGGAATAAATGGAATACCCAAACAGCTCAATTGGAATAGCGCAGAGCCACGCATACATGGGCGGACGGTAATCCATATTCCCGAAAGCACGCAAAATAACGGGATACTTTTCACCCCACCTGTCGGCTCCGGTACGAGCTATGCTGTACCCGTCGTAAATATTCGACAGCTCGTCCTGATTAACCGTAAGCGGATATTCTTCCAGCTGTAAATAGCGCAGCAAAAAGCCAATTATCAGCAGCACGCATACCAGGATAAAAACCAAATAATCACGTCGGCTATAATTCTTTAATTGAACGAGCATTGGCAGCAGCTTGGGTTTTGAACAGCTACAAAGATAGCAACGAACGGTACCCACGGCGCACTATCGGCGCCCGCCGCAGCCGGCAACGGCCCCGCCCACTCCCTCTACCCCGGAGTGGGCAAATCCACCCACCTGCAGGCTGCATCGCACACGCATCGGAGCTTTGCCGGTCGAGTAAGACGTTTCGCATTGGGATGTACCGCGTCAACGCCAAAGCGCCCCGGCGGAGTGGCCGGGGCGCTTTGATAAGAGGCATCCAGTAGTATTTACGCGTGCTGCTCGGGTAGCCAGTTATACAGGTTGGAGGCTTGGCTTTGCAGGCGCTGCCATTCCGCCGCCGTCACCCCTTCCAGCACCAGGCTCAAGCTTCCGGCAAAGCCCGGCGACTGTTTCACCACCAGCTCGGCCGTATCGTCCGCATACCGCCGAAACGCCGCCAAATAGACGCCTTGGCACGCCGCCGCGTCCGCTTCGGTGGCTTGCAGCTCTTCCCGGCCGAAGTAGCTGTCGGCGGGCCAGTCAAAGCGCAGGTCCAAATAGAGCCGCCGGTACTCGTCCACCCGCAGCCTTGCGTAGGAGCAGGTGCTTTCTTGCCAGTGCTGGAGCGCGGCCGTGGTCAACGGCGTGGCGAGGCTGCTGCGCTCGGTGATGCGCCAGTCGGCCGACGCGTCGACCCAGCGGCCGGGGTTGTTCTTGGCGGAACGCGGGTGGGCAATGGGCGGCAGCCCGTTCGCAACGGGCCCGCGCAGCCACGCCCACACCGCTTTGGCAGCCGTTTCCCAAGCGTTATTTGCCATAATCCGGCCGAGTCGTTACGCCCTCAGGTGCTTGCCTCACACCTGAATCACGCCCACGTTGTACTGCTTCTCAATCGGGGCGTGATTGGCCATGCTGATGCCTTCCGAAATCAGCTTGCGCGTCTCCAAGGGGTCGATGATGGCGTCGACCCAGAGGCGGGCGGCGGCGTAGTAGGGCGAGAGCTGCTCGTCGTAGCGGGCCTTGATCTTGTCGAACATTTCCTTTTTAGCCTCCTCGGTGAGCTTTTCGCCCTTGCCTTCGGCGGCCGCCACCTGAATCTGCAGCAGCGTGTTGGCCGCGGCGGCCCCGCTCATCACCGCCAGCTGGGCCGTGGGCCAAGCCACGATCAGGCGCGGGTCGTAGGCCTTGCCGCACATGGCGTAGTTGCCGGCCCCGTACGAGTTGCCCACGATGACCGAGAACTTCGGCACCACGGAGTTGGACATGGCGTTGACCATCTTCGCCCCGTCCTTGATGATGCCGCCGTGCTCCGACTGCGAGCCGACCATGAAGCCCGACACGTCGTGCAAAAACACCAGCGGAATGCGCTTCTGGTTGCAGTTCATAATGAAGCGCGCGGCCTTGTCGGCCGAATCGGAGTAGATAACCCCGCCCATCTGCATGGCGCCCTTCTTGGTCTTCACGATTTTGCGCTGGTTGGCCACGATGCCCACCGCCCAGCCGTCGATGCGCGCCAACCCGCAGATGAGCGTCTGCCCGTAGAGGTCCTTGTAGGGCTCAAACTCCGAGTTGTCCACTAGGCGCAGGATGATGTCCATCATGTCGTAGGGCTTCACGCGGTCCGAGGGCAAGAGGCCCAGGATTTCTTTCTCGTCCAGCGCCGGCGCCTGCGGGGCCTTGCGCGAGAAGCCGGCCGTAGGCTGGGCGCCGAGCTTGTCGAAGATGTTGCGGATGTGGTCGAGGCACTCCTCGTCGTTCTTGAACTTGTAGTCCGTCACGCCCGAAATTTCCGAGTGCGTGGTGGCCCCGCCGAGCGTCTCGTTGTCGATGGTTTCGCCGATGGCCGACTTCACCAGGTACGAACCGGCCAGAAATACCGAGCCGGTGCCGTCGACAATCATGGCCTCGTCGGACATAATCGGCAAATACGCCCCGCCGGCCACGCACGGCCCCATGATGGCCGCCAGCTGCACGATGCCCATGCTGCTCATCACCGCGTTGTTGCGGAAGATGCGGCCGAAGTGCTCCTTGTCGGGGAAGATTTCGTCCTGCATGGGCAGGTACACGCCGGCCGAGTCGACGAGGTAGATAATCGGCAGCTTGTTTTCGATGCTGATTTCTTGGGCGCGCAGGTTTTTCTTGGCCGTAATCGGGAACCAGGCCCCGGCCTTCACCGTGGCGTCGTTGGCCACGATGACGCACTGCCGGCCCTGCACGTAGCCGATAACCACGACCACGCCGCCGGAAGGGCAGCCGCCTTCTTCTTTGTACATGCCCTCGCCGGCAAACGCGCCGATTTCGACGGTTTCCGAGCCTTTGTCGATGAGGTAGTCAATCCGCTCCCGGGCCGTGAGCTTGCCCTTGGCCTTGTGGGCGGCAATGCGCTTTTCACCGCCGCCGAGCCGCACTTTTTCCAGCCGCTTCTGCAGCTGGAAGTTCAGCTGCTTGAGCTGGTCTTCGTTTTTGTTGAATTCGAGGTCTTGGCGGGTGGGGGCTGCGGGCTGATTCACGGGAATGAGAGGCGTTGGGGAGACGAAATGCCCGCCTGCGCGGGCCGATTCCAAAGGTAATTGATTTAACGCATCAGCCTAACGAGTGTTAGGCAAGGATGCTTCGGCTGGAAGAGTAGCCTCTCATCCTTGGGTTGGCACGAGGCGCTCAACGCAGCAGCCTTCGCTGCGCGTACGCCAGATGAGGATTACGAGCAGTATAGCACCGACACAAAAAAGCCCGCACCATGCGGCGCGGGCTTTCCGTTCGAAAGCAAATCGGCCGGTTTAGGGCCGCACGGCGGTGTCCACCGGCGCCGGCGAGGTTTGCTGGGTCACCGTTTTGGTTTCGCGCTTGCGGGTGCCATCGGGCTTCACCTCCGATTCGGACTTTTTCTTCTCCTTGCCGCCCCCGCCAAACACCGAGAAGTGCACGTAGCGCTTGGGATTGGCCTTCAAATCCACTAGCAGGGCGTTGGCCGAGGCCGAAGTGGCGTTGAGGTTGGTGTAGAGCGAGTCGTCGTTGAGCAACAGGCCCAGGGAGCCTTTGGTAGAATTCAGCTGCTGGTTCAGACCCTTGATGGTGGCCTGCGTCTGGGCCACGGTGGTGTTTAGGTCGCGCACGGTCTTGGCCAGCGGGGCGCGCTTGAGCGTGTCGGTAATGAGGGCCAGGTTGGTGGCCACGGCGTCGAATTTGCGCTCCGTCACGGCCAGCGACGAGCTCAGTTCGGCCATGTTGGTGGTGATGCGGTTGATGTTGCGCTGGTTGGCCACCAGCAGGTTGCGTAGGGCCTCGGTGGTGGCCTGCGAGTTCAGCAGCGTCTGCTGCAGGCTCAGGCGGGCTTCCTTGCTCAAAAACTGGTTGACGCGGATCAGCGTGGAATCGACGGTGCCGAGCACGGGCAGGGCTTTGGCCTGGAAGGCGTCGGTGAGGCTGGCGGCGTGGTAACTGCGCAGCTCTTCGCCGCCCTCAAAGATCTTGGTGTTGCGGCCCTGCAGCAGCGTCACCGACTTGGAGCCCAGCAGCGAGCCGCTGAGGCTGGCCAGCGTGGAGTCGCCGACTTCCACGTCTTTCCGGATTTCAAGGGACACGCGCACCTTATTGGCCTGGGCGGGCAGCAGCTCACGCTTCTTTACCTGGCCGACCGCCACGCCGTTGAGCAACACGGCCGCCCCGTCGTTAAGGCCATCCACGTTGTCGTAGACGGCGTAGAAAGTGCGGTCGGAAGAAAATACGTTGCTGCCTTTCAAGAATCGAAAGCCAACAAACAACGCCACCAGGGCGACAACGGCCAACAAGGCAACTTTGGCTTCTTTGGACACGGGGAAAGGCGGAGAGAGAAGGAGGAAGAGAAATAACGGGGCCGCCGACGAATGGCGGGGCAAGATAGGCGAACGGCGCGCAGTTAGTCGGCGGCGCTGCTGGCCTCCAGGTCCTGCTTGTATTGGCGGAAGGCGCGGTAAATACCCGCTGCCATATACGACTGTCCGCCCTTATCGTTTAGGTACTGCTCCTCGCCGGGGTTGGTCAGAAAGCCCACTTCGATCAAGGCCGAGGGCATGGTGGATTTCCAAAGTACCAGGAAGCCCGCCTGCTTCACCCCGCGGGACGGCCGCTTGACGGTAGTGCGAAACTCGTGGTCGACTTTGGCCGCGAAGCGCAGGGAGTTGTCGATGTGGGCGCTTTGGTAGAGCGAGAAGAGGATGTGGGATTGGGGCGAGCGGGGGTCGAAGCCGCTGTAACGCTCCTTGTAGTTGTCTTCCTGCAGAATGACGGCGTTTTCGCGCTTGGCCACGGCCAGGTTGGCTTCCGTTTTGTGCGGACCCATGGTCCAGACCTCGGTGCCGCGGGCGGCCGAGGGGCCGGCGTTGCAGTGCACCGAGATAAAGAGGTCGGCGTTGTTCTTGTTGGCCACGCCGGCGCGGTCGGCCAGCTCCACGAACACGTCGGTTTTGCGGGTGTACACCACCTTCACATCGGGCATGTTCTCCTCGATGAGCTGGCCCAGCTCCAGCACAATTTTCAGCGCGACAGCGGCTTCGCGGGCGCCCTCGGGGCCGGCACAGCCCTTGTCTTTGCCGCCGTGGCCGGCGTCGAGCACCACGGTGCGCAGGCGGTAGGCGGCAGCCGGCTGGCGGCCACGGGCATCGGCGCTGGAATCGGGCTGCTGCGCTACGCTCGCGGCCGGGCCGAGGCCCAGCGCCAGCAGCGCCGCCGCGAGAAGGACAATATTCCGCACGGTGTTCGTTAGATGGGGCGGCTACCCGCTATTTTTGCACTCTTAGCCACAAAATAAAGCAAATCTGCCCTACGTGACTCTTTCCGCGGCGCATATTCAAACGCTATGCCGCAGCAGACGGGTGCTTCGCCCTTGGCGTACGCTCGCCCTGCTGATTAGTTATTGCCTATTGGTGGGGCTGGCGCAAGCCCAGCAGCGCCCGGCCACTCCGCCGACCCGCCCCGCCGGTCAGCCCGCTGCCACTCCCACCATTGCCGCCCGCCCCGACACGGCCCGCGCCGCCACCGGCGACTCATTGCGCGTGGGTGTGAAGCCCAAGGGCGACATCGAAACCACGGTGAAGTACCAGGCCAAGGACTCGATTCGCTTCAATGTGCAGGAGAAGAAGGCCGTGCTCTACAACAAGGCCAGCGTCAATTACGGCGAAATGGACCTGAAAGCGGGCGTCATCACCGTCGACTACAACCAGAACGTGCTCACGGCCGAGGGCTTGGCTGACTCCACCGGCAAGGTGCGAGACAAGCCCGTGTTCAAGGACGGGGCCGAAACCTACCAGGCCGGCCGCATTGCCTACAACTTCAAGTCGCGCAAGGGCAAGATTGCGGAGGCCATAACCCAGCAGGGCGAGGGTTACATCCACGCCGAGGTGGTGAAGAAAAACGAGCTGAACGAAATCTACGGCCTGCACGGGCGCTACACCACGTGCAACCTGGAGCACCCGCACTTCTTCATCAACGCCTCGAAAATGAAGGTGGTGCCGCGCAAGCAGGTGGTGACCGGCCCGTTCAACCTCGTCATCGGCGACATTCCCACGCCGCTGGGCTTTCTGTTCGGCTACTTCCCCACCCCGGGCAAGTCGCGCGCCTCGGGCCTGATCATCCCGACCTTCGGGCAGGCGCTGGACCGCGGCTTCTACCTGACCAACGGCGGGTACTACTTCGTGGTCAACGAGCACATCGGCCTGCGGGTGACCGGCAGCGTGTACTCCGGCAACGCCGACTCCTTCGGGGGCTGGGGCGTGAACAGCGACCTGACCTACCGCAAGCGCTACAGCTACGAGGGCCGGCTGGAATTCAACTACTCGCGGCGCCCGGCGGGCCTGATCCTGCGCTCCGGCGACCTGAGTGCCAACGCCAACCTGCGCAAGAACTTCAAGCCGCGCACCTTCTGGCTGACGTGGAGCCACAACCCGACGCCCCGCCCGGGCGGCGGCCGCTTTGCCGCCAGCGTGCGCACGGGCAGCCCGGAGTTCAACCAGCAGAACTCCCTGGACGTGCGCAACTACCTCACGCCGGCCTTCAACTCCTCCATCAGCTACTCCAAGCAGCTGCGCAACCTGCCCATCAACTACTCGCTGCAGGCCACGCAGGACTTGAACACCATCACCGGCACGGTCAACCTGACCCTGCCCGACGTGTCGTTGGCCGTGCAGCGCCAGAACATCTACCAGCTGCTGGGCATGCCCACGCGCGGCCGGTTCTACGAGCAGTTCTCGGTGGATTACCAGTTTACGGGCCAAAACCGTCTGAGTAACACGGAGGCCGCTCGCTCGCTGCCGTCGGGTTTGCCGCTGCTCGGCGGCAACGCGGCCTCGCGCACTGTGCCGGTGCAACTGAGCAACCTCGGCCCGCTGCTGCGCAACTACCAGACGAGCCTGCAGCACCGCTTCGGCCTGTCTTTGGGCAACTACACCCTGCTGCGCCACCTCTCCTTCGCTCCCAGCGCCTCGTACGGCGAATCGTGGTTTGTGAAGCGCCTGAACTACCGCTACGTGCCCGAGGCGCAGGCCATTCGCGTGGACACCGCCCGCGGCTTGTTCCGGGTGGGCAACTTCAGCGGGGGCGCCGCGCTGTCGACCAACCTGTACGGCACCGTTAACTTCGGCAAAACCAAGCGCATTCAAGCCATCCGCCACCGCTTGGCGCCGAGCTTGAGCTACTCCTATTCGCCCAATTACCTGGCCAACTCCAATTACTACCAGCAGCCCTACAACCCCCTGGACCCGACGCAGAGCCTGCTGCCGGTCGACCTGCGCAACTCGGCCGGGGCGCTGTTCACGCCCTCGCAGTTTTCGCGCTACCAGGGCTTCGCGGGCACCGGACCGGGCGGCGGGCAGGTCAGCCAGGTAAGCTTCAGCCTGCAAAACCAGGTGGAAATGAAGGTGCGCAACGACAAGGACACCACCGGCACCGAGCCGACCAAGAAGGTCAGCCTCATCGACGGCTTCGACCTTTCCTCGGGCTACAACTTCGCGGCCACGGCGTTTAGGCTGGCGCCGCTCAACGTGAGCCTGCGCACGCAGGTAGCTCAGAAGCTGAGCGTGCTCGTCGCAAGCACCCTCAACTTTTACCAGCGCGACTCGGCGGGCGCGCTGATCAATAAGTACCTCTTCGAGCAGGACAGCCGGCGCTTGGCCCGCCTGGACCAGGCCTCGGTGCAGCTGAGCTACCAGTTCGACAGCAACCGCCGCCCGGGCCAGCCCGTCAACCGCAACCAGCGCACGGCCCCGGTCAACGACCCGGTGCTCGGCAACCCCAACCAGCCCGATTCCTACGTCGACTACCTCGACTTCACGATTCCGTGGACGCTGAATGCCTCGCTCGGCGCCCTGTACTCCGACCCCGGTCCGCGCGTGGCCCGCGCCGGCACCACCCGCAACCGCTCCTGGCCCACGGTGGCCATGAACGTGAGCGGCGAAATCAAGCTCACCGACAAGATGCGCCTGACTTACACCTCGGGCTACGACTTCGTCTCGCGCAAGGTCACGGTGACGTCCATCAACTTCTTCCGCGACCTGCACTGCTGGCAAATCACCGGTTCCTGGATTCCGACCGGCCAGATCCAGGGCTTCAACGTGACCATCGGGGCTAAATCGGCGCTGCTGCAGGACCTGAAGCTAAACCGCAACCGCACCTTCCTCAACCGCTAAGCGCGCCCGTTGCCGCCCGGTGTCTTGCCGCCCCTTTCGCTGCCTAGCCGAAAGGGGCGGCAAGTTGTTTATGGCCCGGTACCAGGCACCGCGGCCCCGGCTTTTGCGGAAAAAGCCGCAGCTTTGCCCCGTTCCGCATCCCTCACCTTTTACCCAGGCTACCCAAGCACCGTTCCGATGTCGCAGCACAAGGAAATCAAGCGCGTGACCACGCACCAGTTGCAGGCCATGAAGCAGCGCGGCGAGAAAATCTCCATGCTCACCGCCTACGATTACTCGATGGCCAAAATCCTCGACGGGGCGGGCATCGACGTGCTGCTCGTCGGCGACTCGGCCTCCAACGTCATGGCCGGCCACGAAACCACCCTGCCCATCACCCTGGACCAGATGATTTACCACGCCGCCTCGGTGGTGCGGGCTGTGACGCGGTCCTTCGTGGTGGTCGATATGCCGTTTGGCTCCTACCAAGGCAACTCGTCGGAGGCGCTGCGCTCGGCCATCCGCATCATGAAGGAATCGGGCGGGCACGGCGTGAAGCTGGAAGGCGGCGCCGAAATCAAGGACTCGATTATTCGCATCCTGACGGCCGGTATTCCGGTGATGGGCCACCTGGGCCTCACCCCGCAGAGCATTTACAAGTTCGGCACCTACACCGTGCGGGCCAAGGAAGACGCCGAGGCCCAGAAGCTCATCGAGGACGCCAAGCTGCTGGAGGAGCTGGGTTGCTTCGCCCTGGTGCTCGAAAAGATTCCCTCGGCCCTGGCCAAGCAAGTGGCCGAGCAGCTCACCATCCCGGTTATCGGCATCGGCGCGGGCCCGGAAGTGGACGGGCAGGTGCTGGTGGTGCACGACATGCTGGGCATCACGCAGGAATTCAAGCCGCGCTTTTTGCGCCGCTACGCTGAGTTGGGCGACCTGATGCACCAAGCCGTGACCCAGTACGTGAGCGACGTGAAGAGCCGCGACTTTCCCAACGAGAAGGAAGCCTACTAGGTATTTCGGCCGCCGCGCATGCGCCCGGGCGCGCCGCCGGCGTTATGCCTGGGCGTCGGTGCCCGGGTTGCCGACGACGGTTCTGTTCGTTCTGACTTAGCTTACCGCCGGCTTGCATTGCGCAGGCCGGCGGTCTTGTTTGGCGGCTGGTTCCGCCGCGTCTCGTTCTAGCCCATGTCTACTTCCCCCGTCTCCTTGGTTGATCGGCTCAACGCCTGGCTGCGCAACTCGATTACCATCAAGCTGCTCTCCATCGGCTTTCTGCTGCTCCTGCTGCTGATTCCGTCGACGATGGTGGAAAGCCTGATAACCGAGCGCGCCGAAAACCGGGATGCCGCCACCCGCGAAATCAGCGGCAAGTGGGGCGGGCCGCAGCTGGTGCTCGGGCCCGTGCTGGCCCTGCCCTACACGGCCCGCAGCCAAGACGAAAAAGGCCGCCCGCAGCGCACCACCGAATACCTCTGCTTCTTGCCCGACAGCCTCGCCACCACCGGGCAGCTGGAGCCCGAGCGGCGGCACCGCGGCATCTACGAGGCGGTGGTGTACCGGGCCCGGCTTCGGGTGCGCGGCGTGTTTCAAACCGCCTCCCTGGCCGACCTCGACCTGGACCCGGCTGATATACACTGGGCCGAAGCCTTCGTGGCCCTCGGCATTTCCGACCTGAAAGGCATCCGCAACAGCCTGCGCCTGAGCTGGGACGGGCAGCCGCGCGGTTTCGAGCCGGGCGTGCCCTCGCCGCAGCTGCTGCCCGTGGGCACGCCCCCCGGCGTGGCCTCCGACGAAACCGCCGTGCGCAACGAGCGGCAGCGCTACTCCAAGTTTCAGGGCACCGACGAGGTGCCCGCGGAGGACGGCAGCAACAACAGCGGCCTGAGCGCCCCGGTGCCGGTGCCCAACGCCGCCGCGCTGGTCGGGCGCCACACCTTCAGCTTCGAGCTGGACCTGAACGGGAGCACCGGCCTGCTGCTGGCGCCGCTGGGCCGCCAAACCACCGCCCGTCTCGCCGCGCCCTGGCCCGACCCGAGCTTTATCGGCGCGTTTTTGCCCGCCCAGCGGCAGGTTACGGCCCAGCAGTTCACGGCCGATTGGCGGGTGCTGCACCTGAACCGCAACTACCCGCAGCGCTGGCGCACGGCCGCGTTTCAGCCCAACGTGAACGGCTCCACGTTCGGCGTGCGGCTGCTGGTGCCCGTCAATGAATACCAGAAAACCATGCGTGCCGCCAAGTACGCGCTGCTGCCGCTCACGCTCACCTTCCTGATTTTCTTTTTCGTGGAAGTGCTCAACCGGCGGCGCATTCACCCGTTTCAGTATATCTTAGTGGGGCTGGCGTTGGTAATTTTTTACGTGTTGCTGCTAGCTTTGTCGGAACATATGCCCTTCAATGCGGCTTATGGCTTGGCGGGCGCCGCCATCATCGGGCTGGTCACGGCCTACGCCGCGGCGGTGTTCCGGCAGCGGCGCTTGGTGCTGATTACGGCCGGCGTGCTCACGCTCATTTACGGCTTCGTGTTCGTCGTCATTCAGTTGCAGGATTACGCCCTGCTGATTGGTAGCCTGGGCCTGCTGCTGGTGCTCGGCATTGTGATGTTCCTCTCGCGCCGCATCCGCTGGTACGACAGCGCGGCGCCCGAAACGCTTTCTGAATAGTACTTTTACCTCGTGAATAGACCTGCCATCTGGTCGGAACAGAAAGAAATTCTGTTCGAAGACAACCACCTGCTCATCGTCAACAAAACCGCCGGCACGCTGGTGCAAGCCGACGAAACCCGCGACGAGCCGCTCTCCGTGAAAGCCGCCGAGTACCTGCGGTTGAAGTACAAAAAGCCCGGCAACGCCTTTATCGGCGTGTGCCACCGCATCGACCGGCCCGTGTCGGGCATCGTGGTGCTGGCCAAAACCAGCAAGGCCCTGAGCCGGCTGAACGAAATGTTCCGCGACAACCAGATGCACAAAACCTACTGGGCCTTGGTGGGCAAAGCCCCGCAGGAGCCCGAGGGCACCCTGGTGCACTGGCTGCTGAAGGACCCGATGCGCAACGTGACCAAGGCTTACGCCCAGAAGCACCCGCAGGGCCAGCGCGCCGAGTTGAACTACAAAGTGCTGGGCCAGGTGGGCCACCGCTACCTACTCGAAGTCAACCCCATCACCGGCCGCCCGCACCAGATCCGGGTGCAGCTGAGCACCGGCCTGGGTACGCCCATCACCGGCGACGTGAAGTACGGCGCCATGGCCCCCCTGCCCGATCTGAGCATTGCCTTGCACGCCCGCCGGTTGCAGTTCAAGCACCCGGTCACCCAGCAGGAAATGGACATCGTGGCCCCCTTGCCCGACGCGGAAGTGTGGGACCCGATCCGCAGCGGCGAGCTGGTGAATTAACCGCCCGGCGGTGAACTTGTACCGCTGCCAATGCCGTTGAACGGCCAACTTGCCCCTGCCCCGACTTCCCGCTCCGGCTATGCGCCGGCGCTGACGAACGTCATTGGCCGGACCGCGGCCCGGCGCTACGTTTGCGCTTCGGACAAACAAAACAGCCCTGCACGCGTTTAGGCGTCAAGGCTTTAACCTTTTTCCCTTCACCCCGCCTCATGCCGATTCTGTTGTTTTTCGTCGGGCACTGGTACCTGTCGCTGTTCGTGCAGACGTTCTACCTGCACCGCTACGCGGCCCACAAGATGTACACGATGAACCGCTTTTGGGAGCGTTTCTTCTTCCTGCTGACCTACGTGGCGCAGGGCTCGTCGTACCTCTCGCCCCGGGCTTACGCGCTGCTGCACCGCATGCACCACGCGTACTCCGATACCGAGCACGACCCGCACTCCCCCCACTTCTCGTCGAACGCCTTCACGATGATGTGGAAGACGAAAAACATCTACAACTCGGTGCTCAACGACCAGTACGAGCTGGCCAAGCGCTTCGAGGGCGACTACCCCACCTGGGGCGCGCTGGAGCGTATCGGCGACCATTGGGTGTCGCGCGTGAGCTGGGGCACGGCTTACGTGCTGTTCTACGTGGCCTTGGTGCCGGCCAGCATGTGGTACCTCTACCTGCTGCTGCCCTTCCACTTCTTGATGGGCCCGGTGCACGGCGCCATCGTGAACTGGAGCGGCCATAAGTACGGCTACCAGAACTTCGACAACAACGACAAGTCGCGCAACTCGCTGTTCTTCGACTTTCTCACCGGCGGCGAGCTGTTTCAAAACAACCACCACAAGCTGCCCATGCGCGTCAACTTCGGCGTGAAGTGGTGGGAGTTGGACCCGACCTATCCCGTCATCTGGACGTTGGACAAAGTCGGCATCATCAAGATCAAGCGCGAGAAATCGGCCAAGCAGCCGGTATCGATGGCGGCATAAGGCCGAACCACACGAGCATCAAAAGCCGCTTCGGGAAACCGGGGTGGCTTTTTTATTGTGCCGAAGCAAAATGAACGGTCATCCTGAGCAGAGCGAGAGGTTTTCCTCCCCCCGCAGCGCCGCTGCCGACAAAGCACCGCCTCTTTTTCAGCAAATGCAGCAACCTAACAAGCGCAGCCACCGCAGCCCGTGTAACCGGGTGTTGGCGGCTGCGCTTTTCAGTTGGTACAAGATGCGAGGTCCTTCGCGCTGCTCAGGATGACCATTTTGCAGGTCGTTCTATGACAAATATTTGCGCCCAGCACCAATCTGCGGCATTATTTCTTACCTTTGCAGCCCAAATCTTTTTTCATCCGACGCACGAGTTGCGTCACCTAACCGACACGGTTTATGGCAGTTAAAATCCGCCTCGCCCGCCGCGGCCGCAAAAAGGCCGCTATGTACGACATCGTAGTTGCTGACTCGCGCGCTCCGCGTGACGGCCGCTTCATCGAGAAGCTCGGCACCTACAACCCGCTGACCAACCCGGCCTCCATCAACTTCGACGCCGACAAGGCTTTCGATTGGCTGATGAAGGGCGCCCAGCCCACCGACACCGTGCGCGCCATGCTGTCGTATCGCGGCGTACTGTTCCGCAAGCACCTGCAGCTCGGCGTTATCAAAGGCGCCATCACGCAGGACGTAGCCGACCAGCGTCTGCAGCAGTGGAACGACGAGAAGACGGCCAAAATCGAAGGCAAGCGCACCAACGTGGGCGCCGCCAAAGACGAAGCCCGCAAGCAGCAACTGGCCGCCGAAACCAAAGTGCGCGAAGCCCGCGCCGAGGCGCTGCGCCAGAAGCAAGCCGCTGCCGCCGCTGCCAACGCTCCGGCCGCTGAAGCGCCCGAAGCTGCCGAGGCTCCCGCCGAAAGCACCGAGGAAAACGCCTAATTCAGGTTTAGCGTTTTGAGGTTAGGAGTTTAAGAGTCGCCTTCGGGAGGCTCTTGAACTCCTAAACTTTTTAACCCGCCAACTCATCGACTGCTATGAACCTTGACGAAAGCTACGAACTGGGCTACGTGGTGAAAACCCACGGCCTGCGCGGGCAACTGGTGGCCGAGCTGGACGTGGACAGCGTGGACGACTACCGCCGCGTGGAGGAAGTCTTCGTGGAGCGCCCCGCCGGCTCGGGCAAGCTGCACCGCTTCGGCGTGGAGCGCCTCACGCCGCAGGCCGGCACCCGCGTGCTGCTCAAGCTCAAAACCGTGGACCGCATCGAGGACGCCGAGCTGTTTCGGGGCCTGAAGCTGTACCGCCCCCTGGTCGACCTGCCCGAGCTGGAAGAAGACCAGTTTTACTTCCACGAGGTCGTGGGCTACGCCGTGGTCGACGCGAACCTGGGCCCACTGGGCACCGTGGAGTCGTTCTACGAGCTGCCCGAGCAGGTGCTGCTGGCCATGCGCTACCAAGGGCAGGAAGTGCTGATTCCGGTGGTCGACGAGCTGATTCAACACGCCGACGAGGACACCAAGGAGCTGCACGTGACCTTGCCCGACGGCCTGCTCGACATCTACCTCAACCCCGGCGCCCCGGACGACGAGGACGACGCGGAGCCGTCGGAGGACGCGCAAGCCGCCAAGTAACCGCCGTACCCACGCCTCACCCCGCCGCCTGCGCCATGCGCTTCGACATCATCACCTGCCAGCCCGAACTGCTCGTCAGCCCCTTCGCGCACTCCATTGTGAAGCGGGCCCAGGAGAAAGGCCTGGCCGACATTCACCTGCACGACCTACGCCAGTTTGCCATCAACAAGCACGGGCAGATCGACGACTACGCCTTCGGCGGCGGCGCGGGCATGGTGCTGCGCCCCGAACCCATTGCTGCCTGCATCGACGGGCTGCGGGCCGAGCGCGCCTACGACGCCATCATCTACCTCACCCCCGACGGGCCCACGTTCCGGCAGGCGGCGGCGAATCGACTGTCCTTGCTGCGGAACGTGATTCTGCTCTGCGGACACTACAAGGGCGTGGATGAACGCATCCGCGAGGAGTACGTGACCGAGGAAATCAGCGTGGGCGACTTCGTGCTCAGCGGCGGGGAGCTGGGTGCGGCCGTGGTGGTCGACGCCGTGGTGCGCCTGCTGCCGGGCGTGCTCGGCAACGAGGAATCGGCCCTGAGCGACTCGTTTCAGGACAACCTGCTGGCCCCGCCGGTGTACACACGCCCCGCGGAGTGGCGCGGGCGGACGGTGCCGGCCATCCTCATGTCGGGCGACACGCCCAAGGTGGAGGACTGGCGCCACGAGCAGGCCCTGCAGCGTACCCAGCAGCGCCGCCCCGATTTGCTGGCGGATATGCCCGCGGAGGCGTTTGAGGAGCCGCGCAAGCCGCGCCGCCGGAAAAAACCTAATGCTTAGTGTTGTAGCTCGGCCGAAACTCACTATATTTGCGCCTCCTTACTGAAACCACTCGGGCGGCGGCGCCGCCTTTTTTAGATTTTTTGCTGTCATGAGCCAACTTCTCGACCTCATCAACCAGGAAGCCAAAGAGCGCCGCGCCAGCTTCCCGGAATTCGCTGCCGGTGACACCGTAAACGTGCACGTTAAGATCCGCGAAGGCAACAAGGAGCGCATCCAGCAGTTCCAGGGCGTGGTTATCCAGCGCCGGAACTCGGGCACCAACGGTGAGACCTTCACCGTGCGCAAAGTGTCGAACCAAATCGGCACCGAGCGTATCTTCCCGATCATCTCGCCGAACCTCGACAAGATCGAGCTGATCCGCCGCGGTAAAGTGCGTCGCGCCCGCCTGTTCTACCTGCGCGGCCTCTCGGGCAAAGCTGCTCGTATCAAAGAGAAGCGCGCCTAAGGCATCCTGCCTCCAAGCTCAAACCGGGCCTCTACCCTCGCGGTGGAGGCCCGGTTTTTTGTGTTCGATGCGGCTGTTGCTGCACGCGCCAAAAGAACGTCATTGTCGAGCTTGTCAAGACATCTCGCGGGCTGACATCCGCCAGTATTGTCATACTGAGCCTGTCGAAGCATGTCTACCGATTCATTGGATTGTATCTGACGAAGCGGAGATGCTTCGACAGGCTCAGCATGACGTTCTTTTTACTTTGGTCTGAGCGAGCCGCTGTTCAATGTCAGCACGCGAGACGCTTCGGCTGCGCGCAGAATGACGTTCTAATCCATCCGCCAAACCCCAATCGGGCCCGAACGCGTACTTTCGTCGCGTCCTTTCGCTCTCCCTCTTTATGCACAAACTACTACCCGGCCTTGCGCTGGCGGTGCTGCCGCTGGCGGCCGTGGCTCAAGCCCCGCGCCCCTACTGGCAGCAGGAAGTCAACTATTCCATCGACGTGACCCTCGACGACCAACAGCACGTGCTGACCGGCCGCGAGGAAATGCAGTACGTCAACAACTCGCCCGACGCGCTGCCCTTTATCTGGATTCACCTCTGGCCCAACGCCTACAAGGACAACTCCTCGGCGTTTGCCCGCCAGCAGCGCGAGCAGGGCAAGCGCAAGTTTGAGTTTGCCAAGGCCAACCAGCGCGGCTACATCGACCAACTCGATTTCCGCGTCGAAGGGCAGGTGGTAAAGCTCGACTACGACCCCAAGAACCCCGACATAGCCAAGCTCACGCTCCCGCAGCCGCTGCAGCCGGGCCAGCGCGTGACCATCAGCACGCCCTTCCGGGTGAAGCTGCCCGACTCTTTCTCGCGCATGGGCCACGTGGGCCAGAGCTACCAAATCAGCCAGTGGTACCCCAAGCCGGCGGTGTACGACCGCACCGGCTGGCACCAGATGCCCTACCTCGACCAGGGCGAGTTCTACTCCGAGTTTGGCTCCTTCGACGTGCGCATCACCCTGCCCGACAACTACGTGGTGGGCGCTACCGGCGAGCTGCAGAACCCCGACGAGCGGGCCCGCCTCGACCAGTTGGCCGCCACCACGGCCGCCAAGGGCGCGGAAACGTTCGGCTCCGACGTGAGCTTCCCGCAGTCGGCCGCGACGACCAAAACGCTGCGCTACACCCAAGACCGCGTGCACGACTTCGCCTGGTTTGCCGACAAGCGCTTCAACGTGCTCAAGGACACCGTGAAGCTGCCCGGCTCGGAGCGCGTGGTAACGACCTGGATGCTGTTTACCAACCGCAACGCCGCCGACTGGCTCAAACACCGCAACGACCTGCGCTACGCCCTGCAGGGCTACTCGCGCTGGGTGGGCGAGTACCCTTACTCCGCCGCCACGGCCGTCGACGGGGCGCTGAGCGCGGGCTCGGGCATGGAGTACCCGATGGTGACCGTGACGGACCCGTTTGCTACCATCCACGAAGTGGGCCACAACTGGTTTTACGGCATTCTGGCCTCCAACGAGCGGGAGTTCCCGTGGATGGACGAGGGCGTGAACAGCTACCTGGAAGCCCGCGTGTCGGAAGCCTCCGGCGCCGAGCTGACCGACCCCATTGCCAAGGCGGCAACAATGCCCAAAGTGGCCAAGGGCTTCGATTTGCAGGGCCTGCCGCCCTACGCCGTGTCGCAACTGCAGTGGCAGGTGCCGGCCAGCCGCGGCTACGACCAGGCCGTGACCCTGCCGGCGGCCCAGTACGTGAATTACAACTACGGGGCCGTGGTGTACGGCAAGACGGCCGGGCTGCTGCGCTACCTCGCCGCCTACCTGGGCCAGGAGAAATTCGACCAGGGCATGCACCTGTACTTCGACCGGTGGAAGTTCCGCCACCCTGGCCCGGCCGATTTTCAGGCCGCCTTCGAAGAAGCCAGCGGGCAGAAGCTCGATTGGTTTTTCCAGCAGATGATGGGCACCACCGGCCGCTACAACGCCGCGGTGGCCGACATCATGAGCACCGACCAACAAATAAAAGTGCTGGTGCGCAACGAATCCAACGCGCCCTGGGCCGTACCAGTATCGACCGTCGACGCCTCGGGCAAGGTGCTGGAAACGCTCTGGACGCCGGTATTCGGCGGCCGCGAAGCCGAGGAAAAATCGGAAACCGAGGACACGGACGTTACCCAGCTCAACTTCCGCCGCACGCCCGCCGTGGCCGCCGTGGTGGTGGACGCCCAGTACCTCACGCCCCAGCTCAACCGCCGCGACGACCAGCGCCGCCTCAGCGGGGCCCTGCCGACGCTGGAATCGGTGCGCCTGCGCCCCCTGCTGAGCGCGGAGCGCTGGGACCACGCCTCGCTGAACTGGCTGCCGGTGCTCGGGGCCAACACCTACGACAAGTTCATGCTCGGCGCGGCCTTCTACAACAATCCGCTGGTGCTAAACAAAATCAGCTACCTGGCTATGCCCATGTTTAGCTTCGGCAAGGCCGAGCTGAAGGGCATCGGGCAACTCAACCTGAACGCGCTGCCCACCGGCCGCCTGCTGCAGCGCGTGACGACGAGCTTCTTGGCGACGCGCTTTGAGCGCTACACCAAACTGGAGCCCAGCGTGACCCTGGAGCTGCGCCGCAACCGCCCCGCCGGCCCCCAGCAAACCGTGCAGCTGGCCTACACCATCGTGCGGGCCAAGGACGAGCTGAGCGACAACATCATCCCGACGCTGCGCTACAACTTGGACGGCGGCGACGCCGTGAAGCAGTACGGCGCCGACCTCGAGCTGAACGCCTTTAGCCCGCGCAATGCAGGCACCAGCTACGATTCGCCGGTGCTCGGCCGCGCTGCCCTGCGCTACGAGCATTACTACAAGCAAGGCAAGAGCGTGCGCGCCCGCCTGTTCGGCGGCTACTTCTTCCAGCAAACCGAAGGCGACGCCCGCCGCTACTTCATGGGCCTGAGCGGCAGCTTCGACTACCGCCGCCAAACGGCTTTCCTCGACCGTCAGCAGATTTCGGATACCTACGCCGCTCAGCGCCACCAAACCGATGACCGTGACGGAGCCTTCAAGGCCTACATTCCGGTGGCGGCCGACAAATGGCTGACCACGCTGAACCTGGAAGCCGAGCTGCCGGTGACGTCATTCAACGTTTTTGCCGACTTTGGAGCCGTCAACCGCCGGCAGCTGTTGCCCGACGGCCGCAACCAGCGCCTGTTCTACGACGCGGGCCTGGCGGTGCCTCTGTTCAACAACGTGTTCCGTCTGTACCTGCCCGTAGCTGGCTCCCAGTACACCGACGGGCTGCCCAACGGTTTCCGCGACTTCAGCCACCGCATCCGCTTTGTGCTTGATCTACAAAAAGTCAACCCCTTCCGCCTCCTCGACCAAGTCCTGCGCTAAACGCGGGCTGCGGTCTGGTGCGTTCCTGTTGCTGGCAGCCGGCCTTGTGGTCGGCTGCCAGCCGCGTTTTAATGAGCTGCCAACCTACTCCGAGGACCGGCAATTGCTGCAGGTGGTGGTGGAAACGCCCGCCGGGACCAACCGCGTGCTCCGCTACGACGCGGCCACCAACGACTTCAAACCCGAGCAGCGCGCCGGCGTCGACCGGCTGGTGAGCTTTCTGCCCTACCCCGCCAACGCGGGCTTCGTACCGTCGACCAAGCTGCCGGCCTCGCCCCAGCACCCGGCCGGGCAGCCGCTGCCGGCCCTGGTGCTGGCCGAAAGCCTGCCCGCCGGCACGGTGCTGGAAGTGCTGCCCGTGGGCCTCGTCACGCTTGACCGGGCCGGGGAGATGGAGCCGGTGGTGCTGGCCGTGCCGGCCCGCCCCAGCCAACGCATCATGCCCGTCACCAGCTGGCGCGAGCTGCTGCAGCAGTACCCGGCCGCCCGCGAGATGCTGCGGCTGTGGCTGCTGCGCTCGGCCGAGCACGGGGAGGTGCGCGTGGTAAGTTGGCGCGACGAGCAAGCCGCCGAACAGCAAATTCGGCAGGTGCAGCAAAAAGCCGACTGAGTTAGCGCCCGGGCCAAACGCAAAACGGCCCCGCCAGTAGTGGCGGGGCCGTTTTAAACATATGAGCGTCGGAGCGACTACTCGATTTTGTTGAGGCGGTCTTTCACCGACTCCAGCTGCACGCGCATGTTCACAATGTCGGCGCGGGCGGCTTCCTGCTCTTTCAGGTTGGAGTCCACCATGTTGTTGAGCTTCACCAGGTCGGCGGCGTTTTCGGCCAGCTGCTGCTGAATTTCAAGCTTCTTGGCTTTGTTCTTCTCGATGTCCTTCTTGATGGCGTCCTGCTTGGCAATAACGGCCATGTGGTTGTTCTGCGAGTTGATCAGGGCCTTTTCGGCTTCCTGCACCTGCAGGGCAATGTCTTCGCGGTAGAGGCTGCGGGCGAAGTCTTTCAGGTAAGCTTCGGCCGACTTCCACTGCTGCGGGGTAGCTTCCTTGCTCAGGTAGGCATTGCCCAGGTCAATCGACCACCACACGGTGGTGCCGGTCGGCACGGCATCTACTTTCGAGATGATGCGGATCGGGGTTTTGGAGATGGATTCAACCACGACGCCGTCCATGGAGTAAACGCCTTTGTCGGCCTTCACTTTGCCGATTTTCTCGTTGATGAGCTTCACCCACGAGTCTTCGACGCGCTTGCTGTCAAGCTGGATGGTGACGCGCTGACCTTTGCGCGGAATGCCTTTCACGGCCATTTCCGTTTCGTCAACGGGCGAACGTTGCGCAAACCCGGCAGTCGTCAGGACGAACAGCAACAGAGAAAGGAGTACGCCTGATTTCATAAGAAGTGAAATGAGTTGGAAGAAACGTTGGGAAAGAGGTCAACCAGGAGTAGGCTTGGTTAACAACTCACCAAATTTAACCACCTCCTCACAAAGCACCACTCGGCCACCCTTGATTTTTTTCGGAATACTGTACTTTTATTTGATTAATGATTGTACATATTTATTAAATACAATATCATAAAAATACATCCTTGCCAAAGTACTGTTATTGAACGTGTTGCAAAAGTCGAAACAAAGTTTATCTTCCGCAGGTTATGGGCCCCATGAAAGTTACCATCGGTCGAACTGAGCACTTTAACGCCGCCCACCGCCTGTATAATCCGGCGTGGTCGGACGAGCAGAACGCGGCCGTCTTCGGGCCGTGCAGCAACGCCAACTACCACGGCCACAACTACGTGCTGACCGTACGCCTGACCGGGCAGCCCGACCCGGACACCGGCTACGTATACGACCTGAAGCACTTGAGCCACCTCATCAAGCGCGAGATTCTGGATACCTTTGACCACCGGAACCTGAATCTGGACACCGAGGATTTCCGCCAGCTCAACCCCACGGCCGAACACATTGCGGCCGTCTGCTGGCGTCGTCTGCGGCCGCATCTGGCGGAGCACCTGGCCCTTTCGGTCACGCTCCACGAAACGGACCGCAATTTTGTAGAATACCATGGCTAACCAGCCCGACCCCAGCGCGGCCCCGCAGGCCGATGCCCACTTGGCCCCTTCCCTGCGCACCCCGCTGCGCCCCGACGCCTTTGCCCTGAGCGAGGAGGAAAAAATTGCCGGCATCACCGAGCACTTCCGCCACATCATGGACCTGCTCGGCCTCGACCTCTCCGACGACAGCCTCGCGGGCACGCCCCGGCGCGTAGCCAAGATGTACGTGCACGAGTGGTTTCGCGGCCTCGACCCCGCGCAGCGCCCCGAGGTGCGCCTCTTCGACAACCGCTACCAGTACGAGCAAATCCTGGTGGAGCGCGACATCACCTTGTTTAGCTGCTGCGAGCATCACTTTGTGCCCATCATCGGCAAGGCCCACGTGGCCTACCTGCCCGGGGAGCACGTGGTGGGCCTCTCCAAGCTCAACCGCGTGGTGCAGTACTACGCCCGCCGCCCGCAGGTGCAGGAGCGCCTTACCCGCCAGATTGCCGAGGAGCTCAAGCAAAGCCTGCAAACCGACGACGTGGCCGTGCTCATCGAGGCCGACCACTTGTGCGTGATGAGCCGCGGCGTGAACGACACGAGCAGCTCGACCCTCACGGCCGAGTACGGCGGCCGGTTCGGGCAGGACGAGAGCCTGCGCCGGGAGTTCCTGCGCCTGATCGGCAAATAACGAACTGACCCTCTTCCGATTTGCGTTTGGGCAGTACATTTGCGGCCCGTTTCGGCTTTTCCCCCGCTCTGGGCCGAAGACGTAGCACCCTCTCCATGAAACCTTCCTTGCGCAAAGTGTTGATTTCGGGTGGCCGCGGCCTGATTGGCATGCGGCTGTCGGAAATGCTGATTGACGCCGGCTACGAAGTAGCGCACCTCAGCCGGCAAACCTCCTACGGCCACTACTGCTCCTTCCGCTGGGACCCCACCACCGGGCAAATCGACGAGGCCGCCATCGGCTACGCCGATTTCGTGGTGAATTTGGCCGGCGCAAGCGTCTCGGAGGGCAAGTGGACCGACGAGCGAAAACAGGACATCCTGGCCAGCCGCGTGGGCGGCACCAACCTGCTGGCCCGGGAGCTGCGCGACAAGCCCCACCACGTGAAGGCCTTTATATCGGCCTCCGCCATCGGGGTGTACGGCGACGCCGACGACCGGCTGCTGACCGAAGACGCCCCGCCCGCGCCCGCCGACGACTTCTTGGCCGAAGTGTCGACGCAGTGGGAACGGGCGGCCCAGCAAGTGCAGGCGTTGGGCATCCGCACGGTCATCACGCGCATCGGCATCGTGCTCAGCGACGAGGGCGGCGCCCTGCCCACCATTGCCCGCCCGGTGAAGCTGGGCGCGGGCGTGGTGCTCGGCTCGGGCCGGCAGTACATGTCCTGGATTCACATCGACGACCTCTGCCGCCTGCTCATTCAGATGATGGAGGAACCGGAGTGGAAGGGCACCTACAACGCCGTGTCGCCGAACCCGGTGACCAACCGCGTCTTCACCGAAACGCTGGCCGAGGCCCTGCACCGCCCGCTGGTGCTGCCCAAAGTGCCCGAATTCGGCCTAAAGCTGGTGATGGGCGAAATGAGCGAAATTGTGCTGGCCTCGCAGCGCGTGAGTGCCCAGAAAATCGAGCAGCAAGGTTTTCAGTTCGAGTACCCGGAGCTGCGCGGGGCGCTGCGCTCCTTCTACCAGCGCGAGGAAGAGTAGTCCGTCTTGCTATAACTTGACGCCGGTCGGCGCTGACTTCGGGCCGATGGCTCGATGGCAACAATATTTCCACGCCGAATTGTTAAGTCGCTGCTAAGCCTGCCCTTGCTGCTGGCGTTAGCGCTTCTGCTGTACCTGAATGCCGCTTTGCTTCGCCGGCCCATCTACGTTAACGTTGGCGGGCAGCGGCTGAATGCCGATGTGCTGGCGCAGTTGCGGCACTTGCAGCCCAGGCTGCACGCCGGCGCCGCCACCGACATGCAGGGGCTATTTCCGGAAGGGTTTGTGTTTACCAACGCGCTCTACAGCCTGAGTTGGAGTGAAGTGGCCGCGGCCGCGCCGCCGGCCAGCCGCCTGCACCAAGCGGCCGTGGCCGAAAGCCGCTGGGCCGTGCAGCAACTTGCTTCGCCGGAAGGCAAGGCCATTTTCAACCCCGACCTGCCCCTGCCCTACGGCGCGTTTTACGTCGGCTGGTTGAACTACGCTCTCGGCAAACAACTCGGCGCGCAAACTCCCGCCGAACGGCAGGCCGCGGATACGGCCGCGTTTCGGCGCAGCTGCGCCCACTTGGCCCAAGTGCTCGACTCCGCGGACTCGCCGTACTTGGAAACCTACCGCAACCTGGCTTGGCCGGCCGATGTGGCCGTGGGCGTGGCCTCGCTGGCCGTGCACGACCGGCTCTATCCGCCGCGCTACCAGCGCACCATCCGCCGCTGGCTGCGGCGGGTCGCGGCCTTTACCGACTCCTCGGGGCTGCTACCGCACGAAGTCGAGTTTACCAGCGGACAACCGCGCGAAGGTGCCCGGGGCTCTTCTCAAAGTCTCATGCTTTGCTTGCTTGCCGATATCGACCCGGCGTTTGGGCGTCGGCAATTCCAAGGCTACCAGCGCTATTTCGTCGACCGGCGCCTGGGGCTGCTGGGCATCCGCGAGTACCCGTTTGGCAGCACGCTCGGCGCGGATGTCGACTCGGGGCCTGTAATCTGGGAAATCGGCGGGGCAGCCTCGGTGGTGGGGCGGCGGGCGGTACAGCTCTACGGCGAAACGGAATTGGCAGAAGCACTGCGCGGCAGCATGGAAGCATTCGGCTTGGCCAGCACCGCGGACGGCAAGCGGGCCTACCTGTTTGGGCAGCTGCCCTTGGCCGATGCGTTTCTGGTCTGGGGCAACGCGGCGGCTATCCAACCACAGCCCGCGCCGGCGCACAACTGGCGCTGGCGCTTTCAGCTCTACTCGTTGCTGGTGGCTGCCGCAGCGAGTGGCTTGCTTTTCTGGCTCTGGCGCCGGCGCTAGCCTACTGCTGATACACCCCAAATAAAAAAGCCGCCAGAGGGCGGCCTTTTCACTGAGTTAAACTCCGACTTACTGCGGCACTTTCAGGCTGTCCGGAATCGGGGCTTCGCCGCTGTTGATGCGCTCCAGCAAATCGTCGGTGGCAATGGAGTCGATTTCAATCTTTTTGCGGCGGGGCCGGTCGTCTTCGCTGTAGCAGATATACTTTTTGTTGATTTTGCCGGGGTACTTGGCGAAGTGGCCCGGCGTGATGCCCAGCTCGGAGTCCTTGTACACCTTTTCCATGTACATGCCGAAAATGGGCAGGGCCATGCGGCCGCCTTCGCCCTGCTCGGAGCGGAAGAAGTGAATGGAGCGGTCCTCGCCGCCAACCCACACGCCGGTGACCAAGTCCTTGGTCACGCCCATGTACCAGCCGTCGGAGTAGTTGGAGGTAGTGCCGGTTTTGCCGCCGATCTGGTTGTCATTTTTCCACAGGTCGTAGTCCCACAGGCCCTGGGAGGTGCCGCCGGGCTCTTCCATGCCGCCGCGCAGCATGTAAAGCATCAGCCAAGCCGTTTCGGCCGAAATAGCGGGCGTTTGCTGCGGGTCGAACTGCTTGATGACGTTACCGTTGCGGTCCTCGATGCGGGTGACGATGAGCGGCTCGGGCCGGAAACCGCCGTTGACGAAGGTGCTATAGGCGTTGACCATTTCGTACACGCTCACGTCGCCGGCCGAGCCCAGCCCGATGCTGGGCACCGGCAGCAGCTTGCTGCGAATCCCGACTTTGTGGGCGTATTTGGCCACTTCCTCCCAGCCCACGCGCTCGGTCAGCTGGGCCGTCACGGAATTGACGGAGCGGGCCATGGCGTGGCGCAGGGTCATGTTCGAGCCGGTGTACTCGCGCGTCACGTTGTCGGGCTGCCACTCCATGGGCTTGCCGTTTTCCACGTACTTGATGGTCACGCGCTGGTCCCGAATCCGGTCACAGGGCGCGTAGCCCTTGTCGAGGGCCGTCAAATACACGAAGGGCTTGAACGTGGAGCCGGCCTGGCGGCGGCCCTGCTTCACGTGGTCGTACTGGAAGAAGCGGTAGTTCAGCCCACCCACCCAGGCCTTGATGTGGCCGGTGTAGGGGTCCATCGACATCATGCCCGCGTGCAGGAAGTGCTTGTAGTAGGCCAGCGAATCGAGCGGGGACATGACCAGGGTGGTGTCGCCGTCGCCCTTCCAGGTAAACACCTTCATCGGCCGCTTGGCGTGCAGGGCCGAGTCGAGGCGGGCCGGGTTGCCTTTGTAGCGCTCCGCGAGGCTCTTGTAGAGCTCGGTCCGCTTGATCTGCGTCTCGATGAAGTTCGGAATTTCGTGGCCCTGCTCGTCCACCCACGGGGCCGAGTCACGGTTGCGCCAGAAGTTGTCGAAGGTGCGCTGCAGGGCTTTCATGCGCTTCTGCACCGCCTCCTCGGCGTGCTCCTGCATGCGCGAATCGATGGTGGTGTAGATTTTCAGCCCGTCGCGGTACATGTCGTAGCCGTTCTGCTCGCACCAGCGGTTCACGAACTGGCTGATGGCCGAGCGGAAGTAGTTTTCGGGCCCGTCGACGTGTTTTTCCACCTGGTAGCGCAGCGCGATGGGCTGGGCCTGCAGGGCCTGGGCTTGCGCCGCGGGCAGCACGCCGGCCTGGGCCATGCGCGTGAGCACGAGGTTGCGGCGGCGGGTCGCGGCTTCGGGGTGAAACTTGGGGTTAAACGCCGTGGGGTTGTTCAGCCCGCCGATGAGCACGGCCGCCTGCTCGGGCGTGAGGCTGTCGGGCGTGGTGCTGAAGAAGGTCTTGGCCGCCACCTTGATGCCGTAAGCCTGCGAGCCGTAATCCACGGTGTTCAGGTACATGCGCAGGATTTCGTCCTTGGTATAGCGGCGCTCCAGCTCCACGGCCGTGAGCCATTCCTTGAGCTTGGCCACCACGGTACCCACTACCGGGACTTTGCCGAGGGCGCCCTGCTCCTCGCGGCGCGTTTTGTAGAGGTTTTTGGCCAGCTGCTGGGTGATGGTGGAGCCGCCGCGCTTCTGCCCGCGCAGGGCCGCCGCTACTGAGCCCGCCAGGGCCTCCGGGTCGATGCCGGCGTGCTCCTGGAAGCGGATGTCTTCGGTGGCCACCAGCGCCTTCACCAGCCAGGGCGACATGCTGTCGAGCGGCACCGGGTAGCGGTTTTCGCGGTAGTAGCGGCCCAGCTGCACGCCGTCGGCGGTGTACACCTCCGAGGGCTGCTCTACTTTGGGGTTTTCCAGCTCCTCCAGGCTCGGCGACTTGCCGAACAGGAACATGAAATTGCTAGCCACAAGAATGGGCAGCAGGAAGAAAAACCCGGCGACCAGCGCAAACGTGGCCCAGGCCAGACGCGAAAGGCGGTTGGGCCAGGAGCGTTTCGGGCGCGGGGCTTTGGACGGGCGGGCGGGCGTTTTCGGGGCGTCTTTCGAGGGCATCGGGCAGAATATACCGGGCTGCCACAACGCGCACGCACCGGCGGAAGTGCAAATATACCGCTTACCGGCCGGGCGCGTGCCAGTGCCGGTCAGCTACTGGCGCTGATGAGCCACCAAACCAGCCCCAACGGCGCCCCGAGCAGCGAGAACAGCAGGGCCGCGCACCACCCCGCGCAGGCGAAGACCATGCTCAGCAGCCGTACCCACCAGCGCCGGCAGTGCTTGCCCAGCTCCCAGAGCAGGCCCGGCCCCAGCCACGCCAGCAGCAGCAGGCTCAGGCCGAGCACCGCCCGCGCCGCCAGCCGCGCCGGGTCGGGCTGCAGCCACATATCGGCCGCAAACCGCTCCTGCAAGCCGCCCAACAGCAGCCCGGCGCCCGCGGCCCACCACAGGCCGCGTGTGGTCGGGCTCTGGCCGTACCACGCCAGCAACAGCGGGCTCATGGGGCCGATTCTGCCGGGTCGGCGGCAGTGGCCGGAGCTAGCAGCGTGGCTACGAGGCCGCCCACGGCCAGCAGCACGCCGAGTAGGTAGCCGTACTCGTAAGGCAGCATGCCAGCCATGTCGGGGTCGTGCTCGTTGCCGGTAAACAGTTTGACGCATAATGCTTCGTGCAACAACGTAAGCAGCCACAAGAGCAAACTACCGAAGGGACTGGCGCCGCGCTTGGTCAGGCGCCAACGCAGGGCGTACAGCACCAGGCCGGGCCAGGCAATGGGCACGAGCAGCAGCAGGTTCATGCACGCAATGGTGACGGTATCCTTGACTTGTTGGAGCAGGGCCAGGATGCGCGCGGCTTCGGCGGCCGGCGCCGGGCGGGCAAGTAAGGTCATGTATCGAGGGAAAAGCGGATGGGCAACTTAGGCCGCCCGCTCCGCCACCGGGCGCTGGGGCGTGCGGGGCGGGTTGATGCAGATGGTTTCGGGGTGGCGCAGCAGGGCGCAAGCCCGGTCCCACTCCTCGGCTACGGCGGCGAAGAAGCCCACCGGCCCCATGCCGCCGGCCCAGAGCGTGCGGTTGAAGCACAGCCACACCACCAGGGCCGTGCCCGCCGTGAGGCCACCGTGCAGCAGCTGGCGCAGGCCCCAGCCCAGGCGCGACGCCCGCGGCCGCAGCTGCGTGAGGGTGAAGCACTGGAAGTTGACGTGCATCTGCTCGTCGCGGATGATGCGCAGGCTGAGCTGCTGCAGCAGGCCGGAAAAGCTGGCGTGGTAGAGGGCGCGGAAGTACACAGTGCCCACCACCTCGGCCGTGAGTAGCACGCGCACGGTGGTTTCGAGGCTGCCCCAGCGCCGCAAGCCGCGAAAGGCGGTGTTGACCCAGCTGCGGCGCAGGCGCGGCAGGCCTTGCTGATCCAGAAACCGGCCTAAGGCCAGAGAATGGTCGCCCTCCTCGCTGATGAGCCCGCGGATGGCGGCCGCGTACTCGGGGTCGGGCAGGGCGGCAGCCCGCCGCTGCAGCTGCTGCCCCTCGGAGGTTTCGAAGCGCTGAAAGTGCTGCAGGGAGCGGCCGGCAGCGCGCTTTTCGCGTTGGGTGAGTTGGTACGGGTCGTCCCAGCTCAGGTCGGCGAGGTGGGCGTGGTTGGCGCGGAAGTACCGGGCCCAGTCGGCAAAGGTCATGGCAGTGGGGCCGCGGTGAGGCGGCGAGAAATTAAGAGCAATGGGAAAAAATGGGGGCTTACTCGCGGGCATTTTGCGCACCCATCCGCCGCTTGGAGTGGTTGAGCCGGTTCAGGGGCCGCTTGCTCAGAGGTGAACGGGCGCCGCGCCGAGTCGCCCGAGCAGCTGGGTAAACAGCCAATCGAGCAGCAGAAACACGTCAAGCATGATCCAGAGGCCGGTTAGCAGCGCCTGCATTGCCCACCAGCTGTAGGCGGCTGCGTGCACCAGCCGGTTGGCGGGTGCCAGCGGGCCTTTCTCGGGCTTGAAGCCGGCCAACTGCCGCTGCAGCAGCAGGGCGGCTACGAGCTGCGCCAGCAGAAACAGCAGCGTACCGCCGTCTGGCCGGGTCCAATCCAGCAGGGCCGGGTCGCAGCCGCGCCAGCCCAATCCGGTCAGCAGTAGACCAAGCAGCGTCCAGCCCAGGCTCCGCAGCAGCCATTGCCCCAGGGAAGCGGGCGGGTTGTCCCGCAAGATGACGGCCCGGTTCATCGGTCGGGCTAGTGCGGGTTCACATCCAGGGCAATAAACAGGCAGGCAAGCAGCAGCGCGCACACGCTGAGCATGTGCAGCAGCACGCCCGCGGCCACCAGCAGCGTCTGCGCCGCTTGGCCGGCGCCGGGCGTCGAGCCGCCCCGGCGCGTGACCAGCAGGTACACCAGCACGTTGGCCAACAACAGGCCTAGGAAGAAGAGGGTACGCTGCAGCGACTCGGGGAAGTCGTCAATGGTGCGAAACAGCAGCACCAGCACGCCCACGCCGGATAGCAGGCCCAAGCTTCGCCGCAGCCAGGGGCGGTGCGCAGCGGGAAAATCGAGGGGAATACGCATAGCAAAGGGAGAAAATGGATGGAGGTAGCGGGCTTCGGCTCAGGCCGCCAGCCCGATTTCCCGGCGCAGCGCGGCCAAGTCGCGGGTTGCGTAGTCGCGCAGGCGCCAGCGGTACACGCCGGGCGGCACACGGCGGCCGCGGCGGTAGTGGGCGCGCAACTCGGGCCAGAGGGCGGGCAGCAGCAGGCCCGTGCCCACCAGCGCCAACGTGAGAGGAGTGTAGTCGCCGTTGCCGAGGGCAAAAGCCTTCAGTTTGAGCTCGTCTTCGGGCGTCATGGCGTAGCCCAGCAGCACGTGCTTGAGGTCGTGGTCCTCGTAGCCGGGAATGAGCTCCAGCGCATGCGCTTGCAGGCAATCGGCCACGGCGCGGCCCAGGGTGCCGCCAGGCAGGTCTTGCAGAAACCGTAGCTGCTCGGCCACGCCCTGCGGCCCGTGCAGGCGCCAGCTCAGCGGAATCAGCACGGCGGTAAACACCCCGGCCACAAGCTGGCAAATCAGGCGCTGGTAGGCACTATAAGCGGTATGCAACACGGTCATCATCGGTCAGCAGCGGCTGGAATAAAGGCTAGCGCCCGGCCGGCGCGGCCGTCGGCAGCTGCTGGTGCGCCTGCCAGTCCATGTAGTTCCAGTCCTGCCAGCTGGCCTCGGCCGCGTAGCGCTGCTGCCAGCGGCGCACCCGCTCGTCGAGCATGCGCTGGGCCGTGGCCGCGCTGACTTCCTCATAGAGGCTGTAGACGCCGCCGGCGTCGCGGGTGATGTGCTTGGTGCGGTTCAGGATGGCGCGGTGCTTGACCAGCGCGGGCAGCACCCGGCCCGGCAGGTCGAGCAGGAAGCCGTAGTCGACCTGCTGAAAGCCCACGGTAAGGTTGTAGCGCACAATCCAGACTTCCCAGTTGCCCAGGGCCAGCGCGAGCAGCACCAAGTAGGCAGCCACGCTGTTGAGGCGCACCAGCGAGAAAGCCGAGCGGCGCTGCCAGATTTTGAGCAGGATGGTAACGAGCCCGAACAGCGTCAGCAGCAGGAAAAAGCACACCCCGATGCGCTTGTAGGCCAGGCCCATACGCGTGATATAGTGGTAGTTGCGCAGGCCCACCGACACGGCCAGCACCGCGTTTTGCAGCACCCACACCGTGGCGCCCCAGCGCAGCACGGGCAGGCCCGGCTGGTAAAAGTTGAGGTTGCGGCGGAAAAACCAGAGCACGATGCCCATGGCCAGCAGGATGCTGAAGATGAGCACGTAGGTGCCCTCGTGCACGAACTGCGCCAGGTCGAAGCCCGGCTCGGGGCGAAAGTCAATCCAGATCCAGCTGATGTCGATGACGTTGACGGCCAGCAGCAGCACGTTGACCAGCCCGAACACGGCCAGGGCCGCCAGGTACTCCTTGCGCAGGTCGGCCGTGCGGAAGTCGCGGCGGCGGAAGTCAGGGCGCCGCACGCTGAAGGACGCTACCCCGTCGCGGCGGCGGCGCACCACCTCGCCAAACCCGGCTTCCCACTGCGCCAGCCCCGGCAGCGGCACCCGCAGCAGCACCGCGGCCGTCACCGCCAGGCCCAGCACCAAGAAGATCAGGTGGCCCAACGACAACAGCTCGAAGAACTGCCCCAGCCACTCGCCCAGCGCCGCCCAGGCCCGGTCGGTCAGCTGGCGGTAGCGCGGGTTGGCCAGCACGAACAGCATGTGAAACACACCCAGAATCAGCACCGGCACCAGCAGCAGCCGTCCGTACCAGCCCACGCGGCCGGCTTTGGTGTCGCGGCTGGGCAGGGCGCGCAGCAGCAGGGCAGGCAGGCCCAGCACCACCTGCGCGGCCGCGCCCAGGCCCGTCAGCAGCGCCAGCGAGGCTTGCTTGAGCAAGGGCTGGTTGGCGTAGCCCCACAGCATCAGCAGGGAGCCGATGCAGGCCCAGCCGGCAGTGAACGAGCCGTACCAAGTCACGGCCCCGCAGCTGACCAGCGCGCCCACCAGGCTCAGGCGAAAATACCCGGAGCGCCAAGCGGCGCGGGGCTGCCCCGCCAGCAGCGCGGCCACCGCCAGCAGGGTGAAGAGGGCCAGGTTCAGGCCCCGCCCCTGCTGCCAGAACAGCACGTCGAAGGCCACAACGCCCAGCGGCAGCAGCCATTTCTGGGTGGTGGTCAGGACCAGCTGTGCGGGGCGCCACAGCGGCGCCGCGTAGGGCGCTTCTTCGGCCCGAGCCGTGCTGGGGGTAAAAAGAGGTAGAGCTTGCATGTTTAAAGTGCTTTGTATTTCAAAGTTTGTAGACAAAAAGAGACGTCTGCTACTAGAAGGTAGCCCCGTTGACCAGCAAGGCGCCCACCCAGCCGATTGCGCCGAGCCACAGCAGCAGCGCCGTGCTGCCCAGCAGCAACATGCACAAGGCGCCAAGCGAAAAACCATGGCGGCACCGCAGCCACATGGGCCGCACTACCCAAGCTCCGATGGCCAGCGGGCCGCCCAGCACCACCACGAGGAACAACGCCACTCCCAGCCCCCTGGCCGGCAGGGTTTCGGCGACGAACATGAGCCCTAGGCCCTGCAGCGCCAGAACAGCAGCCCCGCCGACCAAGGCAATCAAGGCCAGCAACGCATCGATTACCGCCGGCAACTCCCAATCAGGCAGCTCCCATTCGGGCTTCTCGTACCGCAGAATACTCATTTTAAAAGAGCTTTGTATTTCAAAGTTTGTCGGCAAAAAAATTACCCGTCGCGGCGCAGCAGTTTTTCGAGGGTGTCGAGGTGCTCCTGGAATGCTTGGCGGCCTTCCTTGGTAGCTGTGAAAGTGGTGTTGGGCTTCTTGCCGATGAACTGCTTGTTGACTTGGATGTAGCCGGCTTTTTCCAGGGCGGCGGCGTGGCTGGCGAGGTTGCCGTCGGTCAGGTCCAGGGTTTCTTTCAGGTCGCCGAAACTCACCTCCTCGTTGGCCATGAGCACGGCCATCACGCCCAGCCGCACGCGGTGGTCGAAGGCTTTGTTGAGCTGGTGGATGGCGTGTTTCACGGGGAAGAGAAGCGGCCCGGCGGGCGGAAGTCGGCAGTGGGGCTAAAGCGGCCGGGGCGCGAAGGTAACACCCGCGGCCGGGTTGGGCGGCACGGTCAGGCGGCCGGGGCCGCGTTGTCCTGCCGTTCGTAGCGGTTGTACATCAGCAGCCCGTAGCCGATGTGGCAGAGTCCGAAGCCGATGGCGAAAAACAGGAAGGCCCAGTTGGGAAACAGCATGGCCACCAGCCCCACCACCAGTTCGGAAAGGCCCAGCAGCCGAATTTCGGCCAGGGTGTACTTGCTGGCGTTCAGCAGGGCCAGGCCGTAGAACAGCAGCATGGCCGGCACCACCAGCCCGGCGGCCCCGTGCAGGTAGAGCTTCAGGCAAAACAGGCCGCCGGCCACCAGCGGAATGGCCATGCTCCAGAACAGGCGGCGCACCACCGGGTCCCAGAGCGAGCGGCCGGTGCTGCGCGAGCGGCGCTGGGTGAAGTACACCGCCACCAGCCCGGCCAGCACGATGATGCCCAGGGCCAGCGCCAGCAAAAAGGGCAGCGTGGCCAGCCGGGCGTCGGCCGAGCCTTCCATCAGCTGCACAAACCCTGAGGAATTGCCGAAGGTGCCACCGGCGGGTGCGGCCTCGTATGGGTTGGTGCGGGCCGGGCCCGCAAACTGCGTGTGCAAATACCAGTGCCCAAAACCGGCCCCGGCCAGCGCCACCACCCCCGCCCCTACCCCCGACAGCCCGCTCAGGGAAATGAAGCGCGAGGAGCGCTCCATGATGGTGCGGATTTCGGCAAGCTGGGCTAATGGGTCGACGGCTGGCTTCATATACAGAGCACTTTGTGCTGCAAAGTTTCACAACTTTTCCGGTTTCACAACTGCGCCCCGAAAAAAACTTCCCCGCGGCTGCCGGCTGAGGCGGCCCTCCGCTTCCCATTCCCGGGGCCGAGCAGCTGGTCCGAGCCCCCGCTCCTGCCCGCACTGCGCCCCGGCCCCTATCTTGACGCCATGAAGCTACGTCTGCACCTGTTCGAATTCGAGGACCAGCCCTGGTTTCCGGCCCCGGTGCGGGCCGGCATGATGGACTATCTGCGCTTCATGATTACGCACCTGCACACCTACCGCCCCATTGCGCCGCTGCTGGCCGAGGGGCTGCGCCGCAGCGGCCAGACGCAGGTGCTGGAGCTGTGCGCGGGCGGCGGCGGCGGCACCGAGGACGTGCTGCAGGCCCTGCGCGCCGCGGGCCTGCCCGAAGCCCGCGTTACCCTCACCGACCTCTACCCCCAGCCCGCCGCCTGGCGCCACCTCCAGGCGCAAACCGCGGGCGCCATCGGCTACGAGCCCGCGCCGGTGAATGCCCTGCAGGTGCCGCCGGCGCTGCCGGGCTTCCGGGCGGTGTTTTCGGCCTTTCACCACTTCCGGCCCGCCGCCGCCGAGGCCCTGCTGCGCGACGCGGTGCAGGCCGGCCGCGGCGTGGGCGTGTTCGAGGGCGCGGGCAAGCACTGGCTGGAGTTGCTGCTGGCCTGCACCGTCATGCCGGTGGCACTGCTGTGCATCATGCCCTTCGTGCGCCCGTTCAGCCTGAGCCGGCTGCTGTTCACCTACCTCATTCCGCTGATTCCCTTGTTTACCATCTGGGACGGCATGGTGAGCATCCTGCGAATGTACCCGCCCGAGCAGCTGCTGGCCCTGGCCCGCCGCGCCGACCCCTCCGGGCGCTACCACTGGCAAGCCGGCCGCGTGCGCCACGCTTGGGGCCCGGAAGTGACCTACCTCGTCGGCTGGCCGCAGGAGTCCTGAGCCCGGCAGTTGGCCCGAGCGGGTAATAATTGGTTTCTTGCCGCTGCGGGAGCCGCGGCCGCTTGTGGTCGAGGCCTTCGGACTATTCTTGCACACCTGCTCACCCTTTACTAGCCCTGCTCGTTGGTCATTGCTCCTTACAAAAAGGCCCTGCCGCTGCTGCGCATCCCGTTTTCGGTGTATTTGATGCCGGTGTACTGGTTTGCGCTCAGCGCGCTGCGGGAGCCATTTTCGGCCGGCCGGGCCGTGGGCGTGTTCGTGGTGCTGCACCTACTGGCCTACCCCGCTTCCAACGGCTACAATTCCTGGTTCGACCGCGACGAGGGCAGCATCGGCGGCCTGGAGCGCCCCCCGCAGGTCACGCCGGAGCTGTGGCGCCTGGTCGTGCTCTTCGACGTGGCGGCCGTGCTCGGGGCCCTGCTGATTTCACCGGCTTTTGCCGCCTTGCTTGCGGTGTACCTGCTCGTGTCGAAAGCCTATAGCTACGACCGGATTCGGCTCAAGAAGTACCCCATCATCAGCACCGTGGTGGTGGTCGTGTTTCAGGGCGCGTTTACGTTTCTGATGACGCAGGTGGGCGTGGGGGCCGCCGCGGGCGAAATCCAATCGGCCGATAACCTGCTGCTGGCGGCCGTGAGCAGCCTGTTTCTCTGCGGCTCTTACCCGCTCACGCAGGTGTACCAGCACCGCGAGGACCGCCAGCGCGGCGACCAGACGCTGAGCCTGCTGCTGGGCCTGCGCGGCACCTTCGTGTTTGCTGGGCTGGGGCTGCTGGCCGGGGCACTGGTGCTGGGCTACGCCTATCTGCGGCGGGCCGAGCTGCCCTTCCTGGCCGTGTTTGCCGTGGCCACGTTGCCGGTGGTGGTGCTCTTCACCTGCTGGGTCTGGCAGGTGTGGCGCGACCCGGCCGCGGCCGACTTCCGCCACACCATGCGCATGAACCAGGTGTCGTCTTTGTGCCTGAGCGCGGCGTTTATGCTGATGCTGCTGTGGCAGCAGCGCGGCCTGCCGCTGTAGCCGCCAAACGCCGCGGCGCCGCGGTGCGTACAACCGAGCTATGTTGACCCGCCGCTTTACCCCCGCCCTGCTGGCCTTGGCCACCCTGGCCGCCTGCTCCACACCCTCCTCCGAGCGCACCGGCGCCCCCGCTTCCGCCGCCGACACAGCCACGGTATCCGACGCGCCCGCCCCGGAGCCCATGGACACCACCGCCGCTTCTGTGGCCAACGCGCAGTCGGACACGCTCAAGGTGGTGCGGGCCCGCCACCTGTTTTCCTCGCCCTCGGCGCCCGACCTGTTCCAGCTGGTGCTCCGCGGCGACTCCGTGCTCAGCAGCGAGGCCACCTTCACCATCACCGCCGCCGACGGCACCGTCATCTTTCGCGAGGCCCTCAGCTCGGCCGACCTCGAGGCCAGCATGGTGTACGAGATGACCAAGCCCGGCGCGACCCGGCAGCAGCGCGAGGCCTACGTGCGCCGCCGCATGGACGAATTTTTCGCCCCGGCCAAGTTCCGCACGCCCGCCATCGGTCCTAAGGACGCTTACCAGCCCGGCGGCATGGACCGCACCACCTGGGACGACCTGCGCCGCCGCAGCGGGGTGGTCAGCTTCGAGTATCTGGTGGGCAAGGAAGACCGACGGCGCATTGCTTGGTCGCCGCTGAAAAAGCAGGTGGTGCGCCTCGGCGGCGTGGGCAGCTAGCAGCCTACTGCCGGGCGGCGAAGTCGCGCAGGGTTTCGGTGGCCGGCCCTAGTTCTTGCCACGTTGCCTCGGCCCCGAAGGGTTCGGGCATTTCGTTCAGGGCTTCGATGAGGTGGTAGCCGTAATTCATGCGCGGCAGCAGCCGGCCGAAGAGTTTGATCAGTCCCAGCGGCGCGTAAGCCACGCGCAGCCGGCGCCGGCCGTGGTGCCGGGCCACTTCGCGCGCGGCCTGCAGGGTGGTTAGCGCCTGCGGGCCTTGCACCACGTACTCGTGGTTGGCCGCCGCGGGCAGGCGCAGCGCAGCCGCCACCTGCCGGCCGTAGTCGCGGCCCGACACCCAGTGCATGGGATGCCGCGCCTGCCCGGCCACCAGGATAAACGGCCCGGCCAGCTGGGTATTCACCAGCGTCTCCATGAAGGCCGACGGGTGAAAAATGGTGTAGGGCACCCCGCTGCGGCGCACCCGTTCGGCGGCTTGCTTTTTCAGCTCAAACACCCACCACCGGAAGCCGGCGTAATCCTTTATCAGCGACGAGAGGTAGAGCACCCGGCGGACGCCCGCCGCGCGGGCCTCTTCCAGTACGTGCTCCAGGCCCTGCAACTCGGGGTGAAACTCGTTTTCCCGCTCTGTCTGCCGCACCGAAAGGTTGAGGTACACCGCGTCTTGCCCGGTCAGCGCCGCCCGCAGGCTAGCCGCATCGGCCACGTCGCCGGCAGTCAGGCGCACAGCGGCGGGCAGCAAGGGCCGGGCCCGGGCCGCGTCGCGCACCAACGCGGTTACCTCGAAGCCGGCCGCCACCAGCTCGGCCGTCACCGGCCGGCCGATCATCCCGGTCGCGCCGATTACCAGCACCTTGCGCACGGCGTCCATCTTAGCGGCTGGGGGCGTCGATGGTGCGCAGCAATTCTTCCAGACCGGCTTTCAGCTGCTCGTAGGGCTGGTAGCCGCGCGCCAACACGTAGCCTTGGCTGCCGTGGGCCAGTACCAGCGTGGGAAAGCCCTGCACACCGAGGCGCTGCACCACGTCGAATTCGTGCTGCGTGGCTTGGCGGCTGGCGTCGTTGTCCCACCAGCGCAGAAATTCGTCCGCGTCGAGGCTAAAGGCGCGGGCCAGGGCGGCGTACGTGGCGGGGTCGTTCAAATCTTGTCCTTCGGCAAAATGAGCGCGCTGCAGGGCGTGGGCAAACGCGGCCTCGCGCTCCAACGGGTCGAGTTGCTTGAACACCGTCAACGCCCGGCTCGGCGGCTCCGAATCGAGGTGGTACGCGCCGGCTTCGCCCAACTCCTGAAACGCGGCACCGAACTCGGCGCCGGTCACCCCTGCCACCTGTTGCGAGGCCTGCTGAATGTAGGGCCACATCTGCCGGATCGGCCCGGCCTCTTCGCCGGTAATCATGCCGCCGCTGAGCACCGTCACGCTGACGCGGTCAGCAAACTCGTCAGCCAGCCGCTCGATTACCGGGCTCGTGCCGTAGCACCACCCGCAGAGCGGATCGAAAATATAGAGCAGCTCAAGTCGGTCAGTCGCCATAGGGCAAATATGGTGGCTTTTGCCCCGGGAGTGGGCTATTGGTGAAAGTGATTGGAAGCTGACTCACCAGAATTCAACTGGTGAGGAATAGTACATATTATAACTTTTTTTATTATTAATATTTATTTACCATTTACTTATCATATATATTCATACAAAATCTCAATAAAGCAAAATAACACTCTTTCCCCTTTTGATATGCGTAACGCCTACTTGCTCACTTTCGCCCTGTTGGGGCTGCTGCACTCGGCTCAGGCCCAGTGCTCATATTCTTCTCAAAAGGACGGTAACTGGAATGACCCGAGCACTTGGAAAGCCACCGGCACCGGCTGCGCCTCCGTGCCAGGCGCCGGCGCCACCGTAACCGTCGGCCACAACGTTGCCCTGACCGGGGACTATACGGTGAACGGCGAAGGAAGCCTCGTTATCACCGCCAACGGGGCCTTGGTGCAGGACCAACCCGGCCGCACCCTCACCCTTGGGGACGGCACGGGCAGCCAGACCGTCCGGCTGACGCAAGCCGGTCGGGTTGCGGTATCCGCGTTGGCCATCAACAAATCCAACCTCACCATCAGCTCCGGCGCCGTGCTGACGCTGTACTGCAACCTGACGCAGAGCAACCAGTCGAACATCACGCTCGACGGCGACATCAACCTACTCGGCACGCTCAACATCACCACCGGCAACGTTTCGGCCAACGGGACGGGGCGGATGCGCGTGGCGGGCTGCGTGACGTCGTCCAACGGGGGCTTCAACAACTACAGCAGCTCGCTGACCATCTGCGTGCAGGAAATCGTGGCCAACAACTGCGGCGCGGGGTCCGGTACCTGCACGCCCAACGCGCCCATCAACAACGACGCGGCCTGCCGCTCCGTGCTGCCGGTGCTACCCGTGACGTTGCTCTACGCCCGGGCCAGCTGGCAAGCCAAGCAGGCGGCCGTGCAACTGCAGTGGGCCACGGCCACCGAGGAGCAGAACGCCGGCTTTGCGGTGGAGCGCTCTGCCGACGGCCGCGAATTTGAGGCCGTGGCCACTGTGCCCGGGGCAGGCACCAGCCTGGTGCCGCGCTCCTACGCCTACCTCGACGCCAAACCTCTGCCCTCCCGCCTGAGCTATTACCGCCTGCGCCAAACCGACTTCGACGGCGCGGTGCACTACTCCCCGCTGATGGTCGTCAAAAACGGCCGCACCACCCTCGATCTGGAACTACAGCCGGCGGCGGAAGGCACTTTCCGGGCCCTGCTGCCGGGCCTGGTGGGCAGCGGGCAACTAGCCGTATACTCGGCCGCCGGCCGGCTCATCAGCACCTACAGCATCAACGACCACGAGGAATTGCCGCTGGTGGACTTGCGCCGCCAGCCGGCGGGCGTGTACCTGGTGCGGGTGCTCACCGCGGGCGGCACCATTACTCAGCGCGTCGTGCGGCTGTAGACGGCACGGGCGGCCCTATCTGGTTTTGCTGTTTACGCAAAAAGCCGGCTGCAATTGCTTGCAGCCGGCTTTTTCGTGGCGGGAGGCTTGCGCCCTTAGCCGTTCATCGATACGAGGAACTCCAGGTTGTCGCGGGTGCCCTTCATGCGGTCCTTGAGGAACTCCATGGCCTCGGTAGCCGACATATCGGACATAAACTTGCGCAGCACCCACACGCGGTTGAGCTCGTCCTTGCCCATGAGCAGGTCCTCGCGGCGCGTGCCCGAAGCCGGCACGTCGATGGCCGGGAAGATGCGCTTGTTGGCCAGCTTCCGGTCGAGCTGCAGTTCCATGTTGCCGGTGCCCTTGAACTCTTCGAAGATAACCTCGTCCATCTTCGAGCCGGTGTCGATCAGCGCGGTGGCAATGATGGTGAGCGAACCGCCGTTTTCCACGTTGCGGGCCGCCCCGAAGAAGCGCTTGGGCTTCTGCAGCGCACCGGCGTCGATACCACCCGAGAGGATGCGGCTCGACGAAGGCTGCACCGTGTTGTAGGCGCGGGCCAGGCGGGTGATGGAGTCGAGCAGGATTACCACGTCGTGGCCGCACTCCACGAGGCGCTTGGCCTTGTCGAGGGCCATGGCCGCGATTTTCACGTGGCGGTCAGCCGTTTCGTCGAAGGTCGAGCTGAGCACCTCGGCCTTTACCGTTCGCTGCATCTCGGTTACTTCCTCGGGGCGTTCGTCGATGAGCAGAATCATCAGGTACACCTCGGGGTGGTTTTCGGCGATGGAGTTGGCAATTTCCTGCAGCAGCACCGTTTTACCGGTTTTCGGCTGCGCCACGATCAGCCCGCGCTGGCCTTTGCCGATGGGAGCAAACAGGTCCAGAATACGGGTGCTGAGCTGGTTCGGAGTGGTGGTCAGCTTCAGACGCTCATCGGCGAAGAGCGGCGTGAGGTGGGAGAAGGAAATCCGGTCCCGCACATCTTCCACCGAGCGGCCGTTGATGGTGTCCACCGACAGCAGCACGTAGTACTTTTCGCCCTCCTTAGGCGGACGCACTTGGCACTTTACCGTGTCGCCTGCTTTCAGCGAGTACTGCTTCACCTGCTGCGGCGACACGTAAATGTCGTCGGGCGAAGCGAGGTAGTTGTAGTAAGGCGAGCGGAGGAAGCCGTAGCCGCCGTCGGGCATCATTTCCAGGGCACCTTCGCTCGGAATAGCAATTTCCAGGGATTCCACGCGCGGCGGCTGGGGCTGTCGCTGCTGGGGCTGGCCTTGGGCTTGGCCCGGTTCGCCGGGGCGCTGCTGGCGTCCTTCGCGGCTGAACCGGTCTTCGCGGCGCAAGTCGCGGCCATCTTCCGGGCGGCGCGGCTCGTCCCGCCGCAGTTCGTCGCGGCGGCCACCGTCTTCCCGGCGCGGCTCTTCCGGCCGTGCTTCGTCGCGGCGAATTTCCTCCCGACGCGGTTCTTCCCGGCGCGCTTCCTCACGGCGGGGCTCGTCGCGGCGCAAATCGTCTCGACGCGGTTCGTCGCGGCGGCGGGGTTCGTCGCGGCGCAGGTCGCGCGGCTCACGGCCTTCGCGCTGCTCCCGCTCCTCACCGCGGGGCGGTTGCGGAATGATGATGCGCGGCGGCTGGGCCACGTCCTGGCCGGCGGGGCGCGGCGCCGGCTGGCCTTGGGGCATTACCGGAGCGGTTTCGGAGGCGCGGTTGCGGTCGGGTCGGGGTGCGTCGCGGCGGTAGTCGGCGGGCCGAATTTCGCGTGGCTCGCGGCCGGGCTGGGGCACCACAAACCGCACGGGGCGCTGCTCGCGCGGCGCCTCTTCGGCGGGCCGGGCGGCCGGCTCGGCGGGGGCCGAAGCAGCCGGAGCAGCCTCGGGGGCAGCCGGAGCTTCTGCTACCGGCGTTACGACGGGTGCATCCGGGGTCGGTGCAGCTTCACCGGCCGCTTCCGGAGCGGCGGGGCGGCCGCCGCGGGCCGGGCGCTGGGCGCCGCGGGGGGCACGGCCGTTGACAGCTGGGGCCGGCGCGGCAGCTTCGGC
>NZ_JAJFAV010000042.1 GCF_020711235.1 Hymenobacter sp. 15J16-1T3B | reverse complement strand
CTTGAAACCGATGAGCATCTGAAAATCCGCATTGTTGGTCATCATGTCCAGCACTGCCTCGCGGATGTAGTCGGCATTGCGCAGCACATCGTTCTTCGAGTAGTGAACAAAGCCGTTCATCTGTAGGTCAAACAAGGCCATGTTGATTTGGCCATCAGCCCAACGGCCGGGCGCATTTTCGGTACCGGGAATGTATCGGCGGAAGGCTTTGGTACCGAAAACCGTCTTGACCAGATCGAGGCAGTGCAGGAAGCGTTGTTTGTATTCCTTGGCCTTGGCCGGTGCTAAGTTCTGATTGTCGCGCAGCTCCTTATTACAGAACTGCATCATGGAAGACTTGTAGTTGAGATACGACTTCTCCGATACCGCAAGGAAGCGCAGAATCATGCCGCGATACACCATCCGATTGCGGAAGTTTTCCTTGCGAACCAATTCGTGAAATACTGGCTCATCAGCTAGTTCAGCTAAGAGCTTAATATAAGCGCCGCGGTACACCGTAATGT
>NZ_JAJFAV010000041.1 GCF_020711235.1 Hymenobacter sp. 15J16-1T3B | reverse complement strand
CGGCGCCGGTGGAGTCGACCGGCGTATCCTCCGGCGGCTCGACCTCGAGGAGGTCATCGGCCTGGCGGTGGCGGTGCGCCCGCACCCGGCAGGCGGTGCTGCAAAATGCCTTGTCGGTCCGGCCAAAGAACGACGTTCCGCAGACCGGGCAGTGTTTTTCTTGAATGAGCATCTGAATGGGTTGTTGGAATCGGCCTTGTGCGCCGGTGTGCGCAGAGGAGGCCGTTTTTTCCCGTGCCAGCCGTGACACGCCGCCTACGGGTGCTGTCGTCTGCTTTTAAGGTACCGGTGGTCACGTGCCGGCATGCGTGCCGGACACGTGACACGACCGGCGGAAAAGGCACAGCGCAGCCGGCTGCCCGCCGTGGCACGGCTGGCACGGGAAGAATGAATGGAAAAGGTGAGGGAGTATTAGAACGCGGGCTGCGGACGTTCCTCGCCGGCCCAGCCCGGCTGCAGCAGTTCCTGCACGTAGTAGCCGCCCACGCGGGTGCTGCCCACGCGGCGCTGCTGGCGTTTGATGCCGAGGCGGGTCAGCGCCTCGCCCAGGCTCTTGTCGCGCAGCTGGCGGTGCGAGGTGCACCGCTGCAGGAAGTCGCGGATCTGCGCCA
>NZ_JAJFAV010000040.1 GCF_020711235.1 Hymenobacter sp. 15J16-1T3B | reverse complement strand
AACGTGGTGAAAGAAGTGGTGGAGTGGCGCCCGGCGGGCAGCGCCGCTCCCTACCGCCTGCTCGACGACTACCAACTCAACAGCCTCAGCCGCGAGCTGACCCACAGCCAACGCCCGATGCGCCCGGACGGGCTCTACCGCCTGCTGGCCTCGGACTTCACGCCCCGCGTGGACCCGCTGCAGGCGTACTTCGCCGGGCTCGGTCCGGCCACCATCACCGGTCACATTACCCGGTTGGCGGCCACCGTGACCGTGGCCGATCCGGCGGTGTTCGCCCAGTACCTAACCAAGTGGCTGGTGGCGGTGGTGGCCAACGCGCTGACGCCGGCCGGCTGCCAGAACCACACGTGCTTGGTGCTTACGGGTGGGCAGGGGCAGTTCAAGACCACGTGGCTGGAGCTGCTCTGCCCCCAGCCGCTGGCCCAGCAGTATCTGTTCACCGGCAAGATCCACGTGGAGAGCAAGGACACGCAGCTGCTGCTGGCGGAGTATCTGTTCATCAACATCGACGACCAGCTGCGCACCCTCAACAAGCAGGATGAGAACTCGCTTAAGACGCTCATCACCCAGCCCTCGGTGAAGGTGCGCCGCCCCTACGCCCGGCTCATCGCCGAGCTGCCGCGCCGCGCCTCGTTCATGGGCAGCGTCAACGGGGCGGACTTCCTCACCGACCCGACCGGCTCGCGCCGCTTCCTGCCCTTCGA
>NZ_JAJFAV010000003.1 GCF_020711235.1 Hymenobacter sp. 15J16-1T3B | reverse complement strand
GCGCACACGGGCGGCCCCCCCCCCCGCCCCCCCGCGCACGCGGGGCCCCCGCCCCGCCCCCCGCGCCCCCCCCCCCCCGGCCCCCCCTCCTTTCCCCCCCCCGCCCCCGCCCCCCCCGCGCCGGTATCAACCCCTTGCTCACCGGCCCGCTCCGAACTCCTCGTTATCCGCCACCTGATGGTTTTCTTCGGCGGCCGCCTTACCCTTCGACGTCGGAGCACCTCGCCCACCCCCAGGGCAACGACGCGCCGCGCCGGGCCGCGCCGAACGGCGGCGCCCGCCGTTATAGCCCTTGGGCAGCGCCCACGTGCTCGTGCAGCACATCGATAACGCGCAGCATCTGCTCGTGTACCAAGCCCGTCGGGGCCTCGCCCGGGGCGGCCACGGCGGCCAGCGCGTCCAGCCGCGCCACCGACACTTCGATGCGGGCGTACACGTCGGCCCAAAGGTCCTGGTTCCAGCGGGGCCGCTGCGCCAGGGCCACCCGCAAGTCGAGCAGGCTCATGACCAAGGCGGCAAAACGGGTGAGCAGTTCGGTGTCGGCGGCGCTGAAGCGGCGGGGCCGGTGGTCGATGACGCACAACACCCCGATGGGCTGGCCCGCGGGCGTGCGCAGGGTGTGTCCGGCGTAAAAGCCCAGCTGCAGCTGCTGCACCAGCGCCGGGTCGATGAGCGAGCAGGGCTGGGCGTGCAGGTCGTCGAACACGGTTACGCCTGATTCCAGCAAGGCCACCGAGCACAGGGTTTGGCCGCGCTCCACCAGGTCCAGGCCAGCGGGCAGGCCGTGGTTGAGCTCGAAGCGGACCACTTCTTCCTCGACCAGCGCGATGATGCTGATGGGCACCCGAAACAGCTTGGCAATCAGGCGCACCAACTCGGCGAAGGTTTCGTCCTGCATCGTGTTGAGCAACTGGTAGGGGCGCAAAGCCTCCAGGCGCGCCGCTTCGTCGAGCGGCAAGGGAGCAATCAGGGAAACGGACATGAACGGTGTGGATTAGGCGGCGCAACGACTCCGTTGGCCGGTAGCGGCACCACAAAAATACACCCTAAGTTTCATCCAATGAATTTCCCGGCGTAGTACTTTTCTTTGAACCTACTAAAAGGGGAAAACAACCGGCCATAGCCCCGAGGCGAGACTTGGCACCGCGGCGGGACCGGGTGGCGTCAACGCGCCGATTTAAAAGGCGCAGTAGTCCGGCGTGCCCGTTAGCTGCGCCCAGCGGGCGGCCAACAGCTTGGCGTAGGGCACCGGCGCCAGCCCGTAGGCACCGATGGCGTAGCCTTCGTTGGCTTCGACCACCACGGTGGCGCCCGCGTCGGTCAGCCCGAAGTCGAGGGCGTAGCCGTGGGGCGCGGTGGCGTAGGCGGCCACGGCCCGCTCGACGGTGGGCCGGTCGGGGGCCTGGGCCCAGTCGCCGCGGTAGAGGCGCACATCGAGGGTGCGGCCGTAGCGCACGAAGCAGCGCCACTCGGCCACGAAGCGCAGCGGCTCGGCGCACCACACGGCGGTGTCGCGGCCCTGCTCGCCGCAGCCCACCAGGTCGCCGGGGCGGCGCACGAGCACGCCGGTAAACTTCTTCAGCTCGTGCACGGGCTAGATAAACACCGGCCACACGGCCGGCGTCGCGGCCACGGCATCGACCGAGGACTGCCAGAGGCGGCGGCCCAGAAACGGGCGCAGCGCCTCTGGGTAGCTCGCTTCGGCCGGCACCGCCACGCCCAGCTGCCGCAGCGCCGCCTGCACCGCCCCGATGGGTCCGACCACCACGTCGTCGGGCTGCTGCCCGGGCAGCGCCAGCGCTTCCGGCTGCGCCGAGTGCCGGAACGGCACGATTTCCCAGCCCATCTGCCGGAAGCCCTCCAGGGCCACGGCGCTGTTGGGGTTCGACCAGTGGCCGTCGGAGTCCTGGTGAATGAAGACGCGCATAGCTCGGAAGTTGGCCGGCGCGCTACACGCAGGCCGGGCGCTGGGGGTCCAGAAAATCCAGGCCGCTGACTTCAAACATATCCTCCAGCTCCTGCCAGCCCATCTGCACCTTGAAGTCGCGCTCCGATTCGGTTATCGGCAGCAGCCAGTAGTTCGACACCGCCCCGCCCTCGACCCGAAACAACTCCAGCTCCAGGCCGTCGAGGTAGGGTTGCGAGACGTAGGCGTGGTCGCAGGCGGAACCCGGCAGCCAGGGCCGGCCCAGGTTGACGGTGTGGTGCAGGCTCAGCGGCGCCGCGGTGCGGTGGTAGGCGGCAGCGGCCACCAACAGCTCCACCAGGTTCAGGTTCTGCCCGGGCGCAAACAGGTGCAATTCGATGGCGTCGTCGGCCCGCCCGAGCGACATGCCCAGGGTGGAGTAGATCCAGCAGTCGTGCTTGTCGCCGGGCCCGAACTCCAGTACCCGAAAATCGGGGTGCAGCTGGTCCGTGGGGCCCTGCTCCCACTTGATGCGGCGGCCCGCGGCCTGCCACTGCCCTTCCAGGTGGCGCTGCAGGTGTTGCAGATCGTAGTGCATGGGCCGGCTTAGTTGAGTACCGCCGCCACCGGCACCTGCGGGTGCAGAATCATAAATACCAGTTCCTGCAGGATGTCGGCCTCCGACATGGAACCGGCTTCCACGCCCTTGCTCTGCAAATCGGCCCGGCGGATTAGGCGAATGATGTCGCGGGTGCGCTGGTAAGAAAACACCTTCAGCGCCTGCTGGTACTCTTTCTGGGCGTAGCCGTTGTTGACGCCGATTTTCTTCCAGTCGGCCGGCGAGGGGTTTGGCACGGTGTGCAGCTGCAAGAGGCGCAGGAAGAAGTTGAAGAGGATGGTCAGGTTCGGAATGAGCGGGTTGTCCTTGGGGTTGAGGGCGAAGTGCTGGATGATGCGGTTGGCCTTCAGGATGTCGCGCAGCAGCAGGGCTTTTTGCAGCTCGAAGATGTTGTAGTCCTTGCTGATGCCCACCATGCGCTGCACCGTGGCCGCGTCGATGGGCTGGCCGGGCTGCAGGTTCAGCTCGATTTTCTGGATTTCGCCCAGCAGCCGGGCCAGGTCCGGGCCGATGTACTCGCTCAGCAGCTGCACCGCGTCGTCGTGGATGGGGCGCTGGCGCTGCTTCATCGTCGCCTGCAGCCACTGCGGCACCTGGTAGTCGCGCAGCTTGTCGGAGGTCATCAGCACGGCGTGCTCCGTGACGGCCTTGCCGAGCTTCTTGCGCCCGTCCAGGGTTTTGTGCTTGTGGGCAAACACGAGCACCGTGCTCGGCAGCGGGTTCTTCAGGTAGGCGTCGAGCATGGTCTGTCCGGCGTCGGAATCGAGCCCGGGCAGGTTCTGGGCTTCCTTCACGATGACCACGGTGCGCTCGGCCATCATCGGAAAGCGCCGCGCCTGGCCGAGCACCGTCGGAATATCGGTGTCCTTGCCGTAGAGCACGACCTGATTGAAGCCCTTGTCCGGCTCGCTCAGCGCGTTCTTCTCGATGAAGTCCGACACCAAGTCGATGTAGTACGGCTCTTCCCCCTGCAGAAAGTACACCGGCTGAAACTGCCCCTTCTGGAGCTGCGGCATGATCTGGTCGGCGGAAAGGACGGGCATCTTCGGGGAGCTGGTGAGACGGTGAAATGGTGAGTTTGCGGGGCTGGCGCTAGGTAAGTTGAACGTCAACTCCCTATTTCACCCTCTCACAAGTTCACCACTTGCAAAGATATGCCCGTTTCTGCTCCGCCGCTGGCGGCCCGCCCGGTGCGCCTGGCCCCGGCCCTGCTCGGGCTGGCCGCCGCCAAGTTTCTCCTGCAGCTGCTGCTCTCGGGCCGCTACGGCCTGCACCGCGACGAGTACCTCTACCTCGACATGGCCCACCACCTGGCCTGGGGCTACAAGGAAATTCCGCCGCTGCTGGCGCCGCTGTCGTGGTTGGCGCAGGCCGTGTTCGGGCACAGCATTATCGGGGTGAAGTTCTTCCCGGCCCTATTCGGCGGCCTGACGGTGCTGCTCACCGGCTTGGTAGCGCGCGAGGCCGGCGGGCGACGCGGGGCGCAGTTGGCGGCGGGCCTGGCGGTGGCGCTGGCGCCGGTGTACCTGGCCATGCACGGCCTGTTTCAGCCCAACTTCCTCGACGTATTTTTCTGGACGCTCTACGGCTACCTGGTGCTGCGCTTCGTGCGCACCCACGAGCCGCGGTTGCTGCTCGGGTTGGGCGCGGCCATCGGGCTGGGGCTGCTGGCCAAGTACACCACCGCGTTTTACATGCTGGCCCTGCTGCTAGCCCTGCTGCTCACGCCCGCCGAACGGCCCTGGCTGGCCACGCGCTGGTTTTGGGGCGCCGTCGGGCTAGCCGCCTTGATTTTTCTGCCCAACCTTGTCTGGCAGGCCACGCACCATTGGCCGGTGCTCGGGCACATGCACAAGCTGCAGGAAACCCAGCTCACCCACGTCTCGCCGGTCAGCTTCCTCGTGGAGCAGCTGCCCATGACGCTGGCCGGGGCCCTGCTCTGGCTGGCCGGGCTCTGGTTCTGCTTCACGCCCGCCGGTAGGCCCTACCGCCCGCTGGCCCTGGCCTACGGCTTCGTCATCGCGCTGCTCGTACTCAGCCGCGGCAAAAACTACTACGCCGCCGCCGTGTACCCGCCGCTAATGGCCCTGGGCGCGGTGTTTTTGGAGCGCAAAAGCCGCGTGGCGTTGCTGGGCGCCATGGCCCTGGGCGTGCTGCTGACCCTGCCCATCGTTCCCGCGCTGCTGCCGGTGTTATCGGTAGAGCAGTTGGCCCGCTACGTCCAGGGCTTGCCCGTGGAGGCCCTCACGCGCTGGGAAGACGGCCGGCAGCACGCCTTGCCCCAGGACGTGGCCGACATGCACGGCTGGGACGAGTACGCCCCGCTGGTGCAGCAGGCCCTGGCGAAGCTGCCGCCCGCCGAGCGCGCCCACTGCATCGTCTACGCCGACAACTACGGGCAAGCCGGGGCCCTGAACTGGTACGGCCCGGCGCTGGGCCTGCCGCGGTGTTACTCCCTCAACGGGTCGAACTCCTACTGGATGCCCCAGCCCGATACCATCAGCGCCATCGTGTATGCCAACGAAGGCGGCCCGGACGACAACCTGCCCCGGATGTTCGAGCACAACGACATCGTGGGCCGCGTCCGCAACCCGTACGCCCGCATCCGGGGCGGCGAGGTCATTCTGTACCGGCACCCCAAACCTGCGTTTCTGGGCTTTGTGCGCACACGCATCAAAGAAGCCCAGGAAGGCTTTGAATAGCGCCGATGCGCGCCACAGCGCCGCGGCCGCTTACCTTTGCCCCGAATACAGTTGACAGTGGCCGGGGCGAGGGGCCAGTCCGTGCTGCCCCTGCTACCCGACCACTGACAACCCGCAACTGACTCCTACATGAACCTTATCGACGAACTGCGCTGGCGCGGCATGTTTCACGACATGATGCCCGGCACCGACGAGCACCTGCGGACCAGCGCGCCCGTCTCCGCCTACATCGGCTTCGACCCCACGGCCGCCTCCCTGCACATCGGCAACCTGGCCACCATCATGCTGCTGGTGCACCTGCAGCGCGCCGGCCACCGGCCCGTGGCCCTGGTGGGCGGCGCCACCGGCATGATCGGCGACCCGTCGGGCAAGTCGGCCGAGCGCAACCTGCTCGACGAAACCACCCTGCGCGCCAACCAGGCCGGCATCCGGGCCCAGCTGGAAAAGTTTCTGACCTTCGACGACTCGCCCACCGGCGCGCTGGTCGTGAACAACTACGACTGGTTCAAGGAGTTTGGCTTCCTGCAGTTTCTGCGCGAAGTGGGCAAGCACCTGACGGTGAACTACATGATGGCCAAGGACTCGGTGAAGCGCCGCATCGGCGGCAACGAGGACACCGGCGCCGAGGGCATCAGCTACACCGAGTTCAGCTACCAGCTGCTGCAGGGCTACGACTTCCAGCACCTCTACAAGACCTTGGGCGTGACCCTGCAGATGGGCGCTTCGGACCAATGGGGCAACATCACCACCGGCACCGAGCTCATCCGCCGCATGTCGGGCGGTGAGGGCAAAGCCTACGCCCTCACCGGCCAGCTCATCACCAAAGCCGACGGCACTAAGTACGGCAAGTCGGAGACGGGCACCGTCTGGCTCGACGCCTCGATGACCTCGCCCTACCAGTTCTACCAGTTCTTCCTCAACGCCGCCGACGCCGACGTGCCCCGCCTGATCCGCGTGTTCACCCTGCTCAGCCAGGAAGAAATCGAAGCGCTGGAAGCCGAGCACGCCCAGGCCCCGCACCTGCGCACCCTGCAAAAGGCCCTGGCCCAGGACGTGACCATCCGCGTGCACGGGCAAGCGGCCTACGAGGCGGCCGTGTCGGCTTCCCAGGTCCTGTTCGGCGGCGGCGACCTGGCCTCGCTCGACGAAGCCACCCTGCTCGACGTCTTCGCCGGCTCGCCCAGGGTCGAAGTGCCGCGCGCCGCGCTGGCCGAGCACAACATGGTCGGCCTGCTCGGCGAGCTGGCGGGCAGCACCATCTTTCCGAGCAAGGGCGAAGCGCGCAAGATGATTCAGGGCGGCGGCGTGAGCCTGAACCGCGAGAAAGTGACGGTGGAACAGCAGGCCGCCGCGGTGCCGCTGCTGCTGGGCCAGTACATCGTGGCCCAGAAGGGCAAAAAGAACTACTACCTGATCAAGCTGACCGAGTAGTCGGCGCGGGTAGGAAAACGAAACGGGCGCCTGGTTTGCACCAGGCGCCCGTTTGCGTTTGGAGGAGTAAGCGGGCGGCGTGACCGGGCCGCCCCGAGAACTTACTTCTTCTTGGCCGGAGCGGCTTTCTTCGCGGCACCGCCGGCAGCGCCAGCAGCTTTCTTGGCCGGAGCAGCCTTAGCGGCCGGAGCGGCAGCTTTGTCGCCCGTGGCGCTGTTCTTGGTGTTCTGCACCTCGGCGCGGATTTCCTGCGCCATGTTCTTCAGCTCCTGCATGCCTTTGCGTACGCGGGTACCAGCAGCCGAATTGCCTTTGTCGTAGAACTTCTCGAAGTCAGCTTCCAGCGAGTGAACGAGGTCCCGGAGTTTGCCAAAATTGTTAGCCATGAGAAAGGAAGGGGGGTTAGTGGTGTGAAACAAGGGTTTGACCGTGGCTAATATACGGGCATTTCAAATCAAAGCTAATTTTCGAAAAAATTTTTCAACGCCGATTGGAGGCCGTACGGGGCAATTTCACCACCCAAAATCTGCATTTTAGGTTTTTTATCCTTACTCAATTCTCTTGATTAAATACAAAAAACAAGCCGCCCGCTGCGTTAGCAACGGGCGGCTGGGCTTACGACGCAAAAGGGCGTTTTAGGCCGTTGCGGGCTGTTTTGAGTAAAGGCCCTTGTCGAGCTTGGCGGCAATGGCTTCGAAGGCGCTGATGGTCTGGTCGACGTCGGCCAGCGTGTGAGCGGCCGTCGGAATCAGACGCAGCATAATCACGCCCTTGGGCACCACCGGGTACACCACGATGGAGCAGAAAATGCCGTAATTCTCTCGCAAATCGAAGGTTAGGGCCGTGGCGTCGGGAATTTCGCCGTTGAGCAGCACCGGGGTCACCGGGGTGGTGGTGGTGCCGATGTTGAAGCCCTTCTCGCGCAGGCCCGATTGCAGGGCGCGCACGATGGTCCAGAGGTTTTCTTTCAATTCCGGCTGGCTGCGCAGCAGCTCCAGGCGCTTCAGCGCACCCACTACCAGCGGCATGGGCAGGGATTTGGCGAAGATTTGGCTACGCATGTTGTAGCGCAAATATTCAATTACCGGCTCGGGGCCGCCCACGAAGGCGCCGATGCTGGCCATGGACTTGGCAAACGTCGAAAAATAAAGGTCGATACCGTCCTGCACGCCCTGTTCTTCGCCCGTACCGGCGCCCGTAGCGCCCATCGTGCCGAAACCGTGCGCGTCGTCGACGAACAGGCGGAAGTTCCACTTGCTCTTCAGCGCCACGATGGACTTCAGGTCGCCCTGGTTGCCCGACATGCCGAAGGCGCCCTCGGTAATCACGAGGATGCCGCCGCCCGTTTCGTCGGTGATGCGCTTGGCGCGCTCCAGCTGCTTCTCCAGGCCCGCCATGTCGTTGTGCGGAAACACGAAGCGCTTGCCCGCGTGCAGGCGCACCCCGTCGATGATGCAGGCGTGCGACTCGGCGTCGTACACGATGACGTCGTGGCGCGACACCAAGGAGTCGATGATGCTTACCACACCTTGGTAGCCGAAGTTGAGCAGCAGCACGTCGTCCTTCTGGATGAACTCGGCCAGTTCGCGCTCCAGCTGCTCGTGGTAGTTGGAGTTGCCGCTCATGATGCGGGCGCCCATCGGCAGGGCCATGCCGAACTCGGCGGCGGCGGCGGCGTCGGCCTTGCGCACCTCGGGGTGGTTGGCCAGGCCCAGGTAGTTGTTCAGGCTCCAGGTCAGAACCTCTTTGCCGCGGAAAATCATGCGCGGCTTGATTTCGCCTTCGAGCTTGGGGAACGTGAAGTAGCCGTGAGCGTAGTGCGAGTGGCTGCCGAGCGGGCCGCGGTTGGCGGCAATTCTCTCAAAAATGTCCACGCGGGGATGCTTTTTGGGTGAGTAAGCGGAAAAACCGTTTGGCCCACGCCATTCAGGGCGCAGGCCAAATGTGGCGCAAGTTACGAAACCGCGCTCAGGCAACGAGCGTTAGGCCGCGTGATATTCGGCATGGCGAATAGAGGCGTCTTGTGATAACGGCAGTCAGTGAAACGTCATTCCGAGCGAAGGCGAGGAATCTCGCGTGCTGACGCTGGTTAGGTCCTGCTGCTTGGTGCTGGCACCTATCCACGCCAGCACGCGAGATTCTCTCGACAAGCTCGACCTGACGTTCTTCATCAACCGTTATCCGACTCCTTAATTTCCGCCTTCTGCCCCTCAGCTATTACTTTCGGCCTTCCTAATCCACTGCTCCCTCCCCCTGCCCCCCTCCGGCATGACAAAAATCACCAAGCTCCTGGTCGCCAACCGCGGCGAAATTGCCCTGCGCGTGCTGCGCTCGGCCCGCGAAATGGGCCTGCAAACCGTGGCCATCTACTCCGAAGCCGACCGCAATGCCCTGCACGTGCGCTACGCCGACGAAGCCGTCTGCGTGGGCCCGCCCGCCTCCAAGGACAGCTACCTGCGCGGCGACAAAATCATCGAAGTCTGCAAGGAGTTGGGCGTCGACGCGATTCACCCCGGCTACGGCTTCCTCTCCGAAAACGCCGACTTTGCGCGCATGGTGAAGGCAGCGGGCATTACGTTCGTGGGCCCCTCGCCCGAAGCCATGAACATCATGGGCGACAAGCTCTCGGCCAAGCAGGCCGTGCAGGCCTACAACATCCCGCTGGTACCCGGCACGGCCGAGGCCATCAGCGACGTGGAAGAAGCCAAGCGCATTGCCGAGCAGGTGGGCTTTCCCATCCTGATCAAGGCTTCGGCCGGCGGCGGCGGCAAGGGCATGCGCCTGGTGCACGCGGCCGCGGAGTTCGAGGAGCAGATGCAGCTGGCCATCAACGAAGCCACCTCGGCCTTCGGCGACGGGTCGGTGTTTATCGAGAAGTTCGTGACGGGCCCGCGCCACATCGAAATCCAGGTGCTGGGCGACGAGCACGGCAACATTGTGCATTTGTTCGAGCGGGAATGCTCCATTCAGCGCCGCCACCAGAAAGTCATTGAGGAAGCACCTTCCTCGGTGCTCACGCCCGCGCTGCGCGCCGAAATGGGCCGCTGCGCCGTCGACGTGGCCCGGGCCTGCAACTACACCGGGGCCGGCACCGTGGAGTTTCTGCTCGACGACCAGCGCAACTTCTACTTCCTGGAAATGAACACCCGCCTGCAGGTGGAGCACCCCGTCACGGAAATGATTACGGGCCTCGACCTGGTAAAGGAGCAGATCAAGGTGGCCCAGGGCGAGCCGCTGAGCTTCCGCCAGGAAGACCTGAGCATCACCGGCCACGCCCTGGAGCTGCGCGTGTACGCCGAAGACCCGCAGAACAACTTCCTACCCGACATCGGCCGCCTGCAAACCTACGTGCGCCCCCAGGGCCCCGGCGTGCGCGTCGACGACGGCTTCGAGCAGGGCATGGACATTCCCATCTACTACGACCCGATGATTGCCAAGCTGGTCACCTACGGCGCCAACCGCCAGGAAGCCATAGCCCGCATGCTGCGCGCCATCGAGGAGTACCAGATTACCGGCATCGAAACCACCCTGGGCTTCGGCACCTACGTGCTGCGCCACCCCGCCTTCGTCAGCGGCGACTTCGACACGAACTTCATCAAGGACCATTTCCAGTCCAGCGTACTGCAGCAAACGCCCAGCCCCGAGCTGGCCCGGCTAGCCGCCGTGCTGGCCGCCAAGCTGCTCACCGAGCAGAAAGGCGCCGCTATGGCCTCGAACGGCGCGGCGGCAGGCGGCGCGGCCGTGCCGGTATCGAACTGGAAGAAGAACCGGTTGGCGGGGCGGTAGCGCCTGCCTATGCTGACAAGCTGCAAACAAAAGCGCCCGGCTGGTTTCAGCCGGGCGCTTTTGTTTGGGTTCAGCTGAGGGCACGCCCGCAGGTGGTACGCGCTTACGGATGGGCTACTGCACCGTGACCTTGCGAATCCGGGCTCCGGAAATCAGGCCCCACTCGCTCACGTAAAAAGTACCGCTGCCCCCGTAGGCAATGTCGATGGGGGCATCGAATTGGGCGGTAGCGCCGGGGCCGTCGGCATAGCCCTGGGCGCGCGTGCCCGCCACGGTGCTGACTTGGCCCGCCGGCGTAATCTTGCGGATGCAGTTGTTGTTGCTGTCAACCACGTAGAGGTTGCCGCCGGCGTCAAGGGTCACGCCGCGGGGACCGGAAAACTTGGCGCTGCTGGCCGCGCCATCAGCCCAGCCGACGGTGCCGGTGCCGGCTACCGTCGTGACGGTAGCATTGGGCAGGATTTTCCGAATGCGGTGGGCGGCTACGTCCGCGACGTACACCGTGCCCTGCGCGTCAACGGCCAAGCCCTGCGTACTCGAAAATTGCGCGGTGCTGGCGGGCCCGTCCTCGATGCCGCGCTGGCCGGTGCCGGCCAAGGTCGACACCGTGCCGTCGGGCATGATCTTCCGAATGCGGTAGTTCTCCGAATCGGACACGTACACCACGCCCTGGGCGTCCACCGCAATGCCGTTGGGCGCGTTGAATTGCGCCGTTGCCCCGGGGCCGTCGGCAAAGCCGGCCACCCCGGTTCCGGCCAGCGTACTGACGGTGGTGCTGGTGATTTTGCGGATGCGGTGGCCGCCATGGTCCGCCACGTACAAATTGCCCAGCCGGTCGACGGCTACGTCCAAGGGCGTGTAAAAACGGGCCGAAGCCAAGGCTCCATCCAACCACCCCTGCCCCATTCCCCCGCTCAGGGTGGAAACCATACCCGCAGGCGTGATTTTGCGGACGCCAGCGCTGCCGACCTCGGCAACATAAATATTGCCCTGCGCATCGACGGCCACGCCCTGCGGCGCGGCAAACTGCGCAGTGCTGCCGGGGCCGTTGACGTAGCCCGGGCCGCTGCCCCCGGCCAGGTTGCTGACGTCGACCACTTCCCCCGGCTTTTCAGCTGGCTTTTCAACCGCCTGCTCCTTTTTACAGGCCAGCAGCCCCAAAACTAACAGGCTTCCAACTTTGGCTTTGGTGACTAGAGACATGGTAAACCGAAACGGTAGGGTAAATGCGAAGGGCCTGAAAAGCTGAATCTATGTAAAAATGCCTAAAACCACCCCGCCAAATCCCGCACGCCAATCGGGCGCTCGACGGTGAAGCCTTCCCCGAACTCCACCCCGATGGCGTGGCCGAACTCCCGGGCCCGGGCTTCCACGAAGTGCCAGAACTCCGGCGAGGAAATGTGGGTGTGCGGCTGCCCGTCGGCGGCCACGTTGAACTGCGAGCCGTAGGCGGCCACCGAGGCGCGCTTAGTTTCCCAGTGGGCCGAAATATCCACGACGAAATCGGGCTTGATGTAGCGGTCCTGGATGAAGTGGTAGACCCGGCCGGGGCGCCAGGCGGCCTGGGACTGCCCGTCCTCGCCCAGCGTCTCAATCATGCGCAGGCCCGCGAGGAAGCAGGCTTCGGAGGCCAGCTGCGAGCCGCGGCCGTGGTCGGGGTGCCGGTCGTGGACGGCGTTGCAGAGCACGATGTCGGGCTGGTAGCGGCGCACGGCCCGGATGATGGGCAGCTGATGCTCCCGGTCGTTGCGGAAGAAACCGTCGGGCAAGCCCAGGTTGTCGCGCACGCTCAGGCCCAGCAGCTCGGAGGCGGCCTGGGCTTCGCGGGCCCGGGTTTCGGGCGTGCCCCGGCTGCCCAGCTCGCCGCGGGTGAGGTCCACCACGCCTACTTTTTTGCCTTGCGCAATGGCCGCGGCTATGGTGCCGCCGGCGCACAGCTCCGCGTCGTCGGGGTGCGAAGCCAAAACCAGAATGTCGAGTTTCATCATTCTTGAATCGTTAAATGCCTAAATGGTCAAGTGGCGGCTCGTCCTAACGCACGGTTGAACGAGCCGCCACTTGACCATTTAGCAATTCAGCCATGGTTATTTGATCCGCAGCGTACGACCGACGCGCAGGGTGGTTTTGCCCGAAATATCGTTCAGGCGCCGGATTTGGGCCTGCGACACGCCATACTTGTCGGCAATTTCCGAAAGCGTGTCGCCCGGCCGGACGCGGTGCGACACGGTGCGGCGGGCGGCCGAGGGCTGCCCCGAGCGGCTGCTGCGGGCCTGCACAGCCGCTTTCATGCGCGCGGCCTGCCCAGCGTAGTTGAACAGCGCGGCGGTAATGGCCAGGTTTTCCTTTTTGAGCTGGTACTCCGGGAAGTTGTAAATCTCCTCGGGGTTGATGGGGTTACCCTCGTAGCGGACCTCGTAGTGCAGGTGCGAGCCGGTGCTGCGCCCGGTGCTGCCGCCCTTGCCGATCAGTTCACCGGCTTTCACGAAGGTGCCGGGCTTGACCAGCTGCTTGCTTAGGTGCCCGTATACCGTCTCCAAGCCGTTGTAGTGGCGCACTACGATGTAGTTGCCGTAGCCGCCACCGTCCCAGTTCACCACGCGCACCACGCCGTCGAACGCGGCCTTCACGGAGTCGCCGGTTTCCAGGTCCAGGTCCACGCCGTAGTGCCAGCGGTAGCCGCGGAAGCGGAAGCCGGACGTGACGGGGGTGGTGTTGAGCGGCATCTTGGCCAGGCGCTGCCGGGCCGGGTCGGTCAGGTGCAACGTGAGGGTGTCGCGGTAGTTGCGTGGGTCGCGGCGGTAGGGGTTTACGTAGCGCGTATCCCAGATGGAATAGTAGCCCGCGACCTTGATCCACGAGGAGTCAATCAGGACTTCCTCCGACATTTCCACGATGCTCTGCTGGCCCAGGTTGAGTGTGCTGGTATCCTCGCTGACGATGCTCAGGGGTTTGGCCGGCTTAAACACCGACTTGGCCGCCTCGGAATTGTCGTCGGGCAGCTCTTCGGTTTCCACGACCACCGACGTATCGGGGCGTACGTAGCGAATCTTGGGCGCGCGGATCTTGAAAAAATCTTTGGGCGTGCCCGCTTTGGCCTTGGGCCGGGGCGTGCGGCGGCGCTGCGCCTGGGCCGCTTCGGGAGCAAAGCTCAACAGGAGAGCCAGCAAGCCGAGCAGCCAGAATTTGAAGGCAGTTGACAAGTGCAATAGGACTGGGTGGACGTCCCCGCGGGCCACGCTCACCGGCGCAGCCCTCGGGAGCCCGCAAAGGTACGGAAGCTAAGCAAAACGGGCCGCCTCGCCCAGAAGGCAAGCCGGCCCGTTGCAACGGTCAAATCCAATTTTTAGTATTCTGCCAGGGAAAGTCTACTCTACCAGAACGTCATGCCGGGCGAAGCCGAGGCATCTCGCGTGCTGACATCTGCCGGTAATCTTTTCGTTCAACGAGCACATTACTACCCGAGCGAGATGCCTCGACAAGCTCGACATGACGGGCGGGAGGAACTCAGAACAGCTTAGTGCACGCCCAGCGCCGCCAAGTACCGCTCGGCGTCCAAGGCCGCCATGCAGCCAGTGCCGGCGGCCGTCACGGCCTGCCGGTACACGAAGTCCTGCACGTCGCCGCAGGCAAACACGCCGTCAACGTTGGTCTTGCTCGTGCCCGGAATGGTCTTCAGGTAGCCCTGCTCGTCGTGGTGCAGGTACTCGCGGAAGATGCTCGAATTCGGCTCGTGCCCAATAGCCACAAAGAAGCCGTGAATCGGAATTTCGCGCGTTTCGTGGGTCACAAGGTTTTTCACCCGCACCGCTTCCACGGCGTGCTCCCCCAGGATTTCGTCGGTGGCCGTGTCGAACAGCACCTCAATCTTGGGGTTGTCGAGCACGCGCTTCTGCATGATCTTGGAGGCACGCATCTCCCCTTTGCGCACCAGCATGTACACTTTGTTGCAGAGGTTGGCCAGGTAGGTAGCTTCCTCGGCCGCCGTGTCGCCGGCGCCCACAATGGCCACGTCCTTGCCGCGGTAGAAGAACCCGTCGCACACGGCGCAAGCCGATACGCCCGAGCCGTTCAGCCGCGCCTCCGACTCCAGCCCCAGCCACTTGGCCGAGGCCCCCGTGGCGATGATGACGGCGTCCGCGGTCAGCGTGTGCTTCTCGTCGATGGTCACGCGGTGCGGGTGCCCCGAGAAGTCCACTGAGGTGGCAATGCCGTAGCGGATATCGGTGCCGAAGCGGGCGGCCTGCTTTTTCAGGTCCTCCATCATTTCCGGCCCCATGATGCCGTCGGGGTAGCCGGGGAAATTCTCCACGTCGTTGGTGATGGTCAGCTGCCCACCGGGCTGCAGACCTTGGTACATGACGGGCGCCATGTTGGCGCGGGCGGCGTAAATGGCGGCGGTGTAGCCCGCCGGCCCCGACCCAATAATCAGACACTTGACGTGTTCTGCGGCAGTATTCTCCATGAGATGAAAAAGCGAATTCCGTAAGGAGCGGCAAAGGTAAGGCCCGCCGCGGAAGTACTAGTCAAAACTCGTACTACCCGCGTTAGGTGGTGGCTGAATGGCCGAATAGTACCATTATGACAGGAGTGCCCAAGCAGCCACCTGCCACTTTGGTCAAACAAAAACCCCGACCGTACGGCCGGGGTTTTCGATGCTGGCAAAAACTAGGAAGGTTGCTTAGCCCAGGTAGGGCTTCAGCGCCTTGCTGCGCGAGGTGTGGCGCAGGCGGCGGATAGCCTTTTCCTTGATCTGGCGCACCCGCTCGCGGGTCAGGTTGAACTTCTCGCCGATTTCCTCCAGGGTCAGCGAATGCTCGCCGTTGAGGCCGAAGTACAGCGTAATCACGTCAGCCTCGCGCTTGGTGAGCGTGCTGAGGGCACGCTGCACTTCCTTGCGCAGCGAGTCGTTCATCAGGCCCATGTCGGGCGACTCCTCGTCCTCGTTTTCGAGCACGTCGAGCAGGCGGTTTTCTTCGCCCTGCACGAACGGCGCGTCCACCGACACGTGGCGGCCCGAAATCTTGAGCGTATCCACCACTTCCGAGGTGGTCAGCTCCAGTACTTCGGCAATTTCCTCCGGCGAAGGCTCCCGCTCGAATTTCTGCTCCAGTTCCGAGAACGACTTGCTGATTTTGTTCAGCGAGCCAACGCGGTTCAGGGGCAGACGCACGATGCGCGACTGTTCGGCCAGCGCCTGCAGAATCGACTGGCGAATCCACCATACGGCGTAGGAGATGAACTTAAAGCCGCGGGTTTCGTCGAAGCGCTTGGCGGCTTTGATCAGGCCGAGGTTGCCCTCGTTGATCAAATCGCCCAGCGACAGACCTTGGTTCTGGTATTGTTTGGCCACCGACACCACGAAACGGAGGTTGGCCTTGGTGAGCTTTTCCAGCGCCTGCTGGTCGCCTTCCTTGATGCGTTGCGCCAGCGTTACCTCCTCGTCGGGAGTGAGCAGATCGACCTTACCAATCTCCTGGAGGTACTTGTCCAGCGACTGGCTTTCGCGGTTGGTAATCTGCTTGCTGATTTTTAGCTGTCTCATTGTAGACGGGCGCGAAGGGTAAAAAGGTGCAGGTTGGTCTTCTTGAGAGAGTTTCTTGACGGGAACCTCGGTCAGATGGGGCTAACAGCACCATCTGACCGAAAGTTCGCATCAAGCAATTATGGCCTTCCTACGGAATTAGCGGTTGAAACGCTCGGGACGCTCGCCGCGCTCCGGACGCGGGCCCCGGTCGGGGCGCGGGCCGCGGTCCGGACGGTCACCGCGTTCCGGGCGCTCGGGGCGCTCCGACGGTTCCACGTAGCCTTCCGGCTTCGGCATGAGGCTCTTCATCGACAAACGGAACTTGCCGGTCTTCTTGTCAACCTCTACCAGTTGCACCTTCACTTCCTGGCCCACTGTCAGCACGCCTTCCAGCGAGGGCAGACGGTCGTAGCTCACTTCCGAGATGTGCAGCAGGCCGTCCTTGCCGGGCATAAACTCCACGAACGCGCCGTAGGCTTGGATCGAGCGAACCGTGCCGCTGTACGTCTCGCCTACCTCGGGGGTAGCAGCAATACCGCGGATGCGGGCTACTGCGGCCGCCATGTCGTCGGCGTTCGAGGTGTAGATGTACACGTGGCCCTTCTCGTCCTTCTCCTCGATGGTGATGGTGGCGTTGGTGTCCTTCTGAATCTGCTGCACCACTTTGCCGCCCGGGCCGATGATGGCGCCGATGTACTCCTTGTCGACCAGAATCTTGGTGGAGCGCGGGGTGTGGGGCTTCAGGTCAGCGGCGGTTTCGCTGATGGTCTTGGCCATTTCGCCCAGGATGTGCAGGCGGCCCTCACGAGCCTGATGCAGGGCCTTGGTCAGGATTTCGTTCGACAGGCCCTGGATTTTGATGTCCATCTGGCAAGCCACGATGCCCTTCTCGGTGCCCGTCACTTTGAAGTCCATGTCGCCGAGGTGGTCTTCGTCGCCGAGGATGTCCGACAGCACGGCGTACTCCCCGGTTTCCTTGTCCTGCACCAGGCCCATGGCAATGCCCGAAACGGCGGCCTTGAGCTTGATGCCAGCGTCCATCAGCGCCATGGACGAGGCGCAGACGGTAGCCATGGACGAGGAGCCGTTCGACTCCAGGATATCCGACACCACGCGGATGGTGTAGGGGTTTTCGTCTTCCGAGGGCAGCACCTTCTTGATGGAGCGCATGGCCAGGTTGCCGTGGCCCACTTCCCGGCGGCCGGGGCCGCGGTTGGGCTTCACCTCGCCGGTCGAGAAGGCCGGGAAGTTGTAGTGCAGCAAGAACTTGTTGTAGCCCGACACCATGGCCGAATCCACAATCTGCTCGTCGAGCTTGGTACCCAGGGCCACCGAAGTCAGCGACTGGGTTTCGCCGCGGGTAAATAGGGCCGAGCCGTGGGCGCCGGGCAGGTAGTTCACCTCCGACCAGATGGGGCGGATTTCCGTCAGCTGACGACCGTCGAGGCGGGTGCGCTCCTTGATCATCATGTCACGAATGGCCTTCTTCTCGGCCGAGCCGTAGTAGCGGCCGAACATTTTCAGGTCCAGCTCGGGGTTCTCAGCCAGCAGCTTTTCCAGCAGCGGCTTCTTGATGGCCGAGAAGCCTTCCTTGCGGCCAGCCTTGCTCGGATTGCCCGACTTAGCAACCTCATAAGCAGCCTGATACACGGCTTCGTTAATCTGCTGCTTCAGCTCCTCGTTTTCGTCGTACTTGGGATACTCGCGCTTCACGTGCGACTTCTCCACGGCCTGGCCGAGTTCCTGCTGCACGCGCACTTGCTCCTTGATGGCTTCGTGGGCGTAGGCAATGGCTTCCACCATTTCCTCTTCGCTCACTTCGTTCATCTCGCCTTCCACCATGGCCACCGAGTCGATGGTCGCCCCTACGATGAGGTCGATGTCGGCGCGGGCAATGTCGGCGGTCTTGGGGTTGATTTGCAGCTGGCCGTCGATGCGGGCTACGCGCACTTCGGAGATGGGGCCAGCAAATGGAATATCGGAAACCGAGAGGGCGGCCGACGCGGCCAGGGCGGCCAGGGCATCGGGCTGCACGTCCTTATCGGCCGAAATCAGCGAAATCATCACCTGCACCTCGTAGTGATAGTCCTTGGGGAACATCGGGCGCAGGATGCGGTCCACGAGGCGGGATACCAGCACTTCGTAGTCCGACAGGCGGCCTTCGCGGCGCTGGAAGGAACCGGGAATCTTGCCGGCGCCGCCGAATTTCTCCTGGTAATCCACCGACAGCGGCAGGAAGTCCACGCCTTCGCGCTGCGAGGGCTGCGAAACGACCGTGGCCAGCAGCATCGCGTCGCCGAGGCGCACGACGACGGCGCCGTCGGCGAACTTGGCCAGCTTGCCGGTTTCGAGGGAAATCTGCCGACCGTCGGGCAGGGTAATGTGTTTGGTAACCGCGTTGTAAGGAGGCATTCCTTCAGGGGTAGCTTGGGGTTGGAACAGCGTGTTTGGCAGCGAAGCCGGGCCAGCGCAGTGGCCCGGGGTTTCCGGCTCGTTTAAAACTAACGTGCCCGGCCAACAAGAGTGTGCCGGGCAACGCAAAAAAAGCAGGGAACCCGGCCGGCGGGCTCCCTGCTTTCTGGAGTGAGTTACTTGCGGATGCCCAGCTCCTTAATGATGGCGCGGTAGCGGTTGATGTCGCGCTGCTGCAGGTAGTTCAGCAGACGACGGCGCTTACCTACCAGCTTGAGCAGGCCCAGACGGGTCGAGAAGTCTTTCTTGTTGACTTTCAGGTGCTCCGTCAGGTGCGAGATACGCGTGGTAAACAGCGCGATTTGCGATTCGGCCGAACCGGTGTCGGTTTTGGTCTTCGCAACGCCGTGCTGTTCGAAGATTGCCTGCTTGGCTTCGGTAGTGAGTTTCATCGGCAGATAGGGAGAAAGCCCCGTCTTGGATTAAGAAGTGTGAAAAAGGGTATACGCCGGCAACATAGCTAGGCGTAGCGCAAAGGTAAGAAAATATTCGGTCCATTGGACGGAATACAGCTGCAATAACGCGTCGGCAGGGCGGAAAAAGGGTTCGGCCGGGCAAGTTGCCTGGCCGAACCCTTTCCATCTACGGGCGGCGGTGCCTCTACCCTGCCGTCGTCACCGGCGCGGGCTTGCGCACGAACCACTTCGGCAGCTTGCGCGAGAGGCGCAGCCAGAAATCAACCTCGAATAGACTGGAGTCGCGGCGCGCTTGGTAGAGGAAAAACAGCCCGGCCGGCAGCAGCACGAAGTTGGACATCCACATGCCCACGCCCACCGGCATCACGGCTTCGCGGCCGTACTTCTCCCCGATGATGGACACGACGTAGAAAATGATGAAGAACAGAATCGAGACGAGCACCGGCACGCCCAAGCCACCTTTCTTGATAATGGCCCCCAGCGGCGCCCCGATCAGGAACATGATCAGAATGGCCACCGACTGGGTGTACTTGCGGAAAATTTCGATGCGGTAATTGCCCATCTCGCGGGCCGTGCTGCCCAACCGTTCCGAGTACGTGGTCATGAAGGAGCGCAAGTTGCGGGCCCGGTTGGCCGCCGACTCTAGCACGGCAGCTGAGGGCGCCGGCATTTTGGTGGCCGGCACTTGCCAGCTGGCGGTCCGCCGGTCGTAGGCTTGGCCGGTCGTATCGAAGCGCTGGTAGAGAAAATACGGATTCAGCTGCATCCCTGCCTGGCGCCGCTCCTTGTTGAGCACCACGCTCATGGAATCGACGAAGCCGCGCAGCTGCGGCAGCGTGAGCATGATCTTGTTTTCTTTGAACAAGTCCTCCTTGGTGCGGTCGAGGCTGAACGAGGCCAGCGAGAAAATGATGTCGGTGCGGTCAAACTTCTGTTGCACGAAGCCGGCGCCGGATCGGTCGCGGGCCGAGGGCTGCTCCACGTACTTGCGGCCGTTGAAAAGCTCCAGCGCCAGGTATTGTCCGTCGTAGCGGGTGGCCATGCGGCCGGAGTCGGCCAGTACCATGGCCACGTTGCCGCTGCTGCCGCTGTGGTCGTAGATCATGACCCCGTAGAGGTTCTCCCCGTTTTCGCCGCCCTTGCTGTTGACCTTGATGGTATAGCCCGGAATGCCGCTGTAGAACACCCCCGGCCGGATATCCAAGGCTAATTTCTGCTGGCGTACGTCCCAGAGCAGGCTGTAGGCTTTCAGATTGGCCTTGGGCACGATGGTGTTGTTGAACCAGAACGCGAAGCCGGCCAGCAGGGCGCTGAACAGCATCACCGGTCGCAGAATCCGCGTCAACGACACGCCCGAGGTCTTGATGGCCGTTAGCTCGTGGTGCTCCCCCAGGTTGCCGTAGGTCATCAGCGACGACAGCAGCACCGCCAACGGCAGCGAAATGGGCACGATGAGCACGCTGAAATACATCAGCAGCTGCAGAATCACGCCCGTACCCAAATCCTTCCCGACGAGGTCGTCGAGGTACTTCATCATCGTTTGGGTAAGGAAAACGAACTCTACCACCGCAAACGTGAGCAGAAACGGCCCGATAAAGGCCTGCAGGATCAGCTTATCTATTTTCTTCATAACCAGCAGCAAGCCACTTCAGAGGGCTCCTTAACGCCGAAAACGGCCGCAAAGGTACGTCGCCGCGGCGCCGTCAATCGGTTAGGGACTAAAAAAGGAGCGGCTCCATCCCGGCATCGGGATGGCTCCGCTCCTTTCGGAACAATACGATACTGAAAAAAGTGGCTCAGCCCCCTACCTGTTCGCGCAAGTTCTGCACGAGGTTATCCCACATTTCGGTCAGCTCCACGTCGTCGGTTTCCTCGGAGTAGTCGACAACACGCAAGAACACCTCTTGCGTCAGTTCCGAAGACTCGATGGTGAAGTCAAGGTAATTGGCATCGGGCATGTGCCGGCGCTCGGGCCCGAGGAACACGAACCGCACCGAACGGTTGGTACGCTGGGAGGTGATTTCGGCGAGGTGAGGCTGGTTGTCCCACACGAAGTTAAAGATGTGGGGGTTCACCATTTGAACGTCTTGGCAGAACCATTGGCGCAGTCCGGAAGCCGAAGCGAGGTAAGGATAAAGGATCTTAGCCGAGGCATTGACGGGGTATTCCTGCACGAAGCGGTGCTTGGAGCGAGTAGCGGAAATGGGCATAGGGCAGCGAGAGAAGCGGAAATTTGTCTAGCTGGCAATCAGCCAGATTGGGGAGTAGCGGCAAGATACACGGCTTTTTTTTCCGTCAAAGCTTGCACTGCGTTAAATCTTCGCTTTACCTTTGCGGCACCAAAACAGGGCGGGGTAGCTCAGTTGGTTAGAGCACAGGATTCATAACCCTGAGGCCACGAGTTCAAATCTCGTCCCCGCTACAAAAAAAAGCGCCGCCCACTAATATAGTGAGCGGTGCTTTTTTTTATTTCAATGATACATTTTATAAAACTCCTCTTTCATTATTCGTGCCTGTAAAGCATCCTTTTTAGAAACCAAGACGAATAAAGTTTTATATAGCTCTCTAATCTGTTTATCATGCGGTGGAGACCCATCAAATATAAAATGCCACAAAGACCTTTGCTCCGAATTAGACCTCTTGTTTAATTCACGCAAAAATATATCTGTATTATTAATTATCAATTTTCGTTCATTAGCTTGAAATAAGCCTATAGCATCTGCCCGCCATTCACCATCAATAGAAATCAATATAATTTTATCGATCAAAACCTCTTTTTTATATATTTTTTTGCAATTAAATAAATAATCGATATGTTTGTCGTAAAAACTATATAAATTACACGATTCGTCATATTCCTTATAATCATATATGGCACATAGGTCGCTAAACGATTTTGGAAAACAATTAAAAAAAACCAAACAGTTATTATCAATGTAAGCTTTTTTAAGTTTTAATGCTCTTGCACGATTCGATTCATTCATACACAAACTAACTTGCCCATGTGCTACTTCGAAAACAGCACATAATAAATATAAAAATATCGTCGCAGCAATTCGCATTTTACTTATCTATCTGATTATTTACAATCAATTTAACGTTTTCGGAGCCTTTGCTCTTTATATATTTTCTGATTTCATCCATTTTAGGGCCACTTTTCCAAACAGCGCCAGCACTTTTTGCACTCCCAGGCATAATACATCCTTCTGTTTCACCACCAGTGTTCCCAAGATGGAACAATATCGCCCTACTTTTTGAAACTCTGTCATTTGATACAATAAAATTATCGGGGTTTTTCTTGCTTGCAAAATTATTTATATCATAGACTCCTTCTGGTATACGTCTATCTTTCCCGCTTTCATCAGTTGAAGGCCCAGCTGGTTCTAGAGTATACCCGCTTACAGGTTTATCTCCAGTTGTTGCACCTGTCGTTGAAAGGTTGCTTATAGTATAATCACTACCCTCTTCCACTCTATTCATAATTATGAGCCCGCAAACCTCTGTTGAGTTTTTTTTGAGTTCCTGAGCATGTTTCTCTGACAACTGGCCACCCCAATTAACATTGCAATTCTCAGTTTTAGCCCTTACCCCCTCGTTCAACAGGTATATTTTATTATCCTTAATACCATCACTGCCTAAATTATTTCCTTCCCTATCACGATATTCACCTTCCAACATACCATTAGGATCTATATTTTTAATTGGATTGTTAAAGAAAGACCTATATGAGCTCCAGGATGGCTCATCTGAAGATAGTGGATCAGCGACATGCCATTTCCCTAACGCAGCATCATATTCGCGTGCGCCATAATCTTTCCAATTAAGACCAAATTCATATTGACTCTCTTTACCACTAAAATTAAATCTATTTTCATTTTCAGTGAATTTAAGCAAACCGACTAAATCCAACCCAAACGGATCATACTGATTCTCTTGCACCAGCAGCGTCGGTCGGTACTCAATGCTGACATCATCAAAACATACGTCTGCATCACTCTCATTGCCAACGAAAGTCTGCACGAAACCATCCTGCGGAGCAGTCAGGTCAATGCTGAGCCGTTGATAATTGCCGTTGGCAGCCATAGTGAGCTGTTGTGTATAGCTGGTAAGTAACGTAGAATCTTTGTCAAACACCAGCGCCCGGAGGTAAGCGCGGGGCACCCCATTGGTAAGTTGAACAAGTTGGGGCACAAAGGCTAATCCAATACCCAGAAAGGGTAATGCACGTTGGCGGGCTGTCTGACCGTCGCCGGTGGCAGGGGGGACGGCAGGCTGCTGCAGCAACGAGGAGACGAAGCTCAACAGCGAAAAGCCGTAGCTGACGTTGTGCACGGGCTGATCGTAACGCCCGAAGGCTTCAATCTGTAGCGTGTCCCCTTTGCGCACAGTTAAAGTTTTCAATGGGCCAATAGGCTTACCTAGCGCAGCATTTAAGCGAGCGACGTATTGGCCGGCGGCGGCATCGGCCGTCTGGAAGCGAGTTTCGCGCACGTAATCGAACTGTGCTTCTTCCTGATCAGCTAAGGCTGGCTCCAGGGTAGCACGGTACCGAGCCCGGTCGCCGGGGCGGAAGGCTACGCGCAGGTTGCCCAGGTGGTCTTTGATGGTGTATTCGTAGCTGTAACGCGTTACGGGCTGGCCGGCGGCATTACGTTGGACAAAGCGTAGGGCACGGCCCTCACTGGTGTTCAGCCACCGAAGCGAGTCACCTTCGTATTGCCAGGCGCCTAGGTAATCGGTGCGCACGGTTGGCTTGCCGGTGGGGGTAGCTAGCTTAGCTACTTTCTGCCCGGCGGCAGTGTATCGGAATTCCAGTCGGTTACCGTTGGCCCACACGATACGGGTTGGCAGGTGCAGGTGATTGTACCGAATAGTGTCAATGCCCTTGTTTCGGTCGCGGATGAGCGAGCCGGCATCGTCGTATGCGTAGTCAGGCAAAGTGCTGCCGCTGGTGGCACCATCTTGGAAGTCGGGGCGCGTGGGCTGCTGGGGCCCGAACTCGGTGGCAACCGGGGCTAAATCATCGACGCGGAGTAGGCGGTTGCTGGCAGCAGCGGGACCATCCGAATTGGGCTGATAGCGGTAACGCAGGTTGTCAATTTCGCCGTAGCGGCGGGGAGTGGTTCGAGTGGATTCCTGTACTAGCCCCCGCCGGCGAGCAGTCAGCAAGTTGCCGTTAGCATCGTAGCTGGCGGCCCAGAAGCGATAATTGTCACGCTCGGCATTCCAGATTCCAGCGGCATCGCGTGCAACAAAATCCCCTTGCAGGATGCGGCTGAGTTGGTCGTAGCGGTAGCCGTAAGCTCGTTCAACGTTATCAGAAGCTGTGCGCCACTTCTGCCCGGCGATGTTGCCGTTAAATTGGTTGGTACCAAAACCGTGGTCGTAGCTGAGTTCAAGCCCGAACAAGTCGGGTCGCTGACCAAGCTGGGGTGTGAGTTGGGCATCGTTTACCCGAGTAAGCCAACCGCGAATGTTATAACTGTAGTCAACGGTCTGCAACGCTCGGCCAGCGGTGCTGTCGCCGAGATGTTTCTGCAGCAATTGTCCTACCTCGTTGTAGCGGTGAGCCGCCAGCGTCACGCTGGGGCCGCTGTCCACTACTTGCTGGGTGGCCAGCAAGCGCCCCGCGTGGTCGTAAGTGGACGTTTCCAGAACTGATACCGAATCTTCGCGGGTTCCTTGTGGGCCGTGGTGCACGGAATAGCTAGCCAATACATTGCCGGCGAAGTCATAGCGCGAAGTAGCCAGGTCGCGATACCCGCGGGCATTGGTGCTTTGCGTTTGCAGGACGCGTAGCTTGTCGTCAACAAAAGCGGATGTCGTCAGCCATGCTCCTGGGGCACCGGTCGTGGCCCCTAATACCCGTACTCGCGAACGAGTGGGCTGGCCTATGGTGCGCAGGTCAGGTGAGGCTTGGTAGGCCGCATCGCCTAGCCGCGCATCGTGCCGAGCTAGGTAATGAGCATCGGGAGTACCGTCGTGGTTAAAGTCGTAGGAGTCGTAATCGGTTGTGCTCAGGATTTGGTCGGCCGGATTGAGCACTGGGAAGGCTTGATTGGTGTAATACGCACCACCGGGGCCGGGCGCGGTGGCCGTCTGTTCGCACAGCACCGTGGCGGCCGCGGCGGCTGCTTGCCACTGCGCGTGGGTTTGCCCCCGGTCGCTAATAAGCGCGGTGTAGACGGTTCGCCCCAACGTATCGTATTTGGTGGCCAGCCATTGGTGCTGAGCCCGTTGGGCGGGGTCCTGAACCAGCACGGGTCGGTCCAGTTCGTCGTATACCGTGTAAGCATACCCATCCTGATCGGGCACCTTCTTCTCCGTCAACCGGCCTTGGTCGTCGTAGTGATACCGAAACAGCAGGCGCTCAAGCCCGGCACCTTCTACCGTCCATCGATGCTGCCGCAAACGCTGCTCGGCCAGCGGCGGGATGACCGCCCGCAACCGGCCGAAATCATCGTAGACGTAGTACGTGCTGAGCCATGAGCGCCGCTCGTAGCGCATGGTGTCACGGGCGTGCACCACGGCGTAATAGCCGAGACGCCCGGTGCTGACTTGTTTGAGCACGACTCGTCCTTCCAGGTCGGTGTACTCACGCGCTACCTGGCCTTGCTCGTCGGTTGTTTGTTTGACCCACAGCGTACCAGGCTCATAGACCCCGGCCGCAGTCAGGTCTTCCCGCTCCGAACCGTAGCCAGGTAGCCACCGCCGCACAGTGTCTTGATCCGAGTTAATGGCCCGCTCATCTAGGTGCACCGTGTGATTATCTACGGCCTGCAGCTGCCAAGTCTCACCCGGCGCGGCCTGCACCACGGGACGGTTGAGCGGCGAGGCCTCAAAGCGCGTTTCGGCGTATGCGACTCCCGAAGCCGGAATACCTGGCACGCTCGGGGTGCGGTAGAAGTTATACTGCTCGCGCAGGGCATCAGGTCGGTACGCGCCAAAGCTACCGGCAGCCGGTGCCGCCGTATAGGGTAAGTACTGCTTGGGTTGCCGGCCGAATTCGTCGTAGGCTTGTTGCTGGATAACGTCGCGACGGCCCGGAGAGTCCTGGTGCACCACAGTCTGCACGGTGCGGCCCAAACCATCGAGGTAATCGGTTTTGATCTGCACATCACGCACCGGCGCTTGCCGCAGCGCGGCTGGGTCGGTATAGACCGCCCGAGCGGAAAAGGCGCGCACGTAGTTAACCACATCACCGGCACCGGTACGGCTGGGCGGGGCGGCATTCACCAGCATAGGCCCCGCGCCGGCGCTGGGTTCATTGCGCGGGGGAACCGTGTAGGGCAACACCGACACGTATACGCTTTTGGTGTAGAGCGTCATCCACGGCAACCAATCGTTGGTAACCCGAATACGATAGGCTCCTTCAATGGACTCCGTGATTGGCGGCAGCAGTAATGAATCAGCGTCTTGCGCGGGAGCCAGATCGACCCATACTTGCCCCAGTTGCCGCTGCCACTGGTAATGGTTGTGCGCCCCCCCAAATGTCCGACGCAGCCATGCCCGCGAACCTGCCACCACGTATTGAGTATCAGCGGGACTCGGGATACGCTGCCCGTAGTCGAAAAATTGATATTGTCCCGGAACAGCAACGTTTGCCTCGTAAGAATCAAATTCCAGGAAGTTGCTGGTAAGCTCCAGTTGCAAGTATGGGTAACCAAGGGTGGCGTTGAAAGTGGGCAAGCCGACTAAATCGTTGCCTCTAAAAAACATCTGGCCAATACCTTGCTGCCACGCGTTGGCGTAATATGTGGAAATCCGACCGGACAGATGATTGTTATCAAACCATAAGAAAGTAGCCTTTAGCGAATCGGGCAGCGGGCCGCTGAGATTGTTGTTGCTAAGATTCAACCGAACCAAGGCCTTCATACACTTGAATGAAGTAGGCACAGGCCCATTAAACCGGTTATTGTCGGCATCGAAGTAGTTCAGCCCGCGCAACTGCCCTAATGAAGTGGGCAATAGTCCCGACAAGCGGTTTTGGCTGACCACTAAATAGCGCAAGGCCTGCATTCCGCTCCAGGTGGCGGGAATGGGTCCGAATAGCTGATTATTATTTAGGTAGAGGTGGGTGAGCTGCAACGCGCCCCAGGTTGCCGGTAAGGCTCCTTCGAGGCGGTTCTCGCTCAAGTCCAGTCGATACAATTCCGTGAGCTGGCTCCACGATGCAGGCACCAGCCCGGTAAGGTGATTATGCCCAAATCCTACGTCGCGCAAATGGGTACACCGGCTCAGCGAATCGGGCAGCGCCCCTTCCAATCGGTTGCCGTACGCCCAAAATGTGTGCAGGGCTGATAAACGACCTAAGGCATTACCGAGTGGCCCGCTAAACTGATTGAAATTTAATTCCAGCGACGCCAGTTTGTGCCGACTGGCCCAACCGTCTGGGATAGAACCGGTCAACCGGTTCTGTGCCAAATTAAGGTACTCTAACGCCGGCGCATTACTCAGCGAACGGGGAATCGTTCCTAACAAAGCGTTGCCGCTAAGATTTACTACCGCTAACGCCGGCTTACCACCGAAATCATTTCCCAGCGTATCCATAAGGCCACAGTTATGAAGGTATAAGCTCTGTAACTGGCTGAGAGGCCTAACCACAACACTGGGCCACGGACCGGCCAAGCCGCCGTTACCCCCGAGGTGCAATACCCGCAGCCCCATGAGCAAGCCCAAACATTCGGGAATGTCTCCACGCAAGTTGTTAGCTGGCAAGTAAATTTCGCTGATATCCCCATCGGTAATGCTTAGCCCTTGCCAACTAGCTACGTCGGCGACGGTACTGGCGGAAGTGAGCCAACCATTGCGCTGCGTCCACTGCGCGCCGCCGGTGTGGAAGTAGAATTGCCGAAGCACCCGCAGCTCGGTAGAATCGGGTACTGTTCCTTGCGCCTGGACAAGGTGAGCGGAGAGCAGGACTGCGCACAGCAGTCCCAGGGCAGCGGCTACGCGCTGCCATGAATGTGTCACACGTATCATCAGATTGGTATTAGTTAGGGCGGGCGTAGTGGTATTCCTGTTCGCTCAGGATATGGCTCTGCTCGTCACGCACGCGCAATAGGCGGCCTAGCTCGTCGTATTCGTAATAATTGGTGCGGCCGCTCGGGTCAGTTTGCGAGGTCAAGCCCACCAGCGGTGCGTATGTGTAGACGGTGACCCGCGCCTGCGGTAGTTGGGTGCGCAAGGGCGCCAGCAATTGCCGGATTTGCGTATCAGTGCCCGGGTTAGCGCTTTGCAGCCGGGCAATGGTAGCCGGGGAAAGCACGGCCTGAACCGCGGCGTAGGTCGCATTTTCGACCTGGGCTACTACGTGGGTACGGTCGTAGCCCCATATGTAAGCAATGGGAGGAGCTTTAGGCGATTGTCGCTGCAACAGCAGCCCGGTGCCCGAATCGTAGCGCACGCTGTCATCGGGCCGGTAGCGAGTATCACTTTTGAATCCCGCGAAGTACCCGTTCGCAAGCGTTTCCCGGTTGGGCGCGGCCGCGGGCTGCGGCAAACGTAGCGACCAGGCGCCCGCGGGGGCCCGATGCTGAGGATCAAAAAAAGTGAGTTGTCCGCCAACCAGCACTGAATCGGCAGTACCAGTGCGGCGCCACGCCTGGGTTTCTACTACTGGGTTGAAGTAGCTTCGGCGCAGCGGTGCGGTGCTCGGCGCTGCTGCGTAGTCCCATAAGCGCTTGTAGCGGCGAATATCCCAGCCGGTGCTGGTGCGCGTGGCCGAGTGAATCAGACGCTGCCGCTTATACGTCGACCGGGAAACACTAACCGATACACTTCCCTGCGTGTCGTAGCGCAGCTGCTCTGTCTGCACAGGCGCGACAAATGCGGCGAACAGTTCGTTGTTGCTCGGTTCGTACGGTTCGGCGCGGCGCGGCAGCCCCCAATACGGATGAGGATAAATCAGCAAGGGGGTATCCTCATACAGTTCGACGCCCAAATGGAAAATATCCCGGGCGTGCGTCTCAGCAACCCGCACTTTCATTAGCGGAAACACCAATACACTGTCCGTCGCATAGGTGTAGCGGGTTTCCTGCGCCAGCAGGTGTAAGCGAGGCTGATTCGCGTCCTGTCGATAAACCGCTTCCCGAACAGGCACCACGTCGTTGAATTGCTCGGCTAGGTGCGTGTAATAATGTTCGGTCCACCCCTGATTCTCCCCCAGGGTTTCGGTGACGCAGGCGTAATAAAAATCGTATTTGTTGAAATCGTTGCCGATCCCCCGGTTGTCCGAAGACGTGCTCACGTTGTGGCAAATCCCCGATACCCCGGCAATCTGCCCGGAGGTCTGATAGACGTCTAAAAAATTGTAACTCTCAAAACCGGTCCCGTTTTCGGGCAGCAACGAGGCTCCCGAGCAATAGCCATTGGCCGTGTACCGGTACGTGCGCACCAGCGGGGGTGCTCCGGGGGTGGTCGTCGTTGTGCGCAACACACGCACGCCCGGTCCCGGCAGGCCTAGCCGCACCAGCGAAGAGTCGCGAAATGCTAATTGCAGAAAAATATTCGTCGACCGCTCCCGGCTTTCGCAGTACACTTCCGCTGCGTAATTACCCGCAGGCAGGTGGAAGCGGAAACGGCGACCTGTTTCGGGGTCCTGAGACTTGAAAGCACTTTCCGGTCCATCAGTAATCAAGGAGTCTCCAGTAGCCAGCCGGCGCCAGAGATTAAAGTCCCGGAAGGTATTGCAACTTCCGCAGGTATTAATTGAGTCAGCCGGCAAACGACTTAGGTACAAATTAACATCGGCGGTTTGAGTGACCCGAAATGTCAACACGCCCGAGGTAGTCACCCGCTTGCCGGTGCTGGTCAGCACGGTGTTGTTGGAATTGTAGCTGGTGCCCAAGGTCACTGTCGTGCTATCCATCGGGATTTGCTCCAAAGTGCTGGAGACCCGGCCGGGTTCGTATTCCCAGCGCGTTGTGCCGCCAGTCGGATACGTTACTTCTTTCAGCGCTCCAGCCAGCGCAAAAGAGTAGTTGGGGGTTCGATCCGCCGCAAATTGCGGCGCTATTTGGTTCAAGCGCGGGTCAGCCAAGAGCGAAGGCACCGCCGTCGTAAACACGTCGCCATTGCGGGTGGCGCCGTTGAAATACCCCCAAAAGTCTTTGGCGGCGCTGCGCCGCGAAGGCATGTTCACGATGTTATGGTAGCGGAACTGGTAGCACGGCAGCGCGCTGCCGTTGGCGCTTTCCCGCAGGGAGTCGAGACGCAGCCGGTAGTCGGGAGACGCCGGCTCCCCGGCGAAATGCGACTGGTAGAGCACCACCCGTTTGACTTCGCGCCGCCCGTTGGTGGTTGCTATCAGCCGCAGCCGCTGCAATTCGTGGTTGGCGGCCCTGGTCAAGACCAAGTGAGCCCCGCGCGTGGTGATGGAGTCCAAGTACTGCGCCTGCACTTTCGACACGTACATCTGCACGTTGTGAAATGCGTAGTCGGCCGCGGACCCGCAGCCTGCCCCGTAATCAGTGCCGGTGGACGCGCCGTGTTCGTAGACGCCCGTATAATATTTGCCGGTGGTGATGGAGCATTGTTGGGGCTGGCTTTCAAACGCCGAGCGGGTGTAGTGCAACTGTACGGTGTCCGCGTTGTTGGCCGAAATCATGCGCGTCAGGTGCCAGGCCGATGGGTGCTGTCCGATGGGCCCAAAATTGTGCGGGTCCGGCCGGGTAACTTCCACCGCCTGGAACTGGAAACGTATGCCGTCTTCGGTGGTGACCTGAAAACCCCAGCTGGTTCCCGCGCCTATCCGCTCCACGTGCACTGGCTGCTGCGGCAGCAACACAACCGTCGTATCGCGAATGATGAAGCGCCCGTTGGTTCCGCCCGGCAGCGAAAACGTATACACGTCGGGGCCGGTATCCACATCGTTGAGTATGGCTCGGCGCAAATACCACTGGCTTAGCCTACCGAGCCGTACTGAATCGGGATTGTACCGGCGTTCCGGCAGCGTTGCGACATCCTCGTCCAGCAATCCGTTTACCTGGCGCGTGATGCACGCACCGGCCTGTAGCGACCAGCCTAGCCCCACCAAATCGTAGGGTTGGCCAACCTGCAGCCCAGTGAACGAATAGCCTAAGGAAACCGGCAGCCGCAACGCCCCGCAGCTTACCTCAGCCAAGGCAACTGAAAACTGCGCCCCGCCTGTTGGCAGGTTTACAAGCTGCTGTCCACTAAATCCTACCAACGCCCCGGCGGTAGGCGACTTGGGCAGAAAAGAGGGTGGCAGCAAGTCGGCCGCGCTGATGGGCCCACTTTGCGCCTGAACAACCAAGGGGCTTAGCCCAAGCCAGGGCAGTAGCAGCTGTCGTTTCCAACTGAAGTGAAGCCAGCGCCGTCGGCATATTAACACCGCAAGACCCAGCAATACCAACTGAGTAGCCGCAAGGGCAGAGTAGAAGTTTGTAAGCATACGCAATATGAATGGTGTAATTGTGTTCCATATCAGTTGCTGACTCTTCTTGTTTCAGAAGAGCAGCATAAATAAGCAATTAAATCATATGTGATTACATTAATTGAAACATATAGTTGAGGTAATTTCAAATCAGCTCATGAGCATAAGTACACTAATAGCGAATGCAAATATCTCTTGCTTAATACATAGCGCAAGCCATCCGGGCAATTATATGCCTGGCGCTTACATTTTCTGTATCTTCTGGCAGTTCATCAGAGGGTGGAGCAATTATACATCATTTGTGTATAAGTGCATATCCTCAATTGAAAGTTTTTTTTATTTCAGATGGAATCAACGACTGCCGATAGGCTGCAGGAGCTTGTCAAGGTGTTGGGCGCAAAATCAGTTAGCGCTTTTGCTGCATCTATTGGGGTTCGAAGCACGGTTCTGGCCAACATGCTGGGCGGCCGCATGTCGAAGCCGAGCTTTGACACGCTGGAGAAAATCAAGGCCCAGTACCCGCAGGTAAACTTGGAGTGGCTGGTGATGGGCAATGGCTCTCCCCTGCTCACGCGTACCAACACCTACGCGCTGCCCCCCGAACCCGCGCCGACAATGCTTGCAGAACCACCGATTAAGCCGCTAAGCAAGCCTGCCCCCAGCCAAGCCGAAGCTGCCGAACTGCGCGCAGCCCTGGCCGAGTGTCAAAAAGAGCTTGCTGCATGGCAGGAAAAGGCCGAAACGTATCGTCAATTGGCCGAGGACCGCCAAACGATTATCGAGCTAATGAAAAAAGCCGCTCGCTAGGCGCGAAACGGCTTTGATTATCCTCCCCTGCCTTACGCAGGAACACGAAAAAGCCCGGCCGTTTGGCCGGGCTTTTTGCCTGGTAAGCCAGTACGGGTACTAGGCTTTTACTTTCTCCACAATGCCTTTGAAGGCTTCGGGGTGGTTCAAGGCGAGGTCGGCCAGTACCTTACGGTTCAGGTCGATGCCAGCCTTTTTCAGGCCGCCCATGAACTGCGAGTACGACAGGCCGTGGATGCGGGCACCGGCGTTGATACGCTGAATCCACAGGGCACGGAAGTCGCGCTTCTTGGCTTTCCGGTCGCGGTAGGCGTACAGCAGACCTTTCTCAACCGCGTTTTTGGCAACGGTCCAGACATTCTTGCGGCGGCCGAAGTAACCTTTGGCCAGGCGCATTACCTTTTTGCGACGGTGGCGCGAGGCCACGTTATTGACGCTTCTTGGCATAACCTACTTGTTTTTGGCGGCCGGTGCCTGCTTAATCCTTAAGCGGCTTGGCGAATAACCGGACGCCGGGTTGAAAAAATGTACTGCGGGAGCTTGAAACCGCCGCTTAGAGGACCAGCATGTCCTTAACCCGGTTCATGTCAGCAGAGCTAACCAGGGTGACATGGGTCAGGTTGCGCTTGCGCTTGGTGCTCTTCTTGGTCAGAATGTGCGACTTGTACGCGTGCTTGCGCTTTACTTTGCCCGTGCCGGTCAGCGAGAAACGCTTCTTGGCGCCGGACTTGGTTTTCATTTTCGGCATTGTGAGAAAGGTTGAAGGGTAAAACATCGGCGGCCGGCTGCCTAGGGCCGGCTCGCCTGAACAACGGAGCGGCTCACGCCGCGCTGGAGTAGCTTATTCAGCCGCTTCGTTGGAAGCGGCAGCTTTCGGAGCCGGAGCCTTGCCTTCCTCCTTCGGGGCGGCGGGCTTCGGAGCCGAAGTACCGGCAGGCTTCACTACCACGGCTTTGGGCGCCAGGTAAAGGAACATGCGTTTGCCTTCGAGCTTGGGCAGCTGCTCTACTTTGGCCAGATCCTCGAGGGCCTGAGCAAACTTGAGCAACAGGATTTCGCCGCGCTCTTTGAAGACAATAGAGCGACCCACGAAGTGCACGTAGGCCTTGATCTTGGCGCCCTCGCGCAGGAATTCCTGGGCGTGCTTAAGCTTGAACGCGAAGTCGTGGTCGTCGGTGTTGGGGCCGAAACGAATTTCTTTGACCACCACCTTCGTCTGCTTGGCCTTCATCTCGCGGGTGCGCTTCTTCTGCTCGTACTTGAATTTCGAGTAGTCGATAACGCGGCATACCGGCGGGACAGCCGTGGGAGAAATCTCCACGAGGTCCAGGCTCTGCGCTTCCGCCATGCGGCGGGCTTGCTCGGTGGGGTAAATGCCCTGCTCCACGTTGTCGCCTACCAGGCGAACTTCGCGGGCCGTAATCTTGCCATTGATTTTGAACGGCTCCTCCACTTGGCGCGGAGGGAGGCGGCGGTTAGGGGTTCTGATAAGACTTCAGAGTTTAGGTGAAACGTGGTCGGGTCAACGGCCGGAAAGCGACTGTAAATCAGCGCCGCCAACCATTTGAGCGGGCGAATATCCGGCAATTTTCCCGAATGACAAAATGCAGCCCGCCGAAAACCGTGTTTCCGGCGGGCTGCAAGGGTTTTAACGACTACGGCGCGGGATTAGTTCTATTTGATTCGGACGCAAGGTTAGTAAGGTTATATAGAATGTCATCCTGAGCCCAAGCGAAGGACCTTCCTCCTACCCTGCATCGCCGCTACCTACGAAGTACGGACGCCTTTAACCAGAAGCGCAGCCACTACCCTTTTTACATGGGTTTGTGGCTGCGCTCCTTGATTGGTGCAAGGTTCGAGGAAGGTCCTCCGCCTTCAGCTTAGGATGACGTTCTTCTTACCAGTCTTTGGTTAATGAGCGGCAACGGCTTTGCCGCTCATCATTTCCTCCACTTGCTCCTGGAAGTTGCGGATGAAAGCGTCGATGGGCATGGAGCCCAAGTCGCCCTCGCCGTGACGACGGACCGAGACGATACCGTTTTCGGCTTCCTTCTCGCCCACTACTAGCAGGTAGGGAATCTTCTGCATCTCGGCGTCGCGGATTTTGCGGCCGATTCGCTCGTCGCGCTCATCCGTGGTGCCGCGCAGATCGGCCTGCTGCAGCTGGGCCAGCACCTGCTGGGCATAGTCGTGGTACTTCTCCGAAATCGGCAGGATGATGAACTGCTCCGGGGCCAGCCACAACGGGAAATTGCCGGCGCAGTGCTCGATGAGCACGGCCACGAACCGCTCGAGGGAGCCAAACGGGGCACGGTGCAGCATCACCGGGCGCTGACGCGAGTTGTCCGGGGCTACGTACTCCAGCTCGAAGCGCTCGGGCAGGTTGTAGTCTACCTGGATGGTGCCCAGCTGCCACTTACGGCCGAGGGCGTCGCGCACCATGAAGTCGAGCTTGGGGCCGTAGAAGGCCGCCTCGCCCAGCTCCGTAACGGTGCGCAGGCCGCGCTCCTGGGCCGCTTCCTGAATAGCCGATTCGGCGGCCGCCCAGTTCTCGTCGGTACCGATGTACTTCTGCTTGTTTTCCGGGTCGCGCAGCGAAATCTGGGCGGTGTAGTCCTCGAAGCCGAGGGCGCGGAACACGTACAGCACCAGGTCAATGACCTTGATGAACTCCTCCTTCACCTGGTCCTGGCGGCAGAAGATGTGGGCGTCGTCCTGGGTAAAGCCGCGCACGCGGGTCAGGCCGTGCAACTCGCCCGATTGCTCGTAGCGGTACACCGTGCCGAATTCGGCGAGACGCAAGGGCAGGTCGCGGTAAGAGCGCGGCTTGGTCTTGTAAATCTCGCAGTGGTGCGGGCAGTTCATGGGCTTGAGGAAGAATTCCTCGCCCGGGTTCGGCGTCTTGATGGGCTGGAAAGAATCGGCGCCGTACTTCTCGTAGTGACCCGAGGTGACGTACAGCTCCTTGGCGCCGATGTGCGGCGTGACGACCGGTTGGTAGCCGGCCTTCACCTGCGCGCGGCGCATGAACTGCTCCAGCCGCTCGCGCAGGGCGGTGCCCTTGGGCAGCCACAGCGGCAGCCCCGCTCCTACCCGCTCCGAAAACGCAAACAGCTCCAGCTCCTTGCCCAGCTTGCGGTGGTCGCGCTTGCGCGCTTCCTCCAGCTTGTGCAGGTACTCCTTCAGTTCCTTGTCCTTGGGGAAGGTAATGGCGTAGATGCGCGTCAGCTGCTTGTTCTTCTCGTTGCCGCGCCAGTAGGCCCCGGCCACGTTCAGCAGCTTAGCCGCCTTGATGTTCGACGTATCCGGAATGTGCGGACCGCGGCAGAGGTCGGTGAAATTGCCCTGCTGATAGAAGGTGATGCTGCCGTCTTCGAGGCCTTCCAGGAGGTCCAGCTTGTACGGGTCGCCTTTCTCGGTGAAGTAGGCAATGGCGTCGGCCTTCGACACCTCGCGGCGCTCGTAGCGGCTCTTGTTCTTGGCCAGCTCCAGCATTTTCTGCTCGATCTTGGCAAAGTCGTCGGGGCCGATGCTGCGGCCTTCGCCCAGGTCCACGTCGTAGTAGAAGCCGTTTTCGATGGGCGGGCCGATGCCGAACTTAATGCCCGGATACAACGCTTCCAGCGCCTCAGCCAGCAAGTGGGCCGAGGAGTGCCAGAAGGTATTCTTCCCCGCCTCGTCGTTCCATGTGAGAATCTCCAGGTTGGCGGAGTCTTGGATGGGGCGGTGCAGGTCGCGGACTTCGCCGTTGACGCGCACGGCCAAGGCGTTGCGGGCCAGGCCTTCGCTGATGCTGGCGGCTACGTCGTAGCCGCTCACACCCGCTTCGAACTGACGCACGGAGCCGTCGGGGAGCGTGATGTTAATCATTAGAGAAACGTGCAAAAAATTGCGGTAGCCCGCAAGTTAGCAGCTTCGCGGGCACAAACCACGCGGAAAGCCGATAAATGGGCATTGCTGAGCCGGTAACGCCGCCACGGGCACATTAATTCACCACCGCTAATTGGCGGGCGTGAGCAACGTCGGGGGCTTGACCTCCAGCGGCTCGATGGTGGTCGGGACGGTGGAGGGCACCCGGCGCGGCTGGGGCAAGGGCGGGGCGCCGTACACCATCTTGAGCGAGTCCAGCTGGCGGTTGGGCAGCCGCTGGCCCACTTTCCAGACCTTGTACGTGTAGTGCCGGTTGCCGGGAAACTGCTTCACCAGCGCCCGGTAGGCAATCCAAGCGGACTGCGTTTGCCCTACCGACTCGTAGCTTTCGGCCAGCATCAGGCCCACGTCGGGCAGGTACTGGCTGCGGCGGCGGGCCCGGCTGAGCGGGCGAATGGCCTGGGCGTACCGCTTGCCCTTGTAGTGGTAGAGGCCAAGGCGGTAGTCGGCGCGGTAGAGGGTGCTGTCGAGCCGGGTGGCGCGGGCGTACTGGCGGGCGGCGCTGTCGGGCTGGCCGGCGAAGTCAAACACGCGGCCGCGGTCATACCAAAGGGCGGCGTAGCTGCGGTCGGCGCGCAGCCCGCTTTCGATGTAGGGCGCGGCGGCCAGGGGCTGGCGGTTAGCGTTGAGCAGGTAGGCCGTTTGGTGCAGCACCTCGGGCAGGCGCGGGGCGCGGGCGGCGCTGGCGCGCAGGTAATCGAGTGCCTGGACGGTGTCGCGCAAGTTGGCGTACACGAGGCCCTTGTAAAACAGCGCGGCGGCGTTGTCGGCGTCTTCGCGCAGCACGCGGTCGAGGTAGTCGAGGGCAGTGGTGTAGCGGCGGGCGGCCAGGTTGGTTTCGCCGAGCAGCAAGTGCAGTTCCGGCGGGTTGTAGCCGCGCTGCTGGGCTTGGGCCGTGGCATCAATGGCGGCCTGCAGCTTGCCCTGAGCGCGCAGCACGCGGGCCTTGGTCAAAAAGAACTCCCCGGGGGGCTCGTCGTCCAGCTCAATGGCGCGGTTAATGTCGTCCAGCGCCGCGTCGAGCTGGCCGTCCTTGACCCGAAAGTCGGCCCGGCGGGCGTAGAGCACGGGGTTGCGCGGCTGGCGGGCAATGGCGCCGTTCAGCTCGTTAGCCTGGATTTCGGGTCCGCTGCGCACCGTGCTCAGGTCGACCATGGTGTCGGGCTGTTCTTCGCCGGGCGCAGCGTCGCCGCAAGCCAGCAGCAAAGGCGCCAGCAGCAAGGGCAGCAAACGGCAAACGGATGGAAACACGGCGGTCGGTGGGCAAGCAGACGGCGCAAAGGTACGCACCAGGCCCCAACGCCCGCTACTCCCCGGCCATGGCCCCCTCGGCCACCTGCCCGCGCAAGGCCGCTATCAGCGTCGCATCACGCCCGTAGATGTCGGGTAGCTGACGCAAGCTGGGGCCGTCGTCGGCGTGGCAGGTGAGGTACCGCACGTACACGGGCACGGGGTAGCGCAAGGGAAAATACTTGCTGTAGCCGCCGTAGACGCTGTCCCACATGCGTTCTACGTTGCGCTGGGCCCGGCTGGGTTGGTCAGCGAAGTCGTGCCGCAGCAGGAACACGGCCAACTGCAAGGGGTTTTGCAAGCGGATGCAGCCGTGGCTGAGGGCGCGCTTGGGTTGGCTGAAAACCCGGCGGGCCGGCGTATCGTGCAGGAAGATGTCGTGTGGGTTGGGGAAGCGAAACACCACGTTGCCAAGGGCATTGTCGCTGGTGGCGGCCTGCCGGATGACGTAGGGAAACGACTCGGCCGACACCTCTTTCCAGTTGATGCGGCGCGGGTTGGGTACCCGCCCTTGCCGGTCGTAGAGTATGTAGTTGTTATCGTCTAGGAAGCCCGGGTTGCGGCGCAATTGGGGCAGCATTTCGCGGGTGGCAATGCTGCGCGGCACGTTCCAGCGCGGGGACGTTTCGAAGAACCGGATGCGGCTGCACAGTTCGGGGGTGGGCGTGGCCGGCGCCCCCACTACCACCCGGCACGTGCGCAGCACTTTGGTGCGGCGTACCACCTGCAGGCTGTAGGCCGGGATATTGACCACGCAATACAAGGAGTCGGCTGCGGGTTCCCAGCGCAGGCGCTGCAGGTTGGCCGCCACCAGCCACTGCTGGCGCCGGGCCGCGGCCGAATCGGTGCGCAGCAGGCGCTGCCAGGCCCCTAGCAAGCGCACGTAGCTGCGGCTTTGCGGCTGCGCGGCCAGCACCTGCCGGCTGAAATCGGCGCAGCTGCGGGCGGAGAGTAGCCAGAATACCGGGTCAAAGGTCGAATCGGCAGTGCAAGTGGTTGGTTGCAGACTTTCGGGCCGCACATGGCCGCGGCGTAGTTGGGTGGTGAACTGCAGCAGCTGGGCGGTGAGCAGCAGCTCGGCCCGCACGCGGCCGCTCAGCCGGGCCGCCGAGTCCAGCGCGGGCAGCGCCAGCGAGTCGAGGACCCGCGCTGGCGCCTGCTGGGCGGCGTTGTCGGAGCGCAGGCCGTAGTCGCGCGCTTGCCGCAGCAGCTTTAGCCCGGCCGTGGCGGCGGCGCGGGGGCCGGTAGCGGTGGTCCAGACCGGGGCATAGTTGACCTGCGCGTAAAAGCGCTGCAGCTCGGCCCCCATCTCGTTGTCGGCCGCCGCGGGTGCCGCGAGGCGCTGGCGCAGCTGAGCGGCTACGTCGGCATTGGTTTGCGCCGCGGCAGTTTGCCCCAGGACCAAGCAGAACAGCAGCCCTAGGCAGACGCACAGCTTCCCTTCGACCGAATGGCTCATGGTGCCGCTGCGCAGCCGAAAGTACCCGACTGCCCCGCCTAATAAGTTAACTGGAATTTCGGGTAAACCGTTGGGCCCCTCCCAAATAAAACCGGACGGCTGGCGGGCCGTCCGGTTGGGCTTGCTCTCCAAAACGGGGCCGCTAGCTGCGTTCTAGCTGCTCCAGCATGTTGCGGCAGCGCCGGCTGATTTCCAGCTCCTCGCCCGTCATGGGCTGCACCTCGGCGGCTTCCTTCAGCACCTCGCGGGCCGACTGCAGCAGGCGCTGGTTTTGGTACACGCGGGCCAAGTCGTAGTAGTACTGAATGCGGCAGGGGTCCAGGTTGTGGGCGCGCCGCAGGGCTTCCATGGCCTTGGTGTTAGAAGCGCCGGTGGGCGGACCACCCAACAACAGCCGGCAATAGGCCCGCTCAACCAAGTTGAGGTGCGCCACGCGGTAGTTCCAACGCCCGAGTACCTGCCAAGCTTCCGGCATGGTTGGGCTGTATTCCACGGCGCGGAGCACGTAGGGCTTCATGCTTTTGTAGAGGCTCAACCGGTCGCGGGCGCTGCGGATGGTGGCTTGCTGGGCCAGCGTCAGCGCCACGGCATAGTTGGCTTCGCCGCCCTTGGGGTTGACGGCGTACGCACGGTCGGCAAATTGCCGGGCGGAAGTGTAGTAGGCCCCGCGGCGGCTTTCATCGGTGTAGCGCGTGCCGATGTTGACGCTGAGCACGGCCGCTTGCCAGAGCGCCTCGTAGTTGCGCGGAAACGCCCCCAACACTTGCTCGTAGCGGGCCAAAGCGGCCGATTCGCGGTACTGCAACTGCAAGGCCTTGGCCTCGCGCAGCAAAGCTGATACGTCCACGGCATTGGGCGCGTCCTTGGGGTCATCGGCCCGGGCGGCCGGGCTCGTCAGGGCGCAGCACACCAAGCCCGGCAGCAGGCGGCGCGTGAGCAACAAACGAAAACGGACGGGTAGCATAACGGTCACAGTAGGCGCCCACGGGTGGTTCGGCAGAGTAAGATACGATTTCAGCGCCAAAAGGCTGCAAACGCACCGCGGCCCGGTCCCGCCGTCCGCCCTTTGAGCTAGACAACCGGACCGGGCCGCGGTTTAATTAGACAGGCAAGGCGCACGTGCTTTATCCACGCGCCGCGCCCTCACTGCCCTAAAACAACGTCATCTGTGACTTGGGCTTGCGCTGCAGCAGGGCTTGGGCGCGCTCCACTTCCTCGGCCGAAATTTCCACCGGTCCGTCGTGCTCGGGCAGGGGCTCGGCGTCGGGCGTAGCGGCCGGACGCGGAATGGTAGCCGGGCCCTTGCGCTTGGCCTGGGCCTTGCGCTCCGGCTCGGGGCCTTCGTCGGTGAGCAGCTCCACGCCGAGCACCTTGAAGTAGTTGAGCTTGTTGCCCATGGCCTTCCACCCCTTCACGTCGATGAACTCGTGCAGGTGCAAGCGCTCCGAGAGCTTCTCCCCTTTCTTCTCCTTTTGCACCTTCACCTCGATTTCGGGCGCCACGCCGCAGGTGGCCACCAGCAAGTGCGTGCCCTTGGTTTCGGGGATGAAGAGGAAGCGCTTGGCCAGAGTGCTCGTCTCGATGCGGAACCGCTTGACGTAGTGCGTCTTGGTCTCGCCTTCCAGGTACACCGTGTTGATGACCGTGTCGGGCTCGAACTTGCGCAGCAGCACCAAGTCGCGCATCACGAAGTGAATGGCGGGGTCGGGCGCGGTCAGCTCGTAGGTCCCGTCCTTGTAGATGGCTAGCACCGCGTCGTCCGTGTCGAAGGTGCCGAGGAAGCGGCCGTGCCCGCCGGTGTTGAGGCGGCCCACCACTTCGTCGAAGAACACCTCCCGGCCGCCGAGCGTAGAGTCGCCCTTGGACTTCTGGGTAATCTTCTTGACCGGCTGCTTGGTCACGATGTTGCCCATCGAACCCTTGCCCTTGATGGCCAGCTCGGCAAAGTCGAAGTCGAACTGCTTCACCCGCGCCGGGGCTTTGTCGGAGAGCTGCACCGACACGATTTCCGACTCCGAGTTGGGGTTGGCCGTCATGTAGAGCACCTTGGAGTTCTTGCCGCCCTTGGTCAAGTCGTAGGATTTGTCGCGGGTGATGCCCGTCACGAGGAAGCGCTTAGCGTAGCTAATCTGCGAGGGACCGTCCACGTAGATCATGTTATACACCAGCCGGTCGTCGTTTTTGTTGTAGACGCCCACGTGCAGGATGTCCTTGCCCACGAAGGTCTTCTCCGCAATCTTGGTCACCACGAAGGAGCCGTCGCGGCGGATGGCAATGATGTCGTCCAGGTCCGAGCAGTCGCACACGAACTCGTCCTTCTTCAGCCCGTGGCCCACGAAGCCGTCCTGCCGGTTCACGTAGAGCTTCTGGTTGGCCACGGCCACTTTCTGGGCCGTCACCACGTCGAAGGTGCGCAGCTCGGTTTTGCGCTCCTTGCCGTCGCCGTACTTCTTGAGCAGGCCCTCGAAGTAGCGGATGGCGTAGCGGGTGAGGTTGGCGAGGTTGTCGGCCACCTCGGCCAGCTCGGCTTCCAGCTTCTGAATGTACTCGTCGGCCTTGAAGCCGTCGTACTTGGAAATGCGCTTGATGCGAATTTCCGTCAGGCGCGTCAGGTCCTCCTCCGTGATGGCGCGGCGCAGCACGATGCGCGTGTCGTTGGCCTTTTCCTTTTCGCCGTCGATGCGCACGTACTTTTTCAGGCCGGCGTCAATAGTTTCCAGGATCTGCTCCCAGGTCTCGCACTCCTCGATCTTGCGGTAGATGCGGTTCTCGATGAAGATTTTCTCCAGCGACGCCGAGTGCCAGCGCTCCTGCAGCTCGTCCTGGCGAATTTCCAGCTCGCGCTCCAGCAGGCGCAGCGTCTTGCTGGTGCTGAGCTTGAGCATGTCCTCGACGGCCACGAAGCGCGGCTTCTCGTCGATGATGACGCAGGTGTTGGGCGAAAGGCTGATTTCGCAGTCGGTGAAGGCGTACAGCGCGTCCATGGTCAGATCCGGCGACACGCCCGCGGGCAGGTGCACCTGGATTTCGACCACGGCGGCGGTGTTGTCCACCACCTTCTTGATCTTGATTTTGTTGGCTTCCGAGGCCTTCACGATGCTTTCCATCACGCCGGTCGTCGTGGTCCCGTAGGGCACGTCGCGGATGATGAGCATGGTCTTGTCGACCTTCTCGATGGTGGCGCGCAGGCGCAGCTTACCGCCGCGCAGGCCCCCGTTGTAGTTCGAAATGTCGCAGAGGCCGCCCGTCGGAAAGTCCGGGTACAGAATGATGTCGCGGCCCTTGAGCACGTCAATCGAGGCCTTGCACAACTCGCGGAAGTTGTGGGGCATGATCTTGGTCGACAGGCCTACGGCAATGCCCTCAATGCCCTGCGCCAGCAGCAGCGGGAATTTCACCGGCAGGGTTACCGGCTCGCGCTTGCGGCCGTCGTAGCTGGCCTGCCACTCGGTGGTATCGGGGTTGAAGACCACGTCGAGGGCAAACTTCGAGAGGCGGGCTTCGATGTAGCGGGGCGCGGCGGCGCCGTCGCCGGTGCGCACGTCGCCCCAGTTGCCCTGGGTTTCGATCAGCAGGTCCTTCTGGCCCAGGTTCACGATGGCGTCGCCAATCGATGCATCACCGTGCGGGTGGTACTGCATGGTCTGCCCGATGACGTTGGCCACTTTGTTGAAGCGGCCGTCGTCCATTTCCTTCATGGCGTGCAGGATGCGGCGCTGCACGGGCTTGAGGCCGTCCTCGATGGCGGGCACGGCGCGCTCCAGAATCACGTACGAGGCGTAGTCCAGAAACCAGTTCTGGTACATGCCGCCGATGCTGCTGATGTCGTGGATGGTTTCGCCGGGCTTGAAGTCGCCTTCTTCGGCCTGCACCACGACGGCCTCGTCGGTGGCGTCGTCCGCGTCGGCAGCTTCGCCTTCCAGACTGGGCTCGTCGGCTTCGGCCAGCGGCTCGCCGTCGGGGCCCAGGGCGGGCGCAGCGTCTTCGGCAGCGGTTTCGTCGTCGGCCGCGGCAGCTGCGGCCCCAAAATCAATGGTGTCCCCGACGCCGAACAACTCGGGGTCTTGTCCGTTCAGGTTCTGCTCGTCGGGGGTGTGGTTGTCGTTTGACACGCGCGGGGGTGGCTTGGGCCACGGTTATTGTTCTTGTACCTCTCCTCAGCAGCCGCTCAGCCGCCGAAGGCTCCTTTAAACATGGCTGGCGTGGGATTGGTGCGCCGGCCGCAAACGTAAGAGTTAACTCATCTGGTAAACGCAAAAAGCAGGAAAACGCAGGACGGGCCTACTCGCCCGGGCACTTATCGGGCCGGGACAATGGCCTTCAAAAGTACCGTTTAGCGAGCAGAGCACAACAGGAAGCAAGGCGGAAGTCGCACATAAAGTTCCTAAAAAAATTAGTCAAAACCTTATTGCGAGAACAAAAAAGCGCCAACCTATTCATCATTAGACCAGAGCAAAACTAACATGATTAGCACATGGCTTTGCAAACGAAAACCGCCCGCCGCGGCCCGTTTCGGGGGCCGCGGCGGGCGGTACGTATTCGGAGCTTGAATGCCTAGTCCGCAGAGACGGGCTGCGGAAAATGCCGCTGCAGCACCGCGTCGACTTTTTCCTTGGTAAGCGGCTTGTTTAGGAAGCCGCCAATGTTGAGCTGCTGCATACGCTCCACGTCGTGCGGGTGCAGCGACGTAGTCAGCATCACGATAACCGTTTGGGCCTTGTCGGCGGCGGGCAGCTGCTCGTAGGCCTGCAAGAACTCGAACCCGTCCATTACGGGCATTTTAACGTCGAGAAAGACCAGCACGGGGGCTCCCGATTCGGATTGCGGGCGGTGCGTGCGCAGCACTTCCAGCGCTTCGAGCCCGTTTTGGGCTACCAACAATTCATCGGCTATGGCAAGGCGCTTCAGCAGCAGGCGGTTGAGATAGTTCGTGGTTTGGTCGTCGTCGACAAGCAGAATACAGGCAGGAAGAGACATTGCAAGCGGTGTGAGAGGGCGGGTGACGCGGGCGCTTTGCGCCCGCGCAGGAAGGCATACGCAAGTTAGCGGCGGAAGTACACGGAAAATATTGAACCTGCGCCCACGGTACTCTCCACGTCCACGCGCCCGCCGGCGTTTTCCATGATGCGCTTGACCATGTACAAACCGATGCCCGAGCCCTCGACGTGGTCGTGGAAACGCTGAAACATGGCAAACAACTTGGCGTTGCCGGCCACCTGCAGGCCCAGGCCGTTGTCCTCGACGGTCAGCACTTGGTATTCGTCGCTGGCGCGGCAGCGCACGCGCACGCGGGGCGGGCGGTCGGGGTGGCGGTATTTGAGGGCGTTGGAGAGCAGGTTGTACACCACCGAGCGCAGGTTCTTCTCCGAAATCCGCACCGGACCGCAGCGGGCCACGTCCACTTCCAGCTCGGCGCCGGCGGCTTCGAGCAAGGGCGTCAGGTCCAGCCGCACCGCCTGCACCACGGGGGCCAGCTCCACCAGCACCGGCGGCTGCTCGTGCTCCTTCTGCAGGCGCGTCACTTCGGTCAGGTGCTCGATGGTGCGCTTAAAGCGGTCAACCGAGTCCTGCATCATGCCCACCAGCGGCTCGACGGCGGGCCCGGCCATCAACTCGGCGGGCAGCTCGGCTAGCAAGGCCGCCAGCAGACCTTCGATGTTGTTGATGGGGGCTTTCAGGTCGTGGGAGGCGGTGTAAATGAAGTTGTCCAGGTCGCGGTTGATGCGCAGCAGTTGCTCATTGCTGGCGCGCAACTGCTGCTGGGTTTCAGCCACGCGTTGCTGGGCCATTTTGTGCTCGTGGATGTCGGTGTAGGCGCCGATCCACTGAATAATGTCGCCCTGCTCGTTACGTGAAGGCAGCGCCCGGCCCAGCATCCAGCGGTAGTCCCCACTGGCGCTGCGGATGCGGCATTCGATTTCCAGCGCCTCGCCGCTGCCGATGCATTCCTGCCAGCGCTGCACGGCGGCCGGCAAATCATCCGGGTGAATGAGGGCGCTGAAGCTGTGGGCCGAATCAGAGTGGGAATCGTGGCCGGTGTACTCAAACCAGCGGTGGTTGAGGTAAGTATTGCGGCCGGCGGGGTTGGCCGTCCAGGCAATGTGCGGAATGCCTTCGAGGATGCGGCTGGTTTCGGCGGCGGTTTGCTCGGCGGCGCGCTGGGCCAGGGCCTGGGTGCGCAGGGTTTCCTGCTGGCGCTCCAGCAGAGCGTTTTGCTCGCTTACCCGGGCCCGGATGGCGTTGATTTCGCGCTGCTCCGATACGTCGGTGATGATGATGGCCAGCACCGGCGTTTGGTTGAACAGCAGCACGTTCAGGGCCACGGCCACCGGGCGCTGCTGGCCGTCGAGAGCCAGCAAGGGCATTTCGCCCTTGCTTTTGCCGGCCCAGCCCGTCGTCAGCAGATCCTGCCAGTAGCCGAGGTAGTCGGCGGGCACAAAGTCGCGGAACGAGGCGCCCATCATGGTTTCCAGCGGCGCTTTCAGCAAACCGGCCAGGCAGGCGTTGCAATAGAGCACGGTGTCGTTCTGGCTCAGCAGCAACGCCCCCTCGTTCATCTGCTCGATCAGGTCGCGGTAGCTCTGGTCGGCGCCTTCGAGGGTAAAAATGCGCGGCCCCTCGGGCGCCTGCACGGCCAGCGCGTCGATGGTGCCGGTGCGAATGGCCGTGATAAGCTCTTCGGCCTCCTGCAGGCGGTGGCGCAGCTCCTCGTTTTCACGGGCCAGGTCGGCGGCGGGGCGTGGCGCGTGCTCAGTCATAGATGTATGGGTCGTGAGGATCGGGGGCCACGCCGAGCAGAGCCAGCACCCGGCGGCGGTCCGACAGGTCGCCGACGAGAAAGCGCAGCAGGCCGGGCTGCTTTTTCACCAGCGTAGGCGCGGCCACAATGCGCTCCTGCCGGGCCAGTTCGGGTTGTTGGTGAATGTCAATAATTTGCAGCTCCACCCGGCCGGACAGGTACCGCTCGCAGATGTCCTTGAGGTTGCGCACGGCCTGGGTGGAGTTGGGAGTAGCACCGGTGATATACAAGTGCAGCACGTATTCGGGGCCGGCTTCCGGCAGGCCTTGCTCTGGTTCCATAGGCCCGGCTTACTTAGGACCAGCCGGTCGGATGTCGAGCCCCACCAGTACCCGTTCCTGATTTGAAAGGTCCCCGATGATTTTGCGAATCGGCGAAGGGACTTTGCGCACCAGCGTCGGAATAGCCAAAATTTGGTCGCCTTCGGCCAGCTGGGGGTGTTCCAGCAAGTCAATGACTTCCAAGCGGTAGCGCCCCTGCAGGTACGCTTCGCAGTATTTCTTCAGGTTGGCCAGCGCCGTCACAGACTTCACCGTTTGCCCCGCCACGTATAGGCGCAGTTCCCAGGTTTCCTCGTCCATAATTGCTTGCGTGGGGGCCAGTGTGCTCTGCATACTGGATGGTTTACGAATTTTCGGGCGCGGCGGCCGAATGGGCGCCCGGGTGGGCGTTGGAGCCGGCCGCAATGCGCTGGCGAGCCTGCAGCAGCTCGTGGTGCTGCCGCTCTTCCTCCAGGTTGGTGCGGCGTAGCTCCTCCTCCACCGATTCAAACTCGGTACGCAGGTTGGCAATGGTGGCTTCAAGCACCCGCCGCTTGCGCTCCAGCTCCCGTTCGCGCCGCTCGATTTCCTGCTGTGCAGCCAGCGAAGCGGCCTGTTCCTGCAGAAACTGGGTGTGGCGCGAGGCCCCTGTCACGATGCCGCCCGGGCCGATAATCACGTCGAGCAGGCGGATGCCCGCGTCGGTGACCAGGAATTCGCGCACTTGGTTGGAGTGGGCCATGCCGCGGGCCTTAAGGATGCTCACGCCGCGGTTTCGCTCGCCGACGCCTTCCAGGTCGCGCACGTGCAGCCAGGTATCAACCAGCGAGGAAACACCTTCCTCGGTCATTTCCAGGTTGCTGTGGCTGCCGCTGACCAGGGCCGTGAACAGGGCCGTGATGCCCTGCACTTTCAGGTAGTCGATCAGGCGGGTGAGCATGCCGCGCACTTCCGTGATGCTGCCCACCGACACGAGGTTGCTGATCGGGTCGATGATGACGGTACGGGGCTGGTATTGGCCGATGAGCTTGTGAATGGTGACCAGGTGCTGCTCCAAGCCGTTGAGCGTAGGGCGCGAAGACTCGATGTGCAGCAGCCCCTGCGCCACGTACGGGTGCAGGTCCAGGCCCACCGACAGCATGTTGCGCATCAGCTGCTGCGGCGACTCCTCGAAGGCGAAGTACACGCATCGTTCGCCGCGGCGGCAGGACTCGGCGGCGAAGGCGGCGGCCAGGGTAGTTTTGGCGGTGCCCGCGGTGCCGGTGATAAGCGTGCTGCTGCCGCGGTACAGCCCGCGGCGGGCAAACATCTCGTCGAGGCCCGGCACCCCCGTCGACACCACTTCGTTGGAGACTTCGTGCTCGAGCTTCAGCGAGGTGACGGGCAGCACCGAAATGCCGTCTTCGGTAATCAGGTAGGGGTATTCGTTGGTGCCGTGGGTGCTGCCGCGGTACTTCACGATGCGCAGGCGACGGGTGGTAATCTGGTTAATCACCCGGTTGTCGAGCAGAATCACGCAGTCCGACACGTACTCCTCCAAGCCCTGCCGCGTCAGCGACCCGTCGCCCCGCTCGGCGGTGATAATGGTGGTGACGCCCTTGTCCTTGAGCCAGCGAAACAGCCGGCGGATTTCGGAGCGCAGGATGGCTTGGTTGGTAAAGCCCGAAAACAGCGACTCGATGGTGTCGAGCACCACGCGCTTGGCCCCGATGCTGTCGATGGCGTAGCCCAGGCGGATAAACAGCCCTTCGAGGTCGTACTCGCCGGTTTCCTCGATTTCGGAGCGGTCGACGTGCACGTGGTCGAGGCGCAGCTTCTTGTCGGCCACCAGCTGCTTGAGGTCGAAGCCCAGGGAGGTGACGTTGGCGGCCAGCTCGTCGGCGGTTTCCTCGAACGCCATCAGCACGCCCGGCTCGTCGAACTCCTGAATGCCGCGTACCAGGAACTCCACGCTCATCAGCGTCTTGCCGCAGCCGGCCGAACCGCAAATCAGCGTGGGGCGCCCCGCGGGCAAGCCGCCGTTGGTGATTTCGTCAAGCCCGTCGATGCCCGTGGGGGCTTTGGGCAACTGGGGCAGCGCGGAGGCGGCAGCGGTCATAAAAAGAAGTGCAATAACAACAGGTGGACCAGCGGCCGTGCAACTTTAGCGGCGGCAAGCGGGCCAGGTTCGGCGGCGGCAAGTCGGGCAAGATACAGTTTTATCAGCACCAAGCCGGTGGCAAGCCCGCTTCGAGGCCGCCCCGATGTCGGGCAGTGCAGGTCGGGGCGGCGGAGTTCCCGCCGAAGACGGGCTGCCTCGGCGTCGTGAAAGCGTTGCGAGCCTCCCAACGGCTCGGCTCACCTGCGGTTCGGCCCGGGGCCTCGTGGCCGGGCCAGGAGCAGCCACTCATAGCAGCTAGCGACTTAGTCGACGCGTATCCAACGCACGCTGAAAGAGGCGTCGCTGGTGCGGGTATTGCGCAGGTGAAAGCGCACGACGTTGTTGTTCAGGTGCTCGTAGCTCACGACCACGTACTCGGCTCCGCCGCCGCCCGATTGGTCCAAGCTGATCATAAGAGTAGGCTGATACCCGAGATTGTGCGTCCACTCGAAACTTGCTATCGATGTTCCCGGCAAGGTTATCAACCCCGAATTCATGGTCTGCTGGCGGATGGAGCCGTTCACGTCCAACGTGCGTTGCGGACTGTCGGTGCCGATGCCCACGTTGCCGGAATCATCGATGCGCATTCGCTCCCGCCAGCCGCCGGAGGTGCCCGTGAGAAAGCGGTGGGTGCCCGCCAAGCCGTTGGAGGGGCCAGCGTAATAATTCAGCAGCCAGCCCGAGGCGTGCTCGAGCTTGGAGCCGCTGGCGCCGTAAGCCTGGGTAAACAGGATTTTGTCGGCGTCGTTGTTGCTGTATTTCAGCGCCTGGGTGGCGGTGTGGTTGCCCAGGTTGTCGCCGGCCGGATTGGGGTTAAGGTAGGTCCAGGTGCCGCCGGTGTAGTACCAGAACCCCGGCTGGCTGCCGTCGGTCTGGTACACCAACAGGCCGGCCGCTGGGCTGCTAATACCGGTGCGTTGCGACGCCGTCATGCGCGGAATCAACAAGCCTTTGTTATCCGACTGCACTTCCAGCGCGGCCGACGCGTGGGGCGTGTTGGTGCCCACCCCAACCGATTGGGCGCGGGCGGCAAGCAGCGGCGCTGCGCACAGACCACTGATAAGGCAAACTTGGAGGAGGCGTGAAGCATGGTTCATAGCAACGTGCAGGTTGGGATTGATGGGCGCAGAGATGCCCAAAAGTATCTGCAGCGCCGCACCGCTGCAACGGGCAGTCGGATGCTCGTTCCAATAGAGGCAGCACACCCGCTCAGAGTGCATTACAACGGACTTACCGTGCACCTTCACACACCATCAACAAGCAAAGTAGCCCCCGCGCCGCCACGGCACGAGGGCTACCAATGCATTCCAACCTAGCGCTTAGGCCAGTGCCTCGGCTTCCACCGCTTCGCTCAGCGGCAACGTGTCGGAGGTCACCAGGTCCTTCTCGATGCGCAGGTGGTCGATGATGAATTCCTGACGGGCGGGCGTGTTTTTACCCATGTAGTAGGTCAGCAGCTTCTGGATGGAGCGGTCCGACTGCAGAATGACCGGCTCCAGGCGGATGTTGTCGCCGATGAACTTGCCGAACTCGTCGGGGCTGATTTCGCCCAGGCCCTTGAAGCGGGTGATTTCCGGGTTGCGGCCCAGCTTGCGGATGGCGGCCTGCTTTTCGCGCTCGTCGTAGCAGTAAATCGTTTGCTTCTTGTTGCGCACCCGGAACAGGGGCGTTTCCAGGATGTAAACGTGGCCGTTGCGCACCAAATCGGGGAAGAACTGCAGGAAGAAGGTGAGCAGCAAGAGGCGAATGTGCATGCCGTCCACGTCGGCGTCGGTGGCAATGACCACGCGGTTGTAGCGCAGGCCTTCGATGCCTTCCTCGATGTTCAACGCGTGCTGCAGCAGGTTCAGCTCCTCGTTTTCGTAGACGATTTTCTTTTTCATCCCGAAGCAGTTCAGCGGCTTGCCGCGCAGGCTGAACACGGCCTCCAACTCCACGTTGCGGCTCTTGGTGATGGAGCCCGAGGCGGAGTCGCCCTCGGTGATGAACAGGGTGGTCAGCGCTTCCTTGTCCGGGGTTTTGCCCTCGTCGAAGTGGAAGCGGCAGTCGCGCAGCTTGCGGTTGTGCAGGCTGGCTTTTTTGGCGCGCTGGTTGGCCAGCTTCTTCACGCCGGCCATGTCCTTCCGCTCCCGCTCGCTCTGCTCGATGCGGCGCTTCAGGGCTTCTGCCGTTTCGGGGTTCTTGTGCAGGTAGTTGTCGAGGTGCTCCTTCACGAAGTCCACCACGAAGTTGCGCACGGTCACGGCGCCCTCCGGCTCCATCGTAATCGAGCCCAGCTTGGTCTTGGTCTGCGACTCGAACACCGGCTCCTGCACCCGGATGGCAATGGCGCCCACGATGCTGGCCCGGATATCGGTGGCGTCGTAGTCCTTCTTGTAGAACTCGCGCAGGGTCTTCACAATGCCCTCGCGGTACGCGGCCAGGTGCGTACCGCCCTGGGTGGTGTACTGCCCGTTGACGAAGGAGTAGTACTCCTCGCCGTAGTCGTTGCCGTGGGTCAGGGCCATTTCAATGTCGTTGCCCTTCAGGTGAATTACCGGGTAACGAATGGCGTCCGGGTCGGTTTTGCGCTCCAGCAGGTCGCGCAGGCCGTTTTCGGAGTGGTACTTCTGCCCGTTGAAGTTGATGGTCAGCCCCGCGTTCAGGTAGGCGTAGTTCCAGAACTGGCTTTCCAGGAAGTCCGGGATGAAGCGGTAGTTGCGGAAGATGGTCGGGTCCGGCTCGAACGACATCATCGTGCCGTTGCGCTGCGAGGTCTTGATGGGCTTCGGGTCGCTGATGAGCTTGCCGCCCTGAAACTCGGCCGATTTCATCATCCCGTCGCGCACGCTCTGCACCACGAAGTTGGTGCTCAGCGCATTCACGGCCTTGGTACCCACGCCGTTGAGGCCTACCGACTTCTGGAAGACCTTGGAGTCGTACTTGCCGCCGGTGTTGATCTTGCTCACCACGTCGACCACCTTGCCCAGCGGAATGCCGCGGCCGTAGTCACGCACGGTCACGCGCTGCTCGGTGATTTTGACTTCGATGGTGCGGCCGTAGCCCATCATGTGCTCGTCGATGGAGTTGTCGATGACCTCCTTGACGAGGATGTAGATACCGTCGTCGGGCGACGAACCGTCGCCCAGCTTGCCGATGTACATGCCCGGGCGCAGGCGGATGTGCTCCCGCCAGTCCAACGAACGGATGGAATCCTCGTTGTAGCCGTGGTCGACGGGGGCGCTTGGCGCGCTTTCGAGAGGCAGTTGCTGCTCAGCCATTGGGTAATATCCTTCAGTACGTTTAAGCGGTAAAATAACGCAGAAAAGGCAGGGTTTCCACCTTGGCCGCGCCGGGCCCGCTTGCTATTCGCATTGGCAAATCGAGCCGTTTCCTAACCGCCGCTGCTCGGAGTAGGTTCACCCAAATTTCCGAAAAAGCCTGCAAAACCCCACGCTTTGACCGCACCTTTCTCCCAACAATTTTAGCAAATGCTTCCTCCTCCCAACAATTTTAACCGGCCGCAGCACCCGCACCAAGCGCCCGAAATCAAGCAGGCGCCGGTGATTTACTACACGTTTGTGCTTATCGGACTCACACTGCTGGTGTTCGTGCTCCACAAGCTCGACGAAATTCTGCTGCCCATTGCGTTTTCGGCCGTGTTTACCCTGCTGCTGCTGCCCATCTGCCGCTGGCTGGAAGCGCACAAGGTGCCGCGGGTGCTGGCCATCGTCATCTGCCTGCTGCTGGTGCTGCTCATCTTCGCGGGCATCATCATCGGGTTCGGCTCGCAGCTGACGCAGTTTCGGGACGAGATTCCCAAGCTGCAGGCCAAGATGATGGAAATTTTCAACCAAGCCCAGGCCTGGGCCCACGACCGGTTCGGCTACGACCCGATGAGCATCGACGAAGTGAAGGAGTCGACGATGAAGAGCATCAAGAAATCGGGCACCACCTACCTGGGCACCACGCTGAACACTACCACCGACGTGCTCAGCAACCTCGCGCAGGTGCTCATCTACATCTTCTGCTTTCTGTATTACCGCGACCATCTGCGGCAGTTCATGTTCCGCTTCGTGGCCCCCGACAAGCGCACCATGGTGCTCAACACCGTTGACAGCATTCAGACGGTGGTGCAGGCCTACATTTCGGGGCTGCTCAAGGTTATCGTCATCGTGAGCATTCTAAACGCCATCGGCCTGCTGGCCTTGGGCGTCAAGTTCGCGGTGTTCTTCGCCATTTTCGCCTCGGTGCTGGCCGTCATTCCCTACATCGGCATCATGATCGGGGCCACCATACCGGCCATTATTACCCTGGTTGAGACCGGCTCCCCACTGCAGGCGCTGGCCGTTATCGGCGTGTTTGTGGTGGTGCAGTTTCTGGAGGGCAATTTCATCACGCCCATGATTACCGGCTCGCAGGTGAGCATCAACCCGCTGGCGGCCATTTTGGCGCTGATTCTGGGCGGGGCGCTGTGGGGCACGCCGGGCATGATCCTGAGCATTCCGCTCACGGCCATTCTGAAGGTGGTGTTCGATGCTTACAAACCCCTGGAACCCTTCGGCTTCCTGCTCGGCGACGTGGCCGACGGGGAGGACAACGTGACGAGCAAAAAGCAAGCGGAGGCGGAAATTCGGCCGTGGTACCGGCGCCTCTGGCACATGCTCGGCAAGTAAGCCCGCCAAAGTTTTCGGGCTGCGGGCGTAACCCCGCGGCCCGGCCGGAAGTATAAGCCCTCAGAAACCGCAAGCGCACTGTCTCTTTCGCCGCGCTTCGGATCTGCACCCACACCCACTACGACACAACCATGGCATCTATTAATTCTGATTCGGCCCGGGCCTTCAACGACCTGGTGGAAATCAACAAGACCGGAGCCAAAGGCTACCAAGAGGCAGCCGAAGGCGTTTCGAATCCGCAACTGAAATCGGAACTGAGCCGCCTGAGCCAGCAACGCGCCCAGTTTGCCGCCGAACTCGAGCAGCAAGCCCGCCAAGCCGGCATTGATGTAACGAACGACAACACGGTGGAAGGCGTGGTGGCCGATGCCGCCGCCGCCGTACACCGCGGCTGGATCAACTTGAAATCGGCCATTACCGGCCAAAGCGACGCCGCCATTCTCGGCGAGTGCGAAACCGGTGACCAAGTGGCCCTGCAAGCCTATGAATCGGCGCTGAAGGCCCAGAGCATTCCGGCTCAGGTGTCTTCCATCATCCAGAAGCAACACGGCGAAATCCTGGCCGCTAAAAACCAGGTGACGCAGTGGAAAGCATCCAACCGCTAGGGTTAACCTGGCTGTTGAGAGAAGGGACGGTCCGTCGAAAGGCGGGCCGTTCTTTTGTTTTCGGGCCTAGCATGTTGTTAGACCTGTTGGAAAAGCCGGTTCGTCCTGCAGGAACTGCGCGGCGGCAAAAACGGCCACACTGATAGTCCTTGCGAGCAACGCGCGGCAATCTTTTCTCACGCGGCACGACGCTACCACTAGCAGAAACCGAAATGTTCCCAGAACAAAACGGCCCCACCGGGACCTGCAGAAGCGGGGTTTCGGGCGGGGCCGTTTTCGGTTGATAGGTATTGTATCGTTGGTGCTGCTGGAGGAAGCTTTGCCGCGCTTCGCTCGCAAGGACTACTAATGTTGCCGTGTGCAGATACTGCCAACAGCAACCGATGCACCGCCGCGCAAACGGCTCCTCCCCTGCTAAAAACCAAAGCGGCACCTTTTCGCTTGCTAAATTTGTTATCAGCCGTCACTGGACGCTTTAGCTGCTGCCGATTTGTACGCCATCATCGACCTTGAAACCACCGGGGGCCAGCCCACGCAGGACCGCATCACCGAAATTGCCATCTACATCCACGACGGCGACAAGGTGGTGGATTCATACGCAACCCTGCTCAATCCCGGCCGGCCCATTCCTTTTTATATCCAGCAGCTCACCGGCATTACCGATGAGATGGTGAAGGAGGCGCCGCGCTTTCACGAGGTGGCCAAGAAGGTGGTGCAGATGACCGAGGGCTGCGTGTTCGTGGCCCACAACGTGCGCTTCGACTACTCCTTTCTGAAAAAGGAATTCGCCGACCTGGGCTACACCTACTCGCGCAAGACGCTGTGCACCGTGCGCCTGAGCCGCTCCCTGATTCCGGGGCAGCCGAGCTACTCGCTGGGCAAGCTTTGCGCCAACATCGGCATTCCGCTCAACAACCGCCACCGCGCCGCCGGCGACGCCGAAGCCACCGCCATTCTGTTCGACCGCCTGCTCAAAATCAGCCAGCAGGCCGACGCGCCCGGCTACGAGCAGGCCAATTCGACAGCCAAGCTGATGGCCGTGGACGCCGCCGCGCCGATGGGGCAGCGGCCCGCCAAGCAGCCCTCGGCCCGCAAAATTGCCGCCGTGCAGCAGGCCATCAAAACCGCCCTGCTGCCCCCGCTGATTACGCCCGAAAAAGTGGCCTCGCTGCCGCAGGAAGCCGGCGTGTACTACTTCCACGACGAGCACGGCGAGGTAATTTACGTGGGCAAGAGCATCAACATCTACAAGCGGATTCAGCAGCACTTCGCAGTGGACTACAAGTCGCGCAAGTCGCTGGACTTCAAGAATTCCATTGCCGACATCACCTGGGAACTGACGGGCTCGGAGCTGGTGGCGCTGCTGCACGAGTCCTCGGAAATCAAGCGCCTGAAGCCGCACTACAACCGGGCCCAGCGCCGCTCGGTGTTTCCGGCGGGCATCTACATGCGCGTCGACGAAAATGGCTACAAGCGCCTCTACTACGGCCGCGCCGACGCCAACAACCAGGAAATACCCATCATTGCGCTGGGCAACCAATTCAAGGCCAAGGGCTTTCTGTACCACAAGGTGGCCAAGTACAACCTCTGCCAAAAGCTCTGCGACCTGTATAAAACCACCTCTTCCTGCTTCGACTACCAAGTGCACCGCTGCAAGGGCGCTTGCATCGGGCTGGAGCCGGTGGACGACTACAACCGGCGCGTGGACGAGGCCATCGAAAGCATCACCTACGAGCACCAGTCCTTCGTCATCATCGGCGAGGGGCGCCGGGCGGGCGAGCGGTCGGTGGTGGTGGTGGAGCACGGGCGCTACCTAGGCTTCGGCTACATCGACGAAACGTTCACGGCGCGGCGCCTGGAGGCGTTCAAGGACGTCATCAAGGCGCAGGTCGACAACAAGGATGTGCAACAGATCATCCGGCAGTACATGCGCACCAAGCACAAGGACAAGGTGAAAGTATTTGCCTGAGCCAAGTGGTGAAATGGGCAAAAGCGAAGTTGTGAACGGAGGCCAATCATTCGCAACTTCGCTTTTGCCCATTTCACTCTTACCCAAGGCAACCCTGGCGCCGAGGATTTGCGAGTGGGGTAGTGTTCCGGCAACTCTCAACCCGCCGCCTTGCGTATGAAATCCATCCTCTACCCTGCCCTCGCCGGCCTGTTGTTACTGGCCGCCTGCGAAAACAAGCACGTCACGCCCCAGCAAGAAACCGGCGAGCTAGAAATGCACGTGGAAAACGTGGTGGGCAGCAGCACGCTGGCGTACAACACGGCGTACACGACCGCGGCCGGCGACGATTTTAAGGTCACGGAGTTTCGCTACTACCTCACCAACGTGCAACTGGTGCGCGCCGACGGCTCGGTGTGGGCCGAACCGGAAAGCTACTACCTCATCGACCAGGCCCAAGCCGACTCCCAGCACCTGACCATCAAAGATGTGCCCGCGGGCGACTACACCGCCCTGCGCATTACCATCGGGGTGGACGCGCCGCGCAACACGGCCGGGGCGCAAACCGGGGCCCTCGACCCGGCCCACCAGATGATCTGGAACTGGACAACGGGCTACATTTTCCTGCGCCTCAACGGCAGCTCCAGCAAGGCGCCCGGCAACGGCGGGTTGTTCTTCGATATTGCCGGCTTCGAGGACCCCTATAATAACATTCGCACGCTCACCTTGCCGCTGCCGGCGGGCACCACGGCACTGCACATCAAGGAGGGGGCCTCCCCCGAAATGCACCTCAAAGCCAACGTGCTGAAGCTGTTCGACGGCCCCCAGCCGGTGCGGTTCGCCCAGATGAGCTCGGCCTCGGGCGACGCGCCGTCGGCGCAGCTCGCGGATAACCTGGCCGCCGGCATGTTTCGCATCGACCACATCCACGGCAACTAAGTCCGCGCCCGGGCTACGGGTTTCCGGCGCCTGCGGCAGCCGACCGCGTTGCAACCAAGGTTTCGTTACCAGCTGTCCGCGGGTCCACCCGAAGCCCGACTTCATCGTCGGGCGCTTCGGGTGGCCCCGCGGACTTGTCAGTACAGGCGGTGCCGCAGCAACCAGCCGGCGCCGTCGTACTCGTTGGCTTTGGGCTGGTAGGCTTCGGTCTCGACTTGGTCTTTGCCGACTTTCAGCAGGTTACCGTCGCCGGAATCGTAGATGGTGACGCGCGTTTTGAGGGCGCGCGGTGGCACTTGGAGCTGCTGCACCACGTCTTGGCCCTGGCCGTCGTAAATGTGGATGCGCAGGCGCCGGTCGGGCTGGCCCACGAGCTGAAATTCGTCGTTGCCGCCGAGACCGTAGAGGCTGACGGTGCCGGTCTGGCGCGCGTCGAAGAGGCGCTGGCCGATGAGGCGGCCGTTGCGGCCGTCGGGGCGCAGGGCGTACACCCGCACCCAGGCCTGCCAGGGGCCGGCAGCTTCCACCACGAACCGCTCGGGCTCGTCGGTGCCGGGTATTTCGACCTCCCGGGCCAGCTGGCGGTAAAACTCCTCGGCCACCCGCGGCAGCTGCTCGCGGCGGCTCTGCAGCTTCTGCTGAAATTCCTCGCCCGACAGCGCGTACACTTCCTTGGGCCACACCTGCAGGGCATCGGCAATGACCTTATCGGTGAGGGCAAGGCGCAGCGAATCGGCTACCTGGTGAAAATCCTGCTCCGAGAGATACACCAGCAGGGACTTGTCCATGGGCCGGGCGGCGCGGTTCAGGCCCTCCACGTCGTGCAGCTTGATGTCGCGCGAGAAGGTTTGGTAATTGGTTTTGACGAAGCTGACCAGTCGCGTGATGACGCCGTCGTCGAACTTGAAAAAGGCGTGGTCCCGGTCGCGCGGAATGGCCCGGAGCACGGTGGTGCTGTCGGGGCCCGGAAAGGCGGCCCAGCGCCACTGATCTTCGCGCCGGCTCCAGTCGCCCAGCCACATATCAAAGAGGCGGCTGCGCAGGTAGTGGCGGGCGTCGACGTGCACCCGCGGCGAGGCCACCAGTTGGGTAAACGCGTGCTTAGAGCTGACCACCTGGGCCGAGGCGCCGAAGCTGCGCACCATGCGCTGGTCGCCCTCGGGCCGCTCCTCGAACAGGTACAGCGCGTTGGCAAAAGCGGCCCGGTACTCGCCCAAGGCGGGGTCATCGGGCAGGTAGTACAGGCGTGGGTTGGTGTGGTACACGCCGGCCGCCCGGGCCAGCGGCGGCACGATGTAGGCGCCGTAGGGGTGAATGACGCTGGTCTGGTCCTTCATCAGCCGCCCGATCCAGCCGTTGCGCATGTCTTCGGGCAGGGCGGCGGTGGCATCTTTGTCGACGGAGCGCAGCACGTACTGGCGGCCGTCGGGGGCCACCAAGCGCAGGTTGTGGGTTTGAAAGCTGCCGCCCTCTTTCACGGGCTTGAGTCCGCCGGGCACGGCCGTGCGCAGGTTGAATACCGGCGCCGTGACGGGCGTGGCCCACTCCCGCCGGTAGTGAAAGCCCCACATGAGCTGGTGCAGCCAGCCGCGGCGGTACTGCGGGCCGGCGGCCACGTGCACGATGGAATCGGCGGAAATGGCGGGCGGGGCGGCGGCCGTTTGGGCACGGGCCGAAGCAGCCGGCAGCCCCAGGGCCAGCAGCAACAGACGGGAAGTGGGTAGCAAGGTCAGCAAAGCGGCAACGGTAGTGGGGCCAGCGGCGGCCCCGACCCGAAAAGCTGCCTCTTATACCGCAGCGCCGCCGGGGCGGTTGCCCACGCCGGATAAGTTCGACCATTTCCGGCACGGCTGCGTAAGGACACCTGAATTCTATGCCAGACCTCTGCTCCCCTCCGACCGCATGACGCGCTGTGTTTCCGGCGCTGCGCTCCTGCTCGGCCTGCTTTCGGCCGGCTGCGCCCGCCAGCGCTTCTTTCAGCCCGACGCCCGCATTCCGGACGCGGCGGCCCAAGCCGCCGTGGGCCCCGACAGCGCCCGCGTGACGGCCGGCCGCCACTACCGTCGTGGCTGGCCGGGACGGTTGCTCTTCGGCCAGCACTACCGCGCCACCTGGGCCCAGCCCGTCACCCTGCCCGTACTCGATTTGCGCCGCGCCGCGCCCGGCGGCCTGCAGCCCGGCAAAATGGGCGGCGGCTTTCAGACCACCAGCATGACGCTCAACGGCCCCGACGGACGCACCTACGCCCTGCGCAGCCTCGACAAAGACCCCTACAAAACCCTGCCCAAGGTGCTGCGCCACACCTTCGTCCTCAACGTGGTGCGCGACGCCACCTCGGCCGGCACGCCCTACGGCGCCTTCGTGGTGCCGCCCTTGGCCCAAGCCGCCGGCGTGCTGCACACCAAGCCCCGCCCCTTCTACATTCGCAACGACGAAACCGGGCTGGACAAGGCCTCGGAGCGGTTTCGGGGCAAAGTGGTGCTGCTGGAGGAAAAGTACGAAAGCAAGGACAACCTCAACGCCGGGTTTGGGCCCGGGGCCGAGGACCTGATGGAAAGCGACGACGCGCTGGAAGCCATTTACCGCGACGGGCGCCACCGCTTCGACCAGCCCGCCTTTTTGCGCGCGCGCCTGCTCGACCTCTGGCTGGGCGACTGGGACCGGCACGAGGGCCAGTGGGATTGGGTGGCCGTGCAGCAGGAGGCCCGCACGCTCTACCGCCCCATTCCCATCGACCGGGACCAGGTCTTCTTCCGCTTCGACGACGGGGTCATTTCCTGGCTGGTGAGCAAGGCCGTGCGCAAGTTTCGCACGTTTGGGCCCGCGTACCAGAGCATCGGCGGCTACACCCGCAACGCGCACTTTATCGACTCGCGGGCTCTGAACGAGCTGACGCGCCCGCAGTACCTGGACGCCGCCGCCTCGCTGCAGCAGGCCCTCACCGACGAGGTCATCGAGCGGGCGGCGCGCCGGCTGCCGCCGGAGGTGTACCGGCTGGAAGGGCCGCGCCTGGTGGCGGCGCTCAAAGCCCGCCGGGCCACGCTGCCGGCCGCCGCCGCCGAATTCTACCGCCGGCACGCCGAGGAAGTGGTGGTGCCGGGCACCGACGAGCCGGAACGCTTCGTGGTGGAGCGGCAAAGCGACTCACTGACCGTGGTGTCGGTCTTCAGCCGCGACAAAGCCGAAACCCTGCTCTACCGCCGCGCCTTCCACCCCGCCGAAACCAAGCGGGTGCTCTTGCACGGGCTCGGCGGCAAAGACGAATTCGTGCTCCGCGGGCAGGTGCGCCGCTCCCCGCGCATCGACATCTACGGCGGCCCCGGCGAGGACTCCGTGGCCGACAGCTCCCGCGTGGCCGGGCTACGCCGCAAAACGCGCTTCTACGACACCAAGCGCAACAACGAAGTGGAGCCCGCGCCCGAGCTGAAAATCAAAACCGAAAGCGGCGTGGCCACCCACGCCTTCGACCGGGACGGCTCGGGCCGGTGATGGGTAGCCGCGCAAACCAGCACGTCGTCCTGAGCATGTCGCATATCAAGCGAGGACAAAGGACCTTCCTCTGGCCCCGTACCAACGAATCAGCGCAGCCACCAACGCTCAATCGTCCGGGCGAGGTGGCTGCGCTTTTCAGGTAGTGTATGTGCTTAATTAAGCGTCTGCGCTTCGGCGGCAATGGCGGTGCGCGGTGTGAGGCAGGTCCTTCGCTGCACTCAGGATGACGATTCCCTCAGCGGTTTGAAACGCACGCGCTCTACCGTCTAAACGGTCGAGAGCATGTCCAAGACCAGGTGCTCGGTGGGGCTGAGTTGGTCGTTGTCGGCCGGGTCGGCGTCGTGGCGGCGCAGGTAGTCGATGAGCTTGTCGGACTGAAACAGCTCCACCACCTGCGGGTGAATGTAATATTTGCTGCACACCGTGGGCGTGTTGCCGAGGTCTTTGGCCACGTCTTTGACGGCCTTCTTGATGACCTTGTCCTTGGGCAACTCGGGCTCGGCCTGCAGCACCTGCTCCAGGCACTGCACCATGCGCACGGTGCCGCCCCAGGTGCGGAAGTCCTTGGCCGACAGCGGCAGGCCGGTCACCTCGCGCAGGTAATCGTTCACGTCGCCCGACTCCAGCTCCTGGCGCTGCCCGTCGGCGTTGTAATACTGAAAGAGGTGCTGGCCGGGAATTTCCTTGCATTTCTGCACCAAGCGGGCCAGTTTCCGGTCGTGCAGGGTCACGTCGTGGGCCACGCCCTTCTTGCCCACGAAGGCAAAGCGCACGTCGGCCCCATCGACCTGCACGTGCCGGTCGCGCAGGGTTGTCAGGCCGTAGCTCTTGTTTTTCTTGGCGTACTCGCGGTTGCCGACGCGGATAAACGACTGGTCCATCAACGTCAGCACCAGGGCCACCACTTTCGGCTTGTCGAGGCCGGGGCGCTTGAGGTCCTGCTGCAGGCGCTGGCGCAGCTCGGCCAGCTGTTCGCCGAAGGCGCGCAGGCGGCTGAACTTGGTCAGCGAGCGGGCCTGGTCCCAGAGCGGGTGGTAGATGTACTGCTTGCGGCCCTTGGCGTCGCGGCCCGTCACTTGCAAATGGGCGTTGGCCGACGGGGCAATCCACACGTCCGTCCAGGCCGGCGGAATCACGAAGCTGTGGATGCGGGCCAGCGTTTTTTCGTCGGTGATTTCCGCGCCTTTGCTATCCACGTAGCGAAAATGGGCGTTGCGGCCGAGCTGGCGCGCGTAGCCCGGTTTGGTGTCGGGGAAGTAGCGCAGGCCGGCTAGCTCGGCCTGGCGGGCGGGGTCTTTGTAGAGCTCGTGCGCGTCGGCGTCGACGGGCACCAGCTTCTTTTTGCGGACTTTGAGGCGCGGGGTGGTGGCGCCGGTGGCGGTAGGCATGGGTCGGAAATGCTGAGGGGCCCGGAGCCGGGCTTAGCCGTGTACGCAAGGGCCGCCGTGGCGGCTGCCCCGCAGGCCGCCGTGGGCCAGCAGCGCGCCAACGACCAAAAAATTATCGGTCTGAAAACGACGCCGGAAACGGCTGAGCTAGGCCCGGAATATGCCTGCAGGGCCCAACCGGACGTTACTTGCGTGCGTATCGGGCCCCAAGCGGGTTTGGCACCGTTTTTTCTTTGGGCCGCTCAGCCGCCCGTTTTCACCCCCGACCTTTCTACTCAACACGCATGTTTCAACGCATTTTTTCCCGCTTTGGCCTGCTGGCCGCGCTGGCGCTGCCGCTGGGTTTCGCCGCTTCTTCCTGCACCGACAAAGAAGGCAACCCGCTTCTCTTCAGCCTCGAAGACGACATTGCCCTGGGCGACCAGGTAGCCGCCGAAACCGACTCCACCTACCGTGCCCAGGGCAAGCTGCTGGAGCGCAGCACCCACGCCCGCGCCTACCAGCTGCTCGACGGCGTGGTCAACCGCGTGCTCAACTCCTCGGACATCCAGCACCGCAATGATTTCGCCTGGGACGTGAAAATCATCAAGGAAGACTCGACGCAAAACGCGTTTGCGACGCCCGGCGGGCACATATACGTGTTTACCGGCCTGATCAAGTACCTGGACGACGAAAGCCAGCTGGCCGGCGTGCTGGGCCACGAAATTGCCCACGCCGACCGCCGCCACACCTCGCGCCAGCTGCAAAACCAGTACGGCATTCAGCTGCTGCTGAGCGTGGCGCTGGGCAACAGCGAGAGCACCGCTTCGCAGATTGCCTCGGGCCTGGCCGGGTTGGGCACCCTGAAGTTTAGCCGCGACTTCGAAAACGAAGCCGACCAGTACTCGGTCATCTACCTGAACGGCCCGGGCTACTATGCCTGCGACGGCGCGGCCGGCTTCTTTATCAAGGCCCAAAGCCAGGGTCAGGCCAGCCCGCCCGAGTTCCTGAGCACCCACCCCAACCCGGACAACCGCATCCAGGCCATTCAAACCAAAGCCACCGAGCTGAACTGCCGCAACCGCACGGTGAACAGCAGCGGCCTGCGCGAGCTGCAAGGGCTGCTGTAAGCGGCACTTCGTCCTGATGATAAGGCCAGCTGCCCGCCGGGCGGCTGGCCTTATTGTTTGCGCTGGATGGTAACGGTGTTGCTGGCGGGCACTGCGAGCAGGCCGCCCCGCGGGCTGGGCGCCACCTGCACCGGTGCCACGCGCAACTGGTAGGCGCCCACGGTGCGGTTGAAATACCGGCCGCAGGGCTGCACCGACGCCAAGGCGCGCCGCGGAAACAGGTAGTTGAAATCGACGCGCAGATACGTCACGCGCTCCGCGCCAGGTTCCAAAGGCACCAGTTTGCGCGTTGCCGGGGCCGCGGCCTGGCACGGCCCGCAAAACTGCATGGAGTCGCGCTCGGGCGAGAGGGCCAGCAGCACAAACGCCCCGCCCTCCGCGCAAACCAGGTTGACGGAATCCGGCTGCTGCACCACCCAGACGCGCCTGGGGCCCGGGTTGCGCAGGCTCGTGCGCAGCCACACGATGTTGAATACCGTGTCGGCGGAGGGCTGAATCTGCAGGCTCACAGGCGGAGCGGCCCTGGGGGTGCTGGTGGGCCGTGGGGCGCACGCGCCCAGCAGCAGCACCGGAATACAAAGTAGGCGTCGAAGCATGGCAACGGGGAAAGGCGGGGAAATTACCCAACGGTTCCGGCCTTGGCCCCGTTGTGTACTTTCGCACCTTCCCTCTTCCAATCTTCGCATATGTCCCTCTTCGACCGTCTCAGCGGCCTGGCCGAAAACGCCGACGACCTGCTGCGCCGCGCCCGCACCCGCCTGGGCCTGCTGCACCAGGTGCAGGTGTTGCCCTACCGCAGCTACGGCACCCCCGACCGCCTTTACGTGAAGGGCCGCGTGCTCACCGACAAAGGCATCGGCGAGCCGGACCCCTCCGATTCGCGCTGGCACAACCTGCTGAACATGTACCGCCGCTTTGATTCGCAGGAAATGCCCGGCGCCCAGCTCGTCATCCGCCCCGGCGACGGCACCGAGCACCCCGTGGTAACCGACGAGGAAGGCTACTTCACCCTCAACATCGAGCCCCGGCAGCTGAGCCCGGCGGTGGATTTCCTCTGGCACCCGGTGGAGGTGGAGCTGGTGCACGCGCCCGCCCCGTTGCCCGCCACCCGCAGCGTGCACGCCCCCGTGCTGGTGCCCCCCGCCGACGCGGAGTACGGCATCATCTCTGACCTCGACGACACGGTCATTCAAACCGCCGCCACCGATTTGCTGCGCATGGCCCGCACGGTGCTGCTGCGAAACGCCCGCTCGCGCCTGCCCTTCAAGGGCGTAGCCGAGTTCTACCGGCAGCTGCAGCTGGGCCGCAACGGCAAGCGCAACAACCCGTTTTTCTACGTCAGCAGCTCGCCCTGGAACCTCTACGACCTGCTCGAAGACTTCCTGGCGCTCAACGACATTCCGCCCGGCCCGCTGCTGCTGCGCGACATGGCCCTGAAGCGCAAAAGCTCGGGCGACGCCTCCGCCCACCACGGCCACAAACTCAAGGAAATCGACAACCTGCTGCTCACCTACCCCAAGCTGCCCTTCGTGCTCATCGGCGACTCGGGCCAGGAAGACGCCAACATCTACCGCGAAGTGGTGCGCCGCCACCCCGGCCGGGTGCTGGCCATCTACATCCGCGACGTGAACCTGCCCGAGCGCACCGTGATGGTGCAGCGCGTGGCCGAGGAGCTGCGCCAGGACAAGGTGGAAATGCTGCTCGTAAAAGACACGGTGCACGCCGCTGAGCACGCCGCCGCCACCGGCTTGGTGTTCGTGGAAGCCGTGCCCGCCGTCGAAGCCGAGAAGCAGAAGGACGAAGCCACGCCCGAAGACCCGGGCGACGTGGCCGCTGGCAAATAACAGCACCCGGGCCGCTTTCTAGGCGTGCGCAACGGAAAAAGCGCCCCGGCGCAGGACTACAAGTTCTTGCCGCCGGGGCGCCTGCTTTACTAGGTCTTAACCCGCCGCGCCTACCACGGCAGTGGCCCCTGCGGGCCCGAAAACGTGCCGGTCGGAGCGTCTTGGTCCAGGGCCATCCGGATGGGGGCCTGCGCGCCTTGTTCGACGGATTCGGTACCCGCGAAATTGTTGAGGGCGGTGGCCGTGAAGCCGGGGCTCACGGCATTGACCTTGATGCCGCTGCCTTCCAGCTCGATGGCAAAGGCCAACGTCACCGCGTTCAGGGCCGTCTTGGAGGCGGGATACCCGACGCTGAACCCCTGGCGGTACGGGAAGGCCGGATCCGCGTTCAGCGTGAGCGAGCCGACGCCGCTGGAGACGTTGACGATGCGCGCCGCCGGCGCCTCGCGCAGCAGCGGCAGCAGCGCCTGCGTGACGGCAATGACGCCGAATACGTTGGTTTCGAACACGGCGCGCACTTCGTCCAGCGGGGCCACGCTGGGCCGGCCCGCTTGCAGGATTTCCTCGAACGGCGTACCCGGCGCCTGCGTGTTGGAAATGGCCGCGTTGTTCACCAGCAAGTCGAGACGGCCGAACTGCTCCCGAATCCGCGCCGCGGCGGCGCGGATGGAGGCCGGATCGGTCACGTCGAGCTGCAGGGCCTGCGCATTGGCGCCGATGCTCCAGGCTGCGGCCTCGCCCTTGGCCAGGTTGCGGGCCCCGACGAGCACCGTGTAGTCGTGCGCAGCCAGGGCCTTGGCCAGCTCCAGGCCGATGCCCTGGTTTGCCCCGGTGACCAGGGCGACAAGTTGCTTGTGCATACCTAACGTCTGTTGCAGCGGTTCGCGCAAAACGGCCCGCCCGGTGATGATGCAAATAGTTGCAGCACAAAAGTCCGGCACTGCACGAAGGTTTTTTTTGCCAAATGGCAAAAACTGCCTACCGGACGTTTTTGCGGATGCGGCTGAGCGAGGACTGAGTAATGCCCAGGTACGACGCCAGGTAAGTCAGCGGCACGCGGTTGGCCAGCTGCGGGTACGTTTCCATAAACGCCAGGTAACGGGCCGTGGCATCCTGGGCCCGCATCGGCATGACCCGCGCCAGCTTTTGGCTGAGCATCTGCTCCACCATTCGGTGCACGATGGCGTCCCAGCCCGGCACGACCGACGCCAGGTTTCGCCAGTCGTGGTGGGAAAACACCAGAAGCCGGCAATCGGTAACGGCCTGCACGTGGTAGGGCGAAGCGGCGTTGGTCTCAAGCCCGCGCACGTCCCAGAAGCAGGCGGTGTTCGTCGAGAAAGTAGTGGGTAATTTCCTCGCCCTGGTCGGTGCAGTAGCAAACCCGCAATATCCCGTTCAGGACAAACCCAACCCGCCGGGCCACCACCCCTGCCTCCAGAAAGTTCTCCCCTTTTCGCAGCTCAACGCTGGTGGCCCGGTGCGCCAGCAGGCTTTGTTGCTGCGGGCTGAGGCTGCCAAACTGCGCTACGTACGCCAGAAACTCATTCATCGCCGGAAGATATCAGGTCGGCCACCTCAGATTTTGGGGCGGCCCGCCCAAGACACGCTCAGCCCCGGCGCGGCCGGGCTACTGCCACCCGCGCCCGTCAGGCCACCGTGGGTTCGTCGCGCGGCGCAGAGCCAGCGGGCACTAGCTGGAGTGGTCCGCCACAATCACCCACTTGCCGTCGAGTTTGCGAAAGAGCAGGGTGAACCAGCCCTGCAGGTCGCCCTTCTGCGGGCGGGCCAAGTGCCAGTGGCCGACCACGTGCGCCGCGTCGGCCGCGATCGGGCTGATGCGCAGCTGGCTGAAGTCGAGCTGGCCCATGGCGGCGGCACCGGGGTAGCTGCGGCGGTAGTTGTCGAGGGTGCGCTGCCAGCCGTGTTGCGGGCCGTTTTTGCCGATGAACAGCAGCGAGTCGCTCTGCCAGTAGCCCTGCATGTACCCGGCTAGGTCGCCGCGGTTCCAGGCGGCGGCCTGCGTGCTCAGCACCTGCCGAATCTGTTGCGCATCGGCCGCGGCAAACGCGGCAGGTGCGGCAGTTTCAGCTTGCGGCTGGGCACCATCGGAGCAGGCGGCGAGTCCGCAGACGGCCAACGCCAGGAAGTAGAGCTGTGGACGCATGGCTTAGTCGAGAATTTCGCCGATAAACTTGGTGCCGCCGAGCCGGCGCATGTTGCGCAGCACCCGCTGCTGCTTGGTGCGGGCCTGCGGGCCCGGGTGGCCGGCCTGAAACTTCAGCGGATTGGGCAGCACAGCCGCCAGCAGCGCGGCCTGGCTGGGCGTGAGGCGCTTGGCCGAGCGGCCAAAGTGCTTTTGCGCGGCGGCTTCGGCCCCGAACACGCAGTCACCCATTTCGGCAATGTTCAGGTACACTTCCAGGATGCGCTCCTTGCCCCACAGCAGCTCGATGAGCACGGTGAAGTAGGCCTCGGCGGCCTTGCGGACGTAGCTGCGGCCCTGCCACAGAAATACGTTTTTGGCCACTTGCTGCGAGATGGTGCTGCCCCCGCGGATGCCGCCGTTTTTCTCGCCGAAGTTGTGCTTGGCCGCCTTGATGATGGCGTCGGTATCGAAGCCGTGGTGCATGAGAAAGCGCTGGTCCTCGGCCGCCACCAGCGCCAGCGGCAGCTGCGGCGACACCTCGTCGAGCGTCACGAAGCGGTAGTGAATCTTGCGCGAGGCGTCTTCGGGCAGCAGGCCGCCGTAGTTGGCCTCTGGGCGGCGGCTGCGGCGCTCCAGCATCAGCCAAGTCGCCGGCGGCGACACCCAGCGGTACACCAGCACCCAGGCCACGGTCACCAGAAACAGGGAAGCCAACACTTGCAGCGCCACGCGCCGCGCCAGCCGCAGCTGGCTCGCAAACTCTGCCATGCGCAGGAATAATTGGGGCACACCGGCAGCCCTGGGGCGGGCCGCCGGGGGCGAAATTACGACTCCCCGCCGCCGAATCACGCCTGGTGCGGGCGGAATGGCCGGTCGAACCCGCTTTTTTTGCCGGGCGGCCCGCGGGCCGCTCCTTCCCGGCCGCCGCTCCGCCGGCTTCTGGGCCGCGACGGCCGTTCCAAACTTTCCTTGCCACTCCGAATTAAGTAGCGGAAGTTAGCCCTTCACCCAACCTCCACGCGGGGCGGCGTGCTTGCAGCTCCACTGTTTCCCTCCGGGTCCTCTGCTCATGGCACAACTTGTTCTGGTCCGCCACGGCCAATCGGAAGCCAACCTGGCGGGCGTGTTCACCGGCTGGCTCGATGTACCCCTCACGCCCCAGGGCGAGGCCGAAGCCCGCGAAGCCGGCCAGCGCCTGCACAACTTCCACTTCGACGCGGCTTACTGCTCCACCTTAGTCCGCTCGCGCCGCACCATGGAGCTCATCCTGAGCGAGCTGCACGAGGACAACATTCCCGTGTATGCCGCCGATGCCCTGCGCGAGCGGATGTACGGCGCGCTGCAGGGCCTTAACAAGGCGGAAACCATTGCCCGCTACGGGCTGGAGCAGGTCACGCGCTGGCGCCGCGGCTACGAGGACGCCCCGCCCGAAGGCGAAACCCTGCACCACACCCTTGACCGGGTGGTGGCCTATTACAACGAAGTGCTGGCCCCGGCGCTACGGGCGGGGCAAAGCCTGCTGGTGGTGTCGCACGGCAACACGCTGCGGGCCCTGCGCATGCAGCTGGAAGGCCTGACCGTGGCCCAGGTTGAGGCCCTGGAAATTCCGACCGGCGGCATCCGCGTCTACGAGCTGACCCGGGAGCTGGCCATCGGCTCCATGACGGATTTGTAGGTGTCCAGCGCATAAAAAGAGTTACCGGCTTGCTAAGCCCGGTATAAGTCTAGTGTGGGCGCAGCAAAAGTTCTATTTTGCCTGACTGCACGGGCGTCTCTGCGCCGCGGGGCACCGGCCGGTGCCCCGCGGCCGAGCGGCTAGTTCGTCTTGGCGGGCCGTGCCTTTTCCAGCCCTATGCGCCTTCTTCCGCTGTTTCCGCTCAACCTCGTCGTCTTTCCCGGCGAGAAGCTCAACCTGCACATCTTCGAGCCGCGCTACCGCCAGCTCGTGGCCGACTGCCTGGACTCGGGCCAGACCTTCGGCATTCCGCCCTTCCTCGACGAACAGGTGCAGCCCATCGGCACCGAAATGCGCCTGCTCAAAGTGGAGCGTAGCTACCCCGGCGGCGAATCCGACATCCGGACGCAGGCCATTGGCCGCTTCCGCGTCGTGGACATGCTGCGCGAATTGCCCACCAAGCTGTACGCGGCCGGTCAGGTGGAAGACCTACCCGACAACTCCCTGGAAGACCCCGGCCTCAAGGCGCGCATCAGCCAGCAAGTGGAGCAGCTCTACGGCGCGCTGGGCCTGCAGAAACTGTTCATCGAGCTGGCCCCCGACTACCGCACGTTCGACATTGCGCATCACCTGGGCTTTTCGACCGAGCAGGAGTACGAGCTGCTGAAGTTGCCCACCGAGGCCGAGCGGCAGCAATATGTGCTGCACCACTTGGCCCACATTCTGCCCGTGGTGCTGGAAACCGAGCGGCTCAAGGAGCGGGTGCGTCAGAACGGCCACTTCAAAAATCTTACGCCGCCTAACTTTTAGCCGCGTTACAGCTACGGCCTCGCTCCGCTGTTGCTCGGCCCGGCGCCGGCTTCGGCCGCCCCGGCGTTATCGCCGCCGCCCGCCGCCCGTACAGGTAGCTTGTGACCCACCTCCTGTTCTGGCTGCTTGCCGCGGCCGCCGTTTCGCTTGTTTGCTGGCTGCTCTACCGCTTTGCCCTGGAGCGGCGCCACCGCCGCCGCCCGTTTGTGGCGGCGGCCGCCCGTCATTGGCCCACCCTCGCGCCCCCGACCGAGGCCCCCCGGCACCGCGTCTGCCTCGTCGGCGACCTGGGCGCCGTGGCCACCGACGGCCACGACCCGGTGCTGAATCTGCTGCGCCGCTGGCTGCAGGAAGCCGGCGCCAAGGGCACCGTGGTCCTGCTCGGCGACAACGTGTACCCCGTGGGCTTGCCGCCGGTGGGCCATCCGCTGCGGCAGCAGGCCGAGCGCCGCCTCGACGTGCAGCTGAATCTGTTGCGGGAGTTTGCGGGCCAAGTCATTTACCTGAGCGGCAACCACGACTGGAACAAGGGCCGGCCCGACGGCTACGCCTACCTGCAAGCCCAGGAAGCCTACGTGCGCCAGCACCTGCCCGGGGCCCTGTACCTGCCCGAAAACGGATGCCCCGGCCCGGTAGCGCTGCCCTTGGCCGAAGGCTTGGTCTTGCTGGTGCTCAACACCCAGTGGTGGGTGCAGCGCGGCCCCCGCCCGCTGGGCCGCGCCCACGGCTGCAGCGCCGACGACGCCCGCCAGCCCTTCGCGCAGTTGCGGCAGTTGCTCGGGCAGTACCCCGGCCAGCAGGTGCTGGTAGCCGGCCACCACCCGCTGTACTCCAACGCCATGCACGGCGGCAAATTCACCGTCAAGCAGCACGTGTTTCCGCTCACGGCGGCCCACAAGCGAGCTTACCTGCCCCTTCCGGTGCTCGGGTCGTTGTTTCCGGCATACCGCCGCCTGCTCGGGGCCGCCGAAGACATGGCCCACCCCCGCTACCGCCGCATGCGCCGCCGCCTGCTGCAGGTGCTGCGCGAGTTTCCGGGCACAGTGTACGCCGCTGGCCACGACCACAACCTGCAGTATTTCCTGCGCCGCGGCGTGCACTACCTCGTCAGCGGCTCGGGCAGCAAGACGGCCTACGTGGCCGCCGGCGGCAAAGCCACATTCACGCACGAGCACAAGGGCTTTTTCAGCCTCGATTACTACGCCGACGGGCAACTCTGGCTGCACACCTGGGAGCCGGCCGACGCGCAAGGCACGCCGACGCCGGTTTCGTTTCGCTGGCCGCTGGCGGCCGTGCCCGCCGCTACGCCGGCACCAGCACCCGCAGGTTCTGCGGATTGATCGTGACGGCTACCGGCGTGGGCAAGTGCAGCGGCTCCCCGTCGACCTGCACGCGCACCTGCGCCTCGCCCGGCACCTCGATGCTTGCCTGGTGGCATTGCAGCCGCCGAGTGTAGGCCGACTCGTCGAAGCCGTCGGTGTAAAGCTGGTACAGAATACCGGGCGCGGCCGTGGCCGGAAACGGCTCGATGACGCAGACCTCGAACCGGCCGTCGTCCATGCGGCTGGCGGGGTTGATGACCACGTTGCTGCCGAACGTGCGGGCGTTGGCCACCGTCAGCATGAAAGCTTCGCCCTCCCAGGTTTCAGTATCGGTGACGACGCGGTACAGACAGGGCTGGTAGCGCATGTATTCCTGCAGGGCAATGCGCACGTAGGCGCCCGGCCCGCGGGTGCCGCCCTCGGCAAAGCGTTCCACAATCAGGGCGTTGAAGCCCAGGTCGGCCAGGTGCGCGGTGAAGTGCCCGCCCACCGTCAGCGTATCGACGCGCACCACTTGGTGCTGCCAGATTAGCTCCAGGGCCGCTTCGGCGTCCTGCGGAATGCCCAGGTCCTTGGATAGGCCGTTGCCCGAGCCCAGCGGCACGATGCCCAAGGGCAGCGCGGTGCCGCTCAGGGCCTGGGCCACCAAGTTGACGGTGCCGTCGCCGCCGGCGGCAAACACGGCGTCCGGGGTATCTTGCGCTAAGTGGAGCCGGAGTTTGGCGAGGTCGTCGTCGCCGCTGGTTTCGTAGATGCGCGCGGTGCGGCCGCGCTCGGCGCACACGGTCTGAATGCGTTGTTGCACGCTGGCCTTGTCGATGTCGCCCGAAATCGGGTTCATCACAAACAGCAACCGGCGCAAAATGGGCGGGGTATCGGGCATAGAAAGCAAAGGCGGCGGCAACCCGCCCGCCGGGTAAGTAAAAACAATAACGCGCCGAACGCAACAACGGCCGGAGCTTCGCGCTTCGGCCGTTGTTGCGGCCCAGCGGGCCGGCACAAGGTGGTTGGGGTCGGCGGCCTTAGGGTTTCAGGCCGCTGGGCACGCCGTTGGGGAATTCTTCCTGGATTTCGCGCTCCAGCACGCCGATGCGGTTGCCCGGGTCGGGGTGGGTGCTTAAGAACTCGGGCCCACCGCTGCGGCCCCCGGCCTGCTGCAAAATCTGCATCACCTGAATCATGGCGCGCGGGTCGTAGCCGGCGGCGGCGGTGTACTGCACCGCGTCGCGGTCGGCTTCCAGCTCGTCTTCGCGGCCGAAGCGCAGGTTTACCACTTTGGCAATAGCCGCGGCAATGGCGGCATTGGCCACCGAGCCGCCCGGGCGGTCGGGGTCGTAGGTGGCAATGGCGCCGGCGCCGGCCAGCCCCTGCGTTAGCTGCGACTTGGCCAGCTGCTCGGCGGAGTGCCGCCCGATGACGTGGCCGATTTCGTGGCCCAGCACCCCGGCCAGCTGGCCTTCGGTTTTCAGGTTTTTCAGCAAGCCGGCCGTGATGAACACCTGCCCGCCCGGCAAGGCAAAGGCGTTGATGGTGTTTTCGTCGGCCAGCAGGTGAAAGTCAAACTTGTAGGGCGACTTGGTGGCGCCCGACGACTGCACCAGTTGCTGACCGATGCGGTCGACTTCGGCCTGGGCGCGCTGGTCGGGGTGCAGGCCGCCGTATTGCTGGGCCATTTCGGGGGCGGCGCGCAGGCCCAGGGCCACTTCCTGCTCGGCGGTCATGTTCACGTGCTGTACTTCGCCCGTGACGGGGTTGGTTTGCCGGTTGCAGTAGTAGGTAATCAACGAAAACCCCGCGACCAGCAGGGCGATGATGTAACGCAGGTTGCCTCTCATTGGAAAAGGTCGGTGTGGGGAAGGAAATCCGCCGTGGCGCGGCGGCAAGCCATCTAACGCGGCCCGGGCGCAAGGGTTGTACGCCCCGAAACAGCCAAATCCGCCGGCCTTGCGTATCAGGCAAAAAGCCGCCGCCCGCGGGCGGGCCCGGCTCCTTCCCCACTACTCTTCCAACCTCATGAATCAGAAACGCACTTTCGGCTCGCTGCTGACCTTGCTAGGCATTGCGGGCATTATCTACGGCGCCATGGGCCTGCTGGGCATGGTGGGCCTAAGCAAAATCAACTCCTTTGTCCCGCTCGGCGTCGGCCTGATTTTCTTTTTTGCCGGCATCAGCCTGGTGCGCGCCACCGGCGACCGAGCCTAACCCGCAGTGCCCCAACGACGCGGCCCGCTTCCGGTACTTCGGAAGCGGGCCGTTTGCGTTGTGCAGCATGCGCCGTGGCGCACTGAATCTTACTGGCCCACGCTCCCGGCTACTTCCGGGCTGCGCATAAAGCTGGGCAGGGCCGCGTTCAGGTTCAGCCAGTCCGAAGCGTAGGCCGCGGATTTGGGCCCCTGCACGTAGAGCACCGATCCGCTGCGGATGGTTTTGATGATGCCGGCCGATTGAGCCGGCGGCAGCGCCGGGCACCCCTGGCTGCGGCCCAGACGGCCGTTCTGCCGAATAAAATCCTCGCACACGTAGTCGGCGCCGTGCACCACCACGGCCCGCTCGGCGGCGTGCGAGTTGTAGCGCGCATCCAAGCCTTCCAGCCGCAGCGACAGGCCGTGCTTGCCCTGGTACGTGTCGCCGGTTACGTAAAAGCCCAGGCTGCTCATTTCCGAGCCCTCGCGGTTGGAAAATGCTTGGGCTACGTCCCCGCCGGAGTTTTTGCCGTGGGCCACTAGCGTGTGGTACAGCAGCCGGGTGCGGCTCAGGTCAATAACCCACAGGCGGTTTTGCCGGCTCGAGCGGCTAAAATCGATTACCGTGAGCACCGGGCGCTTGGCCAGCCCACGGCCCCGCAGGTTGAAGTACCCAATCAACGCATTGCGCAGCACCTGCACGCTGAGGCCGGTTTGGGCCAGCTTGGCCCCTGTATACGTGCGCACCAAAAACTGCTCAAAGGCCGCCACCGCGGCGGGTTGGGCAGCGGCCGGCAGTTGGGCGGGCGGAGCGTCTGCCTGCGTCGGCTGCAGCCCCGCGGTGCACAGCAGCAGCCCGGCTAGGCAAGAGCGAACAAACTTCATAGGGTGGTGGAGCAGAGGGTAAGAGCGGGCAGAACCCGAAGCAAAGTCAAAAATAGTAGTTTTGTCCTACCACAGGCACCCCAACCGCCCGAGGTCTTTGCTGGTTCCCCCAATGGTACAACGCTCGGTTTTTGCTCTTTCGTGTGCGCTGCTGCTCGGCAGCTGCAGCCAGTCCCCAAAGACGTTGCCGGGCTTCGATGCCGCCGCCTGGCGCCGCGACCTGCGCGGCTGCTCCGGCGCCCGGCAGGCCCAACTGCCCGCCCTCGACCAACACCGCGAAGAGTTGTACAGCGCCCGCGTCGACGTCGTCACCGACCTGCTCGGCCGGCCCGATGAGGAAGAGCTGCAGGAACAGTCGCAGCGGGTGTATTACTACTACGTGACGCCCGGCCCGCAGTGCTCCGGCGGCCGTCCCGACGCGGCCACCCGCCGCCTCTCGGTGCGCTTTGGCTCCCTGGGCACCGTTACGGAAGTATTGTACGCAGCGCCCATTGGGGCCCAATAAAAAACGGGCGGCTTTCCGCAGAAAACCGCCCGCAGGCTGTGAAAACCGGGTTAAACTTAGCCCAGGCCGTTGCCGGCCGGCGTGGTCGGCGTCGGCACTGCATCACGCTTGAGTTCCTCGCGCAGCAGGCTGATTTGCGAGGGCGTCAGAATGCGCTGGCACTCCTGTTCGTACTGGGCTTCCAATTCGGTCAGCCGGCGTTGCCGTTCGGCTGGGTCTTGCTGGTATTGCCACTGGATTTCGTCCATGCGGGCCAGCTTGATTTGGTTGACGGTGCGCAGGCGGATGTACTGAGCTTCGTTGAGCTTCAGCCGGCTGGCCATCTGGCGCGTCAGCTCAGCGGCCGACGTCACCGGCTGCGGCTGGCCGCCGGGGGCAGACGCCACGCGGTCTTTCATTTGGGCGGAAGCAGCCAAGGAAAAGCCGCTGAGCAGAAGGGCGAGGGTAAATGCCTTCATGGTGGAGAACGTTGAGTGTGGATATTTGGATGATAGCAGCATTATCTTGACTTTTAGCTGCTTTTAGTCCAAATATATATTTATAAAGTTTTAAGTCAAGCTACATACATAAACATTTGTTTTCCAGTGAAATGTTCCCATTTCGGGAACATTGTTCATATTGGGAAACCCACTGCACGGGCAATAAAAAAAGGCCCTGCAGCGCGCTGCAGGGCCTTTTATCGAAAACAGAGCTAGCCTATTCCACGTGCTGTTGCAGGGGGTTGTGGTCGGGGCTTTTGAAGTACTGCATAGCTACCAGCGAAATAATCACGCCGGACATAACGCCTTGCAGCAAAATGGCCAGGAAAGCAATGGTTACCGACAGCTCAAACCCGAACAGGTCGGAGGCGCGCAGCTGCTCCATGAGGCTGGGGTTAATCACCGTGTAGATGACGAAGAACAAGGCAAATACCAAGCTAGCCACGGCCGCCGTGATGATGCCGGTGCCAAACCCTTGCAGATAAGGCATCCGGTCGTGGCGCACGCGCTTGTAGTGCGAAATGGCAGCGCAGGCGCCGATGGCCAAGATAATGACGTTGCCGTAGCTGTACATGACGTTGTCGGCAAGGCCCAACAGGCTGGCCACTACGAAATAGATGGCCATGCCGACCGCCGTGAAGAGGCCGTAACGCACGCCGTTGCGTTCGGGGGAAATGAGTTGATCAGCCATGTGGCGAGAGGAGTTTTGGAGTTGTTAGAGAGAGGACGCGGACGCCGGACGTGCAGACCATGCTTGTAGCACGGCTGAGCCTCAGCGGTTTCTGGTCTTTAATACTCGGATTGCCGGGCGGCGGTTGCCCCAACAGCCGTTTTTTAGCCGCTTTCTTTCGGTCAACCATCTGACAATGAACTTGCAGTCGACGGGATTTTTTCGCCCGCCCTGGCTGTTAATGCCCTAACCCAAGCATCTGGCGCGGGCAATTTTTGCCTACCTTTGCGCGGTTTTTCCGGGTCGCGGTCCGTCCTTATTCCGCATTTTCTTTCTGCATGATCAGCACTACCAACGTCAGCCTGCGCTACGGCAAGCGCGTGTTGTTTGAAGACGTCACTATCAAATTCATGCCCGGCAACGTGTACGGCCTGATCGGGGCTAACGGCGCGGGCAAGTCGACGTTTCTGAAGATTCTTTCGGGCGAGATTGAGCCCAACACCGGCTCGGTGGACATGCCCGCCGGCGCCCGCCTCTCGGTGCTTAAGCAGGACCAGTTTGCCTACGACCAGTACCCGGTGCTGCAGACGGTGATTATGGGCCACCAGCGCCTGTGGAAGGTGATGGAAGAAAAAGACGCCATCTACGCCAAGCCGGACTTCAGCGACGCCGACGGCGAGCGGGCCGCCGTGCTCGAGGGCGAGTTTGCCGATATGGAGGGCTGGAACGCCGACTACGAAGCCGCCGAGTTGCTCTCGGGCCTCGGCATCGGCGAGGACAAGCACTACACCACGATGGGCGACCTGGGCACCTCCGATAAAGTGCGCGTGCTGCTGGCCCAAGCCCTGTTCGGCAACCCCGACGTGCTGCTGCTCGACGAACCAACCAACGGCCTGGACGCTGAAACGGTGCTGTGGCTGGAAAACTTCCTCGACTCGTTCCAGAACACGGTAATCGTGGTGAGCCACGACCGTCACTTCCTCGACGCGGTGTGTAACTACATGGCCGACCTGGACTTCTCGAAAATCACCATGTACCCCGGCAACTACTCGTTCTGGTACGAGTCGTCGCAGCTGGCCCTGCGCCAGCGTCAGGAGGTAAATAAGAAGACCGAGGACAAGCGCAAGGAACTGGAAGAGTTTGTGCGCCGCTTCTCGGCCAACGCCTCGAAGTCCAAGCAGGCTACCTCGCGCCAGAAGCTGCTGCAGAAACTCACGCTGGAGGAGATTAAGCCGTCGTCGCGCAAGTACCCCTACATCGCCTTCAAATCGGAGCGCGAAGCCGGCAACCAGCTGCTGACGGTGGAAAACCTTTCGGCCGCGGTGGACGGCGAGGTGATTTTCCGCGACGTGAACTTCACCCTGGACAAGAAGGACAAAGTGGCCATCGTGAGCCGCGACGACCGCGCCGCCTCGCTGCTGTTCGACATCCTGTTTGAGCAGCGCAAGGCCGACAAGGGCACGTACAAGTGGGGCACTACCATCACGCCCTCTTACTTCCCGAAGGAAAACACCGAGTTCTTCGACACCGACCTGAACTTGGTGGACTGGCTGCGCCAGTACTCCACCGAGAAGGACGAGTCGTTTATCCGCGGCTTCCTGGGCCGCATGCTCTTCTCGGGCGAAGAGTCGCAGAAGAAATCGAACGTGCTCAGCGGGGGCGAAAAAGTGCGCTGCATGCTCTCCAAGATGATGATGGAGGCCGGCAACGTGCTCGTGCTCGACGACCCGACCAACCACCTCGACTTGGAAAGCATCACGGCCCTGAACAACTCGCTGCGCGACTTCCAGGGCTCCATGCTCTTCGCTTCGCACGATTTGCAGTTCATCGACACCATTGCCAACCGCATCATCGAATTGACGCCGGAGGGAATTATTGACAAGCGGATGTCGTATGAGGAGTACCTTGCCGACGAGAACATCAAGGCCCAGCGCCAGCGCATGTACCAAACGGTTGGCGCTTAGTACCTGACTTCGGGAAGGCCGCGGATACAACCATCCGCGGCCTTTTCGTTACTTACTACTCAAACGACCCTTTGTTCCTCACTCCTATGAAGCGTTTGTTACTGGCCGCCGCCTTTGGCGTCGCCGGACTGTTCGCTACCGCCACCGACGCGCTGGCCCAGCGCACCGATACTACCTACGTAAAGCCGCAGCTGCCCACCGGGCCGCCGGCAGTGCCGCCGCCCGCGCCAGCGCAGCCCCCGCGCCCGGTGTACACGCCGCAGCAGACGGCGCCCCAACCTCAGCCCGCGCAACCAACCCGCCCTGGCGGCATCGATGACGACGGCCGTTCGGCCCAGCCCCTGCCCGGCAGCAGCCCGGCCCAACCCGCGGTTCCGGCAACGCCCCAGCGCCCCGGCGGTGGCATCGACGACGACGGCCGGCCCGCGCAGACGCTGCCGCAAAACGGCGCGGTGCCCGGCGCGACCCTGCAGTCGGAGTACCAGCCGGGCAAGCTGTTCTTGTACGGCAGCCTGCTGCGCTTCGGCCTGAGCAGCAACTATTTTAACGGCGTGGACTTCTCGGCGGGCTTTGCGCCCGCCTTGGGTTATCGCATCACCAACCGGCTGTCGGTGGCCGCGGGGCCGGTGTTCGTGTATCACAGCGCCGATTTCGGGCCCGACGCGGGCAGCTTGGGTTTGCCCACGAGCGGTTACCAGCTCAAGGACATCGGAGCCCGAGGCCTGGTGCAGTTCACGGTGTACAAGAATTTTTACCTGCAAGCCGAATACGAATCGACCCGCTCGCAGGACTACGCGGTCAGCGAAATCATTCCCAACCAACAGTATGCGGCCCGGAAAGTGAGCCTCGACACCCGGGCGTTCCTGCTCGGCGTGGGCTACCGGCAGAGCCTCGGTGACCGGTTTGCCATCGACGGCGCTTTGCTGTACAACTCCAACTCCGCCTTCAACTACTACGGCGTCCTGATTCAGCGCCTGAGCCTGGTGTATAACCTGGGCGGTAAGTAAGTCCTCGGGCTTAGACACGCAACGGGCGGCCTCCCAGTGGGAAGCCGCCCGTTGCGTGTTTTTCAGACTATGCGCGGACGCGGTACCTACACCGCGCTGCCGCGTATCAGGCGCAGCACCACGGCGATGATGGCAATAACCAGCAGCACGTGGATCAGGTTGCCCATGCCAAAGCTGTTGAAGCCCAGGAAGCCGAGGAGCCAAATGATGACCAGGACGACGGCGATGATGTACAGTAGGTTGCCCATGACTCAGGGGAAGGTTTTAAGGTGAGAGGTTGGTTGAGAGAACTTGCTTGTGCTCCGCCCCGGTTGCATCCTAGTTAGGAAGGCCATTGGCGGGGCGTTCTGCGGGTTTGTACGCGGGGTTGTACAAAAGGATATCCGCGGGCAAAAAATATTTCAACACATAGTTGCATAGCTATGCTAGCGTCTTGGTTTTCTGCGGCCAAACAATTCTGAAAATCTGCGGTTTTGCGGGGTAGTTCTCTTCCGAGGGCCGGCAAGCCGGTTCTTGTTGCGGCTTGAGCGTAGCCGCGGATTGGGTTAGCTTTGCCGCCGAGGCGCCGCCGGGCGCCTTCTTTTTGCTCCATTCCTCCCCTTCCCACACATGCTGAACGTCGCCGTAATCGGCTCGGGCACCATGGGCAACGGCATTGCCCATGTGTTTGCCCAGCACGGTTTTCCCGTCACCCTCATCGACCTCAACCAGATTGCCCTCGACAAGGCCTGGACCACTATCGGCAAAAACCTGGACCGCCAGGTGGCCAAAGGCGGCCTGACCGAGGAAGATAAAAACGCCACCCTGGGCCGCCTGCACCGCAGCACCTCCATGGCCGACGGCGTGCGCGACGCCGACCTCGTGGTGGAAGCCGCTACCGAAAACGTGAGCATCAAGCTGGACCTGTTCCGCCAGCTCGACGAGTTGACCAAGCCCGGCTGCATTCTGGCCACCAACACCAGCTCCATCAGCATCACGCGCATTGCCGCCGTTACCCAGCGGCCCGACAAGGTTATCGGCATGCACTTCATGAACCCGGTGCCGGTGATGAAGCTGGTGGAAGTTATTCGCGGCTACGCCACCTCCGACGAGGTAACCACGCAAGTAATGGACCTCTCGCGCCAGCTGGAGAAAGTCCCCACCGAAGTCAACGACTACCCCGGGTTCGTGGCCAACCGCATCCTGATGCCGATGATCAACGAGGCCATCATCACGCTGCACGAGGGCGTGGCCGGCGTGGAGGAAATCGACACGGTGATGAAGCTGGGCATGGCCCACCCCATGGGCCCGCTGCAGCTGGCCGACTTCATCGGGCTCGACGTGTGCTTGGCCATCCTGAATGTGCTCTACGACGGGCTGGGCAACCAGAAATACGCCGCCTGCCCGCTGCTCGTAAACATGGTGACGGCCGGGCGTCTGGGCGCCAAATCGGGGGAAGGCTTCTACAGCTGGACGCCGGGCTCCAAGGAGCTGGTGGTGGCCCCGCGCTTCCGCAAATAGACTGAAAAGCTGCCACTTACCGCCATTCTGGCGGTTCTGTCAGGCCCCGACGCCCAGGAGGTGTCGGGGCTTGGTATTTGTAAGGTGGATGGCAGGATAAGCGGGGCGGCAAAGAGGCGGTGGCAAGGCCACTGCAACCTTCCCGGCCGAATTACGCTTAACCACCATTCCACACCTTATTTCCCTCCCTTCATGGAATTAGCAACCTTCGGGGCCGGCTGCTTCTGGTGCGTCGAAGCCGTATTTCAAAACCTGAACGGCGTCGAGAAAGTTGAATCGGGCTACACCGGCGGCCGCATTGCCAACCCCACCTACAAGGAAGTCTGCTCGGGCCTGACCGGCCACAACGAGGTGATTCAGCTCACCTTCGACCCGGCCGTTATCAGCTTCGAGGAGCTGCTCGAAATCTTCTGGAAAACCCACGACCCGACCACCCTCAACCGCCAGGGCAACGACGTGGGCACGCAGTACCGCTCGGGCATTTACTACCACAACGAGGAGCAAAAGCGCCTCGCCGAAGGCTACAAGCAGAAGCTCAACGAAGCCCACGCCTTCGACAAGCCCGTGGTGACGGAAATCCTGCCCGCCGGCCCGTTTTACAAGGCCGAGGATTACCACCAGAACTACTACAACCAGAACGGCTCGCAGCCCTACTGCCAGTTTGTGGCCCGGCCCAAAGTGGAAAAGGTTAAGGCCCTTTTCGCCGACAAGCTAAAAGCCGGCGTGTAGTCCGCCCTAGTCGTTCAACAGCATACAGCGCCCCAGCCGGTTGGTTGGGGCGCTGTTGTTTTCGGGCAGTGCGGGCCGCAGCCGCAGCTCTGACTTGAAACGGCTAAGCCAGCTGACGGTGTGTCCGATCAGGGCTGTTGTCTGGTGTAGATCGGACGCGCCCAGTGCGTGCGCACCGGTTCACCCGCGCCGGCGGAGCTGAAGGCCATCCAACCCCTAGACACCGGCACCAACCTTTTCCTCGACCACCGCGCTCCGGCTGGGGTGCAAGGGCTGGACGGACGCAAACTCGACGCCCGGGCGAACGGGCAGCAGGCCATGCGACGGGCAAGCGGGCCGCCCACGTGCCTGGCGACGGCAACAAATCGGGGCGCCGGCGACGCAGGCGGCCGACTGCGTGCGTATGTTGCCGCCCCCGAAAGCTCGCCCGCGGGCACCCGGGGTGTTTCTGCCAACCGCCGCCCGCCATGCAAAGCCAGTTGTTTGAGTACGTCTGTTTGGTCTTGATCATTCTGGCCCTGGTGATGCTGGCCGGCAAGCTGCGCGTGGCCTACCCCATCGTGCTGGTGCTGGGCGGGCTGGGGCTGAGCTTCACGGCGTGGTTTGCCGACATTGTCATCAAGCCCGAAGTGGTCTTTTTCCTGTTCCTGCCGCCGCTGCTCTACGAAGCTGCCTGGCAAACCTCGTGGAAGGAGTTCTGGCGCTGGCGGCGCGTCATTACCGGTTTTGCCTTCCCCATCGTCATCCTGACGTCCTGCGTGGTGGCGGTGGTGTCCCACGCCCTAATTCCGGGCTTCACGCTGGCGCTGGGCTTTCTGCTGGGCGGCATCATTTCCCCGCCCGACGCCATTTCGGCCACCACCATCATGCGGCAAGTACAGGTGCCCAAGCCGCTGGTAAGCATCATCGAGGGAGAGAGTCTACTCAACGACGCCTCCTCGCTGGTGGTGTTCCGGTTTGCCCTGGCGGCCGTGCTCACCGGGCAGTTCCACCTGGGCGAGGCCACCACAAGCTTTGTGCTGGTGATTGTGCTGGGCACGCTGATCGGGCTGCTGGTGGGGCTGGTGTTCTACGCCATTCACCGCTGGCTGCCCACCACGCCCAGCATCGAGGTGGTGCTGACGCTGGTGACGCCCTACTGCATGTACTACGCGGCCGAGCATTTTCACTACTCCGGGGTGCTGGCCGTGGTGGGCGGCGGGCTGCTGCTCTCCAGCAAGCGCCACGTGTTGCTCTCCTTCCGCAGCCGGCTGGAGGGCGTGAACGTGTGGACGGTACTCAGCTTTGTGCTCAACGGGCTGGTGTTTATGTTGATTGGGCTGCAGCTGCCCATCACCGTCCGGCAGTTGGGCAGCACCAGTTTGGGCAGCGCCATCAGCTACGGCCTGCTCATCTCGCTGGTGCTCATCGTCACGCGCATGCTGAGCGCCTTTGGGGTGGCGCAGTTCACCCGCTTGGCCAGCCGGTTTATCACCGTGGCGGTGGCCGACCCGGGCTGGCGCGGCCCGGTGGTCATCGGCTGGGCGGGCATGCGCGGGGTGGTGTCGTTGGCCGCGGCCCTGTCGGTGCCGCTGCTCACGCCGGCCGGGCAACCGTTTCCGTACCGCAACCTGATTTTGTTTGTCACCTTCGTCGCCATTCTGGTTACGCTCGTGTTTCAGGGCCTGACGCTGCCCTGGGTGATTCGGCAGGTGCAGCCGGAGGAATTCGACAACACGCTTTCCGAAACCCAGCAGGAGCTGCTGATCCGGCAAACCCTCGCCCGGGAGTCCCTGTCGTTTGTGCAGGCGCAGCCCGGGGCTAACCCTTACCTACACAACCTGCGGGCCCGGCTGCAGCTCGAACTGGGTTCCTCCGGCGAGGGACTGGCCGAGCGGGACGCCCAACCCGCCGGGGAGCTGCTGCAGTTCCACCAACTCTACGCCGACTTGCTAACCCGGCAGCGGCGCGTGCTGCACGAGCTCAACAAGCGGGAAAACCTCGACGAGGACCGGATTCGCAAGCACTTGACGTTGCTGGATCTGGAGGAACTCAAGCTGCGGGAAAAACAACTGCCTACGACGCCGTAGCTACGCTTTTCTGCTGGGGTTTTCCGGCCGGCTCCCGCTTCTCCGCTCCTACCGGCAGCTAGCCTGCACGCGGTAGCTTACCCACGAGCTGCAGCCCGCAGGCTTCAAGGCCTCCGTAGCCGGCTTGGCCGCTGCCCCCGGACCGCCGACGCTTCCACGTGGTGGCCCAGGGGCAGCGCCGGCACTGCGCGCAGAAGCCCAACAAAGCCCATTGCCCCATCCCGCTGGCCTATCGGCACGAGGCAAGGGGTGCTGGGCGACAGGGAGCATTATTTTACTTGTGTCCCTCAGCCAGTTGACCAGCCCGGCGCTAACCAATCCAAAACAGCGCGCGTAGCAGGGCACGCCGCATTACCCGTTCCCTTCACCTCCGACCATTGCTGAACATGGGCAAATGCGTTTTGATTATCCACGGCGGGGCCGTCAACACCGATCCGACGACCATCCCCCCGGACAAGGAAGAACAGCTCAAGCAGGGCCTGCGGCAGGCGCTGATGGCCGGCTACGAAATCCTGACGCGCGGCGGCGTGGCCCTCGACGCGGTAGAAGCCGCCGTCAAGAGCATGGAGGACAACCCCTTGTTTAACGCTGGCCGCGGGGGCATGTTCAACATCAACGGCGAAGTGGAAACCGAAGCCTCCATCATGGACGGGGCTACCCTGCGCGGCGGGGCCGTAAGCGGGCTGAAGCTGGTAAAAAACCCCGTCAGCGTGGCCCGGCTGGTGATGGAGCAATGCAAGCATTCCTTTCTCACGGCCGAGGGTGCCCAGGAATTCGCCCTGTCGCAGGGCCTGCCCCTGCACGACCCGAACTACTTCAAGACCGACGAGCAGCGGCAGGAGTGGCTGGACATCATCCAGGAGGCCGAAGTGGAGCACGCCAACAAGCACGACACCGTGGGGGCCGTGGCGCTGGACATGCACGGCAACCTGGCCATGGCCACCTCCACCGGCGGCATCGAGGGCAAACTGCGCGGCCGCGTGGGCGACAGTTGCATCTTCGGCGGGGGCGGCTACGCCAACAACGAGGTTTGCGCCGTGTCCTGCACCGGCGACGGGGAAATCATCATGCTGGCCGGGGTGGCCCACGAGGTGTACGCCCTGCGCAAGTACAAGAAGGTGAGCATAGCCAAGGCGGCCCAGGCAGCCGTGGACGTGTACGCCGACAAGCTGCAGGGCGACCGGGGCATCATCGCCCTGGACCCGGACGGCAACATTGCCATCGAGTCGAACACCAACGTGATGCGCTGCGCGTATCAGCAGACCGACCAGGAACCCTTTGTGGCCATCTGGAAAGAGGAAGTGGAAGCTCACTTTAAGTAGAACAGCAAGCCCCGGCGCCACCGGGCCCGGCCGTACTGGCTAGGTCTGGTGGCGCCGGGGCTTTCGGATTCTCTTTGCTACTTCCTAAACCGGTCCATTCCCGACCACGCCCCGCCGGCTGGCGGAGCGTGGTCGGGAGCGAAGCCCACTACCGTTGGTTACACGGCCACGTTATGCTCGCGCAGGGCGTCGTTGAGGCTGGTCTTGAGGTCGGTGGAGGGCTTGCGCTGGCCGATGATCAGGGCGCAGGGCACGTGAAATTCGCCGGCCGGAAACTGCTTGGGCAGGGAGCCGGGAATGACCACCGAGCGGGGCGGCACGTAGCCGCGGTACTCTTGGCCTTCGGGCGTGCTCACGTCGATGATGCGGGTGCTGCCGGTGATGGTGACGCCCGCGCCGATAACGGCTTCCTTGCCGATGTGGCAGCCTTCCACCAGAATGCAGCGCGACCCGATAAAGGCGCCGTCTTCCACGATGACCGGCGAGGCCTGCACCGGCTCGAGCACGCCGCCCAGGCCCACGCCGCCCGAAAGGTGCACGTGCTTGCCCACCTGCGCGCACGAACCCACGGTGGCCCAGGTGTCCACCATCGTGCCCTCGCCCACGTAGGCGCCGATGTTCACGTACGAGGGCATCATGATGACGCCGGGCGCGAGGTAGGCGCCGTAGCGGGCCACGGCCGGGGGCACCACGCGCACTTGCTGCTGGGCGTAGTTGGTCTTGAGCTGCATCTTGTCGTGAAACTCGAAGATGCCCACTTCCTCGGTCTTCATCTGCTGCAGCGGGAAGTAGAGGATGACGGCTTTCTTCACCCAGTCGTTCACCTGCCAGCTGCCGTCTTCGGCCGCGGAGGGCTCGGCTACGCGCAGCAGGCCGCGGTCGAGGTGGTCGATAACGGAGCGGATGGCGTCCTGGGTGGCGGCGTTCTGCAGCTGGCTGCGGTCGGCCCAGGCGGCCTCGATGAGGGGCTGAATGTCGGTCATAAAGTCAGATGTCGGAAACAGTTGTACAAGCGCCGCTTGCCGGCGGAGGCGCGAAAGTAGTAGGTTTGACCCGTGCTGTCACCCTCCCGCCCTGCGCCGTTCATCCTGCTGGCTTCCGTGCTGAAGCCGGTGGACGACACGCGCATGTACGAGAAGTTTGGCCGCAGCCTGGCCGAAGCGGGCTACCGGGCTGCCGTGGCCGGACGCGCCGCCGGCGCCCCCTCCGGCGCCAACGACGGCATTCTGCAGGAGCCCCTTTTTCACGGCCACCGCTTGGGGCTGGCCCGCCTGCGGGCCCAATGGCACTACTGGCGGCTGCTGCGGACCACGAAGCCCGAGCTGGTAATCGCTCACGCACCCGAGCTGCTGCCGCTCACCGTGCTCTGGCACAAGCTCACCGGCCGTCCCTTCTTCTACGACGTGCGCGAGAACTACGCCCTGAACATCCGCACCCAGCAGGTGTACCGTGGGCTGCTGCGCCGGGTGCTGGCCGCGGGCGTCGCGTGGATGGAGCAAGCGGCCGCCCGCCGCGCCGCCGCGGTGTTACTGGCCGAGCGCAGCTACGCCCGCGAGCTGCCCTGGCTACCCGCCGGCCGCACCGTGGTACTCGAAAACAAGTACGTGCCGCCCGCCGGCGCCCCCGCCCCGCCCCCCGCGCCGGTGCGCCTGCCTGCGCCGGCCGAGCCGCTGCGGCTGCTGTATTCGGGCACCATCTCGGAGCTGAACGGGGTGTTCGACGCCATCAACCTGGCGGCCCGGCTGCACCGGCACCGGGGCAACGTGTCGCTGACCGTCATCGGCTATTGCCAGCGCCCCGACGAGCAACGGCGCCTCGACGACCTCGCTACCGAACATGCCGACTGGCTGCGCGTGGTGGGCGGGGCGCAGCCGGTGCCGCACGCGGCAATCTTGGCCGAAATCCGGCGCAGCCACCTGGGCCTGCTGCCCTACCGGCCCCACCCCAGCAGCTGGCACTGCATCCCCACCAAACTCTACGAATACTTCGCCAACGCACTGCCCGTGCTGATTCCACCCAACCCGCTGTGGCAGGCGGAAGTCGAGCAGCACGAGGCCGGCGCTGTCGTGGACTTTCAGCGGGCTTTACCTGAAGTAGAGCGGGTGTGGGCCATGAGCAGCCCGCGCCACTACCCGCGCGGCTTTTACCCGCACGGCCCGCCGGCCGACGCGCTGTGGCAAAGCGAAGCGCCGCGCCTGCTGGCGGCCGTGCAGGCGGCGCTGGGCCCGGCCACCGCCGCGGAAACTGCCCGCCCCGGGGCTTCGTTCTAAGCCCGGCGCTATTGCTATCTTTGGCGCCTTTTTCCCCGCTTTTCACCGCTCCGCGTTCCTTCTCACCCCCATCAACATCATGTCCCAATTGTATACCGCCGAAATTGCCGGCATGGGCCACTACGTGCCGTCCCGCGTGGTCACCAACGCCGACCTCGAAGGCCTCATGGAAACCACCGACGCGTGGATTCAGGAGCGCACCGGCATTCAGCAGCGCCGCTGGTTCAACGAAGGCGAAGACACCACCGCCAACATGGGCGCCCGCGCCGCCCGCATGGCCCTGGAGCAAGCCGGCCTGCAGCCCGACGACGTGCAGCTCATCGTCTTCGCCACGCTCTCGCCCGATTACCTCTTCCCGGGCTCGGGCGTGCTGCTGCAGCGCGAGCTGGGCATCAAGGCGCCCATTCCGGCCTTCGACGTGCGCAACCAGTGCTCGGGCTTCATTTACGCCCTCTCGCTGGCCGACCAGTTCATCAAAACCGGCATGTACGAAACGGCGCTGGTCGTCGGCTCCGAAATCCATTCCTCGGGCCTCGACAAAACCACCCGCGGCCGGGCCGTGTCGGTGATTTTCGGCGACGGGGCCGGGGCGGCCGTGCTGCGCCGCAGCTCGCGCGAGGGCCACGGCATCCTGAGCACCCACCTGCACGCGCAGGGCGAGTACGCCGAGGAGCTGATTACCAAAGAGCCGGGCTCCAACCGCGAAAACCGCGTGCAGGTCGTGCTCGACGACCCGGAAGCCATGTACCCCTACATGAACGGGCAGCAGGTGTTCAAGCACGCCGTCACGCGCTTCCCGGAAGTCATCAACGAAGCCCTGCAGGCCAACGGCTACCAGGCCTCGGATATCGACCTGCTCATTCCGCACCAGGCCAACCTGCGCATCACCCAGTACGTGGGCCAGAAAATGGGCCTGGGCGCCGACAAGGTGTTCAGCAACATTCAGAAGTACGGCAACACCACCGCCGCCTCCGTGCCCCTGGCCCTGAGCGAAGCCGTGCAGGAAGGCCGCGTCAAGTCCGGCGACCTGATCTGCTTGGCCGCCTTCGGCTCGGGCTTCACCTGGGCCTCGGCGCTGATCAAGTGGTAGCCGCCATTTTTTAAGAGCCTGGTGAGGCCGACGCGCTGCGTCGGCCTCACTTTTTTTTGGGACCTTTGCCGCGTGACTTCGGCGCCCCAGCCGGAATTCATACCTCTCCATTCAGCCATTCTCCGCCTTGCCCAGCCACACCGAGGAAAACTACCTGAAGGCCATCTACAAGTTGTCGGAAGCCGAGCCCGGCGCCGAGGTCAGCACCAACCGCATTGCCGAAGTGCTGCAGACCCGGCCCGCGTCGGTGACGGACATGCTGCGCCGCCTCGGCGAAAAAGGCCTGCTGAGCTACCAGCGCTACCGCGGGGTGCTGCTCACGGCCGAGGGGCGCCAGCTGGCCCTGCTCACCATCCGCAAGCACCGCCTCTGGGAGGTGTTTCTGGTGCAAAAGCTGGGCTTTGCCTGGGACGAGGTGCACGACGTGGCCGAGGAAATGGAGCACATCAGCTCCCCCGTGCTCGTGCGTCGGCTCGATGAGTTCCTGGGCTTTCCGGAAGTCGACCCGCACGGGGACCCGATTCCGCGCGAGGACGGGGCCATGCTCCGCCCCCAGCACCAGCTGCTCTCGGAGCTGAAACCCGGCCAACAAGGCCTATTGGTGGCGGTTAAAAACACGTCCCAGCCCTTCCTGCAGTACCTGAACAAGGTCGGCCTCAGCCTGGGCTGCCACATTGAAGTACTGGATAAGATCTTATTCGACAACTCACTAGAAATAAGCATCAACCAGCAACCGAAAAACCAAATTTCGGCGGAGGTCAGCCGTAATCTATTCGTCACGTTTTAAGTGGTAAAGCTGTAACGGGTGCGCTGCGGCATGCTTCCTAGCGCCTGCCAGTTGCGCCGCTTCACTTTGACTTCCCACTTCACCGCTTCACGCTTTTTCCCTTGCTGCCCCTCGCCCTTTCCGATACCATCGTTGCGCTATCCACCCCGCCCGGCGCGGGGGCTATTGCCGTCGTGCGCCTCTCGGGCCCGGCAGCTATAGCATTGACCAACGAGGTATTTCGCGGCAAAGACCTGACCGCCCAGCCCGGCCACACCCTGCACTACGGTACCCTGCGCGACGGCGACACCATCCTCGACGAAGTGGTGGTCAGCCTGTTTCGCGGCCCGCACTCCTACACCCGCGAGGACGTGGTCGAAATCAGCACCCACGGCTCCGACTACATCGTGCGCGAGCTGCTGGCCCTGCTGGTGCGCCGCGGCGCCCGTTTGGCCGAGCCTGGGGAGTTTACCAAGCGCGCCTTTCTACACGGCGCCTTCGATTTGGCCCAGGCCGAGGCCGTGGCCGATTTGATTGCCGCCGACTCGGCCCTGCAGCACCGCGTGGCCCTGAACCAGATGCGCGGCGGCTTCTCGCGCGAACTGGCCGACTTGCGCCAGCGCCTCATCGACTTCGCGGCCCTTCTGGAGCTGGAGCTGGACTTCGGCGAGGAAGACGTGGAATTTGCCGACCGCACCGGCTTGCTGAAGCTGCTGACGGAAGTTAAAACCCTGGTGCAACGGCTGCTGCGCTCCTTTGAGCTGGGCAACGTCATCAAAAACGGCGTCACCACCGTCATTGCCGGGCGGCCCAATGCGGGCAAGAGCACCCTGCTCAACGCCCTGCTTAACGAGGAGCGCGCCATCGTGTCGGCCATTCCGGGCACCACCCGCGACTTTATCGAGGACGAGGTCAGCCTGGAAGGCATCAAGTTTCGCTTCGTCGACACGGCCGGCCTGCGCGCCACCACCGACGTGGTCGAGGCCATTGGCGTGGAGCGCACCCGGCAGCGCGTGCAGCAGGCCGCCGTGGTGCTCTACCTCTTCGACCTGGCCACCGCCTCGCCTGCCGAAGTAGCGGCTGACGTAGCAGATTTACCCCTGCCCGCAGGCGCGGCCCTGCTGCTCGTCGGCAACAAGCTGGACGAAGCACCGGCCGCGGCCGTCGCCGAGCTGCGCGCCGCTTACCCCGATATGCTGCTGCTCTCCGCCGCCAGCCATGCGGGCCTGGAGGAGCTGCGGCAGCGCCTGCTCGCCACCGTGCGCAAAGAAGGCCTCGACGCCGGCGCCGCCACCATCGTGACTAACCTGCGTCACGCTCGCAGCCTGGAAGTGGCCGCCGAAGCCCTGACGGCCGTGCAGCAGGGCTTGCAGCACGGCCTGGGCACCGAGCTGGTGGCTTCCGACCTGCGCCGGGCCCTACGCGCCCTCGGCGAAATCACCGGCGACATCAGCTCCGACGATTTGCTGGGCAGCATCTTCACCCGCTTCTGCATCGGCAAGTAGCCCGGGCTACCGGTGCTGCTCGTACCGGTTGACCGGCAAGGCATGGCGGAGCATTTGCAACTCCGCATCCGTCAGCGGCGGGGCCTGGCCGGCAGCCACGGCCTCCCGTAACTGTTGCTCGGTGCGGATGCCCAGCACCGCCGACGTAACGGCCGGGTGCGCCAGGGCAAACTGTACGGCCGTTTCCGAAGCCGGGCGCGGCGGCTCCGCGGCCATCTGCACGGCTTGGGCAGCGCGGGCCACTTCTTCGGCGGAGTAGTTCAGATAGGTCTTGGCCGCCTTGCCCAGCAGCAGCCCCTGGGCGTAGCTACCCCGCGCCAGCACGCTCACGTGATGCTCCTGCAGCAAATCCAGGCAGCTTTCCTCGGGCCGGCGGTCCAGCAGGCTGTACTGCATCATCACGCTGGCAATACTGGAACGCTGCGCGTACTCGCGGATGACGTTAGGCCGGATGGACGAAATGCCGTACGCCCGGATTTTGCCCTGCTGCCGCAGCAGCTCGAAGGCTTCGATGGTGTCGTCAATCGGGTCCTCAACGGTGCCGCCGTGCAGCTGGTAGAGGTCAATGTAGTCGGTCTGCAACCGGCGCAGGCTGCCTTCCACGGCTTGTAGGATGTAGCTTTTCGTGGGGTTCCAGTCCCAGCCGCTGCCGTCGGGGCGCCACTGGTTGCCGACTTTGGTGGCCAGCACCACTTCCGCGCGCCGGCCCAGGAATGCCTTGCCGACGCTGGCTTCGTTTTCGCCCTTTTGGTACAAATCGGCGGTGTCGAAGAAGTTGATGCCCGCATCGAGGGCCTGGTGCAGCAGGCGGGCGTTGGCGGCGTGGTCGTTGCCGAGGGACATGCAGCCGAAGCTGACGGCGCTGACGCGCAAATCGGAAGTGCCGAGTTGGTGAAGCTTCATGCGGAGCAGGATGGTACCGCTGAATAAGCCGCAGCGCGGCGAAAAGTTGGCGCCGCTCCGCCGGGAGCTGGCCCCATTCGTTGCGGCGCCGGCTCCTGGGGCCGGCAAAAATTGCACTGGCTGAGGAAGCCGCCACCTTAATTTTTTTTAACCTCAGCCTGAGCCTTCTAACGGTTTTGATTGGCTCTCAAGGTCAAACAACCGCTCAGCTTCATTTGTACTACACCTGGCCCGCGGCAAACTCGCCGCCGGGTTGCAGGGCAAAGTGCTAATGCCGTACTTCGCCCTCGCACGCCACCCACTCTCCCTGTCCACTAATCAGTAAGTAATGGCAGAAACCGCTGAAATTATCCTCGACGGCAAATCGTACGCGATGCCGGTATTCGAGGGCACCGAGCACGAAAAGGCTATCGACATCAACAAGCTCCGCGACCAAACCGGTTACGTGACGCTGGATTCGGGCTATAAAAACACTGGCGCCACCAAAAGCGCCATTACCTTCCTCGACGGCGAAGAAGGTATTCTGCGCTACCGCGGCTACCCCATCGAGCAGCTGGCCGAACAGTCCAGCTTCCTGGAAGTCGCCTACCTTCTGATCTACGGCGCCCTGCCGACCGAAGCGCAGCTGAAAGACTTCAGCTCGCAGATTACCAAGCACACCCTCGTGCACGAGGACGTGCGCAAGATTTTCGACGGCTTCCCGTCGGCGGCCCACCCCATGGCCATCCTCTCCTCGCTGATTTGCGCCCTGACGGCTTTCTACCCCGAAAGCGTGTCGCCGGACCTGAGCAAGGAGGAAATCGACCTGAACGTCATCCGTCTGATGGCCAAGCTGCCCACCATCGCCGCCTGGACCTACAAAAACCAGATGGGTCATCCGCTGAACTACCCGCGGAATGACATGGACTACTGCTCGAACTTCCTGCACATGATGTTCAGCTTCCCCACGGAGAAGTACGAACTCAACCCGGTCGTCGTCAGCGCCCTCAACAAGCTGCTCATCCTGCACGCCGACCACGAGCAAAACTGCTCGACCTCGACGGTGCGCCTGGTGGGTTCGGCCAACGCCTCGCTTTACGGCTCGGTATCGGCCGGCATCAACGCCCTGTGGGGCCCGCTGCACGGTGGTGCCAACCAGGAAGTTATCGAGATGCTCGAAGCCATTGAGCGCGACGGCGGCGACACCAGCAAGTTCATCGCCAAGGCCAAGGACAAGAACGACTCGTTCCGCCTGATGGGCTTCGGCCACCGCGTGTACAAGAACTTCGACCCGCGCGCCACCATCATCAAGAAGGCCGCCGACGAGGTGCTGACGGCCCTGGGCCTGCAGGACAGCCCGCTGCTGAAAATCGCGAAGGAGCTGGAACAAGCCGCCCTCACCGACGAGTACTTCATCCAGCGCAAGCTCTACCCGAACGTGGACTTCTACTCGGGCATCATCTACAAAGCCCTGGGCATTCCCACGGAGATGTTCACGGTGATGTTTGCCCTGGGCCGCCTCCCCGGCTGGATTGCCCAGTGGAAAGAAATGCGCGAAAACAAGGAGCCCATCGGCCGCCCGCGCCAGATCTACGTGGGCGAGAAAGAGCGCAACTACGTGCCGATCAACGAGCGCGCCTAGTCAGCCTCATTTCTGACCGCATAAAAAAACGCCAGCCCCAACAAGGCTGGCGTTTTTGCGTGTGGGCGGGCTGCTGCAACAGCCCACCCGGCTAAGCAAAGAACTGAGTGTGAGTGAAAAAGCGAGTGAGTGAAACGTGGTGAGTGAGTGCGAGTGAATGGTTGCCGGGGCTCAGCGCTCGGTCGAGGAGCCGAGGGCCGTCATGTTGGCGCGCGACTGGCGGTAGGCGGTCATTTGGCGCGGCCAGAGGATGGCGGCCATTTCCCAGTCGAAGCGGTCCTGCAGCTCGGCCAGCTGCTGGTCGAGGGCGGCGGGGTTATCGGCCAGGCGCGCTTTCAGGTCCTGCGTGCTGCTGAGGTATTGCAGATTGAGGCGGCGCACCTTCACGAATTGAGCTTCGTTCAGGGGTACTTTCTGGGCTATCTGCTGGGTGAGCGTGGTAGCCCGGTCGTTGAGGGTGGGCTCCTGGCCGGCCGTGGCCCCGTGGGCCAGTACCAGGCAGAGACCCAGCGACGGAAGAAAAAACAGTTTGTTCATGAGCGGTGGATTGTGTTGTGGCGTGGATCATGCGGCAGACAACCCGGCCCAAGCTACGTCCCCGCCGTGTGAGCTCGGCAGGGACGTTGTCAGGCGCACTAGCGGCTGCTGGGAAGACCCAGAGCGGTCATGCTGGCCTGGCTTTGCTTGTAGGCCGTGAGTTGGGTCGGACGCAGCATCAGGGCCAGTTCCATGTGGTAGCTGGTTTGGGCTTCGGCCATCCGGATGTCCCGGATTTCGGGGTCGGCGGCGAAACGGTCCTTCAGGTCTTCCATGGTGCTGAGCATGCGCAGGTTCAGCTGCTTTAGCTTCAGGTACTGGCCTTCGTCGAGCTGCATTTTGCTGGCCATGGCCCGCGTCAGTACGGTGGCGCGTTGGTTGAGCGGATTGTCACCCTCGGGGTCCGTAGCGGCGTTGGCAGCGGTCAGGAACCCAAAGGCCAGGCCGGCCAGCAGGAGGAGCTTTTTCATGGGACGGGAGTGTGGAGATTGGACAATGGTGAAAACGGGTTTAAGTGAAAATGACAAAGAGCGAAACCCGGTATCCGAGCCAAAACGGCAGCCCGGGAACGGCATTGGGTTCGACCAAATGTGTGGGGATAAAAATGAAATAGCAAAAAGAAATTTTGTAACTATTCTATCTATTAACTTTTATCAAAACCACAATAAACGCTCATTTTCAGCATTTTAATCAGTCAATAAAAAAGCGCCGATATAGCACAAAAAAAAGTCAAACGGCCGGTTTTGCGGGGCAAAACCGGCCGTTTGACGGACCAGAAAAAGCTGAGAAGCCTACAGAATGCGCAGTTCGATGCGGCGGTTCTGCTGGCGGTGTTCCTCCGAATCGTTCGGGGCCAGGGGCTTCGACTCGCCGTAGCCGCGGTAGCGCAGCCGCTCGGCCTTCACTTTGTGCTCCACCAAGTAGTTGTAGACCGATTTGGCGCGGTTCTTCGACAAGACCATGTTGTCGTCGTCGGTTCCCACGTCGTCGGTATGGCCCGAAATTTCCACCTGCACGTCCGGGTACTGGCTCATGAACTTGATAAGGCGGTTGAGCTCGGTGCGGGAGTTGGGCTTCAGGGCGTATTCCTTGGTGTCGAAGAAGAGGTTGTTGAGCACAATGGCGCGGCCGGCGCGCAGCGGCTCCAGGTAAATGTCGAGGGTGAGCGGGTCGAAGCTACGCTTGTCGGAGTAGTCGAAATTCAGGCTCTTCATCAGGTACTTATCGGCCACGGCGTACATGCCGTACTGGTGGCCTTCGTTGAGCACCACGGTGTAGTCGCCGCTTTCCGGGTCGCTCATCACGGCCTGCACCATTTCGTCGGTTTTCAGGTCGTAGAGCTGCACGTCGGCCTGCAGAGGCTTTTTGGTCACGGCGTCGAACACGCGGCCCTGGGTGTAGGTGCTTTGCTCGCTGGAGCGCACCGCCGCGGGCACTTCGAAGCCGAAGAGCTCCACCGGCCGGTCGCGCTCGGCCACGGCGGCCTCGGCGGGCCGGGTGCGGGCGCAGAAGCCGCGGCGGTTGTCGGAGCTGATGAACAGCGAGGCTTCGTTTTCAAAGGTGTTGAGCGGGTAGCCCAGGTTTTCGGGGTTGCCAAACTTGCCCCCGCTCAGGTTGGCCTTGTACACGTCGAGGCCGCCCATGCCCACCATGCCGTCGGAGACGTAGTAGAGCGTGCTGCCGCTGGCGTGAATGAACGGGGCCATGTCCTTGCCCGTGGTGTTCACCGGCGCGCCCACGTTGCGCGCAATGGACCACGTGCCGTCTTCCTGCAGGGTCGTCACGTAAATGTCTTCCAGCCCCACGCCGCCGCGGCGGTCGGAGGTGAAGTAGAGCGTGCGGCCGTCGGCCGACAGCGTGGGCTGCGAGTCCCAGGCCACGGAATTGACGTTGCGGCCGAGGTTGCGCGGCTTGCTCCAGCTGTTGCCGGTGCGCCGCGAGATGTACAAGTCGCAGTTGCCCACGGCGCCGGGCCGGTCGCAGGAGGCAAACACCAAGGTTTTGCCGTCCCCGGAGATGGAGCCGGCGCCCTCATTGAACTGTGAGTTGATGGCCGAGGAAATCAGCTGCGGCTCTCCGAAGGAGCCGTCCTTCTCGATGCGGCTGATGACAATGTCCTCGTCCGATTCGCCGGTTTTGCGGGCGGTGTAGACGAGGAAGCGGTTGTCGGCCGTCACCGCCGGGAAGTACTGAAAGCGGAAAGTGTTGAGCGGATTGCCCAGGCGCTCGGGGGCCTTGCCCACCGGGTTTTGCATGGCTTTCAGCGCAAACTCACAGTTCTGCACCTGCTGCTGGGCTTTCGGAATGTAGCGCTGTCCCTTGGGCGCCACCTTCAGGTACTTCTGGTAAGCATCCAGCGCCGACTGGTACTCGCCAAAGCTCATGGCCAGCTCGCCCAAGGTGAAGTAGTCGTTCATCCGACCGGGGTCAAACGCCGTCTTTTCAACGCCTTGGCGGTACGCTTCAAAGGCCGAGCGAGTGTCACCCATGGCCTTGTAGAGCTGGCCTTTTAGCAGGTACGGCTCCCCCATCGAGGGGAATTTCTGGTTGAGCGTGCTGAGCGTCTCAATGGCCTTGTTAAACTCCCGGTCCTTGACTTGCTGCTGGGCTTTTTCCCACAGGCTCTTGGCCTTGGTATTGGTGATGGGGGTTTTGACCTGGGCGGTAGCCGGCTGCAGGGGCAGCAGGCAGCCGGCAGCCACGACCAGCAGGGGCAGCAACACGCGACGCATAGAGGGGCGCTAGGGAATGTCGAGGTACTTGTGCGTCTGCAGCGACACCTGCCATTGCGGGTGCTGCTTGACGTAATCGATGATGAGCGGGGTCACCTGGGCGGCTTTGCTCCACTCGGGCTGCAGGAACAGCCGGCACTCGGGGCCCACCTGCGCGGCGTGCTGTTCGGCCCAGGCGAAGTCGCTTTTGTTGAATACAACGACTTTCAGCTCGTGGGCGTGTTGCAGCACTTCGGGTAGCGGGGCCTTGAATTTCTTGGGCGACAAGCAGATCCAGTCCCACTCGCCCGAGAGCGGGTGGGCGCCGGAAGTTTCCATCCAGGTCTGCAGGCCGGCGGCGTGCAGGGCGCGGGTAAGCGGGCCGAGGTCGTGCATCAGCGGCTCGCCGCCGGTAATGACCACGTTGCGGCCGGGGTGCGCCGACGCGGCGGCCACGAGGCTGTCGAGGCTGTGGCGCGGGTGCAGGTCGGCATCCCAGGATTCTTTGACGTCGCACCAGTGGCAGCCCACGTCGCAGCCGCCGAGGCGGATGAAGTAGGCAGCGCGCCCGGCGTTGGCCCCTTCGCCCTGAATCGTGTAAAACTGCTCCATCACGGGCAAAGCCGCGGGAGTGGTCAACGCATCAGACGGGGAAAGGGTGGGCAGAGGGTAAAGCAAAGCGAAATGGTAGGGCAGAAAAAAAGCCGGGCCGCTTGGTAAACGAAGCTCCCCCCGTTTGGGGTTCCTCCGGCCACCCGGCGGCCCGACCTTAAAAATACAATTCCCCGGTGAAACTGGCAATTTCAGCGGGACATTTGCCCGCCCTTAGCGCGGGTACACCTCGCCCTTGGCCGCGCGCAGCGTGTTCAGCAGCAGCATGGCAATGGTCATTGGGCCGACGCCACCCGGCACAGGGGTGATATAGGAGCACAGCGGGGCCACGCCGGCAAAGTCCACGTCGCCGCGCAGGGCCCAGCCCGACTTCTTCGAGGCGTCCTCCACCCGCGTGGTGCCCACGTCGATGACTACCGCGCCGGGCTTCACCATGTCGGCCGTCACGAAGCCGGGACGGCCCAGGGCCGCCACCAGAATGTCGGCGGTGCGGGTGATGCTGGCCAGGTCCTGGGTGCGCGAGTGGCATAAAGTAACGGTGCAGTTACCTGGCTCCAAGTTCTTAGCCAGCAAGATGCTAACAGGCGTACCCACAATATTCGAACGTCCGATAACCACGCAGTGCTTGCCGTCGGTGGGCAGCTCGTAGCGGCGCAGCAGCTCCACGATGCCCGAGGGCGTGGCGGGCAGCAGCGCGGGCAGCCCGGCCACCATGCGGCCGATGTTCATGGGGTGGAACCCGTCGACGTCCTTCTCCGGCCGGATGGCCTCGATGACCTTGTTCGGGTCGATGTGCTTGGGCAGGGGCAGTTGCACGATGAAGCCGTCGATTTCCGGGTCGTTGTTCAGGTCCTCCACCTGCTGGAGCAGCGCGGCCTCGGTGATGTCATCCTCGAAGCGCAGCAGCGTGGAGCCGAAGCCCACGGCTTCGCAGGCCAGCACTTTGTTGCGCACGTAGGTTTCAGAGCCGCCGTCGTGGCCCACGAGGATGGCCGCGAGGTGGGGCACCTTCTGGCCGGCTTCGCGGAGGCGCGTCACCTCGGCGGCAATTTCCTGCTTGATGTTCTCGGCGGTCTGCTTGCCGTCGATGAGGCGGTAGGTCGTGGCGTCGGGAGCAGTGGTCATATGAGAGAAGGGTTGGTGTTCGGAATGAGCGGCCGACAGTTGGTCAGTCCTTGCCTCCAACGGGCTCCAGCACAATGGTATTATCGGGCTGCACCCCGTAGGCCTGGCGACCCTGGTGGATAACAAACCAGTTGCAGTCGAAGTCCTGATGAGGCGAGAAGTCGTTCAGGATGTGCAGGGCCCGGCCGTCGGCAAAACGAACGGTCAGGTCCCGCCAGGCCGACAATTCAACGGCAGTTACCGGAAGGCCTTCCAGCGCCGCCAGGCCCGGGGCCAGGACTGCATCGGAGTCGTCGTGCCAGCTAAGCAGCACCTCATCCCCGCGCACGATTCGCCAGGCGCAGTACACCATCAGCGAAAACGCTCCTTGGGTGGCATCGGTGGGCAGCGGCTCCCCGAACTCCATTGTGAAGATGGAGCCGGTGCCGTTGCCCGCCCGGCTGCGCCAGGGCTGGGTACCGACCAGCTGCGCTATCAGGGCGCGTAGGTCCTCGGTGCGTAGGAAGGCTTGTGGCGTCATTGGCCGTACGCGGCGGGCAAGCGGTGGGGGGTTACTTCTCGCTGGCGGCGGTAGCCGTTTCGGCGTTGCGGGCAATGGCTTCGCGGCCGGCTTTGAGGATGGCCTGCTCCAGCACGGGCCAGTCGTCGCGCCAGCGGAAGCGCAGTTCCTGGCCGCGGCGGATGCGTTCTAGTTGGTCTTCGCTCGTGCAGTTCTGGGTCAGCGTGGTGCTATTCATGGGGATTGTGGGGTTGGTCACACAGCGCTTTTGCAAGAATTGCATGAAGTGAAAGGAAACAAAAAACGCGGCCCGATCGGAACCGCGTTTTGTGCATTAGTCAATCTTGAGGACGGCCAAAAAGGCCTCTTGGGGAATTTCCACGGAGCCCACCTGGCGCATCCGTTTCTTACCTTCTTTCTGTTTTTCCAGCAGCTTGCGCTTCCGCGAAATATCGCCGCCGTAGCACTTGGCAATTACGTTTTTGCGCAGGGCCTTGACGGTTTCGCGGGCCACGATTTTCTGCCCGATAGCGGCCTGAATGGCAATTTCGAACATCTGGCGCGGCAGCAGCTCCTTGAGCTTTTCGCAGAGGCGCTTGCCCCAGTCGTAGCTCTTGGAGCGGTGCACGATGGCCGACAAGGCGTCCACCTTCTCGCCGTTGAGCATCACGTCCAGCTTCACCATGTCGGACTGCCGGAACCCGATCAGCTCGTAGTCCAGCGAGGCGTAGCCGCGCGAAATGGTCTTGAGCTTGTCGAAGAAGTCGAACACGATTTCGGACAGCGGCAGCTCAAACGACAGCTCCACCCGCTCGGACGTCAGGTACGACTGGCCCTTGATGATGCCGCGCTTTTCCATGCACAAAGTGATAATCGGGCCCACAAACTCGGCGGCGGTAATGATTTGCGCCTTGATGTAGGGCTCCTCGATGTGCTTGATGAGGTTGGGCTCGGGCATTTCGCTCGGGGCCGATACCATCTTGAGCTCGTCGCGGTTCGAAATGACCTTGAACTGCACCGAGGGCACGGTGGTAATCACGGTCATGTTGAACTCGCGCTCCAGGCGCTCCTGCACGATTTCCATGTGCAGCATGCCCAGGAAGCCGCAGCGGAAGCCGAAGCCCAGGGCCGCCGAGGTTTCGGGCTCCCACACCAGCGAGGCGTCGTTGAGCTGCAGTTTCTCCATGCAGGAGCGCAGCTCTTCGTACTCGGTCGTGTCTACCGGATAAATGCCGGCGAATACCATCGGCTTCACGTCCTCGAAGCCCACAATGGCTTCGGTGGTGGGGCGCGCCACGTGGGTGATGGTGTCGCCCACTTTCACTTCGCGCGCTTCCTTGATGCCCGAAATCAGGTAGCCCACGTTGCCGGCCGACATTTCGCCGCGCGGCTCCTGGTTGAGCTTGAGCACCCCGATTTCGTCGGCGCCGTACTCCTTGCCGGTGGCAATGAAGCGCAGCTTGTCGCCCTTGCGCATGGTGCCGTTCTTGATGCGGAACAGCACTTCGATGCCGCGGTAGGAGTTGAATACCGAGTCGAAAATCAGCGCTTGCAGCGGGGCTTCCGGGTCGCCGGAGGGCGCGGGCACGCGCTCCACGATGGCGTTGAGAATGGCCTCGATGCCGATGCCGGTTTTGCCCGAAGCGTGGATGATGTCCTCGGGCTTGCAGCCGATCAGGTCCACAATTTCGTCGGTGACCTCCTCCGGCATGGCGTGCGGCAGGTCAATTTTGTTGAGCACCGGAATGATTTCCAGGTCGGCCCCGATGGCGAGGTACAGGTTGGAAATCGTCTGGGCTTCGATGCCCTGCGAGGCGTCGACGATCAGCAAGGCGCCTTCGCAGGCGGCAATGGAGCGCGACACTTCGTAGCTGAAGTCGACGTGGCCGGGGGTATCAATGAGGTTGAGCGTGTACATTTCCCCCTTGTAGGGGAACTGCATCTGGATGGCGTGGCTCTTGATGGTGATGCCCCGCTCCCGCTCCAGATCCATGTTGTCGAGCAATTGCGCCTGCATCTCGCGCTGACTCACCGTGCTGGTAAATTCCAGCAGGCGGTCGGCCAGCGTGCTTTTGCCGTGGTCGATGTGGGCGATGATGCAGAAGTTGCGAATGTTCTTCACTCGGGGGTAATAAAGGCTGTATGCAACCGCGAAGGTAGGGCTTTCGGCCGGCAAATGCTACCGGCGGGCGGCTTTGCTGCTTGGCAGTACGAGGCCAACCCGCTTACATTCGCGCTAGTTCCCCCCGCCATGTCCGCCACCGATACCTCCGTTCAGCCCGCTTCCACCGACCTCGGCCAGAAGACGCTGATTGCCGCTTGCAACTCCACCCTGCTTTTCGTGCTGGCCTACCTCACGGCCGACACGGCCTTCCGGCTGGCCACCGTGCTCATGGCCCGGCAGCTGCGCATTCCGGGCATTTGGGGCCTGAGCCGCATTCAGTTCCGCATTGCCGACACGGCGTGGTGGCGGCAGGCGGTGGTGGCCGTGTACAGCGTGGGGCCGCTGGTGTGCCTGCTGCTGGCGGTGGTGGCGGCGCTGTGGTTTTGGCAGCGGGCCCGGCTGCGGCGCGGCCTGCTCAAGCAGTACCTGCTGTGGCTGGTGCTGCACGGGCTCAACCTGTTTTTCGGCGCCATGGTGGCCGACACCATTACCGAGTCGGGCTTCTGGTTTGTGCCGAGCTGGGTGTTTTTGGCCGGCAACGCCGTCAACGTGGCGGTGGCCGTGCTCAGCGGCCTGGTGCTGCTGGCACTGGGCTACCTGGCGGCCCCGCTGTTTTTGCAGAGCCACGACTCGCGCACGCTCATGCGCTTTGAGCAGCGCCGCCGGCTGCTCTGGGCCACGCTGTTTTTGCCCTGGCTGCTGGGCTCGGCGCTGATTGCCCTGGCCAAGTTTCCGCACCTAAGCGTCAACGAGGGGCTGCACCTGGCCACCTTGTTCGTGGCCCTGGCCCCGCTGGCGGTGAGCAGCAGCAACGAGCTGTTTGCGTTTACCGTGGAAATGCCGCAAAAGACCCGGTTTGCGGCGGGCCTGGCGGTGCTGGTGCTGCTGGCGCTGGCGGCGGCGCGGGTGGTACTGGGCCCGGGCGTGCACTTCGGCTAAGCCTACCTACTACTGGGCCTTCTTGAGCTTGCCCCGTTGCATCTCGGCCCAAGCTTCCGGGCTCAAGTCGCAGTTGAAGTACAGCACTTGCGCCTGGCCGGGCGGCAGCTTGCTTAGCTCGGCTTGCAGCAGCGCGAGTTGCTTGCGCGTTTCCCGGTCCCAGTTTTGGATGCCGAACAGCCCCACGTACAGCCGGCTGCCGTTTTGCACGCGCGCAAAAGTCAGCGGCTGCCCGTCGGCGGTAGTGAAGCCGGCGGCCACGGCGTCGAAATCGGCGTTGTACCGGCGCGCGTCGACGCGCAGGGGCTGGTTCAGCTGCGCTATGGCCGGCTTCACGATGCTGTACTTGCCCGGGGCGCACTGGTTGTCGGGGGCTAGGCGCAGGCCGCGGCCCTGGGCGTCGAAGAGCAGCACGGTCGGAAAGGAAAAGTCGACCGGCACGGTATCCTACCGCTGCACCTTACCCCCGCCGATGTACAGGCCGCGGTTCGCGTTGGGGTTGGCGTAGAGGAGGGTGTCGCGGCGGTGGTCGAGCACAAACGCGGGCCGGGCCAAGGCCACTTGCGCCGGCGGCAGGCCCAGCGCTTGGGCGTAAGCCAGCTGGCTGGCCGTGGTTTCGGGCTGGGGCGGCTTGAAGCCCAGCGTGACGCGCAGCAGCGGCGCGCAGCCGAGCAGCCCGGCCAGTGCGCATGAGCTGTTAACACGCAGAATCGAACGAATCATCGGTATCAACATAAAGCGTAGCAGCCGGCAGATACGCGCTTCGGCGGCGGAGTTGCTAGCCGGTGAAAGGCGGAGTTTGTGCGCCCGGACACGGCGGTCCGGCCCGGGCTTGCGTAGGAAGCGGGTATTCCCTCGCCTGCCCCGTTGTATATGCCGCAGTATCCCCCGCTGGAAGAATATGGCCTGATTGGCAACTTGCACACCGTCGCGCTGGTGTCGAAGGCCGGCTCGCTGGATTACCTGCCCTTCACCCGCTTCGACTCGCCCACCGTCTTTGCCGCCCTGCTCGACGCGGACCGGGGCGGTTCCTGGCTGATCGGACCGGCCGACGAGGCGGTGCGCAGCAAGCAGCTCTACCTGCCCGATACGGGCGTGCTGCTTACCCGCTTTTACTGCGCCGCCGGCATTGCCGAGCTCACCGACTTCATGCCCATCAAGCACCCGGGCCAGAACTGCGCCGTGGTGCGCAAGCTGCGCCTGGTGAAGGGCGAGCTGACGTTTCGGCTGCGCTGCGCCCCCAGCTTCGACTACGCCCGCCAGCCCCACGAGGTAGTGCCCCAGCCCGACGGCAGCTTGCTGTTCCGCAGCCTGGGGCCCGACGCCCGGCAGTTCCGCCTGCTCGCCGACCAGCCCCTACGCGTGGCCGACGGCGCAGCCACCGGCGAGTGGACGCTGCGCGCCGGCGACACGGCCAGCTTCGTCATCGAGGCCACGCCCGTCGACGACCCCGCGTTTATTCCCGGCGACCTGGCGCACTACGCCGAGGGCGCCTTTCAGGACACGCTGCACTTCTGGCAGAACTGGGTGGAAAAGAGCTCCTACACCGGCCGCTGGCGCGAAACGGTGCTGCGCTCGGCCATTACTTTGAAGCTGCTCACCTCCCTGCAGCACGGCTCCACGGTGGCCGCCGCCACCTTTGCCCTGCCCGAAAGCATCGGCGGGGTGCGCAACTGGGACTACCGCTACACCTGGATTCGCGACGCGGCCTTTACCATGTACGCCTTCCTGCGCCTGGGCTTTATGGAAGAGTCGAAGGCCTTTCTGCGCTGGATCATGGAGCGCTGCGTGGAGCTGCCCGAAGCCGGCGACCTGCAGCTGATGTACGCCGTCGACGGCAACGCGGAACTGCCCGAACAGGAGCTGCCCCACCTGAGCGGCTACCGCGACTCGCAGCCGGTGCGCATCGGCAACGGCGCCGCCCGGCAGTTTCAGCTCGACATCTACGGCGAGCTGCTCGACACGGTGTACCTCTACAACCGCTACGGCGGCGCCATCACCTTCGACTTTTGGCAGCACCTGTGCCGCTTGGTCAACTTCGTGGCCGACAACTGGCAGCGGCCCGACCACGGCATCTGGGAAGTGCGCGACGAGGAGCGGCCGTTTATTTCGGGCAAGCTCATGTGCTGGGTGGCCCTGGACCGCGCCATCCGCATTGCCCGCGACCGGTCTTTTCCGGCCCCGCTGGTGGAGTGGCACCGCATTCGCGACGAGATTTACCAGGAAGTCTACCACAACTTCTGGAGCGAGGAGCGGCAGGCCTTCGTGCAGTACCGCGGCAGCCAGGTGCTCGACGCCTCGGTGCTGCTCTTGCCGCTGATGCGCATGTTCAGCCCCGCCGAGCCGCGCTGGCAGGCCACGCTGCGCACCATCGAGCAGGAGCTGGTGCTCGACTCGCTCATGTTTCGCTACCGCGCCGAGGACGGGGCCACCGACGGGCTGCGCGGGCAGGAAGGCGCCTTTACCATGTGCTCGTTCTGGTTTATCGAAAACCTCTCGCGGGCCGGGCAGATTGATAAAGCGCGGCTGCTGTTTGAGAAGCTGCTGGGCTTTGCTTCGCCGCTGGGGCTCTATTCGGAGCAGATCGGGCCCGAGGGGGAGCAAATCGGCAACTACCCGCAGGCCTTTACGCACCTGGCCCTGATCAGCGCCGCGTTTCAGCTCAACCGCGACCTGGACGCCCGCCGCGCCGGCCAGCCCCAAGGGCACCAGTTTGTGTAAACCAAAGTAGGCTTGGTAGCGCGTTTGTTTTCCCCTTAAGACTGCATAAACAGCTCTTTCAACGTAGAGCCCTAATGGTATTATTAACTGCTCGATAACGGCTAGTCTTGGAATGCTATAAGCGTGCACGTATTGGGCGGCGGTTGCCGAAGCCTGACACACCAGCAAGCCCGCTAGCCGCGCTTAGCTCAACGTTAACGGCCGGCGGTCCGGCCGCGTACTGCGGAGTTGACCCAACTTCCCCAAGCGCTATGTCCGTAACACTCAACCAAGCCGCCGTCCGCTACGCCAAACAGCTTATCAAAGAGGGCAAGTTCAAGAACGACTCCGGCCACTGGCGGGAGCACAACCCCGACACGGCCGCCGAAAACAAGTACCTCGCCAAGCACGAAATCGAGGAGTACGCCAAGTGGCACCTGGGCGAGGACACCTCCCTGGGCGAAGACACCAAAGGCCGCTACAAATTCCCCTTCGGCGACTTCAAAACCGTGCACCGCGACGGACTGCTGGCGGCCAAGGAGCGCGCGGCTCAGCAAGGCTACCACGACATCGAACGAGCCGCCGACGAGCTGGAGCAGGCGCTGGAAAAGCAGGCCGCGAAGTAAGTGCGTGGTTGGTGTTGGCCCTGCTGAGCTTGTCGGAGCATAATGTTTCAGAGCTCTTTTAGACCAACTCCAAACTCGCTCAAAGGCGCCCCGCCGCCGGCTCGCCAGAGTCGGCGGGCGGGGCGTCGCGGCTTCCCTGGTTTGCTGCCTGGGCATCTGCCAGGGCCAGGGACGCGGCGCTGAACTGTCGCCGGTATTTACTTTGCCGCCATGCTTCGGTTTTTCCATTGGGCGCGGCGAGTTGCCCTTTCCGCCACCACTGCGGCTGCGGGACTGGCCGCCTGCTCTTCCCCGGCGGCGTCCTGGCAGTTGATTTCGCCCACCGGCTTTCCGCTGGCCAACCACCGCGCCGGCGCCCTGCTCTTCCTCGACGACTCCACCGGCCTGCTGCTGGGCAGCGCCTGGAGCGACGCGGCGGCCCGCACGCGCACCGTTTCGGCCGAACAAGTGTCCACGGTGTTTCGCACCACCGACGCCGGGCGCAGCTGGCAGCTGCACGTTATTGGCAAGGGCCGCCGCTTCACCCTGGCCACCCGCGCGGGGCGCACGGCCTACGCCGTGGAGCTGCAGGAAGCCGCCTCCGGCAGCGCCCGCGACACCTCTCGGCTGCTGCGCTCCGCCGACGGCGGCTTGAGCTGGCAGCTGCTAGGCCGGGCGGTGCCCGGCCGGGTGCTGACCGTTTCCTTCGCCGACACCGCCCAGGGGCTAGTGCTGGCAACCGACGCGCCGCCCCCCGCCCCGCCCGTGCTGTATCACACGGCCAATGGCGGCCGCAGCTGGCAGCCGGCGCGGCTGCGGCGGCCCGTACCCGCCCTCGACGGCGTAGCGGCCCCGGGCGGCACGGCCTGGCTGCTACTCGCGCCGCCCGGGCCGCCCCGCCGGTTTGCGGATTCGCTGGCCCACGTCAATTGGCGCAGCGGGGCCGTAACCGTCGAAGCCATTCCGGGCGGCCACGTCGAAGCCGCGCCCCTGCTCGACGCCGCCGGCAACCTTTGGCTGGTCAGTGCCGCCGCCGACGGCAGCGCCCGGCTGCTGCAGCGCGCGGCGCGCACGGGCCGCTATACCGAAGTGCACCGCTTCGTGCCAACCCACGGGGAGCGGCTGCGGCCGGTAGCCCTGCACCTAGCGGGTTCCAGCGTTTCGGTGCTGCTCGCCGCCGACCAGCCCCAGCAGCCGGTTTACCGCTTCTACCGCAGCCCCGACGCGGGCCGCAGCTGGCAGCAGGAGCGGCTGCCAGTGGGCTCCGCGGCCCAGCCGTACGCGTTTTTCGGGCCGGAACGGGTGTGGCTCTCAACCGGGCGGGCGCAGCTGCAAGTGCGGGCGCCGCGCCGCTGAGCGTCTCAGGAACGGCGGCTGGCACGGCATTGGCAGCCGCCGCGGCATTGCGGCCCCAACCCTGCCGGGCGCAACCGCGTAGCCCCCACCCACCCCGAACGGCTACTTTTACCGCCGCCGGCGCAACCCTTCGGGCCCGCTTCCGCCCATTGCTCGTTTTCCTATTTCTGCTTTGATGCTTATCCGCCGGCTGCTTGCCGCCCCGCTTCTCGGCCTGCTCACCCTCCCGGCCCTGGCCCAACCCACCCCGCTGCAAGGCCAGGTCCTGAACGCCCAAACCGGCCTGCCTGTCCCCTTCGCCACCCTCGGTGTGCCCCGCCGCGGCCTGGGCACCGTGGCCGACGAGCAAGGCCGCTACGTGCTGCGCCTGCCGGCCCTGACCGACACCGTCATTGTCACCAGCGTGGGCTTCGGGCGCGTGGTGGTGCCGCCGGCGGCGCTGGCGGCCGGGCAGCGGGTGTTCAAGCTCCCGCCCGAGCAGCAAACCCTGCAGACCGTGCAGATTGCCCACCGCCCGGTGCACCCGGCCACGCTCGGCCGCACCCAAGACAAGGGCGACGTGCGCTGGATGGCCGGCTCCTCGGGCCTGGAAACCGTCGATACGGAGTGGGGCTGGGAGCTGGGCACGGTGCTGACGCCTCCTAAGCCGGCCTTGCTGGAGGAGCTGCACGTGTTTTTCTTCGACAACACCTACGAGCACCTGCGCTTCCGCCTCAACCTCTACGCCCTGGAAAACGGCCGCCCCGGCAAGCCCCTGCTCAGCCAGGACGTGCAGTTGAAGGTGGTGCGCTGGCAGAAAGGCTGGGTGACGCTGGACCTGCGCCCCTACCAAATTGCCCTGGCCGCGCAGCCTGTGGTGGCCACCCTTCAGTGGCTGCAAAGCGAGACGAGCAAGCCCGAAAACAAGTATTTCAGCATCCCCGTCAAGCGCGACCCGAAGCAGACCATGGTGGAGCGCGAAAACAGCCAGGCCCTCTGGACCATCCACCCCATGCAGCCCAGCCTGTACTTCTCCTTGCTGACGGAGTAACCAACGCCCCGCCGGAACCGCGGGCGCTACCTTCCGTCCCCCTGGCTTCACTCCTACTGCCCACCGCGCCGCTGCTGGCGCCTCCTGTTGTTCGTTATGCGCCCTGCCGATACCCGCCACCGCGGCCCGCACCCCGCCGATGGTGAACTGTTTGCGCCCCGCTGGCTGCCCGAGCTGCGCCGCGCCACGGCCGAAATGTCCTGGCTGCTGACGCGCGGCTACCCGCCCGGCGGCACCCTCAAACTGGTGGGCGACCGGTACTCCCTCACCGAGCGGCAGCGCTGGGCCGTGGGCCGCGCCGCCTGCACCGACGAGCAGCTGGCTCAGCGCACCACCAAGCAACTGCCCGCCGCCGACCTCGGCGGCTGTCCCGTCGCCATCGACGGCTTCAACCTGCTCATCACCCTGGAAACGGCCCTGAGCGGCGGCGTGGTGCTGCGCGGACGTGACTCCGCCCTGCGCGACCTGTCGAGCATTCACGGCACCTACCGGGCCGTGCAGGAAACCGACCGCGCCATCCGCCTGGCCGCCGCCGCGCTGCGCCCCCTGCATCCCGGCCCCATCCGCTGGCTGCTCGATCAGCCCGTGTCCAACAGCGGCCGCCTCGCCGCCCGCCTGCGCGACCTGGGCCCCGAGCTCGGCCTCACATGGACCGCCGAGGTGGTGATGAACCCCGACACGGTGCTGGCCGACACCACTGACATTGTAGTGACTTCGGATTCGGAGGTGCTGGACCGCGCCGGCACTTGGCTTAACCTGGCCGCGTTGGCTTTGCAGGCCGAGTTGCCGCGCTGGCTACTGGATTTAAGCCAGGACGAAGCGGCGGGTTGAGGGTAGCAGCAGCGCGGGGCGGAGCTGCCGCAACCCCACGCCCCCTAACCAGAGCAAGGTCAGTTCCGCCCGCATGGACGCAAACTCGATCCTGACCCACAACGGATACGCCCACCGGCGAAGAAATTGACCAGCCGGATGCCGGTAAAGCCCGCGCTACCCTGTGCGCCGGTTGGGGTTCTTTATAGAACTGAAAGCCTAAACTGGCGGCGATGAAACGTCGCAAACGGCCCGGTCTTTTGTCTTGAATACCCCGCGTCCATCTGCGCCGGCCGGACCACCTTTGTGGGTCACAACTCCACTAGCTCCCCTCATGCGCAAAATCCGAATCATGGAACACATTTCCCTGGATGGCGTGATTCAGCACGACAGCGACCAGGGCTTCGCGTACGGCAACTGGACCACCCCGTTTCGCACGCCCGCGGGCTTGGCGGCCGTCGTAGAGGCCTACGGCAGCCGCTTCGATCTGCTGCTGGGCCGCCGCACCTACGACGCCTGGGCCGGCTTCTGGCCCCAGGCCGGGGATAGTCCGATTGCCAACGGGCTGAACGCAGCAACAAAATACGTGGCCACGCACCGGCCGGACAGCCTGAGCTGGGGCCCGGCGCAGGACCTGGGTGCGGACGTCATCGAAGGCATCCGCCGCGTCAAGGCCACCGACGGCCCCGACCTGATTGTCTGCGGCAGCTCCACGCTCACATCCGTGTTGTTCGAGCAGGGATTAGTGGATGAAGTGGTGCTAATGGTCTACCCGGTCTTGCTGGGCCGGGGCAAACGCATGTTTTCGGAGGGCACCGCGCCGCGCGAACTGGCCTTTGTCAGCTCGCAGGCAACTTCCACTGGGGTGCTGCTCAACACGTACCGGCACGTGGGGCCGCTGCAGCGTTGAGGCTGTTTCGGCCGTCCGCCGAAGCACAGCTGCCCGGCTTCCGGCTGCGGCTGGCGGAGCTGCGGTGAGGCTGCGCGGACGACTGTAGCCCACAGAGTAAGCGGAGGTTGGCGCAGACAATGCTGAGTTCTGCGCCATCTGCATTTCTCCGGTGGCCTCTGCGGGCTAAAAACGTCAGGGCCATGTCACCACCGTTCAGAGGCATGTCACGTTTGTTCAGAGCCCTGACGCCTTCGTTCAAAGCCATATCACCGCTGTCGAAGCCCTTGATGCCTGCATTAGGATTCATGTCGAGAATAACGAAGCCTAAGCCGCACGCCTCGGCCGTGTTACCCCTCGACACTCCACTCGCACCCATCAAAGCGATGCACGGTCTTTTTCCGGTAGCCTAAACTACAACGCATGAAATTCGTCCGAAAACAAGCCTGCGCCTGCTGCGGCTACAAGACCATCGAACGAGCCCTTGAAATTTGCTACGTCTGCTGGTGGCAGCAAGACCATTATCAGGAAGAAGTAGATACCAATGATGCTGACGGGCCCAACTATGTATCGATAGAAGTTGCCCGGGAGAACTATAGGCAATTGGGAGCCTGCGAAAAGGAATTCGTAAAAGATGCCAAACCGCCGTCACCGCATGATCTGTAGCCCAGGTAAGCACTAAGCCTCAACGTATTTCATCAACCAGCTCAAAACGGACGCTCTACACATCTCATATGGCTGACTTCGTTATCAACAACCGTCGTTTCCAAATTATGGGAGCAGGCGACGTATCTAACCGGGATGGAGCCGGCTGGGAACTGTGGGAGTACGTGGATCAGCAATGGGTATGGTTACTAGAAATATTCCGTCACGATGATTTGCGAAAAATTGACTTCGCCACTTTCAGCCCGATAGACATTCCATTTGAGGCACTCGAACGGCTATTACATAGTTTCAACACTACCGGTGGAAAAAGATTTCAGCCATTACCCGAAGACATATTCCCCGCTGATCCGGAATAACACCCCAATATCCCTTCACTGCTTCACCTAACACTTGTAAGCCTCCGCCGCCCGTTTTTCGTACTTTAGCCGCCCATTTCCCACTCGTTCGGAACCCTACCATGCACCCAGCTCCCGTAGCTCCCTATAAACCCCAGAACCACGTCCGCATCGTGACTGCTGCCGCGCTGTTCGACGGCCACGACGCGGCCATCAACATCATGCGCCGCATCATCCAGAGCAGCGGCGCCGAGGTCATTCACCTTGGCCACAACCGCTCGGTGCAGGAAATCGTGGACTGCGCCATCCAGGAAGACGCCCAGGCCATTGCCATTACCAGCTACCAGGGCGGCCACAACGAGTTCTTCAAGTACATGCACGACCTGCTGCAGGAGCGCGGCGCGGGTCACATCAAAATCTTCGGCGGCGGCGGCGGCGTTATCCTGCCCTCCGAAATCGAGGAGCTGCAGGGCTACGGCATCACCCGCATCTACTCCCCCGACGACGGCCGCGCCATGGGCCTGCAGGGCATGATCAACGACCTGCTCGAAAAGGCTGACTTCCCCACCGGCAAAAACCTGAACGGCGAAGCCGGCCACGTCAAGGAAAAGGACGCCCGCTCCCTCGGCCGCCTCATCTCAGCCGCCGAAAACTTCCCCGAGGAGTTTGAGCGCGTGAAGACCCAGCTGGTAGCCGAGTTCCAGCGCAGCGAAGCCGGCAACGACCAGCGCGTGGAAGGCAAGAGCGACAAAAAGGCCCCCATCCTGGGCATCACCGGCACCGGCGGCGCCGGCAAATCGAGCTTGGTGGATGAGCTGGTGCGCCGCTTCCTGCTCGACTTCCCCGACAAGACCATTGCCATCATCTCGGTCGACCCGAGTAAGCGCAAAACCGGCGGCGCCCTGCTCGGGGACCGGATCCGGATGAACGCCATCAACAACCCGCGCGTGTACATGCGCAGCCTGGCCACCCGCCAGAGCAACCTCGCCCTGAGCAAGTACGTGCAGGACGCGGTGGACGTGGTGCGCGCCGCCGACTTCGACCTGATCATCCTCGAAACCTCCGGCATCGGGCAATCCGACACCGAAATCATCGAGCACTCCGACGCCAGCCTGTACGTGATGACGCCCGAGTACGGAGCGGCCACCCAGCTGGAGAAAATCGACATGCTCGACTTCGCCGACGTCATTGCGCTGAACAAATTCGACAAGCGCGGTGCCCAGGACGCGCTGCGCGACGTACGCAAGCAGTACCAGCGCAACCACCAGCTCTGGGACACCAAGGCCGACGAGCTGCCGGTGTTCGGCACCATCGCCTCGCAGTTCAACGACCCGGGCATGAACCGCCTGTACCGGGCCGTGCTCAGCACCATTGAGCGCAAAACCGGCACGCCTTTCCATTCCACCCTCGAAACCTCGGAGGAAGCCAGCGAGAAGGTGTATATCATTCCGCCCCACCGCACGCGTTACCTCTCCGAAATCACCGAAACCATCCGCCAATATGACCAGTGGGTCGATAAACAAGCCGAAACCGCTCAGCAGCTCTACGGACTCCGCCAAAGCCTTGACGCCGTCCGGAGCCTTGGCGCCGCAACCGGAACCGGGGGGAGCAGCCGCGACGGACTCCAACCCGATCAGCTCGCAACCGGCCTGGAGAAAACCTTCGAGGAAATCAAGCTCCGGCTGGACGGGCAGAACTGGAAACTCCTGGAAACCTGGCCGCAAAAGGTAGCCGCCTACAAAGCCCCGGAGTTCGTGTTCAAGGTGCGCGACAAGGAAATCCGCATCAAGACGCACTCCGAAACCCTCTCCCACCTGCAAGTGCCCAAGGTGGCCACCCCGCGCTATGCCGCCTGGGGCGACCTGCTGAAGTGGATGCTGCAGGAAAACGTGCCCGGCGAGTTTCCCTATACCGCCGGCGTGTTTCCCTTCAAGCGCGAGGGCGAAGACCCCACCCGCATGTTCGCCGGCGAAGGCGGCCCGGAGCGCACCAACCGCCGCTTCCACTACGTGTCGGCCGGCCTGCCCGCCAAGCGCCTGAGCACGGCCTTTGACTCGGTGACGCTCTACGGCGAAGACCCCGACCACCGCCCCGACATCTACGGCAAAATCGGCAACAGCGGCGTGAGCATCTGCTGCCTCGACGACGCCAAAAAGCTCTACTCCGGCTTCAACCTCGCCGACCCGGTTACGTCCGTGTCGATGACCATCAACGGTCCCGCCGCCCAACTGGCCGCCTTCTTCATGAACGCCGCCATCGACCAGCAGTGCGAGCTGTACATCAAGGAGCACGGCCTGGAAGCGGAAGTCGACCAGAAAATCGACGCCATCTATAAGGAGCTGGGCCAGGAGCGCCCGCGCTACCAGGGCCAGCTGCCCGAGGGCAACGACGGCCTGGGCCTGCTGCTGCTCGGCGTGACCGGCGACCAGGTGCTGCCCGCCGAGGTGTACCAGCCCATCAAGGCCCGCACGCTCTCGCAGGTGCGCGGCACCGTGCAGGCCGACATCCTGAAGGAAGACCAGGCCCAGAACACCTGCATCTTCAGCACGGAGTTCTCGCTGCGCCTCATGGGCGACGTGCAGCAGTACTTCATCACCAACAAGGTGCGGAACTTCTACTCCGTGTCGATTTCGGGCTACCACATTGCCGAGGCCGGGGCCAACCCCATCACCCAGCTGGCCCTTACGCTGTCGAACGGCTTCACCTTCGTGGAGTACTACGTGAGCCGGGGCATGGACGTGAACGACTTCGCGCCCAACCTCTCCTTCTTCTTCTCCAACGGCATGGACCCCGAGTACGCCGTGATGGGCCGCGTGGCGCGCCGCATCTGGGCCAAGGCCATGAAGCTGAAGTACGGCGCCAACGCCCGCTCGCAGATGCTGAAGTACCACATTCAGACCTCGGGCCGCTCCCTGCACGCCCAGGAAATCGACTTCAACGACATCCGCACCACGCTGCAGGCCCTGTACGCCATCTACGACAACTGCAACTCCCTGCACACCAACGCCTACGACGAGGCCATTACCACGCCCACCGAGGAATCGGTGCGCCGGGCCATGGCCATTCAGCTCATCATCAACCGGGAGCTGGGCGAGGCCAAAAACGAAAACCCGCTGCAGGGCTCCTTCATCATCGAGGAAATGACCGACCTGGTGGAGGAAGCCGTGATGCTGGAGTTTGACCGCATCACCGAGCGCGGCGGCGTGCTGGGCGCCATGGAAACCATGTACCAGCGCGGCAAAATCCAGGAGGAAAGCCTCTACTACGAGATGCAGAAGCACACCGGCGAGCTGCCCATCATCGGGGTGAACACCTTCCTCTCCTCCAAAGGCTCGCCCACGGTGCAGCCCGCCGAGGTTATCCGCGCCACCGAGGAGGAGAAGCAGTACCAGATCAGCATGCTGCAGCGCCTGCACGCCCGCAACCGCGACAAGGCCGAAGACGCCCTGAAGCGCCTGCAGCAGGTAGCCGTGCAAAACGGTAACCTCTTCGAGGAGCTGATGGAAACGGTGAAGTCCTGCTCGCTGGGCCAGATTACCAACGCCCTGTTCGAAGTGGGCGGTCAGTACCGGCGGAATATGTAAGCCGCAGCGGCTGCTTTGGCTGAACGGAAACGGGTGCTACCTTGTGAGAGGTAGCACCCGTTTTTTGCGTTCTATGAAAGCATTTGCTCTTTTACTTTTTTTAGCCAACTGTCAGCCTGATTCAGCAAAAATTGCTGTCAATGATCCTCCGCAGAAGAAAAACGTCAAACCAATAAGCAAGTGTATTGACGAAGAAAAAGTAAAGTATGGAGGCGACTTCAATTCGTATGATTACACCTACTTCTGCCCTACCTATCACTTTGCATACGATGGAGATACTGCCAAATCTTGGAGCATATTAAATCCCATTGATATCCATCAGGTATCTAATACCGTGTTTCCGATAAAAAATCGTATCGAGAAACAGATACAGGCATATGCAGGTCAGTCTTTCTTTTCACACTTAGAATTTTCGTCCGTTGATGTAGTCTATCCAGATAGTATCAGGAAGTTTGACAACAGGGGTCCTGCTGTCGATATGAGCAGGTGTAAATCCAAATACTACTTCTTTTATGTATTTAAAGCAGATACTGAGGCAGTATACAATATCGGTATTGCAGCAGACGAGCAGGGAAATATTCTTTCTCCTTTTAATTTTCCTGCGGAAGCAGATTACAAGCCTATCGACTCGACTCTTACTGTTTGTCGAGTTTTAGAAATAGCTAAAAAAGCAAATAGAAAAATCAACCCGGTCGCTGAGGTGCAATTTGAGTACAACCATAAGTCTAAAAGGTTTTACTGGTTAGTTTCCCAAGAAATAATTGATAGCCACGAAGGAATAAACAAGTTTAATCAGGTAGAAATAGATGCATCTGATCCTACCAACATTAAAAAGCAGGTAAGTCAGGCACGTATAGTGTATTAGAGGCTTGGTGAGTTCTATCCAATGCCTCACAGAAGCTCCAGCCTCCCTAAGCCGCCCGAGCGGCCAGCCGGTACCGCGCCGCGCGAAGTCGTCCGGGCGGCGTATTCATTAGAAAGAATTGCTCGACCTTACACCTATGCCTCTACTGCCTGCTAATTCAACCTTTGTAGAAGAGGAATACCAAGACGTCCTGAACAGATATTCAGGATTCGGCATTGGATTGTTTCCGCTAATTAATAACCAGCTACCTAGCGTATTCAACTGCCTAAGATTCTTTCGTTCAATGATGCATCAAACAGAAGATGTATACGCCACTTACGAAACGACTGAAAAAGCATTTGCTATTCAGCTTGACCCTGACATCGAGGTTATCTGCCTGTGGAATGATGATATGCAAACCGAAATCGGTGACTGGTATGAAGAACCAAATGCAGAAGCGCTCAAGTTTATAATCACTCATTTGCTAGGCTCACCTGGAGCAATTCCAGGGTAGTGTAGTTGCCGCTTAGGCCACGCAGAAGCCCCAGCCTCCCCTAGCTGCCGCAGCGGCCAGCCAGTACCGCGCCGCGCGGAGTCGTCCGGACGGCGTTTTCTATTCGCCTCCATTCTCTCCTAAACCCCTTTCCCAGAACTTTCGCCCCCGCCCCGGGTTAGCAACCCGGTCCCTTTTACCCACCAACAAACACCTGATGAAATCTACCCTTATCCTCGCGGCGGCCCTGGCGGCGGTTGCTACGCAGGCGCCGGCTCAAACTGCCCCCGCGCCGCGGGCGGCGGCCGACCAGATTGCCACCAAGAAAGGCCCGCTCACGGTGCAGCCCATCACCCACGGCAGCGTGGTACTGACTTGGAACGGCAAGACCATCTACGTGGACCCCTACGGCGGAGCCGCCGCCTACGCCGGCCTGGCGGCCCCTGTTGTCGTCCTCATTACCGACATTCACCCCGACCACCTCGACCCGCAGACGCTTGCGGGGCTGTCCGTGGGCAAGGCCCTGATGATTGTGCCCCCGGCTGTGGCCGCTAAGCTGCCCGCCGAGTACAAAGCCCGGGTCCGCGTGCTGCGCAACGGGCAGAAGCTCGATACGCTGGGGATGACGGTTTCGGCCATTCCGATGTACAACCTGCCCGAAGCCCAAGACGCCATGCACACCAAAGGCCGGGGCAACGGCTATGTACTCAGCCTGGGCGGCAAGAACGTGTACCTCTCCGGCGACACCGAAGACACGCCCGAGATGCGCGCCCTCCAGAACATCGACGTGGCCTTCGTCTGCATGAACCTGCCCTACACCATGGACGTGCAGCAGGCCGCGCAGGGCGTACTGGCCTTCAAGCCGGGCATCGTGTATCCGTATCACTACCGGGGGCAAAATGGCCTGAGCGACGTGGCCAGCTTCCAGAAAACGGTGAATGCGGCCAACAAGAAGATTGACGTGCGGCTGCGCAACTGGTACCCGGCGGCCAACTAAGCAACTCCGCGGGCGCCTGAGCGCCCTGCCAAGCCCCAGTACGGACGTGAGCTTAGCCCTGCCTCGCGCCCACCCCTAACGTGGAATGCACCTCCCCCAGCCGCCGCAGCGGCCAGCCGGTACCGGGCCGCTCGGAGCCAACCAGTAACATTGCAATTAGCGCCTGATGCTTCCGTAGCGTCAGGCGCTTTTTTGTTTCACCCAAAAATGCTTGTCGATTTTCCGGTTGCCGGAGGGGCGGCGGGGCTTCGTCCTTTGCCGAAAAAAGAACGATGGTAACTCCCTATCAGCGCTTCCGCGCCTTGCACTACCAACGCAGCCCTTTAGTGCTGCCCACCATATGGGACGCCCGCAGCGCCGCCGTGTGCCAAGCGCAGGGCTCTGCGGCCGTGGGCACCTCCAGCGCGGCCATGGCCAGCGTACTGGGCTACGCGGACGGTGAGCAGCTGCCTTTTGCTGAGCTGCGCTACCTGGTCGGCCGCATCTGCGCGGGGGCCACGGTGCCCGTGTCGGTGGATATGGAAGGCGGCTACAGCCGGGAGCCGGCCCAAATCCTGGAGCACATTCGGGAGCTGGCGGCCCTGGGCGTAGCCGGCATCAACCTGGAGGACTCCGTGGCGGCGCCCGGGCGGCGGGAGTTGCTGGCGCCCGAGGCCTTTGCCGCTACCCTAGCCGCGGTGCGCGCCGGGCTGACGGCCGCCGGGGTGGACGTGTTCCTCAACGTGCGCACCGATACCTACCTGCTCCCGGGGCCCCAGCCCCTGGCCGCTACCCTGCACCGCCTGCGCCTCTACGAAGCGGCGGGCGCCGACGGCCTGTTTGTGCCGGGCCTGACGGAGCTGGCGGCCATCCAACGCCTTTGCCAGGCCACGTCCTTGCCCGTCAACCTCATGGCCCTGCCCGCCCTCCCCGACTTTGCGGCGCTGGCCGCGGCCGGCGTGCGGCGCCTGAGCATGGGCAACTTCTTGCTGGAAGCCCTGAGCCAGCGGCAACAGCAGCTCAGCCAGCAAATCAGCAACGACCAATCCTTCTGCGCTTTATTTGCCTGATGCCTGCCCCGCTGCCCATTTCCGCCCCGGAGTGCTACCGGGCCCTCGTAGCCAAAGATGCCGGTTACGAAGGCCGCTTTGTGGCCGCCGTGAAGACCACCGGCATCTTCTGCCGGCCCACCTGCACAGCCCGCAAGCCCAAGCCCGAAAACGTAGAGTTCTTTGCGACGCCGAAGGAAGCCTTGCAGCGCGGCTACCGCGCTTGCAAGGTGTGCACGCCGCTTACCCCGCGCGACGCCGCCCCGCCCCAGCTACAGGCGCTGCTGGCGCAGCTGTCCGAGCAGCCGACCGTCAGAATAAGCGACGGTGACCTGCGCCAGCGCGGCCTGGAGCCGGCCACGGTGCGCCGCTGGTTTGTGCGCCAGCACGGCCTCACCTTCCAGGCCTACCAGCGCCTCACCCGCCTCAACCACGCCTTCAAGCGGCTGCAAGACGGCGACACGGTGACGGCGGCAGCTTTTGACAGTGGGTTTGAGTCGCTGAGCGGGTTTCAGGACTCGTTTAAGGCCACGTTCGGAGCCGCACCATCGCGCAGCCGGGAGCAGCAGATTTTCCACCTCACCCGGCTCGACACCCCGCTCGGGACCATGCTGGCCTGTGCCACCGAGCAGGGCCTCTGCCTGCTGGAGTTTACCGACCGGCGCATGCTGGAAACCGAGCTCCGCGACCTGACGCGCCGCCTGCGGGCTACCGTGGTGCCCGGGGCCAGTCCGCACTTCGAGCTGCTGCGGACCCAGCTAGCCGAATACTTTGCGGGCCAGCGCCAGGCATTCACGGTGCCGCTGCACACGCCCGGTACCGCGTTTCAGCAGGCTGTATGGCAGGAGTTGCGGCAGATTCCCTACGGGGCGGTGCGCTCGTACGGGCAGCAGGCCCAGGCCCTGGGCCGCCCGGCGGCGGTGCGGGCGGTAGCCGCCGCCAACGGCCTCAACCGCGTGGCCATCCTCATCCCTTGTCACCGCGTCGTCGGGGCCGACGGGCAGCTGACGGGCTACGGCGGGGGCCTGTGGCGCAAGCAGTGGCTGCTGGAACTGGAGCAAACCCCGCAGTAGGCCTCGGCGCCACTTGGTGCCCTTTCGGGCGCACGGGCAGCGCCGCCTGGTTCACCTGCCCAGCCCTGACGTGCAAGCCGTGCCCCAAGCAGCCGCCGCAGCGGCCAACCGGCACCGCGCCGCTCGGAGTCGTCCGGGGGGCGCCGGAACTCCCGCAACGAAGCGGGGGCCATACTTCGGCGGAGCCAAGCCTTGCCCGCAGCTTATAGCCCGGGACCGGCAATAGGTACCCCGTTGTGCACTTACTTGCAGCACGACTATGTGTTTCATTCGGCAAGGCACTCCTGATGATTCTAAGCATTATACGACGGGTCCTTGCAGGGCTGCGCTGGGCCACGGCACACCCGAAGACGACGGGAGGCCTACTAGCGGCCGGGACGGCCGGTTGGGTGGCGTTGTGCTTTTCCCTGGGGTACCAAATTCCTTCCGTTGACCGTCACCCCTCCTGGCAGCCATTTCCGGCTTTAAGCAACCCACAGCTGGTGATAGAGAAAATACCGGATTCGATTTTTGGCCCCCGGTTCGGTCACCGCTTTCCTTACCCTACGGAGGCGGACACCGTCACGCATTACCAAACATTTAATGATGAGGATGGCCCTGTACCCGTTCGGGGAAGCTGGGAGCTTTACGACGACCACCGGAGCCTCACGAATCTGCGTTCCGTCGGCTTTCAAGTCACGGAAAATGACTTTGACTCAGACGTCCACTTTCACCTGTACATTTATCCGGGCAATTCCTCAGTTACCCCCGACGAGCCTTGGAATCCTCATTTCCGAACCTTCGGCCACGAATACCTGGAACTAAACGTGGGGGGCGTAAAAGCCTATTTTAAAGAAGCGGACGTGCCCATCGTAGGCACTTCGCTCGATGATTTCTACCAGTACAATCACCCCATCCGGCGCCAAGATACCCTATTTCTGCGCTACGGCCTCTCTAATACCAACTACGCTATTTACGTACGCTGACCGGCTGGGCTTGCCAGCGGTTACCCTGGTTGCGTCTGCGTTGCCCGCCCGCTGGCCTCCACTGGCGCGCGTCCGCGTGGCAGGTCGACCGCGCCGCCTGGTTGATGATCCGACGTATCAGGTTATCGGGCGCGTCGCAGCCGGGCGCCAGACTAGCTAGTAAACGCCAAACCCGCCCCGACCAGCGGCGTCGCCCGCTGCTAGTGGCGCACCATCGCCGCCGCGGGGCTAGCCACGGCCGCGCCCCGCAGCTGACGCCGGGGGCGCGAGGTACGCGGTGCCCAGGGCCGCTACCGGCCGCTCTACTACGGGCCGCGCCGCCGGGACGTACCAGCCCCGCGGCGGTCCGCCTTAGGGGCGAAGCTGCCGGGCGCGGTAGTGCAGGGCGGCCGGGCGGGCAATGGCGAAGTACGCCTTCTTGGTGTCGATGATGGACCAGTCCACGTCGGGAAACAGCTCCGGCAGCCCGTCGTAGAGCTGGTAGAGGGTGAGCAGGTCGCTGCCGTCGAGGGTGCAGAAGTCCTTCAGCGAGAGGTAGAGCAGGCGCCAGCCCCAGCCGCCGTGCCAGGCCAGCCCGGCGCGCACGTACGCGCCGATGTCCACCGTGAGAGGCAGCATGCGTGAGCCATATTCGACGGCCAGGCCCTGGTACTGGGGCGTAGCCGGGTCGTAGAGCAGGTAGGTCAGGTAGTTGGTCACGTTGGCTACCGAGCCGCAGTCGAAGAGTGTGGCGATGCGCAGCAGCGGCACGTCCTCGATGTACGCGGGCGAGTAGCGGCGGCTCAGCTGCTTGTAGGTAGGTTCGGCAAAGGCCGTGGTCAGCCCGCGCAGGTTCAGGCACCCGCCCATGAGAGGAAGAAGGCCGCCGGCCAGGGGCTGGTCCGGGGTGTTTTCCCAGGCAATGTCAAAGTCGTGCGGGGCGCCTTTCCCCTTGCCGGTCTTCGGCCGGCAAGGGGAAAGGCGCCCCGCACAGCTCGGCCATGAACTCGTCCATCTCTTCCAGCCACGTCGGGTCGAAGCTGAGCGGATCAACCCCGAAGTCTTGGTAGGAAAGGTCGACGCGGGGATTGGCCCGCAGCCGCGCCAGGATTTGATTGATGGCGGTGACGTAATCGTACATCGGGAAAGCAAGGAGTTAGGAAGTTACCTAGCGGCGCAGGCGGACCTGGTCGTAGCAGGCCACAAAGGCATCGAGGGAGAAGTCGGGCAGCAGGGCGCTGAGCTCGGCCGCGCACTGCTGGGCGCTGGCGTTGGTGGGGGCGGTGTAGGGCTCAGCCGGCTGCAGGGTGAAGTGCTGGTGCACATCGCGCAGCAGGTAGGGCCAGTAGACGTGGCCCAGCGTGAGGGTCAGCAGCTGCAGGTAGCCCTCGAAGTCCACGCCCAGCGGCGCGGGCTCCTCCTCGCCAAACACGCACAGGTAGAGTTGGGCCTCCTGCTGCGCGTCGTGGAACAGGCCCACGGCGGCCTCGTCGCTGAACATATCCACCACCTTGAAGGCGCGCAGCCGCGCATTGTCCAGCGGCTGGTCGGCGAAGTACACCACGCCTTCCCAGCTGCCGTACATGTCCTGCAGGCGCTTGAACTCGATGCGCCCGCGCGCCTGGCGCAGCCCCCGCTGCGCCCGCTCCGTGTAGCGCGCCTGCTGCTCGGCCGTCGTAGTCCAGCGGACGCGAAAGCCGTTGAACTCCTGGCTGAAGTTCAGGATCGATGCCGGCACCCAGTCCAGGTGCTCCATCTTGGCCAGCTCCCGCTTCGTCGGCGGCGCGTATTGCAACGGCGGTACGGGCTGAAAATGCTTTTCTATGCCAGCAGCCATAAGCCGCAGAACGGGGTAGTATTGGGAAGGCATTGAACAGATGGGAAGGAGGGGTTAGAACAAGAAATAGTCGCCGCAGGCAATACCGACTTCGGGCAGGGTCAGGCAATAGTTCAGGGCCATGACAGGCGGGGGAATGAGGGAATAACTGATTAATGCGCCGTGGGCACGACCTGCCCGCGCAGCGGCTCAGGCCTCTCCTGGAAGCGTCCGTTCGGTATCGAAGTAGGCGCGTTTGGTCTCGATGACGGACCAGTCGGCGGCGGGGAACAGGACGGGCAGGGCTTTGGCCAGCTGGTAGGCTTTCTGGCGCGTGACCCAGGGCAGGGCCCGAAACTCGTCCAGCGGCAGGTAGAGCAGCTGCCAGCCGTAGGCCCCGTGCCAGTCCAAGGCAGCACGCATGTATTCGCCCAGGGTGGTAGTCATCGGCAGTACGTCGGGCCGATCAAACAGCGCCACCCGCAGCAGGTGGCGCTGAATCTGGTCGTAGCGCAGGAATGAGCGATAATCCCAGCTTTCGGCTCCACCCGTTTCCAGGTACGAACAGCCCACAAAGTCCTCATAACCCGGATTGGAGTTGTAGAGGTGAAACTCCGGTTCGTACAAAGACACCGTCAGGTTAAGCATACTCAAGCAACCAGAGGGCCGTTCGTTGGTGTGCAATAGTGCTATTTCGGGCCGGGTCAGCCAAGCAATGTCCGTAGCGCTAGGCATGTAGTACAGTTCCCAATCTTCCTCTGGTAGCAGAAAGCCATACTCCTTCTCCACATGATGAGCCATGCCAGCCACTGCTTCCGGTGACCTGAGGGAGGGGGAAAACTGCTGGTGAAGCACTTGGATGCTGGGGTTAGCAACCAACTGCTCAATCAGCGCCTGAAACCGCTTGTGGTAAGGGTACATCTAATGGGGCTTATATGGGCAATTTCTGACCGGGCTCTTTGCCAGTCTGGGCCAATATGGCCAGTTCTTTCGAGCTAGTGGCGGTAAAGCCAGGACGATGCGCGTGAACGTTCCTACGGATTTAAAGCTGCTCCCCCTGGCGCCAACAGCAGCAGGCCGGCCCCGCGCCACCGCCGCCCGGTTTCCCAGCCGCCCCACGCGCCCTGCCAGCGGCCCGCCCATACCGCCCCAGCCGCCCCACCCGACACTACAGGAGGCTCCGGCGACGGGCAGCGGCGGGCGTGGGTTGTCAGCGCGACGGCTCATCCCTCTGCCGGAAGCGCCGGTTCGGTATTGAAGTAGGCCTGCTTGGTGTGAATGATGCTCCAGTCGGCGTCGGGGAAAAGGGCGGGCAGCAGCCGGGGCAGGCGGTAGGCGTGGCGGCGGGTGGGCAGCGGCAGGGCCCGAAACTCCGCCAAGGGCAGGTACAGCAACTGCCAGCCGTAGGCCCCGCGCCAGGCCAGCGCCGCCTGCACGTACGCGTCGATGCCGATGGTCAGCGGGCGCACGTCCGGGCGGTCGAAGACGGCCAGGCCCAGCAGCTTCTTGTGGTCCCGCTCGTAGCGCAGCAGCGTGCGCAGGCCCGCGTCCTCGGCCCCGCCCGTCTCGAAAAAGGAGGCGTGGGCAAACTCCGCCGACGGGTTCAGCTCGTCTAGCCGGTAAGCCGAATCGTTCAGGCTCTTGCTCAGGCTCAGCAGACTGATGCAGCCCATCAGCTCGGGCCCGCCGTCGGGCAGGGCCGTGTCCGCGCCCGTGGTCCAGCACACGTCCGTGGATGGCGTGGCCAGAAACAGCTTATACACCTCGAACCCGGCATCAAAGCCCATATGGTCAACGAATGCCTCTTGGTACTGTCGAATGTAAGCGTCGGTCCTTGTACCCGTTGATAACTCTTGTCGCAGCAGGCGTACCTGTGGGTTGTGGGCGAGGCTTTGAATCAGGGCTTGAAACTGCTCGGGGTAAGAAGCGCGCATCGGAATTTTAGCACAGATGAAAGGGGCCCGCAGGCAAGGCTACCGTTCGGGGTCGGTATCGAAGTAAGCGCGCCGGGTATCGATGACGGACCAGTCGGCGTCGGGGAACAGGGCAGGCAGGACTTTGGCCAGCTGGTAGGCTTTCTGGCGCGTAACCCAGGGCAGGGCCCGAAACACGTCTAGCGGCAGGTACAGCAGCTGCCAGCCGTAGGCTCCGTGCCAGGCCAGGGCCGCCTGCACGTATTCGCCCATCGAGAGGGTGAGCGGCAGCACGTCGGGGCGGTCGAAGAGGCGCACGTCGGGCGCCTGGCCCTGGCCCCGGACGAAGTGCAGGAACGTGCGGTAGTCGAAGTCCTCGGCCCCGCCCGTCTCGAAGTACGAGCAGTGGGCAAACGGCGCGTGGTTCGGGTTGATCCGGTCCAGGTGGTAGTCCCAATCATCGAAGGACACCGTGAAGTTGACCAAGCTGATGCAGCCCGTGAGTTGTTCACAGTCCGGCGGCAAGGGAGCGTCCGGCCGACTGATCCAGGCAATGTCCATCTCAGCGGGCATGAACGCCAACGGCCATTCCTGCTCCGGCAGCGCGAAGCCAAACTTTTCTTCTACGAACTGCGCCGTGTCTGTTAGATCATGCGCCGATTCAAGCGGAAAGTCGAACCTCCGTTGCAGCAACTCGATGTGGGGCGCGGCGGCCAGGCGTTCAATAAGCTTTGGAAATGGTTCGTAGTAAGGAATCATCACTGGAAGTTTGGCGCTAAAAGTAGCCGGTAGCAGCCAGCATCCCCACGCCCCGTAGCCCGCCGCCCCACCCGACACTACAGGACACCCCCGCCGCCGGGCGCCGCTACTTTGCCGCCGCCATTCACCACACGGCCGCCCGACTCCCGGCGGCGCCCCTTCCACCCTACCCCGCCCCCGCATGAACCGCATCAAGAGCTACGGCGTGTACACCGCCAAGGCCCAGCTAACCCAGCCCATTGCCGACGCCACCCACACCCTGACGGAAATATCTTTTTTGGTGCTGCGCATCACCACCGAAACCGGCGTGGTGGGCGAGTCCTACCTGCTCAGCTTCCAGTACAGCCCCCGCGCCATTGCCGGGGCCATGCAGGACGTGGGCGAAATGGTGCGCGGGGCTGAGGTGTCGGAGACGGTGGCGGTGTTCGAGCGGCTCAACCACGCCAACGAGTACTTCGGCCACGAAGGCATCAACCGCTGGGCCCAGGCCGCCTACAACATTGCCATGTGGGACGCCTGGGGCAAAACCCTAGGCCAGCCCATCTGGAAAATCCTCGGCACCTCCCGCACCGAAGTGCCCATCTACGGCAGCGGCGGCTGGATTTCCTACTCCGTGGAGGAGCTCATTGCCGAAGTCAGCGGCTACAAGGCCCGGGGCTTCCAGGCCGTCAAAATCAAAGTGGGCAAGCCCGACTGGCGCGAGGACTTGGAGCGGCTGCGGCTGGTGCGCGAGGCCGTCGGCAATGACATCGGCATCATGATGGACGCCAACCAGGGGATGACCGTGCCCAACGCCCTGGCCCTGGCCCGCGCCGCCCGCGAGCTGCACATCCAGTGGTTCGAGGAGCCCATTCCGCACGACGACTACCAAGGCTACGCGCTCTTGCGCAACCAGGCGGGCATCTCGCTGGCCATGGGCGAGCGGGAATACTCCACCCTGCCCCTGCGCGAGCTGCTCACGCGCAACGCCATCGACATCTGGCAGCCCGACATCCTGCGCCTGGGCGGGGTGGAAGCCTGGCGCAACAGCGCCGCCCTGGCCGGCGCCTTCAACATCCCGGTGCTGCCCCACTACTACAAGGACTACGACATTCCCCTGCTCTGCACCATCCCGAACGGGGCCGGTGCCGAGAGTTTCGACTGGATTGACCCGCTCATCGACCACCCCCTGCAGATTGTCAACGGCCTGGCCCGCCCCCACGACCGGCCGGGCTGGGGCTTCGGCTTCAAGGACGCCGTGCTCACCGAAATCTAGCGTAGAACCTGGTTAGGGAGTGTCATGTCGAGCTGGTCGAGACATCTCGCGTGCTGACGGCCACGAGTAGTCCTTCCTTTTGAAGAGAAGGATACTATCGAGCGAGATGTCTCGACCAGCTCGACATGACGTGCAACGAATTTCCTAGACAGCTTTATAATCAATCGGCACCTAGCCCCAGTCGACCTAGCAGCTCCACCCCATGCAGCCCAATCCCGATTCCAAGCTCCGCGCGCTGTTTTCCCTGGCCGGCAAGCGCGTCATCGTCACCGGCGCCTCCAGCGGCCTGGGCCTCGACCAGGCCATAACGCTGGCGGAGTGCGGCGCCGAGGTCTTCGCCCTGAGCCGCTCCGGCCGCATCAAGGTGGAGCACCCCGGCCCGGTGCCCGCTAATATCACCTTCCTGCCCCTCGACGTGACCGACGAAGCCGCCGTACAGCGCGTGTTCGACGACATCGGCGCCGGCGGGGGCATCGACGTGCTGGTCAACAACGCCGGCATCACCCAGCGCAAGCGGGCCGAGGCCCTGACCACGGCCGAGTGGGAAGCCATTCACGCGGTGAACGTGACCAGCGTGTTCCGCTGCTGCCGCGCCGCCTTCCCCTACCTGCGCGAGTCCCGGCACATCGGCCGCATCATCAACGTGGCCTCGATGGCCTCCTACCTGGGCTTTGCCGAGGTGGTGCCCTACAGCTCCAGCAAGTCGGCGGTGCTGGGCATCACCCGGGGCCTGGCCGTAGAGTGGAGCCAGGATAACGTGCTGGTCAACTCCGTGTCGCCGGGCTGGTTTCCGTCGGAGATGAGCCAGCAGGTGATGGACGCCGACCGCCGCCAGAAAATCCTGCAGCGCATGCCCCTGCACCGCTTCGGCCGCCCCGAGGAGCTGTCGGCCCTGGTGTGCTTCCTGGCCGGGCCGGGGGCCAGCTACATCACCGGCCAGGACTTCAGCGTCGACGGCGGGGCCCTGGCCTTCGGGTTCTGAGCCGGCGCGGGCGGGCCGGATGCCGGGCTTCGCCGAACCAGCGTTTGTAGCCGCCTTCATCCCCGCCCGAAACCGTTTGAGCGGCGCGGGAGCAGCTGGAATTTCGTGCCTCTTAGGCTGCATAGTCAGCAATAAATAAAGAACGTCATGCTGAGCCCCGCGAAGCATCTCTACCGCTTCGTTGTTCGGTAGAAATGCTTCGCGGGGCTCAGCATGACGGCCTATACATCTGGCGGCCCGACCTCTCCCCACTCCTACCCGCGGGCCGGGCCTGCGCGCCCGCCCCGCGCCGTTATCATATAATCCGGCTTTGCATCGTTAAGCGGCGCGGCGGCCCAAGCGCCAACCGCTGAGCTTGCCACTGCATGTTACACCTCCATCGTTTCCGCAAAGCCTACGCCGGGCACCCGGTCCTCACCGTCGACGAGCTACGCATTCCGCCGGGCATCTACTGGCTGCGCGGCAGCAACGGCGCGGGCAAGAGCACCCTGCTGCAAGCCCTGGCCGGCATCATTGCCTGCGAGGGCGAGGTGACGCTGAACGGGCACCTGACCTTGCGCCAGCAGCCCGCCGCCTACCGCCGCGCCGTCAACTTCGCCGAGGCCGAGCCGTTGTTCCCCGAGTTTCTCACCGGCCACGAGCTGATTCAGCTGTTCAAAACCGCCAAGGGCGCCCCCTCTGGGCAGGAGCAGCCCTACGTGACGAGCATGGGCATGGCAGAGTACTTGCATGAGCCCATCGGCACCTATTCGAGCGGTATGGTGAAGAAACTCTCCCTGCTGCTGGCCTTTCTCGGCCGTCCCGCCTGCATCCTGCTCGACGAGCCCCTCACCACCCTCGACGCGGCGTCGCTGCCCATCCTCTACGACTGGATTGCTGCGCAGCACGCGCAGCACGGCACCACCTTTTTGCTGTCCTCGCACCACGCCTTTGCGGGCGGCCGCCTGCCCGGCGTGCGCGAAATCATCCTGGAGCACGCCACCCTGCGCCTGCCCGCATGAGCAACTCCCTGCCGCGCCTGCTCGTCCGCTTGGTCGCCAAGCCGTTTTACCGGGAGCACACCGGGCTGCTGTTCGGCCTATTCGTCTTCCTGTTCAGCAGCTTCTTTTACACCAACGTCCTTAACCAGACCCACCTCACGCCCGCGCAAATTCTGGCCACCGCCCTGCGGCTGGCGCGGGCCTCGGTGAGCCACCCGCTGGGCACGGCCGCGCTGCTGGGCGTCTTTCTCTTCTACAGCCTCAAAACCTGGCAGTATGCCGCCCGCCGGCTCCGGGAGCCCGAGGTGCACTTTCTGCGCTACAGCACCACCGCCCTGCCCGCGGCGCGGCAGCTGCGGGCCTGGGCCGTGGTGCAGGTGGTCACCTCGCTGCCCATCATCGTACTGGGCACCTACGCCGGCTTGGTCGGGGTGCGGTACGGCTACTGGCTGGTGCCCCTGCTCATTCCGGGCATCCTGGCTGGCCTGATCGGGGGCGGGGCCGGCTACTGCGTGCGCCTGCTCAACCGCCCCATCGACGAGCCAAGCGCCGCGGCCCGGACCGGCTGGCTGCGGCGTTGGCCCAAGCCCCTGTTCAGCTTGTTTCTGTACGAGCTGCTCATTCGCCGCCGCGTAGCCCTGGGCGTTACCAAGCTGCTGTCCCTGCTCAGCCTCACGCTTATTCTGCGCGTCTTCCCCGATGGGCACACCAACCTGCGCCTCGTCGGCCTGCTGGGCCTGTGGGCGGCCCTGGTTCACGCGGTGCTGCTGTACCAATCCCACGAGTTCGAGGACACCTACCTGCGCTTCGCCCGCAATTTCCCCTACCATTCCGGGCAGGTGCTGGGCCAGCAAGCCGCCCTGTACGGCCTGCTGCTGGCGCCCGAGCTGATTTGGCTGGCGGTGGCGGTACCGCCCGGCCCCGCCCTGGTCGGCGGGCTGCTGCTGCTGAGCACCACGCTGCTGTTTCGGGCCCTGCTGTACCGCGTCGGGCTGCGCATGAAAACCTACTTGCGGCTGCTGTTTGGGCTGTTCCTGCTGCTGCTGCTTGCCGATATGTTTAACCTGACCCTGCTGCTCGTCGTGGGCGGCGGGCTGAGCGCTTGGGGCCTGCTGCACCGCCGCTCCTTTGCCGACTGATTATCGGCCTGCGCTTTTCGTGCGCATCGGTCCCGATGTAGTGACGCACCGTTGCGTCTCGCCGGCCGCGCCGCGTGGGCGTTACCATTCAACGTGAAGACGCAACAATGTGTCTCTGCATTTCCCCGCAGAACCTGACGCCAGCCTGATACGACGCCGTGGCTGTGCGCCCCTGCGGGACCTGGTGCTACCTTGAGCCACTTCCAAGCTTCCCCGCTCCCGTCCATGCTCCGGGTTTCCGCTCCCACCCCGTCCCGTACCCTGCCTGTCATCGTGCTGGCCCAGTTCTGCTGCACCTCGCTCTGGTTTGCCGGCAATGCCATTGCCCCCGACCTGGCGGCCCGCCTGCAGCAGCCGGCCGCCTTTGTGGCCCACCTGACCAGCGCCGTGCAGCTGGGCTTTATCACCGGCACGCTCACGTTTGCCCTGCTGGCCGTGGCCGACCGGTTTTCGCCCTCCCGGGTATTCGGCCTCTGCGCCCTGGCGGCCGCCGCGTGCAACCTGGGCTTGCTGCTGCCCGCGGCCGGCAATCTGCTGGTGTGCCGGTTTCTGACGGGCTTTTTCCTGGCCGGCATCTACCCCGTGGGCATGAAAATAGCCGCCGACTACGCCCCCGCCGGCCTGGGCAAGTGGCTGGGCTTTCTGGTGGGGGCGCTGGTGCTGGGCACGGCGTTTCCGCACCTGCTCAAGAGCGGCGCCGTGCGGTTGCCGTGGCAGCTCGTGCCCGGGGCTACCTCCGCCCTGGCCACGCTCGGCGGGCTGGCCCTCTGGCAACTGGTACCCGATGGCCCCTACCGCCGCGCCGGCCAAGGCCTGCACCTGACGGCGTTTCTGAGCGGATTTCGGCTCCCCGGCTTCCGGGCGGCGGCCTTCGGCTACTTCGGGCACATGTGGGAGCTGTACACCTTCTGGGCCTTTGTGCCGCTACTGCTCACCAGTTACAACCAAGCGCATCCCGGGGCTGCGTTGCCGGTGGCAGGGTGGTCATTCGGACTGATTGGGGCGGGCGCAGTGGCCTGCGTGGGCAGCGGGCTGCTGTCCCGGCGGGTGGCCCCGCGCCGCCTGGCCCTCACGGCGCTGGCCTTGTCGGGCCTGTGCTGTTTGGTGTCGCCTTGGGTGCTGAGCAGTGCCTCGGCGGCGGTGCTGCTGGGGTTTCTGCTGTTCTGGGGGCTAGTCGTCGTGGCCGATTCGCCCATGTTTTCCAGCCTGGTAGCCCAGAATGCGCCCGACGCCACCCGCGGCACGGCCCTGACCATCGTCAACTGCCTGGGCTTTGCCCTTACCATCGTCAGCATTCAGGTTACCGGCTGGCTGGCGGGCCGGGTACCGACGACCTACCTGCTGGTCGGACTGACCGCGGGGCCGTTGCTGGGGCTGTTGGCCCAGCTCGGTCATACGCAGCGCGCCGCTTCGGCCCCGCGGTAGCCAGCAGCCACGGCGGACAAGGATTCTGCAGGGTTCAGCCGGTGGCGGGCCGGCTTGGGCGAATGGCGGCGCTCCTTCCCGGGCCAATTGCCTAGCTTTGCCGGTATGCGCACGGCTACCAATCGTTGTAAACGGAGCCTATTGGCACTTTTTCTAGGTCTAACTGCCTGCTCCTCGCCCGACCGACCCGCCGGCGCCCCCGGCGCCGACTCGGGCGACGTGCGCATCCGCTATACTGCCCGCCGCGTGCTGCTGCCCGAGGTGCCCGAGCGCGGCCGCATCCTCGACCGCCACGACTCGGTGCTGGTGGCCACCCGCCCGCAGTTCCTGCTGAAGCTGCCGCGCCTGCTCGACACGCTCAAGCTCGGCGAATTGCTCGGCTGGGACTCCACCACCGTGCGCCAGCGCATCAAGGACGCCGTGCCGGCCTACCGCTGGGGCGCGGCCTACCCCGTGCAGCTCAGCCTCACCCGCGCGGAAGTCGAGCGGGTGCGCCAGGACAGCAGCCAGACCGTGCCGAAGCTGACCTTGACGGAGCGCCCCCGCCGCACCTACACCACGGCCGCCGGCGCGCCGCTGCTCGGCTACATGTACGCCGAAGCCCAGCCCTTCCTCGGCCAAGCCCGGCGCACCCAGCGCGGGCGCTTCTACCGCCTGCGCAACGGCGGCGTGGAAAGCTACTACAACGGGCTGCTCAGCGGGCACCGCGGCTACCAGCACCCGCTCGTCGATGCCCAGGGCCGGCAGCACGGCAGCTGGGCCAAGGACACGCTTTTTCAGCAAGGCCAGGACCTGCACCTGACCATCGACGCGAAGCTGCAGACCTACGCCGAAAAGCTGCTGGGCAACCGCCGCGGCTACCTCGTGGCCCTGGACCCGAAAACCGGCGAAATCCTCGCCTACGTATCGGCGCCGGTGTACCCGGCCAGCACCATCACGGCCCCCGACAAGGCCGGCGTGCGGACCGAGCTGCTCGAAAGCCAGGACCTGCCCTTGCTCAACCGCCCGGCCATGCTGGCCAACCCGCCCGGCTCGGTGTTTAAGTTGGTGAATGCCGCCGTGGCTCTGCAGCTGGAGGCCATTACGCCCGCCAGCGCCTTTCCCTGCGACCAGTCTTTGGTGAGCTGCGTGCACGGGCACCGCCCGGCCAAGAACCTCACGGACGGCCTCAAGTACAGCTGCAACCCGTACTTCTACCGGGTCATGCAGAGCCTCATCGACTGCGTGCCCGACACCCTGGCCGGCGACACCGTGGCCGCCCGCCACGCCACCCTGGCCCAGTGGCGGCGCTACGTGCGCTCCTTCGGCTTCGATGCCGTGCTGGGCGTGGATTTGCCCCGCGAAGCCCCCGGCTTTCTGCCCACCCCGGCCTATTACGACAAGGCCCGCCGCACCCGCGCCTGGACGTACCGCTCCATTTACTCGCTGAGCCTGGGCCAGGGCGAAATCAACCTCACCGGGCTGCAAATGGCCAACCTAGCCGCCATCATTGCCAACCGCGGCTGGTACTACCCGCCCCACCTGGTGCGCGGCATCGGCGCAGGCGGTCCGCTGCCGCGCTTTCGGGTGAAGCACCGCACCCTGGTCGACAGCGTGCACTTCGAAGCGCTGATTCCGGGCATGCAGGCCGTGATGCGCAGCGGCACCGCCGCTTCGTCCAGCCTGGCCGACGTGGGCATCAGCGTGGCCGGCAAAACCGGCACCGTGCAAAACGACGAGGGCGACGACCACGCCGCCTTCATCGGCTTCGCGCCCGCCGACAAGCCCAAAATTGCCGTGGCCGTGTACCTCGAAAACGCCGGCTTCGGGGCCGAAGCCGCCGCGCCCTGCGCCGTGCTGGTGATGGAAAAGTACTTGCGCGGCTCCGTTGCGCCGAAGCGGAAGCGCTGGGAAAAGCGCATTAGGCGCGAGGCCGGCAGCGAGTAGCGGGCGGCCGCGGATTAGCTACTCAGCCAGCCGCTTGCCAGTACCGGACCGTCACCTTCCGAAGAGTTGTCGCCGGGTACGATAGGCTTGCTATACTTACTAGCAGTATGCACGAACTGATTGACCGCATTGCCACCACGCTCCGGGCCAAGTGTCCTCATGTCAGAATTTCGGTAAGAAGCGACGATGAATTGGCTATTCATCCGGCCAATGCCCAGGGCTTCGCAATCGTGGTACAAGCCGGCGAACGGGAACACACCCTGTATTTCGGCAACTGGCACTTCCATTTCGACAACACTGCCGATGGCAAAAACGAGTTGCTGGATTACCTGAGCTACGGCTTGTCGACGCAGGGCCGCTTGAAAACCTACGCGCGGGCCGGGCGGGAGTACAAGTGGACATTTGAGATGCAAAACCCTGACAACCAGAGCTGGCAACCAGTGGGCACGATGGGGACGTTTGACTGGCGGTTCTGGCTCACTCCGCAAATTCGCTACGCGCAAAACGACTTACTGGAATGGTAGACGCAGCCACAGTCCGCTTCTCGTAGCAAGCTGCGAACTTCTGCCGGCCGGTGCGGTTTGACTTGGGTCTGCGTAGTTCCTCATTCCTTACTCCTACTGCATGCCCGCAACCATCACCATCGCCCCGAATTCCGCCCGGCCCCTGACCGTCAACCGCCTCGGCTACGGCACCATGCGCCTCACCGGCCCCGACATCTGGGGCGAGCCGGCCAACCGCGCCGAGGCCCTGCAGATCCTGCGCACCGCCGTGGAAAGCGGCGTGAACTTCCTCGACACAGCCGACTACTACGGCGAGGACGTCACCAACCGCCTCATCCGCGAGGCCCTTTACCCTTACCGCGACGACCTGGTCATCTGCACCAAAGTGGGCGCCACCCGCCGCCCGGACAAAAGCTGGGTGCCCTTCAACCGGCCCGAGCAGCTGCGCCAGAGCATCGACAACAACCTGCGCACCTTGAGCCAGGAGCAGGTGCAGCTGGTGCACCTGCGGCTGATGGGCCACGGCCCGGTGCCGCTGGCCGAGCAGCTCGGCGCCATGTTCGACCTGCAGCGGGAAGGCAAGATTCTGCACGTGGGGCTGAGCAACGTCACGCCCGAACAGCTGGAAGAAGGCCTGCGCCTGGGCCCGGTGGCCTCGGTGGAGAATATGTTCAGCTACGCCCAGCGCACCACCGTGGAGCTGCCCCACGGCTCCAACCCCGGCGGCGAGGAAGTGCTGCACCTCTGCGAGCAGCACCAGATTCCACTGGTTCCGTTCTTCTCGCTGCTGCACGCCTTGCCCAAGCAGCTCGACAAGGTGGCCGAAATAGCCCGCCGGCACGCGGCCACGCCCGCCCAACTCAACATTGCCTGGCTGCTGCACCACTCGCCCTGGCTACTGCCCATTCCGGGCACTTCCTCGCTGGCGCACCTGCGCGAAAACCTGGCGGCCACGGATATTGAGCTGAGCGCCGAGGAAATGGCCTACCTGGGCTGAGGCGCTCAAGGAGTGACTTCGCCAACCAAGCTGCGGGCAGCCGGACGTACCGGCTGCCCGCTCTCGTTGTAAACAGCTGAAATCGTTGACAAACGGCTGGATTGCCGCGGGGTATTGGAAGCTTGTCAGTAATATTACCAACCCGTAATATTAACCCCCTTCGACCCTGCCCACACGGGGCTGAACTGGTTCTGCTTCCCTCCGCCATCAGCATGAAAACCTGCTTACTCACCTGCCTGCCCGCCGTGCTGCTGGGCTTGGCTGCCGGCTCCGCGCGGGCCCAAACCACCTACGCCGTGCCCGCCGGGACGAGCAGCGCCACCATCACCACCTGCAACGGCCTCATCACCAATACCAGTAGCGGAGGCCTGTACCCGCCCGACCAAAACGCGACCATCATCATCTACCCGGCTACCCCCGGCGCGAAGGTCACCATCACCATTCCATCTACCTACATCGAGGGCGGCTACGACTTTTTGACCGTGTACAACGGCAACAGCGCCAGCGCGCCTTCGCTGGGCACGTTCACCGGCACCGTGGCGGGCACGTTCACCTCCACCAGCGCCGATGGCAGCCTGACCCTGACTTTCTTCTCCGACTCCATCGTGCAGTACCCCGGTTGGTCGGCCACGGTAGCCTGCACCCTGCCGCCGCCCCGGGTGGGCATTGGTACCACGGCCCCCACGCAGGCGCTGGAAGTGGCCGGGCAGGTGTTCAGCAACGCGGGCGGCTTCCGCTTCCCCGACAACACCGTGCAAACCACCGCCGCGGCCGCGCAGCAGCTCAGCATCACGGGCTCGACCATCAGCCTGAGCGGGGGCGGCTCCGTCACGGTGCCTTCCTCGGCCGACAACCTGGGCAACCACACCGCCACCCAGAACCTGCGCCTCAACGCCAACTGGCTCTCGGGCGACGGCGGCAACGAGGGCGTGCGCATCGACAACGCAGGCAACGTGGGCGTGGGCGTGGCCGCGCCCTCCGCCCGCCTCGACGTATCGGCCAGCGCCGGCACGCCGGCCCTGCGGCTCAGCGCCGGGCCGCTGGTCCTGAGCGTGGCATCGGCCGTGGCCAGCACCGCCGCCAGCACCCTCACGGTGACGTCGGCCGTGCACTACTTCACCGACAACGCGGCGGCCGGCGCCAACGGCACCCTCACGCTGGGCTGGACCGGGCCGCTGGAGGGCCAGACCCTGCTGCTCGGCAACTTCGACTCGCAGGGGCTGCCGGTGGCGCACGCAACGGGCACGACGACCGTGGCCCCGAACGCCATTGCCCGCTTTATCTTCCTCAACGGCGGCTGGCGCCCGATGTGAGCCGGCCGGCTACCGCCCGCCCCGGCCGCCGCGCACGAGCTGGTAGAGGGCGTCGCGGTAGGTGTCGCTGACGGGAATCATCTTGTCGTGCACGTAGAGCGTGTTCCCGTCGATGGCCTGCACGTGGTCGAGCGAGACGATGAAGGACTTGTGCACCCGCAGAAACGGCGGCTGCGGCAGCGTGTCGGTCAGCTCCTTGAGCGTTTGGTAGGTAATGAGGCGCTGGTCCGCGAGGTGCAGCACCACGTAGTTGTTGAGCCCTTCCACGTAGCGAATGTCGGCGTACTCTACGCGTATAAAGCGGTTTTTGGAGTCGCCCTTCACGAACAGGTATTCGGCCACCGGCGCCGCAGGTACCGCTGGCGCCACGGAAGGAACCTGCGGCGCCGGTAGCTCTGCGGCCGCGGCGGGCGCCGGCATCAGCAGCGCCAGGGCTTTCTGGGCGGCTTTCAAAAACCGCTCGAAGCTGATGGGCTTGAGCAGGTAATCCACCACGTCGTTTTCGAAACCGTCGAGGGCATACTCGGGGTACGCCGTGGTGAGGATGACGCGGCAGCGCGGGCCGGCCAGGCGCAGAAACTGCAGGCCGGTGAGGCGCGGCATCTGAATGTCGAGGAAGACGAGGTCGGCGCGGCCCTGCTGCACCCAGGTCAGGCCCTCGATAGGGTCGGTGGTGGTACCAGCCAGCTTCAGAAACGGCACCTGCCCGATGTAGTCGGCCAGAATAGCCAGAGCCGGCGGCTCGTCGTCGATAACTACGCAGCGAATCATGGGCGGCAAAGCTAGGCGGTGGCGGGGGCCGGTGCCAGCGGCTGGGCCGCGGGCGCAGCCGCGGCGGCCGGCACGGTGGGCGCGGCCTCGTCGTACACGAGCAGGCGGGCCTGAAACTCGGCGCCTTCGGGGCCGGTTTGCAGCTCGTGCTGGCCGGGGTAGAGCAGCTGCAAGCGGCGGCGCAGGTTGCTCAGGCCGATGCCGCTGGTGGCATCGGATTGGTAATCGTGGCGGCGGTTGCGCACCGTGAATTCCACCCGGCCGGGCTGCAGGCGCAGGTGCAGGCGCACGGGGGCCGCCGGGTCGTCGAGCACGCCGTGCTTGAAGGCGTTTTCCACGAAGGGAATCAGCAGCAGCGGGGCCACGCGGTGGCCGGCCGGGTCGCCTTCTACGGTAAGCTCCGCGTTGAGGCGGCCCGAGAAGCGCAGGCGGTGCAGGGCCAGGAAATTGTCCAGGTAGTCGATTTCCTGGGCCAGTTCCACGCGGCCGTCGGGCGTGTCGCGCAGCATGTAGCGCATCAGCTCCGAGAGTTTCATCAGGGCACTGGCCAGCTCCTTGTCGGCGGCGTAGGCCCTGCCGAAGAGCATGTTGAGCGTGTTGTAGAGAAAGTGCGGGTTGATCTGCGTTTTGAGGAAGGCTGCCTCGGCGGCGCGCTTTTCGGCCGTGAGCTGACGGGTTTCCCGCTCCCGGCGCAGGGTGGTTTCGGTGGTCCACACCAGGGCGCTCAGAGCCAGCGGCAGCACGGCGTAGTAGGTATTGTCGAGCAGGTAGTAGAGCCCCGTGGTATCGGGACCGTAGTTGCGAAAACCGAGCACGGCCGGGTACAGCGCCTCTTCGAGCAGCGCCCGGGTGCCGGCAAACACCAGCACGGCCCCGAGCAGGCCCAGCACCAGCTGGGGCACCCGCCCCAGGTGCAGCCAGCGCGGGTACACCAGCAGGTAGCAGCAGTAAAACGTCACCATGCGGGCCGTCAGAAACGATGCCTGCAGCCACAGCTTGGTGCTCAGCGCAGTGCCCCCGGGCCGGGGCTCGAAGAGCAGCCAGGCGCCGAGCAGCACGTAGCCAGCGTAGGCCAGCCACAGCAGCACGTGCCAGCGCAACGCGGATTTGAGGGGCAACGAGGACATGGCGCAGGCAAAACGGTGAAGCCCAAAACTATCCGCTGCGCAGCTGGAGCCGGCATTTTTTACGTGAGTGGGCGGTTTGGCCGGGTCAGTGGGCCGGGCGGCCGGGTGAGGCCGGCGCGGGGCGGGCGGCGGAAGTTACCCCGCATTTGGGGCCGGTGGGATAATCTTTTTTCGGCGCCGCGCCGGGCCCGGCACTTTTGAGCCACCCAACCGCCCAAACGCCCCCTGCCATGCACCAGCCTCAACTCCCGCCACGTTTCGGTCTGCTTCTCCTTGCCTCGCTGGCCCTCGGCGCGGCGGCCCAGGCCCAGGCGCCGGTGCACGGCACCTTGCAGGACGCCGCCGGCCAGCCCCTGCCCTTTGCCACCGCCGTGCTGCTGCACCTGCCTGACTCGTCCGTCGCCAGCGTGCAAACAGCCGATGCGCAGGGCGCTTTCCGCTTCGAAACGGTGGCGGCCGGGCCCTACTGCCTCAAGGCCCTGCTCCTGGGCTACCGGCCGCAGCACTACGGCTTCACGGTCACCGACCAGCCGCTCACGCTGCCCGCCCTGCGCCTGCCCAGCGCTACCACTGCCCTGGCCGAAGTGGTGGTGGAGGGCCGCCCGCCGGTGCTGGAGCAGCACGCCGACCGGACCGTGGTGAACGTGGACCGCCTCAACACCGCCGGCGACAACGCCCTGGAGGTGCTGCGACGGGCCCCGGGCGTGACGCTCGACAAGGACGACCAAGTGCAGTACCGCGGCAGCGGCAGCGTGCTGGTGCTCATCGACGGCAAGCAAACCTACATGAGCGGGGCCGCGCTCAGCAACTACCTCAAGTCGCTGCCCGCCTCGGCCATCAGCCAGATCGAGCTGCTGCCCAACCCGCCCGCCTCGCTCGACGCGGCCGGCACGGCGGGCGTCATCAACCTGCGCACCCGGCGCAGCCTGCGGCCGGGCCTGACGGGCACCGCTACCGCCACCGGCGGCTACGGGCGCTACGAGAAAGGCTCGGGCGGGCTGAACCTGGCCTACAACGCCGGCCGGCTGCGCACGTTCGGGCGGGTTGATCTGACGCACTCCAACTCGTTCAACAACCTCGATATCCGCCGCCAGATCCGCGACACCACCTTTGCCCAGCAGAAGTACTGGCACCCCGTTTACAACGGCCTGAACTACGCCGCCGGGGTCGAACTGCCGCTGAGCCCGCGCCAGACCCTGGGCGGGCAGGTGCGCGGCGCCCTCGACCGCACCACGGCCCTCTCGACGGGTACTTCCATGGCCACGGCGCCCGATGGGCGGCCCGTCAGCACCGTGTCGCTCTACAACCCCTCCGCCAGCCGCAGCACCGACCGGGCCCTGAACCTGAACTACCGCCTGGCCCTCGACAGCACCGGCCGCGAGCTGACCGCCGACGCAGACCTGATTCAGTACCGCAGCCGCATGGACCAGAGCTACCAGGTTACGAGCAGCGCGCCGGCCGCCGCGGGCGCGCTCGGCGGGCAGCAGCGCAGCGACCAGGGCGCCGACGTCGTCATCCGGGCGCTCAAGGCCGACTACGTGCACCCCGCGGCCGGGGGCTGGCGGGCTGAAGCCGGCGCCAAAACCAGCTGGGTAACCACGTGCAGCTTCCTGAACTTCGAGCAGCTGCTGGATGAGCAGTGGCAGCTGGACGCGCCGCGCACCGACCGGTTTCGCTACGACGAAATCATCACGGCCGGCTACGCCACCCTGGGCACCACCTGGCGCGGGCTGGAGCTGAAAGCCGGCCTGCGCGGCGAGCATACGCACTCGGTGGGCGCCTCGGCCACCACCGGCCAGCGCGTGGTGCGCAACTACTTCCAGCTCTTTCCCACGCTGTTTGCCAGCTACAAGATCGGGGAGCACGACCAGCTGGGCCTCTCGGCCGGGCGCCGCATCAGCCGGCCGTCGTACCAGAGCCTGAACCCCTTCGTGACCTACACCGATGCCTACACCGCCTTGCAAGGCAACCCGTTTCTGGCCCCGTCCTTGGCCCGCTCGCTGGTGCTGAACTACGCCCACCGCAACTTTCAGGTGCTGAGCCTGAGCTACCTGCTCGAAACCAACGTGGTCAGCCAAGTGGCCTACCAGAACGACCAGACCAAGGTCACGACCACCGTGCGCCAAAACCTGGACCGGGCCCTCACGCTCACGCTCACCTCGGGCGGGCACACCGACGTCAGCCCGGCCTGGGGCATGGACAACGAGCTGGAGGGCAGCTACAACGCCGTGACTTCGCGCCTGCAAGGCCAGCCGGTGCAGCTGCGCCGCTTTGCCCTGTCGGCCTCCTCCAACCACACGGTGCGGCTGCCGCGCGGCTACCAAGTGCTGGTGAACGGCAGCTACGGCTCGCCCAGCGTGCAGGGCCTCTTCTACACCCGCAGCTACGCCAACCTGACGCTGGGCGCCAAAAAGCTGCTCTGGCGCGAGCGGGCCACGCTGAGCCTGCGCCTGAGCGACGTATTCGGCACCAGCCGCTTCCGCAGTATTATGGATTACAACAACATCCGCATGAGCTGGAACAACCAGTGGGAAAGCCGCCGCCTCTCGCTCAGCTTCACCTGCAAGCTCGGCAGCGGCAGCACCCACACCGGCCGCACCCGCGGCAGCGCCGACGAAGAAAGCCGCGCCGGCCACTAGCTGCCGGGCCGACTTGCGCCCAGCCCGTTCGCCGCCGATATTTCGGCGTCCCAGCCGCTGCGCGCGCACTTTGGGCCCGCCGCCGACGTTGGGGCAGCTAGTCTATGAAACCTACCCGGCATTTCCCTTTCGTGCGTTACCTCGGCGGCTTGGCGAGCCTGGCCGTGCTGCTGCTGGCCGCTCCGGCCCAGGCCCAAACGGCTTCCCTGGCCGGCATCTGGCAGGGCGTCGAAACCGACACCGACGAGCCGGGCTCCACCTGGCCGGCGCTGCTGCGCATGCAGAACGGCAAGGGCAGCAGCCTCTTCGGCATCCTTTACCAGGAAGCGGGCGGTCGGCCGGGCGTCACCGTCACGTTTCAGGTGCAGGCCACGCGCACGCCCACCGGCCTGCGCCTCGACCAGGTGCGCAAGCTCAACGAAACGGGCCGCACGCCCGGCAGCTACTGGTGCGAGGGCCTCATCACCTTCAGCTACGACGCGCAGGAGGAAAAGCTGACCGGCCGCGCCGCCTACGACCCCGTCGGCACCTGCAACCACGGCAACTTCACGCTCTACCGCGTCAAGCTGAAATCGGCCGCCACGGTGCCGGCGGGCAGTTCCACCACCATCCGCGTGTCGGGCCGGCAGGTGCGCTGGTACGCCGACGCCGAGCTGAAGCAGCCCCTCGCCAGCGGCAACGAGTACCGCACCAAGCTTAGCAAAACCACCACGTTCTACATCACGCAGGGCTACTACCCCACCCGAGAAAGCGCCGTGGTGCCCGTCACGGTGAAGGTCGGCGGCGCGGCGCCCGCCCCAAAACCGGCCGCGCCGCCGGTGGCCGCAGCCCCGCCCGCCACCGAGCCGCCCCTTCCCCCGCTCGACACCGCCCGGCGCCGGCCTACCCCTGCCCCGCAGCCGGTGCCCGCTCCGTCGCCCGTGGTGACCGAAAAGCCGGTGGTACTGCCCACGGTGCTCTTTAAGCTGGGCACGGCCGAGCTGCTGGCCGACGGCCTGCCGGCCCTGAACCAGCTCGCCGCCGAGCTGCGCCAGCGCCCCGCCCTGCGTCTGCAGATTGCCGGCCACACCGACCGTGTGGGCGAGTCGGAGAAAAACCAGCTTCTCAGCGAGCAGCGCGCCGAAGCGGTAAAAGCATACCTGGTGAAAGCCGGCATCGAGCCCGCGCGCCTGAGCACCGTCGGCTACGGCGACACCCGTCCGCTCTTCCCCTCGCCCGATGCCCGCAACCGCCGGGTGGAAGTGGCGGAAGTGAAGTAGGCACCGGAATAGCAAACGGCCCGCCCCGGCAGTACCGGGGCGGGCCGTTTTGTGGGCTTATTGCGTGCTTATTCTTTCACGAGCGGCCGGCTGACGCGGGCCCCGTCGATGTCGAGCACCAGCCGGTAGGTGCCGGGCCGGCGTAGGCCCAGCTCGGCGGCCGTGAAGCGCCACTGGTGCGTGCCCGCGGCGGCCGCCCGCTCCTGCAACACGGTGCGCACGCGGCGGCCAGCCTCATCGAGTACGGTTACCGTCACCGGGGCCGGGCGGCTGAGCCGGTAGCTTAGGTTGAGCGCATCGGTGACCGGGTTGGGGTAGGTTTCGAGCTGGTACTCGAACGAGCTGGCCTGCAGATGCGTGCCGGTGGCCGTGTTCGTCACGGTCCACTGCGTAACGTAGGTATGCTGGGCGGCGTGCGTGGTGGCGCGCGAAAAACCGGTCGTGTCGGTTACTTCGGCCCGGATGACGTGCGTACCAGTATTCAGGGCCGTCAGCGGCACGGTTACCTGGCTGGTGTTGCGGGCCAAGGGGGCGCCGTCGCGCTGCCAGGTCACGCGCAAGGTATTGGGCGAAGGCGCCAGCAGAGTCAGGGCGAAGGGCACTGCGGCCGTGGGGTCGCTGAGGGCGGTGCTGGCCGGGCTGAAGCTCTGCACCGGCGGCACCAACGTGTGAATGCGCTCCACAAAGGTTTCGCGGCACACGTTGCAGAAGGGGGAGCCCAAGTAGCGCATCTTGCAGTTCTGGTGCGGGCGTTGCCAGAGCGGGTTTTCCACGAAGGGGTACACGCCTACGCTGCCGGTGCCCACCCACGGCGCCCAGCGCACCAGCGTGGGGTCGGTTTGGGCGGTCTGATTGGCCCGCTCACGGGCGTAGCCGGGGCCGGCCCAATACTCATCGGCCAGGTTGGCAAACGAGTGGCCCATTTCGTGGATGCAGGTTTCGCGGGAGCTGGCGTTGATGGAAAACGTGGCGTAAGCCGTGCTGCCGCCCCCGCCGTATTCCGTGGTGTTGACGAGCACGAAAGCCTGGTCGTAGAGCGGGAAGTGGGTGGAGAGCACGCCCGCCACGGCGCTGGCGCGGGTGGCCACCAGCAGCCGGTGAATGCTGTTCTGGTCGAATGAGCTGCCGAAGTAGTTGTTGACCGTGGCCGCGGGCATGGCGGTGCAGTCGGGGGCGGTGCGCGGGTGCTTGGCCCCGGCATCCACCGAAGGCACCCGAATGGCAAAAACGTTGAAGTAGTTCTGGTACTCGCGGAAGGGCGACTGCGCAAACAAGCCCGCCGCCACCCCGCGTACGTCGTTGACGAACTGGGGCAGTTGCGCGGTCTGGTACCCGTCGCTCAAAAACACAATGTTGACGCGCTGGTCGAGCGGGCCGGTTTTGATGAGGGTATCCACCTGGAACGTGGTTTGGCCGCTGGCGGCGCGGCCCCAGAGCAAGCCGGTCAGCAGTAGCAGGGAATAGAGCTTTTTCATGGACGAGTCGGTAATGGAAAATCAGTGGCCCCTACGGGCTGCCGGTCGACAACCTCCTCCACCCGCACCGCGGTGGCTTGCGGAACCAACGCCAGGCGCACGAAAAACTCGGCTTCGGGCAGCCGCACGTCCTGGCGCTGTAGCGCCCCGTCGGCCCCGGCCGTTTCCACGGAGCGGCGCAACGGGTGCTCCACGGCCGCGGCGGCCAACACCTGCCGCTGGGCCCCGAGCTGGCTTATCGTCAGGTAGTGCGGGGCGTGGCGGGCGTCTTCGGGGGCGGACTTGGGCGCACCGGCGGCCACGGTGCTGCCCAGCAGGGTAATGACGGCGGGTCCGCTCGGGCTGGCTATTGCTTTGAAGGTCAAAAATACCAGTTGGGGGCGGCTGGCCGTGGGCGCTGCTGCCGCGGGTGGCGCCGTAAACTGGTGCTGCGCCGCGGACGGGCGCCGGCAGCCGGCAAGCAGGCCGCTGAGCAGGCAGAATAGCAGCACGGAAAATAAGGCCGGCATAATCGGAGGCGGCAAATCAGAAAGCCAAAGGTACCAGCAAGTAAGCATTTTCGGTGTTGCCGCGGAGGCACTTCGCCCGGCTCTATTACCTGGCCTTGGCCACCGGTCTGCTTATGGGAAAGCCCACCGGGCGGCATCCAGCCGGCACACTTCCGTCGTGACCACCGCCGTTGCCATGCGCCTGCTGCTTGTCCTGCTGCTGTGCCAGCCCCTGATTGCCCGCGCCGCGGGTGAAGTCGATACGCTGCGCCACAGCAGCAGCATTGAAGCCTATCTGCGGCGACGGGGCCGGTGGGCCACAACGGAACTGGCGGCCGTCAACGCGTCCTTGCCAGACAGCGCGCAGTCCTTGATGTCACCTGCTGCGCCCGGGCACTGGCAGCGGACCGATTTCAGCCACGACGGCACGGACGACTTGCAAGTGCGGGCCCGCACCTGCCTCCGCCGCGACGTGGAAACGGAACAACTGCTGGTGCTGCTCGGCGGCCCCTCGCCCGCGGTGGAATGGACCGACGACCAGACCTGCTACCTCACGGTGGAGTATGCCAACGGCACAACCCACCGCATCACCGACTACGACCAGATGGGTACCTATGGCCTGGCCATGTGTGGCAGCACTACTAGCCTTTGGGGCGCACTAGGCCGGCGCTACCGCCGAAAAACACCATCTTCACGTATGCTCCACCGCTACCTGCTCGCCCCCTTGCTGCTGGCTGCTCCGCTGGCCACCCACGCCCAATCCTCCGCTTGGCACGGCAAGCAGTGCGCCGTGGTGCTGACCTACGACGACGCCCTCGACGCCGACCTGGACCGCGTCGTGCCCGCGCTGGATTCGCTGCAGCTGCGCGGCACGTTTTACCTCATTGGCTCCTCGCCGGTGGTGGCCAAACGGCTCGACGAATGGCGCAAGGCGGCCAAAAAAGGGCACGAGCTGGGCAACCACGCCCTCATGCACCCCTGCGACGGCACCCTGCCCGGCCGCTCCTTCGTCACGCCCGACACTGACTTGAGCAAGTACACCGTCGGGCGGGCGGTGAGCGAAATCCGGGCCACCAACACCCTGCTCCGGGCCATCGACGGCCGCAGCACGCACACCTTCGCCTACCCCTGCGGTGACCGGACCATCGGCGGCCAGGACTTCTACCAACCGCTGCGCAACGACTTCGTGGCAGCCCGCGGCGTGACCAAAGGCCTGCCCACGGCCGCGCAGGTCGACCTATCGAACGTAGCCTGCTACTCGATTAACGGGCAGTCGGCCGATTACATGCTGGATCTGGTGAAGCAGGCCCAGCAGACGCACACGCTGCTGGTGTTTCTGTTTCACGGCGTGGGCGGCGGCCACGCGCTGAACGTGGACGCCAACGCCCACCGCCAGCTGCTGCGCTACCTGAAGGCCCACGAGCGGGACATCTGGGTGGCGCCAATGGTGGAAGTGGCCGCCAGCGTGCAAGCCCAGCAGCGCGCCGCCGTTGGCGCGCCGCGGTAGGCTGGCCGGCGTTCGGACCTGCGGGCGGCAGCGTTATTCTTCGGCTCGGCCGCCTATCTTTCAGCTACGCAACCGCCTCCCGCCATGCCCCAGTCCCAGCCCGCTCCCAGCCAGTTTGCCCTGCGTTTCGACCGCCCCGCCGAGCCGGCCGGCCCCGCCGCGGACTGGCCCTGGCCCCTGCCCACCGCCCCCGACCACGCCCCGCACGTGCTGGAGCTAGCCCGGCTCGAAACCCCGCTGGGCCCGATGATGGCCGGTGCCACCGCCGAGGGCGTGTGCCTGCTGGAGTTTTTCGAGCGGCGGGAATTGCAAACCGAGTTGCAAGACTTGGCCCAGCGTTTCAACGCCCGGGTGGTGGAGCGCGACAACCCGCACTTACGCCAGTTGCGCGCCGAGCTGGCCGAGTATTTTGCCGGCAGCCGGCAGGAGTTTACGGTGCCGCTGCTCACGCCCGGCTCGGCCTTTCAGCAACAGGTGTGGCAGGAGCTGCGGCTCATTCCGTACGGCCATACCCGCAGCTACGGGCAGCAGGCCCTGGCCCTGAAGAAGCCCGAAGCCGTGCGCGCCGTGGCCGCCGCCAACGGGCAAAACCGCCTTGCTATCCTCATTCCCTGCCACCGCGTCATCGGCGCCGACGGCAAGCTGACGGGCTACGCCGGCGGCCTCTGGCGCAAGCAGCGGCTGCTGGCTCTGGAGCAGCAGCACCGGCAGCCCGCGGCCGGGCAGCAGATTTCGCTTTTTTAAGCCCCAAGCGCCTTTTGGGTCATTGCCGTTTGGCGGAGCCAGAATACTGTACCGCGTTATTCCTTCCGTGCAACTTATTTACATGCAAACGCCCACGCTTACTTTTCTCCTTGGTCTCGGCTCGACCATGTTCCTGCGGCCAGCGGTGCAGGCGCAGATTTCTGGCAACTATCGGAAAGCGGCCAAGGAAGCCAACGCCCACATTTTCAAAGACCAGCTTCCGAACGATCTGCCGCAGGCCAAAATTCTTTACATCAAGTTCGAGCCCGTACAAGTGCCGGCCCAACGTCCAGAGGGCATGACCTCGGAGGCGTACACCCGTTTGCGCTGGCACAACCAGAACTGCGGCTGGTCAGGCGACCAACTACGGCAGGCCGCCCGGAAATACCCGTTCGCGTACCGCATCACCACCCAGGATTCCGTGGCATACTACCGCAGTCAGGGCTATAAGTACTTGCTGTTCCACGACTCGTTCAACAGTTTCCTGACCAATAACTACCAAGGTGTGCGCACCCACATGTCCTTCAGTGGCGGAACGCGGTATTTCCAGGAGGAAATTACCACTGTCGATTTGTACGTGCAGGACTTGACGACCAATGATTTCTACGTGGTGGACAAGTTCAGCGAGCATCATTTGTACAAATACAGCCTTATCATCCCCCTGCTCACGAAAAAAGCCAGTAAGACATTTCCGGCCAAAAGCTGATGCCCGCGGGAAGCACTGGCCTCACAACAATGATGCATGCCTAACAATTATGTAACATTTGCGTAGTATCTTTGCAGCAAGAACGTGGGATTCACCAACATACAATATAGACCATGAAAAAGACCACCGCCGTTTCGACGCTGTTGCTGCTGGGTGGCCTGGGTAGCCTGGGCCTATGGGCTGCCCGCACGCTGAACTTCTCCCTGCGCATCGACTCGCTCGACGAAGACTACAGCGACTACTGCTGCTAGGCTCTGGCGCCTCTTCCGGGAATACAAGCAACCGGCCGGCCCCGCAGACGCGGGGCCGGCCGGTTGCTTGTGGTTGGGGCCGTTCTGCGCGCCGGCTCCTAGGTTATTACCTTTGGGGCTATCCTTTTCTGCCCATGCGCTGCTTTGTTCTTCGGATGGTCTGCTGGGCGTTGGCGTCGGCGCTGGGCGGGCCGCTGCTCGCGCAGCAGCCGCAGCTTCAGTGGCAACACCTGTGTTCGGTGCCCCCCAACGTCCGCTTCGACGCCCAGGGGTACGCGCACCTGCGCGGCTTCACCTGGCACGAACTGTACGACCTGTACGGCGACGCCGGGGGCACGACCTACGCGCTTGTCACGCCGGCGGGGCAGCTCACGCCCCCATCCTCCCGCCCCGTGGTGATTCCGGCCGATAGCGCAGACGGCACCCCGTACATCCCGCAGGGGGCCTGGCTGCCGGTAGCCGGCGGCGGCTACTTCAGCCCGTGGTTTTCGCGCACGCGGGTGTACCTGGGCCGCCAAGACCGCGGCAACACCACGCGCCGGCTGCTGCCGTTGGCCCTGCCGGCCACCTACGATTCGCCCCTGCGCCGGCACCGCTCCCTCGCGGCAATGCTGCCGGTGGGGCCGGGCAGCTTTGTGGCGGCGGGCGCAGTCATCATCGGCCCGCGCCGGGGGTGGTTTGGGACCGAGCCTCATGCTCCCGCGTTGCTCCGGGCCGACACCGCCGGCCGCGTGGCCTGGGCCTACGACTACGTGGCCCAAGCCCCGGCCAACGCCGGTCTGGAAATAGCCCACCTGCAGCGCACCGCCGACCACCAGTTTCTGCTCAGCGGCTGGTTTCACTGGCGCCTGACGGGCCCCCGGCTCCGGCAATGGCAGTGCTTTACCGCCGCCGAGCCCCATGAAGCCGCCGGGCCGGATGGCGCCAACGCGCCGCGCCGCCTCCTGTTTCTGGAAACCGACTCCCTGGGCCGCTTCCAGCGGCGCCACACGCCGGTGCTGCTCGACTCGCTGGAAGACGTGGTGCTGGCCGGGCCGCCGGTGGAGCTGCCGCAGCAGCGCGGGTTCGTCATCAGCGGGACCGTTCAGTTGCAGCCGCACCGCCAGGGCTACCACTTTGTGGCGGGCCTAGACCGCGCCTTTCGGGTGCGCTGGCGCTACTTGCTGGAGAATCCGGAACGCTCCACCCAGCTGGCCCCGGAAGTGCTGGGCGTGCGCGGCGACTACGCGCTGCTCACCCACAGCATCCGCTACCGGGCGGCCAGCCCCGCGCCCGATTTTGCCCTGCAACTGATTCGCTGGCGCGATGGTAAGCTGGCCGGGCTGCACACCCTGCCGACGACGGACAGCACCCGTTGGCGGTTTGTGCAGCACAGCACCTTCAACCCAGCCACCAGCCAACTACTGGTGAGCGGGTACTGCGTGCCCAATCTGCAAACAGGCGCTCCGGTAGATTTTATGGCCAGCTATTACTGGCCCGACTGGCCCCAACCCGGCCAAACCGCCGGCGTAGCCCCGCCCAGGCGGCTGCCGGCACGGGTGCTCCGGCAACGGCAACGAAAGGCAGCCCGGGAACTGCCGGCCGGCTGCAAGCCGTAGCGGCGGGCGAAAATCCCAGGTTTCGTCCGCCGCTACGGCGTTGGCAGTGGGCGAGCCCGCCCCGTAGGCAGTAACCGGGGCAGGCTCGCCCACCAAACGGCTCCTTACCGCGCGGCCACGGGCTTGGCGGCGGGCTTTTCTTCCTGCATGGGCTTCACGTTGTCGACGTAGTACCGCTCAATAAGCTTCTGGTACGGGTCGACGCCGGCTTTGGCGGGCTTGTCGGCCACCACGAAGTGCAGGGTGGTTTCGGGCTGGGTGAGCTTGATTTTGCGCAGCACCAGGGCCTTGCCGCGCACGTCCCAGGCTTCGCCGGGCGACTGATCGGCCCCGAATACGCCCACTTCCACGTAATCGGCCACGGGCGTGGACGTTTCGTTGCCCAGGGAGTCGGCGCGGAGCTTTTCGGCCTTGATGGTCAGCGCCACGTCGAACTTGCCGTCGGGCCGCGCGGTGTAGGTAGCGGTTTTCAACTCGTTTTTGTAGAGCGTGATGGTTTCGAACATGTCCCGGATCAGGTACCGCAGCGAGTCGGGCGTTTCGCGGCGGATGTAGGCCATCAGGTCGGCCGAGTTCGGGTACGGGTTGGTTTTGTAGCGGTTGGCGGCCGCGAAGTCGCCCAGGGCCTTGTTGAGCTTCTGCTCCCCGATGAAGTCCTGCAGCGCGTAGAACACCATGCCGCCCTTGTAGTAGTGGATGTAGGGCTGGCTCTCGACCAGCATCAGGGGCATTTCCTTTTTGCGCTCCTGCCGGCGGCCGCGCAGGTACTGGTCCAGCTCCCGGCGCATCACCTGCTGCATCTGGGCGGGCGTGAAGCGGTGCTTGCAGGTCATCAGGGCCGAGTATTCGGCCAAGGACTCGATGAGCATGCTGCTGCCCTGCACGTTGGCCCCCACGAGCTGGTGGCCCCACCACTGGTGGCCCAGCTCGTGGTTGGTGATGAAGTAGGTGTAATCGGGCGCGTTCGTGTCCCGCGGGTCGTCGATGAAGCCGGCGGCTTCGGAGAAGGGCACCGTGTTGGGCTGGCTCTGGGCGAAGCTTTTGTAGCGCGGAAACTCCAAGATGCGGATCTGGCGGTACTGGTAGGGCCCAAAGGCGGCCGAGTAGTACGGCAGGGCGTCGCGCAGGGCCTGGGCCATGCGGCGCACGTTGTAGGGGTGGTGCGGGTCGTAGTAGATTTCGATGGCCACGGGCTGGCCGCCGCCCCGGGGCTGCCAGGTTTCGCGGTGCACTTGGTAGCGGGCCGAGAGGATGCCGGTCATGGGCATCATGGGCTGGTCCATCTGGTACTGAAAGTAGCGGCGGCCGTTCTGGGTCCACTCCCGCTGCAGGTAGCCCGGCGTGACGGCAATCTGGTCGGCGTCGGTGCTGACGGTGGCCTGGTAGCGCACGTAGTCGGCGTCGGGGCCGAAGTCGGCGATGCGGCGGCCGCGCGGGTCGTTGAGGCGTAGGGCGCGGTCCTTGGGCTTGAGCCCGTAGCGCCGGCGCACGTCGTCGTCTTCCAGCTCGCCGGCCACCTGGTAGCCGATGCGCAGGCCGGCGTCGCTGAGAAAGGTGCCGTTGGCGGTCAGGCGGTCCTCGGGCGAGATATTGGCCCAGTCGAATACGCCGGTGCCCTTGAGCCGGGAGGTGAAGCCGCTGGCCCGGTAGCCCACCTCGAAGCGCAGGTCCAGGGAGTCGTTCGGCTGCAGCGGCTGCTTAAGGCGGTAGAGGCGCACGCCGCTGCCGGGGTCGTCGCGCAGCACCCGGGCGGGACGGCTCAGGCTGAGCCGGCTCGTAACGCTGCGGCTGGGGTCGTAGTTGATCAGCAGCGTGTCGAGGGGCCGGGCTTCCTTGTTGCGCAGGGTGAAGGTGCCGCGCATCCGGTAGCCACGGGGACTGGCCGTGGGAAACAGGTCGGCGGCGAGGTCAATGGCCACGATTTTGGGCTGCAGCAGCCGCTCGTAGCGCTTGTACTGCCGCTCGGTAGCGGCCTGCCGGGCTTCCAGGTCCTTGGGCGTGAGGTATTCGTTGAGGATGTTGGTGTTGTAGAAGACCCACCCACCGGCCGTCAGCAGTACCAGCAGGGCCCCGGCCAGGGCGGGCCGCACGCCGGGCGTGCGCAGGCGCTGCCCGAACAGGCGGGCCCGGCTGCCGAGACGGGTGTCGTTGCCGCGCACCCAGAGCAGGGAGGCCAGCAGCGCCAGCAGCAGCACCCCGGCCAGGTAGTAGAGGTTGAGGGCCAGCAGCGGAGCCACCATGTGCCCGTAGCCGTTCATGTCGGAGTAGGTGTAGGTGATGCCGGCCCCGAACTTGAGCAGCACGTGGTGCAGGCCCAGCGCGTCGGCCAGCAGAAACACCACCCCGTAGTACAGCATCATCACCGCGTGGCCCACGTACTTGTGGTTCACGGCCGTTTGCACCACCACGGCCAGGGTGCTGAGCACGGCGAGGTTGGCGGCTTGCAGCACGAAGTTTTTCAGGTAGAGCAGCGGTTCCACCAGCTCGGGGGCGCGGTAGAGTTGAATGCCCACGCCCACCAGGCTCAGCACCAGGCTCAGCAGCAGCTGCACGCCCAGCAGGGCCAGCACCTTGCTCACGAAGGGCAGCCAGGTGGCGTAGGGCAAGGCATCGAACACCAGTTGCAGGCGCACGTCCCGCTCGCGCCACACCAGCTCCCCGGCGTAGATGGTGGTGATGATGAGGAAGAACAGGGTGAAGTTGTCGTTGACCAGGTTCAGGATGAGGTAGGTCACCGGCATCTGAATGCCGCGCGGGTCCTGGTAAGTCCAGTAGGCGTTGAAAAGCACGAACACGACGCCCAGCAACGCCAGCGCCCGGAACGGCCAGGCGTTGACGACGTTCAGAAACTGCACCCGCGTGAGGCGCCGCAGCTGCCACCAGCTTAGCCCGCGGCTGAAGTCCTGCGGGGAGCGGCGCAGCCCGGCCCCGGCCGCGGCCAGCGGGGCGGTGTCGGCGGCCTGTTTTTTCTGGCGCACGCGGGGCAGGCCGAGGCGGAAATAGGCGCAGCTAGCCAGCAGCACCCCCAGCCCCACCCCGCACCAGAGCAGGCGGTTTTGCACCAGCTCCCCGCCCAGGTAATTGATGAGCCGGGTGTTGCGCTCGGCAATGGTCCAGTAGTTGGTGTCGATGCGCTTGGCGGCCAGCCCGAAGGGGTCGAGTAGGGAAAACAGGTGGTCGGAGCTGATGCGGGAAATGAAGTTCATGGCCACCTGGTAGCACACGAACAGCACCACGCCGCCCAAGTACACCACCAGCGGGGAGCGGAACACGAGGTAGGCGGCGAAGAAAATGCAGCCGGCAAACCAGGCGTTGGTCCAGGCCGCGCCCAACAGCGGCACCAGCAAGGCCAGCGGCTGCACCGGGCCCAGCTTCGAGGCTTCGACCCAGGGCATGAGCATGCCCAGCAGCGCCCCCACCGAAAGCCCGGTGATGACAAACCAGATGGCCAGCAAGGAGCCCAGGAAGCGCCCGGCCAGGTAGCTGGGCTTGCTCAGCGGCGTGGTGTACACCAGCCCGGTCATGCCATCCTTGTCGTCGCGGTAGATGGGCGTGCCCAGCACGGCCGCCGTTACGAACATGCCCAGAATGGAGGCAATAGTATGCAGCTCGGCCAGGGCATCGGGCGCGTTGACGTGCACCTTGGCCGAGCCGAAGCCGAAGTCGTCGACGGTCTGCGACAGAAAGCCGAAGAGGGCGAAGACCCCGAAGTACAGATACGTGCTCGGCTGGGTAAACCGGTACCGCAGCTCGAACTTGAAAATATGCGTGAACATGATGATCCGGGTTGGAATAGGCCGTCATGTCGAGCTTGCTGAGACATCACGCTCGGGCAGTAAACTTGTCGTTGAACGAGTAATTTACTATCCCACCTCAGCACGCGAGATGTCTCGACAAGCTCGACATGACGTGCTAGATTTAGGCCTCAACTCCTTTTGCTTTCCGCGCCAGACGGTGGAAATACACGTCTTCCAGGGTGGCTTCGGCGGGCTGGAAAATGCCGTTAATGGGCGTTTCGCTGAACACGCGCACGATGGGCTGCCCGGCCACCAGTTTGGAGCTGATGACCTCGTGCTGCTCGCGCAATTGGGCCAGGGCGGCCTTTTCGGTTTTGGTGCGGTACACCTTGCCGCGGATTTCGCCGATGACATCGTTGGGCGAGCCGGTGGCCACCACTTCGCCCTGAGCGATAATGGCCATGTGGGGGCAGAGCTCGGTCACGTCTTCCACGATGTGGGTCGAGAGAATCACCACCACGTTTTCGCCGATTTCGCTGAGCAGGTCGAGGAAGCGGTTGCGCTCTGTGGGGTCGAGGCCGGCGGTGGGCTCGTCGACGATGATGAGCTGCGGGGAGCCGAGCAGGGCCACGGCAATGCCGAAGCGCTGGCGCATGCCGCCGGAGTAGCCGCCCACGGCCTTTTTGCGGGCGTCCCACAGGTTGGTTTGCTGCAGCAGGCTTTCCACCGCGGCCTTGCGCTCGGCCCCGTCGCGGATGCCCTTGAGGCCGGCGAAGTAGTCGAGCAGCACCTCGGCCGACACGCTGGGGTACAGCCCGAATTCCTGGGGCAGGTAGCCCAGCACCCGGCGCACCCGCTCCTTCTCGCGCAGCACGTCGATGTCGCCCAGCTGAATGCTGCCGCTGTCGGGCTCCTGCAGGGTGGCGATGGTGCGCATGAGCGTGCTTTTGCCCGCGCCGTTGGGCCCGAGCAGGCCGAACATGCCGTTGGGGATGGTCAGGCTCACGTCGCGCAGGGCGCGCACGCCGTTGGGGTAGGTTTTGGAAAGGTTCTGTATCCGTAGTTCCATGCGGCTGAGGAAGTTATGATGTCGGGTCAATAACTGCAGTCCGGCAACGCGGCGCAATCACATATCTGGGTGATAGTGACCCACCTCACCCGGCTTCGGTCCCGGTCGCGTAGCTTTGGCGTGTGTTTGATCTAGCTCGCCCGCACATGCGCTTTTTCCTATCGTTTCTCGGCCGGCGCGGCTGGCTCGTGGGCAGCCTCCTCGGCATCCTGGCCGGCCCGGCCCTGGCCCAGCAGCCCGCCCCCACCCCGCGCGACACTTCCTTTACGACCCACAGCGCCTACGTTAAGGCCAAAAAGCAGCACCCCACCATCACCGTGGCCCGGCCGGCCGTGCCGAAAACCATCCGCACGGCCCCGAACCAGACGTACTGCACGCTCCCCGGCGGCCGGGCCCTGCAGCTCGACGTATTTTACCCCAAAGCCAAGCGCCGGCAGCCGTATCCGGCCGTTCTCATCGTGCACGGCGGCGGCTGGCGTTCGGGCGAGCGAAGCCAGCACGTGCCGCTGGCCCAGCAGCTGGCCGCGCGGGGCTACGTGGCCGTCACGGCCGAGTACCGTCTGAGCACCGAGGCGCCCTACCCGGCGGCGGTGCAGGACTTGAAAACGGCCCTGCGCTGGCTGCGCGCCAACGCCCGCACTTACCGCGTGGACACCACCAAGGTCGCCATCTGGGGCTTTTCGGCGGGCGGGCAGCTGGCTACGCTGGTCGGCACCACGGCCGGCGACCCACTCTTCGAGGCGGGCTCCTGCTACCGCAGCCGCAGCAGCGCGGTGCAGGCCATCATTGATGCCGACGGCACGCTGGCTTTCATTCACCCCGAGTCGGGCGAGGGCGACGACCGGAAGGGCCCTTCGGCGGCCACGCTCTGGTTTGGAGCCTCGAAGACGGAAAAGCCCGAGCTGTGGCAGCAGGCCGCCCCGCTCAACCACGTCTCGGCCCAAACGCCGCCTATTCTCTTCATCAACAGCGGGGTGGCGCGCATGCACGCCGGCCGCGACGACATGCGCCGGCAGCTCGACGCGCTGGGTATTTACAGCGAGGTGCAGAGCTTTCCGGAGGCCCCGCACCCGTTTCCGCTGTTCAACCCCTGGTTTGAGCCGACGCTGCTCTACACGGTGAACTTCCTGAACAAAGTGTTCGGCCGGTAGCAGCCGTGTAGCCATGCCATTGTGGCGGACCGGGGTGCTGGCGCGGTTCGTGCCCACGGGTTTTCGCCGCCGCAGCCCGCGTTTTTTCCGCACCTTCGCGCCCTCAGTCGTATAACCGACCGTTTGGCGGCTGCGGCTGCCCGTATTCATCCAACCCCAACCCCATGGAACTGACCTCGCTCAAGCAGCAAATCAGCTACATCATCGGCCGCGACCTGGCCCGTAACTTCGCCCAGCAGGGCCTCGACCTCGACGTGGACGTGCTGGCAGCCAGCCTCAAAGACGCCCTCGGCGGCAAGCCCAGCCAACTTTCGCCCGAGCAAATGCAGCAGGCCATGCAGCAGTTTCAGCAGCTGATGGGCGGCGAAGAAGAAGAGGCCGCCGATGCCGGTGCCGCCGGCGAAAACAAGGCCGCTGGCGAAGCCTTCCTGGCCGAAAACAAAAACAAGCCCGGCGTGAAAACCCTGCCCAGCGGCCTGCAATACGAGGTGCTGCAGGAAGGCACCGGCCCCAAGCCGGGCCCGCGCAGCTCGGTGACGACCCACTACCACGGCACGCTCATCAACGGCAAGGTGTTCGACAGCAGCTACCAGCGCGGCGAGCCGGCTACCTTCGGCGTCAACCAGGTAATTGCCGGCTGGACGGAAGCCCTGCAGCTCATGCCCGAGGGCTCGAAGTGGCGCCTCTACATTCCCTCGAACCTGGCCTACGGCCCCCGCGGCGCCGGCCGCGACATCGGCCCCGACTCGGCCTTGGTCTTCGACGTGGAGCTGCTGAAAGTCAACTAAGCCGGGACCTGAACCGCGTGACAAGTAGCAGGCAAGCGGCCCGAGTGCGGCCCTGACTGAATGACGCGTTGGGCGAAGCGGCACACGGCTTGCCGCGCCCGCCCCGCCACTTCCTGTTACTTGTCACGTATCCCCCGGCCCGCCCTCCATGGAACAACCCGACTTCGCCGGCTACTACCTCCCGCCGCTGCTGCCCCCGCCCGCCCCGCCCGTGCAGAGCGAAGACGGCCGCTGGCACCTCACCGACGACGAGGTGCGCATCGACGGGCGCCACTACAGCCTGCTGGAGCTGGAGCGCGTAGCGGTGCAGCGGGTGCGCTGGCTGCTGTGGATCATGCTGGGGGCCTTCACCCTGGGCGGCTTCACGCTGGCGTTTCTGCAGGATTGGATCCGCACCCTCACCGCCATGCTCGGCATGGCCACGGGCGCGCTGATGCTGGCCTGGGGGCAGCGCGGGGCCGTGCGGGTACGCTTGGCCCGGCTGGGGCAGGAAGCGGCCCACCACGCCCTGGCCGGCGAGCTGGCGCCCTGGCAGAAGCTAGCGGCCGAAACCAACGTGCGCATTCACCGGCGCCACCAGCGCGCCGCCGCCGAAGCCCTGGCCCTGCTAGCCGCTCAGCAGGCGGCCGAAGCCGCCATGCGGGCCGCCCCCGACTCAGACCTGGCCGACGACGCGCCGGCGCCGGACGACGCGTTCTAACGACGTCCTGGCCCTGCGGCGCGGTTCGGCTTGCATCCTTACCTTTGCGCGCCTCATTTTCAGAGGTCCACCTATTCTTCGTTGTCGCGTCCTCATGAGTGACACCAAAACCCTGGCCGACGGCAAAACCACCGCCGCGGCTCACCATTCGCACACCGCCATTTCCACTGCGGGCCTGCTCATTGCCCTCGGCATCATTTACGGCGACATCGGCACCTCGCCGCTGTACGTGATGAAGGCCATCGTGCCCGGCGTCATCACCCAAGATTTGGTATACGGCGGCATTTCGGCCGTGCTCTGGACGCTCACGCTGCAAACCACCATCAAGTATGTGCTGCTGACCCTGAACGCGGACAACAACGGCGAAGGCGGCATTTTCTCGCTCTACGCCCTGGTGCGCCGGCGCGGGGCCTGGCTGTCGGCCGTGGCCATCATCGGCGGCGCGGCCCTGCTGGCCGACGGCGTGATTACGCCGCCCATTTCCGTGTCCTCGGCCATTGAAGGCCTGGAAGCCAAGTACCCGGGCATCCCGACGATGTACATCGTCATTGCCATTCTGTGCGGGCTGTTCCTACTGCAGAGTTTCGGCACCCAAATCGTGGGCAAGGCTTTCGGACCCATTATGTTCCTCTGGTTCACGATGCTGGCGGTGCTCGGCGTGTACGGCATTGCCCAGCACCCGAGCATTCTGCAGGCCGCCAACCCCTACTACGCCTACAACATGCTGGTCAACACGCCCGGCGGGTTCTGGCTGCTGGGGGCCGTGTTCCTGTGCACCACCGGGGCCGAGGCGCTGTACTCCGACCTGGGCCACTGCGGCAAGGGCAACATCCGCATCAGCTGGACCTTCGTGAAGCTGTGCCTGCTGCTGAACTACTTCGGGCAGGGCGCTTGGCTGATGAACCACGTCGGCACCGAGCTGCAGGGCCGTAACCCCTTCTTCGCCCTCATGCCGGAGTGGTTTCTGCTCGTGGGCATCGGCATTGCCACCATTGCGGCCATCATTGCCTCGCAGGCCCTGATTACGGGCTCGTTTACGCTGGTGGCCGAAGCCATCCGCCTGAACATGTGGCCCAAAGTGCGCCTGAACTACCCCACCGACGTGAAGGGCCAGCTCTACGTGCCGAGCATGAACCGCCTGCTGCTGCTGGGCTGCATTGCGGTGGTGCTCTACTTCCAGCGCTCCGAGCACATGGAAGCCGCCTACGGCCTGGCCATTACCATCACCATGCTCATGACCACGCTGCTGCTCTCGATGTGGCTGCGGGCCAAGCGCGCCCCGATGGCCCTGATTGTGCTATTCGTGCTGGTGTACGGCGGCATCGAGGGGTCGTTTCTGGTGGCCAACCTCATCAAATTCCCCCACGGCGGCTGGGTGTCGGTGGCCATTAGCCTGTGCCTGATCGGGGTGATGTACACCTGGCTGCGGGCCTACTTCATCAAGCGCCGCCTGACGGAATTCGTCAAAATCGACCCGTACATGGACGCGCTCAAGGAGCTCAGCAACGACGAAACCGTGCCCAAGTACGCCACCCACCTGGTGTTCATGTCTTCGGCCGAGCGGCAGACGGAAATCGAGTCGAAAATCATCTACTCGATCTTCCAGAAGCGCCCCAAGCGCGCCGACATCTACTGGTTTGTGCACGTGGATACCACCGACGAGCCCTACACCATGGAATACAAGGTGACCGAGCTGGCGCAGAACGACGCCTTCCGGGTCACGTTCCGCCTGGGCTTCCGCGTGGAGCAGCGCATCAACCTTTACTTCCGCAAAGTGGTGGAAGACTTGGTGCGCAACAAGGAAGTGGACATCACCTCGCGCTACGAGTCCTTGAGCAAGCAGCACGTGACCGGCGACTTCCGCTTCGTGGTGCTGGAGAAGTTTCTCTCGGTCGAAAACGAGCTGCCGTTCGTGGAAAACCTGGTTATGCAGGCGTACTTCTACATCAAGCAATTTATTGCTTCCGAGGACAAGTACTTCGGGCTGGACACCTCCTCGGTGAAAATTGAGAAGGTGCCGCTCATCATCACGCCCACCCGCAACGTGTCCTTGAAGCGGGTGTACTAACTCCCGTCTTTACGCTTTTCGGCCGCCGGCCCGCTCCCCTTCCGGGCAGCGGGCCGGCGCTTTTTGGCCCCGGTTACTCGTCGCAGAGCACGATGTGGTAGGTCTCGGCAATCAGCGCCCGGTCGTCCATAATGCGCCGGCCCTTGGCCAGCCGGCCCACTGTCACCACCAGCTGGTCGCCGCCCTGCACTTTCGTGCGCATGGGCAGCTCGTAGCGCCGGGGCACCTGCGCCGCCGACGGCGGGGGCACGCCGGGCGTGTTCAGCCAGGTGCGCACGTCGAATGCGTTGAACGCCGCCACCGACGGAAACTGCCGCACGCCGATGGGCCGATAGCCGCGCACGACGATAAACTCCACCATCAGCGTATCGGGGCGGCCGACGGGCAACGCCAGACTGCGCAACTCCGCCAGCGGCTGGCAGTCCTGAAAAGGCGCCCCGTTGACAGCAATGGCCGGGCGGCTCTGGCCCCGGGCGGCACCAGCCGCAGCCAGCCCGCCGGCCAGCAGCGCAATTCGAAAGAGTGGATTCATGGGCAAAGACAAGCGGCGGGCACGGCGAAAGGCCCGCCGGCGGCGCTACCTCCTACGCACGCCCCGCCCCAATGGCTGGGCTGAGCCCGCCGAACCAGCTCGGGTAAGTACAGCCTCGTGCCGGAGGCGGCTGGCATTCAAGGGGATATTTATTATGCATGTTGTAATACTCGCTGATTTTTCGTGCCTTGGTGGAATGTTCTCATTCTCACCCCAAAGCACCGTTTTATGCCCAAGTTTACCCTGTACCCCGCCGCGGCCTTGCTGCTGTGGCTGGGCGCCTGCCAATCGGCCGACCAGGAGCTAAGCCAGCTGCAGCCCGAGCCGGCACTGGCCGGCGAGGCCCTGACCGCCGCCCAGCTCGACGAGCAGATCTGGACCCGCGTGCGCCAGACCGGCGCCTACGACTGGCGCCAGGCCACCGACCACGTGGTGTGGAGCGCCCTGCAGCGCTCCGACCAGGTACTGAGCGTGGGCTACGCCCCCGCCGGGCGCGGCGGCCAGGACGCGCCCCTGCCCAACAACGCCACTGCCGACCCGGCCTACCAGCAGGCCCGCCAGCAGGTGCTCGAGCTCATCCTCGCTGCGGAGCGCGCCGCCCACCCCGACGTCACGGCCGATAACCTCGTCGTCTTTCCGCAGGCGACGCTGCCGGTGCTGACGGTGCGGGTGCGCGAGCTGGCCACGGTGCAAGCGCTGCGCCGCTCCCCGCTGGTGCGCTACGCCGAACCCATGGGCTACGAGCCCTACCACCCCGACGGCGTGGCCAACCGCACCACCGCCAGCCTGAGCAGCAGCGGCTGCGGCAACAACACCGCCACCGCGGGCCTGGTGGCCGGCTCCGATTACGCGGTGCTGAGCAACGGCAGCAAGTCGTCCTGGAACCAAGCCGACGCCTACCACGGCATTCGTGCGGCCTGGACGCAGAGCACCGGCAGCGGGGTAAAACTGGTCATCATCGACACCGGCTCGTCGGACCAGCAGGAAAATCTCGGCGCGGCCTTCAACCAGGGCCTGAGCGCCGGCCGCAGCGTGGAGCGGCTCGTCACCCTGCCGCGCAACAGCATTTTCGGCATCCCTTACGGCGCGGCCGAAACGCCCAACGACCAGTGCGGGCACGGCACCAGCATGGCCGGCGCAGCCGCCGCGCCCCGCGGCACCGACGGCGCCAGCGTGGGCATTGCCTACAACGCCAACCTGATTACCATCCGCGCCGCCGAGGACGTGTTCATCGACGCCTCCCGCGAGGTGCAGGGCATTGCCGATGCCTACACCTTGGCCGCCAACCGCCCGGACGTGCGCATTATCAGCATGAGCATGGGCCGCGTCACCAGCTCCTCGCAGCTGGCCGACGCCATCCGCTACGCCTACGGGCGCGGCAAGCTCATTTTCTGCGCCGCCGGCACGTCCTTCGACTGGTCGGCCGGCTGGGTGGGCGTCATCTTCCCCGCCAGCATGGCCGAAGCCGTGGCCGTGACGGGCGTCAAGGACAACCTCACCACCCGCTGCGACGAGTGCCACGTAGGCTCCGACGTGGAATTCACGGTGGTGATGCAGCGCAGCAGCAACAACCTGCGCCCCCTCTCCCTGGCCATGAGCGGCGACGCGCCCAGCACCGTGGGCGGCTCCTCGGTCAGCACGGCCTCCATGGCGGCTATGGCGGCCGTGGTCTGGAGCAAGTACCCCACGGAAACCCGGGAGCAAATCAAAGCCCGCCTCGTAGCCGCCAGCTCCAACGCCACCAGCCGCGACCCAAACTTCGGCTACGGCCGCCTGAATCTGGCCCGGGCCGTGGGCGCGTTGGTGCAGTAGAGTCGTGGCGCCATAGACGTAGGTATTGCCCGTTTTAACAAAAACGCCCCACCGGACGATTCCGGCGGGGCGTTTCGGTATCCAGCAGCTTGGCGTTACTGGGCCAGCTGCAGCCACTTGCGGCGCACGGCCAGCTGCTCGGGCGAGGCGTCCGGCGCCATTTCGATGCGGTAGCGGGTGGCCGTGCCGGCCAGCAGCGGCACTGTCAGCTCGCGCGTCTGCCCGTCGCGCAGCACCAGCAGGCGCACCGAGCTGCCTACCGGGCGGGTGGCTAGGCTCTGGCTGATGTCGGTGGGCGGGCGGAGGCCGTCGACGGCCAGGATTTCGTCGCCCGTGTTCAGGCCGCCCTGCCAGGCGCTGCCGTCGCGCAGCACGCTGCTCACCACCGGCTTGCCGCTGGTGGTCGACACGGTGGCGCCGAGCGAAGCGTCCTGCCCGGTGGCCGTGACCAGGCGCAGGCCGGCGTAGCCCAGCGCGCCTTCGTAGTCGAGGCGCTTGGTGCCGTACACCGACTGGCGGAAAAACTCGTCGAAACGGCGGCCGGCCACTTTGGCCACGGCGGCCTGGTATTCCTCATCCGTGAAGCCCCGGCCCAGCTTTTTGTAGTACTGGTCGTAGAGGTAGCGCATCACGTCGTCCAGGCTTTTTTGGCCCTTGGTGGCGTTGATGACCATCAGATCGAGCACCGCCCCGATAACCTCGCCCTTGTCGTAGTAGCTGATGGTCGAGTTGGGCGAGTTTTCGTTGGGTCGGTAGTACTTGATCCACGCGTCCCAGCTCGACTCGGCCGCCGACTGCACCTTGTTGCCGGGCGTGTTTTCGACGCGCGTGATGCCGGTGGCCAGCTGATCCAGGTACTGCTGGGGCTTCTGGAAGCCGGCGCGCTGCACGATGAGGTTGGAGAAGTACTCCGTGCCGCCCTCGCTCAGCCAGAGCATGTGGGTGTAGTTTTCCCGGTCGTAGTCGAAGGGCCCCAGCGCGATGGGGCGGATGCGCTTCACGTTCCAGAGGTGGAAGTACTCGTGCGCCGCCAGCCCGAGGATGCCCTCGTAGCCCACCGGCGTGTTGTAGGCTTGGCGCGAAATTTCCAGCGTGGTCGAAAACAGGTGCTCCAGGCCCCCGCCGCCGCGCTCCAGGTTGTGCACGATGAAGAGGTAACGGTCCAAAGGGTTCTGCCCCACCACCTTCTGCGCCGATTCGCAGATGCGCTTGAAGTCGGCCACCACGCGCTGCTCGTCGTAGGTGGCCTGCCCGTACATGGCAATGCGGTGCGGCGTGCCGTTCACGTCGAAGCTGAGCACCTTGTGGTTGCCGATTTCGATGGGCGAATCGGCCAGCTCGTCGTAGTTCGAGGAGAGGAACGTGAACGAAGGCCCGGCCTGCGTAGCTGGCTTCAGGCTGGTCGATACTTCTTTCCAGCCCTCAAAGGGCCGTACTTCCACCTGCGCGGGCAGCTGCTTTTGCCCGTCGGGGTACATGAACACGCTGGTGCCGTTCAGGTAGCCGTGCGAGGCGTCGACGAAGCTGGTGCGCACGCTCAGCTCGTTGGCGTACACGCGGTAGCGCACTGTAAAATCCTTCTGCCCCGCGTGGGTGATGCGCCAGGTGTTCTTGTTGAGCTTGTCGACGGCCAGCTCCTTGCCGCCGGCCTGGGCCGTGAAGCCCTCCACGTTTTTGGCAAACTCGCGCACCAAGTACGAGCCCGGTGCCCACACCGGCATTTTCACGTCGGTGGTGCGGCCCGAGAAGCCGCTGAGCTGCATTTCAACTTCGAAGTAGTGCGTCTGCGGCGCCGGCATCGACAGCACGTAGCGCAGCGTGGGGGCGGCCAGGGCCGAAGCCGAGCCCAGCAGGGCCAGGGCTGCCGTGGCGCCGAGGTGGCGCCAAGTGGTAGTCAGCATGAATAACGGTGGAGTGAGTGAAAACCGCGTCCGGGCGGCTGTGCCGCCACTGACGGCCGCGCCCGGCGCAGGGCTGCAAGGTAAGCCCGAAAAAGCCCGTTTCCATGCTCGGCGCAACGCCCGCTACGGCCCTTACGTTAGTCCCGCAAGCCCGGCAGCGTTCCACACCGCGCCCGTCTGGCCCGACTTATGCGTACCGTTTGGCTCATGTTTGGAGCCCTGATGACTTTACTGCTGGGCGTCTTGGGTTGGCAGCAGCTGCGCCCCGACGCCCCCGTGCCCGCCAGCGGCGACCTGCCGCCCGTGCGCGCCGTGGTGTACCGCGCCGCCACCGCCCCCCGCCGCCACGCTAGCGCCGACCGCGCCGACCAGCTGGTGAGCTTCGCCCTGCGCCAGCTCGGCAAGGCCTACTGCTACGCCGGCACCACCCCCGAGGGCGGCTTCGACTGCTCCGGCTTCCTCACCTACGTCTACGGGCAGTTCGGCGTCGACGTGCCCCACTCCTCGGCCTTGCAGTACAAAACCGGCACGGCCGTACCCCGCGCCGAAGCCCGCAAGGGTGACCTGATCATCTTCACCGGTACCGCTCAGGACGCCACCACGCCCGGCCACGCCGGCATCGTCATTTCCGAGCCCGGTCAGCCGCTGCGCTTCGTGCACTCCTCCTCCTCGCGCCGCGACCCGGGCGTGAAAATCAGCCAGGTCGACGGCACCGACTACGAGCGGCGCTTCCTCGGCATTCGCCGCGTGCTCTAAATCTGCATTCCGATTCGAAAAGCAACGGCAGCACCGGCAGTCATTGCGAGTAACGCGAAGCAATCCTTCGGCTAGTAGCAGCGCCGACGCAATCCCTACAAGCTTAAAACGCCCCCGCGCGAAACCGAGTCTTAGGTTTCGCGCGGGGGCGTTTGCGTCGGTGCCAGTTGAACCGCTGTGCCACGAAAGCAACGATTGCCGCGCTTCGCTGGCAATGACTACGGGGTGAACCGTGCTCAGCGCAGTCCAAAGGCTTGAAAACAGCGAGGCCCGGCTGCCTTCACAGGTAGCCGGGCCTCTAATCCTGGGGCCATCTTACCAAGCGACCGGCCACCGGGGATACCGGTGCGGCCATCTTAGTTCAGACCTGCCGTAATGCAGGGAAACATACGCTCCCCCGCGACACTTGAGTGTTACGCGCGTTCGGCGGTGAAGCGAACGACATTACTCAGGCTTGGCAGGATGGATTTGGGACTATCAGACATTTTGTACCTCCTTTCTTTTTGGTGACACATAACCACCGGGGGCGCTACCAGCAACTTAGGTCCGCTGGCCGGGGCTGAAGCACTCGCTTCGGTTACTAAAGTTATATGTGGTACGAATGGTTCAAAATAAAAAGCTGGTTTTTTTCGGTCTTTGCGGCGTTTCAGCGGCATAAAACTGATTATCAGCGCTATTATTTTTAGCGCCGTCGGGCTTACTGACGAAGCTACCGGAAGCTTGGTATACTCCTTGCCAATGCGGCCGTACCGGACAATGTTGCGCCGTCGAGCTGCTTTTGTATCTTTTCCCCACCAACCTCACTTCCTACCCTTTTCAGACCATGAAAAAGCTCCTCCTGTGCCTAGTGTTCCTGCTGGGCGCCGTCGGCTTTGCTTCCGCCCAAAACCTCTCGCCCTTGGGTGTGTGGACCAACGGCGAGAAGAAAGCCACGTTTGAGATTTACAAATGCGGCAATAAGCTCTGCGGCAAGATCGTGTCCTTGACGGTGCCCAACGACCCGGCCACGGGCAAGCCCAAAACCGACTCGCAAAACCCCGACCCCAAGCTGCGCAGCCGGCCGCGCCTGGGCCTGGTGTTCATGCAGGACTTCGAGTACGACGAGGCCAATAAGTGGGACGACGGCAAGATCTACGACCCCGAGAGCGGCAAGACCTACTCTTGTTACATGAAGATGCTCAACGCCAACACCATGGAAGTGAAAGGCTACATTGGTTTCTCGCTGATTGGCCGCTCGCAAACCTGGACGCGGGTAAAATAAGCGCCTCGTTTGCCAGTTACTTGGTTCAGCCGCCGGCCCCAAACGGAGCCGGCGGCTGTTCGTTTTCGGGTCGGGCGGTTCTGCGGGGCGTTGCGTAACTTGGGCCTCCTGCCTCAAACGCCTGTCCCGCCGTGCACCTCCTCCGTTTTCTGTTTCTGACCGTGCTGCTGCTGGCCGGCCCCGCGGGGCTGCCGGCCCAAACGACTGCCACCCCGGCCATGCCGCTGGGCGTGTGGAGCGACGAGCACGGCGAAACCCAGGTGGAGTTTTACCGCTGCGGCGAGCAGCTGTGCGGGCGCATCGTGCAGCTGCTGCACCCCACCGACGCCGAGGGCAAGCCCCGCCTCGACGTGCACAACCCCGACCCCAAGCGCCGCACCCAACCCCACGTGGGCCTGACCATTATTCAAGACCTGCGCTTCAACCGCGAGGACAACCGCTGGGACGGCGGCCAGATCTACGATCCGGACAACGGGCGCACCTACTCCTGCTACGTGCGCTCGGTAGCCCCCGATCTGCTCGAAGTCAAAGGCTACATCGGCTTTGCCTTGGTGGGCCGGGCGCAGGTCTGGAAGCGGGTGCGTTGAGGCAGGCCGGGCGCCGCGGGCGAAACTATTTTGGGAAATGCGTGTTTTCCGCTCGATTCGCGCACCTTTCCCACCTTGCTTCATTTTCTTCGCCGCTTGTTTAAGGGCCTGGGGTCCGACGCCTCCTGGCAGCCGCTGCACCGCTCGGCGGCCGAGCTGCGGGCGTACGAGCAGTGGAAGCAGCGCGAGGACTTTCGGCCCTGGCTCGACGCGTATTTTAAAGCCTACCACTACTGCAAGGCCGGCCTGCCGCCCTGCCACGGCGGCCCGCGCGTGCAACGACTCGACAGCTGCGGGCAACACGGCGCCCTGCTGTTCTACGACCCGGCCCTGGGCCCCACCAACTTTCAGCACCTGTTCGACTTGCTGCGCGACCGGATGCTGCCGCTGGGCTACCACCTAGCCGCCTCCGACGTGCGCACCCGGCAGCTGCCGACCTGCACCGAAACCATTGCCAAGCACTTTCTCAAGCCCAGCCCCGCCGACTGCCCCGATACCGGCCGCTGCCAGCAGCGCTTCGGCACCGTCACCATCGACCTGATCAGCCTGAACGGCCGGCCTGGCTTTATCCGCGTGGCCTGCAACCACATCGAGGACCGCATGTTTTGCGAGGCGTATTCCTTCGACCAGCTGATGGATGCGCTGTTTATTCAGCCGCAACCCGCCCCGCACTAGCGCCCCGCTGCCGCCCAACAACACCAAACCCCGGCCGCCTTGCGGTAGCCGGGGTTTGTGCGTATTGCGGACTGGTTGCGCCTATTCCTTGGCGAAGCGCGTCCAGCCGGCGAGGCTGCCATCGGCTTGGCGCAGACGCAAGTGGTAGAGGCCCGGGGCCAGCGTCTGCACGCGCAGCGCGGCGGCCGTGCCGCTCAGGGCCTGCCGCAGCACCACGCGGCCGGCCAGGTCGCTGACTTCGGCCGTGACGGCGCGCTGGGGCAACGCCGGGAGCTGCAGCACGTCGCGGCAAGGATTGGGGTAGACGGGCAGGGCGGCCGCCACTTGCTGCTGGCGGGCCGCCAGCACCAGGGTGTTGTCGCGGGCGGCGCTGCTGTTGTAATCGAGCACCCACTGGTCGGGGTCCACGTCGATGCCAACCACGGTTTGGCCGGCGGGGACGGTAGTGGCGAAATCCGTGGTGGCCTGGCTTTGGGTGACGCGCAGCAGCGTGGATTGGCCGCTGGCGTAGCGCACCCGGTAGGTCACGTCGGTGAGAAAGAACGGCGTAACGGTGGGCATCGACGCGGTTTCATTCACGCGCAGATAAAGATTGGTACCGACCTGGTTCCAGCGCACGGCAAACGAGGGGTAGCCCTGCCCGCTGTACCACTGGTCGAAGAAGTACTGCAGCGAGCGACCGGCCTGCTGCTCAAACACCTGCTGCAGCTGCCGGGTGCGGGCCGACTGGCCGGCGTAGGTGCTTTGGTAGGTGCGCAGGGCGTTGAAGAACTTGGTGTCGTCGTTGAGCAGGTAGCGCAGCATGTGGATGACGGCCGCGCCTTTCTTGTAGGTCAGGCGCGAGCTGAAGATGCGGCCGACGTTGGTGGTATCGGGCACGCGCACCGAGCCGCCGGGCTGAAACTGGTCGTAGGCGTTGGTGGTGAAGTTGTAGTTGTTCTGGGCCTGGGCAAAGGTCAGATCCAGCCACTGCCGGGGCGCCGAGGTGCCGCCAAACTGCACCAGCGAGAGGTATTCGCCGTAGGAGGCGAAGCCCTCGTTCAGCCAGATGTCCTCCCACGAGGCACAGGTCACGTTGTCGCCAAACCACTGGTGAAACAGCTCGTGGGCGGTCAGCGTGAACGAGAAGCCGTCCTGGGTGGTCATGGTCTGGTGTTCCATGCCCCCGCCGATGGGCGCCGTGCAGTGGCCGTACTTCTCCGTGGCGAAGGGATAGAGCCCCACCAGGTTGGAGTAGTTTTCGATGAACCCCGGCGTGCGGTCGATTTCGGTGCGGAAGTCGTTGAGCGCCGTTTGGTTGTAGACGTAGTTGACGATGGGAATGCGCGGGCCGCTGGCGGGGTTGGCGTAGTTCACGTACTCCACGTAGGGCGCCACGGCCACCGAAATCAGGTAGTAGTCGATGGGCTTGCGGGAGTGCCACTCGTAGCGGCTGCGGTTACCGCTGAGCGGCGTCACGCGGCGCAGCACCCCGTTGGAGCCCACCTTGTTGGGGTTGGTGGTCGTCACCCACACGGCCGAGGAGTCGGCTTTGTCGGTGAGCACCTGCTTGACGGGAAACCACTCGTGGGCGCTGAACGGCTCCGACAGGCTCCACGTCACGTTCACCCCGTAATCGGAGTCGGTGTCGAGGGCATTGCCGATGGCCGCGGTGCCGCCGTGCGGGGCCGTGCCGCGGTAATAAATGCGGGCCTCAAAGGTGGCACCGGCGGGCACGGCCTGGGGCAGGGCGGCCGTCACGTCGCTGCCGGCGCGGCGCCAGCCGCTGCTGCGGCGGCGGTCCACCACCACCGAGTCGATGAAGTAGCCCCAGTTGTTGACCGCGTCGCGGTTGAAGAGCTCAAACGCCAGCGAATCCAGCGGCTGGCCCGATACGTTGCGGGCCCGGATCAGGCCCGAGCCGCTGACGGTGCGGGCGTTGTTTTCCAGGTTGAGGTCCAGCTTGTACCACTTCACGTCGTAGCGGTCCATTTTCTGCCGGTGCCGAACCGAGCTGGTGGCCGTGCGGGCGGCGGCCCGCACGTGGGCCTGGGCGCATTTCTCGCCGCCGAGGGCTAGCTCGGCCACGCTCAGGCGCGGGGCTGCCTGCTGGGCCCGGGCCGCGCCGGCGACCAGCAACAGGCCCGCCGTTAATTGGTAAATAACTCGCATGTGATGGATGGGAAAGGGAGCTGCGGATGCCGTTTCGCGTCCCGAATCCCCGGCGCGCGGGCGCGGCCAGGAAAATGCCGTGAGACGGTCTAATCGGGGTAATTCGGTTGTAATTTGCAAGCTACGTCGTCGGCGCCAATCTCCCAGGGGTACGGCCCGCCGACCGGCCGGTTTTCCCCACGATTATGCGCTTACACGGTTACTTTATTCACGTGCTGTCGGTGCTGGCCCTGTGCCTGGGCCTGCTTCGGCCGGCTGCGGCCACCCACATCGTGGGCGGCGAGCTGGACCTGCAGTACCAGAGCGGCAGCGCCTACCGCCTCACGCTCACGCTCTACTTCGACGCCATCAACGGCAGTACCGGCGCCATCGACGCCGACGCCACGGCCGGCATCTTCGAAAAAGGCAGCAACCGCCGCATTCAGGATGTGACCTTGAGCGCCGCCGGCAACAGCTACGTGCCCTACACCAATCCGGTGTGCGCCATCGGGTCGCTGAGCACCCGCAAGCTGCTTTACTCGACGCTCCTGACGCTGCCCGCCACGGTGTACGACAACCCCAACGGGTATTACGTGACCGTGGAGCGCTGCTGCCGCAACGGCGTCATCAACAACATCGTCGCGCCGGGCGACGCCGGGCAGGCGTACTACTTGGAGTTTCCGGCCGTGGTGCAGGGCGGCCAGGCCTTCCGCAACTCCACCCCGCGCATCTTCCCGCCCCTGAGCGACTACGCCTGCCTGGGCGAGCTGTTTTACTTCAATTTCGGCGGGCAGGACGCCGACGGCGACTCGCTGGCCTACGACATGGTCACCCCGCTCAACGGCCACGCCAACGTCATCACCTCCCGCCCGGCCCAAGCGTCGCCGGCGCCCTACACTGAGGTGAGCTGGCAGCCCGGGCTGAGCCGCACCAATCAAATGCCCGGCGCGCCCACCCTGAGCATCGACGCGCGCACGGGTCGGCTGACGGTGCGCCCCACCCGCCTGGGCCTGTTCGTGTTCGGGGTACGCTGCTCGGAATACCGCCGGGGCGTCAAAATCGGCGAGACGCGCCGCGACTTTCAGCTGCTGGTCATTGCCTGCCAGGCCAACCAGACGCCGCAACTGGTGGTGGCCGCCCCCGGCAACGGCGCCGGCACCTACCAGCCGGGCCGCGACACGCTGCGCCTGCTGCCCGGCCCGAACCGCTGCCTGCGCCTGCGCTTCACCGACCCCGACCCCACGTCGCAGCTGCAGGTGGAGCTGCGGGCGGTCAATTTTGCGCAGGCGTTGGTGCCACCGGCCACGCTGACCCAGGGCACGGTGCGCGGCCCGGGCATGCCCGATACCCTCACGTCCACGGTGTGCTTCCCGGACTGCTTCAACTCGCACGGCCGGGTATACCTGCTCGACGTCATCGTGGCGGACAACGGCTGCTCCCTGCCCCGCCGCGACACGGTGCGGGTGGCTTTCACGGCCCAAGGCCCGCCCAACCAGCCCCCGACGGTGGCGCTGGTGTCGCCGCCCACGCAGTTTCCCATCGTGGCCCGCGTGGGCGACTTGGTGGAGGTGGACGTGGAAGGCGTTGATTTGGACCGGGACGACGTGAGCCTGGAGCTGAACGGGCGCGGCTTCACCCCGGCTTCGGTGGGGGCGCAGTTTTCGGTAGTAAGCGCGGTACCGGGCCGCACGGTGGCGCGGCTGCGCTGGCGCGTCGACTGCCGGGCCGTGGCGCGCGGCCTGCACGAGTTTGAGGTGGTGGCCTCGGCCTCGCCCTGCCAGGACCGCCAAACCAGTCCGGTTGCGGTGGTGCCCATCCGGGTGCAATACGCCAACGCGGCGCCGGTACTCACCTCTACCCTGCCGGCGGCGCCTACCGGGCCCGACTCCGTGCTGGTAATCAGGCGCCGGCTCGGCGACACGTTTACGGCCACCTTCACCGGCCGCGACGCCGACCTCGACGGCCTGACCCTGGCGGCCGCCCCCGCCGGGTTTGAGCTGGGCGCGGTGGGCATGAGCTTCAGCAGCAGCGGCGGCCCCGGCACGGCCACGGGCAACTTTCGCTGGACGCCCGGCTGCGAGGCCGCCCAGCGGGAGCCCCTGGAAGTCAGCTTTAGCTTGGTCGACAACACCTGCCAGCCGCTGCCGCAGCACCTGCGCGTGCGCTTTGAGGTGGAACGGCCGGGGACGCCGGAGTTTCTGCCGGCTAACATCATCACGCCCAACAACGACACGCGCAACGACTACTTCGCCCTGCCCACCTTGCCCCCCGATTTCTGCGAGCAGCGCTTTGCCTCCATCATCATCTTTTCGCGCTGGGGCAACAAGGTGTACGAGTCCCCTGACCGCAACTTCCGCTGGGACGGCCGCGGCGTGGCCGAGGGCGTGTACTACTATCAGGTGGAGTACACCGACGGCCGCCGCTTCAAAGGCACCGTGACCGTGATGCCGTAAGCGGCGGCGCTGCGGCCGCGGTGCGAAAAGTCAGCTGCTTTACCAGAAAACCAAGCGGGCCCGGCAATACTGCCGGGCCCGCTTGGTGTTAGCCGTAGCGCGAACTGCCGCCGCGCCGTCAGAACAAGAACAGGAAGATGGTGAACAGGGCCACCCACAGCGCGTCGACGAAGTGCCAGAAGATGCCCAGCAGGCGCAGGCGCACCCGCCAGTACGGATTGCGAATAAACACCAGGGTGCGGATTCCGTCGCGGGAGGCGCGCATGGCGTGGCCCAGCAGCACGCCCAGGAAGATCATGCCGCCGAAAAGGTGCAGCACGTGCAGGGCCGAAATCAGGTAGACGTAGGTACCGGAAGGCTCGCGGGTAAAGAAAATGCCCTGGTTTTGCAGCTCGCGCCAGCCCAGAATCTGCAAGCCGGCGAAAATGGAGCCGAGCAGCAGCGTGGCGCCCAGGCAGCGCACCAGCGCCGGCACGTCGTCGGTGCGGTAGAGGCGCGGGGCCTGGGCCAGCACGTAGCTGCTGATCAGCAGCACCACGGTGCTCAGCGAAAACCAGCGCGGAAACGGGTGCGGGCTGCCCACGTCGCCCTCGCGGGTGCGGGTGTAGAGGTAGAGCACCACCAGGGCGGCAAACATCATCGTGACGCCGGCCAGGGTGAGGTAGAGCACCAGCTCGAGTAGCGGCAACCTCGCCTGGCGGGCGGAGGTGGGGGTGGGGCGGCCGGCGCCAACTTTGTCCTTGCGTTCCTTGTCCGAATTCATGGCCGACGGTGGAGAAGCCACCAAGCCAAACAACCGCGCGCAACCCCAAATGGTTGGCCGGCAAAGCGGGTGGCGCTTCCCCCAAGGTACGCAAAAAAGGGCGCGGGTAGCCAGGGTTACCCGCGCTTTTTACGGCCGAAAATTTTAGCCCCGGAAAAACGAACCAATCTTGCCCAGCACGGCGTTGAGCGTGATTTTTGGCCCGCGCCCGGCCCCGAAGGTCACCCAGGTTTTGCCGGCCACGCGCAGGTCGAGCACCAGCCCGAGGCGGCGCATCAAATCGTTGAGCTGCTGCAGCGGGTCGGGGCCCTTGGGGCCTTTGGGCTTGGCGGGGTCCTTGGGCTTGCCGGCGCCGGTCAGCTCGTCGAGCACCTGGGCGCTGGGCAAATTCAGAATGATGTAGGTGCCGGAGGCCGCCAGCTGAATGTCGTGGCCGTTCCAGCTGATGACGAGGCGGGCCTCCAGTTCGAGGCCGCTAGCCACCGATGCCGGGGTTCGGGTTGGCGGCGGGCGGCAGCTGACCGGCGGGCTTGTTGTCGCCCTTGGTGCGGATGCGCAGGGAGCCGTTCAGTCGCCAGGTGGTGGGGGCGCCGGCGGGGTTTTGGGGATTGGGCATCTGCAATTCCATCTGCTCGAAGGTGCAGGCCAGCTCCACGCCGCCCGAGAGTTTGGAGAGCAGCGAGGCGGCCATGTCGGCCCAGTTGGCGGAAGATTGGGTGGAATCAGCCATAGCAAGTAGCGGCGAAAACGGGGCTGCAACGACGCAACCCGGGCGCAAGAAAGCACCGCGGCCGCATACCGCCATACGCAAGCCGGCCGCGGGTGGTGCATACCCCAAGCCTGGCTTTTGCGTATGCAGGCGCGGCAGCCCCGCTGCCCGTCCGTTGCCGACCTCCTCTCCTGCTATGCCGCACCACCCGCTCCGCTTCCCTGCTTTCCTTGCCCTGCTGGCCCTCGCGGCCGGCTGCGCCCGCTCGTCCGACGCTCCGCAGGCCCTCACCACGGCGGCCCCCGCCGGCACCCCGCCCGTCGACACGTCCGCGGCCATGGCCCGGCCCGCCCCCACCGGCGCGGCCCCCAGCTGCGAGCATCCCTTCGGCCTCAGCGACGGCACCGAGCTGACGTACCAGCTGCTTAACGAAAAGAACAAGCCCGAAGGCCTGCAGATTCTGAAAGTGGCCCGCATCACGCCCCACGAGGCCGCCAAGAAGGCCCCGGCCTACACCGAAGTGCTGCTGAAAAGCTCCCTTTACGACGCCAGCAACCGCCTGCAGCGCAACGACGAATACGTCTACCTCTGCCGCCGCGACACGGTGCTCACCGACGGCCGCCTGCTGCTCGACCCCGCCATGCTCCGCTCCTTCCGCGACCGGCGCTTCGCCTACGAGCCGGTGCACTTGGCGTGGCCCAACCAGCCCACGGCCGGCGCCCTGCCGGGCGGCAAGCTCACGGTGCAGGTCAGCTCGCCCAGCGTCGACATTGCGCAGGTCATCACCGACGTGTCGGAACGCCGGCTCAGCGGGCCCGAAAGCATCACCACGCCCGCCGGCACGTTTCAGTGCTATAAGGTGGAGTCGCGCTACGAGTACGTGACGCAGGCCCGCGCCGACATAGCCCGCCGCTCGGTCAAGCGCGTGGTCGATTACTACGCGCCCGGGGTGGGCATGGTGCGCTCCGAAATGCACGACGCCGACAAGGAGCCCGACCACACCGCCGTGCTCATCAAACGCACCGCCGGCGCTGCGCGCTAACTGCCGCTGAATGCGTAAGTTTGGTGCGGTTTGTCCCACCCCACACTTCGCATGAAACGAACGTTACTCGCCCTGACGGCCGCCGCGGCCTTCTTCACTGCCTGCCAGCAGCAAACGTCCGACACCGCCGCTGAGAAAGCACCGGCCACCGAATCCAAGGCCGAAGCCGACGCGGAAGCCCATTCGGCCGGACCGGCAGCCACCACTACCGCCGCCGGCAAGGTGTACGGCGCCGCCGTCACCGAAGAAGGCGCCCATCCCATGACGGCTCTCCCCACGCTGCTCGGCACCCAGGATTCGGCCAAGGTGAAGCTCATCGGCGAGGCCAGCGACGTGTGCCAGGCCAAGGGCTGCTGGATGACGCTGGCCACGGCCGACGGCAAGCAAATGCGCGTACGCTTCAAGGACTACGCCTTCTTCGTGCCCAAAGACACCAAGGGCAAAACCGTGGTCATCGACGGCTGGGTGCACCGCGAGGAAGTATCGGTGGCCGACCAGCAGCACTACGCCAAGGACGCCGGCAAATCCGACAAGGAAGTGGCCGCCATCACCAAGCCCGTGCAGCAGGTCAACTTCCTGGCCGACGGCGTGCTGATCAAAAACTAGCCCCTGGCTTTAGACGAATTGTTCGGGCGTCCCGGATTCTGGGGCCAACCCGAACCGGCGTGGCGCCGCGCCTCGTGGCCGCCCCACCACTGCTTTTACCACACCCGGTTTGTGTGCGGCGCGGCCCTTAACCGTGTATCAGGGGCACCCGGCACGGCAACCGACTGGCTTTCAGGCCGGCGGGTCGGCCTCCGCGAAAAGACGGCGCGCTAGTATTTTTAGCCACGCGGTTCGGGGTAATTTTACCGCGCCGCTTCCGCTTTTCCCCTCCTCTGCTCTATGGACCTCTTCGCCTCCCAGGACGTTCAGGATAAAATCCGCCACCTCACCGCGCGCCTGCACCACCTCAACTACCAGTACTACCAGAACGACGTGTCGGAGGTGTCGGACCAGGAGTTCGACCACATGCTGCGCGAGCTGCAGCAGCTGGAAAAGCAGTACCCCGAGTACGCCCAGCCCAACTCGCCCACCCAGCGCGTGGGCGGCACCATCACCAAGCAGTTCCCGACGCAGGAGCACCGCTTTCCGATGCTCAGCCTGGCCAACACCTACTCCGAAGCCGACTTGCGCGAGTTCGACGAGCGGGTGCAGCGCGGCCTCGAAGGCGCCGAGTACGCGTACGTCTGCGAGCTGAAGTTCGACGGCGTGGCCATGTCGCTGCGCTACGAAAACGGCCAGCTCAGCCAGGGCGTCACCCGGGGCGACGGCACCCGCGGCGACGTGGTGACCAGCAACGTGCGCACCATCAAAACCCTGCCGCTGGCCCTGCACGCGCCGGCCGGCGGGGCGCCCGTTCCGGCCGACTTTGAAGTGCGCGGCGAGATATTCATGCCCCTCGGGGTGTTCAACGACCTCAACGCCGAGCGGGAGCAAAACGGCGAGGCCCTGCTGGCCAACCCGCGCAACGCCGCTTCCGGCACCCTCAAGCTGCAGGACTCGGCCCAGGTGGCCGCCCGCCGCCTGCGCTTCTACGCCTACAGCTTCCTGAGCACCGGACGGCACTTCCCCACCCACAGCGCCGCCCTGGAAGCGCTGAAAAGCTGGGGCCTGCCTGTGTCGGACACCTGGCGCAAGGCCGCGTCGATTGAGGGCGTGCTGGAATTCATCCACCACTGGGAAAAGCGCCGCTTCGAGCTGCCGGTGGCCACCGACGGCATTGTCATCAAAGTCGACGACCTGCGCCAGCAGGAGCTGCTGGGCTACACGGCCAAGAGCCCGCGCTGGGCCATTGCTTACAAGTACCCCGCCGAAGCCGGCCGCACCCGCCTCAACGACATTATCTACCAGGTGGGCCGCACCGGGGCCGTCACGCCCGTGGCCCTGCTCGACCCGGTGCCGCTGGCCGGCACCGTCGTCAAGCGCGCCTCCGTGCACAACGCCAACCAGATTGCCGCCCTCGACCTGCGCTTGGGCGACATGGTGTTCGTGGAAAAAGGCGGTGAAATCATTCCCAAAATCACTGGCGTGGACCGCTCGGCCCGCCCGGCCGACGCGGTGCCCATCGTGTACCCCACGGCCTGCCCGGCCTGCGGCACGCCGCTGGTGCGCCCCGAGGGCGAGGCCCACTTCCGCTGCCCCAACGAGCGGGGCTGCGCGCCCCAGCTCAAAAGCAAGCTGGAGCACTACGTCTCGCGCAAGGCCTTGAACATCGACGGCCTCGGCGCCGAAACCGTGGGCCGCTTCTTCGACCTGGGCCTGGTGCGCGACGCGGCCGACCTCTACGACCTGCCCCAGCGCCGCGAGGAGCTGGTGAACCTGGAGCGCCTGGGCGAAAAATCGGTGCAGCGCATGTTTCTGGGTCTGGAGCAGAGCAAGGAAGTGCCTTTCGACCGGGTGCTCTTCGGCCTGGGCATCCGTTATGTGGGCGAAACCGTGGCCGAAAAGCTGGCCGCCCACTACCGCAGTATCGACCCGATTCTGAGTGCGTCGGTAGACGAGCTGGCCGCCGTGCCCGAAGTGGGCGGCGTCATTGCCGAAAGCGTGGCCCTGTGGGCTCAGGACGAAGCCAACCGCCAGTTGGTGGAGCGCCTCAGGGCCGCCGGCGTGCAGCTGCAGCTCACGGGTGAGGCCCCGCAGCCGCTCAGCGACCGGCTCAACGGGCTCACGTTCGTCTTGTCGGGCGTATTTGAGCAGCACAGCCGCGAGGAGCTGGAGCAGGTCATTGTGCGCAACGGCGGCAAGGTGACGGGCTCCATCAGCAAAAAGCTCAGCTACCTGGTGGCCGGCGACAAAATGGGCCCGGCCAAGCGCGAAAAGGCCACCACGCTCAAGGTGCCCATCATCGGCGAAACCGAGCTGCTGGCCATGGTCTCCGACGGCGGGCTGTAGGAAAATTTAATCTCAGGCGGCACGTTATCGGGCGGACGCGTTGTTACCTTGGCAGCGCGTCCGCCTTTTTTCATTCTCGCTATGAAACAGCTTCTACCCTTCTTCTTTGCCCTGATGCTGGCCCTGACGGCTGCGGCCGCCCAGGCGCAAACCGCCCCCACCGTGACGCCCGCTCAGGCTCAGCAGCAGCTGGCCAAGCCCGGTGTGATTTTGCTCGACGTGCGCACGCCCGCCGAGTTTGCCGCCGGCCACCTGCGCGGCGCCCGCAACGTGAACTTCCTCTCCACCGACTTTGCCGACCAAGTGGCCAAGCTCGACCCGAACGCGAGCTACGTGCTTTACTGCAAATCGGGCAACCGCGCCACCCAGGCTGGCACCCTCATGCTGCAGAACGGCTTCAAGACCGTGGTCAACGCGGGCGGATTCGAGGCGCTGAAAGCCGCCGGCCTGGCGGTGGAGTAAGAGCTTCCGCAACGAATGCATTGCCCTCACTGCGAGGAAGCAAGATGGTGGCATCCCGTTGTCATGGCGAGCGAAGCGCGGCAAGCCGTCTTCCAGTAACACCGCCGACGCAATGCCTACTTCCCGAAAACAGCAGCGCCCGAGACTGTAGCATCAGTCTCGGGCGCTGCTGTTTCTTAGTAAGGGCTTTTCTCACCGGCTTGCCGCGAGCGGACGGCTTGCGCGCTTCGCTCGCCATGACCACGGGGTGAACCGGTGCTAGCCCAAGCTTCTTACTTGCCGTCGAAGCTCTGCACGATGCTGTTGTGCAGGGTCTTGGGGCTCCAGTAGCCCGAGGCGATGATGCGGCGGATGGTGAAAAGCGGGTCCTGCTGGTCGCGCTTTTCGGCCAGCACGAAGGCGGCCACCATGCCACGCTTCTTCAGCTCCGGAATGGCTTCGGGGTTCCAGAGGCCGAAGGGGTAGGCGAAGTAGTTGATTTTCTTGCCGGTAATTTCTTCCAGCGTCTTGGTGGGCTTCTCCACCTGCGTCACCCAATCCTGGCCCTGGTACTTCTTCACGTTGTGGTGGTCCCAGGTGTGCGAGCCGATGATGTTGCCCTCGTCGGAGAGCTGCTTCACCTGCGCCTTGCTCATGTAGTTGGGGCGGCCCAGCGACACGGTCATCACGAAGTATACGGCCTTGTAGCCGTACTTGTCGAGCGTGGGCTTGGCCACGGTGAACTGGTCGAGGTCGGTATCGTCGAAGGTGAGCATGACCGGCTTGCTCGGCAATTTGGCGCCGGTGGTCAGGTAGGCGTAGAGCTGGTCGGGCAGGATGGTGTGGTAGCCCGAGTCGGCCAGCATCTTGATCTGCTCCTTGAAGCGGTCCACCGGCACGATGTAATCCTTGGCGCCTTTGGAGTCCTTGGCGCGCCAGTCGCGAATCTGGTGGTAGCACAGAATGGGCACCTGCGGGCGGGCCAGAATGGCGGCGGCGTTGCCCACGGCCGAGGCCGGAATGGTGCTCGGGTCAGGTGCCGAGGTCGTGGCATCGGCCGGGGTAGCGGCTTTTTCCTCCGCCGCCGTGGCCGCCGCGCCCGACATGGCTTCGGCCGTGGCGTTGGCTGGCGCTTCGGATTCCGAAGCCGAAGCCTTTTCGGTGTTGCAGGATGACACGGCGAGGCCGGCGGCCAGGGCAGCGGTGCCTAGCAGGAGAGCAGAAAAACGTTGCGACATGCGGGGTAAGAAGCGGCCGGAGCGGCCTGAGGGAGGAATTCGAGCTAGCGGAACCGGCCAAAGCCTGACGCCTTCGTACCTTCGCCGGGCCGGTTCACCCTACAAAACTAACGGATTCGGCCCCTCATGCACAAACTTCACGGCACCGGCGTCGCCCTGGTTACGCCCTTCTCCCCCACCGACTTCTCCGTTGACTACCCGGCCCTGCGCCGCCTGCTCGATTTTGTCATCGACGGCGGGGTGGAATACCTCGTCATCAACGGCACCACGGCCGAGTCGCCGACCACCACCACGGAGGAAAAAGCGGAAATCCTGCGCGTGGCCAAGGAGCACGTGGCCGGCCGCGTGCCGCTGGTCTACGGCATCGGCGGCAACGACACGGCCGCCGTGGAGCGCACCATCCGCAGCACCGATCTGGCGGGCATTACGGCCATCCTGTCGGCCTCGCCCTACTACAACAAGCCCACGCAGCGCGGCATCGTGGCCCACTACCAGCGCCTGGCCGACGCGGCCCCGGTGCCGGTGCTGCTCTACAACGTGCCGGGCCGCACGGCTTCCAACATCACCGCCGAAACCACCCTCACGCTGGCCCAGCACCCGAACATCATCGGCACCAAGGAAGCCAGCGGCAACGTGGAGCAGTGCATGCAGATTGCCGCCGGCAAGCCCGCCGACTTCCTGCTCATCTCCGGCGACGACATGCTCACCACTCCGCTCATCTCGTTCGGCGGGGTGGGCATCATCTCGGTGCTGGCCAACGCCTTCCCGCGCAAGTTCTCGGACATGACCCGCCACGCGCTGGCCGGCAACTACCCAGCCGCCAGCCAACTGCTGTTCGAGCTGCTACCGCTGAACCCGCTGATGTACGAAGAGGCCAACCCCGTGGGCGTGAAAGCCGCCCTGGAGCTGCTGGACGTAATTCCCGGCGCCGTGCGCTTGCCGCTGCTGGAGGCCTCGGAAGGCCTGAAAGCGCGCATCAAGGCGCTGCTGTAAAAAGGCCGGTTGGCTTGTCGGCACGGCGCTGAGTTACTATTTGCTCACGTTTGGCCTGACTCAGCTGCCGTCAATCAACGCTAGGCCCCAGTTGCTTCGGTGGATACACCTGAGCGGCTGGGGCCTGGCGTTGCTGCAACTACTGGCGTTCCGCGTGGCCCGGCTCTCCTTACGCGGACAGTGGGCCGATGCGCTGCCCTTCGTCGCCGCCTGGTTGGCGGCGAGCATCTATTTTCTGCTGCGCCGCCAGTTGGGCTGGGCGGGCAAACTCTACTTCGGCGGCTGGTTTGTCTACCCGGCGGCCCTGGCCGGCGCCTACCTGTTGGACCGGGTTTTCTTCGCGCTGGTTTCTGTCCCGGTCTTTGCCCTGCTTGCTCAACCCGTCGAGTATTCCGACGCCCGTTGCGCGATTCGCCGTAGCGGGGGCTTGCTAAGCGCTATTCAGAGGGAGCTGATTACGCCCGTTGGTCCGCTGGAGCAGCACCAAGGCTATGCTCCCGGTGTGAACCAAGCCTATACGCGCCGTGCGCCTGCTGGCCACTGAGCAGTCGGATACCACCTATGTGCTGCTGACCACAATCGACTGGAAGGGAAAAGTCGGCTTTGCCCGCTAGCCTTGCTCATCCTCTGGCTGGCGGCGCCAGGCGGGGTGCCCAGCCGCCATCGAAGCGCGGGCCGCGGTTTACCCACCGTAATCCGTCCTTCGTTTAGCACTTCCCCTGATTCGGCGAGTAAACGAGCGGCCCGTTGCGGGGCGCCGCACCTTTGTATCACTCTCACAGGCCACACCGCTCAACCGCCGCCCGCATGAAACTCTCCGCCACGCCCTTCCACCCCACCTCCGGCCAGCTCCTCCCCGCCTACCGCGACGCCTACCTGCGCGGCGACCTGTCGGGTGCCAACACGGCCCTGGTGGACGCTTACCTGAAGGCCAACGCCCAGACGGCCGACGAGACCCTGCGCCGCTTTCACGAGCTGCAGAGCAAGGGCCACGCCGTGAAGCCCCTGGGCTGGGTGCAGCGGCAGTTCGACCTGATCCGCACCGAACCGGAGCGGTTCCGCCGCCGGGCGGCCGGGCTGGTGATGGGCGGGGCACTGCTGGGCAGCGCCGTCTTTGCCGGCAACCGCCTGCCCGTGGCCAAAGCCCCGGCGCTGGCCGGCGCCGACGCCGTAGCCGCCGAAGCCACCGCCCTGCGCACGGTGGCCGTCCGGGGCCGCATCCTCGACGAAAACGGCAAGCCGCTGGTGGGCGCAACCATCTGGCAAAAAGGCACCCGCAACGGCGTCAGCACTGATGCCAACGGTAACTACACCATGCGCATGCCCGCCGGTCAGCCGGCCACCCTGCAATACGGCTATGCCGGCTACGCCGAAGAAGAAATGACCGTCGTGGGCGGCCGCACAGAAAACGTGACGCTGGTACCCCGCGACACCGACGCAGCGCCGCAGAAAAAGCACCGCTTCCTGTTCTTCTAGCCCCGGCCCGCATCCTGCCTAGTTTGACGTTGCGCGGCGCCCGCAGTGGCTTAGGCGCAGCTTTCCCCCGATTTTTTTCCTCATTTTCCCTTGTATCATGGCTACTACGCCTAAAGAAGCTGTTCAGAACATCCTGAAGGAGCTGCCCTCCCTCGTTGCCGTTGCCGTTGTGGAAACCGAAACCGGCATGCCGCTGGCCCACCATTCCAACATGGCTTCGTTCGACGCCGAAACCGCCGCAGCTTACAACACGGAGGTTATCAAGCAGAAACTGAAGGCCATCCAGGCCCTGAAACTCAACCAAACGGTGCAGGACATCCTGCTCACGCTCACCGACCAGCTGCACCTGCTGAAGCTGTCGGCCGACGGCGGCAAGTTCATCTACCTGGCCGTCAACTCGGCCGACACCAACCTGGCCATGGCCCGCCAGGTACTGAAAGGCCAAGCCGCCGTGCTCAACTAAGCACCGCGCCGCCCACTGCCGCCCTTTCGCGGTAGGTATAGAACGCACAAGCCCCCAGCAAGTGGTTGCTGGGGGCTTGTGCGTTTACGCGGCCTGCTCTTGGCCCGGGTCGGCAGCTTCCCCTACCAGCCGCTGGCCAGCACGTCGGCCACGTGCAGGGTGCGCAGGGGCAGCCGTTCCTTGCGGATGTAGGCGTCCAGGTGCATCAGGCAGCTGGTGTCGGTGCTGACGAGGTACTCGGCGCCGGTGGCCAGAGCGTGCTCTACTTTCTGCTGGGCCATGGCCACCGAAATGGGCTCGAACTTCACGGCGAAGGTGCCGCCGAAGCCGCAGCAGGTTTCGGTTTCGGCCATTTCCAGGCGCTCCAGGCCGGCCACCGAGTCGAGCAACTGGCGCGGCTCTTCGCGAATCTGACACTCGCGCAGGGCCGAGCAGGAGTCGTGGTAGGTGTACTTGCCGGGCAGCTTGGCGCCGGGAATTTCCGTCACGCCCAGCACGCCCACCAAGAACTCGGTAAACTCGAACACCCGGCGCTGAATGGCCGGAAACTCCGCGCAGCGCGGCGAGTCTTCCAGCAGCTCGCCGTAGTGGTTGCGCACCATGCCCACACAGGAGGCCGAGGGACCTACCACGTAGCGCTCGGCCGGGCCGGCAAAGTCGGTGAGGAATTTCTCGGCCACCTGCTGGCTTTCCTTGCGGTAGCCGGCGTTGTAGGCGGGCTGCCCGCAGCAGGTCTGGGCGGGGTTGTAGTTCACCTGGCAGCCGACGGCCTCCAGCACCTTCACCATGTTCATGGCGGTGTCGGGGAAGAGCTGGTCGACAAAGCAGGGGATGAAAAGGTCAACGAGGGCGGCAGGCATAGTTACGGTTGATTGGAGCGGCCGTGGCCGACCACGTGGTGGCGCAGCACGGCCGCTTGCTCCGACGGCATAGCGGCGGGCGCGGGAAAAGTTACCGGGCGGCCGAGCAGCAGCCGGTCGATGAGAAAGGTCAGCGTCTGCTGGTCGGCAGCCGCGTCGGTGCTGGGGTACTCGGCCGGGTCGCGGCTCACCCAAAATGCGGCGGACGTGGCCTCGCCGTCCGCAGCGGGCGTCAGCGGCAGCTGGATCAGCTCGGCGGCGCTGAACTGGCGCGCATACTCGACCCGCTCCCGCTGCGCGGGCAGCGGCTGGGTTTTCCAAGACGTGGGCGTGGCGGCTTCCATAGCGGCAAGTTGCTAGTGCGCGAGGGTTTGGCCAAACACCTGCGCGCTCATGCGCTGGGCGGCGGCCAAGGCTTCCAGGTCTAGCCCAGTGGGTACGCCCTGCTCCTGCAGGTATTCCACCAAGTTTTCGGTGGCCATGTTGCCGGTCAGCTCGTCGGCGGCCATGGGGCAGCCGCCGATGCCGCCCAGGGCCCCGTCGAAGCGGCGGCAGCCGGCGCTGTAGGCCGCGTCCACCTTCTCGCGCCAGCTCGGCGGGGTGGTGTGCAGGTGGGCGCCAAATTCAATGTGCTGGAAGGCCGCCGTCAGCTCGCGGAAGGGCGGAATGATGGTTTCCGGGGTGGAGGCGCCGATGGTGTCGGACAGGGCCACGATGCGCACGCCCAGCGCGTCGAGCTTGCGGGTAAACTCGCCGAGCACTTCGGGGTTCCACGGGTCACCGTAGGGGTTGCCGAAGCCCATAGAGAGGTACACCACCAGTTCCTTGCCGCGCTGCTGGCAGAGGGTCTGCATTTGGGCCACTTCTGCCAGCGCCTCGCTGATGCTCTTGTTGGTGTTGCGCTGCTGAAACGTTTCCGACACCGACAGCGGGAAGCCCAGGTACTGAATTTCGGAGTAGCCCGCGGCGGTTTCGGCCCCGCGCAGGTTGGCCACGATGGCCAGCAGCTTGGTGCGGGTCTGGCTCAGGTCGAGGCCGGCCAGCACTTCGGCCGTGTCGCGCAGCTGCGGAATGGCCTTGGGCGAAACGAAGGAGCCGAAGTCCAGCGTGTCGAAGCCCACGCGCAGCAGCTGGTTGAGGTAGGCGGTTTTGGTTTCCGTCGGGATGAAGTCCGGCCAGCCTTGCATGGCGTCGCGGGGGCACTCGATGAGTTTCATGGGGAGCAGAAGCGGTGGGAATGGGCCGTAAAGGTAGCGGCCCCACCGACAACCGCCCGGCCCCGCCCGCGGTTAGCGCAGCACCCCGAACCGGCCGCCCGGCGCGTCGAGGATGATGGTGCGGCCGGCGAAGGGTTCGTTGCCCAACATGCCGGCCAGGCCCGACACGCGCGTCAGCAGCTGCTGCATCAGGTTCATGCCAGTCATGTAGCTCACGGTGCCCAGGGACAGCTCCGTCGCGCCCAGGCGCAGGGCCGCCGCGGTGGGGGCCGTGTGGGTAGTGAGCGTCTTGCCCCAGGAATTCACCGACGTGGTGCGCACCGGCGCGGCGGGCCGGCGCAGCTCCTGCCAGCGGCTCTGACTGGTGAGCAGGGCGAAGGCGCTGCTGCCGCTGTCGAACATCAGCGGGCCCGACTGCCCTGGCACCGTGGCGCTGAGCATCACGCGGCGGCTCTTCAGCTCCAGGGGCACAAAGTCGGCCCGCCCGGCCAGGCTGTCGGGCACGGCGGCGTAGAGGCTGAAGCGCCGGCGGAGGTAGTCGATGACGAGCACGCGGCCCTCCAACACGTCGGCGCCGAGCGTGCCGACGATGAAGGGGGCAGCAGTGTCGGCGGGCAGCGTGTGGGCGCCGTATTGGAGCACCGGCGCCCGACGCACCAGCATCCGGGCCCCGGCCAGCCGGAAGGCCAGGTTGCGGACGGTATCGGCCTGGGGCAGCAGGGCCGGGCCGGCGGCGGGGTACTGGGCGTGTAGGGCAGCCAGCGGGTGGGCGTAGAACACGGTGTAGGGCGCGCCGGTGTCGAATTGCAGGTAGCAAGTGCGGGCGCAGCCCGGCACCCGCACGGGCACCAGCTGGTGGGCGCGGCGGGCATTGGCGTCGGCTTGCCACACGAAGACGCCCTGGGCGGGCAGCCCGGTGACGCGGAGCTGGTTGGCCGGCGGAGCAAACTTCTGCTGCATGTAGAAGTAGCCGCCCAGGCCGCCGAGCACGAGCAGCAGCACAACGGAAAGGAGGATTTTGGCGAGGGTTTTCATGGGGCCGGGAGTTGGGCTGAAAGACTGGGTCAAACCTACCCGCTGCCCTCGCCCGGCCGTGCGTCATATTGCCGCCATTTCACCGCCATTTCCAACAACTAACTTATTACCAGCAATTTAACTATAAGCTAAACCGGTAAATATCCAGCTGGCCGCGCCGTAAGCGCAGGGCTTCGTAGCCTACCGCCAGCACGTTGAGCAGGTACGACACCACGAACACGCCGAGAAACGTCCCGGGAAACTTGGTGTGAAAGTACTTCGCCGCCACCCAGTTGATGAGCACCAGCACCAAGTAGGCCGCCGTGCTGCTGACCTGCCATAGCACTTGAAAGCCGAGCACCCGCCGGCCGACTTCGGCCACGTGCGCCGTATCGTGGCGGCGGGCGCGCCAGAGCAGCACGGGTAGGATGATATTGAGCAGCGGCAGCACCAGAAAGCTGAGCGCGCTCAGGTTGAGCAGCTGCAGAAACTGCGGGTCCTCACGCAGCGCGGGCGCACTGGCCAGCAGCCGGACGTGCGCCAGGGCCGCTTCGTCCTCGGCTGCGGGCCGCAGGGCGGGCACCTGGGCCGCCGTGGGCACCGTCAGCGGGCTGCTCCCTAGCTCGGCCGGCCCCGCCGGCGGGACCATGGCGCGTTCCGGCGCCGCGCGAAACTCGTCGAGGGTCACGCCCAGCGCGGCGGCCAGGGCCTGCAGGGTGTGGCCGCGCGGCACGGTGTCGCCCTGCTCCACCCGCTGAATGGTGCGCAAGCTCACGCCGGATTGCTCGGCCAGCATTTCCTGGGAAAGACCCCGGCTTTTGCGAATAGTCAGAATACGGTCGGGCGAAAACATAGCAATGACACGATAGGCAGACGCCAATATTACAGCTTCCGCCACGCTTGCGCCCCCGCCTCCGCCCCAGGGCGGCCGCCTTGGTGCCCTGGCCGACGGGGCCAGCACCGTCGGCGGCGGGGTTGTCGACCTGCTTCCCAAGCGGGCCTGGCTACCGGCGCGACGGCTTTCGGCCAATACTGCACCCCCCAAGCCGGCTCGGCAACTACCTGCTAATCAAGGGTCGCGTCCTGTCACGGCGGGGCCTCCCGCGGTACCGAACGTTGCGCCCCCTGCCGGTGTTCTGCCCTGGTATGCGCCAATTGACGACGACGCGCCGGCCGCTGGGCTGGCTTTTATCGATATTCCTGTTCTCCTTCTTCCTGGTTTCCTGCGGCAAGCAACAGACGCTGCAGGGCATTTTCAACCAGCCCCGCACCGCCCACGAGGCGTACGCCCGCCAACTCCGGCAGTCGGGCCTCGACCGCACGGCCCTGGGCCGCGACTGGCTGCTGGCCGCCGACCGTGCCTTGCAGGACTCTTTGGTGGTGACGTTGCCCTTCCGCGAAACCGGCATCTTCCGGGCCGAGCAGGCCTTTGCTGCGTCCTACCGCTACGCGGTGCGTGCGGGCGAAAAAATCAACATCAGCCTGACTGTGGAGCCGGCCACGGCCGATGTGCGCGTGTTTCTCGACGCTTTTGAACTGGACCCGACCTCGGCCGGCCGCCTGCGGCCCCTGGCCTCGGCCGATACTGCCACCCGCACCTTTAGCTACGTGGCCACCGACGACCAGCAGCACCTGCTGCGCGTGCAGCCCGAGCTGCTGCGCTCGGCCCGCTTCACCGTCCGCATTCAGCGTGCCCCCTCGCTGGCCTTCCCGGTGCAGGGCAAGAGCGACGCGGCGGCCGGCTCGTTTTGGGGCGCCGACCGCGACAACGGCGCCCGCCGCCACGAGGGCGTCGACATCTTTGCCGCCAAAGGCACGCCCGTGGTAGCGGCGGCGCCCGGCATGATTACCCGCGTCGGCGACACGCCCCGCGGCGGGCTGGTGGTGTGGCTCAGCGACACCCACGGCAACCACCTCTACTACGCCCACCTCTCGAAGCAGCTGGTCGGCCCCGGCACGCTGGTGAAAGCGGGCGACACCCTGGGCTTGGTGGGCAACACGGGCAACGCCCGCACCACCCCGCCGCACCTGCATTTCGGCGTGTACCGCGGTGGCCGCGGCGCCGTCGACCCTTACCCGTTTGTGCGCCGCGCCGACCGGGAGCCGGCCGCCCCGCGCACCCCGGCCGAGCGCCTGGGCCAGTGGGTGCGCTTGACGGGCAGCCGCACCGCCTTGCTAACCGCGCCCGTCGCGGCGAACGGCAAGCCGGCGGCCTTGCCCAAAAACGCCCCGTTGCTCGTGGTGGGCGCCACGACCGAGTGGCTGCGGGTACAAACGCCCGCCGGCCGCCTGGGCTACGTACCGGCCAAAGCGGTGGCCACGGAAGCCCTGCGCCGCGAAGCCCTGCCCGCGCCGGCCGACCTGCTGAGCTTGCCTACGGCTACGGCGGCCCCGCTGGACACGCTGCCCGCCCGCAGCCGCGTGGCCGTGCTCGGCGAATGGAGCGGCTACCGCCTGGTGCGCAACGCGGCCGGCCGCGTGGGCTGGGTCCGCAATGGCTAACCGGTAGCACGGCCGGCTCGCCTGCGCCTTACCCCTATTACAACAAAAGCCCATTCCTGCGCGGGAATGGGCTTTTGTTGTTGGCATGGCGTGGATCAGCAAGACCAGCACGGTTGCACCGTGGCCGTCAGCGCCCCACCAGCATTACTCCGCGACGATGACGGCTTTGTTGAGCTTTTTGGCGTAGGCAATGCGCTTTTCGCGGCCCGAGGCGTCGATGTAATCAAACCCGACGGCGCGGTTGTCGGCCTGCACGGCGCTCCAGCCTTCTGGGTCGCTGCCCTCCGGCGCGGTGGTGACGGTGCGCGGAATGGCGGGCGAGGTGAACTTGTCGTCGGCGAAGAAGCGGTTCATGCCCTGCAGAATGGCCAGCTCGCGGGTGCGCACCGAGGAGGCCTGCGGGTCGTTTTGCAGGCTGCGGTCATCGATCAGGGCTTTGGCCGGAATGACCTCGTTGCGCAGCGTGTCGCCTTTGGCCGAGATGATCAGGAAGCGGGCGTTGGCGTCGATGATTTTCGGGCCTTGCAGCAGCAGTACAAACTTGTCTTTGCTGCCGCGGTCGGAAAACGCGTGCTGGGTTTGCACGGTGCGCAGCACCGTGCGGCTGTTGAGGCGGCTGCGCTCGGCCTCCGGTTTGGGCGTGTACACGCGCTCGGGGTTACTCGACGTGCCTACCTCGCGGTCCGTCGTCACGCAGGACGACTGGGCCAGCAACAGCAGCAGCGCAGCGGGGAGCAATATGTGTTTCATGGGGAGTGGTGAGTCAGGGGGAGTACGCCGTATACGCAAGCGGCGGCAGCGGCGGGCAACGAGCCGCGAATATCGCAGCGGCAAGCTGTTTTGTTGCCCGGTACGCAAGGATATTGTCGTGGTTGCGCCCGGCCGCTTCAGAGCACACCGATTTCCAGGCCCACCGTCCAGCGCGGTAGCTCGGGCACGGCGGCGGCAACCGGCCCGCGGAAGGTGTCGCTGAGGCGGTAGCGGGCGGTAAGGGCCAGGCGCTGGCTGCCGAGGCGGGTCCCGGCCCCGTAGGTCCAGCGGCGCAGGTACGGCAGGCCGGTTTCGGTGGTTTTCACGCGTTTGGCGCGGCCGCTGTTGGGTTCGTCCTCGGTGCGGTGGGCGGTGGCGGCTACCCAGCCACCCCAGCCGCTCACGTCCAGGTAGCGGCCCACGGTGTTGCCCGCCCGGCCGAAGCGCAGGCGGGCCCAGCCTTCCAGGTCGGTGCGGTGCAGCAGCAGGGCCTCGCGGTGGTGCAGCAGCGGGTCGGGCAGCATTTTGTCGGCCTTTTGGGCCAGCCCGTAGCGCACAAATACGTAGCGCACATCGGCCCCCACGGCCAGCAGCGGGGTCAGCTGCAGCTTTTCGCGCAGGCCCAGCACGGTTTCGGCCGAGTTCCAAGGGCGCAGGTCGGCGCCGCGGCCGGCGGGCTGGCCCAGCACGGGCAGGTAGGCCAGGTACAGGTGCCGAAAGTGGCGGCGGTGCGGGCCGTAGGTCTGCCGGGCGGTATCGGCGGCCACGTCGGTGCTGAGCAGCGCCCGTTGGGCCCGGGCCGGCGCGGCCGGCAGCACCAGCAGCGCCCCGGCCAAGCCCAAGCCCGCCAGTGCCCTCCCCATTCTGCGCGGCGCGGGGTGCGCGTCCGGACGGGGCGCCTGGGGGTGGAGTGCTGACGGCAGGCTTCTCAATCTGCTCACGACTAGTAACGGCATACCACGCTAAGGCAAAGGTTTTTCGGCGGTGTAGCCGCGGTAGTGCACCCGCAGCACGTCGCCGGGCTGCCAGCTGCCGGCGGGCAAGCGCAGCACCGCCCGCTGCGACACTTCCAGCACCTCGTAGCGGCGCAGGCGGCCGCGGGCGTCGGCCAGGTGCCAATAGCAGTAATCGGGATACGGCAGCGGGAGCGGTAAGCCGGGCGCGGGCGACGGGGCGGGGCGGGCTGTGGAGCTTCGCTCGCGGCCCGGGCGCGGCACCGGCGGGGCATTGCGGCTGCTCTCGGCCAGGGTGCCGACGGCCGCCACCGAATCGGCAAACAGCGGCAGCGGGCGCAGCACCAGCGTGGCTTCGGGCCGCACCACGACCTGCACCGCCCCGGTTGTGGCCACGATATCAAGCGTGGGCGCCACCGGAGCCGGCGGGGCGGCGGTCAGGCAGCGGCCGGCCTGGGGCAGGCCGTAGCCGTGGGCGTAGTCGAAGTACGGGTAGAGCGTGCCCGAGTGCTCCAGCAGCCGAAACAGCTCCATGGCCTTCAACCCGCGGCGCTGCTGCCACACACAGGCGGCCAGGCCGGCTACGAGCGGGCTGGCGAAGGAAGTACCTTCCAGCTCCTGCACGTCGCCGCCGGGCGCGGCGGTCATCACCACTCCAAAAGCCGTCAGGTTGGGCTTGAGCCGGCCGCCCACGGCGGGGCCGCAGGAGCTGAAATCGGTGGTGAGCCAGGTGTCCGGGTCGAGGGCGCCCACGGCCAGCACCGAGTCGGCGTCGGCGGGCGTGCCCACCAGGCGCCACCGGTCGTCGTCGCCGTCGTTGCCGGCGGCGCACACCACCAGCATGCCCTTGCGGGCGGCCAGGTTGGCGGCGCGGGCCACCAGGCTGGTGCGGCCGTTCATCTGCTCGCGGAAGTAGCGGGTGTCGGTGTAGCCCAGCGACGAGTTGATGATGTCGGCGCCGAGGCGGTCGGCCCACTCGGCGGCGGCCAGCCAGGCTTCCTCCTCGCCGAAGGTTTCGCGGTGCAGGGCCTCGGTGCGGGCCAGCAGGTACTCGGCCTGCGGCGCAAGGCCCAGCGGAATGCCCTCGGACAAGCGGCCGGCCAGGCAAGCCAGCACCTCGGTGCCGTGCGACCCGCCGTGAAACGCGTCGGGGCGGCGGCGCATGAAGTCGTAGGTGGCCACGATGCGCTGGTCGCGCCGCAGCTGCGCCAGGGCCGGGTGCACGCCGGCGCCGCTGAAGCCCACGTCGAGCACGGCAATGCGCAGGCCGCGGCCGTCGAGGCCCTGGCGCCGCAGCACCTCCCCGCCGAGCGTGCGCGTCTGGCGCTGGGCCAGTTGCCGCTCCTCGGCCGTGAGGTGCGGGGTGCTGTCGGGCCAGGCGGCGCGGCGGAAGGCGGCCGGAGGGGCAGCGGGCTGCCGCCGGCTCGCCGCCTGCAGCGGCCGGGCCGGCATGGCTTCGACGGCCCGGACGCCGGGCAACTGCCGCAGCGCCGCCACCTGGGCGGGCGTGGCCCAGCACGCCACGGCGTTGAACCAGCGGCTGGTACCCGTCACCGAGTCGACGGCGGCGTGCACCTGGCGCAGGTAATCGAGGCGCAGCGGAAAGTCGGTGGAATCGGCGGCGGGCAGATGCTGGCGGCGGCGGCGGGCCCGGGCCTGGGGGCTGAAGTAGGTGGCCGCATCGAACGCCACGCCGTGCTTGTCGCGCAGAAACACCCAGCATTTGACCGGGGCCGCGCCGGGCGGCGCACTCGGCACCGGCCGGGGCGCGGCCGGGCACCACGGCAGCGCGGCCACGGCCACGGCCAGCAAACCAGCAAACATCAGGCGAATCAGCACCGGGAACGGGGAAAGAGAAACGGGGCCGAAAATACGGCGGAAAAGGCCGCGCTGCTACTCCCCGGCCGCGGCGGGCCAAAACTTCCGGCGCCGGCCCTGCGTAACCCGGCGCATCCCCAGCCCGCCGCGGGCTGTTTTCCGACCTTACCACGCCTTACTATGCACCTTCCCGTTTCGCGCGGCCTCGTGGCCGCTTCGCTGCTGGCCGCCCTCGTCGCGCCCGGCTGCGTGTCGCAGAAAAAATACACCGCCCTGCAGCAGCAAAACGCCGACCTGACCAAGTCGCGCGACCAGCTGCAGGTGGAGAAAACCGCCCTGCAGCAGGACAAAGCCCGCACCGAAGAAGAGCTGCGCCAGCGCCTGGCCTCGCGCAGCCAGCAGGTCAACCAGCTGAACCAGAACCTAAGCGGGGCCGAGGCGCAGAACGCCCAGCTCTCGACCGACCTCAAAGACCGGGAGCAGCGCCTGGCCGAGCTGCAGAAAAAGCTCGTGGAAAAAGACCAAGCCGTGCAGGCCCTGCGCAAGCGCGTGGCCGACGCCCTGCTGGGCTTCAACGCCCAAGACCTGCAAGTGAACCTGCGCAACGGCAAGGTGTACGTGTCGCTGTCGGAGCAACTGCTCTTCAAGTCGGGCTCGACCAAAGTGGACCCGCGCGGGCAGGAAGCGCTGCGCAAGCTGGCCGCGGCCCTCAAGGGCAACCAGGACGTGAACGTGCTGGTGGAAGGCCACACCGACAACGTGCCCATTGCCCGGGGCACGGCCGGCATGAAGGACAACTGGGACTTGTCAGTGCTGCGCGCCACCGAAATTACCCGCATCCTCACCGAAGCCGGCATGGCGCCGGGGCAGGTGACGCCCTCGGGCCGCTCGGAGTATATGCCCGTGGCCCAAAACGACTCGCCGCAGAACAAGGCCTTGAACCGCCGCACCGAAATCATCCTCACGCCCAAGCTCGACGAGCTGTTTCAGATTCTGGAACAGAACTAGTTGCGTCCCGCTCGCACAACCTAAGTATTGGCTCGGCAGCTTCGGCAGCCGAGCCTTTTTTGGCGTTGCCTCTGCCCTGTTGTCTTGTTTCGTTGCAATAAACAGGAGCCGTTGTTGCAAATTTTTCAGTTCGTCCGGCCACCCGAACTGCTTGGCGCACCCCCAATTTTCCTTTATTTGTAATTGCCCACGCGTCGTGGCCGGTGCAGTTGGTGCTGGTTAGGCGTGCGGGCGCCGGTTTTCGGCTGCTTGCTTGTGCTCCTCCCCGCCTCTGCTTTCCCACCTACATGCTTCGCCTTGCTTCGGTAGTTATAGTTAGCAGCCTGTGGCTGCTCACGTCCTCTTGTGGTCGTAAGGAAGACCCCGCCCCGGAATTGGAAGGCCGCTGGGATGCCACCCGGGCCTCGGTCGACCACTACGATTTCTACAACCACAGCACCACGCACAACGACTATTCGTACCAGCCCGGGGAGCAATACCTCGTGTTCAACGGCCTGCAGTGCGAGGAGCACCAATCCATTCAAGGCGTGCCACCCATGACCGTGTTTGCCTATTCGCGGCAAGGGGACACGTTGGTATTTACCAACCCCACCATCAGCGCCTCGCTGCAGAAGCGGGCCATTCTGGAGCACACCAAGACTACCCTGCGCCTGCGCTACAAAATTGTGCTGGGCACCAGCGGGCACAGCTTCCTCAACGAGGTAACCTACACCCGCCCCTAGCCGCCCAGCGCGAGTTCCTGCACCGGCTGCCACTGCCGGCCGTCGTGGCGAAACAGCACCAGCCCGGTGACGGCAAACGAGGCCTGGTAGCGGCGGGCGGCAAAATCAGCCTTGAGCGCGGGCACCTGGGCCGGCGGCAGGTCGCGGGTGGCCAGGGTCATGTGCGGGGTGAAAGGGCGCGTTTCGCGCGGCACTTCGGGCAGGGCGGCGCGGCAGCGGGCCGCCAGGGCCGCGTGCAGCTGCTGCAGGGCCTCGGCCGGCTCAACGCGCACGAACAGGGTGCGGTTGCCGAACCAGGCAAAGTCCTGCAGCCCGGCTTCCACCGGCGGCTGCGCGGCGGCAAACGCGGCCAATACCGGCCGGGCCCGCGGCTCGAACGCGGCCGGCGCGAGGCGAAACGGCGGAATCAGGGTGATGTGCGGGGGCAGGCGCACGGCGTTGCGCGAGCCGGTGAGGCGGTGCACTTCCTGCTTCAAGGCCCACACGTCGGAATAGACGGGCTCGGGCGGCAGGGTGGCCAGCAGGTATAAGGCGGGCTGAGCGTCGTTCACACTGCTAACAAACGCAAAGTCGGGGCAGTCGGATCGCTATGTAGTTACGGTCGGGAGTCCGGCTGCGGCTTGCCCAATGCCAGCCCGTGCGGCAGCGCGCACCGGGGTAGAAAAGCAGCTTGCACTATTTTTACAAACTCATTCATCAAAATTTGACAAGAGATGAAGCCGCTTTTCGCCTTTCTTTTTCTGCTGGTTGGTGCGCACTTGGCGCAAGCACAAGATACCCCTGATTCCCTGATCGATAAGTTCTTTAAGGAGTACGCCAAGACACCCGTGCAAGCGGTGGAAAACTTGTACATGACCAACCCTTGGACGGGACGCAACAAAGACGCTATTGAGAATCTAAAGAGTGGCGTGAGTAAGCTAACCCCGGAATTCGTTGGCAAATTTTACGGATACGAGCCCATCGTCCAAAAGCAGGTAGCCACCAGCTTCGTGCTACGCTCTTACTTGGTCAAATACGACCGGCAGCCTCTGCGCTTTACGTTCCAGTTCTACAAAGCCAATGACAAGTGGTTTCTTTATGCCTTTAAGTTCGACACGAACTTAGACGACGAAGTTGAAGAGGCTGCGAAGTTGAACTACCAGCTCTCCACTAATTAAAGCTCTGCTACTCGTTTTCTGGTGGTTGAAAACAATCGGGCCGCCCACTTACAAAGTGGGCGGCCCGCTCTTTTTACCGGCACGTTCAATTAGGCCTACTACAGCCCGTACTTGCTCAGCAGGTAAATCAGCGAGGCCATGCCGGCACCGCCCAGCTCCAGCTCGCGGCGGTGCACCTTGTCGAAAGTGTCGGCGGCGGTGTGGTGGATGTCGAAGTAGCGCTGGGAGTCGCAGTCGTAGCCAATCAGAGCCTGGGCCTGCCCCTTGAGCGGGCCGATGTCGGTGCCGCCGTGGCCGGGGGCAATATCGCCGGCGTGGTAGGGCGCCAGCAGCGGGCGCCACTGCTGCAACTTGGCCACCACGGCGGGCGAGCCTTCGACCCCGAAGCCGCGGGGCGTGAAGCCCCCGCCGTCGGACTCGATGGCGGCCAGGTGCTTTTCGCCCGCGGCCTTGGCCAGTTCGGCGTACTTGGTGCCGCCGCGGTTGCCGTTTTCCTCGTTCATGAAGAGCACGGCCCGCACCGTGCGCTCGGGGCGCAGGCCGCTGGCCAGCAGCAGGCGCAGCGCTTCCATGCTCTGCACGCAGCCGGTGCCGTCGTCGTGGGCGCCCTGGGCCAGGTCCCAAGAGTCGAGGTGGCCGCCGACGGTGATGATTTCGTCGGGGAATTTCGAGCCCTTGATTTCGCCCACCACGTTGTAGGATTTCACGTCGGGCAGGGTCTGGCAGGCCATTTCAAGCTCAAATTCCAGGTCCTTGTCCTGCTTGAGGGCGGCGCTGAGGCGGTCGGCGGCCAGGGTGCTGAGGGCGGCGGCGGGCACCTTGGTCACCTGGTCGTCGTAGCGGGTGGTGCCAGTGTGCGGGAAGTCGTCCTTGGCCGAGGTCATGGAACGCACCAAAGCGCCCACGGCCCCGCGCTTGGCGGCCTCCACCGGGCCGCGGCCGCGCTGGTCCACGGCCCCGCCGTAGGCCGCGCCGGGCTCGATGAGCTTATCGTCGAAGGCGCGGTTGAAGAACACGAAGCGGCCCTTCACCTGGTCGGCGGGCAGTTTGGCCAGCTCGTCCCAGCTGCGCACCTCCACCACTTTGGCTTTGAGCTTGCCGCCGGTGCCGACGGAGCCGCCCAGCGCGCACACGGCCACGTCCTGGTTTTTGCCCTTGCCGGCCTTAAACGACGCCTTTTCCTTGGCCCCGCGCACCCAGTGCGGCACCATCACCTCCTGCAAGTACACGCGGTCGAAGCCCAGCTTTTCCATGGTTTGCTTGCCCCACTGTACGGCCTGCTCGGCCTGGGGCGAGCCGCTCAGGCGGGCGCCGATGTGCTGGCAGAGGTAGCGCAGGTTGTCGTAGCTCTGCCCGCGCAGCAGGGCCTCGTCGTAGATTTTGCGCAGGTTGAGCGAGTCGGTTTTGGCGGCGGTTTGGGCCTGGGCGGGCACGGTCAGCGCGGCGGCAAGTAGCAGGCCGGCCGCGGCGGAGCGAAGGTGGTGGAGCATGAAAGCAGAGCAAAAAGTAGACGCCCAAGCGGGCGGAGCAGTCACTGACGCGGGCGCAGCCGGGGAGTTGCGCCGCGGCCCGCGAGTCGCGAAGAAAACAAACCCGCCGCATTTATTGGCACTGCCGGGCCGCGTCGAGCACCAGCGGCACGGCCTGCCAGCTGAAATTGCTGACGGTGTAGGGCGCCGGGCTCTGGGCCGTGGCGCCGGCCGCCACGGGTTGCACGCTCACGCGGCCCTCGCCGACCTGCAGCTTGTCGGCGGTGGGCGTGGCGCACTCGTTTAGGCCGTCGGGACGGGCTTGCAGCAGGCGGAACTCGCGGCTATCGACCGTGCCGAGCAGTCCGCCGGTCAGGGCCACCACCCGGTCGGGGCCGGTGGGCACCAGTTCGAGCCGCTCGGCGTTGAGGCCGCCGGCGTAGGGCTCGGCCAGCAGCACGTGGCCGGGGTCATTGCTTTGGCCATCGGCCGTGAGCTGGTAGAGGTAGCGCGTAATCATGGTGGCGCCCGGCGCGTTGGGCCAGGCGCTCAGGGCCAGCAGCCAAGTGCCCGCGGCGGTGCGCTCCACGTTCACCAGGTGCTGGGTTTGGAAGGGCGCCACGTTCAGGCCCGGAATCTGATAGACTTTGCTGCTGACCTGGTCGCCGTTGGCGGCATAGGTGGTCAGGCAGGCGCCGGCCGACGTGCCCCAGCCCGTCAGGCATCCGCCGTTGGGCAGGGCGCGCAGCACCACCGTGCGCATGGTAAAGCTCATGGGCGGAGGCGAGCTGGTCAGCAACTGGGCCCGCTCCAGGGCGCCGGTGGCCGCTATTTTCAGCAGCGTAAACGGCCCGCCCATGGAGGTGCAGCCCAGTACCCAGGCGCCGCCGTCGGCGGTAGCGGCCACGACGGGCAGCTCCAGGCCAATGGGCAGCGTGTACCGGTTTGCCCACTGGGCCGCCCCCTGGGCATTGAGCTTGAGCAGCAACAGCTGCGCTTGCAGTCCGCTCGGCTCAAACGCGACCAAACAGCCGCCGTCGGCCGTCGGCACCGGGGCCCGCCGCACCAGCGGCCACGCCGTGGGGCCGAAGGACAGCCGCTGCAGCGCGCCGGCCGTTGGGTTGTCGGGCACTACCCCGGCCAGGACGTCGCCGTTTTCCAGGCTTGCCGCCAGCCAGCCCCCGCCGGCCGGGCGCGTGTTGAACGCAACCAACGAGAGCGGGCCGAGACCGAGGTAGCGGGCCCATTGCGGCTGGCCCGCGGGCGAGTAGCACGCCAGGCCGAGGCCGTCGAAACGGGCGCTGGCGCCGGGCGTGCCGTAGGCCTGAAAGCCCAGCCACAGGTTGCCGTCGGCGGCCGCGCCCATGCCCACGGGAAAATCGACGTACGGCGCCCGCGCGTTGGGGGAAGTCAGTTTCAGGTGGTAGCCAATGCCGGCGCCGGGGTTGACGGGCGCGGCGGGCTGCTTTTTCTCGCACCCCAGCAGGGCCACTAACAGCACGGTAGCAATACGGGAATAATTCATCGGCTTAAAAGTACGCCGCCGCAGACGGGCGGGCAACGCCGGCGCCCGGGCCCACCCGCAAGAAAAAAAGCCGCCGCGAGCTAACTCGCGGCGTCTATGGCCAAGCCGGCACCCGGGGCCTTAGCCGCGGCGTCCGTCAGGGTCGTGGCCGGCGTGGCCGTTGCGGCCACCGGCTCGGCCACGGGCAGCAGCAGCACGGGCAGCGCGGCGCGGCGCAGCACGCGGGCCGTCACGCTGCGGTGAAACAACTGGCCCAGGAAGCTGCGGCGCCGGGCCAGCAGCACCAGCAGGTTGGCTTCGCGGGCGGAGGCGGTGCTCAGCACGCCTTCTTCGGGCGTTTCCGCCAGGGGCTGGCTGAAATCAATTTCGGCCTCCAGCGGCAGCAAGCCACTGCGCTGCACGTTGCGCAGCACTTCGTTACGGCTCCGGCTGCTTTCGGGCGTAGAGGTGTAGACCAGGGTCGGGGCCGCTTGCCAGGTGCCCAGCAGCTCTTGCAAAATCCCACCGGCGGCGGCCGTCACCACAAACGGCTCCCCGTCGATGCCCACCACCACGCGGCGCGGGGGCAGCAGGGCCGCGGTTTCGGGCACCAGCAGCGCCGGGTACGGGCTGTGGCGCAGCAGCGGCAGGGCGCGGTTGGTCAGCAGCGCGTCGAAATACCGCTCGGCGCTGCTCAGGCCCAGCACCAGCAGCAGAGGCTGGTAGCGGGCCACGGCGGCTTCCAGCGCGTCGCCAAACGCCCCGTCGACGACCTCGGCCGTGGTGGGCACCAGCATGTCGGCAGCAATGCCCTGCAGGGTCTCGGTGACCTGCTGCCGGTCGTAGTACATCACGTCGCCCACGGCCAGGCCCGATTCGGCGGGCACGACGGGCGGCTGGTACACGTGCAGCAGCACCACGCGGGCGCCGAGGGGGCCGGCCAGCTGGGCGGCGTAGCGGCGGGCGCGTTCGGCCGCCGGCGAGAGGTTGGTCAGTACGACGAGGGTGTCCATGCGAAGGAGCGGTTTGGAATACGGCGTAAAAGTGCTCCTCCTCCACGGCCGCCGGCATGACGCTCGTCAGGGCCGCCGGCTGATATTGCTCAGGTCCGCGGCTGCTACAGGCCGCGCGCCCGCAGCAGCCGGGCCAAAGGCGAGCCGGGCCGCACCAGCGGCTTGAGGTCGGGGTAGCTGATTTCAATAACTGTGGGCCCGACCACGTACGGCGCAATTTCGTAGGGATTGTACCCGAAGCCCAGGCCCGCCGGCGTCAGGTGGAAGCCCTGCTTGGGCAGCGGCGCCAGCGGCTGGCCGTCGGGCCCCGCGGGCCACCAGAGTTGCGCTGTGTCCCCCTCGATGTCGTCGTGGTAGAAGTCGGCATAACCCGGGTCGGTGCGCAGGCGGGCGCTCAGCAGCCGGCGCAGGGGCAGCTCGAAGCCGGGGCGCAGCAGGTCTGTCAGCTGCAGCTCCCGGCCCGCGCGCAGGTCGAAGGTGCGGTAGCTGGAGCCGCTGTTGGGGTGGACGCCAAACCCGTCCACGAGTTCGAACTGCTCCACCGATAGCAGGTCGTCGGCGTTGTAAGTCAGCCAGGCCGAGCGGACTACCCGGCTGCACTCCCCTTCTTCGCGCAGCTGCTGGTCGAGGTAGCGCTGTAGCCGGGCGGGTGGCGCCGGCAGCAGGGCCCGCGCCACCCGCCCGACGGCCGCGGACGGGTAAGGCAGCAGCACGTGCACCACGCCAAGCTCGAAGCGCAGCGTGTCGGCGGGGTTGCCGCACTCCCGCGACTGGGCCGTAGCGGGCATTTCACTCTCGTAGGCTTCGAGGACGTAGCGCACGGCGCCGGCATAGTCTTCGCGCAGACGGAAGGGCAGCCGGCGCCGGCCGTCGGGGCTGAGCCAGGTGCCACTGAGCTCCGGCCCGAGGGGCTGCTGGGCCTGCCAGCGGCCACTCAGGCGGCCGCCGTCGGTTTCGCGGAACACGAGGGGCGCGCCCGCCGCCGGCCGCGCCGCCAGCGTCAGCGGCCCGCCGCGGCGCTGGTAGTAATAGGTGCCGCGCACCGAGTCGGCCACGGTCAACTCCAGCACCACTGGCGCGGCGCCCACCGTGCCCACGTAGCGCCGGTACGAGCTGAGGGCGGGGCCCGCCGCCGTCGGGTGGGCGGGCGCCGACGGCCCCTCGCTCGCTGCCGCCGCGGTCGAATCGACTCCGGCAGCCAGGGTACCGGCCACGGGCGGAGCGGCGTCAGCGGGCAGGCGCCGCGATTCGCAGGCAGTCAGCAGGCTTAGGGCGAGTCCGACGCCGCGCAAGCGTTGGCAGGAAGTATTCAGCATAGCGTGGAGTATCCGGTGGCAAGTTTACCACAAGCCCCGCTGCTGCAGCATGCGCGCCAGCGCCGAACCCGGCTGCACCAGGGGCCGCAGCTCGCGGTAGGGAATGACCACCGGCACGCCCTGCACGGCGTGCGGGGCGCCGAAGTCGCCGAGCAGGCAGTAGGCGCCTTCGCTGTCGAAGCCCAGCTCCGGCAGGTAGGCGGGCCCGCCCGGCTCGTTTAGGCCCAGGCTGCTGGCGTAGGGGTGCATCCGCAGCCGGCGCAGCAACAGGCGGCTCAAAGCCGGCTCCCGCCCTGCGCGCAGCCAGGCGGTCCGCTTCAGCAGGCGGCCGGTGCGCAGGTCGTAGGTGGCCAGCTCGTTGGCGCTGTTGGGGTAGGCGCCGCCGGCGTATTCGCCCTCGCTGTGCTGCACCGACAACAGGCCGTAGCCGTTCAGGGCCACTTGCACGTCACCGTAGAAGCCGAAGGTGCCTTCGCAGTCGGCCTGGTCCAGCTCCACGGCCAGCTGGCTGCGGCGCTGCTCGGGCAGCGGGCACTGCAGGGCGCGCAAGGCCGGCTGCAGGGTGTCGGGGCCGAGCAGGTGCAGGACGGTGCGCGACACTTCGGGCCGGCGCGGCCCACCGCCTTCCTCCTCGGGCCCGGGCGGGCAGGTCGCGCCGTGGGCTTCTTCGCGCAGCAGCTCGTAGCGCACGGCGCCGGTGTAGTCCTCGCGCAAGTGGAAGGGCTTCCGGCGCCGGCCGTCGGGGCTGAGCCAGGTGCCGCTGAGCTCCGGCCCGAGGGGCTGCGTGGCCTGCCAGCGGCCGGTGGGCACGGTTTCGTCCGGAGCGTCGGGCTTGGGCGCGCCTTCCTCCAGAACCAAGGGCTGGCCCGGGCGGTAGTTCTTGCCGACGCTGAGGATTAGGGGCTGGCCCTGCCGCTCGTAGTAATAGACGCCGTCGAGGCGACCTTGGGGCGCCTCGGGGCCGGGCGGGGTGATGGTCAGTGTCAGCACCACCGGCGCGGTGCCCACCGTGCCCACGTAGCGGTGGGTGCCGGTGAAGGGCCCGGCCGGGGCGGCAGCGTCTTGGGTAGCAGCCGGCGCGCCGGGAGCAGCCGCAGGAGCAGTTGCCATCTTGGCGGCGGGCGCTTCGGAGGCTGCGGCGGAGTGGGAATCGGACTGCTGGCAGGCGCCCAGACCGAGCAGCAGCGACCATAGGCCGGTATAGCGCAAGCGGTGAATAAGCATACTCGGGGGGTTATTTACCCGCTGAGCGGCTTAGTTCCTGGGCCGACGCCGCATCCGCAGCCAGCCCCCGCTCCCGCAGCATAGCCGCCAGCGGGCCGTCGGGCCGGATCAGCGGCAGCAACTCCCGGTAGCTCAGCGCTACGCCGATTTGACGGCCGGTGCGCACGGAGCCGGCCCAGACCAGTCTGGCGTCGTCGCGCTGGTCGTAGCTGAATTGCAGGCCGGTGGGCACCACGCTGAAGCCGCTGCGAGGCAGCTTGCCATCGGCCCCGACGCGGCCGTAGCCCCCGGTTTTCCACACCGCGGCCAGCTTCCCGAGCAGCAGTTGCCGCAGCCGGGGTTGGTAGCCGGGGCGCAGCAGGTCGGGTAGCTGCAGCTCCCGGCCGGTGCGCAGATCGAAGTTGCGCACGTCCGTCCACTCGTCAATGGTATTCGCGGTGGGGTTTAGCTCTTTGTGCCAACTCACCACCGAGAGCAGGTAGTTGGTGTTGCATACGACGTACAGGGCCTCTTCCCGCAGGTAGCCGGCCGGCTTGCCCAGCAGCGCGGTCTGCAGGCGGTTTTTCACGGCAGACGCGGCTACGGGCGGCCCCAGCACCCGCCGTAGCCGCTGCTCGGCGGCGGGGTGGCCGGGCAGGCGCACGCGCAGGTAGCTTTGCTCGTAGTGCGTCCAGCTGCCGGCCGGGCGGGTGGCGTCGGGGCGGGAAACCGGGCAACGCAGCTGCCAGGTTTCGAGCTCGTAGTGGGCCGCGTCGTGGTAGTTCTCGCGCAGGGCAAGCGGAACCGAACGGCGGCCGTCGGAGCTGCGCCAGGTACCGGTAATGGCGGGGCCAGCCGGCGCGTCGAGCTGCAGCCAGCCCGTCACGCGGAATGCATCCGGGGCGCGTTCCTCAAACACCCGGGGCGGGCGCGGCTCGGAGGCTTTCGGCGTCAGGTCCAGGGCGCGCCCCAGCCGGTCGTAGGCGTACTCGCCTCGGCAGCCCAGGTGGCCCGAATCCAGCTGCAGCGTCACGGGCAGCTGGCCGATGGTGCCGCGCCAGCGCCGGTTGGAGGTTAGCCAATGGCTCAGGCCGGATGCGCGCCGGACTGCCGCACGCGGGGCCTCCCGGCCCGGGCCACCCGCCGCGCTTAACAGCAGCAGGCCGACTAACGGCAGGTGCAGGTTCATCGGGCTACTTCAGCTGCGCCCCGTAGCGGCGCACCGTCGCCGTGGCCGGGCCGCCGCTGGCCGGCAGCTTCACCTCGAACAGGTAGCTGAACTCGTCGTCGCCGATGGCCTTGACGGGCCGCGGCGCGCCCAGGGCCTCGATGGTTTCGAGCACCGTGTTGGAGTGGCCCACCACCAAGGCGGCTTTGCCGGCCGGCGTCACCTGGCGGATGCGGGTGGCTAGCGCGGCCAGGCCGGGCGCGTCGGCCACGTACGACTCGGGGTTGAGCTTGCGGGCCGAGGCCAAGGGCGCGGCCGTGTCGCGGGTGCGCTTGGTGTCGGTGCAGTACACGGCCACGATGGGCTCTTTGCGCAGCGCGTCGCGCAGGGCTTGGGCGCGTTGCTCCCCGGCGGCGCTCAGGGGCTGCTCGGTGGGCTTCTGCGGGTCGGTCAGCGGGCCTTTTTCGGCGTGGCGCACCAGATACACGGTCACGGCCTTGGGCTTGGCAGCGTCGGGCGCGGGCAAGGTGGCGGCGCCAAGCAAGGGCAGCAGGCAGAGCAAACGAATCAGAAAAGGCATAAGCAAGAATAGAAAGCGGGTAGACCACAGACGCGCCCGCGGGGCCGAACGTGGCTTGAACGGGCCGCGTGGCGGCTTATTTCAGGGCTAGAATTTGTTTTAGCTCGGCTTCCGGCACGGTCAGCAGGCCCACTTTGGGCAGGCGCTCGGTGAGGGTGCGCCAGTTGGGCTCCTGCCGAAAAATGGGCTGCAGTAGCTTTTTGGCTTCGGCCACCTGCCCCTTGTTGGCCAGCGTGATGGCGTGCCAGTAGCGCATTTCCAAGTTGTGGGGGAAGGCTTGCTCGGCGGCCTGGTACTCGCGCACGGCGGCGGGCATGTCGTTTTTCTCCACGGCCAGGTCGCCGGCGTTCATGTGGTCGTAGGCGCGCTGCAGCTGCAGCAGGCGGCGCAGCTCCTTGAGCGGCTCCGGGGCGTCGTCCACGCGCAGATCCACCAGCCGGTCGTCCCAGGGCGCGTCGGAGGCCTGGGCGCGCACCACCAGCAGCGCGGCCGACTGCCGCCCGCGGATGTCGCCGCCCTGGGCCTGGGCCGCGTCGAGGGCGGCCAGCAGGCGCTCGGGCAGCGGCAGCTGGGCGTTTTGCTCGAAGGCCCGGGCCATGGCGGGCCACACCTTGTCGGAAAGCATCATGTTGGCCTGCACCGAAAACCCGGCGCCCTGCTGGTGCCCGGCCATGTCGACGCATTTTTTCCCCGTGTGGGTGGCCACGTTGCCCTTGCTGTCGACTATGGCCACCTGGCGCACGTCGCGGCCTTCGTCGGTGCGCAGCAGCTCGTCGAGGGTTTGCTGGGCGGTTTTGCCGCTTTTCAGCAGGGCCAGCCCGCGCGGCCCGAAGGACTTGTTGGTAAACGACTGGGTGGCAATGGCTCCCACCCCGGCCTCGGCCCACGACACGGCCGTGCCCACCGAAAACCAGTGGCTTTGCACGGCCACGGCCAGGTCGCCCGTTTTCGGGTCGCGGGCCACGATGGAATAGGTGTGAGCAAACGGCTCCTGGGTGCGGTAGAGCTGCTGGGCCCGGGCCGGGCGGAGCAGCCAGCGGCCGCGCCGCGGCAATGCGGGGAATAGCATAACGGGAATGGTTGAAGCGAAACAATCGGGGCGGGCAAGATACGCCGGCGGCCGGGTTTGCGCCCTCACGCCAGCTTCACTTCGCCGCGCTACGTTTCGGCCACAACCGTCACCTCAACCCACGTTTCTTCCATGAAAAAGTACCTGCTGCTCCTAGCGGCCATCTGCTGCGCGGCCGCCGCGGCTTCGGCCCAAACCACGCCGAGCACCACCACCACGACCTCAACCACCCAAACCGGCAAAAAGGCCGGCAAGGTGATGAAAAAGGACGCCAAGGACGCCGGCGTGCCCAAGAAAGACGCCAAGGACACCAAGAAGATGATGAAGAAGGGTGACATGCAGAAGACCACCACGACCACCACCGAAGGCTAGGCCCCGCGGATGCATCCCGCGGGCAGCTTTGCCCGTTGAACTCCTAATCTCAACTATTCCCCCCACTCCGACCATGAAAAAGTACCTGTTGCTGCTTGCCGCCGGCGCCCTGCTCAGCACCGCAGCCTCGGCCCAAACTACGCCGACCAAAACCACCACGACCACCCAGTCGGGCACCACGTCGACGCGGACCAAGACCATGACCACGCCCAGCGGCCAGACCAAAACCTCGGGCCAGTACAAGTCCTCGTCGCAGCACCACAAGACGATGACCCATACCACCCCCAGCGGCGTGACCAAGACCCAGACCTCGAGCACGGCGACCAAGTCGACGGTGAAGCAGTAAGGCCTACCCCTGGCCTGAAACGCGACGCGCCCCGGTCCTTGCGGACCGGGGCGCGTCGTTGTTTTCGGGGCATTGTCGGGCCGTTATTGCGCTAGCCTTGCGGGTTGGCCGGGCCGTAGTCGCCGGGGCTGACGGGCGTGGGCTCGGCCGGCTCGGCGGGCGTGGGGCGGCCGGGCAGCTGCAGCGTCCAGTCGCCCTGCAGCGCGCGCAGGCCGGCGTGGTGGGTGAAGTCGAACTGGCAGGGCACAATGCTCACGTAGTTGTGGGCCAGGGCCCATTCGTCGGTGTCTTCGGCCTGGGGCTCTTCGTTGAGGAAGTTGCCGAGCACCCAGTAGTAGGGCCGGCGGTACGGGTCTTGGCGGGTGTCGAATTCTTCCTGCCACTTGGCGCGGGCCTGCCGGCACACCTTGGCCCCCACGATGGGCGCGTCGGATTTCTTGGGAATGTTCACGTTCAGGGCCGTGCCGGCGGGCACGCCCTTGCTAAGCGCCTCGCGGGCCACGTGTTCAATCCACGGCTCGGCGTGCGAGAAATCGGCCTGGTGCGAAAAGTCGCAGAGCGAGAAACCGATGGCGGGCAGCCCCTCAATGGCCGCTTCCAGCGCCGCCGACATCGTACCGGAGTAAATCACGTTGACCGAGGCGTTGGAGCCGTGGTTGACGCCCGACACGACCAAGTCGGGCCGGCGGCCTTTCAGCACGAGGTGCTTGGCAATCTTGACGCAGTCGGCCGGAGTGCCCGAGCAGGTGTAGGCCTCGATGCCCTCGAACAGCTGGCTGCGGTCGAGGCGCAGCGGTTCGCTCAGGGTAATGGCGTGGCCCATGCCCGACTGCGGGGCCGCGGGGGCCACAATCACCACCTCGCCGAGGCGGCGCATCACGCGCACGAGCACCGCAATGCCGGGGGCGGCAATGCTGTCGTCGTTGGAAATCAGAATCAGCGGCTGCTTGGGGGCGTCGGCACTCACGGGCAAAATCAGGTTGGTCGGCAGTAAATACGGCGGCAAAGGTAGCGGCGGCTGGCTTGCGGGCGAGCCGTGCTTCGTATCAAACTGATTGGCGGCATTTTACGGCGTGTTTTTCAAACTTTCCCGCCGGAGCGCGGCGGGGTGACCGGGACGTGCGGGCAGCAAATGCCCCTGCTCCGCAGTAGGTTTGGGGTATGCTTCGCCTCGCCTCCGCCCTGCCCGCCGCCTTCGCCCTGCTGTCGGCCTGCACCTCCACCGAACCGACGGCCTCGGCCCCGACGGCCACCGCCGAGCCGGCCGCTGCTGCTCCCGCGCCGGCTCCCGCCCCGGCGGCCATTCCACTGGCCAAGGACGAGCACCTGCTGCTCAAGCCGGGCTACGCGGGCCAGCTGCGCATCAACATGAACGAAGCCGAGTTGCTGACGCTGCTGCCGTCGAGCAGCCTGACGAAAACCACGCGGCGCTTGGAGGGCATTGAGTACCCTGCCTACGAGTACCGCCCCGACGACGCGCCGGCCGGCACCCCGCCCCTGCTGCTGGAGCTGGTGGGCGCCATCGAAGACGGCGGCAACCGCCTCTGGCGCGTGCAGGTGCAGGACGCGCGCTACCGCACGGCCGAGGGCCTGGGCGTGGGCAGTACCTACGGCGAGGTGCGCCGGGCCTACGGGGTGCAAACCATCGAGCAGGCCGAGGGCAACGTGGCGGCCGTGTCGGAGCGCGTGGGCATGACGTGGCTGCTGGACCGGCGCAGCCTGCCGCTGGGCCGGGTGCTGCGCAAGGACGACATTCCGGCCGGTACGCGCATCACCGGCATTATACTTTACCAGTAGAACTTGGCTTTTGGCGCTGCGAATCAGCGGGCGTTTGTGTACTTTGGCGACGCCGGCCCGCCGCATTGCCCCACCTGCAGCCTCCTGGGCGGGCCGCCCTCACCCCCACTCCTAGCCCGCCGCCATGCCCCTGCTCGAAAACCGTTACCGCTACGCCGACCTGGGGCTGCTCGTACTGCGCCTGGGCCTGGGCGTAATGATGGTCATTCACGGCTACCCCAAGCTGATGGGCGGCCCGGAAAAATGGACGGCGCTGGGCGGGGAAATGCGCCACCTCGGCGTCGGCTTTGCCCCCACCGCCTGGGGCTTGGCCGCGGCCGTGGCCGAAACCATCGGCGGGCAGTTGCTGGTGCTCGGGCTGCTGTTTCGCTGGGCCTGCGCGGCGCTGCTCATCACGATGGTGGTGGCGGCTGTGTCGCACCTGGCCACCGGCGAGGGGTTCAGCGGCTACTCCCACGCGGTGGAAAACGGCTTTGTGTTCCTGGGGCTGCTGCTCATCGGGCCGGGCCGCTACAGCGCCGACCATCAGTTGTTTCCGCCCAGCCGGCTGCGGTACTAAGGCGTTGGCGCGTTTGTCCACGGCAGCGCACCGGTTTGGGCTTCAGCAACTGGCATGCCTGGGCTTCGGGCTGGCCGTTGTCGCCAGCGGCACGTCTTGCACCTCCGGTCGACGGATTTCTTCCGCCCCCATCGAGCACGGCGTCCTCGTTGCTTTCGATACCATTTCGGTCCGCGACCTGGCGGTGGGCGACACGCTGCGGTTGTCGTACGCCCACGACTGGCCCCATGAGTGCCTGGCGGTGGTGCGCGAACCGCAAACGGTGCGCGCCTACTGGTACCGTTACCAAGATCCGGGAGCCTACGTGCCTATACAATTCGCCGATACGGCCGCGCGTTTTTACGCGCGCAACCGCGGAAAATGGCAGGAGCTGGCCCGCAGCACGGTGGCGGCCGGCCCGGCCCTGGACAGCCTGCAGACCGTTTTGGCAGAGTTGTACGGCCACCGCTCGACCTGGATTAACATCATCCCCAAGGTGTACTACCTGCAGCTGGCCACGCGGCGCTCGTACGTGCGCGACCAGTCGGCCCGGTTGCGCAGCGAGCAAACGTTGCGACGAATTCTGCAGCTGACGGTACCGCCCGCCGCGCCCCAGACGCGCCGGGTCGGTGGCCAGCGCAAATAGCGCCGACGCACTTTCGCCGCTTCGTGGCATCTTGCCGCCCCGAACACGTTTCCCATGCTTGCTACCCTCATGCTAGCCGCCGCCCTGACTTCCCCACCCGCCGACAAGCCCGACTGGCGCACGCCCTTCGAGAAAGGCAACGGCAACACCACGGCCACCTACGCCGAATGCCTGGCCTACTACCAGCGCCTCGACGCGGCCTACTCCGAACTCACCCTGCGCCCGGCCGGCCCCACCGACAGCGGCGAGCCGCTGCACGAGGTGGTCATTTCCCTCGACGGCGACGCGGACCCGGCCTCGGTGCGGCGCAAAAACCGGCGCGTGGTGTTTATCCAGAACGGCATCCACCCCGGCGAGCCGGAGGGCATCGACGCCTCCATGATGCTGGTGCGCGACTACCTGCAGCAGAACAAGCTGCGCGAGCAGCTGCAGAACGTGACCCTGGTGGTGGTGCCCGTTTACAACGTCGACGGCATGCTGAACCGCAACCGCACCACCCGCGTGAACCAGAACGGGCCCGAGCAGTACGGCTTCCGCGGCAACGGCCGCCACTACGACCTCAACCGGGACTACATCAAGCAGGAGTCGCGCAACGCCCGCTCCTTTGCCGAGCTGTTTCAGCGCTGGCGGCCCGAAGTGTTCGTGGAGACGCACACCTCCAACGGCGCTGATTACCAGTACACCATGACGCTCATTGCCTCGCAGAAGGACAAGCTGCACCCGGTGCTGGGCCAGTACCTGCAGCAGCGCCTGCTGCCCGCCCTCTACGGCGGCATGGACAAGCGCCAGTGGCCGATGACGCCCTACGTGGACTTCGACGGACAAACCCCGGAAAGCGGGCTGATCGGCTTTTCCGACTCGCCACGCTACTCCACCGGCTACGCGGCCTTGTTCAATTGCATCGGCTTCATGCCCGAAACGCACATGCTCAAGCCTTTCAAGCCGCGCGTGGAATCCACCTACGCCCTGCTCGACGAGGTCATCCACTTCGTGCACCGCGACGCCGAGGAGCTGGGGAAAGCCCGCGCCGAGGCCGACCGGCAACTGCTGGCCCAGACGCTGTTTCCGCTGACCTGGCAGCTGGATAAGTCGGCCGTGGACGAAGTGCAGTTTCGCGGCTACGAGGGCCGCACCAAGCCCAGCGAGGTCAGCGGCCAGCCCCGGCTGTACTACGACCGCGCCGCGCCCTACGTCCGCCCGGTGAAGTACTACAACACCTACCGCCCGGGCGTGTCGGTGGCGAAGCCGGCCGCCTACCTGATTCCGCAGGCCTGGGAAACCATCATCGAGCGGCTGCGGCGCAACGGCGTGCAGCTGCAGCGCCTCAGCCAAGACGCCACCGTGGAGGTCGAGGCCCAGTACATCGAGGAGTTCCAGACCACCCCGCGCCCCTTCGAAGGCCACTACGTGCACTCGAAAGTGGAGCTGCGCCCGGTGCGTCAAACCCAGCACTTGCGCCGCGGCGACTTTGTGGCCCGCCTCGACCAGCCCGCCGCCCGCTACCTGGTGGAAACGCTGGAGCCGCAGGCCGTCGATTCCTTTTTCGCCTGGGGCTTTTTCGACAGCATCCTGCAGAGCAAGGAGCACTTTTCCGACTACGTGTTCGAGGACCTGGCCGCGGCGGTGCTGCGCCAGCACCCGGAGCTGCGCCAGCAGCTGGAAGCGCAGAAAAAAGCCGATGCCGCCTTCGCCAAAGACGCCGCGGCGCAGCTGGAATGGGTGTACCGCCGCTCGGAGTACTCGGAGCCGGGCTACCGCCGCTACCCGGTGCTGCGCCTCACGGGCCAGGAGCCGCTAACGGTGACGGCGGCGCCGTAATGGATGGTTTCTTGCCGCCGGCACCCGGCCATTCGCCCCCGAACTGCATAGTTTCCCTGCTCCTTCCCTGCCTACCCGCATGTCCGCCATCCTCGACATTGAGCACCTGACCAAGCGCTACGCCCGCACCACCGGCGTGCAGGACCTCTCGCTGAGTGTGCCCGCCGGCAGCGTGTTCGGCCTGCTGGGCCCGAACGGCTCGGGCAAAACCACCACCCTGGGCATTGCCTTGGGCGTGCTGCACGCCAGCAGCGGCGCGGTACGCTGGTTCGGGGCGGCGCCCACGGCCGCGGCGCGGCGCCGGGTGGGCGCCCTGCTCGAAACGCCCAACTTCTTTCCCTACCTCTCGGCCCGCCAGAACCTGCAGATTACGGCCGACACCAAGCGGGCCAGCCCGGCCACCATCGACGCGGCCCTGGACACGGTGGAGCTGGCCGGGCGGCAGCACGAGCCGGTGCGCGGCTTTTCGCTGGGCATGAAGCAGCGCCTGGCCCTGGCCGCCGCCCTGCTCGGGCAGCCCGAAGTGCTGGTGCTCGACGAGCCCACCAACGGCCTCGACCCGCAGGGCATTGCCGACGTGCGCCGCCTCATCCAGCGCCTCGCCAGTGAGGGCCGCACCATCATCTTGGCCAGCCACCTGCTCGACGAAGTGCAGAAGGTGTGCACCCACGCCGCCGTGCTCCACCATGGCCAACTGCGCGCCGCCGGCCCGGTCGGCCACATTCTGGCCGCCACCGACCGCGTGCACCTGCGCCTGGCCCCCGACGCCGACCCGCAGAGCTTGCTGCGGGCCCTGGCGGCCGTGCCCTTTGCCCACGACGTTCAGCCCGCCCCCGGCGGAGCCTGCTCGCTCACGCTGGCCGCCGGTCATACTCCCGCCGACCTCAACCGCGCCCTCTTCGCCCAAGGCTTGGCGCTGGCGCACCTGAGCAACGAGCCGCGCAGCCTGGAAACCCAGTTTTTGCAGCTGATTCAGCATTCCTAACTCAGCATTTTACCTTATGCTTCGCACCGAGCTTCACAAGCTGCTGCCCTACCGCACCGCCTGGGTTATTCTGCTGCTGTTTACCGGCTTGCTGGCCGCCACGGTGGCCGGCGCCGGCGGCGTCAACGTCAACGGGCAGCAGCTGGGGCAGGCGCTGTACGCGCTGCCGGGGCTGTGGACCAACCTGACGTACCTGGCCAGCTATTTTTCCCTGCTGCCGGCGTTTCTGCTCATCATGCTCATCACCGACGAGTTTCAGTACCGCACCTTCCGCCAGCAGGTCATCGACGGGGCCTCGCGTGAGCAGCTGGTGCTCGACAAGCTGCTGGTCACGGCCCTGCTGGTGGCCTGGGCCGTATTGTCGGTGCTGCTGGTGGGCGCGTATTTTGGCCTGACGCGGGCCGCCGGGGCCAGCCTGCCGGCGGTGCTGGCCGCCGCCCCGCGGCCCCTGCTGCTCTACGCGGCGCAGTTGCTGGGCTACCTGTCGCTGGCGGCGCTGCTGGCCGTGCTCATTCGCAAAAGCACGCCGGCCATCGTGGCCCTGCTGCTCTACGTGTGGGTGGCCGAGCGCCTGATCCGCTATTTTCTGCCCGACACCATCGACCGGTTTCTGCCCATCAAGGCCCTGGACATCCTCACGCCCTCGCCCTTTGCCCAAACCCTCGACACCGTGCTGGGCCCGAGCGGCGCCCTGCTGCCCGGCGAGGCGGTGCCCGTCGCCCTGGCCTGGGCGGCGCTGTTTTGGCTGCTGAGTGCGGCCGTGTTGCGCACCCGCGACCTGTAGCCCCTACCTTTACGCACGGACGGTAGCTTTTCCGCCGTCGCCCGATGCGCATGCGTCTGACTACTACTTTGCTTACCGGCGCGCTCCTGGCACTGGCCGGGGCGGCCACCGCCCAAACGCCTTCCCCCGCGCCCACCGCGGCCCCGAGCCCGCAGGAGCGCGCCCAGGCCGAAGCCGCGGCCGTGCGGGCCCGCGCCGCTGCCGCCCTGCAGGCCCGCACCGAAGCCGACGCAGCCGCCAAAGCCGGCGGCATGCGCATGGCCGGCCCCATGGCCGCGGCCCAGCTCGTCTACGGCGACTACAGCTGCACCCACAACGCCTGGGACGCCAGCGGCAAGCGCCTGAACTTCATTCCCAAGGGCGTCATTCAGCTCAACGCCAACGGCACCTACCGCTACCTCGACGGCAACACCACCGGCCGCTACACCTACGACCCGGCCACCCGGCAAGTAACTTGGCTCACGGGCTATTTCGCCGAGCGCGGCGCGGTCAAGACGACGTTTTCCACCGTCGACAAAGCCGGGCAGCTCGACATCGAGCTGACCACGGGCACCGGCACGCAGAATTGGAGCTGCGGCTGCGGCCGCAAGTAGGCCCGGTCAGCGCGCGTCGGCGGCTTGGCGGCGCAGGGCGTTGGCGTAGCTGACGAGGCGCGCCAGGTCGTCGGAGGTGTTGAAGCTGAGCCGCTGCTGCCGCGCATACTCCTCGATTTGCGCGGCCTCGGCCTGAAAATAGGCCAGCAGGTGCCGGCGCGGGTTGCGCAGCGCCAGCACTTCGCCCGCCGGAGTCGCCAGAAAAAATTGACTCTGGGCCGACACGATGTAGCCCACCGTGCCGCGCGGCAGTCCCCCGGCGGGATACGCCGACAGAAACATGGGGTCGGTGGAAGACACGGGGCGCTCCACGAGCTGCTGACGCCGCAGCAGCAGCGTCGGGCCGGCGCTGAGCTGCTCGAAGAAGGCGGGCGTGCGGTAGTCGGCGTACTCCGCCCCGTGATTCCAGCGCAGGCTGCGAAATACCCGCGTGGCATTCGGCTCGGCCCGCTGGGGCAGCAGCGCGGGCAGGGGCGCGCCCTGGGCACTGCTCAGCGCCGGCGTCCGGCGCGGCTCGGGCAGCTCGGCGGGCATGTCCAGGTACTCGCCCGCGCCCGTCAGCTCGCCGCGCACGGCAAACGCCCGCACCATAGCCGCCGACGCCGTGCGCACCGAGCGGTCGGCCTGCTGCACCAGCAGTAAGTCGCGGTCGGCGTAGTACGTGAGGGGCCCGCGCAGCGTGTCGCCGGAGGTGAGCAGCACGGTGCTATAGGCAAACTGCTGCACCAGGGGGCGCTGGGCCCGGGCGCCCGGGCTCCAGAGAAAAGCGGCCGCCAAGCCGGCCAGCAACGTGCGCGCAACATGGGCTTTCATAGCCCTAATAAGATACGCCGAATATCGTTGATATAAGCACGGTTATGGGCAGTATCGCAGGCATCTTGTTTTGCCTGCCTAGTCTTGCCGAGCTGCCCGCTGGTCTGCGCTGCTCGCAGAATCGCACGGAAGATATGGCTGGGGTTTGACTGCGCCGGAGAGGTCGTCAATCAGCCCCTTGCTCCTGGCACAGTCGGTATCCCAGAAACCGGTTGGCGCGCTGTGGTTTCAGCCACCAAAACCGGTGCCGCAGCCGCGCCGGTACGGCTCAATCAGGCGGACCAATATTTCATGTTTACAGCAGCAAAAAGCCCCCATCCAAGTGCGGACGCGGGCTTTTTGTTGATTGCCGTAAGCTCGGGCTATTCGGCGGAGGAAAGCATTTCGGCGGCAGCCTGGGCGGGGTGCGGGCCGCGGTCCTTGGTGAGGATGGTGTGGCCCAGCTTGTCGCGCTTGGTGGTCAGGTACCGCTCGTTGTGCTCGTTGGGCGCCACCTCGATGGGCACCGTGTCCACGATTTCGAGGCCGTAGCCGATGAGGCCGGTGCGCTTGCGGGGGTTGTTGGTGAGCAGGCGCATCTTCGAGATGCCCAGGTCGCGCAGAATTTGGGCGCCCACGCCGTAGTCGCGCTCGTCCATGCCGAAGCCCAGCTCCAGGTTGGCTTCCACGGTGTCGCGGCCTTGCTCCTGCAGCTTGTAAGCCTTGAGCTTGTTGAGCAGCCCGATGCCGCGGCCTTCCTGGTTCATGTACACGAGCACGCCCTTGCCTTCGCGCTCGATCTGCTGCATGGCGTGGTGCAGCTGGGGGCCGCAGTCGCAGCGGCAGGAGCCGAAGATGTCGCCGGTGACGCAGGAGGAGTGCACGCGCACCAGCACGGGTTCGTCGCCCGAAATGTCGCCCTTGACCAAGGCCAGGTGCTGGGCGCCGGTGCTGCGCTGGGTGTAGGCAATCAGGTCGAAGTCGCCCCACTGAGTGGGCATCTTCACCGAAATTTCGCGGTCGATGAGGCTTTCCTTCTGCAGGCGGTACTTGATCAGGTCCTGCACCGAAATCAGCTTCAGGCCCCACTTGTCGGCAATCTGGCGCAGCTCGGGCAGGCGGGCCATTTCGCCGTCTTCCTTCAGGATTTCGACGAGCACGCCGGCGGGCTCAAAACCGGCCAGGCGCGAAAGGTCGATGGCCGCTTCGGTGTGGCCGGCGCGGCGCAGCACGCCTTCCTTGCGGGCTTTCAGCGGGAAAATGTGGCCGGGTTTGCCCAGTTCTTCCGGATTGGTCTCGGGGTCGATGAGGGCCAGGATGGTCTTGGAACGGTCGGAAGCCGAAATGCCGGTGGTCACGCCGTTCTTCAACAGGTCCACCGACACGGTGAAGGGCGTCGCGTGCAGGGCGGTGTTGCGGCCCACCATCAGTTCCAGGCCAAGCTCTTCGCAGCGGTCCTCGATGAGCGGGGCGCACACCAGGCCGCGGCCGTGGGTGGCCATGAAGTTGATGACTTCGGGCGTAGCGCAGCGGGCGGCGCAGATAAAGTCGCCTTCGTTTTCGCGGTCTTCGTCGTCCACTACTACCACCACTTTGCCGGCGCGGATGTCGGCAATGGCGTCTTCGATGGGGTCAAGCATGGCTTGCGGAGAAAGGGCGGCCGGCCAGGGGAAGCGGGCCGCGGTGGGAATCTGGGCTGACAACCGCCAGCGGCTCCACAAAGTTAACGGCCCGGCCGGAATCGTTGGCGGTAGTGACCGAACAGTTGTTAGGCTGCGGCCACGATTGGGAAGCTACCCAAGCAGCAGCCCTGCTTTGCGTCGCCCGCAGCAACAATTCCCAGGGCAGTTCGCCGCGGCCACTCTACGCGCGCCCGGGCCTCTGATTCAGCCGCTCAACGCCCGAGCCGGCGCTATTTGGCCCCGGCTGTACCGACTAAGAATGCGTCGAGGGCCGCTAGTTCGGCTTCCAAGCCGCGCAGCCGAGCCGTTCGCAGCGCTTGCTCGGTAGCCGAAAAAGGCTCGGTGGCCTGGGCCGTTTCCCGCGCCAGTTCTCCCAGCCAGCCCAGGTCCTGGGCCACATTGGGGGTAGCCGCGGCCCAGCGGGACGCGGGGTCGATGGGTGCAGCCAGCGCCACGGGCAAGGTCGTGAGTGCCCAGCGGCGACGCTCGTAGGCTAGTTGCAGCAGCCCGCGCTTGTCCAGCACCGATTGCTCCTGCACCAGGGCAGCCTGCACTTCCCGGCGGCGCTGCAACAGCGCGAGGGTGTCCGCAGCAGCCGTTCCGGCCAGGAAGTGAAGCGTTTCCGGGGCCGACGGCCCCTCTCCTTCCGGCGGCGGCAATTGGCGCGCCAGCACCAGCAGGCGACGAAAGGCCGCTTCGGGCAAATTGCGCCGGCCGGCTTCGGCGTGGGCCAGCAGCGTACGCCCAACGCCGACAAAGCGGGCCAGCTCGCTTTGGGTCAGGGCAAAGTGGGCCCGCACCAGAACGGTCAACGAATCGGTACGCGGCAGATGACTTGGCATAGCTAAGGAAACAGAGCCGCCAGCAGATTTCCTTTCCAAAATTACCGGCTATGCCTGCCTACGCGATGCTAAATACGAGGTTGTCACAACAGGCTAAGGCTAGACAGACAATGTGACACAACTGTCACAATTAAACACTGAAAGAGCAACAGTGTGACAATATTTGTCACACTGTTGGCTAGCACGTAGACATTGGTGACAAGCTGTTTTTGTCAGAATCTAGCCTGATTTCTTTAGCGTCACTATCTCATCTTGCCCCGCTGCCTAGCGGAGCAAACGGGGCCTATTCTGCCAGCAGCCGCGCCAGCCGCTCGGTGGTGCCTTCCCAGGTGTACCGTTCGCGCACAAACTCGCGGCCCTGCAGGGCCAGGCCCTCGGCTTCGGTAGGGCGGTCCAGCAGCTGGCAGATGCTCTCGGCCAGCCCGGCGGTGTCGGCGCCCACGAGCAGGTGCTGGCCGGGCGTGCCGCCGAGGGCGTTGTTGGCCAGCGGGGTGGTGACGCTGGGTCGGCCCATGGCCATGGCTTCGAGCAGCTTGTTTTGCAGGCCGGTGCCGGTGCGCATGGGCGCTACAAATACCCGCGCCGAGGCGTAGGCCGTGCGGATATCGGGCAGCCAGCCGCTGACTTTGACGCTGTCGGACTGCAAGGCCAGCACCCGGGCCGCGGGCGTGGTGCCGGCCAGCAGCAGCCGGGCCGCGGGGTGGCGGCGCTGCACGGCGGGCAGGATGCCTTCGGCCAGCCACTCGGCCGCTTCCACATTGGGGTGGTAGGCCATATTGCCGCAGAACACCAGCTCGAACGGTTCGTCGGCCGCCACGGCGCCGGGCCGAAAAAACTCGGTGTCGATGCCGTTGGGCACCACCTGAATGCGCTGCCGCTGCTCGTGGTCGATGAGCTGCCGGTCCTGGTCGCTGATGATGGTGTGGTGGCGGAACCAGTCGAAGGCGCGGGCCTCGTACTGCTGCAGGCGGCGGGCTTCCAGGGCCATGACGGGGCGCTGCCACACGGGCGCCTTGCTGGCCCAGCGTTGCATGCCGGTCGAAAACACGTCCATGTAATCGAGCGTGAAGGGTACGGCGCGGGCGTGGGGCCGGGCGTACTCGGCCATGCGAATCAGCTGGCAGTAGCCGCGCTCGGGCCGGAACTGGCGCACCACCTCGGCCAGGCGGCGCTGGGCCGCCGCGTCGTGGAAGTAGCCGACCTGGAAGGGTTGGCCTTTGAGGCCGGCCAAGGCCATGTTGGCGGCAATGCCGGGCTTCTGCAGCCGGTGCACGTGCACGCCGCCCCGGCAGAGCGGGGCCACGGCCGCGTGGGCTTCGGGGGTCACGTCCTCGTCGCTGAGGGCGAACAGGCATAGCTCGAAGTGCCGGGCGAGGTAGCGCAGCTGGTGAAACGCGCGGAGTTTGTCGCCCTTGTCGAGCGGATACGGAAAGCGGGACAGCAGGACGAGAAGCTTCATCGGGGCGGCAAAGCTACGGCTTCGCCCGCTCCCACGCGCCGGTACAGCTCCACAAAGCGCTGCACCACCTTATCGTTGTCGTAGAGCAGGCGGGCGGTGCGCTGGGCCTGCTCGCCCACGCCCTTGTAGCAAAACTCGCCGTGGCAGTACTGGCGCAGCACCTCAATCCACTGCTGCGGGTCGTCGCACACCAGGATGTCGTGCAAGTGGCGCACGGCAATGCCCTCGGAGCCCAGCCCCGTGCTGATGATGCACTTGCCCAGGGCCATGCCCTCGATGATTTTCACGCGCATGCCCCCGCCGGAAAGCAGCGGCACAATCATCACCTCGTACTGCTGCATGAACACCGGCGCCGACTCCACGAAGCCGTGCACCTGCACCCCGGGCACGCGCAGGTCGCGGATGTGGTCGGGCATGTTTTTGCCGGCCACGTGGAGCACCAGTTCGGGGTGGTTGCGGCGGGCTTCGGGCCACACGTGCTGCAGAAACCACTCCAGCCCTTCCTGGTTGGGCCGCCAGTCGAGGGAGCCGAGGAAAAACAGCGTTTTGGGTTGAGCCTTGATGCCGGGGTCGGGCTGCACGCGCGTCAGGTCGACGCCGGCGGGGATGAACACCACCGGCTCCTGGCAGCCCAACTGGCGCAGGCGGCGCTGGTCGGGCTCGGTGATGGCGGCCACGGCCGAAAAGCGGGGCAGGTACTGCGCTTCGAAGCGCTTGAGGCGGCGGGCCAGGTGGCGCAGGTAGCCGGCCTTGAGCCCCTGCCGCTCGTTGCGGGCCAGCTGGTCCCAGATTTCGTGCTCCACGTTGTGGGCCCGCAGTACGGTGGGCACGCCGGGCGCCACGCGCCGCACCACGTCCACGTACCAAGCCACGAAAGTGCCTTCCATCTGCACCACGTCGAACGGCTCGGTGGTGAGCAGCTCGGCCAGCTTGGCGGCCAGGGCCTCGGACATGAAGCGCTCCACGTTGTAGGGATGCGGGCTGAAGAGCAGGTTGCGCAGAGCCTTGAGCGGGGAAAGCGCCGTGTCCACGTCCACCGTCACCAGGCGCAGGCTCGGGCCGAGGTGGGCCAGCGCGTCGGCGGCCTGCCGGTGCTTGGGCGTGTTGGCCGCGAGCAAGGTCACGGTGTGGCCGGCCCGCACGAGCCCGGCGGCCACGTCGTACATGGCAATGGCGCCGCCGTCGGTGGGCGGAAACGGGACGCGGGGACAGAGCTGAAGAACGTTCACAGGCCGGAGCGACTAAGCAGATGGACCACAAAGATAATGGGGAGAATAGCTGATTCGGCACGGCAAGCGCGCCGCGCCGGCCGTTATGCTGCGCAGGCAGGGCGGCCGCAGGTCGTCGATTCGGGGTTAGTCCCCTCACTCACCGCCGCAGCTCCTGCACCACGCGCATGATCTGCTCGTCGGTGCCGAGCAGGAGCAACACGTCGCCCTGGGCGGGGCGAAAATCGGCGGCGGGGCTGACCTCGAAGCGGCCGGCGCTGTCTTTGAGGCCGATGACGGTGGCGCCGGTGCGCGAGCGGACGTCCAGCTCGCGGATGGAGCGGCCGCGCAGGTCGGGGCGCAGGTCCTGGTACGACAACTCTTCCAGGCGCAGGCGGTTGGGGCCCAGGCCACTGATCATTTCCAGGAAACGGATGACCTCGGGGCGCATCACCAGATTGGCCATGTGCGAGCCGCCGATTTCGTCGGGCATCACCACCGAGTCGGCGCCGGCGCGCAGCAGCTTGCTTTCCGAGGTTTTGAGCGAGGCGCGGGCAATGATTTTCAGCTGGGGGTTCAGCTCGCGGGCGGTCAGGGTCACGAACACGTTGTCGGCGTCCTTGGGCAGCGCCGAAATCAGGGCGCTGGCCCGCTCGATGCCGGCCTGCTTGAGCGTTTCGTCGGCCGTGGCGTCGCCGAAGACCACTGGCACGGCCCCGTTGCCCAACGCCTCGGCGTTGGCCCGCATCAGTTCCTGGCTTTGCTCGATGATGACGACTTTGGCCCCGTTGGCGCGCAGCTCGTGGTAGGCCTTGCTGCCGTTGCGCCCGAAGCCGCAGACGATGACGTGGCCGTGGATGTGGCGAATTTCCTGATCGGTCATAAACATCTTGAAGAGGTTGCGCAGCTCGCCGTCGAAGAGGTACTGGGTGAGCACCGACACGAGGTAGGCCACCACCACCAGGTTGTAGAGGATGTAGAGCGACACGAACAGCTCCCCGCGTTCCGACAGCGGCTTGACTTCCTCAAAGCCCGTGGTGCTGATGGTGATGACAGTCATGTAGAAGGCCTGCAACCAGGTGTAGCCTTCGATGAGCATGAAGCCGGCCATGCCGATGCCCAAACTGAGCACCGAAAGGAGGATGGCCAGCATGAGCCGGCTGAGGTTGGCGCGTTTCCACATAGCTGCGAGTGGGGCGAAGATAGACCACAAAGGCCACGGATGCCGAACAGGATTCGGCGGATTTGGGCGGGCGCCGCGGGGCCGGGTTCCCGCAGCGGTGCGCGGAGGTTTCGCAGTTGTACGCAGAGGCTGGTTAACCTAGCTCCCGGGCAATTTCTGCACCCTGCACCGCGTTGGCACGGCTGTATGAAGCACTGCTACCCTCTGTCCCTATTGCCGTTGTTGCTGCCCGCTTCGCTGGCCGTGGCCCAGACCTCGGGCGTGCACGTGGCGCCGGGCAAGCCGGTGCGGGTGCAGCGCGGGCTACCGCCGCCGTATGTGCCGGCAAAAGCCCCTCAACCACCTAAACCGCTGGTGGAAGTACCCCGCTTCTGGCTAGCAACCGATAGCATGCAGCGGCACGAACAACACCTGCGCTTTTGGCAGTCCTTGCAAGGGAAGATTCAGTATCCGGCACCGGCCCTGCGCGCCCAGGCCGAAGGAATGTTTACTTTCCGGCTTGTGGTGGGGCCTGATGGCACAGCGCCACCCGCAGTGCTGGTACGCCGCTCCTTTACGCTGGCTGAATCAGGCGAAGAAAAGGCCGCGCTGGCCGCGATTGAGGCAGAAGGCCAACGGGTATTAGCTCGGTTGCGGTTTGTCCCTACCTCCCGGGCCGATACCGTTTTCGTGCCGCTCACCTTTTCCATTCGCTGATGGGTAAAGGTAACATGCCTGCGCAGAGAAACACGGCTGCAGCTCGTGCTACAGCCCAACACACGGTGGAGCATCCAAAGGCCTATCCTCCAGCAGCGCCAGGCCGGCTGCGCTTCACTCCTACCGCGAAATAATGGTGCCCAGCAACCCGGCCAACTGCATGTCCAGCTGCTTGAGGCTCTTGAAGATGGCCATCTGCGCCAGGTACTCCTCCACCTGGTTGGGGTTGAGCGAGTTCATGGTGTTCAGGCACTCGGTCAGCTCGCGCTCCACGTTGCACTTGTTCAGGCGCAGAATGGCGTTTTCGCAGGCCGTTTGCAGCTGGTCCAGCTCCCGCGGCACGTAGATCTGGTGGGTTATCCAGTTCGGGCTCAGCTCGTGCAGCTCCGTCACCAGGTCGGTAATGGCGGCGCGGATGTCGCCGCGCTCGTGGCGCACCAGCTCGCGGGCGTCGGGGAAGCGGCCGGCCTGCACGGCTTGGTTGCAGAGGTGCAGCAAATCGGCGTAGAGCGGGGTGCGGAAGGGCGTCTCGTCGACCTGCCCCAGCAAGTACTCGGCCACGGGCACGCCGTCGGCCAGGGGCTGGGCGGGGTAGTTCAGGATGAGGCGCACCACCTCCCGCTCGCAGGCCTGCTGCACGTCGGGCACCGGTTCCAGGTCGAGGGCGTCGCCGGTGGGCTCGCCTTCCTCGTCGCCCATGAATCCGTAGGCCTCGTCGGGCATGGAGTCGTCGTAGCCGGGGCTGGTGGGCCGGGGGCTGATGCCGGTGAGCTGGCCGCCGGGCTGCACCGAGGCGCCGCTGCTGGCCGGGCGCAGGGCAGCGTTGTTGCCGCTGGTGCGGGCGGGGCTGCCCGCCGCGGCACCGCCCGCACCGCCGGGGCGCGGGCCGGGCGCGGCCTGCTTCACCTGCTTGTTGTAGGCGTCGATGAGCACCTGCTCGTCGATGTGGAAGGTGACGGAGGTTTGCTGCAGAAACACTTGGCGCTTCAAGGGGTCGGGCACCTTGGCAATGCTTTGCAGCACCTCCCGAATGGCCTCGGCCTTTTTCACCGGGTCGTTGGCGGCGTCTTTGGCCACCAGCCGGGTCTTGAAGCTGATGAAGTCCTGGCTGTTTTCCTCCACGAAGCGGCGGAAGCGCTGGTCCCCCACCTTGCGGATGTAGGAGTCCGGGTCGTCGCCGTCGGGGAAGAGCACCACGCGCACGTTCAGCCCGTTTTCCAGGATGATGTCGAGCCCGCGCAGGGCCGCCCGGATGCCGGCCGCGTCGCCGTCGTAGAGCACCGTCACGTTGTCGGTGTAGCGGCTGATGAGGCGGATCTGCCCTTCGGTGAGCGAGGTACCCGACGAGGCCACCACGTTTTTCACGCCGCCTTGGTGCAGGCTGATGACGTCGAGGTAGCCCTCCACCAAGTAGCACAGCTCCTCCTGCCGGATGGCCTGCTTGGCCTGGTAGAGGCCGTAGAGCACGTCGGACTTGTGGTAGATTTCCGACTCGGGCGAGTTCAGGTACTTGGCCCCGGCCTTTTCGTCGCGGCGCAGGGTGCGCGCCCCGAAGCCGACCACGCGCCCCGAAATGTTGTGAATCGGGAACATCACCCGGCCGCGGAACCGGTCGTAGCGCCGGCCGTCTTCCTCGCGCTTAATCACGAGGCCGGTTTTCTCGAGGAACTTCACGTCGAAACCCGCCTGCTGGGCCGTGGTCAGCACGTCGTCCCACTTATCCAGCGAGTAGCCCAGCTCGAAGGTGTCGATGGTCTGCTGGTTCAGGCCCCGCTCCTTGAGGTAGGCCCAGCCGATGCTCTCCCCTTCTTCGGAGTCGCGCAGCAGCGTTTTGTAGCGGTTCTTCGCCCAATCCGACACGATGTACTGCGAGTCCCGCTCGTTTTGGGCCAGCTGCTGCTCGGGCGTCTTTTCCTCTTCCTTGATTTCGACGCCGTACTTCTTGGCCAGCCACTTGATAGCCTCCGGGTAGCTCACCGACTCGATGTCCATCACGAAGCGCACCACGTCGCCGGCCTTGCCGCAGCCGAAGCACTTGTAAATGCCCTTGGCCGGCGCCACCGAGAAGGAAGGCGACTTTTCGTGGTGGAAAGGGCAGCAGGCCCATAGGTTCTGCCCCTTCTTCTTCAGCGAGACAAAGTCGCCGACGACCTCCACGATGTCGGCGTAATGGAGGACTTGGTCAATGGTTTCTTTGGGGATGAGGGCCAAAACGCGGGGCAATAGGAGGTGACAGGTGCGGCGGGACTACAAAGCTACCCACAAAGTAGGGCGCCCGCCTAAAAGTTGGGGCCGCGGGAGCGGGCGGGCCGGCAGCCTAGGCCCACGGCCAAACCGCCCGCGGCCTTTTCCGGTTTTCAGCGCACGTCCCCGCCCGTTTCGGGGTTATCTTTGCCGGATGGGGGCCCGACTGGCCGCCCGCAAGTTTGCCATGAGCATCACGAAAGAAGCTGTACTGAAAGCCCTGAGCTACGTCGAGGAGCCCGATCTGGGCAAGGACCTCGTCACGCTCAACATGATTGAGGACGTGCAAATCGACGGCCGCAACGTCGCGTTTACCGTGGTGCTGACCACGCCCGCCTGCCCCCTCAAAGAGCTGATTCACAATGCCTGCGTGCGCGCCATCCACACGATGGTGGACAAAGACGCGGAGGTGACCGTGAACATGACCTCGCGCGTGACGACCATGCGCCAGAACCGCGACGTGCTGCCCGGCGTCAAGAATATCATTGCCGTGGCCTCGGGCAAAGGCGGCGTGGGCAAGAGCACCGTCACGGCCAACCTCGCGGTGGCCCTGGCCCGCTCCGGCGCCAAAGTCGGCCTGATCGACGCCGACATTTCGGGCCCCTCGATGCCGGTGATGTTCGGCGTGGAGGACTCGCGCCCCCACGTGTTCCAGAGCGAAGACGGCCGCAACCTGATCGAGCCCATCGAGCGGTTCGGCGTCAAAATCATGAGCATCGGCTTCCTGGCCCCGGCCGAGTCGGCCATCGTGTGGCGCGGGCCCATGGCCTCGTCGGCCCTAAAGCAGTTCATCACCGAGGTGGACTGGGGCGAACTGGACTACCTGCTGCTCGACATGCCCCCCGGCACCTCCGACATTCACCTGACGCTGGTGCAGACGCTGCCCGTGACGGGCGCCGTCATCGTGACCACGCCGCAGAAAGTGGCCCTGGCCGACGCGCAGAAGGGCTTGCAGATGTTCCGCCAGCCGCAGATCAACGTGCCCGTGCTCGGCATCATCGAGAACATGGCCTGGTTTACGCCCGAGGAGCTGCCCGAAAACAAGTATTACATCTTCGGGCAAGGCGGCGGCGCCGCGCTGGCCGCCAAGCACGAGGTGCCGCTGCTGGGCGAAATTCCGCTGGTGCAGGGCATCCGCGAAAACGGCGACCAGGGCATTCCGGCCGTGCTACAAACCTCCTCGGCCGTAGCCCCGATCTTCGAGCAGCTGGCCGAATCGGTGGCCCGGGCCGTGTCCATCCGCAACAACGTGGCCCCGCGCACGCAGGTGGTCGAAATGAAGTAAACGGCCGAAGTGCCGCGAAAGTCCGAACTTCGCGCTTCGGTCAAGTGTCTCGTAAGTATGTCTGCAACCGCCACTTTGTTTGAACACCCGCTGCTGCCGCGCATCGAGCACGCCCTCGACGGCATCCGCCCGTACCTGAAAGCCGACGGCGGCGACGTACGCGTGCTGGACATCAGCGAGGATATGGTGCTGCGCCTGGAGCTGCTCGGCGCCTGCGGCACCTGCCCCATGTCGCCGATGACGCTTAAAGCCGGCGTGGAAGAATCAGTGAAGAAGGCCGTGCCCGAAATCCGGGCCGTGGAAGCGGTGAACCTGGCCACGACTCCGCAGCCGGCCGGGCAGGAAGGCCGTCCGCAGCCGCCCGCGCCCGTGTCGACGCCCAACTAAGCAGCAGTTGCATCCTAACAGCGGCGCGCCCCGCTTCTGCCGGTTTCGGCGGAGGCGGGGCGCGCTGGTTGAGGCCCGGTGCTTGTTAGCGGTATTCGGCGGGAATTTCCGTAATGGGCCGGATCTGAATGTTGCGGTAATACGCTTCGGCGGCCTCCGATTGAATCTGAATTTTGCCGTTGGTCAGCGGGCCTTGCGAGCCGTCGGGCTTCCACTCGCGCGAGTTTTCCAGCACCATCACCACCTGCCCGTTAACGACGTGGATGCTCTTTTGCCCCAGGCAAATCAATTCAACGGTATTCCATTGGCCCAGGGGTTTTTCGTTGTTGTGGCTCCGGCGGCAGCGGCCATCGGGCTGGCCCATGCCAAACGGTCTTAAGGTCGCTGTCGGGTCGTACATCCAAGCCGATTCGTTATCTACGGTTCGGTAGGAAGACTTTACATCCATACCCGGCCCGAGCGCAAAATAATCCCCCATATCGGTTTCCTGAATCTGCATTTCCTGGGCGAGCATCCACACGTTCCAGAAGGCGCCGTGGCTGCCTTTGGCGTGGTACAAGATGCCGTTATCCCGTTTGTCGTTTAGGCGGGGTTCGTACTTGCGCGTCCCCCATTTGAATTCGGCTTTGAAGTGGTAATTACCGAATTCCTGCTTGGTGCTCAGCCCGCCGTATATCTGCCCGGAAATCTGCAGAACAGGCTTGCCGTTTTCCGTAATGACTTTAAATACTTCCAGGGGGTCGTTGTTCAGCCCCAGCGGAATGCCGTTGACTCCGTCCCCACTAGGGTGGCCGGGGATGTTCACCGTGTAATGCGGCACCCCGATAAACTTATCCCACTGCGACAGGTTTTGGTCCAGCAGGTTGGTCCACAAATACGTCGGATTTGGGTTGGGAGTCAGCGTCCGCTGCGAGGCGCCCATGGCGTACTGAATGCCGCCGAGCAGGTGCTGCAAAAACAACGGCTCCCGGTAGCTTTCCTCCGTATGGCCGCCGGCGGTGTAGAAAGCGCGCCCGTCCTGGTAGGTGTGGTACCACGCAATGGGGTGTGAGGCGCCGTGAATCCCGCCCGAGTAGGACTGCTCGTTCAGATTCGCCAAGACCTGAATGCTGGGATTTAAATTTTTGAAATTATACCACTCGTCGGTGCGCTGCCAGGAATCGGGCAGAAACGCGGTGGCATCGTGGTTTTTATCCACCACGTCGATGGTTGCCGGTTGAATGGCCGGGTGACTATCGAAATAAGCGCCCACGAGGCCGTTGTACCAAGGCCAGTCGTATTCGGTATCGGTGGCCGCGTGCACGCCGACAAACCCATTGCCCGCCCTGATGTATTCTTCGAATACCCGTTGCTGCGCATCGTTTAACACGTCGCCGGTAGTGCTCAGAAATACGACGGCTTTGTAATTAGCTAAATTGTCGCGCGTAAAATTCGCCGCTACTTTGGTGGTATCGACGCTGATATTATTATCGGCGCCTAATTTCCTCAGCGCTTCAATGGCCACCGGAATAGACGAATGGTAAAATCCGGCCGTTTTGTAAAACACCAGAATTTTAGGATTCGGCTCGGGGGTTTGGTCTTTTTCTTTGTGATGACACGCATTCAGAAAAAGCGCCGCTACTAAAAAAATAAAAATGCGGACTTGTGTTTTCATGACGATTACAACAAAGGTCAACTCCAGAAACTATGTTTTTGATCAATCAGTCATGCAGCCAAAAATTAACCGCTGACTGCCAATAACCCCACGCGACTAATGCCATACATAGCCAAACGGGGCGTAACGCAGAATTACCTTTTCGGCACTCATTGCACGTGTTACTTCTGACCAAGAGGCACAAAAAAGTCTCCTGGCTGTGCTTATCAATCCGCTATATTACTCAATATATCGTTACGTCATAATACTTGACAATGTTCTACTAATCAGTTTGTTAAAATCAGGTTAAAAATCCCGTCACCGAGCTGTCGGCGCGCCGGCGCTGAGCCGTTGCTCGTAGCCGGCTGCCCGGCCCACAGGGAGTAGCCCTGCGCAACTTCTGGGGCAGCCCTTCCGGTGATTACCGGGCTGCTTCTACCTTTGCCCTACTCATCCTTTCCGCCTTCCACCCTCATGGCCAACCCCAACGACCCCGCCCTGCACTCCTGGATTGACATTCCGCCCCACAGCGACTTTCCCATCCAGAACCTGCCCTTCGGCGTGTTTTACACTGAGGAGCGCGGCACCCGCGTGGGCGTGGCCATTGGCGAGTACGTGCTGGATTTGTACGCGGTAAGCCAGTTTGGCTACTTCCGCGGGTTGGACTTGCCCACCGAGCCCAAGGTGTTTCGGCGCCGCTCCCTGAACGCGTTTATCAAGCTGGGCCGGCCGGCGTGGCGGGCCGTGCGCCAGCGCGTGAGCGAAATCTTGCGCCACGACAACGGCGAGCTGCGCGACCAGGAAGCCGCCATGCGCGAGTGCCTGCTGCGCCAGCGCGACGTGCAGATGCTGCGCCCGGTGAAGCCCCAGAACTACACCGACTTCTACAGCAGCATCGAGCACGCGACGAACGTGGGCACTATGTTTCGCGACCCGAACAATGCCCTGCTGCCCAACTGGCGCTGGATTCCCATCGGCTACCACGGGCGTACGAGCAGCATCGTGGTGAGCGGCACCGACATTCGCCGGCCCAACGGGCAGCGCAAGGCGCCCGACGCCCAAGTGCCCACGTTCGGCCCTTCGCAGCAGCTGGATTTCGAGCTGGAGGTGTCGATGGTGGTGGGGCAGGCCACGGAAATGGGCCAAACGGTGCCGCTGGCCGAGGCCGAAGACCATATTTTCGGGCTGATTCTGTTCAACGACTGGTCGGCGCGCGACCTGCAAAGCTGGGAGTACGTGCCGCTGGGGCCGTTTCTGGGCAAAAACTTCGGCAGCAGCGTGTCGCCCTGGGTGGTGACCCTCGACGCGCTGGAGCCCTTCCGGGTGGCCGGGCCGGCGCAGGAGCCCGAGCCCCTCGCCTATCTGCAGCAAACCGGCGCCCACAACTTCGACATTCAGCTGGAGGTGAGCCTGGCCCCGCAGGGCGGCCCCGAAACCGTTATCAGCCGCACCAACTACAAGGACATGTATTGGAGCATGGCCCAGCAGCTCACCCACCACGCCAGCAACGGCTGCCCGCTGGAAATCGGCGACCTGTACGCCTCGGGCACCATCAGCGGCGCCGCGCCCGATTCCTACGGCTCGATGCTGGAGCTGACCTGGCGCGGCACCAAGCCCCTGACGCTGGCCGACGGCTCGCAGCGCAAGTTCATTCAGGACGGCGACACGGTGGTGATGCGCGGTTTCTGCCAGAAGGACGACTTGCGCATCGGCTTCGGCGAGGTGCGTGGCACGGTGCTGCCGGCGGCAGAGTAGCTCCGTTTGTGACTTTCCCGGTCCGAAATGCAGTTTTCGGCTGGTCGGCAGTACCATATGCATTATCATTGCACGTGCCCACGTCAGCAGTAGCGGCGTGGGCACGTTTACTTACTTTCTATTCACGTGCGTTCTTCCTTTCTGCCTTGTGCCGCCTTGGCGGCCGTTACCGTGCTCGGGGCGGTTTCCAGCCAAGCCCAAACCATTAGCGGGACCATCCGCAGCGCCAGCACCCACGAACCGGTGCCCCTCGTCAACCTAGGGTTGCCCAGGCGCAACCTCGGCACCGTGGGCGACAAGCACGGGCGCTACCAACTCGCGGCCCAAGCCGCGTACGCGGCCGATACCGTGCGCGTGTCCAGCCTGGGGTTTGAGCCCTTGCTGCTGCCGCTGAGCGCCCTGCTGACCCAGCCCGACCTGGAGCTGAAGCCCCGGCCGGTGCTGCTCGACGACGTGGCCGTGGCGGGCAATAGCGCCTACTGCGACCTGCGGACCGTGGGCCTGGCCAAATCGACCCGCGGCTTTGTCATCCACCTGCTCTCCAACCAGCTGGGCACGGAACTCGGGGCCCTGGTGCACCTGCCCAAACGCCCGGCGCTGCTGCAAAGCCTGAACGTGGTGGTGGCCAGGAACGAAGCCGGCCCCTTGACCTTCCGCCTGAATCTGTACCGGCTCGATGCGCAAGGCTTCCCGACTGCCGCCAAGCTGCTGCCCCACGACGTGCTGCTCACCGCCGGCCCGCAGGCCGGGGTGCTCACGGTGGACCTCGCCGCCCAGAAGGTGGTGCTCGACGAAGACTTTGTGATGGGCCTGGAACTGGTGCAGGTGCCTGCGTCCGCGGACCAGCCCGATCTGACCAAGCAAATCAGCTTCGGCGGCGCTCTGGAATCGGGCGGGCAACTTTTTGTGCGCCTCGCCAGCCAGGGCCAGTGGCTCAAGCCCACGGTTAAGAGCAACGGCCCCTTGTTGGGCAAGCGGCCCGCCGTGGCCCTGTACGCCACGGTGAAAGAATAGCGGACGGACGCGGCGAAGGCCACGCGGCACGTAGCATTGGGCGAGGCTGATTTTTCCTAGCCCAACGCCGGCCGGGGCACCCGCTCGGCCCGCAGCCGGCGCCAGCGGCGTACCAGCAGAAAGCCGCCGGCCAGCCCGCCCAGCACCAGCCAGTACACCAGCTCGGTGGCCCACACCCCGGCCAGCGGCACCCGCAGCCAGTGCACGGCCGCGTAAGCCGCGAGTAAATAGGCCCCGATGGCCAGCACTTCCATCTGAAACGCCCGTCCGGCCCCGCCCAAGCCGATGATGCTGTTGTAGAGAATGTTGCTGGCGGCAAACACGGCTAGAATCAGCGTCAGCACCGGGGCCAGGGGCACCAGGGCGGCGTTCAGGGCCGGCTCGGAGGTGAACAGGCCCCCGATGTGCACTGGCAGCAGCGCAATGGCCAGGCCCGCCGGCAAGGTGATGAGCAGGCTCAGGGCCACGGTCCGGGCTATGACGGGCGCCAGCAGCTCGGGCCGGCGCTGGCCCAGGTAGCGGCTGGTGAGCGTGTAAATGGCCGAAGCCAGCGCCAACGAAGGCAAACTCACCACCGTGTACACGCTGCGCACGATGTTGGACACGGCCAGGGCCTGGCTGCCCAGCTCGCCGACCAGTACGAAGAAGCCGAACCAGCCGGCCGTTTCGACCAGCTGCTTGCCCACGATGGGCGCCCCGAACAGCAACAGGCGTCGCAGCACCAGCCGCATGGGGCCGTGGCGCAGCAGGGCGTAGCGCGGGCGCAGCCCCGGCCGCCCCAGCGCCAGCAGCAGCACCGCCGCCCCCACCGCCTCCGACACCACCGAAGCCCAGGCCGAACCGGCAATGCCCAGGCGCGGCAGCCCCAGCCCGCCCCACACCCAGCCGTAGTTAAGCAGCAGGTTGGCCGTGGTCATCAGCAGGGTGCTCAGGCTGATGATGCGGGTGCGGCCGATGCCGGTGAAAAACCCCGCGAGGCAGTGCCACAAAAAACTCGCCGGCAAGGCCCACACCACGGCCCGCAGGTACAGCTGCATCTGCGCGGCCACGGCCGCCTCGGCCACGAGGCGCGTGGCCAGCCAGGGCGTCAGCGCGTAGCCCAGCACGGCCAATACCGCGGCCAGCGCCAGGCTCAGGTACAGGGTGTTGTCGAACAGGCGGCCGACGGCGCGGCGCCGCCCCTGCCCGAGGCGGCGGGCGGTGAGAATCTGCAGGGCTACGGCTAGGCCCGCGCCCACGGTGGTGAGCAGGTAAAACAGCAGCCCGCCCAGGCCCACCGCGGCCAGCGGCACCGCCCCCAGCCGCCCCACAAACACCGAATCTGTCAGGTAAATGGCGCTCTGAGCCAGGCTGCCCAGCATGATGGGCGCCGCAATGTCGAGGATGGCGCGGTAAGACGCCGGACGCCGGCGACGGGGCATGGGGCAAGTAGTGAAATGGTGAACTTGTGAAGTGGTGAGTGCCGTGCTGATGGCGCGAAATGCGCAAATGGAGCAACGCTGCGACGCTAGCACGTCAACTCACCCGTTCACAGCTTCACAATTTCACCTTTATAGTAGCAGTTCAGGATGGAGTCCATGGCTTCGCGGCCGGCGGCTACGGCTTCCACCTTGGCCCGGTAGCGGGTTTCGATAAGCGGGCTCAGCGGCTGGGCCACCTGGTTGAAGCGGCGAAAGGCATCCATCAGCTTGGCGTCCCACTCGGGGTGGAAGTTCAGCAGGTCGTCGGGCAAGACCTGGGTGCGGGCGCTGCCGGGCTCGGGCAGGCAGTCGAACGGCTCCCACACGTTGAGGTAGCCGTAGTCGTCGGTCAGCTCCTCGCCGGGGTGAATGTCGCGCACGGCCAGCTCAAAGTTGTACGCCGTCGACACCAGGGAGCTGTTGAAGGAGTGGTTGACGAAGCGGGAGTTGTCCCAGCAGAGCACGAAGTCGCCCTGCGCGTCGCGGTAGCTGTACTTGTTGAGGATGTCCTTGTGGATCTGGTCGAGCCCTCGCACGCGCTCCGGGCTGAAAGTCTGGTCGAAGGCGTCGAAAATCCAGCAGATGGTGCCCTTGGGAATAAAGCGGGTGGCCACCACGCCGTAGCCGATTTCGGGAGAGATGAAGCGCAGTTCGGTGTCGGGATGGATCATGGGGAGGGAAGTACAGCAGGCGGAAAACGCAATAGTAGCCAAAAGCCGGATGCGGCCCTAACGGCCCGTTTGCTGGGCCTAACGCAGCGGCTGCCAACCGGTTGCGCCGGCGCTGCTTCCCCTTGATTCGCCGCCGGGCAGCCTACGGATTTACCACAGGCGCCCCTGCGAGAAATACGTAAATCGGCCCGCCAAAACGCCGTTTACTGCTTTCCCGGCGTACTACTCCCTTGACTTCGACCGGCCCGTGCCCCCGTGGGCGCCGCGCCCGGCCGACAGCCGTTCCTTCCTACCCTCACCCAAAACACCCATTCTATGCTCGCTATGGATTATCGCGGCCCGAAGCGCGTCCGCGTCACCCAAAAGCCCATGCCCGAAATCAAGCATCCCGAGGATGCTATTGTGCGGGTGACGCGTTCCTGCATCTGCGGCTCCGACCTGCACCTCTACAACGGCAACGTCCCGGACACCCGCGTGGGTACCACCTTCGGCCACGAGTTTATCGGTGAAGTAGTGGAAGTGGGCTCGGAAGTCACCAAGCTCAAGGTAGGCGACATGGTGCTGGTGCCCTTCAACATTGCCTGCGGGCGCTGCAGCTTCTGCCAGCAGGGCCTGTTCGGCAACTGCCACGAGTCGAACCCGATGGCTACGGCCGTGGGTGGCATCTACGGCTACTCGCACACCGCCGGCGGCTTCCACGGCGGGCAGGCCGAGTACGTGCGCGTGCCCTACGCCAACTTCGGCCCGACGGTGATACCCGAGGGCATGGACCCCGACGACGCGGTGCTGCTCACCGACGTGGTGCCCACCGGCTACCAGGCCGCCGAAATGGCCGGTATCCAGCCCGGCGACACGGTAGTGGTGTTCGGGGCGGGCCCGGTGGGCATCATGGCCGCCCGCTGCGCCTGGCTGTTCGGTGCCGGCCGCGTCATCGTGCTCGACCACATCGACTACCGCCTGGAGTTCGTGAAAAACTACGCCCCGGCCGAGGTTTACAACTTCAAGACCGACATGCAGGACCCGGTGCTCTTCCTCAAGAAGCAGACCGACTGGCTCGGCGCCGACTGCGTGATTGACGCCGTGGGAGCCGAGGCCGCCGGCGACGTGATGCAAACCATCACCGGGCGCAAACTGCTGGTGCAGGCCGGCTCGGCCACGGCCGTGCACTGGGCCATCAACTCGGTGAAGAAGGGCGGCATCGTGAGCATCGTGGGCGTGTACGGCCCCACCGACAACCTGGTGCCCATCGGCAACGTGCTCAACAAGGGCCTGACCATCCGGGCCAACCAAGCCTCGGTGAAGCGCCTGCTGCCGCGCCTGATCGAGCACGTGCAAAACGGCGTTATCCGGCCCAAGGAGCTGATTACGCACCGCATCCCGCTGGAAGACATTGCCGACGGCTACCGCCTCTTCTCCGACAAGCTCGACAACTGCATCAAGCCGGTGCTGACCATGCCCACGTCCCGCTAACCTCCTTATGCCCAACCCCATGGACAAGTACCTCATCGACCCGAAATCGGTGCCCGGCTGGGGCATCGATGCCGACCCGGACAACGACCCGACCTACCCCATGAAGCCCAACCGCACCGACGTGGAGCAGCAGGGCTACACTTGGGAGCGGCCCACCCAGCAGCCCGCCGACGTGGAAATTTTGCACTCCAACGAGCGGCCCAACCTGACGGCCGTGTTCGGCACGGCCTCGCCCCCCATGGGCCTGAGCGGAATGATCCGCCGCTGGGCCTTCCGCTGGAGCGAAAACGAGTACAACCACTGGCTGCCCCTCATCCTGGCCGACCGCGTGAACGTGGTGGAAGGCGTGCTTGAAGATATTGCCCACGGCACCTTCCCCAACATCTGGAAAGAAAAGGGCTATAACGCCTCCTGGAAGCACGACCGCACCGGGCTGGTGCTGCGCCTGGCCGCCTTCACGGCCGTGGCCGGCGGCTTGGTGCTGTGGCTGTCGTCGGATGGCGACAAGAAGAAAGCCAAGCGCCAGCAAAAGCACTACCGCGGGGCCTACTACGAGCAGTAGGCCCGCCCCGCTCCCCCGCCACAAAGCCCGGTTGGTTTCGCCAGCCGGGCTTTGTGCGTGAATGGCCCGGTGGCCGCCGGCGAAATTGACATAAAGCATGGTACTTTTACCTGCTGGGCGCGGGCTCAACTGCTACGCGGAGCCGCTTTTATCTTCTTCATTATAGTATGCGAAACACCTTTACCCTAGCCGCCGCGCTGTGCGCCAGCGTGCTGCTTCACCCCGGCGCGGACCTGCGGGCCCAAAGCCTGGACCCCACCTTCCTGCCATCCGTGCTCAAAACGCTGCCGACCTCGTCGCTGCAAATGGGCGTGAGCACGCTGGCCGTGCAGGCCGACGGCAAAGTGTTGGCCGCCGGTGGCTTCGACTTCGTCAACGGCACGCTGACGGGCAAGCTGCAACGCTTCAACGCCGACGGCACCGTGGACACCGGCTTCAACGCGGGCACCGGCGCCAACGGCTTCGTTGCGGCCGCGCTGCTGCAGCCCGACGGCAAAATCCTGCTGACGGGCGGCTTCACCACCTTCAACGGCACGGCTACCACCAACCTGGTGCGCCTGAACGCCAACGGCTCGCTCGACGCGACCTTTTCGAGCTCCAGCGCCGACGTGCCGCGGCAGCCGATGAGCCTCGCGCTGCAAGCCGACGGTAAAATCCTGGTCAGCGGCACTTCCATTAGCCTGATCGGCCAAAACGCCCCGGGGCTGGTGCGCCTGAACGCCGACGGCACCCGCGACCCCAGCTTCAACCCCGGTACCGGCTCCGATGGCAGTTTCGTATACGCGGCGGTGCTGCAGCCCGACGGCAAAATCCTGGCCGGCGGCACCTTCTCCAGCTTCAACGGCCAGCCGAGCGGCAACGTAGTGCGCCTGAACGCCGACGGCTCGCTCGATACCAGCTTCAGCACCGTCGGCGTGTTGGTTAGCGGCACGGCGCGGGTGCTGCTGCGCCAGCCCAACGGCAACATCCTGGTGGGCGGCAGCTTTTTCGCGGGCAGCTCCGGCACCATCAGCTACCTGGCCCGGCTGCTGCCCTCCGGCGCCTTCGACAACAGCTTTACGCCCGGCACCGGCCCCAACGGCAGCGTGACGAGCATGGTGGCCCAGAGCTCCGGCTCGGTGCTGCTTGGCGGCTCGTTTACGCAGTACAACGGCGTGGTGCGTGGCCGCGTGGCCCGCATCTCGGCCGATGGCGTGCTCGACGCGGCCTTTGCCCCTGGTACCGGCGCCAACGCCGGGGTGCAGACGCTGGCCGAAACCAGCACCGGGCAGGTACTCATCGGCGGCTCATTCAACCAGTACAATGCCACCGGCCAGCAGGCCCTGGCCCGGCTCAGCAGCAGCGGCTCGCTCGATCTGGGCTTCGCCCCCTTGGTGGAAGCCCGCGGCACCGTGCAGCTGGCCGTGCCGCTGAGCACGGGGCAGCTGCTGGTGCAAGGCAACATCGGCACCTTTAATGGTACGGCCCTGACCGGAGCCACCACGCTGCCGCGCCGCGTGAATGCCGACGGTTCGCTAGACGCCACCTACGCGGCGGCCGTGGGCGGTTCGGTGCTGGCCGTGCCCCCGACCAGTGCCCAGTACGCCGGCAGGGCCTACGTGCTCGACAACACCCCCAGTGCCACGGTGCGCCGGCTGCTGCCTTCCGGCGCCCTCGACAACAGCTTTACCATGCGCACGCTGGCCAGCCGTTTCGGCACCGCCAGCTCGGGGCCAGTGCTGCTGACCGGGACCACCGCCCAGGCCGACGGCAAGCTGCTGGTCTACGGCGTGTTCAGCTCCTACGACGGGGTCACGCGCAACGGGCTGGTACGCCTCAACGGCGACGGCACGCTCGACACCTCGTTTAACCCGCCGGCCAGCACTGCTCTGCCGGCCACGCTGGGCGACCTGCGCCGCGTGACGGCGGTATTTGTGCTGCCCAGCGGCAAAGTACTCTACCAATGGGGCGCCTATTCGGGTTCGAGTCAGCTGTTCCTGACCCAGCTCAACGCCGACGGCTCCGTCGACAATGCCTTCTCCATCGGCACGGGCCCGGGCAACGCCGCGGGGCCGTATCCGTTCTTCAGCCTGCTGCCCCAGCCCGACGGCAAGCTACTCGTCTGGAACTCGAGTTTTACCAGCTTCAACGGGCAGTACACGCCCTACGGCGTGACGCGCCTGACCCCCACCGGGGCCGTGGATGCCACGTTCTCCGGGCTGACGGAGTACTACACCCCGCGCTGCGTGCAAGCCGACGGCAAGATCCTGGCTAGCACCGGCAATAACATCTTGGCCAACGCCAGCAGCCAACTGGTGCGCCTGAACGCCGACGGCTCGCTCGATACCAGCTTCACGCCCGTAGCCGTACCCGGCAGCATCTTCACCGGCGACGACGTGCTGACCGGCGTCGCGCTGCAGGCCGATGGCAAGCCCGTGCTCTACGGCTCGTTCCGCTACGTGGCCGGGCAAACGCGCATTGGTCTGGCCCGCCTCACCGCCACTACCACGGCCACCAAGACCAGCACCGCCCTCCTGCCCTTGACGCTCTACCCCAACCCGGCCCGCCAAGCGGCGCGGGTGCAACTCCCCGCGGGTGCCCAGCAGCTGCGCCTGCTCGACTTGCAGGGCCGCACGCTGCAGCAGCGCCACCTGGCGGCTCGCCAAGTGGAAGGGACGCTAGAGCTGAGCACCGTGCCCGCCGGCCTCTACCTGGTGCAGGTGGTCGGCGCCGCGGGCCTCTACCAGCAACGCCTGGTGGTGACGCACTAACCGTCCGCTACGCCGTGGCGGCGGCACTGGCCGTCATTGCGAGACGGAGCCGAAGCACCCGCCGGAAGGCGTAGCCAATCCTTCCGCTAGAAGCAACGCCGACGCAATTCTTCTTGACCGAAAACAGCAGCGCCCGAAACTGTAGCATCAGTCTCGGGCGCTGCTGTTTTTTTGCTCCTGCCAGTCGTGCCGTTTGTGCCGCGAGGGGAAGGATTGACTACGCCTTCCTGCGGGTGCCGCGCTTGACTACGTCAACCTTCGGTTCGCTCGCAAGGACGGCGGGGTGAGCCGGCTTCTATTTTCGGCCGCTGATGATTTCGTCGACCACGCCCGGGTCGAGCAGGGTCGTGGTGTCGCCGAGGTTGCTGGTTTCGCCCTCGGCCACTTTGCGCAGGATGCGGCGCATGATTTTGCCGGAGCGCGTCTTGGGCAGGCCCGACACAATCTGAATCTTGTCGGGGCGGGCAATTTTGCCGATTTCGGCCACCACGGTTTCAATCACGCTGGCTTCGATGTGCTGCCGCTCGGTGTCCTTGGCAGGCACGCCGTTTTGCAGGATGACGTAGGCGTAGATGCCCTGCCCCTTCACGTCGTGCGGAAAGCCCACCACCGCCGACTCCACCACGTGCGCGTTCTGGTTGATGGCGTTTTCGATTTCGGCGGTGCCGAAGCGGTGGCCCGACACGTTGATGACGTCGTCGACGCGGCCGATGATGCGGTAGAGTCCCTGCTCGTCGCGGCGGGCGCCGTCGCCGGTGAAGTAGTAGCCCGGGTAGGGCCGGAAATAGGTTTGCTCGGCGCGCTCATGGTCGCCCCAGGTGGTGCGGATGACGCCCGGCCACGAGGCCTTGATGGCCAGGTAGCCCTCTTGGTCGTTGCCCTCGATTTCCTGGCCTTCCTGGGTGAGCAGCACCGGCTGCACGCCCGGCAGCGGCAGGCCGGCGTGGGCGGGCTTGCTGGGGGTGATGCCCGCCAGCGCCGAAATCATGATGCCTGCCGTTTCCGTCTGCCACCAGGTATCCACCACCGGGCAGCGCTCCTTGCCCACGTGCTGGTAGTACCAGTACCAGGCTTCCTCGTTGATGGGCTCGCCCACCGAGCCGAGCACCCGCAGCGAGTCGAGCGAGTAGCTGAGCACGTTGTCGAGCGGGGCGGCCATCAAAGAGCGGATGGCCGTGGGGGCGGTGTAGAAAATGCTCACCGAGTGCTTGTCGATGACCTCCCAGAAGCGGCCGGCGTCGGGGTAGGTGGGCACGCCCTCGAACATGAGCGAGGTGCTACCGGCCAGCAGCGGGCCGTAGAGCAGGTACGAGTGGCCCGTCACCCAGCCGATGTCGGCGGTGCACCAGTACACGTCGTTTTCCTCCACCTGAAACACGTTGCGGAAGGTGTAGTCGGCCCAGACCATGTAGCCGGCGGTGCTGTGCACCACGCCCTTGGGCTTGCCCGTCGAGCCGGAGGTGTAGAGAATGAACAGCGGGTCTTCGGCGGCCATTTCCTCGGCCGGGCAGGTTTTGGCCACGCCCTCGGCTTCCTCGTGGTACCACACGTCGCGGCCTTCGTGCATGTGCACCGGCCAGCCCAGGTGCTCCACCACCAGCACCTTGCGCACCGAGGGGCAGTGCACCAGCGCCTCGTCCACCACGCGCTTCACCGGAATCTGCTTGGGGCCGCGGTTGAGCCCGTCGGCGGTGATGACGAAGGCGGCCTCGGCGTCGTTGACGCGGTCGGCAATGGCGGTGCTGCTGAAGCCGGCGAAGATGACCGAGTGAATGGCGCCGATGCGGGCGCAGGCCAACACGGCAATGGCCAGCTGCGGAATCATGGGCAGGTAGAGGCACACCCGGTCCCCTTTCTCCACGCCGAGGTTGTGGAGCACGTTGGCAAAGCGGCACACTTCCTGGTGCAGCTCGCGGTAGGTCAGGCGCAGGTGGCGCTGCTTGGGGTCGTTGGGCTCCCAGATAATGGCCAGCTTGTTGCCGCGCAGGGCCAGGTGCCGGTCCAGGCAGTTCTCGGTGATGTTGAGGCGGGCGCCGTCGAACCAAGTGCTGCGGCCGGCGGGCGAAAACTCGCCGCCGCGCACCGTATCCCACTTGCGGCGCCAGGTGAAGGGCTCGGCGACTTCGGCCCAAAACGCGTCGGGCTCGTCCACGCTGCGGCGGTAAGCGGTGTGGTAGTCTTCGATGGAGCGGATGCGCGGATGAGTGGCAGGCATGAGGCGTTGATTGGTATTGGGGGCGGCAGTTTACAAAAACCGGCTGGGCCGTGGGTGAAGAATCGTCGCAGAATGTGGGGCGGAAGTCGCAGAATGGCTCGTGGCGGCCCCGCCCACTTCTACGTCGGTTCAGCGCACTTCTACGTCCGTCAAACGGCTTCTAAGAAGGTTGCGCACGCTTCTAAGAGCGTTTCGCATGCTTCTACGTCCGTTTCGCGCGCTTCTAAGACGGACCCGCAGGCTTCTAAGAACGTCCGACAGCTTCTAAGACGGTTTCGCTCGCTTCTACGTCCGTTCAACAGTTTCTAAGACGGTTTCGCGTGCTTCTAAGAGCGTCTCGCGCGCTTCTTAAGAAGGTGGAGCGGGCTCATACGATGAGTTGACTAAGCCCAAGCGTCTGTGTAAATGGCTACCAGAATGATGAAGAGACGCCCCGGGCCTCTCGTCGTGGAACGACCCGGTATGGTCCGGTCAACACCTACACGGCGTGGACGATGAGAAGACGCAAGAATGCGTCTCATCGGGCTTATTCCTCAATCAGCTTCACGCCGCGCACGTCCTTCATCAGCGCCGAGCCGATAACCCAGCAGACCAGGGCAATAACCACCGGGTAAATCAGCCCCGACAACGAGGCGTGCTGCTGGAAAAACGAGCCTTCGGGCTGGGCCTTGGCCCACACCGCAATCCAGGTGGCCACCAGCGGCACGAAGCCGCCGAACACCCCGTTGCCGATGTGGTAGGGCACCGACAGCGAGGTGTAGCGCACTTTGGTCGGGAACAGCTCCACCAGGTACGCCGCAATCGGGCCGTAGACCATCGTCACGAACAAGACCAGGCAGAAAGTCAGCGCGGTCATCATCGGCAGGTTGGGCGTAAGGGCCTTTTGCACGGCGGCCACCGTTTTGCCGGCCGCGTCCACCGTGGCGGGCGTGGTTTCCGTCAGCGGGCCGGCGTAGGCCTGCAGGCCGTAGAACAGCGGCACGGTAAAGAGGGCCGCGCAGAGCATGCCGGTCATGATGATGCGCTTGCGCCCGATGCGGTCGGACAGGGAGCCGAAGTACACGAACAAGGGCGTGGCCAGCACCATGGCCGCCACGAGCACGATGCTCGCGTCGACGAGGTCGAGCTTGAGCGTGTTCTGCATAAAGGAGTAGGCGTAGAACTGCGAGGTGTAGAACACCACGCCCTGCCCCATGGTGGCGCCGAACAGGGCAATGAGCACGAGGCGGCGGTTGACGGGATTGGCAAACGACTCGCGCAGCGGGTGCTGGCTGGTGCGCCCTTCGGCCTTGGCTTTGGCAAACAAGGGCGACTCGTGCAGGCGGCGGCGGATGTAGTAGGAGGCCACAATCAGCAGGGCCGAGAGCAGAAAGGGAATGCGCCAGCCCCACTCCTTAAAGGCCGCGTCGGGCATGGCTTTCTTGGTCAGCACGATGACCAGAATGCTGAGCACCAGGCCGGCGGTGGCCGTAATCTGGATGTAGCTGGTGAAGTAGCCGCGCTTTTTATCGGGCGAGTATTCGGCCACGTAGGTAGCCGCGCCGCCGTACTCCCCGCCCAGCGCCAGGCCCTGCAGCAGGCGCAGCACCAGCACGATGAGCGGCGCGGCCACCCCGATGGAGTCGTAGCTCGGAATCAGGCCCGTGACGACGGTGGCGCCGCCCATGATGAGCAGGGTGAGCAGGAAGGTGTACTTGCGCCCGATCATGTCGCCGATGCGGCCGAAGAACACCGCCCCGAACGGCCGCACGATAAAGCCCGCCCCGAACACGGCCAGGGCCCCGAGCAGGGTGTCTTCGGGTTTGCCCTGCGAGCCGAACAACACCGGCCCGATGATGGCGGCCAGGGAGCCGAAGATGTAGAAGTCGTACCACTCGATGACGGTGCCCACCGAGGAGGCGGTGATGACCTGCCAGATTTTGCCGACGGGCACCGTGTTGTTGTCGTGGGCGGCGGCCGGCGCGGCGCCGGAAGCCCGGGCCTCGGTGGCCGGGGCGCGGTGCGGGAGCTGGGAATGCATGGAGTGCGGGTGCTTGGTGGAAAGGACGTGCCCACCAATGTACACGCGCCCCGCCCCAAACCCGCCTGTACTCTCCTATTCGGCCTACCAAAACCTATCAGAAACGGTTGCGCCAGGCCCGCAGCCGATGTTGCGTGGGCATCCGGGCGCTTACAAGCGGCTCGTCAGCCAACGGGGCTTTCCTACCCGCAGCCTGTTCATCAGATAAGCGAAACCGAGCCGCTGAAACCGCCATGTGTTCCGGTCTGCCTTATGTTTGTCGCTTATGCGCCCAAAGAAAGTACGAGGGCTGCGGCGTCACTTCCGCCGGTTTCAACGGGACGCCAGCCAGCCGCAGCCCTTAACCCTATCAATGTTGTCCAGCTACCACCACGACTACGCCCGGGTAGGCCTGGCTCCGTGGCGGGGCATGTCGCACGCCAGCAACCCACCGCTGCCGTTCCAGGTGGAAGTGGTGCAGGGTTTGTTGGCAACATACAGCCGCTGGCAGGCCGAGTTGGTGAAATGCCCCGAATCGTATTACCTGGCCGTCTGGGTGTTCGAGCTGGAATTCCGCGAATCCGCAGTACTCGTGGCAATTCGGCAGCAGCAGACGCGCTACGAGCAGTTCTTCGGGGAGCCGCTAGAGCCGCAGCCGCCCCTGCCCGAACTGCTTCGCCGCACGTCGGGCGCCGGGCAGCTGCGCTGGCAAGCCTACGACAACTACTACCCGAGCTTCGACGCCTCCGACTGGGAGCACCCCGCGGCACTGGCGCGCCACCTACAGGGCCGCCGCTACTTCACCGAAGCCCGCCCCGACGGCGACACGCTCTACTGGCTGCACCGCGGCCTCGTGTGGGTAGGGACGGCCCCGGCCTGACCCGCGCGTTACATCCGCAGCAAAGCGGCCAGCACGGCATCCGTAGCCAGGGCCAAGCGGCCGAGGTCCAGCTTTTCCAGGGAGTCGGCGGCGCGGTGGTAGTTGCGGTTGCGGTAAAAGGCCGTGTCGGTCAGCAGCAGGGCCGAGTAGCCGAATTGCCAGTAGTTGAGGTGGTCGGAAAAGTCGACGCCGGGCAACCAGGCCGGGCCAATGAAGCGTTTCACGGGCAGGCCGGCGGCGCGGTCATAGTGGCGGCTGAACTGCCGGGCAAACCGCCCGCCACCCAGCTTGCGCACGGCCGTGACGTAGTTGCCACGCCCGCCGTAGAGCAGCTGCAGCGGGCCGAAGGGGTAGTGCTGGGAGCCCGGCCGGTCGTCGTAGTAGCCGAGCATTTCCAGCGCTACCATGCCGCGCACGGGCACCCGGGCCGCGTGCAGGGATTGGGCGTGCACGTAGCTGCCCATGCGTCGGGTGCGGAAGTACGGCGGCTCTTCCAAAGTGTAGGCCACCAGGTCGATGCGCTGCGCCAGTGCCGGCTGTTGCCCCAGCAAGCGGCCCAGCTCCAGCAACGCGGCCACGCCCGAGCCGTTGTCGTCGGCGCCGGGCTGGTCGCCGCACACGTCGTAGTGCGCCCCTACCACGAGGCGCGGCCCGGCCTCGGGCCCGAACGAGGCCACGACGTTGCGGTAGGTGCGCCCGTCCACGTCGTAGGGCTGCTCCGCTACGCGGGCCCCGCTGCGGCGCATCTCGCGGCCGAGGTAGGCCGCCACCGAATCGAGCACGGCCACGTGCTGGTAATTGCGCGGTTGCGGCGTAGACACCAAATACGTCAGGTGCCGGCGCAGGCGAAGCGTATCGGCCGGGGCCGCCGGGGCTACAAGGCGGCCCCCCAGCAGGGGTAGCGCCAGCAGCAGTACACGACAATTCATCAGTTTGGTAGAAGAGGTAAATCCGCCGGTTGCTGTAACTCCGTAAGCACTGCGGCAGCCGGCTAGCGGGGCGGGTTGCGGCTCGTTGCGGAACGCCCGGAACGCCGGCCTAGTATCCAACAATGCGAGCATTTACCCACGGGCGTTGGCCCAACCTATTTTCCTTGTCCCAAAATAAGGCAATTTCCCATTTGCGGAATCAAGTGCCTTTTGCTGGACTTTTACCCTATAAACTTATAGGAATCATTTAAACTTCTGATTTATTGGCTTTCCGGGGAAGCCAGGCCGTACAACATCAAAAACAAGTAATTAGCTTTGCAAAACCAAGACTGTGTCTGCACGGTGCTGCCTGCGAAAGTGGCCTTTATCGGCTTCTCTTCCGCCCTACCCCAATCAGACCCAGCTAGGTAAAATACCAACTGCACCGCATCGACCTACCTTCTACCCCACCCGGCCCGCTTTACCCGTTACTGTATGAGTACACTCTACCCGTGCGTTGCTTTTCGTGGTTGGCTGGCTGGTAAGGGGTGGCCTTGCGCCGTCTGGCTGGTGTTGCTGGGGCTGGCGGCGCTAAGCCCGCGGCCCGCGGCGGCCCAGCACGACAGCACACTAGTGCCCGCCCAGCCCGTAGAACTGGCCAACATCGACGTGGCGCCGACGGCCGTCAGCGGCTGGCTGCTGCTGAACCCGGACATCCGCCTGGAGCTGGAGGGCGCCGTCGACAACCTCTACAACTTCAAGCACGAGCGGGCCGAAAAGCAGTTTCGCTCCCTGCGCCGGCGCTACCCCGAGCACCCCCTGCCCTACTTTCTGCTGGGCCTGGAGCAGTGGTGGAAAATGCTGCCCTCGCAGCTGCGCAGCAGCAGCTACGACCGGCCTTTCCTGGCCTACATGGACACGGCCATTACCAAGGCCGAGCGCCTTTACGAGCAAAACGAGCAGAACTACGAGGCCAGCTTTTTCCTCGCTGCCGCCTACAGCTTCGACGCCCGCCTGAACGCGGAGCGCCGCAACTGGACCCGCGCCACGCTCAGCAGCAAGCGGGCCCTGGAGTACCTGGCCAAAAACCAGGAAGCCAACAGCCTCAGCCCCGAGTTTCAGTTCGGGCAGGGCCTGCTGAACTACTACGCGCCCTGGATAGCCGAACACTATCCGCTGCTCAAGCCGGTGCTGCTGTTTTTCCCCAAGGGCAACCAGCAGCTGGGCCTGCAGCAGCTGCGCAGCGTGGCCGCCAACGGCTTTTACACGGCCCAGGAAGCGCAGTACTTTCTGCTGCAGATTACCTGCTTCGAGCAGCACCGCGCCCACGAGGCCCTGCCCCTGGCCCGCGCCCTGGCCACGAAGTACCCCGACAACGCCTACTTCCAGCGTTTCTACGCGCAGCTGTGCTTTAACCAGGGCTACATCCGCGAGTGTGAGCAGGTCAGCCGCGACATTCTCGACAAGCTCAACCGCGGGTTGCCCGGCTACGAAGCCATCAGCGGCCGCTACGCCAGCTACTTTCTGGGCTACCTGACGCAGTACAAGTACAAGGACGCGGCCCGGGCCAAGGAGCTGTACCAGCGCTGCGTGGTCTTCGCCGAAAGCACCGGCGACACGCAGGGCGGCTACTACCTGCACGCCACCTGGAACCTGGCCAAGCTGGCCGAGCAAGAGCAGAACTGGCCGGTGGCGGCGCGCTATTTCAGCTTGGTGCGGGCCCAGGCCGAGCCGGCATCGGACATGGCCGAAGAGGCGGAGGCCTTTCTCAAACAGCACCGCGGGCAGCGCAAAGCGGGCAAGCGCGTGGCCGCCGGCAGCAGCACGCTGAGCCTGGCCCGCTAGCCTGCGGGCCGCGCCGGCAGACGCGGAGTGGGCTAATTGCGGCCAACCTCCGAACTTCGGCCGCCGAACCAACCCGCTGCCATGCCCCTGCCCGTTCCCCCCGCTTCGTTTCGCACCATCACGCCCGGCACGCTCAAAGGCCCCGAGTGGCACCAGTTTATGCTCGGCGCCGTGGCCCCGCGGCCCATTGCCTTCGTCAGCACCATCGACCGGGAAGGCCACGTGAACCTGAGCCCGTTCTCGTTTTTCAACGTGTTCAGCTCCAACCCCGCCACGCTCATCTTCTCGCCGGCCAACCGCGTGCGCGACAACACCCAGAAGCACACGCTCTACAACGTGCGCGACGAGGTGCCCGAGTGCGTCATCAACATCTGCGACTACCCGCTGGTGGAGCAGATGTCACTGGCCTCCACGGAGTACGCGCGCGAGGTCAACGAATTCGGCAAAGCCGGGCTGACGGAGCTGCCGTCGGACATGGTGCGCCCGCCGCGGGTGGCCGAGTGCCCGGTGTCGTTCGAGTGCGTGGTCGAGCAGGTCATTGCCATCGGCGACTCCAACGGCGGCGGTAACTTGGTCATTTGCCGGGTGGTGCAGAGCCATTTTCGCGAAGACATTCTGCTGCCCGGCAACGGCGGCGTCGACCCGCACAAGTTCGACGCGGTGGCCCGCCTCGGCGGCGACTGGTACAGCCGCGTCATTCCCGAAAGCTTGTTTGAAGTGCCCAAGCCCAACCGCAACCAGGGCATCGGCATCGACGAGTTACCGGCCCACATCCGCCTCTCCGAGGTGCTGACCGGCAACAACCTCGGCCGCTTGGCCAACATCGAGCGGGCGGCCCTGCCCTCGGCCGAAGACGTGCAAGCCTACCGCGCCGACCCGCTGGTGGCCTATACGCTCCATAAATACCAGCACGACGCCGCCGAACAGCACCGGCAGCTGCAGCTGCTGGGGCAGAAACTCCTGGAGGAAGGCCGCCTGCTCGACGCCTGGAAGACGCTGCTGCTGACGTAACGCTATTTCACGGGCCCCACGGTGTAGGGCACTGTGATGCGAAACGTGGTGTCGCGGCCGTAGTTGCGGTAGGAAATGCGGCCCTGCCAGGTGGCGCGGCGCGGCGCTCCGGCCCCGAACGCCACGTGGCCCACGCCTGCTGAATCCAGCGCCACCGGCTGGCCATCGGCCGTCATGGTGAGCAGGCGCGGCGAAGCACTGACGAGCACCCGCGCCAGCATCAGTTCGGCCCGGTACGTCGCCCCCGGCGCCACCGTGCTGGCCTGGGCCGTCACCATGGGCCGCCAACGCGTTGTGAGCGTGCCCGAGGATACCTGCCGACTTAAATACGCCAAGGCAGTTTCCTCCAGAAGCAGAGCCCGGGCTTCGCGCTCCGCCAACGCGGCCAGGGCCCCGACCACCGGCATCTCAGCCTCGTCGAAGCTGGGCAACGGCGACGCGGCGGGCACCAGCGGCTGCAGCAGGCGGGCGTGGGCGCGTAGGCGGCGGGCCAGCGTATCGGCAACCCGGGCGCCGGGCGGGCCCGTCTGCAGCAACGCGGCCACGGCCTGGCGCTCATCCAGGTGCTCGAACCGCTGCCAGTTATCGGTCTGGCGCAGCAGCCGCTCGCGCAGGCGGCGCAGTTGGTCGACCAGGGCGCGCGTAGCATCGTGCACGGCCTCGGCTTGCCGGAGCACCAGGGTGTCGGCCGGCTGACGGCGGTTTTTTTCCACTTGGGCGTGAATACCGCGCACCGCGTTGCCATTGGCAATCAACAGCTCGTCGTTGCTGTTGAGTAAGGTGTCATCGATGAACTGCAGGCGCAGCAGCGTAGCCGTGCGCTCCTTCGACTGGCAGCCCGCCAGCAGCAGGCCGATCAGGCCGGCGCACACGGCCGCCCGCACCATACGCCGGGCCCGGTTTAGTTCGGATAACGAGACGGTCATAAGCAGGACTAGCGGGGTTGAATGGTGTAGGGCACGCGCAACCGAAACGTGGTGTCGCGGCCGTACTGGCGCAGCGCAATGCTGGCTTCCCAGGATGCCGGACCCGCCGGCGCAGTTGCCGGCACCACAAACTCCACCCGGCCCCGGCCGTCCAACGTCAGCGGCACGGGCCGGCCGTCGGCCTGCATCACTGGGCGTATGCCCACCGCGCTGCTGGTCAGAAACAAAGCCGCCCGGTACGTGCCGCCCACCGGTACTTCGTTGGATTCCGGCACGGCCATGGGCCCGATCTTGTCAAAGACAATGAACGGGGCCGCGACCTTTTGATCGAGTTCTGCCAGGGCGTCATGCTCCAGACGCCTTATTTCGGCCTCCTTCTGGCTGAGCATGGCCAGCGCGGATGCCAGCGGGGCACCCCGAAAGTATAATTGCCCGAAGCGCCACGCTGCTAGCTGCTTGCGGGCGGCGCGGTCGATGCGCGCCTCGTCCCGCACGTCCAACGCCAGCGGAGCCGCCTGGGGCACAAACCGCCGGATAAAGCGGGCGTAAGCGTTCAAACGCTGTTGCACCGTATCGGCGCCTGGGCCACCCAGCAGGGCTTCCACGGGCGCAGTAGCCGCCGGATCGGCTGCCTTCCCCGAACCCACCTGCAATTGCTGCCGCAGCTGCTGCAGCTGGCCGACCAAGCTGTCGGTGCGCGTGCGGATGGCCTCCACCTCGCTGAGCACGGCCGCGTCCTGCCGCAGCCAGTGGTTGTGCTCCACCTGCTTGGCCAAGCGTTGCTCCGTAGCCCGGGCGGCCCGCTGCTGCCGCCGATTCAGCAGCGTCAGCGTCTGGTCCAAGGATTGGTATTGGCGCAGTTCGGCCTCGGACGGGCCAGCCTGACAGGCGCCCAGCAGGCCCGCGAGCAGCAGGCCCGCAGCAGGGCAACGAGCACGAAGAAAGAACAGCGGAGGGCTCATCGGCAATTGACCTGGTTATTCAGCCAGCAGTATAGCTTTTTTGCCAAACACCAGGCGGAAGCACCAAGCCCGAAGTTCAGCCGCGCTACAGCGCCTGTTCCATTTCGTGCAGCTCCAGCGCAGTCTGCGCCCAGCCGCAAGCGCGCAAGAATTCCTGCCCCGCACCGGGCGGCAGCAGGCAGGGCATGAGCAAAGGCTTGCCGGCGTACTGCGCCTCCAGCGCCCGCAGCAGGCGCGTGCCCCAGCCCTGCCGGCGCAGTTCGGCGGGCACCACGAGGCTCAGCAGCACGGTCTTATCGGCCTCGGGGCGCAGCAGGGCAAACGCCTTGCCGTCGGCCAGCTGCCAGGCCTGCACGTAGGGCGCGGTGGTGGCGGCCAGCGTTTCGCCGGCCAGCATCCAGGGCAGCGCCTCGTCGCCGTGCCGGCTGATGTGCCGAGCCACCACGGCCGGATCGGCTTTCACCAGCTTTTCGGCTACCGGGCCGGCACTCGCGGCGGATTCCGCTGGAGCAGCGAAGCCGCTCAGGGTTCGGGTGATGTGAAACCCCAGCCGCTCGTACAGGCGAATAGCGGGCGCGTTGTTGGTGAATACTTCCAGCATGATGTTTTGGTCGCCGCGCTGCCTCGCTTCGGTTATGGCCGTCTGCAGCATGGGCCGGCCCAGGCCCTGCCCGCGGGCTTCCACCACCAAGCCCATGGCGGCTACCCGGCTCGTGTGGCCCCGCCGGCTGATGTACACCACGCCCACCAGCTCCTCGCCGCAGTACCAGAGGCGACTGGCTTCGGCGTCGAGGTGCTCCCCGCGGAAGCGGCGCTGAAAGCTGGCCACTTCGAAGCGTAACGGCACGATGTATTGCTCGAAGGAGCGGTTCATGGCCGCGGCTTGCTCGGCGGCGGAGCAGTCCAGCAGCGTGCGGGAGGTAAGGCGGTCGGCGGAGAAAGTCATGGCGGCAAGTTGCACAAACCCGGCCATTGCGGCCGCCCGCAACTGCCTTCAGCAACGACGGGCCGGTAGTGCGCAAAAAAGCCCGCGCGTTGGCGCGGGCTTCGAGGGGCCGCGAAAAGCCGCTGGAATTCGCGGTGCTTAGTTGCGTACGGCAATCATCAGGCCCAGCTCTTTGTAGCGCAGGTTGTACTTGCGCGCAATCATGGCGTTGGTTAGCGAGCCTTTGTAGAGGTAGACGCCCGAGCGGAAATGCTCGTCGGCAAACAGGGCCTCGTTGATGCCGCCTTGCTGGCTGATTTCCTGCAGAATGGGCGTGAAGATGTTGCTGAGCGCGTTGGAAGCCGTGCGCGGCACCCGCGAGGCAATGTTGGGCACGCAGTAGTGAATCACGTCGTACTTGCGGTACACGGGCCGGGCGTGCGAGGTCATTTCGCTGGTCATAAAGCAGCCGCCCTGGTCGATGCTCACGTCGATAATGACCGAGCCCGGCGACATGGTGCTGACCACGTCTTCGGCCACCATAAACGGGATGCGGCCCTCCTCGGCGTTCAGCGCCCCGATGACCACGTCGGCGCGGCGAATCTGCTGGTTGAGCGTGTACGAATCGAAGGTGCTGGTAAACAGCTGCGGGGCGCCCAGGTTCTGCTTGAGCCGGCGCAGCTTGTAGAGGTGGTTGTCGAACACCTTCACGTCGGCCCCGAGGCCGATGGCGGCGCGGGCGGCGTACTCGGCCACCGTGCCGGCCCCCAGGATGACCACCTGCGACGGCGGCACGCCCGTGATGCCACCCAGGATGATGCCCTTGCCCTCGTTGCCCAGGGCCAGGTACTCGGCCGCCACCAGCATCACCGTGGAGCCGGCAATTTCCGACATGGCCCGCACTACCGGCTTGGCGCCCGAGGGGTCCTTGATGAGCTCAAAGGCAATGGCGTTGACCTTTTTGCGCTGCAGGGCCAGCAGGTATTCCACCGACAGGGAGCCAAGCTGCAGGGCCGAAATCAAGGTCTGGCCCGCGTGCAAGTGCTCCATTTCCTCCAGCGTGGGCGGCGCAATCTTCAGGATCAGGTCGGCCTCGTACACTTCCTTGGGCGTGTATACGATGCTGGCCCCGGCCTCGGAATAGTCGTGGTCGGAGTACTTGCTGGGCTCCCCGGCCCCGCTTTCCAGCACCACCTCGTGGCCCTCGTTGACGAGGTGCTTCACCGCTTCGGGCGTGAGGCCCACGCGGTTTTCCTGCAGCGAAGTTTCGCGGGGCAGCCCGATGAACAGCCGGCGCTTGCGCGTCTCGACGGCCAGCATGGATTCCTGGGGCACGTAGGCCCGGCCGGGCGCGGTCAGCGAAGAGAAGCCGGGGGGTAGCTGGTCGGGCATTGCGGAGGGGGTGGTCGAAGCGAAGATGGGCGGGCGTAACGGGTCGGGGTCAGTCCGCCTCGCGCTGCACCCGGACCCGGCGCGACTCGGGCCCCGTGACGTCCACGGTGACGAGCAGCCGATCCGGCGGTAGCAGCGGCCCGACGCGGCTGGGCCATTCGATCAGGCAAAGATAACCGGAATCGAAGTACTCCTGCGCCCCGATGCGCAGGGCCTCGTCCACGGAGTCGATGCGGTAGAAATCGAAGTGGTAGACGGGGCGCTGCCGGGCGTCGCGGTACTCGTTGACGAGCGAGAAGGTAGGGCTGCTCACGTCGTCCTGCACGCCAAGGGCAGCGCACAAGGCTTTGATGAGGGTGGTTTTGCCCGCGCCCATCTCCCCTTCCAGCAGTACCAGCGGGCAGTCGGCGGTGGCGAGGACGGCTTTGAGCTGCTGGGCGGCGGCGGGCAGGGCGGCCAGCGTCGGAATGTCGATATCGGCAAGCATGGGCGCAAAGGTATCAGGGAAACGCCGCCGGTGCCGAATCAGGCACGGCGTGACTTTTCCCGGCGAAAACCGTTTGAGCGTCTAACTTGCGGCGCCGTGGCCCGGCCGGGGCCGCCGCGCATGCAACGCGTACCAGCACCCATTTTCATGCAAGTTTCCAAAATGGCCGGCAGCCTCATTGGCTCCGAAATCATCAAAATCGGCAACGAGGTCAACGACATGATCCGCAAGGGGGAGCAGATCTGCAACCTCACCATCGGCGACTTCGACTCCGGCATTTTCCCGATTCCCCAGGAGCTGGAGGCCGGCATCACGGCCGCCTACCAGGCCGGCAACACCAACTACCCGCCCGCCAACGGCGTGCTCGATTTGCGCCAGTCCGTCAGCCAGTTTCTGGCCGACCGCCTCGGGCTGCAGTACTCGCCCAACGATATTCTGGTGGCCGGCGGCTCCCGGCCCCTCATCTACGCCACCTACATGGCACTGATTGACCCGGGCGACAAAGTGGTGTTTCCGGTGCCGTCGTGGAACAACAACCACTACTGCCACCTCTCCGGCGCCCAGCAAGGCTTGGTGGAAACCCGGCCCGAAAACAACTTCATGCCCACCGCCGCCGAGGTAGCCCCGCACCTCGCGGGTGCCACCCTGCTGGCCCTTTGCTCGCCGCTGAACCCCACCGGCACAGTTTTCTCCCGGGCCGACCTGGAGGAAATCTGCGACCTGGTCATTGCCGAAAACCAGCGCCGCGGCCCCGACGAAAAGCCGCTGTACATCATGTACGACCAGATTTACTGGCTGCTGACCTTCGGCGACACCGAGCACTTCGACCCGGTAAACCTGCGCCCCGAGCTACGCGAGTACGTCATCTACATCGACGGCATTTCGAAGGCCCTGGCCGCCACCGGCGTGCGCGTAGGCTACGCCTTCGGCCCCAGCCTCATCATCGACAAGATGAAGGCCATTCTGGGCCACATCGGCGCCTGGGCGCCCAAGGCCGAGCAGGTGGCCACGGCCCATTACCTGCCCCAGCAGGCGCAGGTCGACGGCTTCGTGAGCGGCTTCCGGGATAAAATCCAGGCCAGCCTCGACGCGCTCTACCACGGCCTGCAGGCGCTGCAGCAGCAGGGCTATCCGGTCCAGGCCGTCGAGCCCATGGGCGCCATTTACCTCACCATCAAGCTGGATGTGCTCGGCAAAACCACGCCCGCCGGCCAAACGCTGCGCACCACGCAGGAGCTGACCTCCTACCTCATCGGCGAAGCCCGTCTGGCGCTGGTGCCCTTCAGCGCCTTCGGCACGGCCCCCACGGCGCCGTGGTTCCGCGCCTCGGTGGGCGGGGCCTCGCTGGAGTCCATTCAGGCCGCGCTGCCGCGCCTCAAAGCGGCCCTGGACGCGCTGCAATAAGTAGCAGCAGGACTTAAAAGAACGTCATTCCGACCGCAGCCAAATTCCTCGACGAGGTCGGAATGACGTTCTGTTTTCTTAGTTCTTATATCCGCACTACTCGCCGCCGGCCCCGTCAGGGTCGGCGGCTTTTTTTGCGTCCTCCCGCCGCTGGCGCAGCACCTCGTCGGTGCGGGTGTCGATGTAGAGCTGCTCGACTTTCTCCCGGGCCCAGGGCATGCGGCGCAGAAAGTTCAGGCTGCTCTTGATGGTGGGGTTGTTGGCGAAGCAGTTGATGCGGATCAACCGGTCCAGCTCCTGCCAGCCGTAGTGCTGCACCAGGTAATTCAGGATTTCGGCGAGCTTGACGCCGTGCAGTTCGCGGATGAGGTAGCCGTGTTCGTCGCGGACTTCGTCGGGGTGGGCGGGCATGGCAGCGCGGTAAGGAGAGACGACAAAGGTAGGCACCCGGGCGGGCCCAACGTGCCTACGTGGCTTAATACGCCCGGCGGCCAAGACGATGTTAGCCGCCGGCCGCCGGACCTCTAACTGTCCGCGCAGCCGCGGCGGCGGTGCCCGGCAACGCCCTCTCCGCTTTCCACGACCGAACACCCTGTCCGCTTCCGGACAAGATTTGGCGGGTCCGAAAAGACGTTTTATTCATCAAATAACTGACTCATAGCTAGATGCAAAAATGGCATCACGCTTGGCTATGTACCCAGCAGAACCCGCCAGCAGGGCGCAAAACCGGACACTTCAGCCGGATGCACCGCGGCACTTACCGCCAGCTGCCAAGCCAAACCGCCCTTTTGTCTCTCCGCTATGGAACAAGCTTTCTACTCCCGCTCCGCAGCCCGCCGCCACCGCGCCGCCTGGGCTTTCCTGTTGCCCGCGCTGCTGCTGGGCTCCGCCGCGCAGGCCCAGTCGCCGGCCGCGGTGAGCGGGTCCGTGCGCAGCTCGGCCGGCGCCGCCATCGACTACGCCACCGTGACGCTGCACCGCGCCCAGGACTCGACCGTGGTCAAAACCGAATTCAGCGACGACAAGGGGCAGTTTACTTTTGGAGCGCCGGCCGCCGGGCAGTATCTGGTATCGGCCTCGCAGCTGGGCTACGTGCGCCAGTGGTCCAAGCCCTTTGCCGTGAGTGGCGCGGCCGTCAGCCTGCCCGCCCTGGCCCTGCCCACCAGCGCCGCCACCCAGCTCAAGGAGGTGAAAGTGACCGGCACGCGGCCCTTGTACGAGCGCGAGGCCGACCGCACCATCGTCAACGTCGAGGGCTCCACGCTGGCGGCCGGCAACACCTCGCTGGACGTACTCAGCCGGGCGCCGGGCGTGACAGTGGACAACAACGACAACCTGGCCTTGCGCGGGCGGCAGGGCCTGCTGGTGCTCATCGACGGCAAGCGCCAGCCCATGACGGGCTCGGAGCTGGCCGACTACCTGCGCGCCTTGCCCGCTGACCAAGTCAAAAACATCGAGCTCATCACCAACCCGCCGGCCAAGTACGACGCGCAGGGCGGGGCCGGCATCATTGCCATCAACCTCAAGAAAGACCAGAAGCTCGGCACCAACGGTTCGGTCAATGCCAGCTATGGGCAGGGGCGCTACGGCAAATACACCGCGGGCCTCTCGCTGAACCACCGCCAGCAGAAGCTCAACCTGTTCGGTTCCTACAGCTACGCCCGCCGCGAGGGGTTCAACAAGCTGGACATCAACCGGGAGTTTTTCCGGCCCGGCGACGTGAGCCGGCCCCTGTTCAGCCGCTCCGACCTCGACAACGACCAGCACTCCATCGGCAGCTCGCACACCTGGAAAGCCGGTTTCGACTACAACCTGACGCCCCATACGGTGGTCGGGGCGGTGGGCAGCGGGGTGTACAACCGCTTTGAGGTCGACGGCACGAACCGCTCCACCTTCAGCCGCCCGGCCGTGGCCGCGCCCGACAGCGTGTTCAACACCCGCAACTGGCTCACGGCTACGCCGGCCAACTACGCGCTGAACCTGAACCTGCGCCACACCGTGCCGAACCCGGCGGCCGGTCCGCGCGAGCTGAGCGCCGACTTCGACGTGGCCCGCTACGATGGGCAGCGCCGGCAGGGCCTCTACACCACCTACGACGTCATCAGCCGCGCGCCCTACCAGCTCGACGGCGACCAGCGCGGCGCGCTAACCATCACCTCGGGCAAGGCCGATTACGTGCACCCGCTCAGCAAGGCGCTGCGGGCCGAAACCGGCGCCAAGGCCAGCTGGGTCGACTCCGACAACGACGTGGACTTCTGGCAGGCCCAGAACGGGGTGACCAGCTACGACGAAACCCGCTCGAACCGCTTCCACTACCAGGAGCGCATCCTGGCCGGCTACGCCAGCCTGAGCCAGACGCTGCCGCACTGGAGCCTGCAAGCCGGCCTGCGCGGGGAGCACACCGAGGCCCGGGGCCGGCAGGAAGTGGTGCAGCCCGGCGTCGCGCCGACCTTCGCCCGGCGCTACTTTCAGCTCTTTCCCTCGGCCGGCGTGAAGCACAGCTTCTCGGAGCAACACGAAACCAGCCTCTCGCTCGGCCGCCGCATCGACCGGCCCTCCTACAACCAGCTCAACCCCTTCCGCAGCTACGCCGATGCCACCACCTACCAGGAAGGCAACACCAAGCTGCGCCCGCAGACCTCCTACAACCTGGAGCTTACCCATACCTACAAGCAGAAGTACAGCCTGGGCCTGAGCTACAGCCGCACCGCCAACCCCATCGTCAACACCGTGCAGCCCGAGTCGGCCGAGAGCCGCATCGTGGTGGCCACGGTGCAGAACCTGGGCCGCCAGGACTACTACGCCCTGAACCTGACCGTGCCGCTGGAGCCGGTGAAGGGCCTGACCATCTACAACAACGCCGTGCTGTTTTACCGCAGCTTTACCGGCTCGGTGGCCGGCACCTCCTTAAACAAGGGTCAAACGGCCTTCAACGTGAGCAGCAACACCAGCTACGGCTTTGGCCCGGGCTGGTCGGTGGAGCTCAACGGCCGCTACCAGTCGCGCGAGGTGTACGGCTTTTTCAACCTGCGCCCCCGCGGGCAGGTGGCCGTGGGCGTGCAGAAAACCCTTTGGGACCGGAAGGGCACGCTCAAGCTCAGCGCCGCCGACCTGCTTTATACCTCCACCACCCGCGCCCGCTCTACCTACGACAACTACCAGGAGCACTTCTACCAGCGCGGCGACTCGCGCGTGGTCACGCTGAGCTTCGCCTACCGCTTTGGCAACGACAAGGTGGCCCCCACCAAGCGGCGCGCGGGCGGGGCCGAGGACGAAAAACGCCGGGCCGACTAACAGCGGCCGAGTGGATGAGCGGACGACAGACAAGAGTAGATATAGAAATGAGCGGAGAGGTGCGCTGCCAACATTCCGGCGCGCAATACTGCCCACCGCTGCGCTTTGCGTCTACTCGTCCGCTCATCCATTCAGCCGAACTTTTATTTTTCACGCAACCTCTATGACATATCATAGTCTTTGCTCCAACCCCCGCTACGCATGCTCTCTTCCATCGTCTTTTACGCCCTCGACAAAGCCATCCGCAGCTACCGGCGCATGGCCCAGGCCACCATCGACCGCGCCGGCCTCGACATCACCATCGACCAGTGGCTGGTGCTGCGGGTGCTGCTGGAGCACGACGACCTGACCCAGCACGAAATAGCCGAGCGCGTGTTCAAGGACCAAGCGTCGGTGGCCCGGATTCTGGCCCTGCTCACCCGTCGCGGGTTGCTGTCGGCCATTCCGCTGCCCCACGACGGGCGCCGCACCCAGTTGCGCGTCACCGAGCAAGGCCACCGCATCCTCGACGCGGTGCATCCCATCATCCTGCAGAACCGGGCCAAGGCCCTGGCCGGCATTTCGGAGGAGGAACTGACCCTGATGCGCCCCCTGCTCGACCGCATTGCCCTGAACTGCGCCCCGGCGCCCTAACGCTTTGGACTGGGCTTTCTGACTTAAATAAGCAGCCGCCCGCCACTACCTGTTTTGAAAATACGAACACATTCGTATGTTTGCTACGAATTACTTCGTAGATATCCCTCCTCTTCTCCTGCCCTTTTAATGGCGCCCCAGTTTTCGCTTGCATGCCCTACCTGTTCCAACCTTTCTCAGCTATGAAAACTTCCTACTCCTCCCCGCGTGCCGCCTTGCTGCTCCTCTCCGGCCTGGGTCTGGCCCAGGTGAGCTACGCCCAATCCGCGGCCACGGTGAGCGGCGCGGTGCGCAGCTCGACCGGCGCCGTCATCGACTACGCCACCGTGACGCTGCACCGCGCCCAGGACTCGACCGTGGTCAAAACCGAATTCAGCGACGACAAGGGGCAGTTCGCGTTTGAGGCGGCGCCGGCGGGGCAGTACGTGGTGTCGGCCTCGCAGGTAGGCTTTGCCCGGCAATGGTCGCGGCCCTTCGAGGTGGGCAGCGCGAAGGTGGCGGTGCCCGCCCTGACCTTGGTTGCCAGCGCCGCCACCCAGCTCAAGGAGGTGAAAGTGACGGGCACCCGGCCGCAGTTCGAGCGCCTGGCCGACCGCACGGTGGTGAACGTGGAAAACTCGCCGCTGTCGGCCGGCAACACCTCGCTGGACGTGCTGCGCCGCTCGCCGGGCGTGACGGTGGACAACAACGACAACCTGGCCTTGCGCGGGCGGCAGGGCCTGCTGGTGCTCATCGACGGCAAGCGCCAGCCCATGACGGGCTCGGAGCTGGCCGACTACCTGCGCGCCTTGCCCGCTGACCAAGTCAAAAACATCGAGCTCATCACCAACCCGCCGGCCAAGTACGACGCGCAAGGCGGGGCCGGCATCATTGCCATCAACCTCAAGAAAGACCAGAAGCTCGGCACCAACGGCTCGTTGAACACCAGCTACGGCTACGGGCGCTACGGCAAATACACCGCGGGCCTCTCGCTGAACCACCGGCGCAAGAAGCTGAACGTGTTTGGCACCTACACCTTCGCCGACCGCCGCAACTGGAACGCGCTGACCATCAACCGGGACTTTTTCGATTACCCGGATAACGTGAAAACGCTGGTGGGCAAGTCGTACCAGGACAACGAAGGCCGCTCCCACGGCCGCTCCCACTCCTGGAAAGCGGGCCTGGACTATTACCTGACCGAACGTACCGTGCTGGGCGTGGTGGCCAACGGGCTGGCGCTGCAAACGGACAGCCGCGGCACGAACAACTCGGAGCTGTACGCCCCCGACGGGAGCACCACGGGCCGCTACCAATCGACCAACCTGCGCAACGGTGACCTGCCGAACTACTCGCTGAACGCCAACTTCCGCCACACCTTTAAAGACTCGCTGGGCACGCACGAGCTGACGGCCGACGCCGACTACGCCCGCTACGAGGCCAGCCGCTACCAGCAGCTCGACACGCGCTTTACCTACCCGGCCGAAACCCTGGACCGCCTCACCAGCGACCAGCGCAACGACCTGACCATTCAGTCGGTGAAGGCCGACTACACCCGGCCGCTGAGCAAAACCAGCCGGCTGGAAGCGGGCAGCAAGGTCAGCTGGGTACTGGCCGATAACGACCTGCTCTTCAAAGTGCCGGTGCGCGCAGGTGCTATCGACGAGCTGGTGCGCGACCCGCGCCGCTCCAACCGCTTCCGCTACGACGAGAACATCCTGGCCGGCTACGTGAGCGTGAGCCAGAACCTGCCGCAGTGGACGCTGCAAGTGGGCCTGCGCGGGGAACAAACCAACGCCATCGGCAAGCCCGAAGCCGACTCGGGGCGCTTCAACCGCCACTACTTCCAGCTGTTTCCGTCGGCGGCGGTGAAGCACACGTTCTCCGACAAAAACGAGACGAGCCTCTCGCTCAGCCGCCGCATCGACCGGCCGTCCTACGGGCAGCTGAACCCGTTTAAGAGCTACATCGACGCGACAACCTACGGGGCTGGCAACCCCGACCTGCGCCCGCAGACCAGCTACAACCTGGAGCTGACCCACACTTTCGCCCAGAAGTACAGCCTTGGGGTGAGCTACGCCGTCACTTCCCGGCCCATCGTGGGCACGGTGCAGCCGGCGCCGGAGGGTGGCCGGGTGGTGGTATCGACCACGCAGAACCTGGACCGCCAGTACAACTACGCCCTGACGCTGACCGCGCCGGTGGAGCTGGCCAAGTGGTGGAGCGTGTACAACAACGTGGTGCTCTACTACAACCAGTTCCAGGGCAACCTGGCCGGCACCCGCCTCAACGCCGGCCGCCCGGCCTTCAACCTGAACACCAACAGCACCTTCGTGCTCGGCCACGACTGGAAAGCTGACCTGAACGCGAGCTACGACTCCAAAAACCGCTACGCGTACTTCGTGAGCCGGGCGCAGGGGCAGGTGTCGTTTGGGGTACAGAAATCGGTGTGGCACAACAAGGCCACCGTGAAGCTGAACGCCACCGACGTGTTCTTCACCAACAAAACCCGGGCAACGGTGCTCTTCGACAACTACGTGGAGCGCTTCTACCAGCGCTACGAGTCGCGGGTGGTGACGCTGTCGTTGAACTACCGCTTCGGCAACGACAAGGTGGCCCCGACCAAGCGCCGCGGCGGCGGCGCCGAGGACGAAAAGCGCCGCGCCGGCGGCAACTAGCCGCCCTGCCGCCAACACGCACGACGTCAAGCAGCTTAAGGCCGTCGTTTTTTCAGGACTGAGTGCCCGCAGCGCAGCCACCGCGGCCCGAACAACGGGACGCTGTGGTTGCGCTTGGCGGTTGAGGCCGGGGGCCGGGCGTTTCCTTGGAGGCCGGCGGCAATGCGCTCTTGTGATGCGCTTTCGCACCCGACTACTCATTTTTTACAGCTATAAATCAACGCTTTACCCATAATACGAAATTATTCGTCGTTTATATGCAACGGCGAAAATACTTCCCGGTCTTTGGCCTGAATTGCGCGTTGAGCCGCCGTTAAGGCTCCGCCCCTTCCCTCACTTGCCAACCTCCAACCCACCTGGTCACCGACCATTGGCCCGCCGCCGACCAAATTATACGAAAATCTTCGTACAAACTCCTGCCCTACTTGCTATGAAAAGAGTTACCCTGCTTCCCCAACCGTGGGCGCAACTGGCCCGGGTTTCGCGCACCGGCGCGGCTGGCTTGACGCTGACCCTGCTGCTGGGAGCGGCCGCCCCGGCCGCGGCCCAAACCGCCGCGGCGCCCGGCAGCACGGCCGCCAAAACTACCGGCCGCATCACGGGCACGGTGCAGAACGCGGCCACCAAGCAGCCCGTGGAGTTTGCCACGGTGGCCTTGCTGGCCCAGGGCAGCGAAAAGGCCGTGCTGGCCGGCGCCTGCGACGAAAAGGGCGCCTTCGTGCTCGGCAACGTGCCGGTGGGCGAGTACACGCTGGCCGTGAGCTTCGTGGGCTACCAGGCGCAGCGGGTACCGGTAGTGGTGACGGCCGAGCGGCTGGTGCTGGAGCTGCCGCCGGTGCTGCTGGCCGCCACGGCCACGCAGCTGAGCGAGGTGAAAGTAACGGGCGAACGGGCCCTGGTAGAAAGCAAGGTGGACCGCATCGTGTACAACGCCGACAAGGACCTGACCAACTCGGGCGGTACCGCGGCCGACGTGCTGCAGAAAGCCCCCCTGCTCACGGTGGACCTCGACGGCAACCTGCAGCTGCGCGGCTCCAGCAACATCCGGGTGCTGGTGAACGGCAAGCCCTCCACCCTGCTGGCCACCAACCTGGCCGAGGCCCTCAAGCAGATTCCGGCCGACCAGATCAAATCGGTGGAGGTGATTACCGCGCCCTCGGCCAAGTACGACGCGGAAGGCACGGCCGGGGTGGTCAACATCATTTTGAAGAAAAACAACCTGGAGGGCAAGAACGGCAACCTCGGGGCGGGCGTGAGCAACCGCAACGCCTACGTGAACGGCAACTTCAACCAGCGCCGCGGCAAGCTGGGCCTGAACACCGGGCTGGGCGCCAACCCCTTCTACAACATCGCCAAGAGCGCGGCCCGCCGCCGCGACTACCTCACCGACACGACCCAGAGCCTGCTGCTGCAAAACGGGCGCTTCACCAACATGGGCTGGGGCTTTTGGGGCAACCTGGGGCTGGACTACGACCTGACCCCGAAGGACGTGCTGAGCTTGGGCGTGCAGGGCAATTACCGCGGCTTTCTCAACGACCGGTCGCAGTACACCTCCTACCAGCTGTTTCGCACCGAGGCCGACGCGCTGCGGCCGCTGTTCCTGGATGCCTACAACCGCGACATCGACACGCGCGACGGCAACGGCAACGTGGACGTGAACCTGGGCTACACCAAGCAGTTTGCCAAGCCCAAGCAGGAGCTGAGCGTGCTCGGTCTCTACAGCCTGAACCTGGGCCGCACCCGCTACCAGCTGGACCAGCAGCGCGGCGAGCTGACCGACTACCGCGAGAAGAGCCGCAACGACAACCACAACCGCGAAATCACCCTGCAGGCCGACTACGTGCAGCCGCTCGACAGCACCCAGACGCTGGAAACGGGCGTAAAAACCATCCTGCGCCACGTCGACAGCGACTACCGCATCGAGGCGGACTCCGTGCTGGACGGGCGCGGCTTCCGGCCGGTGCCGCAGCGCTCCAACGAGTTCGGCTACGACCAGAACGTGTACGCCGGCTACGCGTCCTACGGCTTCGCGCTCGGCAAGAAGTGGACTTTCAAGGCCGGCAGCCGCCTGGAGCACACCCGCATCAACGGCGAGTTCCGGAGCAGCGGCACCTCGCTGCGCACCACCTACACGAACCTGGCGCCCAACCTGATGGCGGCCTGGGCAGTTACGCCCGACCACACGCTCAAGCTGAGCTACTCGCGGCGCATTCAGCGGCCGGGCATCTGGTATTTGAACCCGTACGTCAATACGGCGGACCGGCGCAACGTGTCGTCGGGCAACCCTACCCTCAACGCGGAACTGACCGACGCCTACGAGCTGAGCTACACAACTTTCATCAAGAAAAGCTCGGTGACGCTGTCGAGCTATTGGCGGCAGACCAACAACGCCATCGAAAGCGTGGCGCGCCTGGTGCCCGGCAACGAGCTGCTGGCCACCGCCGACACCACGCGCATCCTCTACACCACCTACCGCAACCTGGCCCGCAACGCCAACTACGGCCTCTCCGCCTTCGGCTCGACCAAGCTGACGGACAAATGGAGCCTGAGCGGCAACGTGAACTTCTACTGGCGCAAGGTGAGCAGCCCGGCGCTGGGCCTGACCAACAGCGGGGGCATGTTCAACCTGAACCTGAACTCCTCCTGGCAGTTTGAGAAAGGTTGGAGCGCGCAGTTCTTCGCCTTCGCCAACTCGCGCCAAGTAACCTTGCAGGGCCGCAATTCGGGCTACCGCATCTACAGCCTGGGGGCCAAGAAGGAGTTCTGGGACAAGAAAGCCAACGTGGTGGTGGCCGTCATCAACCCATTCAACGCCCGCCTAGCCTTCCGCAACGACCTGGTGTCGCCCGCATTCGACTACGAAAACAACAGCTACTTCTACAACCGGCAGATCCGGGTGAGCTTCTTCTACCGCTTCGGCAAGATGGACAACCAGAGCCGGCCGAAGAAGACCATCCAGAACGACGACCAGAAGCAGGGCGGCGGCAGCAACGGCTAGCGGCCCTGGTCAACCCTCATCCTTCCTTGCTCCCCGACCATTTTACCCATGAAAGTTGCCTTAGTTTTCCTTGTCCTCCTCGTGCTCAGCTTGCCCGGCCTGGGGCGCAATGCCCAGCGGGCCGCCGGCAAACGAGTGGATGCTTTCGTGGAGCAGAAAATGCGCGAGCTGCGCATTCCGGGCCTGGCCGTGGCGGTGGTGAAAGATGGCCAAATCCTTAAGAAAACCACCTACGGCCTCGCCAACTTGGACTGGCAGAACAAGGTGACCGAGCACACCAACTTCCAGATTGCCTCCTGCACCAAGCTGCTGACTTCGACGCTGCTGCTCAAAACCATGCACGCCGGCAAAATCAACCTGGAAGACCCCATCGGTACGTACCTGGATTCGGTGCCCGCGGCGTGGCAGCCGGTGCGCGTCAAGCACCTGGTGAGCCACTCCAGCGGCATTCCGGACTACTACGAAAGCAACGTCTACCTGCCCACCAGCCGCATTGTGCGCTTGGTCAAACAGGCACCCCTGCTCTTTCAGCCGGGCACCAAGGAACAGTACGGGCAGTCCGACTTCATGATCCTTTCCTACATTTTGGAGCGGATTTACCAGAAGCCCTTCGTGCAGCTGCTGCGCGACGAAGTGGCCACGCCCCTGGGCATGCGCGACGGCGCCTTCGACATGGAATACCGCGTGAAGGGCCAGTACCTGCGCACCGACGTGCTGGCGCAAAAGGCCACGACCTACTACGAGCTGAACGGCAAGCCGCAGGCCTACAAATTCCTCTACCCGCAGTATACCTACCCCGCGGGCGGCTACTTCGCTTCCATCAGCGACCTGGCCAACTGGGCCGCCGGCCTGGACAACGGCACGCTTTTTCCGCGCAGCTTCGCCGACACTTACATCTACCAGCGGGGCAAAATCGGAGCCGCAGACGCGGGGTTCTCGCAGGTGGGCTGGGCCGTGGAAACCGAGGCTGGCACCACCTACGGCGGGCACAGCGGTGGCCCCGGCCTCGGCGACGTGTGGCGCTTTCCCCAGCAGGGCTACACCTTCATTGTGCTTTCCAACGACGGGGAGCTGCTGCCGCGCTTCGCCCGCGCCATTGCCGCGTTTTACATCAGCGAGCTGCCGCCGAAACCGGACATCGAGAAGTTTGAGCGGGATTAGGCGATGAAGGGGCGCGGAGCAGCCCGCGGGCATCGTATGGGTATCAGGCTTCACCGTTGATGAGCAGGTCGGTCCACTGATTCGTGGCTAGATTCAGTCGGACGCTGAAGTAACATTTGCCACCGTCCTTGGCCCGGACCAATTGAGTACGCCAGTTGCGGGGCCCTTTGCAAAAACAATTCACCCATACTTCTTTCTCACCGCGCTTGTTTGTTACTGGCACTGCCTGTCGGTTGTAGTGTTGAAGCCAAATAAGCGACGATTTGTCCACCGATTCTTGAGGAGCCAGTCGTTGCAACCGTTGCTCTTCCGCTTGGTTGTACTCCCCGATGCAAGCCTGAAGCAACCACTCAATTTGATTCAGATCCTGCGCACTTAATGCGGTAGCCTTGCCTTCTAGAAAGCTCCCATACTCAGCGGAATCGTACGGCAGCACGGTCAATCCTGGCGACCTGACCATTTTCAACAGTGGAGGTACCACGAGTGCTGCACCAGTGACAGGTGATTCAGGTGATTGGCAGGCAACACCTAACGGAAGCAGGCAAGCCCAGATCAATAATCGCAGCAGCATAAGCGTCAATTCAGCCCGTACGTCACCGTAAGGTAGTACAAGCCGCCCACGCTTGGCCCACCCAGAAACGACACGTAGTAGTCGTTCAGCACATTGGTGGCGCCGAGCTTGAAGCGCAGGTCGGGCTTGGGCACGGTGTAGCTTAGCTGTGCATCTAATGTGCCGTAAGCCGGCACGTAGCCGTTGACGAGGAAGGTCTGAGAATAATAGCGCTGCTGCCAGCGGTAGTTCAGGCCGAAGCCCAAGCCACCGGGCAGTTTGTCGTGGCCCAAGCTCAGGTTGTAGGTCCAGCGCGGGGTGTTGAAGCCGTCTTCCAGCCCGTCGCCCGACTCGGTGCGGCGCAGGCGGGCGTAGGTCGCGTTGGCCCCGGCCAGCAGGCCGGCGGGCAGCTCGTAGCGCAGGCCCAGGGAGCCGCCGTAGTTGCGCACGCGGCTCTGGGAATTGGTCCAGAGGCGGTAGCGGGCCTGGGTGGCGCGGGCGCTGAGGGCCGTAGCTACGGCATTGGGGTCGGCGGCGGGGCCGAGCGGCTGGCCGGCGGCGTCGAGCGGCACGTAGGCTTCCACCTGCGCAATGAAGTCTTGGTAGCGGTTGGAGTACGCATCCAGGTCGATGAGCAGGCGGCCGTCGGGCAGCAGGGCCGCCTTGTAGCCCAGCTCCAGGGAGCGAATGTGTTCGGGCCGCAGGTAGGTGTAGGGATTTTTCCGCAGCAGCCCTTGGTTGTGCTCGATGGCGAGGCGGCGCTTCTCGGCTGAGGGCTGGGCGCTGGTGTTGGCGTTGAGGTCGGCCGTGACGGCGGCGTTGAACCGGTCGATGCTGCTGCGCAGGTAGCTGCGCTCAAACACGCCGTCGGACATTACCCGCAGCCCACCGATGCGCTTGACCTGTCCGCTGTTCACGTTCGAAAAGCCCTCGAACAAGCTCGGGAAGCGGTAGCCGCTCTGGTAGCTCAGGCGGAAGTTGTGCCGCGCGGTGGGCGAAAGAACCGCGGTCAGCCGGGGATTCAGGCGCAGGGCGAAATAATCGTTTTTGTCGGCGCGCAGGGTGGCCGTCAGGCGCAGCCGCTCCCGCCAGAGCCGGGCGCCGGCCTGCACGAAACCGCCGGTCTTGCCGTAGCTCAGGTTGCTGAACTGGTCGCGGCCCGGCGCGGGGTTGATGAAGTAGTTGCCATCGGGCACGATGACGTAGGTGCGGTGGTCGAGGCCGGCGCGCAGGTCGTAGCGGGTGGATAGCGCGGACCAGGGGCCGTTGCGCAGGGCCTGGGCCAGGTCTACCTGGGCCTCTGCGTGAACCAGGTTGGCCTTTACCCGCAGCGCCGCGCCCTGGTCCCAGTTGTTGATGCCGGCCAGCTCCCGCAGCTTGGCCTCAAACGCCGGCGTGCCCGGCTGCAGGCGGCCCGCGTCGGCAGCGCGGCGGGCCGCGGCGTGCGCCTGCGTCACCGACTGCCCGGCCTGCACGGCGGCGTTCCAGGCGGCGGTGTAGTCGGTTTTCCACTGCGCATCCGACTTAAAGCTGCGGTCCAGGTTTTCGGCTGCGGAGCGCAGGTTGTAGCTGCGGCCGGTGTTTTCGCGGGTGAAGTAGGCCCGGGCCTGCACCACCGGCGTGGTCAGCGCCACGGCGTGCTGCTGCAGGGTGTAGCCGGCCAGCCGGAAGCGGTTGGAGCGCTGGTACACGTTGTCGAGGCCGGCCACGCGGTAGGTGTAGCTAAGCTCGGTGCGGGCCCCGGGGCGGAAATGCAGCGCAGCGTCGGCTTTGAGGTTGCGCAGGCGGTAATCCACCACGTCCAGCTCGCGGTAGCCGGTGCGGGCCACGGTGTAATCTTTGCCCCCCAGCGCAAAGGTGCTGCGGTTCGACGACTCGTTGCCGTAGCCGCTGACCGGGTCGTAGGCCGGGTTGGCGGGGCCGCCGGGCAGGCCCGCGCTGGCGTTGCCCTGCGGGTAGAGGTCGGTCGGGTCGTTGGCTATCCAGTCGTAGCCGCGGGTGTAGGTGCCGTTGACTTTGAACGCCCACTTGGGCGTCAGCGCCCGGGCGTAGCGCAGGCTGGTTTCCGAAAACAGCCGGGCCGCGCTGCCCGGGTCGCGAAGGTGGTTGACGCCGGTTTTCTGCTGCACGCTCAGCCCTTCGGAAGCGAAAGGACTGCGGGTGCTGAAATTGGCCAGCCCGTTGATGGCGTTCAGCCCGTAGAGCGCGGCCGCGGTACCCGGCACAATTTCCACCGCGGCCACGTCCAGGTCGCTCGGCCCCAGCGCATTCCCAATCGGCCCGCCGATGTGCGGGGCCTGGTTGTCGACGCCGTCGACGAGCTGGGCGAAGCGCACGTTGGTGGTGTTGGTGAAACCGCGGGCGTTGATGACCTTGAACCCCAAGCTGGGCGTAATCACCTGCACGCCCTTCACGCCCTCGATGGCGTCGAAGAACGAGGGCGCCGGCGTCAGGCGCAGCGCCCGCGCGTTCAGCTTTTCCACCGTCACCGGCGACTGCAGCAGGCTCTCCTCCACCCGCGAGGCGGCCACTACCACTTCGCTTAGGGCAATAGCAGCGCGCCGGGCCGAGTCAAGTGGTGTGCTGCCAGCGGCGGGCGCCGATTGGGCCGTGGCGGCTCCCATCGGCCAGGCAACAAGGCAGGAAAGAGCGGCAGCGGGCCGCCACCAGCGTAGCGTTTCACTCATGCAGGGTCCCGGTCAGTGGTTCAGGGCGCGCAGGAACGACCGGCTGCGCCATGCCTCACCGGAGCGGCAGGTTTGCGGCGCAGGTCGTTATTCCCGAGCAAACATAACGAAACCCATTGCCCGGGGTTGCATTAGTCGTGCAGCCGGGCCGTTTCGGCATCCACAAACGCCTGAAAGCGCAGCTGCAAGGCCTCAAAGTCAACCACAGCGCGCACGCCGGCGGCCGTGAGAAAGGCCCCGCCGCCGCGCTGCCCGCCGGTTTGGGTACTCACCAGCGGCTCCCGGGCCTGGGCGTTCATGGAGCTGACCAATTCCCAGGCGCGCTTGTAGGACATATTCATGGCCTGCGCGGCCTTGGAAATGGAGCCCAGCTGCTGAATGCGCTGCAGCAATTCCAGCCGCCCGATACCGAGAAACCGGTCCGCGGGGCCTTCAATCCACAAGCGGCCGTTGATGCGAAACGTGGCGGGGTCGGGTAAGAGGTCTTTCATTACTATCGGCGGCCGATGGGGCCGGCCGGCAAAATAACGGCTTGGCCGCTTCCCCGCGCACAACGCCGACGGCAACCCGCCCAAGCATTGAGTTGCCTCGTCTGACAACCACGAATACTCGCGTGGCCTCGCCTGCCCTTGTTCAAGCCGGCCAGTGGTCCTGTTTAAAGCTGATTACCAAATTGCGTCCACTCCTAACAAGCTACTTTCAGTACGCAATTTTTATTTCTTTATTCAAGAAATATTTGTCTTATTTGATTAACAAAGGACTTAGGTTGCTTGCCGATTAGCGGCGCGTCACCGCCGGTTTATTCGCTTGTACCGTCCGTTTGCCACCGCCACGGCCGTTGGGCCGCCCCACAATCCACTCTGCCATGCCGTTGCTGTTTAAATCAGCTGCCCCTTCGTCGGCAGCCGCTACGCTGGTGCCTGGGCCGCAGCCCGCCACTGCCGCCTCGCTGCCGTACTACCGCCCGGTGTTGCTAGCCGTGCTGGCGCTGGGCACCCTGGTCCGGCTGTATCATTTTGCGTACGACCGGTCTTTTTTCATCGACGAAATCTACCTGAATGTCAATTTCGCCACCCGCAGCTTCTGGGAATTGGCCACGCAGCCCCTGCTCTACGAGCAAAAGGCTCCGCTGGGCTACCTCTGGACGGTGAAGCTGTTTACCGTCCTGTTCGGGCCGGGGCAGCAGGCGCTGCGGCTGTTTTCGCTGCTCAGCGGCGTGGCCGCGCTGTTTGTGCTGGTGCCGGTGGCGCGGTTTTTTCTGCGGCCCTGGGGCGTGGTGGCGGCCGTGGCCATGCTCGCCGCCTCCGATTCGTGCATTTACCACGCCCTCGAAGCCAAGCAGTACGCCGTGGAGCTGCTGGCCACGCTACTGGCGCTGTGGCTCTACGTGCACTACCGCGAGGACCGCAGCCTACGCGGGCAGTTGCAGTGGGGCCTGCTCGGCGGGCTGCTGCTGTGGTTTGCCTTTCCCTTGATTTTCGTGCTGGCCGGCCTGGGCACGGTGCTCGGCGTGGCCGCGCTGCTGCGCCGCGACTGGGCGCAGGTGCGGGCGTACGTGCTGCCCTTCAGCTGCTGGCTGCTCAGCTTCGGCCTGCAGTACGCGCTGTACATCAGCAAATTCCCCCAGTCAGCTTGGCTGATGGACTTTTTCGACCAGCAGTACGACGCCTTCATGCCCTGGGCGCCGAAGGCCCTGCTGCCCTGGCTGGCGCACAAGACCTACATGCTGACCCAGCACCCGCTCGGGCTGATGCCGCACAACGAAAACTCGGAGTTTTTGCTGACCTCGCCCTGGCGCTACGTGGTGAAGCTGGGCTGGCTGCACCTGGGCTTTTTGCTGGCCGGCGCCGCCCTGCTGCTGCGCGCCAAGCCGGTGAAGTTTGCCCTCCTCACCGCCCCCATTGTGCTGATGCTGGTGGTGTCCGGCTTGGGCGTGTACCCGGTGTTCGAGCGGTTCACGCAGTTTATTGCGCCGCTGTTGATGCTGCTGGCGGCCTACGGGCTGGAGCGGTTTCTGTACGCTTTCACGCCCCGCTACCGCGCCGCGCCGCTGGTCCTGCTGCTGTTTCTGGCCCCGCCGATTTACAACACCACTGCCCAGGCCCTGAATCCGGACCGGTTTAAAAACCGGGAGTTCAACCGCGAGGTCATCATGTACGTGAACGAGCACTACCGGCCCGGCGACGCGGTGTACCTGTTCTGGAACATGCGCCACGTCTACGAGTACTACCAGGCGGCGTACGGCTTGCGCTTTACGCCTGTGAAAGGCCACAACGTCAAGAACGAGGCGCGCGACGCGGCGGAGTTCATGGCCAAGCTGCAGCCCGATTTTGCGCAGCTGCAGGGCGCCCGCCGCGTTTGGTTTGTGTACGACTTCGTGAACCGGGACCCCATCGGCGACTACGCCAACCAGCCCGCCTGGTACCACGTCGACTCGTTTAAGCCCACCCAGCCGGTAGAAGCCTACTTCGCCCAACGCGGCCGACGCATCGACTTTTTTCAATTGGGGCCGCACACCGCCAGCCTCTACGAAATGCCCGCCGCCGAAACGCCGGCTCCCTGAGTTGCACGTGCGTGGGGCTGGCGTGCCGGGCCAGCAGCGCCGCCGGCTTACGCTGTTGCCTCGCTAGCTCCTGATTCCCGTCGGCCGCTCGAAGAAGCATTACCAGCCATGCCGCCGCTGGGCACATACGGCATTGGGGCGGCTTGAAGCCTTACGCTAGGGCTTATCACACTAATGCGTCATCACCGAATCGAGTCATCTGCTTGCTGAATTGCCGGATATATTTTTCCCAACTTTTTTATTTAACAATTCAAATAAAATCTATAACATTACATCGGACAATTAATACATCAACATGGAATGGCAACATATAAAGGCCGTTATCCTCGATGTTGACGGGACCTTGTACACGCAGGGCAAACTCCGCCGCAAGATGCTCTACGACCTGCTCGGCCACTACGCCCTGCGCCCCTGGCGCTTGCGCGACATGCTGGTGCTGCGCCGCTTCCGGCACGAGCGGGAGAAACACGTAGCCTACGAGGGGCCGGACCTGGAAGCGGACCAATACGCCTGGTGCGCCGACAACCGCCCGCAGGCTATTCCGGCCATTCGCCGGGTGGTAAACCGCTGGATGTTTGAGCACCCCAACCAGTACCTGTCTGGCTGCATGTACCCCGGCATTCCGGAGTTTTTTGCCGCGCTGCGGGCCCGGGGCATCAGCATCGGCATTTATTCCGACTACCCCGCCCACGCCAAGCTGGCCGCCATGAACTTGGCGGCGGACGTGGTCATCAGCTCCACCGATGCGGCCGTCAACCGGCTGAAACCCAACCCGCGGGGCCTGCTGCTGCTGGCGGAGGAGTTGGGATTGGCGCCCGAGCAGTGCCTTTTCATTGGCGACCGGCCCGAGCTGGACGGCGAGTGCGCCCGCCGCGCCGGCATGCCCTTCCTGCTCGTCGAGCAGCAACCCCTGCCTGAGTTCGACTTCTACCACGGCCTGACGCGGCAGCTCCGGGCCACCCAAACCACCACTACCCATGAACCAGACCCCTGTACTCTCCAACGCTGAAGAGACGCCGCAGGCCATTATTCCGGCCGGCCTCAAGGACTACGTGGCCATTGCCCGCCCCGACAACTGGGTGAAAAACGTGTTTATGATGCCCGGGGTCTTGTTTGCCCTGATTGTATTCAACCCCACCCTCGACTGGGCGCTGCTGACCAAAGTGGTCCTGGGCGTCATCAGCACCTGCTTGGTGGCCTCGGCCAACTACGTCATCAACGAATACCTCGACGCGGAATTCGACAAGTTTCACCCCCTGAAGAAGAAGCGCACCTCGGTGGTGCGGGTGGTGAAGCCCGCGCTGGTATACGCCGAGTGGTTGGGCCTGGCGCTGGTGGGTTTCGCCATTGCCTACCAGATCAGCATGCAGTTTTTGCTGGTGTCGATGTTCTTGCTGTTCATGGGCGTGATGTACAACGTGCGGCCCTTCCGCACCAAGGAGCGCGCCTACATCGACGTGCTATCGGAATCGGTTAATAACCCGATCCGCTTTGCGCTGGGTTGGTTTACGGTGGCTCCGGTGGTGGCCCTGACCGACCTGGATTCATTTCAGCTGCTGAACAGCTTCCCGCCGAGCAGCATCATCGTGGCCTACTGGATGGGCGGCGCCTTTCTGATGGCCACCAAACGCTTCGCCGAATACCGCCTCATCGGCGACCCGGAGCGCGCCGGCCTGTACCGCCGCTCGTTCCGCTACTACACCGAGCACCGCCTGCTCATCTCGATGTTCTTCTACGCCCTCACCTGCGCGTTTTTCCTGGGCATTTTCCTCATCAAAAACCGCATCGAGCTGCTGGTGAGCTTCCCCTTCTTCGCGCTGCTGTTTTCCTGGTACCTGCGCATCGGCCTGCTGGACAATTCGCCGGTGCAAGGCTCCGAGAAGCTTTACACCCGCTACTGGTTTATGACCTACGTGGTGCTCTTCTGCCTGCTGCTCACCGGCCTGATGTTCATCAACATTCCGCCCCTGCACAGCCTGCTGCAAGACCACTACAACCTGGGCCGCTAGCCCTCGGTACCGGCGCCCGTCTTCTCCACCTCTCGTTTTGCCTGCCATGCCAGTTCTGTCCCTGAAGGTCAGCGCCCCCGCTATGCCCCGGCCCGCCGCCCCCGCGGCGGCGCCCCGGCTGGCGGCGGAGCGCACTGCCCGCTGGTCCCGCCTCCTGTACCTCGTGCTGGCCCTGGGCATTGCGCTGCGGCTGGTGCACTTCTTTTACAGCCGCTCCTTCGTCACCGACGAGCTGTATTTGGGCGTCAACATTATCAAGAAGGGCTATTGGGCGCTAGCCACCGAGCCGTTTGAGTACCAGCAGAAGGCGCCCATCGGGTACCTGTGGGCCGTCAAGTCCCTGGCGCTGGTGTTTGGCTACGGCGAAAAGTCCCTGCGGCTGTTTTCGCTGCTGGCCGGCATTGCCTCCCTGCTGGTGCTGGTGCCGGTGGCGCGCTACTTCCTCAAGCCCTGGACGGTGGTGGTGGCCGTGGCCATCATGGCGTTTTCCTCGGCCTGCGTATTTCACTCCATCGAAGCCAAGCAATACGCCACGGAGCTGCTGGCGGCCGTGGTGGCCGTGTGGCTCTACACCCGCTACCGGGCCCGCACCGACGTGGGTTCCCTGCTGCTGTGGGGCCTGCTGGGCAGTGCGCTGCTCTGGTTTTCGTTTTCGCTGATCTTCGTGCTGGCGGGCATCGGCATCGGGTTGAGCGTGCACGCGCTGGCGCGGCGGCAGTGGCGTACCTTGTTGCTCTATGCCATTCCCTTTGGGCTGTGGGTGCTCAGCTTTGGCGCGCAATACCTGCTCATTACCAGCAAGTACCACGAGTCGGGTTGGCTTATCGACTACTTCGACCGCATGGACCAAGCCTTCATGCCCATGCCGCCTTCCGTGGCAAGTGCCAAATGGCTGGCCCACAAGGTATACCTGACCCTGCTGCACCCGCTGAGCCTGATGCTGGACCTCGACGGCAACCTCGACGTGCTCAACCAGCACCCGCTGCGCTACGTCTTCAAAATGGGCTGGCTGCACCTGAGCTGCCTCGTTATTGGCGCCGTGTACTTCGCCCGCAAAGACCGGCTGAATTTTGCCGTGCTGCTGCTGCCCATGGCGCTGGCAGTGGCAGCTTCCGCCGTGAAGGTCTACCCCTTCCACGAGCGGTTCACGCTGTTTCTACTGCCGGCCCTCATCATCGTCATCAGCCTGGGCGTGGAGTGGCTGCAGCGCCGCCTGGCCCGCCGCCCGGCCTGGTTCGGGCTGTTGCTGGCCCTGTTCTTCGCGCCCACGGTCATCACCTCGGCCCGCGAAGCCGCCGACCCGCGCCTGGCCATGCACACCGAGTACAGCCGCGAGGCCATCATGTACGTGAACGAGCACTACCGGCCCGGCGACGCGGTGTACGTGTTCTGGAACATGAACCAGAGCTACGAGTACTACCAGCTGGCCTACCCGCTGAAGTATACCGCCGTGACGGGCAGCTTTGTGAAAAACGAGGCGAGCGGCCCGGCCGACTACCTACGCCGCCTGCAACCCGACTTCGACCGCCTGAAGGGAGCCCGCCGCCTCTGGCTCGTCTACGACAACCAGAACCGCAATGCTATCGGCGACTACGTGACCCTGCCGGAGTGGTACCACCGCGAGGACTTCAGCCCGCCCGGCTTGCTGCACGCGTACTTCGGCACCCTGGGCAAGAAGACGCAGCAGGTGCAGTACAACCGCAACACGGTGGCCCTGTACGAACTGCAGCCAACCCCGGCCCCCAGCCCCCGACCCATGCTTCGCCCCAAAACCGCTACCCGCTTGCCCGCCCAACACTAAAGCCACCGTCGACTCCAACGCGGCCCCTCCACGTGGAAGGGCCACTTTTTTGTCTATTCCTCGTCCGTTTATCGTCCAAATCAAACCTATCTTCCTGCAACCCTTAACTATACCTTAGGCGTCTATTAGTCGACGACGGCCGCTGCGCATCCCGGCCTCGCGCTTCAGGCCATGAAACGACTGATGCTACTTGGGTTGCTGCTGGCAACGGTTCCCGGCTTTGCTCAGCTCACCCGGCTGCCCGCGGAGGAGCCGGAAGTGCTTCCGGTCGACGTGCGGCGTGTGCCGGCTGATGCGGTCTGGGGCCTTACCACCCCGTTGCACCAGCCCCGCCGCGGCCCGCTGCTGGTCGTCAACGGCCACGTGCTGCCCGATTCAGCCAACTTGCCCGCAGCCGAAGACATTCTGGCCATGCGGGAGTTGGAGCCGGAGCAAGCCGTAGCCCGGTTCGGGCCGCGGGCCGCACACGGAGCCCTGCTCATCGACACCGTCAAGCGGAAGCGCTGGCTCAAGCGTCCGTAGCAGGCGGCGCGCTTCTCGTACCCTACCGCCTTCCTACTGGTCCAAAGTCGTTGCACGACGCAGGCCGGGTAGCCGAGTTTTCCGAAGCCCCGCGAAACGCGAACTGTGGAATTTGTCTGCCGCGGGCATCTGCATCGTATCACTGTATTCTTTCGCCGCCTCGCTATGTCTGGTCTCAGCCTGCGTTTGCTTTCTGCCGCCTTGTTCACCTTGCTTGCCTGGGGCGCCCGGGCCCAGGCACCCGTCCAAGCCACCCAACAGGCCACCTTGGCCCAACCTGACCAAGCGCCCGGGCCGGTGGTAATTGGATGCCGGATGAGCGCGGCGCCCGGCAACGAACCCTTGTGCATCATCGACGGCATGCTGGCCTCGCCGAAGCAGCTAGCCGAGCTAAATCCCGGCGACATTGAGAAAATGGATGTGCTATCGGCCAAGCAAGGCGCGGCGCTCTACGGCAACCGGGGGCTCAACGGCGTGGTGCTCATCACCTCCAAGCCGCGGCATAAACAGGACGCCGCCCTGTTGAAGCAACGCCAACAACAGCACCTGCAGCAACTGCGCTGAGTTGAGCTACCCTGCCCCAAGCAGTACTCGTTGCAACTCCCTGCTCGGCACTACCGGTCATTAAAAAAGCCGGTCTTTCGACCGGCTTTTTCGTGGCGCATGGCAGTGCGTGTTACGCTCCTTTTGGGCTCAGCGTGATGTAGGGAATGATGCACTCCTCCAGGGAAATCCCGCCGTGCTGGAAGGTGTCCTTGTAGAAGTTCACGTAGTAGTTGTAGTTGTTGGGGTAGGCGAAGAAATAGTCGCCTAGGGTGAAGACGTAGGCTGTCGACACGTTTTCGCGGGGCAGGAACACGCGCTCCGGCTTGCGCACCACGTACACGTCGCGCGACTCGTCGAAGCCCAGGTTTTTGCCGTGCTTGTAGCGCAGGTTGGTGTTGGTGTTCCGGTCGCCCACGATTTTGTAGGGCCGCTTCACGCGGATGGTGCCGTGGTCGGTGGTGATGATGAGCTTGCCCTTCTTGTCGGCAATGACCTGCAGCATCTCATACAAGGGTGAGTGCAGGAACCACGAGCGGGTGATGCTGCGGTACGCCGACTCATCCGCCGCCAGCTCCCGGATCATGGCCATGTCGGTGCGGGCGTGCGAGAGCATGTCCACAAAGTTGTAGACGATGACGTTCAGCTTGTAGTTGTTGTGCAGGTTGGGCATTTTGCCCAGCAAGTCCTTGCCGGCCTGCAGGTTCGTGACCTTGTTGTAGCTGAACTTCTGCTTCTGGTTGTTCTTCTGGAAGTTGATTTCCATGAACTCGGCCTCGTGCAGGTTCTTGCCCTCGTCGTCGTCGTCCCACACCCACAGGTTGGGGTACTTCTTCTGAATCTCGCCGGGCATCATGCCCGAGAAGATGGCGTTGCGGGCGTAGGCCGTGGTGGTGGGCAGGATGCTGTAGTACATTTCCTCCGTGTCCACCGTGAACATATCGGCAATGATGGGCTCCAGGACCTTCCACTGGTCGTAGCGCAGGTTGTCGATGAGCACGAAGTAGACCGGGGTGTCGCCGGTCTGCTTCATGAGCGGGAACACGCGCTCCTTGAAGAGTTGGTGCGACATCAAGGGGGCGTCCTTGTCGTCGCCGTTCACCCAGTCCTCGTAGTTTTCGGTGATGAAGCGGCCGAAGTAGGTATTGGCCTCGTCCTTCTGCATGTTGAAGACGTCGGCCATGCTCTTGCCCTCCGTCTCGTTGATTTCCAGCTCCCAGTAGGTGAGCTTCTTGTACACGTCGGCCCACTCGGCGGGCGAGAGGCGGTCGGAAAGCTGCATGCCCAGCTGGCGGAAGTCGCGCTGGTAGGAGCTGTTGGTTTTCTCGGACACCAGGCGCTTGTTGTCGAGCACCTTCTTCACCGACAGCAGAATCTGGTTGGGGTTGACCGGCTTGATGAGGTAGTCGGCAATCTTCGAGCCGATGGCCTCCTCCATGATGTGCTCCTCCTCGCTCTTGGTAATCATGATAACCGGCAGCGTGGGCTTGGCGGCTTTGATTTCGGCCAGGGCTTCGAGGCCGGTGATGCCGGGCATGTTCTCGTCGAGAAAGACCAGGTCGTAGTTCTTGTCCTGCACCTCGTCGATGGCGTCGGAGCCGGAGTTGACCCCGGTTACGTCGTAGCCGCGCTCTTTCAGAAAAAGGATGTGCGGCTTGAGCAGGTCAATTTCGTCGTCGGCCCAGAGGATGTTGTAGCGTTGCATGCAGTTTGTTTCGGGTTGAGAGGATGCGTGGCGTGCAAAGGCCACTTGCAGCAAGGAAGGCAAACAGCGCCCCGATTTGCGGTGCGCAACCTAACGTATCGGGGCTGATTTATGATACAGCGGCTGGGAGGCTAGGTGTGATGCTTCGAAAGAAGGTAACCCCAAACCGGGCCCGAGGGTTGCATTCAAGCGGCGCTATGTAGCTGATCCATCGACCAACGCCGGCCTTTTCCCGCTGAGCGCCGGGGCATTTGCGCCGACGCGCTTTTTTCCATTCGCCCGGGCGCCCCTGCTTTCCGTACCACCGAATCCGACTACTTTTCGGCCGCCAAACCTCCCTCCGCGCCCCTTGAACAAGCGAAAAATCCTGAACGACCCGGTCTACGGGTTCGTCAGCGTCCCGACCGAGCTGATCTTCGACCTCATCGAGCACCGCTACTTTCAGCGGCTGCGGCGCATCAAGCAGCTCGGCCTGACGGATTTTGTGTACCCCGGCGCCCTGCACACGCGCTTCCACCACGCGCTGGGCGCCATGCACCTGATGTCCTTGGCCCTGCGCACGCTCAAGGACAAGGGCGTGCGCATCACCGCGCAAGAAGGCGAGGCGGCCCAGATTGCCATCCTGCTGCACGACATCGGCCACGGCCCCCTCTCCCACGCCCTCGAGCACGCCCTGTTCGAGGACGTGCCCCACGAGCGGATTTCGCTGCACCTGATGGAGCTGCTCAACGAGGAATTCGGCGGCCGCCTGCAATTGGCCATCGATATTTTCCAAGGCTCCTACCCGCGCCCGTTCTTCCACCAGCTTGTATCGAGCCAGCTCGACATGGACCGGCTCGACTACCTCAACCGCGACTCGTTTTACTCGGGCGTGAAAGAAGGCCAGCCCGGCGCCGACCGCCTCATCAAGATGCTCACCGTGAGCCCCGACGAGCGGCTGGTGCTGGAGGAAAAGGCGGTGTACAGCATCGAGAACTTCCTGGTGAGCCGGCGCGTGATGTACTGGCAGGTCTACATGCACAAAGCCGTCACCTCGGCCGAGCAGATGGTCATCCGCATCATGGAGCGCGCCCGCGACCTGGCCCGCAGCGGCGTGCTGGTGCCCGCTTCGCCCGAGCTGAGCTACTTCCTCCTGAACCCGGTGCGCATGCTCGACTTCGAGCAGGACGCGGCCATCATCCAGCGCTTCGTGCGCCTCGACGACACGGATATCTGGTCGGCGGTGAAAGGCTGGGCCTCCCACCCCGATTTTGTGCTGTCGTTTCTGGCGCACAGCCTGCTGGAACGCCGCCTTTTCAAAATCACCCTCGACAACCAGCCCCTCGACGAGGATTTCAAGCTGGGCATCACCGAGCTCATTGCCGACCATTTCAACCTGCCCATGAGCGAGGCCGCCACGCTCATGATTGCCGGCCGCATCAGCAACAACGCCTACGACGCCACCGGCGACGACGCCATCAACGTGCTCACTAAGCGCGGCCACGTCATCGACGTTGCCCAAGCTTCCGATCTGCCCAATATCAGCTCCCTGAGCAAGCGCGTGGAGAAATACTACGTGTGCTACCCCAAGGAAATCACCTGAGCCACGGTTCACTCTGTAGTCATTGCGAGCGAAGCGCGGCAATCTTTCCTCTCGCGGCACGAAGGCCCAACTGGCAGAGCTTGAAAACGGCCCCGCTCGAAACCTGTAGCAATGGTTTCGAGCGGGGCCGTTTTCGGTGGATAGACATTGTTGCGGCGGTGCTGCTAGAGGAAGGATTGCCGCGCTTCGCTCCCAATGACGGCCGGTGCTACCGCCCTTCGCCGTTACTCTGAGGGCTGGTGTTACGGTCGAGTTAGCCAGCTGAACCGGCATTCCGCCGCTTTGCCCTACTTTTGCCGCCTATGGAATTCACGGTAGGCCAGATTGCGGGCGTATTGAACGGCACGGTGGAAGGCGACGCCTCCCTGCGCGTCGAGCGCCTCGCCAAAATCGAAGAAGCCCAGGCGGGCGCCGTTGCATTTTTGTCGAACCCCAAGTACGAGCCTTTTCTCTACTCCACCGGGGCCTCGGCGGTCATCGTCAGCAAGACGCTGGAGCTAAAGCAGCCCGTGACGGCCGCGCTCATCCGCGTCGACGACCCTTACCTCGGCTTCACCGCCCTGCTGGAGTTCTACCAGCAATTCACCCGCGCTGGCAAGCGCGGCGTGGAGCAGCCCTCCTTCGTCGGCGCGAACAGCGAAATCGGCGACGAGGGCTACCGCGGGGCCTTTAGCTACGTGGGCGACAACTGCCAGATCGGCCGCGGGGTACTCATCTTCCCGCACGCCAGCATCGGCGACCGGTGCCGCATCGGCGACGGAACCATCATCTACGCCGGCGCCAAGATTTACGCCGACACGGTCATCGGGGCGCGCTGCGTGGTGCATGCCGGCGCGGTCATCGGCTCCGACGGCTTCGGCTTCGCCCCGCAGCCCGACGGCTCCTACCGCCCCATTCCGCAGATCGGCAACGTGGTGCTGGAGGACAACGTGAGCATCGGCGCCAACGCCACCATCGACTGCGCCACCATGGGCTCGACCATTATCCGGGAGGGGTCCAAAATCGACAACCTGGTGCAGATTGCCCACAACGTGGAAATCGGCCGGCACACCGTGGTGGCCTCGCAGTCGGGCATTTCGGGCTCCACCAAAATCGGCAACTACTGCGTGCTGGCGGGCCAGGTGGGCATCGTGGGGCACATCACCCTGGCCGACCGCACCACCGTCACGGCGCAGTCGGGCGTGGGCAAATCGGTGAAGGAAGAAGGCACTTTCCTGCAAGGCGCCCCGGCCTTCAACCTGCGCGACTCCCTGCGGGCCAACGCCGTGTTCCGCCATTTGCCGGAGATGGAGCGCCGCCTGCTCAAGCTAGAACGCGCCCAGGAGAAGGCAGACGCGGCGGAAAAGTCATAGCTTTGCGGGCCGATTGTTGGCAGTTATCAGTTGGGAGTTGTCAGTAGGCAGGGCTTTTCGAGCCTTGACGCCAAGCTCTGACCACTGACAACTAGCACCTGTCAACTCCCCACTGACATCATGTTCGACAAACAGCATACGATTAAGGCCCCGGTCACCGTGAGCGGCGTGGGCTTGCACACGGGCGTCCAGGCGACGATGACCTTCTGCCCGGCCCCGGTTAACCACGGTTTCAAGTTCCAGCGCATGGACCTCGACGGCCAACCCGTCGTCGACGCCGACGTGGACAACGTGGTGGACCTCTCGCGCGGCACCACCATCGAGCAGAACGGCGCCCGCGTCAACACCGTGGAGCACACGCTGGCCGCCCTGGTGGGCCTGCAAATCGACAACGTGCTGATTCAGCTCGACGGCCCCGAACCGCCCATCATGGACGGCTCCTCGCTGCCCTTCGTGGAAGCCTTGCAGCAGGTGGGCCTGGAAGAGCAGAACGCGCTGCGCAACTACTTCGAGATTCCCGACGAAATCCGCTTCGTGGACAACGCCCGGGGCGTGGAAATTGCCGCCCTGCCGCTCAACGACTACCGCGTGACGGTGATGGTGGATTACAATTCGCCGGTGCTCGGTTCGCAGCACGCCTCGCTGACCAACATCACGCAGTTTCCGGACGACATTGCCGCCTCGCGCACCTTCTGCTTTCTGCACGAGCTCGAAGCCCTCTACAAGTCCAACCTGATCAAGGGCGGCGACTTGTCGAACGCCATTGTGGTGGTGGACCGCGTGGTGAGCGAGGAAGAGCTGGGTGAGCTGGCTACCATGCTGGGCAAGCCCAAGGTGGCCGTGAAGAAGGAGGGCATCCTCAACAACGTGGACCTGCGCCACAAAAACGAGCCGGCCCGCCACAAGCTGCTCGACGTGGTGGGCGACTTGGCTCTGGTGGGCCGCCCGCTGAAGGGTCAGATCCTGGCTGCCCGCCCCGGGCACGCGGCCAACGTGGCCTTTGCCAAGAAGATCAAGAAAAAGATGCTGGAGGTGGATTCCTCGCCGGTGCCGCAGTACGACGCGTCGCGCCCGCCGGTGATGGACATCAACCAGATTGCCCAGATCCTGCCCCACCGTTACCCCTTCCTGCTCATCGACAAAATCATTCACCTCGACGCCACCACGGTGACGGGCGTGAAGAACGTGACGATGAACGAGCAGTTTTTCACGGGCCACTTCCCCGGAAACCCGGTGATGCCCGGCGTGCTGCTGATCGAGGCCATGGCCCAGACCGGCGGTATCCTGGTGCTCAACACCGTGCCCGACCCCGAAAACTACTGGACGTATTTTCTCGGCATCGAAAACTGTCGCTTCCGCCGCAAGGTTATACCCGGCGACACGGTCATCTTCAAGTGCCAGCTGGTGTCGCCCATCAAGCGCGGCATTGCCAAGATGCGCGGCCAGGCCTTCGTCAACGGCAAAGTGGTGATGGAGGCCGAAATGTCGGCCAGCATCGTCCGGAAAGACGCGTAATGTGCATTAAAAATTGAGAGTTAAGAAGTAAAAATGGCCCGGTTTCAGCAAAGCACCGGCGCGGCAACTGCCTCATTTTCACTTCTTAATTTTTAATTCTTCATTGAAAGAATGACCCAGCCCCTCGCCTACATTCACCCCGAAGCCCGCATTGCCCAGAACGTCGTGGTGGAACCCTTCACCACCATTGCGCACGATGTCGAAATCGGGGAAGGCACCTGGATTGGCCCCAACGTGACCATTATGGCCGGGGCCCGGATCGGCAAAAACGTGAAGATTTTCCCCGGGGCGGTCATCAGCGCCATTCCGCAGGACCTCAAGTTCGCGGGGGAGAAAACCACCGCCCACATCGGCGACAACACCGTTATCCGGGAGTGCGTGACGATTAACCGCGGCACCGTGGACCGCATGAAAACTGTGGTGGGCGCCAACTGCCTGCTGCAAGCCTACGTGCACATCGCGCACGACTGCGTGGTGGGCGACAACTGCATCCTCTCCAACACCACCCAGCTGGCGGGCCACGTGGTCATCGGCGACTGGGCCATTCTGGGTGGCACCTCGGCCGTGCACCAGTTCGTCAACATCGGGCAGCACGCTTTCGTAGGCGGCGGCTCTCTGGTGCGCAAGGACGTGCCGCCGTTTATCAAAGTGGGCCGCGAGCCGCTAACCTACGCCGGCGTCAATTCGGTGGGGTTGCGCCGCCGCGGCTTCACCGAGGCCGCCATCCTGCAGATTCAGCAGTGCTTCCGCCTGCTCTTCATGAGCGGGCTGAACACCAGCGACGCCCTCGACAAGATCGAGCTGGAGCTGCTGCCCTCGCCCGAGCGCGACGAGGTGGTCAACTTCGTGCGCAACTCCTCGCGCGGCATCGTGAAGGGCTACTCGCGCAACGGCAACGGTGCAGATTGAGGCCCGGGGGCTGGGCAAACGCTTCGGCCGCGACTGGATTTTCCGAGACCTGACCCACACGTTTCGCCCCGGTACGGCCACGGCCCTGCTGGGCCCGAATGGCTCGGGCAAAAGCACCCTGCTGCAAACGCTGGCCGCCTACACCCTGCCCTCGGCCGGGGAGCTGCACTACGCGCTGGACAGCCAACCGGTGCGTCCCGACGACGTGGCCCGGCACCTGGCCCTGTGCGCGCCCGCGCTGGAGCTGATTGAGGAGCTGAGCCTGGCCGAGCTGGTGCATTTTCACACCCGGTTTCGGCCGCTGCGGGCTGGGCTGTCGGCCGCGCAGTTCATTGACTTGCTGCAGCTGCCGCACGCGCGCCACAAGCTGCTGCGCGACTTTTCCTCGGGCATGAAGCAGCGCGTCAAGCTCGGGCTGGCCCTGTACGCCGAAGCCCCGCTGCTGCTGCTCGACGAGCCCACCACCAACCTCGACCGCGCCGGCGTGGCCTGGTACCACGAGCACGTGGAAGCAACCATTGCGGGCCGGCTGGTGCTGGTGTCGAGCAACGTAGAGGAGGAATACACCTTCTGCCAGGAGCGCTTGACGGTGACCGATTTCGCGCCGCGCCGCTAAGGGGCAACATGCCGCAGCTTGCTTAGCTTAGGGCTACCGGCCACGGCCCGGCTTACGCGCTCCGCCGTGCAGCCGGCCCAAAAATCATTCCACGATTCGGGCCCCAAAATCCTTGTAACCCCGCTCCTAGTGCCTGCGTTTGCGGGCTTAATTCGGCCTTGATTCGGTTCCAGCGCCTACTTTTGCCACCGCTTTAACTTCTTACTTTACCTCCTCACATGAGAAGCTACGACGACTTCGACGACGATGACCTGCTCGATGACGACGACGAGCTGGATACTCCCCCGGCCGGCGCCAAATCGGCCCGCGGTGGTGGCCGCAAGGGTGCTTCCTCGGAAGACTCCCTGGGCGCTAAGTACGCCGATTACCTGATGTGGCGCGACACCGGCTCCTCGCACGACGAGGCGCTGGATCTGGCCAACCTGACCGAAGACGAATTTTCGGCCGCCGAAGCCCAGGAAGACCCCGAAGGCTCCAACCGTTACGGCAGCCTGGACGACGATGATGACGACCTGGGCCTGGACGACGAGGACAGCTACGAAGCCCAGCGTCGCAGCCGCCGCGGCGGCCGCGACGACGACGACGACTTCTAGGACTTTGGTGCTCGGTGCGTAGTGCTCCGTGCCTAGGCGCCAAGCACCCGGACACGAAAAAGGCCCCCTGGAAAAATCCAGGGGGCCTTTCTCATTAAACGAACAAAGCACCAGGCGCTATGCCCCAAGCACCAGAATTCTAGCTTTTCTTGCCGCCAAATACTTTCTTCAGCAGCTCCGTGGTGCGGGCTACCGGGTTTTCGCGAATGTTGGCCTCTTCTTGCGCAATGAGCGTGAACAGCCCGTCGACGGCCTTGCCCGTGGCGTACTCGTTGAGGTTGGGGTTGACCTTTTTCACCAGCGGAATCTGGTTGTAGCGCGTCACCAGGCCGGTGTAGTAGCGGGTGGCTTGCGTCTGGTCGAGGGCCTGCTGCATGATGGGCGAAAACGCCGACACGAGCTGCGTGGTGGTGGTGCGCTTCAGGTATTGGGTGGCCGCGTCTTTTTGCCCGGTGAGAATGTTCCACACGTCGGAAAAGCTCAGGCTCTTGATGGCCGAAATGAAAATGGGCTTGGCCTTGATGGCAGCCTGCTCAGCACCGCGGTTCAGGGCCAGTTCAAACTTGTCTACCTCCGAGCCCAGGCCGATGCTGCGCAGGGTGGTGGCCACGCGCTGGGCATCCGGCGGAAACGGAATCCGGATCAGGCTATTGAGGTAAAAGCCGTCTTGCTTGGAAGCCTGGTCGGCGCCCTTGCTGATGCCCTGGGTCAGGGCTTCTTTCAGGCCCATGGCGGCTTCCTGCTGCGTCACGGCCCCGCCGGAAGTAGTGGTCTTGGTGGTCGACGGCAGCTTGATGGTGCCCAGGCCGGGCAGCTTGATCTGGGCTTGGGCGGCAGCGGCCGTCAGGGCCAGGGCCACGGTGAGCAGGGCGGCGGAGCGAAAGTTCTTCATATGCGGTAGTAAAACCAGAAACGCGGTTTCAGTTCGGCGAAAGGCAGAAACCGGACCAAAAAATCGACCAACGGCGCCATTCGTCCGCGCAGCGGTGGTCGAATAGCGCCGTTGGCGGGGCAGTCGGCCTTACTGCTGCCCAAAGGCGCGCTGCAGCGTGGTGGTCGAGCGGGCCGAGGAGTTCAGGCGGATGCGGCTTTCTTCGTCGGCGATGAGCGTGAAGAGGCCTTCGGCGATTTTGCCGGTGCTGTAATCGGTAAGGTTGGTGGCAATGGGCGTCACCAGCGGCACTTTCTTGTAGCGCAGCATCAGCTCCCCGTAGGCCTGCTTAGCACCGGTTTGCTCCAGAGCGGCATCCACGAGCGGGCGCAGCTCCTGCTGCACCTGGGCCAGCTGCTGGGTTTTGAACTGCGAGGCAATCAGGCGGCTTTCGCGGGTGTTGACCAGGGCCAGCCCGTCGGCAATGGCGTAGCGCTGGGCGGCGGCGGCCAGAATGGTCTGGGCCTGCGGATTGGCGGCCACGGCCTCGGCGGCGCGGTTCATTTGCACCTCAAACTTGTCGATGACGGCGCCCATGCGCAGGCCGCGCAGGGTGGTATTGACCAACTCAGCCTCGGGCGGAAAGGCCAGACGAATGTCCGGGTTGCCGTTGAAGGCGTCGGCCTGGGCCCCGGCCTCCAGGGCGCGGGTCACGCTCAGGTTCAAGGCTTCCTTCACGGCGGCGGTGGCTTCGTCGGCGGTGAGCGGGGGCGGCGTGGCCACCACCGGCGCGGTGGTGGTCTTGGTGGTGGTCGTGGTGGTTTTGGTCGCCGGCTTGGTCGTAGTGGTTTTCTTGGCGGGCGTGGTTTTCTTGGCCGTCGTCGTGGTCTTCTTGGCCGTGGTGGTGGTTTTCTTGGTGGTTTGGGCCTCGGCGGCCGTGGCAGCGGAAAGCAGGCCCAGGGCCAGCAGGAAGGTGGAGAAGCGGGGTGCGGTCATAAAGGGAGAAAGTGGAGAGAAGTCGAAATAAAGCGCCGGGGCCGGCGCCGAATCGGCAAACCAAAGCCGCGCGGCGCGGTCTTACAAACGCCGTGCGCAAATTGCGCCGAAATCCCGTCTCTCCCACTTTCTTTCGCTATGCCCCACACGCCCGCCGTCGAAATCATCACTATAGGCGACGAACTGCTCTACGGACAGGTCATCGACACCAATTCGGCCTGGATGGGCCAAGAGCTCGGCAAAATCGGCCTGCGCATCCGCCAAATCAGCTCGGTGTCGGATCAGGCCGAAGAAATTGTGCGGGCCCTCGACGAAGCCCGCGGGCGCGCCCAGGTGGTGCTGATGACCGGCGGCCTCGGCCCCACCAAGGACGATTTGACCAAACACGTGCTGGCCCGGTATTTCCACTCGGAGCTGGCCCTTTACGAGCCTTCCCTGCGCGACGTGGAGGCCATTTTTGCCCGCTTCAACCGGCCCATGCTGGAAGTGAACCGCCAGCAGGCCTTCCTGCCCACCGCCTGCACGCCGCTGCGCAACACGGTGGGCACGGCGCCCGGCATGTGGTTCGACGGCGAGGACGGCGTGGTGTTCGTGTCCATGCCCGGCGTGCCCTTCGAGATGAAGTACCTGATGACCACCCACGTGCTGCCCAAGCTGCAGCAGCACTTCCAGGTGCCGCCCATCGAGCACGCGGTGCTGCAGACCGTGGGGCAGGGCGAATCGTTTCTGGCCGAGCAGATTGCCGACTGGGAAGCGCAGCTGCCCCCCAACATGAAACTGGCCTACCTGCCCTCTTTCGGGGCCGTGCGCCTGCGCCTCACCGCCACCGACGACGGCCAGCCCGACCTGCGCCGCCGCCTCGAAGCCCAGCTGCCGGCCGTGCGCGCCCTCATCGGGCCGTACCTGTTTGCCGAGGGCGAAGTGACGCTGGAAGCGGCCCTGGGCGCCCTGCTGCAGGAGCGCGGCCTGACCATCGGCACGGCCGAAAGCTGCACCGGCGGCACCATTGCCCAGCGCCTGACCAGCGTGCCGGGCTCGTCGGCCTACTTCCTGGGTTCGGTGGTGGCCTACTCGAACCAGGTTAAAGTCAGCCAGCTCGGCGTGAGCCCCGACACATTGGAGCAGTTCGGGGCGGTGAGCGAGCAAACGGTGCGCGAAATGGCCGAAGGCCTGCGCCGCCAGCTCGGCGTCGACGTGGCGGTGGCCACCAGCGGCATTGCCGGCCCCGGCGGCGGCACCGACGAAAAGCCGGTGGGCACCTTCTGGCTGGCCTACGCCGACCAGCACCACACCATTGCGCGCAAAGTGAGCATGAACCGCGGCCGGGAGCTGAACATCAGCTACATCAGCACCGTGGCCCTGGACCTGGTGCGGCGCAATTTGCCGGCCCCGGAAGCCTTGTCGCCCCAGGCTTCGTAGTCGGCCAGCGGATTTTTTTTGCCCGAGCCTAACAAGTGTTCGGGTCCGATTACGCCGCAATTGCCAAATCCCCTACCTTTGGCCCCGATTTCGGCCTCCCCAGCCGCCAATCGACCCCGAACAGACCAAGCTTCCTTTCCCACCCCCGAATTCTTCAAAGCAACCTCCGCATGGCACGAGTGGAAATGGTGATGCCCAAAATGGGCGAAAGTATCATGGAAGGCACCGTCCTGAAATGGCTCAAACAGGTGGGCGACACCATTGAGCAGGACGAATCGGTGCTGGAAGTGGCCACCGACAAAGTGGACACCGAGGTACCCGCCATCCACGCCGGCGTGCTGCAGCAGATCTTGGTGGAAGAAGGCCAGGTGGTAGCCGTAGGCGCCCCCATTGCCATCGTCGAAACCGACGCCGCCGCGGCCTCCAACGGCCAAGCGTCGGCCGCCCAGCCCGCGGCAGCCCCGGCTCCCGCCGCTGAGGAAGAAGGCGCCAGCGAAGCCGCCATGGTGCCGCACGTACCCGCCGCTCAGTCGCTCAGCAGCCAGCTCGGCGAAGCCCAGCCCGGCCGCTTCTACTCCCCGCTGGTGCTCAACATTGCCCGCGAGGAAGGCATTTCCATGGCCGACCTGGAGCGCCTGCCCGGCACCGGCCAGGGCGGCCGCGTCACCAAGAAAGACATCCTCGACTTCGTGGCCCACCGCGGGCAGCAGCCGGCTCCGGCCGCCGCGGCGCCCGCCCCGCAAGCCGCCCCCGCCGCCCAGCCAGCTCCGCAGCAGCCTACGGCCGCTCCGGCCGCCGCGGCCCCGCAAGCGGCCCCGGCAGCGCAAGCCAGCAAGCCCGCCCCGTCGGTGAGCGGCAACCAGGAACTGGTGGAAATGGACCGCATGCGCAAGATGATTGCCCAGCGCATGGTCGATTCCAAGCGGATTTCGCCGCACGTGACGAGCTTCGTGGAAGCCGACGTGACCGAAATTGTGAACTGGCGCAACAAGCACAAGGACGCCTACAAGAAGCGCGAGGGCGAAAACCTCACCTTCACGCCCATCTTCGTGCAGGCCATTGCCCGCGCCATCCAGGACTTCCCGAACATCAACGTGTCGGTGGACGGGGACTACATCATCAAGAAGCGCGACATCAACGTGGGCGTGGCCGTGGCCCTGCCCTCCGGCAACCTCATCGTGCCGGTGATTCACGGCGCCGACCAGCTGAACCTGAACGGCCTGACCAAACGCGTAAACGACCTGGCCAACCGTGCCCGGGCCAACAAGCTCAAACCCGAGGACCTGGAAGGCGGCACCTACACGCTGTCGAACGTGGGCTCCTTCGGCAACGTGATGGGCACGCCCATCATCATGCAGCCGCAGGTGGCCATCATGGCCGTGGGCGCCATCAAGAAGAAGCCCGCCGTCATCGAGACGCCGCAGGGTGACTTGATCGGGGTGCGCCACTTCATGTTCCTCTCGCATAGCTACGACCACCGCGTGGTCGACGGCTCGCTCGGCGGCATGTTCGTGCGCCGCGTGGCCGACTACCTCGAGCAGTTCGACCCGAACACGAGCATCTAAGCAACGACTTTTGTGATTGAAGAAGCCCGTCACCTCGGCGGGCTTTTCTTTTTGACTTCCTTTTGGTTATGAAAAATTTCATCACCCTCGGGGCCCTGGTCATTTCGCTGGCCCTGATTGTGTACCTCTACGTACGCCTCTCCGCCGCCGAGCGGGAACTGGCCCAGGCCAAGCGCCACGTAGCCGACTGCGAGCAGGTGACCTTTCAGCTGCAAAACCAACTCACGGCCCAGGCCCGCGACAAGGCCGCCGCGGCCGGCCAGCCCGTGCCAGGCGAGCAGGAATAGTTAGGCAGGAGGAAAATGCCCGTCATCCCGAGCACAGCGAAGGACCTTGCTCGTACCCTGCACCAACTGGGAAGCGCAGCCACTGACGCCCAATCATCTGGGCCTGGTGGCTGCGCTTCTGCGTTGATGCACTTCCCTCAAAAGCAGCCTGCACTTCTTCCGCAGCGGCGGTGCCGGGCCGGAGGAAGATCCTTCGCTGTGCTCAGGATGACAGACGATTTTACGTCCGAGCCAAGCAAAACCGGCTGCCCTCCGCACGGAAGGCAGCCGGTTTCGGTATCGGCTGGCAGCTGGCTTACAGCGCTGCCAGGCTTTGCTCCAGGGCCGAAATCTTGGCGTCGGCGTCGGCTAGCTTCTGGCGTTCCTTTTCCACCAGCTCCGGCTTGGCGTTCTGCACAAACTTCTCGTTGCCGAGCTTCTGCATCACCGAGTTGCGGAAGCCCTGGGCGTACTCCAGTTCCTTGCTCAGCCGCTCCTTTTCGGCCCCCAGGTCAATCTGGCCTTCCATGGGTACGAAGAACTCCGCCCCGCCCGATACGAAGCCCACCGCCGCGGCCGGCGCGGCGTCTACCACGTTGATTTCCGTCAGGCCGGCCAGCTTGCGCAGGATGCCCTCGTAATCGGTCAGCAGCTGGGCGTCGTCGGTTTTGGCAGCCAGGGTCAGCGGCTTGTTCGGGCCGAGGCCCTTCTGGTTGCGGATGGTGCGCACGCCACCCACAATGTCCAGGGCCTTGTCCATGCGGCTCAGCAGCTCGGCGCCACCTGCTACGGGCTGTTGCTTGGGCCAGGGCGCCACGCAGAGGTAGTCCTTGGGTCCGCGCTCGGCCAGGTGGTGCCAAATTTCCTCCGTGATGAAGGGCATGAAGGGGTGCAGCAGCTTCAGCAGGCTCTCGAAGAAGCCAGTGGTGCGGCGCAGCGTCTCCGCGTCGATGGGCGCCTGGTAGGCGGGCTTGATCATCTCCAGGTACACCGAGCAGAAGTCGTCCCACACCAGCTTGTAGACGGTCATCAGCGCGTCCGACATGCGGAACTTGGCGAAGTGTTCGTCCAGCTCGGCCAGGGTGGCCTGCAGCTTGGCCTGGAACCACTCCGTGGCCCGCTCGTTGGCGAAGGGCAGCGCTGCGTCGACCTCCCAGCCCTGGGTAAGGCGGAAGGCGTTCCACAGCTTGTTGGTGAAGTTGCGGCCCTGCTCCACCAGCTTGATGTCGAACAGCAGGTCGTTGCCGGCCGGCGAAGAAAACAGCATGCCGGTGCGCACGCCGTCGGCGCCGTACTGGGCAATGAGGTCCAGCGGGTCGGGCGAGTTGCCCAGCGACTTGCTCATCTTGCGGCCCTGGGCGTCGCGCACAATGCCGGTGAGGTACACGTTGCGGAACGGCACGTCCTGGCGGTACTCCAGGCCGGCCATGATCATGCGCGCCACCCAGAAGAAGAGGATTTCTGGGGCCGTCACGAGGTCGTCCGTGGGGTAGTAGTAGTTGACGTCGGCGTTGTCCGGATCCTTGAAGCCGTCGAACACCGAGATGGGCCAGAGCCACGACGAGAACCAGGTATCAAGCACGTCTTCATCCTGGCGCAAATCACTAATCTGCAATGCGCTGTTACCGCTTTGCTCACGCGCCAGTTGAAGTGCCTCTTCGTCGCTAAGGGCCACCACGAAGGTGCCGTCGGGCAGGTAGTACGCGGGGATGCGCTGCCCCCACCAGAGCTGGCGGGAGATGCACCAGTCGTGCACGTTTTCCATCCACACCCGGTACATATTCTTGAACTTAGGCGGGTGCAGCTTCACGCGGTCGTCCTCCACCACTTCCAGGGCGGGGCCGGCCATGTCGGCCATCTTCAGGAACCACTGCATGGAGAGGCGCGGCTCGATGACGGCGCCGGTGCGCTCCGAGGTCTGCACAATGCTGGCGTACTCCTCCACTTTGGCGAGCAAGCCGGCCTCGTCGAGGTCCTTCACAATGGTGCGGCGGGCGGCAAAGCGGTCCTGGCCCACGTAGAGCACGGCCTTCTCGTTGAGGAAGCCCGCGTCGTCGAGGATGTCGATAACCGGCAGGTTGTGCTTCACGCCCAGCTCGTAGTCGTTCAGGTCGTGCGCTGGGGTTACCTTCAGCGCGCCGGTACCGAACTCGATGGTCACGTACTCGTCCAGAATCACCGGAATTTCGCGGCCCAGCAGCGGAATCTGCACCTTGGCACCGTGCAGGTGGTGATACCGCTCATCGTTGGGATTCACGGCCACGGCCACGTCGGCCATGATGGTTTCGGGGCGCGAGGTAGCCACGGTGATGAACTCACCCGGCCGGCCCACGATTGGGTAGCGCAGGTGGTACATCTTGGCCATGGTGTCCTTGGGAATTACCTCCTCGTCGGAAATGGCGGTGCGGCCCAGCGGGTCCCAGTTTACCATGCGAATACCGCGGTAAATCAGGCCCTTGCGGTACAGGTCGACGAACACGCGCAGCACGGCCTCGGTCAGCTCGGGCTCCATCGTGAAGCGCGTGCGCGACCAGTCGCAGCTAGCGCCCAGCTTCTTGAGCTGGTCCAAGATGATGCCGCCGTATTTCTCCTTCCACTCCCAGGCGTACTTGAGGAATTCCTCGCGGGTGAGGTCCTTTTTCTCGATGCCGCGCTCCTTGAGCATCTGCACCACCTTGGCTTCGGTGGCAATGGAGGCGTGGTCAGTGCCGGGCACCCAGCAGGCTTCCTTGCCCTGCATGCGGGCGCGGCGCACCAGCACGTCCTGAATGGTGTTGTTCAGCATGTGGCCCATGTGCAGCACCCCGGTCACGTTCGGGGGCGGAATGACCACCGAGTAGGCCGGTTTGCGCGGATTGGGCTTCGAGGTGAAAAAGCCTTGTTCCTGCCAGCGTTGGTACCACTTGTCTTCTACCTCGGCGGGCTGGTAGGTCTTGGGGATGGACATAGTCAGGGGAAATCGGTTCGGAATCGGCAAAAGTAGGCATTTCGGGCCGGGGCCGGAACTCCTTGCCCCAATCGAATAAGCACGCATTGCATTTAATCATCCTTTAATTTTGAACGCTGCCAAGAATAGTAGTTTTGCTGTCTACCTCCTTCCGAAGCTGGTTTGGATTTGACACCATTAGCGTACTTTTAGGTAGCAAAACTTGCCCTTTCGTCAACTGCTGCCCGTAATCTGATGCCGTCTTTGTTTAGCCGCTGGAAGAAAAACGACTCGGCTCCGACTGGTTCGGCGCTGGCTCCAGCAAGCGGCTCTGCTGCCCCGTTGCCCTCTAATTCTGCACACCCAGGCTCCATCCGCATCGGCATGGGCCAGCTGTTGGTGGAAGGCGGCGAGCCGCTGCGCAACCTGGACCGCGCCGCCCGCATGATTGAGGAGGCCGCCGAGCAAGGCTGCGACTTGGTCTTGCTGCCCGAAACGCTGGACTTCGCTTGGACCCACCCCAGCGCCCTGACCGAAGCTCAGCCGATTCCCGGCCCCTACTCCGACCGCCTCTGCCAGGAAGCCGCCCGCCACGGCCTCTACGTGTGCGCCGGCCTGACCGAACGCGCCGCCGACGGCCGCATCTACAACGCCGCCGTGCTCATCAACCCGGACGGCCGCATCCTGCTCAAGTACCACAAGATCAACCTGCTCACGGTGGAGCAACCGTTCTACGAGGTCGGCACCACCCTCAACGTCATCGACACGCCGCTGGGCCGCTTGGGGCTCAACATCTGCGCCGACAACTACATCGACGGGCTGCCGATTGGGCACACGCTGGCCCGCATGGGGGCCGAAATCATTCTTTCGCCCTCGTCGTGGACGGTGGACTACTCCATCACGGAGGAAGATGACCCTTACCGCGAGAAGTGGATCAAGCCGTACCAGATTCTGGCCTCTTACTACAACGTGGTGGTGGTGGGCACCACTTCGGTGGGCTACATTGTCGGCGGCCCCTACGAGGGCAAGAAAAGCATTGGTTGCTCCCTGGCCGTGGACGCCAGCGGCATCCGCGCCCAAGGCAAGTTCAACGAGTTTGCCGGCGAGCTGATTGTGGCCGACCTGCCCCGCCCCCACCGCCCCGAACGCGGCACGGCCATTACCAGCCGCCTGCAGCGCCTCGGCTATCGATTTGACGAGTTGCCCAATCCTGCCTAACTTCCTTTTTCTCCCACCCGCCGCCCTTCACTCTCCGCCTGTTGCCTCAGCAGTACTCAATGCCTTCTTCCCCCGTTAAAGTCACCGTCGACTCACCCATCGACCAGCCGGCCCCCCACCCGGGCTACCAGTGCTGCACGCGGTGCATAATGGATACCACCGTGCCCGGCATTCGGTTTCACGCCCAGAGCGGGGAGTGCAACTTCTGCGAGCTGCACGACAAATTGGACCGCGACAACCCGCTCGGCCCCGCCGGCACCGCCTACGTGCAGAGCGCGGCCGCGGAAATGAAGCGCCTCGGCCGCGGCAAGAAATACGACTGCGTGCTGGGTGTCAGCGGCGGGCGCGACAGCAGCTACACGCTCTGGTACTGCGTGGTGCAGCTGGGCCTGCGCCCCTTGGCCGTGCACTTCAACGACGGCTTCGGCAACCCCGTGGCCGGCGAAAACATGGTGAAGGCCTGCCGCAAGCTCGGCGTGGAATTGCGCACCATCACCTCCGACTGGCGGGAGTCGAAAGACCTGAAGATTGCTTTTCTGAAGGCTTCTACCCCCGACATCGAGGAGGGCACCGACATCGGTATTGCCACCGCGCTGTACGGCGTGGCGGCCAAGGAAGGCGTGCAGCGCATCGTCATCGGGCAGTCGTTTCGCACCGAAGGCATTGCCCCGCTGTCGTGGAATTTTCTGGACGGCAAATACCTGAAGGCGGTGCACCGGCAGTTCGGCACTGTGCCCCTGCGCAAGTGGAGCCCTACCGACCCGGGGTTTCACCTGGACCTGAAGGAAATGTTCTACTACACGGTGCTGCGCGGCATCAAGACCGTCACGCTGCTCTACCACCTGCCCTACGTGCGCGCCGACGTCGACGAGCTGCTGGAACGGGAGCTGGAGTGGGTAAACCCCGGCGCGCACTACTTCGACGACCTCTACCAGAGCGTTATCTACTACCTGAACCGCGTCAAGTTCAACATCGACCGGCGCCTGTTCAACTACTCGGCGCTGGTGCGCTCGGGGCAGATGACGCGCGAAGCGGCGCTGGAGAAGTGCCAGCACATCAACGCCATCGAGGACGAAAAGGTCATCAACTTGTGCATCAAGCGCCTGGGACTCACACGCGAGGAGTTTGAGCAGATTGTCAATGCCCCGGTCAAGACCTTCCGCGACTACCCCAACAACTACACGCTGATCCGGCTGCTGCGCTGGCCCATCAAAGTGGCCAGCAAGCTGCGTCTGCTGCCCGAATCGGCCTACGACAAGTACTTCAACTGCGGCACTTAGCAACGCGGGGCCGCAGCGTTTTGCCCCGTCGTCATTGCGAGGAGGCACAGCGACGCAAATCTTCTTCCAGTAGCACCGCCGACACAGTACTTGCTAACCGAAAACAGCCGCGCCCGAAACTGATGCTCCAGTTTCGGGCGCGGCTGTTTTTGAGCTGCTGCCAGTGGGGCCGTCGTGCCGCGGGAAGCAGGGTTGCGTCGTGCCTCCTCACAATAACGGCGGAGAACTGCCGTCCGCAAGCTGGCGCGGGCAGCGCTTACGCCACGTGCAGCCAGTCTTTCTTTTGCAGCAGGCGCTCCTGGGTTTCGCGGTAGTCGGGGTCGTCCACGCAGCAGTCAACGGGGCAAACGGCGGCGCACTGGGGCTCCTCGTGAAAGCCCACGCACTCGGTGCACTTGTCCGACACGATGTAGTAGTACTCGTCCGATACGGGCGTTTGGGGCGCGGTGGCGTCCACCTGCTTGCCGCCGTCCACTTCCACGGTGCCTTTCAGGGTGGTGCCGTCGGCCCAGCGCCAGTTGGCGCCGCCTTCGTAGATGGCGTTATTGGGGCATTCCGGTTCGCAGGCACCGCAGTTGATGCACTCGTCGGTAATCATGATGGCCATGGCCGTGGGTCGTCAGGTTGAGAGAATGTAGTTAGGGCCTGATACGCAGCGGCGGGGCTTCGGGGTTGGCTTAGGCCAGCCGCGGCGCCCATCGTTGGGGTGCGTACAGTCGGGCAAAAGTAGTACCGGCGGCGGTTTCTTGCGAACTTTCGGCTCTGATTCGCGCTTTTCTGCTTCTATGACTCACCCCGAACGCCTCGCCGCCTTTATTCGCCTGGGCCAGCGCCTACGCACCCTCTCCGACGACGAGCTGTATTCCCTCACGTCCCGCGCCCGCAACCACAACCCCTGGTTCGACGAGCCCAACGTGCGCGCCGCCTTCCAGGGCGTGGCCGCGCTGCTCGACGCCGAGCCCCTCGCGGCCTGGGCCGCCCGCTACCCCTCGGAGCCCCAGGGCGAGCCGCGCCGCGTGGGCGTGGTTATGGCCGGCAACATCCCCCTGGTGGGCTTTCACGACATGCTCTGCGTACTGCTGAGCGGCCACATCCTGCTGGCCAAGCTCTCCGCCGACGACAACATCCTGCTGCGCTGGGTGGGCCAGCAGTTGCTCGACATCGAGCCGCGCTTCGCGGAGCAGCTGCGCTTCGTGGAAATGCTGCGCGAAGCCGACGCCTTCATTGCCACCGGCTCCGACAACACCGCCCGCTACTTCGAGTACTACTTCAGCAAAAAGCCCAACCTGATTCGCCGCAACCGCTCCAGTATTGGGGTAATTGCCGGGCTGGAGCCGCGCGAGGAGCTGGCCCAGTTCGGCCCCGACGTGTTTCAGTACTACGGCCTAGGCTGCCGCAACGTGTCGCGCCTGCTGGTGCCCGCCGGCTATAGCTTCACGCCCTTCCTCGACGCCATGCAAAGCTGGGAGCGGGTGGACAACCACAACCGCTACCACAACAACTACGACTACCAGAAGAGCCTGCTGCTGGTGAACCGCGTGCCCCACCTCGACAACGGCTTTATGCTGCTCACCGAGAGCATGCAGCTCGTCTCCCCCATTTCGGTGCTGCACTACAGCGAGTACCGCAGCGAGGACGACCTGCGCCAGCAGCTGGCCGACGTGGCCGACAAAACGCAGGTGGTCGTGTCGGTGAACGGGTGGTACCCGGGCTCGGTGCCGGCCGGGCGGGCCCAGCAGCCGGGCGTCGGCGACTACGCCGATGGCGTGGACACCATGGCCTTTTTGGCGTCGTTGACGTAGAAAAGCCACCCGCGCCCGCTTTTTGCGACGTTCACGCTGCCTTCACCGGCCGCCGCGTTTTTGGCACGGTTGTTTGTTCTCCGTTTACCCGAACCTTCCGATTTAAGACCCATGCTAGTCGTCACTGAATCGGCCGAAACCGTTGCCAAAGAAACGATTCCGACCCTCCACTTCGCTCCAGAAGACGTCCTCTCCACCCCCGACGCGCGCAAGCTGCGTCGCTTCGATGCCGACCGCGCCTGCGCCCTCGGCAACAACGAGCACGGCAAGCTCGACATCTACTTCAAAACCGCCGACGGCCACACCAAACGCGTGCAAACCACGGTTTGGGGCGTGCACGAAACCTACATCACCCTGAAAGCCGGCATCACCCTCCCGATTCACGCCATCATCGGGTTTGATTTTTATTAGGCCGGTTCCCCTAGCCGTCATTGCGAGCGAGACGACGCAACCGTTCCTCCAGTAGCTCAGCCGGCCCGGTACGCACCGACCCAAAACGGCACCGCCCGAAACCAGCAACTGTGGTTTCGGGCGGTGCCGTTTTGGGCTGAGTGGCTTTCCGGCTTCTGCCAGTTGAACCGCCGTGCCGCCAGCAAAACGAGTGCGTCGCTTCGCTCGCAAGACGGCCAGGGCGGCTGCTCTTTGCTTTCAGCTTAGAGCCGCTCTAGCGTCTTTGCAATCAGGTCGTTGACAATCTGGTCCGAATTTTCGGCGAATTCACCGGTGGCGCGGTTGGCCACAATGGCATTCAGCGACACGACTTCGTGGCCCAGCATGCGGCCCAGGGCGTAGTAGCCGGCGGTTTCCATTTCGAAGTTGGTTAGGCGGAAGGTGCCCTCGGCGTTGCTGTACTGCACCTGGGCCAGGCGGTTGATCAGGTCCGGGAAGCGCGGCTCGAGGCGCAGGGCCCGGCCCTGCGGGCCGTAGAACCCCGGGCAGGTAACGGTGTTGCCGGTGACCATGCCTTCGCCGAGTTGTTCGCGCAACAGGTCGGAGCCGAGCACGCAGTACGGGCGGTAGTCGAGGCCGATGGCGTTTTGCACGGCGGTGGCAAACTCGATTTCGGCGCCGGTTTCCACGAGCGGGTAAAACTGCATCAGCGACTCCAGGCCCACTGCGTGCTCCGACACCAGGTGCGAGCCCACGGGAATATCCGCTTGCAGCGCGCCGCTGGTGCCGATGCGGACAATGCGCAGGTTGATGCGCTCCTCAAGGGGGCACACCTCGCGCGTCACAAAGTCGATGTTGACCAGCGCGTCCAGCTCGTTGAGCACGATGTCGAGGTTGTCGGTGCCGATGCCGGTGGACACCACCGTGAGGCGCTTGCCGCGGTAGTAGCCCACGTGGGTCACAAACTCGCGCTTACTGACCTGCGTCTCGATGGAATCGAAGTGCTGGCTGACCAGGGCCACGCGGTCCGGGTCGCCGACGGTGATGATGGTATCGGAAATCTGGTCGGGCAGCAGGTTCAGGTGGTAAATGCTGCCGTCGCGGTTCAGAATGAACTCCGACGAAGGTATCGGCATGGCAATAGGGGTTCGGGTGAGAGAAGTGGGGAAAGGACGAAGCCGCCACTTGTACGGCGGCCGCGCAAACCTCGGGTAAAAAACGAAAAAACCCCGACCACGGCCGGGGTTTTTGGTAACATTCCGGTAACAGGCTTCGCCGCGAGGCGCTTAGGGGCGCCCCGGGGCGCGGTACGAGGTCAGGCCCTGCTCGGGGTTGTAGTGGTTGCTGAGCTTGGGGTAGGTGCCGGTGCCGTCGTATGGGCGCTTGTCGGGGTGCTGCTGGCAGGCCTCGGAGCAGGCGCCTTCGCGCTGCTCGGCGCAGGTTTCGCAGAGCACCACGTGGGCGTTGCAGTGCGGATTGGCGCAGTTGACCATGCGCTCATCGGGTCGGCCGCAGCTGATGCACTGGGCCACCACCGTGGGGTTCACCGTGTTCACGTCGACGGCCACGCGCCCGTCGAAGACGTAGCACTTGCCTTCGAAATCTTCGCCGCCGGCTTCGAGGCCGTACTTGATGATGCCGCCGTGCAGCTGGTACACGTTTTCGAAGCCCTGTTCGAGCAGAAACGCCGAGGCCTTCTCGCACTTGATGCCGCCGGTGCAGTAAGTCAGGATTTTCTTGTCCTGGTACTGGCGCAGCTCCTCCACCTTCTCCGGAAACTCGCGGAAGTTGCCGATATCAAGCGTGACGGCGTTTTTGAAGCGGCCGAGGTGGTGCTCGTAGTCGGAGCGCACGTCGAGAATGACCACGTCGTCCTGGTCCTTCATCTGCCGAAATTCCGCGGGCGAGAGGTGTACCCCGGTGCGCTCGTAGGGCTTGATGGCGGGCAGGCCCACGTGCACAATTTCCGGCTTGACGCGCACGTGCAGCTTCTGGAAGGTGTGCGCCGGGGCCTCTTCCACCTTGAATTCCAGCGCGGCGAACCGCTCATCGGCCTTCACCGCCCGCATGTAGGCTTCGCAGTCCACGACGGTGCCCGACACGGTGCCGTTCAGCCCTTCTTCGGCCACGATGATGCGGCCGCGCAGGTTCAGGCCCAGGCACAGCCGATGGTGCGCCTCGCGAAACGCCTCGGGGTCTTCGATGTGCGTGTAGCAGTAGTAAAGCAGGACGCGGTAATCCATTGCAGAGTATTCAGTAGTGCGTAGTGAGTAGTGAGACACCACGGGCCGGGCCGGAGTTCAGCCCACGGGTACCCGAGCGTCTCGATGCTCTGTACGTATGGCTCGGCTACACCTTGGTGGCGGGGTTGCCGAAGACGGTTTGGTTGGCGGGCACGTCGGCCACGACCACCGCCCCGGCGCCCACGCGGGCCTTGGCCCCGATTTTGACGCCCGACACCACCACCGCGCCCGAGCCGATAAACGCTTGCTCCCCGATTTCGGCGTCGGCGTTAATGATAGCACCGGCCCCGAGCTGCACGTAATCGGCCACTTGGGCGCGTACGTCCACCACGGCGCGCACGCCGATCAGGCAGCCGTTGCCCACCTTGGCGTCGGACGACACCACGGCGCCGGCCGCAATGAGGTTGCCGTGGCCCAGCCAAGCGTGCTCCGAGACGCTGGCCGCCCGGTGAATGGCGTTGACGGGCACCTGCTCGTACTCCTCGCGCAGCATGTTGGTCAAGGCCTTGCGCGAAGCCGTGTCTTCGGTCGCCACGAACACCTCGCACTTCTTGCCGAGCAGCTTGAGCATCTCCTCGTCGTCGGTGGCGCCCATGATGGGCACGTCGTGCAGGTCGGTGTCCTTGAGCTTGGGGTTGTCGTCGAGCAGGCAGTAGACCACCACGTCGTTGCTGGTGAAGGCGTCGAGGGCGGCGGTGCCGACGGTTTGGGCACCGAGGATGATTACGGGATTTTCCATGCGAACTTCTTCAGGAAACGGCGCCCGCAGCCGGGCACGCTAAGCCGCAAAGATACGGCGCCCGGGGCGGAAAAACGGCGCTGGTGGTTAGCCGGGCGTGAAGATGCGCAAGCGCCGCAGCAGCCCGGCCGCCGTGGGCTGGGCCAGCAGCACGTACACCAGCAACGGCAGCCATGGCGCCCGGTAGCGGCTGAGCGTGCCCAGGTTGGGCGTGCTCAAGCCCACCAGCGCAGCCATCAGCAGGCAATACACCAGCAGCGCCAGCGCCACCAAGAACGGCAGCGGGGCCCCGCGGCGGCGGGCCCAGTCGGCAGCAGCTAGCAGGGCGAGCAGCAGCAGGCCCAGATTTTCCAGGGCCGCAAACCCGTAGAACACGGTGTCGCCCTCCCAGGCAAAGGGCCGGAACAGGGTGCTGGCAATGGCCTTGGGCGTGTGTGTTAGAATGCTTTCGGCGGTGGGCGCCAGCTCGGGCAGGGCCACGTGCGGCCGCCCCAGCGACTTTTGCCGCAGGGCCGAATACGTCCGCGTGAGCTGGCTGGCGAATTTATTGAACCGAAACACCGGGCTGATTTCGCCCGCCACCCGGGCGCCTACGCCCAGCAACGCCAGCAGCAGCAGGACCTGCCAGCGGCGGCGCCACGGCCCGCCGAGCTGACTGGCAAAGTACACCACCGCCACGGCCAGCAGCACGGCCAGCAGCGCGCCCCCGAAGAAAAACCGCATCTTAAAACTCAGCCAGGTGCCGAGCACCGCCCCCAAGGCCCACCATCCCCGCCGGGAGCCGGCCGGGCCGTACAGCAGCATCAGCGCCGAGGCCAGCAAGAGGGCGCTGCCGGCCAGCAGCAGGCTTTCCTTGGTGACGCCGCTCGACCAGTACAGGGCCGAGGGCCAGAGCAACAAGCTGAGCACGGCGCCGCCGCGGGTGCCCGGAAACAGCTGCGCCAGCACACGCACCAGCAGCCAGCAGGCGCCGAAAGCGGCCACCGAGAGGTAGAGCGCCTGCAGCAAGAGCACGTCGCCGGTAAGCCAACTGAACGCCGACAGCAGCTTGATAAAGAAAAACGTATTGGAGTATCCGTGAAACACCAGCGCCTGCTCGCCGAAGTGAAATTCGTCGCCAGCGAGCATGCGCAGCCACTGCGCGGGGGCCTGCCGCTGCTGCGCCGCCATCAGCGCCGCCCAGCTGTGGTAGTACCACGCGTCGTCGGTGGGGCGAATGGTGCTGACGGCGCCGGCCACGAGCCGCAGCGCCAGCGTGGGCAGGACGAAGTAGCCCAAGCCCGGCAGCTGCCGCTGCACCCGCAGCCAGCGGTACAGGCCCCAGAGCACGGCGGCGTTGGCAACGAGCAGGAGCAACAACTTCACGAAGCGGACGGGGGCACGTGGCGGTAGAGGATGCGGCTGCCAATGGCGCAGTGCAGGCAGCGGCGCGGCTGACAGTAGCCGCGCTGCAAAGCTAGCAGCCCCTGCGAGTCGGCCGCGCTGCGGTGGCGGAAGTGCAGGGCCTCATAGGGAGCCAACACGCTGTTTTGCTCGCGCGGCAGCTGACTGAGCAGCTCCACGGCGGCCTCCACCCCTGCCTGGTCGCCCAGGCTCAGCGCGTGCGCCACCCGCAGCGGCACCACCACATTGCTGATGAGCAGGTGGGCACTGCTGCGGCCGAGGCCCGGCACCTTGGCCGCCGCCCCGCCGGGCCGGTAGTGGCGCTGCCAGTAGTCACTGACCGGCGTGAGCAGCATTTGTTCCAGGGTCGGCACGTCGGGAGCGTCGAGCAGGGGCTGAAACAGGCGGGGCTGCGCGTGTAGCAACGCAGCCAGCTGGGCCAGGCGCACCGGAGGAAAGTTGGCGGGCCGCAGGCGCAAGAAATTCCAGTCGTGCGGGGCCAGCGCGGTGCCGGCCAGGTTGTACTTGTGGCTCAGAAAGTCGTACTCGCGGCGCAACTCGGCGCAGTAGGCGTCCGGGGCTTCGGCGGCAGCGGGCAGCAGGCCGGCTTGGCCCAGCAGCAGCGCCTCGGTCTGGCGCAGCTCGTGGCGGTGGCGGCGCAGCACCGGCAGCGGCAAGGCCCGGGCTAGGCGCGTGAGCGGCTCGGCGTTCTTTTTGAAGCCAAACCCCGCGGCCAGCACCAGCCACGCAGTGGTTTCCCAGTCGTGGCCGCTCAACTCGTGCAGCTCCAGCACGCCCGTGGCCTTCTGCTCCACGCGCTCCAGCAGCACCCGTTCCACCATGCTCAGCCGCGTCACCTCGGGCACGGTGGCCAGGGCACCCGCGCAGGGCAAGAGCTGCGGCTGCTCGGCAGCCATCAGGGCCTCGTAGGCGTAGAGCAGGCTGGGTACCAGGCGCGGCTGCAGGGCCAGGGCGGGCACTTCGCTGCCGTCGGTGCGGCGCACGGACTGGTCGGCGGTGTGCACCACGTGCAATATCACTTGGTCGTATTTTTTGTCGTGCTGGTGCTGGTGGCGGTGCCAGTCGGAAGCGCGCAGGTGGATTTCCACGGCTCCGTTCCATTCTACCTCGCCCAGCATCAGGCGCGCCCCCAGAAAGTCGGGGCCGGCGTCGGCGTTGCGGAAACCGGGCTTGAGCACCACGATGGATTCGCCCTGCTCGGTGCGCAAGCTGGCTTTGTCGAAATACTGGTGCTGCCAGACGTAATGGAGAAAATCTTCCTGCATGGATAACGGGCCTGAGGATAAATGCTAATCAGTTGCGCCGAGCAATTTAGCACTCCGCCCCCAGCATCCAAGTCCGCAACAACACCGCGGCCCGCCTCCACCAAAAAGGCAGAAGCGGGCCGCATGTCGCAACCAAAAAAACTTAGCGCAGGTCGATAACCCGGACGCCTTTGTACTTGGCCTTGTCGAAGGTGAACGTCGTCGCATCCACCAGGGCGTTAGGCTCAAACTTCTTGATGGCGAAGGTGTAACGGTTGCCGTTCTTCTTGAACATCTTCCAGCTCTTCACCGACTTGTCGGCCTGGCTCACGTTCAGGCGCACTTTGTACACCTGGTTGTTGTGGTCCTCGGGCGAGAGTTCAATCACGTCGCAAGTCACGCCGCCTTCCTTGGTGGTGCCGGCGTAGGTGTATTTATAGCCCTTTTTGTAGAGGGAGTAAATCTGCGAGGGGTTGATTTCCTGGTCGTCCGACGGGTCGTACTCCGAGATGTTCACCTCGTTGGTCGACTTGTCGTAGGCGTACACCACCTTGCCGTCGTTGATGACCTCCTGTCCGTTGACTTTCAACCGAAACTTGGTGCCGCTCACGAGGATGTCGCCGCTCATGTTTTCCTTCACCTTGGCGGTCTGGTTTTCCAGCGTCTGAGTAAACGAGGCCTTGAACGCCTTCATGGCCTGGTACTTGGCGCTCATCTGGTCCAGAATCTTACCGGCTTTGGGGTCCTGCTGCGCGGCGGCCGGCTGAACGAACGAGGCGGCCAGGGCCAGCAGGGCAATGATTTTTTTCATGGGAGAGTTTGGGGAGTTCGGAAAGGAACTGCGCCTATGAGACGTACAAAACGCGGGATTGTTTAAAAACGCTCCCCGAATCTTCATTTTGTCGTCACAAAGGCCGCAGGCGGCTTACTTGGGGAGCGTATTCAACAACTGTTCCAAAGCGTATTCGTCCGGAATAAGTACCTCCCGGGCTTTGCTGCCCTCGAAAGGCCCGACGATGCCGGCGTGCTCCAGCTGGTCGATCAGGCGGCCGGCGCGGTTGTAGCCCAGCTTGAGCTTGCGCTGAATCAGCGAAGTACTGCCCTGCTGGTGCAGCACGATGACGCGGGCTGCTTCCTCGAACATGGAGTCGCGGTCGGCCGGGTCGAAGTCGGAGTCGCCGCCGCTGGAGTCGCCGTCGGCGCCGGCTACTTCGGGCAGCAGGTAAGCGTCGGGGTAGCCCTGCTGCTCGCCCACGAAGTCGCAGAGGCGGTCCACCTCCGGCGTGTCGATGAAAGCGCACTGCACGCGGATGATGTCGGAGCCCTGGGAGATGAGCATGTCGCCCTGGCCCACCAGCTGGTCGGCGCCGCCGGCGTCGAGGATGGTGCGCGAGTCGATTTTGCTGGTCACCTTGAAGCTGATGCGGCAGGGAAAGTTGGCCTTGATGATGCCGGTAATCACGTTCACCGAGGGGCGCTGGGTGGCTACGATGAGGTGAATGCCGATGGCGCGCGCCAGCTGGGCCAGGCGGGCAATGGGCGTTTCCACTTCCTTGCCGGCGGTCATCATCAAGTCGGCCAGCTCGTCAATCACCAGCACGATGAAGGGCATGAAGCGGTGACCTTTCTTCGGGTTCAGGCGCCGCTCGATGAACTTGCGGTTATACTCCTTCAGGTTACGGCAGCCGGCGTCCTTGAGCAGGTCGTAGCGGCGGTCCATTTCCATGCACAAGGAGTTGAGCGTGTGCACCACCTTCTTGGTGTCGGTGATGATGGGCTCCTCGGTGTCGGGCAGCTTCGCCAGGAAGTGCCGCTCGATCTTGTTGAAGATGCTCAGTTCCACCTTTTTCGGGTCGACGAGCACAAACTTCAGGTGCGCGGGGTGGCGCTTGTAGAGCAGCGAGGCCAGAATCACGTTCAGGCCCACCGACTTGCCTTGGCCCGTGGCACCGGCCATGAGCAAGTGCGGCATCTTCGCCAAATCGACCACGAACACCTCGTTGGTGATGGTGCGGCCGAAGGCAATGGGCAAATCCATTTCGGTGTGGGCGAACTTCTCGGTGGCAAACACCGAGCGAATCGACACCATTTCCTTTTTGGTGTTCGGCACCTCGATGCCGATGGTGCCTTTGCCCGGAATCGGGGCAATGATGCGGATGCCGAGGGCGGCGAGGCTCAGGGCAATGTCGTCTTCCAGGCTCTTGATCTTCGAGATACGCACCCCAGCGTCGGGCACGATTTCGTAGAGCGTGACCGTGGGGCCGATGGTGGCTTTGATGGAGGCGATGTTGATGCCGTAGTGGCCCAGCGTCTCCACGATGCGGTCCTTGTTGGCTTCTAGCTCCTCCTTGCTCACCTGGGCCTTGGGCACGCCGTAGTCGTTGAGCAGCTCCAGCGTGGGGTACTGGTAGCGCGAGAGGTCCAGCGTCGGGTCGTAGTTGACGTTGGGCATCTGCTCGGCGTCCTCGTCTTCCTCCGAAATGACGGCCATGTCGGCGCCGGCCGAGGGGTCCAGCTCGCCGGGCGGGGTCTTTTCGATGCGTAGTTCCGGCTCGGGGGCCACTTCCACTTCGAACGCCGGGCCTTTGGCGGGCACGGTCGGCGCCGCGGGCGCGGGCAGCGGGGCGTTGTCGTCGGCCAAGTCGGCCAAGGACAGCGGCGTAGGCACGCGCGAAGCAGGCGTCGCCACCGGCTCGGCGGCCGGGGCTTCGATGGAGAAGCTCGGTCCCGCGCTGGCGGCAGCGGCCACGGTGGCAGCTGTCGTGGCGGCGCCCAGGGCGGGTGCGGCCGCGGCACTGGCAGCCGTGCTCAGCCCGCCCATAGCCAGCGAAGCCACGCTGCCAGCCACGGTATGGCCAGCCGAGGCGGCGGGGCTTACCTCCCACGGCGGCGTGTCGTCGTCGGCGCCTTCCACCGTCAGGGCGAGGCTGGGGCGGGTCGGGGCGGGCTCCGGCTTGGCGGCGGGCTTGGGTTCAGCCGACACCGCCGGCTTCGGGACTTCCGCCACCGGGCCGACATTGCGCACGGTAAAGCCCAGGTCGTCACCAGCTTCCTCTTCGTCGTCTTCCGGCACCACGGTCGCTTTGGCGGGGCGGTTGGCGCCCATTTGCGCGGCGCCGTTAGGCACGGCGTCCTCTTCATCCTCCAGCCCGGCGCTGCGGCGGGGCATGTTGATGGTGGTGACGTTGAAAAAGCCCACTACGAAGGAAATCAGCAGGAAAGCCAGCAGCAGAACCGTGCCCCAGCCGATGAGGCTGTCGAGCCACAGGGCCGCTTCGTAGCCCACGCGGCCGCAGAGAAAGTCGAGGCTGTGGGCGGTGCGCGGGTCGGCGCCGGGCGTTTGCAGCGTAAGCACGAGGTAGCCCAGCAGCATGCTCAGCCAGAGCATGGCGAAGAGGCACACGGCCGACACGAAGCTCAGCGAGACTTCCTGGCGGCGGAACACGATTTTGTAGCCGGCGGCAAAGGCCACGGGAATCACGGCGAAGGCGGCCACGCCGAAGCCTTGCTGAATCAGCTTGTAGGCCAGCCAGGCGCCCATCAGGCCCAGCCAGTTGCCGGTTTCCTGGCCGGCTTCCTTCACCGAGGTTTGCCCCATGCCCTCCACCACGCTCTGGTCGGCGTGGCCGGTGAAGAGGTAGGAGAAAAAGGCAATGGTGAGGAACAGCGAGAAAATCAGGAAGAAGAAGCCGGCAAACAGCTGAAAGCGGCGGTCCTGCAGAAACCCAAGGGCGCCGCCGAAGTTGGGCATTTTCAGGGGTTTGCGCGGGGCTTTGGGCGCGACAGGCGCAGCGGGGCGGCGCGGCTCCCGGGCGGGGGCCGGCGCCGGGGCGGCTTCCGCCTTCGGTTGGTTGCGCGCCGGGCGGGGTTCGTTCGTGGCGCGGGGAGCCGCGCCATTGGCGGGTTTGTAAGTATTCTTTGCCATTCAGACGCACTAAAGGGCCGAAATTACGGGTTTCGGGCGAGATGCCGGGACGAAAAGCGGGCCGCTCGGCGCCCGGGCCTAGCAAAAGGCCAGTGAAATTAGCGCGTAAACGCCAGCCCACCGGGCCGTAGCATTCCTACTTACCGATTTCTGCCCGGCGCTACGGCTTCGCTTCATAAATATACAGCCCCCAGTACGCCCCGGGCTCGGTGAAATAGCCCACCGGCCGCAGCCCCGCCTCCGCCGGCCGGGCCAGGCGGGCCGCCGCCAGCACGTAGCGCCCGCCCAGCCGCCGAAATGCCGCCGCGTCGAAGCGCCAGTGCTGAACGACCAGGCCATCCGCGCGGGCCACGCGGAAGTTGCGGCCCAGCTCGGCGGAGAACAGGTAGCAGCGGCTGCCCCAGTCGTCGAAGTAGCGCTGCAGTTCGGGGCTTTTGGCCAGTTCGCCGGCAATCAGCGGGCGGAACCGATGCTTGTAGCGCAGCGGGTAGGTGCTCTGGTACGAGTCGAGGGTGTAGAAGCCGCCGAGCTGGGCCACGGCGGGCGGCAGGCCCAGGCAGGCCACGCGCCACGCGCTGGCGGGCTGCCCGCTGCGCTGCTCCAGGCGCTGGCGCACGTGCGTGAGCAGCTCGGGGGCCAGAAACTGCTGCCAGCTGGGTTCGTGCGCGTCGGGGCGGCCGGTCCAGCGGCGCAGGTTCTGGGCCCACTCGGGGTTTTGCACCAGGCCGAGCAGCAGCTGCAGCGTTACCAAGCCGGTGCGCAGGCGGCCGGCGGGCAACTCGCGCAGGGCCACCACCCAAAGGCCAAACCAGAGCAGCGGCGTCAGGAAATGAAAGCGGCTGAGGTTGAACGCCCCGAGCGAGGGCGCCACGCGCTGCACCGGGCCCATGAGCTGGGGGTAAAAGCCGCAGAACACGGCCAGCAGCAGCAAGCCCAGCAGCCCCAGCAGCACGGGCAGCTCCCAGCGCCGGTCGGCGCTGCCGCGGCGCCAGTGCCACCACGCGGCCGCGGGCAAGGTCAGCAGGATGATGCCCCGGAAAAATCGGCTGGCGTGGTACTGGCCCCACATAAAATACTGCCAGGAGCTCAGGATGCCGGCTTTCAGCCCCTTCGGCGTCAGCTCGGCCAGGCGAAATTCGACGCGGTGCGGCACGAACTGCGGGTGCAGCAGGGTGCTGCTGATCAGCGGCCACTCCACCAGCAGGTAGCCCAGGGCCAGCACTGCTACCCCACCCCAGGCCGCCCAGCCGATGCGACGCGTCCGCAGCGCGTCGGCCAGCAGCAGCCCGCCCAGCGCCACCAGCAGGAAAAAGCCCGCCAGCACCAGCATGGACCAGAGCGGAAACGCGACCAGGATCAGCCAGTCCCACCACCGGCCGCGGCCGGCGCGCAAGTTCAGCACGGCCAGCACGGGCCAGGGCGTGCCCAGCGCCGAAAGGCCGTACATCGAATGCATGGGCAACACCGCCCAGGCCAGGGCCACGGCGGCGGACAGCGGGCGGTCCTGCGCCCGCGGCAGGCCGTAGCGGCGCAGCAGCAGGTAGATGCCGAGCAGGGCGGCGGCGCGTACCAGCAAGTCGTTGGTCCAGTACGCGGCCAGCGGCGGCAGCAGGCCAAACAACCCCACCGTCACGTTCAGCCCCGGCCGCTGCGCACTGCGCGGCAGCCCGTTCATGATGGCCGGAATGCTGGCCTCGGGGCGGTAGTCGAGGGTCACGCCGAAGCGGTGCAGCAGCACCGGCACGCTCACTTCGGCGTCGAGGTTGTCGTCGAGGATGACGTAGGAATCGGGGCCGCGCAGCACCACGGGCAGCCACAGCAGCAGCAGCGCCAGCAGGGCCCAGAGCACGGGGCGGCGGAAAAACGGCAGCGCGAGGGAATTCATGCGCCGCAAAGGTCGCAGCCCGCGGCCAACCTTTTTACCGGCCGTGCGCATAAATACGCGGCTGCCGCCGTCCGCTTTGTTTCGACCGTTGCTATCCGTTATGCGCCTCCAGGACCTCTACAACCAGGACGAGCAGGTGTACTGCTCCATTCAGTTCGATCCTGTCAACCGCTGGTTGCAGGCCAGCTGGGCCGGCTACGTGCCCACCCGCGACGCCGAGCGGGGCGCAGAGGCGTATTTGTCGTCGCTGCGGCACTTCCCCTCGCCCTGCCTGCTCAACGATAACAGCCGCTTGTCCGGGCCGTGGTTTAGCTCCACTGCCTGGCTGGAGCACATCTGGGCGCCCGTGGCGGCCGAACGGGGGCTGCGCTACGTGGCCCACGTGACGCCCCCGCACCTGCTGGCCAGCACCGCCGACGTGGCCGCCCGCCGCCCCTTCGGCCAGCAGTTTGAGCTGCAGATTTTCGACGACTTGGCCGAAGCCCAGCAGTGGTTGCGCAGCCAGCAGGCCGGCCCGGGGTCGGCTTCCTGAGTCGTTGGCCGCGCGGGGTGCCGCGACATCACGCCAGCAACCAGAAGGCCCGGTCGGCGGACCAAGCCTTGTGGCAAAAACCGTTCAACAGCTACTGAATGACGGTTTCGGAAGCCACGTTGGCCTGCATTTCGTAGCCGGCCGGGATGGTGGCGTCCTTGCCCTTCTTGAGCAGGAACAGTGGGCTGACCACCACCGCCAGCGCGATGGTGCCGCCCTTGGTGTCGTCCCCGTTTTGCCCCACGCCGTTGCCGGTCAGCGGCACCATTTGCCCGTCGACGGCCTGCACCACGGTAGGACGAATGGACAACGAGCCCTCCTTGCCCAGTCCTTTGCGCTGTTCGGCCGCTACCACCTGTGCGCTACCCGGTGCCCCGGCCTTGATAACGGCCCTTCCGTTGATCATCACGTCGTATTTCACCCGCAGCGTCACGCTCTGCCCAACCTGCGCGTCCTTGGACGAGAGCGGGTTGCTGGTTTCGAGCACGACGAGTGTGCCGGCTTTCAGGGTGGTGCGCTTGGTTTTCTGGGCGAAGCCCGGTACGGCCAGCAGTGCCAGCAGTAGGCTGGCCAGGAGCAACGACAAACGGTTCATGGACGAAAAAGGTAAGGTGGGGTATCGGCCCATAGCTGCGGGCTCAACCCGCAACTTTATCAAGCCATATTTAACCTTAAAAATATACCTTTTATCGACTTTCCCTAACTCAGAAGCCAGTATTCCCGTTCAGCGCCACCCCGCTTCAGTTAGCTGCGCGGGTGAAAAGCGGTAATGACCTGCCGCAGGTAGTCGCGGTCGAGGTGGGTGTAGATTTCGGTGGTGGTGATGCTCTCGTGGCCCAGCATTTCCTGCACGGCGCGCAGGTCGGCCCCGCCCTCAATGAGGTGGGTAGCGAAGGAGTGGCGGAAGGTGTGCGGGCTGATGACCTTGTCGATGCCGGCTTTCACGGCCGTGTCCTTGATGATGTTGAATACCATCACCCGCGAGAGGGCCCCGCCGCGGCGGTTCAGGAAGACGATGTCCTCCGAGCCGCGCTGCACGTCGAGGTGGCAGCGCACGCCCTCCAGGTACAGGCCCACGTGCTTGAGCGCGTCGCGGCCGATGGGCACGAGGCGTTCCTTCGAGCCCTTGCCCAGCACCCGCACGAAGCCTTGGTCGACGTACAGATTGGAGAGGCGCAGCCCCACCAGCTCCGACACGCGCAGGCCCGAGGAGTAGAGCACCTCCAGCATGGCCCGGTTGCGGGTGCCCTCGTTGGTGCTCAGGTCGATGGCGGCGAGCAGCCGCTCGATTTCTTCGTAGCTGAGCGTGTCGGGCAGCTTGCGCCCCAGCTTCGGCGACTCCACCGTGTCGGTGGGGTCTTGCTGGGCCAGGTCTTCGATGAGCAGAAACTTGTAAAAGGCCCGCAGCCCCGAGAGGGTGCGCGCCTGCGAGTTGGCCGTCAGCTCCAGCTCACTGAGCCAGGCCAGGAAGTCGCGGATGATGCCGCTGGTCACCTGGTCGGGCCGGGCGGGCAGCTTGCGGATTTCCAGGTACTGGCGCAGCTTGTCCACGTCGCGCACGTAGGCTTCGATGGAGTGGCCCGACAGCGACTTTTCCAGCCGCAGGTAGCCTTCAAACTGCTTCAGGGCGAGGTTCCAGGTAAGCGCCATAGCGGGCAAAGGTACGGCCCGCCGCCGGCCGTTCGCTAAACTTGTGGCTTCGGCACTGGTTTCTCCCCCGCTATGCAAATCCTGATCATCAACGGCCCCAACCTCAACCTGCTCGGCCGCCGCGAGCCGGGCATCTACGGCACCCGCTCCTTCGAGGACTACCTGCCCGAGCTGCAGGACGCGTTTCCCGACTTTGCCATCGAGCACTTTCAGTCGAACCACGAAGGCGCGCTCCTCGACAAGCTGCACGAAGTGGGCTTCAGCTACCACGGCATCGTGCTCAATGCCGGCGGCTACACCCACACCAGCGTGGCCCTGGCCGACGCCATTGCCGGCATCAACACGCCGGTGGTCGAAGTGCACCTCTCCAACCTGGCCGCCCGCGAGGAATTTCGCCAGCGTAGCCTGATCGGGCGGCACTGCGTGGGCTCCATCAGCGGCTTCAAGCTGGAAAGCTACCGCCTGGCCCTGCAGTACTTCCAGAACCTGCGCCCGCGCCGGGTCGGCTTCAAATCGGGCAATTAAGCGAGCTGACGCCCCCGGTCGTCGGGGCGAGCCAGCGAGGTGGTAGCACCAGCTGTCCTTGCGAGCGAACCGAAGGTCGACGGGGTGAGCCGGCGGGAGCCTCTGCCCTGCAGGCCAACGCCGCCGTGCCTACGAAATCAGCCGCTGGTACGAATCCGGGGCATTTATTCGTTCATCGCTGCTGTCTGCGGTCTACCTTTGCCGCTCCTCCCCTAGCCTTTCGCACCTATGTATACATTCAACGTTGGTCCTTCGCAGGTGTACCCTGCCATTCGTCAGTACCTGGCCGCCGCCTTCGACGAGGGCTGGCTGTCGGCCCCGCACCGCGGGGAACGGTTTACGGCCCTGGTGCGGCAGACGGTGGCCGAGCTGAAAAACAAGCTCAACATCCCGCAGGACTACATGGTGTTCTTCACCAGCTCGGCCACCGAGTGCTGGGAAATCCTGGCGCAGAGCCTGACCAAAACCCGCAGCTTTCACCTCTACAACGGTTCCTTCGGCGAGAAGTGGCTGGAGTACGCCAAGGCCATTCACCCGGCCTGCACGGGCCACCAATTCGGGCTGGAAGAAGTGCCCGACCCGGCCCTGATTCCCGACGATGCCGACCTGGTGTGCATCACCCAGAACGAGACGAGCACCGCCACCCAGCTGCGCGACGGGGCCGTGCTCAACCTCTACAACCGCTGCCAGCAAACCGGCGCCCTGCTCTGCGTCGACGTGACGTCCTCGCTGGCGGGCATACAGCTCAAGCACATCAAGGCCGACGTGTGGTACGGCTCGGTGCAGAAGTGCTTCGGCATGCCGGCCGGCCTGGGCCTGCTCATCCTCTCGCCCCGGGCCATTGCCCGCGCCCGCGAAATCGGCGAAAAAGGCCATTACAACTCCCTGGTGAGCATGTACGAGAAGATGCTCAACTTCCAAACCACCCATACGCCCAACGTGCTGGCCATCTACCTGCTCTGCCGCGTGCTGCTCGACCGCGCCCCCATCAAGGCCATCGACCAGCACCTGCGCGAGCGGGCCCAGCGCCTCTACCAGTTCTTCGAGGAGCACCCGCAGTTTCAACCCCTGGTGCAAAACCCCGAAACGCGCTCCACCACCGTCATTGCCGTGCAGGCCCCGGCGGCCCTGGTAGACGAGACGAAGAAGCGCGCCGCCGCCGCCGGCCTCACGCTCGGCAGCGGCTACGGCAACTGGGCCAAGACCACCTTCCGCATTGCCAACTTCCCCGCCCTGCCCGACGTGGCCTACGACCAGCTGCTGCAGCTGCTGGCAGCGGTGTAGCCGCATGCTTCGGGAAAAGCCCGTCATGTCGAGCCTGTCGAGACATCTCGCGTGCTGACACCAGATAGTACCTTTGTCGCCCAAACGAAGAAGATACGATTCAACGTCAGCACGCGAGATGTCTCGACAAGCTCGACATGACGCCCTAGTAATTTCCTGTTCATGCCTGATTTCGCCTCCCTGTTTTCGCTGAAGCAGATTTCGTCGGTCACGCTGACGTTGTTCGCCATCATCGACATCCTGGGCTCCATTCCCATCATCATCCAGATTCGCCAGCGCGAGGGCCGCATCAACTCCGAGTTGGCGACGTTGGTGGCGGGCATCATCATGGTGGTGTTCCTGTTTCTGGGCCAGAGCATCCTGGCTCTGTTCAGCGTGGATCTGGCGTCGTTTGCGCTGGCCGGCTCGCTCATCATTTTCTTCATTGCGCTGGAAATGGTGCTGGGCGTGCAGATTTTCCGCCACAACCCCACCACCAGCGGCACCGGCTCCATCGTGCCGCTGGCCTTCCCGCTCATCGTGGGCGCCGGCACCATGACCACGCTGCTCTCGCTGCGGGCCCTTTACTCGCTGCCGAACGTGCTGGTGGGCATTGTGGCCAACCTTGTGTTCGTGTACCTGGTGCTCAAAAGCAGCCACTGGATTGAGCGCAAACTCGGACAGGCCGGCGAAGACATCCTGCGTCGCGTGTTCGGCGTCATCCTGCTGGCCATTGCCATCAAGCTCTTCAAGCAAAATTTTTAACCTCCGGACCGTCATTCCTCCACCAGCTCGACATGACGGTCTGATTTCTCTTTTCTTCCTTGATTCACCTCTTCACCGACGGCTCCTCGCGCGGCAACCCCGGCCCGGGCGGCTACGGCGCCATTCTGCGCTTCGGGCCGCACGAAAAAGAACTGACCCAGGGCTTCCGCCTCACCACCAACAACCGCATGGAGCTGCTGGCCGTCATCATCGGCCTCGAAGCCATTACCCGCCCCGAGCTGCCGATTACCGTCGTCACGGACTCCAAGTACGTGGTCGACGCGGTGGAAAAACGGTGGGTATTCGGTTGGGAAAAGAAGCCGGATTTTGGTAAAAAAGCCAACGAAGACCTGTGGCGGCGCTTTCTGAAAGTGTACCGCCAGCGCAAGGTGCAGTTCAAATGGGTGCGCGGCCACAACGGCCACGCCGAAAACGAGCGGTGCGACCAGCTGGCCGTAGGCAGCGCCACCCAGGGCCGGCTGCTCGTCGACGAAGGCTACGAGCTGATCGAGGCCAAGCGCGGGTAGCCCCCGGCGGCGTCAATTGCCCGTTTCCGATTTCGCATCACCGGGCTTAGTGCGTGCCCGACAGCAGCTTTCCGTGCCCAACGACTTTTTTCAGTTCAAGCATTTTCGCATCGAGCAGGCGGCCTGCGCCATGAAAGTCAGCACCGATGCCTGCGTGCTGGGCGCCGCGGCGGCCGTGGAAGGCGCCGCCCGCATCCTCGACGTGGGCACCGGCACGGGCCTGCTGGCGCTGATGGCCGCACAGCGCAACCCGACAGCCCACATCGACGCGGTGGAAATCGACGCGGCGGCGGCGGCGCAGGCCCGGCACAACGTGGCCGCCAGCGCCTGGGCGGCCCGCATCCGGGTGCACGCCCGCAGCCTGGCGGCCTTTGCCGTCACCCAGCCCGCGCCCTTCGACCTGATTCTGAGCAACCCGCCGTTTTTCCGCCGCTCCCTTCGCTCCCCCGACGCCCAGCGCACCGCCGCCCGCCACGCCGCCGACGACACGCTGAGTTTTGCCGAGCTGGCGGCTTTTGCCGCGGCGTACCTAGCCCCCACCGGCCGCTTGGTGCTGCTGCTGCCCCCGCCCGAAATGCGGGAGTTCGAGCAAGAAGCGGCCCGCGCCGGCCTCGCGCCCACCCACCGCTTGGTCCTGCAGCACCGGCCCGGCAGCAAGCCGCTTCGGCACGTCACCACCTTTGGCCGCGGGCCGCACCGGGCAGCCGAAACCACATTGACCATCCACGCCCCCGACGAGTCGTATTCCGGTGCGTTTCGGGCCCTGTTGCAGGATTTCTACCTCGCCTTTTAGACTGGCAGCGCCGGACAAGCGGCCTTCCCAGCAGCTCGAGACCTTGCCTTATCTCTGCCTAGCCGTGCCGGCAGGTCGCGGACTCGCGTTGCGCTAAGCGGCGTACCCGGTCCGCAGCGCGCCGACTAGTACTAGCAGCTTGTGCATGGCGGCTAAGATGGAACCCTTCAGCAGCCCCACTATATCCCGGGGCCGCATACCCTTGCGCATGCAAAAGCAGGCGGAGCTAGAGGCGGTCTAATTCCTAGCCCAAAAGCCACGAATTGAGGATGGAATGTGGGTAATAGTGCCATATGCAGCCGCTGTGATTTGGCTAGCATGACTTTATTTAAAATTATTCTAAATAATATTTGCAAGGCATTCGGCCTTTATTACTTTTGAGCACTGTTTAGAAAGTATCTAAACAAGGCTGCGGGAACAGCGGTGTAGCCGCCGGCCACCAAGGCTGGCGGCTACCCAACCCTGCCCATTCGCCCCGCTCTCCATACGACGTACTGCCTAGGTATTCTTGTCGCGTCCGCCGCGTGGACGCAGGCCGGGCTCAACCCGCATTTGTTCACCGACAAGGCGCCCTGCCAACTCCAAAACCCCACCACCATGCACCGCTGCTTACATTCCAACGAGTTTGGCTGCGCCTTGCGCTGCCCGGGGGGCTGCTGCCTGCACGTGTATTTCGGCAACGTGACCCTGGCCCTCAAGCCCCACGAGGTGACGCGCTGGCTCGACACTGTGGCGCAACTGTTCCGCGGCCACGCCTTGCAAGCCGCCGCCGAGCCCGACACGCGCCGCATCAGCCTGCGCAGCCCCGTCGACAGCCTCACCTTGCTTTTCAGCCTCAACGAGCTGATCTGGCTCAACGACCTGCTTACCAGCGCCCACCTGCTGCTGGAAGTCGAGCGGATTCTGGCGGCGCCGCGGCCCCTGCCCTAAACCCGACGGGCATCCGCCGCCTTGCTTATTCGCCCGGCAGCAGCACTTGCAATTGCTGCAACTTGCGCTGGTGCATGGTATCGAGCAGGTCGGCGGCGAGGGCACCGAACTCTTGCTGGCCGTAATGGCGCAGCACCTGCCCGTCGGCCAGCACGGTGATGTCGTCGCACAGCTCGGTGAGGGAGCCCAGCAGGTGCGAGGTCAGCAGCAGGCCCGTGCCCTGGCGCCGCAGCCGGCGCAGGATTTCCATCAGCAGCAGGTTGGCGCCGAGGTCGAGGCCGTTGAAGGGTTCGTCGAGGATGAGGTAGCGAAAGGGCTGCACCAGCAGCGGCAGCAGGGCCAGCTTCTTTTTCATGCCGGCCGAATAGGTTTCGGCGTACTGATCCAGCGGCAGCTCCAGCAGCTCGTTCCAGGCGTCGATGGTGCGCACTGGCTGGCGGCGGGCCTGCAGGCAGAAGGTGACGTACTCGCGGCCGGTCAGGCGCGGGTAAAAAAACGGCTCGTAGGGCAGCAGGCCGGTGCAGTCGCGGATGGACCGGCCGCCGGACTCGCGCACTTCGCCCCGGTAATCGGCCAGCAGGCCGTAGAGGCAGCTGAGCAGGGTCGTTTTGCCGGCTCCGTTGGCGCCCACCAACCCGTGGATGGTGCCCGGCCGCAGCGTCAGGCTGACGCCGCGCAGCACCTCGTGCCGGCCGTAGCGGTAGTGCAAATCCTGGATGCTAATCATAGCGGTAAGTGCGGAGGCGGTAACGGCTGCGCCAGACCAGGCCCACCAGCGCGGCGGCCAGCAAGGCGGCGTACACCGAGTGGACCAGAATCAGAAAGCCCAGGGCCACCACCCCGCCCTGGGCGTAGCGCATGATGGTGGTGTGCGGGTAGAACGTGTATTTGGCCAGGATGACAAGGGTTAGCAGCGTCAGGCTCCAGAGCAGCAGGGCAGCCGCGCCTCCCCAGCCGGCCGGGCCCCACCCCAGCAGGGCGAGAAAAGGCGCCGCGGTGAGCCCAAAGTACGCGGCGGCCCACCCCCAGCGGGCCCGCAGCCACTGCCCGGGGCTGCGGGCGGCGGTCAGCAGCATTTCCACCGGTTCGGGCGCGTCGTAGAAGCTCACGACCACCAACAGCCAGACCACCAGGCACGCCGCGGGCGCGACGCTGTGCCCGCGCTGCCACGCGGCCACGCCCAGCAGCCCCAGCCAGAGCAGCCACCCCGCTCGGCGGCGCAGCCCACTCACCCACTCAAAGGCTTCGGCCCGCACCAAGCTGCGCCGGCGGCGCGCGGTGCGCTCGGCCGCGGCGGGCAACCAAGCGGCCAGCGGCGGCAGCAGCGCCGTGGGCACGGCGCTAAGCCAGTAGCCCAGGGCCAGCAGCCCAGCCGCCGCCAGCAGGCCCAACGCCAGGTACTCCCCTACCAGCCAGCGCCGGTACTGCGGGGTGGTGAGCTGCAGAAACGTCAAATCCGGGCGCTGACGGTGCGCCCCGACGATGGCAAAGGTCGTGAGCAGCGGCACGGCCCATTGCGCCGTGGGCTGGGTGGCCAGCACCAACCATAGCTGCCGGCCGGCCGCCGCCAGCAGCACCAGCAACAGCGCCGCGCGCCACCAGCCCAATTCGGCCCATTGCCGGGTTTGGGTGCGCAACCGGAGCAGCAAATACTCTTTCATCGTGCCGATAACGCCGCTGGCCTAGGCCAGCGCGTGCGCGCTTTCCACAAAACGGATGTTGTACTCCGTTTCCAGCTCCTGCAGAATGGGCTGGTATATGTCGGCGTGCACCGGCACCACCACGCCGCGGTGGCTGATTTCGCCGCGGGCCAGGCGCCGCACGGCCATGCCCAGCGGCAAGCCCACGGTTTTGGCCATGGCCGTGTGCACGGCATCGTCGCCGGTAACGACCAACGAAGAAGTGCGCTGCTGCACCGGGCCGCCGTCGGCCGGTTCGTACTCTACTAAGTGCTGCATCACAATCATGTCGTGGTCGTGGGGCTGCAGCTGCCACTTGGCGGTCAGCAGCTTTTCCAGCAGCTGAGCCGGCGTGGCGTCAGGCAGGCCCACGGGCTCGGGCCCGAACACGCCCGCCCAGGCCAGCCGCTGCATTTCCTCGCCGGCGGGGTCGAGGCCCAGGTAAGCGGCCGTCCGGGCAGCTAAGCTCAGCCCGGGCGCCGCGGACGGCAGGAACGATTCCAGCAGGCGGGCCCAGGGCAGGTCGGCGGCGTTGCCGAGGCGGTAGGAGTCGTCGGTTAGGCCCAGGCTGACCAGCGCGGCCCAGGCGGCGCAGTAGCCCGGGCGGCGCAGGGTGCCGCGCAGCATGGTTGGGATGTCGTCGAGGCCGTAGAGCGGGCGGTAGCTCAGCGAATCGCGGTTGGCGTAGCCCTCAAACTCGCCGTAGCCGGGCACGGCCAGCCGCTCGGTGCGCCGAAACAGCTGCTGGTAGGGAATAAAGCGCGGGTGGCCGCCCTCGATGTAGCGGGCCGTGCCCTGCCCGGCCACCACCACGTTGCGCGGGTTCCAGGTAAACTTGTAGCGCCAAGGGTTGTCGCCCTCCGAGTCCGGCGCCATCAGCCCGCCGCAGTACGACTTGAACGAGGTGAGCCGGCCGCCCTGGGCGCGGATTTCCTCGATGACGGGCAGGGCCGACATGTGGTCCAGGCCGGGGTCGAGGCCGCATTCCATCAGGAAGGTCAGCCCCTGCGCCGCAGCCTGGGCGTCGAACCCGCGGATTTCCTCGGTGGCGTACGAAGCCGTGGCCAGGTGCCGGCCGTGGTGCAGGCAGGCCTGGGCCACCAGCGGGTGAAACAACGCCGGCAGCATCGACACCACCACCTCATGCGCGGCCACCAGCTCGTGCAGCCGCTCCGTCTGCCCGATTTCAAAGGCCACTGCCCGGGCCCGCTCGCCGTGCGGAGCCACCAGGGCGCGCAACGGCTCGGGGTTGACGTCGGCAATGGTGAGTTGCCAGTCTTCGGCGGCGAGGTGGCGGAGCAGGTACTGAATCAGGGAGGACGCCGAGCGGCCGGCGCCGAGCAGGAGGATGCGAGTCATGCGGGTGGGAAGGGTGTTGGCAATGGCTGGTTACCAGTCATCGGGCGTGCGGGCTGCCAATTTTTCAATTACGGACAATGGCCAACTCGCCCCGGACAACTGATTCCTGCCCGAAATGTACTATTTTCGTCCCCCGTGGCCCAACGGGGCCACCGTTCAGGTGGCTGCATTCCCTTCTTTTCCCGCCGTTTTTGAGCCCGCAGATGGCCCAAACCCTGAACCTTACCATCACCGCCGACGTGCTTACGCCCGCTGAACTCAGCGCCGACGAAGCCCGCTGCTGGCAGGCTGCCCAAGCCGCCACCGACCACGCCTACGCGCCCTACTCGCACTTCCACGTGGGCGCCGCCCTGCTGCTCGACGACGACAGCATCGTGTGGAACACCAACCAGGAAAACGCTGCGTACCCCTCGGGGCTGTGCGCTGAGCGCACGGTGCTCTTCGGCCTGAACAACCAGCCCGGGCGCACCGTGAAGCTCATGGCCGTGGCCGCCCGCCCCCAACACGGCGACTTTGTGGCCGTCACGTCCTGCGGCGCTTGCCGCCAGGTAATGCAGGAATCCGAAAGCCGCCAGGGCCAGGCTATTCCGCTGCTGCTGCCGGGCCCAAACGGCACAATCTGGCGCTTCCGCAGCCTCACCGACCTGTTGCCCTTCCAGTTTATGTCGGACGTGCTGCCGGCCCGCGGCTAACTCCAACGGGCGGCGGGCGGTTATTGCGCCGCCGCCCGTTTTGCCCGCTATGGACGTTCACGAACACCGCCTGCAGGTGCCCCGCACCGCCCGGTATTTCCAACTCGGCGAGTTGGCCTCCGCCCGCCGCCTGTGGGTGGTTTGCCACGGCTACGGCCAGCTGGCCAGCTACTTTATCCGCCATTTCCGCTCGGTCGTCGAGCAGGTGCCGGGCACGGTGGTCGTGGCGCCCGAGGGCCTGTCCCGCTTTTATCTGCAGGGCAACGGCGGCCGCGTGGGCGCCACCTGGATGACCAGCGAAGACCGCCTCACTGAAATCGAGGACTTTTCCGCTTACCTCGACGCGCTGCTCCAGCGGCTGCTCGCGCAAGCCCCGGCGGATGTCGAGCTGTGCGTGCTGGGCTTTTCGCAGGGCGCCACCACCGTCAGCCGCTGGCTGCTGCGCGGCGGCCGCACGCCGGCCCACCTCGTGCTCTGGGCCGGCACTTTCCCCGCCGACGTCGACCCGGCTGCCGCCGCAGCCCTACTGACGCGGATTCCGCGCCTCAGCTTCGTGTGCGGCGACGGCGACAGTTACCTGGCCGAGGACCGCGTCGACGAACAGCTGGCGTTGTTGCGCAGCCACGGCGCCCAGCCGCACATGGTGTGGTTTGAGGGCCGCCACGAGCTAAAGCCGGCCGTCCTGATCCAGCTCGCTCAGCAAGCGTAAAAACAAACAGCCCGCCGAGAGGCGGGCTGTTGTACGGTGGCGCAAGCGTGCCGCTCGCGGCCCGTCTAAATGGGCTGTTTAACAATGGTAGTGGCTGCGGCCTGCGCCCCGGCCAGGATGGTAACTTCCGAAATCGTCACGTGCGGCGGGCGCGTCACTATGAACTGAATCACCTCGGCCACGTCTTCCGGCTTGAGCGGCTCGAAGCCCTGGTACACCTTGGCGGCCCGCTCCTCGTCGCCCTTGAAGCGCACCTGCGAAAACTCGGTTTCCACTGCACCGGGGTTCACCTCGGCCACCCGGATACCCAGGCTGATCAGGTCCAGTCGCATGCCCTTGCTGAGCGAGGCCACGGCGGCCTTGGAAGCGCAGTACACGTTGCCGTTGGCGTAGGCTTCGTGCCCGGCAATGGAGCCGATGTTGACGATGAAACCGCTGCGGCGCGCGCGCATCACCGGCAGCACCGCGTGGGTCACGTTCAGCAGCCCGCGCACGTTGCTGTCCAGCATCAGGTCCCAATCCGCGGGGTCCCCGTCCTGAATCGGGGCCAGCCCGTGGGCGTTGCCGGCGTTGTTGACGAGTACGTCGATTTCCTGGAATTCGGCCGGCAGGCTATCCACGGCTGCCACGGCCGCCGCCCGGTCGCGCACGTCAAAGGTCAGCATGTGCACCGGCGCCGGGGCCAGCGCGGCGGCCAGTCCCTCCAGCCGCTCCCGCCGCCGTCCGGTTATCACCAGCCGAAAGCCCGCCTGCGCCAGCGCCACGGCCGTAGCCCGTCCGATGCCCGACGAAGCGCCGGTTACAAGTGCTGTTTTCATGTTCAGAAACGGTTAAACGGCTGAATGGCCAACTGGTCGGTTGTTCTGACGACGCCAGAACCCGCAACCACTCAGCCATTCAGCCACTTGCCAATTACAAATTATTCAAACGTGAAGTAAAACGTCACCGTGTTGGTGCGGATGCGCTGGAAGCTGCGCGAGTACAGGTCCGGGGCGCCCGGCTGGGCCAGGTTGGTCAGCCCGTGCGAGAACCGCAGCTCGGGCGCGAACTTGAAGAAGGGATAGAACATGTCCAGCCCCACCCCATACTCGATGGCGAAGTCCGAAGTGCCCACCTGCATCTGGTTGCGCTCCGGGTCGCGGCGGCGGTTGCCGATGTTGAAGCTCTGCCGCACGCCCCCCACCAGGTAGGCCCGGGTGTTGCGGCGCCGGTCCGACTTGAATTTCACCAACAACGGCAGATCCAGCTGCGTCGAGCCGATTTCCTGGTTGTTGATTTCCTCCGTGACGTTGCCCACGGCCTTGAATTCCACCTGCCGCGTCAGAAACGACACGCCCGGAATAAAGCGTAGGTTCCAGTGGTCGGCCAGGCGCACGTCGTTGACGAAGCCCACCGAAAAACCGGGGTTCACCTTGGCGTTGGCCGCAATGCCGTTCCCGTTCCGAATCCGGTCTGCGTAGTACTGCGAGTGTTCCAGCCGGTAGCGCGACAGGTTCAGTCCGATGTTGAAGCCTGGCCGGTACCACCGGTCGTCGTAGCCCGGCAGGTTGTTCACCGTCACGGACTTTACCTGCCCGTTTTTGCCACGCTTGGCTTTGGTGTAGCTTTTGTTCTGAGCCAGGGCCGCCGTGGGCAGCCCCAGCAGCAGCAACGCCAGCAGGCGCAACGTTACTTGGTGGCGGTGTAAATGGAGCTGATGCCGAAGGTGAGCGGTTGCCATTGGGGAGAAGTAAATCCGACCTCGCGCAGGATGGTCAGAAAATCCGGACCGTCGGGAAAAGCCTGCACCGATTCGGGCAGGTATGTGTAGGCCGCGCGGTCCTTGGAAATCAATTTGCCAAACACCGGCAGAATGTGCCGGAAGTAGAAGTTGTAGGCCTGTTTGAAGGGAAATTTCCGGGGTTTGGAAAACTCCAGAATCACCACTTTGCCGCCCGGTCGGAGCACGCGCTGCATTTCGGCCAGGCCCTGCCGCAGGTTTTCAAAGTTACGCACCCCAAACGAAGCCGTCACCGCATCGAAGGTGTTGTCCGCAAAAGGCAGGTTCTCGGAGTCGCCGAGTTGCAGCTCCACGCGGTGGCCGAGGCCCCGGTCGCGCACCTTGCGGCGGCCCACCTCCAGCATGCCCTCCGAAATATCAACGCCCGTCACGTGGGCCTGCTCACCGAGCTTGAGCGTTTCGAAGGCAAAGTCTCCGGTGCCGGTGGCAATGTCGAGGATGCGGCTTGGGTGCAGGGCTTTCAGCTCGCCCACGGCTTTGCGCCGCCAGTAGATATCGGTGCCGGCGCTCAGGAAGTGGTTTAGGAAGTCATACTTCCCCGCGATGCTGTTAAACATCTGCGCTACCTGGGTCTTCTTGTCGGCGGAGTCGTCTTTGTAGGGTACTACGGTCATGGCGGTGGGCGTACAAACGGCCAAAGGGGCCGCAAATTGCCCAATTAGAACGGTTAGGTCCGCATAATGTTAAAAAAAAGCGGGTCGGACCCCTGGTCCGACCCGCTTTTGGCGGTGCCCGAGTAGGTAAGGCTACTCGTTTTTGGTTTTCACCTTGGTCTTGTCACCGGCTTCGTCCTTGGCTTTGCCGTCCAGTTCCCCGTTTTTGGTCGTGGTCTTGGTCTTGGCGCCGCTGGCAGCTTCGGTTTTCACTTTCACTTTGTCGCTGTCCTCGTCCACCTTGGTTTTCACCTTGGTGCCGTCGGCGGCTTTCACCTTGGTTTTGCCAGGCTGCAGCGGAGCGGCCGTGCCCGACGAGGTGCCAGTCGTCGTGGTGGTTGTCGAGGTACCGGTGGTCGTGGTGCTAGCACCCGCGCCGCCGGCCGGAGCCGACATCACGTCGTTGATGGTCTGGCCTTCCTTCAGAATCGGTTTGAATTCCACGCGGCGGTTGAGCTGCATGTTCTCCGGCGAATCGTTCGGGGCAGCCGGACGACGCTCACCGTAGCTCACGGTCACCATACGCGTCTGCGTCACGCCGTTCTTCTTCAGGTAGTTGAAGGCCGAGTTGGCACGGTTCTGACCGAGTACCATGTTGTACTCGTCAGTGTTACGCGAGTCGCAGTGGCCCTCGATGGAGATGTTCAGGCCGGGGTTGGCCTTCATCACGCCCGCCACGTTGTTGAGCTGCTTTACCGACTCCGGACGCAGGTTGTACTTGTCCGTGTCGAAGTAAATCGGCTTCATGTTCACGCCTGCCAGCGAGGTCGTGTCCACGTACGGGATGTAGAAGTTCTTGGTGATGGTAGTCGAGTCGTTCGTTACCACCGGCACGGCAAACTCCTCGGTCGTGATGTTCTTGCCGTCTTTCGACAGCGCCACCTGGTACGAACGACCCGACAGCACGTTCACCTGGTAGCTGCCCGAGTCGGGCTTGGTCACGTCGCGGAAGCTGATAACTTCTTTCGAAGCGGTCTGCCCGTTAAACACCAGTTCTACACCCGGAATAACCGTCGTGGAGTCGCGGGAGGAGAAGACCTTGCCCTTGATGTTGACGTTCTTGATGTAGTTGATGGTGTAAATGTCCTTCTCGCCGTAGCCGCCGATGCGGTACGAGGACAGGTAGGCGTACGAACCATCGGGCGACAGACGGTAGTAGGTGTCGTCGTCCGGGGTGTTCACCGGGTAGCCCATGTTTTCGGGGCGGCCCCAAGCGCGGGCGGCCTCATCCCAGGTCGACTTGAAGATGTCGTAACCGCCCATGGTGTTGTGACCACGCGAGGCGAAGTACAGGGTCTTGCCGTCGCGGCTCAGGTACGGGCTGTCGTCGTCGTACTTGGTGTTGATCTGGTTGCCAATGCTCTTGGCCGGGCCCCAGTCACCGCCGGGCTGACGCGTGGAGTAGTAAATATCCAGCGTGTTGTCCTCCGAGTACTTGCTCGTCGAGAAGTAAATCGTCAGGCCGTCCGGCGTGATGTAGGCATCCGACTCGAAGGCTTTCGAGTTGATGTTGCCGTTCAGCTTCTTGGGCTCCGACCAGTCAGCGCCGGTTTTCTCCGAGTAGAAGATGTCACCGTTTTCGTCGTTGCGGTACATCAACAGCTTGGTGTCGTTGTCGAACACCTGAATGGAGGCGTCGTGGCCTTTGCCGTTGAGCGAGCCCGACAGCGAGCGGGGCTTCTCCCACTCGTCTTCGCCCAGGCGCTTCGACTCGTAGATGTCCTCGTAGTACTCGCCGTCGGCCGCGACCTTGGCTTTGCCGCTAGGGGCGGTGTTGTTCGGGTCGGCACCGCGGGCTTCGCCCGAGCGCGAGGTGAACAACAGCACTTTGTCGTCGGCCGAGATTACCGGGCTGTGCTCCGAGTAGGAGGTGTTCACCGTGGGCCCGAGGTTCTTCACGAAGATGTCCTTGGGCGAGTTGAACTGAATCTTGGCGTTTTTGGCGTGCTGAATCAGCTGGGCCAACTGGGCTTTGCGGGTGTCCTTCTTCTTCAGCGTCGCGTTGTACGCTTGGAAGTGGGCAATGGCCTCGTCGAAGTTGTAGTTCAGGTGGTCAACGCGACCCAGCCAGTACTCCACATCTTTTGACACCTTCGGCTTGAGCTTCTGGGCTTTGTAGATGTAGTCGCTGGCTTTTTCCTTGTCGAACGACATGTAGGAAATGCCGGCGCGGAACAGCGCCAGGGCGTTATTGGGGTCTTTGGCCAGTACTTGCTCGTAGTAAGGAATGGCGGCGCGGTAGTTCTCCTGGTCAAAGAACTTATTGGCGGTCTTGAGTTGCTTTCGGGTGCCTTGGGCCATCGAAGGCTGAGCCACCGCAGCAGTCAGGGCCATTGCCACCGAAGCCTGTAGTAACCTTCTGACGAAGTTGTCCATTGGAAGGGGAGTTTGGAATATGGAGTTGCAGAGAAGGGTTATGCGGTGCTTTGCGTACTCCCGAAAAACGGGGCTAGGGTTAGCAAAAGCGTCCCTATATACTTAAAAGCCGCATTAAGGTTAGTAGCTGTCGGGGAAATTTGCGGCCCCCAGGGCATTTTGCTAAAAAACCCGTGGCGCAGCCAGCCCCCGCAGCAAGGCCGAAAAACCGGATTTACCGCGGGCAAAGATAAAAATTTTATAATACGACCTTCGTCGTATCCTATCCAGAGCATAGCAGAGCCTTAAGGGTCAGTTATTTTGCCGGTCGCAAAAAAGTTTCAAAAACCCACTAGGAGCCGCACAAATATAGAAGCACAATAATAATAGCAAGGGGCGCAGCAAAAAATTTAATACGAACCCAGAAAAAATAGGACTTATAATCTCTAATTCCCCACGCCGTACTTTTGCGGTGGTAATTCACCTCATTTTTAGGTTCGGTAAAATATGCAGATCCGCGACGCTCGTTTTCTGACCAGCAACACCGAGGTGGCCAAGTGCCCTGCGCCTACGCTGCCCGAATACGCCTTCATCGGGCGCTCCAACGTGGGTAAATCCTCGCTGATCAACATGCTGACGGGCCGGTCGGCGCTGGCCAAAACGTCGTCGTTGCCAGGCAAAACGCAGTTGATCAATCATTTTATTATCAACGACGACTGGTATTTGGTCGATTTGCCGGGCTACGGCTACGCCCGCGTCAGCAAAGAGTCGCGCGCCAAATGGGGAAAAATGATTTGGGCCTATTTATCCAAGCGCGAAAACCTGAGCTGCGTATTCGTGCTCATCGATTCGCGGTTGCCCCCGCAGGCCGTTGACCTGGAGTTTATTGAGGAACTGGGCGAGCGGGGCATTCCCTTTGTGCTGGCCTTCACCAAGGCCGACAAGCAATCGGCCGGCAAAACCCAGCAGAACGTGGAAGGCTTCCTGGCCAAAATGGGCGAAACCTGGGAGGAGTTGCCGCGCTGGTTTGTCACCTCGGCCTCGGCTCGGGAGGGGCGCGACGAAGTGCTGGCCTTTATCGACGAGGTCAACCAGCAGGTACGCGAAACGAACGGGAATGCGTAGATTGGCAGCGTAATTGCCAGGCCGGAACGCGCGCTGCGCAGTCGTTTTGTTTCCTTCTCTTTTCCACCCCTCCTCACCATGAAAAAGACCACCTTCACGCTGGCGCTGGGCCTGTCGGCGCTGGTTGCGCTGCCCGCCCTGGCCCAGCAAAAAGTGAAAGTGAAAACCGAAGGCACCGCCCCGGCCCCCGAAATGGCCCCGGCGCAAGACCCGGTCACCAAAATTGCTACGGCCGCGCCCAAGGCCCTGCCGGTAGCGGAATACTACGAAGGCGGGCAGGAAGCCCTGAACGCGTTCATCGCCAAGGAGCTGAAGTATCCGCTGATGGCCCGTCGCAACCGCATTCAGGGCACCTGCATCGTGAGCTTTACGCTGACCCCGGACGGCACCCTGAGCGGCGTGAAGCTTGTGAAGCAAGTGGGCGGCGGCACCGGCGAGGAAGCCCTGCGCTTGGTGAAGCTGCTGCAATTCAAGAAGCCCGAATACCCCATCCTGACCAGCCTGCCCATCGTCTTCAAGTTGGGCGCTGCCGGCTCCAATACGGTGGCCGAATAACCCCGCTTTTTTCTCACTTACCATTCCCCGCTTATGCCCTACGACCTGAGGGAAATTGCCGCCATCAGCGGCATGCCCGGCCTCTACCGCCTCGTGCGCCCCGCCAACAACGGCGTGCTGGTGGAAACTCTGGACCCGCAGGCGCGCCGCTCCGTAGCTTCGGCCCGCAACAAAGTTTCGCTGCTGCACGAAATCAGCATCTACACCGAGGACCCGGACTACACGGTGCCGCTGACGGAGGTGTTTGACCGCATTTACCAGAAATACGGTCAGCAACTGCCCGTTACCAACAAGTCGGCCGACGCGGAGCTGAGCAGCTTCCTGGGCGACATCATTCCCGATTACGACCGGCAGCGCGTGTACCTCTCCGATATCAAGAAACTGGTATCGTGGTACTCGGCCGTGAGCAGCCGCCTGCCCTACCAAGCGGCCGAAGCGGCCCTGGGCGACGAAGCCGCTACGCGGGCGGAAGAAACCGACCCGAGCACCGACACGCTGAGCACGGCCGGCGCGGTGCCCAACCAGTCGGCGGCTGCCGACGACGACGCGGCGGGCAGCCCCGAAGCCGCCACGGACGACAAGCCCAAACGCAAGACGAAGAAGGCCGAGTAATTGGCCGGAACGCCCAAAAAAAGCCCCGCTGAATCGTCAGCGGGGCTTTTTTTATTTCCAGAGTAGGTGCTTACGCCTCGCGGGCGGCTACGGCTTCGGCGGGCTCGGGCGAGAGGAAGGACTCCGCTTTGTCGACCAGCTCCGTCGAGCCAATGTAGAGCGGGCAGCGCTGGTGCAGCTCAGTGGGCTCGATTTCCATTAGACGCTTGTGGCCGTTGCTGGCCTTGCCGCCGGCTTGCTCCACGATGAAGGCCAGGGCGTTGCACTCGTACATCAGGCGCAGCTTGCCGTTGGCGGCTTTGGCCGTGGCCGGGTAGATGTAGATGCCGCCCTTGAGCAGGTTGCGGTGGAAGTCGGCCACCAGAGAGCCGATGTAACGGGCCGAAAACTGCTCGTCCTTGCAGTACTGGATGAACTGCTTCACCCCGTCGGAGAAGGAATTCCAGCTGCCCTCGTTGATGGAGTAGATGTTGCCGGTTTGCGGGGTGGTGATGTTGGGGTGCGAGAGGAAGAATTCCCCCAGCGAGGCTTCGTAGGTGAACCCGTTGACGCCGGCGCCGGTAGTGTACACCAGCATGGTGCTCGAGCCGTAAATCACGTAGCCGGCGGCCACTTGGTGCACGCCCTTCTGCAAGCAGTCTTCCTGGGTGCCCTCCTGCCCGATGGGCGACTGGCGGCGGTAAATCGAGAAGATGGTGCCGATGGAGACGTTGACGTCGATGTTGGAGGAACCGTCGAGTGGGTCGATGGCTACCACGTACTTGCCCTGGTTTTTGCCGGTCTGAATCATGTCCTCGTCCTCTTCGGAGATGACCGTGCAGACTTCGCCGCCGTTGCGCAGGGCGCGGATGAAGCGGATGTTGGCAATGACGTCGAGCTTCTGCTGCTCCTCGCCCTGCACGTTTTGCTGGCCGTAGGCGCCGGTGATGTCAATCAGGCCCGAGCGGTTGATTTCGCGGTTGACGATTTTGGCCGCCAGCGCGATGTCGCGCAGCAGTTGGGACAACTCGCCGGTAGCGTAAGGAAAGTCCTCCTGCTTGCGCATGATAAACCGGTCGAGGGTGGTGCCGACCGGCAGCGCGAGGCGGTCCTGGTGATGATCCATAGCAGTGGGAAAGTGAGAAAAAAGCGGGAACAGGGGGTAACAAAACTACGCCTTTTCGACCCGCTTTCTACTTTTGGCGCATGCAATCTTCGCTGCCGCTCCGCGTGTATAAGTTCGGTGGTGCCTCCGTCAAGGACGCCGCCGCGATAAAAAATCTGCAACATATTCTGGGGCAGAACCCTGATGGACAACCGCTTCTGGTGGTGGTTTCGGCCATGGGCAAGACAACCAACGCGTTGGAGCATATTTTTCATCTGGCGCACTCGGGCCAAGACTATTCCGCGCCCCTCACGGAGCTGCGCCGCTTCCACGTGGAAGTCGCCCAGGGTCTGCTGCCCGACGCTGGGCTGAACGACGACGGCGTGCCCGCCTGCGGCCAGGGCAGCGGGGCGCTGCACCACCTGCTGCAGGAGCTCGGCGACCGGCTGGCCACGCTCTCGAAGGGCGAGTACGACCGGCAGTACGACCAAGTGGTGAGCTTCGGCGAGCTGCTGGCCACCTGCATCGTGGCTGCGGCCGTGGGGGCCGAGTGGCTGGACGTGCGTCCGCTCATCCGCACCGACCACGCCTGGCGCGAGGCCCGCGTGGACTGGGCCACCACCGAGCGCAACGTGCGCGAGCAAGTGCCGCCGCGGCTGAAGCGCGGGGTGGTGCTCACCCAAGGCTTCCTCGGCGGCACGGCTAGCGGACAAACCACCACGCTGGGCCGCGAGGGGAGCGACTACACGGCCGCCATCCTCGCCTACTGCCTCGGGGCGGAGTCGGTGACCATCTGGAAGGACGTGGCCGGCCTGCTCAACGCCGACCCAAAAATCTTCCCCGACACGGTGCGCTACCCCGAAATCAGCTACCAGGAAACCATCGAAATGGCGTACTACGGAGCCTCGGTGATTCACCCCAAGACCATCAAGCCGCTGGCCGTGCGGCGCATTCCGCTGTACGTCAAGTCGTTTGTGGACCCCGCGGCCGAGGGCACCAAGATTCACGACTGCAAGCACGGCACCTTAGCCCCGGCGCTGATTCGCAAAACCGATCAGTGCCTGGTGTCTTTCGAATCCAAGGACCTCACGTTCATCTCGGAGGAAAACCTGGAAGTTATTTTCGGCACGCTGGCCCAGGTGCGACTAAAAATCAACCTGATGCAAAACTCGGCCATCAGTTTCTCGGTGTGCACCGACTGGCACGAGTACCGCCTGCGCAAGCTGTTGGAACAGTTGCGCGAGCAGTTCACCATCTACTACAACACCGGCCTGGAGCTGTATACCATCAAAAACTACACCCCGGAGGCCATCAGCCAGCTGACGCAGGGGCGGGAGCTGCTGCTGGAGCAGCGCACCCGGCAGACGTTTCAGTTTGTGGCGCGGGCGTAGTGTTACCACGCCGGTAGCACCGACTGTCATTGCGAGCAGGCACGACAGAGCAATCCTTCCTCCAAGCAGCAACGCCGCTACAATTTCTACTACCCCAAAAAACCGCCCGAAACTGCCTATGCCAGTCTCGGGCGGTGATGTTTTTGGCTGCTGTCAGCAGTAGCGTCGTGCTGCGAGAGGTAGGATTGCCGCGCTTCTCTCGCAATAACGGCCAGCGCTACCGCGTGCCGGCTCACCCTCATCTGCTGGTGCTACCGATGCGTCAACTGCCGCGGACTGGGCGCGCCACCCGCTTTCCTGATACATATCAGCGAGCCGCGGCAAACCTTTTTGGGCCCGTTCGGCTTATAGACGTACTTTTGCTGCGGAGAATCATTCCTATCTGTGAGTACGTCCACCCTCCTGCCCCTGCCCGACCGTGACCAGCTGCACCAGCGCCTGACCGAGGCCGGGCTGCGCGCCACCCAGCAGCGCATGGTGATTTTGGAAGCCCTGCTGACCTTGCCCGGCCACCCCACGGCCGAACAGGTGTTTCGCCGCGTGCGGCCGGCGCACCCCACCATTTCGCTGGGCACAGTGTACAAGGCCCTGGATTCCTTCGTGGCCGCGGGCCTGCTCAAGCGCGTAGCCGATGCCGACGGCACCCGCCGCCGCTACGACACGGATTGCACCAACCACCACCACTTGGTCTGCCAGGACACGCAGGAAATCATCGATTACTGCGACCCGAAGCTGGATCAGCTGTTGCAGGAATTCTTTGCGGCCCGGGGCTTCGAGCATTTCCAGCCCCACTCCTTCTCCTTGCACATTACCGGCGTGCGCAAGTGAACCCCGCTGACCTGAAAGCCTTTGCGCGGACCGTTACGCCGGCCGGCGTGCATGGGCTTGCGTATACCCTGCACTCAACCGCACCGCTTAACTGTCCCACCAACCTCAAACAACCCCTTTTTCACTCAACCCCATTACCATGGCAGTTCTCGTAGGCAAGCGTGCCCCCTCGTTCAAAGCTACCGCTGTTATCGACGGCGAATTCGAAGAGGATTTCTCGCTCGACCGTTACCTGGGCAAGAAGCACGTCATCTTCTACTTCTACCCGGCCGACTTCACGTTCGTTTGCCCCACCGAAATCATTGCCTTCCAGGAGAAACTGGAAGAGTTTGAAGCCAAAGGCGTAGCCATCGTGGGCTGCTCCACCGACTCGCACTTCTCGCACTTCGCTTGGCTGAGCACCCCGCGCGACAAGGGCGGCATCGAAGGCGTGACCTACCCGCTGGTGGCCGACGCGACCAAAACCATTGCGGCCAACTACGACGTGCTCGGCGGCCACTACGACTACAACGAAGCCGGCGAAATGACTTTCGTGGGCTCGCCCGTAGCCTACCGCGGCCTGTTCCTGATCGACAAGGACGGCATCGTGCGCCACCAGCTGGTGAACGACGGTCCGCTGGGCCGCAGCATCGACGAGGCCATGCGCCTGGTGGATGCCCTGCAGTACTTCGAGAAAAACGGCGAAGTGTGCCCCGCCAACTGGGAAGAAGGCAAAGAAGCCATGTCGGCTACCCGCGAAGGCGTGGCTAGCTACCTGGCCAAGCACGCTTAGTATGCCCCAGCAAGGCGTTTGCTGACTTATAAGCCCCGGCCAAATTGGCCGGGGCTTTTTCGTTTTCGCCCCCGGCACGTGATTCCGGCGGGCTAGCTGCTAATTTTGCGGCGTTTCCGCTCAGCCGCTGCTTTGTTGCGCCGCGGCTTTTCCCCCGCTCGACCTTCCCGAGCCCTAAGACTTTCCCACGTTGGTTTTCCTTTATTCCCTCGCCCTGCACCTTTACGGCCTGCTGCTGCGCCTCGCGGCGCCCTTCGTGCCGAAAGCCCGGCAGTGGGTGGACGGCCGCCGCAACTGGCGGCCGCGGCTGCAGGCCCGCCTAGCCGACGACGCGGCCCCGCGCATCTGGCTGCACTGCGCCTCGCTGGGCGAATTTGAGCAGGGCCGGCCGCTGCTGGAGGCCCTGCGCCAGCAGTACCCCGGCCACCGGCTGGTACTGACCTTCTTTTCGCCTTCGGGCTACGAGGTGCGCAAGGACTGGCCCGGCGCCGACTACGTGTTCTACCTCCCGCTCGACACGGCGGCCAACGCCCGGGCTTTCGTGGCGGCGGTGCAGCCCGCGCTGGCCATCTTCGTCAAGTACGAGTTTTGGTACCACTACCTGGCCGAGCTGAAGCGTCGGCAGGTGCCCACCATTTGCGTATCGGCCATTTTCCGGCCCGAGCAGATATTTTTTAAGCCCTGGGGGGGCTTTTTCCGCCGGGTGCTGGGCCAGCTCACGCACCTCTTTACCCAGGACGAAGCTTCGGCCCGCCTGTTGCGCGGCATTCACATTACGCAGGTAACGGTGGCCGGCGACACCCGCTTCGACACGGTGGCGGCCACAGCCGCGGCGCCGGCCCGGGAGCTGCCCATCGTGGCCGCTTTCACCGCCGACGCGGCCCCGGTGCTGGTGGCCGGCTCGGTGTGGCCCCCCGACGTGGACGTGCTCACCTCCAGCCTGCAGCGCCACGCCGACGAGCTGCGCATAGTTGTCGCCCCGCACGAAATCAACGAGGCGCACCTGCAGCAAGTAGAAGCCGCGCTGCCCGGCCGGGTGGTGCGCTACTCCCGCGCCGACGCCGCCACCGTGGCCCAGGCCCGGGTGCTGCTCATCGACAACATTGGGCTGCTGCGTGAGCTGTACCGCGCCGGCGACCTGGGCTACATCGGCGGGGCCTTCGGCAAAGGCCTGCACAATACGCTGGAGGCCGCCGCCTTCGGCCTGCCCCTGCTCTTCGGCCCGCGCTACGAGAAGTTTCGCGAGGCCCGCGACCTGGTGGCCCAAGGCTCGGCCTTCGTGGTAACCACCGCCGCCGAAGCGGAGGCCCGCCTGACCCCGCTCCTCGCCGACGCGGCGCGGCGCGCCGAACTGGGCCAGCGCGCCCGGACCTACGTGCAGCGCGAGGCCGGCGCCACGGCGCGCATCCTGCGGGCAGTTGGTGAATTTGTAAAATTGTGAAGTTGTGAATTACTCCTTTCCTACTGAGTCAGCTTCCTCGCCTGCTCTCATTGATTTCACCATTTCACAACCTCACAACTTCACCTTTGCCGCATGACCGGAACCGTCGTCAAATCCACCGGCTCGTGGTACGTGGTGCGCGACCACGCCACCCAGCAACTGCACCGCTGCCGCCTGCGCGGGCGCTTTAAGCACAAAGGCCTGAAGGTGAGCAACCCGCTGGCCGTGGGCGACGTGGTGGACTTTGAAACCGACCCCGACGGCGACGCGGGCACCGGCGTCATCGACCACATCGAGCCGCGGCGCAACTACATCATCCGCCGCTCGGTGCACAAGGCCGAGCACAGCCATATCGTGGCGGCCAACATCGACCAGGCGCTGCTTATCGTCACGCTGGCCTCGCCGGCCACGTCGTTCGGGTTTATCGACCGGTTCTTGGTCACGGCGGAAGCCTACAGCATTCCGGCTACGCTGGTGTTCAACAAGGTCGACCTCTACGAGGAAGAGCTGATGGAGTACCTCGGGCAGATTCAGAACATGTACCAGCGCACCGGCTACCCCACTCTGCGCTCCTCGGCGCACACCGGCGAAGGGGTGGCCGACATCGAAGCCCTACTCGAGGGCAAAACCACGCTGCTGTCGGGCCACTCGGGCGTGGGCAAGAGCACGCTCATCAACGCCTTGGTGCCCGATCTGGAGCTAAAAACCGCCGAAATCAGCGAGTATTCCGACAAGGGCCGGCACACCACCACGTTTGCCGAAATGCTGGAAGTGCGCCCCGGCACCTACCTTATCGACACGCCCGGCATCAAGGAATTGGGGCTGGTGGACATGAAAAAGGCCGAGCTGGCCCACTACTTCCCCGAAATGCGCGCCCTGCTCGGCCAGTGCCGCTACCACAACTGCCGCCACGTGGAGGAGCCGGGCTGCGCCGTGCGCGAGGGCGTGGAAAAGGGCCGCATTGCCCTGCCCCGCTACGACAGCTACCTGAGCATGCTCGCCGACGAGGACAACCGCCGCTAGCCGGCAACCCCGCCCCCGCCGCTTGCGAATACGTCAGCACGGCCCTCTTGTGGCGCTGACGTATTCCATGAAGCACAACATTGCCTTCGTTGGGCTGGGCCGCATGGGCCAGGCCATGGCCACCAATCTGCTGCTGGCCGGCCACAACCTCACCGTTTACAACCGCTCCCCGGACAAGGCCGAGGCCATGCGCGCCCGCGGGGCCCGGGTCGCCGAAACGCCCGCCGATGCCGCGCGCGAGGCCGAAGTGGTGTTCAGTATGGTCACCGACGACGAGGTGCTGCGCGAGCTGACCACCGGCGACAACGGCATCCTGGCCGGCCTGCCCAGCGGCGCCGTGCACGCCTCCTGCAGCACCGTGGCCCCCGCGACAAGCCAGGAACTGGCCCAGGCCCACCAGGAGCACGGCTCGCACTTGGTGGCCGCGCCGGTGTTTGGGCGGCCCATCGTGGCGGCCAACGGGCAGCTGTGGGTACTGCTGGCCGGTGCTGCCGAGGCCAAAGCCCGCCTAGCCCCGCTGCTGCCTTCGTTTAGCCAAGGCACGTTCGACCTCGGCGAAGACCCGGCCGCGGCCAACGTGCTCAAGCTTTGCGGCAACTTCATGCTGGGCGCCGCCATCGAGGCCATGGCCGAAGCCTTCACCCTGGCCGAAAAAAGCGGCCTGAACCGCATGGAGGTGTTTGAAATCCTGACCACCACGCTCTTCAACAGCCCCGCCTACCGCACCTACGGCCGCATGGTGGCCGAGGAGGATTACCAGCCCGCCGGCGCCGCCCCGCATTTGCTGGAGAAAGACCTTAAGCTGACCCTGTCCGAAGCCCGCAGCCACCAAGTGCCCATGCCCGTGGCCCACATCATCCTCGACCACCTCACCGCCACCGTCACCCGCCACGCCTCCCCCGACGAAGACTGGACATCCTTCGCCCGGCGCATCTCCGAAGGCGCCGGGCTGCACCGGTAGCGGCCCCGTCATCATTTGGCGTACGCCCAGCCGCTACCGGCACCGCTGCTGCCGATGAGGCGCTAACGCTTTATATGGTAGCCCACTAACGACCAAGCGCAGCCACCGTGCCCGCAGGATTGGGCATTGGTGGCTGCGCTTGGCCGTCAGTGCAAGGAAGATCCTTTCGCGCTGCTCAGGTTGGCGAATGGGGCTGGTTGCTGGCCTTACTCGCTGGGCGGCAGCAGCACCTTGTCGATGACGTGGATGATGCCGTTTTTCGACACCGCGTCGGGCGTGGTCACTTTGGCGCCGTTGACGGTGATGTTGTCGCCCTGCACGCTGATTTTCAGCTTATGGCCTTCCATCGTAGTAATTTCTTGCCCGTCGCGCAGGTCGAGGGCCAGCAGGCGGCTCTGGATGATGTGGTAGCCGAGCAAGCCGGTGAGGTTTTCCTTGCTTTCGGGCTTGAGCAAGCCGGCCATGGCCCCGTAGGGCAGGCCCTTGAAGGCCGCGTTGGACGGGGCAAACACCGTGTAAGGTCCGTCGCCAGCCAGTTTGTCGGCCACATCGGTTTTGCGGGCGGCGGCCAGCAGTTGGCTTAGCTCGGGCGTGGCGGCCAGGTTCTCGGCCAGAGTTTTGTCGGGAGTAAGGAGCTTGCCGCCCACTTCCACCCCGCCGGTTTTGCCCATGCGCAGCGAGTCGGAGCTGGCGTTGGGGTCGTAGGCAGCGGAATCGGCCGCGGCCACGTCGGCGCCGTCGGGGTTGGTGGTTTCGGGCTGGGAGTTGCAGGCGGCCAGCAGCGGCAGCAGGGCCAGCAGGGGCGTAAAGCGAATGCGCATACGGGAGTCGAATTGAAGCGGTAAAGCTAGCAGACGCAAGAGCCGGCGGCAAGGTTGGGCCCGGCTCATCCGCTCGGCACCCGCGCTACGGCCCAGACGCGCAAAAGCCCGGCCTGCGGACAGACCGGGCTTGCCGTGGGTCCTCAAACCAGCCTCGCAGCTTAGAGCTTGGCCGGCAGCAGCACTTTGTCGATGACGTGGGTCACGCCGTTGCTCGATACCACGTCGGGAATGGTGACGGCGGCGCCACCTACCATCACGTTGCCGTCTTTCACGCTCACCTTCAGCTTTTCGCCTTCTACCGTAGTCAGTTCCTGCCCGTCCTGCAGGTCGGCGGCTTTGAGGGCACCGGGCACCACGTGGTAGGTGAGCACCTTGGTGAGCTTGGCCTTGCTTTCAGGCTTGAGCAAGCCTTCCACCGTGCCGGCGGGCAGAGCTTCGAACGCGGCGTTGGTGGGGGCAAATACCGTGAACGGGCCCGCGCCCTTCAGCGTCTCCACCAGTCCGGCGGCTTTCACGGCGGCCACCAGCGTGGTGTGGTCCTTGGAATTCACCGCGTTGTCAACGATGTCCTTGTCGGGGGTCATCATGGCTCCGCCCACCATCACGCCGGTAGCGGCCGGCGCAGCGGCCGAGTCCATCGGGGCGGCCGTTTCCGTGGTGGTTTGGGTTGTGGTGGTGTCGGTGGTTTCGGCAGTTTTGTTGTCGCCGCAGCTGCTCAGGGCCAGCGGGGCAGCTACGGTCAGCAGGGCCAGAGCAGCGGTGGTCAGGGTCTTTTTCATTGCTTGGAAAGAAGGGGTTTGGAAAGTGGAGTTGGCGGCCGGCCCGCCGGCGGCAAGCGGCCAGGTTGCAGCACCTTACGAAGCTCGACGGCACCCCGGATTTACGACCCGCCGTAAATGGCTACTTTTGCAGCCGCGCCGGCCCCCGGGCTGGCACTGGTTCACGTTTCCCCACAGTCCCTCATTCCATGAAAACTGCCGAAATCCACACCAACAAGGGTGTGATGAAAGTCGAATTCTTCGAGCAGGATGCTCCCGGCACCGTGAAGAACTTCACCGACCTGGCCCAACAGGGCTTCTACGACGGGCTGAAGTTCCACCGCGTCATTCCGAACTTCGTCATCCAGGGCGGCTGCCCCAACTCGCGCGACGGCGCCAAGGGCACGCCCGGCACCGGCGGCCCCGGCTACAAGATTCCCTGCGAATTAACCGGCAACAACCAGTACCACGACCGCGGCGTGCTCTCGATGGCCCACGCCGGCCGCAACACCGGCGGCTCGCAGTTCTTTATCTGCCACTCGCGCGACAACACCGCCCACCTCGACCGCAACCACACCGTGTTCGGCAAAGTGGTGGAGGGCCTGGACATCATCGACCAGATCCGCGCCAACGACACCATCGAGAAAATTGTGGTGCAGGACGACCAGGCCTAAGGGCCTGTTGCTCGCGTCAGCAAAAAGCCCGCAGCCGGAAACGGCTGCGGGCTTTTTGCTGGTCCCAGCGCGAAGGCCAAAAAAAATGCCCTCCCGCCGACCGGTATCGACGAGGAGGGCAACGCTGGCCGCCGACCGGCGGAAGAGCAAACGGCGGCAGCAGCCATTCCCTTCTGCTGACGCCGCATCCGCGGTCGGGGCAACCAGTAGACTTAGCGCTTCTGGAAAATCCAGCGGCAGCCGGGCTGGTACTTCTTGTACACCGGGCGGTGCATCCCCGTCTGGCCGCGGCGGCCGAAGCGGGCCGGGCGGGCCGCGGCGGCGTCCAGCGCGGGCAGCAGCGCCACCACCAGGAAAAACGAAGCGAGGCGGGCGAGGACGGTGGCTTTCATAAGAGCGGCTGAAAAAGCGGTTTGGAGGAGGTGCGCGGGCCGTTGTGCCCGTTCGACATGACAAAGGTGCGCTGGCCCGCCCCCACCCCGCCGGGAGTTTCGCCGAACGCGAAACGGCGCTGTGCGAACGGCGCCTTTGGCTGGGCCAGCCGCAACCAGCGCGGGACTTCCCCCGTTGCCGGGCTGGGCGGCGGGAGTTTCCGGTCCAGCTCCCTACCTTCGCCCACACCGCCCGGCGCCGCCGCTATGCCCGACATTCCACCCGCGACTCTTGCTTCGGCCCCGGCAGACGACTTGCTGCAGGCGCTGCTGAGCGTGTCCCTGACTGGCATCATCGTCTTTCAGCCCGTGTTCGGCCCCGACGACAGCACCATCGCCGATTTGGCGTACGTGCACCTGAACCCGGCGGCCCAGCGCATGCTGCAACTGCCCGAGCGCCCGGCCGTCACCTTTCTCGCGCGCTACCCCCACGCCCAAGAAACGGGCATTTTCGCCTTTTTCTGCGCCGCCTTCCTGGCCGGTGGCGAAACGCGGCGCTACGACGTGAACTACCAGTTCGACGGGCTCGACAACTTTTTTCACTTGCAAGCCCAACGCAGCGGCGCCCTGCTGCTGGTCAGCTTCACCGACACGGCCGACCACGCGCGCACGGCCGTGGAGGAAACCCTGCGGGAGAGCCAAGCCCGCGAGCGGGAGGCCTTGGCCGAGGCCGAACTGCAGCGCCAGCAGTTGCGCAGCGTGTTCGAGCAGGCCCCGGCCATGATTTGCATCTTCGAAGGGCCGGCGCACACGTTTCAGTTCGTCAACCCGCAGTACCAAGCCCTGGTGGGCGAGCGGCCGCTGCTGGGCCGGCCCATCGGCGAAGCCATGCCCGAGCTGGCCGACCAGCCCATTTTCGACCTGCTCGACGAGGTGTACCGCACCGGGCGCACGTTCTACGCCACCGAAATGCTGGTGCAGCTCGACCACCACAACGAGGACCGCCGGGAGCTGGAAAAGCGCTACTACAACTTTATCTACCAGGCCCGCCACAACCTGGCCGGCACCATCGACGGCATCTTCGTCTTTGCCTACGACGTAACACCGCAGGTGCTTGCCCGCCAGCAAGTGCAGCAGCTGCACGAGGAGCAGCGCATCCTTAACGAGCAGCTGCAGGCGGCCAACACCGAGCTGGCCGCTGCCGTGGCCCGCGCCGAGCAGGCCCAAGCCGACACCGAGCGGGAGCGAAATCTGCTGCAGGCCCTGCTGATGCAGGCGCCGGTGGCCATTGGGTTGTTTCAGGGGCCAAACCAAGTGGTGGTGGCGGCCAACGAACAGCTCTGCGCCATGTGGGGCTACCCCGCGCAACGCGTGCTCGGCCGGCCGCTGCTGCTGGCCGTGCCCGAGCTGCAGGGTCAGAACTTCGATTACCTCATTGCTCAGGTGGCCGCTACCCGCGTGCCGTTCGTGGGCACCGAGCTGCCGGCCCAACTGCGCCGCAACGGGCAACTGGAAACGCGCTACTTCGATTTTGTGTACCAGCCGCTGTACGACCCGGCCGGCGAGATGCTGGGCGTGCTCGACATTGCCATCGACGTGACCACGCAGGTGCAGGCGCGCCAGCAGGTGCAGACGCTCAACGAGGAACTGGCCGCCACCAACGAGGAGCTGCGCGTCACCAACGAGGAATTACTCACCAGCAACACCGAGCTGCTGCTCGCCCAGCTGCAGCTGCAGGAGCTCACCCAAGCCCTGGAAGGCCGGGTGGAGCTGCGCACCCGCGAGGCCCGGGCAGCCCGCGCCGAGGCCGAGCGCCAGCGCGCCCTGCTCGAACGCCTGTTTATGCAGGCCCCGGCGGCCATCTGCATCTTGCGCGGCCCCGAGCTGGTGTACGAGCTGGTCAACCCCGGCTACCAGCAGTTGTTTCCCGACCGTCAGCTGCTGGGCCTCCCCATCGCGGAGGCGCTGCCCGAAATCAAAGACCATTCCGTGTACCTCAGCTTCCGGGAGGTATTCGAAACCGGCCGCACCCACCAGGCGCAGGGCATGCTGATTCCGCTGGCCCGCCCGGGCGACGGCGTGCTTGAAAACCGCTATTTCAACTACATCCAGCAGGCCCGCTTCGACGAGCAGGGCCGCATCGACGGGGTGATGGTATTTGCCTTCGAGGTGACGGAGCAGGTGCAGGCCCGCCAGGCCAGCGAAGCCAGCGCCCAGCGCCTGCAGCTGCTCACCGATGCCCTGCCGGTGCTCATCAGCTACGTCGACCGCGACGAGCGGTACCAGTTTGCGAACCTGGCCTACGAGGCGTGGTTTAAGCAGCGCCCCGCCGAGCTGATGGGCCGCCAGGTGCGCGAGGTGGTAGGCGAAGCCGGGTACCGAAACGTGAAGGCTTACATGGAGCGGGTGTTTGCGGGCGAGCGGCTGAGCTTCGACGCGCGCATGCCCTACCGCGACGACTTCTTCCGCCACATCCATGTCGACTACATCCCCGACTGGCGCCACGGCGAGGTGAACGGGTTCTACGCCCTGGTCAGCGACGTGACCGAGCAGGTGGAGGCCCAGCAGCATGTGGCCGCCGCCAACGAGCAGCTGCGGGCCACCAATGCCGACCTCGACGCGCTTAACAAGCAGCTGCGGCGCACCAACGTGGACCTGGACAACTTCATCTATACCGCCTCCCACGACCTCAAAGCGCCCATCACCAACATCGAAGGGCTGCTGCACGCCCTTACCGAGCAGCTCCCACCCGAGGTGCTGCAGCAGCACTTGGTCGAGCCGATCCTGACGCGCATGCACGGGTCGGTGGAGCGTTTCAAGCGCACGCTCGACTACCTCACCGACGTGAGCAAGCTGCAGCAGGAACACGCCCAGCCGACCGCCCCGGTGGCGCTGGCGGCCATGATTGAGGACGTGCGCCAAGACCTGCTGCCCCTGCTGCGCGACACCGACGCCCAGCTCAACGTGGACGTGGACGCCTGCCCCACCATCCTGTTTTCGCCGAAAAACCTGCGCTCGGTGGTGTACAACCTGCTTTCCAACGCGCTCAAGTACCGCCACCCCGACCGCCCGCCGGTAGTGCACATCAGCTGCCTGCCCGACGCCGGGGGCTACCTGCGCTTGAGCGTGCAAGACAACGGGTTGGGGCTCGACGAGTCCCAGCGGGCCCGGATATTCGGCATGTTCCAGCGCCTGCACACCCACGTCGAAGGCTCGGGCATCGGCCTGTACATGGTGAAGAAAATCGTAGAAAACGCTGGCGGCAGCATTCGGGTGGAAAGCGAACTGGGCCAGGGCAGCACCTTTGTCGTGGACCTGCCGACCTAAGCTGCGTATACGGGGCCAGCGCCACACCCGGCTCCGCCCGCGCTAGTACCCGCATGCCGCACTTAGCCCGTATCCTGCTGGTTGACGACGACTCGACCACGAATTTTCTCAACCAACTCCTGCTGCGGCGCATGGCCGTGGCCGGGGAACTGCTGGTGGCCGAAAACGGCGCCGAAGCCCTGCACTTGCTCGCTCCACCCGGCGACACCGACGCCCCGCTGCCCGCCCTCATTCTGCTCGACGTGAACATGCCGGTGATGAACGGCATCGAGTTTTTGCGGGCGTGGCAACAACTGCCCCTCCCCCGCCGTCAGGGCACCGTGGTCGTGATGCTGACCACCTCCCTGCACACCCGCGACCTGCAGCAAATGCAGCAGCTGCCCGTGGCCACCATTGTCGACAAACCCCTGACCGAGGCCAAGGTACACGCCATCTTGGACCGGTATTTTCAGCAGCAGCTGCCAGGAATTTAGCGGGTTGCAGGCCTCGCATACCCAAAATACCACGCCGCGTGCTTCCTGGCCCGCGGCGTGGTATTTTCGGTGATTCAACGGTTTAGTGCAAAGCCTAGCGCTTCCAGAAAGCCAGCTGCAGGCTGGTGCGGCCTTTTTTGTACACGGGCTTCTTGTAGCTGGCGTAGACCGGGCGGTGCACCCCGGCGCGGCCGTGCCGGCCGAAATTAGCCGGGATGCTCGCCGCCGCGTCGAGCGAGGGCAGCAGCAGGGCGACGAAGAGAACCAGCGAAACGAGGCGGGTGAGGACGGTTGCGTTCATGGCGAGGCAGAAAATGGATTGGTGTGGCGACAGGAAGACGGGCGTCAGGCCCGTTGCGTGAGTTGAAGGTGCAGGAACACTTCCGTTCCCAGTCGAGCTTTTAGCCAAACCGTTCTTGTTACTGTGCCAACGGCGTCACATTCTCAATTAAACATTTCAGGTCTTTGCACCAACCCGCACCAAACGCAACGGCCCCCCGCACCGGTTGGTGCGGGGGGCCGTTGCGTGGGCAGCCGGTAGGCCTAGCGCCGCTTGCGCTTTTTCGACGAGAGGTAATCCTCGTCGTCATCGTCGTCGTCCGAGCCGAAGTTGGGCATGGTGAACATGGACGAGAACAGGTCTTTGAACTGCGTGCCGGCCGTGAGACGGTTGCGCGAGAGCAGGCTCATTTCGGCCATGCCGTGCAGGGCAAACTCCTGCCAGAACAGCGGGTCCTCGTTGAACATGTCGGCCGGAATGCTGGCCTTCACCAGGTCGCGCAGGCCGGGCACGGCTTCGATGGCGGTGCGGTAGTCCGTTTCCGAAGCGTCGTTGAGGATGTCGACCGAATGGGCCCCAAACCAGTCTTGAATGGGCTTGTAGGGGTTGGGCTTGTCCTTCTGCTTCTTGGCCTTTTCGGGGTCGGGGAAGTACTGCAGGAACTGCGTGCGCAGGGCCTTGCCCATGAGCTTCTCGGCCACGATGCCGGCGCCCTCCTGCTCGCCCTCGTACACCAGTTCCACCTTGCCGGTGATGGCGGGCACGGCAGCCATGAAGTCGGCCACGCGCACGCGGGTTTTGGTTTCGCCGTTGATGAGCGCCCGGCGCTCGGCGGCGGCAATGACTTGCTCGTAGGCCGAAATGGTCAGACGGGCCGACACGCCCGATTTGGCGTCGACGTACTCCGAGCCGCGGGCCTCGATGGCCACTTGCTCCACCAGGTCGTGGATGACTTCGTTGCCGCTCACTAGGTTGCGCTGCGAGTCGGTCAGGCGGGCTTCCTGCCGGGTGATGCGCTTGCCGATGTCGATGCTCTTGGGGTAGTGCGTGATGATCTGCGCGTCGATGCGGTCCTTGAGCGGCGTGACGATGCTGCCGCGGTTGGTGTAGTCCTCGGGGTTGGCGGTAAAGACGAACTGCAGGTCCAAGGGCAGGCGCACCTTGAAGCCGCGAATCTGAATGTCGCCTTCCTGCAGGATGTTGAACAGCGCCACCTGGATACGGGCCTGCAAGTCGGGCAGCTCGTTGATGACGAAGATGCCGCGGTGCGCCCGCGGAATCAGCCCGAAGTGAATCACGCGCTCATCGGAGTAGGGCAGCTTGAGCGTGGCGGCCTTGATGGGGTCGGCGTCGCCGATGAGGTCGGCCACTGACACGTCGGGCGTAGCCAGCTTCTCGGTGTACCGCTCGTCGCGGTGCAGCCAGCCGATGGGCGTGTCGTCACCCTTCTCGGCCACCAGGTCTACCGCGTAGCGCGAGAGCGGCTGCAGCGGGTCGTCGTTGAGCTCCGAGCCGGCCACCACGGGAATATACTCGTCGAGCAGGCCCACGAGCTGGCGGGCAATGCGCGTTTTGGCCTGCCCGCGCAAGCCTAGCAGGTTGATGTGGTGCATGGAGAGGATGGCCCGCTGCAGGTCGGGAATCACCGTCTCGTCGTAGCCGTGGATGCCGGGAAAGGCGTTTTCGCGGCGCTGAAGTTTCTGAATCAGGTTGTCGCGCAGCTCTTCTTTGACCGTACGCGAACGGTAGCCCGCGGCTTTGAGCTGGCCGAGGGTGCGGATAGTTTCGTGGTTCATCAGGGGCAGATAGGGAGCGGGAGAAGGGTCCCGGGTAAGATAACAGCGAAAGGGCAGCTGAGGTTCGGCGGCACAAAGCAGGAGAAATGAGCAGATCAGTAGATGAGTAGGTTGGTAGGTGAGTAAACAGGCAGGTGGACGAATAAGCAGATGAAAGCGGGTAAAGAAGAACGTCATCCTGGCAGAGCGAACCGAAGGTCGGCGTAGCCAAGGACCTCGCTCATACCCTGCTCTGCCGCTACGGCCAACGAGCAGGCGCAAATCAGTCAGGACGGCCCAAGCGCAGCCATCATGCCCAGCCAATTGGGTGTTGGTGGATGCGCTTTGTAGTTAGTGCGAGGTGCGAGCAAGGTCCTTGGCTACGCCGACCTTCGGTTCGCTTCGCTCAGGATGACAGCTTTTTTCATCTACTCGTCCGCTCACTTGCCCATCCGCTATCTACTCACCCCCCACCGCCTCACATCATTTGCACCGGCCACTCACATACTTATGCGGCTGACAAGGGCTAACCGCGCGGATACTTTTGCCCCACACTCCGCTCCGGTTCCAACCTACCCTTTTCCGCTATGAAAAAAGTCCTCCGAATCGTCGGCCTGCTGGTGGCCGGCTTGGTCTTTCTGGGCGCCTGCGCCGCCACGTTTGTGCAGGTGCGCGGCATTCCGAGCTACGACCCGCCCCAGCTCAAGCTCGCCCCCGTGGCCTACACGCCCGAGCGCGTGGAGCACGGCCGGCGCCTGGTGATGAGCGTGTGCGCCGAGTGCCACCGCAACAAGCAAACCGGCCGCCTCAGCGGGCAGCACCTGAAGGACATTCCGGCACAGTTCGGCAAGTTTTATTCCGCCAACATCACCCAGGACCAGGCACACGGCATCGGCCGCTGGACCGACGCGCAGGTGGTGGCCCTGCTGCGCACCGGCCTCGGCCCCGACGGCCGCATCCGTTCGGTGATGCCGCAGTTCGACCGGCTTTCCGACGAGGACGTGCTGAGCATCGTGGCCTTCCTCCGCTCCCCGGACGCGGCCCTGCAGCCCGACGCCACGCCCTCCCACGCGCAGGAACCCAGCTTTTTCGGCAACGTGCTGGCCAATACCCTCATTCAGCCCGCGCCCCTGCCCGCCAAGCCGGTGCTGCAGCCCAGCCCCGCCGACGAAGTGGCTTTCGGCCGCTACCTCGTCACCTCGCGCTACAAGTGCTACGATTGCCACTCCGGCGACATCCTGAAAACTGACGGCAAAGACCCCGAGAAGTCGTTCGGCTACATGGGCGGGGGTTCGGTGCTGCAAGACGCGGAGGGCCACGACATCGTGAGCCGCAACCTCACGGCCGACCCCGAAACCGGCACCGGCGACTGGACGCCCGAACAGTTTGCGCAGGCCATGAAGTACGGCCGCTCGCCCAGCGGCCCGCTGCGCTACCCCATGCCCAAATACTCGCTGGTGACCGACCAGGAAGCCCGCGCCATCTTCGCTTACCTGCGCACGGTGCCGGTCATCAAAAATGCCACGGCCGAAGACGGCGCGGCGGCCGTGGCGCAGCGCTAAGGCCTGGGGCCCGCTGGCACACAAATGACAGCGGGCCTCACATCATCATGCGAGTGACCGGAGTGCAACAGCAACCTACTTTTGTACCACTCCCCTCTTGCTCCCAACAGCCTTTCTGACGCTATGAAAAAGATCCTCCGAATACTCGGCCTGTTCATTGCCGGCGTGGCATTTCTCGGTGCTTGCGCGGCCACGTTTGTGCAGGTCCGCGGCATTCCGAGCTACGACAAGCCGCAGGTGGCGGCCCAGAAGATTGTGGCCACGCCGGCCCGCATTGCCCAGGGCCAGAAAATTGTGAATGCCATGTGCGCCGACTGCCACCTCAACCGCGCAACCGGCGCGCTGACCGGCAAGCTGCTCACGGAACTGCCGCCGGAGTTTGGCAAGCTCTACTCGGCCAACATCACCCAGGACAAAGCCCACGGCATCGGCGCCTGGACCGACGAAGAGTTGATCGGGGTGTTGCGCACCGGCATCGGGCGCGACGGGCGCTTCCGGGTGGTCATGCCCAATTTCGTGCACATGTCCGACGAAGACGTGGCCAGCGTCATTGCCTACCTGCACTCCACCGACGCGCAGGTGCAGCCCAATCCGACGCCCTCGCACGAGCAGGAGCCTTCGTTCCTGGCCAAGGCGCTGGTCAACACAGTGATGAAGCCCATGCCCATGCCCACCGGCGCCGTGCTGGCCCCCAACCCCGCCGACGCGGTAGCTTTCGGGCGATACCTGGTGGTAGGCCGCTACAAGTGCTACGACTGCCACAGCAAAGACTTCAAAACCAACAACCACCTCGAGCCCGAGAAGTCCGAAGGCTACCTGGCCGGCGGGGCCACCATGACGATGCCCGACGGCTCGGCCATTGTCACGCGCAACCTTACGCCCGACCCGGAAACCGGCCTCGGCGACTGGACGGAAGGCCAGTTCGTGCAAGCGGTGCGTTACGGCCAGTCGCCGCACGGGCCGCTGCGGGCACCCATGCCCAAATTCACCATCATGGACGACGCCGAAGCCAAGGCCATTTATGCCTATCTGCGCACCGTTCCCGTAGTTAAGAATGCGACGCCGGAAGACGGCGCCACCGCCGTGGCTACGCGTTAGGGAAAAACCACGCCCGGCAGTGCAAAACGGCCGCCCCAGTCTGGGGCGGCCGTTTTTTTGTTTCGGGCCCGGCAAAGCATGCTGGTCAGTATGCCTTGCCGGGTCGTTTCAGGCTGTTTCCGAACGATAACGTTTCCCCGCGGCCCCATTGCAGGGAGGGTATTACTGCTGGCCGGTGTACGGTTGGCACATTGTGCGCTAGTCTATTGGTATCAGCCATGGCGTTGCGGCCAAACTTCTCCGATTTACGAGTGCCCCGCGGGCTTATTCCTGGCTACTCCCGAATCCAACTGATAACCAGGCAATATAATGCTACTGCCGAGTTTATGTTATTAAAAAAGTTTAATAAACATTAAAAATATAATGCAATATGAATCGTGTTGTACATTATTCTAAAAATTCAATCCAAAATTGCAAATAAGCCCATCAATCATCTTATTAACCGCAAATCTCACCAATAAACCACCGTTTCTATGAGAAAATCTTTACTCACCATGTCAGTTATGGCCTGCGCTATAACGGGGCATGACCTGCACGCGCAAACGCGGACAGTCACCGGCCGCGTCGTGGGCGCCGACGGCTCCGGGCTTCCGGGAGTGACCGTGCTGGTCAAGGGAACCACCAACGGCACTTCCACCGACGGGGACGGCCGATATTCCCTTACGGTTCCGGGCACGGGCGGCACCTTGGTCTTTTCGTCCGTTGGGTATTCGTCCCAAGAAGCCGCGCTGGGCAACGCCTCCAGCATCAACATGACGCTGGCCGCCGCCAGCACCGGCCTCGACGAAGTGGTGGTGCTTGGCTACGGCATCACGCAGTCGCGGCGGGAGCTGACGGGCTCCATTGCCACCGTGAAAGGGTCGGAAATTGCCACGGCGCCGGTGCAGAGCTTCGACCAAGCGCTGCAGGGCCGGGCTTCGGGCGTGAACATCACCACGCCCAACGGGGTGCTCAACAACCCGCCGGTGGTGCGCATCCGGGGCGTAAACTCCATCTCGCTCAGCTCCGACCCGCTCTACGTCATCGACGGCGTGCCGGCCTACAGCGGCAACAACTCGGCCCTGACGAGCGTGCCCAACAACCCGCTCAGCAACATCAACCCCAACGACATCGAGAGCATCGAGGTGCTCAAGGACGCCTCGTCGACGGCCATTTACGGCTCGCGGGCGGCCAACGGGGTTATTCTGATTACGACCAAGAAGGGCAAGCGCGGCCAGAGCCGCATCTCGGTCGACTCGTGGGTGGGCATTTCCAAGCCAGTGCGCCTCTACGACGTGCTGAGCGCGCAGCCCTACATGGACCTCAAAAACGAGGCGGTGCGCAACCTGAACGCCAACCGGGCGGCCATCGGGCAGCCGGCCACCAACGTGGAAGGCTTCCGGCCGTCGCTCGACGCCAACGGCAACCAAGTGGATACGCGCTGGTACGACTACATCTACCGCACGGGCTTCACCAGCTCCAACGCGGTGAGCTTTGCGGGCGGCTCCGACAAAACCACCTACTACGCCTCCGTGGGCTACTCCGACCAGAAGGGCATGCTGGTCAACAACACGTTTAAGCGCATCTCGTCGCGCCTGAACGTGGACCACAAGGTGTACAAGTCCTTTTCCGTGGGGGCCCGCGTGGGCTACTCCAACTCCAAAAACCAGTCACCGAACTCGGGGTCGGTGTCCGGGGGCGCGTTTGGCACGGGCGGCCTGGGCCGCTTGCCGCTGGTGCTGCCGCCGAACGTGGCGGCCTACAACAACGACGGCAGCTACAACATTGCCGGCGTGGCGCCCTTCAACTCGAACGGCATCGGCCCCGGGGCCAACCTGAACCCGGCCTCGACGACGGGGGCCCCGCTGTTGGTGGGTTACTACAACCCGGTGGTGGAGCTGGACAACAACTACTTCCGCTCCGAGTCGAACCAGATTGAGGGCAGCGTGTACGCCAACTGGGAAATCATCAATGGGCTGCATGCGCGTACCACCTACGGGCTGAACAACGTCAACTTCGAGGACCGCGCCTTTTACACGGCCATATCCGGCGACGGGTGGTCGGCCACGCCCGGCGCGGGCGGCACGGCGGCCAACTACTACCGCACCAACAAGCGCTGGAACTGGCAGAACACGCTTTCCTTCGACCGCACCCTGGCCGATAAGCACACCGTTTCGGCCACGGTGGGCACCGAGCAGCAGCACACCGAAGTCATCCGCTGGGGCGCCTCCCGCACCGGCGTGGCCGACAACTTCTTCGAAACTTTTGAGGGCAACTTCACCAACGTGTCGACCGACGGCCTCTTCCAGGGGGAGAACTTCCTGCTCTCCTACTTCGGCCGCGTGAGCTACGACTTCAGCAAGAAGTACGTGGTGGCCTTCAACGCCCGCCGCGACGGGTACTCGGCCTGGGGCAACAAGTGGGGCAACTTCTACGGCGGGGCGCTGGGCTACGTGCTGTCGGAGGAAGGCTTCTGGAAAAACGCGAGCTTCCTGCAGCCGGTGAACTTCCTCAAGCTCTCGGCCAGCTACGGCGAAGTGGGCAACGCGCTGGGCGTGGGCGACTATTCCTCGCTGCAGCTCTACTCCTCCGGCCTGAACGGCCCCGCGGCCACCCTGTACTACTCCTTGGCCGGCAACCCCAACCTGACCTGGGAAACCAGCAAGAAAACCGACGTGGCCCTGGCCTTTGGCCTGTTCGATGACCGCCTAAGCGGCGACGTGACCTACTACCGCAACGACATCGACGGGCTGATCCTGCCCGTGCCCCAGGCGCCGTCGAAGGGCATTCCGAACAACAGCATCGACGCCAACGTGGGCTCCATGCGCAACACCGGCATCGAGGTGAACCTGCGCGTGAATGCCATTCAAACCAAAAACTTCACCTGGACGAGCAACATCAACTTCTCCACGCTGAAGAACGAGGTGCTGGCCCTGGCCACCGAAGGCCAGCGCATCGGCACGGCTACCTCCACGCTCGAAACGGTGAACTACACCCGCGTCGGCGGCTCGGTGGGCGAAATCCTGGCCGTGCAGTCGTTGGGCGTGAACCCGGCCAACGGGCAGCGCCTGATCCAGACCTACCAGCGCGACGCCAACGGCAACATCGTGCGCGACGGCAGCGGCAACCCCGTCATCGTGGTGAAGCAGTACAACCACCAGGGCACCACGGGCGTGGGCTCGACAGGCTGGACCATTCAGGATACCAACACCAACACCACCGCCCCCACCCAGCTGGTGGACGGCATCTACTACGGGCCGGTGCTGCCCAAGTGGTACGGCGGCTTCGACAACACCTTCCGCTTCCGCGGGGTGGATTTGGGCGTGTTCATCCAGTACTCGGGCGGCAACTACATCTACAACGGCACCAAGGCCGGCCTGCACGACCAGCGCTTCTGGAACAACGACGTGGACATGCTCGACCACTGGACCGGCGAAAACCGCACCGCCAAGTGGCCGCGCCCGGTGTACGGCGACAACGTGTCGAACGGCTCGGCCCTGATCATGTCGGAAAACGTGGAGAAGGGTGACTTTGCCCGCCTGCGCAACGTGACCCTGGGTTACACCTTCAGCTCGGAGCTGACCAGCAAGCTGAAGATGCAGAGCGCCCGCGTCTACCTGCAGGGGCAAAACGTGGCGCTGCTGACCAAGTATTCGGGCATCGACCCGGAAATTTCGACCAACGGCAACGCCACCACCGGCGCCGGCGTCGACCGCAACTCGGTGGGCCAGGCCCGCAGCTACACCCTGGGTGTCAACCTCACTTTCTAGCCTTAACTCCCCTGCCTCACGATGCAACGCATTATACATAAAAGCCTGGTTTTGACGGCCGGCCTGCTGCTGGCCCTGGGCTCGACCTCCTGCCACAAGGACATGCTGGACCCGGTACCCGAAACGGCGCTGTCCAACCTGGTGGTGTTCGACACGCCCTCCCGTATTGAGCTGCAGGTCAACGGCCTGTACGCCTACGTAAAATCTGGCAGCTTCCTGGGCGGCCGCTACCAGGTCTACGGCGACATCCGCGCCAACGACTTTTTGAACCGCGGCACCAACCTGGTGACCGGCACGGCCGTGTGGAACCACACGCTGACCGAAGCCTCGCAGAACGACGTGATTTCCGCCTGGGGCGCTGGCTACCAGGCCATCAACCAGATCAACGTGTTTCTGGCCGGGCTCGACGCCAACGCCGCCAAGTTTGTGCCGCCCGCGTTTCCGGCCAATTTCGCTACCCAGGCCAGCTACTACCAGGGCGAAGCCCGCCTGCTCCGGGCCCTGTGCTACTACTCGCTGCTGCAGCTCTACGCCCGCCCCTACGCCGACGGCAACGGCAGCAAACCCGGCCTGCCCCTGCGCCTGCGGGCCGAAACCGACGACTCGGGCAACGACCTGGCCCGCAGCAGCGTGGCCGAGGTGTACGCGCAGATTCTGAGCGACCTGAACGCGGCCGAGCAGCTGCTGCCGGCCAGCTACACGGCCGCTTCCGGCGGGGTGCCCGTGGCGACGCTGAACGTGACGCGCGCCCACCGCAACACGGCCATTGCCCTCAAGACGCGGGTGTACCTGACCATGGGCCGCTACGAGGACGTCATTACTGAGGCCAACAAGCTGGTGCCCGCCGCCGCGCCCTACGTGGCCGCCACCGGCGTGCCGCACGCCCTCAACGCGTCCGTGGGCAACGTCTTCGCCTCGCCCCAGGAAACGGCGGAAAGCATCCTGAGCTTTGCCTTCACGGCCCAGAACGCGCCCGGCACCCAAAACCAACTAGGCTACTACTTCTCGCCCGGCGGCGAGTACAGCCTGAACCCGGCCGGCATCCTGGGCAACACCACCGCCTGGCCCACCACCGACGCCCGCCGCACGGCCTTTGTCGTCACTTCGGGCACGGAGTCGTTTATGCGCAAGTACCCCACCGGCACGCCCTTCACCGATAAAGCGCCGGTGATTCGCTACGCCGAGGTGCTGCTGAGCCTGGCCGAAGCCCGCTTCCGCACCCAGGGCGCCACCGATGCCCGCGCACTGGCGCTGCTGAACGCCGTGCGCACCCGCTCCAGCCCCACCGCGGCTTACCCCGCCTTCACCAGCGTCACCGCCGCCGTCGACGCCGTGCTGCAGGAGCGCCGCATCGAGTTTTTGGCCGAAGGCATCCGCAACATCGACATCATGCGCCTCAACGTGCCGATTCCGGGCAAGGCCTCGGTCAGCGCCGTCAACCCCTCGGATGTGCTCTACGTGTGGCCCATTCCGTCCACGGAGCTGCAAACCAACCGCTTGATGACGCGCAACTTGTAGGCCTGCGCTAACGCAAAAGCCCCGGCAGTAGACCTGTCGGGGCTTTTTTTTATGGTTGAAGCGCAGCACTTTAGGCTAAAAGGCAGGGCACAGTACTCAACTGCTACGGATTACCTGCGCCCCTACTGCCGCCGCCTGCTTCGCCGAGCTTGGCCGTTTTCGATAACCGATCTGCCCGGCCCCAGCCTCAGTCTAGCTGGCAGGCCCAGCGGCGGGCTTCGTCGGGGTCGGTGAAGCGCCGCACCTGCAGCGGCAGCTCCCGCGTGACGGTATCGGCCGCGTTGCTGATCAGCAGCTTGTTCAGCGGGTCCTCGGCCTCGATCATGGCAAACCGATCGATGCCCAGTGCCACGAACTCCGGCACCACGGTCGTGACTACCCACTCCAAATCGGTGGGGCGCACGGGGCCCAGGCGCCGGTCGTCGGCAATCCAGGCCTGCACGCGGTGTTTCCGGGCCAGCCCCAGGGCTTCGGTCAGGGCCTGCCGCAGAAACGCGCTGCTCACAAAGCCCCGCCACTCGGCTTCGAGGGCGCGGTGGCCGGTGGTGTGCAGGTGCAGGCGCAGAAACGGGAACGTAGCAAGTAGCTCCATAGGCAAGGGCAAGGCGAGCGGGAAAACCATCAAAACCAGCCGGGCGGCGCGGGCTAACCGCCGGCCTTATACACCGCAACGCCCTCCATACCGAAGCAAGGAGGGCGTTGGTTACGCGTATGCGAAAAAATTACAGGCTCTTGCGGCGGTTGCGCTTGTAGTCCTCGAAAATCAGCCCGCCCAAGCCCTTCAGCGAGCTGTAGTAGGCCTTGCCCTGGTTGGTTTCGGTGAACTCGCGCACGAACTGCTGCAGGTACGGGTCGGAGGCAATCATGAAAGTGGTGATGGGAATCTTCAGGCGCCGGGCGGCGGCCGCGAGGTTCAGGGTCTTGTTCACCACTTTGCGGTCCAGGCCGAAGGAGTTTTTGTAGTAACCGCCGGGCTCCTTGAGGCAGGTGGGCTTGCCGTCGGTAATCATGAAAATCTGCTTGTTGGCCGTCTTGCGCTTGCGCAGCAAATCCATGGCCAGCTCCAAGCCCGCCACCGTGTTGGTGTGGTAGGGCCCGACTTGCAGATAAGGCAAGTCCTTCACCTCGATCTGCCAGGCGTCGTTGCCGAACACGATGATGTCGAGGAAGTCCTTGGGGTACTTCTGCTTCACCAGCTCGGCCAGGGCCATGGCCACCTTCTTGGCCGGCGTGATGCGGTCCTCGCCGTAGAGAATCATGGAGTGCGAAATGTCAATCATCAAGACCGTCGAGGTTTGGGTCTTGTGCTCGGTGTCGCGCACTTCCAGGTCGCCCTCGGTGAGCAGGTAGTTGCCGTCGAGGCCGTGGTTGAGCTGGGCATTGCGCAGGCTCTCGGTCATCTCAATCTGCTCGATGGTGTCGCCGAACTGGTAGTCGCGCAAATCGGTGGTCAGCTCGTCGCCCTGGCCGGCGTGCGGGGTGCGGTGGTTGCCCTGGGTACCGCGCTTGAGCTTGCCGAAGATTTCCTCCAGCGCCGACTTGCGGATGAGCTGCTCCGACTTAGCGGTAATCTTCAGCTCGCCCAATTGCTGCTCGTTTTCGTCGATGTAGCCCTTTTTCTTCAGGTCCTCGATGAAGTCGCCCATGCCGTACTCGTCGTCGGTCAGGCCGTACTGCTTGTCCAGCTCGTTGAGCCACTGCAGGGCCTCCGCCACGTCGCCCGACGTGATGGTGACCAGTTGCATGAATAGTTTAAAGAGCGAGTCGAAGCCTTTTTCGGGCGTCTCGTCGGGCACAAAGTCGCGGAAACGGAAACCAACAGCCATAATTCAGGAGGAATGGACTTGGAAAACAACGGCCGGGTTGAGTTAGTTTTCGTTTGCCGTTTATCGTTGGCCGGCCGGCCGCGGCGGCCGGCCCTGCGCCCCGCAAAACGAACCACAAGCCCCGAAAACACCCCTCATGAAAGCCATCTGGAACAACGCCGTGCTGGCGGAAAGCGACGAGACAGTCGTCGTCGAAAACAACCACTACTTTCCCGCCGATTCGCTTAAGCGCGAGTACTTTGAGGAGAGTATTGCCGGCACCACCTGCCCGTGGAAAGGCCGCGCCAGCTACTATTCCGTGCGCGTCGACGGGCAGTTGAACAAGGATGCGGCTTGGTATTATCCCGACCCCAAGCCGGCGGCCGAAAATATTCGCGGGCGAGTGGCATTTTGGAAGGGTGTGCAGGTCATACCTTAACGGCCGAATAACCGGCCAAACGTAACCCCACGGGTTAGGCGGGCGTTAGTATAGGGAATTAGTAATACTGGCTCTTCTCTCCACTTCCTTTCCATAACCCTCATGAAACGTTCCATTTTGGCGTGGCCGCTCACGGCTGCTGCGCTCGGGCTGCTCGGCAGCTGCGACTCGGCTCGTACCACCACCGACACCTCCAGCGGCACGGCCACGGTCGAAACCACCGTAACCACGCCCGGCGACGTGGCTTTTTCGCGCGACCTGACGCAGGGTGAATACCGCTTCCAGATTCAGTCGAACACGCTCGACAACGGCCAGCAGCTCACCATCAAAACCCGCCGCGGCGACGCGCTGGTAACCGACCCGGTGCGCCTGAACGTGAAAGGCAACGTGACCGACGCCGTGATGGGCGACTTGAACGGCAACGGCAACCCCGAGCTGTACGTGTTTACCAGCGGCGGCAGCATGGGCATGGGCGGCGTCGAAGCCTACGAGTTTGTCGACAAGTCCTTCCGCCCGATTCAGTCGTTGCCCAAACTCAGCAACGACCTGGCCACTGGCTACAAAGGCGAAGACAAATACGAAATCCGCGGCAACCATCTGGTGCGCACTTACCCCGTGTACACCGGCACCGACGCCAACGCCACGGCCACCGGCCAGTCGCAAACGGTGGAATACACCTTAAACGCGCAAGGCATGCTGATGCCGATGCCGACCACGCCGGTAACGGCGCCCCAGTCGTCGGGCACTTCGACGAGCGGCACCACCAGCGGCTCGACCACTCGCCCCTAAACGGGCAATCGGGTTGATCTTAAGATTAACCGGCTTCCAGTACACAACAACGCGCCGCTGCGGGTCTTCCCGCAGCGGCGCGTTGCGTTTTGGGCCAGCGGCCGGCTTATTCTTTTACCAGTTGCCGGGTTAGCGTGCGGCCGGCCGTGACTACCCGCACGACGTAGAGGCCGGCCGGCAGCGGGCCCAGCTCCAACCGCGCTGCTGCCTGCCCCGCTGCCACCGACACGCGCTGCACGGTTTGCCCCTGCGCGTTGCAGAGCAGCACGGTAGCCGTTGCGGTACTGACTCCGGGCCATTCTACCCGCACCCACTGCCCGGCCGGATTGGGATACACGCTCAGCGGCGGGCGCAGTTGCGCCGCCTGGGCCCCGAGCACGATGTTGCCAAACTCGTAGGCCCCCAGATCGGGCGTCACGCTGCTCCGACCCGTGCCCAGCAGGTCGGTGGGCACCAGGGCCAGCGGGGTGCCGCGGTCATCCAGGGCCGGGTTGGTTGGCAGTGCAGGACTGGCGGCGGTGAGCTGCGGATCGAGCGACACCGAGTGCACATCTTGTCCGGTGGTCTGCCAACTGGCCAGGGTGGCGTGGCTGGCGCTGCTGCGCACCAAATCTCCGTTGGTGGCATTGGCCAGGTACAATTCGTTGTAGTCGGAGCTGAGCAGGGTGGCGCTCATGTTGGACAGCACGCTGTGGCGGATCTGGCCGCTTTGGGCGGCGGTCAAGTTGACGAGCAGGTTGTTGCGCATGGCGAAGGTGCCGCCGTAGCCGCCATAGCCCCCGTAAAGCGTCGTGTTGGGCGCCGTCGGCACGGCCGAGCCGTCGATGATAACGGTGTTGTGGTAGAACAGCGTGCTGCTACCCGTCGGGCCGAGCAGGCCCACCAGCACCCCGGCCATGCCATCGACGTAGGGCGAAGTCGGCGCCAGGCGGCGGACATCCCGGATGTCGTTGTTGAAGACCTGGAGCGCGGAGGTCGTCACGCCGAGGGAAGTGGCGTCGACGGAAAAAAACAACCCGGACATATCCCCGGCGGTGCCGTTGGGGTTGGAGTTGGCCCCGCCTTCCAGGTCGCTGATGCGGTTGCCGATGATACGGCTGGTATGGGGGCCCAGGCCGGTGATGCGCAGGGCAAAAATGCCGCCCACGTACCCGTTCGGGGCCCGTAGCCCCTGCACGGTGCAGCCCCGGATCAGCAGCCGGCGCTGATCGGCCGTGCGCACGCCGTAGCAGTCGTCGAGGTTATTGGTCGCGCGCACGCTGCCCGGCCCGGCCGTGCCCACCGCTACGTTTAGGACCTCGTTGCCCAAATCGGTGTCGAAGCCGGCACTCGACTGGTTGGTGACCCGCCCCATCACCCAGATGCCGTGGTTGGCGTTGTCGATCAGCAGGTTTTGGTAGCGGTTGAAGCGGTTGGTGCCCAGGCTGTCGGTGGGAAATACGCCCCCGGGGTAGATGCCGCGGATGTTGTCGCTCGGGGAGGTGGCCTGAAACACGCCGATGCTCATGGGCGTGCTGCTGGGCACCGCGGGGCGGCCCGTCCGGTTCAGGGTGATGCGGGCGTTGCGCACCTCGTTGTAGCGGGCGCCGTTGGTGCCGGAAAGATTGCGCACCCGGTAGCCGTAGAGCGGCAGGGCGCCGGTGGCCTCCACGTCGATGCCATCGAAGGTAACGTAATCGGCCCCGGCCAAATCGATGGCGGCGTGGCGGTTCAGGCCCGAGCCCAAGGGCCGCAGCACCGGGTTGGCGCCGGTGCCCGCCCGCCGAAACGTCAGGCGCGCGGCGGCCGTACCGCTGGCGGTAAGCGGGGGCAAATCCTCGGCGAAGACCTGGCCGGCCGCCACCTCGAAAGTTACCGCCCCGGTGAAAGCGCCCGAGTTCAGGGCTTCAACGGCCTCGGCCACGCTGTGAAAGTTGCGCGCCCCGGTGGCCTGGGTATTGTCGATGGTGTAGGTGCCCGAAAGCTGCGGCCGGCTGTAGGTGGTCAGGCGCACGTTGTCGATGGCAGCCGGGGGCTGGTCGCCGGAGTTGGCGTCGTTGCGCCACGTGAACAACAGGCGCCGGGTGGTGCCGGCCAAGCGGCTGGCATTAGCCAAGCTCAACCGAATGCTGGTCCAGTTGGCTTCCTGGTTCAGGGTGGTTAGCTCCTCCACCCCCGCCCCGCTGGGGAGCGTGCCACTGGTGGGGGTGTAGCTGGCGGGCACCAGGTATACCCGCAGGTAATCGACGGGCGCCAGTAGGTTTTCGCCCAGGCCGCGCCAATCAAATGTCAGTTCGGCCGCGTTGAAGCCGCTGGCGGGAAAAGTCACGTCGCGGTACATGTGCCCCACGGTGACCGTGGTAAGCGAGTAGCGGTAGGGGCCGCTCGAGCAACTTGGGCAGGCTACAAAAGCCGCCCGCGTGCCCAACTCACTGGGGCCGTTGCCGGCAGCCGTACCCGCCGACCAGCTGTTGGTGGCGAAGGGTGCCAGCACGGTAAAACCGCCGGGTGTGGTACCGGAACTGGCTTCGAAATTTTCGGTGAGCACCACCGTTTGGGCGGCTCCGACCACGGGATAACACAGGCCGGCCAGGATGGCTCCAGCGAGTAAAAACCTCATAGCGTAAGAAGTAGATGAAACAACGAATTCCGAGTAGCTACTGCGAGCTAGCCCGCCAGCTATTAGGCACGCCGGTAGCGGCTCGGTAAAACAGGGGCCACGCCGAATGGCTTAGCCATACGACGCATCAGTAACAACAAGCTGCAAGATAGCACCCAAGCCCCAGGGCTTAACCAACTGCCGGTCCTCGTTGTCGCCGGCCGGCCCGCTGCCGCGCACCCCGCAACCTCCCCCCTTGCGGACCGTTTGACTACTGGTACACCTGCCACTGCGCGGTACTTCCGCCGCTTCCTTTTGCCATGACCACTCGCCTACTCCCCGCCCGTCTTGCTGCCGCCGCGCTGATGCTTACCCTCGGCGCCGCTTGCGACTCGCAACGTACTACTTCCGAAAGCGCCGCCCCGGTTTCAACATCCACCACCGCGCCGGCGGCAGCGGCCGTGAGTTACCAGAAAGAACTGCAGCGCGGCGACTACAGCTTCGCCGTGCAGACCTTGGGCTCGGGTAGCCAGCGCCAATTGGTGTGGCGGGCTGAGCGTTTGGGCCGGGAGCTGGCCTCCATGACCGACAACCTCGAGGGCACGGTGCTCGACGCGCAGGTGACCAACCTCAACAACGACGACTACCCGGAGTTGCTGGTGTTTGTGGCCGACGCGGGCTCGGGTTCTTACGGCCGCTTGGTGGGTTACGAATTTCTGAGCCGGGGCCGACGCGCCCTGACCCTGCCCGCCCTGGAAGGCCCCGCCGCTGCCGGCTACCTCGGCCACGACGCCTTCCGCGTCGACGGCCGCCGCATCATCCGCACTTTTCCCATCTACCGCCCCGACGACCCCAACAGCACGCCCAGCGGCGGCACCCGTACCATTGAGTACGAAATGCCCAAAAAAGAAGGCCTCATTACCATGGTGGGGCACCGGGACGGGGTGTAGAGCGAGGGGTGTTTGTAGCCTGCTTTGGGCGGTCAAAGGGGGTGGCTGAGCCGCCCACTTCCGCCGCCCATCAAACGAAAAGGCCGCCCCGGTGTGGGGCGGCCTTTTGCGTTGTTTGAGCTCTACAGCAAAGGGAGAACCGAACAATCAGTCAGTCGCACAACCCTCTGTCTGTTAGCCGTACTACTCAATCCACTTAAACTTGTACTCCAGCTTCGGCACGGGCATGCGGTCGGCCACGCGGCGCAGGCGGTTGGGCAGGGCCATGACGTAGTCGCGGGCCTTTTCAGCGGGGGCCGACAGGCCGGTGAGCTTGTCGACGTTCCAGGTCTGAATCAGGCCTTCCAGGATGTCGGTGTAGTCCTGGCTGGTGTACACGCCGAGGCGCTGGGCAGCGTCGGTGAAGTGGCCGAAGGTTTTGCCGATTTCGACGCCCAACTCGCGCATGTAGTGGGCGGGCATGACGATTTTCTTGCGCATCATGTCCTCAAAAGCCAGCATCATTTCCGAGGGGTCGACTTCGAAGATTTTCTCCACGAACGTCTGGTACACGCGGGCGTGGCGCACTTCGTCGCCGGCAATCATGCCGCAGAGCTTGCTGAGGGCCGCGTCGCCGGCTTTGCGGGCCAGCTGGCCCACGCGGCGGTGCGAGAGGTTGGTGGCCGCCTCCTGGTAAGACGTGTACACGAAAGCTCGGTACGGGTCGTGGGCGGTGCCCAAGTCGAAGCCGTCGGCAATCAGGTACTGGGTGCTCATCTCGAACTCGCGCATGTTCACGCGGCCGGAGAGGTAGAGGTAGCGGTTGAGCAGGTCGCCGTGGCGGTTTTCCTCGGCCGTCCAGCCCCGAATCCACTGGGCCCAGCCGTTGTTGGGGTCGCGGTTCAGGTCGTCGAGCTGGTGAAACCAGGCTTCGTAGTTGGGCAGGGCCTCCTCGGTGATGGTGTCGCCGATGAGCACGGCCAGCAGGTCGTAGCTCAACTCCTTGGCCCGTTCGCGCAGCAGCTTTACTTCATCGAAGAAGTTGTCGAGTCGCGAGTCGGGCAGAAAATCAGAAGGCTGCCAGCTGTCCTCCACTTTCTTGAGGAACGTGCCGATGTTCTCGCGCAGAAAAACTTCGAGATGCTGTAATACTTCCCCTCGGGAAGTTACGGTGGCAATCATGCGGTGAGGGAAATGATGATGGAGGAAGAAGGACGAGGCGTGCGGAGAAAGGCCAAAAGTAGGCAATTAGCAGGTGGAATGCTTGCGGCGGGGCGCGGGTCGTTCTTCATACGGAATTCATCGGCGAAAAGCTCAAGGGTTGCAGAGATTATTCGCGTGACGGTGGGTTCTGTGGCAAAGGCCGCGACTTGCCCAGCCACTCCCGCCGAAAGCGCTGCCGCTCGGCCGCACTCATGTAAGGCGACCAGGCCAGGTAGTAGCGGCCGGGATGCTGCTGCAGGCGGCGCAGGGCCAGGGCTTGGCTGCGGGTGCCGGTGAGCAGCTGCCGCAGCCGCGGCTGCGAAGGGTCGAGCGTGGGCCAGCCCGTCAGCAACAGCCAGGGCCCGCCGCCGGCCGCCACGTACTGCCGGAAGGGCGAGAGCGACTTGAAGCACTCCTCCAGCCGCACCCCGACCACCACGCGGCCCGCCGCCCGACGCTGCACTTGTTGCAGGGCGTGCGCGTGCGCATACTCGGTGGCCCGGAGCAGCTGCCGCCGGTGCCAGGCTTTGTAGCCGGTATACACGCCGCCGACCAGCAGCAGGCCCGCCAGCACCTGCCGGCTGCGGCGGCTCGCGCCCTGGGCGCCCGCCGGGGCCGCGGCGGCCAGATGCCCCACGGTACCGAGCATGAGCAAGGGACCGGCCAGGCGCGGGGGCAGCTTGAGCAGCCCGCCGAGCGCGAGCAGCAGCACTCCCAGGCCCAGCACGTACAGCCACTGCCGCCGGCGCGAGGCGCGCCCGCTCGACACCAACAGCCACAGATTCAGCGCGCCCAACGCGGCGTAATCGCGGGCGAGCTGCGGCAGCAGGACCGTTAGCTTGGCCAGGGCCATGGGCGGCACGTCGCGCAGCTGAAACGAATACGCGCAAGCCAGCTGAGCTTCGTTGACGAGGGTGGAGTCGCCAAACGCCCACTGCGCCACGGCAGCCCGCACCGCCGGGGCCGCGGGCGCGCAGTGGGCGGGTCGGTACAGCCCGTAGTCGAGCACGTTGGACTTGAGCACATCAAGGCGGCGGTAGCGGGCAGCTTCGGGCGAGCGGGTGACGTGCACCAGCAGGCCCAGCAGCAGGGCCGTGGCCCCGGCCCCGGCTACTACCCGCCACGCGCCGGGCCGCGCCAGCCACCACGCCGCCGGCGCTACCACGGCCGCGCCCAGCACGGCCGCACTCGGCCGAATGGCCCAGGCGGCCACGAAGAGCAGCAGCCCCAGCAGGGCGGCCGGGCGGCTGCGCGGGCCGGCGTAGTGGCAGGCGGTCCACAGCACGGCCGCGCCCCCGAGCAGCAGCGGCACGCGCACGTAGTTGAACCACTGCGCGTGCTCCAGGGCCGCGACCAACAAGAACCCGGCGAGCAGCGCCGCGCGCGGCCCCGGCGGGACGTGGGGACGCAGCAGCGCTTCGAGCACGGCCGTGAGCAGCACCAGCGCCACGGTCAGCAGCCCGTAGAGCACGAGACCGTACCAGGGCACGGCGGGCGCCAGCTGGTAGAGCCCGGCCAGGACCGCGGCCCAGCCGTGGAAGTAGAGATGCAGGTTGGTGACCGGGGCGGCGGCCGTGCGCCCGCGCAGCAGCAGCGTGATGCTGACGTCGTCGTTGGTTTCGTAGTGACTGCCGAGCAGGGTAGCCGTCAGCAGCACCAGCAGCAGCGGCAGCCCGACGACGCGCACCCAATAGCCCAGCCCGGGCGCGTGCTTCATCGGCGGCAAAATACGCGAATCGGGCGCGGGCCGCGCGGCCGGCCGGATTCTTTCCCGATTTTCGCCGCCGTGAATCCTTCCGCGCGCCTGCTCCGCCTGCTGCCGACCCTGACGCTGGGGCTGGTGACGCTCGTGACCCTCGCCTACTTCGTCGGCGCGCACGAGGGCCTCTACGCCCTCGACGACTATTACTACGCCCGCTACGCCCAGCAGCTGCTGGCGGGCACCTTTCACCTGGGCCCCGACCCGCTGCACCGGCTCCACGACCCGCTGCACGAGCGGTGGCTGATTTTCGTCCCAGTGGCCGGGCTCTACGCGTTGCTGGGCGTCAACATCTGGAGCACCACGCTCTGGCCGCTGCTAGCCACGCTGGCGTGTCTGGGGCTGATCTGGACTACTTACCGCCGGCGGGCTCCGCTGGTAGCCAGCGGGGCGCTAGTGCTGCTGGGCCTGCACTACTTCAGCCTGAACCTGACCGCCTACCTCTACCCCGACAACGTGAACATGCTGGCCTGCCTGGGCGCGGCGCTGGCCCTGCTGCGCGGCCGGCGGGCCCCGGGCCGGGCTGCGGTGGGCTGGGGCGTAGCGTTTGCGGGGCTGAACCTGGCCGCGCTGCTTTGCAAGGAAACGGTGGTGTTCTACGCGCCGTTTTACCTGGCCTTGCTCCTGCTCGACGCACGGCGCGGCCGGTGGCGGTTTTGGCTGGCGGCGGGCGGCGCGGGCGCCCTGCTGCTGGGCGCCTACCTGGGCTTTTACCGCTGGCAAACCGACGACGCGCTTTACCGCCTGCACCTCATCGAGCACACCAACGAGGTGCTATCCGAGGGCAACTACCTCGTCGGCAACCGCGCCGCGCTGTGGCACCGCCTCACGCTGGCGCCGCTGCAGGTGCTGCTCGGCACCGGCCTGGGCCTGGCGGCGCTGCTGGCCCTGGGGGCCGCCTGGCCGCCGCGCCGGGCGGCGGCAGGGGCGCCGGCGGCCACGCCCGAGGCCACCAACGACCGGCATTTCTGGCTGGGGCTGGCGCTGAGCACGTTGGCCGTATACTGGCTGGGCAGCACTTCCCTCGCCCACTACAACCCCATCAGCCTGGTGCCGCGCATGCTCACGCCCCTGTTGCCGCCGCTGTGTTTGGCGGCCGGTTTTGGCCTGGCCGACGTCCTGGCGTCCGGGCGGCGGGCCGCGCTTTACGCCGCCGGCTTGGGGCTGCTGGCCGGGCTCGACCGCGGCAGCGCGGCGTTGCTATACGCCGGGTGCGCCGCCGTTTTGGCGGGCTTGGCCCTGCCGCCGCTGGCGCAGGGGCTACGGCGCCGCCGGCCCGGTCGCTACGGTGCGCTGGGCGTGTGGGGCTTGGCCGCGGTGCTGGCCTTGCGCCCGGGGTATCTGCTGCTGAAGCCGAGCGTGTCGGGCCACTTTCCGCAGGCGCGGCTGATCAGCTCGCAACTGCAGCCGCCCCGCCGCGGCGTGGTGTTTGTCGACGATTACCTGATCGGCAACTACGACTTCTACTACGGCTTCCGGGTGCCGCCGGGGCTGCGCTTCCGCCGCTACTGGGCCCGCGACTCGGTGCGGCTGGCGCCGGGCGAAGGCACCTGGCTGCTGCTGAATCGGGCCACGCTGAGCAACCCCGAACTTACCCGCAAGCTGCTGCGCTACTCGCCCGACAGCGTGCTGCGCTGGTACCCGCGGCGGCGTCTGCTGGCGCAAGACGGCCCCGTGGAGCTGTACCAAATTAGGTAGGCGCGACAGGCTGGATGGCGGTGCAAACGAGGCAACCTCAGCTCAAGCGCCTGCCTATCTTCTTTAGCCAACTCACTTCATAATATACTCACAATCATAATTACTGCAATTAACAATTAACACCATTACTTTAATAGTCGTGCCGTTGCTCCCAGGAGGTAATCTAGCGGGCGAGTAGAGCAGGTTTGGAGGAGTAAGGCGTAAAGGCGCCGGGCTTCGGGGCCGCAGCGGAAGCGCACCGCCTGCCGCAGTTCCCAACGCAGGCGCACGGCCAGGGCGCTCCGCTCGGCCGGGGTGCGGCACAACGCCAGGGCCTTTTCGCAGACGCGAATGGTGGAGTCCACGTACGGGTCGCCGGGGCGGTAGGCCTTGCGCGACATGGACTGCGGGTGCAGGCGTTTGCGGGTCAGCACTTCGTCTTGGAAGCCGAAGTCCCAGTCGCGGGCGGCGCGCACCCAGAGGTCGAAGTCCTCGTAGGCCAGCGCCTCGTCGTAGCCCCCGAGCGCCTCGAGCATGCTGCGCCGAAACATCATGGTGGGCGTGCTGATGAAGTAGCGGCTGAGCACGTCGGCAAACACCTGCCCGGCGGCGGGGCGCGGGTGCACCGGCCGGCCGGCCGGGTCGCGGCGGAAGTGAAAGCGCACGTGTCGGCCCTGCTCGTCCACCAGGTCGCAGTCGTGGTAGGCCACGCCGCAACGCGGGCCCTGGGCCTGCATAAACGCCACTTGCCGGGCCACCCGCTCGGGCAGCAGCAGGTCGTCGGTGGCAAAGTCGATGACAAACTCGCCCCGGCTGCGGCGCAGGGCTTGGTTAAACGCGCGGCAGTTGCGCACGTTGGCGGGCAGCAGCAGCAGGTGCCAGTGCGGAAAGCGGGCGGCGTAGTCGCGCAGCACCGCTTGGCTGCCGTCGGTGCTGGCGTCGTCCACCAGCCACACCTCCAGGTTGAGGTAGGTCTGCGCCGCCACCGAATCGAGGGCGGCCGGCAGGAAGCGGGCGTGGTTGTGGCACAGCGCCACGATGGTAACGAGGGGAGTCAAGGCGGAGCAAACGTATAGCTGGGCGCGGGGAACCGAGCGTTCTGTGCAGCGGCAGTTGGGGCTGGGGTTGGCCGCTGCTGGGCACTTCCCAACGGGACGGACGCCGAACCAAGCTACGGCAAAGTTAGCCCCAACGCTGCAGCTGCGCAGGCTGAGGCGCGCAGTTGAGGCCGTCGGGCGGACTTCCCCCACATCCAAGGTTTGCTCGGCGCGCTACCAGCTTAGGGCAACGGCCGGCGGGGCAGTGCGTCCCTTTCGGTGCGCAGCGGTCGGAAATAGAACAGGCAGACCAGCAGCACCAGGGCGAAGCGCAGCGCGTGGGCCAGCGGCGCCCCGAAGAGGCCGTAGCGCGGCAGCAGCAGCGCGAGCAAGGCCGCGTACAGCGCCGCCGACGCCGCCTGCACCAGCACGTAGCGCCCGGCCCGGGCATCGGCAACGAGCAGGTAGAGCAGCGTCCAACTCAGGAACTTGGCCCAGTCGCCGAGCAGCTGCGGGGCCAGCAGCTCGCGGGCCGCCGCAAAACGCGCGTCGAATAGCAGGGGCAGCAGCCAGTCGCGCAGCAGCCAGAGCGCCGCCAGCCCCGCGGCCAGCAGCCCCGCCAGCAAGCCGAACACCCCGCGCACGTAGGCGTGCCGGGCGGCGGGCTGCCCGGCCAGCGCCGCCAGCCGAGGGTAGAACACGGCGCCCATCACCGCCGAAAATACCATGGTGTAGTTGTCGGAGAGCTTGGCCACGGCCTGCCACAGCCCCGTCTGGCCCAGGCTGAAGCGGCCGATAAGCAAGTCGCGCACGGCAAAGTCGACGGCCTTGCTGCACACCAGTACGCTCAAGGCCATCAGCAAGAAGCGGCCGAGGCCGAGCAGTACCGGGCGGCTCGGGCGCAGCCGCACCGGGGCCAGCAGGCCGGCGCGGGCGCATACCCAGGCGGAGGGCAGCACCGTCAGGCCCTGGGCCAGCAAGTAGGCCAGCAGCACCCGCGGCAGGGGCCAGCCCAGGGCCAGCGCCGCGGCTACGGCCAGCGGCCCGAGCACGCTCAGCAGCACCGTCAGGGCCACGTAGGCGCGCAGACGTTGGGCAGCCAGCAGCACGGCGGCCAGGTAGGCATGAGCGGTTAGCAGCGTGATGCCCACCACGATGCCCAGCACCCAGCCCGGCGTGGGCTGAAACGCGGCCAGCAGCGGCCCGCGCAGCACGGGCAGGGCCAGAAAGCCCAGCAGCAGCACGGCTGCGTTGAGCGCCGCGCCGGCCCCAAACCACAGCCGCCAGCCCGCCGAGCCCGGCCGGCGCGGCGCCAAATACTTCACGATGCCCACGTGCACCCCGTCGTTGGGCAGGGTGGTAAGCAGGGCCATCAGGTTCTGAAAGTGCGCCAGCAGCGTCAGCCCCCCGGGGCCGCCGAACACGGCCAGCAGCTTGTTGAGGGCCAGCGCCCCGCCCGCCCGCGCCAGCACCGACACGCCCGAGCCCAGGGAGCCGCGCACAAAGCGCGCCACGCCGGCCGCTACCGGCGGAGGCGGGGTCGGCAAGGCTTCTGGGGCGTCGTCTTCGGCGGCGGGCAGGCTCATGGGCGGGGCGTCGGCCGCGAAGGTACGCGCCGGCGGCCGGGGCTTAGTTGAAATACGCCACGGCCTGCAGGCTGAGCGCATTCAGCCGCCCGGTCAGCAGGCCGTTGGCGGTGTAGAGGTACTGGCCGCCGGCCGGGTCTTGGTAGAGCAGCAAGGCCGAAGGTCGCACCAGGCGCGTCGGCCGAAAGCCGTGGTGGTAGAGCAGGTTCAGCCCCACGCGCTGCCGCACCAGCACGCCGACGCCGCCCTCCAGCCCCAGCTGCCAGTGCAGGCCCACGCTGCTGAAGCCGATGCCCAGCAACGACGGCGTGCTGTCGTAGTTGGTGCGCCAGGCGGGCTCGGCCGCCGTTTGGGCCAGGCCGGGTACCGCCCGCGCCAACAGGTGGGGCTGCACGCCCGCCGCCCGCCCCAGGCGCCAGCGCAGGCCCACCGGCAGTTGCGCCGCGCCGCCCAGCACCCGGCTGTACACCGTGCCTTGGTAGGGGGCCTGGCCCAGCGTCAGGTGAAAGTCGTAGCGCAGGCGCCAGTAGCGCGGCTCCATTTCCAGGGTGAGGCGGTCGGTCAACTCACCGCTGAGCTGCAGCCCGAGGTGGTACATGGACGAGCCGTCGGCCCCGAGGCCGTACGACTGACCCGGCCCGGCAGCGCCGTTGACGGGGCTAAAGGTGAGTTCGGGTAGGTTGGTGAAGCCGCCGCTGGCAGCGCCTCCCGCCAAGCCCAGGTGCCATGGACGTTGGGCCACGGCGGTGAACGGCAGGCCCGCAAGACCCAGTAGGAGCAAGAACAGCGGTTGGCGCATAGCAAAGCGGGTGAATAATAGAAAGCTATAAAACAACCCAAGTCGCCCCACGCCGCCGGCTTACTGCGGGCGCGTGAGCGTGAGCTTGAGGCTGGGCACGCCGCCCAGGTGGCGCTTGAAGTGCAGCAGCGACTCGTTCAGGCCCTCGGGCAGCGTGGAGGTGCCCAAATCGAGCAGGCGCAACCCGCTGGCCTGCCCGAAGGCGTGCAAGCCGGCGTTGAGCAGCACCACCGGGCTGAACGCGTTGTACCGCAACGGGCTGGCGGGGTAAAAATTGTAGAGTACCCCGCGCCCGGCCAGCACCGCCACGGTCAGGGCGGCCCAGTCGCCGGCCGCGTCGCGCACCGAAAACAGCAGGTAGTCGCGTGGAAAGTCGCGAAACAAGGCGGCGAGTTGGGCTTCGGTCAGCGACAGCGCCTGGCCCTTTTCCTCGCGGCAACGGCGCAAAAACTCGTAGGCCAGCGGCAGCAGCAAGGGCGGCTCCTGCTCGAAGCGGAAGCCGTGGCGCTGGCACTTGTGCAGCCGCCGCCGCTCCGAGGGGTGCAGGCGGGCTTCGTAGGGCTGGCTGAGCGGCAGGTACGTATCGATTTCGGCCAATTCGACCTGGTAGCCCAGGCGCTGCAGGGCAGCCACCAGCGCGCCGCTGCGGGCCGGCTCGTAGGCGAAGGGAGGCAGGCGCAGCTGCCAGCTTCGGCAGCCGTGCGCGGCGAGCTGCTCGTGCGCGGTGCGCAGCCACTCGTCGAGCACGGGCGTCGGCACGTCGGCAGTCAGCAGTTGCGGGTAGCTGAACGGGGCCGCGGCGGGGCTGCCGGCGCGGCCGTCGGGCTGCCGGAACACCGGCCACCAGCCCACCGTTTGGCCGGCCGCCAGGTCTTCGAGCAGGGCCACGGCCAGGGGCGGTGCGGCGGCGTTTAGCTGGGCCGGCTGCTGGTAGAGGTAAAGCTCGGCGGCCAGGGGAAGCGGAGGCGCGGCGGCTTCCGAGAGCCAGCGCAGCCGGTAACGCCCGTGACCAGCCGGCAGCTCGAGCGGCGCAGCAGCGGCAACGGAAGTGGTAACGGGAGGCGGAAAACCGGGCACGGACAAAGCAAGCAAGCGCCGAAAGTACGTGAAAATCGGCTGTCCCGATTCGCAAGCGCGGCTACGGGCGCGTCAGGTCTTGCACCGGTAGCACATTTTAGGGCGCGCTTGCGTAGCATTACGGTCCGGCCGCCCCGTGGCCGCTTTCCCCGCTTTTGTTCATGTCCGACCTTGCCCCGGAGGCGCGCCCCTTTGCCGCGGCCGCTTCTGCCCCAGAGCTATCCTCCCCCCCGCTGGACGCCGCCGATGCCGCCGAGTCGGCCAGCGTATCCGACCGCGACGCCACCCGCCAGGCCCGCCTGCAGGGCGTAGGCGCTCGGCCCGGCACGCTCAGCCCCCGCCCCGGCTCGTTGCCGCCGCGGCTGTTTCTGTTCAGCTACGACACGCAAGGCTACGAAGAGTGCGAGTGCGACCATTACGACGAGCTCATGCAGCGCTTCCGCGGCCACCCCGAACGCCGCCACTGGATCGACGTGCGCGGCTACGGCGACGTGGCCCTGATGCAGCGCATCATGGAGGATTTTGAGCTGCACCCGCTGCAGATGGAGGACGTGCTCAACGACTACCAGCGGGCCAAGGTGGAGGTGTTCGGCGACAACCGCCTGTTCCTCGTCTCGCGCATGACCGAGTTTACCGAGCGGCTCGAAATCGACGACGACCAGCTCAGCCTCTTCACCGGCCCCAACTACGTCCTCTCCTTCCAGGACGACTACGAGGACTGCCTCGACTCGGTGCGGCAGCGCATCCGCTCGGGCTTCAGCCAGATCAAGCAGCGCCCGCCGCTGTACCTGGCCTACGCCCTCACCGACGTGGTGCTCGACCACTACTACCCCACCATGGCCGCCATCGGCGACTACATCGAGGAGCTGGAAAACATCATTATCCGCGACCGGGCCTCCAAGCGCCTGCTGGCGCGCATCCTGCAAATCAAGAAGGACATCGTGCGCTTCCGCCGCTTGGTGTACCCCGAGCGCGACAAGATCATGGAACTGCTGCGCATGCACGACGAGGTGGTGCCCGAGGAAATGAAGGTGTTTTTCCGCGACTGCTACGACCACGCCGTGCAGGCCATGGACCTCTCGGAAAGCTACCGCGAATCGGTGTCGAGCCTCATCGACCTGTACATGTCGAACCAGAGCAACCGCATGAACGAGGTGATGAAAGTGCTGACCATGATCAGCGCGGTGTTCATCCCGCTCAGCTTTATTGCCGGCGTCTACGGCATGAACTTCTCGCGCGAAAACCCGCGCGGCGGCGTCAATCACCTGAACATGCCGGAGCTCTACAACCCCGTCGGCTACCCCACCGTGCTGGCGTTTATGGGCGTCATTGCCATCGGCATGCTGGTGTACTTTTACCGCAAGGGCTGGTTTAGTAACTAGCCGATAATTAGCTTTTTATCAGATTAATAACAACTCATCCACCCGTTCACAATTGCACCTGCAGCGGCTCCCTCAGCGCCGCTGCCACCTGCGCTACGCGGTCCGCTACCGAACCCGTGAGCAGCTGATACGGAATGCCGAGCACGTCCAGCAGCATGAGTTGGGTGTGCTGCTGCAGCAGTTGCTGCGCGGCCGGGGCGCGGGTGCCGTCCTGCTCGAAAGGGAAGTCGGGGGCACAGACGAAGGTGTGGGCGTAGCGCGAGCGGCACTCGGCGGCCAAGGCGTGCAGCGCTTCTGTGGCCCGACCGAAATAGGCGTAACTGTACCAGAGCGTCGTCACCGCGTTGGTGTCGCTGAGTAGCCAGTGCCGGGCCTGCGGCAGCGCCTCGTCTTCGAGGGCGCGGTGCCGCTCGGCAATGCGCAGCAGGTCGTCGAAAGCCAGGTGCCCGCCCTGCGCTTCCCAGAGCGTGCGGCCGTACTCGGCCACCCAGGCCGTGCCGAAATGCCGGCCCAAGGCCGCCGTCAGGGTGGACTTGCCGGTGCTTTCGGCCCCGAGCAGGGCCACGCGCTGCAGGTAGTCGGCCGAGCGAAAATAGGCCTGCACCACCGGGTGCAGCCACTCCGATTGCCCGTACACGTCGGCCCGCAGCTGCGTGCCCGACACCGGCCGCTGCTGCCGCGGCTGGTCGACCAACACGTGCTCGGTGCCCAGGTGAGCGGCAAAGCCGGCGCCATAGGCTTCACTACTGAAAATTACGTCGATACACAACCCCAGCTCAAGCAACAATTGACGCACGAACTCGCGGTGCACCAGGTCCGGCGCGGCGTTGGGCGGCAGCTGCGGATGCTCGGCTTGGGTGAGGGCACGCACCTGCAAGCGGCAGCCGCCGAGGTCGGTTCCGTAGATCTGGCGCAGCCAGCCCGCGCGCACCGGGGCGGGCATGCGGATGGGGTCGGGCTCGGAGTACACCCACACGTGCAACTCGTCGACCTGCCGGGCTGCCGTTTCGATGAGCAGTTGGTGGCCGCGGTGCAGCGGCGCGAATTTGCCCACCACCAGGCCGGTTCGCCCCGAAGGCGGGTTTGTGTCCATGCCCTTGTCAGTAGTCGTAGCGGCGGGGCGTCAGTTCATGTTGAGGGTGAGCCGGCGCAGCTCGGTGCCCACCACCCGGAACAGCTGGTACGTGCCGGCGGTGGCGTCGTAGCTCAAGCCCACGGTGGGCGCCGAGCTGTCGAAGGGCTGCCCGCCGATGAGGCGGCCGCGGGCGTCGTAGAGGTAGGCCTTGCCCGGGCCGGTTTCGGTGACAACCAGCACGCGGCGGCCGTTGCCGAAGTCGAAGAGCTGGGCGGGCTTTTCGGCCGAGGTCAGGAAACGCTGCTCCACCAGGGGGCGGCCCGTGGCGTCGAGCACGGTGAGGTGGCCCTGCCCGTCGTCGCGCGTGACCACGTAGCCGCGGCCGGCGTCATCGGCCACCAGGCGGAAGGTGGTGCTGCGGCTCCAGGTGGCCAGGCGCCGGCGCGGGCCCACGTCGCCGCTGAGCGTGAAGGTGAGCAGCTCGCCGTGCTGGTTGACCACCGTGAGGCGGGTGCGCCGCAGCGTGGGGCCGGCCTCTACGAAGGCGCCGGTACGTAGGCGGGCGCCCAGGCTGATGGGGAAGCCCGGCAGGGCGTTGCCGAGGGCGTCGTAGGCGAAGATGTAGCCGTTTTCGAGCAGGCACACCACCACGTCGCGGCCGCCTACGCGCAGCAGCTGCGGCGGCGACGCCAGGGCGAAGTCCAGACGCTTGGGCTGCCAGCCGGCCGGGGCGTTGCCGCGGGCGTCGAAGAAGAAGAGGTTGGCGTAGCGGTCGGCCACCAGCAGGCGGGCGGGCTGCCCTTCGGCCGGCGGGGCGCTGCTCAGCGAAACGGCCTGCACGGTGTCGGGCAGGTTCAGGGGGAAGTTGCGCGCCGGGCGGCCCCGCTCGTTCAGCAGCTGAATGCGGTTGGCCGTCAGCAGCAGAATGCCCGGCCGCCGGCCAAAGGCCCCGGGCAGCAGGGCGGGCGGCGTCACCAGCGGGCCGCCGAGCGAGTCGGACCAGCCCACGGTGTTGTCGGGGGTGATGTAGTGCACCGCGCCGCGGCGGTCCTGCACCAGCACCGGCGCGGTGCGGCCCGCGGCGGCCGGCAGCAGCACCGGCCCGATGGCGGCCAAGCCGGCCTGAAAGTTCAGCGTGCTGCCCACGCCGCCCGCCGTTTGGGGGCCGGCCACGGCGGGGCCTACCGGCGGGTGGCGCAGCACCAACTGGGTGTAGTACTGTCCGCCGTCGGTCGGGGCGTATTGCAGGGCCACCTGCGGAAAGCGTTGAAACAGCGCCTCGTTGCGCAGCAAGCCGGCGCGGCGCTCTTCCACCAGGGCCCGCAGCAGCAGGTTCCAGCTGTTGCGCGTGTCGAGCACCACGCTGAGCTGGGCCACGGGGGTGGTTTCCTCCAGCAAGGCCATCTGCGAGGGCGTGCGCGTCCAGGTTTGGCCAGCGGCCACGTCGGTGAGGTAGGTGCGCAGGGCGGCCGCGTCGTCAGCCAGCACGAGGTAGTCGCCCACCAGGGCGGAAGCCCCAACCGGGGCAGTGGCCACGGGGGCAAACAAGGGCCCGAGCAGGCGCTCGGCCAGCCGAGGCACCCCGTTTTGGTAGAGCTGGTACGGGCCGAAGCGCTCAAAGCTCGGGCTGGTGCCCGTGCGGCGGCGCAGCAGCCCCAGCCACTGGGCCGTGCGCGCCGCCGAGCGGGTGCGCACCAGCGCCAAGCGGCCGGGCAGCGCCCGCGGGGAGCCGGTGGCCAGGTAGCACAGGGCCGCTTCGTCGTCGAGGGTAGCGGCGAGGCTGTCAACCAGCGGCCGCACCAGCGTATCGGCGGCCGCCGCGGGGCGCAGGGCCGCGGGGGCGGCGTGCAGGTGCACCAGGGCGGCGGTGCGGGTGCTGAGCACCTCGGCCATGCGCAGGCGGCCGGCAGAGTGCCCGCGCAGGCGCTGGTGCAGGGAGCCGGCGGCGGGTTCGGCGTTGGTGAAGCCGTTGAAGAGCACGCGGTTGCTGGTCAGCTTCATTTGCAGCAGGCTTTTGCTGCCGATGCTGGCCAGATATTCAAAATCGGGCCGCAGCTCGGGCCGAAAAAACACGCTCAGAAAGGGCGGCAGCTGGCGGTGGTTGATGAGCAGGGCCGCATCCACGTCCTTGAGCTGCAGGTAGTCGGTGGCGCCGAATTCTGCGGCCACCGAGGGTTGGTCGGGGTACTCCGTGCGCCGCACCACGGCTTCCACCAGCGCGGGGTTTGCGCTGATGACGAGCATGTTGCGGTAGTTCATATACGTCAACCCCAGGCCGTTGCGGCGCTGCGTGACGGTGATGAGCTGGGCGCCGTGGTAGTCGCGGGGGCTGACCTGGTAGCGGGCGTCGCGGGCCAGGGCTTCCACCAGGGTGCGAATCTGGCGGTGTTCCCGCACCGACCCTACCGGCACCTGAAACAGCAGATCGAAGCTGCGCGGGTTGGTTACGTGCAGTGAGGTCAGCACCATTTTGCGCCCCAGAAAGTCGAGCACTGACCCTTTGGCGTTGCCCAGGCTGTCGGCCAGCACCACCTGCTCCTCCACCTGCTGAAAGTAGCGCAACGTGGCCAGGTTGTCCCACAACTGGGTTTCCTTGAGGCGGCGCACCAGCGTGGGGTGGTCGCGCGTGGCCACCACCAGGGCCGCGTCTTCCGGCACCAGCGCCCAGGGGTCGACGGGCGTGCGGGCCACCACCCGGCGGTAGTACACGTACGACGCCAGCGCCGTGAGCAGCAGCAAACCCGAAAGCAGGACCAGTAAGCGGTTCGACATGCAGCGGCGGCAGGGGCAGAATGGGAAGGCGGCAAAGGTAGCTATTCGGGCCGTTGGCGGCTTAGGTTGCCGGCCGCCGCCGCGAAGCCCTGGCGCCGCCCCCGCCGATTGTGTACCTTACCCCCTCTATGCCACGCCCCCGCCGCCTGCTCTTGCCCGCCGCCTGCCTGCTGCTCGCCGCGCTGCCGGCCTGCTTTGATCTGCGCGCGCCCGAACCGGCCAACGCCGCCAGCGAATGGGTGTCACCGACCAGCATCGACTTGCTGCTCACCAATTTCGGCACGGCGGTGCAGCGCCTGAACGCGGCCAACTACGAGCGGTGCTTTGTGCCCCGGGGCTACCGCTTCTACCCCGATCCGGCGGCGGCGGGCTCCACCAGCGCCGCCTTGTTTGCCAACTGGGGCCTGCGCGAGGAGCTGGATTATTTCAACCGCCTGCGGCAGCGCACGCCCGCCACGGCCCAAAACCAACTGCTGCTCTCGGCCCGCCGCGACCAGATTTACGGGCCCGATTCGGCGGAGGTGTCGGCCCAGTACCTGCTCACCCTCAGCCAGAGCGACACGGCCTTCCACTACCGCACCATGACGGGCAACATTCGCCTGCTGCTGCGCCGGCGCAACAACGAATGGCAGATTTCGGCCTGGCGCGACCTGGCCACCGGCAGCCAGCCGGTGTGGACGGAGGCCAAGAAATATTTCATCCGCAACTGAGCGGGCGCTACCGCATGCCCGGCGTCAGCGGGCTGCGGGCGCTGGGGCAGCGCGGCAGAATATAGGGCTGGGCTATTGCACCGCAGCGGGCCAGACCGTAGCTTGCACCCAACCGTAGGCCTCAGTCGATGAACCGTTTGCCCCTGCTTCGCATTTCCGTCCGCCCGGTGCGCCGCCGCCTGGGGCGCTGGGCGCCGCTGGGGGCCGCCGTGGTGCTGGCCGCCTGCAACCCCTTCGCGCCGGGCCTCGACGACGAGAGCATCAGCCCCGATCAGCTGCTGGGCAACCCCGTGACCGTGCGCGGGTTTTTCGACCGGTTCCGGGCCTCTTACCAGCTGCGCGACTCTACGCTCTACGGGCAGCTGGTGAACCGCAAGTTTATCTTCACCTACCGCGACTTCGCCGCCAACACCGACCGCAGCTGGAACCGCGACGTGGACGTGAATGCCACCTACAAGCTGTTTCGGGCCGCCCGCGCGGCCAACCTGCAGTGGACGCAGTACCTGCCCACCACCGACACCATGTACTCCGACACGCTGGTATACGTGGAGCGGGCCTTCTCGCTGAGCATCGAGCAGCGCGACAACCAGCGCTTCGACGGCACGGGCACGGCGCGGCTGGAGCTGGTGCGCAAAAACCGCTCGGAACCCTGGCGCATGCGCCGCTGGTACGACCGCAGCGAGTTTTAGGCAGCCGGCCGCTGGACGCGCCGCGCCGTTTCCATTTCCGCATTTTTTCCGCCGCTTTTTGGCTAGCCTGCCCCTCCGGCGGGCTTTTTTATTGGGCCCGATGCAAGCCAATCCTCTATCTTCCGGCCCTCATTCCTCACCTCTCCCCTCCGCATGAGCGAACCACAAGGCCACTTTCAGCGCGCCATCGGGCTGTTCGACGCCATCATGATTGTAACCGGCAGCATGATCGGCTCCGGTATTTTTATTGTCTCGGCCGACATCGGCCGGCAGGTGGGCGGCGCGGGCTGGCTGCTGGTGGTGTGGCTGCTGACGGGCGTCATCACCCTGGCCGGGGCCGTGAGCTACGGCGAGCTGGCGTCCATGTTCCCCAAAGTCGGGGGGCAGTACGTGTACCTGCGCGAGGCCTTCGGCAAGCTGGTGGCCTTTCTCTACGGCTGGTCGTTGTTTCTCGTCATCCAGACCGGGGTGATTGCCGCCGTGGCGGTGGCCTTTGCCAAGTTCACGGGCGTGCTGGTGCCCTGGTTTAGCGTCAACCACGTGTTGTTCAACCTCGGGCCATTTCCCTTCTCGACGGTGCAGCTGCTGGCCATTGTGCTGATTGTGGCCATCACCGCCATCAACGCCCGCGGCGTGCGCGCCGGCAAGCTGATTCAGAACGTGCTGGGCTCCACCAAGCTGGTGGCCCTGGCCCTGCTCATCCTCGGCGGCCTGCTGCTGGGCCTGAACGCCGAAGCCGTGCAGGCCAACTTTCACGATATGTGGCGCACGGTGAGCTACCCGGCCCCGGGCACCTCCGGCCTGCCCATCCCGCTCACCGTGTCGGGCCTGGTCGTGGCCATCGGCATGGCCATGACCGGCTCCCTGTTTTCCTCCGACTCCTGGAACAACATCGGCTTTGCCGGCGAGGAAATTGTGAACCCCGAACGCACGCTGGTGCGCAGCATGGCCATCGGCACGGCCATCGTGACGGCCCTCTACATCCTCTCCAACGTGGTGTACCTGCTGGTGCTGCCCCTGCAAGGCTCGCCTGACGCCACCACCCTGGCGGGCCGCGGCATCATGTACGCCACCGACGACCGCGTGGCCACCGCCGTGGCCGAGCACGTGCTCGGGCCGGTGGGCGCCGTGGTGCTGGCGGTGCTCATCATGCTCAGCACTTTCGGCGCCAACAACGGCATCATCCTGGCCGGCGCCCGCGCCTACTACGCCATGGCCAAGGACGGGCTGTTCTTCCCCGGTCTGGCCCGGCTAAACGCGGCCGGCGTGCCCAACCGCGCGCTTTGGGCCCAGTGCCTGTGGGCCTGCCTGCTCTGCCTGTCGGGGTCCTACGGGCAGCTGCTCAACTACGTCATGTTCTCGGTGATTTTGTTCTACGTGGTCACCATCATCGGCATTTTCGTGCTGCGCCGCACCCGCCCCGATGCCCCGCGCCCCTACCGCGCCTGGGGCTACCCGGTGCTGCCGGCCATTTACGTGCTGCTGGCCTCGTCCTTCTGCCTGATTCTGCTGTTTGCGCCCGGTACGGCTGAGTTTTCGTGGCGCGGGCTGGTGCTGGTGGCCCTGGGCGTGCCGGTGTACTTCCTGTTCCGCAACCGCTTTGCCGGGTAGGTGCCGCCGGCCGATTAATCCCCGGCACCCCTGCCCCCAAAATGCGACAAGGGCCGCTTTCCTCCTCGGAAAGCGGCCCTTGTCGCACTAAGCCCGCAGGCCAGCCGGCTTAGCGCCGGCGCCGCTTGCTGGTTTCGCTGGGCAGCAGGGTCACGTTGTTCGGCTGGCCGCTGCGCACGCGCATTTCCTGGTCTTGGTAACCGCCGTAGCCATACACCACGCTGGTTTCACCGGCGGGGGTTTCCACGGTGTAGTTGCCGTTCTGGTCGGTGCTGGCAATTTTGTTGGTACCCTTCACGAACACGGTGGCGCCGGCCAGCGGCTTGCCGTTTTCGTCGAGGATGCGGCCGTTGAGCGTGGCCGTGCGCGGCGCTTCCTCCACGGCCGGGGCCGCCGGCGCGGCGGGTTCGGCCGTCGTGGGCTCGGCGGCGGGCGCGGCGGCCGGGGTGGCACTGCTGGCAGCCGGCGCCGCGGCGGCGGTCCGGGTGGCGGCTGCTACCGGCTTGGCCGGCGCCGCGGAGGCTTTGGTAGCCTCCGGGGCCGGGGCGGCTGCCTCGGTCGGGGCGGCGACTTCCTCGGCCGCGGCCCGGGAGCCGACTACGCTGGCCCCGACCAGCTCGAAGCTGGGCATCTGCCCGTTGGCAATACGCTCACGGTTGCCGGCGGGCCCAAATGCCAGGGCCGCGCCCAGCAGCACGACGACGCCGCCCGCTAGAAAAGCCAGCTTGCGGTTGCCCGAGTCCAGGGAGGACTCATCGGTTTCTACCGGTTCTTCGGTAACGGATTGGTAATTGTCGCTCATAGGCGGGTAAGAAGTACGGTGGGAGTACTGGGTGAAAAGCAAGCAGAACCCGTCAGCGCAAACAGGGTCAAGCACTGTGGCCGGCCCGGGCCTGCGCGCAGTCTGTCGAGTTCGTCCCTAAATATATCACATTAGTATGGCTATACTGCAATAGGCCGCGCGAATTACCCCAAAACAGAGCGCCGCGCCGGAAGCGGGTGCTCCGGCGCGGCGCCAAACGGGTTAACTAGTTGGGGTTATTCCTGCACCGGCTGGGCGGGTCCTTCGGGTTGGCTGGCCCCGAAGGGCTGCTCGCGGGTGCGCAGGTTTTGCTCGTGGTCGAGCTCGTAGCTGCCTTCGACCTCAAAGCCGGCGCCCTGTTTTTTGCTGGCGTCTTCCGCGTGGTTGTTGCCTCCCTGGGGAGTGGTTTCGCTGCCGCCGATGTGCAGGTTTTCCAGCTTGTTCTTCTCGTCGGTGCGCTGGGAGTAGCCGCGGGCACCGGCGCTGCGGTAGGCCGTAGGGTCCTTGTCGACGTCGGCGTTGTTGTTGATGATTTGCTCGAAGTCGCGGTCCTGCTCCTGCTGCTCGTCGCGCGGAATCACGTTTTTGTCGCGCTTAATTTGCTCGTTGTCGTCGTTGCGGGTGCCTTCGGTATTGAGGTTGAGGGGAGTTGCCATGATGGGTAGGACTGGGTTGGTGTCTGTTAAGGCTGTACGCAGGCCCGCGGCTCCGCGTTGAGCCCCGGCGGCGGGGCCTGGGTTTCACGCAGGCCCCGCAATCCAAGCCGGCCCGAAAGCAGTACGTTTGACCGCCGCCGGCCGTCGGGGCGGGCGGCAAACCAGCCGGGCCCGGCGGCGGTTCTTCTGTTCTACGCACTTCCTCTTTCCTGATGCACCTGGTTATCATCGGCAACGGCATTGCGGGCGTGAGCTGCGCCCAGGCGGTGCGCCGCCTGCAGCCCACGGCCCGCATTACGCTGGTGTCGGCCGAAAGCGCCCACCACTTTTCCCGCCCCGCGCTGATGTACCTCTACATGGGGCACCTGCGCTGGCCCGACGTGAAGCCCTTCGAAGACTGGTACTGGACCGAAAACCGCCTGGAACTGGTGCACGACCGCGCCACCCACCTCGACGCGGCCGCGCGCACGGTGCACCTGGCCGCCGGCCCCTCCCTGACCTACGACGCGCTGCTGCTGGCCACCGGCGCCACCACCCGCTACTACGACTGGCCCGGGCAGCACCTGCGCGGCGTGCAGGGCCTGGTGTCGAAGGCCGACGTGGAGCTAATGGCCGAAACCACGCTGCAGGTTCAAGAGGCGGTGATAGTGGGCGGGGGGCTGATCGGGGTGGAAATGGCCGAGATGCTGCGCACCCGCGGCCACGGCGTAACCATGCTCGTGCGCGACCGGCACTACTGGGGCTCGGTGCTCCCGCCGGAAGAAGCCGCTCTGGTCGATGCGCAATTGCGCCGGCACGGCGTGCGGGTGCACTACGAAACCGAGCTAACCGAAGTGCTGGGCGACGATGCGGGCCGGGTGCGGGCCGTGCGTACCAGCCGCGGCACCGAATTGCCCTGTCAGTGGTTGGGCATTGCCACCGGCGTCACGCCCGCCCTCGACCTCACCGCCGGGACCGGCATCGACACCGACCGCGGCATCCTCGTCGACGACTACCTGCAAACCTCCGTGCCGGGCATTTTCGCGGCCGGCGACTGCGCCCAACGCCGCAGCCCAGGCCCCGGCGAGGCGGCCATCGAGCCGCTGTGGTACACCGGCCGCATGCAGGGCGAAACCGTGGCCCACACCATCTGCGGGCAGCCCACGGCCTACCGGCGGGGGCCGTGGTTTAACTCGGCCAAGTTCTTCGACCTCGAATACCAGACCTACGGGCAGGTGCCGGCGCGCCCGGGCGCGGACGAGGCCAGCTTCTGGTGGCAGCACCCCACGGCCGCGCTGGGCCTGCGCCTGCACTACCGCGCGGATGCCTCCCGCGCCTTGCTGGGCGTGAATGCCCTGGGCCTGCGCCTGCGCCACGACGTGTGCGACCAGTGGCTGCGGCGCGGCGTGCCCGTCGGCGAGGTACTGGCCCAGCTCGGGGCCGCTAACTTCGACCCCGAATTTTTCGCGCAGCACGAGCCGGCCATCGTGGCGGCGTACAACGCCCGGCACCCCGACGAGCCGGCCGTGGTGCTGCGCCGCCGCAAGGGCCTGCTCAGCCGCCTGCTCTCCGTATAACCGCCCATCATGGCCGACAAACCCGACTACCGCAAGCTCTACCACCCCGGCGCCTTCAACGCCTGGCAATACATTGCCTTTACCGGCATCATCATGACGCTCGGCGCCCAGCTCATCCTGGCCCTGATCGGCCAGCCCAAACCCGACGGCTTCCACTGGCTGTACGTGGTATGGGCGGGCGTTTTCGTGCTCGGCTCGCTGACCAACCTCTACGGCAAGCCCGACAACCACCATCACCACTAACGGACCGGTTCCTAGCCGGCGTCGGTTTTGCCACGGCGCACGGCCGTCGGCACTTCTCCGCGGACTGGGCGGAACACCTAGACGCCCCGGCGCGCCGACCCGGCCCCATATCCACCGCCCACGGCGGCCAAACCGGCGCCTGCAACTTCTTTTCTCGCCATGACTTCCCTCGCCGCTTATTCCGACCAGCCTCTAGCCCACCCCACTCCCGCAACTCCCTTGTCCGAGCGGCTTTGGTTGGCCATGGTGGCGCTGGGCTTGCTGGCCCTGGCCGTGACAGCAGCGGCCCCGGCTGGCCTGCGCGAGCCGGCTTTCTGGCTTGGGGTAGCCCTGCTGAGCGCCGGGGCCCTGGGCTGGAGCTGGTACAAGTTTGGCCGCGGCCCGGGCGGCGTGCACCACAACAACCTGTGGGCCCGCGGCAGCACTTCGCGCGGGGCGGTGGCCTGGGCCACGGGCGTGGCCTTGACGGGCTTCTACGTGGTGCTGTATTGGTGGCCCGAGTACCTGGAAAACCTTATTCGCCCGCTGGATGGCCTCAGCCAGGCGCTGCGCCAGCGCCCGGCCGACCAATGGTTTCTCTACGGCACGTTCTACACCCTGGCCGTGCTGCTGATGGGCACGCGGGCCCTGCTCAAGTACAGACACTCACCCTACCAACGGGTGCGCACGGCCTCGGTGATGTTTTTTCAACTGGGCTTTGCCTGGCTGCTGCCGGGGGTGTTGCTGGCCCTGCAGCAGCCCGAGTTTTACTTCACCTATTTCTGGCCCCTGAAGTACGACTACCTGTTTCCCGGCGGCGTGCAGTCCCTGCTGCAAAACGGCCACCTCGGCGCCTTCATGGTCGGCTGGGGCCTCATCATGTCCTTCGTAGCCACGCCGGTGCTCACCTACTTTTTCGGGAAGCGGTGGTACTGCTCGTGGGTGTGCGGCTGCGGCGGGCTGGCCGAAACCGCCGGCGACCCGTACCGCCACCTCAGCGACAAACGCCGCGAAGCCTGGCGCTACGAGGTGAGCATCGTCTACACTGTGCTCGGCTTCATCGTGGTGACCACAGCCCTGCTCTGGCTGAACACCCGCCTGGGCGGGGCCCTGCTCGGCCGGCTCTCCGACGAGTTTTCGCGCACCTACGGCTTTGTCGTCGGCGCGCTGTTTTCAGGCGTGGTGGGCGTGGGCTTCTACCCCATTCTCGGCTCCCGGGTGTGGTGCCGCTACGGCTGCCCGATGGCCGCTTACCTGGGGCTGCTGCAGAAGCACTTCTCGCGTTTCCGCATCAGCACCAACGGCGGGCAGTGCATCAGCTGTGGCAACTGCTCCAACGTCTGCGAAATGGGCATCGACGTGAAGCAGTACGCCCAGCGCGGGGAGCCCATCATCCGGGCCGCCTGCGTGGGCTGCGGGCTGTGCAGTACCGCTTGCCCGCGCGGGGTGCTGAACCTGGAAAACGGCCCGCGCGAGGGCCGTTACCAACCTTCCCAGCTGATCCGGGCCGAGAGCTTGCGGATTCTGGAGTAGAGCGCCGGTGCTTCGCGCCTTGCAAAGCCCGCGGCAGCTACCGCGGCCCGGCGCCTGCTGTCGGGTTTCGCTGCGCAACCCTTACTCCAGCCGCAACTAGCGGCTACGGGGCTTTGGGCTTGTCTGCCGCGCCGAAGCGCAGCTTGAAGAAGACCAGCGTCAGCGTAAACAGCAGATTAACGGAGTTGCCGAACAGGATGGGCACGTCGCGGATGCTGGCTCCGTAGATTAGCCACAGCACCATGCTGCTGGCCGATACGGCCAAGGTACCCACCGACAAATCTTGCGCCGAGCGGGTACGCCAGGTGCGCACAACCTGCGGCAAAAACATGATGGCCGACAACGACGCGGCCACCAGCCCAATAATGCGCACCACGTCCGGCATAGGCCTAGGGTTGGGTAAAAGCGTTCCTCTGGGCGGGTCTACTTCAGAAACGCCAGCACGGCGGCGTAGAACTGCTGCGGCTCCTGTAGGTGCGGAATGTGGCCCACGCCCGGCAGCTCCACCAGCTTGCTGCTCTTGATGGCCTTGGCCGTGCGCTGCCCCAAGGCGGGGTACTGGCCCATTCTCTCCAGCACCTTCTGGTCTTTGATCAGGCCCTTGCCCACCACCGTGCGGTCCTTCTGCCCGATGATGAGCAAGGTGGGCACCTGCACCCGGTCGTACTCGTAGCACACGGGCTGCTGGTAAATCATCTCGTAGGTGAGGGCGTTGGCCACGGCCACGGTGGGGTAATCGGGGCTGCGCGTCTGGGCAATCAGCGGCAGCAGCCATTGGTCGTGGGCCTGCGGATAGGTGCCGGGGTAGTAGGTCGCGTGGTACTTGCGGATGCTGGCTTCGTTGGCCTGCAGCTCGGTACGGGTGGCTTCGAGGACCGTCTGAAAAGGCACGCCGCGGCGGTAGTCTTCCAGCCCGATGGGGTTTTCGAGCACCAGCCGCTCGGTGGCGCCGGGGTACTCGATGGCAAAGCGCGTGGCCAGCATGCCGCCCATGCTGTGGCCCAGCACCACGGCCTGCTTCACGCCCAGGGTGTCGAGCAGCTCTTTGGTGTTGCGGGCCAGTTGATGGAAGGAATAGTGAATGTTGGGCTTGTCGGACTTGCCGAAGCCAATCTGGTCGGGCACCACCACCCGAAAGCCGGCCGCGGTCAGCGCCTCGATGGTGCCGCGCCAGTACGCCCCGAAGAAGTTTTTGCCGTGCAACAGCAGCACTGTGCGCCCGTTGGCCCGGCCGGTGGGCCGCACGTCCATGTAGGCCATGCGCAGGGGCTGGCCCTCCAGCCGCAGCGCCAGAAAGCTCACCGGGTGCGGGTAGTCGTAGTTGTCGAGGGTGGCGTTGAGCACATCGGGCACGGCCGATTGGGCGCGGGCCGGGGCGGCGCCGAGCAGCCACAGGCAGCTCAGCAGCAGAGGCAGAAGAAACTTCATCAGGCGTACTAACCCCGTTTAAGGCACCGGGGTTGTCCGCGGGGGCCGCTTAGCGGGCGAAGCAGCCGCCAGCTGCATGTTCATCAGCTACATGCCGCGGCCAACCGGCAAAATCAACGCGGGCTCAACCCAGCCGGCTCGGGCGGTAAACGCGGCGGGTTCCGGCCGTTCAGTTTCCGCCGGCCCGGATTTCGCGCAGCGCGGTCCCTACCTGCTGCAGGCTGGCCCAGGCAAACGCATCGTCGAACTGGTGGCTGAGGTCCTTGCGCTGGCAGGTAATGTAGAGGAACAGGTCGTCGCTTTCCAAGGGCGAGGCATACTCGAAGTGCAAGCGCCCGTTGGCTTCCGCCCAGGGCAGCACTTCCCCAGTAGCCAGGCTGGTGGCGTCCAGCACCACCGCGTGCAGGGGCAGGCGCCGGGCCCGGCCAAACCAGCCACCCGCGCGTAACACTACCCCCGCGGGGCCGATTTCCAGCCGGCTGAACAGCCCGGCCCAGACGGCCAGCGCAACGCCGGCCGCCGCTGGAGCCACCAGCAGGGCCGGCACTGGCAGCGGCAGCTGCACCCCAATAAACGCCATCCAGCCCAGCGTGCCCGCCGCAGCCTGCCACCAGGGCAACCGGCTCTGGATGATAAACTGCCCGTCGGGGCGCCGGTAAAAAACGTTGCGCTTGCGGCGCCACGCGGCGGCCCAGCGCTGGGCCCGGGTCATGGTTTTTCCGCCGCCCGCTGCTTGCGCAGCAGTTCGATGGTGCGCGTCTCTTCGTCGCTCCATACCACGCTGCGCACGTCTTCCACCTGCAACACCGTGTGGCCGTCGGGCTCACCGAAGGCGGTGTACACTTCCAGCAGCAGCTCGTCCTCGGTGAGGCGCACCACGTAGCCGTAGGGGTCGTTGTGGGAATTGGCGGTGACGAGCTGCACGAGCTGATGCGTGTCGTGGGCGCGCTGCAGCAGGGCGGGCACCGAGAGGTAGTGCTGCTCCAGCCCGTCGGGGGCGGTGGCCACGCCGAATACCGCGTCGGGGTGGTGCTCCTTGAACTCAATCAGGCGCACGTACTTGTCGTCGAAGTGCACCTGCGCCACGTCGGCCAGGGCAATGCTGCGCACGCCGGTAAGCATGCCCTGGCGGGTGATGGTGCGCAGCAGCACCACGTCGGGGTTGTGGTTGAGCACGTAGCCCAAATACATTTCGCCGGCGGCCTGCAGGGCCACCACGCGGCGGTTGCGCTGGGCGCGCTGCAGCAAATCGGTCAGTAAAGCTCCCATCGAAATCGATTCAGGCGCCCGGACGGGGGCGCAAAACGGGTGCAAAATACGGCGCAGCGGCCAGCTTTGCGGCTTTTACCGGAGCTGCTTGGCGAAGTTGCCGCCCGCTCATCCGGAACCTATCTATATCGGTCGTTTTCCGGAACGAGCCGGTGTTTTTTGCGAAACCAACGCCTCACCTATCTCCCGCCCATGCTCGTTTCCCGCCTTTCGAAGGCCCACCTGCTCGGTTTTGGCCTGCCGCTGCTGCTGGCCGGTGCCGCCTGCCAGAGCAATTCGTCCTCGTCCGAAGCCACTACCGCTGCGCCCGCCGATTCAACCCAGGCGGCTCCGGCCGCCAAGCCCACGTTTCTCTCGAAGCCGCTGGTCCGCGACATCTACACCGCCGACCCCTCGGCCCACGTGTTTGGCGGGCGCATCTACATCTACCCCTCTCACGACATCGAGGCCGGCATTCCGGAGGACGACAACGGCGCCCACTTTGCCATGCGCGACTACCACGTGCTCTCGATGGACAGCGTGGGCGGCAAGGTGACGGACCACGGCGTGGCGCTGGACATCAAGGACATTCCCTGGGCCGGGCGGCAGCTCTGGGCGCCCGATGCGGAGTTCAAGAACGGCACCTACTACCTCTATTTCCCGGTGAAGGACAAGCAGGACGTGTTTCGCCTGGGGGTGGCCACCAGCACCTCGCCCACCGGTCCGTTCAAGGCTGATGCTAAGCCCATTGCCGGCTCCTACAGCATCGACCCCAACGTGTTTACCGACGCCGACGGGCAGAGCTACCTGTACTTCGGCGGCATCTGGGGCGGGCAGCTGCAGCGCTGGCGCAGCGGGCAGTACGACTCGACAGTGGCGCCCAACCAGGCCCCGCAAGAGCCCGCCTACGGCCCGCGGGTGGCCCGGTTGAGCAAGGACATGCGCTCCTTTGCCGGGCCGGTGACGGAGGTAAAAATCCTCGACGAAAACGGCAAGCCCCTGCTGGCCGGCGACACCAAGCGCCGTTTTTTCGAGGGCGGCTGGCTGCACAAGTACCAAGGCAAGTACTACTACTCCTACTCCACCGGCGACACCCACTTGCTGGTCTACGCCGTCGGCGACAAGCCTACCGGACCGTTTACCTACAAGGGCGTCATCATGAACCCGGTGCAGGGTTGGACCACGCACCACTCAATCATCGAGTTCAAAGGCAAGTGGTACATCTTCTACCACGACACGGAGCTATCGGGCAAAACCCACCTGCGCAACGTGAAAGTGACCGAGCTCAAGCGCCGCCCCGACGGCAGCATCGAAACCATCGAGCCGATGGTGGCGGCGCAGTAGGGTCAGTGCCAGGCCCCGCGCACAACGGCGCGGCCGAGGTTCGTTGCCTCGGCCGCGCCGTTGGTTTACTCGCTCGTTGGCCCTACACCTGCCGCTGGGGTCCAGGGATAGAAACGTCGGCTTGCTGTTCCGCCTAGGAGTAGCCGTCTTCGGAGGCTAGCAAGCGGCCCAGGGCCTTGTCGATGAAGTCGAGGCGGCGGTGCACGGTTTGCAGCACGTCGTCGGCCAGAAAGGTGCCGTCGGTGCGGGCCACCAAGTAGCGCGCCAGCGTGGAGCTTTCGTGCAGGTACGCCTGCAGTTCGCGCTGGGCCTGCTCCCACGCGTCGGGGCTGAACCCCAGCAGCCGGGCCCGTAGTTCGATGGTGCGGCTGACCAGTTCGGCCAGGCGTAGCAGCAACGCGCTTTCGGCCTCGGTGAAGTCGCGCGGCTCGCGTCCAATCACGCACATGGTGCCGATGTTGAGGCCGTCGGTCATGCGCAGCGGGGCGCCGGCGTAGCAGCGCAGGCCGGCGGCTTCGGCCACGGCCGGGTTCACCAGGTCGCAGCGCTCCTGCTGCAAGTCGGGAAAGGCAATGGGCGTGTGCTCGAGCACGGCCGCCGAGCACAGGCTGTCGGCCCGGGGTACCGCCACCAGGCCGGGCAGACCGGCGTTGGCCTTGAAAAACACGGTATCCTGGTCGACCAGGGAAATCAGCGAGATAGGCAGCTTGAACAACTGCGCCGCCAGGGCCACAAAGTCATCGAAAATGGGCTCCGGAGTGGTGTTCAGAATCTCGTACCGGTAAAGCGTACGCAGCCGCGCCGGTTCGTGGGCCGGCACAAGCGAAGCGGGCTGGGTGTAGGATGGCATGGGCAATCCTCGTGATAGGAGGCTGACGTTGGGGAGTGCATAAAGCACGCAAGAATTAGGCACTTACGGCCCTACCGCGGGGAGGTTTGCGGCTTACGCCTGTTCGGCGGCTTTGAAAATGGCAATTACTTCGCCCAGGCGCCGGCCGACTTCTTCCAGCAAATCGGCCGGCACGGGCACCAGCCCGCTGCTGCGCACTTTCAGGTAGCGCACCAGGGCCATCTGATTGTGCAATTCGGTTTCGGCCTCGCCGCGCAGCTTCTCCCAGGCGGCATTGCCGGCCCCGGCCCTCAGCTGCCGGCGCGCGTCGAGGGCCAGCACCACCAGGTCGGCCAGCCGCACCAGCATCTGCTGCTCGGCGTCGGTCAGCTCGCGGGGCACGTAGTCGGCCACACACAGCGTGCCGATGGCCTGGCCCTGCGGGGTGCGCAGCAGGGCGCCGGCGTAGAAGGCCACCCGCTCGGCGCGCATGGCCGGCGTGCTGTGCTCGGGGTGCGCGTTCAGGTCGGGAAACACCAGCACCGGCAAGTCGTGGCGCACGGCCTGGGGGCAGATGCTCTGCGCCAGCGGCAGCGCCTGCTGGGCTTCCATGCCGGTGCTGGCCTTGTGCCACACTTCCTCGTCGGCCACGAAAGCAATGCGCGCCACCGGCACGCTGAAAATATAGGCAGCCAGGGCGGCCAGGTCGTCGAACAAGGGCTCCTGCGCGGAGTGCAGGATATCGTACGAATGCAGCGCTTGCAGGCGGGAGGACGGAGGCACGGGTAAGCGGCTGAGATTCGGACGTAAAAAGCTGCTAAAAGTAGCAGCCCGGTTTGGTTCAGCAATGCCGGCGCCCCGTGGGCTGCGGCCCGCGGGTGGCAAACGCCGGGTTAGGCGGCCGGAATGGACGTTTGCGGGTGGCAGCTGGGCCTGGGCTGGGCTGAAAAAGGTATATTGGAAGGCCTGAATGCGCCGGCGCCGGGTAAAACCGCCCGGCCCGCCCGGCGCGTATGTGCAGCGCCGCCGGGCCGGCTGCCCGCCGCGGCCCGCTGGCCCCCGTCTGCCTTCCCCCTAGCCCGTGCCTATGGCCCGACCCGTACTCCGTCCCTTGCTGCCCCTGCTGCTGGCCATCGTGGAAGCGGCCGCGCTGGCCTACGTGCTGCGCGCCGTGTCGCGCTTCATCGGCTTCAACAACTTGCTGCCCTGGTGGATGGGCGAAGCCATTCACCAAACGGTGCTGCTGACGGCGTTTCTGGCCACCCTGTTGTTTGAGCAGCCACGGCCTTCGCGGCGCCTGGCCGTGCTGGCGGCCGCCGTGCCCGGCGCGGTCATGTGTTACGACTTTTACATGGCCTTTACCCGGAGCTGGGGCTGGCTGCTGAGCGGGGCCACGGCCTTCGTATTTGGCTATAGCTTGTACCTGATTCTGACGGAGGAAGCCGAGCTGCACACCAGCAACCGCGCCGGCCGCTGGCACCGCCGGGTGCTGCAGCGCCGCCGCCCCGAGTAATATTTCCGTTGCCGCGCCGGTTGCCGCCGGCCGGCTTCTGCGCACTTTTGCGCCCTGATTCGCGCTGCATGCCCCTTTCTCCCCCCCCGCCTACCCCGCTTCCGCTCATCGACATCATCATCCCGGCCCACAACGAAGCCCGCAGCATCGGGCCCGTGCTGGCCGACATTCCCCGGGACTGGGTGCGCGAGGTAATCGTGGTCGACAACGCTTCCACCGACGACACGGCCACCCCGGCCCGCGCCGGTGGGGCCACCGTGCTGCGCGAAGACCGCCCCGGCTACGGCTTCGCCTGCCTGCGCGGCATGGCTCACTGCTACGCGCGCCCCGCCCCGGAGCAGCCCGCCATCATCGTGTTTCTCGACGGCGACTATTCGGACTACCCCGAGCAGCTGCCCGAGCTGGTACGCCCCATCTTGGAAGACGGCGTGGACCTGGTCATCGGCTCCCGGGCCCTGGGCCAGCGCGAGCCGGGGGCCATGCTGCCCCAGCAGATTTTCGGCAACTGGCTGGCCACAACGCTGCTGCGCCGCCTCTACGGGGCCCGCTTCACCGACCTGGGCCCGTTTCGCGCCATCCGCGCCGACGCGCTGCGCCGCCTCGACATGCAGGACCAGACCTACGGCTGGACGGTGGAAATGCAGCTCAAAGCCGCCAAGCAGGGCCTGCGCTGCGCCGAGGTACCGGTGCGCTACCGGCGCCGCATCGGCGTGTCGAAAGTATCGGGCACGGTGAAGGGCACCCTCGGGGCGGGCTACAAGATCTTGTGGACCATCTTCCGCTACGCCCGTGGCTAAGGACCACCGCGCCGCAGGGCGTACCTTTGCCGGGCCGATGAAGTTGTTGCTTACCCCGCCCGCCAACCGATGCTTGGGCTAGAAATTCTGCTGCTGGTGATCTACGGGCTGTGCCTGCTGTTCGTGCTGGCCTTCAGCCTCGCGCAGTGGCGCCTCACCCGCCTGGCCCGCCGCGCTTACGCCGGGGCCGCCCAACTGCCCGCCCCGCCCCTGCCCGCCGACGCGCAGCGCTGGCCCCGCGTGACGGTGCAGCTGCCCGTCTACAACGAGCTGAACGTGGTGGAGCGCGTCATCGACGCGGCCGCCGCGCTGGACTACCCGGCCGCGCGCCTGCAGATTCAGGTGCTCGACGACTCCACCGACGAATCCGTGGCCCTGGCCGCCGAGCGGGTGGCCCACCACCGCGCCCGCGGCCTCAACATCGAACACGTGCGCCGGCCCGACCGGCAAGGCTACAAGGCCGGGGCCCTGGCCTACGGCCTGCGCGCCGCCACCGGCGAGCTGGTGGCCATTTTCGACGCCGACTTCGTGCCCGCCCCCGACTTTCTGCGCCGCACCGTGCCCTACTTCCTGGCCGACGCGGGGCTGGGCGTGGTGCAAACGCGCTGGGGCCACCTGAACGAGGGCGACTCCCTGCTCACCGAGCTGCAAGCCTTCGGGCTGAACGCGCACTTCTTGGTGGAGCAAGTGGGGCGCAACGCGGGCCACCACTTCATCAACTTCAACGGCACCGGCGGGGTGTGGCGCCGTGCGTGCATCGAGCAGGCCGGCGGCTGGCAGGCCGATACGCTCACCGAAGACCTGGACCTGAGCTACCGGGCCCAGCTGGCGGGCTGGCAGTTTCGCTACCTGCCCGCGGTGGTGGCCCCGGCCGAGCTGCCCGCGCAGATGGACGCGCTTCGCTCGCAGCAGCACCGCTGGAACAAGGGCGGGGCCGAAACCGCCCGCAAGCACCTGGGCCGGGTGTGGCGCAGCACCGCGCTGCCGCTGCGCACCAAGCTCTACGCCACCGCCCACCTGCTCAACAGCGCCGTGTTTGTGGCCGTGCTGCTGATGGGCCTGCTGAGCGTTCCGCTGCTGCTGGTGCAAACCGCCGAGCCCGCCCTGCGCTGGCCTTTCCGGCTGGCGGGCCTCTCGGTGCTGAGCCTGCTGCCGCTGGTGGCCTACTACTACGCCGCCTGGCGCTGGAACGGCGGGCGCGCGGCCGGCGGCCGGCCCTTCGCGCCCAAGCTGCTGCTCTTCCTCTCGATTTCGATGGGCCTGTCGCTGCACAACGGCTGGGCGGTGCTCACCGGCCTAGCCGGCCGGCTCACCCCCTTCGTGCGCACGCCCAAGGCGGGGCTGAGCGGGCAGCCGGGTACGGCCCGCGGCCGCCGCTACCGCACCGGCTCGGTCAACGGGCAGACGGTGCTCGAAGCGCTGCTGGCCCTGTACTTTGCCGGCGGCATCTTCCTCGCGTTCCGCTACGGTAACTACGGCCTGCTGCCCTTTCACCTGCTGCTGACGGCCGGCTATGCGGCGGTGGTCTACTACAGCGTGCGGCACGCGCGGCAGTCATGAGCGCGGCCCGGCGCTCCACGTTGCTGGGCCTGGCCGCTGCCCTGCTGACGGCCACCCAACTCGGCCTGGCCTACTTCACCCCGCGCCCGGCTACCGCCCAGCTGCTTACGCTGTTTGGCCTGGGCACCTTGGCGTACGCGGCGCTGCTGCACTACCGCCTGCCGCTGCGCGCCGGCCTGCTGCTGGCCCTGCTGCTGCGCCTGCTGTGGCTGCCCGCCACGCCCGCGCTGTCCGACGACTACCACCGCTTCCGCTGGGACGGCGCCCTAGTGGCGGCCGGCCATAGCCCCTTCCTGCACCGCCCCGACGAGTACCGGGCCGGTGGCGGCCCGCTGACGGGCGCGCCCCAGCTCACGCCCGGGCTGTATCAGCACCTAAACTCCCCGCACTACTATTCGGTGTACCCGCCGGTCTGCCAGGCCCTGTTTGGGCTGGCCGTGCGGCTGTTTCCGGCGTCGGAGCGGGCGCAGATCGTGGTGCTGCGGCTGGCGCTGCTGCTGGCCGAAGCGGCTACGGCTCTGCTGCTGGTGGGGCTGCTACGCCGGTTTGGGCAGGATCCGGACCGGGCTCTGCTTTACCTGCTGCACCCACTGGTGGTGGCCGAGCTGGTGGGCAATCTGCACTTCGAAGCCGTGGTCATTGCCGGCGTGCTGGCCGCCTGCTGGCTGCTCGCCCGCGGCCGACTGGTGCTGGCCGCGGGGGCGCTGGCGCTGGGCGTGGCCGCCAAGCTCACCCCGCTGCTGGCCCTGCCGCTGCTGCTGCGCCGCCTAGGCTGGGGCCGCACCCTGCGCTTCGGGCTGGCGCTGGCGGCGTCCCTGGCCGCGGCCTTCGCGCCCTTCGCCTCGGCGGCGCTGCTGCGCAACATCGGCCGCAGCCTCGACCTGTATTTTCACTCCTTCGAGTTCAACGCCAGCGTGTACTACCTGCTGCGCGCCGTCGGCTACTGGCTCACCGGCTACAACGAAATTGCCCGGCTCGGCACGGCCCTGGCTGCTGAAGCTGCCTTCGGTGTACTCGTGCTGATGGCCTTCGAACGACGTCCCACGCTGGCCACGCTGCCGCGGGCGGCGCTGCTGGCTTTTACGCTCTACTACCTGCTGGCCACCACCGTGCACCCTTGGTACCTCACGCCGCTGGTGGCGCTGAACTGCTTTACCGGCTGGCGCTACCCGGCTACCTGGGCGGCGCTGGCTACGCTTTCCTACGCCACCTACCGCAGCAGCGCCTACCAGGAACACCTTGGTCTCGTGGCGCTAGAATACCTGGGCGTGCTGCTGGCGGCAGCCTGGGATTGGCGCCGCCACCGCGCCGCGCACCTAGCGCCGCCGGCAGCGGCTTAGCGGCGCCCGCCTTCAGAGCCGTGCTCCGGGAAAAGCAGGTCGTGCTAAGTGGAAACGGAATGGCGCGTGCAGCTACCGCAGCAGTCCGGGGCCGCTCGGGAAGCCCGTCGCAGCGCAGTCGACCCGCCGCTTACCGAAGCGCCGCTGCCGCCCCCAACTCTATTGCGCCGAAAACCGGAATGCGGCGGGCGTCTGGCCGGTTTTGCTTTTGAAGAGGCGGCTGAAATACTGGGGGTACTCGAAGCCGAGCTGAAACGCTGTTTCGTTGACCGTCAGCGAGGTGGTCAGCAGCAGGCGCTTGGCTTTGTCGATGAGGGCGTGGTGCAGGTGCTGCTGGGTGGTTTGGCCGGTGAGCGTGCGCAGCAGGTCGCTCAGGTAGGCCGGCGACACGTGCAGCGCGTCGGCGAAGTGCTGCACGGTGGGCAGGGGCTGCTCCTGGTCGTCGCGGGCGAAGTAGGCCGTGACCAGCTCCTCGAAGCGGCTGAGCAAATCGTGCTCGGCGGTGCGGCGCGTGAGAAACTGCCGGTGGTAGAAGCGGTTGGCGTAGCTCAGCAGCAACTCCAGCTGGGCCACCAGCACGTCCTGGCTGAAGGCGTCGACGGGCTGCTGGTGCTCTTCCTGCAGAGCGCGAAACAGGCCGTTCAGCTGCTGCTCTTCGCGGGCCGAGAGGTGCAGAGCCTCGCTCACGAGGTAGGAGAAAAAGCCGTAGCCGGTGATTTTTTTGCCCAACGGGTAGCGGGCCAGCAAGTCGGGGTGAAACACCACCATCCAGCCCTCGATTTCCGACACGTCCACCGAGGCGTCGGCCGTGCACATCTGGCCGGGGGCGTAAAAGGCCAGCACGCCCTCGCGGAAGTCGTAGCTGCGGCGGCCGTACTGCAGCTGGCCCTTCAGGTTTTTCTTCAGCGTGACGATGTAGAGCTGCCGCAGGGCCGGCCCGGTCACCGGCGGGTGGCGGTGGTGGGCTAAGTCGACCACCGTGAGCAGCGGGTGGGCCGGCGGCGGAAAGCCGAAGTGCGCGGCAAAGTCGCTCACCGTGGCGAGCAGGCGAAAAGGCGGGGCGGCGGGTTTCATAAGCTACTAACAGCCAAATCAGAGAAAGCGCCCGAGGAAGGCGGCAATGGCCGGATACAGTTCCTCGGCGTGAAAACGGGCCCGGTCGCCGAAGCCCGGCGGGTCCTGCGAGGGCGGAAACTGCGGGCTCACCCGCGCCGGCGGAAATGGACTCAGAAAGGAAAAATGCCCCGCATTGGCGACGACGCGGTAGTCCAGCCGACTGGCGTCGGGCAGCCCGCGCAGCACCTGCTCCACAAAAACGGGCGGGATGTGCTCGTCCTGCTCGCCCGCCAGCGCCAGCACCGGCAGGTGCACCCCGCCCAAACTGCCTTCGGCCATAAACCAGGGCAGCGCCGGCGCCAGCAGCACCAGCGCCCGCACCCGCGCATCGGCGGCGGGCACCGGAATGGGCTGGGGAGGTCCGTCGGCGGCGGTGCGCGGCACGCTCACGGGCCGGCCCCCAGCCAATGCCAAAGCCGAGTAGCCGCCCAGCGAATGGCCAATCAGCGCTACGGCATCAGGGCGTAGCACCGGAGCCAGGCGCGCGTCCTGCTGCAGGTGGTCGATGGTGAGCTGCAGGTGCCGAGGCCGGGCCTGCAGGTTCTGCGGGGTGTGGGCCCAGCTGTCGTCGTCGCGGTTGTTGTGCGGGTGCTCGGGCAGGGCCACCACGTAGCCGCGGCGGGCCAGCGCCAGGGCGAGGTTGCGGTGCACCAGCCCCGAGCTGCCGGTGCCGTGCGACACGAGCACCAGCGGCCACGGCCCGGGCTGCGGCGCCGCGTCGCGGGATACGTCGAGCTGGTACGGGCCGATGGGTTCGGGCTGGGCCGGGGCAGCGGTGGGGTAAAACACCGCCACCGGGAACGTCAGGCCGAGGGCGTCATCGGCCACCTGGGCCGCGCAATAGCCTACAAAGTCGCTCATCATACAAAGTGCTGAGCCGGCAAGTACGCTATTGCGCGGCCATTGCAGCCAGTCGGAACGCTAGAAGCCTGCCGGGTACGCCTCGCCCGCCGCCGCGGCGCCGACGGGCATGATGGCGTCAATGCCGGCCAGCTCGGCGGCGGTGAAAGCAATGGCGGCCGCGGCCACGTTCTGCTCCAGGTACGTGCGGCGCTTGGTGCCCGGAATGGCCACCACGCCCTGGGCCAGCACCCAGGCCAGGGCCAGTTGCGCGGCCGTCACGCCCTTGGCGGCGGCCAGTTGCTGCAGCTTTTCCACCAGGGCCAGGTTTTTATAGAAATTCTCGCCCTGGTAGCGCGGAAACAGGCGGCGCGAGTCGTCGGCCTCGAAGTCGTCGGGGCTTTTGATGTCGCCCGAGAGGAAGCCGCGGCCCAGGGGCGAGTAGGCCACGAAGCCGATGCCAAGCGCGCGGGCAGCCTGCAGGGCGCCGGTTTCCTCCACGCCGCGGTCGAACAGCGAGTACTCGGTTTGCAGGGCGGTGAGCGGGTGCACTTGGTGGGCCCGGCGCAGCAGGTCGGGCCCGACTTCGGAAAGGCCCAGGTAGCGCACCTTGCCTTCTTCCACGAACCGGCTCATCTCGCCCACCGTGTCTTCGATGGGCACCTGCGGGTCGGCCCGGTGCAGGTAGTAGAGGTCCACGTAGTCGGTGCCCAGGTTGCGCAGGGAACGTTCGAGGCTTTTGCGGGCGTAGGCGGGCTGCCCGTTGAGGCGGCCGGTGAACTGCTCCTGCTCGTCGACTTCAAAGCCGAACTTAGTGGCCAGGATGACCTCGGCGCGGCGGCCGGCAATGGCGCGGCCCAGCAGCCGCTCGTTGTGCATGGGCCCGTAGAGGTCGGCCGTGTCCAGCAGGTTCACGCCCAGCTCCAGGGCGCGGTGCAGGGTGCGCAGGCTTTCGGCCTCGTCGGCGGCGCCGTACACGCTCATGCCGCCCACGCCGCCGGTCATGCCCATGCAGCCCAGCCCTTCGACGGGCACTTGCAGGCCCTGGCTGCCCAGGGCTACTCGGTTGAGGGTATTCATTTGCAGAGAAATTACGGTGAATGATTACCCTGCAAAGGTGCCGCCCCGTCTGGGCCGCCGGCCTATACAAAACCCGGCTTGTGCAATACAAAACGCGGGTGTTGCGGCGACGCAAGGCGGCTTAATTGCTGAAGCACATGCGCTTCGGCGGAGCGACGCCGCCCGCACGCGCAGCTTCAGCGCCGGCCGCGACGCGAGGCGTCGTCGTTACGTTAGTGCTGCCAGTAGGCGTAGCGCCGCTCGGTTTTTAGCAGCAGCGTGCGGCCGTCCCAGGCGGTGTGCTTGAGCAGCAAGTGCGGGTACTGCTGGTCGAACCAGTACACGTTGTCCTTGCCGCGCTCCAGGCGCACGCTCACGCGCCAGGCCGGGCGCGGGGCCTCGCCGTCGGCGGCGCGGGCGGTGCGCACTTCGGCGCGGTAGCGCTTGGGCTCGGCGGCCTTGCTGGTTTGCTGGGTTTCGAGCACGTTCAGCTCAAACAGCGGCTCGTCGTTGAAGCGCAGGCTGCGCAGGGTGTAGGGCAAGGCATCTTCGAGCACCACATCCAAGGGCAGCGTGCGCTGCCCGGTGCCCTGCCCGTCCCAGTAGGAGTTGTAGCTCAGCTGGTACCCTTGCGACTGCTGGGTGAGGGCCTTGAACGTGTTGCCGCACCACTCCTGGGAAGAGCTGGTCATTTTGTGCAGCTGCAGCGGGTCCTCGCGCCGGAAAAACAGGGAGGTGAGGTAGTGGTAGGGGTAATTGTCGGTCGGAATCTGGCAGAACTCGTTGACCTTCATCACCGCAAACAGGTCCTCGCGCTGGTAATCGTCCGTTTTCACGTCGAAGGCCCGGTTAAAGTCCTCCTTCACCGTGATGATGGTCAGCTCGTAGGCCCGCGGCTGGTCGTAGACTACCCGCTGGGCCGCGTAAGTCGCCACTTCGGCCAGGCCGTCGTCCCAGCGCTTGTGCTGGGCCCAATGCACGTTGAAATACCGGTGCAGCGGCGTCAGCGCCTGTGGGTACTGGTCGGCGCCGGCCCGCTCGGTGGCCGGGTCCGACGGGCCGCAACCGGGGAGCAGCAAAGCCCCAAGCAGTGCCCCGGTGCAGAAGCGAAGGGCGAAACGAAAAGAACAAGCAAGCATACGCGGCGAAATAGCGGCGCAAGGTACGCGCCAGCCGTCAGCCCTGCGCCGCGGCTTGCCAGCGCTGCCAGTCCTCGGCCGTGTCCACGTCCTGCAGGGTGGGCAGCCGGGCCACGGTCAGGCGCTGCCGCTCGGCAATGGCCAGCGTGTCGCGCAGCACCGAGTCGGTGCTCCAACGGATGCCCTCGAACAGTGCCGGCTGCGGCTGGCCCAGGCCCAGCAGGTAGTAGCCGCCGTCGGCCGCCGGCCCGAGCACCACGTCGTGGTGGCGCAGCTGCTCGAAGGCCGTGGCCAGCAGTTCGGTGCGCAGGCCCGGGCAGTCGGTGCCGATGACGACCACGCGCCGGGCGCCTTGGGCAAAGGCCGCGGCAAAGGCGTGGGCCATGCGCTGGCCCAGGTCGGCCCCGACGGGCTGCAGCTGCTGGGCGGTGCCGGGCCAGAGCGGCCCCGCGGCCGGGGGCGGGGCGGCGGCCAGCCAGAGCGTGCGGGCGGCGGGCAGCGGGGCCACGGCCGCGCGGGTGTGCGCCAGCAGCTGCCGGTAGATGCTCAGGGCCGCTTCTTCGCCGAGGCCAGCGGCCAAACGGGTTTTCACCTTGCCCAGCTCGGGGTAGCGGGCGAAGATGAGCAGGTGCTCGTCGGACACGTCGGGTAATGTGCTAATGCGGTGGTGTGCTGCTGAGCTGAAATGAGCGGAGGTGCTGATGACAAAACGGCCATCAGCCCCCAGCTCCTTCCAACGCATCAGCACATTAGTTGTAGGCTTTTTCGCCGCGGGTAAGCCAGGCGCCCCACAGGGCCGAGTACGGGTGCACGCGCTGCGTCGGGCCGTGGGCGTCGACGAGCGGGCGGGCTTCGTTCGACCACTGGAAGAGGCCGCCGTAGAGGTTGCGCACGTCGCGGAAGCCTAGGGCCCGCAGCTGCTCGCCGATGCGCTCGGAGCGCACCCCCACCGAGCAGTACACCACCACCGGCTGCTCACGGGGCAAGTCGCGCACGGCAGCGGCCGTGAAGGCGTCGTAATCCACGAACCGGGCCCCGGCGAGGTGGCTTACGTTGTACTCCGCGGCGGTGCGCGTGTCGAGCAGCGCCAGGCCCGGCCGCTGCTGGCGCAGCTGCGCCAGCTCGGCGGCCGTCACGGTGGGCACCGTGTTCTTGTACATGGTCTTGAGCAGGGCCGCGTACGCCGGCGACACGTCCTGGGCGGGCGTTTTCGTCTGGGCCGAGCCGCAACCGGCCAGCGCCAGCAGGGCAGACCACATCAGCAAGAGTCGTTTCACGTTCATTGGTTAATGTGCTGATGTGCTGATGGTCATTCCAGCGCATGCAACACATCAGCACATCAAATGCTACATCGAGAGTTCCTTGGCCTTGTTCATCATCTGCACCCCGTGCACGAGCACCGCCCCGCCCTTGATGGCCGCGGCCACGTGCACGGCCTCCATCATCTGGGCTTCGTCGGCGCCCTTTTGCAGGGAGTCGGTGGTGTAAGCGTCGATGCAGTAGGGGCATTGCACGGCGTGGGCCACGGCCAGGGCAATCAGGGCTTTTTCGCGCTCCGAAAGGGCGCCTTCCTTGAAGACCTCTCCGTAGTAGTCGAAGAACTTGCGGCCCATGTCGGCCTGCCACTCGGTGATGTTGCCAAATTTGGCCAAGTCGGCCGGGTTGTAGTAGGTGCTCTTGTCCATAGTAAGGTCAACAAACGTAGCCGCGCGGAGTTCGGATTGGCGGCCGGGTGAAAAGGAAGGCGGCGGGAAGTTATGCCCGCCGGCGCACCCGAATGTGCACGTGCTCCCCGTCTTCGCGGGTGGTGGGCGTCACCTCGATGCGGTCGGCCTCGTCGAAGTACACGGCCAGGCCGCGCACGATGCCCACGGCCAGCGCGCCCATGCGCCGCTTCGACACGTACTCCACCACCACCTCGTCGGGGCCCACGCGGCGCACGTCGAGCACAGGCGGGGCGTTGTCTTCGTGCTCCTCGCGCACCCGCTTGTGCATCACCTGCTCGGTGTGCTCCAGCATTTCCAGGGTGCGCCAGCTCGGGTCCATGAGCTTCTGGTACATATACAGCAGGTCGGGCACGAGGTACTCGCCGAATTTTTCCTGCAGCTCGGCAGCCGGAATGCCGGTCATCGCGGCGGCATGGCCCACCAGGGCGTACATGTGCTCGTCGGGGTACACGTGCTTGTGGTCGAAGTCCAGGCCACTGATGCCGGCCGCTTCCACGAGGCGGATCCAGGCGCTGTGGTCGTACTGCGTCTGCACGTAGCGCTTGAGCAGGGTAAAGATGGTGCCGTGCATAAGGGGAAGAAAGCCCAAAAGTCCGGAGAAAATACAACACAACCGTACAAGTGCGCCCGGGCAGCGGTGAAAATACCGGCCCGCCCGGGCCGGTAGGCCGCGCGGGCGTGGGGCCCCGGCGCCGCTGGGGCCGGCGGGCGTGCTGCCCCGGCCGGATTTGCCGCTACCTTGTCGGCCCAACCGTTTCGTCTATGCCCCACTCCTACTCCCGCCTGCTGGGCTTGCTCGTTGTGGCCGGTGCGCTGAGCACCTCTGCCTGCCAGCGCCGCGCCGACTCCGACTCCGCCCAGGCCTCGCCCGCCGACATCGGCTTCGACCGCTACAAGGAGCGGTTTATCGACTCGCTCTGGTACTACAACCCCGGCTGGGCGTCCTCGCAGGGCTTTCACAAGTACGACGCCGTGCTCTTCATCCCGACGGCCGGGCGCCGGCAGGTGGAAAACCAAGCCGCCGCCCGCGGGCTCAAGGAGCTGCGGGGCTTTGCCTTCGACAGCCTCTCGCCCAACAACCAGACCGACTACCTGATGATGGTCAACCAGCTGCGGACCACGCGCTGGCAAAACGACACGCTGCGCGGCTGGGAGTGGAACCCGGCCCAGTACAACCTCTCCGAGCCGGTAGCCGAAATCCTGAACGGGCGCTACCAGCCGCTGGCCGCCCGCCTGCGCAGCATTTCCAGCAAAATCAACCGGGCCACGGAGTACTACGCCGCCGCCGAAAACAACCTGCGCAACCCCACCAAGGAGCACCTGGAACTGGCCATTCTGCAGAACCGCGGCGGCCTGGAGGTGTTCGGGCCGGCCCTGCTCGACTCCGTGAACCGCGCCGAGCTGCCCGCCCGCGAGAAAGACGAGCTGCGCGCCCGCATCGAAACCACTCGGCAGGCCATGCAGGAGTACGTGCACTTTCTGGACAAGGAGCTGCGGCCCCAGGCCCGGCGCAGCTTCCGCATCGGGCCCGAGCTGTTCGAGCAGAAATTCCGCTACGACATCGTGGCCAGCGCCTCGGCCGACGATGTGTTTCGCCGCGCCCAGGCCCACAAGCAGGAGTTGCTGCAAGACATGAACCGGCGCGCCACCCGCCTCTGGCCAAAGTATTTTGCCGGCCAGCCCCTGCCCGCCGACACGCTCGCCCGCATCCGGGAGGTGATTCGCAAACTCTCGGAGAAGCACGCCCCGCCGGCCGGCTTCGTGGCCGCGGTGCGCCAGCAGATTCCGCAGCTCGTGCAGTTCGTCGACGCCAAGAAGCTGCTCACCCAGGACCCCACCAAGCCGCTAGTGGTGCGCGAAACGCCGCTGTACATGCGCGGCTCGGGTGCGGGCGCCTCCGTCTCGGCCCCGGGGCCCTACGACAAGGGCGCCGACACCTATTACAACGTGGAGCCGCTGGACGGGCAGCCCGCCGCCCAGGCCGAAAGCTACCTGCGCGAGTACAACGACTATACCCTGCAGATTCTCAACATCCACGAAGCCATTCCGGGCCACTACACCCAGCTCGTGTACGCCAACCGCTCGCCCAGCATCATCAAAGCAGTGCTCGGCAACGGAGCCATGATCGAGGGTTGGGCCGTGTACGCCGAGCGCATGATGCTGGAAAGCGGCTACGCCGGTGGCTCCGACGAAATCTGGCTGATGTGGGACAAGTGGAACATGCGCGTGACGCTCAACACCATCCTCGACCACCTCGTGCAGACGGGCACCATCGCCGAGCCCCAGGCCGTGCAGCTGCTCATGCGCGACGGCTTTCAGGAGGAGGCGGAAGCGCGCAACAAGTGGCGCCGCGCCACGCTCAGCCAGGTGCAGCTCAGCTCCTACTTCACCGGCTACAGCGAAATCATGGCCCTGCGCGACGAGCTGAAGCAAAAACAAGGCAAGTCCTTCGACTTGAAAAACTTCAACGAGCAGTTTCTCAGCTACGGCAGCGCCCCGGTGAAGTACATCCGCCGGATGATGCTACGCTAAGGCCGCCGGCTTCCAACGGGCGCCCCGGGTTAGGTCGTTGCCGGCCTGGCCCGGGGCGTTTGGATTTATCCGGTTTTGAGCCGCGGGCCGGCGGTTTTCGTACAAGCGGGCATCTTGGCTCCGCCCGCTGCTTTACCCTCGCCCGCCCCCATGAAAGACGCCAACCGCCAGCGCGTACACGACACCGACGACGAAGGCCTCCGCCATTACACCCACGACCACCTGAAGGTCTTCGCCAAGTTCACCTCCGCGAATTGCGCCGTCTGCGAGCTGCTGGCCCCGCCCTTCGCCCAGTTTGCCGATGACCCGGCCTACGAACCCATTCTGTTTCTGCGCCTGAATTCCGACCAGAACCCGGTAGCCAAAAAGCTGATGCAGCAGAAAGTGGCCCCGTTCTTCGTGAGCTACTGCCAGGGCCAGCTGCTGGAGTGCGACGCACTGACCACCGAAGCCGACGTGCGGCAGATGCTCGACCGTCTGCGGGCTTTCGTACCGCTCCGGGCGTAAGGCGGAGGCGCTGCGGCGTCCGCGCCCGCGGGGCCGGCCGCCAACCAAATGGCGCCGCGGCGTAGCTTTGCGGCCGTGTTTTTCCTGCTCTCCAAACTCCTCGACTTTCTGCTGCTGCCGGCCCTGTGGCTGCTCGGGCTGCTGCTGGCCGCTTTGCTCACGCGCCGCCCGGCCCGCCGCCGCACCTTGCTGCTGGTCGTGCTCGGGCTGTTTCTGCTCGGTACCAACAACGCCCTCGTCAACGAAGCCCTGCTGGCCTGGGAGCTGCCGCCGGTGGGGCTGCGCCGGCTCGGCGGCCCCCACGACGCGGGCGTGCTGCTCACCGGCATCGGCGACGGGCGCAAGTCGCCGCACGACCGGGTGTACCTGGGCCGCGGCGCCGACCGCCTCACCAACGCCCTGTGGCTGTACCGGGCCGGCCGCATCCGGCGCATCATCATTTCGGGGGGTTCGGGGCTGCTCGAGGGCGCGCGCGGCCGCACCGAGGCGCGCGAGCTGTACGTGCTCCTGCGCTTGGCCGACGTGCCGGCCCGCGACATTTGGCTGGAAGAGCGCAGCCGCAACACCCGCGAAAACGCCCTCTACACCAAGGAGCTGCTGGCCCACCACCCCGACGTGAAGTCGCTGGTGCTCATCACCTCCGCCTTTCACCAGCGCCGGGCCCTGGGCTGCTTTCAGCGCGTGGGCCTGCACCCGACACCCTTTCCGGCCGGCTTCGTCACCACCGACCGCAGCGCCGCGCCCAGCTACTGGCTGATACCCGACGCCGATGCGCTCAGCCGCTGGAGCCTGCTGCTGCACGAACTCAGCGGCTACGTGGTGTACCGGGTGCTGGGCTACGCCTGAGCCGGTGCGTGAGGCCGAGCGGGCAACACCCCAGAACGTTACGCTCCACGTGGCGTCCGCTTTCCGCCGCGGCGGAAAGCCAAGCCTCGCTACTGCTTCGTTGACCGGCATTCAACCAGCTTGACCTGACGGCCTGGAGGAACAAGCGAAATTTGGCTTCGCCTTCCGCCGCGGCGACAAGCAGCCGTCAGCTCAAGTCTCTAGATAGTTCAAAGCGACTTTTCTCTAGGGTGTGTGGACAGTAACTCAAAAGAGCACTCCAATGCTTTTTAGAACGTCATGCTGAGCCCCGCGAAGCAGCTCTACCGGACAACGAAGCGGTATAGTTGCTTCGCGGGGCTCAGCATGACGTTCTTTTTGCTTACTGTCCACAGACCCTAACACAATTACTCCACTTTCTTGCCCTCGGCCTGGGGGGCCGGCGCCACCCACACCGACTTCTGGTTCACAAACTCGCGGATGCCCAGGTAGCTCAGCTCCCGGCCGTAGCCCGACTTCTTCACCCCGCCAAACGGCATTTCGGGCGAGGACTTCACCAAGGCGTTGACGAACACCGCCCCGGCCTCGATGCGCCGGGCCAGCGCCTCGCCGCGGCGCACGTCCCGGGTCCAGATGGCGGCGCCCAGCCCGAAGCGCGAGTCGTTGGCCAAGCGGATGGCGTCGTCGGAGTCCTTGGCTTCGAGCACCAGGGCCACCGGGCCGAACAGTTCCTCGTGGTAAGCGCGCTGCCCGGGCTTCACGTTCGACAGAATCATGGGCCGAAACAGCGCCGTGCCCGGCGCCGACTGCCCGCCGAACAGCTCCACCTTGGCGCCGGCCTGCACCGAGTCGTTGACCTGCTCGGTCAGCTCGTCGGCCAAATCGGGGCGGGCCAATGGGCCGTACTGGGTGGTTTCCAGCAGCGGGTCGCCGGTGCGCAGGGCCAGCAGGTGGGTTTTCATCTGGCTGATAAACTCCTTCACGACGGGCTTCTCCACGATGAAGCGCTTGGCGGCAATGCAGCTCTGCCCGGCGTTGATCATGCGGGCCTGGGCGGCGGTTTTGGCCGCCAGCGCCAGGTCGGCGTCGGCCAGCACGATGAAGGCGTCGGAGCCGCCGAGCTCCAGCACGGTTTTCTTGATCTGCGCGCCGGCCGTGGCGGCTACCTGCGCCCCGGCCGGCTCGGAGCCGGTGAGCGTGACGGCCCGCACCCGGTCGTCTTCGATGAGCTTGCCGACGAGGTCGGAGCCGATGAGCAGGGAGCGGAAAGTGGCCGGCGGAAAGCCCGCGTCGTGGAAAATCTTTTCCAGCGCCAGGGCGCACTGCGGCACGTTGGACGCGTGCTTGAGCAGGCCCACGTTGCCGGCCATCAGCGCGGGCGCGGCAAAGCGCACCACCTGCCAGAAGGGAAAATTCCACGGCATCACGGCCAGCACCACGCCCAGCGGCTCGTGGCTGATAAAGGAGTGCCGCGCCTCGGTCTTGATTTCTTCGTCGGCCAGAAATTGCTCGGCGTGCTCGGCGTAGTAGTCGCAGCACAGGGCGCATTTCTGCGCTTCGGCCCGGCCGTCGACGACGGGTTTGCCCATTTCCAGGGCCATGAGGCGGGCCAGCTCGTCGGCCCGCTCGCGCAGCAGCGCGGCGGCGCGGCGCATCAGGCGGGCGCGCTCGGCAAAGGAGCTGAGGCGCCACGCAGCGGCGGCGCGGTGGCTCTGGGCCAGGATTCGTTCGACTTTCGACCAGGCAAATGGGCGGAAGCGGCGCAACAAGCGGCCGGTATACGGGTTGTAGGATTCGATGGGCATGGGCAAAAGTGCAAATCGGAGTGCAACGGCAACCCCGGAAGTACGTACGCGGAAAGCGCGCGGCTGCTTCCTATAACCGACTCTTTGCTCTCCGGGTTGGCCGCCCTGCCCTTGCCGTCTGCGTTTTGTCCTTACTTTTGACCGGCCCCGGCCCGCACCCACTCCGGCGCGGCGGCGGCCCTACTTCCCACACCGTGACCAGTTTGCTACCCGAGTCGCCCCCCGCCGCCGAACAGCAACTCGTAGCCCGGCTGCGCGCCCAGGACGAGGCCGCCATGACGGAGTTCTACGACAATTACTCGGCCGCGCTCTACGGCGTCATTCTGCGCATCGTGCGCCGCGAGGAAGACGCCGAAGACGTGCTGCAGGAGGCGATGGTGAAAATCTGGCATTCGTTTCAGAGCTACGACGCCTCGAAAGGGCGCTTGTTTACGTGGGTGCTGAACGTGTGCCGAAATTTAGCCATCGACAAAATCCGCTCCCGCCAGTACCGCGTAAGTTCTCACAGCCAGCCACTGGACGAGAGTCCTGCCGAGCGCCAACCCGCCGTCGATTCCTTCCGGCCCGAGCACATCGGGCTGCAGGAGCTTACGCGCCAATTGAACCCCGAGCAGCGCCAAATTGTCGACTTGCTGTATTTCGAAGGCTACACCCAGAGCGAGGTAGCCGAAGAGTTGAACATGCCCTTAGGTACAGTGAAAACCCGCGCCCGCGCCGCCATCAAAGTCCTCTCCACCCTGATCCGATAACCTGAGCTGTGAACATCGAGGAATACATCGAATCGGGCCAACTTGAGCTGTACGCGCTGCAGCAGCTTTCCCCGGCCGAGGCGGCCGAGGTGGAGCGGCTGGCCGCGGAACACCCGGCCATCCGGGCGGAGCTGACCACCGTGCAGCGCGCCCTGGGCCTTTACGCCGAAGCCCACGCCGTGACGCCGCCCGCCGATATGCGCGAACGGGTGCTCGGCAACTTCCAGCAAGCCATTCGCCCGCAAGCACCGGCCGCCGCGGCGGCTCCCGAACCCGCCCCGCGCTACGAAGCTCCGGGCCCCGAAGCCGTGGTGCGCACCCTGCCCGCCCCCGAACCCGCCGGCAACGGCTTCCGCTGGCTGGCCATTGCCGCCTCGGTGGCCCTGCTGCTGAGCCTGGGCGCCAACTGGCTGTTCTATAGCCGCTGGCAGCAATCCGAAAACCAGCTGGTGCTGGCCCAGGCCGAGCAGGCCCGCTACGCCGCCGCCACCCAAGCCGTGGAGAAAAGCCTGGCCGCCCGCACCCAGGAAATCGGGGTGCTGCGCGACGAGCAGTTCCGCATGGTGGTGATGACCGGCACGCCCCAGGCGCCCGGCGCCCGCGCCCGGGTGATGTACAACCCCGTCAGCCGCCGCGTGTACGTGGACGTGAAGAGCCTGCCGCCCGCGCCCGCCGGCAAGCAGTACCAGCTCTGGGCCATGGACCGCGGCAAACCCCTGGATGCCGGCATGCTGGCGCAAACCACCGCCACCGGCGACAGTCTGCAGCGCATGAAGGACATTCCCAGCGCCCAGGCCTTTGCCGTGACCCTGGAAGACGCCGGCGGCCACCCCACCCCCACGCTGGCCGCGCTGACGGTGATGGGCCAGATGAACTAAGCCCCACCTTTACATACCCAAAGCCGGGCCGCTGCATGCAGTGGCCCGGCTTTTTTATTCTCATCGGCTCACTGCCAACGGCTGAGTGCCCCTGCCCCGGCTATGCCGTGCGCGCCCTTCCTCACCCGAGAAAACAACGTCGTGTCAATCATGTCGTCCTACTAGCGAGGAGGGCAACAGCCGGGTAGCGCCCTAGCCCGAACGCGGCAGAAATACCCCGCGGGCGTCCTAGCCCGTATGCGGCGGGAATACTCCGCAAGCGTCATTGCTCGAACACGGCACAAACCCGACCCGCCGCTACGTCGATTGGCCACCCCGCCGGTCCTCTCGAACGGCCCAACCAGGCCGTCATGTCGAGCTTGTCGAGACATCTCGCGTGCTGACGCCAGATAGTATCTTACCCGCATGAGCTATGTCGTCTATATACTCAGCAATCCGGCCCGTACGGTGCTTTACATCGGCGTGACCAATGATTTAGAGCGGCGTCTATACGAGCACGGCCAAGGGCTGGGTGATGCTGGCAAGTTTACCGGCCGCTACCAATGCAACTTGTTGGTGTACTTTGAAAGTAGCCCGGATGCTGCGCAAGCTATTGCCCGGGAGAAGCAGCTCAAGAATTGGCGCCGGACCAAGAAGGAATGGCTGATTGGCACGTTGAATCCAAGCTGGGAACCAATCGACCCGCGTACTTGGAAAGGGTAAGATACTATCTGGCGTCAGCACGCGAGATGTCTCGACAAGCTCGACATGACGGCCTGGTTGGGCCGTTCGAGAGGACCGGCGGGGTGGCCGCCGCCTTTGGGCAAAGTTGCACGCGGGTGTTACTGCCGCGCGGGCCAGAGCTTTCTAACGGCACCATCCACGCACACACCGGTCTCAGCGTGTGGCCGTTTCACCGCCCAGCGCGGCGGCCTGCTGCACCAGCTGCCGAAACTCGGCCTGGGCCCCGTCGGTGTCCGGCCCGTTCGCGCTGCGGGCCAGCTCGGCGGTGCTGGCCCAGCTGGCTTCGCCGCGGTGCTGCGAACCGCGCAGCAGCAGCCCGAACTGCGCCACCGCGGCCGCCCAGCGCAGGTTGTCTGAAGCCTGGGCAATGGGTTCGTCGAAGCGGGTGCCGCGCACAGGCAGGGTCAGCAGCTTGCTCGGGCTGCCCTGCGGCTCTTGGTAGCGCAGCTTCACGGTGAGCAGCTCCTGGCAGCCGCCGGCCGCGGAGGGGCTGACCGGGGTCTGGTACTTCAGCGGGTCAACGGCGGGGCGGCCGGCGGTGGCGGGTGCGCCCACGGGCACCACTTCGTAGAGGGCCGTAACCTGCTGGCCCGCGCCCAGCTCGCCGGCGTCTTTGCGGTCATCGTTGAAGTCCTCGGCGGCCAGCAGGCGGTTTTCGTAGCCCAGCAGGCGGTACTCGCGCACCAGCGTGGGGTTGAACTCCACCTGCACTTTCACGTCCTTGGCCAGGGTGAACAAGGTGCCGCCGAACTGCTGCACCAGCACCCGCCGGGCCTCGCCCAGCTGGTAGATGTAGGCGTAGTTGCCGTTGCCCTTATCGGCCAGCAGCTCCATTTTGCTGTCCTGCAGGTTGCCTTCGCCAAAGCCCAGCACCGACAAAAACACGCCCGATCCGCGCTCCTGGGTAATCAGCCGCTCCATGTCGGCGTCGCTTTGCTCGCCCACGTTGAAGTCGCCGTCGGTAGCGAGGATGATGCGGTTGTTGCCGCCGGGCCGGCGGTGCTCCTGCGCAAGCTGGTAGGCCAGCCGCAGCCCCTCGCCGCCGGCCGTGGAGCCACCGGCCTCCAGCCCGTCGAGGGCACGCAGAATGGCTTCGGGCGCGGCACCGGAAGTGGGCGGCAGCACCACGCCCGCGGCGCCGGCGTACACCACGATGCTCACGTAATCCTGGGGCCGCAGCCGCTCCTGCACCAGCAGCCGCAACGACTCTTTCAGCAGGGGCAGCTTCTGCGGCTCGTTCATCGAGCCCGACACGTCGAGCAGAAACACCAGGTTGGCCGGCGGCAGGTGTTCCGCCGCCACTTCCTTGCCCTGCACCCCCACCAGAACCAGCTGGTGGGCGGGGTTCCAGGGGCAGGCGGCCACCTCGGCGTTGAGCGAGGCCGGGCCGGTGCGGGGCTGCGGGTACTGGTACGGGAAGTAATTCACCAGCTCCTCTAGCCGCACCGCGTCGGGCGGGGGCAGCTGCCGGTTCTGGGTGAGGAAGCGGCGCACGTTGGCGTAGCTGGCCCGGTCCACGTCGATGGCGAAGGTGCTCAGCGGGTTGTGCCGGGCGTCGAGGAAGGCGTTTTCGTGCACCACGGCGTAATTCTCGCGGCGAGCCGGGGCCGTATCGGCAGTACCCGGTAAGGCGGGTGCTTCAGCGTTGGCATCGGCCGCAGCCTCGCGGCTCAGCCCGTACGCCGCGGGCACCTCTTGTTTTTCGGTGGAGTATTGCTGGCTGCAGGCAGACAATAGCGCAGCCGCCAGCAGCAGCCCCCGCAGGGGCCGCAAGCGGTTCAGAGTCATAACAGTACAGTCTTGGTGGGATGGATGCACCCGGGCCGTAGCGCCCCGCCGATCCGCCCCGCCGCAACTCGCGACCTTGCGTGGGGGCGGTGCGCCGGCCGCTGGGTTTTCTTCGCGACGAAAACCTGCGGCGGCAGCTGTGGGGCGGCCGGCACTCAGAGTACCGGCCCGCGGGTAAAGCCCAAGGCACCAGCGGCGCCCTTGGTGCTTTACATACCGGCGGGGCGCGGGAAGTAACCCGCCCCTGCCCCTAAACTTTCCCGCCCCCATCCTTTTCAAGCCGCGCATCAAGCGAAGCCGGGGACGTGAGCCTCCCAACAATCGTCCGGCTCCCCCTCTCCTTTTCGGAGAGGGGGCCGGGGGGTGAGGCGCGCGGCAGCGCACCACCAAACGACCGAAGCCAGGGCGAAATGGCGCTTAATCAGGCCAAATCCTTCTATCTTCCGCCCCCCATTGCCTAGCCTCAATTACCCGTGACTTACCCCGAGTTTGAAGCCCGCTGGCGCCCGGCCGGCGGGGCCGAGCGCGCCAACTACGGCCTGTTCCTGCAAGACCTCTGCGACCTGCTGGGCGTGCTCCGCCCCGACCCCACCACCGACAATCCGCAGCAGGACCAATACGTGCTCGAGCGCGCCGTGGAGTTCCGCGACGGCAGCAAGAAGAGCACCGGCCGCATCGACCTCTACAAGCGCGGTTGCTTTATCTTCGAAACCAAGCAGGGCACCGACACCCCCGACCAGCAGCAGAAGTCGGAGCGGGCCGAGCTGGGCCTGCCCGCCGAAAAGCGCCGCAAAGGCCACGCCGTGCGCGGCTCCGTGAAGTGGGAGCAGATGATGCACGCCGCCCGCCAGCAGGGTTTATTTAGTTTAGCCGCTTAAAATTTGATCCTCCCTCATTCCCAAAACCGACACTACAGCTATGACTTGGCTTGAATACATTGTAAAGGCTTTTGATAATCTAGGCGGCTTAGCTTCTTACACTGATTTGTATGAAGAGATTGAGCGTATCAGACCTGAACCCCTCTCTCCTCAATGGAAAGCCACAGTCCGTCGCACTATTGAGACGCATTCGTCTCATTCTGCGAATCATGGTCCAGGACAGCCAGACCTTTTTTATTCGGTAGAAGGCTTGGGTAAAGGCATATGGGCATTAAGAAACTATCAGCAATTTGATACACCTGCTTCTGATGTAGCGGAGCCTGAATCGAAGTATGCCATTCAGGTGACGTTACGAGTCATTAGAGACAGCACCCTTGCTCACGAACTAAAGCGTTTATACCAATACCGGTGTCAAATTTGCGAGCATAGTATCGTCTTGAATACAAAGGAACGCTACGCGGAAGGGCACCATATTAAACCTTTAGGAAACCCTCACGGCGGTCCTGATATCACTGCTAACATGATTGTTTTATGCCCTAATCATCACGCTGAACTTGATTTTGGAGCGCGTCAATTATTCCAAGCTGATTTAAAAATTGTAAAGCATTCTATTTCTCAGTTATACCTTGATTACCATAACTATGAAATCTATCCATATCGATAAAGATTATTTCGATTACCCTGATTTCCCCGCAGCCACCCACGACCTGCCCGATGCCGAGCTGCTCCAGCGCCTCGTGCGCCTCAACCACGAGCGCGCCCGCGAGGAAGCCACCGGCCTCGTGCGCTACCTGCGCCCCGCCTACCAGGCCCCGAGCAGCAGGTCATTACGCTGACCACGCCCACCCGGCAGGCTATTGAGGCCAAGTTGGCCGCTGACCAGCCCGTCACCCAACCCCCGCCTTTCCCCGCCGAGCTGGCCCAGCAGATGCAAGCCCTGCGCGACGCCCTCCAGCAGGCCGCCCAGCCCCTCAGCGCCGCCCAGGTAGCCGCCCGCTTCAAGCGCCTCAAGCCCGAGAAAGTGCAGCCCCTGCTCGATACGCTGGCCACCCTCAGCCTTATCCGCCAAACCCCCGAAGGGCTATTCAGCGCCTGATTCTTCCTATGAGACTTAATCCTACTTCGTCGGCTGCCCCTCTTCGGCGCCTGCTGCTCGTGCTGCTACTGCTTCTATCTATGTTGAGCTCGGCCCAGAATGCGGCCCCAGCTTGGTCGGACGCCGTCAGCCTGGGCCTCACTTCCCCCAGCCCCTACCGCTCGGTGTACGATGCGGCCGGCAACCTGTACGTGGCTGGTATCTTCACCACCACCACCTCGGTGGGCGGCACGGTCCTCCCCAACCAAGGCGGCAACGACGGCTACGTGGCCAAATTTACGCCCACCGGCGCGCTGGATTGGGTGGTCCCGTTTAGTACCCCTGGCAATGAGGGGGTCTACGCGGTTGCCGTTGACGCGGCTGGCAACGTGTTCGTCACTGGCCATTTCACCAACGCCATTGCCCTGGGCAATGGCGTGACGCTCAGCAACTCCAGTGGAACCAGCAGCCGGCTGTTTGTGGTGCGCTTCTCGCCCCAGGGTATTGCCCAGTGGGCGCAGCAGAGCAGTGCTAGCGGCGTGTCGGCCCAGGCCATTGGACTCGACGCCACCGGGAGCGTCTACGTGTCAGGATTGTACACTTCGACCCTGACCATCGGTCCCACCTCTATCACGTACCCGGCCGGCAGCACGCCGCTAATAGGCGTATTTCTGGCCCGTGTGTCGGCCGCGACCGGCGCAGTTCAGTCCCTTTCCCACGCTTTTCACCTCGAACGGCTGAGCAGCACCGGCACGGTTACCTGGTACACACCTGGCATAGCCGTGACGCCAGCCGGCGAAGTCGTCTTGCACAACGTCTTCAACCAGCGGGCCGTGTTCAGCGGCGCTACCCTCACGCCCACCGGCCTGAACGATGTGCTCGTCGCCAGATTCGACGCGCAGGGCGCCTTCCAGTGGGCCCGGCAAGGCGGCGGCACCGGCGAAGACCGCATCTACAGCGCTCAGGTCGACGCGGTCGGCAACGTGTACGCGGCGGGCTTTTTCAACGGCTCCGCTAGCTTCGACGCGGCGAGCCTGCCCGGCAGCGGCGGCCTCGACGGCTTCCTGGTCAAATACTCACCCCAGGGCGCACTGCAATGGGTCCGCACCATCGGTAGCCCCGGCCCCGATGCTTACAACTACGTAGCCCTCGACAACGCCGACAACCCCTACACGGTCGGTAACCTGGGTGGCCCGGCCCAGGTGGGTAGCTTATCCCTTACCACCACCGGCGGCGCTGACGTGCTGCTGGCGGCCTACACGCCCCAGGGCCAGGTACGCTGGGTGCAGCAGGCCGGCGGCCCCGGCACCGACTCCGGCCACCAGCTCAGCTTCGCTGCCAACGGCGACGCCCTGGTGTTTGGCACCTTCGAGCAAACCTGCGCCTTCGGCCCGCTGAGCCTGTCCACTTCCACCCCTCCAGGCTACTTCAAGTCCCGCCTCGCCGGCGCCGCGTTGCCCACGCGCGCCGCCACCGCTACCCAGCCCCTCGCCCTCTATCCCTCGCCCGCCACTGACCAGCTGCACCTGCCCGTCCTGCCCGCCGGCACCCGCGTGCAGCTGCTCGACGCGCTAGGCCGCGTCGCCCGCACCGCAACCGTGGCCGCCGGCGCTATTTCCGTGCGCGGCCTGCCCGCCGGCCTCTACTCCCTGCGCGCCGCCGACGCTCATGGGCGCGCCTACCGCGGCCGCGTAGTGGTCGAGTAAGCCCGCCGTAGAAACGTAGCCTTGCGTCTCCTCGTCCGCACCGCCTAGTGCCGTTCAGGCGTCAACCGTTCCACCGGGACAACCCATTGCACGCCTTCACAGCGGGCTGCCTGCCCAAATCGACCTCACCTCCCACGCAAAACGCCGCCCGGCAGTGCCGGGCGGCGTTTTGCATTTTTCAACAGTGCTCCGTTCGGAGCGAGTAAAGGGTGGCTATACGGTGCCTATACGGAAACTGCCCCCACCAGCCTGAGCCGGCAGCAACAGGTAATTAAACAAAACCGTGAAGTCCGGCACCTACAGTGTACGCGTGTCGGTGGTCAGGTTGCCCGGCTTGTCGGTGGCCCGAATGGTGATTTTGTCACCCGCCAGCGAGGCATTGTTGGCGGTAGCCGTAAACACCCAGTCCAGCCCGTTGGCCTGCCGCACGGCCTCCGTTTCCTCCACTAAGGAGCCATCGGCGTTTTCGATGCGCAGCTTCACGCCCGTTACCTTAAAGTTGTCGGTCACCCGCCCGCTGATGGTGCCACCCGCCCGCCCCTCGTAAGCGCTTAGGTCGATGGTGTGAATATCGGGCGCCTGCATGAAGTCGGCCACGGCAATGGCGTACGCGTTGCCGCTGTTTTCGCCGCGCGCCGCTTCGTACTCAGCTTTGCTCGCCGGATCGGCCAGTTGAGCCTTGGCGTAAAGCGCTGCCATTTGAAACCGCTTCTGGTGCGCCAGCTGCCGGCTCGTCGGCGCCTTGTCCGACTCCTTCGGCGCGGTCGACACGATGGTTTGTCCGCCGACTTGCCGGAAGACCAGCGTGCCGCCGATGGTGCCGCTCAGGCCCTGGGTAATGATGTTGTTGGATACTCGTGCCATACCTTGTGGCAGTAAAGAAGTTAGGGTTAGGAATGGGCGTAAGCTATTCGTTTATCATAGCCGAGCTATATAGCGCCGCGTCCTATTTTGGGCCAAACCCGGCCGCTGCCTCTCCTTTTTTGGGACAGCCGGCTGCTCGGCCCCTACTGCCGACTTGCGCCCCGCTCCACCCGCTGGTGCGCGCCTATTCGCGTCTGCCCGCCGAACCTGTCGCGGCCCCGACAACAGCTGGTGCGCCCCCCTGCGGCGCTGCCGGCCAGCGGCCAGCGCGGTTAGCCAAACTTGACGGGCAATGTTCAGTTCAGGGCGCAGCATACGCTGCTGTCACGCCCCGGTGCGCAAGCGGCCGGCCCAGGCGCCGCCGGCGGGGCTGGCCTGGTAAAAAAGCCGCCCCAGCGCCCACCGAGTACTGTTGGCGCGTCGTACTTTCGTCCCTTACGGATTGCTATTCTTCTCCTCGTTCGATGTACACCTTTACTGCTGCCCGGTGCCTGACCGGTTGGGCCCTGCTGCTCGCCGCCCTGGCTGCCTCTCCCTCCCTGGCTCAAACCACCACGGCACCCGCTTGGGGCGGCGCCAGCCAGATTGGCCCCGGCCCCATTTACGTGACCCGGTCCGCCGTCGACGCCGCCGGCAACACCTACCAGGTCAGCACCTTCACCAATGCCCTCACGCTCGGCGGCACCAGCCTAACCAGCGTGGGCAACACCGATGCCTACCTGGCCAAGTTTACTGCCAGCGGCACCCTGGCCTGGATCCGCCAGCTGGGCTCGGCCGGCTTCGAGGCCGGCAACGACCTGGTGCTCGATGCGGCCGGCAACGTCTACATCACCGGCAACTACACCAATGCCATCAGCCTGGGCAACGGCCTGAGCCTGACCGACGGCGGGGGCACCTCCAACAAGCTGTTCGTGGTGCGCTACTCGCCCCAGGGCACGCCCGAGTGGGCCCAGCAAAGCCAGCTCACCACCACCGGCTCAACGGCCGTCGGCAGCGGTATCGGGCTGGACGCGGCGGGCAACGTGCACGTGGCGGGCTACTTCGGCCGCAACGTGAGCATCGGCAGCAGCTCGGTCAGCACGACCACCTTCCAGCCCGGCAACTTCCTGGCGCGCTTCGCCGGAGGCACCGGCACGCTGCTGTCGCTGGTCAAAGCCTTTGAGTACGGCCCGTCCACCGGCACCGCGACGTACACGTACCCGGTGCTGGCCGTGGCCCCCACCGGCGAAGACTACCTGCTGAACCACGCCAACCAGCCGGCCATTTTTGGCGGAACCACCTACTCCAGCCGCGGCGGCAACGACGTGCTGGTGGCCCGCTATTCCGCCCAAGGCGCCCTGGAATGGGTGCAGCAGGCGGGCGGGGCGGCCGATGACCGCATGCGCCGCGCCCGCACCGACGCCGCCGGCAACCTGTACATTGCCGGCTACTTCACCGGCCCCGCCCAGTTCGGCACCACCACCCTGCCCGGTGCCGGCGACTACGACGGCTTCCTGCTCAAGTACTCATCCCAGGGCGTAATGCAGTGGGTGCAACCCGGCGGCGGCCCGGGCTCCGACGGCTTCGGCGACGTGGTGCTCGACGCGGCCGGCAACGCCTACGTCACCGGCAATTTCGACGGCACCGCCCAGTACGGCCCCGCCACGCTCACCAGCGCCGGCAGCCGCGACGCCACGGTGGCCGCCTACACCCCCCAGGGCCAGTTGCGCTGGGTACAGCAAGCCGGCGGCACTGGCTTCGACGTGGCCTACGACCTAGGCTTCGACGGCGCCGGTTACCTGCGCGTCGTGGGCCGCTTCGAGGGTACCTGCGTCTTCGGCCCCGCCACGCTCACGGTTGCCACCGGCTCCGAGCTGTTTTTGGCCCGCCTCGGCACCACCCCGCTGGCGGTCCGCCCGGCCGTGGCGGCCCAAGCGCTGGCCTTCTACCCCAACCCCGCCCACGACCAAGTGCAGCTGCCCGGCTTGCCGGCCGGCAGCGCGGTGCAGCTGGTAGACGCGCTGGGCCGGGTAGCCCGCGCCACCCGCGTGGCCGCCGGCGCCGTGTCGGTGCAAGGCCTGCCCGCCGGCCTCTACACCCTGCGCGCCACCGACGCACAAAGCCGCCCCGTCAGCGGCCGCGTGCTGGTGCAGTAACCCGCCGGTTTTGTTCATTTCCGAAAGCCACTCCCGCGCCGGGGTGGCTTTCGTGTTTTCTCCGGCCGGTGGCCGCGCGCTGGCTTGCCAGAAGTGCCCCGGCCCGCCACCCGACGCTACCCCGCTGCGCCCGGCGCCGCTTTGCGGCCGGCAGCTCGTAAGTTTACGCTCTGCTTGTTTGTGCCTCGTATCTATGATTTTCTCGGCTACGCTCCGGACGGCTCTTGCCGGCTTGCTACTGTTTTTACTTGTTCCCGGCCGCTGGGCCGGGGCGCAGTCGGTGCCGGCTTGGCTGGGCGCCGGCAGCGTGGGCAGCGCCAGCCGGTCGAGCTGCCTCGTTGATGCCGCCGGCAACACCTACGTGAGCGGCACTTTCTACGCGCCGGCGGTCATTGGCACGAGCAGCTACACCCCGGTCGGCGGCAACGACGGCTACCTGGTCAAGTACACGCTCGCCGGGGCGGTGGAATGGCTTTTCCGGCTCAGCAGCGCCGGCTCTGAAACGCTGCGGGGCCTGGCTCAGGACGCCGCCGGCAACCTGTACGTCTGCGGCTCGACCACCGGCTCGGTGACGCTGGGCAACGGCTTGGTGGCCAGCGGTGAGTTTTTGCTGCGCCTCTCGCCCCAGGGCACGCCCCAGTGGGTGCAACCCCTAGGGGCCTCGGGCTACCAGGTGGGCACCGACGCCGCCGGCCACGTATTCGTGGTGGGCATGTACCGCAACACCCTGACCCTGGCCGGCACGACCCTGAACATCCCGGCCGGCAACAACCTCAGCAGCGCGCCCTACCTGGCCCGCTTCGACGCCGCCACCGGGGCGCCGCAGCGCCTGACCGCGGCTGGCTATTACCCCAGCTTCACCGGCCAGGCCTCGCTCTTTACCTCGGGGCTGGCCGTGTCGCCGGCCGGCGACGCGTACGTGCTGACCGTCTTCGGCGAGCGGCTGGTGGTCGGTACCGACACCCTGGTGAGCCGCGGCAGCAACGACGGGCTCATCGTCAAGTTCAACGCCCAGGGCACCCGCGAATGGATGCAGCAATTGGGCGGCTCCTTGACCGACCACCTCTACCAGGCCGCTACCGACGCGGCCGGCAACCTGTACGCGGCCGGGGCCTTTATGCAGGCGGGCACGGTGGGCGGCACCGCCATCAGCAGCGCCGGCGGCTACGACGGCTTCCTGGCCAAGTTCAGCCCGGACGGCGCGCTGCAGTGGGTGCGCACCGGCGGCGGCCCCAGCCTGGATATGTGGTACGGCCTGAGCGTCGACGCGGCGGGCAATGCCTACCTGGCCGGTACTTTCTTCGGCACGGCCAGCCACGGCGGCGGCAGCGTCAGCAGCGCCGGCGACAGCGACGCCGTTGTGGCCGCGTACTCGCCCCAGGGCCAGCTCGGCTGGGTGCAGCGCGCCGGCGGCAGCGCCGCCGACGATGCCTTCTACGCGGGCGTCGATGCCCAGGGCCGCGCCCACGTGTACGGCTCTTTGCGCGGCCCCGCCACGTTCGGCCCCGCCACCGTCACGCCCACGCTGCTCTCGTCCACGGTGTTCAGCGAAAACTACCTGGCGCACCTGGGCTCCGCGGCGCTGGCGGCCCGGCCGTCGGCAGCCCACCAGCCCCTGCTTTTGTATCCCAACCCGGCCCACGAGGCGGTGCGCCTTGTCGGCTTGCCGGCCGGCACCCCGGTGCAGTTCATCGACGCGCGGGGCCGGGTGGCGCGCGAGGCGCAGGCGGGCGGCGAGGTGTCGGTGCGCGGCCTGCCCGCCGGCCTCTACACCCTGCGCGCCCGCGACGCCCACGGGCGCAGTTACAGCGGGCGGGTAGCGGTGGAGTAGCCCCCCGTTGCGGAAGCAGCTGCTCATCCGCGGCCCCCCTTGGCCCCATCAGCTACCTTTCTTCCTGACCAGCCTAATGCCCGTAGCGCCGCTGCTCCGGGCGCTTATCAGCCAGCACCAAGCCGGCTCAGTCCGGCACTTCAGCCCGCTTGGGCGTGACGGCGCCAAGCCTGGGGCCCGATGCCAATAGCGTCGGGCCTCGGCTGTTTCTGCTCCGTTCCTCGGCTGCGGGTGGCGGCGACGTTGCGGCCCGCCCATCGGCGCTGGCGCCCGTTCCGTCGAATAAGACGGGGGATTCGTCGCTTATGCATTTGGCTATATATAGACGAGCTATTTTTACAAGTCAATTGCCCCTGATTCCCCCTACTTGATGACAAACTTCTCCGCTCTATTTCGGGCCAGCCTCTGCGGCCTGGCCCTGCTGCCCGCGGCCGCCCTGGCCCAAACCCCCGACACCCTTCTGGCGGTTTACAGCACCGCGTCGAGCCCCAAACCCAGCCGCTTGAGCGTGCACAAAAACGGCGCCTTGCTAGCTGGCGGCGAGTTCAACGGCGGGTTCAACGGCGGTATTCCCGCCGAGGGCTCCGGCACCCGCCTGCTCTGGTACCCCGACAAAGCCGCGTTCCGCGCCGGCTACATCAACGGCACCCAGTGGGACGACGCTAACGTTGGCTCCTACTCCAATGCCTTGGGGTACAACAGCCGGGCCTCGGGCGACTATTCCTTCGCCGCCGGCAAGGACGTCGTGGCGGCTAACGTGGGGACGGTGGCCTTGGGCGAGTTCTGCACAGCTGTCGGGGCTAACTCAGTGGCGCTAGGTTACTACGCCAACACCCGCACCAGCGCCGGCTCGCCGCGCTTGGGCACCTTCGTGTTTTCGGACCGCTCGGTGCCTGACGACGGCGACTGGCTGAGCGATGAGTCCTTCAACGCCGAAACCACCAACGCCGCCCACTGGCGCGTCACCAACGGCTTCCGCATTTACACGTCCTCCGACCGGAGCACCGGCATCATTTTTCAGTCCGGCACGCAGACGGCGGGCAACACGCCCTCCTGGTACCAGGCCAACGCGGTGATTTCCTCTCACACCGGCGCTTACCTGAGCAGCGGTGGGGTGTGGACCAGCGTATCGGACCGCCACAAGAAGCACTTGTTCGAGGCCGTGTCGGGCGAGGAGGTACTGCGCCGCCTGCGCCAGGTGCCCATCACGCGCTGGAGCTACAAGGCCGAAACCGGCAACGTGCGCCACCTCGGCCCCATGGCCCAGGACTTCCGCCGCGCCTTCGGCCTGGGCCCCGACAGCGTCAGCATCGGCTCGGTCGACGCCGACGGGGTGGCCCTGGCCGGCGTGCAGGCCCTCGACGCCCGCACCCGCGCCCTGCAAGCCGAAAACGCCCAGCTGCGCGCCCGCCTGGCCGCCCTGGAGCAAGTGGCTACCCACCCCAGCGCCGCCGGGTTGCCCCTCAATACCACCCTGCTGGCCCTTGGCGCCGGCCTGCTGGCCGTGCTGTTGCTGCGCCGCCGCCCCACCACGTAGGCTTCCCAGCTACCGCCCGTTCGCCCCGCCGTCATGGCAAGCGAAGCGCGGCAATCCTTTCCCTAGCAGCACCGACGCCTTACATACAAACCCAAAACCACACCGCCCGCAACCGGCGTTACCGGTTGCGGGCGGTGTGGTTTTTCAGCTTCTGCCAGTGGAGCGTGAGAAACGGCTACCTCGCTTCATGCGCAATACCGGCCGTCCGCGGCCACGGGCCCATGCCCAGCCAGCGGCGCGGCTGCCTATATTGCGGCCTTCTCTGCTTTCCATGCGCCTGACCACTTCCCCCCTGATTTCTGCCTTGCTGTTGAGCGGCGTGCTGGCCGCCTGCTTCCAGCGTACCGACGACGCGCGACAAGCCGCGGCCAACGCCCCCGGCGCCGACGCCGTGGTGCTGCAAGCCGGCAAACCTCTTACCGAGGACTTCGAAGCCGGCAGCAAGGGCTCCTACGCCCCCGGTGAGGAAACCCTGCCTTCCGGCCGCTGGCTGCTCGACGACGCGCTGATTGGCAGCAGCGACCAAGACCACAAGCACGGGCAGAAAGCCTTGCGCCTGCGCGGCAAGGGCCGCGCCCAAATGCGCTTCGACCTGCCCGCGGGCGCCGGCCGGGTGCGCGTGTTTCACGCCAGCTACGGCAAGGACGGCGCCGTGCGCTGGCAGCTCTGGGGCTCCGCCGACCGCGGCCGCAGCTGGCAGCCCGTCGGCGGCGAAATCAAGGTGGAAGGTGCCGGGCTGCCCGCCACCATCGTGGTGAACCGCCCCGGGCCGCTGCGCCTGGAAATCCGCAAGCTCGACGGCGGCGACGACCGATTAAACCTCGACGACTTCTCCGCGGAGCCCTACCAGGGCGGCACCCCGCCCACCGTGGCCGGCAATGGCGCCCGCACGCCGGCGGCCACGGCGCCGGCCGCCCCCGCTCCGGCTCCGGCCGGCAAGACTCAGGGCCCGGCCGGGCAGGACGACCCGCTCAGCCTCGGCAACCCCAGCGGCGCCAGCAGCAACCCCGACCAGTCGCCCAACAACTACCTGATGGTGAAGCCCCAGTACGCGCTGAGCTACTCCCGCGACCGGGGTATTCCGAACTGGGTGGTATGGCACCTGAGCCAGGCCTGGCTGGGCTCGGCCCCGCGCCAGGACGACTTCCGCCCCGACCCGGCCCTGCCCCGCGGCTGGTACCAGGTCACGCCCCGCTCCTACTCCGGCTCGGGCTTCGACAAGGGCCACAACTGCCCCTCGGCCGACCGCAGCCTGACGCTGGACGACAACTCGGCCACGTTCCTGATGACCAACATGATTCCGCAGGCGCCGATGAACAACCAGCGCACCTGGAATCACCTCGAAGACTACTCGCGCGACTTAGTGCACGCCGGCAACGAAGTGTACGTGCTGATGGGCAGCTACGGCCGCGGCGGCACCGGCGCTAACGGCCTCGCCCAAACCCTCGACAACGGCCACGTGACCGTGCCCAAGCGCGTGTGGAAGGTGCTGGTGGTGCTGCCCAACGGCTCCGGCGACCTGCAACGCATTGCCGCCGGCCAGGCCCGCCTTATTGCCATCGACACGCCCAACGACAACAGCGTCAACCCCGACTGGGCCCAATACCGCACCAGCGTCGACGCCATCGAAGCCGCCACCGGCCTCGACCTGCTCAGCCAGCTGCCAGCCGAGGCCCAAGCCCGCCTGGAGGCCCGCGTCGACGCCGGCCCGACGCGCTAAGCCGCCGGCGTCCCCAGCGCGGTGCGTCGTTGATGACGTCTACCATCGAAAAAGCCCGCCCGGCAACTTGCCGGGCGGGCTTTTTACTAAAGGCGGGAAGTGTCTACTCGCGGGTGCCGCTGTCGAAGCCGCTGACGAGCAACTGCCGGTCGGCCGCCGACAGCGGGCGGTTATTGGCCTGGGCGTACACGGCGCAGGCCCGCTCCGCCGACTCGACGCCGAGGGCTTTGGCGCGCATGCCCCAGAGCACCACCGCGTACTGGTGACGGTTGTACATGTTGCCGTCGTGCAGAAACATGGTCTGTTTTTTCGAGGCCAGTAGCTTTTCGAAGTCCATTTCGCCGCCCCGGCTGGCCTGCCTAACATAGTCTTCAATGTTGGCGGGGGCCGCGGCTACCGGGCCGCCGCTGGCCGTGACCAAGGGTTGCGGGGCGGGGCTGGTTTGGGCCCAGGCTGCGGTGCTGCCTCCTAGCAGGAACAACGAGCAAACGACAAGTAATCGGGACATAAGCAATGCAGAAATAAAGGATGGGTGATGAAGCTACGTAACAACGCCCGCAGCTGGTTTTGCGTGCCCGCCCTCTCAACTTTCGCGCCGAATTACTGCACTCATGATAGCTGCGGCATTATTTTACCGTTATCCTAACGAACGAGCCGCCGGCCGGCGCGGCCCAAAGACCAACGCCAACCAGCGGCTCGTTCGGCAACACATCCAGTGCCGCGGCTCAGGTTTCCACCAGGGTCGTCTTAAATCCGGCGAGCTTGCCGCTGCTGGTTTTGCCCAGGGCGTAGGCTTCCACTTGCGGCCCCTTGCCGATGCGGTACACCTTCACGTCTTCCAGCTCCTGCTTCAGAAACATTTGCAGGGCCTTGAAGCGGTTGGCCAGCTCCACGCTGCCGAGCACGCCGTCGTCGGCGGTGTGGTTGCGCAGGAAATACGTCAGCTCCTGCTCCTGCACCAGGGTATCGGCGGGCTGGTTGAGCAGCTTGAGCACTTCCTTGGCGTCCAGCGCCCCGCTCGGGGCCTGGTAGCTCACCGCGGCCAGCGGCGCATCCGACTCGCTCACGAAGTACAGGCCCTCGGTCAGCTGGCGAAGCTGCTCCAGCGCCGTATCGGCCGGGCCTTGGTCAGCCGTCTTGGCCTCGTTCGAGGCTGCAGTTTCGCGGGCGGCTTTGCTGGCCAGCGGCTTGCCGGCCGCGGCGGGGGCAGCCCCGTCGGCGGCGGGCACCTGGGCGGCAATGGCGGCGGCCAGCTCCTGCATGCGCTCCTCAGCCACCTTGATTTTGGGGTTGGCGAAGTTCATGTCCGCCACCTTGTTCATCGGAATCAGGTGAATGTGCGCGTGGGGCACTTCCAGCCCGATAACGGCCACCCCGATGCGGCGGCAGGGCACGGCGGCTTTCACACCCTTGGCCACGCGCTGGGCAAACTGGTGCAGGGCCGCCAGCTCGGCCGGGGGCAGGTCGAAGATGTAGTCGACCTCCTTTTTCGGAATGACCAAGGTGTGGCCCTCGACCAGCGGCGTAATGTCGAGAAAGGCCAGGTGGTGCTCGTCCTCCGCCACTTTGTAGGCGGGCAGCTCACCCGCCACGATGCGGGAAAAAATGGAAGGCATGCGGTGAAATGGTGAGGTGGTGAAATGCGAAGGCGCCGTTTTGGCGGCCCCAAGCGGCTCCGTTGGGCCGGCTGCCAAAGTACGGGGCAAAATGCAAAAGGGCGAAGCCGCAGCTCCGCCCTTTACACGTTCCGGCTAGAATAGTGTGGGCTAACTCAGCCGTTCACCACTCCGCATTGCACCGCTTAGCGGCTGATTTCGAGGATTTCGAACTGCAGCTTGCCCGCGGGCACGGTGATTTCGGCCACGTCGCCGGCCGACTTGCCCAGCAAGCCCTTGCCGATGGGCGACTTCACCGAGATTTTGCCGGCGGCCAGGTTGGCTTCTTCTTCGGCCACCAGGGTGTAGTCGAGCACCATGTTGTTCTTCAGGTTCTTCAGCTTCACCTTGCTCATGATGAGCACCTTGCTCGTGTCCAGGTTGGAGTCGTCGAGGATGCGGGCGTTGCCGATGATTTCTTCGAGCTTGGAGATTTTCAGCTCCAGGTGCCCCTGCGACTCTTTGGCCGCGTCGTACTCGGCGTTTTCGCTCAGGTCACCTTTGTCGCGCGCCTCCGCCAGCTGGCGGGCTGCCTCGGCCCGGCCGCGAATTTTGAGGTCCTGCAGTTCGTCCTTAAGCTTCTGCAAGCCTTCGGCGGTATAATAGTTGACAGCCATGACGAAGTAGGTTGTGGTGGGTCAATCAGGTAAAAAAACAAGGAGAACGGCCGGCGGCGCCGGCCGTTCTCCCGAACAGGCATCAGCAAATATAGGCAATCAAGCCCACAGTACGCAAGCCCGGCGACGCGGTGCGGGCACCAACCTCGTCCCCACCGGTCATCGGCCCGCCCCGGCCCAGACGGGAGCTGACCGGGGTATCCAGCAGGTGGTCAGCTCGCTTCTGCGTTTGATTGGCTGCCGCGCTCCGGCCGGTTGAGCTAGGCCAAAAACATGCTTTCGGCGGGGCCGCGGGATGGGCAACGAGCGGTGTTTCACGGCTTAGGCCGGCTGGCGCAGCAACGCTCCGATCTTCTGCGCCAGCACTTCGTTGATGCGCTGGTACGACTCGTGCGTCCAGCCGCCCACGTGCGGGGTCAGCACCACGTTGGGGGCGGCGCGCAACCACTCGTAGCGGGCCTGCTGCTCGGGCTTGAGGCTGGCCAGCCGCTCGTTGTCGAGCACGTCGAGGGCCGCGCCGCGCAGCTGGCCTTCGCGCAGCAGCGGCACGAGGGCGGCGTGGTCGAGCACTTCGCCGCGGGCCGTGTTGAGCAGCCAGAGCTTGTGCCGAAAGCCGCGCAGCAGCGCCTCGTTCACAAATCCGTGGTTTTGGGCCGAGTACGGAATATGGATGCTGAGCACGTCGCAGCGCTGCTGCAGCTCCTGCAGCGGCACCAGTGGCAGGTAGTCGGTGGCGGCCACGGCCAGGTCGTGGTCGTAGCCGAGCACGGTGCAGCCGAAGCCGCGCAGGCAGCGGGCGAAGCTACGCCCCATGTGCCCGGCGCCAATGATGCCCACCGTGCGGGCCTGCAGCTCGTAGCCGCGGTTGGCCTCGCGCTGCCATTTGCCCTGGCGCACCTCCGCGTCGGCCGCGGCCACTTTGCGCAGCAGCGCCAGCAGCGTGCCCACCGCAAATTCGCCCACGGCCTGGGAGTTGCCCTCTGGCGCATTCACCAGGGCCACGCCGGCCGCTTCCAAGGCCGCCACGTCGATGTTGTCGACGCCGGCGCCGGCGCGGGCCACGAAGCGCAGGCGCGGCCCGTGGCGCAGCAGCTCGGCCGTCACGCGCACTTTGGAGCGCACAATCAGGCCGTCGTAGGCGCGTTTGGCCAACGCCGCCGGCACTTCGGCGGGCAGCAAGTCGGGTTCGTAGTCAATCTGCACGCCCGCTTCCCGCATCAGCGTCTTCAGCGAGGGGTGCATTTCGTCGACGACGAGGCAGCAAATCATAGCTCAGGTAGTGGTGGTGGAGAGTACGGAACAGCGAAACCCGCGCCAAGTTGGCCCGCGCCGGCGGGCCGGCGGCTAAGCCCATGGCCAGCAGGGCTTATCCTTGCTTGCGGTGCTCGGCAACCTGCCGGGTCAGGCCGATGAAGTCCTGCACGCTGAGCTGCTCGGCACGCTTGTCGAACAGCGGCTCGGTCATGGCTTCGGCCGGCATGCCCAGGGGCTTGAGGCAGTTGCGCAGAGTCTTGCGGCGGGTGCTGAAGGCCTGCTTCACCACCTGGAAAAACAGCTTTTCGTCGCAGTCGAGGCGCTCCACCTGGTTGCGGGTGAGGCGCAGCACCGCGCTTTGCACCTTGGGCGGCGGCACGAAGACGTGCGGGGGCACGGTAAAGAGGTACTCGGTGTCGTAGAAGGCCTGCACCAGCACGCTCAGAATGCCGTACACCTTGGAGCCGGGCCCGGCGGCAATGCGCTCGGCCACTTCCTTTTGGATCATGCCCACGCATTCGCGCACCTGCTGGCGGTGCTCCAGCACTTTGAAGTAGATCTGGGTGCTGATGTTGTAGGGAAAGTTGCCGATAACGGCCAGCGGCGCGTTATCAAAGAGCTTGCCCAGGTCCTGCTTGAGAAAGTCGGCTGACAGAATACGCCCGCCCAGCGCCGGAAAGTGCTGCTGCAGGTAGGCCACCGATTCCCGGTCGATTTCGATGACGGTGGTTTCGTACTCGGCCGGGTGCTCCAGCAGAAACTGCGTCAGCACGCCCATGCCCGGGCCCACTTCCAGCACGTGGCGCACGCCGCCGGGCAGGCGCAGGCTTTCGGCAATGTCGCGGGAAATGTTGAGGTCGGCCAGAAAGTGCTGGCCCAGGTGCTTTTTCGGGGTGACGCGTTCCACGGGCGGGGGCGCGAAGGACAACTCCGCGCGTTGGATTGGGCCGCAAAAGTACGAAAGCCCGGCCGGGCGGCCCTGCCCCGCAGTTACGCGGCGGTTACGCATAACCGGATAACTTGCGCGCCCAAGTTATTTCTGCGCCATGTCCCTCCAACTCGCTACTACCGCCGCGCTGCCCGCCGGCCCCGCCGATACCGTCGTGATTCTGCCCGCTGGCAGCCTCACCCTGCCCGCCGAAGCGCCGGCCCTGCCCGAAGCCGCCCGCGCCTACGCCGACCAGCAACTCGCCGCCGAGCAGCGCCTGTTCGCCGTGAACCTGTACTCGCACCGGCTGTACGTAGTGGTAGCGGAAGCCAAGAAAACCGCCGACCTCAGCGCCGAACAGCTGCGCCGCAAAGGCCACGAACTGCACGCCAAGCTGAAAACCGCCAAGGTCCAAGAGCTGCACATCGTCGATCTGACGGCTGATAAGCAGGCCGCCCTGCCCCTGGCCGAGGGCCTGTACCTGTCGGCGTACCAGTTTGAGGGCTACAAAACCGACGAGAAATCGAAAAAGCCCGCCGACCTGCGGCGCGTGGTGCTGGTCGGGGCCGCCGAGGCCGAGGTCACGACCCTCGCCAACCTGCTCAGCGGCGTTGTCCTGGCCCGCGACTTGGTGAACATGCCCTACAATAAGCTCACGGCCACCATGTTTGCCGAACAAATGGCCGCCGCGGGCGAGGCAGCGGGCTACCACACCGAAATCTTCGACCAGGCCCGTATCGAAGCGCTGCGCATGGGCGGCCTGCTGGCCGTCAACCAGGGCAGCCCCGAGCCGCCCACCTTCACCATTATGGAGTGGAAGCCCGAAGGCGCCAGCAACGAGCGGCCCTACGTGCTCGTCGGCAAGGGCGTGGTGTTCGACACCGGCGGCCTGAGCCTCAAGCCCACGCCCGCGTCCATGGACATGATGAAGTGCGACATGGCCGGCGGCGCCGCCATGACCGGCGTGATGTACGCCCTGGCCAAAAACCGCGTCCCGCTGCACGTGGTAGCCCTGGTGCCCGCCACCGACAACCGCCCCGGCGGCCCGGCCTTCGCCCCCGGCGACGTGCTGACCATGCACTCGGGCCTGACGGTGGAAGTGCTCAACACCGACGCCGAAGGCCGCCTGATCCTGGCCGACGCCCTGCACTTCGCCAAGAAGTACCAGCCCGAATTGGTCATCGACGCGGCTACGCTCACCGGCTCGGCCGCCCGCGCCATCGGCAAGGAAGGCATTGTGGCCATGGGCACCTGCGGCGACGACACCATGCAGGCGCTAGGCCAGGCCGGCCGCCGCGTGCACGAGCGTATCGTGGAGTTTCCGCTCTGGGACGAGTACGCCGAGCACATCAAGAGCGACATTGCCGACATCAACAACCTGGGCAAGGCCGAAGCCGGCGCTATTTCGGCAGGCAAGTTCCTGGAGCGCTTCATCGAAGGCACGCCCTGGATTCACCTCGACATTGCCGCCCCCGCCTACCTCACCGCCCCGGATTCGTACCGCGGCAAAGGCGGCACCGGCACGGCCGTGCGCCTGATTTATAATTTCCTGACGAGCCGCAAGTAACCGCGTTGGTTTGTCGGCAGCGCCACCGCCGCTGTTCCTCTTCTAGCCCCAACTCAACAGCATGCTTCCCCGCATTGGCATCAGCACCGGCGACCTGGCCGGCATCGGCCCCGAAATCATCTACCGCACCCTGCAGGACCCGCGCGTACTGCGCTTCTGCACACCGGTGGTCTACGGCACCGCCGCTACCCTCTTCGACGACTTTCCGCACGACAAGCACCACCCGCCGCTGAGCTTCCGGCAGGTGCGCGAAGCGGCCGACATCACGGCCGGCAAAGTCAACGCCGTGACCTGCTGGGACGAGGATTTCGGCCTCACGCCCGGGCAGCCCACCGAGGCGTCCGGCCGCGCCGCCCGCCTCTCGCTTATTGCCGCCGCCAACGACCTGAAGGCCGGCCTGATCGACGCGCTGGTGACGGCGCCCATCAGCAAGGAAAACACCCAAGGCGAGGGGTTCAACTTCCCCGGCCACACCGAATTCTTGGCCCACCACTTCAGCAAGAACAACGACAGCCTGATGTTCCTGGTGGCCGACGATTTGCGCGTGGCCACCGCCACCGGCCACATCGCGCTGAAGGACGTGCCGGCCCGCCTCACCTCCGAGGTGCTCAGCGGCAAGCTGCGCATGCTGCTGCAGTCGCTGCGCCAGGATTTCGGCATCGACAAGCCCCGGGTGGCCGTGCTGGGCCTGAACCCGCACGCCGGTGAAAAGGGCCTCATTGGCAAGGAGGAGCAGGACTTGGTGACGCCTGTCATCCAGCAGTTCCTCAACGAAGGCCACTTGGTTTACGGTCCCTATCCCGCCGACGGCTTCTTCGGGACGCGCCAGTACGGGCAGTTCGACGCTACTCTGGCCCTGTACCACGACCAAGGGCTGATTCCGTTCAAAACCATTGCCTTCGAGCGGGGCGTCAACTTCACCGCCGGCCTGCCCGTCATTCGCACCTCCCCCGACCACGGCACTGCCTACGGCCTGGCCGGCAAGTTCGACGCCGACCCGACTTCCTTCCGCGAAGCCCTGTACTTGGCCTGCGACTTGGTGCGCAACCGCCGGGCCGAAAAGGAAGCTGAAGCCTAAGCTCGTAGTTAAACTACCGCTTGTCTAGCCCATAGTTTACAGACTGTGGGCTAGACAATTGCGAACTACCAAGAACGGTTTTGGCTCAGCGCGAGCCATTGCCGCTTCAGAAACATTCTTTCCAAAAACGAAACTTTGTTTTTGATTTAGCAATTTCCGTTGCACCTTTGCAGCCGGAAAGGCTGATTGGCTTTGTCTGACTCCAGCCGTTCTACTTTCGCTTCACCTCCTCTATGACGCTCAGCAACCCTTCGGAATACAAAACCGCCCTGCGCCGCCTCGACGCACTGGTGGCCGCCGGTTTCGAGGGCAACGCGGCGCTGGAAGCCGAGTTTCGGGAGCTGGTCGTGGCCATCGACGCCTACGAAGACCAGCTCGGGCTCATGCCCATTCCCACGCTGCCGGAGTCGCTGGCCGACATGATTGAATTGAAGCGGCAGCAGATGCGCCTCAAGCAGAAAGAGCTGGCGCAATTGCTGGAAGTGCCGGCCGGGCGCTTGTCGCAAATTCTCAGTGGCAAGCGCCGCGTAACCCTGGACCTGGCCAAAAAGCTCTACGAGCGGCTGGGCATCAGCCCGGAATTCATCCTTAAAAAGGCGTAATCCGGGGCCCAAACTTCCCTCTTACCTCATTAGAGCGGCGAAATATTGCTATTTTTGCCGCCCGCCAGAACCGACTCTGTGAAAAAGGACCATAAATACGACCTGCCGCTGGCCGCGCTGAGCGAGAAAAAGCACGAGTTCGTGTTTGACCTCGACCAGGCGTTTTTCGAGCAGTTCGACCAGACCCTGATTCCGGACGGCAAGCTGCGCGCCGACGTGGTGGTTGACAAAACCGCCCAGCGCATCGTCATCGACACCCACATCGTGGGCACCGTGCAGCTGATCTGCGACCGGAGCCTCGACGAGTTCGATCAGCCCATCGACGTGGAAAACCAACTGCTGCTGCGCTTCGGCGAGCAGGAGCTAGAGCTCGACGACGACGTGCTGCAAGTGACGCCCGACACGCAGACCTTGCCCATGGCCCAGCACTTTTTCGACTACATCGGTCTTTCCTTGCCGATGAAGAAGCTGCATCCGCGCTTCCAGGACGAAGAAGACGACAACCCCGACGCCGACGCCAAGCTCATCTACTCCACCGGCACCGCTTCCGGCGACGCCGACGACGATGACGACGAAGACCTCGGCGACCCGCGCTGGAATGCGCTGCGGAACCTGAACTAAGGCCGCTTACTCCCTCCGTTTTTTCATTTTTTTCTTCTCTTTCACTCATGGCACACCCCAAACGACGCGTCTCCGCCGTCCGCCGCGACAAGCGTCGCACCCACTACAAGCTCGATGCTAAGGCTGTTTCGACCTGCCAGACCACCGGCGAAACGCACCTGCGTCACCGCGCTTACGTGGTAGACGGTGACCTGTACCTCAACGGCAAAGTGGCCATTGCCGGCTACGCCCCGGTAGCTTCGGCCGCCGCTAGCACCGACGAGGAATAGCCCCGACCCGCTCCTAGCCCAGCCGGCGGCCCTCACCCGGCCGCCGGTTTTACATTACCGCCGACTGTTCTTCATCCCGCTTTCATGAAAATAGCCCTCGACGCCATGGGCGGCGACTTCGCCCCCAAAGCTGCCGTGGACGGAGCCGTGCTGGCCGCCGAACAACTCGATGGCCAGGCCACCATTGTGGTTATCGGCCAGGAAGAAGCTGTGCGCCCTCTGCTCGACGCGCACGGCGAGCGTGCCCGCAATATTGAGTTTGTGCCCGCCACGCAGGTTATTGCCATGGGGGAGCACCCCACCAAAGCCCTGCAACAAAAGCCGGATTCGAGTATTGCCGTCGGCTACAAGCTGCTGCACGGCAGCGACGTGGAAGCCTTCTGCTCGGCTGGCAGCACTGGCGCTATGCTGGTGGGCGCCATTTTCAGCGTGAAGCCGGTGCCCGGCGTGATGCGCCCGGCCATCGGCAACCTCGTGCCCAAGCTGAAAGGCGAGTACGGCGTGATGGTGGATGCTGGGGCCAACGCGGAGTGCAAGCCCGAAATGCTCGAGCAATTTGCCGAGCTGGGCTCCTTGTACGCGCAGTACGTGCTGGGCATTGAGCAGCCCAAGGTCGGCCTGATGAACCTCGGCGAGGAAGAAGGCAAGGGCACCGCCCTGCTGCAAGCCGCCTACAACCTGCTGAAGGTGAACCCCCACATTCACTTCATCGGCAACATCGAGGGCCGCGACATGTTCAACGAAAAGGCCGACGTGATTGTGTGCGACGGGTTTACGGGGAACGTGATTCTGAAGCTCTCGGAGTCGTTCTACGACATCATGCAGGAGAAAGGAATGAACATGGACCCGTTCTTCCACAAGTTCGACTACGAAGGCGTGGGCGGCTCCCCCATCCTGGGCATCAACGACAACGTCATCATCGGCCACGGCGTGAGCGGGCCGAAGGCTATCTGCAGCATGCTGCTGCAGGGCTTCAAGATGGCGCAATCGGGCATTGCCGACCAGATCAAGGCGACATTTAAGTCTTAATGCGGAGTTAATTTCGCAGTTCGGTCCGGCCACCTCGGCCGGACTTTTTACTACCTTGGCGGCCGTTTTCGGCGGCCTTGTCTCTCTCAGCCGCATTTTCTCTCTTTGCCCATGAAGCTGACCGCTGCCATTACCGGCGTAGGCGCCTACGTACCCGAGTACGTGCTGACCAACCAGGAACTCGAAAAGCTGGTGGACACCAACGACGAGTGGATTCAGACCCGGACCGGCATCAAGGAGCGCCGCATCCTGAAAGGCGAAAACCAGGGCACTTCGGTAATGGCCATCAAGGCCGTGCAGCAGTTGCTGGATAAAACCGGTACCAAGCCCGAGGACGTGGAGCTGCTCATCTGCGCCACCACCACGCCGGACATGGTGTTTCCGGCCACGGCCAACATTATTTCGGAGGGCGTGGGCATCAAGAACGCCTTCAGCTACGACATTTCGGCCGCTTGCTCGGGCTTCCTGTTTGCCTTGGCTACTGGCGCCTCCTTCGTGCGCGCCGGCCTCTACAAAAAGGTCATCATCGTCGGGGCCGATAAAATGTCGGCCATTACCGACTACACCGACCGCTCGACCTGCATCCTGTTCGGCGACGGCGCCGGCGCGGTGCTGCTCGAGCCAAGCACCGACGGCTACGGCATCCTCGACCAGGAGCTGCGCTCCGACGGCGTGGGCGAGAACTACCTGTTCCAGAAAGCCGGTGGTTCGCGCCGCCCGCCGTCCATCGAGACGGTGACCAACCGGGAGCATTTCGTGTACCAGGAAGGCGCGACAGTGTACAAGTTCGCCGTGAAGGGCATGGCCGACGTGGCCGGCACCGTGGCCGAGCGCAACGGGCTCAACGCCGACACCATTGACTGGCTGGTGCCCCACCAGGCCAACAAGCGCATCATCGACGCCACCGCCAACCGCGTGGGCATCGGCGCCGATAAGGTGATGCTGAACATCTACAAGTACGGCAACACCACCAACGCCACCATTCCGCTCTGCCTGTCGGACTACGAAAGCCAGCTGCGCCGCGGCAACAACCTGATTTTCGCGGCCTTTGGCGGCGGCTTCACCTGGGGCGCGCTCTACGTGAAGTGGGCCTACGACCCCAAACCTGGTCCGCAAACCGCCTAACTACCAGGGCGGCCGGCGCGCAATCAGCTATACTTGCACCCCCGACGTGCCGCCCCGCCCACCCGGACGGGTCGGCACGTTGTTTTTTCTCCCCCAATCGTTTTCCTCCCCTGCCGCAGCAGCTCAGCGGTTTTCCGGAATCAGCCCCCGCTGCTGCGCCAACCCAAACCTTTCTTTCACTCATGGCAACCACCGCGGATTTTCGCAACGGCCTCGTTTTAAACTACAACGGGGACCTGCACGTCATCACGGAGTTTCAGCACGTGAAGCCGGGCAAAGGCCCTGCTTTCGTGCGCACCAAAATGCGCAACATCAAAACCGGTAAGGTGATTGACAACACCTTCAACGCCGGGGTCAAGGTGGAAACCGCCCGCGTGGAGCAGCGCCCGCACCAGTACCTGTTCAAGGACGACTACGGCTACACCTTCATGGACACCGACACCTTCGAGCAGGTGGTACTGCCCGAGGCCATGGTGCCCTTCGCCGACCTGATGAAGGAAGGCCAGGCCGTGACCATCCTGATGCACGCCGAAACCGAGCAGCCGCTGACGGCGGAACTGCCCGCCTTCGTGGAGCTGGTGGTGACCTACACCGAGCCCGGCCTGCGCGGCGACACGGCAACCAACACCCTGAAGCCGGCCATCCTGGAAACGGGCGCCCGCATCCAGGTTCCTTTGTTCATTGACCAGGACCAAAAAATCAAGGTCGACACCCGCGACTACAGCTATGTCGAAAGAGTCAAATAAGGACCAAGCGAAGCCCTCCCCCGCTGCCATGAAAGCCAAAGAACTGCAAGACCTCATCGACTTCATTGCCAAGTCGGGCCTGAACAAGGTCAACATCGAGACGGAAGAATTCAAGATTTCGGTACAGCGCGAGCCGAACACCAAGTACGTGGCGGCCGCGGCCCCAGTGCAGGCTGCCCCCGCCGCTGCTCCGGCTCCGCAAGCCGCGCCCGCGGCGGCCCCGGCCGCTCCGGCTGCTGCCCCCGCCGCGGCCGCTGAGGCGCCGGCTGCCAGCAACACGGTAGCGCTGAAAGCCCCGATGATTGGCACGTTCTACCGCTCGAGCAGCCCCGAAAGCCCGTCCTTCGTGAACGTGGGCGACGTGGTGGAGCAAGGTCAGGTGATTTGCATCATTGAGGCCATGAAGCTCTTCAACGAAATCGAAGCCGAACAGCGCGGCCGCATCGTGAAGGCCATGGTCGACAACGCCTCCCCCGTGGAGTACGACCAGCCGTTGTTCCTCATCGAGCCGATGTAATTGTAGAGCTTAGACCGGAGAGCTTAGAGCTTAGAACCGTGGGGCCAACCCGGCTGCGCTTCTAGGTTCTAAGCTCTCCGTTCTCCCATCTAACCCTGAGAGCTGTGTTCAAGAAAATACTCATTGCCAACCGCGGGGAAATTGCGCTGCGCGTGATTCGCACCTGCCGCGAGATGGGCATCAAGACGGTGGCCGTGTACTCCACCGCCGACAAGGAAAGCCTGCACGTGCGCTTCGCCGACGAGGCCGTGTGCATCGGGCCGCCCGCCTCGCGCGACTCCTACCTGAACATTCCGAACCTGATTGCCGCCGCCGAAATCACCAACGCCGACGCCATTCACCCCGGCTACGGCTTCCTCTCGGAAAACGCGGATTTCTCGCGCATCTGCCGCGAAAACGGCATCAAGTTCATCGGCGCCTCGCCCGAAATGATCAACTCCATGGGCGACAAAGCGTCGGCCAAGGACACGATGAAGAAAGCCGGCGTGCCCACCATCCCGGGCTCCGACGGCCTGCTCGACTCCATTGAACAGGGCAAGAAGATTGCCGCCAAGATTAAGTACCCCGTCATCCTGAAGGCCACGGCCGGCGGCGGCGGGCGCGGCATGCGCATCATCAAGGCGGAGGACGAGTTCGAAAAGGCTTGGAACGACGCCCGCACCGAAGCCAAAGCCGCCTTCGGCAACGACGGCGTGTACCTGGAAAAGTTCGTGGAGGAGCCCCGCCACATCGAAATCCAGATTGCCGGCGACCAGTTCGGCACCGTGTGCCACCTCTCGGAGCGGGACTGCTCCATTCAGCGCCGCCACCAGAAGCTGGTGGAGGAAGCTCCCTCGCCGTTTATGACGGAGGAGCTGCGCGAGAAAATGGGCAAGGCTGCCGTGGCCGGCGCCGCCAGCATCGGCTACGAGGGCGTGGGCACCATCGAGTTCCTGGTCGACAAGAACCGCGACTTCTACTTCATGGAGATGAACACCCGCATTCAGGTGGAGCACCCCGTGACGGAGGAAGTTATCAACTTCGACCTGATCAAGGAACAGATCAAGATTGCGGCCGGCATTGCCATTTCGGGCAAAAACTACCTGCCCAAGCTGCACGCCATGGAGTGCCGCATCAACGCCGAGGACCCGCGCAAGGACTTCCGCCCGGCCCCTGGCAAAATCACGGTGCTGCACATTCCCGGCGGCCACGGCGTGCGCGTGGACACCCACGTGTACGCAGGCTACCAGATTCCGCCGAACTACGACTCCATGATTGCCAAGCTCATCACCGTGGCCCAGACCCGCGAGGAGTGCGTGGTGAAAATGAAGCGCGCCCTCTCGGAATTTGTGGTGGAAGGCATCAAGACGACCATCCCCTTCCACCTGAAGCTGATGGACAACGAGGACTTCAAAGCCGGCAACTTCACCACCAAGTTCCTGGAGTCGTTCGACTTCTCGACGCTGTAGGAACCGCTTTTGTGAATAAAAAGAGGGAGTCGCCACTCGGCGACTCCCTCTTTTTATTTGCGCCCAGCGGTACTAGCCCGTTCCGGCTTGCTGCGGGCACCGCCGTTGTGGCCCGAGCTCCGTGCGGCTCACTCGCGTGTGGAAAGCGGCACCGCGCAGCAGAGGCGGGCAGTAACGGCTGGAAGCGCGGCAGGTCAGGTAACTATTTGGTCAGCTGCTCCAACACCTTTTTTCCGTGTTGATTATTGGGATTTAGCTCAATGGATTTCCGGTACATGCCAATGGCGTCTTCTTTCCGGCCGTTTTTCAGCAGGGCCTCGCCCAGGCTGTCGTACGCGTTCCAGCTGCCGGGGTACAAACTAGCCGTTAGCCTGAAGACTTCTAGGCCTTCCTTGACTCGTCCTCTGCCGTTCATCAGCCGGTAGGCCCAGTCGTTCAAGTCATTTTCCGTGGGCCACTGGCTTTTCGGCTTGCTTTTCAATTCCTCCGCGAGGGCCTGCGCGTAGCCGCGCCGCTGCAGTTGCATGCGAAGGGCGGTAAGCGGATCGGCCAGAGGAATCTTCGGGTTGTAGTAGCCGGCCAGCTCGTCCAGAAATTCTTCCGGATACGTCCCGGCCTGATTGGTCAGCACGATCAGGGAAAGGTCGTCCTCCGGGTACACGTACATAGCGGCGACGGAGCCTCCCGTGATGGTTACGGCGCTGTGGCTGGGGCGGGGCTTGGTCACCCAGCCCAGGGCCCACTGGGTGGGAGTACCGTTGTTGTAGCGCCCGGCCGTCCAGAGCGTGCGGAGCGCGGCTTTGGTTTTGAGCAGCTGGCCGTGCTGCAGCGCAATTACCCACCGCGCCAGCTCTTCGGCCGTGCTGTTCAGACCCGAAGCGGTGCGCCGAAACGGGGGATGCTCGCCGTACACGTTCACCAACTTTTCCGCGCCCAGGGTTTTCCCATCCAACCGCGTGACGTACCGGTACGACTGCACCCGCCGCGGCACTACGTCGCGCGAATCGCCTAGCACGGTACTGGGCATGCCGGCTACGGCAAACTGCTGCTGAAACACCTCCGCGAAAGGCTTGCCGGCGAGCTTGTCGATGAGTTTGCCCAGCAGCACGTAATTCGTCTGGTTGTAGGCAAACTGTTCGCCGGGCGCGAAGTCCATGGGCTGCGCCTGGATTTTTGCCCAAGCGGCTTCTTCGCTGCCCAGCGCGTCCAGCCCGAACGTATTGGGGTTCAGCAGCCGGTTGATATCCGGCAGGCCCGACACGTGCGTGAGTAGCTGCCGGATGGTAACCGGTTGCCAGGGCGCGGGCAGCCCGTCCAAGTAACGCGCCACCGGGGCCGCCAGGTCGATTTTTCCTTCTTCCACCAATTGCATGATGGCGACGCCCGTCACCGATTTGGTGCAGGAGTACACCGGGAAAACGCTTCGATTGGTCACCGGCAAGGAGTCCTGCACATTGGCCAGGCCGTAGCTCCTGAGCAAGGCAATTTTCCCGCGTTGCACCACCGCGAGCTGTAAGCCCGTAATCCGCCGCTCCCGCATTTGCCGGCGCAGGAAGGCGTCCACGCTATCGGCGGCCGGCCGGGACTGCGAGAAGGAATAGCCGCTGCTTGCTAGCCATAGCCAAGCAGTCAGGCAGCCGGAGACTAAACGTCGGATGCGGTTCATGAAAGTAAGGTTTGGGTGGAGGCTGGGGACCACTCAGCCGCATTTGGGCGGAGGACAACTGCGTTATCGGCTAGGCAGCGCGCCGCTACGGGCTTCTCCCCTACCTTGCCAGTGCTGGCCCCAACCTGCAGGGCGGTGGCCAACAAGACCCATCTAAGCCAGGACAGCGTGATATACGAAGCAATTCGTAATACCAAAGATACTGGACGCTGCTGACCAAGCAAATTGATCTACGATTATTTTCGTACTGCCTTCCTCAACGCTGATGGCTACCTATGACCGCCTTGCTGCTTGCTTGTTCGCCGGCGCCATTGGCGACGCGTACGGCAGCAGCTACGAGCAGGCCGCTTCTGCCCGCAACGACTCGCGCATTTATTACCCCTTCGGCCGGCCGCCGGAACCGCGGCGCCGCTGGCGGCTAACCGACGACACGCAGCTCACCCTAGCCACTTGCGAGGCCATAATCGAATGCGGCGGGCAGGCGCGGCCCGAGGCAATTGCGGCCACGTTCCGGCAGCACTTTGAAGCCGGGCAGCTGACGGGGCTCGGAAGCAGCACCCTGCATGCCCTGCAAGGGCTGGTCGCGGGCGGCCATTGGAGCCAAGTAGGGCGCGGTGGGGACTACGCGGCCGGCAACGGCGCCGCCATGCGCATTGCGCCCTTGGCTTTCCTTGGCCCGGAACCGGACCGGCAGCTCGTCGAGGCGGTGTGCCGCATCACGCACCGCCACCCGGAGGCCTACGCGGGCGCCCTGGCCGTGGTGCTGGGCATCCGGGCGGGGCTGGCTGATGACTGGACCGACCGCGCTTCCCTGCTGCCATGCATCAGTGCCGGGCTGCCCGACACACGCGTGCGGGACCGGCTGCTGGAGCTGCAGGCGCAGCCAGCTGGGTTGTCAATAGCCGACGTAGCGGCGCGGTTTGGCAGCGGCGGGTACGTCGTCGAATCGGTGGCCCTGGCGTTGTGGGCCGCGGCGCAGGTTCCGAGGCTCGGTTTGGCGGCAGTGCTGGCTGAAGTGTGCGCGGCCGGCGGCGACACCGATACCACCTGCTCCCTGGCCGGGCAAGTGGCTGGGGCGCGCCTGGGCACGGCCGCGTTGCCCACGGCGCTGTGGCAGCGGCTGCAACGCCTGCCGGACTACGTCAGGCTGCAAACGGTTATAGCACGGTTTGCGCAGCACGCCCGGTAGCCCGCTCGTGCTACCACGCCTGCCGCTGGAATACCGACAGTATCTTCACGCCGTTGGCCCGCAGCTGGTAGACCTCGGCGCCCAGCGAATCGGGATACGGCTCCGGGTGGGTGCGGTAGGTGGTCAGGTAATACGCGCGCGGGGCGGCGGGATTGAGCTGCAGGCGCTGGCGTTGGGCGGCGGGCAGCACGGCCACGTTGTTCATCAGCGGCTGGTGCTGCGCCCCCCGAATGTCGATGCGCGGGGCCGCATCGTGCGCCAGAATCCACTGCAGGCCGGCCCGGTACGAAAGGCCCCAATAATCCCGCTCGAACTGCTGCTCGACGACGCGCGCGGGTAGAAAGGCGAAGAACGTTTGCTCGAACGGGTGCATCAGCACCATGCGGCCCAGCGTGCCCACGGCTTCGAGCGCGGCCAGTGCCGCCAGCCCCACCGCCAAGCGGTGCAGCCGGGCCGACTCCTGGCGGGCCCGCCACAGCAGCAAGGCCCCGCGCAGGGCCAGCAGCAGCAGCGCCGGGTAGATGAAGTAGAGGTGGCGCCAGCCGTCGTACACCACCGAGTGGAGCACGATGACCATGAGCACGGGCGTCAGCAGCCAGCCCAGAAACAGCACATCTAGCCGGTACTCGGGCCGGCGCAGCAGCGCCAGTCGGCTGCGGACCAAGTCGGCCCCCAACGCCAGAGCGCCCAGTAGGGCCGCCGCGGAGTAGGCCACGGGCGTGGTGATGAGCACCCAGACCGGGATGTAGTGCCAAGGCAAAGCATTGATGGACACCCGCTCGCCGAAGTACAGCAAGTCGGCGTCGAAGGCGAAGTTGCTCAAGCTGCTGAACGCGTGCTGGAAGTTGGTGAGCGGGGCCGCCCAGAGGTAGGGCCAGCCGGCTACGGTGGCCGCCACGGCCGTAAGCAGGTACAGGGGCACTGCCGGCAGCCAGCGGCGCCGCAGCTCGGCCGGGCCGTAGAGCAGCTCCAGCGTCACCATGCCCAGCGTCATGGGTAGCAGCAGGCAGCCGAGCAGGCGCACGTCGGTGGCGGCGGCGGTGACCAGGCCGTGGAGCGCGGCGCGGCCCAGGCTGGGGTGCTGCAGCAGCCGGGCCAGGGTGTACACGCCCAGGGTGAAGACGGCCAGGAACACGAGGTCCTTGTTGTTGTAGAAGCTCTCGGCAAAAAAGCGGGGTGAGAGCAGCAACAAGGTGCTGGCCGCTAAGCCCAGCTGCCAGCTACCGAAGCGTAGCCGCGCCAACCGGTACAAGGCCCAGACGCCGCCCACGAACGTGAGGAAGATGGCGGCGTGGCGTAGCAGGTAAGTGGTGCGCGAGTCGGTGATGCCCAGCCCCACTTCCAGCAGGCACAAGGGCGTTTCGAAGAGCACGCCGTGGTCGTTATCGGCGTAGGTGGCAAAGTCCGGCAGGCCGGCAAAGGCCGATTGCCGGGCGGCCCAGTCCGGGGCCACTAATTCCGCCACGTACCGGGCGCTGATCATCCCGGTTTGCCGGTCGGTGGGCTCGTCCCACGATACGCCGTAGTGGCGCAGCAGCACGGCGCCGAGCAGCAGTAGCCCAATGAAAAAGCCGCGGACGGCCCAGAAAGCACGAACCGCGGGCGGAGCGGTGAAAGCAGTAGCAGGCAACGGAGAAACGACGGGCATGTGTTGGGGCAAGCGGGTAGCAGACTCTAAAAATAATCTAACAAGTTTATTCATTGGGCACATTGCCGCTAAACCGAAGCGCCTGCTGGGCCAATGCGGGTTTGGCGTAGGTCAATGTGCTGGCCGACATACCGGCTCCTTCAGCGGCTTGCCCACAGTAGCGTCAGTCCCCTCCGCTGCCGGTTGCAGGGCCTCGTTTCGCTTCAGCGGGCCGCGCCGTTTGCCGCCTCTAGCAGCAGGGCAGGCCACCGTCGCCGTAAGCCTGCTGCCGGCTCTTCGGCTGGCTGTGCCCTCTGCCATCGAAGCTTTTTCAGCAGTGTGCGTGCTCTGTTGGGCATGTTACCGGCTTTCATGGCGAAAAGTAACCGCTCACTTTTTTCATTTTACTTGCGGAATTTATTTATGATTTCTCCGGGAGTTTTGCCTATTTGCGGGCTCCACAACCATTCCCACTCTTTATGTTCAAACATTCTGCGGCAGCCGCTTGGCTGCTCGCGGCCGGAGCCTTATTGGCTTCGTGCAGCAAGGAAGCGGCCGTGACGACGGCCCCCGCGGTGGCCCCGCTGGCCACTACCCCCAACGCCGTAGTGGCCAACGGCGTGATGATGCAGGGCTTCTACTGGAACACGCCTGTGAGCACCACGGCGGGTACGTGGTGGCAAAATCTGGGCAGCAAGGCCCAGGAACTGAGCGACGCGGGCATCACCGCCATCTGGCTGCCGCCGGCCTACAAGGGCGGCAGCGCCCAAGACGTAGGCTACGGCGTGTACGACCGCTACGACCTGGGCGAATTCAACCAGAAAGGCACGGTGGCCACCCGCTACGGCACTGTCAGCCAGCTGCAGGCGGCCATTACAGCCCTGCACGGCAAGGGCATTCAGGTGTACGAGGACATGGTGATGAACCACCTGACCTGGGCCGACGCGCAGGAAACGGTGAACGGCAACACCGTGTACACGAAGTTCAACTTCCCCGGCCGCGGCACTACTTACAGCGCCTACAAATGGAGTTCGGCCAACTTCACCGGCACCCAGCAGGCACCCAACAACGGCTGGTACCAGTGGAAAAGCTGGGACTTCCAGCCCTATGCCAACGGCGACGCCTACGACAACCTGCTCGGCTCGGAAATTCAGTACAACGGCAACGCCAGCAACGCCACCGAAACCATCAACTGGGGCAACTGGATTACCACCAAGCTCAGCCTCGACGGCTACCGCCTCGACGCGACCAAGCACATCTACACGCCCTTCGTGAACCAATGGCTCGACGCGGTGAAGGGCACAAGCGGCCGGTTTGCCGTGTCGGAAGCGTGGTTTCGCAACCTGACCGACATGAACAACTACGCCGCCGCCACCGGCGGGCGCACCAGCCTGTTCGACGTGCCGCTGCACTACACTTTCCAGGACATGAGCAACGGCAACGGCGGCTGGGACATGCGCGGGCTGCAGTTTGCCGGCTTCACCGAGGCCAACGGCCCGCTGTCGGTGTCGTTCGTGGATAACCACGACACCGACCAGCAGGGCGGGGCGCTGTACTCGCCGGTGACCAACCTGAAGATGCTGGCCTACGCCTACATCCTGACTCGCGAGAAGGGCTACCCCTGCGTGTTCTACCGCGACTATTACGAATACGGCTTGGGCGCCCAGATCAAGAAGCTCATCGGCATCCGCAAAGCCAATGCCTACGGCGCGGCCACGGAGTACACCGGCGTCAACGACGCGGACGTGTACGCCTACTCCCGGGCCGGCGACTCCTCCCACCCCGGCCTGCTCGTGCTGCTCAACGACGGCGGCACCGCCCGCACCAAGACCATTACCACGCCTTTTAAGAGCGCGACTTTGACCGACAAAACCGGCAACAACACCAATACCGTCACGACCGACGCCAACGGCACCGGCACCTTCCCGGTCGGCGCCCGCAACTACGCGGTGTGGGTACCGGGCAGCGGTTCCACCACCCCGCCGAGCACCACCAAAACGGCCGTGACCTTCAACATCAACTACAGCAACACGGTGAGCGGGCAGGACCTCTACATCGTGGGCAACACGGCCGAGCTGGGCGCCTGGAACACGGCCAACGCCATCAAAATGAGTGGCGCGGCCTGGCCGAACTGGACGGTGACCATCAACCTGACCTCGGGCACGGCCGTGCAGTACAAGCACATCCGCAAGGACGCGGCCGGCAACGTGCTCTGGGAAGCCGACCCCAACAACAGCTTCACGCCCACCGGCACCTCGATGACGCGCACCGACACTTGGCACTAAGCCACCCAAGCTTTGTGAGTGAATGACCGGAAAAAGGCCCGCTGCTTCAGCGGGCCTTTTTTGTGCGGAATGGCCTCGTCCCACCGGCCGCGGGTACACGGGCTTATTTCCTTTTGAAACCGGCCCCGGCGTTTCCGGTCTGCTCCGGGCGCTTACACGGAATACCGGCGCCGCGCGTTTAGCAGCAAATCCGCTTCGCTTTATGCCGCACTACTCCGTATCACGCCTTATCCGTTGCCTGCTGCTGAGCTCCTTGCTGCTGCCCGCTCTGCCCGCGGCGGCTCAGCAGGCCACCGCGGCCAAGGCGGGGCGCTGGAGCCTGAGCAGCAGTTTGCTGGTCGGGCGTCTGCGCTACCCGGCGGCCCGGCAGCGCAACGGCTCGGCCGAAAACGGCACCGACTACACGTTGGGCCAGCACCCGCCCCAGGTGGGCGCCGCTGTTGGCGCTACCCTGGCCCTGCCCGTGCCCCCGGCCAGCCGCAGCACCTGCTTTGTGCTGAGTTTGCGCGCGGCCTACAACCGCCGGCAGCTGACCGTGCATGCCGACCCGTATGCGCCCACCGTGCCGCCGCCCCCCGCCTACGACGCGCGTTTCCGCTACCGCACCGTGGATGCGCAGGTGGGGCTGGGCGTGCGCCATTACCTGGCGCCGCGCCGCCGGGTGTTCTGGGAAATCGGCCCCATGCTGGCCCTCACCTGCCAAGACTACAGCCGCCTCGACAGCGAAGCCAGCACCAAAGGTTATTTGCCGGCCCCGGGCACCAATGTGCTCCTGCGCGGCGCCTTCGGGCTGCGCCCGGCCGGGCCGGCCAGCCGCTGGCAGCTGTCGGCCGGCTACGCCCGCGGGCTGGTGCTGCGCCGCACGCAGGTGGCCACCGGCGAAGACTTTGCCGAGCTGACGGTGCAGTACGCCCTCAAGCCGCAGTAGCCCGGCCGCTAGCCTTGGCTCCCGCACCTAGAGCACTTGACGAGCCGCTTTTCCGCCGCATATTGCGGCCGTCGTTGCGTCACCCGGCGCTTCTTTCGATTTATCACTTGAGCGGGCCAGTGTCGGCCGCCCTGTTGTTATGCCCCTGCGGCCGGCAATTCGTAACCACCGATGCAGAAACCATTGCTATTAGCTGTGCTGGGCAGCATCGGAGCCTGTTGCCCGGCCTTCTCGCAACAAGGGTCTCCCCACGGCGAAGTCAGCGTGTATGCTGGCCCCGTGCTTACCATCCCGAGCTACGCCAGCGCCACGGCACAAAGCGGGGGGCTGGGCTCACTCACGACCTACCGCCTCGGCAACGCCACGCCCCAGGTAGGCGCCGCCGCGGGTATCACGCTGGCCCTGCCCGTGCCCCCAACGGGGCAGCGCACCTTCGTGCTACTGCGCGCCGGAGCGGCGTACCTGCGCCGGCAAGCCAACGTAACCGTTAACCCGGGGGCGCCCCGGGGCTACCCCCGCGAGCCGGAATACCAATTGCAGCAGCGCTTTCGCACCGTCAACGTCCGCTTGCTGCTGGGCCTGCGCTACTGGCTGGATGAGCACCTCGTGCTCGAAGCGGGCCCGATGGTGTCGGTGAACATGCAAGACCACAGCCGCATCCGCAAAAGCTACCTAGCCCACCCCGACAGCAGTTTCAACGACACCAGCGTGGGCCTGGGCGTGGCCAATCTACTGCTGCACGCTGGCCTGGGCTACCGCGCCGCCTCGGCCCGACACCCGTGGGTTATCATGGCCAGCTACGCGCAGGGCCTGGCGCGCGACCAAACCCTGGGCCTGGGGGAAAGCTACGCCGAAGTAACGCTGCACTACCCGCTGCGCCAGGCGCGCTAGCTGACGGCCGGCTTGGGCTGCTCGATTTCCTGGGTCAGCTCCTGGTACCAGGCTTCCCCATACTTGCGGATCAGCGGCTCCTTTAGAAACTTGTACACCGGCACGCCCAGCTGGGCCCCAAAGGCACAAGCCGGGTTGCAGATTTCCCACCGGTCGTAGTTCAGCGCGTCAAACTCGTCGTACTTGCTGATGCGGATGGGGTACAGGTGGCAGCTGATGGGCTTTTTAAAGGTCGTCGCGCCGGCCAGGTAAGCTTGCTCGATGCCGCACTTGAGGATGCCCCGCTCGTCGTAGAGGGCGTAGGCGCACTCGCGGTTGTCGATGGTGGTCGTGCTGTAGTCGCCCTCCCAATCCTTGACGTACAGCCCCTGCTCTTCGATGGCGTGGCGGCCAGCGTGGGTCAGGAAAGGTTTGATCTTGTCGTATTCCTGCTCCAGAATCCGTAGTTCGGCTTCTTCGAGCGGGGCGCCCAGGTCGCCCTCCACGCAGCAGGCGCCCTTGCAGCGCTCCAGGTTGCAGACGAAAAACTGGTCACGGACGTCGTCGGAGACAATGGTATTCTGGATGACAATCATCGGAAAAGCTGGCAAAGCGAACCGCAAAGATACGGCGGCAGATTCGCTGCCGAACAACGCCCGGCGCGGCGAAGTTCGCGGCAGCCCACGACTGTACCCCTGGCCCGCGCAACGGTTGCTTGACCTGTAACAGCAATATAGCATTTGACTTATGCAGCGGTTGCGTTAGCTTGGCATCTCTCCCAGCCGCATGAATTCGTCCGTCACCCCTGCCATTCGCTCAGCTCCCACGGGCTGGCACCTGCTCAACACCGTAGCCGCCAGCGCCGCCTTGGGCGTGATGCTGAGCCCCTTGCTCTACGAACTATCCGTTGCCACCGGGCTGCTCACGCCCCTGCAGGAAGCGTCGTCCAGCTGCGGTGACACCCCCACGCAGTGGCTCACCCTGCGCATCGGCCTGATCTGGGGCGCGGTGGCGGGCACGGCGCTGGCCGCGGCGCAGCTGCTGCAGCGCCGCCGCTGGGCCATTGCGGAAGTGCTGCTTGACCTGGTGGCACTGTACCTGAGCCTGACGCTGTTTCGCTACGGCTTTGTGAAGGTGCTGGCCACCCAGTTTCCGCGCCTGTGGGCCAACCTCGACACCCCGCCGGCCGAATTGACTCCGATGCGCGTAGCCTGGCAATTTTTCGGCTACTCGCGCGGATACCAGCAGTTTCTGGGCTGGGGCGAAGTGGTGCCGGCGGCCCTGCTGCTCGTTCGCCGCACCCGCACGCTGGGCGCCTTCATTGCCACGGTGGTGATGCTGAACGTGTTTGTGGTCAACGTGTTTTTCGACGTTTGCGTCAAAATCGGTTCGGGCAGCTACCTGTTCTTCGCCTTGCTGCTGCTGTTGCAGGACGTGGACCGGCTCTGGCAGTTTTTCATCGGCCACCGACCCGCGGCGCTGCGCACCCTGCCCGCCACGGCCTCCCGCTTCGGCCGGCGCGGGCGCTTGGTCTACCGCGGCCTGGGCGTGCTCTTCACCCTGGCCGTTATCGGCCTGACGGCTCTGGACGTGCAAGGCACCCGCGAGTACGCCGCCGAGCAGGCCGCCGTGCTACCGCTGACCGGCGTGTGGGAAACCGCCCGGGCCGCCCGCTGGCAAGCCGGCCGCTGGCAGCCGCTCACCCCCGCCGACTCGGCCTACCCCGCCCGCGCCTACTTCCAAGCCGCCCAGGCCGTGCTGCGCAACTCCGTGCGCCGCGACCGGTTCGTGACCGAGCCCGATTCGGCCCGCCCGAAAGAACTGATTCAGCTCATTGCCCGCAACGAAAACAACGACTACGCCGCCCCGCGCCGCTGGCAGTATCAGCGCACGGCATCGGACTCGTTGCAGCTGCGGGGCCGCTGGCGCCGGGATTCCGTGCAGCTGGTGCTGCACCTGAACCGCGGGCTGATGAAGTAGGCTTTCTTATTGTTACGGCTACTATGACCAACAAAGCCGCAGAAGCATGTACTCGCATTGCTGCTTTTGACTGCCATTCCGATGACCTATTGCGGCTTGAAGCAGATTCTGCTGCGCTGTTTGAATCTGGTCAAGCCAAGCAATATCTCGATGTATTGTTCGATCTGTTTGAGCGTTTTCCGGATGAAGACAATGAGGTCTTTTGGGGTGTCATGCACGGCCTGGAGGATCTTGACGACTACGAGTCCGCATTGCTTGAGTCCATTCAGCGGCAGCCGTCAAGTATGGGGTTGATAATGGTCAACAGAATGCTTAATGCGGATAAGCCGGTTGTTGACGACACCAGTTTGCTTGAACTCCTGCACCGAGTTGCATCAGATACTAGTATTAAGGAGGTGATACGCGAGTATGCCCAAGATTTTATCAAGCACCAGCAACAGCGGACTACTGACGGCTCTTAGTCAACTAGGCTGGTCCATTCTGCAACGCTAACCACATTAGCCGCCCTGGCGCTTCCCCCGCCGCACCTTTCGCCCTACCTTTGTGGTTTAGCTGTTGATTCGGCTACAGAAAGACGCATGGCACTGGATTATATCAACCTCCTGAACGAGTCGCAGCGCGGCGCGGTGTTGCACACCGAAGGCCCGGCGATGATTATTGCGGGCGCGGGCTCGGGCAAGACGCGGGTACTGACCTACCGCATTGCCCACCTGCTGGAAAAGGGCGTGGACCCGTTCAATATCCTGGCCCTGACCTTTACCAACAAGGCGGCCCGCGAAATGCGCGCCCGTATCGAGAAGGTGGTCGGCCCCGAGGCCAAAAACCTCTGGATGGGCACCTTCCACAGCATCTTCGCCCGCATTCTGCGCTCGGAGGCCGACAAGCTCGGCTACCCGCGGCACTTCACCATCTACGACACCCAGGACACCAAGACGCTCATCACCCAAATCGTGAAGGAGCTGGACCTGGACGACAAGCTCTACAAGCCGAGCACGGTGCTGGGCCGGATTTCGGCCGCCAAGAACAAGCTGATTTCGGTGCAGCAGTATATGAACGACCCCGTCATCAAGCAGGACGACGAGGCCGCGCTGCGCCCCAAGATTGGCGTGATTTACCAGCAGTACCAGCAGCGCTGCTTCAAGGCCGGCGCCATGGACTTCGACGACCTGCTGTATCAGACCAACGTCTTGTTCAAGGACCACCCGGACGCGCTGAACAAGTACCAGAACATCTTCCACTACGTGATGGTGGACGAGTATCAGGATACGAACTACTCGCAGTACCTGATCAGCCGGAAGCTGGCGGCCAAAAACCGCAATATCTGCGTGGTGGGCGACGACGCGCAGAGCATCTACGCCTTCCGCGGCGCCGACATCCAGAACATTCTCAACTTCGAGAAGGACTACCCGGAGCTGGCCATTTTCAAGCTGGAGCAGAACTACCGCTCCACCAAGAACATCGTGAAGGCGGCCAACTCGGTTATCAAGAACAACCAAGCCCAGCTGCGCAAGAGCGTTTTCTCCGACAACGAGGAGGGCCCGCGCATCGAGGTGATTCGGGCGGCTTCCGACAACGAGGAAGGCAAGCTGGTGGCCAACAGCATCTACGAGGAGAAGATGAACCATCACCTCTCGTATGATCATTTCGCTATCCTCTACCGCACCAATGCCCAGAGCCGCGCCATGGAAGAATCCCTGCGCAAGCTCAACATCAAGTACAAAATCGTTGGCGGCCTGAGCTTTTACCAGCGCAAGGAAATCAAGGACCTGGTGGCGTACCTGCGCCTGACGGTGAACCCCAACGACGAGCAGGCCCTGCGCCGCATCATCAACTACCCCAAGCGCGGCATCGGCGACACCACCATCAGCAAGCTGATCAACGCGGCAGAGGAGTCGAACCACACGCTCTGGGAAGTGGTGACCAACGCCGACCAGTTTCTGCCCGCCCGCGTCTCGAATCCGGTGGTGGACTTCGGCGAAAAAATCAAGAGCTACGCGGTGGTGGCCGGCAAGGACGACGCCTTCGAAGCGGCCAAGTTCATTGCCAAAAACTCGGGCATGATCGAGGACCTCTACGCCGACAAGAGCATCGAGGGCCTCTCGCGTTACGAGAACATTCAGGAGCTGCTGAACGGCATCAAGGAGTACGTCGACGACCCGGAGCGCGAGGACAAGTCGTTGGCCTCCTTCCTGCAGGACATTGCCCTGGTCACCGACACCGACCTCAAGGACGCCAAGGACGAGGGTGAATCGGTCACGCTGATGACCATTCACTCGGCCAAGGGCCTGGAGTTCCGCAACGTGTACATCGTGGGCATGGAGGAAAACCTCTTCCCCTCGCAGATGATGATTACCTCGCGCACCGACCTGGAGGAGGAGCGCCGCCTGTTCTACGTGGCTATTACCCGCGCCGAGAAAAAGCTCACGCTGAGCTACGCTACCTCGCGCTACCAGTGGGGCAACCTGCGCAGCTGCGAGAAAAGCCGCTTCATCGACGAAATCGACCCGACGTTCGTGGAGTTTAAGTACGGGCAGGAGGAAAGCCCCTTCGCCCCGGTGCTGGAGCGCCGCTCGAACCTGGTCGGCGCGCAGAAAATCAAGCCCGCCGCGGCCCCGGTAAAGCCTTACGTGCCCTCCCCCGATTTCAAGCCCTCGGACACGACCAACCTAGCTGTCGGCAACAAGGTGGAGCACCCGAAATTTGGTTTCGGCTCGGTGAGCAAGCTGGAAAAGCAGGACGGCTCGGTAAAGGCCACCATTCAGTTTGAGGGCGGCGTGGGCGAGAAGACCCTGCTGCTGAGCTTCGCCAAGCTGCGGATTGTGTAAGGCCTCGCCACAGTAGCGCGAACTTCCAGTTCGTGTATCGTAAAACGATGGTCGTCCGGCCGTCCGCAACGGTACGCGAACTGAAAGTTCGCGCTACTTCTTTCACCACCGAACCGCGCCAACTGCCGTATATTTAGCGCTTCAAATAGCCGGGCTTTTCGCCGCCCGGCTTCCTCGGCTGGCCTTCCCTCCTATCCGGGTGCTAGAATCCGCGCCGCCGAATCCTTTCCTGACAAACCAATGATTGACAATCTTCCCCCGCAGCTCCAGCTGTTGGTGCGCGAATACGGCCAGAATACCTACCAGCTGGCCCAGACGCTGCTCACGCTGGAAGACCGCACCGAGCGCACCAAGCGCGCCCACCAGATTGTGCAGCTCATGTTCCGCCTGAATCCCGGCGTGCGGGAGCAGCAGGACTACCAGCACAAGCTCTGGAACCACCTTTACGCCATGACCGTCAACCAGCTGGACGTGGACGCCCCCTTCCCGCTGACCGGCCTCGACCAGTTCAACAACAAGCCGGAACGCCTCGTCTACCCCACCAAAGGCCCCAAGCTGCGCCCCTACGGCAAAAACGTGGAGGAGCTGGTAGCCAAGGCTGTGGCCATGGAAGACGCCACCCAGCGCGAGCAGGCCGCCATCAGCATCGGCCGGGTGATGAAGTTCCTGCACCGCATGCACAGCAAGGACATTCCGAAGGACGTGACCATCATCCGGCACCTCAAGGATTTGTCGGCCGGCAAGCTGCAGCTCGATCAGGCCCAGGTGGACGCCGCCGGTGGCTTCGACACCATGACCGGCTCGGCCAGTCAGGGCAGCGGCGGTGGCCGCAGCCAAGGTGCTTTCGTGGTGCCGCAGCCCCGCCAGGAGCGGGAGCAGCGCCGCGGCGGCGGCGGCGGCAAGCAGGAGCGCCGCGACAAGCGCCGGGGCAAAAAAGGAGGCCGTGAACAGCAACAACCGCCGCAGTAACCCTCGCGGCACGCACCATCAGAATGGCAGCAGCTTTTGAAGTAATCGGCGGGAAACCGCTGCGCGGCGACATCGTGCCGCAGGGGGCCAAAAACGAGGCCCTGCAAATCCTCTGTGCCGTGCTCCTGACCGCGGAGCCCGTCACCATCAGCAACATCCCGGACATCCGCGACGTCAACAAGCTCATCGAGCTGCTCGGCAGCATGGGCGTGAAGGTGGAGCGGCTTTCGGCGGATACCTACCGGTTCCAGGCCGACGCGGTCAACCTCGACTACCTCGACACGCCGGAGTTTGTGAAGCAGGCCCGCGAACTGCGCGGCTCCGTCATGATTCTGGGCCCGATGCTGGCCCGCTTCGGCAAATGCCAGCTGCCCAAACCCGGCGGCGACAAAATCGGCCGCCGCCCGCTGGATACGCACTTCTGGGGCTTGCAGAAGCTCGGCGCCGACCTGAAAGTGGAAGGCCCGGAGTTCTACCGCATGTCGGCCCCCAACGGGCTGCGCGGGGCCTACATGCTGCTGGACGAAGCCTCGGTCACGGGCACGGCCAACATCGTGATGGGCGCGGTGCTGGCCGAAGGCACTACTACCATCTACAACGCGGCCTGCGAGCCGTACCTGCAGCAGCTCTGCAAGATGATGGTGCGCATGGGCGCCAACATCCAGGGCATCGGCTCCAACCTGCTGGTCATCGAGGGCGTGAAAACCCTCGGCGGCACCGAGCACCGCATGCTGCCCGACATGATTGAAATCGGCTCCTTCATTGGCTTGGCGGCCATGACTGGCTCCGAAATTACCATCAAGGACTGCGCTATTCCGGAGCTGGGCCTGATTCCGGACACCTTTCGCAAGCTGGGCATCCAGCTGGAATTCCGCGGCGACGACATCTACGTGCCGGCCCAGGACCGCTACGAAATTGCCACCTACCTCGACGGCTCCATCCTGACGGTGTCGGACCACACCTGGCCCGGCTTCACGCCCGATTTGCTGAGCATCGTGCTGGTAGTGGCCACACAGGCCAAGGGCACCGTGCTCGTGCACCAGAAGATGTTCGAGTCGCGCCTGTTCTTCGTCGACAAGCTCATCGACATGGGCGCGCAGATTACCCTCTGCGACCCGCACCGCGCCATCGTCATCGGCCTCGACAAGCACCACGCCCTGCGCGGCATCACCATGACCTCGCCCGATATCCGCGCCGGCGTGGCCCTGCTGATTGCAGCCCTCTCGGCCGAAGGCAAGAGCACGATTCTCAACATCGAGCAGATTGACCGCGGCTACCAGAACATCGAAGGCCGCCTGCAGGCCCTCGGCGCGCAGATCAAGCGCGTCGGCTAGTTCGGCCTGGTCCTACATCCCCAAAGCCCCGCCCCTACCGGCGGGGCTTTTTGTTTGCCCGATGAGTTACGACAAAAGGAAATTACCCGCCCGTCGTTATCCGTTCACATTCATCTAAGCCCTTGTATTGCCATGCATAAACTAACTGTAATTCTGGTGGGGTTGGGGTTACTGCTGGGCGCTTGCAGCCACGACAGTAAGGAAGCGGCCGTGGCTGATCAGGCCGTAATGCTAGAGGCCCCGGCCGTGGAGTACGCGCCGGTTGCCGGGGCCGCCGAAGCGCAATCAAATGCTTTGGCCGACGGCGGCAGCGGCCCGGCGGCCGTGCCCGTGAGCCCCACGGCCCGGCAGCTGATTTACAAAGCCGACGTCGATATTAAAGTCCGCGACCTGCCCCGCGCAGCCGCTCGCGTCGACAGCATCGTGCGGCGCAGCGGCAGCTGGGTGGGTGCCGCCGCCCAAACCCGCTCCGACGACGCGTGGCGGCAGGAAATGACCATCCGCGTGCGGCCTGATCGGTTCACCAGCCTGCTGGCGGGCCTTACCTCGCTCGGCACCGTGGAGCGCAAGGCCCTGACCTCGGAGGACGTGACGGCCGAGCACGCCGACGTGGCCGCCCGCTTGCGCACCAAGCGCGCGTTGGAGCAGCGCTACATCGGGCTTCTGAGCCAAGCCAAGAAGGTGAGCGAAGTGCTGGAAATCGAGGCCAAAATCGGGCAGGTGCGCGAGGAAATCGAGTCGGCGGAAAGCCGATTCAAGGCCATGAACGACCAGGTGGCTTATTCAACCATCACGCTGAAGCTTTACCAGCCGCTGGCCCTGCCCGCCCCCGATGCCCCGGTTATTTCCTTCGGCAGCCGCGTAGTCGAGGCTTTTTACAACGGCTGGCAGCTGGTCACGGGGCTGTGCATCGGCTTGGTGTCGCTCTGGCCGCTGCTGCTGGTCGGCGGCGTGGTGATCTGGCTGGTTCGCCGCTGGCGCCTGCGTCGGCTGGCACTGCAGCAGTAATGCCCCGGCCCCACAAAAAAGCCCGGCACCTTGCGGTACCGGGCTTTTTTATGCGCATATGGCCATCTGCGGCTTAGTCGATAATCATATCGACCACCGACGTCACCAGCGTCAGCACAATGCTGAAAATGAGGGCGTAAAGAAAACCGTCGACCTTGAAGCCGGGCAGCAGCCAGTCGGCCAGCAGCACGATGACGGCGTTGATGACCAGCAGAAACAGGCCCAGGGTCAGCACAGTAATGGGAAAGCCCAGGATTTTCAGGATGGGCTTGACCACCGCGTTCAGGATGCCGAGCACCAATACGAGTAGCAGCGCGTCAGTGAAGCCGCCCAGGTGGGCGCCCGGCAGCACCTTCGTCAGCACGTAGGCGATGATGGCGCTGAGGATGAATTTTAGAATGAAGCCCATACGGGAAACGGTTTGGAAGGAGGAGAAACAAGAAGCCCGCCGACTCACGGATGAGCCGACGGGCAACTATACGCAAAAGTCTATGCTTGGCTGCGCTTACGCTTCCGTAATGCCGTTGGCCGTCAGCCGGCCCTGCGACACGGCCATCCAGTTGGCCATCTGGTAGAGCAAGCGGGCGCCCACGTTGCCGTTCCAGTCGGTGTCGCCGGGGGCCACTTCGTTCAGGTCGCAGCCGATAATTTGCCGGCCCGAGCGCACCACGGCGCGGATCAGGTACAGCGCCTCCTCAAACTCCAATCCGCCGGGCACCGGGGTGCCGGTGCCGGGGCACAGCTTGGGGTCCAGCCCGTCAATGTCGAAGCTCAAATACACCTTTTGGGGCAGTTGCGCAATGATTTTGCCGCACTGCTTTTTCCAGGACTTCTTCTCGTACATGCCCTCGCGCAGGAAGCGGTGGTGGAACATCACCACGCGCCCGCCCGACTGGGCAATGACGTCGGCCTCCTGCTGGCACAGGTCGCGGATGCCCACTTGCACGAGTTTCTTCACCTGCGGCAGCTGCAGGGCGTTGTACATGATGCTGGCGTGCGAGTACTGAAAGCCCTCGTAAGCCACGCGCAAGTCGCAGTGCGCGTCGATCTGCAGGATGCCGAATTCCTCGTGGCGCTCGGCCAAGGCGTGCAGGTAGCCCAGCGGGGTGCTGTGGTCGCCGCCGAGCACCACCACGCCCTTGCCGGCGTCGAGGTAGGCGCCGGTTTTGGCCTTGAGCCACTGCAGCAGCGCCTCGCCGCGCTCGGTCACTTTGTTCGTGACGTTGGCGTACTTCTTGGCCGAGGCGGCAGGTTGGCCGTCTTCGAGCCAGCCGATGTAGCCCTCGGCCAGTTCGCGCAGCTCGCGGCTTTCGGCCTCCCACTTCTCATCAACCTCTTCCATGGCCAGGCCCAGCTTCCAGGCGTCGGGCAGGTCCGGGTCGTAGAGGTCGACCTGAGCCGAGGCATCGGCAATGGCGGCCGGGCCCTGAGCCGTGCCGGCGCGGTACGACACGGTCACTTCCCACGGCACGGGCACCACCACCACCTGAGCTTCCTCGGGGGTGAAGGGCAGGCCGAACAGGCCCCCGGAGGTATCACCCACGGCGTTGGGGTCGAAATTGGCTATTTTCTGCTGCAGCGCAAGTGCAATCGGGTCGTGCATGACAAAGGGAGGGTGAAGGCGGAAAGAAACGAACTGAATAAGCCGTTCGAAAGGTCGGGTGAAATTAGAAGTCGTCTGTTACCCTGACGAAGGAAGGACCTCACCAAGCGTGAACATATCGTTGTGGCGATGCTTGTTCAGACGTGATAAGGTCCTTCGCTGTACTCAGGATGACAGACGACATTTCACGGTTTCGTCGCAACCGGACGGGCTAGGCGGGCAGGCCGTTGCCGGGCAGGTCGTAGGTCCGGATGATGGTCAGGATCTTGTCGAAGGTTTCGCGGTCGAAGAACAGCATCAGCGGCAGCTCCACGTTGCTGTTCTGGTCGGAAAACTGCGTAATGACCGAGAAAATCAGCGGTTGCATCTTTGGATGCGTTTCCAGCAGGCTGTCGAGCGAGTGGGCTAGGCTGCCGTGGGCAGTGCGCGGCGGGGCCCCGTAGATTTTGGCCTTGAGAATGTTGGCCAGCTGGGTGACCAGGGCCCCGGTGATGATGTTGCTGATTTCGAGCAGCAAAGACTCCTGCATCTCGTTAATCTGCAGGTCCTCGCTCACGTCCATGCGCAGGCACACCTTGGAGAGGCGCTGCACGTGCTGACCGGAAAAGAACATCAGCGTGGTGCCGTTGAAGTCGCCTTTGATGTCGGATTGAATCGCGACGTGGCTGCTCTGGTAGCTGCTGATAAGCTTGAGAATGTCGCCGGCGCGCACCAGCTCCAGGCTAGGCACTTCCAGCAACACCCGTTCCTGGGCAATGGCTGCAAACGAGTCGGCGGCCCGCGCCAATCCGATATTCAGGATTTCGCGGATAATATCCCGTTCCAGATCATTCATGAGCAGGTCCATACGGGTGGCTTAGGTTAAAAGCAGGCCGGCGGCGGCAACGCGGCAGCGACCCTGGGGGGTTGGCAGTACGAATTTCATGGGCGGCGGGATAAAAACAGGCGGGTAATTGCCGGCACGTCGAGTACCAAGCACACCTGCCCGCTGCCGAGCAAGGTAACGCCGCCAAACAGATCGATCATATCGAGCGGCTGGCTGACGGGTTTGATGACGATGTCCTGCTGGCGCAGGAATCGGTCGACAATCAGGCCTAATTTACGGCCGTTGTAGTTCGTGATGATGATGTCTTGCGCGCCCACCAGCGCGGCGCGGTTGGCCAGCGGCAGGGCGTCGTCGTTGTCGGCCAGCAAATCGGCCAGGCGTACGACGGGAATGTTTTCGGTCAGCACCTTGGCCAGCAGCGTGCCGCCCACCACGTGCAGCTTCTCCGGCTGCAACGACACCACCGAGTCGGTGTGCATCAGCGGCAGGGCGTACGGGTGCCCGTCGAGTTCGAAGAGCAGGGCGCCCTTTACGGCAATGGACGTGGGCAGCACCAGCGTGAAGGTGGTGCCCTGCCCCAAGCGGGAATCCACGCGCAGCTGGCCGCCAAGCGAGTCGATGGCGAGCTTCACCACATCGAGGCCCACGCCGCGGCCCGAAATTTCGGTGACCTGCTCGGCCGTAGAGAAGCCGGCTTCGAAGAGTAAGTTGTGGACTTCGGTTTCGTTGAGGCGGCTGGCCGCGTCGCGTGAGAGCAACCCACGCTCCACGGCCTTGCGGCGCACGCGCTCCACGTCCACGCCGCGGCCGTCGTCGCTGATGCGGATGAGCACGTTGTCGCGGTCGGTTTGGGCCGACAGGGTCAGTTGGCCGATTTCCGGCTTGCCCGCTTTTACCCGCTCCCCGGGCGTTTCGATGCCGTGACCGATGGCGTTGCGCACCAAGTGCAGCAGCGAATCGGTGATGATCTGCAAGATGTTGCGGTCAATCTGGATGTCCTGCCCGCTGATGGTCAGCTCCACTTGCTTCTGCTCAGCGGTGGCCACGTCGCGCACCACCCGCGGAAACTTGTTGAACAAGGTGCCCACGCCCACCAGGCGGGCGTCCATCACGGAGTACTGCAAATCGTCGGCGAGGCGGCTGAGGTGGGCCGTCACGCTCTGCAGCGTCGTGTCGCCGATTTCTTGGGCCAGGGTCAGCACCCGGTCCCGGTCGATGATCAACTCCCCGACGAGGTTGAGCAGGTGGTCGAGCTTCTTGATCGGGATGTAGACCAGGTCCGACAGCTCCAGCTTGCGGGTGGCGTCTTCCTCGGTGCCCGATTCGTCGTCCACCAGCACCGGCTCTTCGCCCTCGATAACCCGGTCGAGGTTTTCGATGAGCGGGACGTTTTCGGTGAGTTCCTGGTTGGCTCCCACCGCCCGGATCATGCCCCCGAGCACGTCGATGCCGCTGAAGAGCACGGGCACCATGGAGCCGGCGAAGGGGCGCTCCTTGCTGCGGATCTGCCCAAAGATGGTCTCCATGCGGTGCGCCACTTCGCCGATGGCGTCGTGGCCCATGGCGCGGGCGTTGGCTTTGAGGTTATGCAGCAAGCGGAACACTTCGTTCAGCGCCGCCTCGTCCTCGGGCCGCTTTTCCAGCACCGACATGTGCTGGCTCATGGCGTCGTAAGCCTCCAGGGCTTCGGCCATAAACAACTCCCGGTATTCCTGTTCGCGTGACTTCATCGGGAGTACGAACGAATAGCGGGTGACACGCGCACCGGCGCGGCGGGCCGCAGCGGTTGCACGTGGCCGTTGATAAAGCGGGCCATGTCCTCCAAGGCCAGCACGGCCGAAGCATGCCCGCCCTGAATAACGGATTTGGGCATGGCAAACACGGCGGCGGTCTGCTCGTTTTGCGCCAGCACCGTGCCGCCCAGGTGCCGAATCATGGCGGCGCCGGCTGTGCCGTCGCAGCCCAACCCGGTGAGCACGACGCCCAGCGTGCGCGTGGCCGCCGCCCGGGCCGCCGAAATCATCAGCAGATCGATGCTGGGCTCGTCGAGGCCGGCGGCGGGCTCGGTGGCTTCCTGCAGCCAGAGCGACTGGCCGATTTCGCCGCGCACGGCCCAGTTGGTGCCGCCCGGCACGACCACAATCTGCCCGGCCTGCAGGCGCAGCCCAACGCGGCCTTCCACCACCGGCAACGAGGCCGCGCGGCGCACCCGCTCCACCAGCGAGGCAGTGAAAGCCGCCGGCAGGTGCACGGCCACGATAACCGCCCAGCGCAGCCCCGGCTGCAGGCCGCGCACTACCGTTTCCACCGCCGCCGCCCCGCCCGTCGAGCCGCCGATGACGACGATGCCCCGGGGCGTAGTGCTCAGCACGTGGCCCGCCAAGCCCAAGGCTACCGAGCCGCTCGCGACGCTCAGCCGCTGCACGGCGGCCGTAGCCACCGCGCGCGACTGGTGCACTTTGCGCAGCAAGTCGCGGCGCACGAAGCCGTAATTGGGGTCGGCCGGGGCCGGCAGCGGGCCGAAATGGTCGTACACGCCCCACTGGGCGGCTTCGCGCAAAGCGGCCGCGGGCAGGCTGTAGCCCGAATACAGGAGCACCGGGCCGCGGTGAAACTGCGCCAGCCGCTGCATGCTGGCAACGGGCTGCTCACCGGTAATGACCAGATCGGGCCGCAAACGGCGGGCTTGAGCAATCAGGTCGTCGGGACCAGCCGTGCTGCCCACAATCTGCACGCTCGCGTCGGTCCGCAGCAGCTTGGACAGCGCCAAGCGCATCAAGCCCGGCATATCGCCGAGCAGGATGGTCAGGGGAGCAGGCAGTACGGGGGTATTAAACAAGGCGCAACGAAACAGAAACAGAACACGGGCCGGGCGCCGCTAAGCGAACCGCGGCGGCAATGCCAGATGCGTGGTTAAGCCGAAGCGCCGCCGTCCTGCAGCGCGCCGCCCACGATTTCGAGCACCTTGTCCTCGGAAAACGGCTTCACGATGTAGGCTGAAGCCCCGCTTTCCAGCGCCTCGTTGACGATTACCTCCTGGCCCACGGCCGAGCACATCACGATTTTCACGTCGGGCAGCTCCTGGCGAATATCCTTCAGCACCTCCAGCCCGGTGTTATCGGGCAGAATCACGTCGAGGGTAATCAGGTCGGGCTTGGTTTCGGTCGCCAGGTCACGGGCCTGCTGGCCGTTGGCGGCCTCACCCACCACGTCGTAACCGGCGTCGGTGAGCATATTCTTCAGCATCGTGCGCATGTAGAACGAGTCGTCTACGATGAGGATGCGGTTTTTCATAAGGATGCGGTCTGAAAGTGAGCGTGGGAATGGCAGAGTTACCGGGCCTATCTACGCTCGGCAGCGGCGGAAGATGTGGCTTTGGGGCGGAGCTGCATGATTTCCTCGGGCGTGAGCAGCTTGAGCATGTCCAGCACGATGATGATGCGGTTTTCCACCCGGGCGATGCCCTCGATGTATTTGTCGTTGATGTTCAGGTCCTGGATAAATTCAGGGGCCTTTTCAATGCTGGCGGCCGACAGAGACAAGGGCTGCGGCACTTCGCGCACGATGATGCCGATGGTATAATCCTTGGCTTCGATGGCCATGGTGTACGTGACGCCCGTCACCGGCTCGTTGTTGGCGGTGCGCAAGCGGAAGCGCTCCTCCAAGTCGATGATGGCAATGATGTCGCCGCGCAGGTTGGCAATGCCCTTCACGAAACGCGGCGTTTTGGGCATGCGCGCAATTTCCGGCGTGAGCGTAACCTCTTTGACCTGCTCGATGCGAATCCCGTATTCTTCGCCGGCTAGGCGGAACACGATCAGTTGCACGGGCACGTCCGGCTTGGAGGTTTTTTTATCGGCGGCCGCTTGACTTTCAGGCATGCACGGGGTGGATTGTGGCGAAACGGTCGGCCCGGCCGGTGCGGATCAGGCACCGGCCGGACGGCGTCAAGACCGAGTTACTTTTTGCGTTGTTTGGGAGCCGGCGCCTTCGCACCATTGTTCGACCCGGCGTTGTCAGCCGGTTTGCTCGCTTTGGCCTCGGCGGCCGCGCGTTGTCCCGGAGCTTTCCGCGGGGTCGGGATGGTGGGCTCGGACGGTTCGGCCGAAGCCGGAGCTGCCTTACGGGCCGGCATCGGACGCGTCGGCGCGGCGTTGGTCGAAGCGCCGTTCTGATTGCCAGCAGCTTGGCGCTGCTGCGCCGGCAGCGGACGGGCCGGGCGGCGAGGCGGGGTCGTGGGCGTCACGGGCGGCGCGGCCGGTGCGGCAGGCCGGGCGGCCATGCGGCCCACGGGGCGGGGCGCAGGTGCTTCGGTCTGCTGCATCATAGGCTGCCGGCGCACCGGACGAGCAGGACGTACGGGCTCGGGCTCGTAGTACACGTCCTCGGCCATGTAGTCCATCAACTGGAAGGCCGAAAGGCCCACCTGTAGGTCGTCGGCAATGTCGGTCAGCTTCTGGCTCGAAGCCGTCAGTTCCGACATCGACGAGCTGAGTTGCTTGGCCGTGGAAGCCACCTGCTGTGTACCCGACGCCGTTTGCTCGGCAATGGCTACCACTTCTTCCACGTATTTCACCACGTCGCCGATGGAGGTTTTCTGCACCTCGGTAGCCGTGAGAATGTCGCGGGAAGTGCGCAGAATCTCGCCCGAGGAAGTGGCAATGTTCTTAAAGGCCGACGACGCTTCGAACGTAGCGTTCTTCCCTTTCAACACTCGGCCTTCCATGGTCGAAATTGCCGCAGCGGCCGAAGCCGTATCCTTTTTCACATCCTCCACCAGCGTGTTGATTTCGTTGGCGGATTTGCGCGAGCCTTCGGCCAGCTTGCGGATTTCTTCGGCTACTACCGCGAAACCACGGCCGGCTTCCCCGGCGCGGGCAGCTTCGATGGCGGCGTTTAGAGCCAGCAGGTTGGTTTGGGCGGCAATGTCGGTGATTACGCCCAGCGACTTGGAAATGTCCTGCGAGCGAACCGACAGTACATCGATGGTGCGGGCGGTACCGGCCGAAGCGCTGGAAATTTCTTCCATGTTCTTCACCACCTCGGCCACGGTTTTCAGACCGAGCTGCGAGGTTTGCTCCCCGAGGATGGCGGCTTTGTTCACCACATCGGCTTTGTTGGCCGTTTCCTTGGTGGCCGTCATGATTTCCTCGATCAGTTTGAAGGCCTGGTCAGTCTTCATTGCCTGATTCTGGGCACCCTCTGCCATCTGCTGCATGGCCAGCGACACGTCAACCGTGACGCGGCTCATTTCCAGACCTTTCTGGGCCATTTCTTCCGACGAGGCCCCTACTACCAGCGACGACTCGTTGATTTCCGCGAGCAGCTCGTTGAGCGAGTCCACGGCGGTGTTCAGGGCCATGGCCATGGCGTAGATGTCGCCGGCGGTGGGTACTTCTACGCGCTGGGTCAGGTCGCCTTCCGAGAGGGCCCGCACCACGCGCGACACTTCCAGTACCGGCGAGGCAATGGACTCGATCAGGTCGTTGAGCGTATCCACGATGTCTTTCCACGAGCCGGATACCCCGGTTACCATGGCTCGCTCGGTCAGCTTGCCTTCTACCCCGGCTACGCGGGCCACACGCGACACTTCCTGCGCCAAGCGGTTCAGGTCGTCCACCATGCGGTTGATGGTGTCGGCCAGGTCGGCCACCTCACCGCGGGCTTCCAGGGTCAGTTTCTGGGTAAGGTCACCCTGCGATACGCCGGTTACTACCTTCACAATACCCCGCACCTGCGTGGTAAGGTTGGCAGCCATGCGGTTTACGTTGTCGGTCAGGTCCTTCCACACGCCCGACACATTCGGCACGTTGGCCTGGCCGCCGAGGCGGCCTTCGGTACCCACTTCCTGCGCCACGCGGGTTACTTCGCCGGCGAATACGTTGAGCGAGTCCACCATCTGGTTGAGGATGTTCTTCAGCTCGAGCATCTCGCCGCGCACATCCACCGATACCTTCTGGGTCAGGTCGCCTTTTGCTACCGCCGTTGCTACGTTGGCAATGTCTCGCACCTGCGAGGTCAACGACGCGGCCATGGTGTTTACGTTGTCGGTCAGCTCCTTCCAGGTACCCCGAACGTTCGGTACGTTGGCCTGACCGCCCAGCTTGCCTTCGGTACCTACCTCACGAGCCACGCGGGTTACCTCGTCACCGAAGGTATTCAGCGAGTCCACCATCTGGTTCAAGTTCTCCTTGAGCTGAAGAAGCTCACCTTTCACATTTACAGTGATTTTCTGGCTCAAGTCGCCGCGGGCTACGGCGGTAGCTACGTTGGCAATGTCTCGTACCTGAGAGGTCAGGTTCGAGGCCATCGTGTTTACGTTGTCGGTTAGATCCTTCCATACCCCGCCTACGTTGGGCACGTTGGCCTGGCCACCGAGTATACCTTCGGTACCTACCTCACGCGCCACGCGGGTTACTTCGCCAGCGAAAATGTTCAGGGAGTCCACCATCTGGTTCAGAATGTTCTTCAGATCCAGCAGCTCGCCTTTTACATCAACCGTGATTTTCTGGGTCAGGTCGCCTTTTGCTACGGCCGTTGCTACGTTGGCAATGTCTCGCACCTGGCTCGTCAAGTTCGAGGCCATGGTGTTTACGTTGTCCGTTAGCTCTTTCCAGGTACCACCGACGCGGGGCACGACGGCCTGACCGCCCAGCTTGCCTTCGGTACCTACTTCGCGGGCCACGCGGGTTACCTCGTCACCGAAGATGTTGAGGGAGTCCACCATCTGGTTCAAGATGTTCTTGAGCTCCAGGATTTCGCCCTTTACGTTTACCGTCATCTTCTGCGACAAGTCGCCGCGGGCTACGGCGGTAGCTACGTTGGCAATGTCTCGCACCTGAGAAGTCAGGTTCGAGGCCATGTTGTTTACGTTGTCCGTCAGCTCTTTCCACACCCCGCCGACGCCCGGCACAATGGCCTGGCCGCCGAGCTTACCCTCTGTGCCTACTTCGAGTGCCACGCGAGTTACCTCGCCGGCAAACAGGTTGAGCGAGTCCACCATCTGGTTAAGGTTCTGCTTCAGCTGAAGCAGCTCGCCTTTTACATCTACCGTGATTTTCTGGGTCAGGTCGCCTTTTGCTACGGCCGTTGCTACGTTGGCAATGTCTCGTACCTGCGAGGTCAGGTTCGAGGCCATCGTGTTCACGTTGTCCGTCAGTTCCTTCCACACACCGGCCACGCTGGGCACGTTGGCCTGACCGCCGAGGCGGCCTTCGGTGCCTACTTCCTGCGCCACGCGGGTTACCTCGCCGGCGAAGAGGTTGAGCGAGTCCACCATCTGGTTGAGGTTCATCTTGAGCTGCAATAGCTCGCCCTTCACGTCAACCGTAATCTTCTGGCTCAGGTCACCTTTTGCTACAGCGGTAGCCACGTTAGCAATGTCGCGCACCTGACTCGTCAGGTTGGCGGCCATGTTGTTTACGTTGTCGGTGAGGTCTTTCCACACGCCACCAACACCCGGCACCACTGCCTGGCCGCCTAGTTTTCCTTCGGTACCCACTTCCTGCGCCACGCGGGTTACCTCGCCGGCGAAGAGGTTGAGCGAGTCCACCATCTGGTTGAGGTTTTCCTTCAACTGGAGCAGCTCGCCCTTTACGTTTACCGTAATCTTCTGACTCAAGTCGCCGCGGGCTACGGCCGTGGCTACGTTGGCAATGTCACGCACCTGGCTCGTCAAGTTCGAGGCCATCGTGTTCACGTTGTCCGTCAGGTCCTTCCACACGCCGCCCACGTTCGGTACGGAGGCCTGGCCGCCCAGCTTACCCTCGGTACCTACTTCCTGCGCCACGCGGGTTACTTCGCTGGCGAAGACGTTCAGGTTGTCGATGGTTTTGTTGATGGTTTCGGCCATCAGCTTGAAGTCGCCCGACACCGGAATCTGGAACGACTCGTCCAGGTTACCCCGGCTGATGTTCTTCAGTACCTTGCCCACTTCCAACACCGGCACGGCGATGGAGTCCACCAAGCCATTGATGTTGTTGATCATGTCCCGCCAGAAGCCCGTGGCGTTTTCCCCGGAGGCGCGCGCTTTTAGGTTACCCTCTACCCCGGCCACTTTGGAGATGCGCGACACCTCGCCGCCCACGCCGCCGATCATCTCCACCATGGAGTTGTAGGCTTCGGCTATTTCGGCGAAGATGTCGTCGTTCTGCTTGGTCAGGCGCACCGAGATGTCGCCTTTTTTAAAGGCGTCGAGCGCGTAGAGCACGCGGTTGAGTTGCTCGTTGACGTAATCCGGATCGGCCGAGTCGTTGGCGCCGCCGCGGGCCACGCCGCGCTTGCGCGTGAGGTCCGAAGTGGTACGCGCCAACATGCCGCCCAAGCCTACGCTGCTGCGGGCGGGCGTAGCGGGGGCGTCGTTGGATTCGGGCAGATTAGCGTCGGAGGGCGTAGGCGTCGTAGCAGGTTTGCTGTTCTTACCGGTGGCCATATGTGCGGGATGCGGGACGCGCCGAAGCGCAATGAGGGCATGGGGAAGCCGGCCGGGCATGGCAGGCGGTATCGACAAAAGTAGCAAACGACATCGGTTGCGCGCTACTATATATTCTTTTGTGTTGAGGGCGGGTCAAATATGACTCCGCAAGGGTGCTGATGGGCAATACTTTCACCGGGGCGAAACTCGGCGCGAACATGGCGCGTTGCTAGGAGCCTACTGTAAGCACAGGGCTGCACAATGGATTATTCGTTCATCTTTGCGGCCAACTTCAACGCCGTGCCGCGCTTTTAGGTTTCCCTTTTCCCCAAACCGCCACTTAGCGCCTACCGATACTTTCCCCTAATTGTATGGTCAAGAATCTTGTCATCGTGGAGTCGCCCGCCAAGGCGAAGACCATCGAAGGCTACCTGGGCAAAGACTTCATCGTCAAGTCCAGTTTCGGCCACGTCCGCGACCTGCCCAAGGACAACAACGCCATTGATATTCAAAACGGCTTCAAACCGACCTACGTGGTGTCGCCCGACAAGCGCGAGGTCATTGCCCAGCTCAAGAAGCTGGCCAAGGAAGCCGAAACGGTGTGGCTAGCCAGTGACGATGACCGCGAAGGCGAAGCCATCAGCTGGCACCTGGCCGAAACGCTGGACCTCACGAACGCCAAGACCCGGCGCATTGTGTTCCGCGAAATCACGAAGAATGCCATCCTGACCGCCATCGATTCGCCCCGCGAAATCGACCTGAACCTGGTGAATGCCCAGCAGGCCCGCCGCGTGCTCGACCGTCTCGTGGGTTTCGAGTTGAGCCCCGTGCTCTGGAAAAAGGTGAAGACGGGCCTCTCGGCCGGCCGCGTGCAATCGGTGGCCGTGCGCCTAGTGGTGGAGCGGGAACGGGAAATCAGCCAGTTCAAGGTCAGCTCGGCCTACCGCGTAGTGGCCCGCTTCGACGCGGGCAACGGCGCCGTGCTCGAAGCCGAACTGCCGCGCCGCCTCACCACCCGCGAGGAAGCCGAGAACTTCCTGGCTCGTTGCGCCGGCGCGGCTTACACCATCGACACCTTAGAAAAGAAGCCGGGCAAACGCTCCCCCGCCCCGCCCTTCACCACCTCGACCCTGCAGCAGGAGGCTTCGCGTAAGCTGAGCTTCTCGGTGGCGCAGACCATGAGCGTGGCCCAGCGCCTCTACGAAGCGGGCAAGATCAGCTACATGCGTACCGACTCGGTGAACCTCTCGCAGGAAGCCCTGAGCGGCGCCAAGCACGAGATTGAGCGCAGCTACGGCCCGGAGTACGCCCACACCCGCCAGTACAAAACCAAAGCCGCCTCGGCCCAGGAAGCCCACGAAGCCATCCGCCCCACGGACTTCTCCCTGGTGAAAGCCGGCGAGGACTCGGCCGAGCAGCGCCTCTACGACCTCATCCGCAAGCGCGCCCTGGCCTCGCAGATGGCCGACGCGCAGATCGAACGCACCACCGCCACCATTGCCATCAGCACCCAGCCGGGCACTGTGCTCAGCGCCACGGGCGAGGTCATCACGTTCGAGGGTTTTTTGAAGGCCTACACCGAGTCGAAGGACGAGGACGATGCGTCGGACGGCGAATCGTCGTTTTCGCGGGGGCTACCGCCCTTGTCGGTGGGCCAGCCGCTGCCGCTGATGCGCTTCACGGCCACGGAGCGCTACGCCACGCCGCCGGCCCGCTACACCGAAGCCTCGCTGGTGAAGAAGATGGAAGAAATGGGCATCGGCCGCCCGTCGACCTACGCCCCGACCATCAGCACGATTCAGAAGCGCGGCTACGTGGAGAAAGACTCCCGTGAGGGCAAGGAACGCAAGTTTCACGTGCTCACGCTGGACGGCGCGAACGTAAACACCGAGGTCAAAACCGAAACCTACGGCGCCGACAAGGCCAAGCTGTTCCCGACGGACACGGCCATGGTGGTGAACGACTTCCTGGTGGAGCACTTCCCGGTGATTGTGGACTTTCAGTTCACGGCCAAAGTCGAGGACGAGTTTGACCGTATTGCCGACGGGCTGGAAAGCTGGGAGGAAATGATTTCGGGCTTCTACGGCACCTTCCACGAAACCGTGGAGCGGGGCAAGGAAGTGGAGCGCGCCGACGTGGGCACCACCCGCGAAATCGGCCTGCACCCCGAAACCGGTGAGAAAATCTACGCCAAGCTCGGTCGTTTCGGGCCTTACGTGCAGCTGGGCGAGACGGACGGGCAAACCAAGCCGGCCTACGCCAACCTGCGCAAAGGGCAATTCATCGAAAGCCTGACCCTGGAAGACGCGCTGGAGCTGTTCAAGCTGCCGCGCGTGGTGGGCGAGTACGAAGGCGCCGACATGACCGCCGCCGTAGGCCGCTTCGGCCCCTACATCCGCCACGACGGCAAGTTCTACTCTCTGGCCAAGGGCCAAGACCCGCACACCGTCACGGCCGAGGAAGCCGTAGAGCTCATTAACGCCAAGCGCAAGCAGGAGGCCGAAAAGGTCATCAAAAGCTTCGAAAGCGAAGGCCGCGCCGACGTGCAAGTAGTCAACGGCAAATACGGCCCCTACATCGTGGCGGCGGGCAAAAACGTGAAGATTCCCAAGGGCGAAGAGCCGCGGGAGCTGACGCTGGCGCGCTGCATCGAGTTGGCCGACGCCACGCCGGACAAGCCCGCCAAAGGCCGCTTCGGGGCCAAGAAAGCCGCGGCCCCGGCGGCCGACGCCCCGGCTAAGGCCGCGAAGACGACCAAAACCGCCGCAGCCAAGAAAACGACCACGGCGGCCAAAAAGCCGGCGGCGAAGAAAGCCACCGGTACGGCCGGCAAGAAGGCCGCTAAGTAGCCGTTCCACCCTCTTCGAAAAGCCCCGCTGACGCACACTCGTCGGCGGGGCTTTTGCGTGCCCTACCTTTGCCGGCTGCGGCCCCGACGCCGGGGCGGTGAAGCAAGGTATTTTAGGTTGGATGGCCCGGGCACGGCCGCGGCCAGGGAACTCGTAATGAGCAAGACAGTACAGATTGCGGGGCTGGAAGTGGAGCTGGTGCGCAAGGCCATCCGCACGCTGCGCGTGACGGTGTATCCGCCCCACGGCCGGGTGCGGGTGGCGGCGCCCCTGCGCCTGCCCGAGGCCAATATTCACGAGTTTGTGGCCGCCCGCCGGGCGTGGATTGAAAAGCATCGGGCCCGCTTTGCCACGCAAACGCCCGCGGCGGAACTGACCTACAGCAGCGGCGAAACGCACTACTACCGGGGCCACCCCTACCAGCTGCGGGTGCACGCCGCCGAGAGCCGGGCGCGGGTGCTGCTGCAGGAAGACGGCATCCTCGACCTGTATGCGCCGGCCAGCAGCACTGCCGCCGAACGGCAGCAGGTGCTGACGGCGTGGTACCGGGCCCGACTGAAAGAGCAGATACCGGCGTTGCTGGCCCGCTGGGAACCGGTGGTGGGCGCCCGGGCCGCGGCTTGGGGCATCAAGCAGATGCGCACCCGCTGGGGCACCTGCAACACCCGCGCTCAGCGCATCTGGCTGAGCCTGGAGCTCATCAAAAAGCCGCAGGAGTGCCTGGAATACGTGCTGGTGCACGAGCTGACCCACCTGCACGAGCGGCTGCACAACGCCCGCTTCTGGGGGCTGATGGACCAGTTCATGCCCGAGTGGCGGCAGTACAAGGCCCGGCTCAACCAAGCCGCGCCCGGGGTGCAGCAGCCCACGGGCGCCGATGCGGACTGACGGCGTCCTTGGGCTGCTGCACCCAACCTATTGCCCATTTTCCTGGCCCGTCAACAAGAAAAACCGGCCGGATTCGTTGCCCGCTGTATATGCGTAGATCAATATTCTTAGTGGGGCTGGCATTCCTAAGCCTGCCTGCCTTGGTTACCTATAACCGTCCGGCCGCCGCCCAGACCCTGCAGCCGGCCTCAACTTCGCCGCGCTACGAGTGGCTCACCAAGCCCTACAATCCGCAAGCGGCCTTGGCAGCGCGGTTTGCGCCACCGGCCGGGTGTCAGCGCGTGGCCGTTACACCGGGCTCCTATGGGGAGTGGCTGCGCGGCCTGCCCCTGCGCCCCCGCGGCACGGCTGTGCGGCTCCACGACGGCCGGCTGAAAGACCCGCAAACCGTGCACGCCGCCGTCATCGACATCGACACCGGCCTGCGCGACCTGCAGCAGTGCGCCGACGCGGCCATCCGCCTGCGGGCCGAGTACCAGTTTACCCGCAACTTCCGCAGCATCCACTTTCACCTGACCAGCGGGCATGACATCTGGTTTGGCGACTGGGTGGACGGCAAAGGCTTTCAGGTGCAGGGCGAAGACGTGGTAGCCGCGCCCCGCCCCGCCGAAGCGCCTACCCACGCGGCCCTGCGCCGCTACCTCGACGTGGTATTCACCTACGCCGGCACCAAGTCGGTGAGCCGGGAAATGCGGCCGGTGCCGCTGGCCCAGGCGCAGCCCGGCGACGTGCTGGTGCTCGGCGGCTCGCCCGGCCACGCCGTGACGGTGCTCGACGTGGCGGAGCACCCCGGCACGCACGTCCGCTACGCCCTGCTCGCCCAGAGCTACATGCCCGCCCAGGACATGCACGTGCTGCGCAACGTGGAGGAGCCGCAGCTGGGCGCGTGGTTTCGACTGGCGGCGGTAGATGGCATGTTTGCCACCCCGGAATGGGACTTCGAAGCCGACCAATTGAAACGCTGGCAATAAGCTAACCGGCGCTGTAGGCAGTCGTAGGCAAACCTTATTGCGGACTACTTTGCGGTTATGAAAAAAGTCGTGGTTCTCACCGGCGCGGGCATCTCGGCCGAAAGCGGCATTGCCACCTTCCGCGCCTCCGACGGGCTCTGGGAAAATCACCGCGTGGAGGATGTGGCCTCGCCCGAAGGCTGGGCCCGCAACCCCGCGCTGGTGCAGGAGTTCTACAACCAGCGCCGGGCCGCCGCCCGGCAGGCCCAGCCCAACGCTGGCCACCGGGCCTTGGTGGAGCTGGAACAGGCCTACGAAGTGGTCATTATCACCCAAAACGTGGACGATTTGCACGAACGGGCGGGCTCCCGGCACGTTATCCACCTGCACGGCAAGCTCAACGAGGCCCGCAGCTCCCGGTACGAGGAGTTGGTGTACCCGCTCGGCGACAAAGACCGCATCGAAATGGGCGAGGTGTGCGAGCGGGGCCATCAGCTGCGCCCTAACATTGTGTGGTTCGGCGAGGCCGTGCCGCTGATTGAGCGCGCCGCCGAAGAGTGCGCCACGGCCGATGTGATGCTGGTGGTGGGCACCTCGCTGCAGGTGTACCCGGCGGCCGGGCTGCTGCACTACCTGCCCAGCGGCCGCCCCCTCTACGTCATCGACCCGAGCCAGCCCAGCACTGCGCGCCGCGGCGTGCAGTTCATCCCCGAGCCGGCCACCAAGGGCGTGCCCCGGGTGGTGCGGGAGCTGCTGCAGCAGGAAAATCAGGGCTGAGAACCGCCCGCAGCCGCTGCTCCTTGCACGCCCCATTCGGCCGCGTAGGCTGAGAATTGGGCTTCATCAAACTGTGGTGCCACTAAGCCGAGGTAGCCGTCGGGGCGCACGAGGTAGAGGGCTCCGGCGGCCTCCTCGCGGCTGGCAGCCACTACCGTCAGCGGCAGCCGTTGGCGGGCGGCCCACGCCCGCAGCGCCGCCGGTGGCTCGCCCAGGCCCAGCAGCTGCCAGCCTGGCTGCCGCAGCGGCTCGTAACGCGACTCTGCCGCCCAGGGCAGCCGCTCCCCGCCGCGGACCCGGCCGGCCCGGCCCTGGCTCAGCGGCGAATCGAGGTACTGGATTCCGGTTTGGGAGAGGGTGCGAAACAGCAGCCGGCGCAGCGCGGGCACGCGCAGCAGCCAGGGCAGCACCCGCGGCACCAGCGTGGTGCGCACCCAGCCGGCCCAGACCGAGCCACTGGTGGCCCCGGTGAAGGCGCGGTCGGTGGTGGCCACGAGCTGTCGGGCAAAGGGCATGCGCTCGGCGGCGTAGGTGTCCAGCAGCCGGTCGGGTGCTTGGCCGCGCGCCGCGGCAGCGAGTTTCCAGCCCAGGTTCACGGCGTCGCCCAGGCCGGTGTTCATGCCCTGCCCCCCGGCTGGACTGTGCACATGGGCCGCGTCGCCAAGCAATAGCACCCGCCCGTGGCGGAAGGCGTCGGCCACGCGGTGGTGGACCTTGTAGGTGGAAAACCAAGTGACCTCGCACACCCGAATCCGCTCCAATTGCTCCAGACCGGGGCGCAGTCGCTCGAAAGAAGCCTCGGCCGGGGCCACGCCCGGTGGCAGCAGGCCAATAATGCGCGTACGGCCCTGCGGCATGGGAAAGAAAGCCGAAAACTGCCGCTCGTCGAGGGAAATCTGCAGCAGCCGCGCCCCTTCCGGCGCGTCCAGGCCCTCGGTCACGGTGTCGGCCACGAAAAACACCTGCTCGTAGGTGCCGCCGGGAAAGCCTACGCCCAGCGCGTGGCGCACGGCCGAATGCGCCCCGTCGCACCCGGCGACGTAGCCAGCCGCGGCTGTTTCCACGGCGCCTCCCTCCTGCTGCAGCTGCACCGTCACGCCATCGGCCGCGGCGCTCAGGCCGAGCAGGCGGGTGCCCCACTCCACACTTACCCCGTAGCCGGCCAGGGCCTCGCGCAAAAGCAGCTCGGTCTGGTCCTGCGACAAGGTCAGCAGAAACGGGAACGGACTGAGCCCGGTGCCGATGCTGCCTACCGGCGCCACCGCCCGCAGCCGCCCGTGCATGCGCAGGCCCGCCGCCCGCAGCACTTCACCCCGCGCCACGAACGCCCCGGCCAGGCCGTGCCGGTCGAGCAGCTCCAGGGTGCGGGCGTGCACCACCAGCGCCCGGCTCAGGGGCGAAGGACCGGGCGCGGCGTCCACCACGCGGGGCCGCAGGCCGTGGCGGCACAGCTCCAGGGCCAGCAGCAGGCCCGTGGGGCCCGCGCCCGCCACGAGTACGGGGGTAGCAGTTGGCATGGGCCGACGATTTCAACGGCGTAAGCAGCTCATTTGCCGGCAGAAATCAAAGGCCCGACCAAGCGGCCGCAGGCGCCAGAGCCGCGGAGCCGGCCGATGTTTACGATTGGGTTATCCCAAGAACAGGTTTTCGCGTAGGTAGCCAATAAGCCCGGCCGGTGCCGCAGCCGGCGGGTTCCCGTTCTACCTTCCTCGCCAATGAGCTATTTCTACCGCCCGCTGCTCGCCGCGGGTTTGCTGCTGACGGCCACGCTGCCCGTTAGCGCCCAATCGACCCCGCCCGCCCACCACGTCTACTTGCTCGGTAACACCGCCGGTCCGGTGCCCGAAGCGCGCCTCAAGGCCCTGCGCCGCACCCTGGAGCAGGAAACCACGCCCTTTACCGTGGTGCACCTGGGCGACATCGTGGGCAACGCCGGCCTTTCCGACAAGCAGGACACCACCCGCGCCGGCCTCGAAAGCCGGGCCAATGCGCTGCTGGCCCTGGTCAAAGACCTGCCCAACGGCCGCATCTACTTCGTGCCCGGCGACAAAGACTGGAACAACTCCGGCCGCGAGGGACAGAAAAGCGTGCGGCGACTCGAAAAGTACATTGAGAAGCAGCTGGGTGGGCAGAATGCCTTTATTCCGAGCAACGGCTGCCCCGGCCCCGAAATTGTGGACGTGGCCCCGCTTGTGCGGCTGGTGGCCCTGAACACGCCCTGGTTTTCGCACCCCTTCGACCGCCCCGAGGCGCCCGACACGGACTGCAAGACCATGTCGACGGAGGAGTTTCGGGAGCAGATTCAGGACGTTATCGACGACACCAAGGACCGCAACGTGCTGCTGGTGGGCCACCAGCCGGCCCTGAGCAACGGCACCTACGGCGGCTACCAGCCGCTGAAGCGTCACCTTTCGCCGCCGGTGTTCGGCACCATCAACGCGGCTTACCGCCAAAACGTAGGCACCCCGCGCGACATGGCTTCGCCGGGCTACCAGGAGTTTCGCAAAACGCTGCTGAGCACGCTCAAGGACCACCCCGGCGTCATCTACGCCGCCGCCCACGACTTCAGCCTGCAGCTCACCCCATTTGAGCGCAACTACCACCTCGTCAGCGGCTCGTTTGCCCACTCCGAGCCGGTGGCCAGCAACGCCAAGTCGCTCTACAACGAGAAAGATGCCGGCTACACCCGCCTCGACTATTTTCCCGACGGCACGGTGAAAACCACCTTCCTGCGCTTCGAGGGCGACGACGCAGTGAAAGAGGCGTTTTCGGCTACGCTGTTCCAATCGGCCTGCCTGCCCGCCAGCAAGGAAACGCCCACCAACGCTTTCTTCCCCGACTGCCCCACGGCCCCGAAAGGCGTGGCCGCGCCCAAGCCCGACGCCGCCAACGGCCCCACGGTGACGGTGACGCCGGGCCCGCAGTACCGCGCCCACGGCCTGCAAAAGCCGCTCATCGGCCCACTCTACCGCTCGTCGTGGACGCAGCCGGTAGCCGTGCCGGTGCTCGATTTGAACGCGGAGAAAGGCGGCTTGCGCCCCACCGGCCGCGGCGGCGGACGCCAGACGACCTCGCTCAAGATGATTGCGGCCGATTCGTCGGAGTACACCTTCCGCTCCGTCGACAAGGACGTGACCAAGATTCTGCCGCCGGAGCTGCGCGGCTCGGTGGCCTCCGATATCCTGCATGACATCACCGCCACGGCCAACCCGTATTCGGCCCTGGTCATTTCGCCCCTGCTCGACCGCACCGACATCCTGCACGCCCGGCCGCGCCTGTTCGTGCTGCCCGACAACCAGCAGCTCGGCCCCTACCGCGAGCAGTACGCCGGCCTGCTCGGCACGCTGGAAGACGACCCGTGGGACAAGAAGGAAAACATTGCCGGTTTCGGCGGCTCGGACAACGTGCGCCGCTCGTTCAGCATGTTCCGCCAGCTCTACAAAGACAATGACAACCGCGTCGACGCGCGGCAGCTCGGCAAGGCCCGCGCCTTCGACATGCTGGTGGCTGACTTCGGTAAGCACGAGGACAACTGGAAGTGGGCCGAGTACAAGGAGGGCAAAGGCTCGGTGTACCAGCCCATTCCGCGCGACCGGGACCAGGCCTTCACGCTTTGGAACGGGGCCCTGACCTGGGTGGCCAACCGCGAGTGGGCCGTGCCCAGCATCGAAGACTTCCAGCTCAAGTTCAATGACCTGGAAAGCCTGAACTGGCCGGCCCGCCACCTCGACCGCGCCCTGCTGCAGAGCCTCACCCGCGACGATTGGAAGCAGATCGGCGAGTACCTGCAGCGGCGCATCACGCCCGCCGCCATCGATTCGGCCACGGCCAACCTGCCCCAGGAAATCCAGGGCCTGTCGGGTAAGGATATCAACCGCAAGCTGAAAAGCCGCATTCAGGAGCTGCCCAAGGCCATCGACGAGTACTACCTGATGCTGGCCCGCGACGTGGACGTGGTCGGCTCGAACAAGGCGGAAGTGTTCAACGTGCAGCGCCTGCCCGACGGCAACGTGCGCGTGCAGGTCAGCAAGAAGGACGACGACGGCGCGGCCAAGGGCCAACCCTTTTTCGACCGCACCTTCGTGAAGGACGAAACCCGCGACATCCGCCTCTACGGCCTCGACGGCAAGGACGTGTTCAACGTGACCGGGGACGGTAAAAACAGCATCCGCGTGCGCATCATCGGCGGCGAGGGCGGCGACGTAGTAGCCGACAACTCCAACGGCGGCCGCACCGAAGTGTACGACGTGCCGGGCACCGAGCTGAAGGCCGGCTCCGGCACCGCCGACCGCCGCTCCACCCGCCTGGGCGTCAACCACTACGACCGCGACGCCTTTGAGTACGACGGCTACGCCCCGCGCGGCTCCATTATCTACAACCAGAACGACGGCTTCGGCATTGCTGCCGGCTTCGACTGGGTGAAGCAGGGCTTCCGCAAGCCCGACTACCGCGTGCGCTACGGCATCGACGCGCAGTACACCACCGGCGGCAACCGGCAGCTTACCGGCAACGTGCGCTGGCGCTACCTCATCGGCAAGTGGGACTTCGGCGCCCGCGCCACTTACGGCAACTTCTTCCCCTTCTACAACTTCTTCGGCCTGGGCAACAACACCAGTAAGGACGACAACCGCTACAACGACCATTTCTACCGGGCGCGCTACCGCGGCTACCAGACCGAAGCCTTCTTCGAGCGGGCCTTCCGCGGCAAGAGCCTGGTGCGCCTCGGGCCAGTGTACGAGCAGTACCAGAGCGACTACTCGGCCAACAGCTACATCGGGCAGCTGAAAACCGGCGGCAGCACTCCGGAAATTCCCATTCCGAACACCGACTTCCAGCGCCTGGTGGGCGGCCGCGCCGTGGTCGACTTGGATTTCCGGGACCGGAAGCTGTTCGCCCGCAAGGGCGTGCGCCTCTACGGGGAGCACACCACCTGGCGGCAGCTCAACCAGGGCAAGAACACCTTCGGCCTTACCGAAGCCTTTGCCGAGTACCTGGCCACGGCCCGCCTGGGCATCCCGGTGACCTTGGCCGTGAAGGGCGGCGGCGGCAAAAACTACGGCCCCAGCGACGACATTCCGTTCTACAAGTTTACCCAGCTGGGCCAGCGCCAGAACCTGCGCGGCTACGTGCGCAACCGCTTCACCGGCGACGCTTCGCTGTACCTGAACTCGGAGCTGCGCCTAGCCCTGGGCTACGCCAATACCTCCATCCTGCCCTTCTACTACGGCCTGTTTGGCTTCTACGACCAAGGCCAGGTGTACTACAAGGGCAACGCCGACGGCGGCTGGCACCGCGGCTACGGCGGGGGCTTTTACATCGCGCCGGTGTACGAAACCTTTGCCTTGTCCGTGTCGGTGCAGCACTCGGTGGAAGAAGCCGCGCTGATTCAGTTCGGCCTCGGCTTCCGCATCGACCAGTAAGCCGGCCGCGCACCCAAATCATTCGGCATGCCGAACAACAGAAAAGGCCGGGCTAATCCCCGGCCTTTTATCTTTGTCCTACTTCTCCCGTCACTCCACCTCCGCGCATGGAATACCCGCTGCTGAAACTGGCCGCCATTGATATCGGCTCCAACGCCGTCCGTTGTCAGATTTCCGCCGTGCTGGAGTACGAGGGCACCTACCGGCTCAAGCGCGTGGAATACGTGCGCTACCCCATGCGCCTGGGCGAAGACGTGTTTGCCACCGGCCACATTTCGCCGGCCAAAGAGGAGAAGTTCGTCAAGTTCATGCACGCGCTCAAACTCTTGATGGACGTGCACGACGTGGCCCACTACCTGATTTGCTCCACCTCTGCCATGCGCTCCGCCGACAACGGCCAAGCCATTGCCGACCGCATGCAGCGCGAGCTGGGCATCAAGGTGCAGATCATCGATGGGCAGGCCGAGGCCGCGTACGTGAACCGCGTCATCATGCAGCTGCTGGAGGACAAGCGCCACTACCTGCACATCGACGTGGGCGGCGGCAGCACCGAGTTCAACCTCTACTCAGACCGCAAGAAAATTGCCTCGCAGTCCTTTGAGGTTGGCTCCATTCGCCGCCTGCAGCAAAACGGGCAGCCCGGCGAGGCCCTGCAGGACACCTGGCAGCGCATGGAACAGTGGGTGAAGGACAACTCCCGCCGCTTCCACGTGACGCGCGCCATCGGCACGGGCGGCAACATCAACAAAATCTACTCCCTGGCCCAGCTGCCCGCCGACCAGCCCTTGCCCCGCAAGCGCATCAGCGACATCCTCTCCCGCCTGCGCAACCTGAGCATGGACGAGCGGGTGAACCTCTTGATGCTCAACCCCGACCGCGCCGACGTCATCGTGCCCGCCGGGCAGATTTACCTTTCGGCCATGGAATGGTCAGGTGCCAAGGACATGCTCGTGCCCGACATCGGCCTGAAGGACGGTATGCTGCAGGCCTTGTTCGAGGACCACTTCGAGGAAATTCGCCCCAAATCGGACCACACGCAACGCGTCCCGTACCTGACCATTCAGAACGACTCGGAATCCTAAGCTGCCCTGCTCCTCGCTTAACAAACGAAACGGTAACCCCGGCCGTCATGGCGAGCGAAGCGCGGCAATCCGTCCTCTCGCGGCACGACGCTAAAGCTGGCACTAGCCCCAAAAAGCCACCGCCCGAAACCAAGTAACTATGGTTTTCGGGCGGTGGCTTTTTGGGGTAGTAGGTATTGCGTCGGCGGTGCTACTAGAGGACGGATTGCCGCGCTTCGCTCGCCATGACGGCCGGGTGAATCGGCTTTGCTCTTCTGCCCGCGCCTACACGTTTTCCGTGTCCTCGGCAATTACGGGAGGTATCGGGCCGGGCGCCAGCGGTTCGGCCGGCGTTTCCACCAGGGTGGGCAGGTCCAGCATGCCGTTGATTTCCACGTCCTCGTCGGGCAGCACAATTTCCTCGCCGGCAATCAGGCTGTCTTCGGGCGGCGACACGGTTTCGCCCACCGGCTCGGTCGCCTGCGGTTTCATCAGGTAATCCTCGTACAACGCCGTGTCGCTCATCAGGCCGTAGTTCTTGTAGTAGAACTCCTTGTGCACGTTGAACACCGGCTCGCCCTCCTCCGGCTGGCGCTTGATGTAGGCGCCGTCCTCGCGCATGAGGTAGGTGTTGTAGTTGTCCTTGAGGTTGAAGTAGAGGATGTTGATGGCCTCGCGCTGCAGCTGCGGGTTCACGATGAGAAACAGCGCCTCGATGCGGCGGTCGAAGGAGCGCACCATCACGTCGGCCGAGCCCGAATACAGCTTGGGGTGCCCGGTGTGGTGGAAGTAAAACAGGCGCGTGTGCTCCAGGTACTCGCCCACGATGCTGCGCACCTCGATGTTCTCGCTCAGGCCCGGCCGGCCCGGGCGAAGGCAGCAGATGCCGCGCACGATCAGACGGATGGGCACGCCGGCTTTGGACGCTTTGTAGAGCTCGTCGATGACGTCGCGGTCCTCCAGCGAGTTCATTTTCATCACGATGCCGGCGGGCAGGCCTTTTTTAGCGTTGCGGGCCTCGTCGCGGATGAGCTGAATGAGCTGCTGGCGCATGTCTTTGGGCGCCGTGATGAGGTACTCGTAGTCGTCGGGCTGCGAGTGGCCGGTAATCACGTTGAAGAATTCCGACACGTCGTGGCCGTACACGTCGTTGGTGGTGAGCAAGCTCACGTCGGTGTAGAAGCGCGAGGTGGCTTCGTTGTAGTTGCCCGAGCCGATGTGCACGTAGCGCGTCACCTTTTCGCCCTCCTTGCGGATGATCATGGCCATCTTGGTGTGCGTCTTGTATTTCGACACGCCGTAGATGACAAAGCAGCCCGCTTTTTCCAGCTTGGTGCCCTCCCGGATGTTGCGCTCCTCGTCGAAGCGGGCTTTCACTTCGAAGAGCACCGACACGTGCTTGCCGTTCTCGGCCGCTTTGAGCAGCGCCGCCGTCACGCGCGAATCGTCGGCCAGGCGGTAGATGGTTTGCTTGATGCCGAGCACGTGCGGGTCCTCGGCGGCCTGTTCGAGCAGCTTCACCACCGGGTCAATCGAGTTGTAGGGGTGGTGCAGCAGCACGTCGTGGTGCTTGAGGTACTCGAAGAGGTTTTCGTCGGCACCGGTTGGCAAGCTCAGCGGCTGCACCGGCGCCAGGGGCCGCGGCAGCTTGTCGCGGAAGCTGGGGTGCCGCACAATCTGGTTGAGCCCGCGCAGGTCGATGAGCCCGTTGATGACGAACACGTTGCCGTTGTCAATCTTCCACCGCTCCTTCAGCACATTCATCAGCAGATTCGACGCGTCGGGCTCCACTTCCAGGCGCACCACGCGGCCGCGCTTGCGCGTCTTGAGCCCCAGCTGGATTTCCTGGATGAAGTCCACGTCGATGTCGTCCGACTCTTCCAGCGTAAAGTCGCCGTTGCGCGTGATGCGCAGCAGCGTAGCCGACAGGATGTCGACGTTGCGGAACAGCTTGTCGAGGTTGGCCCGCACGATTTCCTCGATGGGCACGAAGATGACGCGGTCCTTGCGCTGCAGCTCGAAGAAGCGCGCCAGGTTGGCGGGAATCTGCACGAAAGTGAGCCGCTCCTGCCCTTCCTCCGGGCCTTCCGGGTTCATGCGCGTCACCACCCCGAACACCAGCAGCTGATTCATCATCAGCGGGAAGCCGTGGTAGGAGTCGTACACCATCGGGGTGAGCAGCGGGAAGACGGTGTTTTTGAAGTAGCCGTCGGCCTTCTTCTGCTCCACCTCCGTCAGCTCCGGCACGCTCAGGATGTCGAACCCGTTTTTGGCAAACAGCGGCCGCAGCTCCTGGGTAAAGGTCTGCGTCTGGTCGTGCACGAAGCGGTGCGCAAAATCAAGCAGCTTGCGCCGGAACGGCAACTCGCGCAAGCCGGAATAATCCACGCGCAGCTTGCCGTAGTCGAGGTAATTGTAGAGCGACCCGACGCGAATCATGAAGAACTCGTCGAGGTTGGAAGCGGTGATGCCCAGGAAGCGCAGGCGGTCGAGCACGGAGCGGCTGCCGTCGCGGGCCTGGTCGAGCACACGGTAGTTAAAGCGCAACCAGCTCAGGTCGCGGCTGATGTATTTGCTTTTGCGGATGAGGTCCGACGACTTAAACAGCTTCATAAAGGGAAAAAACTACCCGCGTATTCGGGCCAGCCCGCGCGAGGTTGCGCAGAGTTACGAAATAATGGCCGTGGCTTCAATTTCCACCTGCAGGCGCGGGTCGATCAAGGCGCTGACCTCAATCATGGTGCTGGCCGGCCGAATGGCGTGAAACACTTCGCCGTGGGCCTTGCCCACCGCTTCCCAGTGTCGGATGTCCGTCACGTAAATGCGCGTGCGCACCACGTCGGCCATGGTGGCGCCGGCCTCGGCCAGGGCATCGGCTATTTTCTCCAGAATGCGCTTGGTCTGCGAGTACGCGTCGCCGCTGGGCGTCGCGTCGCCGTCTTGGGCCGTCGTGCCGGCCACTTCCACCACGTTGCCCACCCGAATGGCGCGGGAGTAGCCCACCGGGCCTTCCCAGGGCGAGCCGGAAGTTATGCGTTGTCTGTTCATAGGGTAAGTTGATGCTTCTAGAACGTTGTGCCTTGCGCCGCCGAGTCACTCCGCCGGCTGACGTTACTAGCCGCCAGCGCGAAAGCGGCTTCGTTGGCGCCTCGGGGCGTTCTTATGTGGTTGTACTGCGAAGCCGGCACAGTGGCTGGACTAGCTCGACCTGAGGGCGGGGTACTGCCCAATTTGCCAATAAAAAAGCCCGCGCAAGGCGGGCTTTTTTACTCGCTCGACGCTTACACGTCCAGCTTGGCGTATTTCGCGTTTTTCTCGATGAATTCGCGGCGCGGGGCCACTTCGTCACCCATCAGCATGGAGAAGAGGTGGTCGGCTTCGGCGGCCGATTCCACCGTCACCTGCTTCAGGGAGCGGGTTTCCGGCTGCATGGTGGTGGTCCAGAGCTGCTCGGCGTTCATTTCGCCCAAGCCCTTGTAACGCTGCACGTTCACCGATTCGGGGCGGCCCTTGGCCAGCTCCTCCACGGCGGCTTGGCGCTCCACTTCGGTCCAGCAGTAGCGCTCCTCCTTGCCTTTCTTCACCAGGTAGAGCGGCGGCAGGGCAATGTACACGTAGCCCTTGTCGACCAAGTCGCGCATGTAGCGGAAGAAGAAGGTCAGGATCAGCGTGCGGATGTGCGAGCCGTCCACGTCGGCGTCGGTCATGATGATGACCTTGTGGTAGCGCAGCTTCGAGAGGTTGAGCGCCTTGTCGTCCTTCTCGATGCCCCGTTCCGGATCGGCCGGCACCCCGAAGCTCACGCCCAGGGCCGTAATCATGTTGCGGATTTCCTGGTTTTCGTAGATGTGGTGCTCCTGCGCCTTCTCCACGTTCAGAATCTTACCGCGCAAAGGCAGAATGGCCTGGAAGGCGCGGTTGCGGCCCTGCTTGGCGGTGCCGCCGGCCGAGTCGCCTTCCACTAAATACAGCTCGCAGATTTCCGGATTGGTTTCCGAGCAGTCGGCCAGCTTGCCGGGCAGGGAAAACGAGCCCATGACGGTCTTGCGCTGCACCATCTCGCGGGCTTTCTTGGCAGCAATGCGGGCCTTGGCGGCCAGAATCACCTTATCCACGATGACCATAGCCTCCTTGGGGTTTTCCTCAAGGTATTGCGCCAGGATTTCGCCCACGATGGTATTTACCGCCCCGTTTACCTCGCTGTTGCCCAGCTTGGTTTTGGTCTGACCTTCAAACTGGGGTTCCTGCACCTTCACCGAAATAACGGCCGTGAGCCCCTCGCGGAAGTCTTCGCCCGATACTTCCACCTTCTCCTTGGCCAGCTTACCGCTCTTATCGGCGTAGGCTTTCAGCGTGCGCGTCAGGGCCGAGCGGAAGCCCGCCACGTGCGTGCCGCCCTCGTGGGTGTTGATGTTGTTGACGTAGGAGTAGATGTTTTCCTGGTACGAGCTGTTGTACTGCAGGGCCACTTCCACCGGCACGTTGCCTTTCTCATTCACCACGTGAATGGGCGTGGGCATCAGCGCGTGGCGCTCCGAGCCGTCGAGGTACTGCACGAACTCAGCCAGGCCGCCTTCGGAGTAGAACTGCTCGCCGCGGGCCACGCCCTGCTCGTCGATTTCGCGCTTGTCGAGCAAGTTGATGCGGATGCCCTTGTTCAGGTACGACAGCTCGCGCAGACGGGCCGCAATGGTCTCGTAGCGGTACACCGTGTCGGTGAAGATGGAGTCGTCGGGCCAAAACTCGACCTGCGTGCCGCGCTCCTCCGTGGTACCGATCTGCTTGACCGCGTACAGCGGGGCGCCGCGCTCGTACTCCTGCTGGTACACGTTGCCGTCTTTGTAGACGGTCACGCGCAGCAGGTTCGAGAGAGCATTCACGCAGCTCACGCCCACGCCGTGCAGGCCGCCGGAAACCTTGTAGCTGTCCTTGTCGAACTTGCCGCCGGCGTGCAGCACGGTCATCACGACCTCCAGCGCCGAGCGGCCTTCTTTCTGGTGAAAATCCACCGGAATGCCGCGGCCGTTGTCGCGCACCGTGATGGAGTTGTCTTCGTTGATGGTGACGTTAATCGTGTCGCAGTACCCGGCCAGGGCTTCGTCGATGGAGTTGTCGACAACTTCCCACACCAAGTGGTGCAGACCTTTGATGCCAATGTCGCCGATGTACATGGCCGGGCGCTTGCGCACGGCTTCCAGCCCTTCCAGTACTTGGATACTGTCCGCAGAGTAGGCGGCGGGGGCTTTTTTCTCTTGAGTTTCGCTCATGTAGCAGCGGTTAATGTTCAGTTCTGTATAACACGCGAAGATACCGAAACATCCCTTTTTAACTAGGTTTTACGGGGTTTTTAGGGGGATTTATTGCGGTTGATAGTACTCCGTTTAGTCCGGTGTGTTCGAAGCCCGGCAGCAGGCATACGCATAGGCGCCTTCTGCGTGCCCAGCAGCGCATTAGCCCCCTAAAACCACGCTTCTCAGCACCCGCCCACAACAAAAAAGCCCCCGTCCGGCCAGGCCGAACGGGGGCTAAAAAGAAGCGAGGCTAGCTTACTTGATAACCAGTTTCTCGACGGTCGTGCCCTGCTCCGTTACGAGGCGCAAGGTGTACACGCCGGCTTTGCACTGGCTCAGGTCCAGCGACTGGTTCTGCACGGCAGCACCAGTGGCGTTTAGCTTGATCTGCTTTACCACGCGACCCAGCGCGTCGGTTACCGTCAGGTCGCGCTTGGTGGCGCCGGGCAGGTTCACGTTCAGCGAGAAGCGACCGTCGTTGCTCGGGTTCGGGAACACCTGCAGAGCTCCGCGCAGGGCCTCGGAGTTCTTGCTGGCCGTCGGCAGTTGCAGCACCGTGTTCAGCTTGGTGATACCGGCTACGTTCACGGTCGGAGCCGCCTGCGTGCCCTGGGCCACCGCACCGGTGTAACCCACGGCGTTGCTGAACATGTCGATTTCGTACTGGTTGATGCTGGCCGTGCCGGTCAGCATGTTGGTCCAGGTTGCCCCGCCGTCGTACGAAATGGAGCTGCCGTTGTTGGCCGAGGTGCCGCCTTCGGGTACGCCTACCGAGATGTAGGTGTTGGCCAGGCCGGGCACAGCGTCCATGCCGGCGCTGCGGAAGTTACCCGAGTACAGCAGCGTGCTGTTGGTCGTGCCACCGTTGTTGGTCGAAAGCAGCTCGTAGCCGCTGGACAACAGACCCTGGTTGGCATTCGTGAAGGCAATGTAGTTCACGGCGTACGGCAGGTCGGTATTAGCGGCCGTCCAGGTCAGGCCGCGGTCGGTCGACTTGTACAACCGGGCACCAATGCCCGAGGTCGGGCCAGTGCCGTCGTCGCTCACGCCACCGTGCCAAATAGTGTTACCCAGCGCGAAATAGGAACCAGCCAAGCCGTATTCCTGCAGGTTCTGCACCTGCGGGGCATTGGTGCTGTTACGCGTCCAGGTCGTGCCGCCGTTGGTGGTGGTGTAGACTTCCAGGCGCGCATTCGCGCCGTGGGGCGTGGGGTCGCCGAAGCACACGCCGTTGTTGGCGTCGAAGAAGTGTACGCCGTTCGGGAAAGAGTCCGACGTGGAGAACGTAGCCGTGGCCTGACGCGTCCAGGTCTGACCGCCGTCCGTGGTCTTGTAGATGCCTTGCTGGGAAATAGTCGAGGGGCCGGTGGCGAAAGCCGCCAACCAAGCGGTGTTGCCGTCAATGGGGCTGATATTGGCCACGTTCAGGCCCAGCGGAATGTTGATGGCGCCGCCCGTCCAGGTTGTGCCGCCGTCAATGGTACGGGCAAACGTACGCGCGGGGGGAGCCGTGGTAGCGCCGGCCGCCGGAATTTCGCGGTACAGGGCCCATACCGTAGCTGCGTTAACAGTGACGATTTTCTCCGTGATGTAGTTGGTCGGCACAGCCGAGCCAACCGACACGATGGACCACGGCTGTTGGGTCTGCGCGTGTGCGGCGGCTCCGAAAAGCACGGCGCAAGCCAGGGATAGTAAGGTTTTCTTCATTTTGAAGGTGTTGAGTGGAAGGAATCCGGGGTTTAGTAGCGCCTGGGTGTGAGGCACCGCAAGGTAATGACTTTGCTGTAAAAACGGCAAACTAAGCCGCAGCTGCAAATTAGCTCCCGTTGCTCAGCGTGCCGCTGGCCAAGTAGTAGACTGGCTGAATCCCCATTTGGTTGCATGCCCCGGGCAGCCGGGCACGTCCAGGGCAGCCCAAACTGGCGACAGAAACCCACTATACATGCAAAAGGCTGCCCCGAAGAGCAGCCTTGCAGTACCCCGTAAGAGATTCGAACTCCTGACCGTCCGCTTAGAAGGCGGATGCTCTATCCAACTGAGCTAACGGGGCAAAAACAGCAGAAGCCGCCCACCGCGGCGGGGCGGGCAGACGGCTTCCACAACGAGTCGGGGTGGCAGGATTCGAACCTGCGGCCTCCTGCTCCCAAAGCAGGCGCGATACCGGGCTACGCTACACCCCGAGCACCAACGCAATTTTAGCGCTGGCAGATACAAAAGCGGGCTTCCCGGAGCAACCGGAAAGCCCGTGGCGGAGAGGGGGGGATTCGAACCCCCGGTAGCCTTTAGAGCTACGGCAGTTTAGCAAACTACTGGTTTAAGCCACTCACCCACCTCTCCGTGTTTGAGGCTTGTTCCCGTGGGCCGCTTGCCCTTCGGGGCAGCAAATATACAAGCGACTTTTTCCAAACCAACCCCGCCACCAAAAAAAATTATGCCCTACGGCCTCGCCAGGGCCTTATCTTTGACTTCCTGCCACCCCAACCCTTGGCGGTCCGCTATGCTTAATTGGCTGTATTCCTGGTCGCAATGGGACGCCGCACTGGCCGCGGCGGCAGGGTTGCTGTACCTGGGCTACGTGCTGCGCACCGTGCGCCTAGCCCGGCCCCTGGGGCAGGCGGGTTGGCGGGCCGGCTGGAAACTGCTGCCGCGTTTGGTGGCGTTTGCCCTGTTGCTCGTGGCCTTGCTAGGCCCCGCTTACGGGCTCACCCAGCGCGCCGTGCGCACCGCCGGCAAGGATTTGTGGTTGCTGGTCGACCTCTCCCGCTCCATGGATGCCGACGACGTGGCCCCTTCCCGGCTGCAGAAAGCCCGGGCGGAACTGGAGGAATTGGTGCGTCGTTTTCCTGCCGACCGCATAGGCCTGATCGTGTTCAGCTCCGAGGCTTACGTGCATTGCCCGCTCACGTACGACCAAGACGCGCTGCTACTACTACTAAATACGCTCGACACCCGCCTCGTGCCCCCGGGCAGCACCGACCTTACGCAGCCCCTCTCCCTCGCCCTAACCCGCGCCGCGGCCAGCAGTTCCGATTCGGCCGGGGCCGCCCCCCGGGCTACCGCGATGGTGCTCGTCAGCGACGGGGAAGACTTCGGTGATAACCAAGAAGCCATTCTGCGCGAGCTGGCCCGCAGTGGGCAGCGCCTGTTTACGGTGGGCGTGGGCACGCCCGCTGGCGGACGCATTCCTAGGCCCGGCGGCTTCTTGCGCAATGCCCAGGGCAAGCCGGTCGTCAGCCGCTTGCAAGCTGCGCCGTTGCGCCGCCTGGCCGAAGCCACCGGCGGTATTTACGTGGAATTGACCGACCGGCGCGACGAGATGCCCCTGCTGCTTCGTGCCCTGAGTCGGCTCGAGGGGCAGGCGCAGCAAGTGCGCACCGTGACGGTGGCAGACAACCGTTACGCTTATCCGCTGGCGGCGGCGCTGCTGCTGCTGGCCTTCGATGTGGTTCTGACCGTAACGGTAATTAAGCCATGATGCGGACGGGATTGTTGTTGCTGCTCTTGGTGGTGAGCGGCTGGTGGGAAGCATTCCGCCATATAGAGGAAGCCAACGCCGCCCAGCGGCGCGGGGCCGCGGCCTTTGCCCGACGTGATTTTCAAGCGGCCGCAACAGCTTTTGCCCGGGCGCGGGAGTTAGGTAGTCGTTCAGCGCAGTTGCAGCTCGATTTAGGCCATGCCTACGCCCAATCGGGGCAGCGGACCGCCGCCCGGGAAGCGTATGGCCAAGTGCTAGCTAGCCCATCGGCCGCGCTGCGCAGCGTGGCCCGGCAGCAGCTCGGCGTGCTGGCGGCTTCGGAGGGCAATTACCCGCAAGCCGTGGCGCTGCTGCGCCAGGCCCTGGCCGACAATCCGGCCAACGCCGCGGCGCGCTACAACTACGAGGTGCTAAGCCCGCTGCTCGGGCGGCGCCAGCCCCCGCAACTGCCGCCGCCTCCCCCGCCGCCCGGCCAGGGCCCGCAAAACCGCCCGAAGCCCGGCACTCAGCCCCAGCAAAAAGCCGAAACGGCACCCGACGCCAGCGGCACTGCCCAGGCGCCGGCCGGGGGCAAGCAGGCCCCCGGCCAGGGTACGCCCCAGGAAATGGCGCAGGGCGCAGCCGGCGGGGCGGCCCGCGGCCTCGACGCCGGCAGTTCCGGCTCGTCGGCCGGCAAGGCGCCGAGCGCGGAGGTAGCTACGGCCGAAGACAACCGCCTGGGCACCCGGCAGCGCGACTTGCCCGGCAACCTAAACGAGGCCCAGGCCCGGCAGGTACTCGAGGCGCTGCAGGCCGCCGAGCAGCAATACCTGCAGCAACTTCCGCACCGCGCTACCCGGCGGGCCGATCCACGGAAACCCGCGTGGTAGGTTTGCGGTTATAGGCAAACAAACGTTAGGCAGTCTGGCCGACTGGCCGGAAAATCCTGCTACTTTTGGCACGCTGTCCGCCCGCCGGGCCGCCCCCTTTCCCGCCTCGAACTCATTCCCAACCCTACCCTACTTACCATCATGCAGACCAAAGAAGTCTACGTCATTTCGGCCGTGCGCACGCCCATCGGCTCCTTCGGGGGCAGCCTTGCTTCGCTGTCGGCCATCGAGCTAGGCAGCATCGCGCTGAAGGGGGCGCTGGAAAAAGCCGGCGTAGAAGCCAAAGAGGTGCAGCAGGTCATCATGGGCAACGTGATTTCGGCCAACCTGGGCCAGGCTCCCGCCCGTCAAGCCGCCCTCAAGGCTGGACTGGGCTACGAGGTGGAGTGCACCACCGTTAATAAAGTGTGTGCTTCCGGCTCGAAGGCCATTATGCTGGCAGCTCAGGCCATCATGCTCGGCCACGCCGACGTGGTGCTGGCCGGCGGCATGGAAAGCATGTCGAACGTGCCCTACTACCTCGACAAAGCCCGTTTTGGGGCTAAGTATGGCCACGGGCAAATGATTGACGGCCTGATGAAGGACGGCCTGTGGGACCCGTATCACAACTACGCCATGGGCAACGCGGCCGAGAATACGGCCAAGGAAATGGGCATCACCCGCGAGGAGCAGGATGCCTTTGCCATCGAGAGCTACACGCGCAGCGCCAACGCGGCCAAAGCCGGTAAAAAGAAGGACGAAATTATTCCGGTGACCATCGAGCAGCGCGGCAAAACCGTGGTTATCGAGGACGATGAGGAATACACCAAGGTTGACTTCGCCAAAGTTCCGGGCCTGAAGCCCGCCTTTATCAAGGAAGGCGGCACGGTAACGGCCGCCAACGCTTCGACGCTGAACGACGGCGCTGCCGCCGTGCTGCTGATGAGCAAGGAAAAAGCCGAGGAACTGGGCCTCACCCCGCTGGCCAAGGTGCTGGGCTTCGCCGACGCCGAGCAGGCGCCAGAGTGGTTTACCACTTCGCCCTCGCTGGCCATTCCGAAGGCCTTGAAACACGCCGGCGTATCGGCCGAGCAGGTGGATTTCTACGAAATCAACGAGGCTTTCTCGGTGGTGTCTTTGGCCAACAACAAGCTGCTGAACCTCGAAGGCACCAAGGTGAACGTGTACGGCGGCGCCGTGTCCTTGGGCCACCCGCTGGGGGCGTCGGGCGCGCGCATCGTGACCACGCTGCTGAACGTGATGAAAAACGAAGGCGGTAAAATCGGCGTGACGGGCATTTGCAACGGCGGCGGCGGCGCCAGCTCGCTGGTGTTCGAAAAGCTGTAATTGCTGGCTCAGCCCGCGCCAGCAACCGGCCCCCTGGCCGTCGTTACGAGGCGTAATCGAAGCAATGGGTCGTGGCTGAAGTGCCGACCATGAATAAACCAACCGCCCGAAACTGGCTTCTGCAGTTTCGGGCGGTTGGTTTTTGTGGGTGGTCAGTATTGTAGCGTTACAGCTGCTAGAGGAAGGATTGCCGCACTTCCCTCGCAATGACGGCGGGGTGGGCCGGTTGCTGGCGCGGGCCACCGTGTTAACCGTCTTTCGCACGTTTGGCAGAATTTCTGCGTTTTTGCGGGCATGAATCGAATTCTGCTGCTTTTGCTGACGCTGCTCACGCTCGGCGCCCACGAGGCGCTGGCCCAGCGGCCGCGCATTCTGACGACGTATTACGACACCACCCGCACCAAAAAGCGCGAGGTCTACCACGCCTTGGTGGGCCGCGACACCGTGCTGGAGGGCGGCTACAAGCGCTTTTACCGCTCGGGCAAGCTGGAAGTGCAAACCGGCTACCGCGCCGGCAAGCCCGACAGCGCCTACGTGGAATTTTTCGAAAGCGGGCAGCGCCGGCTGGAAGTCAGCTTCCGCGACGGGCAGCGCCAGGGGCCATTCCGCACTTTCTACCCCACCGGTAAGCTCGCGCAGGAAGGCTCTTACCTCGACGACCAGCCCAGCGGCACCATTAAGATGTACCACCCCTCGGGGGAGCTGAAACTGGAAACCACCCTGGACAAAGGTCAGCCCAGCGGCGTGGTGCGGCAGGTGTACGCCTCGGGTAAGCCGCAGGTGGAAATGACCTACGCCGGTGGCCAGCCCAACGGCCTCGTACGCACCTATTTTCCGAACGGGCAGGTGCAGAGCGAGGGCACTTACCGCAACGGCTTGCTGGCGGGCGGCTACAAAACCTGGTACGACAACGGCCAGCTGGAAACCGACGTGAGCATGGACAAAACCGGCCGCGGCACCATCAAAACGTATTACCCGTCGGGCAAGCTGCGCAGCGAGGGCAACTACGTGCCGGCTGCTGCCGCCACCCGCGCCGTCACCAACCAGCTGGGCGACGACCTGACCAAGCGCGCCCAGCAACTGGCCCCGGGCACGGCCAACCTCGAAGGCTTGGTGAAAACCTACTACGAAAGCGGCGCCGTCAAGAGCACCCAGAACTACAAGGGCGGCGTGCTTACGGGCGCCGCGCACTACTTCTACCCGTCCGGCAAGCCGGAACAGGACGTGAGCTACGCCAACGCCGGCAAGGACCGCAAGGTCACCGTCTACTTTGAAGAAGGCGGCACGAAGGAGGAGCAGGAATACAAGAACGGCCAGCGCAGCGGTTCCTGGCGCACGTTTTATCCCGGGGGCAAGCAGGTGCAACGTAAGGAAACCTACGCGGGCGGCCGCTTGGTGGGCGAGCAACTGACCTACCACCCCACCGGACAGGTGCAGCGCAAGCTGACCTACGAGGGCGGCCGCGCCAGCGGGCTGGAGCAGGAATATTACCCCTCGGGCAAGCTGCGCAGCGAAACCACGTGGAAATCGGGCAACAAGGTGGGCGCCTACCGCCAGCTGCGCGAAGACGGCACCTTGGAAGTGCAGGGCCAGTTCCGCAGCAACCGCGAAACGGGCGTGTGGAGCTACTTCGCGGCCGACGGCAAAACGGTGCAGCAGAAGAAAACTTTCCGCAACGGCCAGGAGCTACCCGCGGGCAGCAAATAATTTTTTTGGGCTGCTAACCACTTGAACGCTCGACCTCTGCGGAGGCCGAGCGTTATTTTTTTATGCTCAGGCAACGCCTGCCACGCGCTTGCCATCTATACCCCCGAAAGCCGCTTAGCCCCCGCTGACGCCGCTTTTGGGCCGCCCTGCCGGGGCCGCCGGAACGAGTCGAAAAAAAATATTCAGCTCGTTCAATACTTCATGCAACCTACGAATCGTTTCGTAGTCAGTAGCCTGAGTGAATGAGTGAGTGAAAGGCCGGCGGAACCGCGGCCGCCGGCCGACTCTCTCCTATTTGCTCCTGCCGGCGGCCTTAGTTGAATGCCGCGCGACTTCCGGTACTTTTTTCATGCCGGGCAACCCTTGTCGTTGCGCTTACATCTACCGCTGCATAACGCCCCGCTTCCCCTGCCTTTCTGAGCTTTGAAACTTCCCAATAAAAAAATTTACCAAGTACCTTGCTTTACAAAGTACCTGTAATTACCTTTGAACCGTTGAAAGCATCTAACCAGTGCGAGGCCCGGTTCTAAACCCCACGGTGCCGCCCCCCGGGGCCCGCCGCAGCCCCGCCCGGTCACGGCGATGAGCCCTGCCAGCCTTCTGACTTCCAGCGACTCGTCTGTTTTTCTTCCGCAGTCGGCCTACCTGACAGCACTACGTGGATCCGCGGCCACGGCTGCCCGACGGCCTTACCCCGTTCGTGTACCCTTTCCTTTTCCAAAGCCATGTTGTCTTCCCTGTTGACCCGCACGCTGCTGAGCGCCAGCCTTTTCACCGCTTCCGTTTCCCAACCCGCCACGGCCAACCTGGCTGAAACGCCCGCCCGCCCGGCCCTGCAACTCACCGGCTCCTTTACCGGCGTGCTGCTCGACCAGTACACCGGCCGGCCGCTGCAGCAAGCTACCGTTGCGCTGATGCGCCAAAACGGTGACCAGCTGATTGCCGGGGCCCTGACGGCTGAAAACGGCGAATTCCGCCTCGACCGCGCCACCTTCGGCCACTACACTCTGCACGTAGAAGTAGCTGGCTATCAGCCGCTCCACGAAACCATCACGCTGGCCGCGGGCCGCGACGTAATCGACCTGGGCACGTACGCACTGATTCCGCTGAGCGCCACGGCCTCGACTAAAACGGCCACGATGGTTGCGCTGGCTACGCGGCCCTAAGCCCCGCTGCCCCATGCGCTGCTCCCCTGCGTCCGGCCCTCGGCAGTTCCCTCCTACTGCTCCTTTCCGGTGGAGTCCGGGTTGTCACCCATCGACAACCTGACTCCCCGGACCCTGGTCGGCTCCAATCTTGCCTTGGAATAATGCCTAATAAATGCCCGCGGATAATTCCGCCTTTTTTTCGGCCATGTACCTTGCTTTACACAGTACTAGCCACTCACAGGTTCCTTTAGTGCGACGTAACGTCAGCTCTTTCACTCACCGCTCCTCGCTATGAACTCTCTCTCCTTTTTCCAAACCTGCTGCGCTGCCACCTTGGCCCTGACTGCTCCGCTGTCCTTGCAAGCCCAGACCACCGGCGGCATCACCGGCGCCTTGCTCGACGGAAGCAACCAGCAGCCGCTGCCCTTTGCCAACGTGGTGCTATTTCGCAGCCAGGATTCGACGCTGGTAACGGGAGCCCAGACCAGCGAAACCGGTCGTTTTCGCCTGGAGAAAGTAGCGGCCGGCACGTACACCCTGCGCGCCACCGTGCTCGGCTACCAGGCCCTGCGCCGGCCGGTGACGGTGGGCCCAAACGGCACCCTGGACCTGGGCAACGTGGCGCTGCAGCCCACCACCACGCAACTCAGCGGTGTGACGGTGACCGGGGAGCGGGCCGCGGTGCAGGACAACCTGGATAAAAAGGTCATTAATGTAGAGAAGGACCTGAGCAGCGTGGGCGGCACGGCCGTGAACGTGCTGCAGAACGTGCCCTCGGTGGCCGTATCGGCCGACGGCACGGTGAGCATGCGCGGCTCCTCCAACATCACCATCCTCATCGACGGCAAGCCCTCGGGGGCGGCCAACGGGGGCGGCGGCAACCGCCTGGAGCAGATTCCGGCCAGCAGCATCGAGAAAGTGGAAGTGGTGACCAACCCCTCGGCCCGCTACGACGCGGCCGGGGCCGGCGGGGTCATCAACATCATCCTGAAAAAGCAGAAGAAAGACGGCTGGAACGGGCAAGCGGCGCTGACCGTGGGCACCCAGGACAAGTACAACGGCAGCGTGAGCCTAAACCGCCGGGCCGGCAAAGTGAATTACTTCGGCTCGGCCGACGGGCGCGACATGATTTTCCGCAGCCGCATGAGCACCGACCAGGACGCCTACTTGCTCGGCGAGCGGGTGACGACCTTCCAACGGGGCACCAACGTGCGCCACAACCGCAACTACGGCGGCCGCCTGGGCTTCGACCTGACGCTGCCGGCCAACCAGAGCCTGACCGTGGCGGTGCAGCCCAATATTAACCGCGGCCTTAACGAAGGCACGCAGGCCGCCACCATTACCAACGCGGACGGCACCCGGCAGATCAACAGCGAATTCTCGAGCCGCGAAAACGTAGACAACACCGACGTGTCGGCCGACTACCGCCGCACCTGGGAGGCCCACAAGGGCCGGGAGCTGACGGGCAGCGCCACCTATACCTACCTGCACGCCGACGTGGAAGTGGGCCAGCGCAACACCGAAGGCAGCGCCACCGCCGATTTGCTGCAGTGGAAGCAGCAGTTTTTGGTGAACCTGCACGGGGTGGCCGGGCAAGTCGACTACGTGCACCCGCTGGGCGAGAAAACCCGCTTCGACGCCGGCCTGAAGGGCCAGTTTCAGACCAACGGCGGCACCGGCGACTTCCTGCAGCAGCGTCCCGACGGCGGCTTCGACCGCGTGGCGCCCCGCTCCTACGCCTACGACTTCAGCGAGTACACCCAGGCCGGCTACGCCACCTACCAGCGCGAATTCGGGCCCTGGAGCGTGCAGGGCGGCTTGCGCGCCGAGTACACCAACACCAGCGGCGAGGTAGAAAACGGCCGCGGTCCGTTCCGCCTGGAATACCTGAACGTGTTTCCCTCGGGCACGCTGGTACGCAACATCAAGGCCCACGACCAGCGCCTGCAGCTCAGCTACTCGCGCCGCCTGAACCGCCCCAACTTCATGCAGCTGCTGGCCTTTCCGCTGTGGCAGGACCAGCGCAGCTACCGCATCGGCGACCCGACGCTGCGCCCCGAGTACATCAACGCCCTGGAGCTGGGCCACCAGCTGACCTGGGGCCAGGCCAACGTGACCTCGACGCTGTTTCTGCGCCAGACCACCAACGCCATCCAGCGCCTGACGGCCATCGACAGCGTGGCCAGCCGCCTTTACGGCAACGGCGCCCTCATCACGGCCCAGTACGCCGACAACTTTGGCAAGGCGTACAGCTACGGCGCCGAGCTGAGCATCAACCAGCCGCTGGCCAAGTGGTGGCGCCTGACGGCCAACGGCTCCTTGTTCCAAACCAGCATCACGGCCGCCACGGGCAACGAATCGAGCCGCCGGACGGTGTCGGGCACGGCCCGGGTGATGAATTCCTTCACGCCCACGCCCAAACTGGACATCCAGCTGACCGGCAACTACCGCGCCGCCGTGCTGACCTCGCAGGGCCGCTTCGCCCCGCAAGGTTCGATTGACCTGGCCCTGCGCCAGCGCCTCTTCAACGACCGGGCCGCCCTTACGCTGCGGGTGTCGGACTTGTTCAACACCCTGCGCAACCGCTCCGAATCCTTCGTCAAAACGCCCGAAACGCAGTACGCGGCCACTTCTTACAGCAAGTGGGAGTCGCGGGTCGGGTACCTGGGCTTCTCCTGGTTCCTGGGCAACACCAAGCCGTCGAAGAAAATCGACAACCAGCCGCAGGGCGGCGGGGGCGGCTTCGGCGGGTAATCGGGTGAACAGGGGCGGCGCGGACGTCTACTTGCGGGGTTGTTGCCTGACCTACCGACTGGCAACCCGCCGCTGACCACCACCACAACAGAGCTGCCGGACTAGGCATAGTCGCAGCGCCTTACACGTAGGATTCCGGGTGCTGGTGAATGAGTGAAACCCAGGCTTGGCAGTGGAGGCGCTCGACGATGCTTGGTCCGGCAGCTGTTTTGGAAGGGCCGGCATCACCCAAGCATGTTAGGGCCCGCGGCGCGGCTGGTGGTTATAGCCGAAGCCGGCAATTTTTTTGGTTGTAAAAACAGCCTTTCGGCGCTGGAAACGCCGATTATGACCCCGCCCACATCATCGTGCGATTGATGTGCGCTACTGCCCTGGGCTACCTTTGTAGCGTTGCAAGACCAACCACCCGGCCGCCGCTAACTACTTGGTTGCTAAGCCATCCGCCGGACCAGCCGGCCCCGTCGAGGCAGTACCGCGGCTGCCCGCTCGGCCCCCTGATCCGCCCCGTCCTTTCCCGCACTTCTGCCTTTCTCAGCTATGAAAACCTACGCTCCTTTCCGCTTATTCCTCTCGGTGCTGGCTCTGGCCTCGGTGGCCCTGTACGCCCCGGCCGCCGCGCCCAAGCCCGCCGCCGGCGGTGAGCTCAGCGGCACCCTACACGACGGCGGCAGCCACGAAGCCATTCCGCAGGCCAACGTGGTGCTGCTGCGCGCCGCCGACGGCGCGTACGTGGCCACCGCCGCCACCCGCGCCGACGGCTCGTTTGCCTTCCACAACGTGCCCTTCGGCCAGTACCGCCTGCAGCCCACCGTACTCGGTTACGAGCCCATGCGCCCGGTGGTGACCGTGTCGGCCCAGCAGCCGCACCTGGCCCTGGGCACCGTGGAAATGATGCCCTACGGCGCTACGCTGGCCGGCGTGCTGGTGGGCACGCCCGAGGCGGCGCCGCTGAGCCGGGCGGCCAAAGTGGGCAATGCCGGCCGCTACGTGCTCACCTCGGCCCACCGCCAGCGCCTGACGGCCTCGCGCCCGGTGCAGCTGTAGCCGCACCGTCTTTTCTGGGGTTGCCCGCCGGTCCGGGCCCCGCACTACCGCGTGCGGGGCCCGGCCGTTTTGCGTACACCGGGTTACGATGCGGCCGCCGGCGAATGAACGAGACCCGCCGCCCCTGGCCGGACTCTATTCCGCCGCGTATGCGTTTGCTGAGCCGCGCTTTTCGTCTGCTGATGCCCGCTTTTGCCGTTTTCGTGTTGCTGCTACTGGGCGGCACGCTGGTACCCCGCCACCCCGGGTTTCGCCCCACGCCCGATGGCGTGCCCATTTACGTGGTGTCGAATGGCTTTCATACCGACGTGGTGCTGCCCGTGCGCGAGCCGCGCAGCGGGCAGGACTGGCTGCAGCGCCTGGGCCAGCCGCAGTGGCAGGCGCAGTTTGGGCAGTACGACTACGTGGCCTTCGGCTGGGGCAACGAGCGGTTTTACCTGGAATCGTACGGCGGCAAGCTGCCCAAAGCCGGTACTGTGCTCCGGGCCCTGCTGCCCGGACGCACCCTCATGCACGTCGATTTTTACCGCCACGGCCCGCAGCCCGGGCCGCGGGTGGTGCCGCTGCGCATTTCGCTGGCCCAGTACCAGCAGCTGAGCCGCTACGTGGAGCAGTCCTTCGCCCCCGATTCGGCGGGGCACTGGCAGCTGCGCACCGCGGCCGGCTACTCGCCCGAAGACTTTTTCTTCCGCGCCCGGGGCCGCTACCACGCCCTACGCACCTGCAACGACTGGACCAACCAGGCGCTGGGCCGCTCCGGCATCCGAGCCGCGCTCAAAGCCCCACTGGCAGCCTCGGTGCTCTACCAGGTGCGGCGCGGCGCCGAGAAATAAGCCGGCCAGCCAACCAAACCCCGCCCCGCCGGCTCTTAGCTAGCGGATGCCTCATCCTCGGCGCCCCGGTACTACCTTGCGCCCCGTTTCCATCTTTTTTCTGCTATGAAAAAACAACTACTGACCCTGGCCGCCCTCAGCCTGACTACGCTGGCCGCCCAGGCCCAATGGACCAACCAGCCGATAGGCTTCAGCAACCCCAGCCTGGTAATTACCCACGTCGACGCCGTCGACGCCAACACGGTGTGGACCCTGGCCATGGAGCCCCTCGGGACCGACGTAGCCGTGGCCCGTACGATTAACGGCACTACCTGGACCACCGGGGCGGTAACGGGCTTGAGCCCCGACGAAAACCTGACCTACCTGGATGCAGTGGACGCCACTACGGCCTGGATTACCACCTATAATTCGAACACGGGGGGCAGCCGCATTCTGAAAACCACCAACGGCGGCAGCACCTGGACGGCCCAAACCGGCGGCAGCCCCTTTACCTCCGCCGACAGCTTCGCCAACTTTGTCCACTTCTTCAACGCCAACGAGGGCGTGGCCGCCGGCGACCCGGACGGCGCGACGCCCGGCTTTGAGATTTACACCACGGCCAACGGCGGCACGACCTGGACGCGCGTCGGCAACGTGCCGGCGGAGCTGACCGGTGAACTGGGCGCCACCACGTTTATCGGCACGACCATCCGGCCGGCCGTGGTGGGCAACAACATCTGGTTTTTGACCGATGCCGGCCGGGTGTACCGTTCCACCGACCGCGGCGCCACCTGGGCCGTGAGTGCCAGCGGCGCCAGCGGCGACATCTCCGGCATCAGCTTCACCGACGCCAACAACGGCCTGCTGGTGGCCCCGAACGCCACGGGCTCTAACTACGAACTGCGCCGCACCACCAACGGCGGCGCCACCTGGGCAGCCGTGGCGTACACGGGCCCGCTGCACGCCGTGGCCATCGACAACCTGCCCGGCGTGAGCGGGGGCTACATCACGGCCGGGCCGTCGTTGGCCCTGCTGGGCGTCAACGACGCGGGTTCGGCGTACACGCTCAACAACGGCGCCACCTGGGTCAGCATCGAAACCAGCTTCAACCACACCTCGCTCGACATGGTCTCCAACGCGCTGGGGTGGTCGGGCAGCGTCAACCCCACTACCCTCGGGGGCAACGGCGTGAACAAATTCAGCGGCACCGTGCAGAGCGTCCGCCGCGACGCGGGCCTGCAGCAGGCCCTGACGGTGTACCCCAACCCCAGCCACGACGGCGTGTTCACGCTCAGCTTGGCCAAGAGCCTGCCCGAGGCGGCCGAGGTGCGCGTCACCGACGCGCTGGGCCGCGAAGTGTACCGCACTTCCCTGAACGCCACCGCCGCGCGCACCACCCTGGGCCTGCTCGACCTGCACCAGCAGAAAGCCGGCCTCTACACCCTGGAGCTGCGCTCGGCCAGTGGCGTAGCCCAGCACAAGCTCGTCATTCAGTAATAGACATAGCCTCGACCCACGCAGGCCCGCCGGTGTTCCGGCGGGCCTGCGTTGTTTACGGGCCACCCGGTGGCCCTGTGCCCGGCGGGCTGTACCTTCGCGGCCACATTTTGAGTTTCCCCTGACGAATGAGCGTTCAGAAACCCAGCATCCCGAAAGGCACCCGCGACTTTGGTCCCGTGCAGGTGGCCCGGCGCAACTATATTTTCGGCGTGATTCGCCGCGTGTTTGAGAAGTTCGGCTTCGCCCCGCTGGAGACGCCGACCATGGAAAACCTGTCGGTGCTGACCGGCAAATACGGCGACGAGGGCGACCAGCTGCTCTTTAAAATTCTCAACTCCGGCGACTTTGCCAAGGACGTGACGGCCGAGGACCTGACGGCCGGCGCCAAGAAAATCCTGCCCAAAGTGGCCGAAAAAGGCCTGCGCTACGACTTAACGGTGCCCTTCGCCCGCTACGTGGTGATGAACCGCGGCCAGCTCACGCTGCCCTTCAAGCGCTACCAGATTCAGCCCGTGTGGCGCGCCGACCGGCCGCAGCGGGGCCGTTACCGCGAGTTCGTGCAGTGCGACGCCGACGTGGTGGGCACCACTTCCCTGCTCTGCGAGGCCGAAATCGTGCTGATGATCGACGAAGTGCTGTCGACGCTGGGCCTGACGGACTTCACCATCAAAATCAACCACCGCGGCGTGCTCTCGGGCATCTACCAGGCCCTGGGCGGCGTGGGCCGCGAGTCGGACCTGTTCGTGGCCATCGACAAGCTCGACAAGATCGGGCGCGAGGGCGTGACGAAGGAACTGCTGGAGCGCGGCTTCCCGCAGGAGGCCGTCGACCAGGTGTTCGGCTACCTGGAAGTGGGTGGCTCGTTTGATGCGAAGCTGGCCGCGCTGCGCACCGCCTTCAAGCAGGACGGCGTGCTGACCGACGCCGCGGCCGGCCCGGCCAAGGGCCTGCAGGACCTGGCGGAGGTGCAGCAGTACTTGCAGGACTTCGGCTTCGAGCACTTCGAGCGGCTGGATTTCGACGTGACGCTGGCCCGGGGGCTGAGCTACTACACCGGCTGCATCTTCGAGGTGAAGGTGAACAACGTGCAGATGGGCAGCATCTCGGGCGGCGGACGTTACGACAACCTCACCGGCGCCTTCGGCCTGCCCGGCCTCTCGGGCGTGGGCTTCAGCTTCGGCGTCGACCGCATTTACGACGTGCTGGAGGAGCTCCAGCTCTTCCCGGAGGGCGCCGTGGCCGCGCCGCTCTGCCTGGTGGCCAACTTCGACGCCGAAGGCCGCGGCACGGCGCTGCCCTTGCTGCGGCAGCTGCGCGCCGCGGGCCTCTCGGCCGAGCTGTACCCGGAGGTCAGCAAGCTCAAAAAACAGTTCGAGTACGCCGACAAGCGCGGCATCCGCTTTATGCTGCTGGCCGGTTCGGAGGAACGCGCGGGCGGCGTGGTGAAGCTGCGCGACATGCGCGCGGGCTCGGAGCAAACCGTGCCCGCCACCGAAGTGGTGGCTACGCTGCAGGCCCTGGCCTAACCGGCACTACCCTAGGCCGGTGAGCTGCCGGGCGGGGCGTCCGCTGCCGCCCCCGCACTATCCCCAAACCACCACCACCCGGCCCCGGCTGCTGTCGCAGCGGGAGCCGGGTGGTCTGGCATTGGGCCCGGCGGGGCTAGAGCTTGACGACGCGCGTGGTGGCTTTGGTGTCGTTTTGCTGGAGCATGTACACGCCCCCGGGCAGGTCGCGCAACGACACGTCCGAACCCGTAAACTGCCGTACCGTGGCCCCGTTTGCGTTGAAAAGCGTGTAGCTCCCGGCTTTGGCCGCCTCGATGTGCAGCACGTCGACCACCGGGCTGGGGTAGGCGGCCAGCACGGGCTTGATGTTCTTGCTCACGCTGACGGGCAGGACCACCGGCGTGGAAAATTGCAGCGAGTAGGCGTTGCAGACGGCGGTGGCCGTGAGCCCGTTGACCACCAGCACCACCGATTGGCTCGGCGCCAGCGTCACGCTCATGCCCTGGGACGTGCCAACCGACGGGGAGGTCCCCAAATCGGATTTGTAGTTGGTGGCGAGGTTGGTGGGCGAGAAACTGCCCGTGTACACCGTAAGAAACAGCGCCGCGCCCGTGGCGTTGGTGCAGTTGGCCGCCAGCGTTATCGTCACGCAAGTGGAAGCCGACGCGCTGCTGTTGCTGATAGTGTAGGTGTCGTAGTGCACCCCAGCCGTACCGGACGAGGTTCCGGGGTAGGTTTTGGTGGTGGCGCATTGGCCCGGCGTCGCGTCGCGAAACAGCCGGTCACCCGGAATGGCCGGGTCCGTCAGGTCCAAGCTGCCCGAAAGCGTGGAGATGGATTGGGCGTGGGCGGTCAGCCCCAGCAGTACAAAGCCCAGCGAGAGTAATACCTGCTTCATGAAAAGATGGATTGAGTTGGAACAAAAAATCGACGGAATATAAGAAGCTCTGGCAGATCTAACAGCGGCGGCTCGGACCCGGGGCCGCTGCGGGCCGGGAAGCATTCGAGCCGCAAATTCCGCCCAAACTGAGTAGCTTCCGGCTCCCAAACGGCCGCCCACCCCGCGCCCCGGCTTCCCCCACCCATGCCCGACACGTTTACCCTTAGCCCCGCCACTTACCTCGACCTCGATACCCTGGAGCACGTGCTGCGCGAGCAGCGCCCCCTGGCCCTCAGCGACGACGCCCGCCAGCGCATTGAGCACTGCCACCGCTACCTGCAGGAGCGCCTCGCCCAGTCCGACGCGCCCATCTACGGCATCAACACCGGCTTCGGGGCCCTGTGCAACACCAGCATCTCGCCCCAGGACCGCGGGCAGCTGCAAACCAACCTGATGATGTCGCACGCCTGCGGCACCGGCCAGGAAGTGCCCGCCGAGCTGGTGCGCCTGATGCTGCTGCTCAAGGCCCAAAGCCTGAGCTACGGCCACAGCGGCGTGCAGTTGGCCACCGTGCAGCGCCTGCTCGACTTCTACAACCGCGGCATTCACCCCGTGGTGTACCAGCAAGGCTCCCTGGGCGCCAGCGGCGACCTGGCCCCGCTAGCCCACCTCTGCCTGCCGCTCATCGGCCTGGGCGAGGTGCACTTCGAGGGCTACCGCCTCGCCGCCGCCGACGCCATGCACCTCTTTAGCTGGCAGCCCATCGAGCTGGGAGCCAAAGAAGGCCTGGCCCTGCTCAACGGCACCCAGTTTATGCTGGCCTACGCGGTGCACACCACCCTGCGGGCCCGCCGCCTGCTCGACGCGGCCGACGTCATCGGGGCCCTGTCGCTGGAAGCCTTCGACGGCCGGCCCGAGCCTTTCGACGAGCGGCTGCACCGCATCCGGCCCCACGCCGGGCAGCTGGCCACCGCCCGCCACCTGCGCGAGCTGCTGGCCGGCAGCGAGCTGCAGCAGCAGGTGAAAACGGCCGTGCAAGACCCCTACTCCTTCCGCTGCATGCCCCAGGTGCACGGTGCCTCCCGCGACGCGGTGCAGCACGTGACGGGCGTGGTCGAAACCGAGTGCAACGCCGTCACCGACAACCCCAACATCTTCCCCGAAACCGACGCCATTTTGTCCGGCGGCAACTTCCACGGCCAGCCGCTGGCCCTGGCGCTGGATTTTCTGGCCATTGCCGTGGCCGAGCTGGGCTCGATTTCGGAGCGGCGCACCTACCAGCTCATCAGCGGGCAGCGCGGCCTGCCGCCCTTCCTGGTAGCCGAACCGGGCCTGAACTCGGGCCTGATGATTCCGCAGTACGCCGCCGCCAGCATCGTGAGCCAGAGCAAGCAGCTGTGCACGCCGGCCTCCGTCGACAGCATCGTGAGCAGCAACGGGCAGGAAGACCACGTGAGCATGGGCGCCAACGCGGCCACCAAGGCCCTGCGCGTCATCGAAAATACCGAGCAGGTGCTCGGCATCGAGCTGCTCAACGCGGTTCAGGCCTTGGCCTTCCGCCGCCCCGGCCGCTCCTCCGACGCGCTGGAAGCGGTGGTGGCCGCCTTTCAGCAGCAAGCTCCCTTCATTGCCCGCGACCGGGTGCTCTACCCCGACCTGCACGCCGCGGCACAATTTGTGCGCGCGTATGCCTGGGCTTAGGCGCGCCCGGCGCCGGCCCTCTTTTCGTATAGATTGCCGCTGATGATATATGAAAACCGGCCAGCCCGCGTTGGTTTCGCCATGATGCTTCGCCGTTTCGCCTTGCTGAGTTGCCTGCTGGGGCTGGCCACCGGGGCCGCCCGCGCCCAGGCCGTGTGCACGCTCGACGATGTGGGCGTGCCCGGCAATTGCTTTCGGGTGTATTCCACCACCGGGCAACTGCTCGACGTGGCCGGGCCCGGCGGCCCCACCGTGCTCTGCGCCGGCTCGCGCATCCGGGTGCGCTACTGCGGCGGCGAAACCATTCCGCGCAACAATATCCGCTACGGCATTGGCTGCAGCGGCGTCGGCACCGACACGGTTACCACGCTGACGGTGCCCACGACCAGCCCCTTCATCATTTTGCAGCAGCGCCCGAACCCTTTCCCGGCGGGTGGCAACGGTTACCCCAACCGGCTGGGCCTGCAGTATTCCCGCTCGTTTGAGGTGCGCGCGGCGCCGGTGCCAGCCGTGCAGGTGCGTTACTGCGGTGTGCCGTTTTCGCAGGTGTACGTGGCCATTACCAATGCCCAGGCCAACATTCGCTACGAAATCCAGCTCGGCAACGGGCCGCGCCAGCCGGTGACGCAGCCCGCCGGGGCCGCCTATGCGGTTCCAGCCGGGGCCACCGGACTCACTGTGTACGCCAACTACACCGACGTGCTGCTGTGCGAGGGCAACGCTTCGGTCACGTTCTCGGCGCCCACAGCTGCCGCCCCGACGCTGCAGCGGCTGGCGGTGGGGCCCGCGGGCCTAACCTTCACGTTCAGCGGACTGGTAAACGACCCGAGTTACCAATATCTGCTGGACCCCGACGCCGGGGCCGGCACGGTGGTACCGAGCACCAGCACCACCTTTACGCTGCCCGGCGGCTCGCTCGGCAGTTGCTACCGCCTGCGCCTCACCGACGCCTGCGGCCTGCTCAACCTTCGGTCGGCCGTGCTCTGCCCGGTGGACCTGCAAGTCAGCTCGGTCGACCGCCAGAACACACTCAGCTGGAGCCAAGCGGCCGGCAGCGCCGTCACGGCCTACGACGTGCTGCGCGACGGGCAGCTGCTAACCTCGGTGGCGCCGACGGCCCGGCAGTACACCGATCCGGCGGTGACCTGCGGGGTGTCGTACCGCTACCAAGTCGTTGCACGCAGCGGTGCCGCGTCGTCTGAATCGGCCGAGCGCACGGTGACGACGGTGGCCGCGCAGGCTCCGCCCGCCCCGCGCCTGACCGCCTCGTTCCGCCTCGACAACGGCGTGGACATCAACCTGGCCGCCGCGGCCGCCGACACGGCCAGCCGCCTGCTGCTGCGCCGTACCCTGGGCGCCACCACCACCGACCTGCCCTTTACCCGGCGGCGCCCGGTGGTCGACCAGCCCGGCCCGGTAACGCCCGCCCTGGTGCCCTGCTACGCCGGCCGCCTCACCGACCCCTGCGGCAACGCTTCCGGCGAAGGTCCGGCCGCTTGCCCGCCGGTGCTGGGGGCCGCCGCTACTGACCGCGAGGGCAACCGCATCAGTCTCAACTTTACGGAGCCGGCCGGCCAGGGCAGCGACTGGCGCTACCGCCTCCTCTTGCTCGACGAAGCCGGCCAGGAACTCAGCAGTTCGGCCCTGAGCGCCACCGCCCAGCCCGTGCAGGCCCCCGCCCCGCCCGCCGACCGGCAAGTGCTGCGCTACCGCCTCGAAGCCACCTCGGCCGCCGGCCTGGTGGTGTTCAGCAACGTGGCCGTGGTGACGCGCAAGCTGGTGGTGTTCATTCCGACGGCATTCAGTCCCAACGGCGACGGGCTCAACGATGTGCTCGAAATCAAGGGCCGGTTCCTGAAGTCCTTCACGCTCAAACTCTACGACCGCAACGGCGTGGAAGTGTTCCGGGCCACCGACCGCAACCAGACCTGGGACGGGCGCATCCGCGGCACGCTGGCCGCGCCGCAGGTCTTCTCGTACCAGTTCGAGGCCACCGACGAAGCGGGCCAGCGCATTGTGCAGCGCGCCACCGTCACGCTGCTGCGCTAACCGCGGGCGGTGTAGCGCAGTCGGGCAACGTGGCGTACTTTTGAGCTTCCAACACCGGCGCCGGGCCGCGGTTTGGCCGTGGCCCGGCGCCGGTGTTTCTTCTTTTCTCCCCCGCAAAACCTCCCTCCGCTATGTTCGGCATGGATATGATGGGCATGATGGGTCGCCTGAAAGACCTGCAAGAAAAAGTAAAGCAAGCCCAGGACGAGCTGCAGCACATCACTGCCACGGCCGAGGCCGGCGGCGGCCTGGTGCGCGCCACGGCCAACGGCAAGCGCCAGCTGCTCAAGCTCGAAATCGACGAGACGCTTCTCACCCCGCAGGACCGCGACATGCTGGCCGACCTGGTGGTGGCCGCCGTCAACAAGGTGCTCGACGAAGCCGGCGACAAAGGCAAGGAACACCTCAAGTCGCGCACGCAGGGCTTGCTGCCCAACATTCCCGGCCTCGACCTGAGCGGATTTGGCCTCTAACAGCTTGCCGGCCACCGGCTACGCCGCCGGCGTGGCCGTGGTCATCCTGAACTGGAACGGGCGGCGCTGGCTGGAGCAGTTTCTGCCCTCGGTGCTGGCCCATTCCGACGCGGCCCGCATCGTGGTGGCCGACAACGCCAGCACCCACGACTCGGTGGCCTGGCTGCGGGCGCAGTACCCCGAGCAGGTGCAGGTACTGCGCTTGGCCGACAACTACGGCTTC
>NZ_JAJFAV010000039.1 GCF_020711235.1 Hymenobacter sp. 15J16-1T3B | reverse complement strand
CTGTCGCTGCAGGAATCCAAGGCCCGTATCGACGGCATTGTCCGGCAAGCCATCCTGAACGGCGAAGAACCCACGTTTGCTCTGGTGGAAGCACGCCTAAAACAGCTCCTCTCCCCTACTCAGGACAAAACACCCGAGCAGAAGCCGGCAAAGCCCGGTCAGACCCACTTCCTGGAACTATTCGCCGCGTACATCGAGGCCACCAGCGCCGTCAAAGCCCACGGCACGGTCAAGCACTACAAAAGCACCTTGAACCACCTCAAGGCCTTTGCAGCCAAACGAGGCGGCAGATTGACCCTGGAGCGTCTGGACATGAGCTTCTACAACGATCTGGTGACGTTCCTGACCCAAGAGATGGAGATGACCAACGGCACCGTCAACAACCAACTCAAGCGTGTCAAAGCTGTGATGAGCTACGCCGTCGACCAAAGCCTGACGGATAACCTCATGTTCCGCAAGTTCAAACTGATGAAGCACACCGAGGCGGATAAGGTATACTTGACCCAGGACGAGTTGCAGATTCTGGTAGATGCCGACCTAACGGCCGAGCCACGGCTGGATAAAGTCCGGGACCTGTTCGTGCTGGCCTGCACCACCGGCCTCCGGCATTCCGACTTCAGCACCATCCACCCCGACAACATTGAGGACGACCAATTGGTCTTTCGCGCCGTGAAAACACGCAAACAGCAACACGTCGACCTGAACCA
>NZ_JAJFAV010000038.1 GCF_020711235.1 Hymenobacter sp. 15J16-1T3B | reverse complement strand
GTATATCTTCTTTTATCTTGTTTTGACCCATATTATCTATCCTATACGGGGAGTACTCCTCATAATCCATTTGATGCATGTATTTATAATCAACAATTTTAATAATGGAAATATTATCTCCGCTCAATACATAAGATCCTGATGGTTGCGCTACTACAGGACGTTTCGCCACAATGGAATTTATTTCGTTGTCAAACGAATTTATATCTATCTCAACTATCCCTTTACACAATTGATTCTCTATGAATTTCCTATTCCTTTGCATGTATTTCCTAAATATACTATTCACTTCTGGATATTCAGACATAGTCCTCTCATAATCCAACCAACGTATAGTATAATAAGACTCATTATCCACAACTTTTTTAACTTTGTTGTATAAAGCAGCCGCGGTGTTGTAACCTATTCCTGTTAAAGTGACAAGATCTGGACGCAGTTCCCTCCTTCTCCAACTATTATTAAAAGATAATAAAAAGGGGTTACTGCTCATTTTACCATAATCAACAAGTCTACCCTGTATATCCGCATATAGAACATTTTCTTTAAAGTCAGCTGACTGCAGGACATAAGTCTGACACATATCCTCCCATACATCGTAAAAATTGTTAATACCCCAATATATGCCGTCAGAGCAACTATCACGCTCCCCATACAAGAATGCCTCAACCGCATCATAAAAATGCCAGAAGTCCGCATCCTTGTATACCGTCTTAATATCAATATCTTGAAGAACGTTTTTAAGAATTCCAATCGTATCCGCAAAAGAGTCCTTATTAAACAGACTACTATCTGGCTGCAAATAGCTCTCTTTGAATTGCTCTGACAATTCAAAGGCTCTATCACTAACACCATGCACCTCATCTAATTCCTTCTTTATTTCTATATATATATAACAAAAAAGTTGTAATACTGGAGGCCCCTCCTGCTGTATAATAATTTTGGGAATATTCATCTCATCAAGATAAATAACATCTTCCTCTAG
>NZ_JAJFAV010000037.1 GCF_020711235.1 Hymenobacter sp. 15J16-1T3B | reverse complement strand
CCCGACAACATTGAGGACGACCAATTGGTCTTTCGCGCCGTGAAAACACGCAAACAGCAACACGTCGACCTGAACCAGTATTCCCGGGCTATTCTAGCGAAATACCCCAGCGGCTTACCCAAACTCTCCCAGCAGAAATTCAACGATTACGTTAAGGAACTGGGGCAGCACTGTGGTATTGACAAACAAACGCTGGTCGTACGTTATCGGGGCAGCAAACGCATTGAAGACCGAGTACCTAAGTACAGCCTACTTTCCTCCCACACTGGACGGCATACGTTCGTTACACAGAGTTTAGAACGAGGTATGAGCTTAGAGGTGGTTCAAAAATTCACCGGCCATAAAGATCTTAAGTCCTTAATGGGCTATGCTAAAGTTCGCGACAAGCGTAAGAAGACCGAGATGGAAAACGCTTGGGGTTGACACTCTGTAATAACTATAATGTATAGTTATATATTCCAATAGACACAATTTCCATTGGCATAACTATTATTGACACGAGTCATACCTCAAAGACCATTACCATTTTAACTGTCTAACCAACAAGTTCTTTCAATCAATGAAAGGCATGAGTTAGATACTACCCCAAGCAGAGATCTCCAGCTAGATTGGCAATAGCTTAGCTTTGTAATATGATACCAGAAATGGATGTTGACTTTGTTATGAACCCTCCACAGGCACACGAACTTCCCAGTGCCTATGCTGCTCGCTTAGCTTACGAATACGCCGCCTCAGCTAGCGAAACTCATAAGAAATCGTTTGGCCAATACTTTACTCCACGCGAGCTTGGTCTATATCTAGCCAGTTTATCCACGTTTACTGGTAACTCAGCCAGATTGCTTGATCCTGGTTTTGGAACTGGCGTGCTGGCGTGCTCTTTGGTAGAGCAGTTAGTGCAACAAAATGGTCAGATCACAGAGTTGTACTTAGAGGTCTACGAGGTTGATGCTGGAATACAACCTTACGCGCAGGCCGCACTTGCGCACCTTGTCAATTGGCTATCCGGAAGGCAGATCTTATGCCGCACGGAGCTGATCATGCGAGATTTTATTCTAGAACACCGAACGCTCTGGCAACAACCCCTAGAAGATGTTGAGCCGCGATACGACTTAGTTATTTCAAATCCGCCATATTTTAAATTAGGTAAAGACGATCCGCGTAACGTTATAGCAAGGCAGCAAGAGCAAGAACAACCTAATATATACGCGTTATTTATTGTACAAGCAGCTCTTCTAACTAAACAAGGAGGCGAACTGATCTTCATCATTCCACGAAGTTTCTGCTCTGGACCTTATTTTGAACGATTCCGTAACTTCCTGTATGACCACTTGCAACTCGATGTATTTCACCTTTTTCACTCCCGCAATAAAGCATTCCAAAAGGATGCCGTCTTGCAAGAGAATATGATTTTTAAGGCTACACGGATAAATCGAGCTAATGAGCATGACTATCCGGTGCGAATATTGGCCTCTGAAGCCGGTCACGATTTACATGAAGTCACAAGGCAACAGTGCACCATTGACGAACTGGTGGACTTTGGTAGCCAAGATAAAGTCTTGTTCTTGCCTACTAACGACGCAGAGCGCAGTCTGATTTCTCGTTTCAAGCTATGGCGGAACAGGTTAGACGATTTCGGTATCGAAGTATCTACAGGTCCTGTAGTAGCTTTCCGCACTACGGATTATTTGCGTGAGGAACCTGGCGAAAGCCTTGTCCCGCTGCTTTGGATTGATCATGTACGCCGCGGGCGTGTTGCTTGGCCTAATGCGCGCGGTCGGCATCAGTACCTCTCAATTGAGAGAGGCAAAAAAACTGGATTACTTCCTAACAGGAATTATGTACTACTTCGTCGGTTTAGCACAAAAGATGAT
>NZ_JAJFAV010000036.1 GCF_020711235.1 Hymenobacter sp. 15J16-1T3B | reverse complement strand
CCCGACAACATTGAGGACGACCAATTGGTCTTTCGCGCCGTGAAAACACGCAAACAGCAACACGTCGACCTGAACCAATACTCTCGAGCTATTTTGGCGAAATACCCCAGCGGCCTACCCAAGCTCTCTCAGCAGAAGTTCAACGATTATGTAAAAGAGCTTGGGCAGCAATGCGGTATCGACAAACCAACGCTGGTGGTGCGCTACCGGGGCAGTAAACGCGTGGAAGAACGAGTGCCTAAGTACAGCCTTCTTTCTTCCCACACTGGCAGACATACATTCGTCACCCAAAGCTTGGAGCGAGGGATGAGTTTGGAGGTGATTCAGAAATTCACCGGCCACAAAGACATCAAGTCTTTGATGGGGTACGCGAAAGTAGCTGACGTACGCAGGAAGAGCGAGATGCAAGGAGCCTGGGGTTAAGTGCAAAGTTGGCAACACCTAACCACAGTTGGCTAGCTCATAATGAGCGTGAAAGTAATACAAAAATTTAACGGTCACACCTGCGATGCCCTACACCAAAGTTGCCAAAACCCAAAACAAAATACAGATTAACAAAGAATGGAGATAATCACAGAAATTTCGGAATAATTGCAGACAAGATGCGATTATGAGTATAAAAATTTATACTCCACTGCAACCCTTATTACGTTACTACCATCAAAGAAAGGAATAAGACCTATACCGACTATTGCTGTTAAACCAAATCATCACAGATTAATTCTCCATTAATAAAGTTAAAAAACAGAACTCCTCTGGTTTTATGCTCTCCTTCGTGTTCAACATAACTATTATACACCCGACCCTCACCATATTCTGAAAAAATCGATAATGTAAATGAAACTTTTCTCTTATCTCTACTATTAAAAAAATCCACAGACACTTTATGCCTACCCAATGGAATTTCATTCCAATTTACATTTTCCTGCGGATTGCTAACAATATCATTACCAGCATTCTTATCAACATCTAATTCGCCAATGACACATCCATATTCAACAACTTTATTTTTAAAATTTATTATCTCACCATTAGGCAATGATATATGTATATCCAAGTCATCAGTAGTTTCCCAAGACAAGTTTACCCTTAGTTTGCCTTTTTCTCCTTTTAACCCATCTTTTTTTAACAACAACAATCTGGAAATATCATTACTAATTTCTGTTTTTTCGTTTTGATCTATGACATCATTTAATCGCAATTGTTTTTTTACAATAACTTCTTCAAAAAGGCGGACATACCTTTCCTCTACGGTTTCACCAACCTTGCTAAGATCAGGCGCTATTGGTGCTATTCTGGCTTTCTTTAGAAAGCGGATCAGATCTTGCAGGTCGACATATATATAATATAATACTACTGCACCACCAATAGAAATTGTTCCGTAAGTGATTCTTCTCTTAATATTGCAAGGATATACTGCTTTGCTTTGCTCGTAGCTTGCCAAGTCACGGTCAAAGGTCATAACATATCTTGGCTTAAACCTTACTGTATTATCACTATCCTTTTCAATTTTAGAAAATATTTCTTTGTACAGATACTCATTTACAAAACTGTTAAATATTATATTTTCCTCATAATCTATTTCAGTAACAATTTTATCAACATCAAGCTCGTCAAATTTATCAACCCCACCCAACTCAAGAAAGAAGGCAGATGCGATTGGCTCAATAAAATTCTCGTTCACATGTTTCCTAATATGTGGCGCGAGGGTTACCATTGGATTGAATGAACTTATAACAGCAGCAGAAGATGTGTATTTGATCATATATACTTTTACTTTATGTAATAAGCCTGTAGAATTTGAAAGTTAATCTTTTCTACATGTACCCCAGAAGCAGCAAAATAAGGATTGCGGATCGATACAGATATTTGAAACGCATCTGCATCTTTGGAATAAAAAGGAATCCAGAATTCACTACTAGTTATAGAATTTTCCAGATTGTTCTGAACAGACCATTCATACACAAGCTGTTTAT
>NZ_JAJFAV010000035.1 GCF_020711235.1 Hymenobacter sp. 15J16-1T3B | reverse complement strand
ACTCGAGAACAAACTAAATTACCTCTATGCTCGGAAAGGCATATTGACGAATATTCAAGTTGCTGGATTGGCAGCACTACTTAACAGCGAAATTTACGACGCGTTTTTCCGCATTTTCAATGGAAATACCCAGGTCAGTGCTACCGAAGTGCGAGCCTTGCCAATGCCAACACTTAACACCATTGAGGAGATTGGTCGGCGTGTAATTGGCTTAGCCACTGAAGATATGGAACCCGTCGTCAACGAAATAGTAAGCATGACTGGCAGCTCGATTAATTCAGAGTCTACCCATTTTCCTAGTCAACAGCAGATTGAGCATACAATCCAGGTTCTTACCCCCTCCTAAATAAAAAACTCCACGAATGTAAATCCGTGGAGTTTTTTATTTATCTGCTCACCTCATGTGTATTATAAGGGCTGATGCGTCTGCGAATATCTAAAAGCTTAGATAAACGATTATCAATTTTAAAAAACTTCAAAAGCTCAACCTTAATATTAGCCAGCTCATCTTCATGCTTATCAGCAATTTCAGATAGTATAGAATTGACTTGCCCCTTAATCAAGTTATATTTTTCAAGAAGTGAATATTCTCTTCTTTCATAAACAAGTTGAGGTCTATTAAGGAACAGCTTATTAACGATATATTTTCCAGACACATTTTTACCAACAAGTTTGTAATCATTTCCTACATAGAATAACTGACTGTAATCATATTTAGACGGATCGGGATAAGAGATCAAGCTCTCGTTAGCTACATCCCAGTCGTTAGGCCAGTCATCACCTTTGAATGTATTGCAAATACCACAGCAGTAATACAGATTATTAATATCAAGTTTTAGCCCTTTGAATCTGTCGATAGACTTAGGCTTATAGTGTTCTACATGATAATTCCTTGCGCCTCCAAATTGGTTATCGTGTAGTGCGCAATAAATGCATTGACATTCACACTCTAGCCGAACCTGCTCTTTCCAACTAGGGTGATTATACTTTGACCCCTGTGGCTGAACAGACTTGCTCTTATCTACAACAATCCATTTCATTTCAGTGAGCTTAGATATTGCCAGAGCTTGTCCTTTAACTGCTCTAATTCTTCTGTTGACGATTCAAACTCATTGAGCCACTCAGAACGACCTTTTAATGTATTGTCCTGATAGCCCAAGCTGAGTTTCGTTTGCAAAACTGCCAAGTCTTCTAAGTCTTTATCGGTCTGACTACCTTGAGCGATTCGATCCGAAATACTGGATATTTCGAGTAGCTCAGACCTGTATTGATCAATGAATTTTTGACCAAACCTAATGAATCTGTTCACATAGTCTTCAGATTTTAAATTGAATTCATTTCTATCAACAATATTATCAAAGTACGACAGGTTCTCTTGAAGGTCTTCATCATCAGAATGAGAAGTAATAGCAATAATTGGCAGCTCCTTCTCTTTCTCCCTAATTACTTGAACTAGTTCATGCCCGGTATAGTCCACGCTAGTCTCTCCATCAATCATTTCTTCATTTAAGCGCTCATCCATTAGAAGAACGCAAACACCATTCTCTTTGATCCAAGGATAATACTCATCCTTCTCTACAAACGGAGGTGTATCTACAACAATCCACTCCTTATTGAACTTAGACAAAGCTAGTTCAATTGAGATTTTCATTGTGGAGCGCACATCCTCACGGTCATCAACAATTCCTATTGCATTCATTTTTTTGATTGTTACGCTGTTTTGGGAATCCAAATTTTCACACTGGCTCCACCGAGCTCCGAATCATTGCTAGCGTCGACATGCCCATGCAACTCTTCAGCTATAGATTTCACTATGGTCAGCCCTAAGCCAGTGCCAACTTTTAAGCTATTGTTATTTGACTTGGTACTAAATAACGGTTCCCAAATCATATCTAAAAAATCCGGGTGTATACCTGGACCTGAGTCCATAACAGATATTCTATAACCATCAACCTTTTTTACTGCCTCAGGAAGCAAAGTAACCTTAATTGCTCGATTGGTTTTCATCCGCAGACAGGCAGTATAAGAATTAGTAATCAAATTAATAATCAATGATTCAATATCCATTGGATAAACTTTCGACACGATACTATCAGCCTCAATAGTCAACGCGATATTATTAGCATCTAATGATGGCTTTAGATCCTTAAGGGTATCTTCGATTATTTTCCGAATATTCTTTGCAGCAAATCTCCTTTTCTCTACTTGAACTCTAGTTAGCGCAAACCGCCCCCATGCGGAAACAGCTTTTGACGCTTTTATAGCAACTGCTATTTGGTTTGACAATGCCTGTTCATTCAAAGGTATGCCTTCAAAAAGCTCCTTTATGTTCTTGACAGATAAAGCTAATAGATTAATACTAGTTTGGGTTTCGTGACCAAAAACTGCCGTCGATATCCCAAGTGTGGCCAGACCTTTAAGAACTCTATTCTCACTGAGCAGCTTTTCATTTTCACCTAAAATATACCCATAAGCTTTTTCATTCTCAGTAATAGTTTCATCAATAGTCTTGATACTATTTTTTAATGGCAACGACAACTGCTGAGGTGCCTGCTGTTCTATTTCCGAAAGACTATCCTTAACATCACTCAATTTATTACTTATGTCTTTTATAGAAGCAAGCTTATCTATTTTTTCAATCTTCTTAGGTTCAGTTCTTTGAACCTCTTTATTTAGCTTAAAACGATGGGCCTCTAACACAGTGATACCGACATTTATTAAATCCTTCATGTCGTTAAAGGCATCATTCTCAATCAAGCCTTCTCTCGCTACACTATCAATGATGTTCTGATTTTTGTCGCGTGAAACAAAAACTACACCGACAAGCTGGTTAGGAGAAACTTTATAAGAAGCTCTTGACACGCCCGAAGGGTCTCTCGCCTTCCTTTCACCCAATCCTAACCAATCACCTTGCCCACTTGCGTAGCCATAAGGCTTTACTGCAACACCATCACGGTAAATTCTTACGCCAGAGTTTTGCTGCAAGAATTCTCTTAAATCAGAGAGCGTGAATTTTGTACCGTCATCTAAAGTAACGGCTTTATTCAGATAGAAATACAAATCAATTTCAACCGGACCGCAGCTAGGGGCATCACTAGACGTAAATTGATTTTCATGTTGTTGGCTATAAATTTGACTCCAGCTATTCAGCTGAACAATTTCACCCTTATTATACCTGTCTTTTATAGTAAAAACTATATTTGAATCTTTACCATCAAAGTACACTTTTACCTCGACTTCAGCCGCTTCAGATATCGTCGGCTTAACAGACCTACTCTTAGAATAAGAATCATCGATGTTAGTCTTCAATTGTATTGCAAAATCATTAGCCGCAACAAAAGGATTTATCAACGCGGAAAGCTCTTCATATAATACGTTGATATTCTCCTTAGTCCATGATTGGCGCCACTTTTTTATAATAATCTGCGTACCCGAAATTAACCCACCTCCCTCACCTGAAGGCACAGAAATTTCAGGTTTTTTTAATGTTTTTATTTTTATATCATTTATCGATTTACCAACAACATCAAAATCATCCCAGTTTATTTCTATACCATTTTGTGTCTCGCCTTTAATTTTTGATATAATCTGGACACATGCCCCTAGTCTATCTGTAGACAGGCGTCCTATACCTTTTTCACCAGTTTTCCTACGCTTCTTTTTTGTAGTTTTATTTTCTACTTTTTCAGAATAACCGATACGAAGCCAATTAGTTGACAATTGAGCTTCTGTCATACCAATCCCATTGTCAGCTATACTAATGTAGCTTTCAATCCCATCTTCAATAATCTCAATATCAACGACGGTAGCATCAGCATCGTAGCTATTTTTAACAAGCTCCACTAGTGCCGTTGTATGATCTTTGATGCTATGCCTACCTAGATTAAGGATTACTCTAGCATCGACTGCAAACGCTTTGTCTGACATATAAGTACAAGGGATGAGAGTTCAAAAGTATAGAGATATGCATCAGGACTGCAAGAGGAAAGTAGGATAAACTTTACACTCCCGCATGACAGTCGAACCATTGTATACCACATCACTAGGTGAGGCTCAATCGAACTAAGACTGCGATAAGGTATCGTAGCATTCTGTACCCTGATCCGTCTTCTACATGATGCAGTAAGGAAAACCCTATCAGCCTACTGCAAACGTTCAGCACAGCTTGCAGTAGGCCGATAGGATCATAGTACATAGCCTAAGCTCAGTCCTAGGCTGTAGTTCTCATAAGCGGGAGTAACAGCTATCCTGCTACGGGCATCTACTTAATCTTTGCCGACAGTTCTAGATTTATCTGACTCAAGTATGTGAGATGGTTTCATGTGGCTCACTTAGCCGTTACTGTTCGTATCCCGACCTAGCAAAACGTTTCAAAGCGTTACTTAGCCGTTTCAGAAGCGTTTCGTAACGTCAAATGATTACTCCAGCAGACGGGCCCGAAGCTGCTTGCGCCATTTCTTCGAAAGTTCATAGCTGGCTTTGTAACCGGTGAAGAAGCGGGCCTGGGCTTCCTGCCAAGTGTCGCGGAGCACCAACGCAGCATCGCGCAGATCGTTCAGCCGGCGGCGGGCGTCGCTACTCGAGTCTTTCAGCTGCGGATGACTTTTGTAGTGCGCCAAGCCATCGAGCGCCAACACCAGCAGCTTCTCCAGTTCTTCGTCGGGCAGCTTCTGCCCTTCCCAGTACAAGAAGGCCTCAATGGCTTCTTCGTAGTACTGGTGGGCCCGTTGCGCCAGCGCCAGCTCTTCTTGGCGCTGTTGTTCGCGTTTGCGGGCCTCGTCTTCTTCGCGCCATTGTTGCAGGTAGTCCCAACGACCGGATGAACCGGTGGTGATGGGCAGGGATGGCGGTGGAGGTTGGGGCAGCACCAATGCCGCGCTGTACTCCGGTCCGGCGCCGGTGGAGTCGACCGGCGTATCCTCCGGCGGCTCGACCTCGAGGAGGTCATCGGCCTGGCGGTGGCGGTGC
>NZ_JAJFAV010000034.1 GCF_020711235.1 Hymenobacter sp. 15J16-1T3B | reverse complement strand
TGGTGGCGGCGGCGGAGGGGGCGCAGGCGGGCATCAGCTGCAACGAGCAGCTCACGCGCGAGGAGTGCGCCTGAGCCGGGGGCGGGCGGGAGGCCCGGAAACAGCAACGCCCCTCGGCGGGCGAACCGCGAGGGGCGTTGGCAGGTGACAAGGTTGGCGGCGACCGACTCTCCCGCCGGCGAAGGCAGTACCATGGGCGCTCCGGGGCTTAACGACTCTGTTCGGAATGGGAAGAGGTGAACACCCGGGCTAAAGCCACCATTGTCGTGTCGGACATCCCCGCGGGTGAGGCAAGGGAGCCGTGTAGATTTGACGCACGGCCAGCAAACACAAGAAAGCAACGAGGTAAATTCGGAAGCGTTCGGTTCATTAGTACCGCTCGGCTGACCGTTTCCGGCTTAAGACCTGCGGCCTATCAACGTGATGATCTTTCACGGACCTTATTAACGGAATGCTCATCTTCAGGTGAGTTTCGCACTTAGATGCTTTCAGCGCTTATCTCGACCCAGCGTAGCTACCCAGCGCTGCACCTGGCGGCACAACTGGTACACCAGCGGCTGGTCCAACCCGGTCCTCTCGTACTAAGGTCAGGTCCTGTCAACATTCCAACGCCCGCCACAGATAGGGACCGAACTGTCTCACGACGTTCTGAACCCAGCTCGCGTGCCACTTTAATCGGCGAACAGCCGAACCCTTGGGACCTTCTCCAGCCCCAGGACGTGACGAGCCGACATCGAGGTGCCAAACCTCCCCGTCGATATGAGCTCTTGGGGGAGATCAGCCTGTTATCCCCGGCGTACCTTTTATCCTTTGAGCGATGGCCCTTCCATGCGGAACCACCGGATCACTATATCCGTCTTTCGACCCTGCTCGGCGTGTCAGCCTCACAGTCAAGCCCGCTTCTGCTATTGCGCTCTGCATCCGGTTACCAAGCGGATTGAGCGGACCTTTGAAAGCCTCCGATACACTTTTGGAGGCGACCACCCCAGTCAAACTACCCACCAGACACTGTTTCCCGGTTAGAGATTAGGCTCCAAGCAACGCAAGGGTGGTATTTCAACGTCGGCTCCCCGAGACCTAGCGGCCCCGGCTCAACGCCTCCCACCTATGCTACACATGCGGTGCCCAGAGTCAATGTCAAGCTGTAGTAAAGGTGCACGGGGTCTTTCCGTCCCGTGGCGGGTACTCGGCATCTTCACCGAGACTACAATTTCACCGAGCTCACGGCTGAGACAGCGCCCAGATCGTTACACCATTCGTGCAGGTCGGAACTTACCCGACAAGGAATTTCGCTACCTTAGGACCGTTATAGTTACGGCCGCCGTTTACCGGGGCTTCGATTCAAACCTTCGCTTGCGCTAAGTTCCCCTCTTAACCTTCCGGCACCGGGCAGGTGTCAGGCCTTATACTTCCTCTTGCGAGTTCGCAAAGCCATGTGTTTTTGTTAAACAGTCGCCTGGGCCTTTTCACTGCGGCTTCTTGCATTGCTGCAAGGAAGCGTCCCTTCTCCCGAAGTTACAGGACCATTTTGCCGAGTTCCTTGGCCGTGATTCACTCGAGCGCCTCAGGATGCTCTCCTTGACTACCTGTGTCGGTTTGCGGTACGGGTCGTCTAGCAGTAAACGCTTAGCGGGTTTTCTTGGGAGTCTGATTAGGGTCACTATGGCCGCGTCCCGAAGGACTTAGCCTACTATCACGTTTCAGCAAGGTCGGCGTACTTCACTACCAACCCTATACCTACGCGCTTCAACGGGCACTTCCGTCCGCCCGCGGACCTTTCACTTCTCCGTCACCGCATCACTCTACTAGACGAGTGCTGGAATATCAACCAGCTGGCCATCGGTCGTCGCTTGTCAGCTTAGCCTTAGGTCCCGACTAACCCTGCTCCGATTAGCGTTGAGCAGGAAACCTTAGTCTATCGGCGTGGGGGTTTCGCACCCCCATTATCGTTACTCATGCCTACATTTGCTTTTCCAGCCGCTCCAGTACGCCTCCCGGTCATACCTTCACCGCTGCTGGAATGCTCCCCTACCGCTGTGCAAAAGCACAACCCATCGCTTCGGTACCGGACTTGATGCCCGCGTATTATCGATGCCCTGTCGCTCGACCAGTGAGCTGTTACGCACTCTTTAAATGAATGGCTGCTTCCAAGCCAACATCCTGGCTGTCAAGGCAACTGGACCTCCTTTGTTCAACTTAGCCCGGATTTAGGGACCTTAGCGGATGGTCTGGGTTCTTTCCCTCTCGGCGCGGGACCTTAGCACCCCGCGCCTCACTGCCGCGTATATCAAGATGGCATTCGGAGTTCGTCTGGATTCGGTAGGCTGTGACACCCCCTAGTCCAATCGGTAGCTCTACCTCCACTTGACTCGACCGCGACGCTGTACCTCAATACATTTCGGGGAGTACGAGCTATTTCTCAGTTTGATTGGCCTTTCACCCCTACCCACAAGTCATCCAAATCCTTTTCAACGGAAACTGGTTCGGACCTCCAGTGCGTGTTACCGCACCTTCATCCTGCTCATGGGTAGATCACAAAGTTTCGCGTCTACCCCCTCTGACTCTGCGCCCTGTTCAGACTCGCTTTCGCTGCGGCTCCGTGTCTTCAGACACTTAACCTTGCCAGAGAGGAGTAACTCGTAGGCTCATTATGCAAAAGGCACGCCGTCACCCCACCAAGGGGCTCCGACCGCTTGTAAGCGCACGGTTTCAGGTTCTTTTCACTCCCTTATCCAGGGTTCTTTTCACCTTTCCCTCACGGTACTGGTTCACTATCGGTCTCTCAGGAGTATGTAGCCTTGCCGGATGGTACCGGCGGATTCAGACGGGGTTTCACTGGCCCCGCCTTACTCAGGGTTCCACTAAGGCCCTATCAAATGTCGCTTACCGGACTCTCACCGTCTATGGTTGACTTTCCCACGTCATTCAGCTACCTGATAGCGGTCCTACATCGTGGCCCTACAACCCCGGGCTGGCCGTAACCAACCCGGTTTGGGCTCCTCCCCGTTCGCTCGCCACTACTTGGGGAATCATTGTTATTTTCTGTTCCTCCGGGTACTTAGATGTTTCAGTTCCCCGGGTTCGCCCATGTCCTTGCGGATCATGTACCTGGTCTTCAACCAGGTGGGTTGCCCCATTCGGAAATCGTGGGATATACCGGGTATGTGCCCCTCCCCCACGCTTATCGCAGCTTATCACGTCCTTCATCGCCTCTGAGAGCCTAGGCATCCCCCGTGCGCCCTTCGTTACTTCCGTAAGTAACGGTCGACTGCGAGTAATCAGCAGTCTGTCGTTTGCTCGTTGTGATGCTTCGCCATCCGTGGACGGCGAGGCTTTTTTCTCTGTATTTGCTAGCCGTTACGTCAAAGAACGTGTACCAAGCCTGTCGCTTGATGCAGTGGAAGAAGTGGTGAACACGACTTCCGAAAGTAAAGAGTGGAGAATAACGGATTCGAACCGTTGACCCCCTGCGTGCAAGGCAGGTGCTCTAGCCAGCTGAGCTAATCCCCCGTCGTTGTTGTCTACGCCGGCCGGACGCCGAAGCGAGTGGGCCTGCGTGGACTCGAACCACGGACCTCGACATTATCAGTGTCGCGCTCTAACCACCTGAGCTACAAGCCCGGGTCTTCAGCCGTTGCCCTGCGGCAGCGGTGAATCCTCGTTACTCAATCGATATTATTTGAGCGAGTGCGAAAACAACAGGTTCAAGCAAGTTGAACAAAACTCCTTGTCAGCGTAACAAAAGGGCTCCAGAAAGGAGGTGATCCAGCCGCACCTTCCGGTACGGCTACCTTGTTACGACTTAGCCCCAGTTACCTGTTTTACCCTAACTGGCTTCTGTGACGAGCACCAGCTTCAGGTCCACCAGACTTCCATGGCTTGACGGGCGGTGTGTACAAGGCCCGGGAACGTATTCACCGCGTCGTTGCTGATACGCGATTACTAGTGATTCCAGCTTCACGGAGTCGAGTTGCAGACTCCGATCCGAACTGAGAACGGCTTTTTGAGATTGGCTCCATATCGCTATGTGGCGACCCTCTGTACCGTCCATTGTAGCACGTGTGTAGCCCGAGGCGTAAGGGCCATGATGACCTGACGTCGTCCCCGCCTTCCTCGCTGCTTGCGCAGGCAGTCTGTCTAGAGTCCCCACCATAATGTGCTGGCAACTAAACATAGGGGTTGCGCTCGTTGCGGGACTTAACCCAACACCTCACGGCACGAGCTGACGACGGCCATGCAGCACCTTGCTTTGTGTCCCGAAGGAAAGGTCCATCTCTGAACCGGTCACGCGCATTCTAGCCTCGGTAAGGTTCCTCGCGTATCATCGAATTAAACCACATGCTCCACCACTTGTGCGGGCCCCCGTCAATTCCTTTGAGTTTCACCGTTGCCGGCGTACTCCCCAGGTGGGATACTTAACGCTTTCGCTAAGCCGCGGACTGTGTATCGCCCACAGCGAGTATCCATCGTTTACGGCGTGGACTACCAGGGTATCTAATCCTGTTCGCTCCCCACGCTTTCGTGCCTCAGTGTCAGTACCAGCCTAGTCAGCTGCCTACGCAATCGGGGTTCTGGATGGTATCTATGCATTTCACCGCTACACCATCCATTCCGCCAACCTCGTCTGGACTCAAGCCCTGTAGTATCCATGGCAGTTCTGCTGTTGAGCAGCAGGCTTTCACCACGGACTTGCAGGGCCACCTACGCACCCTTTAAACCCAATAAATCCGGACAACGCTTGCACCCTCCGTATTACCGCGGCTGCTGGCACGGAGTTAGCCGGTGCTTATTCAACCGGTACCGTCGATTTCCCTCGCAAGGGCTTTTTCTTCCCGGTCAAAAGACGTTTACAACCCAGAAGGCCTTCATCCGTCACGCGGCATGGCTGGGTCAGGCTCGCGCCCATTGCCCAATATTCCCTACTGCTGCCTCCCGTAGGAGTCTGGCCCGTATCTCAGTGCCAGTGTGGGGGATCGGCCTCTCAGCTCCCCTAGCCATCGTCGCCTTGGTGCGCCGTTACCGCACCAACTAGCTAATGGCACGCAGGCTCATCTACTCCCGAAATTCTTTAACCACTACGCGATGCCGCGTTATGGTCTTATGCGGTATTAATCCACCTTTCGGCGGGCTATCCCCCAGGAGTAGGCAGATTGCCTACGCGTTACGCACCCGTGCGCCACTGGGGTATTGCTACCCCCGTTCGACTTGCATGTATTAGGCCTGCCGCTAGCGTTCATCCTGAGCCAGGATCAAACTCTCCATTGTAAAA
>NZ_JAJFAV010000033.1 GCF_020711235.1 Hymenobacter sp. 15J16-1T3B | reverse complement strand
GGCTCGTGCTGAGCCGCGGCGCCGGGCGCTGCTGCATTTGTTGGCAAGCCTATTTGCCCTGGGCCAGCCCTTGGGGCCGCACCTCAAAGGTGGCGGTGCTGCTGCCGGCCAGGCCCGTGCCCGACAGGCCCTGCACCACAACTTGGTACTGCCCGGGCTCGTCGGCGGTGAAGAACTCTAGCTTCTGGCCGGTGCTGCTGGTCGTCACCTCCGGGTTCCAGTACAGCAAGTTGCGCAGGTCGAGCAGGCGGTTGCCTTTCTGCTCGGGCGTGGCGTAGTTGGGCGAGTAGAACTCCCGCTCCCACTGCAGGCCTTCGAATTCTTCCACCAGCGCGCCGGGCCCGGGGGCCACGCCGCCCAGGTCGCCCTTGTAGCTGGTGTAGCTCACTAAGCCGCTGTAAGTCAGCGGGCCGTGGACGTAAAGGTTGGTCATAACCTCCAGCCGGCGCACCTTTAGCGGGTCGATTTTCAGCACCTTGTCGATGTTGAACATGGGCACTCCGTCGAAGAGCACCAGCGGGTTTTCCGTGAACAGGCGCCGGTTGGGCCGGTCCGACACCAGGAAGCTGTGCTCCTGCTTGTGCAGGCGCACCTGCACGCCGGGCACGTACTCGCGCATCACCTCTTCCATCACCCCGAAACGGGTGTAGTCGTCGAGGTTGTAGCTTTCGTCGGCTTTGCCGTAGAACGAAGCGCTGTCGGCCAGCGGCAACGCAAAGGGACGCAGCTTGCGGCTGAAGTACGCGGCCTGGCTTTGCACTTCCACGTGGCGCTGCGTGAGGGCCGCGCGGTACTGCTCGGGCAACAGCAGCGGGGCCGCGGCGGGCCGTGCGGCGTACTGCGTCGAAAACGGGCTGATCAGCTGCATGCGGGCGGTGCTGTCCTGGCGGGCGTCGGCCTGCAGCACCAGATGTTGCGGGCCGCTCACTTCGCGCAGCTCGAAGCGTACCCGGCCGTCGGCGCGGCTGATGGCGTTGTAGAGGCGCACGCGGGTGCTCGGCAGCGAAGCAAAAGCCGCCACGCCCACCAGCGGCTGCCCGGTGGTTTTGTGTACCACGCGAGCTTCCACAAACTGTCCATTTAGCTCAGGCAGGTAGCGGTCGGGCGTGCCGGCGCCGGCCAGCAGCTTGTCCCAGCTAAAGCGCCGCCAGCCCTGGGTCAGCATGAGGTTGTCGGTGGCTTCGTCGGCCTGGCCGTCGGGCGCAGCGAGGTAATAGCCGGGGTCCTCCACCATGCCGCGCAGCTCGGAGGTAAGCCACAAGCTGCTGGCAATGTCGGCGGCCGGCGGCGCGGGCAGGTCGTCGAGGCGGTACACGGCTACCGAGAGGTTGGCCGGGGCGGGGCGGCCGGCGGCGTCGGCCGTGGTCAGCGTCAGGGCCACCTTGTCGCGGGAGCCGTAGCGGCTGTTGTCGAGCACTGGGCGCACGGCCAGCTGGGCGGCCGGGCGGCGAAAGACCAGCCGCTCCGCCACCGGCTGCTGCCGGGCGTTGAACACGGTCAGGTGCAGCACGCCCTCGGGCAGCTGGGCGCGCTCCAGCACGAACTGCGCCCGGCCGCCGCTTATCGCCGCCGATTTGGCCGCAAACACCCGTTGGCGGGCGTGGCCCAGCAGTTGCACTTCCTCGCCGGTGTTGCCCGGGGTCTGCACCGTCACGAGCAGCTGCTCGGCCCCGGCGCCTTCCACGCGCATCGCGAAGCCCTGCTCCTGCACCGCCGGGGCTTGCCGGGTCAGGGTCTGCTGGTCGGGCAGGCGCGTGACGGCCGTATACGGTCCGCCGGCCGCGGTGGGCTGCACGTCGAAGCGGCCCATGCCGTACTTCAGCGTGCTGAAGCGGGCGGCCACCTGCCCTTGCTTGTCCAGCCACACGCCTTCGGCCGCTATGCCGTGGCCGGTTTTGTCGGTCACTTTCACCGCCACTCGGTTCTTGACGCCCGCCACGAGGGTGCCGCCTTCGGGGAAGAACTGCACGTCGTAGCCCCGCACCGTGTCGGCGGCCGCCCGGGTGGCCGCCGCGAAGGTGTTGACCACCGTAATCGGCGTGTGGAAGTAGCTGTCCGGCCCGAAATTCCTCATCAGGCTGGTGTAGGCGCGCACCGTGTAAGTGCCCGTGGGCAGCGAAGCCGGTAGCTGAAACGAGCCGTGCCCGGTGGCGTTTTGCAGGCCGATTTTGCCCTGCAGCACCGGTTTTTGGCGCGCATCGAGCACCTCCACGTAGGCCACCTTGCTCAGCGCCAACGGGCGCTGCCGGGTGCCCTCCACGGCGTAGGCCTTAAACCACAGCAGGTCCCCGCCCACGTAGAGGCGCCGGTCCAGGTGCAGAAACAGCTTTTCGTAGGGGTCGTTCTGGTGGTAGGCGTCCAGGGCTTCGCGGGGAGAGGCGGGCTTGGTTTGCGCGCGGGCCGCGGGTGTGCCAAGGCCGAGCCCCAGCAGGCCGCCGAAGCCCAAGACCGTCAGCGCGGTACGGTGCCAAGCGTGGTATCCGAATTCGTGGCTCATCGGTAACGATAGTAGGTTGGTGCCGGCAGGCAGAACGGGCAGGAAGGCGGTGCTGCCCGGCCCATGCGCAAAGCAGCCCCGGCGGTGCTAAAGCTTGAAGTTGTAGGTGACCGTGGGAATAGGCTGACCGAAGATGGAGAGCTTGTAGCCCCGGATCTGCCCGTTTTCCGTCTTGAAGTAGATGGAATACGGGTTTTTGCGGCCGGTCAGGTTATACACCCCCACCGTCCAGAAGCCGTGGGCCAGCTTCTTGATTTTATGGTTGCCCTCGATGTTCAGCGCCAGGTCGGCGCGGAAGTAGTCGGGCACGCGGTAGGCGTTGCGGTCCGAGTAGAGCACGCGGTAGGCGTTGCCGACGTAGTACTTGGCCAGCGGCAGCGTGATGGGCCGCCCGGTGCTGTAGGTCACGTTCAGCGAGGTGCTGAACCGGCGGTTCACCCGGTAATTGCCGATCAGCGTCACGTCGTGCGGCTTGTCGAAGTTGCTGGGATAGAACTTCCCGCCGTTGACGCGCTCCGAGGGCGTGCCGCCGTTGACCTGCACCAGGGAGCGGGAGTAGGTGTAGCTCACCCAGCCGTTGAGCTTACCGGTGGTCTTGCGCAGCATCACTTCCACGCCGTAGGCCTTGCCCTCGGCATTCACCACGTCGGTTTCGATGTGGTGGTTGAGAATCAGCGTGGCCCCGCTCTTGTAGTCCACGAAGTCGTGCATCTTCTTGTAGTAGGTTTCCACCGACGCTTCAATGGTGTTGTTCTTGAAGTTGTGGTAAAACCCCAGCGCCACCTGGTCGCCCACCTGCGGGCGGATGTGGTAGTCGCTCAGCTTCCACACGTCGGTGGGCGACATGGAGGCCGTGTTCGAGAGCATGTGGATGTACTGGCGCGTGCGGTTGTAGCTGGCCTTCACCGACGAGGCCACCGACAGCGCGTAGCGGGCCGAGACGCGGTATTCCGGTCCGCCGTAGGTGGCAATGTCCTGCCCGGCCTTGTAGCGCACGGTGTCCGTCACGGTGCCCTCGTTGCGGGGGCCGCCGGCCGCGTAGCGGCGCACGTCGCCCGCGCCCAGCGCGTTGTAGAGCGAGTAGCGCAGTCCCACCGACACCGACAGGTGTTGGTTCACGTCGATGCGGTCGGAGAGGTAGGCGGCGCTTTCCTGGGCCTGCTCGCGGCTCAGAATATCGGGCTGCACCAAGGATTTGTCGCCCAAGGGCTTGAGGCTGCCCGGCGCGATGTTGTAGCGCAGCGTGCTCAGCCCGTATTCGATGGTGTGCTTGGGGTTGAGGAAGTAGCTGAAGTCCAGCTGGGCGTTGGTCTGGTTCAGGCTGTAGGCCAGGCGCGAGGCACTCACCGGGTTCCGCTCGCTGCTCACCTGGTACTCGTAGTGGCTCACGGCCCCGGTCAGCACCGCGTAGAGTTTGGGCCCGAACACGTGCTTCCACTTCAGGCTCGCGTTCTGGTTCAGGTACTGATACGTGGTGTCGGCGCCCAGGCGGAACTTGTCGCGGCTGAGGTAGCCGGTGGCGTATACCGCGTTTTTCTCGTTGATATCGTAGCTCAGGTGCGCGTTCAGGTCGTAGAACGAGGCCGAGCTTTCCCGGAAGCCGCGGTCGGGCAGCCGGTGCAGAATCCAGTCGGAGTACGACGAGCGCCCCCCGACGATAAACGAGGCTTTGTCCTTTAGAATGGGGCCTTCCACCGTCAAACGCGACGTCAGCGGCCCGATGCCACCCGACGCGCCGAACTTCTTTTTATTCCCGTCGCGGGTGGTGATGTCGAGCACCGAGGACAGGCGCCCGCCGAACTTGGCCGGCACGGCGCTTTTGTAGAGCTCCACGCCCTGCAGCACGTCGGGGTTGAAGGCCGAGAAGAAGCCGAACAAGTGCGAGGGGTTGTACACCGTCGCATCGTTGAGCAGAATCAGGTTTTGGTCGCTGGCGCCCCCGCGCACGTTCAGGCCGGTGCTGCCCTCCCCCACCGATTTCACGCCCGGCAGCGTCAGCACCACGCGCAGCAAGTCCGCCTCGCCGAAGGCCGTGGGCACCTGCCGGATGGTCTTGATGTCGAGCTTTTCCAGGCCCATCTGCATGCCCGACACGTTCTTGTCTTTCTCGGCTTCGATGACCACCTCGCGCAGCGGAGTGATGTCCTCTTCCACCTGAATATCGAGCTTCCCGTCGCTGTACAAGGCCACTTGCCGGCGCGTGTTCTTGATGCCGATGCTGCGCACCAGCAACGAGTGGCGGCCCACCGGCAGCGTGAGCGAAAAGTAGCCGTATTGGTCGGTGGCGGTGCCCACGCCGGCGGCCTCGGCGGCCACGGTGGCCCCGGCCACCGGCGCGCCGGTGTTCACGTCGCGCACGTAGCCGCCGATGGTGGCTTTGCCTTCGCCCTTGGCCGCGCCCGCCCGCCCCACTTCGTAGAGGCGGGTGGCCGATTGCCGGCGGGTTTTGGGTACGTTCAGGCCTTCGAGCGGGTCGTCGGCGGCTTGCTGGGCCACGCGGGCGCTGCTGTCGGCGGCGGCGAAATAGCGGTCCGGCAGCGTCAGCTCGATGGGCTTGCCGGCGGTGATGTACACCCGGTTGCCCGCGTCAATGACGTAGTACAGGCCGCCGCGGCGAAAGGCGTTTTTGAGGACTACCGGCACGGTTTGTCGCTCGGCGCGCAGGTTCACGCACACGCTGTCCACGCTGCTTGGCTCGAAGTAGAAGCGGTAGCTGGTCTGCGTTTCCAGGGCCCGAACCAGCGTTTCGAAGGGCGCGTTAACGAAGTTGCCGCTCACCTGCGTCGAATCGGGGGCGGCCTGCTGGGCCTGGGCGCTCAGGCCCAGCAGCAGCGCGGGGCCGGCCAGCAGCCAGGGCGCCACCCGCGGGCGGCTTGCAGTTGTTGCTTGGGCGGGCATCATGGGCGGGCGGCTTTTACCAGGCTGTCGTAATAAGCCACGAGCGAAGTGAGGGAAGCGGCGCGCTCGGCTTTGCTGAATTTCAAGTGGTGGCTGCGCACAAATTCCTTCAGCTCCTTTTTGCGCTCGGGCAGCGTAGCCACCACCGCGCTGGCTTTGCTCACGGGCACGTAGCCCTGGGGCGTCTGCAGGAAATAGTCGGCGCTAGTGCGAAACTCGTAGCGCAATTCGGTGCCGCTTTTGCGCTCTAGCTTCTTGCCGTGACGCGCCAGCAGGCGCACGGGCGAGGCCGCATCGTCAAACAGTACTTCATAGAAGCCGGTGTTCATGCCCGCCTGCTTGGCGCCGCGCAGCCACACAAACGAGCGGGTGCCCAGGCGAAAGTTGCCCACATGCTCGCTGATAAGCCGCACGCGCAGCGGTCCGCCCAGGTCGGCCAGCACCAGCGCGTCCTGCTCCACGTCGAAGAGCAGCGAGAGGTTGGGAAAATCGTACCCGTCGTAGTACACGCGGCCCGGCTGCGGCTCCGGCGACTCCAGAAACGGATGCCCGATGACGCGTGGCGGCAGGTTGGGCGCGTAAGCCACCCCGTTGAGGAGGAAGGACTCCTGCTTGCGAGCCTCGAGGTAGCGGGCGTGCAAGTGATTGATGGAGGAAGCTAGGGTAAGCGAATCCGCGCTGGCCTGCGCCCAGCCCGGGCACGCGGGCAGCAGCGCGAAGCTGCTCAGCAGCAAGCCACGGCCCCACGAGTAATCGTTAAGCATCAGGTAGAAAAGTAAAGAGCGGGGCTCGGTACAGAATTCCGCGATTGTAGTCGGCTAAAGCGCGGGCACGGTGGGTATGAGTCGAGAAGGCAGCGAAAGGTTGCGGGCACGGTGGTGTGAAACGGACCGCACGTGCGGCCCCATTTCCGGGCGTAAGTAGCGCGTATGACAAGTGAATTACCGGCAATGTAACCACAGTTGCCAGCATTTGCTGCTCACATGAATTGTTGGCGGATAGCACGCAACGCCCACCGGCGGCAGTACCGTCTATGATAATTTCCCCACCGGCTCCCTATTCACTTTGCGTATGCCCTACCTGCCGCATTCCTGTGCCCACTCCTCAGTCGGCTCGCCCGCACGTGGCCAGCGCCGCAGCTAGGGCGTTGCCACGGGATGAACAGATACAAAAAGCCCCGTTTGCGCGGTGCAAACGGGGCTTTCAGTGATTCCTCTGGAATCACCACATATTCACCACGCTTTATCAAAAATACCGCTAAAACAACCTTAAAAGCCACTTTTACAAATCGCCTTAACTCTGCTTTACTTCATCTTTTACAAATTTACGGTCCCACTTACGGACCCACTCAGAACTTTACCTACCTTTGACAGGGCGCCGGTAATCCAACTGGCTCATGCTATCCTACTACTTATGGCCTCCACCAAGCTGGTCATCCGCAGCGACCGGAAAACCTTTG
>NZ_JAJFAV010000032.1 GCF_020711235.1 Hymenobacter sp. 15J16-1T3B | reverse complement strand
GCGTTGGGCGGGGTGACAAATAAGTAACCCCGCCCAACGCCGCGGCGCCGGGCGCGTTAAGCCAAGGCCCCGATTCCGGGCGCCGGCCGGGCAAGCGGCCGCCTGTTCAGCCCCTCACCACAACCGACACCCCGCATGGCCACCCTCAAAACCAAAGCCTACGGCGCCACCAATTCCATTTTCAACGGGCTGAAAGAGCTGGAAATCGACCGCCAGACGCCCAAGGCCGACGAAGTACACATCGACATTCTGTACTGCGGCGTGTGCCACAGCGACCTGCACCAAGTCCACAACGACTGGAAAAACACGATTTACCCCTGCGTGCCCGGCCACGAAATCGTCGGCCGCGTCATCGACCTGGGCCCGGCCGTGACCAAGTTCAAGGTGGGCGACCTGGTGGGCGTGGGCTGCATGATTGACTCCTGCGGCACGTGCGAGCCCTGCCAGCACGGCGAGGAAAACTACTGCGAAGGCCCGGTGAGCTGGACGGCCACCTACAACGGCTACATGAAGCCCCAGGACGAGAGCTTCAACACCTTCGGCGGCTATTCCACCAACATCGTGGTGAAGGAAAGCTTTGTGCTACGCATTCCCGAGGCGCTGGACGTGAAAGCGGCGGCGCCCATTTTGTGCGCCGGCGTCACCACGTATTCGCCGCTCAAGCACTGGGGCGCGGGCCCCGGCAAGCGGGTGGCTGTGGTGGGCATCGGCGGGCTGGGCCACATGGCCGTGCAGCTGGCCCGCGCGCTGGGCGCGGCCGTGACGGCCATTACCACCTCCAAGGACAAACGCGCAGACGCGGAAAAACTGGGCGCCCAGGAGGTGCTGATTTCCTCGGACCAAGACGCCATGAAGGCCCATGAGTTGCAGTTCGATTTGGTGCTCATCACCATCCCCGACGCCTTCGACGTGAACGACTACGTGAGCCTGGTGAAGCGCGACGGCGCCCTGGTGACGGTGGGCTTGATCGGACCGTACAAGGCCCCGCTCAACAACCAGGAAATGGCCATGCACCGCCGCACTGTGGCCGGCTCGGTTATCGGCGGCATTGCCGAAACCCAGGAAGTCCTGGATTTCTGCGCCGAGCACGGGGTGTTGCCCGAGGTGGAGCTGATTCCCATGCAGGACATCAACAAGGCCTTCGACCACCTGATGGACAAGGATGTGCGCTTCCGCTACGTCATCGACATGGCCTCGTTGAAGCAGGAAGCCTAGCCGGCCGACGGGCAATGCTATCCGCAACCCGGCAGGGCGGGGCCGCGCAGCCGGAAACGGGCGCGCGGCCCCGCTTCGTCGTTGTGCCGACGGGGGCGTGACTAGCCCGCCAACCCTGCCGGCTCCGCGGATTGAAACGCCTCACGGCTGCTGGGGCTGCTTGATGCCGTTAGCGCCGATGGTTTGACACAAACAGCGGAACCTAAAAGAAAAATTTCCGCGTTATAAGGAAAAATTTCCCTAAGTTTCGACCGTCAATTCGATTACCGCTATGGCCACCGCCAGCATCAAACCCAAAGACTCCACGACGGCTCTGCCCGTGGCCCTGCGCAAGAAGTGGGCGGCCTGGGGCCGCACCGGCAAAGATTCCTTCGCCCTGGTGCTCGAAGCCCGCAAGGGCGTGCCCGCGGCCACGGCCTTTGAGGTGGCCCAGGCCTACCAGCTGCAGCCCAACGAGTTGGAGGCCATTTACGAGCTGTCGACCAAGACCCTGCGCAGCTATTCCCAGGAAAACCGCCCGCTGAGTGCCGCCAGCAGCGAAAAGACGCTTAAGATCATTGCCCTTTACAACCTGGGGGTGGAAGTGTTTGGCGAAGCGGCGGCCTTTTTGCGCTGGCTCGACAAGCCCGCCCACGGCCTGGATCAGGAAGTACCCCTGCGCCTGCTCGAAACCTCCGGCGGCATCGACCTGGTAGCCGAGGAGCTGCAGCGCATTGCCCACGGCGACCTGTCGTAACCGGTGCTGCTCTACCGCATCTGCCTGGCCAAGTACGCCGACGGCCTTTTCGCCTCGGGCTACCGGGCCCGCTGGAACTATAAGGACCAGTTCGTCATCTACTGCGCCGCCAGCCGGGCCCTGGCCTGCCTCGAAAACGTGGTGCACCGCAGCGGCGAGGGCCTGAACGACCAGTTTCGGGTGCTCGTCATCGAGGTGCCCGACGACTTGCTGGTGGAAGAAGTACTGCTCACCGAGCTGCCGCCCGACTGGGCCAAGGCCAGCCGCTACGCCGTGTGCCAACCCCTGGGCAGCCAGTGGTACGAAGCCCGCCAGTCGGCCGTGTTGCGCGTGCCCTCGTCCATCGTACCGCAGGAAAGCAACTACCTGCTGCACAGCCGCCACCCCGACTTCCAACGCATCCGCATCGTGGCCCGGGAGCCGTTCAGTTTCGACGCCCGCATCAAAGCCTCCGACGCGGGAGCGGCGTAACTTCGGCCTTGGCTAGCCGCAGCGGAGTGCAAAGACGCGTACTGGCGTCTGATCATGGAACAGTACGGGGCCAACAGCAAGACGCCAATACGCGTCTTTGCGGCGTTCGAAAACCCGCTGTAGCAACAGCGGCGTGGCTCCTTGGTGCTCAGCCCGCCGCCCCGCTGGCGCGCAGAAAGCGCGTAACCGCCGCCGCAAAGCGCGCGGGCTGGTCTACCTGCAGCGCGTGGCCGGCGTCCGGGATTTGGGCAAATTCAACGCTGGGGTTAAGTTGGTGCAGCTCCTGCGCCACCGCCGCCGACACAATGCCCCCGTCCCCGAACACCAGCAGGGTGGGCGTGCGAAGCTGGCTGATCAACTGCCGGAAATCGGGATTCGGGGGCGTGAGTACCTCGAAGGCGCGCAGGCTGGTTTGCAGCCGGGCCCGGGCGAAGAGCTCCAGGGTTTCCGCCGGGCGGTGCGGGTGGCGGCGGCGCGCGTCGGCCAGAACTTCCGCCAAGGAACGGGTGAGCAGTTGCCGGTGCTGCTCGGCCACGTCGCTGGCGTAGACGTCGCGCTGGACTTCGGGACTTAGAAAGGTGGGGTCCGCCAGGAGCAGGCCGCGCAGCAGCTCGGGGCAGCGGCTGGCCACCACGGCGGCCGTCATGCCCCCCATGGAATGGCCGAGCAGAAACGCCGGCGGCAGCTGGAGCGCGCTTAGCAGGCCTACCACATCGGCGGCATGATCCGCGTAGCGGTAGCCCGCGGCGGGCGCGCTCGAGCGGCCGTGCCCCCGGGCGTCGGGCATGATGACGTCGTAGTCGGGTGCCAGGACCCGGGCCAGCTCCGACCAGCACAGGCCGTTGGTCATCAAGCCGTGCAGCAGCACCACGGGCGGCTTGGCCCCCCCGGTTCGGGTGTAGTGCAGGCTGATGCCGTTGGTTTCGCAGACCGCGGAAGACCAGGTGCTCATGTTCGTGGCGAGGTATAAGGCAGGGGGAGGGGCAAATGCAGCGGTAGTTGCCGGGGCGCGAACTTAGGAACGGACGTGTGCACCCGGCCGGGAAGGCCGGAAGAATTCTTTTCACGGCCGGTCACCTGCCTTTCGCCGGGCTCCCGACGAACAACGGTTACACCTGACGCGTGGTGCGCCTGGGCGCCGTATTGCTGGGCGCGTTGGCCAGTACGGGCCCCGGGGTGGCACAGCCGGCCAACCAATCCAACGGAGGCCGCGCTGGAGCAAAATCTTGCCATTACCAACCAGGAAGACGGTGACGGAACGGGAGCAGAGCTGCTGGCAGGCACGACCCGGCAACTGGTCACTTATCTGCAGCGCCACGGCCTATCGACGGCCGAGACGCGCCGCCTGGGCCTGCAATGAACCGCCACCGCCCACGACGCCGCGCAGTTTTGGGTGTACACGTTCCAGTACGATGCCGGCAACTCCCGCGGCGCCATCAGCATTCCGGTGCTGCAGTGAAAAACCGGGCCGGAAAGCGGTTGGCGTACGCGCCGGCCATCCAATGTGCGTCTGGCGCAGTGCAGCCGTTGCGCAGCCCCCGGCCGCGCGCTGTACCTGATGCTGGGCACGGAAAAGGGCAGCGCGGGTTGCCTGGACCACGAAGCGCGCGTGGTGGAGCTGAAAGGCGACTACCTGCTGCGTGATGCGCCGGTGTTCGGCAGCGGTTCCCGCCTGCGCCGGTGCAACGTGCCCATGATGACGTTTGACGTCGGGCCCGGCAGCATACCTTGCCGGCAACTACCGGCTACTGCGCAACTACACGTGTTACCCGTATGCAACTCCAACCTGCGTTGATCTGGCTACTTGGGGCTGCGGTCCTGCTCTGCCTCGTGCTGACCTACCGGGAATTGCCTCTGGTGGGGGAAAAAACACCGCTTGGCGGTAGTGGCTACGTGCAGGCGGGCGACCAAAAGCCATTGGACGGCGTCAAAGTCGTTACCTACCACGACGACCGAGCAGTAGACACCACTTATTCCGACAGCACCGGGTACTTCTACGGAGTGCAATACGAACGCTGCATGTTCTGCCCACGCGTCACCTATACGTTCAGCAAACCCGGCTTTCAGCCCCGGACGCTGGACGTGCTGGCGTATTTCGAGCGCCTGCACCAACTCAGCGGGCGCACCCCGTGCTGGGACAGCATCCGCGTCGTGCTGCACCAAACAGGCGGGGCTAGATAGCAGGAGGGAGCGGTTTGGAAGCACTGTCCGTCGACGCCGCCAATGCTGGCAGCAAGCAATGGCGCGCAACAAAGCAACGAGCGGCCCGCGTGATGGGGCGGCGGGAGCAGCTGACGGCCCGACGGCTATATTTGCCCCGTACTACAGCGGGTGAAACCGCTCCGGATACTTACCCGCTCAATCCCATGAAATATTATTACGCCGCGGGGCTGCTGCTGGGCTTGACTGCGTGCAACAAAGACACGCCGGCTCCGGCACCGGAGCCGGCGTTGGCTGGAAGCTGGCGGATGAACAGCTACAAGGAAAGTTTATACGACGGCAACGGGCAGTTCGTGTGGGAGCAGGCACTGCCCTGGCCATCAGGCTATGTTGTGCTGACGGATAACACGTGGCAGCACTTTGGGGATGACGATGTCCCTAGCCAATCGGGGCTGCCCTTCACCTATACCCGCACGGGGAGTACCCTGCGTCTGATGCTGGGCAATGACCAGCGGGAGTACAGCATCTTGAAGCTGACCGAGCACGAATTAGAGCTGAAATACGTGTTGGGGCGTATTTACCCCAGCGGCCAGCGCAATACCAGCGTGTACATCGAAACGTACGCCCGCTAAAGCAAGGCTGCAACTGCGGCGGGCCTCAAGCTGCGTTTCAGCGTCTTGTCATGCAACGCCGGGGGACGTCGGCCGCGGCAAGGCGGCCGGGTGCCGGCTTGTCAACATTCGGGCAGCCTTGCCGTTCTGACAGGGAATAGCCGCCTCCCGTGCGGGGTGGATATGCCTTGCGTGGTGTCAAACTCGCGCCAGTACCGGCAGATTGCACACCACATTTCCCCTCATCCACGTTGAAAGCAGCCAAAAGCCCGCAACCCGCGGGCATTTTTCCCTACTTTTGACCAGACCCGGTTCCGCCTGGCACCGGCTTCCCCCGCAACGCACCGCCAATGAAGTTACTGCCCCGCCTGGCGCTGGCGGCCTCGCTCAGCGCCGCGACGCCCCTGGCCCTGCAAGCCCAGCATACCCAGAAATTCACCAACGAGGAACACTACTACTTCGAAGGCCTCGACCTGTTCGACCGCGGCCAATACGGCGCCGCCCAGCAGTCCTTCCAGCAGTACCTCGACGCCACCATCCGCCGCACCGGCGAGCTGCGCGACCGAACCGCCGACGCGGAGTACTACGTGGCCGTCAGCGGCCTGTACCTGTTTCACCCCGACGCGGAAGGGCGCATCCTCGCCTTCGCCGAAAACAACCCGGCCCACCCTAAGGCCGCCGCGGCCTACTTCGAGCTCGGCAAGTTTTACTTCGACAAGAAGGATTACAAGGCGGCGGTGAGCTACCTGAGCAAGGTGGCGCCCGACAACCTGACGGCCGAGCAGCGCGCCGAGGCCGAGTTCAAGCAGGGCTACAGCCACTTCCAGCTCAAGGAATACGACAAGGCCCGCCTGCTCTTCGACCGCAACAAGCAGGGCAACCACGAATTCCGCTACGCCAGCAGCTATTACGCGGGCTACCTCGCGTACCGCGCCGGCGACTTCCAGGCCGCCCGCACCGACCTGGCCACCGCCGAGCAAAACGACGCCTACCGCCCCGTGGTGCCGGCCATCATGAGCCAGATTTACTACAAGGAGGGCAACTACGACGGGCTCATCAGCTACGGCACCAAGGCCCTGGCCCAGACCCCGCCGCCGCAGTCGGCCGACGAGATTCAGCTGCTGGTGGGCGACGCCTACTACCAGAAGCAGGACTGGGCCAAAGCCGCCGAGTACTTCGACAAATACGCCGCCGGCCGCAAGAAAATCGAGCCGATGGTGCAGTACAAAATCGGCTACGCCAACTTCAAGCAGGGCGACTTCAAAGGCGCCGCCGCTTCGTTTAAAGGCATTGCCGCCGGGCGCGACTCCCTGGGCCAGAACGCGGCCTACCACCTGGGCCTAAGCTACCTGCAGACGGGCTCCAAGCAGCTCGCGCTGAATAGCTTCGACGCGGCCCGCAAGGCCACCTTCGACAAGCAGGTGGCCGAAAATGCGGCCCTGAAGTACGCGCAGGTCAGCTACGAGCTGGGCAACACGCCCGACGCCATCACGGCCCTGGAGGAGTTCGGCAAGAAATACCCGCGCTCCAAAAACCGCGCGGTGGCCAACGAGCTGCTGGCCGACGCCTACCTCACGACCACCGACTACGCCCGCGCCCTGGCCTACCTCGACAACGTGGACGAGCGCACCAGCAAGCTCAACGCCTCCTACCAGCGCATTGCCTACTACCAGGCCGCCACGCTCTACAACAACGGGCAGTACCAGCAGGCGCTGCCGGTGCTGGAGAAAAGCCTGAAGTACTCCCAGGACGACGCCATTCGGGCCGGGGCCGAGGTGCTGCGCGGCGACGTGTACAGCATCGGGCAGGAGTACCCCAAGGCCATCAGCTCCTACACCGCCGCCCTGCGCACCGCCCGCGACGGGGCCGCCGCCCAGACCGACTACGACCAGAAGGCCCGCTACGGCCTCGGCTACGCCTACTACAACACCAAAAAGTACGACCAGGCGCGGCCCTACTTCCAGCAGTACCTCGGCGACCCGGTGGCCAAGCCCGCCGCCGACCCGAACTACTACGACGTGACCCTGCGCCTGGCGGACACCTACTACATCAGCAAAAACTACGCGCAGGCGCTGGAGCTCTACAACAAAGTCATTCAGGCCAACGCCGCCGACAAGGACTTTGCTTACTACCAGAAAAGCCTCACGCTGGGCCTGATGGGCCGCCGCGACGAAGCCGCCCAGACCCTGCAGACGCTCTTGCGGGTGTCGCCGAACTCGCGCTACGCCGAGGACGCGGTGTACCAGCAGGCCAACCTGGACTACGAAAGCGGCAACTTCCAGCCGGCCATCGAGGGCTTCACGAAGCTCATCGACAACCGGCCCAACTCCACGCTGATTCCCTCGGCGCTGGTGAAGCGCGGCACCTCGTACCAGAACCTGCAGCAGTACGACAAAGCCGCCGCCGACTTCAAGCAGGTGCTCCAGCAGTTTCCGCGCACCAAAGCCGCAGCCAACGCCATTGCCAGCCTGCAAGAAAGCCTGTCGGCCGGCGGCAAAGCCGAGGAATTCGACCAGTACCTGGCCCAGTACAAAGCCACCAACCCCAACGACAAGTCGGTGGAAAGCGTGGAGTTTGAGGCGGCCAAGTCCCTGTACACCGCCGAGAAGTACGCCCAGGCCATTCCGCGCCTGGAGGCCTACCTGAAGGAGCACACCAGCAGCACCCTGGCCGCCGACGCGCGCTTCTTCCTGGCCGATGCCTACCTGAAAACTGGCCGCAAGCAGGACGCCTTGCCCCGCCTGCGCGCCGTGGTCGACGAAAACAAGAGCGAGTACGTGAACCGCGCCGTGGCCCGCGTGGCCGACCTGGAGTTCGAAAACAAGAACTACACCGAGGCCGCCAAGTACTACGACCGGCTGCGCCAAACCACCCGCGTCGCCCGGGAGCGGGCCAGCGCCGGCCTGGGCCTGGTGCGCAGCCTCTACGAAGCCGGCACCTACGCCGACGCCAAGCGCGTGGCTTCGGAAATCGTAACCGAGGGCAGCGCCGCGCCTACTGTCATCAGCGCCGCCAAGCTCTACGTGGGCAAGTCGGACTACAAAGCCGGCAACCTCGACGCGGCCGTGGCCGGCCTGACCGAATCGGCCCGGACGGTGGACGTGAACGGGGCCGAGGCCCAGTACCTGCTGGCCGACGTGCTCTACCAGCAGAAAAAATACGAGCCGGCCCTCGACGCGGCCTTCAAGCTTAACTCCGACTTCAACCAGTTTGACCTCTGGCTGGGCCGCGGCTTCCTGCTCATCTCCGACATCTACCGCGACCAGGGCGAAGCCTTCCAGGCCAAAGCCACGCTCAGCTCCATCATCGACAACAAATTCCCGGTGCCCGAAATCATCGAGGAAGCCAAGCGCAAGCTCGCCGCCCTCGACGCGGCCACGCCGGCCCCGACCACGACCACCGGCAAGGGCAAAACCACGAGCACCACGACCAAGCCCGGCACCACCAAGGCCCCGGTGAAAACGCCGACCGGCAAGACCGGTGCCCGCCAGTCGCTGGTGCCGCCCGCCGACACGACCAACACCGATACGGCCGCGCCGGCTGAGGGCGAGGAATAGGAGCGAGGTGCTTCCGGAATTTATAGTCAACTGAAAAAGAATGCGCTGCGGCCTCGGAGCTACAGCAACGCCCGAAGGCCGCCGCGCATCCATCATACCCCCGTACATGAGCGTTAGCCCTTCCCAACGCCTTGCCCTGACCGCCCTGCTGGCCACCGCCGCCGGCGCCACATTGGCCCAGGGGCAGCCCACCAAGCCCCGCACCCGCGGCACCATTGAGGACGCCGAAATCGAAGTGGTGAAGGAGCGGGAAAACCAGCTGCCCGAAGCCGCCCGCAACTACGACAAGGTGGAGCTGCCCGCCCCGGCCAAGGCCGACCGGGCGGTGAAATACACCTTCCCCGACTTCCGCCTGCCCAGCCAGAACCTCAACCCCACGGTGCGGGTGCTCACCATCAAGCAGGAGGAACTGCAGCCGCTGCAGGGCAACTACGCCCGCCTCGGCGTGGGTAACTACGCCTCGCTCTTCGGCGAAGCGCACGCCCACACCACCCGCAACGAGGACCACGCCCTGGGCCTGGATCTGCGCCACCTGTCCTCGGCCCGCGGGCCCGTCGACGGCAAGAACTCCTCGGTGAGCCAGAGCCGGCTGGGTTTGAACGGCGAGCTGTACCGCGGCGCCGTCACGCTGGGCGCCAACGTGAAGCTGGGCCGCGACCGGGCCAACTTCTACGGCTACAACCCCACCACGGAGCCCAAGCCTTCGCCGGACTCCATCAAGCAGACCTTCTTCCGCACCGACGCGCAAGTATTCGTGCGCAACCGCGACCGGGACGCCAAGTTTCAGTACGACCTGGCCGGCGGGTACCGCTACTGGAAAGACCGGTTCGAGGCCAAGGAATCGGACCTGTACGCCCAGCTGCGCACGGCCTACTACGTGACTGAAAAGGGCCGGGTGCGCCTCGACGGCGACCTGTCGTTTATTTCGCAGAAGGACTCGGCCTACTCGGTGAGCCGCCCCTTCGTGCAGGCCACCGCGCAGTACGAACAGCGCATCGGCGACCGGCTCGACGTGGGCATCGGCGCCACCCTGGGCTACACCGGCGACACCATCAACGACGCCAAGCAGGTGACCGTGTTTCCGGCCATCCGCGTGGGCTACGCCGTGGTGCAGGACAAATTCGTGCTCTTCGGCGGCCTCGGCGGCGGGCTGCAGCGCGTCACGCTCTACGACCTGACCCAGGAAAATGCCTGGCTGGGCAAGCGCCAGCAGGTGGCCGACACCCGCCGCGGCCCCTCGGTGTTCTTCGGCTTCAACGCCGCCCCGGCCCGCGCCCTGCAGGCCTCGGTGAAGGTAACGCTGGCCAACGACTACAACCTGTACTTCTACAACAACTCGGGGCGCGACTCCTCGCGCTTCGACCTCGTCTACAACCGCGACGGGAGCACCCAACTGGTGAACGTGCACGGCGAGCTGATTTACAACGCGGCCGAAAAGCTGCGCCTCGGCACCAAGCTGGACTACAACGGCTACAAGGTGAAGACCTTGGCCAAGCCCTTTCACCGGCCCAACTTCCAGGGCGTGTTCTTCGGGTCATACAACATGAACGAGAAGCTCATGCTCGGCGGCGAGCTGTACGTGCTCAGCTCGAGCTACGGTTCCACGCTGCGTCGCAGTTCGCTCATCCCGGTAACCTACACCGAAACCGTGCAGAAAACCGACGCCGTCATCGACCTGAACCTGCGGGCCGATTACCGCTTTTCGGAAAATCTCTCGTTCTTTGTTTTGGGCAACAACCTGCTGGGCCGCAAGTACGAGCGTTTCTTGAACTACCCGTCCAAGGGCGTCAACGTACTCGTGGGAGCCGGCTATCAGTTTTAAGGTGCTGATGACTAATGTGCTGACGTGCTAATGACTACGACTTCATTGGCGCCTCAGCACATTTCTCGCATTAGCACCGCAGCACATTCGACCACATCAGCACACTACCTCCTTGCAGCTTACCGACCACATCCAGCACCTGCTCCGGGACCATGACTGCGTCATCATCCCGGACTTCGGCGGCCTGATTGCGGACTACGAGCCGGCCCGCCTGCACCCG
>NZ_JAJFAV010000031.1 GCF_020711235.1 Hymenobacter sp. 15J16-1T3B | reverse complement strand
GCACCGCCACCGCCAGGCCGATGACCTCCTCGAGGTCGAGCCGCCGGAGGATACGCCGGTCGACTCCACCGGCGCCGAACCGGCATACAGCACTGCGTTGGTGCCGTCCCAACCTCCGGCGTCATTCCTGCCTGCCATCAGTAACAGCGGTTCGTCCGGCCGCTTGAACTACCTGCAACAGTGGCGTGAAGAAGAGGAGACCCGTAAACGAGAACAACAGCGCAAGGAGGAACTGGCGCGGGCGCAACAAGCCCACCAGTACTACGAAGAAGCCATTGAGGCCTTTTTGTACTGGGAAGGGCAGAAGCTGCCCGACGAAGAACTGGAGAAGCTGCTGGTCTTGGTGCTCGACGGTCTGGAGCACTACAAAAGCCATCCTCAGCTGAAAGAACCTGGTAGCGAGGCCCGCCTCCGGCTAAACGATCTGCGCGATGCCGCACTGGTGCTGCGCGACACCTGGCAGGAAGCCCAGGGCCGCATCTTCACCGGCTACAAAGCCAGCTACGAGCTACCGAAGAAATGGCGCAAACAACTGCGGGAACGGCTACTGGAATAACCATCTGACGTTACCGAAACGCCTTTGTAACCGGTGCGTAACGGCTTGTTACGCCTCTGAAACGTTTCCTTGCGAGAATTCTCAGTATCGACCGGAAAAGACACTACAAGCTGTAGTGTCTTTTTTGTTGCGCCAAGATGATGGTCTCACTTCGTTTACATATCAGAGGCCAATAAACGCGCAGCTCCTTTACGCAACATGCGCTGCGGGTCCAGGTATAACGCACATACTTTCATGACATCTGTTGATACCGCACCATATTCCTGGCACCAAGCCTGCGCGGCTTCGTTCGCCCTTTGCTCCACTATTGCTACTGGTACTGCTGCTTGTTTTGTATCAGCTGGACATGCTAACTGTTCCAGTAATGCAGCTTCACCCGGCGTTTCCAATTTTCTGGTTTTTAAGTTGTAGCGAATTAAATGATACTGCCCGGCAGTGTGTAGTAATACAATAACCCTTGCCTGCGTTTCCGCATAGGTACGCGCACTGAGTAGCGAATCTGCGAGTTGATTGATTTGGTCGCGGTAACGAGCTAATGCAGAAAGATGACGAAGCTCTGCTTGCGCTGGGGCATCGGTAGCAGCCTCAAAGACCGGGTCAGCCATCAGGTCAGTGGTGATAATAGCCGTGGGGTTTTCTAAAGGTTCCTGAGCCTGTTCTCTCGTCGTTCGCACTCCTGTTACCATAATGCGTTGGGAATGGTCGTGGCGGCGTTGCAGGCGCGTAATGAGAGTTTCTATAGCTAGCTGCGCTTTGGACGCAACTCGTAGAAGTTCGCCCTGCTGTGCATAAGCCAGCGCTGGTTCTAATGTGTAGATGGCAATTTGTCGCTCAGGATTTGGAGTAAGACGGAGTAGACGCCCCACGCGCTGATAAAGCTCATCGGCAGCAGTTGGAAGGTCGTAGTGTACCAAGGTGTCAGCGTCCTGCAAGTTCACGCCCTTGCCATCAGCATCTGTACAAATGAGGACGTGGTAATCGGGTCCAGTACCGGCGGGGCGCCTGTGTGCAACTGGGGCAAAGTCACGGAGTAACCATCCCCGCTCGGGCGGGGGCAGCAGCTCAGGCGTACCGTCGACTGCTGTGGTTACGGTGCTTGCCACACGGAGCACTCCGGCAAAGCCTTTAGTTAGTCCTTCTACCAAATACAAAGCCGTTGCCCATCGATTTACAAATACTAAAACCTTGCTCGTGCCTAGGGTAGCCTTTGTTAGGCAGACCCGCTGCACAATGGTTTGGAGTAATGAAAATTTCTCGTCGTGTATAAAGTCTGGGGGATGAATAGCATTGAGCAGAGGCCTTAACACCTGCTGCCGGGTGGTCTGCTTTTGCTTCATCTGGTATTGATAAGGCAGTGCTTCTCCCGCAGCGAGAGGTTGTGCATATACTGGGTCACGGTAACCCGGAGTAGCTATATTACGGGCTAAGCAATGTGCCAGGGCGGGTGGCGAGCTAAGCCAGGATTCTATTGTTTCGTTATAAATGCTGTTAGCCGTGCCTTTTTCCAGCTGCAATTGCTCTCCGAAGTACGAGTGTAAAATGAGCGTAGTAGAGGCAAACCGCTCTTCATCTAGTGCCCGTTGCATGGCATCTTGCAAAGGCAACTGGTAGCGCGGAGCATACAAATACAGTTCTGGAGGCAGATAACAACGTTGCGTATTAAATTCCACAAACACGCGCCCTTGCTCATCCACGTCGCCCCGCTCACGGGCCAGTTGCAATACATGTGGAATACCTAAGATCGTCACTACAGGCAGCGCGGCAAATTGCGCAGCTGTGCGGGCATCCCATTCGCGGCGAGGCTGCCCTTCAGCGGCTGGCTGCAGCGGCAACAGGTGTAGTAGACTTTTGAGGTTGCCAAAATCGGTGCCGTACACGGTTGCCGTTAGCAACAGTACGCGTGCGCCTTGATGATGGACCGCCGGCACTAGCCGCTCAAATACTCTACTGGAGGCTGTCTTCACCGCTTCGCGCAGCCACTGATTGCGGTAGGTATGCACCTCATCAATCAAAATCAGCGTGTGCTCATCGGCGCTGCGCAGGTGCTGACGTAGCAATTCAACCTGATGGTCTTCGTTATCAGAGTCGGGCCGAAAGAGCGTATCCAAGCTGAAGTACACTACGTTCAGGTCGCGGTCGGTGCGCAGGTGCCGCAGCCATTGCTTACGCACGCTACCGGCGGGCCCCAGTACGATACAGCGGCGGGTTATGCCACTGGCGTAGCAGTGTGCGGCTATTTCGGCCCCTAGTACCGTTTTGCCTAAGCCGGTAGCCGCTACTACTAGCGCGCCATTGTACTCCGTAATCTGCCGCAATGCGCGCGCAATCAACAGCCTTTGGTAGTGGGTAGGTCGGTCGGCTTGTATACGTCGGGGCGGTTCGTCTAGCTGGCGTAGGGCAGCCAAAGCTTTCAGATACACTTGAAACGGTGTAGCCATATCTAGCCAAGCCTGTAGGCGGGCCAAGAGGTCGGCCAAGAGGTCGTGACCCAGGGCGGCTGACTCATCAAACCACTGAGCTAGCATGGCTATCTGCGCCTGGTCGGTGAGCAGACTGGCTTGCTCCGCCGACCCTTTCAAACCGCGCCAGCTGTAGTTAGTGGAGCCGTGCCAGCCTGTGGCGTTGTCCACTAAATAAAACTTGCAATGGTATCCGTAACTGGTGGCATATGATCGGGCTTCACGGATGAAGAAGCGTCCTGTCTTCATGCGTAGCACCAATTCCTCGATTGCCTCGGCAAGTGTCAATTCACATTGCGCCAAGTCGGCCAGTATCTCCTGTAGTACAGCCCGGTGCGCCTCAGGGCCGTCACGTTGCCCGATGAGTACGCGTAGCGTGGCACCGCCTGTCATTAGTTGCCGCGTAAGGGCGTACCCTGACAGAGAAAAATAAACACTGGCTAGCCTGATCGTTTCTCGCGCCTGTGGTAGACAGTGCTGCGCCATCACCAACCCCGCGCCAGGTCCTACCGCCAATGCTGGGCGGTCATCTGCATCGTGGGTAATGTAGAGCGGTGCGGGTAAATTTTCGGCCATAGTTATAATGTGAGCAGTCTGTTATTCTGGAAATCACCTGTATTAATGCGCTCCGTCGTGTTTCGCGTGGCGAAGTAGCTAGTGATGGCGCACGAGGAAATCTACGGTATTTACTAGCTACACACTTCGGATCAGTTGCAGTCTTTTAGGTGGCTCAGCCTATCTTGCAAAGTCATACTCCCATGCTTCCTTTCGTTTTTTCCCTCTCTTTGCTTTAAATGAATACTGCCGTCCATAACAAGCTTGTTTCCTTTATCTGGTCCATCGCTGATGACTGCCTGCGCGACGTGTATGTCCGCGGCAAGTACCGTGATGTAATCCTGCCCATGGTGGTATTGCGCCGTCTCGACGCGTTGCTGGAACCCACCAAGGATGCCGTGATGGAAGAGCTGGCTTTCCAGCGGAATGAGGTCGGCTTAACCGAGTTGGACGAAGTCGGGCTGCGCCAGGCTTCCGGGTATGTGTTCTACAACACCAGCCCCTGGACGCTACAACGCCTGAAAAACACGGCCACCAACAACCAGCAAATCCTGGTGGCCAACTTCGAGGAATACCTGAACGGCTTCAGCAGCAACGTCAAGGAGATTATCGAGAAGTTCAAGCTCAAGGCCCAGGTGCGCCACATGGCCAACAAGGACGTGCTGCTGGATGTGCTGGAGAAGTTCACCTCGCCATACATCAACCTCACGCCCTTCGAGGCAAGCGACCCTGACGGCCGCAAGTTGCCCGCGCTGAGTAATCTGGGCATGGGCTACGTGTTTGAGGAACTGATTCGCCGCTTCAACGAGGACAACAACGAGGAAGCCGGGGAACACTTCACCCCCCGCGAAGTCATTGACCTGATGACGCACTTGGTGTTTGAGCCTATCAAGGATACGCTGCCGTCGGTCATCACCATCTACGACCCGGCTTGCGGCTCGGGGGGCATGCTCACAGAGTCGCAGAACTTCATCAAGGACGAGGACGGCATCATCAAGGCCTCTTCCGACGTGTACCTGTTTGGCAAGGAAATCAACGACGAAACCTACGCCATCTGTAAGAGCGACATGATGATCAAGGGCAACAACCCTGAAAACATCCGCGTCGGCTCTACGCTGGCTACCAATGAGTTCGCCGGGCAGCAGTTCAACTTCATGCTCTCCAACCCTCCGTATGGCAAGAGCTGGGCTTCGGAGCTGAAGTACATCAAGGACGGCAAGGATGTCATCGACCCGCGCTTCGTGGTGAAGCTGCGCAACTACTGGGGCGAGGAAGAGACGGTGGATGCTACCCCGCGCTCCAGCGACGGCCAGCTGCTGTTTCTGATGGAGATGGTGAGCAAAATGAAGCCGCTTGACCAGAGCCCCGTAGGCTCGCGCATTGCCTCGGTGCACAATGGCTCCTCGCTCTTCACCGGCGACGCGGGCGGGGGAGAGAGCAACATCCGCCGTTACCTCATCGAAAACGACTGGCTCGAGGCCATCATCCAGCTGCCCAACAACCTGTTCTACAACACGGGAATCACCACCTACATCTGGCTGCTGAGCAACAACAAGCCGGCTAAGCGCCGCGGCAAGGTGCAGCTCATCGACGCAAGCCTGCTCTACCGCAAGCTGCGCAAAAACCTGGGCAACAAGAACTGCGAGTTCTCGCCCGAGAACATCCGCGAAATCGTGCGCGTGTACCAGCAGATGGAGGCCGTGGAGAAACAGGTGAACCCGACCACAGGCGAGGACCAGGGCATTGCTGCCAAAATCTTCGACAACCGCGACTTTGGCTATTACAAAGTGACCGTGGAGCGGCCCAAGCGGCTGATGGCCCAGTTCACGGAGGAGCGCATTGCCACCCTGCGCTTCGACAAGGGCCTGCGCGAGCCGATGGAGTGGGCCTACGCCCAATACGGCGAGGCCGTGTACACCGAGCTGGCCCAACATGAAAAAGAGCTGTTGTACTGGTGCGAGCAGCAGGAGCTGAACCTGAGTGCCAAGCAGGCCAAGGCCCTGTGCAGCCCCGATACCTGGAACCGAGGGCTACTGCTGCTGCAAACGGCCTCCCGCCTGATGCAGCGCGTGGGCACCGATACCTGGCGCGACTTCAACAAGTTTACCGACGCCGTGCACGAGGCCCTGATGGGCATGGGCTCGAAGCTGACGGCCGCCGACCGCAACGCCATTCTCAACGCGGTGAGCTGGTACGATGCCTCGGCGGAAAAGGTGGTTAAGGGAACGACCAAGCTGAACGGCCCCAAGCTGGAAGTTTTGCTCGAGCGCCTGGGCTGCACCGAGGCCCAGTTGCCGGACTTTGGCTATTACCCCACCGGCCGCAAGGGCGAGTGGCTGCAATACGAGAGCGACTCCGACCTGCGCGACACCGAGGCGGTGCCGCTGAAGGAGGAGATTTATCCCTTCTTTATGCGCGAAGTGCGCCCCAACGTCGAGGAAGCCTGGCTGAGCCTGGAAAACACCAAAATCGGCTGCGAAATTTCTTTTAATAAATATTTCTACCGCCACAAGCGCCTGCGCGACATCGAGCTGGTAACGCAGGAAATTCTGGCATTGGAGCAAGAAAGCGAAGGGCTTATTCACGATATTCTAACGCTTGTCTAATGGAATCTGTTGTTATTGAAATTGAGGTTCAGAAATACGAGGCGTATAAAAGCTCAGAAGTAGAATGGCTAGGAGAAATTCCCGGACATTGGCTTTTGTTGCCTGGTTCAAGAATTATAAACGAGCGTTGTGAAAAGAATAAGGGGATGGTTGAAAAAACCGTTCTGTCTTTGAGCTACGGAAAAGTGGTGATTAAACCAGAAGAAAAGCTGGTGGGCTTAGTGCCTGAATCGTTTGAAACCTATCAGTTGGTTTATCCTGGCGACATTATTATTCGTCCAACAGACTTACAAAATGATAAGACAAGTCTGAGAGTCGGTTTAGCAAAGAATAAGGGAATAATAACCAATGCGTATATAAATCTGAAAGTAAATGCAAGTTATTTAAATAGATATTATCACTATTTCCTCTATGCGCTGGATATAACTAAAATTATTTATTCACTTGGTTCAGGTTTGAGGCAAAATCTGAGTTACGAGGATTTCAAAAGATTGAAGTTTCTAGCTCCCCCGTTAGAAGAACAAACCGCCATTGCCAACTTCCTCGACCGCAAAACCGCCCAGATTGACCAAGCCATTGCCCAAAAGGAGCGCCTGATTGAGCTGCTGCAGGAGCGGCGGCAGATTCTCATCCAGCGGGCCGTTACGCGCGGCCTCAACCCTGATGTGCCGATGAAGGACAGCGGGGTAGACTGGATTGGAGAAGTACCGGCGCATTGGGAAGTAACCCAAATCAAAAAAGTTGCTAAATCTCTCAGTGGTGGAACACCTCCTAGTGGGGAGCGTGAGAAGTATTATGGCGGTTTGATGCCGTGGATAAGAACAACAGATTTAAATGATTCTGAGCTGTGCTCTGTGCCTGAAGCAATAACTCAAGCGGCACTCAGAGACACTGCATGTAAGGAAATACAATCTGAGTTCGTGTGCGTAGCCATGTACGGAGGTGCAGGCACTATTGGCAAACACTCCTTAGTTCGATTTGCCTCAGCAGTAAACCAAGCAGTCTGCGCGCTTATTCCAAGCCCAAGACTACTTGTTGATTACCTGTTCTTTTACGTCAAGTTCTGTAGGCCATATTGGATGATTGTGGCAAAAGGATCAAGGGTTGACCCCAATATCGGTCAAGATGATATAAAGAACTTCCCTATAGTTGTCCCAAGCATAGACGAGCAAGAGGAGGTCGTCGCTTATCTAAATCTGCTTGCATTGAAGACTACCCAATCCATTTCGAAAGTCAATAAGCAAATCGAGCAACTCCGCGAGTACAAATCCACCCTCATCAACGCTGCCGTTACGGGCAAAATCAAGGTGTGTTAGATGAACGATGCGGATGTATTGGAAAGTCCGACTGTAACGGCTGCTCGGGCGAGTGAATCCGTTGCCAAAATTATTTCGGTTAAGGAGCTTCTAGCTAAAACCAACCTGCGGATTCCCCTGTACCAGCGCCCCTACAAATGGAGCCTGCAACACGTGGGGCAACTGCTGGACGACGTGCTGCAGCACAAGGACAAATCGGCCTACCGCCTGGGCACCGTGGTGCTGCATCGGGACGATGACGATCTGCTCTACCTAGTGGACGGGCAGCAGCGCACGGTCACGCTGGGGCTGGTGGCCCGGGCGCTGTATGAGCTGCGCAGCGGCGAGGGTGATGCGCAGGCGTTCAAGCCAGACCTTAGCCAACTGCGCTTTAACGGCCCCGTGTCGCGGGAAAACCTGCACCGCAATTACCAGGCAATTCGCCGCCGCATCGGTGCCTTCGATGAGGCCACCACCCGCTTCTTTTTCGAGCGCTGCGAGGTGGTGCTGGTCGTTATCGACGACCTCTCGGAAGCCTTCCAGTTTTTCGATTCGCAGAACGCCCGCGGCAAGGAGCTGGCCCCCCACGACCTGCTCAAGGCGTTTCACCTGCGCGAGATGGGGCACCTGCCCGAGGCCGTGCGCATGTCCACCGTGCAGCCCTGGCAAGACGCGGACCAGCAGGCCCTAGCCCGGCTGTTTCACGATTACCTGTTCCGCATTCGCAACTGGGCCAAAGGCCGCCCCGCCCGCGACTTCACCCGCGCCGACGTGGCCGTCTTTAAGGGTGTAAACCTGCAAGGTCCGCAAACCCACCCCCACGAACGCCTGCACCGCATCGCCGACGAGTACGTAGCCGGCTACCGCCAGCACCCCGACCGGCAGATTGACGGCCAGCAGCTGGCCTACCCCTTCCAGCTCGACCAGACTGTGGTAAACGGCCAGCGGTTTTTCGAGCTGGTGACGCACTACCAGGCGCAGGTAACAGCCCTTTGCAACTTCAAAAGATTCCGGGACCAACTCCCCGAAACCAGCACTGCCCACCGCATACTGACCGCCCTCGACCAGTACGAAGGCCGCCACCGCACCGGCGACCAGTATGTGCGCACGCTCTTCGAGTGTGCGTTGCTGTATTACGTGGACCGGTTTGGCCACCACGAGCTGGGCCGCGCCATTGAGGTGTTGTTTGTGTGGGCCTACCGGGTGCGTCTAGAACTCCAGTCCGTGCGCCTGGCCTCCATCGATAATAACGCCCTGCAGGGCGTGCAGATGTTCCAGCTCATCCGCGAGGCGCTGGCCCCGCACGAGGTGCTGGCTGCCCCACTGCCTCCGGTTGTCAACGCCGTTGCCAGCCGGGTAGAACGCCTGAAAGAGTTATTCACACAATTGCACTATGAAGTCCGCTAGTATTCCCCAAGAATATTCCATTCGTGACTTATTTGGCTCCGGCCGCTACGTCATCCCCCTCTACCAACGCAACTATGCCTGGACGGAACAGGAAGTACTTCAGCTAATTCAGGACGTTGCCGATTACGCGCTCAATAAGCCAGATACCCGGTATCGTATCGGGACGCTCATTGCCTATGAGCGGGAGAGCGAACAAGGCATCGTGCGCGAAACCATCGACGGGCAGCAGCGGCTAACCACGCTCAACATTCTGTTGTGCGCATTGAAGCGCGAATACGCTGATAAACTGTCGAAGCAGCAACTGGACCAGCTGACAACTCGCTTCCAGCTCAACCTGCAATACGACAGCCGGCCCTCGGCCACGGAAACGCTACGCGTGCTCTTCCAAGAAGGTCCCCTGCGTTTTTCTTCGGACAAGACTTATAACACCGAAATCAAGCAAGCCTACGAAGTGGCCGTAAGAAGCCTGCGCCACCTCCCAGCCGAAAAGGGAATTTCGGTGAGCCAGTTCTTTGGCTACTTGCTCGACAACGTCTCCATCCTGTTCGTTGCGGTGCCCCCCGACACCGATTTGAACCACTACTTCGAGATTATGAACAGCCGGGGGGAGCAGCTTGAAAAACACGAAGTGCTCAAGGCTCAACTGCTCAACGTGCTGCAGGAAGACCATCGGGCCAGCCACTGCTTCAACCGAATTTGGGAAGCCTGCTCCTACATGGAGCGCTACGTACAGTACGGGTTCGAGCCCAATGTGCGGAACGTGCTTTTCGGCGAGGATTGGAGCCTGCTGCGGGCTAAAGACTTTGCCGACGTAGCCGAAAAACTCTATACCGGCCAAGTGCCTGGTTCGCACCTTGACGAGTACGACCTCGACACCATCCTCAGCGAGCGTACCCCTGCGCTCCAAACCAGTACCGCGAGGTCCGATAGCGACGACGCCTCGCGTTTTACGGCCGTCATCAACTTCCCTAATTTCCTGCTGCACATTCTGCGGATACAGGTAGCCGATGAAGCGCGGCGTAAAAGCGCGGCGGTTGACGTGCAGAGCCAAGTCAGGCTGGACGATAAGGATTTGCTGGACGCGTTTAATGCCCAACTCAACAAGGCTCCGAACCAGCAGAAATTCGTTCGGGATTTTGCCTATAACCTACTCCGGGGCCGCAACCTGTTGGATACGTTCGTGCTGAAGCGCGAATACGACAACACAGGGGATAGTTGGAGCCTGAAGGCAATGAAAAAGAGCTCGTCGGCATCGGCGTACTATAGTGGTACCTTCGGCGACGATGAAACGGGCCTGAACCGGGAGGTGCTCATGCTGCTGGCCATGTTCCATGTGTCGAACCCCACCCAGATTTATAAACACTGGTTAAGCGGGGCGCTCAACTACCTGTTTGCTCAGGAGCGTGTCACGGCCCATGAGTACCGCAATTACCTGCAGCGACTGGCCAACGGCTTCCTGTTCAACCGCTACCTGACGGATGCCAAGCAAGACTATTACGAAATGATTTTCACGCCCGATGGACTGAACCAGCAGCCAGCCCTGAACGAGGCGCTGCTGCATCAGGGCACGGGAGTGGAGAATTTCGTTTTCAACTACCTGGATTTTCTGCTCTGGAAGCGCGACAAAGCAGTTTATAAAGACTTCGAGTTTACCTTCCGTAGCTCGGTTGAGCACTACTATCCCCAGCACCCGCTCGACGCAGAGCCACTTCCCGGCAAGTATCTACACCACTTCGGCAACCTCTGCCTAATCAGTTCCGCCAAGAACTCAGCCCTGCGCAATTACCTGCCGTGGGCTAAGAAAGACCATTACATCCGCGTCAAGCCCGATAGCCTCAAACAGCGCCTGATGATGGACTTGACCACCAAGGAAAGTGATTGGAACGTCGAAGAGATAAAGACGCACGGCCATGCCATGAGGGACTTGCTTTTAGCTCAGAGGCACGAAGAAGGTATCTCACTTGCTGTGCTAACAACACTTTTATAATATGCCTACCCTTACCAACGAACAAGCATTAGAATCCGCGATTCAGAAACGGCTGACCGGAACCTGCCTGGAAGAACTGGCCAATCCTGCTCTACCGGCCTTGGTAGAGGAGCAAACTGAGGCATACCGGGGGGGGGACGGCTATTACATTGGCTTCGCAGACGATTTCGATGCCCGTTACGCCATCGATGAGCGGCGCTTCTGGCATTTTCTGGAGGCTACGCAGGGTAAAGAGCTGGACAAGCTTCGCCAGCAATCCGACTGGAAGCTCAAAATATTGGAACGGCTGGACCGGCTCATCAAGAAGTACGGGCTGCTGCGCGTGCTGCGCAAGGGCTTGGAAGTAGACGATGCTCACTTCACCCTGTTCTACCCGCTTCCGTTGGCCTCGAGCAGCCAGCAAATCAAGGACTCCTTCAACACCAACGAGTTCAGCGCCATGCGCCAGGTGCGCTACAGCCTGGCCAACAAGGGAGAGGAAATAGACTTGGTGCTCTTCGTCAATGGCTTGCCCTTTAGCACGCTGGAACTCAAAAATGCCTGGACGGGTCAGAGCGCCAAGGTGAACGGGCAAAACCAGTACCGGTACGAGCGCGACGCGCAGCAACCACTGCTGCAGTTTGGCCGCTGCCTAGTGCATTTTGTTGTGGATACGGATGAGGTATACATGACAACCCGCTTGGACGGTGCTAAAACCTTCTTTCTGCCCTTCAACAAAGGTTACAACCACGGCAAAGGCAATCCACCCCATCCCTTCGGCCACCGCACCACCTATCTGTGGGAGGAAGTCCTGACGCGCCACAGCGTGGCCAACATCCTGCAGCATTTTGTGCGCCTCGACGGACGCGACACCGATCAACTCAGCAAGCGTACCCTGTATTTTCCCCGCTACCACCAGTTGCAGGTAGTGCGAAAGCTAGTCGAGCACGCGTCCAGCCACGGAGTTGGGCAGCGTTACCTGATTCAGCACTCGGCGGGCTCCGGTAAGTCCAACTCCATTACCTGGGCCGCTTACCAACTCATCGAAACCTACCCGCAGCACGCGCAGGTAGCCGGGGGTAGGGGAGTAGACAACCCCCTATTCGATTCGGTGATAGTAGTCACGGACCGCCGCTTGCTCGACAAACAGCTGCGCGAGAATATCAAAGACTTCTCCGATGTCAAGAATGTGGTGGCTCCGGCGCACTCATCCCGCGAGCTGAAGGATGCGCTGGAGCAGGGAAAGCGTATCATTATCACTACGATTCAGAAGTTTCCCTTCATCGTCGACGGCATTGCCGACCTGAGCGAGAAGCGGTTTGCCGTCATCATCGATGAGGCCCACAGTTCGCAGGGCGGCCCTACGGCCGACAAGATGAACCAGGCCATGGGCAATGCCAATGATGAAGATGCAGATGCCGCCGACCCGCAGGATATAATTCTGGGGGCTATGCAAACCCGCAAAATGCGCGGCAACGCCTCTTATCTGGCCTTCACAGCTACCCCCAAAAATGCTACGCTCGAGAAATTCGGTGTTAAGGGTGAGGACGGGAAATTCCGCCCGTTCCACTTGTATTCGATGAAGCAGGCTATTGAGGAGGGCTTCATTCTTGATGTAGTGGCCAACTATACTACATACAAGAGCTACTATGAGATTCAAAAATCCATTGCGGAAAACCCTCTATTCGATACTACAAAGGCACAGAAAAAGCTTCGGGCCTTCGTCGAGCGTCATCCAGAAACCATTGCTACTAAGGCCGAGATAATGCTCGACCACTTTCTGAGCAGCGTGGTAAATACCAAGAAGTTGAAGGGTAAGGCTAAAGGCATGGTCGTCACCCAGAATATTGAAGCGGCTATCCGGTACTATCAAGCTCTGCGCACTCAACTCCAGCACCGCGGCCACCCTTTCCGGATTGCCATTGCCTTCTCCGGAAAAAAGAAAGTGGATGGCATTGAGCACACCGAAGACTCGCTCAACGACTTCCCGGAAAGCCTGGATACCGCCAAGCCCACCGACCCTGGCTACATAACGGACCGCATAGCCAGGTTCTTCGACCACGACGAGTACCGCTTGCTGGTGGTAGCGAACAAATACCTCACGGGTTTCGACCAGCCCAAGCTCTCGGCCATGTACGTGGACAAAAAGCTGTTGGGCGTGTTGGCCGTTCAGGCCCTCTCCCGTCTGAATCGGTCGGCAAACAAGCTGGGTAAGAAAACGGAGGATCTATTTGTACTTGATTTCTGGAACTCGATTGAAGACATCAAGAAGTCATTTGATGACTTCTACACTGCTACCACTCTGAGTCAGGCCACAAACGTCAACGTTCTGCACGAGCTGAAAAGCAACCTGGATGACGTGGGCGTGTATGAGTGGAACGAGGTCGTAGATTTTGCCGATCGGTACTTTTTGGGCAAAGATGCCGAGACCGAACTAAGCCCCATTCTGCAGCTGGCGGAAGACCGTTTCAGCCATCAACTCAGCTTAGAGGAAAAGCAGAAAGTTGACTTCAAGATCAAAGCCAAGCAGTTCGTCAAGATTTACGGACAACTGGCTTCCATCATGCCGTTCAACGTCATTAAATGGGAGCAATTGTTCTGGTTCCTGAAGTTCCTGATTCCTCGCCTCAAGCTTCAAGACCCTAACCAGGATACCTTAGACGCACTGATGGATTCGGTTGACTTAGCCACTTATGGCTTGGAGCGAGTCAAGCTCAATACAACCATTGGGCTGGATGACTCCGAGACAGAACTTGACCCACAGAATCCCAACCCCCGCGGAGCCCATGATCCAGAGTCCGAAAAAGATCCGCTTGATCTAATCATTAAAGCGTTCAATGAGCGGTGGTTTCAAGGTTGGGAAGCTACGCCGGAAGATCAGCGGGTCAAGTTCCTGAATATCGTCCGCGGAATGAAGGCTCATCCCGACTTTAAGGCTAAGTTTGAGGACAACCCGGACAATCAGACCCGAGAAATAACCTTTAACCGCATCTTCGAGGAGGTAATTAACAGTCAGCGTCGGACAGAGCTTGACCTCTACAAGATGCTAGCCAAGGATGACTCCTTTAAGCATGCTTTTGTAGAGACCATAAAACGGCTTTTGGCTGCTTAATAGGCCTGACAGCAACAAGTCGCTACCTCTACATTAACTCCGAACACTTCATGCAAGACCTTTACATTGCCCCTTCCATTATCGAAAACGAATTCAATGCGGACGAAAGTCAGCACGAAGTCTTGGATGTTAAAGCCGATGAGCGCAAAATCATTTGGCAGGCCAAGGACTTCTCCATCCGCGAGTTTGCCAGCATGACTGCAGATGGAGAACTGGTGCTGCAACCCGAGTACCAGCGCAACTTTGTGGCCTCAGCTGCTATTTCCAGTCGCTTAATTGAAAGCGTTCTAATGGACGTGCCTATTCCAGTCATTTACCTTGCCCAGGAGCGCGATGGTACTTATTCTGTGATAGATGGCCAGCAGCGTCTTACCTCCTTTCTATCCTTCGTTGATGGCAAGTATCCCAACGGTGATGAATTCAAACTCACCGGATTAACTGTTCTAACCGAGCTGAACCGGCTTACTTTTTCGCAGCTCCCTAG
>NZ_JAJFAV010000030.1 GCF_020711235.1 Hymenobacter sp. 15J16-1T3B | reverse complement strand
ATCTAATGCTGATGGATTATTTACAGGAAGAATCCAAAATTCAGGCGAAAAATTACTAGTAAATGAAAAAGCATTACTTACTAAATCTATTCGCACAGCTTGGTCAAGCTATGACGTTTTGAATTATGATACTCAAAACAATTTTACGTATTTTAAAAATGAAGTTGAAAAACCTAAAACAGAAAGAAGAACACCGTACTCATCGTCAGACGAAGAATCATCGAATGTCAAAATAACGAACTTTGGAGTTGAATCTTTCAAACAAGAAAACATCCTTCCTCCCAACATTAAACAAGAAGACATAAAATACTCATTCAACAGCTCTAATTATTGCTTTTTTGTAACAAAAAACGGTAAAATAACCTCATCTTCAATCATAAAAGAAAAGGAAACAAACCAGATACATATCTCAAGTAGAGCAGCATTAAATACAGAATTAAATGCAAAAGTTATTGGACCAACAAAAGTAATTTCATCGGCTATTATTCCAAAAGGATGCGTAATTGAGTTTATCTCTTCAACAGTTATTATTAAAGAGAACAAGTTAGCAATACTAACAACAGAACCAGCCTACGCTGTTAAAACATTCCCAGCATCAAAACGATTCAAAAATATCATATTAACTTTCGACAAAAACGGAGTAACATTATTCTCCTTTTATCCTTTTGAAACAAAAGCTTCAAACAAACATATGGGCAATGAATTCATTTGATACTTTACTTAATACTGAACTATGTCTGCTTTGCTAGAGAAGCAGAGATGTTGGCCACGCTAGATTAATTATTCGCCGAAACTGATCCACACCTGTATGAACTCAGTTCAGCTTTTGGCGCGCAAACTAAAGCCTACAGCAGCGCGGCGGCCAATACGCTGCCTGCTTGGTTTCGGCTTTGGTCGCAACATTTCGGAGCAGGGCCTACTTTCAGAAGGATTGAACTCAATCTCTCAATGCTGCGGAGGCCACATCTTCCGCTACGCTACCGAAGGTTAGGGGCTGATTCAGCTTTACTTCGGTGGGCTGCAAAATGAGGTATTTTCACCATCTCATCGAGGTCACTTTAACGAAAAATGCGCATTGGCCCGCGAGGCATCTTACAGCAATCCGCTTGGTGCTGCCGCTGCCTGAATTGGTCAGAGGTAAACGCCGCTTCACGCAAACTCAAGAACTTGCTACGTACCAAACGCGCCGTGCAGAAAATCGGCAGCATGGGCGTACTGCCTGGCGCGGCCGAACTTGGACGTCAAGGATTTTTACTAGGTAAGTAATAAGCCTACTTAAACAGCTCTAACAGTAGGGGCACTACTTGCTTTACTAAATATCCATACGCAAGCACATGAAGTGCGCTCTGAATCTTTGGTTGGTATAGCCAAGCAACCCAATAATTCATCTCATGGGCTTTGGCGGGAATCAAATGGTTGTGCTGAGGTAGATAAAACGGTAAGGGCTGCGAGGATTGTTGCGGCTGTTGTTTTTGGCGCAGTTGCTTGGGTCGCATATTAGTCGAGGATGTGAAGAACGAGGTCGAGGTATTGCTGCATGGCGGCGCACGCAACACTATAAAGTTACCGCTACCGCAGGGAGAAGGAAACAGTAGGCATCAAAACTCATTGCTGCTCCCGCTTCCCTAGCAGCCCTCCACATACTGACACTCCCCCTATCCTTTTCGGAGAGGGGGCCGGGGGGTGAGGCGCCCCGCCCCCACCCTCATGACGCGGCCGCTGAAGCTTATGTCACCCCGCGTCAGGCTCATGTCACGTGCGTTGAACCTCATGTCACCTCCGTTGAGGTTCATGTCACCTCTGTTGAAGCTCATGTCACGCGCGTTGAGGTTCATGTCACCGCCGTTGAACCTCATGTCAGCCCCGGTGAAGCCCATGTCACCGCCGCCGAGGGTCATGTCACCTCCGGCGAAGGCCATGTCAGCCCGCGCCGCACAAATACCGGCCCGCCCGAACACAAGCAACCCGGAATCCGTCTACCTTAAGCTCAACCATTTACCCTTAACCAATTACTCCCTATGAACGATTCGCAACGGGCCAAGCTTGCCATGCTGCAAACCACCCTGCGCGTGCTCGACGAGCACGCCGACCTCTACCCCACCAACAAAGCCCTCGGCAACGCCCGCCTAGAGCTAGCCGCCCTGGTCGCCGACCTCGACCCCACCGCCGAGCGGCAGCAGCGCGCCGCCACGCCCCAGAAGCCCGGCGCCGTGAAGCAGGCCACCAAGCAGACGCTGGCCGAGCGCGCCGCCGCCGTGGCCGCCGCCCTGCTCGCCCTGGCCGATGAGCTGCGCGACATTCGCCTGCACACCGACAGCGACTACTCCGAGCGCCAGCTCCGCCGCCAGCCCGACGCAGACCTGCTGCGCATCACCCAAAACCTGCACCAGCGCGCCACCGAGCACGCCAAGGCCCTGGCCGAGCAAGGCGTCACCCCCGAGGAGCTGACGGAGCTGCAAGCCGCCATCCAGGCCTTCCAGCAGGAGCAAACCACGCCCCGCGCCCTCACGGCCGACGGCAAAGCCCAGAAACAGGAAATCGACGCCGACTTGCGCGAAGCTGCCGCCCTGCTCCGCAACCGCATCGACAAGTTCATGGTCCGCTACCAGCGCAGCCAGCCCAAGTTCCACACCGCCTACGAGTCGGCCCGCCAAACCATCAATACCGCCGCCCGCTCGCCAAAAGCCCCCAAACCAGCCGCCCCCTTGGTATAACCTAGCGCAAGCCGCCCCACTCCCCAAGTCGTCCGGCTCCCCCTCTCCTTTTCGGAGAGGGGGCCGGGGGGTGAGGCGCCTACCAAGCGCACGCAAGGCCAGCCCTATCTACATCGACTCCTATTGCAACTACGCCGGCGCCCGGCTTTCCCTGCGAAAGCCGGGCGCTTTTGCGCTGCCCCGGCGCCCCGCCGGGGCAGCGCAAAAGCGCTTAACCCTACGTAACCGTACCCTTTGGGACGTCATGCTCCATCTGGCGTCCGCTTGTCGAAGCATGTCTACCGCTTCCCCAGGCCCCAACAGATACCAAAACAGGTGCATAGAGTACCACAACGATTCAGCCCAATAACCTGTCATAACCGCTGCACAAGCTGGCCGTGGAATCCAGGCCGCCGGTGGTAGGGGGTAAGCAGCCCTAACAGCTGCTGAAACTAACGCCGCCCCGCTGGGGCCTTCTGGTGAAGGAGGCGCCGGCGGGGCGGGGTTTATTTTTGAAGAGGAACACTCACAGCAGGGGCTTTTTTGTGAGTTGAATCCTGGTGACCACGCATAGTCTTCTTTCTACATCTATTCGCGCACCAACTTGGTTGATACCTCCTGCAAGCCTTGATGCACGCGCAGCAGATAGATACCGGCTGGTAAATGGGCCAGGTCTATACGCAATTCGGCAGCCCCATTTCGCACCAGCACTTCACGCTGCGCGCACAGCCGCCCGGCGGCGTCGATTACCCGCACCCAGGCGGGGCCTGCCTGTGCGGCTTGCAGGCGCAGGTGTACGCCACTGGTGCTGATGTACGTCGGCCAGGCTTCCAGGTGCAGACCGGATTTGGTGACGGCCGGGGCTGCCGTTGCCGCAGCCAACGGCGTTAAGCGGCTGCCCAGCAACAAGGGCACCGCGCTGTACGTGGGCTGGCCAAGCTGGCTATCGAAGTTGTTGCCCCATCCCCACAGCGTACCATCAGTGCCGATGGCCAGTGTCTGGCTGCTACCGTGGACGCTCAGGCTTTGCCAGGTAAAGCCAGGCGCTACGGGGGCGGGAGTATTGCGGTTGGTAGCGGTACGGTCGCCAAGCTGGCCGGCATCATTGATACCCCAGCCCCACAGCGTCCCCCCGGTGCGCAAGCCCACCGTGAACATATTGCCCGCACTGACGCCCTGCCAATCGGTACCCGTGCCGACCTGCCCCGGTGCGTAGCGGGTAGTACTGCTCCCGTCGCCAAGTTGGCCGTAGCTGTTGTTGCCCCAGGTCCACAAAGTTCCGTCGGTGCGTACTGCCGCCGTGTGCCGTAGGCCCGCGCTGACGCTCTGCCAGGTGGTAGCCGTCCCGATACGTACCGGCGCAAACTGGGCATTGCTAGTGCCATCACCAAGTTCGCCGTATTGGTTCCACCCCCAGGCCCAGAGCGTACCATCCTGCCGCAGCGCTACCGTGTGCCCTGCCCCGGCGCTGACGCTCTGCCAGTTGGCCGCCGTACCGATGCGTGTCGGCACTACGCGGTTGTTGATATTGGTTCCGTCTCCAAGCTGGCCGTATTGGTTCCACCCCCAAGCCCATAGCGTGCCGTCGGCGCGTACCGCTACCGTGTGCCCCTGGCCCGCGCTAACGCTTTGCCAGCCGGAGGCTGTTCCCACTTGCACCGGGGAAAGGCGCAAGGTGGTGCTCCCGTCGCCGAGCTGCCCGTATTGGTTGTTGCCCCAGGCCCAGAGCGTGCCATCGGTGCGGATGCCCAGGGTGAAGCCCTCGCCGGCGCTGGCGCTCTGCCAGGTGGTCCCGGGCATCACCTGCACCGCGCTGCTGCGGCTGGTGCCGCTGACAGTCCCGTCGCCTAGCTCCCCGCTGTAATTGCTACCCCAGGCCCAGAGCGTACCGTCCTGCCGCACGGCGACGGTATGCGTGCCGCCGGTGCTAACGCTGCGCCAAGTGGTGGCGGCGCCTACTTGCCGGGGTTCAAGTAGCTGTTTTGCCGAAATAGTCAAGCTACCCACCTGTCCGGCGTAGTTGTCGCCCCAAGCCCAAAGCGACTCGTCCTGTCGAACCGCCACGGTATGCATGCGGCCCACGCTTATGCTGCGCCAGTTCGAGTCCGTACCCACCTGCACGGGGCTGGTACGGTCGATAGTGGTACCATCGCCGAGCTGCCCGTCCTGGTTCTGGCCCCAGGCCCAGAGCGTGCCATCCTGCTGCAGGGCCACGGTATACCCCAGGCCCGTGCCGACGCTTTGCCAGGTGGTATCGCTGCCGACCTGCACCGGCGAGAGGTAGATTACAAGCAGGTTATTACCTATCTCTCCGTGTGCATTGCTTCCCCAAGCCCAGAGCGTACCGTCGGCGCGCAGGGCCACCGAATGCTCAAAGGAGGCACTGACGCTACGCCATTGCGTATTGGTGCCTATTTGCCCGGGGCTTCTGCGGGACACGGAAGTGCCGTCGCCAAGCTGGCCGGAGGTGTTATTTCCCCAGCCCCAGAGCGTGCCGCCTTGTTGCAAAGCCAGCGCGTACCCAGAGCCAGCACTGATGTGCTGCCAGGTGGTAGCGGTTCCTACTTGCCCCGGACTGTTGCGGCGCGTAGTAGTGCCGTCGCCGAGCTGCCCGTACTGGTTCCAGCCCCAGGTCCAGAGTGTGCCATCGGTACGGATGCCCAGGGTGAAGCCCTCGCCCGCGCTAATGCTCTGCCAGTTGGTATCCGTGCCGATCTGCGTAGGATTGGGACGGCTCGTAGTGGAGCCGTCGCCAAGCTGGCCGTATTGGTTGTCGCCCCAGGCCCAGAGCGTACCGTCCTGCCGCACGGCGACGGTATGCGTGCCGCCGGTGCTAACGCTGCGCCAAGTGGTGGTGGATCCCACGCGCGCGGGTGTCAGGCGGTTGGTAGTGGAGCCGTCACCGAGCTGGCCGTTGGCGTTATAGCCCCAGGTCCAGAGCGTACCATCGCCCTGCAGGCTGAAGGAATGCATGGCGGAGGATTGGGCCTGCACCCTGCTGCTGAGCAAGAGCAATATGCCAGTAAGTAGCACCGACCCGAAACGTAGAAGTTGGGACATAGCAGAAAGGATAAAGACGGTGTTGCGCCGACTATGACTAATTGCCCAGCGCCGAAAGCAATTCAACTGCTCAAAGTAAGCGGCGCGTGGTACATCGCCCAGCTAAACATAGGCTTCTGCAAAATATCAGCACTCAACTGGCGTGAGCTTGTAACTCGTACCTAGCTTGGCGGGGGTGCCCCTCTCTGCCACCCCAGCGGCAAGCCAGCCCTGCCCGCTACTGAAGCTGCCCCCTGCCCAGCAGCCTTGCCCCATCCCGGACCACCGATAGGAACGGATGCAACAACGGACGCCGCTGATACCATGCGAGCTGCCCCCGCCAGATACTAACCACTCCCCTCTCCTCTTCGGAGAGGGGGCCGGGGGTGAGGCGCCCCCGTTGCCAGTCCTATCCGCTTCGACTACCTATTGCCACTACGCCGGCGGCTCCGACGGCTGCAAAACCAGGTACCGGCGGCCCTTGCGTCTCCTTACTGGCCGTGTCAATGACATTCGTCAACGGTATTTTCAAGAGTTATTCCGACACTTGGCCCTGTAGCCAGAGCGCATCGTTGGCAGCCGGGCAAGCTGGACTTGGCCGCTGCGTTGCCGCTGCCAGGGCCGGCGCTGCCCGTGCCCGCCGGCCAGCGGCCTTCCGGTAATGTCAGATTGACTACCAGGTCCGAACCCGGCCTGGGCGAAGCACCTTTTATCGTCTCTCGTCTGATGAAAGCAATTCGTACCCGCTGCCTGCTGCTGGTAGGCATGCTCCTGTTTCTGTGGTCTGGGGCCCAGGCCCAACCGGGCCACCGCACCCCTGCCGCCGGCCGCGCCGCTTACCCGCCGCCCGCCGCGCTTCAGCGCCTATTTCCCACACTGACGGCCTACCCGCCGCCCCGCCAGCTCCTGCCCGACCACAGCCGGCCCACTACCCCGCTCGCGGCGGCCAGCTGCCAGGCAGCGGCGTCTCCCGCCTGGGTTTCCTACTACAACGGACCGGCCAATAGCTACGACTTCGGCGGCGCCGTGGCACTGGGCCCGAGCGGCGACGTGTACGTGACCGGCAGCTCGGCCAACCCCGGCAACGGCTACTCCGATTTTGCCACCATCAAGTACGACCGGCAGACCGGCCGCCAGCTCTGGGTGGCGCGCTACAACGGCCCCGCCGACAGCGACGACCAGGTACGGGGCATTGCGGTAGATGCCCGCGGCGACGTGTACGTGACCGGCTACTCCATGACCAGCACCTTCTTTATCGCCGACTACGCCACCATCAAGTACGACGGGCGCACCGGCCGCCAGCTCTGGGTGGCCTACTACGACGGCCCCGCTGGCTTCGATGACCAACCCGCGGCCATTGCCCTCGACCCGTCGGGCAACGTGTACGTGACCGGTTCCACGTCCAACGGCGACTTCTACGACTACGCTACGGTGAAATACAACGGGCGCACGGGCCAGCAGCTCTGGGCCACAGTCTACGACAGCCCCTACAGCCTCGGCGACTTTGCCAGCTCCGTGGCCGTGGGTTTGAGTGGGGATGTGTACGTCACCGGGACCTCGGCCAAAGATGCCTCCGATGGGCTATTTGACATCGTGACCTTGAAATACGACGGGCGCACCGGCCAGCCCCTCTGGGAATCTCGCTACGACGGGCCGAACAACCAGGAAGACCATGCGGGCGCCCTGGTGGTGGATGTACGGGGCGACGTGTACCTGACGGGCAGCGCCACCCTGAAATACAACGGGCGCACCGGCCAGCAGCTCTGGGTGGCCGCCTCCGCCGGGTGGGACGGCCGCTTGGCGCTGCGCCAGCTCAACGGCCTTTACCTCACCGGCAGTTCGTATAACGGCAGCAACGCCGACTACGTCACCCTAAAACTCGACCCTCGTACCGGGCAAGAGCTGTGGCGCACGTACTACGATGGGGGGTACGACGACGCCGCCACAGGTATCGACGTGGATGGGCCCGGCAACGTGTACGTGACGGGCACTTCCTTCACGAGCAGCGACGAGGACATCGTCACGCTTGTGTACGATGGCAACACCGGCCAGGAGCAGTGGCGCGCCCGCTACAATGGCCCCGCCTCCAACGCCGACCGGGCCGGCGCCGTGGTCGTAGACCCCGCCGGCAACGTGTACGTGGGTGGTTCCGCTTCCGTAGGCGGCCCATTTCAGTTTGATTACGTGACGCTGAAATACGCCCCCATCCCCAACTGCCCGCGCGTGGCGGCACCGGCTGCCCGTTCGGCTGCCAGCCCCCTGGCCGCGCCGCTGGCCCTGGAGGCTTTCCCCAACCCCACCGGGGCGGATGCGCAGCTGCGCTGCTACCTGCCGCAGGCCGGCCCGGCCGAGCTGCGGGTGTACAACCAGCTGGGCCGCCTGGTCGGCACCCAGACCCTGCCTCCCGACGCACCCGCTGGCTGGCATACCCTGCCCCTGCCAACGGCCACCCTCGGCTCCGGCCTCTACACCTGCCAGCTGCGCCACCACGGCCAGGCCGCGCAGCTGCGGCTGCTCGTGCAGCACTAGGCGTTTCCTGCTGGCGCGCCGCCCAGACGCACCCTTCTCACGCTCCTGCACCGACACCCGGCGGCCCACCCTGCGGCGGCCGGGTGTTTTGCGTTCGGGGGCGCTGGTTGGGCCGGCGAAACTTCGAATGGGCGCCGCAAGCTTTCGATGGGCGACCTGGAAAGTTAGGTCGACTATCGGAAGCCCGGCTAAGTGCCTCCTCGCTTCCCCAGCAGCAACTCAGTCCCTGCTCGCTACCTCACCCGCCTCCCCAGCAGCCCGCGCCGCCCGGCTGCGGGTTACGCGGTAAGCACTGGGCCCTTATGTAAGTTGCAGCTGTGCATTACTTCTATTGCACCATCACTACGTTGCTCTTCTCTATGCTTTTCGCCACAGCATCGGCCCAGCCCCATTCTCTGCTTGCCCGCAAGTGGCAATTTGTTCGGGTAGAACGCGGTCCTGACATGCAGGGTATGGCGAACGTCCCGGCCGCAGGTGACCAATTCGATTTAACCGGCCTGCAACCATTGCCCACCAATTCCCCAAGCACTGGCTTCTGGCTGGTGGAGCAGGACGGTAAACAGTTTATTCAACAAGGCGACGGGCAGCTAACCTATCATAGCTCAAGCCAGGAAGCGCCAGTCCGCAGTCCTTTCTATTATGAAGTGCTAGTGGTTGCGCCGGAGCGGCTACGGCTGGCCGTATGGGCGAAGCTTCCCCAATTTCCGCGTGCGAAGCATTGGCTGACGTATGAACTGAAGCTCAGCGAATAGGCCTCCGCTACCTCAGCCGCCCGCGCTGCCCGCCCCACCAAAAACAACGCCCCCGACAAGCTGGCCGGGGGCGTTGGTGATTGGTAGCGGACGGGTTGGGCGACAACCGGGGCTACAGGGTGGCTTTGCGGGCCAGGACGGCGGCTTCGAGGGCGGCGGCTTCGGCCAGGGAGGCGTTGAGGCGGGCCACGTCGAATTCGCGGTCGATGAGGGAAACGGGGTTGAATTCGAGCTGGCGGTCCTGCAGCTCGGTGATGCGTCGGCTCAGGGCGCGTTTGCGCCGTTCGTAGTCGGCTTTGGTGTCGCCGTCGGGCAGGGTGCCGAGCAGCGTGGTGAGGGAGGTCAGCTCCGCTTGCTTGACGGTCAGCTCGGCGCCGAGGTCGGTGACGTCGTCGCTGAGGGTGCCGCGGCGCTTGTCAAGGATGCGCTGCTGCAGGTCGAGGTTGGCGCGCTCTTCGGCAATGAGGGAGAGCACGGCGTCGCACTGCGCCGCGGAGGTGAGTTGGTTGACGGAATAAGCCATTGAGAGTAGAGAGAAGAAGGTATTACACGTAAATCGCCCAACGCATTAATGATAGTCGGGCCGAATATTAAACAAAAGCGATTCTTAAAATAGGACGTCGTTGGCGGTGATATTCTCAAAATAAGACCGAATCCACTCCGCTTCGGCGCGCAGGCCGGCTTCGCGGGCGGCCAGGCGGGCGCGGCGCACATCGGCCGCCGGGCCCAGGGCTGCCCCCACCGCGTCGGTGAGCCGGGCCAGCCAGCGGCGGGGCCGCTCGTCGGCGGGTGCGGGGGCCAGGGCAGCTTCCAAGGCCGGCAGCACGGCCTGCAGGCGGCGGGCCTGCTCGGCCTTGCGCAATAGCGGGGCGGTGGCGTGGCGCAGGCGGTCGGCATCGAGCAGGCAGGCTTCGCGGCGGGCCAGCAGCGGGCGCAGCACCGGAAACAGCGTGACGGGCAGCAGCTCGGCCGCCGGCGGGGCGGCCGGGGCGGCGGGGCTCGGCGCCGGGGCGGCCACGGCCTGCGCCAGCACGGCCAGCCGGAGCAGCGCCGCCGTGGGCAGTTCGCGCCGCCCGACTTCGGCCGCGGCCAGCAGTTCCCGCGATACGTCGAGGTAGCCCGCCAGCTCGGCTTGCGACAGGCCGAAGTAGTCGCGGATGGATCGGGAAGTGCTGCGGTAAGCGGGCTGGCGCATGTAAAACGAAGAAAAAGGGCTGTACCAAAGTAATGTGTACCAATTCGATTTTGGTACGAGTTGTTTTGGTACAGGTTTGTGTGAGTTCGGCGCAGGGCACTTTCAGTTGAGGACTTGGCAGTAGCAGCTTGCTGCGTGCATCGGCGTTTCACCTGCAGCGCGACGGGAGGCTGTCTGCCGTTAGCCCACCGCGGCCCCCTTCCCGGTGCTCGGTTTTCCGTTTCGCGGAGGCCGGGCGCTTTGGTTAGGCGTGGGGTTCAGCCTGGGCAGCCTCGTCGGGAAAAACGGGCCGCCGGTCGACTATTCGGCCGCGGCGCCCCAGGCAACATAGCATTGCTGCTAGTTTTACCCTCCCCTTTCTCCCTCAACGCCATTGCATGCCCCGTTTCTACTCGCCTAGCCGGCTCGCCCTGCTCGGGCTAAGCCTGCTGCCCCTGGCCGCCACGGCCCAAAACGTCGACTCCCTGCTGGTGGTGCACACCACCGACGCCGGCCACAAGGTCAGCCGGGCCACCGTGTTCCAGAACGGCGGCTTCCTGCTCGGCGGCACCTACGACGGCAACTACGACCCCAACGCCATACCCGCCGAGGGCGGCGGCCTACGCCTGATGTGGCACCCCCGCCGGGCCGCGTTCCGCGCCGGCTACGTCGACGACACCCAGTGGGACGACGCCAACATCGGCAACTACTCCATTGCCGCGGGCTACAACACCCGCGCCTCCGGCGACTACGCCACGGCCTTTGGCTTCCGCACCATCGCGGCCCAGGTGGGCTCCACTGCCCTGGGCCAGTACTGCCAGGCCAGCGGCGCCGCCTCCGTGGCCATGGGCTACTACGCCCACACCAATGCCCGCCAAGGCTCCTTTGTCTTCGCCGACCGCTCGGTGGTGGACGACGGCGACCAGTTCAGCGATGAATCGTTTCGTGCCGACGCCAACCACTCGGCCTCTTGGCGCGTGAGCAACGGCTTCCGCATCTACACCGCCTCCGACAGGAGCACCGGCGTGATTATCCAGTCGGGCACGGGCCTGACGGGCAACGTGCTCTACAACCCTTCCTGGTACAACGCGTCGGCCGTCATTTGCACCTACACCGGGGCCTACCTCTCCAACGGCGGCGCCTGGACCAACGCCTCCGACCGCCGCAAAAAGCACCGCTTCGAGGCCGTGGCGGGCGAAGACGTGCTGCGCCGCCTGCGCCGGGTGCCCATCACCCGCTGGAGCTACAAAACCGAAACCGGCGCGGTGCGCCACCTCGGCCCCATGGCCCAGGACTTCTACCGCGCTTTCCAGCTCGGCCCCGACAGCATCAGCATCGGCACCGTGGATGCCGACGGCGTCGCCCTGGCCGGCGTGCAGGCCCTCGATGCCCGCACCCAGGCCCTGCAGGCCGAAAATCAGCAGCTGCGCGCCGTCAACGCGGCCATTCAGGCACGCCTGACGGCCCTGGAGCAGCGCCCCGCGGGCCCGGCCAGCGCGGCGGCCCTGCCCTGGGCCGCCGCGCTGGCCGCTACGGGCCTCGGCGTGGTGCTCCTGCGGGCACGCCGCTAGGCCGCACCACCGGCTACACGCTTCCTCATCTTTGGGAGAGAGGGCCGGAGGGAGGGCCCGCCCATTGCCCGTCCGGCCCGCTTTGCCCCTGGTGCACCCACGCCGGCGTCGGGCTTCCCACCTGCGGAAACCGGGCGCGTTGACGTGCAGAGCCGGCTGATCCAGCGCAGCGGCAATCCCGCGCGCAATGCCCGCGCCTTCGGGCGGGCGCTACGCTGCCGCCGGCCGGCACACCGCCCGTTTGGTCGAGACCTGGGTGGCCTGAATAGGCCAGGACGGGGAAATGGTCGATTACCGCAAGGGCGGGCGCGCATCTTCCATTTCTTTGCAGGAATATTCTCTCTCCATTCCCCCACACATGCGTTTCACTTTTACTGGTCTAGCCCTTCTCGGCACCCTGGCGGCCCACGCCCAAACCGGCGTCGGTATCGGCACCACTTCCCCGCAGGCTCCGCTGCACGTGGCGGAGGGCAGCGTGCTGTTTTCCGCCACCGGCGACGCGCCGGCCACCGGCACGGCTACCCCGGTCAGCGGCGAGGGCCGCCGCCTGCTCTGGCTGCCCGACCGCGCCGCCTTCCGCGTGGGCTTCGTCACCGGTACCCGCTGGGACAACAGCAACCTGGGCATCTACTCCTTCGCGGCGGGCTACAACGCCAACGCCAGCGGCAATACCGCCGTGGCCCTGGGCAGCGAGTCGACGGCCAGCGGCGAGCGAAGCTTTACCTTCAACGGCACCGCCTCCGGCTACGCCGCCATAGCCATCGGCAGCGGAGCGCAAGCCACCAACGACGACGCCCTGGCTTTTGGGCCTTCGTCGATAGCCATGGGCCTGGCCAGTATCTGCATCGGCCCCAGCATTGCCCGGGGCATGTTTGGCACTGCCATCGGCTTGCAAAACAGCGCCAGCGGCCAATTCTCCACGGCCATCGGCAAAAATGCCCGCACCAACATGAAGAAGGGCGCCATGGTCCTCGGCGACGCCAGCGCCCAGTTTTCCTCCGACTCCGTGTACGCCTCGGCCGACAACCAGATGGCCATGCGCTTCGCGGGCGGCTACAAGCTCTACACCGCCATGAACCTGAGCACCGGCGTGCAGGTGGCGGCCGGCGGCGGCTCGTGGACCAACATCAGCGACCGGCGCAAAAAGGAAAACTTCCGCCCGGTGGATGCCGAGCAGGTGCTGCGCAAAGTGGCCGCGCTGCCCCTCTCGGAGTGGAACTACAAAACCCAGCCGGCCTCGCAGCGCCACCTCGGCCCCATGGCCCAGGACTTTTACCAGGCCTTCCGCCTCGACGGCATCGGCGCCGACACTACCATCAACTCCCTCGACATCGACGGGGTGAACATGGCCGCCATCCAGGCGTTGGAAAAGCGCACGGCCCGTCTCCAGCAGGAAAACGCCGAGCTGAAAGCCCAGCTGCGCCGGAAAGACGAACAGCTGGCCGCCCAACTGCAACTCCTGAATCAGCGCCTGGCCGCCCTGGAGCAGCCCAAGGCTCCCGAGCCCTCCCGCCGCAAGCCCCACCTCGCTACCCAAAGCGTCGCCGCGAACTAAGCAAACCCGCGGCGCCACGAGCAGGCCGAGGAATCCGTGCCGCCCACCCGCCGCCCCGCCATGTAGCCTCCTCTCTTTTTCGGAGAGGGAGCCGGGGGGAGGCGTCCGTAAGGTCTGTCTGCTCCGTCCCTGGTACAACAAAGCGCCCGGCTTCCCATCTGCGGAAGCCGGGCGCTTTGTTGTACCAAAGCCCGGCCGCACTGGCCTTTTCTTAGGACGCTCCCCGGCAATGGGCTACCTTCGGGATGCCGCTTACTCCACCCTCCACCTGTTGCCGATGAAATTTCCGTTACTCGCCACCGCCTTGCTGGCGGCCACCACCGCCCTGGCTCAAACCTCCGGGTCGGTCGGCATCGGCACCACCGCGCCCAACGCCAAAGCCGCCCTGGAGGTGAGCAGCACCACTCAGGGCGTGCTGGTGCCCCGCCTCACCGAAAGCCAGCGCACCGGCATTGCCGCGCCCGTGCCCGTGGGCCTGCTGGTGTACCAGACCGACGGCACCCGGCCCGGCTTCTGGTACTACGAAGCCACGGCGGGCTGGACCTCGCTCAGCGGCGCGGGCAGCGGCGGCGACAACCTCGGCAACCACACCGCCACGCAGAGCCTGCAGCTGAACGGCAACACGCTGTCGAACAACGGCACGGGCGGCCTGCGCATCGACAACAGCGGCAACGTGGGCGTGGGCGTGAGCAGCCCCACCCAGAAGGTGGACGTGGACGGCGGCATTCTGGCCCGCGCCCACGGCCCCATCAGCAACCAGGGCGCCTACCTGCAGTGGAACCGCACCGGCGGCGACGGCGAAACCTGGCTGCTCAACCAGCAGGGCCAAGGCGGCATCAACGCCGGCATCCGCTTCGGCGGCGCCACCACCGGCAACGCCGCCACCGAGTGGGCCCGCTTCCGCAACGACGGCAACCTGGGCATCGGCACCACTTCTCCCGGCCAGAAGCTGGAAGTAGCCGGGCAGATCTACAGCAACACCGGCGGCTTCCGCTTCCCCGACGGCACGGTGCAAACCACCGCCGCCGGCAGCACCGGCGACAATCTGGGCAACCACACCGCCACCCAGGACCTGAACCTGGCCGGCAACAAGCTGGTGGGCGGCACCACCGCCCGCGCCGTGCGCAGCGGCCTCGGCCTCACCCCGGCCGGCCTGCTCACCCTGGGCGCGGCCCGCATCCAGGCTGACACCCTCACCGGCAACGGCGTGCGCCTGCTCAGTCTCGACCAGGACTTCGTGCTCACCTCGAAAGGCTTTTTCGCCCCCGGCCAAACCCGGGCCCTGCCCGTGACGGGGGTGGGCGACCGGGTGATGTGGCTCTCGTACTACAGCGCCTTCCGGGCGGGCGGGGTGTCGGGCAACGGCACCATCGGCACCAGCCCCCAGCCGACGAGCACCCAGTGGGACAACCCCAACATCGGCCAGTACTCGGTGGCCTTCGGCCTCGACAACGTGGCCCGCGACCGGTTCAGCACCGCTTTCGGCAACAACAACGTCGTCCGGGCCGGGGAGGGTACCACGGTGATGGGCTACGGCAACAACGCCGTGCAGACCTTCTACGGCCTGATGACGGGCTACCAGAACACGATGAGGGGCCAGAACGGGCTGGTGGGCGGCTACCAGAGCAAGGTGCAAACGAACCTTATCCTGCCCACCCCGTCGCTGGCCTTTGGCTACCGCGCCCAGGCCCGCACCAGCCAGGCGGGCTGCGTGGCCATAGGCTACTATGCCCGCACCGGCGGCTACGAGGGCAGCTTCGCGCTGGCCGACTACTCGCCCGTGCGCACCGACTACGTCAACGACTCGCTGGTGAGTACGGCCTTCAACCAGTTCTCCGCGCGCTTTGCCGGGGGCTACCGGCTGTTTACCACCACCGCCACCAACGGCTGGAACAACGGCCAGGTGCAGACGCCCATCGGGGTGGAACTGACGTCGGGCGCCAACGCGTGGACGGTGCTGTCCGACTCCACCAAAAAGGAGCGGCGCGTGCTTGCCGACGGCAACGCGTTCCTGGAACGCATTAACCGGATGCGCCTGGGCTCGTGGAACTACCGGGGCCAGAGCCCCGACACCATGCGCCACTACGGCCCCATGGCCCAGGATTTCTTCGCCGCCTTCGGCCACGACGGCGTCGGGCGCAGCGGCAACAGCACCAGCATCAACCAAGCCGACTTCGACGGGGTCAACCTCATTGCCATCCAGGCCCTGTACCGCCGCGTGCTCACCCTGGAGGCCGCCAATGCCCGCCTCCACCAGCAGGTTCGGCAGCTTCAGGCCCAACCCGGCTCCGGCAGCACGCCGGCCCCGGCCAGTATGGCCGCCCTGGAAGAGCGCCTGCGCCGCCTCGAAGCCCAGCTCAGCCCCCAGGCCCAGCGCTAATCCTGGGCTGCGCCACCAAGTGGGGCAGACAACCGGCCCCAACGGGTGCACCTCCGCCGCTCGTGCCCAGCGTGGCGGCGGCAGTGCCTAGCGGCCGCCCCGGCGGCGAGTTGGTGGCGCTCGGCTCCGCGGCGTCCCGGCAGTTGCTCCGCCGAGGCACCGGCCGCCGCATCCTGGCCGCCTTCGCTCGTATAACCTGCCACGATGGAAAGCCCCGCTCCCCACATCCGCCCGGCCACGCCGGCCGACGAAGCGTTTATCCGCGCCGTGATGCCCAGGCTCGTCGAGTTCGGGCCGCCCGCCTGGCGCGACCCGGCCCAGCTCACCGCCACCGACGTGGCCGTGCTGCTGGAGTCGGTGCGGGCGCCCACACCGCAGCGGCAAGTGCTGGTGGCCGAGCGGCACGGCCGGCCGCTGGGGCTGCTGCACCTGACCGTCCTCACCGACTTTTACCAGCAGCAGCACGGCCACGTCGCCGACCTGGCCGTGGCCGCCGAGGCCGAGGGCCAGGGCATCGGCCGGGCGCTGCTCAGCTACGCCGAGAGCTGGGCGCGGGCCCTGGGCTTTCCGTGGCTCACGCTGAGCGTATTTGCCCAAAACGAGCGGGCGCGGGCCGTCTACGAGCGGGCCGGCTTTGAGCAGGACATTGTCAAGTACCTCAAAGTACTCTAGCAGCAGCGGCAGGCGGGCAGCCCGTTCCCACCAAGCCCACGGCACCTTACCCGCCCGGCGGCCGGTTTCCCTTGCGGAAGCGGGCGGGTAAGGTTTTTCGGGCTATGCGGTGGCAGCGGGGCGGGTGGCGGTAGCGGCGCCGGCGAAGGGTAACACTTCACCTCTATCCACGATATTGTCCGTGCAAACCCGGTGTGGCCTGCTTTGCTGCGCTACGCCTTTCGCCCACCCCAGCTCTTGCCCCTATGCCCACACTCCTACGCTCTTGCTTGCTCGCGCTAACCGTGCTGCTGTGCCGCGCGGCGCAGGCCCAAACGCCTACTTGGCAAGCCGCCGCGGGCGCCGGCAACGAACAAGGCACTGGCGCCCAGGCCCAGGTGTACGCCACCGTGGCCGATGCCAGTGGCCATGCCTACCTCGCCGGCATGTTTAGCGGCACCGTGCGGTTCGGCACCACCGTGGTCAGCAGCGCCGGCAGCACCGACGCTTTTGTGGCCAAGTGGAACAGCCTCACCAACACCTACGACTGGGTGCTTCCGCTCGGCGGCCCGGGCACCGACCGCGGCACCGCCTTGGCCCTGAGCGGCACCACCCTCTACCTGACCGGCAGCTTTACCGGCACCACCTCCCTGGGCGGGCTGCCGCTCACCAGCGCCGGGCAGGAAGACGGGTTTGTGGCCAAAATCACCGATGCCGGCAGCAGCGCCGCCGTCACCTGGGCCCGGGCCGTTGGCGGCCCCACCTTCGACGGGCTGACCGGCGTGGCGGTGAGCGGCAGCAGCGTGTACGTGGCCGGTTCCTTTACCGGCACGGCCCAGCTGGGCGCCCTCAGCCTGACCGCCACCGGCAGCAACGACGTGCTGGTGGCCAAGCTTGCCGACGCCGGCTCCGCCGCCAGCGTTGCCTGGGCGCGCCGGGCCGGCGGCACCGGCCCCGACTTTGCCCAAGCCATTGCCGCCAACGGCGCCAACGTGTACGTGGCCGGGTACTACAGCAGCGGCGCGGCCGAATTCGGTGGCACTCCCCTGGCCAACAGCAGCCTGAGCACCCTCGACAGCTTTGTCACCAAGCTCACCGACTCCGGCACGGCGGGCACCTTCGCCTGGACCCAGTCCGTAAACGGCCCCGGCGACGACCTGCTGCGCACCCTGGCCGTGCAAGGCAGCAACGTGTACGTGGCCGGCAACTACAACAGCGCCACCCTCGGCGCCGGGGCCCTCACCCTGGGCAGCCACGGCGGGTTCGACCTGCTCGTGGCCAAGCTGGTGGATGCCGGTAGCACCGCCAGCTTCGCCTGGGCCTACAACGCGGGCGGCAGCGGCGGCGACACGGGCAGCGGCCTGGTCGCGGTCGGCTCCTACCTGTTTCTGACTGGCGGCTTCACCAGCCCCACCATTGCCTTCGGCCCCACCACCCTCACCAACACCAGCACGACCAGCGACGCGTACGTGGCCCAGCTCACCGACGCGGGTTCTTCGGCCAGCTTCGCCTATGCCCTCGGCGCCGGCGGCGCCGGCGACGATTACGGCATTGGCATCGGCGTTGGCGGCGCGCGGGTATACGTGGGCGGCTCGGCCGGTAGCGCGGCGCGGTTTGGGGCGTACACGCTACCGGCCTCCGCCAGCGGCGCGCCGGCCGGCTTCGTGGCCACCCTCACCGACGCCACCGTGCTGGGCACGGCCGCAGCGTCGCTGGTGCAAGAGGTGGCCGTGTTTCCCAACCCGGCCCGCCACCGCGCCACGGTGCAGCTACCGGCCGTGCCGGGTGTGGCGGCGACGGTGGTGCTAACCGATGCCCTGGGCCGTACTTGCTGGGCGCATCCCGCTACGGTCTTGGCCGCGCGCACCACCCTCACCGTGCCGCTCGACCACTTGGCGCGGGGCATCTACTACCTGCATGTGCGGGCCGGCGCCCACTCGATAACCCGCGCCCTGGGGGTGGAGTAACCGGCCTCGGCTTTCGCAGCGGAAGCCGGGCACCCGGCATTGCCGAAGTACCCGGCGTGGCAAATTTGCGCCGTCGCCGCTAAGCCACTCTGCTTGTATACCACGCCGCCCGGCTTCCCACCCGCGGAAGCCGGGCGGCGTGGCTACTGCCCGCATCCGCTTGCTCCTGCTGAACCGCGCCGCCACTGCGCACGGATTGCCGCGCAATGCACAGACAAATACCCAGATAGTTCTACTTTTGACCCCGCATCCTGCCTCTTATCTATGAAACAAACCGTACTCCTGACCGCCCTGCTGCTCGTGGCTGCCCCCGCCACCGTCTGGGCACAAGCCGGCGCCAGCGCGGTGGGCATCGGCACCACCACGCCCGACGCCAAAGCCGCCCTCGACATCCAGGCCACCGGCCGGGGCCTGCTCATTCCGCGCATGGACTCGGCCGCCCGCGCCAACATCGGCACCCCACCCAACGGGTTGATGGTGTTTCAGACCGACGGCCGCCAAGGCTTCTGGTACGCCGTGGGCGGGCAGTGGCTCTACATCCCCGATAAAACCAAGTCCGGTGACAACCTGGGCAACCACACCGCCACCCGCAACCTCAACCTGGCCACCTTCCGGCTGGTCGGCGGCTCGGCCGCCAACCCCGGCACCAGCGGCCTGCGCATCGACGGCAACGGGCTGGTGCGCCTCACGCCGGCCGTGCGCCCGGTCGGCACCTACAACAACGGCGCCGGCCTGCACGTGAACGACGCCGACGCGGGCTTCCTGGTGCGCACCAGCCTGGGCTTCGGCGACGCGGCCCCGCCCATCTCCGGGTCGGGCGAGCGGCTGATGTGGACCTCCTTCTACGCCTCCCTGCGCGCCGGCGGCGTCGACGACACCCAGTGGAACGCGGCCAACATGGGCTTTTATTCCGCCGCGTTTGGCTACAACACCATTGCCAAAGGCAACTACACGCTGGCCGCCGGCTACGGTAGCCGCGCCATCAGCCGCTACACCACCGCCTTGGGCTACAACACCGCCGTCGGCAACATCTTCGGCTCCGACGGCGCCATTGCCATGGGCTACAACGCCCGCGCCGGGGAAAAAGCCGCCCTGGCCGCCGGCCTCGACAGCCGCGCCATCGGCACGGCCGCCACGGCCCTGGGCAACAGCACCGCCAACGCCGCCTACGCCACCACCCTGGGCTACCGCGCCAGTGCCAACGCCCGCACCGGCAGCTTCACCGCCGCCGACCAATCGACCACCGACTCGCTGCGCGCCAACGCCAACAACCAGTTTTCAACCCGCTACGCCGGCGGTTACCGCCTCTTCACCAACGCCGCCGCCACCATCGGGGTGCGGCTCACCGCCGGGGCCAACGCCTGGACCGTCATTTCCGACTCGACCAAGAAGGAACTGGTGCGCCTGGCCGACGGCAACCTATTCTTGGAGCGCATCAACCGCCTGCGCCTGGGCTCGTGGAACTACCGCGGCCAGGACCCGCGCACCATGCGCCACTACGGCCCCATGGCCCAGGATTTCTACCAGGCTTTTGGCCACGACGCGCTGGGTACCGTCGGCAACGACTCGACCATCAACCAGGCGGACTTCGACGGGGTCAACCTCATTGCCATCCAGGCCCTGTACCGGCAGGTGCTGGAGCTAAAGCAGGAAAACGCCCAGCTGCGCCAGCAAGTGCAGCAGCAAGCCAGCCAGCAACAGGTCCGGCAAGCCGTAGCAGCCACCGCCGCGCTGGAGGAGCGCCTGCGCCGCCTCGAAGCCCAGCTCAGCCCCCAGGCCCAACGCTAGCCCGCCGGCAAGCCATGACACCCCAACGCCGCCCCGCCGCCACCTTCTCGGAGG
>NZ_JAJFAV010000002.1 GCF_020711235.1 Hymenobacter sp. 15J16-1T3B | reverse complement strand
CCGCCACCTTCTCGGAGGTGGCGGCGGGGCGGCGTTGGGGTGTCAGCTTTTAGAACGGAGGCGGGATGCTAGGTTTTCGGCTTCCTTGACCGGGCGGCTGCCCCGCGAAGCAACCCTCCCGCTTGGTTAGCTACCGTGCGTCAGCCCGCGAGGTGCCTGGACATGGCTGACGGGCGGGAGGCCGTTTCGCCCCCGCTCTTACCCGCGCTCCAGGTGCTTGATGACGGCAATAACGTCTTCGTCGCCCAACGCGGGTTCGGCCTGCTGGAAGGTTTCGTGCACCGCCGCGGCCAATGGCGTGCCGAGCCCTTCGGCCTGGGCCAGACGCAGGTCCTTGGCCAGCAGCTTCAGGGCAAAAGCCGCCTGGTAGTTGTCCGCCAGGATGGCGTCGCCCTTGAGCTTGGAAAAAACGTTGCCCAGGGCGCTGTTGGCCACAATGGTCTGCATATCCTCAACCCGCAGGCCGTGCTGCCGGGCAAAGAGCAAGGTTTCGGCCAACCCCTGGGCGTAGACGCCCAGCAGGCTGTTGATGGCCAGTTTGGCCAGGTTGCCGTTGCCCGTGGGCCCCAGCGGCAGGCTTAGCTTGCCCAGATGCGCCAGCAGCGGCTGGGCCCGCTCATACGCGGCCGCGTCGCCGCCGACCATGACGACCAGCTGCCCCGTTTCGGCCTGCTTCACGCTGCCCGATACCGGCGCGTCGAGGTAAGAATGGCCGTGCTCCTGGCTGCGGGCGGCCATTTCCCGGCTGATGCCCGGCGACACGGTGCTCATGTTGATGAGCAGCTTGCCCGGCCCGGGCGCCGCCAGCAGGCCGTCCGGCCCGCCGAAGACCTCCTGAATGGCCTGATCGTCCGACACCATTAGGAAGACCACGTCGGCCTGCTGCAGCAGCGCCGCGGGCGAAGCCGCCGTGGTGGCGCCGGCCGCGCGCAAGGGCGCTTCTTTGTCTTTGCTGCGGTTGTACACGGTCACGGCGTAGCCGGCTTCCAGCAGGCGGCGCGCCATCGGCGTGCCCATGTTGCCCAGGCCAATCCAGCCCAGTTGGGGGTGTGCGTTCATGCGATGAAAAAGAGAAAAAGGAGGCGCGGCAGCAATGCTATACCAGCGAAACGGAAATTGGTTGGCACCACCGGCGCGCGGCTGGCAACGTGTATCAAGTCGGACCGCTTTTCCGGCCCCACCAGCCCGGGCACCTCCACACTGACCAATTCGGGTAGCTATTGGGACGTGTAGGTGGCCAAGGGCAGCCCCGCCACCCAATATTTCGTTTGGGCCCAAAGCGCCGGCGGCACCTTCTCCGATAAAGTCCGCGCCACTGCTGTGCAGGGCAATTGCGTGTACGTCGCCGACAGCTGCGGCAGCCCCGTCGTGCTGACGCACTACCCCAACCCGGCGCGCACGGAAGTGTACGCGCACCTGCCCGCCGCCACCTTCACCCTGCGCGACGCTCTGAGCCGCTCCGTGCGCACCGGCCGGCTTCAGCCCGCGAGGGCGACGGGCTGGGCACGGTGTCGGAGCAGGGGCGGCCGGCGGGGCTGCACCTGAGCAGCGGCACCAGCCAACAAACAGAAGCGGAAGCCCGACTGGGCTTCCGCTTCGCATTAACAGCCAGTAGATGCGGTTAGGGGTTCACCTCGAAGGCGAGGAACTGCGAAACCTGGGAGCTGCCGAAGTTGTCGTCGGACACGATTACCAGCGAGTAATGGCCGTTGGGCAGCTTGGGGCCGAAGGTCATGCCCTCCAAGTTGTCAACGCGCGCGAGGCCGATGGTGGCCAGGTCAAGTACCTGCCGCTTCACGGCGGGCGTGTAGTTGGTGCCAGTCAGGGCCGTGAGGCTGCTCACATCGGTGGCGTTGCTCAGGTCCACTTCGTAGAGCACCACCTTGTAATCGGGGGTGGCGCCCACGGCGAAGGAGCGCTCCATCACCAGCAGACGGGTTTCCGTCAGGGCCAGCACTTCCACCACGCCGTTGAGCTGGAACTGGTTGCTGGGCACCGGCGTGGCGTGCACTGCGTCGAGCTTGTAGGCGTACTGGCCCGCCACCTGCTTGGTGGCGCGGTCGTACTTCAGGATGCGGATGGTGGCGCCGGCCGCGCCCGGGGCGGCGCGGGGGCCGTCTTCGTAGAGCGGCTCCTCGGAGGCGGTATACACGTACTTGCCGCCGGGCGTGATGCTCATGCCCTCAAACGAGCCGTTGGAGCGGGTGCCGTTGTCGGTGGCCTGGATGCGGAACAGCGGCGGCAGCGGAAACTCGGCCACGTGCGTGCCGTCGAGGTTGGCCTCGCGCAGGTAGGGCTGGATGAGCACGGCCGGCGTAGCCGTCACGTTGCGCACGCCCTCGCTCGACCAGATCAGGTGGTTCGAGGCCGCGTCGTAGCGGATGCCTTCGGGGTCGAGGGTGTTGGCCGGGTCGGCGGCGGCGCTGGGGAAGGGCGTGCCGTCGGGGCGCTTCATGGTGGTGACGCCGGTGAAAGTCACGTCGGAGAAGCTGGTGGCGGAGAAGTTCAGCTTGGCCGTGTAGTAGCGCGTCGGCTGAATGGCCGAGGCGTCGTCGCACATGATGTAGTACGTGTCGTTGTCGGCGCGGTAGTCGATGCCCGAGAAGCCACCCAGCGTGGTGCTGTTGTACTGCTGGCGGTAGGGCACGATTTTCTCGCCGATAAAGCGCAGCGAGCTGACTTGCGTGGGCGGCGCGTCGGGCGTGCTGCCGCCGTTGTCGTCGTCGTCGCAGGCGGCGAGGCTGAGGGCGGCGGGCAGGGCCAGCAGCAGCCAGGGGTTAGGCGTGTTCATAGCAGGGAATGGGAGAAAGGGTGAATGATACCACAAAGTACACGATGCGAATTGGCGCCAACGTTACCCCAGTATTATCATGCCGCCGGCCCGGTACCCGGTGAAATCAAAACGGCGCCTCCCGGGTCGGGAGGCGCCGTTTTTGGCCGGGCGAAATGCGGCTTACCTGGCCAGGGCAGCTTTCAGCTCGCCACCGCCCAGGGTCTGGGCTTCCTTGGCCTGGGGCACCACGGCGGCCATGCCGAAGAATTCGTGCGTGACGCCGTCGTAGTTCTGGTACTTGGTGGGGACGCCGGCGGCCTTCAGCTTGTCGGCCAGCATCTGCCCGTCGCTCATCAGCGGATCCAGCTCGGCGGTGATGACGGTGCTCGGCGGCAGCCCTTTAAGGTTGGCGTGCACCAAGTCAATCATCGGGCTCTTGCCGTCGGCGGCCGAGCGCAGGTACTTGTCGAAGAACCAGGCCATCATGGGCTTGTTGAGCGGCTTGGCCTGGGCGTTTTTCTGGTACGAGGGCGTGTTCAGGTCGTAGCCGGCAATGGGGTACACCAGCAGTTGATGCTTGGGCAGCGGCACCTTCTTGTCGCGGGCCATCATGCTCACGGCGCAGGCCAGGTTGCCGCCGGCCGATTCGCCGGCAACGGCCACGCGGGCCGGGTCGCCCTTAAACGAGGCGGCGTTTTTCAGCGCCCACTGGTAGGCGGCGAAGGAGTCGTTGTGGGCTGTCGGGAACTTGTGCTCCGGCCCCTGCCGGTAGGCCACCGACACGAAAATAGCCCCGGTCTGGTCGACCAAGCCGCGCACCGAGGCGTCGTAGGTGTCGAGGTTGGCAATGACCCAGCCCCCGCCGTGGTAGTACACCACCACGGGCAGCGGGCCGGCGGCGTTCTTGGGGGTGTAGATGCGCACTTTCACGCCGGGCATAATCACGCGCGACATGGTATCGGCCGTCACGGGCGGCATCGGGATGTTGTTCTGCTGCATGAGCTTCATCACCGCGTCGGCGGGCGAGGGCTGCTGCCGCGCCTCCGGGGCCGACAGCGTCTCGATGGGCTTGCCGCCGAGGCCGGCCAGCGTTTCGATGACGGCCTGCATTTCGGGCTTGATGCTGGGCCCCCAGGCGGGCTTGGCACCGGTGGGCTGCACGGGCTTGGGCGCGGTGGCCGCGCTGGCCGTGTCGGCGGTCATGGTGGTGGCAGCCGAGTCGGTGGCGGCGCCGTTGCCGGCCGATTCGCCGTTGGGGTTGTTGGAACACGCGGCCAGAATGGCCAGGGACGCGGCGGGGGCAGCCCAGCGCAGCGCCCAGGAGGGCAGAAAGTGCGGCATGAGGTGAGTGTGTGGTTGTGTGGCAGCGTGTACGGATGAATCCAACTTTTAGGCGTTATAAAACGACTTTTCCGAGAAATAATGTAGCTACTGCCCTACCCACAGTGCTTGCAACCGTCTGAAGCTTTTCGGCTTGTGCTGCTGCTTTTCGGCGTAAGACGCAGCGCTGGTTTTGACGGCGGCCGCAGGCGACTTAGCCTAGCCTAGCTGACCGAAAACCGCGGTTATAGTTCGGCTACCGAACCGCGGCCCGGGATTCAGCCAGCCGCCGCCTGAGCGTTTCAACAAAGCGACTTTGAGCTTTTCAACAAAGTAGCTCGCTGCGGGCGGCCGGACCTTTGCGTTGTACTTCAACCAATTCCAAACGCCATGAACAACGTATGGTTTATCACCGGCAGCAGCCGGGGCCTGGGCCGCAGCCTCACCGAAGCCGTGCTGGCCGCTGGTCACCGCGTAGTCGCCACTGCCCGCCAGCCCGAGCAGCTCGCGGACCTGCAGCAGCAGTACGGGGAGCAGCTCCTGCCGCTGGCCCTCGACGTCAACGACCACGCCCAGATCCAAGCCGCCGTCGACGCGGCCCTGGCCCGCTTTGGGCGCCTCGATGTGGTGGTCAACAACGCCGGTTTCGGCGTCGTGGGCGCAGCCGAGGCCTTCTCGGAGGAGCAGGTGCGCAGTCAGCTCGACACCAACCTCTACGCCCCCATTGCCGTGACGCGGGCCGTGCTGCCGGTGCTGCGCCGGCAGGGCAGCGGGCGCATTTTGCAGATCAGCTCGGTGGGCGGGCGCGTGGGCAACGCGGGCCTGACCATGTACCAAGCTGCCAAGTTCGGGCTGGCCGGCTTCAGCGAGGCGCTGGCCAAGGAAGTGGCGCCGCTGGGCATTTTCGTCACCAGCGTGGAGCCCGGCGGCTTCCGCACCGACTGGGCCGGTGCTTCCATGAGCTACACCCCGGCCGTGGCGGGCTACGACACTACCGTCACCCAGCGCGCCGACTACATGCGCAGCGGGCAGTACGTGCCCGTCGGGGACCCGGCCAAGGCCGCGCAGGCACTGCTAGCCCTCAGCCAGCACCCCGCCCCGCCGGTGCACTTGCTGCTCGGCAGCGAGGCCGTGGCCCTGCTGCGGCAAGCCGACGCCGCCCGGCAGGCCGAGCTGGAGCAGTGGCTGCCGGTGAGCCTGAGCACCGACGCCGACGACGCCGATTCGCAGCAGTTTATGCGTACCGGGTTGGGCAGCATGTTCAGCAGCGAGTCAGCCGCCGACCAGCGCTGATTGCCAGCCGGCTGCCGGGTGCCTCCGCTACCCGCAGGCTGGAGTCCCAACTGCTTTGCAGGACCGCGGCCGGCCGCCAACGCGGAGGGCGTGCCTCGGTCGGGGTTCTACGACGCTCCAAGTCGCAGGCCACGACGCGGGGCGAAACCGCCCGGCCCACTGCCGGGTTGTTCTTTCATCTGATTCGCCATGACTGCCACTGCCGCCAAGCGCCCGCCCATTCTCTATTCCTGCTACTTCCAAGTAAGCCGGGCGGGCGAGCAGTTCGTGTCCGAGCACATCCTGAGCTACCAGGTGGCCGGCACGCTGCTCACCAACGACGGCACGCGGGAGCAGGCCTTCGGGCCGGGGACGCTGCGCCTGATGCGGCGTAACCACCTGCTCAAGTTTGCCAAGCTGCCGGGCACCGAGCACAGCTACAAAAACCTCTCGATTGTGCTCGACCAGGACACGCTGCGGCGCCTGAGCCTGGAAACCGGCTACGAGCCCGGCAGCGCGCCGCCCCCGCCGGCCGAGGCCGTCGTTTCGCTGCCCGCCGATCCGCTGTACCTCAGCTACGTGGCCTCGCTGCAGCCCTACGAGCAGCTGGCCGCGCCCGGCAACGAAGACTTGCTGCAGCTGAAGGTGCGCGAGGCGGCGCTGCTGCTGATTCGGGCCAACCCCGAGCTGCGCGCGGTGCTCTTCGACTTTGCCGAGCCGGGCAAGCTGGATTTGGCGGCGTTCATGGAGCGCAACTTTCACTTCAACGTGCAGCTGCCACGCTTTGCCTACCTGACGGGCCGCAGCCTGGCCACCTTCAAGCGCGACTTCGAGAAGATATTCCACGTTTCGCCCAGCCGCTGGCTGCTGCGCCGGCGCCTGCAGGAAGCCCATTACCGCATCAAAGAGCAAGGCCAAACGGCCTCGGAAGTCTACCTGGATTTGGGCTTCGAGGACCTCTCGCACTTCTCCTACGCCTTCAAAAAGCAGTACGGCGTGGCGCCCTCCCGGCTCACGGCTTAGGCCGTCACTTGGGCACTGTCGCCGGCATTCACCGCGAAGCTAGCGCCGCTCACGTGGCGGGCCTCGTCAGAAGCCAAAAACACGGCCATGGGCGCCAAGTCTTCGGGCGGCAGCCAGGGCAGGCGCATGGGCGTCTGGGCGCCGCGCACCTCGGCGGCCTGCGCCTGGGTCACGGGCGCCTCGGGCTCGGGGCGGTAGTCCAGGTAGGCTTCCTTCCAACGGGTGGGGTTGCGCGTCATGGGCGTGTCGATGAGGCCGGGCACCAGGGCGTTGACGCGGATGCCCTCCTTGCCCAGCTCCAGCGCCGCCGTCTTCATCAGCCCGATCAGGCCCCACTTGGAGGCCGCGTAGCTGCTGCCGTGCCGAAAGCCCTTCTGTCCCTGCCCCGAGGCCGTGATGATAATGCTGCCGCCGCGCCCGGTCATGCCCGGCGCAAAGGCCCGCAGGGTGTTGGCCGTGCCGGTTAGGTTCACGTCGATGACGTCCTGCCACTGCGCGTCGGTCATGTCCAGCAGCGGGGCAAACACCTGAATGCCGGCGTTGGCCACCACAATATCCACCGGGCCGAGCTCCTGCCGGGCTTGCGCGGCGGCGCGGCGCAGGGCCGGCAGGTCGCGGATGTCGGCCGACACGGCCACGAAGCGCCCGCCCGCGGCCTCGACCAAGCGTGCCGTTTCGGCCAGGTCGGCGGCGGTAGCGGCGGGGTACTCGGTTTCGGCGGAGGCCGGGCCGTCGATATCGATGCCGAGCACGGCGGCACCCTCGCGGGCGTAGGCCACGGCAATGGCGCGGCCGATGCCGCGGGCCGCCCCGGTGACGACGGCCGTTTTTCCTTCGAGTCGTTTCATAAGCAGCGGGGCCGGCACGGGGGCGGCGGCCCGCGCAGGCTAACGGGGCGGCGGGGCGGGCGGTTGTGACCCGGCCGCGCGGCGCAGCTCGGCTTTATCCTTTTGCCTCCCGGCCGCGTTGGTCTAGGAAAGCAGTTGCCGCTAGCCCGATTCCCATCAACCACCTAATGCCTTATTCCATGAATCAGCCCATTTCCCGGCAGGCGCACGGCCTGGCCGACCTCACCTACATCCCGACGGTAGCGGCCGCGCCGAAATTGTTCGGCTTCGAAGAAGAGAAAACCGCCGTTGCGACGTGCTACGCGCTGAGCGGCATGGCCCTGATGTCGGGCCTCATGACCCGCGCCGAGTGGGGCGTCTTCAAGGTACTGCCCTTCAAAGCCCACATTGCCCTCGATTTCGTCAACAGCGTGACGGCCCTGGCCGCGCCTTGGCTGTTCGGCTTCGCCCACAACGAAAAGGCCCGCAACGCCTTCCTCGCCATGGGCGCCGTGGGCCTGACCGCCGGCCTGCTCACCCGCCCGGAGGAAATGCCCGAGTACCAAGCCGACGAGGACTCCGACGAAGACTAAGCGCTTGCCTCTTTCATCAGCAAGGCCGCCCGAAACCAGGTTTCGGGCGGCCTTGCTGATGAAAGAGGCGGGCTGTTAGATGCTCAGCGCCGGCTTTTGGGCCTCGGCCCACCATTCGTCGTTTTCCCAGTACTTATCCCAGCCCAGCCGGGCGTACTTGGGGTTGATTTCGCTGCCCCGGTCGCCCACGCCGAAGTCGTTGAACAGGTCATCGGCCGAAATAAATACGTTGCGGCTCAGCACAAACGGGCCGTTAAGAGCGGCAGGCCCATTCAGCCACTCGCCCCGTATCAACAGGCCGGCGCCTTTTCCAGGGGCGTCCGGATCAGCCGTAATACCATCCGGGGAGCTGACAGCTTCCATTTTACCCAGCTCGTCGATGTAGAAATCTAATCCGCCCACTCCTTGTAAGCGCCGGATTGGCTGCTGCCGGCTGCGCAAGGAGACGTTCAGCAGGGTGCTATAGGCCCGGGCCGCCGGCGCATTACCCAGCGAGTCAACTGCCCGAGATGCCAGAATATCCTGATTGTAGTAATCAGCGAGCTGGGCCACGGTAATGTCGCCCGTTACGTCCTCTACGGCCTGTTTATACCGGGTTTTGCCCTGCACGTGAAACACGTTGGGCTGCAGACTGTCGCGCTGCACCCGCGTCAGGATCAATGAGAGGCGGTAATGATCGGCCCCGTAAAAGCCCTCCATCGGCCGGATTTCGGTATTATCCGGGTAGAACTCGTACAGCAACAGCGGCGCGAGGTCCGTCTGCCGCAACATTGTCAGCACCTCGGGACTAAGCGTGACGGGCAGCGCGGACGTCGTTGGCTTAACGACTACAGCCGTTGAGGCGGCCGGCGCTTGCGGCGCCGCTGCTACGGTAGCAAGGGGTGGAGTTTGCTGCTGACAGGCGGCACCGAACAACACCAGCGTCAAGAGGTAGTACGGATTCTTCACGTCCGGAAATTACGCCGAAAATGCGGACGCTTTTAGCCGATTAATCCGGACCAGCTACGCCGCAAATAAGCAACGAGGAACCCGGGGCAGTACCCCACACCTTGATTTTCAGATTGGCTTCGCCTTTGGGTCCTCGCTCCGCTCGGAATGACAGTGCTAGCTATTTCTGCAGCTCCAGCACCACGGCGGTTTTGGCGGGCAGCTGCAGGGTTTTCAGGTCGCTCAGCGTTTCGCCGGTCAGCACGTTGCGGGCCTTTGAGAAGCCGCTCATGCGCTCCGCGAAACGGGCCGTGGGCAGGGTAGCCGGCTTGTCGGTGGTGTTGGTGGCCACCATCACCGTGCCCGCGTTGTCGTAGCGAAAGTAGGCGTAGAGGCCGTTTTCAGGCAGATACTGCATCAACTGGCCCGAGTGCAGCGCCGGGTGCGTGCGGCGGTACTGGGCCAGGGTCTTGACGAAGTTGAACGCGTCGTTTTCGGCGGCGGAGCGGCCGGCGGCGGTGAACTTGTTGTCCTGGTCGCCGGGGAAGCCGCCGGGAAAGTCGCGGCGCACCTCGGCGTCGGAAGGGTTCTTGAAGTTCTTCATCAGGATTTCCGTGCCGTAGTACATCGACGGGATGCCGCGCGTGGTCAGCAGCCAGGTCAGTCCGATTTTGTACTTGGCCACGTCTTCGCCCATTTCCGAAAGGAAGCGGTTGTGGTCGTGGTTGTCGAGGAAGGTGACGAGCTTGGTGGGGTCCTCGTAGAGCGCATCCTGGGCCAAGGCTTGGTACACGCGCTGCGGGCCGTTGTCCCAGCCGGTGGCGTCCTTGCCGCCCACTTCCTTTAGTCCGGCCAGCATGCCGCCTTCGAGCACGAAATCGAGCCCGCCCGGCTGGTTAGACTTAAAGGGGAAAGCCACCTTGTTGCGCACGTAGTAGGCCTGGTCCACCACGCTCGTCACCGCCGACTCGCCGAAGATGTGAATCTTGGGGTACTCCGTGAGCAGCGCCGCGTTGCAGCGGTTCATGAAGGGCTGGTCGTTGTACATGTAGGTGTCGATGCGCCAGGCGTCGACGCCGAACATTTCCACCGACCAGAGCGCGTGCTGAATCAGAAAATTGGCTACGTAAGGGTTCTGCTGGTTCAGGTCGGGCAGGAAGGGCACAAACCAGCCGTCGAGCATCACCTTCTTATCAATGGCCGCCGCGTGCGGGTCGGTAATGGGCTGCTGCTTGTAGCTGGTGTTGGTGTAGGTAGGCCACTGGTGCAGCCAGCTTTTCATGGGCAGATCCTTCACCGTCCAGTGGTTGATGCCCACGTGGTTGTACACCGCGTCCTGCACCACTTTCAAGCCCTGGGCGTGGGCTTTTTCCACAAAAGCCTTGTAGGCCGCGTTGCCGCCCAGGCGCCGGTCCACGTTGTAGTGGTCGGTGAAGCCGTAGCCGTGGTAGGCCGAGCGCATGGCCCCGCCCTCGTCGGTGAGCGGCTGGTCGTTTTCGATGACGGGCGTAAACCACACGGCCGTCACCCCTAGCTCCTTGAAGTAGTCGAGGTGCTGGGCGGCGCCCTGCAGGTCGCCGCCGTGGCGGTAAAAGGGGTTGGCGCGGTCCGCGTTGGGGTCGGCCATGTCGGCGAACTTGTCGTTGGCCGGGTCGCCGTTGGCAAAGCGGTCGGGCATGGCCAGGTAGATGAGGTCGGCCTGGGTGACGCCCTGGCCTTTGGGGGCGTTGTCGCGGGCGCGCAATTCCCAGTTGCGCGTGACGGTCTGGTCTCCCTTTTTGCCCACCAGCTTCACCTGCCCGGGCTTGGCCGTGGGGCTGATGCTCAGGTCGAGGAAGATGTAATTGGGGTTTTCGACGGGGTTGGCCTTCACCAGCTTCACGCCGGGGTAGTCGACGGTGTAGCTGAGCGTGCCGGCCTGCGGGCCGTAGACGAGCAGCTGCACGTCGTGGTGCTTCATGCCCACCCACCAGTTGGTCGGGTTCAGGCGCTGAATGGTGGGCGTGGTTTGGGCGGCTGCGAGCCACGGCAGCAGCAGGGTGCCGAGCACGGCCGCGCCGCGGCGGCAGCGGGCAAGCAGGGGGTGGGACATCGGGTAGCGTGCGGGGTTGGGAACGGAAAAGCGGCCGGGCCGCCGGGGCAGGCAAGTTAGAATGAATCCGGCAAGAATACTTGCGCCGTTCTTTTATGGATAAAAGCAGCCGAAAACCTCAGCGGCGTGGCCGTTTCAGCGCCGCACGTTGCCGCCGGCCCGGCACGCGGGCCGCCGCCCGGCGGCACTAGACGTGTCAGCTTGCCAGGTTGCGGGGCAGGCCGCGGGCGGCCGTTTGGCTTCGCTGGCTTCTTCGGATGGCGCGCAGAAGAAGCAAGGGCCCTGCGTACGCCTTAAGGCCTCGTCGGAGCCAGGAGCTGGAGCGTCCTGCCGCCGGGTTTCGGGTGAAAATAGCGGCGGCCGGCTCGGCCGTGCTGCCGGGCCAAAACCTTACCTTTCGTCCTCTTGCCATTTGCCCCCGCCTTATGCCAAACCGCAGAAAATTCCTGCAGACCTCGGCCGCCGGCCTGGCTGCGCTGGCCACCGGCCAGGTTGCCGCCGGCCCCGCCGCACGCCCCGCCGCCGTGGGCAAGCCCGTGGTCATTTCCACCTGGGACGCCGGCCTCAACGCCAACCTCGGCGCCTGGAAAGTGCTCAAGCCCGGCGGCCGCGCCCTCGACGCGGTGGAGGCCGGCGTGATGGTGACGGAAAACGAAATCGGCTGCTGCGTGGGCCTCGGCGGCCGCCCCGACCGCGACGGGCACGTCACGCTCGACGCCTGTATCATGGACGAGCAGTTCAACTGCGGCGGCGTGGCGGCGCTGGAGCGCATCAAGCACCCCATCAGCGTGGCCCGCCGGGTGATGGAGCGCACCCCGCACGTGTTGCTGGTGGGCGAGGGCGCCCAGCAGTTTGCCCTGGCCCAGGGCTTCCCGCTGGAGCCCGACAAGCTCAGCGCCGACGCCGAAAAAGACTACCGCGAATGGCTGAAAACCAGTCAGTACAAGCCCGTTGTCAACGTTGAAAACTCCGGCCGGCGGGTGGGGCCGGTGGGCGGCAAGCAAAACCACGACACCATTGCCATGCTGGCCCAGGACGCCCGCGGCAACCTCAGCGGCAGCTGCACCACCAGCGGCATGGCCTACAAAATGCGCGGCCGCGTGGGCGACTCCCCGCTCATCGGCTCGGGCCTGTACGTCGACAACGCAGTGGGCGCCGCCGCGGCCACCGGGCAGGGCGAAGACGTGATTCGCATTGCCGGGGCCAGCCTCATCGTGGAGCTGATGCGCCAGGGCCTAAGCCCGAAAGCGGCCTGCAAAGCGGCCATTGAGCGGGTAGCGCGCATCAAAGGCGCCAAAGCCCGCGACATTCAGGTGTGCTTCATTGCCTTGAACAACCGCGGCGAATACGGCGCCTACGCCCTGCAAAAAGGCTTCAACTACGCCGTGCAAACCGCCGACGGCAACAACACGCTGCTCGACTGCGAGTACCTGCTACCGTGAGCCGGCAACTGGAAATCTGCGCCGCTTCGCTGCACTCGGCGCGGGCGGCGCAGGCCGGCGGGGCCCACCGTATCGAGCTGTGCCAGAACCTGGCGCAGGGCGGCATCACGCCCAGCTACGGCCTGCTGCGGCAGGTAGTGCGCGAGCTGACGATTCCAGTGTTTGTGCTCATCCGCCCCCGGCCGGGCCATTTCGTGTACGACGCGGGTGAGCTGGCCATCATGCAGGCCGACATCGAGCTGAGCCGCGAGCTGGACGCCGCCGGCGTGGTGCTGGGTGCCCTCACCCCCGAGGGCCGGGTAGATGCCGCCGCCTGCCGCCCGCTCATCGAGGCCGCCGGGCCGCTGTCCGTCACCTTCCACCGCGCCTTCGACGACTGCCCCGACCCCGCCCAGGCCCTGGAAGACGTCATTGCCCTGGGCTGCGCGCGGGTGCTGACCTCGGGCGGGGCCGCCACGGCCGAAGCCGGGCAGGCCCGGCTGGCGGCGCTGGTGCGGCAAGCAGCCGGGCGCATCGTCATCATGCCCGGCGCGGGCATTACCGCGGCCAACGCGCAGGCCATTGCCGAAGCTACCGGCGCCCCGGAGCTGCACGCCAGCGCCAAACGCCGCCTGACCGCCCCGCAGCCCGCCAGCGCCTTCGCCGCGGAGCAGTGGGAAACCGACGCCGCGCTGGTGGCAGAGTTGGTGCGGCGGCTGGCCGGTGTGTAGCGCGTAGTTGCTGCACCAGCTGCTCTTATTTGCTGGTCCGCTCGGGCTGCACATCCGGCCGGTCCATGCACAACAACGCCCACGACTTGCCCTGCCATGACGCCCATTCCCGCTTTCCGCGCCCTGCACTCCGACGGCATCACCCTGCACCTCATCAGCGAGGACAACCTGGCCCACATCAGCACGGCGTTTCAAGGCTATCCGGATTCGCACGCCATGCTCGACGAGCTGTTTCGCAGTTACCTGCCGCACTACGACCGGCAGGGCCGCCGCACCAACTTCGGCTTCTACTCCACCCTCGGCGCGGAGCTAGCCGGCATGACCTTGCTCACCGTCGACAGCTGGGAGGAGCGCAGCGGTAGCACCGGCGCCGACGTGTTTGAGCACATGCGCGGCCGGGGCGTCACGCCCCGCAGCAAGCCGCACCTGTTCTACCTGGCCTTCGAGTTGCTGGGGCTCAACCGCGTGGCCACCGGCTTCCGCGTTTCCAACCACGCCTCGCGCCGCTCCATCGAAAAGACCCCGGGCTTTCAGTACGAGGGCCGCATGCGCGAGTCGGGCCTGAACGATGCGGGCGAGTTCGAGGACGAGCTGCTCTACGCCATCCTGCGCCGCGACTGGCAGCAGCTCTACGACTCCGCCGCCGTGCGGGTATTGGTCTAGGCGGCGGGTTCGATAAGCCCGGCTACCTCCGCCGACCTTGCTCCTTTTTTCCTGCCCGCCTGCTTCGCCCATTTTCCTCGCGCAACGAGAGCTGCGACCCGTCTTGCTTTGGTCTCAGGGCGTAGTTGCTTCACAGTTTTGCCTCGCCGGCTCATCAGCCGTTCGAGGCCGGCTGTCGGCTAGGGCAGCGTTCATTTCTTCCACGTTGATGCGGCCCCAGGCAAAGCGCGCCAGCAGGTGCCGCTCGTAAGAAGTGGGTGGGTACCCGCTGCTCGTCATGAAGCGCACGGCGCCAACCACGAGCCGCCGCCGCCGAGTGGGGGCAAGTGCGTAACAAACCATGCCCCAAAAAGCGCTGAAACGCGGGGGCAAGCAACCGCATTAGTACAGATTTGCGCGCCACCGCGTACGGATTTTGTGGCTCCGTATCCGTCCCTTCGCGGCTCACCCGCAGGAGCGTGCCCAGCCTCAGGCCGGTACTCGCTCCCGCCCGTACTTCTCGCGGTACTGTTTGGGCGACAGACCGGTAATGCGCTTAAACGCCACCCGAAAAGCCTTGGGGTCGGCGTAGCCCACGTGGTACATGACCTCGTTTACGTTGTCGGGCGAGGTTTCCAAGCGGTTTTTGGCCGCTTCGATTTTGACGCGCTGAATGTACTCTACCACCGAGTTGGCGGTGGCTTTCTTGAAGCGGCGCTCCAGGTTGCGCCGCCCCAGGGCCAGCCGGTCGGCCAGCTGATCCACCGTCAGCTTTTCCTGGTAATTGTCCTCGATGTACGTCTGAATGCGCTTGATGGGCTCGTCGCCGTGCTCTTTCTGCCCCTGAAAGATGATGAAAGCCGATTGGCTGACGCGCTCAATGTCAATCTGGAAGACCTTGGCGCAGGTCACGGCCATATCACGGCCCACGTATTTTTCGATCAGGTAAAGCACCAGGTTCAGGTACGAAAAGGCACCGCCGCTGGAATAGATGCCGTGCTCGTCGGTGATGAGGCGGTCCTCCACCAGCTGCACCTGCGGAAACATGGCCCGGAAGTAGTGCGCCGCCGCCCAGTGCGTGGTGCACTGCTGCCCGTCGATCAGGCCGGTGGCAGCCAGCAAAAACGCGCCCAGGCATAGGCTGGCCACTTCGGCGCCCTGCCGGTACTGCCGGATAATCCAGGGCAGAAAGTCGCGGTTCACCTCCAGCGCCCGGCCCAGGTCGCCGTCGACGGCCGGGATGATGACCAGGTCGGTGCGGTCCACGTCGCCGATGAGCTGTTCGGTGCGGATGCTGTAAAGCCCGCCGCACACCGGCGTTTCGGGCGTGAGCCCCACCAGCTGCACCCGAAACAGGGGCGGCTTGCCCAAGCGCTGCAGCAGCTGATTAACCTCCGAAAACACCAGCCGCGGCCCCTCGATGCTGCCGAGCACGGCGCCGTGCGGCACTAGAATCGTTATTTGCTTCATGGCTTTGCTTTTTGCGTAGCACAATGTCGGAATACACCCGCAACCGGACGCATTTGCCCCCGGCAACACGCGCAAATTGCTAATATTTTTGGAATACAAATCAACCCCAACTTTATTAGCAAACCACGCTGCGCCATGAAACCGAAAACCATAGCCACCCTGCACTGGAGCTTTGCTCTGCCTTTCGCCGCCTTTATGCTGTTCGGCGGCATTTCTGAAGTTATTCACCATCCTTCAGGCCAGGAAATCATGCGCCACCTGGGCTACCCCGAGCACGTGCTCACGGTGCTGGGCATCGGCAAGCTGCTGGGCGCCGCGGCGCTGCTGCAGCCCTGGCACCGCACGCTCAAGGAATGGGCGTACGCCGGCTTCACCTTCAACTTGCTCGGCGCCAGCGTGGCCCGCTCGGCCGCCCACGACGGCTTTTGGCTGGTGGCCTCACCCCTGCTGTTTCTCGGCTTCATGCTGATTTCTTACGCGCTGTGGCGGCGCTTGCTCGCCCAACAGCACCAGCAAGAAGCGGAAAATCAGTACTCTCAATGCCTTATCACCGTCTCGGCGTAGGCCTTACGGCCCCGGCGAGTGGCGGGCACTGGCCGAAATGAGCCCGCCCGCCGGGCACCAGGCTTGCGCGTAGCCATTAGTATCGAAAACAACGATAGTCAACGGCTCATCGATAGTCCTTGTGGCGGCGCCCTTACCGTCGAGCTCGAAAATTGGTCTTAACCAATTGCAATTGGACTACTGGTAAAATTCCTTATTTATGTAACTTAATATATAATTTATTTACCTATATTCATACAAACTTCCACCAAGTCAATCATGATGCACACTTCTACTTCCTCCGCCGCTGAATCGATCCGCTTTATAATGCAGGCCACCTGCGCCTCGGCCACCGCTCCGGCCCATACCGCCGGCACCACGGCTACCATTCAGCCGGCTTCGTTGGCGGCGCGCGAAGAATTCTTGTCGTTTTTGGCCCTGAATGCCCACTTCAGCGCCGACGACCTCAACGCCTTGCGCGAACTGCTGAGCCGTTATTCGGCCGCAGCCGTGTACAACGCCGTGCAGCGCGCCTGCCGCGCCTACTTCGAAGAGCACCGCAGCAACGGCTACGCCATGCGCGAAGTGCAGCTCAGCAAGTTGCTGCTCTCGCCGCTCTTTCATTTTGCCTGCCGTACGCACCTGCCGGCCGCCGCGTGAGGAGCACTGCGGGTGGCCGTTTCTAGGCCGAAGACTAGCTTGGCGGCGCGGGGAAACCGCGGAACTCACATAAAGTTGTGAGTTCCGGCATGAAAACTGTTTTATTCAGTTTCAAGGTTGTATTTTCACAATCCGTTTTGCTGCTCGTTTCCCTACTACGCCCCACCTGACCTCCTCATGCGTACCCTCCGCGCGTTGTGTATAGCCAGCCTCGCCGCGGTGCTGAGCTTGCTTGGCCCCGCCCTAACGGCGCCGCTTGCCACGCAGGCAGCGGCGCTGGAGTCGTGGCGGTTGGAAACCAACAAGAACGGCATTCAGGTGTACTCGCGGCACTCGCCCGATAGCCGCTTTAAGGAAATCCGGGTGCATTGCGAGATGCCCGGCACCCTGGCTCAGCTGGTAGCACTGTACACCGACGTGGACAACTACACGGAGGTCATCAGCAATACCAAGCGCGCGCGCCTGCTGCGCCGCGTCAGTGAAACGGAGCTGTATTACTACCTCGAAAGCCAAATGCCCCGCCCCGTGGCCAACCGCGACGTGGTGATGCACCTTCAGTTTCAGTACGCCCCGGCCGAGCGGCAGCTCATCATCCACACCAACTCGGTCAACGGCATGGTGGCTCCGCAGAACGACATCGTGCGCGTGCCCTCCTGGACGGGCCAGTGGACGGTGCGCCAGATTACCGACAGCCGCCTGCAGATTGCCTACACCTTTCGCGTCGATCCGGGCGGAGAATTGCCGACCTGGCTGATCAACATGATTGCGCCGGTGGCTCCGTACAACTCGTTTATGAAGCTCCGCAACGGCCTGCAGCTGCCGCGCTACCAAAACCGCTCGTTCGGGTTCCTAAGCCCCGAAACCGCCCAACGCTAACCACTCTCAGCCACGGCCGACGCCCGCCGCGCAAGTTCCCGCAACCGGAGCCGCGGCGGGCGTCGGCCGTAGGTGGCTGCCCCGGGTGCTGCCCCCATCGGGCGCACCTACTGTTCGCGCACGTACTGCTGCGCCGCGGCGGCCAATGCCGGCCACCGTGCCTGGTACTCGGCGGGCACCTGCACCCACTCCTTCATGGCGCGCCCCTTGCCGGCCGGGTCGAACAACAGGGAGCCGTCGAGGGCCAAGGCCTCGCGGTGGGCCTCGGCGGTGAGCTTGAACACCATGGCTTCCTGAAAGAAGCACACGAAGGCTTTGCCGTTGATTTTGTAGCACGGCTTGCCGAACAGCTGACCAGCTTCGGCCTGGGGTAAAGCGGCGCCAATGGCGCGGAATTCGGTTTCGGCAGCGGACATTACAACGGGCAAAAGCCGAAGATAACCACGCCCCGCTCCGCCGCCGGCATCAGCAAAAACGGCGCCCTTTGCAGGGCGCCGTTTCCGGATTGGTCAACTTCCAGCTGCCCTTAGCAGTCGGCGCCGTCGATGCCGCAGGCGGGGCCGTCGGCCAGGGTAACGGGCGCAGGCGCGGGGTTGAACTCGTCCCACACCTTGGTCAGCACCTCCTGGAACAGCTCGGCCGGCTGGGCGCCCGATACGGCGTACTTGTCGTTGAACACGAAGTAAGGCACGCCGCGCACGCCAATCTGCCGGGCGTGGTATTCGTCGACGCGCACTTCCTGGGCATACGCCTCGGAAGCCAGCATGTGGGGCACGGCGTCGGCGGGCAGGCCCAGGTCGGCGCCCAGCGCGGCCAAGGTGGCGTCGTCGTCGAGGTTGCGGCCCTCGGTAAAGTAGGCAGCGAACAGGCGCTCCTCGGCTGCATCTTGCTGGCCGTGGGCGGCGGCCAGGTGCGCAAAGCGGTGGGCCTTAAAGGTGTTGACCGGCTGCATGCGCTCAAAATCGAAGCGCAGGCCCACTTCTTGGGCCACGCCGGCCATGTGCTCGTTCATGCGCCGGCCCTCGGCTTCCGAGACGCCTTTGCGTTCGGCCAGCAACTGGTGAATGGTCTGGCCGGGGCGCGTCTGCATGTTCGGGTCCAGCTCGAAGCTGCGCCAAGTCACTTCCACCTTGTCGGCGTGGGCAAACTGCTGCAGCGCGGCTTCGAAGCGCCGCTTGCCGATGTAGCAGAACGGGCACATGATATCGGACCAGATTTCAACTTTCATATCGTCGGGGCAAAAGGAGTACGGCGGCTATAAGCGGCGCAGCAAGCGAAAGGTTTCCGGGCGGCGGTTCCCCGGCGGAAAGCGGCGGTGGCAAGCCTGTGCCAGCGGCGGCAAAAGGGCTTTTTCGGGCGGGGCTTGCGGCGGGCGCGGCTTTTATGCTTATCCTTACCTACCGAAAACCCCTCCGTTGGTCCTTCTCTTCCCCGTTTGATGAAACGCTACGCTCTTACCCTGCTGGCCGCCACCCTGCTGCTCGGCAGCTGCAACCAAAACCCGCCCGCCACCGAGCAGTCGGCCCCCGCCGGCGACGTGAAAGCCCCTGAAGCCGGGGCCGCCGATGCCAGCGAAGCCGCCCCGGGCGTGTCCGGCTCTACCAACGAAGAAGCCCCCGCCGCGGCCGCCAAAGCCGCCCAGCCGGTGGACATGGCCTTTCGCTTCGAGCCGATGAAGAGCACCGACGGCGGCCCAGCCCGCACCATGGCCTATCTGGTGCTGAGCGGCGGCGAGGCGCGCGAAATTGACCTGGGCCCTTTCGCCGGCAAGCCCGACCAAGTGGATGCGGCCGAAGCCAAGCGCGCCAATTTCCCCGGCAGCATGCTGCTCGGTTTCCGCAGCTACGACCCCAACTCCGGCACCAGCAACGACCTAGCCGTGCTGCCGAGCACCGGCGGCCACGTGCGCATCGTGCAGCGCCGCCTGGAGGAAGGCGCCGACAAGCAGCCCGAATTCCAGACCTCGCGCGAAATTTCGGTGCCCGCCGGCGCGGAGCTGCGCGCCGCAGCGCCCGCCAAGGCCGAGCCGGCCAAGAAAAAGTAAGCATGTCCGCCGCCGCCTCGTTCACGTTTGAAGGCCAGTTGCAGCCCAACGGCCTGGGCTTTATGCCCATGGCCATCATCATCGTGCCCGAGGACGTGGTGGAGGCGCTGGGCGGCAACAGCGTGAAGCGCGTGGTGGGCACGCTCAACGGCCACCCCATCCGCCGCGGCCTGCTGCCGATGAGCACCGGGCAACGGTTTCTGCTCGTGAGCAAAGCCCTGCGCCGGGAGCTGCGCCTCAGCGCCGATACCCCAGTAACCGTGACGCTGGCCCCCGACCCCAACCCGAATCAGGTGGACCTGCCCGAAGAACTGGCCGACGGATTGGAAGAATGGCCGGAAGCCGCTGCGGCCTTTGTGCGCCTCACGCCGGGCCGGCAGCGCAACCTCGTGCACTACATCGACGCGGCCAAGCGGCCCGAAACCCGCGCCCAGCGCGTGGTAAAGCTGCTGCACCAGCTGGCCAACGGGGCCGTCCCGTTTCGGCCGCCCAAGGACGCTTCGTAAGCCGCTCACCGAACCGCGGCCGCCCGCCACCCTCCGCACCTACCGCGGACTGGCGGGCGGCCGCGGTGTTAGCGGGCGGTGGGCCAGCAGCTAAGGCACTGGCTAGCCCAGGGCCTCGCGTACCCAGTCCTTGGCCTCGTCCAGCGTCGGCAATGAGGCGGCGTCCAGGGTGTAGTGCGTTTGGGCCACGGTGTTGGCAATGTATACCTGGGTGGCAATGCGCCCGAAGATGTTTTCGGCCGTGGCAATGCCGATGTGGCGCAGCCCGGCGGCATAGGCGCGGGCATTCCAGTCGGTTTCCAGCCAAATTTGGTCGGCCGGGGTGATGGCGCTCATCTGGCGTGCGTCCATAAGCCAGCCCAGCGGCCAGTACTGCTGCGCCTGGTCGGCAAAGGCCTCCAACGACTGGTTCATCAGGCCGCGGAACTGCTGCGAGTTGGCAAAGGCGTGCCATTGCACCACAATGCAGGGCACTTCCGGGGCAAACAGCAGGGAACCGTACGATTCAGCTTGCAGAACAACGTCAGACATGGGCGGCGGAAAACGCGGGCATCAAGGCAAAGCTACAAACCGCTGCCAATCCGCCCGAGTTTCATGCCCCAAACGGCGCAAAGCCTCTGCGGGTTACGCCCCGCCCAAGCCCGACCGTAAGCCCGCGCAAGCTCAACCGCCGCTTCAGTTTTGCGCAACGGGAAGCATAACCGGGTCGTTAGAAAGCTCTTCCGACCATCACCAACGAGTTACGCAACCAATGGCATCTACTTCCAACTACGCCCTCATCACGGGCGCCACCAGCGGCATCGGCTACGAGCTGGCCAAGCTGTTTGCTAAGGACCACTACAACCTCGTCATTGTGGCCCGCGACCAGCAGGCGCTGGACCGCGTGGCCGCCGACTTCCGCCAGCAGTTCGGCGTGGAGGTCGTCACCATCGCCAAGGACCTGTTTCAGCGCGAGGCGCCGTTTGAAGTCTACGAAACCGTGAAAGCCCAGGGCCTGCGGGTAGAAGCGCTGGTCAACGACGCCGGGCAGGGCCAGTACGGCGAGTTTATCGACACGGACATCAACCGCGAGCTGGACATCATTCAGCTCAACATCGGCGCCTACGTGGTACTTACCAAGTGCTTCCTGCAAGAAATGGTGGCCCGCGGCTCGGGCAAGATCCTGCAGGTGTCGTCCATCGGCGGGGAGCTGCCGGGGCCGCTGCAGTCGGTGTACCACGGCACCAAGGCCTTCGTGACGTCCTTTACCGAGGCCATCCGCGAGGAAACTAAAGACAAGGGCGTCACCATTACCGCGCTGCTGCCGGGCGTGACGGACACCGACTTCTTCCGCAAGGCCGACATGGAGCGCTCCAAGCTCGTGGCCGAGGGCAGCAAAGCCGACCCGGCCGACGTGGCCAAGGACGGCTACGAGGCGCTGCTGGCCGGCAAGGACAAAGTCGTGTCCGGCTTCATGAACAAAGTGCAGGTAGCCGTCAGCCACGTCATTCCCGACAACCTGGTAGCGGCCAACCTGCACCAGCAGGGCAAGCCGGTGGACGAGGGTAAATAAGGTGCGCCTTCGGCCCTTTCCACAACAAAAGAGCCCATTCCCGCGCGGGAATGGGCTCTTTTGTTGTGGAAAGGGCTGCTCGAACAGCCGCTTACCTCAGGGTTTCAGCACGATGCTCACCACCTTGCCCGGGCCGTTGACGGTGAACTTGCAGTCGTCGAATTCGGGCGGGGCGAAGCGCGGGCGCACGTTGTTGGAAAAGGCGAAGGGCTCGGTCGGGATGCCCATCATGTTCTTGTCCAGCTTGTCGTTGTTGTTGGTGTCCTGGGTAATAGCCACGGCCCAGTCGCCGTTGGGCAGTTCGATGGGCAGTGTAATGCGGTCTTGCCCACCCGGCCGCACCGCCTTCACGAAGGCGTATTGCTTGGGCTTCAAAAACGACTCGCGCAGGTTGTAGAAGTACAGTTTCACGGTCGATTCCGTCGAGGCGAGCTGCGACACCACTACCGTGACAGACGACGTGGCCACCGGATTACCGGCCAGGCAGGGCGCGGCGGCCCCGAAGAGGCTGCCGCCGAGGGCGACGAAAGCAAGCTGCAAGGACTTCATAATTGCGTTCGGCTGGTGGGGTACTGGGTAGGGAATCGTTAAGATAGGCAAAATAGTTGCCTCCCAACAAGATAATCGGACGTAACACAGCACGTTTAGGTTGTTAAGCCCGGCCGTTGGCGGCCGTCCCGCGCGGCTCGTACGCACTCCGCAGCTTGCGCGGGGCGGGCCTGGGAAAAGCGGCGTTACGACGCCCAAACAACCGTTTGGTAGCCTCGATTGGCAACGTTCCCGATAACGTTTGCGCAAAAAATCAGCCGGCAAGCGGGTGACTTTCAGAAGAATTCCCCCAACATTCAACCTCGCAACCCGCTCACCGAATCGTTCCCACCCGTTTTCCTCCCACCCACGCCATGCAACGCCGCACCTTTTTGCAGCACTCTGGCACTGTCGCCGCCGGCGCCCTGCTCGCTCCCGAGCTGCTGGCCGGAGGCTTCGCGGCGGGCAAGAAAACGCGCGTGGCCATGGTGGGCACCGGGCACCGCGGCCTGGGCATGTGGGGCGTGGACGTGCTCAAGGAGCACGGCGAGCGGGTAGAGTTTGTGGGCCTCTGCGACATCAACCCCGGCCGGGTGGAAACCGGCAAGAAAATGCTGGGCGTGAGCTGCCCCACCTTCACCGACTTCGACAAGATGATGAAGCAGGTGAAGCCGGACGTGCTCATCGTCACCACCGTCGACGCGACCCACGACCAGTTCATCGTGAAAGGGCTGGAGTACGGGGCCGACATTGTGACGGAGAAGCCCATGACCACCGACGAGAAGAAGGCCCAGGCCATCATCGACGCGGAACGGCGCACGGGCAAGAAGGTGAAAGTGACCTTCAACTACCGCTACTCCCCGCACCGCCAGAAGATTTACGAGCTGCTGCGAGCCGGCGCCATCGGGCAGGTCACCTCGGCCGATTTTCACTGGTACCTCGACGTGCACCACGGCGCCGACTACTTCCGCCGCTGGCACCGCCTGCGTCAGAACAGCGGCTCCCTGCTCGTGCACAAAGCCACGCACCACTTCGATTTGCTGAACTGGTGGCTGGAGTCGGACCCGGAGGAGGTGTTTGCCTTCGGGCAGCTGAACTTCTACGGCAAAAACAACTCGTTTCGGCACACCCACTGCCGCCCCTGCCCGCACAAGGACAAGTGCGCGTTCTACTGGGACATGACCAAGGACGAGCGGCTGATGAAAATCTACGCCGCCAACGAGCAGTACGACGGCTACCACCGCGACGGCTGCGTGTGGCGCGAGGACATCGACATCTTCGACAAGATGGCGGTGCAGATCAAGTACGCCAACCAGGTGCAGGTGAGCTACTCGCTGACCACTTACTCGCCCTACGAAGGCTACCGCATTGCCTTCAACGGCACGAAAGGGCGCCTGGAAGCCTGGATCAAGGAAAAGCAAACCTGGGACGAAGAGCCCGTCGACGAAATTCAGCTGACGACCAACTTCGGCAAGCGCGAAATCATCCGCCTGCCGAACAACGAACCCGGGCACGGCGGGGGCGACGTACGGCTGCGCAAACAAATTTTTAATCCCGATGGCCAGGACCCGTACCGCCAGGCCGCCGGTACCCGCGACGGGGCCATGTCCATCTTGGTGGGCATTGCCGCCCGCCACAGCATCGACTCGGGCAAGCCGGTGCGCATCGGGGAGTTAACTACACTGAAGCCGCAAGTCAACCGGACGTAGCCAGGGGTTGGGAGAATGCACCAAAACTACTCCGGCTGGCAAGGGCATTGGGGAATGGACCCGACGCGAGCTTCAGAAGGGGCGTGAGCAGCAGCTCGCGCCCCCTTTTTTTGCCCCTACCCTAAGCGCACGCGCGGCGCACGAAGTCCACGGCCAGGCGCAGCGTTTCGTGCGGGGCTTCCTTGTGCGGGCTGTGGGCGGCGCCGGGCAGCAGCACGGCCTCGGCCGGGCCGCCGACCTGGCGGGCAATGGCCTCGACCTGCGCTGCGGTGCCGTATTCGTCGGCTGCGCCCTGCAGCACCAGCACCGGGCACCCGATGCGCGGCAGGTGGCTTTCGATGTTCCAATCCCGGAATTCGGGCAACAGCCAGGTATCGGCCCAGGCGCGGAAGACGGCGTCGGTTTTGTCGCCGTGGTAGCGGGCGAGGCGCTCGGGCAGGTTGGTGGTGAGGTACTGCGCTTGGGCAGCGCGGATGCCGGCCAGGGTGAGGTCCTCGACGAAGACGTGGGCGCCTTCCGTCACCACGGCGGCCACGCGAGTGGGGAACCGGGCGGCGGCCAGCAAAGCGATGCTGCCGCCGTCGGAGTGCCCGAAGAGGACAGCCCGGTCGACTTGGCAGGCGTCGAGCAGCTGGTGCAGCACGGGCGCTTCGGCGGCCAGGTAATCAAGCCCGCGGGGCTCACCGCTGAAGGGAGTAGACTGCCCGTAGCCGCGGCGGTCGTAGACGAGGGCGTGGCAGCCGGTGGCCAGGGCGAGGCGGGCGGGAAAGTCGCGCCAGAGGCGGATGCAGCCCAGCGAATCGTGCAGAAACACCAGCCAGGGCCGGGCGTCGGCGGCCTTGTCGGGCACCCGGAGGGTTTGCACCCGCAGGCAGTAGCCGCCGAGGCGGACGTCGGTTTCGCGGACGGTGCACGCGGCGCTGCTCATGCCTCCACGCTGCGCAGCCACTGCTTGGCTTCTTCCAGGTCGCCGAACATGCGCAGGTCGAACACGCCTTCGATGCGCTGGTGCAGGTCTTCGATGGACAGTTGCCCGAAGAGGCCGGGCGAGAGGACGTGGGCAAAGTAGCGCAGGCCGGCCTGCAGGATGAGCGGCGTCCAGACGTTGGCAATCCACTCGTTGGCCTCGGTGAAGCGGCCGATGAGCTCGGAATGGTCGTTGAGCAGCTTGGGGCAGGGCTCTTCGCGCAGCATCTGCACGTAGGCCATGCCGCCTTCCATCACGGTTTCCTGCGTTTGCACGCCCGACCAGCGGGCGTGGATCCAGCCTTCTTCGCGGTTACGCTCGGCGGTGAGGTAAACGTGGCCGTCGGCGCGGCGAAATTTGGTAATTGACATGGGAAAAACTAGCGGCGCGGCAAGCGCAGCAAAACTACTACGGCCCGCCTCGGTATACGGCTCAAGCATAACCTTCGGCGGCCCGCGGCGGTTAATGCAGCCGACTTAAACCGAACGGCCCCCGGCCGTTTCCGGGCGAAAGTCAACGAACGGTCTTTTCATCGTCCAAGCCACTCGCCGGAGTGGCCCTGGGCATCACGTTTTCCGCTATGGAATATCAACAACTGGGCGACTCGGGCGTGACCGTGTCGCGAATTACGTTTGGCAGCTGGGCTGCGGGCGGCTGGATGTGGGGCGGCACCGAGCAAAACGACGCCGTGGGCGCCATTCGCCGCTCCTACGAGCTGGGCGTAACCAGCATCGACACGGCCCCGATCTACGGGCAGGGCCTGAGCGAGGAAATCGTGGGCGAGGCCATCAAAGGCCTGCCGCGCGACAAGGTGCAGCTGCTGACCAAGTTTGGCATGCGCTGGGATTTGCCCGCGCCCCAGGGCGACTTCGGCTTCAAAACCAAGGACAACAACGGCCAGGACCTGGACGTGTACAAGCTGGCCACGCCCGCGAGCATCGTGAAGGAGTGCGAAGATTCCTTGCGCCGCCTCGGCACCGACTACATCGACCTCTACCAGATTCACTGGCCCGACGTGACCACGCCCATTCACGACACGATGGAAGCCGTGCAGCGCCTCATCGAGCAGGGCAAAGTGCGGGCCGCGGGCGTGAGCAACTACTCGGTGGCGCAGATGCAGGAAGCCGAGCAGGTGCTCCAGCTGGCCTCGAACCAAGTGCCTTACAGCATGGTGCGCCGCGACATCGAGGCCGACGTGCTGCCCTACTGCCGGGAACACCACAAGGCTGTGCTGGCCTACAGCCCCTTGCAGCTGGGTTTGCTGACCGGCAAGATCAAGCCCGGCCAGGACTTCGGGCCCGGCGACCTGCGCGCCACGCACCGCCTCTTCACCCCCGACAACGTAACCCGCGTCAACGCCTTCTTGGACCGGCTGCGGCCGCTGGCCGACGCCAAAAACGCCACGTTGGGCCAGCTGGTGATTCGCTGGACGCTGGCGCAGCCGGGCCTGACCGTGGCCCTGGTGGGCGCCCGCAACGCCGCGCAGGCCGAGCAGAACGCCCGCGCCATCGACGTGCAGCTCTCGACCGAAGACCTGGCGTTTATCGACGGGGAGCTGGCCCGGCTGCAGCTGAGCTAGCCGCTTTTTTTCGCGGTTGCGGACAAAAAATTCACCGAAAGCCAAAACTTAATTCCGCGAAAGGCCAACTAAATGGCTTAGCCTGCGTAAGTTGGCATCCGTCCTTTTTCCGCAACCCCAACACCCGGCGCCCGGCCGCCCTGCCTTTCTGCAGGGTAGCCGGGCGCCGCCGATTGCGCGCCAGTCGCGAATTTGCTGCCGACTCCGTTTTCCGCTTATGCCCTCCGCCGACTCGCCCTACCGCCCGCTGCGCGTCCTGGCCGTGCACCCCGAAACCGCCGACACCCGCACGCTGCTGCTGGCCCCCGCCGACGAGCAGCCCCTCGCTTACCGCGCCGGCCAGTACCTCACGCTGGTGCAGCACGCCCACGGGCGGGAAACGCGGCGCTCCTACTCGCTTAGCTCCAGCCCGGCCCTGGACGAGCCGCTGGCCCTTACCGTCAAGCGCATCGACAACGGGCTGTTTTCGCGCCAGCTCGTCGACCGCGCCCGGCCCGGCGACGTGCTGCTGACTACCGGCGCGGCGGGCCTGTTTACCCTGCCCGAAGACCTGAGCGCGGTGCAGCAGGTGTGGTTCTTGGCGGCCGGCTCGGGCATCACGCCCGTTTATTCCTTGCTGAAAACGCTGCTGGCTACGCAGCCCGGGCTGCCGGTGGTGCTGGTGTACTCCAACCACGCGCCGGCTACCACCATTTTCCGGACCGAACTGGAAGCCCTGGCCGCCCGGCACCCGCAGCAGCTGCGCATCGAGTGGCTGTACAGCAACGCGCCCGATTTGGCCCGGGCCCACCTCTACAAAGAGCTGCTGGAGCAGCTGGTGCGGCAGTACGCCCCAGCCCCGCCGAGCGCACTACTAGCCTACGTGTGCGGACCGCTGAATTACATGCGCATGTGCACCTACGCCTTGCGCGAGCTGCACGTGCCCACCGACCACATTCGGCGCGAAAACTTCGTGACCGAACCGGCCTACGTGCCCCCGCTGCTCCCGCCCGACACCGACGCGCACGCCGTGACAGTGCACTGGGCTGGGCGCGCCTACACGTTCGAGGCCCAGCACCCGGCTACCATCCTGCAAGCGGCCCGTCGCCACGACCTGCGCCTGCCCTACAGCTGCGAGGCCGGCCGCTGCGGCAACTGCGTAGCCCGCTGCACCCAGGGCCGGGTGTGGATGAGCTACAACGAGGTATTGACCGAGCGCGACCTGGCCCGCGGCTTGGTGCTGACCTGCACTGGCTACGCCGTGGGCGGCCCGGTGCAGCTCGATATCGAAGGCTGAACGGCGTAGCGGTTGGGAGAAGCAGAGTTGCGCAGCTGCCGTTGGGGTGATGCTGGTAGCTGTGGGGGTTGACCGCGGTTAATCGTTCCAGTCGTCGAGGTCTTCCAGCTGCGACACGTGGCGGATTTCGTCGAGCAGCCGTTCGGCTTGGTGCAGGTCGGTGTTGGGGTCTTCGGCCCATTGGCACAGCGCCCGGCAGTACACCTTCAAAGCCGTTTCGTGGCCCGACGCTTCCTGCAGCTGGTGGTGAAAGCTCTTCACGCTTTCAACGAGCAAGGCTCTTTTCTTGAGGTAATCACGCGTGGCAGGCATAGGTGTATCGGAAACAAGGGGAATGGGGAACGGACGGTATCCGAATAATACGAGCATTATCGGAGAATTGTCGGCGTGCCTACAATTTTTGCCAGGAATAATTACAAATACCGCCGGGTGGCTGGTATTCTGACCGGCGGCAGGTAATGCCGACGTTCCGAGCGCGGCCGGTGAGCACCGCCGCGTGGTCGGCCCGCGGTTCGGCGGCGAGGTGCCATCTTGCGGTCCTATGAGTTTGCCCCCCGCTTCTGCCCCGCGCACCGCCGGCGCCCGCATCCGGTCCATCATCAGCGGCTCCATCGGCAACCTGGTGGAGTGGTACGACTGGTACGTGTACTCCGCCTTTGCCCTGTACTTCGCCCCGGTGTTCTTTCCCAGCGGCAACCTCACCCTGCAGCTGCTCAACTCGGCCGCGGTGTTTGCGGTGGGCTTTCTGATGCGGCCCCTGGGCGGCTGGCTGATGGGCACCTACGCCGACCGCCACGGACGCAAAGCGGCCCTGCTGCTCTCGGTGCTGCTGATGTGCGGCGGCTCCCTGCTCATTGCCCTCACGCCGGGGTTCGAGCAAATCGGGTGGGCGGCGCCGGTGCTGCTGGTGCTGGCGCGGCTGCTGCAGGGCCTGAGCGTGGGCGGGGAGTACGGTACCTCGGCCACGTACCTGAGCGAAATGGCCGACGAGCGGCACCGCGGCTTCTACTCCAGCTTTCAGTACGTGACCTTGCTGGCCGGGCAGCTGCTGGCCTTGCTAGTGCAGCTGGGCCTGCAGCAGGGGCTCACGCCGGCCGAGCTGCAGCGCTGGGGCTGGCGCGTGCCCTTCGTCATTGGGGCGGCGGCGGCGCTGGTGGCGCTGTACCTGCGCCGCCACATGGCCGAAACCGAGTCGTTCAGCCAGCAGGCCGCGGCACCCGAGGCGGCCCCGGAAAGCAAGCTGCGCGTGCTGTTGCGCCACCCGCGCGAGGTGCTGACGGTGGTGGGCCTCACGCTGGGCGGCACCATCGTGTTCTATACCTTCACCACCTACGCGCAGAAGTTTCTGGTCAACACCGCCGGCTTCAGCAAGGAACAAGCGGCGCAGGTGTCGTTCTGGACGCTGGCCGTGGCCCTGGTGCTGCAGCCGCTGATGGGCGCCCTCTCCGACCGGGTGGGCCGCCGGCCGCTGCTACTCTTCTTTGGCGTGGGCGCCACCCTGGGCACTGTGCCCCTGCTTACGCTGCTGGCCCGCGCCAGCAGTACCTGGGCCGCCTTTGGCCTGCTGGTGGTGGCCATCGTCATCATGAGCGGCTACACGGCCATCAACGCCGTGGTGAAGGCCGAGCTGTTTCCGACCCACATCCGCGCCCTGGGCGTGGGCCTGCCCTACGCCCTGACGGTGGCCGTTTTCGGTGGCTCGGCCGAGTACGCGGCCCTGCAAGCCAAGCAATGGGGCGTGGAGTCGGCCTACTACTGGTACGTGACGCTGTGCGCGGCCGTCTCGCTGCTGGTCTACTGGCGCATGGCCGACACCAAGCACACCTCGCGGATTGACGAGCGGCCCCTAGAAAACAGCTAAGCCGCCCGGGCGGCGGCTCCGACGGGCGTTGAAGCTAGTTGAATACAGACTGCGCAGAGCGAACCGACGGTCGGCGTAGCCCAGGTTGACAACGGGTTACGGTTCTGTGTGCTTCCGAAAACCCGTTCCGGCCCGTTACATCTGCCGCAGCCAGGCCTGGGCAATGGCCGCGTCGTTGAAGGCCAGCACCAGCGGGCGGGTGGTGTGGCTCAGCATCAGGTCGGTGCTCAGGCGGCTGTAGTGGTTGGGCGAGTACACCCAGGCGAAGTACTCCAGCCCGGCGTCGGCCATGAGCGGAAACCACACCGTGCCGCCCCACTCCGCCGCTTCCGACCACATGCTGGTGACTTCACGGTTGTCGTTGAGCACTTTGTGGCAGCGCTCCTGCTTCAGCACCTCCAGCATGTGCAGGCAGCCCGCGTGCACCGAGTCGTAGTCCTGCTCGCCGGTCCAGTTGGCGTAAAGCCAGTCGTTGGCGTAGTCGTAGGCAATGGTCAGGTAGGCGCTTGCGAAGAGGGTATTGAGGGCCATGCGGCAGCCGGGTAGCGGGTGGGAGGAGGACGTAGCGCCGGGACCAAGCGCCAAGCGGCCCGGCCCAAACTCCGCGTAGTACGGAATTCAGGCCGGGCCGTTGGCTGCCGCGTCAAAAGCAGCGCCGAAGTTTACTTGCGCTCCTTCACCGGGAATTTGTCGAGGATGTCGCGGGCCGATTCGGCAAACCGTTCCCCGGCCCGGGCGGGGTTGTTGACGGCGTCGGACACGGAGCCGCGCCAAATCATGTTGTTGGTCTTGGCGTCGATGAAATCGAGCACCAGCATGCCTTCCTGGTAGGTTTCGGTGCGGTAGCCGCTAGGGGCCTGGTACCAATAGGTGTAGTTGACGGGGACCAGAGCGCCGCGGAAGCGCACCAGGTAGGGGTAGCTCACGGGCACGGCGGGGTTGGGCGGGTTGGCCACGGTACGCTCGGCCTGCTCCACGTAGAGGTGGTAGGTCAGGTAGAGGTCGGGGCGGCCGGAGGTAGCTTGCGTCAGGCCCCGCTTGGCCAGCTCGGCGTCGATGGCGGGGCGCAGCACGCCGTCCTGCAGCTGGCTGCGCAGGGCCGGGCCCTGGGTGTTGTCGGTTTTCACCTCGGTATCGGCCCAGGCGTAGGTGCGGTACTGCGAGTAATCCACGTTGGCTTTTTCCTGCACGTTGACGGACGAGCAGGCGCTCAGCCAGCCCAGCAACAGGAGCAGCACCGTTATCGGTCGGAAGTTCATCTTGGTCGGTGTTGGTTGGGGTTGGTAGGTTTTCCTCCTACCCCGCTTGCAGCCAATTGGTTTTGCCCGAGCTTGCCAACGCCCGCCCCGCCGCGTTTTGCCGGGGCCGCATCCGAATCAATCTGCCCGCTCGTATGTTGAAGCAGATATGCTCCGAATGAAACAACTGCTTGTATTACTGCTGGCGGCGCTGGGCGCGGTCAGCTGCGAAGCCCGCTCCGGCGCGGGCGCCACGCCGCCCCAGGAAGACCACCGCTTTGCCGAGCTGCCCAAGCCCCTGCCGGGCGAGGCCGTGGCCACGTTTGCCAGCGGCTGCTACTGGTGCGCCGAGCACGTGTTCGAAAGCCTGAAGGGCGTGCGCACCGTCATTTCGGGCCACGCGGGGGGCACCGTGCCCAACCCCACCTACGAACAGGTGGGCCGCGGCGGCACCGGCCACGCCGAGGCCATTCAGGTCTACTACGACCCTAAGGTCATCAGCTTCCCGACGCTGCTGAAGGTGTTCTTCGTGCAGCACGACCCCACCACGCTCAACCGCCAGGGCCCCGACGCGGGCGAGGAGTACCGCTCCATTGCCTTCTACCGCACCCCGCAGGAAAAGCAGCAGATTGAGGCGGAAATCAAGCGCGTCACCGCTGCCAAGCTCTACTCGAACCCCATCGTGACGCAGGTGGTGCCGTTCAAGGCTTTCTACCCGGCCGAGCGTTACCACCAGGATTACTTCGTCAACCACCCCGACAACCCCTACATCCGCAACGTGTCGACGCCGCGCTACAACCACTTCGCGCAGGCCTTTCCGGAGCTGATCAAGAAGCCCGGCACCTAAGCCGCGTCTTGCTGCCCGTCTTTACTGCCCCGCCGGTTTCACCTCCCGGCGGGGCTTTTTTGTTGGCCCGGGCGGGCGGCCGGTCGGCTACTGCCGCGGCCGGAGCACAACTATCCACAGTACAATTCCTGACAAAACACCAAGCCCCGTCAACTGCGGGCAGTTGACGGGGCTGTAAGGGGTAGGGCCGGCAGCTTATTTCGGCAGCAGCACTTTGTCGATGACGTGAATCACGCCGTTGCTCTGCAGCACGTCGTAGGTCGAGATGCTGGCCACGTTGCCGCCCTCGTCGACGAGCACCACGTTGTGCGGGCCGTTCATCATGGCGGTCAGCGTGCCGCCGCTCACGGTCTTGAGCGTGGCCTTGCCCTTGCCGGCTTTGATGGCGGCCATCAGCTTGTCGGCGGTCATGTTGCCGGCCACCACATGGTAGGTCAACACCTTGGTCAGCGCGGCCTTGCTTTCGGGCTTCAACAGGCTTTCTACGGTACCAGCGGGCAGATTTTCGAAAGCGTCGTTGACCGGAGCGAAGACGGTGAAGGGGCCTTTGCCCTGCAGCGTCTCCACCAGGCCGGCGGCTTTCACGGCGGCTACCAGCGTGGTGTGGTCCTTGGAGTTCACGGCGTTTTCAACAATGTTTTTGCTCGGCAGCATGGCCATGCCGCCCACCATCACGCTGTTAGGCGAAAGTTGAGCCGACTGCGCCGAAGCCGAGTACGAAACGCCACCGAGCAGGGCAATCAGAGCCAGGGAAAACAGGTTCTTTTTCATCGAGAGGAGTGAGTGACTGAATGTGCGGCGACCTACGCCGCCCAGCCCGGCAGCGGATTTAGCAAGCCCGACATTTTTCGCTCACCCTCTCGGCACCATCCTATTTTACAGCGCGTTTATTTTTCTGTTTCGACGCGCGAACTGACTCAGGCCGCCGGCCCGCATCAAGCCCGTTAGATGCCGATATCGAGCACCAGCGGATCAAGGCGCCACTGCCCCCGGTAGGTATCGTAGGCGTAGCGCAGGCCAGTTTCGAGCGGGGTGCGCAGCCGCAGGAAGTTGAACACCACCGACACCGAGCCGCCCACGTCGCGGTAGTCGCGGCCGACGGTGGGGCCGGAGCGCCCCCGCCCCACGTCGACGAAGGCCGTGCCCTTGAAGCGCTGCACGTACAGCCAGCGGCCGGCGGCCCAGTGCGTATCGAAGAGCGGCAGGCGGTACTCGGCGCTGCCCACGGCCAGCCGGTCGAAGCCCACGTAGCTGGAGGCGCGGGGAAAGAACACGGCCGGGGCAAACTGGTACTCGCGCTGCTGCAGGCGCTGGTAGCCGGCGCGCAGGCGCAGGGAGTGGTGCTTGCCCAGCCCGGGGAAGTACAGGCTGCCGATGGCGCCCCACTGCCGCGCGTCGAGGCCGCGGCCGAAGGGCGTGAGGCGGCCGGTCAGCAGCAGGGCCTGGCCCCAGCGCGGCCCCACGTCGCGGGCGCTTTGCTTGAGCTGCCGGGCGTAGCTGAGCGTGGTTTCGACGGCGTTGAGCGGGTTGTTCGGGCCCACGTCGCGCAGGTAGCGCCGGGGCAGGTCGTAGCCGCGCACTTCCTCGTGCAGGTAGTAGGCGCCCAGCGTGAGGGCTTGCAGGTATTTCGAGCGGGTGAGCGTGAGCGGCAGGCGCAGGCCGGTGCGCAGGCGGGTGTAGCGCCACTGGTCGCGGTACTCGGTGCCGCCCACCACGATGCCCGCGTCGCGGCCGCCGTGGGTCAGGTCGAGGTCGAAGACCGGGTAGCGGCCCTGGTAGCTCAGGCCCGCAAACACGGCGCCGGTGCGCTCGGTCTGGTCGAAGGAGACGCCGGCAATGGCCTGGGTGGTGCTCAGGTAGTCCTGGGAGCGGATGCCCAGGCTCAGGCCCGTGCCCTCGGGGCTCTGCACCAGCCCGTAGCTGAACACGTGGAAAGCGTGGGCCAACGGCGAGTACCGCTGCACCGGAAAGCGCCCGGCCGAATCGGCGGCCGTGAGCTGCGGGCGCAGGCGCGGGGCGCCCGGGTCGGTGGCGGTGAGCTGGGCGGAGTACAACCGCTCGGGGTCGGCGGCCGGGGCCGGCGCGGGCGTCCAGGTGGCCGGGTCCAGGGGCATTTCCACGATGCGGCTGCCCTGGGCGCGGAAGTCGTGGAAGGCGAGGTGGCGTCCGTCGGGGGCCACGGCGGCGTGGTAGGCGCCCAGCGGCCGGCTTGTCACCTGGTAGGTATGCCCGGTGCTCAGGCTGACGGCGTGGATGTTATCGGCGCCCGACTGCGGGGAGTTGTAGAGCACGTAGTCCCGCCAGGGTTGCGGATTCGAGAGGTTCACGTTGGCCGTGGGCAGCAGAGCCCGGGCCGCGCCGGTGCCCGAGTCGAGCACTTCGATGGTTTTGCCAGCCTTGTCGAGCACCACGGCCACCACGCGCTGGCCGTCGGGCAGAAAACGAGGCTGCAGGTACAGGCGGTTCTGGGGGTTGGGCCAGGACTGGAGCACGGCGCCGGTGCGCGCGTCGAGCACGACGAGGTGGTGGCGGTAGCTGGCGTCGGTTTCGGTGGCCACCAGGCGCGTGCCGTCGGGCGAGAGGGCGGCGCTGGTGTAGCGCGTGCGGCGGGTCAGGCGGGTGAGCCGGCCGCTGGCCAGGTCGAGCACGCGCAGCTCGGAGTAGGTGCGCTGCCCCCAGCGCGCGTCGGGCTGGTACTCGGGCCACACGGCCTTGCCGGCGGCCACGCTCAGGGCCTCGGGCAGGTGCAACAGCCCCGGCACGAACACCTTCTCCTCGCGGCCGTGGCGGCCCAGTCGCACCCACTGCGCAATGTCGCCCAGGCCCGATTTCAGGGCCAGCACGGTGCTGTCGGTGAGGTACTGCGGAAACTCGTAGTTGGTGTACACCTTTTCCCCAGCCTGCCCGCTGAAGTCGCGGGCCGCGGTCAGGGCCCGCTCCGGCTGCTGCCGGCGCCACACCGAGTCGGCCTCCTGCATGGCGCGCTGGTACACCTGCTCCACCTTCAGCTCGGTGACGTGGCGGATGCCGGCCGAAAACGAGAACGGGTAGAACGGAAAGCGGTAGTAGTGGTCGAGCACCCGGTCCCAGGCGTCGGGGCCGTAGTGGCTTTTCACGTACGAAGTCAGGAAGTAGCCCAGCGTGTACCAGTTGGGCACTTGGTGGCGGTAGGAGCCGCCCACGGCCTCCTGGTAGGAGTAGCGGCGGCCGGCCAGCAGGTTGGCGCGCAGGCCCACGTCGAAATTGGGAATGCGCCCGCGGCCGCTGCGCGTCAGGGCCGTTTCGGTGCCCACGGCGTCGCCCTCGAAAAACCACGGCGGCACCCCCACCGCCATCACGCCCAGCGCTCCGTCGCCGAGCAGGGGCACCAGCACCCGGCCCAGCCCCTGCCGGGCCTTGTCGAACTGCCCCACGTGCCGAAACTCGTGCACCACCAGCTGGTCAAGCCAGTCGACGGTGCCCAGGCTCATGTCCTGCGGGGGCACCACGAAGAACTCGGCCCGGCGCGGCAAAAACGTCACGAAGCCGTTGCTGACGGTGGTTTGCGTTTGCAGCACCACCGTCAGGGGCCGCGCCCGCACGCCCAAAGACTGCGTGCCGGCGGCGTGGGCCTGCTCCAGGCGCCGGGCCGTGTGCTGGGCGGCCGAGTCGAAGCCGGCGGGGTAGAGCACCCGAAAGTGCGGGGTGCGCACGCGCTGCCAGCGCAGCTCGGGCGGGTTTTGGTCGAGGATGGGCAGGCTCTGGGCGGCCGCCGAAACGGCGCCCAAGCCCAGCACGAGCAGCGGAGCAAGCAAAGTGGGACGGAGCATCAGCGGTAAAGCTGCCCAGCCCGGCCCGCATTTCCAACCCGCTGCGGGCGGGAGGCGGGGCGGCGGGGCCGGCGTTTACGAATCCGCGTTCCGGCGGCCCGGCGGCTCCCTCCGCCAACCCGCAAACACCCCACCCAGCTTTACCCGGCGCAGCTGTCGAGCCAGGCGGCGGCGGCCTCCACGTCGTCGAAGGCGCGGATGGTGGGCTGCTGGGCGTAGGCCAGGGCTTGGTTGATGCTCAAGCGGCCGTAGATGCTTTGGGCGTACACCCAGGCAATGTACTGCACCCCGGATTCGCTTAGTTCGCGCAGAAAGTCAGTACCGACCCATTCCGCGGCGTCGGCCCACAAGCTGCACACCAAACGATTATCGTTGAGCACTTTGTGGCAGCCGTGCTCCCGGGCGTAATGCAGCAGGGTGGCGCAGCCGAGCTGCACCTTGCGCACGTCTTGGCGGGGCTGCCAGTCGGCGTAGAGCCAGCGGTGGTCGGGGTCGTAGTCGAGGCGCACGGCCTCGTCGTGGTATAGGTGGCGGAGCATGGATAGGCAGCTAACGGTGGCGCGCAGCCCCGCCGGCCGCCGCTCCGGCCGGGCTTACACCTGCCGCAGCCACGCACTGGCCGTATCGAGACTGTCAAAGGTCAGTACGACGGGCTTGCTCGTGTGTTGCAGCGTGAGGTCGGTGCTTAGGCGGCTGTACACGTTGGGCGAATACACCCAGGCGAAGTACTCCAGCCCGGCCTCGGCCATGAGCGGAAACCACACCTTGCCGCCCCATTCCGCCGCATCGGCCCAGATGGTTTGCACCCGGCGGTTGTCGTTGAGCACCTTGCGGGCCCCTTCTTGCCGCAGTAGGTCCAGCATTTTCAGCGCCCCGGCCTGCACCGAAAACGAGTCTTGCTCGGCCTGCCACTCGGCCAGCAGCCAGTCGTTGGCGGTGTCGTAGGCAATATGAATGACTGCATCCTGGTGAAGTAAGCGTAGCGCCATGCGGGTGGGAAAGAGCAATCGGCCGTAAACGGCAACCCGGGCGCCCGGGTTGCGCTTCCAGGGGCGTTTCGGGCAGAAATTTTCGGATTACCGGCTGGGGGGCGCCCGGCGGCCGGGCCCACCTACGTATCTTTGACTACGCTGCCCCACCGTTTAGCCCGCTTCCGCGCCGTCATGCTCTCGTCTCCAGCCCCCGATTTCGGGCTCCTGTTCGACGCCTTACCGACGCCTCACCTGGCCCTGACGGCCGACCACACCGTGGCGGCCGCCAACGCGGCTATGTGCCAGTGGCTCGGACGCCCGGTGGCGGCACTGGTGGGCACCGACGCCGCTACCGCCCTGCCCCTGGCCGGCCCCGGGCCCGACTGGCAGGAGCTGTTGCGCGCCCTCGGGCAGCACCGCCGGGAACTCACCGTGCAGCTGCACACCCCCGCGGGCCTGCAGGCGCTGCTGCTGCGCCCCGTGCCCGCCGAGGCCGCAGCCGAGCTGCGCTACGTCTTGGCGCTGCCCGCCCCGCCGCCCACCGCCGCCGCCGGCGTGCGCCGCCAGCAGGAGCAGTTCCGGTTTCTGAGCGAGTTTATTCCGCAGCTCGTTTGGACCACCAACGCCCAGGGCCAGCCCGACTACTTCAACCAGCGCTGGCTCGACTACACCGGCCTGCCCGGCCTGAGCGCCCCCGACCCAGCCTGGACCACCGCCCTGCACCCAACCGACGCGCCCGCCGCGGCCCAGCGCTGGCAGCTGGCCCTGGCCGGGGCCGAGCCCTACCGCGCCGAGCTGCGCCTGCGCGCCCACGACGGCCGCTACCGCTGGTTTCTGGTGCAGGCCCTGCCCCTGCGCAGCGCCCAGGGCCGCGTGAGCCAGTGGCTGGGCACCTGCACCGACATCGACGACGCCAAGCGCGTGCAGCAGCGCCTGCTGGCCAAGGACCGGCAGCTGCAGCAGATTTTGGGCGAGGTGCCGGCCTACGTGGCCACCCTGTTCGGCACCGAGCACATCTGCTCCTTTGTCACGCCCAATTTTCAGGCCCTGCTCGGCGGCCGCCTGCGGGTGGGCTGGTCGGTGCGCGAAACCGTGGCCGAGTTTCAGGAGCAGGGGTTGCTGGACCTGCTCGACGAGGCCTACCGCAGCGGCCGGACCCTTACCCAACCCGCCCGCCTGCTCGACTGGCTGAACGCCGTGACTGGCCAGCACACCCGCCGCTACTACGACCTGACACTGCAGCCCCTGCTGACCGAGCAAGGGCTGGTGCAGGGTGTGCTCTTTTTTGCCATCGACGCCACCGAGCGCGTGCAGGCCCAGCAGCGCAGCGAGCGGCTGGCCGCCGCCGGCCGCCGCCGCAACGAGCAGGTGCGGTCCATGACGGAGGCGCTGCCGCTCATCAGCTTCAGCCAAGCCCCTAGCGGCCGCATCGTGTACGTGAGCCCGCAGTGGGGCCACTACACCGGCGTGCCCACCCTGGCCGGCCGCGGCCGCGACTGGCGCAGCTTCGTGCACCCGGACGACCTGGCGCCGGTGGCCACCTCGTTTGCCCGCGCCCGCCGCGCCCGCACGCCCTGGACCACCCAGCTGCGCCTGCGCCGCCACGACGGGCACTACTGCTGGCACCTGGTCCGCTCCTTGCCCGTATTCGACGCCCAGGACCGCCTCAGCCGCTGGTACGGTTCGCTCACCGACGTGCACGAGCAGCAGGAGCTGCACGAGCGGCTGCGGCGCTCGGAGGAGCGCTTCCGCTTCCTCACCCAAAGCGTGCCGCACATCATCTGGACGGCCGACGCCGCGGGCCGGCTCGACTACCTGAGCCCGCAGTGGTTTCGCCTCACGGGCCAGAACCCGCAGGACCCGGCGGTGCTCGGGCCCGAAGCCGGCTGGCAGCTGGCCCTGCACCCCAGCGACGCGGCCGCCACCCGCGCCCGCCTGCTGACCGCCTTGCAAACGCGCCGCTCTTTCATGATGGAAGCGCGCCTGCGCCGCCGCGATGGGCAGTACCGCTGGCACCTGGTGCACGGCGTGCCCGAGCTGGGGCCCGACGGCGAGGTGCTGCGCTTTTTCGGCTCCAACACCGACATCCACGAGCAGTACGAGCTGCAGGCCGAGCTGCGCCGCTCCGAGGTGGAGTTTCGCTTCTTGGCCGACAGCATTCCGCAGCTGGTGTGGACGCTGGAGCCCGACGGCACGCCCAGCTTCCTGAACGAGGAATGGCAGAAGTACACCGGCCTGACCCTGCCCGAGGTGCAGCAGCACGGCTGGGGCACGCTGGTTCCCGAGCCCGAGCGCGCCCTGGCCGAACGCACGCTCGGCGACAACGTGCGCCTGGGCCGCGTGCACGAGCACGAAAACCGCCTGCGCCGCGCTGCCGACGGGCAGTACCGCTGGCACCTGCACCGGGCCCGCCCCATGCGCGACGCCGACGGGCGCATCGTGCGCTGGTTTGGCACCAGCACCGATATCGACGACTACAAGCGCTTTCAGCACGAGGTGGAAGCCCGCAACGCCGAGCTGGTGCGCATCAACCAGGACCTGGACAACTTCGTCTACACCGCCTCCCACGATTTACGCCAGCCCATCGACAACATGGGCGGCATCTTCCACGAGCTGGTGCGCTCGGCCCGCTTCGACGACCCCGAGGCGCCGGCCCTGGTGACAATGTTCGAACACTCGCTGGAGCAGATTTACACCACCATTCAGGAGCTGTCGGCGCTGGTGCAGGCGCAAAAGCACAACCTAACTGCGGCCCCCGAGCAGGTGCGCCTGGAGCGCCTCACCCAGGAGGTGCTGCACAGCATTGGGGAGCAGATCCGCAACACGGGCGCCGTGGTCGAAACGGACTTTGCCGAGGTGCCGGCCGTGGAGTTTATCCGACCCAACCTGCAGAGCGTGCTCTACAACCTGCTCAGCAACGCCGTGAAGTACCGCGCCCCCGACCGGCCGCCCCGCATCCGCGTCTGGACCCAGCGCCTGCCCGCCGGCGGCACCCAGCTCACCGTGCAAGACAACGGCCTGGGCATTGATTTGGCGCGCCACGGCAAGGACCTGTTCCAGCTGTTTCGCCGCTTCCACGACCACGTGCCCGGCTCGGGCACTGGCCTGTATCTGGTGCAGCGCCTGGTGCAGGCCCACGGCGGGCAGCTGGAGGTGGAAAGCCAGGTAGGCGAGGGCACCACGTTCCGGGTGAAGCTGCCCAACGCGGAAAACGGGGCGGCGCGGGCCGAATAACCACAGCCGCTCGAGCGCAGCGCAAGGCTGGATGTTGACCACACTAAACCGCCAGACTACCATCCTGCTGGAAACCGTCGGCTTGCCGATGCTGGCCTACCAGTTTCGCCAGGCCGGCTCGCCGGAATCCGTGCTGGCGCAGGTGCTGCTCCAGGGCCAGCAGATCCGTTCGGTGCACCAGCCCGGGGCCGCAGCCTACGGCTTTTGTCTTTGGCTGGACAGCCCGTTGTGGAACCATGCAAACCAAACCCAGCTGCTGCGTTTTCTGAACCTGGTTGGCGAGCGGCTGGCTGCGGATGCGGCCTTCCGCCAACGCGTTGCGCACGAGCTGCTATTGCCTCCGTTGTACCAGTCCACCTCTTTGCGGCCCGCCGGTGACGACGAAGGGCGGCTGTTCCCCTTGCTCAGCTTGGCGCTGGCGCTGCGCTGATGCCGGCGCGGGGCCGGCACCGTTTGCCGCGTTGATTGCGCCTGCGTTACTTGCCTGGAATTCCCACTATTACCTGCGCGCTCTGTGCTTACCTCCAAACTCCCCGACGTCGGCACCAGCATTTTCGCGGTGATGACCCAGCTGGCCACCGAGCACGGCGCCATCAACCTCGCCCAGGGCTTCCCCGACTTTAACCCGCCCGCGGCCCTTACCGAAGCCCTCGTGCGCCACGCCCAAGGCAGCCAGCACCAGTACGCGCCCATGCCCGGCCTGCCGCGCCTGCGCGAGCTGATTGCCGCCAAAACCGCCCGCGTCTACGGCGTGGCGGCGCCCGACCCGGCCACCGACATTACCGTGTGCAGCGGCGCCACCGAGGCCCTGTTTGCCGTCATCACGGCCGTGGTGCGCCCCGGCGACGAAGTACTGGTACTCGAGCCGGCCTACGACTCCTACGCCCCGGCCATCCGGCTGGCGGGCGGGCGGCCCGTGTACGTGCCGCTCAGCCTGCCCAGCTTCCGACCCGACTGGGACCGGGTGCAAGCTGCCCTGAGCCCGCGCACCCGCCTGGTGATGGTGAACACCCCGCATAACCCCACCGGCACGGTGTGGACCGAGGCCGACTGGCAGCAACTAGCCGAGCTGCTGCGCGGCACCGAGGCCCTGCTGCTCTCCGACGAAGTGTACGAGCACATGACCTTCGACGGGCGCCCGCACCGCTCGGCCCTGCAGCACGCGGAGCTTCGTGCGCGGGCCTTCGTGGTGTCGTCGTTTGGCAAAACCTACCACGCCACCGGCTGGAAAGTGGGCTACTGCGTGGCCCCGCCCGCACTCAGCGCCGAAGTGCGCCGCGTGCACCAGTTCGTGACCTTCGCCGTGAGCACGCCCTTTCAGCTGGCCATTGCCGACGTGCTCGGCGACGCCGGCAGCTACGACTACCTGCCCGCCTTCATGCAGCAGAAACGCGACCTGTTCGGGCAGCTCATGCAAGGCACCGGCTTCGAGCTGCTGCCCTCCGAGGGCTCCTACTTCCAACTCGCCCGCTACCAGCAGCTGGCGCCCGGCGAGGACGACGTGGCCTTTGCCCGCCGCCTCACGCAGGAGGCCGGCGTGGCGGTGGTGCCCGTGTCGCCCTTTTACCATGATGGCACCGACCCCGGTTTGGTCCGCTTCTGCTTTGCCAAGCAGGACGACACCTTACGGGCCGCCGCCGAACGGCTGAACCATTTCAGCACCCAACGATAAGTCATTGATTCGCTGACTGGTATCCCTTAGACCTTAGTAATTATTGCATAATAACAACCTATTATTAGGACTATATATATTTCAATTTGGCTTTATGAACGCAATTCAGTAACATGCTCGGGAAATACCCATAGCGCCCTTTCTCCGTGTCCGACCTCACCGTTTCCTTTGTTCAGCTCGCCCTAAAATGGCACGCGCCCGCCGCCAATCGGGCCGAGCTGGCCGCGCACGTTGCCGAAATTTCCGTTGCCACCGACTTGATTGTGTTGCCCGAAATGTTCAGCACCGGGTTCAGCATGGACGCCGAGCATTGGGCCGAACCGGCCGAAGGCCCGACGCTGACGTGGATGCGCCAGCTGGCCGCCAGCCGCGACGCCGTGGTGACGGGCAGCGTGATGACGCGCGACGAGGAGGGCCGCTTCTACAACCGCCTGCTGTGGGTGCGTCCCGACGGCTCGTACAGCCATTACGACAAGCGCCACCTCTTCCGCATGGCCGGGGAGCACGAGGTGTACGCCGCCGGGCAGCAACGTCTGATTGAGGAGTGGCGCGGCTGGCGCATCTGCCCGCTGATTTGCTACGACCTGCGCTTCCCCGTGTGGAGTCGCAACGACCTGCACCACCCCTACGACCTGCTGCTGTACGTAGCCAACTGGCCCGCCGCCCGGCGCACCGCCTGGATAACCCTGCTACGCGCCCGCGCCATCGAAAACCAGGCCTACACCATGGGCGTGAACTGCCTCGGCCTCGACCCCAGTGGCCAGCCCTACGACGGCGACTCGGCCCTGCTCGACATGAAAGGCGAATACCTGGTGGAAGTTGGCAACCAGGAAACCAGCATCACCCGCACCCTGCGCCGCGCCGACCTGGAGGCCTACCGCAGCCGCTTCCCCGCCCTGCTCGACGCCGACGAATTCGAGCTGCGCACGAGCGAAGTTGTGAAGTTGTGAAGTTGTGAAGTTGTGAAGTTGTGAAGTGTAATAATTCACTTCATCCTTCCTTGCGGTCAACCTTGAAAATGAACGGCCCCGGCAGCTGATGCTGCCGGGGCCGTTGGCGTATTGCAGGAGTGCCCGAACGGCACTCACCATTTCACCACTTCACTACTTCACCGTGAGACGGCGCACGCCGCGGCGGCCGGTGGCGTCCGTAGCTTCGAGCAGGTAGACGCCGGCGGCCAGCCCGGCCACGTTCAACTGGTGCTGGCGCTGGGGTGCGTCGGCGGGCTGTACCACGCGGCCCAGCAAGTCGCGCAGCAGCACGCGGGTGGCGGTGGGCGTTTCCACGGTCACCACGGCCTGGGCGGGGTTGGGGTACACCTGCAGCGGCAGCGCCTCGGCGGCTTGGCTGCGGGCGCTGGTCACGCGGTTGCGGGCGCCGAAGAGCAGCAGCCCGCCCGTTTCGGTGCCGGCCACCAGTTCGGGCGTGCCGTCGGCGTTGAGGTCGGCCAGGGTCAAGTGGTAGCGGCCGGTGCGGCCCAGGCGCGAGGCCTCGTACTGGTTCGTCAGGGTGTTGAGCAGCAGGTCGGTGCGGTCGAAGAACACTCCGGTTTGGGCGCGGTAGTTGGCGTAGAGGTGAATCGTACCAGTGGCGTCGATGGTCAGCAGGTCGGGCGTGCCGTCCCCGTCTACGTCGGCCACGGCGGGCGCCAGGCCCTGGGGGCGAGCCCCCGAGCCTGCCCGGATAGCGCCGTAATCGTCGCTCACCAGCGTAAAGCCATCGGCCAGGGGCTGGGCCGGGTCGCGGTGGTAGTAGTAGAGCGAGCCGCCGCTGGTGCCGGGCGAGGTGCCCAGCAGCAGGTCGAGGTTGCCGTCGCCGTCCACGTCGGTAAAGCAGGGGGTGTCCTGGCTGCGGTTGCCGAGCCCGTTGAGGTTGTTGAGCTGCGCCGTGTTGAAGGTGACGGCGGCGCCGGCCGTGGCCGTGTTCAGGTAGTAGAAGATAAACGAAGCGCCGATGTAAGTGCCGCCGAAGGCCAGGTCCAGGGCGCCGTCGCGGTTAAGGTCCACCAACGTGGGGCGCAGGTTGCTGAAGTTCTTGGCCGACAGGCCCAGGTAGTCGCTGGTGACGAGGCTGAACACCGGCTGCTGGCTCGTGCCCACGTTGCGGTAGTAGGCCAGCTGGGAACGGTAGTCGGTGCTGGTGTAGTAGGTGCCGTACTGGTCGCGGCCGTTGGCCACGAGCATGTCCACGCGTCCGTCGCCGTCGATGTCGCCGAAGGTGGCGGCGGCCGCCTCGCTCACGTCAATCATCTGGCTTTGCAGGAAGCTGCCGGTGCGGCGCACGTACACGGGGGCGGCGGCGGTGCCGGTGTTTTCAAACCACACCCCGTTGTTGCGCATGCTGGTTTTGTCGGTGTGGTCGACCTGGGCGGCGGCTACCACCAGATCCGGCGTGCCGTCCAGGGTGGCGTCGACGACAAACGGCGCCGGGTAAGTGATGACCGACACCGCCCCGGCCCCGTTCGGAATGCTGCTGAGCACGCTGCTGCCGTTGGTGTTGGCCGCGGCGGCCGTGCCCGAGTTGCGGATGGCGGCCAGCTCGGCGTAGAAGTCGCGGCCGATAAGCAGGTCCTGGTCACCGTCGTTGTCGAAATCCTGCAGCAGCAGGGCCGCCCCGCCGGTGTGGTTGATGCGGCCCGCGCCGGGGTTGGGGTCGGCCGGGCGGCACTGGGCCCCGCCCGGGGCGTAGCTGGTGCCGGAGGGGCCGCAGAACCGCACGTTGGCCCAGGCCTCGGCCGAGCGGTAGTTGAACTGCAGCCCGCCGCAGGCGCCGGTGCTGATGTTCTGGTAGTACTGCAGCGTGCCGTTGCCGATCTGGCTGGGAATCAAAATATCAATCTTCCCGTCGCCGTTCGCGTCCTGAATAGCGGGGATGTCGTAGGGGCTCACGTACACGCCGCTCAGCGACGGGCGGCCATCTACCTGCTGAAACTCGAGCTGCGCGGTGACCAGCTGAAACGAGGGGCGCCCGCCCGGGCCAACGGTATTGCGGTACACGCGCACATCGGACCCGTTGTTGGCCGCCCAGAGGTCGGGGCGGCCGTCGCAGTCGTAGTCGCGCAGCAGCGCCCAGTTGGTGAGGTCCGCCGGAAACAACGACTCGTAATCCGGGGCGTACACCCAGCGCTTGTTGGTGCCGGTGCCCGCGTTCAGGTAGGTGAGCACGCGGCCCGTCATGCGCTCGAACACAAACAAATCCTGCTGCCCGTCGCCATTCAGGTCGATGTTGGAGTACTGGGGGCTGTCGAGGCCGCCGTCCCAGGCCCGGCGCAGGGTGTCGCCGGCAGCCAGCACGGGCGCCAAGCGGGGGCGAAACTCGAACCCAAACCGGGTGGTCTGGGCGGCCAGGCTCAGCGGCAGCAGCAGGGCCAGTAAAACAGGTACACGGTGTAGCATAAAATCAGGGTTTCACCTGGGTTGATTGCCGAAAACACAATTAGGTTGGAACAAACAGCAAAATTTGCGCCGGAGCCAATTGGTTCCGTTCCCAATGTACGCCACCCCCGCCGGTATGTCACCGATTTCCATTCCTGACCTCTACGCCCGCTTTCAGCAGTGCCGCAGCGTGAGCACCGACTCGCGCCAGCCCCAGGACCAGACCCTGTTCGTGGCCCTGAACGGTCCTTCCTTCCGCGGCGCCGACTTCGCCCCGCAGGCCCTGGCCCAGGGCGCGCGCTTTGCCGTGGTCGACGACGCCGCCCTGGCCGCCACCGACCCGGCGCGCTACGGCTACGTGCCCGACACCCTGCTGGCCCTGCAAGAGCTGGCCCACCACCACCGCCGGCAGCTGCAATTGCCCGTGGTGGCCGTGACGGGCTCTAACGGCAAAACCACCACCAAGGAACTGCTCAGCGCCGTGCTCGGCCGCCGCTACCGGGTGCAGTACACCCGCGGCAACCTCAACAACCACATCGGCGTGCCGCTGACCTTGCTCACCATCGACCCCAAGGAGCACGACATGGCGGTGGTGGAAATGGGCGCCAACCACCAAGGCGAAATCGACAGCTACTGCCGCTACGCCGAGCCCACCCACGGCCTTATCACCAACATCGGCAAGGCCCACTTGGAGGGCTTCGGCGGGGCCGAGGGCGTGGCCAAAGGCAAGGGCGAGCTGTTTCGCTACCTGGCCGCCACCGGCGGCACGGCCTTCGTCAACACCCAGGACGCGCGCCTGCCCGAAATAGGCCAGCAAGTGCCCGCGCGCGTGACCTACCCGAGCGCCGGCGACACCTACCCGGCCGAGCTGCTCGCGGCCGCCCCGCAGGTGAGCATGCGCCTGTTCGACGGCACGCCGGTGGCGGCCACCATCACCGGAGCCTACAATTTCGTAAACCTGGCCGCCGCCGCCGCCGTGGGGGCGCATTTCGGCGTGCCCTCGGCCGACATTGCCGCCGCCCTGGCCGCCTACGACCCCAAAAACAACCGCTCCCAGCTAGTGCGCACCGAGCGCAACGAGCTGATTCTGGACGCCTACAACGCCAATCCTTCGTCGATGGCCGCCGCCATTGCCAGCCTGGCCGCCCGCCCCGGCGAGGCCGCCCGCAAAGTGGCCATCCTGGCCGATATGTTCGAGCTGGGCGACGAAAGCACCGCCGAGCACCACGCCCTCGGCGACCTGCTGGCCCGGCAGGAATTCGGTCTGGTGCTGCTCATTGGCACCGAAATGCAGCGGGCCCAACGCCCGGGCTTCCGCCACTTCGCCACCAAGGCCCAGGCCGCGCACTGGCTGCGCGAGCATCCGCTCGAAGGCCGCCTCATCCTGGTGAAAGGCTCCCGCGGCATGGGCCTGGAGACCCTGGTCGACACTTTGTGAAGTTGTGAAGGGTGAACTTGTGAATCGGCAGAACGTCAATTCACAAGTTCACCCTTCACAACTTCACCTTTAAAACGGGCTGTCCAGCTCGCTTAGGCGGGGCAGGATTTCGTCCTTGGGCGACACGTTGGGCGTGCCCACGCCCCAGTCGATGGCCAGGTCCAGGTCGTTCCAGAGCAGCCCGCCTTCCGAAGCCGGGTGGTAGTAGTCCGAGCACTTGTAGAGGAAGATGGTGTCGTCGTCGAGGGCGAGGAAGCCGTGGGCGAAGCCGACGGGCACGTAGAGCATGTTGGCGCGCTCGGCCGTGAGCAGGGTGCTGGTGTGCCGGCCGAAAGTGGGCGAGTCGCGGCGGATGTCCACCACCACGTCGAGGGCGCGGCCGCGGGCCACGCGCACCAGCTTGGCCTGGGCGTAGGGCGGGCGCTGAAAGTGCAGGCCGCGCAGCACGCCGGCGGCGGATATGGACTGGTTGTCCTGCACCCAGTTTTCCTCGATGCCGGCTTTGTCGGCCAGCAGCCGGGCGCTAAACGACTCGAAAAACGTACCGCGGGCGTCGCCAAACACGCGCGGCACCAACTCGATAACCCCGTTGATCGGGTGCTGAATTACTTCCATCGGGCAAGTAGGGGGAGAGGCAAGGGGAAGGGCGGCCGAAAACTACGCAGCGGCCGCCCAAGAGGCATTAGCGGCGGCCGATTTCGGCCACGGTACGCAGGTATTTGTCGAGCACCAGCCGCTCGTCGAACTTGGTTTCGGCCAGGCGGCGCGAGGCCTGGCCCATGCGCCGCAGCTCGGCGTCGGGCAGGCCGAGCACCTGCAGCATCTTGGCCGCCAAGTCGTCGGCCGAGCGCACCTGGCAGAGGTAACCGTTGTCGCCGTCGACGACGGTTTCGCGGCAGCCGGGCACGTCGGTGGTGACCAGGGGCTTGCCCAGGGCGGCGGCTTCGAGCAGGGTTTTGGGCGTGCCTTCGCGGTAAGAGGGCAGCACCACGCAGTCGGCCTGCCGGATGTGGGCGGGCACGTCGTCGGAGGTGCCGAGGTACTCCACGTTGCCGGCCTTCATCCACTCGTCGAACACCACGCGCTTCACCCCTACCCCGCCCGACTCATCGATGCCGCCGAGCAGCTGAATGCGGGTGCCGGGCACCGCGGCGCGCACCTGCCGGGCGGCCTCGAAGTATTCCTCCACGCCTTTTTCGTAGAGCACGCGGGCAATCATGAGGAAGACGAAGGGCTCGTGGCGCACGGGCGCGGCGGAGTCGGGCCGGAATTTGTCCACGTCGATGCCGGAGCCGGGCACGAGGTCGGTAATTTCTTTGCGCAGCAGCTTGTGCTGCAGAAACAGCTGCCGGTCGTCGTCGTTCTGGAAAAACACCCGCTTGGGAAACTGGAACGCGAAGCGGTACAGGCCCAGGGCAATCTTGCTCACCATATTCTGTACGATGAACACCGTGCCCAGGCCCGACACGTTGTTGGCGCACGGAATGCCCGCCAGCTTGGCCGCAATGGTGCCGTAGATATTGGGCTTGATGGTGTAGTGCAGGATGACGTCGGGCCGCTCGCGACGGTAAATCTGGTAGAAGCGGCGCGTGAGGGCGGCATCCTTTACCGGGTTGGTGCCCTTGTTTTCCATCAGGATGGGCACGTAGCGGCAGCCCAGCTCGGTTTCCAGCCGCTCGGAATAGGCATCGGGCGGGGCAATGGCCAGCACCTCGTGGCCGGCCTGCTGCAAGGCGCGCACGAGGTTGCGGCGGAAGTTCCAGATGTTCCAGCTGGTATTGATGACGATGGCAACGCGCATAAAAAAGCCGGCGCGGGTTGGGCACCGGTGGTACAAAGGTAGCACGGGCGGCGGGGCTACGCCGCATCCAGAAGGCCGCGGCCGGCCCCACGTGGCGAGTGGGCGCGCGGCCGGGCTAACCCGCGCGCCGCGTGCAGCCGTACTTTTGCCAGCCCGCGTCGGCCCTTCAGCCGGCCTCTGCTTATGAAGCTCCTGCGTTTTCTATTGCTGCCGCTGCTGTTGGGCGGCCTCACGCTGCCGGCCCAGGCCCAGCGCCGCGCCCCCGCCCCCGCGGCCGGCGTGTTTGTGGACAACCAAGGCGTGCTGCGCTGGCAGGATACCAAGCGCGAGGTGGCCCTGTTCGGGGTGAATTACACCGCGCCCTTCGCCCACGCTTACCGAGCCCACCAGGCCGTGGGGGCCGACGTGGAGCAGGCCATACGGCAGGACGTGTACCACCTGACCCGGCTGGGCGTCGACGCCTTCCGCGTGCACGTCTGGGACGTGGAAATCACCGATACGCTGGGCAACCTGCAGCCGAACGAGCACCTGCGCCTGCTCGATTTTCTGTTGGCCGAGCTCAAGCAGCGCGGCATCAAGACCATTCTGACGCCCATTGCCTACTGGAACAACGGCTACCCCGAGCCCGACACCGGCACCGGCTTTTCCAGCATCTACTCCAAGGCCGAGGCCTACGTGAACCCGCGCGCCATTGCGGCCCAGGAGCGGTACCTGACGCAGTTTCTGAACCACCAGAACCCCTACACCAAGCGGCTGCTGCGCGACGACCCGGATATCATTGCCTTCGAGGTGTGCAACGAGCCCCGCTACCACGAGCCCCAGGCGCAGGTGACGGACTTCGCCAACCGCATGGTGCGGGCCATGCGGGCCACTGGCCTGCAAAAGCCCATTTTCTACAACATCGCCGAGAATTTCGCCGTGCACGAGGCCATTCTTGACGCCAACGTGGACGGGCTCACCTTTCAGTGGTACCCGCAGGGCTTGGTGAGCGGGCACGAGCTGCGCGGCAACCTGCTGCCCTACGTCGACCAGTACCCCATTCCGTACCGCAACGACCCGCGCTTCCGGCGCCGGGCCAAGATGGTGTACGAGTTCGAGTCGGCCGACGTGCTGCAGCCCGTCATGTACCCGATGATGGCCCGCAGCTTCCGCGAGGCCGGGTTTCAGTGGGCCACGCAGTTTGCCTACGATCCGCTGGCCATTGCGCCCTTCAACACCGAGTACCAGACGCACTACCTGAACCTGGCCTACACCCCGAGCAAGGCCCTGAGCCTGCTCATTGCCGGCAAAGTGTTCCGCGAGGTGAAGCGCGGGCAGCAGTTCCGCCGCTACCCCGCCGATTCGGTGTTTGGCCCGTTCCGCGTCAGCTACCGCGAGCAGCTGAGCGAAATGAACACCGACGAGGAGTTCTACTACACCAACAACACCCGCACCGCCCCGAAGAAGCCAGCAAAGCTGCAGCACCTGGCCGGCGTGGGCTCCTCCCCGGTGGTTACCTACGCGGGCACCGGCGCCTACTTTCTCGACCGGCTGGCGCCCGGCGTCTGGCGCCTGGAAGTCATGCCCGACGCCGTGCCCCTGCGCGACCCGTTTGAAACGGCTTCGTTGCGCAAGGTGGTGACCAGCATTCAGTGGAACGAGCAGCCGCTGCGCCTGCAGCTGCCTGACTTGGGCGCCGAGTTCAGCCTGCGCGGGGTTAACAAGGGCAACAGCGCCCAACAGCAAGCCCAGGGCGGGGCGCTGGCGGTACGCCCTGGCACCTACCTGCTCACGGCCCGCGGCAAGACAACCGCAAAATGGACTGCCGAAACCCAGCTTGGCGGACTCGGGCTGGCCGAGTTTGTAGCGCCGGCGCCGACGCCCGGGCTGCCCGGCCTCCGGCCCACGCCGCCGGCGCAGGCCGCTGCCGGCCAGCCGCTCCGCCTGCCGGTGCAGGTGGCGGGCGCCGGCCCGCAGGATTCCCTGCTGCTGGTGGCCCAGCACTGGTACGGGCGCACCCGCACCCTACCGATGACGCGCCGCGGCCTCACTACCGCCGAGGCCACGGTGCCGGCCGAGCTGCTCTACCCCGGCCAGCTGCGCTACTGGGTAGTGCTGAAGCGCCCCGGTCAGCGGCCCCTGACCTTCCCCGGCGGCGTGCCGGGCCAGCCCCGCGACTGGGATTTTTACTCCCAAGAGCATTGGGAAGTCCCCATTGTGGCAGCGGGTAGCCCTTTGCCGCTTTACCGGGCCGCCCACGACCAGCGCCGCGTAGAAGTGCGCGGCACCGAAAACGCCTTCTCGGGCTGGGCCGACTACGTGACCACGCCCGCCGGCGAGCTGGCCCTACGCTTGGTGGTGCCCGTACCGAAACCGGGCGCCCGCGCGGCCGAGCCCGCCCCGGCCGTAAGCCTGCGGGCTTACTTTGCCGATCAGCTGGCGGGCAGGGCCGGGGAGCTGGCCAGTGCCAAAGAGCTGCTGGTGCGCGCCCGCACGAGCCAGCCCGGGGCGCGGGTGCAGCTACTGCTCGTCACCAAGGACGCGGCGGCCTACGCCGCCCCGCTCGCGCTGACCACGGACTGGCAAACCGTGCGCATTCCGCTCAGCGCCCTGCAGCCGGCGCCCTTACTCATCACCCCACGCCCCTACCCGGGCTTCCTGCCCCTGCACTTTCAGCCCACCACCCAGCCCGCCCAGCTGCGCCTGGCCGACGCCGAAGTGCTGCAAGTGGTGGTCGACGGGCCGGCTACGGGCAGCCCGCTGCAGGTTGATATCGAATCGGTGCAGCTGCAGTAACCGCCGCCGGCGGGCTGCGCCGGGCCGAAGCCACGGCGTTTGGCCGTACCTTGCTGCTTCGCTCCTCACCCGCCTCACCCCATGCTCACCACCCCCCACCTGCAACTGATTCCCTGCACGCCGGCCCATTTCGAGGCCGCGCTGGCGGGTCACCACGTGCTGGCCGCCGTGCTGGGCGTGGCTGCCGAAGCCGGTTGGCCCGGTTCCGCCGAAGCCCAGGCCGCCCTGGCGCCCGGCTACCAGCACCTGCGCCGCGACCCGTCGCTGCAGCCCTGGTGGATTTACTTGCTGGTGCACCGCGAGGCCCGGCAGCTCATCGGCCTGGCCGGCTTCAAAGGCCGCCCCGACGAGCAGGGCGCGGTGGAAATCGGCTACAGCGTGGCCGAAGCCTTCCGCGGGCAGGGCCTGGCCACCGAGGCCGCCCGGGCCCTGGTGCAGTACGCCTTGGCGCAGCCCGCCGTGCGCCGCGTGACGGCCCTGACCCAGCCCCGGCGCAACGCCTCCTGCCGGGTGCTGGAAAAAGCCGGCCTCGCCTACGAAGGCCCGGTGCTCGACCCGAACTGGGGCGAGGTGTGGCAATGGGGCCGCCTGCGCCCGGCCGCCGCGCCGGTGGCGGCCGGGCTGCGCGCCGCCGGCCTAGCCTTGGTGCTGGCCCTGCTGGGCAGCTGCGGCCGCGAAACCGAAAAACCCGCCGCGGCGCCACCGGCCGCCGCCCCCGAAGCCCCGGCCGTGGTGGACGCCGGGCAAGCGCTTTTCGAGCAAAACTGCGCCCTCTGCCACGGTCCCGACGGCAAGCGCGGCCTCAACGGCGCCCACGACCTGACCAAGAGCAACCTCAACCAGATGGGCCGGGCGTACATGGTCACGCACGGCATGGGCAAGATGCCCGCGTTCCAGGGCCAGCTCACGCCCGAGCAAATCGAGCAGGTGGCCGCCTACAGCCTCACGCTGAAGTAGGCACGGGCGCCGGCGGCCGCGCTTCATCCCCGCCGTAGATTTGCCGTATGTTGTCAGCGGAAGCCGGTTTCGGCGGGCTTCCGCCCGGGCGCGGCCTGCGGCCGCCGGCCACGCCGCCCGGGCCACCACTCCCACCCCATTGTATCAGCCGGCCCGTGTCGGCTGCGACCTTACTCCTGACTACTTCCTTATGGCAAACCGCCCCGCTTCCAAACGCCGCCAGAACAGCACCCGCCACCCCGGCGCCGTCGATTCGGTGAAGGGCCGCGCCGGCCGCATTCTGGCCAAGGGCAACAAAGACGCCACCTACGAAACTTCGCTGGAGCAGGAAACCGCCGTGTTGGTGGCCGTGCCCGACAAGCGCCAGGACGACGCGCTGACCACCGAATACCTCGACGAACTGGCCTTCCTGACCGAAACGGCCGGCACCGTGCCCACCAAACGCTTCATCCAGAAGCTGGAAAAGCCCGACCTGCGCACCTTCGTCGGCTCGGGTAAGCTGGAAGAAATCCGCGCCTACGTGCAGCACCACGGCAGCAGCGTGGTCATTTTCGACGACGACCTGTCGCCCTCGCAGCTGCGCAACCTGGAGGCCGAACTGAAGGTCAAAATCCTCGACCGCACCCTGCTCATCCTCGACATCTTCGCCTCGCGCGCCAAAACGGCCACTTCCCGCACCCAGGTGGAACTGGCCCAGTACCAATACCTGCTCCCGCGCCTCACCGGCCTCTGGAGTCACTTGGACAAGCAGCGCGGCGGCGTGGGCATGCGCGGTCCGGGCGAACGGGAAATCGAGACGGACCGCCGCGTGGTGCGCGACCGGATCAGCCTGCTCAAGGACCAGCTCCAGGAATTCGACAAGCAAAGCCAGACCCAGCGCAAGGCCCGCACCGGCATTTTGCGCGTGGCCTTGGTGGGCTACACCAACGTGGGCAAAAGCACGCTGATGAACCTGCTGGCCCGCACCGACGTGTTTGCCGAAAACAAGCTCTTCGCTACCCTCGACTCGACGGTGCGCAAAGTGGTGCTCGACAACGTGCCCTTCCTCTTGTCCGACACCGTCGGGTTTATCCGCAAGCTGCCCACCCGCCTGATCGAGAGCTTTAAGTCGACCCTGGACGAAATCCGCGAAGCCGACCTGCTGCTGCACGTGGTTGACATCTCGCACCCCATGTTCGAGGAACACATTCAGGTGGTCAACGACACGCTCAAGGACATCGGCGCGGCCGAAAAGCCCACGCTGCTGGTGTTCAACAAAATCGACCAGTACCAGACCGACGTGGACCCGGCCGCCCACCTGCACGCCGTGGAGCCCGACCACGCCGAGGACCTGCACCACGCCGACGACGTGCAACAGCGCCCCACGCTGGAGCAGTTGCAGGCCTCCTACATGGCCCGCCTGCACGACCCGGTCATTTTCATTTCGGCCCAGGAGCGGCAGAACATCGACGAGCTGCGCAGCATGATTTCGCGCCGCCTGCGCGCCATCTACGAGCAGCAGTACCCCGGCCACCCGCCGTTCCCGGATTTATCGGCCTACAGTGCCGAGGAATAGGCTTGCGCTTATCCGTACAAAATCCTGTTTTTATCGAGAGCCTGTCCCCTGGTCAGGCTCTTCTTTTTGCCCTATTCAGCTTCTATTGACATTTTATTTTCCTCGCTCATAAACACATAGTATTTGCCTAATTTAAAATTTAGCAACCATTTTTTTGCTTTTATGTAAAGCTATTCGTCTATTACAAGACAATTTTCGCCAACACAACCACCAAACCCCAGTATGAAGAAAACGTTCTACGCCCTAACATTTGGTCTGAGCTTTGCCGCCCTGTTGCCCGCCACGGCACAGGATGCCGGCCGCGCCGTAGTACCATCGGTGCAACCCCAGATGGAGACGCCCGGCCGTCAGTGTGCCTCGATGGAAGTGCTAGCCGCCCAGATGGCCGCCGACCCGGCCATGAGCCAGCGCATGGCCGCTATCGAAGCCCAGACCCGCAACTTCGTTGCTAACCCCACCATGAACCGCACCAACGCGGTAGTGACCATCCCGGTGGTGGTGCACGTGGTGTATAACACCAGCGCCCAAAACGTGCCCCAGTCGCAGATTGACGCGCAGATTGCTCAGCTCAACCAGGACTACGCCAAGCTGAATGCGGACGTGGCCAACACGCCCGCCCTCTACGCCGGCCTAGCCGCCAACACCAACATCCAGTTTGTGCTGGCCAAGCGCGACCCCAACGGTGCCAATACCACCGGCGTGGTGCGCAAGCAAACCAAAACCCGCTCGTTCAGCTCGAACGACTTCGTGAAGTACTCCAGCAAAGGCGGCGACGACGCGTGGCCGGCTGATAAGTATTTGAACCTGTGGCTGTGCAACCTGGGCCAGGGCCTGCTGGGCTACGCGCAGTTTCCCGGCGGCGCCGCGGCTACCGACGGCGTAGTGGTGCTTTACTCGTCGGTGCCCGGCGGCTCGGCGACCAACTACAACAAAGGCCGCACCGCGACCCACGAAATCGGCCACTGGCTGAACCTGCGCCACATCTGGGGCGACGCCACCTGCGGCAACGACCTCGTGTCGGACACGCCGACCCAGCAAACCAGCAACGGCGGCTGCCCGGCTTTCCCGCACGTGACCTGCAGCAACCAGGGCGACATGTCGATGAACTACATGGACTACACCTACGACCAGTGCATGTACATGTTCACCACCGGCCAGTCGTCGCGCATGAACGCGCTGTTCGGCGCCGGCGGCGCCCGCGCCTCGCTGCTGACCTCGACCGGCGGCACGGCTCCGCGCACCATGCTGGCTTCGTACTCGCTGTACCCCAATCCGGCTTCGACGACGCTGACCCTGACCGACGCCGTGGGCGCGCGCACCGCCAACGCCAGCGTGGAAGTGTATGACATCCACGGCCAGCTGATGAAAGCCGCCCGCTACAACGCCGCCACCGGCCAACTCGACGTGCAGGGCCTGAACAAAGGCTTGTACCGCGTGGCCATCAACGACGGCCAGCAAACGGTGCAGAAGAGCTTCATGAAGGAATAGGCTCAATGCCCCGACCAATCTTGCCAAAAGCGCCCTTCCCAGCCGGGAAGGGCGCTTTTTTGCTTTCCCGGCAAATTGTACTCATCCGATAAAACCACCGGTGCGCAACTCATACCGATACCTACATTGGTTGTGGAAATTATTCATAATAAGAACGATAACGGCGCCATTTTCAAACATTTTTTCAACAAACACTTGTTAGCAAGGTAAATATTTCAATACTTGCCGCCCCGACTTTCAAAAAGTCCTAACGCCCCTCTTTTTCCACAACCAACCCCTTTTTCATGAAAAAAACCCTTTACGCTGCATTGGCGTGCATGGGCTTGCTGACTTCCGCCGCCCAGGCGCAGTCGCTCCGCAAGTGCGCCACCGTTGACAACTTCGAAGCGCAACTCGCCGCCGACCCCACGCTGGCCGGGCGCCGCGCCGCCATCGAGTCGCAGACGCAGGCGTTCCTGGCCAACAAGGGCAACGTCGCCCAGCGCACCAACGCGGTGGTGACCATCCCGGTGGTGGTGCACGTGCTCTACAACACCACGGCGCAGAACATTTCCGACGCCCAGATTCAGTCGCAGATTGACGTGCTGAACCAGGACTACAGCAAAACCAACACCGACTACACTAAGACCCCGTCGGCGTTTGCCGGGCTGGTGGCCAACGTCGGCGTGCAATTCGTGCTGGCCAAGCAGACGCCCACCGGCGCTGCTACCACCGGCATCGAGCGGAAGCAAACCTCCACCACCTCGTGGGGCACCAACGACGCGATGAAGAAGGCTAGCACCGGCGGCCTTGACGCGTGGAATTCCAGCAAGTACCTGAACCTGTGGGTGTGCAACCTCTCGGGCGGCGTGCTGGGCTACGCGCAGTTTCCCGGCGGCGCGGCCGCTACCGATGGCGTGGTGATTCTGACCACGGCCTTCGGCAAAGGCGGTTCGGCCGTGGCGCCCTTCAACCTGGGCCGCACCGCGACCCACGAAGTAGGCCACTGGCTGAACCTGAACCACATCTGGGGCGACGACGGCACGGCTTGCACCGGCACCGACAACGTATCGGACACGCCCAACCAGGCCGACGAAAACTACGGCACGCCGACCTACCCGAACCCCTCGTGCTCGAACACCAGCGACATGTTCATGAACTACATGGACTACGTGGACGACGCGGCCATGTACATGTTCTCGACGGGCCAGTCCTCGCGCATGAACGCGCTGTTTGCCTCGGGCGGCGCCCGGGTGGGCCTGCTAACCTCGGCCGGCGGCACGGCTCCCGGCGGCGGTGGCACGCCCACTCCGGTATCGTACTGTGCCTCCAAGGGCAGCAGCGTAAGCTACGAGTGGATTGACCTGGTGCAGCTGGGCTCCATCAACCGCAGCTCGGGCGCCAACGCCGGCTACTACGACGGCACGGCCCTGGGCACCACGGTGGCGGCCGGCTCGGCCCAAACCATCTACTACTCGGCCGGCTACTCCAGCACGGCTTACACCGAGTACTGGAAGGTGTACATCGACTACAACCAAAACGGCGTGTTCACCGACGCCGGGGAGCTGGTGGCCAGCCGCAGCAGCAGCGCCAGCACCACGCTGAGCAGCGCCTTCACGGTGCCGAGCACGGCCAAAAACGGCACCACCCGCATGCGCGTAGTAATGAGCGACAACTCGGCCACGACCAGCTGCGGCTCTTACAGCTACGGCGAAACCGAGGACTACGCCATCACCATCTCGGGTGGCCTGCGCACCGCCGAATCGGCCAAGGCCGCGGTAGCCGACTACAAGCTGTTCCCGAACCCGACCAGCGACGTGCTGAACCTGGTGCTGCCGGCCGAGCACAAAGCCGCCGATGTGCAGGTGGAGGTATTCGACGCCCGCGGCGCCAGCATGAAGCAGGTGCGCTACGACGGCTCGGGCCTGCTGGAAGTGCAGCAGCTGCCGGCCGGCGTGTACACCCTGCGCCTGACCGACGGCGGCACGGTGGTGCACCAGCGCTTCGTGAAGCAATAATTCCTGCCCGGCAGGCCCGCGGCGCCCCGGCGCCGCCGTCACACTTACCACGTTCAAACCCGCTCCGCCCCTGGTGGAGCGGGTTTTATTTTGGCCCCTGCCGAGCAGATAACCATTTTTGACGGGCTTCAGTAAAGAAGCCCGCCACCCCTACTCCCCCCTCTTCCCATGAAAATCCTGTACCTGATGCGCCACGCCAAGTCGAGCTGGAACTTCGACGGGCTCAGCGACAAAGAACGCCCCCTCAACAACCGCGGCCGCGCCGACGCCCCCCAAATGGGCCAGGCCCTGGCCGAGCGCAATATTCAGCTGGATTTGCTGGTGAGCAGCCCGGCCGTGCGGGCCCTGAGCACCGCCGCCCTGGTGGCCAAGGAGCTGAACTACCCACCCGAAGGCATTCAGGTACTCGACGCCATCTACGAAGCCGACCTGGACCGCTTGGTCGGTGTGGTGCACGAGCTGCCCGAAGAGGCCGGCAGCGTACTGCTGGTGGGCCACAACCCCACCATGACCGACGCGGTGAATTACCTCTCGCCGAGCGCCGTGCACGAAATGGCCACGGCCGCCGTGGTGTGCCTGCACTTCCAGACCGACCGGTGGGCCGACGTCCAGCGCAGCAACGCCGAACTGTACTTCGTGGACTCGCCGAAAAACCACGAAGAGTAACCCAGGGCGAATTTGTGAAATTGTGAGTGGTGCATCTGCTAGCCCGGACTCCGTACACGGCTTCACATCTTCCCCGACTCCCTTTGCCCCATGCCGCACGACGCCCCCACACCGCCGCCGTCCGCCGAGCCGACGCTGCTTAACCGCGAGCAAAGCTGGCTCACCTTCAACGCCCGCGTACTGCAGGAGGCCCAGAACCCCGAGGTACCTTTGCTGGAGCGCCTAAAGTTTCTGGCCATTTTTTCCTCCAACCTCGACGAGTATTTCAAAGTGCGCGTGGCCACGCTGCGCCGCCTGCAGAACCTCAAGCGCAAAACCCGCGCAAAGCTCGGCGACGACCCGGCCGAGCAGCTGCAGCAGGTGCTGGCCGAAGTGGGCCGGCAACAGGAGGTATTCGGCGACACGTTTCGCAACCAGATCCTGCCCGAGCTGCACCGCCAGCACATTCACCTCGTCACGGAGCACGACCTGAGCGCCGAGCAGCGGCAGTGGGTGCAGGAGTATTTCCGCGCCCGGGTGCAGGATTTGCTCTCCCCCATCGTGCTCGACGACAACCTGCACCACCTGTTCCTTAAAGACCAGGTCACCTACCTGGTGGTGTACCTGACCGGGCACGTGAAGGGCAAAAAGGACGCGGACGAGGAGCGCGTGCTGGTACTGGAGCTGCCCACCAAGCGCCACGGCGGCCGGTTCGTGCAATTGCCCGACCAAGGCGCGGAGCACTACGTGATGTTTCTCGACGACGTGGTGCGCTGCTGCGCCCACGAGCTGTTTCCGAAGTACCAGACGGTGGAAGTGAGCAGCATCAAGATGTCGCGCGACGCGGAGTTGGACATCCAGGAAGAGGTGTCGGGCAACCTGCTGGCCAAAATCAAGAGCAGCCTGCAAAAGCGCGAAACCGGCTACCCCGCGCGCCTGCTCTACGACCCGACCATGCCCAAGCCGGCGCTGCGGGCCGTGATGCAGAAAACCGGTATCGGCAAGGACGAACTGGTGGAAGGCAGCCGCTACCACAACTTCCGCGACTTTTTCGGCTTTCCGGGCTTCGGGCTCAAGGAGCTGCAGTACCCGCCGCAAAACGCCCTGCCCCATCCCTCGCTGCCGCGCGCCAAGGAAGAGAGCTTGCTGGCCGCCGTGGCCCAGCACGACCACCTCATCCACTACCCCTACCAGTCGTTCGACTACGTCACGCGCCTGATCAAAGAGGCGGCCAAGGACCCGGCCGTAACCGAGGTGAGCATCACGCTCTACCGCGTGGCCGGCAAAAGCGAGGTGGCCAAAGCCTTGCTGAAAGCCGCCAAAAACGGCAAGCGCGTGACCGTGGTGGTGGAGCTAAAAGCCCGCTTCGACGAGGAATCCAACATCCGCTGGGCCGAAAAATTGGAGCGCGCCGGCGCGGTGGTCATCTACGGGGTGCCCGAGCTGAAGGTGCACGCCAAGCTGCTGCTCATCACGCGGCAGGAGGACGGCGCCCCGCGGCACTACGCCTACCTGAGCACCGGCAACTTCAACGAGGACACCTCCCACGTGTACGCCGACCACGGCCTCTTCACGGCCGACGAGCGGCTGACCACCGAGGTGGCCCGCATCTTCGACTTCTTCCGCTCCCGCGAAACGCCCGCGCCCTTCGGGCACCTGCTGGTGGCGCCGTTCGAGCTGCGCCAGCGCCTGAATCATCTCATCGACGTGGAAATCGAGCACGCCCGCGCGGGCCAGGAGGCCTACATCATCTTGAAGCTGAACGCGCTGCAGGACGAGGGCATGATCCGCAAGCTTTACGAGGCCAGCCAGGCCGGCGTGCGGGTGGAGCTGCTCATTCGCGGCATATCGTGCCTGATACCGGGCGCAGCGGGTCAGAGCGAAAACATTCAGCAGCGCGGCCTTGTCGACCGCTACCTGGAGCACGCCCGGGTGTACGTGTTCGGCAACGGCGGGCAGGAGCGCATCTACGTGGCCTCGGCCGACTGGATGTCGCGCAACCTCGACCGGCGCGTGGAAGTGGCCTTTCCCCTCTACGACCCCGACGTGCGCCGCGAGGTGCGCCACCTGCTCGATCTGCAGCGCCAGGACAACCAAAAGTCGCGCGACTGGCAAAACCAGTACCTGCGCGACGGCGCCGAGGAAAAGCCCGTGCGGGCCCAGCAGGCCACCTACGAGTACCTGCGCAAAAAGCGCCGCAAGTAGCCAAGCTCCCGCCGGCCCACCCCGCTGTCATTGCGAGGAGGCATGGCGGGTTCGGGAAGCAGTCATTGCGAGCAACGCGACGCAATCCTTCCTCCAGTAACAACGCCGCCCCAATACCTACTGCCCGAAAACCACCCCGCCCGGAACTGGCATCTGCAGTTTCGGGCGGGGTTATTTTCGCTTCTGCCGTTGGGCCGTCGTGCCGCGAGGGGAAGGATTGCGTCGCGTTGCTTGCAATGACGGCGGGGTGAGCCGGCAGCTTATTTGCTGGCGGTTTTGTTCAGGAACTTGCGCGGAGGCACCAGAAACAGTTCGAAGGCGGCGTAGGGGGCGCCACCCAGGGTGTTGTCGAGCAGCAGCGGGCGCGGGCTCTTGCGCAGCAGGCCTAGGCCTTTGTTGTTGGCTTCGTCGAGGGCGTTGAAGGACACGTTGTAGCGGTAGCCGGCCTCCAGCCCGAACCAGAGGAAATCGTAAATCTCCCGCTCCAGGCGTACCCGCGGCTTGAGCTCGGTTTCGCGCAGGATGAGGGTTTGTTGCCCGTTCTGCAGCGGTTCGCGCAGCTTGATGTTGTAGTTGTAGCCGTCGACGGTGTAGCCGGCGAAAAGCAGGGTGCTGCGGGTGGCGTTGTAGCGGAACGACACGCGGGCCGGAAACAGCGCCTCCACGCCCCAGCGCGGGTTAAACGTGCGGTTGTAAAGGATGACCGGGTAAATGCTCTGCCGCCCGAAGGTGTAGCCCAGCTGCCCGCCGATGCCCCAGGCAAAGTTGGGGGAGCGTTTCCAGCCGTAGATAAACTCGCCCGACATCTTCAGGTAGTCGTGCACGTCCAGCTCGCTGGAGGTGTAGTCGCCGTTCAGCTCGCCCTTGATGCGGGCAATGTACCAGTGCACCTGGTCCACGGGTCGGATGACAGCCAACTGCGCCCCGATGACCTTCAGCCCCTTCTCTTCTAGGTTGCGGTAGAACGTGCTGCCCTCCGGGCTCTTGAAGTTGAACTCCTCCCGGTCGTAGTTCAGGCCGAGAATCATCTTCAGGTGCGGGTGGTTGATCAACGGCGCGTACGCCTTGATGTAGGCCCGCGCATTCTTGGTGACGTTGGTGCTGGCCCGGCCTTCGGGCTCCCGGTCGCGCAGCTTGGAGTTGATGGAAAAGTTGCCGAGCCGCTCGTAGTGGGCCACCACGCCCTTGCTCGGGCCGCTGCCCAGCACCGAGGGCACGGCAAACTCCTGGCTCTGCCCGACCTGGTCGGTGCGGGCCGTGTCGGTCGACAGCGGGGCGGGGGGCGGGTACACCGGTGTGCGCACCGGCTCCCCGCCTTTGCGCGGGGGCTGGTCCTGGGCCTGCGCGACCGAAAAGCCCAGCAACAGCAGGGAAAAGCTCAAGCCAAGGCGCCACGTGAGCGACGGGGTAGTAGTATTCATTGGGGCGAGTGCGACAAAGGGTAAGACAACCGGGAACGGTGCTGGTCTAAACGCAAACGCGCCGAAAAGGCTACACCGGCCGCGGTGATGTAAATCAGGCGCCAACAAAAAGCCGCTGCCCCTTTCGGAGCAGCGGCCGTTTTGCCGTTCGCGGGTTCCATCCACCCTAGTATTTCACGAAGCGGCGGGTCAAGGGCTGGCCGTTGGCGGCCTGCACCTTCACTAGGTACGTGCCGGCGGGCAGCGTGCGCACGTCGAAAGCCGTGCTGAGCGAGCCTGCCAGTTTGCCTTGCAGCACCAGCGCGCCGGTTGCGCTGTACACCGTCACCTGGCTGGCCTCGGTGGCGCCGGCCAAGCGGATGTTCAGCGTTTCCGAAGCCGGGTTCGGGAACAACGTCAGCTCCACGGTGCCGGCTTTGTCGAAGCTCACCACGCGGGCGTCCGAAGCCGTGGTCGTGCCGTCGGTATCCACTTGCTGCAGGCGGTAGTACACCTTGCCCGCCAGGCGCGAAGCCCCGGCGTCGGTGAAGCTGTACTGCTGCTGCACCGTGCTGGTGCCGTGGCCGCTCACTTGGCCCACTTTCTCGAAGTGCAGCCCGTCGATGGAGCGCTCCACGTCGAAGTGGTCGTTGTTCTTCTCCTGGGCCGTCTTCCAGGTCAGCAGAGCCGCGTCGCCTTGGGCTTTGGCCGTAAACTCAACCAGCGTCACCGGCAGCGGGCCGAAGCCGATGCTGATGCTCACCTGCTGGGTGTTGGTGCCGCCGTTGGCGTCCAGCGTGGTGATTGTCAGCGAGTAGCTGCCGCCGCGCAGCAGGTTGCGGTCCGTCACCCGGATTTCGCCCGTGGTCGTGTTCAGGGCCAGGCCCAGGCTGCTGAGCAGCGAGGTACCCGCCGCGTCGGTCGTGGTCAAACGCACGCCGGTGTCGGCACCCGAAATCAGCGTGCCGTTGGCGACGGCCGTGTTGTAGAGCGCGCCGCTGCTGGTGTAGCGGAAGCTGTTGGCGTCGATCAGGTAGCCGATCAGGTCGCCGTTGGCGTAGTTGCTGGCCGAGCCCCCGCGGTTCGGGGCGCTGACGTAGGCCGAGTTGACGTCCTGGCCCACGGCGATGGTGTAGATAGCCGTGTTCGAGGTAGCCGGGGCGGTGGCGTTGTCGGTAGCCGTGTAGGTGAAGAAGGCGTTGCCGACAAAGTTGGTCACCGGGTCGAAGCGCAGGGTGCTGATCTGGGCGGCCGTCAGCGTCTGCCCGTTGGTGATGGGCGAGCCGGTGCCGGTGCCGAGGTACAGAATACCGGCGGCCGTAGCGGGCAGCGAGGTAATCGTGTAGGTCAGCGTGTTGTTGTCGGCATCGGTAGCCACCAGCGGCGAGATGAGCAGCGGAGCCGCCGTGTTGGCCTCGGGCGTCTGCAGGGCATTCACCACGTTGTAGGCCACCGGGGCGCGGTTGAGCGAGGTGCTCACGCTGGCGGTGTTGTTGCTGCCGTCGTCGCCGACCGCGTTGCCGGGCGTCAGGGCCGCCGATACCGTGTAAGCCGTGCTCGGAGCCGTAAACGACACGTAGTTGGTCACTTCACCCGCGGCGCCGCTCGGCTGGTTGCTGATGGCCGGGAAGGTGATGGTGATGAACCCGCCCGAAGCAGCCGACTGCGTGCTGCCGGCGGGCACCACGATGTTGGTGGCCGTATCGGGGATGCGCACCGTTTGCGTCGACGAAGCCGCCGACACGCCGTTGTTCAGGGTCGTCACGGCGTAGGTTACCGTGGCGCCGGGCTGCGTGGTGCTCGGGCCGCTAATGCCCGTGGCCACGTCGGCCGAGGGGGCCACCGTCACCGTCAGGCTGGCGGCGTTGTTGGTCAGGTTGCTTTCCGGCGTCGTCGCCGAGGAAATGAAGGACGTAGCCGTGAACGAGCTCAGGTTGGCCGGGGCGTTGAACACCACCTGGTAGCCGGGCAGCGCCGCGTTGCCGTTCAGGGTGCCGGGGCTATTCCAGGTCACCAAGCCGGTCGTGTTGTTGTAGCTGCCGCCCGTGCCGCCGCTTACCACCACGGTACCCAGGCCGGCCGGCAATTGCAGCGCCAGCGCTACGTTGGCCGCCGGGTCCGAACCCACCGCGTTGGTGAAGCCGGTAGCAATGGTCACCTGCCCGTTGGGGCTGGTTTGCGTCGTCGAAGCGGCGATGGTAGTGCCCAGGTTGGCCGTGCCGGTACCCGGCGTAGCCCCCGTCGTCACTACCGAGGCAAAGTTGTTGTCGAGGTTGGCTTCGGCCGAGGCCGCGCCGGCCTTGGCCAAGCCGTTGACGCTGCTCGCGTCGGGCATGATGAAGGTGGCCGTGTTGGTCACCGCCGCGCCGCTAGCCAGCGCCGTTACGGTGCCGAAGGTCACCAGACCCGAGGCGTTGTCGTAGCTACCGCCGGGCACGATTACCGTACCGCCCGCATTCAGGCCGGCCGGCAGTTGCAGCGTAGGCACTACCGACGTAGCCGTCGAAGGACCGTTGTTGGTGGTCGTCGTGGTGTACGTCACCGCGCTGCCCACGCCGGCCGTGCTCGGGCCGCTGATGCTCTCTACCAGGTCCGCCGTCTGCTGCACCGTCGTGGCCACCGTGGCGGCGTTGTTGGTCAGCACCGTTTCGGGCGTGGTGGTGCTCACGTTGGCTACGGCCGAGTAGTTCGTAGCGCCGGTGGGCACGGTAAAGCTGATGGAATTGGTCTGGGTGGTGCCCTTGCTCAGCGGGCTGCCGAAGCTGAAGGTCACCAGGCCGGTGGTGGCGTTGTAGGTGCCGCCGTTGCTTACCGTCACGCCCGTCAGGCCGGCCGGCAGGCTCACCGTCTGCACCACGCCCACGGCCGGAGCCTCCCCGAGGCTGCTGGTCGTCACGGTGTAGCTGGCCGTCTGGCCGGGCACTACCGTGGTCGGACCGGCCAGCGTGGTGGCCACGTTGGCCACCGGGGCCACTTCCACTTTGATCTGGGCCAGGTTGTCGGCCGGCACCAGGTCGGTGGCCGCCGTCATCACCGTGGCCGAGGCCAGCACGAAGCCTTGGGCCGGCGCCGTGAAGGTCACCGTGGCCGAGGCGCTACCGGCCGGGGCCAGGTCGCCAAACGAGGTGAAGGTCACCAGGCCGGTGGTGGCGTTGTAGGTGCCGCCGTTGCTCACCGTCACGCCCGCCAGGCCGGCCGGCAGTTGCAGGGTTTCCGTCACCGCGGTAGCCGTGGCCGGGCCGGCGTTGTTGGCCGTCACGGTCAGCGTCACCGAGGTATTCGGGGCCACGTTGGTAGCCGAGCTGCTGATGCTGGTGTACACGTTTACCTGCGAGGCGCTCGGGGCGCTGGTGGCCACCGTGGCCGTGCTGCCCAGGCCGTTCAGGTAGGCCGTGTTGTTGTTCGTGCCCACCGAGGGCGAGTTCAGGTCACCGGCGTTGTCGCTGCTGGCGCCGGCCGTTACCGTGGCCGAAGGCACGGTGAAGTTGGCCGCCGGAGCCGCGAAGCTGATGCTGTTGACCACCGTCTGGCCCACCGGCAGCGAGCTGATGGCCGGGAAGGTCACTTTGCCGTCGTTCGAGTTGTAGGTGCCGCCGTTCGAGGCGAAGACGCCCGTCAGGCCGGTCGTCAGCTGCACCACCTGCACCACGTTGGCCGCCGGCGACGCCGAGCCCGCGGTGGTGCTCAGGTTGCTGGTCGTCACCGTGTAGGTGATTTCGTTGCCGCGCACCACGCCCGTGGCCGGGCCCGTGATGGTTGTGGCCACGTCGTAGCGCGGGTTGATGGTCACCGTCGTGGCCACCGAGTTGTTGGCCGTGTTGGTTTCCGTCACGGCGCCGCTGATGGTGGCCGTAGCCGTTACCGGGCCGGTGCCGGGCATGGCCGATACGGCCACGTTGTAGGTCTGCGAGGAGCTAGCCGCCAGCGTACCCACCGGAATGGTCACCACGCCGGTCGTGTTGTCGTAGCTGGCCGCGGCGAAGTTCTGCCCGCCCGTGATGGTCACGGTGCCGCCGTTGGTCGTCAGGCCGGCCGGCAGCTGCAGGGTTTCCACCACCGTGCTGGCCGCCGTGGCGGTGCCGTTGGTAGCCACCACCGTGTAGGTCAGGGCGGCGCCGGCGTTAATGGCCGTGTTGTTGGCCGGGGCCGAAATCGTGGTCGAGAGGTCGATGCTGGGCGTACGCACTTCCACCGAGATGAACGCGGTGTTGGACGACACGCCCGAGGTGTTGTTCACCGTGTAGGGCACCGTGGCAATGCCGGTGAAGCCCGCCGTCGGCGTGAACTGCACCTGGCCGTTGCTCAGGAACTGGAACGTACCGCCCGTCACGGCTACGGCCGTGGTGCTGCCGGCCGCTAGGCCGTTCAGGGCCACCGTGGCCGCGTCGATGCTGTTCAGGTCGTTGCTGGTCACCGTCAGCGTCACGGGCGTGGCGGGAGCCGTCACGGCCGCGTCGTTAGTGGCCACCGGGGCGCTGAGCACCGGCGAGTTGCCCGAGAATTCCGAGGTGCCGTAGTTGCCGCCGGTGTTCGTGCTCAGCGTGCTCAGGGCCGTCAGCTGGGCACCCGAGGTCGTCAGGGCCGTGCGCAGGGCCGAGGAAAGCGACGACAGCGCGATGCTCACCGTGAAGCGGTTCGTGTTGTCGGTGCCTTGGTTGCGGCCGTTGATCAGGCCCGAGTAGGTGCCGGTGCCGGTATTGGTGTCGGCCGACGAGCCCTCCACGAAGGTGGTGAAGTAGGTTTGGCCTTCGCCGAAGCCGGTAGCGTCGGGGTCCGCCACGTACAACTCCACCGTCACGCCCGGGCGGGCAAAGCCTTCCACAATCAGGTTGCCGTTGCGGATGGTCGAGGAGCTGATGATCGGGAAGTTGATCAGGCCGTTGGCGGCGGCCGTGTTGGCGTCCGCGTCGCCCGAGTCATTCAGCGTCACGCCGTCCCCGTCGTTGTTGGTAGTCGTCGTCAGGTCGATGCCCAGGTTGCCGTTGGCCGAGAAGCTGTTTTGCGAGAAAACGTTGTTGCTGCCGTTGTTGGCCGAAATACCGTCGCCGATGTTGCCGGTAAAGGTGTTGCCCGAGATGTTGTTGTTCGAGCTGCCGTCGCGCAGGCCGATGCCGGCCGTCTGGCCGTTGCTGGAGCTTTGGCCGTTGCGGGCAAACACGTTGCCCGTAATGGTGTTGCCGTTGCTCTGGCCGCTGATGAAGTCGATGCCGTAGCCGGCGTTGTTCAGGAACTGGTTGCCGGTGATGGTGTTGTTCGACGAAGCCGTCATCTCAATACCATCCGAGTTACTGGCCAGGGCGTTGCGCGAGATGTTGCCGGTCACGGTGGCCCCGCCCACGTTGTTGAGGCGGAAGTTGGCCCCGTTCGCGTAGAACGTGTTGTTCTGAATGATGGCGTTGGTAGCGCCGGCATCGACGCGCAGCGCCGCCGTGCCCGAACCACCGCTCGTGTTGGCGTTGGTGAAGCCCAGGCTGATGACGCGGGTGCTGGCGCCGGTCGTGGCGAAGCCGTCGGTGCCGCCGAAGTTGATAACCACTTCCGGCCCGGTCGACTCGCTGCCGGTCGTCGTAACGGCGGCGTTGGAGTCGCTCACGTTGCTGGTTTGCGTCGTGCCGTTCAGCGCGGTGCTGGCGTCGGTGATGGTGGTCAGCGCCGTGCTCAGGGTGATGGTGGCCGCGCCGTTGGTCAGTTGGTTGGTCAGGCCGCTGCGCAGGCCGTTGTGGACCGCGCCGTCCGAAATCATGAAGAGGCTGGTTTCCACGCCCGCCGTCAGGCCGGCTTGGGCCAGGCTGGTGTTGGCCAGGGCGTTGCTGTTCTGGATGAACTGGCGCAGCGAGCCTTGCCCGGCGTCGTTGGTGTTAACCACGACGTCGAAGTTGAAGCCGAAGTCAATGCCCGTCAGGCCAGCGGCCGGCACGGTCACCGCTTTGATGGATTGCGCCGTGGTAGCCGTAGCACCCGAGCCCGCCGTCAGCGAGGTCAGGGTGGCCGAGGTCGTGTTGGCGCCGGCGTCGATGCGGGTCGGGTTTTCGCCGCCCACGCGGTTCACGTCGCCGTTCACGAAGGTCTGCACGGCCGAGGTGTTGGCAGCCGTGAAGCCCGAGTTCAGGGTACGAGCGGGCGTCACCGTGCCGTTCACCACGCGCACCGTGTAAGTCGCCGCCGCCGGCACGTTGAAGGAGTACTGGCCCGAGGCGTTGCTGGTGGTCGAGGCCACGTAGTTGCCGCTGGCGTCGTAGAGTTCCACGGTGGCGTTGGGGCGCAGGATGGCGCCGCTGGCGAAGCCCGAGGCCGTAGCCGCCGAGTTGGCCGTGGCGTAGTCGCGGCCGGCGCCGCCGCCGTAGTTCACGTCGTCGAAGATGTTACCGCTCAGCACGATGGGCGTCACGTTCAGCGTCCGCGTCTGCGAATCGTTGCTGGTCGCGCCGTTCTGGCTGGTCGTGGTCGTGGTCAACGCCGTCAGCTGGGGCGAGCCGCTGGCCGGGGCCACGATGCTGAAGTTGTAGCTCGCCGAGGTGCCGGTGGCAAACGTGCCGCCGGGGTAGGTAATCGTCCAGCCCGCGGCTTGCGAGCCAGTGACCGTAGCGCCCGTGGCCGATACGCTCGGCACGCCGGCCGGCACGGTTACCACGCGGGTTACGCCGTCGGCCGACGACGGCCCGTTGTTGCCAAACTGCACCGTGTAGTTGACGGTGGTGCCGGCCGTAGCCGTGGTCGACGTCGTGGCGGGCGTCGTAAACTGCGCGTACACGTCGGCAATCGGCGTCACGTTCAGCGTTACCGTCGAAGCGTCAGCGGCCGTGTTCAGGCCCTGGCTGGTCGTGGTGCTCGTGGCGCTGCTCGCCGATACACTGGTTACGGCCAGCGGCGTCAGGGTAAAGTTGTAGCTCACGGAGTTACCCGAAACCACGTTGCTGCCGGCCGGGAAGGTGATGGTCCAGCCCGTGGCCTGGCTGCCCGACACCGACGTGGCGCTGGGCGCCGACACGGCCGAAACCGTGTTGGCCGGAATCGTCACCGTGCGCGTGGTGCTGGCCGCCGTAGAGGGGCCGTTGTTGGTGTAGGTAGCCGTGTAGTTGCCGGATACCACGCCGGCCAAGAGGCTACCGGGGCCCGTCAGGGTCGTGGTCACGTCGGCCACGGCGCCCACCGTGTAGCTCACCGCCGAGGTGTTGGGCGCGGTGTTGGTGCCTTCGCTGGTGGTGGTGCTGGTGGCGCTGGTGATGTTGATGCTGGTGCCGCTGGTTAGCAGGCCGGGCGTTACCTTGAAGGTGTAGCTCACCGCGCCGCTGGCGCCGGCCGCTACGTTGCTGCCGGCCGGGAAGGTGATGGTCCAGCCCGTGGCCTGGCTGCCCGACACCGACGTGGCGCTGGGCGCCGACACGGCCGAAACCGTGTTGGCCGGAATGGTTACCGTGCGCGTGGTGCTGGCCGCCGTCGAGGGGCCGTTGTTGGTGTAGGTAGCCGTGTAGTCGCCCGACTGCAGGCCGGCCGAAAGGCTGCCCGGGCCCGTCAGGGTCGTGGTCACGTCCGCAATCTGCGTAACGTTCAGCGCCACCGAAGCCGCATCGGCTCCGGTGTTGGCTCCTTGGTCGGTCGTGGTCGACGTTGCGCTGCTGACCGTAATGCTGCTCACGTTGGGCAGCGGCGTCAGGTTGAAGGTGTAGGAGGAAGCCGCGGCGCTGGCAAGAATCGTTCCGCCGGGGTAGGTAATCGTCCAGCCCGCGGCTTGCGAGCCGGATACCGTGCCGCCGCTTACCGGCGTCACCGCCGAAGCCACGTTGGCCGGAATCGTCACCGTACGCGTCACGGACGAGGCATCGTCCGGGCCGTTGTTGTCGAAGGTCACGGTGTAGTTGCCCGACGCCTGGCCCGCCGTCAGCGAGGCCGGCCCCGCCAGCGTGGTCACCACGTCTGCCTCGGCGCACCAGCTCATGGCCGGAATGGTCAGCACCTGCTTGGACGGGTCGTTGCCGCTGGCTGCGGTGGTCGTGTTGCGGTACGTCAGTACTACTTTTTGAACCGCCTGCGAAAACGTAATGATCAGGTTGGCGCCGGCCAGGTCGTCGCTGGTGGCGGCGTTTTCCCCGGTGCCGGTAAACACGTTGCTGCCGCTGTACACGTTGTCCCCGTTCGGGCCCAAGGCGTAGTCGGAGCTGGTGAGCGTGATGGGGGTCGTGGCAGCGGTGGTGGAGTAGCCATTCACCGTGAGCTGGTCAATCCAGCCGTTGGTGGTGGTGATGGAGCCGACGTCCAAGTCGCCCACCGTCATGGAGAAGTTCTTAACCGGCCGGCTGAAGGTCAGCGTAATGCTAGAGGCATTGGCGGTGGTGCTTTCGGAGCTGTAGTCAGCCGACCAGGTCAGGGCCTTGCCGGGCATCGTCAGGTCGTCGGTAACGCTGAGCGACGTGGTGCCGTTCGCGCTGGTGGCCTGGGTGAAGGCGGAAGCCGTGAGGGTCGTTCCGCCAACGGTGATGCTGGGATACGTCGGCCCCTGCCAGCTTTCGTTGGCGCGGTCGAACAGGTTCAGCGGGGAAGTAACATTGCAGGCCGTTTTCGCCACGGAAATGCCGTACGAAGCCGCGGTGCTGGTGCCGCCGGTACCCGTGGCGGTGTACTTGAAAAAGTACGTGCCAAAAAAGGTGGTTGCCGGGTTGAATTGGATGCTACCGGCATCGGCTAGTGCTACGGTGCGCGGTACCGCCGTTACCTGGGTCCCGTTCACCCACAGCGTGCCTTGCGCCGCGGTGGGCAGGGGCCCGGTGATGGTGTAGGAGGTAACCGTCCCGGAGCTAACTGCCAAGGGCAGACCCAACGTCACGCGGCCGCTGTTGGGATTGAGTATCTGCGCCGACTGGTCTTTGGGGGCAGGTTGCGCCCAAGCCCCAGTCGCTAAAAGTACCCAACCCAGCAGCAGAAATGCTACTCGTAAGGTTGTTCTCATGAAGGTATGATTGATGGATGGAAAAGCGCTTAAAAGCTTGTTCTCACAGCTTTGGAGCAACAAAACTATTTGGAGCCCCAGGCAGAGTCTGGCGGTTTTCGGTCAACAGCAGGTTTTGCTGGCTGGATAACTCGGTCCTCTCGCTGAACGGTAGCAGGCCCACACGTGCGCTTCCCTAAATGGGAATTTTTCTATACTGCTGGTTATTGCGCAGCGCAGCTTCCTATAAATCCGACAGTTCTCACCTGACTGGGCAGGCAAAGATAATTACTCAAAACCTCTATCCAGCAGGTTTTTATGCTTTATAAATACAAATTATATCGAAATAATTCTAATACAAATAACTCAAATTGCTTACGTACGAAGCAAAAAACTGATCGGATTGCCTAAGCTAAAAATATAATATTTTTTATATACAAAGTAAAATCCGTCGCTTTGTAAGTACCCTTTCCCAAATTGACGATGCCATTAAATCATTTCGACCAGTCAGCAGCAGAGCACGTTCAGCCTGCTCATTCCGCAAAAAGCAAAGGCCGTGGCTAGAACAGCCACGGCCTTTGCCGCTGATACGCGCAGGAAGAAACGCTAGAACAGGAAGTCGAACCCGACGTTGACCAAGCTCTCCTCCCCCACCGAGTAGGTAGCGTTGATGACGGCCTGCTTGAGCACGTCGATCCAGATGCCACCGCCCAGGCCGGTGTGGTAGGCGTCGAAGCCTTTCTCGATGTCGTAGCTGCTGTACACGCGGCCGGCATCGGCCAGGCCCATGATGCCGAACTTGCCGGGCACCAGGTAGGCGTTGAAGGTGAAAAGCTGCACGCGCACCTCGGCGTTGGCGTAGGTCATGCTGCGGCCGGCGTAGCGGGTGCGGCGGTAGCCGCGCAGGTTGGTGGTACCGCCCAGCGTGTTGGCTTGGTAAAAGCGGTAGTCGCCGATGTTGCGGGCAGCCCCGATGCGGCCCGCCCAGGTGAGCTGGAAGGGGAAGTTGGGCGAGACGTAGAAACGCACTTCCGACGACAGACGGCCGTACTTGAGCTTCTCGCCGTTGAGCTGCGAGTTATACTCGGCCGAGTTGTACCAGCGCAGACCGATGCGCGGGTTGATGGGCGAGGAACTGGCGTCGAGGTTCAGGTAGGCCCGGCCGCCGAGGTAGCGGTTCATGCCGAAGTCCGACTCGCGGATGCCGGTGGCCGCGCCGGTAAAGCCGTTGTCGATGCCGGCCTGGATTTCGCGGCCGATCTGGGCCCGGTCGATGCGCCACTGGTCGTACTGCGGCCCGATGCCGAACTTCAGGAAGCTGAACACGTCGGTTTCCAGCGTGGGCGAAAAGTTGAAGCGCGAGAAGCGGATGCGGTAGGTGTCGTTGATGGCGCGGTTGCCGAGCGGGTTGCCGGTGCCGTCGGCCTGGGCCACGTTGCGCGTGTCGTTGCCGGCGCCGAAGTAGTTGTAGAGCAGCTGCGGGCCGTAGAGGCGCGAGTCGATGCGCAGGTCGTACTTGCCGAGCACGTCGGTGAAGACGCCGGTGTAACGCACGTTGTAGGCCTGGCGCGAGGGGGCGTAGTTGGCCACCAGCGTCTGCTCGGTGGCAAACGGCTCGCGGCGGAAGCCGTAGGTGCGCAGCGTGCCGCCGCCGCCGATGAACACGCCGTCGTCGACGTTGTAGCCGAAGAACACGGCCGGGCCGAAGTAGGGCAGCTTGTAGTCGCGCTTGTTGGTGCGCGAGGGGTAGTCGTACTCGCTCACCTCGCTGCCCGGCGCCAGGCGCAGGCGGGTTTCCTTGCCCGGCACGATGACATTGCCCGAATCCGCGTCGTAGACCTGCACCGAGTGGGGCCGCAAGAAGGAGCCGCCCTTGGTCGATTCGTCCACGATGGTGTCGCGGTTGATGCCGCCGATGATGCGCAGGCGGATGCTGGTGGGCTCCGAGCCGCGCACGCGGTACGAATCGTTGCCGGCAAAGCCGTAGAGACGGATTTCTTTGGTGATGTCGCCGTTGTAGGTCTGGTCCCAGAGGGTCTTGGTGGTTTTGCCCTCCTTGTTGACCTTCTTCACCAGCACGCGGGTTTTGTTGTCGGGCAGGCGCTCCACCACGAAGCGTTCCTGCTTTTCGCTGCCCTTCACTTCCACTTTTTCGCTGAGCAGCTCGAAGTAGTCGTTGGCCAGTTGGGGCAGCAGGTCGCGGCGGCTCTTGAGCTTGGCGGCAATTTCGGCGCCGTGCAGCTTGTAGATCTGTTCGGGCCAGCGCGTGCGCAGGGCCGAGTCGATGGCCGCGTCGGTGAGGCGGCGCTTCATGTCCTCGGCGGTTTCCACCCAGTCCTTGCGCGACATTTCGCCCAAAAACACGCGGTCGTTGCTCAGGGCGGTCAGGTTCAAGCCTTTCCAGTCGGCGTAGTCCTCACCGAAGTTCTGGAAGTTGCGCACGGCCCACTTGCGGCGGGCCAGCCAGGGGAAGAACCCGTCGCCCTTGAAGAAGGCAATGTCGCGGTCTTCGGGCACGGCCGTGAAGGTCCGGTCACCGTCCTCGTTCTTGCTCTCGGCCCAGCGCCACTGGTCCTCGTGCCGGTCCCAGTCGCCAATCCACATATCGAACAGGCGCGAGCGGACGAAGGCCTTGCCTTTGATGTGGTTGTCGTTGTCTTGGCGCATGCGCTCCAGCACGCGGTCGGTACCCACCAGGTTGGTGGCGAAGTTCAGCGAGGCCACGTTGCTCTGGTCGTCCTTGGCGTCTTCCTCCAGCGCGGCGGGCGTATCTTGGAAGCGGGCCAGGTACTGGCCCAGCAGCGGGTCGCGCGGGATGTAGCGCAGCTCGGGGTTGGTGTGCAGGATGCCGGCGCGCGAGGCCAGCGGCGGCAACACCACGGAGCCGTACGGGTGCTGGGCCGAAATCTGGTCCTGCAGAATGTCCTTGGCGGCCGACTCACGCAGGGCCTCCGGCAGCACGGCCGAGGGGTCCTTGTCGAGCCCGCGGATGGTGTAGTTGCGGCCTTCCTCGTTGCGCACTTTCAGCGAAGCCGTCTGCTTGCCCCCGCCGATTTTATACGGTTCCAAGCCGCCCTTCTCGGTGGCCAGGTCGAGCACCGGGAATTTCACCGGCGTGGCCCACTCGGCGCGGTAGTGCTTGCCGAACAGGGCCTGGTGGAAGCCGCTGCGCTGGGCGTAGCGCGGGTTCACGGCCACGGTCACCGTCGAGTCCTTGTAGTTGGGGCGGCCTTTGATGTCCACGTTGAACGGGTCGGGGCCGGTGGGCGCGTCGCCGGCCACGGCCTGCTTGGCGTACAGCGCCTGCCGGTACACGATGCGGCCCGACTCGCCGCGGTCGTTCGGAATCCAGTACTCCAGCCACACCTCGCCGTTGTTGTAGTAGTTCACGCGGGCCCAGCCTTTTTCCTTGTCGGAGAAGAGGGCGTCGCCGTCGCGGCCGGTGCGTACGTGCTGGGTTTTGCAGCCCGAGCCCGACACAATCTGGTGCAGGTCGCCGACTTTGAAGTACTGCAGGTTATGCTCGTGGCCAGCGGCGTAGATGGTGTTCGGGTACTTGGCAAAAATATCCATCAGGCCCTTCTTGTACTGCTGGTACAAGGGGTGCGGAATGTCCTGCGAAATGCCGCCGTACTTGCGCGCAAACGGGTACACCGAGCCGATAATCGGGAACGGGATGAAGGCGTACTTGTAGACGATGCTGAGCGGGAACAGGTGGTCGGCCAGGGTGAAGTAGCCGCCGTGGATGCCGTCGGAGAAGATGGGGTGGTGAGCAATGACCACCACGTTCTTGTTGCGGTGCTTGGCCATCAAATCCTCTAGCTGGGTGAAGAAGTCGGCCTCGTTGGCCACGCCGCAGCCGCTGTTGGCGCCGTAGGGCCGCTCGGAGGTCTGCAAAAACCACTGCGAGTTGATGGCAATGATGGCCAGGTTGTCCTGCACCAGGATTTCGTAGGGCCCGGGGCAGCCGTTGGCCGGCACGTAAAAGGCCCCGGTGCGCGTGAAGGCGGCCGAGTCCTTGTTCATGTAGTCCTCGATGAAGTTCTGGGCCCGGATAACCTGGTCGAGGGAGCCTTTCTGGCCCTGCTTCCAGTCGTGGTTGCCCGGAATCATGTACTTCTCGCCCTTGTAGTTGCGCAGCACGTTGATCTGCTCGATCAGGCGCTGCTCCGACACCTTGCGGTCCAGGGCGCCGGTGGGCGGCAGGCCGTATTCGTAGATGTTGTCGCCCAGGTAGATGGTGGTGCTCCGCTCGCCTTCCTTCATGATCTGGCGGCGCAGGAAGTTCAACGACGGCTCGCCGCCGGCTTCGGGCAGGGCGGGCTTGCCCACGTCGCCGATGAGGAAGACGGTGTAGGTGAGTTTGGAGCTGTCGGGCGGGGTGGTTTTTTCCCAGTCCTTGCCGATGCCGCGGTAATTCGGGCGTTCGGGGTGAGCGGTCTGGGTTTTGGTACCCTGGGCGTGGGCCGTAAGCCACGGCCCGAGGCTGCCGACCAGCAGTAGAAAGCTAGTCAGGAGAAGTCGGCTCATAAGCGAGAGTTGGAGAGAGAAGGTGCGGTAAGAGGAGCGGCTGCGCGGGCCGGCCGCCAGGGGCGGCGGGCTCGTCACTTGCCCGATACGCAGGCCGGCCGCTTGGCGTTGGGCGCCGATACGCACCGCCCGGTAACGGGGTTGGTGGCGGGCGGCCAAACCTGGCGGGCGTACTTGCGTTGAAATGCCGTTGGCGCGGCGCTGCCGCCGCCCTGCGCCCTTCTCTCAATGGAACCTACCCCGACCCTGAAACCGGCCAAGGCCGAAATCATCAAGCAAGCCAAAGCCTACGTCGAGCAACTGTTCGACGAGCGGCTGCCCCGGCAGCTGGTGTACCACTCCTTCAAGCATACCAACACCGTGGCCAAAGAGGCCGCCGCCCTGGGCCAGGCCGCCAAGCTCGACGCGGCCGACCAGGAGGCGCTGATGCTGGCCGCCTGGTTTCACGACACGGGCTACATCGAGCGCTACGACGGCCACGAGTACCGCAGCATGGAGCTGGCCGAGCAGTGGCTTACTGAGAAAAACTACCCCGCCGAGCGCATTGCCCTCATCAAGGACCTAATCCGGGCCACCCACCGCGACGAACCGCGCGACACGGAGATGCAGAAGCTGCTGGTGGACGCGGACATGAGCAACCTCGGCCGCGAGGACTGCTTGGCCGACGCCGAGCTGCTGCGCACCGAGTGGGAAGCCACCCAGGGCAAAGTGTATTCCAACCCCGAGTGGGCCGAGTTTCAGCTGGATTTTCTGCTGCAGCACAAGTACCTGAGCGACGCGGGCAAAGCGCGCTACAAAGACCAGCTCAAGGACAACATCAAGGAGCAGCGCAAGGCCCTGAAGAAACAGGAGAAGAAAGCCAAGAAAAAAGAGGAGGAGGCCGAAGGCTTCGCCGAGGGCAAGCGCGGCGTCGAGACGATGTTCCGCTCGACCTACAGCCAGCACCAGCGCCTCTCGCAGATGGCCGACCAGAAGGCCAACATGATGATCAGCCTGAACTCGGTGCTGCTCTCCATCATCATCACCTACCTGGGCGCCAAAACCTCCACCCTGGGCCCGGCTTTCACCAAAAACCCGGTGCTGGCCGTGCCCATGGGCCTGCTGGTGGCTACGGCCCTGGGCTCGGTGGTGACGGCCATTCTCTCGGCCCAGCCCGACGTGACGGCTTTTAAGTGGCTGCGCCGCTCCCCGCAGATTGCCACCAACCGCCGGGTGAACCTGCTGTTCTTCGGCAACTTCACCAAGCTCAGCCTCGACCACTTCCAAGACGGCATGCACGAGCTGATGCGCAACCGGGAACTGCTCTACAACAACATGATAACCGACATCTACTACCTCGGCGAAGTGTTGTCGCGCAAGTACCGCCTGCTGCGCGTGAGCTACACCATCTTCATGGTCGGCCTCATCCTGACGGCCCTGACGTTCATCATCGTCCTGCTGTACAAGGCTTAGGGAAAGTAGTGAAGTTGTAAAAGGAGAAATTGTGAATTGAGGTTATGCTTCTTCACCATTTCACTTTTCACAACTTCACCCTTGAAACAGCGCCGCCAGTTGCCGCACCGATTGGCCCAGCCAGCGGTGCAGGCGCTGGAGCTGGCCTTTGCGGATGAGGCGGTGCCCGCTGGCCACGTGGCCGTAGCGAAACTCCATCGTGACGAGGCAGTGCCGGTCGTCGACGGCTTCGAGGCGGAAAAAGAGCAGGGCGTTGGGAAACAGGCGCCAATGGGCCACTTTCTCCACGTACTCGGTGTGGCCGTCGTGGTCGAGCCGCTGCACCACCTGCAGATCGATCTGACCCGCGTAGAGGTCCAGCTTGTAGTTGGCGCCGGGGCGGTGGGCCTTGGTGGCATCGTAGTGCACGGCGGTGGTGCCGGCCAGCCAACGGGGCCGCAGGCGCAGGTTGCTCACCACGCGCAGCACTTTGCCGAGCGGCGCGGCCACGGTGTGCCGCGCCAGCACCCGGCAGGTCACCGGCAGCTTGCCCTGGTCGATTTCGGCCTGCACCAGCAGGCGCAGCGGCGTGAGGTAGGCATAGAAATACCGGATTTCGCCGAGGTACTCGTAGACGGTGGCGCTACGCTGCAGGCGCGTCCAGGCAAAGCAGCGGGCCACTTCGGCGGGCTGCTGGGTGCTGAGGTAGCCCTCGGTGAGCAGCACGTACTCCGAGCCGGCCACGGTGTTTTTGAGCAGGCGGTGGGCCACTATCACGTCGCGCCCAAGCAGCTTGCGAAACTCGCGGATGTCGGCCACGCTCACCCGCCCGTAGTGCCCGATGATTTTGAGCGTGAGGCCGGCTTCCTGCAGAGCAGCGGCCAATTCGGAGGACGTGTCGCGCGCGACCAGCTGCAGGTAGTTCTGAAAATCGAGGAAGATGCGGCGGCACTGCTGCACCAGTTCGGCTACGGGCGGCGGCTCGCCCAGGCGGTAAAACAAAATGGCGTCGCCCTGAATTTCGGCCACTTCCAGTTCCAGGCAGTTGGCTTCGATGAGAATTTCCAGCAGGTCGGCCACCAAGTGCGGGGCCTGCGGGTGGTTGGCCTCTTCGATAAAGCGCGTGAAGCCGCTGATGTCCGGAATCAGCAGCAGCGCGGGCTGGGTGTCGTCGGCAGCACCGGCTCCGGGAGCCGGGTGGCGCCGCCCGGCCGCCCGGCGGGCGGCGCGCAGGTCATCGAGCAGGCCCATGCAAGGATAGGTAGGAGAAACGGCAGGCCATCCGGACTATACGCGGCGGCGGCGGCGGCGGATATCAACTTTGCGTGCCCCGCCGGGCCAGCATTTGGGCCGGGCGGGCTTTCGGTGTATTTTTGTTGCTACCGCTGATTTGGCTGCGTAGTTCAACGGATAGAATAGGCGTTTCCTAAACGCTTGATATGGGTTCGATTCCCGTCGCGGCTACTAACTATCTTGTAAATACCGGTTTACAAGACCTTATAGGCAAGCTAACGGTAACCTGCAGAGCAGCGGGCAAGCCAAAAAGTCTAGCAAAAAAACACCGGCCGTTCCGTCGAGCCCTGCGAGCTGACGCTGGGTAACTAGTTCTTAGCCGACGATAAGAGCAACCCACTGAGCAAGAAACCTCGACGGGGCAACCCGCGTTGGTCGTGTAACGACGACGTCCGCAGGCCGCCTTAGCTGGTACCAAAGCGTTGACATTGTGCGGTGCATTACCGGGCAGAGGTGCTCAGCCCAATTACTTCTTCGGAAGTAAGGCCCAACAGCGGCGGAGCCGGCACGCCTAGCAGGCCCAGGTACACGTACAGCTGCCCCCGGTGGTGAATTTCATGATCGAGCAAAGCCCGGAGCCATTTCCACAGAGCAATCTGTCCGTTGCCGGGCGTCCGGCAGTTCCGGTGCAGGTCCGCATCCGCAAGGCCGCTGAAGATGGCCGTCGACTCGGCGCGCAGGCGTCGGTAGAAGTTCAGTACCTGCGCGGGCCCGTCGGCCAAATCCCGGCCGCAACCCGCATAAGCCGCGGGCCTACCGGCCGCAATTTCGGCGTACAGATACCGCTCGATGGCGGCCAGGTGGCGAATCGTGTCGCCGATGGTGAAGCCGCCGGGGCGGCAGCGCCACTCCAGCTGGGCCGGGGGCACCAGCGTCACCAGGCGGATGGTGCGCTGGCCGAGTTTCTCCCGGTAGTCCAGAAACGAGGCAATGGTTGGAATTTCCATTTGCGGAGCCGGTTGTTCGCGCGGGGCGCTACCCTTCGGCCAGGAGCAGCTCCATGTGGATGTTGACCCGCTCGTAGGGCGAGGGACGGTCCGGTTCAATTTTGCGGAAGCCAAGTTTGTAATACAGCCCGATGGCCGCCGTGAGGGCGGTGTTGCTTTCCAGATACACCCGCCGCGCGCCCATGCGCCGGGCCGTAGCCAGGGCTTCCTCCGCGAGCAGCTGGCCAATGCCTAAGCCCTGCGCCGCCGGCGACACGGCCATTTTCGCTAGCTCCAGCGTGTCGGCGCTCATGCGCACCAGCGCGCAGGCCCCTACTATCTGCCCCTGGTACTCGGCTAGCAGAATCTGGCCGCCCGGCCGCAGCACGTAATCCTCCGGGTGGTCCAGCATCTTCAGGTCGGCGGCTTCCAGCACGAAATACTGCTCGATCCAGGCAACGTTCAGGCGCTTGAAATCCGGGGCGTACTGCGGCTGGTAGGCGAGGATGCGCACCGGCTGCGCCGCGGCGCTGGTGGCGCCCCCGGCCTCGGGGCGGACAGTGGGTTCTGTGTGGCCTATTGAATCAGAAGCGGACATACCATTAAGGGGAATGCGTCTACGAGAAGTGTGTTCTGGCCGGCGGGGTGGACTTACGCGCGGTGGTTGCTTTTCAGTGCTCGGCTTAGGACGCTGTCGGGGCCGCGCCTTGCAGGTACTCGTCGGTGAAATGGGCCGTGCGCTTGGGCTGGGCAAACTTTTCCGCGTTGTAGCCCTGCGAGTTGCCCCGCGGAATGGACAGGGACTTCCACTGCCCGTCGAGGGCCATCTTACCGAGGAAGACAATCTGGCCCACGTGGTAGGGGTAGTGCGCCAGCTGCCGGTTCACGGCCTCGGTCACGGAGTGGCCCTGGTTGCGGATGTAGACGATGGTGTCCGCGTTGGCTTCCGTAACGGAATCCAGGGCCGTGAACAAGCACGCCCAGCCCGCTTCCCACTTGGCCAGCAGCTCCTGCCGGGTCTGAATGCCGGCTTCAAATTCCGCGTCGCGGTTGCGCCAGTCCTTCTCGCCGTCGGAGGTCAGAAAATCAGTCCAGCGGGAGAGCATGTTGCCCCACAGGTGCTGCACGAGGATGGCAATGCTGTTGCTTTCGGCGTTGTACTGCCAGAATAAGGCCTCGTCCGGGAGTTGCGCGAAGGTTTTGTCGCCAAGCAGCTTGTAGTACTCGAACTGTTTTCTTACGCTGGTGAGGTAGTCCGGAGCCATGACGAAAGGGGGTGTAAGGTGATGAAAAAGAGTAGCGGGAATTGTGCCTGCAACCGGTCAAGAGCCAGTCCGACAACGCTAGGCCGTCATGTCGAGCTGGTCGAGACATCTCGCTGGATAGTATTCTTCTCGTTGTACATGATTCTACTATCCGGCATCAGCACGCGAGATGTCTCGACAAGCTCGACATGACGTTTTTCTAGCAGCGGGCAGTAGTCTTGTGAGGCTCGGCAGGACGTTCCTAAACAGCCGCCCTACTTGCCTACCGGCTCGGCCAGCTCCTCGGGCAGCACCACAATGCCTTGCTGCAGCTTGGAGTTTTTGCGGCCGTAGAGAAAGTACACCGCGAAGCCCAACAGCATCCAGATGGCGGCTACCTGCAGCGTAAAGGCATCCAGGGCCGCAATCAGCGCGGCGCAGAGCATGGCGCCCAGCAGCGGTATCAGCGGAAAGCGCGGCGAGGAGAGCGGGGCCCGGAACGGGCGGGGCTGCGCGGGGTGCGAACGGCGCATCAGCCACACGCCGATAGACACCAGCACGAAGGCCAGCAGGGTGCCGAAGGAGGTCAGGTCGCCGGCCAGGGAGCCGGGCACGAAGGCGGCAAACACGCCCACGAAGCCCATGAGCACGAGGTTGGACTTGTAGGGCGTGCGGTAGCGCGGGTGCAGCTCGGCAAAGGCCCGGGGCATCAGCCCGTCCTGGGCCATGGAGAAGAACACCCGGCTCTGGCCCATAAGCATCACCAGCACCACCGACGAGAAGCCCAGCAGAATGGCCAGCGTGACGGCCGTGGCCAGCCAGCCGTAACCGGGCATGTGCGCCCGGATGGCGTAAGCCACCGAGGCCTCCGCCCCGAGCGAGGGGTCGGCAAACTCGCGCCAGTGGGCCACGCCCGTCAGCACGTGGCCAAACAGCACGTAGAGCACGGTGCAAATGGCCAAGGAGCCCAGGATGCTGATGGGCATGTCGCGCCGGGGGTTGCGGGCTTCCTGCGCGGCCGTGCTCACGGCATCAAACCCGATGAAGGCAAAGAACACAATGGCCGCCCCGCCCAGGATGCCGCCCAGCCCGTGCTTGTTCCAGGCCGAGTACTCGCGCACGATTTGCCCGGCGGCGTTGCGCACCGGCGCGGCGTCGTCCGGAATCAGGTAGGGCGTGTGGTTGGCGGGGTTGATGAACTGCCAGCCCACCCCGATGAAGAGCAGCACGACGGTTACTTTCACCACCACCATTACGGAGTTGAACACGGCCGATTCCTGGGTGCCCTTGATCAGCAGCAGGCTCAGGGCCACCACCACCAGCACCGCCGGCAGGTTGACAAGGCCGTGCTCGGTCACGCCGCCCAGCACGGCGCTTTCCAGGGGCGAGTGCGTGAGCCCGTAGGGCAGGTGCACGCCGAAGGCGTCCAGGAGCTTGCTCAGGTACTCGCTCCAGCCGATGCTCACGGTGGCCGCGCCCAGGGCGTATTCCATGATCAGCGCCCAGCCAATCACCCAGGCCACAAACTCGCCCATGGTGGTGTAGGCGTAGGTGTAGGCCGAGCCGGCAATGGGAATCATGGCGGCGAATTCGGCGTAGCACAGCCCGGCAAACACGCAGCCCAGGGCGGCCAGCACGAAGGCCAGCGTCACGGCCGGGCCCGAGGCCTGCGAAACGGCGTTGGCGGTGCGGATAAACAGGCCCGAGCCGATGATGGCCCCGACGCCCAGGGCCGTCAGGTGCCCCGCGCCGAGGGTGCGCTTCAGGGCGCCGGCCGCGTTGGCCTCGCCCAGCAGCACGGCCAGGGGTTTGGTGGCGAAGAGGCGGCTCATGCGGGCAAGGGAGTAGCAGCGGGCGAAATCATATCCGCGGCCTGGGCGCCGGCCAGCTGGCGGGCCAGGGCACTGATGCGGGCCAAGTGATGGTCGTCGTGCTCGGCCACAAACGCGAACAGGTCCACCGGCCGCATGGGGGTGCGCAGGCGCGGGTGCAGCGCCGCGCGGTCCAGCACGTCGTCGCTCAGCGCCTGCAGGCGGTGCACCGTGCGCAGGCGCTGCTGCCGGAAGCTCTGCAGTAGCGCGGCCAGCGGCACGGCGTTGTGCCCGGCCCGGGTGGTGGCCTCGTTGTTCAGGTCGGTAGAGCGCAGCTCGGCCGCCCCGTCGACGATGTCTTCCAGCCGGCCCAGCCACAGGGGCTCCAGATCGGCCAGGTGGCCCACGTTTTCCTGAATGGTCCACGTCCCATCTACCCGCGTCGTCAACCATTCGGGGGCTATGCCGGCCAGCTTTTCTTCGAGCCGGGCCGGGGTGCCCAGCAGCCGCTCCAGCAGCGCGGGCAGCAGGCGCGGGTCGACGGGACGGGAAAAGTCGCGCTCAAACCAGTTCGGTTGTTTCATGCAGTTCTAAGGTTAGGTGGAAGTAAAAGCAAGTAGCCCGGCGCCAATTAGCCGGCCGCGCGAATGGCGTCGCGAATGAGCCCGCCCAGGCGCACCAGGCCGGCTTCCACCTCCGGCGTAAAGGGCAGGCCGTAGCTGAGGCGGAAGCAGTTGTGGTACTGCTCGTGCAGGGTGAACATGCGGCCGGGCGCCAAACTGATGCCGGCCGCCGCCGCTTGCCGAAACAGCTCCGTGGCGCTGACCTGGGCCGGCAACTCCACCCACAGCAGGAAGCCTCCCTGGGGCCGGCTCACTTTCGTGCCCGTGAATTCCGCCTCGATAACCTGGGCGTAGCGCCGGTAATTATCGAGCAGAAAGCGCCGCAGCCGCCGCAGGTGCAGCTCGTAGCGGCCGGTGGCCAGCAAGTGGCCGATGGCCTGGTGGGTAAGGCCGGGCGAAGCCACTTGCTGGTAGAGCTTCAGGCGCTTGAGCTGCTCGAGGTAGCGGCCTGGTGCCACCCAGCCCACGCGGTAGCCCGGGGCCAGCGTTTTGCTCACCGAGCCGCACCAGAGCACCAGCCCGCTGCGGTCGAAGGACTTGCAGGGCTTGGGGCGCTGCGCCCCAAAGTATAGGTCGCCGTACAGGTCGTCCTCGATGAGCGGTACCTGGTAGTGCTCCAGCAGCTGCACCAGCCGGCGCTTGTGCGCCTCGGGCATGCAGCTGCCCATGGGGTTGTTGAAGTTGGGCGTGAGCAGGCAGGCCTGCACGCGGCCCGCCGCCAGGTGGTCGGCCAGCGCGTCCAGTTCCACGCCCGTTTCGGGGTGGGTGGGCAGCTCCAGCACCCGCCGGCCCAGGGCCCGGGCCAGCTGCAGCACGCCCAGGTAGGTGGGGCTTTCCACGGCCAGCGTATCGCCGGGCTTGGTAATGGCCAGCAGGCACAGGGATATGGCCGCCATGCAGCCCTCGGTGGTGAGCAGCTCGTGCTCGGTGAGCTGCCCGCCCCACAGCACGCTGTAGCGGGCAATCTGCTGGCGCAGCAGTTGGTTGCCCTGCGCGGGCTCGTAGCGGGTGCCGGCCTGCCCGAGCTGCTGCTGGGCCTGCCGGACGGCCGCGGCCAGCCGGGCAATGGGCAGCACCGAGGGGTCGGGCACCGACACCGAAAGCGGCAGCAGCTCCGGCCGGTGCATGTGCGCGGCGTACTCGGCAATCAGGTCCTCGGCTTCGCTGAAGCCCGAGGCTTCCGGCGGCTGCGCCGAGGGCCGCGTGGGCGTGGGCAGGGCCGCCGGCCGCCCGAGCCGCACGTAGTAGCCCGACTGGGGCCGGACCTCCACCAAACCGCCGGCTTCCAGCGCGTAGTAGGCCTGCAGAATGGTACTCACGCTCAGGCCCTGCTCCCGACTCAGCACCCGCACCGAGGGCAGCTTGTCGCCCGGGCGCAGCGCGCCACCCCGGATCTGGGCCGCCAGGTGGTCGGCCACCACCTGGTATTTGTGGGGAGCAATAGCGAGGGTCAGGGCAGGATGCATGGCAGGAACGAATAAGCGGGAGCGGGTTGCTGACTTGCCGGGCTTAGCCGCCGGCCGCGGGGGCGGCGTAGTGGGCCCGCACCCGCCGCACGCGGGCCTGGGCGTCCAGCTCCATGTACTCGGCGGCGGGCCAGTCGTTGATGCTCCGGTAATAGAGCACCACCGACTGCACGCCGGGCAGTACCTGCCGCAGCTCAAACTGCAGGTCCGGGTAGCGGGCCAGCCCGGTGGCAAAGTAGGCGCGCAAGGCGGTTTTCGTGCGGAGCACGCCGCTGGCGTCCGCCCCGAGCTGCTGAATCAGCGGGGAGCTGAAATCCAGCTCCTCGGCGTAGTGGGCCATGATGCGTTCCAGGTCGTGGGCGTTCCAGCTGTCCACCCAGTCGCGGGCAAAGGCGGTGGCTTGTTCTTGGGTCATATGCAGAACATAAAAGGATGCCGTCGATGAACCCACCAAAAGTGCGGGTCTTCGTACCGGCAAAACAGAGGCACTTTTCGGCTTATTGAACCGGTACAGTTGCCGGGCGCACCGGCCGTTCGGGGCCATTTGAGCACGTCAGCAGCAAGCGTATAGAAAACACCATCCTGCTGCGACTGCGCTCAGCAGGACGTTTACCTGCCGCTTCAGCGCTGCCCGTACACTACCAGCGAAGCCCGGGCCAGCGCCGCTTGCCCCAGGTAAAAGCCCACCAAGGCCGGCGAAGCCGTTTGGTCTAGGGGCAGACGGGAGCCCAGGGCGTAGACGGTAATGAGGTACTGATGCGGCGCCCCCGGCGGCGGGCAGGGGCCGCCGTAGCCGGGGCGGCCGAAGTCGGTCAGGCTTTGCACGCTGCCGGCCGGGGCCAGAGCCTTGCTCACGTCGCCGACGCCGGCCTTTAGCTCGGTGGCCGAAGCCGGAATATTGAACACCACCCAGTGCCACCAGCCGCTGCCGGTGGGCGCGTCCTTGTCGTACATGGTCACGGCGAAGCTTTGGGTGCCCTTGGGCGCGTTTTCCCAGGTTAGCTGCGGCGAGACGTTGCCGCCCGAGCAGCCGTTGCCGTTAAAAAACTGACGGGCCGTGGCTTGCCCGCCCAACTCGTTGCTTTTCAGGGTAAATGTTTGGGCGTGGCTGCCCGCGGCCAACAGGCCAGCACCGAGCAGGAGAAAGAGGTGTTTCATGATCTGATGAGGCTAAACGAACCGCCCAAAAGTATCCGCCGCCCGGCCCGTGCGGATGTCGCAAAACGCTCAAAAAGTGTGGCTAAACGCTCATTTCGGCGCTGAGCCGTTCTTGCTGGTACTGGGTGGGCGTGTAGCCAAAGGCTTGTTTGAACGCGTGGCTGAAGCTCGACAGGCTTTCGTAGCCCACGGCCTCGAACACGTCGCTGGGGCGGGTGCCGGGCCGCTCCAGCAGCTGGGCGGCCTGCTGCAAGCGCCGCTGCTGCCGCCAGCGTTCCGGACTGCAGCCGTACGTCGCCTGAAACCGCCGTTTGAACGTGGCCAGGCTCATGTGGCACAGAAAGGCCAGCTCCGGCAGCGACAGGCTCTGCGTGGCCGGACTCTCCACCACTTGGTGAAAAACCGCCGCCGGCCCCCAGGCCACGCCGGCCACGAACTGGCCAAATGCTTCGGGGTGCACCGTGGCGAGGTACAACAGCAACTCATCGATTTTCAACCGCAGCATCAGCTCGCCGCCCAGCTTCCCACCGGCCGCCCAGGCACTCAAGGCCGCGAAGTAATGCTGCAAAAACGCGCTGCCGGCGAAGCAGAAGGCTGGGTGCCGCGGCCCGTTCCCTGCCGCCCGCCGGAAAGGCAACCGGGTGGCGTAGCGGCTCAGAAAGCCCTGCAGGTGCGCATCGTCGAAGAACAGCAGGGTGCTGCGGTAGGCGTCGGTGGCCGGCCGCCGCTCGCTCATCAGGCAGCGCCCGGCCGCCAGCAGCAGCAGGCTACCGGCCGGGCAGCACAGGGACTGGTGGGGCAGGTACACGCGCTTTTCGCCCGCTTCCACCAAGCTCAGGACGTGGCGGGTGAGGGTAACCGGGTTGCGGTCGGGCACCCCGGCGAGGGGGTTGGCATAGGCAACTAGCCGCACATCGTCCGGCTCGCCCGCTGCCCGCGGCAGCTCGTCTGGAATAGTGTACATAGGACGTGGGGGAAAGCCGTTTGCTGCCGCCGTTGGAGCTTCGCGCAGTTCCTAAGGTAAAGCGGCGACTTCACTATTGAAACTGCGCTAGGCTAGGCTGCCAGCCGCACCAGCAAGGAACAGTGGCCGAACTGCATCTACCGACTCTACGACTACATGCGTCGTGACAGCCGATTGCGGTAGACATGCCCAGCAGTCCGCCCCAAGCACTCCCAGGTGGCGCTCGGGCCCACGCGCTCCGGTGGCACTACGCCGCGGGCCGCCGGCGCCGCTGAATTGAGGTGTACGTTTCCAGGAACCGGAATTGCTATATTTGGTGATGCGGCGCCTCCCACCTCGCCCACCCGCCGCCCGGTTCCCCTTGACTACCCTCTACCTCTTGGTTCGCCGCTGGCGGCTGCTGGCGGCATCCGTACTGGGGCTGCTGGCCGGCTGCGCGCCGGCCACCAAAGCCCCCGCCTACCGCATCGGCTTCGCGCAGTGCAGCACCGACGGCCCGTGGCGCCAGGCCATGATGGCCGGCATGCGGCGGGAGCTGAGCTTCCACCCCGAAGTGTCGCTGCACGTGCTGGACGCGCAAGACAACAGCGCCCGCCAGGCCCGCCAGATTCGGGAGCTGGTCCGGGAGGGCATCGACCTGCTGATCGTGTCGCCCTACGAGTCGGGGCCGGTGACGCCGGCGGTGGAGGAGGCCTATTTTAAAGGTGTACCGGTGGTGCTGCTCGACCGGCGCACCACCTCCCCGCAGTACACCGCGTTTGTCGGCGGCGACAACGTGGAAGTCGGGCAGACGGCGGCCCGCTACGCGGCGCAGCTGCTGCACCAGCGCGGCCACCTGATCGAGGTAACGGGCACACCCGGCTCGTCGGCCACCGAGGGCCGGCACCAGGGCTTTGCGCAGGGTTTGCAGGCCTACCCCAACCTGCAGGTGGTAAGCCAAGTGACCGGCGACTGGCGGGAAGGCGCCCTGCAACCGGCCCTCACGGCCGCGCTCAAAGCCCACCCGGAAGTGCGCCTCATCTTTACCCACAACGACGGCATGGGCCGGAGCGCCTACACCGTTTGCCAGCGCCTGGGCCTGGCCGACCGCATGCAAATCATCGGGGTGGACGGGCTGGGCGGCAGCCGGACGATGATTCAGCAGGGCATCCTGCAGGCTTCCATTCTGTACTCGCCGGGGGGCGAGGAGGCCATTCGCACTGCCCTGCAGATCTTGCAACACAAGCCCTTCCGCCGCGAAAACATCCTGGGCACGATGGTCATCGACTCGACCAACGCGCAGACCATGCTGCAGCAAAGCGAGCAAATGGCCAACCAGCAGCAGGAAATTGAGCACCAGCAAAGCCTGCTGCATCACCTGCAGGTCACCTACGCCAGCCAGCGCACCATGCTCTACACGCTGCTGGCCACCCTGCTCGGGGCGCTGGCGCTGGGCGCGGTGACTTGGCGCTCGGCCCGGCGCAACGGGCAGATCAACCGGCAGCTGGCCGCGCAAAACGTGGAAATTGACCAGATCAACCAGCAGCTGGTGCAGCGCAACGCGGAAAACGACCGGATCAACCAGCAGCTGCTCCGCCAAAACGAGGAAATCCGGCAGCAGCGCAACCAACTGGAGGAGCTGGCAGCCCAGGCCCGCGCCGACACCGAGGCCAAGCTGCGCTTCTTCACCAACTTCTCCCACGAGCTGCGCACCCCGCTCACGCTCATCATGGGGCCGGTGGAAGAGCTGCTCACCAACGGGCAGGCGCTGGACGGCTCGCAGCGCCACGAGCTGACGCTGGTGCGCCGCAACGCCCAGCGCCTGCTGCAGCTGGTGAATCAGCTGCTCGACTTCCGCAAGATTGAAGTGGGCAAGATGCCGGTGCGCGCCACCGAGGGCAACCTGGTCGATTTCGTGCGCGACATCGTGGACGCCTTCGCCCAGCCCGCCCGCCTGCGCGGCGTGGAGCTGCGCTTCGAGGCCGCCGCGCCGGTGCTGCCCATCTGGTTCGACGCCAACGTGCTCGACAAGGTGTTCTTCAACCTGCTCAGCAACGCTCTCAAATTCACCCCCGACGGCGGCCGCATCACCATCAGCCTGCAGCCCGCCGACCAGGGCCGCCGCCTGCGCGTGAGCTTCGCCGACACCGGCTGCGGCATTGCCGAGCGCGACCGGGCCCACATCTTCGAGTGGTTTTACCAGGGCGAGTCGGAGGCCGGGACCAAGGGCTCGGGCATGGGCCTGGCCCTGGCCCAAGGCTTGGTGCGCCTGCACCTGGGCGAGCTGACGTTTACCAGCCAGCCGGGCCAGGGCAGCACCTTCGTGGTGACGCTGCCCTGCGAGCTGCCCGCCGAGCTGCGCGCCTCCGCCGATGCGCCCGCGGCGTTTGTGGCCCGCGAGGCGCAGCTCAGCCTGCCCGCCGCCGAGGCCCCACCCGCCGCCCCTGCGCCCGAAGGCCCCGACACCCTGGTATTGGTCATCGAGGACAACCCCGAGGTCAACGACTTTCTGGTGCGCCGGCTGAGCACGGCCTTCCAGGTGCGCGCCGCCACCGACGGCCACAGCGGCTTCCGCCTCGCCACCGAGCTGATACCCGACCTGGTGGTGTGCGACGTGATGATGCCGGGCCTGAGCGGGCTGGAGGTGGTGCAGCAGCTGCGGGCCGACTGGCGCACCTCGCACGTCCCGGTCATCCTGCTCACGGCGCGCACCGCCGCCGAGCAGCAGGTGGAAGGCGTGCAGGCCGGCGCCGACGTGTACCTGACCAAGCCCTTCAACCCCGCCTTCCTGCTCGAAAGCGTGCGCACCTTGCTGGCCAACCGCGCCCGGCAACGGGAGCATTTCCGCCGGGAGCTGGCCGTGGACGCGGCCACGGTAGCGCCCAACAGCCCCGACCAAAAATTCCTGACCGACCTGACGGCCGTGGTGGAAACCAGCCTGACCAAAACCGACCTGGCGGTGGAGGACATTGCCCGCAGCCTGGGCATCTCGCGCATGCAGCTTTACCGCAAAGTGAAGGCGCTGCTGGGTACCGGCGTCACCGACTTCATCCTGAACCTGCGCCTGACCAAAGCCCGCGAGCTGCTGCTCAACGACGCCCTCACCATTGCCGACGTGGCCTACGAGCTGGGCTTCTCCTCGCCCTCCTATTTCTCCAGCAGCTTCAAAGCGCGCTACCAGATTTCACCGTCCGAGTTCCGGGCGCTTCACGTCGCGCGTCCGCACTGAAATAATATCGAAAGCCCTGCAAGAAAAGCAACAGGCCGCTCCTTTTCGGGGCGGCCTGTTGCTTTTTATACCTGCTGATTATCTGTCTGTTAAGGCAAAATCACTACGTGAACGGCTTTTGAAAGAAATGAGCAAGTGCGGGCGTCATGCCCCGGGGACATTTGCACAGCAGGACCACCTAGGCCACAACGCCGCAAACGATTGCAGCACGCCTGCCGGCTCGCGGCCAGGCCCGCCTGGCCCTTCCGGCGGCGCCTGCTCTTCGCCCCCACTGCTCGTCACTCAATTCCCACTTCACTCCTTTCCTACATGTCGTCACGTCTACGCTTCCCACACGGGCGGCCTTTCGCCCAAAGACTCCTGACCCCAACGCTGAGCGGGGTGCTGCTCACCGGCCTGGTCCTGGCTCACCCGATGACCCTCCGCGCGGCTGCACCCCTTACGGTCGCAGCACCGACCGCGGCGGCCGTCAACGGGCCGGTTTCGGGCCGGGTGGTGGACGACCGGGGCCAGCCGCTGCCGGGCGTCACGGTGCTGGTGGAAGGCACCACGCTGGGCAGCGCCACCGGGGCCGATGGCGTCTACTTCATCCAGAGCGTGCCGGCCGGGCCGCACGTGCTCATCATCTCGTCGGTGGGCTTCAGCTCGGCGCGCGTATCCATCACCGTCGTCGACGGGCAAACCACGCAGGTGCCGCAGGCCACGCTGTCGGAAAGCACGCAGGGCCTGGGCGAAGTGGTGGTGGTTGGTTACGGCACCCAGTCGCGCCAGAACCTGACCACGGCCGTTTCGTCGGTCAACGGGAAGGAGCTGGCCAAGCAGACGGTGGCCGGCTTCGACCAGGCGCTGCAGGGCCAGGTGGCCGGTGTGCAGGTGACGGCGCCTTCCGGGGCCCCCGGCGCGGGCATCAACGTGCGCATCCGCGGCAACAACTCCTTTAGCCTGACCAACTCCCCGCTCTACGTCATCGACGGGGTGCCGGTGCTGCCGACCTACGAGCAGGAAGTGGGCGTGGGCAACCAGAAGCCCAACCCGCTGAACGCCATCAACCCGGCCGACATCGAGAGCATCGACGTGCTGAAAGATGCCGCGGCGGCCGCCATTTACGGTTTGCGCGCCTCCAACGGGGTGGTTGTCATCACCACCAAGCGCGGCAAGGCCGGCAAGCCCGAAATCAGCTTCAATGCCTACGCCGGCGTGCAGCAGGTGCGCAAAAAGCTCGACCTGCTCAACGCCCGCGAGTTTGCCCAGTACTTCAACGAGGCCCAGCAGGCCGGCGGCCGCGACATCACCAACCCCGCCCAGGGCTTCCCCGACCTGAACAACCTGCCGCCCTACGACACCGACTGGCAGGACGCCATCTTCCGCACCGGCCACATGCAGAACTACCAGGTGGCCGTGCGCGGGGGCTCCGACAAGACGAAGTACTACCTCTCGGGCGGCTACTTCAAGCAGGACGGCATCATCCTGAACTCGGGCTTCGACCGCTACACCGTGAAGCTGAACCTGGACCAGCAGCTGACTTCGCGCTTCCGGGCGGGTACTAGTCTGAACCTGAGCCGCACGCTGAACAACAACAGCGTCCGCTCGGAGCTGGCGCTGGGCAACTCGGGCGTGGTGGCCGGCGCGCTGGCCTATATCCCGACGGTGCCCGTGCGCACCGCCGACGGCCGCTACAGCACCAACCCCTTTACCCTGCTCGACAACCCGGTGGGCAACCTGCTGGAGACGCGCAACAAGTCGATGATTTACCAGGTCATCGGCAACGTGTACGGGGAGCTGGACGTGCTCAAGAACCTCACGCTGCGCAGCCAGGCCAGCATCGACTACCGCTCCCAGCTCGAAAACCAGTTTATCACCCGCGACTACCCCGGCACCTCGCAGTCGGCCAACCGCGGCAGCGCCCGCACCGGCACCAACCAGCAGACCATCTGGCTGGTGGAAAACACGCTGACCTACAACCCGGAGCTGGGCGAGCGGCACAACCTGACCCTGCTGGCCGGCCAAGCCGCGCAGTCGTCGGACCGCTTCACCTCGGGCGCGTCGGTGAGCAATTTCGCCTCCAACGCGGTGCCCTACCTCTCGGCCGGCACGGTGTTTACGGCGCCCTACAGCTACGAGGACCAGTGGGGCCTGATGTCGTTTTTCGGCCGGGCCACCTACAACTACGACCAGCGCTACCTGCTCTCGGCCAGCGTGCGGGCCGACGGCTCCTCGCGCTTCGGCGGCGACAACAAATTCGGCTACTTCCCGGCCGCCAGCGTCGGCTGGCGCATTGCCAAGGAATCGTTCTTTCCGCAGAGCGGGGTGATGTCGGACCTGAAAGCGCGCCTGAGCTACGGGCTGGTGGGCAACTCCGAAATCGGGGCCTACGACCGGTTTTCGGTGTACAACGTGGGCTCGAACTACGCCGGCGCGGGCGGCATTGCGGGCGGCATCTCGCCGGGCCGTGTGGGCAACCCCGACGTGAAGTGGGAAACCACCAAGCAGCTCGACGCCGGCCTGGACATCGGCCTGGTGCAGGACCGCCTGCTGCTCACCATCGACGCCTACCGCAAGCGCACCACGGGCCTGCTCCAGAGCGTGCCGCTGCCCACCAGCACGGGCTTGCAGCCGCTCACTTACATCGGCAACGTGGGCGACATCGAGAACAAGGGCGTGGAGCTGCAGCTGAACACGGTGAACGTGCGCGGCGACAACAACGGCTTCAGCTGGACGACCAACGTCAACGTGTCGGCCAACCGCAACAAGGTCATCGAGCTGGGCAAGCTGCGCAACGACCAGGGCCAGGACGTGGAGCGCGACATCATCAACAGCTACTCGGTGACGCGCCAAAACCAGCCGCTGGGCGCCTTCTTCGGCTTCAAGGTGCAGAGCATCTTCCAGAGCCAGGACGAAATCAACGCGGCCCCGACCCAGCCCAACAACCCCAAGCCCGGCGACATCCGCTTCGTGGACGTGAACGGCGACAACAAGATTGACAACAACGACCGCACCATCATCGGCAACCCCAACCCGAAGTTCATCGGCGGCGTGACTAACACCCTGTCGTGGAAGGGCCTGGAGCTGAGCTTCTTCTTCCAGGGCAGCTTCGGCAACGACATCTACAACCAGAACCGGCAAACCATCGAGGGCATGAACGGGCCCTACAACCAGACCAAGGCCGTGCTGAACCGATGGACGCCGACCAACACCAACACCGACATTCCGCGGGCCATTACCGGCGACCCGAACCAGAACAACCGGTTTTCGGACCGCTTCGTCGAGGACGGCACCTACGTGCGGCTCAAGAACCTGCAGCTGGCGTACGCCTTCCCCACCGGCCTGCTGCAACCGGCCCACATCAGCAACCTGCGCCTCTACGTGACGGCCCAGAACCTGGTGACCTGGACCAACTACTCCGGCTTCGACCCGGAAGTATCGGCCGACCCCTTCTCGGCCACCGGCTTCGGCCGCGACCTGGGCGTGTACCCGCAAGCCCGCACTTACACCGTGGGCCTGAACGCCTCCTTCTAATTCCCACCCCCTGCCCTTCCCGACCGTGAAAAAAATTGTCATTCCCGCAGCGGCCCTGCTGCTGCTGGCCGCCAGCTGCAACGTGCTGGACAAAGAGCCGCTGACCACCATTGCGCCCACCAACTTCTTTAAGTCGGCCGACGACGCCGAATCGGGCATTACGGCCGTCTACGACGTGCTGCAGTTTACCGGCGCCTACGGCCAGGACCTGAACGTGGTGGGCGAAATGCCCTCCGACAACTGCACCTCGCTCAACGGCGACGTCAACGCCATGGAGCGCATCACCTGGACGCCGACCACCTCGCAGGTAGGCAACGTGTTCCGCGACATGTACATCGGCATCAACCGCGCCAACGCCGTGCTCAAGTACGTGCCCACCGTGGAGATGCCCGCCGCCCGCCGTGACCAAATTCTGGGCGAGGCCCGCTTTCTGCGCGCCCTGTTCTACTTCAACCTGGTACGCCTCTACGGCGGCGTCTCCCTGCACACCGAGCCGGTGGAAAGCAGCTCCCAGGACGTGGTGGCCCTGCCCCGCGCCTCGGCCGATGAGGTGTACAACCAGATTGTGCAGGACCTGACCGCCGCCGAGGGCCTAGTGGCCGCCGACCAGGGCGCGCTCAACCGCACCCGCGTCAACAAGCCCACCGTCAACGCCCTGCAGGCCCGGGTGTACCTGACCATGCGCCGCTGGAGCGACGCGCAAGCGGCCGCCGGCAAGGTGCTGGGCACCACCGTGGCGTCGCTGGTGGCCACGCCCAAGGCCCTGTACCCGGCCGAAAACAAGGCCGAATCCATCTTCGAGGTGCAGTTTGCCGGCTCCACCGACGGCGGCTTCCTGCTGCCCGACCTGGTGCTGCCCACGCCGCCGGCCACCTATTCCTTCGCCAAGTTCAACATCCCGACCTTGTACCAGTCGGCGGCCAGCAGCAAGCCCACCGACCTGACCTTCGCCGTCGACACCCTCACCGACCTGCGCTGGAAGTACGTGGGCACCACCAACGCCGGCCGGGACCACGTGAGCTGGGTGGACGGCCCGCGCAGCCGCGGCGCCAACGACCGGGGCCCGTTCGTGTACAAGTGGACGAGCACCTCGGTGGCAGCTTTCAACTCGGCCGACAACTACTACCTGCTGCGCCTGGCCGACGTGTATTTGATGTACACCGAGGCCAGCAACGAGCAAAACGGCCCCAACGCGGACGCGCTGACCCGCCTGAACGCCATCCGGCAGCGCGCCGGCCTGCCCGCCGCCACGCTGGCCACGCTCGGCACCAAGCAGCTGTTCCGCGCCGAAGTGGACAAGCAGCGCCGCCTGGAGCTGGCTTTCGAGGGGGAGCGGTGGTTTGACCTGCTGCGCTACGCCCGCCACAACCAGGCCGAAGCCGGCGCCCACGCCATTACCGCGCTGGACATCATTCAGCAGCAGAAGGGCTCGGCCGACGCCAACTACCTGCTCTTCCCGCTGCCGCAGTCGGAAATCAACAACAACGCCAAGACCCAGCAAAACCCCGGGTTCTGACCCCGCTGGGTGGGCGTTTCGGGGCGGGCCACGGAAGTGAGTGAGCTGGGGCCCGCCTCGAAACCCCGCCCGGCGCCGGGCTGCCCGGTGTGGCCGCTGCGGCGACCTGGGCGGCCCCGCAGGGCCCGCGCGCTGCTAGCGCCGCCTCACCCGGTACGGCCCGCGAAGCTGCTTACCGCCGCGGGCGTACCCGCCCGCATTTCTCCTGCTTTCCTTTTTCCGCATGCTTTTTTCCCTTTTCAAGCGACTGTTGCTGGTTGGCGGCTGCCTGGCCGCGCTGAGCGGGCCGACGGCCTGCCAGTCGCAAAAGACGCCCGGCACCCGCGGCGACGCCGCCCGCGACGCCGAAGTGTGGCTGAGCACCCCCGACAAAACGGTGCTGTTTCAGCGGCAGCCGGCCCGCCTGCCCTTCACGGCGGCCCCCAACGCCAACCCCAACATCGACGTCGACGCGCAGCAGCAGTTTCAGAGCATCGACGGCTTCGGCTACTGCCTGACGGGCGGCTCGGCCGAGCTGCTGCACCGCATGGGCGCGGCGGAGCGGGCGCGGCTGCTGCGCGAGCTGTTTGCCACCGACGGAACCAGCATCGGCGTGAGCTACCTGCGCCTGAGCATCGGCGCCTCGGACCTGGACGCGCAGGTGTTCAGCTACGACGACCTGCCTGCCGGCCAGACCGACCCGGAGCTCAAGCAGTTCAGCCTGGCGCCCGACCGGGCGCACCTGCTGCCGGTGCTCAAGGAAATTCTGGCCATCAATCCGCAGCTCAAGCTGCTTGGCTCGCCCTGGTCGCCGCCCGTGTGGATGAAGACCAACGGCGAGTCGAAGGGAGGCTCCTTGAAGCCGGAGTTCTACGACGCGTACGCCCGCTACTTCGTCAAGTACATCCAGGGCATGGCCCAGGAGGGCGTACGCATCGACGCCATTACCATTCAGAACGAGCCGCTGCACCCGGGCAACAACCCCAGCCTGCTCATGCCCGCCGAGCAGCAGGCCGCGTTTATCAAGCAGGCGCTGGGGCCGGCATTTAAAGCCGCCAAGCTCGCCACCAAAATCATCGTCTACGACCACAACTGCGACAAGCCCGAGTACCCGCTCACCATCCTGCGCGACCCGGAAGCGGCCCAATACGTCGACGGCTCGGCGTTTCACCTGTACGCCGGCAAGATCGAGGCCATGGGCCAGGTGCACGACGCGTTTCCGCAAAAGCACGTGTATTTCACCGAGCAGTGGGTCGGCTCGCGCAGCCAGTTTGCCGACAACCTGACCTGGCACGCGCGCACGCTGCTCATCGGGGCCACCCGCAACTGGGCCCGCACCGTGCTGGAGTGGAACCTCGCGGCCGACCCGCAGCAGAACCCGCACACGCCCGGCGGCTGCACCCAGTGCCGCGGCGCCCTCACCCTCGACGGCAACGCCGTGACCCGCGAGGACGCTTACTACATCATTGCCCACGCCAGCAAGTTTGTGCGGCCCGGCTCGGTGCGCATTGCCTCCACCCTGTCCGACCAGCTGCCCAATGTGGCCTTCCGCACCCCCGACGGCCACCACGTGGTGCTGGTGCAGAACCATTCGCCGGCGGCCCAGGCCTTCAACATCCGCGCGCGCGGGCAGCAGCTGGCGGCCACGCTGCCGGCGGGCGCCGTGGGCACCTACGTGTGGTAGCGGGCCGCCCGTTCACCTACGGCGGCGGGTTGTAGCTCACCGGCCGCCGGGCCCGCCACGCGGCGGGCCACCACCGAAGCGGGGCCTGGGAACCTCGCTTCGGCCGATCCGCTGCTCGTGGGAAAGCGGCGGACCGGCTTTGCAGGGGAGGCCGGCGGCGCCACAGCCGCCGGCTTTTTCCCGCTCTTCCCGTCCGATTCACGCGCGGTCCTCCACCGCATTCCGCTCCCGATGATGAACCCGTTTACGCCCGCTATTCTTCGCGGCGCCCGGCCCTGGCTGGCGGCCGGCCTGCTCGCCGCCCTGGCGCTGGCCAGCTGCCGGAAAGACCCCGGCAACGGCCCGGGACCGGCCCCGCAGCCGCCCGCGCCGCCCACTACCAGCGAGGTGGACGCCTGGCTGACCACGCCCGAGCAGAGCGGCGCCCGCCTCACCAAGCAGCCCGACGCGCTCAGCTTCGCCACGGCGCCCGGCGACGCCAACGTGCCCGTGCTGGAGGTGAGCACCGCGCAGCAGTACCAGACCATCGACGGGTTTGGGGCGGCCTTGACGGGTTCCGCGGCGTACCTGCTGCAACGCAAGCTCAACGCCGCCCAGCGCGAGGCGCTGCTGCAGGACTTGTTCACCACCACCGGCAACGGCATCGGGCTGAGCTATTTGCGCATGAGCATCGGGTCGTCGGATTTTTCGCTGGGCAACTACTCCTACGACGACCCGCCCGCGGGCCAGCCCGACCCCACGCTGGCCTACTTCAGCATTGCCCCGGACCAAGCCGACCTGCTGCCCACGCTGCAGCAGATTTGGGCGCTCAATGCCGGCGTGAAGCTGCTGGGCTCGCCCTGGAGCGCGCCGGCCTGGATGAAAAGCTCGCAGAGCATGATCCGGGGCCGGCTGAACCCGAGTGCCTACCCGGCCTTTGCGCAGTACTTCGTAAAGTACGTGCAGGCCTTCGGGGCCGCCGGCGTGCCCGTCGACGCCATTACGGTGCAGAACGAGCCGCTGTACGAGCCCGCGGGCTACCCGGGCATGCTCATGTCGGCCGCCGAGCAGACGGACTTCATCAAGAACCATCTCGGCCCGGCTTTCAGCGCCCACAACATCACGGCCAAAATCATTGCCTACGACCACAACTGGGACCACCCGGAGTACCCCATTACGGTGCTCAACGACGCGGCGGCCCGGCGCTACGTGGCCGGCTCGGCCTTCCACGGCTACGGCGGCTCGGTGCCGGCCATGACCACGGTGCACGACGCCCACCCCGACAAAGACCTGTACTTCACCGAGCAGTCGGGCGGGCAGTGGGCGCCCAGCTTTGCCGACAACCTGCGCGGCATGACCCGCGACCTGATCATCGGCACGACTCGGAACTGGTCGCGCAACGTGCTGCTCTGGAACCTGGCCCTCGACGAAAACTACGGCCCCATCAACGGGGGCTGCGCCAACTGCCGCGGGGTGGTGACCATTGCCCAGACCAGCGGCACCGTGACGCGCAACGTGGAATACTACGTGCTGGGCCACGCCAGCCGCTTTGTGCGCCCCGGCGCGGTGCGCGTGGCTTCCACCGCTTCGTCGGCCTTTCCCAACGTGGCCTTCCTGAACCCGGACGGCTCAAAGGTGCTGTTGGTGCTCAACGACCAGAGCCAGACCCAGAGCTTCCGCCTGAAATACAACGGCAAGTACCTGGGCTTCACCCTGCCCGCCGGCGCGGTGGTCACGTTCAAGTGGAGCGTGTAAGCCGGGCCGGCCCTGGCTTCCTCTTCGGAGCTGGGCCGGCCAGCCGCTCAATTACTCATTCTCCCGAGCCGACACCTCCCACTTCGGCCCGGCGGGGCCTCCCGCTGCGTACCTCCTCTACCCCTGTTTATGCTACACAAATTCCTACCGGCGGCGCTGCTGGCCGCTCTGAGCGCCGGCCCGCTGCCGGCCCAACGCCCGGCCGCCGCCCCGCCCACCCCGAAGCAGTACTCCGCGGCGGGCCGCACCACGCAGGTGTACGTGACGGCGGCGGGCACCACCCAGCGCCTGGCGCCGGGGCCGGTGCTAACCTTTCAGCCCACGCCCCAGCCGCTCGAAACCCAGGTCTGCGTGTTTCTGGACCCCACGCGCACGTTTCAGACCCTGCTGGGCATCGGCGGGGCGCTGACCGACGCCTCGGCCGAAACCTACGCCAAGCTGCCCCCGGCCCAGCAGCAGGAGTTTATGCGCGCCTACTACAGCCCCACCCAGGGCATCGGCTACTCCCTGGCCCGCACCAACATTGCCAGCTGCGACTTCAGCAGCGCGCCCTACAGCTACGTGCAGGACGGCGACAAGCACCTCAAGAGCTTCAGCGTGAAGCACGACGAGCAGTACCGCATTCCCATGCTGAAGCAGGCCGTGGCAGCGGCGGGCGGCAAGTTGCCCTTGTTTGTGAGCCCCTGGAGCCCGCCGGCCTGGATGAAAGACAACCAGAGCCTGCTGAAGGGCGGCAAGCTGCTGCCCGAGTACCGCCAGGCCTGGGCCGACCATTACGTGAAGTTCATCCGGGAGTACGAGCGGCAGGGGCTGCCCATCTGGGGCTTGTCGGTGCAAAACGAGCCCATGGCCAAACAGCGCTGGGAGTCGTGCATTTTCACCGCCGAGGAGGAGCGTGACTTTATCCGCGACTACCTCGGCCCGACGCTGAAAAAGAGCGGCCTGGCCACCCGCAAGCTCATTGCCTGGGACCACAACCGCGACCAGGTGTTTCAGCGCGCCAGCACCATTCTCAACGACCCGCAGACGGCCCAGTACGTGTGGGGCATTGGCTACCACTGGTACGAGACCTGGACCGGCTCCGGCATGCTCTTCGACAACCTGCGCCGCGTGCACGAGGCTTACCCCGCAACCAACCTTATTTTCACCGAGGGCTGCATCGAAAAGTTCGACCTGAGCAAGGTCAGCGACTGGCAGCTGGGCGAGAAATACGGCTACTCGATGATCAACGACTTCAACGCCGGCACCGTGGGCTGGACCGACTGGAACGTGCTGCTGGATGAAAAAGGCGGCCCCAACCACGTGGGCAACTTCTGTTTCGCCCCGGTCATTGCCGACACCCGCAGCGGCCAACTCATCTACACCAACATCTACTACTACATCGGGCACTTCTCCAAGTTTATCCGGCCCGGCGCCAAGCGCATCAGCAGTTCGTCGAACCGCGACTTTCTGAGCACCACAGCCTTCCTGAACCCCGACGGCAAAGTGGCCGTGGTGGTGATGAACAACAGCGACAAGGCCCAGGACTTTCAGCTGTGGATGCAGGGCCAGGCAGTGCCCGTCGCCAGCCAGGCGCACTCCATTATGACGTTTGTAATCAACTAAGCGGCGCAAGGCCGGGCGCGGCGGCAACGGCCCGGAATACCACGCTGGCCGGCTGCCCGTAGTTCGATAATTCTCCGCTTGGGCGTGGGCCCGCCCCAACACCGCGTTTCCTTTCCGGAAGCGCGGTGTTGTTGTTTGAACCGGTTTGGCCTGTGCAGGCCCGGGCACGCTTGCGGGCCGCGGGCAAGAAGCAAACTTTCTTCCCGTCAGTGATTTATGTCATCTTTTTCCCGCCACCACCCCGGTATACTTGCCCCGTCGTCGCGCACATTCTTCGTTGACCTTCACTGCCTGCGCTTATGCCTACTGCCCAGCCCTTTTCCAGTGTTACCGATCCGGCCGCGGGGTGGCCGGGGCGCTTTGCAGCCGCCCCCCTGACGGCCGCCGCGGCTACGCCCGCCGCGTCGCAGGTTGAGCTCGGAGCCGCGGCCGCCGCGGCGGGTCTCGACGTACGCCTCACGTTTCTGGGCGCCGCCCAGACGGTGACCGGCTCCAAGTACCTGCTGACCCTGACCCAAGGCCCGCGCCAACAGCAATTGCTGGTCGACTGCGGGCTGTTTCAGGGCCTGAAAGAGCTACGCCTGCGCAACTGGACCGAACCGCCCGTGGACGCGGCCGACCTGGACGCAGTGGTGCTCACCCACGCCCACATCGACCACAGCGGCTACCTGCCCCGGCTCGTGAAGGACGGCTTTCAGGGCCCTATCTACTGCACCGAGGCCACGGCCGATCTGCTGCGCATCATGCTGCTGGACTCGGCCCGGCTGCAGGAAGAAGAAGCGGCGTATGCCAACGCGGAAGGCTACTCCAAGCACCACCCGGCCCAGCCGCTCTACTCAGTGACCGACGCCGAGCGGGTGCTGCTGCTGCTGCGCGCCGTGCCCTACGGCACCCCGGTGCCCGTGGCCGAACACGTGCAGGTCACCTTCCGCGACGCGGGCCACATTTTGGGCTCGGCCATCGTGGAAATGCAGGTGCAGGGCGCCCGCCAAGCAAAAAAACTGGTGTTTTCCGGCGACTTGGGCCGCTACGACAACCCCGTGCTGTACGACCCGACCACCATTTCCGAGGCCGACGTGCTGCTGGTCGAGTCTACCTACGGCGACCGGGACACGCGCCTGGCCGACCCCGAAGCCGAGCTGGCGCGGGTGGTCAACGCGGCGCTGGACCGGGGTGGGGTGCTGCTCATTGCCGCCTTTGCCGTGGGCCGCACCCAAACGCTGCTGTACTACCTGCGCAAGCTGCGCCGCGAAGGCCGCGTGCCCCTGGTGCCGGTATACGTGGACAGCCCCATGGGCATCCGGGTCACCCACTTGTTTGGCCACCATCCCACGGCCCACCGCCTGGGCCCCGACAACCCCTTCCATTTCGACGGGCTCACGTTTGTGACGGATCAGCAGCAGTCGAAAGCCCTGAACCGCCTGCCGGGGCCGGCCATCATCCTGTCGGCCAGTGGCATGTGCACGGGCGGGCGCATCGTGCACCACCTGCACCACCGCCTGCCCCACCCGCAGGACACCTTGCTACTGGTGGGCTACCAGGCCGAGGGCACCCGCGGCCGGCGCCTGCAGGACGGGGAGCAGCAAATCAAAATGTTCGGCGACTGGGTGCCGGTGCGCTGCCACGTGGCCGAGCTCGACGGCTTCTCGGCCCACGCTGACCGCACCGAGCTGCTGCGCTGGCTGCAGGGCTTCCAGCACCCGCCCAAGCGCACGTTTGTGGTGCACGGCGAGCCGGCCGCCGCGGCCAGTCTGGCCCTGGCCCTGCGCGAGGGCGCGCACTGGCCCAACGTGGTGGTGCCCGACTACGGCGACTCCGCGGTCCTTTTCACCGGCGTGTAGCAGCTGCCCGGACCGCGGGTTTTCAGCTCCGCAATGCTTCAACGCCTGCGCACGGCATCGGCAACCACCCTGCGGAAATGAGTGCCGCCAGTGGCAAACTGCTGCGCGAAGCCGGCTCCCTTGCACTTGCCAACGCTTGCGCGCCAGCACCCCGGCGCTTGGGGCTGGCAGTAGAGCCCACTCAAGCAACTACAACTCACTCCTTGCCGTCGGGGCCACGCCCGGCGCTTCTTCCATCCTCCGTCGTATGCACGTCACCGTTTATAGCGCCCATGCCTTTGAGCAGCCATTTCTCGCCGCTGCGGCTGGGCGGCAGCACGAGCTGCACTTCGTGGCCGACCGCCTCGGCCCCGAAACCGTTGCGCTGGCCCACGGCAGCCCGGCCGTGGCCCTGTTTACCAGCGACGACGCTTCGGCGCCCGTGCTGGAGCGCCTGGCCGCCCTCGGGGTGCGCTACGTGGCCGTGCGGGCCGCGGGCCACGACAACGTGGACCTGGCGGCGGCGGCCCGCCTGGGCCTGCGCGTGGCCCACGTGCCGGAATATTCGCCCTACGCCATTGCCGAGCACACCGTGGCCTTGCTGCTGGCCCTCAACCGCCGCCTGCGCCAGGCCGATCAGCAACTGCGCGACTACAACTTCTGCCTCGACAACCTGGTGGGCTTCGACCTGCATGGCAAGACGGTGGGCATCGTGGGCTGCGGGCGCATCGGCGGGGTGCTGGCGGGCATTCTGCACGGCTTCGGCTGCCACCTGCTGGGCTACGACGTGCAGCCCAACCCCCAACTGGTGCGGCGCTACGGGCTGCGCTACGTCGGGCTTGACGAGCTGTGTGCCCAGGCCGACATCGTGACGGTGCACGCGCCGCTCACCCCGCAGACGCGCTACTTGTTCGACGCAGCGCGGCTGGCCCGCCTCAAGCCCGGGGCCATGCTCCTCAACACCGGCCGCGGCGGCGTGCTCGATACCGCCGCCGCCCTGGCGGCGCTGCGCTCGGGTTACCTGGCCTACCTGGGCCTAGACGTGTACGAGCACGAAAAGGGCCTGTTCTTCCAAGACCACTCCCACGAACCGGCGGCCGACCCGCTGCTCGACGAGCTGCTGGCCCAGCCCAATGTGCTGGTGACCGGCCACCAGGCTTTCCTGACCCGGGAAGCCCTGACCAACATTGCCGACGCAACCGTGGCCAACCTCAGCGCCTGGGCCCAGGGACGGGCCGCGGCGCACGAGCTGCGCCCGGTCCCGCCGGCGCTCCAACCGGCGTAGCGCCGTGTCGTACCCCGCGCTCCTGCTGACCGCGGCCCTGCTGCTGCTGGCGCGGCCCTGTGCCGAGCGGCAGCGGTCGGCTTCGGCACGGCCGCGCGCAACCGATCCGGTCAGCCGCCACATCCGCCGGCTGCTGCGCGGCAACCCGGCCGATACGGCTAGCTGGCAAAGCCCGGCGGCGGTGCGGGCGCTCTACGATACGGCCGCCGCCCCGCTCTGGACGCAGGCCGCTGGGCTGACGCCGGCGGCCGAAGACCTGCTCGACCTGCTGGCGCGCGCCCCGGCCTACGGGCTGCAACCGGCCTACTACGCCCTGGCCGACTTGCGCGCCGCCGCCGACTCGCTCGCGCCCCGCCCCGACAGCGCCCAGGCACAGCGCCGGGCCCGGTTCGACGTGGCCCTGAGCGACGCCGTACTCACGTTGATGCGCGACCTGCACCGCGGGCGGCTGCACCCGGCCGTGCCCTCGCCCCTGGAGCACGGCCCGGGCGGCGCATTTCTCCCGGCCGAGCGGCTGCGCGCGGGGTTGGCCGCCGGCCGCGTGGCCGCGGCCGTGCTGGCCTGCCAGCCTCCGCACCGCGCCTACCGGCAACTGCAGCGGGCCCTGGCCCGCTGGCTGCAGGATTCGGCGGCGGCCGTCAGCGGCGGGCCGGGGCAGCGCCGCTACCAGCAGGTAGCGCTGACGCTGGAACGCTGGCGCTGGCAGGCCCCGGCCGATTCGGAGTACGCGCTGATCAACCTGCCCACCTTTGAGCTGCAAGTGGTGCGGGGCGACACCGTGCTCCGGCGCCACCGCGTGATTATCGGCAAACCCCAGACGCCCACGCCCACGCTGCGCAGCCGCATCACGTCCTTCACGCTGGCCCCCGACTGGCACGTGCCCCGCTCCATTGCCACCAAGGAAATTTTGCCCCGGCTGCGGGGCGATGCGGGGTACTTGGCCCGCAACAACTATACGCTGTACTCCGCGCAGGGACAGGTACTCGACCCCGGGCAGGTGAACTGGCAGCGGGTCACGGCGCAGAACTTTGCCTACTCAATCCGGCAATCGGCGGGCTGCGACAACGCCTTGGGCAACATCGTATTCCGGTTTCCGAACCCCTACAACGTGTACTTGCACGACACGCCCATGCGGCAGTTTTTCGAGCAGCCGCAGCGCGCCTTTAGCCACGGCTGCATCCGCCTCGAGCAGCCCCTGCAACTGGCCGCTTACCTGCTGCGCCGCGACGGCCGCCCGGTGCGCCTACCCGACGAAGCCGCCTGCGCCCGGCAGTCCCGGCCGCGCAATGTGGCGCTGCGCCGCCCGCTGCCGCTGCACATCTGCTACGCCACCTGCGGGGTGGAGCAGGGCCAGCTGCGTTTTTACGCCGACCTCTACCACCGCGACGAGGCCTTGCGCCAGGCTTTGTTCGGCCGAGCGCGCCCCGGCTGCCCAGCGGATCATCACGCTAACAGTCAGGCCACTACCGCTGTCTTTCATGACATCCGTCATTGACTACGGCCCCGGGCCGCGGCGTACTTTACCTGGCAGCATCCGCCAAGGCCCGGCAGGTCGCCGGCCCGGCTGCTGCCCCGGCTCAACCTTGTTTCACTCATGACAACTCTCCAACCCCAGGCTACCCCCTCCGCCGTGCCCGCCGCCGACACGCCCACGTTGTCGTTGATTGTGCTGACGAACTTCCTCCCCGCCGCCCGCCGCGCCATCCGCTACGCGGCCGAGCTGGCCGCGCCGCTGGGCGCGCAGCTGGTGCTGCTGCACGTGCGCGAGGTGTCGGTGCTCGAGGGAGAGCTGCTCTACCCCGATACCGAGGAGCGCGCCGGGGAGCTGCTGGTGGCCGTGCAGGCCCTGGCCGACGAAACCTACGTGCCCACCACGGTGGAGCTGGTGGCGGATTTGCAGCTGAGCACGGCCGCCGCCCTGGCCCAGCGCTACGCCCCGGCCGTGTTCGTGCTCGGGCAGGCCGCCGAGCCGGCGGAGGAAGGCGAAGTGGCCGCCGCCGTGCGGGAAGTGCTGCGCAGCGGCGAGTTTCCGCTGCTCATCGTGCCCGAGGCTTACCGCGGCGCCGTGCCCCCGCGCCAGGTGCTGGTGGCCGCCGACGGGGAGCCGTTTGCCCTCAGCCGCCCCGAGGCCGCCCGGCAGCTACTGGCGCAGGTCGAACCCGCGCTGACGGTGGTGAAGGTATCGGCCATTGAAGACGACCAGGCCTGCGCGGCGGCGCTGCACCAGGTGCAGGCCAGTGGACTAGCGGCCGCGGCCGGCCGCCTCACCGTGGAGGCCATGCACCACGTGTCGCCGGTGGCCGGGCTGCTGCGCGCTATCGAGCAGACGGAGGCTAATCTGCTGGTCGTTATTGCCCGGCGGCGCAGCTTCCTGGGCGCCATGTTTCACCGCAGCGTCACCAGCCGCCTGCTGCACGCCAGCCCGGTGCCCCTGCTGCTGCTGCCCGCCTCCGACGAATAACTGCCGCCGCGTACCTCATCTGCAGGGGCCGGGCGGTGCGCCCGGTATTGGAAGCGTCAACCCATCCTGTGCGGGCGCCGCTCCTCCGACCGGGGCGGCTGCAGGTGCCGGAAGCAAGCTACTGGCACCTGCGCTGCGGCCAAAGCGCCGGCGGCCAACAGGCGCCGCTGGCTTAGTCAAATGATGACCAATGTCACCCGCCGGCGTGATGGTTGTCAGCGCCTTACCCGCCCTCCGCCGCCATCTTTGGAGAAGAAGGCCGCGCGCCACCCTGGCTACCGCCTGCTCAGCGGACGACTCCCGAACCGGACCCATGCCCGGGTCCGGGCGGCACCTGAGGCCCGCCTAGGCGGTTCGACGCGGCCGGCGGCTCTTTGTCTACATCCCATCACCTTTTCCTCTACGGTCATGGTTACGCCCACTTTCTGGTTTTCCGTGCTGATGCTGACCCTGGCGGCGGCCGCCTGGCACGCCCTGCGCCCCGCGTCGGTGGCCCCGCTCCGCTAACCCAGCGCCCGGCTTACGCCCTCGCTTGATTCGGCCCCTGCAGCATTGCGGCCCCGATTCGGCCGCTGGTTTCTCCTTACCCATTCGCCCCTACCGCCATGCCCTCGCGCCCCATCGTCGTCCTCACCGATTTCTACGCCGTGTCGAACCGGGCCCTTTCCTACGCGGCCGGGCTGGCCGTGCCGCTGCAGGCCCACTTGGTGCTGCTGCACGTGCCCCACGACGAGCTGCTGGCCCCGCCCGAGCTGGCGGAAGCCGCGCGGCGCAGTCCGGGCCAGTTGCGGCAGGCCCTCAACGCCCTGGCCGACGCGCAGCCGGTGCCCACGCAAGTGGACGTGGAGGAAGGCTACCTGCCGGCGGCGGTGGCCGAAGCCGTGCACCAGCACCAGCCGCAGCTGCTGGTGCTCAGCCGCCCCGCCGACGAGGTCACGCCCACGGCCGTGGTGGTGGGCGCGGCCCAGGATGTGCTGCGCCACGTGCCGTGCCCGCTGCTCGTGGTGCCCCACGTGGGCTGGGGCGCGTTTCCGCCGCGCCGCTTCGCCCTGGCCGTCGACGGGGAGCCGTTTTCGCTTTATGAAAACGAACACCTGGTGCCGGAACTGCTGGGGGCCCTCGGAGGCTCGTTGAGCATTCTGCACGTGGTGCCCGAGCCGGCGGGCGCCTCGGCCGAGCAGCGCGTGCGGCGCGAAGTGGAGCGCAGCGGGGTGGCCCCGCTGTCCGCCGACTGCCACCCCCACTGCGTTACCCACACCGACGCGGCCGAGGGCATTTTGCAGGGCGCGGCCGAAGTAGGCGCCGACCTGCTGGTGCTCGTAGCCCGGCGGCACACCTCGCTCAGCCGCCTGTTTCACCGCAGCGTCGTGGCCCAGCTCATCGGCCAGAGCCCGCTGCCGCTGCTGCTGCTGCCCGCCCTGGATTAGCCGCCGGCCGCGCAGCCGGCTGAGGTTGTTGCGCCGTTTTCTGGCACCCGCCTTCACCTTTTATCACCCGTATCATGGCCCCTACCCTGCTGGTCCTCGCTGGCTTTTACCCGCCCGAGCAACGCGCCATTCGCTACGCCGACGCACTGGCCAGCGCCCAGGGGGGCCGCTTGGTGCTGCTGCACGCCCGCCGCGCCTCCCTCTACGATCCGTACATCTTCGCCGGCGAGGCCATGCGGCGGCAGGAGCTGGCCGACGACGCTGACACGGCCGCCCTGCTGGCCGAGCTCGGCGGCCAGCTGCACGCCCCGACCTCGGTGGAGCTGCTGACGGATTTGCTGCCCCAGGGCCTGGCGGAGCTGACGCAGCGCTACGCGCCGGCCCTGTTCGTGCTCGGCCTGCCCGCCGCCCCCGACGCCTCGCCCGAGCAGCTCAGCCACACGACGCTGGAGCTGCTGCGGGCCGCGCAGTTTCCCGTGCTGCTGGTGCCCGAAACCACCACCGCCACCGAACCACCGCAGCGCGTGCTCATCGCCGCCGACCGGGAGGGCTTCGTGCTGACGCCGGCCAGCGCCCCGGCCGCCGGGTGGCTGCGCGAGCTGGGGGCCGAGGTAACCGTCGCGCACGTGTCGGCGGTGGAAGACGACGCCGGCTGCGCCCGGGCCCTGCGTGCCGTGCAGGGCAGCGGGCTGATCGGCGCCGGCGCCCCGACCGAGCTGCGCGGCAGCCTGCACGCCCAGCCGGCGGCCGGCCTGCTCAGCGCCGCCGCCGATGCCCAGGCCGATTTGCTGGTGCTGCTGGCGCGCCCGCGCAGCTACCTCGGCGAACTATTTCACCGCAGCGTCACGGCTCAGGTGCTGCACCGCAGCGCCCTGCCCGTGCTGCTGCTGCCGGTAGCCGAACCAGCGGAGGCCGCGGCCCCGCAGCCGGCCGCCGCGCAATCGTCGGCGCTGCGGTAGCCCGCGCCCAGTCGCTGAGCGCCTTTCCTCCGCCTCCCCGGCGGCCGTCCTGCCGAAGCCTGCCGCTGCTTCGGCGGAGCGGCCGCCGCGTGGTTGCCGTCTTTTTGCCTATACTTCCCCATTGCCAGTCCGCTTCGGCCGGCCGCCGTACCATCTCCCTAGCTCCCGTGGAAGCCTTGCCGCCCGCCGCCCCCCCCGCTACGGCCCCGGCCGCCGGGGGCTTGAGCTCGACCGAAGCCCGGCAGCGCCTGCTGCAATACGGCCCCAACGCCCTGGAAACCGTAGTCGACGCCGGGTGGCTGCGCGTGCTGTTGCGGCAGTTCCGCAGCCTGATTGTGGCGGTGCTGGCCGCCGCGGCCGTCTTTTCCTTCGCCTTCCGCGACTGGGCCGAAGGCTACGCCATCCTGGCCGTCGTGCTGCTCAACGCGCTGATGGGGTTTTGGCTGGAGTGGCGCGCGCAGGCCTCCATGGCGGCCCTGCGCCGGCTCGGGGCCAGCACCGCCCGCGTGCTGCGCGACGGGCAGGTGTGCGCCGTGCCGGCCGAGCAGGTGACCGTGGGCGACGTGCTGCTGGTGGAGGCCGGCGAAGTCGTGGCCGCCGACGCCGAGTTACTGGCCGCCCAGCAGCTGCAAGTCAACGAATCGGCGCTGACGGGGGAGTCGATGCCGGTGCTGAAGGAACTGACCCCGGCGCCGCCCGAAGCGCCCCTGGCCGAGCAAACCAACCGCCTGTTTAAGGGCACGGCCGTGGTGGGCGGCACCGGCCGCGCCTTGGTGCTGGGCGTGGGCGCCCACACCCAGCTCGGCGGCATTGCGCAGCTGGTGCAGCAGGCCCGGCACGCGGCCACGCCCCTGGAGGCCAAACTCAACCACCTGGCCCGGCAACTGGTGCTGCTCACGCTGGGCTTGGCCGCGGTGTTTGTGGCCGTGGGGCTGTGGCAGGGCCAATCGGCGTACCAGCTGCTCAAAACGGCCATCGTGCTGGCCGTAGCAGCCATTCCCGAGGGCATGAGCATCGTGGCCACCCTGGCGCTGGCCCACGGCATGCTGCGCCTGGCCCGGCGCCACGTGCTGGTGAAGCGCCTCGCGGCGGTGGAAACCTTGGGCGGCACCGACGTCATCTTCACCGACAAAACCGGCACGCTGACGCAAAACCAAATGGCCGTGCACACCGTCTGGCTGCCCGAGGGCCGGGTGGAGTTTGCGCCCGGCCGCATCGAAATCGAGGCCACGCCCCTGCTGCGCACCGAGGCCTACCAGCACCTGCTGCGCGCGGCCGTGCTCTGCAACAACGCCACCTACTCGCCCGCCGACGCGGCCGCCGCCCTGGGCGACCCGCTGGAGGTGGCCCTGCTGGCCCTGGCCCACCGCAGCGGCTACGACGCGGCCGCCGCCCAGGCCGGCGCCCACCGCCTGGCCGAGCAGCCCTTCGACTCCGACACCCGCCTGATGGCTACCCTGCACCGGCACGACCACGCCCGGGCGTGGGCCGCCGTGAAAGGGGCCGCCGAGGAAGTGCTCGGGCACTGCACCCAGGTGCAAACGGCCGACGGCGCCCTGCCCCTCACCCCCGCCGAGCGGGCTCAGTGGCTGGCCCGCGCCGAGGAGCTGGCCCAACGCGGGCTGCGCACCCTGGCCCTGGCCTACCGCGTGCTGCCCGACGCGGCGGCGCCCGCCTGGGCCCACGAGCTGACCTGGCTGGGCTTGGTGGCCTTTCTCGACCCGCCCCGCCCGGAAATCATCCCCGCCCTCGACGCCTGCCGGCAGGCCGGCATCCGCGTCATCATGGTCACCGGCGACCATCCGGCCACGGCCCTCACCGTGGCCCGCCAAGTGCACCTGACCATCGATGCCGACGCCACGGCCGTCACCGGCGCCGAACTGCCCGCCCTGGTGCAGCACCCCAACGGCGCGGGCCGGCGCCGGCTGCTGCGCGCGGCCGTGTTTGCCCGCGTGAGCCCGGCGCAGAAGCTGGACCTGATTAGCCTCTACCAGCAGCAGGGCCACGTGGTAGCCATGACCGGCGACGGGGTGAACGACGCGCCCGCGCTGAAAAAAGCCGACATCGGCGTGGCCATGGGCCTGCGCGGCACCCAAGTAGCCGCCGAAGCCGCCGCCCTGGTCTTGCGCGACGACTCCTTTGCCTCCATCGTGGCGGCCGTCGAGCAGGGGCGCGTCATCTTCACCAACATCCGCCGCTTCGTGCTCTACCTCGTTTCCTGCAACCTGAGCGAAATCCTGGTGGTGACGGCGGTGGGGCTACTCGGGCACGGCACCGGCCTGCTGCCCCTGCAGATCCTGTTTCTGAACCTGCTCACCGACGTGTTTCCGGCGCTGGCGCTGGGCGTGGGCCGGGGCAGCGCCCGCGTGATGCAGCACCCGCCGCGCCACCCACAGGCCCCCATCATGCGCCCCGGCGACTGGCGCCTGGCTGTGGCCTACGCGGCCCTGATGACCGCGGCGCTGCTGGCGGCCCACTACACCGGCCGGCAGTACGTGGGCTTGCCGGCGGCGGTCAGCAACAACGTGCTGTTCTACGGCCTGGCCACCGCCCAGCTGCTGCACGTGTTCAACATGGCTGGCGTGGGCACGCCCCTGCTCCACAACGACGTGCTGCGCAACGGGTACGTGTGGCTGGCCCTCGGGCTTTGCACGGGCCTGCTGCTGCTGTCGTATTTGCTGCCCTTGCTGCGGCACCTGCTCGAGGTGCAGCCGCTGTCCGGGCCGGCGCTGCTACTGATCGGGGCGCCGGCGCTGGCCGTGCTGGTACTGGGCCAGCTGCTGGGCTGGCTGCTGAGCCACTGGCCGGTCCGGGCCTCAACTGCACCACTACACCAGGCCTGATTGTCGGCACGCGGATGCCTGCCGCACAGTAGCCCTGCGGCGGCAGTAGCGCGGGGCCGCCCGCGCAGGCTTCAGCGGCCTTTGACGGCGGCTTGGGGCACGGGCTGCGCCGCTTCGGCCGCCAGCGCGTCGAGGGCGGCCCGGTCGTACACGCGGCCGCGTACGATGACCGTCCGTACGCGACGCAGGTTGCGGATGTCGTCGAGCGGATTGGCGTCAAGCAGCACCAAATCGGCCTGCTGGTTGGGCGCCACCTCCCCCTGCTGCGTCTGCCGGCCGAGCAACGCGGCGGGCGTCAGCGTAGCGGCCAGCAGGGCGTCGGCCGGGGGCAGCCCCGCGGCGACCAGGCGCTCCAGCTCTTCGAGCAGGCCGCGGCCGTAGGCCGGAGCGTCGCTGCTGGCCTCGGAACCGGCCAGCAGCCGCACGCCTTCGTGGTGCAGCATAGCCACCAGCTCCCGGTGCAGGGCGCGGGTGGTGCTGTCGGCGGCGCCGTGCCAGCGGGCGCAGGAGAGCGGGCCCGCCGGCACGGCGCCGGCCGCATCGGCCCCCAGCAGCGGCACCACAAAGCTGCCGCGGCGCACCAGCTCTTCGGCCAGCAGAGCGCAGCGGCCGGGGCTGAAGGCGGCGTCGACGGCGGCCTGCTGTTGGGCGCGGCGCTGCTGCAGGCGCTCCACCGGGCGGCGCTCCCCCAGGCCCCCCCCCGCGCGACCGGCCTGCAGCAGCGCCGCGCGCTCGGCTACCAGCTCCGCCTCGCGGGGCGAGCAGGCCAGCAGCAGCTTGTCGAGGTGTTCGAGGCAGCGCTGCCCGGCCTGCAGGGCTTCGGCCAGCGTCACAGCTTCCGGCACGTGGCCCGTTAGCGGCACGCGACGCTCGGCGGCCCCGGCGGCCAGGCCGGCGTAGGCCGGCGCCGGCAGCAGAGCTTGCGCGCTGATGCTAGCCCAGCCTTCGGCCGCCAGTTGCACGGCCTGCTCGCGGGCTTGCGCCGCGGTTTGGGCGAGCCGGGCGCCGGCCACGGCGCCGGCCATGCCGTCCACGTTGGCCCCGGATAGCACGAGGTGCGGACCGGGCTGGGCGCCGGTTTCCACGGCCTGCGCCGTGGCGGCCAGCTCGGCGTAGGGCCGGGTGCTGCTCACGTCGCGCACACTGGTCACACCGCTCAGCAAGTACTGCGGCAGGGCCAAGCTGGCTTGCTGGGCCGAGGCCAGGGCGTGGCTGTGCGCGTCGCAGAGGCCCGGAATCAGGTATTTACCGCGGCCGTCGATTACCCGCACAGCCCCGCCGGCGGGCGCGCGCCGGCCCACCGCGTCGATGCACTCGCCGCGGATGACGACCAGCTGCCCGCTGATAACCTGCCCGGCCCGCACGTCGACCACATTGACGTTGCGGATAACCACCGGCACCGTCGGCGCCGCAGGCGCCTGGGCCTGCCCGGCCAGGGGCGCCACCGCCAGCCAGCTGCCTACCAGCAGCCGCTGCGCACACAATCGAGGATCCATAACCAGCTAGGTAAAAGGTGAATGAACACTATTCGGCCGCCCGAAGTCCGCCGCTAACGTCGGACTCGGGAAGCGGCCGACGCCAAGACCGCAGCGGGGTGGCGCAGGTAGTTGCCGATGCGGGCGCCGGGCGCCAGCGCGGCCGGACCGTAGCGCCCCAGCAGGCCCGCCGCCAGCAGCACGTAGCCGGCCCCGACAACCACGACCACGTATTCTTGGTCGAAGGCCGAGGCCGCGTTGTTGGCCAGGTGAAAGGCGGCGCAGGCCAGCACGCTGCCCCCGGAGGCGTTGAACACGGCCGTGAGCAGCAGCGCGCCCACCAGCAGGCTCAGAAAAAAGCCCACCGTCATCCACGGGCTGAACTGCAGCCGGTACAGAAACATGGGCGCGTGCCAGCAGCCCCAAATACCGGTGAGCAGCACGGTGCTCGTCAGGGCCGAGTGGTGCTGCTGCAAGTGCGGCAGCAGAAACCCGCGCCAGCCAATTTCTTCCAGCACGGCGTAGCTCAGCAAGGGCAGGGCCCACAGCAGGTAGCTCAGGGGCGTGCCCAGGTGAAACTGCGCCTGCGTAACGGCGAAGCGGAACACCTGTCCCGTCGCCAGTGGGTAGCTCAACAACCCCGCGCCGAGCAGTACCAGGGGCGCCAGCACCAGCCCGCGCACCACCCCCGACCAGGGCATCGGGCCGAGGCGGCGGCCCAGCGCCCGCAGGCCCGCCGCGCCGTAGTGGCGGCGGGCGGCCAGCACCGCGCCCAGGGCCGGCCCCGCCGCGCCGAGGTTGTAGCCCAGCTGCAGACTGGCGTAGCTCAACCAGCCAAGGCGGTGGGCGGTGTAGAGCGTCAGCAGTACCAGCCAACTCCAGCCAAACGTCTGCAGCAGATAGGTTCGTACGGGGTGCAGGCGCATGGCGAACGAAGGAAAAAGCCTGGGAGCATCAAGTCCTAAACATGCCCGCTAATTACTGCCCAATCAATGACATATATCACCCCGTCAGCTAACGTGCATCATCGCACCGGCGCGGTGTTTGGCCGATTTTGGGACTGTCTTTTTAGTTGCTCACCCCATGCTTCCCGCTTCCGAAATTCAGCCGCCGCGGCCGGCCTCCGATGCCGAACTGGCGCACGCCGTTCGGCGCTTGTATGCCCAGTTTCCCACCCGCACCGGCGCCGCGCCCATCCGGGTGGCCGTTGCGCGGGGCATTGTGCACCTGACGGGCTTTACCCGGCACTTGCTCGGCCTGGAGTGCGCCGTAGCCCTGGCCCAGTCGGTGGCCGGCGTGCGCGGCGTGGTCAGCGAGCTGCGCCTGCGCGAAACCACCGTGCCCGATGCCATCCTGCACCGCCGCCTGACCGCCCTGCTCACCGATACCCGGCTGCCGTACGTGCGCGTAGCCGTGCAGCAAGCCACGGTTACTTTCACCGGCACGGTCGATTCCTGGGCGGCCAAGCAGGCGCTGCTGCGCCAAGCCAAGCGGCTGCCGGGCGTGTGGCAGGTGCAGGATCAACTGGCTTGCCCGTTTCGGCTGTCCGATGCCGACGCGGCCTGGGCCGGTCACCTGCCCGCGCCGTTGACCCCAGACGGCCCCGGCGCTATGCGGCGCCGGCCCACCGCTACGGGCGCTGCCGCCGAAGTTTCGCCGGCATTCAGCAACGCCCAGCGTGTGCCCGACGAAGACGGCGAGCAGGCCATTCTCGACGCGTGGCAGCTCGACTCGCGGCTGGGCCCCGAGCGGCCCGCCCTGCGCGTGCAACACGGCGTGGCTACGCTCACCGGCGCCGTCGGGACGGTGCAGGCCCGGCAGGCCGCCGAGCAGGACGCCCGCAACGCCGTCGGCATCTGGCACGTCAACAACCACCTGCGGGTGTGGCCCCGGCAGCTGCCCGGCGACGAGCCGCTGCGGCGGGCCCTGCAGGCGGCGCAGGCCGCCGACGCCACCGTAGCAGCGCTGCCCGTGCACTGGCTGCTCGACCACGGCCGGGCCATTGTGCGCGGCGTGGTGCCCACCCCGTTTGCCAAGACCCGCCTCGCCGAACTGGCCGGCAGCATTCCGGGCGTGCTCAGCGTGGTCAACCACCTGCGCGTGCAGGCCCCCGAGCGGCCCCTGCTGGCCGCGGCCTGAGCCTTCCCCCGTTTCACCTTTTTCTCCCTCCCACCCCATGACCCAGAACGTTGGCTCTTACGACCGCGTGATTCGCATTGCCCTGGCCGTGGTGCTGGCCGCGGGCCTGCTCACGCTCGGCGGCCGCAGCCTTAGCGGCGCCCAAATGCTGGCTTGGCTGCTCGTGCCGCTGCTGTTGCTGCTCACCGGCGCCACCGGTTACTGCCCCCTCTACGGCCTGCTGGGCATCAGCACCCACCGTCCCTGGCAACGCTGACGCTCAGGCCCCGCCTGCGCCGGGCGGGGCCTGAGTCCCTGGCTTGTCGGCCCCGTTTCCCTCCCCCTTTCACTTCGTCTGCCCATGCTACCCGCTCTCGTTGTTCTCACTGATTTTTCCCCCGCTGCCGCCCGGGCCCTCCGGTACTCCACGCAGCTGGCGCAGCAGGTCGGCGGCCGCTTGGTGCTGCTGCACGTGTACCAAGACCCGGTGCTGGAGCCCGAATCCGCCATGGCCACCGTGCCGCTGGTGCTGCAAAGCCGCCAGGAAGCCCTGGCCGAGCTGACGGCCCGCGCCCGCCAGCTGACCCTGCCCGCCGACGCCGAGCTGTCGGTCGATACGCTGGCGGCCACCGTGGCCGACGCCGTGCAGCGCCACCACCCGCTGCTGCTGGTGCTTGGCCGCGCGCACGACGACAGCTTGCTCGAGCGGCTGGTGCGCCAGCAGGTGACGCCCGTGCTGCAGGAAGCCCGCTACCCCCTGCTGCTCGTGCCCGAAGCCTGGGCCGCCGACCAGCCCCCGCGCCGCCTCGTGGTGGCCGCCGACGACCACGGGTTCTGGCTGACGCCGGCCGCGCTGGCGCTGCAAGGCCTGCTGGCCGGCTGGCACGCCCCCACCACCGTGGTGCACGTGGGCCCGGCCCACGGCCCGTCGCGGGCGGCGGTGGGGTTTGAGGCGGTGCGCCGCAGCGGCCTGTTCGGTCCGCTGTCCGACAACGACCTCTACGAAGTGCGCGAAGAAGCCCCGGCCGACGGCATTCTGCACGCCGCCGCCGAGCTGCAAGCCGAGCTGCTGGTGGTGCTGGCGCGCCCGCACACCTTCCTCGACGGGCTGTTTCACCGCAGCGTCACGGCCCAGCTGCTGCGCCGCAGCCCCGTGCCGGTGCTGGTGCTGCCCACCACCCGCTGAGCGGCCGGTACTCCGGCCGCTGTTGCGGGCCCACGGCCGGCGGCGTGAACGGCCGCGGCCAGGGGCGTGCGTTTTGCCACAACTCTCCGAGCTGCCGGCCGCCGGCCTTGCGCCGGGCGCCGGGGCTGTTTTCACCCGTCATTCCGTCCCCATGTCATGCTGCGCTCCGACTTAGCGCCTCCCGAAGAGCGGGTGGCCGACCAGAATATTACCCGGGCCGTTGAGCTGCTGTTTCTGACCTGCAAGGGCGTAACGTCGCAGCAGCTCGACGTGGAAACCCACGAGGGCATCGTGCAGCTAGCGGGCTGCACCGACAACCTGCTGGCCCGCGAACGGGCCGAGGCCATTGCCAAGGAAGTGCGCGGGGTGCGCGGGGTGGTCAACGCCATCGAGGTGCGCACCCAGCCCGTGCCCGACGCCGTTCTGTTGCGCAGCGTTCAGCAGGCCCTGCACGACAACGCCGCCACGGCCGATTACCCCGTGCACTGCCGGGTGCAGCAGGGCGAAGTAACGGTGGAAGGCACGGTGCACTCCTGGGCCGAGCAGCAACTGGTGCTGCAGGTGCTCCGGGGCGTGCGCGGCGTGCGGCAGATCCACCCCCGCCTGCAGCTGCACCCTCAGCCCGAAGCCGCGCCGGTGCACCTGGTGGCCCGCCTGCGCACCTTGCTGGCCTGGGACCTGCGCCTGAAAAGCGACCTGGTGAGCATCGAGCCCGTGGGCCACGGCGTGCGGGTGTCTGGCCAGGTCGGCTCCCTGGCCGAGCGGGAGCAGCTGCTGCACCTGGCTTACGCCGCCGGGGCCGCCCACATCGACGCCAGCGGGCTGACGGTGGCCGCCTGGGCGCTGGACCCGCACCTGCGCCCGCCGCGGGCGGTGCCCCAGGCCGACGGCGCCATCGAGCAGGCCGTGCGCGACGCGCTGCGCCTCGACCCGCGGGTGGCGCCCTTCGTCGCCACGCTGCAGGTCAACGTGCGCCAGGGTCAGGTGACGCTGTTTGGCACCGTGGGCCACCTGCAGGCCCACCACGCCGCCGCCCAGGACGCGGGCAACGTGGTGGGCGTCGTCGGCGTCGAGAATCACTTGCTGGTTCGCTCGCACTACCTGGCTTCCGACGATGAGACGCGCCAGCGGGTGGCCGCCGCGCTGGCCCGCGACGCTTACGTGGGCCGGTGCGCCTTTGCCGTGAGCGTGCACGATGGCCACGTGCGCCTGGCGGGCGAAGTGGCCTCGCCCGCCGACCAGATCCGCGCCGGCGAAGTGGCCGCGGGCATCCGGGGCGTGGCCGCCGTGGACAACCGGGTGCAGGTGGCGCCGGCCGCCCCAGCTGCGCCCCCCGAGCCCGATGCCGAGCTGGCCCAGCGCCTGCACACCCACTTCTACTGGTCGGCCCCGCTGCACGACCAGGACATCGACGTGCAGGTCCGCCACGGCTGCGTGACGCTCAGCGGCACCGTCGACACCCGCCTGACCCGGGAGCGGGCCACCGAAGAGGCGCTGCTCTGCGGCGCCCGCGAAGTGCACAATCACCTGCGCCTAGCTGGCGCACCCTAATGCCGCACAGGCCCGCCCGGTGCCGCTGCCTTTTGCGACTCGGGCGGGCTTGTGCGGCACCGGTCTGCCAGCCTGATTCTTCACCCTTTTCTGCTTACCGCCATGCCCTCGCCCGCCATTGTTGTCCTAACCGATTTTTTGGCCGTGTCCAACCGGGCCCTGGCCTACGCGGCGGCCCTGGCCGTACCGCTGCAGGCCCACCTGGTGCTGCTGCACGTGCGCCACGACGGCCTGTTGGCCCCCGACGGGTACCACCACCGCCCCGGCGAGCGGCAGGCCCGGCAGGCCTTGCAGCAACTGGCCGCCAGCCAGCCCGTGCCCGCCCAGGTCGAAACCTCCGAAGAGTTTCTGCCCGAAGCCGTGGCCGAGGCTGTGCGTCACCACCACCCGCTGCTGCTGGTGCTCGGCCGGCCGGGCACGGCCTCGGCGCCCGCCGAAGTAGTAACTAGCGCCGCCCTCGACCTGCTGCGCCACGCGCCGTACCCGCTGCTCATCGTGCCCACGGTGGGCTGGCAATGCACCCTGCCCCAGCGGCTGTTGCTCGCCGTCGACGGGGAGCCGTTTGCCCTGCGCAGCGCGCCGCAGCTGCTGCCGGCCCTGCAGGCCCAGCTGCCGGCCGAGCTGCTGGTGCTGCACGTGACCGACCAGCCGGACCCCGGCGCGGCCACCAGCCACCGCGTGGTGCAGTCGGTGCGGCGCAGCGGGGTGGCCACCTTGCCCGCCCACAGCCAGCCGCACGTGGTGTACCACGCGCACGCCGCCGAAGGCATTCTGGAAGGGGCAGCCGAAACCGACGCGGACCTGGTAGTGCTCGTGGCCCGGCGCCACAGCCTGCTCGGCAGCCTGTTTCACCGCAGCGTCACGGCCCAGCTCATCAGCCAAAGCACGCTGCCGCTGCTGCTGCTGCCGGCCCTGGACTGAGCGGTCTGGTCCCGGCGGCGTTTAGGGCTGCGCGCCCGGCCGGGCGCTGAGGGCGGCGCGTGCCTGCTTTTTCTGCTGCCGCTTGAGGTAGCCGCGCACCAGCACGTTGTGCTGCAGCGCCTCCATGCTCCGGCTGAAGCCGGCCGTGCCCTGCTCCACGTGCTGCATGCTCTGGCGCAGTTGCCGGCTGAAGGCGGTGTCGGCCAGCAGGGTGTTGAGCGGGCCTTGCTTGGTTTGCACCTGCCGCTTCAGCCCGGCCAGGGTGGCGGCCAGCGTATCGGAGGTGCCGGCCAGCTGCCGGGTGGCGTGGCCCAGCTGGCCGGCGAAGGCCGTGTCGGTGAGCAGGTAGCCGGCCACGCCCCGGCCCCGGCGCACGCCGCCGGTGAGCTGCTGCACGTCGCGGGCGGCGGCGTCGAGGCGGGCGGTGGCGGTGGCCATGCTGCGCAGGCTGCGGCGGGCATCGGCGGCCAGGCCCTGGTCGCCAAGCAGCTGCCAGAGGGCGTCGCTGCCGTTGAGCTTGCGCGTTATCTGGCGCAGGTCCTGGGTGATGCCGATGAGGTTGCGGTTCGACACGTTCAGCGTGCTCAGCATCTCGTCGATGCCCACGGGGTTGCTGCCGGGCAGCCGGTCGCCGGGCTGCACGGGCGGGGCCGCGCCGGGCTGGGCCGCCAGGTTGATGATGGTGTTGCCCACCAGCCCGTCGGTGCCGATGGTGGCCACCGTGTTGCGGCGCACGAAGGGCTGCACGTCGCGGTTCAGGTTCATCGTCACCCGCACGGTGCTGTCGTTGACGAGCTGGATGCGGCGCACCGTGCCCACCGGGATGCCGCCCAGGCGCACGTTGTTGCCGGTGAGCAGGCCCGACACGTTGCGGAAGTCGGCCTGCACCGTCATGCTGCGGCTGAACAGGTTTTGCTGGCGGCCGAGCAAAAACAGCGTGACGACCAGGCAGGCCAAGCCGGCCAGCACAAACAGGCCGAGGCGGACGTGGTTGGCGGCGGTGCGTTGGGACATAACGAACGGGCTATCTAGGCGAAGAATTCGTGGATGCGCGGGTCGGCGCTGGCGGCCAGCTCCTCGTAGCGGCCGTCGGCGTAGCAGCGGCCGTCGAGTAGCAGGGCCACGCGGTCGGCGGTGAGGCGCACGCAGCTCATGTCGTGCGAAATGATCAGGGCCGAGGCGTTGTATTTCTGCTGTACCGCCCGGATCAGGTGGCTGATTTCGCGCGAAGTCACCGGGTCGAGGCCGGTGGTGGGCTCGTCGTAGAGGATGATGTCGGGGCGCAGGATAAGCGTGCGGGCCAGGGCAATGCGCTTGCGCATGCCCCCCGACAGCTCGGCCGGCATCAGCGTGGCCGTGTGGGCCAGGCCCACGTCGTCGAGTACCTCGCGCACCAGCGCGTCTTCCTCGGCGCGGCGGTGGCGGAGCCAGTGGCGGCGCAGCGGAAACAACAGGTTTTCGCGCACGGTCATCGAATCGTAGAGCGCGTTGCTCTGAAACAGAAAGCCCACGCGGGCGCGCAGCTCGTCCATTTGCTGGTGCCCCAGCCCCGTCACGTCCTGCCCGAGCACCGTGATGCGGCCCGCGTCGGGCAGCAGCAGGCCGATGATGCACTTGATGAGCACCGACTTGCCCGAGCCCGACTTGCCGAGCACCACCACGTTTTCGCCCCGGTGCAGCGCGAGCGAAAAGTCGCGCAGCACGTGGTTGTCGCCGAAGGACTTGTCGACGTGCTCCACCATCAGCACCGGCTCGGCCGGCGCCACGGGCAGGCGGGCCGGCGGCGCGGCGGGTGTGGGAGCGAGGGATGGGTCGGGCTGCATTAGGGCGCGCTTAGTTGAGGCCCAGCAGGCCGGTGAGTTGCACGGCCACCAGGTCGAGAATGAAGATGACCAGCGAGGACACCACCACGGCCGAGTTGGCTGCCTGCCCCACGCCCTCGGTGCCCTTGTCGGCGTAGAAGCCCTTGTAGCAACCGATCAGCCCCACCGCGAAGCCGAAGAAGAACGTCTTGATGAAGGCCGGGAGCACGTCGCCGAACGCCAAGCGCGACAGCACGTTGTTGACGAACAGCGCCAGCGTGGTCACCCCGCGCATGTTCAGCCCGATGTAGGAGGCGTAGAGGGCAATAGCGTCGGCCAGCAGCGTGAGCACCGGTAGCATCAGCGTGGTAGCCAGCACCCGCGTCACAACCAGGTACTTGAACGGGTTGGTGCCCGACACTTCCATGGCGTCGATTTGCTCCGTGACGCGCATGGAGCCCAGCTCGGCCCCGATGCTGGAGCCGATTTTGCCGGCAAAAATCAAGGCGGTGATGATGGGTCCCATCTCGCGGATAATGGTCAGCCCCACCATGGCCGGTATCCACGACTCGGCGCCGAACTGCGCCATGGTCGGCCGACTCTGCAGCGTAAGCACAATGCCCATGATGAAGCCTGTCACGCCCACCAGCGGCAGCGACTGGTAGCCGATGACGTAGCACTGGTAAAGCCACTCGCTCACCTCGTAGCGGGGGCGAAACCCGTCGCGAAAAAAGCGGCCGGCAAAGTGGGCCATGCCGCCGGCTTCGGCCAAAATGGGGTAGTTGGGCACTGGGGAGGGCGAAAAAGGATGACGAAAACCGCCGGGTACGGGCGGGCCATTGCCGGGGGCTCAGTACCGCAGGCCGTCGTAGGCCGGGTAGGCCGCCGTCGGCACGGGCACGGCCACGGCGGGCAGCAGCAGCACGGGCACCGGGCAGTGACGCGCCACGGTGGCGGCCAGGGTGCAGGGCAGCAGCTCGGCCAGCAGGCTGCGCGGCCGGCTCACCAGTACCAGTAGGTCGGCCTGGGTGTCTGTGGCAGCCTGCGCCAAGCCCCCGCCGCGCGAGTCGTGGCGGAGCAGGTAGGTGCTGTCGGGGGCGTCGGCGGGCAGCAGCCCGCCGCTGCGGGCGGTGCGGAGGGCACTACGCATGTCGAGGGCCGGGCCGCTGGGCTCGGCCACGTGCACCACGGTGTACTCAGGCTGGCACTGCTGGAGCAGGGCGGCGGTGCGGCAGGCTTCGGGGCTGAGTCGGAAGTACTCTCCGTCGACGGCCAGCGCCACCCGGCGCGGCGGGGCGGGGTCCTGGGCGGCATCTTCGGGCACCAGCAGCAGCGGCAGGTGGGTGTCGCGCAGGGCTGGCAGGGCGTAGTTGTGGAGCAGCTGGTCGAATAGGTCGTAGCCGGCGGCGTAGCTGAGCACCAGCAGCGCGGGCGGCTCGTGGCGCACCAACTCTTGCAGCGTGTCGGCGAGGGCGCCGCGGCGGGGTTGCACCTGCGCCGGGGCCGGCAGCAGCCGCACCAGTTCGGCCAAGGCCGTCGTGGCGTCGCGCTGCTGCTGGTCGAGGTAGTCGGCGGGCAGCGGCAGCATGCCGAATTCCGGCTCGATAACCGCCTCGGCTTCGAGGTGGAGCAGCCGCAGCTCGGCGCCCACCGCCGCGGCCAGCACCGCCGCAAAATAGGCCGCCCGAAAAGCGCGGGGCGACAAATCCGTCAGCACGACAAACGTGGGTTTCATGGTGTTTCGGGGAATGACGGCGGGGGCCACCAATGGGATTGGGAACTAGTCGTGGGCGTCGGTGCGCACGTGTAGCTGGTTGTCGACGACCTGCGCCCCGCCCTCGTAGGCGCACAACGTGGCCAGCTGCCGCTGCAGGGGCGTGTCCACGGTGCCGGCGAGGATGGCGCGTCCCCGCTTCAGGCCCACGCGGATGGCCTGCTCGTGCAGGCCCGGCGTCCAGTACAGCTGCTGCCGGATGCGCTGCTTGGTTTCGGCGTCGCCGAGGGGGCGGCCGGGCAACGGCTCGGCGTAGGCCACCTGGCAGGCCGCGTGGTCCGCCTCGGCGAAGGCGGCTCCGGCCGGCACCGTCAGCCGGTTGTCGATGGCCACCACGCCCTGCAGGCTGGCCACGACCTGCTCGGCGTGCTGCCGTTCAAACACCGAGTCCACCGCGCCGCTCAGGCCCACGCGGCCGTTGCTGACCACCACCTCCAGCGCGTGGCGGTGCAGGTAGGCGTCGCGTTGCAGGGCGGCTTGGCCGCAGCGCTGCAGCTCCGCGTCGGCGGTGCAATGGGCGGGGCGCACGCGCAAGTAGTTATCGACCCGCCGCACGCCCACCACAGCGCTGGCGACCTGCTCGGCGGCGTGCCGGGCCCGCAGGCTGCCCACGGCGCCCCGCAGGGCCACGCGGCCGCGGCGCACCTCCACGTCCGGCTGGCTGGCCCCGATGCGCGCGTCGTGGCGGCAGCACGTGCGAATGGCCTGCTCCAGCGCCTCGTCGGATTTCGGGAGGTATTTGTCGCCCTCCACCTCGGCGCTGGCCGCCGCCGGATCCACGCGCAGCGCGGCGGCCTCCACGCGGGTGGCCCCGGCCAGCCAGGCCGCGCGCAGGGCGAGATGGTGTTCGGCGGCGCTGGCCACCGCGCCGCTGAGCTCCACGGCGCCGTTGTCATGGGCCAGCACCTGCACTTGGGCACCGTTGATGTGTACGTCCCAGGCCAGCCGCTCCTCGATGTCAGCAGCCAGCGCCGCGGCCGGTCGGTCTGCGGGCGCGGGGCGGCAGCGCAGGTGGTCTTCGAGGCCGCGCACGCCCCGCACGCCCCGGGCCAGGCGCAGGGCCAGCTCTTTTTCGGACCAGCAGGCCACCTCGCCCAGCAGCATTACCACGCCTTCGCGCGCTGTGCAGCTGAGGTCGAAGGCGCCCGCCACCGCGTCTTGCCGCAGCGCTTCTTCCACGTCGTGGCGCAGCGTGGCATCGGGCAGGCCGCTGGCGCGCACGTCCACGGCGTTGACGACGCCGCGCACCCCGCGCACGGCCCGGGCTATTTCCTCGGCCCGGTCGCGGGCCAGCAGGGAGTCGGTACAGCCGCTGAGCGTGGTGATGCCCGCCGCGGTGCTTACGTCGATGAGGTGGGCGGCCACCCCTTGTTTGCACGCCAGCAGGCGCTCCACGGCGGCCGTGATGTCGCGGTCAGCCAGCACATCGGTTTCTTGGCGAAGATCGAGCGAATCCATGGCAGTTTCGGCGTTAGCCCGGCGCCCCGCGAATGGGCCGCCAGCAAGCCAAAGATGCCCCGCGCCGGCGCGGCCGGCCATGACGCTCGTTATGCCCGGCCATGACTTTTGTCACCGCCCGCTCCCCCGGCCCCGGGCGGGCGCCGCCGGGCCGCGCCTCCAGCCGCTCTTTCGTTGCTCTGTAGGCGGCACCGCTGGGCCCACCCGCTTAGCCGCCCGTGGAGCGGCGCGGCACCAGCGTCGACTGCAGCTCGGCGCTCTGGCTAGGCAGCACCGGGCGGTTTTTGCTGATGGCGCGGAACAGAATTTCGGCGGCCTTCTTGCCCATCTCGTAGGCGGGCTGCCGGATGGTGGTCAGCGGCGGGTTGAGGTAAGCAGCGGTAGCCAGGTTGGAGAAGCTGATGATTTTGACTTGCTCGGGCACGCGCCGCCGCAGCTCCTGGCAGGCCTCGTAGCTGCTGATGGCCAGCGTCTCGACGGAAGCAAAGATGCCGTCGATGGCCGGGTCCGCCTGCAGCAGCTCGCGGATGCGCACCGTGTTCTGGTCGCGGTCGAGGGTACCGGGCAGGATGAGGGTGTCGTCGTCGGGCAGGCCGTGGGCGCGCAGGGCGGCGCGGTAGCCGTCCATGCGCTTCTGCCCGATGGACAGCGTATCGGAGATGAGCAGGTGGGCAATGCGGCGGCAGCCCTGCTCGACGAGGTGCTCGGTGGCGCGGTAGCCGCTGGCGAAGTCGTCGGTGGTGACGCGGGCCGTGGCAATGTCCTCGCACACGCGGTCGAAAAACACCAGCGGCACGTTGCTCTCCAGCAGCGGCACCAGGTGGCGGGAGTCGCGGCTTTCGCTGGCCACCGACATCAGAATGCCGTCGACGCGCCCGCCCGCGAGGTGCTGCACGATGGTGGCTTCCCGCTCGTGGCTTTCGTGGGTGAGGTAGATGAGCACGTGGTAGTCGTTGGCCCGCGCAATTTCCTCCACCCCGTCGATGGCCAGGGAAAAGAAGTTGTTGGCCACTTCCGGGATGACCAGGCCGATGGTTTTGCTTTTGCGGCTGCGCAGGCCGCTGGCGTAGGGGTTGGGCTCGTAGCCGAGCTCCTGGGCTTTTTGCCGCACGCGCTCTTTGGTGTCGGCGGCTATTTCGTAGCTGTCGTTGAGGGCCCGCGAAACGGTGGAAATCGAGAGGTTAAGCTCGTGCGCCAGCTGTTTAAGGTTGGTGCGTTTGATGGGCGAGGAGGGCATCCGCGGAGCAGAGGGCAAGAAGAGAAACCGCCCGGCGGCAGCGGCGTAGCCGCACGGTGGGCCGGTGAAGATAGCGGTTAGCGCGCAGTTTCCCGCGTTTTGGCCCAAACGCGCCGCCGGCGTAGGAACTTGCCCCTGATGCAGTTAGCCCAGGGGCCGTAGCCGGTGCCGCCGCCAAGCGTTTGGAGTAACTGCTTACTTACAGCTCCCGGCCAACCCTGCAAACGGCACATTCTGGGCCTTGCAGCGGGCCAGTTGCGGCGTTTTTTTCGAAAACGTTTCCGTAAATAAACCCAACAGCCCGAGGGTCAGCGGCCTGCAAGTTTGCTGTACTTAGTTCTGTCAAATGCGCTCAGACGCCCCAAAACGACGGAAACGCCCCCCTTGCCCACCCCACCGCCGGCCCGCCGCTGCCCGTCGCCCAGACGCTGGCCGGAACCGCGTTGAGTACGCACTCACCCTGCCGGCCCCGCCGGCCTGCACCTGCCGGTAGAGCTACGCCCGGCATCGGTGCCGGCCCGCCCCGCAAGCCGGTCTTGGAGGCCTTCCCCGGCCTTTTCCCCTGCACACACCTTTATTCCCACTCACTCGCATGCCCCGTTCTCTACTCCAAGCTCCCCTGCGCTGGCTCGTGAAGCCGCTGGTGCTGCTGCCGGTGCCCGCGGCCCTGGCCACCACCAGCCCGGCCGCCACGCCCAGCGCCGACCCCACCACCATTCTGGCCGACGGCACCGTGACCGGCCGCGTCGTCGACGAAAAAGGCCAGGGCATCCCCGGCGTGAACGTGGTGGTGAAGGGCACCAGCAACGGCACCCAGACCGACCCCGACGGCCGCTACAAAATCACGGCGCCGGAGGGTGCGACGCTGGTATTCAGCTTTATCGGCTACCTGGCGCAGGAAGTACCGGTGAGCGGCCGCAGCACCGTGGGCGTGACCTTGCAGCCCGACAACAAGACGCTGAGCGAAGTGGTGGTGGTGGGCTACGGCGTGCAGGAGAAAAAGCTGCTGAGCACCTCCATTGCCTCCATTTCGGCCAAGGAAGTGGAGCTGCTGCCGGTGGCCTCGCCCAACGAGGCGCTGGTGGGCCTGGTGGCCGGCGCGCAGGTGACGGAGCCCTCGGGCGAGCCGGGCGCCGGCGCCGTCATCCGCATCCGCGGCCTGGGCTCGATTTCGGCCGGCAACTCCCCGCTGTACGTGGTTGACGGTTACCCGCTCAACAGCTCGGATAGCTACAACCAGATTCCGCCCGCCGACATTCAGAGCATTCAGATCCTGAAGGACGCGGCGGCCTGCGCCATCTACGGCTCGCGCGGCGGCAACGGCATCGTCATCGTAACCACGAAACGCGGGCGCAACGACGGCAAGACGCGCTTCAACTTCACGGCCAACACCGGCATTATTCAGGTGGCCAAGAAGGTGGACCTGATGGACCGCGACCAGTACCTGGACTACCTGCGCGAGTCGTTCAACAACGGCAACCGCGCCATTCCGGCCCAGCTGCAGCCCGGCGCGCCCGAGCTGGCCAACACCGACTGGCAGGACGAAATCTTCGGCACCGGCGTGCAGCAGCAGTACCAGCTGTCGGCCTCGGGCGGCACCGACAAGTCGCGCTTCTACATCTCGGGCGGCTACTTCAAGCAAACCGGCGTCATCAAAAACACCGGCTACGACCGGTTTTCGCTGCGCGCCAACTACGACGCGCAGCTGAGCAACAAGCTGAAGCTGGGCCTGAGCCTGGCGCCGAACTTCTCGCGCACCGACGTGAAGCCAATTTCGGGCAGCTACAACGGCGGCAACATCTCGGGCGGCGGCCCCGGCGGCGAAACGGCCATCGTGACGGCGGCCCTGATTGCGCCGCCCGTGGTGCCGGCGCGCCTGGCCAACGGCGACTACGGCGCCATCCGCAACGCGGGCGTGGGCCTGACCACCCCCGGCGACTTGCTCAGCCCGCTGGCCGTTATCGACCTGTACAAGGACCGCAACAGCGCCGTACGCGCCCTGGGCTCCTCGTTCCTGGACTTTGAAATCATCAAGGGCCTGAACATCCGCACCAACTTCGGGGCGGAGCTGCTCAACTCGCGCCGCGCCATCTACGTGCCGGCCACGCTGGGCACGGTAAGCAACGCCGCCGCCAACCTCTCGAACCCGGTGCTGGCCAACATCGATGCACGCCAGCAGAACAACACCAACCTGAACTGGGTGTGGGAAAACACGGCCACGTATAACCGCGCGTTCGGCACCGACCACAACCTGACCCTGCTGGCGGGCTACTCGGCCCAGCGCAACACCAACGAGGGCAGCACGGTGCTCGGCCAGACCGGCACCTACACCACCACCGACATCGAGTACGCCACGGCCGCCGGGCAGCTGTTCGGGCAGGCCAACTACGCGGCCAACTCGCTTACCTCCATCTTCGGCCGCCTCGACTACGCCTTCAAGGAGCGCTACATCCTGACGGCCGCGCTGCGCACCGACGGCTCGTCGCGCTTCGGGCCCGACAACCGCTACGCCACCTTCCCCTCGGTGGCGTTGGCCTGGCGCGTGGGCGAAGAGAATTTCATCAAGGCCATTCCCACGATTTCGGAGCTGAAGCTGCGCGCCTCCTACGGCGTGACCGGCAACAACAACATCGGCGACTACAACTACCAGAGCTACCAGACGGCGGCCAACTACGTGTTCGGCGCCGGCAACGGCACCCGCAACTACGGCTTCTCGCCCAACGGCGTGGCCCTGCGCAACCTGGGCTGGGAAACCAACACGCAGTTCGACGCCGGCTTCGACCTGGGCCTGTGGCGGGACCGGATTTACCTGACGGTGGCCGCCTACCAGCGCAACACCACCGACCTGCTGCTGAACCGCAACATTCCGGCCGTGCTCGGCTACTCCTCGCGGGCCCTGGCCAACGTGGGTGAGGTGCGCAACCGCGGCCTGGAAGTGCAGCTGAACACGGCCAACCTCGTGGACGGGGCCTTCACCTGGAGCACCGCGGCCAACTTCTCCTTGAACCGCAACCAGGTAATGGCCCTCTCGGGCGCCAACGAGCAGATTACCTTCGACGCGGTGTTTGGCTACACCGGTTCCATCCGGGTGGTGCCGGGCCAGCCGTTGGGCGTGTTCTACGGCTACGAGCAGGAAGGCGTGTACCGCGACCAAGCCGACGTGGACAGCAGCCCGAAGTGGACGGCCAGCAACCAGGCCGTGGTGCCCGGCGACTTCAAATTCAAGGACAAAAACGGGGACGGCAAGATTGACACCAACGACATCGGCGTCATCGGCAACCCCTTCCCCGACTTCACCTACGGCCTGCAGAACACCTTCGGCTACAAGGCGCTGTCCTTGGCCGTGACGCTGCAAGGCTCGCAGGGCAACGACGTGCTCTACGGCGGCGACCGGTACACCTTCAACTCGCCGGGCCAGACCAACGGCCGCGTGGCGCTGGTGGACCGCTGGCGCAGCCCCGAGGAGCCCGGCGACGGCAAAACGCCCCGCGCCACCTCATCCGGCTCCCTGCGCACGGTGTTCAACTCCTACTTCATCCACGACGCTTCCTTCCTGCGCGTGCGCAACATCACCCTGCGCTACAACCTGCCCGCCGACTGGGCCAAGAAGGCCAGCCTGCAGAGCGCGAGCATCTACACCTCGGTGCAGAACCTCTACACCTTCACCAAGTACGTGGGCTACAACCCCGAAGCCAACAACTACGGCAACACCACCAACCCCACTTACGGCGTGGACCAGGGCTCGTACCCGATGAACCGCACCCTCACCGTGGGCGTGCAAGTTGGCTTCTAATCAATAGTGCTTAGTGGGTGGTGCTTAGGTCGTTCATACTCCTTTTGATCTGAATCGGCCCTGAACAGCCCTAGCACCGCGCACTACCAACCAAGCACTACAATCTCCCTTCCCACCATGACTTTCAACTACAAAAACATACTCACCGGGACTGGTTTGGCGGCGCTGCTCGGCGCGCTGGCCTTCGGCACCTCGTCCTGCGACAAAGAATTCCTGGAGCTGAACGACCCCACTCGGGTGCCCACCACCGAGAGCTACCAGGACTCCCTGAGCATCCTCAACGGGGTGACGGCGGCCTACTCCTCGCTGCAGGATTTGTACGGCCGCTCGGGCGGCAGCCGCGGCTGGTTTGTCTTCGCCGAAATCCCGTCGGACAACAGCTACACCGTTACCTCCGGCGAGCGGCTCAACGAGTTCAACGACTTCACCCTGGTCAGCGACAACCAGCACGTGCAGAGCTACTGGCTGTCGACCTACCGTGCCATTGCCCGCTGCAACATCGTGCTCAGCCGCGCCGGCGGCGTGAAGCTCACCGAGGCCACCCGCAACCGCTACTACGGCGAGGTGCGCTTTATCCGGGCCTTGACCTACTTCAACGCCGTGCGCATCTGGGGTGATATTCCGCTGGTGACCCAGGAAATCGAGTCGATTCCGGACGCCTACCAGTTTGGGCGCAAGCCCACGGCCGAGGTGTACGCGCAGATCATTGCCGACCTGGAATTTGCCGAAAACAACCTGCCCGTGACGCAGACCGGCAACAACCTGGGCCGCGCCACCAAGGGCGCCGCCACGGCCCTGCTCGGCAAGGTGTACCTCACCCAGAAGCGCTACCAGGACGCGGCCAATAAGCTGCAGGCCCTGGCCACCGGCACTACCTACTCGCTGCAGGCTACCTACGCCAATATCTTCGCCACCAACAACGAGCTGAACAACGAAATCATCTTCGCGGCGCGCTACACCAAGGGCACGCTGGGGCTGGGCAGCGCCTTCACCACCTGGTTTATGCCCGCCTACAGCACGGCGCAGAGCACGGCGCTGCTGGGCGCGGCCTTCACCGGGCAGCAGTTCAACACCGTGGACCCGGACCTGATTGCGGCCTTCACGGCCAGCGGCAGCACCGATGTGCGCGCGGCCACCTCTTACGTGCTGCCCGCCGGCGCCGCCACCACGCTGGGCTACTACACCAAAAAGTACATCGACACGCCCACCAGCGCCACCGACGCGGAAAACGACTGGATTGTGCTGCGCCACGCCGACGTGCTGCTGATGTACGCCGAGGCCGTGAACGAGCAGAGCGGCCCCACCGCCCCGGCCCTGACGGCCATCAACCAGGTGATTCGCCGCTCGCGCAACTTGCCGGTGAACACCGCCAACGCCACCGTGGACCTGCCGGCCAGCATCAGCAAGGAAGCCCTGCGCAGCCGCATCGAGCTGGAGCGTCGCCTGGAACTGAGCTTCGAAGGCCACCGCTGGTTTGACCTGGTGCGCACCGACCGCGCCATTCCGGTGATGAACGCCTTCTTTGCCCGCAACAACTCCTCCATCCGCATCGACCAGAACGACTTGCTGTTCCCCATCCCGGTGCAGGAAATCCAGACCAACCCGATTCTGAGCCAGAACCCGGGCTACTAATAAACCTATACCGCTAGCGCCCCGCCTCCGCCGAGGCGGGGCCAGGGGCCCTGACCACGCCCCTTGCTACCCCGATTTGCTACCCGCTTATTGCTCGCGCTGATTCACTTACCCCTCCTGCGCGCAGGAGGGCACTACCCTTCGCTTACGCATTCCGCTTTCCTCCCCAACACCCGCTTAATGACTTTCTCCTCCTCGCTGAAGACGCTGGCCGCCGCGGCCCTGCTGCTGGCCGGCGCTTTCACTGCCCAGCCGGGGCAGGCCCAATCGGCCCTGCTGCAAAACGCGCCCGGCCGCCGGGTGCTTAGCCTGAACGGCCGCTGGAACTACATCATCGACCCCTACGAAAACGGCTTCTACGACTACCGCCGGGAGGCTTTTGATCAGTCGAAAAGCGGCAAGGGCGGCTACTACGACAACCAGAAGCCCAGCTCCCGGCAGGAAACCGAGCTGATCGAGTACGACTTTGACCACGCCGACGCCCTGCAGGTGCCCGGCGACTGGAACTCCCAGCGGCCGGAGCTGCTCTACTACGAGGGCACCATCTGGTACAAGAAAAGCTTCTCGCTGAAGCCCACGGCCGGCAAGCGCTACCACCTGTATTTCGGGGCCATCAACTACGAGGCGCACGTGTACTTGAACGGCAAGAAGCTGGGCATGCACAAGGGCGGCTTCACCCCGATTCAGTTCGACATCACCGACCGGCTCGACCCCAGCGGCGAGAACTTCGTGGTGGTGAAAGCCGACAACACCCGCCGCCCCGACGAGGTGCCGACCATCAACACCGACTGGTGGAACTACGGCGGCATGACGCGGGACGTGTTCGTGGCCGAAACGCCCGCCACCTTCATCAGCGACTACAAAGTGCAGCTGGCCAAGGGTGATATGGGCAAGCTGGCCGGCTACGTGCAGCTCACCGGCGAGGGCCGCGCAGGCCAGACGGTGACGCTGAGCATTCCGGAGGCCAAGCTCACCCAGCAGGTGAAAACCGACGCGGAAGGCCGCGCCACGTTCTCGGTGCCGGCCAAGAAGCTCACGCTTTGGTCGCCGCAGCAGCCCAAGCTGTACGCCGTGACCTTGAGCACCGGCGCCGACCAGGTGCAGGACCGCATCGGCTTCCGCACCATCGAAACCAAGGGCGCCGACATTCTGCTCAACGGCAAGTCGATTTTCATGCGCGGCATCTCGATGCACGACGAGAATCCGCTGATTCCGGGCCGGGCCCGGGGCGAGGGGGACCTGCGCATGCTGCTGACCTGGGCCAAGGAGCTGGGCTGCAACTACGTGCGCTTGGCCCACTACCCGCACAACGAAACCATGCTCAAGCTGGCCGACGAAATGGGCCTGCTGGTGTGGGGCGAGGTGCCGGTGTACTGGACCATTGCCTGGCAGAACCCCGCTACCTACCAAAACGCCGAACAGCAGCTCACCGACCTGATTTCGCTCGGGAAAAACCGCGCCAGCGTGGTCGTGTGGAGCATCGGCAATGAAACGCCGCTGAGCGAGCCGCGCCTGAAATTCATGAGCAGCCTGGCCCAGAAAGCCCGCAGCCTCGACGACACCCGCCTGATTTCGGCCGCCCTGGAGCTGCACCGCACCCCCGACAATGTCATCCATGTGGACGACCCGCTGGGCGAGTACCTGGATTTGACCAGCATCAACGAGTACGCCGGCTGGTACTGGGGCGGCAAGCCCAGCGAAATTACCAAGTACACCTTCGACATCAAGTACAACAAGCCCGTCACCATCAGCGAGTTTGGCGGCGACGCGCTGGGTGGCTACCACGCCGACGCGGACACGCGCTGGAGCGAAGAGTACCAGGAGGCGCTGTACCAGCAGCAGATCAAGATGCTGAGCACCATCAAGAACCTGCGCGGCATGACGCCGTGGATTCTGGCCGACTTCCGCGCCACCCGCCGGCAGCACCCGGTGTACCAACAGGGTTTCAACCGCAAAGGCCTGATTTCGAGCACCGGCACGAAGAAAAAGGCTTTCTACGTGCTGCAGGAGTACTACCGCCAGATGGCCCAGAAATACGACGGAAAATGAATAAGCTGAACCCGAATCAACACCGTCATGCTGCGCTTGTCGAAGCATCTCGCGGGCTGCCGCCAGACTCCCCCTCTCCTGTTCGGAGAGGGGGCCGGGGGGGGAAGCGCACGTTGGGCTCCAACGAAGCGGTAAAGATGCTTCGACAAGCTCAGCATGACGTTCTAAAAGCAAGTCAGTTTCTGCTTCTTGGCGGCTTGTTCCTCACGGGCTTCACCGCTGCCCAGGCCCAGCAGCTCGACACCACCGAGTACACCCTGCGCGTCGACGCGAAGAAGACGCTCAACAACTCCAAAATCGACGGCACGGCCTCGTTTTCGCCCTACAAGAGCTACGCCACGCGCACCATCGCGCAGCTGCGGGGCTTTAAGCCGGGCAAAACCAAGCTCAGCAAGTACGGCGGGCGCCTCGACAAGCGCACCACGGCCACGGGCTTCTACTACGTGAAGAAGGTGGACGGGCGCTGGTGGGCCGTGGACCCGGAGGGCTACTACTTCTTGCACAACGCGCCGAACAACGTGCAGGCCAACGGCTCGGAGCGGGCCCAGCAGGCCTTGAAGGATCAATTCGGCGACAAGGCCGGCTGGATGCGCAAAACCCGGCAGCTGTTTATCGACAACGGCTTCAACGGGGCGGGTGCATGGTCGGCCAACGAGGAAATCCGGGCGGAAAACGCCAAAACCGATAAGCCGCTGGCCTACACCGTGAACCTGGATTTCATGGCCAAGTACGGCGACAAGCGCGGCGGCACCTACGTGCAGCCCGGCCACAAGGGCTACCCCAACGACGTCATCTTCGCCTTCGACCCGGGCTTCGCGGAGTTCTGCGAGCAGTACGCCCAGCAGCTCAGCAAGTACAAGGACGACCCGAACCTGTTCGGCTACTTCTCCGACAACGAGATGCCGCTGCTGCGCAAAAACCTCGACGGCTACCTCAAGCTGCCCCAGGCCGAGCCCGGCTACCAGGCCGCCAAGCTCTGGGCCGATCAGCGCGGCATCACCCTGGAAACCATAACGGACCAGCACCGGCAGGACTTCCTGGCCTTCGTGGCCGACAAGTACTTCGGCACGGTGGCCAAGGCCCTGAAAAAGTACGACCCGAACCACATGTATTTGGGCTGCCGTTTCCACGGCGCCCAGCGCTACTACCCCGAGCTGATGCAAGTGACGGGCAAGTACGTGGACGTGGTCAGCATCAACTACTACAACCACTGGACACCCGAGCCGAAGTGGGTGAGCGAGTGGGAAAAGCTGGCCCAGAAGCCCTTTATGGTGACGGAGTGGTACGTGAAGGGCGAAGACGCCCCCGGCCTGGCCAACACCGCCGGCGCCGGTTGGGTGGTGCGCACCCAGGCCGACCGCGGCAAGTTCTACCAGAACTTCACGCTGGGCCTCCTGGAATCGAAGAATTGCGTGGGCTGGCACTGGTTTAAGTACCAGGACAACGACCCTACCCTGAAAGGCGCCGAGCCCTCCAACACCGACGCCAACAAGGGCATCGTCAACTACCGCTTCGAGCCCTACCAGCCGCTGCTGCTGCCCATGCGCGAGTTGAACCAGCAGATGTACCGCCTGGCCGACTATTTCGACAAACGCGCTACCCAATAAAGCTCATGAACCGCCTCACCGCCCTGCTTTGCGGCGCTCTGCTGTTGCCCGCAGCCCCACGGGCCCAGGTGCCGGCGCCGTCCGTGCCCGTGGGGCTGCGGCCGAAAGTGCGCCCGGTGGCAGCGGCGCCGGCGCGCCGGGAGCAGCTGCGGGTGTACCTGCTGCTGGGGCAGTCGAACATGGCGGGGCGCGGGGTGGTGGAGGCCGCGGATACCACGGCTCCGGCCCGGGTGTGGCGGCTGAACCCCGCCGGACAGTGGGAGCAGGCCAAAGACCCGCTGCACTTCGATAAGCCGGTGGCCGGCGTGGGGCCGGGGCTGAGCTTCGGCCGGGCCATGGCCGCCGCCGAGCCGGAGGCCGTCATCGGCCTGGTGCCCTGCGCGGTGGGCGGCACGGCCATCAGCACCTGGCAGCCCGGCGCCCTCGACGCGGCCACCAACACCCACCCCTACGACGACGCCCTACGCCGCGCCCGCGTGGCCCTGCAGAGCGGTACGCTGGCCGGCATCCTCTGGAACCAGGGCGAGGCCGACAGCAGCCCCGAGAAAAGCCAGGCCTACGCCCAGCACCTCGCGGCGCTCATCGGCCGTCTGCGCCAGGACCTGGGCGCGCCCGCGGTGCCCTTCGTGGCCGCGCAGTTGCCCGCGTTTCAGTACGAGCGGCCCGACAGCCTGGGCCCGCGCCGCGCCAGTGCCGGGGCCGTGCAGCTGAACGCAACCGTAGCCGGCCTGGCCCAAACCGTGCCGCACTACGCCTACATCACGACGGAGGGCACCCGGCATCGCGGCGACCAGTTGCACTACGATGCGGCTTCGGCCCGGCTGCTGGGCCGGCGCTACGCCGCGGCCATGCTCCGGCTGCAGGCCGAGGCCACATCACCCCCGGCACCGAAACCCAAATCCAGGGCCCCGGCCAAACCCACCAAGTCCCGCACCTAGCCGCAAACGCCTGCTCACCAACTCTCCACCACCTTCGTCTGGCCCCTCCTCGCCCTGTGCGGAGCGGAGGCCGGCGGGTGAGGCGCTTATGAAAACGACTTCCCTCCTACTCCTGAGCCTGCTGCTGAGCAGCTGCGGCGGCTCCGGCTCCGAGCCTCAGCCGGAGCCACCCCTGCCGCCGGCTCTCGGCAGCCTGCGCGAAGCGGCGTTTCCCTTCGGGGCGGCCGTCAACGTGAACCTGCTGCGCAGCAGCGCGGCCTACCAGGGCGTGGTGACGCGGGAGTACCGCAGCGTGACGGCCGAAAACGCCATGAAATTCCGCAGCCTGCACCCGGACGCGGCCACTTACGCCTGGACGGACGCCGACTACCTGGTGCAGTACGCTCGCCAAACCAACAGCCGCGTGCACGGCCACACCCTGATCTGGCACAACTCCCTGCCCGCCTGGGTGACCGGCTTTCAGGGCGACTCGGCCGCCTGGGAAACCCTGATGAAGACGCACATCCAGACCGTAGTGGGGCACTTCCGCGGGCAGGTGGCCTCCTGGGACGTGGTCAACGAAGCCGTGGCCGAGGACGGCACCCTGCGCCCCAGCCCGTGGCTGCAGCACCTCGGGCCCGACTACGTGGCCCGCGCCTTTCAGTACGCCCGCCAAGCCGACCCCGATGCCAAGCTGTTCTACAACGACTACGGCCACGAGTATGGCCCCACCAAGCGCACGGCTATCCTGAACTTGGTCAGTAGCCTCAAAGCCCGCGGCATTCCCATCGACGGCATCGGCCTGCAGCTGCACACCTCGCTCACCCGCTCAGACGCCAACCTGGCCACGGCCATTACCTCGGCTGCCCAGACGGGCCTGCTGGTACACATTTCGGAGCTGGACGTGGCCGTGAACCCCGGTAACCAAGCCGGCCTGGCGTGGTCGGATGCCCTGGCCGCCGCCCAGAAAGCCAAGTACAAGCTCATCGTGCAAACCTTCAACGCCCTGCCGGCCGCCCAGCGCTTCGGCATCACCACCTGGAACGTCACCGACGCCGACACCTGGGTGCGCGGCGCCTGCGGCTGCCCCGACTGGCCCTTGCCCTTCAACGAGCAGTACCAGAAAAAACCCGCCTACGACGGCATCGTGGAAGGCTTGCAGTAACCATCAAACCGCCTCCCGGGCCGCGCCTGGGCCCCAGCCGCGCTTCCTGGCTCCGCCGCGGCTAAGCCGCGGGGCCAGAGGACCGGAGGCGGCATTTCATTCGTTGACTCACCTGGCGGCTGCCGGCCGCATTGGGGAATGGGGAAAGCAGCTGTTTCGCAGGGAACAGGAGCCGCACACCTTGGTGAGTGAGGGGTGCCGGCACTGAGGAAGCAGTTGCAGCCGACAGCCGCCAGTGAGTTCAACGACCATTTGTTGCCGGGTCCGTTCCCGGTTTTATTCCCCGATTCGCATGCGCGTACTCCGCTATCATCCGTTGCTCCTCGGTTTGCTGCTCGCCGCCGGCCCCGCCGCGCTGGCGCAAAAGACCAAAGTGAAGGTCAAGAAAACGGCCGCTTCGGCCGCCCCCGCCCCGGCCCCCGCGGCCGACCTCGAGCCGCGCATCACGGCGCTGCTCGGGCAGATGACCCTGGAGGAAAAAATCGGCCAGCTCAACCAGTACTCCGGCCGCGAAGTGACCGGCCCGGCCAGCAACCGCAAAACCGACCTGCTCAACAGCATCCGCGCGGGGCAGGTGGGCTCCATGCTGAACGTGAAGGGCGTGGCCGATACCCGCCTCATCCAGGCCGAGGCGCTGAAGTCGCGGCTCAAGATTCCGCTGCTCTTCTCCCTCGACGTCATCCACGGCTACCAGACGGTGTTTCCGATTCCGCTGGCCGAAGCCGCCAGCTGGGACCTGGCGGCCATCCGCGAGTCGGCGCACGTAGCCGCCCGCGAAGCCGCCGCGTCGGGCATCCACTGGACGTTTGCGCCCATGGTGGACGTGGGCCGCGACCCGCGCTGGGGCCGGGTGATGGAAGGCGCCGGCGAAGACACCTACCTCGGCTCCCTGATTGCCAAGGCCCGGGTGCTCGGCTTTCAGGGCGAAAAGCTGGGCGGCACCGACGCCATCATGGCCTGCGCCAAGCACTTCGCGGCCTACGGCGCCGCCATTGCCGGCCGCGAGTACAACGCCGTGGATGTGAGCGAGCAGCAGCTTTGGCAAACCTACCTGCCGCCGTTCAAAGCCGCCGCCGACGCGGGCGTGGCCACCTTCATGAACTCCTTCAACACGCTCAACGGCGTGCCGGCCACCGGCAACCGCTACCTGCAGCGCGACATCCTGAAGGGCCAGTGGCAGTACCCCGGCTTCGTGGTGTCCGACTGGGGCAGCATCGGCGAGATGGTGCCCTGGGGCTACGCCACCGACAAGGCCGACGCCGCCCGCAAAGCCTTGGCCGCCGGCTCCGACATGGACATGGAAAGCGACTCCTACCACACCACGCTGGCCCAGTCCATCCAGGCCGGCAAAGCCGATATGGCCCTGCTCGATGACGCCGTGCGCCGCATCCTGCGCAAGAAATTCGAGCTGGGCCTGTTCGACGACCCCTACCGTTTTTCGGACGAGAAGCGCGAAAAGCAGGTGCTCAGCGACCCGCAGCACCGCGTGGCCGCCCGCGACGTGGCCCGCAAATCGATGGTGCTGCTGAGAAATGACAACGCCACGCTGCCGCTGGCCGCGCCGCGCCGCATTGCCCTCGTCGGGCCGCTGGCCAAGGCCAAGCGCGACCTGGCCGGCAGCTGGGTGGTGCTGGCCGACACCGCCCAGATTACTTCGGTGTACGAAGGCTTGAGCAAGCGCGCCGGCAAAACCGCCCAGGTGCGCTACGCCAAGGGCTGCGAGGTGCAGGGCGACTCCCGCGCCGGCTTCGCCGCGGCCGTGGAAGCCGCCCAGGCCTCCGACGTGGTGGTGCTCTGCGTGGGCGAAACCTGGGACATGAGCGGGGAGTCCAAGTCGCGCACCGACATCGGCCTGCCCGGCGTGCAAAACGAGCTGTTCCAGACCCTGAAAGCCACCGGCAAGCCCGTGGTGGTGGTGCTGATGGCCGGCCGCCCGCTGGTATTCAACCAGATTGCTGACCAGGCCGACGCCATTGTCTACGCCTGGTGGCCCGGCGCGGAAGGCGGCAACGCCCTGGCCGACGTACTCTTCGGCGACTACAACCCCTCGGGCAAGCTGCCCAGCACGTTTCCGCGCTCGGTAGGCCAGATTCCCATCAGCTACCAGCTCTACAACACCGGCCGTCCCGTCACCAAGCCCGGCGACATTCGCTACAAGTCGGCCTACATCGACTCGCCCAACACCCCGCGCTACGCCTTCGGCCACGGCCTGAGCTACACCTCGTTCAAGTACGACGGGCTCCGGCTCAGCCAGCCCACGCTAACCGCGGGCCAGGCGGTGCAGGTGCAGTGCACCGTCACCAACACCGGCAAAGTGGCCGGCGAGGAAGTGGTGCAGCTCTACCTGCGCGACCTGGTGGCCTCGGTGGCCCGCCCGCTCAAGGAGCTGAAGGACTTCCAGAAAATCAGCCTCAAACCCGGCGAAACCAAGACCCTCACTTTCACCATCGACAAGGACAAGCTGGCCTTTTACAACGCGAAGCTGGAATGGGTGGCCGAGCCCGGCGACTTCCAGCTGATGATTGGCTCCGCCTCCGACGACATCCGCCTCGAAAGCAAGCTGACGCTGCAGTAACACCGAATGGTCCTTCCCGGCCGTCGTGTCTCGACTGCGCGCGACACGACGGCCGGGAAGGACCGCCCAAACCACCTCTTCTACCCCCGCTCCATCCCCTCCAACCTATCCATGAGCCTTTCCCCCGACACTCCTCCGGCCCCGGCCTTGTCCGCCCTCAGTCAGTTTTCCCTTGACGGCAAAGTCATCGTCATGACCGGCGCCACGGGTGTGCTGGGCGAGGCCATGTCCCTGGCCGTGGCCGAAGCCGGCGCCAAAGTGGCCATTCTCGGCCGCGACGCCACCCGCGCCCAGGCCCGCGTGGCCGCCATCGAAGCCATCGGCGGCGAGGCCATTCCGCTGCTGGCCGACGTGCTCGACCCGGCCCAGATGCAGGCCGCCTGCGACGAAATCATCCGCACCTGGGGCACCATCGATGGACTGGTGAATGCCGCCGGCGGCAACATGCCCGGCGCCGTCGTGGGCCCCGACCAGGACCTGTTCGACCTCAACATCGACCACACCCGCCGCGCCGTCGACCTGAACCTGTTCGGCACGGTCATTCCGACCAACGTGTTCGGGCGGGTGATGGCCGAGAAGGGCAAGGGCAGCATCGTGAACGTGTCGTCGCTGACGGCGCAGCGGCCCCTGACGCGGGTGCTGGGCTACACCCTGGGCAAAAAAGCCATTGAGGCCTACACTCAGTGGATGGCCGTGGAGCTGGGCCTGCGCTACGGCGGCGGGGTGCGCATGAACGCCATTGCGCCCGGCGTGTTTCTCACCGAGCAGAACCGCGCCCTGCTCGTCAACCCCGACGGCACGCCCACGGCCCGCGCCCGGCAGTTCATTGCCGGCACGCCCTACCAGCGCTTCGGCCAGCCCGAGGAGCTGACCGGCACCCTCATTTACCTGCTCAGCGACGCCTCCCGCTTCGTCAGCGGCGAAACGGTGCTCGTCGACGGCGGCTTCAACGCCTACAGCGGGGTGTAAGGCCTCGCGCCGCCTGCTGCCGCTCAGCAAGCAGAGCACAGGAGAGTGGAGAATAACTGACAACTACTTTCGCCCCCGACGGCTTTTTTCCCTGAAACCCGCTTCACCGTCCCGCTCGTCAATTGTCAGGCTTCCCTCTCCTTTCCGGGGAGGGGGCAGGGGGTGAGGCGCACCACCAACTCGCAATGCCCATCATCCAAAGCTGGCGCTGGTACGGTCCGAACGACCCGGTCAGCCTCGCCGACATCCGCCAGGCCGGCGCCACCGACGTCGTCACGGCCCTGCACCACGTCCCGAACGGCCAGGTCTGGACCGTCGAAGAAATCCAAAAGCGCCAGGCCGAGGTAGCAGCTGCCGGCCTCACCTGGAGCGTGGTCGAGAGCGTGCCGGTGCACGAGCAAATCAAGACGCGCACCGGCGCCTTCCAGCAGCACATCGACCACTACAAGACGTCGTTGCGCAACCTGGCGGCCTGCGGCATCCGCACCGTCACTTACAACTTCATGCCGGTGCTCGACTGGACGCGCACCGACCTGAGCTTCGCGGTGGAAGACGGTTCCAAGGCCCTGCGCTTCGAGCGCGCCGCCTTCGTGGCCTTCGACGCGCTGCTGCTCCAGCGCCCGGGCGCCCGGGCGGAGTACTCGGCCGCGGAGCTGGCCACCGCCGAAGCCCGCCTCCGCGGCATGAGCGAGGCCGAGCGGGAGCTGCTGGTGCGCAACCTCATTGCGGGCCTGCCCGGCTCGGAGGAAAGCTTCACCCTGCAGCAGTTTCAGCAGGCCCTGGACGCCTACCAGGGCATCGACGCCGACCAGCTACGGGAGCACCTGATTTTGTTTCTGCGGGAAATCGTGCCGGTGGCGGAGGAAGTGGGCGTGGTGCTGGCCATTCACCCCGACGACCCGCCCTACCCCATCCTCGGGCTGCCCCGGGTGGTGAGTACCGCCGCCGACGTGCAGGCCCTGGCCGACGCGGTGCCCTCGCTCAGCAACGGCCTCTGCTTCTGCACCGGCTCGTTCGGCGTGCGCCCCGACAACGACCTGCCGGCCATGGTGCGCCAGTTCGCCGACCGCATCCACTTCATTCACCTGCGCAGCACCCAGCGCAACGAACAGGGCGACTTTTACGAGGCCAACCACCTGGAAGGCGACGTGGATATGTACGCGGTGATGCGGGAGCTGGTGCTGACCATGCAGCGCCGCCAGCAGAGCCTGCCCATGCGCCCCGACCACGGCCACCAGATGCTCGACGACCTGCACAAGAAGACCAACCCCGGCTACTCCGCCATCGGCCGCCTGCGCGGGCTGGCCGAGCTGCGCGGCCTCGAGCTGGGCATCACGCGCAGCCTGTAATTCCCGGCGCCGCTGAACCCAAAGAAAGCCTGCTTCCGCCGATGGAAGCAGGCTTTTTTTCGAAGAGGACCAGCGGTTGCGTCGGCTGAACTTGGCCCGGGCCGGCGCAGTTGTGGACTTGGCACCGTGCCAAACGGAACCGTGGCGCCAAACCGCCCAATTTGCCGAACTTGCTTCCCCATCGTTTTCCCGTCCCGTGTCCACGCACCGCGCTTCCATTTCGGATCTGGCTGCCCAGCTGAATCTGTCCGTTTCCACCATTTCGCGGGCGCTCAGTGACCACAGCAGCATCAGCGAGGCCACCAAGCGCCGGGTGTGGGACCTGGCCCGCGCGCTCAACTACCAGCCCAACCAGCTGGCCGCCGCCCTGCGCAAGGGCCGCAGCAACACCCTGGGCGTCATCGTGCCCCACATCGACGGGCATTTTTTCGCCTTGGTGCTCAAAGGCATCGAGAACGGGGCCAACCAAGCCGGCTTCAACGTGATGATCTGCCAGTCGAACGAAAACGCGGCCCACGAGAAGAAAAACCTGGAAACCCTGCTCAACGCCCAGGTGGAAGGCATTCTGGTGTCGCTGTCGCTGACCAGCAAGGACGTGCAGCACTTCGAGGAAGTGCGCCGCCGCCACCTGCCGCTGGTGTTCTTCGACCGCATTCTGGAGGCGCCCGACGTGTCGGCCGTGGTGCTCGATGATTACCAGGGCGCCTACCAGGCCGTGGCGCACCTGATCGGCCAGGGCTGCCGGCGCATTGCCCACATCGGCGGGCCCCAGCACCTGAACATCTGCAAAAACCGCTACCGCGCCTACGTCGACGCCCTGCAAGCCCACGGCCTGCCCTACGACGAACACTTGGTGTACTTCTGCGACCTGACCCTGCCCGACGGCCTGCAGGCGGCCGAGGTACTGCTCGGCCGCAACGCGCCCTTCGACGCCGTGTTTGCCGCCAACGACCTGGCCCTGGCCGGCGCCATGCAGGTGCTGCGGGCCCGGGGGCTGCGCATTCCGCAGGATGTGGCGCTGGCCGGCTTCAGCAACGAGCTGTTCACCCTGCTCACCGAGCCGCACCTGACCACCGTCGACCAGCGCTGCGAGGAGATGGGCCGCACCGCCGTGCGCCTGCTCCTCGACATGGTGGAGGACCAATCCCGCACGCTGGCCCCGCGCCAGATCGTGCTGCAGCCCGAGCTACTGGTGCGCGGCTCCTCGCAGCGGCTCGGGGCGTAGCGGCCATTGACTTAGTAGTGCTGCGTGCAACGCTGCTGCGCATATTTCCACCCAAACGTCATGTCGAGCGCAGCCGAGACATCTCGCCGGATAGTAATGTCAATCATTGGGTTACTCTCGGACATCAGCCCGCGAGATGTCTCGACAAGCTCGACATGACGGCCAGTATCCATTTTCCTCAACTCCGCTTCAAGCCCGCTTCCTGCCAGAAGCGGGCTTTTTGCTGGCACAAGGCTGGGCCAATTAACGGCTAGCCCGCCCTTGCAGCCTCCCAACTCGTCGGTGCGTCTGTTACCTTCACTTTTCCACTCTCCTTCTTTCTGTCCATGACCCACACTTCTGCCATCGGCCGCTGGCTGCTGGCCGCGCCCCTGCTGGGCACTGCGCTGCTTACCGGCTGCCAATCGGGCGGCTCCTCCTCGAACAAGCCCGATGTGCTGCAGGCCAGCCTCGACACCACCGCCCGCCCCGGCGACGACTTTTTCCAGTACGCCAACGGCACCTGGCTCAAGCAGCACCCCATTCCGGCGTCGGAAAGCAACTGGGGCATCGGCAAGGAGGTGCAGAACGAGGTGTACGCCCGCCTGCGCGCCCTGAGCGAAGACGCGGCCAAAGCCAACGCCAAAGCCGGCAGCACCCAGCAGAAAATCGGGGACTTCTGGGGCACCGGCATGGACTCAGTGGCCATCAACAAGCAGGGCGCCGCGCCCTTGAAAGCCGAGCTGGACCGCATTGCCGCCATCCGTTCCGGCGCCGACGTGCCCGCTGAAGTGGCCCGCCTGCAGATGATTGGCGTCGACGCGCTCATCGGGCCCTACGTGGGGCAGGATGCCAAGAACAGCGAGAAAATGGCCCTGCACCTCTACCAGAGCGGCCTGGGCTTGCCCAACCGCGACTATTACTTCAACAAGGACACGCGCACGCGCAACATCCGCCAGCAGTACGGCCGCCACGTGCAGCGCATGTTTCAGCTGCTGGGCCAGGACTCGGCCACGGCCAAGCAAAACAGCGCCCGCGTAGTGGCGCTGGAAACCAAGCTGGCCGCTTCCTCGCGCAAGCTCGAGGACCTGCGCGACCCGTACCGCAACTACAACAAGATGGCCGTGGCCGAGCTGCCCAAGCTCACCCCGGGCCTCGACTGGGCCGCCTTGCTGCGCCAGATGGAGCTGCAGAAGGTCGATACCGTCATCGTGGGCCAGCCGGAGTTTTACCGCACGGTGGGGCAGCTGCTGAAGTCGGCGCCGGCCGAGGACTGGCGCGCCTACCTGCAGTGGCAGCTGGCGCACGCCTACGCGCCCACGCTCAGCCAGGACTTCGACCAGGAAAACTTCCGCTTCTACGGCACGGTGCTGCAGGGCAGCAAGCAGCAGCGCCCCCGCTGGAAGCGCGTGCTCGACGCCGAGGAATCGGCCATGGGCGAGGCGCTGGGGCAGCTGTTCGTGAAGGAATACTTCTCGCCGGCCACCAAGCAGCGCTACGAGCAGATGACGCAGAACGTCATGGCCGCCTTCCGCGAGCATATTCAGCAGCTCGACTGGATGAGCGCCGAAACCAAGCAGAAGGCCTTGGTGAAGCTCGGCAAAATCACGCCGAAGGTGGGCTACCCGGATAAGTGGAAGGACTTCTCCTCGCTCGACGTGAAGCGCGACTCCTACGCCCAGAACGTGATGCGCGCCAACGAGTGGAAGTACCGCTACAACATCAACAAGCTCGGCAAGCCCGTGGACCGCACCGAGTGGGACATGACGCCGCAGACCTACAACGCCTACTACAACCCCTCCAACAACGAGATTGTGCTGCCGGCGGCCATCTTCGCCATTCCCGGCCTCAAGGACGAGGAAGCCGACGACGCCATCGTGTACGGCTACGGTGGGGCCAGCACCATCGGCCACGAGCTGACGCACGGCTTTGACGACGAGGGTAGCCAGTTCGACGAGAAGGGCAACCTGCGCAACTGGTGGACCAAGCAGGACCGCGCCGAGTTTCAGAAGCGCGTGAACCAGATTGTGCGCCAGTTCAACGGCTACACCGTGCTCGACTCCCTGCACATCAACGGCAAGGCCACCGCGGGCGAAAACATTGCCGATTTGGGCGGCATCGTCATTGCCTACGACGCGTTCAAAAAGACCGACCAATTCAAAAAGGGTGAGAAAATCGGCGGCCTCACGCCCTCGCAGCGCTACTTCCTGGGCTACGCCCTGGGCTGGCAGAGCCACCAGCGCGACGAGCAGCTGGCCCAGCGCATCATGACCGACGTGCACTCCCCGGCCCAGTACCGCGTGAACGGCCCGATGGCCGACGTGCCCGCCTTCTACGAGGCCTTCAAAGTACAGCCCGGCCAGAAGCTCTACCGCGCCGACACGGCCCAGGTGCGCATCTGGTAATCCGACATTACTTCCCAATCAAAAGCCCGTTTGCCCTTGGCTAACGGGCTTTTTGCTTTACCTGAGCCTAGGTCTCTCCTGTTTGACACGCCTTTGTTTACCAGCTATTGTCGGCATTACCCAATAGAATATTTACTATAACCTACTGATGGAGGCAGATCAGCACCGAGTACAATTATTTACCATATATATATAACTAATTCAAGCAAATAATACGATGCTACGAACTTTTTAAAAAATAGTTACAATAATTTGTTAGATAAATACACATACAGATACCTTTCAGTTACATCCCGTCCAATTGTCTCTTCTGGTCTTCTATAGCTGCCTCTTCGGGGTAGCCCGGCAGACCTATGCTTTTACCGAGCTGCATTTCACACTCCTATTCACATAGCGTCATGAACACACCTTTACCCTCACCTATGCGAAGAGCCAGGGGCCGCAGCGCCGGATTCTGGCTCTGCTTGCTGCTCAGCTTTCTGACCTCGCTGAACGCGCTGGCCCAGGTGGCCAATGTATACACGGACAAGCCCGACTACCTGCCTGGCGACATTGTGGTGATTGAAGGCAACGGCTGGCAGCCCGGCGAGGAGGTGCGGCTGGAAATCGACCACTCGACCATTACGCACGGCAACACGGTGCTCACGGCCATGGCCGACCCCAACGGCCACATCTACAACGACCAGTTCGTCATCCAGCCCATTCACCTGGGCGAGGCGTTTACGCTGGCGGCCACGGGCCAAAGCTCGGGGCTAACGGCCCAAACGACGTTTACGGACGGCGACGCAACTCTGGTGACAGCGCTGCCCAGCACCAGCGCGACTTGCGCGGGCGCCACCAAGGAGCTAACGGCCGCGGCCAACGGCTCATCTAACGCCGCTACCTCCTGGCAATCCAGCACCAACGGCACCTCGTGGGCAAATATTTTCAGCGGCAGCGGGGGGTACACCATTACTACTTCCAGCACCGGCAACACCACCACCTCTACCCTATCGTTCACGGCCTCGACCACCCAGAACAACCTGAGCTTCCGGGCGACGTTTGGGGGCTCCGGGTCCGGTGCGGCGTCCGTATCCACTGTCACCGTGCTGACGGTGACCTCGCCGCCGACGGCGCCCAACGTTTCGGCCCAGACCTTTTGCGCCGCCAATAACCCCACGGTGGCTTCGCTACCGACCGGCTCGGGAAGCTACAAGTGGTACAGCTCCCTGGGGGCCACCACTGCGCTAACCAGCACCACCGCCCTGACCAACAGCACGTACTACGTTTCGGCCACTACCAATAGCTGCGAGAGTGCCCGCACGGCCGTGGCCGTTACGCTCACGCCTACGGTAGGCACGCCCAGCGCCATTGGGGTGACGCCGGGCACCGAGCCGACGTGTCAGTTCACCAGCAACCAAGTGGTGACGACGAGCTACAGTTCCTCGGCCACCAACAGCACCGGCCTGAACTGGTCGCTCAGCCCCGCCGGGGCTGGCTCTATCACCAGCGCGGGCGTGGTGACCTGGACCCGCAACTACACCGGTACCGCGACCATTCAGGTCACGGCCAGCGGGTGCGGCGGCCCCTCGGCCCCCACGACGCGCACCGTGACCCTCGCCCCGCGCGTGGGCACCCTCACGTTCGCACTTGGCACGACTTCCAGCCGCTGTCAGGGCGCCGGCACGGTGACGTACACCGCCACCGCGGCCAACGCCACGAGCATCACGTACGCGCTGGACGCCACTTCGCTGGCCGCCGGCAACAGCATCGTGGCCACGACGGGGGTCGTCACGTACGTGGCCGGCTACAGCGGTTCCAGCACAATTACGGCCACCGCTGACGGGTGCGGCCCGGTGGTGGGCACGCACACCGTTGGCACGCTTCCGCTGCAGCCCTTTTACCGGGACGCCGACGGCGACACCTACGGCAACGCGGCGCTGGTGCTTCAGGCCTGCAGCGCGCCGGCCGGGTACGTGAGCAACGCCGACGACTGTAACGACGCGCAAGCCAGCATTCGGCCGGGCGCGCCGGAAGTCTGCGGCAACGGCATCGACGACGACTGCGACGGGCAGGTGGACGAAGGGTGCACGCCCGTGGTGGCGAGCATCGCACCGACCTCCGGCGCGGTGGGCGCCCTGGTCACCGTGGGCGGCAGCCTGTTTGCCGGCGCTACCGCCGTGTCTTTCGGCGGCACGACCACGACGGCCTTCACCGTTAACGGCGCCGGCACCAGCATCAGCGTAACGGTGCCGGCGGGGGCTTTGTCGGGGCCCATCAGCGTGACGACTGCCAACGGCGTGGGCACCAGCAGCACGTCGTTTACCGTGTTGCAGCCCCCTACGTTGGCCTTTGCCGACATCAACAAAACGTACGGCGACGCCACTTTTGCTCTTAGCGCCACCACCAATTCTCCCGGAGCCATTACGTACTCGGTGGTGTCGGGCAGCGGGGCCAGCGTCAGCCCGGCTGGGCAGGTGGTCATTACCGGCGCGGGCTCGGTGCAGCTCAAGGTTTCGCAAGCCGCCAGCAGTCCGTACCTGGCAGCCGAACAGACGGCGACGCTGACCATTGCCCCCGCTACTCCCGGCATCATCTGGCTGGCGTTGCCGGGCATTACGTACGGGGCTGACCTGAGCGGCAGCCTCACGGCCACCGCTGCGTTCCAGGGCGCTGCGGTGCCCGGCACGTTCGTTTACCGCCAGGGCGGCGCCGTGGTCACCGCGGCCACCAAGCTCAACGCCCAGGCCACGGCCTACGCCCTCACGGTGGACTTTACACCCAGCAGCGGCAACTTCGCGCCGGCCAGCGCCTCGAACACTTTGGCCGTAGCCAAAGCCGACCAATTCATCAACTGGGCGGCGCCCGCCGCCATTGACTACGGCACGCCCCTGACGGCCGGGCAGCTAAACGCGACGGTAGCGGGCGTAGCGCAGGGCTCCGCAACCGGCGCGGTTACGTACACGCCGGCCGCCGGCACCGTGCTCGACGCCGGCCCGGACCAGGCGCTGACGGTGGAGGTGGCCGCAACGCCCAACTACAACGCCGCCACCACTTCGGTGCTGCTGACGGTGCGCAAGGTGGACCCCTCGAGCGTTACCGCAACCGGGGGCCAGTTTCCCTACGACCGGCAGCCGCACGGCGGCACCGGGTCGGCCAGCGGCCTCGGCAGCCCGCCGGCCGGGCTGACGCCGGTTGAGCTCAGCTACAGCGGCACCGGCGCCACTTCCTACGGCCCGACCGCGGTAGCGCCCACGCAAGCGGGCACCTACGTAGTGGTGGCCACCTACACGGGCAGCACCAACTACAACGCGAAATCCAGCGCCGCTGCGGCCCTGAGCATTACGCCGCAGACCCTCACGCCGACGTACGCGGCCGCCGATAAAGACTACGATGCCACCGCCGATGCCACGCTGACCGGCGTGGTCGTGGGCGGGGTGCTCGACGGCGACGTGGTGAATGTGAGCGGGGGCACGGCCGCCTTCGCCGACAAGCACGTGGGCCCGGGCAAGACCGTGACCGTGGCGGGCGTGAGCCTGACCGGCGCCGACGCCGGCAACTACCGCCTGCCCGTGGCGCCCCTCACCACCACGGCCACCATCCGCGCCCGGATGCTGACCGTAACCGGCCTGAGCGCCGGCTCCCGCGCCTACGACGGCACCCTGGCGGCGCCGCTTACCGGCACGCCGGCGCTGCTGGGCGTGCCGCCGGCCGAAATCCCGGGCGCCGTGACATTGAGCGGCACGGCGGTGGGCACGTTTGCCTCGGCGGGCGTGGGCACCAGCAAGGCCGTAACGGTTTCGGGACTGGCCTTGAGCGGCCCGGGCAACGGTAATTACGCCCTGACGCTGCCCACCGCCCTGGTGGCCGACATCAACGCCAAGGCGCTGACGCCGGCCTTTAGCGCCGCCGACAAATCCTACGACGGCACCACCGACGCCACCATTACTGCCCGCAGCCTCGACGGTGTGGTGCCGGGCGAAACCGTGACGCTGACCGGCGGCACGGCGGCTTTTGCGACGCCCGCCGTGGGTACGAATAAACTCGTCACGGCCACGGGCTTTGGGCTTAGCGGCTCAACCATTGCCAACTACGACCTGGCGCCAGCGCCCGTCACCACCACGGCCAGCATCACGGCCCTGCAGCTGACGCCGCACATCACGGCCAACGGCAAAACCTACGACGGCACCACCAACGCCACACTCGCCAGCCAGTCGGTTACGGGCCTGCTGCCGGGCGAAACGGCCGTTGCCCTGGTGGTTGGCAGCCAGCAGTTCGACGACGCCCGCGTGGGCGCCCGCACTGTCACGGCCAGCGGCCTTTCGCTCAGCGGCGACGATGCCGGCAACTACCAGCTGGCGCCCGGTGCTACGGCTTCGGCCCCGGCCAGCATCACGGCCAAGAGCCTGACGGCTGCTATCGGGGCGGCCGATAAAGACTATGACGGCACGATGGCCGCGACCATTGCCAGCCGCAGCCTGACGGGCGTGGTGCCGGGCGACGCGGTGCAACTGACCGGGGGCACGGCCGCTTTCGCCGACAAGCACGTGGGCACGGGCAAGACCGTAACGGCCAGCGCCCTGAGCCTTGCAGGCAACGACGCGGGCAACTACAACCTGCCCAACCCCACCGCCACGACCACGGCCAGCATCCGGCCGCGCGCCCTGCTGGTGAGTGCCAGCGGCGGCGACAAGCTGTACGACGGCAGCACCGCTACCACGGTGACGCTGAGCGACAATAGGGTGGGCGGCGACGTGCTGACGGCCACTTACGCCACGGCCACCTTTGCCAATAAAAACGTGGGCGCGGGCAAGACCGTAACGGTTAGCGGCATCAGCCTCGACGGGGCTGACGCGGGCAACTACGCCGCCAATGCCACTGCCTCCGTGCTGGCCCGCATCAGCCCCCGGGCGCTGAGCATCAGCGCCCGGGGGCAGCATAAAACCTACGACGGCACGATTGCAGCCACCGTCACGCTCAGCGACGACCGCGTGGGCGGCGACGTGCTGACCACGGGCTACGCCGCGGCTTCGTTTGACGATGCCGCCGTTGGCCAACACAAGCTCGTCAGCGTCAGCGGCATTACCGTGGGCGGGGCCGATGCCGGCAACTACACGCCCAACACCACGGCCAGCACCTACGCCAACATCACGGCCCGCGGCCTGGTGGTAACCGCCGATGCGCAGAGCAAGGTATACGGCGCCGCCGAGCCGCCCCTGACCTACCAAACCAGTGGCCTGCTCCCGGGTGATGCGCTGAGCGGGGGCCTGAGTCGGGCGGCGGGCGAAAACGCGGGGCCCTACGCCATCGGGCAGGGCGACCTGGCCAACGCCAACTACAGCATCACCTTTACCGGCGCCACCCTCACCATCACGCCCAAGCCCATCACGGGCACCTTCGCGGCGGCGGGCAAAGTGTACGACGGCAGTACCAGCGCCGCCATCGGCAGCCGCGCCCTGGTGGGCGTGCTCCCGGTTGATATCAACCAAATTACCCTAAGCGGCGGCACGGCCACGTTTGCCGATAAACACGCGGGCATCGGCAAAACCGTGACCGGCTCCGGCTTCGCCCTGGCCGGCCCGGCCGCCGGCAATTACTCGCTCACTTCCGTGGCTTCTGCCCTGGCCGACATCACGCCGAAGTCCATCACGGGCGGCATTGCGGCCGCCGATAAGGTGTACGACGGCGGCACCGCCGCGCAGCTCACCGACCGCACCCTCAACGGCGTCATCGGCAACGACGAGGTGAGCCTGACCGGCGGCACGGCCGCGTTTGGCAACAAGCTCGTGGGCACGGGCAAGACCGTGACGGGCACCGGCCAGGCGCTCAGTGGCGCCGACGCCGGTAACTACACCCTTAGCGCCGTCGGCCCGACGCTGGCCAGTATCACGGCCAAGAGCCTGACCGGTAGCATCACGGCCGCGGACAAGGTGTACGACGGGTCCGCCACGGCCACCATCACCGGCCGCAGCCTGACGGGCGTGGTGCCGGGCGACGCGGTGCAGCTGACCGGCGGCACGGCCGCCTTCGCCGACAAGCACGTGGGCACGGGCAAAACCGTTTCGGCCAGCGCCCTGAGCCTTGCAGGCAACGACGCGGGCAACTACAACCTGCCCAACCCCACCGCCACGACCACGGCCAGCATCACGGCCAAAGGCCTCGTCATCGGCATCACGGCCAGCGACAAGGTGTACGACCGCACCCGCGCGGCAACCGTGGGTGCCAGCATCAGCAGCGGCCTCGTGCTGGGCGACGCGGTCAGCGTTGGGGCCACCGGCGGGGAATTTGACACCAAGAACGTGGGCACGGGCAAAACCGTAACGGCCGCCGTGAGCAAGACCGGTGCTGACGCAGGCAACTACACTGCCAACGCCACGGCCACGGCCGCGGCGGCCATCACGCCGAAGCCGCTGACGGCCACCATCACGGCCCTGAGCAAGGTGTACGACGGCGGCACGGCGGCCACGCTGAGCGCGGTGGCCATTACGCCCCCCACCGACGTCATCAGCCCGGACGCGGTAACGGTGGCGGCCAGCAATCCGCTCTTCGACCTGCCCACGGTGGGTAGCCGCACGGTGACGGCCGGGGTAGCGCTGGGCGGCGCCGATGCCGGCAACTACCAGCTGACGGCCGCCACGGCCAGCGCCACGGCCAGCATTACCGAGCGCGCCGTGACGGTGACGGCCTCGGCCAACCAGGGCAAGGTGTACGGCGCCGCCGAGCCGCCCCTGACCTACGGCATCAGCGCCGGTTCGCTGGCGCCCGGCGACGCCTTCAGCGGGCAGCTGGCCCGCACCCCGGGCCAGAACGCGGGCAGTTACGCCATCGGGCTTGGCTCCCTGGCGCTGAACGCCAACTACACCCTGACGCTGACGCCCGGGGCCACCTTCGTCATCACGCCCAAGGCGCTGACCCCGGTGGTAACGGCCAGCAACAAGGTCTACGACGGCAATACCTCCGCCGATGTGCTGCCGCAGGCCCTGACCGGGCTGGTGGGCAATGATGCGGTGGTGCTGGAAGCCAACGGCTCGAAGACCTTCGCCAGCAAAACGGCCGGCACCGGCAAAACCGTGACGGCCGCGGGCCTCACGCTGGGCGGCGCGCAGGCCGGCAACTACGTGCTGAGCACTACTACGGCCACCACCACGGCTGACATCACGCCCAAAACCGTAACCGGCAACATCACGGCCGCGGACAAGGTGTACGACGGGTCCGCCACGGCCACCGTCACCGGCCGCAGCCTGACGGGCGTGGTGCCGGGCGACGCGGTGCAGCTGACCGGCGGCACGGCCACGTTTGACACCAAGCACGTGGGCACGGGCAAGACCGTCACGGCCAGCGGCCTGAGCATTGCGGGCACCGACGTAAGCAACTACAGCCTGGCCAGCAGCCCGGTGACGACCACGGCCAGCATCACGGCCAAAGCGGCGGCGGTAACGCCCACGGCCACCGGCAAAGAGTACGGCGCGCCGGAGCCTCCGCTGGCGGGGACCCTGACCGGCTTTGTGGGCCTCGACAACATCACGGCCACCTACAACCGAACCCCGGGCGAAGACGTGGGCGGCAGCCCGTACACCATCAGCGCCACGCTGAGCCCCGCGGCAGCGCTGAGCAACTACACCATTACCTACAACACGGCACCGTTTGCCATCGGCCAGGCCGAGCTGACGGTGACGGCCACCAGCTTCGCGACGCAGTACAGCCAGCCCAAGCCGACTTTCGGCGTGAGCTTCTCCGGCTTCCGCAACGGCGACAATGCCGGCGTGGTGAGCGGTGCGGCGGCCCTGGCTTGCCCGGCGGCGTTCAGCGCGGCCACGCCGCCCACGGTGAACAGCCCGGCCGGAACCTACGCCATCACGCCGTCGGTGGGCACGCTAAGCGCGCCCAACTACCGCTTCCGCTTCGTGCCGGGCACGCTGACGGTGACGGAGGAAACCGGCTTGGTGAGCTACACCGGCCAGACCTACTTCGCCACCGCGTCCCCGACCTCGACCACGGCCACCCTTTTGCTGACGGCGCAGGCCCAGGACGACCCGGACGGCTCGCGCGGCGACATCGTCAACAAGGCCGTGGTGGACTTCCGCACCAACAACAACTTGGCGGCGCCGGCCTTTATGAACCAAGCAGCCAACCTGACGCGCCCCATCGGCTACATTACCCCGGGCGTGGGTACCGACGGGCTGGCTACTTCTACCTCGCTGGCCTACACGCTCAGCGGCAGCGAGGTGAACCAGTGCGGCACCACGCTAACCGTGGCCCCGGTGCTCAATGCCAAAAACGGCAGCTTCTACACCGGCGCCGCCCAGGAGTGCACCACCATCACCATTTCCGTGCCCGGGCAGGATAATATTTCGGGGGGCGGCTTCGTGCTGCCGACCAACTCGGTGGGCCAATACGCCGCCGCGCCGGGCAGCAGAACGAACTTCGGCTTCACGATGAAGTACAACAACAGCGGCCGCAACCTGCAGGGCCAGGCCAACATCATCGTGCGCAGCGGCGGGGCCAACTACCAGTTCAAGAGCAACGCCATCAACTCGCTGACGCTGTCGGACTACAAGCCGGGCGCCACGGTGGTGGGCAAGAAGGCCGTGTTCAACACCAAAGCCAACCTGACCAACCTGACCACCGGCCTCTCCTTGGGCGGCAACCTCGACCTGACCGTGGAAGTGGTGCAGGCGACGGTGGCCGGGGGCAAGGACATGGTGAGCATCCGCGTCACTGACGCCGGCAGCAACCTGCTCTACGCCAACAACTGGACCGGCACCAAAGCCGAGCTGCAGAACCTCGACGGCGGCAAAATCAGCGTGCGCAGCACCACGGCGGCCCGCGACGCGGCCGAGCCCACGGCCACCGCCTTGGTAGCCCCCGAAACGGCCACGGCAGCCACCGTGGCGGCCGTCCGGACGACGCAGCTGCCGGGCCGGCCCACGCTCACGGCCGCGCCCAACCCCTTCGCCGAGCGCGCCCTCATCGAAGTTGACTTCTCGGCTGACGACGCCTACCGCCTCGACCTCTACGACCTGCGCGGTGCCCTGCTGAAGCACCTGCAGGCCGGCACGGCCCGGGCCGGGGCCCACGTGGCCGTGCCCTGCGACAACACCGGCCTACCGGTGGGGCTGTACCTGGTACGGCTGACCACCAAATACGGCGTGCAGCACCTGCGGCTCGTTCGCGAGTAAGCCGGCGCCCATGCCGCGCGAAAAGCCCTCTGCCACCTGGCGGAGGGCTTTTTTGTTGACCAAGGGTTGGATAACGCGGCCGTGGCTGGCCGGGCGGCTTGCGCGTAGAAGCTGTTTGGCCCGTTCTTGCCTGCCCATGCCCCTCGTCAGCATCATCATTCCCACCTACAACGAAGCCGCCGGCATCGGGGCGCTGGTGCGCTACCTGCGCGCGGCGCCGGGGGCCGAAGACGCCGAAATCCTCGTGGCCGACGGCCAGAGCACCGACGCCACGGCCGCCGCGGCCGCCGCGGCCGGTGCCCGGGTGCTGCCCTGCCCCCAGCGCGGGCGGGCGCCGCAGATGAACCACGGCGCCCGCCACGCCCGCGGGGAGCTGCTCTACTTTCTGCACGCTGACACCTACCCGCCCGTTGATTTTTTGGCGCAGATCCGGCAGGCCGCCTGCGCGCACGCCGGCGGCTGCTTCCGCCTGCAGTTCGACCACGGGCACTGGTTTCTGCGGCTGAGCGCGTGGTTCACGCGCTTTTCGGCCGATGCCGTGCGCTTCGGCGACCAAAGCCTGTTTGTGCGGCGCGCGGCCTTCGAGCGGGCCGGGGGCTTCCGCCCCGACATGGTGGTGCTCGAAGACCAGGAAATTGTGCCGCGGCTGCGCCGCTACGGGTCGTTTGCGGTGCTGCCCGCGGCGGTGGTCACCTCGGCGCGCAAGTACCTCGACAACGGCGTGTTTCGGCTGCAGGGCGTGTTTCTGCTGATCTACGTGCTCTACCGCCTGGGCGTGCCGCAGCCGCGGCTGCGGGCCGTATACCGCGCCCTCATCCGGCAAGACAAACTCTAACGGCCGGGCCGCAAACAACACCGCCCGGCTGGCGGGCCGGGCGGTGGTCAGTAGAATGCTAAGCGGCTGAGTTACTCGCGCACCACTTTCAGCGTGGTCACCTGCTTGTCCTGGCGCACCGTCAGGAAGTACACGCCCACGGGCAGCTTGCCGGCGCCGTTCAGCGTGAACGTGGTGCTGCCGGCCGTCAGGCCCTGCTTGCTGCTCAGCAGCACGCGGCCGATGGCGTCGTGCAGGTCCAGCGTGGCTGGGCCAGTCGACTTGGTGCTTACCTGCACGCTCAGCCCCTCGTTGCCGAAGGGGTTGGCCAGGGCCTGCACGGCAAAGCCCACGCCCTCGATGCGCACAGTGCGCACCGGCGAGAGGGTCTGCTTGCCGTCGAGGTCGACTTGGCGTAGGCGGTAGTACACCAGGTCGGTGGCGTAGCGGGCAATCTGCGCGTCGGTGTACTCGTAGTTATGGCGCTGGGTGGTGGTGCCGTGGCCGGCCACCGTGGTCAGGCGGCGGAAGGCGCGCCCGTCGGGGCTGACTTCCACTTCAAACCCGGCGTTGTTGGTTTCCGAGGCGGTGGCCCAGCGCAGCAGCGCGTCGGGGCCGCGGCGCTCGGCCGTGAAGTCGAGTAGTTCCACCGGCAGCGGGTTGGCCGCGTTGCTGATGGTAAAGAAGCCCAGGTTGGCGGACGAGGCGCTCAGGCTACGGCTGCTGGCATCGGCCGGGGCGTTGAGCGGGGCCCAGGGGCCCGAGGCGGCCGGCCCGCGCCACATGCGGCTCTGGCTGAGGTTGGTGTTGCCGTTGTCGTCGTCGCTCACCCAGCTGAAGCCCACCGTGACGGGCTTGTTGGCGGCGGGCTGGCTGGCGGCCGTAATCTGCCAGATCCGGTCGATGCCCTTGGGATTGTTGGTGTTGGTGGGGTCGGTGCCGTAGCTCACCCCGGCCGTGTTCAGGCCGGCCGTGCGCGTGGCCGTCACGTTGCCCAGGTTGTTGGTGCCCGGGTTCAGGGTCAGCCCGCCGGGAAAGCTCACGTCGCTGTTGCCGTTCACGCCGTTGACGACCACCTGCAGGTTGCCTTTCACGTAGCGGCCGGCGGCTTCGCCCACCAGCGTCGCGCCGTTGGGCAGCTTCACGGCGGCCGTTTGCGCGGTGCGCACAATGCCGTTGGTCAGCGTGAGTTGGTTGGTCACGGTCACGTCGGTGGGCACGCTCACCTCGCCGCCGCTCTTGTCCACGGTCAGCTTGTAGAGCGAAGCGCCGCCGGCCGTCAGCGTCTGGCCGGTGGTGCCGGTCAGGCTCAGCGTGCCGGTGCCGGCCGCGTCTATGGTGCCCGCGTTGGTTACGTCGCCGGTCACCTGCACGGTGCCGTTGTTGAGCAGGGTGCTGCCGCTTTTGTTTTCGAAGCCGCCGCTGATGTAGAGCGTGGCGCCGCTGCTCACGGTGAGTTGCGCGCCGTTGTTGGTCAGCGTCTGGGCCGCCGCCGACGAGGCCAGCCCAAGCAAGCCGAGAGTCACAAGCGAGTAAGCGTGTTTCATAGCCAGTTTATTAAGCTCTGCGAATGTACGGGATGCGGGGACAAATCCGGTGTTTGCCTGCATTCTTCCGGGGCAAATACTGTCTTGTGTAGCGGAGTAGCGTCTTCGGCAGCCGCCGGTTGCGCCGACGGCTGGCTTAGTGTTGGTTCGAGCTACTTCCTGCTTTTGCGGGCAAAGTTCTCCGCTGGCAATTTATCCTGCCACATCCGCGTGTCCCCCATTTAGGGGACACGCAGGCAGCCGGCCCACCGGTCCGTTTTGGTCTGAAGAACGAGCTGACGGGCTACAGTCGACTTACCGGGCGCGGTGGCCGTGGGCGCCGTGGCATTTCAGCGGCGGTTGGTTGCACGGCGCAGCCACATGCTTATGCGGGTGCGCAGGCACATGCTTATGCGATAAAGCACACTATTAGGCGAAATAATACCAAAATACCTTTGTGTTGTTGCCGCTGCACCGCTACCCGGCTTGGTCAGTCGGCATCCGGCGGCTTCTCGCCCGCCCCATTGATTCCTCCTTTCCAAACTTCCCAACTCCCTATGTTCAAGCACCTTTTGCTCACGCTGGCCGTTGCCAGCACCGCCGGCAGCGCCCTGGCCCAACAAGCCCCGATCAGCAAAGCCGGCGCCGGCGTACAGGCGGCCGGTCCCGCCGCGTACGCTCATCAGCGGCCGGGTCGCGACGTTGTTTTGCCCGCCACGCCGGCCCTGAACGGTAGCTTTTCGCCCACCAGCTCGCTGCTGCGCAACCTGCAGGATGCCGGTGCCTACAAATCCTTCGTGCTGTCGGCCGAGCGCTCGGGGCTGGTCGAGCTGCTGCAAGACGCCGGGCCCTACACCGTGTTTGCCCCCCACGACGACGCCTTCGGGCAGCTGCCAGCCGCGCTGCTCAGCGACCTGTGGAAACCCGTCAACCGCGCCCGGCTGTACGCCACGATGGCCTCGCACGTGGTAGCGGGCAACCTGAAGGAGCAAGACCTGACGCCCGGGCGGGTGCTGACCACCGTGGGCGGCACCCCGCTTACCGTGCGCCGCGTAGGTGGGCGCCTCGCTTTGGAAGATCAGTTCGGCAAGCGCGCCTACGTGGCCACGACCAACCAGCTGGCCAGCAACGGCACCGTGCACGTGCTGGAGCGGGTATTGGGCCTGCCGTAGCTTGGTCGCCTGCGGGCACTGCCACCTCGCCCGCGCCGGGCGGGCGTCCTGCGCGGCGCCCGCCCGGCGCGTTGTTGTTTGGCCGGGGCGGGCAGGGCGACGCAGCCCACCGGCTCAGAGCACACCGGCCACGGCGCTTACCGTCAAGGCCACCACGGCGGTGTTGAAGCCAAAGGAAATCAGGCCGTGCAGCAGGGCTACGCGCCGCATCAGCCGGCCGCTGATGCTGATGTCGGCGGTTTGGGCCGTCATGCCGATGACGAAGGCGAAGTAGGCGAAGTCCAGGTAATCGGGTTCGAGCCGGGCACCCGGAAACAGCAGGCCGCCCTCCCCGCCGGCCTGGGTCGGGTCGTAGTAGAGGTGGGCGTAGCGCAGGGTGAAGAGCGTGTGCACCAGCAGCCAGGCCGCCATCACGCCCACCACCGACAGTCCCGCGGAGCGCAGCAAGCCGCCCTGCTGCCCGTGCATCACGTCCAGCAGGGCCACCACGGCCAGCAAGCTGGCCAGCGAAGCCGTCAGGATAAACACGAACGACCAGCTGCGGCCGGGGTCCTCGGTGCTGGCTACGGCCCGGATGTGGTTGGCGTCGGCCGTGACGACGGCGGCCCACAGCAGCCCGAGCGTGAGCAGGGCGAAGGCGTCCCAGGCCGCTACGGCGCGGGTGAGCGGGTGCAGGGCGGCGGGCAGCAGCGCGTAGGTGGCCCCGGCCGCCAGCAACGCCAGGCCGGTGCGCACGGTGGCCGAGAGCTGACCGGCCCGGTGCAGGCCGCGAAACCACCACGAAGAACGAGCGGGCATAAACGAGGGACTTAGGCGCGCAATATGCGCTGCGCCGCGTTGGCCGGGCCCCAACGCACCGCGGCCGGGCACCGATCCACTCAGCGCCCGGCCGCGGTAGCACCGGTATCAGAAAAGCCGGATAGCCCAGAAACGGGGGCTACACGGCCGCGCGCAGCCAGCGGCGGGTGGCGCGGCGCCAGGGACGGGCAGACAGGGCGGGGGACGAAAGACGCGTTTTCATGGCTCAGAAAAGTGTGAGGTGACAGGAAGTAGACAAGGCAATGCTGGTTAGCGGCCGCTCAGGGGCCGCCCGGCCCGCGTGACCCGCACCGGCCCGTGGCCAAGGGCCCGCAGCGGCAGCCGAGGGCAGGAGTTGGGCAGAGCGAGGGAGTGACGGGCAGTGTTCATTTTCGCGGGATGCTAGAGGTTCTTGTCTACCTATAGCCAAGCCGCGTGCCATATTTATAATATCTTGACAATCATTTTATTAAATGCATATTCAATAATTTCACCCCAATAAAACTGTTCGATTCCGAACAGCCTGTCCGGTACTGTCGTGCGGTTCCGATACAGTTTTCCGAAAGGCCGTAGCGCGGGCCGGCAACAAAGCGTCGCCCCCACGGGGCGCTCCGCCGGCCGGCACTACCGGGCGACGAAGCGCCCCCCGTGGGGGCGGTGCAGGGGCCGCTTAGGCACGGGCGACGCCGGCGGGCTCCAGGCTGATGCGGAAGGCCGTGCGGCCGGTGGCCGCGTCGGTGGCGAGGCTGAAGGCAAAACCGTGCTGCAGCAGAATGTCGCGGATCATCGTCAGGCCGATGCCCTGCCCGTCGCGCTTGGTGCTGAAAAAGGGCGTGAACAGGTGGGGCTGCACGGCGGGCGCAATGCCGGGGCCGTCGTTTTCGATGATGATTTCGGCCGGGTGGGCCGTGGTGCGCACCCACAGGTTGCCGTCGTGGTCGATGGCTTCGAGGGCGTTTTTGCAAATGTTGAGCAGGGCCTGCTCCATCTGCTGCGCGTCCAGCGCCACAAACAGCGGCCCCGGAGCCAGGTGCCAGTGCCAGCGGATGTTGCGCTTCTCGCTCTGCACCTGCAACAGCCGGCAGATGGCCTTGAGCTGCTCGTGCACGTCGACGGGGCGCGGCTGGGGCGGGGGCAGGCGCACGAGGTTGGCGAAGCCGGCAATGAAGTTGGCCAGGTGCGTGTTGCGCTGCACCGACACGTCCAGCGCCTCGGTGAAGTCGGCGCGGTCGTCTTCGGCCAGCTGGGCGGCGTAGTAGCGGAACGACTGCAGGATGGAGTTGACGGCGCCGATGGAGTTGTTGATTTCGTGCGACATCATCCGGATCAGCTTCTCGTAAGCCTGCTTTTCCTGCCGGATCAGCTCCTGCGTCAGCTCTTCCAGCACGATGAAGCGCCGGGTAAAACCGCGGTCGAGGAAGTGCGAGGCGCTGGCCCGGAACGTCTGCAGGCCCGAGAGCTGCACCACCTGCGGCGGCCCGGGCTCCAGTTCCCCCAGCACCCGGCCCCACTCGCCGGGCAGCGCGGCGGGCGCCAGCCCGAGCAGCTGCGCCGCCGGCTGCTGCAGGCACTTTTCGGCCGCGGGGTTCACGCCCTGAATACGCCCCTCAAAATCGAGCAGCAGAATGCCCGCCGGCGAGGCGTCGATGAGACGCTCCAGCAAAAAGCTTTTCTCGTGCTGACTCACGCGTTCCTGCCGCAGCTCGTCAATCATGGTGTTGTAGGTGTCGATGAGCTGGTCCATTTCGGTCTGGCCCACCGGCAGAAATTTCATGGTGAAGTCCCGGTCGCGGATGGCTTCGGTGCCGGCCGCAATCAGGTTGATGGGCCGCACAAAGCCCCGGTACAGCTGCACGCTGATGACGGCCGTGCCGATGAGCAGCGCCTCCGTCACCAGAAACAGCACCATGTTGGACTCGCGCAGCTGAAACGCCAGCCCCGCAATGGCCGCGTGGATGAGGGCGACGAAGAGGATGTACTTGGTGCGAAGGGTCATGCAGGGCGGCTGCGTTGCTATGCTGTTAAAAGAACGTCATTCCGAGCTTGCCGGGGAATCTCGCCTGGGCTCGTCGGATAGCAACCTTCACGAAGAAATTACTCTCGGACGTCCGCACGCGAGATTCCCCGGCAAGCTCGGAATGACGTTCTACTTGCTTTCAACAAACGTTACTGCGCAGCGTCGAAGGGAATGTTGAATTTTTCCAGGCGGCGGTACAGCGCGCCGCGGCTCAGGCCCAGAGCCTTGGCCACGCGCGAAAGGTTGCCGGCATAAAAGTCCACCGTTTTGCGAATCATCTGGGCTTCCATTTCGTCCAGCGTCATCAGCCCGACTTCGGGCAGGGCGCCGGGCTCCACTTTGGGCACGAAGCGCTGGGCCTGGGCCTGGAAGTCCTCGGGCCCCAGCTCGTCCTTGCCGCTGACGAGCACGGCGCGCTCCACCAGGTTTTTCAGCTCGCGGATGTTGCCGGGCAGCGGCTGCTCGCGCAGCCAGTGCAGGGCGCGGGTGTTCACCTTCAGGGCCGGGCGGTGGTAGGCCGTGCGCAGGTTCTGCACGAAGTGCTGGGCCAGCAGGGGCACGTCGTCGGGCCGCTCGCGCAGGGCGGGCAGGCGCACGGTGATGAGGTTGATGCGGTAAAACAAATCCTCGCGGAAGCGCCCCTCGCGCACTTCCTGGGCCAGGTCGCGGTTGGTGGCGCAGATGACGCGGATGTCGAGGGAGCGGCTGCGCGAGTCGCCGAGCACCTCGTAGGTGCGGTCCTGCAGCACGCGCAGCAGCTTCACCTGGGAGCCTAAGTCCAGCTCCCCGATTTCGTCGAGGAAAATGGTGCCGCCGTTGGCCAGCTCGAAGCGGCCCTGCCGGTCGGCTTTGGCATCGGTGAAGGCGCCGCGGCGGTGCCCGAACATTTCGCTCTCGAACAAGGACGCCGAAATGCCGCCCAAATTCACCTTCACGAAGGGCTTGTTGCGCCGGTTCGAGTTCAGGTGAATGGCCTCGGCAATGAGCTCCTTGCCCGTGCCCGACTCGCCCTCGATGAGCACCGAGGCATCGGTGGCGGCCACCTGGCCCACGCTGCGTAGCACCTGCAAGAGCTGCGCGTCCTGCCCCACGATGCTGGCAAAGTTGTACTGCCGGTCGAGCTGCCGGCGCGTGGGGCTGACCTCGTCGGCGGGCGCGGTGGCGGCGTTTTCGGCCAGGCTGAGCGCGGTGCGAATGGTTTGCAGCAGCGCGTCGTTGTTCCAGGGCTTGGTCACGAACTCGGCCGCGCCGGCCTTCATGCCCTCCACGGCCAGGCTGATGGAGCCCCAGCCGGTGATGAGGATGACGGGCAGCTGCGGGGCCACGTCCTTTACCTGCCCGAGCAGGCGCAGGCCGTCCTCGCCGGTGGTGGCCAGGGAGTAGTTCATGTCCATGAGCACCAGCTGCGGGGCCGCCTCGCGCACCACGCGCAGGGCGTCGTCGGGGGTGGCCACGGCCTTGGTGGCGTAGCCGGCCTGTTTGAGCAGCAGCCCCAGCGAGGTGCGCACGGCCACATCATCGTCGACGATTAGTATCATAGCAGCTGAAGAGAGAAGGCGAAGGACGGAATTTCGGGGCGGAAAGGGAAGCGCGGCGGCAAGGCAGACGTAAGCGACTACCGGTCAGACAATAGCATTGCCCGAAGCGTGACAATTGTTCGAGCAGAGCGAGGTACGTCCCGGTGGACGCGGGCTCGACCGCCGGAAGGCCTGGCCGAGCCCGCGCCGGCGGTTATTCCTCGCGCAAGGACACAGCGGGCTGAATGCCGGCGGCAATGCGGCTGGGCTGGAAGGCGCAGATGGCCGTCAGCACGTAGATGAGCACGGCCGCGAGGACAATGGCCAGCACGTACACCGTGGGCTCCAGCCCGAACACGCCCAGCAAGGGAAACTGCGCCGCCAGCACCACGCCGGCCAGCACGCCCAGCGTGGTCACCACCAGCATTTCGCCCAGGAACTGCCCACCAATGCCCGCGCCCGTGGCGCCCAGGGCGCGGCGGAGCCCGATTTCGGCCCGGCGCTGGTTGATGTTGTACCAGAGCACCCCGAACAAGCCCAGGGCCACGTTGATGATCAGAAACAAGGACACCACGCCCAGGGCCACCAGCGGCGTCAGCACCACTTTCAGTTTGTCGTGGCGGCTTTCGTCCAGGGTGTTCACCACGGCGTGCCAGCCCTTGGTCGAGCTCAGGATTTCCTTCACCAGTCGCTGCTCCAGCACGGCGCCGCTGCCGGGCTGCACGCGCACCAGCAGCACGCCCGGGCCCGCGTTGGGGTCGAGCTTGGCGTGTTCGTTCAGCTCGGTGCGGAAGAACACGGCCGGCTCGTTGGCGGCAAAGTCGCTGCCGGGGCGGTAAGCATCGATGACGCCCACCACGGGCCACTTGGCTTTGCCTTCCCGGTCGGTGAGCACCTTGCCTACGGCGGCTTCCGGCCCGAACATGGCCGTGGCCATCTTCTGGTTGATGATGACGGGCGTGCTCTTGTCGTCGGTGCTGGCGTCGTCGCGGCGGTCAAACCAGCGGCCCTGCGTCACGTTGAAGCGCAGCACCTTGCGCATGTCGTAGTCGGCGTCGTAGTGGTCGGCCTGCGGGCCTTGTTTGCCCTTGTAGTAGTACTGGTTCGAGTTCATGGTGCTGAACGAGAACGGGGTATTGGAGCTGGTGCGCGTGACGGCTACCACGCCCGGCGTGGCGCGCAGGCCCTGCAGCATGAGCTGCAGCGTTTCCTTGCGGTGCGCCGTGTCCTGGCCCGGGTTCAGGTTCACTTCCCACACGTTGTCGTGGGCGAAGCCGGTGGTCTGGCGGTAGTTGTAGTAGCTGCTCACCAGCAGGCTGCTCACCACGAAGAGCACGAAAAACGACAACAGAATTTCGGCAATGAGCAGGAAATTGGACCGCTTGCGGTTCCAGATCAGGGTGAAGAGGTGACGGATCATGGCTGGATGATTTTGTCTGTCATCTTGAGCGCAGCGAAGGACCTTATGGGATAAGCACGACTGAAGTCAAAACGACTCGTTCAGGCGTGGTAAGGTCCTTCGCTGCGCTCAGGATGACGGGCGACTTGATAGTTACTTGCCGCTGGCTTTCAGCGCTTGCACCGGCTGCAGGCGCGACATCTTGAAGGCCGGGTACACGCCCGACAGCACCCCGAAGAACACCGTCACGAGCAGGGCCCAGGCGAAAATCCGCCAGTTCAGGCCAAATTCGGCGTAGGCCAGCAGCTGCGAGCCGCTGATGAGCTGCAGCACCACGTAGGCCAGCAGTAGGCCCGCCAGGCCGCCGATGAGCGTGAGGAAAATGTTTTCGACCAGGAACTGGCCCACCAAGCGGCCGCCGGTGGCCCCGAAGGCCTTGCGCACCCCGATTTCGGAGGAGCGCTCCATGATGCGGCTCACGTTGATGTTGATCAGGTTCAGGGCCGGCAGCAGCATGAACAGCAGCGCTAGGCCGGCCAGGATGGGGTAGAGCAGCTCCAGGCCGTCGGACTTGTAGTCGGTCAGCGGCGACATCAGCTGGCGCGAAAACGAGGCAATCAGCCGGTCGGCGTGCAGGTCCAGGTAGTCCATGTTCTTGGGGTCGGGCAGCGGCACGCGCTTCATGGCCGCCTCGAACTCGGCCTGCACCGCCGGCACATCGGCAGCGGATTTGGCCAGGATGATGGCGAAATAGTCGCCCTGCAGCTGCACGCGGTGCAGGTCATCGGGCGAGGTGGTGATGGGCACCCACACGTCGGCGTAGGAGCTGAAGCGCATAGCCGGCACGTCGTCGACCACGCCCTGCACGCGGTAGTTGGTCTGGTTCACCTCGATGATGCGGCCTACCACGCCGGTTTCGGTGCCGAAGTACTGGCGGGCGGTGCTGCGGTTGATAACGGCCACGCGGGCCGCGGCTTTCACGTCGGACTCCAGGAAGGGCTTGCCTTCGAGGTAGTTGAAGTCCATGATCTGCCAGAACGCGGCGTCGGTGTAGCGCAGATCCAGGTCGAGCTTGCGGTTGCCCACGTAGCTCGGGGTGGAGTGGAAGTTGGAGGTAATGGCCACCTTCTCGGGGGTGCGCAGCGTGCGCACGTACTTGTCGAGCAGGTGGTAGCTGGGCGGGGTGTTCATGTTGCCGCCGTCCTTGAACTTGACGTGCAGAAACTGCGCGAAGGTCAGGCGGTCGAGGCGCGACTCGGGGTAGTGCGCGCCGAAGGAGTGGTCGAAGATGGCCACCACCACCAGCAGCACCATCAGGGTGAAGGAGATGCCGAAGAGGCTGATGAAGGTGAAGAACTTGCGGCGCAAGAGCACCTTCCAGGCGAGTTTCAGATAGCTAAGCAGCATAGACGTGGGGAGCGGAAGAAGTGGGAGAAGGCGTCAGCAGCAGGGCCGGCCGTACCAGGGGCCGCGGCGCAGCGGCGGGCGCCGGCGTAGCCGCCGGCACGCGGGCCGGGGCCGTCAGGTCGTAGAGCCCGGCGCCCACGAAGGGCAGCGCGGTGGCCACTAGCAGCAGGCCGGCGGAGCGGAAGAAGCGCTTCATAGTCAAGTTGGGAAGTGGTGAACTTGTGAAGTTGTGAACCAGGGTTGCGGGCCGCCAAGGCCATTTCACAACTTCACCTTTCACAACTTCGCCCTTGGTTTAGCTGACTTGGCTGCCGTCGAAGAAGCGGATAAGGCGCTCGGTTTTGTGGGCCATGTTCTCGTCGTGGGTCACCATCACGATGGTGGTGCCCTGGTCGCGGTGCAGGCCCAGCAGCAGGTCCATGATTTCGTCGCCCATCACCGAGTCGAGGTTGCCGGTGGGTTCGTCGGCCAAGATGATTTCGGGGGCGCCAGCCAGGGCCCGGGCAATGGCCACGCGCTGGCGCTGCCCGCCCGAGAGCTGCGAGGGAAAGTGCCGGGTGCGGGCGCTCAGGCCCACGCGCTCCAGCGCCTGCTGGGCGCGCTGCCGCCGCTCCTTGCCGCTCAGGCCCGCGCGGTAGAGCAGGGGTAGCTCCACGTTGTCGAGCACCGAGAGGTCGTTGATGAGGTGGAAGCTCTGGAAGATGAAGCCGATTTTGTGGTTGCGCACCCGGGCCAGTTCCTTGTCGGAGTAGCTGGTCACCGGGCGCCCGTCGATTTCGATGACGCCGCCGGTGGGCTCGTCCAAGAGGCCCATGATGCTCAGCAGGGTGGATTTGCCGCAGCCCGAGGGGCCCATGATGGACACAAACTCGCCCTTGTTGATGGTCAGGTTCACCCGGTTCAGCGCCACCGTCTCGATGGTATCGGTCTGGTAGACCTTTTCGATGTCGCGGAGCTGAATCATGGGGGTATTTTTGAGCGAAGTCTGCGCGGGGGTGGCCGAGGCCTGGGTCAGAGTCGTTTCCATAGGGCTGCGGGAGTTTAGGCTGAGGCGTGAAGGGGTTTCGGATGAAGGCGGTGCTGTCCGGTTTTGCGCGGATGTGAAGCGGGGCCGGGTAGGAGTAGCCAAGCAGCGTGCCATTTCCATAAACCATTGACTATCTATTCATTACTTAGCCAACAGCCTAAATAGCCAGTAAAAATATTGTCCATAAGCGGACACGGTGTTCGGAAATGCCACGCCCCCTGTCCGCCAGCGTTGAAAAATTTCGGAAGCTCGCCCACGAAAAAAGGCCGGACGAAGCGTCCGGCCTTTTCAGCACGTTGGCAATGCGGCAGCCGGCGCGGCCGGCCGCAATGGGGCTTAATTGTCGCAGTGGCCCGGCCCGATGACGCCGTTGTTGTAGTCGTCGAGGCGGGCGGTGAGGGTGCTGGTTTGGGAAGTGGGCACGCTGGGCAGCGGGTCGGCGGCCATGTTTTTGCCCACAAACATGGCGTCGGCGGCGGCCAGGTCGGCGCTAATCACGCTGCCGTCGCTGCCGTTGGCCAGGTTCAGCTTGGCGGCAATGAGCTGGTAGGCCAGCGCCACGAGGCCGTTGCCGCGCACCGGCGTGTTGAGGATGGCCAGCAGCTGGGTACGAGTGTACGTGGTGCCGCCCAGCGTGAGCGACTGTACCGGCCAGCTGTGGTTTTTCCAGTAGCCCTGGGTAAGGGTGCAGTGGCCGGCGGGCCGGCAGAAGCGCAGGTTGTCGATGCCCATGGAGCCGCCGATGGTCACTTCGATGTAGCGCACGCCGGGCGTGTTGCCCAGGCTCACCACTTCCACCCCGTTGGGGCCCGCGTCGCTGAAGTTGTACTGCCCGCCGATCTGCGCGCCACCTTTGCTAGCGTATAGCTTCACGTAGCCGTACTCATGCTCGCTGTTGTAGGCGTATTCCACGTCGATGACGGTGATGGACGTGGCCGTGATGGGCGAGCTGAAATTGAATCCTATGGTGCCCGGCGTTTCGTTTTCCGTGAAGTCGTCGTCGTTGGGCTCCGTGTTCGGGTCGTAGCTGAAGAAGTTGTGCAGCACCAGGATGTTGCCCAGCGGCGTGGTATTGGCGTAAGCGCCCGGGCCGCCGCCGTACCCAATGCCCACGCCCCCGTACGCCGCGTTGGGGCTGCCCAGGTCCGTATCCTCCGAGGACGACACCGTGGGACTGCTGCGGAATACAATGGCCTCCCGGTCGTAGGCGTAGTGCGGGTTCTGGCTTTCGACGCCCACCGCCACGCCGCCGGTGCTGGTAATGGAAGTGGGCCGCGTGCCGGCCGCTACGTTGTCGAAGGTGATAACGTCGGGCGTGCACGTGGCTACGTCGGCGTTAAGGGTGGCAGTAGGTGTGGGTTGGGGATTGAGGTCTGTTTTCTGGCAACCGGCTACCCACAGGGCAGCCATCGTCAGGCAGACGAGGCTAAGTTTACGCATGGTTTGGGGAAAAGAGGAGGTTGGTCGACGCACACAGGCAACGGGGCACCGGTCCTCTGGACGGGACCGGACGGGGCGCACACGGAAGTATGGTCAAGGTAACCATTGAATAATTTTAATACAAATATTTATTTATTAAATATAATAATTAAGAGCTATTCGCGATAATTCCCGCCAAGCCGCTGTGCCTCCCCACGCCAATGCCTACCAGCCATTTGGAACTTATGCGCGTCACCCGCCGATGTCGATGCCGGTGGGCGCGGCGGGCTGCTCCGAGCGGCGGCTGCGGCGCGGGGCCGGCTCGGTGCCGCCGAAGCGGTACGTAAAGCCCAGGTACCCAATGCGCGTTTCGCGCTTGATGCGCAGGTTGAAATCCAGCCCAGGCGAGTAGGCCTGCACCCGCAGCACTTGGGTATTGAACACGTCGGCTACGCGCAGCGAAATGCTGCCGCGGTCCTTGAGCACGTCCTTCTTCAGCGCCGCTTCCACGAAGTAAATCGGCCCCAGGGAGCCGGCCAGCGCGCCTACCTGCCGCGAGCGGTAGGTGCCCGTAAGCTGCACGTCGAGGCGTTTGAGGGGCGTTACGGTGGTATTCAGACGGCCCGACCACGCCCAGTTGCGGTTATCGGCCTCCGAGTGCAGCAGCGACGACACTTCGTTGCGGAAGCCCGAGCCGTTGAGGGCCAGCCGCCACCACTTGGCCACCGGCCAGTTCAGGCTCAGCTCCAGGCCGTAGCTGCGGTTGTGGCCCACGTTGGCGTAGCTGGTGCGGGTGATGGCCGCGTTCTGGGTGGCCTGCGCGCCCTGCTCGTTCAGCCGCGTCGCCGCCGTGTCGACGGTGCGGAAGCGCTGAATGGCGTCGTTGGTTTGCCGGAAAAACGCGGTGCTGGTGAGCGTGGCCGGCCCCCAGCTCTTCTGGTGGCCCAACTCCAGCACGTGCAGGGTTTCGGGTCGCAGCCGAATGTTGCCCACGCGGTAGTTGCGCGGGTCGGAGTAGTTAGGGAAAGGCAGCAACAAGGGCAGCTCGGGCCGGTTGATGCGGCGCGAGTAGCCCAGCTGCAGGCGTTGCTCGTGGGGCAGCGTGCGCGCCAGCGTCAGGCTCGGGAAGAGGTTGAAATAGGCGCGGGCAAACGCCTCGCCGGTGGTGCGCAGCTGGCCGGTGGTGCGGGTGTACTCGGCGCGCAGGCCCAGCTGGTAGCTCAACTTGCCCGGCTCGTCCTGCCACTGCGCGTAGGCCGCCGGAATCACCTCGCGGTACCGGTAACGGCTCGACAGGCGCTCCAGCGGCCGCAGCTCGCCCTGGTCGTCGGCCTGCCGGAAGTCCAGTGTGCCGTCGGTGCCGCGGTAGGTGGTTTTCAGGCCGGCTTCGGCGCGCCGTTTGTCGCCCAAGGGGTGCACGTAGTCGAGCTGGGCCGCGCCCTGGTCGATGGCAAACGTGGTGCGCTGCTGCTGCAAGAGGCCGGTGGGCAGCTCGGGGTGCTGGTGCTGCTGCACCTGCTGCTCGCCGCGCACCGGCGTGAAGATGGCCGCCCCGCTCAGCTCCCGGCGCTTGTGCCGGGCCCAGGTGCGGCGGTAGTCCAGGGCGAAGTCGGCCGCGGTGGCCTGCGAGCGGGTGTAGTTGCGGCTGTACACTTCGGTGTCCTCCGTCCGCTCGGGCTGCCCCGCCGGCCGAAACGTGGTAACCAAGGCTCCAAACTGCTCCTCCGGGGTACGCACGGTGTTGCGCCGGGGCGCCGCCGACACGGTCAGCGTCTGCTCGGGGCTGAGGGCGTAGTCGAGGCCCAGACGCAGGGCGTGGGTTTGGGAGCCCACGCGGTTGCGGTATTCCAGCCAAGCCAGCGTGCTGCGGTCGGCGGTGGCCGACAGCTGCCGGGTGGTGTAGTGGTTGCGCAAGTGGTCCTGCCGAAAGTCGTAGCTGCCGAAGTAGTTCAGCGGCCCGCGGCGCTGGTTCAGGTTCAGGGAGGTGTTGTACTTGTCGCCGGTACCGGCGGTGGCCGCGGCCTGCCCGTTGAAGCCGTCCTGCCGGGGCTTTTTGAGGATGATGTTGATGATGCCGCCTCCGCCCTCGGCGTCGTAGCGGGCCGAGGGGTTGGTCATCACCTCCACCGCCTCAATCTGCGAGGCCGGAATCTGCTCGAGGTTGACGCTGCGCCCGCCGCCGGCCGCCCCGGTGGGCTTGCCGTCGACGTAAATGGTCACATTAGGGGTGCCGCGCAAACTCACCGTGCCGTTTTGGTCCACTGCCACCGAAGGCACGTTCTGCAGCACGTTCACGGCCGTGCCGCCCACGCTGGTCAGGTCCTTGGCCACGTTCACCACCTTCTTGTCGAGGCTTTCCTGCACCACGGCTTTTTCGCCGGTTACCGTCACGGCGCCCAGCTGCGTGGTGCTGGCCGTCAGGCGCAGCGCGCCCAGGGCCAGCGGCTCGGTGCTGCTCACGCTCAGGAGTCGCCGCAGTGGCCGGTAGCCCAGCACCGTGGCCCGCAGCCGGTAGCTGCCCGCCGCCACCGGCCCGATGACGAAGCGCCCCGTCTCGCCGGTGGCCGCGCCGGTCACCACGGCCGAGTCGGCGGCGCGCAGCAGCAGCACGTTGGCGAAGGGCACCGGCTGGCCCGTGGCCGCGTCGAGCAGGCTGCCGCTGACGGTGCCGGCCGGCTGCTGCGCCCCGGCGCCCAGCGGCAGTCCCAGCAACAGCCAGCCCAGCCACCACTGCCGGCGGCCCGGTCGCGTTTCCATCTGCTTCATCGCGGAGGCGGCCCGGCCGGCGCTAGTGTTCCTGAACGGGGTTGTACGCCGCCATGACCTGGTTGATGCCCGTCACCTGGGCGGCGGCAATCAGCCACTGGCCCTGCTGGCGCAGCAGCGTGTAGCTGATGAGCAACTGCTTGTCGCCGTCGCGGTTGTATTCCTGGTCGATGCCGTCGGGCGGGTAGTAGGTGCTGATGTAGGCGCGCTGGTGGGCCAGGGCCACGCCGGGCGCGAGCAGGCGCACGGTCAGCTGCTCGCTGCGCAGGGTGGTGTGCCGGTACATGCCCCGGTGGTAGGTCTGCAGGGCGCGCTGCACCGCCTCGCGCCCCCGCCACCACATGCCAATGTCGGTCACCCAGTCCACGTCGGCGGTGGTGTAGCTGGCCACGTCGGTGTAGTCGTGGCGGTTCCAGCTGCGCAGGCAGGCCTCGATGGGGGCGCGCACGGCCGCTTCATCGGTGGCGGCAGCCGCGCGGGGCGCATTCTGCGCTTCGGCCCGCGCCGTGGCCAGCAGGCAAAGCAGGACAAGCAGGTATTTCATAGCTCAGCCGGGTTGAGGGAAGAAACCTTCTATCCACTTGATGGCCACGAACGGTTACGACACGGCTATGCCACTGCGCTGCTTATAGCTGCTATATTTTATTAATTACTTACAATATATAATAAGATGGGTACAAATAAAAGCTCATCCAAGCAAAACTAACCCAACCGGAGGCTGCGGCCTCTCTCCCCTACTCCGCCTGCGCCGTCAACAGGGGTTGCTGGCGCTCAAAGTCGTAGAGCGTGAGGGTGCGCAGCTGGTAGTAAGCCACCCAACAGGCGCGCAGGGCAGCCACGTAGCTGCGCTTGGCGCGGTCCTTTTCGCCCTGGGCAATGTTGAGGTCGTTGAGGGTGATGCGGCCGACTTTGTAAGTGGCCTGGGCAATGTCGTAGCGGCGCTGGGCCAGCGAGTCGGCGCGGGCGGCCAGCTGCAGCTGCTGGTTCAGCGCGTCGAGCTGCCCGGCCTGGCTCAGCACCGACTGCTCGAAAGTCATCTGCTCCTGCTCCACCGTCACGCGAGCCTGCTGCCGGGCCAGTTCGGCGGTCTTCACGGCGGCGCGGGTCTTGCCCCAGTCCACGATGGGCACCGCGAAGCCCAGGCGCACCTGCTGCTGGTCGGCGGGGTTGACGTAGGAGCCGGAGAGCTGCTCGGCGCTGCTGGTCAGGCCGAAGGAAGCCGTCAGGTTGGCCTGAAAGCCCGTGGTGCCCTTGGCCTGGGCCACGTTGCGGTCGGCTTCGAGCAGGCGGCGCTGAAACATCAGCCCCTCGCGGCGGTACTGCCGGGCCTGCTGCAGGGCCACGTCGGGCGTCACGCTCTGCAGCGGGGCGTTGCCGGGCACGTCCAGCGCGGCGGCGGGGTCGATGGTGAGGCCGGTGTAGCCCTTGAGCTGCACGGCCGCGTTTTGCGCGTCCACGCTGGCCTGCACCTCGGCCTGGCGGGCGTTTAGCAGGTTCAGCTCCAGCAGCAGCAGGTCGTTTTCGGAGAGGCGGCCCAGCTTGCTTTTTTCGCGGCCGGTGCGCAGCAGCTCCTCGCTGGCGCGCAGGTTCTGGCGGGCTATCTGGGCATTCACCTGCTGCAGCAGCACGTCGAAATACAGCTCCGTGACGCGGCGGGCAATGGTTTCACGCTCCTCCACGTACTGGCGCTGGCTTTCCCGGTAGCGCAGCGGCTCGATGCGCTTGTTCCAGCTCAGCGAGTTGAAGCCGCCGATGGGCTGGCTCAGGCCGATGGCCACCGGGTTGCTGTTGTAGAGCCGCTGCCCGGCGCCTTCGAAGCTGTCGAAGCGCTGCAGGGTGCTGCCCACCGTGACCTTGCCGCCCGTCAGGCCGATGCCCTGCGTGAGGCTGGCGCCCACGTTGGAGGTGTTGATGCGTACGTAGCGGAAGTTGGTGGTGCCATCGGGTTGCTGCACGGCCAGGATGGTGCGCGAGTAGTTCGGCAGCACCCCGTCGACGGCCAGCAGCGGCTTGTAGTCGGCCCGGAACGAGCGGTACTGCCAGTAGCTCGTCTCGCGGTTGGTCACCGCCTGCTTGGCCACCGACGACTGCACCAGCGTCAGCTCAATGACCTGCGGCAGGCTCAGCGCCGGCTGCGGGCGGGCGGCGGGCATTTCCTGGGCCAGCAGCACTTTGGGCGCGAAAATCAGCAGCAGCAGGGCCACGATGCTTACCATCAGCAGCCAGAGGCGAAGCACATCCAGGTAAAACGTCAGGGTTTTCATAGCGCAGAAAGGCAGGGCAGGGCGTTGGGGTAGCGGTAGGTGCATGGGAAAGGCAGAGCAGGCAGGGCGAAAAGCGCCCCTCCTTTTCGCAGGAGGGGCCGTGGGGCGGGCGCCGGGTCAGTTCTTGATGGTGAGGGCGGGGGCTTCTTCGTACTTCTTGGTGTCGCTGATGACGACTTCCTCGCCGGGGCGCAGGCCGCTCACCACCTGCACGTAGTCGAAGTTGGAGTCGCCCAGGCGCACGGTGCGGCGCACGGCCTGCCCGTCCTGCACCACGAAGGCCACTTGCTCGCGGCCGCCCTGGAAGAAGGGCCCGTTCTTGATGCGCAGCACGTTGCGGTGGGCGCGGGTCACCACGAACACGTCGGCGCGCAGGTTGGCGCGCAGGGCCGGGTGGTGGTTGTCGTCGAGCTGAGCGTAAAACGTCACCACGTTCTTGTCTACGGCCGGGCTGATGCTGCTCACCGTGCCGCGCAGGTCGGTGCCGTTCAGGCGCACCACCACCGGGTCGCCCACGTGCAGGGAGTCGGCGTAGGTATCGGCAATGGAGCCGCGCACCCGAAACGAGGTCAGGTCGGCCACGCGGGCCAGCACCTGGCCCTGGTTGACAGTCGAGCCGATGTCCTCGTTGACCCAGGTGAGCACACCGGCCTGCTCGGCGCTGATGTTGGCCTGGCGCAGCTTGCCGGCCAATTCACTGATGCTGCGCTGCTGAATCTGCATGGTGTAGCCCAGGCCGCGCTCATCGGCCTGGTTCGACTGCCGCTGGTTCTTGATCTGCCGGCGCACGCGCTGCAGTTCCAGCTCGGCAATCTTCAGGTTCAGCTCGGCCTGGCGCACCGCTTCCGGCGTGCCCGAGCCGATGCTGAGCAGGTGCTGCTCGTCGCGCAGGCCCGACTGCAGGCTGCGCACCTTTTCCTGCTGCACCTTTTCCTGCGACTCCAAATCGTTCAGGCTGTGCTCCAGGCCCAGTTGCAGTACGGTGTTCTTGTTCTGGTTTTGCAACTGCTCGTCCTGCAGCTTGGCCAGGGCCGTGCCGGTCAACTCCTTGTCCAGTTCCAGGATGGTCTGGCCCGGCTGCACCCGGTCGCCGGCCGTGAGCCGCACCCGCCGGATGGTTGACTGGATGGGGCTGGTAATAACCGCTTCGTGGGCCGGGATGATGAGGCCGGAAGCCGTGAGCGAGGCTTCCACGTCGCCGGTTTCCACGCGGGCCGTCAGCAGCTCGGTGGCGCTGATGCTGGGCTTGAGCACGCCGCGGAAAGCCCACAGCGCACCGGCTACCAGCAGCACAACGGCCGAGGCCAACAGCCAGCGTTGGCGGCGGCGCTTGGCCTGAGCGGCGGGGGATATAGCTCTGTCCATTTTCGTTCGGATTGGGGTCGGTTCTGCAGGTAGACAGCCAAGCCCAATGCCAAACTTTTAATACATTGATTATCTGATTCTTGACCGCGTATTGTTGATTACCACCCGTACAGAATCTGTCCGGTTTCGGACACAGTGTTCGGTTCTGCCAAGGCGCTGTGCTAGAATCGGACAACACTTAAGCAGAACGGGAGAAAAGCCCGTCGCCCCCGTCGGCCGTACGCGCAACGAAGGATATTCCTCGCACCGCACCCCGCCGCGGCCGACTAAGCGCAGACGCTTTGTCGGCAACGTAAAAACGCGGCCCCGGGCCCGAGCGAAAGAGCGTTGGTGGCTGCGCTTTTTAGCTGGTGCGGGGCGCGCGCAAGGTCCTTCGGCGGCGCCCTCGGGATGACAGGCCGGGCCGCTATTTTCCCAGCAATTGAGCAGTTATTACTAAAATTTTTAGCGAATTAACATATCAAAACCAATCCAAATGCGTATTTTAGAGCAGGCTAAATTATTTAGCAAATTCACCATGACGACAACCCTGCTGATTCAGGACGAAACGGCCACCGGCGCCGTCCTGCACCGCCTGGCCCTGGAGCTGGCCCAGGAAACCCTCACCGTGCGCGAGCTGATCGAGCAGCGCGTGCGCCAGGAAGTGGCGGCCCACAACCAGCGCAACAACGGCGTGTTTAGCGGCCTGGTGCAGCCCACCGATTCGGAGCGGGTGCTCAACGGCTACCGTCTCAAGCAGAGCCACCGCATCGACGCGGAAAAGCAGCTGTACCGGGCGCTGGAGGCCTTTCAGCAGAACGGCTACTTCATCCTGGTCAACGACCGGCAGGTGGAAAGCCTCGACGAGCAAATCTGGCTCGGGCCCGGCGCCACGGCTGCTTTCGTCAAACTCACGCCGTTGGTCGGCGGCTGAGTTCGATGAGCGCCTGGACCGAGCTGTGGCAACGCGCGCAGGACGCCGCGGCCCGGCTGTTTGCCGATGTTTCTCCCAACTCCACCCCCATGCCCGCTACCCAAAAATCCCGCGCGTTCGAACAAGCCCTGGCCGGCCCCAGCGTCGAAGCCCAGGAAATGCAGCCGGTGCTCCGGCAGCTGCTGCTCGACATCGAGGAGCGCCAGATGAGCTACTACACCCTCAAGTTGCTGGACGTGCCGGCCTACCAGGGCATCCGCGAGCAGGACGCGGCCTACAAGGGCCGCTTGGCGCTGGCCACGGCCGAGGCTATCCGCTTTTGCCGCGACCATCACGGCGTGGTCGACTACCAGATCCGCAACCTGCTCGAAGCCCTGCTACAGCAGCTGCTGCGCTCCACCCTGGAGCTGGACGCGGCCGGGCTGATTCGGCTGCTGGAAACCTACGGCATCCAGTTTCCGCCCGGCGACGCGGCCGCGGAGGTCGGGCACGCCCTGTTTATGATGCCCGTGCTGCTGACGCTGGGCCAGGTGGAGAAATTTCAGAAAAAGCACGGCCCGCACGCCGAGCTGACCCGCCGCCTGGGCCAGCTGCTGGCCGCCACCGAGCACCAGGACCGCAGCTACGGCGGCGGCACCATCGTCAAGATTCGGCTGAAGCTGCAGGAGCTGCTCGGCGGCCCGGCCAGCGCTGAGCTGCCGCCGGTGCAGTTCGTCGACGGCGACGCGTTCGGGCGCCGGCTCAACGAGTTCGTGGCCGGCCTCTCGCCCAGCGCGGCCAGCACGCGGCCCTGGCTGCAGCTGCTGCAGCTCTGGCAAAAAGCCGGCGGCGGGCAGCCCACGGCCAAGTTTCGCAAGGAAGCCGACGCCGCTGTGGCCGCCATCGGGCCGGAGGCAGTGCGGGCGCAAGCGGCCGAATGGCTGGCCCTGCTGGCGGGCCTCGCGGTGGAACAGATCGAGCACACGCACACCTACGAAGGCGGCCGCACCTACACTTACTCCGAGTGGCACTTCCTGCTGGAACCCAGCCTGAACGTGGCCAAGGGCTTGGTATGGACGCTCGGCCCCACCGCGCCGGCGGCCCTGCAGCAGCAACTGGCCGAGCTGGCCCTGAAGGGCTACCGCAAGATTCCGGGCCGGGGGCCGCTGGCCTCGGGCCTGGCCAACGCCTGCCTGCTGGCCTTGGCGCAGGGCGGGCTGCCCGGCGTGGCCCAACTCTCGCGGCTGCGGCCCAAAATCCGGCAGGCCAACACCCAGGAGCTGATCGGCCGCCACATCGAAAAGGCCTCGCAGGAGCTGGGCGTCACGCCGGCCGAAATCGAGGACATGGCCGTGCCCACGGCGGGCCTGGTAAACGGCCGCGCCGACTTCGACTACGGCGACTACCACGTGGTGCTGGAACTGGCGGAGGGCAAGGCCGAGGTGAGCTGGCAGAAGGGCGGCAAAACGCTGAAAGCGGCCCCGGCGGCGCTCAAGCAAAGCCACGCCGCCGAACTAAAGGAGCTGAAAGTGGCCCAGACCCAGGCCCAGCAAACCTACACCGGCCAGCGCGACCGGCTCGACCGCAGCTTTGTGGAGGCCCGCCGGATGCCCTTTGCCTGGTTTCGCCAGTACTACCTGGAGCACGGCTTGCTGAGCCAGCTGGCCGAGCGGCTCATCTGGCGCTTCGCCCACCCCGACGGTACCCAGCACGACGCGCTTTGGCTCGACGGCGCCTGGCGCAACGCCCAGGAGCACCCCCTACCCGCCCCAGCCGATGAGGCGCAGGTGCAGCTCTGGCACCCCGTGCTGGCCACCACCGATGAGGTGCTGGCCTGGCGGGCCTTGCTGGAGCGCCGCGAGCTGCGCCAGCCGCTCAAGCAGGCCTTTCGCGAGGTATACTTACTCACGCCGCCCGAGGAGCGCACCCGCACCTACTCCAACCGCATGGCCGCCCACGTGCTCAAGCAGCACCAGTTCAACTCCCTGGCCAAGCTGCGCGGCTGGCGCTACGCGCTGATGGGCGCCTACGACAAGGGTTACGAATCGGACGCGGCCCAGCTGAGCCTGCCGGCGCACGATTTGCGGGCCGAGTTCTGGGTGAGCGAGGTCAACGCCGACGGGGCCTGGAACGATACCGGCATCTGGCACTACGTGAGCACCGACCAGCTGCGCTTCACCCGCCTGGCCGGGCAGGAGCCGCTGCCGCTGACCGACATTCCGCCGCTGGTTTTCTCGGAAGTCATGCGCGACGTGGATTTGTTTGTGGGCGTGGCCTCGGTGGGCAACGACCCGCTCTGGCGCGACGGCGGCGGGCTGGTGCAGTATCGCAACTACTGGGAGAACTACTCCTTCGGCGAGCTGTCGGAAGTGGCCAAAAACCGCAAGTTGGCCCTGCAGCGCCTGGTGCCGCGCCTGCGCATTGCCAAAGTCAGCGAAATCCAGGACCGGTTCCTGGTTGTGAAGGGCAAGCTGCGCACCTACAAGATTCACCTGGGCTCGGGCAATATCCTGATGGAGCCCAACGACCAGTACCTCTGCATCGTGCCCGACCGCAGCCCCAAGCAGGCCACCGCCACCGACGTGTTTCTGCCCTTCGAGGGCGACGCCATCCTGAGCATCATCCTCAGCAAAGCCCTGCTGCTGGCCGACGACGATAAAATCACCGACGAAACCATCACCCGACAGATCAAGCGTTGAGCCGGTTGAGTGGATGAGGAAGTATAAAAGAAACGTCATCCTGAGCCTAAGCGAAGGACCTTCCTCCCACCCTGCACCGCCGCTGCCTACAAAGCGTCGACGTTACTTCGCTGGAACGGCAAAAGCGCAGCCACCATGCCCGGACGACAGGGCGTTGGTAGCTGCGCTTTTCAGTTGTGCGGGTTGCGAGGAAGGTCCTTCGCTTAGGCTCAGGATGACAGACGATTTGTTACCTGTCACCCAGACACTACTTCCGCTGGCCCGCGTCCTGAATGCGCGTGGGCGTATCGGTGCCGGCCACGATGCCGCGGGAGCTGACGGCAATGGCGCGGATAACCTCCGTCATGTTCTTCAGATCCAGGCTCTCGACTTCGTCGTCGACCGAGTGGTAGAGCTTGTCGGTGGGAATCTGGTCGGTGCTGATGCTGTGGGCGGGCACGCCCAGGCGGGCCAGGGTGGCGTTGTCGGAGCGGTAGAACAGCTGCTGCTCGGGGTAGGGGTCGGGCTCGAACTTAAAGGTGCTGCCCTGCAGGTTGCGCTGCAGAATCGGGCCGAAGTCGGACTTGTCGAAGCCGGTGATGAAGGCCGCGCCGGGGCCGAACTTCGACACCTTGCCGATCATCTCGATGTTGAACATGGCCACGACCTTGGCCGGATCGAGCTGCTTGGAGAAGTACTGGGAGCCGAAGCCGCCGATTTCCTCGGCCGTGAAGGCCACGAAGATGAGCGTGCGCGCGTTCTGCTTGGTTCTCTTGAAGTGCTCGGCCAGGGCCACCACGGCCGTGGTGCCGGAGGCGTCGTCGTCGGCGCCGTTGGCAATGGAGTCGCCGGCCACGGCGGGCAGGATGCCGATGTGGTCGTAGTGGGCGGAAAAGACCACCTGCTCGGCGGCTTTGGCCGCGTCGCGCCCGGGCAGCACGCCCACGATGTTTTTGATTTCCAGCTGCTTGATACTGGTGCTGCCGGTTAGCTGGTAAGGCGTAGTTTCAGTGGGCGTAGCCGCGGTGAGGATGAAGGCAGCGCTGGTGGGCTCGGGTTTTTCGGCGCGGAAGGCGCTGTGCTGCACCTGCGCGGCCAGGCGCTTGAAGGTAGCCGCGTGGGTCGGGTCGATGAGTACCAGCACGTTTTCCTTGGCGCGCATCAGCGGCCCCACTTCCCTGCGAAAATCGGCTTGCGGCCCCACCACTACCACGCGCGGCGCACCGGCCTGCCCGCTGCCCCAGCTTACCTGCTCCTGGCCCGAGAGCAGCACCACGTTTTCGCGCGGCACGGCCGCCCCGCCCACGGTGGCCTGCAGGCTGGTGGTGTTGATTTCGTAGGCCGGAAATTTCTGCTCGAACGAGGTGAGGCCCGGCAAGGGCTGCAGGCCGATGCGCTGGAACTCGCCGGCCAGAAACTGCGCCGCCTCCGCGGCGCCGGTGTTCAGGGCCCGGCCGCGCAGCTTGTCGTCGGCCAGGGTCTTCTCGACGCGCTCGATCAGTTTGGCGTCAATCTTCGTTTTGGCGGGCTTGGCCGCCTTCTGCCCTACGGCGGCTTGCGCAGCCCCGGCCAGCAACAGTCCCAGGAGAAGTCGTTTCATAGGCGCAAAGTAGCGGAACCCGGCCGCAGCGTTGCGCGGCGCGGCCCCCGGTCCTACAGTTTTTGCACCACGCAGTACACCAGTTGCTGCGGCTTCATCTGTTTGTTCACGCCGCCGCCAAAGTCCGGGCGGCCCGCTTTTTCCTCGTAGCGCACGATGCGGAAGCGCTTGTCCGGCGCGAAAAGCGCCTTGATGGCGCCGTTGGGACAGCCAAAATCCGGGCGGTTCATTTCCAGGCCGGCCGCGCGGTGAAAAAACTCAAACACGAGCACACCGCCGGGCTTCAGGCTGGTTTTGATCTTGTCGAGCACGCCGTTATTCTCGTCGAAGCAGCCCTCGTAGATGTAGGTGATGAGGTCGTAGCGGGCCGTGCCGAAGTCGAAGGTTTCCATGGGCTGCACGCGGGCATCCAGCTGCAGCCCCTCGCGCGCGGCCTGCTGCTGGGCCACGGCCACGGCTTCGTCGGCCACGTCGAGGCCGGTGACGCGCCAGCCCTGCCGGGCCAGAAACAGCGCGTTGCGGCCCTGCCCCATGCCGATGTCCAGGGCGCGGCCGGGCGGGCGGCCTTTCACCGTTTCCACCAGCAACGCGTTGGGCTGGTGGTTGAACTTGTAGGCCGTGTCCTGCACCAGGGCGCGGTTCCAGCGCAGGCGCTCCTGCTCGATTTCCTGGGCGGAAGGGGCAGATGGGGTTTGGGCGCGCAGGCCGCCCGCCGCGAGCAGGCCGCAGAGTAAGAGTAGGAGTCGGGGCATAAGCGGGAGGAGGGTTAGGGCACGAAACGCCGCAGACGCGCTGCCGCTCAGCGGCTTGTGGCTTGGCAAAAAATACAACATTCCGCCCGGCTTCTATAGTCTCGTGCTGGTTTGGGAACTGACCGGCCCGGGCGCCGTACCTTACCGCGTCCGCAGCCGCCTTTTCGCCATGCCCGAACAGCCCCTCTCCGCCCTCTACCGCCCCTCCCTCACCCTGCTCACCGACCTCTACCAGCTGACCATGGCCTACGGCTACTGGCGGCAGGGCATGCAGGACCGCGAAGCCGTCTTTCACCTCTACTTCCGCAAGGCCCCCTTCAGCGGCGGCTACGCCGTGGCCGCCGGCCTGGCCTACGCGGTGGACTGGCTGGAAAACCTGCGCTTCTCGGAGGATGACCTCACGTACCTCGGCTCCCTGCGCGGCAGCAAGGGCACGGCGCTGTTCGAGCAAGGCTTCCTCGACTACCTGCGCGAGCTGCGCTTCACCTGCGACGTGGACGCGGTGGCCGAGGGCACGGTGGTGTTCGGCAACGAGCCGCTGATTCGCATTCAGGGCCCGCTGCTGCAGGCCCAGCTGGTAGAAACGGCCCTGCTCACGCTGGTGAACTTCCAGACGCTCATTGCCACCAAAGCCGCCCGCATCCGCGAAGCCGTGGGGCCCACCGACCAGATTCTGGAGTTCGGCCTGCGCCGTGCCCAGGGCTTCGACGGCGGCCTCTCGGCCACCCGCGCCGCCTACCTCGGCGGCGCCGACGGCACCAGCAACGTGCTGGCCGGGCAGCAGTTCGGCATTCCGGTAAAGGGCACCCACGCCCACAGCTGGGTCATGGCCTTCGAGGGCGAGGAAGAAGCCTTCGAGAAGTACGCCGCCGCCTTCCCCGACGACTCGGTGTTCCTCGTCGACACCTACGACACGCTGGAAGGCGTGCGCAACGCCATCCGCGTGGCCGAGCGGCTGCGCCAGCAGGGCCACGAGCTGGGCGGCATCCGCCTCGACTCCGGCGACCTGACCTACCTGAGCGTGCAGGCCCGCAAGCTGCTCGACGCGGCCGGCTTCCCCAAAGTGCGCATCGTGGCCAGCAACGACCTCGACGAGCAGCTCGTCACTGCCCTCAAGCTCGAAGGCGCCCGCATCGACACCTGGGGCATTGGCACCAAGCTGGTGACGGCCTACGACCAGCCGGCGCTGGGCGGCGTCTACAAGCTGGCCGCCATGAAGAAAACGGACGGCTCCGACGGCTGGGACTACACCATCAAGCTCTCCGAGCAGCTAGCCAAAACCAGCATCCCCGGCATCCTGCAGGTGCGCCGCTTCTACCACGACGGCAAGCCCGTGGCCGATATGCTCTACAACACCGCCGAGCCCCTGCCCGAGCAGCTCACCATCGTCGACCCCTTGGACCCCACGCGCCGCCGCCCGGTAAAATCCACCGAGTTTCGGGAGCTGCTGGAGCCTGTGTTTCGCCAGGGCCAGCGCGTGCTGGAAGTACCCGCGCTGGCGGCTAGCCGCCAGAAGGCCCGCGAGGAAGTCACTTCGCTGGACCCGAGCATCCGCCGCTTCCTGAACCCGCACACCTACCCGGTGGGCCTGGAAAAAGGCCTGCACGACTTCCGCACCCAGCTCATTCTGGAGAAGCGGCCGCAACGGCCGGCTTAAACGGGTGGCTCGACCCTGGCCCTACACGCAAGAGGCCCGGCGGATGTATCCGCCGGGCCTCTTCTTGTTTTGTGAGCAATAGGTAGGCGCAGGGGGTCGGGAGTTAGTGGGTAGCGGCCACGTTGGCCTGCGGGGTGGCGGCCTGGGCCGCGGCGGCATCGGCTTGGCGCATGGGCAGCGCCAGGAAGGCAAACACCAACGTGAAAAACAGGAAGGTAACCGTCAAGAACTGACGCGAAGCGCCCACGCTGCCCTTGGCGGCCAGCAGCATCACGCACAGCACGACCATCAGGCCCACCATCACCAGGCCGAGCATGGCTCCGCCCTGCCAGTGCATCATGCGAAACAAGGCGCTGATAACGCCAACGGCCAGCGCGCCTACCATCAGGTAATTGAGCGGGCCAGGCACACCCGCTTCCGCGTTGGCGCCTACGGTGAAGGCTACTATGGAAACCAGCAGCAGGCCAAAGCCCGTCAGGATGAGTATGTCGGCGCCGGCCCAGTGGCTGCCTTTGAAGAAAATGCCCGTTAAGCCGATGAGCAGAGCGGCAGCATTGAGTACTGTTTTAATCATGCAACGGTGGTGGATGGGTGAATGGTCCTACTCGTAAGGCTTTTCGGTTCCGCCTCGTTTTGAATTCGTGGCTGAATTTCAGCCCCGGAGCAACACAAATATACTCACCGCTGAATACTTGGCACAATACCCAGATTCGGGTATTTATTTGATTTAAACCAACAAAATACAACCTTCATTTAAGTCTATTCTGCTGCATCCGGCCTTGGTCGCGACGCTACCAGCCAAGCTGCTCATCAGGCGGCTGCCCCGGGTTGCCACGGCCGGCAGCGGTTTACGAGGGCCTTAGGCGAGGCGCCAAGGCACCCGCGCTGCCCGTGCAGCAGCGCGGGTGCCTTGGCGCTGCTGCCAGCGCCGGACACGGCGTGGCTATTGCCCTGCTTCGGGTGGGCGCTATTCGCCCTGCCGCAGCGGCCCGAAGCCACGAAAAAAGCCGGGCTCCTCAGTTTGTGGCTGAGGAGCCCGGCTCGTTACGGGGCTGCTCATGGGGCTACACCTCGTAGCGCAGCTCCCCGGCGCCCACTTTCAGCGTAATCGTCGGCTCAGCGATAATGCGGCCGGCCACATGGGCCTGGTAACCCTTGCGGGTCAGCTCAGCGGCTACGGCTTCGGCCTGCTCGGCGTCGGTGACGAGCAGCATGCCGTTGCCCATGTTCCAGTACAGGTAGGCGTCGGCGGGGCTGATGCCGCCCAGCTCGGCCAGTTGGCTCATGGCGGGCAGCGGCGCGAAGAGGTTGTCCAGCTCGGCCCCGACACCCGCTTTCAGCACGCGCTTGAAGTTGTCGGCCACGCCGCCGCCGGTGATGTGCGCGGCGGCGTGCAGCGGCAGGCCCGCGTCGAGCACGGCCGTCACGCCGGGGGCGAAGATGAGCGAGGGAGCCAGCATGACTTCACCCCAGGTCGCGCCCATTTCGGCGGCGTCCGGGCCGGTGTAGGGGGCTTTGTGCCACTCCTCGCCGAAGGCTTTGGTGAGGGTGCGGCGGGCCAGGGAGTAGCCGTTGGAGCGGAACGAGGGCGAGCGAAGCGCCACCACGGCCTGGCCGGCGCGCACGTTGGCGCCGCTGAGCGGCCGCTCCAGGCTCGGGTGCAGCACGCCCACGGCGGTGGAGCACCAGTTGAAGTTCATGCGGGCGCCGGGGTAGCCGCCGATGCGGTTGCCCAGCTCGGCAATTTCCCCGCCCGTCACGGCAATGCTGCTGAACTGCGCCGCGTCGTGCAGGCCGCGCATCAGCTCGTCGACCACCTCATAGTTCAGGGTGTTCACGTCGATGATGTTCGACAGGTTGGTCGGGATGAAGCCGGCCACCACCAGGTCGTCGGCCACCATGGCAATCAGGTCGTGACCCAGCGTATCGTAGCGGTCCACGCGTTCGGCCACTTCGATTTTGGTACCGATGCCGTCGGAGCCGATGCCCAGGCGCTCGGCCCCGAAGCGGATTTCGTTGGAAAAGCCGCCTTCCAGGTCCTGGGCCGGCTCACCCGGCTTGCCAGCGCGGGTGCTAAAGGTTTTCTTGGCCCAGTTGTAGGCGTTGCGCGAGGCGGCGTTGCCTTCTTCGATGGAGTAGCCGGCGGTTGCTTTCAGGTCGGAAGCGGCAGTAGTCTGGCTCATGCGAGTAGTTAAGCGAAACTCCCCTTCTCAGATGAGGAGGGGTGCCCGAAGGGCGGGGTGATTGACAATCGTTGCACGATTATCAGAGGGCGTCATGCTGAGCCTGTCGAAGCATCTCTACCGCTTCGTCCGAATCGTTGCAGCGAAGCAGCAGAAATGCTTCGACAAGCTCAGCATGACGTTCTTTTTCATTTCGGCAGGTTAGTGCTCGGTCGGGGCCGGGGCTTTGGCGCTGACGGAAGTCGCTTTGTCCTCCTTCTGGCGGTGGCTGGTGCGCTCCTCCTGGATGTGGCGCAGGTACTTGGTCACGTCGCCGGTGGGGTACTTGCCCGAGAAGCAGGCGAAGCAGCTACCGCCGTGGCCGCGGTCCTCGCCGAACAGCTCCTGCAAATCCTCAAGCGACTGGTAGATGACCTTGTCGGCCTCTATGTAGCGGCAGATTTCCTCCTCGGTGTAGTTGGCCGCAATCAGCTCGGTGCTCATGGCCATGTCGATGCCGTAGATGCAGGGCGAGACGATGGGCGGGGCCGAGGAAATGAAGTACACCTCGGTGGCGCCCGCCTCGCGCAGAATGCGCACGATGCGCCGCGAGGTGGTACCGCGCACGATGCTGTCGTCGACCACGGCAATTTTCTTGCCCTCCACAAACTCGCGGATGGGGTTGAGCTTTTTCTTCACCACGTCCTCGCGCCCCGCTTGGCTGCTCACGATGAAGGAGCGGCCCATGTGGTTGTTCTTGACCAGCGCGCGGCGGTAGGGCACGCCAATGGCTTCGGCCAGGCCCGAGGCGGCGAAGTAGCCCGACGACGGCACGTCGATAACCATGTCGGGCTCAATACCAGCTTCGCGCACTTTGCGCGCCAGCATCTTGCCCAGGCGCACCCGCTCGCGGGCCACCAGGCGGCCGTGGATAACGGAGTCTTCGCGGGCGAAGTAGATGTGCTCGAACACGCAGAAGGCTTTGGGCTTGGCCGGCGGGTTCTTGTGGTGCACCTGGAAGTTCTGGTCGATAAACACCGCCTGGCCGGGCCCGATGTTTTCCACCAGGTCGAATTCGAGGTAGTCGAAGCAGGTAGATTCGGAGGCGAAGGCGAAGACCGGCCCGTCGGGGGTGTCGCGGCGGCCCATGACGAGCGGACGGATGCCGTTCGGGTCGTTGAAGGCCAGCAGGCCGTGGCCGGCAATGATGGTGATGGTGGCGTAGGCGCCCTTCACCAGCTCCTGCGTCGTCTCCACCGCGTCGAAAATGTCGACCACCGACAGCGCATCGAGGTTTTTCAGGCGCAGCTCCGAGGCGAAGGTGTACATGATCAGCTCCAGGTCGTTGCTGGTCTTGGGCAGCACGTGGTACTTCTCGTGCAGGCGCTTGGCGGCCTGGCGGAAGTTGATGACGTTGCCGTTGTGCACCATGGCCAGCCCGAAGGGGTAGCTGGTGGTGAAGGGCTGGGCCAGGGCCGCGTCGCTGGAGCCCTGGGTGGTGTAGCGCACGTGGCCGATGCCGATGTTGCCGGTCAGCTTCTTCAGGTGCTTGGGCTTGAACACGTCGTTGATCAGCCCGTTGCCCTTGTGCAGGTGAAAATTGCCGTCGAACGAGGCAATACCGGCGGCGTCCTGCCCGCGGTGCTGCAGGGCCGTCAGGCCGATTACGATGTCGCCGACGACGTCATCCGGGCCGAAAAAACCAACGATTCCGCACATATCGAGTTGTCAGTTGTCAGGTTGCCGGTGGTTCAGGCCGACGAAGCTGGGGTGTTGCGAGAGAAGGGGAAAAACGGAGCGCTACGGCTGGGTAGCCGCAGCGGCGGGGGCGGGTGTTTCGGCGGGCAGCTCGCCCCGGATGAGGCGGGCCAGGGTGTCGGCGTAGAAGCGGTGCTCCACGGCCAGGCCGCGGCGCTCCACTTCCGGGAGGGAATCGGCGCCGCGCAGGTCGACGGGCGCCTGGGCCAGCACGGGGCCGGTATCCAGGCCCTCGTCAACAAGGTGCACGGTGATTTTCGTTTCGGGCAGGCGGCTTTCCCAGGCCCACTCGTAGGCGTGCAGGCCCTGGTGCTGGTGGGTGTCGGCCGGGTGAATGTTCAGAATGCGCCCGGCAAAGGCCCGGATGAACGTGGGCGACAGGATGCGCATGTAGCCAGCCAGCACGATGTAATCGGGCTGATACTCCCGCAGTTTGGCTACTACCTCAGCGTCGAATTCGGCGCGCTTGCGGCCCCGCGAGTCGATGCTGGCGGTGGCGTAGCCCAGCTCGGCGGCGGCTTCAAGGCCGGCGGCTTCGGGAATGTTGCTGAACACCACGGCTACCTCGGCCAGCCCGTGCAGCACGCCTTCGCGCACCTCGCGGGCCAGGGCCAGCATGTTGGAGCCGCGGCCCGAGAGCAGAATGGCCAGGCGTTTCGCCTTCCTCTCCGTGAGAGAAGAGCCTGACGGCGCGGCCGACGTGGTACCGCGACTCGACGTCGTAGTGCCATCGTCGTTGAGCAATTCGCGCGGGGTTGCTTCCGTCATCATCAGTAAGCTTGGCCGACCAGCTCCGGGGTGGGGCGCTGGCCGATGTCGGTGCGGTAGTAGGCGTCCTGGAAGGTGACCTTGTTGACTTCGGCGTAAGCCCGCTCCACGGCCACTTCCAGGTCGGGGCCGCCGGCCACCACGGTCAGCACCCGGCCGCCGCTGGTGACGAGCTGGCCGGCGTCATTGCGCTTGGTCCCGCCCTGAAATACCAGCGTGGCGGGGGCCACCTTGTCGAGTCCTTCGATGGCAAAGCCCGTGGGAAACTGCGCGGCGGGGTAGCCGCCCGAAGCCAGCACCACACCCACGAAGGAGCCAGGTTTCTGCCGCACGCCTACTTCGGCCAGGCGGCCGTCGAGGGCGGCGGTGATGATGTCGACCAGGCTGCTGCCCAGCGCGGCCAGTAGCACCTGGGCTTCCGGGTCGCCGAGGCGTACGTTGTATTCCAGCAGCTTGGGGCCGGTGGGCGTGAGCATGACGCCGAAGTAAAGGAAGCCCAGGAAGGGCAGCCCTTCGGTGCGCAGGCCGCGCAGCGTCGGCTCGATGATGACTTCGCGGATCAGCGCCAGCACGTTGTCGTCGGCGAAGGGCACGGGGCAGTAGGCGCCCATGCCGCCGGTGTTGGGGCCTTGGTCGCCGGCCAGCAGCTGCTTGTGGTCCTGCGAAGGCGGCAGCAGGCGCATGGTCTTGCCGTCGGTCAGGCCAATGATGCTGATTTCGGGGCCGGTGAGCTTTTCTTCCACCAGAAAGGAATACCAGGCGTGGCCGGCCGGGGCCAGGGCCTGCATTTCCTGCAACGCGGCCTCAAACTCGGCTTCCGAGGAGCACACCCACACGCCCTTGCCGGCGGCCAGGCCGTCGTACTTCAGCACGGCGTGGCCCTGCAGCTCGGCGGCGGCGGCGCGGGCCCGGTCGAGCTGGTCGGAGCGGAACGTCCAGGCGCGGCCGGTAGCCACGCCGTGGCGGCGCATAAAGTCTTTCGACCACACCTTGGAGCTTTCCAGCACCGCCGCGGCCTTGCGCGGGCCGAACACGCGAATGTCCGAATCGGCGAAGTAGTCGGCCACGCCGGCGGCCAGCGGGGCCTCGGGGCCCACCACGATGAGCCTCACCTGCTGCTCCGCACAGAACTGCTGGATGGCCGGAAAATCGGTGGCGCTGATGGCGGGCACCGAGCCGGGGATGCCGGCGTTGCCGGGCAGCACGTGCACGCGGGCGCCGTCCTGGGTTAGTTTCCAGGCCAGGGCATGTTCGCGGGCGCCGCTGCCGAGAAGGACTATATTGGTGGGGGTCGTTGCCAAGGGTCGAAGGAGGTTGGAGTAAAGCTGACGCTAGCTGATGTCGTCGATAGAACGAATGAGCCCGTCGAAAATGCCGAAAACGGACCGGCCCTGCAGTTGCAGCGCGTCGCCGGGCTTCAAGCCGTTGGGCAGTTCGACGGCCAGCACGGCGTTGTAATCGATGTTGATTTCCACCCGGCCGGCAGCAACCCGCCAGTCGGTGACGCGCTGCTCCCGCTGGGTGAAGTACTGCGTGGCTTGTTCGGCCTGCTGGCGGAAAGCGTTCTGGCCATTGGTCGTCAGCGTGACTTCACCGCCGGCTACGTTGCGAAACACCACATCCGGGTGCAGCGGCCGCAGCATGCCCGCCACGTCAAAGCGGTTGTAGGCGTCGATGTACTCCTGGACCAGCTGCTGGGGGTCGGTCGTGGCGGAGTTTGCGGTGTCATTGGTTTCACCGAGCCGCTTGCCGAAGCAGACGGCATTATCACGCCCAGCATACTTGCCGTAATTGTCAATGCGCTGGTAGCCCTGCTGCTCGTAGAAACGGCAGGCTTCCGTGTTGGCCACACGGGTTTCCAGCCACAACTCAGCGTAACCTACTGCCCGGGCCGAGGCTTCCAGCCCAGCCAGCACCGCCCGACCGATGCCTTGGCCAGGGCGCTTGGCGTACATGCGCTTCACCTCCCCTACCGAGTCGGTCAGCGGCCGCACGGCCCCACAGCCCACCGCTTCGTCGCCACGCTTAGCTAGCAGGAAAATGTACCGTTCACCGTCCGCCCAATCCTGAAATGAGTCGCGTCCGTCGCCACCGAAGCGCGCGCCGAGCTGGGCCGACAGCTCATCGAGCAGCGGCCGGGCCTGCGGGGCGGCGGGGTGCGAGGCGACTAAGGTCAGCGGGTGGCTCATACTTCGTGGATGGTCAGGCGTTGGCTACCAGTAGTAGGTTGTTTTTAGCCGTTTAGCTGCTCCACCGGCGCGTCCTGCATGAAGCCTTCCTTGACCAGATTCTGCACCAGGCGGGCGGGCACGTTCACGTCGGCATCGGCGGCGCCGGCCAGGGGCTGGCCGGTAATGCGCTGGTAGATGTCGAGGTAGCGGCGGCTGGCTTCGGCGGTTACTTCCGGCGTCAGGGCCGTGGGGTACTTGCCGTCGACTTTGTGGGCAATCAGCCACTGGCGGATGTACTCCTTGTCCATCTGGGCGGCGCCTTCGGGGTTCGTGGCGTAGTCGGCCGCGTCCCAGAAGCGCGAGGAGTCCGGCGTGTGGATTTCGTCGATGAGAATCAGCTCCCCGTTCAGCAGGCCAAACTCGTACTTGGTGTCGACCAGAATGATGCCGCGCTCGGCCATCCAAGCCGAAGCGAAGTTGAACAGCTTCAAGGCCACCACGCGCATCTGCTCGTACAGCTCAGCCGATACCCAGCCCTCCGAAACGAGGTTTTCCGGGGTGATTTCGCGGTCCGATTCCTCTTTGGTGGTCGGCGTCACCAGGGGCTCGGGGAAGCGCTGGTGTTTGGTCAGGCCGTCGGGAACGGTCACGCCCGAGAAGGTGCGCTGGCCGCTGAGGTAGCCGCGCAGCATGGAGCCGGTGAGGTAGCCGCGCACCACCATTTCCACCCGGATCGGCTCGGCCTCTTTCACCAGCATGGCGTTCGGGTCGACCACGCGGATGACGTGGTTGGGCACGATGTCGCGGGTCTTGTCGAACCAGAAATCGGCCAGGCCGTTGAGCACGGCGCCTTTGTAGGGAATGGCGGTTTCCAGCACCGAGTCGAAGGCCGAGAGGCGGTCCGTCACGACGATAAGCCGCTCGCCCGAGGGCACGCGGTACGAGTCGCGGACTTTGCCGCGGTGCAGCAGTTCCAGCTGGGGCGTGTTGAATTGCGGGAGCGTGTTCATGCGAAGCGTCGGGGCGGCTAGAGAGAAACTTGGTTGGCGGCAGCTTCGGCGGGCTGCGCGGCGCGCGTCTGGCTGATGTGCTCCACGATGTTGCGGAACAGCTTCAGCCCGTCGCCTTCCTCCGACAGCGCGGGGTCGAGGCGCTTGCGCCGGGCCCAGTCGGGGTGGTTGTAGAGCGACAGGAAGGCCTCGGGGTGCGGCATCAGGCCGAAGACGTGGCCGGTGGTGTCGGTGAGGCCGGCGCAGTTCAGCTCGGCGCCGTTGGGGTTCAGCGGGTACTCGGCAGTTTCGCAGCCGGTGCTGTCGCAGTAGGTCAGGCAGTTCAGTCCCTCGGCCAGGATGCGGCTGCGGATGGCCTCGTCGCGGATAACTAGGCGGCCTTCGCCGTGGCGCACGGGCACTTCCAGCGAGGTCAGGCCCTTGAGGAAGGGGGAGCGGTTGTTGGGGTTCACCGCCAGGCGCACCCACCGGTCTTCGTAGCGGCCCGAGGCATTGTGGGTCAGGGTCACTTCGCGCTCCTGCTGGCCGGCGAAATCGGGCAAGAGGCCCATTTTCACCAGCATCTGGAAGCCGTTGCAGATGCCTACCACGTAGCCGCCGGCCTTGATGAAGGCACCGATTTCCTCCAGCAGCGTGCGGCCCGAGGGCAGCTTGCGGAAGCGCACCTTGTTGGCCATGACTACGCCCGAGCCCAAATCGTCGCCGAAGGAAAAGCCCCCGGGGAAGTTGAGCACGTCGTAGTCGTGGATGCTGGTTTGCCCATTGAGCACCTCGTTGAAGTGCACGATGGTGGCCGCGCCGCCCGCCAGCCGGTAAGCGGCGGCCAGCTCTTCCTCGCAGTTGATGCCGAAGCCGGTCAGGACCAGGGCGTGGACCGAATGGGTCGTTGCAGTCAGTTCGTTCATCGTCTCCACCTCCTAAGCGTGCAGGGTTAGTTCTTCGCCGGCCATGACGCGGTTCACCGGGCCGTTGCTCCAGGCTTCGCGCAGCTCAGCCATAGCGGCGTCCACCACCGTTTTGTCTTGGTGACGAATCACCAGGCGGCCACCATCAGTTACGATACCAAGGCGGGTGGCGCGGCCGTTCATCAGTGCCTCGAAGGCTACCACGTCTTCCGGGGCCACGGTGGCCACGAAGCGCGAGTGGCTTTCCGAAAACAGCTCCGTCAGGGCCGGCAGCTCGCCTTCCAGATTCAGCTCGGCGCCCAGCGAGTCGTCGCCGAACAGGCTTTCGGCCACGGCTACGGCCAGGCCGCCGTCGGAGAGGTCGTGGCAGGACAGGATCAGGTTCTGCTCGTGGGCCTCCCCTACTTTCTGGTACAGGTCCTTGGCTTCGGCGGGGCGCACGCGGGGCACGTTCTGGCCCAGCTCCCCAAAGAGGTGGTAGAGCTCCGAGCCGCCCAGCTCGTCGTAGGTGTCGCCGAGCAGGTAGACCACGTCGCCGGCGGCCTTGAAGTCCGAGGTGACGGCGCGGCGCACGTCGGGCATCAGGGCGGTCATCGAGTACAGCACCGTGGGCGGCACCGAAATCTTCTGCCCGTCGGCCTTGAAGTCGTTTTTCATCGAGTCCTTGCCCGAAGTCAGCGGAATGTGGTAGGCCACGCACATGTCGCGCAGGGCTTCGCAGAGCTGCACCAGGGCCGCCAGCTTCTGCTTGCCGTCGGGGTTGGTGACGGGGTCGTACACCGAGTCGGGCACGCAGAAGTTGTCGTTGACCGACCAGAAAATCCCGTCGCCGGGCGTCAGGTTGGGCAGCTTGCCGCCGACGGAGATAATCTGCCGCACGGCCTCGTCAAAGGCGCCGGCCGACATCTGGTAGGGGTCGATGTCGCCGTAGCGCGGCAGAATGCCGTTGCTCACCGCCACGCCTTCCCACGACTCGAAGTTGAACTGCACCACGGCCGCGTCCTGCGGCGCCTGGCCGGTGCGGCCCATTAGGGGCTTGACGACAGTGCGGCCCTTCACCTCGTGGTCATACTGCCGAATCACCGCCTCGCGGGAGCAAATGTTCAGCGCCCCGAGCAGCTTCAGCAGCAGCTCTGTCGCGTCGAGCGAAGCCGGCAGCTTGGGCTCGTGCAGGGTCGGCAGCTGCCACTCGGCGTCGAGTACCTTACGCGGCACACCCTCGTGCAGAAACTCCAGCGACAAAGACGCCACCGGTTGCCCGTCGAAGGTCACGTCGAGGCGGCCGTTGTCGGTGAACTCGCCGATGTCCGACAGCTCCACTTCCATCTCGGCGGCCAGCGCGTTCAGCTCGGCCAGCTTGGCGGGCTCCACCACCAGCGTAAACCGCTCCTGGGACTCCGAGAGGAAAATTTCCCAGGGGCGCAGGCCGGGGTACTTCAGCGGCACCTTTTCCAGCGCCACCGTGGCCCCGCCGCTGATGCCGGCCAGTTCGCCCACCGAGGAGGACAAACCGCCCGCGCCGTTGTCTGTGCTGCACTTGATCAGGCCGCGGCGGGTCGCCAGCAGCAGGAAGTCCATGGCCAGCTTCTGGGTAATCGGGGAGCCGATTTGCACGGCCGTGGCCGGCGCGGCTTCGTCCAGCTCAATGCTAGAGAAGGTAGCGCCGTGGATGCCGTCCTTGCCCACCCGGCCACCAGCCATGATGATCCGGTCACCGGCGTCGATTTTCTTTTCCCAGGCGTCTTGGCCCGCCAGCTGCATGGGCAGCACGGCGCCGGTGCCGCAGTACACCAGCGGCTTGCCGCGGTAGCGCTCATCGAACACGATGGCACCGTTCACGGTAGGAACGCCCGACTTGTTGCCGCCGTCCTCGATGCCCTTGCGCACGCCCTCGAACACCCGGCGCGGGTGCAATTGGCCCGTCAACAATGGCCCCGACCAGCTGGGCGGGCCGAAGCAAAGCACGTTGGTGTTGAACAGCAGCCGTGCGCCGCCGATGCCGGTAGCCAGCGGGTCGCGGTTGTTGCCCAGGATGCCGGTAATGGCTCCGCCATACGGGTCGATGGCCGAGGGCGAGTTGTGGGTTTCGACCTTCCAGACAAACAACGACTCCTTGTTGATGCGCACCGCCCCGGCGTTGTCCGAAAACACCTTGATGAGCCAGTCGTTGCCATTCTCACGCAAGAGCCGGTCGACTTCCGATGTCGCGCCTTTGATATAGGTCTTGAACAGCCCGTCGACTTCCTTCTGCTCGCCGGTCACGCCGTTGCGGTAGCGGATGAGGGCCGCGAATTCCTTGTGCTTGCAGTGCTCCGACCAGGTCTGGGCCAAGATTTCCAGCTCGCAGTCCGTCGGGTCGGGCGTCAGGCCGGCCTCGGCGCGGCTGATCTGGGTTTCGGGCGCGTAGTAGTAGTCCCGAATGGCCTGCATTTCCTCCAGGTTCAGCGCGTACACGTTCTCCTTCGACAGCTGCAGCAGCTCGGCATCCGTCAGGTTTTCCAGGCGAATGGTGTGGGTGGTCGAGTCGGCGCCGCCGCCGGGCTGCGGGGTGAAGTCGCGGATGCCCTGGGCGGTGTGGCCCACCACGAAGCGGTTGATGAGCTTGTTGCCCAGCAACTCCTCGGCCAGGCGGCGCAGATCGGTTTCGGGCAGCTCCTTTTCCAGCAGGTACAGGCGCTTGCTGAAAATGTGCTGGGTGCGGATGTCCAGCTCCAGGCCGAGGAAGTCCTGCAGCGCGTTCTGGGCCGAGGTGCCTTCGTCGTCGGTTACGCCGGGTCCTTTCGCCACGAGGATGTAGCTCTTGAACTCCGGGGCCACGGCCCACTGGTCCAAGGCCGCGTCGTTCAGCAGCGGGTCCTGCAGGCACTGGGCGGCGAAGCTTCGGAGCTGTTCGGCCGTGAGCGGGTAACGCACGGTGTACACGGCGCTGGTTTGCACGTGGCCGGTGAGCAGGTGCAGGTGCCGCCGGGCGGCTTCGGCCACGCGGGCGCCTTCGCCGTCGTGCTGGCCGGGGCGCGGAATCAGTTGGATGGTATGCGAGGCGGTGTTACTCAAAGCGCAGAGTAAGGAGTGTGGCGTGTAGCGCGAAGCTCGGCTTCGCGTATCGTTGAACGAGGGGGCGAAACGACCGTCGCGCGGGCATCGGCCGCCAAGCGCGAAACCGAGCTTGGCTTGCGCCGCACTTGGCTTCGCGCTACGGCAACGACCAAAAACGCGGTAAGCCGCCCCGCGCCCGACAAACGGGCCCCGAGGCGGCTTACAGCCTGGTGCGGAGCTTGGCTCCGGTCAGAATCGACGGATGGTACTTCGCAGTGGTTGCCCAGCGGTGTTCCGGACGTGGCAGCTACGGGTTTTCGCAGCTGCTTTCGTAAGTCGGCTATACGGGCGGACGCTTCGCTGTGCTGGGATTGGCCGGCCGCGCGTAGCTGCGTTTGCCGCTCGGCTATTCGCTCTTCCACTTCTCCCCGGGCCACGTCGAGGCGGTGTCCCGCGGCTACGCTGAAGAGCGCGCTGCCGCGCCACATGCTGTCGAAATCAGACTGGGGCCTGATCCGCTTCAGCGAGGGGTTGGTATGGGAGAGGCTTCGTTGCACAGGGTAGCGAAGGAGATGCAAAGGTAAGGACTCCGGCTGACCTTACCCAACGGCCGGCACCGCATCGGGCCGACTGCCGGGCTTCACGGCCGGAATACCCTTGGCGCACAGCGGACAATTTTCCGGCTGGTACGTCGCCGCCTGAACCGGTAGCAACGCAAACAAAGGGAAATCCAGCCCGTGCTGCCCGCCGGTTCGATCAATCAGGCAGGCGACGCCCAGTACTTCCACGCCCATGGCGCGCAGCACCACGGCCACCTCCATCGTCGATTTGCCGGTCGTCACCACGTCTTCGGCGATGATGACCTTCTGGCCCGGCTCTAGCGTGAAGCCGCGGCGCAGGGTCATCTTGGTATCGGCGTCGCGCTCGGTGAAGATGCCGGGCACGGCCAGCTGCCGGGCCAGCTCGTAGCTGACCACCACGCCACCCATGGCGGGGCCCACTACCACGTCGGGCTGCAGGCCGGCTGCGCGGATCAGGTCAGCCAGCACGCCGAGGGCGGGGGTGGCCAGGTCGGGGCGGCGCAGGAAGCGGGCGCACTGCACGTAGGTATCGGAGTGCAGGCCGGAGGAAAGGCGGAAGTGGCCGCTGAGCAGGGCGTCTTCGCCGCGCAGCTGCTGCTCAAATTGCTGCTGAAAGTCGCTCGGAGCGTAGGGCATTGATTTGATTGGTAAGGTCTCGGGCCGCCGCGCCGGGCTCGGCGGCCTGCCAGATGACTCGGGAAGTATTGATGAGCACGCCGAGGCCGTCGGACTGCCGGCAACCGCCCTGCACGGTGGCGGCTAGGTCGCCGCCCTGGGCGCCCACGCCGGGCACTAGAAACCATAGCTCGGGGCAGCGCTGGCGCAGGTGGCTCAGGGCCGTGGGGTTGGTGGCGCCCACTACCAAGCCGAGGTCGGGGTGCTCGTGGGTCAGCGTTTGCACCACGTCGGCCGAAAAGTCGCTCAGCGTGCCGCCGCGCACCAGTTCCTCATCCTGCCAGGAGTGCGCGGGCTTGTTGGAGGTTTTGGCCAGCACAAACACGGCTTTGCCGGGCCGGGCAAAGGGCAGAATGGCGTCCTCGCCCATGTAGGGATTCACCGTCACGCCGTCGGCGCCGATGACCTCGTAGGCGAAGGCGGCGTACCGCTCGGCGGTGTTGGCAATGTCGCCGAACTTGCCGTCGAGAATCATCGGCACGTCCGCCGGAATCCACCGGCGCAGGCGCTGCAGCAGGGCCACGCCGTCGGGGCGGGCCAGGAAAAAGGCCAGGTTGGGCTTAAAGGCAGCGGCGTATTCGGCGGTTTGCTCCACCACCTGTTGCAGGCGGAATTCCACGTTGTCGCCCGGGGTCAGCTCCACTGGGTCGAGGCCCACGCAGAGCAGGGAGTTAGCCGTTTGGGCGCGGCGGGTTAGTTGTTCCATGCGGCAGCCGAACTAGTAGTGGTTTGGGTTTCGGGGAAGTTTTCGTTCCACTCAGTGGCCAAACGGGCAGTCAGGCCGGGCTCGAGCCACTCGCCGGTGGCCACTTGCACGGCCGCGGCGCCGCAGCGCAGGTAGTCGCGCACGTGCTGGGCGGTGAAGATGCCGCCGGTGCCGATGACGGGCAAGGTGATGTGTTCGTCGTGGGCCAGCTCATACACGCAGCGCAGGGCAATGGGCCGCAGCGCCTCGCCCGAGAGGCCGCCGAGCAGCGGCTCCCCTTCATCGGGCAGGTGCAGGGCTTTCAGGGTATTGGAGGCGGCCAGCGCCGTGGCCCCGCCTTCCTGCGCAGCCAGGGCTAGGGCGCGCACGTGGTCGGGCCAGGGCGGCAGCTTCACCACCAGGGCCGCGTCGGGGCCCAGCTCGTTGCGCACGGCCTCGGTGGCCTCGCGCACGAAGCGCGGCGTCAGCTCGAAGCCCTTTTGGGTGCTGGCGCTGCTGATGTAGACTTCCACCCCGGCAATTTGCCCGGCGGCTTCGCGGGCCAGGTAACGGGCAATTTTGCGGAATCCGGGGATGCCGGGGGCGGTGATGCTCACCAGCACCGGCACGCGGTGGCGCCGCAGGTGCGGCAAGTGCTCCTGCACCAGCTGCTCGGCCCCGTCGGTGCGGCGGTCGGTGGTGTTGAGCAGGGAGGCGTCGGCTACTTTGATGATGCCCTCGCTCCGGCTGCCGGGGCGGGGTTCCATGATGACCGTCTTGGTGAAAATGGCACCGAGGTGCTCGTAGCCGAGGCCGTCGGGCAGCTGCCAGGGGGCGGCCGCCAGGCACACGGGGTTCTGCAGCGTGAGGGAAGGGCCGAGTTGCATAGGGGGTTGGGGCTATCTGGTTCGGGCGGTCAGCCTGCGCAAAGAAACGAACCGCCGCTCCGCCGGGCCGAGCATCCTGCAAAGCTAGCCGAAGCACCTGCACCGCTGCCGCGGACGCCTTTGTGCTCACCGAATTTGTCCGCTTGTGGTCGGTACAGATGCCTCGGCTGGCCTTGCAGGACGGAACTCACTGCCGTCATACTCGTTGCTGTTGGGTTCTTTTCTCTGCCGGCGCTGCGGGTCAGGCCGACCGGGAAAAGCAAGAAAATTCGACCGATTGGCGCCGGTCAGCCGCTTGGGCGGCGCAACCGGCGCCCGCCATCAAACCGGCTTGCCGCCGGCGTGTGGCGCCTGATCGATAAGAGAAAGGAAAGTGGACAAGGGGCCCTGCTCGGCACCTGCGCCGCCAAAACAAAAGGCCCGGCATACACCGGGCCTCCTACGGAATACACCCTTAGATGGCATTGTCGCGGTTGATCAGGAAAGTCTGTGCTTTGACCGGTGCGGGGGTTTGTTCCATCAATTGATGAAGAGACTTGTAGTGGTGTGAAGGGTTAGCGGAGCCGGCCGTTTCCCCAGCATCCGACGACATGAGCGGACACAAAAAAACCGCTCCGGAATAAACCGGGCGGCCAACAAGGGAAAACCAGGAAAACGAAACGGAATCAACAGAAGGGAACGGGTTTCGACCCTGTTGCAGAACCGGCGGAGCGGCGGTTCTGCGCTTCATCGGATGTTGATTATGGAGAAGCACGTCGCAAAAGTATCCAAGTTCCCCGGCAGGGCAAGCAGGGCTGTGGATATTTTTCGTGTTACGAAAATATTACCACCACTTCGCGCTTATATTATCAAAGAACAGGCGCACGCTGCACGAGCCTATATACATTGGTTTGCTAACCAATATTTTACACCAAATACAGTACCTATACAGTGAGCCGACCTGAGTCGCAAAGGATTGCATTTTCTACTAATCCCGGATGGAAATGGATAGTTTATTGAAAATGCTCATCGATAGAAATAATGCAAAATCGATGGTTAACTTTCATTCAAATTCGCGGTACTAGCCGCAGCGCCTCGCGTATTCGGTCATGTTTTGCTAACAGAACCGTAACACAGCCGCTCCGGTTACTCCCGAGTTTTGCACAGCACATTTCCAAGCCTTCACCATTGCCTTTCAGCTGCACTATGAAGCGAATCTTACCCCTCCTGCTCGGCATGTTTTTCGCGCTGCTCGCCTTTCCGGCTGCCGCGCAAGACGAGGATGCTCCGATAGAATACACCGAGCGCGTGCCCGCCGACAACTACGGCATTGCCACCCTGCACGCCCGCGCCGCCGACTGGGTCGACCACCACTTCGCCTATGGCCCGAAAACCAACTTCGTCTCCGACGCCGCGGCCGGCACCGTGAGCGTGCTCGGCACCATCAAGCTGAAGCCCGTCGACAGCAAGGGCCAGCCCCTGGAGCGCACGGCCCGCTTTGAGTTCAATTTCAAGGCCACCGAGCAAGGCTACACCTACAGCGTGAGCAACTTCAAGGTCATCCCCGACGCCCAGCAGCCGGGCCAGCTGGTCAACTTCGACGCCTACCTCTCGCTGCTGCGCGCCGAGAAGAACAACGACAAAAACAAGAACGACCGGCGCGTGCGGGCCCAAGCCAACGCCCTGGCCAGCGAAATTGCCATGAGCTTCCGCTCGTACATGAACCAGATTCCGACCGCCGAAGACGGCAGCGTGGGTTTGCCCGCCTCGGAAAGCGCCGGCAACTAAGCCCAGCCACTTATCAGCAACGAAAAAAGGCCCTGAGCACGCGCTCAGGGCCTTTTTTGCTTTTGACGCCCTCCTGCCCGTCATTCTGAACAGCGTTAAGAACCTTCCTCCCACCTTGCCCCGCCGCTGCCTACAAAGTGCAAACCTTTTTCACTGTTGTAACCAAGAAGCGCAGCCACCTTCTGCCCTAGAGTAGGGCCACTGGTGGCTGCGCTTCTTGGTAGTTGGTGCAGGGAGCGAGGAAGGTTCTTCGGCTGCGCCGTACGCCAGATGAGGATATCGTTCCCGAGTAACCCTTGCTGAGCTTCCTCCCTATCCTACGCGGGCAGGCGCTCCAGCAGGCGGTGGGCGCGTTCGGGCAGCTCGGCTGCGTCGAGCACGATGAAGCCGTCGAGGGAGTTGCTGAAGGCCGGGTCCACGTTGAAGCCGATAAAGCGGGCATTCAGGCGCACATACTGGCGCAGCAGCGTGGGAATGCCGAGGCCGCGGGGCTCGATGCTGGCCACTAGCCGGCCCAGCGCGTCGATGCTGTCGACGCCGGTTTGCAGCACGCCGGGGCGCTCGGCCGCGTCGAGGGGGCGGTAGCGGAACTGCTTGCGCGGGCGCACGTGCGCGGCCAGCTCCGCATCGAAGCAGTGGCGACGGATGAAGTCGACCATGGCCCCCTTGGACGCCGGCGTGAAGCGGTTGCTGATGCTCACCGGCCCGATGAGGTAGCGGTACTCGGGGTGCTGGCCGAGGTAAGCGGCAATGCCCTTCCAGAGCAGGGCCAGCGGCATGGGCTGGCGCTGGTACTCCTCGCGCACAAAGGAGCGGCCCAGTTCCAGCGACTGGCGCAGCAGCGGCTTCAGCCCGCGGCGCAGCCGAAACAGCGAATCCAGGTAAAACCCGCGCCGCCCGTGCTGGCGCAGAATGGCCCGCCCCGGGCCGATGCGGTAGGCCGCCACCAGCTTGCGGCCGGCCCGGTCGTACACGAACAGGTGGCGGTAGTACTCGTCGTGCTGGTCCAGGTCGATGGCCTGCAGGGTGCCCTCCCCTTCGCGGCGGAAGGTCAGTTCGCGCAGGCGCCCGATTTCGCGCAGCACATGGGGAATTTCCTTTTTGCGGGCCACGTACACCTCCCACTGCCGGCTCTGAACGAGGCGCCGCGCCGGGCGCAGGGCGGCCAAGTCGGCTTCGATCAGCTCCGGGCGGGTTTCGGCCACCACCGCGGCCGGCACGCTGGCTGCCTGCTTCAGCGGGGCCAGCAGCGCGGCCGAGCGGCTGAGCGTAGCCGGCGCCAGGGCGTGCACCCGGGCCCGCAGATACGGCATTTGCTCGTCGGCGGGCAGCTGGTGCAGCTCCTGCGGCCCCACGGCCTGCCCGATGCGCACCTGCACCGTATGCCCGCGCTTGTTGAGCAGCTCGGCGGGCAGCCGGGCCGTGCGCAGCAGCGGGTGCACCAGGCCCAGCCAGTTGAAGGACTGGCTGTTGTGCCCGCTCACCCACACCGGCAGCACCGGCAGGCGTGCGGCCCGCACCAGCCGGCCCGCCGTGGGGTGCCAGGCCGATTCTTCCACCGGACCGAACGGGGCGTGGCGGTGGGCCACCTCCCCGGCCGGGAAGAGCAACAGGGGCACGTCGTTGTGCAGAAACTGCAGCAAGCGGCGTAGGCCCGGCACGTTGCGCGCGGCTTCGTCGGCGTCGGGCTTCACCAGCACAAACTGCTGCTGCAGCTGCGGCAGCAAGGGGGCCAGCAGCTCGTTGGCCACGGTGCGCAGCTCCGGGCGGGCCTGGCCCAGCACGTGCAGCAGCACCAGCCCGTCGAGCATGCCGCTGGGGTGGTTGGCCACGGCAATGAAGGCGCCGGCGGCGGGCACGCGCCGCAGCTCGGCCGCGTCGTATTCCACGGTAATCTGCAAGTGCTGCAGGATGGCGGCCACGAACTCCAGGCCCGTTAGCTCGGCGGCCTGCTCGTAGAGGCGTTGCAGGTCGCGCAGGTGGGTGAAGCGCTGCAGCACGGGCCGCAGCGCCGCCCGGGAGCGGCTCCCGAAACCAGCGGGCAGGGGAAGGTCGGCGGAAAGCATATCGAGCAGGGCCAAGGGCCCGGGAACGGCGGCGGTGGGGAATTGCTCAAACATCGTCAGCAGGAATTAGCCCGGCGTTATGACCGGATTATCATTCGGTTATCTGCTGCCGAAATACGGGCGCCGCCGGGGCGGCCCCAATCCAAAACGCTCCGCGGCCTGACTTTTCAAAGCGGGTCGAAAAAAGCAAAAGACCACCCCGGAGCGTGGTCTTTCGCGACGTGTTGTTGGCGGTTCTTCACTCACTCACCACCCCAAAATTACGGGCCCGGCGGGTGCGTTGGGCGTCTGCTCGCAAAACGTAACAGATTCATAATCTTGCTCGAAGCCCCAGACCCGCAGCTTAACGGTCGGTTTTGGCACGGTTTTGCAATCGGCCCTACTACCGGTGCGCCGACGGACGCGTGAGTGGCGGCACCGGCTCCTGCTTTCTTTCCGACTTTCCTTTCGCTCGTGGTCATGCAAAACAACCGCGCCACCCTTGCTATTGCCTTTTCCGCCGCCCTGCTGCTGGGCGCTACGGCCGCCTCGGCCCAGGACCAGCGCCCGGCCTATTCCCGCACCTACGTCGAGGCCCCGAGCACGCACTCGGCCGCCCCGGCCAACAAGGCCGACGGCGTCCGGTTCGGCATCCGGGCGGGCCTGAACGTGGCCGATTGGTCGGGCGACGCCGTGCAGGGCGTGCAGCAGCTGCTCGACCTCACCGACGGCGCCGTGACGCGGCAGCAGCGCCCGGGCTTCCACGCCGGGGCCTACGTGAGCCTGCCGCTGGGCCCGCGCTTCACGCTGGAGCCGGGCGTGCAGTACGCCGAGAAAGGCGTGGTGGTGACCGGCAAGCTGCCGCTGGAGCAGCTCGACTTTCTCAACGCCAAAGCCACCGCCACGGCCCGCATGGGCTACATCGACGTGCCGGTGCTGCTGAAAGGTTACCTCACCCGCGGCCTGTACTTATACGCCGGTCCGCAGGCGTCGTACCTGGCCACGGGCAAGGTGCGCGTGGCGGCCGGGGCCTTGGGCTTCACGGCTTTCAAGCAGGATTTCGACGTGCGCCGGTACTTCCGCAGTATCGACTTCGGCGTGACGGGCGGCGCGGGCTACCAGTTCGCCAACGGGCTGGGCCTGAGCGCGGGGTACGACTACGGCCTCTCGTCGCTGGACGACAGCAACCGGTTCGACGCGCAGAACCGCGTGGTCAAGGCCTCGCTGAACTACACCTTTTAGCGCCGCATACTGTTCGGCGCGGCCGCTCGTTTTACCGCTCCCACACCGCTCACATAAACGCTCCATAAGCAAAGACGGCCCGCAGTGCGGGCCGTCTTTCTGTGTTGTAAGAGCCGTACCGAAGGCCGTAATCAGCTCGTCGGGCCGCTGTCGACGCGCGCCTCGATGGTGCTCTGCACCGTCGACGAGACGCTGGAGAGGATGTTGTAGCCGGTGGCCGCCTCGATGGCATCGACGGTGGTGCGGTACGAACCCCAGCTGGTGCTGATGGAGTTGGTGTTGGGCATGTTCACGGCAATGACGCGGGTGCTGGTCGTCACGCGGCTGGCGTCCGACGAGCCCTCGGGCAGCACCACAACCACCTTCCAGCAGTTAGAAGGCACCTGAATGCGGCCGGCGTCGATGGTGGTGTAGTAGCCGTTGGAGCCGGTGCCGCCCTTGCCGTAGGAGCCGGCAATGATGTACAGCTCGTAGCCCTGGCCGACGAGCGTGCGGCAGTAATTTTCCAGGTTGGCCCAGGTCTGCTGGTTGTTGGTGGGCGCCTGGGGCATCATGTTGGTCATCAGGAAGGTGGCCGAGTTATCGGCTACCGAGCCGGTGCGGTCGGCCGAGGGGCAGTTGTGGCCGCGGTCGAAGCCCGAGCCCGAGTAGCTGGTGCTGCCCACGCGGTACCAGCCCGAGGGCAGGGTGGCATCGGCGGCGAAGTTGTCTTGGCGCGGGGTGCTGCCCAGCCAAGCCGAGCTCAGGTGCCACGACACCCAGTTGGGTTTGCCCTGGTCGCGGTGGTACGACAGCGCGTACTGCGACTTGGACATCAGGTAGTTCGTCGGGTACGACGTGCTGGCGACGGCGCCGCTGGGGTTGCCCATGGCCAGGTTGCTGTCGCGCGTGGCGTCGGCTTCTTGGCTGCTGGCCTGCGGTTCGTCGGGTTGGGGTCCGACCAGGTCTTGCTTGGCGCAGGAGGCGGCCAGGGCACCCAGCACGAGCAGGGTACCAACGCGGGTGAGCGTTGCTTTCATTAAAACAGGTGTTTTGGTGGAGAAAGAGTGGAGCAAAGTTGATAACACCTCCGTGCCTGGGTGTTAAGCCCAGGTTACGGAGCTATTACCATACTGTGCCGGAAGGTAGCATCTTCTAATTATACAATCGAAATTATTTTAACTAAAAATGGAACCTTTTGGCCTAGTCTTTGCAACACGTCTTCCGGCTGCGGAAATAAGTATATCGGCTCCGTTGTCCGGCCGCTACGGTCGCCTAGTTCATCCTTACCCTTCTGCCCATGTTCCAAGCACTACCCCGCGTGTTTCAATTGCTCGTGCTCTGCTGCCTGCTCCCCTTATCGGGGCAGGCAGCCCAATTCTTAGCGGGCGAACTGACCTACGAAACCCTGTTTACGGCTCCCGCCAACCAGTACCGCGTGAAGCTGCGGCTGCTGCGCGACTGTTCGGGGCCGGCCTTCAACCAGACCGAAACGCTGAGCTGCCGCGTAGGCGCGCCCCAAGCCTCCTGCGCCAGCACCGACGCGCGCAATTTCACGGCCACGCTCACGCGCACCCTCACCACTACGGGCCACCCGTACTGCACCATCAGCCCGGTGACGACGGTGAACCAGTGCGACCCGAATGCGCCGTTCAACTACGAGGAGACCTACTACGAGGCCGTGGTGACGCTGCCGCCCGCCGCCGAATGGACGCTGAGCTGGGAGGGCTGCTGCCGTCCGGCCCTGGCCAACCTGCAAAACGCGGCCGCGCAGCCCCTGCGCCTGGAAGCGACCCTGCGCAACCAGCTGACGGTGGCCGGCGCCGCGCGCACCATCATCAACACGTCGGCGCAGTACCTGCCCCAAGACGCGCCGGCAGACTTGGTCTGCAAAGGGCAACGCACCGTCATCACCTTCAATGCTTATGAGCCAGACGGCGACTCGCTGGTGTACTCGCTGACGACGCCACTGTACGGCTGCGCCCAACCGGCCGGCTACCAAGCGTACGCCGGCGGCACGGTGATACTGTCGAACAACCCGCCGTGCGTGGCCACGCTGCCGGCCACCAACAGCTACTCGCCCTCGTACCCCTTGCCCAGCTTCGTGCTCAGCGGGGCGTGCCCGTCGCAAGTGGGCACGCCCTCTTTCCAGTTTAGCCCGTTGACTGGCACGTTTTCATTTACCCCTACCGTATACCTGCCCGAAAACGGCCCCACCGACCGGAACCGCAACCATTACGCGGTGGTGGGCCGCGTGACGGAATTCCGCCGCATCAACGGCACGTACTACGAAGTGGGCAGCATCACGCGCAACATGCTGGTGGCCATCATCGATTGCGAGTTGTATCAGTTTGCCAACCATAACCCGCGCCTCGACCCGCTGATGCGCGTCAGCAATGCCGCGCAGCCGGTGCCGCTGACCGACACGGTGCGGGTGGCACCGGGCCAGGCGGTGAACGTGGTGCTGACGGGTTCGGACCCCGACAGCGCCCACCAGCTCAGCTTTTCCGCGCAGCTGCAGGCCACCGCACCGCTACCTACGGGCGCTTTCCAGGCCGTGACCTCGACGCCCAACCGCCTGCAGCTCACGTTCACGCCCCCCGTTGGGCAGGCCGAGGGCCGGTACCCGGTGCTGGTGCGCGCCGAAGACAACAACTGCCCGACGCGGGGCGTCTACAACGCCGTCGTCTGGTTCCGGGTGTCGGCACGGGTGCTCAGCGCGGCCAGCGCCGCGACGCCCGTCCTCACCACGGCCGCGCCTAATCCGTTTACTGACGACGTTACGTTCCGCGTGGCGGGCGCCACGGGCCCCACGCGGCTGGTGGTGAGCAACGTGCTGGGCCAAGTGGTGGCCGAGCTGCCGTTGCGCCCGGCCGCCGACGGCTCCGCTACGGCCACCTGGCGGCCCGCTACGCCGCTGCCGACGGGCGTGTACCTGGCCCGCGTGGCCGGCACGGGCCAGACCATGCGCCTGCTGCGCCGCTAGCCCGCGGCGCGCCTTGGCTGAACTTATCACCCTGTAATCCGCCGTGCTTATGACCCGATGCCTACGCTTCTTGCTTGTATTATGCGCGTTGCTGCTCGGCAACCGAACCGTACAGGCTTCGCACGCCCTGAGCGGGCAGCTAACCTACGACTACGCGGGCACCTCGACCCAGCGCAACCGCTACCGCGTGCACTGCGCAATACTCACCGAGTGCGGCGGCTCATTACCGACCTCCTTATCGGTGAGTTGCCGGGTGGGCACGCCCAGCACCACTTGCGCCAGCAACGACCCGCGTAACTTCTCGGCCACACTCGTGCGCGGTCCGATTATGGCCGGCACCCCGTATTGCGCCTCCCTCGGCAATGCCTGCGGGACGGGGGGGCGGTTTAATTACGAATGGGCCACGTACGAGGCGTACGTGGAACTGCCGCCTGCCGCGTCGTGGACGCTGAGCGTATCGGAAAACGCCCGCCCGACGCTGGCTAACGTGACGGGCACCAGCCAGGATCTATACCTGGAAGCCACGCTCAACAACCAGATTGCGCTGGCCAGCGGCATCCTGCTGACCATCACCAACACGTCGCCCCAGTACCTCAATCAGGATGTTCCGGTGACGTTGGCCTGCCTGCAACAGCGTAGCGGGCTTTCCTTCGCCACGTTCGAGCCCGACGGCGACTCGCTGGTGTACAGCCTGGAACGGCCGCTGGAAGGCTGCAACCAGCCGATGACGTACAAGCCTTTCAGCAGCGGGATGATGGGAGCAATTTCGACCAACCCGCCCTGCGTAGCCACGCTGCCGGCGGGCGCCAGCACCAGCTACTCGGCTACGTTTCCGCTGCCCTCGTTTATGCTCACCGGCAGCTGCCCGGTGCGCGTGGCCCAGCCCTCGTTTGCCTTCGACACCCGCACCGGCAACGTCTCCCTCACGCCCTATTCCTACGACGCCACTAGCCCGGCCAACAACCGCTACCTGGTGGCGGGCAAGGTAACGGAGTACCGTCGCATCAACAGCCGCTACTACCTCGTCGGCTCGATGCGCCGCGACCTGCTGGTAGTGGTGCAGGACTGCGGCAGCAACCAGACGCCCAACACCCCGGGCACCACGGCGGGCACGCCCGGCCCCGCCACCGATTCGTTGGTGCTAGACAGCCCCGTGCAGGTCCACACCGCCGTCGACTACCATTTCAGTGACCCCAACCCCGGCGACCTGCTGACGGTGACGCTCGTGCACCAATGGAACATCTACGGGGATTTGTACGATCTGCCCAGCCCGTTCTTTATGCCCCTGACCGTGGTGGGCAACGGTACCGCCACGCCGGTGCTGCAGGTGCGCCTGCACCCCTCAACCGTGCTGCTGGGCCGCACCGTCCGCGTTCCAGTATGGGTGGCCGATAACGCTTGCCCCTTCAAGATTAACCGGCTCTTTACGCTGGTCATTCGCGTCGGGGCCGCTACTCCCACCGCCACTCGGCCGGCGCAGGCACGAGCGGTGCTGCCGGCCTACCCGAACCCGTTCAGTGAGCAAGTGACCTTCACCGTGCCGCGCCCGCGCGGAGCCTCCCTGGTGCTCGTGCGCGACCCGCTCGGGCGCGTGGTGGCCCAGCTGCCCGTGCCCGCCGGCGCCGGGGCCGAGGCCACGCTCACCTGGGTCCCCGGCCCCGGCTTGCCCGCCGGCCTCTACACCGCCCGCGCGGCCGACGGCGGGCCCGCCGTGCGCCTGCTGCGCCGCTAGTTCCGCTGCTCACCGTCACCTTTAACCCGTAGTGCTTATGAAGCTTTGTTTACGCTTTCTGTTGTTTCTGGGCGGCTGGTTGTTGGCTGCTCCGGCTGCCTGGGCCTCACACGCTCTGGGCGGGCAAATCACCTACCAGTACGTCGGTACTCCGGCCCAGCCCAACCTATACCGCGTGACGTGCCGCATGTTCCGCGACTGCAGCGGCATTGCCGCGTCCACCTCGCTGACGCTGAACTGCCGGGTGGGCACGCCCACCACGTCCTGCAACAGCAACGACCCGCGCAATTTTTCGACCACCCTCACGGCCGGGCTGGTGACCATCGGGGCGCCGTATTGCGCCAGCGCGGGCAACGCCTGCTCGGCGGGAGGACGGCCCAACTACGAAACGACCAAGTACGAGGCCGTGGTGACGCTGCCGCCCGCCGCCTGGACGCTGAGCGTGTCGGAAAACGCCCGCCCGGCGCTGGCCAACATCACCGGCACCTCCCAGGACCTGTACCTGGAAGCCACGCTCAACAACCAGATTACGCTGGCCAGCGGCGCCACTCAGACCGTCAACAACACCTCGCCCCAGTACCTCGATCAGAACGTGCCGATTCCGTTCGTGTGCACTCAGCAGCGCACCACGCTCTCCTTCGCTACGTTCGAGCCCGACGGCGACTCGCTGGTGTACAGCCTGGACCGCGCGCTGGAAGGCTGCAACCAGCCGATGACGTATAAGACGTTTGTCAACGGCGCCGTGGACATCTTCCCGACCAACCCGCCCTGCGTGTTGATGCTGGCAGCCGGCACCGGCACTGCTTATTCGCCCACGTTTCCGATTCCCTCGTTCGACATCACCGGCAGCTGCCCGGTGAAAATTGCGGTGCCCTCCTTCCGGTTTACGCCGGCCACCGGCAGCGTCACCTTCACGCCCTATTACTACGACCCGGCCAACGCGGCCAGCAACAAGTACTCGGTGGTGGGCAAGGTGACGGAGTACCGCCGCCTCAACGGGCGCTACTACCAGGTTGGCTCGGTGCGCCGCGACATGATTGTGATAGTGACCGACTGCGGCAACAATCAAGTGCCCAACCTGCCGAGCATTGCCGGCGCCCCTACCGACACCATCGTGGTGCAGGGGCCGGTGATGGCGTACACCACCGCGTCGTTTACGCTGAGCGACCCGAACCCCAGCGACCAACTGACGGTGACCTTCGGGCTGCCCGCCGACCAGGACTACCTGAGTCTGTACGTCGACCCGACCGCGCCCAACGTGCCGATTTCGGTGACCGGCAACGGCACGGCGGCCCCGGTGCTGCAGGTGCGCCTGCGGCCTGAGTCCACGCTGCTGGGCCGCACGTTCCGCATTCCGGTACGGGTGGAAGACAACGCCTGTCCGCTCAGAGGCGTGCAGAACTTCGTAGTGGTACTCCGGACGGTGGCGGCGCGGCCGCTGGCGGTGGCGGGCGGACGGCCCCGCGCCACGCTGAGCGCCTTCCCGAATCCGTTTACCGAGCAGGTAAGCTTCACCGTACCGCGGCCGCGCGGAACTCAGGTTGTGCTCATCCACGACCAACTGGGCCGCGAGGTAGCCCGCTTGCCCGTGCCCGCCGGCACCGGCACGGAAGCCACGCTGACTTGGATGCCCGCCGCCGCGCTGCCGGCCGGCGTGTACACGGCCCGCGCCGCCGAAGGTGGCCCCGCCGTGCGCCTGCTGCGCCGCTAAGGCCCCGCGCCGTGCCCTCCGAGGCCCCAAGTCATTCTGCAAAGCCAGCGTGATTTGAGGCCTCGGAGGGCTTTTTCTATAAAATCGACCCGATACTTTCCAAAATCGCGCCCTGGGTTTTAGCTTCCCTGCGAAATCCCGTGTTTTTCATCACCCTTTTCCATCATCCTTTATGAAATACTCTTTACGCTTGCTTCTGCTCCTTGGCGGCTGGCTTCTGTTGGGCAACCCGATGGCCCGCGCTTCGCACGCCCAGGGCGGGCAGCTTACCTACGAGTATGTGGGCACGGCAACCCTGCCCAACCGCTACCGCGTGACGTGCCGCTTCATGCGCGACTGCAGCGGCATTGACGCGCCTACGTCGCTGACGTTGAACTGCCGGGTGGGTACGTCCACGACGGCGTGCACCAGCACCGATTCGCGCAACTTCACCGCCACGCTCGTGCGCGGGGTGCTCACCACCGGCACGCCGTACTGCACCAGCACCGGCAACGCCTGTAGCTCGGCCGGCCGCCCCAACTACGAAACGGCCAAGTACGAGGCCGTGGTGACGCTGCCGCCCGCTGCTTCGTGGACGCTGAGCGTGCAGGAAAACGCCCGCCCGGCGCTGGCCAACATTACCGGCGGCTCCCAGGACCTGTACCTGGAGGCCACACTCAACAACCAGATTACGCTGGCCAGCGGCACCACGCAAACCATCAACAACACCTCGGCGCAGTACTTCGAGCAGCAGGCGCCCACCTCGTTTGTGTGCTACCAGCAGCGCAACACCGTGAGCTTCCTGGCGACCGAGCCCGACGGCGACTCGCTGGTGTACAGCCTGCCGGCGGTGCAGGAAGGCTGCAACCAGCCGATGACGTACAAACCCACCGGCTTCAACAGCACGACGCCGATATTCGACCCGAGCTCGACCCCGCAGAACCCCTGCCTGATCTACCCCAGTGGCCTGCCCCAGAACTACTCGGCCGCGTACCCGATTGCGTCCTACGAGGTGACCGGCAACTGCCCGGCGCGTCAGGTCACGCCGCTGTTCCAGTTTAACCCGCGCCAGGGCACGTTTACTTTCCGCCCGGCCCTGTACGATGCCACCAACCCGGCCAACAACAAGTACACCGTGGTGGGCAAGGTGACGGAGTACCGCCGCATCAACGGCCGCTACTACCAGGTTGGCTCGGTGCGCCGCGACATCATGGTGATTGTGATGGACTGCGGCACCAACGGGCTCCCGGGCGCCGTGAGCTCCGCCACCCCCGCCGCCGCCGCGCCCGATTCGCTGGTCGTGACGGCGCCCTACCTGGGCAGCAGCACCGTCAACTTCACCTTCACCGACTCGAACCCGAACGACGTGCTCACGCTGACGCACACGCTGCCCACCGACCCGCTGTACGCCAGCCTGTACGTCAACCCCAGCTCCCCGGGCTTGCCCATCACGCTGACCAACAACGGCTCGACCAGCCCTGTGCTGCAAGTGCGCCTGCGCCCCGATGCCGACGTGGTGGGCCGCACGTTCCGCATTCCCGTGCGCCTGGAAGACAATGCCTGCCCCGCCAAAGGCGTGCAAAACTACGTGCTGGTGCTTCGCGTCACGGGCAACGCCACGGCGACCCGCCCGGCGGCCCGCCTGCTCTACAGCGCCTACCCCAACCCGTTTAGCGAGCAGGTTCACTTCACGCTGCCGCGCCGCGCCGGGCAGGTCGATATCGTGGACCAGCTGGGCCGCGTGGTGGACCGCCTGCCCGTGCCCGCCGGGGCCGCCGCCGAAACCGAGCTGACCTGGACGCCCCGTCCCACGCTGCCCGCCGGCGTGTACACGGCCCGCTCGGCCGATGGTACGCAGGTTGTCCGCTTGGTGCGCGTGCAGCCCTAGGCACCTTCATCCGCTTGAAACCGCAACGGCCCGGCGTCTGGTACCAGACGCCGGGCCGTTGCGGTTTCAAGCGGGCTACACCAGCCGGGCTAGCGGACCACGCTCAGCCGTTCGTTGGCAATGCGTTGGCCGCGGGCGTCGAGCAACACCACCTGGTACAAGCCGGCCGGCAGGCCTTTCAGCGTGAGGCCGGGCGCATGGACGCTGAGCTCCTGACGGCGCACCAGCTGCCCGCGGGTAGTGTAGAGGCAGAGCACGCCGCCGGTGGGCAGGCCGCTGCTCAGCTGCACAGTGGCCGCGTCGGTGGCGGGGTTGGGATACAACGACAACACCGCCGCGGTCTGGGGCTGCCAACGCACGGCTTGCACGGCGGAGTACGTGGTGCTGCCGTCGACGTCGACCTGGCGCAGGCGGTAGTAGAGCGTGCCAGCGGGCAGGCGGCCGGCCTCGGCGTCGCGGGTGGCGTAGCGGCGCAGGGAGGTGCTGTTGCCGGCGGCCTGCACGCGGCCGATTTCCACGAAGCTGCCGTCGGCCGCGGTGGCGCGCTCCACGCCGAAGTAGCTGCTGTTCTTTTCGAGGGCGGTTTCCCAGCTCAGCTCCACGGCGGCCGCGGCGGCTTTGGCCTGGAAGGCGCGCAGCTCCACCGGCAGCACCGTGGGCGGCGTGATGGTGCTCGGGAAGCCCTGCACCGGGTCGTCGGCGAAGGCGTAGTAAATCTGCGCGTTGCTGCCCAGCCCGATGCCGTTGTTGATTTCCACTTCCACCCACTCAAAGTCTTGGGTGGTCAGGAAGCCAATTTCCTGGGCCGTGCTGCCCAGCAAGCCGGTGCTCAGCAGACTGCTGCCGCTGGCGCTTTCGAGCAGGGTGCCGTCGGCGGCGTAGGTGCGCAGCGTCACGTTGCTCAGCAGGCTGGTGCTGAGCAGGCCGTTGTTGAAGCTCAATGCCACCCCGGCCCGGTTGCCGGCGTTGGCGTCGCCATTCACGCGCAGGCGCAGCACCTGCGAGCCGCCCAGGCTGATGGTCGGAAAGTTCATCTGGGCGTAGTTGGTCAGCGAGGCATCGGCCGCCCGCTCGGGGTTGCTGATGCAGTTGGTGCAAGTGCCGCCGGTCTGGTAGTTGCCGCCGGTCTGGCCCGCGGCAAAGTCGGAGAGAATCGGCTCCTGGTCTTCAAACGCGCGGGGCTCAATGCCGAAGCCGTAGTACACCTGCAGGTCGTCGAGCAGGCCGAGCACGCCGGTTTTTTCCAGCTCCACGTGGTCGAAGGGCTGGCCGGTGCGGAAGCTCACCTGGTACTTGCCGTCGGGCAGCAGCTTCAGGTCGAGCAGGTTGGCCGCCGAGCCGGTTTCTTGCAGCACACCGTCCTTGTAGGTTTTGATTTTGAGGCTGCTGAGCACGTTCAGGTCCAGCACGCTGCTGCTGCCAATCACGAAGCCCGCTTGGTAGCCGGCCGGGGCGCTGCCCTCCAGTTCCACCTGCAGCGTGGCCTTGCAGCCGATGCCCGTCACGTGCAGCGTGGCGTTGTCGGTGAGCGAGGACGTGACGGCGTTCAGCGGGTCCTGCACGCCGGAGTTCAGGCAGCCGAGGCCGCCCGAAGCCGTGGCCGTGTAGTCGCTGGCCGAGGGCGTCGTCAGGCGCGACAGGTAGCCGGCAGCGGTGGTCACCACGTTGGCCGGCACGGCGTACGCGTAGTACACGTCCAGGGTGTTGAGCACGTTCAGCACGATGGTCGCCTCCACTTCCAGCTGGTCCACTGCCTGCTGGCTGATGAAGTCGAGTTGGGTGCGGCCGTCGCCGAGGGCCGTGGCCGTCACGCCCGACGCGTTGCCCAGGCGCGTTTCCTGGAGCACGCCCGCGCGGTAAGTGCGCAGCACGATGGCGCTGAGTGCTCCGGCGTTGAGGGTGGAGCCGCTGCTGACCACCACGCCCACGCGGTGCAGGGCCGGGGCCGTACCGTTCAGGCTCAGGCGCAGGGCGGCGCGGTTGCCGGCGCCTACGCTCTGCTGCACCGTCGCGTAGTTGGCGAGCGTGTTGTCGGCGGCCCGGTCGGGGTTGGCCACGCCGCAGCCCACGCACAGCACGCCGTTGCGCTGCACGCTGTACTGGTCCGGGGAGGCGGGCGTCGCAAATTTGGAATAATACGGAGTGAGGGAGGCCTGAGCGGCCGCCTCGGTAGCAGGGGCTCCCCATGCCAGTGTGGCGCCCAAGAACAAGCCCTGGGCCGCGTTATTCAGCAGTGAGACAAGATGTTTCATAATTGCGCAGGTGTATCAGCCGCGGGTGAATGTTCGGCATACCGCGCAGTTGGCAATTCTATGTCCGCCCCACCGTGCCAAGCAGCTAGTAGTTAATTATCAGCATTTTATGATTATATAAAGAAAACTATATTATCTACGAACAGGAATACTCATCCCATTTTGGGAATAGTTGGCAGCCTGCTCAGAATGCCCTATACTAGCGGCACGCGCTCCTTTGTCCCTATTGCAACGTCGAAAACAAACTCACCGGGAATAACCCCATTCCCATGCCCGCGGCTTGGCTTTTGGCTGAGCGGCGGGGCGAATACCCCACCCCATGCCTTCGCCCTCCCTCACCGTTTTCATCGTCGAAGACAACGCCTGGTACAGCGAACTGCTGGCTTACAAACTCTCGCAAAACCCGGATTACACCGTGCGGCAGTTTGCCTCGGGGCAGCAATGCCTCCAGCATCTAGCCAGTGAAACGCCGGACCTGATTACCCTGGATTACTCCCTGCCCGATGCCTCCGGCGAGCAGGTCATGACGCAGCTGCGCGAGCGGCTGCCAGACGTGCCCATCATCGTCATTTCGGCCCAGGAAGACGTGAGCACGGCCGTCGACCTGCTCAAGAAGGGCGCCTACGACTACTTCGTGAAGGAAGCCGACACGGCCGAGCGCCTGTGGTTCAGCGCGCAGAAAGTCGGGGAGCAACTGGCTTTGCGCCGCGAAAACGCCCAATTGCGCCAGCAAGTCGGCCAGAAGTTCGACCCGGCCCGCTCCATCGTGGGCACCAGCCCCAAAATCAAGGAGCTGCTGGGCCTGATCGAGAAGGCCGCCCGCACCAGCATCACCGTGTCGCTGAGCGGCGAAACGGGCACCGGCAAAGAACTGGCGGCCAAAGCCATTCATTACCAGTCGCCGCGGCGCGAGCAGTCGTTCGTGGCCGTCAACGTGGCCGCCGTGCCGCGCGACCTGATTGAGTCGGAGCTGTTCGGGCACGAAAAGGGCGCTTTCACCGGGGCCGTGACGCGCCGCGTGGGCTACTTCGAGCAGGCCCACGGCGGCACGCTGTTTCTCGACGAAATTGCCGAGCTGGACCTGAACCTGCAGGCCAAGCTGCTGCGCGTGCTGCAGGAGCGCGAACTGATGCGCGTGGGCGGCACCAAGCCCGTGCCCTTCGACGCGCGCCTGATGGTGGCCACCCACCGCGACCTGGGCGAGGAAGTGAAGGAAGGCCGCTTCCGCCAGGACCTGTACTACCGCCTGCTGGGCCTGCCCATCGTGCTGCCGCCCCTGCGCGAGCGGGGCGCCGACGTGCTGCTGCTGGCCGAAACCTTCCTGCGCGAGTTCTGCCTGCAAAACTCGCTGCCGCTGCTGCGCTTCTCGGAGGCGGCCCGCCAGAAGCTGCTGCAGTACCCCTTCCCCGGCAACGTGCGTGAGCTGAAGGCCGTGGTGGAGCTGGCCGCGGTATTGGCCGAGAGCGACACTATCACGCCCAAGGACCTTTCCCTGCGCAACACCCTGCACCCCGAAGCCGAAGCCAACGGGCAGGAATCCTTGCGCGAGCAGGTAGCCGGCATCGTGCAACGCCACCTGGATGCGCACAATGGCAATATTTTGCAGGTGGCGCACGTGCTGAAAATCGGCAAGTCCACTATTTACCGTATGATTCAGAACAACGAGGTGCGGGTGCGCTAGGCAGCGGCGCCGCGGCGCCCTATTCCGTGCTGTAGTTATGCGTTCCGAATCCGCCCGCCTTAGCCGTCACCAGTTGGTCCGCGTCCGCCGCTGGGCCCAGGACCGCCACGCCCGCCAGCAGGCCGAGCAGCAACTCGCAGCCGCGCAAGCCCAGCTAGAGGCCCTGCAACAGCAAGTGGAGCAGCAGCGCACGGCCACGGCCGCCCAGCTGAGCTTGCTGCTGCAAACCTTGCCCACGGCCGTGCTGGCCGAAACGCCGACGCGGCAGGTGGCCCTGGCCAACCAGCTCCTGTGCGACCTGCTGGGCCTGCCCGATCCACCCGCGGCCCTGCTGGGCCAGCACACGGCGGCGGTGCTGGCCCGCGCCAGCAACCCGCCCGCCGACGCGGCGGCCTTCGCGGCCTGGGCGGAGCGCGCCATTGCCGACCCCGCCCGGGCCGAGCAGCAGAGCTTCGACCTGCGCGACGGACGCGTGCTGCAGGGCCATTATTTGCCGCTGCACCAAGGACCGGCCGTGGCCCTGCACCTGTGGAACTACGAAGACGTAACCCGGCAGCACCACGCTCAGCGGCGCATTCAGCAGCTCTCGGAGCTGTCGGAGCAGAGCCCGAACCCCATCCTGACGGCCGACCTGCAGGGCGAGCTGCGCTACGCCAACGCCGCCGCCGGCCCCGTGCGCGCGGCCCTCGCCGACCCGGCCAACCAGGAAACCGCCGCCTTTCTGCGCCGCCACATTGCCGAAGCCATAGCCGAGCAGCGGCCCCGCACCACGGAATACCCGCTCGACGGGCACTTTTACATCTGGACGGTGGTACCGCTGCCGGCCCAGGGCGCGGCCAACGTGTACCTGACCGACATCAGCGTGCGGCGCCGGGCCGAAGCCGAGTTGCGCCGCAGCCAGCTCTTGCTGGCCCGCATCAACGATACGCTGCCCACGCTGGTGTTCTTGTACGACATGCTGCAACGGCGGCTGCTCTACTGCAATGACCAGTCTGAAGTGGTGCTCGGCTACGCCCCCACCGAGCTGCAGCGCCTCGCCCCCGGCGCCATGCGCATGCTCATGCACCCCGACGACGTGCCCACGCTCCTGGGCATCTTCGGCCGGTACTCCACGCTGGTTGACGGCGGCCTGCTCGAAGCGGAAGTGCGCATGCTGCACCGCGACGGGTCGTGGCGCTGGCTGCTGATCAAAATCACGGTATTCGACCGCGACGACATGGGGCGGGTGCGGCAGGTGGTGGGCTCGGCCGAAGACGTGACCGAACGGCGCCGCGCCACCGAGGAACTGGCCCGCAGCCGCCATTTTCTGGCCCGCGTGTCCGACACGGTGCCCAACATCATTTACCTCTACGACCTGCAGGAAGGCCGCAACCTCTACTGCAACCAGCAAGTGGTCGGCGTGCTGGGCTATTCCGAAGGCGACCTGCAAGCCATGGGCCCCGGCATGTTCGGCCATTTGGTGCTGCCCGAAGACCAACCGGTGCTGCAAGCTCACCGCAACGCCTTGCGGCAAGCCGGCGACGGGGTGCTGCTCACCACCGAGTACCGCCTGCGCCACCGCAACGGCGCGGTGCTCTGGCTGCGCGTGCGCGAAAGCGTGTTTGCCCGCGACGCCGCCGGCCGCCCCCGCGAAATCATCGGCTCGGGCGAGGACGTGACCCAGCAGAAGCACGACGAGGACGAGCGGCAGCGCGCCCGCGCCCGCACCGCCGAGCAAAGCCGCTTGGTGCGGCAGGTCATCGACTCGGTGCCGCACCTGGTGTACCTCAAGGACGCCGACGGCCGCTACGTGCTGGCCAACCAGGCCACGGCCGACCTGTTCGGGCGCACGGTGGAAGACCTCATTGGGCGCACCATCGAGGACCTGCACGAAAACCCCGACACGGTAGCCCGCTACCACGCCCAGGACCAGCAAGTCATCCAGACCGGGACGCAGCTGGCGGTGGAGGAAATCTTTTTGCGCGCCGACGGCGAGGTGCTCTGCTTCCACAGCATCAAGCGGCCCTTCGTGCAGAGCGACGGGGAAGTGCTGGTGCTCGGCGTCGACAGCAACATCACCGAGCTCAAGCGCGTGCAGCAGGCCCTGCGTTCGGCCAAGGACGCGGCCGAGGAAAACGCCCGCGTCAAGCAGGAGTTTCTGGCCAACATGAGCCACGAAGTACGCACCCCGCTCAACGGCATCCTGGGCATGGCCGGGCTGCTGGCCCAAAGCCCGCTCGACACGACCCAGGCGCACTACTTGGCGCTGATCCGGCAATCGGCCGACCACCTGCTGGTGGTCATCAACGACGTGCTGTCGGCGGCGCAGCTGGGGGCGGGCAAGCTGCGCCTGGAATACATTCCGTTTGACCTCCACGCCCTGCTGCGCGACATGCTCGACAGCCAGCAGCTGCGCGCCGCCGAAAAGCAGATTGGCCTGCGGCTGGAGCTGCCGGCGGCCCCGCCGGCCCTGGTGCTCGGCGACCCGCACCGCCTGCGCCAGATTGTGCTCAACCTGCTCGGCAACGCCATCAAGTTTACGGCCCAGGGCCAAGTCACGCTGCGCGGCCATTGGGTGGCCGACGGCCCCGAGGCGGCTACCTTTCACCTGGCCGTGCAGGACACCGGCATCGGCATTGCCCCGCACCAGCTGGCCCTCATTTTCGAGCCGTTTACGCAGGCTTCAGCCAGCACCGCCCGCGAGTTTGGCGGGTCGGGGCTAGGCCTGAGCATTAGCCGCGGGCTGGTGGAGCTGCTGGGCGGCCACATCTGGGCCGAAAGCACCCCGGGCCAGGGCAGCACCTTCCACGTGGAGCTGCCCCTGCCGCCGGCGCAGCAACCCGCCGCGGCCGCCCCGGCTGCGCCACCGGCCGCGGGCAGCCTGCCGCCCTGCCGGGTGCTGCTGGCCGAAGACAACGCCGTGAACCAGCTGCTGGCCGCCACGCTGCTGCGCCGCTGGGGCGCCACCGTGGACACGGCCGTCAACGGCCTGCAGGCCCTGGACCTCTTCGAGCGGCAGCGCTACGACGTGGTGCTGATGGACATTCAGATGCCGGGCATGGACGGCGTGACGGCTGCCCGCCACATGCTGGCCCACCCCGACGCCGCGCGTGCCCGCACCCCCATCGTGGCCCTGACGGCCCACGCCCTGCCCGGCGAAGCAGCCCGCTGCCGGCAGGCCGGTTTCGTCAGCTACATTTCCAAACCGTTTCAGGAGGCCAAGCTGCTGGCCACGCTGCAGCAGCTAGTGGCCCAGCCCGAGTCCGCGCCGCCCACGCCCTATGCCGAGTCCGCCGAAGCCCCGCCGGCGGTGGCCGAACCGGCCGCGCCGCTGGACTTGGCTCCGTTGCGCCGCCTCGCCGCCGATGACCCGGGCTTTCTGCGGCACATGGTCGGCCTGTTTGCGCGCACCACACCCCCGGTGCTGGCCCAGATGCGGCAGCACTGCGCGGCCCAGAACTGGCCGGCGCTGGCCGACAACGCTCACTTTCTAAAAAGCTCGGTGGGCGGCCTCGGGCTCAACGGCCTGCTGCCCGCCCTGCGCGAACTGGAAACCGCCGGCCACGCGGGCGCACCGGCGCCCGACCGGCTGCGGCAGCTCACTGAGCAGGTATGCACCGCCTTGGAACGGGTGATGGAGCAGCTCGGCCGCGAATACCCGGGCAGCTGAGGGCGCGGCTGTGCCACCCGGCGGCGGATTTCGCGTATGCACGCCCGAACTCCCTTCTCTCTTCTTCCCGCTCTGTATGTTCCGCCCCCGATTCTGGCTGCTGGCCCTGTTGCTGATGCTCACCCTGGCCACCAGCTGCGCCCGCCGCCGCGCCAAGCGCGAAGCCGCCACCAGCACCGCCGTCGAGCCCCGCTCCGCCGAGGAAATCCGCCGCGAAAACGTGCGCGACTTGGCCGCCGTCATGGCCGATGAGCTCAAGCTGCGCGACGACCAGACCCAGCGCATCCGGCAGGTGCTGGCCACCACGGTGGAGCAAGTCAACGCCGCCCAAGCCCGGTTTGGCACCGACAAAGCTGCCCTGGGCAGCGCCCTGCGCCGCATCAATACCACCTCCGAAGGCCAGCTCAAGCAGATCATGACGCCGGCTCAGTACCAGCTCTACCAGCAGCGCAAACCGCAGATTCAGCAGAAGCTGCGCGAACAGCGGGCCGGCAACTAAGCGTCCTCATGCCCCGCATCCGCACCTGCGCCTTGCACTTCGCCCCCGAACGCAGCCGGAACGCGGCCGGTAAACACGTGCGCGACGGGCTCTCGTCGGTGCTGCTAACGGGCGACAACCTCTGGCTGGCCGGCGACGAAAGCGCCACGCTGGAACGCCTGCGCCGGCAGCCCGACGGCTCGTTTGGGCAGCACGCTTCGTTTCGGCTGGCAGATTTGCTGGACCTGCCCGGCAGCCAAGAGCAGGAAGTCGACCTCGAAGGCTTAGCCGAGGCCGGGCACTACCTCTGGCTGATTGGCTCGCACAGCCGCAAGCGCCAGAAGCCCGACCCCGAGCACCTCGACGCGCCTAAGCAGCTCGGCAAGCTGGCCGAGGTGGAGGCAGACGCCAACCGCTACCTGCTGGCCCGGGTGCCGCTGCTGCCCGACCCGGTTACCGGCAACTTCACGCTGCGGCGCACCGCCCCCGACCCCGACCGGCCGGACCGCTTGCTGTTTGCGGCGGCCCTGCGCCCCCGCGGCGGCGCCAACGAGCTGCTGCACCTGCTGCGCCGCGACGAGCACCTGGGTCCTTTTCTCCAGCTGCCCGGCAAAGACAACGGCTTCGACATCGAAGGCCTAGCCGCCGCGCCCGACGGGCGGGTGTTTGTGGGCCTGCGCGGACCGGTGCTGCGCGGCTGGGCCGTGGTGCTAGAGCTGCTGCCGCGGCCCGACAAGCACGGCCAGCTGCGCCTGGCCAAGCTGCCCGGCACTGCCAACCGCTACCACAAGCACTTCCTCGACCTGGGCGGCATGGGCCTGCGCGAGCTGCGCTTGCTCGACCGCGACCTGTACCTGCTGGCTGGCCCCACCATGGACCTCGACGGCACCATTGCCGTGTACTGCTGGCCCGACATGCTCGGCCCCCACGCCCGGCACACCCTGCACCACCCCGAGCGCCTGCAGCGGCTGTTCGACGTGCCGCACCGCGCCGGCCACGACCGCGCCGAGGGCATGGCCGTGCTCGACGAGCAGCACGTGCTCTGCGTGTTCGATACGCCCGCCGACGCGCGCAAGCCCGCCGCGGATGCGGTGCTGGCCGACATCTACACCCTGCCGAAACGAGCCAGGCCCAAGCGCGCAAAATAAAATCCGGTGAGCACGCCCGGGCTAGGCAACGTCGCCCGGCCCACCTGCATCTGACGCCCTGACTCCCGCCTGTTCGTGCCAGGCCGAAGTCCCGGTTTCACCTTGCACGGTTTGCTTACGACCATGCTCAAAACGCTTGTCGCCCCCTTGGCCTTTACGTTGCTGACTTTCGGCAGCGCCCACGCCCAAGCCCCGGCCGCCGAGCTGCAGGCCCTGACCAAGCAGCTCAACCGCCTCATGGTCGACCCCAAGCCCGAGGAGCCGGCGGAAGTGCTGGTGTCCCTGGCTAATTGCGGGGTGCGCCAAACCGTGCGCAAGTACCGCACCCCGAACAACCCCAGCTCCCTGAACATCTCCGTCGGCAACAGCAAAAACGGCAGCAGCTGGGACGCCAAGACCGACGCCAAGGTGGAGTTCGAGCTGAGCCTGGGCCTGGACTGGAGCGAAATCGGGGCCGTGAGCTACACCCTGATGAAAGCCGAGGCCAAGGACCCGGCCCACTACGAGCTAAAGCTACTGCGCCGCCCGGCGGCCCAGGGCGGCAGCAAGTCGGGCATCGACGCCATTACCCTGCCCCTCTACACCACCAGCGAAGCCGAAGTAAGCGACGTGGTACGCCGCCTGCGCTCGGTGCAGCGCCACTGCACCGGCCAGAAAGGCTAAGCCGCGCGGGCCGTCACTGAACGGCGGCCCCACGGCCGCCCCGCGGGGCGGTGCGCAACGCCCGCGGCGCATTCGCGTACCTTGCGGCCGTAGCAACCCGCCCCTATGACCACACCTACTCTGGTGCGCACCCCCGAGTCGCGCCACCGCATCTACTTCCAGGACTGCGACCAGCTGGGCCACCTCAACAACGCCCGTTACCTCGACTACTTCCTCAACGCCCGCGAGGAGCACGCCCTGCGCCACTACGCCCTCAACCTGGGCCAGCAGGCCCGCGAGCAGCGGGCCGCCTGGGTGATTACCAAGCACCAGTTGAGCTACCTCAAGCCCGCCAACCACGGCGAGCAGGTGCTCATCCGCACCCAGCTGATTCATTTCGATAACTCCCGCCTAGTGGTGGAAATGCAGATGCTCGATGCCGAGGGCCTGCGCCTGAAGGCCCTGCTGTGGTCGGAAATGGCCTACGTGAGCCTCACCAACGGCAAGCGCGCCGAACACACCGACGCGCTGATGGACCTACTCGACCAGCTCGACGTGGAGGACATCAGCTACGATGCCGACGGCTTCGATGAGCGCGTGCAGGAGCTGCGCCGCCATTTCAAGCAGCAGCGCAAGGCCGCCGGCCACCCCGACGAATAAGCCCCGCCCGGCGCCTCTGAAACAACCTCGCCGTGGATTTGCCGTTAAGCCAGAACCGGAACCAGCCCCCGCGGGTGGTTCCGGTTTTCGTTTCCACACCACCCCAAAACACTTACTACCATGAGCATTTTCGGCAACGACGCGCTGAAAGGCAAACACATAGCCGTACTGGCCACCGACGGTTTCGAGCAATCGGAACTGGAAAAACCCGTCAAAGCCTTCAAGGACGCGGGCGCCGACGTCGACATCGTGTCACTTAAGAGCGGCTCCATCAAGGGCTGGGACCAGAAAGACTGGGGCGACAAGGTCAGCGTCGACAAAACCCTGGACCAGGCCAAGCCGGCCGATTACGACGCGCTGGTGCTGCCGGGCGGGCAAATGAACCCCGATGTGCTGCGCACCGAGCCCAAGGCCGTGCAATTCGCCGCCGATTTTGTGCGCGCCGGCAAGGTAGTGGGCGCTATTTGCCACGGTCCCTGGCTGCTGGTGGAAGCCGACGTGCTGCGCGGCAAGAACGTGACGAGCTGGGCCAGCCTCAAAACCGACATCAAGAACGCCGGCGGCCGCTGGGAGGATTCCGAGGTCGTCGTCGACGGCAACCTGGTGACCAGCCGCAACCCCGGCGACCTGCCCGCGTTTAACAAGACGTTGATCGAGAAGATTGGCGGGAAGTAATTGCCGCCAAGCGCCTCACTCTGAAGGCAACCGCCCGACCGTGTAAGCGGCCGGGCGGTTGTTGTTTGCGGCCTACTGCTTATGGCACCAAGGCCAGCAGCGCCGCCGCAAAGCGGTGACTCAGCCCGTACAGCCCCGCATCAAACGCCAGCAGAAACGCGCCCTGCAGCAGCACCGACTGCCCAAAGCCGCGCAGCCGCTCGGGCCGCGCCTCCCCGGCCCGCGCCGCCCGGGCCAGCAGCCAAGCGCCGGCGGCGAGGTAGGCCACGTCGAGCCCCGCGTTCAGGAGCAGCAGCTTTTCCAGCTCGAACTGCGCCTGCAGGCTGGCGGCCAGCGTGCGGCCCGCCGCGTGCAGGGGCTGCGCCTGCACAATGCCCCAAGTGGCAATGAGCGCGTTGACGGCGCCCCAGGCCACGTTCATCAGGTGGAAATGGTGCCGCACCGTGCGCCGGCCGGTGCGCGCCACCAGCCACCCGCTCAACAGCAGATTGAGCAGGGCCCAGGCGCCCAGCAGGCCCATGCCCTGCTGGGTAAGTAATTCCCGTTGTTGGTTAAGGGCGTCGAGGGCGGCGCTGACGGCGGGCATGGCGGAGCGGTGAAAAAGCAGACCAAGGGAAGTCCTGAGCGGCCGTTCAAGGTAAGCAGCAACAAAGAAGCCAGCCCGGTGGGGGCTGGCTTCCTGAAGCGGGTGCAACGACGTTAGCGGGACAGGCTACTGCGAGAAGCCGAAGCCCACGTACACCTGAATCACGCTGTTCTTGATGTTGTCGATGCGGCTGTCGGGCGTCATCACGCCGTTTTCCATTTTCGGGTCGTTGTAGATGTCGCCCAGGCTCAGCACGTAGCGGCCGCCGATGCGGGCCGGCCCCACGCGGGCCTCGATGCCGCCCACGGCGCCGTAGTCCAGCGAGTTGTAGTTGCGGTCCGACAGGTTCACCGAGTTCTTGTTTTCCTTGGCGTTGACCAGCAAGGACACCTGCGGCCCCACGTGGAAGCTCACGTTGTCGACGAAGTTGTAGACGAACATCACCGGCACCTGCACGTAGTCGAGCTGGGTTTCGTACTTGGCCGTGTTCGGGGCGCCGGCGCTGGTGGTGCGGTACTGCGAAGCGGCTTTGTAGCCCTGCCGGCTGTAGAGCGCTTCTACCTGCAACGAGGTCTGGGGCGAGAAGCCGAATTGGGCGTAGGCCCCGGCGTGGAAGTTGTTGCGGGCCGAGAGGTCGGAGTAGTTTTTCTGCTCGGCGCCGCGGATGGTCGAGGCGTTCCAACCGCCTTTGAGGCCGAAGCCGTTGTTGCGCGAGTCCGGGGTGGTCTGATAATCCGACGATTTGCGGATGCCTTCGACCCCGCGTTGGGCAAAGGCGCTGCCACCGCAAAGGGCGCACAGCGACAAAATGAGTGCAATTTTTTTCATGACGAAAAGGCTTGATAGTTAGGCTACGCCGCCGTTTATCCTACTTAGGTTACAGCCGCATTAGCAGGGTTCTATACTAAAGCCAGCAGCCCCGGGTTGCACCGGTCCAGCTCGTTTCGAAAAATTTTCTTGACCCAGTGCTTGCAACGCATTATCTTACCAGATTAAGTTTGTGACTTCGGGCAACACCCCGTCCGGAGCGTTAGCTCAGTTGGTTTAGAGCACCACCTTGACACGGTGGAGGCCACTGGTTCGAGTCCAGTACGCTTCACAGCATCCCCGCTTCCTTCCCCGGAGGCGGGGATTTTTGCATTCACGCCCGGCGTGTTGGGCGGGAGAATACGGCGGATTACCGTGCTTCCCGACAAAAGCCCGGCAAAATAGCATGATATCATACCGTGGTTTTATATTGCGGGGTACTTCGGTACACCCGCTCCCTTCCACGCCTATTGCCTTCATGCTGACTCCTTACGACCTGCGGTCTGCCGTGGGACTGTACCACTATACCCGGTGGGTGCAGAACTACGTGCACGCCCTGCGGCCCCACCTCCTGCCCCAAGCCCTCACCCCTACCACCCTGCTCGCCATCTGCGAATGCACCTGCACCGCCCGTAGCCAGTCGCCGGCGCACGCGCACTGCGTGGCTGAGGCCGACCTGCCCATGGCCCGCGAGTATTTCTGCACCGTGGCCGACCAGGAGCTGCGCGCCACCGCTATTACGCCCAACTGAGCGGGTTCTTGCGGCCCCGCCCAACTATTTGCGGCTTTCCCGGTTACCACCTGTGCCGCCTTTTACCTCCAGCTTTCCTTGCGCCTGTATTTTGAGAACCGGGCCGGCCGCATCAGCGATGATCCGGCCGGCTTTGCCCGCCTGACTTACCACCCTGGTCAGCGAAGCGAAGACGAGCTGCGCGCCCTGCTCGGCCACGTCACGCGCCTGCTGGCCCGCCGTGCCGACGGCCGTTTGCTCGTCGACCAGCGCCTGATGCAGCCGTTTTCGGCCAGCGAGCAGCAGCACGTCATGCACCAGTGGATGCCCGCTGCCGTCGCGGATGGCGGCTACCGCTTCGGGGCCGTGGTGCAGGCCCACGACGTGTTTGCCCGCCTGGCTACGGCCTCTGTCACCACCCAGGGGCGCGACCTGAACCTGACCTACCGTTACTTCGACGACGAGGCGCCGGCCGTGGAATGGCTGCTGATGCAGCTCCAATGACGTAACCCCGGCCGCGGGTTTGCGGTTGTTGCTGCCTGTGACGCTTCCCCATCCGGCCCTGCCGCCCCATCTGCTGCCCGTGGCTTGGGCCCCGCTCTACGCCCACCCGCTGCCCGCTGGCCACCGCTTTCCCATGCTCAAATACGAGCTGCTGCCCGAGCAGCTGGTGCGCGAAGGCACGCTGCCCGAAGAAAGCCTCTTCGCTCCCACGCCGCTGCCGGAAAAATACATACTCGAAACCCACGAGGCGGGCTACTACCACCGCCTCGTGCAGGGCCAGCTCACGCGGCAGGAAGAACGCGCCACGGGGTTTCCGTGGTCGGAGGCGCTGGTGGCGCGCGAGGTGGCCATCCTGGGCGGCACGGTGCAATGCGCCCGGCTAGCGCGGCACACCGGCGTGGCCCTGAACGTGGCCGGCGGCACCCACCACGCCTTTGCCGACCGAGGCGAGGGGTTCTGCCTGCTCAACGACCAAGCCGTGGCGGCCAACTACCTGCTGCGCCACGAAGGCATAGCCAAGGTGCTCATCGTGGACCTGGACGTGCACCAGGGCAACGGCACGGCCGCGCTGTTTCGCCACGAGCCGCGGGTGTTCACGTTTTCGATGCACGGCGGCCGCAACTACCCGGCCCGCAAGGAGCAGTCGGACCTGGACCTGCCCCTGCCCGACGGCACCGACGACGCCACCTACCTGCGCCTGCTGGCCGACACGCTGCCGCGCCTGCTCGACCAGGAGCAGCCCGAGTTCGTCTTTTACCTCGCCGGCGCCGACGTGCTGGCCACCGACAAGCTGGGGCATCTGGCGCTGACCCGGGAGGGCTGCCGGCAGCGCGACCGGCTGGTGCTGGAGCTGTGCCACCGCCACCAGCTGCCGGTGGTGGTGTGCATGGGCGGCGGCTACTCCGAGCGCGTGGCCGACATCGTGGAGGCCCACGCCAACACGTTTCGGGTGGCGGCGGAGCTGTGGGGCTAGCCGCGGGGCTACTGCATTACCACCACTTCGAGGCGGCGGTTGCGGCCCTGCCCGGCCGCGCCGGGGTTGGCTTGGCCCATGCCCTGCAGCTCGACGGGCGCGGCCACGCCGTGCTCGCGCAGCCACGCGCCCACCGACTGAACCCGCTCCTGCGTCAGGGCCAGGTTTTTGCCTTCGTCGCCCTGCTCATCGGTGTAGCAGCGGATGATGAGTTGCTTGGCTTGCTGCTTTTGCAGCTGCCCGGCCAGGGCTTCCAAGGAATTGCCGGCCTGATCGGTGAGCTTGGCGTCGTTTGGCGCAAACAGCTGGTCGGTGGGCAGCGTGTAGGTCAGGCCTTCGGGCAGGCGGCGGCTGGCCAGCTCCACGCCGGCGGCGGGTTTGTTGTCCGATTGGCAGGCCGAAAAGCCCAGCAGGGCCAGGCTCAGCAGCAGTAGCGGTGACTTCATGAGGTGCGGGGTATGCCCAAAAGTACGGCTCAGGCGGCGTCGGACGAAGCGGCGGGCAGCACCAGCTGCCAGCGAAACGCCCAGCGCCAGCGCAATTCGTACCGCGCAATGCCCGCTTGCCGCAGCAGCCGCTGCCAGTCGTGGCGGCGGAAGGCGCGCAGCACCGACAGCGGCGCGTCGTGCTGCACGAGGTACGAGCCGCCCAACAGCCGCGTGAGCCAGCGGATGCTGTGGTAGGCCAGCGGGTGGCGGTGCAGGTCGTTCACCACGACGGCCACCCGCGCCTGCTGCTGCCACTGCCGCAGCAGCTGCACCAGCTGCTCGTCGGTGAAATGGTGGCAAAATAGGCTGCTGGTGATGATGTCGGGCCGGCGGCAGGCAAAATCGGCCGCGAAGATGTCCTGCTGCGCGAAGCTGATTTCGGCAAACCCGGCGCTGCGCTGGGCTGCGTAATCGACCATAAACGCGTTGGCATCGACGCCGACGAGCTCGACGGGCAGCTGCCGCCGCCGGGCCCAGCGGGCGAGGTGGCGCAGGGTGTCGCCGCCGCCGCTGCCCACGTCCACAATCTGCAGGGGCCGCGCCGGGCGTCGCCGCGCCAGCCGGGCCAGCGCGTCGGTCACCACCGCGTAGCCGCCCAGCCGGGTGTTGATGGTTTCCAGCTCGTCGAGGTTCTGCCGCAGCGCGTCGGAGGCCAGCGTCAGGTCGTCCATCAGCTCCGCCTTGTCGGAGCGCCGCGCGAAGTCAGGCATCAGATCAGGGTGTGAGGGTATTGGGTAGGCGTTTTCTTGGGCAAGAGGCTAGCAGTCGGGTATCGTCTGAACGAAACCCCTACCTACATACCCTGGCTAACTTACGCATATGCCACCCGCAGCAGCATGGCTTCCAGCGTCAGACCAGGGCCGAAGGCGAAGCTGAGCACCGGCGCGCCGTCGTCGGCCCGCAGCAGGTGCTGCTGCAGCTCGCGCAGCACAAAGAGCACCGTGGCCGAAGACAGGTTGCCGACCTCGTGCAGCACCTTGTAGGCGTGGCGGTTGTCGGCCGGCGTGAGGCCCAGCTCCTGCTCGATGGCCTCCAGAATGCGGCGCCCGCCCGGGTGAATAGCGAAGTGGCGCACGTCGGGCAGGCGCACGGGCAGGTGGCGCAGCAAGCCCTCGGTGAGCTTGCGGATGCCCTGCTTCACCAGCCGCGGCACGTAGCTCGACAGGGTCATTTCGAAGCCAAAGTCGTTGACGTGCCAGGCCATGTCGGCCTGCCCGTCGGGCTCCAGGCCGCAGTGAAAGGCGGCTAGCTCCAGGTTGGGGCGGCCGGCGGCGGGCTCGCCCAGCACCAGCGCCGCCGAGGCCCCGTCGCCGAACAAGGCGTTGGCCACGAGGTGGTCTTCCTCGGTGCGCTTCTGAAAGTGCAGGGTGCAGAGCTCGGTGCACACCACCAGCACCCGGCTGCGCGCATCAGCCCGGCAGAAGGCGTCGGCCAGCTTCAGGGCGTTGAAGGCCGCGTAGCAGCCCATAAAGTTCACGCAGGTGCGCTGCACGTCGGGGCGTAGGCCCAGGTGCTGCACCAGCTCGATGTCGAGGCCCGGGGCGTACATGCCCGTGCAGCTCACCGACACGAGGTGGGTGATGGTCAGCGGGTCGATTTCGGGGGCCTGGCGCAGGCAATCCAGCGCGGCTTCGGCGGCCAGGGGCAGGGCCTCGCGGCGGTACACCCGCATGCGGGCACCCACAGTGGGGAAGGGCTCCAGGTCGGCCGTGTTGGGGAAAAAGGTGTAAGCGCCTTCCGCTCGGCCGTAGTCGGGCAGCACGGTGTGGCGGTAGCCGATGCCCGACATGCGGTAAATGGCCCGCAGCTTGCGCGTGCCCGCTTCGTCCATTCCGTGCGCGCGGGCCATGAATTCGGCAATCTGCGGCTGGGAAAGCCGGTGCGCCGGCGTTGCCGTGCCGATGGCGCTGAGGTAGCTGGTGGTCATGCAAGGACAGTATACGGAAAAACTGCCCAGCTGGACCTGGCAATGCGCCATTGCCCCGGAACAATACCACGCGCGGCCGTGCCGCCCGGCTCAAAACGCCCGTCCGTGCGTCTGGCGCATCAAGGCTTGCACCACGGCCGGGGCGTGGCGCAGCGTGCCCACCACCGCATCGGTGAGGCGCGGGCCGCCGAACAGGCCCTGCACCCAGCGCCCCACGCGCAGGCGGCCCGCAAAGTGTCGGTGCCAGTCGCGGGTGTAGGCCGCTTCCAGAGCCGGGCGCGTCAGCTCCCCGCGCAAGAAGGCATCGGTGTGGCCGACGGCCAGGGCCGCGCCGTGCATGGCCATGGCCATGCCATTGCCGCAGAGCGGGGTGATGAGGCCGGCCGCGTCGCCGCACATGAGCACGTGCTGCTCCACGCAGGTTTTAGGAGCGAAGGAAATTTCGTTGATGACCTCGGGCGCCGCGTACAGCCGCTCGGCTTCCGTGAGCACGCGCCGCAGATGCGGGTTCTGGCTCAGCACCTCCGCTTCCAGCGCCGGAATGCTGCCGTGGCGGCGCAGCTGCGCGCGGGTGGTGAGGTAGCAGAAGCAGTAGCGCCCGTTTTCCACCGCCGACAGCCCCGCGTAGCCGTCGGCGAAGTTGTGCAGGGCAATCAGATCCGGCGGAAAGTCGAGCCGCAGGTGGTACTTGACGCCCACATAGGGCGAGCGTTGCCGGAAAAAGGCGCGGTCGAGCTGCCGGTCGAGGGTGGCGCGCTTGCCGTAAGCGCCCAACACCACGCGGGCCGTCAGCGCCTCGCCGCCGCTCAGCGTCACCGCAAACCGGTTTGCGGCGGCCTCGAACTGCACATCGGCCGCAGTGGAGCCGAGGCGAAACGCGACGCCCCGCGCCGTGGCCCGCTGGTACAAGAATTCGTCGAGGGCGTAGCGGCTCACGCCGAAGCCGCCCAGATCGAGCGGGGCGCTCAGGCTGCGGCCGCCGGGCGCCGTCAGCTCGAAGCGGGTAATGCTAGCCGGCTGCAGGGGTGCCGGGTCGGCGCCGAGGCGGCGCAGGTAGGGCAGCACCTCATTGGAAATGTACTCGCCGCAGACGCGGTGAAAGGGGTAGTGCCGGCGCTCCACCACGGTCACGCGCCAGCCGCGCCCGGCCAGGTCGAGGGCGGCGGTCAGGCCGGCCAGCCCACCGCCGATAATTAGAATATCACAATCGACCTCGGCAGCAGCAGTCAACAAACAGGGGGGTTAAGCGAAGGAAAACGCCGGTTCAACCGGAAATATTGCGCGATTATCGGAAAGCTACTGTGCAAGCACTATATTTTGATAACTTATTTCAGAATAAGCCGTTACTTTTGCGGACGTTTCGTGTACCGACGCGGCGTCCGTCAGCTCCTTTCCCACTTCCGACGCCTTGACACCTTAGGCTTTCTTATGTCCAAACAGCTACTATACGGTTTTCTGGTAACTGCTTTTAGCTTGTGCTGCCTGCAAAGCAGTTTACCCGTAACGGCCGCCCCCGCCGTGCGCCAGAGCGCGCCCCGGGCCGCCGCCTCCCCCGACGAAAAGAGCATCGTGGTGTACCCCAACCCCAGCTCGGGCGTGGTGCACATTTCCGTTACCGGCTTTGAGGGTCGCAAGACCGAGCTGCGCGTGCTGAACGTGATTGGCACGGTGGTGTACCGCGAAACCATCACCGAACTCGACAACCGCTTTACCCGCACCCTGGACCTGGGGCGTTTTGCCAGCGGGCTGTACTACATCAAAATCGACGCGGACAACAACAGCGTGATGCGCAAGCTGGTGATTCGCTAGCGGTATTTGCTCTTTCAGCTTACGCGGGCGGCTTCTCTTCGGGGGAGGCCGCCCGCGCTGCGTTTGGGGCGGCCCATTGGTATGCGTCGGGCGCAAAAAAGCCCCGCGGGCGAACCGGCGGGGCTGACAATGCGAACAAGAAACCCAGGGCTAGCGGCGGGCGCGTACCGGGACCGGCTGGAGCTGAGGTTTGCGGCCACCCAGAAGGCGGTTGAGCAGCGCAGCCAGTTGTTCGGCGAGCGAATTCAGCGTCATGAAAGAGTACAAAAAAAGTGAAAGGCTATAGGCCAAAGTACTCACTTTAACTCAGCATGACCACTACTAGTTTCCTTTTTTTCGCCCAACTAGGGTTTCTGCACCCAGAAGGCTGGTTACCACCCGGTGAGCGTCGCGGCCGGCGCCGCCCATCAAGGCCGAGCTGCGGCTGTCGAGCCAGGGCAAACCGAGGAAGGCCAGCCCCGGCACCGGGCTCAGGCCGCGGTGGTGCTGGGGCTGCCCGTCGGCGTCGAGCACGGGCAAGTCGAGCCAAGAATAATCGGGGCCGTAACCGGTGGCCCATACCACGGCCGCCAGCGCGGGAGTAACCGCTGCTTCGCCTTGCAAGCTGGCGGCCGCCGCGCCCCGGGCCCGGCCGATGAAGTGCACATTCGCAAAGCGTCGCAGGCGCTGCAGGTCGCCGGCCACCACGGGCTCGGGCTGCCGCCGCATCCAGCCGCCAAGCAGGCCGTGGCGCGAGGCGCGCATCAGGCCGGTGGCTTCCAGCGCGGCCCACATCAGGGTGTTGTTGGGCATGGCGCCGGTGCGCGCGTCGAAGGCCGCGTAGACGGCGCGGCCCGCGGCGGCCAGGTCGGCGGCAATCTGCAGGGCCGAGTTGCCGCTGCCGACCACGGCCACCGGCCCGGCGGGCAGCTGGGCGGGGCGGCGGTAGGCGCTGCTGTGCAGCTGCACCACGGCCGGGGGCAGCTCGGCGGCCCAGGCGGGTACGCGCGGCGCGGCGTAGCCCCCGGTGCACACAATTACGCGCCGGGCCCGGTAGCGCGTGCCGGCGGCCGTGCGAGCCTCAAAACCTTCCTTGGCGGAGCCCAGGTGCACCACGGCTTGGTTGAGGTGAATAGCAAAGTCGAAGTACGCGGCGTACTGGCGCAGGTATTCGGCGGCTTCGTCCTTGGTGGGGTAGCGCCGCGCCGCGCCGGGCCAGGGCAGCCCCGGCAGCCCGCTGGCCCAAGCCGGCGAAAACAGCCGCAGCGAGTCGTAGCGCGTGGCCCACTGCTGCCCCACCGCCGCGGCCGCGTCGACGAGCAGGCAGGCCACGCCGGCGCGCTGCAGGTAGTAGGCCGCCGCCAGCCCGGCCTGCCCGGCGCCGATGATGAGCGTGTCGGTGTGGTACTCGGCGGGGGCGGGAACGGTGGTCAGGGGCATGGCGCGGCGGTGATTAACCGCAAAGGAACGGCGAAAAGCGCACGCGTCCTTGCGCCCGCCCCGGCCGCGGGCGGACGGTCTAGCGGCGGCTTTCGGCCATGTCTGGCGCCCGTTGCGTGAGGCTGCGGCCATCGGCCGCCAGATCCGCCTTCAGGTGCTGGGCGGTGTGGTGCGCCAGGGCCATGATGGTGAGCATGGGGTTGACGCCGCTGCAGGCCGGGAAGGCCGAACCGTCGGCCACGTAGAGGCCGCGCAGCTCGTAGGTTTCGCCGGTGGGGCTGGTGGGGTGGTCGGCGCGGCGGCCGCCCATGCGGCATGTGCTCATCTGGTGGGCGCTGTAGAGGGTGAAGCGGTTGGGCGCCCAGTTCAGGCCGGGTAGGCCGTCGAGCACGGCCAGGTTCTGAATGCGGCCCTGCTCCACCCGCAGCGTGGGCAGGGTGCCGTGGGGCAGCAGCACGGTGTGGGCGCCGGCCGCGGCGTGGATTTCGGCGGCCGCGCGCACCCCGGCCAGCATACTGGCCCGGTCGAAGGGGCTGAGGCGGTAGCTGATCAACGGCTGGCCCTGCCCGTCGACGCGCACGCGGCCGCCGTCCCGGTCGCGCGTGAGCACGATGAAGGAGCCCAGGTGCGCGGCCTGCAGCATCAGGCGCTTGTGGGCAGCGCCGGAAGTCCAGGGCAGGGTCATGGCCATGAGCCCGAGGTGGGCCGGCGGCGTCTCGATTTTGGCGCCGAAATTGGAGCCACCGAGGCGGGTGCAGGCGTCGTTGACCACCGACATGCTCGGGCCGTACCAGGGCTCCACTGGGGCAGGGTAAATGCCCGTGACGGCCACCGTGGGATGCAAGTGCAGGTGCAGGCCCAGGTGCGGGTGGCGCAGGCCGCTGCGCAGCAGCAGGGCGGGAGTCTGAATGGCGCCGCCGGCCACCACCACACGCCGGGCCTGCACGGTCACGCGCACGCGGCGGCCGTCGGCGGCGGTGTGCCAGGCTTCGGCGCCGGTGGCGCGGCCCGCCTGCCGGGTCAGGTGCGTGACCTGGGTGTTGGGCAGCAGGCGGGCGCCGTGCTGGGCGGCGGTTTTCAGGTAAGTGTTCAACGTGCCCTGCTTCACGCCGTACTGGTCGCCGAAGGTGCTGTAGCCCAGGCCGCGGAAGTGCTGCTCCGACTCGTCCAGCCCCAGCTCGTTGCGCGGAATCAGCCGGGTGGGCTGGCCCAGCCGGGCCGAGCCCTCGAGCAGCGCCTGGTTCTGGCCGTTGTGGCGCGCGTAGTCGGTGTTGACGTGCAGGGCGGCCGTCACCGCGTCGAGGCTGGCCTGGAACGAGGCCTGGGTGAAGTGGGGCGCCTCGTGCTCCTGGGCCCACTCTTGCAGCACGTAGTCGGGCGTGCGGAAGGCGCCGGCCCAGTTGACGGTGGTGCCGCCGCCCAGGCAGGAGCCGGCCAGCAGGGTCACGCCGCCGTCGGTGGTGCCCAACGTGCCGCGCGCGTCGTAGAGCTGCCCGATCATCTCGGCCTCGCGCTGGGTGAAGTCGCAGCCGTGGCAGTACGGGCCTTTTTCGAGCACGAGCACGTCGTGGCCCGCGGCGGCCAGCTCGCCGGCCACCACGCCCCCGCCGGCCCCGCTGCCGATGACGAGCACCTCGCAGCTGTAGGTGACGTCCTGCGCGGGCTGCAGCGTGGGCAGCGGGCGCGGGGTGTCGGCCAGGGCTTCGGAACCGCTGAGCGGACCCGGGTAGCCGGTGGCGGCCCAGGCAGGATTGGGCGCGGCGGGCGTGGAGTCGGCGTAAAAGAGAAAGGTGAGCAGCTTGCGCAGGGCCTGAAAGCCCTGGCGCAGCGGCGGCAGCGGGCTCTGCGCCCAGCGCTGCAGCAGCTTTTCGCGCTGGGCCGGCGGCAGCGCCACGAAGCGGCGCGGCGGCCCGCCCCAGCTCAGGCCCAGCAGCGGGCTGTCGAGCAAGGCCAGCAACTGGGCAAACTGCTGCTGCAAGGCGGTGGGCTGCGCCTCGATGGCGGCTTCCAGCAGCTCCAGTCGCAGGCCCGCGGAGCCGGCGCGCTGCCAAAACTCAGCGGCGGGCGTTTCGGCGGGCAGGCTGGGAATAAACGTATCGGCGAGGGCGAGCAGCAACTGCTGCCGGGCGGCGGTGAGCTTCATGCGGCGGGTGGGAAGACAGGTGCGGACGGCGCCGGGCCGGCCGCGGGCATAGGGCTAGAAAAGATACGCAATCGAGCCGATAAGCTCGGCATGCCGACTAGTTTTTCCGCTTTGCTGGGCCCGCCTTTCGCGCTGAAGGCCGCCGGGCGGGCTCCCGGCGGCGGGCAGGGATTGGCGGGCCCCGGGTTTATCTTTGGCTCCGATACCCTTTTTCCCGCTTCCCCGCCGATGATTCGTGTTGCCTCGTTTGTTTTGACGCTGTTTTTGGCGGTGGGCCTGCTGGGCTGCGGCAGCAAGAAAGCCGACCCGCAGCCGGACGCTCCGCTCGACCCGAACAACCACGTCCTCATCGAGGAAAACAACGGCACGGCGTATTACCTGAGCGACGTCAGCGCCACCGCCTCGGCGCCGGGCCCGGCGCCGGCGACGCTGCGCGTCTGGGTTATCAGCGGCAAGCTCAAGGACGGCCGCCTGCTGCGCCTGCAGTTCAACCCCGAAAACAGCGGCAGCCCGCGCGGCCGGGCCGAGGACTTCAGCAGCGTCACCCTCGACAACGCCGCCGCTTCGCAAACCAACGGGCAAGTCAACTACCTCTCGACCGACAACACCATCAGCGGCGCGTTCCTGGTGTACTTCGGCCTTTCGCACCGGATTTACGGCTCGTTTCAGGGCCTGAAGCTGTAAGCACCAGTCCGCTTGCCCGGTTCAGCCCGCGCCCCGGCGCCGCAGTTGGCGGCCGGGGCGCGGGTCGTTTCTAGCCCAGGTATTTGAGCAGCAGATCCACCACGCGCTGCACCTTGGGCGTGTAGGGCGGGTAAAAGAGCTTGATGCCGGTGGGGCCCACCCGCTGGCGCAGCACGGCTTTTTCGTTGGAAAAGGCGAGGAAGCCGTAGTGCCCGTGCGCCCGCCCGATGCCGCTGTTGCCGGCCCCGCCGAAGGGCAGCTCCAGCTGGCCCAGGTGAATGATGGTGTCGTTCAGGCAGGCGCCGCCGGCGGGCACGCGCCCGAGCAGGTAGCGCTGTGCTTCCGCGCTGCGGGCAAATACGTACAAAGCCAGCGGCCGGGGCCGGGCGTTGACGAAGTCGGCTGCTTCCATCAGGGTGCGGAACGGCACCACCGGCAGCAGCGGCCCGAAGATTTCCTCCCGCATCACGGCGCTGTCCGCGGGCACGTCGGTGAGTACGGTGGGCTCGATAAAGCACTGGCTTTGGTCGACACCGCCGCCCAGGGCCACGGCAGCGCCGCGCTGTTGGGCGTCTTCGAGCAGGCCCGCGAGGCGCTGGAAGTGGTGGCCGTTGACGATGCGCGCAAACGACGGGGAGGCCGCCACGCCCGCGCCGGCGGCGTCGTAGAAGCGGCCCAGCACCCCACGGATTTCCTCAATCAGCGGCTCCTGCACGCTCTCGTGCACCAGCAGGTAGTCGGGGGCCACGCAGGTCTGGCCGGCATTCACGCACTTGCCCCACACCAGCTTTTCGGCTGCGTCGCGCAGGTCGGCGGAGGCGTCGACGATGGCCGGGCTCTTGCCGCCCAGCTCCAGCGTGACGCTGGTCAGGTGCTCGGCGGCGGCGCGCATCACCACCTTGCCTACCTGCGGCGAGCCGGTGAAGAAAATATGGTCGAAGGGCAGGGCCAGCAGGGCGGTGGCCACATCCTTGCCGCCTTCCACCACCGCCACTTCGGCCGGCTCGAACACCTCCTGCACCAGCTGGGCCAGCAGCCGCGACACGGCCGGCGTCATTTCGGAGGGCTTGAGCACGCAGCAGTTGCCGGCCGCCAGGGCCGATACCAACGGGCCCACCGCCAGGTAAAACGGGTAGTTCCAGGGCGCCATGATCAGGGCCACGCCTTTGGGCTCGTACTGCACCCAGGACGTGGTGCCGAGCAGGGCCAGCGGGGTGCTCACGCGCTTGGGCGCCATCCACTGCTTCAGGTGCTTGAGCGCGTGGCGGATTTCGGCCTGGGTAGCGTAGAGCTCGGTCACGTCGGTTTCGACGGCGGGCTTGCCGAAGTCCTGGTGCAGGGCCTGCTGCACGGCCGCGCGGTTGCGGATTATCCACTGGTGCAGGCGCTGCAGGCGGGCGGCGCGCTCGGCCGGGGCCTCGCGGCGCAGCACCTCGCTGCGGACGCGCTGCCGCTCAAGTAGCGCGGCCAAGTCGGTCGTTTCGGTGGGGGGCGGGGGGGCAGCGGGCGTGGGCATGGCGGGAACGGAGCGGAAACAGAACCTCCTAAAGTAAGTTGAAATCGGCGGGTGCGCCGCCGCGCCGGCATAGTTACCGGCGCAGTTCGGCCACGCGGCCGCGGCCGTTTGGCCACGGGGTGGCACCGGCCGCCGCGCCGCGTCGTATCTTACGCGGACCACCGCACCTCTCCGCTTTCGAGCATGACTAGCCTGCCCCCGTTGCTGCAGGGCGCCCGCGTGACGCTGCGCCCGCTCACGCCCGCCGACAAAGACCTGTTTTACCAGTGGGCCGTGCGCTCCGACGCGACGCCGTTTATTTTCAACACCGCCGACGACGCCCGCCTGCCCAGCTGGGAGCAGCTCTTCAGCGACTACCAGCCGCACTACTTCGACCCGTCCGATCCGGCGCAGGGCCAGTCGTTCGGCATCCTGGCCGAGGACCGGCTCATCGGTCAGGTCAACTACGACGGCATCGACCCGCTGGACAATTCCACGGAGCTGGACATCTGGATTGCCAGCAGCACCGATACCAGCCGCGGCTACGGCACCGACGCGCTGAATACGCTGGTGGAATACCTCTTCCGCGAACTGGGCGTGGAAGTCTGTACCATCGTGCCGGCGGCCTCCAACACCCGCGCCGTGCGCACCTACGAAAAGGCCGGCTTCCGGCTGGCCCGCGAGGTCACGCACAACCAGGTGCGCTGGCTGCACATGGAGCGGCAGCGGCCGGCTTCCTAAGTTATGCACAAAGTTTTCCACAGCCTGTGCATTACCGCCCGAGCGGGCACCCTAGTGCGCCCAGTATCAGTGCCCTAGGCAGGCAGCACGGGCCGCCCACGCTGGCGTTTGCGGCGTACAAACCCGCGGTTGGGCTTCCGGATGTGGCGCGGCGGTTGTAATTTTAGTGCCAGCGTACCGGCGCGGCCCGCCCGCGGCGAACTTGGTTTCGAGCCCGGCTGCGCAGACGTTATTCTTACCGCTTTTCGCCGCCGCTGCCTGGGTGCCGCGCCGGCTTTGCTTGCTACTGCATGAGCCCACTGCTACCCGACCGGGAAACGGTTTTCTTTCGCAACGCCGCCGGCAGTGTTGTGTTTCACTCGACCGGCTACGTAGAGCTGGCCTGGGGCCCCGGCCGCCTCGGGCTCGACGAGTTGCAGGCGTTCTACGAGCAAGCCCTGACGCTGCTGAAGAGCACCGACTCGGGCAAGATTCTCTCTTCACACGGCCAGCGCCAGCCCTTGTCGGCGGCGGCCCAGCAGTGGCTTACCGGCGACTGGATTCCGCGGGCCATCCGGCAAGGCGGCTTCCGCTACTGCGCCATCGTGGAGGGCCAGGACCCGGTGCACCGCCTTTCCACCCAGGGCGTGGTGGCCGCTTCGCCCGTTGGCGTCGAGTTCAAGCGCTTTCAGCACCGCGCCGACGCCGAAGCTTGGCTCGGCAGCCAGCGCGCCCGGTAAGAGCCCGGGCCGCCTAGCCGTTGTGTGGCTTCCTAACGCCAAACGCCCCGCTGGAACCGGTTCCAGCGGGGCGTTTGACTTGCAGCCAAGAGGCAGGTTAGCGCTTCACGATTTTCGTGGTCAAGCTCAGCTGCTCGTCGGCGAAGCGGACGAGGTAGTTGCCGGCGGGCAGGCCGGCCAGCGGCAGGCGCGTTTCGGTGCGGCCGCTGGCGGCGGCGTAGCTGGCCACCACCTGCCCGTTGAAGCCGTACACCGTCACGCGGGCGGCGCGGCTGGCCAGCGGGTGCTGCAGCGTGAGCTGCTCGGTGGCGGGGTTGGGGTAGGCTTGCAGAGCTACGGCGGTCTTCTGCCCGTCCTTGGTGCCCATCACCACGGCGGCAATGCCGTTGAGGTAGTTTTCCAGGTTGGTGTAGCCGCCCGCCCCGATGGCCTGGCGGTCGGCCGCGTCATTGGGGTTCAGGCCGTTTTGCACTTCCCAGGCGTCGGGCATGCCGTCGTGGTCGTTGTCGGCGGGAGCGGTGCCGCAGGTGAGCACCGGCCAGGCGCTCTGCGAGGTGCTGTAGGGCGTGCCGTGGGCGTAGCCGCCCTGCACGTCAATGATGCGGCCGGTGCGGTTGATGACGTTGTTGATGATGCGCTGGTCGAGCGTGTCGCGCTGCGGGAGCACGCAGCCCACGTTCTGCAGCACGGCCGCGTAAGCTTCCTGGGCCGTTTGCGTCGGAATGGGAATCAGCGGAAAGGGCGTGGTCACGCGGGCCAGGGCGGTGTCGGCGGCCGTGCCCCCGTTCATCAGCGCGCCCAGCCAGTTGCGGTTGGTGACGCTGGCGCTGCCATCGACGTAGTTGCCGGTGAAGTAGTACTTGCCGTAGGGCAGCACCGGCGCAGACGTCTGCTTGTAGGGGTTCAGGATGCGGAACCGGGCGCTGCTGCTCGTGCTCGGGCCGTACTTGTAGTAGTTGTTGACGACGTTGTAGTTGGCGCCTTCACCCCCGTACACGTTGTTGGAGCCCCAGTTGTAGAGCACGTTGTTGCGGAAGTCGCAGTTTTCCCAGTTCACTTGGTTCACGTAGCGGCTGCCGTTGAAGCGCGGGGTGCGGCTCAGGCAGTGGGCAAACAGGTTGTGGTGAAACGAGGCGTGCTGCCCGCCCCAGATGCCGCCGTAGCCGTGCCGCTCGTAGTCGGTGTCGCCGGTTTCGAAGTGGTAGGAGTAGTTCAGCGGCTCACTGATGAGGTTCCACTGCAGGGTGGTCGAGTCGCCGCTGTACACGGTGAAGGCCTCGTCGTCCGACCAGCTCATGGTGCAGTGGTCCACCACGATGTTCTTGTAGCCGGTGCCGCTGAGCGCGTCGCCGTCGCCGGAGCCGTTGATGGGGTTGCCGCTGGCGTCGACCAGCTTCTGAAACCGGTCGCCGAGGCGGAAGCGCAGGAAGCGGATGATGAGGTTGTTGGCGCTGATGCTCACCGGGTAGTCGGCCAGACAGATGCCTTGCCCGGGCGCGGTCTGGCCGGCCAGGGTGGTGTTGGCCTTGTTCAGGCTCAGGCGGGAGGTCAGGTGAATGGTGCCGCACACCCGAAACACGATGGTGCGCGCGGCGGCCGTCTGGGTGAGGGCGTAGCGCAGGGTGCCCGGCGTGGTGGCCGCCCCGGCGGCGTCGGAAAGCGACGTGACTTCGAAAACGGTGGTGGGCGCCGTGGCTTTGCCGCGGCCGCCGGTGGTGAACTTGCCGGCGCCCTCGGCGCCGGGGAAGGCCACTTGTTGGGCGCGCAGGGCGGGGGCCGTCAGCAGCAGCGCCGCGGCAGCCGCGCCGCGCAGCAGCAGGGTAGAAAGTCGGGTCATGCGGTGGGGGATGCAGGAAAAAAAAGACTGCCCGGCCAAAAAGCCGCGGCGGGTATCGGTGGCGTCGACACGCTTAAATACAAGCTAATACTACCACCGCGAGGCCCCGGAAAGCGGTTTGTTTGGGGCTTTTATTTGCGCAAACGATGTCGGGAACGTTGCCGGGGCAGCCGGCGCCGCAGCGCTGCAGAACCCCTGTGCGACGCTGGCTGAACTTGCGGCCGCCGCCGCCGCGTTAGGCAGAAACCGCCCCTTCCTCGCCGTGTTGCTCGCTTCCCGAATTCTTCATTTTCTGCAATTAGTCACGCGCGGAGGCCCGGCTTGGTTGCGCCGGCGCCGCCCGGCCCGGCTAGCCCTGCTGCTCGTCGCCCTGCCGGTGCTGGCCCAGCCCGGCCGCCCCGGTCCGCCGCCCGCCCCTACCCTAACCCTGCAGGCCGTGCCCGCGGCCATCACGCCCACGCAGTTCTACGTCGCGGCAGTGCTCGACGCGCGCCCGGAGCGCCACGCCGTGGCTGCCATGCTGCCGCGGCCCGCGCAGCCAGGTGGCCCCGCGCCCGCCCCCGAAGCCGTGGACCTGCAGGGCGGCGGCCTGGCAGCCATCTGCGAGTTTGTGGCCCGCAGCGTGCCGCGCGCGGCGGGCCTGCGGCCGGTCACGGTGCGGCTACGCGAGTGCCGCCTGCAGGAAACGCCCGGGGCGCCGGGCTGGGCCACCGGCAAGCTGACCCTGGCCCTGAGCTTCGAGTGGCTGCGCAACGGCCGCACCATTGCGCTGACGACCTACACCGGCGCGGCGCGCTACCAGCGGCCGCTCACCAGCGCCTACGCCGCGGCCGAGCCGGCGCTGCGGCAAGCCCTGGTGGCCGCGCTGCAGTACTTCGACGGCTGGATGAACCGCGAAGCCGCCGCCAACGCCAAGCTGGCCCTGCGCCTGCAGGTGCACCCGAGCAATTCCCCGTTTCGGCACGAGGCCGACACGCTGTTTTACTCGCCGGCGCACCCGCTTTCCTACCCCGACTTCCTGGCCGTGCCGCGCCCGCGCAACGGGGCGGTGGGCGCGGTGTTTCCCAGCTTTGCCTACACGGCCCAGGCCCAGGCGCTGAACGGCGTGCTGCACCTGCACCTGCAAACCAAGGTGTTCGTGGTGCGCACCAATTCTTGGCTGCTGCCCTCGGCCCACGACGCGTACTCGCTCAACCACGAGCAGCGGCACTTCGACCTGGTGCAGCTGGTGGCCGAGCGCTTCAAGCGCAAAGTGACGCCCGACAGCCTCACGCTCGACAACTACGACGCCCGCATGCAGTTTCAGTTTCTGCAGTCGTGGCGCGAGATGAACCAGCTGCAGGACCAGTACGACGCTGAAACCAGCCACGGGCAGAACCAAGCAGCCCAGCAACGCTGGAATGAGCGCATCGAAGCCGAGCTGCGCCGCTACGGCGTGAAGTAGCGCGCCACCGGTACGGTCATCCTCATCTGGCGTACGCAGCGCGAACCGAAGGTCGGCTGCCAGATGAGGATGACGGGCTGAAGGACGCGCTTCGCCGTCGGCGGCCTTCCTACCTTTGCCAGCCGCCTCTACTTATGAACACTACAACGACGGATTCGGCCGCGGCGACGCGGGCGCGGGTGGCGGTGACGCTGTTTTTCCTGGTGTCGGGCTTCGGGTTTTCCACCTGGGCTTCGCGCATTCCCACCATTCAGCAGCGGCTGCACCTGAGCGAAGCCGCTTTGGGCTCGGTGCTGCTGGCCCTGCCGGCGGGGCTGATGCTGACCTTGCCCGTTACGGGCCTGCTGCTGCAGCGCTTCAGCTCCCGGCAGATCATGCTGGTGGGCGCGGTGCTCTACAACGCGGCCTTGGCCCTGCTGGGCTTCGCGGCGCACACCTGGCAGCTGGTGGTGCTACTGTTTTGCTTCGGCTCCTCGCGCAACCTGCTCAACATTGCCGTCAACGCCCAATCGGTGGGCGTGCAGGCCCTGTACCCGCGCTCCATCATTGCCACGTTTCACGGGGTGTGGAGCGTGGCCGGCTTCGCGGCGGCGGCCGTGGGCGCGGGCCTGGTAGCCCTGCACGTGGCGCCGGGCTACCACTTTCTCGGCGTGGCGGTGCTGCTGACGGGCCTAGCGCTGGCCTTCTTTCCGGGTACCCTGCCACTGCGGCCCAACACCGGCGGCCCGGCCCGGCCCGGCTTTGCCTGGCCCGATAAAACGCTGCTCAAGTTCGGCGTCATGGCGTTTACCTCCATGGCCTGCGAGGGCACCATGTACGACTGGAGCGCCATCTACTTCGCCAAGGCCGCGCACGCGCCGGTGGGCACGGTGGGCTTTGCCGTGTACATGGTGGCCATGACGACGGGCCGCTTCGTGGGCGACACGCTGGCCAGCCGCTTCGGGGTGCCCGCGCTGCTGCGCGGCAGCGGGCTGCTGATGACGGGCGGGCTGCTGCTGGCCGCCGCCGTGCCGGTGCCGCTGGTGGCGGCGGCGGGCTTTGCGCTGGTGGGCCTGGGCGTGGCTTGCGTGGTGCCGCTGGTGTTCGGCATGGCCGGGCGCTCGGCCACGCTCAGCGGCGGCCCGGCCATTGCGGCCGTATCCACGGTGGGCTACTTCGGCTTTCTGGTGGTGCCGCCGCTGGTGGGTTTCGTGGCCGAAGCCGCCAACCTGCGCTGGGCCTTCGCGCTGATGGCCGGCCTGGGCTTGGTGCTCTACGCGCTGGTCAGCCGCCTGCGGGCCGAAGAGGGCGCGGTGGCGCCGGCACCGGCCGAAGTAACGCTGTTGGACTAGCGCGCCGCGGTGCAAGGGCCCAACAATGCCGCGCCCCGGCTTCCAGCAGGAAGTCGGGGCGCGGTGATTGTGCGGGGAAAGGGCGCGGACTAGTCTTTGATTTTCACCTGCCCGTCGTCGGCGTCGCGCTTCACTTTGGTGCCGTCGGCGTACTCCACTTTCCGGTCACCGTCCTTGTCAATTTTCACCGTGGTGCCGTTCGAGTAGACGATTTTCACTTCGCCGCCCTTGTTTTCATACTTCACGATGCGCGGCCCGCGGCGGCGCGGCCGGCGGGTGGTTTCGGTGGTCGTGGTGGTCGTCACGGTCGTGCCGTCGCCGTAGTAGCGGCTGCGGTTGGTTTCGTAGGTGCGGTACTTCGCGTCGTCGTTCACGATGGTGCGCACTTCCGTGTCGGTGTCGGTATTGATCTGGCGCACAGTGGCGGTGCGGCCGGCCGTGTCGGTGGCGTCGTCCAGGTCGCCGAGGCGCTGGGCGCGGGTGTAATAAGTGGTGCGCAGGCGGCGCACGCGGGCCGTGTCGCTCTGGTAGCCGAGGTCAGCGGCCACCTGGTCGGCGGTGCGGTAGGCCTGGTCCTGGTAGATGGTGGTATCGGCGTCGGTGGCGTCGTTGTTTACCACCACGGCGGTATCGGCCGAGGGCGTAGTGGCCGCGTCGACGGCGGCGGGTTTGTCTTGGTTGCAGGCGGTGGTCAGCGCAAGGCCGGCCGCCGCGGCAAGCAACAGAATGTTGCGTTTCATGGTCGTGGAGGTCAGAGGGGGAACTGCACATAGCCGGGTGGCTATGTTGGGCGTTAGGTACGCGGCGGCTACGGTCGGGGTTGCCGGGGGCCGGCCGAGGGCAGCCGGAAGTAGCTGTCATCCTCACCTGGCTTACGCCCAAGCGAAGGGCCTTCATCGAGCCCCGCACCGCCGCTGCCGATGAAGTACTGACGCTTGTAGCTGTTGCCGCGTCAAGCGTAACGGAACCTGACCGTAAACGAGAAGCGCAGCCACCGAACCCGGACGAGGGGCGTTGGTGGCTGCGCTGTTCAGTTGGTGCAGGGTGCGAGGAAGGTCCTTCGGCTGCGCCGTACGCCAGATGAAGGATGACGGGCAGTTCCGCCGCCTTACTGCGCGGCTAGCTCGTTCAGGTATGCTTCCAGCATGGTATAGCCGTCGGCGCCCAGCTTGGCGCGGTCGGCCGCGTCCTGAGGGTTGAGCTTGTGCTTTTTCTCCCAAGCGTCGGGCATGCCGTCGTGGTCGGCGTCGGCGGGGGCTTCGCCGGCTTTCAGCACCGGCCAGGCTTGCTTCGACACCTCGTAGGGCGTGCCGTGCGGGTAGCCGCCCTGCACGTCGATGAGCTTGCCGCTGCGCTTGCGCACTTCCTGCACCACGCGCTCATCCAGCGCGTCGCGGTGGGGGCGCGCGGCGCCGGCGCTGCGCAGCACGGCCTCGTAGGCCTGTTGGGCCGTTTCGGCCGTCACCGGCCCCAGATTCAGGGCTTTGTCGGCGCGGGCCAGGGCTTTGTCGCCCCCGCCCTGCAGGTCCACGCCCTTCCAGTTGTCGGCGGTTCGCTCGGGCGAGCCGTCGATGTAGTTGCCGGCCACGTAGTACTTGCCGAAGGGCAGGGTTTCCGACTTGTAGGGGTTCAGCACCCGGTAGCGCACCGATTCCTTGGTGCTCGGGCCGTACTTGTAGTAGTTGTGCACCACGTTGTAGTTGCCGCCTTCGCCGCCGTACACGTTATTTTCGCCCCAGTCGTAGAACACGTTGTTGCGCAGCTCGCAGTTTTCCCAACCGTTCTGCTTGGCCTGCCGGCTGCCGTTGAAGCGCGGGGTGCGCGAGTTGCAGTGGGCCAGCAGGTTGTGGTGAAACGAAGCGTGCTGCCCGCCCCAGATGCCGCCGTAGCCGTGGTGTTCGAAATCCTTGTCGCCCGCTTCAAAGTGGTAGGAGTAGTTCAGCGGCTCGGTGATGAGGTTCCACTGCAGCGTGAGCGAGTCGCCGTTGTAGAAGCTGAACACCTCGTCGGTGCTCCAGCTGGCCGAGCAGTGGTCGATGATGATATTTTTCCGGCCGAAGCCCCCGCCGAAGGCATCGTCGCCGCCCGCTCCGTCAACCTGGCCCTGGTTCTGGTTTTTGTCGCCCATGCGGCAGCGAATAAAGCGCACGATGACGTTGTTGGCCTTCACGCTCACCGGGTAATCGGCCAGGCAGATACCGTCGCCGGGTGCGGTCTGGCCGGCCAGGGTCGTGTTGTCCTTGCTGATGGCCAGCGGCGCGGTGAGGTGAATGGTGCCCGCCACCCGAAACACCACCGTGCGCGCCGCGGCCGGAGCCGTGAGGGCGTGGCGCAGCGAGCCGGGCTGGTTGTCGTCGTTGAGGGTGGTGACTTCAAACACCGTGGTGGGTGCGGCGGCCGAGCCCCGGCCGCCGCGGGTGAAGCGGCCGGCGCCCTCGGCACCCGGGAAGGCCAGCTGCTGGGCAGCGGCCGGCGCGGCGGGCGCCAGCAGGGCCAGCGCGGCGCCGACGGTCAGGAAACGCGCCGCCGACGGGGCGCGAAACAACGAAAATTGGTGGTGTTGCAAGGGAAAAGAACGAGAGTGGGAAGCAGAGGCGGCCGGCTGCTTGTCCGGGCGCTTGGACCTGAATATTATCGAAATACCCTGCCAAAGCGCGAGCGGCCCCAAGCGTTTATTTGCGCAATCGATGTCGGCAACGTTGCCACCTCGCCGGCCGCCCACCGATTTGCGTTTCTTCGCCGCCCCTATGAGCCTCGCCGACGCCTTCCGCACCCTGCCCGAGCTGCGCACCGCCGCGCTTCACCTGCGCGCCCTCACCCCCGCCGACCTCGACGCGGTCTGGCCCATCACATTCTACGGTGGTCGGCCCGCCGCCACGCCCGCTGAGGCCCGGGGGATGCTGGCCCAGATCGAGCAGGACTACCGGGACCAGAAGCTGCTGCACTGGGCCCTTGCGCTGGCCGCCACCGGCGAACTAGTGGGCACGGCTGGCTTCTACCGCGGCTTCGCCGACCGTACAGGCGAAATCGGCTACGTGCTGCTGCCTGCCTACCGCGGCCGGGGCCTGATGACCGAGGCCGTGCAAGCCCTCTGCGCCCTCGGCTTCGGGCAGCTCGGCCTGCGCCAAATCGTGGCGTACACCGATACGGCTAACGCCGCTTCGCAACAGGTACTGCTGCGGGCTGGCTTCGCGCGGGCAGGCACCAAGGACGAATGGCTGCGCTACCTTCTGCAACCCGAGCAGCCCTGACACGCCGACGCCGCGGCAGCCTGGCCCAGCCAAGCTGCCGCGGCGTCGATGCGGGGTCATTTCAGAACAATTGGAGTGACGCAACCTTGCGTCTCGTCGGCCGCGCCGAGCGGAATCGTTCGGCAGTCAATCGTTCAACGACGAGACGCAAGGTTGCGTCTCTAGAGCCGGGTCAACTGCCCTAGGCGTTGACCACGGCGCCGCCGTTGGGGTGCAGGGTCTGGCCGGTGAAGTAGGAGCCGTCTTCAGAGGCGAGGAACACGTAGGCCGGGGCCACTTCGGAGGGCTGACCGGCGCGGCCCATGTTGGAGTCGCGGCCGAAGGTGGCCACCTTCAGGGCGCTGGCGGTGCTGGGGATGAAGGGCGTCCAGATCGGGCCCGGCGCCACCGAGTTGACGCGGATTTTCTTGTCGGCCAGCTGCAGGGCCAGGGAGCGGGTGAAGGCCGTGATGGCACCCTTGGTGGAGCTGTAGTCGATGAGCTGCTCGTTGCCGCGGAAGGCGTTGACCGACGAGGTATTGATGATGTTGTCGCCCTCGCCCATGTGCTCCAGGGCGGCGCGCGTCACGCGGAAAAACGAGAGGATGTTGACTTGAAACACCGATTCCAGCTCTTCGTCGGGCACCTCCTGCAGCGAGTCGTGCCAGTGCTGCTCGGCGGCGTTGTTCACGAGCACGTTCAGCTTGCCCAGCTCCTGCACGGTACGCGCCACGATTTCGCGGCAGAAAGCGGCGTCGCGCAGGTCGCCGGGCAGCAGCAGGCAGCGGCGGCCGTGGCCGGTGACCAGCTCGTGCACTTTCTCGGCGTCTTCCTGCTCCTCGGGCATGTAGCTGATGGCCACGTCGGCGCCCTCGCGGGCAAAGTGCACGGCCACGGCCCGGCCGATGCCGGAGTCGCCGCCGGTGATGAGGGCCACTTTGTCGAGCAGCTTGTCGGCGCCTTTGTAGTTGGGGCGGATGTATTCGGGCTGGGGCGTCATCTCGCTTTCCAGCCCGGGCTGGTGGTCCTGGTGCTGGGGCGGAAACATCGTGGGCTTATCAGACATAAGGCAATGCATTGGTTGTGAGCTATTGCCTAACGACCGGCCCGCAACCGGGGTTATGGTCGGCGTTATCAGGCAGCAGACAGGTAGATGAATAAATGGCTTGCGGGAGGCTGGTCTAACCAGCCCGTCGTCCTGAGCAGAGCGAACCGGAAGACGGGCTTTTTACCCGCGCATTCACTTACCCACGCTACTTCAGCAGCTGCAGGGCCTTATCCAGCGCCGCGTCGGTGGGCGGGGCAGCGGGCGGCACCAGCACTTTGGGCACGTAAGCTTCGCGCGGGGTGCCGTTGACGTGGTAAAGCTTTTCGGCGGGCAAGCTGAAGCCGATGCCGGAATTGGGCAGGCGGTAGAAGTAGATGGCGCCGTAGAGCCGGGCCAGCTCGGTGCCCACCACCGTCACCTGCGGCAGCGCGTCGAAACCGATGGCGAGGCCCTCGCCCATGCTGCCCGTCCAGCGGCCGGCCAGCACCACCACCCGGCCGGGGTAGCGGCGGCCGCGCGGGCTCACCAGCTCCGTCCACTTGCGCTTCACGCCGGAAGCCCGCTCCTCGCCCACCAGTTCGTGCTGTTGGTAGTACTGCTCGCGGCTCACGAAGCGGCTCAGAATGGCCCGGGCCACGGTGGTGTTGCCGCCGCTGGGCGTGTCGCGCAGGTCGAGCACCAGGGCGCGGGTGTCGAGCAGCGCGTCGAGGGTGCTGTCGAAAGCCGCTATGAGGTCGTTGTCGCCGAGGCTGTTGTGGAGGCGGATGTAGCCGGTGCGGCCGTAGCGGCGGCTCTCGAGGCGGCGCGGGTAGCTGATGTGTTCCAGCAGCGGGCGGGGCTGGTCGGGGCGCACCTCACGCTCGGCTCCGCCCTGGCGCAGCTGCCAGCGCCGCTCGGCGTTGTGGCGGCCGGCCAGCAGCACGTTCAGGGCGTAGGTGCGGGCGGCCGGGTCGGGCGTTTTCAGACAGGCGGGCAGAAACGCGCGGGCGGCCTCGGCCACCGGCACGCCGTCGACGGCCACGATTTCGGTGCCCGGCTGCACGCCCACCAGCGCCGCGCCGAAGCCCGGGCGCACGTCGCGCACCACCGCGCGGGCGCCGTCCCACTCGGCGTACACGTCGCTGCCGGAGGGCACGAGGCGGGGCGAGTCGGGGCGGTTGGTGCCGAGGGTGGCGTGGTTGTCGTAGAGCTCGGCCAGCATGGTTTCGAGCAGGCGCACCTGGGCCGCGCGCGAGCGAAGCGTGTCGGCCTGGGGCAGGTAGCGGGCGCGCACCCGCTCCCAGTCGGTTTGCTTCTGGTCGAAGTAGGCGTAGTCGTCGTGGACGGTCTGCCAGAAAAACGTCAGGTCTTCGCGGTACTGGGCCGGGGCCAGCGCGGGCTGGCTGCGCGCGGGGGCCTGGGCGGGCGCGGCCAGCGGCAGGGCCAGCAGCCCGGCGGCGAGTAAGGGCTTGAGCAAGTTCATGGCAACCTGGAGCAACGACGAGCCGCAACCTACGCGTTGCCGGGCGGCTTTGCCACCGCCGGGCCCGGGCATCACCCAAAGATGTGATGCCCCGCCCTGCAACGCGCCCGCCGCGCGGGTATCTATTCGACCAGTTTCCAGCACCTCTGCCCCTCCGATTCCTGATGCGAACCTGCCTCCTCGTACTTCTTCTGGTCCTGACCATGCTCGGCGTCGCCGCCCCGAAAGCCGCCGCACAGGAGCTGCCGCGCCGGCCCTTCGTGGGCATCGACCTGCGCGCCCTCAACGACAGCCTGCAGCAGCGCTACCGCTTGCCCGACCAGAACGGTGTCCTGGTGCTCGGCGTGCGGCCGGGCTCGTCGGCGGAAGCAGCCGGGCTGCGGGCCGGCGACGTGGTGCGGCGGGTCGATAACACCGTGCTGGGCCCGGAGCTGGGGCCGTTTCTGGCCTTGCTGAAGCAACACCGCGCCGGCGACCGGGCCACGTTCACCATCCTGCGCAACGGTCGGCAGCTGCGCAAGCCGCTCGTCTTCCGGCCGCTGCCGCCCGAGCAGAGCCCGCTGTACGACGCCACGTACTCGGCCGTGCATTTCGGGCCGAACCGCTTGCGCACCATCGTCACGCGGCCGCGCGGGGCCACGGGCAAAGTGCCGCTGGTACTCTTCATCCAGGGCGTGGGCTGCTTTTCCATCGACAACCCGCTCAGCCGCAATGAGCCTACCCGCCGCATCATCGACTCCCTCTCGCGCCGCGGCTACGCCACCCTGCGCGTCGACAAGACCGGCATGGGCGACAGTCAGGGCACGCCTTGCTTGCAGTCGGATTTGCACAGCGAAGCCGGCGGCTACAAGGCCGCGCTGGCCGCCGCCCGGCAGCTCGACTTCGTGGACGGGCAGCGCGTGTTCATCACCGGCTTCAGCATCGGCGGGGTGCTGGCGCCGCTGGTGGCCGCGGGCGAAAACGTGCGCGGCATCGTGGTATTCGGCACCGTCAGCCGCACCTTCATCGAATACCTGCTCGAAAACAAGCGCAACCAAAGCCAGCTGGCCGGCCTGCCCGCCGACTCGCTCAACGCCCTGATGCAAACCTACGCGGCCGCCCTGCACCTGCTGCTGACCGAGCGGCAGACGCCCGAGCAGGTGCTCACGCGCTACCCGGCGGCGCGCGGGTTGCTGCGGTTTCCGCAGCACTACACCTACATGCAGCAGTGGCAAGCGCTGAACCTGCCCCGGGCCTGGCAACAGCTCGACACCGACGTGCTGGCCCTGCGCGGCGCCGCCGACTACATTTCCTACAGCGTCGACCACCAGCTCATTGCCGACGTGGTCAACCGGGCCCACCCCGGCCGGGCCCGCTTCGTGCTGCTGCCCGAGGTCGACCACCACTTCAACCACGCCCGCGACATGGCGGAAGCCATGCGCCTGGACGAGCAAGCCAACCCGCCGCTGAACTTCGAGTTCATGACGGTTATCCTGCGCTGGCTCGACGAGCGGCGGAACGTGTAGGGGTGGGATTGGTCGTGCCTTGCCAGGTGGCTGTCTGATGAGCCGGACGTTGCAAAGCTCTTGTTCCCCATGGGCCCTAAACGAAAAAACTTAAGCGGCCAGGCAACGCCCCGCCGGCCGCCGCCATCTACCGCCCCAAACACCCCACCGTAACCCTTTTCCAAGCTATGAAACGTCTCTTCTCCCTCCGCGCCGCCGCTCTCACCGCCACGTTTATTGGGGCTTCGGCCCTGGCCGCGCTGGCCCAAGACGCCAGCGCCCAGCTGCGCCCCGTCGGCTCCTTCGAGCAGGTGCGCGCCAGCGGCGCCGTCAACGTAGTGCTGCGCCAGGGCCCGGCCGAAGTGAAAGTAGAAGCCACGCCCGAGGTGCTGGCCAAGGTGCGCACCGAGGTGGAAGGCAACACGCTGAAGATTTACCGCGAGAAAACCAGCGGCCTGAACTGGGGCAAGGGCGAAAAGGTGACCGTGTACGTGACCAGCCCGCGCCTGTCGGGCGTCGAGGTCAGCGGCGCCAGCAACCTGAAGGGTGCCTCGCCGATTTCGGCCGAACAGTTTAGCATCAAGGCCAGCGGCGCCAGCGACGTAACCCTGCAACTGACCGCCCAGCAGCTCACCGCCCACGCCAGCGGTGCCAGTGACATCCGCCTCACCGGCCGCGTGGAGCGCCAGCAGGTGCACGTGAGCGGCGCCAGCGACTACCGCGCCTACGAGCTGCAAAGCCAGCAGGCCCAGGTAGAGGCCTCCGGCGCCAGCGACGCCTTCGTGTACGTCGACGGGGAAATAAGCTCGCACAGCTCCGGCGCCAGCGACGTGCACTACAAGGGCAAAGCGCGGCAGCGGTAGCAACAGCGGGTCATTCCATCCCGTCATGTCGAGCTTGTCGAGGCCTCTCGCAGGATAATAAGCTGCTCGTTGAGCTTACCAGCTCTCATCAGCACGCGAGAGGCCTCGGCTGCGTTTGACAGGACCGCCTGAAACCCCTGCCCATCCCAGCCAAGCATGGCCGCGGCTGAAGCTCCACAAGGGAGTTTCAGCCGCGGCGGCGTTTAAGGCCGGATCCGACGCGCACCGCGGGCCGGCCGCATACGCCCGCGCGGTGGCCGGACGTTTCGTAGCTTCCCGCCTTAGCTCCGTCCTGCCCGTGCGCGCATTTCTACTTCTGCTTATCAGTGCCCTGTGGCTGGGCGCGGGTGCGGCCCGCGCCCAGCAGCCCACGCCTACCCGCGTCATCGAAGCGCTGTACGACCAGCTCAGCGCCTTTCAGGTGCGGCGCTACCAGCCCGACAGCGGCTACCAGCTGCTCACGCTGCCTTCCACCTTTTCGGGGCCCGAGCTGGCCGCCCTGCGCCTGCGCGAGCGGCAGCTGGTGCGCGTCGACCTGGTGTACTCGGCCTACCGCTTCGACCCCAAGTTCAGCCAGCGCCAGCTCAACATCGACCGCCTGCGCAACCTCGATGAGCGGCTGCCCGGCCTGCTGATGGACCCGGCCATTACCTGGAACCTCATCGAGCAAACCGGCTGCAAGACCCCGGACGAGTGCCAGGAGTACTTCCACGGCTTCGTGCTCTACATCGAAAAGCGCTACACCAAGGCCGACGCCAAGGCCGAAATCGGCCGGCTCACGGCCCGGCTCAACGCCACCGAGAAGAAGATTGAGCGCATCCGGGCCGTGCGCAAGTCGCCGGGCAAGCCCCTGGCCTGCGGCTACCCCCACGTGGAGGACAAGCTGCGCAAGCTCACCAAGCGCATCAAAAAGGCCTACGACTGCACCCAGAAAGACCGGCGGCCGCGCACCGTCACGTTTCAGGCTGAAGTCAGCCGCCAGGGCAAGGTGCTGAGCGTGCGCCTGCCCGCCGTCGACTCGGCCGGGGCCGCCGCGCCGCCCTGCCCCGCGGAGCTGACGGGCGCCATTGCCGAGGGCCTGGCCTTCACCGACGGCTTTTTGCTGGGCAAGCAGCGCCTGCCCTTCACCATGACGGGCCGCCTCACCTTGCCGCTGCGCCCGCAGCAGGGCTTTAAGGTGACAGGCTACTACCTGGCCGACTCGCTCATGCGCCGGTACCGCGTGAAGCTGCTGCGCGACGGGTGCCAGGCCCGGCAGCTGCGGCCCGGCGACGCCACCGAGGAAGACCCCATCCCCAACCCCGACCCCAACGTGGTGACGCGGGTGCTGGAGCGCCACCCCGACTGGCAAAAGCAAGTGGTGGTGGCCGACGTGACCGGCAGCATGTACCCCTACACCGCCGACCTGCTCATCTGGCTGCAGCTAGCCGCCGCGGGCCCCGAAAAGACCTTCGTATTCTTCAACGACGGCGACGATTTGCCCGACAAGCAGAAGCGCCTGGGCCAGACCGGCGGCCTCTATGACGTGCGCAGCAGCGACTACGCCCGCATCAAGCAGCGCGTCATCGAGGCCATGAGCGCGGGCGGCGGCGGCGACGCGCCCGAAAACGACGCTGAGGCCCTGCTGCGCGCCCACCAGCTGGCCCCCGAGGCGCAGGACATTATCCTGGTGGCCGACAACCACACGTTCCCGCGCGACACCAAGCTGCTGGAAGGCACCAAGCTGCCGGTCAAAATCATCCTTTGCGGCGTCACCGACCACATCAACCCCAAGTACCTGGCCCTGGCCCGCCGCTACGGCTACAGCCTGCACACGCTCGACACGGACCTCAGCAAGCTGAGCGAACTGCCTGACAACCAGATTACCATCATCGAAGGCGTGCGCTACCAAACCACGCCCGGCGGCTTTCGGCGCGTGAGCGGACGAGCCGAATAATCACAAATGATGTAATAATATTTGCCATTTGTGTTATATATTTGCCAACCTGATTAGCGCCGCAAGCTCGGCGCAGGTGGCATTCCGGGGCTTTATCCGGATTTCATTCCCCGTCTATTTTTCGTTGTCGATGCAACACGCTTACCGCCTTACGGCGCTGCTCCTGCTGAGCGGCGCGGCCAGCCTTACGGCCCAGGCCCAAACCAACTTCCAGCCCGGCTACGTGCTCAGCCTGAGCGGCGACACGCTGCGCGGCAGCATCAACTTCCGCGACTGGGACCAAAACCCCAAGACGGTGGAGTTTCGCCCCGCCAGCGGGACCAGCCGCACCTACCACACGGGCGGCATCCGCGGCTTCGGGGTGGCCGGGGAGCAGTACACCAGCGCCTCGGTGCAGGTCGATGCCTCGCCGCATCAAGTGCAGAATTTGCCTTCGTCGCCCGCATTTTACGCCCGCCAGGACTCCATTTTCCTCCGCACCCTGGTGGCGGGGCCCAAGAGCCTGTATTACTACAAGGACCGCAACAGCAAGGAGCATTTCTTTATCCGGCAGCGCGAACAGTTCGAACTGCTGATTTACAAGCAGTACCTGCAGGCCAAGTCCATCGTGGCCAACAAGGGCTACATCGGACAGTTGCAGCTGTACCTGGCCGACTGCCCCACCCTGGCGCCGCGCCTGCGCGGCGCAGCCTACACCCAGCAAAGCCTGACCGACGTGTTTTCGGCCTACTACACCTGCGTAGGCCAGAAGCCGCAGGCCGCTTCGCAGCAGCGCGCCAATCCGACCCACGTTTACTTCGGCGTAGTGGCCGGGCTGAGCTCGACGGCCCTGCACACCGAAGCATCGGACTTGCCGTTTTCGCCCAACGAAGTGCTGGACTTCGAGCGTTCGGTGCGCCCAGCCGGCGGCCTCTCGGCCGACATCGTGCTGCCCCGCAACCTCAAGCGCCTCTCGCTGTACACCGAACTGCTGTACAGCGCCTTCAAGGCGGAGAAAACGCTCACCCAGACTTCCGCACCGGAGGCCTACGTCAGCAACCACATTACCCTGAACTACAGCTACCTCAAGCTCAACGTGATGATGCGCTACCAGTTTCCGCTGGGTCCGAACGGCGGCTTGTTTGCCAACGCCGGGCTGGGCGCCGGGCAGGCCATCAAAGCGGAACATTCGCGCGAAGTGCACCAGCACTATTATTCCCGCGACGAAACCACTTATTTCGCCGCGTTCGGGAGCGAGCAGAAGCTGGAAGAATCGGTCCTGGCCGGCGTGGGCGGCCGCTACCAGCGCCTTAGCGGCGAGTTGCGCTTCGAGGGCGGCACGGGCATGCTCAACGGCATCTACCAGACCAGCAACACCAAGCGGCTGTACTTCCTGCTGGGGTACCGTTTCTAACCCGGCCGGCATGCACTCCGCTGCGCACCGGCACTTCGTGCTGCACAAACCCTTCGGCTACCTCAGCCAGTTTGTAAGTCAGGACGCCCGGGAAGCCCGCAAAAAGCGCTTTTTGGGCGAACTGCACGACTTCCCGGCCGGCACCATGGCCGTCGGCCGCCTCGACGAAGACAGCGAAGGGCTGCTGCTGCTCACCACCGACGGCCGGGTGAGCGAGCAGATCCGCAACGGCGGCGTGGAGAAGGAGTACTACGCCCAGGTGGACGGGCTGATAACGGCCGAGGCCGTGGCGCAGCTGCAGCTGGGCGTGGAAATCGGGCTGCGCGAGGTGAAATACCAGACCAACGACTGCCGGGCCCGCCGCCTCGACGCGGCCCCGGCGCTGCCGCCCCGGGCCCGCCCCATCCGCGACGAGCGGCACGGCCCCACCAGCTGGGTATCGATTACGCTGACGGAGGGCAAGTTTCGGCAGGTGCGCAAGATGACGGCGGCCGTGGGCTTCCCGACGCTGCGGCTGGTGCGCGTGCGCATTGGCGGGCTGTGGCTGGACGGGCTGGCGCCGGGCGAGGTGCGCGAGGTGGCGGATTTCGGGCTGCTGGGGTAGCCACTGGTTTCAGCGGGCGGCTTCCACTCGGCCGCAGGTGCCGCGCTGGTAGCGGCTGGACATCGGGCGGGCTAGCGGAGAATGTGCGCTAAGCCCGTACCGGCGCTGGCAGAGCATTCGAGGGCACCCAGTTCGATGCCGTGGCCCCAGAGGCGCAAGGCGTGCTCGGCGGTGCGCACTGGTGACTTTCAGCCGGTTCCATCCCTCAGTAGCGGCGGCCGTCAGCGGTAGTAGTACTCGATGTGACACGGGCACGATAACCGAGTAGATGCCGCGCATCACGTAACCTGCGCTGCTCAGGCCGCAAAGATGGAGGGCGCGGCCAGCGTTTATCTTGCCGCCGTTACCGTCCGCTTCCCGTATGCCGCGTCCTTGCTCCTTCCCCGCGCAGTGGCTGTTGCTGCTGGGCCTGCTGCTGCGTCTTTCCGCGCTGGCCCAATCCCCCGACGATTACCTCACGCGCATTCCCGACCCCAAGCGGCTGGGCGAAACCTACGTGAGCAACCCCGACGCGGTGCTCAGCCCGGCCACCGTGCAGGACCTGAATGCGACCCTGCAGGCCCTGGACCAGAGCGGCCGCGCCCACATCGACGTGGTGGTGGCCAGCAGCATCGGGGCGGCCGTGCCCAAAGTGGCGGCCACCGCGCTTTTTAACCGCTGGAAAATCGGCGACAAGACCAAGGACAACGGCTTGCTCATGCTGCTGGTGATGGACCAGCGGCGCATCGAGTTTGAAACCGGCTACGGGTTGGAAGCCGACCTGCCGGACGTCATCTGCTACCGCATTCAGCAGCAGTACATGGTGCCCGCCCTGCGCGCCGGTCAACCGAACGAAGCCGTGCGCCAGGGCGTGGCGGCGGTTATTCGTCAGCTCAGCACCGGTCAGTTCGCCCAGGCCGGCGCCGACTCGTTGGCGGCTTCATACGGCGCTGCCGGCGCCGAAACGAACGTTTTATTGCCCTTGGCAGAGGAAGGCAACGCGCCAGCCTACAAAGAGAATATCTTCTTCATTGTTGCTGGGGTGGTAGCAGTGCTGGGAATGCTGCTGCTGTATTCGGTATTGTGGTACTATACCGCCCAGGGCAGCACGCGGCATTACTGGGCTATTTTGGCGCTGCTGGTGCCGTTTGGGCTAGGCCTGACGCTGCTGCTAGTCGACGATGCGGCTTGGGGGGCCGCCCTGCTGCTGGGCCTGGGGTACGTGCTGCCCTGGCTCTACACGCTCTGGTATCTGCGCGGGGTGGAGGCCCGCCGGCGTGGGGAATGGGCGGCGCTGCCGCGCCACCAGCAGTACCAGCAGCTGCAGCAGGCCCACCACGGGCTGGGCTTCACGGCGTGGCTATTTGCCTTGCCGCTGGCCTGGTACTGGCCCCGGCACCGCCGCCGCATGACGCAGCTGCGCGAGGCGCCCTACGCCTGCCCAACCTGCGGGCAGCCCATGCGCCGCCTCAGCGAAACCGACGATGACGGCCTGCTGCACGCGGGCGAACGGGTGGAGGAACGAATCAAGTCCGTCGACTACGACGTGTGGCGCTGCGACGCCTGCCAGCACACGCTCAAGCTCGACTACCAGAACCTGAGCTCCGACGCCGAGCCGTGCCCGAAGTGCCACTTCCGCACCTTTCAGGACGCGGGCCGGCAGGTAGTACAGGCGGCCACTACCAGCTCCGCGGGCTGGGGCTGGCACCGCCACCGCTGCCGCCACTGCGCCCACGAAACCAAGGAGCGCTACGACATTGCGCGCATTTCGGAGTCGTCCAGCAGCTCGTCGGGCGGTTCCTCGTCGAGCAGCTCGTATTCGTCCGGCAGCTCCTCGTCATCGAGCAGCGGAGGCTCCTCGGGCGGGGGCGGCGCGGGCAGCAGCTGGTAAGCGCCGGGCTCGATGCGCGGCGGTGTCGCGGAAAGCTGCCTTCTTGCGGCCCGACCACCCCTTTGTGCATATGCCTCCTACCCTTTCCGTGCGCGAGCTACGCGCCGACGACATTCCGCGCATTGCCGATTACTGGCTGACCTCCTCCCCGGAACACCTCACCGGCATGGGCGTAGACCTGACCAAGATGCCCGACCGCGCCGGCTGGACGGCCATGCTCACCGCCTTGGTCGATACCCCGCTGGCGGAGCACCCCTCCTACTGCCTGATCTGGGAGGTCGACGGCCGGGCCGTGGGCCACTCCAACATCAACCAGATCCGGCCCGGCGAGCAGGCCTACATGCACCTGCACCTCTGGGACGCGCAGGTGCGCCGGCTGGGCTACGGCCGGCAGCTGGTGCGCCTCACGTTGCCGCGCTTTTTCGAGGCCTACCAGCTGCAACGCCTGTATTGCGAGCCGTACGCCCTCAATCCAGCGCCCAACCGCACCCTGGCCCAACTGGGCTTCCGCTTCGTGCGGGAGCACGTGTGCACGCCCGGCAGCCTCAACTTCGAGCAGCCGGTGAAGCTTTGGGAGCTGCGCCGCGAGGACTTGCCGGCACGGTTGTAGCAAGGCAATCCTACTTTCTTATTTGAAAAGCTACGCGGTGCGCGGTGTAACTGGTCTAATAGAAGCTACCACGGCCAAGCATGGCGGACAGGGATTAAAATATGAAGCCTAAATTCTTCAGCAGTAACTTTACTACTCTCAATATCAATTCAAATCACTTCACTCCTACGTGACTGAATATGCAACATTTTTTTCCTCCCTATCGACCGCAGTATAAATGGTTTGCATTGGTAGTCTCCTGCTGTTTGTGCTTGCTGACTAGCTCATCTGCCTACGCTCAAACTCCTTCGTGGAATTTGGTAATGGCCGCCAATCAGCCCAATGGCAGCTCATCTGTAGAAGGTATTACCACAGGACTTAACGGTGATGTGTACTTAACGGGTTGGTTCAGTGGCACCATTCAATGGGGCAACATTACCCTGACCAGCGCTGGAAATAATGATGTGTTTGTCGCTAAGTGGAATACCGCTCAGGGCAGCTTTACTTGGGTAAAGCAAGTTGGTGGTGCAGGTAGCGATAATGGTATTTCAGTAGCCGTATCCGGCACGAATCTGTACGTTACCGGTAGTTTTAGCAGCACCGTAAATTTTGATGGCGTTACTCTGACTACTACCGGTGCGTCAGACGGATTTGTCGCCAAGCTTTCAGATGCTGGCAGCAGCGCAAACTTTATTTGGGCGCAACATATCAATGGCGTGGGCCGGGATTTTACTTCTGATGTAGTTGTCAATGGCTCCAGTGTGTACGTAAGCGGACTTTTCTTCAGTCCTACTCTTTCCTTAGGCCCTATTAACATTGCCAACACCACTGCATCAGGTACTAGTTACGATACTTATGTAGCCAAGCTCACCGATGCAGGTAATAGTGCCAACTTTGTATGGGCGCAGCGCCTTGGCGGCCCGGGAGGGGAGTCTATCCAAGGATTAGCCGTAAGCGGCACGAGTGTGTATGTCGGAGGCGTATTCGATGACAATACCTTGGCAGTTGGGAGCGTAAACTTGACTAATGCTGGCGACCTGACCGCTCCCGTCGCCAGCACTGATGTGTTTGTAGCCAAGCTCACTGATGCTGGCAGCAGCGCAACATTTACGTGGGCTGTACGGGCAGGCGGTTCCTCGTTTGATTATCTGCAAGGGCTTGTCGCAAACGGCTCGAACATATATATAGTTGGCGACCTGATAAGCACACGAGCAGACTTTGGAACTACCATCATCGACAATACTGATCCTACCGGCCAGACCGAGGATATGTTCGTTGCTAAACTGACAGATACAGGAAGTACGGCTGGATTTGTATGGACTCAAAAAGCGGGCGGCCTGGGTTATGACTTTAGCTGGGCAGTAGCAGTAAGTGGCGCCAACGTATATGTAACCGGCGGATTTGACAGCGCTACCGCAACCTTCGGTAATCATTCTATTGCCACTACTAACACCTCGACCGGTTATGATATGTTCGTTACTAAGTTGACGGACTCAGGCAGCACTGGTACTTTCCAATGGGTTCAGCAAGCAGGTGGTGCAAGTAGTGACGATAGTCGTTCGATAGCCATATATGGTGCAACGGTATATATCGGCGGCTACGTTACGCCGGTAGCTTATTTTGGCAATCAAACGATTACCGGCAATAGAGTCGGTATTAGCTTTTTCGCTTCGCTCAATGATACGGGTGTGCTTAGCGACAAATCATATGATTTGTTAACCAGAACAGAAGTATACCCTAATCCTGCCCATTCACATACGCGAGTAATACTCCCGTCAATGCCCGGAATTTCTGAAGTCCTGCTTACATTAACTGATCCGCTGGGGAGAGTAATGCGCACTCAACGAGTGCCTCTACAGCCCACTGGCAGCTCAGTTGAGCTTTCTTTAGAAAATCTCAACTCCGGTATTTATTGTTTGCATGCTCAGGCTGGTAATCAGCGTGCCAACTTACGCCTTGTAGTAGAGTAAGCTTTTCGTTGGCGATACTACGGTTGTTTAACGACGAGCGAGTTGGTCTTATGACAAACTATTCGGACTGCTTGAATAGAAACGCAGCTTGTGGGCGCGATGTACTCAGTCCAGCGCAACTCAACGGCTGATAAATCGCCAAGGCGCCCGCGTCAAGGTCTAAAATCCGCCAACTCCCGCATCTGGGCCGGCTCGTACGCCCGGCCGTCCTTGATGACCAGTCGGACCTGGCGCACGTTCCGGATCTGCTCCAAGGGGTTGGCGTCGAGGATGACGAGGTCGGCTTGCTTGCCGGCTTCGATGGAGCCGGTGCGCTGCTCCAGCCGCATGACGCGGGCGGGGGTGATGGTGGCGCATTGCAGGGCCTGCAGGGGCGTGAGGCCGGCCTGCACGTAGAGTTCCAGCTCGCGCGCGAGGCTGCTGCCGGGAAAGCCCATGTCGGTGCCGGCCACGATGGGCACGCCCGCGTCATAGAGGCGCTTGGTAAGCTGGCCGAAGCTGGCGAGGATGGGCCGGGCCTGGGCCGCGCGCTCGGGCGTGGTGCCCATGGTCAGAAACAGCGCCTGCAGGGGCTGGGGCAGGCGTTGGAAGTCGGGCTCGATGGCGCGAATGTCGTCCTGGGTGCTGCGGGCGGTGATTTCGTAAACGCCGAGCGTGGGGTCGATGACGGTGTGGTGCTGCTGCAGGAAGCCGATGACGCGGGTAGCGGTAGTGTCGTCGAGCACCAGGGTGCGGTCGGGGCGGGCGGTGAAGAGCTGCGCCACGTAGGGCAGGTGGTTGATCTGGTCCATGCCCGCGCTGATGCCCTGCAGGGCCGTCATGCCGTCGGGGATGTGGCCGGTGACGCTGAGGCCCTGCCGGTGCGCTTCCTCGCAGATGGCGCGCACGACTTCGGGCTTCAGGGAGCTGTAGAGCTTGATCTGCTGGAAGCCGGCGGCCTTGTAGCGCTGCACCACTTGGGCGGCCTCGGCCGCATTATCGGCCCGCACGATGCCCAGGGGCCGCTTGCCGCTGCCGTCGACGATGCCGGCCTTGAGGATGCGCGGGCCCACCCCGCGGCCGGCGTTGATGGCCTGCTCGATGGCGTTGATGTAGCTGAACTCGTTGCCGCAGTCGCGCACGGTGGTGACGCCGGCGGCCAGGTAGGCCGGGCCCCACTCGGCCTGCTGGAAGTGCGCGTGCATGTCCCACAGGCCCGGCACGATGGTGTTGCCCTCGGCCGAAATCACCCGGGCCTGCTTGGGTACGCGCACCTTGTCGGCGGGCCCGACCTGGGTAATCTTGCCGTCTTCGATGAGCACCGTGGCGCGGGGCAGCGAAATGCCCTGCACCACGTCGATAACGGTGCCGCCGACGACGGCCAGCACGGCGGGCTTGGTGGACTTGGCAGCGCCGGTAGCCCCATCGGCCGCATTACCGGCGGCCATTTCGGCGGCAAACAGGCGCATGCCGTGGGTGGCGGCGCGGGCAATGAGGGTGGGCAGCAGCGCCGCGTAGGGCTGCCGCAGCATCTCGATTTTGTCGCCCTCGGCGTCGTTGGTGATGATGCAGGCCAGTCGGCCCTGGGCGTCGGTCCAGAGCAGCTCGTTGCCCCACACCAAGCCCTTAATCACGTAGCGCGTGAGCACCAGGGGCTTGCTGTCGAAGGTGAGCGTGTCGTGCCCGTCTTCGCGGATGCGCACCGTGCCCGCGGGCAGCAGCGGCAGCGCGGCGGGCCGACCGTGCTGCTGCCAGTAGCGCAGCAGCAGCCATTGCCCGGTAGCGGGCGAGTAGCCGGCCACGGGAAAGCGCGGCGCCTTGGTGGCCGGCGCGGGGCGCACCATTTTATCGACCCGGACGTGGCCACTGCCGTCGGCGGCGAGGCTGATGGAATCGTCGATGCTGGAGAAGCGCGAGGTCCGGCCGTTCGCCACCATCGTCAGGGGCTGTCCGCCGGGCGTGAGCACGAAGCGCGCCCGCAGCGGCACCGGCGTTCCGCGGTCGACGAAGCGAAACTGTACCTCGTAGGTGTGCTGCTGGGCCGTGCGGCGGAGGCGGTAGGTTTCCTTGCCGATGCGCTGCTCAAACTTGTGGAGCAAAAACGTGGCGCTGTCGGCGGCGGGCGGCGCAGGGGCCTGGGCCCGGGCGGGCAGGGCGCTGAATGTCAGCAGGACGAGGGCAAGCGCGGTTTGTTTCATCGGGGCGGCGGCTGGGGGCGTGACAAACCCGGTGGCCGCGGCCCGGCAGGCCGAAGTTGCGGCGGCAATCGGGAACAAAGTGGGGGTAACTTATGCTATTGCAAGGAGGCAATTATTTTTTGCCCTATCTTCATCCGTCTGACGGCGCCCGCGGTTGCTTCGCGGCCCGGCAGTATTCATTCCCCGCAGCAAATCATGGCAAAAGGACAAGAAGGATTTAACAAACGCGAGAACGAGAAGAAGCGCCAGAAAAAGCGCCAGGAAAAGGAAGGCCGCCGCGAAGAGCGTCAGGCCAACGCCAAGAAAGGCCAGAACCTGGAAGACATGCTGGCTTACGTCGACGAGTTCGGCAACATCACCTCCACCCCGCCCGACCCCAACAAGAAGCGGGAGGAAATCAGCCTGGATGACATCCAGCTCGGGGCCCGCCGCCGCGACGACGACGACGCTTCGGGCTCGTCGGTGCGCACCGGCATCATCACCAATTTCAACACGGCCAAGGGCTACGGCTTCATCAAGGACCAGCAAAGCCAGGACAGCATCTTCGTGCACGTCAACGAACTGGTGGACAAGGTGCGCGAGGGCGACAAAGTAACCTTCGAGGTGAGCCGCGGCCCCAAGGGCCTCAACGCCACCGGCGTGCGCCGCTACGAAGCACCGGCTGCCCCCGCGGCCCCGGCCGCCCCGGCAGCGCCGGCCGCCGAATAAGCGCTGGGGCAGCATTGCCCGAGGGGCGGCCGCCCGAACGATTTTAGAAATTGTAACGCACCAGGCCCGCGGCTTTCGAGTCGCGGGCCTGGTGCGTTTGCGGACCATCCGCCCCGGCCGGGCTACTGCCGGGCGGCCTCCAGAATCTTGGCGGCCGTGTGCACGAAGCGCGTGGTGGTGAGCTTGCCGAGGGTTTTGTCGAGGAAGGCGGTGGACGAGGGCGGGCGGCCGTCCTGCAGGTGCCACACCACAAAGGCCGCCTGCCCGCTCAGGTGCACGATTTCGTACTCGCCCTTGGGCGAGCGGTGCGGCAGGGCAAGGTCCGGGGGCGCGGGCTGGGCCAGCAGCATCAGGCAGCGGCGCTGGGCCTCGGGCGCCGGCTCGGGGCCGAATACGTCGAGGGCCAGCAGGGCAGCCAGCTCGTCGGTGGTGCGCAGAAAGGTGGGCACGGCGTAGCCCAGGGCTTCGCGCAGGTGCTGCTCAATGCGGGCAGTGAGCTGGGTGCGGTCGAGGTCGGCGGGCGCGTCGAAGAACACGTTGCCGGTCTGGATGTAGGTGCGCACGCGCTGCAGGCCGAGGGCGGCGAAGTGCTGGCGCAGGGCGTCCATGCTCACGCGGTGCCCGCCCACGTTGATGCCGCGCAGCAGGGCAATGTAGGTGGTTGTCATCGACGGGCAAGCTACGGAAAAGACCAGCCGAGCGGCCGGCGGCGCGGAGCCGGGCAGCAACTGGGGCCACCCTACCCGGCTGCGCTAAGTGCAAAATATTTTCAACCGGCCGAATTGTTTTTTATCCGCCGGGCGCGTGTGCGCTAGCCGGCGGCGCGTGGGCCTCACGAGGGCCAGCCAACGGGAAATAGTGGCCTTCGACGCCGGAAACAACGCGCAAGTCTGCCGGCGGCCCGCGTGTGCGCTAAGCGTGCAGCGGGGCTCCGCCGCCAGCAGCAAGGCACCTAACGGCATTTTTATTTCCGGGTAAAAGCCCATTAGCTTAGGTCCGCAGCCCGGGCCGGTCGGTGCTTTTCGCGCTTCTTTTTTCGGCCCCGCGCCCGCGGCCCCTGCTTTTCTGACTTAGCCACTGCCCGGCCGCCCGGCGGCCGGGAACGGTGTGCGCCTGCCTTCCCGGCGCGGCTGCGGCCGCCCGGGCATGTTTCCCACCATTCCCACCACAACCAATTCCCATGAAAAAAACTACCCTCCTTTGGTCGGCGCTGACCGTGCTGCTCACGGCCCTGCTCGGGCCCCTCGGCGCCTGGGCGCAGGGCAGCATTCCGTTTACCATTGCCAACAACTCGCCCTTCCCCGACACGGACCTGTACGTGGCCATTGTGGGCATCGACGGGGCCGGCAACCACGTGTGGATCAACGCGGCCAACAGCCAGGTGCTGCCCATGTCGTCGTCCTACAACACGGTGACCGGGCCGACCATCAGCGGCAACACCGGCCCCGGCGGCAACTCCAAGTACGCGGCCTGCTTCACGCGGCTGAGCAGCATTCCGAACAAGACCTTCACGCTGCCCTACATTGCCGGCTGCCGGGTGTTCATCTCCAAGGGCCAGCAGCTGTACCTGTACTTCTTCGGGGCCTCGGGCGCGCCCTCGGGCTACGCGGCGCCCAACCCGCAGAACGCCAGCGACCCGAACACGGGCATCATGTACGAGTTCATCGAGCTGACCAACAACAACACCGGCTTCTACGGCAACACCACCCGCGTCGACGCCTTCCGCTACCCCATGGGCCTGGAGCTGTGGGGCAACGGCTACCAGAAGCGCACCGGCGAGCTGAAAACGGCCGCCGACATCGTGGCGGCTTACAAGGCCAACGTGCCCACCGAGTTTCAGGGCACGGTAAACAACGTCACCGGCGAAATCACCTTCCCCTCGAAGACGGCGGCCTTCCAGGATGGCTCGAACGGCACCACGGCCGGGCCCTACGGCCAGTACTTCAAGAGCTACATCGACGCCATCTGGAACAAGTACAAGAGCACGGACCTGATTTTCTACGCCGGCAACGCGGGCGTGTTCAAGGGCCGCGTCGACGCCAACGACCGGCTGGTGGTGGTGGGCCAATCGGGCGCGTTTGCGGGCCGCACGGGCATCATCAACGGCCGCCCCACCACCCAGATGGCCTTTGAAGGCAAGGGCCTGCTCGACAACCGCGTGGGCGACGGGGACTGCGACTTGGTGGTGCAGGCCCAGATGACGGCCGCCATCAACCGCCACGTGGTGGACGTGACCACCGCCACGCCCGGCCAGCAGAACTGGTACGACGCCACCCGCTACTACCAGGCCGCCCCGGCCAACTACTACGCCCGCTTCTGGCACCTGCCCGGCATCAGCGTCGACAACCTCAGCTACGGCTTCGCCTACGACGACGTGAACGACCAGTCGGCCACCCTGCACACCCCGCAGCCCACCAAGGTCGTGGCCACCTTCGGCGGCTACGCGGGCCAGAGCCCGCCGGCCACGGGCGTGGCCACCGTGTACAAGGACTGCAACTACCTGGGCACGGCGGTGAGTTTGCCGGTGGGCGACTACACCCTGGCCGCGCTGCAGAGCCGGGGCATCCTGAACGACGACATTTCCTCGCTCAAGGTGAACAGCGGCTACGAAGTGGTGCTCTACGAAAATGACAACTACAGCGGCGGCTCGCTCACGGTGGGCAGCGCCGGCAACGGCTGCCTGGTGAACAACCCGCTGGGCACCGGCAACTGGAACGACAAAGCCACCTCGCTGCGGGTGCGCGCCGCCAGCGCGGCCTTCAGCGTGACCCTGCAGGCCGAAGCCGCCAACGTGAACAACGGCATGACCGTGGAAACCTGCTCCGACACCGGCGGCGGGCAGGACATGGGCTACGTGGACGCGGGCGACTACCTGGTGTGGAACGGCATCACTTTCCCCACCACCGGCTCCTACCTGATTGAGTACCGCGTGGCCAGCCCCTCGGGCGGCACCATCTCCTCGGACCTGAACGCGGGCGCCATTCCGTTCGGCAACTCCACCATTCCGGCCACCGGCGGCTGGCAGACCTGGACCACCGTGTCGAAAACCGTGACTGTCAACGCCGGCACCTACAACGTGGGCATCTTCGCCCAAACCGGCGGCTGGAACATCAACTGGGTCCGCATCAGCAAGAGCGGCAGCGCCCGCGCCGCCGCGCCCGCCGACCTGCAGGCGGCCACCCTCTACCCCAACCCGGCCGTGGACCAGCTGACCCTGCGCACCGAAGCGCCGCTGGCCGGGGCTCCGTACCGCATCCTGAACCACTACGGCCAGCCCGTAGCCAGCGGCTTGCTGCCGGCCGGGGGCACCGTGAGCGTGGCCAAGCTGCCCGCCGGCGTGTACACGCTGGTGGTGAGCGGCGCCGACGGGCAACTCCTCACGCGGCGGTTTATGAAATAAGCCGGGCCGCGGCCGGCTCCAGCCCGGCGTGCCAATGCCAACCCAGCCGTTCCCGTCGAGGGGGCGGCTGGGTTGGCGTTTGGGGCTTGGCCGCAGCACGGCGGCCAGCGGCGCGGGCGCTTCCGGGGCTTCTGCTTTCTTTACCGCTCCGCTCCCCTTCTCCCGATGCAAACCTCTTCCCCGTTGCCGGCGCCCCGGCTGGCTTGGCTGCTGTTTGGCGCGGCCGCCGCCGGCGAATTGCTGGCCATGCTGCTGCCCGCCGCGCCGCCCGCCCTGCACTACGCCTGCAAGCCCCTGCTGCTGCTCAGCCTGCTGCTGGTCTACGCCCGGGCCTCGGCACGGCCGGCCCCGGCGGTGCTGGCGGCCCTGGCCCTGTCCTGGCTCGGCGACGTGCTGCTGCTGTTCCAGTCCGAGGCGCAGCCGCTGTTTTTCGTCGGCGGGCTGCTGGCGTTTCTGGGGGCGCACCTGGCTTATCTGGTGGCCTACCGCGGGCACCAGTGGCCGGGGCCGCGCTCGGGGCGCCATTGGTGGCTGGCCGGGCCGGTGGTGGGCGCCGGCGTGGCCCTGCTCGCGGTGCTCTACGCGCACCTGGGCCCGCTGCGCCTGCCGGTGCTCGTCTACGCCGCGGTGCTGGTGCTGATGGTGCTCGGCGCCCTCGGGCGCACGGGGCGCACCACCGGGCCCAGCGCCTGGTGGGTGACGGCGGGTGCCGGGCTGTTTCTGCTGTCGGACTCCTTGCTGGCCCTGAACAAGTTTCTGACGCCGCTGCCGCTGGCCGGTTTTTGGATCATGCTCACCTACTGCGCCGCCCAGGCCAGCATTGTGCGCGGGCTGCTGGCGCACGAAACCGCCGCCCGCGCCCGGTCCGGCGCACCGGCCGGCCGCTCCCGGCGCCCGGTGGCCTAGCTTTGCGTCCGGAGCCCGGGTTTTCGGGCCGCGCCGTTTCCGCTCACCACTCCTTGCCTTCTGCCTATGCTGCCCGATTCTGCTGCCGCTTCCCCCGCCGATAAGGACGGCCTGCACCCGCGCAACCGCCATCGCGGCCGCTACGACTTCGTCCAGCTGGTTGCGGCGTCGCCGGCGCTGGCGCCCTTCGTGGCCGCCAACGCCCACGGCACGCCCAGCGTCGACTTCGCCGACCCGGCCGCCGTGAAAGCTCTGAACCAGGCCCTGCTGCGGCAGTTCTACGGCATCGACAACTGGGACCTGCCGGCCGGCTACCTCACGCCGCCCATTCCCGGCCGCGCCGATTACCTGCACCACCTCGCCGACTTGCTGGCCGAGGACCACGCCGGCGCGGTGCCGCGCGGCAAGGGCATCCGGGTGCTCGACGTGGGCGTGGGCGCCAACTGCATCTACCCCATCATCGGCCACCACGAGTACGGGTGGCGCTTCGTGGGCACCGACGTGGACCCGCTGGCCGTGCGCGTGGCCAAGCAGATTGTGACGACCAACCGCGCGCTCAACGGCGCCGTCGACATCCGCCTGCAGCCCCACGCCACCGATATCTTCAGCGGCGTGGTGAAGCCCTCCGAGCACTTTGACCTAACGCTGTGCAACCCGCCCTTCCACGCTTCGGCGGCCGAGGCCGAGGCGGCCAACCAGCGCAAAACCCGCAACCTGGGCACCGGCGCGGGCGCTAAGTCGGTGCTAAACTTCAGCGGGCAGGCCCACGAGCTCTGGACACCGGGCGGCGAGGCCACCTTCCTGTGGCGCATGGCCGAGGAAAGCGCCCACCTGCGCCCCAACGTGTACTGGTTTACCACCCTGGTGTCCAAAAAAGATACCCTGCCGGGCCTCTACAAGTCGCTGAAGAAGCTCGGGGCCGCCGACGTGCGCACCGTGCCCATGAGCCAGGGCCAGAAAGTTAGCCGCTTCGTGGCCTGGACGTTTTTGAGCCCCGAGGAGCGGCAGCAGTGGCGCCAGAAGCGCTGGGCCGCGCCGGCGGCCCACTAACCTTGAATCGGTCCGACTTACCCGCTCCGCTATTTTCTCGGCCCTGCTGCGCCTAGGTTGAGGGCGCAGGCATCAGGAGCTTGCGTGGCCATTAGCGAAACGGCTTAACGCCTAGCGCACGCGTCAGCAGCGCGGGCTTAAGCCCGCTTCGGAGCGCGTTCAGATGTCGCTAAAACGGCTGTTTAGCTCGTCATGTCGAGCGAAGTCGAGACACCTCGCGGGCTGATGGCCGATGGTAACTACACTGCCTGCCCAAGCGCAAGAAAGCTGCATGTCGCTGGAGCCAGACCAGTCAAGCCCAACCCCTTTCTTACAACTGCATCCGGTGACGCCGCGCCCGCCTCAGCCAGTGGCAGGCCGCACGCGAGCCGGGCCCCCTCCTGCTGCCAGCGGCGCTAGGCACTGCCCCGGTTGGCGTTGCCGTTCGCCGGGCTTCGCCGTCATTATTCTGGCGCCGCGGGCAACGGCAGTGCCGGAGCCTGCATCTGCGGGGTAGCTGCTGCATTCTACCATCCAAACTTGCTTGCTCCCATGACTTTGCACTCCCTCCTGCGCCCCCTGTTGCTGTTGCTGCTCGGACTGCTGCCCCTCACGGCCGTGCGGGCGCAGCCCAAGCCCGCCGAGCTGCTGCTCATCGGTACCTTCCACTTCCACAACCCCGGCGCCGACCTAGTCAAAACCAAATCCTTCGACGTGCTGGCCCCGGCGGCCCAGGCCGAGCTGCAAACCATGACCGACCGCATCAAGGCGTTCGGGCCGCAGAAAATCTTCGTGGAGTGGGAGCAAACCAACCAAGCCGAGCTCGACGAGCTGTACCGGGCCTACCTGGGCGGCAAGTACGAGGACTACGTCAAGACCAAGTACCCAGCCCAGCGCCACAACTTCCTGCTCAAAAACGAGATTATCCAACTGGCGTTCCGGGCGGGTCAGAAAGCCGGCCTGACCCGCATCCACGCCTTCGACTACACGCGCACCTCCTTTCCCTACGACAGCGTGCAGAAGGCCATCAAGGCCGCCGGGCAGCAGGCCCTGCAGCAGCGCATCGACGCCAAGCTGCAGGCCGTGACGGCCGAGCAAAACGAGCTGTTTGCCACCAAGACGCTGACCCAGGTGCTGCTGCACTTCAACACCCCGCAGAGCATGGCCGACAACAAGAACTTCTACCTGGAGCTGTTCAACCCCGCCGGCAGCGTCGACAACTTCGCCGGCGCCTACCTCGTGTCGGAGTGGTACCGCCGCAACCTCTACATGTACTCTATCATCCAAAAAACCGTGGCCCCCACCGATACCCGGGTGCTGGCCCTGGTGGGCGCCGGCCACGCGGCCATGATGCGCGAGTTTGTGCAGTCCGACCCGCGCTTCCGCCTGCGGGAGCTGCAGGACGTGCTGAAGAAGTAGCGGCCCCGCCTCTCGCCGAGGCCAGCCGGAGCCGGCCACCCGCATTTGCTAAAAATTTTGTCGCAAACGCCCCCGCAGGATGTCGCATTCAACCGCCTCCCGCGGGCTGTTGACGCCGTATTTTTGCCATGTAACCACTTAACCAACACGACCATGGCAACTAAAATCTTTGTCAACCTGCCCGTCCGCGACCTGAACGCTTCCGTGGCCTTTTTCACCCAGCTCGGCTACCAGTTCAACCAGCAGTTTACCGACGAAAAAGCCACCTGCATGGTCATCAGCGACGACATCTACGTGATGCTGCTGGTGCGGCCCTTTTTCGAGTCGTTTGCGCCCAAGCCCATCACCGACACCACCCAGAGCAACGAGGTCATCCTCTGCCTGTCGGCCGACAGCCGCGCGGCGGTGGACGCACTGGTCGACAAAGCCCTGGCGGCCGGCGCCCACTCCTACCCCGAGCAGGACAACCCCGATTTCATGTACGCCCGCAACTTCCAGGACCTCGACGGCCACCTCTGGGAAATCATGTACATGGACCCGAGCTACGTGCAGCAGCCCGCCACCGCCGCCCCGGCCGAGGCCCACGCCTAACCTTACCCGCGGGCTTGTTTCGCCCGGCGGTTCCACGTTTCACTCCCCCTCCCGATGAGAAAACTAAAGCTGCAGGTGCAGATGAGCGTCGACGGATTTATCGGCGGCCCGAACGGCGAAATGGACTGGCTGACCTGCCCCTGGGACGAGGTCCTGGAGCAGTACGTCACGGACCTGACCGCGCCCGTCGACTGCATCGTGCTCGGCCGCAAGCTGGCCCAGGGCTTCATTCCGCATTGGGCCGCGGTGGCCGCCGATGCGACCAACCCCGACGCCGCGGCGGGCCGCAAGTTCACCGACACGCCCAAAGTCGTGTTCACCCGCACGCTGACCGAGTCGGAGTGGCCCAACACGGTGCTGGCCCGGGGCGAGCTGGCGGCGGAAATCACGCGGCTCAAGCAGCAGCCCGGCGGCGACATCATTGCCTACGGCGGCGCCGCCTTCGTGTCGTCCCTCATCCACCACGGCCTCGTCGACGAGTACCACCTGTTCGTCAACCCGGTGGCCATTGGGCGCGGGCTGGCCATTTTTCACGAGCTGCCCGCCACCCAGGCCCTGACGCTGGTGCGCTCCACCGCCGTTGCCTGCGGCATCGTGGTGCAGCACTACGAGCCCAAGCGCGGCTAGCGCCCCGGCTGCACCGGGCCCGTTGTTCCACTTAACCGCGCTGCCTATGACGTAAGCCCACGCCGCTTCCTACTCACATCTCGACCCGCTCCGCGCCCCGTGCCCGGGGCGGGTCGTGTTTGTAGCTAACCCAAGCAGCCGCCGAAATTGATATTTATCAAGCGCCGGCGGCGGGCGCCCGGGCACCTTTGGGACACGCATTTTCCTTGTCTTGCTCCATGTCCCAGCGCCCCACCTCCAGCCGCCCCCTGTGGTTTTGGCTGGCCCTGCCCTTCGGCATTTACGCCTTGTTCAATGTGCTCGGCGGCCTGCTCTACGCGCTGGCCGTGATGGGCGAGCATATCAGCCGCGCGGGGGAGCGAGAAATCCTGGCCTGCACCTCGGCCGCCGAAGCCCGGGCCGCCGGCGTGCTGCTCGACACCGTGCTGGTGACGCCGCGCCGCGCCCAGTACGGCCGCTACACCATCGAATTCACGGAGGGCTGGCTGGAAGAGCTGCGCGAAACCGAGCGCCCCGTGTGGTACGCCGCCCGCACCACGCGCCGCGCCGACCGGGTGCGCCTGCGCGTGCACTACCGCGTGCGGCGCCAGGGCCCGCCGCCCGCCGAGCCCTGGGATGTGCCGCTGCTGCGCTACGGCCAGGACTACGGCGCCACGCCCATCGACCAGGAAGTGCCGGTGGAGGTGGATGCCCCGCGGCTGCGCCCGGACTATTACCAGCTGCCGCTGCCCCTAGAGCTGCGCATCGACGACGGCCCCGGCGGGCTACCAGACCAGGTGTTTGTGGCCTGCCCAGCCCAGCAGTGCCGCACGTCCGGGCCAGCGGCCCCGGTTAAGGCCGGGCGCGCCAGGTGATGCTTGTGCCGGGCAGCCCGTGCGTGTGGGCACAAAAAAGCCCTTGCGGCGCGTGGGCAGCAAGGGCTTCCAAGTGTATGGCAGCAACTGCCGCCGTTAACGAGCCACGAAGCCCTTGGCTTCCCAGGCTTTCACGTTCTGGGTGCGCACAAAGCGCGTTTCGATGTGGCCCCAGGCATCTTGTTTGTACATCACAGTTTTGCCTTGCTCCCGAGCCTGGAGTTTCTCCATGTGCTCGGAGTGCGAGAGGATGACCGTGGGAGCCGGTTCGGCGGCTTTGCCCGCGCGGGGGCGTCGAGAGGATGTTGACATAGGCTTTCAACCGCAAAGGTACCTAAAAGGATCTGTCCCAGTGGATTTTATCTTGACTCAACGGCTTGAAGCGGCCCCTAAAGGCGGAAAGCAGCCCGTTGAAGCCTTCTTGGCCCCGGAATAATAATTGGCCTGCTCACTGCCAAGCTCTGTCCGAGGCCGGGCAGCGGCGCGACAAATACAACGAAGCGGCTGAAGCCGCGGGGCTTCAGCCGCTCGGTGGCGCGGCCGCGGGTGGCCGCAGCCAGGCGCGCCGCCTTAGAGGCTGGCGCCTTCCATGGAGCTCAGGCTCTCGCCGGTGTTGGCCTCGGTGTCGGTGGCGGCGCCGGCGAAGAGGCCGCGGCGCTGCGCCAACACCCCCAGACCCAAGGCCAGCAGGGCCGAGCCGCCCACCACTTTTTGGGTGGTGCTCAGCTTCTTGAGCGACTTAGCGGCGCCGCTGAGCAGGGACTTTTTCTTTTTCGGGGCTTTGTTTTTTTTCTTCGACATGGCTCGTGCGTGGTTAGGGGGAAAGAGGTAGCCCGCACAGCGGGCGGCAAAGGAGGTATCCGCAAGTTGTCGGGTTAGGGTTGCCGCGGCGGGCATTCTTAACACGGGTTTCAGCCGGCGGGCCGCGCCCCGCCTACTCTTCGTCGGGGCTGGCGGCGGCTTTTTTGCCGAAGGCGCCGGCGTGCTTGCCCACTTTAGGCGTTTTGTGGTGCTTGCGCGGGGCCAGCTCGGGCTCGTCTTCTTCCACTTGCGCGTCCTCGTAGGGCGCGGGCGGGCGGCGCGGCCCCGGGCGCCAGGGCAACGGCAGCAGCCCCGCCACCGGCGAGCTGCGCCAGTCGTCGTCCTGCAGGTTTTTGAGGTAGAAATAGCCGCCCGCCAGCAGGGCCAGCCCGCCCACCACCTTCTGCAAGGGGCTGAGCTTGGCTATTTCGTTGGTCACCTTGCGGTACTTCTTGATGGACAGCGCCGTGGCGTCGAACAGGTCGTCCGACATGCTTTCCTGCTTCTTTTTCTTCTTGTGCTTCTTGCCCATAGCGGTAGGGAGTAAGGGCCCGCCGCGGTGCCCCAAAGCGGGGCCACCCAGGCGCTGGCCGGGAATCCGGTATTCGCAGGCATGCGCCACAAGGTTGTATCACCGCCCGCGCCGGCCCCGGACGGCCGGGCAGCCCGCCGCGCCGCGGCCCGCTGACCTACTTCAGCACCCGGGCCAGGGTGGCCTGCACCTCAGCGCCGCGCAGGTTCACCGCCACGATGTTGCCAGTGGGGTCCAGCAGAAAATTCTGGGGAATGGCCGTGATGGCGTAGCGCGTGGCGGCCGGGCTATCGAAGCCGCGCAGGTCGGACACCTGCGTCCAGGGCGCCCCGTCGTCCTCGATGGCCTTGAGCCATTTGGCCCGGCCCCCTTCCCCGTCCAGCGACACGCCCAGCACCTCAAACTGGCGGCCGCGGTACTGCCGGTAGGCGTTGATGAGGTTGGGCGTTTCGGCGCGGCAGGGGCCGCACCAGGAGGCCCAGAACTCCACCAGCACGTACTTGCCGCGGTAGTCGCTGAGCGACACCTGCTGGCCCGCGGGCGTGGGCAGGCTGAAGCCGGGCGCCTGCGCGCCCACCGCCACGGCTTGCAGGCCGCGGCGCAGCGCCTCGTACTGCTGCCCCTCTTTGCTGGCCTTCAGCGCCGGGCTTAGCGGGGCGTAGGCCGCCGTCAGCTCGGCGTGGCTGGGCACCGGAAACAACTCCCGGCAGGCGTAGAGGCTGACCCAGGAGCTGGGGTGGGCGCGGCAAAACGCGGCTACCGTGGCCCGCTTCTCCCGCATCAGCTGCTCCCAGGCGGCTTGGTTGCGCGCCTGAAACGCCGCCGAATTGCGCTCCGCCTCCGAGGCGCGTGCAAAGGCGGCGTCAGCCGCGCTCTGCCGTTCCTCAATCGGCTGCAGGCGCGCCCGCAGCTCTTGATATTCTGTCTGGAGCCGGGAGCGGCTGACGGCGCGGCGCAGGGAGTCGGAGCTGGTCAGCACCACCGTTTCGGGGCCGAGAAAGAGCGTGGTGCGGTCGGCGGGGCCGTTGAGCGAGGCCGGCCGGCGGCCGTTGCGCTGCAGGTACAGCGTGGCCCGCCCGGGGGCCTTGGTGGTGCCGCGCAGCACGAAGGCGCCGTTGACCACCGCCGCCGAATCGGTCAGCGCCGCGCTCATCATGGGCGACTGAACGGACAGCGGCACCTCGCGCACCAGGTACACTTTGGCCGGCGCACCGACTTGGCCGACCGTGCCTTGCAGGGTGAAGGGCAGGGGCGCCTGCGCCCGGGCCGCCGCGGCTGCCGTCAGCAGCAGGCCGGCCAGATAGTGTTTCATCATAACTGCGCGTAAGGGATAAGAAAACCGCTGGAAAATAGCTGTCTAACGCGGATTCACCGGGTTATTGCCCGGGCCGCCGTCCCCGCTCAGATCTGCGAGCCGACCACGATTTGCGCCCGCAGCCAGGCCCGGGCCGGGGCCTCCTCGTCGAAGCGGACGTAGGTGGGGGCCTGCGGCCAGCTATAATCAGGTGACAAACCGAGTAATTGGCTCAGCCCTAGGGGTAGCGGGCAGGGCTTATAAATGCTCACTCCTTTGCTCTGCTCAACGGATTGGCTAAACCACGCGCGGACAAGTATAGCGGCCGGCGATGCTCATTCGTGTAGCAAAGGCAGTTCCCGGCACGCGCAACAGAGACAGTAAAAGCAAACGGCCGCTGCTGCAATCAGCGCGGCCGTTCCACCCACTTGCCCCAAGCTACTGCACGCTCAGGCGGTCGGACCACACGCGGCCGTCGACGCTGCGGAAACGCACTGCATACACCCCTGCGGCCAGCGCCGGCACGGCCAGCGTGCTGCTCGTGCCGGTTACGTGCAGTGGGGAGCTACACGGCCGGCCCAGCAGGTCGTACACGCGCAGTTCACCTGCAAAGGCCGGTAGCCTTAGGGTAAGCAGAGAGCCGGCGGCTGCCGGGTTGGGGAAGACGCGAAGGCTGCCGGCATCCAGCGTCTGGGGCCGGGTCGCCAACGGCGCAAAGGCGGGAACCGAGGCAACAGTAAGCTGGTAGCTCCCCCCGGAAGTTCTACTGACCAGGGTAGCGCCAGCCACCACGTAGCTGCCACTGGCACTCAGGGCGATGGAAAAATATTGAAAGTCAGAGAATGCGGATGCCCCAAAATTGAGACCAACCAAGGTGCTCTGCTGCATACTAGCCGGGATTCGCACGACTTTGGTTGCATAAACCGGTGTGCCACCTGGGGAACCTGGCGGGGAAATGCTGCTTATCACCCCAATAAAGCTCCCTTCGTTGTCTTCTGTCAGGGAGGTAAGCAGTCCATCACTAGGCAAGGTGGTTCCGGCTACTACGTTACGCTGATCGTCTACGCGCCAAACAAAGGCCCCCGAAAGCACTGTGGTGTTGCTGCGGCTGAACACCGTTACGCCGGCATAATCACTGAAATAAGGAGACGTGCCGGTGGAAGTGCCGTTTTCGGAGAGCAGAACAACATTCCCCTCCGTGAAAAAGAAGTAGCCGCTTGCTCGGCGCGCGAGCATTGTCTTGGCTTGGGGAGATGAGCCGGTTAGCAACGGCGCTACCAGGGACGTAATGTCGGTGTTCCATAGGAGCTGCCCGGTCGCGGCATTATATTTCCGGGCCCACAGCTGTAACGATGCGGGTGTGCTCCCTGACGCGGGAACGGACTCACGGTGCCCGACCACATAATTGCCGTCGGGTCCCGTCATTATTTTCGTGGTGACGACGGATGAGCTCGGGGTCAGGTTATGCGCAAATGAGCGGGTCCAGGCCGTGTCGCCATCGGGCGTAAGCTTCATCAGCCCATTGGCGTGCGACACCAGAAAGTTGCCCTGCGTATCCTGCGTGATTTGGACATCGTCTAGGTTCCGCGCACTTACCGTTGTAGTGCGTTGGCTCAGGAGGTTGCCCTGCTCGTCGTTGCGGATAAAAGTCAGGGTTTGCCCATTGGTAGACCCAGCAACCGCCACCGTCCCCCCGCCCGGATGTCGGCCCACACATGCCGTTCCGTTGAATTGCGGCGGCTGGTAGTTCCGGACCCAGGTTTGGCCATAGCTGGTCACTGCCATGAGCACGGCGGAAAGGGTCAGGTGAAGGCGCATAGCAGGGCTGGTAAAAGGGAAATTGTTCAGGTTATTGATTTATAAACTAACATAGCAATGTTTAGTAGAACGCAAAGAAACACCTACGGAACGGACTGCAAGTCCAAGAGTGCCAAAGACCCCGTGAGGGCAGTCTGGGTACCCGACCACGCCAAGGGGACTAGCTAACCCAAGGTGCGGAGTGCCTTACAAGCCGAGTCGGTCGAGGACCTGCACGCAGGCAAATAGCCCAATCTGCAGCGCAAAATCGGCGGCCGAGGGGGCGTGGACCTTCTTGAGGAAACGCGCCGTGAGTTAACGGAAGCAGGTTTTGGGGTTGTGCCAACCAGACTGAATCAGGAAATGCCGAACTGGCGCCAGAGGACGTTGGCTATTCTTACGCCGGGCCAAGTGCTGCTGGCCGCCGGGGGCTTCTTCGAACAAGTCTTCGTGGGCGTAGTCCGTGCAGGCGGCATCAGCATGGGGCCCGCCGTTGGTGGGCCAGTGCGGATCAAGTTGGCGCAGCCCGGTCATATCCGCCTCGCCGCCGGGGTGAAATTGCTGCGGGCCATGACCGCCGAGGTTGCCGAATTCCCGCAGGCTTAGGCCGCTTTGCCCGGCGAAATCATTCCCGCCGACCAGGTCAACAGCGGTTACGAGTGCACCATCCGCCTGCGCAGCCGCGAGGCAAATATTGCCAAGGTTGACACGCTGGACGGGTAGCAAAAAGGCGGGCTCGGTTCCCCACCAACGCCACTGCGGGCTGGCCGCCACCATTACCAAGGCGCGGGCGTGGCGTGGGACGTGGAAAGCAAACGGGCGTGCGCCCCAGCCGTCGGCAAATTAAGCACGGCAGGGCCTGACCCGGGCAGCGCAGCCAAGCACCACCCAGCACCTGATCCGAGCTATTGTACCGCTCAGCACAAAAAAATTAAACTAGCGGTACAGCTACCCCGGCCATTGTTGTACCGATATCTTTCTCTTTTGGTATTTACTGGTACAACATGTTGCTGCTATGCCGCGCCGCGCCCAACCCTCTTCCAACGTGCTGGCCCGCCTTCGGGCCTGGTTTGGCTTGCGCCAGGACGAACTGGCGCTGTACCTGGCCGTGGGGCCCGAGCTGGTACGCAGCATCGAAGCCGGGCGGCGCAGCCTAAGCCCCGGCGTGGCCGCCGCCATGCTGCCCCTGGCCCGGCAGTTGCCCAGTCCCATCAGCCTGCTCGACGCGCCGTTGCCCGCCGCCCTGTGCCCATGCAGAGCTGAGAGCAAGGCTGCACGTTAAGATTTGTCAGATTTTTATCTTTAAACCACAATATTTTATTATTTTCGTTTTTCAACAAAATATCATTGAAATCAATTATTGAATGGCACCACCACTATCAAAATCAGCAACAGATCGTCTTGGACAACTGATCAAAGAGAATAATGGCAAGATAGATGCTCAAAACTTAGAACTACTTCAAAATCACAGAACCTCCCACAAGGACTGCCTATCACAAACTTTTAACATAATATGCTCATTATCTGAAACGATTAATCGTTCTGCAATTTCCACATACAGAACCAAAAGATTCGAATCAATTATAAGTAAATTATTACGCATACCCGAGATGCGCTTTAGCAGAATGTGGGATATAGGAGGATGCAGATGTATACTTGCAAATAATGACCAAGTCTATCAACTCAGAAAATCCATTTATGAACACCCGCTAACAGAAATAGTAAAAGAAAACGATTATATACAACTTCCACAAGCCGACGGATACAAGTCATTGCACCTATACGTAAAAATAAAAGGAAAAGACAAAATCATTGAAATACAAATAAGAAACCAGTCTGATCATAATTGGGCAACTCTAGTTGAAATCACCGACCTAATATTCGATTCAAAAATAAAAGAAAATAAAAATAGCAATAAATTATCCAGGTTTCATTATTTATTATCAAGAAAAAATTTCTTAACAATAAATGAAAAGTTAGAAATAAGACTGATACTCAATGAGTATAAGTATTTCGAACGACTGAGCATGATTTTTTCTAAAAACTATATACAAGTAAGAAAACAATGGCTAGATATAGAAAATAAAAATACGTATAATTATTTTTTAATAGAAACAACAAAAGATAATATTCCCAAAATCACAGCATTCAATAAGTTTCACGATGCAGAAGAAAGTTACTTTAATGCTTATAAAGAAAATAACAATGCTAATATTGTACTCACACACATTACTTCGCCTGACTATAACCGTATTAGCACAGCATATTCAAACTATATACTTACATTCCACTCTTTCTTCACGGACTACTACGATATCTTAGAAGATCTTATTATTAAATCAACAAAAGAGGAACAGTATTATACATTTTTTAAAATATATAACACATACAGAAAATTAATATTTGCACATATATTCAATCTTATAGAAGAAATATCTGAAGTAAATAAATTAAGAGAAAAATACACTATCCTAAATAGAAAAAAGGAGCGAGAATGGATAAATGATCTAACAAAACAAGCCAACCAAGTTGCTAGCAGGGTAAAAAAACTAGAAATACATTATACCAGCAGCCTACCTAATAACCACATCAAAAAATTAGCATTCGAATGGCTAGAGAAATATACATCTAGGCAGTATCAAGCACGAATCAGTCACATTATTAATAATCGAGGGTTACATGCCTAAGTGAAAACGCAAAAGCGCCCGAAGCTACTAGAGCTTCGGGCGCTTTTGCATTTCCGCCTTTCGACCGGCAGACTTACATATGAATCGCCCGGTTTTCCGTGGCGGCGAGGCAGGCTTCCTTCATGGCTTCGGCGTAGGTCGGGTGGGCGTGGCTCATGCGGGCCACGTCCTCGGCGGAGGCGCGGAACTCCATGGCCGTCACGGCTTCGGCGATGAGGTCGGCGATGCGCGGGCCGATCATGTGCACGCCCAGGATTTCGTCGGTTTCCTTGTCGGCCAGCACTTTCACGAAGCCGTCGAGGTCCATGGAGGCGCGGGCGCGGCCCGAGGCGCGGAAGGGGAACGAACCGGTTTTGTAGGCCCGGCCGGCTTCCTTGAGCTGCTCTTCGGTGTAGCCCACGCCGGCCACTTCGGGCCAGGTGTACACCACGCCGGGAATGAGCAGGTAATTAACGTGCGGCTTCTGGCCGGCAATGCGCTCGGCCACGAACACGCCTTCTTCCTCGGCCTTGTGGGCCAGCATGGCGCCGCGAATCACGTCGCCGATGGCGTAGATGCCGGGCACGTTGGTTTGCAGGTGCTCGTCGACCTTGATGCGGCCGCGCTCTTCCATCTGCACGCCGGCGGCTTCCAGGTTCAGGCCCGCGGTGTAGGGCACGCGGCCCACGGCCACCAGGCAGTAGTCGCCTTCAAACTTCACTTCCTCGCCCTTGGGGTTGGTCGCGGTTACCGTCACGGTGTCGCCCTGGCGGGTGGCGCCGGTGACTTTATGGGAGAGGAAGAACTCGATGCCGATTTTGCCCAGGATGCGCTTAAGCTCCTTGCCCAGGCCACGGTCCATGGTCGGGATGAGCGAGTCCATGAACTCCACCACCGACACCTTGGCGCCGAGGCGGGCGTACACGGAGGCCATTTCGAGGCCGATGACGCCACCGCCAATCACAATCATGTGCTTGGGCACCTCGCGGATGTTCAGGGCCTCGGTGCTGGTGATGATGCGCTCCTTGTCCTGGGCGATGAACGGCAGCACCGTGGGCTTGGAGCCGGTGGCGATGATGACGTTTTTGGTCTCGATCTGCTGGGCCTCGCCGCCTTCGCGCGGGGTGATGCTGATGTGATTCTTGTCGACAAACGAACCAACGCCCTTGAGGACGTCGATTTTGTTTTTCTTCATCAGGAACTGGATGCCGTCGACATTGGCCTTCACCACCCCGTTTTTGCGGTCGATGAGCTGGTTCATGTTGATCTGCAGGTCGCTCAGCTCGATGCCGTGCTCCTTGAAGGTGTGGCCGGCGTTGTGGAAGTGCTCGGTGGAGTCGAGCAGGGCCTTCGAGGGGATGCAGCCCACGTTCAGGCAGGTGCCGCCGAGCGTGTCGTATTTCTCGATGATGGCCGTTTTGAAGCCGAGCTGGGCGCAGCGGATGGCCGCCACGTAGCCGCCGGGGCCGGAGCCGATGACGGTAACGTCGTATTGGTTCATGCTGAAAGTCGGGTTGATGAAGCGCTGCGGGCAAAGGTAAGGCAGAATGCCCAGCGCCGTAAGGGAAAACCGGCGCGGGCCGGGAAAGGTTAGCAAGTGGTGTACAGGCGCAGGTTTGGGCCGCCGTTGTTTACCTCGTCATCCTGAGGCGTAGCCAAGGACCTTCCTCCCACCCTGCACCACCGGTGATACCAGCGTGCAGACGCTGACTTTAGAGCATAAGAAAGCGCAGCCCCTACGGCCCGAACAATTGGGCGTTGGTGGCTGCGCTTCTTGGTTGGTGCAGGGTTTGAGGAAGGTCCTTGGCTACGCCTCAGGATGACGGACTTTTTCTTTCGTTCTATTCTTCCCCGTCTCTCGCGGTTCTGGCTACTGCCCGGCGGCGCTCAGCGCCTTCAGCCGCTGCTGGGCGTTGGTGTTGCCCGGGTTTAGCTCCAGGGAGCGGCGGTAGTGCTGCATGGCCGCGGCCGTATCGTGGTTGTTTTCCTCGGCCTCGGCGAGGCTGTCGAAGAGGTTGGCGTCGTTGGGGTACACCTCGGTGCCGAGGCGAAAGATGGCCAGGGCGGCGGGCAAATCGTGGGCGTCGCGCATGAGCTGGTAGCCCCAGGAGTTGAGGGCGCCTTCCGCAAGGCTAAACTTAGGTTCCTGCTGCTGCAGGCGGCGGTAGATTTCCAGGGCCTTGCCGAAACCCTGCTGGGCCAGCGCAGCCGCGAAGCCGGCCTGGGTGGGCACCGGGCCGGTATAGGCGGGCAGGTGGTAAAACAGAGCCGTGTGGGCGGGCACGCCGTTTTGGGCGGGCGTGCGGTCGAGAAACTGGCGGCCGGCGGCAGCGCCTTTCAGCGTGGCGTTGAGAAATTCGAGGGCGTAGCGGCAGCTCCAGTGGTAAGCCGCTTCGACTTCAGCCTGCGAGTACTCCGTGAAGTGCGCCGGCTGGGCCACGCGCAGCGCCGCCGACGAAAAGTCGACGTGCTCCATCGGGTTCATCACCACGTGGTAGAGGTCGGCGTACTTGGCCTCGTTGAGCAGGATGCCGGCGGTTTCCATCTCGGCGGCCGCCAGCTCTCGCACGGAGCCGGGCCGGCGCTGCACGTACAGCCACGGCACGGTCAGCCGGTTGCGGATTACGGCTTTAGTGTCGTCGGAGTACTGGGTGCCGTCGAAGCTGACCAACGCCGAAATGCGGCTGTCCTGGGACGCGGCCAGGACGTTGGCCAGGCCGCCCCAGCTCCAGCCGACCGCGGCCACGTGGCTGACGTCGGCCTGGGGCAGCGACTGGGCGTAGGCGAGCAGGAAGCGGATGTCGCGGGCCTGGGTGTCGAGACCTTCCGCGTCGAAGTTCATCAGATACGTGCGCGTGCCGAGGCTGCGGCTGGCCAGTACCACGTAGCCCTGGCTGGCGAGGTACTCGCAGAAGTCGGCTGCTTCGTGGGCTGCCCCGCCGCCCCCGGCCGCGTAGATGACCACCGGGTACTTGCCCGCCGCGGGCTGGGCGTTCGAGACGGCCCACATGCGCTGCTCCAGCATGGCCTGGGCGGCTTTGGCCCCGATTCGGGCCGTGGCCCACTGGCGGCGGCTTTCCAGGTAGGCCGTCAGCTCGGCCTCGGGGCGGCTGAAGGTTTCGTCGGTGGCCTCGGTGCGCATGTAATCGGCGTAGCGGACGGGCGTGCCGCCTTTTTGCGCCGGGTACCACACCAGCGTCTGCACGGGCCGGGCCCGCTCCCCGGCGTAGGGCTTGCCGGTGACCAGGTCGGTTTTGTCGCGGTACGAGCGGGTGTAGTCGTACTGCTGCACCACGCGGAAGCCGACGGCGTGGGGGCCGGGTTTGAGGTCGGCGAAACCGGCGCCCGCCTGGACCACCCGGGCGACGAAACCCAGGACGAGCAGGGCTACAATGCGAATCATAAAAACGGGATGGGATGAAACAGGGCGCAAACGTACGGCGCCCCTACTCCACCAGCACACCGATGTAGTAATTGAACGTGTCGACTTCCAGGTTGTCCTTGGTCAGGCCCGGCAGCTCAAGGGGCTGAAACGTGGTGGTGGGCTGCACCAGGCGCCATTCGCCGCCCTTGGTGCGCAGGCGCACGGGCATGTCGAAGCCGCGCACGTCGGCAATCCAGCGGGCCACGGGGCGGCCCTCCGGGTCGAAGCGCAGCTCCAGCGTCGGTATGTTGGGGTGGCGCAGGTACTGGTCGAACACCTTGGTCAGGTCGCGGCCGCTCTGCTGGTTGAGGTAGCCCACGATTTGCTCGGTCGTCACGGTCTGGTGGTAGAACTGCTGGTTCAAGCCGCGCAGAATCTGCCGCCACTTCGCGTCGTCGTTTATCACCGTGCGCACCATGCCCAGCAGGTTGGCGCCCTTGGGGTACATATCACCCGACCCCTCGCGGTTCACGCCGTAGGGCCCGATGATGGGCTGGTCGTTCTGAATGACGCGCCGCAGGCCGTGCAGGTACTCCAGCCCGGCCGGCTTGCCGTAGTGCGTTTCGGCAAACAGGCTTTCCGAGTAGTTGGTAAACGACTCGTGAATCCACATATCGGCAATGTCCTTCGAGGTGATGTTGTTGCCGAACCACTCGTGGCCGCTTTCGTGCACCACGATGAAGTCCCATTTCGTGCCCCAGCCGGTGCCCGACAGGTCGCGGCCCAGGTAGCCGTTGAGGTACTTGTTGCCGTAGGCCACGGCGCTTTGGTGCTCCATGCCCAGGTGCGGCGTCTCCACCAGCTTGTAGCCGTCTTTGTAGAACGGGTAGGGCCCAAACCAGTACTCAAAGGCCTTGAGCATGGGCTTCACGTTGGCCCCGAACTGCTTTTTGGCCTTGTCCACGTTTTCGGGCAATACCCAATAATCCAGGGTCAGCCGGCCCTTCTCGCCCTGATAAGCGTCGCTGATGTGCGCGTAGTTCGCCACGTTCAGGGCCACGTCGTAGTTGTTGATGGGGTTCGAAACGGCCCAGTCGAAGCGCGTGAGGTTGCCCTTGAGCTGGGTGGTTTTGCGCAGGCGCCCGTTCGACACGTCCGTCAGCCCCTTGGGCACCGTCACGCTGATCATCATGCTGTCGGGCTCGTCGGACTGGTGGTCCTTGGTGGGCCACCAGATGCTGGCGCCCACGCCCTGGCAGGCCGTGGCTACCCAGGGCTGGCCCGGACCGTGCTCCGTGAACACGAAGCCGCCGTCCCAGGGCGCCCGCTCGGCAATGGTGGGGTTGCCGGAATAATACACGGTGAATTCGTCGCGGCTGCCCTGCCGGATGGGCTGCGGGAAGGTCACGAACACGGCGTTGGCCTCGCGGGTGAAGGGCAGCGGCTGGCCCTTGTACGCCACGCGCTCCACCTTCAGATTGGCAAACAAATCGAACTGCAGCCGGGTGAAGTCCTGGGTGGCCGTGAAGCGAAACAGGTTGGAGCCGCTGATGGCCTTCTGCCCGATATCCAGCTTGACGTCGAGGTGGTAGTAGTTGACGTCGTAGCAGCTGCGCAGCGGCGTGAGCGTGCCGCGCAGCGAGTCGGCACGGGTGAAGGCGGGCTTGGCTTGCAGCAATTGGGCGGCACCGAGGCGCGGCAGGGCCAGCACGGCTAGGGCGCCCAGGGCCACCCGGAGCGCGGAAAAAGCAGGGGAAAAACGCATGGCGAAAAATACACCGCGCCGGCCACCGGGGCTGCGCCAAGGCTCCGCTTTTGCCGAATTAGGCCTACTGTCGCGTTGCCGCAACGCTAAGGCAACGTATTATTCACAAATGAGGCAACGGCAGTAAACATACTTACCAGTTTTAAAGAAGCAACTAGTAATAGCAGTTACCAACCAGCCCGTCTTATTATCGCACCTTGGCCCGCGTCAGAAACCGTGCGAACAGGCCCGGCGCAAAGCGCTTCAGGTACACGCCCAGGGTTTCCCGGCCGCCAATGTAGGCTTCGTTTTCGCCGCGGGCAATAAGCGGCAGCGCCCGGCGGGCAAATTCGGCCGGCGCCAAGCCTTTCTCGGTAGCTTCGTCCATGGTGCCGAGGGCGCGCCCGTCGCCGGTCAGCGCATTCACCGACACGCCGGTGCGAATGAAGCCCGGGCACAGCATGGTAACGCCCACGCCCGAGCCGCGCAGTTCGGCCCGCAGCGAGTCGAAAAAGCCGTGCAGGGCGTGCTTGCTGGCCGCGTAGGCCGAGCGGTAGGGCGTGCCAAACTTGCCCACCAAGGAGCTGATGGTGACGATGCGCCCGCGGCCCTGGCGGAGCAGCTGCGGCAGCACGGCCTTGCTCAGCGCCACCGTACCGAAGTAATTCACCTCCATCAGGCGGCGGTCCACCTCCAGTGCGGTTTCCAGCGCGAGGCTGCGCTGGCTCACGCCGCCGTTGTTCACCAGCACGTCGAGGCGGCCGAAATGGGCCAGGACTTGCGCGGCCTTGGCCGGCAGGCTGGCGGCGTTGGCCAGGTCGAGCGGCACGACCAGCACCTCGGCCGGGGCGCAGGCGGCGGCCACGCGCTGCAGATCGGCTTCGTTGCGGGCCGACAGCACGAGGCGGGCGCCGGCCTGGGCAAACGCCCGGGCCAGGGCCTCGCCGATGCCGGCCGAAGCGCCCGTAACCCACACGACTTGATTCTGAAAGCTCATGCCGGGAAGATACTGCGGAGCCGGCGCGAAAAAAGTGTTTTCGGCATAGCCCCGCGGGCGGGCTTCTGCGTCTTTGGTTGTCAGAACCCGCTTGTGCCCGCCATGTACATTCGCTCCACCGTCGAAACCGAAGCCCAGTCGCGCCAGGAATTCGCGCAGTTTCAGCGCCTGCCCGCCGCCGGCAGCACCGTGCTCGACTCGCAGTGCAAGTTTTGCGTGTGGCCCAGCTACGCCGACCGCCTGTCGCTGAAATGCACCTTCCGCGGCCTCGAAACCTACTACCTGCGCCAGCGGCCCGTGACGGTGGCGCCCGAGCAGCTGCTCATCGTCAACGCCGGGCAGCCCTACGCCAGCGCCATTCGCTCCGAGGAGTGGGTGCACTCCTTCGCTATTTACTTCGACCCGCAGCTGGTGGCCGACGTGGCCGCCGCCCACCGCGCTTCCGACGAGCTGCTGCTCGCCACCCCCTGGGCCGCTGCGACGCCGGAGGTGTGGTTTTTCGAGCAACTGCACGCTGCCCCGCCGGCCCTGCGCCAGCGGCTGCGCGGGCTGCAGCAGGCGCTGGCCCAGCGGCCCTTCACCGCCCTGGAGCTGGAGGAGCAGTTGCACGCCGTGCTCAGCGCCGTGCTCGGGCTGCACCAGCGCCACCTCGCGCGCAGCGCCGAGCGGCTGGCGGCCGTCAAGCGCAGCACCCGGCTGGAAATCTGCCGGCGGCTGTACGTGGCCAAGGAATTCATCGACGAGGCGCCCGCCGAGGTCCTGACGTTGGAGGACATTGCCCGGGCCGGCATGCTGTCGAAAAACCACCTGCTGCGGCATTTCCGGCAGCTGTTTGGCCTCTCCCCGCACGAATACGCCACCGGCCTGCGGCTGGCGCGGGCCCGCACCCTGCTCACCGAGTCGGCGCTGCCGGTGCAGGTCATCAGCGCGCAGGTGGGCTTTGCCTCGCCCAGCGCGTTTGGGCGCCTGTTCAAGGCCGCGCTGCAGCTCACCCCGCAGCAGTACCGGCAGCAGCACGCGGCCTGAGTTTTTTCTTTCGGTCCTTTGCGCGGCCGTTTGCGCCGGCGTGGCCTTTTCACGGCCCACCCGACGCGCCGGCCCCTGATTTTGCCATGTCTACTTCCGTTGCTTCTTCCCCAGCCCGCCCGGCGCCTTTGCTTATCGGCGCGGCGCTGCTGGCCATTTACCTGATCTGGGGCTCGACCTACCTGGCCACCAAAACCGCGCTGGCGGCCTGGCCACCCTTGCTGCTCTCGGGCATGCGCTTTCTGGTGGCGGGCAGCGTGCAGTTTGCGGCCGTGCGCCTGAGCGGCGGCCCCGCCCCCACCCGCCAAGACTGGGGCCGCGCGGCCGCAGTAGGCTTTTGCCTGCTGCTGTTCGGCAACGGCGGCACCACCTTCTCGCAGCAGTACATTCCCTCGGGCATGGCCGCGCTGCTGGTGGCCTCGGTGCCCATGTTTCTGGCCGTGCTCGGCTGGCTGAGCGGCATCTCGGCCCGGCCCAACCTGCCCGTAACGGCCGGCCTGACGCTGGGCCTGGGCGGACTGTATCTGCTGGCCAGCGCCCGAAACGCGGCGCCGGTGCTCATTCCGGGACACCCGGCGCTGGGCGTGGCCATCGTGCTGGGCGCCTCCTTCATGTGGTCGGTGGGCTCGTTGGTGTCGAAGCAGAAGCCGGTGGGCGGCTCGCCTTTTCTGGGCGTAGGCATGCAGATGCTTTGCGGCGGGGTTTTCCTGACGCTGGCCGGGCTGCTGCACGGCGAGGCGGCGCAGTTTCACCTCGACGGCATCGGCTGGCGGCCCTGGGTGGCGTTGGTTTACCTGGTGGTGTTCGGCTCCTGGATTGCGTTTTCGGCCTACATCTGGCTGCTGCGCACCGTGGAGCCGGCGCTGGCGGGTACCTACGCCTTCGTCAACCCGGTGGTGGCGGTGCTGCTGGGCCAGGCCGTGGGCGGCGAGCCGCTGAACCCGCAGATGAGCGGCGGGGCCGCGCTCATCGTGCTGGCGGTGATGCTGGTGGTGCTCGGCGGGCGGCGCAAGGCGCCCGCCGCGGAGCCGGAAGCCGCCGCGGAGGCCGTTGCGGCCCGGCGCTAGGGCGGCTTGGTTCGTGCTCGATTTCGCGGGGTTCGATGGAAATTTCGGTGCCTTCGCCGGTTGCCGCTGGGGTCTAGTCGCCCGGCCGCCCATCTTCGCGGCACCATTCCTACACGTTCCGGTTATCTAGTTACCAACACAGTTATTACGCTACCATTCCGGCCAAAGCCCGACGCTGTGCAAGAGGTGTCTGCGGGCTTTGGCCGGACTGTTTCCCGGCTGGTCCGTGCGGCCCGTAGCCCGCAAATAGGCCGTACTTTGGGGCTGGTTTGCCGCGGCTCCGGCCGGGGCTCCGCCTTTCCCGTTTGCTTTTTGCTGCTGTGCCCGCCTTTTCCCTCAATCGTCTCCGCGCCTCCGATTTCCGCGTTATGGCGGTGTATTGGCTGCTGGCGGGCCCCCTCATCGGCTACGGCTACGTGGTGCAGTACGGCTGGCGGGTGGGCCTGCCCACCATCCTCTACACCATCGTGCTCGACACGGCGGCCGTGTACGTGCTGGTGTTCGTGATTCTGCGGCAGCTCATCAGCGGCCGGCACCTGCTCGGCGGGCTGCTGGCCTTCTTCGCCTTTTTTGTGGGCAGCGGGCTGCTGTACTTCTTCGGCTACAACGCCTTGCTGAACAACGAGTTCGGCCACTTTTCCTTTCTGCGCATGATTTGGGCCGTAATGCAGCACGGGCGCAGCTACGGCGTGCTGGGCGTGCTGATGCTGGGCAAAAGCTACTTCGACGCCCAGCACCGGCTGCTGCGCGTGCAGAAGGCTCAGGCCGAAAGCGAGCTGAAAACCCTGCGCGCCCAGATCGACCCGCACTTTCTGTTCAACAACCTCAACATCCTCTACGCCCTCATTCAGCAGGACCGCGAGGAGGCCAGCCACTTCCTGAGCTGCTTTTCCTCGCTCTACCGCTACCTCATCCGCCACCGCGACGTGGACTTGGTGCCGCTGGAAGAAGAGCTGCGCTTCGCCGACGAGTACATCTACCTGCTGCGCCACCGCTTCGGGCAGGCCTACGATTTCCAGACCACCTTGCACGCCCCGCAGGCCGAGCTGCACACCCGCCTGGTGGTGCCCGGCACGCTGCAGGTGCTCATCGAAAACGTCATCAAGCACAACCGCGGCGGCGACGACGTGCCCCTGCTGGTGACGCTGGACGTGCACCCCGCAGCCCTGACGGTGCGCAACCGCGTGGCCCCCAAGCGCACGGCCGTCGACTCGACGGGCACCGGGCTGCGCAACCTGCGCGAGCGGTACCGCCTGCTGGCCGACGAGGAGCTGCAGGTGCAGCGCGACGAGTTTTTTACCGTGACGGCCCCGCTGCTGCCCGCGCAGCCGGCGGCCCTAATTGCGTCGTAGCCCATGAACGTGCTCGTTATCGAAGACGAAGAGCTGTCGTCGCGGCAGCTGGTGCAGTACCTGACGGCTCACGACCCGGCGGCCCGGGTGGTGCAGGTGGTGCGCAGCATTGCCAAGGGCCTGGCCTGGTTTGCCGCCAACCCCATGCCCGACCTGATTTTCTCGGACATTGAGCTGCTCGACGGCAACGTGTTTGCCCTCTACCAGCAGGTGCCGGTGACCTGCCCCATCATCTTCGTGACGGCCTACGACCAGTTTTTGCTGCCGGCCTTCCGCGGCAACGGAATTGCCTACCTGCTCAAGCCCTTCACCGCCGAGCAGTTCGCGCAGACGCTCGACAAGTACCACCAGCTGCGCCGCAGCCTGGCCCCGGCCGCCGGCCCGGCGGGGGGCCTCAGCGCCGAGGTGCTGGCCCAGCTCACGCAGGCCATGCGCCCCGCCCTGCCCGCCTACAAGCAGCGCTTCTCGGTGCGCCAGCGCAACAGCCTCTACATCCTGCCGGTGGAGGACGTGGTGTACCTGCAGGCCGACGAGGGCCTGGTTTTCGCCATCGACCGGCAGGGCACGCGCCACCCGCTCACCGGCACGCTCACCGAACTGGAGCGCCAGCTCGACCCGGCCCAGTTCGGCCGCCTCAACCGCTCGGAGCTGGTCAACATCAGCTTCGTGGAGAAGGTGGAACCCTACTTCAACAACCGCCTGCTGGTGAAGCTGCGCCCCCTGCCCGCCGCCACGCTGACCACCAGCACGGCCCAAACACCCGAATTCCGCCGCTGGCTGGAAGGGTAGATTGTGGATGCGTGACTAAAATAGTACGTCATCCTGGGCGTAGCGAAGGACCTTGCTCGCGCCCTGCACCAACTGAAAAGCGCAGCCACCGACGCCCAATTGTCTGGGCCGTGGTGACTGCGCTTTCGTCTTTCAACAACGCCCTAAAAGCGTCTGCTCGTTGTAGGTAGCAGCGGAGCGGGGTGCGAGCAAGGTCCTTCGCTACGCTCAGGATGACGCTCTTTTCATCCACTCACAAACTCCTACCCTCCTTAACTCACAAACTACACTCAGTGCCCCGGCTGGTGGCTGCTTAGCACGGCTTTGCCGGTGGCCACGGTCAGGGCGTCTTCGAGGAAACCGGCCCAGGGCTCTTTCAGCGGGGTTTTGCTGGACGTGAGCTTGCGCAGATACAAGGCGGCGAAGGAGCCGGCCACGGCGCCCAGACTGCCCACGGCGGCGCCTTTGAGCAGGCTGCCGCGGTTGGTTTTGTAGAGCACCGCCCCCACCAGGGCCCCGGACAGGGCGCGGCCGGCCAGCACGGGCGCCGCGGTGCGGTCGGGCATGTTCGGGAGCTTGTCGCTGGCCATTTCGGCGCCGGCCAGCACTTTCAGGGTGGTGGCCGCGCCTTTCGACTGCAGCCAGCTCAGGGCCGAGTGGGCCAGGCGGCCGGAAGGGTGGTGGCGCAGGGCGCTGCTGAGCAGGGCCGGAGCCGTCATGGAGCGCATGCCGGCCACGGCGCCGAGGCCGAGGGTTTGCCAGAAAGGCGAGGAAGAAGCCATAGCGGAAAGAATCAGGTGAATGGATTGCTGCAGAAGCTTACGGGCATTCCGGCCCGAGGGTAAAAGTTGGGTCACTCCCCAGCGCCGGCCGGGGCTGCCGCAGCGCCCGCGGTGGCCGGAGCCGGCGGCGTTGCGTAGCTTCACGGCAGCTTTTCTTGCGCCGCTTGTTTATGCTTTGTAGTCCGTTTTTCCCGCTGCGCCTGCTGCTGGTGCCGCTGCTCGCGGCGGGTGCCTGCCAGATGCCGAAATCGACCACCCAACCCGCTGCCGCCCTTCCTACGCCCCCGCCCGCGCCGACCGGCCCGGTGTGGCAATCGGCCGCTTACACCGTGTTTCGCGACTCCGTGGTGCAGGGCACGTTCACGGCCCGCGCCCTCTCGCGCACCGAGCTGACTTCGAACTACCAGAGCCCGGCCAACGCCTTTCAGAGCCCGCAGGTGAGCTTTAAGTTCAGCCTCAACGGCAAGGACAACGAGATGCAGCCCGGCCAGGACCACGTGTTCGTGGCCCTGCCGCGCCCGGGCGGCGCCGCGCTGGAAACGCCGCTCATCGTGTTCGGGCAGCAGTCGGTGGACCGCACGCCGGTGCCGGCCGAGACGTACTTAGCGCCCAACACCCCGCTGAAAATCCGGCTGGACCTGCGCCCGGTGCTGGCCGCTTTTAAGAAGCAGGGCTACTACCAGCTCTACAACGGGCAGAAGCTCTACCAGCAGGACCTCAAGCACGTGTTCGTGGCCGGCAACACCGCCCCGCTGAGCTGGGACTTCGACAACCTCGGCAACAAGCCCGGGCTGGAGCTGACCGACCCCGACGGCAACGGCATCTACGAAACCACCGTGGTGCTCAACGCCCACGCCGACCAGAAAACCACCGCCCAGCGCTGGAAAGCCAGCCTCGACGTGTCCGGACTGCCGCAGTACCAGTCGGATTACCCGCTGTTCGACGCCCTCTACAACCTAGCCCTGGAAGAAGCCAAGCGCGCCGTGGAGCCCGACAGCACCTTCCGCACCGGCGAATCGTGGGCGGGCGTGTGGACGCGCGACATCAGCTACTCCATCATCTTGGCGCAGGCCGCTATTCAACCCAAAGTGGCCATGAACAGCCTGCTGCGCAAGGTCACGGCGGACGGGCGCATCATCCAGGACACCGGTACCGGCGGGGCCTACCCCGTGTCTACCGACCGCATGATCTGGGCCGTGGCCGCCTGGGAGGTGTACAAGTCCACCGGCGACGAAATCTGGCTGCGCCAGGTGTACCCCATCATCAAACAGAGCCTCGAAGACGACCTGCTCAACGCCCTGGACCCGAGCAGCGGGCTGATGCGCGGCGAGTCGTCGTTTTTGGACTGGCGCGAGCAGACCTACCCGAAGTGGATGCAGCCGGTCGACATTTACCAGAGCCTGAACCTGGGCACCAACGCCGTGCACTACCAGGCCAACCAGGTGCTGGCCCTGATGGCCGAGCGCCTGGGCCAAGAGGAAGTTGGCGCCAAGCACCGGCAGCAGGCCGCCGCCATCCGGCAGGCCATGAACGACTACCTCTGGCAAAACGATAAAGGCTACTACGGCCAGTATCGCTACGGCCGCCTGGCACCCGTCCTCTCGCCGCGCGCCGAGGCCCTGGGCGAGGCGCTGACGGTACTCTTCGGCGTGGCCGATGCCCAACGCAGCCGCGCGGTGGTGGCTAATACGCCGGTAATGGACTACGGCATTTCGTGCATCTACCCGCAGACACCGGGCATCCCGCCCTACCACAACAACGCCGTGTGGCCCTTCGTGCAGAGCTACTGGGGCCTGGCCGCCGCCAAGGTGGGCAACGAGCAGGCCTACCTGGAAAGCCTGATGGCCGTGGCCCGGCCGGCGGCGCTGTTTCTGACCAACAAGGAAAACTTCGTGGCCTCCAACGGCGACTTCGCCGGCACCCAGGTCAACAGCTCGGTGATGCTCTGGAGCCTGTCGGGCGCGCTCGGGCTGGTGTACCGCGGCCTGTTCGGCATGGACTGGCAGGCCGACGGGCTGGTGTTCCGGCCCTTCGTGCCGCAGGCCCTGCAGGGCACGCGCCGCCTCACCGGCTTCCGCCACCGCTGGGCCACGCTCGACATCGAAATGACGGGCTTCGGCAACCGCATTGCCGACATCACCCTCGACGACAAACCGCTGCCGGGCGCCCTGGTGCCGGCCAACCTCAGCGGCCACCACCGCATCCGCATCGAGCTGAACGGCGAAGCACCCGCGGCGGCCGGCCAGCACAAAGTGGCTCACCACGTGGCCCCCATGACGCCGGCCGTGCGCTACCAGAACGGCCGGCTCAGTTGGGGCCCGGTGGCCGGCGCCCAGGCCTACGTGGTGCTGCGCAACGGCGAGTTTGCCGCCCGCAGCACCGAAACCAGCTTCGCACCGGCGCCCACCGCCGCCTACGCCGAGTACCAGGTGGTGGCCGTCGACGCGGCGGGTTACGAGAGCTTTGCCTCGGAGCCGCTGCCGGTGGGCGCGGCCAAGTTTCAGCGCGTGGTGCAAGCCGAGGCATTTGCGCCGGCCGCCAGGCTGCCCTACAAGGGCTTCACCGGCCAGGGCTTCGTCGAAGTCAGCAAGACGCGCAACCCGCGCCTCAAGCTGCAGGTGGTGGTGCCCGCCGGCGGCCTCTACGCCCTGGATTTCCGCTACGCCAACGGCAACGGCCCCATCAACACCAGCAACAAGTGCGCGCTGCGCACGCTGAAGGCCAACAACCGGGCCCTCGGCGCGGTGGTGCTGCCCCAGCGCGGCGTCGACGAGTGGTCAGACTGGGGCTACTCCAACCCCGTGTTTACCACCCTCAGCGCCGGCACGTACACCTTCGAGCTGGCCTTGGAAGCGAGCAACGAGAACATGAACGGGGAGGTCAACCAGGCCATGATTGACCACCTGCGCCTGACGCGCATCCGCTAGGCACCGCCCCCGGCGGGCGGCCTTGCCAAACGGCCCGACCTGCCCGGTCGGGCCGTTTTTGTGTACCCGTATTTGCGCGGAGGGAAACTTTTTTCCTCGTAATTAACCCTGATAATCAAGGTTAAATGATAAGAATCATTTGGCCGCGCAATCGTTTGCGCTATCTTAGCCCAACCTGTTCCTCACCGCGGCCGTATCCCGGTCCCCAGCTCATTCGCTCTATGACAACCGCTCCAGCCTCCGCTCTTACCGACATCACGCGGGAAGCCGACGTGAAAACGCTCGTGGATACGTTCTGCGAGAAAGTCAATCAGGATGAAGTGCTTAGCCCCGCGTTCAACGCGGTGGCCCGCGTACACTGGCCGCACCACCTCTTCACGCTCTACAACTTCTGGAGCACGGCCCTGTTCGGTCCTAAGTCGGGCCGCGGGCAAGCTTCCTCCAGCGACCTGGGCCTGCCGCTGGAAGGCCCCAAGTTTCGGCGCTGGCTGACCTTGTTTGACGCCGCCGTGCAGGAGAATTTTGCCGGCCCCAAGGCCGAAGAAGCCCGCCACAAGGCCCTGAACCTGGGCGCCCTGCTCGACGCTTCTTTTCCCCAGAAATCAACGCTGACGGTTTCGTAAGCCGCTTCGCCCGGGCGTTTTCCTTCCCACGCCGCCCGCCAAGCACCAAGTAATGCGGATATTGGGGTACCGTTTCGGTCCCCGTATCCGCATTGCTGTTTTGACCCCGCCCGCCTCCGCTTACCGCGCGGCCGCCACCGCACGGCGCCGCCTGCTCGACACCGGCCTGCGCCTCTTCGCCGAGCGCGGCTACCACTCCGTCGCCGTGGCCGACATTGCCGCTGCCGCCGGGCTGCCGCTGGCCGAGGTCTACCGCTTTTTCGGTTCGAAAACCGACTTCGTGCTCGGGCTCTACCAGCGCATCCACGACGAGCTGGAAGCCCGCGCCGCCGACCTGCCCGCCGCCTCGCTGGCCGAGCGGTTTCGAGCCCTGTTGCAACTGAAGCTGCGGCTGCTGGCCCCGCACCGCCCTACCCTGCGCGCTCTGGCCGCGTCCCTGCTCGACGCCGAGGCGCCCGCCGGCGTGCTCAGCCCCGACACTGAAAGCATCCGCCTGCGCGGGCTGGCCTTGCTGGAAGCCGTGGTGCAGGGCGCCACCGATGCCCCCGCGCCCGATTTGCAGCCGGCCCTGGCCCGCTCGCTCTACGCCGCGCACTGGGGCGTGCTGCTGCTGGCGTTGCTCGACCGCAGCCCCGACGGCGCGGCCACCCAGCAGGCCCTCGACCTCGTCAGCGCCGGCCTGGGCGTGGCCGCGCCCCAGCTCGGCAGCCTGCTGGCCCCACTGCTGCTCGGGCAGGTCAGCCAAGTGGTCGAGCAGTTCTTGCAGCTGGCCCCGGCCGATTTCGACCAGGCCCGGCAGATCATCAAGCTCGTCATGCTGCGCCGCAAAGTGCTGGCGGGCGACGAGGCCACGCACTCACTCGGCTGCGCCGATGAGCCCTGCGCGCAGTGCCTGGGCCTGCACTTGCCGCGCTTGCAGTACTTCATCAGCCAGCAGCAGCCGATTCATATGATTCTGCCGGCTTTCCCGGCCAAGTCGCCGAACCGGCAGAAGGTGCTGGGCCCGCTGCCCGACCTGGGCGAGGAAATAGCCCTGACTACCCTGCAGGCCCTCTGCGACGATATCCGGCAGGTGTACGCGCCCGGTGCCCGCCTGAGCATCTGCGCCGACGGCCGCGTCTTTGCCGACCTGGTGCAGGTCAGCGACGCGGAAGTATCGGCCTACAACGCGGCCCTGAAGCAGCTCATCGAACGGCTCGGCACCCGCGACTTGGACGTGGTCAACCTCGAAGACCTCATCGACACCGTCGACTTCGACGCGGCCCGCGCCTGGATTACGGCCGAGTACGCCGAGCCCCTGGACGAGCTGCGGCAACGGGTGCGTGAATCGGCCCACCAGCAGGCCTTGTTCAACGGCATTCACCGCTTCGTGAGCGAGGACGCACTGGCGCTGGCGCCGGCGAAAAGCAAGAGCCGGGTGAAGGAGGAAAGCAAGGCGGTGGCCTACGAGGTCATCCGCCGCAGCAACGCCTGGACGCGGCTGCTGGCCCAGGAGTTTCCGCACGCGCTGCGCCTGAGCATCCACCCCCAGCACCCGCACTCCGACAAAATCGGTCTGCGCATCACCCGGGCCGAGGACAACTGGCTTACCCCCTGGCACGGCGTGGTGCTGCTGCGCGCCGACGACTACGTGCTCCTGAAGCGGCAGCAGGCTGAAGAGTTAGGCGCCGAATTGGTGGAACAGGACGGGCGGCCGAGTCATTTTGTGGCTCCGTAACCGTCATGCCGAGCGAAGTAGAGGCATCTCGCGTGCTGATGCCGGATAGTAACCTAGCGGGCGTATGCGACTTGCCACATCGTATCCAGTCCTAATTCTTAACCATTGCGGCTGAATTATCAACCAATAACCCCACCGGCCCCGCCCACTTTTACCCGGCGGCTAAACCGCCTTTTGCCCGATGTCCGCCTACACCCTCGAACCCCAACAGCCCTTCGGCCTGCTCGTACGCGCCGCCGCGCCGGGCCGCACCATTGCCGAGCTTCCGGCCGCGCAGATTGACGCCTGGGTGCAGGAGCACCGCATCCTCATCTTCCGCGGGTTCGAGCTGTTCGACAAGCCGCAGTTTGCCCTCTACGCCCAGCAACTCGGCGAGCCGCTGCAGTGGCCCTTCGGCGCCATCAACGAGCTGAAGGTGAAGGTCGACGCTAAGAATTACCTCTACACCCCGGCGGCCGTGCCCCTGCACTGGGACGGCGCCTTCGTCGGCAAGATTCCTCACCTGATTTTCTTTCAGTGCCTGCTGGCCCCGCGGCCTGAGGACCACGGCGGCACCACCTTCGCCGACACCACCCGCACGCTGGCCCGCGCCCGGCCCGAGCAGCTGCGGCGCTGGGAAAAAGCTACGCTGCGCTACCGCACCGAGAAAATCGTGCACTACGGCGGCGTCATCACCCAGCGGCTGGTGCAGCCCCACCCCGTTACGGGCGAAACCACCCTGCGCTTCGCCGAGCCGGTGCACGATTTGAACCCGGTGTCGGTGGAAGTGCTGGGCGCCTCGGCCGAGGAGCAGGCCGCGCTGATTCAGGAGCTGCAGCAGGCCCTGTACGCCCCGGAGGTGTTCTACACCCACCGCTGGCTGAGCGGCGACATTGTGCTGGCCGATAACCACGCCCTGCTGCACGGGCGGGAGGCGTTTTTGCAGGCCAACGAGCGGCACATTCAGCGCATCAACCTGCTGGCCCGGCCCAAACAGGGCGGCCTGCAGCGGTTTTTGAAGAACAGCAAGGCCCTGCGCCGCACCGAGTTTCTGCTGGCCGAAATTCCCATCTTCACCATTCCCATCCTGCTCAGCGCCGAGGACCTGGGCTTCCTGCGCCGGCCCGAGCTGTACGTGGGCCTGGGCGGCATTTACCTGCTGTTCAACTTCGGCGACCTGGTGAATGCCTACGCCGACCGCCGCCTCGACGCCATCTACAAAAGCCACCTCTCCAACGCCATTTTCGAGCTGGGCGAGCAGGGCGTGCGCTGGCAGATGCGCGCTTCGGTGGCCGGCACGGTGCTCATCAGCCTGTGGCTCACGCAGCGCACCGGCCGCTGGCAGTTCGTGCCGCTCACCGTTATCGGCTGGGCTCTGGGTTTTCAGTACTCGTGGAAGCCGCTGCACTTCAAGTCGCGGGGGCTGTGGCAGCTGCCCGCGCTCTGGGCGGTGCTCTTCTTCGGGCCGATGGCCTACACCAGCAGCCTGGTCACGCACTTCCCGCGCCGGCCGGTGCTCACGCTGGCCGCCGCCTACGGCCTGCTCCAAATGGCAGTTATCCTGATGAACAACGCCGAGGACTACACCGAGGACCGGGCCGCGGGCATCGAAACGATGGTGGTAGCCCTGGGCCTGCACCGCAGCCTGCGCCTAGCCCAGACGGCCGTGGTGGGCACCGGCGCGGTAGTGCTGGGTTCCTTCGCCTACCTCTACCGCAGCGAAAAAATGCCCCGCGCCGCGTACCTGGGCCTGTTGCCGCTGGTCGGGGCGCTGGTGCACGTGACGCGCGGCTACGCCGATATCAACCGCCAGATTGCGCCCAAGGACGAAACGGCTGCTACCACCGTCATCAAAGAAAACGGCATGAAAGTGCCCCAGTGGCTCAACGCCACCGCCTACACCAGCCTGCTGGCCGCCGGGGTGCTGTTTGCCGTGCGCGCCCTGCGGGCCCGCAAAGCGCAGGCTGCTTGAGCGCAAACACGGAAAAGAACGTCACGCTGAGCTTGTCGAAGCCTCTCTACCGCTTCGTCTGATAGTCAAATTCCTATCAGCTATCAGCCCGCGAGATGTCTCGACAAGCTCGACATGACGACCTAGCCAGAGTAACGAAGCGGTAGAGAGGCTTCGACAAGCTCAGTGTGACGCCCAGAAGGCCTCAATTACTTATAACCAGCCCCTCAATCCGAATGGCACAACGCCCCATCAATACCACTCAACCCAACACGTCAGGCTCCCCCTCTTCTTTTTCGGAGAGGGGGCTGGTCCCGGAGGAGTCACGTGAGGCATACGACTGCGCCATCGTCGGCGGGGGCGTGGCGGGGCTGACGCTGGCCATTCAGCTGGCGCAGGCGGGCCGGCGGGTGGTGCTGTTCGAGAAGGAAACCTACCCCTTCCACCGGGTGTGCGGCGAGTACATTTCGATGGAAAACTACGCCTTCCTGGAGCGCCTCGGCGTGCCGCTGGCCGAGCTGAATCTGCCGGTGATGACGCGCTTCACCGTCTCGTCGCCCAGCGGCGTGGCCCTGCACCACCCGCTCGACATCGGCGGCGTAGGCATCACGCACTACTCGTTCGACCCGCTGCTGGTCGGGCTGGCTGCCCGGCACGGCGCCACCATCCGCCAGGGCAGCAAGGTCACCGACGTGGCCTTTGCCGACGACGAATTCACCGTAACCGTGGCCGGCGGCGCCACCTACCGGGCCCGCACCGTGTGCGGGGCCTGGGGCAAGCACGCCAACCTCGACGGCAAGCTGAAGCGGCCGTACCTGGCCGAAAGCCGGCAGGGCCGGCAGTTCGTGGCCGTGAAGTACCACCTGCAGCTCGATTACTTTCCCGAGGCCACGGTGGAAATGCACAACTTCAAGGACGGTTACTGCGGCCTCTCGCCGGTGCCCGGCGGGCTCACCAACTGCAGCTACATCAGCGACCTGCGCAACCTGCGCGCCCACGGCAACAGCATTGCCGAAATGGAGCGGCAGGTGCTCATGCGCAACCCGCTGCTGCGCCCCTACCTGCAGGCGGCCCAACGCTCGGACTTCCCCCCCTTGGTCATTTCGCAGATAACCTTCCGCGAGCGGTCCACCGTCGACAACCACGTGCTCATGCTCGGCGACGCGGCCGGCACCATTGCCCCGCTCTGCGGCAACGGCATGAGCATGGGCATGAACGCCGGTTTTTTGCTGCACCCGCTGCTGCTCGAGTTCCTGAACGGCCGCATCTCGCGCGCCGCGCTGGAAGAGCAGTACACCCGGGCCTGGCGGCAGCTGCTGAGTGTGCGCATCACCGCCGGCCGGCTGATTCACCAGGTATTCGGTCAGCCCCAGCTCACCACCGCCGGCATTCAGGTGCTGCGGCGCCTACCCTTCCTCACGGATTTCATCCTGAAGCAGACCCACGGCCAGGCGTATTAGGACTCTTTCCGTGCGGCAGCCCAGTACTGGCCAAGTAGCGCGTTTAGGCGCGGGATTTTTTCGCAGGGTAATGGCTTTGCAGAAAGCTTACGAGTTGGCTGAAATCCCCGTATTCGGCGGAATAAATGCGCACCGGGTCGCCCTGGCGGAACCCCAAGGTCAGTATTTCCCCCACGCTGTACCCTCTGCCGGGCTTGCTCACCTCCCAACGCTGCAACGTTTGCATGGGCTGCTGCGCCAGCACGGTAGCAGGCAGCAACTCCAGCAGCAGCATTTCGTGGTCGATACTTAGCCGGTAGCGCTTCAGCGCGGAAGCGCAGACTAGCGGCGGCACTACGCCGACGAGCACTATTAGCAGCAGATACAGCCAGCCCTGGCCCGGCTGCTGGTGAAAATTGTGCTGCCGTAGCATCAACAAACCGCACAAGCCACACAAGCCGGCCAGCAGGTAGCAGCCGAATTTGGAGAAACCGTTGTTGGATTCAATTTGGAGCACGCGCAAAGCTACGTCCTCGCCAACGCCAAAACGACGCGCCCAGCCGCCGGTCTACCCAAATCCGGAGGTGGGCGCGTCGTCGGCGCTAATCGGGCAGCGGGGCTACCCACACAGGAAAAGGATGGCGCGGCGTGTTGGAGGCCGCGCCTTGAGGTCAGAGAGTGGCGGCCTGCACCCGCAGCACCTCCCGAGCCGCGGCCAGGTTGGTATCGTGGGCGCTGACGGCGAGGTAGATGAACTTGCGCCCGCCGTCGGCCAAGCGCATCAGGTGCAGCTGATTCGACAACGAAATCAGGATGTCCTCGATGTGCTCGTCGATGAGGTTGAGCGCGGTCAGGGCCTTTTGCTTTTGGCGCACCACTTCCGCGTTGAAGGCCGCAGCGGTGGCCGGGGCAATGTTGGCGGCGTTGGAGTGGGCGGCCAGGCTGGTGCCCGAGCGGGCATCAACCACGGCCACGGCCAGCAGCTCGGGCAACGCGTTGAGCACGCGCTGCACTACCTCACCGGCGCTGGCCTCCGCTTGCAGGGCGGCCGCCCGGGCATGTTTGGTAGCAGTTTTCTTACGATACGACTTGGGTTTCACGGAGTAAGCGTTAGGCCCGGGCGCGTCGCAGCGGGCTAGAAAAGAAACCAGCGGCGCTGCTTGGCGCGGGGCGACAGGGTTACGTTGGCCGGGGCCGCGTTCTGCACCTGCAGTTCCTGGTCGTGGTAGCCGCCGTAGCCGTACACCAGCGTCTGCTGGCCGGCCGGCACGCGCATAGTGTACGCCCCCGAGGCATCGGTGCTCACGCCGAAGCGCGTGCCCTTCTGCAGCACGGTAGCGCCCACCAAGGGCTGGCCATCCTGGCCCAGGATGCGGCCCTTCACCGTCACCATCCGAATGGCGCTGGCAGCGTCGGCAGTGGCCGGAGCCAGCAGCTCGAGGTTGTCGGCGGTGGGCAGGTTCTCGGTCGGCAGGGTGCGGTTCGGCAGGGTGGTGCCGGCAAACACCATCCCGCCCACCAGGGCGGCGCAGGTCACCAGCCCGGCGGCGCGGCGGCGGAAGCGCACCGGCTCGGCCTGAATGTGCTGAATCTGGCGGCGTACCCAGCCCGGCGCGGCCACTTCGGCCTCGGGTTGAATTTGGTGCCAGCGGGTGAGCGTGTCGTGGGCCTGGTCGGCGTCGCGGCGCAGGTAGGCCTCCACGGCGCGGGCCGACGCCGGGCTCAAATCACCGCGCAGGTAAGCGTCGCGGTACACGGGCAGCAGTTCGCCCGTTTGCGGATCAAAAGGAGAAGCGGTTAGTCTCATGCGAGAAATTGGAATGGAGAAAGGGTAGAATACAGGATCTGACGGCCGCGCCCGCCCTGTGCTCCCGCTCCACCCGCCGCCGGGTAGCTCAGGCTTCGCAGGTGCGCAGCACGTCGCGGGCAATGCCCAGGTTGGTGTCGCGGCAGTCCACGGCCACGTAGAGCACGCGCCGGCCGTCGGCCAGCACGCGCAGCAGGTGCAGCTGGGTGCGCAGCGTAATGAGAATGTCTTCCAGCGCCTCGTCGGGCTGGCCCAGTGCGGCCAGGGCCTGCCGCTGCTGCCGCACCACCTCGGCGTTGAAGCCGGCCACCTTGCCGGGGTTCAGTTCGCGGGCGGTGGTGTAGCTGGCCAGCAGCTGCCCGCCCTCGATGCGCACCACCGCGGCGGCCAGCACCTCGGGCAAGCCGGCCAACACCCGGTGCAGCACGCCTTCGGCGGCGCTGCGCTCGGCGCTGGCAGGGCCCGCCCCCACCACTTGGTGCAGCGCAGGACCGGTTAGCTTCTGGAGAAAAGGAATATTCATGCAGCCTCGTGTTCGGCCCCGGGCGGGGCGGTCATTCGGGGCGCCGGCCCGCCGGGCACGCGCCACCGGGTAGCCCGCCACGGCTGACGCGTCAGCCACCGCAGACTACCCGAGCGTCGCCGCTGGCGGGCGGCAGTTATGTGAGCTGGTAGAGGCAGAAAAAAGGTATTCGGAGCGGGCCACGGCGCGCCGCCGGCCCTGCGCAGGCACCGGCGGCCGCGGCGGGTATTAGTTGAGGGCCGAGGAGTGGCTGCGCAGCACTTCGCGGGCAATGGCCAAGTTGGTGTCGCGCTGGTTCACCACCAAGTAGATAAACTTGTTGCCCGCGTTGTTCAGCTTGATCAGGTGCAGCTGGTTCGAGAGCGTGATGAGGATGTCCTCGATATTCTCGCCGGTCAGCTTCAGGGCCGACATGGCCTTCTGCTTCTGCTTCACCACTTCGGTGTTGTAGGCCGCGGCGGTGTCGGGGTTGATGTTGGGCGAGTTGGTGTGCGAGGCCAGCGACATGCCGGAGGTCACGTCCACCACGGCAATGGCCATTAGGGTGGGCAGCTCGTCGATGACGTTCTGGACAATTTTACCGGCGGGGTTGTTGACGGAGTAAGCCATGTTGGTGGGCGTTGTGTTTATGTGAGGTTTTCGAAATACTCTTTTGCAAATCCTATTTATTCAAGCTTAAACAACTGATGGTTGCCGGGTAGCTGCTTGCGGCGCTGGCTGCGCTCCTTTGCCGCAAGCGAGCATTACACCCGGCTCGAACCACCTATCAATCAGCCGATTTGCTTTTACAAAACTCCTCTAAACGGCCGCCTAAAAAAATGACCGCGGTCAATTTCGTTTTTGATTCTCATCAAAAATCACCTGTTCATGAATCCTGAATAGTCCTACTTACGTACTTGGCGGGTTTACCTAAACGCCAACGGGCGCCCCGTTGCCGGAGCGCCCGTTGGCGTTGATTATCAGAAGCATCTAAGCAGCGGCCTAGCTCATGCGGGCCTGTCAGTCGTACTGCGTCGAAATCTGCGTGAGCGTGGCCGCGTTCAGGATGGTGATTTTGCTGCCTTTGGTCGCAATCAGCCCCTCCTCCTTGAACTCCGACACCAAACGGCTGGCGGTTTCGGTGGCCGTGCCGATCAGCGAGGCCAAGTCCTCGCGCGAGATGGGAATAGCGCAGTTGCCGGAGTCGAGGCAGAAGGTGCGGTGCAGCAGCAACAGCGCCCCGGCCAGCCGCTCGCGCACGGGCTTGTAGGTCATGTGCAGCATGCGGGTTTCGGTGTCGTTGAGCGACTCGGTGAGGTGGCGCAGCAGGGCACGGGTAAACTGCGTGTTCTGCTCCATCAAGCTCAGTACATCGGTGCGGGGCACCATGCACACCACGCAGTCCTCCAGGGCCACGGCCGAGCAGGCGTAGGGCGCGTCGCTCATCAGGGCCCGGAAACCCATGGTGTCGCCTTCCCGGGTGAAGCGCATGATCTGGGCTTTGCCGTCGCCGCCGGTTTTGGTCATCTTCACCTTGCCTTCGAAAATGCAGTAGAGGCTGCTGAGCCGGCTGCCTTCGCGGAAAATAACCTGCCCTTTCTGGTAGGTCTGAAAGGTTTTGGTGGTCGACACCAGATTCAGCTCGGCTAGTTGGCAGCAACCCAGCAACGACTGCTGCCGGCGCGGGCAATCCTGGCAGTTGGCGGGCGCGAGGGAGGGTACTTGTCTCATCAATAGGTGACGTCGGGAGTCGGGCGCAGGCCAGTTGGTCGGTGCGGCCCTCGACTCTGCATAAGGGTGGGTAGGTGGCAGTCAGCGCTCCGCCTCAATTCGTAGAATGCTTGCTGACGCCCGGCGGTATACAATTTTGCGGCCGCGCCCGGGGGCTCGTGCCAACCCGCCGCTTCCGTAATCACAACTTGACTGATAACCTGAGCCTTACCCCTGGTTTAATTCTTAAAAAATCACGCAACTTGTCTTTTGCGCCCGCCCGGCTACGGATCCGTATTCCCAGAACGGTAGAAATACGGATTGTTCCCTTCCCAAAATCGGACGGGGGCAAGCTGCCGGTGGAGGCTTTTCCCTCAGGCCCAAACGCAAACGGCCCCGCTCTCCTGCGAGAACGGGGCCGTTGTCATGCTTACGCCAGTGGGCTTACACGCCCAGCAGCAGGCGGGTCGGGTCTTCTAGCAGCTCCTTCACGCGCACCAGGAACGATACCGACTCGCGGCCATCGATGATGCGGTGGTCGTAGCTCAGGGCCAAATACATCATCGGGCGGATGACCACCTGCCCGTTTTCGGCCACGGGACGCTGCACGATGTTGTGCATGCCTAGGATGGCCGACTGCGGGGCGTTGATGATCGGGGTGCTCATCATCGAGCCGAAGATGCCGCCGTTGGTGATGGTAAACGTGCCGCCGGTCATCTGCTCGATGGTCAGCTTGTTGTCGCGGGCCAAGCCGGCGAGGCGCACGATTTCCTTCTCGATGCCGTCGAACGACAGCTGCTCGGCGTTGCGAATCACCGGCACCACCAGCCCTTTCGGGGCCGATACGGCGATGCTGATGTCGCAGAAGTCGTTGTACACGATGTCGGTGCCGTCGATCTGCGCATTCACGGCCGGCCACTCCTGCAGGGCCACGCACACGGCCTTGGTGAAGAACGACATGAAGCCGAGGCCCACGCCCTTCTTCTCCTTGAACTTGTCCTTGAACTTGTTGCGCAGGTCCATGATGGGCTGCATGTTCACCTCGTTGAAGGTGGTGAGCATGGCCGTTTCGTTCTTCACCGACACGAGGCGGCGGGCCACCGTCTTGCGCAGGTTGGACATCCGCTCCCGGCGCTGGTTGCGGTTGCCGCCGGCTACGGCCGGGGCCGCTTGCGGCGCCGACGCGGCCGGAGCGGCGGCGGGCTGAGCAGCCGGCGTAGCAGCTTGCGGCTGCGCCTTCAGCGCGTCTTCCTTGGTAATGCGCCCGTCGCGGCCCGAACCCTGCACACCGGCAGCATTGATGCCTTTCTCGTCGAGAATTTTGCCGGCCGCCGGCGAGGGCGTGCCCGAAGCGTAGGTGTTCGAGCTGCTGGTAGCTGCTTGAGCAGCCGGTGCAGCAGCCGCGGCCTGGGCCGGAGCTGCCGCGGGAGCAGCTGCCGGAGCGCCAGCACCCGCGCCTTCGATGCGGGCAATGACGGCGCCGATGCCGATGGTTTCACCTTCCTTGGCCACGTGGCGCAGCACGCCGGCTGCTTCGGAGGGCAGCTCAAACGTGGCCTTGTCCGATTCCAGCTCGGCAATAACCTCGTCTTGGGCCACCGTGGCGCCGTCAGGCTTCAGCCACTTGGCCACCGTCACTTCGGTGATGGACTCGCCCACGGCCGGAATCTTCATTTCCTTGGTTGCGCCGCTGCCGCCGGCCGCCGGAGCAGCCGCAGTCGGCGGCGTGCCCGAGGCAGCACCACCGGCGGGCGTGCCGCCGTAGCCAGCTTGGTCGCTGGCCTTGGGGTTTTGCTCACCGGCATTCACCGGGTCGGCTTGCGTAGCCGAAGCAGCTGCCGGGGCAGCGGCAGGAGCCGAAGCCGCTGCGCCGTCGCCGCTGATTTCGGCAATGACGGTGCCGATGCCGATGGTCTCGCCCTCGGCCACGCGGATTTTCAGCGTACCGTCGCCCTCAGCGGGCAACTCAAACGTGGCCTTGTCCGATTCCAGTTCGGCAATGACTTCGTCGCGCTTTACGGCCTCGCCGTCTTTCTTGAGCCACTTGGCGATGGTGACTTCGGTGATGGATTCGCCGACGGCGGGTATTTTGATTTCCAGAGCCATGTACTAGCTGGTGGGAATGATGTCGATGGTGGGAAGTTAGAAAGCGGAAGCGGAATGGCGCCCGTAGCACGAGCCAGAGGCCCGCGCTACGGGTAGGCCACTAGTCCGGTACGTCTTTCTTGGCCGTTTCGGCCGTGGCTTTGATGTTCTTGTCGGCCACGGCGGCTTGGGGCAGTTCGAAGGCACGGGCCACGATGTTCTTCTGCTCCTGCACGTGCACTTTGTTGTAGCCGGTAGCGGGCGAGGCGGAGGGCTTGCGCGCCACCACGTCGTTCAGCTCGCGGCGCATGAAGCGCAGCATGTAGTTCCAGTAGCCCATGTTTTCGGGCTCTTCCTGCACCCAGATCAGCTCGGCTTTGGGGTACTTCTTCAGTTCCTCGGCCAGCTGCACCTGCGGGAAGGGGTGCAGTTGTTCCAGGCGCACGATGGCCACGTCCTTGCGCTCCGACTTGGTTTGCTCTTCGAGCAGGTCGAAGTACACCTTGCCCGAGCACAGCAGTACGCGCTTCACTTTCTTGGCCTCGGCGTAAGTGTCGCCGAGTACTTCGCGGAAGGTGCCGGAAGTGAATTCCTCCACCGGCGACACGCACAACGGGTGGCGCAGCAGCGACTTGGGCGACATGACCACGCAGGGCTTGCGGAAATTCCACACCAGCTGACGACGCAGCAGGTGGAAGAAGTTGGCCGGCGTGGTAATGTTGGCCACCACCATGTTCAGCTCGGCCGAGAGCTGCAGGAAACGCTCAGGACGGGCGTTGGAGTGCTCCGGGCCCTGGCCTTCGTAGCCGTGGGGCAGCTGCATCACCAGGCCGTTCATGCGCTGCCACTTACTTTCCGACGAGGAAATGAACTGGTCAATCATCGTCTGGGCGCCGTTGGCGAAGTCACCGAACTGGGCTTCCCAGATAACCAGCGCCGTGGGGTTGGCCATGGCATAGCCGAATTCAAAGCCGAGCACCGCGTACTCGCTCAGCAGCGAGTTGTAGATGCGCAGCTCCTCCGGCTGCCCGCCCTCGATGTGGTTGAGCGGCGTGTAGGGCGCCGAGGTAACGGCGTCGTGCAAGACGGCGTGGCGGTGCGAGAAAGTGCCGCGCTGAACGTCCTGCCCGCTGACGCGCACGATGTGGTTTTCGAGCAGCAGCGAGCCGTAGGCCAGCTGCTCGCCGGCGGCCCAGTTGAGCACCCGCGTCTCGAAGAACATCTTGTTGCGCTCCTTCAGCAGGTTCTCGATCTGCTTGATGGGCTTGAACCCTTCCGGAATGGTGGTCAGGGCTTTGGCCACTTTCTGCACCACTTCCTCGCTCACGCCCGTTTCCGGCGACTTGTTGAAGTCCTCGGCCGTGGCGCGGCGCAGGCTGCGCCACTCATTTTCCAGCGGCTGGTACTTGTAGGGCAGCGGCTGTTGCTTCACCAGGTCGAGGCGGGCCTGCAGCAGGTCGCGGAACTCGCGGTCCATCTGGTTGGCCAGTTCCTTGTCCACGTCGCCGCGCTGCACCAGCGTCGCGTTGTACACCTCGCGCGGGTTCTGGTGCTTCGAAATGATGTTGTAGAGCGCCGGCTGGGTGAATTTCGGCTCGTCCGACTCGTTGTGGCCGTGGCGGCGGTAGCACACCATATCAATAAAGATATCGGCGTGGAACTGCTGGCGGTACTCGGTTGCCAGCTGCACCGCAAACACGACGGCCTCGGGGTCGTCGCCGTTCACGTGCACCACCGGCGCGTCGATGATCTTCGCCAAGTCGGTCGAGTAAATCGACGAGCGGGCGTCCTCGAAGTCGGTGGTGAAGCCCACCTGGTTGTTAATCACGAAGTGCAGGGTGCCGCCGGTCTTGTAGCCTTCCAGCTGCGACATCTGCGTCACTTCGTAGCCAATGCCCTGGCCGGCCACGGCGGCGTCGCCGTGAATCAGGATGGGCAGGATTTTCTTGTAGTCGCCGCCGTACTGGTGGTCCAGTTTGGCGCGCACGAAGCCTTCCACCACCGGGTTCACCGCCTCCAGGTGGGAGGGGTTCGGGGCCAGCTTCAGGTTTACTTTCTTGCCACCGGCCGCGTCCACTTCCGACGAATAGCCCATGTGGTATTTCACGTCGCCGTCGCCCATGGTCAGGTCCGGTACGGCCGTTCCCTCGAATTCCGAGAAGATCTGCTCGTAGGTTTTGCCCATGATGTTGGCCAGCACGTTCAGACGGCCGCGGTGGGCCATACCGATCATGACTTCCTCCACACCCAGCTCGGCGCCCTTCTGAATGATGGCGTCTAGCGCGGGAATGGTCGTTTCGCCGCCTTCCAGCGAGAAGCGCTTCTGGCCCAAAAACTTCGTGTGCAAGAAGTTTTCGAATACCACCGCCTCGTTGAGCTTGCTCAGGATGCGCTTCTTGTACTCTACGCCGGGGTTGAAGCTCAGCGAGTCCTGCTCCACTTTGGTGCGAAACCAGTCGAGCACCTGCGGGTCGCGGATGTACATATACTCGAAGCCGATGGTTCGAGTGTAAATCTTCTGCAGCGCGTCGATAATGTCGCGCAGCTTAGCGCCGCTGCCGAGGCCCAGCAGTTCACCGTTTTTGAACGTCGTGTCGAGGTCAGCGTCGCTCAGGCCGAAGTCCGAGAGGTTGAGCCGCGCCTGCCGGTCTTTCCGCTCGCGCACAGGGTTGGTGCGGGCCACTAGGTGGCCGCGGCTACGGTAGGCGTGAATGAGGTTGCGCACCGCCGTTTCCTTGTCGGCCGAAACCGAGTCGGAGGGCGCAATGGCGGTAGAACCCAGCGTGGAGGCCGATTTGGTCAGCACGCCGGTGCCGGTGGCTTGCTCGGCACCTTCTTCCGGGTAGGTCTGCGAGAAGTCGAAACCTTCGAAAAACTTGCGCCAGCCGAAGTCTACCGATTCCGGGTCGGCCTTGTAGTCCTGGTACAGCTGGTCGATGTAGTCGCCATGCGCGTTGGCGATATAGGAGTATGCGTCCATGTAAACGGCTATGGTGGGAAAGCAAATGTAAGGCGTATTCAACCAAGCACAAATCTACATTCGCATACACGAATAAATCTGTTATTCAACACACAACACCTTAGCCCAACAATTCCAATTGTCGACAACCTTCCCTCGCTGACAGAATTCGCAATAAAAGAATTTTAGCTAACGACAACGGCCCGCCCAAAGTTGGGCGGGCCGTTGTTGAGCCGCGGTCGTGCTGCGGTTATTTGGGCAGGGCCATTTTAAACAAGCGGTACGGCTGGTTTTGCTTGCCTACCCCCTTATTCCAAGTCGGCGTCTTGTGAATGGCCGAAGCAGTAACGTATAAGGTGTTATCCGGGGTTAGAAAGTAGGTATCCGGCCACTGCAGGCGCGGATCTTTGGCCAGCGTCTCGATTTTGCCATCGGGCGTGCGGCGCACCACGGCATTCTGCTCAATGGCCGTGATGTAGACGTTGTTGTTGGCATCAATTTCCAGCCCGTCGCAGGCTGGAGTCTTGCCCAGGTTTTCCACCTGCGCGCCGAGCTGCGCGTCACTGAGCGCAGCGTTGCGCAAGGCTGCCGTTGGAATGCGGTAGAGCGTGTACCCCGTGACGGCGTGGTAGTAGAGGTGCTTGTTGTCGCGGCTAAGGGCAATGCCGTCGGAATGCAGCTTGGCAGGCTTGCCCATGGGGTCGAGCATGGGGTTGCCCTCCACGTTCAGCTTGATATCCTCGGCCTTCACCGACGGGTGGTTGGTGAGGACGCGCCGAGCCTTTTGCGTCTTTAAATCGACCACTACCAAGCCGCCCTGGCTGGATTCGGTGATGTAGGCGTAGTTGTTGTCGAGGTCGATGCGCACGTCGTTGAGGTAGGACTTGCGCGGAGCCACCGATTGATCAAAGCGAATGGTTTGCACCACTTGGTTGGTCTTGGGGTCGATTTTGACCAGCTTCGGCCCGCCGGGCACGGTGTACTTCAGGCCCGGCGCGGCCGGATCGAGCACCCAAAGCATGCCGCTGCGGTCGACGGTGGCCGCCTGGGGGCTGATCCAGTGCTTCTCGGGTTCGGTGCGCACCGAGTCGTTCCACGTGCACCATTTGGCATCCGGGTAGGGCTGCACGGAGTTGTCGGACCCGAGGATGGCAATGGGGTTGACGGGGTTGTAATCCCAGCGCGGCGAGACGAGGAGCACGCGCTGATCGGGCAGCACGGCCACGCCCACAAACTGCGGTTCGCGCAGTTCGCCAACGAGTTGCAAGGGCGAATCAGCCGGGGCGCTGGGGGCCGCGGCAGTGGCGGCCGCCGAGTCGGCCGGCGCATTTAAATTGGTTGTCGTACCTTTGTCGGCCCCGGAGTTGCAGCCGGCCAGTGCCGCCGCGAGTAGCATGGGCAGCAAGGCAGCCTGGGTGTTGGTAACGAAGCATCGCATAGCAAGCGGTGTTTTGGGTTGGGTAGAAAAGCCTTGGCGCTGGCTTCCGCAGCCCAACGGCGTCCCTTACTACGCTGGTTACAGCCTCGCGTTTGATGGTAGTGGCTTTCCGCATCAGCGGGCGGGCAGCTCGTCACTAACCTTTCCTGAACTCGGCCGTTTAACCACTTCTTTTTGGCCCCTAGCTAGTCTAAAACCGCATTTATATAATTAATACTATAAAAAATATTGTTTAAAACTTAGCCATTATTTACCTTGACCAACTCCGAACCCGGTAAGTCAGGCCATACGGGCCTCCTTCAATCATATGATTTCCCGACCGCGTGACGGCCGGACCTTAACCGCCCCAGGTGAAAGTGGGCGTGCACGAACCCAAACGTCATGTCTATAGCGCTTTTTCTGCTTTACCTTTTCCTTCCCGCCCCCACTCCTTCCGTTCCCCGGCACTTGCCCACCGCGCACTTGGCGCCGCGTGTGGCCGCAGTGACTCCCGCGCCAGCTCCTGCGGTAGCTTATCATCCACCCAAAAAGCTACCGACTTACCGCGTAACGGCCACGGTTTACATGGCCGTGGTCGGCCAAACCGATGACGAACCGTTCGTCACGGCCGACAACTCCCGTATTTCGCCCCATCAAACGCACAAAAGCCGCTGGGCCGCCCTTTCGCGCGACCTGCTGAAGCACTGGGGCGGCCCCTTTGATTACGGTGACTCCGTGCGGGTTAGTGGCATTTCGCCCCAGCTCGACGGCATCTACATTATCCATGATACCATGGCCCGGCGCCACAAGCACTGCTTCGACGTGCTCGTGGGAGCTAAAGAAGCGCACCTGTCCGATATGTGGCACAACGTGCGCCTGACGCCGGTTCCGCCCCGCCCCGCTCCGCAGCCGGAGTGGCAGGCCGGTTAAGCGTATCCGCTTTTTCTGGGATTTTTTGCCGGGCTAGCAGCCCGACCAGCTTCCGCATTGCCTGGCCCCGCCTTCTGGCGAACCGGCACGCTACGGGCCTACCGGCGCGGCAACTTGCTGCGCGGGTAGGCCCGTGACTCGTTGCGCCGGGGCGCAGTTAGGCCGGAAAGGCGGTGAGCGTACGCGGCTGCCCGTCGGCGTCGTAGAGGTAGCTCAGCGGCTCGCGCGGGTTCTGCAAGATGGTGCGCAGCTCTATTTTCCAGGGCAGCCACAGCTCTTCCAGCGTTTGGGCGTAGGCCATGTTGTCCCAGGGGTTGAACACCGAGCCGGTCACGTCGTCGAGGAAGGTATCCATAACCAGCACGTCGTCGCCGGGCTTGACGGGGCGCGGAAAGTACTCCGGAATGGCGCTGAGCAGGTAGGCACCGTAGTACACCCGGGCTTTAAACTCGGCCAACTGCACCGGGTGCAGGGGGCGGGCCTGCGCGTCGTGGTACACGCGCTCCATCACGTGGCGCAGCATGTCGTTGTCGAGCAGGCAGCCGATGACGGCCACGCGGCCCAGGCGGATGCTGAACACCATGGTGGCCAGGTCGTCTTCGTAGGCGAAGTCGGGCTCGTCGGGCCCTAGCTCCACGTCGAGGATAAACATGGAGCCGGGCACAAAGTCGTCGTACTGCATGGGCACGCGCAGGGCCTGCAGCACCTGGAAAAACGAGCGGAAGCGGCTGAACAGCGTGCGGTTTTCGGCCAGCGGGTAGCGCGGCTTGATCAGCGGCTCTTGTTCCCGGGCCAGTTCGCCCACGAAAATGCCGTAGAACATTTTGCCCAGCCACAAGAACAAGGTTTGTTCGTCGAGCTGGCGCAGGCCGGCGGGGTCGGCAGCGGTAGCGGCTTCCACGCGGCTTTCCAGCGCATTCACGTGCTGCTGGTGGCAGCGCGGGCAGCACGGAATCGTCAGCTCCCGGAAAGTGCTGGTGCTCTGGTCAAGCAGGCGGATTTCCCGGTCGGCCAAGCCGTAGCGCTCCGTCAGCCAGGGCGCAAAAACCGGCACGTTGTCGCGGGCCGGGTCGACGGGCGCACCGCACAGAAAGCAGGCCGGGGCCAGCAGCTGCATGCGGGCGAAAGGGTCGTAGAGGGTGAGGTCGGGCGAAGGAGTGGCTGCCATAAGGTGCAAAAATACGCGGCCCGCCGCAGCCGAACCGGAGTTCGGGGCGACGGGCCGCGTATAACCGGCAAACGGGCCGGCGGGTTGGCTAGCGCGAGAGCGAAGAGCCCAACTTGATGAGCAGCTTGCCGAGCTGAGCCAGCGGCGGGCCGTAGCCGGCGGAGGCTTCGTCGGCCACTTTGCTGGTTTCAGCCCCCAGCGTGGCCAGGGTTTCGGCCACGGCGTGCGGGTCGGCGTCCGAGCCGGTGAGCTGCTCGCGCAAGTGCTGCAGCTCCTTGATGATTTTGGCCAGGCCCGGCTTTTCGCTGGCGCGCAGCACCTCGGCCCACCGGTCAATTTCGGTCAGCCCGTATTGATTGGCCGCCGTGGGTACGCCTTCCCCCAGCAGGGCCAGCGTGTCGTCGATCAGTGCCGACTGCTGGCCATCAGTGACTTCCATCGGCAGTTGAAACTCGGGCGTGTGGGCGGGGGTGGGCGTTAAAGAATCCATGGTGAGGGGCGAAAAAGGAAGACTGAACAAGGGCAGCGGTTGCTTGCGTATACTTTGCCTGAATCCAAAAAGTTGAGGGCAGCCGCCGTCCGACTGCGTTTCTCCTATTCCGCCGCCCCGCCCTGCCTTCCCGCTGCTTGATGCTGCACGTTTTTCAGCCCGCCCCTTTTCCCGATCCGGCCCGCCAACAGCTGTTCGAAACCGTCCGCCGCATCTTGGGCACCGGCTTGCCCGCCGACGCCCCCGCCCTGCTGGCCGGTCCGCTGCCGCTGCCCGGCGGCCGCTCGGCCGACGCGGTGCTGGTGCGGCCGCACAGCCTGACGTTGCTGCTGCTGCACCCCGGCGCGGGTGGTGAGTTGCGCATGCCCTCGTTTGCCGAGCACCCTTGGCAGCTCAACGGCAACCCGCTGACCCTAGCTAGCGGTGCGTTGAATCCCTACCAGGACTTCGCGCAGCTGCAGCCAGCCCTGCTGGCCCTGCTGGAGCCCCTGCTGCCGCCCGAATCCGTCAATTCGCGCTTCGTGACGGGCCTGTGGCTTACCGACGGCCCCCTGCGCTTCGGTGCCGATGTGGAGGCCAGCATGGCCGCGGCGCCCGAAGCCCGGCAGCTGCAGCTGCTGCCCGAGCTGACCCGCCTGCCCCGCCGCCTGGCCCAGCTGGCCACCCCCGAAATCGAGCTGACGGCGGCCGATATTCAGCAGCTGGCCACCGCCTTGCCCGCCGCCCTTGCAGCCCCCCAGGCCAATGCCGTCACCGAGCCGTCGGCCACGCTGGGCTCGGTGGTGCAAAACACGGCCCGGCAACTGTGGCGCTGGCTCGGGGCCGAGGACGTGGACGAGCTACCGCCCGACACGTACGCCCTAGCGGCCCGCAGCGAAGACCAAAAACACCAGCTGGAAGAGCAGCAGGCAGCCTTGCAACGCCAGCTCACCGAGCAGCTGCGTGCCATTGAAGCGCGCGAGGCCGCCCGCGAACAAAGCTTAACGCAGTTGCGCGCCGAGTTGGCCCGGGCCCAGCAACAAGCCGCCCCGCACGCGGCCGAGCTGCAGGCCCGCCTGGCCGCCGAAAACCGCGCCAAAGCCGCCGAAGAATCCAGCCTGCAGGCCGCCCGCGCCGAGTGGCAGCGCCGCAATCAGGATTTGGACGCGAAAATCACCGCGTTGGAGCAACTGCTTCTGCGTCTGCAGGCTCCTCCGGCAGCTCCGGCCCAGACCCCGACCGAACCCTTGGCCACCCCAGTTGCGCCGTCCGCAGGTGCGGCCGCGGCGCCGGGGGAGCGGCCGGCCCAAGCGGCGCCGGTAACCGGCGCGGAACATGCCCCACCGGCTCGGGCAGCAGCTTCCATTCCTCCGGGCGCGGCAGGGGCCTTGCCGCGTTCCAGCGCAGCGTCTGCGGCTTCGGTGCCGCCGCTGGCGCAGCGTCTGCGGGTTGGGCTAACACACACCCGCCGCGCCGCTGCCGCGCTGGCGGCCCCGTTGCGGCAGCGCCTGCCGGCCACCGACCACTGGCTGTGGCTGGCGCTGGGCGGCATTTTTGGCCTGGGGCTGATGCTGTGGCTGGGTACGCAGGTGTTCAAAGGCCCGGCGCCGGAGCCGTTTCAGGCGCAGGGCCGCTGGGGTTTTGCCCGCCGCGGCGAACCGGTGATAAAAGCCGAGTACGCCTCGGTGCAGCCATTCCAGGACGAGCGGGCGGTGGTGGAGCGCGACGGGGCATTTGGGGCGGTGGACATGGAAGGGCAGGAAGTGGTGCCGCCCGCTTACGACGCCATGAACAACTACGCCGGCGGCTACGCCCGGGTGCGCATCGGCGACCTATACACCTTCGTCGACGCGGACGGGCAGGAGTTCAACTACTATTTCTTCAACGCCTACGACTTCGCCGAGGGCTACGCGCCGGTGCTCGACCGCCGCGGCTGGTACTACATCAGCGGCCCCGGCGCCGGGGTGCCGGCGCACCCGCGAGTGTTTCAGGAAGCCTACCCTTTCCGCAACGGGCTGGCCCGCGTACGCACCGGCGGCGCCTACACCTTTATCACGCCCGAGCACCTGGCCGACAGCACCCGGGGCCCCGAGCCGTTTGGCCGCTACGAGCAGGCGTCCGACTTCGCCGACAACCGCGCGCAGGTGCAGCAAAATGGCCGCCGCTTCGTCATCGACACCGACGGGGCGGAGGTAACGCAATAGAGCTGCCGGACGCTAGTCGTCGTGCTTGCGGCCGTGCTTTTTACCAAACTGCTTCCACCATTTTTTCAGCTGCCCCGGTGGCATGTGGCGCGCGGGCCCGGCGTGGGGGCCCCGGGCTACCGGGCGGGCGGCTGGGGCCGCCAGTGCCCAGGTGCCGTCGGGCTGCTGCCGGCTCCCGACGGGATTACCGCGCAGGTCGCAGCCCTGGCCCTCGGCGAGCTGGGTGCGGCCGCCGTCGGACCGGAGCACAAAGCCGTCGGGGGTGACGGAGCGGCCGTTGGGCAAATGCACTTCCTGGGTGAGCGGGCGCAGCTGCCCGTGCCGCACGAGGTAAGTGGCGCCGTTGCGGCGCAGGAAGCCGTCGTCGGCCTGGGCGGAGGCGGCGCGGGCCGTCAGCGCCAATAGCGCGGTGGTCGTGAGCAGAAAGCGGAGCAGGGTAAGCATGGAAAGCGGAGGCGGCAACAATGCCGGTCTTGTACGCGCCGCGGTCGGTAGCCGTTGGGCACGTGGGTTACCTTCGGCGCTACTTGGTATAAAGGGCCATAGCATCCACCAAAACAACCTACGACCATGAAAATGACTTTCAAATCCCTGCTGTTTGTAGCCGCTTTTGCCGCTTTCGCTACCACCTCGTGCAGCGAGAAAACCCAGGACAACGCCGAAGCTACCGCTGAAAGCGCTGCTAACGACGCCGCTGCCAACACCGAAGCCGCCGGCAACGCCGTGGAAGGTGCCGCCGACAACGCCGCCGCCGACATGAAAGAAGGCGCCAACGAAATGGCTACTCCCGAGAAGGGCGACACGGCCGTGGTGAAAAACCAGCCCGCCAACGGCGTGGTGGAAGAGACGCCCAAGAAGTAATTTGCGGCTTACCGGCCCTAAAAAGCCCGCTCCTGAGCTCAGGAGCGGGCTTTTTCATTAAGCCGATACCGGGGCGGGTGGGGCCACCGGCTGCGCGGCGGTCAGTTCCATCAGCACATCGTAGTAGGGGCGGCCCATCATGCGGGCGCGCAGCCAGGCGTAGAAGCTCATGGCCTGCAGGTCTTCGCGCTCCAGGGGCAGGAAGCGGGGCATTTCGGCCACGCGGGCGGCAAACGCCGGCCGGCTGGCGGCTTTGGGGTCGTCGAGGATGTCGCGCACCAAGGCCAGGTAGCTCAGCACGTAGCGGTAGGCGCCGCCGTCGGGCCCGAACCGGTCACGCACGAAGCGTTCCACGGCGCGCAGGCGGTGGGTGGCCACGTCGGGGTTGCCCATTTCCAGCTGGGTCAGCAGCTCGCCCAGGTTTTTGTTGAGCAGCCACTCCACGCCCATGGTTTCCTCGCACCAGTGGTCGGAGCGGCCGATGGTGAGCAGCGTGTGGGCCGTGCGCTGGTACTGGCCTTCGGCGAAGTAATGGAAGCCCAGGCCGAGGCGGGCGGTGAGCTGGTCGCGCGGGTTGAGGGCCTGGGTGCGCAGCAGTTCTTCCAGCAGCTGAATGCTTTCGGCGTTGCGGCGCAAAAAGGCCAGGTTGGCGGCCAGCAGGAAGATATACTTGGGGTAAAACTCGTTGTAGTGGCTGCGCGGGCCGTTTTCGATCAGGCCGCGCAGCTGCTGCAGGTACTCCACCGACTCGGGGAAGCGGCGGTTGCGGTAGAGCGCGTGCGCAATCATGTAGAGCAGGCCGAGCTGGTACTCGCGGTGGGCGGGCTGGAAACCGTGGCGCTTTTCCATCAAGTGGTAGCAACGGCGCACGAAGGGCTCGAAAGAAGCAAAGTCGCGGCGCACGAGCATGGCCGAGCGGGCAATGGAGAGCAGGCGGTAGAGCAGGGAGGGGCGGCGGCCGAAGGCATCCTGCAGGTCGTACTCGCGCAGGATGTCATTCATAATCTGGTCGAAGGGCACCACCCCGCCGACCGGGCCGTGGTGGCGCCCCTGGGTGCGGGCCTGGCGCAGACGGGCGCGCATCAGGCTGTAGGCAATGGCGGCGCGCTCCTCTTCCTCGGCCGCGGGTTTGTTGCGGTTGCGTCGCCGAATGATGTCGTCCAGCGGTTCGGCGTGCTCCCCGTGGGCGTGCTCGATCTGCAGGTTGTACACCGTGTTGAGCAGCTCGTACTGCTCGTTTTGCGCGGCCAGCTTCTCAGCCTTGCGCAGGGTAGCCCAGGCCAGGCGCGGAATGCCCGCATCGAAGAGGTACTGCGCGAGGCTAAGCTGCCCGCGCACGGTGCTGGCGGCCGTCAGGTCCTGGTCGCGCTGCTTCAGGAGGAGGAAGTCGGTGACTTGGCGCAGCAGGCGCTTGCGCAGGGCGTAGTACGCGGTGGCGTTGGGCTCGTCGGGCGGGTAGAGCTTGGCCAGCAGCTCGGCCGTGCTGTACTCCTGCTTGTGCCAGAGCAATTCGCAAAGCTGGGCGTCTTTGCGGCCTTTCTCTTTGCGGCGCTGGCGCTGCAGAAAGCGCAGGAATTCCTTCCGGTCGTCGGGCGAGAAGGTGGCGAGGGTGGTGCGTAGGTCGTCCATGACACTGCCAAACTACGGCATTGTGACCCACCGAATGCAAGTGTATGCTAAAAAAGCTGATGTCCCCGGCGCCACATAAAAATGTGAGCCATACAACGAAAAGAGGCGAATCTTCCTCTATCCGTAAAGTCAGATGCCAGGCTAATTCGGCGGCAGCAACCGCGCGGCCAATTCTAGCTTGCCGACGATATTCTTCCCCTCTCTTTATGCGTTCCTTTCTCCCGCTCCTCCTGCTCCTTGGCCTACCCCTGCTGGCCGATGCCCAAACCGTGGCCGACACGCTAGTGGCTACCCCGACTGCCCTGGCTACCGCCCTGCCCGACACCCTCGCGCCGGCTCTTGCCCTGCCGGCCCCCGACTCGGCGGTGGCGGCGGCCCCCGATACGACGCTGACGGCGCTTCAAGGGCTGTCGGACGTGGAGCGGCGGCAACGGGGCCGGGCCGATGCCAAGAAGCATTACCGCCCGGCCCGGGGCGTATTCTGGGGCGGGCTGGGCATGGGCGTCGCCAGCCCGGTGGCCTCGATATCGGGCGGGCCGCTGGGGTTTGCGGGCACTTTGGGCGGGGCCCTGGGCATGGGCTTGGCGGGCCCGCGCCCCGACAAGCTGCAGGCCAGCGCGCCGCAGCCCGAGTTGCTGCGCGACCCGAATTACCGCCAAGGCTACAAGCTGCAAGCCAGCAACAAAAAGCTGGGCAAAGCCATTCTGGGCTGGGGCATCGGCGCCACCGTTGCGTTTGCCGGCCTCATCGTGGCCGTAGCAGTGGCGTTGAGCGGGGGCTTCAGCTAAGGGCCCGACGGTGGGGTGGCAGACGGCGGAGCAACCCCTAGCTCGACCATGCCGTACACCAACTACATTCTTTCCCCACCCCAAAACACCTGTCAATCATGGATATCAACCGCAATAACCTCGACGACTCGACCGAGCTGCGCGCCCGCAGCAACTGGAACGAAATCAAAGGCCAGGCCAAGCAGAAGTGGGGCCAGCTCACCGACGACGACCTGACCTACGACGAAGGCCGCCAGGACGAGTGGTTCGGCCGCCTGCAAGAAAAAACCGGCGAAACCATCGACGACATCAAGGGCTGGTTCCGCCGCACGTTCTAGGCGAATTGCTCTGATGCTGAACGCCCCGCAGCCCGCGCTGCGGGGCGTTTTTTTTGGCTGCGGGGAGCACCCGGGCCCGAGGCCGCGTATATTCCTCCGGCTTTTCGCTCTTCCATGCGCATTCATTCCGACGAGCTGTACACGTTGGGCAACAAAGCCCTGTTCAAGCTCCCGAAAACCGCGTTTTTCTGCTCCCGCGACTACCCGCCGGCCATTGAGCGGCTCACGTTTTTGTGGGCCATGGAGCAGCGCTACCGCGGGCACTGCGTGCTGTCGGGCTTTCACTCGCGCCTGGAACAAGCCGTGCTACGCTACCTGCTGCAGGGCGAGTGGCAACCGGTGATTTACGCCCTGGGCCGGGGAATTCAGCCCGGTACCCGCTTCGAGTACGAGGCCGACATTGCCGCCGGGCGCCTGCTGTTCGTCACTCCGTTTGAACCGGGGGTACACGTCGTGACCCAGGACACGGCCGACATCCGCAACCTGCTCATTGCCGACCTGGCCGATCAGTTCTTCGTGCCCTACCTGGCGCCCGGCGGCAACCTCGACCGGCTGCTGCGCACCGATGCGGTGGGCGCCAAACCCATCCTGACGCTCGATTTGCCCGAAAACCAGCCGCTGCTGGCCCGGGGGGCGCGGCTGTACCGGCCCGGCGGCGTACTCGGGCACGCCAGCCGCCCGGCTCAACCCTAGCACCTGCCGCATGCGTATGCCGAAGGTTCCAACCTAGCACCTTCCGTCTCATGGCAACGCTTTCTTCTTCTATTCCGGCTCACCTGCCGACTTCCCCGTCCGACGGCATCCGGACGCTGGCCCGCTTCGGCTTCGCGGCCAAGGGCGTGGTCTACGGCATCCTCGGCGCGCTGGCCGTCATGGCCGCCACCAACATCGATGGCGGCCGCACCGCCGACAAGCAGCAAGTGCTGCAAACCATTCAGGACATGCCCCTGGGCCGCTGGCTGCTGGGCCTGGTGGCCTTCGGGCTGGCGGGCTACGTGGTGTGGCGCCTGGTGCAGGCCATCCGCGACACCGAAGGCAAAGGCAACGGCGCCAAAGGCATAGCCACCCGCATCGGCTACGTGGCCTCGGCCCTGGGCTACGCCGCGCTGGCTTTCGTGGCGGGCAAGGCGGCCTTCGAAAACACCAGCGCCGACGCCGGCAGCGGCGGCACCCGCCAGTCGATGGTAGCCAAGCTGCTCGAGCAGCCTTACGGGCAATGGCTGGTGGGCGCCATCGGGCTGTTCGTCATCGGCATTGGCGTATACCAGCTGATCCGGGCTTACTCCGGCTCGTTTGCCAAGCACGTCAACGACAGCCAGCTGCCGGCCGCCCAGCAACGGCTGGTGTACCGCGTGGGGCAGCTCGGCTACACGGCCCGCGGCATTGTGTGGGGCATTCTGGGCTATTTCCTGGTGCGGGCCGCCCTCACCGCCAACGCCCAGGCAGCCGAAGGCACCGAAGGCGCGTTTGACTTCCTGGCCTCGCTGGGCCAGGCGCCGCTGCTCATCGTGGCGCTGGGGCTGGTGGCTTACGGCCTTTACATGCTGGTGCGGGCCAAATACCCGATTTTGCGCGGAGTGTAGCCGCCGGGTTTCCGTATAACTCGCAGCCGCACCCCCTGCGTAAAAAAGCCGTCTAACCGACGGCTTTTTTCGTTCCTGCCTTTTTCCTTGCTCCCTCTCCCCGACCTTGATCTACCCAGCCCGGCCCGGGCATTTACCGTTTTGGCGCGCTTTGGCCTGGCCGCGCAAGGCGTGGTGCACTTGCTGCTCGGGGCGCTGGCCGCGCAAGCGGCGGCCGGGGTGCGCGCGGCCCGCGCCGACCGGGAACAGGCGCTGCTGACCATCGAGCACCTGCCGCTGGGCCCGTGGCTGCTGGGGCTGCTGGCCCTGAGCCTGGGGGCGTACGTGACGTGGCGTTTCGTGCAGGCCGCGTTCAATACCGAGCGCTGCGGCTACGACGCAAAAGGCCTGGGCAAGCGCGTGTTCTTTGCCTGCAGCGCGGTGGGTTACGGTTGGCTGGCCTATTATGCCATGCACCTGGCAGTGGCCGGCCGCAGCACCGGCGACTCGCAGCAGCACCTCATTGCCACCGCGCTCAGCTACGCCTACGGCCACTGGCTGCTCGGGGCCGTGGCCCTGACGGTGATGGGCATTGCTCTGTTTCAGCTCTACCAAGCCTTTGCCGGCACCATGGACCGCGAGGTAAACGACCGGCGCCTGCCCGACCAGCCCTGGCAGCTGGTGTACCGTCTCGGGCAAGTCGGCTACACCGCCCGCGGCGTGGTTTGGCTCATTCTGGCCTATTACCTGCTGCTGGCCGCCGTGCACGGCAACGCGCGCGAAGCCCGCGACACCGACGGCGCCTTCGACATCCTGGGCCGCATGGGCAGCGGCGTGCTGCTGGTGGTGGCCGCGGGCTTCGTGTGCTACGGCCTGTACATGTTGGTGCGGGCCCGCTACCCGCGGATGCAAGGCCCGGCCTGAGCCTTTAGTGCGCGGGTGCCAGCACGTCTTCGCCCACGTAGTCGCGCAGGTACTGGTAGCGCGGGGTCAGCTGGCCGCCGCGGGCAATGGTGGCCCGTTCGATGACGGCGTCCGGATCGGGACCGAACAGGTGAGGAAACACGTTGTCGATGAGCTGGCGGCCGAAGTCCCGCGAGGCGTTGCGCGGCAGCTCGCAGGGCAGGTTGTCCACGGCCATGACGGTCAGGTTCAGCGGGTGCGAATAGGCTGTTTCCAGCTCGCCGGTGCGCGGGTTATAGTCGAAAGCCGGGTCGGGGATGCTCGTGCTGCGCTTGGTCACGGGAATTGAGCCGTCGATGTCGCAGGTCACGTCGGCAATGGTGTTGATGCGGAAGTTGGGCCGGCGCGTGTCCTCCTCGGTGAAGAGCTTGGGCGCTTTCGGGTCCCAGTAGGCGCAGGCAATGAGCAGGTCCGTCACCGGCAGGTACTTGTCGAACGTGGACAAGTACTCCTCCGGGTGGTGGTGAAAGTCGGGCGTGTCCCACACGCGGCCGTCGCGGCGGGCGTTGTAGTCGGAGGAGCGCAGCTGGGTGTACACGGGCTCCGTGAAGTCGTGGTAGAGGTAGTCGTACACGCTCACGCGCCGGATGCCCATTTTATCGAGCACCTGCAGGGCGCCCTGGGCCACGCGGCCGGAGCCCGTCACGGCTATCTTGATAGGCGGCAAGGCCCGCACCTTGAAGTATTCCTCCTGCATGTCGTCGAGGTCGGTGCAGAGGTAGGCGGGCTTGAGCTGGTAGAGGCCGTGCTTGCGGCCGTAGGTCAGCAGGCCGTTGTATGCCCCCACCACCCCGGCCCAGTAGCCAAAGGCCACGATTCGTTCGCCCTTGGCGTTGGTCAGCACTTCGTAGTCGACGAGCGTGATGTTCTTCTGCAGCACGGCGCGCAGCAGCTTGCGGTTGGCCGGCTGCTTCTTGATGGTATGGGAGAAGAACAGGTAGGTTTTGTTCGGCACGAGCTGCTCCACGGGCACTTCCTTCACCCCGAGCAGGATGTCGCAATCGGTCACGTCGGCCTGCACCGGAATGCCCAGGTCGCGGTATTCCTGATCGGCGTAGCTGCGGATGTCGCTGCTCTGGGCCACTACCTGCACCTGCGGCCAGGTTTGCTGCACTTCCACGCACTTTTTGGGCGTGAGCGGCACGCGGCGGTCGACGGGAATTTTGCCTTCGCGGATCAGGCCAAGCTTGATGGGGTTCATGGGGGAATGGCTTCGGGTGGGGAATGGCAAAGCTAGAATTTTTGCCCGGAGCGGTCGGCCGCGGCCCCGGCGCCGGGGCCGCGGACCGCGGTTTGGCGGCGCCGGCCGGCGGCACGCGCCGCCCGGGCCCGACTGCCACTTTTTTGCCCGCGAAATGGTTTAAGCGTGAAGCCTTTTCGGCCTACCTTTGTTAGAGGCTAACAGTAGTTAGTTTCCCTGCCAACCCATCCGTTTCCCATATGAAGTTGTCCTTCAAGCCCGCCGACGTGTTTGTTGACCGTCACAACGGTCCTGACGCTGCGGCCGTGGCCGAGATGCTGCGCACCATCGGCGTCGAATCGGTCGACCAGCTCATCAACGAAACCGTGCCCGCCCGCATCCGCCTGAAGCACGAACTGAAGCTGCCTGCCGCCCTCACCGAGCGGCAGTTTTTGCATAAGTTCAAGCAGATTGCCGGCCAAAACCAGGTGTTCCGCTCCTTCATTGGGCTGGGCTACCACGACACCCAGATGCCGCCGGTTATCCTGCGCAACATCATGGAAAACCCCGGCTGGTACACGGCATACACGCCCTACCAAGCCGAAATTGCCCAAGGCCGCCTCGAAGCCCTGATCAACTACCAGACCATGGTGATTGACCTGACGGGCCTCGAAATTGCCAACGCCAGCCTGCTCGACGAGGGCACGGCCGCCGGCGAGGCCCTGCACATGTTCCACGGCCTGACCAAGAAGAAAAACGCCACCAAGTTTTTCGTTTCCGAGCAGGTATTGCCCCAGACCATCGACGTGCTGCGCACCCGCGCCACGCCGCTGGGCATTGAGTTGGTCATTGGGGACCACCGCACCGCCGACCTTTCGGACGAGGCCCTGTTCGGCGCCATCGTGCAGTACCCCGCCGCCGACGGCGAGGTGTTCGACTACACCGACTTCATCAGCCAAGCCCACGACCAGGGTATCCTGGTAGCCGTAGCGGCCGATTTGTTGGCCCTCACGCTGCTCACGCCTCCCGGCGAAATGGGCGCCGACGTGGTGGTGGGCAACTCGCAGCGCTTCGGCGTGCCGCTGGGCTACGGCGGCCCGCACGCCGGCTACATGGCCACCAAAGACGCCTACAAGCGCGTGATTCCCGGCCGCATCATCGGCCAGAGCGTGGACGCTACCGGCAACAAGGCCTACCGCATGGCCCTGCAGACCCGCGAGCAGCACATCCGCCGCGAAAAAGCAACGAGTAACATCTGCACCGCGCAGGTGCTGCTGTCGGTTATTGCCGGCATGTACGCCGTATACCACGGTCCGGAGCGCCTGAAGCAGATTGCCGTCAACGTGCACCTGCTCACCCGCCAGCTGGCCGCCGGCTTGCAGGAGCTGGGCCTCAAGCTGAACGTCGAAAACTACTTTGACACCATCAGCCTGACGCTGGAAAGCGCCGAGCTGAGCCAGGGCCTGCGCACCGAGCTGGAAGCCAATGGCATCAACCTGCGCTACTTCGGCCAGAGCAACGTGGGCATTTCGCTGCACGAGAAAACCGACGCCGAAGATGTAACCGACATCCTGCGCGCCTTTGCCAAGGTGCTCGGCAAAACCGCGCCCGCCGCGGCTTCGGCTGAACTGGAGCTGAACTGGCCGGAGGCGCTGATCCGCACCTCGGAGTACCTCACGCACCCGGTGTTCAACACCCACCACGCCGAAACCGAGCTGCTGCGCTACATGAAGCAGCTCGAAAACAAGGACCTCTCGCTGGCGCACTCGATGATTCCGCTGGGCTCGTGCACCATGAAGCTCAACGCCACCGCCGAGATGATTCCGGTGACCTGGCCCGAAATCGGCCAGCTCCACCCCTTCGCCCCGCGCACCCAAACCCAGGGCTACAGCCAGATCTTCAAGGACCTGGAAGCCTGGCTGTGCGAGGTAACCGGCTTCGACGCGGTGAGCCTGCAGCCCAACTCGGGCGCCCAGGGCGAATACGCCGGCCTGCTGGTGATTAAGGCCTACCACGAAGCCCGCGGCGACCATCACCGCAACGTGGCCCTGATTCCGGCTTCGGCCCACGGCACCAACCCCGCTTCGGCGGCCATGTGCGGCATGAACATCGTGGTGGTGAAGAGCACCGAGCGCGGCGAAATCGACCTGGACGACCTGCGGGCCAAGGCCGAGCAGTACTCGGATAAGCTCAGCTGCCTGATGGTGACCTACCCGAGCACGCACGGCGTGTACGAGGAAAGCATCATCGACATCTGCAACCTCATCCACGAGCACGGCGGCCGCGTGTACATGGACGGCGCCAACATGAACGCCCAGGTGGGCCTGACCTCGCCGGCCAACATCGGCGCCGACGTGTGCCACCTGAACCTGCACAAGACCTTCTGCATCCCCCACGGCGGCGGCGGCCCCGGCGTAGGCCCCATCGGCGTGGTAGCCGACCTGGCCCCCTACTTGCCCGGCCACGTAGTCGTTGATGCCGACGGCCGCTCGGGCGGCGCGGTTTCCGCGGCGCCTTGGGGCTCGGCCAGCATCCTGCCCATCTCCTACGCCTACATCAACATGATGGGCGGCGAAGGGCTGAAGGCAGCTACGCAGACGGCCATTCTGAACGCCAACTACATCAAGGCCCGCCTGGAGGAGCACTACCCCGTGCTCTACACCGGCGCCCAGGGCCGCTGCGCCCACGAAATGATCCTCGACTGCCGCCAGTTCAAGAAAGCCGGCATTGAAGTGGAGGACATTGCCAAGCGCCTGATGGACTACGGCTTCCACGCCCCCACCGTGTCGTTCCCGGTTGCGGGTACGCTGATGGTGGAGCCGACGGAGTCGGAGAGCAAGGAGGAGCTGGACCGCTTCTGCGAGGCCATGATCAAGATCCGCCAGGAAATCCGCGAGGTGGAGGAAGGCCGCGCCGACCAGAAGGACAACCTGCTCAAGCACGCCCCGCACACCGCCGCTGTGCTGCTGCAGGAAGAGTGGACGCGCCCCTACTCGCGCGAGCAGGCCGCCTACCCCACCGACTTTGCCCGCCGCTTTAAGTTCTGGCCCACCGTGTCGCGCATCGACTCGGCCTTCGGCGACCGGAACCTGATCTGCGCCTGCACGCCCATCGAGGCCTACGCCGACCAGGAAGAGCACCTCGTGCCCACCGACAAAGGCCCGTCGTACTAAGCGGCCCGGCTGCCTCATGCAAACGGCCCGGAACCTTGCGGTTCCGGGCCGTTTTATTGGTGCCTGGCTGTCGGGGGGTGGAGGGGGCTACTGCTAGCGGCTGCCGTTGAAGCAGGTGCGGTACATGTAGCCGGTTTCGGTTTTGCCGCCGTTGGTGGCGCGCACTTTCACGAAGTACTGGTCGACGGTGTCCATCACCTGTACTTCGGTGCCCGAGGTAACGGCCATGAGCTGGGTCGATTCCTTTTTCATGCCATCGTAGAGCGGGCAGTCGACCACGGTATTGCGGGCCACCGGGGCTTTGGTGCTGCGGCTGGAGGCGGTGTCGTCTTTGGCGGCGCTGCAGGCAGCCAAGCCAAGCAATGCTAGGAAGAGTAGAGGTTTGGGCATGGGCGGAGGATTTGTGCCGGAATGTAGCGAAATGCCCGGGGTAATGCGCAGTTATTTTCCTCGCGTTCAGGGGGCGGTGTTCAGGCAGGCGCGGTACATGTAGCCCGACAGCACCTTGCCGTTCTTGCTGAATTGCGCGTGCACGAAATAGGCGTTGTTGGCCGAGTCGGTAACCTGCACCTGCGCCCCCACCGGCACGATGGAGAGCATGGGCGACTGGGTACTGGGCCGCGTGTAGAGGCAGCAGGCCGTGCCGGTGGTGCGGCCGGCGGTTTTTTGGGCAATGGGCGGAATTTGGGCCGTAGCCGCGGGCTGCTGCCCCAGCAGCAGGTAAGTCAGTAGTAGCAATGGCATGTGGCGGGAAGGCAAGTCGGGGAACGGACCTCTAATGTGCCAATAAACTGCATTTAATCAAAATAAAATTGGCCTGAATATTTTCATCCACCTGCGCAGAATACAACAATCCGGGAACGGTCGGCGGGGCGCCGATGTTGACAGAATAGCCCGGCAAAACCAGCCTGCCGACGCCGGCAGCGCGGTTTTCGGGCCTTCCCAATTCGATCTACTTATGCAACGCTTCACTCAATTGTTTTCCCGTCCCGTGGCCCTGGCGGCCGTAGGTCTGTCGCTGCTGCTGGGCGCGGCCGGCTGCGCCACGGTGCCGCACGTGGGCGTCACGTCCGACTTCGACCACGCCGTCAACTTCCGGGCCTACAAGACTTGGGCGTGGTACCCCGAGCAGCCCACCGACGCCGAGGGCGGCCCCGCCAAGGGCTACAACTCGTTTTTCGACCAGCGCATGCGCCGCTCGGTGGAAGCCGAAATGGTGCGCAAGGGCCTGACCAAAACCGACAAGAACCCCGACGTGTACGTGGCTTACTCCGCCCGCGTGGAGGACAAGCAACGCGCCGCCAACCCCGGCTACTACGGCCCCTACGGCTTCCCCTACTGGGGCTATTACGGCCTCGGCCGCCCCTACCAGACGGTGCAGGACTACAAAGCCGGCAACGTCATCATCGACATCGTGGACGCCAAGCGCAAGGAGCTGGTGTGGCGTGGCTACGGCCAGAGCCAGGTAGACCAGCAGACGCTGTCGGAGCAGGAGGTCAACCGCCTCGTGACCGGCGTGCTCGGCGACTTTCCGCCCACCGACAACACCGCCCGGCGCTAAGCCAGCGCCGTTGCAACGCTTCGGTTTCGAAAAGCCTCGTCTGTATCAGACGAGGCTTTTTGTTTTGGTATGCGCCGCATGATTCACCGCATTGTTCCGCTCGGCCTGCCGCTGCTCGTGTTCGGAGTTACCGGCTGCAACGCCCTCTTTACCGGTTTGATGGGCATGCACAGCACACCGCCCCACTCGCCGGCCCGTGTGGCGGCGGATGCGGCCCGCTACCGCGTGCCCGCCGCCCAGGTAGCGGTACTCGACGCCAGCTACCTGCGCTTTGTGCGGCGGCAGGCCCGGGAGGCGAGCCGCTACGACGCGGCCAAAAACCACGGCCAGCTGCTGCAGTTACTGTATTTCGACGCGGCGGGCCGGCTCGTATCCTTTCACATCAACTGCTACGCCCCGCCCAAGCTGCCCAGCCTCAACCTGAACTGGAACCCGGACGGCCTGCTGAATACCTTTCCGCCCGCCTCCCAGGTGGCGCCCGACCAGTTGCTGTCGTTTGCGCAGCTGCTCACGTTTCTGCGCACGCCCGAGGGCCAGCCGCTGGCGGCGGAGCCGCTTGCAGTGGCGCCGGGCGGCTACCGCGTGGTGGTGTTCTGGAGCCACACCATGGGCCGGCAGACGCGCGTGTTGCTGCGCGCAGTGGCGCAGAACCTGCAGCGCGTGCCGCCGGGCCAGCCCGCCCCGCAGGTGCTCTACGTCAACAACGACGCTTACTTGGGCTTGCTAGATTAAATGCGCCGGGCCCGCTTCCTCCATGGAAAGCGGGCCCGGCGGCAGATGGCGCAAGCGCAGCGGTTGCGGCCTAGATGGGCACGTTTACGTGGCGCTCGGCGTGATAAGAGCTACGCACCAGCGGGCCGCTTTCCACGTACTTCAGGCCGCGGCGCAGGCCTTCTTCCTTGTAGTGCGCGAACAGGTCGGGGTGGATAAACTCCGCTACCTCGATGTGGCGCTTGGTGGGCTGCAGGTACTGGCCCAGGGTCAGGATGTCGAGGCCGTTGGCGGCCAAATCGTCCATGGCCTGGTACACTTCCTCCTTGGTTTCGCCCAGGCCCAGCATGATGCCCGACTTGGTGCGGCACCCGGCTTCCTTGGTGCGGCGAATCTGCTCCAGGCTGCGGTCGTACTTGGCCTGCGGGCGCACGAGACGGTAGAGGCTGCCCACCGTTTCCATGTTGTGCGACACCACTTCCTGCCCGCCGGCAATCATCGTGTCCAGGGCGGCCCAGTTGGCCTTTACGTCCGGAATGAGCGTTTCGATAGTCGTGGTGGGCGAGAGCTGCTTGGTTTGCACCACGGTTTCGTACCAGATGCTGGCGCCGCGGTCCTTCAGCTCGTCGCGGTTCACCGACGTGATGACGGCGTGCTTCACCTTCATCAGCATGATGGCCTCGGCCACGCGGCGGGGCTCGTCGAGGTCGTACTCGGTGGGGCGGCCGGTGGCCACGGCGCAGAACGAGCAGGAGCGCGTGCACACGTTGCCCAGGATCATGAAGGTAGCCGTGCCGGCGCCCCAACACTCGCCCATGTTCGGGCAGTTGCCCGATTCGCAGATGGTGTGCAGTTTATGTTCGTCCACCAGCTTGCGCACGTTGGCGTAGGCCGGGCCCACGGGCAGCTTCACGCGCAGCCAATCGGGCTTGCGCGGCTTGGCCGGCGCAGCAGCTTCGGGCTGAATGACGGGTAAGGTCAGGAGAGTATCCATCCTACAAAGGTAAGTGGTAGCGGGTTGCGGCGCAGCACGGAGTTGGCGGCCGTGCCCGCTAAACAGCGCCGCCCGTCTGCTAGTTGCAAACCGGCCCGCCGGGCGCGAAAAAGCCCGTCGCCGGCCAGACGCGAGAGGTCCGGCCGGCGACGGGCTAAGGCAGCAACGGTGGCAGCGCTATTTGCGCGAGCCGATGTAGAGCGTCACGTACACGGAGTTGAAGAGGTTGTTGTTCAGCTTGCTCTCCGCCACGCCGGGCACATTCATGGTCACCAGGCGCTTGGTGTAGGCTTCCACCAGGAAGCCGGCCTCGATGCCCGCCACGGCGTCGCGGTAGCGGCCGTACTCGAAGTTCAGCGCGCCGCGCAGATGGGCCCCGAAGTTGGGCTTCACGTTGCCGATGCCCGAAAAGATGGGCGCCCGGTCGTAAATCTTGCCCGTTTCGTAGTGCTTGTCCGGGTCGTACTGCTCGGCGCGGATGTCTTCGCGCGGGTTGGGGTTGCTCTGGTCGGGCTTGGGCGTGTAATCGTAGTAGATGTAGTAGGGCAGCAGCATCCCGATGGACGGGCCGGCCCCGAACAGGGCATCCACTTCTACCCCCGATTCGGCCGCTTTGCGGAACAGGGTGCGCTGCAGGCCCACGGTGGGGCGCAGGGCGAAGAGGTAGTTGGTTTTGCCGGGCACGTAAATCCCGCCGATGTTATTCTGGAAGCGCTGCTCCTTGCGGCCCTTCACCTCCACGCCCTCGAGCAGCCAGAAGCGGGCCCAGTCGTCGTTGAGGCGGCGCGTGGAGCGCACGGCCACCCCGCCGATCAGGCCGGCGTTGGTGTTCAGGTTAATTCCGTAGGTAAATTCCTTCTCGTAGCTCGGCGCGTCCTGGGCCTCCTGGGCCTGGGCGGCGGAAGTGGCCAGCAGCGCGGCCGTGAGCAGGAAAGCGGAGTATAAATAAGGGCGCACGGCAGCAAAAGCGGGCAGGATGAGAAACAAACGCGCGGCCGCCCGCCGGGGGCTGGCCACTCCGAAAGTACGTAAATTTGAGCGCATCCGTCTGTAGTTTTTCTGAATTTATGAGCACTGCCACCGCCCGGTACGCCGGCCAGCTGCGCACCGACGCCACCCACGTAGCCTCGGGCACCACCATCCACACCGACGCCCCGGTCGACAACCACGGCCGCGGCGAAGCGTTTTCGCCCACCGACTTGGTCAGCGCGGCCCTGGGCTCGTGCATGATGACCATCATGGGCATCGTGGCCGAGCGGCAGGGGCTGGACCTGCGCGGCGTGACGTGGAACGTGACCAAGCACATGGCAGCCGAGCCGCGCCGCATTGCCGAAATTGAAGTGGCATTCCAGATGCCCGCCTCGCTTTCGGCCAAAGAACGCGCCACGCTCGAAAACGCGGCCCGCACCTGCCCGGTGGCTCTCAGCCTGAACCCGGAAATCCGGCAATCGGTTCAGTTCTCCTACGAAGGCTAAACCGCTTCGTTACAGCTGGGTTTGGGCGAAGAATTGAGCTTGGTTGCCCCGTTACTTAACGCCCATCGAAAGCGGCTAAAAAACGTCTGTCATCCTGAGCGCAGCGAAGGACCTTATCACCGCTAAACGACCATCGTAACAACGACTCGTTCGGGCGTGATAAGGTCCTTCGCTGCGCTCAGGATGACAGCACTTACTGCCTGGCCGACCTACGCGGCTACTTTCTTTTTCACCTCGCCGAGCTGAATGCTCATGTGCGAGGCGTCGTAGCTGCACTCCCCGTCCTGAATCAGCAAGAGCTGCGGCGACTGGTGCTGCACGCCAAACTGCTCGGCAATTTGGTTGGAGATGGGGCGGTAGCGCAGCAGGTCGAGGTAGTAAATCTTCACTTCCTGCAGGCCGGCGTCGGACCACTGGCGCTCCAAACGGCTCTTGGCCATGGCGCTGATGGAACAGCTGGTGCTGTGCTTGAAGATAACGACGGGGTGTTCAGCCGATTCGCGCACGATGTCGGCGAGCTGTTCGGGCTGGGTAAGCGGGGTCCACTGCATCACTCGGATTCTTTGGGTTGTTTTTTGGCTTTACGCGTGGTGACCATCTTTTGGTCGCTCACCCGCGGCGTGCCGGTGTTGTCGAAGCGGTAACGGTTGCTGCCCTCCGGCAGGTTCCGCTCGGGCGTTTCGCCCGGGCGCAGGTCGCGCTTGTCCACGGCCAGGTGCGACTGGCGCAGGTCTTCGGGCGCCTGGTACTTCTTGGCCGCTTTCAGGGCCTTGCGGGCGGCGCGCTTCTGGGAAACGAATTCGGTTTGGGCGGCGGCCGGCAGGGCACTCAGGCCCCAGAGCAGCAGCCCGAGGGTGGCAATACGGATCAGCATACGAGTGGCAACAACGGTGGGAAGCAATAGCGCACCTTGGCTATACGCGACGCGAACAAGCAAAGGTAAATCAGCGGGTTAGAACGGCAGGGTAATGCCCAGAAAGCGACGCTGCCCGATTTTCTTCTTGAGCTTGCGCCGGTTCATCTTGGGTTTTTTGAGCAGGCCGTTTTTGTCGTAGCTGTTCTTCTGCACTTTGGCCGGCTCGGCCGAGGCGTCGGTGGTCGAGCCGTCGGCCGCTTCGGTCGCGTCGGGGTCTTTCTTTTTGGATTTTTTGACTTTTACCACCGGCCCCTTGGGATTGGGAATGCGGTAGGGGTGAAACAGGCGGCACCCGCTCAGCCCGGGGCCGGCCAGCACCACCAGTACCAGCAGCAGGCAGCTCAGCCGGCGCAGACGCAGAAACTCACTCACGGGGCAGCGGGGTAAAGTCGTAGTAGCCCGAAAAATACAAAGCGCGGAATTAAGAGCTTTGAGTTTGGCCCGGCGAGCTTAGAAGCGAGAAGTCAGCAAGCCGCTCCGTTCTGATTTCTAAGCTCGCCGGCCTAACCTTCGACGTCTAATACGCCAGCAACTTCTCCACGCAGGCACGCAGACGGTTGTCGGCCAGGAAATTGTGCTCCAGCGCCGGCGCGAAGGGAATAGCCGTGTCGAGGGAGGCCACGCGCTGAATGGGCGCGTCGAGCTTGGTGAAGCAGTGCTCGGCAATCCAGGCGCCGATTTCGCCGCCGATGCCGCCGGTGAGCGTGTCCTCGTGCAGGATGATGACGCGGCCGGTTTTCTCCACGGTGCGGCGCACAGCTTCCTCGTCCCAGGGCAGCAGGGTACGCAGGTCCAGGATGTCGCAGTCGAGGTTCATGTCCTCGGCCAGCTTGGCGGCCCAGTGCACGCCCATGCCGTAGGTGATGATGCTCAGCTCCTGGCCTTCGCGGGCGAGGCGGGCTTGGCCGATGGGCAGGGTGTAGTAGTCGTTCGGCACCGGCCCGCTGATGGAGCGGTAGAGCATCTTGTGCTCGAAGTAGATAACCGGGTTAGGGTCTTCGAGGGCGGCGCAGAGCAGGCCTTTGGCGTCGTAGGGCGTGGCGGGGTACACCACTTTCAGGCCGGGCGTGTGCACAAACCAGGCTTCGTTCGACTGCGAGTGGAAGGGCCCGGCGGCCGAGCCGGCGCCGGTGGGCATGCGCACCACCACGTCGGCGTTCTGGCCCCAGCGGTAGTGGCTCTTGGCCAAGTTGTTTACAATCTGGTTGAAGCCGCAGGTCACGAAGTCGGCAAACTGCATTTCCACCATGGCCTTTTTCCCGCGGATGCTCAGCCCCAGGCCGGTGCCGATGATGGCCGACTCGCACAGCGGCGTGTTTCGCACCCGCGCCTTGCCGAACTGCGCCACGAAGCCGTCGGTAATCTTGAACACGCCGCCGTACTCGGCAATGTCCTGGCCCATGAGCACTAGCTCGGGGAACCGCTCCATGCTCTGGCGCAGGCCATCGGAAATGGCGTCGACGTAGCGGCGCTCGGTGCTCGGCGCGTCGGGCGCGGGCGCCTGGTCGGGGGCCTGGAAGGGCATGTACATATCGGCCACTTCCTCTTGCTCGTCCACGGTAATTTCCGGGGTGTCGAACACGATGCGCCAGGCCTCGTCGATTTCGTCCTTGATGGTGCGGCGGTAGCGCTGCTTGGCTTCCTCGTCGAGCACGCCCTGTTCCATGAGGTAGCGCTCAAAGTTCTCCACCGGGTCTTTCTGAGCCCATTCCTCGAACAGCTCCTGGGGCACGTACTTGGTGCCGGAGGCCTCCTCGTGGCCGCGCATGCGGAAGGTCAGCGCTTCCAGCAGCACGGGGCGCGGGTTCTGGCGCAGATCCTCGGCGAGGCGGCGCACGGTGTCGTACACTTCCAGCACGTTGTTGCCGTCCACCTGCACGGCTTCGATGCCGTAGGCCGGGCCCTTGTTGATGAAATAGCCGTGGCGGAACTGCTCGTTGCTAGGCGTGGAGAGGCCGTAGCCGTTGTTTTCGACGATGAAGATGACCGGCAGCTGCCACACGGCGGCTACGTTCAGGCCCTCGTGGAAGTCGCCCTCGGAGGCGCCGCCGTCGCCGGAGTACACCACCGTTACTTTGCCCTCGTCGTTGAGCTTGGAGGCCAAGGCAATGCCGTCGGCCACGGCCAGCTGCGGGCCCAGGTGGCTGATCATGCCCACGATGTGGTGCTCGTTGGTGCCGAAGTGGAAGCTACGGTCGCGGCCCTTGGTGAAGCCGGTTTTCTTACCCTGCCACTGCGCGAAGAGGCGGTCCAGCGGCAGCTGCCGGCAGGTAAACACGCCCAGGTTGCGATGCAGGGGCAGAATGTACTCATCCGGGTGCAGGGCCAGGGTCGAGCCCACCGAAATTGCCTCCTGCCCAATGCCCGAAAACCACTTGCTCACCTTGCCCTGGCGCAGCAGGATGAGCATTTTCTCTTCGATCATGCGCGGCTTCACGAGGCCTTCGTAGAGGCGCAGCAGGTCGTCGTTGGAGTAGTCTTTGCGGTCGAATTGCATGGGGTGGAAGGGGTTCGGGGGAAAGTGGCGGCAAAGGTAGGAGGTTGGGCCGAAGGCCAGAGCCTGATGTTGCAGGCGGAAGCTTGGCTGGCCTGCCCGAGCGTCGTAGTTTTGGCTGATTGACCGTATCCATGCACCGATTTATCCTTCTTAGCTCCTGCGGCCTGTTGGTGGCCCCGGCCGTCAGCGCCCAGCAACTACCCCTACCCGACTCGGCCGCGACGCGGCCGGCCACCAACGTAATAACCGCCCGCGGGCCGGCGGCGGAAGCGCTGCTCACGGCCCAGCCGCTGCTCAGCCAAGTGGCCGGCGTGCAGGTGACGCCCTACTCCGGCGCGCCGGGTGCGGCGGCCGCCGTGTACATCCGCGGGGCCTCCTCGGTGCTGCTGCCCGCTCAGCCGCTCTACGTGGTCGACGGGCTACCTGCCTTCAACCTGCCGCCCACGGCCCCGGGCCTGTATTCACTAGTTGGCGACACGCCGGGTGCGGCGGAGTTTGTCAGTCCGCCGCTGCTGGGCATTCCAGTGGAAGACATTGCCAGCGTGGAAGTGGTGAAGGGCGCCGCCGCTACGGCCGCCTACGGTAGCCAGGGCAGCAACGGCGTCATCCGCATCAGCACCCGCCGCGGGCAGGCCGGGCGGCCGCTGCGCCTACGCTACGCGGTGGCCGGCGGGGTGCAGCAGGTGCGCCAGCGCTACGAGCTGCTCGACGCGCAGCAGTACGCCACCCTGCTCAACGCCATCGTGACTCACCGCAGCTCTTCGAGCAGCCCGCCTTACTCCGACCAGCAGGTGAGCCAGCTCGGCCGGGGCACCGATTGGCAGGACGAGCTGTTTCGCACCGGCGCCGTGCAGCGCCATTTTCTCAGCCTCGACGGCGGCAACGACACCACCCGCTACTACTTTGCCGCCGACTACCAGCGGCAAAGCGGCGTGGTGCAGCACGGCGGCCTGACGCGCTACGGCCTGCGCGCCCGGCTGCAGCGGCAGCTGACCGCCCGCCTGCGCGCCGACGCCGGCCTGAGCCTGAGCCGCAACACCCAGCGCCTGCCCGCGCCCGAAGCCGTGGCCGCTGCCCTGCTGGCGCCGCCCACCGCGGCGGTGCGCCGGCCCGACGGCCGCTACAACCAAACCCAGCCCGTTACCACCGAACGGTTTGCCAACCCGCTGCAACTGGCCGAGTGGGCCTACCGCCGCCCCACAACGCTCTACCTGCTGGGGCAGCTGGGTCTGGAGTACCAAGTGTCGCCGACGCTGCAGCTCACGGCCCGCGCCAACTACGCCCGCCAGGAATTGCGCCAGCAGGACTACGCCGCCGCGCCCGTGGGCTACGTCAACGCGCTCTACAACCCGCCGCTTTACACGGAATCGGTACGGACACTTGGCCTGCGCAACTCGGTCCGCAACTACAACGCGGAGGCCACGGCCCGCTACGAGCGAAACTGGGGCCGGCAGCACTGGCTGGCCGCCGAATTGCGCTACCTGCACCAGGGCTGGGGCCGGCAGCAAGATGCCGAAATACTTTACGCGCCCGGCTCAGTAACTGAAAAACTTGACTGGCAGCACCTGAACAGCGCCACGGCCACACTGCACTACCGCCTGCGTGGCCGCTACGATCTGACGGCCAGCCTGCGGGCCGACCGGCGCCGCAACGGCAGCCCGGCCCAATCCGAGCAACAAAACCCGCCGCGGACTTATTACCCCGGCGCGCAGCTGAGCTGGCGCTTGGGCGAGGAACCCTGGCTGCACGGCTGGGCCGGCCTCAGCCAGCTGACCGCCTGGGTGGGCGTCGGGCAAACGGGCACCTTCGGGCAGCTGGCGGAGCGGACGTACGTGGTCCGAGGCGCTTCCCTGGGCCCGTTTGACTTTCAGCGCCTTACCCAGGCCGAAGCCGGCCTGCGCGCGGGCTGGCTGCACGACCACCTCGTGGCCGAGCTGACGGCCTACCAGCGCCACAGCCGCCACGTGGCCAACCTGGCTACGCTCGTCGGCAGCGCCGGCCTGTACACCACGCTGTTCTACGATTCGCAGGTGCATAACCGCGGGCTGGAGGCCACTATGGCCGCTACCTGGCAGCTTGGACCCGGGCTGACGGGCACTACCAGCCTGGCAGCCGCCCTCAACGACAACCGCGTAACGCGCGGACCGCAGCCACCAGCCGTGCAGCCCGGTCAGCCTGCGGCCCAGGGCCAGCCGGTGGCCGGTTTCTTCGGTGTGCGGCAAGATGGGGTGTACCCCGCGGGCTCGTCGCAGGCCGGCGCCGTCCGCTTCGCCAACGGCGGGCAGTCGGGGTACCTGGGCAATGCGCTGCCCCGCCAACTGTTCAGCTTCACGCAGCAGCTGCACTGGCACCGGTTCGGCCTCGATGCCCAACTCGATGCCATGCGCGGCCACTACGTGCTCAATGAGCTGCTAACCCGGCTTGACTTTACCAGCAGCGAGCTAAACCACCGCACTCGCGCCCTCGATTATTGGACGCCGGCCAACCCCAACACCATTATCCCCGCCCCAGGCGCGCCTCCAGTGAGCCTGGCTGGGCTCAGCAGCTTCGATTACAACGTGCGCAAGGCCGATTGCCTGCGCCTGACGCAGCTGGCGCTGAGCGTGGAACTGGTGCGCACCGACCGCCGCCAGTTGAGTTTCTGGGCTGGCGGCCAAAACCTATGGGTGCTCACCGCCTACCCCGGCTTCGACCCCAACGTAAGCAGCGCCGGTAATACGCCCTACGACGCCGGCCGCGACAACGGCGCCTCTCCCCTGCCCCGCACCTGGCTGCTGGGCCTGAACGCCAGCTTCTGAGCCCGCCGGTCCCCAGTTCTTCCCGCTGGCGCCCGGGCCGCAGCCGGTTCGTCGTGTTAGCCGAACCCGGCGCCGTTTTCGTAGGTTACTGCCTTGGTAGCCGCCCCACCCCTATTGCTTCTATGATCAACTTCCAGGAATTTACCCTTGCCAACGGCTTGCGCTGCCTCGTCCACGAGGATTTCACGCAGCCCATGGCCGTGCTCAACGTGCTCTACAACGTCGGCTCGCGCGACGAAGAACCGGCGCACACCGGCTTTGCCCACCTCTTCGAGCACCTGATGTTTTCGGGCTCGGTGAACATTCCGAGCTACGACGAGCCCCTGCAGCGCGTGGGCGGCGAAAACAACGCCTTCACCTCGCCCGACATCACCAACTACTACCTCACCCTGCCCGCCCAGAACATCGAAACCGCGTTCTGGCTGGAGTCGGACCGTATGCTGAGCCTGGCCTTCAGCGAAAACGGGCTGGAAGTGCAGCGCAAGGTGGTCGTGGAGGAGTTCAAGCAGACCTACCTCAACCAGCCCTACGGCGACGTGTGGCTGAAGCTGCGGCCCCTGGCCTACCAGCAGCACCCCTACCAGTGGGCCACCATCGGCAAGGAAATCAGCCACATCGAAAACGCCACCATGCAGCAGGTGCGCGACTTTTTCGCCAAGCACTACTCTCCCTCCAACGCCATTCTGGTGGTGGCCGGGCACGTGAGCCTGGCCGAGGCGCAGCAGCTGGCCGAAAAGTGGTTTGGGCCCATTCCGGCGGGCACCCGCTACGAGCGGCAACTGCCCCGGGAGCCGCGCCAAACCGAAGCCCGCCTGCTGACGGTAGAGGCCGACGTGCCGCTCAGCGCCCTCTACAAAGTGTACCACATGCCCGGCCGCACCGACGAGGACTACTACGCCGCCGACCTGATGAGCGACGTGCTCGGCCGGGGCAAATCCAGCCGGCTGTACCAGCGCTTAGTGAAGGAGCAGCAGCTGTTCAACTCGATTTCGGCCTCCGTCATGGGCTCGTTGGAGCCGGGCCTGCTTGTCATTAGCGGCAAGCTCAACCAGGGCGTGGACTTGGCTCAGGCCGACGCCGCCGTGGAAGCCGTGGTGGCGGAGCTGCGCAGCCACGCCATTGAGGGAGAGGAGCTGGAGAAGGTGAAAAACCAGGCCGAAGCCAGCATTGTGTTCAGCGAAGTAGAACTGCTGAACCGCGCCATGAACCTAGCCTACGCCAAGCTCATGGGCGACGCCAACTTGGTAAATGAGGAAAGCGCCCGCGTGCAGGCCGTGCAGCCCGCCGACGTGCTGCGCATGGCCCAGGAAGTGCTGCGCCCGGACAACTGCTCGACGCTGCGCTACCTGGCCCGCCCCCGCGAGGCGGCCGAAGTGGAAGTCGAAGCCGAGGAAACCCTGGCCTAAGCTGGGCCCATCGGCTTTTCAACACAGGCAAAAAGCCCTTCCGAATAACCGGAAGGGCTTTTTTATGGTCAGGGGTCAGAGCCGGTTGGCGGCAACTCCGGCGCCGCGGTGGCGGGCTATTCGCGGGGGCGCATCGAGGGCTTTTGCTCGATGGGGCGGCCGCGGTAGTCGTAGCGGGTGCGGCTCATCGGGCGCAGGGCCGAGCCCGGGGCCACGCTGGTGCCTTCGATGGGGCGGGCGTCGTTGCCGGCGCCGCCGCTGTAGCCTCCGCCAAAACCGCCCGAGGCAGCCCCGGCGGCGTCAGTAGCGGCGGGCGTGGTGGCCGTGGCCGGCGCAGTTTCGGTGGGCGCCGGCGTGGCAGCAGCGGGCGTACCGGCATCAGCAGCTACGGCTGATTTCGTGGTGGCGGGCTTGGTGCTAGCCGCTTTGGGAGCCGCGGCTTTCTTGGGCGCGGGGGCCGGCGCGCCCCAGCCGTCGTTGCTGCTGCTGCCCCAACCGTCGCTGGATTTGGAAGATTTTTTGGTGGTCTGCGCCTGCGCCTGCACGGTCATCAGGCCCAGTACCAATCCGAGTAATGCCAACCGTTTCATGGTCTGATTCTTTTGTAAGCGTGGTGGGAAAATCTACCGGGGATGTACGCAGGGCGGCCCCAAAGGGCCAGACTGAAAGCAGCCTTTTGCCACTGGCTTCCCCCGAACCCGGCTATGCGCCAAACAGTTCAGCGACGCCGGCTTTTCTTGGTCGCGGCTTTGCCGCCGGCCGAGCTGGTGCCCCCAGCCGACATAGAGGTAGCCTGGCCCTTGGTGGTTTTCACCGGCGTGGAGGTCAGTTTCGCTTTGGGCTTGAGGGGCCGGCCCATGTAGTCGGTGGTCAGGGCCAGGGGGCGGCCGATGCGCATACCCGGGGCCAGCTTCACGTCATCGGACGACTTTGGCTGGTTACGGACGCGGGTGCCGCGGCCGCTGTGGGCTTTGCGGGTTTGGGCCTGGGCCGCGTTGGTGCCGGCCACGAAGAGCACCAGCAGCAAGGGAAGTAGAAATCGGCGAAGCATGGCGTAGAGACTGGGGGTGAGGGGTGAAACAACCCGGCAAGCCGGGCCGGCACGTTAGGGGCGGGTGGTGGCCGGAGCCGTCTTTTTGGTCGCCGGCACGGGGCGGCCGTTGTAGTCGTCGCGGGCGCGCTCCACGGGCGGCACCGGCTCGCCCGGCGCCGCGCTGACGCCCTGCCCGGCAGGCACGGGGCGCGTATCGGTGGGCTGGGGCGAGCGAGTGGGCTTCTTGTAGGTGGAAGGGCGGCCGTTGTAGTCGGTGCTGGCGCGGCCCAGCTCCACAGTTTCGCCCGGGGCCACGGTGGCGTTGCCGTCCGTGGCGGCGCGGGCGGGGGCTTTGGAGGCTGCCGGCGCCGGGGCGGGGCGCCGGGCAGGTGTGGTTTGGGCCAGCAGCGCGGCGGGGAGCGTGGTTAGCAGCAGAGCGAGGAGCAGGCGCATCGGCGGACGGGGCAAGGCGGTGGAATGATGCTTCATACGTAAACGCGCCGGAGTCAGCCACCCGCCGCGGCCCGCGCCCCGGCCGGGGCGCGGTCGGAGCCCGCCGAGGGCCTATCTTTGCAGGACTTATGCAGGACACGATCCAACAGCTTCAGCAGGAAATCGAGGCCTACGACGTCACGACGGCGGCCGGGCTCGACCAGTTTCGCATTGCCTACACCGGCCGCAAGGGCCGCATTGCCGACCTTTTCGACCAGCTCAAGACTGTGCCGGCCGAGGACCGCCGCGCCGTGGGCCAGCAGCTCAACGCCCTGAAGCAGCTGGCGCAGGACAAATTCGACCAGCGCCGCCAGCAGCTGGAGGACGAGGCCGCCAGCCAGCCCGCCGACGCCGGCTACGACTACACCCTGCCGGCGGTGCCCGGCGCCCTGGGCACGCGGCACCCGCTGAGCCTGACCCGCGACGAAATCGTGCGCATCTTCTCGCGCATCGGCTTCAACGTGGCCGAGGGGCCCGAAATCGAGGACGACTGGCACAACTTCTCGGCCTTGAACTTCCCCGAGAACCACCCGGCCCGCGAAATGCAGGACACCTTCTTCCTGCCGCCCGCGGGCGAGGAGGAGCAGAACCGCCTGCTGCGCACCCACACCAGTACCGTGCAGGTGCGCCTGATGCAGAGCCAGAAGCCGCCGATTCGCTCGATTATGCCCGGCCGGGTGTACCGCAACGAGGCCATTTCGGCCCGCGCCCACATGGTGTTTCACCAGATCGAGGGTCTTTACATCGACGAAAACGTGAGCTTCGCCGACCTGAAGCAGACCATCTATTACTTCGCCCAGGAATTCTACGGGGCCGACGTGAAGATGCGCATGCGCCCCTCCTACTTTCCCTTCACCGAGCCGAGCACGGAAATCGATATTTCCTGCCTGATCTGCAAGGGCGCGGGCTGCAACATCTGCAAGTACACCGGCTGGGTGGAAATTATGGGCGCCGGCATGGTCGACCCGAACGTGCTGCGCAACTGCGGCATCGACCCGGAGCGGTACTCGGGCTTTGCCTTCGGCATGGGCCTGGAGCGCCCCACCATGCTCAAGTACCAGATCAAGGACCTGCGCCTCTTCACCCAGAACGACATGCGCTTCCTGCGCCAGTTCGAGGGTATTCACTAAGCGAAGGCTTGCTCGTTTCAACAAAAAGCGCTTCCCAGTCGGGAAGCGCTTTTTGTTGGCCGTGTGGGGCCGGTGGGTAGGCTTATGCCCGTCGACAACGATGACTATTGAACGTCATGCTCAGGTGGCGTCGGCGTGCCGGGGCAGCTCTACCAAACGACGCACCGCCACGGGATTCCGGATGATACTATTAGAATGTCCGCAAGCGAGATGCCTCGACTTCGCTCGACAGGACGGCCTTTTTGGCTTGTTCACTCGGGGTGACAGGTTACCAACTTGCTTGATTAACGAATTGCCTGCATAGCGAAGCAGTAGTGCTGCTTCGCCTCGCTTAGCAGGATGTGTCAAAGCTACGGCGCCGCCGCGCCGTAGCCGCTGCCGCCGCGGGGCGTGAGTGACTGATTACTTCGCACGGCGGGTTTTTACTTGCGTTATTTTTTTATGTTTTATGCTTGCCGCACCTTTGCCCGGCCGCAGCTTTTCCATTCCCACCAATCCGGCCCGTTTATGATGCACCGCGCTACCTCATTCCCACCAACCTTCGCGTTTCGCCCCGCGCAGCTGCTCCCGCTGCTCTGCCTATTGCTGCTCGGTTTCGCGGTCCGCGCCGAGGAAATCAAGTCGCCCAACGGGCAGCTGACGCTGAACTTCGAGCTGCAGGGCGGCGTGCCTACGTACCGGCTGCGCTACAAGGGCCGCGAGGTTATCAAAACCAGCAAGCTGGGCCTGGAGCTGAAAAAGACCACCAGCCTGCTCGGGGGCTTCGCCCAGACGGATAAGCAGACGCGCAGCTTCGACGAAACCTGGACGCCGGTGTGGGGCGAGGCCAAAACCATCCGCAACCACTACAACGAGCTGGCCGTGACGCTCACGCAGGCCGAAACGCAGCGCACCATGCGCGTGCGCTTCCGCGTGTTCGACGACGGGCTGGGCTTCCGCTACGAGTTTCCGCGCCAGCCTAAGCTCGACTACTTCACCATCAAGGAGGAGCGCACGCAGTTTGCCCTGGCCGGCGACCATAAAGCCTTCTGGCTGCCCGGCGACTACGACACGCAGGAGTACAGCACCGTCACCTCCAAGCTCTCGGAAGTGCGCGGGCTAATGAAGTCGGCCGTGACGGGCAACGCCTCGCAGACGCCCTTCTCCCCCACCGGCCTGCAAACGCCGCTGATGCTCAAAAGCCAGGACGGGCTCTACATCAACATCCACGAAGCGGCCCTCATCGACTACTCGTGCATGCACCTGGAACTGGACGACAAGACCATGGTGCTGGAGTCGCACCTGACGCCCGACGCGGTGGGCGACAAAGGCCTGATTCAGACCCCGGCCAACTCGCCTTGGCGCACGGTCATCGTCAGCGACAAGGCCGGCGACATTCTGCTCTCCAAGCTGGTGCTGAACCTGAACGAGCCGACCAAATTCACGGACGTATCGTGGATCAAGCCGGTGAAGTACGTAGGCGTGTGGTGGGAAATGATTACGGGCAAGAGCACCTGGTCGTACACCAACCTGGACAACATCAAGCTGGACTCCGTCGACTACCGGAAGGTGAAGCCCAACGGCACGCACGCGGCCAACACGGCCCACGTGAAGGAGTACATCGACTTTGCCGCCCAGCACGGCTTCGACGCGGTGCTGGTGGAGGGTTGGAACACCGGCTGGGAAGACTGGTTCGGCAAGCACAAGGAATACGTGTTCGACTTCGTGACGCCCTACCCCGACTTCGACGTGCAGGAGCTGCAGCGCTACGCCCAGAGCAAGAACGTGCGCATCATCATGCACCACGAAACCTCGGGCTCGGTGCGCAACTACGAGCGGCACCTCGACTCGGCGTTTCAATTCATGAACAAGTACGGCTACAACGCGGTGAAAACCGGCTACGTGGGCGACATCGTGCCGCTGGGCCACCACCACTACGACCAGTGGCTGATCAACCACTACCAGTACGTGCTGGAAAAGGCCGCCGCGCACAAGATTATGGTGAATGGCCACGAGGCCGTGCGCCCCACCGGCCTGGCCCGCACCTACCCCAACCTCATCGGCAACGAGGCGGCGCGGGGCACGGAGTACGAGTCGTTTGGCGGCAACAACGCCGACCACACCACCATTCTGCCCTTCACCCGCCTCATCGGTGGGCCGATGGACTACACGCCGGGCATTTTTCAAACCAAGGTCAGCGCCTACAACCCGCAGAACAACTCCTTCGTGCACTCGACGCTGGCCCGGCAGCTGGCCCTGTACGTGACCATGTACTCGCCCCTGCAGATGGCGGCCGACCTGCCCGAAACCTACAACAAGCACCTCGACGCCTTCCAGTTCATCAAGGACGTGGCCGTGGACTGGGACGACACCAAGGTGCTGGAAGCTGAGCCCGGCGACTACATCACCTACGCCCGCAAGGCCAAGGGCAAGAGCAGCTGGTTTGTGGGGAGCACCTGCGACGAAAACGGCCGCACCTCGAAGATTGACCTGAGCTTCCTGGAGCCCGGCAAGAAGTACACGGCCACCATCTACGCCGATGCCCCGGACGCGCACTACGAGAAAAACCCGCAGGCCTACCAGATCCGCAAGCTGACGGTGACCCGCAAAACCAAGCTGACGCAGCTGTGCGCCCCCGGCGGCGGCTACGCCATCAGCCTCGTCGAAGCCGGCCGCTAACCATTCGAAAGTGCCGCGTACCGCCCGGGTACGCGGCACTTTTGCGTTATTTCCCCCTTCAACTCTTCCACCCTTCGCATGGCTGCTCCCCTGTTGTCCGCTACCCCGCCGCCCGCGCCGGCCGCTACGCCCGGCGCGCCGCGGCCCAGTTACGCCCCGGCCTTGGCGTCCTTGACGGTGCTGTTTTTCATGATGGGCTTCATCACCTGCCTGAACGACATCCTGATTCCCTACCTGAAGGGCCTCTTCACGCTCGGCTACGCGGAGGTGAACCTGGTAAACTTCTGCTTTTTCGGGGCCTATTTGGTCATGGGCGTGCCGGCGGGCTGGGTAGTCAAGCGCCTGGGCTACAAGGGCGGCATGCTCGTGGGCTTTTTGGTGGCCGCGCTGGGCGCCTTCCTGTTTTACCCCGCCGCGGCGGGCCGCACCTTCGGCCTGTTCCTGGCGGCCTTGTTCGTGCTGGCCACCGGCATCGTGCAGCTGCAGGTGGCCGGCAACCCGTACGTGGCCATCCTGGGGCCGCCCGAAACGGCCTCCTCGCGCCTCTCGCTCACCCAGGCCTTCAACTCGCTGGCCACGTTTTTGGCGCCCATTCTCGGCTCGGTGCTCATCCTATCGCACCTGCCCGACCTGAAAAAGCTCACGCCCGCCCAAGCGGCGGCGCTGGACGTCACCTCGGTGCAGTACCTCTACCTGGGCATCGGGGCCGTGATGGTGCTCATCAGCTTGCTGCTGGGCTTTTTGAAGTTGCCGCGCATCGAGCACGCCCCCGCCGCGCCCGAGGACACGCGCCGGGCTTGGCACTACGGGCACCTGCTGCTGGGCTTGGTGGGCATTTTCACCTACGTCGGGGCCGAGGTGGCCATCGGCTCGCACATCGTGAGCTACCTCAACCAACCGGAAGTGGCCGGGCTGAGCGCGCAGGCCGCCGGCGTGCGGGTATCATTATACTGGCTGGGCGCCATGGTGGGGCGCTTCGTCGGCATCTTCTTGCTGCGGGCGGTGAAGCCGGGCCTAGTGCTGGCCGTCAATGCGGTGGGGGCCGTGGTGCTGCTGCTGATTTCGATTAACACCACCGGGGCGGTGGCCATGTGGAGCCTGCTGGCGGTGGGGCTGATGAACTCCATCATGTTCCCGGTCATCTTCACCCTCGCGGTGGCCGGGCTGGGCCGCCACACCGAAGACGCCTCCGGCCTGCTCTCGGCCGCCATCGTGGGCGGGGCCGTCGTGCCCCCGCTCTTCGGCCTGGTGGCCGACAGCGCCCTGGGCGGCGGCGGCGTGCACGCCCTGCGCCTGGCTTTCCTGCTGCCCGCCGCCTGCTACCTCTACATCTGCTGGTACGGCCTCAAAGGCCACCGACAACGCGCCTGACTCCGTCCCGTTGCCCGAGCCGCGCTTTTCCACCGAAAGCGCGGCTCGGTTGTATATGGGCAGCACCGCCGGGCAACAAATTATGCGTCATTTCTGCCCGGATTTGCGTCATTGCAAGCGCATTCCCGCGTCGTCTAGTTCTATTCCTCTCACCGCTTCCTGATGAAAACCCTACTCTGCGGCAGCCTGGGGCTGCTGGCCCTGATGGGCGCCCAGCCCCCCGGCGAAACCTACGTGCTCAAAGGCAAGCTCGGACCCAAAGCCAACGTGACCAAGGCCTACCTGAGCTACGTGCTGAACAAGCAGCGCGTGACCGACTCGGCCGCGGTGCAAAACGGCGCGTTCGAGTTCAAAGGCTCGCCGGCCGAGCCGCTGGCCGCCCGCCTCACCCTCAGCCACGGCGGGGCTCCGCTCAACAAGTCGGAGGACGTGACCATGGTGTACCTGGAGAAGGGCACCATCACCGTCACCGCGGCCGACTCGGCCAGCAAGGCCACAGTGGCGGGCACGCCGCTGAACGTGGAGGATGCCAAACTGCAGGCCAAGCTCAAGCCGCTGAACCAGAAGTCAGAGGCTTACATCAAGGAATTCCGCGCCCTGCCCAAGGACAAGCAGAGCGACCCGGCCACCGTGAAGGCCCTGGAAGCCAAGCTCGACCCGCTCGACGAGCAGGAGCGGCAGGTGTACACGGCCTACGTGAAGGCCAACCCCGGCGCCCGCTACAGCCTGTTTGCCCTGCCCAAGGCCATCGGCTACTTTCCGAAAGCCGACGAGTTTGCGGCCCTCTACAACGGCCTCACGCCCGCGCTGCGCGCCACGCCCCAGGGCCTGCGCCTCGGCGAACAGCTCAAGCGCGTGCAGAAAACGGCCATCGGCGCCGTGGCCCCCGAATTCACCCAGAACGACCCCGACGGCAAGCCGGTGGCCCTGAGCAGCCTGCGCGGCAAGTACGTGCTGCTGGACTTCTGGGCCTCGTGGTGCGGGCCCTGCCGCCGCGAAAACCCCAACGTGGTGAAGGCCTTCAACGCTTACAAGGACCAGGGCTTCACCGTGCTCGGCGTCTCGCTCGACAAGCCCACCGGCCGCGAGGCTTGGCTCAAGGCCATTCAGGCCGACGGCCTGGCCTGGACGCAGGTGTCGGACCTGAAGTACTGGCAGAACGCCGCCGCCCAGGAATACGGCGTGCAGGCCATTCCGCAAAATTTTCTCATCGACCCGCAGGGCAAAATCGTGGCGGCCAACCTCAACGGCGAGGAGCTGCACGCCACGCTCGGCCGCCTGCTGAAGAAGTCGAACTAGGCAGGGGCAGAAGCCTTATCTAGTCCTCGTAGTACGTCGTGCCGAGCGCAGTCGAAGCATCTCTGCCGCTTCATTTGAACAGGCCCACCAGCCCGTCATGTCGAGCGCAGCCGAGACATCTCGCCAGATAGGACTTTCTTTCTAGAGGATGCTATCCGGCATCAGCCCGCGAGATATTTTGACAAGCTCGACATAACGAACTGATTGACCTCGATTAGCCCGGACGCCGCGCAGGCGTCCGGGTCACCCTCATCGGGCCGGCTGCCGCAAGGTGGCCGGCCCGACTGTTTTTTAGGCGCTGCGGGGGCGTAACCTGGGCCTCATTAAACCATGACGCAAGCGTAACGCCCGCGTCATTACCGCGTAACGGGCCGCGGTGTACTTCGAACCGGATTTAACCCCCTGGTTATGAAGCGCTCCGTGCTTGCTCCTTCCCGCGCTTACCCGGCTTGGCTGCGGCGGGTGGGCTACCTCGCCGTCGAAATGGCGTTGCTGCTGGCCTACCGCACCGGCCGGCTGGTGGCCTGGCAGCGCAGCCTGCACGGCGCCGGCCGGCAGCTGTGGCGCCCGCAGCGCCCGGGGCGCCGCTACCAGCTGCGCCCCACCGCCTGATGAGCCCGCGTCCGAAAAAGCGCCGCGTGGAAGTGGCCGTCGTTTCCGACGTGCACCTGGGCACCTACGGCTGCCACGCCCATGAGCTGCTGCGCTACCTGCGCAGCATCAAGCCGCGGGTGCTGGTGCTCAACGGCGACATCGTCGACATCTGGCAGTTCAGCAAAAGCTACTGGCCCGCCGCCCACATGCAGGTAGTGCGTCACCTAGCGGGTCTCGCGGCCAAGGGCACCCGCATCCACTACCTCACCGGCAACCACGACGAGCTGCTGCGCCGCTTTGCCGGCACCCGCCTAGGCGCGCTCAGCATCGGGAACAAGCTGGTACTCGACCTGCCCCACGGCCGCACCTGGCTGTTTCACGGCGACGTGTTCGACGTGACCATGCGCCACTCGCGCTGGCTGGTCAAGCTCGGCGCCGAGGGCTACGATTTATTGATCCTGCTGAACCGCCTCGTCAACTGGGGCCTGCGCAAGCTGGGGCGCCCGCGGGTGCAGCTGTCCAAGGCCGTGAAGGACCGCGTGAAAAGCGCCGTGAGTTTGGTCAGCGACTTTGAGCAGACCGCCGCCACCATTGCCATCGACGAGGGCTACCAGTACGTGGCCTGCGGGCACATCCACTGCCCCGACATCCGGCGCGTGACCACGCCCCGGGGCGCAGTCACCTACCTGAATTCCGGCGACTGGGTGGAAAACCTCACCGCCCTTGAATACACCGCCGACGCCGGCTGGCGCCTCTACCGCTACGCCGACGACGCCGCGCTGCAAGCCACGGAGGCTAGCGAAGAAGAAAACAACCCGCTCGACCACTCGCCTGATTCGGCCGCCCTGCTCGACAGCCTGCTGGCCGAATTCCGCATCCACCGCAGCCCGAACTTTTAACTCTCCATTTTTAATTGACCTCGCCCCGCATCCTCTACGCCATTCAGGGCACCGGCAACGGCCACCTCGCCCGCGCCCTCGACGTGGTGCCGCTGCTGCGGCAGCGCGCCGGCCGCCTCGACGTGCTGGTGAGCGGCCCGCCGGCCGATTTGCCCCTGCCCTTTGCGGTGCGCTACCGCTGCCACGGCCTGGGCTTCATCTTCGGCAAGAAGGGCGGCGTGGACTTCGCCCGCACCTTCTGGCAGCTCCAGTCGGCCCGGCTGCTGCGCGAGATTGAGCAGCTGCGCGTACAGGACTACGACCTGGTCATCAGCGACTTTGAGCCCGTGTCGGCCTGGGCCTGCCAGCTGCGCGGGGTGCCCTGCGTGGCCCTGAGCCACCAGAGCGCCGTGCTGCACCCACAGGCTCCGCGCCCCCCGAAACCGGACCTGATGGGCCGGGCCGTGCTGCGCCACTACGCCCCGAGCACGGCCCAGTACGGCTTTCATTTCCAGCCCTACGCCCCGGGCATCAGCACGCCCGTTATCCGCCGGCAGGTGCGCGAGCTGACCCCGCAGAACGAGGGCCACTACACGGTGTATCTGCCGGCCTTCGACGAGGCCACGCTGGTGCAGCGCCTGCGCTACCTCAGCCGCGCGGTGCAATGGGAGGTGTTCAGCAAGCACAGCCCGCAGGAGTCGGAGCACGGCAACGTGCGGGTGCGCCCGGTGAGCGGCGCGGCCTTCCTCGACTCGCTGGCCCGCAGCGCCGGCGTGCTCTGCGGGGCCGGCTTCGAAACGCCCGCCGAGGCCCTGTACCTGGGCAAAAAGCTGCTGGTGGTGCCCATGAAAAACCAGTACGAGCAGCAGTGCAACGCCGCCGCCCTGGCCGGGCTGGGCGTGCCGGTGGTGCGCAGCCTCAAGGACAAGCACCTGCCTGCCCTCGACCACTGGCTGCACCACGGCCCGGTGGTGCCCGTCGACTACCCCGACCAGACCGCCGCCGCCATCGACAAGCTGCTGCTGGAGCAGCTGCCCGCCGGGGTGCGGCCGGTGCTGCAACCAGCAACTGCACTGATGTGACGCGCTGGAAAAAGAACGTCATGCCGAGCTTGTCGAGGCATCTCGTGGGCTCGTTGAACGATGTACCAGAACGCCATGCTGCACCTGCCGAAGCATCTCTACCGAACGATGGTAGAAAGGCGAGTTAACGAAGCGGTAGAGATGCTTCGACAAGCGCGGCATGACGTTCTAACTACTCGTTGCAATGCTAGCAGGCGAGATGTCCGGGCTGCGCTCGGCATGACGGAGACGGGCTGATTCACCTGTTCACCTGACTAGCCGATTCACCTCCTCCGAGCATCCACCGCCCGCTTTCCTCGTTTACCTCGGCATGTCCGATTACCTCGCGCCGGTCCTGCCGCCCGCCTTCTTTCCGCCGACCACGCCCGCCGCGTACACGCGCGCTGATTTCGGCCCCGACTTTCGCTGGGGCGTGTCGACGGCGGCCTACCAGATCGAAGGCTCGGGCAACTGCGACGGCAAGGGACCGAGCATCTGGGACGACTTTGTGCGGCGGCCGGGCAAGATCAAGCGCGGGGAGCACGGCCACGAGGCCTGCGACTTTTACCGCCGCTGGCCCCAGGACCTGGAGTTGCTCAGCCAGCTGCACGTGCCGAACTACCGCTTTTCGGTGGCCTGGAGCCGGGTGCTGCCGCAGGGCACCGGCGCGGTGAACCCCGCCGGCCTTGATTACTACGAGCGGCTGGTCGACGGCTGCCTGGCGCGCGGCATCACGCCCTGGCTCACGCTCTACCACTGGGATTTGCCGCTGGCCCTGCAGCAGCGCGGCGGCTGGCCGAACCGGGACGTGGTGGGCTGGTTCACGGATTACGCCGAGCTGGTGGCGCGCCGCCTCGGCGACCGGGTGCGGCACTGGATGGTGCTCAACGAGCCGATGGTGTTTGTGGGCGCGGGGCATTTGCTGGGCATCCATGCCCCGGGCAAACGCGGGCTGGGCGCCTTTCTGGCCGCCACCCACCACGCCGCTTTGGCCCAGGCCGCGGGCGGCCGGGCCCTGCGCGCCGCCCTGCCCGCCGCGGCACAAATCGGCACCACGTTTTCCTGCTCCTACGTCACGCCCGCGCGGCCCGGCCTCGGGCGCGACGAGCGCGCCACCCGCCGCGCCGACGCCCTGCTCAACCGCCTGTTCGTGGAGCCCGCGCTGGGCCTGGGCTACCCCGTCGACGCGCTGCCGTTTCTGGGCTGGCTCGACCGCTACGTGCGCCCCGGCGACGAGGCCCGCCTGCCCTTCGCCTTCGACTTTTTGGGCGTGCAGAACTACACCCGCGAGGTGGTGCGCCACTCGCCCTTCGTGCCGCTGGTGTGGGCCATGCTGGTGGGCGCCGCCCGCCGCCGCGTGCCGCACACCACCATGGGCTGGGAAGTATACCCCGAAAGCCTGTACCACATGCTGCGGCAGTTCAGCGCCTATCCGAACGCGCCGCGCCTCATCGTAACGGAAAACGGCGCGGCTTTCCCCGACGAGGCGCCCACCCCCGACGGCCGCGTGCCCGACCCGGCCCGGCAGGCTTACTTGCAGGCCTGCATCGGGCAGGTGCTGCGGGCCCGGCGCGAGGGCGTGCCGGTGGACGGCTACTTCGCTTGGTCGTTTACCGACAACTTCGAGTGGGCCGAGGGCTACGCCCCGCGCTTCGGGCTGGTGCACGTGGACTACGCCACCCAGCGGCGCACGGTGAAGGATTCGGGCCGCTGGTACCGCGACTTGCTCGCCGGCGCGGCCCCGGGCAGCGGGCTTCCCGAATCTGTACCCGGGGCCTAACCTTGCGGCAACGGGCCAACAACCGCTTTGGCGTCAGCTTTCAACCCGCGTAACCGCCCGTGCGCCCCACCCTATTTGTGCCCGCTTCCGCTGCCACTTGCGCCCGGGCCTCGCGGCCGCTACGGCCCGCGTTGCGTGTAGTCCGCGGCCTCAGGCACGCTGGCAACGCAGTAGCCTTGCGGGGTCAGCTCCAATCCGCTTGCCCCGAGGCGCTTGCAAAGCTTAACATAGCCGGCGGGCCATGTTACCGAATTGTTACGGTAGCTTTGGCCCATGCCTACTGCCTCTTCCCCGCCCGAGTTGCCCCGGTGGGTGTCGGCGCTGTTCGACAAAATTTTGCTGGTAGCCGTGGTGGCCGTGGTGCTCTTCGGGCTCGGTACCTGCCTGCTCCACATCTGGGTTAGCGCCGTGCATCCGCCCCACGCCGATCCGCAGCACGCCGACTTGTCGCGCCTGACGCAGGAGTGAGCCGCCGGCGCCTCGCCTAGCGGCCCAGCCAGTCCTTGAACTCGGTGGCCCGGTCGACGCTGACGAGCACCGGCTGCCGGGCGGCGGGCTGCAAGATCAGCTCCAGGCGCCCGGCCGAGTGGTGGTGAATGGTGTCGATGGCACTAATGCCGACGAGGTATTGCCGGTTCACCCGGAAGAACTGCTGCGGGTTGAGCACCTGCCCCAGCTTGTCGAGGCTGTAGTCAACCACCAGGCGCTGGCCCGGCCGCGTGACGAGAAAGGTGGCCCCGTCTTCGAAGCAGAAGTAGGCCACCTCGCTGGTGTCGACGCTGCGCAGGCGCGGGCCCACCGACACCAAAAACCGCTCTTTGTAGCCCGGCGCGGGCGCGGGGCTCACCAGGCGCAGCAGCGCGGGCAAATCGGCCGGGGTGAAGTGCTGGCGCAGGCGCTGGTACTTCGTCAGGGCGGCCACCAGCTCGTCGTAGTTGATGGGCTTGAGCAGGTAGTCGATGCTGTTCACCTTGAAGGCCTGAATCATGTACTCGTCGTAGGCCGTGGTGAAGACGATGGGCGAGCTGACCTGCACCTGCTCGAAAATGCGGAAGCCCAAGTCGTCTTCGAGGTGAATGTCGAGGAAGATGAGGTCGGGCGCGGGGTGCTGGCGCAGCCACTGCACGGCCGCGGCCACCGAGGGCAGGCGCTCCAGCACCTCGATGGCGGGGTCGTACTTGCGCAGCTGGCCCTCCAGGCGGCGGGCCGTCAGGTTTTCGTCTTCGATGATCAGGACTCTCATGCGGGCAGCAGGGGGATGCGGACGGTAAACTCGCGGTTGCTCACGGCCACCGAGACGAGGCGCGCGGTGAGCAGCCGGTAGCGGTTGTGAATGTTGTCGAGCCCCACGCCGGTACCGGGGTAGCTGGCCGGGCGGCGCTGCAGGGTGTTGCGCACCACCAGGGTGTCGCCGTCCAGCCCAATGCGCACCAGCAGCGGCTCCTGCTGCGACATGGTGTTGTGCTTCACCGCGTTTTCCACCAGCAGCTGCAGGGTCAGCGGGGCAATCTGGTAGGCGTGCCGCGCCGCCTCGGGCACGTCGACGTGCACGTCGAACTTGTCCTCGAAGCGAATCTTGAGCAGGAAGGTGTAGGCCCGGATGAAGTCCAGCTCGGTGCCCAGCGCCACCAGGTCGTGCTCCCGCTGCTCCAGGGTGTAGCGGTAGGCCCGCGAGAGTTGGTCGATGAACTGCTCCGAGAGGTCGGCGTCGACGTGCACCAGCGAGGAGAGGATGCTCAGGCTGTTGAAGAGGAAGTGCGGGTTCACCTGGCTTTTGAGGGCGGCGAAGCGGGCCTGCAGGTTCTCGTTTTCGAGCTGCTCGGTGCGCAAGTGGAAGGCCCGTACCCGCAGCAGGGCCCGGCTGTTGGCCACCAAGTAAAACGCCGAGAGCATCAACATCAGGAAGAAGCCGTCGTTGGCGCGGCGGTGCAGGGCCATGTGCTCGGGCGTGAGGCCCGGCGGCCGGCTGGAGCGCAGCCCCGGCAGCAGGTGAAAAAAGGTGCGAATCAGCGTGCTGTACACCAGAATGAAGCCGGCGGCCAGCACCATCGACACCAGCAGGGTGGCCAGCTGGGCCGGCAGCTTCAGCTCCAGCAGAAAGTCCTCGCCAAACCAGCCGAACAGCCGCTGCTGAATCCACTCCACCAGGTTCAGCCAGATGAAGTAAAAGCCGAGCATCACCACCACTTGCGTCAGCAGCAGCGGCACCGAATGCAGCAGCCCGTCCCAGTTGCGGTGCCACTCGGGGAAGTTCAGGTAGGTGTGAATCGGGAAGTAGATTATCACCAAGCTGAGCGCCAGCTTCCATTTCTGGCGGGCGCTCAGGTGGTAAGAAGCCGGGGCGGGCGCTGCGGTCATCGAACAGGGAAACTTCCGAACGTCATGCCGAGCGCAGTCGAGGCATCTCGCTAGATAGCAACCTGCTCGTGGCGTTTACTACCTGCCGTCAGCCCGCGAGATGTCTCGACAAGCTCGACATGACGTTCTTTTTCAATCCGTTATTGAGCAGATTACGGCCGGCCGCCGCCTTGCTGCTGCGTCGAGGTGTCGGTGCCTTCGCCGCCGCTCTTCAGGTCGTCGTTATTCACCGACTTCTTGCGGCGCTGCGTGGGGGCGGTGGTTAGCTTGCCGATGCGGTAGCTGAAGTTGACGCGGAAGCCGAGCATCTGCATGGTGTTGACGCTGTTCTGCGTGACCAGCGGCGACACCACCTCGCTGCGGATTTTGTAGGTCGGGGTCAGGAAGTTATCCACGCCGAAGCCCAGGCTACCCTTTTTGTCCCACAGGTCGCGCTTCAGGCCCAGGCTGTACACGCCGAAGCCGCTCTGGTAGCCCTGCAGCTGCACCTGCCGGCCGCGGTAGAAGCCGAAGAACTGCAGGCCCCACTTCGGGGTGAAGTTGTAGCTGCCGAACAGGCGGCCGCTGAGCACCCAGCCCTCGTTCTTGGCGTTGTAGAGCACGTCCGACACGTTGTTGCGCAGCACGGCGTAGTAAAGGTCCGGCCCGCCGCTCAGGCTGAGCTTGCCGGCCAGGTTCACGTTGGCAAACACGTTCATGCCGTAGGCGCTTTCGTTGCCGATGTTGGCGTACGAAGTGCGGATGGTGTCGCCGCCGAGCGGGGTACGCACCGCCTGAATGGAGCCGGTGGTGTTGCGCACAAACCCGCTGAAGCTAAGCGTGGTGCCCTTCAGGAAGGTGCTGTACGACAGCTCGTAGCTGTTGGTGTATTCGGGGCGCAGCAGCGGGTTGCCCTGGGTCACGTTCAGCGGGTTCGAGGCTTGGATGTTGGGGTTCAGGAACTGCAGCGAGGGGCGCTGAATGCGACGGTTGTAGGCCGCCTTGATCATGTCGCCGTTGGCCAGCTTGCGCGAGAGGTTCACGCTGGGCACCAGCACGCCGTACGAGGGCAGCTTCACGGTTTGCCCGGTCTGGAAATCCGCGTCGATGGTGGTCTGTTCGTAGCGGGCCCCGGCCTTCAGCGAGTAGCTCTTCAGGAAGCTCAGCGTGTAGGAGAGGTAGCCGGCGGCCACGTTCTGGTTGTAGTTGAACACGTTGGTGAGCGAGGAGCCGGGCAAGGACCGGAACTCCCCGGTGGCGCCGTCGGCCAGCAGGTAGGTGTACTCGCTGCGCACCTGCCGCATGATATCCTTGGCGCCCAGCTCCAGCAGCTGGCTTTTGCCCAGCGGCACCTGGTAGTCGGCCTGCACCGTGACTTCCTGGTTGTAGCTGTCGTTCTGGTTTTTCAGGCGCTGCGTCACCTCGTCGGTGTTGTAGAGCGTGTTGGAGAAGTCGTTGGTGGCGTTGGTGCGGCTGTAGAGCGTGAGCAGGCTGAACTCGTGCTGGGGCTTGGTGAACAGGTGGGTGTAGTTCAGGCTCAGATCCAGGTTGTTGGTGCGGTCGGTGCTCGTCACGTCGCGCACCGACATGTTCACCAGCGGGCCGTCGGTGCTGTTGCCGGCGTAGGTGCGCGTAATCAGGGCGTCCTGGTAGTTCTGCCCGTTGCGCACGCCCAGCTGCACGCCCAGCGAGAGGGCGTTGCGCTTGTTGATGTCGTAGTCCCAGCCGAAGTTCACGCGGCCGCCCAGGTTCCGGCGGCGGGTGTCGGCCTGCTGGGTGGTCAGGCGCTGGGTGCCGTCGGTGGGGCTGGTGGTCAGCTGGGTGTTTTCGTAGGAGCCAGGCGTGTTGTAGCCGGTGCGCATGCCGCCGCCCAAGGTGAAGCCCATCTTGCCGGTGCGGTAGCCCGCGTTCAGGCCCAGGTCGGCGCTGCGGTAGCCCACGCTGGTGCGCATGTCCAGCGTCTTGCCCTGCAGGTTGTCCTTCTTGGTGATGATGTTGATGATGCCGCCCGAGCCCTCGGCGTCGTACTTGGCCGACGGCGAGGTAATGACCTCCACCGACTTGATCTGGTCGGCCGGAATCTGCTTGAGCGCGTCGGCCACGTTGCTGGCGGCAATGGTCGAGGGCTTGTTGTTGATGAGCACCTTGATGTTGGAGGAGCCGCGCAAGGACACGTTGCCGTCCAAATCCACCGAGAGCAGGGGCACGCGCTTGAGCACGTCGGTGGCGTCGCCGCCGCGGGTGGTTTCGTCCTTTTCGGCGTTGTAGATGGTGCGGTCCACCTTTTCTTCCACCAAGGAGCGTTGGCCCTGCACCACCACTTCGCCCAGCTGCTGGGTGGCCGAGGCCAGCGTGATGGTGCCCAGGTTCACCGTTTCGCCCGCGTCGGTAAAGCTCACGCCGGGCTTCTCCAGGTTTTTGTAGCCGATGAAGCTGACCTGCACGGTGTAGGTGCCGGCCGCCACGCCTCCGATGCTGAACTTGCCCTTGTCGTCGGCCACGGTCCCGTCGATGGGCTTACCGGCGGCATTCAGCAGCGCCACCGTGGCGAAGGGCACCGGCTGCTTGCTGGCCGCGTCGAGCACCGTGCCGGTGAGCTTGCCGCTGCCCTGCACCACCGGGCTCGGCAGGGCGGGCCGGCCTTCGCCGCCGGCGGGCGCACCGGCCGGGCGCTGGCCGCCGGGACGGGCTCCTTCGGGGCGGGGTTGGTCCTGGGCGCTGGCGAGCAGGGGCGTGCTGAGTAGGGCTAGGCAGACGAGCTGACGTTTCATAACGATGGGGTCCGGGCAGTGGCCGGTAGTGCCACAAAGGTACCGCCGCCGCCGCCCAGGGTTCGGGCCGATGTGGTTGAATGCCGGATTTCGCTCGTTGAATCCCCGATAACGGCCGCGGAGCCGGCAGCCTCCTTAGGCCAAACCGGCCCGCTTCGGCGCCCTGGGGCCACCAACCGGCCTCGGCCCGTTGCTTTTTCCATCCGCGCCCGCTCGTTGTGCCCCGGCCGCGTCCACGGCCAGCCGTCCGCCGACGAAGCGCGCGTTTGCATCGACCAATCAGCCCCTGCCGGCCCTGCCGGCCCGCGGGCGGCGCTTGTCGGACCCGAACCGGGCCTAGTCGGCAAAAAGCCCTGCGCAGTCTATTGCCGGCGGTAAGTGGCGGAAGGTCAGTGCAATTTCGAAGCAGAACGGTGCCCCGTCCGGCGGCCGTTGCCCACCCGCTTCCGCGTTTCGCCATGACCTTCGCCGCCTGCTTCCGCCTCTTGCTCGTCTCCGTTTTGCTGGCCGCTGCCTGCCCGGCCCGCGCCCAGCTTGCCGACCGCGAAGTGCCCGCCCCGCGCGTGCCCGTGGCCGACATGCCCGTCAACCTCTCGCCCTTGGCGGCCCTCGACTGCGCCCCCGCCCAGCTCCTGCGGGCCTTGGTGACCGAGCTGCGCCTGCAGCCCCATCAGGCCCTGGCCCTGCGCCACTCCCTGCTCGCCACGCCCGAGGGCGACGCCGAAGCCGCCGTGCCCGCTGCCGAAACCCTGCGCCTGCTGCTGAGCAACGCCCAGCTCGAGCAATTGCAGCAGCTCACCGCCACGCCGAGCGAGGTGCTGAGCACGTGGGTGGCGCTGTACCGCTAGCGCCACCAGGTACGGCTTGGGGCGTAGTGCCCCGGGTAGTCCCTACGCGCTCAACCCCGTGGCCGACTGCAAGACTACTGTAGCCCGCACCGCTTCGCGGTGAAATAGCGGCTTGCCGCCCGCCTCTGCCCCGCCCAAAGTCCGCTCCTCCTCCCACGGCCGCCGGCTACCGGTTGTCCGGAACTGCTCTGCCTTCCAAGCGCAGCACCCGCCCTTTGGCAGCCGGTTGGACTTCGGATGAACAAGCTGCGCTTTGGGCGGCCACCGGCCGCTGCCCCATTGGCGCAGCCTGCTCATCAACTTCCAAGCCGCGCCCGGGCAGGATTTTGACCATTCTGCTAGCCCGCACAACGTCAACCGCCGCTAGGCCTCCGCCGGACTGCTGCCGGCCGGGCTAGCGGCGGGTTCTTTGATTTTTATACACAATCCATTGGTTTCCATACTGCCCCTGCTAGCTGGCTTGTTGAATTTTGCATTGTCGCGCCGGCCAACGGTGCTTGGCCGGGCACCTGTCGCCGGCCATCCGCCCCGGGCCAACGCCTAATCCGCCTGCGGGTGCGCTTACATCTCCGGCGCGCCGTACCATCCCCTATGAGCACTTCCAACACTCCTAACGCCCCGGCCGGCACCACGCAGGGCCCGGCGGAAAACTTCGTCGGCACGGCCTGGGTGACCATGCGGGCCGGCGCCAATCCCACCGACTGCACCGTCGGCGACGTGACCTTTGAGCCGGGCGCGCGTAACAACTGGCACTCCCACCCGGCCGGGCAGATTCTGGTGGTGACGGCGGGACGGGGCTACTACCAGGAAAAGGGCCGGCCGGCCCAGCTGCTACGCGCCGGCGATGCGGTAAGCATTGCGCCGGGCGTGGTGCATTGGCACGGCGCCGCTCCCGACAGTCTGTTCACGCACCTGGCCATCAACCCCAACGTCGGCCGGGGCGTGGCCGAATGGCTGCAGCCCGTCACGGACGAAGAATACCGGGCGGCGCAAGGTTAACGCAGCCGCGCCGAAGCGCCGTCTAGTCAGTTGAGTACCAGCCAGCCTGAGCAGCCGACGGCCCAGCCGGCAACCGGGCCTTGCGCGGCGCCCGCATTGGCCGGGGCCGTGCCTAGCGACGCCGGCGCACCACGCACACTTCCTTATGATACCACCAACCCGAACCATTTTTGAGCGGGAACTGGCCGGCGAGGTTATTTCCCTCGACGACCCGGACTATCCGCAGATCTACGCCGTCATCCGCAAGGCTATCCGCCTCACGTCGGAGCTGAACGCCATGCCGGTAGACGACAACGCGCAGGTCAACCGCGTGTTCAGCGAGCTAATCAACCGGCCCGTCGACGAGACGTTCTTTCTGATTCCGCCCTTCTACACCGACTTTGGCCACAACATTCACATTGGCAAGAATGTCTTTGTGAACCACGCCTGCACCTTTATGGACCGCGGCGGCATCACCCTGGAAGACAACGTGTTGATCGGGCCAAAGGTAAACCTTATCACCACCAACCACCCCACCGAACCGGGGCAGCGGCGCAGCACCTATTCCAAGCCCATCGTGGTGCGGCAGGGCGCGTGGCTGGGGGCCAACGCAACGGTTATGCCCGGCGTGACCATCGGCGAAAACGCCATTGTGGGGGCCGGCGCGGTGGTGACCAAAGACGTACCCGCGGGCTGCATCGTGGCGGGCGTGCCGGCGCGGGTGGTCAAGCACCTGTAAGCCGCTGCAGCTACCCGTTTCACCCTTGCCACTGCTTGCCATGACGCGCCTTGCCCTAACCACTCTTCTGGCCCTGAGCCTCGGCCTGCCCAACACCGCCCAGACCATTCCGCCAGCCGCCCCGGGGCCCGTTTTCCCACGGGGCGAGCGGGCGCCGGCTCCGTATTTCACCGGCGAGGTGTACGTCTACCCGCTGGTGCAAGACGACCCGGCTTTTCAGTGCGTGAGCAGCAGCGTGACCTTCCGGCCGGGCGCGCGCTCCAACTGGCACGTCCACCCGGCCGGGCAGCTGCTGCTGGTCACCGAGGGCGTGGGCTACTACCAGGAAAAAGGCCAGCCCATCCGGCTGCTGCGCCGCGGCGAGGTCGTGCAGGCCCTGCCCGGCGTGGAGCACTGGCACGGCGCCTCGCCCACGCAGGCCCTGACGCACATTGCCCTCAACGTCAACACCGAGAAGGGCATCGTCAACTGGGGCCGGCCGGTAACAACCCAAGAATATACCAGCTACCACTGACCGGCGCTGCGGCCGTGCGGCCCGCGCCCTTGCCCTGATGAGCGCAACAAAACCCCAACTCCCCGCGTCTGTTATCAGCTTGCAGCAACGGCGCCTGTTGGCCCAAGCGCTGAGCAATCCGATGCCCCACTCCCGCGCTTTTTCGCCGCCTGCTTCTGCCCCCGCCCCCGGCGACGTGGAAGTGCTGACCATGCAGGAGGCGCGGTGCGGCATGAGCAACTTCGACCGCCGCGACCTGTTCAAGGTGGTGCTGGTAGTGGAAGGCGCCAACGAGCTGCACTACACCACGCGCAGCTACGCCGTCGACCGGCCCGCGCTGGTGTTTACCAACCGGCTGATTCCCTACGCCTGGGAAGTGGTGGAGGGTTCCGGCGAGCAGCAGGGCCACCTGTGCTGCTTTTCCGAGTCGTTTCTGCACTCGGCCATGCGCGGCGTGAGCCTCAAAGACACCGTGCTCTACAAGGTGGAGGGCAACCCCGTCTACTTCCTCGACGCGGAGCAGCTGCGCTACTTCACCGACGCTTTCACCCGCATGCGCCGGGATTTGCAGTCGGATTACGCCCACAAGGATGATTTGCTGCGCAACCAGCTGTCCATCATCATCCACGAGGCCGCCCGCCTGCAGCCGGCCACGGCCCAGCACGCGCCCGTCAACGCGGCCGAGCGCATCACCGCGCTGTTTCTGAACCTGCTGGAAGTGCAGTTCCCGGTCACGGCCCAGCTGCGGGAACCGGTGCTGAAATCGGCCTCCGACTACGCCGAGCGCATGGCCATTCACGTGAACCACCTGAACGCTATGGTGAAGGAAGTGACCGGCAAGCCCACCACCGCCCACATCAACGAGCGGCTGGTAACCGAAGCCAAGCTGCTGCTGGCCCACACCGCCTGGTCGGTGGGCGAAATTGCCTACAGCCTGGGCTTCGAGTACCCCACCTACTTCAACCACTTCTTCAAGAAGCACACGGCCCTGACGCCGCTGGCCTTCCGCCGTGCGGTTGCGGTGGCCGTATAGAGCGGCTATGACCAGACCCCACGTAATCTGCCACATGATGTCCTCCGTCGACGGAAAGATTCTTTCCGCCAACTGGCAGGACCAACAACTCACCGACACCTTCGCCGGGTATTTCGAGAAGTACCACGAAACCTTCACCAGCCAGGCCTGGATGTGCGGGCGCGTCACCATGGAGCGCGACTTCTCGGGCGGCACGCAGCCCGCGCCGCAGACGCCCCCGCAGCCCATTGCGCGGGAGCCGTACGTGGGCAACAAAGCCGCCACCTCGTTTGCCATTGCCGTCGACGCCCACGGCAAGCTGGGCTGGGACACCAACGAGACGGGTGGCGACCATATCATCGAAGTGCTGACGGAGCAGGTCAGCGACGAGTACCTCTACTACCTGCAGCAAAAGGGCATTTCGTACCTGTTCGCGGGCAAGACCGAGCTTGACTTCGGCGCGGCGCTAGAGCAGCTGGCCGCGCTGTTTCCCATTCAGACGCTGATGCTGGAAGGCGGCGGACACCTGAACGGCTCCCTGCTCAACGCGGGCCTGATCGACGAGCTGAGCCTGCTGCTGCTGCCCATTGCCGACGGCACGCCCATGTCGCCGACCACCTTCGAAGTCAGCGACTACCTGCACAAAGGCCCCGCCACCCGCCTGCACCTCACGCAGGTGCAGCAGCTCGACAACGACGTGGTGTGGCTGAAGTACCGCTTCGAGCACTAGCCGGCGCGGCCGCGCGGCGTAATCCGGGCCGCGCGGCAACGCATACCCATTTTCACTGAAAGCAGTATTGACGCCGCCGGGGCCAGCACTAGCTTTGAAGCACGCAATTCGCGTTTTACCCCTAGCGTTTTTTCTTCATGATTCAGACCAAAGGCTACGCAGCCCCCAGCCCGTCCTCCGACCTCGCTCCCTGGACCTTCGAGCGCCGCGACGTGGGCCCGCACGACGTGCAAATTGACATCCTGTTCTGCGGCGTGTGCCACAGCGACCTGCACCAGATCCGCAACGAGTGGTTTCCCGGCATTTTCCCAATGGTGCCCGGCCACGAAATCGTCGGCCGCATCAGCCAGGTGGGCGACCATGTGCGCAAGTTTCAGGTGGGCCAGCTGGCCGGCGTGGGCTGCATGGTCGACTCCTGCCAGGTGTGCGAAAACTGCCGCGCCGGCGAGGAGCAATACTGCGTGGAAGGCAATACCCAGACTTACAACAACCTCGGCCGCGACGGGCAGCCGACCTACGGCGGCTACTCCACCACCATCGTGGTGCGCGAGGAGTTCGTGGTGAGCGTGCCCGAAAACCTCGACCTGGCCGCGGTGGCGCCGCTGCTCTGCGCCGGCATCACCACCTATTCCCCGCTGAAGTACTGGCAGGTGGGCCAGGGCCACAAGCTGGCCGTGGTGGGCCTGGGCGGCCTGGGCCACATGGGCGTGAAGTGGGGCGTGGCTTTCGGCGCCGACGTGACCGTGCTGAGCACCTCGCCCTCGAAAGAAGCCGACGCCAAGGCGCTGGGCGCCCACCACTTCGTCGTCACCACGGACGAGGAGCAGCTCAAGGCCGTGCAGGGCTCGTTCGACTTCATCCTCGACACCGTGGCCGCCGACCACGACCTGCCCATGTACCTGTCGCTGCTCAAGACCAACGGCACGCACATTCTGGTCGGGGCGCCGCCCAAGCCGCTGGAAGTGCCCGCCTTTGCGCTGATTCCGGGCCGCAAGAGCGTGGCCGGCTCCACCATCGGCGGCATTGCCGAGACGCAGGAAATGCTCGACTTCGCCGCCGAGCACAACATCGTGTCCGATATCGAGCTGATCAACATTCAGGACATCAGCCAGGCCTACGAACGCATGGTGAAAGGCGACGTGCGCTACCGCTTCGTCATCGACACGGCCAGCCTGTAAGCCGGTACGAGCCCCGAATCGTCCGCCCGCCGCGCAAGTTTGGCGCACGGCGGGCGGACGATTTTTAGGTATCGAGCTGGGCGCAAGCCGGCAGCCCGGGGCCGCCGCGGGCGTTAGGCCGCGTGAAACCAGGCCGCGGCCTGCTCCGGGTCGTCGAATAGGGCAACGGTCAGGTACCGCCGCAGATCCTGCACCACCGGTTCGGTGTGCAGCCGACGGGCGGGGTCCGGCGCGGGCAGCGCCGCGTAGTGGGTGGCGCGGGTCCGGGCCACGGTATCGGGCAGCCACTGCGTCAGCAGCCACTGCCGATCTGCCGGCTCGGGGGCCGCGGGCATGGCGCGGTGGTCCACCAGCAGACGGCGCAGGCCTTTGCGCTCCAGCACGTTGCGGGCGTGAACGTAGAGCGCCCGCAGCTCCGGGCTGGTCAACGGCTGGCCCGACCACCGCAGGCGCACGTAGTCACCGGGCACAAAGTCGATGGACCCCGCGGCGTTGGAAAAATAATGACGGGTGTCGGACATTCAGTAAGCGCGGGTGAGCGAACAAAGTAACACAACGATTCGGGCACCCGGTCCCGCTCGGTCATGGGGATAGAATTGGCAGAGGGCTCAACGAGCACCAAGTTGGTCCTATACAATTATTTACACCCGGCATTAATGCCCGAGCCCGCATTTGGCGGGCTCGGGCATTGGTGTTTTTCAGACCTGTTGAAGCAGATCCGCCCATACGTACGTATTACCGACCTTCGCAGTTGGGCGGGGCCGCGGCTGGGCAGCACGTGCGCCGGCGGCACCCGTCCGAACGCGTTTTGCTATGGCTGTTGCCCCCCTAATCAAGCCGCTGGTGCGGCCGTTTGCCGAGTTTTTCCGCCGCGAGGCCGCCGGCAGCATTGTGCTGCTCTTCAGCGCCGCCTTGGCCCTGCTGCTAGCCAATACCAGTTGGGGCCCGGCCCGGTACTTTCCCGCCATCTGGGACGAGCACCTGCAACTAAGCGTGGGCCGTCTGGTGCTCAACAAGAGCCTGCTGCACTGGATCAACGACGGGCTGATGACCGTCTTTTTCCTCATCGTGGGCTTGGAAATCAAGCGCGAGGTACTCGACGGCGAGCTGGCATCCGTGCGGCAAGCGACCCTGCCCATTGCCGGGGCCTTGGGCGGCATGCTAGTGCCGGCGCTGGTGTATGCGCTGTTCAACCACGGCACGCCCACGGCTGGGGGCTGGGGCATTCCCATGGCCACCGACATTGCGTTTGCGTTGGCCGTGCTGCAATTGCTCGGCTCGCGCGTGCCGCTGGGCCTGAAGGTATTTCTCACGGCGTTGGCCATCGTCGACGACCTGGGCGCGGTGCTCGTCATTGCCGGGTTTTACACCAGCGACTTGCACGTGTCGTACCTGCTGCTGGCCGGGGGCATTTGGGCGGCGCTGCTGGGCCTGAACCTGCTGGGCGGGCGCAGCCTGTGGCTGTACTTGCTGCTGGGCCTCGGGCTGTGGTACGCCATGCTTGAATCGGGCGTGCACGCCACGCTGGCCGGGGTGCTGTTGGCCGTAGCCATTCCGGCGCGCATCGGCCACGGCCGCCCGGCGCTGCTGCGCCTGCTCGACGAGCGGCTCCGGTTTCTCAGCCTCGAAGCCCACGCCCGCGACGCCGACCCGCGCACCATCAGCGAGGAGTTGGAAGAGCTGTCGGAGCGCATCAGTTCGCCGGCCCAGAAGCTGGAGCAGCGTCTGCACTCGGTGGTGGCCTTCGGCATCATTCCGCTCTTCGCCTTCGCCAACACCAGCCTGACGCTCGACGCGTCGTTGGTGCGGCAGCTGACCTCGCCGCTGGGCCTGGGCATCTTGGCGGGGCTGGTCGTGGGCAAGCCCCTGGGCATCGGGCTGCTGAGCTGGCTGACGGTGCGCCTGGGCTGGACGGCCCTGCCCGCCGGCGTGACCTGGCGGCAGCTGTGGGGGGCCGGGGTGCTGGGCGGCATTGGTTTCACCATGTCGCTGTTTGTGACCCTGCTGGCCTTCGGCGTGCACTCGCCCAGCGAAGCCGTGGCCAAGCTGGCCATCCTACTGGCCTCGGCGCTGGCCGGAACGCTGGGCTACCTGCTGCTGCGCACGGCGCCGCATAGGTAGCCTCCCCGGCCGCCCAGCCCTTTCGCAGCTCGGCACAGCGCGCCTACCAGCGCTGGAGTCACGGGGCAATAGAGGGCAAATGGACATGCGTCGGGGCAAGTGGCAAGTGAGCGGAGCGCAACGGGTGCGTCGGCGGGTGACCCAACCCGTTGATTTCTTATCCTATGGTAAGGAGCGACGACACGTGGCGGGTGGATCTTTGCATCGTTCTTTCCCAGTGAAGGCGCTGCCCGTCAGCGCCGTTTGCCGTAGAGCCCACTATGACGACGACCCCGCTTCCGTATTTGTCGCTGCCGGCCGAACGCATCGGCATTCACCCGGCCGTGGAGCTGCCCGCGGGCATCCGCCTGGGCGTGGTGCACCTGGCCGTGGCCAGCCTCGACCGCTCGCTCGACTTTTACCAGCGCGTGCTCGGGTTTCACCTGCTGCGCCGCACCCTGGCCACCGATACCGGGCCCGCCGTGGCCGAGTTGGGCGTAGCGGGGAGGCCCGAAGTATTGGTGGCCCTGCACGAGCAGCCGGGCGCCCGCCCAGTGCCGCGCCGGGGCCGCCTGGGCATCTATCATTTCGCCGTCCTGCTGCCCTCCCGCGCCGACCTGGGCCGTTTCGTGCGGCACGTGCGGGCGCAGGGCGTGCACCTGGGCGCCTCCGACCATCTTTACAGCGAAGCCACTTACCTGGTCGACCCGGACGGCTTCACCGTGGAAGTGTACCGCGACCGGCCCCGGGCCGAGTGGCGGGTGTCGCCGGAGGGCGAAGTGCAGTCGGCCCTCGACCCGCTCGATGAGCACGGCGTGCTGCAAGCCGCCGGCGACACCGCGTGGCAGGGCCTGCCGGCCGGCACCACCATTGGCCACCTGCACTTCTACACCGGCAGCTTGGAGCAGGCCGCGGCGTTTTACCACCGGGCACTGGGCCTAGACCTCATGACCTGGCGCTTGCCCGGCGCGCTGTTCGTCGCGGCCGGGGGCTACCACCATCACCTGGGCCTGAACGTGTGGGCCGCCGACTCGCCCGCCGCCACTGCCGCCGATGCCCGCCTGCTGCGCTGGGAACTGCTGCTGCCCGATGCCGCCACCCGCGACGCGGCGGCCGCCCGCCTGGCCGAAGCCGGCTACCCCGCCACGCCCACGCCCGAAGGCCCGCTGATTGCCGACCCGTGGGGCATCCGCCTGCTGCTGCGCACCGAGACTACCCTGCAGTCGTGAAGCACCGCCGAAGCCGTTGCTGGCTGGCGTTTCTCTTCTCCTGCTTGCTTACTCCTGCCATGCCCGTTGCCAACCCGCCGCTGCCCCCGCTGCTCACCGATTTGCCCCTTCCGTACCGCCTCGTCACCCCCGCGCAGGCGCCTGGTGCCCACTGCTTGGTGCTGCTGTTGCACGGCGTGGGCGGCAACGAGCTGAACCTGCTGCCGGTGGGCGCGCAACTGGCCGATGCCCGCACGCTGGTGCTGTCGGTGCGGGCGCCGCTGGTGTTCGGCCCGGCCGGTTTCGGCTTCTACCAAGTTGATTTTTCGACGGGCCAGCCCGTTTACGACCAGGCGCAGCAGCAGCGCGGCCAGGAGCTGCTGCTCCGCTTTATCGGCGAGGCCACGGCCCGCTACGGCGTTCCGGCCGGGCAGGTGTACCTACTCGGCTTCAGCCAGGGCGCCATCATGGCCTACGACGTGGCCCTGAGGCACCCCGGGCAAGTGCGGGGCGTGCTGGCCTTCAGCGGCCGCCTGCTCGAAGAGTCGCGGCAACACCACGCGCCGGCCGCCGAGGTGCAGCGGGTGCAGTTCTTCCTCAGCCACGGCCGCCACGACAACACGCTGCCCGCTTTCTACGCCGACCAGGCCGCCGCTTTTCTGCGGACGCTCGGCGTCGCGCCGCACTACGAAGCCTTTGAGGGCGGCCACGAAATCAGCGGAGCCGGTCTGGCTGCTGCCCGGCAGTGGCTGGGCCAGCAGCCGTAGCCGCTACTTCCCCTTCCTGCTGCCCCAGTTCCATTACCAAGTGGACGTAGGAATTTTCATTTGCATGAAACTATGTATGTACATTAAATGTATATACACATGAAAGCAACAAACGCACGCTTTCCTCCTTCTTCGACACTTCAACTGCGCAAGCACTTCGTTCAGAAATCATGAAAAAGCTCCTCTTCCCCCTGCTGTTCGCTGCCACGGTCCTCTCGGCTCCCGCGCAAGCTGCCAGCGGCCCGGCCACCGGCAAACCCGTCGCGACCAAAGCCGCCGTGGAAACCTACAAGGTGCAGCCGCAGCTGAGCACCCTGGGCTGGGTGGGCAAGAAAGTCGGTGGCCAGCACAACGGCACCATCGCGCTGCAAAGCGGCTCGGTGCAGGTGAAAGGCAACCAGTTGGTGGGCGGCACTTTCGTGGCCGACATGGCCTCGATCAAAAATACGGACCTCACCGACGCCGACTACAACGCCAAGCTGGTGGGCCACCTCAAGTCCGACGACTTCTTCGGCGTCGACAAGTACTCGACGGCCACCTTCGTCATCACCAGCATCAAGCCGCTAAAGGGCGACGCCGCCGGCAACAACGCCACGGTGACGGGCAACCTGACCATCAAAGGCAAGACCAACCCGCTGAGCTTCCCGGCCAAAGTGGGCGTGAAAAACGGCGTGGCGTCGGCCTCGGGCGTGGCCACCATCGACCGCAGCAAGTACGACGTGAAGTACGGCTCGACCCTGTTCGGCGCCGCCGCCGACAAGGCCATCGACGACAACTTCGCCCTGAGCTTCAACGTCATTGCCAAAGCAAACGGCGTTGCAGCTCGCTAAGCAACTGCTTCCCCCCCAAAAAACGCAATGGCACCTTCCTCTCCCGGAAGGTGCCATTGCGTTTTTTGGGGGGGGGGAAGCGGCGGGCAGCGTTTCCCACCCGGGCATTACCGTTGGAAAACGCGGCGGCCCTTGCTTGCGCCAAGGGCCGCCGGTCGGGTGGGGAAGCCCGGCGAATTACTGTTGCTGCTTGATGCGGTCGAGCTCGTCGAGGGCGCGGGCCGGTTTGCGAGCTTCCGGGGCTTGCCCGCTGCGGAAGCGGTAGCGCAGGGTCAGGCGCAGGCTTTGGGTGCCGGTGTACTGGTCAAAGGCGTTGACGTTGCCGCTGAGGGTAGCGGTGGCGCGCAGCCGGCGGGTGCGCAGCAAGTCGGTGGCGCTCAGGCTCAGGTCGAGTTGGTCGTGGCAGAAGCTGCGCTTCAGGCCGGCGTCGAGCCACCAGTTGGCTTGCAGGCGGTACAGGCCGTAGGCCATGGGCCCCTGGTAGCCGGCGTTGAGCTCCAGCCGCAGCTGCCGGGGCAGCAGCACGGTGTGCGCCGACTGGGCCCGCAGCAGCAGCTGGGCGTTGTGCAGCGCCTGGCCCTGCAATGCGGTGGCGAAGCGCTGATAGGCCACGGTGGCGTTGTTGGTCATCTGCCAGCGGGCCGACACGCGCACCGGGGCCAGCAGCGTGGCGCTCAGGCTGCGGAAACTTTGCACGTTTTGCTGCTGAAACACGGTGGTGCGGTCGGCGGCGCGCTGCTCGGGCACCTCGGCGATGAACCCGGTAGTGCTGGCATAGCCCAGCGTGAGGCGGTACTGCTGCTTCCAGCTCTGGGTGAATTCCAACGAGTTGGTGTACTGCGGCTTCAGCCCCGGGTTGCCCTGCACCCAGGTGTAGGGGTCGAGGTAGAGGATAAACGGGTTCAGGCTTTCGTAGCCGGGCCGGTCGAGGCGGCGGCTGAAGCTGTAGCCCAGCTGGTAGTCGGCGCTGACGTGCTGCTGCACCGTCACGCTCGGAAACAGGCCCAGGTAGCGGCGACTAAAACTCTGCGCCAGCGTCAGCGAGTGGCCGTCGGCCTGGGTTTGCTCGGCCCGAAGCCCGGCCTGCACCTGCCACTGCTCCCCGAAGTGGGTGGCCAGGCTGGCGTAGGCCGCGTACACGTTTTCGCGGTAGATGAAGTGGTTGCTGCGGCGCGAATCAAGCAGGGCGGCGTCGTTTTCCACCGCGTAGAAGCGCACCTCGTTGTCCGACTGCACGCGGCTGGCCTTGGCGCCAGCTTCCAGGGTGGTGGCGCGGCTCAGCGGCTTGCTCAGGTCCACGCGGGCGGCGTAGATGTCGTAGCCGGTGGGGTTCTGGCTGCGCAGCTCGGTGCTGAAGTCGCCCCGGTCGCGGCCCAGACTGTCGTAGGCGTTGCGGAAGGTGGAATTCTGGGTGCTGCGCAGGCGGGCGTAGTCGAGGTCGGCGCTGAGCGTGGTGCCGGCCGAGTCGAGGCGGCCGGCGTAGTGCAAGTTGGCGGTGGCGTTCTGGAAGCGGCCCCGGCCCTCGTTGCGGGCTAGCACCAACAGGTCGTCCTCGGCCCGGCCGTCCTGGAGCAGGGTGCTGGTGGCAAACCGGTCGGCGCTGCGGCGCTGAGTCAGGTTCAGGCTCAGCCCCAGGCTGTGGCGGGAGCTAAGGGCATAGTCGGTGCTCAAGCGCAGGGCGGGCACGTCGCGGGTGCCTTCCTCGCGGGCGTGTTGCGCCAGCGTGCTGGTGTTGGTTTCGCCCCGGAACTCGCGGTGCATCTCCATATCGCGAAAGCGTGTGCGGCGGGCCAGGTCCACGCCCGCGGCGGTGTTCCAGCGGCCGCGGCGGTAGCTCAGGTCGGCGCCGGCGCTGTAGCCCGCTAGCTGGTTGTACTGGTAGCCGGCGTAGGCGCTGCCGCTCAGGCCCGCCTGCGGATTTTTCTTCAGCGTGAGGTTAATCACCCCGGCCGAGCCTTGGGCGTCGTACTTGGCCGCGGCGCCCGCGCTGAGTTCCAGGTCGCGGATGTTGTCGGCGCTCATGGTTTGCAGCAGGTTCTGCAGCTCCTTGCCGGTGAGGTAGCTGCGCTTGCCGTCGATGAGCACCTGCACGCCGGCTTTGCCGTTGAGCTGCAGGTTGCCGTCGGCGTCCACGGCCACGCCGGGGGCGCGGGTGAGCACGTCGAGGGCGGTGCTGCCGCTGGCCAGGGCCGAGCCGGCCACGCTCACCACCAGCTTGTCGCCCTGCTGCACCACGGCCGGGCGCAGGGCCTGCACCTTCACTTCCTGCAGCAACTGGGCGTCGGCGGGCAGCAGCAGGCGGCCGAAGTCGAGGCGGAAGCCGGGGCCGTCGACGGCAAAGGCCGGCGTTTGCCGGGTGGCGTAGCCCAGCATACTGAGCTTCAGCACGTAGCTACCCGGGGCCGGCGTGGGCAGCTGAAAGGTACCGTCGGCGGCGGCAGCGGTGCCGGTGACGAGCGTGGCCGTGCCGGCTTCGAGCAGCACCACGTTGGCGAAGCTCACGGCTTGGCCCTGGGCGTCGTACACCGCGCCACTGAGGCCGGTAGTCGTTTGGGCAGCCACCTGAGCAGTGGCCGTTTGGGCGGCCGTGAATTGGGGCAGCAGGCCGAGGCTGCCGAGCAGCAGAGCTTGCGAGAAGAATCGGGTAGCGGACGTGTTCATGGTCGGGGTTTGGTTAAGGCGGGGAGCATCGTGGCAGCCGGCGTCAACCGACTGAGTGCTCAAAAGTGCCTTGCCCCGACAGCGGGCGAAATCAGAAAGCCATGAACGCGGAAACGAGGGTGGTGAACGAGGACTTGCGACCAATGAAAAAGCCGGCGCTTGGCCCTGGCGGCCCGTGCAAAGGGCCGCAGCCGGCCCTGTTGTAGGTCGCGCAGATGATACCCATTGGAAAAAGCCGCGCCCGTCACGGAGACAGGCGCGGCCGAGCAATCAGCGGATTATCATCGGTGCAGCGTGGATCAACAGCACGTCCGACTTCCTCTGGCGTGTGCGCAAGCGAAGGCCTATCAACATTTCGTCAGCTCCATGCAGGCCGTCATGTCGAGCGAAGTCGAGACATCTCGTTGGATAGTAATTTCTTGTCGAGGTTGCTTGCGGACGTCAGCACGCGAGATGTCTCGACAAGCTCGACATGACGTTCTTCTTGTTTCCGTTCAGACGAAGCGGTAGAGATGCTTCGGCTGCGCTCAGCATGACGTTCTGCCCCCTGCTCACGAATCCAGCCACTGCTTGAACGTGGCGGCGCGGGTGCTGCTGATGAAGAGGTCTTCCGGGGCGGGCGGGTTGAGCAGCAGGTACAGGCGGCCTTTCAGGTAGGGCCGCACCTCGCTCACGGCACCGATGTGCACCAGGAATTGCCGGTTGGCCCGGAAGAACAGCTGCGGGTCGAGTTGCTCCTCCAGCTGGTCCAGGGTGAAGTTGACGATGTAGCGCTTCTTCTCGCGGGTGATGAGGAACACCACCGCGTCCTCGGCCAGGAAATAGGCAATGTCGGCCACCGGCACCACCTTGCTGCCGGGGCCGCTTTTCACCAAAAACCGACCCCGGAACGGCCGCGGCGTCGGCGTCTGCAGGGTTTGCAGCAGGCCCTGCAGGTTGCCCAGGCCCTCGGCCAAGTAGTGCTGCTTCGACTCGTCGTACTTGCGCAGGGCGCCGGCCACGTCTTCCGGCTTGATGGGCTTGAGCAGGTAGTCGACGCTGTGGACCTGGAAAGCCTGGATGGCGTACTGGTTGTAGGCCGTGGTGAAGATGACCGGGCAGCGCACCTCCACCTGCCGGAACAGGTCGAAGCTGCTGCCGTCGGAGAGGTGAATGTCGCAGAACAGCAGGTCGGGCGCCTGACGCCGGGTAAACCACTCCACCGCTTCCTCTACCGAGCCGAGCACGCCCAGCAGGTCGGCGTCGGGGCGCGCGGCGCGGATCAGGTCGGCCAGCGCGTCGGCGGCAAAGGGCTCGTCTTCAATCAGCAGAATCTTCATCGTCGGTCGGGGCAAGCAGGGGAAGCGCCACGCGGAAGGTGGCCGGGGTGTCGTCGATGCGCGGGAGCGGGGCGCCGAGGTAACGGTAGCGGCGGCGGATGTTGTTCAGCCCGAGGCCGGTGGACACCACCGGGCTGCTGCGCGGCTGCCGGTTGTTTTCCACCACCACCGCGCCGTCGTCGGCAAAGATGCGTACCTGCAGGGGCTTGAGGCGCGTGGAGCCGTTGTGCTTGATGGCGTTTTCGACGAGCATCTGCAGCGCCGCCGGCGGCAGCACCCGGGTCAGCAGCTCGGCCGGCACGTCGATGTGCACCTGCAGGTTGGGGCCCAGGCGCGTCTGCATCAAGAACACGTAGGCCTGCACCAGCTGCAGCTCGGCCTGCAGGCTGACCAGGGCGCGGGCGCTGTGGTCGAGGGCCAGGCGGTACACGGTGGCGAGCTGGTCGAGAAATTGGTGGGCCAGCGGCGGGTCCTTGGCGATGAGCGAGTTGAGCACGTTCAGGCTGTTGAACAGAAAGTGCGGGTCCACTTGGCTTTTGAGCAGCTCGAGCTGGGCGCGAAAGTGCTCCTTCTGCAGCTGCTCGGCCCGCAGCAGCTCCTGCCGCAGCCGCGCCCGGCCCCGCTCGCGCTCCACGAAGTAGTAGAAGAACAACGACACCACGGTGCTCACCAGCAGGGCCATGCGCACGCGCACGGGCTGCAGCGGAATATCCAGGTGCGCGGCCCGGATAAAAAGCCAGTAGGGCAACAGCAGCGTGAGCACGCAGATCAGCAGGTTGGCCACCGATACCGCTAGCCCCTCAGCCACGGCCTGCTGCCCGACCGTGAGGCGCCGGGGCGGGTGCGCTTCAAAATAGGCCGCCAGGCGCTGGTTCGACCAAAAGATGACCAGCAGGTAGCCCACCAGCAGCGTCAGCTCCAACGCCACGCCCCGGTCGAATACCCAGATGGTGCCCAGGTTGATGAACACGATGGTGTAGTAGAACACCACGGCCGTCAGGACGGCGCGCAGAACGGTGCGGAGCAGCGGTGGGGTGGGCATACGGGAAGCGTGAGCGGGCCGGCGGCAAGCCCCGGCCGGCCAAGCAAAGGTGACACGCCGGCCCGGCTCCGCCAACCCTCAGGCCCTCGAACCGGGATAAGCCCGGGCTGAACGCGGAATCAGCCGCCCTGAACCGGGATGCCCCCGCTGCGCCCAGGCAAAACTGACTTGACGAAAGCCCCCGGCTGGCCAAGTTACACGGCTGTTGTGCTCAGCGGCTGCCTGCTGCGGCCTAGGGAGTGCGAAGACCTTCCGAACCGCGTTGGCATTGCTCCTGGCCTTGGCGAGGTCGGGCAGGTTTGGCAAACCGTGGGGTTCGTTAGTGGACCAGCATGGGGCGGCAGTAATCGGCTGTTAAAACGCCGTCAACAAGTTTGTACTTCTCCGAGAGTAGTGCGCTGGCAGAGCTGTACCACGCTTGCCTTGCGGAGTATATCCGCACTGCCGGGCACGCTCAAAAGGCCTACGCGGCTGACGTAAAGCCAGCCCCCAAAAAGGGATTTTTGGTACCGTTACCCACCAATAAGGTTCAGCATACCGAACATCTTCTGCGCGTTGAGCAAGCGTTAAATCACATTAAAATCACATTAAAAATAGTAAAAACTACGTATTGCGGGGCTTGCTATTCCATTGCACTTTCGTCGTCCCTCAGCAACCCGAACGGACGCGCTCTTCCCCGTTCTCTTTTCCACTGAGGTACCCACCTATGCACAAATTTACCCCCTTCAGACCGGTGTTTCCGGTCTGGCTCCTTTTGCTGTTTGCCCTACTGCTGGGGCAGCGGGCCCACGGACAAAGCTGGCTGTGGGCCAGTACCAGCGAGCAAGGCCTGTTTACCCAAACGGACCTCGCCGTTGATGCCGCCGGCAACACGTACATGACCGGCAACTTCGGCCGCACGCACACGTTTGGCAACGGCGTCACCGTTACGCATACCGGCACTATCGGCTACAACGATGACTTCATCGCGCGTTTTAGCGCGAGCGGCACGCCGCTGTGGGCTGTGCTGATCGATCAAAGCTCGGCCAGCCAGGCTACCCCGTCCGTTGCGGTTGGCGCCAACGGTGACGCCTGGGTTACGGGTCGCATCCCGTACGGGGAGTCCGTGACGATTGGTGCTCAAACATTCGCCGCAACTACGTTCACCGATTCGTATTTCGCCAAATTCAGCAGCAACGGCACCCTGCAGTGGGCGCAAAAGCTCACGGGGTACGCGACTGCCGATGTGGCTGCCGATGCGAGTGGTAATGCTTACCTCAACGGTACGCTGTCTAACGGTGCAACTCTGGGAACCACAACCAGCGGTGCTGGCAACGGCCTTGCGGTGGTAGCCAAGTTTTCGAGCTCCGGCAGCGTGGTCTGGACCTCTTACCCAAGCACGTACGATGCCTATACCTCGTCGGATGGGGGTAAACTAGCCTTGGACAACGCCGGCAACGTGTGGGTGACCGGACGGGTTACCACCACGTCGGGCTTCACCGGGGGGTACATCATGTGGGGGTTGAGCAGGGTGTACGCGCCCGTAATGAGTCCTTACGGCACTCCCCGCTGGTACGCCGTTCGGATGTCGGCCGGCGCAGGCGCCCCTGACCTGGCGTTTGAAGTGGAAGGCCCCGTCTCCAGCCCTCCCGGCCTCGGCGCTGAAGTTGGCTTGGCAACGGACAACGCCGGCAACATTTACTTTGCGCATTCCCTTATCACGGCGTCGGGTACCGGCTACACGGTGGTTGTGGGGCAATCGTATAACAACCTCGGCGTACCCAGTGGGGGTACTTCGATTCCGGTAGCGGTGGGGGATAACCGATGGTACCTCGCCAAATTCACGTCTACCGGCACTCTTGCCTGGGTGAAGCAGGCCAATAGTGCTTCGCCGGCCAGTGCCAACGCCTACGGGCTGACGGTTAGCAGCGCCGGTGAGCCGTATGTAGGCGGATACTTCAGCGGAACCATCGACATCGACGGTACCGCCCTCACCAGTACGCGCGACGCTAACACAACCCAACGTACGGCGGATGGGTTTTTAGCGCGTTTTTCAGCGGCCGGGTCGGTTACCTCGGTCATGTCTTTATCCGGCACCGATCCAACTTTTAATTACGCGTCGCAGGACTACGTTTATGGCATAGCGGCAGATGGCAACGGTGGCGTTTATGTCAGCGGTGATTACGGCTACAACGCGACGTTTGGCAGCCTTACGATGCCTGCTGTCAACCAGTCTAACTCCTCTACTTTTCTCGCCAAATACGGCACCGCCTGCACCCCGCCCACGGCCAACGCCGGTCCGGATAAAACCGCTTGCTCCGGCGGCACGGTGACGCTCGGGGATACCGCGGTGCAGGCCGGGGTGAACTACAGCTGGTCGGTGACGCCGAACATTCCCGGCTTCAGCAGCAGCCAAGCCCGGCCCACGGTGACCCTGCCCACGGTGACGGCCAGCACCCAGTACGTGTTTACGCTCACGGTCACTAACGCGGCCGCCAGTGCCTGCTCGACCACGGACGCAGCCACCGTGACCGTGGCGCCCGCCCCCACTGCGCCCGCTGCCGCGGCCGCGCCGGCCAGTATCGGCCAAGGCCAGAGCACCACGCTCAGCGTCACGAACGCGCAGAGCGGCGTGAGCTACACCTGGAGCGGCCCGGGCCTGCAAACCACCGCGGGCAGCAGCGTCACGGCCACGCCGCCGAGCACGGGCGCGGCGCAGTACACCGTGACGGCTACCAACGCGAGCAACTGCACGGCTACCGGCCAGGTCAGCGTGAGCGTGACGGCGCCGGTGCCCGTGCTGACAAACTTCTCGCCCGCTTACGTGAAGCCCGGCGACGCCATTACCATCACCGGCCAAAATCTGCAGGGCCTGACGCAGCTTACGTTCAACGGCGCGCCGCAGACCTCCTTTTCGGTGAACAGTGCCGGCACGCAGGTCACCACCACCGTGCCCGGGCCCTCCTACCGGCTCAACGGCACGGAGTACCCGGTAACGACGGGCCTGATCCGGGCAACTACCCCCGCTGGCACCGCCAGCAGCGCAACGCGCCTGCGCATTTTCAACGTCGTTGGGTACTACGACCCTGCGCGCGGCTACAATTACCCGGCGCCGCAAAATGCGACGCTGACGGTGAGTGGTGGCGCCTTGCTATCCATAAAAGGGTCCGGGTTGTTGAATGCTACCAGTGCTTCCTTCCAGGGTCTTCTGGGCTGCGGCAGCTTTGCGTCGTTTGCAGCTCCGCTGACGGTGCTCAACGACTCCATGCTCACCATCAGCTTTGGCAGTCCGTTGGCCGGTTTCGGCTACCCAAGCGTCACCTCAGCCATTACGACTTCTATCGGCACGCTTTCGCCCTACAGCTCGTCGACCACCATATCCGGGAACCCCTACTTCGCAAATCTGTCCATTGCTCAGCCGTACGCCTCCTGTCTGTCACCAAGGAGCGGGCCGGTTGGAACGCGGGTTACGGTGAGTGGCAATTGGCCGCTAAGCGTTAGCCCGCCTCCCACCAGCATCACCTTTAATGGCGTACCGGGGCTGAATTTTGCCGTCGGTTCCACGGGGGCTTACCAAACCGTATCGGCGGATGTGCCGGCCGGCCTCAGCCCAGGCACTATCACGGTACAAGTGGGTGGCAACACCTCCCTAGCCGCGTCTGCTTCGGACCTCAGCCTGCCGTTTACCCTCACCGCGCAACCGACCATTGCCAGCTTCACGCCCGGCAACGGCCCGACCAACCTGACTTCCGTCACGCTGACGGGGACGAATCTGACGGGTACCACCGCCGTGAGCTTCAACGGCACGGCCGCGGCGGGCTTCACGGTCAATGCCAACGGCACCAGCCTGACCGTCACGGTGCCCAACGGGGCCACCACGGGCCCGATTACGGTAACGACCCCGCAAGGCACGGCCACCAGCGCCAGCAACTTCACCGTCACCGGGCAAGGCCCGCTCATCGGCTCGTTTGCGCCGGTTTTCGCCAAGAGCGGGCAGACCGTTACCATCACCGGCAGCAACCTGACGGGGGCCACGGCGCTGACGTTTGGCGGCGTGAGCCAGCCCTCGTTCACGGTAAATGCCGCCGGCACGCAAATCACGGCTGCCGTGCCCTACGCCAACGCGTCCGCGTCGCCGGATCTACCCTCGGGCCTGATTCAGGTGGCGACGCCCACCGGCACGGCCACGTCGGCTACGACCCTGCGCCTGCTGGCCGTCACGGGTGTTACCACCAGCTGGGGCGGGGCCGGCGGGCTGACGGGCGACAACGTCACGCTCAACGGCACGGGCTTCACCGGCGCCACCGTGGCGTATGTGCTGAACTCGGCCACGTACCCGGTGACGTATACCGTCGTGAGCGAAACCCAGATTACGGCCACCGTGCCGGACCTGAGCGGCGCCACGGCCTTGTCGGGCAACGGCGGCTTCACCGTCACCAACACCCCGGGCCTGAGCGGGGCGAACTTTGAAGTGCTGAGCCCGGTGGTGTCCTCGTTGTCGCCCAACGCGGGCCCGGTGGGCACGGTGGTGACGGTAACCGGCTTCAACTTTCAGCGCACCGACCCGCGCTCAGGCCTCCCCCAAGCCACGGCCGTCACCGGCATCACCTTCAACGGGGTGGCGGCCACCAACTTTCAGCTGCTGAGCCCCACGCAGGTGCGCGTGACGGTGCCGGCGGGCGCGGCCACCGGCTACGCGCGCCCCACCGGCGGCACGCTGCAGGAAAGCGTTTCCCGGGGTGTGCTCTTTACGGTTGGGCAAGCGCTGACCACCTGGACCGGGGCGGTCAGCACCGACTGGCTGACCGCGGGCAACTGGACCGCGGGCGTGCCCTCAGCCACGCTCAGCGCCAGCATCCCGGCCGGCCTGACGCGCTACCCGGTGCTGAACGCGGCGGGCAGTCCGCCGGCCGCCGTGCTCGACCTGACGCTGCAGACCGGCGCGAGCCTGGCGCTGCAGAGTGGGCAGCTGAACGTGTACGGCAGCGTTGTCAACCACGGCACCCTGACCGCCGGCACCGCCGCGGTGGCCTTGCTGGGCCCGGCAGCCCAGACGCTCAGCGGCAGCGGCACCACAACCTGGTACGACTTGACCGTGGGCCCGGCCGGGGCCACGCTGAGCGCCCCGGCGCAGGTGCAGCGTGTGCTCACGCTCAACGGCAACCTCACCTCCAACGGCAACCTGACGCTGCTCTCCAGCGCCGCGGGCACGGCCCTGGTAGTCAACAACGGCGGCGCGGTGACGGGTACGGCCACGGTGCAGCGCTACATCGACCCGGCGCTGAACGCCGGTCCGGGCTACCGCCACCTGGCGGCGCCGGTGAGCGGCAGCACCGTGGCCGACCTGGCCACTGCCAGCTTCTCGCCGGTGGTGAATCCGGCCTACAACACGGCCCCGGTGCCCAACAACGTAACGCCCTTCCCCACCGTGTTCGGCTACGACGAGCAGCGGCTGACCGCCGCCAGCACGCTCAGCAGCGGCTTCGATTACGGCTGGGTTTCGCCCAGCTCCACGGCCAACGCGCTGACGGTGGCCCGCGGCTACACCGTGAACCTGGCCCCGCAGACGGTTGACTTTACCGGTACGCTGAACAACGGCCCGCTCAGCGTCAGCCTGACGCGCGGCGGGACCAGCAATTCGGGCTGGCACCTGCTGGGCAACCCCTACCCCTCGCCACTAAACTGGGATGCGCTGGCCCGCCCGGCCGGCGTGGACAACGCCTTGTACGTGTACCGCTCGAGCGGGCCGTACACCGGCAGCTACCAGGCGTACGTCAACGGCGTGGGCCCGGCCGGGGCCAACCGGATTCCGCTGGGGCAGGGCTTCTTCGTGCGCGCCACCACCGCAGCCACCTTCGCCTTCAGCAACGCCGCCCGCATGACGTCGCCGCTGCAGGACGCGCCCGTGTACCGCACGCAAGAAACGCGGCCGCTGCTGGCCCTGGGCGTGCAGCAAGCCGGCGCCCCGGAAGACGTGCTCTACGTCTACCAGCAGGCCGGTGCCACCACTGGCTTCGACGCAGCCTACGACGCGGTGAAGGTGCAGTTCAACGGCGGCAGCCAGCCCACGCTGTACCACAGCACGCCCACCGGCGAGTCGCTGGCCATCCAGGGCCTGCCCGCGGGCCCGCAGCCGGTGGATCTGCCGCTGGCCGTGTACGCTCCGCAAGCCGGCAGCTACACCTTCACGCCCCGGCAGTTGGAAAACTTCCCCGCCGCGGCGCAACTCCTGTTGGAAGACCGGCAAACCGGCACTTGGCACGACCTGCGCCAGGGCGGTTACGCGGCCCAGCTGACCACCGGTCTGCAGCCGGTCCGCTTCGTGCTGCACCTGTACGCCTCCCGCGTGACGGCCAGCCAGCCGGCCCAGCTAAGCGCGGCCACGCTGCAGGTGTTCCCCAACCCGGCGACGAACGGCCGCCACGTGACGGTATCGGCCGCCGGGCTCCCGGGCACTCAAGCCGAGCTCTGCTTGCTCAACGGCCTAGGCCAAGTGGTACGCCGGGAAACCGTGGCCCTGAGCGGCCGCCTACTCGAGCATGCCTTCCCGCTTGCGCAGCTGCCGGCCGGCGTGTACACGCTGCAGGTGCGCACCCAGGCCGGCATGCTGACGCGCAAACTCGTTCTGCAATAGCCCCATCTTCTTGCCCATGAAACGCCTCGTATTCCTCTGCCTGCTGTTGACTAGCTCGGCGCTTTGCCCAGCCCAAACACCCGGCTCGGGCGGCCCCGTACCCGGCACGCCCACGGCCGAGCCCACCGCCGTGCCCCTCGATGGCGGCGCCTCCCTGCTGCTGGCCGGCGGCGTGACGGTTGCGCTCCGCGGGTTGCGGCGCCGCAACTAAGAATCCACGGCAACCCAGCACTACGCCCCTCCAAGTTGGAGGGGCGTTTGTGTGTGTAGGGGTGTTGTTTTCCGTCGATACTCATTCCTTTTATTCCAGGTTCGCCTACTCTTGCCGCAGCCAGTGGACGCTGCGCTTGAAACCTTCCTTGCTCACCACACATGCCGCCGTGGCACTACGCCGCTGGGCAGCCACGAGCAGGATGTACCTTTGGGAATTATGCCTACCCCTCCACCTGCGTTACTGACCCTGCTGCGGTTGTGGGGGCTGTTGCTGCTGCTCTTGCCCGTTACCGTGCGCGGGCAATCGGCCAATCATTCGCTCTGCGTTCATGCCGACGGCACCCTCTGGGCATGGGGCCTTAACGGCTATGGTCAACTCGGCGACGGCACCCGCCTCGACCGCTCCGTGCCCACGCAGATTGGAATGGCCACCAACTGGCTGGCGGCGGCCACCGGTGAATTCCATAGCGTGGCAGTACGCCGCGACGGCACGCTCTGGACCTGGGGCGACAACAGCGCCGGGCAACTGGGCAATGGCCGGCGCGGCAGCACCGCCGACGAGGAACGACACGTGCCGGAGCAGGTGGGCACGCGCCGGGATTGGCAAAGCGTGGCGGCCGGCAACCGGTACACGCTGGCCATCCGCCGCGACGGTACGTTGTGGGCGTGGGGCCACAACCGCTCTGGTCAGCTCGGCGACGGCAGCACCACCGGCCGCAACGCGCCAGTACAGGTTGGCACCGTTGCCGATTGGCAAGCCGTATCGGCCGGGACGGGCCACACCCTGGCCTTGCGCCGCGACGGCAGCTTGTGGGCGTGGGGCATTCCCATCGGCGCACCCGACGATACGACCATCCAGACTTCCCCGATGCAACTTGCCCCGGCGTTTACCTGGCGCAGCATTGCTGCCGGCGCCAATTTCGCGTTGGCCATCCGGCGCGACGGTAGCTTGTGGGCATGGGGCTACAACTACTTCGGCCAACTCGGCGACGGCAGCACGCTCAACCGCCGCCTGCCGGTGCCGGTTGGCACGGAGCACCGTTGGCAAAGCGTGGCGGCCGGAACCACCGGCACGGCGGCAATAAGTCGCGACGGGTCGCTCTGGGCCTGGGGCCGCACCACCGGCGAGCAGGAAGAGGACGTCCAGCAGGTGTCTGCTCCCGTTCGGATGGGCACGACCCGGAGGTGGCGGAGCGTAACGGCTGGGTATGCCCACTTCACGGGGCTGCAACGCAACGGCTCGTTGTGGGCTTGGGGCAGCAACAGCAACGGGCAGGTAGGCAGCACCCAGCTGAGCATGCTCTACCAGGCGGACCCGGTGCAAGTCGGGACCGACTCGACCTGGCAAACCATAACCGCGGCGGCAAATCACACCTTGGCCATCAAGCGCGACGGCAGCCTGTGGGCGTGGGGCGCCAACAGCGGGCAGCTCGGCGACGGGATGTACGTGGCTCCAACCCGAACCGTCCGGAGCGCGAATGACAGCTTGTACGCCCATGCCTTCTTCCGGGCGCCCGTGCGCGTGGGCACCGGCAACGCGTGGCTGCAGGTCACCACCGGGGCCGCGCACACGGCCGCCTTGCGCCGGGACGGCACGCTGTGGACCTGGGGCCACAATACCAGCGGCGAGCTTGGGCTGGGCGCGGGCGCGCAGCTGCTCTACCGCGTGCCGCAGCAGGTGGGCCCCGAAACCGACTGGCAGCGCGTGACAGCCGGCGCCGGCCGCACCTTTGCCCTGCGGCGGGACGGGTCGCTTTGGGCCTGGGGGCAGAATCTGTACGGGGAGCTTGGCAACGGCACCACCACCGACCAGAACGTGCCCGTGCCGGTGGCTGCTGGCTCCGCCGGGGGGTGGCAATGCGTGGCTCCAGGCTCCGCCCAAACGGTGGCCATTCGCCGCGACGGAAGCCTCTGGACCTGGGGGCGCAACGTGGCGGCAACCGACTACGCGACCTCCACTACCCCCGTACAAATGGGGAGCGGCACGGATTGGCAACAAGTCGTCGGCTCGCTTCATTTCGTGCTCCTCCGCCGCGACGGGACGCTCTGGGCCTGGGGCAGCAACACGTACGGCCAACTCGGCAGCGGCTCCTGCCAAAGCAGCTCAGTTCCGCAGCAGGTGGGGGCCGCCGCCGATTGGCGAACCATGGCCGCCGGGGCGTATCACACCGCCGCCATTCGCCGCGACGGCACGCTGTGGGCCTGGGGCAGCCATACCTATGGGGCATTGTTCGAGGACAGCGCTTATTGCCGCCGAGCCCCCGAGCCAATTGCCCAGGCCTTCCGCTGGCGAAGCGTCGTGGCCGGAGCCACTCATACGGTGGCGCTGCGCCAAGACGGCACGTTGTGGGCCTGGGGCAACAATCAGTTCGGTCAATTGGGCCGGCCCATCAGCAGTTGCGCCCCGCTGCTGATCGGCAACGTCCGCGGCTCTAAGCGCCAAGCTAAAGGCCCCCGCTTGTAGCTCGGCTGCATTGCCGGCGGGGAAGCGGCCAGGTACTATTGCCGCTCCCACGTGTCGCCGCCTTCTTCCACGAAGCCCACGACACCGTCGCCCTTGGTGTAGTAGAGCTTGGTGATGCGCCACGCCAGGCGGGTGGCCTCGGGGTACGGGGTGCATTCCAGAACGTCGGTGTAGGTGCGGCCGCCGAACGTGGCCTGCGGCAGCAGGCGGAACGTGGCCGGCAGCGGGAATTGCTGGTTCACCAGGTCGGCGGGCAGGTAGAACTCGCGGGTCCAAGTGAGGCTGCAGTGGGTTTGCTCCGTGGGGGTGCCGTACGACGGCTCCGACGTTTGCGCAAAGGTGATGACGTACTTGCCGGCGCTGCCGGAGGACGACGTTGAGTCCTGCCGCCACAGGGTGGCGTCAACGGTATGGTACCAGTACTGAACCTCAAAGGACTTGCCGGCATAGCCCCTTTTTTTTTCCTTGAGCTCGGTGACCTGGTAGCGGCGCTCGGCGCCGCGGCGGTTGCGGAAGGCCCACACAGAACCCTTGGCGTACGGATCGGCCCAGGCGCGCTGCTCGGCGGTGAACTTGTACTCGGGAGCGTCTTTGCCGCCACAACTGCTCACGCTGATGGCCAAGCACGCCACGGCCGCGCCGGTGAGGAACAATCGGGAGGAGGGAACTAGGGGCATGGCAGGAAAAACAAACCGGTAGATGCGCGGCGGCCAAGTCCCGTTGCTTGGAGCCCGAAAGGATGTGCCACGCGCACTCGGCAAGCAAATGTATGACCGCGCTGGTGCGGAGGCACTCACACGATGATGCTATATCCGGTCATGCAGGCTCCGCCGGGAACGGCCGAAGCGTTGTTAGAGGAGGTCAGAGTGTCGCTCCGATGCGCATGCGTGCGCCGGTTCGCAGGTGCGGTTCGGCCGTTCTCCTATGCCATCAACTACTTGTATGACCTAATCAAGAAAGGCATACCTCCTTTTGGAGGCGCCGAAGTAGTTCAGCAAGCATGTATAGCAATCAAATTAAACGTGGTCATATTCGGTATTGCTAAAAACGCACATCCAGTATTGTACTGATCGGGTTACTGGTTTTGCTCCTGCAAAAGCCTCGAATACCGATTACACACTGTGTCCTATACCCTAGCTATGCGAATACCCGCTAGCTACGGCGGGCATCACAGTTGTGCACTCCTTCCCAGGAGCCTCTTTTGCACCGATACAATCGTAATCAAATACTTACAATTTGCATATGCTGGTTTTGCGCTGATTTGGCATTGCCATATGCATTAGACTTATTTCTAAGTCAATACAGGTAACCGATGGGCTTGTTGCCGAGAAGTAGCCAGGGAGTGTGTCAAAGACACAATTAGGTTAATTAAAATAGCCCTTTTACTTAGGCGCTATGCAGTCAATCGAACGTCTTTGTGCGCCATTAAATATTCCAATGCCAGAGACAATCGGGCCCAATTACTTATTAGGCTGATTCATGATGTAAGTGCGGCCTGCTTATGGCCGTCAGCAAAGCCACTCCCGCTACGTGGTATCAGAATAGACAGCGCACAAACCTTTACCTTTGCCGGCAAAAGTCTGTTAGATAGGTGGCTGCCAGTCTGATTTTTACGCAACTACAGAGGATGGCACCCACCGGCAAAGCCAAGTGTTATGCCCTAATGCTTGGCTTGAGCTGGCTGGTATCGTGGGCGCTGGCGGCGCCTGCAAAGGCCCCGCTGGAGCAGGTCTTGGTTCAGCTAGGCCCAGAAAAGCGTAAGGACTCCCTGCGCACGGCCGAAAATGCCGCCTTGCATCAGCATCGGGCGGCCTGGAACCAGGATGGCGCCGCCCGTTTTTTTGTATTTCGCCGGCTTGCGCTAAACTATCAGCGCCTAGCCAACCGCGACTCGGCTTATCACTACCTGCACCGCGCCCGGGGGGCGGGCCAGCCCCTGCGCCAGCAATACCCGCTGGAAGTCGCCGATGTCCTCTACGAGTTGGGTTCCTTTCATTGGGCCGGCTCGGCCTTGGACAGCGTATTGGTTTATTACGCTGGGGCGCTCCAACTCATCGAGCACTCCGGCTACAACTTGCACAATCCCCAGCCGATCAAGCGCGTCGACGGCAGCGAGGTACTGTTGCCCGAGCTGCTGGCCAGCCGCAGCGCCAACGCCAGCCTGCTGTACCGGCGGCGCGGGCAAATCAGCGAGGCCCTGCACCTGACCGAGCAAGCCCGGCGCTGCTACCAGCTCACGGGCAACCAAGCCGGGCTGCGCTGGGCCGAATGCCTTGTTGGGGAAGCCTACGAAGACCAGGGCAACGACGCGCAGGCCTGGGTCTATTACACCCATGCCCTGCAGGCGGCCCGCCGCATGCGCGGCACCGACCCAGTGCGGGCCCCTATCGATTTTGCCGATGTATTAGGTTACGGCCACGACGTGCTGGGCCGCTTGCACCGCCCAGAGCAGCTGCAAGCCCTCGCGCGGGAAGGCCTGCGCCACGCCGCGCGCCAGCAACAAGCTGCTCCCTGGCACAGCCTGCTTGCGGCCGTGCCGGCGGCCCTGCACGGCTATCAGGCGCAAGCTTACCTGCAGGCCCATCAGCCCGACTCAGCCCGCCGCGCCCTCGACGACATGCAGCTTGCGCTAACCCGGGTGGCGACACTGGAAAGCCCTGCGGCCCGGCAGCAGTCCGATTACTACCCGCTCACCCTGCAACGGCAGCTGCTGTTGGCGCAGTGGGCCCGGCAGCAACACCAGCCGGCGTGGCGGCAGTACGTGCAAGAGGCGCAGGCCACGTTTGCCTCGCTGACAGTGCCGGCGCAACAGCATCGCGCCCGCAAGCTCCTGGGCCGGGCCTTGCTGCAGCTGGACGAACCCGCGGCCGCCGCCGCGGTGCTAGAGCCTCTGGCCACCGCGGAGCGGCAGGCTCGCAACTTGGTGGAGTTGCGCGAGACGTACCACCTGTTGCGCCAAGCCTACGCTGGCAGTAGTAACTACGCCCAAGCCTTCCGCTTCGCCGAAAGGTTTGAGAGGCTAGATGATACGCTGCGTGCCGACCAGCAGTATTCCATTCTTACGGCTATGCAAACCCGGTTTCGCACCCGCGAGCAGGCCCTGGCCATCCAGCGGCTACAGGCTTCGGCGCAGCAGCAGCGGCGGCAAACGCAGCTGGGGTGGCTAGCGGTGGGCTTACTCGGCTTGCTGCTGCTGGCCGTGGGCTTGGCCCTGCGCCACACACGCCGCCTAAACGGGCGCCTGGCGGCACTAGACGAGCTGAAAAGCCAGTTTTTTTCCAACGTCTCGCACGAGCTACGAACCCCGCTGACTCTGGTGGTAGGACCGGTGGAGCACCTGCTGCAGCAACCCGACGCGCTGCCGCCCGCTGCCCGCGCCCAGCTGGCACTGAGCCGTCGCAACGGGCAGCGCCTGCAGTACCTGGTCGACAGCCTTCTGGACTTAGCCAAGCTCGAAGCCGGGCGCCTGCAGCTAAACCCCGGGCCGGTGCGCCTGGCGCTGTTCGGGCAGCAGCTACTGGCGTCCTTTGAAGCATTGGCCGAGTACCGGCAGCTCAGCCTCACCTACGAAACCGACCTGCCCGCGGACCTCACCCTCGCCTTGGACGTGGAAAAACTGGAGCAGATAGTGAGCAACTTTCTCTCCAATGCCCTGAAGTTTACCCCGGCGGGTGGCCGGGTCACGTTAACGGTGGCGGCGGGTGCAGACCATACCTGGCATTTGAGCGTACGCGACACCGGCCCGGGCATTGCTCCCGAGGAGCAACAGAAGGTGTTCGAGCGCTTTTACCAGAGCCCGCAACGCCAGGCTCAGGGCGGCACCGGCATTGGGCTGGCGCTAAGCCGCGAACTGGCCGCGCTCATGGGTGGTACTCTGACGCTGACCAGCACGCCGGGCCAGGGTTGCACGTTTACCCTGGTTTTGCGCGCCGAACCAATACCCGAGGTGCTCCCGGCCGCCGAGTCCGGGGAACTCGCGCCGGACGCGGAGGCCGAACCCGATGCGGCCTCGGCCGGGCAACCGGCACGCGTGCTGGTGGTGGAAGACAACGTCGACCTACGGGCCTTCCTGCGCCAAATTTTAGAGCCGCACTACGCCGTACTCGAAGCCGAAGACGGGCAGCGCGCCCTGGATCTGCTGGCCACCACGCCCGTCGACCTGATCTGCTCCGACGAAATGATGCCCCGGCTCAGCGGCACCGAGCTGCTGCAGTCCTTGAAAGCTCGCCCCCGAACGCAAAGGGTCCCCTTCCTGATGGTAACAGCCCGCTCCGACGCGCGGCACCGCTTCGAGGCGCTGGAAACGGGCGTGGACGACTACCTGCAAAAGCCATTTGCGCCCCGCGAGCTGCTGGCCCGGGTGCACAACTTGCTTGGCAACTACCACGAGCGGCGGCGTTATGCCGCTGAACGGGGTTCGGCTGTAGCTGGGGCTGGCGACGAATCCACCGTTGAGGCTCTGCAGCCGATGGCTACCTTGGCCTCGCCGCCAGCAGCGCTGCCCGACGCCGACCAACTGTTGCTTCGCAAGCTGGAAACGCTTGCCCGCACCTCACTGGCCGACTCTGCTTTCGGCGTGGAGCAGTGGCTGGACCAGCTGGCCATGAGCGAACGGACTCTGTACCGCAAGCTCAAGGAGCTGACAGGCCTCACACCGGCAACCTATCTACGGCAGCTACGCCTGGAGCACGGCCGGCAGCTGCTGGAAAGACGCGCCCTGCCCACCGTGGCCGAAGTGGCCTACGCCGTCGGGTTCGAAGACCCGGCCTACTTTGCTAAGGTGTTTCTCAAGCACTACGGCAAGCGCGCCTCCGACTACCTGCGCCAGCCAGCCGAAGCCAAGTAGTGGAGGAAGGACGCTAGGCCCACCTTTGAGCGCCGTGCTTGGCAGCGCTGTCGCTAAGAATGGCAGATAATTACTAGCCGGCTACCAGCCGCCCGCCAGAGTTTTGGACCGGCGTCTTTCCGCAGTCATTCCGGGGCGCCGCGCGTATGAAGCGCCCCGTGTCCCATCCCCACGACCCGCCCGACGCCGAAGCCCTGCGTCGGCTCCGGGAGCTGGCCGCACTGTCCTTGCACCGGTCCGTCTTCGGGGTGGCCGCGTGGGCCGCCGCGGCGGGGCTGAGCGAACGAACCCTCTACCGGCGCCTGCACCAGCTGACGGGGCAACCGCCGGCGGCCTACCTGCGGCAGCTGCGCTTGGAGCGGGCGCATCAATTGCTGCTCACCAAGGCGCTGCCCTCGGTCGATGAAGTAGCTGCCGCTGTTGGCTTCGACGACGCGTCCTATTTCGCCCGCGTCTTCCACCGGCACTTCGGCCTGCGCGCTTACGATTTGCTGTCGGCTTAATCGTGGTGGTTCGGCTTTGGTTGCTACGCTCGCCTGCCGCTCCAAGCCGGCGGGCGTCTGCCGGTTTGCCGCTTGATATGATGCAATTGGCAGGAAATCCCCGAAGTATGGCAGGAATTTACCAGCTCTATATAGGGGTGGCAAAATAGCTTTGTGTTGGCCCGCAAGCACCGCTTGCGGCGTTATTCGGCATTTGGGTCGGCGGCTTTTGCTTCGCCTGACCCGGCCCAGTGGCGCGCCCTCCCCCAGCCTGGGTAGCGCCTGCAGCACGCTCTCCCCATCTCCACTATGCACGTAAATTCTTTACTTCCTTCGGGGCGGAGGCTGGCCTCGGCTGCCCTGGCTTCCGAGCCCAATGGGCTGCTTCGGCGGGGTAGCCGCTGGGCCCGGCGGCTGGCCGTGGCTGCGGGCCTGCTCACCCATTACCCCGCGGCCGGACAGACGCCGGCCAGTATCCTCGGCATGTCGCCGGCGTACAATAGCTTAGCCGTGTCGCGCACGGCTCCGGTGTGGATACAGCTCAACAACGGGCTGAACACGTCGCCCATCACGGCCGTGGTGCCCGTGGGCGCCACCACCGGCCCCGTCAGCGTGACGACGGCCTCGGGCTCGGGCACTCCGGCGGCGGCCTTCACGGTGCTACAGATCCATAACGGTATCCTCAACCAGTGCCTCACCACGGTGCCCGTCAACAGCACCGGCTCGGGCCAGTGGCAGTGGCTGTTGGCCGATAACGGCCAGTTGGTAGCCGCCCTCAACGACCGGCGCAATGCCCTGGGCACGGTGGCGGCGGAGTTTACCCAGGCGCAGCTGGCCGCCGTGCGCACCGACGCCCGCGGCACCGAGTACCTCGACCGCAACTGGCACCTGACGGCCGATAACGCGTTTGCCGGCCAGAGCGTGGACGTGCGCTTCTACGGCTTGCTAAGCGAGTGGAACCGCTTCGTGGCCGCCAACGACGGCGACTTGAACGACGCCACCAGCCTCACGCAGCTGCGCCTGACCCAATACGCAGGCAACAACGAGAACTGCAGCTTCGGCGACAACACCGCGCCCACGCAGGTGCGCCTGCTCACGCCCACGGTGGCCAGCTCCCTGAGCGGCGGCAACTGGTTTGTGGTCGAAGCCCCGGTGCCCGACCACTTCTCGGAGTTCTACCTCAACGGCGGCACCATGCCGCTGCCAGTGGAGCTGACCAGTTTCACGGCCGGGCGCCAAGGGGACGACGCGCTGCTGCACTGGACCACGGCCCAGGAGCTGAACAACGACCATTTTGAAGTAGAAGCCTCCGCCGACGGGCAGACCTTCCGCCCGGTAGGGCGGGTAGCGGGCCAGGCAACAGTACTGTCGCCCATAGCTACGCTTTCACCGACGCCGGGCAGGTATACTACCGTCTGCGCCAAGTCGACCACGACGGCCAAGGGCCGGTCCGCGCTGAGCTTGCCGGCCGGGCTACCGGCGTGAACCTGGTGCGCAGCGGCGCGCAGGTACTGCGGCTAGTGGTCGAATAAGCCTCCGGGCCACTTTCCCTACCCACGCACCGGGCGCTGTGGCTGCTGCCCGCGCCCGGTGCACCATTTCTCTTCGTTTTTCACGCTACTTCAATGCCACGTACGATTGGCTTTTTGACCCCACTCCGGGCCTTCCTGCTGGGAGTCCTGCTCTTCGCCGAACTAGGCATGAGCGGCTTATCAGCCGCCACTGCCCGGCCGGCCGCAGCGGCTCCCCCCCGACACTTTGCGCCGCTGGCAGCCACCATTTCGGCCCAAACCAACGTGAGCTGCAACGGCGGCTCCAACGGCTCGGCTACGGTAACGGCTAGCGGCGGCACCGTGCCCTACTTCTACAGTTGGGCGCCTTTCGGGGGAAGCGGCGCCAACGCCACCAGCCTGCCCGCGGGCACGTACTACGCAACGGTGTACGACGCCGCCGGCGCCTCGGCCACGGCTACGGTCACCATCACCCAGCCAGCGGCCCTGGCCCTGACCGGCACCGCGACCAACACCAGCTGCAACGGCGGGAGTGATGGCTCGGCCACGGTAACGGTCAGCGGGGGCACCGCACCCTACTTCTACAGCTGGTCGCCCGCCGGGGGCACCGGCGCCACGGCTTCCGGCCGGCCGGCCGGCACATACACGGTCACTGTCACTGATACCAAGGGCTGCAGCGCCTCCAAGCAGTTCAACATCGGCCAGCCGGCGGCGCTGACGGCCAGCCTGTACCAAGTCAACCCCGCGTGCTCCTACTCCTCCGATGGCTGGGTGCAGGTGACGCCCAGCGGGGGGACGTCGCCCTACACCTACCAATGGTCGCCGGGTCATCCTACCGGCTACAACACGAACACCATCAGCAATCTGTCGGGGCCCAGCCAATACTCCGTGCTGGTGACCGACGCCAAGGGCTGCACGGTGACCAAACTCGTCGGCATGGTGGCCCCGCTGCCGCTCAACCTGAACGTGACGGCCACCAACCCCAGCACGGCGGGCGGCGCCGACGGCTCGGCCTCGGCCAGCGCCTCGGGGGGCAGGTCACCGTTTCAGTACCGCTGGACGCGCACCTCCGTCCCGGCCGCTACGCTCAGCTCCACCAGCGCGTCGGTATCGGGGCTGACGGCCGGCACTTACACCGCGCAGGTAACGGACTATAATAACTGCACCACTTCCCGCAGCTTCACCGTGCTCGACCCCACCGACGCGCCAGTGCTCAGCACCCCGGCCAACGGTGCCAGCCTGACCACTGCCATTCCCAGCTACGCGGGCACGGCCCCGGTGGGTAGCACCGTCACGGTGTACGTCGACGGCAGCAACGCGGGCAGCACTACGGCCGACGCCGGCGGCAGTTGGAGCTTTTCACCGGCCGCTACCCTTGCTTTCGGCGCGCACACGGTGTACGCCCGGGCCCAGCTCAGCGGCTACGCCCTCAGTGCTAGCAGCAACACCAACTCCTTCACGGTGCTCAACCCAGCCACTTACACCAGCAGCACCGCCGAGCAGCCCAACCTCGACCGCGTGGTGGCCGGCCGCAGCAACCAGGAAATCCTGCGCGTGGCCGTGACCATTGGTGGCGGGCCCGACCTGCCGCTGAGCTTGCAGTCCTTGGGCTTCGCCACGACCGGCTCCTCCAACGCCGCCGCCTGCCTGACGGCGGCCCGCGTGTACTACACCGGCAGCAGCAGCGCCCTGAGCACCACCACACCATTCGGCACGGCCGTGAGCGGGCCCGATGGCGCCTTCACCATCACCGGCAGCCAACCGCTGAGCGCGGGCCTGAACTACTTCTGGCTGGTGTACGACGTGTCCGACGGCGCCGCCCCCGGCCTGCTGCTCGACGCGGAGCTGACCAGCCTGACCGTGGGCGGCACGGCCTACGCGCCCACCGTCGGCAGTCCGGTCGGCAGCCGCACCGTCGTCAATGCCGACCCTACGGCCGGGTACGCCCTACGCGGCACCGGCGGCACCACACCCGGCTACGTCAACCTGGGCAACAACCCGGTGACCCTGGGCGGGCAGTACACCCAGGCCGTGTGGCTGAAGCCAAGCTTTGGTACGGGCACCGGCTTCTACGGGGTGCTGGGCAACGGCACGGGCAACAGCGCCGGGCCCTACCTGGGCGTGGGGGCCGACGGCCGCATCGAAGCCGGCTTCGGCACGGGCAGCACCATTCGCAGCGTTACTACGCCCGCGGGCACGCTCACCTCGGGGCAGTGGAGTTACGTAGTGGTGACCTTCGACGGCAGCCAGCTGCTCATCTACCACAACGGCAGCCTGCTGGGCAGCCTGAGTACCACCAGTGTGCCGGTCAACCCCACGCAGTTCTGCATCGGCAACCTCAGCGCCAGCCCCGCCACCAATTACTTCCCCGGCAGCCTCGACGAAGTCAGTTTCTGGAACCGGGCACTGAGCCAGGCCGAAATCCGCCAGCTGCGCCACCTCACGTTGGAAGGCACCGAAACCGGCCTGCTGGCCTACCTGCAGTTCAACGCCCCCGTCAACCTGGCCTTCGACGCGGTACGGGGCGGGGCCGCGCCCATCGTGGGCGCGACGGTGGTCAGCAGCACGGCGCCGGTGGGCTACGGCCGCAGCGCCAGCCAGACCGTCACCGGCGCCGGCGCCTACAACTTCGCCGCGGCCAACGCGGCCATCAATTTCAGCGCCGCCGGCAGCGCGCCCTACGAAGTGGTGGTCAGCCGCATCGACGGGGCGCCGCTGGGCACCCAGCCCGCCAATGCCAGCCTGAAGGGCACCTACACCCCGGCCTACTGGATTGTCGACCGCTACAGCTTCACCAGCTTCGCCGCCACCGTCACGTTCACATTGGGCCCCAACGACCTCAGTCCCGCCGACGCGGCTTCGCCCGCCAACCTGCGCCTGTTCAAGCGCGACAGCAACGGCGACGGCGCCTTCGACGCGCCCATTGCGGCCAGCAGCGTCGACGCCGCGGCGGGCACGGTGGCCTTCCCGGTGACCTCGTTCAGCCAAGCCGTTATCGGCACCTTCGGCTCCTCGCCGCTGCCGGTGGAGCTGCTGCGCTTTACGGCCGAGCGCCGCGGCCAGGACGCGTGGCTGCGCTGGACCACGGCCCAGGAGCTGAACAACGACCACTTTGAAGTAGAAGCCTCCCCCGACGGGCAGACGTTTCAACGCGTGGGCTCGGTGGCCGGGCAGGGCACCAGCAGCTCCGCTCACGACTACCAGTTCACCGACGCGGGCCTGCTGCGTTACGGCGTACCGCTGTTCTACTACCGCCTGCGCCAGGTGGATACCAACGGCGCGGCGCAGCTGAGTGCGGTGCAGGCGGTACTAGTGTCGGGTGAAGAACTGCAGCTGCGCGTGTGGCCCAACCCGGCGCGGCAAGCGGTGCACGTGAGCGGCGGCACGCCGGGGCAGTCCGTGCAACTGCTCGACGCAGTCGGTCGGGTGGTGGCCACCGGCATCATGCCCGCCACCGGCGCCCTAGTTCTCACGTTGCCGGGGCATTTGCCCCTCGGCATTTACGCAGTGCGGGTACAAGGCCGCTCCACCAAGCTTGTTATCCAGTAGTCAACGTTCAAAACTTGCTGAAACAGCCCGGCAGCATGATGCTGCCGGGCTGTTTCTTTTCAACTCAAATGACCGCTTAGCGGAACCTGATGGTCTCACTATTCTGGCTGTTGGTTGCGCTTTTGGCGCCTCTTGCCGTTCTACCGACCGCCGAACGAATGAACTGTGCCCTATTTTGACGAGATGACCCCAGCACAGCTGAAGGAATTTAGTAAGGGGCGGCCCCCGCCCCGACGCGGACCAGTTTGCCACCTTTGATTATTGCATCTACTTAGCGGGAGAGCTGTGCAATCAATTGCTGGCAGTCAACACCGAAGAGCAAGGGATGGTAAGCCACATTGCTTGGGCAGGCTAAGCGGGGATGTACACGGGCCAGGGACGACGCTGTCTCGTCCGAAAATTTATACGGCTGTATGTCTGTATAACTTATTCCACAGAGATAAGCTCGCAATTGAGCTTGTGGTTTCCTGGACGGTTTAGAAAGCTTGCATACTATTCAGAGTACACATGGCCTAACCTGATATTGGTAAAAGTGGGCTTGATACACACAGCTAGACGCGCTTGATGAATGTCCAATAGGTCCGAAGGAAAGATCTAACACAAACAGCTGGCGCCTTGGCCGTTTTCACCTCAAACCATACTCTTCGAGAAGCGCGTTTTCGTCAATATGCCGTCCGAAGCAATTGCCCGTGGGATAAGTTGCTAGTTAGTAACCCCAACTCAAAATTGGTCTGGGGCCTTTGCGGTTGTTCCTTGCTCGCTATTCGGATAAATGAACAGCGTACCGCCGATCCAACTTGCGCGTGACACGCCATGTAACCTTGCCCCACAGCGGTACGGCTTTGCCTTTCTTGCCCGTCTTTTCAGGCAGGACATGCTCCCCAGTGTCGAGGAGCAGTTCTTGGTTGTGCCAGCGCACCGTGATGCGTGCGGGGCAATAGCCAGCTTTATTGATGGCCGCGAGGCGGGAGAAGAAGCTGACGTTGATTTTGCGCCGGTGGAGGGGCAAACGTTGCATTCGGCGTCTTGTACTGGTTAGGTTGCTGCTTACCAGTATGACCCTCAATCTAAATCTTATCCTATGCCCTTTAAACGCGAATACCCGCCAGTTACGGCGGGTATCACAGTTGTGCGCTCCCTCCTGGGTGCGCCTTTTTTACATCAACTGCCTGTTTGTCAATACTAAGCATAGCCACAACCTTAGATGGTCATGCTTTTGGTCGGGCTTCGGCATGTTCCACGGCCTTTTGCGGCCATGGCCGGCCCCGCTGGCGCTTCGGCCAACCCGCCGGCTCCGGGCGCCCCGTGGCCGCTTCACCGAGCAGCACCCAAGGCACATTGGCAACTGGGCAATGCCGGTGCAGTTCGTAGAGCAGGCGCTGGTTGGCATGGTTGGTGCCGCGTTCGATGAGGCTCAGCAGCGACGGGTTTACTTCCATCTTGGCGGCCAGCTCCCGAAAAGAGCTGATGACGCCTTCGTCGAGCAGGCGTTGCACTTCCCAGACGAAGCGGCGGTCCATAGCCACCTGGTCGAACGGCGGTAGGGTGGTGCTCATGACAGCAGGCGGGCTTTTTGTTGCTCAAATTCCACAGCCGTGATTGTACCCGCCTCGCGCAGGGCCTGCAGCTTCTGCAGTTCGTCGGCCACGCTGGAGCGGGGCCCTGGGGCAGCTACGACCCGCACGGACGGCGCAGGCTTGCTCAGGGCCCAGATCAGGGCCCCAATCCACCCGATGATCGACCAACCCAGCAGCAGGTTCAAAAAGAAGATAGAGGTAGCCTGGCGGTGGGTACGCCCCACTATAGCAGGAATAAAATAGAGCAGGCCTGCGAACATCAAGGCCAGGAACCCAGCAATGGGATTGTAATCTGTGTCGCTGGTGTCGGTTGAAACTTGCAACAGCAAGGAGAGCAGTACCATGTTATTCGTCTTTAGAGCCGGCAGATACCCGTAGAATGTTGGCGCTGGACATAATGGATTCCAACGCGCCGCGAAGGTCCTCGACGTTGTCTTCCAACGCGTCGACTTTCTTGAATAAATCCTCGGTAATGTTCTCGGCCGAGGCGGTGATGCGCCACTCGAAGCGCCAGATTTCGACCACCTCGGAAAAGTCGAGGTTAAAGCGCCGATGGCGGCGGTTATCGGAGAGGCAGCGGATTAGGTGCTCAGCCGGGCGGACCTTCAGCCGCTTCAGCTGAACGCCGTGGGTTTTGCTCACAATGACACACACATCGAAGTCCTTGATGCTGGCCCAATCCTGGGGCGGCACAAAGCGGCATACCACGTAGTCCTTCGCCAAGAATGTCGGCTCCATGGAGTCGCCGATGACGGGAAATACCGCGTGGTGCTGGCCTTTGAGCATGAAACGCGGCATGGTCAGCACGTCGACCTGTTCGACGGGCTCCTGAGAATCATAGCCCGACAGGTAGTTTGCTGCTGCCTTCACATTAAATATGATGGCGGCCTTGTTGGCTGCTTGGTCGGGCACTACCAGCCGCGGCTCTTCTATATGCTGCTGCTGCGTGAGCGGCACCACTTTATTGGTGGCGGCAGCTTCTTCGACCGGCGAGGGGGCTGCCTTTTCGCTTTTCAGCATAGGCCCTTCGCCCAGCAAAAGCCACTCTATCCGCAAAAGCGGATATGCTTTTGCAGTTTTCTGCAATAGCTCAGCGCTTGGCTTGCTCTGCCGCTCCCCAAAAATCTCACTAATGCGACCAGGAGCCACTCCGACCTGCAAGGCAAATTGCCGTTGCACACCGCTCTCGAAATGATCTATCACCGCTTGTAGGCGCTGACTAATAGGGTTTTCAGGAGAAGGCATGGAAAAGCCTGAAAAAAGATTCCGCAAAAGCATACATCATGTGTGCTTTTGCGTATACCTTTGGAACAACAACAACAACAAGCGCCAAGATACGGCACCCGCTGATATGCCTACCCCCACTACCATCGAAAACCCGGCGGCTCCGCGCATCCGGCAACTGATGCCGGATGGCTTCCTGCGCACCATTGCCGAGCGCACCGGCTGCACGCAGCGCGCCACCCTTTCGGGGGTGGTGAACTATGAGCAAACCAGCTCCAAATACTGGCCGGCTGTCGAGCAGTTGGCCCGCGAAACCAACCCCGATGGCTTTGCCGAGTGGCAGGCCGCCCAACTGCAGCCGGTTGCCGCCGGCGCCTAACCCCATTCTTCACTTCAACCCCAGCTACCGAGATGCTGCACCGCTCTACCGGGTCCGACCGGCCCGCCCGCTACTCGCAGAAACAGGCCGTGCGCGCCCTGCTGCAAGACAAACTCATCACCGACGCCGAGCGCCAGGCCGAACTGCCGCTCGTGCGCACTTACAGCAGCCACGGCGCCGATCAGGCCCGCACGCGCTACGCCAGTCTCATCGAAATCCGCCAAGGCCGCGCCGCTGCCTAGCTCACCGGGCGTTGCCGCGCCCTCTCTCCTGCCTCCAACTACCCTACCGATGAAACTGTCCTTATCTCCTGCCCCACTGGTACCGATGCTCGCTGATGTGCGGGCCCGCGCCCACAAACACGACCCGGCCCTCGGCTTCCGCGACTCCGACCTGCTGCACATCATCCGCAACTGCGAAGACCGCAGCGCGGGCCAGGTGCTGCCCGTGCTCGGCTACTGCATCTGCTTCGGCGTGAACCAGGAGGCCTACGCCGTGCGCGTCTACGTCCCGGGCCGCCAGACCACCTCCGCCGGCCGCGAAGCCTTGCGCTTCCCGACGGCACTGGAAACCGAAGTGTTGTTCGTCCCCCTGCCCGCTTTCATCACCGAAATCGACGTGACCGACTCGGCCCACTGCCTGGCCCTGGAGCGTGTGCACGAAGCCGTGGTGATTCCGATGTACGCTTCGCAAACCGCGCTGCAGCGCGCCGCCTGATGCTACTCATTGCCAACGCCAAGCCCAACGTGCATCTGGGCGACTGGAATCAGCTGATGGGCATGATTCCACTCGACAAAGCACTGCGCGCCCCGCGCCCCTGGCTGGAATACGAGGTGTTCGAAGCCGTCGAGGCCAATCCGCACCTGGCCGACGAAGGCCAGTACCTGCTGAACCTGAAAGCCGCGCAGGAAGCCGGCGCTATGAAAGTCCGCTAAGCTTATGACGTCCACCATCCGAGTCTCCGTCAAGCGCGTCGGCCGCCAATGGCTCGCCACCGCTTCCATCAACGGCCGAGAGGCCTGCTACTGCCAAAGCCAGCACCGCGCCGGCGCAGTGCGCCTGGCTCGTCAGGATGCCGAAACCATCGTCAACACGCCCCGCGCCGAACGGCCCGCCGTTGCGCCGCAGCTGCTGGCCGACACCTTCACCACCTCCGACGTCCGCTGGTCATGATGACGCTGGAGCGACTGGCCCTTGACCGGGCGTGGTACGACAACCTGGAGAAATACTCCATGGCCCGGCTGCGGGCCGAACGCCGCTGCTGCTGCCGCATCCCCAACGTGCCAACGCGGCTGGGCCACTGGCACACCCACGTGTACTGTGGCGAGCAGGGGAGCCACGGCGTCGGGGTACCGACCACGCAAGGCACCGACGGCAACTGGTACTGTCCCATTCACTTGAACCAGCGCGAATCCTCCATCCCCTTCACCCGCGCCCACTTAGAGGCCTACCGCCATGAAAAAGCCATTTCGAACGCCGCAGGAGCAACTGGCTGCTGAACGCCACCGCGCCAGTGTAGCCCTGAACCGCTTGCTGGGCTGGCTGCTGCTGGTCTTCGCCGCCGCGCTCTACCTGACCCACTAAAACGCGAACAGCCAGGGGTTGCCGCCCCTGGCTGTCACCGAGAAACTGAACCAAAGTCCCGCTAAGAACCCGACTCATTTCACTGCAAAGGTACTGATATGCAGCTGACCATCACCAAACACATCGGCCGCCGCCGCTACGACTTCACCTGCCAGGGCAACGACCTGCACGAAGTCGTGCTGGAAACCGAGCGCCTCTCCTTTCCGGACGTGCCGGCCTGCGGGCTCTGCAAGTCCGACGACCTGATCCTGACGGCCCGCGTGGCCCAGGACAAATTCAAGTACGTCAGCATCAAGTGCTGCAAGTGCAAAGCCGACCTCACCTTCGGCAAGATGCAGCGCGACGACCGCACCTACTTCCTGCGGCGCACCGAGACCGGGGCCTTGGATTGGCGCCCCTACACTCCAGAGGGGCAGGAGCCGGCCGCGGCGCCGGAGCCGGCGGAGAATTACGCCTTCGTGCCGGCCACCGTGGAGCAGGTCGAGCACATCAAGCGGCTCGTGAAGCACGACAAGGTGACGCCGGCCGAGCGCGCCAAACAGCAGCTGCGCTTCAACCACGCCGGCTACGACCACCAGTGCGCTCAGGATGACATCATGTACTGGACGCAGCAACTCCAGAAGCGCCAGCAAGCACCGGTTAACGCCGCAGCCTAACCGCCATGTCGACGCCCACCATTGCCATTCCTGTGGAGGCCCTGCTACCCGCCGCCATGCCGCTGCTTCAGCCGCTGATTGAAGCGGCGGCGCGGCAGCTGGTGGGCGACAACGTGGCCGACCCGCAGTACTCGGTGCCTCGCGCCGCCGAATACCTCGACGTAGCGCCCGCCACCGTGCGGGCCTACACCGGTCTGCCGGAAGGCCACCCGCGCCGCCTGCGCACGGTCAGCACCTCCGAGCACGAACGGGGCCAGCGCATCCGGCTCTCGGAGCTGCGCGACTGGCAGGCCCGCAACGACGCCGATGCCCTGAAGGCCGCGGCTATGCCCCAACCCAAACGCCCGGCCCGCCGCCGGGGGCACGCATGAGCGGTGCATTGGATCGGGCCATGGATGCCCACCGCGTGCTGCGCCAGCGCGCTGCCCGTGCATTTCGCGGCCTCGCCCGCTGCCGGTGCCGCTACTGCTTGGTCGATTACGTGCAGGCCGCTGAGCAGGCACAGGAAGCCGACCGCGCCCTCATCGGCGCCTGGGTACCGCAATACCACCTCGACGCTGTCGAGGCCCTGATTTCTTCACCGTCTAACTCCTGATCTATGTCGACGGAAACCGAGACCGAATTTCCCGACCTGCGCCTCGTGCCGGTCCGCGAAATCCGCCTGAGCAAGGTGAAGGTGGACAAGCACCACATGCTGACCATCGAGTACACCTGTATTGAAAATGACTCTTACAGCGAGCATACCGCCCGCTATTACCGCCCGGCCCACGAAGACCTGGTGAAGGCCATGAGCCGCCTGACCGTGCACTGCTGCCTGATGACCGAGCAGGTTAACGGGGTTCAGCAAGGTGACGAGTACCTCAGTGGTTACGCGCTGGGCCAGCTGTTCGCGTCGGAAGACATCTACACGGCCTTCGAGTTTCACTCCTACCGGTGCACCGGCTTCACGCTGAGCAGCGGCGGGGTGGTGCTGGTGGGCCAGAAAAAGCTGCGCACCAAGAAGGTGCTCAACGTGATTGCGCCTTACGAGGTGCTGATTCCGGAAAACCCGACTGGCAACGAATACGACTGGCTGGCTGAGCTCAACATCGACCTGGACCGCGTCATCGAAGAGGTGAAGGCTTATATCGCGGGCAAGTGGAATGACGAGGGCCGGCAGCTGGATATGTTCGAGGAAGTCGAGCAGGCAAAGCCGCTGCCATCTACTGGGCTGGAGGAAATCACCCAGCAGGTAGACGAAATGTACGCGCAACACCAAGCCAAACAGCCGCTGCGGGAGCAGCACTTGCGCGACTTGGCCCATGCTGGCGACGAGACGGCTGAATGTATTGTCCGCACTTTCAACGGAAAGGAGCTGGACAGTGAATAAGCTCCCCGAAACCAACGTGCGCTACTGCCGGCGTTCAGCGTGGCTGCAGTTTAACTGCAAACGGACAGGCAACGACTTCAAAATGCTCACGTGGGCGCACCGTCCGTTGTTTCTGAAGTGCCTGCACCTGCTTAAGAAGCTCGGCTTTGCGGTCGGCAAAGATCCTTACTACGAGAAGATGTTTCCGACGCTCTCGCAGTACCACCGCTACGGTAAGTGGCGCGACTTGGAGGTTGGTATCGAGATTAAGTGGAACGGCATCTGGTTTGAATTTTACCAGAACGTCAACGCTAAGAACCCGAACGGTGGCAAGTACGACTTCGACAAGTACGACTTGATGCCTTACCTCTGCCAGAAGCGCTTTGAATACACTTGCCAACGCCTTCGGGATCTGATTGCCAAGGACGTTTCCGTCGGTTATGAGGCCGTAGAACGACCAGTGCTGGCTGAGGAAGCAATGCTTCGGTACTACCGAGAGAGCTGGCACCACCACGGAGTTGAAACGCTGGCGGACGTGAAGGCCAGCATGAAGGACTACGACCATAGCCGCAACGCGCAGGACCGTGATAAGAAGTACATCGAGTGCGGTAGCATTAAGTACTTCCGCGACTCCCGCACCGGTCGGCTGATGAGGGGCCGGGTGTACTGGAGTCTCAATAGTCAGTGGTACGTGATTCTGCATCCCCGCAGCTACACCTGCGTGTCAGCGGGCCAACTGTTCGACCCCTCGCCCGAAGACTTCGCCCAGCGGCGTGTTAAAAAGGGGCGCATTCCAGAAGCGAAACAGCAGCAACTCGACTTGCTGCGCAGCCTGAGCCCGGCAATGCTCCGAAAGGCCTTGGCCGTCCACCAGCGAAAGGGGGTAGTAGCATGAACCTGCGCACCCAGCTCGATTTCTTCCACGATCCAGGGCCCGACGTACCGGCGCTGGTTGCAGCTGGGGCGTTGTTTGTCATCAATCACAGTGGCGGGAAAGACAGCCAGCTGATGTTTCATCACGTCAAGAAGTTGGTCCCAGCCCGGCAGATGATCTGCATTCACGCTCCGCTGAAGGATGTGGAATGGCCCGGCGCCTTGGAACTGGCCCGGGACCAAGCTGCGGCGGCGGGTGTGCGGTTCATTCTGGCTCACCATCACCGCGAAATCAGCCTGCTCGATAAGGTGGCTGAGAAACACGCGAAGCGCCCCGACTGCTCGCCGTGGCCTTCCGATGGACAGCGGTGGTGCACGTCGGACTGGAAAACGGGTCCCTGTCGCCGCGAGGCCCGCCGCTACGCCAATCTAGCCGGCTTTACCACCGTGGTTAACTGCCTGGGGTTGCGGGCTTCGGAAAGTTGGAGCCGGTTTAAAGAGCTGCCTTGGTCCTTGAACGAAGAGCAGACCAACTCCCGCCGCACCTGGTATGACTGGCTGCCTATCCACAACGTCTTCACCCCCGAAGTATTCGCCCAATTAGACGCTGCAGGTCTTGTTCCTCATCATGCCTACGGTCTGGGTAACGAGCGGCTGAGCTGCTGCTTCTGCATCTACGGCAGCTCCAGCGACTTGCGGAACGGGGCGCTGCACAATCCAGAGCTGTATGCCCGCTACGTCGAATTGGAGCAACAGACCGGCTACACCATGCACATGAGCCGCAAAAGCCTGCCTGAGCTGACAGGATTATCAGTGCGCCAAGCTCGCCAGCTGCACGCTCTGAATTTCTCCACCACCTGATTACCGCCGCTATGGCACGCCCCAAAAAAGTAGGGCTGGAGTACTTCCCCCTCAACACCCGCATGAACGACAAGATCGACATGCTGGAAGCTGAGCACGGTTTGGAGGGCTTCGCCGTCTACATCAAACTGCTGCAACTCATCTACCAGACCGAGGCGGGCGAGCTGGATATGTCGAATGAATTCCGCTGGAAAATGCTGCCGAAAACGTGGGGTTTTCCAGCGGAAAACTTCCGGAAAATCGTGGATACCATGCTGGAAATCGGCCTGTTTTCCACTGGAGAATTCACAGCCCGCAAGGTGCTGACCTCCGAAAGCGTGCAGAAGCGCATCGATGCGGTGACGGGCCGCCGACGCAAGGACCGTGACCGGAAAGGAATATCCGAGGGTTTTCCGGCGGAAAACCCAAGTTATCCACTGGAAAACGTCGAGAAAACCCCGGATTTCCCTGCGGATAAGTGCACAAAGGGAAATGGAAAAGGAAAGGATACTAGCGTATCCCAAAGGGAAACGGAAAGCTCTCCAAACGAGCGGGCGGGCGAGCCAGCGGCGGGCCCGGATTTCGACCAGGTTGACGACCTGACGCCCGCGCCCCCTCTTCCCCCCGTTGCGGCCGCCCCCCTTCTCCCCCTGGCCGACCCGCCCCCCGCCCACCTGCAGCGCGACTTCACCGCTTACTCCCCCGCGCTCAGCCTGCCCTTTAAAACCGACGGCTTCCGCGAGGCCTGGAGCAAGTGGCGGGCTTTCCGCTACGAAATCGGCAAGCCCTACCGCGGCGACATCAGCGAGCAGCAGGCCATGCTGGAGCTCAGCCAGCTGGCCGGCCAGGACGAAGCCCGGGCCCTGCGCATCATCGCTCAATCCATCTCCCGGCAATGGGAGGGGTTCTACCCACTCAAATCCACGCAATCCAATGCCAGAAACAACACTAACGGCGGCAATGGAAGCATCCGGGCTACCAACCGCCTCCGCATCAGCGCCCAGCCCAATTTCGAAGGCGATGCGGCTTGACAAAGCCGGCTGGGACATTCCGGCGCCGCAGGACTTCCGCGAAAACGACCGGATGGAACTGCCCCTAACGGACCAGGAAGCCAACTGGCTGTTGCAGCAGGGCCGCCAAGCCAAGTACCACGCCGCCTGGGGCCAGTGGTACCGGTGGCGCCTCGCCGAGTCAGCCAAGCCGCAGGAATTCACCGCCGACGAAATCTGGCAGTGGTTCCACCTTACCGCCCAGCGCATCCTGGGCAAGCCCTACGAGGTGACCGATTACAACCGCTGGATTCTGAACCAGCTCTGCCTCTACTTCGCCGGCGATAAACGCTTCGAGAAAGACGGCCGCAGCCTGGAAAAGGGCATCATGCTGCGCGGCGGTGTCGGTTGCGGGAAAACCACCCTGCTGACCTTGTTCGCCGGCAACCCGCGCCAGCCCTTCGAAGTGACGCCCTGCGAAGACGTGGTCGGCACCTACATGCAGCCCCGCGAGAAAGGCGGCCGCGAGGCGCTGCGGCGCTTCAAACAACTCAACCGCATCCCGTCGGCGCACGAGCCGATGTACAACTACCGGCAGTGGATGGGCCATTGCTTCGACGACCTCGGCACCGAAGACTGGAACGCCCGCCACATGGGCGGCGACCCGTTCAACTGCATGGCGGGCGTCCTCTCCGGTATCGATGACGCCGTTGTCGCCGGGCGCATGCCCCGCCACGCGGTGCACCTGACCACCAACCTGCTCTTCGACGATTACCAGGTCGACGGCGAGAACATCCCGGGCATCGAGTCCATCTACGGCACCCGCGTCCGCTCCCGCATCCGGGGCCTGATGAACGTGCTCACCTTCCCCAACGACGCGCCCGACCTGCGGGCATAATCCACCGACTTATGAACATTTCCACCTACACCCGCCGCGCGCGGGTAGCGGGCACCATTGCCCTGCTCGAAGCCGTGGCGGCCCTGGCCACGCGCTTCACGGCCGACGGCCAACTGTTCAAGTTCAAGGGCAAGCAGGCCATCAACCGGATGCGCGCCGAAGCCGACCAGCTGGTGCTGCAGATGGACCGGCTGCAGGAGGGCGAGCCGATGCACGGCACCAACGAGCTGCTGTTTCTGGGGCAGGACTTCACGGCCGCCGCGCTGTTGTTCGCCCTGCTCGACCTGCCGAGCCGCACCGACAACGCCAACGTGCTGCGCCGCGGCTACGCCCAACTGCTGGAGGGCCTCGGTGACGAAGGTGCCGTGGCCCGGATGGAAGCCGACATCGAGCGCCTGATGGAGGCCCGAGGCTTGCCTTACCACCCCGACGCCGCGGCGGCCCCGGCCGAAGCCCAAACCGCCGAAGAGGTGCTGCGCGGGCTGCTGACGGCTCAGGCCGCCGGCCACGGCGTGCAGCTCAGCGCCGGCGAAGTCTCGCTACTGACGCGCCACCTGCACTACCAGGGCCTGCTGACCCGGGCGCTGCGCAATTCAATTCCTTCCTTCACTCAACCGGCCCAGACGGGCGAAGCTGCCTAATGTCGTCCGTGTCGACTGCATCTAACGCGGTTAGCGGAAGCTACACCCTCCACCACGGCAACGCCCGCCAGCTCCTGCAGCAATACCCCGACAGCCATTTCGACAGCCTCGTGGCCGACGGCCCCTACGAGCTGGGCTTCATGGGCCGCGCCTGGGACCGATCCGGCATCGTCAACGACCCCGCCTTTTGGGCCGAATGCCTGCGCGTGCTCAAGCCCGGCGCCCACCTGGTGAACTTCAGCCACGCCCGCACCTACCACCGCATGGCCTGCGCCGTCGAGGACGCCGGCTTCGAGCTGCGCGACCAGCTGATGTGGCTCTACGGCTCGGGCTTCCCCAAATCCAAGAACCTGGCCGGCGACTGGGACGGCTGGGGCACGGCCCTCAAGCCCGCGCATGAGCCCATCGTTTTGGCCCGCAAGCCGCTGGAAAAGGGTCTCACCGTGGCCGATAACGTCGCCAAGTGGGGCACCGGGGCGCTGCACATTGATGCGTGCCGGGTGAACCCCGGAGAGTTTACAAAAACCGGTGGTCGGTCAAGCCGCGGGCATGGAGGCGTTTACGGTGATGGCATGGCTCCGTCGGGCTTTGAAGCGCATGACAATGGCCGCTGGCCCGCCAACCTGCTGCACGACGGCAGCGCCGCAGTGCTGGCCGGCTTCCCGGATGAAGCCGGAGCCCGGGCCGCGGTGCTTGGGACCGAGCCCAGCAGCAGCAGCAAGATGGGCCCGCACGTGTACGACGGGGGCCAGATGCGCAACCAAGCCCGGGAGCGGCGCGACGACCTCGGCAGTGCCGCCCGCTTCTTCTACTGCGCCAAGGCCAGCCGCGCCGACCGCAACGAAGGTTTGCCTAGCTACGACGCCCCGGCCGTCGGCTCCAACGCCACCATGGGCCAGCGGGAACGGGCGGACTGGCCGGCCCGCAACGGCAACCACCACCCGACGGTGAAGCCCACGCGCCTCATGCGCTGGCTGTGCCGGCTCATCACCCCGCCCAGCGGCCGCATTGTCGACCCGTTCGCCGGCTCGGGTTCCACGGGCAAAGCCGGCCTCCTGGAAGGCTTCGACGTGGTGCTGATGGAGCTGCAGGCCGAGCACCTGCCCCTTATTACCGGCCGCTGTGACCACGCCCTCGATGTGCGCCGCCGCTACTTGGCCCAGCTGGCCCGGCAAGCCCGCATCGGCACTCAAACCACCCTTTTCTCTCTCGCGTCCTAATCCAATTACAGCTATGTGCACCCCCTGCAAACCCCGCCAGTTCTCACTGGTCGAAATCAACGCCCGCATCGGCGGCATAGCCGATGTATACGCCACGCTGATGAACCTGCCGGCGGGCACCCCGCCGCAGCTGATGCAGCAGCGAGTGTTTGGCCTGCTTTGCGACGCCAGCACGCTGCGCGTCGTACAACACGGCATCTGGCGCACTCAATCTGCAGCCTCGGAGGCCCCCGCCCCGGTGGCCTCTACGGACGACCAGCCCGCGCTACCCTACAGTTTTGAGCACGTGCTGGAGTTGCTGCCGCTGGCCATTCGCCAGAAGCACCGAGAGGAAATAGTAGCGCTGCGGGCCCAGGTTCAAAACCTGCGCCGGTTTAAAACCTACGTGCACAGCCGACTTGACCAAGCGGGCATTGATGCTCACGAAGCTCAGAACGCAGTCAACGGCTGCCGCATCGGTGCCCGCTTGGATGATGTGTTGGTAAGCCGCCCGGCCAACCCATCCGAGCGCGAACGGCTGCTCGCTGCCATCAACGTGGCGGAAAACAGCTTTGGCTACGATGCTTACCAGGACGGGCTGACGCATGCACACCTGGAGAAGCTGCGCGCCCAGTTGGCCGCCTTGTCCGAGGATGCTACCCAAGGGCCGCAAGTTGCGCAGGGCCTGCTGGTATGAGCCAGTACCGCTACCAAGGTGATAAGCACACCGCGCCCGAGATGCGCGGCGCGGTGTGCTCAGCCGTGCGCGACAGCCGCGGCAAGTGCATCCGGGGCCGCAACGGCTCGATGCTGGTCGATTTCGAAACCCATGGCCGGCACGTGGTGCTGGGCCGTCAACTCCGGAAACTATGAAAGCTCTCTCCCTTATCCAGCCCTACGCCACGCTCATCATGCTGGGCTATAAGCAGTACGAAACCCGATCCTGGGACACCAAGCACCGTGGGCCGCTGGCCATTCACGCCAGCGTCGGGAAGCCCGCCTGGGCTCGGGAGGTAGCCGAAACCGACCCGCACATCAGCGTCATCCTGGCGCAACACGGCCTGACGTTCGACACATTGCCGCGCGGGGCGGTGCTGGGCACGGTTGAGGTACTCGGCACGTACCGCTTCGTCGAAACGCCGACCGACGGCCAAGGCAAGCCGTCGTTGGTCCCACGCACCCTGCCGACCGTTGAGCTGGCCTGCGGCGACTTCACCTCCGGCCGCTACGGGTGGAAGCTGCGCAAGTCGGGCGAATTAGCGAAGCCCATACCCTGCAAAGGCGCATTGTCGGTATGGACTCTACCGCCGGAGGTAGCCCAGGAATTACAGCAGCTGGGTATATGAAAGCGCCAAAAGGCATCATCTCCTTTTACACCCAGCAGCTGCAGGCCCTTGGCTACGACGTGCATGTAGCCCAGGGCAAGGCGCCGACCCCGCTGGCCGACCAAGTGGCGGCTCTGCGTGGGGCGGCTCTCACGTTCTTCAACGCTGCCCTGGCCACGCGGGGGCTGAAGCTGGTGAAGGCCACCAAGCCGAAGCCACTCTCCGCCTCACGCCGCAAACCCACGCCGAAGAAATGAAGCGCCGCAAGAAGCAACCTACTCCCGAGCGGAGTTGGAGCGACCGGACCTGGCGGATGCTCGCCCGCCGCCGGGGCGTGCTGGCGCTGACGCGCTTTATCCAGCGTCGGGAGCTGAATAAGATGCTGCGCCCCTCATCCCAAGCAGAACAACAAGCCGTGCTGGCCTTGTGTAGCATCAAAGCCGAAGACGTTGTGGGCCTGCTCAGCGCCCACGACGCTTATCACCTGCGGGCACTGCTGCTGCGCACCGTGCGCGCGGTTCACCTATTCCAGAAACTCAATCCGGCCAAGTAATGAACGAAAAGCACCTGCTCTACGTGCTCAGAATACACACGCTGGTGCACGCTATCAAAACCAAGCGTGGAGCTAAGCCCCTGCGTGCCGTGGCTGCTGAAATAGGAATATCGACTTCCTCACTCTCCCGAATAGAGCGGGGCGCAGAGATGGACATGCTCACCTTCCTGCTACTCTGCACGTGGTTAGAACGTCCGCCCAGTGACTTTTTTACCAACCGTCAAGCCGGGAGCCAGCCAGTATGCTTACCGCGTCGGGTAACATCTACAGCTCCGCATTTATGACTCCTACGCTCTTCATCGGCATCGACCCAGGCGTTAATACCGGCTTCGCTCTTTCCGAGCGGGGCCGGCTCACCCGTCTGGCCACGCTCACCTTCTGGGAAGCCATTGCGGAGCTGGAGCAACTCTGCGACGGCTCGCGGCCGGTACACGTCGTAATCGAAGACCCCAACGCCCACGCGGCCATGTACGCCCGCCTCGACGGCATCGACGGCCGCAAGCGGACCAAGATTGCCCAGAACGTCGGCAGCAACAAACGCGACGCGCAGCTCCTCTGCGAGAAGGTGCTACTGCTCGGGGCGCAGCTCACGACGGTGCCCCCGAAGAGCACCAAGGTGAACGAAGTCATCTTCCGCAGCGTGTCGGGGTGGCGAGACAAGTGCAGTCAGCACGCCCGGGATGCAGGCATGTTAGTTCTAGGCCGATGAAGTGCCATTGGACCACTGCAGAAGACGGTTCCCGCTTCTTCTACCCCGGTTGCTGGGGCGGTGCCGTTAACGGGGAGCGTGCCTGTCACTGCCTCAGGAAACCACCCAGACCGGAAGAGCCGCACGAGGCGCTTATCCGTGAACTGGAACAGGAAAATGCCAGGCTCAACCGCCTCATCAGGCGTCTTACAACCCCTCAAAACCGCCGTTTTTGAGGGGTCGGCCTGTGTAGGCAACAACTTCCCCTTTGGGGAGCCCCAAAAAGTGATTTCGTTTTGTGATGTTTGGTGTAATGGAAAACACCAACGTTTCCCCAAAAGCAGAGGGAGCCCAGCCTGAACAGCTGACCTCCCTCGTCTGGACCTGGTTGCCGCGCCTAGCGACAATCTTGGCCATCCTCCATTACCTGTATGAGTTCGTAGTAGCACTCTGGTAATTGGGGACTGAACCCGGTAGGCCGCCTCGTCATTCGCAGTGACGGGGCGGCTTTGTTTTCGGGCGGTTCCAAGGTAGTCAATTTGCCAAGTATTTGATGGGAAAGCACCCCTGAGTACCGCCGAACTTACAAATCCAGTTTTAATGTACATAACTTGCATACATTACTTTTCATTACAAGTTGAGGTGCCATGGCCACGGGACAGCCAGATGCGCAACCGAAGCCGCTCGCGGCCAAGAAGAAGCGGTTCGTAGAAGAGTACGTGAAAGACTGGAACGGCGCGAAAGCGGCCGAGCGCGCGGGCTACGCGCCGAAATCGGCCCGGCAGCAGGCCTACCACCTGCTACGCGACCCGGCCGTGCTGGACTACCTGCAGAAGTTCATGGAGCCGCTGACCATGTCCAGCACCGAAGCGCTGCTGCGCATGACCGAGTGGGGCCGCGGCACCATGTCGCCTTTCCTGAGCGTGACCGAGGATGGGGCCATGGCCATCAACCTGAGCACGGACGCGGCCAAACGACACTACCACCTGATCCGGAAGGCCACCCAGACGCGCACCATCATTCGGATGGAGGACGTGGAGCGCGAGGAAATCCGTACCACCATCGAGCTGCACGACGCCAAGGACGCGGTGAAGCAGATTCAGGCCATCCGCGGCCAGGTGGTGCAGCGCCTCGACCACACCACCAACGGCAAGGACCTGCCCGAGCCCGGCTCCAACATCTACCTGCCCGACAATGGCCGGGACTAAGTTCATCAAGGCCGGAAAGACCAACGCCCCGCACGAAAAGCCGCCCGGCATCTACCCGCAGCCGGGGTTTCAGAGCAAGGCCCTGGCCACCGCCGCCGACATTGCCATCCTCGGCGGCGCGGCCGGGGCCGGCAAGTCGTTCGTGCTGCTGATGGAGGCCAGCCGCCACCAGTTCAACCCCGACTTCGAAGCCGTCATCTTCCGCCGCACCTACCCGCAGATCATGAGCGCCGGCGGCCTCTGGGACACGGCGGGCAAGTTGTACCCCAACGTGGGCGCCCGCGGCCGCGAGAACAACACCGACTACACCTTCCGCAGTGGCTCGCGCGTCAGCTTCCGCCACTTGCAGCACGAGGGCAGCATCTACGACTGGCAAGGCTCCCAGGTGCCCATGATCGGCTTCGACGAGCTGACGCACTTCACCGAGCGCCAGTTCTGGTACATGCTCACCCGCAACCGCTCGGCCTGCGGCGTGCGGCCCTACGTGCGCGCCACCTGCAACCCCGAACCCGACAGCTGGGTCGCCTCGCTGATTGAGTGGTACATCGACCAGCAAGAGTTTCTGCCCGACGGCGCCACGCCCAACCCGAACTACGGCTTCCCCATCCCGGAGCGCGCCGGCGTGCTGCGCTACTTCACCCGCGACGGGGAAAACATCGTGTGGGGCGACTCGCCCGACGAGGTGCGCCAGCGCGCCCCGCATCTGTTCGTGGGCCCGCTGGCCGACGTGCCGCCCAAGTCGTTCACCTTCATCCCAGGCAAGATCTGGGACAACCAGGCGCTGCTCACCGTCGACCCCGGCTACCTGGGCAACCTCATGGCCCAGGACGAAGCCACCCGGGCGCAGCTGCTCGACGGCAACTGGAAAATCAAGATCGACGGGCTGGCCCTGTTCGACTACGCCCGCATCAACGACCTGTTTACCAACTTCCCGCCGGCGGAGGCCCGCCCGCTGCGCTGCATCACCTGCGACGCCGCCGGCTTCGGCCGCGACCTGTGCGTCATAAAGGTCTGGGTGGGTTGGGAAGTGGTCGACATCGTGGTGCAGCGCAAAAGCGAGAACCGGGAAATCTTCGAGGCCATCGAGCAGCTGCGGCGGCGCTGGAACGTGGCCGCCTCGGACGTGCTCATCGACCAGGACGGCGTGGGTGGCGGGGTGCTGAAGCTGGCCACCTACAACGGTTTCAGCGGCGGCGCGCAGGCGCTGGCCGACCCTGTGACGGGCGTACGCGAGGCGTATGCGAACCTGAAGACCCAGTGCTACTACCGCTTCGCCGAGCGGGTGAACCGCGGCGAGGTGAAGTACTCCATCACCAACGACAACGTGCTCATCGACGGGGTGCGCACCAAGCAGCTGAAGATGGGCGGCAAGGTCGTTACCGTCATCGACCTGCTCAAAGCCGACCTGCGGGCGGTGAAGCGCCGCAACCCCGACAGCGAGGGTAAGAAGCAGATCAACACCAAGGAGGAACAAAAGATCATCCTCGGCGGCCGCTCCCCCGACTTCGGCGACACCGGCATGATGCGGGAGTGGTTCGAGCTGCGGCCGGTGGCCGTGCAAGGATTTATGCGGCGCCGAAACTGAGGGAATTGCGTAGGTTGATTTAATGTATATAACTTGCATACATTAAAATCAGGTTTCACCCTTCACGCACTGCCTCGCTATGGCTACTTGCACCCGGCCGGCGGCCCTCTCGAACGTTTCGAAGCAGGACTGCCCCATCGACTTCAAACAGATTCAGCGGATCATTCTGCAGCGCCTGGGCTTCAAGTTCGCAACCGAGGCGGAGATGAAGACCCTGGCGGCATGGACCCCGCTGCTGGCCGCCGCTGATAGCACCAAAGTGGTGTTGTCGCCCTTCACGACCGGCTTCGTGATTCCGCCCAGCGAGCCGACGTTCATCAACGAGAACGACAACAACTCGCTCAACGGCATGGGCAAGTTCACGGGCCTGAACTCGGTGAAGCCGACCGGCCGCTTCGTGGGCTTAGAGTCGGCCATCTGGGAACAGATGCAGCAGTTCAGCACCGAGTCGGACGCCGCCCTCGGCGTCGAGCGTCTGGGCGCCTACCTGCTCAACCAGGACGGCGCCATTCTGCACAACGACCTGGGCCCGATTCCGCTGGCCAACTTCTACGTGGCCGACCCGGGCTCCGAGGGCTTCCGCGCCGAAACCATCATCCCCTTCGGCTTCTCGCTGAAGGGCGGCTGGTACAAGGGCGTGCAACTGCTGCAGCCGAGCTTCAACCCGCTGGTAGACCTTGACTAAGGTGCACAAGCCCGCCAAACCCACCGCTGCACCGAAGCCCGCCACGCCCGCCGTGGTGGTGCTTCGCTGCGAGCAGCTGGGGGTAGAACGCGAGTTCACCCCCGACCACGCCGCCCGGCTGCTGAAGTGGCAGCAGGAGCGCGGCCAGACCGACTGGCAGCCGGTGAATGCTGCCGAATCCACCGACTAAGCCCCGCAGGCTGCATGGCCCGGCTCTCCCAGCAACAAGTACAGGCACTACTCAAGGCCCCCGCCAACGGGGCCGACATTGCTGCGTGCGTCCGCCACGAAGAGCGCATCCGCCTGCACGCCGTGCCCTGCGTCGACGGCGACCAGCCGCCGGTGGGCCTGAAGCAGTTGCTCAAGCGCTGGGAAGCCCGCCTGCCGCTGGATAAGTACCAGAAGATGCTCGACCACCTGGAATGGCCCTTGGCCACGCTGGAAATCGTCGATGCTGTCTTTACGGGCCTCTCCCGCGTCTTCGAAGCGCAGGACGGCTTGGTGCAGGTGGAGCTGGCCACGCCCGAGCTGGAAACCGACTTTGAGCAGTTCCGCACAGATCAGCGCGAGGATGCCTTCTGGGCTGGTGAGGCGTTTCGCGCCGTGCGTCAGGCCCCGCACTCGCTGCTGGTAGTGGATATGGCCACCGAGCAGACCACGCGCTACCCCGAGCCTTACGTGTTCGTGCTGAACGTGGCCAGCGTCATCGACGTGGAGCTGCGAACCGATAGCAGCTGCGAATACTTGCTGTTTGAGCTGCCCAGCCGCCAGGAGGGCGCCACCGTCATCGAGCGGGCTGCCGCCTACGACGACGACTTCTACCGCATCTGCGAGAAGCGCACCGACGAAGACGAATGGCGCGTGGTGCTGGAAAACGCCCACATCCTGGGCTCCTGCCCGGCACGCATGCTGTGGTCGGAGCCGTTGAGCGGCGCCACGGCCTTGCCCCGCCGCGGGCCCCTGACCAAGCAACTGGCCCAGCTTGACCGCTTCGTGTGGTGGGACACCGCCATCGAGTACTACGAGAGCTACGGGGTGTTCCCGGTGTGGTGGTCGTTCGAGGAAAAGTGCGACTACCAGACGCCCGACGGCGCCCACTGCAACGGCGGCATGGTACCCTACCTGAAGGCTACCACGATGCTGGAGGGCCGCGAGGTGCCCATCTATGGCGAACGGGAATGCCCCGTCTGCAAGGCCCGCAAGCTCATCGGCCCAGGCACGGAAGTGCAAGTACCGGCCCCGTCGAAAGACCTGCCCGACACGCGCAACCCCATCGGCACAGTGTCAGCCGATCCGGAGGTGTTGCGCTACATCCAGGAGCGCCAGCAGGCGCGGATGCAGCAGATCATCACTGCCTGCCTCGGCAGCGACACGGAGCCGCAGAACGCGCAGGCCAAGAACCGCGACCAGGTGGCGGCCGGCTTCGAGTCGAAAACCGACGTGCTCACCTGGTTCAAGCGCCCCTTCGAAGCAGCGCGCCAGTGGGCGCTGCAGGTGCGCGGCACGCTGCGCTACGGCGCGCTGATGCGCTCGGCCTACGTCAACCTGGGCGAGCAGTGGTACCTGAAGACGCCCGAGCAGCTCAGCGCCCAGGAGGCCGAAGCCCGCAAGGCTGGCCGCCCGGTCTACGAGCTGAGCCAGGCCCGCGACCAGCGCTACCAGACCGAGTACCGCACCAACCCCGCGCTGCTCGACCGCATGCGCATCCTCTCGGACCTGGAGCCCTTCCCTGAGTACTCGCTGGAGCAAATCGGGACGCTGCTGGAGCAACAGCCCGCCGTGTTCGGAGCCGTGTTCACGCCGCAACTGGTGGCGCTGAAGGCCGACTTCGGCCGCTACCTGACGCGCTTTGAGTCCGAGCAGCTGCCGGTGACGCGCTTCGCGTCCCGGCAGCCCTATCACCTGAAGCTGGAAGCCATCACCCAAATCTTACTTTCCTATGTCCCTCCAATCCCAAACGGCCAAGGCGGCCAAGCGCCCGAAAATCGACCTGCAGGAACTGCAGCGTAAGCAGCTCGACGGCGAAGACCTCGACACCCAGAAAGGCAACACCGCCGAGGGCGCCGACTACGACCTGCCGACCCACGAAGCTGACCGGGTGCACGTGCGCGTGACGCAGCGCGTGAACGACGCGACCAAAAAGGAGTACGTCGACGAAACCCGCGTCATCAAGCTGGTGCCGGCGCAGTACGACCGGATGGTCGCCAACAACTACTTCGACACCCAGACTTACGACAAGGTCGAAGTGCTGCACGACCCGCGCCGGGCCGCTGGCGCGAAAGCGGAGGCCCCGGCCACGGGCAACAAGCCCTGGGAGCCAGTTGAGGGCCTGCCGACGCTGCAAGACGCGCAGGTGCGCTACCAGCAGCTGACGGGCCGCAAAGCCCCAGCCGTGGAGTACGACATCCTGATCGAGTTCATCCGGGCGGCGGAGGCCGACAGCGACGAGCAGACCACGGAGCCGGAAGCCAGCGGCGAGGGTGACACTCCCACCCGCAAGGCGCTGCGCAGCACCGCCGACGCGCAGGCTCGCTACAAAGAGCTGTTTGGTGTCGATGCCCCGGCCGATAAGAGCTTCACGGAGCTCAAGACGCTCATCGAAGCCGAAGAGGCCCTTCGCAGCAAACAGGAATAGGCGACTTAGCACGTCGTCAGGGCCGGCCCCACACGGTGGGGAATGAACCGGGGCCGGCCCACTTTCCCCGCCGTGAGCAGTGTGTTTCACCATAGCGACTCCCCACCCGCATGGCTTACCCTATCCAATTTCCCGAGGCCAACGCCGAACTCGGCCCGCCGCCCGGCATGAGCACCGACGACTGCCGCCCGTTGCCCATCCTGCGCAAAGACAACCAGTGCATCAGTATGTGGAAGCTGGCCCCCGAAGAAATGGCCAGCATCAACCTTACCGGCTGCGTGTGCGTCGGCGTGCTGTCCGGCCAAACCCAGCCGCCTATCTGGGTGGAAGCGGCGGCCCCAGCCAACGGCACCAACATCGAAAACGGCCGTGCTCTGCAGCAGGGTGCGACTTATGAGTTGGGCACGTTGGGCCTCAAAATCTTCCTCTACTCGGACGAAGCCGACGACGTGGAGCAGGCCCGCGCCACCACGTTGCTGAAGCGCCTGACCGAAGCGGTAGAGGGCTACCAGCGGGACCACCACATCTAGTTTTCTCACCCTCTTATCTACCCAACTGAACGGGACTCAGTATGGCCATCACCGACAACACCTTTAGCCTCGAAGAGCTGACCAACGCCGTGGCCGCCAATCCGGACCTGGCGCAGCACGTCGTAGGCGCCGCCAAAGCCGCGAACTACGTCGTGCGCACCGCCGACGAAGAAAAGACCTTCATCGGCTCCAAAGTGGGCGAAATTCACAGCCGCTACGAGCAAGACTTCTTCGACACCTCGGGCATTGCCAAGAACCCGAACGAGAAGGCCTACGAGTACGGCAAACGCGTCATCACCGGCCTGAAGTCCGACGCTACCGCCCGCCAGACGAAGATTACCGAGCTGGAAACGGCCATTGCCAACGGGCAGGGCGACGCCACCATGAAAGCGCAGCTGGAGCAGTTGCAGATGAAGGAGGCGCAGTGGCAGCAGGACCAGGAGAAGCTGACCAAGCAGCTCCAGGAAAAGGACGTGCGCCTCGCCATCCGGGACGGGCTGCGCGAGTTGAAGTACGACCCGACGGTGAAGGAATCCATCCGCAACACGATGGTCGACGCGGCCACCAGCCGCTTGATGAACTTGGCCGTGGTGCAGAAGAACGCCGACAACACGGAAACCGTGGTGTTCGTGCGTGACGGCAAAACCCTGCTCAATAAGGACGGGCAGCCCGCCAATGCGGCCTTCCTGCTGGCCGAAGAGCTGAAGGACGTGCTGGACGCCGGCCACCAAGGTGCCGGCGGAGGCGCGGGGCAGGGCGGCCAGGGCGCCGCTGGGGGCCAAGGTGGCAAAAAAGCCTTGCCCGCTGCCGTGCCGGCCACCATCAAAACCCAGGGCCAGCTGATTGACTGGCTGAAGGAATACGGGCTGGCCCAGAACTCGAAGGAGTTCGACGAAGCCTTCGACAAGTTCAGCGAGGGCCTCGCCCTGCGCTAAAAATACCCGCCGCTGGCCCGCACGGGACGCAGGCCAGCGGCGGTGCTTACCCTCTCATTTCGCTGCGGCTACGGGACGGCCGGGCACTGTTTCATTTCTCACCATACCCCTCTTTTCAACGATGGCTTCTATCACGGAAACCCTCACCCAGGCCGTCCGCACCCGCTACCGCCGCGGCCCCGGCGGCCTGGACTCGCTGGAGCTGCGCGGCTCCAACTACGGTGCGCTCAACCTCTACAAGAAGCAAACCGCTTCCCCCACCGGCATCGTCACGCCCGACCTGAAAGCGGCGCTGGAGCGCAGCTTCGGCAACACGGTGCAGGTGCCGGTCATCGACTGGATGAACCCGACCATCGGCAACGTGCGCACCTGCGCCGTGCAGGTGGGCGGCCTGGTGACCAAGCTGGTGCAGTTCACCGCCGTCACGCTCACCTTCGGCTTCCCGCTGATCCGCTCGCAGTTCGTCAACAACGACATCAGCGAGGCTGACTGGTTCTACCGCATGTTCGAAGCCCGGCGCCTGGCGGCGCTGGAGTTGCTCGATACGTGGGCCGTCGATCACCTGGAAGACAACAAGAACCAGTATTTCCCCACGGAAATTCTGCAGTACTACCCGGAGGCCAACGACGCCTTGCAGGTGCCGGGCACCAAGGAAGAGCGCATCGACTTCTACAACCAGATCCGCTCCATCCTGAGCACGATGGATTTCACGGGCAACCCGGACGTGGTGACCAACCCCATGGCCATGGGCGACATCCGCACCGTCCTCGGCGCCGGCACCACCGACAACGGCAACATGGCCTACGTGCTCGACAACGTGGGCCAGTTCTTCGAGTCGAACCGCGTCATTGCCGGCACCGGCAACCGCGCCGTGCTCTACCTGGTCAACAACAACTCGGTGGGCATGGTCACGCGCATCGACCCCGACTGCGAGCGGGGCGTGGTGCACGGCAGCGACGACAACCCGGTCAAGCAGTGGACCAAGCAGGACGTGCCCGGCATCGGCACGATGGGCGTGTACTACCGCGCCGACTGCGCCGACGAATCGGCCACGCTGGCCGCGCAGAACCTGCAGGGCCTGACCCGCACGTCGGTGGAGTCGTTCGAGTGGAGCATTGACATCTTCTTCATCAAGCTCTACAACTCCAACGGCGCCGGCCGCTTCTTCCCCATCATCAAGGTGGAGCAGAAGACCGCCGCCTAAGTTCTCATCGGTGTTTCGCTCAGCACAACGGCCGGCCCTTGGCCGGCCGTTGTCTTTGCCCTCTTAGCTCATCCCTCCCATGTACAACGCCCGCATCCTCGCACCCTTGCTGCTGGCCGGTCTCGGCTTCCGGCAGGCCGACCCCGCCAACACCGACGAACCGCAGCTGCCGCCGGCGCTGCTGGCCCCCGAAGGCGCGGTGGCGCTGCAGGACGTGCACCCGCTGCTGACGCTGCGCAACATCCGGCAGACCGCTCCCGAGATGAGCGCCGCGAAGTTCCTGGAACATTTGCAGGCCGCGCTGACCGCCTCGGCCACGAAGGTGCTGCAGGCGTTTTCGGACCGCAAAAAGCTCACCGCGGCCGCGCGCACCGTGCTCAGCGAAACCCAGCTCACCGGGGCCAGCGGCGAGTACCGGCACAAAATCATCAAGGCCGGCCGCTTCGTGGGCCTGGCCCTGCGGCCCGACACCGGCTCGCCCGACGTGGGCGTCAGCATCACCGCCGTCGGCACCCAGCTCACCGAGCCCAACCCCGACTTCCGCCTCTACCTCTACCACAGCAGCGACACCGTCGATCCGGTGCAGGTCATCGAACTGCCCCGGCGCGACAAGGTCTTCTGGGAGTGGACGGCGCAGCGCATCGAGCTGCCCACCGGGTACAGCGGCGGCGAATTCTACCTCGGCTACTTCGAAGACGACCTGCTCGGGCAGGCCATCCGCCTCGACCAGGACTTCACGCGCCGGCCGTGCCAGAGCTGCGGCCAGCATTACCTGCTCTACGACAAGTGGGCCCCGCTGCTGGCCGTGCGTGCCTTCTCGGCCGCGCAGCTGCCCGAGGGCCAGGGCGCTTGGGCGGATGTGGTGAGCTACTACACCGACAGCAACTTCGGCCTGAACCTGCGCATCCAGGTGGCCTGCGAGCTGACCGACTTTCTCGGCCGCCACGCCGGCGCCTTCGCCTCGGCCGTGCAGTTGCAGGCGGCCGTCGACTTCCTCAACGGCATGGCCTTCACCACACGCCAGAACGGGACGGCGTACCAGGTGCCGGCGCAGGCGCTGCTGGAGCTGAAGAACACCGCCACAGGCACGCCGGGCCTGCTGGCGCGGCTCGACGCCGCCCTGCAGGCGTTGGACGTGGATTTGTCAGGTCTCGCGGCCCCATGCCTGCCCTGCGAGCAGAAACCCGGCGCCGTACGCTTCAAAGCCGCGTAATGGACCGGCTCGCGCAACTCGCCAAAGCCCTCGGCCAGCTGCCCCGGCGCCTCGATGCGGCCGTGGAAGCCACCGTGCGCGACAACGCGCACGTGCTGGAGGACATGAACACGGCGCAGCTGGCGGCCGGCCTCGACGCCGACGGCCAGCCCATCGGGCCCGAGTACGCCCCGCTCACCGTGGCCATCAAGCAACTCAAGGGCCAGCCCACCGACCGCGTGACCCTGCGTGATGAGGGTGATTTCTACGCCGGCGTAATATCGCAGCTCACCGGGCAGCAGTCGTTCGAACTGGTGGGCACCGACCCGAAAACCGACGAGCTGCAATACAAGTACGGCGAGGCTATTCTGGGCCTCACCGACGCCCACGTGCAAGAATTCACCGACGATTACGTGCGCCCGGCCTTGGAAGAGGAAGTGCGCGCTACCCTAGGATTATGACCGATATCCACACCCCGCCGCCCTTCAAAGAGCTGGACCGCGGCACGCTCTTCATGGGCCAGCACATCTGGCACCACGAGGAAACCAACATCCTGGAATCGTCGGTGGGCGTCTGGGAATGGGAGCAGGTGGCCGCCGTCTGCACGGCCGTCGAGCCGCCGCAGTTCCCGGAGTGGGACGGCCCGCTGTGCTGCGTGCTCTGGGCCGGGCGCTACCTCTACCTCTGCGCCGAGTTCCAGGTGGTGCTGCTGGCGTGGCGCCGCTACAAACAACGTTACGGCGGGCAGTACGTCCGCCTGCTGGCTAATTAACCCTGCCATGGTCTCCTACTCCGCCCCTACCGCGCCCACGCTGCCTAACCCGGTCGGCCTCGACGCCAAGATTCAGCAGGTGCAGCTGGCGCTGGCCGCCGGGCTGCCCTGGCTGGCCGTTAGCTACGGCAAGGCCTACCGCGGCTCGCGCAGCGTAAACAGCAAAACCGTCTACTTTCCGGAGGTGTACCACGCCGCCGGCGAGTACCGCGACGTGCTGCCCAACGACAACGTGCAGGCCCAGTCGTTTCTGTACCCGAAAGACCCGGCTAGCAACCTAGCCGACGAGCCCAGCCCCGTCAGCATGCGCTTCACGGTGTCCGTCGACATCGTCTTCTGGTACAACCTGGAGCGCATCGACCCGGCGAAGACATACCGTTTCGACCAGGAGCTCAAGCGCGAGGTGCTGCAGGTGCTCAGCCGCCTCGGCGGCCTGCTGGTGCGCAAAACTTACGACAGCGCCGACGAAGTCTTTCGCGGCTTCTCGCTCGACACAGTGGCCCCGCAGTGCCTGCGGCAGCCGTACGGCGGCTTTCGGATATCCTGTGACTTCACCCTCGACAACGTGCTATGCTAACGCAGCTGCTGTCCTTGGTGGTGCTGGTGGGCCTGACGGCCGCCAGCCTGTTGCTCTGTTTCGAGAAGTGGGGCTGGCTCCAAGCCTGGGAGGTCTACCGGCCGTGGTGGCTGTTCAAGCGCTGTGACTTCTGCGCCGGTTTCTGGCTATCGGGTTTGTTGTGTGCTGCGGCCGTAGTAGCGCTGAGGCTGCCGTGGTGGTGGGTAGCCGGGGCGCTACCGGCGGCGGCACTGTGTCGGGCGGCGGCAGGTTTTAGTAGAGTCTCCTGATGAATTTGCATCAATTCGGCAGCTCACAGTAGTTTTCAGGCGATTATCAGTAATATGCCTACCTTCGGAACCGCATTCCGTAAGGGAGTGTCTATTTACAGTTATGCCGCGCCCTCATCTGGAACCAGAAAAAGCACTAAACACTCTGCTGTTCGTTATACAGCAGCTGGGCCAGCCTGGGTATCACAAGGTGTTCAAGACGCTGTATTTTGCTGAGCAGCGTCACTTGACAACTTGGGGCGCGTCACTGATGGCTGGTGACCGTTTTGTGAAGATGGTGGACGGACCTGTTCCGTCCGACATGTATAACTTCATCAAATTCACCAACGGCAACCACGACGGGCGCAATTACCCGCCAGCCTTGGTAGAAAAGGTCAAGAACAGCATTGCAGCAGTAGGCCGTCACAATGTGATTGCCCTGACCTTGCCTGATGTGGACTATTTGGCCCAAGCAGAGATTGATAGCCTGCTCTGGTCAGTAGAGAAATGTGCAACTCTCGGGTTTGGCAAGCTGCGTGACCTTTCGCACGATCAGGCATGGGAATCTGTAAAGTTCAACGAAACGATTGAGCCCGTTGCCATTGCGGCAGCCGGTGGCGCTACACCCGAGGAGTTGGATTATTTACGTGAATCATTAAGTAACGACTTCTACGCTTCCCTGTGACCCCTGCTTTTGGCCGACAGCCTGCTCCTGCTGGCTTTACGCTTGAAGCAGGAATGGTTCTGCTGGTATTTACAGACTTGGTCAATCCGGCCAAGGTCAAATACCTAATCGTAGCAAGCATCTCTCCTGACCGTTCGAAAGTAGGGCTGGTTATTGTGAGCACGCATCAAAATCCATTTGCGTCTAAGAACCCGGAAATTGCAGCAAGGCAGTGGGTACTCCGTGCTGATGATCGGCATATCGTTATGTACAATAGCTTTGCTGACTGTGCGCAGGTTAAGGTCCGGCCGTACGATGAAGTTCAAGGATGGCTGAGTACACCCCGAGTACTTCGTGGAAGATTAAGTGGAAAGGAGCTGCATAAGGTTTTAGAATTACTCCGCACAGCTCCTACTATTACTCCAGCGACCAAGCGAGACTTGGGGTTGATATAGGAGCATTTATAGCTCGGCTAGTTGAGGTGTAGGAACTACTGTTGTTTTCATAACCTCGGAGGCCGCTTGCACTTGGTGCAATGAAAAAGCTTTCCCTGTGAGCTGTGAATTAGTTTCCTCTACTATTTGAACTTCAATATAGTCAAGCAAATTACTAAGCTTTTCAAAACCATTGCTCGATATTATATCTCGCAAATTATTGCTATCAACCACCTTTGAAATAATATTATTCAACAAGTGCTTGTCATCAAGCCAATAATAGGACTCATTACTCCCAATCTGGGAATGGGCTTTAAATGCAATTCTGATCATAGTAGAAATACTCGCTGAATACAGCATCCATACCCGTAACCCAATAAAAGGCCTTGCAGCATCTATAATGGCTTTGGCCTCTGAGAGCTTCTCTAGATACACCTTGGGGTCATATGCATTCATAGTATTATGAAACTTGATATTATTAGTCTTCCTGGCGTTAACGACTTCGTCTCTAGTCATAACATTGCAGGACATAGTTAAATAAAAGGGCATATCACTTCTTACTACTAAATGAGCCTTCCAAGCCTCCTTCAGGCTTTGTACCCTCTCATGATTTGACGACAGATAAACGCCTGACAAGCCAGCGTTAATTGACTTATATTGCTCGATTTCTTGATTAAGCTTACTCTTAACAGCCTCTATTTGCGATTGATAATCAGCCTTAACAGCCTCAATCTTCGCTTGTTGGCTCACTTCAAACCGCATCAAAAGCACCTTCTGAACTAAAGCAACCACCGGGGTTATAATCACTCCGGTTCCAAAGCATATTTTCAAAAGGTCAACTAGCTCTATATTCATTTGAGGCAGAAATGAGGTTGATACTTAATGGGAAGATAACTGGTATAGTCATCTCATGGACCTCTGTATCTTGGCCACTATGAAAACAACCTATCCCCTCCGCTCCCTATTCGCCATCCTACTGCCGCTGACACTGCTGCTGAGCAGCTGCGGCGACGATGACAAGAAAGACGACCCGAAGCCGGCCACTACGCACCAAGTGGTAGTGCGCTACAATGGGCAAAACATCAACGGCCTCGGCGCCGCGGTGTCCGCTGGCAGTGTCTCGCCCAGCGGTACGGCTACGTCGTACTTCTCCGACAATCTCGCCACTACCACCAACATCAGCGAGCAGAAGCCGCAGCCCTTCACTATCCCGGCCGGTGACGACTTCAGCGTAACGGTGTCGTTCACCAATGTCCGCGGCACCCAACGCGCCCCCGCCGGTGCCACCTTGTATGCCGCCATCCTCGTCGACGGGCAGGTTCGCAAAACCGTCACCATCGACAACACCACGGCCCCGGGCAATGCCTACGTGACGGCCAGTGCGAAAATCCTGGCCAGCGAGTGGTAGCCCTTTCGTTATGTTCGAGTGAATAAAAAAAGCCCCAACCATCTGGTCGGGGCTTTTTCAATGGAGAGCGGCACTAATGCTTAATTTCGATGCGCTGGTTGACCAACTTGCCATTCTGCCGCATACGCAGGTTGTACAGGCCGTTTGGTAGCTGCTTGACATCGAGTTGGGCAGCGCTGCTGGCCCGCTGTACTTCTAAGCCTTGGCTGCTGAGTAGCACGGCCTCAGTGGCTCCAGCGGGCAGTTGCAGTGTTTCGTTAACTGGGTTGGGGTATGCCGTCGCGCTGCTTCTGACAGTACCGTACCCGTAGCAATGGTATTCCACGCTGATCGGATCGGTTGTGGCGCTGCTATTCTGGCACGAACTATACGCCGTCAAGGTGAATGTGCCGGCCGTAGTACCCCCATTGCCTTTGATCATGAACACGCCTTGGTCGTTCACGGGGATGTAAGGCCGGGCATTGAAAATGTTGGTGACGGTGTACGTCAATGCCGGATCATAATTGGTGACCTGGAAGTAGGCAACGCTGTTGCAGTCTTCGCCCGGGTCGTCCAAATCAATGACGTTGGGTTGAACCGCAGGGCAGCACGCCACGTCAACTGTTGAGGTATAGATGCTGTTATTCGGCAACTTGACGGTAAGCCTGTATTTCTTATCCGTGATTGAAGTAGGAGGCGTCCAGAGTAAAGTGGTGGCCAGCACCGTCTGCGCTGGATCGTTGTCGAGCGTCCACTTGTAAGGACTTTCAGGAAATTGGGGATGTGGAAATTCACACCCTTCGCCCACTTGTTGACCGCAGCCCACGGCGGGTCCGGCCGTAGGAATGCGGTAGAGGGCCACATCGTCGATGTAATAATAGGCGGCAATGTTTTGCGTCGGGCTTGGCGGGGCGGGCGGATTGTTGTAGCCTATGCAGACGAAATTGTCGTTGGAACCGGCTTGAATCACGCCCGATACCCGAGTCCAGATGGTCCTGTCGGTGATAATTGGACTGGTGATTTGCCGCCCGGACCAAGTGAGCCGGGTTGGCGGATCGATATAGTTTGTTGCGGAGCCGGTGAAGGTGGTGGTGTGGCCGCTGTTCTCAGCTACATACATGCCTACGCTGGTCGATAACGCAAACCCGCTCGCTGGGCGAGTCCAGAACTCCGCATAATAGGCTTTTCCTGCCTCGAGCGGGGTGCTCAATTGCTGCGCTACATACTCAGGGTAATAATTAGGCGCTGCACCAAGAAAGGTGCTGTACACAATCCCAACCGCTCCGTCGTTGTTGGTCGGGTTGACGCCGTTTTCAGTAATCGGAAGAAACGGTCCTCGGCTACTGGTGGCTGGCCGCTGCCCACCATCAGTTGCATTGCTGGCAAAGTAGTCCGGGCTGGTGTAGTTGGGCGTAAACCAGCTAGGCAGCTCATCTTTGGTGTCGTCGATGGGCGTGGCAATGTTGAGCGGCCCGGAAGGAAATACGCCGAGGTATTGATTTTCGAAGTCGCCGTTGGTAATGACGTTGCACGAGTTGTCCGCCCGGCCCGCGGTGGTAAGCGGCAGTTTGGATTGCCCCTCCTGCCGAGTTGCTTGTGCTGCTCGCGCCTTAATCAAGGCGGGGCTGGGGTAGTAGAGCTGGAGCGGGTCAGCTACCCTGGGTTCGGAGGCCTTGCGGCCAGCCGGTTGCTGTGCGAGGGCCGCGCCCCACGCGCAGCCAGCTACTAAAATGCCGCCAGCGAGGCGCTGGCTTAAGCGGAACAGTGTAAGCATAAGCGAAAAATGGTAATGGTGAGAAAAGACAATACCCTATCAGGCTTCAATTTGAAGCAGGGTTCAGGCATGCGACTAGCAATAGGTTAGAAAAGGGGGGCGGCGCTACAGGTGAGGGTAAGGTATTCGATAATCAAGCCTGTTGATGCGCTCGTCTATTAAATTAATGTCATATTTCTATGTTATATAACATTTCCTTGCTTAGTCATTGAACAATAGCTTCTAAGCACAACGCTCAACTAGGATAAGTGCTTGCACCAAGTTGCTTGCAAATGAGTAGCAGCCAGTCATAGCCTCTTGTGGCACCCTTCTCCCGGAATAGAGAGGGGTTTTCTTTTGCGCCGATTTAATGTATATAACTTGCATACATTAACGCAGCGCGCATGGCCAATCCGGTTAGATACGACGACTTATTCGACCAACTGGGCCCGGGGGCCCAAGAGATGGCCGAATTCATTAAGCAGGTGCAGGGCCTGAACCGGAACTACAGGGCCCTGGCCAAGAACCTCGACGCCGATGCGCCGCGGCTGGCCGCGAACCTGAAGGAAGTCAACACGGCCCTGCTCGGCCTGCGCCAGCAGGGCCAGAGCGCCAACGTGGCCAACAAGCAGGACCAGCAGCAGATTGCAGCCCTGACGCAGCAGGTGGCCAAGCTGGCGAAGGAGTACCAGGAACTGAAGGAGGCGCAGGCCGGGCAAGCCACCGTGCGCAAGCAGGTGGCGGATGCGACCAAGCAGGCCACCAGCGAATTGAAGCGCCTGCAGGGCGAGCTGCGCGCAGCCTTCGACGCCAAGGATGCCGAGCGCGCCACCAAAGCAGCACTGGCCATCCAGCAATACAAGAACGACACCGAGCAGCTCAACCGGGCGCTGCGCGGTGCCAACTCGACGTACACGGCCGTCCTCGGCAGCTACAACAACCTCTCGCTGGCCACCGAGCAGCTGGGCCGCAAAATCAAGGCGCTGCCCGGCGGGTTCGACAACACCAGCGAGGAAGCCCAGAAGCTGAAGGCGCAGTTCTACGCCAACACCCAGCAGCTAAAGGATTTCGACCGGGAGCTGAACCAGAACTTTCGGGAAGTCGGCGCCTACGCCCGCGGCATCATCGAGGCCACGCAGGCGCTCAATCAGCAGAAAGCGGCCCTGACCCAGCAGCTGCAGGCGCTGCGCTTGCAGAACAACGCTACCGGGCTGTCGGCCGAGCAGTACAAGAAGCTGCGGGCCGAAATCGACCGCACCGAAACGGAGCTGACCAAAGTCACCGGCCAGCTCCAGCACTATGGCGTCGCCGCTAAGAGAGGCGGCGACGCCACCGGCATCATGGCCGGCGGGGCCGCCAACCTGAGCCAGACCCTGCTGGGCACCTATCTGAGCATCACCGGCCTGCTGGCGGGCCTGACGCAGATTTTCGAGGCCAACGCTAAATACAGCGACCAGCTGGCCAGCGTCCGGAAAACGACCGGCCTCACCTCCGAGGCCACCGACCAGCTGGCGGAAAACCTGAAGAAAATCGACACCCGCACGTCGTTGCAGGGCCTGCTGGACATTGCCAAGGTTGCCGGCCAGCTCGGCGTGGCCGGCAAGGACATCGAGGACTTTACCAAGGCCATCGACGTGGCCACGCAGGCGCTGGAGGACGACTTCTCGGGCGGGGCGGAGCAGATTGCCACCGAGCTGGGCAAGATCAGCACCGTGTTCCGCAAGAACCTCGGGCCCGACCAGGCGCAAAACATCATCCTGATCGGGTCGGCCGTCAACGAACTGGCCGCTTCGGGCGCGGCCACGGCGCCGTTTCTCACCGACGTGGCGCTGCGCACCGGCGCCGTGGCGGCCAACGCCCGCCTGGGGCTGAAAGACGTGCTGGCCTACGCCGCCGTGCTGCAGGAAACCGGCTTCAACGCCGAAACCTCGGGCACGGCCCTCAACCGGCTGTTCAACACCTTGAGCACCCGCACGGAGGCCTCGTTTAAGATTGCCCAGCTGGCGCAGTCGAACCTGACGCTGACCGAGTTCAAGCGCCTCATCAACACCGATTTTCAGGCGGCGCTGACGCTGTTCCTGCGCGGGCTGCGCGAAGGCGGCACCTCAACCACCAAGTTCAACGGCCTGCTCGGCACCCTGAAGCTGCAGTCGGGCGAGGCCAAGTCGGTCATCACCACGCTGGCCCAGAACGTGGAGCTGCTCAGCGACAAGCAGGCCATTGCCAGCGACCAGTTGGCGCGCGGCACCTCGTTGGGCAAGGAAGCGGCCATCGTCAACAACAACCTGGCCGGCTCCTGGAACAAGCTCAAGAACGACGTGAGCAACTTCTTCAGCTCCGGCACCGGTGGCCAGGCGCTGAAGTGGTTCATCGACATGACCCGGGCCGGGCTCAATTTCAAAGAGGGTTTTGGCGCCATTCCGCGGCTGCTGGGCCTCACCAAGCCCGCCGTGGACGACTTCGGCAGCAGCCTGGCCACGCAAGCGCTGGGCCTGCGAAAGTCGGCCGACGGCACCGAGATGCTGCTGGCGCGCTACGAGTCCCTGCGCCGCGTGCTCAACCCCACGCTGACGCAGCAGCGGCAGCTGCGCGACACCGTGCTGCAGCTCAAAACCCGGTTGGGGGAAGAAGCCGTCGTGCTCAACCAGCAGACCGGCCAGTGGGAGCTGAACACGCTGGCCGTGCGCAAGAACCTCGGCGCGACCCGGTCCTCGTACCAGGAAGCCGTGGTGGGCCTGGCCAAGCGCCTGAAAGCCCTCGACGACGAGAAGGCCCGGTCGGAAGCCACAGCCCTGGCCATTCAGGAGGAAGCCACCGCGCGCGAGCGGCTGGTCAAGTCCCAGGTGAAGCTGCAGCCCGGGCAGGATTTCGACGCGGTGCTGCGCGGGCAGGCCGCCCAGCGGGCGAAGACACCCGCCACCTACGACCGGTCGGCCGGTGCCCTGAGCCCGGCCACGCTGCAGGCGTATCAGCAGTACGTCGAGTTGACCCAGCAGGCGCAAGGCGCGGCCAACCAAGCGGCCGTGGCCGACGCCAACCGCAACAAGGTGCTGGCGCAGCTCAAGCGCCTCGGCCTCGACGCGGCCGGCGCCTACACCTACCTGATTCAGGCGACCCAGGACGACAAGGCGGCCACCGACGACAGCGTCGAGGCCGACAAGAAGAAAAAGCAGTCGGTAGCCGACCTCGCCCGCGAGCAATACGAGCTGGCCAAAGCCCGGCTGGAAGCCCGCGTGGCCGATCTGGACCGGCAAGCTGGCAACCCGGCCAACACCGAGGCGCTGCGCACCGAAGCCATCCGCAAAGCCACCCAGGCCCGCATCGAGTTGGCCGCGCTGGAGCGCGACGAACTGATCCGGCAGGCCGTCAAAACCTACAAGGACCAAGTGGGCGGCGAGCGGGCCGCGCAGGTGGCGCGCGTGCGCCTGACGGAGGAATTCAGCCGCAAGAAGCTCGGCATCGAGCGCGACGGCGACCAGCAGCTGCTGGCCCTGCACAACGCGCTGCTGGATCAGCTTTCGGAAATCGACCGGCTGATCATCGACACCGAGCTGCAGGCCTTGGACCAAGTTGTCGGCGATGAACAGCGCAGCCAGCAGGAGCGGCAGCAGGCTGTGCTGGACGGCGCGGCCCGCCGCATCGAGCTGGCCGAAATCGAAGCTGAGGCGCGCAAGCGGGCGGCCAAGGGCGACGCCGTCGAGCTGGCCCGCATCGAGCAGGAGTTGCAGGCCAAGCGCACGCAGATCCTGGCAGCGGTGCGACCGTTCAACGCCGACTTCGCCAACGCAGACTTGGAGCAGAAGTACCTGAAGTCGCAGCTGGCGCTGGAAAACAGCCGCAAGGCGGGCATTCTGACCGAGCGGCAATACGACCGGGAGCGGCGCGAGCTGGAGCGCAAGTTCAACGAAGAAAAGCAGCGCAACTACGCCAAGGACACGACCAAGCAGCGGGAGGCCCTGCAGCAGCAGCTCGACAACACGAAGGCCAACACCGACGCGCAGATTGCCGAGATGCAGCGCCTCAACCAGGAGCGCGCCGACCTGATTCAAGAAGGGCTCTCGGCCGTGGAGGGCTTCGCGTCGTCGTATTTCCAGATCCGCGAGAACCGCCGGCAGCAGGAGTTGCAGAACCTGACGCTGCAGAAGGATTTCGAGCTGAAAAACGCGGGCGAAAACGCCGAGCTGAAAGCCCAGATCGAGGAACGGTACCGGCAACGCGAGCTGGCCATGCGCCGCAAGCAGGCGAAGGCCGACAAAACGGCCGCGCTGTTCCAGGTGGGCCTGAACACGGCCATGGCCGTGACGTCGGTGCTGAGCACGGGCGGCGGCACGCGCTACGCCGACTTCGGCGTGACGGCAGGCATTCTCTCGGCCGTCGTGATTGCCGCCGGCCTGGCGCAGGCCGCGGCCATTGCCTCGAAGCCGCTGCCGCAGTACTGGAAAGGCCGTCAGGGCGGCCCCGAGGAATGGGCCATCGTCGGCGACCGGGGCCGCGAAATCATCGAGGGCCGCTCCGGCGGGGCCCAGCTGATCGACAAGCCCTCGGTGGTGCACCTGAAGCAAGGCGACACCGTGCACACCAACGCCGACACTGAGCGCCTGCTACGGGCCCCGGACTTCGACGCCGACCGCTGGCAGCACCGCCGCTACACCGCCGGCTGGCAACAGGGCGCCGACTCGTTGCAACGCCTCGTGGTGCCCGTGGCGGAGTCTCCTGCCCTGCTGGCCGCCGTGAACGGCATGCGTGGCGACCAGCAGGCCCTGGCTAAGGCCTTCGCGTCCCGCCCGGAATACCACTACCACCTCGGCCCGCGCGGGCTGGAAGAATGGGTGAAGCAAGGCGACAGCTGGACCCACTACGTCAACCGGCGCCACCGGCGCAATGGATAATGAAACGACTGTCTATAATCTGCTCGATGGGCGTGTTAGCCCATTCTTCCCTTCTGATGGCTCTCAAGCATCAAGACGCGGAAATGATGTCAGCCAAAGAGGCTGAGGCTCGCGGTCAACTACCGATTGAGAATAAGCCTAGCCGAATTACAGCCGCCGAGTTAGCTCTAGAGCAACATGAGAGTATCAACCTCGATACGCTGGGCATGTCGGCATATACCAAGTTTACGCCCGAGCCCTACCGGGGCTACATGGGTAATAGGCGCCGTTGGAAATGAGCAGCCGTCGAACCGACCCACCGAAGCCCTGCGGCAAACGGAAGCTGAGCAAGAGCAAGGCCGCCGGCGTCATCAAAGCCGCGCGCCGCTCGCCCAACCCCAACCGGCAAGAGTGCCGCGTGTACTACTGCCGCGGCTGCGAGGCCTGGCACACGGCCAGCAGCCCCTACCGGTCCTATCCTGAGTTCCTGGCCCTTCAACAAGCACAGCAATGAGCAACCGCATTACACCCTTGCCTGATCATCCAGGCGTGTACCGATTCACCTGCCCGGGCTGCAAATGCCAGCATATCGTGTACACCCAAAGCGCCAACAGCTACGGGGCGCGCTGGAGTTACAACGGCAACCCTGAGCGGCCAACATTCAGCCCCAGCCTGCTCATTCGCAGCGGCCACCATATCCCGGGTCATTCGGGCCGGTGCTGGTGTGATTTCAACCGGGACAACCCCGAAAACCCGGCTCCGGCTAGCGTGTGCTGCGGCATCTGCCATTCGTTTGTGCGGGATGGCTACATCGAATTCTTAAACGACTGCACCCACGAGTTGGCCGGTCAAACCGTTGAACTGCCCCTCATCCCGTGAAGACCCTCGCCCTCACCGCCCCGCACACCATCTCGGTGTACGAATCCATGCACGAGCTGCCGGTACTGCGCCACGCCGAGTTTCAGGTGTACCGCCTCTACGAGACCGGCATCGGCGGCGACGACGGAGCCATCAGCCGCCACTTTGCGCAGCTGCATCAGTTCCTGGCCGCCGGCCGCGTCGACGACGCCATCGACCAAGCGGCCAATCTGCAGTACGCGCACGACTTCGCCGTCGACCGCTTCGCGCCCAACTCGCTGGCCTTCGGGTGCCTCGTGGCCGCGGTCGACGGGGAACCCGCCACCGACCTGAGCGAAGCCGGCCTGCGCGCCCTGCTGGCCCGGCTCGACGGGCTGGGCCTGACGGTGGGCCACGTGCAGGAGGTGGTCGACGCCGTTAAAAAAAAAGTCCAGTCTGAACTGAGCGCCGCCTTTCCGCAGCGCTACGGCGACGACGCCCAGGGCTTGGCCACGGCCCAGCAGCTGCGCCGGCGGCTGCTGGCCGTGTGCGACTACCTGGCCACCGAGGCCCCCGAGCACCTGGCCGTGGTGGCGCAGGTCGACGCGTGGCTGCTGGACCAGCAGCGCCCGCCGTGCTTCGACGACGGCGCCCCGGCCAACGTGGTGCAGCAGATGCGGCGCAGCTTCGGCCACCTCTGCGCCACCCTGGCCGACCACGGCACGCCGCAACCGGAGCTGCTGACCGTGTTTCAGTTCGAAACGCGGGTCGACTACCTGCAGCAGAAGTTTGAGCGCGGCAGGGAGGCGGCGGGGGTGCGTTAATGTATATAACTTGCATACATTAACTCTCGCCCGATGCAGAACGCGCCCCGCTACCGCTTCACCCTGATCAGCCCCAACCAAGCGGCGCTGACGCTGGACACCGACCCGGAGGGCTGGGAAGACCTGGGCCTGACGCTGCACCGCGACCCGGTGCTGCACGGCCTGAGCAGCGAGTACACCGACGCTTTCGGCTGGCTGAAGGAGGCGCGGCGGTACCTGGAGCGCGAATACCAACTCGGCGGCATCGAGGCCGACGTGACGGCCCTGATCGAGTACTTCGACCCCAACTCGTTTCTCTGGGAGGAATACTACCGGGCCCGCTTCGACTTCGGCAGCCGGCAGCTAACGGCGACCGAGTTTCGCTGCGGCCTGGAAAAGCTCGGCTTCACGCAGTCGTTTCTGAACCGGGCCGAAACGCCGGTCGACCTCTTTAAAAACGAGTCGGTGAACGGCCGGGCCCTGGCCCCGCTCACGCCCCGCACGCTGCAGCTGCACTCGCGGGCCGTCGTGAAGCGCTACGACATCCGCCAGCCCGACCCGGCCCAGCCGGGCGGGCAGAACGTGGTGAACGACAGCGAAAGCCGGCGGCAGACGTTGTACTTCGGCTTCGGCAGCGGCCCGGAGGTGAACGACTTCGACCTGCAGCCGGTCTTCGGCGGCCCCGTGACGGTGCCCGCCGGCAACCTCTCGCCCCTGGTCCCCATTTACACCACGCAGGAAAGCGGCGTGTTCGACTTCGACACGCAGATCCGGGCGGAACTGGTGGTGGAGCGCAACGGCAACGGAAACGGCGACTTCGACAAGGTGGACGTGGACGTGTGCTTCCGCATCAACGACGAAGCGCCCGTCGTGCTGCGCACCATCCGGGCCACCAACATCGGCGGCACCTACCGCGTCGACCTCGATACCGCCCGCTTCCAGCTTACCCGGCCGCTGGCCATCGCCGACCGGATCTTTCTCTACGCCGACGTGTGGGTGCACGACATCAACCCCAACGCCCTCGGCAACTACTCGTTTCCGATCAAGCTCAACGAACAGCCGGGCTCCTATTTCACGATGCAGGCGGCCTCGCAGACCGAGCCGACCCCGTGCCAGGGCCTGCTGATCTACGAGGCCTTGGACCGCGTGGCGCAGGCCATCACCGACCGCGGCACGGCCTTCCGCTCCGCGTTCTTCGGGCGCACCGACACGTACCCCGCCTACCCGGCCGACGGCCCGGGCAGCCTGCTGTTCACCGCCTCGGGCTTCCAGGTGCGCGGCTTTCCCCTGGCCGTCAAGCCGCTGGTGACGACGTGGCGCGACTTGTTCGGCTCGCTGCAGGCGGTGCACGCGGTGGGCTGCGGCGTCGAGCGCCTGCCCGACGGGCAGGAGGTGGTGCGCGTCGAGCCGCTGGCGTACTGGTACAGCGACGAGGTGGTGCTTGACCTGCTCGAACCAGTGCAGCTGAGCACCAAAACGCTACTCGACCGGCATTTCATCAAAGCCGAGGTGGGCTACCAGAAGTGGCAGACGGGCCAGGTCAACGGCCTCGACGAGTTCAACGCCAAGCGCACCTACGCCACCCCGCTGACCCAGACCGAGCAAACCTACTCGCAGCTGAGCAGCTACGTGGCGTCGGGCTTTCACCTGGAGCTGACGCGCCGCCAGCGCTACGACGCCACCTCGACCACCGACACCGGGGCCGACGCCGATAACTACCTGGTGTGCGTGCTGCGCACCGCGGACGGCTTCGAAACCGAGCGCAACCAGCGCTTTGCCGAGGTCACCGGGCTGTTTTCGCCCTCGACCGCCTACAACCTGCGCCTGAGCCCGGGCCGCATCCTGCGCGCCCACGGCCCGGTGCTGGCCGCCGGCTTGCAGCCGCAGCGGCGCCGGGCCCTGCGCTTCGCCGCCGGGGAAGGCAACAACGCGCTGCGCACGCGGCTGGCCGCCGAACCCGCCGCCGTGGCGGAAAACGGCGACGTGCCGGTGCCCGAGCTGGGCGCCCCGCTCTGGCGGCCCGAGCAGTACTCGTTTACCGCGCCGGTGCGCCACGAGCAGGTGGCCGCGCTGCTGCGCAACCCGCGCGGCCGCGTCCGCTTCCGCGACCAATACGGCCAGCGGCACGAAGGCTGGATCAGCGACTTCAAGCACCGCGCCGCGGGCGACGACGGCCCGCTCGGCTCTTTCGACCTGCTGCCCTGCGCAGCCCTGCTTCCCTTACTCCCCCGCTAATGCGCCCCCTCTTCTACCTCGTCTGGCAAGCCGCCAACCTGCAACGCCTCGTCCAATACAACGAGTCGCTGCCCCGCGCCGTCGTGGCCACCACCGAAGCCATCGACCCGGACGCCAGCATCGAACCCGACCTGGCCACCGGCCCGCCCGACGGCGGCTGGCCCTACGGCGTGGGCGACGTGGTCGATTCGTTTTGCGAGGGCTCCGACGGCGTGACGCTGTTTGCCCTGCACGAGGCGCCGTACGCGGACGTGGCCGTCGACCCCACGGCCGCCGCCTGCGCCGCGCCGCCGGCCGGCTGCGACCTGGTGGCCGGCGTGGCCACCTGGGACGAGGCCTCGGAGCAGGTCACGGTTGCGGCCCCCGCCACCACGCACGGCCCGGTGCAGTTTTCCATCACCGGCATCAACGGCACGTACGTACCGGCCGACGTGACCGGGGGCATCACCTTTCCCACCGAGAGCCTGCCCGCCGGGGCGCACGTGGTCTACCTCAAAGACGCGGGCCTCGGCGGCACGCCTTGCCGCGCCGAGGCCGCGTTCAACATCGTGCGCACCGATCCGCCCGGCCCGCCGACGGGGTACTTCGACAGCTTCGCCGTGGACGACGTGGAGGTGTTCCTCTACTACGTCAGCGACGCCGACGGCCGGCGCGTGACCGTGGCCCTCGATCCGGCCGGCGGCGCGGTGCAGGACGTGCTGACCGCGGCGCAACGCGGCCGGGCCGCCGGGGAACCGATTACCCAGTTCTGCGAGGGCACCACCCGCGTCGACCTGCTGGCCAGCCTGGAAGCGCCCTTTGCCGCGGTGCAGGTGACGCCCAATTCGCCCAGCTGCACGGTGCCCCCGCTGACGCTCACGGCCGCGGGGCAGGCCCCGGCCGCCGCGGGCGGCGCGGGGGCTGCGGTGGCCACCGTTGGCGGCGGCACCTACCCCGTCACGGTGGCCGTGGTGCAAACCGGGGCCCAGCAGCAGCGCGGCAGCGCCGGCACGCTCACCTTCGCCCTGGCCCCGGGCAGCTACACGCTGCGCGCCACCGACAGCGGCTCGCCGGCGCAGGTGGTGGACGCCCCGGTGCTGGTACCCGCCCTGGCCGTGTGGGGCTGCACCGACCCGAACGCCACCAACCCCACCCCGGGCGCCACGGCCGACGACGGCAGCTGCGTGTATGCCCCGCCCGTGGTGACGCCCGTGTTTGCGGTGCCGCTGCTCAACAGCCTGCGCCTGGTCGTCGAGGAAGCGCCCGACAACTGCCTGACCTTCGAAACGCTCGACAACACGCTGTTTTGCCAGCAGACCCGGCCGGGCCAGCAGGTGCGGCCGCTTTACGTGCAGAAGGTGGCGCGCTGCGACGGCGGCCCGCTGCAGGTGCTGACCAACTACACGGCCGTGTCGGCGTCAGTGCGCCGCTGGGGCGACGGGCAGCAGGTGGCCACGGCCAGCGGCGTGCGCGTGCAGCAGCTCACCGGCGCCGCCGCGCCGCTGGCCGTGGCGGTGAGCGACACCGGCGACGGCTGGACCCGGCTGGACAGCCCCGCCACCGCCGACGCGGCGCTGCCGGCCACCCTGCTGCGGGCGGCGCGCGTGGTGCTGGCCGGCGGCGCGGCCGGCACCTACCGGGTGCGCAGCACAGGCCAGGACGCGGCCACGGGAGCGCCGTACCTGGTGCTGCAGCGGCCGTGGGCGGCGCCCGGGGGCGACGTCACCGCCAGCTGGGACCTGGGCGGCCCGGGCTTCGACGTGTGGGAAGTGCCGCTCGACTGGGCCGCGCTGCCCGACGGCGAATACACCGTGCGGGTGCGGGCCACGCGCAACGGCTGGGCCGACGCGGTGGCCAACTCGGAGCCCCTGCGCGTGGCCGACGCCCACCCCAACACGGTGCTGGTGGAATACCGCAACCGCGACAACTGCTTCGGCATGGTGTGGACCACCGGCATCACGCCGCGGCTGCGCGTCGACGGGGTGTTTTTCCGCCGCAAACCCGCCGGCACGCTGGCCGTGCACCGCAACTCCACCAACGTGCCGACGGTCATCAGCTCGACGGCGCAGCGCAAAATCCTGCTGGAAACGATGGAGGTGCCGGAATACCTGCACGAGAAGCTGTTCGTGGCGTGCCGCTTGGACTGGCTGCGCGTGAACGGCGTGCGGGTGCAAGCCGAGGAACCCTACGAGGCGGCCGACCAGACCGTCTACCCGCTCACCAGCGGCAAAGTGGCCTTGGAACAGCTCGACTGGTTGGGCGCGGGCAACGGCGACGACGCGGGCCCGGTGCTGCCCGAGGGCGACAACCTGCTGGTGCTGCGCGGCACCGGCGGCTTCCTAAAACTGCGGGGCGCGTAGAAAGCCTGATTTAATGTATATAACTTGCATACATTAAATCAGGCTTTTCGCACCGCCTATGGCCAACAAGGATATCCCGTCGCACGACCCCTGGCCCGTTTCCAGCCCGTTGGCCCAGGGCATGGCGCTGCTTTACGACCCGACGACCGACAAGGAATACCGGGCCAACGCAGGCGACCTGCCGGGCGGCGCGGGCGCGGTACCGGGCAACAACGACCGGCCGGACCTCTGGAAAGCGGCGCGCTGGTACAGCACGGGCACGCCCGGGTACGACGGCGCGGGCCCGGTGCTGCTGGGGCTGCTGGCCAGCCACCCGGAGCGGTTCTGCTACCAGACCCGGGTGCTGGTGGAGTTCAACCCCGACGGCTCGCGCAACCAAACCTACCGCTTCATCTACGACGCGGCCAGCGCGCTGGAGGTGCCGCGCGAATTCGGTGCGGGTGCGCCGCTGCTGCCGGTGCGCCTGGTGCTGGAGTCGTCGCCGGAAGCGCGGCTGGCCAGTATTCCGCTGTTCAAGAACACCACGCCGGTGTACTACAAGGCCGACACCACGGCCACGCCGCCGGTGGCGGGGGACTTCGTGCAGCACGTCGTCAGCGGCGACACCCAGGCCACGGTGCACACGCCCAAACGCAACCTCGTGGCCACCGCCTTCCCCGGCGGCGTGATTCCGGCGCCCACGGGCCTGCCGGGCGACGTGAACTGGCTGAAGCTGGGCAGCGCCCCGCCCGTCACGCCGGCGCAGCCCACGCGCATCGTCGTGACCCAGGCCGACGCCGTGTACTACGCCGGGGCGGGGCTGCTCACCACCGACCTGCCGGTGCTCATCACCGACCGCCGCAAGAACGGGGTGGACTTGCCCAACGTGCTCGTGAACGGCTCGGTCGACAACTTTCGGCTCAGCGCCAGCGCGCAGCTCGTGCCGGCAACGGGACCGGTGGAAGACGGACGCTACACGCTGGCCACCGACGACTTCAGCCCGATCGACTACACGCTGCTGGCCGCGGTGCGGGTAACGTTTCCCGGTGCGGGGGCGAAAGGCTACCCGGATTTGGCCAGCGCCGTGGCCGGGACCCTGGCGGACTTCGGCGGGCTGGACGAATGCACGTTTTTGCTGAACAGCGCGCAGGTCGTCAGCAGCAACATCCAGTTGGACAACGCCGCGGCCTTGGTGGGGCAGCAAGTGGCCATCATCGTCGAGTCCGGGGCCACGTTGCGCCTGCCGACCAGCGAAACCCAGGGCGTGTACATCTCCGGCGGCGGCGGCACGGGCACGGTCGTGTTGCAGGGCACCATCCGCAACAGCCGCGTCATCAGCTCCGAGCAAGTGGTGCTAACCACCTGCACCGTCTACAACAGCGCGCTTTCCATCAATACCGTGGCCGCCGGTGCCACGCTGACGGTGGGCGCGGCTACCACGCTGCCCGCGGGCTTTTTCGCGGGCATGACCGACAATGGCGACGGCAGCTACTCGACGCCCGACGGCGGTACGGTTGTCGACCAGCGCGGGGGCAGCGCGTCCGGCGCCACGCTCGACCTGCTGGCCCTAACGCCGGCCCAGCTCGATGAGGTAATGGCCCTGACGTTCGGCACCGACGGCGAGGCGACGGACGCCACGCCCGCTTGGTCGCGGCCCGGCCACGAGTTCGACGCCAAGTATCCTTCTGGCGACGCTTACCACTTCTACTGCCGCCGCGGCACCTACGTGCCCGGCGACGCCACGTCCGGCGCCGGCCCCCGCTGGCACCGCATCTTCAAACAGCAAGCGTAAGCACATGGCCACCTTCTTCCCGGTTTACTCCGATTCCTACCCGGCATACGGCAGCAGCCAGCCGGCGCCGCAGCCGCTGGGCACGCCCACCAACTTCCAGGCCACCGCCACCTCGGCCACGTCCGTTGGCCTGGCGTGGTCGGCGGCCGTCGGCGCCCCGGCGGGCGTGCAGTTCGTGCTGCAGCGCAGCACCGCCGCCGATTTCAGCGCCAACCTGATTACGGTCTACACCGGGCCCAACACGAGCGTCAACAACGTGGCGGGCCTGCTGGCGGCCACCTCGTATTGGTACCGCGTGAAGGCCACGCGCAGCGGCTACCCCGATTCGGGCTACGCCACCGACGACGTGACCACGCCGGCCGGCGGGGGCGGCGGGCTGCAGGTGTTTGAGCCCACGGCGGCCCAAACCAAGGACGGCGGCCGGCGCGTGGTGCTCGGCGACCACGTGCGCTACGAGTCGTTTGCCGACCGCGACCTGGTGTGCACCAAGGACACCTACGAGCTGGCGCTGCAGACGACCTGGCCCGACTCGGTGGCGCTGGCCAACCTCACGTTATTTGTGAAGGAAGGCCAGCCGGAAGACCCGGGCGAGTTCGTGTTCTTCGACCAGCTGCCGGTGACGGCGGGCGCCGTGGGCCGGCAATACAAAACCGTTTCGGGCCTGCCGTTCCCCTGCGTGCTGCGCATCCGCGACTCGGGCCGGCGCAGCTCGCCCAGCTTCTCCTACACGGTGTTCGTGGGCGTGCGCGACACCGTTGCCCCGACCTACCTAACGCAGACGCCCCCGCAGCACCGCAAGGTGCTCATCGGCGACAGCCGCGAAACCAACGACGGCTCGACCCGGCCCGGCTACGTGGGCCAGAGCACCACCGTGCGCCGCCGCTACGAAGCGGCCGGCACGGCCGGGGTGATTATCCGCTCGACGGGCGGCGCCTCGTTCTTCAGCGAGTTCAGCGGGGGCGACAACGCCCAGCGCGAGGCGTACATGGAGACGCTGGAGCCGCTGGCCGACGGCACGGTCGACACCGAATTCATCCTCGCCCTCTTCCGCAACGACTGGTACGCCGGGCGCACCGCCGCGCAATACCAGGCCGACGTGGACGACTTCGCCCAACGCTTCAACACCCGCTTCGCCGGCCGGCCGGTCACGTTGTCGCTGCAGCTGCCCTACCCGGATTTCGACGCGCCCGGCCAGGCCAACATCCCCGACTACCGCACGGCCATGCAAACCGTGGCGGCGGCCCGGGGGCTGGGCCTCAAGGAAGGCAACGACTTGGCCGAGCCGCTGCAGGACTACCGCACCGACGGCGTGCACTTCAACAACGAAGGCAACGAGATGGTGGGCCAGCGCCGCTACTGGCGCCTCTCCGGCGACACGACCGTGTGGCCGCTGACGCCGGATTACTTCGGCATCGGCGAGCAGATGACGGTGGCCGACGTGGGCATCCGCATTCTGATCACGCCCAACTACGCCCTCTACACCTCCGACAGCTACGGCGGCGAAATTGCCCTGGTGTCGGGCTCGGGTGGGCAGATCGAGCTCTACGTGAACAGCGCCACCTACACGCACTACTACCACCTGGACAGCTACGGCGGCGGGGTGAACAACGTGTACCTCGACGACGATTTCAGCGCCCCGTTCGACACGTTCAACACCAAAAGCACCACCGGCGCCGACGTGCCCGGGCAAAGCAAGGTGTTCAACTTCGGCACCAAGCGCGTGCGCAAGCTCACCATCCGGCCGGCCACCGGCCCCGGCGGCCCGCTCTACATCTGGTTTTTCAAAGGCCTGCCCGGCTAAGCACTACTCCCGTGCCCGACCTCTCCACCATCCCCCCGCCAGAGCTAAAAACGCTGAGCACCGCCTTCTGGACGCTGCTCATCACCGGCGCGGGCTTGTTCGCCACCTACGCCAAAAAACTCTACGAGGACTGGCAGGCCAAGCGCCAGCAAGCCAAGCAGAGCAATCCCGCCTTCCTGGCAGAGCGCCAGGCTGCCCTGGACCAGTACGCGCAGCACGTCTGCGAGCGGTCCGGCTGCGACCATGTGAGCCTCTACCAGTTCCACAACGGTCAGTACTTCACCAACGGCGACAGCATCCAAAAGATCAGCATGGTGACCGAGGCGGTGTGCGATGCGTCGCTGGCCCGCTGGAAGATGCTAAGCCGGGATTTGCCCTGCAGCAGCTTCCCCAACACGCTGCTGGCCGCCTCGAAGCAAGCGCGGGTGTGGCTTTACCCGGGCGAGTGTGAGGATTTCGCCGCCAACAAAGTGCTCAGCGACCGGGGCTACACCTGCGCCGTGGTGCTGCTGGTGCGCGGCAACAAAGGGGCCTGGGTGGGGCTGGTGGTGCTGAGCTGGTGCGAGGGCCGGCAGACCGATGACACAATTGACCCCGCGGCGCTGGAGCACCACCGCCGCGAATTCGCCTACAAACTCACCTAACACACCTATGCTCATGTCCTCCCCCTTCTCAACCGCCTGGCGTCTGTTTGGCGTGGCGTGCTTCCTGCTGCTGATCAGCATGGCGTTCGGGGCCTACCAGTGGTTCCGCAGCCGCGACTGGAGCACCAAGTACCTGCAGACCCGCAACTACTACGAGGCCCGCGAAGACTCGCTGGTGAAGGTGCGCGACGCGGCCGGGCGCGAAACCGTGGTCTACAAAACCACCGGCCTGAGCCCGGCCACCCTGAAGCAGCTGCGCTACGGCCTCGCCGCCGAGCTGCGCGACCAGTTGCGGGAAGAGTTCGGCCGCAGCGCGCAGCTGCTGTTCGGCCAGCGGGCCTCGGTGGTGACGGCGCAGCAGCTGCCGGCGGTGGCCTTGCGCGACACCGTGCTGCGCATCGTGACCAAGACCGACACGGTGACGGTGCCGGCGAAGGCTGCGACCTACCGCGACGCGTGGCTGACGCTGACGGCCGCCGTGCTGCCGGGCGACTCGCTGTCGGCCACCTACAAGATCCGCAACGAATTCGACGTGCGGGCCTACTCCAAGCGCGACGCGAAGCACTGGTGGCAGTTCTGGAAGCCCCGCCGCGTCTTCGTCGACTTGAAAAACAAGAACCCAAACACCACCACCGACAAGATGGAAGCGGTGCTGGTGGAAAAGGAATAAGCTCACTTCAACCCTTTTTCTATGTCTCTAGCCCCTTCCTTCCGCGTGGCCAAGTGGCTGCGCCACCGTGCCGGCTGGCTGCTGGCCATTGCCCTGCTGCTGCTCTGGCCCCGGGCCCAGCAGCTGCTGGTCGACTTCCAGCAGCTCTACACCGGTGACGAACAAACCGCCCTGGCCACCTCGCCCTGGCTGCCGCTGGGCAATCCGCTCAGCAAACTGCTGCTGACGATGGCCGTGGCCGCGCTCGGCTACGGCTTCATGTGGCTGGGCATGCGGCTGTTTCACACCTGCATGCACGCCTGGGCCAAAACGGATTACAAACGCGCGTTCGACGCTCTGTCCGACAAATGGAAAATCGTGCTGTTCTGCGGCTTCTGGTTGGGGCTGCTCTTCTACTTTGCCCTGATCTGGCTCGGGGCCAGTCTGGTCGCGTAAGCCGTGCCCAGCAGGCCGCCAACGCCGCCTGCGTGCTGCAGTGGTGCACCTCGAAGCTGTACGTCCGCGAGGCCACCGGCCGCAACGACGGCCCAGAAATCGACGCCTGGAACAAAGCCGCCGGCGCCGCGCCCCGCTCTTTTTGGTGCGCCACCTACCAGACGGCCGGCCAGCGGGCCTGCGGGCTGCCGGTGCCGGCGGGGCCGGCCGGCAGCTACAACTGGTTCAAGCCGGGCAGCGCCCGCACCTACTACATCCGGGGCCAGCGCGGCGCCGTCGACTCGCTGAAGGCCGGCCACCTGGTCGGCTTCTACTACGCCAACCTGGGCCGCATCGGGCACATCGGCCGGCTGCAGGCGCCGACCCGCGTGGCCCGGCGCGGCAACGCCCGCGGCTGGACTACCCTGGAAGGCAACACCGGCTCGGGCGGCGGGCGCAACGGCGCCGGCGTGCACGTGCTGCTGCGCGCCAGCTGGGAGTTCTACGCCGGCGCCAACTGGTCTTACTGATTCACCCATTTAACCTTTCCCGCTTATGTTCTCCAAACTGACCACCGCCGAAAAGTGGTTTTTCGGCCTGTTCTTGGTGCTGATGGTGCTGACGCCCATTGGCTACTACTTCTACGATGTGTCTACCGAGGGCAGCGCGCCGGGCGTGCTGCTGTTTGCCTTGGTCATGCTCATCGTCTGGTTTGCCGCGCTGCTGGTTACCATCCGCCAGAAGCACGCCGACGAGTTCGAGCAGCGCCGTAAGGACCGACGGCTATGAGCTGGCTGCAGGCGTACCTGCCAGTGCTGGTGCTACTCGGCGGGGTGTTTTGGCTGGCGGGTACGGCCGCCGGCAGCAACGCGTACCAGGTGCTCAAGAACTACGACATCAGCCACCTCTGGGAAACCCGCGAGCGGCTGGCGGCCATCGGGCCGCAGGCGGTGCTGGCTTACCTGCCCGACCTACTGGCCGGGCAGCACTGGCTGGCGCTGGCCAGTGTGGTGCTCAGCCTGCCAGCGGCCGCAGCGCTGTTCTCGCTGCGCTTTGACCGACGGATGAACTCCCGTCGGCACCTCAATCCGCTCTATGTCGGCACTGACCCGGGCACTGCGGCCAGCGACTCGCAGGTTCAACGCTGGGGCCTGACCGGCCTGCAGTATGCGTTGGTGAAGGCAGCGATTATGCTTCTCTGTCTAGGCGTGCTACTATGGTTGCGCTGCCCATGAAAACCAAGCGCAAGCGCCAAGGGTGGTACCGCATCCGTCAGTAGTCGTATATTGAGCCTCCTTGCTAGAGGGAGTGGGTTCCATCCACAACGAAGCCCCGGTCGCGCCAACGACCGGGGCTTTTGTTAAGTACTGGCCGGGTTTTATCGGGGCCTGCGCTTCCGCAGGCCTAAACTTTTCTGATAATTTAAACATGCTTCAAAATTTATTAGACACGCTTTCATCTCTTGGTAGAGTCAAGCAATGGACTTTTTTTGCATTGTTTTTATCTACTCTATTTGCATTAACAAAACTACTGGTTGGCGAATTTTCTACGCTTCCTAATATAGAAGAGTCGTTAAAGCAATTAATTACATTTTCTGCTCTACTTGTTACGCTGATTTATGCTGTGATGATACCTAGACTATTATCTGATCAAGAAAAGAGAGATAAATATCTAGAAGATTTTAGATCGAAGTGCAGGGAAATACATCTTTACAAAGACTTTATCTATGCACTGTATAGAATATCTATTAGCAGAATACAGCAAGATGGATTGAACTATCCAAGCTACTTGACCAGATTGCCACATGAGAAAATATCAACCTATTACATAACTGATAGCTCACGAGACTCCACCCCAGAAGAAATAAGCAACAAGGCTCAACTATTGCACGACTTCCCTGAACTCAAAGCAAGGAATTTCATACTATTTACTGCTTACTTGGAAAGCATAGCGTATTATGGAAAGGAAACATGGGACCAAGGATACAGCACAAATTCGCCTGATAATATCCGACTTATAACAGAAGAGGAACTATGGCGCATTGGGTTCTGCAGCTCTAAAATAACCGCTTTGCTATTTGTATCATCTGGAGATATTGTAGATAGAATACACAGAACCTGGAGCAATAATTTAGATAATTCTATCGAATTTCTTAAGAGCATCGCCATCAATTCAATATCAAGCTTGAATCTATCAAAGTTAGACCCAGCGCAAAACAACACATCTGAGTTAGTCAATAAAACAACAAGATCCTTTGTTCACAAATCGTATAACGCAGCCAAGTTACTAGTTGAGCTAAACACTGATTATAGCCCCAAAAAATATATACATATGTTCTCCAGCTCAAGTGCAGTAATAGCTGCTGGCGCCATAGGTCCATTATTAGCGCTTCTTTTCGAGTTCAGCTATGCAGCCAAAGTTATAATTGCCTGCACGTCTTCAATATCGGTCCTGTCCTTTTTAATGCTGTTTACAATTGATCTTTATCAGTATCTAAAACAAGACAATACCGATTCCCTACGAATGAAGAAAGATGAAAAAATCACGTTTAGATAAGACCATACTCAGCTTAAGCATCCACACTCAGTGCTAATACTCATTGCCGACAACCACGCCAGCGGGCCAAACTCCGCGCTCATACCCTGCTGCCAGCGCCGCCAAGGCCACGGCCGAATCAAAGGATTGTAGCACGTCGCGGTAGCCGGCCATGGGCACCTCGGCTTTCTCGTAGTTGCAGTAACCGGCCGCCACGTAAAAACCGGCCTGATTGACGTGGCGCCCGACCCAGTGCTTCGCTTGGTAGGGCAGCACCTGCTGCGGGTCGCCGGCCCAGAGGATATAGGCAACGTGCTCCTGCAGCAGGTGCTGCTTTAGCTGAGCCAGCGTTACGCCCGGCTGCGGAACGTAGAGGCAGATAACGCGGCCGGCTTCGGCCTTTAAGGTCAGGGCAATGTGCTCCGGCTGGTCCATGCTCAGGCGCGTTTGCGTTGGCGTTGCTTGTCGAGCTGCTTGCGCAGCGCGCCGATGGCGTCCAAGGCTTCGGCCGTGTAAACGCTGACCGAGTACCAGATGCGCCCGCCGATGATCTGGTCGTGCACCTGGTCGATGTGGCCCTGCGCCTTCATTTCGGCTACCTCGGCGCGGGAAAGCACCCGCTTGGTGTGTATTTGGTATTCGCCCGCGGGCGTGACAATCATGCTGATGCGGCGGTTGTGCAGCCGGCGCGTCACGCCCCGCACCCATATATCGTTCTCCGGCAGCAGCATACCGGGCAATGCGTTTTTCCGACTCATGCTAATTTTGTTGGCAGTTATTTGCCAAATATATTAGCAGTCTACACAAAAGCAATTCCCATGGAATCCAACGCCCGCTTCGTACTTGGTGCTGCCGTTCACCTGGACCCGCACGCCACCAACCTGGAAATCCGCATCAACGACGGCTCCTGCCCGTGGGTCATCACCCACGATTTCCAGCGCTACCTGCGCGAAGGCCAGGATGCCACGGCGGCGTATCTGGCCAAACGCTACCTTGCCAGCCGGCCCGATCAGCTGCGCTACTGCAACCTCGCGGTGGTGACCGGCTTGCTCTTGGTCGCTATGGAAGAATACGAAACACGAGATGCCTGCGCCTGAGTTATGAGTTACAATCCCGGCGGCTGGAGCGAATCCAAGCTCAAAGCCTACTTTATCATGATGTTGATTGCAATGGCGGCGGTAGTACTTGGCCAGTGGCTGGGGCTGATCCACATTCCCCCGCCCACGCCGGGTTCCGGTAGGCCAGCTTCAGCAGTTGCCGCCGACTCAGTTGCACCGCCCGCCCGTCCTTCCGGAGAGTAAACACGTCGTAGCCGTTTTTCACTACGAAGTGAATCTGCCGCCACGGCCGGTTCCGGCCGGCCGCATCCGCGTGGGGCAGGTGCCACAGCCGTTTGCGGGCGTCCACGCCGTAGTGCTGGTACGGCTCGCGCAGCAGCCATTTCAGCTCGTGCACCCCGGCCGGCGGCACCACCACGCCCGTGGGTAGCGCCGCGGCGGGCTTGCCGTTCACGATAAACCACTGCCGACGCTGGAACCGCATCTTTCACTACGTTAGGCCGGGTTGGCGTCGTACCAGTCGCCCAGAATCTGCTGCCAGGCCTCGAGCACCTGGGGAGCCAGCAGCCGGGCTTTGTCCTTGGCGTAGCGGTCGGTCACGTCTTCGTCAGCATGCCCGAGCACCAGCTTGGCCAGGGCCTTGTTGCCCGACACCTGCTTTAACAAGGTGCCGGCCGTGTGCCGGGCCGTGTGCGTGCCGATGACCTGCCAGACTGGTCGCCAGTTGTGGTGCACCTTGCCACCGCTGATTTTGCGGTCATCCCATTCGCGCGTCAGCCCCGCCTCCTTGGCCACTTGCTTGATCCACTCGTTTCGGTCCTGGTGCCCCCGGGCCGGAAACTGCCACTGCCACCGCTCGCCGATGCGCACGGCAATCGGCGGCAAGGGCACGGCCGCATCAAGGCCCGTTTTGCCCTGGGTGTGCAGCAGCGCCGGCACCTGCCGGCCGTCGTCGAGCGTGAGTACAGTGCGTTGCCGGGCGTGCTCCAGCTTTTCCAAGTCCTCGTAACGGCGACCGCTGAAGAGCTGAAACAGCCACCGGTCCCGTTCCTCGGCCAGTTGCGCCGTGGTGGGTCGCCAGCGGATCAGCCGCCGCAGCTCGTCGATTTCCAAGTCGAGCTGCGGCGCGTTCTGCGCCGAGTATTGCAGCCACGGGGCATCGGTGGGCAGGCCCAGGCGCTCGAAGCACTTGCGGATGCCGGTGAAGTGCACCTTAATCGCGGCGTCGCTGAGCTTCTGGTCCAGCAGGTGGTTGCGGTACTCGGCGGCGGTTTCTTCGTCGAGGGCCGCCGGCCGCAGCTCGGGCCGCCAGCTTTCCATCATCGTGGCCAGCTGGTCGTACTTGCGCAGCGAGTCGGGCGCCAGGTGCCGGTTCAGGTGCTTCCACTGCTCGAGCAACTCGCGCCACGTCACGCCGGTGCTCGGGGCCGCCGGCTTCTTGGTAGCGGCCTTGGCGGCGGGTGCCGGGGCCGGTGCATCCGCGCTGGGCGGGAACAGCTCGGCTTCCATCATCGGCTTGGTGACGCGCGTGTAGCCGTGCGGGCCGGAGAGCTTGCGGAAGGCCGCCTCGATGCGGTCGAACCACAGCTGCAGGGCCGAGTTGATGCGCGTGGCGTTGGGGTGGTTGCTGGTCACGCGCTGGGTGCCCGGGTCGTAGAGCTGCTCGGGCCTCCCCTTCTTGTCGACCTGCTCGGGCAAAATGCGCACCCCGGGCGACACGCAGAAGTCGGTGTTGTGGAAATAGGCAATGATGCGCGCCTCCTTATACCCGCGGGCATCCGGGCGGCGCAAGTACACGTGAATCTTGATCTTATCGATGGGCGTTCGGGTTCTGGTCACAGGTTGGTCAGTATTTTGGTCATGGATTACACGCAACTAAAAGGCGCTAATTGCGTGGCCCATGCCCGCGAAAAGCGCCAGAAACGGCCGAAAACGCCGTAAAACAGCAATACCCGCCAGTTGCCTAGCGGGTATTGACTCAGTGAAAGCGCTCCCTCCTGGGCTCGAACCAGGGACCCTCTGATTAACAGTCAGATGCTCTAACCGGCTGAGCTAAGGAAGCGGTTATGGCGGCGTTTCATTGCCGTTGCGGGTGCAATATTAGATACAGGAACGCTTTTCTGCAACTCCACGGCAAATATTTTTTTATCACCTCTGACTAGTTGGTGATATACAGCAAGTTGCCGTTTACGGAAGTAGTGTACTGCCGCAACGGCCGGCGGGCCGGACCGCTAGTCACCAAGCCGTTGGAAGGGTCGAAACGCGAGGTGCAGCAGCTGTCGACGAGGAAAAAGCCGGACCGATCCATGCTGACCCGGGCGCAGGCGTCGTAAGGCTGGTACGGGCAGTTGCGCTCAAAAGCGAGGTATTGCTGCGCGCTTTGCCGCACCACAATAATGCCGCGCACCCCGCCGGGGCGATAAATGAAGCCTCTATTTAGGAGCAAGGGCGCGGCGTCCTGGTTGCTGAGGTTAATCAGGTCGTTGACCACGGCCGACGGAATGGCCGGCTCGACGCTGGTGCCCGACGAGCCGCAGCCGGCGAGTAAACCCAGCCCCAGCGCGGCACCTAGTAGCCCACGACGACGAAATAGATAATGCATGGTGCAATAACGTCAGAAGCCCGGTTTTCTGTTCATGTCGCCTACGGTTGGAGCACCCGGCCAGCCATTCCAGCCCCGGGGCAGCTAAGCAGCATCGGGCTAGTCCGCCAGTTGGTCGATTGGGCCGGGCGCTGGCGGTCGGGCACGGTGCCGTCGGGGCGGGCCCAGGGGCGCAGGGGCGTCAGCGGCAGGCATAGCAGCTGCGCGGCGCTTTGCGCGGGCGCCTCGGGGTAGGCGGGCACCCCGATGGTTAGGTCTTGCTGGGGCACGTGCAGGCGCAGGGTGCGGTGTAGCCGGTCCCAGAGCGTAAGCACCACGCCGAAGTTGCTCTGCGTTTCGCGCCGCACGTCGGAGTGGTGGATGCCGTGCATGCGGGGCGTCACCAGCACGCGCACAACGCTGCGCTCCAGGGCTAGCGGCAGCCGCCAGTTGCTGTGGTGAAATGCCGTGCCGGCTTCGAACAGGGCCTCGTAGGCCAGCACCGTGCCCGGGCGCACACCCAGCAACGCCGGCAAGGCGCCCCGGTATGGGATGCTAGCCAGCATTTCCCCAAAATGGAAGCGCCAAGCCGTGGTCAGGTCCATGTCGCGGTCGAGGTGATGCACGCGGTGCAGGCGCCAGAGCAGCGGCGCGTGCAGCAGGCGGTGCCAAGTGTAAGCCACGTAATCGAGCAGCAGCCACTCCAGTACCAGCCGCGCCGGCGCCGCCACGCGGGCCAGGGCGCCCCGGCTGCGGCCCCGCTGCGCCAGGCCCACCATGGCCGGCAACAGGGCAAGGCGCAACAGCAGCAGCGACGGACCGGCCACCGCTACGTTGCGCGGCCAGCGTTCGGTCCGGGGCCGGGTGCGCCGCCGCAGCGGCCGCAGGGTTTCACCGAGCAGCACGACCAAGGCCACTGCGGCCAGCACCGGGGTGGCCCACCGGTCGAAACGGCGCAGCTCCGGGGCGCGCCAGGCGAATAAAGACATAAGCGGTGGCCGTCGATGGGAAATAACCATTAGGTACCGGCTTGCGGCGGCTTAAGTTGCGGCCGGGTTGCTTCCACAGCACGGCGCCCGGAGCTGTGCTCCCTTTACATCAAGGACCGATGCACGCAACCTTGCCATCCGCCTGGCCGAACCGGAGGCTGATACAGCCGGGGCGCAGTGCGGGCGTCGCAGCAGCTATTAAATAAAAAGCCCCGGCTCACCGGAGCCGGGGCTTTTCAGAAAGGCGGGCTACCGCAACAGACCGCCTCAACTTGGCATTACTGCAGCACCACTTTGCGCGTCAGCACTTCGGAGCCGACTTGCAGGCGCAGGGTGTAGAGACCAGCGGCCAAGCCCTGCGTCGAGACGTGCTGCTCGCCGCTGCCCTGCAGGGACTGGCGGCGTACCGCCTGACCGAGAGCATTGACCAGTTCGATGGAGCCCGCGCCGGCGTAACCGGCCAGCTTCACGGCCAGTTGGCCGGTGGCGCTGGGGTTGGGGTACACGGCCAAGGCGGCGGCGTTGGTCTGGGCGCGGGTGCTGAGCGGGGTCAGGCCAATGGTGAAGGCGCCCTGGGTGTCGCTGCTGCCGTAGCCCGACACGGCCACGTAGTAAAGCTGGTTGGCCGTCAGACCGGTGACCGTCACGGTGCCAACGCTGGTGTTGGCCACGCCGCTGGACTGGCAGAAGACCTGGGTGAAAGGCCCGGCACAGTTGGCAGTGCTAAATACACGCACCATGCCAGCGGGGTCGCCGGTGATGTAGAGCACGGTGCTGCTGCCAGTGGCCGTGAAGGTAAACCACACGTCCTTCGGCGACTGCGCCGGCGAGCAGGCGGGCAGTTGCACGCCGTTCAGCACCGCGAAGGTGGCGTTGGCGTTGGAGCTGTTGACGCTGCCGCCGGCCAGCGAGGTAGCCGTGCAGGGCCCGTCGTTGGGCGGGGTCAGCTGGTCGAAGGTCGTGGTCTGGGTGTTGTTCAGGGCGTTGGCATCGGGCTGGCCGTTGGGCAGCGAGCCGGTTACCGTCAGCGTAAAGGTGCCGAGCTGGGTGAGGGTGATGCCGGTGGTAAACGTGAGCTGCTGCGAGGCGCCGGTGGCCAGGCTCAGGCCCGTGAAGTTCTGCGTCACGGGGGTGCCGCCATCCAGCGAGTACGCCAGCGTGACGGAGCTGAGCGTGGCCGTGCCGCCGTTGCGGATGGTCACCGTCACCGCGTTCAGGCCGAGTGCGGCGGGCGTGGTCGGCGCGTCGATGCTCACCACGTCCACGTCGTTGACGACGGTGCGCAGCGTGTAGGCGCCCAGGTCGGGTGGGCTGGTGCGCGTCACGCCCAGGAAGTCGGCCGGCACGCGGGGCAGCGTGGCGGCTGTGCCGGCCGCTACCACCTGCGTGGCGGCGGGCACCAGGTCGGTGGCGCTCGGGAACAGCGGGTCTACCTGCAGGCTGTTCTGGTCGTAGGCGTTGCCGTTGGCCGCTTTCCAATCGGCCAGGGTGGCGAAGTTGGTGCTGTAGCGGCCGGTGTAGAAGTTCGAGCCCGAGCCGATGTGCAGGTCGTTGTAGTTCGAGGCAATGGCCGAGCCGGTGGTACTGAAGTACAGGGCGTAGCGGCTGCCGGTGCCGCCGCGCGTCACGCTCACGATGTTGTTGAGGAACTCGATGCCCGTGGCCGCCGTGATTTGGTAGAAGCCGTAGCTGGCCGAGGTCGACGTGGCCGCCGTGTTGTTCAGCGACACGATGTTGTGGTAGTAGCGGGCGTTGTCCGAACCGGAGTTGTAGATGCCGTACTCAACGCCGCCGCCGGTGAAGTTGTACACCAGGTTGTTGACCACGTCGTTTTCGGCGCCCGCCGGCGCGTCGTTGGTGCCGGAGTAGATGCCGTAGGCCGACGAGGTGCTGGTGGTGGTGATGCCGCCGAAGGGCGTGTGGATGCGGTTGCGTTCCACGGCCGTGCCCGTGTTGCCGGTCTGGTAGATGCCGTAGAAGGTGCTGACGGTGGCGCGGGTGCTGCGGTGGATGTTGTTGCCGATTAGGCGCGCCCCGTCCTGGTTTTCCACGTCGAGGCCGTACATGTAGAAGTCCCGGATTTCGTTGCCGGTCACGCGCAGGCCCACGTTGTTGGTGGTGGCGTTACCGGTCAGCACCACGCAGTAGTAGCCGCCGCTGATGACGTTGCGCTCGAGGCGCAGGTGGTTGGCGTCGCCGGCCGAGGTGCTCGACGTCACGCCGCCGCTGGCCACAATGGCCGCGTTGCCGGTGGTCGAGGTGGCGGTAGCCGGGCCCATCACCACGCAGTCGGCCACGCGGTTGCGGTTGGCTTGGCCCACCAGCAGCACGCCGATGCCGTAGGTGGTTCCGGCCGAGGCGTCGATGGTCAGGTTGCGCAGGGTTACGTAGTCGGTGCCGTTGAGCACTACCGCGCCGGGCTGGGCCGACGTGCCCACGTAGCTCAGCGTCTGCTTGTTGGCCCCGCCGTCAATCAGGATGGTATCGGCGGCGCTGACGCCGGCCACCTCGCCCAGCACAAACTGCTCGGTGTAGGGCCCGTTCAGCACGTTGATGCGCACCGAGCCCGAAATGCCGGCCAGGTTCAGGGCCGCCGCCGCGTCGGCGAAGGAGGCGAAGTTGGTGCCGCCGGTGGCCGCGTTCTTGTTGATGGTGAACGTGCCCACCATGCCGGTGTACACCGTCTGGGTCAGCGTGTTGTTGGCCGGGTTGGTGTCGGCGTTGCCGTTGGGCAGGCTGGCCGTGACGACCAGGGCCGTGGCGCCCGCGCCCAGCGTGGCCTGCTGCGTAAACGACAGCGCCTGCGAGGCGCCGGCGGCCAGGTTCAGGCCGGTGAAGTTTTGCACCACGGCCGTGCCGCCGTTTACCGTGTACTGCAGGCGCACCGAGGTCAGGGGCGAGAGGCCGTTGTTGCGCACCGATACCGTTACCGTGTTGGCGCCCAGCGCAGCCGGGGTCAGCGGGGCCGTCAGGCCCACCACGGCCACGTCGTCGGCGCCGGGCGTGAATTCGTAGGCCCCGATATCGGGGGTGCTGCTGCGGGCGGCGCCCGTCACGTCGTCGGTTACCCGCGCCAGCGGGGTGGCCACGTTGTTGATGCCGCTGGCGCTGGGCAGCAGGTTGCCGGTGGCCGCGTTGGTGAACTGCGGCACCACGGCCACGCTGTTCTGGTCGTAGGCGTTGGAGTTGGCCGCTTTCCAGTCGGCCAGGGTGGCGTACTTGGTGCCCGCGGTGGCCGTGCCGATGCGCCCAATGTAGCTGTTGGCGCCGGTGCCCACCACCAGGTCGTTGTAGTCGGAGCTCACGGTGGAAGTAGCCGTGTTCAGCGTGATGGCGTACCGCTCGCCTGCGCCGCCGCGCCGCACCGAGAGAATGTTGTTGCGCAGCTCAATGCCGGTGGCCGCCGTGGTCTGGTAAAAGCCGTAGCTTTCGTCGGCGCTGGTCGAGGCCGCGTTGTCCAGCGAAATGGAGTTGTGGTAGTAGCGGACGTTGTCGGAGGAGGAGTTGTAAATGCCGTACTCGATGCCCGCGCCGTTGAAGTCGTACACGAGGTTGTTGACCAACTCGTTTTCCGAGCCCGCCGGGGCGTCGCAGCCGCTCAGGTACAGGCCAAAAACGGTGCTCGTGGAGGCCGGATTGCCCCCGGCCGGGTTGTGGATGCGGTTTTTCTCGATGTCGGCCAGCAGGTTGCCTGCCCCTAGCGAGATGCCGTAGAAGGCCGCCAACACGGTGCGCGTCGGGCGGCTCACGTCATTGCCGATGATTTGCGCGCCCGTCGTGTAGTCGGCGTCCACGCCGTACAGGTAAAAGTCCTGCAGGGTGTTGTTCTTGATCTGGTAGCCCGGCAGCACGGCCGTGGAAGCACCCGAAATCCGGATGCCGTAGTAGCCGCCCGTGATGGTGTTGTTCTCAATCGTGAGGTTGCTGCCCGCGTTGCCGCCGGTGGTCAGCGACGAGGTCGAGTTGTTGGCGACGATGCCCACGAAGTTGGTCGACGAGGTCGACGAGGTGCTGCTCGACACGGTGCAGTTGCTGATGACGTCGTTGTCCGAACCGTTCATCACCTGGATGCCCCAGCCGTAGGTGCTGGTGCTCGTGCCGCCCACGGTGGCGTCCACCAGCAGGTTGTTGATGGTCACGTAGTCAGCCCCGTTCAGCGTCACCACGGCCCGCTGCGCCGTGGCGCTCGAACCGAACTGAATCTTGCGCCCGTTGCCGTTGATGGTCACGCGGTTGGTGGCGCTGCTGCCGGTGAAGGCATTAAGCAGCACTTGCTCGGTGTAGGGCCCGCCGCTGACGTTAATCGTCACCGGCCCGCTCACGCCGTTGGTGTTCAGCGCGGTGGCCGCGTCGGCGAAGGAGGCGAAATTGGTGCCCGCCGTGGCCTGGGCGTTGTTGATGGTGTAGGTGCCGCTGAGCGGCGTTTGGGCCCAGGCCCCGGCAGAACTGGCCAGCAACAGCAACAGGGCCCCGGCGGCGCGGCGTCCGGACCGCGTAGTGGCCGCCCAACGGCGGGCCGGGGCGCAACTTGATAAACGTGCTTGCATTGGGTGTGAGAATGGGTGAGAAAAGAAAGAATGTCATACCCGTTTACACAGAATAATCCAAAATAGCACTGCGTTTGCCGCGCCGCTGTTGAGGGCAATAAAACTGCGTGGCCGGGAAACAAAAGGGGTGGGTGTGCCCCGGCCGCAAGGGGTGGTGACGGCGCAACTTATGAAAATTGCATGAAGAATATAATCCTTACCCCCACCCGATGGCCTTGTTTACCCCTCTTGCTGCTGACTAGGCATAAAAAAACCGGCGTCCACTAGGCAGTGGACGCCGGTTCGTTGATTTCGGCAGGCAGCAGCTAAGCGCGCGAAGCCCCGATTTTAATCTTAATTTAACCATACTTCGGCCACCACTTCGAAGCGGTGCGGGCCGAAGGCGTTGTAGTACGGGGCAGAGCCCTCAAAGCCCAGCACGTGGATCAAGGGCATGCCCTCGAGCCGGCTCGGCACCAGTCGCACGGGGTACACCCGGCCCTCTTCGGGCCAGTCGCCGGTGTGGTTCACCGGGCGGTTGCCGGCATCGACGCAGTAGGCGTAATGCAGCACGGGCTCGTGGCGCGTGGCTTCGGCGAGGCTCAGGTTGGCTACTTCGTTACTCATCTGGCCAAGATACACGAAAGTCGGGCTGATAGTTCATGCCGGGCGGCGGCCGGGGCGTCAACCTTTTGGCCGGCTGGCCAGTATGCGCCCTATAGATAGTTGGCAGCCCGAACGCGGCCGCCCGGATGTGCACCTTCTTCCCCTACTCCCCATGAAACGCTCCCTTCCTTGGCTGCCGATGCTGCTGGCCGTGCTGTTGTTGCCCCTGACCGGGTGCGAAGCCATTGGCGAAATTTTCAAAGCCGGCGCCTACACGGGCATTATCGGCGTCATCGTCGTCATCGTGCTGCTGCTGTGGCTGTTCAGCCGCTTTTTCCGCCGGGGCTAGGCACTAGCTCTACCTCCCCAATCGCGCCGACGCCCGGCTCAGTGCTCTGAGCCGGGCGTCGGTCGTTACGGCGCGTCGGTGGCGCGGGGCTACTGCTTCACCACGCGGGCCGTGTGCTGGCCCGCGGCCGAACGCACGCGCACGTAGTACACGCCGGCCGGCAAGCGGCGCAGGTCGAGCTGCGGGCGCTGGGCGGTGGCCGTCAGGCGCTGACGCAGCACCTCCGTGCCGAGCACCGTTTGCACCGTCAGCTGCAGCGGCGTGCCGGCCGGGGCGTCGGTCCACACCTCGAAGAGGCCGGTGCCGGGGTTAGGCGAAACGGTCAGCGCGGCGGCTTTGTCGGTAACGGCGGCCACGGCCACCACGTTCGACAGCGTTTCGGTGCCGTCGTTGTCCACCTGGCGCAGGCGGTAGTAAGCCAGCCCGGCGGCCGGGTGCGCGTCCACGAAGCTGTAGTCGCGGCGCTGGGTGCTGTTGCCGGCGCCGGCCACGGTACCCAGCGTTTCAAACGCTTTGCCGTCGAGGCTGCGCTCCACCTCGAAGCGGGCGTTGTTTTGCTCGGTGGCAGTGGCCCAGGTGCTGGTCACGGTGCCGGCCGTGCGCTTGGCGTCGAAGCCGAGCAGTGCCACGGGCAGCACGCCGTTGCCGCTCGACGACACGCCGAAGGGCGAGAAGCTGCTGATGCCGCCGCGCGCCACGCGGTGGGCGTTAGCGCGGGGCTGCGTGGCGCCGGGGCGGTTGGTTACCCGGTCCCACTGCCCGCCGGTGAAGTGGTCCACAAAGGCCTGAGCGGGCACGAAGTCCGCCGTGGCGTCGGCCGAGTTCCACTCCATGGCCAGCTGCACGTCCACGTTCGGGATGGTCGGCGTTTCCTTGCTGACAAACCAGGTTTTCTTCACCACTTCGCCCTGCACGGCCGGGCCCAAGGGTTCCTCGTTGGCGTTGTAGCGGTGGTACACGTTGTTGATGACGCGCACCTCGAAGATGTCCTGGCTCTGGGCCGTGTTCTGCTGAATGCTCACCGGCGAGTACGACGTGGCGTCGGTGCCCACCGGGAATACCACCGCCGTACTCGTGCCGTTGCTCAGGCCAGCCACCGGCAGGCGCAGTTTGCCTTTGCCGTTGGTCACCACAAACGAGGTCGGCGAGGAACCCACGATGGCTCCCAGGGACGACAGCGTGAGGTCGTAGGCGCCCAGGGCCAGGTCGGCACCGCCGCGGAAGCTGAGCGTATCGGTCACCGTCACGTCGCCGCCGAGGTTTTTGCCGCCGGTGCCGATGACGCGTAGGCGGCTGTACTGCTTGGGCTGCACGGTGTGGTCGGCGGTGCCGATGTACTCCACAGTGCTGCCCACGTTGAGGGTGCCCAGGCGCAGGGTGCTGGAGTTGGTTTTCTCAATGCGCAGCGTCGAGCCGGTGGCCACGTCCACGGTGCCGTTGATGTCGGCGCCGGCCGCTACCAGCATTTTGGCCGGGGCGCCGTCTTGGCCCACCACGATTTTCGAGTTGGTACCGCTGACCGTCCAGCTCGCTCCGCCGAGGCGGTCGGTAGTGGGCGCCACGCCGCGCACGTAGAAAATCTGGTTGGCGTCGGTGAAGTTGCTCGGCGGCGTGCCGGTACCATCGGCGTTCGGCCCCCAGGTAGCGCGGTTGTTGTAGTCGCCGTTGGCCTTGCTGTAAAAAATGGTCGACTCGGGCGTCACCGTCACGTCGTCGATGCCCAGGCCGTTGCCGTTGGTGCTGTTGTTGAGCGAGTAAGTCCAGCGCAGCATAATTTCCGCACCGTTGGCCAGGTTCACGTTCGGAATGGTGTACGACAGCGTCACCCGGTTGCTGGCCACGTTGCCGTTCTGGTTGGTAATGGGCTTGGTGGTCGACGGTGCAAACACGCCCAGTTGGGACACGGCCGTCCAGGTACCCGACGATTGGTACACCGACGTAACGGTGGTGCCGGTGCGGTAGTGCACCTGGAAGTTGGCCTGGTCGATGGTGCCGGAGTTGTACCACTGCTCCATCGTGTAGGTCACCGCCAGGTTCTTGATGGTGGCGCCGGTGTTGTTCTTGTAGCGCAGGCCCGCCCAGCCCGTGCCCGACTGCCCGGTGGCCAAGCCGCCAATGGCGCGGTCGGTGGAGCCGGCGCTGCCGAGGCTGTAAAACTGCGCTGTCGTTACCGAGCCGTCGTTGGCACCCAGCCGGTCGGGTGTGTAATCGTAGAAGCCGCTGGGATAGGGAAACGTGGGCGAGTTCTGGAAGTACACGTTCGAACCCAGATACAACCCCAGCATGGTGGCGTTGTTGGTGTAGGTCGGCGGTGTGGCGGCCGTGCTCGTGGTGAGGGTGTTAAAATCTTGTGTGTTGGGGTTGAAATTGCTCAGGACAATCTGTCCGCGCACGGCCAGCGCCTGTAGCAGCAAGCCGGCTCCTAGAGCCAAACGGTAGAGGTGGTGCATGCTCAATCGAAGCTGATGAAGGAATGAAAGCAAGCTTTGCGCAAGGGGCAAAGATTACCATTTACAAATTTAAAAATACCCACTCAATAGGCGGCATACGTTCCCAAAATAGGAAATCCGGTATAATTATTCCAATTATGACGCTGAATTATACTTTTAGTCCATCAAGCAACTTCTATATACCTCACGCAAAGAAACGGCGCCGGCCGCATCTGCCTTGGGGGAGATGCGGCCGGCGCCGCTAGCAAGGGCGCCCGGCGGGCGCCTACGACTTGGCTTCTTGGCGCTTATCCTCCGGCATGGTGCCGATGATGTGGTCCCAGATGGTGGTCGACACCCCAAACGCTACCTCGTCCTGCCGGTAGTGGTGCTGGGCGTGGTGGTGCCACCAGAACTTTAGGAAGTTCTTCGGCGGGTTGTACACGTGAATGGCGTAGTGCACGAACAAGTACGTGGCGTACCCAAACACGAACCCGGCCAGAATGCCGAAGCCCGCGTTGCCGAACGTGAAGCGGAAGATGAAGAACAGCAGCGAAGCGACGAACACCGTCAGAATGGGCGGCATGGCCAGGCGCGTTTTGTCCTTGGGGTATTCGTGGTGCACCCCGTGCATGGTGTACTGAAACTTCGCCTTGCCGGGCGTGTTCGTCTTCATGTGGTAGAGGAAGCGGTGCATCAGGTACTCCACCAAAGTGAAGGCAAACCAGCCGACCAGAAACAGCCCAAAGGCCGACAGACCGGTCAACAGCCCGCGGCTAAGCCCGTAGTACAGGCTGACGGCGGCAACGCAGAAGAAGATAGACAGGGGCGCGGCGATGTGCGTGTGCGTCATACGCTCCAGCACAGGGTTGTCAAACAATTGCGCCGAACCTTTGTGCTTGGGCTTGTGGAGTTGGCCCGACGCAGGAGCAGCCTTTTGTTCCATGTAGATTGGGAAAGGTGTGATTCAGGGGCAAAAGTAGCCACCGCGGCGCAAACGCGCCCGCGCCCCCAAAGGTTTTAGCCCGTGGCGAGGTAGCGCTGCACCAACGCATACACGGCCTCGACCGTGCAGGTGAGACCCGCGCAACGCAGGGCGGCCTGCCCGTAAAACCCCTGCCGGGCCGCCAATGTTTCTTCCAACCGCCGCGCCAGGGCGGCGGCATCGGGCAGGGCGGCCAGCAGCGGGCGCGTGGCCGCGGCGTGCTGCAGGCGGGCCACCAGCTCCGCCACGGGCACGTCGAGCCAGAGCGCGAGGCCGGTTTGGGTGAGCAGGGCCATGTTGTGGTGAAAGCAGGGCGTGCCGCCGCCGGTGGCCAGCACCAGCCGCGGGTGCTCGGCCAGCACGGCCCGCAGCGTATCGGCTTCCACCTGTCGGAAATACGCTTCGCCTTCGGCCGCAAACATCTCCGCCACGCTGCGCCCTTCCCGCCGCACGATTTCCTCGTCCAGGTCGCGGAAAGGCAACTCGAAGCGCGCGGCTAGGCCCCGGCCCAGCGTGGTTTTGCCGGCGGCGGGCATGCCCACCAGGTGAATTCTGAATGGGTTGGCCGGTTGGCTTGCCGGCTGCGCGCCGGCTTCCGCTCCTGGGGTGGCAGCCGCGGATGTCGGTTCGGCGCCGTCGGGACTCAGTTCAGCACTCATCGTTCCTGTTCAGCATTCGTCCTACGACAGCTTTACCCGCGGGTCGAGCACGGCGTAGAGCACGTCCACGGCGATGTTGATGACCACGAAGAGGAAGGCCACGAACAGCGTGGCGCCCATCACCACCGGGAAGTCCAGGTTTTCGACGGCGCGCAGCGTGACCGTGCCCAGGCCCTTCCAGTTGAAGATGTACTCGATGAAGAACGCCCCCGCCATGAGCGAAGCCAGCCAGCCCGACACGGCCGTTACCACCGGGTTCAGGGCGTTTTGCAGGGCGTGGTGCCACACCGTGCGGCCCCGCGAAAGCCCCTTGGCCCGGGCCGTGCGCACGTAATCCTGCGAAAGGACCTCCAGCATGGAGCCGCGGGTGAGCTGCACAATCACGGCCAGGGGCCGCACGCCCAGCGCCAGCGCGGGCAGCAGCAGGTTGCGCCACACCACGTGCGACTCGGCCGTAAACGGGTCGGTTTCGAACAGCTGCCCCGTCAGGCTCAGGCCCGTCCAGTGGCTCCAGTAGAAGCCAAACGTCATGGCAATGAGGATGGCGGCCACGAACGAGGGCACCGAAATGCCGAGCACCGACACCGTCAGCAGCGTCCGATCAACCCAGGTATGGGCCCGCAAAGCCGCCACGATGCCGAAAGCTATGCCGAGCACCGCCGCCAGCAGCATGGCCGCCAGCGCCAGCCACAAGGTGCCGTCGAAGTGGTCAAGTAAGATATCGAGCACGTCCTTGTTCGACTGAAACGAGCGGCGCAGGTAGGGTTTTTTGAGCACCAGCGCCTTTTCGCCGCCCAAGGGCAGCAGCGTTAGGCCGCCGTAGCGGGCCACCCCGGCCGAGTCGCGCGGGTGCACCCCCACGGGCGACACGTCGTTGAGGTAACCGGCCAGCTGCACGGCCACGGGCTGGTCGAGGCCGAGGTCGGCGGCAATGGCGGCGCGGGTGGCCACGTCGCTGCGCTGGCCCGCGAGCAGGGCCACCGGGTCGCCGGGCAGCACCTGAAACAGCAGGAACACCGTCAGGGCCACGCCGGCCAAGATCAGAATGCCGTGCAGCAGGCGGCGCAGGATGAAGAGGAGCATACCGTGTTGTCTTCTATTATCCTGAGCAACGCGAAGGACCTTACCACCTCAGAACGACCATCGTCACAACGACTCGTTCCGGCGTGATAAGGTCCTTCGCGTTGCTCAGGATGACGTGCTTATCATACTGCCTTACAGCGACTCTTCCAGCTTGGCGCGGCTGGGAATGTCGTGGTAGTGGTACTTGCCCTTCACCACGCCGTCCTTGAGCAGCATAAAGCCGGGGTTGGAGCGGATCATTGACTTGAGCACCGTCGCGTCGGCGAAGTAGTACTTGCCGGGCAGGTTGACCTCGTGGCGGAACGCGTCGAACTCCGCGGGCGAGGAGCTGGTGATAATCACCGGGGTGATGTGCTTTTTGGAGGAATCGGCGCCGGCAATGAGCTTGTTGATGAGCGGAAACCGGTCCCGGTCGGCCTTGTCAGTGTTCTGAATCAGAATGAGCAGCTTGTTGCCGCTGAGCACTTCCTTGGTCAGTTCTTCCTGCTCGCCGCCCCACACGCGGAAGTCCGTGATTTTGGGGCCGTCCTCGGGGTTCAGCGCCACCATTTGCTTGAATTTCCAGAGCGTATCCGTGGGGTACTCCGTGAATTCCTGCGTGGTGCCGTTTTTCTCCATGATGTACTTGTAGCGCAGCGGCGCCGAGGGCTGCATCAGCTTGCCGATATCGTTGCCCACCTTGTAGGGCAGGAAATCAAAGTAGGGCAGGTGGCCTAGCGCGTACACCCCGATGCCCACGGCCACGGCCAGCGCAAACGTGACGTACATGGTGCCCAGGGTACCCTTGGCGAAGACGCGGCGCAGGTAGCGCTGGTTGAAGAATATCACCACCCAGAGCAGCAGCAGGAACATGTCCTTGGCAAAGGACGTCCAGGGCGTGAGCTTGATAAAGTCGCCGAAGCAGCCGCAGTCGGTGACCGTTTTGGTGTAGGCCGAGTAGAACGTCAGGAAGGCGAAGAACACCAGCAGCGCGAACAGGCTCCAGAGCGTGGTGCGCAGGTTCCAGCGCAGCAGCAGGGCCACGCCCAGCACCACTTCCAGCGAGCTGAGCGTGAGGCTCAGCGTGCGGGCCATGCCGTGGAACACCATGAAGAACGAGCCGAATTCGCGCGAAAAGACCTCGAAGTACTCTTCCAGCTTGTAGGCCGTGCCGATGGGGTCGTTGAGCTTGACCAGCCCCGAAAAAATAAACAGCGCGCCGAGCAGAAACCAGCAGACTCGAACGAGCGTGCGCATGGCGTGGGAGGGCTGGCGGCCGGCCGTCATGGCCGAAGTAGCAGCAGCGGAAGCAGAGGTGGACATATCTACAAAGTAAGCGGCTGGCAAACGGCTGGACAACGCGGATTGTTCGCCGAAACGGAAAAATGGCGGGGAGAAAAAAGCCCGTCATCCTGAGCGCAGCGCTCTGCCCCTCCTACCCTGCCTGCTCCGCCGCGCCGCGCAAAATCAGCGCGAAGACGGCGTAGTTGAGCATGTCGCGGTAGTTGGCTTCCACGCCCTCCGAGGCCAGGGTGCGGCCGTGCAGGTCTTCGATCTGCTTGGTGCGGTGCAGCTTCATCAGGATGATGTCGGTGATGCTCGACACGCGCATCTGCCGCCAGGCCTCTCCGTAGTCGTGGTTTTTGGCGAAGAGCAGGCGGCGGTTTTCGGCTATTTCCTCGTCGTAGGTAGCCGCCACGGCTTCCGCGTCGAGGTCCAGGGGCGCGTCGGCGGGCAGGTGCAGCTGCATCAGGGCAATGACGCAGTAGTTGACGATGGCCACGAACTCGTCGTCGATGGGGTCCTGCACCAGCTGCGTGCCCTTCTCCTGAATGGAGCGGATGCGCTGGGCTTTGATGTAAAGCTGGTCGGTGATGCTGGGCAGGCGCAGGATGCGCCACGCCGTGCCGTAGTCGTGGGTTTTGGCCAGAAACAGCGTCCGGCACTGCCCAATGACCTCGTCGTACTGCCGCGGGGTTTGGTCGTTCAACGTGAAAATGCTATTTTTAAAACAGTGCTTGGTGCGTAGTGCCTAGTGCTTCGGCCGGGGCCGCGCCAGCCCCTTGAAGGCGGCGCCCGTTGTCCGGCCGACTAAGCACCAAGCACCCAGCACTAAGCACCAACTACCCATGACTGGTCTGTCCGCGCAAGATACGCTATTTCGGGGCCGGCAGACGCTGCGCTGCCCCGGCGGCTCCGTGCTCGACCTGAGCCGCCCCCGGGTCATGGGCATCCTCAACGTCACGCCCGATTCGTTCTTTGCCGGCTCCCGCCTCGACGCCGAATCGGAGGTGCTGCGCCGCGCCGAGCAGATGCTGGACGCCGGCGCGGCCATCCTCGACCTGGGCGGCTATTCCTCCCGCCCCGGCGCCGAGGACATCAGCCCCGACGAGGAGTTGCGCCGCGTGCTGCCCGCCTGCGAAGCCATCCGCCGGCGCTTCCCGCAGGTGTTTCTCTCCGTCGACACCTTCCGGGCCCGGGTGGCCGACGAGGCCGTGCAGGCCGGGGCCAACATGATCAACGACATCGGCGGGGGCCTGCTCGACGAAGAGATGTTCCCCACGGTGGCCCGGCTCAAGGTGCCCTACGTGCTCATGCACATGCGCGGCACCCCGCAGACCATGACCCAGCTCACCGACTACGACGAGGACCTGGTGCTCAGCCTCACGCGCTACTTCCGCGACCGGCTCACGGCCCTGCGCGCCCTCTGGCCCGCCGCCGACGTGGTGCTCGACCCCGGCATTGGCTTCGCCAAGACCCCGACGCAGAGCTACGAGCTGCTGCGCCGGCTGCCCGAACTGCGCGCCGTCTTGGACTTGCCACTTTTGGTAGGACTTTCCCGTAAAACCCTCGTCTGGAAACCCCTGGGCCTCACGCCCGACGCCGCCCTGCCCGGCACCATCGCCCTGAATACCCTGGCCGTGCTCGGCGGGGCCCGCCTCGTGCGCGTGCACGACGTGGCCGAAGCCGTGCAGACCGTCCGCCTGCTCGAAAACACGCTTAGTACCTGATTCTGACCCCTCACGCCCATGTTTAACCCCGTCGCCATCGGCTTCCTGCGCATCGGCTGGATCGACGTCGTCGACGTGGTGCTGGTGACCATTCTGTTCTACCAGATCTACAAGCTGCTCACCGGCTCGGTGGCCCTGCGCATCTTCCTGGGCTTTCTGTCGATTTACCTCGTCTACCTGGTGGTGAAAGCCGCCGGCATGGAGCTGCTCACCATGATTCTGGGGCAGTTTATGTCGGTGGGCGTGCTGGCGGGCATCATCCTGTTTCAGCAGGAAATCCGCCGCTTTTTGCTCAACATCGGCAAGGTAACGGCCCTGGAGCGCATGCGCATGTTCTCGTGGCGCAAGGAAACGCCGCTGCAGCGCATGTCCGTCACGCCCTTCGTGGAGGCAGCCAAGAGCCTAGCAGGCAAGAATACCGGCGCCCTCATTGCCTTCCAGCAGGCCTCCGATCTGAAGTTCTACGCCGAATCGGGCGACCTGCTCGACGCGGCCGTGAGCAAGCGTCTGCTCATGAGCATCTTCAACAAAACCTCGCCCCTGCACGACGGGGCGGTCATCATCGCGGCGGGCCGCATCCGGGCCGCGCGCTGCATCCTGCCGGTGAGCGAAAACCCCGACGTGCCCGCTTCCATGGGCCTGCGCCACCGCGCCGCCATCGGCCTGACGGAAGTGACGGATTCGGTGGTGCTGGTGGTGAGCGAGGAAACGGGCCAAATGTCGTTGGTGCGCGGCGGAGAGGTGTTCCGCAATCTTTCCTCCTCCGAGTTGCGCGCCAAGCTCAACGAGTTCCTCTTCGATGCCCAGCCCCGGCCGGCCACGCCGGCGTCGTCGGTGGGCTCGGCGGCGGAAGTGGCGGCCTAAGCCACGGGCGGCGTTTTTTGAGCTTATGCGTACGGCCCGCGTCGTCCTAGCCCTCTTGCCGACCCTGATGCTGGCGTGGCCGGCGCTGGGCCAGCGCGGCGGCGCAGCCCCTAAACAGGCGCCGCGGTATTACGAGTTTCCGTCGAGTGCCTGGTTCAAGGAGAAGCAGGAGTTGACCGCGCCCTTGGCGGAGGCCCTGCGGCTGCGCCCCACCGACAGCCTGCAGCTGAAGCTGTTGCCGGACTTTTTGATTTACGGCCCGCACGGCATTCATTTCGCCCGGATGTACGCCGTCAACGGCGGCCCGCACCCGTTACCCGTTGGCCGCATCGATGCCACGGTGGCCGGGGTACAGCTGCTGTTCCAGGTGGACGGCCAGTGGAAAAGCTTCGCTACGTTGCCCGAATCCTACTGCGGCAACAGTTTCTGGTCGGATACGCTGGCGGCCCGCTCCTACCTGACCATGGACGTGGACGTGTACCAGTATTACCGGGGCGCCGTTTCCACGCCCTGCCGGATTGTGGCGCGCATCGGAGCCCAGCCGGCGGCGTCGCCGGTGTTTCGGGTTTTTCTGACGCCCCAGCAGGTCGAAGCCCTGTGCCAGCCGTAGCAAGGCCGAAAAATTCTGCAAGGCCAGCCGCTGCCGCTACTTATACAGCAAGTACTTGCGCCGCATCTGCTTGTACTGGCTCAACCCCGGCTCCCAGGAGGCCCGGATTTCCGGCGCTGATTTGCCGGCCTCGATTTGCTTTTTGAAGTCGAGCGTGCCGGCCAGGCCGTTGATGTTGCCGATTTCCTTGCTCTGGGTGCGGTCGAAGAAATGCTCCTTATCGGGGTAGGCGTTGTAGAGCGTAATCATCCAGTCGAGGTTGATTCGCCCGGTTTTGCGCAGCTCGCGGGTGTCGTACTGGCGCAGGTCCAGGCCGTAGCAGACCTGGTTCATGTGCAGCGGCGTCTCGCTCATGCCCGGAATGCTGACGGGCGTGTAGGCGAAGTCGAACTTGCCCTTCAGGGCGGGACTGCCGAGCACGGTGAAGGGAAACTGCGTGCCGCGGCCGTGGTTGAGCACGGTGCCCTCGAACAAGCAGGTAGACGGGTAGAGCAGGATGCTTTGCTGGGTGTTGAGGTTGGGCGAGGGTTTCACCGGCAGCATGTACTCCATGTCGTGCCGGTAGTTCTTCACCGGGATGATGTTGAGCCGGCAGGGCTTGCCGCCGGGCAGCCACTTCTCGCCGTTGGCCATCTGGGCAAACTCGGCCACGGTGAGGCCGTGGGCAATGGGAATGGGAAATTGCCCGATGCCGGACTTGAGCTGCATGTCGAGCACGGGTCCGTCGACGAGGTAGCCGTTGGGGTTGGGCCGGTCGAGGATGAGCAGTTCCTTGTCGTTCTGGGCGCAGGCGTCCATCAGGTTGCGCAGCGCGTTGATGTTGGTGTAGAAGCGGCAGCCCACGTCCTGCAAATCGTAGAGCAGCACGTCCACGTCGGCCAGGTCCGCGGCCGAGGGCTGCCGCTTGCTGCCGTAGAGCGAAATGATGGGAATGCCGGTGGCCGGGTCTTTTTCGTCGGCTACCACCACGCCGGCGCTGGCGTTGCCCCGGAAGCCGTGCTCCGGCCCGAACACCTTCACGATGTGCACGCCGCGGCTCTGCAGGCTGTCGACCAGGTGGCGCTTGCCGATGATGGTCGTGGGGTTGGCCAGCACGGCCACGCGCTTGCCCCGCAGGTACGGCAGGTAGGCCTCGGTTTGGTCGGCGCCGGTGACGATGCCGGCTTTACTCGCCAGGCTTACTTCCGTGCCCGACCGTTCGGCCGGCGGTGTGGTTAGCAAGCCGGAGACGGTACCGGTGGCCAAAAGCCAGGCAATAACAACGGGCAATTTCATAGCAAAGGCGGGAATGACAGGAGGCGGGGCAGCTCTTGAAGGTAACGTTTATCGGACTTGGCCCACAAATTCCGCTGCCAACAACAAAGCCCGGCTGCTTGCGCAACCGGGCCTCGGGCGAAAATCAATTTGCGGTGCAGCCTCAGGGCGTGTTGGTCACCACCTGCCCCGCTTCGGGCTGCTGGGCCTCCGGCGCCTTGATGGTGCCCAGCTCGCGGCCGACTTCGATGAAGGCTTGAATGGCCTTGTCGAGGTGGGCGCGGGTGTGGGCGGCCGAGAGCTGCACGCGGATGCGGGCCTGACCCTTGGGCACCACCGGGAAGTAGAAGCCCACTACGTAAATGCCTTTTTCCAGCATCTTAGCCGCGAAATCCTGGCTGAGCTTGGCGTCGTAGAGCATGACCGGCACGATGGGGTGCTCCCCGGGCTTGATATCGAAGCCGGCGGCGGTCATCTGCTCGCGGAAGTACTTGGTGTTTTCCTCCAGCCGGTCGCGCAGCTCGGTGCTTTCGGTGAGCAGGTCGAGCACGCGGATGCTGGCGCCCACGATGGCCGGCGCGAGGGTGTTGCTGAACAGGTAGGGGCGGCTGCGCTGGCGCAGCATGTCGATGATTTCCTTGCGGCCCGAGGTGAAGCCGCCCATGGCCCCGCCCAGGGCCTTGCCCAGCGTGCCGGTGATGATGTCGACGCGACCCAGCACGTTGCGGTACTCGTGGGTGCCGCGGCCAGTTTTGCCGAGGAAGCCCATGGAGTGGCACTCGTCAATCATAACCAGCGCCTCGTACTTGTCGGCCAGGTCGCAGATTTTGTCGAGCTGGGCGATGGTGCCGTCCATGGAGAACGAGCCGTCGGTGACGATGATGCGGTGGCGGGTGCCCTTCTCCTTGGCGTCCTGAAGCTGCTTTTCCAGGTCGGCCATGTCGTTGTGGGCGTAGCGGTAGCGCTGCGCTTTGCACAGGCGCACCCCGTCGATGATGCTGGCGTGGTTCAACGCGTCGGAAATGATGGCGTCCTGCTCGTTGAACAAGGGCTCGAACACCCCGCCGTTGGCGTCAAAGGCGGCGGCGTAGAGGATGGTGTCCTCGGTGCCCAGAAACTCGGCCAGCTTCTTTTCCAGCTCCTTGTGAATGTCCTGGGTACCGCAGATAAAGCGCACCGACGACATGCCGTAGCCGTGCGAGTCGATGGCTTCCTTGGCGGCTTTGATGACCTCGGGGTGTGAGCTAAGGCCCAGGTAGTTGTTGGCGCAGAAGTTGAGCACGTCGCCGGCCTCGTTGGTTTCGATTTCGGCGCCCTGGGGCGAGGTGATGATGCGCTCCTTTTTGTAGAGGCCGGCGTCCTTGATTTCCTGGAGCTGCTGCTGCAGGTCGGGCTGAAGGGTGGTGTACATGCGGTTGGGAACTGAGGGGAAATCGGTGGGCGAAGGTACGGCCGGCCAGCGGCAAACCGGCGGCCTACCCAAAGCTACGGCTTACGGGATTGTCGGGGCGAGCGGGCGCGGCGGCCGGCGACAAACGTCATGGTTTCGGGCCGGCGCGGGCTCTACTTTCGGGTCCGTGCGGCGGCGCACCGGCCGCCCGACGGCTATGGGCGCAGCGTAGCGGCACCCACCACCAAAACCAATTGCTGATTGCCATGAAACACTGGGTAACAGTGGCCGGCCGCGTCGCCGGCGGATTGCTAGCCGCGGCCGCCGGAGTGGCCGCCCTGGGCACGCTGCGCTGGAACCGGGCCACCACCCGCGCCGTGGCCCGGCTCGACCAGCCCGCGGCCGCGCCGCCCGCATACCAGCCCGAACAGCTGGCGGGGCTGCCCGCCCCGGTGGCGCGCTATTTCCGCTTCGCCCTGGCGCCGGGGCAACTTCCGGTGCGGCGGGCGCGCCTGCACGAGCAGGGCGAGTTTCGCACGGCCCCCGACGCGCCCTGGAGCCCCTTCACGGCCGACCACCACGTGCAAACGATGCCGCCCGGCTTCGTCTGGGATGCGCGCATCTGGCTGCTGCCCGTGCTGCCCGTGCGCGTGCGCGACGCCTACCTGGGCGGCGCCGGCGCCATGCAAGACGCTTTCGCGGGGGTGGTGCCGGTGGTCGATGAGGCGGGCCGCCCCGACCTCAACGCCGGCGCCCTGCTGCGCTACCTGGCCGAGGCGGTGTGGTACCCCACGGCCCTGCTGCCCGGGCAGGGCGTGCGCTGGAGTCCCCTCGACGAACACCGCGCCCTGGCCACGCTCACCGACGGCTCCACCACGGTCAGCCTGGAATTTCACTTCGGGGCGCAGGGCGAAGTGGTGCGCGTGTACACCCCGGCCCGTTTCCGCGACGTGAACGGGCACGGCGTGCCCACGCCCTGGGGCGGCACCTTCGGCGGCTACGCCCGCCTCGGGGGCATGATGCGGCCGCAGCGGGGCGAGGTCAGCTGGTTTCTGCCCGAGGGCGAATTTGCCTACTGGCGCGGGCGGCTGCGCTCCGAGCCGTAGCGGGTGCCGGACGCGAGGCGGCCCGGCGCCGCAACAACCGCGCGGCAGCGGCGCCGGGCCGCTGCGTATACTTGCGCGCTGCTCCTTGCGCCACCGTTGCTTATGCTACCCTCGCCAAACCGCCTGCTCCGCCTCGCCCTGGCCCTGCTGCTGCCCGCCGCCGCGCAGGCCCAAACCCAGCCCGCCTTCACTGCCCAAACGCGCGAGTTCATCCGCACCGAGGCGCCGCTCATTGCCCTCACCGATGCCAAGGTCATCGACGGCACGGGGCGGCCGGCGCAGCTGCACCAGACCGTGCTGCTGCGCAACGGGCGCATCGAGCAGGTGGGGCCGCTCAAGAAAGTGAAGGTGCCCAAGGATGCGCAGGTCATCAACTGCGCCGGCAAAACGCTGATTCCGGGCCTGGTGATGCTGCACGAGCACCTCTACTACACCATGCCCACGGGCCAGTACTTCAACATCGCGCAGATGCCCTACTCCTTCCCGCGGCTGTACCTGGCGGGCGGGGCCACCACCATCCGCACCGCCGGCAGCATCGAGCCGCAGACGGATTTGGCCATCAAGCGCATGGTGGCCGAGGGCAAGCTCATCGGGCCCGACATCGACGTGACGGCGCCCTATATGGAGGAGCCCGGCATGGACATTCCGGCCCTGAACACCATCAACGGCCCGGCGGACGCCGCCCGCGCCACCGCCTTCTGGGCCGACCGGGGCTGCACTTCCTTTAAGATGTACATGCACGCCACCCGCGCCGACCTCGCGGCCGTGGTGCAAGAAGCCCACCGGCGCCAGCTCAAAGTCACGGGCCACCTCTGCGCCGTCAGCTACCGCGAAGCCGCCGAACTGGGCATCGACAACCTGGAGCACGGCTTCATGGCCAGCTCCGACTTCGCCGCCGGCAAGCAGCCCGACAACTGCGACTATCCCGCCGCCCGCAAAGGACTTCTGCAACTGCCCGCCAACGCGCCCGAGATGCAAAGCCTGATCCGCCTGCTCATCAGCCGGAAGGTGGCCCTGACCTCCACCCTGCCGGTATTTGAGCCCTACACCGGCCGCGAAGTCGTGCTGGGCGGCGGGCTGGAGGCGCTGATTCCGCAGCTGCAGGAGCGCGAAACCAAGACCTGGGAGCTGAATCAGAAGAAAGACTCGGCCAGCGCGGCGCTGTTTAAGAAAGAGCTGGGCTGGGAAAAGCAGTTTCACGACGCCGGCGGCCTGCTCGTGGCGGGCACCGACCCCACGGGGGCCGGCCGCACCATTGCCGGCTACGCCAACCGCCGCCAGGTGGAGCTGCTGGTGGAAGCCGGGTTTACGCCGGTGCAGGCCATCAAAATCAGCACCCTGAACGGGGCCGTGTACCTGGGCCGCGAGCGGGAAATCGGCTCCATCGAAGCCGGCAAGCAGGCCGACTTGGTGCTCATCAACGGCGACCCGGAGCAGGACATCCAGCAACTGCGTCGCATGGAACTCGTTTTCAAGCGCGGCGTGGGCTTCGATTCGGTCAAGATTTTCGAGTCGGTAAAGGGCAAGGTGGGGCTGAACTAAGCCGCCGTCCGGGCCGGCTGACGGCCGAGCTTACCACCCTGCGCCGCCGGCCGGCGTAAAACCGCTTGTTTTGCATTTTACCCCCTCGCCGGGGATGCGGCCGGACTTTTCGGCTCGTCCGCGGTTTTCTGCTGCATGAACGTCCACCTTCAACAGATTCTCGACAACCCGCTGGCAGCAGCGGCCATCGTCGGCAACCTGGTCATCATCGAAAGCCTGCTCAGCGTGGATAACGCGGCGGTGCTGGCCACCATGGTCGGCGACCTGCCCAAGGAGCAGCGCCAGAAAGCCTTGCGCTACGGCATCATCGGGGCCTACGTGTTTCGCGGCATCTGCTTGCTGTTCGCGTCTTTTCTGATCAACTTCTGGTACCTCAAGCCCCTGGGCGGCTTGTACTTGCTCTACCTCTGCTACCAGCAGTTTCGGCCCAAGGGCCGCAGCGCGGACGAGGACGACAACGACGCGCCGGTGAAGGAGAAAAGCTGGCTGTACCGCCGCACGCTGGGTGCTTTTGGGCAGTTCTGGGCCACCGTGGCGCTGATTGAGCTCATGGACCTAGCGTTTTCCATCGACAACGTCTTTGCCGTCGTCGCCTTCACCGACAACCTGATCCTGGTTTGCATCGGGGTCTTCATTGGCATTCTGGCCATGCGGTTGGTGGCCCAGGCCTTCGTGCTGCTGATGGCGCGCTACCCCTTCCTCGAAACCTCCGCCTTTCTGGTCATCGGCATCTTGGGCCTGAAGCTGGTGTTGTCGCTGTTCGATCATTTTCAGCCCAAGCACCCCGTCAGCATCTTCCTCGAAAGCCAAGCCGCCGACGTGGGCCTGACGGTGCTGACGGTGCTCATGTTTCTGGTGCCGCTGGCCACCTCCCTGCTCTTCAACGTGCCCCGCCACCAGCGCCTGCCCTAGCGGCGTCACCGGCGGCGAACGGCAGCCCCAGCCGTTATTGTGAGGCACTCGACGGTAGCACCGGTAGTTATTGCGAGGAAGCACGACGGCCTAACTGGCACAAACCGAAAACCACTCGACCAACAACAGCCCCGCCCGAAACGCCAGACGCGAAGTTTCGGGCGGGGCTGTTGTTGGTCAGCAAGGATTGGAGCGGCGGTGCTGCTAGAGGAAGGATTGCCGCGCTTCGCTCGCAATGACGGCCGGTGCCGCCGGCGGCCGCGGTGCCTGCGAGTTTTCCACACGGCTATGCACACGCGGTGGATAAGGCCTCAGGCCAGGGCCGCGCGGGGCTTGGGCTTCTTGGTTTTGTGGCGGCGCCCCCACCAAATGACAGTGCCCGTGACGGGCAGGCTGGCCGCAATCAGGCTAGCCAGGCAGGCCACGAGTTTGCCGCCGAAGCCCAGAATCTGGCCGGTGTGCAGGTCGTAGTTCATGTCGGCAAAGCGGGTAGCCGCGCTCTTGCGGGCGTGGGGCAGAAACTGCAGTACCTGCCCCGACGCGGGGTGAAAGGCGTACTCGTCGCGGTGGTAGTAGTGCAGGGTTTTGCCGTAGGCCCAGCAGTACACGGGGTCTTTGCCGCCGCCCGTCGGACCCAGCAGAATCATTTCGGCCCGGGGCGAGAGGCGCCGGGCTGTGCGGTACACCACGTCGGGCAGGGGCTGGGCGGCGGTGGGCGCCGGCTGCCGGGTATCGACTTTGGCCGTCATCTTTTCCCGCGGGTCCACCGGGCCGCCGTTGATGACGAACATGCTTGATTCCAGCATCCAGGGGAAAATCATGAACAAGCCGGTCAGGGCCAGCACCAGCCCGATGCTGGCGGCGTAAAAGCCGAGCACGTTGTGCAAGTCGTAGTTGACGCGCCGCCAGCGCGCCCCCCACTTGATGGCGAAGCGCTGCTTCCGCTCATGCCGGCGCCGGGGCCACCAGAGCACCAGGCCTGTCAGCAGCAACACCACGAACACGCTGATGCCGCCGCCCACCACCCACTTGGCCACGGGCTCGGGCAACAGCAGGTGCATGTGGATTTCCTGCACGATGCTGAAAAAGTGCGTGCGCAGGTCTGTTTCGTGGAGCACCTGCCCGGTGTAGGGATTCAAGGACACCATGATGGGCGCTCCGGCCTTGTCGGTGAAGAACACCGTGGCCGAGCGTTCCGGTCCGAAGTAGGTGGTCCAGCATTCCGCGGCCGCCACGCCGGGGTGCGCGGCCAGGGCCGCCGCCTGCAGCCGCGAGGGCAGCAGCGGCGCCGCGGCCCGCGGCGTCACTTTGCGCCAGGGCTCGGTCAGGTCCCGGATATCGTCCTGAAAGGCGAAGATGGCCCCGGTCAAGCTCACGATAAACACCACGAGCCCGGACGCGAGACCGAGCCAGAGGTGCAGCTTGCCGATGGCTTTTTTAAAAGGCGTCATAGGCCTAATGCCAGAAGGTAAAACCGGACGGGCGGCGCCGCGGCTTGCGGCAGCTTGGGCGCATCAGCCACCGTGCACTCATCACTCCGCTGATCTGTTGCCCAAGCCGCCGCGGCCGGGGCACCGCCCGTCCCGCTTGGTTAAAACTTGTAGGCCACCGAGCCCACGAGGCTGCGCAGCTTCTGCGCGTTCATGGTGGTGTAGCCGGTCCAGTACCGCTCGTTGGTGAGGTTGTCCACCTTGGCCGAAATGCGGAACGTGGGCTGGTCGTAGAAGACGGAGGCGTTCAGCACGGTGTAGCTGGGCAGGATGAACACGTCGGTTTTCAGGTTCTGAATGCGGTTGTCGCTGGCGTAGTTGCCGCCGAAGCCCAGGCCCAGGCCGCGCACCAGCGTTTCGGGCAGGCGGTAGCTCAGCCAGAGGTTGGCCAAGTAGGGCGAGCCGGCCGTGGCGGGGCGGCGGCCGTTTTCGGCTTCGCTGGCGCGGGTCAGCTTGGCGTCGTTGTAGCTGAAGCCGGCCACCACGTTCAAGCCCGCGCAGGGGTTGGCCACCACGTCCAGCTCCACGCCGCGGCTGCGCTGGGTGCCGTCCTGCACCTGCAGGTACTTGGCGGCGGCCAGCGGGTTGGGGTCGGTGCGCAGCAGGTCCTTCACCCGAATGTCGTAGTAGCTGACCGTGGCCGTGAGCTTGCCGTCGAAGGCGTCCGCTTTCAGGCCAACTTCCACCTGGTTGGCCTGCTCCAGCCGGGCCAGGCGCTGCACCACGCTGTCGGCGGCGGCCACGTCGTAGGCATTGTAGGCGCCGCGGTTGCTGAAGCTGTTCTGGTAGTTGGCAAACACCGACACGCGGTCCTTCACCGGCTGAAACACCACCCCGAACTTCGGCGACACGGCCGTCTGCGAGTAGTCGTCGTCCTGGGTGCCGGTCACGCCTTGGTTGCTGAAGCGGTCCACGCGCACGGCAGCCAGCACGCTCAGCCGCTCGCTCAGGTTCAGCACGTCCGACGCAAATGCGCTGCTGGTGCGGCGCTTGCTCACGGCCGGGTACACGCCGTCCGGGCCGCTGGCGTCGTACTTGGCCTGCAGCGCGGCGGCGTTAAAGGCGGCATAGGTGCTGCGCGGGGCGCCCAGCGGCACTTGGTCGAACGTGGTGTAGAAGAAGTGCTGGTCGGAGTCGACGTGCAGGTAATCCAGGCCCAGCACCACGCGGTTGCGCAGGGTGCCGAGCCGGAAGTCGCCGTTGAACAGCTGCTGCACCTCGGCCACGCCCTGGGTGCTGTTGTCGGTCGACTGGTCGGCGCGGGTCACCAAGAAGGCGCCGTTCCGGTCGCGGTTCAGGTAGAAGTAGGCGCCGAAGCCGTCGGAGAAGCTGTGGCTGCTGCTAAAGTTGGTGGAAGAAGTGAAGCCCGGCGCCAGCTGATAGTTCACTTGCCCGAACAGGTTGGTGCTGCGCGAATCCGCCGCCAGCCCGGTGCCGGTGTACGATTCGCGGTAGTCCAGCGGCAGCTCGTCGGCGCGGCGGACGCCCAGGCCGGTGCCGCTCAGCGAGAAAAACATCTGCTTGCCCGTGCCGCGGCCCTTCAAAAATTCCGCGTCCAGGTTGATGGTCAGCCGCTCGGTGGGGCGGTAGCTTAAGCTGGGCGCAACGGCAATGCTCTTGTTGAAGCCTTGGCCCTGAAAATTGTCTTCGTACTGGTACGCCGTGTTCAGGCGGAAAGCCAGGGTCCGCGGCTGGTCGGCGGGCGTGTTGCCGTCCACCAGGTTCACGTCGGCGCTGACGCGGTGCAGGCCGTAGGAGCCGGCCGCCACGGCAATTTCGCCGCCGGTGTGGTCGTAGGGCGTCTTCGTGACGCGGTTCATCAGCCCGCCGTAGGAGGTCAGGGCCGAGCCGTAGAGCGTGGCCGAGGGGCCTTTGATGACTTCGAGCTTCTCCAGGTTCACCGCGTCGATGCTGCCCGTCACGTTGCCCGCCAGGCCGTTGCGCAGCTGGCTTTGCACGATGAAGCCGCGGGTGTTGTAGTAGCTGCCCCCGTCGCCGGAGCGGCCGGTGGCCTCCCACATGCGCTGAATGCCCGGGGCGTTGCGCGTCGCGTCGTCGACGCTGAACACGAGCTGCTCCGTCAGGATTTCCTTGCCGATGCTGTGGTACACCTGCGGATTCTCGATGTTCTGCAGCGGCATCTTGCCCACGTACTCGCTCGAGGGGCGCGCAAAGCGGTTGATGCGGGCCCCGCGCACCGTCACTTCGCGCAGCTGCTGGGCGCTTTCGGCCAGCACGAAATCCACCGTCACGCCCTGCCCGCCGCTCACCGTCACCGCTTTGGCCGTCGTCTGCAGGCCCACGGCCGACACCACCACGGTGTAGTCCCCGTCGCGCACCCGCTCGATGACGAACTGGCCCTTGGCGTTGGTAATGGCGCCTTGGGGGCGGCCCCGCAGGCCGACGCTGACGGCTTCGGCCGGCGCGCCGTCCTGGGTCGTGACGGTGCCTCGGATGGTGGCGGCTTGCTGGGCCCAGGCGGGCAGCGCAGTAACCGAAACGATGGGTGCTATTGCTAGCAGGCGGCGGATGTTCATGAGTCGCTTTATTATTTGGAATCATTCCAAAGAGCAGCAAAGAAAGCAACGCACCTTTGCGGATTAACAACCCGCCGTGATTTTGTGATAAAGTTTATACAGTTGATTAGAAAAAGTCTAAATAACCAAGATACTCGGCCATTGCTTCCCAGCCGACGATGCCGCCTTCTTGCCGCGGGCCAAACGGCAAACGCCCCTCCGGCCGTCTGCCGAAGGGGCGCTAGAAGGGAAGCCGCTCGTCCGCGTGGTTACCACACCTGACACCCACGCGAGTTGCCGCATCTGACGAGGGCTTCTGTAGGCTTAAACGCGCGCCGTTGGGCCCCGGCTGCGCTACAAATGCGGATTTCGCGCTGCGCCAACTGCGGGTTTTGCAGTGCGTAGTTAGCGCCGGCCGGTTATTTTTTGGCTTGGGCGCGCTGCAGGTAGGCCTGCACCCCGCGCCGGCCGCTGTCCATCAGCTGCTGCTTTTCGGCCTCCGACATGCGCTTGATTTTCGGGGCGAAGCCGGCGGTGTTGATGCTCACCGTGCGCGACCAGTCCTCGGGGCGGGCGGGGTTCAGGTTTTCCTCCGTCAGGTTGTAAAGCGCCCCCACGTACGAGCCGAAGTTGTGGATTTCGTAGGGCGCCAGGGCCTGCCGGCCGGTGGGCAGCGTGTCGAGGGCAATCTGCTCGGCCCGGTCGACGCGCAAGCCCAGCGTCTGGGGGTTGAACACGTTGCCGCGGGCGTCGGGCGCCGGGGCGGTGCCGGCGGGCAGGTAGCGGGGCTTGTCGAACAGGTCGATGGGGTAGTTGGCCAGCATGCCGCCGTCGACCATCACCTGCACGGGCTGGTCTTTCGCCGGCTTGCCCTGGATGACGTTGCCCCCGGCATCGAGCAGCACGGCGCGGAAGTAGAGCGGAATGCTCATGGAAATGCGCACCGCGTCGGCCACGCGCATCTGCGGGTTGGTTTCGTAGCTGAACACCTGCACGCGCTGCAGGGTGAGGTTGGTGCCGGTGGTGTACAGGTCGCGGAAGCGGCCGGGCTGCTGCTGGGCCAGCTGGTGCAGCTCGCCGAGGGTGAGGTTGGGCTTGCCGGTTTTGCGGGCCACCAGCCCGGCTATTTTGTTGGCCAGCGCGTCGCCGAGGTACCAGCCGTACTGCTTGCGCATGCGGTGCGAGCCGCCGAAGAAAAACCAGCGCCCGTCGTTGAAGCGCTGAATCGGGGTGTTGTTGACTTCCTGCACGATTTCGGCCGGCGTGTAGCCCACGGCCAGCAGCGCGGCCTGAATGGCCCCGGCCGAGGTGCCGCCCACCCGCTCGATGCCCCGCAGCACGCCCTGCCGGTCCAGCTCCTCGAGGGCGCCGCCGTAGGCCACGCCGCGGATGCCGCCGCCTTCCATCACCAGGTTGCGGTAGGGATAAGCCGTCGTCTGGGCTTGCGCAGCCCCGGCCAGTAGCCCCAGGCCGGCGAGCAGGCCGAGCCCGCGGCGCATCATCACGCGTATAGTCTTGTGCATCATACCCCAAAGATACCCGTACCAAGCCTGACCGTTGCACACCCGCCCGCGGGCGGTGTAGCCCCGCGGCAAACCGGGTATCTTTGCCCACGGCCCGCGGCGGCCCCGCGGCGCGTTTCCCCTGATCGGCATTCCCCCACTCCTTCCCCTTCTCCACCCCATGAGCACCAGCAGCACAGGCGACACCATTCTGGTTATTGGCGCCGGCGGCCAACTCGGCTTCGAACTCACCCACGAACTGCGGCAGCGCTACGGCGCCTCGAACGTCATTGCGGCCGATGTGCGCCTGCCCAAGCACCCGGAGCTGGCCGAAGCCGGCCCCTTCGAGCAGCTCGACGTGCTCGACCGGACCCGCCTCGGCGAAGTGATGCAGAAGTACCGCCCCAAGCAGGTGTACCACTTGGCCGCGCTGCTCTCGGCCACGGCCGAAAAGAACCCGGAGTTTGGCTGGCAGCTGAACATGGACGGCCTGTTCAACGTGCTCAACGCCGCGCTGGAATACGACAAGCCGCGCATTTACTGGCCAAGCAGCATTGCCGTGTTTGGCCCGAATACCCCGCGCGACAACACCCCGCAGTACACCGTCATGGACCCCGGCACGGTCTACGGCATCAGCAAGCAGGCCGGGGAACTGTGGCTCGACTGGTACTTCCGCCGCCACGGCCTCGACGTGCGCAGCCTGCGCTACCCCGGCCTGATCGGCTACAAATCCTTGCCCGGCGGCGGCACCACCGACTACGCCGTCGACATCTACCACCACGCCGCGCAGGGCCTGCCCTACCAGTGCTTCTTGCAGCAGGACACCTATCTGCCGATGATGTACATGCCCGATGCGCTCAAGGCCACGCTGGACCTGATGCACGCCCCGGCCGAGCAAGTGAAAATCCGCACCAGCTACAACCTGGGCGCCATGAGTTTCTCGCCGGCCGAAATCACCCGCAGCATTCAGCAGCATCTGCCCGACTTCCAGGTCTCGTACCAGCCCGACTCGCGCCAGCAGATTGCCGACTCCTGGCCCAAGAGCATCGACGACAGCCGCGCCCGCGAAGACTGGGGCTGGCAGCCGCAGTTCGACCTGCACAAAATGACGACCGACATGCTGCAGCACCTGCACGCGGAGCCGCAGTACCTGGCGCCGCTGGCCGCCGCCGCGAAGTAAGCCACGCCGGCAGCCGCTTTTAGATTCTTGGCCCGTAAGCAAGGCTCCGCGGAATTGCTTCCGCGGAGCCTTGCTGTTGTTATGTGCACCCCAAGAAACGCCGCCCGCATACCTGCGCCCAAGGCCCCGTTACATCGTTCTGGCCCGGCCTGCGTATCGAAAGCAGCTTTTCGATGCGCCCATGATAGTCAACTACACCGCCGACGGCTGGCAAATCATCTACCAACAGGCCCACGCCCTGCTGGCGGCGCAGCTGCTGCACCAGTGGCCCGCCTTTCTGCCGCCCGACCGGTGGGTGGGCCTGCTGGCCGCCGCTGCCCAACACGACGACGGGCAGCGCCGCTGGGACGGGCGCTACGCCCTCACGCCCACCGGCGCCCCGGCCAACTTCACCATGAAGGACTTCTCGCCCGAACAGGCCCGGGAGGTGCTGCGCGAGGCCCGGTTTCAGGGCCGCTGGCGCAGCCTGCTCACCAGCATGCACCTGAGCTTTCTGTACGAGGAGCTGCGCGGCCAAAGCCCGGCCACCGATGCCTTCCTCGACGAGCTGCGCCGGTGCCAGCAACGCTGGCGCCGCGAGCTGCCGGTGAAAAAAGACGAGACCCAACAAGCCTACGCCCTGCTGCAGTGGTGCGACCGGCTGAGCCTGATTTTGTGCCGCCGCGAGCTGCCCGAAATGGAGCGCGCCCTCGAAATCAGCCTGGGGCCCGACGGGCGCCGCTACGACCTGCGCCAGCGCGCCGATGAAACCGTGCACGTAACGCCCTGGCCCTTCGCGGCGCCGGAATTTGAGGTGTCGGTGGAAGCGGCCGTGGTGCGCCAGTTGCAGTTCCGAGACGACGAGGAGCTGAGCGCGGCCATCAAGGCGGCACCGCTGCAAACGCTGCGCTGGACGCTGCGCCGCTGAGCCGCGCCGCAAGCTCGACGTCAACGCCCGGGCCGGCCGGCGCGTAGTACCGCGCAGAACCCACCATGCCGCCCCGCGGCCACGTTGCTCATGGCTTCCCATTTCCGCTTTTCCTCGCTGCCTTCCTTGCTGAGCACCACCGTGGGGCAGTTCAACGAGAACAACTCCCTGCGCCTCGCCGCGGCCCTGTCCTACAACGCGGTGCTCTCGCTGCCGCCGCTGCTGCTCATCGTCATCACCGCCGCCGGTGCCCTCTTCGACCAGGAGGCCATTCAGGGGCAGGTGTACGCTCAACTCAACGGCTTGGTGAGCCCCGACGCGGCCAAGACCATTCAGGACTCCATCAACAGCTTCAACCAGCAGCGGCAGGGCGGCATGTCGGCCGCGCTGGGCATCGGCACGCTGATTTTTACGGCCACCACGTTCTTTGTCACCCTGCAGGAAAGCCTCAACAGCATCTGGAACCTGCGGGTGAAAACCGACGGCAACGCCGGCGTCGTCAAGCAGTTTGTCCGCGACCGGGTCCTCTCGTTCGGGTTGATTCTGAGCATTGCCCTGCTGCTGCTGATTTCCTTCGTGATTAGCGCCACGCTCAGCTTTTTCACCGGCTACCTGCAGCGCATCATGCCCGACGTGGCCGTGGTGCTCATCCGCCTGGTCGATTTCGTGCTGTCATTCAGCATCACCACGGTGCTCTTCGCCCTGATCTACCGCTTCCTGCCCGACGCGGTCATCCGCTGGCGCGACGTGTGGGTGGGCGCCCTGTTCACGGCCGGGCTGTTCGTGCTCGGCAAGTACCTGCTCACCTTCTACATCAGCACCGCCAACCCCGGCTCCGCCTTCGGCGCGGCCGGCTCCATCATCGTGCTGCTGGTCTGGATTTACTACTCCTCGCTCATCATCTTCTTCGGGGCCGAGCTCACCCAGCAATACGCTGACTGTTACGGCGCCCACGTGGTGCCCAAGGCCCACGCCGTGCGCATCGAAGTGCGCGAGGTGCCGCCCGGGGAAAGCCTGGAAGAGCAGAAAACCGGCCGCCCCCACGCCGAAGGCCGCTGGCGCGGCTAAGCAGCGGGGTGGTGACACGCACGAACTGGCCCTGCCCGGACGTTGGTAGCCCAGACTCTATCCGTTGCGGCCCATGAAGCGCTTGTTCCTGCCCGTGTTGCTGGCGGCCTCGGCCTGCCAGACCGACAAAGACGCCCGGCCGGCACCCGGGCCGGCCACCTACCGCGTCACATTCGAAGCCACCTGGAGCCCGGCCACTCACTCCGGCGCTTATCCGGCCGGCGCGCATTTTTCGCGGCTGATCGGCGCCGCGCACGCCCATTCCGGCAGCACCGGCATCGGCGACGACGCCTACCGGGCGCTCTACCGCCCCGGCACCGTGGCCAGCGCGGGCATCAAAGACATGGCCGAGCGCGGCGACAATACGGCTCTGCGCAGCGAACTGGAAGCCCTGGCGCGCAACCAGCTAGTGGGCCTGCGCTTCGAAAGCCGTCTGGGCGCCATCGGCTCGCCGGGCCAGTTCGTGGATACGGTGACCGTCGACGCGCAGCACCCGCTGGTCACGGCCGTGAGCATGATTGCGCCCAGCCCCGATTGGTTTGTGGCCCTGGAAAGCCCCTCGTTGCTCGACGCCGCCGGCCAGTGGCAGCCGCACCTGAGCGTGCCGGCCCGCGCCTACGACGCCGGCACTGACAGCGGCGCGGATTTTACGTCCCCCGACGAGCCCAGCTTCCCCGTGCAGCTGGTGCGGCTCATCAGCAGCGGCCCACTGGCGCCCGGCGGCGCGGCCACGCCCCTGGGCACCTTCCACCTGGAGCGGATTCGGTAGCGCCGGCCGGTTTCCGAACGCCCGGCTTACCTTTGAGAAATACACTCTTTGGTATGCCCCGTTATTTCCTCGCGCTAGCCGCCGCGCTGCTGCCCTTCGCCGCCCTTGCCCAGACCAAACCCGCCGCCCCGGCCAGCACGGCGCAGCTGGAAAGCCAGCTTAGCAGCGAAATCTGCCAGGATTTCGAGAAGCTCAACGCCGCCAAGTCCTTCGCCCTGCTCAGCCAGCAGGAAGCCATGAACACCTTGCAGCAGTCGATGACGCAGGTGGCCATGAACCACCCGCAGGAAATTGAGCAGATCATGAAGGCCAGTGGCGCCGACGCCCAGGCCGCCATGCAGGCCATGGGCCAGCGCGTGTCCACCAAGCTTGCCGCCGACTGCCCCGTGGCCCTGACGCTGTTTGCACGCCTGGCCGGCACGGACACCGGCAGCGCGCCCGACCTGACCGTCAGCGACGCCGAACGGCCCCTGCTCACCAAGCTGGCCACCGACATTTGCACCGACCTCTCGGCCCAGGACGCCAAGAAACCCCTGCTCAAGATGCCCAAAGCCGACCGCATGGCCCTGGTGCAGAAAACGATGGAGCGCCAGATCAGAGCCCACGCCAACGAGCTGACCCAGCAGTACGGCGCGGGCTTTTTGCAAGACATGCCGCGCATCACCGCCATGGGCGCCAAAGTGGGTGGCCTGATGGCCAAGCAGTGCCCCACGCAGACGGCCGCCTTCACCACCCAGCCCTGAGCCGACCCGCCCCGAAATACGCAAACGGCCCGCCGCGCAGACTTGCGCGGCGGGCCGTTTGCGTTGGCCGCAGCTCGTTAGGCCGGCTGGGGCTGGCCTTCCTTGGTAGCCAGTTGCCCGCAAGCCGCGTCGATGTCCTTGCCCCGCGAGCGGCGCACGTTTACTTGCACGCCGCGGTCGGCCAGGTACTTCATGAAGGGCACGAGGCGGTCTTCCTGGGCGTTGAGGAAGGCGGCCGGCGCAATGGGGTTGTACTCGATCAGGTTGACCTTGCAGGGAATCCATTTGGTGATTTCCAGCAGGGCTTTGGCGTCTTCGATGGAGTCGTTGAAGTTGTCGAACACGATGTATTCGTAGGTCACCATGCGGCCCGTCACCTGGTGGTAGTGCTGCAGGGCTTCCTTCAGCACCGGCAGCGAGTTCGACTCGTTGATGGGCATGATGGTGTTGCGCTTCTCGTCGGTGGGCGCGTGCAGGCTCAGCGCGAGGTTGGCCTTGAAGCCGTCGTCGGCCAGCTTCTTGATCATCTTCGAGATGCCGGCGGTGCTCACCGTGAGGCGGCGGGCGGCCATGCCCAGGCCCTCGCGGTTGTCGGTGATGCGCTCCACGCTCTTGAGCACGTTGGCGTAGTTGAGCAGCGGCTCGCCCATGCCCATGTACACGATGTTGGTGAGCGGGGTGCCGAAGTGCTCCTGGGCCTGCTGGGCAATGATGGCCACCTGGTCGAAGATTTCGGCCGTGTCGAGGTTGCGCTTGCGCTCCATGTAGCCGGTGGCGCAGAACTTACACGTCAGCGAGCAGCCCACCTGCGAGGAAATGCACGCCGTCATGCGCTCATCTTTCGGGATGAGCACGCCCTCTACGAGGTGGCCGTCGTGCAAACGGAAGGCGTACTTGATGGTGCCGTCCGAGCTTTGCTGCTGGGTGTGGATCTGCACCGCGTTGATGGTGAAGTGCGCGTCGAGCAGCTCGCGGGTGCTCAGCGAGATGTTGTTCATCTCGCTGAAGGAGTGGGCCACGTTGCGCCACAGCCATTCCATCACCTGCTTGGCGCGGAAGGGCTTTTCGCCGTGCTCCACGAAGAAGGCTTTCAGCTCGTCGAGCGAGAGTTTACGAATGTCGCGTTTGGTGACGATGGGCAGCGTGATCATAGCACAAAGGTACAAACAAGCCGCCGCATAGGTTCCCGGCGGCGGCAGGCATTGTGAGACGCGAACCTATTGAGCCAGAACGCCCTGTCGAGCTGGTTGAGACAGAACAGCCTTTTTTCCTCTACCGACTTTCGCTTTCCCCCGCCCGCTCGGCTAGCCGGGCGGCCGCGTCGGCGGGCAGCGGGCTGAGCTTGCGGGTGGTGTAGTCGAAGCACAGCATGCCGGTTTTGGCGCGGGCAATGTCGCGGCCGGCGGTGGTCTGCACGTGGTACACCACGTCGAAGCCGTACTTGTGCAGGTCGGTGGCGGCCATGCGCACCTGCAGCACGTCGCCGTAGAACCCCTCGCCCTTGTACTCCACGGCGAGGTCGGCCATGATGAAGCCTTGCCGGGTGGCGGGGTCGAATTCGGTGAGCTGCATGCGGCGCAGAAACTGCACCCGCGCCTCGTGCAGCAAGCTCACCAGGGCATCGTTGCCGAGGTGGGCACCGTAATTCAGATCGGTAATGCGAACGGGCAGCTCCGCCGTGATGGAAAAGGATTCGGGCAGGACAACTTTGATTCGGGCCATGAATTGACAAAAAAAGCGCGGCTCGGGTGCAACTTCCCGGGCCGCGGCTACGATTAAGGCCGCGCCGCGGGGCACCGGCAGCGCGTTGAAAGACAAGTTTTTTGGGTCGACAAATATCGGCATGCCGAATTGGTGAACGAACGTTTTGCCCGTATCTTACCCCGCCGCCCGGCTCCCCAACCGGTTCATTCTCCCCAGTTCCCCTTCTTCACCGTTCTCCCAATGATTGTAGAAGTACGCCCCACGGCCGACGGCTCCAATACGCTGTACGTCCCCGCGCTCGACGAGCATTACCACTCCACGCACGGCGCCGTGCAGGAGGCGCTGCACGTGTACCTGCAAGCCGGACTGGAACCTGCCCTAGCCAAAGCCAGCGGCCCGGCCCCCGTGTGGGTGTTGGAGGTCGGCTTCGGCACCGGCCTGAACGCGCTGCTCACGCTGCAGCGCAGCCTTTCCTCGGCCGCCCCCATTTTTTACGATACCATCGAGAAGCACCCGCTGTCGGCCGCCGTCATCCGCAAGCTCGGCGCCGAGCGCTACATTCTCAACCCCGAGCTGCTGGAGTGCTACGAGCTGCTGCACGAAGCCAGCTGGGAAACGCCGGAAGCCCTGACCACGCAGTTTGCCCTGCTTAAGCTGGAAGGCGCCTTGCAGGATCTGCCCCTGGCTGAGGACACCTACCAGGTCATCTACTTCGACGCCTTTGCGCCCGAAAAGCAGCCCGATATGTGGACCGACGAGGTGTTTCAGCAGCTGTACGCCGCCGCGGCCCCGGGCGGCTGCCTGGTGAGCTACTGCGCCAAGGGCTCGTTCAAGCGCAGCCTCAAGGCCGCCGGCTGGGAAGTGGAGTCGCTGCCCGGGCCGGCCGGCAAGCGCGAAATGACGCGGGCCTGGAAGCGCTAAGCGCGCCACCACCCGCCCCGAAAGAAGTTACGTTGGGCGTCGTTTCCGTGCTTGCGGAAGCGGCGCCCATTGTTCTGTTGACAGATTCTGCTCCATTGCCAAGCCCCGTTGTTGCCGACCACCGCAGCCCGTGGCAGCGCCGGTTTGCCGCTGGGCGGCAGAAGGCGCAACGAAGCTTCCGCAAGGCCCGATGCACCCGCTGCCCGGAAGTCCTGTAGCCCATCCGTAGCCGGGGTATCAGCTATTACTGCGCCTTTCCACGTAAGTTGAAACCGCATTATGAGTCAACAATTTCTCGATACCGAAGGGCCCGGCTGGGTGGAGCGCGGCATTATCAGCACCGAGCAGCTCCAACAATTGCGGGCACTCTACCCCGCGCAGCCCCGCGCCATCGGGCTACTGCCGCTGCTGGGCTCCATCCTGGTGGGCCTGAGTGCGCTGAGTTTGGTGGCGGCTAATTGGCAGGACTTGCCCGAAGCGCTGCGCCTGGCCCTGCTCATCGGCGCGCTGATGGCGGCCTACGCCGGCGGCGAGTATTTTCTGGCGCGCGGGCAGCGCGGCCTGGGCATCGGCCTGGTCAGCCTGGGCCTGCTGCTGTTCGGCGCCGGCATCGTGCTCACCAGCCAGCTCTACCAGCTCATCGGCTACGACGTGACCGGGCTGCTGGCCTGGGTGGTGGCCGGCGTGGTGCTGACTTACGTGTACCAGAGCCGCACGCTGCTGCTGCTGACGGTGTTTATCGGGGCCTTGGCGCAGGGCTACAGCGCGGGCAGCCTGAGCAGCTACAGCTACGCCACCGCCGCCCTCACCGCCGGCGGGCTGGGCTACTACTGGTGGCGCCGCCCCGACGGATTCTGCGGCGTGGTGCTGGCCACCGGTCTGCTGTGGCAGTCGGCCCTGCTGATTGACTTTCTGCACATCAAAATCACTTGGTTTTTCGTGCCGGCCATGCTGATTTACGCCGTGGGCGACTGGCAGCCGGACCGACCCGCGGCCCGCGCCTGGCAGGCGCCGCCGCTGGTGGCCGCGTTTCTGTTCATGCTCGGGCTGGCCATGTTCGGCGAGGCCGGCAGCTACACCGACCGGCTGCGGCCCCAACTGGTGGGCTTCCTCGGCGCCCTGCTGCTGGTGCTGCTGGTTTCGGTAGCCGGCAAGCGCGCCCGCGGCCGCTTGGCCAGCACCGCCGACTGGCTTTTGCTGCTGCCGGGCTACTACTTTCCCGGCGGGCTGCCCTTGGCCGTGGCGGCGCTGGTGGTGCTCTACGCCTACTCCGGCTCGGTGCTGTACCGTGGCTTCCGCGAGCAGGCCCCGGAGCGCGTCAACCTCGGCACGGTGCTCTTCGTGCTGACCACCATGGTGGCCTACTTCAAGCTTACCTGGGACTTCCTGAACAAGTCTCTGTTTTTCCTGCTCGGCGGGCTGCTGCTGCTCGGCCTGAGCTGGTACCTGCGCCGGCAGGCCCGCGCCCTGCCGCCTTCCGACCAACCGCCCACGCCCCAGTCCTAATGACCACGTTTTCGCTCTTCCCGCCCTCGCCCGAGCAGCGACGCCGCCGGGCCGTGCTGGCCGTGGCGGCGCAGGTGCTGTTTGTGCTGCTGGTGGCCGCGGCCGGCTACGCCGTGAGTCACTACGGCCGCACCGTGGCGCTGCGCACCTCCCCCGTCGACCCGCGCGACCTGCTGCGCGGCGACTACGTGAGCCTGAACTACGACATCAGCCAGGTGCCGCGGCGCCTGTGGCGGGGCGAGGCCGAGCCCCGGCGGCGGCGGCCGGTGTACGTGGAGCTGCAGCCCACCGCGGCCGGCTACTACGCGGCCGCAGCCGTGTACCCGGCCGAGCCCGCTACGCTCCCCACGGGCCACGTGGTGCTGCGCGGTTGGATCAGCAACGCCTGGCGGCAGGGCCTGCAGCTGCGCTACGGCCTAGAGCGTTACTACGTGCCCGAAAACACCGGCCTGGGCCTGCAGCGCCAGCCGCTGCTGGTGCGCGTGAGCATTGCGCCTTGGGGCCAGTCGCGCATTACTGGTATCGAAAAGTTGCCCGCGGCCGCGTCGCCCCGTTGATGCAGCTCTGGCTTAACGGGGATGTCTACGCCGTACCAGCTTACGCTACATTCCTCTCAAACGACGGCGCCCGGCTCTGCTAACACAGAACCGGGCGCCGTCGTTTGGGCTACAACAGCTAGCGGTGTAGCAGGGCTATATCGGCCGGGGCGGTGTCGACCACGGCGTATTTCTCCTGGCCGGTGATGGTCATTTCGTCGAGGGCATCGACCATGTCACGGTAGCTGGCTTCGGGCGTGGTTTTGATGAGCACCATCAGGCCCGGGTGGCTGCGGCGCTGCTCCAGCAGCACTTGGCGCAGGCCGTCGGCGGCGAAGTTGGTGGTGTGCAGGGCGGGCTTGTCGGCCGGGTCGTTTAGGCCGAGGAAGTAGTGTACTTGGCCGTTTTTATCCAGCAGCAAGGTCATAGCATTTTTGGCTCCGACGGCCATTGGGTCGCCTTTGCCGTCGGGCATGGTCAGCTGCATCACGTTGGGTTTGCTGAAGGTGGTCGTGAGCATGAAGAAGGTCAGCAGCAGAAAGGCCAGGTCCACCATCGGCGTCATGTCGAGGCGAAAGGCGTGCTTTTTGGCGCGGGGCTTGGTGCTGCGGGGCTGGGCGGCGGCTTGGATTTCGGCCATGACGGATAAGGGGTTGAGGTGGCAGATGACTAACTGCCTTCCTCAACGCCGCCCGCACGCCCGGTATTGCCTACCGAAGCTCGGCAGCCGCCGGCCCGAAGTGCCACACCCGTTCGGGCGTCACGCAGGCGTGCAGGGGCACGTCGCCGGGCCAGGCGTCCTCGATGCGCGGCCCCGGCGGCTCCAGGCTCAGCCCGATGCGCAGGGCTTGCGGGCAGTCGAGCAAAAACCGGTCGTAGAAGCCCTTGCCGTAGCCCACGCGCTGGCCCCGCTCGTCAAAGGCCAGCAGCGGCAGCAGCACGGCGTCCAGTTCGGCCGGAGCTACCTGCGGTGCGTCCACCGGCTCCGGAATGCCCCAGGCGCTTTCCACCAGCGGCGCGTCGGGCGTCAGCAGGCGGTGGGTCAGGGTTCCGTCGGCTTCCACCACCGGCACCACCACCCGCGGGGCGGGCTGCGCGGCCCAGAGGCGGCGGATGATGGGCCAGGTATCCAGCTCCTGCCGCCGCTGCAGGGGCAAAAACACGTGCACCGCGCGCCAGGCGGCCACGTCGAAGCCGGCGAAGAGCTGCGCGGCCACCCCGGCGCTACGGGCCGCCAGCTCCTCGGCCGACAACGCCCGGCGGCGGGCCAGCATCAGACGGCGCAGCTCGGCCTTTATCATGGCTTGGCGCGGGCGGCGGAGCTTCGAAAGCGTTTCATGGCTGCAGCGCTGCCCGAATCCACCCCAAAGTAGGCCCAGGGGTAGGGTGTAAACCGCGAAGCCAGCCGGTCCAGCAGCTCGTCGCGCCGGGCCTGTTCGCCCAGCAGGTGGTACACATAAGCCAGGTTATTATTGGCGTAGATGCTCACCAGCGTCTCGCTGACCGGTAGCGTGGGCCGGGCCAGCACCTCGCGGACGAGGCCCTGCTGCTCGTCGTACCAGCGGCGCTGGGCCGTGACTTCGTTTTCCAGCTCGCGCTCCAGGTCGTCGTACATCTCCACCAGGTACATCAGCCACAGGGCATACTGCACCCGGGGCTCAGCTACCGACTCAATGTACTCCGCCAGCTCCTCCCGACTCCCAAACCACCGCGGGGAGGCGACTTTGAACAGGTGGTGGTAAGCCCAGAACTTGGTCGGGTCCAGGGCCACGCTTTCGTGGAAAGCTTCCATGGCCGCTTCCACGTCGCTGAAGCCCTGTTCGGTTCGCACCAGCCGGGCCCGCGCCTCGCTGCGAAACAGTTCGCTTTCAAAGGCACTGCTCAGCCGCTCGTGGGCCAGGCGCAGGTAGTGCTCGAAGCCGTTGATTTCGGTTTCCGTCAGGTCCTTGCCGTACTTGGCGGTGCGCGCCTGCCAGGCCTGGAACAAGTACCAAGCCCCAAGCGCCAGGCGGCTGAACTCGTCGTCCGGGCGGGCGCCGAGCTGGGTGAGGTCCACGCTGTAGGCATCGGTCAGGCAGAGGCCATCGAGCAGGCGGGAAAGCTCGTCGCCCGAAAGGCTGGCCGCCAGGGCCGCCACCTCGTCCCAGCGTTGGGCGCGCACCAGGGCAGGCACGCCGCGCGCCGCCAGCAGTCCGAACGACAAATCCTGCTCAGGAGGCGCCGGCTGACGTCCCGAAAACAAGGAGGATAAAAAGGAAAACATGCGTGGTGGTTGAAATCAATACGGCCCCAAAGTACGCGTATTGCGGCAGCCACCTTACTCCTCTTCGATAACGGTGAACTGCAGCGCCAGCGGGTCGAAGGCGTCGACGAGCTGCGCGATGAAGCCGGGGTTGTTGGTGAGGATGCTGAGCACGTTGTCGTGGCGCTCCTGCAGGCCGCCGTCCGGAAAGAGCTTGTCCTTGAGCCCGCTGAGCTGGTTGTAGGCCGTTTCGTGCTTGGTTTCGGCGGCTTTGCTCAGGCGCTTTTCCAGCCCGGCCACGATGCCTGTCACCTTCTGCTGCTCGGCGGCCACGGTTTTCACCAAGGTTGGATCGACCCGCTGGGCCAGCGCCGACACGGCGGCAAAGGCCGCGGCCAGCTGCTGCTGCTGCTCGGCCAGGCTAACCTCCTCCTGCCCCACGGCAGCGGCCACCTGCTTTTTCAGCTCGGGCAGCGGACGGAATAGGTCGTCGGTGGTCAGGCCCAGCTTGCGCAGCTTGCCCAGGTGGGTGCGGCCCACGTACAGGGCCGAGTTGCGCAGCAGCACCAGCGGCATGGGCACCTGGTAGTGGTCGAACACGCCCTTGAGCTGCAGCCAGTAGTTGACTTCGGCCCCGCCGCCCACGTAGCAGAGGTTGGGCAGCAGCAGCTCCTGGTAGAGCGGGCGCAGCACCACGTTGGGGCTGAAGCACTCGGGTTCGGTTTCGGCGCGGCGCACGGCCTCGTCGATGGTCCAGCGGATGTCGGTGTTGCGCACCAGCACGTGGCCATCTTCTAGCTCCAGCCGCTCGCGCGTGCCGGCGTTGGTTAGGTAAAAGAGGTTGAGCGGGCGCGCGTACACCTGCGGCTTGTAGCCGGCGGCTTCCAGGGCCTCGTCGGCGGCCTGCACGGCCCGGAAGGCGGGCTGGCTGCGCAGCTCCTCGGCCAGCACCGGGGCCAGCACGGGCTTGAGCGCGGCGTCGTCGGGCTCGATGCTCACCAGGCCGTACTCCCCGAAAAGCGTGTGCACGAGGCGGCGCATGGCTTCGGCCAGGGTGCGGCTCTGCTCGTAGGCCTCGCGGAAGGCGGCGGGCACCTCGGCGGGCAGCTGGCTGAGCACCTGCTCGGCCAAGCCGTCGAGCTTCAGCCGCCCCACGGGGCCGCCGGTGCCGTCGGCCTGCCACTCCAGCTTTTTGCCAAAGAGGTGCAGGTGGTTGATTTCGGCGAAGTCGTGGTCTTCCGACGCCAGCCAGTACACCGGCACGAAGTTGTGCTGCGGGTACTCGGCTTTGAGCTGCCGGCACAGCTTGATGACGGTGGCAATTTTGTAGATGAAGTACAGCGGCCCGGTCAGCACGTTGAGCTGGTGGCCGGTGGTGACGGTAAAGGTCGTGGCCTGGGCCAGCCGGTCGAGGTTGGCCTGCACGGCCGGGTGCACGTCGGGCAGCGTTTCGTACTGGCGCCGCAGGGCTTCCACCAGCCGGGCGCGGGTGTCGGCGGAATACTGCGCCTGTTTGTCCTTGATCTGCTCCGCGAAGGCTGCCAGCGTGGGGAAGCGGTGGTAAAACGGCCGCAGCCGGGGCTCCTGGGTGAGGTAATCGGTGAGGAAGGAGCTGAACGCGCCGGTGGCGGCGTAGGGCAGACAGTGCACGGGCATGGGCGAATGGAAAACGGTGCGGGCTGCAACGTTCGCAAAAAAACCGCACCCCGGCTCGAATGTTCAGCTGTAACCTTATTTCGCCGGCTGCGTCTTTTTTGCACCGTGGTTATTCTGTATATTGCTTAACCACCCTTCACCGCTTGCCTCCACCCGTTTATGCACCTAGTTACGCTTCCCTGGGTCTGGCTGACCCTGCTCGGGCTATTGCCCTGGCTGTTCACTATCTGGCACATCCGTAGCGGCGAATTTCCCGGCCGCTGGGAACGGCGGCGCTGGTTTTACACCGTGACGTACCTGCCCATCATCGGCATGTGGCAGTACTGGACCAGCGGTGTGCACCGCCGCAACATCCACAAGGGCTACGCGGCATAAGCCCGTTTTCCCATTCTTCTCAAACAGCCAGCAGGCCCGCCGTGCACACGGCGGGCCTGCTGGCTGTTGGGGGGCTGGGCACCCGTTTAGTCGGCCGACCAGAACCGCATCTCCAACGACACGCGCGTGGTGTCGGCGTTCAGGTTCACGGCGCCGCCGTGCAACAGGTATGGCGAAAACACCAGCACCTCGTCCTTAGCCGGGTTGGGGCGGATAATCTGCAGGGGTTCCTCCGATTCTTTCACGGCCGGTACCGTAAAGGCGACGCCGTTGTAGACGGCTCCGCCGCGGGTGCGCACCACGCGGCTTTCGGGCCACCAGTGGCTGCCGGGCACCAGCGTCAGCGAAGAATTGGCCGTGCTGCCCGCCAGCGGCGCGTAAATGTTCACGCAGTCGTCGTAGTCGGGCAGCCACACGTCGCGGTGCAGGGGGTTGTTGTCGGGCTGGTTGGGGCGCACGATGCGCAGGTGAAACCAGCGGCCGTTGTCCCAGGGGTTCAGCGCCTGCACCGGCCGGCCGCACAGCTCCGACACGCGCCGTTCCAGCACGCTGGCGGGCAGCGGCAGCCGCGTTTGGGGTATTTCCTTGATCTGGTTGATAACCGCCAGGTGCAGGTCTGGGCTGGCGCCGACGGCGTGGTGGTACTGGCTGATGTCAAAATCGTCGGCCACGGGCAGCCCGGCGTTGCGCATGAATTCGCGCACGAGCTGGTGCAGGCCTTGCTGCAGCTGCTGCAGCTCCGCGGCGGGCAGAAAATCCGCCACCGTATAGCCATCGGCGGCCCAGGCCGTGCCCGCCGTGAGGTCCTTGGCCGAAGCCAGCAGCACCTGCTCGTCCGGGGCTCCCGCTTCGCCTTCGATGCGGTACTCCACCGCTTTGTTGTTGATATTGACTTTCATCTCGAATACGTATCAGGCCGCGCAGTACGAGGCCTTGCCACTTCGACCAGTATTTTCCTAGGCAAAGAAGCTCAATAAACACGACAAAGACTGCCCGCAAGAGCAGTCTTTGTCGTGTAAGTCTGGCCCGGAACTAGCGGCTCACCACCTCGCCGTACAAATCGAAGTCGGAGGCTTCGGTAATCTTCACTTGGGCGAAGTCGCCGAGGCGCACGTACTGCTCGGTGGCGGGCACCAGCACTTCGTTGTCCACTTCGGGCGAGTCGTACTGGGTGCGGCCCACCCAGTAACCGCTTTCCTTGCGGTCGAAGAGCACCTTGTAGGTGTTGCCCACCTTCTGCTCGTTCAGGTCCATGGAAATGCCCTGCTGCAGCTCCATGATGGCGTCGGCGCGCTCCTGCTTCACCTCGGCGGGCACGCTGTCTTCCAGCGAGAAGGCGTGGGTGTTTTCCTCGTGCGAGTAGGTGAAGATGCCCAGGCGCTCAAACTTGGTTTTCTCCACGAAGTCGTACAGCTCCTGGAAGTCCTGCTCGGTCTCGCCGGGGTGGCCGGCAATGAGGGTGGTGCGCAGCGCAATATCGGGCATGCGCTGCCGAATCTGGTCGACCAGCTCCACGGTGCGGCGCTTGGTGATGCCGCGGCGCATGGTCTTCAGCATGTTGTCGCTGATGTGCTGCAGGGGCATATCGAGGTACTTGCACACGTTTTCGCGCTCCTGCATCACGTCCAGCACTTCCATCGGGAACTGCGAGGGGTAAGCGTACTGCAGGCGAATCCAGTCGATGCCATTGACATCCGAGAGGCGGCGCACCAGCTCGGCCAGCCTCCGCTCCCCGTATTTCTCCAAGCCGTAGTAGGTAAGGTCCTGGGCAATGAGAATCAGCTCCTTGGTGCCGAGCTTGGCCAGCTTATTGGCCTCGGTCACCAGGTCGTCCATGGTCTTATCGACGTGCTTGCCGCGCATCAGCGGGATGGCGCAGAACGAGCAGGGGCGGTTGCAGCCCTCGGCAATCTTGAAGTAGGCGTAGTGCTTAGGCGTCGTGAGCAGCCGCTCGCCTACCAGCTCGTGTTTGTAGTCGGCGTTCAGGGTCTTGAGCAGCTGGGGCAGCTCCAGGGTGCCGAAGTAGGCGTCGACCTGCGGAATTTCCACTTCCAGCTGGTCTTTGTAACGCTGCGAGAGGCAGCCGGTCACGTACACCTTGTCCACCTTGCCGGCTTCCTTGGCGTCGGCGTACTGCAGGATGGTGTCGATGCTTTCTTGCTTGGCGTTGTCGATGAAGCCGCAGGTGTTGATGATGACGATGCCCGACTCGTCCTTGGTCGATTCGTGCGTCACGTCGTAGCCGTTGCCGCGCAGCTGGCCCATCAGCACTTCCGAGTCCACCAGGTTCTTGGAGCAGCCCAGGGTGATGACGTTGACCTTGTTGGCCCGATTGCCTTTTACTTTCATTCTGCAGAGGGCGCGAAGGGGTACTTCGCGTATCGTTGTGCGGCGCCGCCCACCGGAAAGCACCTAATCCTTAACATTTTGCCTGGTTTTCGCCCGGGGCGAAAATCGGAGGGCAAAGGTACGAAGACGCCAACGCCTTTTCCTAGCCGGAACGTTCCTTTGCTCAGGGCCGGGCGTCCGCCACGGGCCGCTTCATCAGGATATCGGTCTGCCGGTCGTCGCCCAGGGTAAACACGTGCTGACCGAAGGCTACGAAGCCGTTTTTCTCATAGAAGCGAATGGCCCGCGGGTTTTCTTCCCACACGCCCAGCCACACGTACTCGGCCCCGGCCTGCGCGGCCAGCTTCATCGCCTTATCGTACAGCGCCTGCCCCACCTGTTGCCCCTGGTAGGCCCGCAGCACGTAAATCCGCTCGATTTCCAGGGCGGGAGCCGCTTGCGCTTCCGTCTGCGCCGCGCCGGTATTCACTTTCAGGTAGCCCACGACCGTGCCCACCAGCTCGGCGAAGTAAAAGGCCGAGTCGGGGTGCTGCAGCTCGGCCGTCAGCTTGTCGAGGGCAAAACCGTCGGCCAGGTAGGCCTGCATGTTCTGCTCGGAGTTGCTAGCGGCGAAGGTTTCAGCAAACGTCTGCCGGCCGATGCGTTGCAGGTCGGCCGCGTCCTGCGCGGTGGCGGGGCGAATGGTAAGCGGAGTCATGTTGCGAGTGTTGAAATGAAAAAGTTGATTCGCCGGATTGCCGGCGGCCCTGCCGACCTTCGGTACTTCGGCCCCTGCGTATTCCCTTGCCCCGCATGACCCTGCCCGACATTCTGCAATCCACGCATCCGCTGCCGGAGGCTTCGCTGGCCAAGCTGCTGGCCCTGGCCGAGCCGGTGGAGCTGCCCAAAGGCGCCCTGCTCTTCCGCGACGACCAGCTGGCCCGCCACATTTACGTGTTGCAGCACGGCCTCGCCCGGATTTTCGCCCGGCGCGAAGAGCGGGAAGTCACCTTCTGGTTTTCCACCGAAGGCGCGGTGCTGGTGTCGATTCGGGGCTACACCGAGCAGGCGCTGAGCTACGAAACCATCGAACTGCTCGAGGACAGCCGCCTGTTTCGGCTTGATATGCACGCGCTGCAGGCGCTGTACCAGACCGATGTGCACGTGGCCAACTGGGGCCGGGTGCTGGTGGAGCGGGTGTGGCTGCAAACCGAGCAACAGCTCCTGGCCCGGCAGTTTCGCAGCGCCACCGAGCGGTACACCGACCTGCTGCGGCAGAACCCGCAGCTGCTGCAGCGCGTGGCCCTGGGCCACATTGCCTCGTACCTGGGCATCACGCAGGTCACGCTGAGCCGGGTGCGGGCCCAGCTCAAACAAGCGTCGCCCTAGCTGGTGCGGGCCAGGTCTTGCAGCGCGGCCAAGGCCCGGGCGCCGTCGGCATGGTCGACGAAGAGGTGGTCGTGGTAGTAGGCCGCCACGACGTTGCAACTGATGCGCTGGGCAGTCAGGGCTTGCGCCACGGCCGCCGTCAGCCCCACGGCCGTCAGGGCCGAATGCACCTGCAGCGTGAGCCACGCGGCCACAAACGAATAGGGCAGCTGCAGCCGGTCGGCCAGCTCCCGGCGCACGATGACGGTGACGCCTTCCGGCTCCCGGAACAGGCCAATCAGCTCGGCGGCGGGCAGCGAAAGGGGTTCGGGCAGCGAGCAAAACACGTAGGCCCCCGGGTGCAGGACCGGCGTCATGGTGCGCAGCAGCGTCGGCAGGTCGGTTTCTCCGGTCATCGGCTTATCGGGTTACGCAAGGCAGCAGGAGCCTCAGCGGGCGTTGGTTGGTGGGGCGAGACAAGTTTCAGCCCCAGCACGGAGCCAATCAGCGTGGCGAGAAAGAACAAGCGCGGGCCACTCAGCGCGTCGCCGAAGGCCAGCACGCCCACCGCGGCGGTGCCGACGGCGCCGATGCCCGTCCAGACGGCGTAGGCCGTGCCCAAGGGTATCTGCGCCAAACTCAGGTTCAGCAAATAAAAGCTCAGGGCCGAGCAGACCGCAAAGGCTGCGTACCACCCAACCGACTCGGAGCCGGCGGCCAGCTTGGCCTTGCCCAGGCAAAACGCAAAGGCTACTTCGGCCAACCCGGCCACTACCAACAACAACCAGTGCATGGCAAATAAGAAACGTGTGCCGGCAAAGGTCCGGCCCCGCAGCCGCGTTTCTTTTTACCAATGTTAAAAACGGCTGGGGCGCACCGCTTCCGTTGAGCGACAAGCTTTCGGACTGAATCACGCCTGTCGGTTGGCTTCGGCTGCTCCCAAGGCTACAGCCCGCGGCCGCCGGTCAGCAGGCCGTATGCGCCCGGTGCCAGGCGGCGCAGTGCGGCCCCGAGCAGCACCGCCACGGCCACCACGGCCAGCGGCAGCAGCAGGAACGTGAGCAGCTGCAGCTGCGGCCACACGCCCAGCACGGCCTCGGTGGCGTAGTTGACCAAGGGCACGTGCAGCACGTAAATCATAAACGAAAAGCCCGTCAGCCAGACAAACCAGGACCGGCGCATGGCCGCGCGCACCACCGCGTTGGAGCCGAACCACATGACCACCACGCCCAGCAGCTCGGCCGCCCGGTGCAGCAGTATCATGGGGATGAACGGCGGGTGCTCGAAGTGAAACGCCATCCAGGTTTTCACCGCCACCAGGCCCAGCCACAGCAGCGCCAGCGGCAGCAGCCGAAACCAGTGCGGCTGCAAGAGCACTTCCACGTTGCGCCGGCGCAGCCACACGCCCAAGGCAAAAAACAGCAGCCCGGAGCCGTCGAAGAACAACACGTTGAACTCCGTCAGCCACAGCAACGCGGCGATGATAAAGTAAACGATGGCGCCGCGGCGGTCCAGCACCCAGCGCAGGGCGGGGTACGCCAGGTTCAGCACCAGCAGGCTGCGCAAAAACCACAGCTGAAACGGCACCGGCAGCAGCAGCCAACGCAGGAGCAGCTCCTTGGGCGAGTAGCCGCTGACCAGCGGGTTGTCGCGCCCGAACACGCTCAGCGCCGCGCTCAGCACCAGCTGCCGGGTGTAGGGGTGCTGCTCCAGCGCCCAGGTAAAGGCCAGCCCAAACAAACTCCAGAGCAGGTAGGGCACCAGCAGGGTGCGCAGGCGCCGCTTCACCCGCTCCCGGTGCGGCGTGCCCGCGTCGTGGTGGGCGAAGAGGTAGCCGGAAATGGCAAACAGAATCGGGATGCGGAAGCGCAGCAGGCCGTTGGCCAGGAAATACTGCAGGAAGGTTCCGGGCGACAGGGCCTCGTCTACCGGCGTCCAGGGCTGCAGGTAGCGGCTGTGCAGGTTGTAGGCGTGCACGTACACCAGCAGCAACATGGCCACCAACGACCAGAACCGCAGCTTCTGGCTCAGAAACGGATCAAGACGGGCGGGCTGCACCACGGCCGGGGCCGGCGCTTTGTAAACAACTTCCATAACCAACCAGATGCGCCCGGTGGCGCAGCCGTTGGCTAGTTAGTCAGATAATTTGCCCGGCGCACTCGCATAATCGGGTGGTGCGGCGAGTTTTCCGTCGAATCAGCCTTGCTGGGCCGGCTGCGCCTTGGCTATCAGTGCCTGCATCAGCTGCTGCGCCGCCGCCAGCACCGGCCCGCCCAGGGCATCTTGCCACAGCGCCTCAAACGGCGCCTGTCCGAAGTGCAGACCCGAGGGCGTAAGCATGTTGATACGCACCGAACCGAGGGTCGGCGCTGCAGGCCGGGGTGCTGCCCAGGGCCCAATCTGCGCCGCCACCTGCTGCCCGGCGGCCAGCAAATCCTGAATCATTGCCGCCAGGGAGTCGTCGGGCCGCTCCCACACCACGCCGGCCCCGCTGAAGTTGTAGTAGCGGGCCGAGCCGTCGGCGTAGGCGGCCACCAGATCCAGGCCCTCCTGCATGCCCACTTCCACCACCACACCCAACACCTGCTTGGCTTCGGCCGGCGTGGGCACCTGCCCCAGCGCCCGCAGCGCCTGCCAGGCCTGCAGGTAATGGCGGGATTCCAGCCCCGCGGTGGCCAGCACCCGGCGCAGGAATTGCTCGGCAGTGGCCGGCTCGCGCCGCTGCACGGCTTGCTGCGCCTCCACAAACCATTTCCACGGCTCGGTGGCATCAAGGTCGGAGCCGGGGCGGGGCCATTGATCCGCTGGTAGGTCGCCAAATAGCACTTCGCGGATACCGGCGGGCGGCGGGGCCGGCTGTTCGCCGCGAAGCTTTTGAAGCAGGTTTCGGAGCATAGCAGGCAGCTGGAATGGCTGGGGCTAATGTAACGCCAAAGCGCCACCGACGCGAGGCCGGTGGCGCTTTGGCAACGCTGGCTGGGCAGCGCTATTTCTTCGAAAACAGCGAGTCGACGAAGGTGCGGCGGTCAAACAGCTGCAGGTCGGTCATTTTCTCGCCCACCCCGATGTAGCGCACCGGCACGTTCAGTTGGTCGGAAATGCCGATAACCACGCCGCCCTTGGCCGTGCCGTCGAGCTTGGTAATGGCCAGGGCCGTCACCTCGGTGGCTTTGGTAAATTCCTTGGCCTGCAAGAAGGCATTCTGCCCGGTGCTGCCGTCGAGCACCAGCAGCACCTCGTGCGGCGCATCGGGAATCACCTTCTGCATCACGCGCTTGATCTTGCTCAGCTCGTTCATCAGGTTCACCTTGTTGTGCAGGCGCCCCGCGGTGTCGATGATGACCACGTCGGCCTGCATGTCCACGCCTTTCTGCACCGCGTCGTAGGCCACGGAGGCCGGATCGGTGTTCATGCCGTGCGAAATGACGGGCACGCCCACCCGGTTGCCCCAGATGATGAGCTGATCCACGGCGGCGGCGCGGAACGTGTCGGCCGCGCCGAGCACCACTTTCTTGCCCGCGGAGTGGAAGCGGTGGGCCAGCTTGCCGATGGTCGTGGTTTTGCCCACGCCGTTGACGCCCACCACCATAATCACGAAGGGCTGCCCGCCGGCCCGGTCGCTGCGCTCGAGCACGGCCGTCGAGCCGGAGTCGTTTTTCTGCAGCAGCTCGGCAATTTCCTCGCGCAGGATGCGGTCCAGCTCCGAGGTGCCCACGTACTTGTCGCGGGCCACGCGCTTCTCGATGCGGTCGATGACCTTCACCGTGGTGTCGATGCCCACGTCGGCGTGGACGAGCACGGTTTCCAGGTCGTCGAGCACTTCCTCGTCGACGGTGCTCTTGCCCACCACGGCTTTGCTGAGCTGGTCGAAGAAGCTGGTTTTGGTTTTTTCCAGCCCCTTGTCCAGCGACTCGCGCTGCTCCTGGTTTTCCTTGTCCTTCTTAAAAAAATCAAAAAGTCCCATGTGGGTCTGATGTAGAGACGCCGATGCGCGCCTCAGCGTTGAACGATAAAAAGAAGAGCCAGTCTACAAACGCAGCGCAATGCACCCAATATCAAGACGCCAGTAAGCGCGTCTCTACGGTCGTTCAACGGCTTTTCTGCGCGCCTGCTACAACGCAAAAAAGTCCCACGGGAAGGCGGGACTTCTTCACTTATTGAACGGGCGCGTATCGGTGGCCCCGTAGGGCACCGGATGGGCGTTGGCACAGCCTCTTGACCGTACGCACCCGCTAAAGGCCTTACTTGGTGCCGGTAGCGAGGAACTCCTGCACTTTGTCAACGGGCACCATCTCCTCCTTGAAGGTGTAGGCGCCGGTTTTGGGCGAGCGGACCGCGCGGATAACCTTAGCCCAGTCTTTGCCGCCCGAGGTTTTCAGGGTAGCTACTACTTTCTTAGCCATGACTCAGCTTACTTGATTTCCTTGTGAACGGTCATTTTCTTGAGCACCGGGTTGTATTTCTTCAACTCGATACGCTCCGGAGTATTTTTCCGGTTTTTCGTCGTGATGTAGCGCGAGGTGCCCGGCTGGCCCGAGTTCTTGTGCTCGGTGCACTCCAGGATTACCTGCACCCGGTTTCCTTTCTTGGCCATCGTGGTACGGTCAGAACGTGGGTTTCGATTTTAGGACTGCAAAGATACGAGTTGATTTGGAAAAGTCAAACAGTTAGTTGTCAGTTGTTAGTTAGGAGTTGTCGAAGCCGACTTTCTCCCCACCATCAACCCGCAACTACTAGCTGACCACGGCCCTATTTCAGCTCCGGCAGCTTGAAGTTGTCCACCGGGCTGGATTTGGCCATCATGCTCTCGATTTCAGCCACGGTGCGCGGGGCTTCCTTGGAAAGATTGTCCCAGCCCTTGTCGGTGATGAGCACGTCGTCTTCGATGCGCACGCCGATGTTCCACCACTTTTTGTCGCAGGGACTGCCCTCAGGGATGTAGATGCCGGGCTCCACGGTGATGACGTTGCCGGCCTTGAGCGGGCCGTACGAGCCCCGGTCGTGCACGTCGAGGCCGAGGTAGTGCGAGGTGCCGTGTGGGAAGTAGCGGCGCACTTCGGCGTCTTCCTTGATGATGCCGAGCTTCTTCAGCCCGTCGACGATAACCTTGTTGGCCGCTTCGTGCGGGGCACGGAACGTGGCGCCGGGCTGGCAGGCCTGAAAACCGGCTTCCTGGGCGGCCAGCACCAGTTCGTAAATCTGCTTTTGCTCCGGGCTGAACTTGCCCGAGGGCGGGGCCGTGCGCGTCACGTCGGCGGTGTAGCCGTGGTACTCCGCGCCGCAGTCCATCAGGATCAGGTCCGTGCCGATGCGGGGCTTGTCGTTGGTTTCGTAGTGCAGGATGCAGCCGTTGGCCCCCGCCCCCACGATGCTGGGGTAGCCCTCGAATTCGGCGCCGTACTTTTTGTACACGTACTCGTGCAGGCCCTGCACCTCCATTTCGCCCATGTTGGGCTTGAGGGCCTTCATCACCTCCTGCTGCCCCACGGCGCTGATGCGAATGGCGCGGCGCAGCAGCTGGAGCTCCTCGGGCGTCTTCACCTCGCGCAGCTGGTCCAGGGCTTGGCCGAGCGTGGTGATGTCGATGCGGGACACGGGGCGGCTGGCCACGGCCTTTTCGCGCGCTTCCTTGGTGTCGGCCTTGAGGTAGGCCTGCACGTAGGCGTCGGCGGCTAGGGCCGGCTGGGTGCTGGTCTGGGCCGTGAGGTAGGGGCGCAAGTTGTCGGCGTTGGCCACGCCGAAGCGGCTGATCATCTGGTAGAGCTCGGCCACGCGCGGGTTGAAGTCGGCCGGAATCTTGGCCTGCTGGCGCACCGTGGCCACCAGGTTGAAGAGGTCAGCGGGGTCGTTGGCGTCGTCGCGCACGTCGGCGGGCAGCTCCGTCAGCAGCACTTGGCCGAACTTGTCCCAGTTGATGCCGGCCGTGGCGAAGTCTTTGTTGTCGGCCGTGAACTGCAGTTTCAGTTCGCGCTGGGCGCCCTCTTTGCCCAGGCGGCGCCCGGTCCATACCTCTCGTTTTGGGTCGCGGGGCTGCACGAACAAGGCCTCGGTCACGCCACTCTGCCCGCCTACGGTCTGCGGCTCTTTGAAGAGCACGAGCACGCCGTCGGGCTCGTCGTAGCCGGTGAGGTAGTAGAGGTCGGGGTTCTGGTGAAAGATGAAGCTGACGTCGTTGGCGCGGTTGCGCACCGGGGCCGTGAAAATCACCGCCACCGAGCCGGCGGGCAGCTGCTGGCGCAGGGCTTCGCGGCGGCCGCGGTGAAAACCGGGGTCCAGAAAATCAGCGGGGCGGCCCGGACCGACCGGGCGCTGGGCCAGGGCGGGCGCGGCGCCCAACGCGCCCACGCACAGCAGCGTGAAGGTTCCGCGGCGGAACCACGACGGCATCGACATACCTATGAAGCAGCGGCTAAGCGCGCGCCACCGACGGCGGCGCTTGCCGGGCCTGAAAGAAGCGAAAGTTGCTGAGAAGTTGCGCCGCTAGCGGGTCAACACGCCGGCAATTTTGGGACGAGCCCGCTGGCGCCCGTCCAATGCCAAAAAGCCGTTGGCCGCCCGACGCGTGAACGTCCGGCGGCCAACGGCTTTGCTATCTACCAGCGAAAGACTAGTAAACTACGTAGCCTTCCTGCTTGGCTTTCTTCAACACGGCCATGATGCCGTTCTTGTTGATCGTGCGGATAGTCGAAGCGGCTACGCGCAGCGTTACCCAAGCATCCTCTTCGGGGATGTAGAAGCGCTTCTTCTGCAGGTTCGGGTAGAACTTGCGCTTGGTCTTGTTGTTGGCGTGCGACACGTTGTTACCAACGCGCGTGCGCTTGCCGGTCAGATCACAAACTCGGGCCATGGCTATGTGTACTTTGGAGTGACGATGCTAGAAAAAGGGACGCAAATATCGGCAAAAGTCTGAATTAGTCAAACTCTCCCTGAAAAATAGTGCGTTAGCCCCCGGCGCAACGGCTGGTTGGCGCGTAGTTCTGCGCCGGCCGGCCGTTCTTTGGCGCCGCGTACCGCCGCCGCAGCCCGGGGCGGTACCCACTTCGCGTATGCCCATTGGTTTTTCTTCCCGCGCCGCTCGTCTTGCGTTACTGGCCCTGTTGCTGCTGGGCTTGCTCCCGTTTGCGGCGCTTTGTGCCTACAACGAACCCTACTCCGACGACTTTATAAACGCGTGGCGCACCCTTGCCCACGGCCCTATGAGCGTGCAGCGCGAACTGTACCAGCAGTGGACGGGACGGTTTTTCTCCACCTTCCTGATTACTGCCCTGAACCCGCTGACCTGGGGCTGGCTCCGGGGAGTGCGCTGGGCCGCTGCCGGCATTGAGTTGGCACTGGCCGCCGGGCTGTACGCCGCCATCCGGCAAGTGTGGCCCGGCCGGCTGCGCCGGGGCTCGGCCGCCGTGGCCAGCCTCACGGCCCTGCTGCTGTACGTGCAACTCCTGCCCGATGTGTATTCGGCGTTTTACTGGTTCACAGCGGCCGCGGTGTACACGCTGGGCCTGGTGTGCTTTACGCTGGTGCTGGTGGCCTCGGCGGCGGGGCTGCGGCAGCCGCAGGGCCGGCGCCGAGGCTGGGCCGTCGTGGCCGGGGTAGCCGCGGTGGCCACGGCCGGCACCAACGAGGTGCAGCTGCTGCTACTGCTGGCCACCCTCGCGGCGTTGCTCTGGGTTAGTTGGCTGCGGGGGGCGCCGGCCACCCGGCGGTGGTGGCTGATGCTGCTCGGCGTGACGCTGGTAGCCGGCGCGGTGGCGGTGGCAGCGCCTGGCAACTTTGTGCGGCTGGTCGACAAAGGCTCGGGGCTGGAGCCGCTGCCGCACAAGCTGCTGATGGCGCTGCCGCGCACCGGCCGCGGCTTGCTTACCCTGCTCATTCAGCCGCGCCTGCTGGCGGCCCTGGTCTTGGTGTATTGGTGGCTGCAGCCGCTGGCCCGCCGCTGGGGCAACCCGTTTGGCCAGCGAGTACCGCTGCGCCAGAGCCTTCCCTGCTTGGTTGCCGGCCTGGGCTTGGCGCAGTTGGTGTCGTACGTGGGGCTGGGCGGCAGCCTCGACCGGCTCGCCAACGTGCTGATTTATGCGCTGCTGCTGGGCTGGGGCGCCGCGCTGCTGGCGGCGGCTCCGGTTCACCCGCCGCTGCCCGCGCCGCCCACTCCGCGGTGGCGGCGGGCGCTGCCCTGGGCTGGCCTTTTGGTGCTCTGCGCCACCGGCCCCACGGCGCGGGCTTGGCAGGAGTGGTGCTACAGCGCCGGGCCGTATTCCCGGCAAATGGCGCAGCGCTACGCCCTGATCGAGGCCGCGCGCCGCGCCGGCACCCGCCGCCTCGTGGTGCCGCCCATCATGCACGTGCGGCCCTACCACGTGCTGCTGAGCGGGCAGGACTTGGCGGCGTGGCCGGGCTACTACGCCAACGCCGAAACCGCCGTGTACTTCGGCCTGAGCGAGCTGGTGGTCGACGAGCCGCTGCTGCCGCAGGCCCACCACGACTTCGGCGGCAGCTGGCGCGCCCCGGCGGAACGCTAAGGCTGCCCGCCGGGCTTGGGCTTGCGCCAGGGGCAATGCCGGCAGCCGCTGCCGCAGCAGGTGCCACGGCGCCGGTGGTACTGCTCGGTAAAGACCATGTAGCCCTCGGGCGTGTAGTAAAAGTCGCCGGGCTGCAGCGGCTGGGGTTTAGCTTTCATGCGGAAAGCTTAACCCCGCAGGGCGGCAATGCATTCAATTTCGACCAGCGCGTCCAGCGGCAGCCGCGACACTTCCACGGTGGTGCGGGCCGGGCGGTGGGTGCCAAACACCACGGCGTACACGGCGTTCATGCGCTGAAAATCGGCGAAGTTTTTCAGGAACACCGTGGTCTTGACCACGTCCTGCAGGCCCAGGCCGCTGGCCGACAGCACCACGTCCAGGTTGATGAGCGCCTGCCGCGTCTGCTCTTCGATGGTGGTGGCCTCGATGCGCATGGTGGCGGGGTTGAGCGGCGTTTGGCCGGAGCAGAACACGAGGCCGCCCGTGACAATGGCCTGGGAGTAGGGGCCGACCGCCTGGGGCGCGTCGGGGTGGTGGAGAACCTGCATAGCCGAGAAACTGCGCGGAAAGTACTGGCCAAAAGTAGGGCGTTTCGGCGGGCCGGGGAAGTCCGTGGTCTGGCAGCCAGCTATTACCTTACCGCTGCTAGCTTTTTCATGTCTCATCCCGCTGATTCTCTGCTATGTTCCGTTTGCCTATCCTCCTCTTGCTCGCCCTGCTGCTGGTTGGGGCGCCGGCCACCGCCCAACAGCCGGGCTACCGCATCCAGGGCCAGTTGACCCAGCTGCCCGCCGCCGGCACCCGCGCCTACCTGCGCCTCCACGACCGGCCCGTCGACTCGGCGGCCATCGTGAACGGCAAGTTCACGCTGACCGGGCGGGTGAGCGAGCCGAATCTGTACACCGTGGGCGTGCGGGGCGTTGCCGGGGAGGTAGAAGTGGTGCTCGACAACCGCCCCATCAGCATCAGCGGCAGTGCCCAGGACTTAGAAGGCGCCTGGGTGCGCGGTTCGGCGCTGACCACGGCCTACCGGCACTACCAAACGGACTACCTAACTCCGCTGGATGACAAGCTGCGCAACGAATTGATAGCCAACACCAAGCTCGCGCAGCAACTTCGCGCCAAAGGCGACTCGGCCGCGGCTATGCAATACATCCGCCGCAACGGCCAGCTGATGGCGCAGCGGCCCCGCTACGTGGCCAGCTACATCCGTCAGCACCCCGCGGCCTTCCACAGTTTGTTGCTGCTGAGCCGCGGCTGGCAGAGCTATGGCGGTGCCCTGGCTACTGATTCCATGCTGCGCAGCCTGACGCCCGAGCTGCGGCGGCATTCCCTGGCCCGCCAGCTGGCCACCGAGTTGGCTTCGGTTCGGCTGCCCAAGGGCATAGATGCGGTGGGCAAGCCCGCCCCCGAGTTTGTGCTTCCCGATACCAGCCACGCGCCGGTCCGCCTCTCGGCGTACCGCGGCCAGTACGTACTGGTGGATTTCTGGGCCAGTTGGTGCGGCCCCTGCCGGGGGGAAAACCCCAATCTGGTGGCGGCTTACCAACGCTACCACCCCAAAGGGTTGGCCATCATCAGCGTGTCGCTCGACGACAATGCGCGCAAGTGGCAAACGGCTATTCGCCAGGATAACCTGCCGTGGACGCAGGTTTCGGACTTGCAGGGCTGGCGCAATCAGGTAGCCGCCTGGTACCAGGTGCTGCAACTCCCCACCAACTTTCTGCTGGACCGAGAGGGCACTATTGTGGCCCGAGACCTTCGTGGCGCCGCGCTGGATGCGAAGCTGCAGGAGCTACTGCCCTAAAAACGTCGGCGGCTCAGCCGCCCATACGCGGCATGGTCTGCCATTTCCTGTGCGCACTGGCAGCCGCTCCGTCGGGCTCATGAGGTGTTTTTAGGATTTGCAGCTAGGCGCTGAACGCCTCCGGGCATGGCTTCGGGCTGCAAGCCCGAGCGCATGGGCGCGTTGCTGCGGCGGGCTTGGCAAACGGGTGCGGCCTAGCAATTAGGTGCCGCTAGGTGCGGCACTAGGTAGAATAGCTTACCTCCATTCGCGGCACCGGCAGCAAGGTATTACGGTTCAGCGGCTTACTACCGAGCACCTTGCCTGCCCGTTTTCCGTACTTTTGAAGCCTCCGACCCCATTGCCCATCCCAACCATTCCCGCTATGTCCGTCAGCACGCCCCCCGCTACCGCCGCCCCCATTCAGCTCAGCAGCCACGCGCTGATGCAGCTCGAAGACCAGTACGGTGCCCACAACTACCACCCGCTACCGGTGGTGCTCAGCCGCGGCGAGGGCGTGCACCTCTGGGACGTGGAAGGCAAGCACTACTACGACTTCCTCTCCGCCTACTCGGCCGTCAACCAGGGCCACTGCCACCCGCGCATCATCAAGGCGCTGACGGACCAGGCCCAGAAACTCACCCTGACTTCGCGCGCCTTCTTCAACGACCAGCTCGGCCGGGCCGAAAAGTACCTCTGCGAGCTGTTCAACTACGACAAGGCCCTGCTGATGAACTCGGGCGCCGAGGCCGTGGAAACCGCCCTGAAGCTGGCCCGCCGCTGGGGTTACGAGCAGAAGGGCATTGCCCCAAATCAGGCCCGCATCATCGTGGCCGAGCACAACTTCCACGGCCGCACCACTGGCATCATTTCCTTTAGCACCGACCCGGACTCGACCGGCGGCTTCGGGCCCTATATGCCCGGCTACCAAGTGGTGCCCTACGACGACCTGGCGGCCCTGGAAGCGGCCGTGCAGGACCCGCACGTGTGCGCTTTCCTCGTCGAGCCCATTCAGGGCGAAGCCGGCGTGGTGGTGCCCGCCGACGGCTACCTGGCCCACGCCCACCAGATCTGCAAACAGCACAAGGTGCTCCTGATTGCCGACGAAATCCAGACCGGCCTCGGCCGCACCGGCGAGCTGCTGGCGTCCTGCTACGAGGGCCTGCACGCCGACATTCTGGTGCTGGGCAAGGCCTTGTCGGGCGGGGTGCTGCCGGTGTCGGCGGTGCTGGCCCGCAACGAAATCATGCTGGGCATCAAGCCCGGGCAGCACGGCTCGACCTTCGGCGGTAACCCGCTGGCCTGCTGCGTGATGACCACGGCCCTGGACGTGCTGCTGGAAGAAAAGCTCACCGAAAACGCCCGCGCCCTGGGCGAGGTGTTCCGCGAGCGGATGCGCCGCCTGCAAGCCAAGCGCCCCGAGGTGGTGGAGCTGGTGCGCGGCAAGGGCCTGCTCAACGCAGTGGTCATCAAGCCCGCCGCCGACGGCCGCACGGCCTGGGACGTGTGCGTGACCCTGATGGAGCGCGGCGTGCTGGCCAAGCCCACCCACGGCGACATCATCCGCTTCGCCCCGCCGCTGGTCATCACCGAGGAGCAGCTGCACGAGGCCTGCGACGTGATTGAGGAGGTAATTCTGGCGTTTTAAGCCCGCGGTAACGCGCGCCGGCTGAGCCATTTGCGGGGCCCGGCCGGCGCGGGCGGCTTTCCACTCAGCCAGCCAGTTCGGATTTTCGCACAGCCCCGGAACGGTTTCACCGAGTCCGGCGGTTAGGCGGCGGCGGAGCACCCTAGTTTTGCACCGTCTTCACCGCTAATCCGCTGTTATGCTGACCCGTTACGCTCTTCTGTTGGTAGTTTCCGCCCTGTCGCTGACCAGCTGCCAGACTACCAAGTCGGCACTGACCACGCCGCGCTGGGAATTTACCGCCGTCGACGCTACCGACAGCACGGAAGCCGTGGTGCTGATGCACAGCTCGCAGGGCCCCGAGCCCGCGCGGGTGGTGGTATCGGCTGCGGAAGCGCGCACGCTGCTGGCCGAACGGGCCGAGGCGGAGCGCTAAGCGAGCGAGGGGAATGAGTGAATGCGTCGCCGCGCCAGGTCTTGTGATGGGGACCGGGCGCGGCGAACTGCTTTGCGGCCGGTGCGTACGTAGGGCCACTGCGGCCTACCTTGGCGCAGGTCACGCTACTCGCTGATGCGTTTTTCTACTCCTCGCTTTATCTGCCTTGCGGCCGGCGCGGGCGCGCTGAGCGGCCTGCTGAGCAGCTGCGCGGGCACCAAACCGGCCTTTTCCTTCCAGCCCGCTCCCGTAACGGCCAGCCCACCGACTTCACCCGCTCCGCCCCCCGCTGCCGCGGCGCCGGTAGCTGCGCCGGCCGCCCCGTCGCCCGCGCGGCCCAACGCGCTGCCTGTATCCGTCCGCCCGGCTTCCCGGCACTGGCCGGCCCACGCGACGCCCGCGGCCGCGGTCCGCCGCACGCCGCTGGTGCGCCTGCAGCGGCCCGCTAGCCGCCACCAAGCCCGCCGGCCCGCCGACGAGGGCCGCCGCCCGCACGACACGCTGCACATTATTTTGGGCGCGCTGCTCATCCTCGGCAGCGTGGCCGTGGGGTTGTGGTTGGGCGGCTGGTTGGGCTTGGGTGTCGGCGCGGCCATCATGCTGCTCGGCGACTATTTTCTGGTGCTCGGCATCGGCGGCAAACACGCTTGGCAGGAGATATTCCAGGAGTTCTTTAATATGTGAGGTTGAATAACCTTGCGTGCTATGCTCCCATCGGCCAGCCACTGGCTTCGTTATGTGCTTTTAGCAACCAGCCTGCTGGGCGTAGGCTGCCGCGCTCAGCAGGCCGCCTTCACCTTTCGCCCGGCTACTGCTCCTGCCGCAGCGCGGCCCGCTGCGGCCCAGCCGCCCGTAGCCAGCGGAGTGCCCGCAACGCCGCTCCCTCTCGCCCGCCCGCTGCACCGAGCCGCCCGCCCGCTGCTTCCGAAGCCGTTTCGCCCCTCACGCGGCGCGGCTACCGCGACCAAGCCACGGGCCCGGTTGGCCGCCCCCGTGAGTCACCAAGTGCTGCGCCCGGCCGCAGTGCGGCAGCGCTCGGCGGCTGTTCCGGCGCTGCGGGGCAGCGACGTGCGCGAACTGCTCAGCCTGCTGGCGTTGCTAGGCGGCATTGCGCTTTGGGTGGTCGTGGGGGGCTGGGCCGGGGCCGGTTTGTTTGCCCTCAGCCTGCTGGTGCTCTTCGGCATCATGATTTGGGGCTTTGGCAAGGGCGACATGCCCTAGCGGCCGGCCAGAGCTGTTCCTCGTTCGGGTGAGGCGGCCCGCCCCGCAACTTTATCTTTGCCCCGGCTGTTTTGCCCGGTTGATTTACACGTTCTCATGGCACTAATCCCCACGCACCGCCCCCGGCGGAACCGCAAGTCCGAAGTCATTCGCAACATGGTGCAGGAAACCACCCTGTCGGTGCACGACTTCATCTACCCTGTGTTCCTCATCGAGGGCGAGAATAAGACCATCGAAGTCACGTCGATGCCCGGCATTCAGCGCTTCACGGCCGACCGCCTCCTCGACGAAATCGGCCAGTGCGTCGACCTCGGCATCAAGGCGTTTGCGCCCTTTCCCAGCATCGACGACCGACTCAAGGACCGCCTCGCCAAGGAAAGTCACAACCCCGACGGGCTCTACACCCGCACCATCGGCCAGATCAAAAAGGCCTTTCCGGACATCGTTATCATGTCGGACGTGGCCATGGACCCCTACTCCAGCGACGGGCACGACGGCATCGTGGACCCCGATTCGGGCGAAATCCTGAACGACGCCACTCTGGAAGTGCTCGGGCAGATGGCCCTGGCCCAGGCCCGCGCCGGCGCCGACATCATCGGCCCCTCAGACATGATGGACGGCCGCGTGGCCTGGATCCGCGACGTGCTCGACCGCAACGGCTTTGCGCACGTGAGCATCATGAGCTACACGGCCAAGTACGCCTCGGCCTTCTACGGCCCCTTCCGCGACGCGCTGGGCTCGGCCCCGAAAAAGGGCGACAAGAAAAGCTACCAGATGAACCCTGCCAACCGCCGCGAGGCCCTGCGCGAGCTGGCCCTCGACGAGCAGGAAGGCGCCGACATGGTGATGATCAAGCCCGCGCTGAGCTACCTCGACGTCATCCGGGAAGTGCGCAACCACACCACCCTCCCCGTGACGGCCTACAACGTATCGGGCGAGTACGCGCTGGTGAAAGCCGCCGCCCAAAACGGCTGGGTCGACGGCGAGCGAACCATGATGGAAGTGCTGACGAGCATCAAGCGCGCCGGCGCCGACGCCATCCTGACCTACTTTGCCAAGGAAGCCGCCGCCGTGCTGCGCCGCGGCTAAGCCCCACCCTGTACCCCACTTCGGTAACACCAAGGGCAAGCTGCGGCTTGCCCTTGGTGCTTGTTGGGGGCTGCGCAAACGCGCCGACGGCGTTAGTTGCCGTTGCCAAACATAAAGCTGAGCAGTTGCCGGATGCCGTTGAACATATCGTCGATCTGGTAGGTCATCAGAAACAACCCGACGTAGAACGGGCTTGGGTGTCGGCGCTGCCAGGCCAGTAGCGGGGCATAGAGCCGTTGGCGGAGCGCCGGCAGGTTACAGAGCACAGCCGCCAGCGCCCCCACCAGGCCGCCGGCCAGCAGGTCGGTCGGGTAATGCAGATCGAGGTAGACGCGCGGTAAGCACACAAACACTACCACGTAAAGCAGCGCCGCGACGCCCAAGCGCCACGACAAAAAGCAGAAGCCCGTGGCCAACGCAAAGAACAGCGTGGCATGGTCGCTGGGAAACGAGCTTCTGTCCTTGCTATCGGCCACGAGCTGCGCGCGCACCGGCCTCAGGGTCAGTTCTGTATTGTGCAAGGGACGCGGGCGCTCCGGAAACGCGTGCACCAAGACCCGCGCGACAAACATGCCCAGCAGGCAGCCAGTCAAAATTCCCAGAATAATCTGGCGCTTGTGCATGGCCACCTCCGGCTCGGCGCTGCTAAACCACACCCACCACATAACGACGGTAAACAGCACCCCTTTGAAAAGGCTACTGTAGCTCAGAAACTCGACGAATACGTCGAACCTCGGCCAAACATGCACCCATTGGTTGAGTGCTTCCAGAATGTGGCGGTCGAAAGCAGGTACCATAACGGTAGAGGAATTGGATAGGCATCCTGAATTTACATATAACTTAGCCATAATGTAATATTAATTCACTAAATATTTCAATTTAAAACAAAGCAATTGTAGTCCAACCCAGACTGCATCTGTAGCTAGTTGTAGCTGCCACTTTGCGCACTGCCTGTTTGCACGTGGAAAAACCTTGATGCCACCGCGGCTACCACCTAAAGGCAGTAACAGCTTGAGTATGATCAGCTATGCTGCTCAGCTCCGTTTCGGTTCGAACGGCTCCTGATTTTTATCATGTTTTGATAAAAAACGCACTATTATCTTGCAAACGTTGCAATGCAAGAAGCAAGAGCCGGCTGCCAAGAGCAGTCAGTTATTGCCGCTCAGCGGGCCCCGGTCGAAGTGGTGTTCGGCCGGGGCTTTTTGCGTCGAGTCTAGCCCCGGCCTCGCCGCCTAGTCGTTGGCGGTGGCACGGGCGGTGCCAAATGGCCAACGGCCCAGCCGTCGGCTCCAAAGCAGGAAAATAATCGTGCCCAGGCCCATCATCAGCAGGGCCGCCACCTGAAACGGCAGAACCACCTGGGTGTGCGCGGCTTCGTTGGTGTGGAGCACAATACCATCCTTGATGCTCCAGAACACCCACAGCCACACGACCACCGCCACCACCACCGGCAGGGGGTAGAGCGGCATGCGGAAGGGTAGCCCCGCGGTGCCCCGGCGGCGGCGCAGCAGCACCAGCCCCACGGCCTGCCCCACGAACTGCACCAGGATGCGCATGGCCAGAATGGCGCTGATGACTTCGCCGAGCTTGAAGAGCAAACTGAACACGAAGCCCACCCCACCCAGCACCAGCAAGGACACGTGCGGGAAGTGCTTGGTGGGGTGCGTGCGGGCAAATACGGGCAGAAACTCGCCGTCGGCGGCCGCGGCGTACGGGATGCGCGAATAGCCCAGCAGCACGGCAAACAGCGAGGCAAAGGCGACCCAGAGCACCAGCGCGGTAGCTGCTTTGGCGGCGGTGGCCCCGTAGAGCCGCTCCACGAAGGTGCTGACGATGAACTTCGACTCCTTCGCTTCCTGCCAGGGAATGACGGTGCCCACGCTCCAGTTCAGCAGCAGGTACAGGGCCATGATGCCGAGGATGCTCAGGAAAATGCTGCGCGGAATCACGCGCTGCGGCTCCCGGATTTCGCCGCCCAGGTGGCACACGTTGTAGTAGCCCAGGTAGCTGTAGATGGTCTTGACGGTGGCCTGCCCCATGGCCGCCGACAGCAGAATGCCCGGCAGCGCGGCTGCCCCGCCGGCCGGCAGCCAAGCCACCGCGTGGGTGCTGTGCGTGAGCCCGCCGATAATCAACCAGGCCATCAGGCCCAGCACGCCCGTCCAGAGCAGCACGCCCAGCCGACCGATGTCGCCGATGCGGCGGTAGAGCAGGACCATGAGCAGCAGCACCACCGTGCCCGACACCAGCTTGGGCTGCCACCATTCCGTCAGCGGCACGAGGTAGCCGAAGTACTGGGCGAAGCCGATGGCGCCCGAAGCCAGCACCAGCGGGGCCTGCACCAGGGTTTGCCAGACGTAGAGAAACGAGAGCAGCCGGCCCCATTTCTGTTCGCCGTAGGCCAGCTTCAGAAAGCGGTACGAGCCGCCGGCCTCGGGGTAAGCCGCGCCCAGCTCCGACCAGATCAGCCCGTCGAAAATGCTCAGGCCGGCGCCCACCAGCCAGGCCAGCAGGAAGTATGGCCCCACAAACCCCATCACCAACGGCAGCGTGACGAAGGGCCCGATGCCGACCATGTCAATCATGTTCAGGGCCGTGGCCGAGAGCAGGCCCAGCTCGCGGCGCAGCGGGGGCGCGGCGGCCGGGGCGGTGGTGTCGGGAACGGCAGGCGTAGACGTATCGGGCATAGCGCGGAGCGAGGGTGAAGCGGCGGGGCCGCCGGCGCGGTGTAACCCGCGAAGGGGGCAGCAGGTTTTGGGCGTAAGTTGCGGGCTATTCAGCCAAACGTGCCGGCTTACGTATAGCAAGGCCGGTCCGACCACTCTAACCGCGTTTCTGTGGCAAACCCCAACTCTTCTAAAGCCGCTCTTTACGGTGGCCTGCTCGCCAACGTCGGCATTGCCGTCAGCAAGTTCGTCGCCGCCTACTTCACCCGCAGCTCGGCCATGCTCTCCGAGGGCATCCACTCCCTTGTCGACAGCGGCAACGCCATTTTGCTGCTCTACGGCATGGGGCGCAGCCAGCGCCCAGCCGACGCGCGCCACCCCTTCGGCCACTCCAAGGAGCTGTACTTCTGGGGCCTGATCGTGGCCGTGCTCATCTTCAGCATCGGCGGCGGCATGTCGTTTTACGAGGGCATCAAGCACATCGAGCACCCCGAGCCGCTCACCGACCCGCTCTGGAACTACCTGGTGCTCGGCATTTCCATCGGGTTTGAAGGCTGGGCGCTGTACTTGGCCGTGAAGGCGCTCTACCAGATGCCGGGCGCCCGCGAAGCCGGGTTCTGGACCACGCTGCGCAGCAGCCGCGACCCCGCCGTCTTCGCCTCGGTGCTCGAAAACCTGGCCGCCGTGGTGGGCCTGGCCGTGGCCTTGTTGGGCGTGTACTTCGGCCACTTGCTCAACAACCCCTTCCTCGACGGGGCCGCTTCCATCGTCATCGGCGTGATTCTGATGCTGGTGGCCGTGTTTTTGGTGGCCCGCACCCGCGCCCTGCTGGTGGGCGAAGGCGTGGACGAGCAAACCCTGGCCACGCTGGCGCGCATCACCGAGCAGGACCCGGCCGTGGAAGCCCAGGCCCGCACCCCGCTCACCATGTACCTCGGCCCCGACGACGTTATCCTGGCCCTGGACGTGAAGTTCCGCCGCGGCATCAGCGCCGGCGAAGTAGAGCAGGCCATCGACCGGCTACAGGACCGCATTCGGGCCGAGTACCCAGAGTTCCGCCGCATCTTCATCGAGGCGCATTCCGTATCGGCTCGGGAGCGGGCCACTGTTTAGCTTACGACGGCCGCCCGCTAGGCCCTAAGCCCGCGCCGCTTGGTGCGGGCTTTTTGGCCCTTACCGGTTTATTTCTGAGCTTGTTCCAGTCATTCCCGCGCCCTTAGTGGCCGCTGACCCGGCGGCTGTCACCCCTTACCCTTGCTTGTATGCTCGACTACGCCGCCGCCCTTGGCCAGCCCGCTTCCCCGTTTCAGTCGTTCTGGATGGGGGGCTACGAATGCACCGACCAGCAAAACTGCTTCGGCCACCGCGTCGACTTCCTGCACCTGACCGGCCACTTTCAGCAGCTCGACGCGGACTACCAACGCCTGCAGCCCTTCGGCATCGGCACGGTGCGCGAGGGCATCCGCTGGAGCCAGGTGGAGCGCACGCCCTACCACTACGACTGGAGCACGGTGGCCGCCATGCTCGAAACCGGCCAGCGCCAGGGCATTCAGCAGCTCTGGGACCTGTGCCACTTCGGCTACCCCGACGACCTGACGCCGCTGCACCCCATGTTTGCGCGCCGCTTCGCCTCGCTGTGCCGCGCCTTCGTGGATTTCTACCGCTCGGTGCGCCCCGAGGGCGAGCTAATCGTGACGCCCATCAACGAGGTGAGCTTTATGAGTTGGCTGGGCGGCGACGCCCGCGGCACCGTGCCCTACTGCGTGGGCCAGGGCTGGGAGGTGAAGTACGGCCTGATGCGCGCCTACATCGAGGGCGTGGCCGCCCTGCGCGAGGCCGATCCGAGCATCCGCATCCTCACCACCGAGCCGCTGGTGAGCATCGTGCCGCCGCACGGGGCCACGGCCCGGCAGCGGCAGGAGGCCCGGCTGCGCCACGAGCACCAGTACCAGGCCGTGGACATGCTCAGCGGCCGCATCTGCCCCGAACTGGGCGGCCGCCCCGAGTACCTCGACCTGCTGGGCTTCAACTACTACTACGACAACCAGTGGGAGTGCCACAGCAACGCCCGCCTGGGCTGGGCCAACGAAACCTGCGACCCGCGCTGGCGCCCGCTGCGCAGCCTCTTGCAGGAAGCCTACCAGCGCTACCACCGCCCCGTCGTCATTACCGAAACCAGCCACCCTCTGGAGCACCGCCCCGACTGGCTGCGCTTCGTGGCCGGGGAGTGCGCCGCCGCCATCGAGGCCGGCGTGCCCTTGCTGGGCGTGTGCCTCTACCCCATCATCGACCGCCCCGACTGGGACTTCCTGGACCGGCCCTGGCACCGCTCGGGCCTCTGGGACGTGGAGCAGCGCGCCGACGGGCAGCTGGAACGGGTGCTCTACGCGCCCTACGCCGAAGCCCTGCTGAACGCCCAGCAGCAAGTCGCCGCGGCGGTGCCCGGCCGGCGCAAAGCTCGGAAGGCGTCCAAAGCGTCGGCCCTGCTGCTGCCCTAGCCAATCCGGCAGGCCGCCGTGCTGCCCTGCCCAGGCCGTCAGGTCGAGCTTGGCGAGGCATCTCGCGCGCTTTATCAGAACAACCGAATTAGAACGTCATGCTGAGCTTGCCGAAGCATCTCTACTGGTTCGTTCGCCCTAATTCAACGAAGCGGTAGAGATACTTCGACGAGGCTCAGCATGACGTTCTGATTTGTTAACCCTCTCCCATCCGCTTTCCCATGCCCCACTCCACCGCCGCCGCTGACCCCGACCTGCTGCTAAACCGATTCAGCCAGGCCCTGCAAGACGCCACGCTCTCGGCCACCGAAGCTCAGCAGCTGCGCGAGGCAGCAGCTAGCTTTGCCGCCGCGGGCGGCGACGTGGCCCAGCTGCGGCGGCAGGTGTTTGAGCTGGCCAAGGGCTTCGTGGGCACCCCGCTCGACAAAGCCGTCATCAACTGGCTGGCCGGGGCCACGGCCCTGCTGCCCGGCGCGGCGGCCCACCAGCCGCAGGTGTACTTCAGCCCCGGCGACGAGTGCGTGGGCGCCATCCGCCGCTTTATCGGGCAGGCCGCCGCCCACCTCGACGTGTGCGTATTCACGGTGGCCGACGACCGGCTGACCCAAGCCCTGCTGGCCGCCCACCGCCGAGGCGTGCGCGTACGCCTCATCACCGACAACGACAAGCTGCTCGACCGCGGCTCCGACGTGCGGGAGCTGCAGCAGGCCGGCGTGCCCGTGCGCGTGGACCGCACCGCCGACCACATGCACCACAAGTTTGCCGTGGCCGACCACCGCGCCGTGCTCACCGGTAGCTACAACTGGACGCGCTCGGCAGCCCTCTACAACCTCGAAAACCTGCTCATCACCGACGACCCCGCCGTGGTGCAGCCCTACGACGACGCCTTCGACAAGCTCTGGCACGAAATGGCCGTGTTTGAAGGCTAGTCTTGCTTGGCCTTCGCACCCAGGCCGCCCACATCCGGGCCGGCCTTGTGCAGTTGCGACGGGGCAGCGCGGCTACTCAGCCAAGCCAATTTCGGGGCGTTACGAGCGAGGGGCGCCCCCGGCTTGGATGAAAGCCAGCAGCTCGCGGTAGATAACGTTGTCGGACCAATAGAGCTGCAGCACCATGGCCGCGTGCTTTTTGCCGGGCAGTACGTGGTAGGGCGGCGCGGCGCCCAGCGCCGCCAACCGCTGCCGGAATGTTTCGTTGCTGCGGGTGATGGACGGGTACGTTTTTTCGCCCACGAACACGAGGAAGGGCGGCACCCCGGCGCGCAGGTGGTAAAGCGCAGAAGCCGCGCGCCAGCCCGCCGGCTCGGGGCCGAAAGGCACCAGGTACTGCCGGTCGTCCTCGAACTCCATGCGCTGCAGGTAGTCGTACATATCGAGGCCGGCGGCATCGTCGAGCACCACGCCGCGCACGGGGTTGCGCGGCTGCCCGCGGCGGGCAAACAGGGCATCGTCGGTGGCCAGCCAGGCCGCCAGCCCGCCCCCGGCCGAGTGGCCCAGCAAGTAGATGCGCCCGGCGTCGCCACCGTACTCACCGATGTGGGCCTGCACCCAGAGCACGGCGCGGGCGCAGTCGTCGGCCATTTGCGGCACGCGTACTTGCGGGGCCAATCGGTAGTTTATCACCACGGCTACCAGGCCTAGGCGAGCCAAGCGCCGCCCCACGAAGCGGTAAAAGTCTTTGTTACCGCTGTTCCAGCTGCCGCCGTGGATAAACACTACCACCGGCCGGGGCGCCGCTCTTCCTTCGCGCTGGGCGTATACGTCGAGGCGGTGGCGGACGGCGTCGTAGTCCGGGTCGGTGGCGGGCACGTAGGCCACTTCGGCGCTGCGGTGGCTGGCGCGGGCCACGGCGTATTCGTTGGCGGCGCCCAGCAGCAGGGGCACTAGCAGCAGGGCCGGCACGGCCAGCCATCGGCGAAAAGTCATAACCGGTAGTTACGGCCCGCTCCGGGCCAGCCGACCTACGCAGCCGGCCGCGCCCCGGATGCCGCCGGCGGAGCCGGGCCGTACAATTTCCGCGCCCGGGCGGCGTTGTAGCAGCTTCGGGCGGCGCCTGCCTCACCCGCGCCGCGGGCCGGCACCCGCGGTTGTGGCCCGGCCGCTTACCTTTAGGAACTCGGGACGCGCTGCCTGCGTCCCGGTTAGTACCGATGAAACGACTTCCTTTTCTGCTTTCCCTGCTGACGGCGGGCCTGCTGCTGGGCCGCCCGGCCCTGGCCCAAAAAGTCAAAGCCAAAACCAAGGGCGCCGCCACCGACGTGCCCGCCGCGGCCCGGCGCCTGCTGCCGCTGTTCGGCGGCCTCACGCCCGAAGCAGCCCAGCAGCTGGTGGGCGCGGCCTTCCTGCAGAGCGCCGACCAGAGCTTTGCCTCCCGTGCCGAAGCCAGCCAGTTTTTCTCCACCAAGGCCTACGAGTACCTGCGCGAAGGCCAAGCCGACACGGCCCGCTACCGCTTCAACCTGGCTTGGGTGCTCGACCCGAAAAACCCCGCGCCCTACCGCGGCCTGGGCCTGCTCACGGCCAGCACCTCGCCCGACGAGTCCTTGGCCCTGCTCAACCAAGCCCTTACGCTGGCGCCCACCGACGCGCAGCTGCTCACCGACGTGGGCGGCGTTTATCTCATCCGCTTCGAGCAGACCAAGAAAAACAAGGACCTGAAAACGGCCGACGACTACCTGCACCGCGCCCTCGCCACCGACGCCAACAACGCCTACGCTTGGCAGCAGTTGGCCTGGGTGCAGTTCAAGCAGGAAAACTACCCGGCCGCCTGGGAGTCCTTGCACAAGTCGCGCAACCTGGACTTCAGCGGCATTGATTTCGAGCTCATCAGCCAGCTCAAGGAAAAACTGCCCGACCCGCAGGGCATGTTCAAGTAAGTCCGGGCCCGGCAACGCCCGCCGTCCGGCGGGCGTACCCTAGCCCACTCACCATTTCTTCGTTTCGTGCGCATAGCCTCCTTTCTCCTCGGCGCCGCCTTGCTGGCGCCTTTGGCCACGCAGGCCCAGGGCCCGCGCCGCCACTACGACGCGCAGGGGCGCGGTTTCTACCGTGGTCCGCTGCGCCTGACGGCCGGCGGCGGCGCGGCCCTCTACTTCGGCGACCTGGGCGGCCTGCGCCCCGGCCCGGCCGTGAGCGGCGGGCTGGTGTACACCTGGCGGCCGCACTGGGCCGTGGGTGGCGACGTATCGTGGTTTCAGCTAGCCGGTACCGACAAGTTGCGGGAGCGTAGCCTAGCCTTCCGCGGCCGCAACCTCTCGCTGACCAGCTTCGTGCGCTTCGAGCCGCTGACCGACCCCTCGTGGTACGGCGCCACGCGCAACCAAGTCCTGCGCATCAAGCCCTTTTTGCAGGCCGGCGGGGGCTTTGCCATCTACAATCCCAAGGCCTACCGGGGCGTGAACGTGCCGAATGTGCCAGAAGGATTCCTTTCGCCCGAACGGCCCGATTACCCCGGCACGGCCCTGATTGCGCCCGTGGGCGGCGGGTTGAGCTTCAACGTGGTGCCCCGCCTCTGGATAACCGCCCAGGGCCTCTACACCTTCACCACCACCGACCACCTCGACGACGTGAGTCAGCGCGGCAACCCCGCTCAGAACGACGGCTACGCCACCTTCGAGTTGAAAGCCGAATACCAGATCAAGTAAGCGCCGCCCAAGCGGCCGGCGGCGTCAGCGGGGCATTTGCGCATCGTTGCCGACGCTACACTGGCCGCTGACCGGCGGAATGCCGTTCAATGAGCCGCGACCTGTCCGGTTGCGTTACTCTCCCCCTTACTCCACCGAGCTATGCCTTTTCCTGCTGATGCAGCCACGCGCTGGTCGCTGCAAGACCGCGTCTTTATCGTTACCGGGGCTTCGGCCGGCATCGGGGCCGCCGTGGCCGAGGAGCTGCTCGGCTTCGGCGCCACGGTGGTAGCGGCGGCCCGCCGCCCCGAGCCGCTGGAAGCCGCCGTAGCCGCCTGGCAGCAGCAAGGCCTCGATGCCCACGCCATTCCGGCCGACGTGAGCCGCCTCGACGGCCGCCAAACTCTGCTCAACGCTGTGCAGACCCGCTTCGGCCGCCTCGACGGGCTGGTGAACAACGTGGGCACCAACGTGCGCAAGCCGACCACCGAATATTCGGCCGAGGAATACCAGCACGTGCTGCAAACCAACCTCGACTCGGCCTTTAGCCTCTGCCAGTTGGCCCACCCGCTGCTTAAGGCCAGCCCCGCGGGCACCATCGTCAATATCTCCTCGGTGGCGGGCCTGACGCACGTGCGCACCGGCGCCGTGTACGGCATGACCAAAGCGGCCCTCGTGCAGCTCAGCCGCTACCTCGCCGCCGAGTGGGCCGCCGACGGCATCCGCGTCAATTGCGTGGCGCCTTGGTACATCCAGACCCCGCTGGCCGCCGGCGTGCTCAGCAATGAGGACTACCATCAGGAAGTCATTGCCCGCACGCCCATGCGCCGCGTCGGCGAGCCGCAGGAAGTGGCCGCCGCCGTGGCTTTTCTCTGCCTGCCCGCCGCCAGCTACATCACCGGCCAGACGCTGTCGGTCGACGGTGGTTTCATCGGCCACGGCTTCTAACGACGTCCGGCCCGGCCGCTGGTGCGAGGAGTCACGACGGTAGTACCAGTCGTCCTTGCGAGCGAACCGACGGGCGACGTAGTCAAGCGCGGCACCCGCAGGAAGGCGTAGCTAATCATTCCTCCCGCGGCACCACCGACGCAATCCTTGCCAACCGAAAACAGCAGCGCCCGAGACTGTAGCATCAGTTTCGGGCGCTGCTGTTTCTTAATTAGTGCTTTTCTCACCGTCCTGCCGCGAGAGGAAGGCTTGCCGCGCTTAACTATGTCGCCCTTCGCTTCGGTTCGCTCGCAAGGACAACGAGGTCCACCGCCGGGCGTCTTTGCTCGCAGTGCCTGCCGTGGGTGTCGCGGGTGCTACTGCGGGTTAGCTTAGTAGCGCCAGCAGCGCGTCGGCGTAGCGGGCGTAGGCAGCGGGGCCGGCCGAGTCGAGGTAGAGGAAGGGCTCAATCAGCTCCAGCTCCATGAGCCAGAAACCGCCGGTGCCATTTTCCACCCCGTCGACGCGGGCGTAGAGGCAGCCGGGGGCGAAGCGCTGCACGATGTCGGCGGCCAGGGCCTGAATATCGGCTGGCGGCGTTTCGGCGTGGATGCCGCCGCCGAACATGTGCTGCACCCGGAAGTCGCCGGACTTGGGCGTCTTGCGCAGGCAGTGGCTAAGCTGCCCGCCGAAAAACACCAACGACCATTCGCCGGCAGTCTGAATCTGCGGCAGGAAGGGCTGGGCCATGAAGTCGCTGGCGTCTACCAGGGCCTGCAGCTGCGCCGTGGCGGCTGCGGCCTCGGCGGGCGTCAGGGCAAAAGTGTCCTTGGCGCCGCCGCTGACGGTGGGCTTGAGCACCAGCTTGTCGGGCTGGCCCAGCTCGGCCAGCAGCGCGGCGGTATCCACGCGGCTGCCGCGCGGCAGCCAGCGCGTGGGCACGATGGGCACGCCGGCCGCTTCCATGTCGCGCAGGTAGCTTTTGTCGGCGTTGGGCCGCACGATGCTCGTGGGATTGAGCAGGCGCACGCCGCGGCGGTCCAGCTCGTCGAGCCAGCGGTGAAACTCGGCGGGGCGGTCGAAGTAGTCCCAGGGCGACTTGAGCACGGCTGCATCGAAGCCTTCCCAGCGCACCGCGGCATCCGACCAGGAAGCAAACGTGACGTCGAGGCCGCGGGCGCGCAGGTGGGCGGCGAGTTGGTGGTCTTCATCGGTGACGCCGGTGCTCTGGTACTGAGCCAGGGCGTCGCAGGTAACGAGGGCAATATGCATAGGGCGAAACAGACGCGGGGGCAGCCGCTACGGACGCACCGCCGGCGCTTGGCAAACAAAAAAAACGCCCGCCGCGCGGCTGCGCGACGGGCGTTTTTCGGTCCCTAACCGTAGCGGAAGGCGGTTATTCCTTCACGAAACGGGTGCGGAAGGCTTTCTGGCCGTCCGACAGGCTTACTTGGTAGATACCGGCCTTCAGGCTGCTCACGTCGAGCTGGCCACCAGCCACCACGCGCACCTTCACTTCGGCGCCGCGCTGGTCGTACACTTTCACCGACTTCAGCTCGCCGTTGTTGGGCAGGGCTACGGTCAGCAAGCCGGCCGTCGGGTTCGGGTAAGCCACGGCGTCGCGGCCCACTTCGTTGCCCAGCTGGGTAGCGCCGCTGATGCCGGCTACGCCCGGCGTGAGGGCGGCGCCGCCGGTGATGTTCACCGTGTAGTCTTCGGTTTCGCCGTAGCTGAAGGTGCCGCAGCTGGTCGTGGCCGAAGCGTCGCTCATGATAACGCGCATCCGCGTCGTGCCGCTCTTAGCCGTGGTGGGCACCGTGAAGGTGCTGCTCAGCGTAGCTGCGCTCGACGAGGAGCCCGATACTACCAGTTCGCCGGCATCCGTGAACACGCCGTTCTTGTTGTAGTCGATGTACACCTTCCAGTACTCCGTGTAAGCCGTGGAGGTGAAGCCCGCCGAGAAGTAGATGGTAGCGGCAGCGCCGGCAGCCAGCGAGGTGCTGGTAGCGGTGCCGTTGTAGTAGCCACCGGTTTCTTTGCTGGAGGTGCGGTTGATCGAGCCCAGCTGCACCAGGTCAATCCACTCGTACGACTGCGTCGAGCCGTTCGAAGCGCAGTACGAGGTGGTGCCGGTGCCGCCACCGGTCGAGCCGGAGCCGACGCCCACGGCGCCCCAGGCGTTGGTTACGGCCGTTACTTGCGTCGAGCCGGCGCCGTAGAGGTCGGTAGCAGCGCTGATGGAAGCGGTGCGGGCCGCGGCGTAGTTCGAAGAAGCCGAGAGGTACACGCTTTCGGCGCGGAAGGCAATTTTAGCGGCGGCGTCGATGCCGATGCCGGCTACCGAGAAAGCCGTGCCCTTGTCGTTGGTGCCCGAGCCGCCCTGCGCCAGCAGGTAGAACCAGTAGTTCAGTACGCCCGAGTTGGTGTGCACTCCGCCGTAGTCGTTCGACGAGGTGGGCGACGAGGTCGTGGCCTTCCAGTAAGTGCCCTGGTAGGTGTCGGGCTGACCGTACTGGTTGGGGTTGCTCATGGAGCGCAGCGCGCCGCCGGCTTTCATGATTTCCTCGCCGATCAGCCAGGTGCTCTTGCCGGTCAGGCTGTAGAGGCCCGCGGCGCGAGCTTCCACGCAGGCACCCCAGATGTCGGAGAAGCCTTCGTTCATGGCGCCCGACTCGTTCTGGTAGGTCAGGTTAGCCGTCTTTTCGCACACGGCGTGGCCGATTTCGTGGCCGCACACGTCCATGGCCGTCAGCGGCTTGAAGGTGCTGGCCCCGTCGCCATAGGTCATCACCGAGCCGTTCCAGAAGGCGTTTTCGTAGCCAGAGCCGCCGGGCACGTCGTCGTAGTGCACGTAGCTCTTGATTTTGGCACCGGCGTTGTCGTAGGAGTTGCGGCCGTGCACCGCCTTCCAGTAGTCGTAGGTGCACTGGGCGCCGAAGTGGGCGTCGCCGGCCACGTTGTCGTAGTAGGTGTTGTTGTACTCGGCAGCCGTCCAGTTGTTGTCGGCGTCGGAGAAGTCAACGGCGGCGGTGTAGCTGTTGCTGCGCTTGGCGTTGTAGGTCTCGATGCCGAGGCCGCGGGTGTACTCGCGCAGGCGGTAGGCCGTGGCACCGGTGCTGGTGGTGTAGCTTTCGTTAGCCAACGAGCGGGTGCCGTTGTAGGCCGTAGCGAAGGTGGCCGTGGTAGCGGCGTGCTTGATGATGGCGTCTTGCATCACGATTTCGCCGGTGTGAGCGTCCACGTAGATGTAGGCGCGGCTCACGGGCTGGGCCGCGTACACGTCCAGTTTCCAGGCCAGGGTGAGCTGGCCGGCTTTGGCCGCGTCCATGCTCATGGTGTTGCGCACGAGCACCAGCTCACCGGCGGGCTTGAAGGTGCTCTTGCCTTCGGTTTCCATGGCGGAGGCGCCCTCGTTGGGCAGCTGCCACATGTACTTGCTGGCGCGCACGAAGCTCATGGCCGCCTGCAAAGCCGATTCGGCCGACAGCGAGGGGCGCACGTTGAGGCCTTCGGGCAACTTTTCGAAGTCGCCCGAGAGGCTTTCCACGGCGCCGTTGCGGCGGTGGGCGGTGTAGGTGGCGTGTTCCACCTTCACGCCTTTGTAGTACTGCTGGAATTTTTCGTGGGTGAAGCCCAGCTCGTCGGCTTCGCTGCGCGCAGCGCGCAGTTCGTCGTGCTGGGAGAGGGGCAGGGCGGCGGCCAGGGCCACGCGCGAATCAAGGGGCCGGGCGGCAGCGGGGAACTGCACAAATTCGGGTTGGCCGTCGGCACCTTTAAGCAGCTGGGGCGCGCCAACGCGGGCGCCGTCTTGAGCCTGGGCCGTGAGGCTGCCGAGCAGCGCCAGCCCGAGGGCAGAGTACTTGTTAAGCATGAACAGTGGTAAGGAGTTGGTTGGGAAAAGAGTTGGACTGTTACCAGATGGGGACTGGATGGACGGCAAATTAATGATTTTTTAATTTCAACCGATTTTTATGCGACTTTGGAAGAAAATATTTTTTTCTCTGCGAAAAGCTTAAAAAACCCAACCCAATACCCGCCATTCCGTAACGCGCACGCCTGCCAATCCGCACTACGGGCGCGGGCTCATTTGTTGAACATTTCCGGCAAATACGTTAAACCAAAAATAGAACCACCCAGCCCTTAACGGCAGCGCCGCCGGCTCCTGCTGTCAGGAACCGGCGGCGCCAGTGGAAAGAAGCCGGCGGTTAGCGGCCGCCGCTGCCGAGGTAATCGACGGCCAGGTTGGCCAGGGTGCGCACGCCCAGGCCCAGCCCGGTGTCGTCGACGTAGAAACCGGCGGTGTGGTGCGGGGCGGTGCGGGCCGCGTCGGTGCCCGCGGGCATGCCGCCGAGGTAGAGGAACAGCCCGGGCACTTTCTCTTCGTAGCAGCCGAAGTCCTCGGCCCCGGTCACGGCGCGCATTTCCGTCACGTTTGAAATGCCGGCCACGCGGCGCAGCGTGGGCAGCATGCGGGCCGTCAGGGCCGGGTCGTTGTAGGTGAGCGGGGCGGCAGGGCGCACGTCCACCTCGGCGGTGGCGCCGGCAGCTTCGGCCACGTTGGTAGCCACGCGCTTCACGCTCTGGGCCAGCAGCTCGCGGGTTTTGGTGTTGAGGGCGCGCAGCGTGCCCTGCAGCTCCACCTGCTCGGGAATGATGTTGTTGCGCACGCCGCCGTGCACCATGCCCACCGTCACCACGGCCGCGTCGTCGGTGAGCTGCACCTCGCGGCTGACGATAGTCTGCAGGGCCACGATAATCTGCGCGGCGGCCACCACCGGGTCGACGGCCAGCCAGGGGTAGGCACCGTGGGCCGATTTGCCCTTCACCTTGATCTGAAACACGTCGGCGCTGGCCATCATGCCGCCGGCGCGGTACTTGAGCTGCCCCACCTCGGTCTGGGCGTTGATGTGCAACCCGAACACGGCGTCGACCCGGGGCTTGTCGAGCACGCCTTCCTGCACCATAAGCTTGGCGCCGCCTTCCTCGCCGGGGGGCGGCCCTTCCTCGGCGGGCTGAAAGATGAACTTGACGGTGCCGGGCAGGTCGGCCTTCATCGAAGCCAGCACGTTGGCCGCGCCCAGCAGCATGGCCACGTGCGCGTCGTGGCCGCAGGCATGCATCACGCCCACTTCCTGGCCGTTGTACTGGGCGCGTTCTTTCGAGGCGAAGGGCACTTTGCGTTCCTCGGTTACGGGCAATGCGTCCATGTCGGCGCGCAGGGCCACCACGGGGCCGGGCTTGCCGCCGCGCAGCACGCCCACCACACCGGTTTTGGCCACGCCGGTCTGCACTTCCAGGCCCAGGCGCTTGAGCTCGGCGGCCACGAGGGCGGCGGTGCGGGTTTCGCGGTTGCCCAGCTCCGGGTGCTCGTGGATGTCGCGGCGCCAGGCAATAACCTGGGCGTCCACGCGGGCCGCGGCCGCGTCGATGCGGGTGTCGGCGGCGGGTTTCTTTTGGGCCGGCGCAGGCAGGGCCGGCAGCAGCCCGCAGGCAAGCAGGACCAAGGAGGAAAAACGAAGCATAGGCAGACCGACGGGCAACGTCGGGCGGCAAGGTACGATGCACGACGGGCCGGGCAAGTGCGGAAATCATTCCACTGGCGGGCCCAGCGAGTGGGTGCGCACAGCTCCGGCAGCAGCACGTCGGCGTGGCTGAGGCTGGTGGCGGCGAGGTCCGGCTCTTCCAGCGGCCGGTAGCCCGGCACGTAGCGAAACAGCTCGGGGTTCAGCGTGCGAAAGGTCATGTCCCAGTCGCCGAAGCGGCGCTCGGCCGCGGCGCGTACCTTGCTCCGATGTTTACGCGCCCTACTTCGCTTGTTTCCGTGCGGGCCGCCTGGCGGCAGGCCTGGGCCCGGCCGGCGTTTCGGGCCCGGTTAGGCGCGGCCCTGGCCGGATTAGTAGGGCTAGCCGCCGCCCTGCCGAGGTTCTTCGCCTGGATTCAGGCCCGCCCGGGCTACCAGCCACCCGACGCCCTGCTGCGCGCGCTGCCGGCCCGCGACGTATCCACGGCCACGTTCTTGGTGATTTACGCCTGCCTCGTGCTGGGGCTGGCGGGGCTGGTGCCGCGGCCGCCGCGGCTGCTGCGCGCCTTGTGGGGCTACCTGCTGCTGCACCTGCTGCGCCTCGGCACCCTGGCGCTGCTGCCCTGGGAGGCCCCGCCCCAACTGCTGGTGCTGCACGACCCGCTGGTGGACCGCTGGTTCTACGCCTCCGCCACCAGCATCACCAAGGACCTGTTCTTCTCCGGCCACACGGCCACGGTGCTGCTGCTGGCCCTGGCCGTGGGTCCGGGCGGACGCCGCCGGTTGCTGCTGCTCGGCACGGGCGTGGTGGCCGTGCTGGTGCTGGTGCAGCACGCTCACTACAGCTGGGACGTGCTCGGGGCCCTGGCGGCGGCGCCGCTGGCGTGGTGGCTGGCCGGACGGCTCGTGGGCCGGGGCTGAGCTGTGCTCGGCGGGCGGCTATTTCAGGTGCTTCTCGTAAAGACCGGCGGCTATTTTTTCGGTCAGGGCTTTGGGCACCACCCCAGTCAGCCGGGCCGATACTTTGTTGAGCACGCCCGGAATAATTTCGGCCTCGCCGGCCAGCAGCCCGGCTACGCCGATGCGGGCCACTTCCGCCGGCTTCATGGCGAAGCGGGCCGAGGTTTGCTGCAGCTCCGGGTTCATGCCGGCGCGGTCGGCAAAGTCGGTGCTGGTGGCCCCGGGGCTCAGGCAGCTCACCGACACGCTCGTACCGAGCAACTCATAGCGCAGCCCACGCGAAAACGTCAGCAAAAACGCCTTGCTGGCGGCGTACAAGGCCAGCGTGGGCACGGCTTGGTAAGCGGCGGTGCTGGCTACGTTGAGCACGTAGGCCCGGGGCGCGGCCCGCAGCTGCGGCAGCAGGGCGTGGGTCAGCGCCACCGGCACCAGCATGTTCAGCTGCAGCATGTTCAGCTGCTCGGCGGCGGACAAGTCAGCAAACCGCCCCCACAGCCCGAAACCAGCGTTGTTGACGAGCACGGCCAAGCGGCCCGCGGCCTGCTCGGTAGCCCATTCGGCCACCCGGGCGGCGGCATTGGGCGAGGTCAGGTCCAGGGGCAGGTACTCGACCGGCACCTGCCCGAGCGTGCGCAGCTCGGTGCAAAGTTCGGCCAGGTCGGCGGCCGAGCGGGCGACCAGCAGCAGGCCGTAGCCACGGCGGGCCAGTTCGCGGGCCAGCTCGCGGCCAATGCCGCGGCTGGCGCCGGTAATTAGGGCAAAAGGGGGCATATCGGTCGAATACGGGCGGGAGGCGGTTCGGCAAGAATACGCAGGAGCCGGCCACGGCGGGGTGCGGCCAGCGCCTGCGCGCGTGAGGCGGCGTTATTTCACCACGTGCAGAAACCGCAGGTAAAGCGGGGTGGCGCTTTCGGCGTGCTTGGGCTGGTACTTGCCGGCAATGATGGGCACGTACATCACGCGGCGACGCGAGGCGGCGCCCAGCAGCGGCGAACGGGCCACCCGGTGCCACATGCGGCCGTCGTGCACGGTCAGGTCGCCGGCTTCGGTTTCGATGGCCAGCTCGGCCGGGTCGGGGCCGGTGTCGCGGAAGTATTTTTTGCGAAACAGCAGCCCGCCCAGGCCCTGCTGGTGCGTGCCGGGCAGCACGCGCAGGCCACCGTTGCTAGCCGGGCAGGCGTCCAGGTGCAGCCCCACGTTGAGCATGGGCCCGATGCGGCGGCCGTAAAACACGTCGCGCAGCGCGTCGGTGTGCCAGCCCATCTGGGCAAACTCGGAGCCGGGCACGTTCACGTAGTGGTTGATGACCAGCCCATCCTTTTCGTTTTCGCCGACCCGGCCCCCGGGCGCCTCCAGCAGCTCAAACAAGGCCCGAAACCGCTCGTCCTGCAAAAACTGGTGGAGCACCGGGCTGTGCTGCGAGGCAAAGGCGAAGCGCTGCACGATGCGCTGCCCGGCTTCGTCGCGGCCGTACTTGATGGGCACGCCGTTGACCTTCGTCACGCCCTCGCGCAGCCAGCGCCGCTGCACGTCTTCGGCAGCGGTCAGCAGCTGCTGTACGGCCTCCGGACCGACGAAGCGGCGAAAGTGCAGAAAGCCGTAGCGGTGAAAAAACGCCGCTTGCTCGGGCGTCAGGCGGGGCGCGGTCAGCGCAAAGCGCGGGTAATCAGCAGTGAGGAGCATGGCAAATCAGCTGAGTGGCACGGGAAAGGCGGCGGAAAGAATACGGCTACCCTAATATAAGCCGGCCGGGCCGCAACCGCCACACCGGCGGAAAGTCGGTGCTTACCTCCAACCTAGGGGGCGGCGGTGAAGCTGCCGTGAAGCCGCTTCGGCCGGCTTTGCGTATTTTCGACAGCCGGCCGCCGCGCCCCGTTGCGGGCCGTTTTCCGGGCCGGCCGTTTGTATGATTCGAGTTGCGTGGCTGCCCGCGGTTTTGCTGGGCGTGTTGGTTTCCTGCGGGCCTGCCGCGGCCCAATTCGGGCCGGCGCGGCTGGTGCCCTACCGCAAGGGCGCGCAGTGGGGCTACGCCGACCGCCGCGGCCGCGTGGTGCTGCCCCTGCGCTACGACGAGGCCGGCCCCTTCGTCGACGAAATAGCCTGGGTGCGCGTGGGCCAGCTTTACGGCTACATCGACGGGGCGGGCAACCCGGTCACGCCGGTGCAGTACGAGCGGGCCGGCACCTTCCGCGGCGGCCGCGCCCGCGTGAGCCTGCCCGGCGGCGACACCTTCGACATCGACAGCAGCGGACAGCGCCTGACCCAACCGCCCGAAGAAGTGGAGGAAGACTTCATGGCCCAGGGCGACCCAGTGCGCCGGGGCGGCAAGGTGGGCTTCCGCTTCACGGTGGGCTCGGCCGAGGTGCCGCCCGTGTACGACGAAGTGCGCGACCTGTACCACGACGGCCTCGTGCTGGTGCGCCGCGGCCCGAAGTGGGGTGTAGTCGACAACCGCGGCCGCCTGCGCTTGGAACCGCAGTTCGACGCCATTACGGCCGTGGAGCAGAACGGCTACCAGTTTCCCATCGTGGAGCAGCAGGGCCGCTTTGGCTACCTCGGCGCTGACGGCAAGTTGCTGGTCACGCCCAAGTACGCCCACGCCGAGCCCTTCGTGGCGGGCGTGGCCCGCGTGACCACCGCCACGGGCCAGACCGGCTACATCGATACCGAGGGCCGGGAATATTTCGAGTAGAAGCGCCGGCGCATAACGGGTTTGCCCCCGCCAATATGTGGGGCAAGGCGGGCGTTATCATTCGCCTATTGTCCCCGCCTAGCTTATCCGGCCATGCTCTACGAATTGCCCGTTACCAACGTCCGCCTGCTGGCCTGCCCCGAAAACTGGCAGCGAATGACGCCCACCGCCCAGGGCCGCCACTGCGCCGCCTGCAACCGGGAAGTCCTCGACTTCACCGCCGCTACGCCGGCCGACGTAGCCCGCGCCCGGGCTGCCTCGGCCGATGGCCGGGTGTGCGGGCGGTTCCGGCCGGCCCAGGTGGCGGCTTCGGTTACGCTTCGGCGGGGGCAACGCTGGTTTCTGGCCGCGGCCGTGCTGATTCTGCTCCAAGGCCTATCGGCTTGCGAACTGCAGGAGCGCATGCCGCCCGAAAGCCCGGCCCCGGAGGCGTTGGCCGCGCAGCAAGCCGCCGACACCGCGGCCGGTCCCAACGTCTGGGCCGACGCCGGTATCGTCGGAATGGTTGCGGAGCGGATGCCGGAGTTTGCGGGCGGGCAAGATGCCCTGATGCGCTACCTGCAGAGTCAGCTACACTACCCCGAATCCCTGCTGCACGACCCGCAGGCGCAGGGCAAGGTGTTCGTCAGCTTCGTCGTGCTGCCCAGCGGCCGGGTGGACAGCGTGGTGGTCGTCAAAGGCGTGCATCCGCTGCTCAACGCCGAAGCGGCGCGCGTAGTAAGGCAGATGCCGGCCTGGCAGAACACTGGAGCCAAGGAATGGCGCTACACGCTGCCAATCACCTTTTCCAACCAGGCAGCGCCCACCGCGCGCCCTTGATCTGCCCTGCTTATGCTGCATGAACTGCCCATCACCAACGTCCGCCTCACGGCTTGCCGCGAGGACTGGGCCCGGATGACGCCCAGCGCCCGGGGCCGCCACTGCCAGCGCTGCAGCCGGGAGGTTGTTGATTTCACCCAAAGCACGCAGGCGGAACTGCTGTGGGCGCGGGCCGGCGCTGCTGATGGGCGCGTGTGCGGCCGGTTTCGGGCCAGCCAGCTGGCGGCCGTGCCGGCCGCGGGGCGCCTGCGGGCCCGGCTGCGCTGGTTTCTGGCGGCCGTGGTGCTGGTGCTGCTGCAGGGCTTTTCGGCGGAGCAGGCCGTAGCGCAGGTACGCCGTCCGGCCACGGCGGCTCCGCACCGGGCGGTAATGGGTGCCCCGCCTCCCCGGGCGCGCCCGCGGCCGGCATTTCACGCCGTAGCAGTCCGGCCACCGGGCGAAGCTGTTGTTGCCCCGGGCAACGTTCAGCTAAGCGGGGAGCTGCCGGCGGAGTCAGAGCCGACTGAAGGGGGCCCCTACCCCGGCCTGAGCACGGAAATGCTGATGCGCCACGTGCAGCGGCACCTGCGTTACCCAACCACTGGCCGCAGCACGGCCCAGGTGCTGGTGCGCTTTACGGTGGATGCCGCCGGTCAGGTGCAGGCCCCGAGCATCGAGCGCAGCGCCGGGCCGGCTTTCGATACGGAAGCCCTACGTGCGGTGCAGCAGCTCCCGCGGTTGCCCCCGCCCCCGCAGCCCCAGGAAATCACCCTGCCGATTTACTTCCGCCCCTGATGCCGCCCGAAGCCATGCTCCACGAACTGCCCGTTACCAACGTCCGCCTGCTGGCCTGCCGTGAGGACTGGCAGCGAATGACGCCCACCGAGCAAGGCCGGTACTGCCAAAGCTGCAACCGCGAGGTCCTCGACTTCACCCAGGCCACGGCGGCCGACGTGGCTCAGGCGCGCACTGCCGCCGCCGCTGGCCGGGTGTGCGGGTATTTTCGATTGACGCAGCTGGCCGGCGGCCGCCCCGTGCGCTTCGGCCTGTGGGCGCGGGCCTTCGTGCTGGCGCTGGCGCTGGTGTTCGGCCAGGGGTTGACGGCCCACGAGGCTTGGGCCCAGACGCGCAAGCCCGCCGCCAAAGCCTCGGCGCGGGTCAAGCGCCCACCGGCGCCGCCCGAAACCGTCCGAGAGCTTCCCGCCGTTGTCATCGGCATCACCATAGCGCCGCCCGCCGTCGACTCCACCAAGAACTGGGGCAGCGCCGAGTCGCCCTACACCTTCGTGGACCAGATGCCGGAGTTTCCTGGCGGCGCCGAGGCGCTGCAGCAGTTTCTGCAAGCCGGCGTGCGGTATCCGGTGCCCGAGCAGCAGGGCAAGGTGTTCATTGACTTCATCGTGACGCCGGACGGCCGCCTGCTCGACCCGCAGGTGCTCAAGGGGCCAAGCCCCGCCGCCAACGCGGAGGCCATGCGCCTCGTGCGGCTGATGCCGCGCTGGAAGCCCGGCCGCCAGCGCGGCGCGGCCGTGCACGTGCGCTACACCCTGCCGGTGCTGGTGGCCCCGCCCCTCGACGCGGCCCGCTGACTCCGGTCGGGCGCGACGCAGCCCGGAAGCGGGCGCGGCTGATTCGTCCGATTGCCCTAGCATTCCACCCGGAAACCCTTAAACTTATAGCCAAACCCGGCCCAGCCGCGTACTCTCCTGCATTCCGAACCCCTACCCGGCCATGATCTTTTCCCCGAGTCCGATGCTGCTCAAGCTGCTCTACACCCGCGGCAGCCTGCACAACCTCCCCGACCACGGCGGCGTCGCCTTTTCCCTCAAGAACCGCCTCGACACGGTGCACCTCACCCGCATCGACCAAGTGCGCGTGGACGGACGCACGCTCGGACCCGAATCGATAACGCTGGACATGGGCGACGGCAACGTGCGCCCGGCCACCGAAATCGGGGAAAACGGGGGCTTGAATTTCCCGGTGGGGCAGAGCATTACCATCCGTCTACACACCGAGCCGCTGCCCGAGGGCATGCACCCGGTGCACCTGCAGTTTCAGACCGAGCCCTTCGGCGAGCTGAACGTGGAGGTGGAAGACGCCATTGTGCACCAGGATTCGCGCGTGCGCATCCCGCGCCAAGACAGCGACGACTACTCCGAGGCTGCCGTGCAGGCCCGGCAGCGCTTTGCCGAGCAGTTTACCGGCCAGGAGTTTGAGCACCTGAAAAAGTACTCCTTCGACGCGCACATGCTGCAGGGCAACTGCGAGCATTTCACCGGCGTGGCCCAGATTCCGATCGGGCTGGCCGGGCCGCTGCGCGTCAACGGGGAGCACGCCCAGGGCGACTTCCTTATCCCGATGGCCACCACCGAAGGCACCCTGGTGGCCAGCTACAACCGGGGCATGCAGGTGATGAACCTCTGCGGCGGGGTGAAGTGCACCGTCATCGGCGACGCCATGCAGCGCGCCCCGGTGTTCGTGTTCGAAGACGCCCGCGGCGCCCGCGACTTTGCCAAGTGGATCGAGCAGGAAATCGGGCCCATCCGCACCGAGGCCGAGTGCACTTCCCGCGTGGCCAAGCTGCAGTACATCGACACCTACTTGGCCAACAAATTCGCCTACCTGCGCTTCAACTACTCGACCGGCGACGCGGCAGGGCAGAACATGGTGGGCCGGGCCACGTTTGCGGCCTGCTCCTGGATTCTGGAAAACTACAAGGGTGCGCCCATCCGGCACTTTTACCTGGAATCGAACTTCGCCACCGACAAAAAGGCCTCGCAGATCAACGTGATGCGCACCCGCGGCAAGCGCGTGGTGGCCGAGGCCGTCATCAAGCGCGACATTCTGCAGCAGCGCATGCGCGTGACGCCCGAGCAGCTGGCCTACCACGGGCAGGTGAGCAACGTGGGCGCCTTCCTCTCCGGGGCCAACAACAACGGCGCGCACTCGGCCAACGGCATCACGGCCATGTTCATTGCCACCGGCCAGGACGTGGCCAACGTGTCGGAGTCGTCGGCCGGGGTGGTGTACTCCGAAGTGACGGCCGAGAAAGATTTGTACCTGAGCATCACCATTCCCTCGCTCATCGTGGCTACCCACGGCGGCGGCACCGGCCTGGCCACCCAAAACGAGTGCCTGCGCATGCTCGGCTGCGTGGGCCGCGGCACCGTCAACAAGTTCGCCGAAATTGTGGCCGGCGTGGTGCTGGCCGGCGAGCTGAGCCTGGCCGCCGCCATCAGCTCCTCCGATTGGGTCAGCTCGCACGAGCAGTACGGCCGCAACCGGTGAGTAGGGCAATGGGGAAGTGATGCGTGCGCGCCGGCTAACTCCCGCCGTTCTGGCCGGGAAGCCCGCCGGTGACACCAGCCGTCATTGCAACCGGTAGCCGCCGGTGTACCCCGGCAGTCATTGCGAGCGAACCGAAGGTCGACGTAGTCAAGCGCGGCAATCGTTCCTCCCGCGGCACGACGATACGGGAAGCGCCAACCGAAACCCGCTCGACCGACAACAGCCCCGCCCGAAACCGGTAACTCCAGTTTCGGGCGGGGCTGTTTTTTTGGAGCAGTAAGTATTGTCTCGGCGGTGCTACTGGGGAAAGATTGCCGCGCTTGACTACGTCGACCTTCGGTTCGCTCGCAATGACTGCCAGTGCTACCGTGGCAAAGACGGTCGAAAAGCGGCCTCCGCCGGGTCCGATGACCTTGTGGAGCCGTTTCAGCGAGTGGGCGGCGTGCTGGGCGGCGTTTCAGTCCGGCCCTGTACTTTAGCCCGGCATTCCATCGTCGACTTTATCCCGCCTTACATGAAGCAACTGCTACTCCCGCTGGCGGCCGTATTCCCGTTGCCGCTGCTGGCCCAGTCGCCGCACCCCAACGTGCTGGTGAGCACCCAGAACACGCCCACCGAAACGGCCGTCTGCATCAACCCCAAAAACACCAACGAGCTGGTGGCCGGGGCCAACATCAACAACCAGTACTACTCCACCAACGGCGGGCTGACCTGGACCTGGCGCACCCTTTCCTCGCCCTACAACGTGTGGGGCGACCCGTGCGTGGTGGCCGATACCACCGGGGCGTTTTACTACCTGCACCTGTCCAATCCCAATCCCGCCGGCGGGCTAGGCTTCCCGTTTATCGACCGGATTCAGGTGCAGCGGGCCGCTGCCGCCGCCACGCCCTTCACCCTGCGCGGCACCTTCGGGCTGAACGCACCCAAGCAGCAGGACAAGGAATGGGCCGCCGTGGACCGCCGCACCAACGCCCTGTACGCGACGTGGACGGAGTTCGACTCCTACGGCAGCCTGGCCTCGCGCGACAGCAGCCGCATCCTCTTCACCCGCTCGCTCGACCAGGGCCAGACGTGGTCGACGCCCCGGCGCATCAGCAAGCGTGCCGGCGACGCCGTGGACGAGGACGAAACGGTGGAGGGCGCCGTGCCCGCCGTGGGCCCCAACGGCGAGCTGTATACCGCCTGGGCCGGTCCCGACGGGCTGGTGTTCAACCGCTCCCTCGACGCGGGCCTGACCTGGCTGCCGCGCGAGCGGGTGCTGCTGCCCGTGCCCGGCGGCTGGGACTTCGCCATCAGCGGGGTGTACCGCGCCAACGGCCTGCCCATCACCGCCTGCGACGCCAGCCGCGGCCCCTACCGCGGCAACGTGTACGTGAACTGGAGCGACCAGCGCAACGGCCCCTCCGACACCGACGTGTGGCTGCTGCGCAGCGAAGACGGCGGCCAGACCTGGAGCGCGCCCATCCGCGTGAACGACGACGCGCCCGGCCGCCAGCAGTTTTTTACCTGGATGACGGTGGACCAAGCCACCGGCTACCTTTGGTTCGTGTTCTACGACCGGCGCAACTACACCGCCAGCGCCACCGACGTGCGCACCGACGTGTACGCCGCCCGCAGCACCGACGGCGGCCGCACCTTCCAGAACTTCCGCATCAGCCAAAGCCCGTTTTCGCCCAACGCGGCCACGTTTATGGGCGACTACAGCAACATCACCGCCCACAACAACGTGGTGCGCCCCGTTTGGACGCGCCTCGACAACACCGTTTCCAGCGTGTGGACGGCCCTCATCGATGTGAACGTGCTGGCCGGGGCCGCTCCCAAGGCCGCTGCGGTGCGCGTGCAGGCCTACCCCAACCCCGCTACCACCGTGCTGAACGTATCGGTGCAGCTGCCCGCGCCCCAGCGCCTGAGTGCGGAGCTGCGCACCCTCGACGGCCGCCGCGTGCGCCGCTTCCTCGCCGGCCAGGCCTACGCCGCCGGCACCCAGCAGCTCAGCCTGCCCGTGGCCGACGTGGCGGCCGGCGCTTATCTGCTGGCCGTGCAGGTGGGCGAGGAGCAGCTGTTTCGCAAGGTGATGGTGCGCCACTAGCAGCCATTACGGGCATAAAAAACGTGCGCCGAACCTGCTCTCAGGTTCGGCGCACGCACGTCGGCCGGAACGAATGAAACCGGCTTACAGCGGGTCGGCGGTGACTTTGAAGCGCGAATCGGCGCGCACGGTCACGTCCTGGGGCACGTTGCGGCCCACGGTGGCGCGGGTCTTCAGCGTGTACTGGCTGGCCTTGAGGTAGGCGTCGAGCTTGGCTTCGGTGGGCGTGAGCGTGATGGTGCGCACGCCCTGCGGAATGGAGTTGAGCGAGGCCAACACGATTTCGTCGGCACCGTCGGCGCTGATGCGGATTTCGATGCTCTGCAGGAAGTCGAAGTTCTGCGACGACGGGTCGGTGATGGTCAACGTGAGCTTGTCGAGCTTGACGTCCTTCACCAGGTCGGCGCGGGTGTCGTTGTTGGCGAAGCTCTGCGAGGAGTTGGTCGTCACCGTCACGGGCGCGAGCTGGGTGAACACGCCGAGGGGGAAGTTGGAGGCTATGCGAATGTTCTGCGCATCCTCCACGTAGAAGGTCAGCAGCTTGTCGACTTTCTTGCAGGCGGCCGCGCCGATGAGCAGCAGGGCCGTAAACAGAAACAGGACTTTTTTCATGATCTGGAAGTGAGTGTGGCGCAACATACGCACGCAGCGGGCGGCGCGGTCGAGCCCCAAAGGCCTCGCGGCGCAGATTCGTTCCGGAATCCTACCCGGCGTGGCTTAAATACCGCCGCCCCGCATATTGTACTTGCACTATAAACTCAGCGCCCCGGCGGGGTTTCCTCCAGCCGCCGGCCCTGGCGGTCCACGTAGTACCACTCGGCGCAGGCCCACCACGAATGCTCCCCGTCGGTTTCCGCTTGGCAGCCTCGGCCCACCCGCGCCCGGCCGTGCTCAAACGGAAACGCCGCCCCGAAGCGCGGCGCAATAACTACCCGCCCCAGCGTATCGGCGTAGCCCAGCCGGCCCGAGTCGCCGACGATGCGAAACAAGCCCTCCACCGGGTAATCCGGGCCGTTGTCGAAGGCGTGCACCCGGAATAGCACCCGCTCCTGCCGGTCGATGCCCACGAAGCCGAGGCCGGGCTTGAGCACAATGGCCACATGGGCAAAGCGCCGGGTAAAGCACAGCGGGTAGTGCCCGAAGGGAATCACCGTGTCGCCCGCGGCCGATACGTAGGCGCAGGCGTCGTCGGCGGGGCGCTGCACCAGGTGCCAGGGCCCATCGGCAACAGCAACGGGCCGCCGGCAGGCGCTTACGCCCGCCAGCAGCCCGCCGCTCAACAACAGAAAACTGGAAATGCGCGGCATCGAACGACAGCTCACCATTTCACCGGTTTACTTCTTAGTCCATCATGTCGGCCGGCTTGGGCCCGGCGTGCGGGTAGTCGGGGTTCCAGCTCATGGGGTAGCCGGTGTCCTCGTACTGCAGGGCGGTTTCGGTGAGGTAGAGCGGACGGAAGGTGTCCACCATCACGGCCAGCTCGTGGGTTTCCTTTTTGCCGATGCTGGCCTCCACGGTGCCGGGGTGCGGGCCGTGGGGCAGGCCCGAGGGGTGCAAGGTGAACGAAGCCAGATCCACCCCGCGGCGCGACATGAAATTGCCGGCCACGTAGTACAGCACCTCGTCGGAGTCGACGTTAGAGTGGTTGTAGGGCGCCGGAATGGCCTGCGGGTGGTAGTCGAACAGGCGCGGCACGAAGGAACAGATGACGAAGTTGTGGGCCTCGAACTGCTGGTGCACGGGTGGCGGCTGGTGAATGCGCCCGGTAATGGGCTCGAAGTCGTGGATGCTGATGGCGTAGGGGAAGAAGAAGCCGTCCCAGCCCACCACGTCGAAGGGCGTGTGGGCGTAAATCAGCTCGTGCAGGGCGCCCTCGCGCTTCACCAGCACGCGGTATTCGCCCCGGTCGTCGTCCTCGTTCACCAGCTCGTGGGGCGGGCGAATGTCCCGCTCGCAGTAAGGCGAGTGTTCCAGCAGCTGCCCGAAGTGGTTGCGGTAGCGCCGGCAGGTTTCCACCGGGCTAAACGACTCGATGATGAGCAGGCGCACCGGCCCATCCTCGAAATGCAGCTGGTGGATGATGGTGCGCGGCACGACGATGTAGTCGCCGGGCTCGAAGGCAACTTTGCCCAGCTGGCTCCACAGCTCGCCGCGGCCTTCGTGCACGAAGATGACCTCGTCGGCCAGGGCGTTTTTGTAGTAGTAGTCCATGCGCCCCGGCTGGGGGTTGCAGATGCTCAGCGTCACGTCGGCGTTGCCCATCATGGTCTGGCGGGCGGCCAGGTAGTCGGGGCCGGTGACGGTTTGGGGCAGGGTGCGCAGGTGGGTGGGCTGCAGCGGGCGGTCCTTCAGCAGCTTGGGTGCGTAGGGCTGGGGCGTGCCCACGCGCTTGATCTGCGTCGGCGGGTTCTTGTGGTAGAGCAGCGACGAGACGCCGTGGAAGCCCAGCGTGCCGACCAACTGCTCGGCGTAGAGCGAGCCGTCGGGCTGGCGAAACTGGGTGTGGCGCTTGCGCGGAATCTGACCGAGGCGGTGGTAATACGGCATAATCAGACGGGAAACGGGGTGGGAATGCGGCCCGCGGGCCGGGGCGGTGAAGGTACGAAAAAGCCGTGCCGGCCGGCCACGCCCACCCGCGGGGCGGCGGCGCGGGCTTCACATCATCGTGCGATGGTGCCAGCGTCGGCAAGCCGCTTACTTGCAGGGAGTTTCCGTCCGTTCTCTTCTCTTGCCCGCCCATGACGCTGCGCCTGACTTCCCGTTACCTGTTCGTGTTCCTGCTGGCGGTGCTGGTATTCACCGAGCTGCACGAACTCTCCCACCTCTCGGTGCTCGGCCTGGTCTGCGGCTCGTTCGGTCCCCGCGACTTCAACCAGTGGCAGGCCGGCCCTAGCTGCGCCCACCCCGCGCTCAGCTACCTCTACAGCGCCGCCGGCCCCTTGTTTTCGTACCTGATGATGTGGCTGGGCGCCGCCGCGCTGGCGTCGCCGGACCCCAAGCGCCGCGCCGTGGGCTTCTCGCTGCTCTTTGCCAACCTGCCCTTCGCCCGCCTCTTCACCGCGCTGATGGGCGGCGGCGACGAGCTGACCATCGTGCGCACCCTCTGGGCCGACAGCCCGCATTTCGTCCTCTACAAAGTTCTGATGATCCTGCTGGTGGCCGCGCTGTCGGGCTTGCCGCTGTGGCGAGCCTACCGCCGCATCCGCAACCCGCGCCGCTGGCTGTGGCTGCTGGGCTTCGCCCTCGGGCCGATGCTGTTCGAATTCGGGTACCTGTTCCGTGCCCTCAATGGCCTGCTTCACGCCGGAGTGCTGCCGCAGCCCTGGGCCCTGGGCACCCCGGCTTTTATCTGGCTGCACACCGCGCTGTGCGCCGCGTTGTTGCTGCTTTTCCGCCGCAACCTGCTGCTCGTTGATGCCGAAGCTGCCCCGGCTACGCCTCGCATTGCCCAGGCCGCTGCCACGCCAAGCGTTGTCGGGTGATGCCGGTAGCGCGTGGTAGCGCAAACTGCCGGCCGTCCAATGGCGCAAAGCGCTGCTTCGCGCATCGTCGCTGACGTTCGAACGTCGGTTGTTCACCTGTTTCGTTCACCGACACGGGCCGCAGCGCTTCGCGCTACTGCCCGCTCGTCTCGCCGCTCAGGGCCAGTTTGGCGTTGGCGTCCTGCAAGGACTGCAGCGCCTGCATCAGCTCGTGGTCCTGGTCGCGCAGCACGGCGAAGTACGCGTCCTTGCCGTAGGCGCTGCGGGCCACCAGGGCTTTGAGCTGGTTGCGCAGGGCCGGCGTGCAGCGGCGCAGGGCCACGGCATCCTGCCGGATTTTCTCCTGCGAGGCGCGGGCGGCCAGGGCCTGCAGCTGCACGTCGCTAATGTCGAAGGCCTTGTGGAATTGCTCGAAGGTGAGCTGGGCCAGTTCCTCGCGGTGGTCTTGGTAGAGCTGCAGGCCAAACTCGCGCACTAGGTTGGCGCCCTGCAATCGGGCGTAGTAGCGGTTCTGGGCCGAACTGTCGCGCGGCACGAACACGTCGGGCATGATGCCGCCGCCGCCGTACACGGTGCGGCCGTGGGAAGTGCGGAAGCGCAGGTTGGCGGCGAAATGCACGCTGTCGGCGTGGAAGGCCTCGCCGCGGCTGTAACGCTCCTGCAGATCCTTGTCGTAGGCGGCCACGCCGTCGCGGTAGGGCTTCTGAATGCAGCGGCCCGAGGGCGTGTAGTAGCGGGCAATGGTCAGGCGCAGCTCCGAGCCGTCGGACAGCGTAATGGGCTGCTGCACCAGGCCCTTGCCGAAGGAGCGGCGGCCCACCACTAGGGCGCGGTCCTGGTCCTGCAAGGCCCCGGCCAGCACCTCGGAGGCCGAGGCCGAGCCTTCGTCGACGATAACCACCAGCGGACCGTCTTCGAACTCGCCGGCTACCCGCGAAAACGTCTGGGTGTCGTACTGGTCGCCCTTGCCGTCGGTGTACACGATTTTGCGCGTGCCGCCGATGAATTCGTCGGCAATCTTGGTGGCGCGGTCGAGGTAGCCGCCGGGGTTGCCGCGCAAATCGAGCACGAGCCGCGTCATGCCCTCGCGCTTCAGGCGGCCCAAGCCCTCCTTAAATTCCTCGTAGGTGCCGGCGGCAAAGCGGCTGATTTTGATGTAGCCCGTCGCGCCGTCGGGCAGCAGCGCGGCCACGTCCACCGAGGTGTTCGGAATGCGGTTGCGCGTCATGGCGAAGGTCAGCGGGCGCGTCTGCCCGCGGCGCAGCAGCAGCACGCGCACGGTGCTGCCGCGGGGCCCGCGCAGCCGGGCAAACACCTGGTCGGTGCTCAGGTGCTGGCCCGATACGCTCTGCCCGTCGATGGCCAGCACCCGGTCGCCGGGCTGCAGGCCGGCCTGCTCGGCGGGCCCGCCGCTCAGCGGCGACACCACCGTGACGGTGTCGCGAAACAGGTTGAATTCCACGCCCACCCCGTCGTAGTCGCTCTGCAAGAACGCGGCGGCCTGCTGCTGTTCCTTGGCCGGGATGTAGACGGAGTGCGGGTCGAGACGCTCCAGCATGCGCTTGATGGCGTAGTCCGACAGCTCCTCGGCGTTGACCGTGTCGACGTACTCGCGGTCCACGTAGCTCAGGATTTCCTTGAACTTGAGGTAGCCGCGGGCCGTGGCGTCGGGGTTCTGGTCGGAGGGCCGGAAGGGGTTCGAGCCCAGCAACACCCCGCTCAGCAGCGCCGCGCCCAGCAGCAGCGGCTGCCGCCAGCGCTGCCAGCGGCTGCGCAGCGCACGCGCGGCGGCCGGTTCCGGCTGCGAGGCGTCGGGACGGGAAGCAGGGGTCATCGGCGGCGCGGGCGAGGAGAAGTGGGCAATAAGGGCGACTGAGACTCAGAATACTAGTCAAATTTACTTCAACTATTCCGAGGTGCTTGGGCTCAGCCTAGGCCGCCGGCCATTTTCAGATAAAAAGCCAATTACATATAAAACAATAACAGTTTTTAGACCATTGTCCTTGTACCCGAGAAGCCAAGTCGGAAGTCCTATACTTATTCAACCCCACCCAGCTTATCAGGCGGCGCAGACTCATGTGCCGCGCCGTTCAGCACGTATGAGCACAGGGTTAGCCCCCTGTTCCCTAGTCACAAGCCCCTCCCGCGCCGGCGCCGCGGCTGGTCATGCGCCAAGCGTGGGCCCGTCAGTAAGCCCGCTTTATTCAACGAGCAGCCGTGCCGTGCGCAGGCTCTGGCCGGGCGAGGAAACCTGCAGCAGATAGATTCCGGCAGCCAGGCCGCTCAGGTTTAGGCGGGTGCCACGGCCAGTACGTACCAGCCGCCCCTGTACGTCGCGCAGGAACAGCTCGGCGGCCGGGCCCACGCCGGGCACCTGCACCTGGTCGTGAGCAGGGTTGGGGGCTAAGTGCAGGAAGGATGCCACGGGCGGACGCGTCGCCGTTACGTTCAACGGGTATACGAGCAGAGGTACGTAGGTGGTGTAGTTCGGCCCGGTCAGGGACGCGTTCCAGGTATTGCTGCCCCAGGCCCACAGGGTACCGTCCTGGCGCACGGCCACGCTGTGCTCTAGCCCAGCTTGGGCGACCAACCAGTTGCTGCCCATCCCGATCTGACCCGGCGTGGAGCGGGCCGCGGTGGTGCCGTCGCCCAGTTGCCCGTTGTTGTTGTTACCCCAAGTCCAGAGCGTACCGTCCTGGCGTACGGCCACGGAGTAAGGCGTGCCGTGTCCGCCGGCGCTGACGGACTGCCAATTGATAGACGTGCCAATCTGCACGGGCGCGGTGCGCTGGGTAGTGGTACCGTCGCCCAGTTCTCCCTGGCTGTTGCGGCCCCAGGCCCAGAGCGTGCCATCGACGCGGATGGCCAGGGTGTGGTAGTAGTTCACGTCCGCGCTCAGCCAGTTGGTGGCCGTACCTACTTGCCCGGGCTGTAGGCGCTGGGTGGTCGTGCCGTCGCCCAGCTGGCCGTTGCTGTTGACGCCCCAGGCCCAGAGCGTGCCGTCCTGGCGCACGGCCACCGAGTACTGGTAGCCCGCCCGAGCCAAGCGCCAGTTGGTAGCCGTCCCGATCTGCACCGGCGTACGGCGCTGGGTGGTCGTACCGTCCCCGAGCTGGCCATTGGTGTTGCTGCCCCAGGCCCAGAGCGTGCCGTCCTGGCGCACGGCCAGCACGTGCCCGAAGCCCGCGCTGACGCTCTGCCAGTTGGTAGCCGAGCCGATCTGCCCGGGCGTGGAACGCGACGTAGTGCCGCCGTCGCCCAGTTCACTCTGACTGTTGCGGCCCCAGCCCCAGAGGGTACCGTCCTGACGCACCCCAAAGGAGTTTTCCGCGCCGGCGCTGGTGCTCACCCAGCCAGTAGCCGTGCCAATGGGTACCGGGGCATTACGCTGGGTGGTAGTGCCGTCGCCGAGCTGACCGCTGCTATTGAACCCCCAAGCCCACAAGGTGCCGTCCTGGCGGCGCAGCAAGGTGTAGGCGTCACCGGCGTCCAGGCTGGCCCAGGTGGTATTGCCGCCAATCTGCACGGGTCGGGTGCGGTTGCCTATTTCCACAGCAGCGCTGCCCACCTGTCCCCAGGAGTTCTGCCCCCAGGCCCAAATGGAACCGTCGCCGCGGGCGCCCACGCATTGGCGCAGGCCGTTGGTTACGTCCAGCCAGTCGGTGGCCTGGCCCACCTGCCGCAGCGTGTCGCGCCAGCTGACGGTGCTGCTGCTGTTGCCCAGCTGCCCGTCGCTGTTGTTGCCACAGGACCACAGCGTGCCGTCCTGGCGCAACACCAGGGTAGCATTTTGCGTGGTCGAGGAGCCCGCCACGGCCCGCAGCCAAGTGGTGCCCGCGTCGAGCTGCTGAGGGGTATTGCGCACAATGCCGAACGTACCCAGCCCCAGGCGGCCCAGGCCGCTACTGCCCCAGCCCCACAGGGTACCGTTCTGGCGCACGGCCACGGTGTAGAGGTAGCCGGTACTCACGTTGCGCCAGTTGGTATCGGTGCCCACCTGGGTGGGGATGGACGCCTGGGCGGCGGTGGTACCGAGGCCCAGTTGTGCGTTGCTGTTGCTGCCCCAGGTCCAGAGCGTGCCGTTGGTTTTCAGGGCCGCCGAGTGGGTATAGGCCGCCGATACGCTCTGCCAGTCGGTATCCGTGCCAATCTGCACCGGCGTGGGGCGGGCCGCCGCCGTGCTCCCGTCCCCGAGCTTGCCGAACGTATTGCTGCCCCAGGCCCAGAGCGTGCCGTCCTGGCGCACGGCCAGCACGTGCCCGAAGCCCGCGCTGACGCTCTGCCAGTTGGTAGCCGAGCCGATCTGCACCGGTGCTAGGCGCGTGGCGCCGTAGGCTGAGCCGTCGCCCAGCTGCCCGTAGCCGTTGCGGCCCCAGGCCCACAGCGTGCCATCGGTGCGCACGGCTACCGTAAAGTCCTGCCCGCAGGTTACGCCGCGCCAATGGTCGGTGCCCACCTGCACAGGCAAGGGCTGCTGCGTCACCGAACCGATGCCGAGCTGCCCGTATTCATTGTTGCCCCAGGTCCAGAGCGTGCCGTCGGGGTAAATGGCCGCGGAATGCTCGGCGCCGCCCGCCACGCGCTGCCCGGCGGCGGGCCGCGCGCCGAGCAAGCTGGCTATGAGCAGGCAGACTAGCAGGCCAGCCCGGCCGCAGGCGTTGAGCAGATGCCCCAGCGCGGGCCAATAAATACGGGCAAAAGCGGAAACGTACGTCAAATGCTTAAGAATAAGGGGGAGAAATACTCGGACCGGATAGCTCCCCGAGTTGAAGGCGGGGCTAAAAATAGAAAAGCGGCCCGGCCCTCCCTAAAATCTGTTATCCCCTTTCAGAGCAGTCGAGGCTTTTTCAGCTGGGCTCCTTCTGCAGCAGGAATAATTGTCCATCCAAAAGACGTCCTGTGTAGCGGGCCTCTAGTGCGTTCGGCCCATGTGCCGAAACCGCTTGTTGATTCAGTAGTCTATAGCAGGCTCTAGCAGCTCCCGTCGGCTCCCGGGGTCCGGCGCGGCCAGTACTGCTACCCCGGCTTCTCCCCGCACACGCTGTACGCCGGCTCCGGCGTCGGGCAACGTTGCCGCCGGCTCACCGTCATGCCGCCCGGCCGCCGTATCTTTGCGGGCCGCGGCGCCGCATTGGCGCCGCTGATTGTTTGCTCGTTGCCCCGCCCCCTATGCCCCGCCTCCTTGCCATCGACTACGGGAACAAGCGCGTGGGCCTGGCCGTAACGGACCCGCTGCAGCTCATTGCCACTCCGCTCGACACGATTCACAGCAAGGACTTGTTTGACTTCGTGAAGAAGTACCACCAGCAGGAAGGCGGTCTGGCGGGCATCGTCATCGGCATGCCGCGCACGCTCATGAACGAGGCCACCGACTCGACCTCGGCCGTGGTGGGCGTGGTGCGCAAGCTGCGCCGCGAGTTGCCCGAGGTGCCCGTGCACGAAGTGGACGAGCGGTTTACGACCCGCATGGCGCACCAAACCATGCGCGACGGCGGCCTGGGCCAGAAAGCCCGCCGCGACAAAGCCCTGGTGGACCGCATCAGCGCCACCATCATCCTGCAATCTTTTCTCGACTCCCGTCCGTTATGATTTACCCCATTGTGGCCTACGGCGACCCGGTGCTCAAAGCCCGCGCCAAGGACATTCCCGCCGACTTTTCGGCTGATGAGCTGCAGAAGCTCATTGCCGATATGTACGACACCATGTACTACGCCCACGGCGTGGGTCTGGCCGCCCCCCAAATCGGCAAGAGCGTCCGCCTGTTCGTCATCGACTCGGCCCCCATGACCGAGGACGACGAGGACGATGATGCCCCGGCCGAAGCCGGCGTGAAGCGCGCCTTCATCAACCCCGTCATCCTCAAGGAATCGGGCGAGGAGTGGCCCTTCGAGGAAGGCTGCCTGAGCATTCCCGGCATCCGCGAGCGGGTGTTTCGCCAGCCCGACATCATCATCCGCTACGAGGACGAAAACCGGCAGGTGCGCGAGGAAGGCTTCTCGGGCATGACGGCTCGCGTGATTCAGCACGAGTACGACCACTTGGAGGGCGTGCTGTTCACGGACAAGATTTCGGCCTTCAAAAAGCAGATCATCAAAAGTAAGCTGGCCCGCATTGCCAAGGGCGACGCCAAGGCCGACTACCGCATGCGCTTTGCCGGGCAGCGCGGCCGCTAAACGGCTCGTTGACACCTGATTTATTTGCGAAACGCCCGGCCGAGCCGGGCGTTTTTGCTTTCTTTGGGTAGGCCAAACCGTCCAGCCCACTCCTTATGCTCCGCCGTCCCGTCTTTGCTGGTTTCCTGGCCCTCGTGCTCTGGCTGGCCCCGCCCCGGCCCGACTCCCGCGCCTGGGGCTTTTTCGGGCACCGCAGCATCAACCGGCTGGCCGTGTTCACCTTGCCGCCCGAGATGATAGGCTTCTACAAAAGCCGCATCGAGTACCTCACGGTGCAGGCCACCCGGCCCGATTCGCGCCGCAACGTGGTGGCCGGCGAGGCCCCGCGCCACTTCATCGACCTGGACGTGTACGGCGACTCGGCCGCCTACAAGCTGCCGCGCAACTACGCCGACGCGGTGGCCCGCTTCGGCGAGGACTCCCTGCAGCGCCACGGCATCGTGCCCTGGCACGTGGTGCGCATGAAAAACCAGCTCACCGAGGCCTTCCGCTCGCGCGACGCAGAGCGCATCATCAGCCTTTCGGCCGACCTGGGCCACTACGTAGCCGATGCCTGCGTGCCGCTGCACACCACCCACAACTACAACGGGCAATTCACCGGGCAGCGCGGCATTCACGGGCTGTGGGAGTCGCGCCTGCCCGAGCTGCTGGCCCAGAATTACGACTTCTTTACCGGCCCGGCGCCCTACCTGACCAAGCCCACCGACGTCATCTGGGCCACCGTGGCGCGCAGCAGCGCCGCCGTCGATTCGGTGCTGCGCTTCGAGCGGGAGCTGACGCAGAAAATGCCCGAGGACCACAAATACAGCTTCGAGGAGCGCGGCCGCGGCACGGTGCGGGTGTACTCGCAGGAGTTTAGCCGTGAGTACCACCAGCGGCTCAACGGGCAGGTAGAACGGCAGATGCGCCTGGCCACGCGGCTGGTGGGCGCGTTCTGGTTTACCTGCTGGGTGGATGCGGGCCAGCCCGACCTGAGCAACCTGCCCAAGCTCAACGAGGCGCAGATGCGCGAACTGGCCCTGCAAGACAAGCAGGAGCAAGCCGCCCCGGCCGTGGAAACCCGCGGGCACGTGGATTAGGGCGGCCGACGTGTTATTCTTGCCACCCCGAAGCTTTCATACCGCGTTTACCATGTTATCCGCTTTCTATTCGCGGTGTGGGCTGTGCGCGGCGGCCGGCCTGTTGATGGCCGCGCCCACAGCCCGCGCCCAACTAGCTCATGCCCGACCCGGCTACGTAGTGCTGGCCAGCGCCCCGGCCGACACGCTGCGGGGCGAGGTCGACCTGCGCCGGGCCGGCCGCGCCCAGCCGCAGGTGCTGTTTCGGACCGGCCCAGCGGTGGCGTTTCGCCCGTACGGATTGCCCGAGCTGCTGGCCGCCGGTAGCCCCGGCGGGCCGCACTTCCGCCGCTGCGAGGTGCCCCGCGCCGACGCGCACTTGACGGCGCTGCTGGAGGTGCTGGTGGCGGGCCCGGCCAGCCTGTACCGCGACCCGACCGGGCAGCTGCCCGCTCCCTATTACCTCGACAAGCCCGGCCGCAGCCCCATGCCGCTCAGGCGCGAGCAGTTTGCCCAGGTGCTGCAAACGGCCTTTGCCGATTGCCCAACGGTGAACACCACGGTGGCCTACGCCGGCCGCTATGCCTATTCGGCGGCCGACCTGCGCCGCTACGTGCTCAACTACAACCGCTGCGCATACCCGCAAGCGGCCGTGCAGGCCCCGAGTCCAAAGGCCGAACGGGAGCCGGTGCGCTGGGCGGTGCAGGCAGGCTTGGCCCAAGGGCAGTTCTTTTACCCTTACCTCGCCCGGCGCAAGGCCGCCGCCGGCCCGCTCGCCCCGACGCTCGGCGCCTCGGTCGAAGTGCCCTTCAACGCCCACCTCGGCCTGGTGGCCGGCCTGACCCTGGGCAGCCTCCGCGCCGACAACACCGCCAGCCAGCCGGTGCCCACCACCGACTACGTGCAGACCATGCGCTACCGCACCACGGGCGGCCTGCTCCGCCTGCCCGTGAACGTGCGCTACACCTTGCGCCCAGCCGACGCGGGCTGGCGGCCCTACCTGCAGGCAGGCGGGCACGTGAGCCACATTGTGCGCGGCCGCATGCACTGGAACAACCAGTACAGCGGCTCGGCGGCGGCTCCCCCGCCCCAGGAATTCGACCTGTACTACGGGGGCATCGGCCGCGGCGTGCAGGCCGAAGCGGGGCTGCTGCTGCGCGTCGGCACGCACCACCTCGGCGCCGGCCTGCGCTACGAACAGACGCACGGCTTCCCCAATACCGGCCGCTCGTTTCTCATCGACGTGAACCACCTGGGCTTGGCGCTGACGTACGCGTACTAAGCTCGTCCGTTGAGGCAGGGGCCGGTTTGGCAACCTGCACCTACGTCCGCGTCGTAGCATCTTTGCGCCGGGCCGCTTTGACCGGGCTTGTCTTGTTGCCGCCTCTTATGAAAGCCACCCTCACCATTGCCCTGCTCTGCGTTTCCAACCTCTTCATGACCTTCGCCTGGTACGGGCACCTGTACTTCAAAAAGCTGCCCTGGTTTGCCAAGACCGGGCTGGTGGGCGTGGTGCTGCTGAGCTGGGGCCTGGCCCTGTTCGAATACGCGTTCCAGGTGCCGGCCAACCGGCTGGGCTTCGACGAAAACGGCGGCCCGTTCACCCTGTTCCAGCTCAAAGTCATCCAGGAGGTCATCACGCTGACGGTATTCACGCTGTGCGCGGTGTTCGTGTTCAAGTCCGACACGCTGCGCTGGAACCACCTCGTGGGCTTCGGGCTGCTGGTGGCGGCGGTGTACGTGATTTTCCGGAAGTGGTAGGCGGTGGGTAACGCTGAGGTTACGCTGATTCGCTACCTTCCGGCACAACCATTCACTTCTTACTTTCTTCCAACTGTCTATGGAGCAATCCTACTCCCCGGCTGGCATGCCTCCGGGCAATCCGCGCCCCAAAAATTGGCTGGTCGAGTCCATCCTCGTAACGCTATTCTGCTGCCTGCCGCTGGGCATCGTGGCCATCGTCAACGCGGCCGGCGTGAACTCGCGCTACGATGCGGGCGACTACAACGGGGCGCTACACGCTTCGGCGGAGGCCGGCAAGTGGGTTAAATACGGGCTCTACGCCGCCATTGCCCAGATTGCGCTGGGCGTCATTCTCTTCATGATGGGCGTGGGCGGGGCCCTGCTAAGCGGCGCCGCTTCCAATTGAGCCTACGGCTGCTCGGGGCCCTGGCCGCGGGTGCAGCGGGCCTAGCGGTTCTAGTCGTTTACTACCGCCTCGACCCCAGCCACTACTTCTACCCGCGCTGCTTGCTGCACTGGGCCACCGGCCTGCATTGCCCCGGCTGCGGTACCCAGCGCGCCTTGCACGCGCTGCTGCACGGCCGCTGGGCCGAGGCCGCTGGCCACAACCTCTTGGCGGCCCTTTACGCGCCGGTGCTGGCTTTCGGAGCGACAGAGCGGTTGCGGGCCGAGCTGTCGGGGCAGCCGCGGCGCAACTCGGTGCTCTACCGGCCGTGGTTTGGCTGGCTGACGGTGACGCTGGTGCTGGCCTTTGCCGTGCTGCGCAACCTGCCCGGCCCGCTGGGTCAGTGGCTGGCGCCCTGACCTAACCAACGCACACGAAAAAGCCCCCGCTACGGAAGCAGCGGGGGCTTTTCTATGGGCAGTACGCGGGCCTACTCGGCCACGGTCAGCTTCAACAGCTCGGTGCGGCCGTCGTGGCTTAGGTGCAGGGTGTAGAGGCCGGCGGCCAATTTGGGCAGGGCCAGTTCCAGCTGCGCCGAGCCAGCGGGCACCGGTTGCGCGTGCTGAAGCACCGGACGGCCCAGCGCGTCGTAGAGCAGCACGGTAGCCTCCTGCGGCCGCTGCGTTTCGAAGCGCACGGTGAGCTGCCGCGCCAGCGGGTTCGGATAGGCGGTGGTAGTACTGGCGGGGCGCACGTCGGCGGCCTTCAGGATGTTGGCGAAGGTGCGCAACGAGCCCCAGGTTTCGGTGCCCGAGCCGGTGGGCAGGTTTACCTTGCGGTAGCCAATCAGGTTGGTCGTTTCGGAGTAGTAAATTCCAGAAGTGGCACTGGATACCAACCCCAGGCCCACGGCGTAGCTGGAGGAGAAACCGTTGTCGATGATCAGGCTCAGCACGGTGCTATCCGCCCCGACGGTGGGCGGGCAGAGTTGCAGCGTGACGGAGGTCTGCACCTTGCGGCCCAGGTAATTGGCCGTGCGCACGGCCGGCAGCGTCAGCGGGCGCACGATGGCCGCCTGGGGGTTGCCGGCGAGGTTGCCGGTGAGCAGGCTCAGCTGCCGCTCGTTGCGCACGGAAATGCCGGTGGTGATGACGATGGGCGCGCTGACAAACGTGCCGGGCGTGTTCTGGCAAAAGCCCGCCGGGGCCGAAGGCGAGCCGTAGCGCCGCGTCAGCATGCTTTGCCGGATGGTGTAGGTTACGGAGTCGCCGGCGGGGCTGAGCGTGCGCGTGATGACGCTGTCGCGGGTCCAGCTTTCCGCGCAGGTGGCCCCGCTGTAGCTTTCCTGCTTGTAGTAGCGCAAAAACACGTCGCCGGGCTGGTAGTCGGCCATGATGAAGCTGCTCACCGCGGGCTGCCCGGTCCAGCGGCCGCCGGCGTTCAGGGCCGTCAGCGTGAGGCGGCGCGGGCGGCGGCCGTTCAGGTAGCTGCCCAGCGCCGGTCCCTCAATGAAGCCAAACCGCTTGCTCAGGCGCAAGGTCTGCCCGTCGGAGAAGGTAATGGTCGTGACCGAGTCGGGGGTGCCGAGCACCGTGGCCACGCCCCGGGCGGTGGTGCTGGCCGTCAGGCCGGTGGTGGCCGTCCACGACTGATTCAGCGGGGCCTGGGTTTTGAGCAGCAGGGTGCGGCCGTTGGCGGCGCGCAGCAGGTATTCGTGGCGGCTGAAGCCGATGGTGACGGTGGCGCCGAACAGCCCATCGGGCCCGATGACCCGCACGGCCCCGGGGCAGGCAGCGGGCCGGGTGCGCACGCGCTCATCCTTGGCGCTAAAACGCCCCAATGAGTCGGGCGAGACGGGCGAGCTGGCGTAGTTCATCCGCACGGTGTGGGTGGTGTCGCCGGCGGTGCCGCTTTCGCTGAACTGGTAAAGAACCCCGGGGCGCAGCAGCGGCCGGTAGATGCTTTGCGCGCGGGCCCCGAAACTCAGGCAGGCCAAGGCTAGGTAAGCGTACAGGTGTTTCATACAGATGCGAAAAATGAGTACGTGGAATACGGCCGCAGATTACGGCAAACCAATCTGGTAAGCAAGCTACTGGGCCCGTACAACCCGGCTTCGGGCCCTGCGTACCAAGCGCGTTGCACGCCTGCTTCCCTCACCTTCTATGACCCGATTTTTCCGCCCCGCGTTGGGCTTGCTGTACCTTATTTTCGCCTTGCTGACCAGCCCGGCCCGCGCCCAGAAAGTGGGCCTGGTGCTCAGCGGCGGTGGTGCCAAAGGCCTGGCCCACGTGGGCGTGCTGAAAGTCCTCGAAAAGAACCGCATTCCCATCGATTACATCGTGGGCACAAGCATGGGCGCCATCGTGGGCGGGCTGTACGCGGCCGGCTACTCGCCCACCGAAATCGAGGAAATTGTCATCAGTCCGCAGTTCCAGGACTGGGTATCGGGCCGCCCGCAGGAGGGTAAGGTGTTCAACTACTACGACGCCAACCCCTCGCCCGCCGCGCTGCACCTGCGCTTGGCCCTCGACTCCACGCTGAAGGCCCGCGTGACGCCCAAGCTCGTGGACGACGTGGCCCTGAACTACGTGCTGGCCACCATGCTGGCCCCGGCCGGCGCCATTTCGGGCTACAACTTCGACAAGCTGCTGGTGCCCTACCGCGCCGTGGCCTCCGAGGTGTTTACGCGCGAGCGGGTAGTGCAGCGCAGCGGCTCCCTGTCCGACGCCGTGCGCAACTCCATGGCCTACCCGCTGGCTTTCCGCCCCATTCGCCAGCCCGACGGCCGCTACCTCTTCGACGGGGCTGTGGTCGATAACTTTCCCACCGGCGTGATGCGCGACGAGTTTCACCCCGACGTCATCATCGGCGTGAACGTGGGCGACGTGGCCTTTGGCAAGTACCCCACCGGCAAGGACGACCAGCTGCTCACCGGCACGCTCATCTTCCTCGGCTCGAACGCGGCCGATACGCTGTCGGTGGGCCGCAACGGGGTGTTCATCCAGCCCAACCTGGAGGGCATGACGGCCGGCGACTTCGCCAAGGTCAAGAAGTTTATTGCCCTGGGCGAGCAGGCCGCCACCGACAAGCTGCCCGTGGCGCTGCGCCGCATTCAGCGCCGCGAAGACACGCTGGCCCTGCAGCAGCGCCGCCGCGCTTTCACCGAGCGGGCGCCCAAGCCCGAGTTCAAGGAAATCCGGGTGCAGGGCATTCCGCAGATGCAGCAGAAGTTTGTCACGCGCTTTTTCCGGCGCTCGGGCTCGTCGTACTCGCCTTCCGACATTGAGGAGGGCTACTACCGTCTCGTCAACAACGACTTCTTCAACAACGTGTACCCGCGGGTGCGCTACGACGCGAAGCAGGAGGGCTACGTGCTCAGCGTGGATGCGCGCCAGAACTCCAACTTCACCACCGACCTCGGGGTGCTGCTGACCACGCGCTCGATGAGCAACTTCTACCTCGGCGCGGCCTACCGCTACCTCAACCGCTACCTCTACACCATTCAGGCCGACGCCACCATCGGCCGCTTCTACAACGGGGCCGAGGGCTCGTTCCGGGTGAGCATTCCGGGGCGCATTCCGCTCTACATCGAGCCCACCATCACCTTCAACAACTTCAACTTCCAGGACACCGGCGGGCTGATCGGCAACGGCAAAGCGGCCCAGAACACGGCCCTGCAGCAGCGCGACCTGAAAACCTACGTGCAGGTGGGCTTCAGCCCGAAATACCGCAGCCGCTACGTGCTCAGCTTCGGGGCTTTCACCAATCGTGACCGGTTTGCCAACGCCGACCAGATCCGCACCGACGCAGCACTGGACCAAAACCGCTTTCAGGGCGCTACCGCCGCCCTGCAGTTTCAGCGCAACTCCCTGAACCGCCGCCAGTACGCCACCAAAGGCCGCCGCGCCGAGTTTGGCTTCCGCGCCGTGACGGGCCAGGAAAAATACGAGCCCGGCTCGACGGCCGAGGGCCTATCCGGCCGCGAGAAAAACCACCAGTGGCTGAAGGCCTCGCTGTTTACGGAGCAGTACTTCAGCCTAAACAAATCGGACACGGTGGGGGCGCGCACCCACTCCTGGGGCTACATGACGGAGCTGGTGGCAAGCACCCAGGGCACTTTTGCCACGTACCGCTCCACGCTCACCACCTCGCCGGCCTTTTTGCCCCTGCCCGATTCGCGCACCATCTTCCTCGACAACTACCGCGGCACGGCCTACGCCGCCGCCGGCCTGCGTTACGTGCGGGCCCTGATCGGCTCCTTGGAGTGGCGCACCGAGGCCTACGCCCACGCGTTCGTGCGGCCCTGGGACCGGCGCCCCGACAACCCGCTGCTGGCCCAGCGCACCAACTTCCTGAGCCGGCCCTACCTCACGGTGATGACCGGCTTTCAGTACCAGACGCCGGTGGGTCCGGCCGCCCTGCAGTTTATCCATTACGACGAGCGCAACAACCAATTCGGCGTGTTTGCCCACATCGGCTACGTGCTCTTCCGCGACCGGTCGCTGGATTAGGTCACCCGTACGCCACGCCATGCCCGCGGCCGCGAAGCTGCTCTTCGGAGTGGTTTCGCGGCCGCGCTGTCGTTTAGGCGCCCGCGGCAGCCCCAACGACGCTTTCTTGGAATGCCCAAGGCCTTTGCATCGGTAGCGTCGGGCTTATGGCTTCCCAAATTGGACCAGGTAAAACTACCTGGATAGCCCCTTTACTGACCGCGTAATTCTACGTGCAAGGGGCTCAGTCTAGCAAGCAATATTTGTCTTTAAGCAACAGCAAACATAAACAAACGCAAAACCCTATGAAAAAAGAAAGAAATAAGGGGGCTTTGCTTAGGGTAATTTCTCAAATTGGTGCCCCATCGGGTACCCTGTGGTAGCGCCCTGCCAGGCCACGCTGCGGTACCCGGAATTACCCCGCGCCCTACTCACACCGCCTATTGCACTCCAGCGTCGACCGGCTCCAGCCAGTCGGTCTGGCTTCGTGTTGCTTTCACTTTCCGCTTACCCGCTCTTTCTTTTTTCCTCAACCCCTTTCTCTCAACAAACGCTCAATGGATCCTTTCCTCGGCGAAATTCGCCTGATGCCCTACACCTTCGCGCCGCTTTATTGGGCGCCGTGCCAGGGCCAGCTGATGGCCATTCAGTCCAACACTGCCCTGTTTGCCCTGCTCGGGACGCAGTACGGCGGTAACGGCCAAACCACTTTTGCTCTCCCCGACCTTCGCGGCCGCGGTATTGTGGGCTTTGGGCAGGGACCGGGCCTGTCGCAGTACGTGCAGGGCGAGGTCATCGGCACGGAGAACGTGACGCTGCTGCCAACTGAACTGGCACCGCACTCCCACAGCCTGACGGCCTCCATTCCCGCCAACTCCCAGCGAGGCACGGTGACCAGCCCGCAGGGCAGCGTGTACGCGCTAACGGCCGCGGAACAGTACGGCACTTCGCCCAACAACGGCAACATGGCCCCCCTGCTTAGCGGCACGACCGGTCCGGCGGGCGGCGGGCTGCCGCACCCGAACATGATGCCCTACCTGGCCCTGCAGTACTGCATTGCCCTGCAAGGCGTCTTCCCGCAGCGCCAGTAACGCCGCCCCTCCCTCCTAACTTCCTAAGCATCTACGCATGTCAACTCCTTACATCGGCGAAATCCGCGCCGTCGGCTTCACCTTCGCCCCCGTGGGCTGGGCCTTCTGCAACGGCCAGAGCCTGTCCATTTCCGGCAACGAAGCCTTGTTTCAGCTAATTGGCACGACCTACGGCGGGGACGGGCAGTCCACCTTCAACGTGCCGGATTTGCGCGGCCGCCTGGGCGTGGGTAGCCAAAACGGCGCCGCGGGCCCCGGCCTCAGTTCGTACCTGCTGGGGCAGAAAGTAGGCACGGAAAGCGTGAGCCTGAACACCACCAACCTGCCGCCGCACCAGCACACTTACTCCTCGAAAATGGCGGCGGCCTCGGGCGGCACGGCCACCGACAATCCCCAAAACGCCTTCCCAGGTCCCAGCGCCGGGGCGCCCTACCTCGCTTCGGGTGGCGCGAGCCAAAACCTGAATGCCGCCGCCCTGAGCGGCCTGGCGCAACCAGTCGGCGGCGGCCAGCCGCACTCCAACATCCAGCCGGTGTTGGCGATGAATTACATCATCTGCCTGGAAGGCATCTTCCCGCCGCAGCAGTAAGCCGCGCGGCTCTTTCCTCACTCCTCTTCCCGACACTGTCCCATGGACGAACCATACATCGGCGAGATTCGCCCCATTTCTTCTAATTACGCCCCCCGCGGCTGGGCTTTCTGCAACGGGCAACTGCTGGCCATCAACCAGAACCAAGCCCTGTTTTCGCTGCTGGGCACCACCTTCGGCGGCAACGGCGTCAATACGTTTGGCCTGCCCGATTTGCGCAGCCGGGTGCCGGTAGGCACCGGCCAGCTGCCGGGCGGCTCCACCTACACCCAGGGCCAGGTAGCCGGCACGGAGTCGGTGGCGCTGCAGGTGAACCAGATTCCGGGCCACGTGCACACGTTCACCGGCACGCTGCAGACTTCGGCTGACCTGGAAGATCCTTTGCCGGTGGGCAACTTCCCGGCTAAAGGCGCGGCTGCGCAGTACAGCTCCGGACCCGCCGACGCTTCCATGCTGCCGGGTCCGGTGGCGGGCAACACGGGCCTCACCGGCAACGGCCAAGGGCACGAAAACCGCCAGCCGGTGCTCGGCATCAACTACGTCATTGCCCTCACGGGCGTCTACCCCTCCCGCTCCTAACTACTGCCCCGACGGCCACCCGTCGTTGCCGGCCTGCGGGCCGCGGGCGGCGGGTGGCTCCGCGGTTTTCCCTCCCCGACACATTCCGTCATCATCCCCGCCTATGCGCGTAGCCGTTATCATCAGCAGCCTGCTGGGCTGGCCCTTGCTGCAAGACTTGCTGGCGCAGGGCGTCGTGGCCGGCGTGGCCCTGCCCGCCAGCGGCCGCGAAGAAGCCGAGCAAATCGGCCAGTGGCTGACGCAGGCCGGCCACCCGCCCCGGCGCCTGACGCGCGCCGGCCTTGCCGACGAGCTGACGAGCTGGCTGGCGGCCCTGCAGCCGACCGCCGTGCTGGTGCTCACGTTTCCGTGGCGCATTCCGGCGGCGGTGCTAGGCCTGCCGCCCCAAGGGTTTGTAAACTTTCATTTTGCCGCGCTGCCCGGCTACCGCGGGCCGGAGCCCACATTCTGGCAACTGCGTAACGGCGAAGCCGCCGGCGCCGTGACGGCCCACCGCATGGCCGCTGACTTCGACACCGGCCCCGTGCTGGTGGCCACGCCCGTACCCATCGGGCCCCACGACACGCACGGCCTGCACCGCGCCCAACTGGCCCTGGCGGCCGTGGGCACGGGCCGTGAACTGCTGGAGGCGCTGCGCACGGGCGCCCCCGGCCAGGCGCAGGACGAGGCAGCGGCCCGCTACTGGCCCCGCCCCGCCCTGCCCGATTTGTGCATTGACTGGCAGGAGCCGGCCGAGGCAGTAGCCCGGCTGGTGCGCGCCGCCAACCCCTGGAACCGGGGTGCCCTGGCGGCCCTGCGCGGGCAACCCCTGCGCGTACTGAGCGCCACCCCCCGCCCCGAAACCACCGCGGCCGCCCCCGGCACCGTGGTGCTGGCCCTGCCGGGCCAAGCGCTGCTGGTTGCCTGCGGCGCGGGCCAGGTGCTGCAGCTTGACATGGTAGCCCTCGACGAGGGCTTTTTCACGGGCGGCCAGCTGGCCAACCTGGGCGTGCAGCCCGGGGAGGTGCTGAGCGCATTGGCGGCTACGCCAGCCGCCGCGCCCCAGCTGCGCTAGCCCAATTCTTTTGAGGAATGTGCCCCGGCCCGCGCCGCGGACGCACTTGCGAAACACTTTTCCGACCGTTTCCGATGACATCCAGACTACTACTCTTATGGTTGTTCCTGCTTAGTGCCGTGGGAGCCAGGGCGCAGACCACGCTTAAAACCCTGGACTTCGACGCCAACAACGACTACACGGCCACTACGATACCGGCTTCGGGCGTCACGCGCATGTTCGACCGCACCAACGCCAACCCGGCGGCGACGTTCAACGGCGGCGTCGCTATTAACGGCATTAGCGGGTTTTATTGGGCCTCAGAGCAGGTGAAACGCGCTGGCCAGGGCGACCCAGCGCTGGCGGTTACGGTGAATTCCTTCCCCGTCGGCACGAGCTATTCCAACATTCAAATCACGGTGTCGTTTGCCGACGCCCGGGCCACCTCTACCACGGTATACTCCTGGGAGGAGGACGACTTTATCAAAGTGGAATACCGCTTCAACGGAACCGGTGGCTGGACCACGGCCGGGCAGTTTACGAGCGACCGGGCAGCCGGCTTTAATGGTCTTAATTATCCCGGGCAGCTGCGACGCGACCTGGACCTGGACGGGCAAGCGGATGACGACATTTCGGCTTCCAACCCGGCGTTGGACAATACCATGCGCCCCTTCACCTTTGACGTGGCCGGCTCGGGCACCACGATGGAGGTGCGGGTGCTGTATGACCAGACCAACGCCACCGAGGAGCTGGCCATGGACAACATCATCGTGCGGGGCACCGCCGGCGGCAACCAAAGCCCGGTGCTGGCGAACATCGAGGGCACGAGCCTAACCTACGCGGAGGGCGCGCCCGCCGTGAACATCACCGGCACGCTAACCGTTGCGGACGCCGACCACGCCAACATCAGCAGCGCGCAGGTGCGCATTGCCGCCGCCGGCTTCAACAGCAGCGAAGACCGGTTGCTGTTTACCGACCAAAACGGCATTGCGGGTACCTACAACCCGCTCACGGGCATCCTGTCGCTGACGGGCTCCGCTTCCAAAGCCAACTACCAGACCGCGTTGCGGTCGGTGCAGTACCAGAATATCGATGCGGCCAACGCGTCGACGGCTACGCGGACGGTGTCGTTTACGGTGACAGACCCGGCGGGCGCCAGCAGCGCGCCCGTCACGCGCGACATCAGCATTACCGCCGCGCTGGACCCGATTGCCGCGCTGCCCTTCATCGAAACGTTTGAAACCGACGGCGAAGGCACCCGCTACGCCAGCAACACCTTCGTGGTCAACGGCGGCACGCAGTTTTTGCGCACCACCGATAACCCCCGCAGCACCGCCGGCAACACGCCGACTACGTTCAGCGGCATCACCGGCTCGGCTTATTGGTTTGGCGAAAACGCGGGCCTGGTGGATAACCCGTCGGCCGTCGACAACGGCACGCTGACGACCCGGCAGATCAACGCCGCTGGGTTTACCGGCGTCAACTTTTCCATTCGCCTGGCAGCCAGCACGGCCGGCACCACCTGGCAAACAACCGATTACTTCAAGATTTACTACCGCACGGGCGGCGCGGGCGCTTGGACGCCCTTCGCCTCGTGGCGGGGCACGGGCACCGGCATAGGCGGCGCCGGCGTAATGCGCCAGGACTCGAACCCGGCCGCCGCACCTGGTTCGACCGCGCCTACCGGCACGCAGCTGACCACGGCCCTGAACACGTTCAGCTTTCCGCTGCCGGCCCTGAACGGGCAGGTCATCGAGTTTCAACTCGTACTGGTCAACACCTCCAGCACGAACGACTTCGCCTTCGACCAAATCGAAGTAACGGCCTCGCCGGCGGTAAGCACCGCCGCGCCCACTACGATAACGGGCACCAGCGCCGTGCTGGGCGGCAACGTCACCTCGGACGGGGGCGCCTCCATTTCAGGCCGGGGCGTGGTGTACAGCAGCAGCAATACCACCCCCACAATCGGGGGCGCAGGCGTGACGACGGATCCCAACGGCACGGGAACCGGGACGTTCTCGGAACCCGTTTCGGGCCTGGCGCCCGGCACCACGTACTACGTGGCGGCCTACGCCACCAACGCGGCGGGCACCAGCTACGGCACGGTGCGGAGCTTCACCACCCAAACCTCGGTGGTGTCCATCGTGCGGGCCAGCGCCAACCCCACCAACGCCGGCACGGTGAACTACACGGTGACGTTTGCCAACGCTGTTTCGGGGCTGACCACCAGCAACTTTAGCGTATCGACCACGGGCCTGAGCGGCGCCAGCTTGGCCAGCGTTGCGGGCTCGGGCGCGACTTACACGGTGACGGTGAATACGGGCAGCGGCAGCGGGACGCTGCAACTCAACTTGGCCAACAGCAACGGCCTTTCGCCCGGCGTGAGCAACGCGCCCTTCGGCGGCGAGACGTACACCATCGACAAGACCGGCCCGACGGTAATTATCACCAGCACGGCCGGCGCTTCGGGCAGCTCGACCACGACCTCGCCCGTTCCCTTCACGGTCACGTTCTCGGAATCGGTGACGGGCTTCGTGGCCAGCGACGTGACGGTGGGCAACGGCAGCATCACCGCCGGCAGCTTTAGCGGCAGCGGCGCCACGTACACCTTCACGGTAACGCCCACCACGCCCGGTACGGCCACGACGGTCAACGTGCCGGCGGCGGTGGCCCAGGACGCGGTCGGCAACACCAACACTGCCGCCACGCAATTCACCATCACTTACTCCCTGCCCAGCACCACGGTAACCTCGGTAACGCGCCTGACGCCTTCGCCGACGGCCACGACCAGCGTGAGCTACCGCGTGGTTTTCGCCAACAGCGTGACGGGCGTGACTACCAGCAACTTCTCGGTGACGAGCACGACGGCCGCCAGCGTGGCCAGCGTGGCGGGCTCGGGCACGACCTGGACGGTAACGGTGAATACCGGCTCCGGCAACGGCACCCTGACGCTGAACGTGCAAAACAGCACCGGCATTTCGCCGACCGTTACCAACGTGCCCTACACCAGCGGCGAGCAGTACACCATCACCAAGAGCTTCGCGGCGGCCCCGCAGCTTTCCCTACGGGGCGCGGGCTCGGCCAGCGGCTCCGTCAGCGACGTTACGGCTTTCGTGGACCTGGTGCAGGTGGTGCAGAACGGCACGAGCACGGCCGTGGCCAACGCCCTGCAGAACGGCAGCTTTGAAAGCAACAACGTGCCGGCGGGCAGCTTCCTGTACGCGGGTTCCGTTGTCGCCGCCCCTTGGACTTTCGGGGCGCAGGCCGGCGTGTCGCGCACCAACAGCGGTTTTGGCTCAACGGCGCCGAGCGGCGGGGGCGACGCGGTAGGCCTGTTGCAAGCCTTCAACGGCAGCAACAGCAGCATTGCGCAGAACCTGGCCGTGCCCACGGGCACCTACCAAGTGACCTTCGCGGCCGTTCAGCGCGGCAACAACGGCGCGAGCGACCAAGTGGTGAACGTGTTTCTCGTGGAAGGTGGCACCAGCGTGTTCTTGGGCAGCATTCAACCGACTTCCACCAGCGCCTATCAAAGCTTTACCTCGGCCGCGTTTAGCGTGACAGCTCCGGCCCTGACGGCCACGATCAGCTCGACGGCCAGCAACCCGACCAGCACCTCGCCCATTCCCGTGACCGTCACGTTTTCGGCCAGCGTCACGGGCTTCGTCGCAGGGGACGTGACGGTGACCAACGGCACGCTTTCCGGCTTCGCCGGCTCGGGCACGACCTACACCTTCTCCGTGACGCCCACGGCCAGCGGGACCGTTACGGTGAACGTGCCGGCGGGCGTGGCCGTCGATGCCAACAACACCGGCAACACCGCCGCCACGCAGTTCAGCATCACCTACACGCAGCCCGTCACGGCGGCGCCGGTGGTGACGGCGCCGGCCAACGGTAGCACCATCAACACCAGTACGCCCGCCTACTCGGGCACGGCTCCGGCCAACAGCACCGTGACGGTGTACGCCGACCTCACCAGCATCGGCACGACCACGGCAACGGGCGCGGGCACCTGGAGCTTGGCGCAGCCCTCGGCCCTGTCGCAGGGCAGCCACACGGTGTACGCCACGGCCCAGCTGAGCGGGCAGACGGTCAGCCCTAACAGCAACGTCAACACCTTCGTCGTCGACACCACGCCGCCGGCTGCTCCGGTCGTGACGGCCCCGGCCAACGGCTCTACGGTGGCCACCACCGTGCCCACTTACAACGGCACGGCCGAGCCCAACGCCACGGTGACGGTCATCGTCGACGGCGCGGCCGTGGGCACGACCGCGGCAACGGGCGCGGGCACCTGGAGCTTGGCGCAGCCCACGGCCCTATCCCAGGGCAGCCACACGGTACGGGCCGTGGCTGCTGATGCAGCCGGCAACACCAGCGTGAACAGCAACACCAACACCTTCATCGTGGACACCGTGGCGCCGGCCGCCCCGGTCGTGACGGCCCCGGCCAACGGCAGCACCATCGGCACCAATATCCCGACTTACATCGGCACGACCGAGCCTAACGCCACGGTGACGGTCATCGTCGACGGCGCGGCCATCGGTACAGCCACCGCCAACGGCTCGGGCACCTGGAGCCGGGCGCAGCCCTCGGCCCTGACCACGGGCAGCCACACGGTGCGGGCCGTGGCTGCTGATGCGGCGGGCAACACCAGCCCCAGCAGCGCCACCAACACCTTTACGGTGGCCAACCCGGCTACCTACACCAGCAGCACAGCCGATCAGCCCAACACCAACCGCCTGCTGCCCGGCAGCACCGACCAAGCCATCCTGCGCGTGGCCGTCACCATCGGCGGCGGTCCTGATTTGCCGCTGAGCGCCCAGTCGTTCTCGTTTACCACCAACGGCAGCACCGCGCCGGCCGACATTGCCGCCGCCCGCCTGTACTACACGGGTACCAGCGGCACGTTTGCCCTCACCACCCCGTTTGGCAGCGCCGTGACCAGCCCGAACGGGGCCTTCACCGTGACCGGCACCCAACAACTCGTGGCCGGCGTGAACTACTTCTGGCTGGTATACGACGTGTCTTCGAACGCCCAGGCCGGCCACCTGCTCGATGCGACGGTGCCCAGCCTGACCGTGGGCGGCACGGTTTACAACCCGACGGTAACTGCCCCCGCCGGCAGCCGTCGCATCGTGGGCACCAGTCGGGTGCCGGGGCAGGCCCTGCGCCTGACGGGCGGCAGCACCGCCGGCTACCTCGATTTCAGCGCGGATGCCACGAACCCGGCTGCGGTCCTCAACGGCTCGTACACCCAGGAAGTGTGGATTAAGCCCGACATCGGCACCGGCAGCAGCACCTACTACGTGCTTGGCAACGGCACCGGCACCACGGCCGCGCCCTACATTGCCGTCACCGGCAACGGGCGCGTGGAAGCCGGCTACGGCAAGGGCAGCACGGCGGGCGGCAGCCCGTTCCGTTTCGCTCAAACCGGCCCGAACACGATACCGGCCGACGAGTGGAGCCAAGTGGTGGCCACGTTCAACGGCAGCACGCTCACGCTGTACCTCAACGGCAACCAAGTCGCCTCGACCGCGGCTACCGAGGTGCCGCCGGCCACCCCGGTCAACTACGTCGGGGGCGTAGCAACCAGCGGCACGAGCTTCTTCCCCGGCGACATTGATGAGGTCAGCCAGTGGAACCGAGCCCTGAGCGTTACGGAAATCCGCCAGCTGCGCCGTCTGATTCGCAGTGGGGTAGAAACCGGCTTGGTGTCGTATCTGCAGTTCAATGACAGCGGCGCCACCATCACCGATATCAGCGGCTCGGTGGGCGTGCTCGGCGGCAGCGCCGTGCAGGCTCCCAGCACCGTGCCCGTGGGCTACGGCACGAGCAACCTACAAACCGTGGCAGCCAACGGCGCCGTCACGTTCACCGGCACGAATACCCGCATCAATTTTGCCGGCGTATCGGGCAGTTCGGATGTGGTCGTGTCGCGCCTCGACGGACGGCCTTCGGGCGCTGCGCCTGTGCTGACGGGCGCGCAGAAAACCTACGTGCCCGCCTACTGGATTATCGACGAGTACGGCAGCCTGACGTTCAATAACACGACCACCGTCACCTACACGCTGAGCCCGACTGACATCAGCCTGATTGACCAGGCGACGCCCAGCAACCTGAAGCTGTTTCTGCGCGGCGGCAACAGCGACCAGGGCTTTGGCACCACGCTTTCGGCCTCCTCGGCCGTGGCCGCGGCCGGCACGGTTACCTACGCGCTGACGGGCGGCGTGGCCAACTTCGGCCAGACGGTCATTGGCACCTTCGGCACCTCGCCACTGCCCGTGACGCTGGTCCGCTTCACGGCGGAGCGCACGGGCGAAGACGGCCTGCTGCGCTGGACCACGGCTCAGGAAAAGGACAACGCCTACTTCGAGGTGGAAAGCTCGGCTGATGGCCGCACGTTCCGCCCGGTAGGCCGCGTGGAGGGTCACGGCACCAGCACCGCCCCGCACGACTACCGCCTCACCGACCGGGCCCTGGCCCGCTACGGCGCCCCGGTGGTGTACTACCGCCTGCGCCAAGTGGACACCGACGGCAGCGCCCACTTGTCCGACGTGGTGGCGCTGCAGCTGGCCGAAACCGCCGCGACGGCGGAAATATTCCCGAACCCCACCGCCGACCAGTTGACGGTGCGCCTGCGCGGCCTCGACGCCGGCCAGGCCCAGGCCCAGTTGTTTGACGCGCAGGGCCGCTTGGTGTATCAGTTCCCCTCGGCGGCCCGCAGCGGCTCCGACCTGCGCACCGCGGTAGGGCACCTGCCCAGCGGCGTGTACACGCTGCGCCTGACGCTGCCGGGCCGCGTGCTGCACCGCTCGGTGGTCATCAGCCACTAAGCCCGGCCCGCACACGAAAGCGCCCCGGTTACCTAGCGTAACCGGGGCGCTTGTGTTGGTGGGAAGCACCACCCGCCCGACCGGGCCGACAGATAACGTCTCATTCACTCACGAATGCCCATCGTCGCGCCGGGCCAAGGTGACACTTCCGAATAGACGCAGGGCTGGGCGTCGGCGGGCAGTTCCCGCCGACTGTAGCCGCCCGGTGCCGTACGGTGCACCCGGCAGCTTCCCGCATCCCTAGTAGCGCACCAGCGGCAGCGACACCACCTGGCCGGCACCGCGCACCTGCACCACGTAAGCCCCGGGGCGCAGCGCGCCCAGCGGCAGCGCCTGCAAGCCCGCGCCAGCAGCCAGCTGCTCTTGCACCAAGCGGCCCGTCAGGTCGAGGATGCGGACGGCGTAGCGGCCTGGGGCGAGGCTGCTCAAATCCAGCGTGGCCTGCTCGGCGGCCGGGTTGGGGTAGAGCGTCACGGCGTTGGGCGCGTTCTTGCCGTCGAACTGCACGGCGCGCACGTCGGAGTAGCTGGTCGTGCCGTCGGTATCCACTTGGCGCAGACGGTAGTAAAGCGTACCGACCCCGTTGCGGGCAGCGCCCGCGTCGGTGTAGCGGTATTCGCTCACGGTGGTGGCGTTGCCGCGGCCGGGCAGGGTGGCCACGCGCTCAAAGTCGCGGCCGGTGCGGGAGCGTTCCACCTCAAACCGGTCGTTGTTTTTTTCCTGGGCCGTGTGCCAGGTCAACAGCGCGTCGGCGGCTTGGGCGCGGGCCGTGAAGTCGGCCAGCACCACCGGCAGCGGCGCGGCGCCGATGGCCGTGGTCACGGTGGCCGAGTTGTTGGTCGTCACCGGGTCGGGCACGGCCGAGGACGCGGCGGTGGCCAGCCCGTCGACCGGTCCCGTGGTGGGCGCCCGGAACGTGACCGTGTTGTTGACGGGCGTCGAAGAAGCGCTCAGGGAGGCAATCTGCCCGAACGTCACCCAGCCGCTGGCCGGGTCGTAGGTGCCGCCCGTCGCGGTAACGTTGGCGGCCGTCAGGCCAGCGGGCAGCTGCAGCTTGGGCACCACGCTGGTGGCCGTCAGGCCGCCGGCGTTGGCCGTGCGCATGGCGTAGGTAATCAGGCTGCCCGCCGTAGCCGAGGTCGGCCCGCTCACCGTGGTGGCCACGTCGGCCCCCTGCACCGTCACGCTGATGTTGGCTGGGCTGGAGGTGTAGTCGCCGTGCAGCACCGACTGCACCGTGTAGGGCGCCGTGACGGTGCCGGCGAAGGTGCCGCTGGGCGTGAACGTAACCACGCCCTGGGCGTTGACGGCGAAGGTGCCCTGGCCGGCCACCGTCAGCGAGGTTTGCACGCCGGCAGTGTTGGGGTCCAGGTCCACGGTGGCCGGGTCGATGTCGCTGCCGGGGGCCACGTCGTTCGAGAGGATGGGCACGGTCACGGCGGCGTTGTAGGCCGTAGTGGCCGCGTCGTCGGCCGCGAAGGGCACCTGCACCAGGTTCAGGTTGCGGATTTCGTGCACGTTGGTGCTGCCGCCGGTGGAGCCGGCAAAGCCCAGGCGTAGGTTCGAGGGCGGGGTGGCCACCTGGAAGTTGTTGATGGCCGTGTACACGGCCGTGCCGTGCTGAATGCGCACCGTGATGCGGTAGGTGGTGGTGCCGCCCGCGGTGGTGGGCACCACATCGATGTAGGCGCGGCGGTAATCAGTGGAGCCGGCCTGGGCGCGGGCCGTGGGCACGTCCAGCGTGAAGCCCAGCGCGTTCAGGCCGGTGCCCGTCAGGTAGGGGTAATCGGTGCTGGCCGAGCCGTTGCCGGCCCCGCGAATGGCCACCGCGTTGGGCACCTTGCCTTCGCTGTCGCCCGCGGCCGCACCGCCCGAGCGGCCCTCGGTGCCGGCCGAGTAGTTACCGAATTCGTCGATGCCAATGCCGATGTAGCCCTTGGTCACGCCCGCCGAAATGGGGTCGATGGTTTTCTGGGCGTAGCCCAAGGAGCCCCCCGAAGCCCCGATGCGGAAACCGCTGCTGGGTTGGTTGGCGTCGACGAGAAACACGCTGAAGCCGTCGGCGCCGTCGGCGGTGGTGCGGCCGTAGCTAAAAAACTCAAACGAGATGGTAAAGCCCGCCCCGGCCGGAAAGCCGATGTTGTCGATGGCGTAGCCGGCTTGGTTGGTCAGCGCGTCGGTGAGGCGCAGGTAGCCCTGGCCCACGGCGTCGTTGCCGGTGCCGCCAATGCCGGTCAGGCGCGCCGCCCCGCCGAAGGTGAAGTTGCTGACGGAGCTGCCTTTAAACGTCTCGTTGCGGGGAAAGGCCGAGGTGGTCTGGGCCGTGGCCGCCGCGCTGCTGAGCAAGCCCAATAAAGTAAGGATATGGGCACGCTTTAGCCCGGCGGCCAAGGCCGCGAGAGTACAAGTTGTTTTCATAGCAAGTCAGAAAAGAAGTGGCGCGGGAGGGCAAATCAAATTTGCACCGAAATGTAGACAGGCGCCTATCCGAAGCGCAATAGCTCGTCCTACACCTTTCTTGCGTAAGTCATATTACAGGCGCATTTTCCCGCACTATTCGTTAATTTTATTGCTAAAGTTATACACCTATCCCTATCCTTGCAGCATCCAAAACACGCAAGATGCTTGTGCTTGATTTTTGCACTCTCCCTTTACGCCTCTCCCCGCCTACAAAAACCGTTAACTCTTAATAATTACAAAATGTGGATTACTCAGCACTGCCTGCTAGCAAGCCCCCTACAGCGCCGGGTAACTTCGAGCTAAAAGCCCCGACTGGTGCAGCCGGGGCTCGGGAATGCAGCTGCTACCAGGCCTGCATCAGTTGGTTTCAATCAATGCCACAGCGCGGTCCAGCACTTCGTCGCGCCCTTCGCGGATGCCCTCGATGGTGGGCTTGACTTCCACGTCGGGCACAATGCCGATGCGCTGGGTTTCGCGGCCGTCGGGGTAGTACACGCCGATGCCGCTGATGCGGGTGGACAGGCCGCCGGGCAGGTCGAAGGGCGACACGTTGCCGTCGGCGCCGGCGGTGGTGCTGCCGAGCACGGTGGCGCGCGGGGCAGTGCGCAGGGCCATGGCGTAGTACTCGGCCATGCTCTGCGTCTGCTCGTTGACGAGGATAACCACCTTGCCCGGGTAAGCCGTCTTGCGGCCCGCGGGCATGCTCAGCGGTTCCGTCCACTCGAAAGTGCCGGGCCGACCGGGTGCCCCAGCGCTGAATTTCACGAAGGGTTGGGCTTGCGGCAGCAGGTAGGGCACCAGCGAAAACAGGCTGAACTCCGAGGGGTAGTTGCGCGCGTCAATGACCAAGCCGCGGGTGCTGCGGGCCTCCAGCATCACGCCTTCGATTTGCCCTTTGGCCAGGTTGTTCAAGGACACGTAGCCCACGCCCGGCCGCAGCGTGCGGTAGGGCTCCCAGGGGTTGGGCACTTCGGGTTTCAGGTTCAGCTCGCTGGCGGGGTAGCGCGGCACCGCCAGCGTCAGGGGCTGCCCGGCGCGCCGCACCTGCAGCTGCACCGTGGCCGCGTGCCCGCGCAACAGGTTGGGGGCCAAGTTGCGCAGCTGGGCCGCGTCGTTGGAGGCCGGCGCCAGCGGGCGGCGCTGGGCCAGCAGCGTGGCCACCGGCACCCCGTCGACGGCCTCGATAACGTCGCCGCGCTGCAGACCGGAAGTGGGGCCGTGCTCGGGGCTGAGGTAGCCCGTCACCACGGCCTGCTCCTCGGCAAAACTCACGCGTACCGGGGCGTAGAGCTTGCCGTGGTAGTCGGCCAGTACCGGGTCATTGCCGAGCAGCGAGGCGTGGGTGTCGTGGATGCGGCCGATGAGCTCCAGCACAGCCAGGCGGTAGGCCAGCGGATCGGCGGCGGCGGCCAGCTTGGGCACAAACTCGGGCAGCACGCGCTGCCAGTCCTCGCCGATGGCGTAGCGGTAAGGAAAGTAGTACTCGATGATGTTCCAGTAGCGAAACAGCGCCAGCAGGCGGTAGCCCGCGTCGGGCGTGCCGAGGTACCCATAGGCGTCTTCGTGCTCGAAGACGGGGTTGCCCACGTTGGCCGCGAAACGGACGTAATAGTGCGGGCCGGTGTAGCGCACGGCGCGCAGGGCGTGCAGCTGCCGGCGCAGGGCCGGGCTGAGCTGCTTGGCGTCGTCGAGCCAAGCCAGGTCGGCGGGCAGGCGCACCTGGGCGGCGGGCTCGGCGCAGGGCGCGGCGCAGGCGGGCACCGGCCCCAGCGAGGTCAGCCAGGCGCTGAGCACGCGGCTGCGCGCGGCCGCGGAGCGGGCCTTGAGCACCCGGGGCAGCAGGCGAAACAGGGCCGCGTCGAGGTTGTGCTGCCCGGCGGCCACCGCGGGGTGGTGGTACTTGGCGAAGCCCCACACCCGGCCCAGCACCGCCAGGTTTTCGATCTGGCGCGGGCTGAGCGGGGGCAGCGTGGTCAGCCCGGAGCCCTGCACAAAGGCCGTGTCGTGGTCAGCAGGGAAGCTCCGGGGCTGGAGCATTTCCTGCGTCAGTTCCCGGCCGTCGATGCTCAGCCGCAAGTCATCGAACCAGACGGTGCCGGGGCCGCTGAGGATGCCGCCGAGCTGCAGCTCCCGGGCTTCCGGCGCCAGCGGCAGGGTGATGCTGAACTGCTGCCAGTCGCGGGTGCCGCGCAGCTGCTGCTGGTGCATGTTGTCGAAGGCCAGCAGCTGGCCGTCGGGGCCGTTGACGCGCAACCAGAGGCCGGCCGCGTCGCGCACCTCGGCCAGGCGCAGGTAGCCGGTCAGCGTGACCTGCTTGCCGCCGACGTGGACGGGCACGCGGTAGGCGCGGGCGCCGAACTCGCGGGCCTCGGGACCGGCCGAGAGGCGCTGGGCGTAGCGGCCGGCGTGGCGCACCACCGAGTCGAGGGCGGCGGAGTAGGCCAAGCCGCCCACCGGCGTCCAGCCCAGGGCTTCGCCGTTGCGCCGGTCGCGTTGCTCCATGCTCAGGGCGGCCGCCAGCTGGGCGCGGGCCGCGGCCGCCGGGCCGAGCAAGGCCAGCAGCAGGAAGGTAGATTTAAGCATCGGCGGAATGGAATAAGAACGAATGGAGTTAGGAAACGGCGAAGCTAGCCGTTTCGTCTGCCACTGCCCGGCGGCGCAACATTGCCGCCGAATTTGCATCCTTGCACCCGTTTCCCATTCTCCCCTGCTCATGCAACACGCGCTGCGCGCCGGCCTGCTGGCCACTTTGCTTTCCACCGGCCTCGCGGCCCAGGCCGCCCCGAAGGAGCTGACGTACACGGTCACCATCGACCCGGCCAAGTCCACCGACGAGTTTCAGGTGGCCCTGCAGCTGCCCAAGCTCAAGAAAGACCAGGCCATCTACCAGTTTGCCTCCACCGCGCCCGGCACCTACCAGGTGATGGACATGGGCCGCTACGTGCGCAATTTCCAGGCCTTCGACGCCAAGGGCAAGCCGCTGGAGAGCAAGCAAATCGGCACCAACCAGTGGCAGCTGGCCCAGCCCGACAAAACCCGCGAAATCCGCTATACCATTGCCGAAACCTGGGATACGCCGGTGAAGGAGCACAACATCTACCGCATGTGCGGTTCTTCGCTCGAAGCCGACCACGCCCTGCTCAACGGGCAGACCATTCTGGGCTACCCGCAGGGCATGCAGAATCAGCCGCTGCGCCTGAAAATCAACTATCCCAGCGGCTGGCAGGCCGGCTCGGCCCTCACCCCCGACGCCCAGGGCTACTACCACGCCAAGGACTACGACCAGGCCGTGGACTCGCCCATTTTGCTCGGCCGCCTCACGCAGGCCACCACCAAGCTCGGCGACGCGGAAGTGGCCCTGTACTGCTACTCCAAAACCGACCAGATCAAGGCCGAGCCGCTGCTGGGGGCCATGCAGAAGATGCTGGGCGCCGCCCAGAGCTTTCTGGTGCAGCTGCCGGTGAAGCGCTACGCCTTCCTCTACCACTTCGAGGACCAGAGCCAGGGCGCTTGGGAGCATTCCTACAGCTCGGAGTACACGCTGAAGGAGCAGCCGCTCACGCCCGAATACGCCCAGAGCATCACCGACATGGCCGCGCACGAGTTTTTCCACATCGTGACGCCGCTGAACATTCACTCCGAAATCATCGAGCACTTCAACTTCGTGCAGCCCACCGGCTCGCAGCACCTGTGGCTGTACGAGGGCACCACCGAGTGGGCCGCCCACATGATGCAGCTGCGCGGCGGGCTGATTTCGCTGGATGACTACCTGAAGACGCTGCAGGAAAAAGTAGCCTACGACCACCTGCGCGCCGATACCACCTACTCGCTGAAAAAGCTGGGCCTGAACTCCTTCTCCGACGAGGGCCAGCAGCAGTACGGCAACATTTACCAGCGCGGGGCCATGACGGCCGCCCTGCTCGATTTGCGCCTGCTGGAGCTGTCGGGCGGCAAGCGCGGGCTGCGCGAGGTGCTGCTGGAGCTGGCCAACCAGTACGGCCCGAGCAAGCCGGTGAGTGAGCAGAACTTCTTCGACGATTTCACCAAGCAGACCTACCCCGAAATCCGCGACTTTTTCCGCCGCTACGTGGAAAACGCCGAGCCCCTGCCCCTGCAGGAGTACTACGCAAAGGTGGGCATCAGCTACTCGCCCGTGTACCGCACCGGCCGCAAGTTCGGCTCCCTCGGCATCAACGGCTACGCCCCGAAGAACGGCGGGCTGGCGTTTGCCCAGGTTAGCCCCACGCTGCAGGCCTGCGGGGTGGCCGTCGGCGACCAGTTCGTGGCTTACAACGGCGCGCCCATCACCCTCGAAACCTTCCGCCAGACCATCATGGCCATGCAAAGTGGCCAGCCCGGCCAGGAAGTGGAGCTGACCATCGGCCACGAGGGCAAGGAAAAGAAAGTGCGCTGCCGCACGGTGGAGCGCGACGAGACCAAGCGCTTCTACTTCGCCGTCGACCCGCAGGCCACGCCCCAGCAGCTGGCCCTGCGCCAAGCCTGGCTGAAGAACCTGTAAGCGGCCGTCCGGCCCGACACGCTATCCAACGCCCCGGTTGCCGCCCGCAGCCGGGGCGTTGTGTTTGCGGGGCGGGCTGAGTAGCGGGCACCCGGGCGGGCGTATAGCTGCCCCAGCCATTATAAGATTTGGCTAATATTCAGGGTTTTCAGAATTTCACCGGCGCTCCACGCTCACCCAACACACCCCGCAATGCCCAACCGCTACCCCTCTGCCCTTTTCGCCGCCTTACTGCTCTCCACCGCGGCTGCGGCCCAAAACGTGGGCATCGGCACCACCGCCCCGGCGGGCGCAGCGGCCCTGGAAGTGCGTGCCACCGACAAGGGCTTTCTGCCTCCGCGGGTTGCCGCGGCCAGCGCCATTGCCAACCCCGTACAAGGCCTGCTCGTGTTTCAAACCAACGCCCCGGCCGGCTACTATTACTACACCGGCTCGGCCTGGACGCAGCTCAGCACTGTGGGCGGCGACTGGGCCACTACCGGCAACACGGGCACCGCGGCGGGCACCAACTTCGTGGGCACCACCGACGCCCAGCCGCTGGTGCTGAAAACCAACGGCAGTGCCGCTGCCAACGAGCGGCTGCGCCTGCTCACCGACGGGCGCATCACGGTGAACCGCGCCTCGGCCCAAACCGGCGACCTGTTTGCCGTGTACGGCTCGGGCACCGCCGGCGCCCTCAACAGCACCGCCAACGTCCACGACTTTCCCATCAACGGCTACAGCAGCGGCTCCTTCGCCGGCTTCTACGGCGAAAATACTGGCACCGGCCAAGGCGTGGTGGGCACCAACACCAGCACCGGCACCGGCGTGTACGGCGTCAACAGCAACGTCAACGGCTACGGGGTGTTCGGCTACAACCAGGTGGCCGGCATCGGCGTGGGCGGGCTGTCGACGGGCGGCATCGGCATCAACGGGGCCACCAACGGCGCCCTGGTAACCGGCGTCCGCGGCTTCAACCAACACAACACCGGCACCGGCATGCTGGCGCTGGGCAATAACATCGTGGCGGGCACGGTGCTGGCCCAGGGCTCGGGGCTGGCGGCCAACGGCACCAGCGTGGGCGCTTTCGGCCTGGGCACCAACGCCAACAACGGCATCGGCCTGGTGGGCACCGGCAACAACATCGTCACGTTCACCAACCCCGGCCTCGGGGCCGGGGTGGTAGGCCAGGGCCAAACCTTCGGCACCGTCGGCTACGCCTCGGCCAGCCCACTCGTCAACGACCGGTGGGGCGGCTACTTCGATTACCAGGTCAGCCCCAACGGCTACGCCTACGTGGGCGGCCGCTCCGGCGGCACCGATTACGCCATTCTCTCAGGCGGCGCCAAGAGCACCATGGTGCCCGACGCGCAGGGCCAGAACCGGGTGATGTACTGCCCGGAGGCGCCGGAGGTCCTGTTTCAGGACTTCGGCCACGCCCAGTTGCAGAACGGCCGCGCCCACGTCACGCTCGACCCGGTGCTGGCCCGCAACGTGGCCGTGTCGGAACAGCACCCGCTGCGGGTGTTCCTGCAGCTCGAAGGGGACTGCCGGGGCGTGTACGTGACCAACAAGTCGGTGGAGGGCTTCGACGTGGTGGAGCTGGCCGGCGGCCGCTCCAACGTGGCCTTCAGCTGGCAGCTGGTGGCCAACCGCGCCGATGCCACGGACGACCGGGGTCAGGTCAGCAGCCGCTTCGCCGATGTGCGCTTTCCGCTGGGCCCGCAGCGGCCGGCCACCACGCGCCAGGAACTCGGGCGGGCCCTGCCGCCGCCCCCGGCCCCGGCGCCGCCCCTCAAGCGGCCGAAGTAACGCCAGCCGCTCAGGGCCGGAGCTGGTACTGCCGCATCAGGGCCAGCAGCACGCCGTTGGTCCAGCCGAAGCCGTCCTGGGTGGGGTACTCGCCGCCGCCCGCCAGCAGCGTGGTGTCTTCCACGTTGTACTTCTCCAGCAGCTTGCCCGTCTGCCCGAACACGCGCACGTTCAGCGCCACCCACCGCTCGGCCACGGTGCGCGCCAGCGGCTGCTGCCCGTACCGCTCCAGCCCCTCGATGGCCACGTACTGCAGCGGGGCCCAACCGTTGGGCGCGTCCCACTGCTGCCCGCTGCGGGTGAGCGTCGTCACTAGCCCGCCGGGTTTCAGGAAGTCGCGCTGCAGGCCAGCGGCTACGAGCTGCGCCTGCGCCTTGGTGGCCAGCCCGAAATACAAGGGAAAGGCCGCGGCCAGGGTGCGCACCCTGGCCGGCTGCCGGGCCGCGAGGTCGTAGTCGACAAACCACTGCTGCCGGGCGTCCCAGCAGTAGCGCAGCAGGGCTTGTTTGCGCGCCGCGGCCCGCTGCTCGAAGGCGTGGGCCTGGGCGGCGTTGCCCTGCTGCCGGTACCCGCGGGCCAGCGTCTGCTCCAGCCCGTAGAGCAGGCAGTTCAGGTCGACGGGCAGCAGCTCGGTGGTGCGGATGCTGGCCAACGTGCCCGCCGCCCCGAACCAGCGGGTGCTGAAATCCCAGCCCGAGGCAGCGGCGGCGCGCACGTGCCGGTAAAACACCGGCGGCGCCTGCGGGCTTTGCTTGGCGGTGGCCACGTCCTCGGCGTAAGATTCCTCGCGGGCGTAGTCGCCGGCGTCCCAGTAGCGGTTGAGCACCTCGCCGCCGGGCAGGCGCACGGCACAGCGGCGGGCCTCGCCGGGCCGGAGCGAGTCGGCGCCGGCCATCCAGTACTGGTACTCGCGCAGCAGCCGGGGCTGGTAGCGGCGGCGCACCGAGTCGCCCTGGGCCTGGGTCAGCAGCTCCACCATCTGACTGAAAAACGGCGGCTGCGAGCGGGTGAGGTAGTAGGTGCGGTTGCCGTTCGGGATGAAGCCCTGCCGGTCGATGAGGCTGGCGAAGTTGTCGACCATGCCGCGAATCAGGTCCACGCGGCCGCTTTCGCGCAGGCCCAGCATGGTGAAGTACGAATCCCAGTAGTACACCTCCCGAAAGCGGCCGCCGGGCACCACGTAGGGCCGCGGCAGCGGCAGCAGCGAGCTGTAGCGGCCCACCGAATCCTGGGGCTGGCGCGTAAGCACCGTCCAGAGCGTGTCAAGGTGGTGGCGCAGGCCGGCGGCGGGGTGGCTGCGGTAGCCGGCCGTGGCCGCCGCCGGCAGCTCGAAGTTGGCCTCCACGAAGCGCTTCAGGTCGAAGCCCGGCTGTTGGCGCTGCTGCAGGTACAGCCGCTCCAGCTCGGCCGGGTTGCGGCGGGCCCGGGCGTCCACGAAGGTTTTGCCATCGGCAAACACGCGCCCGAGCTGCACGGCCTCAAACAGCGCCGGGTAAAGCTGGCGCGGGGAAGTCTGCGCGCAGGCGGCGCGGGCGGTCAGTAGCAGCAACAGGCAGAGAAGCGGAAATCGGGACATAGGCGAGGAAAGCAGGGAAGAAGACCAGCCCGTTCGGGCAATAGCGCGCTGCGGTGCGGGGTACTAAGCAACGCCGTGCAGCAGCGAATAACACCACATCAGCCTCAATACGCGAAGCAGCGCGGCGCGCTACTGGCCCACCGGCGCGGCCGTGGGCCAGCGCGAGGCCACGCCGCCGGTTGTCAGCCGGGGCCAGCCGTCGGCGGTGTACTCCAGCCGGTCAATCAGCATCACCCGGCGCGAGTAGCCCTGGTCGGCGTCGATGGCGTTGAAGGTGGGCTGGGCCGGGTCGATGGCGTGATAGGCCAGCCAGTCCTGCCCGGCCGCGTCGGTGACGACGCAGTTGTGGCCGGGGGCGCGCCAGTCCAGCGAAGCCTCGAGGATGGCGCCCGGCCCGCCGGTGGCGTCGGCCAGCGTCTCGAAGGGGCCGGTGGCGGCCCGGGCCCGGGCCACCAGCACGCCGTAGTGCGCGTCGGGGCCGCAGCAGTTGTTGCCGGAGTAAAACAGGTAGTACCAGCCGTGGCGCCAAATCACCCAGCTGCCCTCGATGAGCCGGTGGTAGTGGTGCGGGTCATCGGGGCGGGCGGGCAGCACTTCGATGGGCCGGGAGTCGGGCAAAAAGCTCACGCGGTCCTCGGCCAGCTCCTGCACCCGCAGCGGCCCGAAGCCCGAGCCCCAGTACAGCCAGCGGCGCCCGGTGGCCGGGTCGTCGAAGGCCATGGGGTCGATGTCGGCGAAGCCCTTCAGCCCGGTTTGCAGCAGGGGCCGGCCGATGTCCACGAACGGCCCGGCGGGCGCGTCGGCGGTGGCCACGGCCAGGCACAGGCCCGGGCCGTGGTCGGGCTCGGCGGAGTAGTAGAGGTAATAGCGCCCCCGGTGCTCGGTCACGTGCGGGGCCCAGATTTCCTGCGTGGTGCGCGCCCAACCGGGTTTTTCCGGCAACCCTTCGCCGAGGTAGTCCCAGTGCACCAGGTCCCGGGAGCGGGCCACCTGCAGGTTCACAATGCGCCCGCCGAAGAGCTTGGTCTGCGTGCCGTAGGCGTAGTACCAGCCGTCGGCGGCGCGAATGATGGTCGGGTCCGGAAAGTCGGCGTCGAGAACGGGGTTGCGGTAGCGGCCGGGAGCGAGGGGCATGGCAAAGCGGCGTGGGTACTGACGTAGCTCTACGTGCTTGGCCGGGCCGGCGGCCGAGTTAGGGCCGTCAGGCCTGCCGCCGCAGCCACAGGTAGGCCGAGGCCACGTCGTCGAACGAGGACACGACCGGGCGCGCAATCTGGGCCAGGGCCTGCTCGGTGTGCACGCGGGTGGCGAAGTCGCGTGGAAATACCCAGGCCACGTACTCCAGGCCAGCTTTGGTCATTTCCTCCAGCCACCACACGCCCCAGAGCGAGAGTTGCATGGTCTGGCGCGTCACCCCGGAGTTGTCGTTGAGAATCTTGCGGCAGGGCTGGGTGCGCAGCGCTTCCAGCATCAGCAGGCAGGCCGATTGCGACGAGTCCTGGTCATGCGCGCCGCGCCAGTCGCAGTACAGCCACGCGTTATCGGCATCGTAGCTGATGACCAAGCCGGGAGTATCGACCAGAAAAGAAGACTGCATGGGAAGGGCGCCCGGCCAAGCCGGCTACGAAAGGTAATGCCCGGCGGCCGACTTCCCCGCACCGGCTTGCATTTAGCTGGCGCGCTATGACTATTCGCAGCGGCCTGCTGGCATTTTTCCCCGGAATTAATCATTCCCGGCGCCCGGCCGTATCATTGCCCACTCACGTCTTATTCCCCCGAGTTGCGTATGGAAGGCCTGGCCAAAATCGAAGACCTCGGCAAACCGCGCGTGGTCATCGTCGGCGGCGGTTTTGGCGGCCTGGAGCTGGCCAAGGCCCTGCGCCACGCCCCGGTGCAGGTGGTGCTCATCGACAAGCAGAACTACCACACCTTTCAGCCCCTGCTCTACCAGGTAGCCACCGCCGGCCTGGAGGCCGACACGGTGGTGTCGCCCTTCCGCAAAATCCTCGACGAGCAGGAAAACTTCTACTTCCGCCTAGCCGAAGTGCAGCGCATCGACGCCGCGCGGCAGGTGGTCGAAACCTCCATCGGGCTGGTGCGCTACGACTACCTGGTGCTGGCCACCGGCGCCACCACCAACTACTTCGGCGACGAGCAGATGGAGCGCAACGCCATTGCCATGAAGAGCGTGGAGGACGCCATCGAGCTGCGCAACACGGTGCTGTCGAACTTCGAAAAGGCCCTGCAGCTCGGCGACGAAGAGCAACTCAACTCCCTGCTCGACTTCGTCATCGTGGGCGGCGGGCCCACCGGCGTGGAGCTGGCCGGTGCCCTGAGCGAGCTGCGCAAGCACGTGTTTCCGCGCGACTACCGCGAGCTGGACTTCAAGCAGATGGACATTCACTTGGTGCAGAGCGGGGATTTGCTGCTGAAGGGCATGTCGGCCGAGGCTTCGGCGGCGGCCCTGAAGTATTTGCAGGATTTCGGCGTGCAGGTGCACCTGAACAAGCGCGTGAAAAGCTACGACGGCTACACCGTGACGCTGAACACCGGCGAAACGCTCATCACCCGCACGCTCATTTGGGCCGCGGGCGTGGCCGGCGCCCCCGTCGAGGGCCTGCCCGCCGAGTGCCTGCGCAAGGGCGGCCGCTACGCCGTCGACGCGTTCAACCGCATCAAAGGCCAGCCCGCCATTTTCGCCATCGGCGACATTGCTGCCATGGAATCGGCGGAGTACCCCGAGGGGCACCCCATGGTGGCCCAGCCCGCCCTGCAGCAGGGCCGCCTGCTGGCCCAGAACCTGGAGCGCCTGCTGGCCGGCCAGCCCCTGCAGCCCTTCCAGTACGAGGACAAAGGCTCCTTGGCCACCATCGGCCGCAACCACGCCGTGGCCGACATCCGGCTGCTGGGCAAAGACATCAAGACGCAGGGCTTCTTCGCCTGGCTGATCTGGATGTTTGTGCACCTGATGTCGCTCATCAGCTTCCGCAACCGCTTGTTCGTGTTCCTAAACTGGAGTTGGAGCTACTTCAGCTTCGACAAGGGCCGGCGCTACATCATCGGCCGCACGCGCGAGCCGGTGCCCGTCGAGGCCACCACCGAAAAAGCCATTGTGTAGTCTGCACCGCCCCAGCCCGCTCCGGCTGGGGCGGTTGCGTGTTGGGCCGTTCGGCCTCTTTGGATTTGCGGCGGAGGCTCCCTTACCCAAAGCCTTCGGCAAGACCGACTGTACCCGGCCCACTCATCTGCGAAACAATAGCCAAAGACTTGAGCTGTTGAGCAGTATGAGCTGTTTTGCTTGGTTGGCCAAGCAATTCCTGCACAGGTCCGAGCAATGAGGCCGCCCTAGATAGACGGGAGCTTACTCGGCTAACACATTTCATTTAATTTACTTTATCCAATTTTTATTTGCATATAAGAATTAATAAAACAATTTTTATCCAACAATAAATATAAAACATCATAGCCATGCGCTCCACCCACGCAATCCTGACTTTCGCACTGCTCCTGAGCCCGGTAGCATTTGCCGCCGCCCAAACCGCTTCAGCAACCGTTTCTACCACTGGTTCGGCATCCGCAGGATCAACCAGCCAGCCTACTCAGATTATCCACGGCCAAGTCATCGACGAGGACGGCCAGCCGCTGCCGGGAGCCACCATTATGATCAAAGGCACCCGAAACGTGTGCAGCACCAACGCCGACGGGGTGTTTACGCTGTCGGGCTTCCGCCCCGCCGAACAGGTACGGGTGAGCATGCTCGGCTACGCCGAGGCCGACCTAGCCGTGCGCACCGGAGCCGCCAATGCCGTCACACTGCAGTTACTGCCCGGCACCCGCATCAAGCACGGCGGCCGCCACAACGGCAAAATGCTGGCCGCCGGCCGCGCCGATTAATTTAGGCCAACCCAGGCTATTGGGCTACGGCGCTACCGACTTGCTCCAGCAGGCGCCGCTGCGCCAGCCATTGCATAGCCGGCTGCTCCTCGATGAACCGCTCCACCTGGTAGGGCAGGTCGTTGAAGTACTCCAGCTTCGGGACTTCCGCAGCGGCCTCCAGCTCCTGCAAGTGACTGGGCGTGAACAAGTACGCTAGATACGCCTTCCCGCCCAGCCGGGACGCCAGCTGCGGGAAAAACGCATCCATCATCCAGCGCGAGTCGCCTTTGTGCGAGTGCGTGCGCCGCCGTCCGTCGATTAGCCACCACCGGCACTGCCAGGCGCTGGCGGCGTCGAGCAGGGCGGCGTAGCCGGTTTGCAGTTGCTCGGGCGTCACGGGCTGCATCCAGCGCCCGACGAGCACTCCCAACTCAACCCGGTAAACAATCTGCAGGAAGTCCGGGGAAGGCAACAACAGCATAGCGGAGGCGAAATAGGCAAGCCAACCCTAGATACTGGGTTTGGCCCCGGGCGGTTGCGGCGCTCGGCCGCGGCCCGCCCGCCGACCTTTGCTTTCTGGGGCTGCCCGGTGGTGAAGCCAGTTACCGAACCGCAGTCAGAACATTCCGTCGAGCTACTCCGACCTTCACTAAGCCCGCAAGTACGCGGCCCCTTTTACCGCGCGGCAAGCCCGAAAGTGCGTTTAATCAACGTGTTGGCCCGGCGTAGCCCCGATTTATCTCTGGGTTTTGCGGACCGGCATGCCTTGCACAATGCACCTAAATAGATTCCTGAATTATATTGAATTTATAGCATATATAATTCATATTGTCGCCTCCGTTCCCGGCGCCTCAAGCGCTACCGCCCTGATTGCTGCGCACCTATTGTTTCACGCTGTTCCTCCCTGCATGATCAAACTGCTACCCTGATGCCCTCCCTCGCAAGCGTCACTGCCGCCCCGGTTCTGGTAGTAGCGCCCCCAACCCTGTACCGCCAAGGCTTGCTCAGCACCTTGCAGGAAGCCTGGCCTTTGCTGGAACTCATCCTCAATCCCGATGCCGACCAGCTGCCGGCCCTCGTGCACCGGCAGCCGTTTGCTCTGGTCGTACTCGACAGTTCCGCCGCCGGACACGCCCTACCTCAGCTTATTGCCCGCATGCGCACCTTTCGGCCCCAGCAGCCGGTGCTAGCGCTTACGGCCCAGCGCCTTTCGGCCCGCAGCCAGCAGGAGCTGCGCCACCACGCCACCACGCTGCTGCCGCGGCACTCGTCGCCGCAACAGCTGGTGCAGGCCATGCAGCCGTGGCTTAGCCGAACCAGCGGTGGGCACCTGCCCGCGCCCAGCGCCGGGGTGCGGCACGCGGGGCCGCCCACGCCGTTTAGTCGCCGGGAGCTGGACGTGCTGCGGCTGGTAGTCGGGGACTGTAACAACCGGGAAATTGCGGAGCAGCTCTGCCTCAGTGTGCGCACCGTGGAGAGTCACCGGCGCGCGCTGCTGCAGAAAACCGGCGCCCGCAGCCTGATTGGACTGGTGGTGCAAGCCGTACGTGAAGGCTGGGTGGTGTCCTGAAGCAGCTTGGCGGCGTTTCGCGGGACGTTTCGCGCCGACACGGCAGCCCGGCCGCGCTGTTGCGTCGGCGCGGTCATGATGCACTGCTTGCGTGGTTAACCATGAGCGTTGGGATAATTCTGAAGGGACTTGTAAGTAATGTTCAAAAAATCAGACCAAACCGCAGCTTAGTCCACCAAAAAAATAATGCAATTAAAGTTTAGTTCAGAAGGTTATTGACGCCCTGCTTCCCCAGCAGAAACATGCTTTTAAGCTCAGCCGTAACACGCAATCCAATTATTCGTTAACTTCACCAATGCTTACGGCAATGCCGAGTCCTATTTAGGCCAGAGTTGATGCTTGAGCACCGGCCGGGTATGGCCGCGCGGGTAAGTCCGCTTTTCCCTTGTTGCCTCAGCTATGAAACACCTGGCTACTCTTCTAATCGGCTTGCTCCCCCTGGCCGCCGTTGCCCAAACCCAACCCGCAGCTGCCCGTCCCGACAGCACCCAAAACGCAGCCGCTCAACCTGCTACCCTCGGCTGCAACATGCTTACCGGCCGCATCACCGACGCCTTTGCTTACCCGCTAACCGGTGCCACGGTGATGCTGCGCAGCCGCGACAGGTCCTTCGCCACCGACGCGTTCAGCACCAATGCCGAAGGCCGCTACCTCGTCACGTCCAAAAAGCCCATTCCGCGCGACGTAGTCCTGTTCATCACGGCCGCCGGCTATACCACCCTGGAGCAGCCTCTGACCAACTGCCAGCCCCTGGAAGTGACGTTGGAACCGCTGCCCGGCACCAAATTCAAGTCGGACGGGCGCATCAAGAAAACCAGTAACACGGGCAAGATTCGGTAGCGGCGGCAGTATTCCGCTGCGCGTCCGCCAGTACAATCTGGCTGCTCGGGGCATAGTTAGCCCTGAACAATTGCTTTCCTGCTCGGTCACCTCAACCGCGCACCGCGGCCGAACCGAGGCGTCGACCGGCGCATCAACAAGCACACCCGCGCCTGTCCAACCTACTGGGCAGGCGCGGGTGTGTTTGTTTAGATTGGATAGCCCTGTTGCTGCTCACCTTAAGCCAACTGGTCTGCCAGAACGGGCTGAAGGGTGGCGCTTAGCGGCCCAATGGGCGAAAGAAAAAGCTGTTGAGCTTGCCGGCTGCACCTACTTATTGGCTCAATCGGTCTAGCCCCGCTGCCGCTGTAGGTTGGCGGGGTCGGGCTGCCACAAAGGATTGGCGGGTAGGTGCAGCCGCTGCCCCTCAAACTGGCGCAGGCCGTGGGCCGCGCCAGCCAGTTCGCGGAAGCCCTCGGCCACCCGCACCCGGTAGTCTTCGTCGATGTAAAACAGGTGCCGGTCGAAGGCGCGGTGCAACGTTGGCGTCAGGGCCAAGCCATTGGACAGGCTGTCGTCCTGGCTTACGGCCCAGGGCACGATGTGGCAGGCGTCGAGCAACGGATTGGGAGCCGCGCTGCGGGTGCTGCTCAGCTTCAGGCCCGTGACGGCGCAGGTGTGGTCGTAGGCATCCAGCACCACGCGTTTGAACACGCCGCTGCGAATCGCCACCTGCAACTCATCGGCGGGCTGCGCGCGGAGGCGGTACACGGCCGCGGGCTCGGCCAGCATGTGCTGCTGCAGCGCCCGCACCTCGGCGGCGCCGGCCCGGGCCTGGTAGTGGCCGCGCGTCTGCGGGAAGTAGCGGTGCAGCAGGGCTTGGCGCAGCTGCTCCCGGGCCACCGGGGCCTGCAGCAGCGCCCACAGTTCCTCATCCAAGTAGGCGTATTCCACGGTGTCGCGCAGGCTGCGGAAGCTCTTGACCGAGCGCGAGGCCGTCAGCAGCACTTCCAGCCCCGGTAGGGTGCGCAGGTGCCAGAACCCGTCGCCCGAGAGGTGGTAGAAGGGCAGCGAAAAGTCGTTGGCCCGAAACAGCGCCGAGGTGCTCAGGTCGCGGCAGAGGCTGCGGAAGGCGGCCAGCAGCTCCGGGGTGATGTAGATGCGGTTGTCCTGGATGCTGCCGTCTTCGATGCCGTCGAGCACGGCTAGCAGCAGGGCGGGCTTGTACGGGGCCTCGCCATGCTGCCGGCTACGCGCCACGCGCAGGTGGGTGAAGCGGTGGAGGTAGACGTCGGGTATGATTTTGGGCACGGCAGCTCTGAAGCAGATAAGTCTTGCTAAAGTATAATCTGAAACAGAAACGCCCCGGCTGGTCGCAGCCGGGGCGTTTCTGTTTCAAAAAGCAATGAAGCTTAGTTCAAGCTCCGGTAGCGCACCCGCTTGGGCTCCACGTCGCCGAGGCGCTTCTTCTTGGCTTCCTCGTAGTCCGAGAAGTTGCCCTCGAACCACACCACCTGCGAGTCGCCCTCGAAGGCGAGGATGTGGGTGGCCAGGCGGTCGAGGAACCACCGGTCGTGGCTGATGATGACGGCGCACCCGGCGAAGTTTTCCAGCGCGTCCTCCAGGGCGCGAATGGCGTTAACGTCCAGGTCGTTGGTCGGTTCGTCGAGCAGTAGCAGGTTGGCGCCCTGCTTGAGGGTGGTGGCCAGGTGCACGCGGTTCCGCTCCCCGCCCGAGAGCGAGCCGACTTTCTTTTCCTGGTCGCCGCCGCGGAAGTTGAAGTTGCTCACGTAGGCGCGCGAGTTCACCTGCCGGCCGGCCAGCAGCATGGTTTCGGTGCCGCCCGAGATGGTCTCGAACACCGACTTGTTGGGGTCCAGCGTGTCGTGCTGCTGGTCCACGTAGGCCGTCTGCACGGTGGGGCCCACCACGAAGGTGCCCGCGTCGGGCTTCATCTGGTCGGTGATGAGGCGGAACAGGGTGGTTTTGCCGGCGCCGTTCGGGCCAATGATGCCCACGATGCCGCCCTGGGGCAGGTTAAACGACAGGTTTTCGAACAGCAGCTTGTCGCCGAAAGCCTTGCTTAAGCCCTCGGCCTCGATAACCTGGGCGCCCAGGCGCGGGCCGTCGGGGATGAACAGCTCCAGCTTCTGCTCCTTCTCGCGGGCGTCCTCGTTCACCATCTTGTCGTAGCCGGCGAGGCGGGCCTTGCTCTTGGCCTGACGGGCTTTCGGGGCCATGCGCACCCACTCCAGCTCGCGCTGCAGCGTCTTCTGGCGCTTGCTCTCGGTTTTCTCTTCCTGGGCGAGGCGGTTGGACTTCTGCTCCAGCCACGAGGAGTAGTTGCCCTTCCACGGAATACCCTCGCCCCGGTCCAGCTCCAGAATCCAGCCGGCCACGTTGTCGAGGAAGTACCGGTCGTGGGTTACGGCAATGACGGTGCCTTTGTACTGCTGCAGGTGTTGCTCCAGCCACAGCACCGATTCGGCATCCAGGTGGTTGGTCGGTTCGTCGAGCAGCAGCACGTCGGGCTCTTGCAGCAGCAAGCGGCACAGCGCCACGCGACGCTTCTCACCGCCGGAGAGGTTGCCGATGATGGCGTCTTCGGGCGGGGTGCGCAGCGCGTCCATGGCGCGCTCCAGCTTGTTGTCGAGGTTCCAGGCGTCGAGCTGGTCGAGGCGCTCCTGCACTTGGCCCTGGCGCTCCAGCAGCTTGTCGAAGTCGGGGTCTTCGCCGCCGAAAGCTTCGTTGATTTCCTCGAATTCCTTGAGCAGGGCCACCGTTTCGGCCACGCCTTCTTCGATAACCTCGCGCACGGTCTTGGCCGGGTCGAGCTGGGGCTCCTGCTCCAGGTAGCCCACCGAGTAGCCCGGCGACCAAACGACTTCGCCCTGGAACTGCTTGTCGACGCCGGCAATAACCTTCAGCAGGGAAGACTTACCGGAGCCGTTCAGACCCAGCACGCCGATTTTGGCGCCGTAGAAGAACGAGAGGTAGATGTTTTTGAGAACCTGTTTCTGGGGCGGGTAAACCTTGCTTACCCCCGCCATGGAGAAAATAATGGTGGGCTGGTCGCTCATGCAGAGAAGCTGGTAAAAAGAGTCGAGAGGATGATTAGCACGTCATTCCGAGCGAAGTCGAGGAATCTTGCCAGATAGTATGCTCGCCTTGGGACGCGGATGCCGGGGTAAGGCGCCCATGCCGGCCGCACGGGGTTTCGGCGGCGCTCGGCAGGACGTTCTTGGCCCCAGCTCAGCCGAAGCGGGAGAGATGCTTCGACAAGCTCAGCATGACGTGCGGGTGAGACGGGCGGACGGGTTCTTACGCCTTCTCACCCGTTCTCACAAAGCTACACCACCCGCGCTACAGAAAACAGCCTGATAAGTTTACTTGCATCATATATAGGTTCTAATGCAACTTCCGGCAGCGGATGCCGCCTCGCTTGGCTGCGCGTTCGTTTTATTGCCTAACCAAGCTCCTCCATCTCCGTACCGTCAAGTCGTTACGAAACCCGTAAACTTGTACGTTGTTCGTTTTCCGCCACCCACCACCCCGCACCTATTCAATAGGTTAGTATCCGTATGGAACAGCAAACCCAGCTGCTCACCCAAGCCCGTCAGTTTGGCTACATCGAAGGCGACCAGGTTTGGTTGCGGCCCTTCATGGAATTCCCCGCTCGCCAGGTCGGGCAGGTAAAAGACACCGAGGACGCCGCCCTCATTTACTTCGCCCAACGCTTCGAAAGCTTCCGCGGCAAGGTCGACGACCTGCTGGCCCGCATCGACGAATCCGAAAACAAGGGTTCTTTTCTGATGAAGGCCCTGCACCTGAAGGAGCAAATCGGCGCCTACGACGGCCTCGGCGACTTCACGGCCCTGCACGAGCGCCTCACCGAGGCCGAAGAGCAGATCCGGACGCTGGTGGCCCGCAACCGCGAGAAAAACCTGGCCACCAAAGCCAAAATCATCGAGGAAGCCGAAGCCCTGCACACCAGCGTGGACTGGCAGGCCGGCGCCGAGGTGCTCAAGGATCTGCGCCAGGCCTGGATCAAGACCGGGCCCGTGGCCAAGGAACTGACCGACGAGATGGAAAATCGTTTCCAGGCCGCCGTCGAAGACTTTTACACCCGCAAGAAAGCGTTCCAGGCCGACAAAAAGGCCATGACCAACCGGGCGTTTGAGAAGTACAAGTCGCTCATTCACAAATCCGAAGCTCTGCAGAACTCCGAGGACTGGGAGGGCGTAACGGCCCAGCTCAAGGACTTGCAGCAGCAGTGGAAGGAAGTAGGCGGCTCCTTGCCGCGCAAAACCGCCAATGACCTCTGGACGCGCTTCCGCGCCGCCCACAACCGCTTCTTCGACCGCCTGAAGGAGCACATCAGCTCTAAGCGCAGCGAGGCCAAGGACCACTACATGGACGACAACCTCACCCGCAAGCGCGACTTGGTGAAGGAAGCCGAAGCCCTGGTGGAGCGCCCCATGCACGAGGCCGTGGCCCGCGCCAAGGAGCTGCAAACGGCCTGGAAAAAGGTCGGCCCGGTGCGCGGCCCCGAGTCGGACCGGGTGTGGGAGCAGTTCCTCTCCGCCTGCGACCGGGTGTTCGAGCTCAGCTCCCTGGAGCACTACATCCGCAAGCGCCAGCCCCAGGAAGGCCCCAAGCCCCCGGCCGACGAGCAGTACCAGCAGCGAGTGGCCGCCCTCAAGGACTTCATCAAGTACGACCGACAGGAGCAGGCCGTGCTCGAGGAAAACCTGGGCAAGCTCACCGACACGCCCGGCAACGAGGCGTTCCGCAGCATGCTGCAGAGCAAAATCCGGGCGTTTGAGCGGAAAATCCGCACCAAAAACGACCTCATCGAATTCCTGCGCCTGCGCTACCAGCAGTAGCCAACATTTCGGCCGCGTTTGCGTTGTCAGCCCAACGCCCGGCCGCTTTCTGACGCCTTGTCCTACGGCCGCCGGTCGGCCGGGTTTTTGCGGGCCCCGCGCCTGATACCTTTCTCAACTTCCCCCCTTTTTACGCACACCCTGACTATGTACTGGACCCTGGAACTTGCCTCGTACCTGGAAGACGCTCCCTGGCCGGCCACCAAAGACGAGCTGATTGACTACTCGATCCGCTCGGGCGCCCCGATGGAAGTCGTGGAAAATCTGCAAGCCCTCGAAGACGACGGCCAGCCCTACGAAAGCATCGAGGAAGTGTGGCCGGACTACCCGACCAAGGAGGACTTCATGTTTAACGAGGACGAATACTAAGGCAGTTATCGGTTTTTAGTTGTCCGTTGCCAGGGCCTTGATCGGCCTGAAGCGGCCCTTCAAATGAGCCTGACCGCCAACGCACAACTGACAACTGACAACATACCCGCGCTGCGCGCGGAACATCTGGTTGCGGGGTACGAACGACGCGTTCTGCTCCGCAACCTTTTTTTGTCCGTTCCCCAAGGCGCCTTCGTGGCCATCGTAGGTCACAACGGGGCCGGGAAAACCACCCTGTTTCGGGTATTAACGGGCCAGCTGCCCTACCAGGGGCAGGTTGCCGTTCAGGGCCGCGACCTGCGCACCGTGCGCCGCCCGGCCGTGGAAGGCCTGCTGGCCCACCTGCCTCAGCGCAACGTGGTCAGCTTCCCCATCGACGTGCGGGAGTTGGTGGTGATGGGCCGTTTCCGCCAGCACCGCGGCCTACTGGCCAGCTACACCGCCGCCGACTACGCCCAGGCCGACGCCGCCCTGCAGGAAGTTGGAGCCGCCCACCTCGCCCACCGCGACTTCACCCTGCTCTCCGGCGGCGAGCAGCAGCTCGTGTGGCTGGCCCAGTTGCGCCTGCAGGATGCCGCGCTCTGGCTGCTCGATGAGCCCACCCAGCAGCTCGACGTGTATTACCGCCGCCGGGTGTTCCGCCTGCTGCGCCGCTGGGGTCAGGAGCTCGGCAAAACCATCCTCTGCATCACCCATGACCTGGAGCAGCTGCCCGACTTGCCCGGCTACCTGCTGAATATGTCGGCCCCCGAGCCGCAGCTGCAGCCCCTGAGCCGCACCACCGTGGATGCCGCCCGCGCGTGGTTGGAAAATGAAGCCAGTCTTGAGCGGGTGGAATAGTACTGAATGAGTGGAAAAGCCCGTCATACGTCATCTGGCGTACGCGCAGCGCAGGACTTTCCTCACGTCCTGCACCGCCGCTTAGGCTAGACTCAAACTTTGACGCTTGAACGATAGCCAGAGAAAAGAAGCGCCGCCACCAATGCCCAAGTACAAAGGCGTTGGTGGCGGCGCTTCTTAGTTGGTGCGGGATAGGAGAAAGGTCCTTCGGCTTCGCCTCAGGACGACGGCCTTTTCTACCAGCCACTCATTCCTCCCTCTTGCCAGGCTGGCCGCGCAACACCTGCACAATGGAGCGCAGAAAAGGCCAGGGTGTAACGGAATTCATCACTTGCAGATTTTGTGGCCAAGTCGTGCGCTCGTCCAAAAAATCCAGAATGCGCTCGACGGGGTTGCGCTGAAACAGCTCGGCGAAAATGTCGCGCGTCCGTTCGCCCCGGCGCTGCATGATGTCGAGCAGCAAGGTATCGAAGAGGTGAAACTGCCACCGGTCGCCGGTTAAGTCGTGGGGCAGCGTGCCGGTAGTGGCCAGCGCCTCGGTGAGCCGAGCCGCCTGCTGCTGCATGCGCAGAAAGGCGTAGCCCGTGCTGGCTTTGACGCGCCCGCCCCGGGTGCCCAGGTTGACGATATGCGCCCCGTCGCGGGCCTCGAACGAGTGGTCGGTCATCGGAATGGCGCCGGTTTCCGTTTCCGCCACGCGGTAGGGCCGCCCTGCCAGCAACTGGTGCAGGTAAGCGCGCAGGGCTTCTTCGTACTCCGCCGGCTGCAGCAATTGACTTGAAAACAACGTGTATTCCACCAGCGCCCGGCGCGGGCCAAAAGGCAGCACGTACACGAAGCGGCACTCCCGCTGCTGGGGCACGGTGAAGTCCATAAACACCGGCGTGGCCGCATCGAAAGCGTCGAAATCCGTCTCTACCTCCCAGCCCACAAAGTGCTGCCAGAGGTAACGCCGGTCGGGCCGGGGTGTCAGGTGGGGCGGGCGGCTATCAAAGGCGTAACGCGCCCGGAACTCGCCGGCTGAAGTGTGAGCTACCACGCCAGCGGGCGTGTTGACGAGGTGCTCCACGCGGGCCTCCACGCGCGTAAACTGGGCCGGGCGCGCCGCCAGCGCGGCCTGCACAAAGCGGTAGAAGTCGAGCCCGCGCAGGGTGCAGTAGCGGTGCCGCCGCAGCGGCAGCACTACAGAAAACTGCGGGCTGCGAAAGGCGAGTTGCCGCCACTCGGCCGCCAGCACGGCGTCGTAGGGCGTGGGCTGGTCGGTCCAGAACGACCAGGTGCGGTCGTTCTGCTCTTTGGCGGCGGGCTCCAGCAGCAGCACGCGCTTGCCCCGTAGGCGCGGCTCTTGGCTCAGGTGGTAGGCCAGGCTCAGACCGGCCGCCCCGCCCCCGGCCAGTAAGTAATCGTATTCGGGCTCCAAGTGGTGGAAACGTAACGTGACGGGCCCGCGGTACCTCGGCCCCGGCCCAAGCTACGGATTCCGGGCCGCCTGGGCTACGCGCGCGCCAGCCAGGGCGGCAGAAAGGCGCCGGTCATGTCGCGGATGGCGTCGCACACGTCCGGGTCCAGTTCGGAGCTGAAGTGCTGCCGGCCCGGCAGGATGTTGACGCGGGCCTGCAGGCGCTCCAGCCACAGCTTTTCGTTTTGCTGATAACCCGTGGTATACGGGTCGTCGTCCGAAAGCATGACCACCAGTTTGTCGTCGGGAATGGTGCGGCGGGCCCGCTCGTAATCCACCGGCGCGTTCATCCAGTTCAGGATGTCCTGCCAGGGATTGTCGATGAGAAACCAACCGGCCACGCAGAGCACGCCACCCACCCGCACCGCCGGGTCTTGCTTGTTGATTTCAGCAAGGTGGTGCAGAATGGCCAGGCAGCCCACGCTGTGGCCTACGAGGTAGGTTTCTTCGCGGCGCAGTCGTTCGACCGGCAGCATTTCCGCCAGGTAGTCCACCGCGTTGCTAACGGTGGGAATCTGCCAAGCGGGCATGTCCAGGGGCTGCACTTCGTAGCGGCAGTGGTCTTCGGTGGAAGCAGCTTCAAGCTGCTGTTTCAACCACGGGTACCAGTCGCTGCAACTGTTGCCGCCCCAACGCGGAATAATATAAACGTGCTTAACAGGAACCATATGGGAGTCGTTCGTGGACCGGACGCGTCAATTAAGTCTAGACTCAGCCCAAGTATTATACCCTAAGTATAAATACTAGAACATTATTTATCCTTATATTCCCAAAATGGTCCTATATTCCCAATACAGGAAAGGCTTGACGTACGTCAAGCCTTTCCTGTATTCTTGGCTGGTGCGACCTGTCAACTTCGCACTCTGGGCGCTAACTCGCTGCGTAAACCGGGCTCAACAGCTGATGTTTTCTGTTACTAGCGCGCGGTTTCGGTGTGGTCGAAGGCCCCGGCTAGGTCCCGCACGGCATCGCGTACATCCAAGTCCAGCGTGGCGCTGAAATGCTGCCGGCCCGGCAGAATGCTCACCTGGGCCTGCAGGCGCTCCAGCCACAACTTTTCGTTTTGCTGGTAAGCCGAGGTGTACGGGTCGTCGTCGGAAAGGAGCACCATTAACTTGTCCTCCGGAATGGCTTGCCGGGCCAGTTCGTAATCAATGGGCGCGTTCATCCAATGCAGGATGTCCTGCCAGGGGCTGTCGACCATAAACCAGCCGGCCACGCAGAGCACCCCGCCCACCCGCACGGCCGGGTCCTGCTTGTTAATCTCGGCGAGGTAATGCAGAATGGCCAGGCAGCCCACGCTGTGGCCCACCAAGTAGATATCCTGCTCGCGCAGCTTAACGGGCGGCAGCAGCTGGGCCAAGTGGTCTACGGCTTGGCTGATGACGGGGACATCCCAGGCGGGCATGTCCAGCGGGTGTACTTCGTAGCGGCAATGGTCCTCCGCCGATGCTTGTTCGAGCTGCTGCTTTAGCCAGGGGTACCAGTCGCTGCCGGAGTTACCGCCCCAGCGCGGGACGATGTAAACGTGTTTGGTGGAATTCATACTAGTGAACCGAGAAGGGGAAAAGGCCGAAATTCTTTCCGGCACAATAACAGGACTACATATAACGCAAATAATAGCACATAACCAAACTTGGTTTGACTTTGCCCAACAAAAAAGCCCCCGGCTGGGCCGGGGGCTTTGCGTGGTAGCGCCAGCCGAAGCTTAGAAGTTCGGGGAGAGCAGGTACTTCTGGTAGAAATCGTCGATGATTTTCACGGCCGAAGCCGCGTCGTCCACGATTTGCACCAGCTGCATGTCTTCGGGCGAGATGTTGTGCTCCTCGTGCAGCATCACGTCCTCGATCCACTGGAACAGGCCGTTCCAGTAAGCGGAGCCCACCAGCACGATGGGGAAACGGCCGATTTTGCGGGTCTGAATCAGGGTAATGGCTTCGAACAGTTCGTCGAGGGTGCCGAAGCCGCCGGGCATGCCGATGAAGCCCTGGGCGTACTTCACGAACATCACCTTGCGCACGAAGAAGTAATCGAAGTTGATAACCTTGTCCGGGTCGATGTAGATGTTGTGCGTCTGTTCGAAGGGCAGCTCGATGTTGAGGCCCACCGACTTACCGCCCTCGGAGCGGGCACCTTTGTTACCGGCTTCCATGATGCCGGGGCCGCCGCCGGTGATGACACCATAGCCGTGGCGCACCAGCTTGGCCGCAATTTCCTCGGCCAGTTGGTAATACGGGTTGTCGGGCTTGGTGCGGGCCGAGCCGAACACCGACACACAGGGGCCGATTTTGGACATCTTTTCGAAGCCCTCCACGAACTCGGCCATCACCTTGAAGATCTGCCAGGAGTCGGCAATCTTAATCTCGTTCCAGTCCTTGTCGACGAAGGCCTTGCGGATGCGCTGCTCGTCGTCGAGTTGGGTGGTCCGCTCGCCGTGCTCTTTCTCCCGCAGGTCGCTGATGGTCGTGGCCTTGTTGTCGTTGACGTCGGGCTGCACGATGGTTTGGCCGCTACCGACGTTGTGGGCTTCTTCCTGAAGCTTGGTTTTGCTGCTTTTTTTCAGTTTGGTCATAGCCACGCTGAGGTAATGTGCCGGGCCGCCTGGGTCTTCAAGGGCTGATGCAACCGCACAGGTTCGGGCGCGGCGGACCGGGAAGTGAAAAAATGGGAATGAATTAGGGGGCAAAAGAAAGGCCGTTCGACGCCTACGCGGCGGAACGACCAAAAGTATGGGCGGCCAAGTTAACAATTTGTTAACATCCGCCTCACTAGTATGGCTAATTTGTTATCGGATGAATACCGCTCCGACGCCACCATGAGCGAGCCTGAAGCATCGGCCCGCTGCTTCAAATCCGGGCGAAGCTGCCGCTAAATGCTATTTCGCCCGGATTGCGTCCACCGGGTCCATCATGGCGGCCACCACGGCCGGCACGATGCCCGAGATGATGCCGATGAGCACCGAGAGGCCCAGGCCCAGGATGATGCGGTTCAGCGTCATGAAGATGCGGAAGGAATCCTGGGGCACCAGCGTGACCAGCCACACCAGAAACAGCCCGGCGGCCCCGCCGATCAGGCAGAGAAACACGGCTTCGAAGAGAAACTGCGAGAGAATAAAGTAGTTCTTGGCCCCGAGCGACTTTTGAATGCCGATGAGGCTGGTGCGCTCCTTCACCGACACGAACATGATGTTGGCAATGCCGAAGCCGCCCACCAAGGTGGCCAGCCCGCCGATGAGCGCCCCGGCCACGCCGATGACGCCGAACAGCTTGGTAATGGCGTCGGCCAGCATTTCGGGGCGGTTCAGGGCAAAGTCGTCTTCCTCGCGGGGCTTCAGGCCGCGGATGTTGCGCATGGCGCCCTGCACTTCGGCTTCGAGGTTGAGCAGGCCCGGGTCGTTGTCGGTGCCCTTGATGCCGATGGTGCCTTGCGCGCCGCCCATGCCGCCGGTGCTCAGGGCGTAAATTTTCGTGAAGGCGCCCAGCGGCACGAGGCAGTTGGTATCGTTGCTGGGCGTGTCGATGAGCTTCTTGCCCTCGCGCTCCATCACCCCCACAATCACGAAGCGGCGCCCGTGGGTCTGGAATTCGCGGCCCACCGCCGAGCCCACGGGGTAGAGGTTGTGGGCAATGTCGTAGCCCACCACGGCCACGTTGCGGGCCGCTTCCACTTCCTGCGGCGTGAAGTAGCGCCCTTCCTGAATCGGTACGTCCGACACCTTGCGGTAGTCGAAGGTGACGCCCTGCAGGGCAATGCTTTCGACGCTGTTGGAGCCGGCCTTGAGGGTGTTGCCGCCGCGGGCGGCAAACAAGGCAATGCCGCGGTTGTTCTCGGGCGTGAGCACGCGCTGCAGCTGCCGGAAGTCGCGCATGGTGGGGCTGGGCCGGTTGAAGTACTTCCACCAGGGGTAGTCGCCGCCGAAGGCCCAGGGCCACTTGGCCACGTAAATGACTTTGTCGCCCACAAAGCTCATGCTCTGCCGGATGCTCGCCTCCAGGGAGTCGACCACGGTGAACACCGCGATGATGGCGAAGATGCCGATGGTGACGCCCAGCAGCGACAGAATGGTGCGCAGCAAATCGGCCTGCAGGGCCTGCCAGGCAAACCGGAAGCTTTCAAACGTCAGGCGAAGGGTTTTCATAGCAGGTCAAGAGCGGAGTGGTAAAGTTGGGGATTTGTGACTACCAATATGACGTTGTGTAGAGCAACAACTCACCCTTCACAAATTCACAATTTCACCTTTTCGGGCGGAAGGTAACTATATATCCGGGCGGGTTACGTACTTTTGCAATCCGAAAAAAATGCGTATTCTCCCCGCATTGTTGCCTGTACTCAACGCTGGCCATGAAGCTTTCTGAATTTAAGTTTGACCTGCCCGAATCCCTGGTAGCCCAGCACCCCGCCAAGCAGCGCGACGAGTCGCGCCTGATGGTGGTGCACCGCGACTCGGGGCGCATCGAGCACCGCACCTTCAAAGATATCATCGAATACTTCGACGACGGCGACGTATTCGTGGTAAACGACACGAAGGTATTTCCCGCCCGCCTCTACGGCAACAAAGAAAAAACCGGCGCCAAGATTGAAGTGTTCCTGCTGCGCGAGCTGAACAAGGAACTGCACCTGTGGGACGTGCTCGTGGACCCGGCGCGCAAAATCCGCGTCGGCAACAAGCTGTACTTCGACGACGACGGCATCATGGTGGCCGAAGTCATTGACAACACCACCTCGCGCGGCCGCACCATCAAGTTCCTGTTCGACGGCCCGGAGGAGGACTTCTACAAAGCCCTGCACGATTTGGGCGAAACGCCGCTGCCCAAGGAGGTCATCACCCGCGACCCGGAAACGGCCGACAAGGAGCGTTACCAGACCATCTACGCCAAGCACACGGGCGCCGTGGCCGCGCCCTCGGCTGGCCTGCACTTCACCCGCGAAGTTATCAAGCGCCTCGAAATCAAAGGCGTGGAAATGGTGCCGGTGACCATGCACGTGGGCCTGGGCACGTTCCGCCCCGTCGACGTGGAAGACCTGACCAAGCACAAGATGGACTCGGAAAACTTCATCGTGCCGGCCGAATCGGCCACCGTTGTGAACCGCGCCCTCGACCAAAAAAAACGCGTGTGCGCCGTGGGCACCACCTCCATGCGCGCCATGGAATCGTCGGTGTCGGCCAACTCGCGCCTGAAGCCCACGGAAGGCTGGACCGATAAGTTCATCTTCCCGCCCTACGAGTTCAAGATTGCCAACTGCTTGCTCACGAACTTCCACATGCCGGAAAGCACGCTGATGATGCTGGCCTCGGCCTTCGCCGGCTACGACCTGCTCATCGAGGCGTACCAGACGGCCATCAAGGAGAAGTATAAGTTCTTCAGCTACGGCGACGCCATGCTGATTCTGTAACTGGGCACCAAGGCGACAGGTGACGCTCAACCCGTCAGCAGTCGTCCTGGAACCGCAAAGCCCGGCCGTGTTTCCACGGCCGGGCTTTTTTGTGTGGGTACGGGCGTTTATTCAACTGGATTGCGCCCGGCCGACGAGTCGGGGGCGCGCAGGGTTTGGTTGACGACCAGCTCGTCGACCTGCAGCCGCCGGATGGTCAGCTGCCCGACTTCCAGCTTTTGCAGCCGGGCCTGGGCCACGCGCAGCCGGCGAATGGCCACCACGCCCACGGCCAAAGCCCCGACGGCCAGGGCCCCAATGGCCGCCGCGCCGACGGCTAAGGCCCCGCGGGCGCTGGCCCCGGTGGCCTGCGCGCCGGTAACCGAAGCGCCCGTAGCCTGGGCCCCGATAGCCTGAGCCCCGATGGCCTGGTGACTGATACGGGTGGCGCCGGCAGCCTCTTGGCCAGCAGACGCGGTGCTTGATGATGGGACGGCGTGGTCAGCAGCTGGTTTCATGGCAACGAGCGTAGGGAGAAAGTCCTAACCGGGTTAAGACGCAGCGCCGGGCGAGGAAGTTGCGGGCGGTCCGGTGGCCGGCGGCCACTTACTTTTACGCCCGATTCGTTTGCCATTCCAGTTTCCTCTGCCGTGCCCTCTGCTCCTGCTCCCAGCATTTCCTCTCCCGATACCCGCTTGGCCATCATCGTGGCCGGGGGCAGCGGCACGCGCATGGGCGCCGACCGGCCCAAGCAGTTTCTGGCGCTGCGCGGGGAACCGGTGCTGGTGCACACGCTGCGCCGCTTCGCCGAGCCGGCCTTGGGAGTCGAGCGCATCGTGTTGGTGCTGCCCGCCGAGCAGCTGGCCGTGTGGCGGGAGCTGCACGCGCGCTACGCGCCGGAACTGGCCCACGAGGTGGCCACGGGCGGGGCCTCGCGCTGGGCCTCGGTGCGGCAGGGCCTGGCGCAGCTGAAGGACTACAGCGCTGGCGTGGTGGCCGTGCACGACGGCGTGCGGCCGCTGACCCCGACGAGTGTTATCGAAACCACCTACGCGGCGGCGGCCCGGCACGGGGCGGCGGTGGCGGCCGTGGCGCCCAAAGACTCAGTGCGCGGCCTGTCGGCCACCGGTTCTTACGCCCTGGACCGCTCGCGCCTGCGCCTGGTGCAAACGCCGCAGTGCTTCGAGCTGGAGCTGCTGCGCCGCGCCTACCAGCTGCCCGAGCTGCCCACTTTTACCGACGACGCAAGCGTGGTGGAGGACCTGCACCCGATTCAGCTGGTGCCGGGCGACTACCGCAACTTGAAAATAACCACGCCGGAAGACCTGCTGCTGGCCGAAGCGCTGCTGGGGTAACGACGCACTCCGCTGTGAGGTCGAAGCCAGCGACTTGATCAGCGCACCGACTACCGCAACCGCCGTGCCCTCACTCGGTAATGCCAGCTGCGGGCGCAGCGGCCGTGGTGGGGTGGCCAAAGCAGAACTGTTTCGACGGGCGCCGCGCATGGCGGCGGGCTGAACCGATGGCAGCTACTTTTACGGCTGCTCATACTCTCACCCCCTCATCTTCCAACCATGCCCGAATACACCAGCCTGCTCTACGAGGTGCGCCCCGACGGCGTAGCCACCATCACCCTGAACCGCCCCGAGGTCTTCAACGCGTTTAACGACGCGCAGAGCTACGAGCTGCAGGATGCGCTCAAGCAAGTCGCCCTTGATGAGCAGGTGCGGGCCGTGGTGCTGACCGGCGCCGGCCGCGCGTTTTGCTCGGGCCAGGACCTGAAAGCCTCGCAGCAGGCGGCCACCGACGACGGCAGCTTCTCCTTCTATGACACGCTGCACCAGCGCTACAACCCCATCATCCGGGCCATGCGCGCGTTGCCCAAGCCCATTGTCTGCCGCCTCAACGGCGTGGCCGCCGGTGCCGGCTGCTCCCTGGCCCTGGCCTGCGACGCCATCGTGGCCTCCACCGACGCCTCGCTGATTGAGGTGTTCATCAACATCGGCCTGGTGCCGGACTCGGGCTCCTCGTATTTCCTGCCGCGGCTCGTGGGCAGCCTCAAGGCCTTTGAGCTGTGCGCGCTCGGCTCGAAGGTGCCCGCCGACGAAGCCCTGCGCCTGGGCTTGGTGAATCAGGTGGTGGCGCCCGCGCAGCTCGACGAAGCGGCCTACGGCCTGGCCGCCCGCTACGCCGCCGCGCCCACCAAAGCCATCGGCCTGATCAAGCAGATGCTAAACAAATCGGGAGCGGCCTCGCTCGACGAAATGCTCGATTACGAAGCAGACTGCCAGCAGATTGCGGGCGAAAGCGCCGATTACCGGGAAGGCGTGCAGGCCTTCAGCGAAAAACGCAAACCCGTGTTTCAGGGCAAATAACCCCGGATCAGCGACGAAGCCAAGCGGCCGGTTTTCTACCCGAAGACCGGCCGCTTGCGTTGGCCGCCCCCCCTATCGGCAGGACCGTTTCGATTAGCGCCGCCAAATACGGCGCGGATGGTAATTTGCTCCCTTAAATTGTTTCATCTCGATTTATGCGAAAACCTGTACTGTTGACAATCCAATCCGTTGTGGCCGGTGGGCTTTGCCTGCTGGCCGGCGCCGCGCAGGCCCAAACTCCCGATTGGCAAACCGCCGTGGCCCTGGCCGGCGACGTGCAGGTGCAGGCCAGCACCGCCGACGCCAACGGCAACGTGTACCTGGCCGGCGGCTTTGCCGGCATCGTCACGCTCGGCGGCACCACGCTGAGCACCACCAACGGCCAGGAAATCTTCGTGGCCAAGTGGAACCCCAACACCGGCTTTGCCTGGGCGCTGCAGGCCACCACCAGCGGCAGCGGCCGCAACCAGGCCACGGCCATTGCGGTGGCACCGGGCTACGTGTACGTGGCCGGCAACTTCGTGGGGCCGACCCTGACGCTGGGCAGCCGCCCGACCCTGACCAACGCCCAGGGCGGCACCAGCGACATCTTCCTGGCCCGCGTCACCGACTTTGGCACCAGCGGCACGGTGAGCTGGGCCAAACGCGCGGGCGGCACAGCCAACGACTACGCCACCAGCCTCAGCAACTACGCTTCTACCTACCTGTACCTGGGCGGCTCGACCGGCGGTAGCGCCACGTTCGATTCGTACACCTTGCCGGGTTCGGGCGGCTTCGTGGCCCGCTACTACGCTTCGGCCCCCAGCCTGCCCGTCAGCCCGGCGCCGGTGGTGCGGGCCGGCGACAACGTGACGGCCCTGCAGGTCTTCGGCAACTTCGTGTACGCCGCCGGCACCTTCACCAATGCGGCCAACACCATGCCCGGCGGCCCGCTGACCAGTGACGGGGGCGAAGACGTCTTCGCCCTGAAGCTGGACTATTTCGACGTGAACACGCAGTACTGGGCCCAGCGGGCCGGCGGCACCGGCGACGACTACGCCCGCAGCCTGACCACCAACGGCAGCAGCGTGTACGTGGGCGGCAGCTACCGCAGCGCCAGCGCGGCCTTCGGCGGCACCACGCTCACCAATGCCGGGGCCGCCAACCTGTTCGTGAGCAAGCTCACCGACGCGGGCAGCTCGGCCAGTTGGGCCTGGGCCCTGCAAAACGGCGGTACCAGCACCAGCCCCGCCAACAGCATCAACGGCCTTGGCGTCTACGGCTCGAGCGTGTACGCCGCCGGGGAGTTTGCCGGCACGGCCAGCTTCGGCAGCCGCTCGCTCACCAGCGCCGGCGGCACCGACGTGGTGGTGGCCAAAATCACCGACGCGGGTGCCTCGGCCAGCTTCGTGGGGGGCCAGCAGGCCGGCGGCGCCGGCGCCGACTACGCCAGTGCCTTGGGCCGCCTCGATTCGCGCACGTGGTTTGCGGCCGGGCAGGTGGCTACGCCCGCCGCGTTTGGCACCGGCTTCAGCATCGGCACCAACGCCGGCTCGCGCCCGGGCTACGTGGCCCTGCTTTCCGACCCGGCCCCGCTGCTGACCCTGGCAGCGCCCAACGCCGGCCTCGCCGGCTCGACGGTCACCCTCTACGGCCAGGGCCTGACCGGCACCACGGCCATTACCTTCGCCGGCAGCGGCAACAACGTGGTCACGTCGGGCTTCACCGTCAACGCCGCCGGCACGCAGATCAGCGGCGTGGTGGTGCCCGCCGGCGCCCAATCGGGCCAGGTAAACGTGACCACGGCCAGCGGCAGCAGCAACGGCTTGGTCAACTACACCGTGCTGACCAGCCCCAATCCGGCCCCGGAGTGGCAAAACGCCCAGGTCGTTGCCAACGCCAGCCTGATTCGCTGGGCGGCCCCGCTGCCCAACGGGGCGGTGGTGGTGGCCGGCGAGTTTAGCGGCAGCATCACGCTGGGCAGCACCACCCTCACCAGCGCGGGCGGCCTCGATGTGTTCGTGGCCAAGTTCAACCCCGCCACCGGCACCTACACCTGGGCCGTGCGCGCCGGCGCCGCGGCCAACGAAGACGTGTTTGCCGGCGTGGCCGTGAGCGGCAGCAACATCTACCTGGCCGGGCAGTTCACAACCCAGTCGATTTCGTTCGGCAATACCACGCTGACGGCCACCTCGGCGGGCCCTTACAACGGCTACGTGGCCAAGCTCACCGACGCGGGCAGCTCGGCCAGCTGGGGCTGGGCGCAACTGCTCGACGACAACAGCGGCGTGTTTGTGGAAGCGCTGACGGCCACCGGCAACAACGTGTACGTGGGCGGTGACTTCACCGGCCCCTCCCTGACGGTGGGCAACCGCACTGTCAGCGGCAACGTCAGCCAAGACGACGGCTACGTGGCCCGCCTCACCGACAACGGCAGCTCGGCCACCTGCAACTGGATCAAAACCGTGGGCAGCCCCGACGGCAGCACCGTCAACGTGTACGGCCTGAGCGCTACCGGCTCGACGGTATACCTGAGCGCGGTGCTTTACGGCTCCGTCAGCTTCGGCACCACCACGGTGACGGCGGCCGGCTCCAGCGGCAGTGCTTCCAGCACCAACGACATTGCCGTGGCGCGCCTCATCGACGGCGGCACCTCGGCCGACTTTGCGGGCGCCCTGCGGGCTGGCGGCATCGGTTCGGAGTTTCCGGTGGGCCTGACGGCAGGTCCTAGCGGCACGGTATACGTATCGGGCCGCACCAACAGCAGCAGCTGGACGGGAGCGACCTTGACGGGTACCGGTTCGGGCTTCGTGATGAAAGTGGTCGACACCAACGGCGCGCTGAGCGTGGGCTGGGTGCAGCTGCTCAACACTTTCGTAAACCAACTGGCCGTCAACGGCACCGGCATCTACGCCGCCACGACGCTGGTGGGCACCGAAACCTACGGCGGCACAACGCTGCGCAGCGCCGGCGGCTCCGACGGCCTAGTGGTGCGCCTCACCGACAACGGCAGCAGCCCGAGCATCAGCTGGGCCCGCGCAGCCGGCGGCCTGGGCGGCGACAGTTTCCGGGCCTTGGCCCTGAGCGGCAACCAGGTTGTGGTCGGGGGCACCGCCACGCCGCTGGCCGCCTTCGGCAGCTTGGTGGTGAGCAGCCCCGCGGGCGTCACGACGGCCGCCTTGGGCGTGCTCAACGACCCGCTGCTGCTGGCCACCGCGGCCCCGGGCCACAGCCGCCCGCAGCTGGCCCTGTACCCCAACCCGGCCCGCACCCAGGTAACGATGCGGCTGCCGGCCGGCGCCGCGGCTCAGCCCACGCTGCTTGATGCGCTGGGCCGGGAAGTGCGCCGTTACCCGGCCAGCGGCAAAGCCGAGGCCGTGCTGGACCTGCGCGGACTGCCCGCCGGGGTGTACGTGCTGCGTTGCGGCCCGGTCAGCCAGCGCCTGATTGTGGAATAAGCTCATCGGACCGCTTCTCCGGAAGTTACCGGCTCAACTGTACCGACCATGCCCCCGTGCTCCTCGTCAGCACGGGGGCGTGTTTTTTTTTGTGCCCCAGCCACTACGTGACGCTTGTTGCTTCGGGCCGCAAATCGGCTGATATAGGACACAAAGCAACCATCTTAAAATAAAATTAAAATTGCAGTTTATCCGTCATTAAACTTTCACTATTCCTACGCATCTTAGAATCTGTTTTGCCGGCTTTGCCCGCGTTTGACTGGCTTTCAGTCTTCTGACCGACTACCTCATTCTGCCTATGGACCGTAGAGCTTTCCTCCGCAAACCGGCTTCGGCGCTTACGGCCCCGGCGGCCGCCTTGGCTGAGTCGGCGCAGCAGACCAACCCGCCCGCTGAAACCATCAGCCCGTACGCCAACAAAACGCTGCCCACGCTCCCGCGCACCAACGCTGGCCTGACGGCCTACACCGGCGCCTGGGGCGCGGCCCAGGCGGCACACCTGCTGCGCCGCTGCCTGTTTGGGCCCACCCGGGCGCAGATTGCGGCCGCCGCCGGCTCCACGCTGACCGCGGTGCTCAACGGCCTGCTGACGGCCCCCGCGGCGCCGGCGCCGCCGCTCAACGTGTCGGCCACGGATACCAGCGTGCCCATCGGGCAGACCTGGGTGACGCAGGCCTTCGACCAGAACTTCGAGGGCGTGCGGCGCTCCTCGCTGCGGGCGTGGTGGCTGGGCCAGCTGCTGGCCGACGGCACCCTGCAGGGCAAGATGTGGCTGTTCTGGCACAACCACTTCGTCATCGAGCTGGCCGACATCAACGACGCGCGCTACGGCTACCACTACGCCGAGCTGCTGCGCGGGCAGGCCCTGGGCAACGCGAAGCAGCTGTGCAAGGACGTGACCGTGGCCCCGGCCATGCTGCGCTACCTCAACGGCAACCAGAGCACGGCCACTGCGCCTAACGAAAACTACGGCCGCGAGCTGCTGGAGCTGTTTACGGTGGGCAAGGGCCCGCTCATCAGCCCCGGCAACTACACCAACTACACGGAGGCCGACGTGCAAGCTGCCGCCCGGGTGCTCACCGGCTGGCGCGACAACGCCACCACCATTGCCGGCTACTACACCGCCTCGCGCCACGACACCACGGTCAAGCAGTTCAGCGGCGCGTTTCAGAACCAGGCCATTCCGAACGGCGGCGACCAGGAATACAAGACGCTGGTGGACATGATTTTCGGACAGGCCGAAACCGCCCGCTTCCTCGTGCGCAAGCTCTACCGCTGGTTTGTCTACTACGTCATCGACGCGACGACCGAGCAGAACATCATCCAGCCGCTGGCCACCCAGCTGCAGCAAAACGGCTTCAACGTCGGGCCGGTGCTGCGCACGCTGCTGGCCTCCGAGCACTTTTTCGACGTGGTGAACGTGGGCTGCTACATCAAAAGCCCGCTCGATTTCAGCTTGGGGCTGCTGCGCCAGCTGGAAGTGGCCCAGCCGACTTCCGCCAACGTCGCGCAGCAGTACTCGGTCTGGGACTACTTCAACTCGCTGACCAACCTGCAGCAGCAGTACTTGGGCGACCCGCCCAACGTGGCCGGCTGGCCTGCCTACTGGCAGACGCCGCAGTTCAACGAGTTGTGGATCAACGCCGTGACGCTGCCGCGCCGTAACCAGGTATCCGACGCGCTGCTGACCACCACGGGCGTCACGCGCTCGGGCTTCCTGCTCATCATCGACCCCGTGGCCTGGGTACAGAGCCTGCCCGCCGCCACCGCCCAAGACCCGAACCTGCTCATCCAGGCCTTCGTCGACGTGCTGATGCCCTTCGCGCTGACCGCCACGCAACTGGCCTTCCTCAACGACGCGCTGCTGCCCGGCCTGCCCGACTTCGAGTGGACCGACGAGTGGAATCAGTACCTGGCCGCGCCCACCAACGTGGCCAAGAAAAACGCCGTGGCCACCAAGCTGCGCGCCCTGCTCAAAACCATGCTCAGCCAGGCCGAATACCAGCTTTCTTAACCAAAGGTGAAGTGGTGAAGGGTGAAGTTGTGAATGGACAGCCAACCGTCACGCAGCCTCGCTCTTCACAAGTTCACAAATTCAAAACTTCACCCTTGCTCATGAAACGCAGAGAATTTATCCAGACCGCGGCGGCCGGGGCGGTGCTGCCGGTGCTGCTCAACGGCTTTCCGGTGGCGGCCTACGGCCAGGACAACGCCCTGCTGGCCGCGCTGGTCAACGCTACCACGCAGACCGACCGCGTGCTGGTGCTCGTGCAGCTCAACGGCGGCAACGACGGGCTGAACATGGTCATTCCGCTCGACCAGTACAGCGGGCTGATGACGGCCCGGCCCGACATTGCCATTCCGCAGGCCCAGGTGCTCACCTTGACCGCCCAAACCGGCATTCACCCGGCCATGACGGGCATCAAAAGCCTCTACGATTCGGGCAAAATCGGGGTGGTGCAGAGCGTGGGCTACCCCACGCCCAACTTCTCGCACTTCCGCGCCACCGACATCTGGACCTCGGCCTCCGACTCCAACGTGACCTGGACCACCGGCTGGGCCGGCCGCTACCTCGACGGCGAGTACCCCGGCTTCCCGACCGGCTACCCCAGCACCCAGAACCCCGATCCGCTGGCCATCACCGTTGGCTCGGTGGTGAGCAACTGCGTGCAGGGCCCCACCGTGAACATGGGCATGGCCATTGCCAGCACCAGCTCGTTTTATCAGCTGCTCACCGGCACCGTCGACACCGCCCCGAACACGCCGGCGGGCCACGAGCTGACCTTTATCCGGCAGGTGGTGCAGCAAACGCAGGTGTACACCTCGGCCATTCAGCGGGCGGCCCGGGCGGCCAGCAACCTCTCGCCCATGTGGCCCACGGCCGGCCAAAACACCCTGGCCGACCAGCTTAAAATCGTGGCCCAGCTGATTGCCGGCGGACTGCAGACGCGCATCTACTGCGTCAACCTCGGCGGCTTCGACACGCACGCGCTGCAGGTGCCGGCCACCGGCAGCACCACCACCGGCACCCACGCCACGCTGCTGGGCAAGGTGTCGCAGGCGGTGGAGGCGTTTCAGGACGATTTGCGCCGCCTCGGCGTGCAGGACCGCGTGGTGGGCATGACGTTTTCGGAGTTTGGGCGGCGCATCAAGGCCAACTCCGGCAAGGGCACCGACCACGGCGCGGCGGCCCCGCTGCTGGTGTTCGGCACCAGCGTCAACCCGCGCATCCACGGCCAAAACGTGCAGGTGCCCCTCAATGCGGGCGTCAACGACAACGTGCCCATGCAGTACGACTTCCGCTCGGTGTACGCCTCCATTTTGCAGGACTGGTTTGCGGTGCCCGCCGCCACGCTCACCACGCTCTTCGGCCGGGCCTTCCCCTACGTGCCGGTGCTGCGCGCCGGCGTGGCCACCGGCACCGCCGCCGCCGCCGACCTGAACGTGCCCAACTTCAGCGTGTACCCCAACCCCGTGCGCGAGCGGGCCACCATAGCCTTCGACGCCGAGGGCGGCCACGTGCAGGTGCTGCTGTTCGACAGCACCGGCCGCGAGGTGCGCCGCCTGGTCGACCGCGTGCTGCCCCGCGGCCCGCAGCAACTCCCGCTCGACGCCACGACGCTAGCCGCGGGTACCTACTACTGCCACGCGCAGGAAGGCCCGCGCCTGAGCGCCAGGCTGGTGGTGGTGGAGTAAGGGCTCGGCCAGTCACGTTACCGCGGCAACCTCAACCGTTACCATCAAAACTTGAAAAACTCCCCGCTCGGGCGTAGCCCTGGCGGGGAGTTTTGCGTAATGCCCAAACACGCCCGCCGGCCCTCGCCCACGGGCGTTTGTTCCGACCCCCTAACTACCTCATTCGTTCCGTCATGGACAACCAGATCCAAAAACAGCTGGAAGACATTCTCCCGGAGGACATTGCGCGCACCTTCGAAAGCGCCTACCACGTGATTAAGGGCGACAACGAGCACGTTGAAGACCTGCTCCGCCACGGCGGCGCCCTGCTGCGCAAGGCCAGCCAGCGCCTGACGCCCACCCAGCTGGTGCTCGGCATTGCCGTGTTGGCGGCCGGCGCCGTGCTCGTGCTGACCAAGTATTCTGATCAGATTCAGGACGCCATCGAAGACTTTACCGACGGCGACGACCAAGAGCCCGCCAAGCAAGCCAAACCGGCTGGGCAGGCCGGCCAATAGCTTACCCTGCATAGCCCAGCATCCAACGCAGTCTGTTTCTACCTGAGGCAGGCTGCGTTTTGCTGAGCGTTATATTTTATAACTATTACAATTATTTATTGCATAATGTATATCCATACATTACTATTGCCACGCAACTCTCACGTTCCTTTTCCACCACCACAACCACTTACTCCTATGCGTAAGCAGATTTACTATGCCCTGGCCGCGCTCATCTTTGGCAGCGCGGCCGCGCCCGAGGCCAGCTACGCCGAATCCCTGGTTCCGGCCACCTCAACCGCCACCGTGCTCCACTCAGCCGACGCCAGCCACGGCAGCGACGTGAGCAAACGCAAGAAGCGGAAGAAGCGCCGGGCCGGGCGACGCCGGCGCTAACCTCGCATCTTTTGGGCGACTCGGCGGCAAGTGCACATGGGCTAATGACTTGGTTGATACACCACTAGCCTGTACCCTCAACTGCCCGATGAGCCCGCGGCAGCAACATCCTCAAACGGGTTCACATCTTCATGTGAGGCCGTTTTTTTTGGGCGGTGCGGAAGGTGGCGTAGAATTGCATCGTCAAACGATTCTAGGATTTCTCCACTTCTTCTTGCCCCACCGCTATGAAAACGCTTTGCTTTTCCCTGCTGCTTGCCGTGCTAGCCAGCGCCCCCTTCGACGCCGCTTTCGCCGGCACGCCCGTGGCCTCCGAAACCACTTCACTCACCACGGCCGACCACGACGCGTTCGGCGGCGGGTATAAGTTCAAGCGCAAAAAGCGGAAGAAGAACCGTGGCAGCATGCGTCGCAAGCGCCACGGCCTGTTCGGCTTGGGCCGCTAACTGTCCACACTAGGCCGCGGCGGGCTGCAGCACCGCCGGGTCGTTGTGGGCCGGCGAGTTGACCAGGGTGGTTACCGCGTACTCCTTCAGCAGGCCGTCGGGCAGCGGGCGCAGCAGCGCCTGGTGTTCGGCGGCCGTTGTGCTGTTATCGAGCCAGGCCAGCTCGGCGGCGCGGTCGGGCAGGATGACGGGCATGCGGTTGTGCAGCCGGGCCATCAGGGCATTGGGCTCGGTGGTGATGATGGTGTAAGTGGGCACCACTTCGCCGGTTTCGCGGTCGGTCCACTCGTCCCAGAGGCCGGCAAAGGCAAAAGGCCGCTCGTCCGCGCGCAGAATGCGGTGCGGAATTTTGCCGCGTTGCGTCTGCTGCCACTCGTAGAAGCTGTCGGCCAAGACTAGGCAGCGGCGGCGTTGCAGGAGTTGCCGGAAAGAAGGCTTTTCGGGCAGGGTTTCGGCCCGGGCGTTGATGGGCTTGGGCGCCTGCTTCACGTCTTTCACCCAGCCCGGAATCAGCCCCCACTGCACCGCCTGGATATCGTGCGGGGCGAGGTTGGTGATGATGGGCATGCGCTGGGACGGCGCCACGTTGTAGCTCGGCCCGAAAGAAGCGTCGGTAAGCGCGGCGTCGAACTGCTGCTCAAGCGCCGGCCCGGGAGTGATGATGGTGTAACGACCGCACATGGCGTAGGAGTGGTTTGGAAGTGGGAGGAAGACGAGCCGGGCCCCAACCCGGCCGTGCTAAACTAAAACAACTAGCATCGCCGCTAAGTGCATTAGTCAGTCGTTTTTTGGCTTTGCGCGGTGGCTGCTAGCTCGCCCATAAACTGCCGCAGCCCGCTGGCCACTTCGCCGGGAGCTTCTAGGGGCAGCAGGTGCCCCGCCCCCTCGATCAGGTGAAACGTGGTGGCCTCGGGCAAGCAGGGCAGCAACTCGCGCTGGTGCACTTGCGGCGGCAACACGGGGTCGGCGGTGCCGGCTATCAGAAAGACGGGCACCCGCACGCGGGGCATCAGGGCGCAGATGTCTTCCTTGCTGCCCTGCAGCAGCCAAGCGTCCCAGGCGGCTTTGCTGGTGCGCAGGTTGTCGGCAATGACTTGCTGGCGCAGGGCGTCGGGCAGGGGGCGGGCGGTGATGTGCTCGAAGGTAGCCTCGGCCGCGGCCGGGTCGCCGTAGCTGCGCAGGCTGGCTAGCCGGTCGGCTTCGCGCATGGGCTCGGGCGTGGGCGGCGAGGGCGTGAGCAGGGCCAGGCCGCGCAGGCCGGGCGGCTGGCGGGCGGCCACGTCCAGCGCAATCTTGCCGCCCATGCTGTGCCCCACCAGCACGTACTCCGTAAGCTGCTGCTGGCCGATGAGGGCTTCGACCTCGCTGGCGTAGGCTTCTACCGAGTAGCCGCGGGCCGGGGGCGGCGCGTCGCCGAAGCCGCCCAGGTCGGGCGTGAGGCAGGGGTAATCCGCCTCCAGGGCCTCGACTACGCCCGACCACTCGCGGCCCGAACCGGCCCAATAATGCAGAAAAACCAGGGTAACAGGCGCAGCGGCAGCAGACATAAGCGAAACGGAACAGCAGGAGCTAGTTGCTTACGTGAAAGCGGGGCCGGGGTGCGGTCCCGATTCGTGGGCCTGAGCGCCCGCTTCCGCAGCGGCTTGATTTCCATTGGAAGTGCGGCGCAGAAGCCGCGCAATTCTGCCTATCATTAGCCTTGCCAACTGCCACACCGCTATGCCTACGTCGCCCGCTCTTGCCCCCTGGCCCGCCCTGCCGGCCGATTCCTGGACCGCCACGCGCCAAACCCTGCACATGTGGACGCAGATTGTGGGCAAGACGCGGCTGGCGCTGTCGCCGATGCTGAACCACTGGTGGCAGGTGCCGTTGTACGTGACGCCCCGCGGCCTCTCCACCGGCTCGATGCCCTACGCCGGCGGGGCCTGCGAAATCGTGTTCGACTTTCATCACCACGAGCTGCAGCTTTACACCAGCGACGGAGAAGTGCGGCGCATGGCCCTGGCGCCGCGCTCCGTGGCTGATTTCTACCACGAATACCGCGGCCTGCTGCGCGCGGCGGACGTGGCGGCAGCCATCTGGCCGGTGCCCGTGGAAGTGGAAGACGCCACGCCCTTTCCGCAGGACCAGCACCACCGTAGCTACGACGCCGGGGCCGTACAACGCTTCTGGCAAGTGCTGCTGCGCGCTGATCAGCTGCTGGCCGAATTTCGGGGCCACTTCACCGGCAAGGCCAGCCCCGTGCACTTCTTCTGGGGCTCCTTCGACCTGGCCGTGACGCGCTTTTCGGGTCGCCCGGCGCCCCCACACCCCGGCGGCGTGCCCAACCTGGCCGACTGGGTGACGCGCGAAGCCTACTCGGCCGAGGTGAGCAGCGCGGGCTGGTGGCCCGGCGGCAACGGGCAAGAGGCCGCATTCTATAGCTACGCCTACCCCACCCCGCCGGGCTTCGCCACTGCCCCGGTGCGGCCGGCCGCAGCCAGCTTCAACGAGCAGCTGGGCGAATTTGTGCTGCCCTACGAAGCCGTCCGCACCGCTGCCGAGCCGCAACAACTGGTGCGCGAGTTTTTGCAGAGCACCTACGAAGCGGCCGCCAACCTCGCCCATTGGGACCGGCGCACCTTGGAGCGGCACTGAGGCAACCTTACTTCCAGCGGATCTTTTGCCCCGCGCCCCGAGCGTGCAGCCGCGCGGGCGTGCGCTGCAGAATGGTGTCGCGCAGCAGCGTGAGCAAGGGCCGGCGCACGAAGCTGTGGTGCACCACCAAGCTGACCTCGCGCACCGGCTCGGGCGCTTCGAAGCGCTTGATCATCGCGTTGTGGCCCAGCTCGTCGAGCACCGCCAATTCGGGCACCAGGGTGTAGCCGTGGTTTTGGCGCACCAGCTGCTTGAGCGTTTCGATGGAGCCGCTTTCGTAGGTAAACGGGCGGGCGGCGCTGGCCGCGGCGGGCGTGCAGATGTTGAGCACTTGGTGGCGGAAGCAGTGGCCCTGCTGCAGCAGCCACATATTGTCGTGGGCCTGCAGATCCTGGGGGCGAATGGTGGCCTGCGCGTGCAGCGGATGGTCTTCGGCCACGTAGCCCAGGAAAGGCTCTTCCAGCACCGGAATTTCCTGCAGGGCGCGGTCGTCGAGCGGGGTGACGAGCAAGCCCACATCGAGCTGGTTGGTTTTCAGGCGCTGCACGATGTGCTCGGTTTGCAGCTCCTCCACCTGCACGCGCAGCTGCGGGTGCTGCTGCACCAGCTCCAGCAAAAACAGCGGCACCAGGTAAGGCGCCAGCGTCGGGATGATGCCCAGGCGCAGCTCGCCCACCAGCTCGCCTTTTTCCAGCTGCACCGTTTCGCGCAGCTGCTTCACCGAACGCAACACTTCGCGCGCGTGCTGCACCACCTTGGCACCCACGGCCGTGGGCTCGATGCCGCTTTTGGTACGGTGAAACAGCAAAATACCCAGCTCGTCCTCCAGCTTCTGCACCTGCATGCTGAGCGTGGGCTGGGTGACGAAGCACTTCTCAGCAGCCAGCACAAACTGCCGGTGCGTGTCGAGGGCCACCAAGTATTCAAGCTGTTGCAGCGTCATATAGTTTATTTTAATACTTGAATCAAAATTATCGATTTTATTGATGATACGTAAGGTGGCACCTTTGCAGCACCTCAACAACAGAATCAACTGCTGTCACAGATGTCCGAAAATCCGAATTCCAACCGCCTGACCACCGCCGCCGGCCGCCCAATCTGGGACAACCAAAACTCGCAAACCGCCGGCCCGCGCGGTCCGGTGCTGCTGCAGGATTACCTGCTGCACGAAAAGCTGGCCCATTTCAACCGGGAGCGGATTCCGGAGCGCGTGGTGCACGCCAAGGGCTCGGGCGCGTACGGCACCTTCACCGTCACGCACGACCTAACGCAGTTTAGCCGCGCTAAAGTGTTTTCGGCCGTTGGCAAGCAGACGCGGGTGTTTCTGCGTTTCAGCACGGTGGGCGGCGAGAAAGGCTCGGCCGACACGGAGCGCGACCCGCGCGGCTTCGCGGTGAAGTTCTACACCGAGGACGGCAACTGGGATTTGGTGGGCAACAACACGCCGGTGTTTTTTGTGAAGGACCCGGTGAAGTTTCCCGACTTCATCCACACCCAAAAGCGCGACCCGCAAACCAACTGCAAGTCGGCCACGGCCATGTGGGACTTCTGGAGCCTGAACCCGGAGTCCTTGCACCAGGTGCTGATTCTGATGTCGGACCGCGGCACGCCCTACGGCTACCGCCACATGCACGGGTTCGGCTCGCACACGTTCTCCTTTATCAACAAGGACAACGAGCGGTTCTACGTCAAGTTCCACTTCATCACCGAGCAGGGCATCAAGAACTTCGCGGCCGACGAAGCCACCGAAATGAAGGGCCTGGACCCGGACTTCGCCCAGCGCGACCTGTTCGAGGCCATAGCGCAGGGCGACTTCCCGCGCTGGACGCTGAAGGTGCAGATTATGCCCGAAGCCGACGCAGCGACGTACCGGCTTAACCCCTTCGACTTGACGAAGGTGTGGCCCCACGCCGATTACCCGCTGCAGGAGCTGGGCGTGCTGGAGCTAAACGAAAATCCCACGAACTACCACGCCCACGTGGAGCAGGCCGCCTTCGCCCCGGCCCACGTGGTCGACGGCATCGGCTACTCGCCCGACAAGATGCTGCAGGGCCGCCTGCTGGGCTACCCCGACGCGCAGCGCTACCGCCTGGGCACCAACTACGAGCACCTGCCCGTGAACCGCTGCCCCTTTGGCTTCGCCAACTACCAGCGCGACGGGCAAATGGCCCTGGGCGACAACGGCGGCAGCGGCCCGAACTACTTCCCGAACTCCTTCGACGGCCCGCAGGAGGACCCGACGGTGGGCGAGCCGGCCGAGGAGCTGCACGGCCTAGCCGACCGCTACGACCGCAACGCTCCCGGCGAAAACGACCATTATTCGCAGCCCGGCGCGCTGTTTCGGCTGATGACGCCCGACGCCCAGCGCAGCACCATCACCAATATTGTGGGGGCCATGAGCGGCGTGAGCGGCCCCAAGCGCAACGAAATTCTGCAGCGCCAGCTCTGCCACTGGTTCCGCGCCGACATCGGTCTGGGCATGGCCATTGCCCAAGGGCTGGGCTTAGACATCAACGTGCCCGCACACCACGCCCCGGCCGCAGCCGCTCTTTAAGGGCCTGCAGACGGCAATCCAACCGCTTTCCGCGCCAGAGCCGGCTCCGCAAGGAGCCGGCTTTTTTGGTAAGCAGGCAACGCCCCGCCCTGCCGTGCTGTCAATGGGATAAGCAGCAAGCATTCTGCGAGCAATGCAAATGGGTAACAAAACCTTGCTACCTTGGGCCTAGGTTTCCCCACTTGCTTGCTTATTCTTCCACTCCAACTTTTTCACATGCATCAACACGATTACTCCTCAGTTTCCGGGCGGTCGAAAAAAGCCTGGGCGCGGCTGAGCGCCTTGGCGGCGGCCGTGCTGCTGGCTCCGGCCGCTTGGGCCCAAGCCCCGGCCAACGACGATTGCACCGGTGCCGTGTCGCTGACCCCGGCTGCTACGTGCGTAACTACCACGGGCACCATCACCGGCGCCACCCAAAGCCAGGCGCCGATTGCCTGCGCCGGCTTTACCTCCGGTTCGGCCAAGGACGTGTGGTACAAGTTCGTTGCCACGGGCACGGCGCACGCCGTGACGTTTAACAGCACCTTCGACGGCGTGCTGGAAGGCTTCAGCGGCGCCTGCAGCTCGCTAGCCAGCATGGGCTGCGCCGACGCTACCGTGGGCGGTACCGAAACCCTGAACATGACCGGCCTGACGGTGGGCAGCACCTACTACGTGCGCTACTACCCCTACGCCGCCGCCACGACCGTGGTAACCGGCGCGCTGACGGCTTGTGTAACGTCGGTGGCCGCTGCCCCGGCCAACGACAACCCCTCGGGCGCCATCACGCTGCCCATCACGGCGACTTGCACGCCGGTGAACGGCACCAACGCCGGCGCCACCACCACCACGCCTTCGGGCTACACCAACCCGGGCACTTCCTGCGGCATTGCCGTCAACCCCAAGGACGTGTGGTACAAAGTGACCACCGCCGCCTCGGGCGCGGGCAGCACCTCGCTGCGTCTGACGGTGACGGGCAACCCTGCCGGTTACCTGCGCCTGTTCTCGGCCACCAGCGCCACCGGTCCGTTCACGGAAATCACCTGCTCGGCCGGTGCTACCAACAACACGGTTGCGGCTCCGCTGACGGCCAGCGGCCTGACGCCGAACACCACCTACTACATTTCGGTAGCCGGCTACGGCTCGGCCGACACGCAGGGGGCCTTCACCATCTGCGCCACGACCATCCCGGATAACGACGCCGAGGTACAGATCATCTACGCGCTGGGCAAGGCCCCGGCCGGCAGCGCCCAGACCGTACAGGCCGTGGTGCGCAACGTGGGCGGCCAAACCATTACGGGCCTGCCCGTAACGCTGGCCGTTTCGGGTGGCACGACCTTCAGCAACTCGCAGCTGATCGGCTCGCTGGCGCCCGGCGCCTCGAGCACGGTAACCTTCACCGGCTTCACGGTGCCCGCCACCGCTACCGGCACCAACACCCTGACGGTGTCGCTGCTGGCCGATGACAACACCGCCAACAACTCGCAGGTGTTCACGCAGAACGTGACTACCAACACGTTCAGCTACGTGAACACCGCTACGGTTATCGGCGCCAACAACAGCGTGGGCTTCGGCCCGACGGCTACGGCCGCCTTCGTAGTGCGCTACAACACGAGCGTAGCCCGCTCGATCACCTCGGTGGTGGCCAACATCGGCGACCCGGGCTCGGTCGGCAACACGGTGTACGGCGTAGTAGTTAGCTCCACCGGCACGCTGCTCGGCCGCTCGGCCAACTACGTGGTGACGGCCGCTGACGTAAACCAGCGCCACACCTTCACCCTGAACGCTCCGGTGGCCGTGGCTGCTGGCGACTTCTTGGTGGGCCTGGTGCAGACGCCGGCTGTTGACGGCTCTACGCAGTACTTCCCGATGAGCTACGTGCCCCAGACGCCCACGCGCACCGGCACCTTCTACACCATCAGCCCCTTCTCGGCTACCGCCGGCGGCACCCTCGCCGACGCTGCTTCGCAGGGCTTCGGCATCTTCGTGGTGGAAGCCAATGCTGACGTGACCACCGGCACCTCGGCCGCGCTGAACCGCGCCGTGAACCTGTACCCGAACCCGAGCACCAACGGCGAAGTAACGCTGAGCGTGCAGGGCGCCAAGGCCCAGGCTGGCCTGGAAGTACAGATCCTCAACACGCTGGGTCAGACGGTGTACACCAATGCTCAGCTGCGCGACAACTTCGAGAACAAGCTGAACCTCTCGCACCTCGCGGCCGGCGTGTACACGCTGAAAGTGAAAATGGGCAACGACTACACGATTCGTCAACTGTCGCTGACCAAGTAAGTGGCCGGGCCTCGCCCCCCACAAAAAAGCCTGCTTCCATTGCGGAAGCAGGCTTTTTTTATGCTCGTCGCGCGCCGGGGGACGGCTCACACGTCCACTTTCAGCGAAGCCGGACGGGGCGAAATTTCGAACAGTTCGCCGTGGGGCACCATGGTAATCTGCCCGAACTCGCGGATCATCATTTTGTAGCTGTCCCCGACGGGGCGGATGCGGCGGTCGAGGTCGTAGAGGCCGCAGGGGTTCACGGCGAGGCGCTTTTCGGCCAGGCTGATGTCCCAGTCGAGCTGATCGAGCAAGCTGTACCAGGTGAAGCCGACGACGGGCACGCCGTCTTGCCGGATGCGCATCACGTTCACCCACTGCTTCCAAAGCCAGCACTCGGCGTCCTTGGCGTTAAACGAATTGGTTTCGGTGTGAAACACGGGCTTGCGGTACCGCTCGTAGTACTGCTTGGTCATGGTGTACCAGCCGAGCACGTCCTCGGCCGAGCACCAGTTGCCGTCGGGCTTGATGATGCGCTCATTGCGGCCGTAGTAGTCGTTGCCCATGATCTGGTAGCCGGGCGGCTCGCCGGCCATAAACCACTCCAGCTCCGGCCGGGTCAGGCCGTTGTCGAGGCAGTAGAGCAGCACCTCCGCGTCGATGGTGTGGGCGTAGAGCAAATCCAGCGAGAGGAAGCGCAGTTTGTTGGTGAGTCGGATGTCGGCGCTCTGCACGGCGCGCATCTCGTGGATGTACTCGGCCGACTCGCTCTGCACGATAACGCAGTCGGGCCGGTATTTGGCAATCTGCTGAGTGCCCATGATGCTGGCGGCCGTCACGTGCTTGATGGCCGTGATGAAGGCGCGGTCGTCCTTGAGTTGCTCGTTCCAGATGCCGTCTTTGGCGGAAGCGCGGGCCGTCACGTAGATTTCGTTGACGGGCGTGTAGAAGCGCACCCAGGGGTAGCGCCGCGCTACTGCCCCGCAGTACTCGGCGAAGTGCACCGGCAGCTCGGGGTTCTGGAAATTGCCCACCCAATCAGGCACGCCGAAGTGCATCAGATCCAGAATCGGCGTGATGCCCAGGCGCTGGATTTCGGCCAGGGCCCGGTCGGCAAACTCCCAGTCGTAGCGGCCGGGGCCCTTGTGAATCTTGTAGTAGGGCAGGTTGTAGCGCAGCACTTTCAGGCCCAGCTCGCGCACCAGGCCCAGGTCTTCTTGGTACCGCTCGTAGTGGTCGGTTTCGGCCAGCAGGTCGCGGCGGGTCTGGCCGTGGTCGATGGTGGGGTAGGAGCACTCGATGCCGGTGGCAAACATGAAGTTGCTGGGCGAGCCAGTGGGCAGGCCGCTGCCGTCGTGGCCGGCGGCGCCGCCGTACTCGTCGCCGGCGTAGTGGCCGTCGCCGAACTTGGCTTTGATGTGGGAAAGAAAGTCCTTGGGCATGTGGTGTGGTGGTGTGGCGGCAGGGGCACGGAAGCTTGCGGCAGCAGCCCGGCCGGCCTACGAGTCGCGGCGTTGCTGTTGTTCGAGGAACCGGTCGGCGGTGCGCAGGCTCAGGGCCATGATGGTCAGGGCCGGATTGACGCTCAGCGCACTGGGAAATACGGAGTTGTCGCAGATGTAGAGGTTGGGCACGTCGAAGCAGCGGCCGTCGGCATCGACCACCGCGTCGTCGCCCGAGCGGCCCATGCGGCAGGTGCCGATGACGTGGGCCGAGCGCGGGAACGTCCAGATGTCGCGGGCGCCGGCGGCTTCCCAGATCCGGCGCATCGTGCGCTCGGCGTGGGCGTTCATGCGCTGCTCGTTTTCCTGGTTGGTGAAGTACACGCGCGGCTTGGGCAGCCCGCGCGAATCCTTTTCGTCCGACAGCTCCAGGTAGTTGTCCGCGTGGGGCAGACAGTCGCCGAGGATGTTGATGCCGGCCACGTGGTTGTACTGCTGCAGGTACTCGCGCAGCCCGGCGCCCCACAACCCGCGGCCCCGGGCCACTTGGCTGGCGAAGGTCACCGGCATCACGCCGATGCTCTGCAGCAAGTAGCCGCCGGCAAAGTCCGCGTCCCGGGGCCGGTGCGTGTCCTCTGAAATCAGCCCGCCGGGAATTCCCTTGTAGGGGCGCACCATTTCATCGAAGGTGCCCCAGAGCTGCAGGCCGGGGTGCGCCATGAGGTTGCGCCCCACGTGCCCGCTGCTCAGGGCCAGCTTGTTGAGCAAGAGCAGGCGCGGCGTCTCGACGGCGCCGGCGCAGAGAAACAGGGTGCGGCACCGCTGGCGCCGCGTCTGGCCGTGCTGCTGGTACACCACGCCCGTCACCCGGCCCTGCGCGTCGCGCTCGATTTCCGTCACGAAGCAGTCGGCGCGCACCTCGGCGCCGTGGGCCTCGGCCAGCGGGATGAAGGTGACGTCCATGCTGGCCTTGGCGCCGTTGGAGCAGCCGGCCTGGCAGAAACCGCGGTTGGTGCAAGCCTCGCGCCAGCCGATACCCTCCTGGTAGTAACGCGCCGACACGGCTGCATTAGCGGCAGGAGACGTGCGGATGCCCAGCTTCTCGCAGGCCCGCTGCATGAGCTGGGCGGCGCCGTTGAGCGGCAGCGGCGGCAAGGGGTAGCCACGCTGGCGCGCCGGTCCCCAGGGGTAGGGCGAAGGCCCCGAAATGCCCAGCAGCCACTCCAGCTCGTCGTAGTAGGGCGCCAAGTCGTCGTAGCCGAGGGGCCAGTCTTGCCCCACCCCGAATTCGGTGCGCAGGCGCAGGTCGTCGGGCTGCACGCGGGGCGTGTAGGCGGTGTAGTGCAGGGTGCTGCCGCCCACGCCGGTGCCGGAGTTGTTGTTGCCGAAGGAAAGCGGGTCCTTGCCGGCGGAGAGCCGCTCGTCGTTCCAGAACAGAAACGCCTGGGCTTGCTCGTCGGTGGCGAAGTCGCGGCGCGGCGCGTGGCGCGGGCCGGCTTCCAGGGCTACCACCTTCAGGCCGGCCATGGCCAGCCGGGCCAGCAGCGGCGCCCCGCCCGCCCCGGTGCCGATGACGACGCAGTCGACCTCGTCGCCGGGCTCGGGCAGCGGCGCGGGCTGAGGCTGCGGGGTATCGGCCGCGGCGGGCTCGTCTTTCAGGAGCTTGCGCAGCAGCGGGTCCTGTATGTCGGGCTGAACGGGGCTGACGACGCCTTCTTCCAGCAATTCTTCTTCGTCGGGCATTTTGGTGTGGTCGGTGAACTAGTGAGGTAGTGAAACGGTGAACCAGTGAGCGGCAGATGGCGAAACAGCGCGACCCTCAAAACGGCAAACGCACCATTCCACCACCTCACTAGTTCACTTCCTCCGGCTCCCGGTCTTCGCGCGTATCGAGGCCGATGCGCGTCCAAGCGGGCAGGTCGGCCATGCCGACGTAGCCGATTTCCTCTTGGGCTAGCGGATGGGAGTAGTACAGAATGGTGGCTTCGGCCAGCAGTTCCTCGAAAAAGCGCGGCGCATCGACTTTCAGCCACAGGTCGCCGGGGGCGGTGCCGGCCTGCACGGCTTGCAGCACGGCGTCCTGCTCGGCCGCGGCCAGGGCCGCAAACTCCCGCCCGAACTGCGCCTGCGCCGCCTGTTGAATGCCGCCGAGGCCGAGGCGGTAGGCTTCGCGGTCGGGCGGCAGCGCGTCGTAGCGCCAGCCGTCGGCCTTGCCGCTGTGCAGCCGCTCGTCGATGCCCGCGGGCAGGTCGATGGCGCCCGCAGGGCGGTCGGGCTGCGGCAGCAGGCGGGCGCACACGGCCCCGAGCAGCCGGTACGTGTCGGCGTCGAAGAACTGCGGCTGGTAGGGCGGCGCGTCGAGGCGCTCTTGCAGGGCGGCGCGGGTGGCCTCGCTCACGTGGGGCGACTCCAGCAGGGCCCGTACGGTGCCAGGGGGATATTTCATAAAGGTGAGATGGTGAATTTGTGAACTTGTGAATGGGCATTGCGCGGCCCCCATTGACCTTCGCAACTTCACCTTTCACAACTTCACCTATTGGTCGCTGCTCAGTTTGCCGCCGGTGACGTGCACCAGCGAGCCGGTCATGAAGGAGCCGTCCTGCGAGGCCAGCAGCACGTAAGCCGGGGCCAGTTCCTCGGGCTGGCCGGGACGCTTCAGGGCGACTTCGTGGCCGAACTTCTCGATTTCCTCCCGCGGCATGGTACCGGGAATGTTGGGCGTCCACACCGGGCCGGGCACCACGCAGTTGACGCGGATGCCCTTGTCGCCGAGGTACTGGGCCAGGCTCTTCACCAGGGCGTGAATGGCCGACTTGGTGCAGGCGTAATCCACCAGCAGCGGAATACCGGTCAGGCCCACGATACTGCCGGTGCAGATGATACTGTCGCCCTTCTTCAGGTGCGGAATGGCGGCCTGGGCCATCCAGATGTAGCCAAGGATGTTGGTGTCGAAGGTGCGGCGGATCTGCTCCTCCGGAATGTCCTCGAACTTCTCCTGCGCCATCTGGAAGGCGGCGTTGTTGACGAGCACGTTCAGCCCACCCAGTTCCTTGGTGGTGCGGCGCACGGCCTGCTTGCACTGCTCCGGGTCGCGCACGTCGAGCTTGAGCAGCAAGCAGCGACGTTTCTGCGCTTCCACCAAGCGCATGGTTTCGCGCGCGTCCACGTCGTTTTCGTTGTAGAGCACGGCCACGTCGGCGCCCTCCATGGCGAAGGCCAGCGCCACGGCCCGCCCGATGCCCGAGTCAGCGCCGGTTATCAGCGCAATCTTGCCCTTGAGCTTGCCGGCGGGCAGGTAACCGGAGAGGTTAGAGTCGGGCTGCAGCTTCATGTCGGCCTGCTTGGCCGGATAGGGCAGCTTTTGGGCGTGCTCCTTCATCTGGGCGGCCGTGGGGCGCTTTTCGCGCTTGGGCGCCGGGGCTTTGGTCGCCTTGGTTGCGGACTTGGGCGCCGGAGCCGGCTGGTCGGCGGCGGGCGGGGCCGGGCGGGCCGGGGCGGCTTTGGGAGTAGTAGATTTCTTGGCAGCCATAGGGAGGCGGGCGTCGGAATTGGTTGTGCCCTAGGCCTTACGCAAAAGCTCAGCAGAAAGCCGAGCCGTGGCGGTGACGTGCAGCATACCCACTTCCTATCCCAGCCGCCAATGCAAAATGCGCGGCCATCATAAAACTATATACTACGGCTAAAGCTAAACTGAGCTGATTGTGCCGCAGCACGGCTAATCTTGACTCCACTCATAGCCTAGCTTGAGGAAGTCATCAGGAAAGCGCTTGGTGTAATGATTCATCCGCACCCGCCCCAGGTCATGCATACGGAAAGGATCCAACATAAAATTGACTTCGAAAATGGAGCGGGTCATTACCATTTCCAGGGGCTGATTCCATGACCCGGTCCAGTAATACACAGATATGCTTGTGGGATCCATCTTGGCGATGTTGCCTCTACCTTCGCCATGCTTAAAGCCACAGTTTGTAACAGCAGGTTTGTTCCTAAAAAGCACAGGGGCCCCTTCTCGCAGCTCAGCCATGATTAGTATAGTTTTAGGGTAAACTGAAAATAGTCAATGTGTTTTAATAATTAAATTTATTATATATAAAGTCATGTAATTTTTTGAGAATATGGTTGATTCATCTCCCTACCCAGACAGTGCTAAGAAACAACTTTTAAAAACACCAAATCCCCGAGCCTACAGAAGAGGTTCGGGGATTTGGTGTTTTGTAGCTGGTAGCCCACTTTGGCACTACTAGCTCAATTGCTTTGGTACTCCGCGGCCTTTTCCGGCTGCGTCGCTTCGTGCAGCGAGGGGTAGTCGATGTAGCCCTTGTCGCCGGGCACGTAGAAGGTGGCGAAGTCGGGCTGGTTCAGGGCCGCGCTCTGCTCGAAGCGGGCCACGAGGTCGGGGTTGGCAATGAAGGGCACGCCGAAGGCAATCAGGTCAGCTTCGTTGTTGGCCAGCGCCGCTTCGGCGGTTTCCTGGGTGTAGCCCCCGTTCAGGATGAATGTGTTCTGGAAGATGCGGCGCAAGGCGGGGGCAATGGCCGGCTTGCCTTCCGCACGGGCCATGGGGTGGCCGGGCAGGGGCTCGAGCACGTGCAGGTAGGCCAGCCCGAAGCGGTTCAGCTGCTCGGCCAAGTAGCTAAACGTGGCGGTGGGGTTGGAGTCCTGAATGCTGGCGCCGCCTTGGGGCGCAATGCGCAGGCCCACCCGGTCGGCACCCAGCTCCTCGACCACGGCCTGCACCACTTCCAGCACGAAGCGGCTGCGGTTTTCCACCGAGCCGCCGTACTCGTCGGTGCGCTGGTTGGCGCCGTCCTGCAGGAACTGGTCGAGCAGGTAGCCGTTGGCGCCGTGGATTTCCACGCCGTCGAAGCCGGCGGCTTTGGCGTTGCGGGCGCCCAGGCGGAACTGCTCCACCACACCGGGAATTTCGCTCAGCTCCAGCGCGCGGGGCGTGGGCACTTCCTCAAACCCGGCGCCGGTGAAGGCCTTCACGCCCTCGGGCTTGATGGCCGACGGCGCCACGGGCAGCTCCCCGTTGTGGAAGTAGGGGTGCGACACCCGGCCCACGTGCCAGAGCTGGGCGAAGATGCGCCCGCCGGCGGCGTGCACCGCGTCGGTTACCTTGCGCCAGGCAGCCACCTGGGCGTCGGAATAAATGCCGGGCGTGTTGATGTACCCGACGCCTTGCTTCGACACCTGGGTGCCCTCGGTGATGATGAGGCCCGCCGTGGCGCGCTGCACGTAGTAGGTGACGACGGAATCAGTCGCGGCGTTTTCCGGGTTGGTGGCGCGGCTGCGCGTCATGGGCGCCATGACCAGGCGGTTGGGCAGCTCGATGGCGCCTAGCTGGTAAGACGAAAACAGGTGGGGCGTGTGATGGCTCATGGGGTAAAGCAAATGGGGGCCGGCGCATCCGGCCTGGTGGTTTTCAGATTGTCAAGCGCCCGGTTTTGGGCGCAATGGCAGTCAAACCCCGAATTACCTCCCGCGGTTATGGCCGAGCCGTTCTTCCTGCGGTATACTCCGAGAAACCACGCGCCGAATCCCGGGCTGTTTGAGCAGCCCGTCTATAGCAAGACTCCGTCATCCTTCGTCCTCGCCTGATGCGCGACCCGGGCAGGCCGACGGTTTCGAATCGGCTTACTCGCTTCCCCTTTCCCAAGCGCGCCCCCTCCTCTAACGCGCCACCAGCTCCACGCGGCGGTTGCGCGGGCGCTGCTGCGGGTCGCGGTTATCGGCCACGGGGCGGGTGCCGCCGTAGCCCACGGCCGTCAGGCGCAGCGAGTCGATGCCGCGCCGGAGCAAGTAGGCCCGCACCACGCGCGCCCGCTGCTCGGACAGCACCTGGTTTTTGTGCGGGTCGCCCACGTTGTCGGTGTGGCCCGCTATTTCAAACCGCCGGTCCGGCTGCTCGCGCAGCAGGCGCACCAAACGGCCCAACTCCGGCTCGGAGCTGGGCAGTAGCCGGGCCTGGCTCTGCACAAAGTAGATGCGTTTCAGGGCCAGGGCCTCGCCGCGGCGCAGCTTGCTCAAATCCGTCAGGGAGTCGCCGAAAATCCGGCCGGGCGGCACCAGGGTCGGGCGCGCGGGCGCCGCCGGGGTGCGCCGCGGCGCCACCACCCGGCGCACCGGCGTGGCAGCCGGGCGGGTGGCCGGTGGCCTGCTCGCCAGCAGCTGGGGCGGAGTCCGCGGCGCCGGCACTGCCGCTACTACTGGCGCGGGCGCCGGGGGCTGGGGTTTCGGGACCGGCTTGGCCGAAGTCGGCAGGGCGGCAAAAAACGCCTGCTGCCCCACGGGCACCAGCGCCGAGCTGTTGGGCAGGCGCCAGCGCAGCACGGCGCGGCTGTCCAGAATGGTTTGGAAGTAGTCGACGCGCAGGCGGTAGTAGCGGCCGGCTTCCAAGCGCAGGCGCACCGAAGCCGGTACGTGGTCATGCTCGCGCCAGGCGTCGATGATGCGCTTGCCGCCCACCCACACGCGCAGCCCGTCGTCCATCACGGTCGAAAACTCGTACTCGCCCGTCGTCGGAGCCAGCAGGTAGCCCTCCCAGCGCACCGAAAAAAATTCCGGCCCGAGGCCTTTCACCGGCGGCTGTTTTTTCCAGTCGAAGTCGATAACTGCGTCGCGGCGGCGCAGAATCAGGGTTTCGAAGTTGGTGCCGTTGTAGTAAGAAGCCTGCAGGCCGGTACCCGCGGGCAGGGCCGGGCCCGGTTGCTGAGCCTGGCCGCGCAGGACCGCCAGCAGCGCCGCGACAAATAGCGTAAGGGTGCGCATGGAGGAAAAGAAAAACAACGCGAAAAAAGCGGTTTCCGTGTTGGCCCGCGGGCCGCGCGGTCAGCCGCAGCCAACTCCCTCAGCCTGAAGCCGTATGCCTGAGGGCAAGTGCGATTCACCCAGCCACTTGCCCTTACTACCATGCCGACCAAGAAAACCACCGCTTCGCACTCGACGACCCATAAAAAAGAAGATCCGTGCTGGAAAGGCTACGAGCAAGCCGGCACCAAGAAAAAGGACGGCAAGACCGTACCGAACTGCGTCAAGAAAGACTAGCGCGCCCCGCGCCCCCGATACCCCAGCCCCGGCCCTCCGCCGGGGCTTTTTTTGGGCTCAGGCGCCGCTTTTCCAGCTGCTTTCCCCGAAGGAAGCCGGTCCGTGCGGTGGCTTAAGTTGCCGCTCGTACTTTAGCCCCGCACCTACCCACCCGCTAGTATAATTCCCTCCACCTCAACCACCTTACCCCTGATCAGATGGTTAAACATCTACTCCTGTGGCTGACACTGGCGCTGGGCAGCCTGGCCGCTGCGCCGGCCGCATCGGCCGCCCCCGGCGACACCACCCGCGTGGTGGTATTCAGCAACCGCCCGCTCACCCGCTACGGCAACTACGACACCACGGCCACGCTGCCGGCCGCCGGGCGCTACCGCAAAATTCTGCTGCACTACGTGCTCGGGCGCTACGCCTGCCCGCCCGGCGCGCAGTACTGCGGCTCCTGGGACTACACCACCCGCGTGCTGCTGATGCCGCCCGCCAACGATACGGTGGAACTGGCCCGCATCATCACACCCTACGCCACCGATTGGCTGGCCCAGAACCGCCGCCACGACTTTGTGCAGGACGTAACCGACTACGCCCCGCTGCTCAAGGGCCCGCGCGGCCTGCGCTTCCTCTACGACGGCTATTCTTGGGGCTTCACCCTCACGCTCTACCTGGAGTTTATCGAGGGCACGCCGCCGCAGGACGCCCTCGCGGTGAAGAACGTGTACGACGGCAACTTCCTCTACGGCAGCGCCACCGACCTGCTGGAAAACCACCTGTCGGCCAAGACGGTGACGCCCCCCGCGGGTAGCAGCCGCACCGTGCTCAAGAGCTTCATCACCGGCCACGGCGCCGACTCGCGCAACTGCGCCGAGTTCTGCCGCAAAAACTACACGCTCAAGCTCAACGGCACCGCCGTGGCCACCACCGACCTCTGGCGCGCCGACTGCGGCCTGAACCCGGTGTCGCCGCAAACGGGCACCTGGGTGTACAACCGCAGCAACTGGTGCCCCGGCAGCGCGGTGACGCCGCTCTACCACGACATCACCGCGGGGCTGAGCGGCGGCTCGGCCAGCGTCGACATCGACATGGCGCCCTACCTGATTTCCAACCAGGCCAACGTGAGTGCCCGCTGGATCTGGCAAACCCAGGCCATCAGCTACAGCGCCCCCAACTTCACGGCCGACGCGGCCCTGGAGCGCATCATCGCCCCCACCACCGACCCCAACTTCCGCCGCGACAACCCCATCTGCGACGCGCCCAAGGTGACGCTGCGCAACACTGGCTCGGCCTCGCTCACGGCCGCCACCATCCGCTACCGCGTGGGCAGCAGCCCTTGGCGCACCTACCAGTGGACGGGCAACCTGGCGTTTTTGGAGCAGACCGACGTGGCGCTGCCGCCCGTGCCGGCCGATTTTCCGGGCCAGTCGGTGTTTAAGGTTTACGTGATGACGCCCAACGGCCAGCCCGACCAGAACCACTACAACGACACGCTCACGGCCCGCTTCAGCGCCGTGAGCGTACTGCCGCCGAGCTTCGTGGTGAGCCTGCTGACCAACAACTCCACCGTTGCCGGCGGCCTGAGCCAGACCTCCTGGACTCTGACCGACGCCGCCGGCCAGACCGTGGCCAGCCGCACCGGCGCGCTGCCCGCCACCACCTACAACGACACCCTGCGCCTGGCCCAGGGCTGCTACACGCTCAGCATCAACGACTCCGGCTGCGACGGGCTGGCCTGGTGGGCCAATGCCGCCGGGGGAACCGGCAGCCTGCGCCTGCTGGGCTTGAACAGCGCGGTCCTGAACACCATCAACCCCGACTTTGGCTGCCAGGCCCAGCTGCGCTTTTCGGTAACGCAAGCCCTGGCCAGCGCCCCTGCCCGCGCCCTGGCCGCCCTCGAGGTGTACCCCAACCCCGCCCAGGACGGCCGCTTTACCCTCGACCTGAACCTGCCCACCCGCCAGGACGTGCACGTGCAGGTGCGCAGCGTGACGGGCCAGCTCGTGCACCACGCCACGCTTCCGCAGGTACAGGCCGTCCAGCGTCCGCTCGACCTGCACCGCCTGCCCGCCGGCGTGTACCTATTGGAATGCCGCGGCCAGAACGGCCTGCAGCTGCACCGCCGCCTGCTGATTCCGTAAGCGCGCCGTTGAGCATCAAAAAAGCCCTGGCCAGCTCTGGCCAGGGCTTTTTTGATGCCTAAACTCAACCTACTCCTGCACCACGAGCCGCAGGGGCTTGGCGCCGGCCACGCGCAGCCAGTACTGGCCGGCCGGTAGCTTTTGCGTGGGCACCGCCAGCGTTCCGTCGGCCGCGGCGACCGGGCGGGCCACGGTGCGGCCCAGCAGGTCGGTGAGCAGGGCAGCGGTGCCGGCGGGCAGCTGGGTGCGCAGCAACTCGCCGCGGCGCAGGGGGTTGGGGTAGGCGGCCAGGGTAGTTCCGCCGCTGCGCACCGCCACGACGGCCGTGGTGGCCGACTGCCCGTCGAAGTCGACCTGTCGCACGCGGTAGTACACCGTACCGGCGGGCGGTTGGGCGTCGTAGGCGGCGTAGCGGCGGGCGCTGGTGCTGTGGCCGGCGCCGGGCACCCGCTCGCCGAAGGCAGCGAAGCGCACCCCGTCGAGGCTGCGCTCCAGCTGGAAGTACGCGTTGTTTTTCTCCTGGGCCGTGGCCCAGCTGAGCTGCACCCGGCCGGCCGCCCACGCGGCGCCGAAGTGCGTCCAGCTCACCGGCAGCGGCGTGGTGTTGCCGCTGGTGCGGAAGATGAGCGTGTTCACGCCGCCGTCGGTGGCGCCGTTGGGTGGAAATTCGGCCAGGCCCGGCGAGGTGGAAATGCCGCCACGGCCGCCGCTGAGGCTGTAGCTGAAGCCGGTCAGGTCGGCCCCGCTGCTGACGCTGATGTAGCCCGCGCCACCGCCGCCGCCCGGACCGTAAGCTTTGATGACGGTGTTGACGGTATTGCCCCCGGTGCCGCCGTTGGCGCTGGTGGCCACGCTCACCGCGCCCGCCGTCAGCAAAATGGCCCCGCCGCCGCCGCCGCCGCCGGCCCCGTCGGCAAACGAGGTGCCGCCGTTGGACGCAGCGCCCGGTGCCCCGTCGGCCACGACGCTGCCGCTGCCGGTGATGGCCCCGCCAATCAGGTATACCAACCCACCGCCATTACCACCGACGCCCGCCACGGCCGTGTTGCCGTCGCCGCTGCCGCCGCCGCCGCCCAAGAACACCCGCCCGAGTTCGTACGGGAGCGGCCGACCGCCCAGGCCGCCAGTGTTGGGGCGGCTATAGGTGCCCCAGCTGCTTTGGCCGGGCCCCACCGCCAACGCGTCGAGGTCGTTGTCGGATACGCCGTAGCCCCCGCGCCCCCCGCCCGACGACCCGCTGTTGGCAAAGCCGGCGCCTTCCAGATTCCAGGCCGTGGCCCATCCGGGCGTACTCACGTTGGGCCGCCCGGTACCGGTCCACACCGCCGGGTCGCCGCCGTTGGCCCCGCCGCCGCCGCCAGCGTTAACGGAGTTGCCCCCGCCCCCACCGTTGGCCGCGGCCCCACGGCCGCGGCTGCCGCCGGCATAGCTGCTGGCGTAGCCGGCCACGCCCTCGCCTTTTTCCCCGCCGGTGTTGCCCGCGCCAAGGTAGTTGGCGTTGTTGTCCACTCCGTTGTTGACGAAGGCCCCGCCCCGGAAGCCTAGGCCCGTGGCGGTGATGCTGCCGTTGACCGTGATGGTGCCCTGGGCTTCCAGGGCCACTACCCCGCCGCTGGTGCCGTTCCAGGCCTGCCCCGTGAGGGAGCCACCGCTGCCGATGGTCACGCCGGTGTAGCGCGGAATGCGTACCACCTGCGCCCCGTCATTGGCCGTGTAGGACTGGGCAAGGGGCTGACTCAGCGCCAGGGTGCCGCCCGTCACGGCCTGCACCACGGCCAGCTCGTAGTTGCCGGCGTTGCGCAGGTTGGTTACCGCGCCGTAGGCGGCCGTGTTGGCGTTGTTGATGAGCGCGCCCTGCATCTGAATGATGAGCACCAAGTCGCCGGCGCTCAGGCCGGCGGCGCTGGCCACGGTCACGGTCGTGCTGCCGGCCGTGGCGTTGGCGGCCAGCCGCGTGTACTGGTTCACCACGGTGCCGGCGGCGTTGATGGTCAGCGCGCCGTCTTTGCCGGCCTGCGCGCGGGCTCCGAGCGCAGCCAGGCTTAAAATTCCTACTACAATTGGTTTACAGGTGTGTCGCAGTAGCCTCATAAACAGTGACGTTAGCCTATCGAAAATGTCAGCATCCCGGAATGGTCCATGCTTTCCCAAAATCGCACAAATGTAGTGGCAGCTAGCTGGTAAGCTGTTTATAGATATATGATTTTTTTCATGGTTTATTGTTCTGATTTGTTAATGCGTACCCGCTGATTTATCTTCGCTGTAGCTTATCCAGAAAGACCGAGGGACTGGGCCCTGTGACGTCTTAGCAACCGGCCATTGCGGCAGAGGTGCTAACTCCCATCCGAGGCGGCGTGCCCGCGTTCGGAAAAGATGAGCGGAACCGGCACTTTCCGAAGTAGCTGGGGCTTTCTGGATAGCGCCTTGCGCACCTTAATTCCGAAAGCCACATGCCGACTCTGCCCGCCTCTCCCCTCGCCGACCTGCTCCGCCGCCGCGTCCTCGTGCTCGACGGCGCCATGGGCACCATGATTCAGCGCCACCAGCTCACCGAGGAGGATTTCCGCGGGGAGCGGTTCAAAGACCACGCGAAGCCCCTGCGCGGCAACAACGACTTGCTGTGTCTGACGCGCCCCGACGTGGTGCGCGGCATTCACGCCGAGTACTTCGCCGCGGGCGCCGACATCGTCGAAACCAACACATTCAGCGGCACCACCGTGGCCCAGGCCGACTACGCCTTGGAGCACATCGTGTACGAGCTGAACTACGAGGCTGCCCGCCTGGCCCGCTCGGCCGCCGACGAGTACAGCACGCCCGAGCGGCCGCGTTTCGTGGCCGGCGCCATCGGGCCGACGAACCGCACGGCCTCGCTCTCGCCCGACGTGAACCGGCCCGGCTTCCGCGCCATTACCTTCGACGAGCTGGCCGAAGCCTACCACGAGCAGGTGCGCGGCCTCATCGACGGCGGCTCCGACGCGCTGCTGATCGAAACCATCTTCGACACGCTCAACGCCAAAGCGGCCCTGTTTGCCGCCCAGCGCTTTTTCGACGAGGGCGGCCGGGTGGTGCCCATCATGATTTCGGGCACCATCACTGACGCCTCGGGCCGCACGCTGAGCGGGCAGACGGTGGAGGCGTTCTGGAACTCCATGCGCCATTTGCCCATCCTGAGCATCGGCCTGAACTGCGCCCTCGGGGCCAAGCAACTGAAAGTGTACCTGCAGGAGCTCAGCCGCCTCGCCGACTGCTACATCTCGGCCTACCCCAACGCGGGCCTGCCCAACGCCTTCGGCGGCTACGACGAATCGGCCCAGGAATTTGCGGCGGTGCTGGAAGAGTACCTGCAGGAAGGCCTGGTGAACATCGTGGGCGGCTGCTGCGGCACCACCCCGCTGCACATTGCCGAGGCTGCCAAGGTATCGGAGCGCTACCAGCCGCGCCAGCTGCCGGTGCGCCCCCGGGCCACCCGGCTGAGCGGGCTGGAGCCGCTGAATATCTACCCCGAAAGCTTGTTCGTGAACGTGGGCGAGCGGTGCAACGTGACTGGCTCCCGCGCCTTTGCCCGCCTCATCCGGGCCGGGCAGTTCGACGAAGCCGTGGCCGTGGCTCGGGCCCAGGTGGAAGGCGGCGCCCAGGTGCTCGACGTGAACATGGACGAGGGCCTCTTGGACTCGGTGGCGGCCATGACCAACTTCCTCAATCTGCTGGCCTCGGAGCCCGACGTGGCCCGACTGCCCATCATGATTGACTCCTCGAAGTGGGAGGTGCTCGAAGCCGGCCTGAAGTGCACCCAGGGCAAGAGCATCGTCAACTCCATTTCGCTGAAAGAGGGCGAGGAGGTGTTCCGGCACCACGCCCGGCTGGTGCGCGCCTACGGGGCCTCGGTTATCGTCATGGCCTTCGACGAGCAGGGCCAGGCCGACTCCTACCAGCGCCGCATCGACATCTGCCAGCGCGCCTACCGCATCCTCACCGAGGAAGTAGGCCTGCCAGCCGAGGACATCATCTTCGACCCGAACATCCTCACCGTGGGCACCGGCATCGAGGAGCACCGCCGCTACGCCATCGACTTCATCGAGGCCGTGCGCTGGATCAAGCAGCACCTGCCCGGCGCCCTCACCAGCGGCGGCGTGTCGAACATCAGCTTCGCCTTCCGGGGCCAGGACGTGGTGCGCGAGGCCATGCACGCGGCTTTCCTCTACCACGCCATCCAGGCCGGGCTGGACATGGGCATCGTCAACCCCAGCCAGCTGGCCGTGTACGACGAGGTGCCCAAGCCCCTGCTCGAAGCCGTGGAAGACGTGCTCTTCGACCGCCGCGACGACGCCACCGAGCGGCTGGTGCAGCTGGGCGAGCTGCTGAGTTTGACCAAAGGCACGGCTGCCGCCAAAGCGGTGGAAACCGACACCTGGCGCAGCTGGCCGGTGGAAAAGCGCCTGGAGCACGCCCTGGTGAAGGGTATTACCGACTACATCGACGCCGATACCGAAGAAACTTTGAAGCTGCTCGGCCGCCCGCTGGCCGTCATCGAAGGCCCGCTGATGGCCGGCATGACGGTAGTCGGTGACCTGTTCGGGGCGGGCAAGATGTTTTTGCCGCAGGTGGTGAAGTCGGCCCGCGTGATGAAGCGCGCCGTGGCCTGGCTGGAGCCCTACATGCAGGCCGAGCGCGACGCGGCGGCCGCCGCTGGCGGCACCCAGGCCCGGCAGACGGCCGGTAAGGTGCTGCTGGCCACCGTGAAGGGCGACGTGCACGACATCGGCAAGAACATCGTGGGCGTGGTGCTGGCCTGCAACAACTACGAGGTCATCGACCTGGGCGTAATGGTGCCGCTGGAAAAGATTGTGGACGAGGCCGAGCGGCAGCAGGCCGACATCGTGGGGCTGAGCGGGCTGATTACGCCCTCGCTCGATGAAATGGTGTACGTGGCCCAGGCCCTGGAAAAGCGCCAGCTGCGCGTGCCCCTGCTCATCGGCGGGGCCACCACCTCGCGCCTGCACACGGCCGTGCGCATCGCGCCGGCTTACAAGGGCCCGGTGATTCACGTCAACGATGCCTCGCGGGCCGTGCCGGTGGCCTCGCAGCTGCTGGGCTTGGGCCGCGACGCCTTCGCCAACGACGTGGCCCAGGAGTACCTGCAGCTGCGCGACGACCACGCCGGCCGCCAGCGCAACAAGGACTACGTGCCCATCGCGGAAGCCCGCCGCCAAAAATTCCAGGCCGACTGGGCCGCCGCCGACATCGTGAAGCCCTCGTTCCTCGGCGCCAGGGTGTTCGAGGACTACCCGCTCACCGAGCTACTGCCCTACATCGACTGGACGCCCTTCTTCCACGCCTGGGAGCTGAAAGGCCGCTACCCGCGCATCCTGGATGATGCCACGTACGGCGAGGCGGCCCGCAAGCTGTTCGAGGACGGGCAGGCCCTGCTCCAGCGCATCATCGACGAGAAGCTGCTGACAGCCCGCGCCACGGTGGGCTTCTGGCCGGCCAACACGGTGGATTCGGACACCATCGAAATCTACGCTGACGACTCGCGCCAGCAGGTGCAGGCCGAAACCTTCACCCTGCGCCAGCAGAGCCTGAAAGCCGCCGGCCTGCCCTACCTGGCCTTCTCCGACTTCCTCGCGCCCAAAGAATCCGGCCGCGCCGACTACCTCGGCGGTTTCGCCGTGACGGCCGGCATCGGGCTGGACGAGCTGGTGGCCGAGTTCGACGCCCAGCACGACGACTACTCCGGCATTCTGGCCAAGGCCCTGGCCGACCGCCTCGCCGAAGCCCTGGCCGAGCGCCTGCACGAGCGGGTGCGCCGGGAGCTGTGGGGCTACGCGCCGCAGGAGCACCTGACCAACGAGGACCTGATTAAGGAGGAATACCGCGGCATCCGCCCGGCGCCCGGCTACCCCGGCTGCCCCGACCACACCGAGAAAATCGTGCTGTTCGAGCTGCTCGGCGGCAGCGAGCAAACCGGCATCACCCTCACCGAAAACCTGGCCATGTACCCCACGGCGGCCGTCAGCGGCTTCTACTACTCGCACCCCGAGGCGCGCTACTTCGGCCTGGGCCGCATCGCCCAGGACCAGGTGCAGGACTTGGCCCGCCGCAAAGGAATGCCGGTTGCCGAGCTGGAGCGGTGGTTGTCGCCGAACCTGAACTACGAGCCGTCCGCCGAACCGGCGACGGTAACGGCCGGGTAACCAGAACCGTCGATTGAGCCCGTCATGTCGAGCGCAGCCGAGACATTTCGCTGGATAATAATTCAATCATCAGGTTACTATCAGGCGTCAGCACGCGAGATGTCTCGGCTGCGCTCGACATGACGTTCTACTGGTTGCCTGATACGCACTTGTTGTACTAGCTCCTTCTGAGCCACCACACGCTGCCTGATCGGCATGCGCACCCCATGAAAGTTACCGAGCACCTGGCCCAAGCCAACGGCAAAACGCTGTTTTCCTTTGAAGTGCTGCCGCCCAAGAAGGGCGAGAACATCCAGACGCTGTTTTCGAACATCGAGCCGCTGATGGAGTTCAAGCCGCCCTTCATCGACGTGACCTACCACCGCGAGGAGTACGTGTACCGGCAGCACCCCAACGGCCTGCTGGAAAAGAAAACCGTGCGCCGCCGCCCCGGCACCGTCGGCATCTGCGCCGCCATCAAAAACCGCTTCGACGTGGACACCGTGCCCCACCTGATCTGCGGCGGCTTCACCAAAGAGGAGACGGAAAACGCCCTCATCGACCTGCACTTCCTCGGCATCGACAACGTGCTGGCGTTGCGCGGCGACCCGATCAAGTCGGAAGGCCGCTTCGTGCCCGAGCCCGACGGCCACGCCTACGCCTGCGACCTGATCGGGCAGGTGGCCGACCTGAACAAGGGCGCCTACCTCGACGAGGAGCAGGACGACACCTGGGCCACCAACTTCTGCATCGGTACGGCCGGCTACCCCGAAAAGCACTTCGAAGCCCCCAGCCACGCCGCCGACCTGCGCTACCTCAAGCACAAGGTGGACCGCGGCGCCGACTACATCGTCACGCAGATGTTTTTCGACAACGAGCAGTTTTTCAACTTCGAGCGCCGCTGCCGCGAGGCGGGCATCACCGTGCCCATCATCCCCGGCCTAAAGCCCATCACCACCAAGGCCCAGCTCACGGCCCTGCCCCGCTCGTTCTTCTTGAACCTGCCCGACGAGCTGGTCGACGCCATTCACCTGGCCCCGGACAACGCGGCGGCCCGCGAAATCGGCATCGAGTGGTGCATCAACCAGAGCCGCGAGCTGATGGCCCACGGCGTGCCCGTGCTCCACTACTACAGCATGGGCAAGGCCGACAGCGTGCGGCGCGTGGCGGCGGCCCTGTTTTAGGCCACCGGGCGCCCCAGCGTAACGGCAGCCGTCGGCCTCTTGGGGTCGGCGGCTGCCGTTTTTATTGGCGTACCTTGTCCGTTGCCTGCTGCGGTTCGTTTAATTAGGCGTTGCCATCCCCGCGTTTCCATGCCCGACCGTCCTCAACAGCTCGACGAGCTCTTTCAGCGCTTGCGCACCGCCACGGCGCCGCTTGAAATTGAGGCCTTGCAGCAGGGCATCTGGCAGCTCTGGCTGGAAACCGACGACGTGGCGCTGAACAAGCACCTGGAAAGCGGCATGCGCGCCCTCTCGGCCGAAGACTACACCCGCGCCATTGCCGATTTCGGCTGGATCGTGGAGCAGCACCCGACCTACGCCGAGGGCTGGAACAAGCGCGCCACCGCCCGCTACCTGCGCGGCGAGTACCGCGCCTCCCTGCTCGACATTGCCCGCACCCTGCGCCTGGAGCCGCGCCACTTCGGGGCCTTGTCGGGCAAGGCCACCATCCTGCGCATGGTGGGCGACGACCGCGGCGCCCTGCGCGCCCTGCGCCGCCTCAGTCAGCTCTGCCCCAATCTGCCGGGCCTGCAAACCCAGCTGCACGACCTGAAGCGCCGCCTCGACGACTCCGACGCGGCGTAGTACATCGGCAAGCCGGACAGGAATTTTCGGGGAAAGACGTAACGAACTTCGCAAGATATTTTCGTAAGTTTATGCATACGATTGGATTATCCTGGTAATCCGCTCGTTTCCGTCCTCTCCCGATTTTCCACCAATCCCCCCGGAATGGCGCCCCCACGCCCCTCCGGCTGCATTCCCTACATGCGACTACCTCTACTGCTCCTCCTCGGCGCCTGCTGTTGGGCGCCCGTCAGCCTGCGTGCCCAGGGCAAGGTGCGCCAAACCGACCTCGACAGCGGCCGCGTGGAAAAAGGCCGCAAACTCGGCCCCTGGTCGTATTACGCCATGACGCCCAGCGGCCGCAAGGTGCTGGTGCAGCGCTACGACTACGACCAGAAAAAGCTGCTCTACTACCGCAAGCCCGACGAGCACCCCTACCGCCACCAGCTCGGCGCCGACTGGCAGATGGGTTACCTCGACCGGCCGCCGCTGTACGTGGGCGGCGAAACCATGCTCTCCAGCTACATGCGGCAGTTGAACTATCCCGAGCAAGCCCGGCAGAAGAACGTGCAGGGCCGCGTGATAGTCAGTTTTGTAGTGGATACACTGGGCGTGGCCCAGGACTACAAAGTGCTGACCGGCATCGGGGCGGGCTGCGACGAGGAAGCCCTGCGGGTGGCGCGCACCATTCCGCCGGAGTGGATTCCGGGCCGCAAGAACGGCCGCGCCGTGCCGGTAGAGTACGAATTGCCGTTTACCTTCCGCATTGCCAAGCAGTAGCGGCCCGCGCCGGGCGGGAGCATCTTGTGTGCTCCCGCTTGCGTAAACTGCGGCCATGAAACCTACTGCCGCTTTCCGCCGCCGTCTGGCAACCACCCTGCTGGCTGCCCCCGCCCTGAGCCTGCTCCTGACCGCCTGCGACTCCACGCCGCGCGAACGGCAGGAGGCCGTGAAGGACAGCGCCCACAAACTCGACACCCTGGCCGACAAAGCCGGCAACGCCATTGAGCGTATCGGCCACCGCGCCGCCCGCTTCGACTCCGTTTCGCGGGCCCGCAGCCGCCAGCCACTCGACACGGTGGCCACGGCCGCCTTTGCGCAGGAGCTGCTGGGCTCGTACGCCAACCTCGGCGCGTTGACGGTCGACCAGCTCGACCCGGCCTACACCCAGCTGCTGCGCCAAACGCGGGCCAAGCGCCGGGAGTGGACGCAGCGCGACTGGGACTACGCCACCAGCGTTTTTGACCGCCTGAACGCCCGCTACCGCGCCCTGCGCCTGGACCTGCCCGCCCGCCAGGAAATCCACATCAAAGCCCTGCAGGCCGAGTTTGAGACCCTGGAAACCACGCGCGACCTGAAGGACCTGCGCGAGGCCGTGCGCGACAAGCCTGCCACCGCCCGGTAAGTACAGCCGCGCGTTCATACAACGTTTGCCAGCCGGCAACGCTCCTCTTCGACGGGCGTTGCCGGCTTTTTTTACGCGGCCTGCGGCCTATTGCTCCCTACTCCGTTTTGCCGCTGCTATGCGTCCTTATTCCCTCCTGGCCGGTCTTCTGCTAACCGCTACCATGCCCGCCCTGGCCCAGCAAACACCCGGTTGGCAACTCGGCCTGCGCCTGGCCCACACCACCACGCCCTGGCAGCAGCGCGGGGCCGCCGCGTTGCCCGGCGTGAGCTACCGCGGGCCCAGCACCGGCCGCCTCGTGCCCGCACTGGTGGTGCAGCGCACCTTCGCCGGCGGCTGGCTGGCCCGCGCCTCGCTCAACCGCCTGGCGCTGTCGACCTCCGTGGTCTTCCGCGCCCACCGCGCCGACACCACCTGGAGCTACCGGTCGGGCCCGCGGGCCTATACCACCGTGCTGCGCCTGGAGGCCGGCCGCAGCTGGCCGCTCAGTGCCGACGGCCGCACCCGCCTGCTGGGGGCGGCGGGCTTGGGCGTGCTGCTGGCCCGCTCATCCAACCGGCAGTACACCGGCCCGACCGATTCGCTAAATCTGCCACCGGACCGCCATACCTGGGGCACCACGACCCAGTCGCTCACCCGCCTGCACAAGGTCAACGGGCTGCTGAGTCTGCGCCTGGGCCTGACGCGGGAGCTGCGCCGCCACAACGTACTCAGCCTGGAAGTGGCCCACCACGTCGGCCTGGGGCGGGTGTACCGCACCACCAACGAGGTAGAGCTTTTCGTCCCCGGCGGCCCGCTACGCCCCAGCGCCACCTACGACACCCGCGCCAGCTTCACGGAGGTAAGCCTGGGCTACCACTGGCAGCTGCAGAAAAAGAAACTCGGCCTGACGGCCTACGAACCCACGCCCGGCCGGGAGCCGTGGCAGCCGCTGCCCGTCCGCGGCCTGTACCTCGCGGCGGGCTCGCGCATGGGCGTGGGCCTGGCCCGGCAACAGCGCGTGGGCTCGGCCCCGCTGAGCACCGTGGCCAACGTGGCCCTGCCGGTCTTTTCGGCCCGCCTGGGCTACCAGTGGGCCAGCGGCTGGCTGGCCGAAGCCGGCCCCCAAACTGCCTGGGTACCGTTTTTCTTCGACTTCGACCCCACCGCGGCGGCGCCGGCCACCCGGGGCCCGCGAGACGTGTCGCGCTTCACCGTGGCGCCGCAGCACACCACCGAGCTGTCGGGCTTTCCGGCCAATACGGCCTGGGCCCTGCTGGGCGGCCACCGCTGGGCCCTGGTGCCCGACCGCCTGTATGCCGCGGCCAAAGCCGGTGCCGTGCTGCACCACTACACCGGCCCCGAATCCTACGGCGAACGAATAACGCTGATGGCCTCCACCCCCGCCGACGACTACTCCGAGTTTTCGGTGAGCTACTACGTGCCCCGGCGCTGGCGGCTGCTGGTGCAGGCCGAAGGCGAAATTGAGGCCCGCATCAGCCGCCGTACCTTGCTGGGCCTGCAGCTGGCCTACGCGGCCCGACCCGTGGGGCTCTCCGGTGCCGACCAGCTGACGGTGAGCTGGTACCACAACGGCGCGGAGCAGGTGCCCGTGCGGGCATACTCGCGCATGGCCAGCGTGACGGCGGGCGTGCAGCTGCGCCGCGTGCTGCATTTGTAATCCGCGGCGCATCCCGGCGCGGCCGGGGCCGTTTCTTTGCAGCATGAACGCTCCCTGGTTTTGCCGGTGCTGGTTTGCCGGCCCGCTGCTGCTTGCTTTGCTGCTCTCCACCCGCCCCGCCGCGGCGCAGCGCCTCCTCGAATCGGGGGAGACGGTGCCGGCCCGCGACCAGTGGCTGCAGCCCGGCGACCGGCTGCAGCTGCGCGTGAAGGCCCAGCCTGGCGCCCGCGTGGCCGTGCTGCAAACCGCCGTGCCCGGCCTGCCCGGCCCCGACGGCAAGCCCGCCCAGGTGCTGCGCGACGTGCCCCTGACCGAGCTACCGGCCGCCGGTGGCCGGGGCGGCAGCGGCATCTACCAGCTCAGCTACGTGGTGCAGCCCACCGACACCGCCCTGGGCACCGCCGCCGGCCGGCCGCTAAAAATCCGCCTGCGCCTGCCCGACGGCCGCCGCGACTCGCTGCTGACCAGCACTACCGTGCGCCTGCTCAACCCCGCCTTGCCCCAGCTGGCGCGCACCAATACCTCGCTGGCGTACCTGAACTACGGCTTGGGCGAAGACCGGCTCGGCGGGGCCAAAATCGGCTACCTCGATTCCTTGGTGCTGCTGCACGTGACGGGCCGCGTGGGCGAGTACTACCGCGTGCGCCTGGCCGAAAACCAGACCGCCTGGGTGCCCGACGAAACCGTGCGCCTGCTGCCGCCGGGCGGTTTTGCGCCCGCGTCGCTGACGGGCTCGTGGAGCGTGAGCGGCGACGCGCAGTACGACTACGTGCGCGTGCCGCTGCAGGAGCGGCTGCCCTACCGCTCGCAGCTGCAGCTAGAGCCCACGCGGCTGGTCGTGGACGTGTTCGGGGCTACCTCGAACACCAACTGGATAACCCAGCGCGCCGGCCTGCAGGAAATTACCACCCTCAGCTACGAGCAGCCCCAGCCCGACGTGTTTCGCCTCGTCATCAACCTGAAGCACCGCCAGAACTGGGGCTACAGCATCGGCTACCAGAACAACGTGCTCACCATCCGGGTGCGACGCCCGCCGGCGCGGCTGGAGCTGAAAGGCCTCACCGTGGCCGTAGACGCGGGCCACGGCGGCGACAACCAGGGCGCGGTGGGCAGCGCCGGCGTGATGGAAAAGACCCTGACCTTGAGCATTGCCCAGAAGCTGCGCGCCGAGCTGGAGCGGGCCGGCGCCACCGTCATCATGACCCGCGACGCCGACGTGAGCGTGGGCAACGAGCTGCGCATCCGGCGCCTGCGCAAGCTCATGCCCCAGTTGCTGGTGAGCGTGCACGTCAACTCCACCGGCGCGGCCGACACCAAGGGCACGGCCGCGTTTTACCGCTACGTGGCTTTCCAGCCGCTGTCGAAGGCCATTTACGAGGAGATGCAGCAGACCGGGCTGGCCCCCTGGGGCAACGTGGGTTCGTTCAACTTCGGCCTGAACGGCCCCACCGAGTACCCCAACGCCCTGGTGGAAACCGCCTTCATTTCCAATCCCGACGACGAAAAACGCCTGCTCGACCCGGCCTTTCAGCAGCAGATGGCGGAGCGCATCACGGCCGGCGTGCGCAATTTCGTGGAAGGCACCCGCGCCAAACGCTTCCTCGGCCGCAGCAAAACCGAGGCGGAAGAACAGTAGGTCCCGCCTCACCGTCACATCATTATGTGGGGCCTAAACGTACGAACGCATTCGTAGTTATTACGAAGCCATTCGTAGTATTGCAGCAGTTCTCACCACACTGTCTGCGCCATGCTGAATTCTCTCGTTTTGCTTCGCCGCCTGCTGTTCCTCGTGCTGCTGGGCGCCCTGCCCGCGGCGGCCAACGCCGCCCGGCCCGATTCCGTCGATGCCTTTATGCAGCGCGCCATGCGGCGGCACCACATCCCCGGGGCGGCGGTGGCCGTGGTGCGGGGCGGGCAGGTGCTCAAGCTGCAGGCCTACGGCTCGGGCAGCCTTACCTGGCAGGCCCCGGCCACCCCGCACACGGCTTTTCAGCTGGCCTCGGCCACCAAGCCCATGACGGGCACCCTGCTGGCGGTGCTGGCGCAAGCCGGACGGCTTCGGCTCGACGCGCCCATCGGCACCTACCTCGACTCGGTGCCGGCGGCTTGGCAGAGCATCACGGTGCGCGAGCTGGCGGCTCACCAATCGGGCATCGGGCTGGTGCCGCTGGAAACTACCCGCGACACCCGCCACGCCCTGCGCACCGCTGCGGCGCGGCCCCTGGAATACGCCCCCGGCACCAAGGATTTCTACGTCAGCACCGATTACGCCCTGCTGCAGGCCATTGTGGAGCGCGTGACTGGGCAGCCATTTGCCGAGGCCCTGCGCCACTGGGTGCTGGAGCCGCTGCGCATGACCAACACCGGCTTCAACCACGCCCAGGACGGCGGCCTGATTCGCACGGCCCGCGTGCTGCCGCAGGCCAGCGAGGTGTACAGCTGGGACGCGGCGGCCGGCGCCTACCGCCTCAGCGACATGCGCTTCCCGGATTGGTTTGCGGCGGCCGGTGGCATCTACGCCTCGGTGCAGGATTTGGCCAACTGGCTGGTCGGGCTGGACCGGCACACCCTGCTCAAGCCCGAATACGAAGCGCTGCTGTGGGCGCCCGCCCGGCTGCGCAACCAGCAGCCCACGCACTTCGGCCTGGGCATGGTGCACGAAACCTACCAAGGGCATCAACTGGTGGGCCACAGCGGCGGCCCGGCCCTGGCCGACATCGTGCGCTTCGCCGACCCGAACCAAGCGCCGCTCAGCGTGGTGGTGCTCACCAACACCCGCGGCGGATTTCCGCCCTACTTAGCCAAAGCCGTGGCACACTACTTCGTGCCCGGCCTGCAGCAGGACCGCCCGGAAAACTACCACTAAGCCCACCGGCCGGGGCGCGGCGCGCGAAAAGCAGGCTCGGGTGCTCAAGCTTCGCGGGCGGGCCGCGCGGATTTAGAAGGGGTAACCGATGGCCAGGTTCAGGCGGGGCGACTGACTGAGCGGGGTGCCGTAGGGGGCGCGCAGGGGGTAGGCCGCGTCGAGGCGGATGACGAGGAACTGCACATCGATGCGCAGGCCGGCGCCGGCCCCCACGCCCAGTTGCTGCAGAAAGGATTTGGCCTCGAACTTACTGCCCGGCCGGTCGGGGTCTTCCTTCACCAGCCACACGTTGCCGGCATCGATGAAGAGGGCGCCCTTCACGTAGGGAATCAAATCCTGGCGGTATTCCGCGTTGGCCTCGAAGCGCAAGTCGCCCACCTGGTCGTAGAAATTGGCGGCCGTCTGGGTTTGGTCGACTGGCTTGTAGGTGCCGGGGCCCAGCTCGCGGGCGGCAAAAGCCCGCACGCTGTTGGGGCCGCCCGAGCCGTACTGTTTCAGGTAGGGCATGATGGACGAATTGCCGTAGGGCATGCCCAGGCCCACCAGCACGCGGGTGGCAATCTTGTTGCCGCTGCGCGGGTCCTGGCTCACCCGGAAGTAGTTGCGAAACTCCAGGTCTACTTTGGTGTACTGCGAAAAAGCCTGCCCGAAGATTTCATCCGGCTTCCCCGTGCCGCCGCTTTGGCCGAATAGGCTGGCCAGATTGCCGGCCAACTCGATGCCGCCCGTAAAGTACACTTGGTTGCGCCGCTGCTCGTACATCTGCGTGTTGTAAGTGTAGAGGTACGACGTAGCCGGGATGAACTGCTGCAGGAAGGAGGTCCGCAGGAAAGGCTTGTCGTCCAGCAGGCGGTCAAAGGCATCGGTGCGGCTGCCCAGGCGCACGAACTGCAGGTCGATGGGCTTGAAGGTGTGCTCGTTGGTAATCTTGGTTTTCCAGCTGTAGCCGTAGTTCAGGTTGAAGAAATCCTCCTGAAACAGCCCGCGTCGCCCTACGTAGCGGTAGCCCGCCCCGAAGGTGGTGCGCGGCTGAAAGTCCGACTCGCGCAGCTTGATGTCGAAGGGCGCGATGAAGCGCGGGACCAGCAGCTGCGCGTTGATGCCTAGCTCGTACGAGGTGACGCCCAGCGCGGTGCCGCTGGCGGCGTCGGTTTGCCCCCGGCCCACCTGCCGCGTCTCAAAGGCCCCGTTCAGGTTCACCAGCAGCTGCTCGGCCCCGCGCAGGGCCGAGCGGTTGCGAAACTGCACCGTGAAGCCTGGTCCGGAGAAGCCGTTGGTTTTGGTGACCCACTGCAACTCGCTGCGCCACGACTTTCGCTTGAGCTGGGTCATGCGCACCTGCGCGTTCAGGAAGCCGTAACCAGCCGAGTCGGGCTTCTGCCGGGCCGGCCGAAACTGAATGTCGACGAACTTGAACGTGCCCAGGCTCATCAGGCGGCTCAGCGTCTGGTCTTGGCGCCGGCGGCGGTAAAGGGAGTCGGGGTAGAGAAAGGTGGCGCGGGTAATGGCCCTGGCTTTGAACACCTTCTCGTCGGGGACGTAGCGGTACTTCTGGTAGAGGATGGGCTTGATGGACTCGGTGGTGTCGGTCAGGCCGAAGCGCGTGTTCAGGGTCACGCGGTTGAGCACGTAGGGCTTGGCGGCGCGCTTGGGAATGCTGCCCTTCACGCGCAGGTACACGTCCACGGTGTTGTGCTCGGTGCTGTCGACTTCGTAGAGCAGGTAATCGGGGGCAAAGTAGTAGTAGCCCGTCTGCTTCAGCGCGTTGTCGATGCGGGTGCGCTCGGCAATGAGGACGTTGAGGTTGTACGGGTCGCCGACTTTGAGCAGCGAGCCGGCCTGGGCCTTGCGGATGTCGTTGTCGATGAGCGTGTCGCGGTCCGGAAAGTGGATTTCCTTGATGGTGTAGGCCTTTTGCACCTTGGCCGTGTAGTCGACGGTGGCCGCCCGGCCCTTGGCCGTCACCTTGCTTTGCACCACCGGCCCGGCAAAGAAGCCGTTGTTGTAGAGGCGGTTGAGCATCAGGTTTTTCACCTTCTGGGTGTCGACCTGGCTGAGCAGCACCGGGGCCTCGCCGTATTTGTCGGCTATCCATTTGCCCAGGCCCTTGGTTTTGCCCTCGCCCATGTGCCAGAAGTAGAGCTTGGGCCGCAGCCCGAGAATGGAGGCGTTGGGCTTGGGCGTAATCACCGATTCCAGCTCCGTGGTCAGCGCCGTTTCGTTCGGAACCTTGTAGGGCGAGGTCACTTTCACCGCCGAGCCGGTGTACAGCTTGTCGTTTTCGGGCACGAAGCGCGTGCCGCTGCAGCCGGCCAGCAGGAGGATGCAGGGTAAGAGGGTATGGGGGTAAGCGTTTAGGAGTTTATAGGGGCTGAGGAGCTGGAAGGACGACTTGTCAGCCTTCTTCCCTTGCCAACTCACTTCCTCGCGCCCTCCTACCCTCCTGCCCTTGGAGGTTGTCCGCATCAGCGTCATCAGTTTAGTCATCACTGCCATCTGCGGTCTTAGTTCAGTGCGTTGTTCTTAAGCGTATCCTGCGCGGCGGCTTTCTCGGCCTTGCGGGCTTTGCGGTCGGCTTTCACCGACTCCTTTACCTCGGGTGCTACTTTCTGGAACAGCTCCTGCAGGTTGTTGTAGTCGCGCTGGAAGATGATGGAGGCGCCGGTGCGGATGAATTGGCCGTCGATGTCCTCGTAGGCGTTGTTGCGGAACGCGCGCAGGCGCAGGCGGCCGTCGGGCAGCAGGTTGTACTCAATGCTCACGTCGCCGGCAAACTGGCTGGCCGAGCCCGCGCCCTGCGTGGCCTGCGAACCGCCGCCGCTGCCGCCGGCCAGGGGCACGTCGGTACCCAGGCGCACCGAGAGCCGGTCGTTGAGCAGCTGCCGGCGCACGGCCACGTTCAGGTCGGTGCGGTTTTGCTGGGCGCCGGTGCCCGTCACGGCGGTGTAGGAGTCCACGCCCAGCTCCAGGCCCAGGCCCGCGAGGTACTCGCCGGTGAGGTTGTTGAGCTGGTCGGTGAGCACCTGGCTGGCCGAGCCGCGCAGCTGGTTGCCCACGAAGGAGCCGGGGCCGGCGGTGCTCTGGAAAGGATTTTCGGCGATAAAGCGGTTCAGGGCCAGCAGGGCGAATACTTGCTTGTTCAGCTCGTTCACGTTGCTGGGCTGGCGCAGCTGCTCCAGCTTGGCGCGCACCGGCTCGGCCACCGGGCTGGTGGTGCCCTCCGGCACCCGGATGTCGAAGCCGATGGTGGGCTTGAGCAGCTGGTCGGTCACGTTCAAGTACACCTCGAAGGGCAAGCGGTTGCGGGCCAAATTGCTCAGCTCCGAGCCCGCGTCGAGCTGGTTGGCAATGAGGTCGGCGGCCACGGCGCGCACCCGGTAAATGGCCGACACGTTGAGCTGGGCGTTGTACGGGTCGCCGCTCCACACCAAGTAAGAGCCCGGAGCAATGTCGAATTTGCGCTCGGCCAGGTCGTAGAGGCTCAGCTCGTACTGCCCGGACGTCACGTCCAGCCGGCCGGTCAGCGTCTGGGCGCCGCGCTCGTCGAGCACCGCGTTCAGGGTGCCGGCGGCCCGCACCTGCAGGTTGTCGCCGGCCGCCTCGTCGATAACGATTTTGAAGGGCGTTTTATCGGTCACGGTGACGTTGGCGCGCACGTCGTAGCCGGTGGCCACGGCGGCGCTGTCGATGTCGTCGGCCGTCAGGGCCAGCAGGGAGTCGGTGTTGGGCTTGGGCGCGTCCTTGTCGACGAACACCACGATGCCCTCGCGCTCCACGGCCACGGCCTCGTCGGTGGGCACCACGATGGTCAGGTTCGAGCCCTCGGCCACGGTGGCACGGGTGCGCACGTTGGGCCGCTGCAGGTTGCCGCGCACCTGCGTTTCGGAGTCCACGAACAGCTTGCCGTAGTACAGCGGGTTGTCGCGGCGGGTGCTCTGCACGGCCAGGAAGTGGTCGGTGGTGGCGGTGAGCTGCAGGCGGTACTGGCCCACCTGCGCCAGCTGCCGCGCCGGCACGATGTAGCCATCCACGATGGCGCGGCTGCCCAAGGAGTCGATGATGGCAAACTGGTCGAAGTGCAGGCCGCGGTCGGTCAGGGTCAGCTCCTGGTCCGAGAGGCGGAACGGGGCCCCGAGCTGGGAGAGCGTAAAGCCCCCGTCGCGGAAGCGGGCGGCGCCGCGCAGCTGCGGGGCGGCGGTGGTGCCCGTCACGGTGAAGCGCCCGGTCAGCGCGCCCGTCGACTCCCGGATCTGCCCGGCGGAGAAGGGCTCGATGGCTTTCAGGTTGAACTGCGCGATGTTGGCCACCACGTCGATGGCGCCGCTGGTAGCGTAGTAGCCGGTCAGGCGCACGTCGGTGCCGTCGTCCTTGGTCAGCTGGGCGTTCAGGTCGTAGCGGTCGGCGGTGGTGTTTTGCACCTGGGCGCGCAAGTCGCCGAGCACGTATTTGTTGTAGGCAAAGCCGCCCAGCGTCAGATCAGCCGTGAAAGCCTGGCCGGTGCGGCCCAGGTTGTAGGCCACGGCCTGCCCGTTGAGCGTGCCGCCCACCAAGGAGTCTTGCAGGCCGGCGGCCCGGCCCAGACCGTTCAGGTCGAGGTTGCCGAGCTGTACCTGCAAGGGGTTGCGCGCGCCCGGCAAGGTCTGCAGGGCCAGAAACCGGTCGGCCGCGCCCTGGCTGCGCGAGATGCGCACGTTCTGGGCGTCGATGTTGCCGCTCGACAAGGTGTAGCGCACCACCCCGCCGGGGGCGGCCGTCCACTGCTTGTTGTCGAGCACGATGTCGGGCGCGAAGCTGAACTGGTAGGTCTGGGCGTTATTCAGCACCTGCAGGGTGCCGCCCAGGCTCAGCCGCTGCACCGAGTCCGACTCGGCAATGCGCAGGCGCGTGCCGATCTGGTTGTTGGCAATGCTGCCCGTGAGCGAGGGATTCGGAATTTTGAGCGTGGTGTCCTGGTACACCTGGTCGAGGCCGAGGCTGTAGTCCAGCTTCTGCGGATCGGAGCCCACGCGCAGCTTCAGCGAGTCGAAGGTGGTGCCGGAGTAGCGCATGCGGGCAACGTCGGTGCGCACCGTCAGGTTGGCGGCGCGGCTGTCGTAGGCGCCCGTCAGCCGGAAGGGCGAAATGCGCGTGAGGCCCGTCACGAAGCGCGGCAGCAGCCGGGCGCCGGTGCGCGGCACGTTCACCTCGAAGGTAAACTGCCGCGCCACGCCGGAAGCCCGGTACTGCACGCCCGGCAAATCGAAGTACCGGTCGATGTGCTGCTGCAGTTCGGTGCCAATGTCGCCGAGGCGGGTGTTGCCGCGCAGCGTGGCCTGCAGGATGCTGGAGGCAAAATCGACCTCCACCCGCCCGGTTTCTTGCAGGATGCGGGCGTTAAGCGAGTCGAGCGGAATGGCTTGCCCGTTGAGGTTGATGACCACGCCGGTGCCCTTCACCGTCCCGTTGAGCGAGTTCAGGTCCGCGCCGCGCAGGTTGGCGTCCAGGTCGCCCTTGAGGCTGAGGTTGCCGCCGGAGTAGAAGCCCAGGGCCGTCAGGTTCAGGCTCTGCACCGAGCCGCCGAAGGAGTACTGCGGGGCGTTGGGGTTGCTCAAATCCACGAAGCCCTTGATGTTGAAGGCCGCGTTCTGGTCGCCCGCGCTGCGCGCCGTGATGTCGTAGCGCTGCCCGGTGATGCCCACGTTGGCGTTGATGTTCTGGTAGGTGTAGTTGCCGTAGCGGGCCTGCTGCAGGTTGGCCGTGAGCTGCCCGCGCATGGTCTCGGGGTCGAAGCCCACGCCCTTGTAGGTGCCCGAGCCCGTCACCGCCCCGATGTCGGGCTGCTTCAGCAAGCGGCCCAGATTGAAGCCGCGCAGGTTGAAGCGGGCGTCAATGGGCTCCTTGCCCGCCGGGCCCGGCCGCAGGGTGGCCGCAATGGTAGCTCCGCCAAACGAGGTGTTGGCGTTTAGGTTGATAGCCAAGTCGTTGGCCGTCGGCCGCCCCTTCACGGTGCCGCTGAGCGTGGCCCGCTCCGGCAGCTCGATGACGTCCTGCGGAATGGTGCCCGCGGGCAGAATGTCGAGCAGGTCGCGCTTAGTGGTGGTCAGCTGCCGGATGTTCAGGTCGGTGTAGAGGCGCCGGTCAGTGTTGGGCAGGCCTTGAATGCGGCCCGAGGCCTTCACCACCGTGCCGCGCAGGCCCACGATTTCCACGTTGTTCAGGGCCAGGTTGTCGAGGCGGCCGTTTACCTGCCCGCTCAGCAGCACCGACTGATTTGGGCCGCTGGTGAAGGGCTTTTCGGTAATCAAGTCGGGCGCCAGGTACAGAATGTCGCGGAAGCCCAGACGGGTGTTCTGCAGGTTGGCCTCGATGCGCGTGCGGCCCAGCGTCCGGGTGTCGGCCAGCGCGCCCAAGGAATCAAACCCGATGGCCAGGGTGCGGCGGATGCGGGTGTGGGGCGTAACCAGGTCGAGGTTGTCGAGGCGGATCTGCACCGAGTCGTACACCACGTCGGCCTGGGCCTTGTCGACGCGGAAGCCGCTCTGCTCCCGGCCGCGCAAGAGGTCGATGCGGCCGGTGGTGCGGTTTTCGGTGTACACCAGGTTGCGGGTGCGCAGGGCCAGGGAGTCGAACAGCAGGTGGTTGTAGTCCATGGCCGGCAGGCGGGTGCGCTGCTTGGCCTCGTCCAGGTTGTCGAAGGCAAAGCGCACCCCGCTGATGTCGGAATTCTTCAGCGCCACCCGCCACGAAGTCGGCGCGCCGGTGGTCTGGGCCACCGCCGAATCAACTTTCTGCACGGTTTCGGCCGGGTTCACCACGCGCTGCTCCACCGGCACCGAGGAGTTCTGGGCATAGCTGATTTCCGAGTTGCGCAGCACCAGGCTGTTGAGCCCGATGCGCTGCCGAATCAGGTCGATGTTGTCGGCCGTCACCAGCGCCTGCCCGATGCGGGTCTTAATGTACTGCTTCGAGGGGTCGTTCTGGTAGTTGAAGGCCACGTTGTCGAGCGAGGCGCGGTCCAGCCCGAAGGTCAGCGTCAGCGGCTCGGCGGGCGTATCGGGCGGCACTTTGGTTTGCACCACGCTGAGGCCCGTGTTCTTGAGGCTGGCCGTTTCCACGCGGTAGATGCTGTGGTCCACGTCCACTTCCTTCATGCGCACGGCCAAGTCGCCCACGCGGCCGCGCACGTTCATGCCGTCCACCTCGTCGTTGTAGGTCAGGTACACCCGCGCCAGGTGGGCGTCGCCGATGTCGTACTTAAAGCCGCCGGTGGAGTCTGCCGCCGTAGTCGTGGTGGTGTCGCCGGTGGCGAAGGCAGCCAGGATGTAGTCGAAGTTGTACGTCGAGTCGGGCAGCGTGCGCGCAATGTGCACGGTCCCGTCGAGCAGCTCCACGTTGCTCACGTTGATCTGCGACTTGGTCAGGGCCCAGAGGTCCACGCCCACCGCCAGCTTGCCCACGGCCAGCAGCGTGTCGCCCTTCTGGTCTTCCAAATACACGCCCTCCAGGGCCACGCCGTGGCGCCAGTCGGTCCGAAACTTATTGATGCGTACTTCGGTGCCGATTTTGCCTTGCAGGTAGCCGGCGGCTTTCTGCGCGGCCCAGTCCTGTACGGAAGGCACCTGCAGGGCGAAGTAAAGGCCGACGGCCACGAGGATGATCAGGCCCACGAGGCCCAGCAAGCCCCAGAGCAGCCACCGCAGGGGGCCGGGCAGTCGGTGGCGCGGCGCGGGCTGGGGAGCCGGCGCCGACGGCGGCGTAGACGAGGTAGAGTTTGCCAATGGTGAGAGCGTGGCTAGGCACCGCCGGCCCACGAGCCGACGGCCACTGAGCCCTTTCGGACGAACATCGGCGGCAGAATGTTACATCGGCCCTCTTTTTGTGGGCCCGGGCTCGACGGTTTGGCCCACCCGGCGCGGCGGCTGGCTGGCCGCCCGCGAGCGGGTCGTTGACAGCCGCGCGTTACCCGCGGCAGCGCGCGGCCTGTTTGGCCTTGCGCCGTCCCAGGCCGCTTTCCAACCCTGCGGCGCGGCGTAGAGTAAACACTTACTCGCCGCGGCAAAGCTTCCGTTCAGAAACTGCGGTAGAATCGGCTAAATATCCGACTTTTGCCCACCGATTTCTTGCTTCGTTTTTTTATGCGCCTCCGTTTCCGCATTCCCTATTTTACGACCTGGGGCCAGCGCCTAGAAGTGCGCGGTTCCGGCCCTGCCCTGGGCGACTGGCACCCCGACCAAGCCCTGCGTCTCACTTATCATCCCGGCACCAATACCTGGGAAGGCGAAACGGAGCTGCCCGCCGAGGCAGCGGAGCTGCGCTATAAGTACGTGCTGGTAGACGACAGCACCGGCACCGTGACCTGGGAAGGCGGGCCCGACCGCACCGTCAGCCTGGCCGGCGAAACCTACGCGACGGTGGTGCTCGACGAGTTCTGGCACCAGCCCGAGCTGCCCGAGTACGAACTGCAAACCAATGCCTTCACCCAGGCCATCTTCCGGCGCCCCGCCGACTCGGCCTGCCACCAGCCCAAAAAGCTGCGTGCCCGCGCCGGCGACGCCACCACGCGCTTTTCGCTGAGCGCCCCGCGCATCGCGCCGGGCCAGTGCCTGTGCGTGCTCGGCTCCGACGCGGCCCTGGGCGCCTGGGACAACAAAAAGCCCCTGCTGCTCTCCGACGCCACGTTCCCGCTCTGGACGGCCGACGTGGTGCTGGCCGACGCCGACAAGCCCGTTATTTACAAATACGGCCTCTACGACCCGGCCAAGCAGCAGTGCATCGATCTGGAAACCGGCCCCGACCGCGTGCTGCCGCCCTTCGAGGGCCGCGATACCCTGCGCTGGCGCCACGACGAGCTGTACCGCCACCCCGAAGGCCCCTGGCGCGGTGCCGGCGTGGCCCTGCCGGTGTTTGCCCTGCGCAGCAAGCAGGGCCTGGGCGTGGGCGAATTCCCTGACCTGAAGCTGCTGGTGGATTGGGCCGTCGAAACCGGGCTGCAGTTGGTGCAGGTGCTCCCCATCAACGACACCACCGCCACCCACACCTGGGTCGATTCTTATCCCTACGCGGCCATTTCGGTGTTTGCCCTGCACCCGCAGTACGTCAACCTCGACCGCATTGCGCGGCTCAAAGACGCCGAGCTGCAGCGGGAGCTGGAGGAAACCCGCGAGTTGCTGAACACGCGCGACTTCGTGGACTACCAGCCCATGACGGAGGCCAAGTGGAAGTTTCTGCGCGCCCTCTACAAGCAGGAGAAAAAAGCCTTCCTGGCCGACAAGGAGTACCAGCAGTTCTACCAGGAGCAAAAGGCCTGGCTGGCGCCCTACGCCGTGTTCAGCGGCCTGCGCGACCGGTTCCGCACCGTCGACTTCCGCCAGTGGCCCCAGGAGTTTCAGCAGCCCGGCGCGTGGCTGGAGCCGCTGCTCGACCCCAAGCACACCGAGTTCGACGAGTTCGGCCTGCACCTCTTCATCCAATACCACCTCGACAAGCAGCTGCGCGAGGCCGTGGAATACGCCCGCCGGCGCGGTGTAGTGCTCAAGGGCGACCTGCCCATCGGCATCTACCGCCACTCCGTTGAGGCCTGGACCCAGCCCGAGCTCTACCACCTCGACCAGCAGGCCGGCGCCCCGCCGGACGACTTCTCGGTGACGGGCCAGAACTGGCGCTTCCCGACCTACAACTGGGAGAAAATGGCCGAAGACGGCTACCAGTGGTGGCAGCAGCGCATGGGCCACCTCAGCCGTTACTTCGACGCGCTGCGCATCGACCACATCCTGGGCTTCTTCCGCATCTGGGAAATTCCCAACCACGCCGTCGAGGGTCTGCTCGGCCACTTCTCCCCCGCCCTGCCCCTGCACCGCGACGAAATCCGCGCCCGCTTGGGCTGGTGGGACTGGCAGCGCCTGACGCAGCCCTACGTGCGCTGGCACATCCTGGAGGAGCTGTTCGGGGCCGATGCCAACGTCGTGCGCGAGGAATTTCTCGACGACGCCGGCCACGGCGCGTTCCGCCTAAAGGAATTCGTGAACACCCAGCGCAAGGTGGAGGCCCTGTTTGCCGCCAAGCTGGAGTTTGCCACCGGCGACGAGGAGCAGCGCCTGCTGCGCCAGCGCACCGGCCTCTACCGCCTGCTCACCGAGGTGCTGTTCGTGGAAGCCGAGGGCTCGAACGGGGAGTTCTGGCACCCGCGCATCACCGTCGACAAGTCGCGCAGCTTCCGCGAACTGGACGACCAGACGCGCCACCGGATGCAGGAGCTGTACATCGACTTCTTCTTCCGCCGCCACGAAAACTTCTGGCGCGAGCAAGGTCTGGTGAAGCTGCCCGCCGTGCGCTACGCCACCGACATGCTCATCTGCGGCGAGGATCTGGGCATGGTGCCCGCCTCGGTGCCCGGCGTGATGCGTCAGCTCGGCATGCTCGGCCTGAACATCCAGCGCATGCCCGGCGCCACCGGTATCGAATTCTCCCACCCCAACGACGCGGCCTACCTCTCGGTGGTGTCACCCTCCTGCCACGACATGAGCACCATTCGCGGCTGGTGGGAGGAGGACCCCGCGCGCACCCAGCGCTTCTTCGAGCAGCTGCTGGGCCACCGCGGCGAGGCTGCGCCCTTCTTCGCCGAGCCCTGGGTGGCCCGCGAAATGACGGTGCAGCACCTCTACTCGCCCGCCATGTGGGCCATCTTCCCCCTGCAGGACCTGGTGGCCCTCGACCCGGCCCTGCGCCGCCAGAACCCGCTGGACGAGCAGATCAACGTACCCGCCAACCCCGAGCACTTCTGGAAGTACCGCTTCCACATTCCGCTCGAAGACCTCAAACAAGAATCCACCTTCAACCAGCAGATCAAAGAGCTGGTGGAGCAAAGCGGCCGCGGCCCGGTGCACTAACCGACGCAGCCCGCAAAAGCCAAAAGCGCGGCGTCCCTTGCGGGGCGCCGCGCTTTTTACATCTAAACGTATTTTCGGCTGATGCCTGGTTTCTCCCGAAGAATGCTTGATGCGCCTTTTTCGGAGAGGGGGCCGGGGGTGAGGCGACTACCGCAGCACCACGCGCTGGCTGCTGCTTTCCCGCCCGTTGCTGAGGCGCAGCAGGTACACGCCCGCCGCCTGCCCGCGCAGGTCCACCGTCTGGTTGACGTCAGCTCCGGCGGGCAGCGCCTGCTGCCGCACCGGGCGCCCCAGCGCATCCAGCACTTCCAGCGTCAGCGGGCCTTGGGCACCCTTCACGGCCACCGTCAGCAAGCCGCTGGAGGGGTTGGGGTACACGCTGGTCTGCCAGCTGGCTTTGGCCTGGGCCACTGCCGTCACGCAGATGTTAGCCTCGTCGGCTCCGATGACGGGCACCGTGGTGCTGCGCACGTCCCCGTCGATGTCCGTCGGCACGTTGGGCAGCGCGGTACCCACGCCGGCAATGCCGCAGTTCAGCTGGTTCAGGTGCAGGTCAGTAGCCGATACAAAGCCGACCCCCGCGGACACGCTGCGCGCATCTTGACCGGTAGCGGCGCGCAGGCCGGTGACGGTCGTGGCATCCACGCCGTTCACGCTGCCCAGGGCCGCCTGCGTGCCCGTCACGTAGTAATCGTTGCTGTTGCTCGTCAGCAGCGTGCTAGCCGCCGTGCCGGCCACCAGCAGCGCGTAGGAGCGGCCGCCGGCCGGAGTGCTGGTGATGTTGTTCACCAGGATGTTGTTGACCGCGGCCACGCCCGTTACGCCGGTGTTCAGCAGCAGAGCTGCCGACTGCGGCGTCGCGCCGCCGCCCATGGCGCCGCTCAGGGCTACCGTGTTGTACACAATGGCGTACCCCCCGCCGCCGCTGGCCAGAATGCCGTGCGGGGCATAGGTGAAGCCGTCGTCGCCGTAGCTGAGCACGTCGCGCACCATGTTGTTGTCGACGCGAATGGCCGAGGCCGCGTCCGTCGAGGCCAATCGGATGCCCACCGCGCCGTAGGACGTAGCCGTAGTGGTGCCGGTGTGGGTGATGTCGCTGATGAGGTTGCCGCGCACAAGACCTTCGCGCGAGGTGCCGCTCACTTGTACGCCCGTTACGGCCGGGCTGGCCGCCCGCGTCACGCCTGCCACCGTGTTGCCGCGCACGTCGAAGTGCTGGCTGCTGAGCACCACCACGCCCGTCGTCCCGATTTTATCGGCCGCCACCGTGGCGCCGATGGTGTTGCCGAACACTTGCACCGAGTCGCAGTTGTTTTGCAGCTGCACGCCCACGTTGGCGCGCTGCACCAGGCAGTTGGCCAGTCGGCCCGCCGTCACGCCATCAAAAGCCACGCCGTAGCCCGTCGTGCTGCTGCCCGCAATCAACTCGGCGTTGCTGATGGCCACGTTGCGCCCCGAGGCGAAGATGACGCCGCTGGCCGAGCCCGTGCCGTCGTTGCGCAGCCGCAGGCGCCGGTTTTGCGCCGTTCCCCCGTCGATGCCTACGTAGCTGGCGTTGACGATGAGCAGCGGCGTGGTAGCCGTGCCGCGCATCACCACGCTGCCCGTGCCCGTCGCGGGCTGAATCAGCACCGCCCGCGGCGAAGTCGTCGGGGTGGGCCGGGTGCCGGGGTTGGCGTTAATGGTAATCGGAAACACCTCGTTGGCGTAATTGGCGTCGATCAGGCGCAGGGTTAGGGCCCCGTTGAGCTCCGAGCGGTTCAGGTCGGCCACGGCGGCGGTCAAAGTCGGGTAGTCGGCTGCGGCCGAGGTGCCCACCGTCTTCACCCCGCTGATAAAGCCCAGCACCCGGTACACGTAGGGCCGCGTCGGCGCGCTGCTGATAGCCGCCACCGAAGTACCCACGAAGCCTACGCCCGGGCTGGCCGCCACGTTGGGCGTTGCGGCCAGGTCCTGCGCCACCACGAAATACTGCACCGAGTCGCCGGCCACTGGGGCGCTGCGCAGCTTGGCCACGTCGAGCGTGAAGGAAAAGGGCGAGGCGGCGTTGCTGGCTTCGGTCCACTTCCAGCCGTTACCGGTGGCGTCGTTGGCGGCCGTAAAGACGTTGGCGTCGGTGGTCTTTTTGTAGTACAGCCGCGGCTTGGAGCCGGCGGCCACGTTCACCCCGCTGGCGTCGGTAATGGCCACCCCGCTCAGCGTGCGGCTCGTCAGGCTGCTGGTGTTGCCCAGCGCCGTCAGCACAATGGCCGGACCGGCCAGGTCCACCCGCTGGAAAGTGCCCTCGTCGGCGCCCAGGTCGGGCGTGGTCACGTTGCGGGCGTCCCCGTCGATGTCAGTCGACACGCCGGTGCCGCCCACCAAACTCTGCCCGCCGCTTTCCACCTGCGTGGGCGTGGTCGTGCTGATGTGCAGGTCGGTGCTGCTCACGAAGGGCGGATTTTCCGTCACCGAAGCCTGCTCGGCCGGGGCAGCCAGCTGCTTGAAATCCGTCAGCGTGGTAGCCAGCGCCGGCGCCGTGGTGCTGGCCCCGTAAAAAATCGGGTGCTCGGCCGAAGGCGTGCCGGCGTAGTACAGGTTGTTGCCCGAGCCCGCCGATAAGGTCGTCAGGGTATTCGTCGCCTTAAAAAACGCCGCGCCGATGCCGCCCGCGCCCGGCGTCAGGCCTGTCACGCGGTTCACGAAGATGTTGTTGACCACGTAGCCCGGCGTGCTGGCTCCCGACATAAAGAAGGCGCCGCTCTTGTTGCTGGCCACCGTGGCGGCGTACTCCACCAGCACCGTGTTGTGGAATACGTTGTTGGTGGTGCCGCCGCGCAAGCTCAGCGCCCGCACGGCCGTGCCCGCCGTGCTGGCCGGGGCCGCCACGTTCAGCACGAAGTTATTCACCACGTTGTTGGTAGTGCCGCCCGTCACGTCGATGCCCACGGCAAACGCCGTCGAGCCGCCCGCCCGCACGCCGTCGAGCCGGTTGCGGAAGATGTTCGAGGTGGTGCCCCCGTCGATGTAAATGGCTTCCACGATGCCCGTGCCCGTGGCGTTGCTCTGCACATTGCGCAGCACGTTGTCGGTCAGGTCCGCCGAGTTGTTGGTGCCCGTCGAGTACAGCCCGTACACGCTGCCTGGGCCCTGCACGTCCGTCAGCTCCAGCCCAAACACCTTCACCCGCGTCTGCGACTTCAGGTACACCGCGTACACAATGGTCGTGACCGGCGGGCCGCCCGAAGCCGGCACCCCGATCTGCGAAACCTGGCTTCGCCCGCCCGTTAGCGTCCCGATTTCATTATCAGTATCGTAAGTAGCCGTCGTCCCCGCGAAGTAATAGGCGCTGGTGCAGTTGCTCACCGCGTCGTTGTAGAACCGGTTGCTGTTGTTGCCCCCGTCCAGCACGTGCACGCCGTAGGATTTATTGGCGTTGTTGCGGCTCAGCTCGATGCTGCACCCTTGCACGGTATTGTTAGTAGCTCCGCCCTTCAGCCACAGGCCGTACTCGGTCATCTGCGCCGCGGTCGTGTTGGCCGGGTTTTCCCGCAACGCCAGGCTGTCGAGCCGCACGTAATCCGCGCCGTCCAACGTCAGCACGGCGTCGGTAGCGCCCGTGCCCACGGTTTGCAGCACCGGGTTTGCCCCGGCACCACTCTTGGTGAAACGAATGGGATTAGCGCTGCTGCCGGAAACCGTAATAGCCGGTACCGCTTCGGTAAACGTTGCGCCGGCCTTCACTTGGAAGGTCACGCCTCCCGTCCCTACACCGCCGGCATTGAGGGCCTGCACGGCGGCCGTAAACGTTGCGTAATTGTTGGAGCCGGTGCCAGCTGGGTCAATGGTCTTGGTACCGGTCAGCTGGGCCATAGCCCCGGTGCTGAGGCCGCAGGCCGTCAGCAGAAGTAAAAGGTGTCGCATAGGCAATGTGGGAACAATCAGAAGATATGCTGGCCCAAATACCAGAAATTCTCCCACTACTTCAACTTCATTCCCGACTTAACCATAACCCTAAGTCGTCAGCCTCGGTATTTCTCAGCTGCCATTGCTCATTTACCGATGCCTCTCTCCAAACGCCGCCCCTTCAAACGTCCTCGCCACGTTCCCGCCACCGATTACGAAGTAGTCATCGTCGGCGCCGGCGCCGCTGGTCTAAGCGCCGCCCTCACACTGGGTCGCTGCCGGCGCCGCGTCCTGCTCTGCGACGGAGGCCGCACGCGCAACTTTCCCTCGCCCGCCGTCCACAACTTCCTCTCGCGCGACGGCATCAAGCCCCAGGAATTGCTGCGCATAAGCCACGAACAGCTCGATGCCTACCCAACTGTCGAGCAGCGCCAGAACTGCGTCTCCGAAGCCCGAAAAGACGATGAAACCGGCACTTTCCACCTCACCCTCGATTCGGGCCGTCAGCTCACCACGCGCAAAATCATTTTAGCCACCGGCGTAATGGACATCCTTCCCACTATCGAAGGCATGCACGAGCTCTGGGGCCGCGGCGTACTGCATTGCCCCTACTGCCACGGCTACGAGGTATGCGACCAGCCCGTAGCCGTATATGGCAATGATAAGTCCGTGGCCGGCTTCGCCCTACTCATTAGCCGCTGGTCCAAAGACGTAGCCGTTTGCACCGATGGCTGGACCAAAATGTCTGACCACGCCCGTCACCGTCTCAAACGCCACGGCATCAGCATTCACGAACAGCCCATCCAACAGCTAGTTGGTCGTCAGAACAAGCAGCTGCGCTGCATAGAATTTGCGGACGGCAGCAAGCTTTCACGCTACGCCCTGTTCATCCACCCCACCCAAAAGCAGCGCAGCGACCTTGCCGACCAACTCGGTTGCAGACGGCTCCAACGCAGTGGCGCCGTCTGGGTCGACAAGCGCGTTCAAACGTCCGTCGTTGGCGTGTACGCGGCGGGCGACACCACCCCCGCGGCGCAGCAGGCGCTGGTGGCGGCGGCGGAGGGGGCGCAGGCGGGCATCAGCTGCAACGAGCAGCTCACGCGCGAGGAGTGCGCCTGAGCC
>NZ_JAJFAV010000029.1 GCF_020711235.1 Hymenobacter sp. 15J16-1T3B | reverse complement strand
TCGGCGCAAAGAACGAGCATTAACACCATGGTTTGCACGACGTTCTTTTTTCCTCATTCCAGCAAACGCAAAACCGGCCGCCTCCCTCGCGGGAAGCGGCCGGTTCGCATTGCTGAGCCTGCGGGCAGCTTAAGCTACCGGCTGCTCCGTCGACTGCTGCAGACGGATCAGGTTCAGGGCCGAGCCGGCTTTGAACCACTCGATCTGGCCCTCGTTGTAGGTGTGGTTCACCGTGATGAGGTCCGTGTCGCCGTCGGCGTGGTGCAGGCGGATCTGCAGGGGCTTGCCGGGGGCAAACGTGGTCAGACCGATGATGTCGATGGTGTCGCCCTCCTCGATCAGGTCGTAGTCGGCCTTGTTGGCGAAGGTCAGGGCCAGCATGCCCTGCTTCTTCAGGTTGGTTTCATGGATACGGGCAAACGACTTCACCAGGATGGCGCGCACGCCCAGGTGGCGCGGTTCCATGGCGGCGTGCTCCCGCGAGGAGCCTTCGCCGTAGTTTTCGTCGCCCACCACGATGGTGCCGATGCCCATCGACTTGTAGTTACGCGCTACCTGCGGCACGGCGTTGTAGCCGTCGCCCTGGGTTACGTAATCCCGCACGCTGTTGGCTTCGCCGTTGAAGGCGTTGATGGCGCCGATCAGCATGTTGTTCGAGATGTTGTCGAGGTGGCCGCGGTACTTCAGCCAGGGGCCGGCCATCGAAATGTGGTCGGTGGTGCACTTGCCCTGGGCTTTGATCAGCAGGCGCAGGCCCGTCAGATCGGTGCCTTCCCAGGGTTTGAAGGGCTCCAGCAGCTCCAGGCGGTCGGAGTTCGGGTCCACGATTACCTGCACGCCCAGGCCGTTTTCGGCGGGCGCTTGGTAGCCGGCATCTTCCACGGCGTAGCCGCGGGGCGGCATGTCCACGCCGTGCGGCTCGTCGAGCTTCACCTGCTGGCCTTCCTTGTTGGTCAAGGTGTCGGTCAGCGGGTTGAAGGTCAAATCACCGGCAATGGCGAAGGCCGTCACGATTTCGGGCGAGGCCACGAAGGCGTGGGTGTTCGGGTTGCCGTCGTTGCGCTTGGCGAAGTTGCGGTTGAACGAGGTGATGATGGAGTTGCGGCGCTTGGGGTCGTCGGTGTGGCGGGCCCACTGGCCGATGCACGGACCGCAGGCGTTGGCCAGCACCACGCCGCCCATCTGGGCGAAGGTGTCGAGCAGCCCGTCGCGCTGCACGGTGTAGCGCACCAGCTCCGAGCCGGGCGTCACGGTGAATTCAGCGTTGACGGCCAGGCCTTTCGACACGGCTTGCTCGGCGATGGACGCGGCGCGGGTAATGTCTTCGTACGAGGAGTTGGTGCACGAGCCGATCAGGCCTACTTCCAGCTTCTCGGGCCAGCCGTGCTCCTTAACGGCCGCCGCAAACTGCGAAATCGGCCAGGCAGCGTCCGGGGTGAAGGGGCCGTTGACGTGCGGCTCCAGCTCGGAGAGGTTGATTTCGATCAGTTGGTCGTAGTACTTGGCCGGGTCGGCGTACACTTCCGGGTCGGGGCGCAGGTGGTCGGCCACGGCGTTGGCCGCGTCGGCAATTTCCTGGCGGCCGGTGCCGGCCAGGTAGGTCACCATCGACTGGTCGAAGGCAAATACCGAGGTGGTAGCCCCGATTTCGGCGCCCATGTTGCAGATGGTCGCCTTGCCGGTGCACGACATGTTTTCGGAACCCTCGCCGAAGTACTCGACGATGGCGCCGGTGCCGCCTTTCACCGTCAGGATGCCGGCTACTTTCAGGATAACGTCCTTCGGCGAAGCCCAGCCCGACAGCTTGCCGGTCAGCTTCACGCCGATGAGTTTCGGGAATTTCAGCTCCCAGGCCATACCGGCCATTACGTCCACGGCATCAGCACCGCCCACGCCGATGGCCAGCATGCCGAGGCCGCCCGCGTTCGGGGTGTGCGAGTCGGTACCGATCATCATGCCGCCGGGGAAGGCGTAGTTTTCGAGCACCACTTGGTGAATGATGCCGGCACCGGGCTTCCAGAAGCCGATGCCGTACTTATTGGATACGGAGGCGAGGAAGTCGTACACTTCCTTGTTTTCCGAGTTGGCAATGGCCAAATCCTCTTCGGCGCCTTCTTTGGCCTGGATCAGGTGGTCACAGTGCACCGTGGAGGGCACCGACACTTTCACTTTGCCGGCTTGCATAAACTGCAGCAGGGCCATCTGGGCGGTGGCGTCCTGCATGGCCACGCGGTCGGGGGCGAAGTCAACGTAGGAAACGCCGCGCTCGAATGCTTGGCCGGGCGCGCCGTTGTAGAGGTGGGCGTATAGGATTTTTTCGGCCAGCGTGAGGGGGCGGCCCACTACGCGGCGGGCAGCTTCTACTCGCTCGCCCAGACCGTTGTACACGGTCTTGATCATTTCCAGGTCAAACGCCATGGGATATCAGCGGGAAAAGGGTGACAAAACCAAGCCTAAAGCGGCTAAGGCGCAAATATAGGCCCCGCCTCACCGGCCGGCAAACTTTATATTCGCCGCGGAGTTGTACGCGGGTTCGACCATTGGGGTCGGCAACGGAGTGTACTTTTTCGGGTCTTTTTGCGCCCATCTTCCTTAGTAACAGATGACTTTTCCTTTCGTTTCGGGCCGCCTGCTCCTGGGCAGCGCCGCCCTACTCACCACCCTGCTGACGGCCTGCAACTCGGGCGGTGACAAAAATGCTACTGCCTCCGAAGACGGCCCGCCGCGCATCGCGGGCAGCGAGCTGTCGGCCGGCAGCTGGCGCGGCGTGCTCAAGGCCCAGGGCCAGGAAATTCCCTTCCTGTTCGACGTAAACGAGGAGGGCGGCAAGCCCACCGTGACCCTGCGCAACGGCGACGAGCGGCTGAAGCTGGATGAAATAACTACGGCCGGTGACTCCACTACCATCCGGCTGGGTGTGTTCGACGCGGCCCTGGTGGTGTACGCGCACGGCCCCAACCTGGAAGGCGCCTGGGTGAAGTACGACGCCAAGGAGCCCTACCGGCTACGCTTCGATGCCCGATCGGGCAACGTGCACCGGATATTCGGGGCGGTTGGGGAAGGAGGCATGGCAACGCAGTCGTTTGAGGGTACCTGGAACGTTACGTTTAAGGGCGACGACGGCGAAACGTACCCGGCTGTGGGCGTATTCCACCAAGAGGGCACCGACGTCACGGGTACCTTCCTGACCTCCACCGGCGACTACCGCTACTTGGCGGGCAACGTAGGCGGCAACGCGATGAAGCTGTCGACGTTCGACGGCAGCCACGCCTTTTTGTTCAGCGCCGAAAAGCAGCCCGACGGCACCCTGAAGGGCGACTTCTACAGCGGCAAGTCGGGCCACGAAACCTGGACGGCCAAGCTGGACCCCAACGCCAAGCTGCCCGACGCCAACGCCCTCACGGGCCTAAAACCCGGTCAGAAGCGGCTGGACTTCAAGTTTCCGAACATCTACGAAGGCGGCAGCATCTCTCCTACTGACCCGAAATACAAAGGCAAGGTGGTGGTGGTGCAAGTACTGGGCTCCTGGTGCCCAAACTGCATGGATGAGACGAATTTCCTGGCGCCCTGGTACGAGCAGAACAAGCAGCGCGGGGTTGAAATCATCGGCCTGGGCTTCGAGCGCACGCCCGACCAAAAGCTGGCATCCCAGAAGCTGCTCAAGATGAAGCAGCGCATGAACATCGGCTACGACCTGGCCGTGGCGGGTCAGGCTTCGGCGGCCGAGGCCAGCAAAGCCCTGCCCCAGCTGGCCAAGGTGCTGGCCTTCCCCACCACCATTTTCCTCGACAAGAAGGGCGAGGTGCGCAAGGTGCACACCGGCTTCTCGGGCCCCGGCACCGGCCAATACTACGAGCAGGAAAAAGCGGAATTCAACACGACCATCGACCAACTGCTGGCGGAGTAGCCCCGCGCCGGTAGCACTGGCCGCCCTTGCGAGCGAAGCGCGGCAACCCTTCCGCTAGTAACGTTGCCGACGCAATACCCATCAACCGAAAACAGCATCGCCCGAAACCGGTAATTCCAGTTTCGGGCGGTGTCTTTTTGGGCTTCTGCCAGTTGCGGCGTCGTGCCGCGAGAGGAAGCACTGCTTCGGCTGCGCCTCGCAATGACGGCCGGTGCTACCGTTGTGAGGAGCCCCAATGAAAGCCTATGTTGCTGCCGGATACCCAGATTACTGCTGCGGCGGCCGGCCGCCGCGGGGGCGCTCCAGCAGCACAATTTCCGAGTCGTGGTAGGGCGAGCGGGCGTACTCGCGGTAGCCGAACTTGTGGGCCAGGCGCAGGGAGGCGGCGTTGTCGGGGTCGATGATGCAGGCGGTGCGCGGGGTGGGCAGATGCTCGTCGGCCCAGGTGAGGGCGGCCTGCACGGCCTGGCTGGCGTAGCCGCGGCCGTGCACGCGCGGGGCAAACACCCACCCGGCTTCGGGCGTACCCTTCAGGGACGGCGTCAGGTTGCGCTGGTAGTCGAAGAAGCCGGTGGTGCCGATGAAGCGGCCGGTGGCTTTTTCCTCCACCGACCAGCTGCCGTAGCCGAGCATGGCCCAGAGACCCTGCTGGCCCAGGATGCGGCGCCACACGGTTTCCTCGTCGTTGGGCTGGTTGCCGAGGTAGCGGTAGAAAGCCGGATCCTGGTGCAGGGCGGCGGCTTCGATGAGGTCGTCGGGGCGGGGGCCGCGCAGGATGAGGTCGGGGGTTTCGAGGCGGGGAATAGCGGCCGGCGCGCGGCCTTCGAGGATCAGGAGCTGCATGGCGGCAAAGTAGCAAGCATCCGGTTCTGATTCATCTGCGAAACCCACGGCCCCCGCCTGCGGCGGCAAGCTCGCCCCCGGGGCGTGGCACGATGCAGCGCAGCATTGATCAGCTGCCACCCCACCCGGTGCCTAAGGAGCCGGCGCAGCGTGGTTCTTGGCGAGGTAGTCGCGCGCATTCGTATTCGCCGGGTTGAGCTTCAGCGAGTGTTGGTAGTTGGCAACGGCGGCTTTGCGGTTGCCCAGCCGCGCATAGGTTTCCGCCAGGCTGTCGTAGGGGTTCCAGCTGGCCGGGTACAAGCTCACGTTGAGCTTGAAGATTTCGAGGGCCTCGGGCAGCTTGCCCAGGGCCAGCAGGGTGTAGCCCCAATTGTTGACGTAGTCCTCGCCTAAGAATAATTCGGGGTGCTGGCGCCGCGCCTGCCGCACAGCCGCGGGTGCCCGGGCATATCCTCGTTGCTGCAGGGCGGCCTGCAGGGCCAGCAGCGCCGGCGGCTCGCCGTGCAGCGCCACCATAATTTGCTCGGAGAGCTGCTGCAGCGCGTCCTGGGTGGCCGGGTCCGATTCGTTGGCCAGCAGCACCAGCCCGGTTTGCTGGTCGGGGTACAGGTCGCAGAAGCTGGCAAAGCCGAAGGTGCCGCCCGAGTGGCGCAGGCGCCGCTGCCCGTCGACGGTCTTGCTCACCACCCAGTTCAGGGCAATGGCCTGGGTGGCGGGCGTGCCCCAGCGCACCTCGTGGCTCAGCCTGACGGCCGGCTGCTGCTCATCGAGCTGGTGGGCTACGTAGCGCAGCATATCGGCCGGGCTGTAGCGCAAGCCGCCCGCCGCGGGCATGTCGGCCAGCAGCAGGGCGGGCATGGGCCGGCCTCGGTCGTTGTAGCCGGTGGCGGCCAGCGCCGACGGCGCGGCGGTGCCGGGCGAGAGGGCCAGGGGCTGTTCGAGCTTGGTCGCTAGCAGCTCGGCGAAGGGCCGCTGGTACACCCGCTCCAGGATGTAGCCCAGCAGTTGGCCCGCGACGTTGGAGTGGCGCGGCTGCTGGCCGGGCGCCACGGTGAGCCGGACCTGCCGCAAGTCCTGAAAAAACTGCTGCCGGGTGTAGGAAGCGGCCGTGCGGGCCAGCAGCGGCACCAGCGAGTCGGCCGGCACGCCGGCAAAGGCTTTCGGGTCGGGAAAGTTATCCGGCAGGGCCGAGGTGGTGGTGGCCAGGTGCAGCAGCTGAATGGGCTGGCCCGCGTAGGCCAGATTAGGAAAGTCGCCGTCCAGGTACTGGCGGATGTCGTCGGTGAGCTGCACGCGTTTTTCCACCACGGCCTGGGCCAGCAGCAGGCTGGTGAACGTCTTGCTGACGGAGCCGATTTCGTACACCGTTTGGGCGGTCGGCACCTGCGGCGACCCTTGCTGCGTCGAGCCGAACTGGTAGAGGCGCGTCTGGCCGTGGTCGACGATGCCGACCGACAGGCCCACGTGCCCGGATGCCCGCACGAAAGCGGTACCGAGGCGGTGGATGGCGGCATCCGCGCCGGCCGGCACCGGGCCGGGTTGAGCCCGCGCCCCGGGCATTGCCCCGACCAGCAGACCAGCCGCCAGGAAAAGGAGTTTGTGAATTGCAATCATAGAACAGCAGCAGTGCGCCGGCAGCGGGCGTTGGAGGATGTGCGGCCGGAAACTGAGCTTCGGCCAAAAGGTTACCGAGGCCGGGCATCGTGCAAGCCGGAGAAACTGATCAGCCAACCCGGGTGGCCGGGCTGGGCAGCCGGCAGCAACATCTGCTGTGGCCTAATTCGCCCGCCTGGAATGGGCGAGAAAACGCGGCCATTCGTCGGGTTTTCGGAGCCGATGCCAGAGAAACGGGATGGTTGAGCGGCACTTCGGCACTGGGCTTGCAAAGAAGCTGGCAAGGACGCAGCGTCCTGATTCTCAACTTCGACACCAACCTCCCCAACCGTTTGTCACCCATGAAAAAGCAACTCTTCAGCCTCGCGCTTATCCTCGGTCTGGCCGGCTCGTTTGCCGGTAGCACCTTCGCCACCGACTTCCAGGCCCAGGACCGCCGCGAGCTGCGCCAGGACGGCCGCAAAGACGGCGACAAAGGCCACAAAAAGGGCCGCAAAGACGACGCCCAGCGCCGGCAGCAGCGCCTCGACCGCATGGCCAAGGAACTGGATCTAAGCAAAAAGCAGCAGGAGAAAGTAGCGAAGATCTTCCAGGAGCAGCAGCTGCAGATGCAGGCCCTGCGCGGCCGCGCCCAGGGCACCGACCGCAGCCAACTGCGCGGCGAGGCTCAGCGCATCCACCAGGACACTAGCAAGAAGCTCCAGGACGTGCTCAGCAAAAAGCAGTACGCGCAGCTGGAGGCCAAGCGCCAGGAGCGCCTGAAGCAGATGCAGCAGCGCCGCGGCCAGCACGACGGCCACCGCGCTGACTTCAAGCAAGGCCGCAGCTAAACACCCCGTCCCTTCTCTCTTGATGACTACCGCCCCGGTCGATTTTCGGCCGGGGCGGTGTTGTTTAGCCGCAGTGGCCTTCGGCTGGTTCCGCCTCCCGTTCGAACCTCAGCCGCGGCAGCTTCTCTGCTATTCAGGCCAATACACCCAATGCCCAGGTCTCATGTCACGCGCAGTCTAGACGTGACGGCTTGGGCATTGGGTGTATTGGCGAGGCGGATACGGCTTGGCTGCGCGGGGCATAACGGGCTTTTCGCACGGCGTAACGGCGGCGCGGTAAAATATTTCGCGTATCATCTCGACTGCCAATTTACCGCGGCGCCCCGGCCCCGCTCCTGCCTGCCGCCCCATGCCCATCTACCGCACTGCTTCTGCCGCCCGCTCGGCCCGCTTCTGGGCGGCCCAGCGTCACTTGCTGCAAACCGTGGGCAGCGTCGGCGGGGTATTCGTGGCGGTGCTGTTGGCCATGGCCCTGCTGCTGTGGGTACCGAATCGGGCGCTGCTGCCGCTGGCGCTAATCGGCTTTCCCATCGGCTGGTTGCTGGGCGTGCTCGAAGCGGCGGTGTTTCCGTGGCTGGTGCAGCGGTTTTCGCTGTGGGCGGCCAAACTGCTGCAGGGCCTGGGGCACCTGCTGCTGCTGGGGCTGCTCTACGCGGGGTTTCGCTTCGTGGCCTACCGGCTAGGGTTGCCGCAGTTGTGGAGCGAGCCGGCGCCTAGCACGGCCGGGCCGCTGCGCCACCTGCTGCTGGTGCCGGTCATCTACCTGCTGGCCGTGTTCGTCACCTCGCTGATGCGGCAGCTCTTGCAGGGCATGAGCCGGCAGCGCCTGCAGGAGCTGCTGGGCGGGCGCTACCAGCAGCCCGAAACCGAGGACCGCATCTTCCTCTTCGTCGACTTGAAGGGCTCGACCCAGCTGGCCGAAGCCCTCGGCAACGACGCCTACAGCCGCTTGGTGCGCGACTTTTTCCGCGACGTGAGCCCGGCCATTGTGGCCACCCGCGGCGAGGTGTACCAGTACGTGGGCGACGAAGTGGTGGTGACCTGGCCCGCCGCCCTGGGCCTGCGTTTTGCCAATTGCCTGCACTGCTTTTTCGAGATGCAGCGAGCCATCGACGAGCGGCGCGACTACTACCAGCGCCACTACCGGGCGGTGCCCGAATTCAAGGCCGGCGCCCACGGCGGGCTGGTGACCACGGTGCTGGTGGGCACCGCTCACCGCGAGCTGGTGTACCACGGCGACGTGCTCAACACCACCGCCCGCATCCAGAGCCAGTGCAACGCCTTGGGCAGCAAATTCCTGATTTCCGACGCGCTGCGCCAGCAGCTGGGCCCGCAGCCCGAGTTTCAGTTTACGCCCCTCGGCGGGCAGCCCCTGCGCGGCAAAGCCCGCGCCACCGAGCTGCTCGACGTGCAGGAATACCTCCACATTCTTCCATGAGAAAACCCCTAAAAACCCTCAGTCGCTGGGTGCTGAGCCTGCTGCTGCTCTTGCTGCTGGCCGGCGTGGCCTTTGCCAACTTCAGCCCCGAGCTGGGCGGCAAGCCCACCAAGGCCGAGCGCGCCGCCTACGCTAAAACCGGCCGCTACCACGACGGCAAGTTCGAGAACTTGGTGCCCACCGAAATGATGACCGGCGGAAGCATGGTGGGGGCGCTGTGGCGCTTTCTGTTCAGCAAAGTGCCCAATACCGAGCCCGTCGCCCCGCTGCCTACCCAGCCGCTCGACTCAACCCGCATCCGGCAAAAAACCGCCGAAACCCTGCGCGTGACGTGGTTCGGGCACTCGGCCAGCTTGGTGGAAATAGCCGGCCAAAACCTGCTGCTCGACCCCATGCTGAGCGTGGACATGGGCCCGATTTCCTGGGTGACGCCTAAGCGCTACAACCCGCAGCTGGCCATCAGCCCCCAGCAGCTGCCCGGCATCACCGCCGTGCTCATCTCCCATGACCACTACGACCACCTCGACTACAAAACCATTGTCAAGCTCAAAGACAAAGTCGCGCACTTCGTGGTACCGCTGGGCGTGGCGGCGCACCTGCGCCTGTGGGGCGTAGCGGAGACGAAGATTCACGAGTTGGATTGGAACGACTCCCTGCAGCTGCCCGGCGGCCTGACGGTCATCAGCCAGCCGGCCCGCCACTTTTCCGGCCGCGGCCTCACGAACCGGAATTCCACCTCTTGGTCGTCGTGGGTGATGAAGACGCCCACGCGCCGCGTGTTCTACAGCGGCGACGGGGGCTACGGCCCGCACTTCCAGCGGATTGGTCAGCAATACGGCCCCTTCGACCTCGCGCTGATGGAGTGCGGGCAATACGACCGGCAGTGGAGCCAGATTCACATGATGCCCGAGCAGAGCGTGCAGGCCGCCCTCGACGTGCGCGCCCGCCTCTACCAGCCGGTGCACTGGGGCGCCTTCACCGAAGCTCACCACCCCTGGAACGAGCCCGTCACCCGCGCCTGGGCCGAAGCCGCCCGCCGCGGCCTGCCCATCACCACGCCCGAGCTGGGCCAGCCCGTCACGCTCGGCGCCGGCCCCCCGCCGCAGAACCGGTGGTGGCAGTAAGCAGCTGACGTGTGGCAGTCCGGCACGCCCGAACGTCATTCCGAGCGAAGCCGCGGAATCAGGCGTGCTGACATCCACAAGTATTCCGCTCGTTGAACGAGGAACATACTACCGGACGTCAGCACGCAAGATTGCTCGACAAGCTCGGAATGACGTTCGGGCATTTATTCGGTAGCTGCCAGCACGCGAGGTTCCTCGACTTTGCCTGGAATGACGTCGCTTCGGGCTGTTCAACGGAGCCCGCGAGATGTTTCGACTGCGCTCGACATGACGGGCAATTCCGCGCGTGGCTACTCACCGCACCAGCGCGGCCAGCTTGGCGTACAGCTCGGCTTCTTCGAAGGGCTTGGCAATGCAGTCGTTCATGCCGGCGGCCAGGTACTGCTCGGTGTCGCTTTGGAAGGCGTTGGCCGTCAGGGCCAAGATGGGCACCTGGGCGCGCTCGGCGGGTAGGGCGCGGATGGCGGCGGTGGCTTCCAGGCCGCTCATGCCGGGCATCTGGATGTCCATCATCACCGCGTCGTAGGCGTGGGCGGTGGCCAGGGCCAAGCCTTCGGGACCGTCCTCGGCTTCGTCGAGCTCGGCGCCCCACTCCTCCAGCAGCATGCGCACCACCAGGCGGTTGATGTCGTTGTCTTCGACCAGCAGCAGGCGCCGGCCGCGCAAGGCGCCGGTGTCGTAGCTGGCGCCGTCGGTGGTGGCCGGGGCGGGCGCGGCGGGCTCGGCTTTGGCGCGGGGCAGCGTCAGGTGCACGGTGAAGGTGCTGCCCTTGCCCAGCTCGCTTTGCACCGAGAGCGTGCCGCCCATGCGCTCCACCAGGGCCCGCGAGATGGTCAGGCCCAGGCCTGTGCCGCCGAAGTGGCGCGAGGTGTCGGCGTAGGCCTGGGTGAAGTTTTCGAAGATGCGGTCCAGCTTGTCGGGCGCGATACCCACGCCGGTGTCGGCGAAGCGGAATTCGATGGTGAGGGCGTCGTCGGTTTCGGCCAGCTGGTAGCCGCCGGCGGTGATGGTGCCGCCCGCCGGGGTGAACTTAATGGCGTTCGAGAACAGGTTCAGGATGATCTGGCTGAGCCGGTGCGCGTCGCCGAGCACTTGCGGGTTCGGGCAGGATTCGTGCAGGCGGATGGCTTCCACGTGGATGCCTTTTTCCGCGGCCTGCACAAACAGCGGCTGCGCGGCCTGGTAGAGCACCTCGCACACGTCGAAGGGCTCCTGGGCCAGCTCCAGCTTGCCCGAGCTGATTTTGGCCATGTCCAGCACGTCGTTGATGACGCCCAGCAGGTGCTGCCCCGAGCTGCGGATGATGCCCAGCAATTCCTGCTGGCGGGCGTCGAGCGCGGTTTTGGCCAGCTGATTGGCCATGCCGAGCACCCCGTTGAGCGGGGTGCGGATTTCGTGGCTCATGTTGGCCAGGAAATTCTCGCGGGCCTTGGCCGCGGCCGTGGCGGCGTCGGTGGCGCGCTTGAGCTCCGTCACGTCGGCCGACACGCCGAGCACGTGCACCTCGTCGTCGGCCCAGCGCAGGGGCTGCTTGATGGTATGCAGGCAGCGCCTGTCGCCGTTGGGCAGGGTCAGCTCGTCTTCCACCACCAGCTGGCGGCCGGTGGCCAGCACCTGGGCGTCGGCCGCGTCGTAGCTGGCCAGCTGCCGGGCCTGTTCGGCAGCCAGCTCGGGCGTGGGCTGGCTGGCGGCCAGCTGCTCGCCCATCTCGCGGGTAATGGCGTTCTGAAACACGTAGTTGCCGGCCGCGTCGCGCACGTACACCAGCACCGGCACCGCGTCGAGCACCTGCTGAATAAAGGACTGTTGGGCGGCCTGCTCGCGCTGGGCCAGCACCAGCGCCGTTTGCTCGGTCAGGTACAGGTTCACGTACTGCTCCCGCGGAAACGGCACCAGCCGGGCCGCAAAGTAGCGGCCGCCCACGTGCAGCTCTCGCTGCATTTCCTCGCCGCGGGCCAGCGCCTCCATGGCCCAGCTAAACGCCTGCTCGCGCCCGGCGGCCATGTCGGCGGCGGCCAATTCGCTGGCCAGCCGGTCGGCGGCGGCGTTGGCAAACAGCCGCTGCTGGCCGGGCCCGAGGCGGTACACCGGGTTGGGGTTTTGGGCCGGGATGCGGGCCAACGCCGTTTGCTCGGCCAGCGCGGCGCGCAAGGCGTGAATCTCGGCGTGGGCGGCTTCCAGGGTGGTCGGCAAAACCGACTCAGGCGCAAGAATGGTGGACATAAAGAGCAACTGTGGTGCGAAAACACCCTGTCAGGCCTCAGGGAAGCTGGCAAAGGTCGGGTATCATACTGAGTTATCCCAACCGTTCAGGGTTAACAAATTACGCGTGCATTTCGCGCAGGCGGAAGCCCAACCGGATGTCGTGGCGGGGGCGCAGGCTGATGAGCGGGCGCATGAGCACGGCCGGCTGCGCCACCCACTCCACCTCGAAGCGGCGCAGCACTTCCAGCAGCACCAGCTGCATTTCGGTGAGGGCAAACTGCTGCCCGATGCAGAGGCGTGGCCCGCCGCCGAAGGGCAGGTAGGCGTAGGGCGGCTGCTGGCGCAGGGCCTCGGGCTCGAAGCGCGCCGGCCGAAACGCTTCGGGCTCGTCCCAGAGCGCGCGGTGGTGGTGCACGCCGTAGAGGTAGGCCGAAATCAGCGTGCCCTGGGGCAGGCGCAGGCCGTTGTATTCGTCGTCGCGGGCGGCGCGGCGGTCCACCATCCACACCGGCGGGTAGAGGCGCAAGGTTTCCTGCACCACCTGCAGGGCGTAGGGCAGCTGGGGCAGGTCGGCAAAAGTGGGCCGGCGGGCGCCGAGCACCACCTGCATTTCGGCGCGCAGGCGGGCGGCTTCGTCGGGGTGGCGGGCCAGCAGGTACCACAGCCAGGAGAGGCCGTTGGCGGAGGTTTCGTGGCCGGCCACCAGCAGGATGATGGCCTCGTCGAGCACCTGCTCGTCGGTCATGGGCAGGCCGGTGTCCTCGTAGCGCACGTCCAGCAGCATCTGCAGCAGGTCGTCGGGGCCCGGACCGGGCTGCTGCTTGCGCCGCTGGATGTAGCCGCGGATGAGGCGGCGCAGCTCGGCGGCCAGCCGGTCGTGGTGGCCGTACTGCCCGCGCAAGCCCAGCCAGGGGCGCAGGTAGGGCTGGCGCAGGGTGCGCACGTAGAAGGCCTGCAACTCGGTGAGCAGGCGCGAGAGGCGCTGCAGCTCGTCCTCGCTCATGGCCGTGCTGAACACCGAGCGGGCAATGATGCGGAAGGCCGTGGCCGTCATCAGCTCGTGCACGGGCACCTCGGTGCGCCCGCCCTGCTGCCGGGCCGCGGCCACCACCGGCGCCAGGCACTCGTCGATGACCTCGAGCATGAGCTCGGTGAGCGTGGCCAGGCGCTGGCGGTGAAAGCCGGGCTGGATGAGGCGGCGCTGCTGCAGCCAGTAGTTGCCCTCGGCCGTGAGCAGGCCGTGGCCCAGGTAGCGCGCCAAGCCCTGCGAAATGTCGGATTTGGGGTAGTTGCGGTGGTTTTTCTGCAGAATGTGCTGAATCAGGCCCGGGTCGCGGGTGAGCAGGGTGGGCCGCACGCCGCCCAGGTGCAGGCCCAGGGTGTCGCCGTAGGTATCGAGGTAGCCGGTGATGACCGGGATGGGGTCGGCGGCCAGGGCCCAGGAGTTGCGGAAGGAAAGCAGCCGCGGCACCCGGGGCAGCGCAGAAGACGAAGTGACGAGCGTCATACCAGACAGAACGCGCCGGCTGTACTATTGGGCCGGCTTCGGTAGTGAAGGTACGACGCGGGCGGGCGCCGTGCCAGGCCCGGGGGCCCGACCCAGGTCGACCTTTTTGCCGCTGCCTGCGTACCATTCAGACGCGGCCCGCCCGGGCCCATCTTCAGCTTCCTGCCTCTTCCCTTTCTCCAAACCAAACCCTTCGTCCCTATGTGGATTCAGCAAAAAGCCAACGAACCCGCCCCGCTCAGCGACCTGCAAGGCCACACCGTCGGCCTGAAATTCGAGTGCAATAAGTGCCACACGGAGGTCTTTACCGACCTGATTGGCATTCCGGCTCCCGACCTTCTGGCCAACTCCACCGAGGACGACGGGCAGTTCGAGAAGGAGGAAATCAAGTGCCCCGGCTGCGACATGACGCACCAGATTACCATCAAGAGCACCTTCGACGGGGTCACCTTCGACGTGTCGGACGTGGCGCAAGGCAGCGTGAGCTACCAAATTCCGCCGGCCGAAGAAAAATAGTTGCCCGGAGGCTTCCTGCACGACGGGGCCGCGGCAGATGCCGCGGCCCCGTCGTCTTTCTAGGTTAGGTGGCCGGAGCGCAGCAAGAGCATCCTGCTGAACCCGCCGCGGCATCTCCGCCGCTTCGTTGTGCGCTAAAGCCCCCGCGCGGCCGCCTCACCAAACCTGACGGCCAAGGCATTACGAGGGCGTCGTTTCTGGTCTATCCATCCCCAACGCATCGGGCTGCGGCCCACAGCCTGCCTTGGATCTAGGTGGTGCTACGGCTTCGGCTCCTGCACGTACAGCCGCTTGCCCCAGGTCACGCCCCAGTAGTCAAGCAGTTGGGCCGGGGTTTCGGAGGCTTCGGGGTAAGTGGCCAGGTCCCAGGCCATGACGGTGCAGTCGTTGGGCAGCCGTACCACCGGGCCGGCACTTTCGGCCAGGGTCCGGAAGGCTTGCCGTTCGCAGGCGTTGGTGCGCACCAGCCACGGGTGGTCGGAAACCGTGTAAAAGGCCGACAGCACCAGCACCCAGGCCAGGTAAGCGCGGCGTTGCGCGGCGGGCAGGTGGCGCAGCAAATAGTAGCTCGTGAGGATGTAGAGAGCCATCAGCGCCAGCAGAATGGGCAGCACCGAGTCGCGGCGCAGGATGAGCGGGCGGTAGTTGCGGTAGCCGCCCAGGGGCAGCAGCAGGATGAACACCAGCGCGAACAGGCCCAGCCAGCGGCCCGCGCGCAGCAGGCGGCGGCCCGCATCGGTGGCGGGCGTGCGCCAGCGAATCAAGGCCAAATTCAGCAGCACCGCGCCGAGGAAGATGGGCAGGCCAGGCCGGCGAAACTGGTCGTTGAGGCCCAGCGGCAGGCGCTGGTACCGCTCCCACAGCGGCAAATCGTGCGTGAGTTGCTCGGCCTCGAAGGTGCCGATGTAGAGCGAATACAGGCACAGCAGCCCGAAGATGAGCAGCAGCCCAAACGGCTGCCAGGGAATGCGCCGCCAGACTTCGGCCACCCGCCCCTGGCGCAGCAGCGGCCCTTGTTGCACGAGCCAGCGCAGCCCAATGCCCACGCTTAGCACCGCCACCACGCCCGGCACGATGGCCCCGTTGAAGCTCAGCACCACCATCAGCCCGAGCAGCCCGAGCCAGGTCAGCGGCCCCACGCGGAAGGGCCGCCCGTCGACTTCGGCTTGGTAAAACGGCAGGAAGTAGAGCAGCAGCAGCAGCAGCGGAAAGGCGTAGAAGAAGGTGTAGGTGATGGAGTTGTCGGCAATGCCCATCTGGTTGTGATAACCGCCGACCTGAAACAGCGGTACCAGCAGGGCCATGGTCACCCACAGCTTCCGCGACGAGAGCCGCCAGGTGCCGCTGGCGTAGCGGCCGAGCACGTACATGATCAGCGCCTGCACCAGGGTATTGAACAAGGCGCAGGCCGCGTAAATGCTGTTGACCGGACTCAGGCCCAGCTTCTGCAGCCCAAACGGCACCGACTTAAAATAGCCCACCATGGCCGCGTGGGCGAAAAAACGATTCGGGGCCACGTACACCTCGTGGCGCGTGAGGGCCGCCCAACCGAACGGGTCCCCGAGCACCTGCCGGCAGTCGGGCGCGGGCAGCACAATTTGCGGCAGGTCGCCTTCCAAGGGCAGCTGGTAGTTCTGCCAGAACGTGTAGCCCAAATCGAGCAGCACGAACAGGATGAGGATGCTCAGGGGAAAGCGTTTGGGCATGGGCAGCGGCAGAAACCTCGGAAGTGCCGGCAAGGCCGGCTTTGGCACGGTAGCAAAGCTACGCGACTGCCGCGGCACCACGCACCCGCAGGAAACTCCAAGCGGCGGCTCACCGGCAGTCATTGCGAGGCGCAGCCGAAGCAATCCTTCCTCTCGCGGCACAGCGGCACCGCTGGCAGAAACCGAAAACTCATCCAACCAAGACCGGCCCCAGCAAAACCGGTGACGCTGGTTGCGAGTGGGGTCGGCTACGGTTGGCAGGGACTGGGCGGCGGTGCTACTAGCGGAAGGATTGCCGCGCTTCGCTCGCAATGACTGCTAGTGAGCCGCTGCTAGGCCTTTTCGCCTACTTCTCCCGCTCGATGGTGTAATCAATCAACTGCTCCAGCGACACCCGGGCCGGCGAGGCGGGGAAGGTGTGCAGAATGGCCAGGGCCTCGTCGCGAAACTGCTTCATGCGCTCCACGGCGTACTCCAGCCCGCCCGATTTCTTCACGAACTCGATGACGGCCTGCACGCGGTCGGCGCGGCCGTCGTTGTTCTGCACGTTGTAGATGACGCGGCGCTTCTGCAGCCAGGAAGCCTGCTGCAGGGCGTAAATCAAGGGCAGCGTCATCTTCTTTTCTTTGATATCGATGCCCACCGGCTTGCCGATTTCGGCCGTGCCGAAGTCGAACAAGTCGTCCTTGATCTGAAAAGCCATGCCTACCTTCTCGCCGAACATCCGGGCGCGCTCCACCGCTTCCTTGCTAGCGCCCACCGAGGAGGCGCCCACGGCCGTGCAGGATGCAATGAGCGAGGCTGTTTTCTGGCGGATGATGTCGAAGTACACGTCCTCGGTGATGTCGAGGCGGCGGGCCTTTTCAATCTGCAGCAGCTCCCCTTCGCTCAGCTCGCGCACGGCATTGTTGACGATTTTGAGCAAGGCGAAGTCGTCGTTTTCCAGGGCCAGCGCCATGCCGCGTGAGAGCAGATAGTCGCCCACCAGCACGGCTATCTTGTTCTTCCACAAGGCGTTGATGGAAAAGAAACCGCGGCGGTAGTTGGATTCGTCCACCACGTCGTCGTGCACCAGCGTGGCCGTGTGCAGCAGCTCGATGAGGGCCGCGCCGCGGAAGGTGGCCTCGGGCAGCGGGGCGGTGGGGTCGGGGCTGGCGGTGTGGGCCGTCAGGAACACGAACATCGGGCGCAGCTGCTTGCCTTTGCGCCGGATGATGTAGCCCATGATTTTGTCCAGCAGCAGCACCCGCGTTTGCATGGACTGGCGGAATTTCAATTCGAATTCCTGCATTTCGGCCGCTATCGGGGCCTGTATATCGTCCAGCGAATATTTCATGCGGCGGTTGGGGCGCGCAATGATACGCACGCGGCGGCAGTTTTCGGCTTTCGGGGGCGGGTTTGCTGCCGCCGCCTGCGTAGATTGTCCCTGCGCAACCACTAGCTCGCCTGCCCGTGTCAGCCCCCGCCCCCACCGCCCCCCTCGTCGACGCCGGCGCCGCCTGCGCCACGTGCGGCGCCGCCCTGCAGGGGCCGTTCTGCCACCGCTGCGGCGAAAAGCGCCTCGACCACCACGACTACCACCTCGGCCACTTCCTGGAGCACGCCGTCGACACGGCCACTCACTTCGACCTGAAAGTGGTGCGGGGCGCGTGGAGCCTGCTGCGCCGGCCCGGCCTGATGACCCGTGACGTGCTGGCCGGCCGCCGGGTGCCCTGGCCCAAGCCCCTGCAGCTGTTTCTGGTTGTCAACCTGTTGTTTGTCTTCGCGGCCCACCAGCTCGGGCTGCAAATCTTCAACACGCCCTGGCGCTACCACCTGGGCAACTGGTACGGCGCCTGGGCTGCCGCCCGCATGCAGCAGCTGGCCGCGCGGCGCGGCCTGCCGGTCGAGCAGCTGGCCGGGCAGTTCGACGCCTCGGCCAACGTGCTGTCGAAGACGCTGATTGTTGCCTTCATTCCGCTGCTGGCCCTGCTGCTGACGGTCTTGCTCTGGCGGCAGCGGCGCTACTTTCTGGAGCACGTGACCACGGCCACGCACCTGATCAGCCAGGTTTTGCTGGTGGAGCTGGTGCTGGTGGGCCCTATCAGCCTGCTCATCGCGCTGGTGAACCGGGTGCGGGCCCACCCCTTGGGCTTCAGCGACCGGGACATGCTGGCCACCGTCCTCATTGCCCTGGGCATTGCGGCATGGGCGGGGCTGCTGCTGCGACGCGCCTACGGGGGCGGCGCGCTGACGGCCGCGGCCCGCGGGCTGGCGGTTGGCATCGGCTTTTTCTGGCTGCTGGTCAGCGTCTACCGCCTGCTGCTGTTTCTGGTCACTTACGCGCTGCTCTAAAACTGGGCGCGCACGCCCCGGTTGTGTTGCTGAACCCGCCTTATTCCGCTGTTATGCCCGCTCCTACCCGCCTCGACTTCACGCTGACGCCCGCCCACCACAGCCGCGCCTTCGCCGCCGATGCCCGCCTCGTGCCCGATGGCCGCGCCAAGCCGGTGGTGGTGTTCGTGCACGGCTTCAAGGGCTTCAAGGACTGGGGCCACTTCAACGTGCTGGCCGATTTTTTCGCCCGGCGCGGTTTTGTATTCGTCAAGCTCGACCTCTCGCACAACGGCGTGGTCATCGGCGGCACGGGGGATTTGGAGGACCTCGACGCCTTCGGCCGCAACAACTTCAGCATCGAGCTCGACGACATCGGCTGCTTGCTCGACGCCCTGCAGCAGCCCGGGCAGACGCCGGTGCCGGCGGCGGAAATGGATTTGGGCCGCCTCTACCTCGCGGGCCACAGCCGCGGCGGGGGCTTGGCTATGCTCAAGGCTGCCGAAGACGCCCGCGTGCGCGCCGTGGCCGCCTGGGCCCCCATTACCGACGTCAACCCTGGCTGGCCCGAGCCGATGATGCAGCACTGGCAGCAGGCCGGCGTGCTGCACGTGGAAAACACGCGCACCAAGCAGCAGTTGCCGCTGTACTTCCAGATTGTGGAGGACTACCACCAGAACCGCCGCCGCCTCGATATTCAGCACAACCTGCGCCTGCGGCTGCGCCAGCCCCTGCTCATCATCCACGGCGACCAGGACGAAACGCTGCCGGTGGACAAGGTGCCGCTGCTGCAGCAGGCCAAGCCCGACGCGGAAGTGGTCATCCTGCCCGGCGCGGGGCACATGTTCGGCGGCGCCCACCCTTGGGCCGAAACCGAGCTGCCGCCGCTGGCCCAGGAAGTAGCCGAGCGCACCGCCGCGTTTTTCGAGCAGCACTGACCGGCTGCTCCGGCTGGCGCCTGCCAGCAGCGTAACCGGGGCCCACAATCAGCCTGATGTTCGGCCGGCGCTTCCGGCTTAAACGCCCGGCTGGCGCGGCGGCGCCCCGCAGGTTGAAAACCTGCTGTATTTTGGCCGCCGGGTCGGGCGCTAGCCCCTCCGGCACCTGCAATTCTCCCCTCGCATGAAACACCACGCCCACACTGCTTACCTGCTGCTCGGCTCCAACCTCGGCGACCGGGTCGTTACGCTGCACCGCGCCCTCGTGGCCCTGGCCGGCAAAGCCGGCCGTCTGGTGGCCGTGTCGGGCGTGTACGAAACGGCGGCCTGGGGCCAGGAAGCCCAGCCGGCATTCCTCAACCAAGCCGTGCAGCTCAACACCGACTTGGCGCCCGAGCAGCTACTGGCCGCCTGCCAGCAGATCGAAGCCGACCTGGGCCGGGAACGACTGGAGCTGTGGGGCCCGCGTACCCTCGACGTGGACATTCTCTTCTACGACGACCTCGTGCTTGATACGCCCGCGCTGACCATTCCGCACCCGCGCCTGCCCGAGCGCCTGTTTGCCCTGATGCCCCTGGCCGACATTGCTACCACCTACGTGCACCCGCAGCTCGGCAAGTCGGTGGCCGACCTGCTGGCCGACTGCCCCGACAAGCTGCCCGTCGAGCCTTGGCTCGGGGATTTGTAGGGCACCGTCAGCGGGGCGGCACCGGCAGCTGGTGGCAAAACCGCGCCACCCGCACCGCCCGCACCGCCGGATAGATTAGCCAGCAGGCCAGCAGCAGCAGCAGCCAGCGCCGGCCGGCGGCCAGGCGGGCGGCCCCATCGGCCAGCAGCAGCACAAACGGGCCGTAGACGGCCGCGGCGTAGCGCTCCACGTCGTACACGTTGCCGCCGGCCCGGCTCATCACCGTAATACCAATGTGGCACAGCAGATAGGTGAGCATGACTGTGCCGAGCAGGCGCAGGAAGGGCCGGCGGCTGCGCCACGCCAGCGCCGCCAGCCCCAGCAGCAGCCCGGGCAGCAGCAGCTCGAACAGCCAGTGCTTGGGCCAGCCGGCTTGCTGCACCGGCACCAGCCAGCGCGTGAGCACGTAGCCGTAGTCGCCGAAGGTTTCGCGCAGGCCCTGCCAGCCCCGGCTGCGGTACACCTCGGGTCGCAGGGCCGCGCGCTGGGCGTACCACAGCCACCCTCCTACCCCGCTGCCGATAACGGCCGCGTGCAGCAGCAGCCCGCGCCAGCAGCGGCGCAATTCGGCCGGATAAGCCAGCCCTATTCCCAAGCCCACGCCGAGCAGCAGGAACACGCCGGAGGTGCGCTGCAGCGGCAGCAGCAGGCCCACGACCGTAGCCGCCGCCAACCCGCCTGCCCGTCCGGTGCGCAGCCAGCGGTACAAGGCTACCGCGTAGAGCCCGAACAAGGCCTGAAAGCCCGCTTCGGCCCAGATGAACTTGGCCGTAATCAGCCAGGGCGCGGCCAGCGCCAGCCCCACCAGCGCCCACGCCACCAGCGCGCGGCGCGGCAGCAACTGCGCGGCCAGGTAGCCCCAGCTCCACAGGCACCCCACGCTGGCCACCAGGTGCAGCGCGGTAGCCCAGGCCACTGCGTGCGACCCGCCCAGGGCCAGCAATAGCGGATACAGGGGCCCCCAGGAAGTATAGGGCGTGCCGTCGGCGTTGAGCAACTGGCCCGTTCTGGCCACGCTCGCGGCAGCGGCCAGGTAGTGGCGGGAGTCGGCGGTGCGGGCCAGGCCGGGCAACAACGCGTAGAGCAGCAGGCCCAGCAGCAGCACCGTGGCCAGCGCCGCCGCGGCCCCCACGGCCGCGCGGGGCCTCAACCAAGATGCGGCAGGTGCGGCAGGGTTCATGCGGTGGGGCGGATGCTAAAAGAGCCGGTTGGCACCGGCTCTTTCAACGAACGTACTGAAATGGCTCGGGTTATTGGGCCGAAGCCGTGGCGGCCTGGGGCGAAATTTTCTTCACCAAGCCCTGCAGCACCTTGCCCGGCCCGCACTCCACAAACTCGGTGGCGCCGTCCTCGCTCATACGCTGCACCGACTGCGTCCAGCGCACCGGCGCGGTCAGCTGGCGGATCAGGTTTTGGCGGATTTCGTCGGGGGCGGAGTGAGCAGCGGCGTCCACGTTCTGATACACCGGGCAGCGGCCAGTGCTGAAAGTGGTGCGCCCAATAGCCTCGGCCAGCGCCGCCTCGGCCGACTGCATCAGCGGGGAGTGGAAGGCGCCGCCCACCGGCAGCGGCAGGGCCCGCTTGGCGCCGGCGGCTTTCAGGGCTTCGCAGGCCTGCTCGACGCCGGCCTTGGAGCCGCTGATGACCAGCTGGCCGGGGCAGTTGTAGTTGGCGGCCACCACCACGTTGCCGGCCTGCGTAATTTCCTGGCAGATGCGCTCCACGGTAGCGTCGTCGAGGCCGAGGATGGCGGCCATGGTGCCGGGCTGTTCCTCGCAGGCGGCCTGCATGGCCTGGGCGCGGCGGGCCACCAGCGGCAGCGCGTCTTCAAACTTCAGCACGCCGGCGGCCACCAGGGCCGAAAATTCGCCCAGGGAGTGACCGGCCACCATGGCGGGTTGCAAACCGGGCGTGGCCACAAACTGCGCCACCGAGTGCACGAAAATGGCGGGCTGCGTCACGTCGGTGCGGCGCAGGTCTTCCTCGGAGCCCGAGAACATGATGTCGGTGAGCGAAAAGCCCAAGATGTCGTTGGCTTGCGTCATCAGGGCGCGGGCCTCGGGGTGCTGCTCGAACAGCTCGCGGCCCATGCCGGTAAACTGGCTGCCCTGGCCGGGAAATACTACTGCTTTCATGCGGGGAAAGGTCGGTGGGGAAAAGCGTTGTGAAGTCGTTGTACGGCGCGGCCGCCCAAACGGGCCGCAAGGTGCGCAATGAAGCCCTTATGCGCAAAACCCGGCCGCCCTCGCTTCCGCGGCACGTCAGCCGGCGCCCCGGGCGTTTGTCACCCACGCGGAGGATGCCGCCTGGCTTTCAATTATCGTTGCGGCGGATGAAAAATCTTAGCCAGTCGACAGCTTCTGCACCCCGACTTGGGCCAGCGGCAGGCGTCGCACTTCCCTATTGTCCGACGCTACCCAGCACGAGGAAATGGCCCGCGCCAGCCGGTTTGGGCGGGTGTACAGAACAGCACCGCCAGCATCAGTGCCAGGGCGCCACCGATTCGTAGCCCATCAGCCAACAAAAAGGGCCATCGTTGCCGACGGCCCTTTTATGGACTGATCCGCGCCGTTTAGCGCATTACCTCTACCCAGCCTTTGTAGGTTTTGGTGGTGCGGTTGAGGTCGGCAAACTGTACGTCGATGAGGTAGTAGTATGTACCGGCCGTGGCCTTGGCGCCCGAGTCACGGCCGCCGCTTTCGTTGCGGGCTGCCCCGCCGCCGTCCCACAGCGTCAGGTCGGAAGACGCATTGCCTTCGTACACCTTGGCGCCCCAGCGGTTGAAAATCTGCACCTTGGCCCGTACAATGGGCGAAGACGAAATCGGGCGGAATACGTCGTTGCGGCCGTCGTTGTCCGGGGTGAAGATGTTGGGCAGCAGGAAGAACTGGCAGTTGTCCTGGCAGGCCACATTGCTTTGGGCGCTGCTGTTGCCCAGCGAATCCACCGCTACCACTGCGTAGCAGCCCGCCGCCGAAGCTAGGTTGCTGTGCACAAAGCTGCGCACCGGCGTGCGGCCGATTTCCAGCAGCGGCCCGTCCTGTGTAGGGCTGTAAAGCACCCGGTAGTACGACACGTTGCGGCCGCAGCCGGCCGGGGTGGTACCCACCGTCCAGGTCAGCCGGTTGGTGTAGAGCAGGGCCCGGCCGCGGTTAGGCGCCTGCTGCGCCAGGGCGGCAATACTGTCGCAGTTGACGGGCAGCAGCGTCAGCACCGGCGTGCACGGAATGGCGGCCAGCGTCACGCACTGCACCTGGCTTAGGTTGATCAGGTTGCTGGGCTGATTGGGCGCCCCGTAAGTGCCCACCGTTTCCACGCGGTAGCAGTACGTCTGGTCTTTGCGCAGCGAGCTGCTGCGGTCCGTGAAGGTGCCGCCGGTGCGGGTGCCCAGGGTGTCGCCCACTAGCACGAAGGGGGCGGCCGGGTCCGCATCCCGCCGGTAAATGCGGGTGCGCGACTGGCTGTTGTCCCACGGCACGTTGTAGGTCCAGGTCAGCTTGACGGTTGTAGCCGTGGGGTTGGCCACGGCGTTGAGGCGCACGGAGCTGGCCGGGGCGGTTTGCTCCAGCACCTCGGGCGTGCCGCGGAAGAAATCCACGCGGTAAGTGTAAGCCTTGTTTTGCGTGTCCAGGTTGGTGTCCACGTGCACCGTGTCGCTCAGGCTGGTGGCCGTGCGCACCAAGGAGAAGGCCGTCGCGGCCGGGTTCTGGCCCTCGGCGCGGTAGAGGCGGTAGCCGCGCGGGGCGGGGAAAGCGGCGGCCGGGGCCGGGGCGGTCCAGCGCACGGTG
>NZ_JAJFAV010000028.1 GCF_020711235.1 Hymenobacter sp. 15J16-1T3B | reverse complement strand
GGTGAAGTGGTGAAGTGGTGAAGTGGTGAAGTGGTGAAGTGGTGAAGTGGTGAAGTGGTGAAGTGGTGAAGTGGTGAATACTATCTTTTGGGCCTAGTTGCGCTGCAAAGGTGATTCACAACTTCACTTTCACAATTTCACCCTTGTATTGCCAGCACGGGCAGCGTCACGCGAAACTCAGCGTCGTCGCGCTGCACCTGCACCGGCTCGGGCGTGAGGTGGCGGTAGCGCCCTTGCAGGTTGGGCAGCCCGATGCCTGTCGACTCGCCCGGGGCCACGCGGCGCGGGCGCAGGGAGTTAACCACCCGCAGGCGGCGGCCGGTCGGATCCAGTTCGATGCGCAGCTGCAGGGGCTGGCTGGCGGTGGCCACGTTGTGTTTCAGAGCGTTTTCGATGAGCAGCTGCAGGCTGAGCGGGGGCACCACGGCGTCGGCCGGCACCTGGGCCGCGCTGGGCATGGTCACCCGTAGGGCCTCGCCGTAGCGGATGCGCTGCAAAAACAGGTAGGACTCGGCAAATTCCAGCTCGTCCTGCAGGGGCACCACCTCGCGGCCGCGGGCGTCGAGCACGTAGCGGTACACCAGCGAGAGTTGGCGAATAAAGCGCACGGCCACTTTCGGCTCTTCCTCCACCAGCGAAGTCAGCGCGTTCAGGGCGTTGAACATAAAGTGCGGGTCGAGCTGCTGGCGCAGGGTTTCGGCTTCGGCCTGGGCCATTTCCTTTTGCAGCCGCTCGTTTTTCACCAGCGCCTCGCGCCAGCTCAGCAGGAAGGAGCGGCTGTGGAGCACCAGCGAAATCATCATGGCCATGCCCAGCGGAAACACGTAGCGCGGCCAGATGGCCACCGACCAGAGCACCTCCACGGGGCGGCCCTGATAGAGCACCAACAGACCGAAGTTGATAATCACGACCACCAGCAACGAGCCGCCGATGGAGAGCAGCAGCGTGAGCAGCAGACGCTTCACCGGCTCCTCGCGCCACGACACGTAGCCGTCGAGCCAGTCGACGGAGTAGCCGTTGCTCAGCCACAGCCCCAGCGAGTAGGCCACGTTCATCACGAAGTTGACCAGCATGTCTTGGGCATTGCCCCAGCAACGGGGGCAGGTAGTGGTGCTGGTAAACACCGACAGAATCAGCACCGACAGCAGCAGCCGCAGCCAGCGGCGCCGGTTCTGCAGCGACCAGCGGCGCAGCGGCGGAATCCGGGGGGTGTGGTCGGTCATGGCGGGGGCAGAAGCGGGCATTGGGCGGGGCAAGATAAGTGGGAAGCATGAGCCCGCCGCCCGGCCCCGGCTGCGGCGGTGGCAACCGGGGCCGGGCGGCGGGCCGGCGGGCTTACTTGGCGGCTTGGGCGCTGCCGGCCTCGTACTGCTTCAGGCGGCCCAGCAGCTGCCGCTCGCCCCAGTTCGGGGCATTGGGCGTGGCGGGCTTGAAGGCGGCGTAGCGGGTTCTGGCCTCGTCGTACACCGGCTTGGCGGCTTCGGCCCCGCCCCCAAACATCTTGGGCGTGAAGTACAAGTTGTTGGCCTGTACCAAGTACACGCGCGGGTTGGCCGGGTTCAGCTTTTGCGCCTCGGCCAGCGCCTCCTTGACTTTAGCCGAGTAAGTCATGGAGCGCGTCATCGGCGCGATGCCCAGCCGGGCCTGGTGAATGTAGGCCTGCAGCACCAGCAGCTCCGACTCGTCGCCGCCGAGCTTGCGGGCCTGCTGCAGCGCCGTTTCAGCCTGGTCGAGCTGCTTGTCCTTCACATCGCCGTCTTCCTTGCCCTGGAAGGTGGCAATGAGCAGGGCGTAGCTCTGGTAATAGCGCGGCAGCCAGTCGGCGGGGGCCACGGCGGCGGCGCGCTCCAGCTTGCCGGCCAGCTCTTTCAGCTGGGCCGCGTCGCCGGTGCTCATCACCTCCTGAATGGTGGCGCCGAGCATGTCCTGGTAGCCGGCGGGGGCGGCTTGGGCGGTGGCCGGGGCGGCGGGCTTGGCTTGTTGGGCGGCAGCGGGGGTCAGCGAAGCAGCGGCCAGGGCGAGGAGAAGCAGGTTGGTTTTCATGGGGACGGAAAGGAATGGAGGGTGAGGGCAGCGGGCGGGTTGCCGGGCTGGTGATTCAAAGGTGGAGGCCGGCGGCCGCGCCCGAAACTTTGGGTTTCCGAAGCGCCGGATGGAGCGGATGAACCGTTGCCGAGTAGGGCCGAAGCGTTGCGCCGGTTTGGCCCCGGGGGTGCCACGGCGGCCGGGCTTCACCGGGCTCCGGGCTACTCCGGCGCGGTTTCGGTGTCGGCGGGGCGTTTTTTGTTGATGGAGATGAGCAGGCCCACGAACAGCATGCGCGGGGCGGCGGGCGTCACGGCCACGCCCGGGTAGTGGCCGCTGGCGTCGGGTGTGGCGGCGTAGCGGTAACCGTACACGTTGTTGCGGCCCAGCACGTTGGAGCACGACACGTGCACGATGGTCAGGTTGCGGCGGATGCTCGTCACGTAGCTCAGGTTCAGGCTCAGGTCCTGGTAGCTGGGCGTGCGGCCCTGGTTGTAGCCGGGCAAGTTGGGGTCGTAGTAGCTGCGCGGGGAGCCGTAGCTGAAGGTGGCACCCAGCAGCGTGTGCAGGGGCTGCACCCAGTATTTGCTCACCACCGAGAGGTTGTGGCGCGAGGCGAAGGTGGGCACGGCCAGCTGCGGGTCCTGGCGCTGCTGCCGGCGGGTGTCCACCAGCCCGTAGCTGACCCAGTAGTCGAGGCCCTTCACCGTTTTCTTGTCGCGCCAGAACACGTCCACGCCGCGGGCGTAGCCCCGGCCGGTGCTCTGGTAGCTGCCGGGGCTGACGGGCAGCAGCACGGTGCCGGTCAGGCCCAGCGGGGCGTAGCGCACGAGGTGGGCGTAGTCCTTGTAATAGGCCTCCAGGCGCAGCGTGCGGTCATTTTTCACCCGTTGGTACGAGACCAGGTAGTGCGTGGCCCGCTCGAAGCGCAGCCCGGGGTTGTACTGGCCGAAGCGCAGCAGGTCGTTGGCCGGCGTCTGGTAGAAGTAGCCCCAGGCGCCCGAGAGCTGGGTGCCTTCGGCCAGCTGGTAGGCCAGGGCCAGGCGCGGGGCGGCGTTCCAGCGGCCGAGCACCCGTGAGTATTCGGCGCGGGCGCCGGCCCGGGCCACCAGCTGGTTGCTGAAGGCAATGTCCGACTCGGCAAAGGCGGCGGCGCGGGTTTCGTCGAAGCCCGAGCGCAGCACCGGGGCCGCGTCCTCGGCCGCGGGCTGGTACTGCTGCTGGTAGCGCTGGGCCAGCCCCTCGGCGCCGAGCTTGAGGTTCCAGTAGGTGCCGGCCGAGTCGTTGGTCAGCACCACGCGGCCCACCAAGCTCTGCTCCAGCTCGCGGACGCGCTGCACGTCGGGGCGAATGTCCTGCTCGTCGCGGGTGCCGGCCAAGCCGGTTTGCAGGCTCCAGCCGCGGCGCAAGGGCGAGCGGAACGTGGCGTTCAGGTACTCGTTGTTGTTGCGCAGCGCCACCGGCCGGCCGCCGTCGAAAGCCGGGTCGGGCTGGCGCAGGGCGAAGGCCGACCGGGTGGCCGCGCCGTACACCTTCAGCATGCCCAGCTCGCCCACGCGCTGGCGCACCGCCAGCGAGCCGCCCGCCGACTGCGGGGCGGTGGTCCAGCCCCAGCGCTGGGGCACCACGCCGTAGTAGGGCTGCAGGTTGGTGTAGTCGCCCGTCACGGCCACCGAGCTGCGCTCAAAGCGCTGCTGGTGCGAGAGGCTCAGCCCCACCGACAAAAGCGAAATGCCGGTCTGCGTTTCCGGCGCCAGGTCGTAGGAATTCAGCCCCACCACCGCCGAAAGGGCCTGCCCGTACTCGGCCGAGTAGCCGCCGGTGCTGAACACGGTGCCCTTGAAGAGGTTCGGCGAGAAGCGGCCGCGGGAGGGCACGCCGGCCACCGAGGCGTTGTAGGGGCTTTGCAGGGGCAGGCCGTCGAGGTACTGCCGGGTTTCGCCGGCCGCCCCGCCGCGCACGAACAGTTTGCCCTCCTCCCCCACCCGCGAGGTGCCCGGCAAGGTGTTCAGCGCCCCGTTGATGTCGGCCAGGGCCCCGGCGGTGGTTTGCACGTCGCGGGTGGTGAGCACGGTGCTGCGCTTTTCGTCGCTGGCCTCAAAGGAGCCGGCGGTGATGGTCACGTCGCCGAGCTGGTTGCGCACTTCCTTCAGCACCACGGCGAAACGGTGCGGCTGGCCGTCGAGCGGGGCGGGCTGCTCCTGAGGCTGGTAGCCGAGCAGCGTCACCAGCAGCGGTAGGGAGCCCGTCTGGCGAGTGGTAAAGCGGAAGCGGCCGAGCGAGTCGGTGGTGGCCCCGTCGAAGGTGGTTTTCAGGAACACGTTGGCCCCGGGCAGGGGCTGGCCGGCGGCGTCGCGCACGGTGCCGCTGAGGGTGGTGCTGGTGGCTTGGGCCACGACGGCGCTGGTGGTGAGCAGCAGCGGCAGGGCGAGGAGGAGCGGACGTTTCATAGCGCAGAAGGGCGAGGTTCTGCGTCAAAAGTGGCCGCCGCGGGGGCCTGCGCGCCACTTGCTGCTACCGAAGCGTCGGATAAGCCGGATGAAGCGTCCGTCTGCCCGATGAAGTTGCGGCCGCCGGGCGCGGGCTGGCGGCGCCCGACCCAGGCATCAGCAACCGTGCCCCAGCTACCACGTACCTAATTAATACCCTCACCACTAATTGCTTTCACGCTCTACCCCCCTTTTCCATCATGGCACATCACACCGTTATCGGCGTCTTCGAAGACGCCAGCCGGGCCCAGCAAGCCGCCCAAGAGCTGGAGGCCCACGACGTACGGCACGAGCATATCGCCGTGGCCGTGCACGACCCGCTCAATCCGACGCCTCCGGCTGCGCACGGCGTCATCGAGGATATTTTTCACACGGTGTTCAACAGCGACTCGGAAGCCCAGCGCTACGCCGAGCTAGCCCGCCACGGCACCACCGTGACGGTGCACGCTTCCTCCGACGAAGAAGCCGCGCGCGCCCGCACTATCCTCGACCGTTGCTCCGCCGAGGATGCCACTGCGTACGCCCAACAGCTTCGCTCCGGCTGGTTAAACGCGGACGCATCCAACCGAGCGAGCCGGGCCTAGCTGTTTCGTCTTGTTGATGCCGGATGAGGCCGGTGAAGCGGCTTAGGGCGGTTTTATCCCAGTTGCCATCGGCCCTTGCTATTCGGCGAGTGATTCAGCCACTCGCGGCGGCTCCAGGCCGCGCGACCCGGCGGCGCACAGCGGCCTAAGCGCCGGGCAACGTGATGGTAAACGTAGTGCCCACGCCCTCCTCCGACTGCAGCGTGAGCGTGCCGCCGTGACCGGTCGTCACGATGTCATGGCTGAGAGCCAGGCCCAGGCCGGTACCTTCGCCCACGGGCTTGGTGGTGAAAAAGGCCTCGAACACCTGCGCCTGCACCGCGGGGCTCATGCCCACGCCGTTGTCCTGCACCTGCACCTCCGCCCCGCCGTCGGGCAGCGGCCGGGTGCGCAGCGTCACGGTGGGCAGGTAGCCGGGCGCAGCGGCTTGCTGACGCTGGCGGGCGGCGTAAAAGGCATTGGTGCACAGGTTCAGCAGGGCGCGGCCCAGATCTTGGGCCGCCACGTGCAGCACTGGCAGCTGCGGAGCCAAGTCGAGGTGACGCCGGGCCTCAAAATCGGTAAACTGCTGGCGCAGGCCCTCGTAGGCCAGACCGAGCTGCTCGGCGGCCAGGGCGTTGAGGTCGGTGGGTTGGCGCGGGGTGTGGCCGGTGCGGGCGTGGTCGAGCATGCCCCGGATGATGGCCGTGGCCCGCTGCCCGTGCTGGCTGATGCTGAGCAGATTATCCTTAAGCCCGTCGAGGATTTCGCGGTCCAGGGCTCCGTCGCCGGTTAGGCGCTGCTGCCCGTTGATGGCGGCCAGCAGGTCGGTGCCGGCGGCGGCAAATTGTTTCACGAACCCCAGCGGGTTTTGCAGCTCGTGAGCCACGCCGGCCGTCAGCTCGCCCAAAAAGGCCATCTTCTCGCGCTGCACCAACTGAGCCTGCGTCTGTTTGAGCTCCACCAAGGAGGCTTGCAGGGCCGCGTTGGCGCGGCCTTGCTGGCGCTGGTGCCAGCCCAGCAGGCCTACCAGCGCCAGCAAGGCCGCCATGCCGCCGAGCAGGGCGTATTTCTGGTAACGGGCCCGCAGCTCCTGCTGGGCGACGGTAGCCTGTTGGGCACGCTGCCGCTCCCGGTAGTCGAGGCTCTGCAAGCGCATTACCTTCTCCTGCCCGAAGAGCGTGTCCTTCATCACCAGCATACGTCCCTGGTACTTAAAAGCGCTGTCGACGGGGCCGCGCCGCGTAAACTGCTGGGTGAGCAGGGTGCTGGCATTGAGCACGCCCCGCAGAAAGCCGTTGGATTGGGCGGCCTGGTAACCCAGGCGGGCGTAGTAGATGCTCGAATCGGGGCGGCCCTGCTGCTGGTAGAGCGCCGCCAGGCCCACGTAGGCGAAGTTGAGGCAGCGCAGGTGCTGCAGGCGCTTCGATTCGGCGATGCTGCGGCGGTAGTAGCCCAGGGCTTCGGCCACGCGGCCCTGCTTGCGGGCTTCCTGCCCCAGCCCGTACAAAATGTAGTTGGTGGGCGAGTGTAAGCGCTGGGCCATGGCGTAGGCCTGCTGCTGGTAGTACCCCGCCGAATCGAGTTGGTTGTAGAGGTCGTAGGCCAGCCCGATGTTGCTCAGGTCCAACACCTGCCGCTGCTCGTCGCGCAGCTGCTGGCCCAGGCGCAGCGCCTGAAAGTAGTAGCTCAGGCCCACCTGCCGGTCGCGCAAATACACGTAGATGATGCCGATGCTGCGCAGGTTCTGGGCCTGCAGGGCCCGGTCGTGGGTGGCCTGGGCCAGGCGCAGCGACGCCTGAAACAGCTCCAGCGCCCGGGCCAGGTTGCTTTCGCGCAGGGCCGCGCCCTGGCGGTTCAGCGCTTCGCCCTCGCCGTGGCGGTAGCCGGTGCGCCGGGCCAGGGCCAGGGCGCGGTCGGCGTAGGCAGCCGCCGAGTCGGTATTGCGGGCCCAGTACTGGTCGCTAATGCGGCACAGCAGCAGCACTCGGGCGGTATCAGAGAGCTGCGGCGTCTGCGCTTGGCGCAGCAGGCTGTCGAGCACCGGTGCACCCGGTGCCGCCCGTGACGAACCGCTGGCCAGCCCCCACAGGGCTACCGCGCAGAGCAAGCCCCGGAGCACAAAGCGGCAGAAGAAAGAAAGCGGCACGGAAGAGCAGAAAAGTCAGCGGCAGGGGCAGGTAGCCGCCGCGGGTGGAAGCACAAATATATCAGTAGGTTCTGCGGTTTGCAGCACGCAGCCCGGCGCCACAACCTCCACAGTTACCGGACGGCCCAATTGCGCCACGCGGGCCGACTCGCCGGCGGCGCGCGTGGCGTGTCATCAGGCCTTTCGGTAGTGGGTAATCCGATTTACCCGTAGTTGTTGCCTGGGTCGGCTATCCAGCGTCTACTTTTTCTGTCCCAAGTAGCACTGCGTAATATCCGCTGGAATTCATTTCTGGCCGAAGTTGCCGCAGCTCACGCGGCCTAGACTTGGTTAAAAACAACCCTTATCTGCTCGTAAACAGTACTATATATCTTATATTGCATAAATAAAATTATAGAATACTGGGCAATAACAATATTAGTTACCCGGCGTAAGCCTACCTAATAATTGCCCGACGGCTCCGGAAGCGGTTCACCTGCCCGCCTTTACCCAGCGCCGGGCCTTGCCCCCACCTGCCATGCATCCCACACCCGAGAATCGTCCGCTCGACGCATCCACTGCGTCCGTACCTGCCGAGCAGCCCATCGTGATTCCCGTCATCGAGGAGCAGTTGCGCGTGGGCAGCGAAGTGGTTGAAACCGGCCGCCTGCGCGTGACCAAGCAAGTGCACGAGGAGCACCACGACGTGACGGCGCCCACCGTGCGCGAGGAAATCGAGGTGCAACGCATACCGATAAACCAGTACGTGGACGTAGCCCCGCCGGCCGTGCGCCAGGAGGGCGACACTACCATCATGCCGGTGCTGCGCGAGGTGCTCGTGGTAGAAAAGCGCATCCTTTTCGTGGAGGAAGTGCGCATTACCAAGCGCCAGGTGCAGGCCGACACCACCCAGCCCGTCACACTGCGCCAAGAGGAAATCATCGTGGAGCGCCTCAGCGGCCACTCCCCGCCTAACCCGGCGAGTTGAGCTCCGGCTCGTCGTTTTTGTTTCTTTTCTTACTCAACCTGATCCAAACACCATGGCACAACAAACCGTCATTGGCATGTTCGACGACGCCAACCAAGCTCGTCAAGCCGCCCAACAACTCGAATCCGTCGGGGTAACCCGTGACCATATAGATATTTCGGCCCAAGGCGCCAGCGCTGAGGCCACCCGTGCGCAGGCCGACAACGACGGCATCAGTGGGTTTTTCCGTTCGCTTTTCAACAGCGACGACGAAGTGGAGCGCTACTCCAGCGTGGCCCGGCGCGGTGCCATGGTAACGGTGCACGCCGATACCTCGCAGGAGGCCGAGCGCGCCCGCGACGTGCTGGACCGCTGCGGCGCCGTCGACGTGGATGAGCGTGCCCAGCAGTACCGTTCCGGCTGGATGGGTGCCGGCCAGCAAAGCCTGAATCAGCAGGGGGCGGCCGCGCAAAACACCACAGGCGCCATTCCCATCATCGAGGAGCAGATGCAGGTGGGCAAGCGCGTGGTGGAAACCGGCGGCGCCCGCCTGCGCAGCCGCATCGTGGAACGCCCGGTCGAAGAGCACTTGCGCCTGCGCGAAGAGCACGTAAACGTGGAGCGCGTACCGGTGAACCGCCCGGCCACCGAGGCCGACATCAAAAACTTCCGCGAGGGCGAAATGGAAATTACCGAGCGCGCCGAAGTGCCGGTGGTCGGCAAGGAAGCCCGCGTGGTGGAGGAAGTACGCCTGGGCAAAAACGTGGAGGAACGCGACGAAACCGTACGCGGCACAGTGCGCCGCACCGATGTGGAAGTGGAGCGCCTCGAAGGCGACCAAGCCTTCCAGCAGCGCCGCATGAGCGAGGAGCACGACGATACGACCAACCGCGGCGGGCTGTAGCCTGTACGGGTATTCACCCAACACAAACGCGGCGGCTGAGTTTTCAGCCGCCGCGTTTGTGTTGGGTCACCGGCCCGAGCCACCCGCTCCCAGCGCCATGCCCCGTTGCCGGAGGCACCGGGAGCGGAGTCTGAACCAGGCCGCCGCGTCCTTAGCGCGCCGGCACCGGGTAGCGCCCGAACAGCTCGGTAATGGCCTCGTCTACCCGCCGGGCCGACTTCGCCGGGTCCTTGCTGAGCGGGCTGGCCGTGACGCCTTGCCACACCAAGTCGTTGCGGCCGGCGTCCACTACGTCGACGGTGACGGTGCCCACCGCGTAGGTGCCCACGGGGACGTCGCCGGCTTGCCAATGGTAGGTGCGCTGCCCGATGTAGTAAGGGGCGGCGTCGGTGCGGAAGTCGCCGGGCCGGGTTTGCACCTTTTCCTCGTTCACCACCCCGATGTTGACCCACAGCTCGGGCTGCTCGGCGCGCCGGTAGCCGCGGCGCTCCATTTCGCGGGCCACGGCCTGTTTCACTTCGTCGAGGCCTACGCTGGCGCGACGGAATTCGGCTTCGTTGCGGGCTTCGCCGGGCATGAAGTTGTAGGTGCGGTAGGCCCCAAAATTCACGCCGGGCGCCTGCTCCGTCGACTTGACTTCGGTGGCGGAGCAAGCCGCCAGCAGCGGCAGGGCAAGCAAGAACAATAGCTTTTTCATGGCTCTGAGAAGAGAAAGATGCCGGGCGGAGTCGCTGGCAACGCCCGGACGCGCTTATGTTTACGAACCGCCGCCGCGCAAGGGCATCGTTGCCGGCGGCGCTTACCGCCCCGCTCGCATGAACTGGCATTTTATCGGCAGCTGCCTCGACGGCGAAACGTTCCGCATCGGTGGCCTCGACGTGTGGCAGCACCCCTGGACCGCCCAGCCCCAAACGGCCCGCGTCATCGACCCGCATTACGGCGTCGCCAAGCAGTTTAACGTGTACCGCCTCGGCCCGCCCGAGGCGCCGGTGCTGTTTGCCGCCGGCGAATTTTCCAACGGCGTCTGGGGCTTTTACGCGCCGGCCGCAGCCGACGCAGCGCCCTGATGCGGCGGCCGGCCTAGTTGTTCGCCGCCTTTTGCGAAAGGGCAATGAGCACCGCGCCGCCGACCATCAGCAAGGCGCCGAGCACTAGCTGCCAGTTCAGCTTTTCCTTCAAGAACACGACGGCCAGAATCACCACGAACACCAGCGAAACTTTGTCGAGCACGCCGGCGCGGGAGGCGGCGCCGAGCTTGAGGGCCTGAAAGGAACACAGCGACGACAGGCAGGTGACGACGCCCGCCGCCACCAGAAACAGCAGGTCGCGGCGCGGAATGCTGCTCACGTCGGGCAGCTTGCCCTGCCACGTCACCACGCCCCACGACACCAGCAAAATCAGCACGGCCTGCACGGCAAAGGCTAGCACCGGGTCCACGTTTTTGAGGCCGATTTTCGACAAAGTCACCACAATAGCGGCCGACAACGCTGCCAGCAGCGAAAAAACCATCCACATACCTGATAATCAAGCGGCGGCGCACGACCGGGCGGGGTCCCGGCACGCGGCCCCCGCGCCTTGGGTGGTACGGCCCGCCGGGGGCGGGGTTACCGCGGCGCTACCGCCGACAACGCCGCCGCGTGCCCGCCGTACGGAAAGGCTGCCTACCTTCGGCCCGGCCAGACGCTTTCCCCCGTTACCGTGCCGTTGTTCCTTGTCTGCCTACCCCATCTTTTTCTGTGTACCTGCACCACGTTGCGGCGTATTTGCCGACCACCGTTGTTCCCAACGACCATTTTACCCGCCTGAACGGGCTGGCCTCCGACTGGATTATTGAGCGCACCGGCATCCGCGAGCGGCGCCGCGCCGCCCCGGGCGAAAACACCAATACCATGGCCATTGCGGCCGCCGAACGGGTGCTGCGCGAAACCCCGGCCATAGCCACGGCCGACATCGACCTCATCGTGGGCGCCACCTACACGCCCCACGACACCATCGTGACCCTGGCCCACGCCGTGCAGCACGCACTGGGCGTGGCCGATATTCCGGTCGTGAGCATTTCCTCGGCCTGCTCCTCGCTGCTGAACGCGGTGGAAATCGTGGAGGGCTACTTCGCCCTGGGCAAAGCCCGCCGGGCGCTGGTCGTCACTGCCGAGCACAACACGGCCTACAACAACGAGCACGACACCGTGGCCGGCCACCTGTGGGGCGACGGCGCGGCGGCCCTGCTCCTCACCCCCGAAAAGCTGACCGACACCGACTTGCGCGTCGACGAGGTGGTGACGGCCGGGGCGGCCACCGTGGGCAAGGCCACCACCAGCGTGACGCTGAAGCCGGTGGAGCGCGGCATCGTGATGCCCCACGGCCGCGACGTGTTTCAGTACGCTTGCCAGTACATGACCCAGGTAACCGAGCAGGTGCTCACGCGCCACGGCCTCACCGTGCAGGATTTGCGCTGGCTGATACCGCACCAGGCCAACAAGCGCATCAGCGACGTGGTGCTGCGCAACACCGGCCTCGCGCCGGAACGCCTCGTGTCGAACGTGGAAACGCTGGGCAACACCGGCTGCGCGGGCGCCGCCATCGGCCTGGCCGACACGCTGCCCGGCCTGCAGCCCCACGACCGGGTGGTGGTGACGGTGTTCGGCGGCGGCTACTCCTACGGGGCCATGCTGCTGACGCGGGAGTAGGTTCGCCGGGCCTGGCACCGCCGCGCCGCAGGTCGGTGCACCTGCCTGCGGCGGCCTTGCATAGTTGCAGCGCCCTGTCAAGCGGCTACAACAAAGCCAGCGGCGCGGCCACGAAGAAGCCAGGATCCGTTTCCATGACGGGTAGACTTACGTGAGCGGTTTCTCAAAAACGACCAAGCCCCGCCGCCTGCCCGTTCGGGCAAGCGGCGGGGCTTGGTGCGTGGCGGCTGCCGGCTTAGTCGTTGTTGCCGGTGGCGCCTTCGTCGGTGAAGCCGCTGGCCGCTTTCGGGCTCGACTTAGTCGATTCGGCCACTTCCTTGTTCAGGGCCACGTCGACGGGGGCCTCCCCGGCCGGCTTGGAGCTTTTGGCCACGCCGGCGGCTTTGCCGGCTTTGTCCTTCGGGTCCGCCGGGGCACCGCCGCCGACTTTGTCTTTCAGATCGGCCGTTACGCTGCCGGCTTGCTCCTTGAGGTCGGCGGCCACTTTGCTGGCCTGGCCTTTCAGGTCGGCGGCTACCTGCCCGGCTTGCTCGCCGAGCTTGCCGGCCTGGTCTTTCAGCTTGCTGGCTTGCTGCTTGATGGCGGGCCAGTTGCGGCGGCCCAGCACGTAGAGGGCGCCGGCCCCGGCGGCAATCAGCGAAGCGCCGATGATGGTTTTGGTGCTGGCGCCCTTGCGTTTGGTGCCTTGCTGACGGTCGGTGCCGGGGTGTTCGGCGCTGGTGCTGGCGCCCTTGGGGCGCTGGGCCCGGGCGAATTTGACTTTCTTGTTCATGACGATTCAGTGGGATGGAGGTAGCGCTTACGCAGCCTGTGCCGGCCACGTTTCCGACTGGCATTTAATCGCCGAGCTGGCGCGGAGCGGTGCCCCGTCGCGCAGCCCCGCCGGCCGCGCTGCGTACAAGGGTGTCGACCAAGCGCAGCCCCATGCTCACCCGCCCAATTCCCGCCAGCCAGGAGCCGTTGCCCGTCATCGGCCTGGGCACCTGGCAAACCTTCGACGTAGCCAACGCCGCGGCCCAGCCCGCCCTGCGCCAGACGCTGGAAACCCTGCGGGCGGCCGGCGCCACGGTAATCGACTCGTCGCCCATGTACGGCCGGGCCGAGGAAGCCGTGGGCACGCTCACGGCCGCCCTGCCCGCACCCGAGGCATATTTTTACGCCACCAAAGTGTGGACGCAGGGCCGGCAGGAGGGTATTGCGCAGCTGGAAGCCTCGCTGCGCAAGCTGCGCCGCCCCCGCCTCGACCTGCTGCAGATTCACAACTTGGTGGACTGGCAAACGCACCTGGCGACCCTGCGCGAGTGGCAGCAAGCCGGCCGGGTGCGCTACCTCGGCCTCACCCACTACACCGACCAAATGCACCTCGACTTGGAGCGCGTGCTGCGCCGGGAGCGGGTGGAGTTCGTGCAGTTCAACTACTCCATCTTCGAGCGCCACGCCGAGCAGCGCCTGCTGCCCGCGGCGGCCGAACTGGGCGTGGCCACGCTCATCAACCGGCCCTTCGGCGAAGGCCGCCTGCTGCAGCGCCTGCGCGGCCAGCCCCTGCCGGCGTGGGCCGCGGCGTTGGGCATAACCAGCTGGCCGCAGTTTCTGCTCAAGTTCCTCCTCTCCCATCCCGCCGTCACCTGCGTGATACCCGGCACCAGTAACCCCGCCCACCTAGCCGACAACCTACGCGCCGCCGAAGGTGAGCTGCCCGATGCCGCTACCCGCGAACGAATGGCCGCTTACGTGCGCGGGCTGTAAGCTGTAATTGCTCCTTGCCGTGCGCCGGTGGGGCTTATGGCTACTTTTTCCACTTGCGGGCAATGTTGACTGCCGTTTCGAGCATGTGCGGCTCCCAGTGCTCGATGCGCCAGTCGGTGCCGGCGAGGCCGGACTGCAGCAACTGCTGCCGGGCTGCGTCGTAGGAGGGCGCCGTTTCCAGAATCTGCGAGAGTTGCCGCTGCTGCTCGTGCAGGGTTTCGTCTTCGGCGGCGGGGCCGGCCGGCGCCAGCGGCAGGGGCGCAAAGGGGCTGTCGGGGGCTGCGGGCCGGCCGGTGCGCTGCGGCTCCAGCAGCGCCGCCATGCGGCGGAAGTCGCGCCGAAACTGCTCCCGGCTGGCGGCGGTTTTGAGGCCGGTGCCGAGCTGCTCCAGCACCACGTACTTCAGATTGGGGCAGCGGGGCAGCGTGCGCGCCAACAGCGCAAATACCTCGTCCGGCACGGCTTCGTCGTGGGTGTCGCGGCGCACCGTGCGCCCCGGCACCAGGCTCGACGCCTCCCAGCTGCCGCCGGAAATGTGGATTTCGCGCACCCGCTCCAGCGGGTACAGCTCAATCAGCGCTTCGTAGGGCACGGCAAAATTGTGGAGCTGGCAGTACAGGTTGTGCAGATCCAGAATAACAAAGCCGTTCACCGGCGCCAGCAGTTGGTCGAGAAACTCACCGTGGCGCTGAACTTCGTCCAAGGAGTAGGCAAAGGCCAGGTTTTCCAACCCTACCGGGCACTGGCAGGCGGCCTGCAGGCGCTGCAGCCGGTCTTGCCCGAGGCGCAGCGCCGCGGGCGAGTACGGAACGGGCAAGGGCGCGCCGTGGTGGAAGTTTTGGCCCGTGAAAAAGCCGAAGTGCTCGGTCACGTGGTCGAAGCGAAACCGCGCAGCCACCTGCGCCAGCTGCCGCAGCCACTGCTGCTGCTCGGCCGTCCAACGGCCCGACAGCAGCGAAAAGTACACGCCGTGGCCAATCAGCCGGCCGGCCTGGCTGTAGGAATCCAGCAGATCCGCAAACCAGGCGGGCGGCTGTTCGGTCCAGTACAGCGCGTCGAAGGCCCACTCCAGCGCCTCCACCCGGCCCTCTTCCAGCAGCGGAAAAGCGGCCGAGAGAATGTCGGCGTCCAGATTGCAGGCGACGGTGGCAAGGATGCTGGGCGATTCTGCCATGGCCAACTCGGGTGCCGGGCCTTAGCCCATGCCGCAACCGGGGCAGTTGTCCGGGGTGACGGTCTTGCCGCCCTTGCCGCCTTGTTCGCCTTTGGGCGCAGGGGTGTCTTTTTTGACGCAGCCGGTGGTTTGCACGGTCAGGCCGATCAGCACGGCCCCGAGTACTGCTTTGGAGAGTTTCATACCTGTGTCGGGTAAGCGGTGTGTGGGAAAGCGGTTTGAAGGAAGAGGCCCGCCGCGCCACCAAGGTTGCATGCGGCAGCGCGGCGCGGGGTAGCGGCCCGGACGACCCTTTGCCCGTACTTTTGCGCCCTTACGTTCTGCCCGCCATGACCCTGACCTGGACCGCCAAGCCTTTCGCCGCCCTTACCACCGCCGAGCTGTACGCCCTGCTGCAACTGCGCAGCGAGGTGTTCGTGGTGGAGCAGCAGTGCGCCTTTCAGGACATCGATGGGCAGGACCAGGCCGCCTACCACCTGCTGGGCCTCACGGCCGCGGGCGAGCTAGCGGCCTACGCCCGGCTCTTCGGCCCCGGCCTGAGCTACGAGCAGGTGAGCATCGGGCGGGTGGTGGCCGCGCCGCGCCTGCGCCGCCACGGCTTCGGGCGGCAGCTCATGCAGCACGCCATCGAGGAGTGCGCGCGCCTGTTCGGGGCGCAGCCCATCAAGATCGGGGCGCAGCTGTATCTGCAGGCGTTTTACGAAAGCTTCGGGTTTCGGCAGCAGGGCGAAGGCTACCTGGAGGATGGCATTCCGCACATCTACATGCTGCGGCCCTGAGCCGGCCGCGCGGGCCGTGGTAACACAGGCTTAACGCCTGGGACACGCTGAAGTAACAGCTGCCGCCTCTCTTTGCGGGAGAGTTACGGTTGCATGAAATATCTGTTAAGCGCCCTGCTGCTGAGCGCCGCGCCCGCCTGGGCCCAAACGTTGCCCGACACCCTCGGCCGCCCGCGGCTGGAGCGCCTGCTGCCCCCGCCGACCGAGCCCGCGACCGGCAAAAAACCGTGGTACGAGGCCGTGTCCATCCGCGGCTACATGCAGGTGCGCTACAACCGGCTGCTCGAAACCAACTCCGCCCTGAAGTGCGAGCAGTGCGACAAGTCTTGGGGCGAGAACGGGGGCATTTTCTTTCGCCGCATCCGCCTGATCGTGTACGGGCAGCTGCACCCGCGGGTGTACTTCTACCTGCAGCCCGACTTTGCCAGCACGCCCGGCGGCAGCAACACCGGGCAGTTTGCCCAGCTCCGCGACGCGTATTTCGACGTCGGGCTGGATGCGCAAAGCCGCCTGCGGCTGCGCCTGGGCCAGAGCAAGATTCCCTACGGCTTCGAGAACATGCAGTCGAGCCAGCACCGGCTGCCGCTGGACCGCAACGACGCGCTGAACAGCGCCGTGGTCAACGAGCGGGACCTGGGCGCCTTTCTGTACTGGGCCCCGGTTACGGTTCGGCGGCGCTTCAAAGCCCTCGTCGACGACGGGCTGAAGGGCTCGGGCGACTACGGCGTGCTGGCCTTCGGGGTGTACAACGGGCAGGCGGCCAACCGCCCCGAGCAAAACAACGGCCTGCACGTGGTAGCCCGCGCGAGTTACCCGCTGCCGCTGGGCCGGCAGATCATCGAGCCGGGTCTGCAAGCCTACTCCGGCCGCTACAGCATGGCGAAGGACCAGCTCACGGGCGGCGTCAAGCACAACGGCACGCTCAGCTACCCCGATGAGCGCGCTGCCGCCTCCTTGGTGCTCTACCCCCAGCCCTTCGGCCTGCAGATGGAGTACAACGTGGGCCGCGGCCCCGAATTCAACCCCGCCACCGACAGCATCGAGGTGCGGCGCCTGCACGGCGGCTACGCCACCGCCAGTTACCGCGCCCGCGTGGGCGGCCAGCAGCTGTATCCCTTCGTGCGCGGGCAGTACTACCGGGGCGGCAAGAAGTACGAACGTGACGCGCGCAGCTACCGGGTGCGCGAGCTGGAAATCGGCTTGGAATGGCAGCCGGTAAAGTACCTGGAGCTGGTGCCGATGTACACGATTTCCGACCGGCGCTTCGAGGACCTGCAAACCCGCGGCAACCGGCAGCGCGGCCGCTTGCTGCGCCTGCAGGCCCAGCTGAATTTTTGAGCCCGCGCCGTCTTGTGCGGTTTGGCCCCGCGGGCTTCGTAGCGTCACGCTGCTGCGGTTGTGGAGCCTGCAACCGCAGCGGCCCGGGCGGGCGCGGGAAAGCTCCCACGCCCGCCCGGGCCGCATTTCGACAGCAGAGCTGGGCCGTCTATACCTTCTTTTCGAGGCGCTTCAGCCGGTCATAAGTTTCTTGCGACTGTTTGTACTGGCGCTGCACTTCGCGGCGCAGCACGGCCGGCAGCATCGGGTCGCTGAGGGCGTCCTGGTAGGCCTTGAGGGCCCACTCCTCGCCGTAGACGTTTGAGCCGAGGATGGCTTTTTCGTCGGTGCCGGTGAGGGCGGCTTTGGCGTCCATCCACTGGCGGTAGAGTTTGCCCTTGAGGGTGGTGCCGGTTTCACGCCCACCGCCCTGGCGCTGCAGGTAGCCGTTCAGCTCGCCGGCAAAGCGCTGGCTCTGGCTGACGAGCTGCTTGTAGTAGCCGCGCAGCTCGGCGTCCTTGCTTTCGGCCACGGCCCGCTGGTAGCCCTCAATCCGGTCGTTGACGAAGAGCAGCAGCTCGCGCAGCGTGTCGGTGCCGTCAGTGCCGGCCGATTTGCCGGATGCTTTGGCGGCGGATTTCTGGTTGCTGCCGCCGCGCAGTAGCAGGCCCGCGCCCACCACCAGCAGCGCCCCGCCCATTACTTTTTGGGTAGTGCTCAGGCCGTTGTAACCCGAACGCAATTGGGTGCCGGCATTCTTCACCGGTTGGGGCAGCTGGCCGAGCAGGTCGCGGCCCTGCCCCAGCCACTGCTTGGCTTGGTCGAGCAGGGAGCTGCCGGCGGTTGCCAGGCCGTTACCGTTGCTCGCGCTGCCGCTGGGGTCGTGGTCGGCGGTGGGGGTGATGTTGAAGCTGGTGGTGGAGTCGCTCAGGGTGTGGGAGGTCCGGTTTTGGGGGTTGTCAGCCATAGCTATGTGGGAAGAAGGATGAAATTTACCAGGGCTAACGCTTGACAAACCAATATGTTAGGTCGAGGTTAGTAATAACCTGGTCTGTATACCCAGTTTGTGGGGGACGGAGCCCGCGCAAAAACGTGGCTCCGGCGTCGTCCCGTTCGGACTGGCCAGCTGTTCCGTACGGCGGTTTTCCATCGCGCCCGGCCACGTATATTTGCCCACCCCCTAGCTTCGGCTAGGCTCCGCCCTGCCTGCTCACCTGTTGCCCTTTCCAGCTTGCGGTACCGCTGTTCCTCAGATCAGCGGTTTGCCCGTGCTGGTTAGGGCTTTTTTATTAGCCGTTCTTTCTCCGCTTTCCATACCCCAGCCCTGGTAAACGCGTTTTCAACCAACACCAATTTTTTCATAAAATCATATGATTCAAAGATTTACCAAACGAATATTGCCCATCCTGTTAGCCGGGCTTGGGGCCGCCGCACACGGCCAGAGCAAGCTGGATCTGAGCAATTTCCACGTGGAGTTTGAAGACAACTTCAACTACTCCAGCCACTCCGATTTGGTCAACAACTCCCCCTGGAAGTTCACGCCCGCCAATTACCTGACCCTGATTGGCAACGCCGCGGAGGACGAGTACTACGACGCCAGCGCCTGCAGCGTCAACAACGGCTACCTCACGCTGCAAGCCACGCCCCTGCCCACGCCCTTCAACTATACCTACACCTACAACAACGTCACCACGACCAAAGCCCTGCACTACAAATCGGGCTGGATCGAGTTCAAGGACGACTTCGTGGGCGACCTGTTCCCCTGCAACGGCGGGCAACCCGCCGGTACCTGCGGGGGCTGGAGCCGCGGCTACACGCACGGCATCTTCGAGATACGCTGCAAGCTGGCGCCGGGCACCGGGACCTGGCCGGCCTTCTGGCTGTACAACGGCCCCACGGAAATTGACGTGTTTGAGGGCTACGACGACAAGCGCAAGCTCTACAACAACATTATCTACAGCCCCGATCAAGCCACCCTCGACGCCAACCCGGGGCTGCGCCGCGGGTGCCAGAACATGTTCGAAAAGCAGGGCGGCCTGGACCTGGCCCAGGAATTTCACAACTACGCCGTAGCCTGGACGCCCACCAAAGTCACTTTCTTTTTCGACGGGCGCGAAATCCGCTCCGTGGACAACACCGTTGCCAACGGTATTCCCACGTTCGGGGTGCCGGCTACCGTTATTGCTAATCTGGCCATCAACAACACGGCCGACTCGACCTCCTGGCCCAGCGCGCCGCAATTCAACGGCGCCCGCTTCGTCAACAACTACCACACGGAAATGGTCGTGGACTACATCCGGGTGTGGAAGCCCAACACGGCCAACGACTACAGCCACTACAAATTCGACAACGCTTGGAAAACCGTGGCCCTCGACCCTAGCGCCGCCGCCTCCCGCCAAGTCGCGGCGGCACCCGGCAACCTCAGCGCTTCGGCCACGACCGGCCAGGTCTTCTACCACGGCGGCGACGGATGGCTGCGGCGCTACTATCCCAGCGGCAGCGGCTACGCCTACGAAGTGCTGCAGCCCTCGTTCTGGCAGAGCAGCATGCAGGTGCAGGGCGACGTAGTGGCGGGCGACAACGACTTCGTGGCCTACAAAGGCGTCGATAACCGCGTGCAGTATTATTACTACGACAACGGCAGCTGGCACCACAACTGGGCCGACGACGGCTGGGCGCGCAACGACCTGTCCTCGCGCGTATCGGATCAACCCGGCGCCCTGGCGCTGGTCAGCGGCGTGGGCAACTCGCTGATGTTTTACCGCGGGCTCGATAACCGTCTGCACCAGCTGCAGTACACGGGCGGCGGCAGCAACGGCTGGCAGCACACATTGCTGGCCGCCTCCATTACCGCGCAGCAAGTAGCCGGCGACGTGGCGGTGGCCGGCGGGCAGGTGTACTACGCCGGCGCCGACGGGCGCCTGCAGAGCTACTGGAACAACAACGGCGTGTACCAGCACGCTTGGATCGACGACAATTGGGGCAACGCGGCCACTCAGATTTCCTCGCAGTACGGGGCCTTGGCGCCCTCGGCGCAGGGCGTGTACTACCGGGGCGGCAACGATGACCGCATTCACCGCTACTACTACGCCAGCGGCTGGCAATACCAGGAGCTGCCCACCAGTGCCGACTGGGCGGTGAGCAAGGTGGCCGGCAAGCTGACCACGTCGGGCGGGCAACTGTTTTACCGCGGCCCCGACGACAAGATGCACCTTTTCTACCCCAACCCGGCCGGTACCGCTTGGACCCACGACTGGCCCAGCAGCTGGGGGTACCTGTCGCCGGCTACGCTGCTGAACGGCGACAATTTCAGCGCGGGCGCGGCCAATCAGCCCATTTTCTTCAAGAACCCAGCGGGCTTTGTGGGTAAGTTTGAGTGGGGGCCGAGCGAAAACCTCAACCCCGAATGCGCCAGCAACCTCAACAACGGCGCCGGCTTATTCGACCCCACCGCCGTGGTGTATCGCGGCATGAATTTCACCAGCCAGCCGTCCTCCGCGCCCCGGGCCCAAGCGGCCAGCTACCAGCTGTACCCCAATCCCGCCGACGGCGAGGTGACGCTGACGGGCTTGCCCACCGGGGTGGCCAGCGAGGTCACGGTGTACAATACCCAGGGCCAGGTGGTGCTGCACCCGGAGCCGACCGCCAACGGCCCGGTGCACCTGTCCACCCAGACGCTGAAGAGCGGGTTCTACGTGGTTCGCGTCCGGGTTGCCGGCAAAACCACCTCGCTCAAGCTGACCGTGACGCACTAAGCATCTATCCGCTGCTTGAACCCAAAAAGCCCGGGCCGCCAATGGCGGCCCGGGCTTTTTGGTGGGCCCGCTCCGCGGCCCCGGCCTACGAAAAGCCGAGTACCGGGTGCGGTTGGTACAGCTCCTCCAGGCGCTTGATTTCCTGGCCCGTCAGCTTCACCTGCAGCGCGGCCACAGCGTCCTGCAGGTGGCCGGGCTTGCTGGCCCCCACGATGGGCGCCGTCACGGCCGGTTTGGCGAGCAGCCAGGCCAGGGCAATCTGGGCGGCGGGTAGGCCGCGGGCTTCGGCCAGCTCGGTCACGCGGTCGGCCACTTGAAAGTCGTCGTCGCGCGAGTAGAGGCTTTTGGCAAAGGCGTCGGTGCGGGCGCGCTCGGTTTCGTTGCCCTCCCGGCGGCGCTTGCCCGAGAGCAGCCCCCGCGCCAGCGGCGACCAGGGAATCACGCCGATTTGCTGATCCTGGCACAAGGGCAGCATTTCACGCTCTTCCTCGCGGTACACCAGGTTGTAGTGCGGCTGCATGCTCACGAAGCGCGTCCAGTTGTGTTTGTCGGCCAAGTACAGGGCCTGGGCAAACTGCCAAGCGTACATGCTGCTGGCGCCGAGGTAGCGGACCTTGCCGGCCTTCACCACGTCGTGCAGGGCTTCCAGCGTTTCCTCGATGGGCGTGTGGTAGTCCCAGCGGTGAATCTGGTAGAGGTCGACGTAATCGGTGCCGAGGCGCTTGAGGCTGGCGTCGATGGCGGCCATGATGTGCTTGCGCGAGAGGCCGCGGTTGTTCGGGTCGGGCCCCATGGGGTTGTAGACCTTGGTGGCAATGACCAGCTCGTCGCGCTTGGCCATGTCGCGGATGGCGCGGCCCAGCACTTCCTCGCTGGCCCCGTTGGAGTACACGTCGGCCGTGTCGAAGAAGTTGATGCCCAGCTCCAGGGCCTGCTTGATGAAGGGGCGGCTTTCTTCCTCGCGCAGGGCCCAGGGCCAGCGGTCCGTGGGCTCGCCGTAGGTCATGCAGCCCAGGCAGATGCGCGAAACTTTCAGGCCGGTGCGGCCGAGGCGGGTGTATTCCATAGCTGACAAATCGGGGCCGCGGGGCGCAGCCCGCTGGAGGGGTTGGCAACCGTAGCCTACGCAACCGGCCACAAAAAAGGCCGCCCGAGGCGGCCTTTTTTGCTAGTAATAAGCCCCGCTAACCATCGGTTGCGGGCTACTTCGCGCCGACGCTCGGCGCGCTGCTGCTCTTTTGGCTTCCCTTTTCTTACCGTGGGCGGTGCCGATGGCGGCACCGCCAATCAGGGCTCCTTTTTACCGCCGTTGTCGTGGCCGATTACCGCTCCGGCCGAACCGCCCAGGATGCTACCGGCGGTACGGCCAGCCAGCCGGCGAAAAGCAGACGGGCAACAAACAGCAAAACAAGACCTTCGGCGCAGCAGCGTTTGGCACAACCCAGCCGGCAGATTGCCGGTAGTACAGCAGCAGCTTCATCCACTGCCACTTCGTGTTATGAACAGCAGCCCCCCTACCCACCCGTTGACTTCCGCCTCCCGGCGCGACTTTATCCGCACCGCGGCGCTGGGCCTGGGCGCTACGCTAGTGGGCTCCTCGGCGCTCGGCAGCCCCCTCGAGTGGCTGACCGAAACGGCGCCCGGTTTCGGACCGGCCAGCCGGGAGGCGCTGCGGCAGGGGCGCAAGCTGGGCGTGGCCTTGGTGGGCCTGGGCAAGTACAGCAGCGGGCAGTTGGCCCCGGCCCTGCAGCAGACGAAGCTTTGCCGGTTGGCGGGCATCGTCACGGGCACGCCCGCCAAGGCCCGGCAGTGGCAGCAGCAGTACGGGCTCAGCGCGAAAAGCTGCTACGACTACCAGACCTTCGACCGCCTAGCCGACAACCCCGACATCGACATCGTCTACATCGTGCTGCCCAACGCCTTGCACGCCGAGTACGCGGTGCGGGCGGCGCAGGCCGGCAAGCACGTCATCTGCGAAAAGCCCATGGCCACCACCGTGGCCGACGCCCAGCGCATGATAGCGGCCAGCCAGAAAGCGGGCAAAAAGCTCAGCATCGGCTACCGCTTGCACTTCGAGCCCCACCACCGCGAGGTGATGCGCCTGGGCCAGGAGCAGGTGCTGGGGCCGGTGCGCCGCCTCGCGGCCGACAACGGCTTCCGCTTCACCAACGACACGCCCTGGCGCGTGAACCGGCAGCTCAGCGGCGGCGGTCCGCTCATGGACATGGGCATCTACTGCCTGCAGGGCGCGCTCTACACCAAGGGTCAGGTGCCGGTATCCGTCACGGCCAAGTTCGCCCCCAAGCCCGCCGGCGACCTGTTTCGGGAAGTGGAAGCAGGCGTGGACTGGCAGTTGCAGTTCGGCGACGGCGCCGTGGCCGACTGCCGCACCTCCTACGCCGAAAACATGCAAAGCCGCCTGCGCGCCGAAGCCACCAAGGGCTGGCTGGAACTGCAGCCCGCCTTCGGCTACGGCGGCATCGAAGGGCGCACCAGCCAGGGGCCGCTGACCCTGCGCAACGTCAACCAGCAGGCCGCGCAGCTGGACGACTTCGCCGACTGCGTGCTCAACAACCGCCCCACCCGCGTGCCCGGCGAAATGGGCCTGCGCGACGTGCAGCTGCTGCTGGCCATTTACCGCGCCGCCGAAACCGGGCAGCAAGTATCGACCGCCGACGTGAAGTACGTGCTGGACAAAGCCGGCGGCAAGGGCTGAGGCGCCGGTTGGGTTGGCGAGGAAAGATTGACGACTATTGCGGCTGTGCCCTATACCCCGCCGCTATGCTTCGGTTGCTCCTTCCCGGCCTGCTGCTGCTTTCACCCCGCCAAGACGACTGCCCCCGCGGCCTGCCCGAGCCGGTGTTGAAAAAAGCGGTGTTTCCCACCGCCCGGTTTCAGCTCAACAAAGCCCGCCGGGAAGGCTTTGAAACCGCGCAGCTCGGCGGGGGTACCCGGCTGAGCGTGCGCAACTGGGGCTGCGAAACGTACACGCTGACCCTGCGCTTCGAGGGCCAGCTGGGCAAGGTGCCCGCCGACGCCCGCGCCTGGTACCGGCAGGCGGCGGCCCTGCTTCGCCAGACGGCCCCCGGCCTCGACGCGGCCGTGCATCCCGCGCAGGCCGCAGCCGCCCTGACGCGGGCCGCCGCCCGAGCCGCCCCGGCGCTCAACCAAGAGCTTGACTACGGAGGGACGGACATCCGCGAGTACGTAGTGCTGGAAAAAGCCCGCCGAGTTGGCAGCCACGGCTACGACCTCGCCGTCACCCTCTCCATCGGGCCACTGTAACCGGGTCTTCTGCTCATGCGCATCGTTATTCCCGACGACTACCAGCACGTCATCCACACCCTCAGCTGCTTCGAGCAGCTGCGCGGCCACGACGTTACCATCTACCACGACGCCGCGGCGGACCCCGACACGCTGGCCGCGCGGTTTGCCGACGCCGAGGCGCTGGTACTCACGCGCGAACGAACGGCCATTACGGCCGCGCTGCTGGACCGGCTGCCCCGGTTGCGGCTCATCAGCCAAACCGGCAAAATTGCCGCCCACCTCGACCTGGCCGCCTGCACCGCCCGAGGCGTGGCGGTGGCCGAAGGCACGGGCTCCCCGGTGGCGCCGGCCGAGCTGGCCTGGGCGCTGATGCTCAACGCCCGCCGCGAATTGCCGGCCGCCATCGAGGCCATGAAGCACGGCCGCTGGCAGGTAAACCTGGGCCGGGCCCTGCACGGGCAGACGCTCGGCATCTGGGGCTACGGCAAGATCGGGCGGCGCGTGGCCCGCTACGCCCAGGCCTTTGAGGTGCCGGTGCTGGTGTGGGGCAGCGAGACCTCGCGCCGCGCCGCCGAGGCCGACGGCCACCGGGCCGCCGCCAGCCGGGCAGCGTTTTTTGCCGAAGCCGACATCGTAAGCCTGCACCTGCGCCTGACCGAGGGCACGCGCCACCTCATCGGCCCGGCCGACCTGGCCCTGATGAAGCCCGACACACTGCTGGTCAACGTCAGCCGGGCCGAGCTGCTGCAGCCCGGCGCCCTGCTGGCGGCCCTGCAGGCCGGCCGCCCCGGCTTCGCCGCCCTCGACGTGTACGAGCAGGAGCCCCTCGTCGACCCGGCGGACCCGCTGCTGCAGCTGCCCAACGTGCTCTGCACCCCGCACCTGGGCTACGTGGAACGCGGCAGCTACGAGCTGTACTTCGGCCAGGCGTTTGACAACGTGGTGGCCTTTGCCGCGGGCCGCCCGCAGCAGCTGGCTAACCCCGGCGTGCTGGCGCGGCCCTAAGGCCTCGGCGGATTGTATGTTCCTGACGGCAAGCCTACAGCCGTTTCGGCCCGGGTAGCGGCGGCGGCCGGCGCTGGTTTCGGAAGGATTCTTGCAGCTGGCCCCGCCGCATCCTTTATCCTCCTTTCCGTCATGAAAACCGACGCTTACACCAAGTCCGTGCTCACCGTTATTGCCCTTTGCCTGGTCGTTCTCGTGCTACGCGGCGTCGACCTGGTGCCGCGGGCTACGGCCGGTGCCGGCACGGCCCGGCAGGGCATTCCGACTGACCGCCCCATCTTCGTCAACAACGACGGCTCCATCAACGTCCGCCTGCAAGGCATTGAGGGCCCGTTGAACGTAAACGTCTCGGCCGTGGGCGGCAACCGCGTGTACGGCGACAAGCTGCCCGTACAAAACAAGTAGCACTGGCCGCGCCCGTGCGGCTGTGGAGGCGGTGCGGGCCGGCAAGGCTTACCTCGGCTTGGGGTGCGGCACCGGGAACAAGCGCCCCATCCGGCACTTGCTCTTGGGTCGGGCGGGATAGGCTGAAGCGCGTATCCTGCGTGGCGCTTCGTAGCCCGGAATCATTAGGCATCGCAGAGCCTTTTGGCTGTGGCTGCTTCAATAATATTCTACTCGCCGGCGCCGGCGCGCACGGCCCGGTACCGCTGCGAAGGGCGCATAACGGCAGCCCGGCGCCAGCGTCCCTACCCCCCTCTCTTAACGCACCACGGGCCGCCCCAGCGTGTGGGGCGGCCCGTGGCCGACGGACGCAAGGCGGCTTATTCGCTGCTCCGGTCGCGCAGTTTTTTCTTTTCCTCCTTGGCCGCCTTTTTCTCCTTAGGCGACTTGGTGGGCTCTTTCTTTTTCTCCTTGCGGGCGTCTTGCGCTTTGGCCATGATGCGGGGGAAGATTTAGGGTGAATGAACGCGCTGTTGCTAACGAGGAAGCGGCGGGCTCTGTTGTGCGCCTCCGCCGGGCAACTGCTGCGGCGGCAAGCTACTCCGCTGCGACCAATGGGCGGGCGAAATGCCCGGAAAAAAGCACAATTTTTCCGGGCATTTCCGCTCAGCGGCGCGTATTTTCAACGACGTATCCAACCCCGTACTTATCATGCTTGCTGACCGCATTATTGCCCCCGGCGACCGGCTCGCCGTCGGCTGGCCGAAGGTATTCTGGCTGTATTTGATGCTGGTGCCCGCCCTATTGTGGGCGCCGGCGGCCTTTACCTGGCCCCGGTTTCTGGCCTCGGCCGGGCTCACGCTGCTCACGGTGGGCGTGGGCCATTCCGTGGGCCTGCACCGCGGGCTGATTCACCGGGCTTACCGCTGCTCCCGCTTCACGCGCGGCGTGCTGGCCTACCTGGCGGTGCAGGCGGGCATGGGCGCCCCGCTGGCCTGGATTCGGGTGCACCACTACCGCGACTACTGGCAGAACCAGCCCGACTGCCCGCGCTACTTCGCCTACCGCCACTCCGCCCTGCGCGACTATTTCTGGAACCTGCACCTGGCCTTTCAGCCCGCCGACAACGCGCGCTACCCCCTGCCCGCCGCCGTGCTCCACGACCCCTGGCTGCGCTGGCTCGACAAGACTTGGTACTGGCACGTACTCGGCTTTATCGGGCTGCTGGCCGTGACGTTCGGGCCCGAGGTGGCGGTGGTGTGTGGCTGCGCCCGCATCAGCGTGGCCATTCTGGGCCACTGGTTCGTCAACTACATGGTGCACTCCTACGGCTACGCCCGCTACCGCATCGAGCAGGCCACCGAAAGCGGCTACAACGACTGGCTGCTGGGGCTGCTTTCCTTCGGCGAAGGCTACCACAACAACCACCACGCCCACCCCGGCTCGGCCAAGCTCAGCGCGGCCTGGTACGAAGTGGACTTGGGCTGGCCCGCCGTGCGCCTGCTGCAGGCCTTGGGCTTGGTGTGGCGGGTGCAGGCCGTGGGCCACACGCCCACCCAGCGCCGCCGTGCCCGCACCGGCCCGCTGCGCTGGCGCTTCTGGTGGCAGAAGTAGCCGCGGCCCGTGCGCACGCAGCTCAGCGGCGGCTTGGGCGGCTGCGCAAGCCTAACCCGGGCCGGCGTTGCTGCGTTGAGCTATGCGAAGTACCCGCCGCCGGCTGCTGCGCCGCGGGGGCCAATGTTCATCCCCAACTCTCTCCTTCCGCTCATGGTACACCCGCACACCGTCATCGGCGCATTCGGCACCGTGGAGGCCGCCCAGCGCGCCGCCGACCAGCTCACCCAGCACGGCTTCGCCGCCGACAACGTGGAAGTGTCGGACCACGACACGACGACCACCGAAAACCCCACCGGTGAGTTTCCCGAAAACGACGGCTTCCACCACCTGATCATGGCCATCTTCGGCCCGCCCGCCACGCATTCGGGGCCGCGTTACGACGCGCGGCGCCACGGCTTCGTGGCCGTGCACCTCGATACTTACGCCGAAGCCGAGCGCGCCCGCGACCTGCTCGACGCGGCCGGCGCCGTTGACGTGCACGAAATCGGCATCGGCCACCGCGGCGCTGTCGGCGACAGCGCCCTAGACGCCGAGCTGCGCGCGCAGCGCAGCCGCATTATCGAGCGGCGGCCGGGCGAGCCGCTGCGGCCGCTGTAGGCTACCGGCGAAACCTATTCCATCGGCGCGGGTTGTAGGAACCCGCGCCGATTTTTTTGTGTCCTTCTACGGTTGAGCTTCGTACTAGCCGAGGTAACGGCGCTACCTTCGCGCTCCGGCGCCACCGGCGTCCTGCTTCCGCCCCCTTATCCTCCGATTCCCCGCTATTCCCGCATGGCCGAGCAAGCCCCTTCCATCGACTACCAGCACCTGTTCCGCACGCTGGCCGATAACTTTCTGGTCATAGCACCGGATGCCGCCGCAACCATCCTCGACGACACCGACCGCCACGCGGCTGCGGCCATGAAAAGCCGCGCCGAGGTGGTAGGCAAGCCGTTTTTCGAGGCCTATCCCGCCGCCGATCAAAACGAAGCCGACGTCATCCGGGAGTCGCACGAGCACGTGCGGCGGCACAAGGAGCCGCACACCATGCCGCTGATCCGCTACGACCTGGAGCGCCCGGCCGAGCAGGGCGGCGGCTTGGAAGAACGGTACTGGCAAGCCACCCACTACCCCGTGCTCGACGCCCAGGGCAACCTGCAGTACATCGTGCAGCGCACCCAGGACGTGACCGAGCAGCACATAGCCGAGTTGCGGGCCCGCCAGATGCAGCAGGAGCTGGCCGAAAGCCAGGAGCGCGCCCGCTTCACCCTCGAGGCGCTGCCCATCATGGTGTGGACGACCTCGCCCGACGGCGAGTTGGAGTACTTCAACCAGCGCTGGCTGCAGTACACCGGCAAAACGCTGGCGCAACTGCAGGGCTTTGCCTGGGCCGACGACATTCACCCCGACGACCGGGCCCGCATCCTGGATATCTGGCGCCAGCACCTGCAGAGCGGGCAGGAAGTGCAACTGGAGTACCGCCTGCGCCGCCACGACGGGCACTACCGCTGGATCATGGCCCAGGGAGTACCCCGGCGCAACGCCGACGGCCACATCAGCATGTGGGTGGGCGGGGCCTACGACATTCACGAGCAGAAGCAGATGGTGCAGGAGCTGCTGGAAGCCAACGAGCAGCAGGCCGCGCTGTCGGACCAAGCGTACCAGGCTTACCAGCTGGCGGAAAGCCAGCGCGAGACCTTCTACAACCTGTTTATGCAGGCGCCGGCGCTGATTTGCATCCTGCGCGGCCCCGAGCACCGTTTCGACTTCGTCAATCCGCCCTACCAGCAGCTGTTTGCGAACCGCCAGTTGGTGGGCAAAACGGTCGTCGAAGCCCTACCGGAAGTTATCGAACAGGGCTTCGTGGACTTGCTCGACCGCGTCTACAGCACCGGCGAGACGTTCTACGGCAATGAAATCATGATCATGCTGGAGCAGCCCGACGGCAGCGGGCAGCCCCTGTACCTCAACTTTACCTACCAGCTGTTCTCGGAGGGCGGGCAGAAAGCGGGCATCACCGTGTTTGCCTACGACGTGACCAGCCTGGTCCAGGCCCGCAAGGCGCTGGAACGGCTTAACACTTCTTCCAGCAACTAATCTTTTGCGGCCTATTCCCCTTTCTATGAACCTCAGCAGCCTGGATTTCCAACAAGCCAGGATCAAGCAGGTGCTCTTCAAGTCGCGGCTGCGCTCGGTGCTCTACGGGGTGCGCGAGGCCGACGACGGCTTGTTTTCGCTGCGCGACAACCCGCTCGGCCAGTGGTTCGAGGCGGTCATCCGCCCCGCCTACGGCGCCCGCCCCGAAGCCCACGAGCTGGAGCGGGCCCTGCAGCGCATGCTCGACACCGGCCAGGAGCTGGTCAAGCAGTACCGCCGCGGCCAGATCGAGGAGGCCCGCGCCGGCCTCGACCGCGTCGACGCCCACGCGGCCCGCATCGAAAGCCTGCTGCAGGCCCTGGAGCAGGCCGCCAACGCCGCCTGAGCCGGCGGCTCAGGCCACTGAAAATCACGCGTTCCGGCAGCAGCTTTCGGCCGGTCCTTTTATCTTGCAGCTGCGGCGGGTGCTGGTGCCCGGCGCAGCTGTTTGCTTACCAGGATACCCCGCATGATCGTCTACGGCTACACCTCCGCGCACCTGGCCACCACGGCGCTGGCCGGCACCAGCTGCCCCGGCTGCGGCACGCCCGGGGCCCTGCGCCTGAGCGTGTTTGGGCGCTACGCCCACGTGTACTGGCTGCCGCTGCTGCCGCTGGGCAAAAGCGGGGCCGCGCAGTGCGCCCACTGCCAGCTGGTGCTCCGACCCAAGGAGCTACCCAAGCCGCTCCGGGCCGAACTGCGGGAATTGCGCGCCCGCACGCGCACGCCGTTGCGCCACTGCTTGGCGCTGCTGCTGCTGGGCACGGCGGCGCTAGGCTCCTTCGGGGCCGGGGCCTGGCACCAGGTGCAGGACCAGGAGCGGCTGGCCCACCCCCATATCGGCGACATTTACCACATCCGCTCCGAAGCCCCCGGCTACTATACCCTGCTGAAGGTAACGGCCGTGAACGGCAACAGCGTGCGGCTCAAGCAGAACAACTACGAAACCGACCGCGAAGCCGAAATCGAGCAGCTGGACACGCCCGAAAACTACGACGCGGAGCCCTTTGACCTGACGCAGCTGGACCTGCAGATTATGAAGCAGCAGCAGCAGCTGGTGGCCGTGGAACGCCCGGAGGGGAAGTAGTGCCGCGGCTGCGCAAACGGACGGCGCCGTGCGCGGGCCAACCAGTGAGTTGGCCCGGGGGGGGGGGCCCCGTGGGCTCGCCCCCCGGGGGGGCCGCGCTGAGGGGGTCCCGGGGCGCCGGGGGCGCCCGGCCGGCTGGTTTTTGGGGGCGGCGGGG
>NZ_JAJFAV010000027.1 GCF_020711235.1 Hymenobacter sp. 15J16-1T3B | reverse complement strand
AGTCGACGGAGCAGCCGGTAGCTTAAGCTGCCCGCAGGCTCAGCAATGCGAACCGGCCGCTTCCCGCGAGGGAGGCGGCCGGTTTTGCGTTTGCTGGAATGAGGAAAAAAGAACGTCGTGCAAACCATGGTGTTAATGCTCGTTCTTTGCGCCGAAACGGCCCGCTATCCTATCCTTATGCGCTGCTATGTAGCCCTGTTACTGTTGCTGGCTTCTTTTACCGCCCACGCCCAGCGGGAATACCTGATTGACGACTTCTCGCCGCTATATGTGGCCCGCATCCACGTCGATAGCGACACCAGCGGCGTTGGCTGGATAGCCGTTTGCGACCAGACCAAGCAGGCGCTGATCAAACTGGAATCGACGGAGCTGTACGTGGAGCCGGATTATCAAGTAGCCGGTGCTGCCGTTGCGCGAATTCCTTACGCCGAACAGAACTGGCTGATCAGTAAGGATTTCAACTTCGACGGGCGCCCGGACCTGGCCATTCAGGACGGGCACAACAGCTGCCGCGGCAACGTGTCCTTTCAGGTGTATCTGGCAACGCCCACCGGTTTCGCGCACAACGAAGCATTTACCGACCTGGCGCAGAGCTATTGCGGCATGTTCGAGGTCGACGCCGAGCGGAAGCGCATCAGCGTGCAGCAGACCGGCTCCTGGGGCGGAGAAACAACCCAGTTCAGCGTGCGCAGCAACAACGAGCTGTTCCTGGTGAGTAGCTACCGGGAAGACCAGTCGCACGGCCCGTTCGTGATGTACTCCCGGGAGGAATGGAACGGGCGGCGGATGGTATCGACGGAATGGCAGGAACTGTATCCCAGCGGCGAGGAAGAAATCTGCTCGTTTCAGCTGGCCGAAAACGGCAAGCGGGTCGTCATCTTCGCCGTGGATTCCACGACGCTCTACTACGCGCTGCTGCGCAAGGATGAAAGCGTCGAGTTCAGCTACCCCGCGCTCCGCTCTGAGAAAGCGCCGCCCTTCACGCTGCACAACACCAAGGCCGGGCTGAGTCTGCGCTTCCAGAACGGCTCGGCCCGGTACGAAATCCGCGAAACGGCCGGGGGCGCGCTGACCGTAACGGCCCGCATCGGGACCAAAACGCGCGACCTGGCCGGAGCCGCCTCGGGTAAAAAAGGCAGCCTCAAGCCGCTGCTGACCATGGACCTGGACAACCTGACGCGGCAGCCATAGGGCCCTAGGCGTCGTACTGCCAGGCAGCTGTCGTAGCTTCGTGTTTTGGGCAGTTATGGCGTTTCTTTCCGTTTCCAACATCAGCTTTCAGGAGGCCGGCCACTTCGGCCTGCACGGCGTCAGTTTCACGCAGCGGCAGTTCCAGCGCATTGCCATAGCCGGCGAAACCGGCGCGGGCAAGAGCACGCTGCTGCAAGTGGTGGCCGGGCTGGCCTCGCCGAGCACGGGCGAAGTACGCTTCGAAGGCCAGCTGGTGGAGGACCCGCACGAAAAGCTGATTCCGGGCCACCCGGGCATTGCCTACCTCTCGCAGCAGTTCGAGCTGCCCAAGTTTCTGCGCGTGGAGCAGGTGCTGCGCTACGCCGACAAGCTTGGGGCCGCCGAAGCGCAGAAGCTCTACGAGTTGTGCCAGATCGACCACCTGCTGCCGCGCAAGACCAACCAGCTTTCGGGCGGGGAGCGGCAGCGTATTGCCCTAGCCCGGCTGCTGCTCGGCGCCCCGCGCCTGCTGCTGCTCGACGAGCCCTTCTCCAACCTCGACAGCGCCCACAAGCAGACGCTTAAGGCCGTGCTGCGCGACGTAGGCGCCCAGCTCGGGCTGACCTACCTGCTCGTCTCGCACGACCCGCTCGATACGCTCTCGTGGGCCGACGAAATCCTGGTGCTGCAAGCCGGCCGCTTGGTGCAGCAGGGCCCGCCGGAGCAGCTCTACCGCCAGCCCGCAAGCGAGTACGTGGCTGCCCTGTTCGGCGACTACAACGTGCTGGCCGGGGCCGCGGCGCGGCAGTTTGCGGCGCCGGCCAAGGCGCGCCCCGCCAAGCAGCTGCTGGTGCGGCCCGAAGATTTTCGATTGGGGCCGCCCGAGGCCGGGGTGCCGGGTACCGTAACGGACGTACGGTTTTTCGGCAGTTACTACGAGGCCACGGTGCGGCTCCGGGGCGGCGCCACGGTGCGGCTGCGCACGGCCGAGCGCGGCCTGCAGCCGGGGGCCGCGGTGGGCGTGCGCGTGGCGGAAGAAGGCGGCTGGCTGGTGTAGCCGACGAACCGTGGCTGCGTGCGGCCGTACAGCCTAGCAAGCCGGTTTCGGCCCTACCACCATTTCTTCGCACCCCATGACACCCGATCCGAAAGACTCCGAGAGCACGCCCAACGAATCCGCCGAAGCACAAGGCCGCCGCGAAAACGCCCAGCAGACCCCCGACGTGGCCTCTACCGGCACCGACGCCGCCCAACCCGCCGCGACGCAGGGCCACATGGGCGACGGCAGCGGCCAGCGCGGCGGCTACGGCGACAGTGACCAAACCAACGGCATGGAAGGCGGCGGGCAAAGCGCGACATCCGCTGACGACAGCGCCCAGTAAAGCCAACGGCCGCTTTCCGACGAGGGAAGCGGCCGTTGGATTGTCAGACGCGGCTGGGTGCGTCGTTCACCGCGTCACAGCGTGGCCACCTGCTTGGGTAGCAGCCGGGCCTCGCGCGGCTTTTGCACCAGGTAGTAATACGCCAGAATCAGCAGGCCCAGGGTAAACGGGATGATGGCCAAATGCTTGCCAGTGACCCCGTGGCCGAACTGCACGGTGTCGAAGCCGAAAAACTCGCTGATCATCCAGTAGGAGTTGGCCGAAATCCAAAAGACAATGGCCAGGTTGTGGGCCAGCTCCGACATCAGGTGCCGCGTGCGCCAGGCAATGACCAAGGCAATGGCCAGCGTGGGTACTATCATGGTCAGCCCCAGGGGCTTCCAGATCATGCACCAGCCCACGTCCTTGAGCAGCCAAAAGACAATGTGCAGGTTTTCCATGCGGCGAAAAGATGCCGGAATAGCGTAGATCGGGTCGTTGGCAGCGGGTTCCATGAGGGGCAGGGGCTAGCGAGGCGTCAAAAATAAGGCTGGGAAGCGCTGGCAGTGAACGGAGACCGGGCCGGGTGCCCAAAATTTTTGCGCGCTTACTTTGTAGTGCAAAGTATTTTGAAATATGTTTGTGGCGTTATTCACCGCGGGCTGTTCCACCGCTTATCCACCTGCTATCCGATGCGTAGTCTGCTAAATCCGAAGTGGCTATTGCTGCTGAACTCCCTGCCCGTGGCGGTGTTGCTCCTGCTACTGGCCGGGAAGTTCAGCGTGATTCGCTCCCTGCTCACTCCCGAAAGCCTGCAGGCCTGGCGCACAGTGGGAGCGGGGCTGCTGGCGCTGGGCGTCTTGCACACCGGCTACGCGCTCTGGTGCCTGTGGCGGCGGCAGCCGTTGCCGGTGGCCTACGGGGTGCTGGCCCTGCTGCTCAACCTGGGCGGCATGTACTACTACTTTGCCACCGGGGCCGGGCTGCTGTTTCCGCCCGAGGTGCCGCGCTGGATGGTGGGCAGCGAAGCCGAGCTGTACGCCTTCACTTTCCTGATGCCCACCGTAGCCCACGCCGTACTGCTGCTGGTGGTGCGCTCCGTGCCCGCCGACCGGCCCGTGGCGGCGCTGCCCAGCTTCGGGCTGGCGCTGGGCGTGCCGCTGTGCTCTTTTTTGCTGGTCACGCTGCTGGATGCGCTGCCGGGGAGCTTCGGCCGCAGCCTGCAGGACGTGCTGGGGGTGGGCCTGTTCATGCTGGCGCCGCTGACGTTCCTGTTTTTCCTGGCACGGGGCCTCTACGTGGTCGTCAGCCGCAAGGCCGGGCTGTGGCACGAGCACCAGCTGCTCTGGAAGCTGCTGATTGCGGGCGTGCTGCCGCTGCTGGGCCTGGCCGTCAACGCCAACCTTGCCCGGCCCGGTGTGTTCGGTGACTTCCGCAGCCCGTGGTTTTACGCCCTGGCCGCGCTGAACGCGCTTTTGCTGTGCCTGCCCGCGCCGGCCGGACGCGGGGCCCGGCTGGCCCTGCTGCTGGCCCGTAGCGCCACGCTGAGCTACACGCTCTACTTCTTCGTGGTGTTCCTGCCGTTTTTGCCGCTGTCGGTGCTGGCCGTCATTGCCATCGGCACCGGCTTTCTGATGCTGGCCCCGCTGCTGCTGCTGCTGGTGCACGCGCAGGTGCTCGACGAAGACCTCACGCGCTTGCGCGGCGCTTTCCCGCGCTGGGGGCTGCGGGCGGCCGTGCTGGCCGGCTTGCTGGTGCTGCCGCTGGCGCTTACCGTCCGCTACGGGCACTACCGCCGCACCCTGCACGCGGCCCTGGCCTACGTCTACGCCCCCGATTACGCCCGCCCGCCGCAGCCCCTGGATGCCGACGCGCTGCTGACCACGCTGGCGGCGGTGCGCAGCCACAAGTCAGGCGACGCTGCCCTGATGGGCCACGGCCAGCCCTACCTCTCCACGTACTTCAACTGGCTGGTGCTCGACAACCTCACGCTGTCGGACGAGAAGCTGACGCGGCTGGAGCGCATTTTCGGCGACGAAGCGGCGCCCGCGGAGGCCGACAACTGGGCCGCGCTACGGCCGGCCGCCGCGCCCCCGGGCGGTCCGCGCCTGACGCGCGTGCAACAGCGCAGCCGCTACGACGCTGCCCAAGGCGCCTGGATCAGCTGGGTGGACCTGGAAATCACCGGCCCCGACAGCGTGCAGCAGTGGAACCGGCCGCAGTACGCCGCCGAGCTGGCCCTGCCGCCGGGCTGCTGGGTGCAGGACTATTACCTCGACATTGCCGGGCGGCGGGAGCACGGCATTTTGGCCGAGCTGAAAGCCGCTGCCTGGGTCTACGCCCAGATTCTGAACGAGGGCCGCAACCGGGACCCGGGCATTCTGCACTACCTGCGCGACAACCGCCTGGGTCTGCGCGTGTTTCCCTTCGCCGCCCGGGAAGTACGGCGCACCGGCATCTGCTTCGTGCACAAAGAACCCGTGCAGCTGCAGCTCGACGGCCGCACGCTGGCCCTGGGCGACGCGGCCCGGCAGCCGGCGGTGGGGGAGGTGGCCACGGCCGGGCGCGAGGTGGTGTACCTGAGCCGCGCCGCCAAACAGCGCCTGCCGCGGGTGCAACGCCGGCCCTACTACCACTTTCTGCTCGATGTATCGGCGGGGCAGCCGGGGCGCCGGGCGGGCTACCGCCGGGCCGTGCAAGCCCTGCTGGCCCGGCAGCCGCTGCCCGGTGCCCCGCGCTTCACCCTCGTCGATGCCTACGCCCGCGCGCTGCCCGCCGGCGCCGACTGGCAGCGGGCCCTGGCCGACGCTCCCGCCGCGGGCGGCCTGTACCTGGCCGGGGCCCTGCGCCAGACGCTGGCCCGGGCGCAGCAGCAGCCCCGCACCAGCTACCCGGTGCTGGTCGTCGTGACCGACCGCGCCGCCCAGGCTGTGCTCGACGACGATGTAGCCGACCTGGCCGCCGCGTATCCCGAAAGCCCCGCGTACTACGTGCTGCCCAGCAGCGGCTCGCTCGAAGCCCGTTCGCTGCGCCACGACTCGAAGCAGCCCTGGCCCGCCGCGCCGGCGCCCGGCGCCCCGGCCCCGGTGCGGGCCTGGCCCACGGCCGCCCGGCCGCGCGCCTACCTGCCCGATGACGGCCAGCCCAGCATCGTGCTGAACCAGCCCGCCGCCTCCGGGCTGCCGCCAAACGAAACCCGCTGGCTGACCGGCCTACGGCTGCAAGGCTACCAGCAGCAACTGGCCCTGCAGCCCGCCGCGGCCGCGGCCACCCGCCTGCCGGCCATTCAGGCCAGTTTCCGCTCGGGCATCCTCACGCCGCTCACGGCCTACCTCTCGCTGGAAAACGACGCCCAGAAAGCTGCCCTGCGCCGCAAGCAGCAGGAGGTGCTCCAGGCCCACGCCGCCCTCGACGCGGGTGAAGACACCCCGCCCACGGCCGTGCCCCTCGACCACGAAGCGGCCCTGCTGCTGGCGGCGGGCGCGGCGCTGGCGTGGTGGCACCTGCGCCGCCGCGCCGCGGTCTAGGTCCACCGTTTCCGGGATTGGCCGGGCTGCTCCGAAACAACGACCCAAGCCACGCCTTGCCTGTTTCCGTTGCTTATGCGCTGAAACCCGCTTTATCGGCGGGGTGCCGCTGTTCTTGATAGGTTGCGGTTGGGGTATCGTGGCGGCGCCGGGCTGGGTGGCCGATATGCCAGCCCGGCGCTGCGGCGGGCGCACCAAGCCGGGCGGCCTTCGTGGGCCGCTACCTGCCGATTTGCCTGGGCGAGCGACGCCCGCTGCAGCCTCCCTGGCAGTTTACCGCACGGGGCGCAGGAACTGCCGCCGCACGGCCCACCCATGGACATGCGCCCGCGGAAAGGCGCGGCGGTGACGCCGGGGACTACTTTTGCCCAAGCTCGGCAGCGGAACCGGCGGCCGCGCCGTATCAGGCGCAGCCGGCCGCGGCAAACCGGCCGATAGTACCATGCTCAATTCCTTACGAAAAGCCGCCAAAATCACCGCCTACGCCGGCGGCGGCCTGCTCGGCGCCCTGGCCCTGTACGGGGCGGCGGCCCTCACGCTGTCCCGAATTCCGGTGCGCCGGCGCCGCCCCGACGGGCCCGCAACCGTCGAGTGCTTCATCCTCTCCAACGGCGTGCACACCGACATCGTGGTGCCCGTGCGCCACGCGCAGATGGATTGGTCGCGCTTGATTGCCTACGCCGACACGCCCGCCGCCGACGCCTCGATGGACTACCTGGGCTTCGGCTGGGGCGACAAAGGCTTCTACCTGAACACGCCCACCTGGGCCGAGCTGCAGCCGCGCGTGGCGTTTGAGGCCATGTTCTGGTTGAGCACCACGGCGATGCACGCCACCTTTCACCACCGCCCCGCCGAAGGCCCGGAGTGCGTGCGCATCACGCTCACCCGCCGCGAGTATAACCGCCTGATCCGCTTTATTCTCGCCAGCTTTGCCCTGGACCGCCGCGGCCGCGCCCGCCACATCGAGGGCCACAGCTACGGGCGCTACGACGCGTTTTACGAAGCCAAGGGCACCTACAACCTCTTCTACACCTGTAACTCCTGGGCCAACGCGGCCCTGAAAGCCGCCGGGCAGCGCGCCGCCCTCTGGACGCCCTTCGACCACGGCATTTTCCGCCACTACCGCTGACGGTGCGCTTCGCAGCGGGCAAAAAAAGAGCGGCTCCTGCCGCGCAGGAGCCGCTCGGGTAGCCGGCGTCGGGCCGTTACCGCTCAATGAGCAGGCGCTGCTGCGCCGGGCCCCGCTGGGTTTGCACCCGCAGCAGGTACACCCCGGGCGCGACGCCGCTCAGCGGCAGTTCCAGCGTCGTCTGGGGCGTGGTCAGTGCCCAGCCGCGCACCACGCGGCCCTGCAGGTCCAGCAGCGTAGCCGCTTGCGCGCCCGCCGCAGCCGGCGCCGGCAACTGCAGCTGCACCCGCTGCCGGGCCGGGTTGGGGTAGGCGTGCAGCGCCAAGGCACTGCGAGCTTCCCGCGTCGCCAGCACCGCGTTGTTGAGGCGGGCCAACCCGATGCGGGGCTGGCCGGCCACGGTGGCAAAGCCGCCCCAGACCACAATTTTGTTGTCGGCAGGCTGCACCGCCACGCCGTTGACCACCGAGCCGGTGTAGATGCTCTGCGGAATGCTGACCGGCGTGAAGGCCGGGTCGAGGCTGCCGTCGAGGTTGAGGCGCACCAATTGGGCCGTGGGCGGCGTGGGCACGCGCATGCCCAGCAGGCGCCCGTCGGCCTGCACGTAGGCCGCGCGCAGTGCCGTGGCGGGGGCGAAGGTGGCGTCGAGGCTGCCGGTGCTGGTCAGGCGCACCAGGCCGGTGGGCGTGGCCTGCCCGGCGAAGCTGGTAAACCCGCCGCTCAGCAGCACGCCGCCGGTGGGCGTCACGCCCAGTACCGTGAACGTGCCCCCGGTGGCGCCCGCCCCGATGGAGAAGCTGTTGTCGGTGGTGCCGTCGGCGTTCAGGCGGATGAGGGAGGTGCGTACGGCCGCGGCGTCGGTCCAGGCCGCCAGTATCTGCCCGTTGGGGAGGGCGGTAAACTGCGGCACCACCCCGGCCGTTTGCCACGGCGCCGCGGCCGGCGCGAAGCTGGTGAGCGTACCGTTGGGCAGCAGCTGGAGCACCCCGGCGCGGGCGTTGCCGTTGGCACTGGAGAAGTTGCCCGTTAGCAGCACGTTGCCATTGGCCTGAACGACGGGCGGATTGAGCTGGTAGGTGTTGCCAACCAACGACAGGGCCACGGGGGTAAAGCTGGCGTCGTTGGCCCCGCTGAGCAGCAGGCGGGAAATGGTGAAGGTGTAGTTGCCACTCGTGCCGGACAGGCGCCCCGCGTAGATGGTGCCGTTGGGCTGCACGTAAGAAGTGCTGGTGGACGGCGTGGGAACGATGAGGGAATTGTAGCTGCCGTCGGCGTTGATCAGGTGCAGGCCGCTGTTGTTGACGGTGGCGCCGTTGAAATTCGAGAAGGCGCCGACGATGACCATCTGCCCGTTGTTGAGCAGCGTGGTGGTGCTGACGGTGCCCCGCACTTCGAGCACGGGGTTGTAGGCCGCGTCCAGCGCGCCGCCGCTGCTGAGCAGGGCCAGCCCGGTGCGCGCCGTGCCGTTGTAGCTGGTGAAGGTGCCTCCCGTCAGAAACGTGCCGTTGCTGTTCTCGACCAGGTCGTACACCGAGCCGCCGGCGTTCAGGCCGGAGCCGGTGGCAAAGCCCGCGTCGAGCGCGCCGGTACTGCTGACTTTGGCCATGCCCCCGCGCGGCGTGCCGTTGTAGCTGGTGAAAGCGCCCACCAGCAGCAGGCTGCCGTCGGGCCGCAGGCGGATGCGGTACACCCCGCCGCTCAGCGCCGGCGTGCCCGCCTGGAAGGTGTTGTCCTGGGTGCCGTCCAGGTTCAGGCGCAGCACGTTGCCGGTGGGCTGCCCGTTGAAGGTGGTGAACGTGCCGCCCACCAGCAGCTTGCCGTCGGGCTGCTGCACCACGCTGCGCACGGCAGACGTCAGGCCGCCCGGCCCGGTGCCGATGCCGAAGCTGGTATCCAGGGCGCCGCTGGCCGTCAGGCGCACCATGTTGTTGACGGCGGTGCCGTTGTACGAGCTGAACGTGCCGCCAATGACGATGTGGCCGTCGGCCTGCACCAGAATGGTTTCGACCACACCCACGCCGGCGGCCACCTGAATTCCGGTGCCGGCGCTGAACGACGGGTCCAGCGTGCCGTCGGTGTTGAGGCGCACCAGCCCGCCGATGGCCTGGCCGTTGTAGTTGACCATGCTGCCGCCCACCAAGATTTTGCCGTCGGGCTGCACGGCCAGGCAGCGGATGCTCGGGTTGCCGAAAATGTAGGGGTCGAAGCCCGCGTTGCCCGCGTTAAAGCTGGCGTCGACGCTGCCGTCGGCGTTGATGCGCGTCAGCCCCGGCGCGTACGTCCCGCTGTAGTACACGGCGTTGCTGCCGCCGACGAGGATTTTGCCGTCGGCCTGCAGGGCCAGGGCCTGCACCAGCGGATAATCGGGGCCGGTGCCCTGCTGGGATTGGAACGTCGGATCGGGGCTGCCGTCGGGGTTGAGGCGGCGCACCCGGCTCGTGAGCGTGCCGTTGACGAAGTCGTAGCCGCCGGCTACCACCACTTTGCCGTCGGGCTGGGGCAGCATGGCCCGCACGTAGAAGGTAAAAGAGGCCGGCGGGTTCTTCAGCACGGTGGGAGCGAAACTCGCGTCCAGGGTTTGGGCCTGCGCGCAAGGGCTCAGCGCCAGCAATAAGGCCAGTAGGCGCAAACGGTACCAATGTTTCATGTAGATAAAAAGGGTATGGATGAACGCGGAAGCGCGCAATAATTGAGCCGGTAACTTACAACCGTAACGCTTTCGGTCCAACGCGTCCCGACAACTGGGAACGGTGTGGCAGGCCGCGTGGCGGTCCGGCCGACATAACGTGGCCGCCGCGGGTCCGGCAGGCCCTAACTTGTCCCGCGCCATGCCTACCATCTTCACCCACGCCCTCGTGGCCGCCGGCCTCGGCCGCCTCACCCGCTCCGGCCGTTTGCCCGCTCGCTTCTGGTGGCTCACCGCCCTCTGCGCCATCCTGCCCGACTTCGACGCCGTTACTTTTCGGCTCGGCATCCCCTACGCCAGCATGTGGGGCCACCGCGGCTTCACGCATTCCTTGGTCTTCGCCGGCCTCACCGGGCTGCTGATGGCCTACGTGGGGTGGCCCCGCTCCGACCTCCGGCCGCGCGGGCCGCTGGCGCTGTGGTTTGCCCTGGCCACGGCCACGCACCCCGTGCTCGACATGCTCACCAACGGCGGCCTGGGCGTGGCGCTGCTGGCGCCGTTCAGCGCCGAGCGGTTTTTCTTGCCCTGGCGCCCGGTGCGGGTGTCGCCGGTGGGCGGGGGCTTTTTCTCGGCCCGGGGCGTGGCCACCATGCTAAGCGAGTTCAAATGGCTCTGGCTGCCCACGCTGCTGGCCGTGGCGGCCGCCACGTGGCTGCACCGCAAGCGCCCCGACGACCGGCGTCGGTCGTAGCAATTGGGTGGGTATTCCCGCTGACTAGCATGGCCGAGGAACCCTGCCTTCCACTCCGCACCGTTGCTCGGCGCAGTTGCCAAAAGCAGAAGCGCCGTCTCAAGGCTCGGATGAGCGGGCGAGGGGCGGCGCTTTGTAGTGGGGGGCAAGCTGAGCCAGGGGCTTGCCTATGGCGACCTGCGGTTTGTGTGGCTCAGGATGGTAGAAAAGCAGCCGGCAGCAAAAAGAAACGGCCGCTGCGGGCGGCCGGACAAGGAGTGGAATAAGGAGGAAAGGTTAGTTCAGCCACACTTCCGCCAGGGGCTCGAAGCGGCGGGTGGCGAAGGCCCCGTACGGCCGCTCGGCGTAGAAGCCGAGCACGTGCACCTGCGGCAAGCCGGTGCGGGCGTTGGTGCGGTACTCAACCGGGTACACCTGCCCCGCGGCCGGCCAATCACCGATGTGGTCGGCGGGGCGGCTGCTGGCGTCCACGCAACGGGCATACTGCTGGACGGGGAGGGGAGTTGGAAGCTGACTCTTCTTCGTTCTGCGCATATCCAAAAATACGGATATTTGACAATAACTAAAAATGTTAGGTAGAAATATTAAAGGAAAATTTCGCGGTTAACGACTTTTTAATGGGATGAAAAGAAGATGAAGTTGGGGTAGGTAGAAAAAAAGTCAACCGTCGCGGAACTATTCAAGCGGACGCGCAAAACCAACTACTAAAATTATTAGTAAATAGCGGGCCGGGCGGCGCAACTGGTGCCGCCCGGCCCGCTCCATGATGCGTATTACCCCGTTTTCCGTTAGCACCGACTGGGCCGGCCAGACGCTGCCGCTCTTTGCCTGCGCCGTGCCCGCGGGCTTCCCTTCGCCGGCCGACGACCACCTCGACGCGCCCATCAACCTGCACGAAATGCTCTTCACGCACCCCGCCTCCACGTTTCTGGCCCGCGTATCGGGCGACTCCATGACCGGCGCCGGCATCCGCCACGACGACATCATTGCCGTCGACCGGGCCCTGCAGCCCCAGGACGGCAGCATCGTGGTAGCCGTGCTCGACGGGGAGCACACCGTCAAGCGCCTGCGCCGCCTCGGCGACCAAACCTGGCTGGAACCCGACAACCCGCGCTACCCCATCATCCGGCTCACCGAAGGCTGCCAGCTGGTCATCTTCGGGGTGGTGACCCACGTCATCCATTCCTTCCGCGACCGGAAAGCGCGGCCGGTGCCCCCGGCCGCCAAGCCGCGCAAACGCCCCTGACGCCCCGCTGCCGATGATTGCGCTGGTCGATTGCAACAACTTTTACGTGTCGTGCGAGCGGGTTTTTCAGCCCCAGCTGGAGGGCCAGCCGGTGGTGGTGCTCAGCAACAACGACGGCTGCCTGATTTCGCGCTCCGACGAGGCCAAGGCCCTGGGCTTCGAGATGGGGGAGCCGTACCACTTGGCCCGGGCGCGGCTGCAGCAGCACGGCGTGCGGGTGTTTTCCTCCAATTACGCCCTCTACGGCGACATGTCGCGGCGGGTGCTGCGGGTGCTCGGCGACTTCACGCCCGAGGTCGACGTGTACTCCATCGACGAGGCCTTCCTGAACCTGAGCGGCATGCAGTACTGCGCCGAGGCCGGCCTGGAAGCCTACGCCAAAACCATTCGGCGCACCGTGCTGGAGCACGTGGGCATCCCGACGGCCGTGGGCGTGGCCCCGACCAAGACGCTGGCTAAACTGGCCAATCGTTTGGCCCGGCAGCAGGCGGAACAACGGGTGATGGTGCTCGAAACGGAGCAGCAGTGCTGGGCCGCCCTGAGCCAGACGAGCGTGGAGAAGGTGTGGGGTATCGGGCGGCGCTATGCGCCTAAGCTGCAGGCCGAAAACATCAAAACGGCCGCCGACCTGGCCGGCGCCTCCGAAAGCTGGGTGCGGCGCCACCTAGGCGGAGTAGTGGGCGTGCGGCTGTGGCGGGAGCTGCGCGGGCATTCCTGCCTGGATTTCGACCCGACCGAGCTGGCAGCCGAGCCCGGGCAGCCCACGCCGGGCCGGCACAGCGTGTCGTGCACGCGTTCCTTTGGGCAGCCGCAGCGCTCCATCATCACCCTGAGCGAAGCCGTGGCCACCTTCACCAGCCGCGCCGCCGAAAAGCTGCGGCTGCACGGCCTGGCCGCGCACGTGCTCACAGTGATACTGGGCACCGATAAGCACGCACCCGGCAACGGCCCGCGCACCCACACGGCCGTGGTCACCTTGCCCACCTCCACCAGCGACACGGGCCAGCTGATCGAAGCGGCGCTGCAGAAGCTGCGGCTGCTGGCGCGGCCCGGCACGGCCTACTGCCGGGCCGGCGTCACGCTCAGCGGGCTCGAACCGGCCGGGCAGGCGCAGCTGAGCATGTTTGGGCACTCGGCCGAGCAGCTACAGCAGCGCCAGCAGCTTATGGCCCGCCTCGACGCGCTCAACGCCCGCTTCGGCCGCGGCACCGTACGCCACGCCGCCACCGGCCTCGACGACAGCCTCTGGCGCGGCCGCCGCAACCTGATGTCGGCTGCCTGTACTACCGACTGGCAGCAGCTGTGGCAAGTGCGCAGCTAGGGGCTGTCGACAACTCCCGGTTCACAGGGCTCTGAACCGGGAGTTGTTCTATAGCACCGTTGACCAAACCGGCAGTACGAATTTTAAGGCTGCCGCGTGAGGACGAAGGCTGGATTTTCGGCCACGATGACTTGGTAAGAATCGTCGATATAGTGGAAGGGATAGAGGTGCAGCTGCCGGCCCGCGGCCAGGTACTCAGTGGCGTAGTCGGCGGAGCTGCCATCGGCGCGGTGCAGGCGCACGACGGAGAAGATGGTGGGCCGTCCAGGTTGGTTTGGGGGAACAAGTTGCCAAGCGGCTGCGGTGGGCGGCAGGGCTACCTGTTCCCGCACTAAGGTGCAGGCCGCCAGGCCCGGCCAGCCACTGAGCTGCCCATCAGCGTAGCGCAGGGCTACGGGCTGGTGGCGCCCCACGGAGTCAGTGAGCAGGTAGCGGCCCGCCAGGTGCAGGCGCAGCAGCTCGGTCCAGTAAGCGGTGAGCGGCCGGCCCAGCACCTGGCGGGTAAACCACACCGTATCGGTGCGGCCGGCTTGGCTGATATCGAGGCGCAGCTGCTGGTGCTGGTAGCTGAGGTAGAATTGCGTATCCGGGAAGCGGGTGGTCCACCGGCCGTTTACCCGCTGCAAATGCATCTGCCGCTGAAACGGCAGCGCCACGCGCGTGCCACGGCGGAGCTGGGCCCGCCGCAGCGGCAACTCGCCGCCCTCATTATAGGGCGAACAAAAAATGACCACCTCCGCCCGCCGGCCCGTCTCGCTGGATTCGCGGCGCAGGGCCAGAAACGAAATCGGGTCCAGCAGCCGCTGCTGACTGGGCCGCGGGCCGTAGGCCAGCACGCTGTCAACGTAGGCCTGCGGTAGCCAGCAGGATTCGGCCAAGCCGTTTTGGGCCCGGGCCGGGGAAGGCAGGCCGAGCAGCAGAGCGGCACTGCCCAGGCGAGGTAGCAAGGGGAGCAATTTCAATCAGGGAGGAGCGCCTAATCAGCGCTGCAGCAGCACGCGCCGGGTGGAAGTTTCACCCTGAACGCTCTGCCAGCGCAGCAAGTATACGCCGGCGGGCAGGTGCTGCACATCGAGGACGGGGCTGCTCGGGCCCACCCGCCAGCGGCCCACCGGCTGACCCAGGGCGTTGAGCAAAGTCAGGGCGGAACCAGTGTTGCCGGCGGGCAGCACCACGCGCAGGCGGCCGGTGGTGGGGTTGGGGTAGAGCTGCCAGTCCAGCTGGCTAACCGACGCGGCGCGGGTCGGCAGCACCTGCTGGTAGCGGATCTGGGCCGCGTCGGCGGCGGCTTGCAGCTGCGGGAGCGAGGGCGCGGCCAGCACCGCAAAGGCCATCACCACCGAGTCGCCGGGGGCGAGGCGGCCCAGGACGGCGCCCACCACGTGGGACACGTCGGAGCCCACGGAGCCGCCGGCGGTGCGCTGCCGGGCGCGGTTGTTGAGGGTCAGAAACTTCTCGGCCGAGGAAAACCCGTCGCCAAAATACACCGGGGCGGCGCTGCCGGCGCCGTTGTTGAGGGCGTAGTACGAGGCCACGGCGCGCGTATCGGGGCGCAGCAGGCGTACGCCGGCGTAAAGCGAGGCCGCGGCGGGCTGGGGGGCGTTGGCCACGTAGCCGAGCAGGCGCGTGGAGTCCCAGGCCGCCACGTTGCGGGCGGCTTCGGCGGGCAGGTCCCAGTCCATGAACAGGCCGGCGTGCAGGGGCTTGAGCGTATCAGCCGAGGCGTTGCGCACGGTGTACTCCACGATGGCGTAGTCGCGGTCGGCGGCCGGGGCGGCGTAGGCCAGGGCCCGCTGCCGCACCCGCACGCCCAGGGTGCGGCCCCGGCTCAGGCTGGGCAGCGAATCTTGAAACACGCCGGCGGCCTGCTGATCGGCCGAAGCCAGCGGCAGCAGCCGAATGGCCTGGCGGGTGAAGAAGTCGTAGTCCGCAGTGTAGAGCGGGGCGCTGCGTAGGCGGTCCATCACCTTGGTGGGGCCGGTGGCCACCAGCAGGCCGCCTTCCGAGAGCAGCACCGCGGAGTTGCGGTAGGTGATGCTGGCGCCAATTTCGTTGTTGGTGCCCTCGTAGCCGAGGTTGCCGCGGCTGGTCACGGTCAGGTGCAAGTCGTTGGCAGTCAGTACCACGTAGTCGGGGTTCAGCTCCAGCACCACATACTGGTCATCTTGGTAGCCACCGGCGGCCGTGAAGCGGCAGCGCAGCACCCCGCGGGTGTTGATGGGCGTGCCGGCAGCCACGCTGAGCTGCACCGGGGCCACGGCAGTGCCGCCGGTAGCCAGGGCGCCGAGGGCAACGGGGCCGCTGGTTACCGTCAGTTCAGGGGTGAGCGAGGTAACGGTGAGCGTGAGGCCCTGCACCGGCAGCAGCAGGTTTTCGGCGGTGAGCGTGAGGCGGGCCGTATCGGCGGGCAGCAGGCGGGCGCGGCTCAGGCGCTGCGCGCGGATGCGCACGGCCGTCTGGTTCGGGCCCAGGCTCAGGGCGCGGCGCACGTTGAGGCGGCCCGAGCCCAGCTTGCCGGCCAAGGTGGTGTTGCCCATCACCGCGTAGATGTCGTCGGTGGTGCGGCGCAGCACGGCGGCCACCTGGGCGGCGTTCAGCGCCGGAAATCGGTGGCGCACCAGCCCGGCCGCCGCCGCCACGATGGGGCAGGCAAACGAGGAGCCGCCCACGGCCACGTAGGCGCTGTCGTGGTCGGCCGCGGTGGTCAAAATTAGGTCACCGGGGGCCGAAAGCGTGACGCGGTAGCTGTAGGTCAGCACCTGCCGGTCGGTGGGCGAGACGCCGGCCACCGACACGACGTTGTCGTAGGAGGCGGGGTAGAAGTCCAGCTCGGCGTTGGCGTTGCCGGCGGCCACCACCACCACCGCGTCGTGGTTGAGGGCGGCGTAGTTGATGACGTCCTGCTCGAACTGCGACTTGCCGCCGGTGCCGCCCCACGACACGTTGATGATTTTGCAGCCGTGGTCGGCCGCGTACACGATGGCCTCGTAGCCCCCAAACGCCCCGGCGGCGGTGCTCGGGTAGATTTTCAGCGGCAGGTAGCGGCAATTGAAGCCCACGCCGGCCAGACCCTTGCCGTTGTCGGGGCGGGCCACGGCGCAGCCGGCCACCAGCACGCCGTGCCCGCCGTAGGGTGGCCCCACCGAGGGGTCGTTGTCGCGGTCGGCCGTGTCCCAGCCGCGGAAGTTGTCGATGTAGCCGTCGTTGTCGTTGTCCACGCCGTCGATAGGGTCGGCGTAGTTGAGCTTCACTTGCCCGCGCAGGTCCTGGTGCGTGAAGCGCGTGCCCGTGTCGGTGATGCCGATGACGATGGTGGAGTCGCCGCGGTCCAGGTCCCAGCCGCGGTAGGTCTGGGTTTTCTTCAGGTAGTATTGCGTCGCGGCCTGGTTGGCAATGGTCGAGTCGGCGAGCGGGTCGTTGGGCTGGTAGAGCGGGGCGCGCTGGTAGAGCGGCTCCACGTAGCTGACGAGGCCGGTGCCCACGAGCAGTTGCCGCACCTTGCCCAGCGTCAGCCCGGGCGCGTAGCGAAACTGGTAAATACCGCGCAGCTCCACGCTGCCGGGCCGCTCCTTGCTCGGGGCCAGGGCCCGCGGAAACTTCTGCTCCAGCCCGCTGGCGCCGAGTGCACGCAGGGCGGCTTCGAGTTGCCCGATCTGCGCGCCGGCGGCCAGCCGGAGCACGGCCGTGCCGGGCAGCGTGGGCGAGGGCGCCGCGCCGGCCGCGGGCACCTGGGCGGCGGCGCGGTAAGCCAGTAATACACAGGCGCAGGCGGTAACGAACAGGCGTAGGAGTCGGGTCATCGATGCAAATGAATGGATAAAGCAGCTCGGGCTTACCTACGTAAATTTAGCGGCCGAGCCGGCATCGCCGCCGAACTTTTCGATCAACGGCTCCGGGTATTCCGCCAACCCCGGATGGCGCCCGGTACGCCGCGCCGCCGATTGCCGTGACGCTGCAGGAGCAAGCCGCGCAAGAGTTTACCCCACCGCCCGCTTCCCCAGCCGCGGCAGGCTTTCCCGCTGACACCATTGCCCGGGCCGCCACGCCGTGCCGGGGCCCTGCTGCGTCGGGGAAGACTGCCGCCGACCGTCGCCGGGTAATAAAAAAGGACCGCCAGACGGGTCTGACGGTCCTGATCAGGTGGGTGACCCGGGCGGGTTAGTTGGAAGCGGCTTTGCGGCTGGCGTTGCCGTTGCTGTACTTGAACTTCTTGCTGCCCTTCACCGTGCGAAACTGGTAAGGGTTGTTGGATTTCAGGTCCAGGCCGGTGCCGAGGCTGCCGCCACGGGTTTGTTTGTACTGGCGTTTATCGTTGCCGCGCTCGGTGCCGCGGTTCGATACCGACTTGTAGTTGTGCGGGTTTTGCATGGCGGCGTCGCCACGCGAGCAAGCGGAACCGCTGAGCAGGCAGGCGGCGGCACCCAAGTATAGTAGAGGTTTCATGGCGGAATTGGCGAAAGTGAGAGAAGGAAGGAGTACCAGCTTAACGGCTGGGTACCATGCCGTTCCTTTTACTGAATTCGCCGCAAAAAAGATGTGTCCCGGGGCGACAAACCGCGGGAGCCGGCGGGGCCACCCGGGCTAGCAGCGGCGCCGCCAGCGCACCGGCGCGGCCTCGGGTACCACCAGTGCCGGTATAGGGCTGCGCAGCATCAACCGGGCGCTGGTGCTGGTCTCAAACTGCTCACCGGGCAAGGTCCGCTGCCGGGCCACCAGCAGCAGCAATTCGGCCTCGCAGGCCTGGATGAGCTGCAAAATGCCTTCTTCCACCGAGCTGTGGTAGGCCGTGTGCAGGGTGTGGGGCAAGTCGCCGAGCAGGCCGATTTCGGCCAGGCGGGCCAGCAAGGCGGCGGGCGGCGGGGCCGGCTCATCGGCGGTGTACACGTGGATGCCGACGGTGGACGGGGCCAGCTGGGCCAGCAGCCGCCCCGCCGCCCGGCGGCCGCTGCCGAGGTAGAGCACCCGCGTGTCTTGGCGCAGGCTCAGCAGCAGCTCGGTGACGCGGCGGGCGCTGCTGGGCAAGCGCACGGCCTGCCCGTCGGTGTCGAGGGCGAGGCGGGCCGGCACCTCGGCCGGGGCCGCAAAGGCAGCGGGCACCAGCAGCAGCGGGTTGGGCAGCAGGCGGCAGAGGTAAAACAGCGACCGGGCGGTGGGCAGCGCCGTATCGGCCGGGCGGCCCACCACCAGCACGTCGGCGGCGGCGAAGTGAAACAGCTGCGTCAACTCGGCGGCCACGTTGCGGGTGACCAGGGTGAAGCGGCAGGGGCCCTGCGCGGCTAGCTCAGCGGCTTGGGCGCACAGTCCGGCCACCAGCGCATCGGCCGACTGCCCGGTCGGCCGCGGAAAATAGGCCGCGGCCGCGTCGTGGCGGGCGGGCAGCACCGCCAGCAGGCGCAGCTCGACCGGTTGCTGGTGGCGGCGCAGGTAGCGTACCAGCATCAGGGCATACGCCAAGGCGTTGTCGGCCGCCGCCGAGCCGTTCATCAGTACGCTGAAAGTGGTCATAGCCTGGAGCCGCCGGGAGCCGCGGCGTTCAGGCAAGGTACCGAAAAGGTGGGCTTTAATTATTAAAGTTATATTAAAAATACGAAAAGTTAATTATTTTAATCTGAAATGGGCTTGCTCGTATGTAGCGCAGCTCGGCCGAAGCAGCCGCTTCTGGCGGCGCTAAAAACTCAAGGCCTCGCGGAAGCGCATCGACTGCTGCCGGGACACTTCCACCTCGCCGCCGCCGCGCAGCCGGATTTTCAGGGTGCTGCTAAACCAGGGCTCGATGTGCTCGATCCACTTCAGGTTGATGATCTGCTGGCGGTTGGCGCGGAAAAACACCGCCGGGTCGAGGCGGGCTTCGAGTTGCTGCAGGGTGCGCGGAATGAGCGGGTGCACGTCGTGGAAGTGCAGGCGGGTGTAGTTGTCGGCTACTTCCAGCAGCTTCACTTCCTGCAGGCGCACAAACCAGCACCGCTCGCCGTCCTTCACAAACACCTGGTCGGTTTCGCGCAGCAGCTCGCGGGCGGGGGCCGGCGCGGCGTCCGGGGCGTCGGCGGGTTCGGGGTGCGCGGCGGCGCGGGCTTTGGCCAGGGCGGCGGCCAGGCGCTGCTCGTCCACGGGCTTGAGCAGGTAGTCCAGGGCATTCACCTCGAAGGCCTGCACGGCGTACTGGTCGAAGGCGGTGGTGAAGACCACCTGCGGGGTGGCGCCCTCCAGGCCGGCCAGCAGCTCGAAGCCCGAGCGGCCGGGCATGTGAATGTCGAGCAGCAGCAAATCGGGGCGCAGCTCGCCGATGCGCTGCTGGGCTTCGTCGGCGTTGGCGGCTTCGCCCACCACGGTCACGTCGGGGTGGCGCTGCAGCAGGCGGCGCAGCTCCTGGCGGGCCAGGCGGGAGTCGTCGACTACGAGAACGTTCATGCGGGTAAAAGTCGAGGGAGAATCAGCAAGAAGTACCTAGTGGGGCCGTGCCCCGGCCGAACCGTAGGCCGCGAGCTGGGCATCGAGGCCGAACCGGTCGGGGCCCAACGCGGCGGAATCGTGGGTCAGGGGCAGGCGCACGGTGGCGCGCACGGTGTCGGCGTCGGCTTGCTCCAGGTGCAGCGTGGCCTGCGGCCCAAAGAGCAGGCGCAGCCGCTCGCGCACGTTGCGCAGGCCGGTGCCGGTGCCGTCGGGGCGCGGGGCCGCGGTGTCGGGGCTGAGCTGGCCGGTGTTTTCCACCGTCAGCAGCAACTCGGGCGGGGCGCAGCGGGCCTGCACGTGCAGCGTGCCGCCGGCCGGGCGCGGGGCCAGGCCGTGCTTCACCGCGTTTTCGACGAGCACCTGCACCAGCATGGGCGGCACCGACACCGCGAGGCAGTCGGCGGGCACGTCGAGGGTGTAGCGCAGGCGCTCCTCCAGCTGCAAGGACTCCAGCTGCAGGTAGTCGCGCACCACGGCCAGCTCGCGGCCCAGCGGCACCTGCTCGGTGCGGTTCAGCTGAATGGCGTAGCGCAGCAGCTCCGAGAGGTGGCTGAGCATGTAGCGGGCGCGCTCCGGGTCCTCGCCGATGAGGGCGCGGATGTTGTTGAGCCCGTTGAAGAGAAAATGCGGGTTGATCTGCGCCTTGAGCGTCTGCATTTCGGCCTCGCGCACGGCCGCGGCCAGCTTCCACTTGTCGATTTCGGCCTGGCGGTAGCGCTCCAGGTAGTGCTGCCCGAAGTACAGCGTCGACCACAGCCACATCACAAACTCCACGTTGATGGCGTAGCCGATAAACATGCTCCAGTTGTACGACTGCCCGGTGCTGGCCGGGTGCAGCAGCAGCAGCGAGGCCCGGGAGAGCAGGCCAATGATTACCTGGCTGAGCACGGCCACGATGGTGTGCGCCAGCAGCAGCCGGGGCAGCAGCCGCCCGATGGAGAGGCTGACCCAGCCGTGGCGCTTGGCGTAGTTGCGCAGGCCGTGGCTGAGGCCGAGCAGCGTCAGGGCCACGTACAGCTCCACCAGCGAGAGGAACGGCAGGGCGGGGCGGTTCGAGCCGGCGAAAATGAACACCAGCACCAAGCCGAGCACGCCGTAGAGCAGCCAGCCGACCAGTTGAAGCAGCCAGTACGTGCGGCGGCGCTGGGGCGAAGCAAAGGAAGTCGTGAACATAGGGCGGGGCGGGTTACGCGGCTAAGGTGGCCGGCGCCGGGGCCTGCCGGTAGCGGGCAGCGTTGCGCCGGTAGGCCGCGTAGGCCAGCCCTACCAGCCCGGTCAGGCTCAGCGCCACAAACAGCGGAATCAGGTAGGGCCGCGCAGGCGCCGCCGTCAGCTCCAGCACCAGGCAGCCCGCCGCAATCAGGCCCGCCGCCCCGGCGTAGGCCGTGGTGCGGTACAGCCAGGCAAACGGAAAGAGGTGCGCCCCGGTGATGATGCCGTAGGTCATCACGAAGTGCTGCGGTGCCCGCATGTACATGAAAATGAGCACCGGAAAGTAAAACAGCTGGGCGAAATTCAGCCACAGCCCCAGCGGCTGCAGCGGGTTGCCAGCCACCGTCCACGTGGCGCCCAGCAGCCGGCCGAACAGGTAAGCCAGCGGCAGCACCAAGCAGCCCGCGCAGAACGTGGCCAGGCCCTTCAGCGTCGGCGAGTATGGCAGCGCCCAGATGCCGGCGATGAGCAGCCAGACCACCGTGGCCGCGGCAAGGAAATGCACCCCGTTGCGGGCTTTGGTGGATAGCTCGAGGCGGTACACGTCGAGGGCGGCGGCAGCGGACATGGCTGGAAAAGCGGAAGAGTGTAGAAACCGGGACGAACACGCGGTTTCGGCGGCCCCAAAGGCCGGGCCGCCGAAACTATTCAATTTATTTCTTTGCCAGGGCGTGCTGCTGCAGGAAGGCGTCGGCCTGGGCAAAAAACCACTGCGTATCGTCCCACATCAGGAAGTGGCGCCCGGCCTCCGACATTTCGATGCGGTGCTGGGGCAGCTGGGCGTACTGCTGCTCGAAGATGGCGCGGGTGCTTTCCTTGGTCGAGCCGTACTGCTTGTAAGCCGCCCAGGCGCCGAGTACGAGCACCGGCTGCTTGATGCGGGCCACGTCCTGGCGCAGGTCGGTGGTGTACATATCGTACATGGCCTGGCCCACGGTGGCGCGGTCCGACTGCCGGCTCCAGCGCATAGCCACGGTCTGCCGGGCCGTGTCGGTAATCATGCCGTCCATCATCAGGCGCTGCTGGGCGGCCGGCATGTTGCCTTGGCTCATTTGCTGGCGCGTGGCCTCGGCCATGGGCCGCACGGTTTCCACGGTGGCGTTGGGGTTCTGAATGGCCGAGAGAAAGGGCAGCGAATCGACGATGAGCAGCGGGCCCACGGCCTCGGGCTGGGTGGTGCTCATCCACAGGGCCAGGAAGCCGCCCAGGCTGTGGCCGATGACGGCCGGGCGCTGCAGCCGCTGCGTCTGGATGTACTGCAGCAGCTGGTCGCGCACGTTCTGCAGCAGGTGTTCGGTGCTGGCCGGGGCCGCCGCGCCGCCGAAGCCCGCCAGCGACACCACGTGGCATTGGTACTGCTTCTGGTAGTGGGCTACGGTTTCGTCCCACACCGCGCCGGGGCAGGTCAGGCCCGGAATCAGCAGCACCGGCTGGCCCTTGCCCACCACGCGCACCGTGAAGTTGGGGTGCTGGGCGGGGTTGTCGGCGCTGATGCGGGTGGCCGGGGCCGCGGCTTGGGTGGCAAGGGGCGCGGCGGTCAGCAGCAGGGCGGCGTAGGCGGCGGCACGGAGGGCGGTAGCGAAGCGTTTCATGGTCATCAGGGGTTGTGTGGCGTGGTTGATGATCCAAAATTGGCGCGCCGCCGGGCCGAGCGGAAGCAAAACCTGGCCGAACGGTAAGCCCCCGGGCCGAACTGCAGAAAAGCCGGGGCGAGTGGGAAGGGGAGAAGGTGAGCAAGGGATTAGGCCCGTCATCCGGAGCTCAAGCCAAGGATTTTCCTCGCGCCCGGCCCCGCCGCTGATGCCAACGTGCAGGCGCTAGCAGTTCTGTTATGTCGAGCACAGTAAGACCTCTAAATGGACAAAGCTGCGCCGGGTTTCTCGACTACGCTCGGCATGACAACGCACAAGCGCAGCCCCCAACGTCGGGGCGTTGGGGGCTGCGCTTGTGCGTCGGTGCGAGGAAGGTTCTTCGCGGCGCTCCGGATGACGGGCTAATAATCAGGCGTCACCAGGCTACTCCGTCTTCGTGGTGTTGGCGTCGGGGCGCACGTCGCCGCGGGCCTGCGGGGCGCATTCCTTGCTGGTCACGCGGCCGTCGGCGCCGAAGAGGATGCGGATGGGCTGGGTATCGGTGGCGCTGCCGAAGAGGTAGGACCACGTGTGGCCGCCGTCGGCGCGGGTGTCGTCGCCGGTGGGGGCGCCCATGGTGCGGCGCACCTGTTCCTGCGTCATGCCGAGCTCCACCTTTGTGCACTGCTCCGCGTTCTGGAAGCTTTCCTGGGCGGTGCAGGCGTGCAGGGCCCAGCCCAGCAGCACCAGCAACAACAGGCCTAAGAGTCGTTTGGAGAACATGGCGCGGGGCTTAAAACAGCTTGCTGATGTCCTCGCGCAGCGTGTCGATGCCGCGCTTGAGGTCGGTCCACACGCTGCCGCTCCGGTCGTCGTCGGCGGGGGTGTTGCGGTCGGCGTCGCCGAGCTGCTCCCCGAGCTGCCGGCGCTTTACTTCCAGGGCCGCAATGTGCTCGTGATAATGGTGCGGGGCGCCGGCGGCCGTGGTGTTGGCGCGGGCGTGCAGGGTCTTGATTTTCGTGTCCAGCTCGTCCAGCGCCTGCTGCAGCTCGACGGTGCTCAGGTGGTGGGGGGCACGCATGTGGTTGGGGTTCGGAACGTAGGACATAACAAGTGAGCGAGAGAAGGGGCGCCGGCCACGCCCGGCGGGTAGGCCTTGTACTGCCCCCGGCCCCGAAAAGATGCCCGCGGCCCCGCCGGCCGTGTTACCAACCTAAACGCAATCCAACCATAACGCGGAAGTAATACCCCGCGCTGACCCGGCACCTACTTTTGCGTACCCCGGCCGAAAACAGCTTTGTCGCTTATGCAACGATTTGTACTACTGGTATTTATGTTATTGGTTGGTCAAAACATATTTGCGCAGGCCGGTCGGCCCCTGGCCATCAGCAGCTCCGGCACCGACAGCGCCACCCAATCGGTGACGGAAGGCGGGGCCGCGGCGGAAGCTGCGCCGGCCGTCTACAACGTGGCCGAGGTGATGCCCGGCTTTCCGGGCGGGGCCGGCGCGCAAATGGCGTTTCTGCGCGACAAGCTGAAATACCCCGAAGAAGCCCTGCGCAAGGGCGTGGCCGGCAAAGTGCTGGTGCAGTTCGTGGTGGATGAGCGCGGCCACCTCATCGACCCGCAGGTGGTACGCGGCCTCGGCGCCGGCCTCGACGAAGAAGCCCTGCGCCTGGTGCGCATCATGCCCTGGTGGACGCCCGGCCTCGTCGGGGGCAAGGCCGTGAAGGTGCTCTACACCCTGCCCATCGTGTTTCGGGCGCTGGAGTAGAACAAAAGTGAATTTGTGAAGGGTGAACTTGTGAAGTGGGGTTCTGGCAATTCACAAGTTCACCCTTCACAAATTCACCACTTGACCACGCCTCCCCACTGCCGGGGCAGGCCCAAGTCGCGGGCCAGGGGCGCGGCGGCGGTGCCCCACACGTTGGTCAGCAGCTCGTTGATGGCATCGGCCAGCTCCAGGTGGTAGTCGGCTTCGAGCTTGTCGGCGAGGCGCAGGGCGGTATCGGCGCGGCGCACGAGGTGGCTGAGCAGGGGCTGGGTGGTGCCGGTGAGGCGGGCCACGGCGGCCGGCTGCTGCTGAAAGACGTTGTTGAGCAGGCGCACCGTCAGTTCCACTTCGCCGAACTGGTCGCCGGTAATCTTGCTGTGGTAGCTGATTTGATTCTGTAACTGTCGCAGGATGAGCAGCAAGTCGTTGGGCGTCTGGTGGTAGCCGCGGATGGGGTCGTCGAGCCGCTCGCGCAGGCGGGCCCGACGGTCCTCCAACGCGTCTTCGCCCTCGAGCAGGCGGAACTGCAGCTGCTCGGTCAGCACCTTGTCCTGGCAGACGAGGCGCACCAGCAGCTGATCCTTTTCCTTTTGGGGCAGATTGAGCAGGGCTTTGCGCAGGGCGGGTGGGAGAGAAGCCATTGAAGGAATATGCGTACAAGAACTAGACCTTCAATAACGCAAAAAGCGCCCTTTTGGCTCCAAAAAGGTCAATAATCTTGCGCCGCATCTGGCTCGTCACCCAAGCCGGCGCGGCCCCAGGCTGGGCACCAGCCCTCGGCTACCGCCACCGCCGACGACCGAACGAGCGGCGGCCTGCCGCTGGCCAAGCCAGGAGCAAAGGATTTTCTCGCGCAAAGCGGCGCTAGTGCGCCGCGTCTCGCCGGCGCCGGGCCGCGCGCTGCTGCGGCTCGCCTAGCAAGGCGCTGGCGGCCAGCGTGGTTTTTTGGCCTGTTTATAAACTCACCACTCGTTCACGCGGTTCGTATAAACTAGCCCCTTTCCGGCTGCGGCTTTTCGGCCGCTCATCGCCCACTTATCCCCACACAAGTTCATGAAGCATCCTTCCTTCGCACAAGGTATTCCGGTAGCTCCTTCCCTGGAGCCCACCCTGGCCGACGACAACGTGCACCCCCGCGTGGCGCCCGACAAGCAGCGGCTGCTGCGCATGTCGCTGCTGGCCGTGCTGGTGGCCGTGACCGTGAGCGTGGTGGCGCGCCTGCTGGTGTACCTGATCAACCTGGTGTCGAACCTGGTGTTTTACGGCGAAGCGTCGGTGGGCTACCACAGCCCGGCCGAAAACCACCTCGGGCTGTGGGTGATACTGATGCCCGCGCTGGGCGGACTGGTCGTCAGCCTGATGGCCATGTACGGCTCCAAGGCCATACGCGGGCACGGCATTCCGGAGGCCATGGAGCAGATCCTGACCAACCAGAGCCGCATCAAGCCCTCCATCATGTACCTCAAGCCGCTGTCGGCGGCCATTTCCATCGGCACGGGCGGGCCGTTCGGCGCCGAAGGGCCCATCATTGCCACGGGCGGGGCGCTGGGCTCCACGCTCGGGCAGCTGATTCCCATCACCCACCACGAGCGGAAAGTGCTGCTGGCCGCCGGCGCCACGGCTGGCATGTCGGCCATTTTTGGCACGCCCATCGCGGCGGTGTTCCTGGCCATCGAGCTGCTGCTTTTCGAGTTTTCGCCCCGCTCGCTGCTGCCGGTGGCCCTGGCGTGCATCACCGGGGCGGCGGGCCACCACCTGCTGTTCGAGCAGGGGCCCGTGTTTGAAATGCCGGAGCTGGCCGCGCCCAGCAACGTGGCGCTGGCCACTTACAGCGTCATCGGTGTGCTGGTGGGGCTGGCTTCGGTGGCCGTCACCAAAATCGTGTACTTCATCGAGGACAGCTTCGAGAAGCTGCCCATGCACTGGGCGTGGTGGCCGGCGCTGGGCGGGCTGGCCGTGGGCGGCATTGGCTACTTCGCCCCGCGCACGCTCGGCGTGGGCTACGAGAACATTTCCGCCACGCTGTCGGGCACGGCCCCGCTGACGCTGCTGCTGACCCTGTGCCTGCTCAAGTTTGCCTCCTGGGCCATTTCGCTGGGCAGCGGCACCTCGGGCGGCACGCTGGCGCCGCTGCTCACCATCGGCGGCGCGCTGGGCGCCCTGCTGGGGCTGGCCATCCAGCAGTACGTGCCGGGCGCCGACATTGCCCTGCCGCTGGCGGCGCTGGTGGGCATGGCGGCCATGTTTGCCGGGGCCTCGCGGGCCCTGCTGACCTCCATCGTGTTTGCCGTCGAAACCACCGGGCAGGGCCAGGCGCTGCTGCCGCTGCTGGGGGCTTGCACGGGGGCATACCTGGTGTCGTTTCTGCTGATGGGCAACACCATCATGACCGAGAAAATAGCCCGCCGCGGCGTGAAAACGCCCGTGGACTACGAGCCCGACCTGCTGGACAAAGTGTCGGTGGAGCGGGTGCTGCAAAGCAACATGATTGCCATCAGCACCGACAACACCATCCGCGAGGTGCGCGCCTGGACCGAGCGGGAGCCGGAGCGGGTGGCACCCCACTTGGTGGCCGTGGGCCCCGACGGGGCGTTTGCCGGCATCATCAACACCATGGCGCTGGCCAGCCGGCAGGTCGACGAGCACGCCCCCATCGGGGAGCTGCTGCAGCCGCGCACGGCCACCGTGCGGGCCACCGACAGCCTGCGCACGTCCGTCGAGTGCATGGCCCGCGAGAACGTGGACGTGCTGCCGGTGCTGGCCGTTACCGGGCCGCCCGTGGTGCTGGGCGTGATTTCCTACCGCGACATCCTGGACGCCTACAAAAACCGCCTCGAAGCCGACGGGGCCAGCGCGCCGCACATTTCGCTGAAGCGCAAGGGCCTGCGGGTGCTGCTGCGCGGGCAGGCGCTCATGCAGGCGCCGCGAAAAAGGGCTTAATGCCCAGGCGCCGCCGAGTTGTTCAGGCCGGCGGCGCTACCGGGCGGGCGGCAGCGGGTGTTCGGGCAGTTGCACGGCGCTTTCGGGCGGCAGGGCGCCGGCCAGGGCCAGCTGATTTTTGGCCTCGTCGAACTCGTTTTCGCTCTTGGCCACCACCACCGTCGCCACCGCGTTGCCGATGATATTGGTAATGGCCCGGGCTTCCGACATAAACCGGTCGACGCCCAGCAGCAGGGCCATGCCCTCGACGGGAATGGTCTTGGTGGCCGCCAGGGTGGAGGCCAGCACCACGAAGCCCGAGCCGGTGACGCCTGCGGCGCCCTTGCTGGTGAGCATCAGAATGCCGATGATGGTGAGCTGCTGGCCCAGGGTGAGCGGGATATTGAAGGCCTGCGCCAGGAAAATGCTGGCCATCGAGAGGTAGATGGTGGTGCCGTCGAGGTTGAAGGAGTAGCCCGTCGGGATGACCAGCCCGGCCACCGAACGGGAGCAGCCGAAGGCCGTGAGCTTGTCAATGAGCCGCGGCAGGGCCGACTCCGACGAGGAGGTGCCGAGCACGATGAGCAGCTCTTCCTTGATGAAGCCCAACAGCTTGAGGATGCTGAACTTGTAATACCGCGCTACCGCCCCGAGCACGCCGAAGATGAACACGGCCATGGTGAGGTACACCGAGGCCATGAGCTTGGCCAAGGGCAGCAAGGTGCTCAGCCCGTAGGTGCCGATGGTGTAGGCCATGCCGCCGAAGGCGCCCAGCGGGGCCAGCTTCATCACCATGCCCAGCACCGCAAACAGCACGTGGCTCAGCCGCTCGAAGGTGCTGAGCAGGGGGCGGCCCACCGCCTCGGGCACCCGCGTGAGGGCCAGCCCGAAGAGCACGGCCACCAGCAGTACCTGCAGCACCTCGCCCTGGGCAAAGGCCCCGACCAGGTTTTCGGGCACGATGTGGGTGAAGAAGGCCACCCAGTCCATGCCCGCGGCCTGCTCGGCGTACTTCTGCGTTTCGGCTGCCTTGGCCGTGGCCGCCGAGGTGTCGACGCCCGCGCCGGGCCGAATCAGGTTGGCTGCCGCCACCCCGATGACCAGGGCCAGCGTGGTCACGAGTTCGAAGTAGAGCAGGGCTTTGCCGCCCACGCGCCCCACTTTTTTCAGCGAACCGATGCTGCCAATGCCGAGCACCACCGTCAGGAAGATGATGGGCGCGATGAGCATTTTGATGAGGCGGATGAACGTCTCGCCCACCGGCTTCAGGGCCGCACCCACGCCCGGAAAAATGGCCCCGACGAGCACGCCCAGCACAATGGCCGTAAGCACCTGCACCGTCAGGTTGCTGGTAAGTTTCTTCATGCCCGAGCAAGTTACGCGGGAAAATCAGGGCATCAGGCATTGGCCTATCCGTCATCCTGAGCAACGCGAAGGACCTTCCTCGCCCCCTGCACTGCCGCTACCTACAAAGCCCAGACGCTTTTCAGTAACGGCACTAACAGACGCAAGCGCAGCCACCGCCTCCCGGGTAGCAGGGCGTTGGCGGCTGCGTTTCTCAGTTGGTGCGAGCCAGGAGGAAGGTCCTTGGCTAAGGCTCCGGATGCCGGGCAGGGCTGCTATCCGTTGGCGTTACCCTTTCGTCTTCACCTGGGCCTTTTGCACCGGGGCCTGCCGGGGCGCGTTGTAGCTGATGCGGTAAATCACCCCGTTGTCGTCATCCGACACGAGCAGGGAGCCGTCGGGGGCCTGGACCAGGGCGCAGGGGCGGCCGAATTCAGCCTTGCCGCCCTCCACCAGCCAGCCGGTCACGAAGTCCTCGAACCGTTCGGGCTGGCCCCGGTCGTTGAAGTGCACCCGCACGATTTTGTAGCCCGCGGGCTGGGCGCGGTTCCAGGAGCCGTGCATGGTCACGAAAGCGTCGTTTTCGTACGTCGGCGGGAAGAGCTGCGCACGGTTGAACGTCAGCGCCAGCGGGGCCGAGTGGGCCTTGTAGAGCAGCGCGGGCCGCACGCACTTGGCGTCGAACTGCTGGTACGAGTCGCCGCTCTTGGGCTTGTTGGCGGGGTAGGGCTGGCCGTCGGCAATGATGCTGGGCCAGCCGTAGTGGCCGTTTTCCTTGATTTGGTTCAGCTCCTCCAGCTGCGCCTCGTCGCCCAGCCAGTCGATGCCGTGGTCCATGCCGAACAGCTGCCCGGTGCTGGGGTGCCAGTCGAAGCCGATGGTGTTGCGCAGGCCGCGGGCGTACACCGTGCGGCCCGAGCCGTCGGTCTTGATGCGCAGCAAAGTGGCGTTTTCGGGGTTGCCCTCGTCGCAGGCGTTGCAGGTGCTGCCTACCGACAGGTAAAGCTGCCCGTCGGGGCCGAAGCGCAGGGTGCGGTTGGCGTGCTGGCCGGCGTCGGGCAGATCGGTGTAGAGGGTTTTCAGCGCGCCCAGGGTGCCGTCGGGCTGCACGTCGGCCACGTACAGCTCCCGGATGGCGGCCATGTAAAGCTTGCCGTCCTTGAGCGCGAGGCCGTGCAGGTGCGGCTTCTGGGCCACCTGCTGCACCACGTCCGCTTTTCCGTCGTGGTTGGCGTCGCGCAGCAGGGTCACGGTTCCCTTCACCCGGTTCGACACGTACACGTCGCCGCCCGGGGCCACGGCCAGCATGCGGGGCATGTCGAGGCCGGTGGCGTACGGGCTGATAACGAAGCCGGGCGGCGCCTGCAGGCTGGCCACCCGTTCGGGCGTGGCGGGCAGCTTGTTGGGCAGGTAGATGTTGCCCGTCATCTGAAAGGGCGTGGCCTCGGGCGGCACATTCTGAGCGGCAGCGGGCAGGGTGGGCAGCAGGGCAGCGGCCAGCAGGAGCGGGAAAATGGATTGCGGCATGGGCAGGTCGAACGGCTGAGAATAGCTCAAACTGCCGTTGCGGGCGCGGGGTTGCGCCGGGCTACCACCACGGCCGGAAGGGCGTCACGAACACGTAGAGCACCGGCTCGGGGCGGTACAGGTCCAGGGCGTATTTCGCTTGGTTGAGCTGCGGCATCAAATCCAGCGCGGCCACCAGACTGGCGTAGCGTGCCCCGGAAGCAAAGCGGATGCACACGTCGGTCCGCTCGGCCGGATGCGTGCGGCCCCGGCGCAGGCGCTCGGCCACCGCCCGCAGCATGGCCGCGTCGTGCCGCACGTTGCCGATTAGGGTGTAGGAAAACCAGCGGCGCCGCTCCAGGTCGGGCGGGATGGTGAATGGTCTTACCGGCAAGTCCGCCGCCTGCTGTTCCCGCAGCCGGGCCTGCGCGACCGGCCAGGGAATGGGCATGGATACCTGCATGGCGTGCCGGGACGGCCGGAACAGCACCGGCACGAGGCGCTGCAACGCCAGCAGCGGCAGCACGCTGAGCGTCAGCCAGCCTACAGGCAGCGAAAGACGACGAAGGCGGGTACGGCGTAGCATTGCCCGCCCAACGCGCCCGCCGGCCGACTTGGTATAGCCGCCAGCTCAAGCTTCGGAACGTTTCGGCAACACCCGGCAACTCGTAGTGCGTCGGGCCGGAACCACGAAAAAGGCCCGTCCGAGTTCGGGCGGGCCTTTTCAGGACGAATCAGACGGCGCTTACTTCACCAGGCTGATGCTGTTGGTTTTGGTCTGCCCATCCGCCGAAACGCGGTAGTAATAGGTGCCGCTGGGCAGGGTGCCCCCTTTCAGCGTCACCGATTTGGTTTCGTCGGCCGGCACCTGCCCGTCGAAGAGCGTGGCTACCGGGCGGCCCAGCGCGTCGTAGGCCTGCACCACCACGTGCCCGCTCTTCGGCACCGAGAAGTTGATGGTGGCGTCCATGGTGGTGGGGTTCGGATAGGCTTCCGTGCGGATGCTGCGCTGCTGCAGGGCTGGCTGCTGCGGCGACTGGCCGGCCGGCCGGGCCGCACTCACGCAGTCGTTCGAGGCCGAGGTGCAGCCGCTGGGGTTGGTGTAGGCCACGCTGTAGCCCGAGCCGGCGGCCAGCCCCGTGAATTCCAGCACCTGCCCGGCCGGGTCGGTGGCCAGGCGGGTCAGCACGATGGGCGCGTACCCGCTGCGCGTCAGGGTGTAGGTGCCCGTCACCGGGTTGTTGACGGTCACGCTGAACGTGGTCGACGAGCAGCTGGGCGGGTTGTAGGTCACGCTGGGCGCCGCCGCCACCGGGTTCACCGTCACCGTGAAGGTGCGCGGGGCGCCCGTGCAGCCATTAGCCGTGGCCGTCACCGTCACCGTAGCCACCACGGACGCGCCTGTGGCGTTAACCGCCGTGTAGGCCGGGATGCTGGTTACGTTCGTGCCGCTGGTGCCAAAGCCCACGTTGGCCGTCGACGTCCAGCTGAACGAGGCTCCGCTCACTGGGCTGCTGAAGCTGATGGCGCCGGCCTGCTCCCCGGGGCAGTGCGTGCGCGGCGTAATGGCGTTGGTAGCCGGCAGCGGATTGACCGTCACCGTGAAGGTGCGCGGCGCCCCGGTGCACCCGTTGGCCGTGGCCGTTACGGTTATCGTCGCTACCACCGGCGCCGTGGTACTGTTGGCGGCGGTGTAGGCCGCAATACTCGTTACGCCCGAGCCGCTGGTGCCAAAGCCCACATCCGCCGTCGAGCTCCACGCAAACGTGGCTCCGCTCACCGGGCTGCTGAACGCAATGGCCGCGCCCGCGTCGCCGGCGCAGTGCGTGCGCGGCGTGACGGCATTGGTGGCCGGCAACGGATTGACTGTCACCGTGAAGGTGCGCGGGGCGCCCGTGCAGCCATTAGCGGTGGCCGTCACCGTCACCGTGGCCACGATGGGGGCACTGGTGGCGTTAGCGGCGGTGTAGGCCGCAATGCTGGTCACGTTGGTTCCGCTGGTGCCGAAGCCCACGTCGGCGGTGGAGCTCCAGCTAAAGCTAGCCCCGCTCACCGGGCTGCCGAAGCTGATGGCCGCCCCAGATTCGCCCGCGCAATGGGTGCGGGGCGTAACGGCGTTGGTGGCCGGGTTCGGATTGACCGTGACGGTAAACGTACGTGGCGCCCCGGTGCAGCCATCGGCCGTGGCCGTTACGGTTACCGTGGCCACGATGGGCGCCGTGGTCGAGTTGGCGGCCGTGTAGGCCGGGATGCTGGTTACGTTCGTGCCGCTGGTGCCGAAACCCACGTTGGCCGTCGACGTCCAGCTGAACGACGCCCCGCTCACCGAGCTGGTAAAGTTGATGGCCGCGCCCGCGTCGCCGGTGCAGTGCGTGCGCGGGCTAATGGCGTCGGTGGTGGGGTTGGGCTTCACCACTAGGCTGCGCGAGGCCGTGGCCGTTGAGCAGGTGGTGCCGCTCACGCTGCTGGTCGTGGTCAGCGTCACGGTGGCCGTCGTCACGCCCGTCACGGTGACGGTGGCCGTGGTCGTGCCGCCGGCGTACTGCGCGTTCGAAACGGTGCCCCCGGTGGCGCTCCACGCGGCCGTGCCGCCGGCGTAGGTGCCGCTCACTTGGAACGTGGTCGTGTTGTTGGCGCCTTGGCATTGCGCGGGCACCGCCGTCACGGCCGCCGTGGGGGTGGGGGCCAGCGAGAAGTTCAGGATGTCAAAATCCTTCAGCTCTGAGGTGTACGAGGGGGAGGAGCGAGTTTTCACCGTGACGGTGGCCAGCGGCGCGCACTGGTTGAGCACCGCCAGTTGCGGAATCGAGGAGAGGTTGATGCCGCCTTCCACCAGCTGCAGCGCGCCGGTCACGTTGGCGTAGGCCCCGTCGGTGTTAAACGAGAGGTTGGGCGCCACCGGCGCCACGTCCGCCGAGTTGGTCGACATAAACTGGTTGGTGCTGCTCAGCGGCTGCTCGGCCGACCACGTGCCGTCGCTCTGCCAGATGCGCAGGCCCACCACCGGCTTGTTGCCGCCGCCGGTGTAGTTGATGACGAGCAGGAAGTCGTTGACCGTGCGGCCGTTGGTTAGGCCGTTGCCGGTCAGGCGGCTGTTGATGACCTGCACGCCCTTCTGGTTGTACTCAAAATCGAGGTAGCTCGCCCCGTTCACCGAGCGGGTTTCGGCCCCAAAAAACAGCCAGGTGTTGCCGTTGACCACCCGCGAGTGCAGGTAGGTGTTGGTGATGTCGTTTTTCTGTGGGCCGCCGCTGCCGATCTGCGTGGTGTACGGGCTCTGCCCGGCCGCGATGTTGTCGCCGTTTTTGTTGGAGCTGCCCGCAAACGTCGACAGTTCGGCCACCGTCGACGAGGTGCCCCAGTTGCCATCCACCTGCCAGAGGGCCCGTCCGTCGGGCGAGGTGCCCGGCACCGACACGCCGCCGACCTGCTTTAGCACCGCTACGCCGGTGCCCGTGGCGCCCTTCGACCAGTCGTCGCCGTAGGTCGTCACCGTGGGAAAATAGTTCTGGTTGCCGCCGCTGCCGGTCCAGAAGCCGGGAATGGAACCCGACTGGAACTGCGCATCGACCTCAAAGCCGGCCTGGGTGCCACCGCGGCCGGGGTCTTGGGCCCGGGCCGCCGGGGCTGCCCAGCACCACGCCGCCAGCACTAGCAGCAGCCACGTCGCAGGCCGCGCGTGGCCCGTGTGGGAATGGAAAACGTTCTTCATACAGGGTAGGAAGTTGGAAAAGGTGTACCGGGCCACGGAGCGAAAGGCGCCGGGTAACGAGCAGGGCAGGAAGCGGAGGCGGGGCGGCTATGGCGAGCCGGTAGGAGGAGGGCTAAGGCAGGCGCGGAGGCAACACGCCGCCGGGCTGCGGCCACTGGGGCAGCAACCGTAGAGGCAACAACGCCCCGCAGCGGCCCGCAAACGGCCGCTGGTTGAGGGCGTACAGGAAGAGGAAGGCGGCTCCGGGAGGCCGCTGCGTGAGCAGCCGGGGCGGGCCAAGGGTGTGGGAAGGAGGGGTGTGTAAGGCGGCTTAGGAAGTTTAGAAACCAGCCAGGGCTTTCATGAGGGTATGCCCCGGCGCGGTTTTGGCCGACAAATCAGAGCCAACCAGCGGCGGCTTGGAGGTAGGTGAAAATAAGGATATTCATACAGTTTATCTAGTATTAGTTAAAATAATTATTAAAATATTGTTAAATATATGACAAAAGTTACCGAATTGAACTCAGCAGCTTGGCTAGATAAGCCAGCAAAAAAAGCCCGTCCAATTCAGACGGGCTTTTTTGCGAGTGAGCAGGATCAATGCCTTACTTGACCACGCTGAGGCGGTTGGTTTTCACCTGCCCGTTGGCGCTGACCTTGTAGAAATAAGTGCCCGAGGGCAGCGTGCCGCCCTTCAGCACCACGGAGTAGTTTTCCCCGGCTTGGGCCGGGCCATCGTAGAGCGTCATCAGGTGCCGGCCCATGGCGTTGTACACTTCCACCACGGCGTGCCCGCTCTGGGGCACCGTGAAGTTGATGGTCGCGTCGCGGCCCGTGGGGTTGGGGTAGGCTTCGGTGCGGATGCTCTGCAGCGGCGCCGGCGTCAATGCCGCACTGCTCTCGGCCCGCGGCGCCGGGCAGCTGTTGGTGGTGTAGTTGTTGCAGTCGGTGGCGGCCGATACGCAGCCCGCGCTGGACGTCACCGTGATGCTAAAGCCCTTGCCGGCTTGCACCGTGAAGACCACCGTGCCGGTGCCGTTGTAGGTGCGGGTCTGCGAGCCGCTCACGCCGGTCTGCGTCAGGGTATACGTCGCGCCCGACAGCGGGCAGGACACCGTGAGCGTGGGCGCCGTGAGCGTGCCGCAGAGCGTGGCTTCCTGAATCGTTACCACGGGCCGAGGCGGCGTGCCCGGCTGGCTATTCACCGTAACCGTCGCGGCGAGTGAGGTGCAGGAGCCCAGCGTAGCCGTTAGGCTGTACACCCCGCTGGCCACGTTCTGGAACACGCCAGTGGTGCTGGTGACGGCCGCACGCGCTGGGTTGGTGCCGGTGAGCGTGTAGGTGTAGCCGCTGACGGGGTTGGTTACGTTGACCGTGCCGGTGGCCGTGGTGCAGGTTGGCTGCACCACCGTGGCGGCCGGCATGGGCGGGGTGGGCGGCTGGGCATTTACCGTAACCGTCGAAGCCGGTGACGAGCAGGTGCCTTGCGAGGCCGTCAGGCTGTACGCGCCGCTGGCCACGTTCTGGAAGACGCCGGTGGTGCTGGTGACAGCGGCGCGCACCGGGTTGGTGCCGGTGAGCGTGTAGGTGTAGCCGCTGACGGGGTTGGTTACGTTGACCGTGCCGGTGGCCGTGGTGCA
>NZ_JAJFAV010000026.1 GCF_020711235.1 Hymenobacter sp. 15J16-1T3B | reverse complement strand
GCCGCCGGCAGCGCCGCACGCGGCCGGCGCTGGTGGCGGCCCGTCGTCCCGCAGCGCCCGTTGGGCGGGCGGCCGCCTCAGAAGCTGAAGGCTTCTTGGCCAATGTGGAAGTTAAGGCCAGCAATGCCCCCGCCGTGGCCGACAGCAGCCAGCCGGCAGCGGCGACAGTGGCTGCGGCCCCGGCGCCCGGCGCGGCCAGAAAGGCGGCCGAAATGGTAGATTCGGGCCGGGCCAAGCTGATGGCCATGAGCCGCATGGCCCCCGCCGCGCCGGCCGATTCCGCAACCGCGCGGGTATTTCGGGAAGAAGCCAGCAAGCGCAAAGCCGAATTGCCGCCCGCGCCCGCGCTGGCTCCTTTTCCCGTCGGGGGCTACCCCGCCCTGCGCAGCTACCTGCGCCGCGAGCAGCGCCGTCCCGAAACGGGTATCGGCGGCCAGGCCCACTCGGATGGCATCGTGAAGCTCAAGTTTATGGTCGATGCCGACGGGGCGGTGCACGACATTCAGGTCGTGCGCGGCGTCAACCCCGAGTACGACGAAGAAGCTATCCGCCTGGTTTGCGAAGGTCCGGCTTGGCGGCCGGCCATCGTCAACGGCCGCCGCACCGCCCAAGCTGTGCGCCTCGACGTGCCCTTCCACTAAGTCAGCCCACAACGGAGCGCGGCCCGGCGCGGCAACTCTAAAGTGCCGCGCCGGGCCGCGCTGCTACAGGCGAATGGACGACTAGCCGCTGTACCCCCCGCCGTTTTCGGCCGAAGTAGCGCTGCCGCCGGGATGGTGCGTGTCGGACGTGCCTTCCGCTACGGTGGCGCCGCCCGCGTGCGTCGGCTCCCAACGGTGCATGACTTCAAAGGAAATCTTGGCTGTAATGCGGTATTCCACGATTTTGTTGTCGCGCACCCGGCAGCTCTGGTCCTTGATGTAAATGGACTTGATGCCCTGCACGGTGGTGCTGGCTTCGGTCAGGGCGCGTTGCAGGGCGTCTTCAAAGCTCTTGTCGGAAGAGGCCAGCACTTCGATGACTTTCTTGATGGTGCTCATGGTACAGTCGGTTGGAAGTGGAACATCGGGACGGCCGCGGGGCCTGACCTGCCTATACGCAAATCGGCCGCCTGAGCCCACTTGACTCGAATGTTCCACGGCGCATTGAGCAATAGTGTCCTTGTTACGTGCTGAGTATCAATAATATTGTTAGTAAGTAAATATTGTTACTAGTTTGATAAAATAAAAGTTGGGCCGGTAAGTAAACATGGTTACAAGATAGGAAAGCAGGTTTTGGCATGCCGCTTTCCTCGCTGGTGCAGGCCCGGTTTTATTGCCCGACACCGTCCCCGCTTCGCGGCCCCGTGCTACCTTTGCCGCGCCTAATTCCCATCGTTTCACCGAGTCTGTTCGCCTGATGCAATTCCGCACCGAAAAAGACACCATGGGCACCGTGCAGGTCCCCGCCGACGCCTACTGGGGCGCCCAAACCCAACGCTCCATCGAGAACTTCCAGATTGCGCAGGACATCAACCGGATGCCCAAGGAAATTATCCGCGCCTTCGCTTACCTGAAGAAAGCCGCCGCCCTCACCAACCGCGACGCGGGCGTGCTGCCGGCCGAAAAAGCCGAGCTGATTGGCCGCGTGTGCGACGAAATCCTCGACGGCAAGCTCGACGACCAGTTTCCGCTGGTGGTGTGGCAGACGGGTTCGGGCACGCAGTCGAACATGAACGTGAACGAGGTGGTAGCTTACCGTGGCCACGTGCTGCAGGGCGGCAACCTGCTCGACGAGAAGAAAGCCCTGGCGCCGAATGACGACGTGAATAAGTCGCAATCGTCGAACGACACCTTCCCGACGGCCATGCACATTGCGGCCTACAAGATTCTGGTGGAGGTGACCATTCCCGGCATCGAGAAGCTGCGCGACACCTTGGCCGCCAAGTCCAAGGAGTACATGCACATCGTCAAGATCGGGCGCACCCACCTGATGGACGCCACCCCGCTGACGGTAGGGCAGGAGTTCAGCGGCTACGCCTCGCAGCTCGACCACGGCCTGCGTGCCATTAAGAACACCCTGGCGCACCTTTCGGAGCTGGCCCTGGGCGGCACCGCCGTGGGCACCGGCATCAACACGCCCCCGAACTACTCGGAAAACGTGGCCAAGCACATTGCCGAGCTGACCGGCTTGCCCTTCGTGACGGCCGAAAACAAGTTTGAGGCCCTGGCTGCCCACGACGCCATCGTGGAAGCCCACGGCGCGCTCAAGACGGTGGCCGCCTCGCTGATGAAAATTGCCAACGACATCCGCCTGCTGGCCTCGGGGCCGCGCGCGGGCATCGGCGAGCTGTTCATCCCCGACAACGAGCCCGGCTCCTCCATCATGCCCGGCAAGGTGAACCCCACGCAGTCGGAAGCCATGACCATGGTAGCGGCGCAGGTGATGGGCAACGACGTGGCCATCAACATCGGCGGCATGAACGGGCACTTCGAGCTGAACGTGTTCAAGCCCGTCATGATCTACAACTTCCTGCACTCGGCCCGCCTCATCGGCGACGTGTGCGTGTCGTTCAACGACAAGTGCGCCGTGGGCATCCGCCCCTTGGAAGACAACATCCGCAAGCACGTGGAATCGTCCCTGATGCTGGTGACGGCGCTGAACCCGCACATCGGCTACTACAAAGCAGCCGAAATTGCGCAGACGGCCCACCGCGAGGGCAGTACCCTAAAGGAAACCGCCCTGAAGCTGGGCTACCTCACCGAGGAACAGTTCAACGAATGGCTGCGCCCGGAGGACATGGTGGGCGAATTGCCCCGCTAAATAAAAACTCGCCCTGGGCGTTAGAACGCCGCAGCCCTCCCGGGCTGCGGCGTTTCTATTATCCGGACAAACCAACTGGCGTAACTTCCCGTTTCGGGAATTGCTCGGCGTGCCGAATACCTGTTGTATGATTAAACTTTACGAAACAAATCATTTACGCATTAGCTACGAGCCGCGCCTGCGGCTGCTGGAAGTATGTTGGCTGAGCGACGCGGCCTCGCCCAGCGAATTCCGGGAGGGCTACTGGCAGGCCCTGCTGCTGGCCGAACGCCACCAGACGCGCGCCTGGCTGTCGGACTTTCGCACCGTACCCACCCCGGCCGAGCCCGAAATGCAGTGGCTGACCCAGCGCTGGTACCCGCGCTACGTGCAGCTCAAGCTCGACAAAGTGGCCATCATTCGCCCCCGGGACCCCGGCGCCCTGCAGGCCCTGACCCGCATCGTGCAGATGGCCAACGAGGCCGGCCACACCAACCGCCCCGACGCGCAGTACTTCGACGACCCCGGTATTGCCCGCGCCTGGATCGAGCAGCCGTTTACCAAAAGCCAGTTGCCGCCGGCTGGCTAAGTCCGGGCACTTTGCAAGAGGGCTGCGTCGTTAAGCGCCTGACGCGTAGGTTTGTGTTTTGGAATTGTCAGATGGCTGGCTGGCCGCAGGGCCGCTTGTTTCACGATTTGCCGGAACCGCCTGCCTTTTAGCAACCCGACCATTTAACCCGTTAACCAGTGCGCTACCTTTTCCCGCTGCTGTTGTTGTGTTCCATGCTGGCCACCGTGCTGCTGCCCGGCTGCGAGCCGAAGGAGGAGCTGGTGACCACCGACGGCAGCGCCCGGCTGGAGTTTTCGGCCGACACGGTGAAGTTTGACACCGTGTTTGTGCAGACGCGCACCGTCACCAAGCGGCTGTGGGTGTACAACCGCAACAAGCGCGCCGTGCAGGTGGAAGAAATCCGGCTGGCCGGACCCTACGGCCAGCCCTATAAGCTCATCATCAACGGCGACTCGGGCGCCGTGCGGCAACAGGTGCTCATCCGCGGCAAGGACAGCCTGCTGGTGCTGGTCAAGGCCACGCTGGGCGTCAACAACCAGCCCGACAACAAGCCCTTCCTGACCGAGGACCAGCTGCTGTTTCGCACCAACGGCAACGACCAGCAGGTGAAACTGCTGGCTTTTGGGCAAAACGCCTACTTCCACATCGACGAACTGCTGCCCTGCAACGCCGTTTGGCGCAACGACAAGCCCCACGTGCTGTACGGCCAGACGGTGGTCGGGCCGAACTGCACGCTGACCATTGAGGAGGGCACGCAGGTGTTTTGCCACGCCGGGGCCCAGTTGGTGGTGGCGGGCCAACTGCAAATCAACCCGAACCTGCAGCCCACCGGCGAGGTGAAGCCCGACGACCGGCGCATTGTGCGCTTCCAGGGCGACCGGCGCGAGGAGTTTTACAACGACGTGCCCGGGCAGTGGATCGGCATTGCGCTGACCGAGGGCAGCGGCCGCAACCACGTAATCCGGTACTGCGACATCAAGAACGCCTCGTACGGCCTGCTGCTCTCGAACCCCGATGCCCAGCAGCCTTTCCCGAAGGTGACGGTAGAAAACACCACCTTCCGCAACATCTCCGGCGCGGGCCTGACTTTCTCCAGCCTCGGCAACAGCTTCGACGGCGGCGGCATTCTGAGCTTCTCGGGCGACTGCGACGTGCGCAACTCGCTGTTTACCAACTGCGGCGAGTACGCGCTGGGCGGCTTTCAGGGCGGTATCTACAACCTGCAGTACTGCACCTTCGCCAACTACACCCCGCAGTTTCAGCGCAAAACGGCTTCGCTGACTTTCTCCGACGGCTTGCCGGTGCGCGTGCCGCCGCGGCAAATCAACCCGGTTATCAGCTTGCAGAACTGCATCGTGTGGGGCTCCATTGCCGACGAGCTGTTCTTCAACAACAGCAGCCGTTACCTAAGTCAGATCAGCGTGCAAAACAGCGTGCTACGCACCCAGGAGTACCTCGGCTCGGCCGACAACGGTGGCAAGCCCGGCCTGGCCCGCGCCGGCAACCTGCTCAACACCGACCCCAAGTTCAAGCGCACGCCCGAAACCGCCGCCGGCCGCTACGACTACCGGCTCGACACCCTCTCGCCGGCCAGCAACCGCGCCGTACCCCTGCCCGGCCTCAGCCGCGACCTGCGCAACCTCAGCCGCGGCACCGCACCCGACCCGGGGGCCTACGAGCGGGTGAATCCGTAATTTTCGGGGCTGGGTCGGTGGTGTGTACCGCTTAGCGCGTGCTGATGCCAGAACCGGACAGGCCCTACGCCCCAACGACCAAGCACCAGATATGATTTGCGTTCAGAAACGACTGCGCTTGCCGGCCGTGCGCCGCGGCTTTCACCTCATCACCGACCTCGTGACGGCCGAGCTGCCCGAGCTGGAGCAGGTGAAGGCGGGCACCCTGCACGTGTTCATCCAGCATACCTCGGCCAGCCTCTCGATCAACGAAAACGCCGACCCCACCGTGCGCCACGACTTCGAGCAGTTCTTCAACCGCACGGTGCCTGAAAACGCGCCTTACTTCCGCCACACCCTGGAAGGCCCCGACGACATGCCCGCTCACCTGAAAGCCGCCCTGCTCGGCAGCAGCGTGACGGTGCCCGTCGCCAACGGCGAGTTGGCCCTGGGCACTTGGCAGGGCATCTACCTTGGGGAACACCGCAACGACGGCGGCCGCCGCTGGATCGTGCTGACGCTGCTCGGGGCTTAGACGCCACCAAGGCCCAAACGCACGCGGCGCCCCGGGGATGAGCCAGGGAGCCGCGCGAGTTAGCGTATTACTCTGGCGTTGGCCGTGTAGCGCGTCGTGTCGAACCCCACGAGCTTTTGCTGGCCGAGCACCTGGTAGCTGCTCAGGGTGCCGTCTTCGCCGAAGCGCAGGCGCAACTGCTTGCCGGAAAAAAACAGCGGGTTTTGCTGGTCGACGGTGGCGCGCAGTTCCCGCACCGTCGGGCCGGCTTGCAGCACGGTCATTTCCGTCACCGGGTGGTCCACCTCGGGCAAGCGGCGGAAGGTGCGGCGCGTCAGGCCGGCCGAGTCGGTGGTTTGCACCTGGTAAGCACCGCGCAGGGCGGGCTTGTTGATATCGGCCTGGTAGAACAGCTGCAGCTCGTGCGCCCAATCGGGCTGGGCCAGCGTTTCGGTTTCGGGCGCGCCGCCGCGCAGCACCACGCGTTTTTCCAGGCCCGGGTGCTGGTCCTGCAGCTGCTTTACCTGCGCGTCGAGCAGGCCCTGGGTGTCGAAGTAGCCGGCGGGGCGGCGGGCCGGGCGCTCATCGGCCCCCCCGGACGAGCAAGCGGCGCCAACTCCGCTTCCGAGAAGCAGAATCAGCGCCGCTTGGGCTGCCCGGTAAGCGCGGAGCTTACGCATTGCTCGGGCGCAGCAGCGATTCGCCGGTCATGTCGGCGGGCTGCGGCAGTCCCATCAAGGCCAGTACGGTGGGCGCGATGTCGCCCAGCTTGCCGTCGGCCAAGGTGCCTTTGTAATCGTTGTCGGCCAAGATGCAGGGCACCAGGTTGGTGGTGTGGGCCGTGTTGGGCGTGCCGTCCTCGTTCACCATCACGTCGGCGTTGCCGTGGTCGGCGATGATGATGCTGGCGTAGCCCGCGTTCAGCGCCGCCGTAATCACGTCGCCAGCGCACTGGTCCACCGTTTCCACGGCTTTCACGGCCGCCTCGAACACGCCGGTGTGGCCCACCATGTCGGGGTTGGCAAAGTTCAGCACCACGAAGTCGGCGGTGCGCTGCTGCAGCTCGGGCACCAGCGCGTCGCGCAGTTCGTAAGCGCTCATTTCCGGCTGCAGGTCGTAGGTGGCTACCTTGGGCGAGTTGCGCAGGATGCGGCTTTCGCCCTCAAACTCGGCCTCGCGGCCGCCCGAGAAGAAGAAGGTGACGTGAGGGTACTTCTCGGTTTCGGCAATGCGGATCTGCTTTTTGCCGTGTTCGGCCAGCACCTGCCCGAGCGTGTGCTCCAGGTTGTCCTTGTCGAAAATCGGCTGCACGCCTACGAACGTCGCGTCGTAGTTCGTCATCGTGAGGTAGTGCAGGTTCAGCCGGTGCATGTTGAAGGCGTGGAAATCCTGCTGGGTCAAGGCCTGCGTGATTTCACGGCCGCGGTCGGTGCGGAAGTTAAAGCAGATGACCACGTCGCCGTCCTTGATGGTGGCCAGCGGTTGGTCGTCGGCCCCGATTTTCACCAGCGGCTTGAGGAATTCGTCGGTCACGCCCGCCTTGTAGGAGTCGAGCATGGCGCCGATGAGGTTGTTGCAGCGCTGGCCCTTGCCGTTCACCAGCAGGTCGTAGGCCACTTGCACCCGCTCCCAGCGGTTGTCGCGGTCCATGGCGTAGTAGCGCCCCACGATGGAGGCGATTTTGCCGCTGGCCCCGTGCTGCAGGTGCTGCTCCAGGTCGTTGACGTAGCGTACGCCGGCTTTGGGGTCGGTGTCGCGGCCGTCGGTGAAGGCGTGGATGAATACGCGGTGCACGTCCTCGTCGTGGGCAAGGGTGCAGAGGGCCTTCAGGTGGTCGATGTGCGAGTGCACGCCGCCGTCGGAGAGCAGGCCCATCAGGTGCAGGTTTTTGTCCGGATTGGCGCGCAGGTATTCAAAGGCCTGCTTCAGGGCCGGCATGGCGGCCAGCTTCCGCTCCCGCACGGCCTTGTTGATGCGCACCAGATCCTGGTACACCACGCGGCCGGCGCCGAGGTTCATGTGGCCGACTTCCGAATTGCCCATTTGCCCCTCGGGCAACCCCACGGCTTCGCCCGAGGCTTGCAAGCGGCTGTGGGGAAAACGCTGGAAAAGCGAATCCACGAAAGGCGTCTTGGCGGCGGCAATTGCCGACACAGCCGGGTTGGTGCCCAAACCCCACCCATCAAGGATTACCAACAGTACCGGTTTATTCATGCCCGCAAAGATAGGCGGTGGCGTGCTGCGAAACCGTACCGATTCACTATTTTGGACGCAGCCGCGCCAAACCAATGATTTGCCTGCTTCGTAAGCGGTTGGCACAATTTTCGCTCACGCCGCGCTGCAATTCCCGCTTACCCATGAAACAATACCTACTCCGTGTGCTGACGGTGCTGAGCTTGGCTTTGCTGAGCCCCGCCGTTCATGCCCAGAACGATACGTTCGGGGCAGTGCGCTCGGCCATCCAGAACGGTTCGTCGCGGGCTGTTTCCCAGTACTTTGGCGGTACGGTGGAAATCGGCTTCGACGGCGAAAAGCAGAGCTACAGTGCCACCCAGGCCGAGTTCGTGCTGAAGGATTTTTTCGCCAAGAACTCCCCGGCGACCTTCGAACTCGTGCACCAGGGCTCCTCCACCGGCGGCATCAAGTATGCCATCGGGCGCTACGCCGGCAAGAGTGGCAGCTACCGCGTCTACATCAAGCTCAAGCCCGTGCAAGGCGGGCAGCAAATCGACACCATCGATTTTAACCACGAGTAGATGAAGTGAACCGCTACTTTTTCCCCTGATTTACCTCCTTCCTCTGGGCCAGGTCCCGACTGCTAAGTCGGGGCCTTTCCCTATTTTTGCACCCGTGCAAAACCCGCCCTACCTCACGCCCGACGCGCTGCGCGCCTTTATTCACTCGGCCTTGGCCGAAGACGTGGGCGACGGCGACCATTCGTCCTTGGCCGGGGTGCCGGCCGAGGCCCGCAACCGGGCCCGCCTGCTGGTGAAGGACGAAGGCGTGCTGGCTGGTGTGGCGCTGGCGGAGTTGATTTTCCACGAAGTCGACCCCGCGCTGCAAGTGACGGTGCTGCTGCCCGACGGCAGCCGCGTGAAGCACGGCGACGTGGCCTTGACGGTGGAAGGCCCGGCCCGCAGCATCCTCACGGCCGAGCGGTTGGTGCTCAACAGCATGCAGCGCATGAGCGGCATTGCCACCAAAACGGCCTACCTGACCTCGCTTATTGCCGGCACCGCTGCCAAGCTGCTCGACACGCGCAAGACCACGCCGGGCTTCCGCCTCTGCGAGAAGTGGGCCGTGCTCATCGGCGGCGGCGTGAACCACCGCTTCGGGCTGTTCGACATGATCATGCTCAAGGACAACCACGTGGACTACGCCGGCGGCATTCGGCCCGCCATCGAAGCCACGCACCGCTACCTGGAGCAGCTCGGGCGCCGGTTGCCCATCGTGGTGGAAACGCGCACGCTGAGCGAGGTGGAGCAGGCCGCCGACGCCGGCGGCATCGACCGCATCATGCTCGACAACATGAAGCCCGACACCATGCGCGAGGCCATTGCCATCATTGCCGGGCGCTTCCCCACCGAAGCCTCCGGCGGCATCACCGAGCAGACCATTCGCGAAGTAGCCGAAACCGGCGTCGACTACATTTCGGTGGGTGCCCTCACGCACTCCGCCAACATTCTGGATTTGAGCTTAAAAGCCTTTTAAATGTGAAAGTGTGTTGGAATGTGCTGATGTGCTAATGCGAAAAGTCCTCCCTAGCTGCCAGCACCCCGTTTCGCACAGTACCCACATTCACCCACATTTAGCACATCAACAACAGCATGCAACCACCCATTCCGCGCGGCAGCGGCCCGGGCCGCCAGTTCGTCCAGCAGCAGCAGACCTCGCCGCTGGCCATTCGCACCAAGAAATACCAGCTCGACAAAGAGACCTACACCCGCATGGCCCTCACGCAGGTGTGGAAAAAGGACTGGTGGCAGGCCGCCATTCCGCTGGTGGTGCTCATGATTCCGGCCATTTTCAGCTTTTCGTGGTGGTGGATCGGGGCGGCCGTGCTCGTGACGGTGCTCTACGTGCTGCTGCGCTCGGCTCAGGTAACGGGCATTACCCAGTTGGAGCAGGGCAAGGTGCTGTTTGAGCGCCTGAGCTACGAGTTTGACCCGCGCTACATTGCCCTGCGCGCCAACGACAAAGACCAGCCCCGCGGCATGACCTGGGACATGATCGAGACGGTGAAGCGCACCAAGGACGCCTACGTGCTCTACCTGAAGCAGCCCGACGCGGCCGAGCAAGTGTCGGGCTGGCGCCTGTGGCTGGCCAAGCTGATGTGGGTGCCGGTGTTTATTCACCTGCCGTTGCGCGTCTTCCCGGCGCCCAAGGACCTGACCATGTTTGAGAACCTGCTGCGTCGCAAAAACCTGCTGCCGGCCACCGCTGCCAGCGCCGCCGACGCGCCGAAAGCCGCCTAACCCGCGTTTTGTCCGTACTTCGCATTCCGAGACATTTCTTCGCTTCATTAATATGACCTCCAACAAACTCGTTCTGGGCCTAGCCGCCGTGGCTGCGCTGGCCCTGGGTTCGTGCAGCTCCGAGCCTTCTGACTGGCGCGACGACAAGAAAGTATCCGTGGACTCGGTGCCGCCCGGCACCCGCGAGTCCGACAACTTCGACCTGGCCACCGACGCGCCCAGCCAGCACAAGGGCGGCGCCGTAGCCGAGCCGATCAGCCAAAACCACGAGGTACCGCAAACCCTCTCGGCCGGCGCCGGCAAGCACGATGTGAAGTCGGCGGAGCAGGCTACTTCGGCCAACGCCGAAGAGGCCGCGGCCGGCAAGGTGGACACCGAGCACAACCTGGGCGACAAGCCCGGCGAGGTGCAGAAGGAAAACTAGTCGCCCCGATTCCGGTTGTTCCGACGCCCCGGCGCAGGGCTGGCCCGCATGGGTTGGCTGCTGCGCCGGGGCGTCGGCGTCCGCAGGTGGGCCGCGGCCGAATTTCTGCTTACTTGCGCCCCCGCCTATTGCCTGCCCCTATGCATCCCACCTCCTATGCCCAGTCTGCGGAGTGGTTTAGTACGTGGTTCGATTCGCCGTACTACCACCTGCTCTACCAAGACCGCAACCACGACGAGGCGCGGTACTTCCTGGACAACTTGCTGCGCCACCTGCACCCCAAGCCCCAGGAGCGCCTGCTAGACTTGGCCTGCGGCCGGGGGCGGCACGCCGTGTACTTGAACGAGCAGGGCTTCGACGTGACGGGCATCGACCTGTCGGCGGAAAACATCGACGCGGCGCGGGCGGCGGAAAACGAGCGGCTGCACTTTCACGTGCACGACATGCGGGCGCCCTTGCCCTACGGCCGCTTCGATTTCATCCTGAACCTGTTCACCTCGTTCGGCTACTTCGACGAGGAAGCCGAAAACGTGGTGGCTCTGCGCAACGCCACCGACGCGCTGCACTACGGCGGCAAGCTGGTCATCGACTTCATGAACACCGAACGCACGGTGCGCGAATTGGTGGCCCACGAAACCAAGCACGTCGAGGGCATCACCTTCGAGTTGCACCGCCACCTCGACCGCGACTTCGTGGTGAAGGACATTCGCTTCGTGGACCGGGAGGGGCAGCCGCAACATTTTCAGGAACGCGTGCGCGCCTTGAGCGTAGAGCGGTTCCGGGAGTACTTCTACCTGGCCGGGCTGCGGCTGGGCGAAGTGCTGGGCGACTACGACCTGCGCCCTTACGTGCAGGAAGAAAGCCCGCGCATGATTTTTATCCTTAAGAAATAAGCTCGCCGGCGCCACCCACGCGCCTTGGCCGGGCTGCTTCCCCTCAATGCTCGTAGCCCTTCTGCTGCTGTTTGTGACGGTGCTCGGCGCCGGCTGGCTCACGCGCTTCGTCCCGACGGCTCACACCACCTGGCTGCGCCCGTTGCTGGCGTTCAGCGGTGCATACTTAGTCACGCTTACGCTCACGCACCTCTTGCCCGAGGCGCTGGAGCTGGATACGTCGGCGCACCGCGTGGGCTACTTCGTGCTGGCCGGTTTCTTCGGGCAGCTGGTGCTGGAGCTGTTTTCGCAGGGCGTGGAGCACGGCCACCAGCACGTGCACGCCGAGCACCCGCACGCGGGCGTGCCTTTCCTGCTGCTCGGCTCGCTCACGCTGCACGCCTTTCTGGAGGGCAGCATCCTGGTGCAAAGTCCCGCCGGCGAGGTGCCCGGCGGTTTTTACGCGGTGCTCACCGGCGTGGCCCTGCACCACATTCCGGCCGCGTTTGCGTTGATGGCGGTGCTCGTCACGCGTTTGGGCTCCTTCAACAAGGCACTGCCCTGGCTGGCCATTTTCGCCGCCGCTGCGCCGTTGGGCGTGCTCTTCAGCCACTACCAGGGCCTGAACCCCGAGCAGCACGGCGGCTGGTACCCCGCGCTGCTGGGCTTGGTCAGCGGCAACTTCCTGCACGTGTCGACTACCATTCTCTTCGAAGTCAGCCCCGAGCATAAAATCAACGTGCGCAAGCTGCTGGCAACGGTGCTGGGCGCCGGGCTGGCCCTGCTGGTGAACGGGCACTAAGTGGCAGGCACGGAAGCCAGCTGCTTGGGCCCGCAATGGCAGCAGATTCGTATTTAGCGCGCTAAACTGACGTAGGCACTGAGACTGGTCGCGCGGACTGACGAACCATGATAGCCCGGTAAAAACCTGCACTGCCGGCCAGATTCGCTGTTATAAGGGCATTTCAGGAAGCGGCTGTTCAGGTGCAGCCAAACCATAGCCGCCTTGTCGCAGTAGGAGTACGGATGAGCCGCAATTCTTCCACACCACTCGACTACCTTGCCGGCTGCACGGCTTGCGCTGGTGGCTGCTCCTGCACCGCGCCGACTGATGGCGGGCTGGCAACGGCATGGCTGCACGCATGACTGCGCCGCGTAACCAGTTTCGCGTGGCTGCTACCTCGGCCGAGCTGGCGCAGTTTCGGCAACAAGCCTGGCGCCTGTACCAGCCCGTTTCGCCGGTAGCCGTGGAAGCTTTCGGGCGCACGTGGCAAGTGCGGCCGGGCCTCACCTTTACGCCCTTCGCCAACGCGGTGCGCTGCACGGCCCACTGCGCTTTTTGCTCCGAGGAGCTGCAGCGCTACGACGGGCACCAGCTCACGGCCAAGCGCCTCATCGACGACTATCCAGCCTATTTTGCCCGGCTGCAAGCGGTACTGCGGCCGTTTCGGAACTTACCGCTGGGCCTGAGCCTGTCCGGGCTGGAAGCCACAGCGGAGCCGCAGTGGCTTCGCGAGTTGCTGGCCGCTCTCAGGGCCGCGGAGGCGGCCGGCAGCGTGTTCGACGAGAAAGTGCTGTATACCAACGGCAGCGGCTTCGTGCTCAGCCCCGACCTGGCCCCGGCCCTGCAGGACTTCGGCCTGACCCGCCTGGAACTCTCACGCTGCCACGACGACGAGGCGGTGAACCAGCACATCATGCGCTTCAACCGCAACCAGCCCGTGCGCCACAACGCCGTGTACGCGGCCACGGTACGCACGCTGCACCAGCACCTAGCGGTTAAGAACTCCTGCATTCTGACCCGCGCCGGCATTGCCACCCTGCCCGACGTGGAGCGGTACCTGGCCTGGGCCGCCGGGCTGGGCGTGCGCCGGGTGGTGTTTCGGGAGCTGAGCCGGCTGGAAGGCAGCTACCTGCCCAACCGGTTTACCGAGTGGATTGAGGCGCAGCGGGTGCCCATCGAGCCGCTGCTGGCGGCCGTGGTGCCCACGCTGGAAACTCCGCGGCCGGGCTGGCAGTACGCGGGCAGCACCTTCGGCTACTATTACTACAACGAGCATTACCGCTGGCAGGGCACCGACGTCATCTTCGAAACCAGCAGCTACCCAGCCCTGCAGGCCGCCAACGCCACCGGGGTGCTGCAGAAGCTCATCCTGCATTCCGACGGGACGCTGGCCGGCGACTGGGACCCCGACAGCCACGTGCTCAGCCGCCTCGACGCGCCGGCTGCGGCGACTCGGCCATGACGGCGGCCCACGAGCAGCTCTACCTGCGCACGCTCCGCACCCTGGTAGCTGCCGGCGTTCCGTTCGTAGGACTGGGTACTTTTGCCCTGCGCCGGCAGTGCCCGCAGCTGCCGCGTCGCCTCGTAGCCGATTGCGACCTGCAACTCCCGCCGGATCTGGCCGTGCTCAACCAGCTGACGCAGCTGCTGCAAGCCGCCGGTTGGTGCATGACACTGTGGGAAGCGCCCGTGCAGGCGCCCCTCGCCGCGGCGGAGCTGGCGGGCAAATACTACCTGCGCGCCCGTCGGGCCGGTGCCGTGCTCGATTGTACCTACGAGCACGACTCGCTGGACTGGCCGGCATTTCAGGTCCGCAGTCATTCTTGCGAGGGGTTACCGTTGCTGCGCACCGCAGCCATTCTGCAGGAAAAGGCGCAGATCGGCCGCCCCCGGGACCTCGCCCTGCTCGACTGGTGGCAGAAACGTATTGGTCCGCTTCTCGAAGCGGACGGATACTAAACGGAGAGGAGCTACCGGGCTACTCGTGTCAGCAATTGCTGAAGTTGCTGCAGCTCATCTGGCCGCGCCAAATCGACGGTAATTAGGCGGTGTAGCAAGCCGCGCCGTTCGAGTTCTTGCTGTTCGCTCACGAACGGGGCATCGTCCAGCCAGTAGAATTCTGTGGTGTCGTGCAGCGCTTCGGTTTTGAGCGTGTCCCAATCGGTGGTTTGCCAAGTTTGTAGGCAAGCCAAAGTACTGGCGTCAACATACTGCGCCACGTACCGAACGGCTACTCGGGCGTCGCCCCGGCAGTGCGTAGTCAACCAGAAGCAATTAAAATGCTGCGTCAGAAAGTGGATAAACGCTTCGGCGCCCGGAGCTGCTGCCACCGGGCGCTTGGTCAGCAGCACGCCATCGATGTCGATGTATAGCCGCGTGTTACTCCACATCGGTAGCCGGGTGGCGCCGCACCCAGGCTTCCAGTTGGGCCGCCCGGGCCGATTGGCGCGTCAGTTCGTACTGCAGCTGCACCAGGCGGCGGCGCATGGTCAGAATCAGGTCAATGCCCTCGGGCGGAAGCTGCAGCTCATGGTGCAGGCGGGCGAGGCGGGCCAGGTGGTCGGCTTCGTCCTCGATGAGCGGTTCGGGTGCGGCCTCGGGCTGCAGGCGCAGCCAGCCCAGGTCGGCCAGCTCGTGCAGCATAGCTTCGGAGAGGCCGTAGGTGCGGGCGCAGTCGTGGAAGGTGAGCGTCACGTAGTGAGTCATGGCTGAAACGAGTTAGGCCGACACGGTTTCGCCGCGCAGTTGGGCCAGCTGGCGCACGAGGTCTTTTTCCTGGTCGCTGAGGTGCTGGGGCAGCTCTACCTGCAGGCGCAGGTACAGGTCGCCGTGCTGCCCGGCGTGGCCGTACACAGGGAAGCCCTTGCCGCGCAGGCGCAGGCGCGTGTTGTTGGCCGTTTCGGGCTTGAGCTTGATTTTGACGGGGCCACCGAGCGTCTCGACCACCTGCTCGCCGCCCAGCAGGGCTTTGAACAGGCTCACGGGCACATCCATGGTCAGGTCGTGGCCGGTGCGCACGTAGCGGGCGTCCGGGCGGATGCGGAAGGTGATGAGCAGGGAGCCGTTGGGGCCGCCATTGCGGCCGGGGCCGCCTTGGTCGCGCAGCCGAATGGTCTGGCCGTCTTCCACGCCGGGCTTGATGGTCAGGCGCAGGCTTTTGCCGTTCACATTCACCGTGCGCGGGCCGCCGTGGTAGGCTTCTTCCAAGGTCAGTTCCATTTCGGCCTGGTAGTCCTGGCCGGCGGCGGGCCGGCTGCTGCGGGCCCCGCCCGCGCCGCCCATGCCCCCGAAGATGGAGCTAAAAAAGTCGGAGAAGTCGGCGTCGCCGCCGAAACCGCCCCCGCCAAATCCGCCGAACCCCCCGGCGCCGCCCTGCCCGGCGTACTGCGACCAGTCGAAGCCGCCGCCCTGCCCGCCGCGGCCGCCGGCCTGCTGGTAGCGCTGCCAATCGGCGCCGAGCTGGTCGTACTTCTGGCGCTTCTCGTCGTCCGACAACACCTCGTTGGCCTCGTTGGCCTCCTTGAACTTGCGCTCCGCCTCGGGGTCGTTGGGGTTCACGTCGGGGTGATACTGCCGGGCCAGCTTGCGGTAGGCCTTTTTGATCTGGTCCTTGGTGGCCGTTTTCTCTACTCCCAGAATTTTGTAGTAGTCCTTGTAGTCCATTGGTCGGGCGGTGATTAGGTAAGTACGCAATTAGGCAGTTAGGATAACATGAGACATGTCAGAATCTCCGCTAAGCGCCTGCTACGTAATTGCCTAATTACTTCTTGAGCGGGTCGTGGCCCCAGTTCATGAGCGAGTAGCGCCAGCGCGAAGTTGCCACGTCCTTCTTGTCGTGCGGGCCCTGGGCCGAGTGGCGGCTCACGTAGCTGTGCACCTTGTGCATGTGCTGCTCGTCGGCCGCGGTCAGCTCGTCCTTCTTCTTGTGCAGGATTTCGATGATGCGCTGCCCGGAGTGGTGCCCGATGCTTTCCCCGTCGCCGCTATCCTGGCCGACGGATTTGGATTCTTCCGTTTTTAGCCATTTGTCGAGTTCCGACGCGGTCATGTTCACGTCCGTCTTGAATTGATGATAAATGTCATCAGAGGCTTTTGTAGTCATGATTTTGCGGGTGGGAGATGAACGAAATCGGAAGTTGGTCCGTTTGTGGCGGAAATGCGGCAACGCGGCCCAGGCTTGTACTTGACCGGTATTGCCGATTTGCCGTATCTTACTTTCCCTTACCTTTTACCACCCTTTCTCCCATGAAGTTTTCTTCGACTCTCCTAACCCTGGGCCTGCTCACGTTGGGCATTGCCGCCCAAGCCCAAACGCGCCCCGCGCCGCGTAAAGCTGCCGTGCCGCAGCGTCCCGTCATGCGCAATGCAGGTATGAAGGACGGCTTCATGATGACCGACGGGAAAGTGATGCACACCGAAAACGGCCACACCATGCCCGTGGCGGCCCTGACCACGCTGCCCAGCGGCGTGAAAGTGCAGCCCGACGGGGTGGTTATCATGGCCGACGGCAGCACCACGCAGCTGCAGAACGGGGACTATATGTCGCCGAGCGGCCGCCTGCTGACGGCTCGCATGAAAGCCGAGCAGGACAGCTTGGCCAAAGCCGCCGTGCTGGACCCCAAAGGCAAAAACAAGAAAAAGAAGGGCAAGTAAGCCCGTTCCGCTACCAACGAGAAAGCCCCGGGCAGTTAGCCTGGGGCTTTCTCGTTGGTGTTGGCTCGCTGGCCAGATTCGGCCGCGGCTCAACTGAAGGTGTAGTCCTGCAGGATGGCGCGGGCTTCGTCGTCGTCTTTGGCCTCCACCACCTCGTCGATGACGAACTGGATTTCGGTTTCGGACCAGGTTTGCTGCTCGGCAGCTTTCACAAACTGGCCCAGCGTCACGAACCGGCTGGTGGTGGCCGGCGGCATGGTCCATTTTACTTTTTTGCGGATGCGCATACGGTAAGGGGAAGAAGTCTAACTCAGCGGCCGCTGCCCTGGCGCACCACTTTGATTTTTACGGGCGCCACGCCGGCTTTGTCGACGCCGATTTTGTGGGCGGCTTTGCGCGAAAGGTCGATGATGCGGCCTTTCACGTGGGGGCCGCGGTCGTTCACCGTCACTTTCACGGAGCGGCCATTCTGCGGGTTGGTCACGCGCACCACCGTGCCGAAGGGCAGCGTGTTGTGGGCCGCGGTGCGCTTGCCAGGCCGGTAGGGCACGCCGCTGGCCGTTTTGCGCCCGTTAAACTTGTCGGCGTAGTAAGAGGCTTTGCCGGTTTCGGTGTAGGCCCCGCCCGCGCAGGCGCCGAGCAGCAGCAGGCTCAGCAAGGCAGGCAGGCGACGAAAGGACCACGTCATAGGCAGAGGAGAGGGGAAACGCGCGGTTAGTCGCGCAGGTTGGCCGCCGCGGTTTTGCGGGGCGGAATGCGCAGGGCCAGCAGGTTGGCGTAGCTGCCCTGGTACACGTTGAAGTCGACGGTGCCGCGGATGCCGGGAATGTAGGCTTCGTCGGAGTGCTGCCAGATAATCCACTTTTCGCGGGCCAGCGCCGGGCGCTCCACCTCGTAGTGAGCCAGCCAGAGCGGGTACTTGTCGAAGTGGCCGGCGAGGTAGCGGCGGTAGAAGCTGTAGTTGGAGTAAAGGATGGGCCGCACGCCGTAGTGGCGCTCCACCAGCCGCAGCCAGGTGGCTATGTGCTGGCGCATCACGGCCACGTCGTGAAACTCGGGCGCTTCCACGTCGAGCACCGGCGGCAGGTCGCCGGGGCCGAGGTCGGCGGTGCGGGTGAAGAGGTTGGCCTGCTGGGCGCCGTCGTAGTTGGGCTGGAAGAAGTGGTAGGCGCCGCGGCAGATGCCGGCCCGCTTGGCCCCGCGCCAGTTGCGGGCGAAGCGCCGGTCGCGCAGGCTCACGCCCTCCGAGGCCTTGATGAAGGCAAAGCGCACCCGGTGCCGCGCCACTTCGTCCCAGTCGATGCTGCCCTGGTACGAGGACACGTCGATGCCGTGCACCGAATAGCCGTCGAGCAGCGGCGTTTTCTCCCGCCCCGTCAGGTACTCGGCCGAGAGCGAGGCCCAGGCGCGGCGGGCGTAGCGGTGCAGTTGCCGCCGGTAATAGCCGTAAAACAAGCCCGCACCGAGCACCAGCAGCAGCAAAGTCAGCAGCACCGGGCGCCGCCAGCCGCCGCGGACCGCACGGCGCGGGGCCGGGCGGCGGGCAGCAGGAGCGGAAACACGGCGGACGCGGGGCATAGCGGGCAAAGATGGTCGAAGAGCGAAGATAACGTCAAGACGAGGCTTGCTGGTGCCCGCCGCGCTGCTTGGTCGCCGCCAAACTGGTATTTTCAGCCCGCAATTCTCCCGCGCTATGGCCGCTGACGTCCGCCCGAACTCCTCCGGCCCCCGGGCCTTTCTGATTGGTTTAGTGGGCTTCGTCGCCTTCGAAATCCTCGCCTACTACCTGCTGCGCTGGGCTACTTCGGGCCTGGGCGAGCGAAACCAGTTTCAGGCCGAAAACACCATCGTGCGCAACTGGGTCAAGACCACCGCGTTTCTGCTCGGGCACCTGACGCTGGTCGTGGCCGCCGTGCTCATCCTAAGCAACCTGCTGCCACGGCGTTTCCGCGGGCAGATCATGCCGTGGTTCCTGATGTCGCTGCTGGTGATGTTTCTGCTGCTCTGGCCGTTGTTTGAGTAGGCCGGCGGCCGGCTGAAAACAAAAAAGCCACTGCGGGCGAGGCAGTGGCGGTGAAACCATGGGGTGTCGGTCGGTCCCGACGATATAGAAAGGTGCGGGCTGGGCCCGCGAGGCAGCTTAGCGGCGGCGAATGTTGATTTCGCGGCGGTTGGTGCTCGGGTCCTGGTACGGGATGCGCACGCGCAACTCGTGGCCTTCGTGCTCGGCGTCGATGCGGGTCAGGTCCAGTTCGCTCGGCAACTCAAACGTCTGCACGAACAACGGCGCCACCAACTGGTCTTCGGGCGCGTGGCGGTACTCGGCGAATACGTCCAAGCGGTTGTTGTTCAGCACGACGTGGAAGGTCTCAGGCTGCACACTCGGAGCCGACACCCGAATGACCACGCCCTGCTCGCGCTTGTGCACGCGCACCTGCGGCTGCGCCACCCCGCCGCCCAGCGTATTGAGCAGGTCCAGTTGGGGAGCGATGTTGTGCAGGAATTCTTGGCTGATAAGTTTCATGGCGGTGTTCCTCGTTCTGTCTTTCGTGAGGTGGAATTGCAAACCATGTACCAACCCGTTTTGTCGGCATGCCGACTAGTCTTGTTGTCAGATTGGCGGTAAATGCTGGTTTTTAGCTGACGCAAGCGCGTCAGTCTGGCAGGTGGCCAGCTGAGCCGAGCGTAGCTTGGTCGCTGAGATGATAACAATCAACCAACAAAAAAGCCTCCCTGCGCGAGCAGAAAGGCTTTGGTGGAGAAGTAAAGCGTCCAGTTACTGCAGCGTCACTCGGTGCACTTCGGTTAGGTCACCGAGCGCGACGCGTACTAGGTACACACCCGCTGGTAGCTGCCCAAGATCGAGGGTACCGGCGCTGCTGAGCGAGGTTTGGCGCAGCACGCGGCCGGTGGCGTCGAGCACGGTGGCCGCGGCAACGTGGCCGGCAAACGCGGGGTGCAGCGGCAGGTGCAGCAGGCCCGTCGTGGGGTTGGGGTACGCTCCACCCGAAAGTAACACCCGGTTCTTGGTGCCGTTGACGCGGGTATACGTGAACGTGGTCTTCGGCCGGATGTCGTTTAGCGAGCTGGGGCCGTTGCTGGTGGGCGAGAGGTTGGTAGTGAACGGCGCGGTGGCCGCGAAGCCCAAAATTTTATCGGGCACGAGGTACTGCACCCACAAAAACGACCCGGTGGAGGGGCTGCCGGTGCCCGTTGGGCTCATGTTCCAGTCGGTAAATACTTCCAGCGACTGGCCGGTATAGGGCACCGGCGTCGTCAGCGGAAAATTAACCAGGCCGATGGTGGCCGGCACCAAGTAGTTAGCGTTGCTATACGCTTCGGTGGTGCCCGCCGTCAGCGCGGCGAAGCTGGCGTCGGCGGTGTAGGTGGCGAGCGTAGAATTCTTTACCAGGATGCGGAACGTAGCGGGGCGGCTGCTGGTGCCGGAGGTGGTTTTCTCCCAGGCAACGTCAGTAATCACGTCGCCGTCGCGCAGGCCGGCCACGCTGAGCTCGGGCCCGTCGAACACGTAAGCAAACTGGCTGGCCAGGTACGTGCTGCTGGCCGAGGAGCGGTAAATCGGGCCACCGTTGGTGCTGGCCAGGGAAGTAGGCGTGCCGGTAAGTACGGTGGCGGTGGTTTGGGCCAGGGCCGGGGCGGTGAGCAGCAGGGTAGCGCCCAAGAACACGGGGGCCAAACGGGGGAAGCAGTGCATCATAGCAACGGAAAATGCGCGTAACAAAGCCGAAACAGCAGCGGCCCCGCAACCACGGGGCCGCTGCTGTTTCGGCGCAAATATCGGCAACCCCGGCATTAGACGCGCCGTTCGGAGCCGGCGCCGTCGTCGGGGTGGCCGTCACCGTAGTTTTCCGCCGACGAGCTGGGGTTTGTCCAGCTGGGCGTGCCGCTGCCCGGTTGCTCGCTGCCGCCCGCCGGATTGCCGGCTGCGGCGCCGCTGGCCATGGCGGCATTGCTGTAAGCCGGCTGGGTTTCGCGCCGGCCGGCGCCGGCTTGGCTGTTGCCCGTGGCGCCGCTTTCCACCGGAATATCGGTGGCCTGCTGGCCCATGCGCTCCGATACCTGGCCGCCCGGGGCTTGGTTGCTGCGGATCTGGATCTGGTGACGCATGGTTTTTTGCTGGTCTTTGGGCACCGAAATGCGCAGCACACCGTCCTCAAACTGCGCTTCGATGCCTTGGGCGCTGGCTACATCGGGCAGCTGGAAAGAGCGCTGAAACGAGCCGTACTGACTTTCGAGCAGGTGGTAGCGGCGGTCTTGGCGCTCCTGCTGCAGGCGTCGTTCCCCCGAAATGCTCAGGCGCCCGTGCTGAAACTCGACTTTGATGTCCTCGCGCTTCAGCCCCGGCAGCGCCGCCTCGATTTCGTAGCTTTTTTCCGTCTCGTAGGCGTCGACGTGGGGCATGAAGGCGTTGAGACGCCCGCGCGAGTTCACGGAGTCGTTGAAAAAGCGGTCCATCATCGCCGAAAAACTCTGCGGCATCAGGTCGCCGAACGAGTCGGAATACCGTTGGATAGCCATGACGTTGGTGCGTTTGAGGGTTGGAAATGAGGTGAGTATTGCAGCATTCATATACTTAGGTAGCTGGCAAGATGTTGCGTTTTTAAGCGAGATAAATGCTTAGCTGTAAGGGTGGTAAGCATAAAAAAGCCGCCCACTGCGGAAGCGCAACGGGCGGCGGTTGTCCACGCAAGCGGGCGGCCTAGCTCGGCAGCTGGAAGTGAGGATTGTAGATGACCCCGAGCGGATTGCCGAACGGGTCGAGCACCGAGCCGACGTAGATGCCCCCGCCGACTTCGTGCACGGCTTCGTGGGGCTGGGCGCCGAGCTCCAGCAGGCGGGTGTGGGCCGCCGCCGCGTCGGGCACGCCCCAGTACAGGATAGGCCCCCCCGGGCCGGCAGCCACGCCGTTGGGGTCGAGGCCCAGTTCGTAGCCCCCGACGTTGAAACCCACGTAAAACGGTTCGTCGAAGTAGGGCTGCTGCCCGAGCACCTGCGTGTACCACTGACGGGCACGGGCCAGGTCACGGACGGGGTATACGATGGTGCGTAAGCCTTGGAACATAAAGCGGGGAATTGATGAACGAAGCCGCAAATAGTACCGGGTGCCGGCTAAAACCAAAAACCGGCGGCCCCAGTTTGGGAAAGCCCGTTGTCCCACTGCCGCCCGCCACGGGGCCGTTTGTACTTTTACCGCGCTCCAGCCTTCCCACCTCATGCCTTCGCTCGATTTCCTGCAGATTGATTATCGGCCCGATCTGGACTTGCTGGTAGGGCGCTGGCGCCGCGCCGTCGGCGAGGGGCAACTGTATGCCAGCTACCCGGCCTTGCTCGACGAGGCCCGGACCCACGGCTGCCGCTACTGGTTGCTCGATGCGCGCCGCCGCCTCAACCTGGAAGTGGCCATTACGCCGTGGCTGCTCAACGACTTTCTGCCCCGCCTCGGCCAGCACCTGGGTGGTCGCGTGTACTTGGCCTACTTGGTGGCGCCCATTCAGCTCACCGACGCCGTGCCGGAAGACAAACAGATTCCGCCGCTGGTGTACTTCGAGGGTAAATCCAGCCTGATGCAGCGCTTCACCGACGAAGCGGAAGCCATTCGCTGGCTGCAGGCGCAGCAGGCCAAGGAGTTGGAATAGCTAAAATTATTAGTAATTGCTTGTTTAAAATATTAGCATTAGCGTATTTGCATACTCACCCTCTGACTTTCGCACTATGGCCGCTGAACCACGCAAAGCCGCTCTGGGCTTCATCTTCGTCACGCTGCTCATCGACGTCATCGGGTTTGGCATCATCATTCCCGTGGTGCCCAAGCTGATTCAGCAGCTCACCGGCGGCAGCATCAGCGACGCGGCGCGCTACGGCGGCTGGTTAGTATTTGCCTTCGCCGTGATGCAGTTCCTGTTTTCGCCGGTGCTCGGCAACCTCAGCGACCGGTACGGCCGCCGGCCGGTGCTGCTGTTCTCGCTGTTCGGTTTCGGGCTGGATTACTTGCTGCTGGTGCTGGCCCCGACGATAACCTGGCTGTTTGTGGGCCGCTTGTTGGCGGGCGTCACCGGCGCCAGCATGACCACCGCCACCGCCTACATTGCCGACGTGAGCCCGCCCGAAAAGCGCGCGCAGAACTTCGGCATGGTGGGCGCCGCCTTCGGCCTGGGCTTTATCATCGGCCCGGCCATCGGGGGCGTGCTGAGCCACTGGGCCCCGCAAATTCTGGGCTGGCTCGGTCCACTGACCGGCGGCCCGCTGGACGTGGAGCACTGGGGGCCGCGCGTGCCGTTTATGGTAGCGGCGCTGCTCACGTTCATCAACTGGCTCTACGGCTTCTTCGTGCTGCCCGAGTCGCTGGATGCGGCGCATCGCCGGCCCTTCGAGCTGGGGCGGGCCAATCCCGTGGGCTCCTTGCGGCAGCTGCAGCGCTACCCGGTCATATTCGGGCTGGTCGGCTCGCTGATTTTCATCTACGTGGCCGCCCACGCCACTCAGAGCACCTGGGCGTACTTCACCATGGAGAAATTCGGCTGGGATGAGGCCTGGGTGGGCACTTCGCTCGCCGTCATCGGGGCGCTGGTGGCCGTGGTGCAGGGTTTGCTGATCCGCATCATCAACCCGCGCTTGGGTTCGGAACGCTCGGTGTACGTGGGCATGCTGCTCTACGCGCTGGGCTTTTTGCTGTTCGCCTTCGCCACGCAGGGCTGGATGATGTTCCTGTTTTCGGTACCGTACTGCCTCGGCGGCATTGCCGGGCCGGCCATTCAGGGGCTGATTTCGGCTCAGGTGCCCTCCAATGAGCAAGGCGAGCTGCAGGGAGGCCTGACCAGCCTCGTCAGCCTGACGTCCATCGTGGGGCCGCCGCTGATGACCAACCTGTTTTCCTACTGCACCGGGCCGAAAGCGCCGGTGTACTTCCCCGGGGCACCGTTTCTGCTGGCGGCCGTGCTCACCCTCATCAGTGCTTGGCTGGCGGCCCGTTCCCTGCGGGGCTCGGCCCACCTGCGCCGCCCGGAGGAAGCGCCCGTGCCCGAGCAAGTGCTGGCGGAGTAGCCCGCACTCTTCACCGATTCTCCACCGTATGCTTACTGTTCGTCCCGCCACCGCTGCCGATATTCCGGCCATCATGGACATTGTGCGCCGGGTGGTACCGCTGATGCAGGCGGCCGGCAATTTTCAGTGGGAGGCTGATTACCCCAACGAAGCCGTGTTCCAGCAGGACATCAGCCGGCAGCAACTGTGGGTGGCGGAAGCCGACGGCGCCGTGGCGGGCGTAGCGGCTCTTACCACCGACCAAGACCCCGAGTACGCCCAAGCGGACTGGGACCCCGCCGAAACCGCCATCGTCACCCACCGCCTTGCTGTGGACCCGGCCGTACAGGGCCGCGGGGTGGCCGCCGCGCTTTTGGCGCAGGCCGAACACCTGGCCGCGGCGCAGGGGCTGCAATCCTTGCGCGTCGACACCAACTCCGAGAACAAGGCGACGCAGCGGCTATTTCCGAAGCTGGGCTACCGCTTCGCCGGCGAAATCACCCTGGCGTTTCGGCCCGGGCTGCGGTTTTATTGCTACGAGAAGCGGCTGGCGTAGCGGTAGCAGTTACAACTGCTCGAATGGCAGATCGAGGCAGACGGCGGCCAGCGCCGCAGCCGTATCAGAGCCGAGCAGGTACAAACAGTCGTCGCAGCCGGCGCCGTAAATGCGCCCTTGCTCGTCCATGAGCAGCAGCAGGTCGTCGCCGTATGCTTGGCCCAGTACGGCCAGCGCAGGCCGGCCCAGGCGTTGGCTCAGGGCGGCGTGGGCCGCTTGGGCGTGCGGTAGTTGCACGGCCAGCGGCGGCTCGACCTGCAAATTGCTAACGCTGCCGTCGTGGCGCAAAAAGCGCAGGTGTAGCCCCCCAAACTCTTGCAGAAACTTATCGGCTGCCGCAAACCACGCCCCGCCGAATGAAGTAATGGCTGCGCTGTAGGGTTGCGTGCCCACGCTGCGTCCTTCGTGCCAACCAGCTTCGCGCAGGGTATACCTTACTTCATCGGGAAAACTAGACATTCCATTGTCTATAGATGGAATACAAATTTATCCGAAAAAAACCAAGATGGTTATGGCGAGCATGATAAAATGTGCCCGCGTACGGATGAGCTAACTTTGCCCTCTGCGCGTTGACAGTCAGATTTTTCCAACTAGATAGTTCAGTGAAAATCCGCCGCCCAAAGGCTCCCCGTTACCGCACGCATCGAATGGCGGTGCCGTTGGGCTAACCCACCACCGGAAACGCGCAGCCGGCCGCGGCTGGTTAGCGCAACCAAGCCCGGCTGGCCGACAGCAAACGGGCCCAATAGGAGGGGGCCGGCGCCGAGGCACCGGTGGCAGCAGGAGCCGGGGCAGTGGGTTGTGCCGGGCGTGGCAGCGTGGCCGGCCGGCTCGTGCGGGCGGTAGCTTTGGCGGGGCGTTTGCGGCGCGCTGTGGAGGCGGTGGTGCGCGTTGCTTTGCTGCGCCGCGCCAGCACGGGTGCCGGGGCAGGGGTGCGGAATTCGAGCACGGGGTTGCCGTCGAGGGCGTACACGGGATGCTCGCCGGTAAGCACGTTTTGCCGGTACTCCACCACGCGGGCGTAGTAGGTGCGGCCAGGCTCCAGGTCACGCACCGTCACGGCGCTGTCGGGACCGGCAGCTACCACGGCACCGGTCCCGAGGGTGGCCCCGCGGCCCAGGCTGGCGTCGGCCACGTAGTTGGTGCCGTCTTCGGGCAGGGCGGTGAGCGGATTTTTCTCCTGCAGCACCAGCAGGCGGGCCGTGCCGTTGCCGTTGTGCCAGCTCAGGCGGGCGGCCGTGGGGCCCAGAAGTTTGGCTTGCAGGCGGGTGGCGTTTTGCTCGGGCGCGAAGAGGTCGTAGGCGGGCCAGCGGCCGTCGGCAGCGCGCAGGCAGTCCCAGCCTAGTTCTTCCAGGTCGTGCCAGAAGCGGTTAGGCAGGGCGCGGCCGTTGAGCAAGATGGCCCAGGTGTAGCCCGCGGCGGTGCGTACCACGCAACTGGCCGTGCCGTCGAGGGAGCCGGTGTGCCACCACGTGGTGCGGTCCTTGTTGACGAGCCAGCCCTTGGCGTAGCGGCGGTTGGGCTCGTCGGAGGTCGTCATGGTATCGATGGTGGCGGCCGTAAGCAGGTCGGGGCGGGTGGCCGAGCCGTCGACGGCCAGCACCAAGCGCACCAGGTCGCGGGCCGAGAACAGCCAGCCGCCGTGGGCGTTCATGGCCTCCAGATTCCAGGCGCCGTACGGCATGGGTACTTTTTGCCCGGTGCCGAAGCACGACTCGCGGGTGCTCTTGCTGAAATACTCGGCCTCGCGCTCCTGCTTATCCGCCAGCAGAGTGCGGCCCAGGTGGGCTTCCTGCACCCCGGCCGGCGTCAGGATGTGCGCTTGCACCCACTGCGCGTAAGGCTGCCCGGTCACCTGCTCGATGATTTTGCCCAGGATGAGGTAGCCCATGTTGGAGTAGGCAAAGCGGCTGCCGGGCGTGAAGTTCAGCCCGCGGCTGAGCACGAAGCGCACCAGTACCGTATCGGCCACCGGGTTGCTGGCTTGCATGGCTTTGGCCACGTAGAGCGGAAAGTCGATGGGGTCGGAGCTGCTCAGGTCGTCGACGCCGGCGTTGCGGTTCCAGCCGCCCGTGTGCTCCAGCAGCTGGCGCACGGTGATGTCGTAGATGCGCTGGTCCTGAATAACCTCGGTGTAGTAAGGCCCGCGCAAGTAGCCTTCCGGGCCGAACACGCGGTGGTTGAGCGTAAGCCGGCCGTCCTCGGCCAGTTTCATGATGGCCAGCGCCGTCACGGGCTTGGAAATGCTGGCCACCCGCAGCAGGTGCGCGGGCCGCATGGGCTCGGTGCGGGCCAGGTTGGCGTAGCCGAAGCCCCGCTCGTACACCAAGCGTCCGTCCTTGCTGATGGCTACCGAGGCCCCGGCAATATCCCAGCGTTGTAGAAATTCTTGCACTACCGCGTCGCAGGGGGCCAGGGCCGGCTCAGCCACGCCCGTTTGCGCCCGCGCCGACAGCGCCGTCAGCACCAACCCCACTACCAAACTAAGCCACTGCTTCACGCTGCCAACTTGTAGATAAAGCTCTGCGTCCTGCCCAAGTCATCCCAAACATGGGTAGGACGATTCCACAAGTTTACCAGATTGTTGGAAGAAAATGTTAATATTATAAGTTAAAAAAATTGTTATTTTCTTAGTTGTCGAGCCGTGGTACTGCGTTTAAGCCTCATTTGATGGCTAATGAGTGTTAGGCAGTCGGGGTGAGCTGATGAAACGATTTGTCAGAAATTGTGTTTTTTGGCGAGGCGTTACAGTCATTAAACCGCTTCGCCGGGCAGCGCTGCTGCTGGATTTCAACTGCGCCAAACGGCGCCAGGGCCGTGCAGGCCACGTATAGCTATGGGGCAGCAGTCCATTTTCTTCCACAACGCCGCGGGTCGTTTGCACGACGACGACCGAGGCTTTCTGCGAATAACGTGGCACCCGAACGTCCTCGAGCTTGTGGCCCGGCGCGAACTGATGGAACAGGCGCTGGAGTGGCTGCAGCGCTACGGGCACGGCCGTATCCTGGCCGACCAGCGCTTCATTGCCCCGTTCTCGCCGACTGAGCAACAGTGGATTCAGGAGCACTGGACGCCGCGGGCCCTGCAAGCGGGCTATCGGCGCCGGGCTGTGCTGGCGGCGCACGATGCGCTGGCCCGGCTCTCGGCAGCCGCCATTCTCATGCCCATCCGCGACCATATCAGCTACTGCTACTTCGACAACGAGGGCGAGGCCATAGCCTGGCTGCTCGCGCAGTGAGCTGCTGCGCGTAGCATACTTAACCTTACAACGCCCGTCGGCCCGGCCTGCTGCGCAGCAAGCCGGGCCGACGGGCGTTGGGAAAGCCACCTAGCCGGGCCTCAGCCCCGCCATTGGCCGAACTTTCCGGCCTGGTAATCCTGGTAAGCTTGCTGGATTTCCTGCTGGGTGTTCATCACGAAGGGTCCGTAAGCCACAATGGGCTCGTGGAAGGGCAGGGCGTGGCCCAGCAGCAGCACTGCGTCGCTCAGAGCTTCGATGCGCAGGTCGTCGCCGTCGTGGTTGAATTCCACCAGGCGCAGGGCTTCCGTTTCTTGCTCTTGCACCCGCAGCCGGCCGCGCACCACGTAAAAAAAGATGGTGTGCGCGGCCGGAATGCTCAGCGTCAGCGTGCCGCCGGCCTTGAAATGCACCGTGGCTAGGGCAATGTCGGCCAGGGGCTGCACGGCTCCGGGCGTGCCGGCCCATTCGCCCGACACGGCCTGCAGACTCACGCGGCCCTCGTCGAGGCTCACGCGGGGGATGTCGGGCTCTTGCAGGCCCACGTAGCGCGGCTCGGTCATCTTGTGCCGGGCCGGCAGGTTCACCCACAGCTGCAGAATTTCGAGCGGGCCGCCCTGGCGCTTAAACTCCGGCGACGATACCTCGGCGTGAATCAGCCCGCGGCCGGCCGTCATCCACTGAATGCCGCCGGCATTGATAACGCTCTGGTGCCCGCCGGTGTCTTCGTGCATGATGTCGCCCTCCAGGATGAACGTAACCGTTTCGAAGCCCCGGTGCGGGTGCGGGCCGAAGGGCAGGCCGCGGTTATTAGCCTTGTACACCTGCGGGCCGTGGTGATTCAGGAACAGAAACGGGTCGAGGTGCTCGACCGAGCGCGTAGGCAGCGCCCGGTACGTGATGAGGTCGTCGATGGGGGCGCTGACGGCGCGGTGCTGCTGCTTGATGGTGCGCATGGGAAAGGGAGGAGCCAGTGGGGCGCCCGCGGCTAAAAAGCCGCCGGACGCTACTGCCGCATACCCGCCCGCGCGGAATATGTTTCGGCCCGGCCCTGACCTGCAGGTAACCACCCGCCGCCCGCCGACCACTCGGCGCTGCCCGCCAGCGTGGCCACGTAGGCCGAGGCTTGGCTATGGGCGGGGACTGGTGCGTTGTCGAGCAGGGGCTGCAGCTCTTGCGAGAGCAGCCGGGTGTAGGGCGCAATGCCGCGGCTGTTCAGGTGGGTAGCGTCGCGCCAGAAGCGCATGGCCGTTAGCGTGGCGGGCAACGGCGCGGCGGCGTAGTTCAGGTAAGGCACGTTTTCGCGCCGCAGCAGCGAATCAACCAGCCCGGCCGACTCGGCTACGTGAGGCGGCGTCTGGTAATACGGAGTGGTGAAGCAGATCAGCCGGATCTGGTGCTGGCGGCAGAGGGCCACGAAGTCGCGTAGGTAGCGCAGGTGGCCGCGGTTGAGATGGTACTGCTCTTTAAACAGGTAGCGCGTGGAGTACAGGGTGTTGATGCTGTCCTGGGCCGTGGGCGGGTACGGCTCGAAGCCTTGGTGCGGCGCGGCGCCCTGCCACTGGCGGTAGTGGTTTTTGGCCAGCCCAAACAGGCGCCCGTTGTGGCGGTACAGCGCCAAGCCGTGCTTGAGCGGCTCCCAGCGCGAAAGTTCCTTGCTGTACTGCGTCACCAGCGGGGCCTGGCCGTAGTACTGGCGCAGGTTGCGGATGTCGGCCGGAAAGCTGGGGCGGATGTACTCGTCGAGGTCGATGTGGAGCAGCACGGTGCGCGGCAACTGCCGGCGTTCGGCCATCAGGCTCAGCAATCCGGACTGAAAGATCTGGCTGGTGCCCGGGTGCGCCAAGCTGAACGTCTCCACCGGCAGGGCCTCGGGGTTCACGTCGAGCGAGGCCCGGGAGTTGCCCATCAGCACCAGCGCGGGCGGGGCGGGGCGCGAGAAGTAGTAGTTCAGGATGCCGCCCTTCTGGCCCACGTAGGTGCGGGCGTAGAGGTGGTCGAGTACGCGGGCGCCGCCGCGGTCGATGAGCAGCAGCAAGCCCGCAAACAGCGCGAAAAACAAAGCAAAGCGTTTCATGGCGGCGAGCTGGTTAGAACTGGAAGTAGATGAACTGTTCACCCGTCGAGACGCCGAAGCAGATGATGAGCAGGGCCAGGGCCAGCGAAAAAGCCAACGGGCGCGTCCAGGTGCGGTGGGGCATGATGGCCTCGGTACTGCGCCGGCGCAGGTAGCCGTATTCCACCAGCAGCAGCAGCCCGAGGCCCAGCAGCAGCGGCCCAGCGGTGCCCGGCTCCCAGGCCAGGGCCGTGCCCGGTACCTGTTCCACGATGTGCCGCACGATAAACCACGCTTGCCCGAACGATTCGGCGCGGAAGAACACCCAGGTCAGGCAGATCAAGTGGAACGTGAGGACCATGCGCAGGGCCTTCGACCACCAGGGCAGCTGCTCGGTGGCTTCCACGCGCACGCCCAGCAGCTTTTCGGCGCTCAGGTACAGGCCGTTGAGGAAGCCCCAGACGACGAAGTTCCAGGAAGCGCCGTGCCAGAGGCCGCCCAGCAGCATGGTGAGCATCAGGTTGCGGTAGGTCAGCAGCTTGCCTAGGCGGCTGCCGCCCAGGGAGATGTAGAGGTAGTCGCGCAGCCAGGTGGAGAGCGAAATGTGCCAGCGCCGCCAGAACTCCGTGACGGACTTGGCAAAGTAGGGCATGCGGAAGTTTTCCATCAGCCGGAACCCCATCACCTGCGCCGAGCCCAGGGCAATGTCGGAGTAGCCGGAGAAGTCGCAGTAGATCTGCACCGCGAAGGCGTAGGTGGCCAGCAGCAAAGACCAGCTGGAATGCACCTCGTAGTGGTTGTAGACGGAGTTGACGTACTCGGCCATCACGTCGCCCACCACCACTTTCTTAAAAATGCCCCAGAGCATGCGCTGCAGTCCGATCAGCGTCTGGGTGAAATCGAAGCGCTTCACTTCGTGGAACTGCGGCAGCACGTTCTGCGGCCGCTCGATGGGGCCAGCCACCAGTTGCGGATAAAACATCACGTAGAGCGCGTACAGGCCCAAATGGCGCTCCGCCCGGAAGTTGCCGCGGTACACCTCGATGGTGTAGCTCATGGCCTGGAAGGTGTGAAACGACAGGCCGATGGGCAAAATAATGTTCAAGTACGGCAGCGCGTGGTGGCTGATGTGCAGGCTGTCAAGCAGGGCGTTGACGTTGTCGGTGAAGAAGTTGTAGTACTTGAACACCGCCAGCACGCCCAGATTGGCCACCAAGCTCATGATCAAAAACTGCTTGCGCCGCCGCCCCTGGGCCTGCTCGATCTGAATACCGGCCACGTAATCAATGGCAATGGTGAAGAGCAGGATGAGCAGGTAAATGGGGATGAAGGCCATGTAGAAGCCGCAACTGGCCACCAGCAGGTGAATCCAGCGCAGCCTGTGGGGCAGGGCCCAGTACACCACCGTGACCACGACGAAAAAGACGAGGAACTCGACGGAATTGAATAGCATGGAGAAAGAAGGAGGTTGGTGGAAGGCAATGGGAGGCCAGGCGCCCAGTTGGCGGGGCACAGCAGACGCGTCGGAAAGAAGGGCTTAGGGCTGGCCCTACCGTGTGTGCAGGCTAAGCAGCCTGAGCGCCGGCCTGCTCAAGGTGGCGTAAGAGGTAGGCAGACTTGACTCGAGCGTTTCATCGAAGACAGCAGTCAATGGCAATAGCGAATATATGTTTTGTAAAACTATTTCAAAACAAAATTATAATTAACGTTGATTTTTAATTGCATTTTAATCTGAGTCAGGGCCACTTCTGGGCGCGGTTATGGTGCTGGTAGGGCGGATCCGGTAACCCTATCTGGCGGATGGCTGTTGGAGGAGGCATGTGGCTGGCCCGGACAGCAAGGCGCGGGCCCCTTCATTTTAGCATCTCATCATGACCCACCTCTTCACGCCGCTGACTCTGCGCGGCGTTACCCTCAAGAACCGCATCGTTGTCTCGCCCATGTGCATGTACTCGGCCGAAGACGGCTTTGCCAACGACTGGCACCTCGTGCACCTCGGCAGCCGGGCCGTGGGCGGGGCCGCGTTGGTGATTCAGGAAGCCACGGCCGTGTCGCCCGAGGGCCGCATCACCCCCGACGACCTGGGCATCTGGAAAGACGAGCACCTGCCGTTCCTGCGGCGCATTACCGCCTTTATCGAAGCCCAGAATGCGGTGCCGGGCATTCAGCTGGCCCACGCCGGCCGCAAGGCCAGCCACCGCAGCCCCTGGAAGGGCGGCACCGAAGTCGCGCCCGCCGAGGGCGGCTGGCCGACCGTGGCGCCCAGCGCCGAGGCTTTCATCCCGACCGAAACCGCCCCGCAAGCCCTCGACCAAGCCGGCATTGCCAAGGTCATTGCCGACTTCCGCGCCGCCACCGGCCGGGCCGTGGCCGCCGGGTACCGGGTTATCGAAATTCACGCGGCCCACGGCTACTTGCTGCACGAGTTCCTCTCGCCGCTGAGCAACCAGCGCCAGGACGAGTACGGCGGCTCCTTCGAAAACCGCAGCCGCCTGCTGGTGCAGGTGGTCGAAGCCGTGCGCGCCGAACTGCCCGCCGATTTGCCCCTGCTGGTGCGCATTTCGGCCACCGATTGGGTGGAAGGCGGCTGGTCGGCCGACGACTCGGTGGCCCTGGCCCGCGTGCTGCAGGGCTTAGGCGTCGACCTCATCGACTGCTCGACCGGCGGCAACGTGCCCAAGGCGCCCATTCCCGTCGGGCCCGGCTACCAAGTGGAGTTTGCCGCCCGCGTGCGCCGGGAAACCGGCCTGCCCACCGGCGCCGTCGGCCTCATTACCGACGCCCGGCAGGCCGAGGACATCGTGGCCACTGAGCAGGCTGACATGGTGCTGCTGGCCCGAGAGTTGCTGCGCGACCCGTACTTCCCGCTGCACGCCGCCCACGAGCTTGGTGCCGAAGCGGCCCTGCCTTGGCCCAATCAGTACGAGCGCGCCAAGCCCCGGCGGCAGTAGGGCAGGTGGATAGTTTGCATGGGATGTAGCGCGAAACGCTGCTTCTGCATGGGCAACGCACGAATGTTGTCCTGTAACGAAACGCGAAGCAGCGCTTTGCGCTACGGCTCCCAAACCCGCAGTAAGGGGCCGCCAAGCCCGGCAGTGTCGCCGAAATTCCCGTATTTCTGGCGGCGGCCGGCTTGGCCCGGTCCATTCCCTCGCTATGCCCCTGCTTTACTCCCTGATGAAACCGCCCGTGCAGCTCGCGCTGCGCGTGTTTTTCCGTCGCCTCGAAGTTCGTCACCCCGAGCGCCTGCAGGAGCCGGGGCCGCTGCTGCTGGCCGCGAACCACCCCAACACGCTCATGGACCCGCTGCTGGTGGCCGCTAACCGCCGCCGCGGGCAGCTGTTTTTCCTGGCCAAGAGCACGTTTTTCCAGAACCCCGTCTCGCGCTGGTTTTTCGAGCACTCCAACTGCATTCCGGTGTACCGCCGCCAGGATGCCGAATCGGGCGAGGCCAACGTGACGCCCGAGCAGCTGGCCGAGCTCAACGAAAAAGCCTTCGGCCGCAGCTACGACCACCTGGAGCGCGGCGGGCTGCTCATGATTTTCCCCGAAGGCACCAGCATTTCGGAGCGGCGGCTGCGGCCCCTCAAGACCGGGGCCGCCCGCATTGCCCTCGGCGCCGAAGCCCGCCACGACTTTCGCCTTGGTGTGCGCCTGCTGCCCGTTGGCGTGAACTACTCGGCGCCCACCCGCTTCCGCTCCGACGTGCTGGTGTACCCCGCCCGCCCTATCGTGGTGGCCGACTACGCCGAGCAGTACCGCCAAGACCCCGAAGCCGCCGCCGATGCCCTCACCGAAGAACTGCGCCGCCGTTTGGAGGACCACCTCGTCGTGACCCGCGACGACGCCGAGGACGCGTTGGTGCGGCAGGTGGAGGACACCTTCGGGCAGTACTTGGTGCCCGAGCACGACGAAGGCAGCCCCTACGAGGAGTTTCGCCTCACCCGCACCCTGTTGCAGGGCGTGGCCTGGTTTGAGCGCCACGACCCCGAGCACCTGGCCGAGCTGCACCAGCAAGTCGACGCCTATACCCACAGCCTGCGCAACCTGCGCCTTTCCGACGAAGCCCTGCAGCGCAGCGGGGCCGGGCGCGGGCGCCTAGAGCGGGGCCTGCTCACCACGCTGAAAGTGGCGTTGGGCTTCCCCGTCTACCTCTACGGCGCTATCAATAATTACGTGCCCTACATTATTCCCTCGCTGGTGGCCAAGCGCGCTACCAAGGACGTGGAGTTTGTCGCCCCGCTGATGATGGTGACGGGCATGCTCACCTTCGGCCTGTTCTACCCCTTGCAGATCTGGTTGGTGCACCGCCTCTTCCACCACGGCTGGCTGACCTTGCTTTACGCCCTAAGCCTGCCCATCACGGGGTTTTACGCCTTGCACTACTGGGGCCAGCTCACCCAGCGCCTCCAGCGCCTGCGCCTGCTGCGCCTCTTCCGCCGCCAGCCGGAAGCCGTGGAAACTTTGCTGCGCCAGCGCCAGACCATCCTGCAATTGCTCGCCGAAGCCCGCGACGCCTACCTCAGCGCCCAGGCCAACCGGTAGATTGACCAAGCTACGGCTCAGGGCGCAGTATTGCCGGGGCCGGGCATGGGGCCGTACGCCGGCGTCCCGCCCGCTTTGGCCGTGAAGCCCAGCGTCAGGATTTCTGGCAACCGCAGCGTGTGGTTGGTCAGCCAGCTGACGAGGTACAGGTCGGTAGTGCCGATTTCCGCACCCAGTATCCGGCGCCGCGGCCAGCCACCCGCCGCCGTTTGCACCACGCGCGGCCCCACAAACGCGTGCAACCGCAGCGCCGACGACCACCAGTAATAGTTCTTGGTTGGGTAGCGTCCGGTCTTTCGGCTCGACAGGTATAGGTTCGGCCCGAAGGTGTAGCTCACCAGCCCGCCGGCCGTCAGCGGGCTCACGCGCCAGTCGGAGTGACCGAGGCCGAAGCCCTTCGGCGCGTACGTCGCTTTCAGGCTGACAATGGGCAAGCTGCGGCCGCCCGCAAGCCGGCCCGGCAGCAGGCCCACCAGCAGCTCCGGCTCCAGCCGCCGGTTGGCCAGCCAGTAGCCCCCGCCCACGGCCACGGCGCCCGTGCCGCCCGCCACCTGCACCGACACAAAAAATGGCCCGCTGCGCTGCGCCCAAGCTGCCGGCCCGGGCCCAACGAATGCCAGCGCCACGCCCACTGCGGCGCCGCGCCAGCCGCTAAGACGCCGGTCCATAATCGACGGTTTGCAGGCTAAACGCCCGCCGCCCCCACACCGACACGACGTGGTAGCGGTGCTTGTGCAGGCTGTAGGTGGTGATATAGGGCACCGCGTCGCGGAAGGGGTGCCCGGCCGTGTAGCGGTGGATGTGAGCCGCCAGGTGCACGGCCAGCCGCGGGTGCTGGGCCAGCACGGCGGCGTACCCAAGCATCAGCTGCGGGTCGAAGTCGTTGTCGTTGGGCGGCACGTGGCAGGCCACCACGGTGCGCCGGGTGGTGTCGGCCAGCTCCTGGCGCAGCCAGCCCAGGTCGGGCACGGTGCCGTTGCAGCCCACCTCGCGGCCGTTGGTGTCCACCATCACGAAGCGCGTGCCACCGTATTCAAAGCTGTAGTTCAGCGGCCCAAACACCGCTTGGTAGGCCCGGCGCCCATTGCCCACTTGGTCGTGGTTGCCGATGACGGTTAGGTAGGGCATGCGCAGGCGGCGCAGCCGCTCGTGTACCCACTGCATCTCGCGCCCCAGCCCAAAGTCCGAAATGTCACCGCCGACGAGCACGAAGTCGATGCCGCGTTGCTGATTCACGCTGCGCACAAACTCCGCCGTCTCGTCGTAAAACCGCTGCGTGTCGCCGATAAACACGAAGCGCACCGTGTCGCCGCCCGCCGCGCGGGGCTGCTGGCGCAGGCGGGCTAGGTTCTGAGCCGTCAGCTGCCGCGCGCCGCCCGTGGCCGCCACTTGGTTGGGGCTGAATTCGAGCAGGTGGCAGCTGGTCAGCAGCAGCGTGAACAGGCAGGCAACACCCCAGCCGCGAGTAAAAAAAGTCATCCACAGCACGCGCTGGCTGCTTGCGCCGGCCGCGTCCGTTGTCATACTGCCCACGCCGCCCGGAAGTTGTGGTTGGCGCCGTGATTCTTAGTCTAACTGCGCCGCGTGAGGTTCTGGCAATTTGCGCTTATTTGTTGCGGAGTTCATTTACGACTTCGCCCCGCCCATGCCCCGTGTTTGCTCCGCCATTCCCTGCCTGATCTGCGGCGCCGTTCTGGCCGCCGCAAGCCTGACTGCCACGGCCCAGCCCACGCTCAAAGGCATGCAGCTGCCGCCGGCCTGGGCCAAGGATGTCGTCTGGTACCAGATTTTCGTGGAGCGCTTCAGCAACGGCGACCCGAAAAACGATCCTACGCCCGCTACCATGGCTCCGTCGTTTCAGGCTCCGCCCGGCTGGCGCATCACGCCCTGGGCGCACAACTGGTACGAGCCCGAGCCCTGGGCCAAGCAAGCCAAGCTCAATTGGGGCGACGAGCTGGGCCTGCGCCGCTACGGCGGCGACCTGCAAGGCATCCTCGACAAGCTCGATTACCTGCAAGAGCTGGGCGTGTCGGCTCTCTATATCAACCCCATCAACGACGCCCCGTCGCTGCACAAGTACGACCCGCGCAGCTACCACCACGTCGACATCACCTTCGGACCTGACCCAGCCGGCGACCAGCGCATCATCGCGGCCGAAAACCCCAACGACCCCGCCACCTGGCAGTGGACCAGCGCCGATAAGCTGTTCCTGAAGCTCATCAGCGAAGCCCACCGCCGCCGCATGAAAGTGGTGCTCGACTATTCCTGGAACCACACCGGCACCCAATTTTGGGCGTGGCAGGACATTTTGAAAAACCAGAAAGCCTCGCCTTTCGCCGATTGGTACCAGATTAGCAGCTTCGACAACCCCGGCACGCCCCAAAATGAGTTTGCCTACCAGGGCTGGGCCAATCTGGCTAGCCTGCCCGAAATCCGCAAAGTCGACGTGCCCTCACCTCGGCAGCCCGGCGGCCACCCCTACGAGGGCAACGTCAATGCCGGCGCCAAGCAACATATATATAGTGTAAGCAAACGCTGGCTGCTGCCCGACGGCAATGCGGCCAACGGCGTCGACGGGTACCGCCTCGACGTGGCCGACCAAATTCCCATGGGTTTCTGGCGTGATTACCGTTCTTATATAAAGAGTCTGAAACCTGACGCCTACCTCGTCGGGGAAATCTGGTGGGAAGAATGGCCGGACAAGCTGATGAATCCCGTGCCCTACACCAGCGGCGACGTATTCGATGCCGTCATGTTCTACCAGGCTTACCGCCCCGCCCGCCAGTTTTTCGCCAACGTCACCGAATCCCTCGACGCCCCGCAGTTCGTCGCCGCGCTGCAGGCCGAATGGAACCGCTTGGCCGAGCCCACGCGCTACGCCATGATGAACGTCAACGCCACCCACGACACCCCGCGCCTGCTCACCGACTTCTACAACTCTTCCAAGTATAAGTATCAGGCTACCCCGCGCGACAACCCCAACTACAAAACCGGTAAGCCCGACGCCGACACCTACAAGCGGGTGCGCCTGTACCTGATGCACCAGTTCACCAGCATCGGGGCACCCCACATCTGGAACGGCGACGAGTTAGGCATGTGGGGCGCCGACGACCCCGACTGCCGCAAGCCGCTTATGTGGCCCGGCCTGCAGTTTGAGCCCGAAACCCGCACCAACTACCAGCCCGGCCCCACCGACCCCGTTGCCTATAACGCCGAACACCACCGTTTCTACCAGCAACTGGCCCGCCTTCGCCAGAAGCATAAGGTCCTGCGTACCGGCCGCATCGAGTTCCTCACCGCCACGGGCAAGCTGCTTGCCTACCGCCGCTACAACGAACAACACCAAGTTATCGTCCTGTTTAACCTGGAATCTGAGCCCCACAGCTTCGCGCTTCCCAACAAATCCCAGTGGAACACCCTGCTCGGCGACGGTACAAAGCAGGGAGCCAAAGCTACTCTACCCGCAATGAGTGGTTTGATTCTCCAGCAGTAAGGTCGTGCCTGACCCTGTTTATAGCAGGTCCTCCGGCATAGCTGTCATGTACACGACAGCTATGCCATTAACTAAAGCTGTCCAAAACCAGAGTCCAGTATAGCGCCGGCTGCAGCTAAATGCATGCCTGAGCTTGTTCGCAGACGCAATTCAAAGCCATAACCGCCATTTAGCAGATAGGCACCAAATTTTTTTGACAGCGAGGAACATTGACGCAAAGCCTGAGGTTGAGGCACCTACAGTACATTTGTGCGCTTAGTTACGCCGCCTGCCAAGCCGTGACAAGCTACCCAGACTTGCGTACTCCAAATGAGCCTGCTACTTTTGCACTCCCAATCAGACGGAATGGGGCAAACAAAACCGAGAAATGACTTCTAAAAAAGTTCTCTCGAAAAGTTTGTGAACCGAAAAAGCTTCTTACCTTTGCACCCCGCTTCAGAAGGAGGCGCCCAGCGAAGAAAGGCGAAGAGAAAATTTTTCTTCGAAAGCTTGCAGCAAAAGAAAAGCTTCTTACCTTTGCACCCCGCTTCAGAAGGAGGCGCTGAAAGGCTAGAAACGAGGAAAACAACGAAAGAAAATTTTCCTCGAAAGCTTGCAAATAGAAAAAGGCTTCTTACCTTTGCAACCCCGAACGGAAAGACGCTCGGTAAGCACTGAAAAGAAGAGGTTGTAATGACAACCACACGGCTGATTCAAAAGGAATTAGCATACGTTCTTTGAAAGACTGGAAAGACAAATAGGTAAGACTTGTTCTGCTTCGGCAGAGCAACGAGCAGCGTACAAGAAATAAGCTCGTCAATACGAGTCGGATCAGCACTCGACATCGGCTCTGCTTCGGTAGATGCTAAGAATTTTTTACAATGGAGAGTTTGATCCTGGCTCAGGATGAACGCTAGCGGCAGGCCTAATACATGCAAGTCGAACGGGGGT
>NZ_JAJFAV010000025.1 GCF_020711235.1 Hymenobacter sp. 15J16-1T3B | reverse complement strand
AGCATGGGCGCAATCTGCACTTCCTGCACCTGAGCGGGCGCGTCGAAGGTCACGCGCACCTTGTCGGTCAGGCGCAGGTGCATCAGCTCGATGTAGTCCTGGGCAAACGTCAGCTCGTGGCTGAGCAAGGTGGTGCCGGCGGGCGTCTCGTAGAGCACGTAGCGCATCATGCGCGAGAGGCGGTGCAGGGCGGCGCGTGCCTGCTCCCCGTCGATGAGCGTGAGGGCGTAGATGTTGTTGAGCGTATTAAAGAAGAAGTGCGGGTTGATCTGGGCCTTGAGCAAGCTCAGCTCGGTGGCCAGCTTTTCCTGCTCCAGCTCGCGCCGCACCTGGGCCTCGTGCTGGGCGCGCTGCACCACCGTGGTGCCGGTGCTGATGGCCAGCGTGAGCAGGGTGATGAGCACCATGTCCGGGTTGAGCAGGTCGGGCTCGTCTTGCGGCCCGAGCTGCACGTGCGGGCGCGGGCCGCACCAGGCACTCACGTTCAGGGCGTTTTCGCGGGCCTGGGCCAACAGCTCGGGCACGTTCAGGGCCACTTCCAGGCGCTGGTGCAGCAGCAGCACGCCCAGCACGGCCAGGGCCAGCAGCGGCAGGTACAGCCACACCCGGCGGCGGTAAAGCAGGCGCGGCACGGCCCAGAGGGCGTTGGCGTAGAAGACGCCCATCAGCGCCAGCAGCACCGCGCCCTGCAGCAGCCAAAAGGCGGTGGGCAGTGGGCTGGGCTGCCCGGGCGGCGGCGAGGCCAGCAGCAAGCCGATCAGGCCCCAGATCAGGGCGTGCAGCAGCACGGTGGAGGCGTAGCGGAGCAGGGAGGAATTAAGGCGCATTGCGGGGAGTCGGCGGAGGCGGGGCAGTACCGGCCAAGGCGGGGTGCCGGCCGCCCGGCAGCGCGCACCAGCTGCCGGTTGGCGGCTTGCTATCCTCTACGGTCAAAACTACGGACGGGCGGGCATTCGGCCCGTCCGGCTCCACCAGCGCCCCAAGTTTGCCGACCAGCGCCGGGTTTTGGCCGGCCGAGGCGCGGCCATCCTGAGTGCCGAAGCGGCTGACAAGGCGGGAATACCCAAAAACGAGGGCAATAAAAAAACCGCCCTGAGCCAAGGCGGCCTTTTCCCCAACACAATAAAGTTTTCCTTGTGAAACTGCCCCGGGCTCAGCGAGCTAGCAGAAGCGGGCCGCGGGAGTGGCGGAGCAGAAACCTGCGGTAAAACAACGCAACTAACAGCCGCCGCGCTTGCCCATTCGCCCAATGGCGCCTGAACCTAGACGAACGGCGGGTTTTTCTGGCTGGTTGGCGCCACCGGCTCGGCCGGCGCCCGAACGGCCGGGCCGCCGACGCCGCGCCGCGTTGGTCGATACATTCGGGCGGCTGGTCCAATGCGCAAAAGCCGCGGCCGGGGCCCGGCTATGTTTGAGCCGTGGTCCTGACGACCGCGCCCCGGCTATGTCTGCCTTTGTTTCTCCGTCCGTTCTTGTGCACCCCGGCGCGCCGGCCACCCTGGCTGCGCCCTTGGCCGTGCTGAGCCTGGCCCCCGCGGTGGGCCCGGCCGAAGAGCAACTGCTGCGGCTGTGCGCCACGCTGCGCACCGCGGCGCAATCCGTGCTGCTGGTGGCGGCAGCCGCTTCACCCCTGGGCCCCCACGCCGCCGCTCGGCTGCCGGTGCCGCCGTTGTCGGGCCCGCTTGGCCTGGGCCGTGTACCGCGCGCGGCCTGGCTGCTGGCCCGCTGGCTGCGCCGGCAGCGCATCGGCACGTTGCTGGTCGTCCGGGCCCTAGACTTGCCGGTGGCCAGCGCCGCCAAGCTGCTGCTGCGCGGCCGCTTGCGCCTGGTGTTTCACCAGCACGAACCCTTGGCCGCGGCGGCGCCGGCCGCGTGGTGGGCCCGCCTGAGCCGCCGCCCGCTCGACGCTTGGCTGGCCCCGCTGCCCGGCACGGCCCGCGCCGTGGAAACGCGCACCGGCCTCGACGCCCGGCAGCTGTGGGTGGTGCCGCCGGGGCTGCCGGGCGCCGCCCCCGGCGTGACGGCCGCCGCGCCTGCTCAGGCCCGCCGCCTGCTCGACCTGCCCACCGCGGCCCCGCTGCTAGGCGTGGCCGACGACGGCTACACCGGGCACTTTGCCTTGGAAGTGCTCTACCGCCTGCGCACCGAACTGCAACTGCCCGCCGAACTGGTTATCGTGGGGCACCCGCACACCCCGCCCGACGCCGCGCGCTGGCAGCAGCTGCGCCAGCACGCCCGGGCGCTGGGCCTTTCGCAGGTGGTATACCTGCGCCCGTTTCATGCGCCGGCCGCCGACGGCCTGCTCTTCCCCGCCCTCGACGCGCTGCTCTCCCCCGCCCCCACCGACGACTACGACCCGCTGCTGCTGGCGGCTCTGGCCGCGGGCTGCCCGGTGGTAGCGGCCGAGGGCGCCGCCGCTCCCGACTTTCCCGGCCTGCAGCACCTTTTCCCGGCCCGCGACGTGGCGTTTGGCGCCGTGCAGGTGCGCGCCGTGCTGCAAGCCGGGCGCCGGGCGTCGGCCCCGTACCCGCAGCTGAGCCGCTACTTTTCGGCGGCCCAGCAAGGGCGGCTGCTCACCGATATTTTGCACTATCTCGCCGCCTAACTACCCGCTAGCCGACCCACCCTTACGCATCCCGATGGCCGCCTTTGTCCCGGCGTTTGCGCCTCCGCACAGTGGCGGTGAGTGAGTGTCACGCGGCTTGGGTTTTGCGGGTAACGACTGGGCCGCGGTCATTGGGAGCTACCTGAGCGAGGTGGGCGCGGGCCGCGGCTCGTGCCCGCCCACGCCCGTTCGGCAAGGCAAAATGGTCGGCACATTTGCCGGGCTGGTCGATTGGCGAACCGCCGCGGTGGGCGGCCTGTCGTATGTTTAGGGTCTGGATGACGCCCGCGCGGCGACGTCTTTTTCCGATTGGCGGCTCCGGCCGCCCTTGCTATGAAACTCAAGAAGAATATTGCCACCAGCGAAACCGGGTTCATTTTCAACCCGGCTACCGGCGACTCGTTTACGGCCAATGCCCTGGCCACCGAAATCCTGCAGCTGCTCAAGCAGGACCGCAGCCCGGCCGATATCAAAACCCTGCTGCTCAACCGCTACGACGTGGAACCCAACCAGCTGGAAAAGGACTGGGACGACCTCGTGGCCCAGCTGCGCGACCATCAACTGCTCGACTAAATGAGCCCCGCTGCCGACCACCGCCCGCGCTACGTCATCGGCGTGACGGGCCTGAACGCCATCGACAGCCCCGGCCCGGGCGTGGCGGTCATCCGCGCCCTGCGCGAAAGCCCGGACTTTACGGTGCGCATCATCGGGCTGAGCTACGAGGCGCTGGAGCCGGGCATTTACATGCACGACGTGGTCGACAAGACCTACCAGCTACCCTACCCTTCGGCCGGCACGCAGGTGCTGCTGGAGCGCCTCGGCGAGATTCACGAGCGGGAGGGCCTGGACGTTATCATCCCGAACTTCGACGCGGAGCTGCCCAATTTCGTGCGCCTGGCCCCGCGGCTGGCGGCGCTGGGCATCCGCACCTTTCTGCCCACGCTGGAGCAGCTCGAAGCCCGCGACAAGCTCAACCTGCGCGCCTTCGGGGAAGCGCACGGCCTGCTGGTGCCCCAGCAGCACCTCCTGCACCGCGCCGACGAGCTGGCCCAGGCGGCCGAGCAGCTGGGCTACCCGCTGGTGGTCAAGGGCAAGTTTTACGACGCGACGGTGGCCCACACCCTGGAGCAAGCGCGCAAGGCCTTTCACCAGATCAGCGCCAAGTGGGGGCTGCCGGTTATTGCCCAAGAATTTGTGCAGGGCCACGAAATCAACGTGGCGGCCCTGGGCGACGGCACCGGCCGCACCCTGAGCGCGGTGCCCATGCGCAAGCTCTACATCACCGACAAGGGCAAGGCCTGGGCCGGCATCACCCTGGAAGACGAGACGCTGCTGCAGCTGGCGCGCCGCTTCGTGGAGCGCACCGGTTGGCGCGGCGGCTGCGAGCTGGAACTGATGCGTGCGGCCGACGGGCGGCTGTTCGTCCTGGAAATCAACCCGCGCTTTCCGGCCTGGATTTACCTGACGGTGGCGGCGGGCCAAAACCAACCCGCCGCGCTGGTGCGCTTGGCCCTGGGCTTGCCGGTTTATCCGTGGACGGAGTACGCCGTGGGCCGCATGTTTATCCGCTACGCCTGGGACCTGATTACCGACAACCACGAGTTTCACCAGATTTCTGCTTTCGGCGAGCTGTAGCGCGAACTTTTGGTTCGCGTATTCCCGCTGCTTTCTGGTCGAACCCCGCCGCTTCCCCATCGTTCCGCGCTACGCAAACTGAAAGTTCGCGCTACATATTCCCACCCATGAAACAACGCTACGAACGGCCGCTCATCAAAAAGCTCAGCGCCGGGCCGCTCAACAAGTTTGGCGCCCGCACCGAAACCCAGCCGGTACCCGACATCGACGGGGCGCCGGTGAAGGACTTGCTCGGTGAGTTCGGCTCCCCGCTGTTCGTGCTCAGCGAGCGGCAACTGCGGCGCAATTATCAGCAGGCCGTGCGGGCCTTTCGCACGCGCTACCCGCGGGTGCAGTTTGCGTGGTCGTACAAAACCAACTACCTCAACGCCGTGTGCCGAGTGTTTCACCAGGAAGGCGCCTGGGCCGAGGTGGTGTCGGGCTTCGAGTACGAAAAGGCCCTGCTCAACGGGGTGCCGGGGCCGCAGATCATCTTCAACGGGCCGAGCAAGTCGCGGGCCGAGCTGGAGCGGGCCTGCGCGCTGGACTCGGTGATTCACCTCGACCACTTCGACGAGCTGTACGAGCTGCTGGACGTGGCCGCCACGCTGCCGCGCCGGCCGCGGGTGGCCGTGCGCGTCAACCTCGACGCGGGCGTGTACCCGCAGTGGGACCGGTTCGGCTTCAACCTGGAAAACGGGCAGGCCTGGAACGCCATTGGCCGCATCGTGGGCTCGGGGCGGCTGGAACTGGTGGGGCTGCACTGCCACCTGGGCACCTACCTACTGAGCACCAAGCCCTACGGCGTGGCCGCGCAGAAGTTGGCCGACTTGGCCTGGAGCTGCCGCACCCAGCTGAACACCCCGATTCAGTACCTCGACCTGGGCGGCGGCTTCCCGTCGACCAATACCCTGAAGGGCGCCTACCTGCCCGGCACCGACACCGCACCGGGCATCGACGAGTTTGCCGAGGTCATTGCCGACACCCTGCAGCGCGCCGGCTTCCGCCAAGACGAGCTGCCGCTGCTCGTGCTCGAAGCCGGCCGCCTGCTCGTCGACGACGCGGGCTACCTGCTGGGCACGGTGCTGGCCACCAAGCGCCTCGCCGACGGCCGCCGCGCCACCATCCTCGACTTCGGGGTGAACGTGCTCTTCACCTCCTTCTGGTACGACCACAAAATCAGCCCGGCCGGGGACTTCTCGCAGCACACCGAGGACACGGTGCTCTACGGCCCGCTGTGCATGAACATCGACGTGCTGCGCGAAAGCGTGAACCTGCCCCTGCTCAGCCGCGGTGACCAAGTGGTGGTGCACAAAGTGGGCGCCTACAACATGACGCAGTGGATGCAGTTTATCACCCTGCGCCCGGCCGTGGTGCTGCTCGACGAGCAGGGCCGCCCCCACCGCATTCGGCAGGCCGAAACGCTGGACTACCTGCAGCAGCTGGAGGAAATGCCGACTCACCTGAGCCCTTCCGCCCCGGGCACCTCGCCGACTGCGGGCGGGCGTCCTTCACAGGCCACGACGAGGCCCTGATGATGTCGTGCTGACGCCCGCGGGGCTGCTCCGCTCGCGCTGCGCAGCCCCGCCCGTTCTACATTTGCTTTTCCACCTATAATCATCATTCGCGCCGCTTCGGCTTCCTCGCTCCTTTTGAGCGGAAGCTGGGCGGCGAGGCCCGCCAATGTTCCCAGCCAATACGACCCTGCGCACCCTCGCTTTGGCCGTGTTGCGCAGCTACAGCCTGGTTTTCTTCTCCCAGCACCGGGGCTTTGCGGCTCTGCTGCTGCTGCTCTCGTTTGCCAATCCCGGCGCAGGCGCGGCCGGGCTGGCGGCAACGGGGCTGGCGGTGGGCGCGGGCTGGCTGATGGGTTTTAATCGGGAAGTGCTGGCCACCGGCGGCTACGGCTTCAACGCCCTGCTGGTGGGCCTGGCCCTGGGTACGTTCTACGAGCCGGGCTGGGCCTTCGGACTGGTGTTGCTGGTGGGGGCCCTGTTTGCCCTGCTGCTGACGGTGGCCCTGGGCGGCTGGCTGGGGCACAAAGGCCTCCCGCCGCTGTCCTTGCCGTTTTTGGGCGTCATCTGGCTGCTCACGCCCGCGGCCGAGCAGTTTCACGCCTTGGCCCTGAACGAGCGGGGCATCTACTGGCTCAACGAAATGTACGCCGTGGGCGGCGCGCCGCTGCTGCACGTCATTCACTGGCTCAACGGCTGGCACCTGCCGCTCATGCCCGACACCTACCTGCGGGCCCTGAGTTCGGTGTTTTTTCAGGACAGCCCGCTGGTGGGCTTGCTCATGGCTGCCGGATTGCTGTGGCATTCCCGCATTGCGTTTTCCTTGTCGGTGGTGGCGTTTTTGGGGGCTTACGCCTTCGGCATGGCCACGGGCGTGTACCAGGACGGCATCAACCACTACAACCTCGGCGCCAACTACATTATGGCGGCCGTGGCGGTGGGCGGGGTGTTCGTCATTCCCTCGGCGGCTTCCTACCTGTGGGCGCTGCTGAGCGTGCCCATCACGGCGGTGCTGGTGGCGGGGCTGACGGCGCTGCTGGCCCGGCTGGGGCTGCCGGCGTTTTCGCTGCCGTTTTGCCTGGTGTCGCAGCTGTTTCTCTACGTGCTGCTGCTGCGCCAGCACGGCCACTGGCTGCCGCTCACGCCCATTCAGCGCTACTCGCCCGAGCGCAACCTTTACGCCTACACCAACGACCGGGAGCGGCTGCAAAGTCAGCTGTACGTGCACCTGAGCCTCCCCTTCCTGGGCGAGTGGCAGGTGACGCAGGGCTACGACGGCCTGCCCACGCACCAGGGCGAATGGGCCCAGGCCCTGGACTTCATGATCCGCGACGCAGACGGGCGCACCTACCGCGGCAGCGGCGCCAACCTGGCCGACTACTACTGCTACAACAAGCCGGTGCTGGCCCCGGCCGACGGCGTGGTGGTGGTGGTCGTCTCGCACATCGACGACAACCCCGTGGGGCAGGTAAACACACGCCAGAACTGGGGCAATACCGTGGTGCTGGAGCACCAGCCGGGCCTGTTCAGCAAGGTCTCGCACCTGCGGCCCCATAGCACCAGTCTGCAGCCCGGCGACCGGGTGCGCCGCGGCGACCTGCTCGGCACCTGCGGCAACTCGGGTCGTTCGGCCGAGCCGCACGTGCACTTCCAGGTGCAGGCCACGCCCTACATCGGCTCGCGTACCCTGGCCTACCCGCTGGCCTACTACCTCAGCGGCGCGGCGGTGCGCAGCTTTCAGGTGCCCGCCGAGGGCGAAACCGTGCAAAATCTACCGCTCAGCCCGCTGCTCCACCAAGCTTTCGACCTGCCGCCCGGCTTCCGCCTCGACGTGCTCGATGCCAACGACGCCGCCGCGCCGGCCCAGCGCTGGGAAGTTTTCACCGACGCCTACAACAAAACCTACCTGTACTGCCACCACTCGGGCGCCGTGGCTTACTTTGAGCGCACTGCCGCGGCCTTCAACTTCACGGCCTACTACGGCCCGGAGTCGGCCTGGCTCTACCTGTTTTACCGCGCCGCCTACCGCGTGCTGCTCAGCTACCAGCCCCAGGCCGAGCTGCTCGACGCTTTCCCGCTGACCCTGGTGCGCAACCCCGCGCTGAAGTGGGCCCAGGACGCGGTGGCGCCGTTTGTGCGCTTCATCCGGCCGACTTTTGCCCTGCGCTACCACGGCGCCGACGACGCCTACCACCCGCGCCGCCTGCAGCTCAGCAGCCGCGCCGAACTGCGCTACTTCGGCCGCGTGCGCCCGCTGCAACAGGCTGACCTCGAGCTGGCCGCGGGCACCCTGGCCGGCTTCAGCGTGCTGCTTCCCGATCAGTCTTCGCCCCTTCGCTTCGTATGCCGCTCCGTCGCCTGATCCTGCCCCTGCTCTGGCTCGGCTTGCTGCTCGGGCCCGGCCTGCGCCCCGCCGCGGCCCAAACCACGCCGCCCACCCGGCCCGATAGCCTGGTGGTGGAGCCGCTCGCGCCCGATACCCTTCAAGCCCCCGGGGCCGACAGCCTGGTGGTAGAGCCCGCTGCGCCGGCGCCGGCCGCCGATTCGGTGCGCCGGCCCCAGCGCACCGGCCCCCAGGACCTATCGGACTACGCCTACGCCGACAGCCTGACGGCGGCGCTGCTGGCCCGGGGCCGCTGGGCGGCGCTGGATTCGGCGGGCCGCCGCGCCCTGGCGCTGGGCCTCGACTACCCGGGACTGCGCCAGCGCCTGGGCTACGCCGCGGCGCTGCGCGGCCGGTCCGCCGAGGCCATCGGGCACTACGAACGCGCCCGGCGGGCCAACGCCGCCGACCCGCTCACCGGCCTGGGCCTGGCCTACGGCTGGCTCGCCCTGAACCAGCGCGAAACCGCCGCCCAGCTGGCGCGGCCCGTGTCCGACTCGCTGCGGCGGGCGCTGCACCTGAGCCCGCGCGCCGTGGCCCGCGTCGAAGTGGAGCTGGGCGGGCAGTGGCCCAGCTCGGCCGACCGCAGCGCCGCCAGTTTCGCCCGCCTGGGCGTGGGCAGCCAGCTGGGCGGGGGCTGGGCGCTCTGGCAGGCCGTGTCGCACTACGCCCAGCAGGTGCGCGTGGCCTTGCCCCCACCCGACCCACGCCCCTTACCGGGCCCCGAGCCGGGGCGGCCCAGTTGGGTGTCGGTGCGGCAGTTCGACTACCAAGCCCTGCTCACCGTGCCGCTGCCGCTGCAGCTGCAGGGCCGCCTGGGCTACCACTTCACGGGCAGCCGCTTCCACGAGACGCGCTACCCCGGCCACCTCGGCTACGCGGCCCTGCGCTACGTGCGGCCCACCTGGCAGCTGCAGGCCGGCCTCTACGCCGGCCGCCTCACCGACACCAGCCGCACCCAGACCGAGCTGCAGCTGACGGTGCTGCCCTTGGGCACCTTGCGCCTCTACGGCTTCACGCGCGCGGCCTTCGTGCATTCGGCCGGGCGCACCTACCCGCACGTGCTGGTGGGCGCGGGCGGGCGCCTGGCCTCGCGCCTTTGGGCGGAGGGCTACGCCGGCTGGGGCCGCGTGCCCGTGCTGGCCGACCAGGACGGCGCCTACGTGTACAACCTGCTCGACCCGCTGCGCCGCCGCCTGGGCCTGGGGCTGCTGGTGCCGCTGCCCGGCGGCCACTGGCAGGCCCGCCTCTACTACGGCGCCGAGGCTCGCACCCAGATTCAGACCCTTACGTTCTACACCCAACATACGCTGACCGCTGCCGCCACATGGACCTGGTAAAACCCTTCACCGCTACGCTGCTGCTGGCCCTGGTTGTGCACCTGGGCGCCCGTGCCCAGGATTTGCAGGCTGCGTTTGCCAGCAGCTACGCCGCCGAAGCCAAGGGCGAATACGCCGACGCCATTGCGGCCTTGAAAAAGAGCTACGCCGGCACGTACGAGCAAAACCTGCGGCTGGGCTGGCTGTACTTTCTGGCCAAAAACTACCCGGTGTCGGAGGCCTACTACCAAAAGGCCGTGGAGCAGCGCCCCTACGCCATCGAGCCCAAGCTGGGTCTGGTGAAGCCGCTCAACGCACTCAACAAGGTGGACCGCATGCAGGAGCTCTACCAGGCCATCCTCAAAATCGACCCGCAAAACACCCAGGCCAACTACTGGCTGGGCGTCATCTTCCTCAACCGCAAAAGCTACGAGGCCGCGGCCCGCTACTTCGAAAAAGTAGTCAACCTCTACCCTTTCGACTACGACGCCACCCTCTCGCTGGCCTGGACTTACCTGAACCTGGGCAAGAAAACCGAAGCCCGCCTGCTCTACGGCAAAGCCCTGCTTATCCGCCCCGGCGACGCCACCGCCACCGCCGGCCTGAAACGGACGCAGTGACGGTGAGGCGGTGAGGCGGTGAGGCGGTGAGGCGGTGAGGCGGTGAGTAAAAAATGAACGTCATGTCGAGCGAAGTCGAGACATCTCGCGTGCTTCGAAACTCAACTCAATCAGCACGAAGCCCCGCGAAATAGCACTACCGTTTCGTATGGGAGGCTCCACCTGCCTCCTCTTCGAAATAAAGCTGGTAATGAGCCCCTAAGCCCGCCGCTGTCGGCCGACAGCGGCGGGCTTTTTTTGTGGGTGCGCGGCGCTTGGCAGGCAACGTTTTTGCCCTCCCCTCCGAGCTAGTTAGCGCAGAACCGGGTCCATTCGTCGGCATTCGCGGGCGGGTCGTCTATTGCGTTTAGCGGCCCGCCCGCCTTGCTATTGTTTTGGAGCCGTGACCCCGCCGCGCCGACGGGGCGTGCTTTGTCTCCGCGGCCCCGCCGCCCGTGCTGCCTGCTATGACGCCGAGGTTTACTTGCTTTTCCGTTCGTCACCTGGCTGGTCTGCTTGCCACCAGCCTCTTCGGCGCCGTCGTGGCCTGCCAGCCCGACAGCCCCGCGCCCAACACCGTGAGTCAAGCTACCAGCAACGGCCTGAGCGCCCTGCCTACAGCGGCTCCCGCGCCGGCCGACAACCCCTCGTCGGCAGCCAAAGTGGAGCTGGGGCGGCTGCTGTTTTGGGACCCCATCCTCTCCGGCCCGCGCGATGTGAGTTGCGCTAGCTGCCACCACCCCGCCAGCGCCTACGCCGACGGGCTGGACCTCTCCATTGGCCCGAACGGGCAGGGCCAGGGCAGCCAGCGCCGCTTCCGTCAGCCCAACGACCTGCCCTTCGCCCAGCGCAACGCCCCCACCGTGCTCAACGTGGCCTTCAATGGCATCGGCCCCGACGGGCATTGCGACCCGACGACGGCCAGCATGTTCTGGGACAGCCGGGCGCAATCGTTGGAAGCGCAGACCCTGCTGCCCATCGCCACCTTGGCCGAGATGCGCGGCCGTCAGTACTCGGAAGCGGCGGCCGTCGACTCGGTGGTGGCCCGGCTGCGCCGCGTGCCGGAGTACCAGCAGCGCTTCGCGGCCGTGTTTGGGGGCGTCGCGCCCGTGTCGGCCGCCAACCTGGGCCGGGCCCTGGCCTGCTTCGAGCGCAGCCTGACCACCGCCGACGCGCCCTATGACCGTTACCTGCGCGGCGAGCAAGCTGCCCTTACCGACGAGCAGGTGCAGGGCCTGACGGCCTTCGTGCAGAGCGGCTGCCCGAAGTGCCACACCGGCCCCATGCTCTCCGATTACCAGACCCACGTGCTCGGCGTGGCCGACAACGCCAAGCTGGGCGCGACTGATGCCGGGCAGAACGGCACCTACGCCTTCCGCACGCCCAGCCTGCGCCAAGTGGCCGCCACCGCGCCCTACATGCACAACGGCACGATGAGCACCCTGGCCGAGGTGGTGCGCTTCTACGACGCCGGGCCGCGCGGCGGGCGCGCCTCGCTGAACCCCAACGTGCCCAACGCCCGCCTCGACCCGCTGCTGCCCACCCGCGTCACCAACCAGCAGGCCATCGTGGCCTTTCTCGGCTCGCTTAGCGCCGGCTCCTTCGACCGCACCGTGCCCGCGCGCGTGCCCAGCGGCCTGCCCGTGGGCGGCAGCCTCTAGCTTTTGCTCCGGGGCCGGCTCGGCTGGCCGCTTCGGATACTGCCTTGTTCCAGCCGTTGTTTCACTTTTTTTCCGATTGGCCTATGCGTACTGTTTCGCTTCGCCTCACCGGCCTGCTGCTGCTGGCCGGCCTTGCCTTCTCCGTTGTCAGCTGCGAAACGCCCGATGTAAGCCCGAAAGGCGGCAAGGGCGGCTGCGGCACCCAAACCGGCACCACGACCACCTCGGGCACCGGCACGGGCGGCGCTAGTTAAGCGCGGCTAGCGCGGCGGCCGGAAATCCGGTTCCGGCCGCCGCGCTTGGGCCGCCCAGCCCCGTTTCCGACCTCTTTTCCCACGCCAACCCTGCCCTTATCGCCAAACCGCTACTTCGTTTTACCCGCTTTTCCTGGCTTTGCTTATGCCTCGTTTCTGCTCTTCGTTCTTGGTCCGCGCCGGCCGCCTGTGGGGGCTGCTGCTCTGCCTGCAGCTGGGGGTGCTGCTGCCGGCCCGCGCCACGCACATTGTGGGCGGCGAACTGGAGCTGACCCGCAAAAGCGGCAGCACCTACACGCTCACGCTGAACCTGTACTTCGACGCCGTCAACGGCAACGCCGGCGCCCTGGACCAGCAGATGCTGGCCGGCATCTTCAGCAAAGCCACCAACACCCGCCTGCAACAGCTGACGCTGCCGCTGACCAGTAACACCTTCGTCAACTACACCAACCCCGCCTGCGCGGCCGGCTCGCTGAGCACCCGCAAGCTGGTGTACAGCAAGGATATTATCCTCGACGCGGCTACCTACACCAGCCCCGCCGGCTACTACGCGGCGGTGGAGCGCTGCTGCCGCAACCTGGCCATCGGCAACATCGTGAACCCCGGCGGGGCAGCCCAGACGTTCTACCTGGAGTTTCCGGCCGTGGTGCAGGGCGGACAGCCCTTCCTCGATTCCACCCCGCGCATCTTCCCGCCCCTGGGCGACTACGCCTGCCTGGGCGAGCTGTTTTACTACGATTTCGGCGGGCAGGACGCCGACGGCGACTCGCTGGCCTACGACATGGTCACGCCGCTCAACGGCCACACCTCCAGCGCCGCGCCCGAGCTGACGCTGAGCCAGCCGGCGCCCTACAGCACCATCACCTGGAACGCGGGCCTGAGCACCCTGAACCAGATACCGGGCGCACCCACGCTGGGCATCGACGCGCGCACGGGCCGGCTGACGGTGCGCCCCAGCCGCCTGGGCCTGTTCGTGTTCGGGGTGCGCTGCGCGGAGTACCGCCGGGGCGTCAAAATCGGCGAGACGCGCCGCGACTTTCAGCTCATGGTGCTGGCCTGCCCGCAAAACGCGGCGCCCACGGTGCAGCTCTACACCCCGGCCAGCCCGCGGGCCTACCGGCCCGGCCGCGACACGCTGCGCCTCACGCCCGGCACCGACCACTGCGTGCAGCTCGTCTTCACCGACCCCGACCCCGCTTCCCAGCTGACCCTCACGGCCCGGCCCGTCAACTATACCCTGGCCAGCGGCGCGGCCGGCCCCACTTTTACCACCGCCACCAGCGGCGCCGTGCGCACGGCCGGCGCCCCCGACACGCTGCGCGCCACGCTTTGCTTCCCCGATTGCATGGACTCGCAGGGCCGGGTATATTTGCTCGACCTCGTGGTGGCCGACAACGGCTGCTCCTTGCCCAAGCGCGACACCGTGCGCCTGGCCTTCACCGCCCGCCCGGCCGTAAACCGTGCCCCGCTGCTGACCTCCTCCTTTCCGCCCGCCCCAGCCGACGCCTCCGAACCGCCGGTGCTCGTGCAGCTCTCGCCCGGGCAAGCCTACATAGCTACCCTGCTCGGCACCGACGCCGACAACAACGGCCTGACGCTCACCGCCACCGGCCAGGGCTTCGACCTGCCCGCCATGGGCATGCAGTTTGCCGCCCGCAACGGCACCGGCCGCGCCGACGGCTCCTTCCAGTGGCAGGCCACCTGCGACGCGGCCAGCAAAGCGGAGCTGACGGTGGTGTTCCAGTTGCAGGAAACGGCTACCTGCACGCCCCTGCCCCAGCAGCGCACCGTGCGCTTCCAGCTCGTGCCCGCCCCGGATTCCGTGGCCTTCCTGCCGCCCAACGTCATCACGCCCAACGGCGACGGGTTGAATGATACCTTCACGCTGCCCAACCTGCCGCCCGATTTCTGCGACCAGCGCTTCGCCGGGGTGCGCATCTTCTCACGCTGGGGCAACGAGGTGTACCGCTCGTCGGAACGCACGTTCACCTGGCCCGGCGGCAGCGTGGCCGGCACCTACTACTACCTCGTCACCTATACCAACGGCCGCAAGTTTAAGGGCTGGCTGGAGGTGCTGAAGTAAGCGAACCAAAGAGCCAATGCTAGTCGGACAGTTGGCTGTCATCCTGAGCAACGCGAAGGACCTTACCACGCTTGAACGACAATGTTCTGACGGGATAAGGTCCTTCGCGTTGCTCAGGATGACAGCTCTAGTATTACTCCTGGTTATCAGTTTCAGGAGGCGCTAAGCACATCCGAGGCCTTGGGCGCAATGACTTCCTGCGGGCTGCCTAGGGCGCGGGCTTTGCCGGGCAGGGTCTTGTGCCGCTCCTTGCCCAAGGCCGCGGCGGGCTCGGGCACCCAGTGGTGCAAGCCGCCGGCCCGGTCGTCGTTGAAGGTCACCGGAATGTCGTTGGCCTTGGTGCGCTCCTTCCAGGTGCGGTGCTCGGTGCCGTCGTCGCGGCGCTCCATCGTGATGCACTGCTCCACCGGGCACACCAGGGAGCAAAGGTTGCAGCCCACGCAGTTGTCCTCGATGATGACCGGCGTGCGCGTGCCCTCCTGCAGTCCGATGGCCTGGTGGGCGCCGTCTTCGCAGGCCGTGTAGCACAGCTGGCAGCCGATGCACTTGTCCTCGTTGATGTGGGCCTTCACCTGGTACTTCAGGTTCAGGTCTTCCCAGTGCTTCACGTTCGGCAGGGCCTTGCCCACGAAGTCATAAATCGTGTTGAAGCCCTTTTCGGTCATGTACTGCTCCAACCCGGCCGTCATTTCGCGGATGATGCCGAAGCCGAAGTGCATGGCCGCCGTGCACACCTGCACCGAGGAGGCGCCGAGCAGAATGTGCTCCACCGCGTCGCGCCAGTTCTCAATACCACCGATGCCCGAAATGGGCAGGCGTACGTCCGGGTCCTGGGCGCAGTTCTTCACCATGTTCAGCGCAATGGGCTTCACCGCCGGGCCGCAGTAGCCGCCGTTGGTGCCCTTGCCATCCACGATTGGGTACGGCGCGAATTTGTCCAGATCTACCCCCACGATGCTCTGAATCGTGTTGATCAGCGAAATGGCGTCGGCGCCGCCGGCGCGGGCCGCCCGGGCCGGCTCGGTGATGTCCGAGATGTTGGGCGTGAGCTTGACGATAACCGGAATACGGGCCACTTCCATCACCCACTCCACGATGGTCTTGAGCACCTCCGGCTCCTGGCCCACGGCCGAGCCCATACCCCGCTCGCACATGCCGTGCGGGCAGCCGAAGTTCAGCTCGATGCCGTCGGCGCCGGCGTTGGTCACGTCGCGCACGATGTCGTGCCACTCCTGCCGGCTCTGCACCATCAGCGAGGCAATGACGGCGTTGTTCGGGAAGAACTTCTTGACTTCCTCGATTTCGCGCAGGTTGTCGGCCAGCGGGCGGTCCGAAATCAGCTCGATGTTGTTGAAGCCCACCAGGCGTTTGTCGCGGTAGTTCACCCCGCCGTAGCGGCTCGATACGTTCACCACGGGCACGCCCAGGGTCTTCCACACGGCCCCGCCCCAGCCCGCGTCGAAGGCTTTCATTACCTGGTAGCCGGAGTTAGTGGGCGGCGCCGACGCCAACCAGAACGGGTTCGGCGACTTGATGCCGGCAAAATTTATGGAAAGGTCAGGCATGGTACAGGATCAGGTGGTCCTGTCATGCTGAGCAACGCGAAGGGCCTTATTACCGCTGAACGAGCCGCTGTTAAGCTCATCGTTCGGGCGTGAGGAGGTCCTTCGCAGCACTCAGGATGACAGACCGTTTTCGGTTAAAAATGCGTGCATGCCCCGCGCCGTCTGCTTGGCTTCGGCGGCGGCGTTGACGACCTCGGCCCCGCCGTTCAGCGCGTCGCCGGAGGCGAAATACTTCGGATTCGAGGTCTGCCCGGTGCGGGCATCGGCCACGATGCGGCCCTTGCCGTCGAGTTGCAGGCCCGGAATCAGGTGCAAAAAGCCGGTTTGCTTGGCTTGGCCCGTGGCTTTGATGACCATGTCGCAGGGCTCCACGAACTCCGAGCCGGGCACAATCTGCACCTGCCCGTCGCGCGTGGCCGTGCGGATGAACTTCACGCCCTCCACCTTGCCGTTGCCCACGATTTCTACCGGCGCCACGTTGAACAGCCCCTTCACGCCCACGCTCTTGGCCAGGTCGTACTCGAATTCGTAGGCGCCCATTTCGTCTTTGCCGCGGCGGTAGGCCAGAATCACGTCTTCGGCCCCGAGGCGCGAAGATTCCGACGCCGCATCCATGGCCGTGTTGCCGCCGCCGAGCACGATGACTTTCTTGCCCACGGCCACGTGCTGGTGGGCCATGCGCAGCTGCTCGATAAACTCCACCGCGCCCACGCAGTTCTGCCGCTCCTCGCCGGGCAGCAACAGGGCATTGGTCGCGCCCAGCCCGATGCCGAGGAAGATGGCGTCGTAGGCCTCTTCCAGCGCCTGCAGCTCCTCGCGGGAATTGATGCGCCGGTTGTAATGCACCCGGTAGCCAAACTGCTGCTCCAAGTAGTCCATTTCGGCCAGCGTCTCGGCGTTGGTGATTTTGTAGGGCGCCACGCCGTACAGCGTCAGCCCCGAGGGCTGCTCACGGGCCTCAAACACGTCCACCTCGTAGCCCAGGGCGCGCAGTTCGCAGGCCGCCGAAATGCCCGCGGGCCCGGCGCCGATAACGGCCACCTTGCGCCCGTTGGCCGGGCCCGGACCGAACAGCTTGTGCCCGCTGTCAATCACCTTACGGGTAGCATGGCTCTGCAGCCGCCCGATTTCGATGGGCTTCTGTTCGTTGAGGTTGTACACGCAGGCGCCCTCGCAGAGCACCTCGGTGGGGCACACCTTGCCGCAGGCGTTGCCGAAGTAGTTGGCCTCGTAGATGGTCTTGGCCGCGCCGGTGGCGTTGCCGGTGTTGATCTGCCGGATAAACTGCGGAATGTCGATGCCCGAGGGGCAGGCCTTGATACAGGGCGCATCAAAGCAGAACAGGCAGCGGGAGCTTTCGTACAGCGCCTCGGTGTTGCTCATCAGGGGCTTGATCTGGGCGAAATTCGCCGCAAACTCCTGCTCGGTCGTGGGGGTCGGGTACTCGGCCATGGGGGTATGGCGTTGGTTGCAGAGAGAAGAAAATCATGGCTAGCGCAGCCGGAGTGACCCGGCTGCGCCGTGCAGTAGCTGGTTTGGCCGGTCTAGGCCGTCATGACGTAGGCCAGCGCCCACCCAAGCAGCCCCAGCCCGAGGACAATGGCTCCGAGCAGCAGATTCGCGTAGCCCACGTCCTGCTTTTCCTGGTCGCCGCTGCTGACCGCCAGGGTCAGGCCGCGCTTCGAGAAGTACAGGCCTGCAACGCCGAGCGGCACCCAGACAAGCAGGGCCAGGGGCAACAAGACCTCGACAACGAACCCGAGCAGTAGCAGCCCGAACGGCAATGCGTAGCTGTAAGTCGCGCGTTGGTATTGCTTGACTATTTCGGCTCGACGGGTTGACACTTCGTCTTGGAATTTACTGGGGCGGCCGGCTTACAGCTCCACCAGTTTCTCGTAGGTTTCGGGGCGCCGGTCGCGGAAGAACTGCCAGGTGGCGCGCACCTCGTCAATCATGTCCAGGTCGAATTCGGCCACCAGCAGCTCGTCCTTGTATTCGTCGGCCTCAGCAATGATCTGCCCGCGCGGGTCCACGAAGTAGCTGGTGCCGTAGAAGCGGCCCAGGTTCCAGGGCTTTTCTTCCCCGACGCGGTTGATGCAGCCCATGAAGTAGCCGTTGGCCGCCGCGTGGGCGGGTTGCTCCAGCTTCCAGAGGTACTGCGAGAGGCCGGCCACCGTGGCCGAGGGGTTGTACACGATTTCGGCCCCGTTCAGGCCCAGCACGCGGGCGCCATCGGGGAAGTGCCGGTCGTAGCAGATGTACACGCCCACCTTGGCGTACTTGGTCTGGAACACCGGGTAGCCCAGGTTACCGGGCTTGAAGAAGTACTTCTCCCAGAAGCCCGAGGTGTGCGGAATGTGGTTCTTGCGATACTTGCCGAGGTAGGTTCCATCGGCGTCGATGACGGCGGCCGTGTTGTAGAGGAAGCCGGCTTGCTCCTTCTCGTAAATCGGCACAATCATCACCATGTTGTACTTCTTGGCGTACTCGGCCATGCGCTCGGTCGTGGGGCCGGGCACCGATTCGGCCGAGGCGTACCAGGCTTTGTCCTGGCCGGGGCAGAAATAGGGCGTGTTGAAGATTTCCTGCAGACACAGAATCTGCACGCCCTGCCGACCAGCTTCTTCGATCAGGGGAATATGCTTCTGCATCATGGCCTCCTTGATTTCCTCAATCGTGCCTTCGCCCTCGGTCATGGGCAAGCTCATCTGGATCAAGCCAGATTTAATCATTCTGGGCATTGTGGGTACGCGGTTATTTGGTTGGGAAAGGGTTCAAAGGCTTCAAGTGACAGTCCAACAAGAACTGTCATTCTGACGAAGGAAAGTCCTTCCTTCGTCTTATTACAGACGGACAAGTCTTTGGTATTCAACATGTAGCTGCGCTCAGGCAGCAGTCAGGGGTGAAGCAGGCCCTTTGGCTATGCCGAACCCCAGATGAAAGAAGACCTTCAGGGTTATCGTTCCTGAATGACCTTGTCCCCTTCTCTGTCTTAAGTTAGTAATTAACTGGTCCTCTGCGGATAAACTGCCCGTAGCCGCGGCCTACCTTCGTCTCGCCCGCGTCCACGGCAACCTTGCCGCGCAGTAGCACCGTCTCGATTTTGCCGGTCAGCTCCCAGCCTTCGTAGCCGGAGTAGTCCACGTTCATGTGGTGGGTCTCGGCCGAAATCGTGTGCTTTTTCGTGGGGTCGATGAGCACCAAATCCGCGTCGGCACCGATGCTAATGGTGCCTTTGCGCGGAAACATGCCGAAGATTTTGGCTGCGTTCGTGCTCGACACCTCCACGAACTTTTGCAGCGAGATGCGGCCTTTATTTACGCCTTCTGAGAAGAGCAGCTCCATGCGGTGCTCGATGGCCGGGTGACCGTTCGGAATCTTGGAAAAGTCGTCGGCACCCATCTTTTTCTGCTCCCACATAAAGGGGCAGTGGTCGGTACCCACCACCTGCACCAGGCCCTGGTTGATGCCGGCCCAGAGCGTCTGCTGGTCCTTTTTCTCCCGCAGCGGCGGCGACATTACCCACTTGGCGCCTTCAAAATCGTCGCCATAGAGCGAGGCGTCGAGCAGCAGGTACTGAATGCAGGTTTCCACGAACACGCGCTGGTTGCGCTCAGTGGCGCGGCGCACCTGGTTCAGGGCGCCCTCGCAGGTCAGGTGCACGATGTAGGCGTTGACGCCGGTGTAGTTGGCAATGTCGGCGAAGCGGCCCGAGGCTTCGGCTTCGGTTACCTCCGGTTGCGAGAGGTAGTGGTAGCGCGGCGTGAGCTTGCCCGCGGCCCGGTGCTGGGCAATGAGCGTGTCAATCATGTCGCCGTTGGTGGCGTGGGCCGTCACCAGCCCGCCGTGCTTTTTCACTTCCTGCATCAGGCCCACCATCTGCGCGTCGTCAATCATGAGCGCGCCCTTATAGGCCATGAAGGTTTTAAAGGAAGTAATGCCCTCGGCCACCATGTCCTTGATTTCCTCCTTGGTGCTCGGGTTGAAATCCGTCACGGCCATGTGGAACGAGTAGTCGCCCACTGCGGTGCCGGTGGCCCGTCCCTGCCACTCGGTCAGCGCCTCGCGCAAGGAGTGGCCTTGCTTCTGCAGCACGAAGTCGATGACGGTGGTGGTGCCGCCGTGCAGGGCGGCGCGGGTGCCCGTCTCGTGCGTATCGGAGCTGAAGGTGCCCATGAAGGGCATGTCCAGGTGCACGTGCGGGTCGATGCCGCCGGGCACCACGATTTTGCCGGTGGCGTCGATGACTTCGTCGGCCTGCACCGGCAGGTTCTTCCCGATGGCAACGATGGTTTCGCCGTCAATCAGGATGTCGCAGACGCTGTCGGAATCGGCCGTAACTACCCGGCCATTTTTAAGAAGCAAAGACGCCATTCAGCAGGAAAAAGAAAGACCGTAATCAGAGGGAAAATATAGGCTTTTCCTCGCTGATTTCAATTTATCAAACAGCAGAATTATTACTATTCAGAAAATAGTCACCCTACCCCGCGTAATGCGAGGTGAACAAACCCTCTGTAATAATTTGCATGCGCTTAAAAGCAGCTATTACCGGCTGCTTTTAAAGCTAATTGCACCACCAGTTAATGCACGTGCTGGTCGGCAATGCGGATGGCCTCCGAAATAATGGCGAGGCCTTCGTCCAGCTCATCTTTGGTGATGTTGAGCGGGGGCGCAATGAAAATGTAATTCCAGCGCACGAAGGTGTACATGCCCAGCTCGCGGATTTTGGCCGCTACCTGGTTCATCACCGCCATTTGGTCGGGGGCGGCGTTCCAGGGCGCCATCGGTTCCTTGGTGTCGCGGTTCTTCACCAGCTCCAGGCAACCGAACAAGCCGGTGTTGCGCCAGTCGCCGATGCTCGGGTGCTCGGCCATCAGGTCGCAGATGCGGGCGTCGAGATAGTGGCCCAGCTCCCGCACGTTTTCGAGCATGTTTTCCTCCTCGTAGATGTCGAGCACGGCCACGGCGGCGGCGCAGGACACCGGGTGGGCCGAGTACGTGAGGCCCAGCGGCAGGGCGCGCTCGTCGAAGTAGTGCGCGATTTTGTCGTCCACCATCACCGCGCCCAGGGGCAGGTAGCCGGCGGTGATGCCCTTGGCCATGCACATCAGGTCGACTTTCACGCCGTGGTGGTCGGAGCCAAACCACTTGCCGGTGCGCCCGAAGCCCGACATGACCTCGTCGGCGATGAGCAGAATACCGTGTTTATCACAGATTTCGCGCACCAATTTCCAGTAGCCGGGCGGGTACTTGATGCAGCCCGAGGTACCCGACTCGCCCTCCAGAATGATGGCTGCCACGCTGCCGGGGTTTTCGTAGCCGATGATGCGCTCCATGGCCGCGGCGGCGCGCTCGGCGCACTCTTCGGGCGTGGTGCTGTACCAGGGGCAGCGGTAGAAGTAGGGGTTTTCGACGTGCACCGTGCCGGGCATAGCCTGCGAATCGACGGCGAACTTGCGCGGGTCGCCGCCTACGCTGATGGCCCCGTAGGAAGCGCCGTGAAACGACTGGTACAGCGACACGATCTTATGCCGGCCGGTGTAGATGCGGGCCAGCTTGATGGCGTTTTCAATGGCCTCGGCCCCGCCCAGGGTGAAAAACGCCTTGGTCAGGTTCGGCGCGGTGATTTCCGCCAGCCGCTTGCCCAGGTCGCCGCGGGCCTTGGTAATCATGCCGGGGTACACGTAGCTCAGCTCCCGCATCTGCGCGGCCACCGCTTCGGTCACTTTCTGGTTGCCGTGGCCGATGTTGACGTTCATCAGCTGCGACGAGAAATCGATGTAGCGCTTGCCGTCCCGGTCCCACAAATACACGCCCTCGGCGCGCTCCGCATTGATGGGGTTCAATCCGGCCTGTTTGGACCAGGAAAACAGGGTATGCTCCAGGTTATCCCGCAGGATTTGCTCCTTGTCGGTTTCGGTAAACGTTTCCATTGTGGGGTGGGAAAGAAAGGGGAAGCAGGGCGCATTTCTGCGTCCTTTAAATATAGGCAAAAAGGCAGCGAATAATTATTGCCGATCAAGATTATTAGGCAATAATTCAGGGCGTCAGCCGAAGCCGCTCTACCGCTTCGTTGTATTGTGCGGTAGAGCGGCTTCGACAAACGTCCGCCGGATCAAGCATGCGGTGCCAGCCAGATCCTAGCTCATCCAGTTCACCCGCGACTCGGGGTTCCACTTGGTCGTGGTTTTCTTGAGCTGGGTCCAGAATTCAATGGAGCTTTTGCCGGTGATGTCGCAGGCGCCGAACTTAGACTCGTTCCAGCCACCGAAGGAAAACGGCTCCCGGGGCACCGGCACGCCAATGTTGACGCCAATCATGCCGGCGTTGGCGTGGTCCATCACGTAGCGGGCCATGCTGCCGCTCTGCGTGAACACGGCCGCCGCGTTGCCGTAGGGGTTGGCGTTTTCGATGGCCAGGGCCTCGTCCAGCGTGTTGGTGCGCAAGATGGCCAGCACCGGGCCGAACACCTCTTCCTGGGCAATGCGCATGTCGGGCGTCACGTAGTCGATGACGGTGGGGCCCACGTAGTAGCCGTCTTCGTGGCCGGCCACTTGGGCGCCGCGGCCGTCGAGCAGCACCTTGGCACCAGCGGCTTCGGCCTCGGTAATGTGCTCTTCGATGCGCGCTTTGGCTTCCTTGCTGATAACCGAGCCCAAGTTCTGGCCGGGCACGATTTTTTTGGCCTCGTCCACCAGCTTCTGCACGATGTGGTCGACGGCGCCGACGCCTACCATGGTGGAGCCGGCCATGCAGCGCTGGCCCGCGCAGCCCGACATGGAGGCGGCCACATTGGAAGCCGTCATGTCGGGGTGGGCGTCGGGCAGCACCATCAGGTGGTTTTTGGCTCCGCCCAAAGCCACGCAGCGCTTCAGATTGGAAGTGGCGCGGATGTAAACGACTTTGGCAATCTTGGTGGAGCCCACGAACGACACAGCCTCGATGCCGGGATGGTCGCAGATGGCTTCCACAATTTCCCGGTCGCCGTGCACGATGTTGAGCACGCCGTCGGGCAGGCCGGCTTCCTTAAGCAACTCGGCAATCTTGCCGGCACTGAGCGGCACTACTTCCGAGGGCTTCAGAATCATGCAGTTGCCGAGCACCAGGGCGTTCGGAATGGTCCAGTGCGGGACCATGTTGGGGAAGTTGAAGGGCGCAATGCTGGCCACCACGCCCAAGGGCTTGCGCTCCACGCGGGCTTCCACGCCCTTGCTCACTTCCAGAAACTCGCCCTGAATCAGCTGGGGCATGGAGCAGGCAAACTCGGTCAGCTCGACGGCCTTTTCGACCTCGGCCCGGGCTTCGTCGAAAGTTTTGCCGTTTTCCTCGCGCACCAGTTCGGCCAGGGCTTTCATGTCGCGCTCCAGCAGCGTTTTGTAGCGGTAGAAAATCTGCACCCGCTCCTTGATGGGCATGGCCGACCAGGCGGGGAAAGCGGCTTGGGCAGCCTGCACGGCTTGGTCCAACGCGGCTGCACCGGACAAGGGCACCGTGGAAATCACCGCGCCGGTGAGCGGGCTGAACACATCCAGGGTGCGCGCCCCGGCGTCTTCGACAAACTGACCAGCGACGTAGTTGCGCACCGCTGGGTACTTCAAAACTTCGACTTCCATGTTACCAAATTGTTAAGCCGATGCAAGTAATGGGTTTGATGCATATGTGCAAGTCCGGGATTGAAAGATTGGCAATAAACAGCCGTCAGTAACGGCCAAGTTTGCCATAACAATCGTTTGCGGAAGGCCCTGCGAGTAGCAACAACGCAGTTTTCGGGCTGATTCTAGTGCAGCGGCAGGCGAATATTTTTTTGCGGGAGTTGTTCGCCATCCGAACCGGATTATTACCTACCTTACTGATTCGCTCCGCTGCTTCCCTACCGCATTCCCGCTTAGCACTAGCTACCAATGACGCCAACTCCTTCCCTGGGCCTGTACCGCCCGGAGTTCGAGCATGACGCCTGTGGGACGGGATTCATCGCGTACCTGAACGGGCAGAAGTCGCACCAGATCATCAGCGACGCGCTGACCATGTTGGAAAACATGGAGCACCGCGGCGCCTGCGGCTGTGACGCAGATTCCGGCGACGGCGCCGGGCTGCTGCTGCAACTCCCCCACTGGTTTTTCCTCGAAGAATGCACCGCCCTGAGCATCCGCCTGCCCGAGCCCGGCGGCTACGGCGTGGGCATGCTGTTTCTGCCCAAGGATGTGGCCGCCCAAACGGCCTGTCGCCAAGTCATCAACGCGGCCGGTAAGCAGTTGGGCCTGCCCATCCTGGGCTACCGCCCGGTGCCTGTGAACCCGGCCGGCATTGGGCCGACGGCCTTGGCGGCCGAGCCGGCCATCGAGCAGGTGTTCGTGCTGCGCCCGCCGGGCTTGGCTACGACCGAAGACTTCGAGCGGAAGCTGTACGTGCTGCGGCGCTTCATCACCAAGATGGTGGCAGAGGCGGTGCCGGCGGCGGGTGAAGACTTCTATTTCGCCTCGTTGTCGAGCCAGACCATCGTGTACAAGGGGCAGCTGACCACTTACCAGGTGCGCGGCTACTTCCCGGATTTGTCGGATGCGCGGGTGACGTCGGCGTTTGGGATGGTGCATTCGCGCTTTTCCACCAACACGCTGCCGAGTTGGAAGCTGGCCCAGCCCTTCCGGCATTTGGCCCATAACGGCGAAATCAACACCCTGCGGGGCAATCTGAACTGGTTTTACGCCGGGGTGCGCTCCTACGTGTCGCCCTACTTCACGCGGGCGGAAATGGACATGCTGCTGCCGGTTATCGACAGCCAGCAGTCGGACTCGGCCTGCCTGGATAACATCGTGGAGGTGCTTTTGCACTCGGGCCGGCCCTTGCCGCACGTGATGATGATGCTGGTGCCCGAGGCCTGGGACGGCAACGAGCAGATGGACCCGCTGAAAAAGGCCTTCTACGAGTTCCACGCCACGTTTATGGAGCCCTGGGACGGCCCGGCGGCGCTGCTCTTCACCGACGGGCACCTGCTCGGGGCCATGCTGGACCGCAACGGCCTGCGCCCGCTGCGCTACACCCTCACCGACGACGGGCGGGTGCTGGTGGCCTCCGAAACCGGCGTGCTGCCCATTGACGAAGCCATCATCACGAAGAAAGGTCGCCTGCAGCCGGGCAAGATGCTGCTCATCGACACGCGGGCGGGCAACATCGTGACGGACGAGGAGCTGAAGGCCCAAGCGGCCCGGCAGCAGCCCTACGGGCAGTGGCTGGACGAGTACCAGATCCGGCTGGAGGAGTTGCCCGAACCCCGGCAGGTATTCACCGACTTGGCGGCCGACGCCGTGTTCAAGTACCACCAGGTGTTTGGCTACACCCGCGAGGACATCGATACGATAATCACGCCGATGGCCTTGGAGGGCAAAGAGCCAATTGGCTCCATGGGCGTGGACGTGCCGCTGGCGGTATTGTCGGATCAGCCGCAGCACCTGAGCAGCTACTTCAAGCAGTTCTTCGCCCAGGTGACCAACCCGCCCATCGACCCGATCCGGGAGCGGCTGGTGATGAGCCTGGCCACCTTTATCGGCAACAACGGCAACATCCTCGACGAAGACAAGATGCACTGCCACTGCGTGGCGCTGCGCCAGCCGGTGCTGACCAACCACGAGCTGGAAAAGCTGCGCAGCATCGACACAGGGCTGTTCAACGCCAAGACGCTGCAGACCTACTTCAAGGCCGACGGGCAGCCCGGCGCCCTAGCCGACGGGCTGGCGCGCCTGTGCCGCTACGCCGAGGACGCGGTGCGGGACGGCTTCGAGGTGCTCATCCTCTCCGACCGGGCCGTGGACTCCAAGCACGCGCCGATTCCGTCCCTGCTGGCCGTGTCGGCGGTGCACCACCACCTGATCCGGCTGGGCGTGCGCGCTTCGGTGGGCTTGGTGGTGGAGGCCGGCGACGTGTGGGAAGTGCACCATTTTGCCTGTTTGCTGGCCTTCGGGGCCTCGGCCATCAACCCCTACCTCGCGCTGTCGACGGTGCAGACCATGCACGCGGGCGGGCAGCTGCGCACCAGCCTGGACGCCGACAAGCTGCGGCAGAACTACATCAAGGCCGTGTGCGACGGGCTGCTGAAGATTTTCTCGAAGATGGGCATCAGCACCCTGCAGTCGTACCAGGGCGCGCAGGTGTTCGAAATCCTGGGCATCAACCAGGCGGTAGTCGACCAGTATTTCACCGGGGCGGTGACGCGCATTGGCGGGCTGGGGCTGGATGAAATTGCCCGGGAAACGCTCTACAAGCAGTTTCAGGGCTTCAAATCGTCTTCGGCGGAGGAGCAGCCGCTGCTGCCGGAGGGCGGGGTGTACCAGTGGCGGCGGCGCGGGGAGGCGCACATGTTCAACCCCGAAACCGTGCACCTGCTGCAGCACGCCACCCGCACCAACGACTACGCGGTGTACCGGCGCTATGCCCGGCTGGTGAACGAGCAGCAGGAGCGGCTGTTTTCGCTGCGCGGGCTGCTGGACTTCGCCCGGCACCGCCCGGCCATTCCGCTGGAAGAGGTAGAGCCGGCCGAAACCATCATGCGGCGTTTTGCCACCGGGGCCATGTCGTTCGGCTCCATCTCGCACGAGGCGCACAGCACCCTGGCCATTGCCATGAACCGCATCGGGGGCAAGAGCAACACCGGCGAGGGCGGCGAGGACCCGATGCGCTACGAACGGCTGCCGAACGGCGACTCCATGCGCTCGGCCATCAAGCAGGTGGCTTCGGCCCGCTTCGGCGTGACGGCCCAGTACCTGACCAACGCCGACGAGCTGCAAATCAAGATGGCCCAGGGCGCCAAGCCGGGCGAAGGAGGCCAATTGCCGGGCCACAAGGTGGACGAGTGGATTGCCCGGGTGCGCCACGCCACGCCCGGCGTCGGGCTGATTTCGCCCCCGCCCCACCACGACATCTACTCCATCGAGGATCTGGCCCAGCTCATCTTCGACCTGAAAAACGCCAACCGGGCGGCTCGCATCAGCGTGAAGCTGGTGTCGAAGGCCGGGGTGGGCACCATTGCGGCGGGCGTCGCCAAGGCCCACGCCGACGTCATCCTCATTGCGGGCTACGACGGCGGCACCGGCGCCTCCCCCATTTCCTCCATCAAGCACGCCGGGCTGCCCTGGGAGCTGGGCCTGGCCGAAGCCCACCAGACTTTGGTGCGCAACCAGCTGCGCAGCCGCGTCGTGCTGCAGGCCGACGGGCAGGTGAAAACCGGCCGCGACCTGGCCGTGGCCGCGTTGCTCGGCGCCGAAGAATGGGGCGTGGCCACGGCCGCCCTCATTGCCGGCGGCTGCATCCTGATGCGCAAATGCCACCTGAACACCTGCCCGGTGGGCGTGGCGACGCAGGACCCGGAACTGCGCAAGCTGTTCACCGGACAGCCCGAGCACATCGTGAACCTGTTCCGCTTCCTGGCGGAGGAGCTGCGCGAAATCATGGCCGGGCTGGGCTTCCGCACGGTCAGTGAAATGGTGGGTCGGCCGCAGTTTCTGAAGGTGCGCGACAACCTCACGCACTGGAAAGCCCGCACCCTGGACCTGACTGACCTGCTGCAGCCCGTGCCCAACCCCTCGGGCGGCACCCTGCACCAGAGCGAGGAGCAAGACCACGGCCTGCGCCAAATCCTGGACTGGCAGCTCGTCAAGCACGCCCGCCCGGCGCTGCAGGCGCGCACGCCGGTGTTTGCCACCTTCGCGGTGCACAACACCAACCGCACCATCGGCACCTTGCTCAGCAACGAGGTGACCAAGCGCTACCAGGGCGCCGGCCTGCCCGCGGATACCATCAACTTTACCTTCCGCGGCTCGGCCGGGCAGAGCTTTGGCGCGTTTTGCGCGAAGGGCCTGGCATTCAAGCTCGAAGGCGAGGCCAATGACTACGTCGGCAAGGGACTGAGCGGGGCGCAGCTGGTGATTTACCCGGCCGCCGAAGCCCGCTTTGTGCCCGAGCAGAACATCATCATCGGCAACGTGGCCCTGTACGGCGCCACCTCCGGCGAGCTGTTCGTGCGCGGGCAGGCCGGGGAGCGGTTTGCGGTGCGCAACTCCGGCGCCACGGCGGTGGTGGAGGGCGTGGGGGACCACGGCTGCGAGTACATGACCGGCGGCCGCGCCCTCATCCTGGGCCGCACGGGGCGCAACTTCGCCGCCGGCATGAGCGGGGGCATTGCCTGGGTGTACGATCCGGACGGCTCCTTCCCCGCCAACTGCAACCGGGAAATGGTGGAACTGGACCCGCTAGCCGCCGACGACGAGGACCAGATACGCGCCTTGTTGCACCAGCACCAACAGCTCACCGGCTCCCGGCTGGCCGCCTTCCTGCTCGACAACTGGGCCGAAGAAGCCGGGCGCTTCGTGAAGGTGTTTCCCTCCGAGTACAAGAAGGTGCTGCTGGCAGCGCGGTTCGAGCCGGCTCGGACGTAGCGCCTGCCGGGCGCCTCACCCCCGGCCCCCTCTTCGAAAAAGGAGAGGGGGAGCCTGGCGTCAGCAACGGCGTCGTGTAGTATCGGCAGGCAAAGTAGAGGATGGCAGCAGGAGCGGATTCAAACCAACCAGAAACAATTATCAACGCATCAAAGCCAACCGCCCGCAGTCGTCAGGCTCCCCCTCTCCTTTTTCGGAGAGGGGGCCGGGGGGCGAGGCGCACACGAGGCGACCATATGGGACACATCACCGGTTTCAAGGAATACGAGCGGCAGCTGCCCCCGAAGGCGGCGCCGCAGGAGCGCGTGCGGCATAACCAGGAGTTTGTGGGCATGTACGACGAAGCCCAACTCACCACGCAGGCGGCCCGTTGCATGAACTGCGGCATCCCGTTCTGCCACGCGGGCTGCCCGCTGGGCAACATCATCCCGGAGTTCAACGAAGCCGTGCACCGGCAGGATTGGGAGCAGGCCTACCAGATTCTGGCCTCCACCAACAACTTCCCCGAATTCACCGGCCGCATCTGCCCCGCGCCCTGCGAGGCGGCTTGCGTGCTGAGCATCAACCGGGCACCGGTGGCCATCGAGGAAATCGAGAAGCACATCATCGAGCTGGCCTTCGCCAAGGGGTACGTGCGGCCCACGGCCCCAGTGCTCAAGTCGGGCAAGACGGTGGCGGTGGTGGGCTCGGGGCCGGCGGGGCTAGCCGCGGCGGCCCAGCTGGCCAAAGCCGGGCACTCCGTCACGGTGTTTGAGCGCGACGAGCGGCCCGGCGGCTTGCTGCGCTACGGCGTGCCCGACTTCAAGCTCGAAAAGTGGGTGATTGACCGCCGCCTCGAGCTGCTCGAAGCCGACGGCGTGCAGTTTCGCTGCGGCGTGGAAATCGGCCGCGACCTGCCCGCCGACGCGCTGCTCCGCGACTTCGACGCGGTGGTGCTGGCCGGCGGCGCCCTGGCCCCGCGGGATTTGCCCATGCCCGGCCGGGAGCTGCACGGCGTTCATTTCGCCATGCCCTACCTCACCCAGCACAACCGCCGCGTGGCCGGCTTGCCCCTGGAGGGCGAAGAGCTGCTGGTGACGGGCGAAGACGTGGTGGTTATCGGCAGCGGCGACACGGGCTCCGACTGCGTAGGCACGGCCAACCGGCAAGGGGCGCGCTCGGTCACGCAGTTTGCCCAGATGCACGAACCCACCGCCGAGCGGCCCGCCCACACGCCTTGGCCGCTGGAACCAGCCATTTTCCGCACGAGCACCTCGCACGAGGAAGGCTGCCAGCGCTACTGGGGCATCAAAACCAAGGCCTTCCTGGGCGACGCCGAAGGCCGGGTACGTGCCCTGTTGGTGTCGGACATCACCTGGGAAACCGACGTGCTGGGCCGCCGCCTGGGCTACCAGGAAATCGAGGGCTCGGAGCGCGAAATTCCGGCTCAGCGGGTGCTGCTGGCCCTGGGCTTCACCGGCCCGGAGCCGGGCGGCCTGCTCGCGCAGCTGGGTGTGGGGCTGGACGAGCGTGGCCACGTGCTGGCCGCGGAGCACAACTACCGCACCACGGTCGACAAGGTGTTCGTGGCCGGCGACATGCGCCGTGGGCAGTCTTTGGTGGTGTGGGCCATTTCGGAAGGCCGCGAAGCCGCCCGGCAGGTGGACCTGTGGCTGACCGGCAAAACGGCGCTGCCGAGCAAAAACGCGGTGGCCATGTGGGAGGCGTAAGCCGAAGGCGCAATTGCCGGAATCGGCCCGGCGGCCAGGCAACGGCGGGCCCCTGTTTCGAATCTAATTTGGCGGCACCGGGCTTCGGCTTTGGTGCCGCTACGCTTCTAGTCGCATCTTTGGCCGCCAATTGCTTGTTGATGCCCGTTAGTTTCCGCCTGTTCCTAGTGCTTACCTTGCTTGCGCTGACGGCCACGGCGGCCCAAGCGCAAACCCGAGCCGAGCCGGCTGCCGCGCCGGCGCCGCAGCAGGTCATGACGCTCCGCGTCACGCTGCCCACGGCGGTGGGCTACGCCATGCGCCTGCTCAGCAAGGACGATAAACCGGCCGATGCCGCGGCGAAGACCGCGCCGCGCACCAACAACCCGGTGCTGGTCTTTACCGTGCCGCTGCCGCAGCTGCTGACCAGCAAAAAACCCGCTCCCGCCCCGAAAAACGACTAACTTCCCCGCCCCTGCCCGGCTCGTATGGACGTCAACACCTCCCTCATCATTCCCATTGCGTTCAGCATGCTGGCCGTGCGCTGGATGCGGCAGCTCCTGGACCTGCCCACCCGCCTGCCCAGGCTCAACCGCCTGCTCGACTTTATCTGGGCGCCGGGCGTGGCCCTGCTGGTCCTCTCCTACGGCTGGGACTCCAACCTGCTCGACGAGGTCTACCAGCTGTTCGTGTTCGGGGTGGTGCTCTACGTGCTGCTGCGCTGCCAGGACTACCGCCCGGCCCGCACCATGATGCTGGCTTTGGCGCCGTTTGTGGCCTATTCGTTGATAGAATTGCTGGTGGCTTTTTTCGGCAAAAGCCTGCTCAAGAGCTACAACGAGGTGTTTGACACTTCGCAAGGCTTTACCATCATCTGGCTCGTGACCTTCGTGCTCATTGCCCGCAACCAGAAAAAACACCTGGAGCGGGAGCGGCTGGAGCGCGAGAAAGAGGTGCAGGAAAAGCGCCGCATCGAGGCCGAAAACTCCCAGCTCGAACGCATGGTGGCCGAGCGCACCGCCACGCTCACCCAGCAGGCCCAGGAGCTGCAGCACGCCCTCGACGAGCTGAAAACCACCCAGGACCAGCTCATCCAAAGCGAGAAGATGGCCTCGCTGGGCGAGCTGACCGCCGGTATTGCCCACGAAATCCAGAATCCGCTCAACTTCGTCACCAATTTCTCGGACGTGTCGGCCGAGCTGGTGCAGGAGCTGCTGGAGGAGCAGCAGCGCCCCGACCGCGACCCGGACCTGGAAGCCGAATTGCTGGCCGACCTCAAGCAGAACCTGGAGAAGATTACCCACCACGGGCAGCGGGCCGCCAGCATTGTGCGCGGCATGCTGGAGCACTCCCGCCAGAGCTCGGGCGAGCGGCAGCCCACCGACGTCAACACCCTCGCCGACGAGTACCTGCGCCTGGCCTACCACGGCCTGCGCGCCAAAAACAAGGCCTTCAACGCCACCATCAATACCTTCTTCGACCCGTCGGTGGGCAAGATCGAGGCCGTGTCGCAGGACCTGGGCCGAGTGCTGCTGAACCTGTTTACCAACGCCTTTTACGCCGTGCAAAAGCGCCAGGAAACGGCCGGCGCCGGCTTCGTGCCCACCGTGGGGGTGACGACGCGCCGCAACGCGGCCGGCGACGTGGAAATCCGGGTGCGCGACAACGGGACGGGCATTGCCGAGGAGGTGCGGCAGAAGATCTTCCAGCCCTTCTTCACCACCAAGCCCACCGGCGAGGGCACCGGCCTGGGCCTCTCGCTCAGCTACGACATCGTCACCAAGGGCCACGGCGGCACGCTCGACGTCGACTCCGAAGTCAACCAGGGCACCGAATTTATTATCACCTTGCCCAGCTAGGCCGCCCTATGCGACGCCTGCTCCCGCTGCTTTTCCTCTTGTTCGGGCTACGGCCGGTCCCGGCGCAGGTGCCCGATACGGCGGCCCTGGCGCTGCGCCGCCTGCCGGCCGCCGGCCTAGTGCTGCGGCAGGACTGGCGCTACCACCCCGGCGACAACCCCGCCTGGGCCCGGCCGGAGTTCGACGACCGCGCCTGGGACACCATCGGCGTGGCCCGACCGGGCGCGGCGCTGCCAACCCGCGCCCTCGGCGGCATCGGTTGGTTTCGGCTGCGCCTGCGCCTGACCGACAGCCTGCGCTACCAAGCCCTGGGCTGCGTCATGGCCCGCGCGCTGGGCGCCGCCGAGGTGTACTGCAACGGCCGGCGCTTGGGCCAGTACGGCACGCTCAGCGCCGACCCAGCCCGGGTGCGGCCCGGCGGCTTCAGGCCCGACCCGCTGGACTTGCCGGTGGCCGAGCGGGGCGAGTTGCTGCTGGCCGTGCGCTTCGCGCCCTGGCAGCCGCCGGCGCCGCTGGCCCGCTACATCAGCCAGAGCCGACTGCTAAACGTGAAGCTGACGCTGCTGCCGCAGCCGCGTATCCGGTTTCAGGAAGTGGGCCAAAGCATGTCCATGGCCATTTACGCCGTGCAAGGAGGGGTGTTTCTGCTGCTCGGGCTGCTGCACCTCACGTTTTACCGCTACAACCGGGCCCAGCCCGCCAACCGCTACTTCGCCCTCTACGCCCTGCTGCTGGCCATCGGCTACCTGCCCGTCCTGAACCTGACTTCGCCGGACCTCGGGGGCGCCCTGCGCGAGTATTTCCTGAGCTACGTGTTTTTGTGCGCGGGCTGCCTCTGGGGCTTGCGCGCCCTCTACGCCCTGTTTGAAGTCCGGCCCGGCTGGTTGTACAAAAGCCTTTGGGCGGCTACGCTGCTGCTGGTGCCGTTTATCACGGCCGAGTACGCCCGGGGCTCGGCGTGGGGCACGGCGGGCCTGGTGGCGTTTGTGGTGCTGGTCGGCGGCGAGCAGCTGCGGCTGACGGTGCAGGCCGCCCGCCGGCGCCGGCGCGGCGCCCGGCTGATTGGGGCCGGCTTTGCGCTGAGCCTGCTCTGCTTGTTGTTTTACCTGTTCTCGGCCGTCTTCGTGACGCAGCAGCTGCCGGCCATTACCAACGCCTTTGCCGGGTCGCTGCTGTTCTTTTTCCCGGCGCTGGGCATCTCGCTGTACCTGGCCCGGGAGTTTGCCCTCGACGCCCGATTGCTGCAGCTCAAGCTTGGCGAAGTGGAGCGTCTCTCGGCCCAAACCTTGGCGCAGGAGCAGGAAAAGCAGGCCCTGCTGGCGCGCCAGAACGAAACCCTCGAAACCCAGGTGCAGCAGCGCACCGACGCGCTGCAACGCTCCCTCACCGAGCTGCGCGCCACCCAGGCCCAGCTGATCCAGAGCGAGAAGATGGCCTCCCTGGGCGAGCTGACCGCCGGCATTGCCCACGAAATCCAGAACCCGCTCAACTTCGTCAACAACTTCGCCGATGTAAGCCAGGAGCTGGTGCAGGAGCTGAAAGAAGCCCAGGCCGCCGGCGACGCCGAAGAAGTGGAGGCCCTGGCCGAGGACCTGGCGCAGAACCTGGGCCGCATTCACCAACACGGGCAGCGCGCGGCCGGCATTGTGCGCGGCATGCTGGAGCACTCCCGCCAGAGCTCGGGCGAACGGGCCCCGACGGACCTCAACGCGCTCTGCGAGGAATACCTGCGCCTGGCCTACCACGGTCTGCGCGCCAAGGACAAGACCTTCAATGCCACGCTCGATACGGACTTGGCCCTGGGCCTGCCGCTGGTGCCGGCCAGCGCCGCCGACCTGGGCCGGGTGTTGCTGAACCTGCTCAACAACGCCTTCTACGCCGTGCAGCAGCGCCAGCAGCGGGGCACCGAGCCGGGCTACCAGCCCACGGTTGGCGTATCAACCCGGCTGGCCGCGGGCGCGGTCAAAATCCGGGTGCGCGACAACGGGACGGGCATTCCCGAGGAGGTGCGGCAGAAGATCTTCCAGCCCTTCTTCACCACCAAGCCCACCGGCGAGGGCACCGGCCTGGGCCTCTCGCTCAGCTACGACATCGTCACCAAGGGCCACGGCGGCACGCTCGACGTCGACTCCGAAGTCAACCAGGGCACCGAATTTATTATCACCTTGCCGGCCTGAGGCCGCCGCCGGGCCTGGGCTTTCCCTTAGCTTTGCTTACGATGAAAATACTAGTAGTCGACGACGAGATGGACGTGCGCACGCTTTTCGAGCAGCGCTTCCGGCGCGAAATCCGCAACGGGCAGTTTTCCTTTTCCTTCGCGTATTCCGGCGAAGAGGCCCTCGATTACCTGCACGCGCACGCCTCCGAAGTAGTGCTGATTCTCAGCGACATCAACATGCCCGGCATGAGCGGCCTGGAGCTGCTGCGCCACATCCGCGAGGAGTACCCCGCCCCGCCGCCCCCGCAGGTGATGATGATTACGGCCTACGGCGACCAGGACAGCCACGACCAAGCCCTGCGCCTCGGCGCCGACGATTTCCTGACCAAGCCCGTCGACTTTGTCGCTCTCAAGGCCAAGCTGGCCGCCATGGAAACGCATGAAAACTAAAATCCTCGTCGTCGACGACGAAGCGGACCTGGAGCTGCTCATCAAGCAGAAGTTTCGGCGCAAAATCCGCGAAAACGTCTACGAGTTCGTCTTTGCCAGCAACGGGCAGGAAGCCCTGTCGGTGCTGGCCCAGCACCCCGATACCGACATCATCCTCTCCGACATCAACATGCCGGTGATGGACGGGCTCACGCTGCTCTCGAAGCTGCAGGAGGCCAACCCGGTGGTCAAGGCCGTGATGGTGTCGGCCTACGGCGACCTGCAGAACATCCGCACGGCCATGAACCGCGGGGCTTTCGACTTCGTGACCAAGCCGGTGGACTTCACCGACCTGGAAACCACCATGGAGAAAACCGCCCAGCACGTGCAGCAGCTGCGCGAAACGCTGCGCGCCATCCAGGAAAACAACATCCTGAAGATGTACGTGGACGAGACGGTGCTCAACGTGATGGCCCGGCCCGAGTTCGAGCACACGCTGATGGTAAGCGAAACGGTGCAGGCCAGCGTGCTCTTCGTCGACATCTGCGGCTTCACTTCGCTGTCGGAAGTGCTGCCCCCGGCCGACATCGTGGGCATGCTCAACACCTACTTCGACCAGATGGTGAAGGAAATCATTGCCCAGGGCGGCCGCGTCGACAAGTTCATGGGCGACGCCGTCATGGCCGTGTTCCGCGGCGACTTTCACCTCGACCGCGCCATCGACGCGGCCTTGGCCGTGCGCGCCACCGTGCAGGCCAACGAGTACACCCTGCCCGACGGCAAGCGGTACCAGCCGCAGGTGAGCATCGGCGTGAACACCGGCGAAATGGTGTCCGGCAACATCGGCTCGGCCTCGCTCAAGCGCCTGGATTACACCGTCATCGGCGACACGGTGAACGTGAGCCAGCGCCTGCAGTCGGTGGCCCAGCCCGGGCAGGTCATCATCACCGAATCGACCTACGAGCTGGTGAAGGAATCCTTCCAGTGCCGCCCCTTGCACGAAGTGACGCTGAAGAACAAGGCCCAGCCGGTAATGCTCTACGAGGTCGTGGCGTAGGAGGAGTGGTTTTGGTTGTGGGTTGTTTTTCGAGCGGCCGACCAACAAAAAGAACGTCATCCTCATCTGGCGTACGCACAGCTCAGGACCTTCCTCGAACCCTGCACCGCCACTGCCTACGAAGTACAGACGTGTTACCAATAACATTGAAGCGCAGCCACCGCGGCCCGGGCGATTGGGCGCTGGTGGCTGCGCTTTCAGTTTGTGCAGGGGTTAAGGAAGGTCCTTCCCTGTGCGTACGCCAGATGAGGATGACGACCTGGGAAGCCGGTAAGACGAACAACGCTAAACGAACCCCTACCGCACCACCGACTTCTCGTTTTGGCGGCGCAGGCGTTGGCAAAGCACCCGCAAAATGTTGCGCAGCACTTCGGGGCGCTCCTCCATCACATCGTAGAAGTCGTCCTGGTCGAGGCGGAAGGCAGTGACGGGGACCTGGGTGACGGCCGAGGCGGAGCGGGGCTCGGCGTCGAGCAGGGCCAGCTCGCCGAAAAAGTCGCCGGGGCCGAAAGTGGCCAGCTGCTGCGGGCCGGAGAAGATGCCGACTTCGCCCTCGTGCACGATGAACAGCGAGGTGCCCAGGTCGCCCTTGGCAAAAATCTGCTCCCCGGCCGGAAAGCTCACTTCTTTCATGATGGGCACGATGCTGCTGAGCACGTTTTCGGGGGTGGCGGCGAAGAGGGCGGTGTGCTTCAGCAGGGCCACCCGCTCGGCGGCGGAAATGCGGGATTCGGGGGCAGAATGGCTCATGAGGACGGAATCGAGGGTGGGCTGGTGGGCCTGCAGCTGCTGGTACAGCGCGGGCGCCTGCTGCTGCAGCCGCCGGGCCAGGGCCTCGGCGGCTTCGCGCACCAGCGGGCTGGGGCTGCCGAGGCGGGCGAGCAGGGCGGCCGCGTCGGCGAGGGCGGCGGTGGGCTCCCACTGGCCGAGGGCCTGGGCAATGGTCCAGTCGGTGAAGGCCGCTTCGCCGCGGCGCACTACGGTGGGCACCACGTCGGCCAGGGGCTCGTCGTAGGAGAGCAGCCGCTCGAAGGTGCGCAGGCGCGCGGCGGCCGGCGCCACTTCCAGCAGCGCCTGCAGGGCCTGGTAAACGGGCTGCGGAATGAGGTTGTCGAGGATTTCGAGGGCGTTGGCCTGCCGCTCGCGGGCGGCCTGAGCCACGCCGCGCTGGGCATCGGCAATGAGTTGGGGCGGGTAGAGCTGCAAGAGCAGGCCGAACAGGCGCTGCTGCACCCGCGTCAGCTCGTACTCCAGGCTGCGGGCCAGCGGCGCGGCGGGGTCCAGCTCCGTCAGGCCGGTGAGCAAGTGCCGGGCCAGCTCCAGCTCCTCCTGCACCAGGGCCTCGAACACCGGCGCGTCGGCCGCGTCGGGCGCGAAGCTGCGCAGGGCGCGCAGGGCTGTTTCGCGGCGGAACAGGTTGGGCTGCCAGGCCAGAGCTACCAGGGCCTGCCGGCTGCCGGGCAAAGGCAAGCGGCCGCAGAGCAGGGCCACGCGGCGCACCAGGGCGTCGTCGGCGTCGGGGCTGTCCAGGGCGCTGGCCAGGGCCGGCACGGCGGCGGGGCCGCGCTGTAGCAGGGCCTGCGTGGCCGCGGGCCGGGTGGCTTTGTCGCGCAGGGCCTCGATGAGCTGCCCGGGTTCGGCGGGCGCGAAGCTGCTGGAGTCAAACGCCGCCGGATCGAAATCGGGGTAGGCGCTGCCGCCGGCGTCGACGGTATCGGCCCAGCGCAGGGAGCTGGCCGTGTCCGAGCTGCTGGAGAAGCGGCGGCTCAGCGCGTGCTGCAGCTCGGCCAGGTAGTGCGCGTGGGTGCGGTGCAGAAAGTACCAGGCCACGAGCACGAACAGGCTCATCCAGGCGAAGGGCGCCCAGGCCGAGAGGTCGGGCTGCAGGTGCAGAACCAGCAGCAGCAACCCGGCCAGGCCCAGGCCCAGCGGCTCGTACACGCCCTTGGCCAGGGTGTGGGCCTGCAGGCGCTCGGGCGGCGAGAGGGGCTGAAACAAGGTCAGGAACAGCGGATCGAACAGGGCGCGGCGCAGCACTTCCAGGGTCAGAAACAGCCCGCAGAAGTAGAGCAGCAGGGTTTCTTCGTCGGCCTGCACGTACCACAGCGAGCCGGCCAACAGCATGCCCGCGGCCATCACGCCGGGCAGGGCCACCAGCATGCGGCGCACGCCCACCTGGTCGGTGGCGGCGCGCGAGAGCAGCAGCTTGAAGCCCAGGGCCAGCAGGTAGGTGACGACGAGCACCGAACCCACGTAGCGCATCACCGTGGCCTGGTCGTGGAACTTGTGCTTGACGTTGACGAAAAACGAGTACTCGATGCCGGTGGTGACGGCTGCAATGGCCAGCATGCTCAGGCACATCGTCAGCACGAGGCGGCTGGAACCAAACCAGCGCTGCAGGGCCGGCGCCACGGCCTGCTGCCGGGCGGCGCGGGCGGCTTCGCGCACTTCCACAGCGTGGCCGCGGCCGGTGGCTTGCAGCACCAGCAAGGCCCCCAGGTAAGCGCCAAAGGCCGTCAGCAGCAGCCAGAGCAGCTCGGAGTGGTGGTGAATGAGAATGGCCAGCACCGCGCCCAGGGCCTTGGCAGGCATGTCGCCGGAGCTGATGACGCCGAAGAGCCGCCGGCCCTGGCGCACGTCGAACACCACTGCCGACACGCCCCAAAATTCCAGGTTGGTGAGCAGGTAGATGACGCGGTAGCCCGTCATGATGGCCACCGCGGCGGCCACCGAGTGGCCCCAGACGACCAGCGCGGCCAGCACCCCGGTTAGCGCCAGGGTGGCCAGCAGCACCCGCACGGCCACGCGCTGCAGCCCAAGGTGGTGCTCGAAGTGGGCGTAGACCTTGCCGGCCCCAATCATGGCCGCCGCGGCGGCTACGTAAGCCAGCGGCAGGTTGCGCTCGGGGTTGTTTTCGAGCAGGATAACGTTGGCCGACACGTACACCAAGATGGTGCCGATGCCGAGCAGGAAGTTGTGCAGGAAGAACAAGCCCACCGTGCGCCCTTCCTCGGCGCGAATGCCCAGCAACTGGCGCCAGCGTGCAAGTAGTGTCATTCCGGGTAGCTGAATCTAAGCGGGCTCACGTCCCCAATGAAAGCTGCAAGATAGCGGCTGGCGCGGCCCGGCGCGGATTTTTCCGGTAATTACGCCCGTTTAGCCCCCTCTCCCGCCGATGGATTGCCCGCGCGCCGAAACCCACGTGCTCGACCTCCTTTGCCACCTGCCCGCCGACCTCAGCTACCACGGCCGGCACCACACCCTCGACGTGGTCACGGCCGCCGCCGCCCTGGCCGCCGCGGAAGGCATTGCCGACGCCGAGCAGCTGGCCCTGCTGCGGACCGCCGCCCACTACCACGACGCGGGCTTTCTGACGACCTACAAAGGCCACGAAGAAGCCGGCTGCGCGCTGGCCCGCCGGGTGCTGCCCGGCTTCGGCTACGCCGAGGCCCACGTCGAGCGGATCTGCTGCCTGATCATGGCCACGCAGATGCCCCAGGCGCCGGGCGAGGAGCCACTGGCCCGCATCCTCTGCGACGCCGACTTGGACTACCTCGGCCGCCCCGACTACTGGCCCATCAGCCAGACCCTGCGCGCCGAGCTGGCCGCCCGCGGGCAGCACTACGACGAGGCGGCCTGGCTGCGGCTGCAGGAAGAGTTTCTAACCGGCCACCGCTACTGGACGCCGGCCGCCACCGCCCGGCGCGAAGCCCCGAAGCAGGCCCGTCTGGCCGAAGTGCGGGCGCAACTGGCGCAACTGACCGCCTCCTGAGCCGCCCCACCGCCGCCGCGCTCCGGCCGCTGAGTACCATCCGGCGCGCGGCGGCCGTACACACCTGCCGTACCCGTTTTCGCGCCCTGACCTATGTGGTGGACCTACGCCCTGCTCTCCGCTTTCTTCGCCGCCCTCACCGCCGTACTGGCCAAAATCGGCATCAAGGGCGTCGATTCCAACCTGGCCACGGCCGTGCGCACCGCGGTGGTGCTGGTGCTGGCCTGGGGCATCGTGTTGTTCCGCGGCGGCCTCGGGCAGGTGCACACGCTCACGCGCCAAAACCTGCTGTTCCTCGGCCTCTCGGGTCTGGCCACCGGCTTGTCATGGATTTTCTACTTCCGGGCCTTGCAGCTGGGCCGAGTCACGCAGGTGGCCCCCGTCGACAAACTGAGCGTGGCCCTGGCCATCATCTTGTCGGTGGTGTTTCTGGGCGAGCGGCTGAGCTGGCAGGCGGGCCTGGGCGCGGGGCTCATCATCACGGGCACGGTGGTGCTGATCTGGGGCTGAGGCCGAAGGGGGCAAGCGACGGTTTCGCGGGCCACGCGCAGCGGCTGCTGGCGCCGGATGCCTGCGTCCCGTGCTCCAGTATCGAACCGGAAACCCAGGCCGGGCGCCGGGGCCGCCGGCAACCAACCTCGGTCAGCGTTCTGCCGCGGCCAGCTCGGCTTCATCTACCCGCACCACGCCGGGGCTGATGCCGGCCTGGTAGGTTACCAAGGCTCCTTCGCGGCGCTGCTGGTAGGCCCCGCCCACGTGGCGCACGAAGGCGTCGGCGGCGGCGGCGGGCAGCAGGTTCAGGGTGCAGCTGCTCAGGCCGCCGAGCATGCAGGCACCTAGCGTGCCGGCGAAGTCCTGGGCAATGAGCACCAGCTCGTCCAGCTCGGGGCAACTCACGGCGTAATCGTTGCGCAGCCCGGCGTGGGCGGCGTACATCTGCTGCCCCAGGGCCCGCACGTTGCCGGCCTGCAGGTGCATGGCGGCCAGCTCCGCGCGTTGGTGTTCGGCCAGCACGAAGGCGCAGCGCCGGTACACCGATTCCCCCATTTCCTGGCGGTAGCGGTGCAGCTGCATGGGCGTCACGTCGCGCAGGCTGCGCAGCTCGGGGTAGTGGCGGCGCAGCACGGCCAGGCCGCGGGCGCATTCGTCGTGGCGCACGGCGTAGCCGGCGCTGGCCCGGCTGCGCGAAATGCCCGCGTCGCAGAGCACGAAGCGGTACTGTGCGGCGTCGAAGGGCAGCAGTTCCACCTGCAGGCTGCGGCAGTCGAGGCGGGGCAGGTAGCCCGGCTGTCCGCACAGCGCCGCTACGTAGTCGACTAGGCCGGCGGGGTGCTCCACTTCGGCGTACTCGGCGCGCTGGGCCAGGCGGGCCAGGGCCAGGCCGTCGAGGCGGGCGTCGAGCAGCTGATTCAGGGCGTAGGCCAGGCCGCAGGCTACGGCGGCGGCCGGCGAGAGGCCCGCCCCCACCGGAATGTTGCCGCCAAACATGCAGTCGAAACCCGGCAAGGCGTAGCCCAGCTGCTGGAAGCCGGCGGCCACGCCCAGCAGGCGGTACATCCACGACTTAGCACCGGGCGGGCCGGTGGCGGCCAGCGGGGCTTCCACCACCACGTCGGAGTCGTAGGAATAGAGACGGGCGCGGCCGGTCGGGTTCAGGGCCACGGCTACTACCGCTTCGCGGTCGAGGGCGGCGGGCAGCACCCAGCCCTCGTAGTGCTCCAGGTGCTTGCCGAGCAACGTCACGCGGGCCGGGGCGCGCACCACCACGGGCGCAGCGCCGAAGTGCAGTTGAAAATCGGCCGCCAGGTCGGCGGCCAACGAGGTAACACCCATGAGTAGGTCGGAGTCGAAGCCGGTACTGGCGGCGCGCAAGGCGCAGCTGCTCAGCAAGGCGAAGGGGTTGAAAGCCGAACAAGAGACGGTAACAACCTTCGGGGGTGGGCTCGGACGAAGGGGGCGCGAGGAAGCAGCCAGCGCAGCGCCGCCGGGGCGCTGTGCAACTCTCCAGGGGAAAAATAACAAGAAAATCAGTAGCCGGCTATGTGCGGCGCACAGCTCGACGGCGAAAAGCTGATGAATTTGGTAAACTACCGCGCCGCAACATGCTGGTTATTAACGGCTCGGTGGTCATCAAGAAATAATTAAGGCGAACCTGCGCAGCATCTTCCCGGCATGTTTGCCAATTCGGTAGCGCTGGAAAACCACCCTTTTTTCTCAGCCAACTCATTCTACAGTGGCCACATATACGAATAAGTTCGTATGATTGCGACTACGAAATAATTCGTATGCTGCGCTGCTTCGGAGGCAGCTCTCAAGTTTGCGTTATCCTAGTATGACACATTTCCGCCTGTTGGCTCTGCTATGGGCCTTTATTGTTCCTGCGCTTTGTCGGGCGCAAAGCACGGCAACTCCTCCGGTGAATATCGTCCAGTTGGTGGATTCGGTGGCCCTGCGCCTGAACCAGCACTACCTATTTCCAGAAGAAGCACGCCGCATGGCCGCGTACGTGCAAGCCCAGGCCGACAAGCACGCCTACGCGGCGCTAACCGCCAATCCGGCCCTGCTGGTGAAGCAATTGCAGGCCGACCTGCAGGCCGCTCACCGTGACCCGCACCTGTTTGTGGAGTACAACCCGGCCCTGGCCCAAAAAAGTCGGCTGAACCCGCAGCCGACCGCAGCAGAAATGGCCCAAGCCAAAAAGTACTGGATAGCCAACAACTACCTCTTCAAGAAGGCCGAGGTGCTGCCCGGCAATATCGGCTACTTCCCCTTCACGGGCTTCGTGCCGGATCTGGCCGGCGCCCGACCTACCATCAGCGCGGGCCTGCAGTTTCTGGCCAATACGGCTGCCCTCGTCATCGATTTGCGCGACAACATGGGCGGCAGCCCGGACATGGTGAATTTGTTGGAAAGCTACTTTTTCAAGGAAAAGACGCACATGAACGACTTGGTTAACCGGTCGACCAACGACACCACGGTGTTCTACACCGACCCGGCCAAGGCGGGGCATCTTACCCTCTCGATGCCCCTCTATATCCTGACCAGCCGCGGGACGTTTTCCGGCGCCGAGGACTTTGCGTACGCCATGCAGGCAGCCAACCGCGCCGTCGTGGTGGGCGAGGCCACCGGGGGCGGCGCGCACCCGACCAAGCCCGTATCGGTGGGGCAGGGCTTCGTCGTTTCCATTCCGTTTGCCCGCTCGCTGAACCCGGTCACGCACACGGACGGGAAGGCACCGGGGTCGTGCCCGATGTAAAAGTGGCCGCCAAGCAGGCGTTGTCGAAAGCCCAGGAGCTGGCCTTGCAGGCACAGCGCCAGACGGCGGCCGGTGAGCAAGAAAAACGCCAGCTGGATTACTTGCTGGATGAGCTGGCGGCGCAGCGGCCAACAGCGCCCCCGCCGCTACGCCTGCTACAGCCCTACACCGGCACGTACGGGCCGCTGACGATTTACGTGGCCCACAACAAGCTGCTGTGCAAGAATAAGGACGCCGGCAATCTGATTACTCGCCTCACGCCGATTGCCCCCAATCGGTTTGTCCTGGATGACAATGCGCACGTCGAATTCCTGAAGGACAACTGGGGCGTTTATTCGCTGATTAAGCTCTACGTGAGCGACGGAAATGTATTTGAGGAACGGAGGAAAGCGGCCAACTAACCCGACAGCTCTTCCCGGTTTGCTGGCTGGGAAGCGGCTGCAGAGCCTTGTGCTTCTCGTCCAAGCAATTCTGCTTCTTGGCTTCCCCGGGCCCGCATGGCATATTTCACCCTGACGCCAGCGCCTCACAGCGCCTTGGTGAAGGCCACCTTTATTTTCACCTGGAAGTCGCCGATGACCTTGAAGATTTCCTTGAGCGTCACCTGCTCCACCTGCGTCAGTGCCTTGGGGTCGAGGTAGTTGGTGGCGGCGCGGCGGTCCGAGATGAGCTGGCGGGCCTGCTTTTTGAGGCGCATGCCCATCAGGTAGTAGTAGGCCTGCAATAGCTCTTCGTACTCGCGCTCCTTGAACACGCCCAGTTCCCGCAGGCGGGCCAGCCGCTCGCCGGTGTTGGTGCCCGGCACCTGGCGCTGCAGGGCGTACACGCGCACCAAATCCACGATCGGGGTCATGGCTTTCTTCAGGTCGAACACCTGCTGGCCTTCCTGGGCGAAGGTGCGGAAGCCGCGGAAGAAGGTCAGCGGGGGCTCGTACTGCAGGGCGTTTTTGGCCATGAAAAACAGGAAGCGCTCCGACTTGCCGGCCTGCAGCTCGTCGCGCACGAAGGCCTGCAGCTCCTGCACCAGCGAGGCGTCGCCGTAGAGGTGGCGGCAATCGAAGAAGGTGGCGAACTGCATCACCGTCTCGGGCACCGACTCGCGGATCCACGCCTGGTAGTTGCGCTTCCAGTGCGAGAGGGAGTGCGTCCACTTCGGATTCTTGGCCATGAAGCCGCCCGTGCAGTAGTGCAGCCCGATGTGGTTCAGCTCGTCGGACACGGCCTCGGCGAAGCGCAGGAAGTAGGCCCTTACCTTCTCGCGCTGCTCGTTGGCCTTGTCCTCGTAGATGATGGCGTTGTCTTGGTCGGTCACCAGGGTCTGCTCCTGCCGGCCTTCGCTGCCGAGCACCATGAAGGCGAAGCGCGCCGGGGCAGGGCCCTGGGCCTCCAGCACGTGCTCGATGACCTTGAGGGCAATGGTATCGGCCACGGTGCTGATGACCTGGTTAACGATTTCGGGCCGCACGCCGCGGGTCAGCAGCTGGTTCACCATGTCGGGCACCATGTCCCAGCGGCGCTTCAGCTCGCGGGTGCTCTGGGCCAGCTTCACGGCCTGAATGAACATAAACGGCGACTGGGCCAGGTCCGAAAGCAGCTTGTTGCGGCTCAGAAAGCCCACGTAGCGCCCCTCGCGCTCCACCAGCAGGTAGCGCGTCTTGGTTTGAAACATGAGCAGGATGGCCTCGTGCACGTAGGCCGAGCTGGCAATGGACACCAGCGGCGTGGCCGCCACCTCCCCCACCGGCCGCGTCGCGTCGAGGCACTTGGCCACCACCGCGTCGCGCAGGGTGATGTCGGTGCAGTAGCCGACGAGGTTGTCGCCGCTTTCGTCGGTCACAAACAGGCAGCTGACCTTGGCCGTGCCCATGCGACGGGCCGCCTGAAAAATGGGCGTGCTGGCCGGCGCCGCCACGATGGGCCGTACTTCCAAGGAGTCGATGCGGCGCGAGAAGAGCTGGTCGGCGACGAGGAAGTTTTCCTCCGGCGGCGAGGCGGGCTTGACGAAGTGCGCGTACTCGTCGTCGAGCATGCGCTGGCCGAAGCGGTGGGTGAAGTACTGGAAAAACGGCTCGTAGGCCAAGCACAGGGCCCGGAAGTCGCGGCGCGGCAGCTGCAGCACCCGGGTGCCGGCGCGGGCCACCACCGTGCGCAGGCTGCGCTTTTTGTTGAGCAAGATGGACATGCCCCCGTAGCAGGTGCCCGGGCCGTAGACCTCGGGCAGGCGCTGGCGCTGCTCGCTGTCGAGGAAAAACGTGTCGTAAGCGCCTTCCACCACGATGTCGAGGTGGCGTAGCTTGGACACGTCTTGCTGGTAGAGCAGGGTTTCCTGGGGGTATTTCACTTCTTCCAGGAGCTCCACCACGCCGGCCAGCACCTCGTCGGGCAGGAAGGCAAAGGGCTCCACGGTGCGCAGGAAGGCTAAACGAGTATCCATAGCAGGGCAAGTAAGAGCAGAACAAGAAGCAAGGCGCCGCCCGCCAACAGCAACGAGCGGGGCAGCCGGACGGCGGGCCGCCGTCCGGTGGGCGGGCGCAGCGGCGGCTGGCCACTGAGGACGGCGGGCGGAATGCGGCCGAGGCGCCGCAGCTCGAAAAAGCAGCGGGCAGTGGCGGCGGCGTCTTCGCGGGCGTCGTGCAGGCGGGGCAAGGGTTGGCCCAGCAGCTGCTCGTGCAGCTCGGAGAGGCGGCGGTACCGGCGGTGGGTGCCGTCGTCGGGTCGGCCGCTGACTTTCATGGTGCAAAACTGCGGCAGCGCGGGCAGTGGATTGGGCAGCCCAGCGCGCTGCAGTGCGGCCCCGATGACGTGGAAATCGAGCTGCAGAAAGTAGCCGACGACCCGCGGCTGAAATTGCGCCAAATCGGCCAGCAGGCGCTGCAGCACCGGACCGGGCGGCTGACCGTGCTGCCGCAGAAACGCAGGCGTGATGCCGTGCACGGCCACCGCCGACGCCGGCATCGAGCCCGCGGGAATCTGCAGGAAGTGGTTTTCCTCCTTCACCAGCTCGCCCGCGCCGGTGTAGACCTGCCAGGCCAACTGCGCCACGTGGGGCCACGGGCCCGCGGCGTAGGGCTGGTCCCAGCGGCGCGGCAGGCCGGTGGTTTCGGTGTCTAGGAAGAGCAGGTAGTCGTCCACGCAGGGAGCTGGGGTAGTCGGTCGGCAGGCCGGCTAAAGGTACGCGCCGCGCGGCCGCCCCGCCCGGCCGGGGTCTAAAAATGCCGGCTTGGGTGGATATTGCGGCCGCTTCTATCCGTTTACCACCTTACCTCCGATTCGCATGCATCGCATTTCGTGGCTATTGGTTTTGCTCGCGCTGCTGGCCGGCGCCTGCACCAAGGAACGCATCAAGGTCGTGACCGAGCCCGCCCGCGCCCGGTCCTGGACGCTGGACTCCTCGCTGACGAGCTACAACCGCATCCTGCTCACCTCCGCCCGCCAAGACGACTCGACCCTGGTGGTGGCCAGCAACACGGCGCTGTGGTATGTAAGGCCCCGTGGGCTCAACCGCGGCATCAACGGCGCCTTCCTGCAGGGCATTCCCACCTACGGCTACCTGGTGGCGCCCACCATCACCCCCGCCGTGGGCACCATTCTCTACGACGCCAACCGCCTCGGCATATTCCTGACGGCCTCGCCGATTTCCAACTTCGGCCGCTTCACCTACGCCCCCACTTATTCCACCGACCCGAACACCAACAAGGCCTTTCCGCTGCCCATCCAGGGCAATTCCGGCTACCCCGTCGTCGACGGGCGCTACGTGCTGGCCCCGACCGAGGGCAACAGCTACTGGCAGCTGGGCAGCGTGCTGCGGGTGGGCCCCATTGCGGGCTTCCGCCCCGGCGAGTCGCTGGAGCTGAAAAACACCCGCCTGTTTACCCTGACGCCCGCGCCGGCCGGGGCCCGGTTTGTGCAGGCGGGCTACTTCGCGGCGGCCTACCACCACAAGTTCTTCGTGTCGATGGGCGGGCAGTTTTTCCGGGTCGATACCACCGGGCGCGTCAAGGCCTTCGGCTACAGCCCGGTGCCCGGCACCAACGCCTACGTCACGCAGATGTTTACCCTGCAAAACCGGCTGTTTGCCGTGGGCAACTCCACGCTGTTTGTCTCCGACGACCAGGGTGAAACCTGGGCGCCGCTGCTGAACCTGAGCGGCACCAACCTGGGCCTGCTCACCTTCCACAACGTGGGCGCGGCGCTTTACGCCACGTTTCAGGCCCAGCTCTGGCGCGTGACGCTCAGCGCCAACAGCCTCGTGCTCAAGGAGCTGGACAATGACGGGCTGGCCACCAACCAGATTACCTCCGTCAACACCTGCGGCAAGTACGCCTTCGTGACCACGCTGGCCGGCTTCTACTACCGCGACACGGCCAGCTTTCAGACGCCCAAGCGCGACCAGTAGCGCGGGCAACCCGGACCGCGCGGTGGCAGTACCTTGCAGGGTTTTTCCACACCTTCTGATTTTGCCATGCCCACGTTCCGCCAAAAACTCCTGAAGCTGCTCTACCCCCTGATCATGCGCCTGAGCAAGTCCAGCAGCCGCGGCAAGGTGCTCGAAAACAAGCAGGGCGCCGCGGCCCCGGCCTCGTTCTACGACCTGGCCGGCACGCTCAACTCGGGCCAGCCCCTGCCCTTTCGCGAGCTGAAAGGCAAGCAGGTCCTGCTGGTGAACACGGCCTCGAACTGCGGCTACACCGGGCAGTACGAGGAGCTGCAGCAGCTGCAGGAGCAGTACGCCGACCAGCTCGTAGTGCTCGGCTTTCCGGCCAACGACTTTGCCGAGCAGGAAAAGGCCGACGACCAGGCCATCAACCAGTTTTGCCAAGTCAACTTCGGCGTGTCGTTCCCGCTGATGAAGAAGAGCGTGGTGGTGAAGCAGCCCCAGCAAAACGCCGTGTACCAGTGGCTCAGCGACGCCCGCCGCAACGGCTGGAACGAGCAGGCCCCCGACTGGAACTTCGCCAAGTACCTCGTCGGGCCCGACGGCCGCCTGACCCACTACTTCGGCCCGGCCGTGTCGCCGCTGAGCCCGGAGGTGACCAGCCACCTCAAGACCCGCTGATTCCGCCGCTTGCCGCCCATGCACAACGGCCCGCCGACTTGCTGTCGGCGGGCCGTTTTGGCTTTCAGTCCGGGCCGCAGGCTGCGGCGGGCTGCATCGGCAACGTGCTAAAACGCTGCTATGAGAGTCTACTGCTCGGCGTCCGCGTCAGCGCCGCCGTCGGCGGGGCTGCGCTGGGTGCCGGGGCGGTGGCCGCTGCCGTAGCGCGGGTCGTCAGACTTCCAGGCGGCGCGCTGCTCGTCGTCATCGGCGTTTTGGGCGGCGGCTACGGCGTCGGGGTTCTGGTTTTGCTCCACGTGGCCGGGCTGCTCGGCGGGGTTGGCCTGCCGGCTTTCCTGGGCGTAGTTTTCGGTGGGCGGGGCATTGGGCTTGCGAAACTCGCTGAACTCGTCGGGGTTATCGTTGGCGCCGCTGTTATGGGGGTTGGCGCGCTGCGGTTCGTTGGTCGGGGTGGGCTGGGGGTTATCGGGCGTGGTAGCCATGAGCGAAGGAGGGTGTGGTACGAAGAACTACCGCCGGCGGCTGCCGAGGCAACACCGCCCGGCCGGTACTCCTCATACGGGCCAATGCCGAGCTTGGCTACACGGCCGCCCGCCGCCGCCTTGGTTGCCGCGCCCCCGACCGCCCCGCCGCCACCCGGGCTACTGCCGGGGCCCGCGCCGGCCCTACCCGGCGGCCGTCAACAACGCGGTCAGCTCGCCCGTGTACGTCAGCGTGAGCTGGTGCATGGCGCGGGTGCAGGCCACGTAGAGCATGCTCCGGTCGACTTCCGACTGGTAATTCCGGGCCGACGCGAAGGGCACCACCACCGCGTCGAATTCCAGGCCCTTGGCCAAATGCGCCGTGGTGATGACCGCGCCCTCCTTGAACAAGGTGGAGTCGGCCGTGAGCAGGTGCACGTCGTCGGCTTGCAGCGCCTGGTGCAGCTGCCGAGCCTGCCGCAGGGTTTTGCAGATGATACCGAGGGAATGGTTGCCCGAGCCGGCAAAGTCGGCCACGAGCTGCCGCACGGCCGCCACCTCTTCCTCGCGGCTGCCGAAGCCCCGCATGGCCGGCGCCGCGCCGTGCCGCTCCAGCGGGATGATGTGCGGGTTCGGGGTGATGCGCTGGGCAAAGGCTGTAATTTCCAGCGTGGATCGGTAGCTGCGGTAGAGCTTGACCACCTCGGCCTGCGGAAACACGCGCTCAATGGTTTCGGCCGACGAGGAGCTGTACGGGTTCACCGTCTGGCTCACGTCGCCCAGGATGGTCTTGCGGCAGTGGAAGAGGCGCGAGAGCACCGCGTACTGCACCGGGGTGTAGTCCTGCATTTCGTCCACCAGCAGGTGCTTCACGTGCTCGTAGCCGCTGAGGCCTTCCAGCCGGATGCGCAGGTAGATCAAGGCAAACACGTCGGCGTACTCCAGGGGCCGCCCGTGGTCGAATTTGAGCAGCTCGGGCCGGCCAACCCAGCGGTAAAAGTCGCGGTAGAAGTCCAGCACGTTGTTGAAGCGGAACATGCGCGGAATGCCCTCCCCGATGGCGGCTTTTTCGCCGCCGGTGAGCTTGCGGTCGGCTTTGTCGCGCACGTAGGCCCGCACGTCGTTGGCCACCTGCCCGAAGCGCTTCAGCAGCGGCACGCGGTGGTAAGCCTTGAACTTCTGCTGAATAAACACGCCCGGCACCACGGTGCGGCCCACCCGCAGGTCGGCCACGCTGAAGTAGTTGTTTTCGATGTGGAGCAGGTACTGGTTGAGCTGGGCCAGAAACTCAAACGAGGACTTAAACTGCATCCGCTCGATAAAGGCCGCGTCGTGGGTTTCCAGCAGGGACGTCACCTGCTCGAAAAAGGTCTGAAACGGCTGCTGGGGCCCCAGCAAATCGGCCGCCAGTTCCTCCATGCCCGTTTCCGGAATGTGCTCCTCACCCAGCTCGGGCAGCACGTTGGAAATGTAGTCGGCGAAGACCTTGTTGGGAGAAATGATCAGAATGTCCTGGGCCCGGATGGTGTCGCGGAAGCGGTAGAGCAGAAACGCAATGCGGTGCAGGGCAATGGAGGTCTTGCCCGAGCCGGCCACGCCCTGAATGACCATCACCGGCGCCGTTTCGTTGCGAATCACCGCGTTCTGGTCGCGCTGAATCGTGGCCACGATGGTCTTCATCTTGTCGTCGGCGGCCTTGGCCAGCTCGCGCTGCAGCACGTCGTCGTGGATGTTCACGCCGCTGTCGAGCATAAACTCCATTTTGCCGTCCCGGATCTTGTACTGCCGCTTCAGCTCGATGCGGCCCGGCACCTCGCCCGAAGGCGACGTGAACGAGGCCTCGCCCAGCTCGAAGTCGTAGAACAGGGAGGAAATCGGGGCGCGCCAGTCGTAAATCAGGTTGCGGCGCTGCGTCTCGTCGAGGAAGGAGTGCACGCCGATGTAAACCGGCGCGGCCGCCTGCCCCCGGGCGCCAAAGTCGACGCGGCCGAAGTACGGGGACTGCAGCAGCTTGAGCAGGCGGCGCTTGCGGGCCACGGCGCCCTCGCCGGTGTAGGCCATGCGGTTGATGGACTGCTCGGCGGCCACCATGTCCGCGTCGTCGAGGCTGGACTGGTGCTCGTGCAGGTACTGCTTTTTCTGCCGCAGCTCGTCGGAAAACTGCCGCACGGCGTCGTCGACGCGGCGGATGGCCAGCGTGATGCTTTCCTTGACCTCTTCCAGGTAGGCTCGTTCTTCGGGTTCGGTGGCGTGTTGCACGGGTGACGCTAAGGAAATGGACCTCAAAGGTGGCGCAAAATTGCCGTTTGGCGCTCAACTGGTGCCGACAGCGCCGGATTCGCCGGTTAGCTGGAAAGTCGCTCGCAATAATAAGGGCGTCCTGCTGAGCTTGTCGAAGCATCTCTACCGCTTCGTCCGGCTCCCCCTCTCTTTTCGGAGAGGGGGCCAGGGGTGAGGCGCACATTGGGCGCAATGAAACACGCGAGATGTCTCGGCTTCGCTCAACATGACGTTCTAAGGCTTCCGGCTAGACCCTATCCTAACATCCGGCCGCGCGGCTTGCACGTTGGCTATCAGGGCTTGGCGCTTCTATTGTGCGCGCGGGCGCGGTCGGGCGGCAATTCTGCCTTAAGTTTAGCCCCGCAAACGGCGCGTGCGCCGCTGCTCACCGAAACTCAACGGTTGGGATGAACCTCAGCCACAGCTCAAAGCTCATGTCCAAAATCAAGGTTGCAAACCCCGTAGTGGAACTGGATGGCGACGAAATGACGCGCATCATCTGGAAATTCATCAAAGACAAGCTGATTACCCCGTACCTGGACCTGGACATCAAGTACTACGACCTGGGCATCGAGTACCGCGATGAAACCAACGACCAAGTAACCATCGACGCGGCCAACGCCATCAAGCAGTACGGCGTGGGCATCAAGTGCGCCACCATCACCCCCGACGAGGAGCGCGTGAAGGAGTTTGGCCTGAAGCAGATGTGGAAGTCGCCGAACGGCACCATCCGCAACATCCTCGACGGCACCGTGTTCCGCGAGCCTATCGTGACGCAGAACGTGCCGCGCCTGGTGCCGAACTGGACCGCCCCCATCTGCATCGGCCGCCACGCCTTCGGCGACCAGTACCGCGCCACCGACTTCGTGACCAAGGGCAAGGGCAAGCTCACCATCACCTTCCAGCCCGAGGACGGCGGCGATGCGCAATCGTTTGAGGTGTACAACTTCAAAGGCGACGGCGTGGCCCTGGCCATGTACAACACCGACGAGAGCATCCGCGGCTTCGCGCACGCCTGCTTCAACCAGGCCCTGATGAAAGGCTGGCCCCTGTACCTCTCGACCAAGAACACCATCCTGAAAAAGTACGACGGCCGCTTCAAGGACATCTTCCAGGAAATCTACGAGCAGGACTACCAGGAGAAGTTCAAGGCCGCCGGCATCACCTACGAGCACCGCCTGATCGACGACATGGTGGCCTCGGCGCTGAAGTGGAACGGCAACTTCGTGTGGGCCTGCAAAAACTACGACGGCGACGTGCAGAGCGACACCGTGGCGCAGGGCTTCGGCTCCTTGGGCCTGATGACCTCCACGCTGGTGACGCCCGACGGCAAGACCATGGAAGCCGAAGCCGCCCACGGCACCGTGACGCGCCACTACCGCGACCATCAGAAAGGTAAGCCCACCTCCACCAACCCGATTGCCTCCATCTTCGCCTGGACGCGCGGCCTGGAGTTCCGCGGCAAGCTCGACGGCAACCAGGAGCTCATCGACTTCTGCCACGCCCTGGAGCAAGTGTGCATCGAAACCGTGGAAAGCGGCAAGATGACCAAGGACCTGGCTGTCTGCATCCACGGCAACAAAGTGGAGCACGGTCGCGACTACCTCTACACCGAGGAGTTCCTGGAAGCCCTGGACACCAACCTGAAAGCCAAGCTCGGCCGCTAGGCCCCCGGCGCTCAAACCAAAAGCGGCCCACCCGGTAATCGGGTGGGCCGCTTTTGGTTTGAGGTGCACCAAATCAGTTTACCGGAACGTCATTCCGAGCGCAGTCGAGGACTCTTGCGTGCTGACGCCAAGCGCCCCCTCTCCTTTTTCAGATAGGGGGCCGGGGGCGAGGTGCCCCTAGTCCGGCTTCAGGGGCGTTACGGCCGCGCCTTCGGCCGGGGCGGCCGTGAGCGGCGCGCCGTTGAGGGTGACGTCGTTGAATTTCACCTGCGGGTACTTGTTCACGAAGGCCGCCGTCTGGGCCGTGGCGTCCACGTGGTTGAAGCTGATGTTCGAGACCTTATCGGCGGGGTTGCCGTTGAGCACCGCGAACTGCTTGCACTGCACCTTCACGTTGGAAACGCTGACGTTGCGAATGGTGCCGAAAGGCTTTTCCGTGCTGCCTTTCATGTCGAAAAACTGCGTCCAGGGCGAGAGCGTGACGATGGTGCCGCACTTGCCGGTGACGTTGTCCACGGTGATGTTTTCGTAGAGCTGGTAGGTATCGGGGCGCATTTTGAAGAGCAGCAGCGGCCGGTCGTTGTCCACCTTGCAGTTGCGCACGGTGATGCGGTTGGCGTGGATACACTCGCTGCCGCAGGTGACGGCCGCGTGCACTTCCCCGAAGGTGCAGCCCTCAATCAGCACGTCCTCGACGGGCCCGTTTTCCGGCAGTTTCTGGGCCGTGGGCCCTTTGCCGCCCTTCATCACGATGCCGTCGTCGTTGACGGAAATGTAGCAGTTGCGCACGGTCACTTTCCGGCACGCGTCGATGTCCACCGCGTCGGTACTCGGGGCCTTCACCGGCCGAAACGGGGAGCGAATGTCGCAGCCCTCCACGAGCACGTTGGTGCACTGGTAGAGGTGGGTGGTCCAGAAGCCCGCGTTGTGCAGCTTCACGTCCTTGATGGTGACGTCCTTGCAGCCCCAGATAAAGAGCAGGCGCGGGCGGTGCACTTCCAGGTTGGTCGACGACTTGCCGACTTGCTTCATTGAGTCGCGGTGCGCCCAGAAGTTTTTCCAAAAGCGCAGCCCGTTGCCGTCGATGGTGCCCGGACCCGTCACCCGGAAGTTGTTGACCTTGTAGGCGTTGACCAGCGCCGCGTAGTAATCCAGGCTCTGCCCCTCCATGCGCGACGGAATCAGCGGGTAGTGGGCAATGTTGTCGGAGCCCTTGAGCTTGGCGCCGGCCTGCAGGCGCAGCTGGGTGTTGGGCTTGAAAAACAACGCCCCGCTGAGAAACACGCCCTTGGGAATCACCACCGTGCCCCCGCCGCCGGCGCTGGCCTGGTCGATGGCGCGCTGAATGGCGGCGGTGCTGAGCTGGGTGCTGTCAGAGCCCGCCCCGTAGTTGGTGATGACGTAGTCTTTGGGAGCCGCGCCGGTCGGGGTCGGCAGGTCGGGCCGGAAGGGCAGAGCAAAGGCCGTGAGGGCCAGCGGGAACAGGGCAAGCAGTGCTTTCATGGCGCAGGTCGGTGGGTGGACGGCGCAAAAAAGCAGTTTCGCCGCGCGCGACTGTTCTGTACTGACCTGCCAGAAGCGAAAACCAAACGCGCTGCGGACGGCGCGGGTGCCGCCGGCCCCAACAGCGCTGCCAGCTAACGGCTCCAGTTGCACGTACGGCCGCACCCAGGGAGTTACCCAAAACTCCTCGGGTGCGGCCGTTCCTTCCTATTCTGAATAGCTACTCGCGCAGCAACTTGATGTGCAGCGGCCGGCCAGCGCATTCCAGCCGCAGGTAATACACGCCGGCCGTGCGCAGCTGCGGCGCCAAGTCCAGCGCCACGACGGTGCCGGCCGGCCGGCGGGGAAGCTTGCCCGCGGCGAGTTGGGTGCCTAGGGCCGACACCAGGGTGTAGCGCACGTCCTCGGCAAAGGCCGGCGGCAGCACCAAGCTGAAGCGCCCGTCGGCGGACGGATTGGGGTACAGCTGTAGCCCGGCCTCGGCTGACAGCCCCGTTTCCCGGGCCGTCGTGCCGGCGGCCGGCTGGGTGCCCCGGTTGGCGGCGCTTTGCTGCCAGAGTTCAATGCCCGAAATATTGGCCGTGCCCCCGGTGCTGGCCAGCTGCACCTGCCCGCCGCCGACGGCCACCGGCCAGGGCCCGAGCCGGGCCCAGGTGCCGGCCGGGCCGCTGTTGCGGTTGCTCACCACGGTTTGCCCGTTGAGCAGCAGCGAGTACACCTCCGCGTTGTTGTCCTCGAACACGTAAGCGTACACCTGGTAATTGCCCGCGGGCACGGCCGTCAGCGTCACGCTCACGCTGCCCGGGTAGTTGTACACAAACGACCGGATCATGGCTGCCCGCGTCGCGTCGGTGGCGGGTATCAGCGTCACCGAAGGCGTGCTCAGCGGCGTGCCCACGTACGAGTAGTTGGGTGCCGTCGAGCCGGCCCAGGCGTTGCCGTCCAGCGTGATGGCCGAGCCGTTCAGGTTCACCGCCCGGTAGAAGACGTAGCTGCCGGTGGGCGGCGTCGAGGTGACGGTCACGGTGAAGGTTTCCTCATCGGTCAGCACGGGCGCGCCGTTGTCGCTCACGCGCACCGTGACCGGGAAGCTGCCCGTAGCGGCGGGCGTCCAGCTGAAGGCGCCGGTGCTGGCGTTGATGCTGGCCCCGGCGGGCACCGTGCCGGTCAGGGTGTACGTCAGGCTCTGCCCGGCGTCGGGGTCGGTGGCCGAGGCGGTGAAGGTGAGCGGCTGGCCCACCACGGCGCTTCGGTTGCCGATGGCGGCCAGCACCGGCGGCTGGTTGGCTGGGGCCGTGCCGCCCTGCTGCCACAGTTCCATGCCGGAGAAGTTGGCCGTGCCGCCGGTGGCGGTGAACTGCACCGCGCCGGTGGCGCTGAGCGTAACCGGGTACGGCCCGAGCCGGGCCCAGGTGCCGGCCGGGCCGCTGTTGTAGTTGCTGAGCACGGTTTGCCCGTTCACGGCCAGGCTGAACACTTCCGGGTTGTTGTCCTCCCACACGTACACGTAGGCCTGGTACGAGCCCGCCGGCACGGCCGTAAACGAGGCGGTGAGGCTGCCGGCGCGGTACACCATGTCGCGGATCATGGAGGCGCGCGTCGCGTCGGTGGCCGGTATCAGCGTCACCGATTGGTTGCTCCAGGTGCTGCCGTTGGTGGTGTAGTTGGGCGCCGTCGAGCCGGCCCAGGCGTTGCCGTCCAGCGTCAGCGCGCCGCCGTTCAGGTTCACGGCCCGGTAAAACGTGTAGGCCGGCACCGTGCTGCAGTCGGGGTTCAGGCGCACTTCCTGCTTGGTCGAGAGGCCGCCGGCGTCGGTCACCGTCAGCTCGATGCGGTAGTAGTACGTCTCGGCCCCGCAGCCCAGCGGCTCGATGGTCGTCGTGGTTTGGGGCGCCGTGTCGATGGGCTCGGGGTGCTCGTGGCTTTCGTGGTGCAGAAAGGTTTGCCAGGCGTAGCTCAGCTGGCTGGCGCTGTGCTCGGCATCGGTCACGGTGGCGCGCAGGTTGTAGGTGGTGGGGCCGGTAAGCGGATACAGCGTGTTGTTGGCCGGGCTGGTGATGGTCACCTGCGGCGGGGTGTTGTTCACCGACACGGCTAGCGTGGCCTGCCCGGTGGCGCCCTGCGGATCGGTCACGGTGAGCGTGATGGTGTAGCTGGTGGGCGCGCTGGTGCCCGGCGAGAAGACGTGGCTGGGGTTCTGCAGGGTGCTGGTGCTGCCGTCGCCGAAGTTCCACAAGTAGCTCAGGGTCTGCCCGTCCGGATCCGACGAAGTGTCGCCGCGAAACGCCACGCTCAGCGGGGCGGGGCCGTAGCGCTTGTCGGCCGTAGCCACGGCCAGCGGCGCCCGGTTGCTGGTGGCGCTGTAGGTAATCTTCCGAATTTCATCGGGGAAGTTGGCGTAGTACAGGGCCTGCTCGGTGGGGTGCACGGCCATGCCCACCACCACGGCCCCGGTGTTGACGAAGTCCCGCACCGCCGTGGGGTTGTCGGCGCCGTCCACGGTCAGGTTGCGCATCCATCCGCTGACGTAGTCCCCGAAAAAGTAGGTATTCTGGTAGCCCGGGAAGTTGCTGAACGGGTAAAAAAAGCCGCCCACCGAGGCGCTGCCCCCGAATTGCGGCCCCGTAACCGGGGAGCCCGCCGCGCCGATGTTAACCGTGGCGGCCGTGCTGCCGCTGAAGATGCCCGTGCGCGAAGGCCCTTCGGTGTGGCCCCAGTCGATCAGCGGCCGGGTGTGCACGAAGGTGGGAATGGAGGACGGAATGGTTCGGGCCCGTTTGCACGGGTTGCTAAACGTGGCCGTACCCGTCGGGGTGGCCTGCTTGATCAGGTCCTGAAAGTTGAAGTATTGCTGATTGCAGCCGCCGGTATTGTAGAGGGGGTTGGGCGCCTCCTGGTTGGCGGTGGGGTGGTTCATGAACGGGGTGTGCTCGGTGAGGCCCTCGAAGAGCGGCCAGCCCAGGTTCTGGCCCTTGCGGCTCACCACGCTGATTTCCTCCCAGGTCCGGTAGCCCACGTCGCCGATGTAGAGGATGCCGGGGTTGCCGGCCGTCGGGTCGGTGCTGCCGGTGCCGGGCTTCAGACTCATGCGGAAGGGGTTGCGCAGCCCCAGCGCCCAGACGCGCGACTTGGGCGAGCTGGGCGCGGCCGCGTCGTAGAACGGGTTGCTGGGCAGGCCGGCGCCGCTGAGGGGGTCGATGCGCAGGATTTTGCCGCTGAGGCAGGTGACCATCTGCGCCCGAAACGACCCCACGTTTTCGCGGGGCAGGATGATGCCGTCGGCCAGGGCCTGGGCGTAGGACGTGGCCCCGTAGCTGCCAAAATCCGTGTCGCCGCCGTAGGCCCCGTCGCCGGTGGAGATGAGCAGCGTGCCGTCGGTGCCGAACACCAGCGAGCCGGTAACGTGGCTGCGGTCCGTCGACGGAATGCCGGTGGTTTTGGTAGCGCCGATAAGAATGGTGCGGCTGGCCGGATTGACGGTGTAACCGCCTGTGGTGCGCGTGGCCGTGTAGCGCGTGAGCCGGCCGATGGTGGCACTGAAGTAGTCGTTGGTGGTCGGGCTGTAGGCAGCGGTGCCGTAGTTCATCAGGTGGTGCCGGTCTACCAGATACAGCAGGTAGAAGTAGCCGTTGGAGTCGAACTGCGGGTGCAAGGCAAAGCCCAGCAGGCCGTGGTCGTTCCAGCCGCCCACCTCCTCGCTGATGTCGAGCAGCAACTGGCGCTGGCCGTTTTCAACCACCCACACCTTGCCCGGTCGTTCCCAGACAAACATCTGCGTGCCCGCGTTATTGAAGGCCATGCCCACCACCTCGTTCCACTGGGTGGATACCGTGGTGGAAACAAACCCGGCGGGCGGCGCCTGGGCCCGCAGCGGCACCCGCCCGGCCAGCAGACACCCCAGTAACAAGCAAAGCAAGTACGTGTGTTTCATCGCGTTTCCCGTAAAAAGTCAGACTCCACAAACACAAAGCCGTCAGCAGCCCAAGAAGGCATTGACGAACCGACCCTCCGATTCAGCAAATCGGTGGCAAAGCGTATTCTGCTCGTCGCAAGCCTGGTTCCTGCGTTTTTCCGGACGCACAGAACGCAGATGCATCATCTGGAGGCGGTGGAGGGCAACCAGATAGCAGCGGGTTGTAGCAACGGCTTCCTAGTGGGGCCAAGCCAAGCATCTACAAGCCGCCGCAGTGAGCGGGATAAGATATCAAAACACCGACGGAATACCTTGATTATTTATAATTTTTTATTCGTATTATTTTATAATTCAAAGAAGCACTAACGTCCGCACAGCGTACTTCGCACGAACCGGCAGCCACATTCCCTGCAAAACGCAAACCACGTGGCCCTCAACAAGCTGAGCTAGAGGCTCCACGCCGAAGTTGCCTGGGAACCAGCCGTGTACGTATTCTGCGTCTGCATTCAACCAGCCTGGCCAGGCAAGGGGTGTTTCTGGCTCACCAGACCCGCTTGCAAGCCCTCCGCCTTTTCCTCACTCGCCATCGGGCCGCGCATTATTCGTCTGCTTGAATCCCAACCTAGCAAAAGCCTGGCCGCTAGTCTTCGGTGCGTGTTCTTCTATCCTTCGGCTCAAAAAAACGCCCCATCTCTGCTGCAGAAATGGGGTGTTTAATCATGCTGGCGCTAACCACATGGGGACGAGCAACTGAGCGGGTACAGCGGAATCCTCCCTGATCCGCGGCTGTCAGCCGCTCTCACGCCGTTTCTCGATTGAGGTGACGGCGTTGCTGGGAGGGACTGTACCCGGTGCGGAGGCGGAAAAAGCGGGCGAAATAGGTAGCGCTGGCGAAGCCGAGCAGGCGGGCCAGCGCGTGCACGGGCCGCCCGTCGCGCGCCAGCAGCTCGGCGGCGGCGCGGGCCAGCGCGTCGTGGGCCAGGGTGCCGGCCGAGCGGCCGGTGTGGCGGCGCACCGCGTCGTTGAGGTGGTTCTGGCTCACGCCCAGCCGGCGGGCGTAGGCGCGGATGCTGCCCTGGCGGACGGGCTCGCCCGCGCGTGCCGGCGCCAGGTCCTCCTCGAGCAGCGCCAGGAAAGCAGCCGTCAGGCGCTGGCCGGCGGAGTGCAGCGGGCCGGCCGGCAGGCCTTCGCGGTAGAAGAACGCCGCGCGCAGCAGCAACAGGCTCAGTTGCGCCCGCAGCAAGGGGGCCGCTTCGGCGGGCTCGGCTTGGGCATCGTCGGCCATGTGCTCGAACAACTCCAGAAAATAGCGCCCCGCCTCGGCGGGCAGGGTCAGCGCCGTGGCGGCGCTGGGGCCCGCGAAGAAAGGCAGGCTGCGCAGCAGGGTTTTGTCTTCGCGGTCGGCCAGCAGAAAGGCCTCGGTGAACGCGCAGAAGTAGCCCTGCCGGGCGGCCGGACCCGGCTGCCAGGTCGCCAGCGCCGCCGGGCCCAGAAAGCAGAGCGCCTGGTCGCGCACGTAGAAGGTTTCGCCGCCGATGCGGTGCAGCCCCTCCCCTTCCGTCACCATAAACACCAGGTAGAGCGGGGGGCGGCGGGTGCTGGGTAGCGCCTGCCAGCGCAGCAAGAAGTCGGCGTGCCGGTGCAGTTCAACTACTTCGGCCGCGGGCTGGCCGTGCGGCGGCTCCACGGCAGGTAGAGTGTGCGGAGCAAAGCGAAGCGGCGGCAGCGAGGCCACCCGGGGAGCTTCGAGAGCGGAATACATCATCAAGGGAAGGGTGGGAAATGGAAGACGAAAGCGCGGGCTCGGGTTGGTGGGCCCAGCACGACCCGGCAGCGGTGGCGTTCCAGGAGCTGGTTGCCGCGCCCGAATGCTGTCGGCCTGACTGGTGACTCGGGCCCGCGTAGCGCAGCCAGCCCGGCTACCTGCTTGCGGCCCACGTCGCTGGGGTTACCGCGGGCGGGCTTAGCTGCTGCCCGGGGTTTCCAAGTGTTGGAGTGGCATCGGCGAAGTGCCAGCCTATCAAATGTCTTAGCGGGTCCGGTATTCCTCTTTCTGATTTTCAACAGAGGCCGTTCATTCGCCACTTATTTTGTAGCGCTTTACAAATCAGTAGTTTACTAACCACACCATTTGTGCATCCAAGCACCCGTTTTCGTTTTTAGAACAAGACTGTCACAAAACTTTTAGCGCACGTACGCCCCAATCACACAACCCCGGCTTCCCACCCCCGCTTACCGATGCCCGTCCTCGTGCCGGGGCCAGCTACGGCCGCACCAGCTGGCGTGAGCAGCCGTTGCCCCGCCTATTCTGGCGGACTCAGGCCTGATGCAGAAACGTATGTGCAGGTCTCGTCGTGGAGCGTGCCCCGCGCCGCGCAAGACAGGCGCGGCGCTGCACCTGTGCTGTTTCAAAAACCTATACAGCAGCCCGTCGGGGCACGACACCCGGGCGCTACGGCGCCTGGCCGCGGCTGGTCGTGAACGGTTCTTACTGGGTCAACAAACAGCCCGGCCCCGCGCCACTTTTGCCGCGGGGCCGGGCCGATGTAACCGTGGTTTGAGCTTGTGGCTACTACCCCATCCCAGTGACGGACCACTGCTGCGCCTAGTCGGGCTTTGCCCCAAGCGGCTCCGCGTACTGGCGTTACTGGGCGGTGTGCTGGGAGCGGTATTCAGAGGGCGAGAGGTTGTAGCGGGCCCGGAAGCTGCTGGAGAAATACGACGGCGTGGAGTAGCCCAGCTCGTAGGCCACGTCGGTGATGGAGCGGGACTCGTCGAGCAGCAGCTCCGCGGCCTTCACCAGGCGCCGGCCTTGGATAAACTCCGTCACGCCCGTGCCCAGCAGGGCTTTCACCTTGCGGTAGAGCTGCATGCGCGTCAGGCCCAGCAGGCGGGCCACGTCCTCCACGCCCAGGCTGGCGTCGTTCAGGTGCGCCTCCACGGTGGCCGTCAGGTTCACGACGAACTGCTCATCGGGCGTCAGGGCGGGCTCATCCAGGCGGAACTCCCGGCGGAAATGCTCGCGCTGCCGGGCGCGGTTGGCCAGCAAGGTGCGCACGCTTTCGAGCAAAAAGGCGGGGTTGAAGGGCTTGGTCAGGTACACGTCGGCGCCGGCCTGCACGCCTTCCACCTGCTGCTCGGCCGCGCCGCGCGCCGTGAGCAGGATGACCGGGATGTGCGAGGTGCGCCAATCGGCGCGCAACTGCTGCACCACCTGCAGCCCGCTCAGGCCCGGCATCATCACGTCGCACACCACCAGGTCGGGCAGCAGCTCGGTGGCCAGCCGGAAGCCCGTGTGGCCGTCGGTGGCGCTCTGCACCCGGAAATCCGCGCCCAGCTTACGCACCAGAAAGTCGTTGACTTCCTGGTTGTCTTCGATGACGAGCACCAGCGTTTCACTGTCGGCGCTGGCCGGCGTTTCGGCGGCCGGCAGCAGCTCCACCAGCGCGTCCGCCGGTTCGTGGAGCCCGGGCGCTGCCTCGGTGGCGTGGCTGGCCAGCAGCTCGGCGGGCAGTTCGCGCGGCAGCGTCACGGTGAAGGTGCTGCCCTTGCCCGCCAGGCTGCTGAACGTGAGCTGGCCCTGGTGAAGGCGCACCAGCCCGTGGGCCAGCGCCAGCCCGATGCCCGAGCCCTTGGCCCCGGCCGCCGGCTCGCCCTGGTAAAACCACTCGAAAATGTGCGCCCGGTCCTGCTCCGAGATGCCGCGCCCGGTGTCGGCGATGCTCACCGCCACCGCCCGGCCGCCCTCGGCGGGCTGCAGGCTGATGGTAATCGTGCCGCGGTCGGGGGTGAATTTCACGGCGTTGGAGAGCAGGTTGAAGAACACCTTGTCCAGGATGTTGCCGTCGAACCAAGCCACGAGCTGCGGCTCGGGACTGACGAGCCGCAACTCGACGCCGCGCAGCTGGGCGGGCTTTTCGAACAGCTCGACAATCTCGCGCACGAAGCCCACCAAATCCCCCTGCGTGGCGCGCACGGCCGTTTTGCCCACTTCCATTTTGCGGAAGTCCAGCAGTTGCGCCACCAGTTGCAGCAGCCGCTGGGTGTTGCGGCGCACTAGCGCCAGGTCCTGGCGCTGTGCCTCGCTGAGCACGGCGCCGCTGGTGAGCAGCTCTTCCACCGGCCCCAGAATGAGGGTCAGCGGGGTGCGCAGCTCGTGCGACAGGTTGGTGAAGAAGCGCAGCTTGGCTTCCGTGTCGGCCTGCGCCTGCTGGGCCAGGGCTTCGAGCTGGTTGCGCTGGGCCCGGATTTCCTCGTTTTGCAGCAGCAGCTGGCGGTTGATCCGGTCGTTTTCCGCGTTCTGGCTGACCAGCTGCCGGTTGATGCGGTCATTCTCCTGGTTCTGGCTGGCCAGCTCCCGGTTGATGTTGTCGTTTTCCGCGTTCTGCAGAGCCAGCTGGCGGTTGATTTGCCGGTTGTGGCGGGCCGAGCGCCAAGCCACTGCGCCCAGGGCCAGGGCCCCGATCAGCGACGCCAGCAAGCCGTAGAGGGCCGTTTGCTGCGCGGCGTAGGTGTGCTGCAGGCGCTGCAACAGCTGCTGCTGCCGCTCGATGTCGTGCTGCTGGCTCATCATGCGCCCCACTTGGTGCCGCATCGTCGCCGCGTTGGTCGAGTCGATGACCATGGTGCCCAGGATGTTTTCCCGCTTGAAGGGCTGGTGGTTCAGGATGCTGGCGGCCGTGCGGATGGCGTCTTCGCCCGCGGGCGGAAACAAGAGCGAAGCCGTCAGCTCGCCTTGCTGCACCAGCACCGGCTCGAGCCCGTCGACGCCGATGATGCGCACTTGCCGGGTGCGGCCCAGGCGCCGCAGCACTTCGGCCGCGCCTTGGCCCATCCGGTCGTTGTGGGCGAAGATGAGCGTCGTCTCGGGGTGGGCCTGCAGGGCCTTGGCCAGCGGGAGTTGCAGGCCCTTTTGGTTCCAGTCGCCGTCGATTTGGGCCACCAGGGGCATGGCGGGAAACGCGGCCAGGGCCTGGCTGAAGCCTTTGTGGCGGTTTATCGTCGTTGGCGAGCGGGCCGCGCCCAGGATTTCGATGACGCCGCCCCGCTCGTGGAGCAGGCGCGCCGCGTACCGGGCAGCCGTGCGCCCCACGTCGAGGTTGTCGCCGCCCACAAACGCGGTGTAGTGGTCGGAGTTGATGCGCCGGTCGAGCAGCACCACCGGGATGCCGCGCTGGTACACCTCCTCGATAACCGGGGTCAGGGAGGCCGATTCGTAGGGCGAGACGATAAGCAAATCGATGCCCTCGCGCAGCAGCTGCCGAATCTGCTGCTGCTGCCGCTGGCTGTTGTCGCGCGCGTCCATCACCCGCAGCTGCAGCTCGGGGTGAAAGTTCAGCTCCCGCTCCATGCCCGCCGACACGGCCTGCCGCCAGGTGCCCGCGGTGCTGCACTGCGCAAACCCGACGCGGTAGACGCGCGGTGTCGACGGCCCGCTGCAAGCCGACAGCAGCAACAACAGCAAGGGTGCCAGGCACCACAAGAAGCGAGGTAAAGCCATTTCTGCCAGTAAAATAGGGGGCGCGACTCGGCAACTGAGCGACTGGCCCTGCCTACCAAATATAGCCAATGCGGGTTAGGGCTGCGTGATTAGCGGCTTGGCCAGTCCCTTTCGCTGCTAGCCAAAGGATGACAGACAACTTACCTGCTGGCCTTGCCGACTGCCAAGGCAACGCCGAATCAGCGGCCGCTTATTTCGTGGCGACCTTGCTGGCAGCTTCCACGATGCGGGCGGCTACCTTATAGTGCTGCCACAACCGCTTGTGCGTGACCATCCGGCGGCAACCCGGCCACGCCGCCGGCGAGCCTACCCGCCGCTTGATGCAGGAGGCTCG
>NZ_JAJFAV010000024.1 GCF_020711235.1 Hymenobacter sp. 15J16-1T3B | reverse complement strand
CCCGGCGGCCGTGCGGCGGCGCCGCGGGCCATACGCTTCAGCTGTCCTTTCAGGCGCAATTGTTCCTTGACGAGGTCGTCCAGGCGCGCCATCAGCGCGTCGTGGTGCTGCATCACGGCGGCACGGGTGTTTTCGGGTGCCGGGCCGCTAGTGCCGGCTTGCTCCGGGGCCGATTGGCAGGCCCGCAGCAAGGCCCGGCCGGCGGCAAGAAAGACGCGTTTCGTCGTTGGGGCGGCTACTTGGTTTTGATGAACAGCCCCAAACCCAGCAGCGACACGGCCAGCACGCCGGCGGCGGCCAGCATGGTAATGGCGTCACGCACGTTTTTGCCCAGGCTGCCGACGGCGTGGTACTTGTGCAGAAAGGCGAAGCTCAGCCCCTCGTAGCGGTCCAAGTTGTCGACGCGGGCGGCCAGGCGGCCGGTGGCGGGCTCCACGTAGAGCGTGGTCTTGCTCGGGGTGCGCAGGGCCACTTTCACCACCGGCAGGCGCTTGTTGATGAAGCCGTACTCGCCCTCGAAGTGGTCAATCAGCGCGGTTTGCTCAATGGCGGGCGTAGCGGCCTCGGGGCCGGCAGCTTGCTCGTAAAAGCGCGTGGCCAGAAAGCGGGCGTGCCGCTCGGCACCTTCGGGCAGCAGCTGACCGGTGTCGGCGCGGTAGTAGTGCACCGGCGCGGCGTGCACGGCTTCTACCGGTTGGCCAGTGCTGGCGCCGCCCTGCCGGCCGCTTGCCTGGTCGGCAGCGTCTTCCGCCGCGGGCAGCTGAAACACTTGGTAGTACAGCTCCCCGTCGAATTCGGCCAGGCCCACGTTCTGCACCCGCGCCCAGTCGATGGGCAGCTGGGTGAGGTCGACGGCGAGGCGGTCGGCGGCCAGAATGGGGGCGTGCTGGTAGCGCAGCCGCTCGTCGGGGTGCAGCTTCAGGTACACGTGAAAGGCCCCGCTGCCAGCAAAGGTGAGCGTGACCAGGGCCACGGCCAGGCCCACGGCGCGGTGGTACCTTTTCAGCCAGCCGACGTTATCCGCCGCGCTGCGCGGCTGGCGGAAGCGGCCCCACATGAAGCCGTAAATCACCAGCCCGCTCACCGCCGAGCCGATGATGACGCTCAGCAAGGCCAGCATCAGCAGCACGCGCACCGTGTTGCTGCCGCTGAGCCACTCCACCCAGCCCCAGCTGTGCAGCGCGTCGAAGCCCCGGATAAAGGCGGCGCGGGTAGCGTTGTTGAACGTGGCCAGCCGGACGGGCATGGTTTCCACGTACACCGTCAGCCCGTCGGGCCGCGCGAAGGTGACGCGCCACACCGGCAGCAGGCGGTTCACAAACTTGTACTCGGCGTCGAACTGGGTCAGCCGCTCGGCGCTGCGGATGCCGGCCGTGGAATCCTGGGCGAAGTAGCGCGCCAGCTGCTCGGCGTACTGGCGGTCGGCGTCGGCGGGTAGCGCGGCGCCGGTGCTGGCGCTGAAGTAGCGCGGCTGAGCCGTCGGGCCGTCAATCAGCAACTGGTAGGTCGGCTGCCCCTGGCAGCGCACCAGGCGCACGTTGCGCAGCTGGGTCAGGTGGTGTTGCCGGAGCACTTGCGTGAGCGGCAGCGCCGGGCGCGGGGCGGGCAGCGGGGGCAGGGCTTCGCGGGCAATTTGGGGCCGCAGCCAGTTGCTCATCAGCGGGTGCAGCAGCCCGCTGAGCGTCCAGCAGATAACGGGCACGACGGAAAGGAGGCCGATGACGCGGTGCCAGCGGTACATATGGCGCTGCACGGCCCGGCGGATAGGGCCGCGGACTGGCGCGGCTTGTTCGAGAGTTTGCATGATTGAGATAAGTGCGGGCACGGAGGCAGCTGCTATTTCTTGCCAATGAAATTGTACTGCACGCCCGCCGATACCGTGCGCGGGGCGCCGGGGGTGTAGGTGGTGCGGTCGGTGCGGGCGTTGCCGCGGGTGGCGGCGTTGGCGTACAGTTCGTCGGTCACGTTGAGCACGTTCACGAAGACTTCCACCGTTTCGCGCCAGCTGTAGCCCGCGCGGGCGTTGAGCAGGCTCACGCCCCGGGCCCCGAACAAGGTCCGGTCGTCGTAGCGCACGCGCTCCACCTGGTCCTGGTACCAGGGGCCGATGCGCTGGTATTCCACCGCCGTGCGCAGGCCCGGCAGCCAGCGGGGCTTGTAGGTCAGCTCGGCGTTGGCCACCCAGCGCGGGGCCTGGGGCATGTCCTTGCCGTTGACGTTCTGCACCGCGTCATTGGCGTTGGTGCTCAACACGAACTGCTCGAAGCGGTGCACCGCGTTGGTACCGCCGGCGCGGAAAAACAGCGTCGCGGTGGGCTTCCAGGTCAGGCCGTACTCCACGCCGCGGTGCAGGGTTTTGCCCGCGCTCTGGTAGTCGGTGGAGTTATCGGGCTGCCGGATGCTCAGCAGCTCGTTGCGCCCGTCCATCTGGTACAGGGCCACGTCGACGTACACCTTGCCGCTGAGCAGGGAGGCCCAGCCGCCCACCTCGCGGTTGTAGAAGCGGGCCGGCTCTAGGTTGTAGTAGAAATCGGCCGGCACGCTCACGCCGCCCGCCGTCACGCCGGTGCCGGGGCGTTTGCGGAAGATGCTCGTCAGGCCCGGCGGCGAGAAGCCCTGCGAGTAGTTGGCGTAGAGCCCGCGGCCGCGGCCCAGGTCGTAGGTCAGCCCGATTTTGGGCGTGGCCTGCTGGTATGCCTTCGTGCCGCGCGACTGATCCAGGCGGTTCTGGTAGGCAAACGACAGGCGGTCGAAGCGCCCGCCCAGCGTCAGCTGCAAGCGGCGCAGCGGGTGCACATCGAGCTGGGCGTACCCGGCCGAGCTGACGAGGTCGGTGGTGTAGTCGGCAATGGGCAGATCGGGTCGGTCGGCCGTGATGGTGTAGCGCTCCACCGACCGGCCGCCTGCCCGCAGCTGGGCTGCCAGGTCGATTTGGTGGGCGTCGTAGCGGGTGGGGGAGTAGTCGAGGCTGGTGCCGGCCAGCAGGCGCGAATCCAGCCACTGCCAGCGCACACTGTGCTGGGCAATCAGCCCGTAGCTCTTGAAGCGGCTCACGTTCACTTCCCCGCGGGCCTTGCTGGGGTCGTTCGTGGCTGAGGGCGTCGGGTTCCAGCGGATGCCGTAGCTCGGATTCTGGCCCAGGGAGTTGTCGCGGAAGTAGCCCGTCAGGCTCGTCGCCTGCCGCTCCGTCCACTGCTGCTCGGCCGTGAGGCGGGCGCGCAGGGCATAGGCCTTGCGGTAGGTGAAGTCGGAGGTGCTGGAGTACTCGCGGCGGTAGTAGGCCACGCTGTCCACCGCGCTGCTGGTCTGCGAGTCGTAGTCGTTGACAGAGCCGGCCGCCGTCAGCCGCAGCCGCGGGCTCAGGGCGTACTCCACCCGGGCGTTCAGCGAGGCCTTGTCGTAGTCCGACGAGGCCAGCCAGCTGTGGCGCTGCCGGGCTGCGTAGCCGCTCACGAAGGCGCCCAGCTTATTGGTAATCATGCCCCCGCCCGCGGCCTGCACGCGGCGGTAGCCGAATTGGTCGGCCTGCACGCCCACGCTGGCCGTAGGCACGCTGGTCGGCCGCTTGGTCAGCACGTTGATGGCCCCGCCCACGGCTTCGGGGCCATACAGCGAGGATGCCGGGCCCTTCACCACCTCGATGGAGTTGATGGCCAGCGGGTTGGTTTCGAGCAGCGCATTGTGGTTGAACACGCCCATGGGCCGCAGCGGAATGCCGTCTTCCAGATACAGAAAATAGGCCGAGGTGCCGAAGGGCTGCCGAATGCCCATGGCGTGCTGCTCGTTGCCGTAGTTGAGCATCACCACGCCCGGCACTTTGTTGATCAGCTCGACCAGCAGGGTAGGCTTGGTGTCCTGAATAACGGTCGGGGTCAGCTTGCTGATGGCCACCGGCGCATCGGTGCGCAGCTGGGCCTCGCGCGAGGCCGTTACCACCACCGTCTGCAAATCCTGCACGGCCGGCGCCAGGGCCACGCGCAGCGGCCCCGGGCCCGCGGCCACGGTCTGCGGCTGGTAGCCCACTGCTGTTACCACCAGCTCGGCGGCGTTGGTGGCGAGGCTGAACTGCCCGCTGGCGTCGGTGGCGGTGCCGGCGGCCCCGTCCGGGGTACGCACCGTGGCCCCGACGAGCGGCTCCTTGGTAGTGGCGTCGAAAATGCGGCCCTGGCAGGCGCGCTGCTGCGCCCGAGCCGCCGGGGCCCCGACGAGGGCCACGAGTAGCATTGGTAGTGCTTGTTTCACTGCGTGATAGGCTGATTGGGACGGGCCAATGCCGGCGCCGGACGCCACGAATGGCGTCGCGCCGGACCGGGCTGGTCCGCCGAATTCCGGGAAGAAACGGGAATCAATCATCCCTCCGCGGGCGGGTAATCGGGGCCGGGCCGGGCCCAGGCGTAAGCGGGCACGCGCAGGGCGCCGTAGCGGGGCGCGGCTTCGGCAAACCAGGCCGGGGCCGCCGGCAGCAGGGCGGCCGGGGCCGGGCAGGCCAGCACGATGTCCTGGAAAGCCTGCTTGTGGTTGCCGGGCTGCTGCTTGGCCTCGCGGGCATCGGCGGCTTTCAGCTCCTTGCGCAGGTGGCACTTGCCGTTGCAGTGCAGCTGCGGCTTGTCGCGGTTGATGCAGAGCACCCGCGCCACGTAGTCGCGCTGCAGCCACCAGCTGGCCACAATGCCCAGGCGCCCGGCGCAGTGCACCGAGAGCGAGCAAAGAAGCAGGACGGCAATGGCTTGGCGCATGCGCAATAATGCGGGTGAGGTGGCGGCTTATTCGCCTATTCGAGATAAGCCGGCCAAAAGGTTGCTGCCGGGCTTCGAATAAGCTGCAAAGGAACAACCCACGCACGCAAGCGCCAAACCTGGCGTGGCAAGGCCGAACTACTGGGCTGGAAATTGCGTAACGATAGGTCACACACGTACGCGAGAAATCGAGCACCTCGGAAAAATTATTTGTCTTAATTTTTTGCGGCGTAACAATCGGTTTCTATTTTAGCCTTCGAAACGCTTCCCAAGCACCCCCATGCGTCAGTTTACCAACAGCCTCAATAACCAGAACCGGAACAATAATATGTTCCGCGATGGAAGGCTATTGGTCTGATCTACAGACTCCTAATCAACTGTTGATTTTGTAAGCCTTCCGTTTTTCGGGAGGCTTTTTTTTCGCCCTTACGCGAGCATTTCCGGGTCCGGTAATTCCGAAAAAACAACGGTTTTTTCGGGCGGGCGCAGCCTTGCCAATAGTTGGCAAAATCCAAAACGCACAAAACTCTTTTCACACATTAATGCCCATTTTAATCATGGAAACGGCCCCCGCGCACACCCTGAGCCCCACTGAGCTGCTCAAAACCGAGGAAGCCATCAGCTTCGTGAAGGACACCTTCGCCAAGGAGCTGGCCCGGCAGCTGCAGCTCACCAAAGTATCCTCGCCCATTGCCGTGCTCGACGGCACCGGTATCAACGACGACCTAAACGGCATTGAGCGCCCCGTCTCGTTTCCCATCAAGGCCCTCGGCGAGCAGCGGGCCGTGGTGGTACACTCCCTGGCCAAGTGGAAGCGCCTGCGCCTCACGCAGCTGGGCATCCCCGCTGGCCGCGGCATCCTCACTGACATGCGCGCCCTGCGCCCCGACGAGGACTACTCGCCCATCCACAGCATCTACGTGGACCAGTGGGACTGGGAAAAGCACATCCGGCCCGAGCAGCGCACCATCCCGTTTCTGCGGGAAACGGTGACGAAAATCTACGAGGCGCTGCGCACCACCGAGCTGCGCGTGGCCGAAGAGTACGCGGACATCACGCCCATTCTGCCCGAGCAAATCACCTTCATCCACGCCGAGGAGCTGCTGCAGCGCTACCCCGGGCTGACGGTGAAGCAGCGCGAAACGGAAGCCGCCCGGGAATACGGCGCGGTGTTTATCATCGGCATCGGCGGGGAGCTGAGCCACGGCGACATCCACGACGGCCGCGCCCCCGACTACGACGACTGGAGCACCGAAACCGAAGCCGGCCGCCGCGGCCTCAACGGCGACATCCTGCTCTGGCACCCCGGCCTGCAGTCGGCCTTCGAAGTGTCGAGCATGGGCATCCGCGTCGACAAGACGGCCCTGGTAAAGCAGCTGGCAGTGCGCGGTTGCCCCGAGCGCGCCGCGCTGGCCTTCCACAAGCTGCTGCTCGACGGCGGCCTCCCCGAAAGCATCGGCGGCGGCATCGGCCAGTCGCGCGTGACCATGTTTATGCTGCGCAAAACCCACATCGGCGAAGTGCAGGTGAGCATCTGGCCCGAAGCCGTGCGCGCCGAGCTGGCGGGCAGGGGCGTGGAGCTGCTGTAAGACGGGCAGCTACGGGCTGACCACCACAGGCCGGTTTCTGCAATGGAGCCGGCCCGTGCGTGCTTGGGCCTCGCATAAGCATGTGAGCGGCGCACCAGCCGCCCGCCGCGGGGCCGATATTGCCGCCGAATTCAACGCTTAAGCTCTATGCGCATTCTCGTTATCGGCGACAGTATCACCCGCGGCACCCAGGGCGTCGGCTACGTGCCGCGGCTGGCGCGGGGGCACCCGCAGTGGCAGCTCGAAAACGCGGGCGTCAACGGCGAGCCGCTGCAAAGTATCGGCCGGCGGCTGCTGCAGCGGCTGGCCGCCGCGCCCACGGCCTACGACGCAGTGGTGTGCGAGGCGGGCTACAACGACTTGCTGCTGCCCACGTTTGCCGAACGGGGCTTCTGGTTTCGGCAGGCGCTGGGGCAGATGCGCCGGCAGGGCCACGAACCGCTGGCCGATGCCGCCGCCTTCGAGCAGGCTTACGCGCAGCTGCTGACCGCGGCGCGGGCCCTGAGCCCGGTGCCCGTGGTGCTGGCCACGCTGGGTTGCCTGGGCGAAAACCTGACCGGCGGGCTCAACGCCCCGCGCCGCGCCTACAACGCGGCCATCCGGCGGGTGGCCGCCCGGCACGGCTGCCTGCTGGCCGATGCCGAAGCCGCCTTCGACGCCGCCCTGCCGGCGCCGCCCCCGGCAGTAGAGTTTCAGAGCAGCTTCGTCGGCCTGGCCTTTGCCGACAAGCTCTTGTGCGCCCTGGGCCGTGCCGATGCGCTGAGCCGGCAGCGCGGCCTGCACCTGACCATCGACGGCGGACACCTCAACAGCCGCGGCGCCGAGCTGTTTGCCCAGGCTGTGGAAGCGCCGCTGCTAACCCTGGCCGCTCAGCGGCAGCTGGCCTGAGAAACACGCACCAACAACAACGGCCGGCCACTGGTATAGCGGCCGGCCGTTGTTGTTGGTGCCAGTGAGGCTTACTTGCTCTGCGGGAATTCCGTGAACGAGGAGAAGTCCACGAGCTTGCCCTTTTCGAGCATTTTCAGCTCTTCCTTCAGGTTCTTTTCGTTGCTCTTGGTGGTATATTCCGTGTCGAGCTTGGTCAGGTCGGGCTTGCCGGCGTTGACCCAGGCGGTGTACCAGAAGTTGGCCGTGGCCTGGGCCGCGGTGCGCAGCTGGCGCTCCACCATACGGTTCAGCTTCTGGTGGACGGCGGCCGTGTAGGTCTGCGTGCGGTACGAGCTGTTGAAGATGTTTTTGCGCGGCTGCCCGTTGCTGGCCTCGATGACCTGGTCGGCGGGGGTGGCGGCGGCCAGTTGCTTTTCCACGGCCAGCAGCGTGTCGGCGGCGGCGTGGGCCTGCAGCACGATGCGCCAGATTTCGGCCGTCGGGTCCTCGATAAACTTGGGCTCGGCCAGCTTGAAGTTGTAGGTCTTGCCGAACTGCTCCACCATCTGCGACTCGTAGAAGGCGTGCACGCCCTTCTGGCCGGTTTTCTGCCCGTCGTGGTTGGCCGAGGTGTGCAGGGGCTGGGTGGCGTCGCCGAGGTAGTGGCCCAGGTCAGCCGCTACGAAGAGGATTTCGTCCTTGTGCTGCTTTTTCATGGCCGCCGTCAGCTTCACCATCATGTCCTGCACGTACCAGGGCAAGCGGCCTTCCTTGTCGAGCAGGGCCGCGTCGTACTTGGCGTAGGCATCGGCCGAGGCGTGGGGAATGGCGTTCAGGTCCTCGCCGTAGTTTTCCAAGTCGATGTAGTGGCGCGGGCCCTCGGCCTTGTCGCTGAGCACGTACTTGCGCGAATCGGGAATGACGGCTTCCGTGACCACGAAATCGATGTGGTTATAGAAGAACGTGCGCATGGAAGCGGGCAGGGCCAGCACGGCGGCGCGGTTCACGCGCTGGTGGCCCCAGTTGCCCCAGGCCATCAGCAGCGAGGGAACGGCGACTAATGCGGCAGCGGCCAGCACGGCGCGGCGACGAATGGAAAACATGGCGAAACGAGGGAGGTTAAGGAGGGTCAAGGCAGCAAAGGTCACGGGTTTGGCGGCCATGTGCAAAGAACTGCGCCAAAGAAAACGCGCGGCCCCGCCCGCCGCGAAACGACGAGCCCGCCGCGGCAGGACCACGGCGGGCTCGTACGGAAACATCCTGGGGGCTTGCGGCCCCAGACGGGGTGCCGGCCTAGGCCTGGCGGCGCTTGCGCAGGCGGTTCAGGGCGTAGGTAGCGCCGCCGGCCAGCAGCAGGGAGGCGCCGCCGTCGAGGGGCACGGCGGTGGGGTCGGCGGCGGGCGTGCCGGGCGTGGGGCCACCCGAGCCCGGCGTCTGGGCCTGGGCGGTGTAGGTAAGCAGCAGTGCGGCCAGGGCCAGAGCGGTGCGCAGGGTTTTTACCAAAGCAGTCATGTAGGTAGGCAGGAGAAAAGGGGCGCCGCGCGAAGAAGCTGGCGCGGCGCCGTAGGAGGTTAGAGACTTAGCTTATTCGACCACCAAGCGCTTGGTGACGGTGCCCTCGGGCAGCGCCACGCGCACCGAGTATACGCCCTTGGCGAGGTTGGTCAGCGGCAGCGCCACGGCCGTGCCGCGGCCGGTAGCCGGCACGCGCTGCGTAAGCACCTGCTGGCCCAGCGCGTTCAGCACACTCACCGTCACCGGCTGCTGGGTGGCGGGCAGGCCCAAAGACACCAGGCCGCGGGCCGGGTTGGGGTACACCGATACCGTGGCGGCCAGCTGGGCTTGGCTTGCCGAGGTCACGCGGGGTGCCACGTCAACCGAGAAGCGGCCCGGGGCCTCGTTGGCGGCAATGGCGCAGCTGTACGTGGGCTGCTGCTGCAGGTCGATGGCGGCGCCGGTCAGCGCGTCGCGCAGGGTGGCCGTCCAGCCGGCGGGCAGGTTCAGGAGCTGCTCAGCGCGCAGGGTGTAGGTGCCGCTTTGGGCTACGCGCACCAGCAGGGGCACCGTCACGGGGGCCGTGCTCAGGGCCGGCAGGCCGCTGATGGACAGCTCCGCCGCGCCGGCCACGGCGCCGAGTTGCACCGCGTTGCCGTTGCCGAGGCGGTAGGCGTCGTAGCCGCTGTCGAAGCCGGCGGTAGCGCCCTGCTCGAAGTACACGGCCATTTCATCGGCGGCCGAGCCGGCGGCGTTGGCCAGCGTGAGGCGCAGCAGCGGGCGCGTTTCGGCGGTGGTGCGCTGCAGGCCGGGGTTTTGGTACGTGGTCAGGCGAGCGGCGTTGGTGAAGGCCATGGAGCCCGCGACGCCCGGCACCGAGGTGCGCACGAAGAAGGCCTGGCCCATGGGCAGAATGTTGGAGCCGCCGTTGGCCGGCACGCCGTTGACGTAGCTGGCGTAGGAGCCCGCGTACTGCCCGCTCGAACGGAACACGTACACCGCGTTATCGAGGCCCGTGCGGGTGAGCTGGGTGAAGTCGATGGGGGCGGGGTAGGGGTTGCCGAGCAGGTGCCAGCCGGCCTGGGAGCCGGTGCCGCGGGTCAGGTTGGTGCGGTTGAACGTGCCGTTGCCCAGCGTGCCCACGAAGTCCATGATCTGCCGACCCATCATGTTGACGGTCAGGCCAAAGGTCGGCAGCAGGCTGGTAGTCACCGGCGACACCCAGCCCTTGTCGAAATCCGCCACGGCCGCGCCGCTGGTTACGCGCGTTTCGTCGTAGCTGAATACGTTCGGGAAAGGCGTCACCGAACCGGGGTTGGGGGAGGTATTGTAGGCCGCGTTGGTAACCGGGCTGAAGCCGCCCCCGCCGATGGTCATGTCGGCGAGCGTGGTGTTGGTTACGGGAGGCGCCAAGTGGCGGTAGCCCATTTGCGGGCTGGTCGTCGGGCCGATGAAGCGCTCCACCGTCACGTTGCCCGTCACCGCGGCCGAGCCGTTGTTCACCACCATGGCCGTTTCCGAGCCGTCGATGCGCGAGTGCAGCGTCAGGTTGCCGTTCGACTGCAGGTTGCCGTTGAGCGTGAGCAGTTGGTCGAGGGCCAGCGGCTGGTTGAGCACCGCGCCCGCCGCGCCGATGGTGGCCCGGTAGAGGCTGGCGTTGCCCGTACCGCTGAAGGTTTGGGTTGCCGCGCCGTTGGTTTGCAGGGTACCCGCGCCCAGCAGCAGCCCGTTGTTGGTCAGGTTGCCGCCCAGCGTAAACACGCCGCCCGAAGCCACCGTCAGGTTGGCGCCGCTGGCAATGGTGAGGTTGTTGACCGCTGCCGTCGTGCTGAGCACCGGCATGTTGGGTACGCCGGCCGGAATGGTCACGTCGTCGGTGGCGGTGGGCACGGTGCCGGCGCTCCAGTTGGCCGGGTTGGTGTACACGCTGCTCACCGCGCCGGTCCACTGGTTGCTGGCCAGCACCACCACCGTCAGGTCAAACTGCTGCGAGGCCACGGGCGTGCCGTTGTCGGTGGCCAGCAGGCTGATGGTGTGCGTGCCCACGTTGCAGGCCGCGCCGGTGATGCTCAGGTTGACCGTGGGGTTGGCCGTGCCGTCGTTGGCCACCGTGGTGTTGCAGAGGCCGTTGGTGTTGGTCGCCACCGACACCGTCTGCCCGGTTTCGGGGCCGAGAAACTGCAGCGTCAGGTTGCGCGTCTGGCCCACGCTCAGGGTAATGGTGTTGCCGGCGGGCAGGCCCGCCGCCGTCGGTTGGGCGTTGGTCGACACCGAGCCCACGCGGAACGAGAAGCACTGGTTGTCGAGCCAATTCACGCCGCTTTCGTCCTGGTTGTTGGGGTGCGAGCTGTCGTTTTTGCTGAAGCGGCCCACTTGGATGAAGCTCGTGCCGTCGCCCTTGTTGACGCCTACCGTGGCGGGCGTACCCCCCACGCCGAAGCCAAAACCGCCCTGCCCGCTGTCGGCGTCGCCGGTGGTCCACTGCATGTCGCCGTAGGAGAAGAACACGTCGTCGCCGGTGAAGCCGGGGGCCGTGTTGGCCTTGATGACGAGCTGGAAGGTGTTTTTCTTGTCGGCGTGGCGGGCGAAGTAGGCCACCCGGTTCCAGGTCACCACGAACTTGTCCGGAAACTTCTTGAAGAAGATGTTGCCGCTGTTGTGGATGGCCGTGGTGTCATCCATTTCCACGTCCACGTCGGCCCAAAACGGGGCAATCATGGGCACGGCCGTCGGGAAGCCCGTGGCCGTGAAGGTGGTAAAGCCCTGCCCAAACGAAATGTTGCCGTTCGAGTTGACGTACACCTGGTTGTAGACGTTGCCGTAGAGCGAGAAGTTGAACCCCAGCGCAATTGGCCCGATGTAGGCATCGTCGTACCCGTCGAGGCGGGGGAAGTGCTGCCAGCCGCCGGTGGCGGTGGTGTCCAGCGGCTCGAAGCAGGCCGGCAGCGTAATGGCCGCCGGGCCGCCGCTCGGGCTGGCGGCCTGCCGGGCGGGTTGCGGCGCCGCTACCGGGCGGGCAGCCGCCCGTTGGCGCTTGCGGGCCGCGTACGTGGGGTCGTCGAAGCTCGGCGACCAGGCATTGGCGGGACGCCCCGGAGGCAGAGTGGTTTGAGCGTGGGCCTGCTGGGTTGCCCACGCCAGCAGCACCGCCGGCACCAGGGTAATGGATAAGCGCGGAAGGGGTGTCGTCATAGTTTGGAAGTAGGTTGGGAGGTGGATGTCGGCACGAAAATATTGGCCTTTTTCCAACTACCACCCATCCTCACATTATCATGTGAGGCACCCTATCTCCCAACGTACCAACCCGAAGTCGGCCGGCCGGCGCTGGTGTTATTGCAGCAGCGGCACCACGGCGGCGGCGCTGCTCAGGGCCGCTTCCACGGTGCCCCCGGCCTCGCCGGTGTACAGCGCCTCGCCGGCGAAAAACAGCGTGTCGGCTACCGGCGTGCTGAGCACCTGCCGCGCCGCCGCCGCGCCCACCGTGGTGTAGGTGTAAGCGCCCCGCGCCCACGGGTCGGCGCCCCAGTTGACGACGCGGTGGGCGCGCAAGTGCCCGCGCAGCTGCGCCTCGCTCAGGCCGAAGATGCCGGCCAGCGACGTCAGCGCCTGCTCCAGCAGCTGTTCGGCAGACGCCGCCGGGTCGGCGCCGGGGCCACCCAGCCAGCCCGTAAGCACAGGACGCGGGTCGGGCAGCTGGCTCCACCAGGTGGGCATGGCCACGTCGGCAAATACAAAGCCCAGCTCCGGCGCCGGCCGGGGCGCTTCCGCCGATGCCCAGAAGGCCTCATCGAACTCCAGCAGCACCTTCACCACCGTGCCCATGCCCAGGGCCGCGGCGGCGGCCCGCAGCCCCGGCAGCTTGGGCTTGAAGCGTAGCGCGCCCGGGGCCTCGGGCGGGGCCTGCAGCACGCCCAGCGGCACGGTGAGCAGCGCTTGCCGGGCTTCGAATGCGCCCGCCGGCCCTTCGCAGCGCACGTGGCCGGCTTGCCAGCGCACCGTGTGCACGGGCGCGTTGAGGTGCACCGTCACGCCCGCCGCGCGGCAGTGGCGCAGCAGCAGCTCGACCAGCTGGGCGTAGCCGCCCACGGGCCGCGGCGAGTCTTCGGCGCCCCCGGCGGCCCACTCGGCGCGCAGGGCAAGCGTGCTGGCCCGGCGCGGGTCGGCCAGGTCGTAGCCCTCGGCAAATTGCCGGACCTGCCGGCGCAGCTCCGCGTTGTTGGCCCCGCCGAAGTAGCGGTCCAGGAAGTCGGCCAGCGGCAAATCGTGCTCCAGCCCCTGCAGGGCCTGTTGCAGGCGGGGCATGTCGCTGATAAAGTCTTCGGCCTCGCGCAGCTGTCCGTCGCGCAACTGGTAATTGCGGCCGGCGGTATCGTGCCAGGGCACGCCGGCCTCGCGCAGCAGGGCCTTGGTCAGCGGCGCCGCGCCGTGAATAAATTCGGCGCCGCCCTCCACCGCCGCCGTAAACCCGTCGCCGGTGATGGTGTGAATGCGGCCGCCGACCCGGTCGCGGGCTTCGAGCACGGTGACGCGCCGGCCGGCGCGGGCCAGGTCGCGGGCGGCGAGCAGGCCGGCCACGCCCGCGCCGATGACAAGGAGGGAGGAGTCAGACATAAAGCAAGGCGGCCCGTGACACGAAAAGCCACGGGCCGCCTTCAGGTACGTAAGTCCGCCCGCGGTGAGTTGCCGCTTCTGCGCGGCTGGCTCTTGGGTGCCCGGCAAATGCCCGCCGCCGCACTGGTAATTACGAGGGCTAGGGCGGCCCTTTGCGGCATTGAATCAGGTAAAACGGCTGGTTTTCCTCGATTTCCCGGATGGCCACCAAGCCCACGTCGCCAAACTCGGCGCGGATGGATTCCCGGTCGTAGAAAAAAATGGGCGCACCCGCGAACCGCTCGTAGCGGTCCGGGCTGATCAAGCGGCCTTGGCCGTAGGCAGGAGCCTGTTTGGAAATGGTCGAAAAGACCATGCAGCCGTCGGGGCTAAGCTGCCGGTAACAGTCGTGGAGGAATTTTTTTCGCTCGTTGCCGTCCAACAAATGAATCAGGGCGTGGCAAAAAATGCCCTGGTACTGGCAGTTGTCAAACGGCATAGCCGTCACGGAGCCGTGGTAAATAGTCAGGGCCCCGCCGTAGTGCTGGCGGGCCAGGTCGATGGCGGTTTGGGACAGTTCAATGCCCGTCACAGTCATGCCGGCCTCCGTGAATACCTGCGCGTTGCGGCCGTAGCCCATACCGGGAACGAGGACCTGGCGGACGGCGTGCTCAACAAACCAGTCCCGCGCCACAAGAGCGGAATTAGCCGGCGCAAAGCCCCACATTGCTTGCTTCTCGGCGAAGCTGGCTTCCCAGAATTCGGGCTGGTCACTGTCGGAGCTCATGGCGGCTATCTATCGAGGAAATGGAGCCCGCGGCTCTGGGAAGTGGTAAGCAGCGCGGCTTCTCGCGCCGAGCGTCCGGCCCTCGTCGGGGCAAGACGGCTCTCTTGGTCCGAGCAGCCGACTCCCGACCCTGCATACGCCGGTCGGGATGCCGCCGTTGAAACCACGGAACCGTCGACTGCCGAGCGAGTTGGCGGGTGCCGGCCTTATCGGCGCCGCCGGGGGCCGCGTTGCTCGCCGGTCACTACCGAGTACGCGGGAGGAGGGGCGGCCTAAAAGTCTTCCGCAATCAGCTCGTGGTTGATGAACGCGGCGGCCTTGCTGCCGTTGGCCACGGCCGCGGCCACTTGGCGCATGAGGGTGCTGTTGTCGCCGGCCACGTACAGGCCGGGCACCGCGGTGCGGCCGAATTCGTCGGCGGCAACCAGCCCCGCGTCGGTCAGGGACAAGCCCAGCTGGGTGCCCAGGTCAGAAGCCTGCCGGAACGGCACGCGCGCAAACAGCGCGGTGAGCGGCAGCCGGGTGCCGTCGGCCAGGCGCAGGGCCCGGAGGCGGCCGGCTTCGTGCTCCACGGCCTGCAGCGGGGTTTCGATGACGGTTACGCCGCGGGCGGCGAGGTGGGCGGCTTCGTCGCCGCTGAGCTGGCTGGGGCCGTTGGTGAGCAGGCGCAGGTCGGGGCTCCAGTGGTGGATAAGGCGAGCAAACTCGAAGCCCGAGTCGCGGCCGCTGAGCACGGCCAGCGGCTGGTGGTGCACCTCGTAGCCGTGGCAGTAAGGGCAGTGCAGCACCGAAATGCCCCAGCACGCGGCCAAGCCCGGAATCGGCGGCAGCTCGTCGTGCAGGCCGGTGGCCAGCAGCAGCTTGCGCCCCGCGTGGGTGGCGCCGTCGGCCGTCTCGACGCGAAACCCCGCGGCGTCCGCCGCGGCGCCGACCACGGTGGCGGCCCGCAGCTCCACGGTGGGGTAGTGGGCCAGCTGCGCGCGGGCAATGGCAGCCAGCTCGGCGGGCGGCACCCCGTCGCGGGTGAGGAAGCCGTGGGAGTGGGGCGTCTGGCGGTTGCAGGGCTGCCCGGCGTCGAGCACGAGCACGCGGCGCAGGGAGCGGCCGAGCACCAGCGCGGCGCTCAGGCCGGCGTGGCTGCCGCCGACGATAAGCACGTCGTAGGAGGGATTAGCAAACATGAAATGCGGAAATTGGGCGGGAAAACCGGCCGCGGGAAACCTTTGCGCCGCGGCCGACTTTACAAACCTAGCGCCCTCGGCTGCGCCGTCCGCTGGCGTTTTGGAGAGCTACTTTCCCTTTGTATAGCCCGATGTCGACCCTGAACCCCCAGGAACTCCGCCCGATCTGGGACGCGCTGGCCGTTGTGTGCGGCCGCTGGCGCATGCCCATCATTCATTGCCTGTGCGGGCAACCGCTGCGCTTTTCCGAGCTGGAAGCCCACCTCGACTGCATCACGCCCAAGGCGCTGGCCGAGCACCTGCACGCGCTGGAGCTCAACGGCCTGGTGCACCGCGAAGTCGTGCCCTCGCGCCCCATTGTGACGCGCTACGGCCTCACCGAGCACGGCCGCACGGTGCTGCCGCTGCTGCAGGAAATGCGCCGTTTCGGCGAGCAGCACCGCCAGCATTTGACGACGGAAGTGTAAGAGTCAGTGAGGATGGAAGTTCACGGTTAATTAGCAGGCGGCTTCGAGCTGTGGGCCGTCGAACGGCGCTGTTAAGTCAGGGCCATCCTCGTCTGGCGCCTGCGCAGGGAAGGACCTTGCCACGGCAGTCAGCAACTACCTGACGCCAGCCGCGCCGGCGTGCTAAGGCCCTTCGCTACACTCAGGATGACAGCTCCTGAGCCCCTCACAAGCGCGTAAACTCTTACCCTCTAGTTAGTACTTCGTCGATGAGGCCGTAGGCTTTGGCTTCGTCGGCGCGCAGCCAATAGTCCCGGTCGGAGTCGTCGTGGATTTGCTGGACGGTTTTGCCGGTGCGCTCGGCGTAGATGCTGTAGAGCTCCTGGCGCAGCTTCACCACCTCGCGGGCCGTTATTTCGATGTCGGCCGAGGGGCCCTGCACGCCGCCGGAGGGCTGGTGAATCATCACGCGGGCGTGGGGCAGCGCCGAGCGTTTGCCGATGGCCCCGCCGCAGAGCAGAAAGGCTCCCATGCTGGCCGCCAGCCCGGTGCAGATGGTGGCCACGTCGGGGCGGATGTACTGCATGGTGTCGAACATGCCCAGCCCGGCGTACACCGAGCCGCCGGGCGAGTTGATGTAGAGCAGAATGTCCTTTTGCGCGTCGACCGACTCCAGGAACAGAAACTGCGCGATGATGATGTTGGCAATGTTGTCGTCGACGGCCTGGCCCAGGAACACGATGCGGTCCATAATCAGGCGCGAAAACACGTCGATTTCGGCGAAGCGGGTGGGGCGCTCCTCGATAACCGAGCGCGTCATGTTCTCCAGGTAGGGCCGGGCCAGGCCGGCGGCGTGGTGCAGGTACTGGTCGACGCGCAGGCCGCTCAGGCCCTGGTGGCCGACGGCAAAGCGGCGGAATTCAGTGGATGCGTGCATGGCAGAGAGTATGGTTCGTTTCTCGTGGTTGGGGGTGGGGCGTACGCGCGTCGGCCGCCGCTGGCAGGCGGCTGCGGCGAAAGAAAAAACGGGCAAGGCGTGGCCTGGCAGCGGCCAGCGGGGCCGCCGCTACGGGCGAAACAGCACGGAAAATGAACCGCTAAACCAGCCGGGCCTCAGCGGCGCAGGCCCCGCCGCAGCAGGGCGCGCAGGCCGCCCACGGCCCCACGCAGCCAGCCCGCCGAGGCCGGGCCGTAGAGCTGGTGGTGAATGGCTTGCAGCTCCCGGCGCAGCTGCTGCCGGCCGGCCAGCTGCAGGCCCCGGTACAGCTGCTGCTGGGCCTGCGCGTCGGCGGCCAGCTCGGGGTCGAGCAGCTGCGCCAGCTGCCAGGCGGGCGCCTCGGCGGCGGGGACGGGGCCGAGCAGGTGCTGCTCGATGCGCTGCAGGCGGGCGAGTTCGGGGCGCATGGCGTTAGCGGGTAAGCAAGTCAGCGGTGTCGGCCCAGGCGGTGCGCACGGCCGCGCGCAGCCGCTCCAGGCACTTGAATTTCTGCACCGTGGCCGAGCGCACGCTGCCGTAGCGGTGGGCGGCGGCAATCTGCTCCAACGGTTGGCGGTGGTAGTAGAAGGAGAGCAGAATGTTCTGGCACCGCTCGCCGAGCCGGGCCAGCTGCTCCAGCACCGAGGCGGCCTCCGGTTCGGGCGCGTCGGGGTCGGGCAGCGCGTCGGCCTGCGCGGGGCTCAGTTCCGCGTGGGGGTGCTGCTGCCGGCGCTGCCATTCGCGCCGCCACAGGTTGCGGCTGATGGCCACCAGCAAGGTGCTCGGCGCGGCCGTGAGGGTGAGCGTGCCGGCCACGGCCTTTTCGTAGAGCACCAGGAGCGCGTCCTGAAATACGTCCTGCGCATCCTGGGCCGAGCCGCCCTGCCGCCGCACGTGGCGCTCAACCATCGGGAAAGTACGCCGGTACAGGCGGGTGAGCGTGCCGGGGCGGTCGGCCAGCAGCTCGGCGCGCAGCTGAGCGGCGCGGTCGGTGGGCAGGGGCAGGTCGGTAGTCATAGCAGCGGGTGATGTACTGATTAATCGGCAGAACGCCGAAGTATCACCGCCGCGGGCGCAAAAAAGTTTGGGCCGGGCTGGTTGGCCGCCGGCTCGCAGCGGCCCCAGCCGGCTGCGGCCTGGTATTTTTTCGAGCCCGGGTGCGGCCGCCGTCCGCTATTTTGCGCCCCCAACCGCTCCCGCCCATGCGCTACGCCGACCACGCCCTGGCCCAACTTCTCGAACGCACCGAAGCCCAAACCAACGCCGCCATCGTGACGGCGCGGGCGCAGCGGCAGCCCGGCAGCGGGGCCGCCTGGCGCACCGTGGCCGGCGCCTACGTGCTGTTCGACGGTCTGGAGTCCCCGCTCACGCAGACCTTCGGGCTGGGCTTGTTCGGGCCCGTCGGCGCGGCCGAGCTCACCGAAATCGAACAGTTTTTTCTGGAGCGCGGCGCCCCGGTCATGCACGAAATCAGCCCGCTGGCCGATGCCGCCCTGCTGCCCCTGCTGGCTGAGCGCGGGTATCACCCGCTCGAATACACCAACGTGCTGTACCGGGAGCTAACGGCCGACTACCGCCCGGCGGCCCAGGTCCGGCCGGAGCTGCGTACGCGCCGCATCCAGCCGGGCGAGGAGCTGCTCTGGGCCCAGACGGCCGCGGCGGGCTGGAGCACCGAAATGCCCGGCCTGGACGACTTTATGCTCGATTTTGGGCAGCTGAGCGCGTTAAGCGCGGGCTCCGAGCCGTTTGTGGCCGAGCTGCACGGGCAAGTCATTGCCACCGGCGGCCTGTTCGTGTACGACGACGCGGCCCTGCTCGCCGGGGCCAGCACCGTGCCCGCGGGCCGGCGCCAGGGCGCGCAGCTGGCTTTGCTGGAGGCGCGCCTGCGCTACGCCGCCGCGCAGGGCTGCACCGTGGCACTGATGGGCGCTTTGCCCGGCAGCCAGTCGCAGCGCAACGCCGAAACGCAGGGCTTCCGCGTGGCCTACACCCGCACGAAGTGGGCCCTCGGCCGGTAAGCCGCCTCTACGGCCTGCCCCCAGACGCGGCGGGAACCTGCGGCGGCGGGTTGCCGTTTGCCAACGTATTTTTGGGGCTGCGCCCGGGCTGAGTGGCCCGCCGGGCCGCGGCCTTACCTGCTTCGCTTATGCAACAATCAACTCCTTCCGTGCGGCCCACCGCCGAGCGCGTGCAGCGCGGGCAGCGCAGCGCCCTGGTGGGCGTGGGAGCCAACTTGCTGCTGGCCATGGTGAAGGGCGCGGCCGGGGTGCTGGGCCACAGCTACGCCCTCATTGCCGACGCCATTGAGTCGGCCTCCGACATATTCACTTCCCTGTTCGTGTGGCTGGGCCTGCGCGCCGCCGCCCGGGAGCCCGACGAAAATCACCCGTACGGCCACGGCAAGGCCGAGCCGCTGGCGTCCATGCTGGTGGCCGGGGCGCTGGTGCTGGCCGCGGGCATCATCGTGTGGCAGAGCATCGGCCACATTCTCACCCCGCACAAAATTCCCTCGCCCTTCACCTTGCTGGTGCTCGGCGGCGTGGTCATCGTGAAGGAGTGGCTGTTTCGGCACATCGACCAGGTGGGCGACGAAGTGGGCAGCGGGGCCGTGAAAGCCGACGCCTGGCACCACCGCAGCGACGCCATTACCTCGCTCACGGCCTTTGTGGGCATCAGCATTGCCATCATCGGCGGCCCCGGCTTCGAAAGCGCCGACGACTGGGCGGCCATCGGGGCCTCGCTCATCATCGTCTACAACGCCTACCACATCTTCCGCCCGGCCCTGGGCGAAATCATGGACGAAGCCCCCGCCGGCACCTGGCCCGAAGACGTGGCCCGGGTGGCGCGCACCGTGCCCGGCGTGCTCGGCACCGAAAAGTGCATCGTGCGCAAGATGGGCTTCGAGTACTTCGTCGACCTGCACGTGCTCGTCGACGGCGACATCAGCGTGCGCGAAGGCCACGCCGTGGCCCACGCCGTGAAGGACACAGTCATTGCCCAGCTACCCGCCGTCTACGACGTGCTGGTGCACATCGAGCCGGAGGACTGGCACCAGTAACGGCGCGTAGCTTGCCAAGCGCAATTAGGGCGGCTGGCCTGGTCAAAGTCGAACGAAAAAAGAAGGACGTCATGTCGAGCTTGTCGAGACATGACGTCCTTAATGCTTCGTTATGACGTTCTGGTCGGTGTCGTCTTGCTGCGGTTACTCCCCCGGCTCTAGCCCTGCCAGCTTGGCTCATCGGCCGTGGGGCCGTAGGTGCCGGGCACGGGCACGTCGAGCAGGCGCAGGTACACGGTGAGCTGGCCGCGGTGGTGAATCATGTGGCTGATGAGGTGGCGTACTACTTCGCCGCGGAGCTGCGTGAAAATGACTTGCGCGCCGTTGCGCATGGTCCAGGGCTGCTCCAGGTCTTCGGCCGTGGCTTGTTGCAGGCCGGTGCGGGCGCCCGCGGTGCGCTCGTCGAAGTAGGCCAGCAGCTCCTCGGAACTGGTGAGCGGCGCGGGCACCATGCCGGCAAAGGCCGTCAGATCAATTTCCGTCGTGTCGAGCGTGTCTTTGATCCAGCCGATCAGGTCGGCGGTGTGGCAGGCGAGCTGGCCCAGGGTCATCGACTTGGGGTGGGGCTGCCAGCCGAACTGCGCAGCGGGCACGCGCTCGAGCACGCGGCGGGTGAGCTGGGCTTCGGCCGTCAGTTCCTTGGCGAAGGTTTGGGTGGGGGTGGCTACCAGGGTGGCTTCCATGGGCTTACTGGGGTTTGGGTTGATTGATAGCCCAAACTTCGGCGCCCCCAGTGACAGCCCTATGTCAGCAGACTTCGGCCGGCACGCAAAAAAACGCGTGGGCGGCGCGGGCCAGCTCCTGCACTTGCGCCTGCAGCTCGGCCGGGGCCAGCACCTGCACCTGCCCGGCAAAGAGCAGCAGCCAGCGGCCGAAGTGCTCCAGGCAGCCGGGCACCAGGGTCATTTCCACCCAGCCGGCCGCGTCGGGCGCCTGCTCTTGCTTCCAGCCGAAGTAATGCCGGTTTTCGTGCACCTGCCCGAGCACCTGCGGCCCGAAGCGCACCCGCACCACCTGCGTCTGGCGCCGTCGGGCCTGTTCCGCCCAGTAGGTCTGCAGGGTGTCGGGCCGCGGCTCGAAGGCTTCGTCGAGTACCTGCAGGCCGACCATGCGGTCGAGGCGGAAGTCGCGAAACTCCTGGCGCAGCCGGCAGAAGGCCACCACGTGCCAGTGCTGGCCGAAGTACACCCCGATAGGCTCCACGTCGCGGCGGGAGGGCGTGCCCTGGTGGCCGGCGCGGTAGTCGAGGCGCACCACGCGCTGGCGGGCAATGGCGTCGAGCAGGGGCTGCTGGGTGCCGGCCGCGGGCGCGGGTTCGGCCGGGCGGCGCGCCCCGCCCAACACGCGGATGCGCGCGCTGAGCGCCTCCACGTAGTCGCGGTCGGGGCGGCGGAGCACGGCGCGCAGCTTGTCCATGGCCGCCTGGCTGAGCTGGGCCGTGTGCGCGTCGGTGAGCTGGGCGGCCAGCTTTTCGGCGGTGAGCAGGGCCGTGGCTTCCTCGCGGGTAAACATCACCGGCGGCAGGCGGTAGCCCTCGGCCAGTGAATAGCCCACGCCGGCCTCCCCGCAGACGGGCACGCCGGCTTCCTCCAGGGTGCGCAGGTCGCGGTAGATGGTGCGCAAGCTCACGCCGTAGCGGGCGGCCAGCTCGGGGCCCTTCACCACGCGCTTGGCCTGCAATTGCACGAGCAGGGCGGTAATGCGGTCGAAGCGGTTCATGGCCGAAAAATAAGGGAAGTACGGGGCTGACGGGGCGCCGTCAGGTGCGGGCGGCAACCCGGGCTACCGCCCGATGGCGTACTGGATGCCGCCCCACAGGTGCTGCCGGAACGTGGGCTCGGCGTAGCTCTCGGGCGTGTGGCCCAGGCCCGTGTAAAAGGCCCGGCCGCCGTCGTAGGCGTGGTACCAGGCAATGGGGTGCTCGGCGCCGTGGGTCCCGCCGCTGTAGCTGGTTTCGTCCACGGTGGCCAGCACGTGCAGGTCCGGGGCGAGGTTGCGGAAGTTGTACCACTCGTCGGTGCGCGGCCACGCGGCGGGCAGGCCGGCGGTGGCCGGGTGGCGGGCGTCGGTGATGCGGACGGTGGCCGGCTGCACCTTGGGGTGGTTGGCGAAGTAGGCGCCGACCAGCCCGTTGTACCAGGGCCAGTCGAACTCGGTGTCGGTGGCGGCGTGCACGCCCACGAAGCCGTGCCCGGCGCGGATGTACTGCTCGAAAGCCGCTTGCTGGACGTCGTCGAGCACGTCGTGGGTGGTGTTGAGGAAGACGATGGCCCGGTAGCGCTTCAGCTGGCCGGGCGTGAAAAAGCCCGCGTCGGCGGTGGCTTCCACGGTGAACCGGTGCTCCTGCCCCAGGTCCTGAATGGCCTGAATGCCCGCCGGGATGGAAGCGTGCTGGTAGCCGGCGGTTTTGTGAAACACGAGCACGGCCGGCTTGGCCGCCGGGGCGGCGGGCGGCGCGGTGGGGCCGGCGGTAAAGGCCACACCGGCGGCCGTCAGTAAGGATATTGTTTTCATGGACCGCAGCGAAATAGAAAGGCAAGATACGCGGGGCCGGGCCGGCCGGGCAACGCCCGCAGGCAACGTTCCCGACAACGTTTGCATAAATAAACCCGGCCGTGGGGTGGCTCTTTTTGCCGCGGCCGGTGAAACTTCCGGCTGCCGCCGGGCCGTTGGGCCTGGGGCGGGGCCCGCCGCCACGCCTTTTTTTCGGTCTGATTTCACGTTTCCGCGCATGCATCATTGCTCTTCCCGTCCGGCCGCTGGCCTGGTTATTCTTCGCACCGCCCGCACCCTGTTCATCGGCGGGGCTTTGCTGGGCAGCCTCGCGGCCTGCGGCAGCAAAACCAAAACCACCGACCCGGACCCGGTCACGCCCGATGCCGGCACCAACGAGCCCGCCATGTTTGCGCAGACGGGCTTCTCGACGCAAAACGGGGGTACCAGCGGCGGGGCGGGCGGCAGTACCGTCACCGCGCGCACCCTGGCCGAGCTGCAGCAATACGCCAGCAGCACCTCGCCCTACATCATTAAGATTGAGGGCACCATCTCGGGTGGCACGCAGGGCGCGTCGGTTCTGGTCAATTCCAACAAAACCCTGCTGGGCGTGGGCTCGGCGGCCTTTCTGGAGGGCGTGGGCCTGACCATCAGCGGTAAGCGCAACGTCATCGTGCGCAACCTGAAGTTCACCATGTCGACGGTTACCAATACCTACATCAACGACGAGAACCGCCCGCAGGTGGCCGTCAACGACGGGGACTGCGTGACCATCGAGGCCAGCCAGAACCTGTGGATCGACCACTGCGAGTTTTACAACCTCGACCCGGCCACGCAAACCAACCAGGACCTCTACGACGGGCTGGTGGATGCCAAGGGCAACAGCCAGTACATCACCGTGTCGTGGAGCTACTTCCACGACCACCACAAGTGCCACCTGATCGGCTCGTCGGACTCGGACAACCTCGACCGGAAGATGACCTTTCACCACAACTACTACTCCAACATCAAGGAGCGCCTGCCCAGCTACCGCGGCGGCACCGGGCACGTGTTCAACAACTACTTCAAGCACGTGACCGGCTCGGGCGTCAACTCGCGCGTGGCGGCCTGCCTGCTGGTCGAAAACAACGTGTTTGAGGACGTGCGCGACCCGGTGACGAGCAAAAACAGCGCCCTGGGCTACTGGTCGGCCAGCGGCAACCAGTACCTGAACTGCACCGGCTCGCAGCCCACCAATGCGGGCTGCACGCTCACGGTGCCTTATGCTACCACCGGCGTGCTCACGCCGGCCGCCGAAGTCAAAGACGCCGTTACGACCAAAGCCGGCGTCGGCAAGCTGTAACTACCGCCTCACATAAACTGCCCCGTAAGCCCCGGCCCTGGCCGGGGCTTTTTTTGGTGGCTGGCCCAGCGACGCCACTGCCGGCGCGCCCCGCGCCGGCCGACCACTGGCCGAAAAAGCAGCTGGCTCAGGCGTAAAACAAAACCGGGCCGACCCCCAGCGGAGTCGGCCCGGTTGAGCAAGGCGTACGCGGCTAGTTACTGCACTACCACGCGGCTGGTGTAGCTGCCGGTGGCCGTGGTCAGGCGCACCAGGTAGGTGCCGGCCTGCAAGCCGCGCAGGGGCAGCTGCCCGGCTTCGGTGGCCGTCACCGGCTGGCTGACCACGCGCTTGCCGGTCAGCGTGAGCAGCTCCAGCTGGCCGGCTTGCTCGGGGGCGCCGGCAAAAGCGTAGCGCAGTTGCCCGTCGCTGACCACGGTCGGGTAGACGCTGAATACCGGCTGGCTGGGCGCCGCGGTGCGGGCTGCCGGCGCGGGCGCTGCGGCCGTGCCGCGGCTGGCCGTGGCGCAGCTGCCGAGCGCGCAGCCGTGCTGCAGGTGAGCCGGCACGGCGCTATGGGCCACGCTGAGGGCGCCGCCGTTGTGGCACAGGGTTACCTTGTCGCCGTGGGGGCCGCTGCGCACGTCGAGCACGGTGAGGGTGACCGAAGCCGTGGCCGCGCAGCCGAACTCGTTGGTGGCCGTGACGACGAAGGTGTAGGTGCCCGCCGCGGTGGGCGCAAACGTGGGGTTGGCGGCGGTGGCGCTGCTCAGGTCCGTGGCCGGGCTCCACTGGTAGCTGGCGGCCCCCGTGGCATTGCTGGCCGTCAGCGTGAGTTGCTGGGCGCCGTAGCCGAGGAAGAGGGTGGCCGCGTCGCCGCCGGTGAAGGTGTTGTCGCTGCGGCTCAGGGCAATGGCCGGGGCCGGCACGGCGCCGATAACCGTCACGGTCGCCGGGGCCGAGGCCGTGTTGCCGCTGGGGTCGGTGGCCGTCAGGATGACCTGCTGGGCGCCGAGGGTGCTGCAGTCAAAGCTGCTGCGGCTCAGGGTCAGCGAGGCCAGGCCGAAGTCGTCGAAGCTGTGGTTGTCCACGTCGGCCGCCGTAATCGTAGCCGCGCCGTTCACCAGCGTCACGGTCAGGTTCTTGGTCACCACGGTCGGGCGCACGGTGTCCACCACCGTGAAGCGCCACACGTCGCCCGTGGCCGTTTCGCCGTCGCGCACGGCATCCACGCGCCAGTAGCGGGCCCCGAGCTGGGCTGCGGTGGCGGTAAAGGCGGGCGAGGTCAGGCCGGTGGCGGCGGGCGCGAGGCTAGCGGGGGAGGCGCCGGCAAAGACGTTGTAGGTCTGGGCCGCGCCGGTCCAGGTCAGCGGAATGGCGCCGTAGGGCACGGCGGCCGCGCCGTCGGCGGGGCTGGGGTTGCTGGCTTTGGCTACCAGCGGCGCGCCGGCCACGAGCTGCCCGATTTCCGCTTCCGACAGGGCGTAGTTGTAGAGGCGCACGTCGTCGAGCTGGTCGCGGAAGGGCTTGTTCTCGGCCGAGTTGCCGAGCAGCAGCGCGTCGCCTTTGCCGATGCCCAGGGTGGTGTAGGTCTTGCTGGCGACGAGCGTGCCGTTGAGATACAGCTTCAGCGTCTTCGAGTCCACGTCGCGAATGGCCACGATGTGCTGCCACTGGTCGTTGAAGAGGTTGGTGGGCGCGGCCGACACGCGGAAGGCCACGTCGGTTTTGGTCACGCCGTCGTCGATGCCGAAGGTCAGCACCCCGTCGCGCAGCTGCAGGCCGTACCACTTGCCGGTCGTGGCTTCAAAAGTGCCTTTCTGCAGCAGGTAGCAGTCCTTGGCGTTCGAGGAGGTGTAGGTGTTGGCCGGAATCCGGGCCCAGAGCGCCACCGTAAAGGCGTTCTGGTCGAAGAGCAGCTGCGGGGCGCTGGGCACCACCACGGCGCCCGTGCTGGCGCTGCTCGGGCCGAAGAGCAGGCTGCCGGCCAACTTACCGGCCGGGTTCCAGCTGCTGGTCGGCAGGCCCGTCAGCGTGCCGTCCTGGTGGTAGTTGCTGTGGTCGTGGGCCACGAGGCCGCCGGTTTCATCGAGCTGGTAATGCGCCACCAGCCCGCGCGGGTTGCCGGTGCGGAATGCCCACGTCTCGCCCGCCGTCGTGCCCAGGGCATTGACGGCGTCGACGCGCCAGAAGTAGCTGGTGTTGGCCGCCAGGCCGCTCAGGGCGGCGGCCGCGTCGGTCACGCTCACGTCGCCGACATAGTTCAGGGCGTTAGCGGCGGTGCCGAGGTAGAGCTTGTAGGCGTCGGTCTGGTAACCGCCCTGCCAGTTCACGCGCACGTCGCCGAAGCCTTCGACGAGGGCGTTCGGGGCCAGCGAGGGGTTATACGCCTGCAGGGGCAGGGGGCCGGCGTGGCGCAGTTTGATGATGTCCTGGGCCGTGAGCACGTAGTTGAACAGCTTCAGCTCGTCGAGCTGCCCGGTGTAGGGCGCCGGGGCATTGGCCGTGGAAGCAAACTCCAGCTCGCCAATGTTGCCGATAATCAGCGCGCTGGTTTCGCCGATGCCCAGGGCCTTGGTGCTTATTTCCTTCACCAAGGCGCCGTTCAGGTACAGCTGCAATTTCTTGCCGGCGTAGTCGCGGATGGCCACCACGTGCACCCACTGGCCGGAATAGAACACGGTGCCGTCGGTCTGCAGCTCGTCCTTGTTCACGTCGTCGTCGATGGCGAAGCGCAGCTGCCGGTTCTTGAACTCGATGTCGAAGCGCTTGCCGGTGGCGCCGGTGGCCGCGTTGCGGGTGATGGAGCCCTTGCAGAGCAGGTAGGCCGACTGGTTGTTGGTCTGCGGCAGCGTGGCCGGGTCGGCCTTCATCCAAAAGGCTAGCGAGAAAGAGTTACGGTCGAGGTAGAGCTGGTCCTGGTGCGGAATGCGCACCACGTAGCGCGTAGGGTCGGCGGTGGCGAAGTTCAGCGCCCCCGCCACCTTGCCCGCCACCCGGATGCTCTGGTCGTCGTCGTCGAGCCCGAGCACGCCGTGGTTCTGGTAGCTCGACTGGTCCAGAATCTGCAGCCCGTCGGCCTGCGTCTCGTCGAAAGCCCAGTAACCCACCAGCTCGGGCACCACCGAGCCAGTAGTACGGAACGACCACACCGGCCCTTCCGTCGTGCCTTTGCTGTTCACCGCGTCGATGCGCCAGAAGTAGGTGGTGTTGTCGGCCAGCCCGCTGAGCGTGTAGCTCGGTGCGGCGCTGTAGGCCACGTCGGCGCGCTTGGTGAGCGTGCCGGCCGCGGTGCCGACGTACACGCTGAACGTGGTGGTATTGGCCGAGCCGGTCCACTTCAGCTGCAGGCCGCCGGCGGTGAGGTCGGCGTAGGGCTGCCCGTCGGTGGGCGTGGGCGCGGCGGGCACGGCGGGCGCCGAGGGCAAAGCCGGCGTGCGCACCGAGGCGGGCGTGCTGTAGGCCGAGGCGCCGGTGGGCGTCAGGGCCTTTAGGCGGTAGTAGTAGGTGGTGTTGGGCAGCAGGCCGGCTTGGTCGGTGTAGCTGGTGGCGTCGGCGGCGGGCTGGGCAATGGCCGCGTACGTGACCCCGTCGGTGGAGCGCTCCAGCACGAAGCCGGTTTCGGTGGTGGCGTTGTCGGTCCAGCTCAGCGCCACGGTGCTGCTGGGCGCGGGCAGCTCGGCCGAAGTGGCCTGCAGCTGCAGGTCCGTGGGCGGCTTCACGAAGGCCGGCGCGGGCGTCTTGATCAGCGAGTTGACGTAGACCTCGATGTTCAGGTACTGCGGCTGCGCGCTGCTGAAAGCTACTGCGTCGGCCGGGTTGGTGGGGTTCAGGCCGTGGCTGCTTTCCCAGGCATCCGGTAGGCCGTCCTGGTCGGTGTCGGTGGGGGCGGGGGCGCTGAACACCTCGCCCAGGCCGCCGTTGGCGAAGGGCAAATCCGACTCGTTGTAGACGTAGTAGCCCTGGGTGCCGCGGGAGCGAACCTCGGCTATCATCTGCCCGTCGACCTGGTCGCGGCGCGGGTAGCAGGCTCCGGCCGAGTCGATGACGTGCTGGTAGGCTTGCGCGGCCGTCATCTGCGGGGAAGCCGCCGGGTAGGCAAAGGGCTGGCTGCGGAAGCCCGCGCCCACGATGCCGGGGTAGCCCACGGTGTCGTAGGGCACCAGCGTGCCGTTGAGCTGCCCGTCCCGGTCGTTGTCGAAGTAGTTGCCGGCGCCGTAGAGGTAGAACGTGCCGGTGCCGCGCGAAAAGGGTGTGGTCTTGCTCGGCGGGGTGAGCGGGCCGCCCACGAAGTAATTGTTGATGATGTTGACCTCCGACACGCCCGCCGAGCCGCCCATGATGTAGGCGTCGCCCGACCAGCCGTAGTTCAGCTGGTTGCCGAGGCGGTTGCCGTTGCCCCAGTCGTACACCACGTTGTTGACGAACTCGTTGATGCCCTTGACTTTGGGGTTGCGGGTCTTGTTGCTGATGTAGAGATTCTGCAGCAAACTCACCTTGCCCCCGTCCGGGGTCTGAATCAGCCCGCCCGCTGAGTGGTTGACCTTGTGCAGGCCCTGGCCGATGATGGAGTTCTGGACGGTGATGTTGTCGGGCATCTGGCCCTTGCCGTCCCAGTTGATGCTGAACACCTCGTCCATGCCCCAGGAAAAGGACATGTGGTCGAGGATGATGTCGGAGCCGTTGGCCAGGCCCGAGGCGTCGTTGCCCTGGTTGTCGGTGGCCCCGAGGCGGATGCGCAGGAAGCGGGCAATGGTGTTGCTGGCCCCGGTGAAGGTCACGCGCTTGTTGAAGAGCACGATACCGTCGCCGGGCGCGGTTTGGCCCGCAATGAGCACGTTGGGCGCCACCTGCACGTTGCTCTGCAGTCGAATGATGCCGCCCACGGCGAAGGTCACCACCCGGCCGGGCTGGCTGACCGCCTCGCGGAAGGAGCCGGGGCCTGAGTCGTTGAGGTTGGTCACCACGTACACCGAGCGGGTGGCCGCGCCGCGGGCCCCGGTGGCAAAGCGGCCGAAGCCGCCCGCGCCGGGAAAGGCCAGCGTCTGGGCTTCGGCGGTCGGAGCGGCGGCCAGCTGCAGCGCCACCGCGGCCCCCAGGGCCAGGCTGCGCAGCAGTAAGCGAGTAATTGTTGTCATATGTGTTGGGTTTGGTGGGGAGTAGGAGGGAAGCCGCGGCGGCCAACGGATAGTTGCGGCAATTTTTTAGGGCTTGGCTGCCAAGGGGATAGGCGTAGCAGAGGTAGGCGGCAGCCAGGGCAATAGTATTCGGCCCCGTAGGCGTAGCCCTCCTGTGCCATCCTGCGGGATCCGCGCCGGCAAAGCAGCTTCGAAAAGCGGCCAAAGCAGGCTGCACGTACCGATTTTATGGCCCAAAGAGCCCTGCCGCGCCACCGCACTCTGCTGGCCGCCGCGGGCCGTTCGGTTCGCTCACTCGGGTAGATTATCGTTTGTGTAGCAGGAGACTACCTTAGAGTTAGGAATTACTCACTAACCGTTTCTTGCTGGTGCTGCAGCAAGTCCTACCGCTGGGCGGGCTGGCTCTGGTCCGCTACAAGCCTTCAGCGAAACCGGGCAGATGGCCGCGGGCCGTCCGCGCTGACCTTCGCAACGGCGGTTTTTCTAGTTTCGCCCCATGAACTTCCGCACCACCCGCCCCGCCGCCGACGAGTACGGCGCCTACTACGACCGGTACATCCAGCAGATTCCCGCCGGCCACGACCCGGTGCAGCGCCTGCGCGCGCAACAAACCGAGCTGCACGGCCTCTTCAGCGGCCTGAGCGACGAGCAGGCCCGGCTGCGCTACGCCCCGGGCAAGTGGAGCATCAAGGAGACCTTGGTGCACATCGTCGACACGGAGCGGGTGTTTGCCTACCGCGCCCTCAGCATTGCCCGCGGCGACCAAACGCCGCTGCCTGGCTTCGACCAGGATGCCTTCACCGCGAACAGCGGCGCCGACGCCCGCCCGCTGGCCGACCTGCTGCGCGAATACGACGCCCAACGCGCCGCCACGCTGGCCCTGCTGGAGTCGCTCCCCGAAGCCGCCCTGCAGCGCCGCGGCACGGCCAGCGACATGCCCGTGAGCGTGCGTGCCCTCTGCTACATGCTGCCCGGCCACGAAGCGCACCACCTGCAGCTCTGGCGCGAGCGGGTGTGGCCGCTGCTGAGCTAGGGTAGCTGCTAGCGCGTTATCGATGAACAGCTAAATATTTTCGAATTGCGGATATTATTTATTGTTTATCGATAAAAATTGAGTTGGTTTGGGGGTATCCAAACCACTCGTTGTTATGACCGCACCCGTACCCGAACCGCCGCTGTTTCGTGTGTTGCGCTGGCTGGCGTTGTTGCAGTATGTTGGCGCCGGGGTGGGCCTGGCTATCAACCTGCTGCTTGGCCTGTGGAGCCTCGGCGACGCCCGCAACGATTTGGCTTTTGTCACCTTACAGGCCACTGCCCGGGCCCGGGGGCAACTGCACACAACCGAAACGGCCTCTGATCCGGCGCGGCCCCCGTACCACCTCGTCGAGAAAAGCAGCCAGCACCGGCTGATCTACCACGAGCCCAACGCCGCTAAACGCGTGGCGCTGGCGCTGCTCGGCGTCAAGAATTCCTCGCTGGGCCGCGCTTCGCTCGGCATTCTGCTCTTCACTATGCTGACCGGCCGGCTGCTCTACCACATGCTGCGCGACATGCGCCTCGACACGCCCTTTACTGAGGCTAATGCCCGGCGCATCCGCTGGCTTGGCCTGCTGGCCCTGGGCATCGATGCCTATGAATTTCTGGCTTTAAAGGCTTTGCAGGCACTGGTGCTCGCGTTTTCCCTCGGCGATGAGCGCCTCGGCACGGTGACGCGCTACATCGTCCTCGATCCTTCCATGGGCGGCTGGGGCAGCTGGAAATTTGGGCTGCTGCTGCTGGTGCTGGCCACCATTTACCAGCGGGGCGTCGAACTGGCCCGCGAGGCCGAACTCACCATCTGACCATGCCCATTGTCGTCAACCTCGACGTGATGCTGGCCCGGCGCAAAATGTCGCTCAGCGCCCTGGCCGCCGCCGTCGACATCACGCTGGCCAACCTTTCGGTGCTGAAAAGCGGCAAAGCCAAGGCCATCCGTTTTTCCACGCTCGAAGCCATTTGCCGGGCGCTGCACTGCCAGCCCGCCGACCTGCTCGAATACGTGCCCGACGACACTCTCGGCCACACCGGCTAGCAGGCGGCCTCCGCGTTTCGGCAGGGCAGCAATGGCCGGCAGCCTCAGGCCGCCGCGCCGGCCGGCAGCGTAATGCGGAAGGCGGTGCCCACGCCCACGGCGCTGTCGACGGCCACCCGGCCGCCGGCCTGCTGCACGATGCGGTTCACCAGGTACAGGCCGAGGCCCGAGCCGCCCACGTGGTCGTGGAAGCGGCGAAACAGCTGAAATAGGTCGGCGCCGAAACGCGCCAGATCGATGCCCAGGCCGTTGTCCTGCACCAGCAGCACCGGTTCGTTGCCGACGAGCTCGGTGCGCACCAGCACCACCGGCGCGCGGTCGGGGTGGCGGTATTTGAGTGCGTTGGAGAGCAGGTTGTAGAGGATGCTTTGCAGGTTGAGCCGGGAACACCGCAGGGCCGGCACCGCGTCGAATTCCAGCCGGAAGCTGGCGCCGGCGGCCGTAGCCTGTTCGTGCATGCTGCGGATAACGTCCTGCGCCAGCGGCAGCAGCGCCACTGGCTCCGTGGCGTCTTCGGCGGTGCGGCGCTCCACCTGCACCACTTCCGAGAGGCCCTGAATGGTGTTGTGGATCTGCCCGAGGGCGGCCTCAAACATCTGCATCAGCTGGGGCGCCTCGGGGTCGTGGAAGGTGGCGGTGCGCTTCAGCTCTTGAAACACGCCGGCCAGGTTGTACACCGGCTGGCGCAAATCGTGGGAGGCGGTGTACACGAAGTTATCCAGGTCCTGGTTGATGCGCGTGAGCTGGCGGTTGGTCAGGGCCAGCTCCTGGTTGATGGCTTGGGTTTCCCCGTTGGCAGCGCGCAATTCGCGGTTGGTAGCGGCCAGTTTGCGGCTGGCCAGCCGCAAGGCTTCGGCCAGGCCTTTTTGCTGGTGCACGTCGGTGCTGGTGCCAAACCAGCGCGTAATCTGCCCTTGCTCGTCGCGCAGGGCCAGGGCGCGCATCAAAAACCAGCGGTAGCGGCCGTCGTGGCGGCGCAGGCGGGCCTCCACCTGGTAGGGCTGGCCCGAGTGCAGGCTGGCGGCCCATTGCTGCCGCACGCGGGGCAGGTCCAGGGGATGAAAATAGTCCGTCCAGCCGTCGTAGAGGCCCTGGGCCACGGAGCCGCCGGTGTAGGCGCACCACTGCTCGTTGCAGTACTCCACCGCGCCGGTGGGCGTAGCCGTCCAGACCAGGTGCGGAATGGCGTCGGAGAGCAGGCGCAGCTCCCGCTCGCTCTGCTCCACCCGGCGGCGGGCCTGCACCTGCGCCGTCACCTCGTAGGCAAACACCAGCACCCCGTCGATGCGGCCGTCGGCGTCGTGGCGGGGCTGGTAGATAAAGGTGAAGTACCGGTCCTCCACCGGGCCGTCGGGCTGGCGGGCGGCTTGCACCAGCATTTCGCGGCCCTCGTGGGGCGTTCCGGTTTGGTAGACCCGCTGCAGAATCTGCCAGATGGGCTGCTGCACAAACTCGGGCATGGCCTCGGCCAACGGCCGGCCCAGCAGCTGGCGGTCGGGGAACAGCCGCTGGTAGCCGGGGTTGACCAGCTCGTACACCAGCGCGGGGCCGTCGAGTACGCAGATGGCGGCCGGGGCCTGCATGAAAAAGCGTTCCAGGCGGGCGCGTTGTTGTTCGGCCTCGGCGCGGGCGGCTTCGGTTTCGTGGGTGCGCTGCGCCACCCGCTGTTCCAGCTCCTGGTTGAGCTGGCGCAGTTCCTGCTCGGCCTGCTGCAGGGCGGCGTTGTTGCGGCGCAGCCCCTCGTTGACCTCGGCCAGCTCCTCGTTGGCGGCGCGCAGCAGCATGTTCAGGGCGCGCAGTTCTTGCTCTTTTTCCTCCAGCAGCTGGCGAGCCTGCACCTGCGCCGTCACGTCGTAGGCAAAGCCCAGCACCCCGTCGGGGTGGCCGGCCGCGTCGCGGGTGGGCTGGTAAATGAGGTTGTAGTAGTTGCGGGTCGGCTCGCCGGTGGGGCCCTGCGCGAGCTGCACCAGCGTTTCGGTGGCGGCGTGCGGTTCGCCGGTGCGGTAGGTGGCCTCCAGCAACTCGAGCACGGGCTGGCCCGCCAGCTCGGGCAGGGCTTCGCGCACCGACCGGCCCAGCAGGGGACGCCGGCCCGCCAGGGCCCCGTGCTCGGCGTTGACGAACTCAAACACGTGCTCGGGGCCGCGGTACATGGCCACCAGGGCGGGCGCCTCCATCAGCAAGCGGTACAGGCGGTTGCGCATGGTCTCGGCCTCGGCACGGGCGTCCTGCTCCCGGGCCTGGCTGTCGCGCAGCACCTGCTCCACGGCGGTGCGGGGCTCGGCGGCCGTATCGGTGAGGCTGACGAGCAGGCCGGGCCCCACGCGGCGGGCGGCCAAGCGGTAGTAGTTGTCGAGACCCTGGCGCTGAAACAGCACGGCGAAGTGCAGCGGCGTGGGCGAGGCCAGGGCCTGGCAGTAAAAGTCGAACACGCCGGCCGGGGCCGCGCCGGGAAACACCTGCAGCAGGGTGCCCGCCGGCCGGGCCGGCAGCGCCAGAATGCGCTGCGCCGCGGGGTTGAGGTAGGCGTAGGCAAAGTCCGTGACCGGGCCCGCAGCACCGGGCGCGGCGAGGGGCCGCAGCAGCAGCAGCCCGGCCAGCGACACGTCGAAGACGCCCGCCAATAGCTCTTCCGGCGGAAAAGCCGCCCACTCCTCGGCCGGCGAAAACTCGGAAGCAGCGTCGGAAACGGTCACAGCAAATCGGGGAAAAACGCAACGCCGGGCACACCCCGGTCAGATCAGCAATGGGCTTACGGGGCCGGCCGGGAAAAGATAGGGCGGCGCAAGCGCCCGCCAAAGTAATCGGCCCGGGCCAAAAGTGGGCGGCCCGCCCCCGACCCCGGAATTGCCGGAGCCGGCGGGCGGGCCGCGGGGCTAAGCAAGGCTACCTAGTAGGAGCGGCGCTGGTCGCGGTCCTGCCAGTCGCGGCGGTCGTCGCGGTCATCGTCGTCGCTGAAGAGGTGCGACACCCGGTCGGCCATGCGACCGAAGAAGCCGCGGTGCTCGTCGCGGTCGTGCCGGTCGTCCTCGTCGTGGCTGCCGCGGATGGTGCGGTAGCGGCTGTTTTCGTCCGCGTCGTAGAAGTTCTGGCTGTAGTCGTCGGTGCGGCGGCCGTAGCTGTCCGACCGGCCCTGGCCGTACTGCCCGTAGCTGCTGCCGGAATTGCTGCTGTATCGGTCCGAACTGCCGTAGCGGTTGCCCGGGCGCGCGTCGCGGTCCTGCTCGTAGCGGTTGCCGCTCCGGCCCGCCGACGACTGCTGCCAGGAGTTGTTTCGGTCGCCGCGGCCGTACATATCCGGGTCGGAGCCGCTGGTGTAGGCTTGCTGGCCGTAGCTGCTGCCGTAGCCGTTGTGGTTGCGCGCGTCGTAGTCAGCGGGGGCCTGGTAGTTGCCCACGTTGCGGCGGTCCGACGTGCCGCCGCGGTTCACGCCCTCTTGCTGGCGCGACTGGCCGTAGCTCTGCTGGTTGCCGTAGCTGGCGCGGTTCTGGCGGCTGTCGTCGTGCCAGCTGTTTCGGTCCCAGTCGCGGCGGTTGTCGGCCGACGAGCCGCTGCTGTAGCCGTCGTTGCCGCTCACGCCGCGGGTGTTATCGTCCTGATCCTGCCAGCGCTGCTGGCCGCGGCGGTTGTCGTCGAAACGGTTGTTCCAGTCGCGGTTTTGATTGGCGTAGTTTTGATTGCGGCCGCGGTAGTCGCGGTCCTCATCCGGGTGCTGATTGTAGTTGGCCATGATGGGAATGAGGGTTTTGGTTTGTCTGTGGGTGTACCCACCGGCCGCGGCAAAGGTTGCGTTACGGCCGGGCCGCGGCAGCGGCCGGCCGGGGTACTGTGATATTGCTTTTTTAGCCCAAAAAGGCGACCCAAACGCCCCTGGGCGCAGGTGACGCCGTCCGGCCCAGCCGCACGCAGGGGCTGAGGTGAAGTGGGCGCAAAACGGGAAATAGCGTGGGACCCGCCGACGGACAATCTGGCTTGGGAAAAAGCCGCCAACGCCCACCTTTGCGGCGTGATAGGTCGAATCATTCGGTTTTGGTGGAAGCTGCTCCGTTCCGCGGTGGCGGGCCGCAGCGCCTTGGCCGGTTGCGGGGTCGGGCTGGCCACGCTGTTCGGCGGCTGCGCCGGCGGACGGCCCGGGGCCTCAGTCAGCGGAGGCGGCACCCCGCCGGTGCTGGTGCAGCAGCTGGCTTGGTTTGATGCGGCCCGGCAGCGGTCCGTGCCGGTGACGCTGTACCTAGCCGATACCGCCGCCGGACGGCGGGCGGCCCCGCAGCGCGCGGCGCAGAAAGTCGCCATTCTCAACCACGGCTACGGCAGTTCAGCCACGGCTTACTCGTTTCTGGCGCGCTTGCTGGTGGCCCACGGCTACGTGGTGGCCAGCGTGCAGCACGAGCTGCCCGGCGACGCCCCGCTGCCGCCCGCGTCGGCCCATTTGTACCAGGACCGCCTGCCCAGTTGGGAGCGGGGCGCCGCAAACATTCTCTTCGTGCGCCGTCAGCTGCGGCGCACGCGCCCCCGCCTCGACTACCGCCACTTGCTGCTGCTCGGTCACTCCCACGGTGGCGACATGGTCGCGCTGCTGGCCGGGCGGCAGCCCCGGCTGGCTGCCGCCGTTATCACGCTCGACAACCGCCGGGTGCCGCTGCCGCGGCGGCGCCACCCCCGGATGCTCACCCTGCGCAGCAGCGACCAGCCCGCCGACCCCGGCGTGCTGCCCAGCGCGGCCGAGCAGCGGCGGTTTCGCATGCGCGTGGTGCCCCTGCCGGCCACCTTGCACAACGATATGTGGGACGGCGCCAGCCCCGCGCAACAGGCCGAAATGAGCCGGGTTATTGCTGCGTTTCTCGGCGAGCCGACGGGCCGCTAAGCTCGCTCGCCCCACCCCGGCCGCGAACTGCTGAAACGGGCGCATATATACCCGGCCGGCTGCCTATATTTCCCGGGGCCAGCGCCGTTGCCGGGCCCGGTGTGTTCCTTACCTCGCTTCCCATGAACCAGCCCAATCAACTCCTGGCCCCGATGAAAGACGCCCAGCACCGCGAAGTCGGCGGGGTACAAGTCGACGTGGTAGCTACCGGCGCGGCCCGCGTCAAGCGCATCATTTACCCGGCGGGCTTCCGCTGGTCGGCGCACATGCAGCCGGTGGTGGGCACGGCCCTGTGCATGCACGCCCACGTGGGCTTTCTGGCCCAGGGCAGCATCAGCATCCGCTACGCCGATGGGTTCGTGCAGGAGTTTGTGGCCCCGCAGGCCGTGGCCATCGAGCCTGGCCACGACGGCTGGGTGGTGGGCGAGGGGCCGGCCGTGCTCATCGAGTTCGATTTTGAAGGCAACACCGTGGAACGGCTCGGGCTGCCCACGGTGCACGGCAAGGCGTAGGCACCGCGTCGCCCGCAACAAAAGGCCCGGGGCCGCGTGGTACCAACGCGGCCCCGGACCGGGCTTTTTCCGCAATTCAGGGCCGGGCCGCCAGCGCCGCTTCGATGGCTGCAGCCGCCTCCGAGGAGGAAGGCCGGGGGGCGTGGTCGTTGAGTATGCGGCCGTCGGGGCCGATCAGCCAGTAAAACGGCACGCCCTGCTGTCCGTAAAGCCGGCGCAGGGCCTCGTCGGTGGGCTGGGCCCGAAACTGCGCCTGGTTCGGGCCGCTGCCCAGTCCGTCGGCCAGCAGAGCGCGCTGCCAGGCCGGCGCCCGGGCGTCGATGGACACGCCCACGAACAGCACCTCGGGCCGGGAGGCAAAGCGGCGGCGCAGCGCCAGCAGGGCGGGGGCTTCGGCCCGGCAGGGCTGGCACCAGCTGGCCCACACGTCGAGGTACACCAGCCGGCCCCGCAGCGTATCGAGGCTGACGCTGCGGCCCCGGGCGTCGATGAGCTGAAACGCCGGCAGCGGCTGGCCGGGGGCGGTGCGTTGGTATTGAGCAGCTTGCCGGGTCAGGGGGGCCAGCCAGGGCGAAGCGGGGTACTGCCGGCGAAAATCGGTCAACCGGGGGGCTAGCTCCTCGGACCGGCCGTGGGCGAGCAAACGGCTGAGCTGCCGGGCCAGCAGCCAGTCCTGGCTGGGGCCGGCGGGCAGCACCTGCCGCAGCGTGTCGTAGCTCCAGGCAAACTGCCGGGGAATGAAGTCGGCAAACACCATCCGTTGCCGCCGGGCACGCAACAGGTGAAAGCCGAGCATGTCGCCGTAGAGTCGGTAACTGAGGGAGGGCAGGCTGGAATCGGCCGGAAAGGGCAGGGCGGCGGTAAAATCGTAGTAGGCGTCGGGCAGGCGGCGCACCACCGCGCCCTGCATGGGGCGGCGGTACTCGTAATCGGTGGCGGCGCCCAGCAGCACCCGGCCCCACTCGTAGCCGATGGCGGCGGCTTCCTGCCGGCAGAAGGCGGGCGGCAGGTGGTAGCGCTGAACGGCTTCGGCCAGCACGGCTTCCGCCCGGCTGCGAAAGGCATCGGCCCGGGCGCGCAGCTGCTCGGGGCTGCCCGGGGTGCGCCGGCCTTCGGGGGCGAGGTAGAAATCGGCGGTGCGCTGGCGCAGCTGGGTCAGGCGGTAGTAATTGGGGTCGGCAGCCAGGCCGCTGAACTGCAGGCTGTTATCAAAGCGGCGCGCGTCCGCCTGCAGCTCCAGCGTGTCGCCGGGCAGCAGCCACAGCTCGGCGTACTGGCGGCCGTGGATCAACTGCACGGCCGTGGGCCCGTCGAGGCTGTCGAGCACGGCCGCGAAGGTGCCCTGGGCGCTGAGGCGGACGGTGACAACGCGGGTCCGCTCGGTCAGCCAGTCGCGCCGCTGGAGCTGCACCACCGAAGCGGTAGGGTGCAGGAGGCGGCCCCGCACGACGGCCCCGGGCGGAGGCGGACCGGCCAGGGCCAGCTGGAAGAGGCTGGGCAGCAGGAGCAGTAAGCAGAAGCGCATAAGGCTGATCGAAAAACGGGATGATGGCCAAAGAAAGCCGGAATATGCGTCGCCCGGCCGGAAACATCCGCCCCAACATCCGCGTTGGCGAACTTGCCGCGCCATCCGTACGCTACTACATGTCTGCTTTTCCCATTTCCCTCGACCAGGCTCCTTTTCAGAACTCTTTCGCCGACGCGCTGCGCGCCGACCCTTCGCGCGAACTGCAGCCGCGGCAGGTGCCCGGCTACCATTACTCGCCGGTGCAGCCAACCCACGTCAAAGACCCGCACCTGCTGGCCTGGAGCGAGGAGTTGGCCGCCGAGTTGGGCCTGCAGCGCCCGCCCGAGCGCGGCCCGGCCGTGGAGGTGCTGGCCGGCAACCGCGTGCTGCCCTCCATGCGGCCCTTCGCGGCGCGCTACGGCGGGCACCAGTTTGGCAACTGGGCCGGGCAGCTCGGCGACGGTCGCGCCATCGGCCTGGGCGAGCTGACGGCCCCGGACGGCTCGGCCTGGGAAATCCAGCTCAAGGGCGCCGGCCCCACGCCCTACTCGCGCCGCGCCGACGGCCGGGCCGTGCTGCGCTCCTCCTTGCGCGAATTTCTCTGCTCCGAGGCCATGCACTACCTCGGCGTGCCCACCACCCGGGCCCTGAGCCTGGTGGGCACCGGCGAGTTGGTGGTGCGCGACATGTTCTACAGCGGCAACCCCCAACCCGAACCCGGCGCCGTGGTGGCCCGGGTGGCGCCCTCCTTCGTGCGCTTCGGCAACTTCCAGATCTTTGCCGCCACCGGCGAAATCGAGCAGCTGCGCGAGCTGACGGACTACGTCGTCGGCCGCTTCTACCCCGAATTGGGCCCGCCCTCGGCCGACGTGTACGTGCGCTTTTTCGGGGAAGTAGCCCGGCGCACGGCCGTGATGGTGGCGCACTGGATGACGGTGGGCTTCGTGCACGGGGTGATGAACACCGACAACATGAGCATCCTGGGCCTGACCATCGACTACGGCCCCTACGGCTGGCTGGAGCCCTACCAGCCCGACTGGACGCCCAACACCACCGACTTTGCCACCCACCGCTACGCCTTCGGGCAGCAGCCGCGCGTGGCGCTGTGGAACCTGATGATGCTGGCCCAGGCCCTCTCGCCGCTGGTGGCCGATGTGCAGGCCCTGCGCCCGGCCCTCGACGAGTACGTGCGCATCTTCACGGCCACCCGCAACGCCCAACTGCGCCGCAAGCTCGGCCTCACCCGCCAAGCCGAATTGGACGACGCCCCTTTGCTCGACAGCTTGCAGGAAGCCCTGGCTGCCGCCGAAGTCGACATGACGGTGTTCTTCCGCCGCCTCGCCCACGAAGTGCCCGCGCTGCTCACCCGCCCCGCAGAAGCCGACGAGGCTCTGGAAGCGCTGCTGACGGCCGCGGCCTACCCCGAGTCGTCGGCGGAGGGGCTGCGGCAGCTGCGCGAGTGGCTGGGCCGCTACCTGGAGCGCCTGCGCCAGGAGCCGGCCGACGCGGCCAGCACCGGCGCCGCCATGCTGGCGGCCAACCCCAAGTACGTGCTGCGCAATTACCTCGCCGCCCAGGCCATCGAGGCCGCCGAAGCCGGCGACCTAGCCCCGCTCAACCGCTTGTTCGAGGTGCTCAAGCGGCCCTTCGACGAGCAGCCCGAGCACGACGACTTAGCGGCCAAGCGCCCCGAGTGGGCCCGCGACAAGCCCGGCAGCGCCACGCTTTCCTGCAGCTCCTAGTCGCTGGGCCAGCCGCGCCGCGCCAGCTGACCGCGTGCTACAACCCAGAGCGGCCCACTCTGCGCGCCCGAGTGGCGTGCGAGCGGGCCGCAGTCGGTGCAGCGGGTAAGAAGCGGCTAGCGGACCACTTCCAGACGCCCCTTGTAGCTCGTGCGGCCCTGCCGCAGCAGGTAATAGTAAGTGCCGGGCGGGGCATCGGCGCCCCAGTCGTGGCGGTAGGCCGGATTGCGGTAGACCTCTCGGCCCCAGCGGTTGAAGACCGTAAGTTCCCAGTCGCCGCGCGTCAGCCCGTTGACGACGAACCGGTCGTTTTGCCCGTCGCCGTTGGGGGTGATGACGTTCGGAAGGAACAGGCAGCTCTGGTAGCTCACGCGCCGCGCAACGGTGCGCGTGTCGCAGAGCGAGCTGACGGTCAGCGCGTAGCTGCCCGGCTCGGTAACGGTGAGCGTGGGGCCGGTGGAGCCGTCGGACCAGCGGTAACGCAGGCCCGGGCCGCTGAGGGCAGGGGCGCGCAGCACCAGCGGCTGCTCCAGGCACAGGGTCGTATCGGCGCCGAGCGTGAAGGCCGGAGCCGGCGGGGCCGGCTGCACCAGCAGCGAGTCGCGGCTGGTGCAGCCGCCGGCGTAGGTCAGGAGCACCGCGTAGAGCCCGGGGCGGGCGACGGTGATGCCGGGCGTGGTGGCACCGGTGTTCCAGCGGTAGCTGAGCGCGTCGGGGTTGACTGCCGTGAGCTGTAGGCTCTGGCCCGCGCACAGCAGCGTGTCGCCGCTCACCGAGGCGACGCTGGCCACGGGCGGGCCCACGGTATGGGTGGCCGTGCGGCGGCAGCCGTCGGCGAAGCTGGCCGTAACCGAGTACGTTCCGTGCGTCCCCACGAGCAGGGTGGCGGTGGTGGCGCCGGTGTTCCACAGGTAGCCCGTCACGGCCGCGCCGCTGGCCGCGGCCGTGAGCGTGGTGCTCTGGCCCGGGCACAGCTGCTGCCGTCCGCTGATGCTCACCGTGTTGGCCGCCACGATGTGCGTAGCCGTAACGGCACAACCGCTGCCAAAGCGCGCCGTCACGGCGTAGGCGCCGGGCGTCGTGACGGTAATGCCCGCAGCGGTGGCGCCCGTGCTCCAGAGGTAACTCTGCGCCCCCGGGGCCTGCGCCGCCAAGGGCAGGGCAGTGCCGGGGCAGATGGCGGTGGCGCCCGTAATCTGCACGCTCGGGCTGATGCTGCGTACCCGAATACGCTCCGTCAGGGTGTAGCCCCCGCGGAACGTGGTCGTCACGGAGTAGGTGCCGGGGGCGGTGACGGTGATGCTCGGAGTGGTGGCGCCCGTGCTCCACAGGTGACCCGTCACGGCGCCGGTGGTCTGGGCCGCCAGTTGCAGCTGCCCACCCTGGCAAAGCAGCGTGTCGCCCGCGAGCCGGAGCGAGGGAGGCGGCTGGGCCCGGGTCAGGAACGTGGAGTAGTAAAGCCCCGGCAGCGTCAGGCCCTGGCCAAAATCCAGCAACGGCGAGCTGTAATTGCCGGCTATGCTGGGGGTGGAACGGCCCGGCGCCAAGGCAATGCAAGTCGCCGCGTCCTCGCGCGTGCCGCGCACCTCAATGACCCAGCGCCAATTGCCGGCGGCGTCCAGCTGCCCCACGAAGGCGTCGTTGGAGCCCGCGCTGGTCAACGCCGCCGAGCCGATCTGCGCGGTGCCGTAAAAAACACCGCCGACGTAGCAGTTGCCGGCGGCGTCCAGCGCGAGGGCGTTGGCGGCCCATCCGCCGTTGCTGGAGCCGATCGACGGCCGGACCCAGCGGTAGCCGCCGTTGGCGTCCAGTTGGGCCACGTAGGCGGTGAGCGTCGTCGGGGGGCTGGTGAGCGTGATGGAGCCGAAGCTGTAGGTGCCGCTGAAACTGCCGCTAAAACGGCAGTTGCCGCTGGCGTCGACGGCCAACGCCGAAGTCAGCCAGAGCTGGCCCGGCGCGAGGTTGCTGCTGGGCACTGCCCAGCGGTAGGTGCCCTGCGCGTCCAGTTTGCTCACGAATGTGCAGCCCGTGGCAAGCGTCAGCGGGCCAAACCGGTTGTTGGCACCCACGCTGAAGCCGGTCTGGTACACGTTGCCCTGGGCATCGAGGGCAATGGCCAAACCGCCGTCCGCGTCCGGCCCGCCCCCGGCCACGGCCCGGCCCCAGTTGCCTTGGCTGTCGATGCGCGCCACGAAGGCGTCGGGATTGACGGGCCAGGACGTCGCAACCGAGTTGGTCAGCGTGGTGCTGCCGAAGGTGGCCGCTTGCCAGAACTGGCCGGTGATGTAGGCCGTGCCCGCCCGGTCGACGGCAATGTCGGCGCTGCGGTGCGGGCCGTTGCCTCCGGGGCATCTGGCCCACAGCCAGTTGCCGCTGCTGTCCAGCTTGGCCACGAAGGCAGCGTACCCCGGTACTTGCGGATTGCGGACGACGGGGCTGGTGAGCGAAATGCTGCCGAAGGAAGCCGTCGTGCTGATGAAATACCCCGTCACGTACACGTTGCCGCGGGCATCGAGGGCTAGGCCCAGGCCCTCGTCGCCGTTGTCGTTGCCGCCCGCCTGCCGCACCCAGCGCAGGGTGCCGCGGGCGTCGAACTTGGCCACGAAGATGTCGTTGCCGAGGTTGGACGCGTTGTAGGTGGCGGTGCCGAAACGCACCGTGTTCCGAAAGCCCCCGGTCACGTAGGTGTTGCCGGCCGAATCGGTGGCCATGTCGTTTATGCGCGAGTCGCCGACAAAGCCGCCCGTCGGCGCGGACGCCGACACCGTGGCGGCCCAATCGAAGGAAGGCGCTTGCGCCCGGGCCCGGCCGCTGCACAGCAGGCCGCAGACAATAAGGCAGCTCACGCGTAGCTGCCGGAGTAACCAATAAGTCAAGTGAATCGGGGATTGGTGACAGGGTGGAGTAGCGCCGCCAGGCCGCTGCCATAACACTAAGCGGCAGCCGCGCTCCGGGTGGGGCCCGGCGGTAAACGCATTCCACAACGCCGGCGGGGCCTTTCTGGTATGCCCGCGCTGCAAGCAGTGCTAGCGTTGGGCCCACCTGGCGGATGAGCGGCGCAGCAGCACGCGCTGCCGGCCCGCCGGCCACTCCTCCTCGACTCCGCCGGTCACAGGGCCAGTTCCAGCACCAGCACCAGCGCGTCGTTGCTGAGGGCTTCCAACTCCACCGCGGCGGTATTCCAAAGGGCCAGGCCGTCTTTTTCGTGCAGCAGGCGGCCTTCTACTTCGAAGGCGCCGGCCACCACAAAGGCGAACAGCTGCGCGTCCGCGGCCAGCTGAAAAACCGCCTCGTGGCGCCCCGCGAAACGGCCCAGGTGCAGCCCGAAGCCCAGGCCGCTGCCGGCGGGCACCACGGCGGCCAATTGATTGTCCAATGCTGCGGCGGAAAAAGCAAAGCGCTGCGAAGCCGGCAGCGGGGCCGGGGCATCGAGCCAGAGGTGCAGGAAGTTGACGACATCCGCCGTGTACGGGTTCCGAAACCCGGCGTCGGCGCCGGCCGGCAGGGGCAGCAGCAGCGCTTCGCCCGCGTCGACGGCGGTGGGCGTGCCCTGAGGGCCGGTCACGCGCACCTCGCCGGTGATGGGCAGCACCAGCAGCAGGGCGGGCGCCTCGGCGCGGAAGCGCACCGACTGCCCGCCGGCCAGCAACTCGTCGTTCAGGGCACGCAGGCGGCCCACGGGGCCCTTGTGCGCGTCGGCGTAAGGGCCGAAGCGCAGGGTGCAGTAGCGCCGGAACTGCGCGGTTTCCAGCAGCCCGCGCTGCTCGGCCAGAAAGATTTTAGCGGGCGTCTGCTTCATCGGGCGGAGCGGCAGGCAGCAGGGTGCTGATGGCGAGAAAGGGCTGCAGGGCCACCAAGTGGGTGGGCTGGCCCGCGCCGGGTGCGGCGGGCGCTGCCCCGGCCACCGACACCAGCAGGTTGGTGCTGATGGTGTCGTGCCAAGTCAGCGCGTCGGAGTAGAAGTTGACGGCAACCTGGTGGCGGCTGCGGTCCTGCAGGTCGGAGTTGATGAGCTCGAATTGGAACTGGCTGAACGGCAGAAAGCGGCGCCCCAGGTTGTCGACAATGTCGGGCACCAGCCCGCCGAGTTGTTGCAAATAGCCGCGCACGGCCGCGCTGACCAGGAAATGCAGCCGCTCGGCCCCGGCCACGTGCTGCAGCAACTGCCCAAACGTGCGGTGCTGCCGCGCCGGGTCCAGCGTTTGCGCCTGCAGCCGAAACTCCTGGTAGGTGTCCTCCCACACCAGCCGGTCCCAGGCCGTCGTGGCCGCGGCGTCGATGATTTTGCGGTAGCAGAGCGTGATGGTGCGGGGCATGGAACAAGTTGTGAAATGGGGAGGTGGTGCAATGGAGAGTGGTAATTCTGGCTTCGTGAGCGTCACTCGCCACTTCTGCTTGGCCTACGCCGGGACGCCCAGCGAGATGGAGAGCTGAAAACCGTCGGTGGTGTTGCCGGTGACGGTGGCCAGCTCCAGGCTCACGCCGTCGCTGAACACGTTGTCCTGGGCGTTGGGGGTGTAGCCCGTCAGGCCTTTGGCGTAGCCGTTGACCAGGGCCACGGCCGAGCCGGAGCCTTCGGGGAAGGCAATCTGGGTGACTTTCAACGACTGCCCGCTGGCCGAGTACACGTGCACGTGGATGTGGGTGGCACGGCCGGAGTACCAGCCCGGGAAGATGCTGGTGAACGTGACCAGCCCGGTGGCGTCGGTGGTCTGGCGCCCGCGCAAAAAGTGCACCGCCTGGTAGTTGGTCGACTGCATCTGGGTGCCGCCGTACTCGGAGTAGTTGCCCTCGGCGTCGCAGTGCCAGATGTCGACCAGTGCCCCGGCCAGAGCGGCGCAGCCGTTGTTGGTGTTGGTGATGGTAACCTTGGCCGTGAGCAGGTGCCCGGTTTTGCCGTCGCGGATGTCGGAGCGCACGTAGGAGGCCGGCTGCTTGGTGGGGAAGGGGCCCTCGGTTTCGGTGGGGGCCGCCGAGCAGCTGCCCGTGGTACCGCCCGTGGTGGTGGAGCCCGAGGCGTCCGGGGTCACCTCATCCTTGCCGCAGGCCGACAACAGCGCCGGGGCCGTCACGGCCCCGACCAGGAGACTCTTCAAAAAGTGCTTGCGTTCCATGCAGGTAGTTGCGTTACGGGTGACTGATTCGCTGGATCGAAGTTGTATTTATCCTTTTTAAGGCGCTGTCTGGAATCGACTACCCGGGCAATTGTGCCGACGAACCAAGGCGTTCCTTCGCGGCCCGTAGCGGCCGTCGCAAGGAGGGGAGTAGCAATTGGTAAAAGCGCTGCCAGGTGGTTTTGGCGTGAAATACAGCAGCTGTTAGCTGATGTGCTTGCCACGGACACGGTCGCAGCTGCGCGTTTTTGCGGAGGCAGAGGAAGCATTTCAGCAGTGGCGCTCCGCGGTAGAATCAATGAATTGAAATGGTACTTTGGCTGTTGGGTGAGTTGGGCCGCCCAGACGGAGCGGTGGTCGAGAAAAAGCGTCGACTGGTCGAGTTTTGGCCCACTGCCACGCGCAACCGGACGGTCCGGCGCCCGCTGCCGACCTTTGCCCCGATGCACACCCTCGAACAGCTCCGCGCCGGGCAATTGGCCGGCGCCACCCGCCTCGACCTTGCCGCCGGCCTCACGGAGTTTCCGCGCGAAATATTTGACCTGGCCGATACGCTGGAAGTCCTCAACCTTTCCGGCAACTGCCTGCGCACGCTGCCCGCCGACCTGGGCCGCCTGCACCGCCTGCGCATCCTCTTCTGCTCCGACAACTTGTTCGAGGAAGTTCCCGCCGCCGTGGGCCAGTGCACCGCGCTGAGCATGGTGGGCTTCAAGGCCAACCAGATCCGCACGCTGCCGGCCGCCGCACTGCCGCCGCGGCTGCGCTGGCTGATTCTGACCGATAATCAACTGCAGGCATTGCCGCCCGAAATCGGCCGCTGCCAGCACCTGCAGAAGCTCATGCTGGCCGGCAACAAGCTGCGCGCGCTGCCCGCCGAATTGGCCAACTGCCACCAGCTGGAGCTGCTGCGCCTGGCCGCCAACGAGCTTGACCACTTGCCCGGCTGGCTGCTGACCCTGCCGCGCCTGAGCTGGCTGGCCTACGCCGGCAACCCCTTCGCCGACCGCAGCGAAGAAGCCGTGCTGGCCCGGCACCCCATTCGCCAGATTGCCTGGCCCGAGCTGACCCTGCACGAGCAGTTGGGCGAAGGGGCTTCGGGCGTCATCAGCCGGGCGACGTGGCAGCCGGCCGGTGCCGCCCCGCAGGACGTGGCCGTGAAGCTGTTCAAAGGCGCCGTGACCAGCGACGGGCTGCCCCACAGCGAAATGGATGCCTGCATCAGTGCCGGCCGCCACGCGCACCTGATCGGGGTGGAGGGGCAGATAACGGGGCACCCGGCCGGGGCCGAGGGCTTGGTGTTGCCGCTCATCCGCCCCAGCTACGGCAACCTCGCCGGGCCGCCCAGCTTCGCTACCTGCACCCGCGACGTGTACGCTCCCGACACCCGCTTCACGCTTCCGACCGCCCTACGCATTGCCGCGGGCATTGCCGGCGCCGCGGCGCACCTGCACGCGCAGGGCATTACCCACGGCGACCTGTACGCCCACAACATCCTCGTGGAGCCCGCCGGCCACGCCCTGCTCGGCGACTTTGGCGCGGCCAGCTTTTTCGAGCCGGCCGATGCGGCCACGGCCCAAGGCCTGCAGCGCCTGGAAGTGCGGGCTTTCGGCTGCCTGCTGGAAGAACTGCTGACGCACTGCCACGCGCTTTCGGCGGCCGAACAAGTCGTAGTGGACGACCTATGGACGCTGCAGCGCCGGTGCGTGCAGCCCGATACGCTGGCCCGCCCCCGGTTTGCCGACATTGCAACTGCCCTAGGCGAGCTAGGCGCCGGTCGCGCAACGGAACGGTAACCCGGCGGGTAAAGGCGCGGATGGGCTTCCCTTTTTTCCGGTTCTTGACTTCGCGCCCAGGTCATAAAGAGGTCGTTGACTGGTCGTTGAACCGCCGCCGAGGGCGAAACGGCGACTCAACAACCGGCCCCGCAGCTGCGTTTGTACCCCGCTCATGTCCCTCCACGCTGTCCCTATGTTTCGCTGGGCCGACGTTATCACCTACGCCAAATACGGCAACCCCGAGCCGCCCCGGCGCCTGGCGCTGAGCGAAGCCGACTGGCAGCAGCGCCTGACGCCCGCGCAGTACGCCGTGCTGCGCGGATGCGGCACCGAGCCGCCCTACCGCAACGCCTACTGCCGCAGCTATGAGCCCGGCCGCTACGTGTGCGCCGGCTGCGGCAGCCTCTTGTTTGATTCGGCCACGAAGTACCACGCCATTTCGGGCTGGCCGAGCTTCACCCAGCCGGCCGCGCGCCACGCCCTCAGCTACCACTTCGACAACTCCCACCACATGCAGCGGGTGGAGGTGCGCTGCAACGCGTGCGGCGGCCACCTCGGCCACGTTTTCCCCGACGGGCCGGCGCCGGCCGGACTGCGCTACTGCATCAACTCGGTGAGTTTGCGCCACGAAGCGCCCGACGTAGGCGCAGATAACACGTAGTTCGGGTTTTCGTCTAAACGGACCTTTGGTTCTCACGGGTCGTCGCAACGAGTAGGTAGTTGTAATGGTGCGAAAAACTACTCATCGTAATGAGTGAGCAGTTGTAACGGTGCGGAAGGCAACTCGTCGCGACGAGTAGTCCCTTGTAGCGGTGCGGGGCCCTGGTTTTCGGGACGAGTGGGCGCGGATAACGAGACGGCGGTGGGGCTTGAGCAGGACCGCGTTAGGCGGCAGCGGGGGCGGGGGCGTGGCCTATTTGCCGGCAGCTGCGTATTTCGGGCATTCGTTTCCCGCTTTTCACTTACCCGGCATGACCAGACCGCCCGCTTCGCCCCCCGATTCCGCTGCTTCTCATTCTGGCTTCGTGCAGGTGCGCGGGGCGCGGGAGCACAACCTCAAGGACGTCGACGTGGACATTCCGCGCGACGCGCTGGTGGTGTTTACCGGCGTGTCGGGTTCGGGCAAGTCGAGTCTGGCCTTCGGCACGCTCTACGCCGAGGCCCAGCGCCGCTACCTGGAGTCGGTGTCGCCCTACGCACGGCGGCTGTTCCACCAAATGTCGGTGCCCGCCGTCGACCGCATCGACGGGCTGCCGCCCGCCGTGGCCCTGCAGCAGCAGCGCGGCACGCCCACCACCCGCTCGTCGGTGGGCTCGGTGACGACCCTCTCCAACCTGCTGCGCATGCTCTACTCCCGCGCCGGCGACTACCCCGCCGGGCAGGGCATCATCTACGCGGAAGCGTTTTCGAGCAACACGCCCGAGGGCGCCTGCCCGCAGTGCCACGGGCTGGGGCGCATCTACGAGGTGACGGAGCAAAGCATGGTGCCCGACCCCACGCTCACCATTCGGGAGCGGGCCATTGCCGCTTGGCCCCAGGCCTGGGGCGGGCAAAACCAGCGCGACATCCTCGTGACCCTGGGCTACAACGTCGATATTCCCTGGCAGGAATTGCCGCAAGCGCAGCGCAACTGGATCCTCTTCACCGAGGAGCAGCCGGTGGTGCCGGTGTACCCCGGCTACACCCCGGCCGAAACGCAGCGCGCCCTCAAGCGCAAGGAGCCGCCCAACTACATGGGCACCTTCACCAGCGTGCGGCGCCACGTGCTCCACACCTTCGCCACCACCCAGAGCCCGCTGATGAAAAAGCGCGCCCTGCAGTACATGCTCAGCACCGAGTGCCCCACCTGCCACGGCAAGCGCCTGCGCCCCGAGTCGCTGAGCGTCACCTTCGCCGGTCTCGACATTGCCGACATGGCCCGGCAACCGCTCAAGCGTGTGGCCGAGCTGCTGAAGCCCTACGCCGAGGGCACCGCCAAGGGCCGCAAAAAGCACGACGCCGAGCACCCCGAGCAGGCCGAAGTGGCCCGCCGCATTGCCTGCGACCTGACGGCCCGCCTGCGCGTGCTCCTCGACCTGGGGCTGGGCTACCTGCAGCTGGAACGAAGCACACCCACCCTCTCGCCCGGCGAGCTGCAGCGCCTGCGGCTGGCTACCCAGTTGTATTCCAACCTGTTCGGCGTGGTCTACGTGCTCGACGAGCCCTCCGCCGGCCTGCACCCCTCCGACACCGAAGCCCTGCTGCGCGCCCTGCACAGCCTCAAAGCCGCCGGCAACACCCTCTTCGTGGTGGAGCACAACCTCGACGTGGTGCGCCAGGCCGATTGGTTGGTGGACGTGGGGCCCGCGGCGGGGGAGAAGGGCGGCCAGATTCTCTACAGCGGCCCCGTGCCGGCCCTGGCCGAGGTAGAGGCCTCGCAGACGCGCCGCTACCTGTTCCGGGAAGAGGCCCCCGCCAGCCGGCCGCCGCGCGAGCCCGCCGGCTGGCTGCGCCTCGAAGGCGTGCGCCGCAACAACCTCGACGGGCTGAGCGTGCAGTTTCCGCTGGGCGTGCTCACCACCGTCACGGGCGTGTCGGGCTCGGGCAAGTCGTCCTTGGTGAGCCAAGTACTGGTGGAGTTGGTAGCGGAGGCCTTGGGCGTCAGGAACGACGACGAGGGCTCGGCGGAGGCGGGCGAAGAAGACCCGCTGCACGCGGCCGCGCCGGCTTCGCTCGAAGGCCGCATTGTCGGCGGGCTGGAGGGCATCCGCCGCCTGGTGCGCGTGGACCAGAAACCCATCGGGCGCACGCCGCGCTCCAACATGGCCACCTACACCGGGCTGTTCGACCACGTGCGCAAGCTGTTTGCGGCCACGCCCCAGGCCCGGCAGCGCCGCTACGACGCGGGCCGCTTCTCCTTCAACGTGGCCAAGGGCCGCTGCGAAAACTGCCAGGGCGAGGGGTTTGTGATGGTGGAGCTGCTGTTTCTGCCCTCGGTGTACTCGCCCTGCCCCGTCTGCCACGGCGCCCGCTACAACGCCAAAACCCTGGAAATCCAGTACCGCGACCGAAACATTGCCCAGGTGCTCGACCTCACGGTGGACGCGGCCTACGAGTTCTTCGACGAGGAACCCACCGTGCAGCGCGCCCTCGGCGTGCTGCGCGAAGTGGGGCTGGGCTACCTGCGCCTCGGCCAACCCGCCACCGAGCTGTCGGGCGGGGAGGCCCAGCGCATCAAGCTGGCTACCGAGCTGCAGCGCGCCCAGCGCGGCGACGCCCTCTACGTGCTCGACGAGCCCACCACCGGCCTGCACCCCTCCGACGTGGAAAAACTGCTGGCCCAGCTCAGCCGCCTCGTCGACGCGGGCAACACGGTGGTGGTGGTGGAGCACGACATGCGCGTGGTGGCCGCTTCCGACTGGGTGCTCGACATGGGCCCCGGCGCCGGCGACGAGGGCGGCCACGTGGTGGCCGAAGGCACCCCGGCCGCGGTGGCCAAGGCCAAAGAAAGCCGCACGGCGCCCTACCTGGCCCGCTTCCGCCGCGGTTAAGCTCGGTTGGGACTCCGGCACGGCCATGCCTGCCCAGCCACACCACCTCGGCCTCCGCACCTCCCGGCCTCGCCCGATCGGCCAACAGCCGTCCGTCATGTCGAGCGAAGTCGAGACACCTTGCCGGATAGTAATCTGCTCGTTGAGGTTACTATCCGGCATCAGCACGCGAGATGTCTCGACTTCGCTCGACATGACGGGCTGGAGTGATTGTGTAGTGAAGCCCGCGAAACGCCATAAACTTCGGTTTGATACGGATCGGGGTGGTGTAATAAAGCTTAGGCCCAAGGGCAACGCTGCTTCGAATGCGTGGATGCCAGATGAGGGGCAAATGGCGTGTTATGCATGGACCAAGCAACGCGAAACATCCACACGTACCACCGCGAAGCCTTCCCTAAACACCCGGCCCCCGCGCCGTAAGCGGAACCATCCGTTTCTTTGCGCCCCGACATCCACCTGCACCCTATGTCCGCTGCTACTCCCGCCCTGCGCACCGTCGACGTGACGCGCTACGTCACGCCCCTGCGCGAAGGCGGTTCCCTGCCCGCCCTGGTCGAAGCCGACGACGGCTTTTTGTACGTGCTCAAATTCCGCGGCGCCGGTCAGGGCCCCAAGGCCCTCATTGCCGAGCTGATTGTGGGCGAACTGGCCCGCGTGCTCGGTTTGCGCGTGCCCGAGCTGGTGTTCGTGGGCCTCGACGAAGCCTTCGGCCGCACCGAGCCTGACGAGGAAATCCAGGACCTGCTGCGGGCCAGTGAGGGCCTGAACCTGGCCCTGCACTACCTCTCCGGCGCCATCACCTTCGATCCGCTCGTCACCGTCATTGATGCCCGCCTGGCCTCGCAGGTGGTGTGGCTCGACGCGCTGACCTTGAACGTAGACCGCACCGCCCGCAACACCAACATGCTCATGTGGCACAAGGAGTTGTGGCTCATCGACCACGGCGCGGCCCTATACGCCCACCACACCGGCCCCGGCTGGGCCACCCGGCCGCGCCCGTTCCCGCAGATCAAGGACCACGTGCTGCTGCCCCGCGCCACCGAGCTGCGTGCCGCCGACGCCGAGCTGCGCCCGCGCCTCACGCCCGCGGTCATCGAGGGCATCGTGGGGCTGGTTCCCGATGCATGGCTCGTGGAGCCCGACCAAAGCCCCGCGGAGCAGCGCGCCGCTTACGTGCAGTTTTTGACGGCCCGCGTGGCCGCCTCCGAGTCATTCACCACCGAAGCCGACCATGCCCGACAAGCACTTGTTTGAGTACGCCGTGCTGCGCGTGGTGCCGCGCGTGGAGCGCGAGGAGTTCCTCAACGTGGGCGTGGTGCTCTACTGCCGCGACCAGGGCTTTCTGCAGTGCCGCTACCTGCTGCGCGAAGCCCGCCTGCGCGCCTTCGCCGGCGACGCCGTGGACCTTGGGGAGCTAACCGCCCGCCTGCACGCCTTCGACAAAATCTGCCGCGGGCGCAAGGAGGGCGGCCCCATCGGGCAGTTGGGGCTGGCCGAGCGGTTTCGCTGGCTCACCGCCACCCGCAGCACCATCGTGCAGACCTCGGCCGTGCACCCCGGCCTCTGCCACGACGCGGCCGAGACGCTTGACCGCCTGCACGCGCAGCTAGTGGAGTAGATTTCACTTCTGGCCCCGAGGAAATGCTTGGTGCGTTTTCTTGAATGACGCGCTGCAAGCAAGGCAAGGAAGTCGAAAATCAGCACCAGCAGTAGCACCATCCGGCACTGCGCGCAGGCAGGACGGTTCGCCCCGCCGTCATTGCGAGCGAAGCGCGGCAATCGTTCCGCTAGTAGCACTGCCGAGGCAATACCTACTTACCCCAAAACACTACCGCCCGAAACTTCGCGTCTGGAGTTTCGGGCGGTAGTGTTTTTCGGTTTGTGCCTCTTGTCCCGTCGTGCCGCGAGAGGAAGGATTGCCGCGCTTCGCTCGCCATGATGGCCGGGTGAACCGATGGCATGTAAATCCGCCCGCTTTGCTAGATGCTTGACATCTAGGCTACGGGCTGGGAAAAGGGCCTACGCGTCCGTGGCTACGCGGTACTCGGGGTCTTCCAGGATGTTCACTTCCACCAGCGCGCCGGCGTTTTGCAGCAGCTGGCGGCAGTCGGGGCTGAGGTGGCGCAGGTGCAGGGTCTTGCCCAGGCGCTGGTAGCGTTCGGTGAGCTTGTGCAACGCGTCGAGGCCCGACATATCAGCCACGCGGCTGTCGCGGAAGTCGAGGACGACCTGCTGCGGGTCCGTGGCGGGGTCGAACTTCTCGGTGAAGGCTTGCACTGAGGCGAAGAACAGCGGGCCGTACAGCTCGTAGTGCTTCACGCCGGCCGCGTCCACGTACTTGCGCGCCCGAATACGTTTGGCGTTTTCCCAGGCAAAGGCCAGGGCCGAAATGACCACGCCCAGCAGCACCGCCAAGGCCAGGTTCTGCGACACGGCCGTTACCACCGTCACCAGCAGCATCACGGCCACGTCGGTGCGGGGCATGCGGCGCAAAATGCGCAGGCTGGCCCACTCGAAGGTGCTGATGACCACCGTGAACATCACGCCCACCAGGGCCGCCAAGGGCAGCCGCTCGATCAGGCCCGAACCCACCACCACGAACAAGGCCAGCGCCACCGCTGCCACCACGCCCGACAGCCGCCCGCGCCCCCGCGACTCCAGGTTCACCATCGTTTGCCCGATCATGGCGCAGCCGCCCATGCCGCCGGTCAGGCCCGAGGCCACGTTGGCCAGGCCCTGGGCCACGCAGTCTTGGTTGCCGCGCCCGCGGGTGTCGGTCATTTCGTCCACCACGGTCAGCGTCAGCAGGCTTTCGGTGAGGCCCACCAAGGCCATGATGAGGGCGTAGGGCGCCACCACGGCCAGCGTCGCCCAGGTGAAGGGCACCTGCGGCAGGTGCAGCTGCGGCAGCCCGCCCTTGATGGAGGCAATGTCGCCCACCGCCTTGGTGTCGAGCCCGCCCAGGATGACCAGCGCCGAGGTAACGACAATGGCCGCCAGCGAGGCGGGCACGGCCTTGGTCAGGCGCGGTAGCAGGTACACCACGGCCATGGTCAGCGCCACCAGGCTCAGCATCAGCAGCAAGGGCATGCCCGTGAGCCAATGCGCGGTACCGGTAGCCGCGTCGCGCACTTTGAACTGCTCCAGCTGGGCCATGAAGATGATCAGGGCCAGGCCGTTGACGAAGCCGAACACCACCGGCTGCGGCACCAGCCGGATAAACTTGCCGAAGCGCAGCAGCCCGATGGCAATCTGAATCAGGCCCATCAGCACCACGGCCGCAAACAGGTACTCGGGCCCGTGCTGCACCACCAGGCTCACGATGACCACTGCCACCGAGCCCGCCGCGCCGGATATCATACCGGGTCGTCCGCCGAAAACGCTGGTGAGCAGGCAGATGACGAAGGCCGAACCAATGCCCACCAGCGGGCTGATGTGGGCCAGCAGGGCAAAGGCCACCACCTCCGGCACCAGGGCCAGGGCGGTGGTCAGGCCGGCCAGGATTTCATTTTTGACGTTGACTTTGTAGGACGCCAGATAGGCGGGAAGCGAAATCATACAAGAGCTGAGAACGGGCAAAAGAAAAGCCGCACGCTGCGCGGGGCGAAGCGGCGGCACCAAGCATGCAGGCCCGTTCTCAGGGCGGAGTCAGCCGGAAAAGAAACGCGGAGAAGAAAGGCATACGTGCCGCAAAAATAGGGCATCGGTCCCCAAAGCCGGCGCCCGGCTTCAGCGCAGCCCCAGCAGGCAGGTAGTGGGCGGCAGCTGCGCGGACAGGGCCGGCACGATGCTGGTGGCGGCCGTGACGTGACCCGCCGCGTCTTGGTACACGACCACGTACTCCGTCGGGGCGCCCACGGGCAGCGGGGCGGAGTCGACGAAGGGGCTGCGGGCGTTGTGGGCAATGCACTCCCAGGGCGCGTAGCGGCTGCGGCGGTACACGTAGGCGTAGTGACCCGGCACCTGGGCGAAGTCGAGGCGGCGGCCGGCCGGCACCATGTGCAGCCGCAGCGAGGAGCTCAACGTAGACGTAGGCATAACGAGGTGTCTGGGGTAAGGGGAGGGCCAGGCCCCTGCAAAGGCCGCTGCGGAAACGGGCGGCGCCCCGGCTTTGGCTCCCGAACTTGTACGGATTTTGCGGCCGGAAACTTCGGATTTACGCTGCGGCTCAGGTGCCGTCCTCCGGCGTGAAGTACTGTTCCGTATCGAGCAGGGAAGTGGCAATGGCCCAGGAAATGTGCGCGCTGCCCACCAGCTCGCGCGTGGCCGGGTAGGCCTCGAAGTACTGCTCGGTGATGAAGGCAGCGGCCTGCTCGGTGCCCATCGACGCCCACAGCAGCCGCGGCATTTCCATGCGCCAGCGGTGCGAGCCGCTATCGGCCCGGCACCGGATGCGCACGCGAACCATGGCCCAGCGGGGCGCGGCGCTGGCTTGTATGGTGTAGGAGATGGGGACGCTCATGCAAGAGGAGAGGCGGAGAAGCGGGACGGGCCGGGCGCTAGGAGTGCAGCCTGGGGAAGAGGTCGTGGTGGTGCGCGGCCAGGCTGGCGGCAATGCGGCGGCGCACCGCGCACAGACCCAGGTGCTGCACCGATTCGGGGCAGTGGCAGCGGTAGAGGCGGGTGACGAAACCGGCCGCCGCGCGCGTGCCCAGCGACTCCCACAGCAGGTAGGGCAGCTCGACTTCGTACACGTCGGTGCCGGTGCGCGTGTGCGTGACCAGGATCAGCGCTACCGCGGCACCACTGGTTTCGGCGTACACGCGCAGGATGCGCCATGAACTGGCTGGGGGCGCTGAGCTAAGCATGGCAGGGGGAGAAGGAGCACCTAAAGTTGCCCAAAAGGCTGGCCCGGTAAACCCGTACAAAATGGGATTTTGCGCCGGTGAATACGGAGCCGACGAAGTAGCGGCGCCGGCACTAAGGCCGCCGCCAAGTGTAAAAGAGTCGGGCCCGCGCGGGCCAGGGCTGCACGGCCCTGGGCCGGGGCGGCCCTACGCCACCGGGGCGTGAAACGTGAGCACCGGGGCGGCCGTTTGCACCGCCACGCTTTCGGCAATGCTGCCCTGCAGCCAGTGGCGCAGCCCGGTGCGGCCGTGGGTGAGCATGACCACCAAATCGGCGTGGGCCTGGGCGGCGTAGCGCGGAATACCCGCGCTGACCGCCGGCGCGTCGACCACGTCGGGTTCGTAGGCGGCCAAGTCGTGGCGCTGGGCAAACGCGTGGATGCGGGCCTCGGCCGCGGCGTAGTCGCTGGCGTGGGTGACCACGTCGAGCAAATGCAGGGTGGCCTCGGGGAAGGCCGCGCACAGCTGGCGCAGGCTGGCCGCGGCCCCGTCGGCTTCGGGCGCGAAGTCGGAGGCAAATACGATGTGGCGCACGTCGAACTGCGGGGCCGGGTGCTTCACCGTCAGCACCGGGCAGGGCGCCAGCCGCACCAGCCGCTCGGCGTGCGAATCGGGCGCGAAGAGCAGGTGCGAGCCGGGCGTGTGCTCGTGGGCGCCCACCACCACCAAATCAATGTGCTGGGCCCGGATGGTATCGAGCACGGCCGCGTCCACGTCGCCGGTGGCCACGATGTCCTGCACCGGCACCTCGGGCTGGGTGCGGGCGGCTTCGGCCATCAATTCGTGCATGCGGCGCTTGGTGGCCTGCAGCAACTGCACCATAAACACGCCGTCGAGACCGGAACCGCCGGCGGCCGAGCCCGTCGAGACCACGCCGGCGGCGCCGGGGGTATCCACCACGTGCAGCAAGGTGATGCGGCCCCCGGTGCGGCGGGCCAGCTGCAGCGCCACCTCGAAGGCGTGGTGCGCTTCGGGGGAGAAATCAGTGGGAACGAGGAGGTGTTGCATGGCTAGGGAAGTGGGGAAGAGGAAGGGAATTCGGCGGCACGTGGGGTTGAATGGGAATATATTAAAAATAATTTGGATTTGAGGCGTGCGGCGCCCACAAGCGCTGGGCCGCCACCGCCCGCACGGTCGGCCCGGTTGCGGCCGCGGCCGGGGGCGCGGAAGTGGTTGGCTTCGAAATGCTTTGGCAAACTGCTATACTTCGCCTCGAACGTCATTCGTCCCGCACCGCCATGAACCCCGCTGCCCCCACGACCACCGAACCGCTGAGCCCCGGCCTGCTCAGCGAGGACCTCGCGCCGGTGCCCGCCCCGGCCCGCACCTGGACCACCGCCAACTACGCCGCGCTCTGGATCAGCATGAGCCTGTGCATTCCCACCTACATGCTGGCTTCCTCGCTCATCGACGGGGGCATGAACTGGTGGCAGGCCCTGCTGACCATCTTCCTCGGCAACACGGTGGTGCTGGTGCCTATGCTGCTCAACGGCCACGCCGGGGCCCGCTACGGCATTCCGTTCCCGGTGTTTGCGCGGGCCTCGTTCGGGGTGCGCGGGGCCAACGTGCCCGCGTTGCTGCGCGCCGTCATTGCCTGCGGCTGGTTCGGCATTCAGACGTGGATTGGCGGCTTTGCCCTCTACCAGATGGCCGTGCTCTGGTGGCCGGCGCTGGGCCAGCTGCCGCCGGTGTTTCCGGCCTCCTGGGGGCTGGCTACCGGGCCGGCGCTGGTGTTTCTGCTGTTTTGGGCCCTGAATATGTACGTGGTCTACCTCGGCGTCGACAGCATCAAGAAGCTGCTGGTGTTCAAGGCGTTTTTCCTGCCAGTCGCGGCCGTAGCCCTGCTGTGGTGGGCCATTTCGGCCGGGCACGGGCTGGGGCCGATACTGGCCCGGCCCAGCAAGTTCGCTTCCGCCGCCGAGTTCTGGGCCTATTTCTTTCCGGCCCTCACGGGCATGGTCGGCTTCTGGGCCACCCTGTCGCTGAACATTCCGGACTTCACCCGCTACGCCGTTTCGCAGCGGGCGCAGGTGCTGGGCCAGGCCCTGGGCCTGCCCACGTCGATGACTTTGTTTTCCTTCGTGGGCGTGGTCGTGACCTCGGCCACCTTCGTCATCTACGGCCAAACCATTTGGGACCCGGTGGTGCTGGCCGGCAAGTTCGAGAGCAAGCTGCTGGTGTCGGTGGCCATGCTGGCCGTGGCCCTGAGCACGCTGGCCACCAACATTGCCGCCAACATCGTGAGCCCGGCCAACGACTTTGCCAACCTCAACCCGCAGCGCATCAGCTTCACCACCGGCGGCTACCTCACCGGTGTCATCGGCCTGCTCATTTTTCCCTGGAAGCTCATTGCCGACCCCTCGGGCTACATTTTCACCTGGCTGGTGGGCTACTCGGCCCTGCTCGGGCCCATCGGCGGCATCATGATAGCCGACTACTACCTGCTGCGCCGCCGCCAACTCGACGTGCCCGACCTCTACCGCTACGACGGCCGCTATGCCTACCGCGGCGGCATCAACCGGGCGGCCATGCTGGCGCTGGCCATTGGCATTCTGCCCAACGTGCCGGGCTTTCTGCAGGCCGTGGGCGCGCTGCCCGCCGGCGCCGTGTGGCCCTGGCTGGCCGGCCTCTACAACTACGCCTGGTTTGTGGGCTTCTTCCTCTCCGGCGGCTTGTACGTGGCGCTGATGCGCCCGCGCACCGCGCCGGTGCCGCTGGCCGTGGCCGGGTAATTCCGCTGGGTCGCCGCCGGCACATTCCCCACGCCGAACCAACAAAAAGGCCCCGCAGCACGTGCTGCGGGGCCTTTTTTACGAACAAACTAACTCGGAGCCGGTGACTGGCTCCGCGCCGCTTACTCCACCACGAGGCGCTTGATGAGCACGCCGGCTTCGGTGGTCAGGTGCAGGGAATACACGCCGCGCGGCAGCGGGGCTACGTCGAAGGCGGCTTTGCTGCCGTTGGCCGCGGCCGGCAGGGTGCGCTGCTGCACCTGCTGGCCAATGCTGTTGAACAGCGTCACCGTTACGGCTTTGCGGCTCAGCGAAGCGGGCACTTCCAGCCAGAAGCTGCGCTGCGCCGGGTTGGGGTACAGCTGCACTTGCTGGGCCAGAGCGCCGTTCGAGGAGGCCGTCACCAACGTCGAGAACGTGACGGCCGTGGAGGGCGCCGACGTGGTGCTGCCGCAGGTGCTGGCCACCGTCACCGAGTAGGTCGTGTTCGGCGTCAGAACGGGCAACGCGACCGGGGAGCCGGTGCCCACCACCGTTAGCGCCGCGCCGCCCGTGGGCGTGTAGGTCACCGTGTAGGAGCCGGCCCCGGCGGCGGGCGTAAAGGTAACCGTGGCCGCCGTCGACGTCACCCCGCTCACCGCCACGCCGGTCGGCGCCGCGCAGGTGGCCGTGGGCAGCGTGGTGAAGGTGGCGGTAGCGGCCGCCGAGGTCTGCCCGCCGGCGCAGTTGCTCACCACCGACACGGTGTACTGCGTATTCGGCGTCAGGCCCGCCAGCGCCACCGGCGAAGCCGTGGGCGCCGGCGTTACCGTCGTGGCCGCGCCGCCCTGCGGCGTGTACGTCACCGTGTAGCTCGAGCCAGTACCCGTAAAGCTCAGGCTGGCCGAGGTCGTGGTGATGCTGCCGGCCGCCAAGCCCGTTACAGCGTTACAGGGCGCCAGCGTGGTGAAGGTCGTGGTCGTCGGCGTCGAGCTGAGCCCGTTGCCGCAGTTGCTCACCACCGATACCGTGTACTGGGTGTTCGGGGTGAGGCCCGTGAGGCTGACGGGAGAGGCCGTGGGGGCCGGCGTGACGGTCGTAGCCGAGCCGCCCTGCGGCGTGTACGTCACCGTGTAACTGGCGCCCGAGCCGGTAAAGCTCAGGCTAGCCGAAGTGGTGGTGATGCTGCCCGCGGCCAGGCCCGTCACCGGGTTGCAGGGCGTGAGCGTGGTAAACGTCGTAGTGGCCGCCGCGCTCTGGCCGCTGCCGCAGTTGCTCACGATGCGCACCGTGTACTGGGTGCCCGGCGTGAGCCCGCTCAGCGCCACCGGCGAAGCCGTGGGGTTGGGCGTCACCGTCGTGGCCGAGCCGCCCTGCGGCGTGTACGTTACGGTGTAGCTCGAGCCGTTGCCGACGCCGAAGTTCACCGTCGCCGTGGTCGTGGTGATGCCCGTCACGCTCAGGCCGGTGGGGGCCACGCACGAGGTGGTCGTAAACGTGGTGGTAGCCGCCGCCGAGGTTTCGCCGGGCTGGCAGTTGCTCACCACCGACACCGTATAGGTGGTGCCGGGAGCCAGGCCCGTCAGGGCCACCGGCGAGCCGGTGGGCGTGGGCGTTACGGTGGTGGCCGAGCCGCCGGTGGGCGTGTAGGTCACCGTGTAGCTGGTGCCGGCGCTGGGCGGAGTAAAGCTCACGCTGGCCGAGGTGGTGGTGATGCTGCCGACGGCCAGGTTGGTCACGGCCGGGCAGGCCGGGTCGGTAGCGGCGCACACCGTGAACTGGCCGCCAGCCGTGCTGCCGACTTGCCATACGCGGGCGTACACCGTGCTGCCGGGCGTCAGGCCGGTGGCGCGCACCTGCGAGAAGTTCGTGGAGCCGAAGTTGTCGTTGCAGCCCAGCGAGGTCAGCGCCCCGCAGGTGCCCGAGTACAGCTGCAGACCGGTGTCGGTGACGGCGCTGCCGCTCACCGCGCCGGTCGTGACCTGCACGATGCCGTTGGCCGGCACGGTCAGGCTAAACCACACGTCGTTGACGGCGCCCGTGGTGCAGCTCGGTGCCGTGATGGGGGCAGCCGACGCCGTGGCGCCCACCGTGGTGGCCGTCACGGGCGTGCAGCTGGTGCCCACCGTCAGGCTGGTCGGGGCCGCGCAGTTGTCGTTGGCCGGGGGCGGCGGGGCGGTGGTGAAGGTCAGGGCCAACGGCAGGCCGGTACCGGCGGCGCAGGTGGCCTGAATGGTAACGGTGTAAGTCGTGTTGGCCGTCAGGCCGGTCAGCTGGGCCGGCGAGGCGGTGGGGTTGGGCGTGAGGATGCTCAGCGTGCCGCCGGTGGGCGTGTAGGTCACCGTGTAGCTGGTGGCCCCGGTGGGCGCCGTAAACGTCAGCGCGGCCGAGGTGGCGGTGATGTTGTTCACGCTCAGGTTGCTCACCGTGCCGCAGGGCGCGTCGGTCTGGGCGCAGATGGTGAAGTCGGTGCCGGCGGTGTTGTTGAACTTCCATACCCGCGCGTACACCGTGCTGCCCGGCGTGAGGCCGGTGCGGCGCAGCAGCGAGAAGCTGCCGTTGGGCGAGCTGTCGTCGTCGCAGCCGAGCAGCGTGAGGTTGCCGCAGCTGCCCGAGTACAGGGCCAAGCCAGTGTCAGTCATGCTGTTGGTGGCGCCGGGCCCGGTTTCCACCTGAATGTTGCCGTTGGCGGGCACCGTCAGGCTGTACCACACGTCCAGCGTGGTGGCCTGGAAGCCCGCGCAGCCCGGGGCCGGAGCGCCCGTCGAGGAAGTGGCCGCCGTGATGGTGCCCGGCACTGCCGCCCCGCAGGTGCTGATGCCGATGCTGGTGATGGGCGTGGCGCCGGCGCATTCGTCGTTGGCGGGGGCCCCGCCGCTGGCCGTGTAGGTGCGCGTGAGCACCGAACCCGTGCCGGCCGGGCACACGCTCTGCAGCGTCACGTTGTAGGTCACGCCGGTGGTCAGGCCCGTCAGCGCCACCGGCGAAGTCGTCGGGGCGGGCGTCACGGTCGTGGTGGTGCCCCCGCCCTGCGGCGTGTAGGTCACGATGTAGCTGGTGGCGTTGCCGCTGGGCGTAAACGCGAGGCTGGCCGTGGTGGCGTTGACGCCGGTAATGGCCAGGTTAGTCGGGTCGGGACAGGCCGGGGCGCCCGTCACGCAGACGGTGAACTGCCCGCGCGGGCTGGTGTCGCTGTAGCCGGCCACCATCACGTAGTAGGTGGTGCTGGGCGTGAGCGAAGTGTAGCTCAGCGGAGCCGCCGCGCCGGTGGCCGCCTGCGAGCAGGCCAGCTGCGTCAGGCTGCCGCTGCAGGAGGCGGCCGAGAACAGGCGTACCTGCCCGGCCGCCGCCCCCGTCACCGTAACGGTGGCGCTGGTGCTGGCCCCGCCGGTGGCCGGGGTGGTAAACTGGTACCACACGTCCATGGGGCTGGCGTCGGCGGCGCAGCTGGGGTTGGTGTAGCCGTTGGGCGTGGTGGTGCCGGCCCCAAAGGTGGTACCGGTGGTCGGGTTGCAGGTAGCGCCCACCGGCAGGCTGATGGCCCCGCAGGGGTCATCGTTGAGCAGGGGCACCGTGAAGCTGAAAAACGGCGACTGCAGCGTGGTGCCGCCGCACTCCGTGCGGATAGAGGCGAAATAGGTGGTGCCCGGCGTCAGGCCCGTAAACAGCACCGGCGAGGTGGCGTTGTTCACGGTTTGCTGCCCGCCAGTGCCGCCCTGCAGCACGGCTGTAAACGTGGTGTTGCCCGGGCCGGGCGTAAACGACACCGAGGCCGACGTGCCCGTCGGGTAAGTCACGCCGAGCACGGCCGGCGCGCCGCAGGTGGGCGGGTCGGTGATGCAGATGGTAAACTGGCCCTGGGTGTCGGTGGAAGTGTAGCCCGCCACCTGGATGTAGTAGGTGGTGCCGGGCTGCAGGGCCCCCGTCACGAGGCGCGGGGCAGCCGTGTTGGCCGCATTCGACGACGAGCAAGTAATCTGGGTGAAGGTGCTCGTGCAGGAGCTGGCCGAGAACAGGCGAATCAAGCCGGCGGGGTTGCCCGTCACGGTGATGGTGGCGCCGGCGCTTCCCGCGCCCGTGGTGGCGGTGGTAAACTTGTACCACACGTCCTTGGGCGCGGTGTTGTTGAAGGCGCCGCAGGTGTTGGCCACCGTGCCGTTGACGGCGGTGGTGGTGGCGCCCACGTTGGTGCCCACGGTGGGCGTCACGCACAGGCTGCCGTTGAGGCTGAGCTGCACGGCGCCGCAGGGGTCATCGTTGGCCGGGGCCTGGGCCTGCGCCGCGGCGCTCAGCAGCCACAGGGCCAGCAGGGCGGGCAGCCCCGCCACCGGCGGGCCGAAGCGCCTACAACAGGAAAGCAGCCATTGGGTGAGCCGCTGGGTGAGGGGTAATGCTGGGGGCATAGAAAAAGGAAAAAGTGGATGGAAGGGAACCGGGCAGCGACGGGCGGTGATGGGCCAAATCCCTGACACTGTGTCGACAATGTAAAGATTTAATTGTCGTATTCAATTATTTGGATAATCTAACCGCTACGCGCGTTTCGCAGCCGCCGCCACCCACGCCGCTGCCGGCCGTACAAAGCCGGGCGGGCGCCCCGGCAAAGGGCCCTGCCGCGTTGTATGGCTAGCTTTATTGGTGAATTTTTTCGCAACCCCGCCGTTGTCGGCTCGCTTGTGCCCAGCTCCCCGGAGCTAACGGCCCAGGTCATGGCGCCCATCGATTTCGGCCGCGCCGGCTGCATCGTCGAGTACGGCCCGGGCACCGGCGTCTTTACCGAGGCGCTGCTGCAGCGGCGCCGCCCCGAGACGCGCATCGTGCTCATCGAGGTGAACCGGCGCTTCTGCCAGCTGCTGCAGGAGCGCTACGCCGCCCACGTCGGCGTGCACATCATCCACGGCTCGGCCGACCGCACCGCCGAGTACCTGCAGGCCCTCGGCCTGACTGCGGCCGATTACGTGGTGTGCGGCCTGCCGTTTTCTTCGCTGCCGCGGCGGCTGGGCTGGCGCGTGCTGGCCCATACCCGCGAGGTGCTGCTGCCCGCCGGCCGGCTGATTTTGTTTCAGTACTCGGAGCGCAACCGCCGCCTGTTCGAGCGGTTTTTCCGGTTGGAAGGGCACGAGCACGTGCTGCTCAACCTGCCGCCCGCTCATGTGTTTACCTACGCACCGGCAGCCGAGGCCCCGGCGGTCTGAAACGGGGGAGGGGAAGCTCCCTGCTAATCCGCGGCAAGCTGCTCCGGATAACTCGAGAGCTTTTGTGTAAATACATTTACATTTTATATAGGAATAACTATGTTTAGTGTCAAATTACACCAGTTCGTTCCCCTATGGAGCCACGCTTTACCCCAACCCCCGCCGCCCGAACCCCTTTGCTTCGTGCCCTGCAGCGGGCCTTCGGCCTGGCCGTAGCGGCCAACGAGCCCGGTGCCCCGTCGGCCGAAACCCTGGCCGACATGGCCACCAGCCAGAGCCGCCGCGACTTTCTGGCCAACACCGCCAAGCTGGGTTTGCTGGTGGGGGCCGGCGGCCTGCTGGCGGCCTGCGAAGCCGACACGGTTGCGCCCGCCGCCCCCACGGCCGCTCGCGGCAGCTTCGACGGCAAGGGCGCCCCGCCGCGCATTGCGGTGGTGGGCGCGGGCATGGCCGGGCTGAACTGCGCCTACCAGCTGCTGAAGGCCGGCCTACGCGCCGACGTGTACGAGGCCAGCAACCGCGCCGGCGGCCGCATATTCACCGCCCGCGACCTTATGGCCCCGGGCTTGACCACCGAGCTCGGCGGCGAATTCATCGACAGCGGCCACACCGACATGCTACGGCTGGTGCGCGAGTTCGGCCTGCCGCTCTACGACGTGGAGGCGCCCAGCGAAACGGTGCTCCGAAAAGACGCGTACTTTTTCGGGGGGCAGCAGTACACCGTGGCGCAGGTAATTCAGGCTTTTCAGCCCTACGCCCGCCAGATCGGGGCCGACTGCCGCTCCCTGCCCAACACCATCACCTTCGATAACCTGACGGCTGCCGCAGCCCGCTTCGACCGGCTTTCCATCAGCCAGTATTTCGACTCCATCGGCATGGGGCCGGGGCTGATTCGCACGCTGCTGGAAGTGGCCTACCTAACCGAGTACGGCCTCGAAGCCACCGAGCAAACGGCCATCAACTTCCTCTGGCTGTTCTCGGCCGACACCCACAAGGGCACGTTTGACATCTTCGGCGTCAGCGACGAGCGGTACAAAATTCAGGGCGGCAACCAGCGCCTGACCGACGCGCTGGCCCAGCAGCTCGGCGGGCAACTCAACCTGCAGCACAAACTCTTGCGCGTGGCCCAGAACGCCGCTGGCCAGTACGTGCTCATGTTCCAGACCGGCGCCCCGCAACCCCTCGACGTGGTGGCCGACTACGTGGTGCTGACCTTGCCCTTCACGGTGCTGCGGCAGGTGGATTTGCAGGTGAACCTGCCGGCCTGGAAAACCACCGCCATCCAGCAATTGGGCTACGGCACCAACGCCAAGCTGTTTCTGGGCTTCCACGGCCGCCCCTGGCGCACCGACGGCTACACCGGCTACCTCTTCTCCGACCGGCCCGTGCAGAGCGGATGGGACTCGGGGCAGCTGCAGCCCACCGCGCAGTCGGCCTACACGGTGTATTTGGGCGGGCAGGAAGGCCAGCGCGTGGGCGCCGGCTCACCCCAAAGCCAGGTGAGCCGTTACCTGCCGGTGCTGGAGGCCGCCTGGCCCAGCGCCCGAGGCCGCTACAACGGCCGCGTGGAACGCATGCACTGGCCCACGCACCCGTTCACGCTGGCCAGCTACGCCTGTTACCGACCGGGCCAGTACACCCGCATTGCCGGGGCCGAAGGCCGCTCGGTGGGCAACCTGTACTTTGCCGGGGAGCATTGCAGCGCCTGGTACCAAGGCTACATGAACGGCGCCGCCGAAACGGGGCGTATGGCCGCCGAGGGCATTCAAAAAGCCCTGAACGGCCATCAATCGGCCCTGCACCGCCGCCTGCGCCAGCGCGAAGCGGCGCTGGTGTAAGCCGACTCACCGCCCTGATCCGAAAAACGACCTCGTTCTTTCAGCCAAAGCACCGGGCCGTTGCGTTGCCGGAACGGCGGGTCGGGGCCCTACCACCTGGCCAAACGCGAAGCAGGGGCGCTGCCTTGGGCGCGGGCCTGGCGCCCGCGGCGCCGATTAGTCCCAATCGTTCAGCAGGCGGCGTACCAGGATGATCTGACCGGTGTGGTAGGCGGTGTGGTCGGCAATAAGCAAGGCCTCGCGCAGCAGGGTTTGGCCGGTGCCGTGGGGCAGGGGCGCCAGCAAGTCATGGGCCGGGTCCTGGAGCAAGGCCAGAAACTGGGTGCGGTCCTCTTTGATCTGTTGCAGCGTGGCTTGCCAGCGCGCGGCGTCGGCGTGGTCGGCGGGCCAGTAGCCCTCGGGCCACTGCGGCGACTCGTGCCGGGCGTCGCGGCTGAACTCCAGGATGTCCCACTGCGCGATGCGCACGTGCTCGGCCAGCTCCCACAGCGAGTAGGGCAGCCCGTCGGGGCGCTGGTTGAGCAGCGCGGCGGGCACGTCGGCCGTGGCTTCTTCGAACGTGACGTGGGCCTGGCCCTGTTCCAGCAGGGCCGTCAGCTCCTTGACGAGGGTGGCGCGGGTGTGCTTGTCCATGGCAGCAAGGCCGGCTGGGGCCGGCGCGGTGCATAACTACGCAGACGCAGAATCAGTGTTTGCCACAGGCCAAAACGAGTAGTAATAACGCCACATGCCGCCCGTGTGCTGCGTTTAAGAACCCGAGGCCAGTCGCCAATATGCGGCAACTCGGTCGGTTTCAGGTGTGGGACCGGCTGTGGCGGCGGGCCTTTCTTCTGACGACCCCGCGGCAGACGGCCGCGGGGTCGTTTTGCGTTCGGGGCTTTGGCACGGTGCGCGCCATCAGCGGCCCGGCGCATCCCGCCAACGACGCCGGCCCCGCCGACAGCACGGCTGTAGGC
>NZ_JAJFAV010000023.1 GCF_020711235.1 Hymenobacter sp. 15J16-1T3B | reverse complement strand
GGGGGGGGGGGGGGGGGCGGCCGCCGCGGGGGGCACGGCGGCCCCAGGGGCGGCGGACCGCGCAGCGGCGGCAACTCCGCGGGCCAGCCACTGAACCTCAAAATCAGCGCGCAGCTGGCCGGGCAGTAATGCTTCCGGCCCGAACGCCGCGGCCCCGGCTACCACGCAGGTAGCCGGGGCCGCTGGTTTGTTGCCCCGCCGGCCGCCGTTAGCGGAAAATGCCCGACTGGTTGGTGGAGCGCACTTGCTGGCCGTTGACCACCAAGGGCCGGTAGCCGATGATCAGGTCGGTGCGGGTGCCGGGCGGGCGGTAGTAGACGAGGATGTCGTACTGGTTTTCGGTGAGTTGGTAGCTGCCCTCGAAGTAGCCCGCGTCGGGCGCGCCGCCGCGCTGGCCCACCACGTAGTAGTAGTTGTAGTAGCCTTGCTTGAGCAAGGCGCGGCCGGTGTAGAGCTGCTGCTCGGCGTTGTAGGTCAGCTTGTAGTCGTCCTTGAGCTGCCAGTCGGTGAGGGCGCCGAACACGTAGACCGGGCCGGGCGCGGGGCTTTCGGCCCGCAGCTGGAAGGTGGTCCACACGTAGTCGGCGTTGGTGGCGCCGTTGCCGTACTCGCGGTTTTCGAACACGCGCTGGCCGTCGGCGTCCTCGTACTGGGTGTAGGTGCGGCCGGCGCGGGTGGCTTCGGGCAGCAGCCGGATTTCGCGGGGCGAGGCCTGCATGTCCAGCCGCTCCACGCCCACGCCGTTGGTGCGCAGGGAGCGGATGTCGGCGAAGCGAAACTCGTTGAGGGCCGGGAAGGCGTTTTCGAAGTTGAAGTACTGGTAGTCGAGCTGCTGCTCGGCGTCGCGCACGAAGGTGGGGCGCAGGTTGTAGTGGGCGTTGTCCCAGCGGAAGTTCTGGCGCAGCACCACCCGGGTTTCCACCGCCGGGTTCACCAGCGGGTAGGCCCCGTAGCGGATGCCGAAGTCAATCTGCTGCATGGTGTAGCGGGCCGCGCCGCCGGGCGCCAGGCCCAGCTGGGCCTGCACTTCCACCAGGTTTTGGTATACCAGCAGGCGCCGCGAGATGAGCGGCTGCCGGGTGTTGCCGTCTTGCACCACCAGCAGGAAATTGCCGGATATCTTCGGGCCCGGGATAGGCAGGCGGTAGTGGTAGTAGGGTACCTGCGTGCCCACCGAGGTGCGGTAGTTGGTCAGGTTGAACTCGTTGATTTCGTTGAGGAACTGCAAGTCGGTGAGCACCGAGGGCGTCCAGTCGGCGTTGCAGTGCACGAGGCGGGCGGTGAGGCGGCGGCTTTTGTCGCCGAGAAAGTCGAATTCAAGCACCATGCTGCCGGCTTGCTCCAGCGGCACCACCGGGGCGGTAAACACCTCCGTGGGCTGCCCGGTGCTCACGTAGCACTGCACGCTCTGGATGTCGGGGTCGTAGGTGGCGTCTTCGAAGCGCAGCTGCTGGTTGGCGCGCGGGGCCTGCACCGGGCTGGCCTGGCCCACGCGGCCGGCGTTGGGGTCGGTGATGGGCGTGCCCAGCGGCACGCAGGCCGGGGCGGCCAGGATAAGCAGAGGTAGAATTCGGCGGAGCATAAGCGAAGGTAAGACGGTTGGCCGCAAGCAGAACGAACGAAAGCGCCCCGTAGCGCGAACATTCCGTTCGCGTATTTCAGCACGGCCTGCGGCAGTGCCCAAGGGCTAGCCGTTAGCCACGATACGCGAACGGGAAGCTTGCGCTACGGCCGGCGCGTAACGCAGCCGTCACACCATAACGCTGGCTTCACCCTTTCTTGATGCAGCATTAACCGGCCGGTAAATCCTAGAAAACAGCCTCATCCGAGCTTGCGGCGCCATTCAGCTCTGCTTTTCCAACCTCGCAAGCTTCGTATGAAACACACGGTTACCCTCCCCTTCCTGCTGGCCCTGGGCCTGCTCTCGGCCGCGCCCGCGCTGGCCCAAACCCTCACGCCGCTGCTGCCCGCCGGCAGCGCCTGGAAGTACCTCGACAACGGCTCGGACCAGGGCACGGCCTGGCAGGCCGCCGGCTTCAACGACGCCGCCTGGGCTTCCGGCAACGCCGAGCTGGGCTACGGCGACGGGGGCGAAGCCACCACGGTGTCGTTCGGTCCCAACTCGTCCAGCAAGTACGTCACCACCTACTTCCGCCGGCAGTTCACGGTGAGCAACCTCGCCGGCTTTACCGGCGTGAAGCTGCGCCTGAAGCGCGACGACGGCGCGGTCATCTACATCAACGGGGCGGAGGTGCACCGCTCCAACATGCCCACCGGCGCCGTGGCCTACAACACCTTCGCTTCGGCTACCGTCGACGGCGCCAACGAAAGCGCGTTTTTCGAGGCCGTGCTGCCTAAATCGGTGCTGAGCATCGGACTGAACACCATTGCCGTCGAAATCCACCAGGACCGCCCCTCCAGCTCCGACATCAGCTTTGACTTGGAGCTGCTGCCCGACAACTCCGTGCCGGCCACCACCTGCGCTACCCTCCCGGCCAACCACCTGAGCAACTTCGTATCGGTGATGCCGACCACGCAGCAGCAGGGCATCAGCATCCCGAGCACGCACACCTTCCAGCTGCTGATGCAGAGCGGGCAGCCCTACACCAACGCCGCCGACGGCAACACCAAGGAAAGCAACGACTTCACCGGCTACGTGCCCATCAACGGCAGCAGCACCAACGGGTATTTGTCGGTCAACCACGAGGGCTCCTCGGCCGCCGCTTCGGGCGTGAGCATGCTGAGTTTGAACTTCAACGCCACTTCCAAGCTCTGGCAAGTGACCGAGAAGCACCCGGTGAACTTCGCGCCGGTGGTGGGCACCTACAACAACTGCTCGGGCGGCATCACGCCCTGGAACACGGTGATTACCTGCGAGGAAAACTCGCCCACCGCCCCCACCGACAGCAACAACGACGGCTACCTGGACTTCGGCTGGACGGTGGAGCTGGACCCGGCCACCCACGCGGTGCGCGACCTGAACAACGACGGCACGCCCGACAAGCTCTGGAAGCTGGGCCGCTTCAAGCACGAAAACGTGGTGGTGGCCGCCGACCGCCGCACCGTGTACGAGGGCGCCGACGAGGGCAGCCTGAGCTTCGTCTACAAGTTCGTGGCCGCCACCGCCGGCAACCTGGGCGCCGGCACGCTCTACGTGCTCAAGCTCGACGGCGCGCTGGGCGCCAGCACCACCGGCACCTGGATTCCGGTGCCCAACGCCACGCCCACCGAGTGCAGCAACACCACTGCCCTGGCCCAGGCCCTGGGCGCCACCAACTTCAGCGGCGTGGAAGACGTGGAAATCGGCCCGCACGACGGCAAAATCTACTTCACCTCGAAGTCGAACAGCCGGGTGTACCGCTTCCAGGACGCGGCCACGGGCAACACCATCAGCGGCTTCGAGGAGTTTATTGGCGGGCAGAATTACCCCATCAACTACGGCACCGGCACGGCTTCCGAGGCCTGGAGCAGCGGCAACGACAACCTCACCTTCGACTCCTACGGCAACCTCTACGTGCTGCAGGACGGCGGCCGCAACCACATCTGGCTGGTGAAGCCCTGCCACACCCAGGCCAACCCGGCGGTGGAGCTGTTCATGGTGACGCCGGCCGGCTCGGAGCCCACCGGCATGACCCTCTCGCCCGACGAGCGGTTTATGTTCGTCTCCATTCAGGCGCCCGACAACACCAACACCCTGGCCATGACCGACGCCGCCGGTCAGCCGGTGGTGTTCAACAAGTCGACCACGCTGGTTATTGCCCGCAAATCGGAGCTGGGCCTGGCCACGCCCACGGCCACCAAGGCCGACAAAGCCGCCGTGCAGCTCGCCCTGTACCCCAACCCGACCAGCCAGCAGCTGACCGTGGAGCTCAGCCAGGCGCGCGCCGAAGCCGCCCAGCTGCGCGTGCTCAACAACCTCGGCCAGCTGATGTGGCAGCAGGACGTGGCGCTGAGCAAAGGCGCCAACCGCCTGCAGGTGCCCGTGAGCCAGCTGCCCGCCGGCCACTACCAGTTGCTTGTGCGCACCGCCACTTCCGCCACCACCCGCGCCTTTATCAAGCAGTAGTGAGGCTCCACGTCGTTACCTTATTCTTGGTGTTCCTGATTGCCCGGCAGTTGCTGCCGGGCAATCCGTGCATTGGGCAGGCCCTGGCCGCTGCGGGCCAAACCCGCCCCGCCACGTCCGCCCCACCGGCCCCGCCCTGCGCCCAGGCCACGGCCTTTAGCATGGCCGAGGTCCTGCGCTGCCCGGCCGTTACCCAGGAGCTGTACCTGCGCCTGCAGGACCTGGAGCAGCTGCCCGCCGGCCTGCCCCGGCTGCCCAGCCTGCGCCGCCTGCACGTGGAAACCAACCGCCTGCGCCACCTGCCGGCCGAGGTGACGCAGCTCGACAGCCTGCGCGAGCTGTTTGCCCACGAAAACCGCTTGCTCGATGTGCCCGCCGACCTGGGGCGCCTGCGCCGCCTGCGCCAGCTGCAGCTCGACAAAAACGAATTGGCCGAGCTGCCGCCCAGCCTGGGCCAGCTCGACAGCCTGCGCTTTTTGGTGGTGGCCTGGAACCGCTTCACCTCGTTGCCCGCGCAGCTGGGCCAGCTCCGGCAGCTGGAGTATTTCGACGCCAGCCACAACCAGCTGCTCTACCTGCCCGCCACGCTCAACGATCTGAAACAGCTGCGCTACGCCGTGCTCAGCGACAACCAGCTCCGGCAGCTGCCCGCGGGCTTCGGCGACCTGCCGCGCCTGCAGGAGCTGAACCTGGCCGGCAACCAACTGACCGAGTTGCCCGCCAGCCTCGGCCGCTGCCGGGCGCTCAAGTCGCTGGTGCTGACCGGCAACCAGCTCACGCGCTTGCCCCCAAGCATCGGCCGGCTGCGCAACCTGGAAGTGCTGGTGCTCAGCGACAACCAGCTCACCGAGTTGCCGCGCTCCGTCGGCCGGCTGCGCAAGCTCAGCACGCTCATCGTGCGCCGCAACTGCCTCACGCCCGCGGCCCGGCAGCGGCTCACGGCCGCGCTGCCCCGCACCACCATTTACTTCGACTAGCCACCCTGCTTCCGGCTCCCCGGGCGGCTTTCGGCTCATCATCGGAAGCGCTTTCCCTGCCCGGGCGGCGCCGGCGGCCGGCCTTTTACCGCCGATGCGCTTTTGTCCGCTCCCCCTGCGCCCCGCCCTGTTGTTGCTGGCCGCGGCGCTGTTTTCCTTCACGGTGCTGCAGCCCGCGCCCGCCGAGCGCACCAAAACCTACTACCACCAGCACCTGCAGGCCCTGCACGAGGCGCTGACGCAGCTGCGGGCCGCCGTGTACCAAGCCGAACCGCCCGCGCTGCAAAGCCGCTACGTCGCCTGCCGCCGCGAGTACAAGCAGCTGGAGTTTGCAGTGGAGTATTACTACCCCTTCGTGGCCCAACGCCTGAACGGGGCCGCCCTGCCCGAATCGGAGCCGAGCGAGCCGGAAGAGCCGCTGCTGCCCACCGGCTTTCAGGTGCTGGAGGAGTACGTGTACGGCGAGTCCCCCGACCGCGCCACCCGCGACCTGATGCGCCAGCAGGCCGACAACCTGCTCTTTCAGGTGCGCTACCTGCAGCAGCGCGAGCCCAGCCTCGTTTTCACCGATGCCGAGGTCTTCGACGCGCTGCGCCTAAACCTCTACCGCCTGGCCGCCAAGGGCCTCTCCGGCTTCGACTCCCCGGCCGCCCGGCAGTCGGTGCCCGAAGCGGCCGTCACCCTCGACGCCACCGCCGAAGTGGCCGCGCTCTACGATGCCCCGCCGGCCCTAACCCGGGAGCTGCAACGCGGCGCGGCCTACCTGCGCCGGCCCGGCGTGGACTTCAACGCGTTTGACCGCGCCGCCTTCCTCACGCGCCACTACCACCCCATCCTGGCCGAATTGCACCGCGGCCAGCAGCAGTGCGGCGTGGCCTTCGTGGCGGCGCGGCGGGCGGTGCGCCCCGCGGCCGTCAGCTTCCTGGCCGCCGACGCCTTCGACGCCAGCTTCTTCGCCCCCGCCGATGCGCTGCCGCCCACGCCCGAGGTGCTGGCCCTGGGCCGGGCCTTGTTTGCCGAGCCGGTGCTGTCGGGCGCCGCGGGCCGCTCCTGCGCCAGCTGCCATGTGCCCGCCCAGGCCTACGCCGACGGGCTGCGCGTCAACCGCTCTTTGCAGCCCGGCGCCGACCTGGCCCGCAACACGCCCACCCTGCTGAACGCCGCCCTGCAGCCCGAGCAGTTTTACGACGGCCGGGTGCGATTCCTCGAAGACCAGGTGCACGCCGTCGTCACCAACCCGGCCGAAATGGGCGGCCGCCTCGACGCGGTATCGGCCGCGCTGCGCCGCCAGAAGCCCTACGCGCGCCTGTTTGCCCAGGCGTTTCCCGCCGACGCCAAGCCGCTGACCGAACCCAACATCCGCCGCGCCCTGGCCGCCTACGTCCGCTCCCTGACGAGCCTGCACACCCGCGTCGACCGGTTTCTGCGCGGCGATACGGCGGTGCTTTCGGCCCAGGAAGTGCGGGGATTCAACCTGTTCTTGGGCAAGGCCCAGTGCGGCACCTGCCACTACCTGCCGCTGTTCAGCGGCGTGGTGCCCCCGCTCTACGACAAGGTGGAAAGCGAAGTGCTGGGCGTGCCCGCCACCGCCGACACCCTGCACCCGGCGCTGGATGCCGACCCTGGCCGCTACCGCCTGCACCGTATTCCGCACCAGCAATTCGCCTTCAAGACGCCCACCGTGCGCAACGCCGCCCGCACCGCGCCCTACATGCACAACGGCGTGTTTCAGACGCTCGAAGAAGTCATCGAGTTCTACAACCGCGGCGGCGGCCAGGGCCTAGGCCTCCCTGTGCCGACTCAGACGCTGGCCCCGGACCGGCTTGGGCTGAGCCAGTCGGAAAAGCAGGCCTTGGTGGCCTTTATCAAAGCGCTGGACGACCAGTAGAATCAGTAGAAGGAAGTACGCCCCAACGAGAAGCGCCCGGACGGTATGTCCGGGCGCTTCTCGTTGGGGCGCTGGGTTAATAGCACGAGCGGGTGGCGCTACAGCTTGCCTTCCAGCGTTTCCACTTTCTCAGCCAGCTCCGCCCACTGGTCGTTGACCTTGGCCAGCTCCTTTTTCACTTGCTCAAACTTCACCGTGGTGTCCTTGAGCTGGGCGGCGTTGTTGTAGATGTTCGCGTCGCCGAGCTGCTTTTCGTAGGCGGCCAGCTCCTGCTCCAGCTTGCTCACGCGGGCTTCCACTTCCTGCAGCTGCTTGCTGGTTTGCTTTAGCTCGCGCTGGGTGGTTTCGCGCTCCTGCTGGCTCAGCTCCTTTTTCACCTCCACCGGCTTGGGCTTCGGGGCGGCCGGGGCGTTCAGGCCGGCTTTCTTGGCGTCTTTGGCGCGCTCGTCCTGCCACTGCTCGTACTCGTGGTAGGTGCCGGGGTACTCCTTCAGCTGGAAATCCTCGATGTACCAGATCTTGGTGGCCACGTTTTCCACGAAGTAACGGTCGTGGCTGATGACCAGGAAGGTGCCCTCAAACTGCTCCAGCGCCTGAATCAGGATGTTGACCGACTGCATGTCCAAGTGGTTGGTCGGTTCGTCGAGCAGCAGGAAGTTGGCCTCCGAAATCAGCGTTTTGGCCAGGGCCACGCGGCTTTTCTCGCCCCCGCTGAGCACCTTGATTTTCTTGAACACCGAGTCGCCGGTGAAGAGGAAGGAGCCGAGCACCGTGCGCAATTCCATTTCGGTGCGCTTGGAGCCGGCCTGCACCATCTCCTGCAGCACCTCGTTGTCCACGTTCAGGCTTTCCAGCTGGTGCTGGGCGTAGAAGGCCATGATGACGTTGTGCCCCAGCTGGTGGGTGCCCGCCGTCGGCCCCTCCGAGCCCGACACCATGCGCATCAGCGTGGATTTACCCTTGCCGTTGGCCCCGATCAGCGCGATTTTGTCGCCCCGCTCGATGTGCACGTTGGTGTCGCGGAAGATGAGCTTGTCGCCGTACTTCTTCGTCACGTGCTCCATGCGCAGGATGTGGCGGCCGGGCTGCACCGAGAAGCGGAAGGAGAAGTTCACCTTGGCCGCCTCGGGCGCTACCGAGTCGATGCGCTCCATCTTGTCGAGCATCTTCTGGCGGCTCTGGGCCTGCTTGGCCTTGGAGGCCTTGGCCTTAAACCGCTCGATAAACCGCTCGGCCTGCCGGATGGCGGCTTGCTGGTTGTCGAAGGCGCCCTGCTGAATTTCGTCGCGCAGGGCCTTTTCCTCCATGTAGAAGGAATAGTTGCCGGCGTAGGGCACCAGCTTGCCGCCGGTCACTTCCACCGTCATGTTGGTGGTGTTGTCGAGGAATTCCCGGTCGTGCGACACGATAATCACCGCGCCTTCGTAGCCGGCGAGGTAGTTTTCAATCCACTTAATGGAGGGCAAGTCCAAGTGGTTGGTCGGTTCGTCGAGCAGCAGCAGCGAGGGTTCCTGCAAGAGGATTTTGGCCAGCATCACGCGCATGCGCCAGCCGCCCGAAAACAGCTTCAGCGGGCGCTGCAGCTCCTCGGTGGTGAAGCCCAGGCCTTCGAGGATTTCCTCGGTGCGGGCCTGCATGGTGTAGCCGCCCAGGGCCTCGAAGCGCTCCTGCAGGGCCGCCAGCTTGTCGACCAGGTCGTCGGTATAGTTGGTTTCAAACTCCAGCAGCACCTCGTCAATCTTCTTCTGCAGGCCGAGGGCTTCCTCGAAGGCCTGCATGGCCACCACCAGGATGGGCTCGTGCGAGTCGTAGCTAAGCAAATCCTGGTTCAGGAAGCCCAGCGTCACGTCCTTGCTCATGCTGATGCTGCCGCCGTCGGGGCGGTACTCGCCCACCAGCAGGCGCAGCAGCGTGGATTTGCCCTGGCCGTTCAGCCCGATGAGGCCGATTTTGTCCTTGGGCTTGATGTGCAGGTTGGCCCCGTCGTAAAGCGTACGGGCACCGAAGTGAAAGTCGAGGTCGGAGATGGAAATCATGTAGATACCTTGCAGCGCAGGAAGGGCAAAGGTACGGCGTAGATAGACTATCCTTTACGTATGTCATTAGATAGTCTTCATTAATGAAGCTTCTCAGCAGCATCAAAAGTTACTCACTCATCAGCTAAAGAAGCACCTGTTCCAGTATCTGGATCGGCTTCTCCCTCAAGCTTAGCAAGCTTATCGTTTACTAAGTCAGAAAGCTCTGATAGCATTTTTTCACATCCTAAAAATTCTTTAATAGTCATATCAATATTATTATTCAAAGTCCTGATAGCAATATTTAACTCTTTGGATACAGAAGGCCAATTATTAATCTTACTTTTAAAACCACGCGCTGATTTAGCAGCTGATTTAACTACAGCAGCTGTTTCATCAAGATCAGATACAAGTTGCCGAACTTCATCAATACCCATTTCATAGTCTGCATCAGCTATATAAAACCCTTTTGTCAATGAATCTATACCTTCAGTATACAACTCATTAAACCTACTAACTTCTACTTTTGACTTATTTACATAATGAAATATTTCTTTCGAAAATTTACTAATCACAAGCTTAACCTCAGTTGGCTTATAATTACCTCTTTCTTTCAAAGAATTTAGCTTATCTGTTGTATCATTCATATTACTAGTCAGCTCATGTAAATATTCTGTCAAAGCCTCCATTACAATACCAATCTCAGAAAAATTACTCTGAAAAACCTCCTGATAGTCCCAATATCCCATATCCACGTCCAATTCTATTGGGTTATCGAATACTTTCTCAACTTTACCTCCATCCAATTCATCCATTGAATTAATGGATATAGGCTTGTCATCATCTATTATTTCCTTAATATGGTGAGGCAAATGCAATTTCAATAATCTTACTAAATCATCTACATCAGTAAAACTAGAGTGAAGAACACCCATATCTTGAGTTTTTTTCTTAAATTCTTTTATTTTGACTATTTGATCAACATCAATATCCTCAAATACAATTGGCTTAGACCCAAAATACATCATAACCTTTGTCTTACCAGAGGACTTCAAATGATTATCATATGCTCTATTGAATTCCTCTTCCGTCCCAGAACCAGCACGCCCAGTAACAGACCCAAAACGACTCCACATTAAACCTAAAAATATATCATAATCTTCACCTATTTGCTTGTTAATAACATCTTGAGCATCTTCCCCCACAGAAGGGAAAGAGTGCGTTTCCCAAGTTAGCAAGTCAAGACATACATTCATTGTGGTTCTCAGTACGCCGTTGAGTTCTATCACAGTTTCTGCTACTGCTTTGCGTTCTTGCTGCAGATCAGACGGTGACGCTAAAAAAATACTGATGTGAGTTAGAGACTTCGCCATTCTTGTAAATGCTTGTTTGTACTTGAGCAAATAACTTAACATTTAGCAGAATGTCTAATATTTTTAGCACTTGTCTTTGACCTGCACTAAACGAATTTTTGCCTTATCGTAGGCCTGAGTTACGTTAAGCTAAACTTGTGCCTGTATGGGGTACACGCTTAAGCGTGGGCAACTGAGTCACGCACCAGGCCCGTCCCTGTCGCCTTACTATGAGGAAGTTGAGCGGGAATATGATGAAAGCAACCCGCCAAAGGATTAGCACTCATCTGACTTGGGTTCAGTATTGTATCACTTATCAACAGGCTCTCTATGCTCCGCCTTGCCAAGCTGCTCCTCGCCGCCATCTTCTGCCTGGCTGCCCGCCCCGCCTGGCAGCCCCAGCCCACTACCCTCCCCTCCACCGAGCGGCAGCAGATCCTGCAGCTCCTGCTCGACTTACCCGACCTACAAGGTTACTACCACGCCAAACTAGCCCAACGGCTGCCGGTGAAGCTTCAGGTCGACGCCTTTGCCACGCCCGGCCTGCGGCTGCGGAAGTTCAACCACGCCGTCGTGCTGCTGACCGACCAGCAGTTGAAGCAGCGCCGCATCCGCGACTACGTGCGCCTCGGGCTGCTGCGGCAGCGGCAGGACACCCTGGATTTCCGGTTGGGTTATGCCATCGAGGGCGTAGTGGCTGCGGGCCAGCTGGTGCGGCAGCCCAACGGTTGGCGGGTCGGCAGGTATTCCGTAGTCGAGCAGTAAATCCGGCCTCGTCTTACTTCTCTTTACTTTATCCAACAAAAAAACTTCGGGCGGACCCCGAGAGCTTTCGGAGGCCACCCGAAGTTTCCGGGTCGACCATCCAACGCTTGCAATGGTCGGCCCGGAAACTTCGGGGCCGCAAAGTCAACTTTCGGAAGTCCGCCGCTTTTACATCCCCACGTGCCCCAGCATCGGAAAGCGCTGCTGGTGCCAGTAGGGATAAATCGGTGTGGTGGCGCTGACGGCGTCGAGGCGCGCCACCTGCTCGGCCGTGAGATTCCAGCCGGCGGCGCCGAGGTTCTGGCGCAGCTGCTCCTCGTTGCGGGCGCCGATGACCAAGTTGACCACCGTGGGGCGCTGCAACAGCCAGTTTAGGGCTACCTGGGGCACGGTTTTCTCGGTTTCCCGGGCTAGTTCGTCGAGCACGTCGACGATGGCGAAGAGCCGTTCGTCGGGCACCTGCGGGCCCTGGCCGCCGCCCTGGGCCAGGCGGCTGCTTTCGGGTATGGGCTGGCCGCGGCGGATTTTGCCGCTCAGCAGCCCGGCCGACAAGGGGCTCCACACGATGGTACCCACGCCCTCGGCCTGGGCCAGCGGCAGCAGCTCCCACTCAAACTCGCGGTGGGCCAAGGAGTAGTAGGCCTGGTGGCCCACGTAGCGCGCCCAGCCGTAGCGCTCCGACACGGAGAGGCTTTTCATCAGGTGCCAGCCGGAGAAGTTGGAGCAGGCGATGTAGCGCACCTTGCCGCTCTGCACCAGCTGGTCGAGGGTGCGCAGGGTTTCTTCGATGGGCGTGTGCGCGTCGAAGCCGTGCATGTGGTAGATGTCGATGTAGTCGGTGCCGAGGCGGCGCAGGGAGTCCTCGCAGGCCCGCATCAGGTGCAGGCGGGAGGAGCCGTAGTCGTTCGGGCCGGGGCCGGTCGGGAAAGTGGCCTTGGTGGAAATCAGCACGTCTTGGCGGCGTCCGGCCAGCGCCCGGCCCAGGATTTCTTCGGCCTTGCCGTCGGAGTAGCCGTTGGCCGTGTCGAACAGGTTGACGCCCGCTTCCAGGCAGACGCCGATGAGGCGGCGGGCTTCCTCGACCTGGGTGTTGCCCCAGGCCTTGAAGAACTCGTTGCCCCCGCCGAAGGTGGCCGTGCCGTAGCTCAAAACCGGTATGCGCAGGCCCGAAGCGCCTAACTGTCGGTATTCCATGCGGTATGGGAGTAGCGCGGAGCCCGGCCCCGCGGTGAGGAAATCGTGCCTCGCTGGCGGCACGCTGGGTTCTACAACCAACGGCTGCCCGCAATGTCGGTTGCGGCAGAAGGCGCCGAAGTTCGACCGCAACAGTGGCCCCCGCGTTTCCACCGGCAACCGCAGGAGCCGCTTATACAAAGCACCTGCCCCGTGCCCGACCCTCCAGCCCGTCGTGTCGAGCGCAGTCGAGACATCTCGCGTGCGGACCTTGCCCAATCCAGACGGCACGTCATGCCGAATCCCGCGAACTGTGCCTACCGTGTCGCCGTGGCTCCCCCTCTGCGAAAATGGAGAGGGGGCCGTGCCCCGCCGGGTTCCCGTGAGGCGCCCACGACGCGCCACATCAGCACGCGAGATGTTTCGGCTGCGCTCGACACAACGAGCTGGGGCATCTGGCCAAGCAGTAACGGCGTCTCGAAAAGCCGATACCAGCGCGGGCAGGACGTTTTATCCGCCCGGCATCCCGGCTGCGCGACCGGGCCGGGCCCGGGCTTGACAACCTGAATGACGGTGGCCTGTGCGCCGGCCGTTTGCCAAAAAACTTAGCCAGCCGTACTTTAGCTAAAATTTTAGCTAAAGCTGTCATGGCCATAACCCGCAAAGCCCCGCGCTACACCGCCGCTGAGCAGCAGTCCGATGCGCTGGCGGCCGACCTTCCCGAAACCGCCGCTGCTGGCGAAGCGGCGTTTGCCGACGAGCCCACCGCCGATTCGCTCTGCCCCTGCTGCGGCGAGCTGCTGGCCTGGCACGAGCAGCCGTGCCCCCTGCCCGGCGCCGCTGGTCCGGCCGCCGAAGCGGGCAGCCCGCCCGGCGGCGTCATCATGCGCGCCTCCTCCGCCACCTACGCCTACGACCTAGGCCAGCCCGTGCAGCCGCCCGCCGTCGGCCGGGCCTACGCCGTTATCTGGCGCGGGCAGCTCAAGGAGCGCCACCCCGACACCGGCTGGATTCACCGCGTGAACGTGTACCGGCTCAACGACGGGTACTGGGACTGTTACCGCGAAGAGGAGCTGCAGGTGGCCTGAGGCGGCAAGCCTGATTCACAGCCGATTCCGCTACCTTGGGCCGCCCTCTACCCGCTGCCCGATGCCCCGACTCCTGCCGCTGCTGCCCCTGGTTCTGCTGCTAACCGGCTGCGCCGCCGGCCCGCGCATCACCCGCCTCGACAGCACCCGCATCCGCCGCGCGGAGCTGACGCGCCGCATCCAGCAGATTACCGATTCGGCCCGCGTGGCTGGGCTGGCCGTGGTCGTGTTCAACCACCGCCGGGCGGTATACCGGCACGCCTTCGGGGTGAAAAGCACGGCGAGCCGGCAGCCGCTGCAGTTCGACACCGAATTCTACGGGGCCTCGCTGAGCAAAGCCGTGTTTGCGGTGTTAGTGCTCAAGCTGGTGGAGGAAGGCCAGCTTACCTTGGACGAGCCCCTGCAGCACTACCTGCCCCGGCCCATCTACGAGTACGCCCCGAAGACGCGCTGGCACGACGACTACCGCGCCCTGCGCACCGATTCGCTGTACCGGCGCATCACCGCCCGCATGTGCCTGAGCCACACCAGCGGCCTGCCCAACTGGCGCTGGGACGAGCCCGACCAGCAGCTGCGCGTGCACGGCCGGCCCGGCGCGCGCTACGGCTACTCCGGCGAGGGGCTGGTGTACCTGCAGGTGGTGCTGGAGCACAAGCTGGGCCGCCCGCTTGAAGCCCTGATGCAGGAGAAGGTTTTTGGCCCGCTGGGCATGACCACGTCGAGCTACCAGTGGCAGCCGCGCTTCGAGGCCGATTACGCCCTGGGCCACGACGCCGGCGGCAAGGTGCTGGAAAAGGACAAGGACAACGAGCCGCGCAGCGCCAGCACCCTCGAAACCACGCCCGCCGATTACACCCGCTTCCTCGAAGCCGTGCTGCAGCGCAAGCTGCTGAAGCCCGAATCCTGGCAGGATATGTTCCGACCCCAAATTGCCATTCATTCGCGGGCCCAGTTCGGCCCGCTCGCCCGCCAGGACACCGACCGCTACGACCACGTGCAGCTTGCTTACGGCCTGGGCTGGGGCCTGCTGCACTCGCCCTACGGCGTGGGCGCCTTCAAGGAAGGCCACGGCGACGGGTTTCAGCACTACTCCATTGTGTTTCCCGAGGCCGGCATCGGCGTGCTGCTGATGAGCAACAGCGACAACGCCGAAAGTGCCTACCAGAGCCTGCTGCGCGTCACCATTGCCGATACCTTCACGCCCATCGACTGGCAGAACTACGTGCCGTACTACCGGACGGCGCGCTGACCCGCTTAACCGGATGGTCAGTGGTTAGGGCGGCTACGAATACGTTTTGAACGTTCTGCTAAGCACCACGCGGCCTCTCTTCCGCTGCGCTGAGTTGTCCGGTCGCAAGTGCATCGACAAGCGCAGCAGGAAGCGTTTTCTGCTTTCCCGCAGCTTACGCCGGCGCGGTTCGGCTGCGGCGCGGCTTGGCTTCTTTGGGCGCTGGCGCAGTCTCCAACCGCTGCGAGGAGGCGCGCACCAGCAACTCGGGCTGCAGCACCAGCTGCCGGGGCCCGAACGCGGCGCCGTCGGCTTCGATGAGCTCCAGCAGCAGGCGCACGGCGGCTTGGCCCATTTCCTCGCAGCGCTGCTCCACCGAGCTGATGGCGGGCTTGGCAATGACGGTGAAGGTTTCGTTGCTGAACCCGACCACGGCCACTTCGCCGGGCACGGCGCGGCCCCGGCGCTGCGCTTCTTCCAGCGCGCCTAGGGCGGCGTAGTCGCCGGCGGCAAACACGCCGTCGGGCGGCTGGGGCAGCTTTAGCCACTGCTGCAGGGCAGCGGCGCCGGCTTCCTGGCTCATGTCGCCGTAGCTGATCAGGGCTTCGTCGGGCGCGATGCCGGCTTCCTGCAAGGCCTGCAGGTAGCCCAGGCGGCGGTTGCGGTAGATGTTCAGGTGCTGGGGGCCGGCCACGTGGGCTACGCGGCGGCAGCCCTGCTGCAGCAGGTGCCGGGTGGCAAGGTAGCCGCCTTCCTGGTCGTCGAGCACCACGGCGTGCACCGGCCGCTCGTCGGGCCGCCGGTCGAAAAACACCAGCGGCACGCCGCGCTCGGCCACTTGGTCGAAGTGCTGGTAGTCGCGGGTGGAGCGGGCCACGGAGGTCAGAATGCCGGCCACCTGCACGTTGAGCAGGGCCTCGAGGTTGCGCCGCTCCTGGGCCTCGTCCTCGTTCGACTGGCAGATGATGACGTGGTAGCCGGCCTGCCGGGCGGCCGTTTCCATGCCGTGCACCACCCGGGCAAAAAACCGCCCCTCGATGTAGGGCACGATGATGCCCAGCAGCTTGCTGCGCCCCTTGCGCAGGGCCGAAGCCAGGCGGTTGGGCTGGTAGTTATACTTTTTGGCCAGCTTGAGCACCTTGCGCTTCATCTCCGGCCCGATGCTGTGGTGGTCGCTCAGGGCCCGCGAAATCGTGGTCATCGACACGCCCAGCTCCCGGGCCAGGTCGGCCATGGACACGGGTGCGCCGGCGGCGGGCGCAGCAGCGGATTTCTTACGCGGGGGCATGGGCGAAAAAGCGGTTCAGAGCAACGACAAAGGTAACAGATGGCACAGCGGACAACTGGTAACCCTGGTTTCGCTGGGCATAAGCAGTACAAAACAGGTAGGGCGTCATGCTGAGCGCAGTCGAAGCACCTCTACCGGCTTCGTCTGGTCTTGTTCAACGAAGCAGTAGAGATGCTTCGACTGCGCTCAGCATGACGCCCTAATTAGCCTCTGGATCGAAGCCAGCCTTAGCGCCCGCTGAAAGCCACCTCGTTGTAGCGCAGCTCGTTTTTGAAGCGGCGCAGCTTGGTGTCCTCGTCGATGACCACGCACTCGATGCCGGCCATGTCGGCAAAGTCTTCGAGGTACTCGGTCGTGAGGTTCTGGCTGTAGCCGGTGTGGTGGGCGCCGCCGGCGTAAATCCAGGCGGCCGCGCCGGTAGCCAGGTCGGGCTGCACTTTCCAGAGCACGCGGGCCACGGGCAGCTTGGGCAGCTCGTGCTCGGGCAATACGGCTTCCACCTCATTCACCACCATGCGGAAGCGGTGGCCCAGGTCGACGATGGTGGCGTTCAGGGCCGGGCCGGCGGGGCAGTTGAACACCAGGCGCACCGGGTCGGCCTTGCCGCCGATGCCCAACGGGTGCACTTCCACCTTAGCTTTTCCCTCGGCAATCGAGGGGCAGATTTCCAGCATGTGCGAGCCGAGTACCTGCTCGTTGCCGGGCTGGAAATGGTAGGTGTAGTCCTCCATAAAGGAGTTGCCGCCGGGCAGGCCGGCGCCCATCACCTTCATGGCGCGCACCAGGGCCGCGGTTTTCCAGTCGCCCTCGCCGCCGAAGCCGTAGCCGTCGGCCATCAGGCGCTGGGTAGCAATGCCGGGCAGCTGGGCCATGCCGTGCAAATCCTCGAAGGTGTCGGTGAAGCCAATGGCGTTGGTGTCCTTCAAAAAGCGGCGCATGCCCAGCTCGATGCGGGCGGCTTCGCGCAGGGAGGAGCGGAACGTGGCGCCGTCCTGCAGGTTGTCGGCCACGTGGTACTCGGCCGCGTAGTCCTGCAGCAGCTCTTCGATTTCGCCGTCGCTGATGGTGTTGATGGTGGCCACCAAATCCCCGATGCCGTAGGTGTTGACGCTGTAGCCAAACTTGATTTCGGCCTCCACTTTGTCGCCCTCGGTCACGGCCACGTAGCGCATGTTGTCGCCGAAACGCACGATGCGCCCGCCCTGCCAGTCGGCCCAGGCGCAGGCGGCGCGGGCCCAGATGCTCAGCCGCTCGTGCACGTCGGCGCTCTGCCAGTGGCCCACCACCACCTTGCGCTTGATGCTCATGCGCGCCCCGATGAAGCCGAATTCCCGGTCGCCGTGCGCCGACTGGTTCAGGTTCATGAAGTCCATGTCGATGTCGCCCCAGGGAATGTCGCGGTTGAACTGCGTGTGCAGGTGGGCCAGCGGCTTCTGCAGGATTTTCAGGCCGTTGATCCACATTTTGGCCGGCGAGAAGGTGTGCATCCAGGCAATCAGCCCCACGCAGTTGGCGGTGGTGTTGGCTTCCTGGATGAGCTTGAAAATCTCGTCGGGCCCGGTCAGCACCGGCTTGTACACCACCTTGATGGGCAGCGCCGCGCCGAGGGCTTCGGCAATCTGCTGGGAGTGTTTGGCCACCTGCTCCAGGGTTTCGGGGCCGTAGAGGTGTTGGCTGCCGGTGATAAACCAGGCTTCGTACTTCGAAATGTCAATCATGGGAGGAGGGAAAAGCGGAACGCGCCCTTGGGTGCGGGCGGCGTCGTATGTTGGGTGGTGTTGGATTATCGATTGCGTGAAACGTTGCGCATGCCCGTCATTCCTAGCGTAGCCGGGGGACATGGCTGGATGGTTTTGTCATACTGAGCCCAGTCGAAGCATGACAGCCTTTTCCAGTCGTTCAACACAAGCATGCGAGATGTCTCGACTTCGCTCGACATGACAGTTCTTTGGGCGTCGTTCTGCGACGAGACGCAAGGTTGCGGCTCTACTGCCCGTAGTAGGAGCCGGCGCCGTGCTTCCGCTCGTAGTGCTTGCGGATGAGCGCGTCCTTGAGGCGGGGCACACCGGGGCGCAGGGTGCAGCTGAGGTAGGCCATACGGGCAATTTCTTCGAGCACGGCGCTGTTGTACACGGCTTTGTCCACGGTCTTGCCCCAGGTGAAGGGCGCGTGGTTGCCGATGAGCACCATTTCCACTTCCTCGGGCGTGAGGCCGCGGCGCTGAAACTCGTTGAGAATCTGCCAGCCGGTCTGGTGCTCGTAGTCGCCCTGGATGAGCTGGTCCGACATGGGCGGGGCGCAGGGCACGTCCACGGTGAGGTGGTCGGCGTGGGTGGTGCCCAGGATCGGGATGTCAAGCTGGGCCTGGGCCCAGGCCGTGGCGTAGGTGCTGTGCGTGTGCACGATGCCGCCGATGTGCTCCCAGTGCGCGTAGAGCACCGCGTGCGTCTTGGTGTCTGACGACGGGCGCTTGGTGCCTTCCACGATCTTGTTGGCGAAGTCCACGATGACGATGTCCTCGGGGCGCAGCGTTTCGTAGGGCACGCCGCTGGGCTTGATGGCGAAGACGCGGTTCTGGCGGTCCACCACCGAGGCGTTGCCGAAGGTGAAGAGCACCAGCCCGAGCTTGGGCAGCTGCATGTTGGCCTCGTAGCAGGCCTGTTTCAGGTCTTGGTACATGCTTGAGTTGTCAGTTGCGAATTGTCGGTTGTCAGCTTGTCGGCCGTCATCCTGGGTGCAGCGAAGAACCTTATAGCAATTGAACGAGTCGTTGTGGCGATTATCGTTCCTCGGTGACAAGGCCCTTCGCTGCGCTCAGGATGACAGATGGCTCAAGCCCAACCAACTAGACCATACGCGGCGTCTGGGCTTCCACGAACTCGCCGAAGGCCAGATACTGCTGGTAGCGCGGCTCGTAGTCGGCCACGCGGGCGGGGTTGGGCTCGTAGGTTTCGGCGAAGCCGTTGCCCATGGCTTTCTGCGCCGCGGGCACGTCGGCGTGGATGCCGGCGGCAACGGCGGCGTACATGGCCGCGCCCAGGGCCGGGGCCTGGTCGGATTCGGCCACGCGGATGGGGCGGTTGAGCACGTCGGCCAGGGTTTGCATCATAAAGGCCGATTTCTTGGCCACGCCGCCCAGACCGATGACCTGCTTGATGGACACGCCCTGCTCCTCGAAACGCTCCACAATGCGGCGCGAACCGTAGCAGATGCTTTCCACCAATGCCCGAAAGATGTGCGGGGCGTCGGTGCCCATGGAGAGGTTCATCAGGGCGCCTTTCAGGGCTTGGTTGGCGTCGGGCGTGCGGCGGCCGTTCACCCAGTCCAGGGCCAGCACCTGCGACTCGGCGGGGTCGACGGCCGCAGCGGCTTTGTTGAGTTCTACCATCATCCGGCCGGCCAGCTCCTCGCGCAGCTGGTCCTGCTGCTCGGCGCTGAGCACGCCGCTTGCGGGCAGCAGGGCGCGCAGGGGCCACTCCAGCACCTGCCGGAACCAGGCCAACAGGTCGCCCACGGCCGACTGGCCGGCTTCCAGGCCCAGCATGCCGGGCACCACCGAGCCATCCACCTGCCCGCAGATGCCGGGCACGAGCTTCTCCCCTACTTCCTGCATGGGCGCCACCACGATGTCGCAGGTGCTGGTACCCATCACTTTCACCATGGAGTACGCCTCGATTTCGCCCGCCACGGCGCCGGCGTGGGCGTCGAACGTGCCCACGGCTACCACGGTGTCGGTGCTGAGGCCCAGGCGCTCGGCCCACTCGGCGGAGAGCTTACCTGCCACTTCGTCAGCGGTGTAAGTTTCGGTGTACAGTCTTTCGCGCAGGCCGGCCAGCTTGGGCTCCAAGTGCACCAAGAATTCCTCGCTGGGCAAGCCGCCCCAGCTTTCGTGCCACATGGCCTTGTGGCCGGCGGCGCAGCGGCTGCGCTTGAAGGAAGCCAGCTCGCCGCCGGTGAGCTGCAGGGTCAGCCAGTCGCAGTGCTCCATCCAGGAGTGCGCGGCCTGGGCCACGGCCTCATCCTCGCGCACCACGTGGGCAATTTTGGCCCAGAACCACTCCGAGGAATAGATGCCGCCCTCGAAGCGCGTGAAGTCCTCGCCGCCCCAGGTTTTGGCTTTCTGGTTGATTTCGGCGGCTTCCTGCAGGGCGGTGTGGTCTTTCCAGAGCACGAACATGGCGTTCGGATTCTCCTCGAAGCCGGGCGTCAGCGCCAGGCTCTGCCCCTGCGCATTCACCGGGCCCGGCGTCGAGCCGGTGGTGTCCACGGCCAGGCTCACGATCTGCTCAGCGGGTACCTTGGCGGCCACGGCGCGCACGGTGGCTTCGAGGCCTTCGAGGTGGTCGAGCGGGTGCTGGCGAAACTGGTTTTGGGCGGCGTTGCAGTAGCGCTGCTCTTTCCAGCGGGCGTAGGGGTGCACGGCCTGGGCCACTTCGGCGCCGGAGTGGGCATCCACGAGCACGGCCCGCACCGAGTCGGTACCGTAGTCGATGCCGATGACGTAGTTCATCAAGGGTGAAGTTGAGAAGTTGGGAAGTGATGAGTTTGCGAATCTGTGAGCCCTGCCTTGGGCGTTTTACAACTTCACAAATCCACAACCTCACCTATTTGCGCACGCCGAAGCGGTACACGGTGGTGGATTGCAGGGTCTGGCCGGGCTTGAGAATGGTGCTCGGGAATTTGGGCTGGTTGGGCGAGTCGGGGAAGTGCTGAGTTTCCAGGCAGAAGCCCGCATGCTTGCCGTAGGTCACGTTGCCCTTGCCCGTGAGCGTGCCGTCGAGGAAGTTGCCGGTGTAAAACTGAATGCCGGGCTCGGTAGTCGTCACCTCCAGCGTGCGGCCCGAAACGGGCTCGTACACCGTAGCGGCGGGGTGCATGCCCTCGGATTGGTTAAGCACCCAGTTGTGGTCGTAGCCGCCGGGCACCTGCGCAATGCGCTGCCCGATGGCGTGCGGAGTGGTGAAGTCGAAGGGCGTGCCCTGCACCGGGCGCAGTTCCCCGGTCGGAATCAGGCCCGCGTCGACCACGGTGTAGCGGTCGGCGGGCAAGGTCACCTCGTGGGCCAGCACGTTTTTGCTCTGGCCCAACGCGAGGTTGAAGTAGGCGTGGTTGGTCAGGTTGACGGGCGTGGCCTTGTCGGTGGTGGCCGAGTAGTCGATTTTCAGCGCGTCGTCGGCCGTGAGCGTGTACACCACCGTCACTTGCAGGTTGCCGGGGTAGCCTTCCTCCCCGTCCTTGCTCAGGTGGCGCAGCGTGAGCGTCTGGCCCTCCGCCGACGTGCCCGGCTCGGCCTGCCACAGCACCTTATCGAAGCCCTTGAGGCCGCCGTGCAGGTGGTTGGCGCCGTTGTTTTTGGCCAGGGTGTAGTCTTTTCCGTCGAGCGTGAATTTGCCGCCGCGGATGCGGTTGCCGTAGCGCCCGATCAGCGCCCCGAAGTACGGGCCGGCCTTGCGGTAGGCCGGGCTCTGGTAGCCCGCCACGCTGTCGAAGCCGAGCACGATGTCGCCGAAACGGCCGGCTTTGTCGGGCACGAACAGGCGGGTGATGGTACCGCCGTAATTCGTGATGCTCACTTTCAGCCCGTGGGCGTTGCTGAGCGTGTAGAGCTCGGCCTGCTGGCCGTCGGCGGTTTTGCCGAAGCCCACGCCCTGGGGCGCCTCGGCGCTGCCAGCAGCTTGGGTGGAGTCGGCTGCGGCCGGCTGGGCGGCGCCGGCCGCCGGCTGGTCGGCGGGGGCCGATTGGTTGCAGCTGGCCAGCAGCAGCAGGCCGCTGGCACCGAGGGCCGTCAGCGCACCGGCGGCTTGGAATAGACGAGGCATCGTGGGTGGGGTAAGAGCGTGAGCGAAAAAGCTCAGCGGCCACCGGCGGACCAATCAGCCCGAAACGCGCCAGCAGCTAAGCGGACTGAAAAGTATAAAAAGCCGCACGTTTGCACAATCGTTTGTGTAAATTAAGTAGCAAGAGAATGACGCATTACTACCTATAACAAGGACAATTCCGGCTAAATAGGTACCCAGATAATTGGTTGTTGCCGCAGCCAATAGTTTATCGATTGTAAAACACATCAAACCGTCCCGCGCTGATTTGCACAGCCGATTCGTCCGCACCCAGGCTGCTGAGCTTTCCCTCGAAAGTTCCCGCCACCAAGTTGCGCACCGTGTCGACGGCCGTGACGGTGATGGTGGCCGTGCCGGGCCGGCTTTGGTACTGCATTCCGCGGCGACTATCGGTGTAGTAGAGCTTGGTGCCGGCTTCGGCCCCGGTGGCACCGGGGCCGCCGGCGGTGGCGCGGTACACGCCCGGCCCGGCCAGCGAGTCGATTTGCAGCACAAAGGACTCGTTGCGGCGGCCGTCGGTGCGGGCGGCGGTAAGCAGCAGGAAGCGCCGCCGCCCGCTCAGGTGCGAGGAAGCTTCCACGCGGTTGTCGGCGCAGCCGTAAATGCCGCAGCGCTGCCCGGCGGGCGTCCAAGCGGCGCCGTCAAGGACGAAGCCTAGCGTTTCGGCGCCGGTGGCCGTCGCCGGCGGCAGGCTGGCCTCGGGGCCGACGGTGTTTTTTTCGCAGCCGGCCAGGGCCGTCAGGGCCGCCAGCAGGCTGGTTAGCAGGGGCAAATAATTCATAGCAGCCGGGAAGCAGGGAAACCGCTGCCTCCCGGCTACCCTTGCCAACGCCGTGCCATCCCGCCACCGCAACGAAAGCGCGGCCGCATCGGTACACCCTCAGTTACTCCCGTTGCCTTACCCCCATGCCGCCCGACTACGCCGCCTTGTTCGGTCCGCTGGCCGACCACACCCGCACCGTCTTCTTCGCCTACCACGTGGGCACGCGCCGCGTCCGCTACCTCAGCCCAGCCTATGAGCAGCTGCTGGGCGCGGCCGTAGACCGCATTGACCAAGACCTGCCCCGTTGGCTGGCCCGCCTGCACCCCGACGACTTGGAGTACCTGCGCGAGCAGCTGCTGCCGGTGCTGCGCGGCGAAGTGGCCGCCGTCGAGGACCTGGAACTGCGCCTGCGCCACGCCGACGGCCGCCGCCAGTGGCTGGCCCTGACGGCCACCCGCAGCACCGACGCGCCGGGCGACACGCTGCTGGTAGGCACCCTGCGCGACATCACGAGCCCGAAGGAGTACATGCGCAACGCCGACAAGTTCAACGCCAAGAAAAACGCCACCCTCGAAATTCTCTCCCACGACCTCGCCGGGCCGCTGGTGGTGCTGCAGCAGCTCACCGCGCACGTGGCCGCCCAAACCCAGGACTACGACAACCCTGCCCTGCGCGAGCTGCTGCGCCTGATGGAGGCTACCTGCACCGACAGCGTGAATTTGATCCACGACTTTGTCGACCAGGAGTTTCTGGAGTCGGCCAACGTGGAGCTCAAGCTGGAGCGCCTCGACCTGGTGAGCCGCCTGCGCTCCTTTCTGACCAACTACCAGAACGTGCAGCACCTGCTGCACAAGCGCATCGGCTTCACAACCGAGGCCGAGGTGGCCTACGTGCACATCGACGACAACAAGTTTCAGCAAATCATCAACAACCTGCTATCCAACGCGCTGAAATTTACCCCCGACGGCGGCCGCATCGACGTGCACGTGGCGCTGCCCCCGGGCCGGGTGCAGGTGCAGGTGCGCGACACGGGCGTGGGCATCCCGGCCCGGCTGCAGCCCTTGCTCTTCGACAAGTTTACCAAAGCCCGCCGGCCGGGCCTGCGCGGCGAGCGGACCACCGGCCTGGGCATGTCGGTGATTCACACGCTGGTCACGCTGCACGAGGGCCGCATCTGGTTTGAGAGCGAGGAAGGCGCGGGCACTACCTTCTACATCGAGCTGCCGGCCGCCGCCGAGGCCGCCCCCGGCCAATAGCGCAGGCGCGCCAGCAGGGCAGTTTTTTGGTACCAACGAACCGACATAAGGCCCCGCCACGTAGATTGCACCATATTATATCTGCTTTTGTTTATGCGTGTCCGTTTTGCTACCGCCGGCGCCTTGCTCTGCATGGTGCTCGGGGGGGCCTCCTGCGAGGAGGAGGGCTCCCACGTGAAACCCGCCGTGGGTACGCTAATCGGCGTGGTAAACCCGGCCGGAGCAGCCGCTCGCATTAAGGCCACCGACGAAGCCCAACGCACCTACGTGGTGCTGCCCGACGCATCGGGCGCCTTTGAGCTGCGCAACGTGCCCAACGGCAGCTACCAGCTTACCATCGAGCCCACCGCCGAGTATACCGAGCCGGTGCTGGAGCGCTGCACCGTGCGCTACGCCACCAGCAACCTCGACACCGTGACCATGCTGCCCGCCGTGCCCACGGCCCTGGGCAATACGCTGGCCTACAGCATCGGCGCCGAGGCCTACCGTTTCGGGAGCGTGACAGCGGCCCTGAGCGGGCGTCAACTGCTGCTCACGGCGGTGCGCAACGCTCCCCACGCCCTGCCCGACGCCGAACAGATGTTTATTCAACTGACCGACTTCACCGGCCCGGGCACGTACGAATGCGGCAGCACGGCCACCATCGTTTACCAGCAGCGCGACAACGGCGCTGCGGTGCCCTACCGCTGGTCGACGGCGGCGCCCGAGGGCCGCGGCACCGTGCGCATCACCTACCACGACCCGGTAGCCCGGACGGTGGCCGGGGTATTTTCGTTTGAGGCCGGCGCGGCCAACAGCGTCACCAGCGGCAAGTTCAATACCACCAACGGTTACTTCGCCGCAGTGACTTACTAGCGGTTCTGCCGGGTCGCGTGGTAGGCGCCGCCTTGCTGTTCCTAGGTCTCAACCCTCCCCCAAACCTTACCGCCGGCGCTCTGACTGGGCTTAGCCGCGAACTGCTGGGCGCTCCGGCGCGCCGAGCGAGGCCGCCAGCACTCCACTGATTCAGCCCGTTGGGTTCGGGCCGCGGCACCTGCTAAGCAGGTCACCGCGCTACATCTCGCTAAGTTCCTCGGCCATTTTGCCGGGTACGCCGATGCTGTGGAGCAGTCCGCTCACCACGCCCTGCATCCAAATGGTAAACACGCTGTAGCGCCGGTCCCGGTCGGAGCGCACGAGGGCATCCTTGAGTTCGGCGCCCTTGCGGCGCGGGTTGTCGTCGCGAATGACGAGCACGTTGGCGGCCTTGGAGAGGATTTTGGTGCTCAACTTCTGCTTGTCGCGCCCGCCGCCGCTGGTGCTGAGCAAATCCACTTTCAGGTCGGAATAGCGGGCCCACATGCGGCCGCTTACGCCCTGCTGGTCTACTTGCAGCTGCACCCGGATGTCTTGCACCTGCCCGCGTTCAAACCGGGCCGAGCGCGTGGGCACGGTAATGGAATTCAGCATGGCGAAGGGCGCCGGGCCGAAGTGCCCCACGAGGCGGTGCCGGCCCTGCGGATCGAGCAGCGGCACCCAGGCCGTGGCCGAGAAGCGGCCGCGGTCCTGCAGGTAGGCCGTGGCCTGAATGACGGCCGGATGGGCCGCGCTCATGCGCTGCGGGTCGTTGGTGAGGTTGGTGGCCGTGCCGGTGAGGCGGGTAATGGCGAAGTATCCGGGCCGCCGGGCCAGCTCCCCGGTAAACTTGAAGCGGATGGCCAGGTCCTGCACGCGCAGGGTGCGGACGTCGAGGCGGAAGGGCAGCTTGCGCACGTTTTCGGGCGTAACCACGGCCAGTTTGTTGCCCAGCGGGTAGTGGGCGTTGCCGATGATGCCCAGGCGCAGGCCGGGGGCCGTCACCGTTTGCGCGCGCACGGCCTGGTGCAACAGCCCCCAATAGTCGAGGCCGCTCACGCGCAACTGCGGAATTTGCAGCGTCAGGTGCGTGGCCTGCCGCCCCTTGCTGCGCGACAGCGCGTCCTGCGACATGGTAGGCCGGATCAGCCCGCGGGCGAGCTGCAGGCTGCGGGCGCGCGTGTCCAGGCGCAGTTCGCCCCAGCTGATGTGGTAATACGGCGCGTCGACGGTGACCCGGCCGGGGCCGCTGCTGCCGCGCCAGTTGCGGGCGTAGAGCACGCGCTGCCGGTCGCGGAAACCGGCCGAATCCACCCGGATGTCGGTGCCGGTGAGGTTGACGTCGGCCAGGTGCGGAGCCAGCTCCAGTTGGGTGAGGCGCAGCTGGGCCCGGCTGATGCGCAGATGCCGCAGCTGCACCCGGCGCAGGTAGGGCGCCAGCGCTACGTGCAAAGGCGGAGGGGCCTGGGCCGGCACGCCCAGCGTGAGGCGCGGCCCGGGCACCAGCAGCGAGTCGGCCTGCAGCACGCGGCGGGCCAGCTGGCGCGGGCGCAGGCCGCTGAGCGTGAGCCGCGGCAGCCACAGCGCCACGCGGGTGGCCCCGCGGGGCAGTTGCCCGTCGGCCACGGGCAAGACCCGCAGCGAATCGAGGCGGAGGCGGCCGCGGGCGGAGTTGAAGCGGGCGGCACCGAGGCGGAGGTGGTGGCCGGGCACTTGGGCTTCCAGGCCTTCCACGCGCAGCTTCACGGAGGCCGCGTAGCTCAGCCGGCTGGAGTCTTCGGCGGCGCCGCGGCTGATGAGCACGTCGGTGGCGGCGAGGCGGCCGTGGCGCAGTTGCGTGCGCTCGTGCCCATGCAGGCCCGATACCACCCGCACGTCGTCGACCAGCAGATGGGCCAGCCGCACGCCCGGAATGCGCTGGGGCAGCTGCTCGTGCAGGGGCTTGCGGGTGCCGCCGCGCTCGGGCGTGCGCAGCACCCGGGCCCGCACCGCGCGCACCAGAAGGGTGTCCACATTTACCACTTCGCCCTTCAGCAAGGCGCCTAGCCCGATGCCGGCCACCCGGATTTCATCGACGGTGAGCAGCACCCAGGGCGCTTCGGTGCCGGGCGGCACGGCCCGCGGCCGGGGCCAGCCGCCCGGCCGCAGCCACACGCGGCGCAGCGTGAGGGCGCGCTGGCGCAGGCTGGTGTGCAGCGCGCCGATGCGCAGCTCGTAGCGCCCGCCGGACCTCTCGGCCACGGTCCGCTCCAGCTTGCGCTTCAGCCAGGGGTCGAGCAGGCGGGCGCCCACCACGCCCAGCCCCACCAGCAAGACCAGTACCCCCAGCAGCCACCACAGCCAGCGCAACCGGCGGCGCGTGGGCGGCGGAGCAGCGGAAGGCGACGGAGCAGGGGCTAAGTTGGGAGTCACGCGCGAAACGAAATCAGGGCTAGTACGCAAAACCCGGGTGCTGGGCTGGCCGGCGCACGCCGGAGTTGGCGGCTAGCCGTTACCTTCGGGCCGGTTTCCCCGTTTTTGCCATGTCTACGCCCGCTTCCCCCGCCCTGACGGCCGAGCTGCTGGCTACCGTCCGCCACGGTTTCCGCAGCTACCAGGCCTTGGCCGACAAAGCCCTGGCCCAGCTCACGCCCGCCGAGTGGCTGTGGTGCTCCGAGCCGAATGCCAACTGCGCGGCCGTTATCGTGCAGCACCTAACGGGCAACCTCCGCTCCCGCTTCACCGATTTTTGGACCGCCGACGGCGAGAAGGCCGACCGCCACCGCGACCAAGAGTTCGAGGCACCGGCAACGGCCGACGCGGTGCCCGCGCTGCAGCAGCAGTGGCAGGCGGCGTGGCCCCTGCTCTGGCGGGTGCTCGACCACCTGGAGCAGCACCCCGCCGACTGGCTGCGCCCCGTCACCATCCGGCAGGAGCGGCACTCGGCCCTCTCGGCCCTGCAGCGACAGCTCACGCACTACGCCTACCACGCCGGGCAACTGGTGCTGCTGGCCAAAACCCTGCGCGGCGCCAATTGGCACACGCTCAGCATTGCGCGCGGACAAAGCGAGCAGTTCAACGCCCAGATGCGAGCCCAGCATACCCCGGCCGCCAACCTTGGCCCGGGTTCCGGAGTTTAAGCGCCGCGTATGCTTGCTATTACTTCCCTGCTCAACCCCCAAAACGCCCAGCGCATCAACGGCATCATCCAAAGCCTGGAGGATGAGTTTGGCCTTGATGACGTGCAGGCCACGCCCGACCCGCACATTACTTACCTGCTGGCCGGGGTGAGCAAGCACGAGGCGCTGCAGGAGGTGCTGGAGGACATTGCCGCCACCACCGCGCCGTTCGAGGCGCACACCACCGGGCTGGGCCTGTTTCCGGGCCCAAACCCGGTCATTTACATCCCGGTACTCCGCTCCGACGCGCTCAACCGCCTGCACCGCCGCCTGCTCTCGGCCACCGAGCCGCTGTGCCTGCGCACCGACAAGTTTAGCCAGCCCGAACTGTGGCTGCCCCACATTTCCCTGGCTCTGCACGACACCACGCCCGAGCTGCTGGGCCCGGTGCTGCAGTACCTCAACGAGCAGACTTTCAACCTCAAGCTGCGCATCAGCAACCTGGCCATTCTGCGTCAGGAAGGCGAGCAGTTTATTCCCGAAGAAGTCTACCCACTCGAGGGCGAAGACGAATGAGGCCGTTGTCGGTTGTCGAATAGCAAGCCTTGGCGCTAGCCTAGTTTCGGCCAGCATTATCCACGCCAGCTGCATTTTCCCGGCCGACGGCGCGGCATTTTCCGCGCCGCGCCCGACCTTTACCCCGCACCAACCCGCTGCTTATGTACTCCACGCTACTGCTGTTGCACTCCTGGACCCGCTGGCTCGTCCTGATTTTTGGTTTGATTGCCTTCCTGCGCGCCCTCTCGGGCTGGCTGGGCCGCAAGCCCTACTCCGGCGCCGACAACGGCATGGGAGCTTCTTTCGTGGGCTCCATGCACCTGCAGCTGCTGCTGGGCCTGATTTTGTACTTCGTGAGCCCCTACGGCGCCAAGGCCTTCGAAACGGCCGGCGGCGCGGTGATGAAAGACCCCACGGGCCGCTTTTTCGCGGTGGAGCACTTGGCCATGATGCTGGTGGCCGTCATTTGCGCGCAAGTGGGCCGCAGCACCTCCAAAAAAGCCCTCGACGCGGTGCTCAAGCACAAGCGCGCCGCCATTTGGTTTGGCGTGGCCCTGCTCATCGTGCTGCTGATGATTCCTTGGGGCATCTGGAACCCGGCCCGTCCGCTGTTCCGCTTCTAAGCGGGCTCCGCTGTTCGGTTGTAGCCCTGCCAAGCCCGCCTTGGCAGGGCTTTTTCGTGCCCGCCGCTCGATGGATGCCGCCCGAATGAATTATTTCTTCCCGGCCTAGCAGCACCCTGCTGGTTTGGCTATATTTCAGCAAGTCAGCTTGCTACTACCCTCTATGCACAGTACGCTTACCCCCGCTAGCTCCGTTGCCGCGGCGCACACCTCGCCCCACGCCTGCTTGAACTGCGGCACCGGCTTGCACGACCAGTACTGCGCCCACTGCGGGCAGCCGGCCGATACGCACCGCATCACCACCGGCCACCTGCTCCACGAAATTCCGCATTCCATCTGGCACGTCGACAAGGGCTTGCTGTTTACGCTGCGCGAGATGGTGCTGCGGCCGGGGGCCGCGCTGCGCGCCTACCTGGCGGGGCAGCGGCGCCCTTACTTCGCCCCCATTTCCTACCTGCTGCTGCTGGTGGGCGTCTCCACGTTTCTGATGGCGGCCTTGCACATCGTTCCCTTCGACCTGCACGACCCGCGAGTACCGGCGGCCACCCGGCAGCTGCAGCAGGAGACTCTGGGCCCGGTTATCAAATACATGAGCTGGTACCAAGTGCTGATGCTCCCGGTGACGGCGCTGTTCACGCGGCAGGTCCTGCGCCGCGGCGGGCTCAATTACGCCGAATGCATCGTGGTCAATGCGTTTGCCATCGGCACGGCCAGCGCCGTCAACCTGGTTTTTATCCCGGCCATGTACCTGCTCAGCGGCACGGCCGCCATCGGCCGGCTCACCTTGCTCACGTCCGCGGTGATGTTTGGGCTCCAGGCCCGGATGTACGCGCAACTGCTGGCCCCCACGGCGCTGAGTGCCATCGGGCGCTACGCCCGCGGCCTGCTCACCAGCGTGGGCAATTTCATCCTGCTGGTGTTGCTCGTGGCCGTGATACTAGTCGGCATGATGGTGCCGCGTATGCACGAGCAGATGCGTCGGCAGCACGCGGCCCGCGCCCAGCACCAGCCAGCGGCCCCGGCTCCGCACTAGCTGCCCTTCCTCTTCCACATAAGTCGAACGGCCGCCGCAATCTGCATTGCGGCGGCCGTTCGGCCTTGGCAAGCGGCAATCCACGCCGCAGCTAGAGCGAGTAGCCCCCCGAGGCCTCGATGCGCTGGGCGTTGACCCAGCGGGCGGCGTCGGAGCAGAGGAAGGCCACCACCCCGCCCACGTCGTCGGGCTCGCCGATGCGGCCCAGCGCCGTCTGGCCGGCCATGTAGGTTTCCAGTTCGGGGTGCGCCTGCCGGGCCGCGGCCGTGAAGTCGGTTTTGATAATGCCGGGCGCCACCACGTTGGCGCGGATGCCGCGGCCGCCCAGTTCCTTGGCCAGATACTTGGTCAGTGTTTCCACGGCGCCCTTCATGGAGGCGTAGGCCGAATAGCCCGGCGTGGTGAAGCGGGCCAGCCCGGTGGAGAAATTGACGATGCCGCCCCCGTCGGCCAGCTGAGGCAGCAGCCGCTGGGTGAGAAAGTACACGCCCTTGAAATGCACGTTCAGCAGCGCGTCGAAGGCTTCTTCAGTCATTTCGGCAATCAGCCCGCGCGAGTCGATGCCGGCGTTGTTGATGAGAAAGTCGAAGGTGTCGCGCTGCCAGTGCTGGCGCAGCGCGGCGGCTAGGGCTTCGGCAAAGGCCGGAAACGAGCCGACCTGCCCGGTGTCAAGCGGCAGGGCCACGGCGCGGTGGCCCAGGGCTTCGATGTCGGCCACGGCGGCCTGGGCTTCGTCGGCGCGGGTGCGGTAGGTCAGCACCACGTCGTGGCCGCTGAGGGCGAGGTGGCGGGCGGCGTTGCGGCCCAGGCCGCGGCTGCCGCCGGTAACCAGGGCTATTGTCGGGGAAGTGCTCATCGGAGGTGATTAGGTGAAAAACCGATGGCCCAAAGGTCCGGCCCCGCCGCGGCCGGCGCGTGGTGAGTGTTTCAGTTTAAATGGTGACTGTTTCCGCTTCTTGCCGCTGCCGGGCCCATTCGGCTTCGCGGTACTGCTTGGGCGTGAGGCCGGCGAAGCGCTTGAAGAACTTGGTGAAGTTCGACGGGTCGTAGGTGAGGCGGGCGGCAATGTCGGCCACCGGGGCCGGGCTGTCGCGCAACAGCCGCTGGGCCAGCTCCAGGATGCGCGCCTCGAAGAAGTAGCAGGGTGCGTGGCCGGTCACGAGCTTAAGAGTGTTGCTCAGGTGCGTCGGGTGAATGTGCAGGCGGTCGGCCAGGTCGCGGATTTCCAGCATTTCCGTCGCCCGGCCCACCTCCAGGTCGGCCAGGTGCCGGTCGATTTCGCGCAGGAAGTCGGCCACGATTTCGTGCTGGCGGGCCAAAATTTTCTTCGGAATGGGCGTGGGCATGGCAGTACGGATTACGAGTGCAATAACTGCAACACGCGGCAGAGGTTGGGGCCCGCTTGGCGTAAAGGTCTGAGGCCGGGCCGCTTCGAGCCCCCGAGCGGCTACTGCACATGCCCTCCGCCGCCGCGCGGCCGGCTTGTTACCCGGGCTGCAGAATAGCTAGCTTGGTTTGATTTGCGTAACTTCGGCTATGCTCAAGCCCGTCAGCCTCGCCGATTTTTACCAGCAAAAAATCCACTGGTTGCCCGCCAACCTGCAGCAGGACATCGGCCACTTCAACGTCTTTCGCCTCGACGATTTCGTGGGGCCCAACGCCTGTCACCTGCCTTACAGCCGCAAGGACTTCTACAAAATCACGCTGGTGACGGGCCGCAGCAACTATCATTACGCCGACCGTACCGTCGAAATCCGCGGGCACGCGCTGCTGTTTGCCAACCCGCTGGTGCCCTACGACTGGGAGCCGCTCGACGACCAGCAAACCGGGTTTTTCTGCATTTTCACCGAGGCCTTTCTGCAGCGCTACCACGCCGCGGGCCTGCTGGAGCTGCCGCTGTTTCGGCCGGGCGGGCAGCCGCTGTACTCGCTCACGGCGGAGCAGTACGCGGCCGCCGCGCAGCTGATGGAAAAGATGGCGGCCGAAATCCAGTCGGATTACGCCTACAAGTACGATTTGCTGCGCGGCTACGTGCTGGAGCTGGCCCACACGGCCCTGAAGCTGCAGCCGGCCACCACGCTCTACCACGACAGCACGGCCGCCACGCGCATTGCCTCGCTGTTCGCCGAGCTGCTGGAGCGGCAGTTTCCCATCGAGACGCCCGGGCAGCAGGTGAAGCTGCGCACCGCCCAGGCCTTTGCCGGGCAGCTGGCCGTGCACGTCAACCACTTGAACCGCGCCCTCAAGGACGTGACCGGCAAAACCACCACCCAGCTCATTGCCGAGCGTCTGGTGCGCGAGGCCCACGCCCTGCTCCGGCACACGGCCTGGAACGTGTCCGAAATCAGCTACTGCCTAGGCTTTGCCGAGCCGGCCCACTTCAGCAACTTCTTCCGCAAGCACACCGGCGCCGTGCCTTCAGCCGTGCGAGCTGTTTGATTTTCGCAAGCATTGGTTTGAACCGGGCTAGGCCCTGGCGCCGGGCCTGCTCTAGTTTTGCCTTCGTCAATTCGAGCAAAATATGAGCACTTCCCAAACCTGGTTTATCACCGGCGCCTCCCAGGGCCTGGGCCTGGCGCTGGCCCAGCACCTGCGGCACCTCGGCCACCGCGTGGCCGCCACGTCCCGCCGCCTCGACAGCCTCACCGCGGCCCTCGGCCCGGCCGCGGACGATTTTCTGCCCCTGCCCGTCGACCTGACCGATGACGCCGCCGTGCGGGCGGCCGTGACACAGGCCCACGCCCATTTCGGCCGCCTCGACGTGGTCGTCAACAACGCCGGCTACGGCATCGGCGGCAGCATCGAGGAGCTGAGCGACGCCGAAGTCCGGCAGGCCTTCGACGTGAACGTGTTCGGCACCCTAAACGTGATTCGCCACGCGCTGCCGCTGCTGCGCGCCGCCGGGGCCGGCCACATCATCAACGTGTCGTCCATTGCGGCGCGGGCCGGGGCCACCGGCTGGGCCGTGTACGGGGCTACCAAAGCCGCCGTGTCGGCCCTGACCGAGGTGCTGGCCCAGGACGTGGCCGGCTTCGGCATCTGGGCCACGGTGGTGGAGCCCGGCGGCTTCCGCACCAACTTCCTCTCGCCCGATTCGCTGGTGCTGCCCCGGCAGCCCGTCGAGGCCTACGCCGACGTGCGCGCCTCCCACGTCCGCTACCTGCAGCTGCACGGGCAGCAGGGCGGCGACCCGGCCAAAGCCGCCGCGGCCATCGTGCAGCTGGCCCAGGAGGCCAACCCGCCGGTGCACCTGCTGCTGGGCCAGGACGCCTACAACCGCGCCCAGGCCAAGCTCGACGCCTTGCAGCAGGAACTCACCGCTTGGCGCGGCCTGACCATGTCCACCGGCTTCGCGCAGTAAGCGCGGGGCTGAGGCGGTGGGCCGCTTACCCGTTTCGGCTTCCTCTCCCCTCGCCCGCCATGCTGTATTTATTTGCCCGCCTGGCGCTTCGTGATGCGCCGGGCCCCACTTCTTCGCCTAATTCTGATGAAAACCAACAAAGTCTGGTTTGTGACCGGGGCCTCCCAGGGCCTGGGTCTGATTCTCGTCCGGGAGCTGCTGGCCCGCGGCTACGCGGTAGCCGCCACCTCCCGCCACCTGGCGCAGCTGCAACAAGCCGTGCCGCCTGAACCCGGCCGCTTCCTCGCGCTGCACATGGACCTCCATGACGAAGCCAGCGTGCAACAAGCCCTCGACACCACCGTGCGCCTGCTCGGCGGGCTCGACGTGGTCGTCAACAACGCGGGCTACGGGCAGCTCGGCGCCCTGGAGGAGCTGTCGGCGGCCGAGGTGCAGCGCAACTTCGAGGTGAACGTGTTCGGCCTGGTGCACGTGCTGCGCCACGCCACGCCCTACCTGCGCGCGCAGGGCCACGGGCAGGTGTTCAATGTGTCCTCCGTCGGCGGCTTCACCGGCGACTTTCCCGGCTGGGGCGTGTACTGCGCCACCAAGTTTGCCGTCGACGGGCTGACCGAGTCGTACGCGGCCGAGGTGCGGGCCTTCGGCATCCGGGTCACCACCGTCAAGCCCGGCTACTTCCGCACCGGCTTCCTAACCGCGGAGTCGCTGGGCCGGCCCGCCGCGCCCCTGGCGGCCTACCAGGCCGTGCGCGAGTCGCAGGTCCAGCACGACTCGCTCAGCGGGCAGCAGCCCGGCGACCCGGTCAAAGCCGCCGCGGTCATCATCGCGGCCAGCGAAGCCGCCGAGGCGCCCCTGCACCTCTTCCTCGGCCCCGACGCCTACCGCATGGCCGCCCGGAAAATCGAGGCCGTGCAGCACGATTTGCAGCAGTGGCACCCCACCGCCACGGCCACCGATTTTGCCGAAGCCGACTAATCGGGGCACCGCGCACGGCCAGTATAATACGCAACACGGGCCGCCCCAATTGCTGGGGCGGCCCGTGTTGCTTGGAGGACTGAAGGCTTTATTTCACCACTTCTAGCCAGTTCTTGTAAGACTCGCGGCGGCCCTGGCAGTTGGTGTACTCCATCAGGTAGTAATACACCCCGGCCGGGCTGCTGGCGGCCGTCCAGCCCTTGCTCACGTCTTTGCTGGTGTACACGCGCTTGCCCCAGCGGTTGAACACCTGCAGCGAGAAATCCGTCACGTTGGGCATCACTAGGCGCAGCTCGTCGTTTTTGCCGTCGCCGTTGGGGGTGATGATGTTGGTGTATACCACGGCTTTTTCCACCTTCAGGCTGGTGGTGGTGCGGCAGCCGTTGGCCGTCGTGTACGACACCGTGTAGCTGCCTTCGTTGGAGGCCGTCAGGTCCACCACGCCGGTGCTGGCATCCACCACCAGCCCGTTTGGCGCGGCGGCAAAGCGCGACCCGGCCGCGGGCGCGAAGGCCGGCACCGCGTTTGGCCCGTTCTTGTAGAAGGGCGGGCAGTTGTAGGCCAGCGGGGCGGGCGGGGCGGCAATGGTCACCGTGGTGGTGGCCGTGGCCGCGCAGGGCGCCGTCAGGGTGTACGTCACGTTGTAGGTGCCCAGCGCCGACGCGGCCAGGTCGATGGTGCCGGTAGCAGCGTCGATAACCAGGCCGGTGGAACTGCTGAAGCGCCCCCCGGCGGGCGAAGCCGTGACGACGGCGGCCGTGCCCTGCTGACAGAACGTGGGCGTGGCGGGCGGCACGGCGTAAGTCAGCGAAGCCGTATTGGGCAGCACCGTCACCGTAATGGGCGTGGAATTACCCGACTGCACGCGGCAAGTGACGCGGGCCCGGTACTGCGTGGTGGCGGTGGGGCGGGCCGTGTAGGTGGCGGCCGTGGCGCCGGCAATGTCGGCGAAGGTGGTGCCGCCGTCGGTGGAGGCCTGCCACTGGTAGGTGATGCTGCCGCCGATGGTGTTGCCGGTCAGGCTCAGCGCCACCGGTGAGCCGGGGCACACGCTGGCCGTGCTGGCGCGGGCCGCGCCGCCGGTGGGCGCGCCCAGGCAGTCGGAGCCCAGGCTGATGCCCATCACGTTGAGCACCGGGTCGGTGGATGTTTTCGACACGAACACACTCTGCACCGACTTGCTGTAGTTGGCCACGGCCAGCGGCAGGCGCACCTCGTAGATGGTCGGGTCGTTGGGCTGGTTGTCGATGGTGTTGTCGGGCCGGTTCACGCGTGAGCCCACGATGAGGGCCGGCGTGGCGCCGTTGCCAAACCAGTCGGGCACCACCACGTTGAGAAACACCTGGCTGGTGCCGTCGGTGAAATTGACGATGAACGTCTTGGGCGCCGTGCTGCCATTGCCCTCGGTGGCCAGCACCATCACCTCGCTGCAGGGCTGCGGATTGGTCAGCGTGAGCGTACCCGAGGCGGCCCCGTCGATGCGCAGGGAGTTGTTGCCGGTGCTGGGCCCCATTTGGTAGGTGAGGCCGGGCGTGGTGCGGCTTCGGAAAAACCCGCTCACCGGCAGCGCCCGCGTGGGCCGCTGCCCGGCGGGGTTGACGAAGGAGGAGTCGGCGAAGCACCAGCGCACCGTGGAATTGCCGCGGTCTACGGTGTTGGTGGTGGAGCCGGCGACCGGCCCCGCGCCGTTGGCAATAACGTCGGCCGTGTACCCCGTTACGGCCGCCGGCACGTAGCTGACTTGCGCCAAAGCTCCGCCAGCGGTAAGCATACTGATTCCTAGCCCCGCCAGCAGCGGGGCAAACCGTGTAAAGTGTTTCTTCATGCGAAGCGGTAAAAAGAATACGAACGGGGGAATGCAGCCGTAAAGAACAACGCAACACTATATATTCCAACTGATGCTTTTATATTTTTTCGATACTACAGTTACCCACCGGTAACTCGGCCTTATCGCTGCGGCTGTGCAAAAACCCATAAAGTCAGCGGCCTTCTGCGGCATTAATAAATTTTAACCGCAATAGAGTTTAGATTATTTACCCGAGAGGAATATTGTTAAAATAAGTTTAACCCAAGTTGAGTAGAACAAGCAATACCGTTAGCCCATTTGTCCAGCTCAACCGGCTGGCTCGGTGTTGCTTCGGTGGCACTCGGCGGCACTGGTGCCGGCACCAAAGCAAAACGCCCGCCGCGGAAGCTTCCGCGGCGGGCGTTGTCACGCTGAATAGCCGGACCTGCTTACTGGCCCAGCACCATGGCAAACACCAGCGGGGCCACGATGGTCGCGTCCGACTCGATGATGTACTTGGGCGTGTCTTGGCCCAGCTTGCCCCAGGTGATTTTCTCGTTGGGCACGGCGCCGGAGTACGAGCCGTAGGAGGTCGTCGAGTCCGAAATCTGGCAGAAGTAGCCCCACAGCGGCACCGAGGTGCGCTGCAGATCCTGGTGCAGCATGGGCACCACGCAGATCGGGAAGTCGCCGGCAATACCGCCGCCAATCTGGAAGAAGCCCACTTTGCTTTCTTCCTGCGCGTTCTGGGTGTACCAGTCGGCCAGGTAGATCATGTACTCGATGCCGGTGCGCACCGTGTGCACGTTCTGGATGTCGCCCGAGATGACGTGGCCGGCGAAGATATTGCCGAGCGTGGAGTCTTCCCAGCCCGGGCAGATGATGGGCAGGTTTTTCTCGGCCGCGGCCAGCATCCAGCTGTCTTTGGGGTCGATCTGGTAGTACTGCTCCAGCTCGCCCGACTTGAGGATCTGGTAAAAGAACTCGTGGGGGAAGTACCGCTCGCCGGCCTTGTCGGCCTGTTCCCAGAACTTGAGCACCGAGTGCTCGAGGCGGCGCATGGCCTCCTCTTCCGGAATGCAGGTGTCGGTCACGCGGTTCATGTGGCGCTCGAGCAGGGCCTGCTCGTCGGCGGCCGTCAGGTCGCGGTAGTTCGGCACGCGCTCGTAGAAGTCGTGGGCCACGAGGTTGAAGATGTCCTCTTCCAGGTTGGCACCGGTGCAGCTGATGATCTGCACTTTGTCCTGCCGGATCAGTTCGGCCAGCTGAATGCCCATTTCGGCGGTGCTCATGGCGCCGGCCAGGGTAATCATCATTTTGCCGCCGTCGGCCAGGTGCTTGTTGTAGCCCTCGGCCGCGTCGATGAGGGCGGCGGCGTTGAAGTGGCGGTAGTGGTGCTTGAGGAAGTTGGTTACGTTCATTTCGGGTTGGGTTGTACGTGGTGCCTCCTGCGGGTTCGTCCGAAGCACCGGCCCCTAACGCGGCCCCGGGGGGCGTAGTTCACTAGCCGATGTCGAATTTTCAGGCAGTACGAAAGCAGTTTCAGTCAGTTGTTTGCAGTAAGAAATTGAATCTTGCCGAAGCAGGTCTGGGTGACGGAACAGTTCAGTTGGTTTATGGCTGCTTCTGAGTTGACTGTGACTCTGGGAAACCAGGGATAGGCGGAATCGTCGTTTGGCCGAATGGTCGAGTCCGGCTGCACCAACAAGGTCACTCCTACGCGGATGCGCTTATCGTAAACCTCCCGGAAGCCATTTTTTCCGCGTCGTTTCAAAGTTGCCGTAGCTCTTGACAGCACCCGGATCGAGTCCCCAGCAGCCGTAACGCCTAGCAGCATTGCCGGGTTGGCGCCCCAGCCGGTGTGGCTCAGCCCACCACCGCTGAAATGAATAACCCTCAACTCAACCGCATGGTCAAGCTGGAAGTAGCGCCAGTTGCCGATGCAGCTTTTCACAAATTCGGTCCGGCCAAGCTCCGATTGGGTCTTTGCGGCAGGCATCACCTGACGTCCGCAGGCCGTGCAGAATAGCATGCTGATAATGAGCCTCTGCCACGCCCGCATCAGGCCTTCGGCTCCTCTATGATGAGGTTGTGGTTGGTGTAGATGCAGATGTCGGCCGCAATGTGCAGGGCTTCTTCCACCATCTCGCGGGCCGTCAGGTGCGGGGCGTGCTTCTTCAGGGCCAGGGCGGCGGCCTGGGCGTACATGGCGCCCGAGCCCACGGCGGCCACGTCGGAGTCGGGCTCCAGCACGTCGCCCGAGCCGGCAATGATGAGCAGCTCGTCCTGGTCGGCCACCACCATCATGGCTTCGAGCTTGCGCAGGTACTGGTCCTTGCGCCAGTCCTTGGCCAGCTCGATGGCGGCGCGCTTCAGGTTCTGGCCGAACTGCCCGAGCTTCTCCTCGAAGCGCTCCAGCAGCGAAAACGCGTCGGCGGTGGAGCCGGCAAAGCCCGTGACCACCTTGCCGCCGTGCAGCTGGCGGATTTTGCGCACATTGTTTTTGGCCACGTGCTTGTCCATAGTGGCCTGGCCGTCGGCGCCCACGGCCACCTGGCCGTTGTGGCGGATGCCGAGCACCGTCGTGGAGCGGATTTTTGTCATAGTCAGCAAGGCGCCGCTAGGGGCAACCGGGCCGCAAAGCTAGCGGGCTTAGCCGAAACCTGTGGCCCGCTGGGCAAACTTCCGCGAGCGGCGCCCATCGGGCGCATGGATGCCCACCAGCTGGCCTCATCACATGATCGGGTGAGGCAGACAACCTTTTGGTTGCGGGGCGCCCCTTTGTGCTGAACGTCTTTACTTCTACCACCCTTGAACACGCGCCTGCTCGTCCTCTTCCTGTCCTTGCTCAGCCTCACCCTCGGCAGTTGCGACCGGGACCTGCCCACGCCCCACCACACCAAGGCCTGGCTTAGCCAAGCCGACGGCGACCGGCTGACGTTCCGCAACGCCACCACCGGCGCCACCCGGACGCTGCAGGCTCGGGTAACCGACCGTACTTACTCGCGGGCGGGCAAGTTCGACTTCCGCAGCAAGGACTTTCAGATCATCACGCTGGCCTATGCCCCCCAGGCGCTGCCCGATTCCGACGTGCTTCAGCTGCAGTTCAACGGCGACGGATTGGTGGAAATGGGCTACTCGGTGTACAACGCCTTTGAGCGCTGCGCCTTCGTCGACACGCACGCCAATACGGCTAAGGAACTGGTGTACGGCACCGACCTCGCCGAAGCCGAGCGGCTGGACAACCTGCGCCTCGACGGCCGGACCTACGAGCGCGTGGCCCACGTGACCTACGCCGACGGGATGAACATGATCCTGGAGTACTGGTACTCCAGAACCGACGGCTTGGTGGCCTTCACCGAGCCCACGCAAACCGGCCCGCAGACCTGGTACCGCGTTTGGTAGGCCTGCCCTGCGGCAATGACAACGGCCCGGCCTGCTTGCGCAGGCCGGGCCGTTGTGGCTTGGTCAAATTGGTCAGGCTCAGATGAGCATGCGCATCGGGTCTTCCAGCAGGCCCTTGAGCGTCTGCAGGAAGGCCGCCCCAGTGGCGCCGTCCACCACGCGGTGGTCACAGCTCAGCGTTACCTTCATGATGTTGCCGACCACGATCTGCCCATCCTTCACCACCGGCGTCTGCTTGATGCCGCCCACGGCCAGGATGCAGGCATCCGGCGGGTTGATGATGGCGGTGAATTCCTCGATGCCGAACATGCCCAGGTTGGAGATGGTGAAGGTGCTGCCCTCCCATTCGGCGGGCTGCAGCTTCTTGCTCTTGGCCTTGCCGGCCAGCTCTTTCACCTCGGTGGCAATGGCCGACAAGCCTTTCTGGTCGGCGTTGCGCACCACCGGCACCAGCAGGCCTTCGTCCACGGCCACGGCCACGCCGATGTTGTAGACCTTGTTGACGCGGATTTTGTCGCCCAGCCACGAGGAGTTGACGGCCGGGTGCTGCTTCAGGGCCACGGCGGCAGCCTTGATAACCATGTCGTTGAACGACAGCTTCACCGGCGACAGTTCGTTGAGGCGCACGCGGGCTTCGATGGCCTTGTCCATGGAAATTTCCATGGTCAGGTAGAAGTGCGGGGCCGTGAACAGGCTCTCGGAGAGGCGGCGGGCAATAACCTTGCGCATCTGCGACACCGGCGTTTCGGTGTAGGTGCCTTCGGCAGCGGCGGGCGCGGCCGGAGCGGCCTGCGGCGCAGCTTGGGCGGCCGGAGCAGCGGCGGGCTGCGGGGCGGCAGCCGGCTGGGCTGGGGCGGCCTGCGGCGCGGCGCCGGGCTGGGCGTTTTCCAGGTCGCGCGACACGATGCGGCCGTTTTCGCCCGAGCCTTTCACCGACGCCAGGTCGATGCCTTTCTCCTGGGCAATGCGCTTGGCCAGCGGCGACACGAACACGCGGCCGGAGCTGCTGGCCGGAGCGGCCTGCGGCGCCGCGGCCGGCGCGTTGGCGGCGGGAGCAGCTGCCGGGGCAGCTTCAGCGGCCGGAGCCGGGGCGGCCTCCGCAGCGGGCGCAGCGGCCGGGGCCGAAGCAGCACCGCCCGATTGGCCGCCGATGAGGGCCTGGACGTCGGCGCCTTCTTCGCCGATAACGGCCAGTACGCCGTCGACGGGCACGGACTCACCGTCCTTGGGCCCAATGTAGAGCAGGGTGCCGTCTTCGTAGTTTTCCAGCTCCATGGTGGCTTTGTCGGTTTCCACCTCGGCCAGCACGTCGCCCGATTTCACTTTGTCGCCGACCTTCTTGAGCCAAGAGGCAATTACGCCCTCGGTCATCGTGTCGCTCATCTTGGGCATGCGGATGACGGTGGCTTTTTTGCCGTTGCCAGCCGGGGCGGCCGGCGCAGCAGCCGGCGCGGGCGCAGGAGCCGGGGTCGGAGCAGCGGCCGGCGCGGGCGCGGGCTGCTCAGCAGCCGGAGCGGGCGCCGCAGCCGGCGCGGCAGCACCGCCTTGCACCTGGCTGAGCAGGCCGGAAATATCTTCGCCGTCTTTGCCGACGATGGCCAGCACGCCATCCACCGGCACCGATTCTTTCTCTTTCGGACCGATGTAGAGCAAAGTGCCGTCCTCGTAGTTCTCCAGCTCCATGGTCGCCTTGTCGGTTTCCACTTCGGCCAGGATGTCGCCGGACTTTACTTTGTCGCCCACCTTTTTGAGCCACGCGGCGATGACACCTTCCGTCATCGTGTCGCTCATCTTGGGCATTTTTATGATTTCGGCCATTGCAAGTCGCTAATTGAGTTCAAGGGGTCAAAAATAGACCGGATTTTTTGGGGGTACAAACCCGAATTTCCGCAAACGTTTCCAGTCCGTTTCGGGCTTTGGTGCCGTGAAAGTGAGGGCTTAGTACGTAAGCCGCCTGCTCACCGGATAAGAACGGGAATAATCCATTCGGCTGGCATCTCGCACGTTTTGCCAGGGCCAACAACGATCTGCGGCCGTAGTTTTCGGATGTGCTGCTCCAGCTGCGGCAACAGGCGGGCCAGTGAATCAGGCACCGGCTTGCCCACTAACAAGCGCAGCGCAACAGCCGAGTCGGGCTGAGCCCGCGGATGTATTCTGACGCCCCAGAGCTGAAAGTGAGTGAGCCGCCGGCTGGCAGTATCGGCCTTCACAGCCACGAATACCTTCCCGGTGAAGCTGCGCCGCAAAGCCACGGGCCGCAACAACGCGCTATCAGGGAATTGAACGGAATAGCACTGCGGCGGAAAATAATCAATGATTTTTCCGTCAGTCCGGGGCTTGCCCGTATCGGGCAACCCGATGGAGGCGGCTGCTTCAGCCACTGCGCTGCCGCCTGTATCCGCCCGGTAGCTGATTGGCTGCTTGGCTGTGGTTTGGCTGCCGGAATCGGGCGTGCCGCAGGCGACTACGCCCGTCGTCAGCAGCCAGCCAAGTCCACAAATCAACTGCCGTCCACCCATTATCTCACCCCAAATGCGCCGTATCCATATAATTACGGATGCTAAACATGGAGCCGGTGTAGTGCACCTTGTAGAGGCAAAGGTTGCGGTGCTCGAAGTGGTCCATGCGGCTGAGCGGGTAATTGAGCAGCTGGCAGAGCAGCACGCGCATGGCCCGGCCGTGCATGCACACCAGCACGTGTTCCTCCTCGGGGCGGCCGCGCAGCACTTCCTCGATAAAGGGGCGCTGCCGGGCCGCTACTTCCTCCGGACTCTCGCCGCCGGGCAAACCCAGGTGGGTTTCGCCGCGCTGCCAGGCCCGCAGCAGGCCGTGGTACTCGATGTCTTCTTCGGGCGTGATGCGGGTGCCTTCGCGGTGGCCCCAGCTGATTTCGTCGAGGGCGCGGTGCTTCTCGAAGGGCAGGCCGGCGTCGAGGAACGGCTGAATGGACTGCTGGGTGCGCATCAGGGTGGAAATGTGCACGCGGTCGAAGGGCACGCCCTGGTAGGCGGCGTGGAATTGCCGCGCCTGCTGCTGGCCCACGTCGTTGAGCGGGGCATCGACGCCGCTGCCCTGCACGATGCCGCGCACGTTGAAGTACGTCTGGCCGTGGCGGATGAGGTAGATTTTCTTGACCACGCGGTTTTGGGCGTAGTTTTGTTGGATGGGGGCCTAAAAGTAGCACTTTAGCGCCCCGAACCACCCGAGAGCCGAAAAACGAGCCATGCTGCCACCTTCCGCCACCCTGCCCACCGTCGCCGAGCTGAACGCCTGGTCGCGCCACACTATGGGCGAACATCTGGGCATTGAAATTACCGCCGTCGAGGAGCGGGCCATTGAAGGCCGCATGCCCGTCGACCACCGCACGCACCAGCCCATGGGCCTGCTGCACGGCGGAGCCTCGGTGGTGCTGGCCGAAACCCTGGGCAGCATCGGCGCGGTGCTGCAGGTCGACCGCAGCAAATACGCCTGCGTGGGCCTGGAAATCAACGCCAACCACATCAAGAGCGTACGCTCGGGCTACGTCATCGGCCGCGCCGAGGCCCTGCACCTCGGGCGCACCACTCAGATCTGGGAAATCCGCATCCGTCACGAGGAATCCGGCGCGCTGGTTTGCATCAGCCGCATCACCATGGCCGTCATCGAAGTGCCGGCCAAGAAGGTTCAGCCCAACACCTAAATGCAGCAGTCGACGACCGAAGCCGCCCCCTCGGCCACGGTGCGGCGGCTGGTGGCCTTGGCCCTGCGGCACGCCGGCTCGGTGGCCCTGTGGCGCCTGCCCCACGCCCCGGCGCCGGTGCTGCTGCTGAGCCTCAGGCCGCTGCACCTCTCGGGCCTGCCGCCGAGCCTGGAGCCGCAGGCCCCGGCCGGCTTTGCCTTTTACCCTTTTCAGGACGGCGACACGGCCGAAGCCATGCTGCTGCCCGCCGACGTGGTGCTCGACTTTTCGGCCGGGCAGCAGCTGCGCCTCTCGCACGCCCTGCCGCCCGAGGCGGTGGCTGCTGTGCAGCGTGTCATTCACGAAACCGACGAACCGGCCGAGCTGCAGTGGCACGTGAGCCCGCAGCCGCTGCCCGCCACCGCCGACCGTGCCGAGTACGAGTCCCTGGTGGCGCAGGCCGTCGGGGCCATCCGGGCCGGGCAGATGACCAAGGTGGTATCGAGCCGGGCCGCCCGGCGCCCGCTGCCACCGGGCTTCGACACGCTGCGGGCCTTCGATGCGCTGTGCCGGCAGCACCCGCGGGCCTTTGTGAGCCTGGTGAGTGCCCCGCAGGCCGGCACCTGGCTGGGCGCCACGCCCGAGGTGCTGGTGGAAACCGACGGGGCGGAGTTTCGCACCATGGCCCTGGCCGGCACCCAACCGCTTACGCCTGACATCACCGCCAACTCGGCCATGTGGCGGCAAAAGGACATCGAGGAGCAGGCCATGGTGGGGCGCTACGTAGTGGGCTGCTTCAAGCAGCTTCGCATCCGCGACTACGACGAAACCGGCCCCAAAACCGTGCAGGCGGGCAATCTGCTGCACCTGCGCACCGAGTTCCGGGTGGATCTGAAGCGCGTCACCTCCCCCACCTTCGCCACCGACATGCTGCGGCTGCTGCACCCCACCTCGGCCGTGGGCGGCATGCCCCGCGAGGCGGCCCTGGCGTTTTTGCAGCGCCACGAGGGCTACGACCGGACGTACTACAGCGGCTTTCTGGGCCCGGTAAACCTGCCCGCGCCGGGCACTTCGCGGGTGTTCGTGAACCTGCGCTGCATGCAGCTGCGCCCCACCGAGGCCGTTCTGTACGCCGGCACCGGCCTCACCTCGGAATCGGAGCCGGCCAAGGAGTGGCAGGAAACGGAAATGAAGCTGCGCACCGTGGGCTCGGTGCTCGACGAGTAGCGGCGGGAACACTGGCCGTCATTGGCGAGCGAAGCAATCCGTCTTCTAACGGCACCGCTGCAGCCATGGTTACCAACTCCGAACGCCACCGCCTGAAACTACCTCTATTGGTTTCAAGCGGTGGCGTTTTGGGCAAGCCGCCACAACCGCCCGCCACCTTTGCGGCGTACCATTCACCCCAACGACTTTCCGCTGTATGCAAGCTTTCATCTTGACCGAACCCACCGGCGGCGCCGGCCTGCGCCTCACCGACCTGCCCACCCCCACCCCGGCCACCGGCGAAGTGCTGGTGCAAGTCAAGGCCATCAGCCTCAACCCCGTCGACGTGAAAACTGCGCAGGGCAAGGCCATGTACGGCCGCATCAACGCCGAGCCGCCGGTCATTCCGGGCTGGGACATTTCGGGCGTGGTGTCGGCCGTGGGCGCCGAAGTGGCCGACTTTAAGGTCGGCGACGAGGTGTTCGGCATGGTCAACTTCCCCGGTCACGGCCGCGCCTACGCTGAGTACGTGGCCGCCCCGGCCGCCCACCTGGCCCGTAAGCCCAGCAACATCAGCCACGCGGAAGCCGCTGCGGCTACGCTGGCGGCCCTCACTGCCTGGCAGGCGTTTACCGCTCACGCTCCGGTGCAGGCCGGGCAGCGCGTGCTGGTGCACGCGGCGGCCGGCGGCGTGGGCCACTTCGCCGTGCAGCTGGCCAAGGAGCGCGGCGCTTACGTCATCGGCACCTCGTCGGCGGCCAAGCGCGACTTCGTGCGTGACCTCGGCGCCGACGAGCACGTGGACTACCAGGCCGGCCCCTTCGAGCAGGCCGTGGCGCCCGTCGACGTGGTGCTCGACACCGTGGGCGGCCCCAACCTCGTCCGCTCCGCCTCCGTGCTCAAGCCCGGCGGCCGGCTCGTGAGCATCCTCGGCATGACGCCCGAGGCCACCGCCCGGGCCGAGGAGCGCGGGGCTACAACTACGGCCTTTCTCGTCGAATCCAACGGGGCGCAGATGCAGGAGCTGGCGGCGCGCCTCGCCGACGGCCGCCTGCGGGCCCATGTGTCGGCGGCCTTGCCCTTTGCCGAGCTGCCCGCGGCGCTGCGGCTGGTGGAAACCGGCCGCACCCAGGGCAAAGTGGTGGTGACGCTGTAAGGAGTTTATCTCCGGCCGTTACCCTGACCCGGGCCGCTGCGTACTCAGGTGCGCAGCGGCCTTCGTGTGTGGGGCCGCGGCGGCCGGGGCCACTCTGGCCGCAGCCGTTACCTTTGCCGCGCCTTACTTTGCCCGCCCTTGGCCACGCTTCAGCCCATCCACAACATTCCCGAAATCTGCGCCCAGCACGGCATCACCGACGTGGTGTTGTCACCGGGCTCCCGTTCGGCCCCGCTGACCATTGCCTTTGCCCGCCACCCCGAGCTGCGCGTGCGCGTGGTGCCCGACGAGCGGGCCGCCGCCTTTATCGGCCTGGGCCTGGCGCAGGCGCAGCGGCGGCCGGTGGCGCTGGTGTGCACCTCCGGCACGGCCGGGCTGAACTACGCGCCCGCCGTGGCCGAGGCCTTTTTCCAGCAGATTCCGCTGGTGGTCTTCACCGCGGACCGCCCGCCGGAGTGGATAGACCAGCTCGATGGCCAGACCATCCGCCAGCCCAACCTCTACGGCCGCCACGCCAAGGCCGCCTTCGAGCTGCCCGTCGATTTTTCGCACGCCGACGCCCGTTGGCAGGCCGGGCGGCTGGTCAACGAGGCCATCAACCTCAGCCAGGAATTTCCGGCTGGCCCGGTGCAGGTCAACGTACCCCTGCGGGAGCCGTTCTACCCCAAGGCCGGCGAGGAAATTGTTTACGAGCCGGTCAAAATCAGCCGCGAGGTGGCCGGTGCGCCGCAGCTGCCCGCCGCCGAGCTGCAGGTGCTGCGCCGCCAGCTGCGCCAGACGCCTAGGGTGCTGGTGGTAGCCGGGCAGCACCGCCACGACGAGCCGCTGCTGCTGGCCCTGCGCCGCTTCGGCGCCGCTTACCAGGCCCCGGTCGTTGGTGATTTGATTGCCAACGTGCACCAGCCCGTCGGGCCCGATTACGACGCGGCGCGCACCGCCCCGCTGGGCCGGCAGGACGTGTTCATGGTGGTGCCCGAAGCCGGCCTGCGCGAGGCCTTGCGGCCCGAGCTGCTCATCACCTACGGCCAGTCGCTCATTTCCAAAGCGCTGAAAAACTACCTGCGCGACTACCCGGCCACGCAGCACTGGCACGTGCAGCCCGCCGGCCCCGTAGCCGACACCTTCCGCTCGCTCACGCGCATCATCCGCATGGAGCCGGCCGCGTTTTTCGAGAGTATCTTGGGCTCCGAGGACCTTGACCCGGGTTCGGTTCCTGGCGCGACAACCGCCGCTAAGCCGGGCCGCCTGAGCTGGCAGGGCCCGGGCGCCGCCCGCGACGAAGCCGCCGCGCCCAAAGACGCCTTTACCACGCCCTGGCAGCGGGCCAACGGCTGGGCCACGGACTTTGTGCGCGAGTTTCTAACGCAGCCCCAGCAGCTGTTCAACGAGTTTACGGCCATCTACCGCGCCCTGCAGCTGGTGCCCGACGGCGCGGCCCTGCACCTAGCCAACAGCATGGCCGTGCGCTACGCTAACATCCTGGGCCTGCCAGCCGGCTCCACCGCCGAGGTCTTCGCCAACCGCGGCACCAGCGGCATCGACGGCTGCAATTCCACCGCCGTGGGCGCCGCCCTGGCCCAGCCCGAGCGCCCCATCGTGCTGCTCACCGGCGACGTGGCCTTCTTCTACGACCGCAACGGGTTCTGGCACAACTACCCCACGCCCAACCTGCGCGTTATTCTCGTCAACAACCACGCGGGCGGCATTTTCCGCCTGATCGACGGGCCGCGGCAGCAGCCGGAGCTGGAGGAGTTTTTTGAGACCCGGCAGGCGCTGACGGCCGAGAATACCGCCCGCGACTTCGGGCTGCGCTACTTCACGGCCACGAGCTTCGCCGAACTAGATAAGGTGTTACCGGTTTTCTTTGCGCCCACGGCTACCGGCAACGCAGCCGTGCTGGAAATCACCACCGACTCGGCCACCAACGCCGCTTTCTTCGAGCAATACCGCGCCGCCGTGCGCACGTCTTTTTCCTAATCGTTCACTTTTACGTTCGTCATGCCGAGCGAAGTCGAGACAACTCGCTAGCTAGCAGCCTTCCCGCTCATCGAGAATGTTGCTATCCGGCGTCAGCACGCGAGATGCCCCCGCTGCGCTCGGCATGACGTTCTTTCTTCCATTCCCATGTCCCAGCAAGTCAACTGGACGCCCATCAAGGAATTCAAGGAAATTCTGTTTTCCTTCCACGAGGGCATTGCCAAAATCAGCATCAACCGCCCGCAGGTGCACAACGCCTTCACCCCGCTCACGGTGCAGGAGATGATTGAGGCCATGCACATCTGCCGCGACCGGACCGATATCGGCGTGGTCATTCTCACCGGCGAGGGCGGGCGCGCCTTCTGCTCGGGCGGCGACCAGAGCGTGCGCGGCCACGGCGGCTACGTGGGCGACGACACCGTACCCCGCCTGAACGTGCTCGACCTGCAGAAGCTCATCCGCTCCATCCCGAAGCCCGTCATTGCCATGGTGGCCGGCTGGGCCATCGGCGGCGGGCACGTGCTGCACGTGGTCTGTGACCTGACCATTGCCGCCGACAACGCCCGCTTCGGCCAGACCGGCCCCAAAGTCGGCTCCTTCGACGGCGGCTTCGGCGCCTCGTACCTGGCGCGCATCGTGGGCCAGAAAAAGGCGCGCGAAATCTGGTACCTCTGCGACCAGTACGACGCCCAGGAAGCCCTCGACATGGGCCTCGTCAACAAAGTGGTGCCGCTGGAAAAGCTGGAGGAAACCACCCTGGAGTGGTGCCGCAAAATCCGCGAGAAAAGCCCTCTGGCCCTGCGCATGCTCAAGTCCTCGTTCAACGCGGAGCTCGACGGCCAAGCCGGTATTCAGGAGCTGGCCGGCAACGCCACCCTGCTCTACTACCTCTCGGAAGAAGCCAAAGAGGGCAAAAACGCCTTCCTGGAGAAGCGGCAGCCCGATTTCGACAAATACCCGAAGTTCCCGTAACGGCTTCGCGCTGCTACGTCGGCCGGCCCGCCCAACCCTGCGTTGGGCGGGCCGGTTTTTTTGCGGCTCGCAACTAAGAACCAATCAGCCAATGACTTATCAGATAAGCAGGCTGTCCGCGTGGGGTTCAACCACCCGTTTATGCGATTGTGCTGCCCGGCCGCTTGGGGCACCTTTGCATAGCAGCAGCCCCCACGCCCGTGGCCCCGGCCTGCACCCGCCCGTAGTCCCTCGCCTTCAACCGTTCCCTGCCAGCCATGCAAACCCCGCCCTTCGACCGCGTAACCGAGTTTTTAGAGCTGTTCGGGGGCCCGATTGCCCTGGTCAGCGCCGTGGCGTTCAGCAACGGCGTGGCCTACCGCTGGCGCACCGAGCGAAACCCTCTCACGCGCAAGCACTTGGTGCCGGTGCTCTACTGGGGGCCGTTGTTTCTGATGACGTGCATGGTGATGCACTGCCTGCGCAACGCCTACGAGTCCTACCACTTCATCTCGAACGGCATAGCTTCTTTCCGGTTCTACCAGTACTCCCTGCAGATGTTCGGGGTGTTCTTGTTTTACCAGGCCTACTTGCTGCTGCAGGAATGCCGCCGCTACGTGCGCGGCACCCAGCGGCTGAGTCCGCGCTTGTACGGGCACATGCTGCTCATCGTGGCCACCACGCTACCGACCTGGATTTTCACGCCCATCGGCATCGTGCCGACCGTGGTGCTGGTGCTAATTCTACCGGTGTCGTTGCTGGTGCACAAGTCGCGGGCGGCGGCGCCGGGCCCAGCGGCCAGCGCGGTATTGCGGCCGGCCCAACCCTTGCTCGCCGAGCCTGCTTAATCCGGCGGCTTCTTGCCACTGTTTCCCTTCGTGCGGGTCGTTAAGATCTGCTCTGTCGCCAGCCGCAGCAGTTGCAGTCAGCCGCCGAGGCTTCTTGCCTGTCCAAAGCCCTGCCCTACGGCGGGGCTTTTGCGTTTAATTGGCGCATTTTTTTTCAACAAAGACGCACACGTTTTGCCATCCTCCCAAAATAGGACTCGTTTTCCCATGGATTATTCCGCCCTATCAGTATTTTACCCTTACAATTCCCCCACAACCAAACCACCGTTTACCGATGACCAAAACCCTACTCCTTTGGGTGGGCCTGCTCGGCCTTTCCCCCACCCTGCACGCCCAAACCACAGCGCCTGCGCAGGCTATCCGGGCTGAAGTGCCCTACGCCGCCGACTTTGCGGCGGCGTATCAGCAGTACCCTACGGTGCCGCGGGGCGTGCTGGAAGCCGTGGCCTACACGCAGACGCACATCCGCCACATCACCGCCGCCGAGCAACCCAGCTGCATGGGCATGCCGCTGCCCTCGGGCGTGATGGGCCTGTTTGCGGATGGCCGGGGCTATTTCCGCGAAAACCTGAAGCTGGTGGCCCAGCTTTCGGGCCTCGGCGAAGAACAGATCAAAACCGACCCGGGCACGAACATCCGCGCCTACGCCGCGGCCTACGCCCGCCTGCTCGAGCAGCTGCGCCTGCCCGCCGCCGACGTGGCCCAGCACCTGCCGGTGCTGCTGGAACTGAGTGAACTGCCGCTGAGCAAGGACCCCGTGAACGGCTTTGCCCGCGACTCGCATCTCTACAGCGTGCTTACGTTTCTGAGCAAGGCGGAAAACCAGCAGCGCTACGGTTTTGCGGATCCTAAGCTGGATTTGCCGGCTATTTTCGGCAGCAACTACCGCGTGCTGAGCGCGGGCGCTACGGAAGTATCGGGGCGCGGCGTGCAGGGCGGCGGGCAGCAGTACGACCCCGGTAGCTCGCCGGCTTCGGTAGTCAACTCCACCGACTACGCCCCGGCCCTGACCAACCTGACGACCTGCAACTACAGCTCCCGCTCCGGCACGGCCATCACGCATTACGCCATCCACACCACGCAGGGCTCGTACGCGGGCACAATTTCGTGGTTTAAAAACTGCTCGGCCCAGGTGTCGGCGCACTACGTCATCCGCAGCAGCGACGGGCAAGTGACGCAGATGGTGACCGAAGTCAACAAAGCCTGGCACATCGGCTCGGAAAACCCCTACACCATCGGCACCGAGCACGAGGGCTACGTGGACGATGCTTCCTGGTACACCACGGCCATGTACAGCAGCTCGGCGGCCTTGGCGCGCGACATCGTGGGCAGCGGCTACGGCATCAGCGGGCTGCGCACCTTCTACGGGGCGGCCACCACGGGCACCTTCAGCACGGGAGCCTGCGTGAAGATCAAAGGCCACCAGCACTACCCCAACCAGACGCACACCGACCCGGGCGTGAACTGGAACTGGGAGTACTTCTACACCTTGGTCAACAACAACCCGCTGGTGAGCAACCTCACCGCCGCTTCGGGCACCGTGTACGACGCGGGCGGCGCCGGCGCCAACTACGGCGACGACGTGCGCCAGTGCCAGCTCATTGCGCCCACCGGCGCCAGCAGCGTCTCGCTCACCTTCAGCGCCTTCGACCTGGAAAGCGGCTACGACCATTTGCTCGTCTTCAACGGCGCGAACAACCAGGCGCCGCTGATCGGCAAGTTCTCGGGCACCACCAACCCCGGCACGCTCACGGCTTCCTCGGGCAAGATGTTTCTGGAGTTCCGCAGCGACTGCGCCACCACCCGCCCGGGCTTCGCGGCCTCGTGGTCGTCGACGGGCGGCTCCTCCGGCTGCCCCACCGACAGCTACGAAAGCAACGGCACGCTGAGCACGGCCCCGGCCATCGGGGTAAACGTGAACAACACGGCCTACATCTGCCCGGCCGGCGACGTGGACTGGTACCGGTTCACGAGCAGCTCGACCAACAACAACCTAAAAATTACGCTGACCAACGTGCCCGTCGACTACGACATGGAGCTGTACAACGCGGCCGGCACGCTGCTGTATTCCTCCACCCAGCCGGGCACCACGGCCGAAACCATCACCTACAACGGCGCCCCGGCGGCCACTTACTACGTGAAGGTGTACGGCTACAACAACAACACCAGCACTGCGGCCTACACCCTGCGCGTCTCCACGCAGTCGGTGGCGTGGCGGGCCGCGGCCGAGCCTAGTGCCGAGCAGCCGGGGCAGCCGGTGGTCAAAATCACCAATCCGGTGGAAGCCGGCGGGCAAGCCTTGCTGTCGGCCGCCGGCTACGAAGGCCCGGCCGAGCTGCTGCTGCGCGACACCCAGGGCCGCCCGGTAGGCGAGCCGACGCACGCGGAATTCCGCCCGGCGCAGCCCTTGGGTTACGCCGTGCCCGTCGGCCTACGCCCCGGCCTTTACGTGCTGACGGTACAGCTGCGCGGCCACGTGCAGTCCATGAAGCTACTCGTGCGGTAACTCCAGCCAAGCTACGAAAAGCCCGCCCCAACGCCGTGTGGGGCGGGCTTTTTCGTAGTCATGCCCATGGATGCCGAAGGGACCTGGTTCGTCCGCCCGGCGCACTGCTAGGCGACTCAAACCCGGCTGCGCGGCGCTACCGGCATGAACTGTGCGTCCCTGACCGGGTTACTTGCAAACCATCCGCCCGCACGCGCGGCCTCCTTCCACTAGCCACTGCCCTTTCACCAGAACAACCGGGCCCCCCGCCCCAGAAGAAGCGGCCAACTCGGAGCAATTGCTGCTAGCTATGCGCGAGACTGTCCCGGGTGGTCCGTGGCCAGCGCCGGTAGCGGCGCCGGCCCATCCTGGCCGTTCCGTCGTCCGCCTCGCGCTACCTCGGCGCCGCCGACCACACGGGCCTACCCTCTTTTGGACAGCCAATCGTCACCTCGCAATTCGCTTTGGGGTAGCGAGGGGCGCATGGACCTGCCCAAACGCAAACCGCGCCGCCGCGCCACTAGCTAGCAGTGGCGCGGCGGCGCGAGAAAGATGCGGTGGCGCAGCGGCTAGCGGTTGGCAGCCGTCTGCTCAATAACCCCGTTCACGTCCTGCTGCCGCTTGATAGTTAACGGCAGGGAGGTCAGGGTAATGACGGCGTTGTTGCTGGTCGAGCTTTCTTCATAGCGCAGCAGGGCCTTTTCGCCGCGCCAGGTGTAGCGCAGTTGGCCGTTGCCTTTTTGCTCGCCGGGGCCGTACAGGGCCTGGAGCCGGGCCAACACGGCGTGGCTGTTGGCCGCGCCTTTGGTCCCGAAGGACAAGGAGAGCAGCTTGCCGCGGTAGAACGCGTACTTGGGGGCATCCACGGCCGCGCCGCTCCAGCTCAGGCTATCGGTGTCGCGGTGGCAGTAGGTGAGGCCGTTGTCGTGTCGTTCGTAGCTCAGGCCTTGCAGGCTGCTGCTATCGGCTTCGAGGCGCACGCCCCGGAAGCCGTAGTGCGCATCCAGTTTTTGCGGGGAGGGCGGCAGCGGGGCGGGCGGCGTCACCACCGGGCTGGCCGGAGCGGCAGCTTTGGTTGCAGCGGCTTTGGTTTTTGTATTTGAGGAATGTTGGGCGGCAGCTGGCAGTGCCAGCAAGGCAGGAAACAGTAGGCAGAGCAGACGCATATGCAGACTAGTGAAGCACGCGTGAATTGAGCGAAAGCTCTCGGAAAAAATCCAATAAACAAAAGCCTTTCTGAGCTTTCAGGCTGAAAGTCTGCCTAATAGCTGCATATTATTATTAAAGTATAACCGCTTCATTCCATCATCCATTCATTCCCGTTTTGAGCATCAATTCCCATTATTGAATCATTCTACCTCGCTTATTCGCTTTATTGTATTTTATTACCAGCCCATTATCAAATCTTGTCTTTATCAGCAGCAACTTTGGTAAGTTTCTGCAGTTGTTGCCTTCCTCACCCGGCAGTACTTACTTAGGCATCGGCAGTGGGCTTTTGCGTAACCTGCAGCCCGGTCCGTCCTTGCTAGCATGAAGCCCATTCGCCTCACCCAACTTTTGCACTTAGCGCAATACCTGCTGCAAAGCTTGATGATGGCCGGGCTGGTGCTGTGGGCGCAGCCAAACTTGCGGCGCATTCCCGGGCCGGGTGGCCAAGCACCCGCACTGGGGCCGTACGCGCTGCTGGCGTTTCTGCTGATTCTGATGGTGGGCAGCAGCCTTTATACACTGTCGCGCTACCTGCGGCCCGAACTGCGCCGGCCCATCCGCGAAAACCGCCGGGTATACCGCAGCCGGCAGCTGCTGCACAACAGCCTGCTCGACCTGCTGGCGCTGCCGCCGCTGCTGCTCTACGCAGCCAGCGGCGACCCAATGCACCTCTTGTATTTCGCTCTGCTCAGTGCCGGCTTGGCTGCCATCAGCTGGCCGACTCAGCACCGCTACCAGCGGTGGTTGCTCTCGGCCGAGCGGCGGCGGTTGCGCTAAAAAATGGAACCGTAGCCTTCGCAACCGGCGCACCAAGCGTAAAAATCACACGTGGTTTGGTCGTCGTTGGCGGGCTGGGCGGTGGGCTGTGGCCGGCTGGCTGCAGCGGCGGCCGGGGCCGGAGCAGGGGCCGCCTGGGCCGATGTGGAAGCGGTGACGGGTACCGGCTGCGAGGTCGAAACCGAGGGGCTTGTGGGGCGGGCGGTTGAGTTCATGGCAGTAAGGAAGGAGTAGTACAGCTGCTATAAGATACGTTAAAATCAAGTAAGCAGGTACTCACTCACCCCATACTTAAGCGGATACCGTCGGCATTGCATTGTTGGTCGGCCACGAAATTGGCCCGGACGCATTGCCGGCCGCATCTTTTCTTTGCCGCGGCCGGTATCAGCATACGCCCTGTTTTCCGGCCATCTTTCGCCATGCCCACCACTGCCCCCGACGCGCTGCTGCTCAACGGCCGCCGCTACCCCTACGCCGACCTTCAACAATACCCCGGCCACGCCGGCCACGACCTCAACGGCTACGAAGCCCGCGTGCTCGACTTCTGCCGGCAGTGGCTCAACGGCGTGCAGGAGTTTGTGCTGACGACGTCGGGCTCGACGGGCCCGGCCCAGCCCATCACGCTACGCCGCAGCCAGCTGGTGGCCAGCGCCCAGCGCACCATGAACCACTTAGGCCTGGGCATGGGCCAGCGCATGCTGGTGTGCCTAAACTGCGAATACATCGGCGGCATGATGATGCTGGTACGCGCCTTCGAGTACGGCCTGCACCTCACCATTACCGAGCCGGTGAGCGACCCGTTTGCCCTGCTCCCGGCCGAGGCGGGGTTTGATTTCGGCTCCTTCGTGCCCTTGCAGCTGCGGGCCGTGCTGGCGGCCGGCCACGCCCCGCGGCTGGAGGCCATGAAAGCTATTCTCATCGGCGGGGCGGCCGTGGATGCGGGGCTGCTGCAGCTGGCCGCGCCGCTGCAGGTGCCGCTCTACCACACCTACGGCATGACGGAAACTTGCTCCCACATTGCCCTGCGCCGCCTCAACGGCCCCGAGGCCTCCGCCTACTACCGCGTGCTGCCTGGCCTGCACGTGGAGCAGGATGAGCGGGGCTGCCTGGCCATCCGCGGCGACGTGACCAACCAAGAACTGGTGCAAACCAACGACTTGGTGCGCTTCGACAAGCACGACCACCACCGATTTGAGTGGCTGGGCCGGGCCGATTTCGTCATCAACTCGGGCGGAGTGAAGGTGCCGGCCGAAAAGGTGGAACAGGTACTGGAAGTGGCCCTGGCCGAGCTGGGCCACCTCGGCCGCCGCGCCCTGGTCACCGGCCGCCCCGACGAGCGGCTGGGCGAGCAGGTAACGGCCGTGGTGGAAGGCGAACCGCTGGCCGACGCTGCCTGGCAAGCGGTGCTGGCGCTGCTGCGCGACCGGCTGGGTCGCTACGAAGTGCCCCGCGCCGTGTACTACACGCCGCAGTTTGCCCAGACGGCCAATGGCAAGCTGGACCGCCGCGCTACCTTGGCCGGGCTGGAATAGCGCCCCCGTTCTTGGCGCTGAATACGTTTTTGAGGTCGGCGCGCCTGACGCCACCGGGGAGATTCGGCAGACTGGCCTTGAATTCTCCGCCGGCCCTGCCATCTGCCGAGCGACTCCGGCCGGGGCCGATTGGGAATCGGACGCGAATGCGTTGCTTTGCAACCGATAATCCACCCCCGCCTTTTACTGAATGAAACATACCCGTTTGCGGCCCGCCGCCTGGCTGCTGAGCCTGGGCCTGGCCGGCTGCGCCGGCGCCACCGCCTCCACTACCCCTTCCACCCCGATTGCCGTTGCGGGGCCCGTTGCCAGCGCCGCCCCGGAGGCCAAGCTCGACGCCAGCACTGCCGCCGCGCCCGCCGCTACGCCCGAAACCGCCAAGGACCAGCCGTTTCAGACGGTGAGCGAGCAGTTTGCCGACCTGCGCGTGCTGCGCTACCAAGTGCCCGGCTTCGAAACGCTGGAGCCCCGGCAGAAGGAGCTGCTGTATTACCTCTACGAAGCTGCCCTGGCCGGCCGCGACATCACCTACGACCAGAACTACCGCCACAACCTGCGCGTGCGCCGCACCCTGGAGGCCCTCTGGCCGCTGAACCAGCAGCGCATGGCCGCCACCAGCAACACCCAGCAGGTGGAGCAGGCCCAGAAGTTCAACGTGTACGCCAAGCGCGTGTGGTTCTCCAACGGCGTGCACCACCACTACAGCACCCGCAAGTTTGTGCCCGACTGCTCGCGCGAGTATTTCGCCGAGCTGGTGAAGGCCGCCGACCCGAAAGCCCTGCCCCTGGTTAATGGCGAGACGGTGGACGAGTTCCTGGCCACCCTCACGCCCATCATCTTCGACCCCACGCTGGACGCCAAGCGCGTGAACCAGGAGAAAGACGCGGACCTGGTGCAGACCTCGGCCACCAACTTCTACCAGGGCCTGACCCAGAAGGAAGTGGAGGCCTACTACGCCCGCAAAATCGACAAGAAGGACCCGCGCCCCATTTCCTACGGGCTGAACTCGCGCCTGGTGAAGGACAAGAACGGCGCCGTGGTGGAGCAGCCCTGGAAAGTGGGCGGCTTGTACGGCGAGGCCATCACGCAGATTGTGTACTGGCTGGGCAAGGCCGCCGACGTGGCCGAAAATCCCGAGCAGAAAAAGGCCCTGCAGAAGCTGGTGCAGTACTACACCACCGGCGACCTGAAGGTGTGGGACGAGTACAACATTGCCTGGGTGCACGACACCAAGTCGCGCACCGACGTGGTCAACGGCTTCATCGAAGTGTACGGCGACCCGCTGGGCTACCGCGCTACCTACGAGGCGGTGGTGTCGTTCAAGGACCTGGAGGCCACCAAGCGCATCAAGGCCATCGGCGACCAGGCGCAGTGGTTTGAGGACCACTCCCCCATCAAGCCCGAGCACAAGAAGAAGAACGTGGTGGGCATCACCGCCAAGGTCATTACCACGGTGGTGGAGTCGGGCGACGCGGCCCCGGCCACGCCCATCGGCATCAACCTGCCCAACGCCACCTGGATTCGCAAGGAGCACGGCTCGAAGTCGGTGAACCTGGGCAACATCGTGGAGGCGTATGACCAAGCTTCGGCCGGCGGCATGCTCGACGAGTTTGCCCTCACCGACGCCGAGCGGCAGCGCGCCCGGCAGTACGGCTCGCTGGCCGGCAAGCTGCACACCGACATGCACGAGGTTATTGGGCACGCCTCGGGGCAGATCAACCCGGGCGTGGGCACCACCAAGGAGACGCTGAAGAACTACGCCTCGGCCATCGAGGAAGGCCGCGCCGACCTCGTGGCGCTGTACTACCTGATGGACCCCAAGCTGGTGGAGCTGAAAGTGGTGCCGAGCCTGGAAGTGGGCAAGGCGGAATACGACAGCTACATCCGCAACGGCCTGATGACCCAGCTGGTGCGCCTGCCCCTGGGCGAAACCGTGGAAGAAGCCCACATGCGCAACCGCCAGATGGTGGCCAAGTGGGTGTACGAAAAGGGCCAGAAGGACAAGGTCATCGAGAAAGTGACCAAGGACGGCAAGGTGTACTTCCGCATCAACGACTACACCAAGCTGCGCGGGCTGTTCGGGCAGCTCTTGCGCGAGACGCAGCGCATCACCAGCGAGGGCGACTACAACGGGGCCAAAAACCTCATTGAGAACTACGGCGTGAAGGTGGACCCGGCGCTGCACAAGGAGGTGCTGGCCCGCTACCAGAAGCTCAACATCGCGCCCTACGCCGGCTTTATTCAGCCGCGCCTGGTGCCGGTGGAGCGGGAGGGTAAAATCGTGGACGTCAAGCTGGAATACCCCTCGGACTTCGCCCAGCAGATGCTCGACTACGGCCGCAAGTACTCCTTCCTGCCGCACGTGAATTAGTGCTGGCTTGGCAGCGGCGGGTGGTCGGTTTGCAGAACGAACCACCAATTCGCAACTAACAGCCCACAACCCTGTTTGCACTTTTTCCGGTAGAAAGGCCGGCAGCGCGCACCGTGGCTGTCGGTCTTTTTGCTTTCTTCGTGTTCTGCCTCCTCTCCTAGCCGTTATGAAACACTTCGTCTCCGCCTTCTCGCTGCTGCTGGCCCTGGGCCTGAGTACCACCGCCGCCCACGCCCAAACCCGCAACCTGGCCACGCCCGCCCCCGACGCGGTGCGCTACGAGTACTGCGAGGTGCGCGTGGTGGGCGAAGACGTGTACGCGGACTTCGGCTACGGCTCCGAGAAGATGGGCGGCCCGGAACTGTCGAAGCTGGAAGTGGGCAAGTTGCAGGTGTTTGCCACGCCCATCAGCGCCCTAAACTACATGGGCTCGTTGGGCTGGGAAGTGCTGCAAGTCGTGCAAGGCACGGCTACCGGTGGCCTCGTCAGCATCACCCGCACGGGCTCCAGCGGCAACCGCTACTACCTGCTGCGCCGTCCGCGGACCTCTACCGGGGTGAACGTGACGAAGTAACGCCGGCCCGCTCAATTACCCAACGCCCGCCGCAGCTCCCGGGAGCTGCGGCGGGCGTTGGTATATCCGGCGCGGGGCCGCGCCGTGGTTAGGGCTGCGGCTGGTAGTCGCGGCGGTGCAGACCGCGCTGCGAGAACAGCCGCTCCCGGCCCCGCACCACTTTGTACAGGTCGCCGAGGAAGAGCTTGACGCGGCCGTAAAAGATGACGCCGCTGATGTCGTCTTCGAGCTTGTCCTGCGTAAGCAAGGCTTGGCGGTAGCCCACGCCCGCACCCACGCCCACCCAGCGAAACACCCGCATATGCCCGCCGATGGTGGGCTCAATCAGCCAGATAAAGTTGCGCGGGGCGTGGTAGACGGTGCCGTTGGGGTATTGGTAGCGCACGTAGTAGTAGCCCAGCCCGGCCTGCACGGGCGTGCTCAGCTCCCAGCGCGGGGTGCCCACCAGCACGTATTCGCCGTAGAGCACGCCGTAGCGGAAGCGGATTTTATCGGTGCTGCCGGGCGGCACGAAGCTGGGCGCGTCGGCGCGCGTATTGATGGCGCTGCTCAGGAAGTACAGCCCCACGCCGGTGCGCAGGCGGCCGCGCCACTCCACACCGAGCTTCAGGCCATTGATGCCCACCAGTTCGCGCTGCAGCAGGGAGTAGCGCTGGTCGAACTGAAACACCACGCGGCGGTGGGGCTGGCGCACCCGGCTGGTGTCGACGGGGGCCGACGCCGCGCCGCCCGCCAGCGTCAGGCGGGCAGCGAGCAGCAACGCAAGTGGCAGCAGCGTTTTCACGAGGCAAAGCTACGCGCTGCACGGCGGGAAGTTGTACCCCGCGGCGCGGCCGCGGGCCCGACCGGTTTGCCCCGCCCCCGCCGACGCTTCACCCCACGGCCGGGGCACTTCACCCCGCTTGGGCATCGGCCGGGCTCGCGGCGCGCGTAGTTTTGGGCATCACCCGTTCGCCACCGTCGCCATGCCCGCTCTCTCCCCCGACCTCGTCTTTTCCCTGGCCAACGCGGCCGTGCTGCCCGCCTGGCTGCTGCTGGCCGCGGCGCCGCGCTGGGTAGTCACGCGCCGCGTGGTGCGCAGCGGCGCCTGGCCGCTGCTGCTGGCGGCCACTTACGCCGCCCTCATCCTCAGCCACTACCTCGGCCCGCACGCCGCCGAGGGCGGTTTCGGCTCCTTGGCCGAGGTGCGCGCCTTGTTTGCCAACCCCTGGGCGCTGACGGCCGGTTGGGTGCATTACCTCTGCTTCGATTTGTGCGTGGGCCTCTGGGAAGTGCGCGACGCCGAGCGGCGCGGGCTGCCGCAGCTGCTGGTGCTGCCGGCGCTGCTTTTCACCTTCCTGGTCGGGCCGGTGGGCTTGCTGCTCTACGCCGGCTTGCGCCAGCTGCGCCCGGCCCCGCAAGCCGCCCCCACCCCCTGAATACCTGGCCCTGTTCTCGCTACACTCTAACCCTCTTGCTGCCCGATGAAAACTGCCTTGGCTCCCGCTTTTTCCTTGTCTGCCGAAGAACGCACCCCGACCCGGCCGGCCGCGTGGTTGCGCGTGCTGCACGGCTGCCAGCCCGCGCTGGCCTGGGCCGGCTGGCTGCACGTGGCCCTGCTGCTGGGCTGCCTGCTGCTCTGGCCCTTGGATGAGCGCACCGTCACCGGCCTAAACGTGTGGATCAAGCCGGCCAAGTTCAGCCTCTCCGGCCTGCTTTACCTCTGGACCATGGCCTGGCTGCTGGCCGACGTGCCCGCCGCCGGGCAACGCAGCGCCCGGCGCATCGGGCGGCTGGTGGCGCTGAGCATGGTGGTGGAAATGGGGTGCATCGTGGGGCAGGCGGCCCGCGGCACCACCTCGCACTTCAATTTGGGCTCGGCCTTCGACGGCGCGGTGTTTCAGCTCATGGGCGTCTTCATCCTGCTCAACACCGCGGCCATCGTCTGGGCGCTGGGGCTGGTGTTTCGGCACCGGCCCTTCGGCTCGGCGGCCTGGGTGTGGGGCATCCGCCTGGGGCTGCTCGTGTTCTTGCTGGGCAGCGTGGTGGGCGGTGTGATGGCCCAGCGCCTGGCCCACACCGTGGGCGCGGCCGACGGCGGCGCGGGCCTGCCCGTGCTGGGCTGGAGCACCCGCCACGGCGACCTGCGCGCCGCCCACTTCCTCGGCCTGCACGCCCTGCAAGCCCTGCCGCTGGCCGGCTGGCTGCTGGGCCGCCGAGTAGCCGGCCGCGGTGCCCAAACGCTGGCCCTGGCCGCGGTGGCCGGGCTCTACGCCGGGGCCGTAGGCTGGCTGTTCTGGCACGCCATGCAGGGCCTGCCGCTGTTCTAAGGCGGGCGTTGTCGGTTGTGGGTTTGATCCGCGGACGGCAGATTGCCTGATTATCCGGGCACCGCGAGCGGACCTTTTCGGCAACGCATTTTAAGTACAACGATAATGTACCCCGGCGCTAATGCCGCGCCCGGGCACTACCGCACGTGGGCGGGCCGCCTCATCTTTACGTTATGAACGATTTGCGCATCCGCCTCATCGGCATGCCAGTGCTGAGTTTGCTCATCGCCGCCCTGGGCGCCGACCACTGGTATTCCTGGCCGCAGTTTGCCGTGAGCTGGGGCATTTCCCTGCTGTTTACGGTGGTACTCTGGCAGGGCACGCGCACGATTTGGGCCCTGCTGGTGGAGCGGTTTCCGCGGGTGGAGCAAACCGCCCGGCGCCTGTGGCTGCTGCTGGCTCTCGGCCTGCTGTACACCGGCGCGGCCACGGTGGGCCTCGTCGTGCTGCTGCACCAGGTGCTGCCGCCGTACTTCCCGCTGACGCCCCGCGCGCTGCTCGGCCAAGTCGGCTTCGACCTGATTCCGACCACCATCGTGATGCTGGGCTACGAGAGCCGGCACTTCTTTCAGCAGTGGGCCGCAAACGTGCGCCGCGCCGAGCAGCTGCAGAGCGCCAGCCAGCGCGCCCAGCTCGAGGCCCTGCAGCAGCAGCTCGACCCGCACTTCCTTTTCAACTCCCTGAATACCCTGGCGGCCTTGGTGGAGCCCGACAACGCGCCCGCCCAGCAGTTTGTGGAGCAGCTCGCCGACGTGTACCGCTACGTGCTGCTGAGCCGGGAGCGGCGCACGGTGCCACTCGGCGAGGAGCTGGCCTTCGTGGACGCCTACGTGGCCTTGCAGAAAGCCCGGCTGCGCGCCAGCCTGCACGTGGATGTGCAAGTTCCCGAGGCCCTGCTCGACGCGCACGTGGCCCCGCTGAGCGTGCAGCTGCTCATCGAAAATGCCCTGAAGCACAACGAAGCCTCGCGCCGCCACCCCCTGCACGTGCGGGTGACGGCCGAGCCCGGGTGGCTGACGGTCAGCAACCCGCGCCGGGCCCGCACCAGCAGCCTGGCCGCGCCCAGCACCGGCACCGGCCTGCGCAACATCCGCGAGCGGTACGCCCTGCTGCTGCCCGCAAGCGCGGTGCAGATCCTGGCCGAAGAAGCTACTTTCACCGTGCGCCTGCCGCTGCTCAAGGGGGAAATTGTGCAGTGGTGAAGTTGTGAATGCCGGCCGCAGACTTTTGCCCTGCCGCTGCGCGCTTCCCCCTTCACAACTTTACCTTTCGTCACTTCACCACTTGCCATGACCGTTCTGCTGCTCGAAGACGAATACCCGGCCGCCGAGCGCCTGCAGCGCCTGCTGGCCCAGGCTGCGCCCGAGGCCCGCGTGGTGGCCCACCACGACACGGTGGCCGGGGCCGTGGACTGGCTGCGCACCCACCCCGCCCCCGACCTCATCCTGGCCGACATTCACCTGGCCGACGGCATCAGCCTCGACGTGTTTGATCAGTTGGTAGTGACCACGCCCGTCGTCTTCACCACCGCCTACGACCAGTACGCCCTGCAAGCCTTCAAGACGCACAGCGTGGACTACCTGCTCAAGCCCGTCAAGCTGGCGGAGCTGCAGACGGCCCTTCAGAAATTCCGGCAGTGGCACAGCCCGGCGCTGGCCGCCTCGGCCGTGGCCGAGCGCCTGCAAGACTTGCTGCAGCAGAAGCCGGCCGGCGGCGCACCGCCGGCCCCCAAAACGCGTTTTTTGGTGCGCCAGGGCGAGCAGCTGCTGCCGGTGCAGGCCCAGGACATTGCCTGGTTTCAGAGCCGCAACGAAACCGTGACGCTGGTCACGCAGGCTGGGCAGCGCTACCTCGTCGACTACACGCTGGAGCAACTGGAGCAGCTGCTCGACCCGGGGCAGTTTTTCCGGCTCAACCGCCAGTTCATTGCCCAGCTGCCGGCCGTGCAGCGCCTGCACCCGTGGTTCAACGGCAAGCTGAAGCTGGATTTGCAGCCCGCCCCCGCCGACGAGGTCATCGTCAGCCGCGAAAAGGCGGCGGCGGTGAAAAGCTGGCTGGAAGGCTAATTTCGTGATACCCGGGCGGGCCGGTAGTGGGGCCCAGGCCGCGGGGCGCACCCGTTACTCCTCGGCTTCGGTCAGCGCCTGAATGTAGGGCACCACCTCGGCCAGCGCCTCGACCCGGTGAAAGTCGACGCCCCGGAGCTGCTCGGCGGGCACTTCTTCCATGACCCAGGTGGTATGGTAGGGCACGTGCACGGCCCGGGCGCCGAGGCGGGCCACCGGCAGCACGTCGGACTTGAGCGAGTTGCCGATCATCAGAAAATCGGCGGGCTGCAGGTGGTAGCGCTGCAGCAGGCGTTGGTAGGTGGCTTCGTTTTTCTCGCTCACGATTTCGACGTGGGCGAAGTAGGGCCCCAGGCCGGAGCGGGCCAGCTTGCTTTCCTGGTCGAACAGGTCGCCCTTGGTGAGCAGCATCAGCCGGTGGCCCTGCTCCTGCAGCACGTCGAGCACCGCGCGCACGTCGGGCAGAGGCTCGATGGGAAAGTCGAGCAGGCGCTTGCCGTGGTCGAGGATGTGCTGGATTTCCTGGCCCGTCACCCGGCCGTCGGTCAGGCTGATGATGGTTTCGACCATGCAGATGATAAACGACTTGGCCCCGTAACCGAGCAGCGGCAGGTCGCGGCGCTGTACCTCATTGAAGCGCCGGCTGAGCGTGTCGGCGTCGGCGTAGTGGGTGAGCAGGTCGTAGAGCTGGGCCTCGGCCTGGTCGTAGTGCGGCTGATTGGGCCACAGCGTATCGTCGGCGTCGAAGGCAATGAGCTGGGGAGCGGGCATAATTGGCAGGCAGAGGTGAAGCCGCAAAGGTAGCTTCCGCAGCCAGCCGGTTGGGAAGGCAGCAGCGCTTCACTGCCTTGCGCTGACGGCCGGGTGAGCCGGTGCGGGCGCCTTGTGTCGTCCGCTACCCGCTGCGGCAGCCGTTGCCGGCCGCGGCCCCTACCTTTGCCCGGCTATGAAGCAGCTACTTGACCTATCAACCTGGAACCGCCGGGAGCATTTTGCCTTTTTCTCGGCCTTCGAGGAGCCTTTTTTCGGGGTGGTGGCCGACGTGGACGCGGCCCGCGCCTACGCCCGCGCCAAAGACCTGGGCGTATCGTTTTTTCAGCTGTACCTGCACGCCGTGCTGCGGGCCGTCAACGCCGTGGAGGCCCTGCGCTACCGCATCGAGGACGGGCAGGTGTGGTGCTACGACGTCATCCACGCCTCGGCCACGCTCACCCGCCCCGACAATACTTTCGGCTTCAGCTTCGTGCCCTTCGCGCCCACTCTGGCTGATTTTGGCCCGGGCCTGGCGGCCGAAATGGAAGCCGTGCGCCGCACGCCCGGCCTGCGCCTGAACGACGTCACGGCCCGCCCCGACGTCATTCACTTTTCCGCCATTCCCTGGCTGAGCTTTACAGGCCTCACGCACGCCCGCTCGTTTAGCTTCCCCGATTCGGTGCCCAAGGTATCCGTCGGCCGCACCCGCCGCGAGGGCGACAAGCTGCTCATGCCCGTGGCCGTCAACGCCCACCACGGCCTGGCCGACGGCTACCACGTGGGCCTGTTTTTCGAAGAGCTGCAACGGGCCCTCGACGCCGACTAGGTCACACCGCTTGGCCCTCGGCGCGGCTTACTCCACCGACTGCCCCTGCATGTAGTTCTGCACCACCGGCCGCAGCAGGGGCAGCGCGGCCTCCACGTAGGCACGTTCGGCCGGCGTCCAGTGCCGCGGGTGGCCAAACACGCAGGGCTGCAGAATGCCCCAGAGTTGCCCCTGCTCGTCCAGGATGTGGGCGTGGATGAGGGCCCGGTGCCCGAAGGTGCGGCGCTCGAAGGCGCGGTTGAGCACCTCCGGGCCGGCCGCCTCCACGTCGTCGACGTACACCGGGGGCTGGCCGGCCAGCGCAGCCCGGAATAGCGGATCCTGCTGGGGCAGCGCGCCGGTATCGTCCTGCCAGTCGTGGCGCGGGTCGGGCACGGCTTCGTCGAGGCGCCACGCGAGGGCAATGCGGCCGCGGCCCCGCGCCGGGTCGCGCACGTAGAGAAAGCAGCGGTCCACGCGCAGGTGGTGGCCGATGTGCGCCAGGGCCTCGTTTAGCGCTTCGGCGGCGGGCCGCGCCGGGCTGAGGGCCACTTGCAGGTCGTGTAGTTCGGGAGTGGGCATGAGCAGCGAGACAGATACCGCACCTACGCGCCTGGCCGGGCGGAGTTGGCCGGCAAGTCAGGCCCAGATAGTCCAGGCAAGCAGCGCGGCGGCCGCGCCCAGGCCCAGTCCGGTGCCGGCCAGCAGCTCCGGCACCGTGTGGCGCCCCAGTACCAGCCGCGAGGCGGCCACCAGTGCGGCCAGCAGCAGTGCTACCGCCCCCGCGCCGCTGCCGGCCAGCAGCCCGAGGCAACCGGCCAGAAAAAACGACAGCGCGGCGTGCAGCGACACTTTCAGGCGAAAATTGAGCAAGTAGCACAGCGTCAGCAGGCCCAGCGCGGCCAGCAGGCCGGCGCGCAGCGGCCGGGCAGCCTCCAGGCCCCACATCAGCCCGACGACCAGCAGCAGCAAGCCGAGCAGGCGGGGGTAAAACGAGCGGCGCTGCTCCCGCACCGACACGTCGAAATTGGCGTAGTGCCCGCGGCGCACCTGCCGGTAATTCCAGGCAGCTACGGGCCCCACTACCCCGCCGGCCACCAGCACAACGGCCGCCAGGGCCGCCGGCCCGTCGAGCAGCCGGAAAGCCGCGAAGCCCACGAAGAGCATCGCCGTTCCCAGCGGATGCCCCAGCGTCGACACCACGCCGGCCGCCCGGCGCAAACCGGGCGAGTACGCAGCGGAAGTAAGCCGTTTGGGCATGGGTAGCAACGTGAATCAGGGAATCACCTGAGTTGTGCGGGGCCACCAGGAGCCCGCCGCTCGGGCATCAACAAGGCGGCAAGCTTTGCCCGTCGGCTTCCGCCCCCGTGGCCGGGTTCAGCGGTCCAGCCACTGGCGAAAGGCATTAACCCGCTCCCGACTTACGAGCACGTCGCCCTCGGGGGCGGTGGGCTGCAGCACGGTTTTCAGGCGGGAGTTGGTGTAATGGATGATGTCCTGGATGGCCTCGTGGTGCACGAGGTAGGCGCGGTTGAGGCGAAAGAACTGCTGCGGGTCGAGCAGCTTCTCCAGCTGCTCCAGGGTCTGATCAAGCACGAAGCGGCGGTTTTCGCGCGTCTGCACGAAGGTGGCTTTTTCGAGGCTGAAAAAGTAGCTCACTTGTTCCACCGGCACCACTTTCAGGTGCTCCCCCACCTTCACCACAAACTGCTTTTTGTACTGGTGTTGCTGGGGCTGCAGCTGCTGCAGCATCTGGGCCAGCGCGGCCGCGTCGAAGGCCGGCACGGGTGCCGCCGGGGCGGCGGGCGCAGCGGCGCGCATGGCCCGCAGCTTGTGCAGGGCGCGGGCCAGCTCGTCCTCGTCGATGGGCTTGAGCAGGTAATCGATGCTGTTGACCTTGAAGGCACGCAGGGCGTACTGGTCGTAGGCCGTGGTGAAAATGACCGGGCAGCGCACCTGCACTTTATCGAAGAGCTCGAAGCTCAGCCCGTCGGCCAAGTGAATGTCGAGGAAGAGCACGTCGGGCGACTGCGGGGCCGATTGCAGCAGGGCCACGGCGGCTTCCACCGAATCGGCGGTGGCCAGTACCTGCACGGGCGGCTCCTGCCGGCGCAGCAGCTCGGTCAGGCGGCGGGCAGCCAGCGGCTCGTCTTCAACGACAAAGGCGGTCATGGGCAAAGGTGAAGTGGTGAAGTGGTGAAGTGGTGAAGTGGTGAAGTGGTGAAGTGGTGAAGTGGTGAAGTGGTGAAGTGGTGAAGTGGTGA
>NZ_JAJFAV010000022.1 GCF_020711235.1 Hymenobacter sp. 15J16-1T3B | reverse complement strand
GGCCGGGGCCGCCGCGGCCGGGGCCGGGCGGCACGGTTTCGGGGCCTTGGCGGGCGCGGCGCCGAGGCGGTACACGCGGAAGCCCAGGTCGGCCCGGGTGTCGGGGTGGGCGGCGCGCAGCTGGGCGGCGGCGCGCCGCAGGCGCTCCTTGGTCAGCTCGGCGATGGTGCGGGGGCGGCCCAGCTGGTCGCAGTAGGCCGCCGCGTCGCACTGGTCCTTGTTGGCCGGGTCCAGCGGCTCGGGCAGCTGCACCAGCACAAAGCGGCGCGTGCCGCCGTCCTGGGCGTTTTGGCTCATCACGGCGTGGCCGGTGGTGCCCGAGCCAGCGAAGAAATCAAGCACCACGTCGTCTGGCTCGCGGGCCCAGAGCTGCAGCATGCGCTCCACCAGCTCCACGGGCTTGGGCGCGTCGAACACGTCGGCGCCCATCAGGGCCTTGAGGCGGGCGGTGGCCGTGGCGGTGTAGTACTTGTCGTCCCACCAGGTGGTGTCGGTTTTGCGCACCCGCTCCGCGTCGTGGCGGTAGTGCTTTTGGTGCAGCCCGTTGCCGGCTTTCACGATCAGGCCCTGCTCGTACATGGCCTGCATGCGCTCCGGGGCGAAGCGGAAGTAGCCCGTCACGCCCAGAAAGGTGTAGTGCGGGTTGCCCTTGGCCGCGCCGCCGGGGCCGTCCACCGGGGCCAGCTTGTAGGCCCCGCGCACGTCGCAGTGGGTGAAGCCCGACAGCTCCGGGGGCAGGCCGAAGGCGGCGCGCTGGGCGTGCACGCGCGTGCGGTCCTTGGCGTAGAGCAGGATGAAGTTGTGGCTGGCCGACATGATCTTGTCGTTCGACACCGAGGCGCGGGCCTTGTGGCAGATGATGGCCAGGCGGTTTTCCTCCCCGTACAGCTCGTTGAGCAGGCGCAGGGCGTTTTCCAGCTCGTTGTCGTCGATGGACACGAACAGCACCCCGTCGTCGCGCAGCAGGTGGCGGGCCGCGTGCAGGCGCGGGTACATCAGGTTCAGCCAGTCGGTGTGCAGGCGGCCGGCGGTTTCGGCCGCGTCGGCGGGCGCGGCGGGGCCGGGGTCGGGCTGGCCGGTGAGCTGGCGGTGGCGCCGCCGGCTGCGCTGGTAATTGTCGCGGTAGACGAAGTCCTTGCCCGTGTTGTAGGGCGGGTCGATGTAGATCAGCTTGACCCGGCCCTCGTACTGCTGGCGCAGCAGCTTGAGCACGTCGAGGTTGTCGCCTTCCACCACCAGGTTGCGGGTGCCGTCCCAGGCCAGGCTGTCGGCGGGGGCGGGGTGCAGGGCGCCGGCGGGCGGCTGCAGGGCCTGCTGGCGGGCGGCGCGCTTGCCGTGCCAGTGCAGGCCGAAGTGCTCCTCTTCATCGGCCACGGATTCGCCCAGCAACTGCCGCAGCACGGCCACGTCGAGCCGGCCCGCGCGAAACGCTTCGGGAAACAGCTGGCGCAGCTGCCGCCGATTGGCGGCCACGGCGTCGGCGGCGGGCGGCGGGGAGGCAGGGGACGTGGGGCGAGCGGGCAAGGGCAAAAGCGCCGGCAAACGGCGGCAAAAAGAGGCGGCGCCGCCCGGGGGCGGCCGTAACAGGTCGCAATATCGGGCAATCTGCGCCAACGCCGTCATGCGCTGCTGCCCGGTGCCGGGCCGGCAGCGCGTAACTTGCCGGCTCATCAGGCTCCTTTCGCTGTTATGGCTGCTTCCGTCGAACCCTGGCAAGTGCTCCGTTCCGAGCTGGTTTTCAACCACCCCTGGTACCGCCTGCGCCGCGACCATGTGCGCCTGCCCTCCGGCCAGGAACTCGACGACTACTTCGTGAGCGTGCGCCCCGAGGCGGTGCTGACTTTCTGCCTCACGGCCGACGAGCAGGTGGTAATGGTGCGCCAGTACAAGCACGGCGCGGCCGACATCTTCGTGGAGTTGCCCGGCGGCGTCATCGACGCAGACGAAACCGACCCGCGGGCCGCGGCCCGGCGCGAGTTGCTGGAAGAAACCGGCTACGCCGCCGACGAGCTGGAGTTGCTGTGCGACGTGACCGACAACCCCACCAAAGATACCAACCGCATTTACTTCTTTCTGGCCCGCAACGCCCGCCGCGTGGCCGCCCAGGACCTGGACGCCACCGAAAACATCGAAGTGCTGACCGTGCCGCTGGCCGAGCTGGCGCAGTGGGTGCTCGGCGGCCGGATCCGGGTGGCCGGCTCGGTGGCCCTGTGCCTGCTGGCCTTGCGCAAACTGGGCCGTTAGCGCGCAGTTTTCCAGACCGAGGTAGCGCACCGCTTCGTGCGTTAGCCGAACGTCAGCTGAGCTGCCTGCGGCCTCGATACGCAGAGCTGACGCGCCGCGGCGTTACTCCACCTGCAGGCCGGCCACGGCGCTGCGCCACAGGCAGTGGCCTTGCACGGTGTGCTGCTCCACGCAGTATTCCACCAGCGTGCCGGGGCGGAAGGCGTCTTCGTCGAGGAAGGGCGAGGCGGCGTTGACGGCAATGCGCGTCCAGGTAGCGCCGTTGGCCCGGCGAAACACGTGCACAATGGACGTGGCGTCGTGGGGAAATGCCAGGGAGCGGGCCTGCGCGGCGCCGGCTACGACCACCGGAGCGGCCGCGCCACCCAACGATGCTCGGTGGTGGGCAGAAAAGGCCATGGAATGCATAAGTGGAAAATCAGCGGAGAAGCGGGCCGCCGCGGATGAGGGCTGTACGGCCGCCGCTGGTCCTTAACTTAGCAAGAAACCACCCGAAATAAAATACGAGGACCGGGGGAGAACTACGGATTTTCTGGCCGCACCCGAGGCGGGCTGAGCCGGGCGACGGGTTAGTAAGCCCCCACTTGACCGGGCGCGGCACCGCAGAGTACAGGAGAGTTTCGCCGCGTGCGTTTGCTCTATTGGAGCAGCATTCACGCCCCGCCGATGACGCTTGCCCGTTCCGTGCTGACTTGCCTGCGCCCCGCGCCCCTGGCGTGGGCGGCGGGCCTGCTGCTCACTGCCGCGGCCCCGCCGGCCCGCGGCCCGCAGCGCGTGCCCGAGCGGGTAGTCGTGCTCACCTTCGACGACGCGGTGCTCAGCCACGCCACGTACGTGGCGCCGCTGCTGCGCAAGTACGGCTTTGGGGCCACCTTCTTTGTGTGCGAGTTTCGCGAGCCGCCCTTCGCCGACAAAACCAAGTACATGAGCTGGGCGCAGATCCGGGAGCTGGACCGGCAGGGCTTCGAAATCGGCAGCCACACGCTTACGCACCGGCACGTCAACAAGATGACCGCGGCCGAGCTGGGCGCCGAGTTGGATTCCATCGAGGGCCGCTGCCGCCGCTACGGCATCCGGCGGCCCACCTCCTTTGCCTACCCCGGCTACGACACGCACCCCACGGCCCTGGCGGTGCTGCAGGCCCGCGGCTACTCCCTCGCCCGGGCCGGGGGCGCCAAGCAGGGCCGCGTGCGCGCCTACGACCCGGTCACCGACGACCGGCGCCTGATTCCGAGCTTTTCGACCAGCGGCGACAACCAGCCGCAAGTGCTGGCGGCGCTGGCGCAGGCCCAGGGCGGCCGCATCGTGGTGCTGACCCTGCACGGCGTGCCCGACACGGCCCACGACTGGGTGAGCACCCCGCCGGCCCTGTTTGAAGAATACCTGCGCTACTTCAAGGCGCACCGCTACCGCGTGCTGGCCCTGCGCGACGTGGCCCGCTACCTGCCGCCCGAACCGACCGAGGCGCCGGCCGCCACCAACTGACCTCGCTTCCATCTACTCCACCGCAACCCCACCCAACACGATGTGCGCAGTATTTCACCCCCGCCGCCTGCCAGCCCTGGCCCTCGGCGCGCTCCTGCTGGCCCCGGCCGGCGCGGCCCGGGCCCAGGCGCCCAAGCTGGCCACCGGCGGCCAGCCCAGCATGCCCGCCGAGTGGCTCGACCAGGACACCGGCCACCGCGTGGTGCGGCTCACGCCCGCCGACGGTTCCAACCAGAGCTTCTACTTCCACAACCGGCCCTTCCTCGCGGGCAAGGACGGCGACTGGATGGTGTTCTACCACTCCGACGCGCAGGGCAAGCAGCTGCGCATGGTGAACCTTAAGACCCGGCAGGTGCAGCCGCTCACGCGCTATTTTCAGAAAGTCGGCGGCGAAATCGTGGCGCCCAAGCGGCGGGAGGTGTTTTACCAGACCGGCGACTCGGTGTACGCCACCCACGTCGACTCGCGTAAGACCCGGCTGGTGTTCGTGTTTCCGGCTGATTTCCGGGCCAACATCACCACCCTGAACGCCGACGAAACGCAGCTGGGCGGGGCCTGGAGCAGCGACGCGGAAAAGGATATCTCGCGGCAGTACCCGGAGAAAAAGGATTACTTCCGCCGCATCTACGAGGCCAAGCTGCCGCGCACGCTCTTCACCGTCAGCGCCGAGGGCGGGCAGCTCACCAAGCTCTTCACCGACACGGCCTGGCTGAACCACGTGCAGTTTTCGCCCACCGACCCGCGCCTGCTCATGTTCTGCCACGAAGGGCCCTGGGAGCTGGTGGACCGCATCTGGACCATCGACACCAAAACCAAGCAGGTGAAGCTGGTGCACAAGCGCACCATGGACCGCGAAATTGCCGGCCACGAGTGGTTCGGGGCCGACGGCAAAACCATCTGGTTTGACCACCAGCTGCCGCGCGGCGCCACCTTCTTCGTCACCGGCACCGACCTGAAATCGGGCAAGGAGCGGAAGTACGAGCTGACCCGCGACGAGTGGTCGGTGCACTACACCACCGCGCCCGACCAGAAAACCTTTGCCGGCGACGGGGGCTACCCGACCTCGGTGGCGCACTCGCCCAACGGGCAGTGGATCTACCTGTTCCGGCCCGACGGCGACCGGTTCAAATCGGAGAAACTGGTGAACCTGGCCAAGCACAACTACCACCTGGAGCCTAATGTGCACTACTCGCCCGACGGCAAATGGCTGATTTTCCGGGCCAACTTCGAGGGCGAGAGTCAGGTGTACGCCGTCGAAATCAACAAAACGGCTTCGTAGAGACGCCACCTTGCGTCTCGGCAGCAGAACGACTGACTTTGAACGACGCAGTGTCAGTTGATGCTTCTGCCCAGCGCCGCAACCCCAACTTCCGCAACGATTGAGACGCGAATACGCGTCTTTACAGCCCTTCCGCTTATGCATTCCTTCTCCGCCCCGATGACCCGCCGCACCTTCGCCCAAACCCTGGGCGTGCTCGGCGCCGGCCTGCTGCTGCCCGACTGGGCCGCCGCGGCCCAGCAACCGGCCAAGCTGCCCAAGAAAAAGGACATCCTGAAAGTGCTGACTTTGACCAACGGTTACTTCATGCAGAAGTGGCCCGACACGGGCAAGGAAATCGTGACCAACAAGGCCCGGCCCAGCAACATCTGGACCCGCGCCGTGTACTACGAGGGGCTGATGGCGCTGTACGGCGTGGACAAGCAGAAGCGCTACTACGACTACGCCGTGGACTGGGGCCAGAAGCACCAGTGGGGCCTGAACCGCGGCGTGGAAACCCGCAACGCCGACAACCAGTGCTGCGGCCAGACCTACCTCGACCTCTACCAGCTGGACCCGCAGCCCGAGCGCGTGCGCGACATCAAGGCCAGCATCGACCGCATGCTGCAAACCGAGCAGGTGGACGACTGGTGGTGGATAGACGCGCTGCAGATGGCAATGCCGGTGTTTGCCAAGCTCGGGGTGATGTACAAGGACGAGCGGTACTTCGAGAAACTGTTCCAGCTCTACTACTACGCCAAAACCAAGCACGGCGGCAACGGCCTCTTCAACCCGGAGGACAACCTCTGGTGGCGCGACAAGGACTTTGTGCCGCCCTATAAGGAGCCCAACGGCGAGGACTGCTACTGGGCCCGCGGCAACGGCTGGGTGGTGGCGGCCATGGTGCGCACGCTCAGCATCCTGCCTGCCAATGCCCCGCACCGCGAGGAGTACCAGCAGATGTATCTGCGCATGGTGCAGGCCCTGCCCAAGCTGCAGCGTCCGGACGGCTATTGGAACGTGAGCCTGCACGACCCCACGCACTTCGGCGGCAAGGAGCTGACCGGCACTGCGTTGTTTGTGTACGGCATGGCCTGGGGCATCAACCAGGGCCTGCTCGACGCCAAGCAGTACCTGCCCCTCATCACCAAGGCCTGGACGGCTATGACCACCGAGTGCGTGCACAAGGACGGCTTCCTGGGCTACGTGCAGGGCACCGGCAAGGAGCCCAAAGACGGGCAGCCCGTCACCTACGACTCCAAGCCCGACTTCGAGGACTACGGCCTAGGCTGCTTTCTGCTGGCCGGTACCGAGCTCTACAAGCTCGTCGACAACCCGCCGGCTGCGGCCAAGAGCTAGGCTGAGCGGAACCTCAAGCCGGTGCGCCGCTCTGCCGAAACAAGCATGTCATGTCGGGCGCAGTCGAGACACCTCGCGTGCTGACATTGCACGACGAGAAAAAGAACGTCATGCTGAGCCTGCCGAAGCATCTCTACCGCTTCATTGCCCCTCACCCCCGGCCCCTCTCCGAAAAGGAGAGGGGAGCCTGACGGCCAGAAGCACGGCTATGGCCACACATCTGCCCTTGTTTAGTTACAACCAAGGCGTAACGCAAGCAGCACCGAATACCCAAATCTGCCTTCCCACATGAAACATACCCTCGCCCTTTCCCTGCTCTTCGCCGCCGCGCTAGCCCAAACGCCGGCGCAGGCCCAGGCGCCGAAGTGGCCGGCCATTACCCAGCAAACCAAGCCCTGGACGCGCTGGTGGTGGGAGGGCAGCGCCGTGAACCAGCAGGACCTCACGCGGTTGATGACGCAGTACCAGCAGGCCGGGCTGGGCGGTATGGAAATCACGACCATCTACGGGGTGAAGGGCGCCGAAAAGCAGTTCATCGACTTTCTCTCGCCCAAGTGGGTCGACATGCTCACCTACACGCTCACCGAGGCCAACCGCCTAGGCCTGGGCATCGACGTGGCGCAGGCCTCGGGCTGGCCCTTTGGTGGGCCTTGGGTAACGCCCGAGGATGCCTGCAAGTACGTGACCTACCGCACCTACGAGGTGAAAGGCGGCGCACAGCTCGCGGAAGCCGTGAGCTATGTGCAGAAGCCCTTGATGCGGGCCGTGGGCCAGCCCATGGACGTAAAAACCATGGCCCAGCCGGTGGCCAAGAACCCCGACCTGCAGCTGCACGCCTTCGATCAGGTGCGCTTTGAAAAGCCGCTGCCCCTGCAGACGCTGATGGCCTACTCCGACAAGGGCCAGACGGTGGATCTGACCACCAAAGTGGGCGCCGACGGCAAGCTGAGCTGGACCGCGCCGGCCGGGGCCAACTGGACACTCTACGCCCTCTTCCAGGGCTGGCACGGCAAGCAGGTGGAGCGCGCCGGCCCGGGCGGGGAGGGCGACGTCATCGACCACCTTTCCAAAACCGCCACCGACAACTACCTGCGCCACTTCGACGAAGCCTTTAAGGGCCGCGACCTGAAAGCGGTGCGCGCCTTTTTCAACGATTCCTACGAGGTAGACGACGCCCAGGGCGAGGCCAACTGGACCCCGCTGCTGCTCACGGAGTTTCAGAAGCGCCGCGGCTACGAGTTGCGCCAGCACCTGCCCGCGCTGCTCGGCAAGGCGGCCGACGACGAGAACCGCCGCGTGCTCAGCGACTACCGCGAAACCGTGTCGGAACTGCTGCTGGAAAACTACACCCGCACCTGGCGCGACTGGGCCCGCACCCACGACGCGCTCATCCGCAACCAGGCCCACGGCTCCCCAGCTAACATCCTGGACCTCTACGCAGTGACGGACATTCCCGAGACGGAAGGGGAGGATTTGCTGCGCATCAAATTTGCCTCTTCGGCTGCCCACGTGACGGGCAAGCCGCTGACTTCGGCCGAAACCGCCACCTGGGAAAACGACCATTTCCTCTCGTCCCTGAGCGACGTGAAAAAGGCCGTGGACCGCATGCTGCTCGGCGGCGTGAACCACATCTTCTACCACGGCACCAACTACTCGCCGCAGGCCGCCGCCTGGCCGGGCTGGCTGTTCTACGCCGCGGTGCACTTCAACCCGAACAACTCGTTCTGGCCCGATTTCGGGCAGCTCAACCGCTACGCCGCGCACTGCCAGAGCTTTTTGCAGGCCGGGCAGCCCGCCAACGACGTGCTGCTCTACCTGCCCACCTACGACTCCTTCGCCCAGCCCAACAAGCAGCCCGCCCCGGCCGACGTGGACCGTGCCAAGCTCCTGCTGCAGCACTACGATGGCATCGACCACGGCTTCAAGGGCATGCCGGTGGGCCAGACCGGCGAAGAGCTGCTCAAGCGCGGCTACGGCTTCGATTTTATATCCGACCGGCAGGTGCAGCAGCTCAAAGGCAGCGGCGCCAGCCTGCAAACCGGCGGCACCAGCTACCGGACCATCGTGGTACCCGCAGCCCGCATCATGCCCCTGGCCACGCTGGAGCAGCTCGTGAAGCTGGCCCAGGGCGGAGCCACCGTGGCATTCCAGGGCGCGCTGCCCACCGACGTCAACGGCCTGGGCAACCTCGACGCCCGCCGCGCCGCCTTCAAGAAGCTGCTCGGGCAGATCAAGCCCGGCCCGGCCGCTAATGGCGTGCAGAAAGCCACCGTAGGCAAAGGCACGGTGCTCGTGGGGGCGGAGGTGGAGCCGCTGCTGGCCGCCGCGGGCGTGCGCCGCGAAACCATGGTGGACAACGGGCTGGAGTTTATTCGCCGCCGCCACGCCAAGGGCCACTACTACTTCGTGACCAACTGGAGCGACAAGGCCGTGGACGGCTGGGTGCCCCTGCACACGGCCGCCAAAGCCGTGGCCCTCTACAACCCGCTGACCGAAAAGCTGGGCATGGCCGGGCTGCGCAATTCGGCTCAGAGTACGCCCGAAGTGTACCTGCAGCTGGCTCCGGGCGAGTCGTGCATTCTGGAAACCAACGAGGCTCCGGTCAGCGCCCCGGCCTACGCCTACCTCAAGCCGGCCGGCGCCGCCCAGCCCGTGGCGGGCCCCTGGAGCGTGAGCTTCGTGGCGGGTGGCCCCACGCTGCCGGCCAAAACCGAAACCCAGCAGCTGACTTCCTGGACCACCTTCAGCGAGGCGGCCAAGGCGTTTTCCGGCACGGCTTCCTACACCACCACCTTCGCCCCGCCCGCCGGCTCGGCTGCGGATGGCTGGCTGCTCGACCTGGGCCGGGTAGCCCAAAGTGCCCGCGTGCAGCTCAACGGCCAGGACCTAGGCACCCTCATCGGCCCGACCTACCAGGTGTTCATCCCGAAGGAGCAGCTCAAAGCCTCGAACACGCTCACAGTACTCGTCAGCAACGGCATGGCCAACCGCATCATCGACATGGACAAGCGTGGCATCGAGTACCGCCACTTCTACAACGTGAACCTGGCGGCCAAGCTCAAGGAAAACCGCAACGAGCAGGGCCTGTTCACCGCCATCAAGTGGGAGCCCAAAGAGTCCGGCCTGCTCGGGCCCGTGACGCTGACGCCGACCACGGCCCGGGCTGAGAAGCTGCAGTAGGCATCGCGCCGATTAATCAAAGAATGGTAATAAGAACGTCATCCTGAGCCGTAGCGAAGGATCTTCCTCACGCCCTGCACCGGCCGCTAATGCCGACGTGCAGGCGCTACTCACACTGAACGATAAAAGCGCAGCCACCAGCGCTGTAGTGTTGGTGGCTGCGCTTAGGAGTCGGTGCAAGGTGCGAGAAAGGCCCTTGGCTACGCCGACCTTCGGTTCGCTCTGCTAAGGCTGACAGACGAAACATGAATATGCTTTCCCGCCGCACCTTTCTCGCCGGCCTGGCTTTGGCGCCGTTTGCGCGGGCCTGGGCCGGCCTCGCCGACGACGCCAAACCCTCCTTGCTGCTGCCCAAAGGCAGCCTGGCCAAGTTCAGCAAGCACCTGAAGCCCATCGGGCGGCAGCTGGAGCTGGAGGACTACTACGTGTGGTGCAACAGCCCCATCTATGGGCCCGACGGGCGGGTGCACGTGTTTTTCTCGCGCTGGCCCAAGAGCAAGGGCATGGGCGGCTGGCTCAACGGCTGCGAAATCTGCCGCGCCGTGGCCGATCGGCCCGAAGGTCCCTTTGCGTTTCAGGAAGTGGTGCTGGCCCCGCGCGGCCCCGGCTTCTGGGACGCCACCACCTGCCACAACCCGCACATTCAGTTCGTCGACGGTCGGTACGCGCTGTTTTTCATGGGCACTTCCAACGGCAAGACCAGCACCAAGCGCATCGGTCTGGCCCTGGCCGACAAGCTCGAAGGCCCCTGGACGCGCCCCGACGCCCCGCTGCTGCTGCCCGGTGCTGAGGGCGCCTGGGACGACCACTGCACTACCAACCCGGCCTTTGTGAAGCACCCCAGCGGGCAGTACTGGCTGTACTACAAGTCGTGGAATACCCGCGAGTACGAGACGAGCAAGGACCCCGTGGTGCGCGGCAACCGCAAGTACGGCCTGGCCGTGGCCGAGCGGCTCGAAGGGCCCTACGTCAAGTTCGCGGGCAATCCTGTTATCGACTTCTCGCGCCTCGGCGACAACCAGCAGAACAAGCAGTTTGAGGACGCCTTCCTGTGGCTGCAGCACGGCAAATTCCACCTGCTGGCCCGCGACATGGGCGTGTACAACCACGAAGTCGGCCTCTACCTCGACTCGCACGACGGCAAGCAGTGGAGCTACCCCAAGGTGGCCTTTCTGCCCATCCGCGAATACGGCGTGCAGGAGCCGCCCGCGCCCAAGAACCTCAAGCGCTACGGCCGCCTGGAGCGCCCGCAACTGCTGATGCGGGACGGCAAGCCGGAGTACATGTTCTGCGCCTCCCAGGGCGGTCGGTTCATGACGGCGTCCTCGTTTGTATTCAAGATTACCTAAGCCAGCCGCGCTGCTTCCCGCCATGCTCCACCGCCCGTTTCTGCTTGCCGCGGCCGCCCTGCTGCTGAGCCGCACCGCCCAGGCCAACATCACCCTGCCCAAGCTGCTGACCGACCACCTCGTGCTCCAGCAGAAAACCACCGTAGCCCTCTGGGGCTGGGCCGACCCGGGCGAGCAAGTGACCGTGAGGGCCGGCTGGGCGAAAAAGCCCGTGCAAGTCACGGCCGATGCGCAGGGCAGCTGGCAGGTGCGCCTGCCCACCGCCAAGGCCGGCGGGCCCTACACGCTCACGTTTCAGGGGAAGAACCAGCTGACCGTGCAGGACGTGCTGCTTGGTGAAGTCTGGCTCTGCGGCGGGCAGTCCAACATGGTCTTCCCTATCAGCAAGCGGCCTAACAGCGGCTCGTACTCGGGCGTCGTCAACGAAGCGGAGGTGAAGCCCCGGGCCAATTACCCACAGATCCGCATGTTCACGGTGGCCAACAAAACCGCCGACGAGCCCCAGCGCGACGTGCCCGGCGGGCAGTGGACCGCCTGCAGCCCCGAAACGGTGGGCGAGTTTTCGGCCGTGGCCTACTTTTTCGCCCAGGAAGTGTACGAGCAGACCAAGGTGCCCATTGGGCTGATCAACGCCACCTGGGGCGGCACCCCGGCCGAGTCGTGGACGCGGCGCGAGGTGCTGGAAAACGACGCCGACTTTCGGCCCATTCTGGAGCGCTATGAGCGCGGGCTAAGCACCTACGAGCAGGATTACGCCGCTTACAAAGCCGCCCAGCAGCTCTACAAGGAGGAAAAAGCCGCTAACCCCCAGCTGCGCCGCGCGGCGCCCAAGGAGCCCGTCGGGGCCACGAGCAACAAGTCGCCTTACAAGAACTACAACGCCATGATTCACCCGCTGGCGCCCTACACGCTGCGCGGCGTCATCTGGTACCAGGGCGAAAACAACGCCGACCGCGGCTACCAGTACCGCCGCCTGTTTCCGGCCCTGATCAGCAGCTGGCGGCAGGAGTGGGGCCAGCCCGCGTTGCCCTTCTACTTCGTGCAGATTGCCCCGCACCGCTCGGCCCGCCCCGAGTTGCGCGAAGCCCAGCTGCTGACCATGCAAACCGTGCCCCATACCGGCATGGCCGTCATCACCGACGCGGGCGACTCCCTCGACATCCACCCGCGCAACAAGCAGGTGGTGGGCCACCGCCTCGCGCAGTGGGCCCTGGCCAATGAATACGGCCAGCGCAAGCGCCCCACCTCCGGCCCGATTTACGAGGCTATGCAGGTGGAAAACGGCCGGGTGCGCCTGCGCTTCCAGCACTCCGACGGCGGCCTCGTGGCCCAGGGCGGCGCGCTGCGCGAGTTCACCGTGGCCGGGCCCGACAGCTTGTTTCGCCCCGCCCAGGCCCGCATCGAGGGCAAGGAGGTGGTGGTGTGGAGCGAGGAGGTGCCGCAGCCCGTGGCCGTGCGCTTTGCCTGGAAGCCCACGCCCTTCCCCAACTTCTACAACGGCGCCGGCCTGCCCGCCTCGCCCTTCCGCACCGACCAGTGGCGCACGCCCTCCCAGGGCAAACGCTGATGCAACGAGGGCCCGCGTCCTCCAGGTAGCAAGTAGGTTGGGTGTGCAAGCTCGTTTTGAGTTTCTTCGCCGACTTGCCCGGGCGGCGGCTTGCCGAAGCAGAACCGGGCGGGAGTTGTCAGACGCTGGCCTGGTAATCCCCCTGGGCAGCTACCGCTCGACACCCACGCATCTATCCACCCAAACTCCGCGCTACTACCCATGGAAGAACTAGCCTTTACCATGCAGCTCAAGCCCGGCGCGGCCGCCGAGTACCGCCGGCGCCACGACGAAATCTGGCCCGAACTAACCGCGGCTCTGCGCGCGGCCGGCATCCGCGACTACTCCATCTTTCTCGACGAAGCTTCGGGCCGGCTCTTCGCCGTGCAGAAGCGCCTGCCCGCCTTGCCGGTGATGCAGCGCTGGTGGGCCCACATGGCCGAGCTGATGGACACCCACCCCGACCACGCGCCGGTGGTGCAGCCGCTCACGCGGGTCTTCCACGCCGATTAGCCGCGGCGGCCCGGCAAAACGCCCGATAGCAGGAGGGTGCGGGACGGTGCGGGCGGGGGCCGGCCGCAACTTGGCCCCGTGGGAATCTTCTGGCTGGTGGCCCGGGCCCCGGCCGCAGCGGAGCAGCAGCGTCACCTGCTGCCCCGCGGGCCCCAGCCAGATTGCCCCGCGCCGCCCTCACGCCCCGTCCGCCCATGCCTTCCCTGCTCACCCTTCTGCTGCCCCTGCTGGCCTGGCTCGGCAGCTTCGCGCCGGCGGCGCCCTTCGACGCCAATTGGGTGAACAACGTGGGCGCCCGCACCCAGCCCGCCGGCCAAACCGTGTTTCCGGTGACGAAGTACGGCGCCGTGGCTGACGGCCAAACCCTCAACACCCGGGCCATTCAGCAGGCCATCGACGCGGCGGCCCGCAAAGGCGGCGTGGTCACGTTTGCCCCGGGCCGGTACCTCACCGGCTCCATTTTTCTGAAGAAGGGCGTCACGCTGCACCTTGCCAAGGGCGTGATCCTGCTCGGCAGCCAGAACCTCCAGGATTACCCCGAACTGCCCTCCCGGGTGGCCGGCATTGAAATGGTGTGGCCCGCCGGGCTGATCAACATCCTCGGGCAGGACAACGTGGCCATTACCGGCGAAGGCACCGTGGACGGGCAGGGCCAGCCGTTCTGGGACAACTACTGGGCCCTGCGCAAGGAGTACGAAGCCAAGGGCCTGCGCTGGATTGTCGACTACGACGCCAAGCGCCCGCGCACGCTCGTCGTGGCCAACTCCTCTAACGTCACGCTCCGGGGCATCACCCTGCAGCGCGCCGGCTTCTGGACGGTGCACATTCTCTACTCCCAAAACGTGACGGCCGACGGCCTCGTCGTGCGCAACAACCTGGGCGGGCACGGCCCGAGCACCGACGGCATCGACATCGATTCCTCCAGCTACGTGCTGGTGCAAAACTGCGACATCGACTGCAACGACGACAACTTCTGCCTCAAGGCCGGCCGCGACTGGGACGGGCTGCGCGTGAACCGCCCCGCCGAGTACATCCTCATCCAAAACTGCGTGGCCGGCGCCGGCGGGGGGCTGCTGACTTGCGGCAGCGAAACTTCCGGCGGCATCCGCCACGTCATTGCCCGCGGCCTCCGGGCCCGGGGCACGCAGTGCGGTATCCGCCTGAAGTCGGCCACCAACCGCGGCGGCACGGTGGAAGACATCTTGGTCGAAAACATCGAGCTGGAGCAGGTGCGCTGGCCCATCAGCGTGAGCATGAACTGGAACCCCGCGTACAGCTACTCCGCCCTGCCGGCCGGCTACACCGAGGCCACGCTGCCCGAGCACTGGAAAAAGATGCTGGCCCGGGTGACGCCCGAGCAGGGCACCCCGCACTTCCGCCACGTGACCATCCGCAACCTGCGCGCTACCGGCGCCCAGGTTGCCATAACGGCCGAGGGCCTGCCGGGTTCGGTGCTCGAAAACTTCACCTTGGCCGACATCAGCATCCGCAGCGCTGCGGCCGGCAACATCGACTACGCCAAGGGCTGGAACATCCGCCGGCTCGACATCCAAGCTGCCAACCGGCAGCCCGTGGCCGTGACCAACAGCGCAGACATGCAGAATTAATCGTAGGCATTCGAACAACCCAACAGACCGTCAGGTCGAGCTTGTCGAAACATTTCGCGGGCTGATGCCAGGTAGTACCCACACAAGAGAAATGACTACTTGGCGAAACGTCCCGCTGCGCTCGACCTGACGGACTGGAATCACGCTCAACCAACCCCACCATCCATGTTCAACTTAAGCGGCAAGACGGCCGTCATCACCGGCGGCGGCTCGGGCATCGGCCGCGCCATCAGCCAGCTGTTTGCCCGCCAGGGCGCCGCCGTGCACATCATCGAGCTGAGCGCCGAAGCCGGCCAGGCCACCGCCGACGAAATAAGCCAGGCGGGCGGCACGGCCCGGGTGCACGCCGCCGACGTAAGCCAGCAGGCCCCGGTGCAGGCCGTGTTCGAGGCCATTGGCCGGGTCGATATTCTCGTCAACAACGCCGGCATTGCCCACATCGGCAACGTGGAAACGACCTCCGAAGCCGACCTCGACCGCGTGTACCAGGTGAACGTGAAGGGCGCCTACAACTGCCTGCACGCCGCCGTGCCGCGCATGAAGCAGCAGGGCGGGGGCGCCATCCTGAACCTGGCCAGCATTGCCGCCCACGTGGGCCTGTCCGACCGTTTGGCCTACAGCATGAGCAAGGGCGCCATCTTCGCCATGACGCTGTCCGTGGCCCGCGACTACATGGCCCACGGCATCCGCTGCAACAGCGTGTCGCCGGCCCGGGTGCACACGCCCTTCGTCGACGGCTTCATCGCCAAAAACTACGCCGGCCGCGAGGCGGAAATGTTCGACAAGCTCTCCAAAAGCCAGCCCATCGGCCGCATGGCCAAGCCCGAAGAAGTGGCCGCCCTGGCCCTGTACCTCTGCTCCGACGAAGCCGGCTTCGTCACCGGCTGCGACTACCCGCTCGACGGCGGCTTCATCACGCTGAATAACTAGATTTTCGTTCTTTCTAGCACGTCATTCCGAACGCCACTCGCTCGTCATGTCGAGCGAAGTCGAGACATCCCGCGTGCTGACGCCCGAGAGTAACCTCAACGAGAGGGGGACTATCCGGCGCGACGTCTCGGCTGCGCTCGACCTGACGGTCCTTTTCAGGTCGTGCAACGGTGCCCGCCTAATGTCTTGGCGGTGCCCGGCGTGACGGGCTGGTCCTGCTAATTTCACTCTCCTCCATGAAACTCATCCGCTTCGGCCTGCCCAACCAGGAAAAACCCGGCGTCATCGTCGGCGGCACGCGCTACGACGTGTCGGCCCACTTCGTCGATTTCGACGAGAAATTCTTCGCCCACGGCGGCCTGCAGCAGCTGGCCGACTTGCTGCAAACCCAGGCCGCCCAGCTGCCGGTGGTGGCCGCCGACGTGCGCCTCGGCGCCCCGGTGGCCCGGCCCTCCAAAATTGTGTGCGTGGGCCTCAACTACGCCGACCACGCCCGCGAAACCGGCGCCGCCACGCCCGCCGAGCCCATCCTGTTCATGAAGTCGACCACCGCCGTGGTGGGCCCCAACGACGACATCATCATCCCGAAGAACTCGGTGAAAACCGACTGGGAAGTGGAGCTGGCCGTAGTGATTGGCCGGAAAGCTTCGTACGTGGACGAGGCCGACGCGCTGCAGTACGTGGCCGGCTACGCCCTGCACAACGACGTGTCGGAGCGCGAATTCCAGATCGAGCGCGGCGGCACCTGGGACAAGGGCAAGGGCTGCGACACCTTCGCGCCCATCGGCCCCTTCCTGGCCACGCCCGACGAGCTGGGCGACATCGACAACCTGCGCCTGTGGCTGACGGTGAACGGGCAGAAAATGCAGGACGGCACCACCGCCGAGCTGATTTTCCGCATTCCGCACCTGATCAGCTACATCTCGCAGTTCATGACCCTGCTCCCCGGCGACGTGATTTCCACCGGCACCCCGGCCGGCGTGGGCCTGGGCTTCAAGCCGCCCGTGTACCTGCAGCCCGGCGACGTGGTGGAGCTGGGCATCGACGGGCTGGGCACCTCCCGCCAAACGGTGAAGGCCTATGGCCAGAATTGACGCCCACCAGCATTTCTGGCGCTACGAGCCCGTGCGCGACGCCTGGATAACCGACGACATGGCCGTTATCCAGCGCGACTTCCTGCCCGCCGACCTGGCCCCCCTGTTGCGGGAGCACGGCTTCGACGGCTGCGTGGTGGTGCAATCGGACCAGTCGGAGGCCGAAAACGAGTTTCAGCTGGCCAATGCCGCCCCGCATGACTTCGTGCGCGGCGTCGTCGGTTGGGTGGATCTGCGGGCCGAGGATGTGGCCGAGCGGCTGGCGCACTACCGGCAGTTCGCGAAGCTCAAGGGCTTTCGGCACGTGCTGCAGGGCGAAACCGACCGGGCCCTGATGCTGCAGCCAGCGTTTCAGCGCGGCATCCGGGCCCTCTCGGCCCACGGCTTCACCTACGACGTGCTCATCTTCCCCGATCAGCTGCCGTACGCCGTTGAACTGGCCGCGGCGCACCCGAATCAGCCCTTTGTGCTCGACCACATCGCCAAGCCCTACATCAAGCGCGGCGACATCGACGGCTGGAAAAAGGATATGCAGACCCTGGCCGCGCGTGAGAACGTGTGGTGCAAAGTTTCCGGCATGGTCACCGAGGCCGACTGGCAGCGCTGGCAGCCCGCCGACTTCCGGCCCTACCTCGACGTGGTGTTCGACGCCTTCGGGCCCGGGCGCGTCATGTTCGGCTCCGACTGGCCGGTGTGCCTCGTGGCCGGCCAGTACGGGCAGGTGGTGGGCTTGGTCGAGCAGTACCTGCGCGCCTTCTCCGCCGACGAGCAGCGCCGCTTCTGGGGCGACAACGCCGCCCGGTTCTACCGGCTATAGAGACGCGTATTCGCGTCTCGTCGTGGAATGGTCTGCGGCGAACGAGGCGGCATAAACAACATCAGCAATCGAAGATCAACGCATTTCCACCATGAATCTGGAGCTTCAGGACAAAGTCATCATCGTCAGCGGCGGGGCCAAGGGCATCGGCGAGGGCATCGTGCGGGTGCTGGCCGCCGAGGGCGCCGTGCCCGTCATCATCGGCCGCAACGAAGCCGACAACCAGCAGGCCGTGGCGGCCGTGCAAGCCGCCGGGGGCCGGGCCGGGCAGGTAGCCGCCGAGCTGGCCGACCCCGAGGCCTGCGCCCGGGCCGTGCAGCAGGTCCTTGCGCAGTTCGGCCGCATCGACGGGCTGGTTAACAACGCCGGCGTCAACGACGGGGTGGGGCTGGAGCACGGCGACTACGCTGGCTTCATGGCCTCGCTGCACAAGAACGTGGTGCACTACTACCTGCTGGCCCACCACGCGCTGCCGGAGCTGAAACGCAACAAGGGCAGCATCGTCAACATCACCAGCAAGACGGCCGAAACCGGGCAGGGCAACACCTCGGCTTACGCCGCCGCCAACGGCGCCCGTAACGCGCTGACCCGCGAATGGGCCGTGGAACTGCTGAAATACGGCATCCGCGTCAACGCCGTGGTGGTGGCCGAAAGCTGGACCCCGGCCTACGAAACCTGGATTCAAACCCTGCCCAACCCGGAAGAAAAGCTGCGCGAAATCACCAGCAAGATTCCGCTGGAAAACCGCATGACCACGCCCGAGGAAATTGCCAACACGGTGGCCTTTTTGCTCTCTGGGCGCAGCTCGCACACCACCGGCCAGATCATCCACGTCGACGGCGGCTACGTGCACCTCGACCGGGCCCTGGCCAACGCTGATTAGCGTGGTTTGGCATGCGCGGTGCAGGCGCTGAAACTCAGATTGCGCTGAAATCCGCTACCCTTGCAGCGTGAATCGACCCTACCGGATAGTCATTGGCAGCCCCGTCGACTACGAGGAGCTGGTAGCGTACATCGTTATCAACGGGGTGTATGTAGCGCTTCTAGATCAGGACCAGGGCGAGCTTAACGTAACACTCTTGAGCGAGGTCAAAGGGCTTCCTTTTGACGTGTTAGTGGAGGCGCTTCAGGAAGCAAAACGGCAGCTACTGCAGTAGCTGCCGTTTTGCTTCATGGGCCTACCGCTTGCGGTGCTACCGCAGCAGCACCACCAAGCTGCGCGCCCCGTGCGCCCCGATAACCAGGGACTGCTCGATATCCGCCGTCTTCGAGGGGCCGGCAATGAACACGCCGTAATTGCCGGTGTGCTGCACGGCCGCGTAGGCTTGGTGCATGGTGGCCACGATGTTCTCGTGGTCGAGCACGAGGGCCAGATGCTGGGCAATCATGGGCAGAGCGCGGTGCAGCATGTTGGCCTCGGGCACCCACACGGCCCCGTTTTCGGCCACGCCCAGCTCCCCGCGCAGCACGGCCACGTCCACGGCTTCGAGCACCGCCGTGGGCGTCTGCTGGTCGACGGGAACCGTGCTCGGCATCAGGTCCGAGGCCACGCGCCCGGCGTCGGGGAATAGCTGACGTATGGCGTCTTCCAGCGGCTGATCAGCGGCCAGGCGGATAACCTGCCCGCCGATGAAGTGCAGCCAGTGCGCGAACTGCTCCACCGTAGCCTCGCCGCCGAAATCGGCCACCGGGGGCAGGGGAGTGGGTTCGGGCCGGTTGCGGCGCACGGCCGCCAAGATGGATTCGCGGGAGGACATTTGGCAAGTGCTGAAGTTGCGAAAGGTGAAATTGTGACAGGCGGAAGTGCGGGATGGTAGTTCGGAATTTCTTCCTGCTGGAAGGCCAGAACGTGCATTCACAACTTCCCCTGTCACAATTTTACCACCTGCTCCGCGTACCAGTCGCGGAAGCTTTGCTTGGGCGGCTCGGGCAGCTCCCGGGCCTTGGCCCAGGGGTTGAACGCCGCGGCGTGGGTGAGGCCGTGGGGCAGCAGACGCAGGCCTTCACGGGCTATTTTTCCGCCGAAGCGGTAGATGCCGGGATGGGCCAGCACGGTGCTCAGGAGCTTCATGCCCAGCTTTTTGGAGGCCGGCAATTCGCCTTCCTGGGCAATGATCTGCCGCCACTTGTAGAGCTGGGCGTGGATGTCGATTTTGACCGGGCACACGTCGGTGCAGGAGCCGCAGAGCGTGCTGGCGAAGGGCAGCGTGCTGTGCTGGCGCATGTCGATGTTGGGCGAGAGGATGGCGCCGATGGGGCCGGGCACGGTGAAATCGTAGCTGTGGCCGCCGCTGCGCCGGTACACCGGGCAGGTGTTCATGCAGGCCCCGCAGCGGATGCACTTCAGCGAGTTGCGGAAGTCGGGGCGGCCCAGCTGCCGGGTGCGCCCGTTGTCGACGATGACGATGTGCATCGCGCGGCCCTCGGCGGGCTTGGCGAAGTGCGAGGTGTAGGTGGTGACGGGCTGTCCGGTGGCGCTGCGGGCCAGCAGGCGGGTGAAGACGCCTAGGTCGGCGGTGCGCGGAATGAGCTTTTCCATGCCCATGCAGGCAATGTGCACCTGCGCCAGGTTCACGCCCAAATCGGCGTTGCCCTCGTTGGTGCACACCACCACGGCCCCGGTTTCGGCCACGGCGAAGTTGACCCCGGTAATGGCCACTTGGCCGATGAGAAACTTCTCGCGCAGGTGCTGGCGGGCGGCTTCGGTCAGGTTCTGCGGGTCTTTTTCGCCCTTGGGCGTGCCCAGGTGCACGTGGAAGGTCTCGCCCACGTCCTCCTTTTTGAGGTGAATGGCGGGCAACACCAGGTGGCTGGGCGCTTCCTCGCGCAGCTGCACGATTCGCTCCCCCAGGTCGGTATCCACCACCGCAATGCCGTTTTTAATCAGGAACGGATTGAGGTGGCACTCCTCGGTGAGCATGGACTTGCTCTTCACGAGGCTGGTGGCGCCCACGCCGCGCATGATGTCGAGCACGATGCGGTTGTGCTCCGCGGCGTCGGCGGCCCAGTGCACCTGCACGCCGTTGGCGCGGGCGTTCTGCTCAAACTGCTCCAGGTACTCGTCGAGGCGACTGAGGGTGTGCTCCTTGATGTCGGAGGCCAGCTGGCGCAGCTGCTGAAACTCCGGAATGGCGTACACGGCCTTGTCGCGCTTCTGGCGCACAAACCACAGCGTTTCGTCGTGCCAGGTGGTGCGCTCTGCGTCGCTGGTAAAGGCGGCGGCTCGTTGGGGGTGACTCATGGGCAAGAAGGCGCCGAGCGGCGCGTCGTAGTGCGGACTCAGCGGGCCGCGCTACCGGTACTAATTCCTGAACGGGAAGCCGGCTAGCTTTCCGCCACAATGGGCTGCGGCACAAACGTCGACACCGACGGGCTGGGCTGCGGCAGCGCCGCGTTGAAAATTTCGGCCGCGTGCATGACGCGCATCGGCAGCTGCCGGCGGCGCACAATGCCCTCCAGGTGCATCAGGCAGGACATATCCCCGCCGGTGAGCACCTCGGTGCCGTTGAGCAGGTGGTCCTGCACTCGGTCCTGGCCCATGCGCGCCGATACGGCTTCCTCGGTGATGCAGAAGGTGCCGCCGAAGCCGCAGCACTCGTCGTTGCGGTTGAGCTCGGTCAGCGTCAGCCCGTCGACGCTGCGCAGCAGGCGGCTGAGCTGCCCGTCGCGCACCGGCGTCATTTCCGACTCGTTGGCCTGGTGCAGCCCGCGCTGCCCGTGGCAGCTCAGGTGCAGGCCCACCTGGTGCGGAAAGCGGCCCGGCAGCTCCGTCACGCCCAGTACCGTCGTGATGAAGTCGAACAGGTCAAAAGTCGACTGGCGCACGTGCTGCACGGCGCCGGTTTGCTCCACCACGTCGTAGTGCTTGCGCACGTGGTACACGCAGCTGCCCGAGGGCGCCACCACGTAGTCGTACCCGGCGAAGGTGTCGACGAAGTGATGGTACACCGGCTTGGCGTCCTGCTCGCAGCCGGTGTTGGCCATCGGCTGGCCGCAGCAGGTCTGCTGCCGCGGGAAATCGGCCTGCACGCCCAGCTTTTCCAGCAATTGGTAGGTCGCAATGCCCACCTGCGGATAAAACTGGTCGATGTAGCACGGAATAAAGAGCCCTACTTTCATTACCTCTCCCCCTAGGCCCCTCTCCGAAAAGGAGAGGGGAACTAGCTCTAGCAGTTAGAATTAGTGAAGTCTGGCTTCACATGAAAACGGTGCAGGTTCACCCCTGAATTAGCTCCAGAAACCTAAAAGCTGGTTTTCCCTCTCCATCGGAGAGGGGGCTGAGGGGAGGCACTACGTAAACAACAGCTGCGTTTTGGTCCAGGCTTCGCCCTGTTCCAGGTGCGTGAGGGCGCCCAGCGCGGTGGCCTGGGGCACTTCCAGGGTGCGGATATCGGCCTGCGGGAAGTTCCAGCTCAGCACCTGCATAAACAGCGGGTTGCGGGCGAAGCCGCCGTCGACGTAGATGATCCGCTCGTCCTGGTACACCAGCTTGATCGACTCGGTGAGAATGTCCATCAGCCCGTGGATGAGCTGGTGGTAGGCCTCGCCGGCCGTCTTGAAGCCCGACAAATCCCACTCGGTCACCGGCTCGTCCGGGAAGGGGCCGGTGCCGGCCATGCACCACGGATGGAAGGGCGCCGCCTGCGGGTCGTAGGGGCGGGCCAGCACGAAGCTGTGGTAGAAGTCCGGCTTGACCTGGAAGTGGTTGGCAATGCGCTGCACCTGGTAGTCATGCTCCCGGCCGAAGAAGCTACGCGCCGCCTTGGTCATGCGGCCCTTGGGCGAGAGGAAGCTCAGGCAGTCCCGGCGCAGCAACTCGGGCGTGAGCGGCTGGTCGTTAAACGGGTTCAGCACCACCGCCCAAGTGCCCGTCGAAACGAGCAGGAAGGGCTCCGGGCACTCCAGCAGGTAGGGCAGCACGGCCGCCGACGAGTCGTGCAGGCCCACGCCCACCAGGATGCCGTCGACCACGCCGGCCACCGAGTCCTGGGTCAGCGGGGCCAGCTTGTCGTCGATGCCCTCGCGGTACACCCAGTCGTGGTACTGGCCTTTGGCGTAGTCCCAGAGGGCCGTGTGGCAGCCCACGGAAGTGTAGTCGCTGAAGGCCTCGCCTGTGATGAGGTAGGAGAGGTACTGCGGCAGGTGCAAGGACGTGCGGATGCGCGAAAACTGCTGGGGCTTGGCGTGCTTCAGCCAGTACAGCTGCAGGCCCGAGTTGAGCATGCCCAACTGCGGCGAGCAGGTAGCGGCCGCAAACTCCTCCTTCGACTGGCCCAGTTCCTGGTAAAAGCGCTCCAGCCACTGCTCCGGCATGGGCTTGAGGTAGTTGTACAAGGGCAGCACCGGCTGTCCGTTGGCGCCCAGGTGCACGAAGGAGGCCCCGTAGGAGGTGAAGTTCACGCCCTTCACGGAGTAGCGCGGGTTCTGGCGCAAGGCGTGCCAGTGGTCCTGCACCCACTGGGTGAGGCGGGCCAGGCTCTCGCACGGAAAGCCGTCGTCGTCGACGGTATCCACGCACACGTGCTGCTTTTCCTCGATGATTTGCCGGTCTTCGTCGAAGAGGATGACCTTTTTGTTGGTCTTGCCCACGTCGAAGACGGCGTAGATGGTCTTTTTCATACGAGTTGGCGTTACAGGCCGGTCGAGAGGCTGAGCTTGCCGCGTTGCTGAATCAGCTGCTCGCGCACGGCGGCGGTGCGGTAGGCCGAAATCGGGTCGATGGCGCCGCCGGCCTGTCGGTAGGCTTCCTGCACCAGGGGCCGCACGTCGGTCAGGAACGCGTCGCGCAGCAGTTCCTCGGCCCGCACCACGTCGTTGTGTTGCTGCAGGTCACTCAGCTGAGCGCGGTCCACGAGCAGGGCCTTGGCGTAGGCGCCGAGGATGCCATCAACCGACATCAGCAGGTCTTCCAGCGGGTCCTTGGTGTTGTGGCTAGCGTCAATCATGTAGGCCACGGCCGGGTTGCTGACCGCCGAATCCTGGGCGCCGTCCACCAACTCGTTGAAAATGAGGAAGAGCTGGAAGGGCTTCATGCTGCCCGTCGTTAGGTCGTCGTCGCCGTACATGGAGCCGTTGAAGTGGAAGCCGCCGAGGCGCCCGAAGTGCAGCAAGCGGCCCACAATCTGCTCGATGTTGGTGTTGGGCAGGTGGTGGCCCAAATCCACGAGCACCTGCGCCTGTTTCCCGAGCTGCTGGCACAAGGAGTAGGAAGTGCCCCAGTCGGGGATGATCATCGAGTAGAAATTCGGCTCGTAGGGCTTGTACTCGATGAGCATGGTCCAGTCGGAGGGCAGCGCCTCGTAGATGGACGCCAAGGACTCCTGCGTGCGCTGGTAGGCGCGGCGGAAGTGCTGCTGCCCGGGGAAGTTCGAGCCGTCGGCCAGCCACACGGTGTGCGTCTTGGCCCCGAGCTGCTCGCCGTAGCGCACGCACTCGATGTTGTGCTGAATGGCCTGCTCACGCACGCCTTGCTCGGTGTGGCACAAGGAGCCGAATTTGTACGAGTAAGCTTGGTCTTTCTGGTCCTGGAAGGTATTGGAGTTGACCGAGTCAATCACCAGCTTCTGCTCCCGCAGCTGCTGCTCGATGGCGGCCACGTCCTTCGGAATATCCCAGGGAATGTGTAGGGAAATCGAGTTCGAGGAGCCGTTAAGTTGGTTGAGCAGGCCGATGTCCTGAATTTTTTCCTCCAGGTTGCGCGGCTCGCCGCCCAGCGGGAAGCGGCCGAAGCGCGTGCCGCCCGTGCCCAGCGCCCAGCTCGGAATGGCCACCTGAAACTGCACCAGCTTCTGAATTACGTCCTGCGCATCAAGGCCGCGGCGGTTGAGCAGGTCCGAGAGGTAGCCCAGGCGCAAGCTGTGCTCGGCCTGCTTGGCTTGATTGAAATCGTGGAGACGTTGGGCGTCAATCATAGTCGCGCGGGAAGAATGGCCGGGGCTGAGTGAGTAGTCACCGCCCCGCCGGGTGGGACATGGCTAAGAAGTAGCAAAGTAGTTTTGACCACGCCCGAAACTGTTCTGAACTCTCCTGCACGCGGGCCGCACGGGTAAAAAAGCTGGCCAGCAGCTTAAGGCAAACTGCACTGGGCCGGCAGATAAACTTGAAGGCCCTGCTAAGCGCCGCCGAGGCATCTCGCGGGCGGCTATCAAACGACGAAAAAAGAACGTCATGCTGAGCAGCTTGCCGAAGCAGCTCTACCGCTTCGTAGCGTCGTTCGGTAGAGATGCTTCGACAAGCTCAGCAGGACACTACTAGTTACTAACTAACAGGATGCCTAGGCCGCGCTCCGTCTGATGGGCTAAAAAGCCCTTCGGCGGTTACAACGACCCGCGCCGGATGGTGTAGAACGGGTTCTTGACCTTCTCGCGGCGCCCCTGCAGCAGCAGGGTGGCGGCCGTCTGGCCCATGGCCTCGAAGTCGGTGGAAATGACGGTGATGCCCAGCAGTTCCTTCAGGGTACTGGTGTTGAAGGAGAGGATGCCGATTTCGCGGCCCAGCAGGTAGGGCGTCTGCCGCACTTTCTTGATGAGCTCGGCCAGGTCGGTGGTTTCCACCACCACGTAGGCGGTGCCGGGCTCCAGCACCTCGTTCATGGCGTTTTCCTTGATGGCAAACTCCTTCCCGTTTTTGGCGCAGAAGGTGCGGAAGCCCCAGCCGATTTCCACCGGGTAGTTGTTGCCCACGCTCGGCAGCACCAGCACCAGCTTGTGGTACTTGGCCAGTAAGTCGTGCACGCCCTCCAGGGCCCCGAAGATGTCCTTGTCGAAGTCCTGGTACACCGCTAGTGTGGGGTGCTTCAGGTCAGGAATATCCTTGTCGAGCAGCACCAGCTCGCCGGGCGGAATGCTGTTCAAAATTGCCTTGAAATCCGCCTTATCCAAGTCTTGGGTAAAATGCGGCATCACGGCGTAATAATTGTATTTGCCGAGGCTTTTTTCCATGATATCCTGAAACAAGCTGGCGCTGTGGTGGTGGATTTGCAAATCCACCGTTGCCCGGTCGCCGAGGGCATTCAGGAAGGAGTAATAAATAATTTTTTTATACGAGCTTAATTTATTGAACACCAGCAGAATCTTGAGTTTGCTTGCGTCGGTGGCTTGCACGTAGTAGCCCTTGCCCTGCACCGAGACGATGAAGCCCCGGGCCCGCAGTTCGCGGTAGGCCTTTTCCACGGTGTCGCGGGCCAGGTAGTATTCGGCGCTCAGCTCGCTGATGGAGGGCAGCTGGTCTTCGCGTTTGAGCACGCCGCGCTCGATGTCGGTGATGACCGACTGCACGATTTGCTTGTATTTCGGGGTTTTATCAAACGGCTTAAACTGCAGTTTGTACATCGGTTGCGGCTAGGTGGCAAGGCTGGTTGGCCGGTATTCCTGCGGGCCCCGGCGCGAAGCTGGCAGCAGCGGGAAAGCGGCCCCGCAGGGCGGGGCCGGGCAAACCAGGGTGGAGGGGAGGTCTGGAGTAGACAAAACTTACTCAAATCAACTGAAAATAGAAAACAAGCCTACGGTTTAGTTGCGCAAACGATGCCGGGAACGTTGCCAGTAATTGGGATTTGGTAATTATTAAATTGATTTAATAATACTACTACAAATGCGCTAACAACTCAAGGCGGATAAAATAAATAAGCCGGCCAAGCGGCCGGCTTATTTATCCCACTGCACGCGCAGGGCATTGCGCGCGCATCCCTTTTTTAATTCGTTAGCGCACGAAGGCCATGGCCACGCCGCCGTCCACGTTCAGCACGTTGCCGGTCGACTTCGAGAGCGAGCCGTCGACGAACACGAGCACGGCTTTGGCAATGTCCTCGGCCAGCACTTCCTCGCCCAGCAGGGTGCGCTTGGCGTAGTGCGCCGGCAGGTCCTCCACCGCCACGCCGTAGGCCTTGGCGCGGCCGGCGGCCCAGTCGCCTTCCCAGATCTTGGAGCCGCGTAGCACGGCGTCGGGGTTCACGGTGTTGACGCGGATTTTGTCGGGGCCCAGCTCGGCCGCGAGCAGGCGCGACATGTGCAGCTGGGCGGCTTTGGCGGTGCCGTAGGCCACATTGTTGGGGCCGGCTACCAAGCCGTTTTTGCTGGCAATGTTCACCACGTCGCCGCCCAGGCTCTGCTGGCGCTGGATTTCGACGGCCTGCTGGGTTACCAGGAACTGGCCCTTCACCAGCACGTCGTTCAGGATGTCCCAGTCGGCCTGGGTCGTCTCGCTCAGCGGCTTGCTAATCGACAGACCGGCGCAGTTCACCACGATGTCGACGCCGCCGAACTGCAGCACCGACTGGCGCAGCGACTCGGCAATGCTCTCGGCGCTGGTCACGTCGATGGGCGCCGTCAGGGCGTTGTCCTTGCCGTAGCGCTGGCGCAGCTCGGTCTGGGTTTCTTCCAGCCGGTCACGGTCGGTAGCCACCACGCAGGCGCCGTTTTGCAGCAGGATTTCGCAGATGGCCTTGCCAATGCCGCCGGTGCCGCCGGTCACGTACGCCACCTGGCCCGAGAGGGACTTCGGCTTGGGCATGCGCTGCAGCTTGGCTTCTTCCAGCAGCCAGTACTCGATGTCGAAGGCTTCCTGCTCGGGCAAGCCCTGGTACTCCGACACGGCTTCGGCCCCGCGCATCACGTTGATGGCGTTGGTGTAGAATTCGGCGGCTACGCGGGCGGTCTGCTTGTCCTTGGCGAAGGTGAACATGCCCACGCCGGGCCACAGAATCACCACCGGGTTCGGGTCGCGACGGGCGGGCGAGTTGGCGTGCTTGCTGCGCTCGTAGTAAGCCGTGTAGTCCTGGCGGTAGGCCTCAAACTGCTCCTGCAGGTACTCCTTTACCGCCGGCAGCGGCTGGTGCATCTGCGCCGGGTCGAGGACGAGCGGGCGGATTTTGGTGCGCAGGAAGTGGTCGGGGCAAGAGGTGCCCAGGCGCGCCAGGCGCGGCAGGTCGTTGGAATTCACGAACTCCAGCACGCGGCTGTCGTCGGTGTAGTGGCCGAGCATGCGGCGGTGGCCCGAGGCCAGCCCGCGCAGGGTGGGCATCACGGCGGCGGCCTGCTGGCGGCGCTGGGTGGCGTCCAAGGTTTGCTCCTGCTTCACGCCGCCGAAAACGGGGCGGCGCTTGCCGTAGTTTTCTTCGAGGTAGCTGGCGGCCTGCTCGATGACTTCCAGCGTGTTGATGTAGGAATCGTAGCTGGTGTCGCCCCAGGTGAAGAGGCCGTGGCCGCCGAGGATGACGCCGCGCAGGCCGGGGTTGTTTTTCACCACTTCCTCCAGCTTCAAGCCAAGGTCGAAGCCCGGGCGCTGCCAGGGCAGCCAGGCCATGGTGTCGCCCCAGATGTCGTGCATGATCTGCTCGCCGTCCTTGCTGGCGGCAATGGCAATCAGCGCGTCGGGGTGCAGGTGGTCGATGTGCTTGAAGGGCAGCAGGCCGTGCAGCGGGGTGTCAATCGAGGGGGCGGCGCACTTCGGGTCGAACAGGCAGTGGTCGAACAGGGCCACCATCTCGTCTTCGAACTCCAGGCCGCGGTAGCGCTGCTTCAGGGCGTGCAGCTTGTCGACGTAGAGGTTGGCGCAGCCGGCCTTGGTGAGCGTGCCGATGTCGCCGCCCGAGCCCTTCACCCACATCACCTCTACCGGCTGGCCCGTTACGGGGTCGGTTTCGGTGATTTTGCAGGAGGTATTGCCGCCGGCGTAGTTGGTCAGGCGCAGGTCGGCGCCCAGCAAGTTCGAGCGGTAGAGGAACAGAGCTACTTCGTCGCCGGCCAGTTGGGCCGCCTTCGCATCGTCCCACAGGTAGCTGACGTGCTGGAAGGTGAGCGTTTTTTCCATAGTGCGCCTTGGTTAGTGTCGCGGGGAATGGGTAAGTGGAATCAGGCTTTGGAACAAAGTACGCCGCTGCCGCCGCGGCCAACATCCTGCACTCTCCTGCTCCGGCCGAAAAATACCGGGCGGAAGACTAACGAGTTAGGTCCGGTGAGTAAGCATTTACTTGGATTCGGCCGCAATCAGGAGGGAGCAGGAGAGTTCGGGCTATTTTTACCGACAGATTTGCTCAACACCCACCCACTATTATTTTTCCGATGGCCGTTCTCTGGGGAGTCATTTTGCATGCGCTGGGAGGCTTTGCCTCGGGCAGCTTCTACCTGCCCTACAAGAAAGTGAAGGGCTGGGCCTGGGAAAGCTACTGGCTGGTTGGCGGCATCGTCTCCTGGCTGATTGCGCCCATCGTGCTCGGCCTGGCCACCGTGTCGGACCTCTTCCAGGTGCTGGGCCAGGCCTCGGGCTCCGATCTGGCCTGGGTGTACTTCTGGGGTGTGATGTGGGGCTTCGGCGGCCTCACCTTCGGGCTGGCCATGCGCTACCTCGGCCTCTCGCTGGGCATGGCCGTCACGCTGGGCCTCTGCGCGGTGTTCGGCACGGTGGTGCCCCCGCTCTGGAAAAGCGAGTTTGCCCAGCTGCTGGGCACGCCCTCGGGCCGCATGATTCTGATTGGCCTCGCGGTGTGCGTGGCGGGCATTCTGATTTGCGGAGTGGCCGGCATGATGAAGGAAAAGTCGCTGTCGACCGAGCAGAAGCAAGCGTCCATTGCTGAATTTGACCTGCGCAAAGGCCTGCTGGTGGCCGTGTTTTCGGGCATCATGAGCGCCTGCATGTCCTTCGGCCTCGACGCGGGCCAGGGAATTGCCGACCTAGCGGTGCAGCACGGCACCGACCCGCTGTATAAAAACAACGCCATTCTGGTGGTGGTGCTGCTCGGCGGCCTGACCACCAACGGCCTCTGGTGCCTCTACTTGAACTTCAAGAACAAGACCTTCGCGGACTACACCAACGTGTCGGCCCCGGTAGCGCGCAACCTCTTCTTCTGCGCCCTGGCCGGCCTGACCTGGTACCTGCAGTTCTTCTTTTACGGCATGGGCGACACCCAGCTGGGCGACTACCGCTTCTCGGGCTGGACGCTTCACATGGCTTTCATCATCACCTTCAGTTCTTTGTGGGGCCTCTACCTGCACGAGTGGCGCGGCGCCAACGCCCCCACCATGCGCACCGTGGCCATCGGTATTCTGGCGGTGGTGTTTTCTACGGTGATTGTGGGCTACGGCAACTACCTGGGCTCGGAGAAGCCGGCCGAAGCCAAAGCTCAGGAAACCAGTCAGCCCCAGGCCCGTACCAGTACCGAAGCGCCTTCAATGCTGGCCAGCCACTAAGACGCTGCGCAGTTTTACAGTACCACGTTCCGATTACCCTGAGTGAGTGAAGCAAAAGAGGTCGGCCCGACAGGGGCCGACCTCCTTTGTTTTTGGGTTGGTCGTAGCCAGGGTTTATGCTAGATGCGCCGCGTCCAGACCGCTCAAGTGGGCCAAGGTGCTCCGGCCGGCCGCGGTTGCCGGTGGCTGAGGGGCAGCCCGACGGCCGGGCTACAACCGCCGGGGCGAAGCCGCGTAAGCTCCGGGACGGCTGCCGGTGGCGGTGCGGTTTGTTTCGACCCCCTATGGACATGCACCACATCCGCCGCGGCGCGGGCCAGCCGCTTTTGCTCGTGCACGGCATCGGCGGCAGCTGGCAATCCTGGCAGCTCATCATCGACGCACTGGTGGCCGGCGGGCGCGAAGTCATTGCCGTGGATTTGCCCGGGCACGGAGCCACCCCGCCCTTGGCCGGCGAAACCTCCATCCGCACCCTGGCCGACGCCCTCACCGGGTTTTTGCGCCGCCACAGCCTGCTCGGCGTCGACGCGGTCGGTTCCTCGATGGGGGCCCGGTTGGTGCTGGAACTGGTCCGGCGCGGCGGCGTGCTCGGCGGCGTGGTGTCGCTCGACCCTGGTGGGTTCTGGCGGGGCTGGGAGGTGCCCGCCTTTTACTACTCGGTGGCCGCCTCGGTGCGCCTGGTGCGGGCCCTGCAGCCCGTGATGCCGCTGCTGACGGGCAACGCCGTGGGCCGGACCGCGCTGCTGGCGCAGTTTGCCGCCCGGCCCTGGCAGCTACCCGCCGGCCAGGCCCTCACCGAAATGCGCTCCTTCGCCGCCTCGCCCGTGTTCGACGAGCTGCTGTGGCAACTGGCCTACGGCGAGCGGCAGCAGGGCGCCCCCGCGGGCAGCGTCAAGGCCCCGCTGCTCATCGGCTGGGGCCGCCACGATAGGGTGTGCTTCCCTGCCCAAGCCCGGCGGGCCCAGCAGCTGTTCCCCGACGCGCACCTGCATTGGTTTGCGCACACCGGCCACTTTCCGCAGTGGGACGAGCCCGCCGAAACCGCCCGCGTGGTGCTGGCCGCCCTCGCCGGTCGCACCGCCGAACTGACAGCTGCGGCCCCTGAGCGAGCTTCCCGGCGCCTGCCGGGGGCTGCGGCGGTGGGCCTGGGGCTGCTGGCCGCCGGCGTGTGGTGGCTAAGCCGGCGGCGCTAACCGGCCGGCCATGCAACCTCGGTCAGCGCCGCAGGCTAACATAAGTGCTGCGGGCATCGTCGGAGCCTCGCCGGCGGCAGCCGGGCAGGAAATTGCTCTCGCTGATAAGCCCTTGGTTCTGAACACCGGAGGCTTTCGGGTACTCTCCTGCCTAACGGGGCCGGCCGGGCAAAAAATCTTGTTTTGCAATGTTTGGGCAGGAGAATCGGGACGATATTGCTGCAAACGTTTGGGGTGTTTGCCGGCGGCGGCGAAGCAGATGGGGCCGGCGCGGCGGGTAATAAAGTAAGTGCTTCATCACCTTCCAGCAGTCTACAGGACAGTTTGGGCCGGGAGCGGGAATAGTTTGGCCTTCAGAATCAGACGTCTTCCCACTCTTTTTCACCCATAGGTCATGAAGAAATTTTACAACTGGCCCCGGTACCAGCCCGCCGCTGCGCTGTCGTTGCTGCTGCTGGCCGCGCCCCTGGCCGCGCCCCTGGCCGCCCACGCCACCGAAGCCACTGCCGCCGAATGGCAGCTGACGGGGCGCGTGGTCGGCAGCAACGGCGAAGGCCTGCCCGGCGTGACGGTGACCCTGAAGGGCTCGACCCGCGGCGTCACCACCGGCGTCGACGGCAGCTTTGCGCTGTCGGTACCCGAAACGGCCGGCACGCTGGTGTTCAGCTTCGTGGGCTTCCAGACGGTGGAGCGGCCCTTCAGCGGCGCGCAAACCTTTAACATTACCCTACAGGACGACACCAAGGCCCTGGACGAAGTGGTGGTGGTGGGCTACGGCACCCAGAAGCGCAGCGACGTGACCGGCGCCATTGCCACCCTCGACGCGACCAAGCTGGAGGAGCGCCCCATCACCCGCGTCGACCAGGCGCTGGTGGGGCAGCTGGCCGGCGTGCAGGTGCAGCAAAACACCGGCCTGCCGGGCCGCGGCTTCAACATTCAGGTGCGCGGCAACGGCTCCATCACGGCCAACAACCAGCCGCTGTACGTGATTGACGGCTTTCCGCTGGAGGGCACCTCGCCCAACGGCAACGGCAACTACGCCACCGGCTCCCCGCTCGACAACATCAACCCCAACGACATTCAGTCGATTGAGGTGCTGAAGGACGCCGCCGCGGCCGCCATCTACGGCTCGCGCGCCGCCAACGGGGTGGTGCTGGTAACCACCAAGCGCGGCAAAACCGGCAAGCCCCAGATCAGCTTCAACACCTACGCCGGCATTTCGCAGCAGGCCAAGCGCCTGGATCTGCTCTCGCCCGAAGAGTGGGTGGAGCGCTCCACGCAGATCATCAACGGCGCCTGGGTGCGCTCGGGCACCGGCCGAACCGCCGACCAGACCACGGCCCAGCGCATGGCCATTCTGAACCGCACCACCATCGATCCGGCGCTGATGATTGACGACCGGTGGCTGGACCCCAACCACGAGGGGCTGGCCTACATCGACTGGCAGGACGCCATCTTCCGCACCGGCAAAATCCAGAACTACCAGGTGTCGGCCAGCGGGGCCACCAACAACGTCAACTACTTCCTCTCCGGCAACTACACCAACCAGCAGGGCATCGTCATCGGCGTCGACTACAAGCGCTACTCGGGCCGTGCCAACGTGGAAGTGAAGGCCTCCGACAAGCTCAAGTTCGGCTTGAACATGAGCCCGAGCTACTCCGTCTCGCGCGACCCGGGCGTGGAGGGCAAGGACAACCTGGCGCAGAAGTTCATCACCATGGTGCCGGTGGCCGAGGCCTCGGCCGGCCTCTACACCAACTACGGCGAGAATGACCGCTACCTCTGGGCCGGCTCCAGCATCAGCCCGGTGGGCGAGCTGCAGAACCGCCAGCAGCGCACCACCACCTTCCGCTCCCTGAACACGGTGTACGGCGAGTACGAGTTTGTGAAGGGCCTGCGCGGCCGCGTGTCGGTGAACCTGGACAACACCGACGCCCGCTCCAAGACCTACATTCCGAACTCCAAGCTGGTGGGCTCGGGCGCCACGGGCACCTACAGCGGCTACCGCAAGCAGGCCTTCGTGAACGAAAACACGCTGACCTACGCCAAGGTCATCGGCGACCGGCACGACATTTCGGCTCTGGCCGGCTACAGCTACAACTTCTTCAAGACCGAGACGGACAAGCTCAAGTCCTCGGGCGGCTTCGTCAACAGCGCCGTAACCACGCTCAACGGCGCCACCAACATCACCGGCACCTCCGACAACGGCACCTCGGAGACGCAGAACGTGCTCATCTCGTACTTCGGCCGCCTGCAGTACGCCTACATGGGCAAGTACCTGCTCTCGGCCAGCGTGCGCCGCGACGGGTCGTCCCGCTTCGGCACCGACCGCCGCTGGGGCGTGTTCCCGGCCGCCTCGGTGGGCTGGCGCATCTCGCAGGAAAACTTCATGCAGGACGTGACGCCGGTGAGTGACCTGAAGCTGCGCGGCTCCTTCGGCATGTCGGGCAACAACGGCATCGGCGACTACAGCTCCATTGCCACGCTGGGCATCTACAACTACACCTTCGGCGGGGCCGTGGCCACCGGGCAGGCGCCCAACAAGGCCCCGAACGGCATCCTGCAGTGGGAAAAGTCGCGCACCTTCGACGTGGGCCTGGACGTGGGCCTGCTCAAGAACCGGGTGTACGGCTCCTTCGACTACTACACCAAAACCAGCCAGGACCTGCTGCTGAACGTGCCGCGCGTCAGCGCCTCGGGCTACGAGTCGCAGCTGGTCAACATCGGCGAGGTGCAGAACCGCGGCTGGGAAGTGGAATTGAAAACGCGTAACCTGGCCTCGGGCGGCTTCGAGTGGAACACCTCGCTGAACTTCGCCCACAACCAGAACGAGGTGAAGCACCTCGGCCCGGGCGACGCCACCATCGAAATTCCCTCGCCCTACGGGGCCAGCAGCACCCTGCTGATGGTGGGCCAGCCGATGTACGTGTTCTACGCCATCAAGCAGACCGGCATCCTGACCCAGGCCGACGTGGACGGCGGTGCGCCCGTGATTCAGGGCGAGACGGTGGGCGACCCGCGCTACCTTGACGCCAACGGCGACGGGGTCATCACCGACCAGGACCGCGTCATCATTGGCCGGCCGAGCCCGAAGTACACTTGGGGCGTGACCAACACCTTCAGCTACAAAGGCTTTGACCTGAGCGTGCTGGTGCAGGGCCAGAACGGCGGGCAGCTCTACTCGCTTATCGGCCGCGCCATCGACAACAGCGGCATGGGCTACAACCAGAACGTGCTCGGCACCCAGCGCGACCGGTGGATCAGCCCCGAACAGCCCGGTGCGGGCCTGCGCGGCAAGTCGAACATCAACTTCTCGCCCCTGAAGAGCGACTCCTGGCTGTACTCCACCAACTACGTGCGGGTGCGCAACATCACCCTGGGCTACAACCTGGGCAACGTCATCAGCAAGCGCGTGGCGCAGGGCGCCCGGGTGTACTTCTCGATGGAGAACTTCTTCGGCCACGACAAGTACAACGGCGGCTACAACGTGGACGCGGTCAACTCCGACACCGGCGGCGGCGGTTTCTCGGTGGGCACCGACTACGGCGGACTTCCGCTGACCAAATCGATGACCCTGGGCCTGAACGTGACTTTCTAGAACTCAGAACTTGGGCCTGAGACCTTGCAGGAGCAGTCTTGCTTCTACGTTCTAGGCGCTCAGATCTACGCTCTCCTCCCTGACTTTCCCATGAAAAAGATATTTCTGCTGCTGGCCGCGGCCGCGCTGCTGACCGCCACGGGCTGCGAAGACCTGGACCAGGCACCGATTTCCTCGGGTTCGGTGCCCACGTTCTACAAGTCGGCCGACGACTTCAACCAGGCCCTGAACGCCACTTACAGCACCCTGCGGAGCTGGCCCGACCGTACGCTGACCATGTCCGAAACGCGCTCCGATAATATTTACGGCGTGTCGACCCAGGGCATTCGGACCTGGGAGCCCATCAACAACTTCTCCTTGGGCGTGGTGGCCAACGAGTACCCGGCCGACGCCTGGAGCGCCGACTACCTGGCCATTTACCGGGCCAACGTGCTGCTCGACCAGCTGGAGCAAAACGGCACGGTGCTCACCGACGCCGCCCGCAAGAGCACCGAAGCCCAGGCCCGCTTCCTGCGCGCCTTCTACTACTTCGACCTGGTGCGCTACTTCGGCCGCGTGCCGCTCGTGGACAAGCCCCTGGAGCCCCAGGACGTGGCCAAGCTCGGCCGCGCGCCGGTGGCCGACGTGTACAGCCTCATCGTCAGCGACCTGCAGAACGCGGCGGCCAACCTGCCCGTGTCGTACGCCGCTGCCGACGCGGGCCGCGTGACCTCGGGCGCGGCCAAGAGCCTGCTGGCCCTGGTGTACATGACGCGCTCGGGCGACACCTACGGCGGTATCCAAGGGCCCGGCCTGGGCACCAACGACTACGCCGCGGCCCTGGGCCTGCTCAACGAAGTCATTGCCAGCGGGCAGTACCAGCTGATTACGGCCGCCGGCACCTCGCCCAACGCCTACGCCAACGTCTTCTCCTACACCAACGAGAGCAACAACGGCAACCGCGAGGTCATCTTCGACGTGCAGTACATCAGCGGCGGCGTGGGCCTGGGCGGTAGCTTCCCCTCGATTCTGGTGACCAACAACTACTTCACCTCCATCGGGGTGGGCACCACTTTCGGCACCGGCGACGAGCTGCGGCCGGCCTCCAACAGCCTGCTGAACTCCTACGCCACCGGCGACCTGCGCAAGGGCGTCAACTTCCAGGTGGGCTACACCGCCGGCACGGCCGTGGAGACGCGCGCTGCGTTCAAAAAGTACATCAACGGCGCGCTGCGCGGCACCACGCGCACCGACTGGCCCATCAACTTCATCGTGCTGCGCTACGCCGACGTGCTGCTGCTCAAGGCCGAATGCCTGCTGCGCAGCGGCGGCAGCCAGAGCGAGGCGCTGGGCTTGGTCAACCAGATCCGCCGCCGCGCCTACGGCCTCTCCATCACCGCCCCGAGCCCCGTGGCCGATTTGACCAGCGTCAACCTAGACCAGCTGCTGGAGGAGCGCCGCCGCGAGTTTGCCGGCGAGGGCATCCGCTGGCACGATTTGGTGCGCACCGGCCGCATGGTATCGGTGATGAACGCCTGGATTACGGCCGACGATACGAACAACCGCATCCGCAAGCCGCTGAACGCCAACGACGTGCTCTATCCCGTGCCCCAGCAGGAAATGGCCGCCTCGTCGTACTCCTACGAGCAGAACCCCGGCTACTAGCCGCCCTTTGACACCCTGGGCAAGCCCGGTTTTCGCCTCAGCGGGCGGAAATCGGGCTTCCTATCTTTCGTCCGCCCTCCTTACCCCGGCCCCCGGGCCGACCCCCAACGCGCAGTGAATTTTTCCGCTTTTCCGTTTTTCCGGCCCGGCCGGCGCTTGCTGGGCGGGCTGGGCTGCGCCCTCGGGCTGCTGGCCGCGGCCGGGCCCGCGCGGGCCCAGGCGCCCGCGCCGCCGCTCTGGCACGGGCAGCAGCGCAGCCTGCGCTACCGCCCCGACGGAGCGGATTTCGTCATTGTCAACGGCCGGCACCGCTTCACCCGCGCGCTGTACGGCACCGACACCGCCTTCCGGGTGGAAGCCGGCGACCTGCCGGAGTTTGCCCTGTACCTGCCCGGCATGGGCGGCAACCTGAAGCTGGGCCTGCTGGCCGGCGGGCAGAGCAAGTGGCTGACCCAGGCCGCCCGCATCGAAGCCCGCTACCGGCCCGGGGCCATGCTCTACGACATCCAGGACCCGCTGCTGGGCCCGCAGGGCCGCCTGCGCCTGACCGTGCTGGCCCTGGCCGACGCCGAAGGCGTGGTGGTGCAGGCCGCCTTCGAGCAGGTGGCCCCCGGGGCGGTGCAGCTGGCGTGGGCGTTTGGCGGGGCGTCGGGCAAGAAATTCAGCCGCGACGGCGACATCGGGGCCGACCCCGAATCCAGCTTCGACCTGAAGCCGGAGTACTGCCAAGGCAACGAGTTTCAGCTGCTTGGCAATGGCTTCGCGCTCAGCTACGGGCAGCCGCCCAAAACCGCCCCGGCCGGCACGCCCCGCCCGCGCCTGCTGGGCGTGGCGCCCCCGGCCGCGGCCCTGCGCCTGGCCGATGCCACGCAGCAAGCCACCCCGCAGCAACTCCTAGCCTCGGCCGGGGCGGGGGCGCCGGTGGTGGCGGGCGTACTCAAGGTCAAAGCCGGGGAGCCGCTGTACTTCACGGTGCAGAAGGCCGCGGAGCCCGGCACTGCCGCTGCGCCCGCGCCGCTGCGCTACGCCGAGTTGCCGCGGGCTTTCAGCCGGGCCGAAGCGGCGCGCCGGCAGCTGGCCGGGCGGGTGCAGGTAAGCACGCCCGACGCGTACCTGAACACCCTGGGCGGGGCCCTGAGCGTGGCCGCCGACGCTATTTGGGAGGCGCCCTCCTACATACACGGCGCGGTGGCCTGGCGCATGCGCCTCAACGGCTGGCGCGGTCCCTACGCCGCCGACCCGCTGGGCTGGCACGAGCGGGCGCAGATGCACTTCCGCGCCTATGCCCAGTCGCAGCTCACGCAGCCCGAAATCGGGCCGGTGGTGATGGACACGGCCCTGAACCTGGCCCGCTCCCAGGAAAAGCTGGGCACCAGCGTGTACTCCGCGGGCTACATCAGCCGCAACCCCGGCGGCGACCTGCGCGCCCACCACTACGACATGAACCTGGTGTTCGTCGATGAGCTGCTGCGCCACCTGCGCTGGACCGGCGACCTGGCTTTTGCCCGCGAAATGTGGCCCGTGCTGCAGCGCCACCTCGCCTGGGAAAAGCGCAACTTCGACCCCGACGGCGACGGGCTCTACGACGCCTACGCCGCCATCTGGGCCTCGGACGCGCTGCAGTACAGCGGGGGCGGCGTCACGCACTCCTCGGCCTACAACTACCTGGCGAATAAAATGGCCGCCGAACTGGCCGCGCTCATCGGACAGAACGCGGCTCCCTACCAGCAGGAAGCCGGCAAGATCCGGCGGGCGCTGAACACGCGGCTGTGGCTGCCCGAGCAGGGCTGGTACGCCGAGTTTCAGGACGCGCTGGGGCGCCAAGAGCTGCACGCGGCGCCGGGGCTCTGGACCATTTACCACGCCATCGACTCGGAAGTACCTGACGCCTTCCAGGCCTACCAGGCCACGCGCTACATCGACACGCAGCTGCCGCATATTCCGGTGGCGGCCGAAGGGCTGCGCGAAAACGGCCTGTACCTGCTCTCGACCACCAACTGGCAGCCCTACGACTGGTCCCTGAACAACGTGGCGCTGGCCGAAAACCTGCACGCCTCGCTGGCTTACTGGCAGGCCGGCCGCGCCGATGACGCCTTCCGGCTCTGGAAAAGCGCCCTGCTCGAAAGCATGTACCTGGGCAGCAGCCCCGGCAACTTTCAGCAAATCAGCTTCTACGACGCCTACCGCGGCGAGCTGTACCGCGACTTTGCCGACCCTATCGGCGTGGCGGCTCGCTCCCTGGTGGAGGGCCTGTTCGGCCTGCGGCCCGACGCTCTGCACGACACCCTGCTGGTGCGCCCCGGCCTGCCCGCCGCCTGGGACTCGGCCAGCTTGGTGGTGCCCGATGCTACGTTCCGTTTTCGCCGGCAGGGCCCGCGCGAGACCTACCAGCTGACGCCGCGCCTGCCCAAACGCCTGGCGCTGAAGCTGCAAGTGCCCGCCCTGGCCACCGAGGTAGCCGCCGTGACGGTGAACGGGCAGCCCGCCACCTGGCGCAACCTGTCCGGCGCCGTCGGCCGGCCCGGCATCGAAATCCACAGCGCGCCGGCCGCGCAGTACGCGGTGGAAATTCAGTGGCGGGGCGCCGCGCCGCTGGCCCGCGTGCCGGCCGCCGACAGCGCCGCCGCAACGGCTCGGCAGCCCAAGCAGCAGACCGTGTTTGTGCCCATGAGCCAGGGGCAACTGCGCTGGTGGATGCCGGTGCAGGCGGCGGCCGCGGCCCCGGCGGTTTCGGCGGCGCCCGCAGCGGCTGCCGCTCGGCGTTGGGAGAAAGTAGATTTGAGCACCCGTTTCAACGACCAGGTGACGAGCATCTTCCAACCCAATAAGTACCTGGAGCCGCGCCCCAAGGGCCCCACGCTGCAGCTGCCCACCCAGGGCATCGGCAACTGGTGCTACCCGCTGACCCAGGCCGTTATCGACGACAGTGGGCTGCGCCGGCTGGCGGGGGCGCAGAACGAAATCCGGCTACCCGATGGCACGCCGCTGCGCACGCCCGGCGCGGCCGCAGCGAAGAACGTGCTGTTCGTGTCGCAGTGGCGCAACTACCCCCAGCAGGCCACCGTGCCGCTGAAGGGCCGCGCCGCGTCGGCGCGCTTGCTCATGGCCGGCTCAACCAACCCCATGCAGAGCCAGCTCGACAACGGGGAAGTGCTGGTCGAGTACACCGACGGCACGACGAGCCGGCTGGCCTTGCGCAACCCCGAATCGTGGTGGCCCATCGAGCAGGACTACCTCGACGACGGCTTTGCCTTTCGCCTCGGCGCCCCGCACCCGCTGCGCGTGCATCTCAAGACCGGCCGCATGGTGCCCGGCAGCGAATTTGATCAGTACACCAGCATCAAGGGCTTCAGCACCCGCGCCATCGACGGCGGCGCGGCCACGGTGCTCGATGTCCCGCTCGACCCCCAGAAGAAACTCAAAAGCCTCACCGTGCGCGCCCTGGCCAATGACGTCGTCATCGGCCTGATGAGCGTGACGCTCGGGCGGCCGTGAGCCGTTTTGCTCGCCCCAACGGGCTGACAACAACTTGCAATTCCACCCCAACATGCCCAACACCCGCTTCCTTTTCCTGTCCCTGCTCGGCTTCGGGGCCGCCACCGTGCCCGCGGCCGATGCGCTGGCCCAGGCCATCAACCGCCAGGCCGTGGTGGAGCGCCACAAGGTCGTGACCACCACCACCGACTCGCTGGCCTCGCTCAACGTGGGCAACGGCGCCTTTGCCATGACCGTCGACGTGACGGGGCTGCAGTCATTCCCGGAATACTACAGCAAGGGCGTGCCGCTGGGCACGCAGTCGGAGTGGGGCTGGCACAGCTTTCCGAACAAGGAAGCCTACAAGGTGGAGGAAGCCCAGCGCCAATACGAGCTGAACGGGCGCAAGATTCCTTACACCGTGCAGGTGAAAACGCCCGAGCGCAACAAGCAGGCCGTGGACTTCCTGCGGGCCAACCCGCACCGTCTGCAGCTGGGCAACCTGGGCTTCGTGCTGCTCAAAAAAGACGGCTCCCGCGCTACCATCAAGGACTTGAAGGAGCTGCGCCAGGAACTCAACCCCTGGACCGGCGAAATCCGCAGCCACTTCTCGCTGGAAGGCACGCCGGTGGACGTGCTGACGGTGGGCCACCAGCAGCAGGACGCGGTGGCCGTGCAGGTGAAGTCGCCGCTGGTGAAGCAAGGGCGGCTGAAGGTATTTCTGCGCCTGCCGTACCCCACGGCCCAGTGGGACGACGTGGGCGTGAACTACCAGGACACCGACAAGCACCAGTCGAAAATCGAGTCGCAGCGGGAGGCAATGGCCGTGGTGTCGCACCGCCTCGACGCCGACCACTACCAGGTGGCGTTCGGCTGGAACGGCAAGGCCAAGCTAGCAGCCGGCCCGCAGCCGCACGAGTTTGTGCTGACGCCCGACGGCAAGTTGGACGTGCTGGAAGTCAGCGCGCGTTTCACGCCGCCACTGGAGGAGAAGATGCAGCCGCTAAGCTTCGCCGAGGCCCAAAAAAGCAGCGTAGCGGGCTGGAAAAGCTTCTGGCTGAGCGGCGGCGCCGTCGACTTCGGCGCTACCCCGGACCCGCGGGCCAAGGAGCTGGAGCGGCGCATCATCCTCTCCGAGTACCTGATCCGCAGCCAGGAAACGGGGCAGTTTCCGCCCCAGGAAACCGGGCTGGTGTACAACAGCTGGTACGGCAAGCCCCACCTGGAAATGCACTACTGGCACGCCATGCACTACGGCCTCTGGGGCCGCACCGAGCTGCTGCAGAAAAGCCTCGACTGGTACCTACGCCCCGAAATCATGGCCGGGGCCAAGGCCATTGCCCAGCGCCAGGGCTTCGAGGGGCTGCGCTGGCAGAAGATGACCGACAACCAGGGCCGCGAGGCGCCGTCCTCGGTGGGTGCGTTTCTGATCTGGCAGCAGCCGCACTTCATCTACCTGGCCGAGCTGGTGCGCCGCGACGGGGGCGGGGCCGCCGCGCAGAAAAAGTACCAGGACTTGGTTTTCGCCACCGCCGACTTCATGGCCTCGTACCCGTTTTACGAGAAGGACAAGGACCGCTACATCCTCGGCAAGGGCGTGATTCCGGCCCAGGAACGCTTCAAGGCAGAGGAAACCTTTAACCCCACCTACGAGCTGGTGTACTGGCATTGGGCCCTGACCACGGCCCAGCAGTGGCGCCAGCGCGCCGGCCTCGCGCCCAACCCCAAGTACGCCGCGGTGCTGCAGAAACTCTCCAAGCTGCCCCAGGCCCAGGGCGTGTACCTGGCCACCGAAAGCGCCCCGGATTCCTACACCAACCCCGAGTTCAAAACCGACCACCCCTCCGTGCTCGGCGCGCTGGGCATGATGCCGATGACGGGGCAGCAGGACGCGGCCACCATGCGCCGCACCTTCGACCTCGTCTGGAAGGACTGGAACTGGCCGCACACCTGGGGCTGGGACTTCCCGATGACCTCCATGACCGCCACCCGCCTGGGCCTGCCCGACAAAGCGGTGGACGCGCTGCTGATGCCCATCAAAACCAACACCTACCTGCCCAACGGCCATAACTTCCAGGACGACCGGCTGCGCCTCTACCTGCCCGGCAACGGCGGTCTGCTGGCGGCCGTGGCCCTGATGTGCGCCGGCTACGACGGCAGCCCTACGAAAAACCCCGGCATCCCGCTGGGCTGGAACGTGAAGTGGGAAGGCCTCAAGCCCATGCCCTAAGCCCGATCAAGCCGCCCGCTTCAGGTGAAAAACGGCCGCCAAGCCGGGGGCTTGACCGGGACGGCTGACGGGCGGCCGCGCCACGAGAACAACGTCCCTCGAACGGCAATATGTACCTGATTTCTGCGGCGCCGAAGCAGCTTTGTCGCCTCTTTGCCGACTACTGACCGGGCTTTCGGGCCCGAATCAATCACCCCAACCTCCCCTCATAGAGAGGAGGGAAGCTAGTTTTAAGCTCTAGCGCTTCTTCATGACAAAATACCTGCCCATACTTTCCCTGCTGGCCCTAACCAGCCTGCCCGCCGCCGCTCAATCCTTCACCCCGAACCTGCCCAAGGTCAACCCGACGCAGTTTCGCCAGGATACTTTCAACATTACCAAGTACGGCGCCGTGGCCGACGGCCTCACGCCGAGCACCCAGGCCATTCAGCAGGCCATTGATGCCTGCGGGCAGAAGGGCGGGGGCGTGGTGCTGCTGCCGCGTGGGCACTGGCGCACGGCCGGGCTCACGCTGCGCTCGGGCGTGAACCTGCACCTGGCCCAGGGCGCCTTGCTGCAGTTTTCGGCCAACCGCGCCGATTACCCGCTGATTAAAACCAACTGGGAAGGTCTGGCCGCCGTGCGCAATCAGGCGCTCATCTACGGCAAGGACCTGGAAAACGTAGCCGTCACCGGCCACGGCATCCTCGACGGAGCCGGGGAAGCCTGGTGGATGGTGCAGAAGGGCCGCACGCCCGAGGGCGAGTGGAAGCAGCTGGTGGCCTCGGGCGGCGTGCTCAACGACAAGCAGGACCGGTGGTATCCCTCGCAGCAGTCGTTCCAGGGCACCAAAGTGAAAGAGGCCGGCGTCATTACCGAGGAGAAAAAGGAGGTCAAGGATTTCGAGGACATCAAGGACTACCTGCGGCCCGATTTTCTGGTGCTCGACGGCTGCAAGCGCATTCTGCTGGAGGGCGTGACCTTCCAGAATTCCCCGGCCTGGACGCTGCACCCGATGATGAGCCAGGATGTGGTGGTGCGCGGGGTGACCGTGCTCAACGGCCCCTACACGCCCAACACCGATGCGCTGGATTTGGAATCCATCAACCGCGGGCTGGTCGAAAACTGCACCTTCAGCGTGGGCGACGACGCCATTTGCATCAAATCGGGGCGCAACGAGCAGGGGCGGCAGCGCGCTATGCCCACCGAAAACATCCTGGTGCGCAACTGCACCGTGTACCGCGCCCACGGCGGCTTCGTCATCGGCTCGGAAATGTCGGGCGGGGCGCGCAACATCTGGGCCCAGAACCTAACCTTCATCGGCTCCGACATCGGCCTGCGCTTCAAGACCACGCGCGGCCGCGGCGGGGTGGTGGAGAATATCTTCATCGAAAACGTGGACATGAAGGACATTCCCGGCGAGGCCATCCTCTTCGACATGTACTACATGATCAAGGACCCCACCCCGCAGGTGGTCGGCTCCAAGGAGCGGCCCGTGTCGCCCGCCCAGCCGGTGGGGGAGGGCACGCCCGCTTTCCGCAAGATTTTCATGCGCAACGTGACCTGCAACGGCGCCCGCACCGCCATGCTGGTGCGCGGTCTGCCCGAGCGCGCCATCGAAGACATTAGCCTCGAAAACGCCGTGCTGCAGGCCGACAAAGGCCTCGTGTGCATCGAAGCCAACCGCATCAGCCTCAAGAACGTGAGCCTGCTGAGCCAGCAGACCGACCCGGTGATGGAAGTCCACAACAGCCAGAACATCACGCTCGACGGCATCAAGTACCCCGCCGGCGCTACCACGCTGCTGCGCGCCTCCGGTGCCGACAAGGCCAAGGACATCAAGCTCAGCAACACCGACGTGACGCAGGCCAAAATGCCGGTGGAATTCGGCGCCGGCGTGAAGAAAAAGGCCGTCAGCGTGACGAAAAAGTAGGTGTCCTGCCGCGGCTATGTTGCAGAAGTCAATTCACTGACTAATTCAGTGCCAGCTGTTTCAGTTGATGATTCGGTAAATTGGGCTACCTACTACCTACTCAGGTACGCATGAGGGCACATGACAGCGAAACTAGCTCGGGCTGGTAACCTTGTCAACCACAATTTTTCACTCGACTTAGCTCCCGCATTTCCTATGCGAGTTTACTCTTTTCCGGTGCTGGCCGCGCTGCTGCTCGTCAGCCCGTTGGCCTCGGCGCAAAGCAAAGTAAAAATCAAGACGAAAGGCAGCGCGCCGGTGAAAACAGCCCCTGCTGCGCCCAAACCCGCAGCCGCGGTGGCGCGGCCCTGGTCGCAGCGCATGGCCGATGCGTTTATGCAGCTCTACCCCGATACAATTCCGCCGGAGCGCAACCGTGCCGCCCGCTGGGGCTACGAGCACGGCCTGATGCTCAAGGCCCTGGAGCGCACCTGGCGCAGCTCCGGCGAGCAGAAGTACCTGGATTACGTGGTCAAGACCATGGACTACTCCATCGGCCCGGACGCGAGCATCCGCTACTTCAAGATGGAGGACTACAACCTCGACAACATCAACGCCGGGCGGGTGCTGCTCACGTTGTACCAGCAGCCCCAGCTGCCGCGCCGCGAGCTGTACCGCAAGGCCGCCGAAACGCTGCACCAGCAGCTCCAGAACCAGCCCCACACCACGGAGGGCGGCTACTGGCACAAGAAGCGCTACCAGAACCAGATGTGGCTCGACGGCCTGTACATGGCCGAGCCGTTTTCGGCCGAGTACGCCAAGCTCTTCAACCAGCCCCAGGATTTCGACCACGTGGCCCTGCAGTTTGCGCAGGTGGAAAAGCACCTGGTCGACCCCAAAACCGGGCTGCTCTACCACGGCTGGGACGAGGCCAAAACCGAGAAGTGGGCCGACAAGCAAACCGGCCTCTCGCCCAACTTCTGGAGCCGCGGCATGGGCTGGTACGCCATGGCCCTGGTCGACGTGCTCGATTACTTTCCCAAGGACCATCCGCAGCGCCAGAACCTGATTAAGTATCTGCAGCGCCTGGCGCCGGTGCTGGTGAAGTACCAGGACCCGGCCAGCGGCGGCTGGTGGCAGGTAACGGACCAAGCCAACCGCGCCGGCAATTACATCGAAACCTCCGGCACCTGCATGTTCATCTACGCCTTGCAGAAAGGCGTGCGCCTGGGCTACCTCGATAGAAAATACACCGCCGCGGCCCAGAAAGGCTACCAGGGCGTGCTGCAGAAGTTCGTGGAAACCAAGCCCGACGGCAGCCTTGCCCTGAACGGCACCGTGAGCGTGGGGGGCCTGGGCGGCAATCCTTACCGCGACGGCAGCTACGAGTACTACCTCTCCGAGCCCATCAAGCAGAACGACTTCAAGGGCGTCGGGCCGTTCATCATGGCCAGCATCGAAATGGAAATGGCCGGCAAAAAGTGAGCTGGCCGAACGGCGCCGGATGTAGCTGATTTGGCGTAGGTTTGCCGGTGCCCGGGCGGCTGCTCGGGCACCGTTTATGTTAGTGCTATCCATGCCGAAGGCCAGTCTGCTCCTCGTGCTGCTGCTGCGTTGCGGGGGCCTCGCGGCGCAACCCTCTTCCCCGAACGCCGCGCGTCTGGAAGAAGCACCCGGGCCGCGCACCCCCGACGCGGAGCTGGACCAGTACGCCGCCCAGCAGGCCGGCCAAGCCGGCAGCGTCCCCGAACTGGCCCGTTACCTGGGGCAAAAAGCCACTTCCGACTACGACAAGGCCCGGCTGATCTACGCCTGGATCGGGCAGCACATCCGCTACGACTTACGCTTTGCCCGGCGCGTGGCCGCGGGCCGGCGCGGGCCGCAGCGGCGCAACCGTCCGGCGGTGGTGCTGCGCCGCGGCAGCACCGTGTGCGCCGGCTACGCCGACCTGTTCACGGCCGTGGCTACGGCCATGGGCCTGCGGGCCACCACCATCATCGGCGACGCCAAAGCGGGCCCGGCCTTGGCCAAGACACCGCGGGGCAAGCGCATCAAGCACGCCTGGAACGCCTTTTACGCCGAGGGACGCTGGCACTTGCTCGACGTGACCTGGGGCGCCGGCGGCGTGCAGGGACGCCACAAGCCCGTGTTTGTGCCCGCCTACGACGCGTTTTGGTTTGACGCCGACCCCTACGCTTTCCTGTTCTGGCACTTGCCCGCCAAGCCCCAGTGGCAGGGCGTGGCGGCCCCCGTGAAACCCAAGGCGTTTCGGGCGCTGCCCGCCGTCGACCCCGAGCTGTTTGCCTACGGCCTCGACCCGCAGCGGCTGCTGGACTCCGCTCTGGAGGCCAAATACCGGCTGCGCCTGCCCGGCGTGCGCGGGGGCTGGCCCGGCATCCGGCTGGTGCAGGTGCCGCTCACCAAGCGGCTGCTCGTCGGCCGCCCGTACACCTTCGTGGTGGCCGCGCCGGCAGACGCCCAGCTCATGTTGCTCAACGGAACGCAGCCCTGTTATTTGCAGCGAGAGGGCAACGCGTGGCGAGTTACCTTCAAGCCGGCGGCCGGCCCGGTGCTGCTGCGGGTGCGCACTTCGGCCACGCTGTGGTTTGACGTGCTGCAGTACGTGGCGGGCCCGCCGCGCCCCCAAAATCCCGCCGCAGCTAACCTGAACAGCCCCGCGCGGTTGTGTTGCGTATGCGGGGTGCTTCCCCAACCCAAACCCGGTTCCTTATGCTCGTTGCTCGTCTTCTTTCCGCCGCCAGCACCCGCCTCGGGCTGGGCCTGCTGCTCACCGGCTGCCTGCTCGGCGGCCCCACCGCCCGGGCCCAGGCCAAGCTGGGCAAAGTCACGCCCTACCCGGCTGGCAAGGACTTCAACCAAGTGGGCTCCGACGCCCGCGCCGTGGCCCTGGCCGACAGCGTGATGCAGGCCATGGGCGGCTACGACGCCTGGCAGAAGGCGCGCTTTATCGGCTGGGAGTTTTTCGGCGAGCAGTACCAGGTGTGGGACAAGCAAACCAACGACTTCCGCTGGCAGAAGGGCGACTTGGTGATGACCGGCAACCTCAACACGCGCACTGGCAAAGTCTACAAGGCCGGGCAGGACATCAGCGAAACCGAGGAAGGCAAAAAGCTGCTGACCAACATGTACGCCACATGGGCCAACAACTCCTGGTGGCTGCTGATGCCGTTTAAGCTCAAGGACTCGGGCGTGAAGCTCGCCTACAAGGGCACCGGCAAAACCATGCAGGGCAGCCCGGCCCGGGTGGTCGAAATGACCTTCGAAAACGTGGGCGTGACGCCCAACAACCGCTACGAGCTGCTCATCAGCCCGCGCACCTACCTGCTGGAGGAGTGGGCCTTCTACCGCAACGCCACCGATGCGGCGCCCAGCTTCCGCCGGCAGTGGAGCGACTACCGCCCCTACGGCCGCCTGCTGCTCGCCGACAACCGCACCGACGGCAAGGACGGCCGCCGGCTCAATAGCATTGCCGTGGTACCCAAGCTGCCCGCGGGCTACCTGCAGAACCCCAAGCCCCAGGACAAGCTGAAATAGGCGGCCGGCAGAGCGTGTTGCGGGGTTAGCGCACGACTTCCAGCCAGCCCTTGAGGCGGCGGCCGGAGGTGGCGTGTTCGAGCAGGTAGAAATAGGTGCCGGCCGATTGCCCCGGGGCGGCCCAGTCGTTCTGGTAGGCCGGCTGCTCGTAGACCTTGACGCCCCAGCGGTTGAACACCTGCAGGCGCCAGGCGTTGGGCTCCAGGCCCTGCGGCGCAAACGCGTCGTTCTGCCCGTCGCCGTTGGGCGTGATGATGTTGGGAATCATGAACGGGCAGCTTTCCCCGAACCGCACCTGCACGGCCGCCTCCGTGGAGCAGCCGTTCGGGTTGGTCACCAGCACGGTGTAGCGGCCGGCTTGCGTGGCGTCGAAGCTCGCGCCGGTGCTTCCGTCTTGCCAGCGGTAGGTGTTGCCCGCCGGCTGCGGGCTGGGGCGCAGCAGCACCCGCTCGTTGGCGCAGATTTCCGGGTCGGCGCCCAGGCTGACGACCGGCGCCGGGTAAAAGGTCAGTGTGACCGAGTCGCGGACGGGGCAGCGCTGCGGGGCCGTCACTTCCACCCAATAGTGCCCCGAGCTGCGGACCCGGAGCGTGGGGGCGGTGCTGCCGTCGGACCACAGAAAGCGCGTGCCATCCGGCACGGCCGGCACCACCGAGAGCACCGCGGTGGTGCCGATGCACTGGGCCGGCGCGGTCGGGGCGAGGCGGGCAACGGTGTAGTGGAACACGTTCACGGCCTGGGAGTAGGTATGGACCGCGCCGCTCACCTCGCGCACCGTCATGGTCACGGTGTAAGTGCCCGGCTGCGCGTAGCGGTGCGTAACGCGGGCACCGGTGGCCACGTTGCCCGCGCCCGCGCCGGGCTCTCCGAAGTTCCAGGTGATGGTGGCGTCGGGAATGAGCGGGTAGATGGAAGCGCTGAACACGGCGTCGTCGCCGAAGCAAACGTCGCTGCTGAGCAGGGCGAAGTTGACGAGCACCTCGCCCGGCACGGGCGGGCGCACCAGCACGTTGGGCAGGCCCATGCTGGGAAAGTGGGCGGCGTCGAAGCCGGTGACGGCGTTTTCGCGCACGCCGCAGCCGAGGCCCGCCACGTTGGGCGCGGCAATGACGTTGAGCCCGAGCGTGGCCGTGGCCACGTTCAGGCGCGTTTGGTAGATTTTCTGATCGGGCCCCAGCTGCAGGGCCCCGTTGGCGTTGCTGACCCCGCCCACCAGCACCGGGTTGCCGCCCGGCAGCGCGTACTGGTAAATGTTGTTGACCAGGCCCACGTAGAGCAGGTTGCCGTCGGGGGAAAATTCCAGGCCGTAGTAGGCTGGCAGCGACACGGGCGGGTCGGGCAGGCGGCGCGGCCCCGATACCACCCCGGTGCCGTAGTTGAAGTCGAACAGCTCCAGGGCGCCGTTGTATTGGCCCAGCGCGAGGCGGCGGCCGGTGGGCGCGACTTTCATGTAGCCCAGGGCGTTGTAGTCGCTGCGGCCGTTGCGGCCGCCCTGGTGCACCACTCCGCCCGACGACCACACCGGCGCCGGGGCCAGGCCGTTGGCCGTCAGCAGGTAGCTCAAAAACACGTTGTTGTTCCAGCCGTGCACCACCAGCCAGATGTCCTGCTGGTTGGCGTGGCGCACGGCCACCAGTTTCTCGGTCAGGCGGCCGTCCCCGACGGGCACGGGTATCTGCACATCCTTCCGCACCACCTCGCCCAGCCCGCCCTGGCGGCTCAGGTCGACGACGGAGTAGCGGAAGCCGTGGCGGAAGCTGTTTTCGGCCGCGTCGACGGTGAAGATGAAGTACTCGGTGCGGCTGCCGGGCCGGGGCACCACCGTCACGCCCTGGGTAGCCGAGTTGGGCGTCAATTCGCTGTTGGTGCCGTTGTAGCCGCCAATTTCCGTCCCGCCGACCATGATTTGGTGCTGCCGGTTCCACACCGTGATGCCGTTGGTGTAAAGCAGCAAATTGCCCTGGGCATCGGAAATGGCGGCGCAGCCCTCGCCCGAGCTCATGGCCCCGTCGGTGAGCAGGCGCGGCCCCGAAGGCCCGAACGCCACCCCGGCCCGGAGGCCGAAGTACCAGTTGTCGAATTCGCGCTGGGCCCGCGCGCCGCGGCTCAGCAGCAGGCACAACAAACAGCACAGCACGACCGGGGCGTTAAAGTGCTTCATACACGGAAGGAGCTAGGACGGCAATAGTAGGGGAAACAAGTTACTGGATGAGAAAATCGTCGCAAAGGTTGGTAGCGGACGGCGTTTCTGATCGAAGGCGCAACTAGGCCTTGTCGATCAGCGGGTTTGGTGGGGCGGCTGGCGCTGGCAGCGTCAGGACAGCCCCCGCCGAAGTCGCCCTGAAGTCCGCGCCGGAAGCAACGGGAAGCAGGCGCTAGAACAGGTCGTCCTTGGCCGGGGCGGTGTAGGGCTGGGGCGTGCTGCTGGCCGGGGGCAGGCCGAAAAAGAAATACAGCGTGCGGCGGCGGGTGCCGCGCAGGTGGTTAAGCTCGCTCTGGGGCCCAAGGGCGGCGGTGTTGGCGTCGATGTTCAGGGCCAGCTTGGTGCCCAGGGGCGGAATGGCGTCGAGGAAGGAGAGGTTGCCGGCGGGCAGCGGCGGGTGGGGCTGCACGCCCGAGAGGCCGTAGAAGTCGAAGAGGCGCACGTAGAGTCCGGCGTCGGGCGTGGCCACGAGGAATTTGCCTTCCACCGTGTTCAGCTCCAGCCAGCTGATGTCGGCGAAGTAGCCCTTGAACTCGGGGTAGATCCAGGGCGCGGCGCCGGTTTGGGTGTTGTTGTAGGCGTTTTCCCAGGTGTCGAGCGCGACGCCATGCGGGCGGTTTTTCCAGACGCGGTAGGGGCCCCGGCCCAGCCACCGGGCGCCCAGCACGTAGTTTTCGGGGTAGCGGAACGAGAGGCCGGCGAAGGGCAGGTCGCCCTCGGTGGCGTATTCGTAATCAAGCTGCAGCCAGCCCGAGCCGTACATTTTCCAGCGTACCGCGCGCAGGTCGCCCCGGTAGCGCGCCTCCACCACCTCGCCGTCGGGCTCCGCGTGGTGCGTGAGGCCCTCGAACGCGGCCGCGCCGCTCACCAGCAGCGGCCCGCCGCCGAAGCTGAGCTTGTCGCCGTTGTTGCCCTTCAGCCCGGTAAGGCGGCCGGTGTGCCGGTTCCAGCCCACCGTGATGCCGGCCGCCTTGAGCGTGAGGGTGGAGTCGGTGTCGGTGGTTTCGACGGGGCCGGCCGCCAGCGTCACGATGCCGTCGAGGGCGCGGCGGGCGGGGCCGGTGCGCCAGGTCCAGCGGTACACCAAGTTCTTCTGCGCGTCGAAGGCGGCCAGCTGCAGGGCGTCGGAGCGCTGCCAGTCCTTGGGCAGGTCCAGCTGCAGCCGGCCCTTGGCCAGCGGCGCCACCTCGGGGCTGGCGGCCCGGCCGCGCTGCAGGGTTACGTGCCCGCTGAACGCGTCGCCAGGCTTGCGAAAATTCACCAGCTCCCACTGGAAAAAGCACTGGCTCAAGTTCAGGAAGTGGTAGCGGTTTTCGACCTCGACAATGCCCTTAAAGTCTGCGGGTAGCTCGGCTAGCGGCGGGGCAGAACTGGTGGCCGCCGCCCCGCTCGGGGCCGAAGCTGCCGACGCCTGGCCCCGTTTCGAGGGCTTCTGCGCGGCCTTCGCCGGCGCCCCGGGTATGCGCGCTTGGATGGGCGAAAAGATTTCCCGGATGGCGTAGAAACTGCCTTCCTTTTCGCGGTGCGGGCCCAGCACGCCGTCGGGCGCATTCACCCCGTTCACGTCGATGATGCCGCGCTGGTCGGTGCGCACCACGCCCTCGTCGACCAGGGCCCAGAGGAAGCCGCCGCCGGAGCGCGGGGCCTGCCAGTGCAGCGCCCAGATATCCTGCAGCCCGGCCGCCCCGCCGCCGTCGTCCTGGCAGTGCAAAAACTCAGTGGGCATGTAGATCAGCGAATCGGCCAGGATTTTCTGGGTGCTGTAGAAGTTCTCGTAGTGGTTGGTGTCGATGCCGTTGTGCTGGTTGCCGGGGCGGTGGTGGGCGTGGATGACGGGCCGTTTCGACAAATCGTACTGCGCGAAGTCGTCGTCCAGCTCCTTGTTGGTACCGCCCTCGTTGCCGTTGCTCCAAAACAGAATGCTGGGGTGGTTGCAGTCGCGCTGCACCATTTCGCGCACCAGCGGGGCGCCGGCCGCGGTGCTGTACGCTTTCTGCCAGCCGGCCAGCTCGTCGAGCACGTAGAGGCCCAGCGAGTCGCAGAGCTCCAAAAAGCGCCGGTCGGGCGGGTAGTGCGACATGCGCACCGCGTTCATGTTCATTTCCTTGATCAGGCGCACGTCCTGCAGGTGCACGGCGTCGCTGAGGGTACGGCCGGTTTCGGGCCACCAGCTGTGGCGGTTTGTGCCCTTGAGCTTGACCTGGGTGCCGTTGACGAAAATGCCCCGCCCGCGCCGGATTTCGATGGTGCGGAAGCCGAACCGCTCCTCGGTTTGGTACAGCGGCTGCCCGCCGGCCCGCAGCGTGACGCGGGTGCGGTAGAGGTGCGGCGTCTCCGAGGTCCAGCGCCGCGGCTGCCGGACGCGGGTTTGCACCTGCACCAACGTATCGGCAGGCTGGGCCGTGCCCCGCGCCGTGCCCACCACGCGGCCGTCGGCGTCGAGGATGTCGGCCTGCACCTCGGTGGCCTGTTGCAGCCCGCGCACGAACACGTTCAGGGCAAACGCACCGTCGGCTCGCGCATCGATGGCCAGGCGCGGGATAAACTGCTGCGGTACGGCTTCCAGCTTCACCGGCCGGAAAATGCCGCCAAACACCCAGTAGTCGGCCAGGCGCTCGGCGTTGTTCACCGACTTATCCGCCGACATCTTGCTCACCGTGACTTCCAGCAAGTTAGGCTGGCCGGCGGGGCGCAGCTTGTCGGTGATGTCGTAGCGAAACTCGTAGAAGGCGCCTTGGTGAATCGGCCCGGCCAGCTGCCCGTTCACCTTCACCTCGGTGTCGGTCATCGAGCCCTCGAACACGATGAACACCCGCCGCTGCTGCCAGTCGGCGGGCGTGCGGAACTCGTGCCGGTAGCGGCCCTGCTCGTCGGCGAAGCGGAAGTTCTTGCCGTAGGTTTTGTAGTCGCGGCCGTAGTTGTAGCTGCCGAAGCCCTGCTGCTCCCAGCAGGAGGGCACCGCAATGGTGGTCCAATACCCGCTCTGCCGCCCGCCGGTGCAGTAAAAATCCCAGGCCACGGTGCGGTCCTTGTCGCGGCCCGAGAGGTAGAGCGTCTGCTTGGTGGGGGCGGCAGGCTGGGCCCGGGCCGCCAAGCTGCCGAGCAGCCACAGGGCACCCAGGCAGCGGGTGAGAAACAAGAACATGCGGGGCGGGAAGTGGGTTAGCGGGCCCAACATAGCCAACGCCGGCCGCGCCAGTGACCTGTAGCTTCCTGCTCTTAGGCCGTTTCGAATGCCGGGGCCGCGGCGGCCTGCTGGGGCGACGCGGCCGGCCGCCGCCAGATAAAGCCGTCGAGCACGTAGTGCGTGGCCTGGGGCAGGGCCAGTAGGGGCACCAGCCAGGCCAGCAGCGGCGTCTCGACCACGTGCGGCAGCTGCTGAAACCAGCCGAATACGCCGCCGTGCTCCCGCCAGACCAGCCCGTCCCAGGCGCCTTCTTCCAGGTAGGCCAAGACCAGAATCAGCCCCAGAAACAGCATCCAGCCGTAGCGCCCGGCCCACACGCCGCGGCGCGTGGCGCGCTGGCCGGGCCGCGGCTCGTGCCCGCTGGCCCACACCAGCGCCAGGTACGGAATGCCGTGCGACACCACGTTGAGCAGGGTGAAAGCCAGGTCGCCGTTGCAGAGTACGATGCCGACGTACCACGAGGCGGCCGTGCCGAGTACCAGCAGGTTGCGGGGCAGGTTGACGCGGCGCGTCGTGAGGCCCTGGCGCAGCTCCTTGGCGCCGTAGGCCAGCAGCAGGCCCGCGTACGCAACGGTGGCCACCGCCCGGCCCGCCGGCCAGTCGCGCTGCACAAAGTCGCCGTCGACAAACCAGTTGAAGTTGCGCGGGGCCGAGAGGTGCCAGTAGAGCAGCGGGTAGAGCGTGGCCGCGTAAATCACGGCCGTATCCAGCCAGCGGGAGCGGGCGGCGGGTTCGTGGCGGGCGTAGAGGCGCAAAAAGCCGTACTGCTGCCGCACGAAGTGAAACACCGCCAGGTAGGCCAACACCCGCCAAAACAGCAGGCCGCTGACGTGGTGCAAGGCCACGCCGGCCGCGTAGCAGCCCAGCGGCACCAGCCAGTACAGCCGCCGCTGCCGCAGCCGCCGTACCGGGTCGAGGTAGGTGCGGAAAAGGGTGCTGTACACGTGCGCCACGTCGATGAAGAGCACCAGCACCACCCAGCCGAGCACCGGCATCTGCGGGGAGCTGCGAAAGGCCGGCGGCAGCAGCAGCACCAGCAGCAGCGCCAGGAAGGGCGGGGCCAGCACCAGCAGGCCGTCGTACCAGGCCGAGCGAATCCAGGGCTGTTTCACGCGGGCAGGAGCATGTCGGTGGCGGCGCGGATGCCCTGGTAAAAGGCTTCCTCGAACAGGGAAATGCCGCTTAGGTCGGTGTGGGCGAAGAACAGCTTGTTGCGCAGGGGCCGGCGGGCCGCCTCGCGGCGGCCGCCCCACACGTAGCCCGGGGTGGGGGCCACCATGCCGTGGCCCCACAGCCAGAGGTCGGCGCGCTGCACCCGGGGCGTCACGCCGGGGTGGGCTTGTTCCAGCTCGGCCAGCACCCGCGGCAGCCACTCGGCGTAGCTGGTTTGGTAGGCTTCGCGGCGGGCGGTTGTGGGGTCGGCGTGAGTGAGCGGCCAGTAGTAGGTGATGACGCGCGGGCCGGGCCGCAGCGCCAGGTCCTGGTGGTTGGCGTCGATGTAGCCCACGCCGGCGCCACCGTAGGGCACGTTGTCCCAGCTCAGCGGCTGGCCCGGCCCCTGCGGCAGCCCGTCGACGGTGAGGTTGGCCACCAGCCAGGGCGCGTGGTGGGGCGCGGGGCTCAGCACCGGCGCGTCGGCCACTGCGCCGAGCAGGCGCTGCGTCACCAGCCAGGGCGTGGCCAGCAGCACCTGCCGCGCCTCGACGCGGGTGGTTTGGCGGGTGGCCACGTCGTAGCAGAGCACTTCCACGCCCGCGGCCGTTTCGCGCAGCCCGTAGGCCAGCGTGCCGGCGTGAATGCCCGCCGGGGCCTGCCGGCGCAGCTGCTCCACCAAGAAGCCGTTGCCCTCGGGCCAGGTCAGCACGTCGCTGTGGGCGGCGTTGTGGGCGCGGCCCTTGCGGCAGGCGAAGTAGTGCAGCCCGGCCCAGGCCGAGACCTGCGCGGCCGTGGCGCCGTAGTCGTCGCGGCAGCCGTAGTCGAGAAACCAGCGCAGGTAGGCGGAGGTGAAGCCCTCCCGGTCGAGGTAGGCGGCGAAAGATTCCGCGTCCAGGGCGCGCCAGCGCGGGTCGGCGGAGGAGCGGTCCAGCGGCAGGGCAAAGGCGTCGAGGCCGTCGGCGCCCCGGGCCGTGCGCAGCTCGTCGACCAAGGCAAAAAAGCGGCTGATCTGGGCCTTGTCTTCGGTCGGCACGCCCAACTCGGGCACCAGCCCGCTTTGCCAGTGGCCGTGCAGCAGCAGGCGCTCCTCCGGGTCGTGGCAGAGGTGGTACTCGTTGTAGATGGGCAAGCCGTCGGCGGCGTAGCCGGTGATGACGCCGGCTTCCTGCAAAAAGTCGAGCAGCTCGCGGTTGCGCACGTCGGGCACGGGCAGGTAGTGCGCGCCCCAGGGGTAGGCCGATACCTCGCTGCGGCCGTGGGCCGCGTTGCCGCCCACCGCGTCTTCCAGCTCCACCAGCAGCACGTCGGCCCGGCCGTGGCGCTGCAGCCAGCGCTTGGCCGCCAGCCCCGCCACCCCGCCGCCCACGATGAGCATGTCGGTGCGCTCGGTGCGGCTGGGCGCCGGTAGCCCGCCGGGCCGGCGCAGCAGGTGGCCCACGGCGGCGCTGGCTCCGCGCAGGCTGCCTTGGATGTGGGCGTGCGAGCTGGCCGGGGCGCAGCTTTCCAGCAGGCCCGGGCCGCCGAGCAGCAGGCCGGCCGCGCCCAGGCCGGTGCGCGCCACGAAGGCGCGGCGGCTAAGGGAGAAACCAGCGGGTTCGTCGGGCTGCGTCATGGACCTTTACGAGTTGTGCTACGCTAATTCCGGGGCCGTCAGCCCGCTACTGCGTTGTGTTTGAAAAGACTTTTTGGGCTTATTCGAACGTCCTGCATAATCTGGCGTACGCTTGTCGAAGCAGGACCGTTCTAGGGGCCACAGACACGGCTTAGTGCGTGTAGGGCCCCCAGTCCTCCTCGAAGTAGCGCACCAGGGCCTGGTTGTTGAGCTGGTTGATGTCGGTGGGCACCTCGGCCATGTCGGGCGGAAACACCAGCATCTGCCGGATGGACTGCGCCGTGACGTAGCGCAGGCCGCGGGGCAGCGGGCCCGCGTCGCCGCGCCAGTGGCCGTTGCGGCCGGCCAGCACGTAGCCCCACTCGCCGAAGGAGGGCACGTAAAGGTGATAGGGAATGGTGTGGAAGCCGGCGGCCTGCAGCGTGTGGCTGATGCACCAGAACGACTGCCGCGCCACGTAGGGCGAGGTGCTCTGCACCACCAGCAGCCCGCCGGGGGCCAGCAAATGGTCCAGATCCCGGTAAAACGCCGCGCTGTAAAGCTTGCCGATGCTGTAGTTCGAGGGGTCGGGGAAATCGACCACCAGCAGGTCGTAACGGGTCGTGTCCTGGCGTACCCAGCGGTAGGCGTCGCCGTTGATAACCTGCACTTTGGGGTTGAGCAAGGAGCGTTGATTGAGCCCAAGCAGCTGCTCGTTGTGCTGAAACAGCCGGGTCATGCCCTCGTCCAGGTCCACCAGCCGAATCTGTTGCAGCTGCGGGTACTTCAGCAGCTCGCGCACGGCCAGCCCGTCGCCGCCGCCGAGCACCAGCACCCGCCGGGCGCGGGGCAGGGCCTGCATGGCCGGGTGCACCAGCGCCTCGTGGTAGCGGTACTCGTCGGCCGAGCTGAACTGCAGGTTGCCGTTGAGGAACAGGCGCAGCTCGCGCTGGTTTTTGGTGAGCACGATGCGCTGGTAGACGGTGCTTTTGCTGTAAATGACCTGGTCCTGGAAGGCCAGCGTCTCGGTGTAGACCTGCACCCGCTCGGCAAACACGAAACCCACCCCGAGCACCAGCAGCGCCGCGGCCACCACGGCTGTAAAAGAGCGGCGGTAGGGCCGCGTTTCGCGGAAGCGGAAGAGCAGCAGCCCCGCCACGGCCACGTTCAGCGCCCCGAAAAACAGCGAGGTGCGAATCAGGCCGAGCTGGGGCACCAGCACCAGCGGAAAAATCAGCGAAGCCAGCAAGGCGCCGATGTAGTCGAAGGTGAACACGCGGGAAACCAGCTCCTTAAACTCGAAGCGGTTTTCCAGAATGCGCATCAGCAAGGGTATTTCCAGCCCCACCAGGATGCCCGTCAAGCCCACCAGGGTGTAGAGAATCAGGCGGAAGGAGGTGACGTACTCAAAGAGCACAAACAGCAGCGGGGCCGAAAGGCCGCCCACCAGCCCCACTAGGATTTCCAGCCGGATAAACCACTTCAGCAGGGGCGCGTCGAGGAAGCGCGACAGCCACGAGCCGATGCCCATGGAAAACAGGTAGGCCCCGATGATGGTAGAAAACTGCGTAACCGAGTCGCCGAGCAAGTAGCTGGCCAGGGTGCCCGCAATCAGCTCGTAAATCAGCCCGCAGGTGGCAATGACGAACACCGAGCCCAGCAGCAGGGCCGGCAGGTGGTCGGGCCGGGCGCGGCGCGCGGGCGGGGGCAGCACCGGCGGACTACCCATGAATGGCCGCGCTGATGATCAGGGCCACCGCCAGCATGAACGCCCCCGCCACGATGGCCAGGGCCGTGTTGTGCTCCTCGATGATTTCCTTCCACAAAGTCTTGGGCGTGAGCTTGTCGAAGACGACGAAGCTGAGAATCAGAATCAGAATGCCGAGCACCGAGTACACGATGGAGGCGACGATAAGCTTGGCGTTGAGGTATTCCATGGGGCAAGTGGTGAATTTGCGAAATTGTGAAATTGTGAATCTTAAGAAGGGACAAAACGATCTGGCTAGGATCCGAATCTGCCTTTCACCACTTCACAAATTCACAACTTCACTACTTGTGAAAGTACAGGCTGCGGCCGCCGTGGCCGCCGGCGCGGGTGCCGCCGCTGCCGTTGATGTTTTCGGTGATTTCGTTGTCGTCGCCGAGCAGGCGGCGGCCGTTCAGGCTGGCCCAGGCGTACAGGCCGAAGGCCAGCAGCACGGTCAGCGCGTAGAATTTGTGGTGGCGCAGCAGCTCGCGCATGGGCTCAGGGCGTTAGGAGGTGGGGCCGTAGTCGCTGTTGCTCCAGCGGGTTTGGGCGTGCAGGCGGCGGCGCAGGTACTGCACCACCGGAAACGCCAGAATGACCAGCAGCAACAGCAGCAGATTGGATTCCAGGGTGGGGTGCTCGGTCACGCCCACGCGCAGGCGGATGGACTGCGCGTTTTCGCTTTGCGGGTAGAGGTTGAGGTGGTAGCGCCCGGCCGGAATGTTGGTGAGAGTCGCGTCGGCGTCGGCGCTGCCCTCGCTCCAACTCTCTCCGTCCTCGTAGCCGTGGTAGTACTCGAAGGTCTTGGTGAACTCGTAGCCCTGCCCGGTGCGCTCGTTCACCAGGCTGACCGGCAGCTCCAGCCACTGGTTGTCGACGCCGGCCCAGAGCTGGAAATACAGCGCCGTGGGCCCGTGCACCTCGAACGACGGCGTGACGATGACCGTGCTCTGCCCGGCCGCCGGGATGCTGCCCGGCGCCTGCTGCGTCACGTAGGATTCCTGCAGCAGGCTCTTCGAGGGCTTGGTCCCGGCCAGTACGAGCTGCAGCAGCACCGCCAGCAGGGCCAGCCCGAAGCTGAAGTAGAGCAGCGGCTGCCAGCTGGGCTCGCCCGGCGCGGGCTGCACGGCGCCCACGCCCTCGCGCTCGGGCAGCTGGCCGGCGGGCACCCCGAACGCCTCGGCCACCTGCGCCGGCTCCAGGTGTTCGGCCAGGTACCAGGCCGGCGGCTGGCCGCCGCCCTGCTCGCGCACCAGCATGTAGGGCGGGTCGATAAACTCCTGCACCGTCAGCGCCTCGTCCTGGCGGATGTTCCAGTTGAACTCCCCGGCTGCGTGGTGAATGCGCGGGGAGTACTTGTTGTAGAGCTCGTAGCGGTGGTCATCGGCCTCCACGGCGGCCTCCCGGGTCTTGGGGTTCGACACCCGGTGCAGGCGGCTGTCGGGGCGGATAAACGTCCAGTGGCCCTCGTACACGGCCAGCTGCGCGTAGCGGTCGGGGGCGCTGAAGAGCACGTACTCGCCCCAACGGAAGTCGATGGACTTGGCCTCGGCGCGGGCAGAGTAGCCGAGCACACGGTAGCTCAGCCCGTCGGGCAGGGTGCCGGTGGCGCCCAGCGGCAGCACCTGCCGCACGAAGTCGGGGCCCTTGGTGAAGCGCCCGAGCACGCCGCTGAGTTGCTCGTTGCGCAGCTCGAAGTAGTTGTGGCAATCCGGGCAGGCGCAGTGGGTGCTGTGGGCGAGGTCGTAGCAGGTGAGGCGGTAGTGGCATTTCGGGCACTCCAGCTGCGCCGAGTGGGCGGGTAGCGTAGCGGTTTCGCTCATCGGCGCACTTCGGTTAGGCTTTGTTCCTGGCCCCCGAAAAAGCCCAGCGTAGCCGCGTAAAGCTGGCGCACCGCGGCCGAATTATCGCGCCGGTAGTTGGAGAGAAACACGTCGAAGGTGGCCAGGCCGTACTCGGGCCAGGTGTGGATGCTCAGGTGCGACTCCGTCAGGGCCACTACCGCCGTGAAGCCTCCGTTGTCGAAGCGGTGGTAGGCCTCGCCGACTTTGCACAGCGCCAGGGCCTGAATCTGCGCGTCGAAGAACGCCTGGCAAGCCGCCGCATCGGTCAGCGGCGCGGCGGGGGCGCTGAAGGTGGCCAGCACGTGCAGGCCCGGGGTATAAGTTGCCATCGGATAGAAAACGCCGGCCGCAAACGGGCCGCAAGGGCAGGATTGTCAAAACTACGCAGCCGCGGGCACACGCGCTAGCGGCCCCGGCTGAGGCGGCAGGGCCCGCTTCGGCGGACGCTCCGCGCTTAAAAACTCAGGGCCACGCTGCTCGTCACGTTGGCGTAGCGCGCCGTGGGGGCGCCCGCATCGGTCCGGAACGGCTGCTGGCGGCTGCGCAGCGCCCGGCCCTCCACGCGCACCAGCACGTGGGCCGCGGGAGCGTAATCCAGGTTCAACGAAGCCCCGCCCACGTTGAAGTCCGCGTCGGCGGGGGCGGGAGCGAAGCTACGAATGACCACGCCGCGCTGCGCCCGGTAATACTCGTAGCGGGCACAAGCGGCCCAGTGCTCGGTGAGCTGGTAGCGCAGCAGAGCCGCGCCGGCGTGCCAGGTGTCGGCGCCGCGCCGGCCCGCTCCGCGCTGCTGGGCGCCCACGTCGAACACAGCGGCCAGGCTGAGTTTATCGGTGGCGGCGTAACTGAAGTAGAAGTCGTGGAAGTAGCGCCGGCGGCGGGCGGAGTCCTGGGGCTGCTCGTTGCCGTAGAAGGTGCTGCTGTTGATGAGTAGCTTGGCCGTGGGCTTCCACTGCAGCTGCGTGCCCAGGGCCTTGGCGCGGTTGTTTTCGCGCAGGTTTTGCCAGCCGTTGAGCACCAGCCCCGTCGCAGTCAGCTTGGGCCCGGCTTCGTAGCTGAGGCGCGCCCCGGCCTCGTAGTAGGGCGAGTTTTCGGCCATGACGGAGCGCGTGAGCGTCCAGTTGTCCTTGCTCAGCGCCGACTCAAAGCCGATGTGTGAGCCGAAAATGCCCACGTCGATCCAGGCCCGGGCGAAGGGCCGAAAGCCCGCATAGGCCTCGTAAACCGGGCGCAGGGCGGCGGGTTCGGCAGCGTAGTTGGCCTCTACGTAGGTGCCCGCGTGCAGGCCCACGGCCCCGCGCACCCGCCCGTCGTCGTAGCGCGCCCCGAGCACGGCGTTATTGAGGGCAAACTCGTTGGCCCGGGGGTGCGAGTAAAGAAAGCCCGGCCGCGTCTGGCTACGGCCGGTGAAGTCGTAGCCGTAGTAGCCGTCGGCGAAGCCGTAAAAAGTGAGCGGGTTCGGGTCGGCGGCCACCGAATCGGCGGGCGTTTGGGCAGCCGCCGGGGCGGCCAGAGCGGTCAGGGTCAGCAGAAACAGTGCGTTCATCGAGCTAAAGCCGGACACCGCCGAACGTGGGGTGGCGGGTGCGGTGCCCGGCTAGGGCCTGGCCTGCCAAGTTACGGGCCAACGGTAAAACGGCTTTTTGTTTTACGTCAATCAGCTGATGATTAGGGTGTTGATTTTTGGTGGGTGCACTCTGATTCAGGGCGGCCTACCAAAATGAAAAGGTGGACTTCCCAATACGACGCTCCGGCCCGCCGCGCTGGCGGGCGCCGCCGGCCCTCACAGCACCAGCTTGTAGCCGATGCCGCGCACGTTGACAATCTGCACTTGCGGGTCGTCCCTGAGGTAGCGGCGCAGGCGGGTGATGAACACGTCGAGGCTGCGGCCGTTGAAAAAGTTGTCGTCGCCCCACAGCTCGCGCAGCACGGCGGTGCGCTCCAGCACTTGGTTGCGCTGGTCGTAGAGGCGCTTGAGCAGCTCGGCTTCGCGGTGGGTGAGGGGTACTTCCTGGCCCTGCCGGTGCAGGCGCTGCTTGGGGTGGTCGAACTGGTACTGGCCCAGGCCGAGCACGCCGGTCGGGGCGGGCGCGGCGGCCGGCTGCCCCAGCCGCGCCCGGATGCGCACAATCAGCTCGTCCATGCTGAAGGGCTTCTTCAGGTAGTCGGAGCCGCCGAGCTCGAAGCCGCGCACCACGTCGGCGGGCTGCGAGCGGGCCGTGAGAAAGATGATGGGCACCCGCGCATTCTCGCGCCGGATGATTTCGGCCAGCGAAAACCCATCGAGCCGGGGCATCATCACATCCGCCACCACGATGTCGGGGCACTCCTGGCGAAACAGCTCCAGGCCTTCCTGCCCGTCGGCCGCGTAGCGCACCTGAAAGCCGCGCACCTCCAGGCTGTCTTTCACAATCATGCCCAGCGCGGGCTCGTCTTCGATGAGGAGGATGGAAGGCATGGTAGGGAGGGACTAGGTGATAGTAGAAGCAGGGAGGAGCACTGTTCAAGAACCAAGGTGAACGGCCCGTCATCCTGAGCGCAGCGAAGGACCTTGCTCAAGCCCGGTACCGCCGCCACAGGCCGAGCGCCGACTTTTTTTACCTCGAAAAACGTCCCGGTTTGCTCAGCTGACAGCGTTAGTGGCCGTTGCCGGAAAAGCGTCTGCACTGCGTAGGCTGCGGCGGTGCGGGGTACGAGCAAGGTCCTTCGGCTGCGCCTCAGGATGACGACCTTTTTACCCTGATTCCAAGCTTTCACACCGGCAGCCACAACGAAAATTCGCTGCCGCGGTTCGGCTCGCTGCGCACGGCCAGTCGGCCGCCGTGGCGCTCCACCACTTGGCGCGCGTAGTAAAGGCCCAGGCCGAAGCCCTTGACGGGGTGCAGGTTGCCGGTGGGCACGCGGAAAAACCGGTCGAAGATGGCGTCCTGGTAGCTTTTCGGAATGCCAATGCCGTCGTCCTGCACGGTGAGGCGCCAGCCCGATTCGTCGCGGCGGCCGCGCAGCACAATGGTGACCTGCTCGCGGGAGTACTTAATGGCGTTGTCGATGAGGTTGTTGATGACGTTGCCCAGGTGCAGCACGTCGAGCGGCACCACGTCGGCGGGCTCGATGTCGACCTGGAAATGCACCGGCTTGGGCGCCTTCAGCTGCTGGCGCTGCACCAGCTCCTGCACCAGCGCGGCGGGGTGCACCGGCTCGGGGTGGATCTGCAGGGCCTGCCGCTCCTCCACGGCAATGTTGAGCACCTTCTCCACCAGGTCCGAGAGCCGCTGCAGCTCGTTTTGCGAAATGCTGAGGTAGGTCTGCGCCTTTTGCGGGTCGTGCAGGGCGCCGAAATGCTGCAGGGCCTCCACCGCCGCCGACACCGTGGCCAGCGGCGTTTTCAGCTCGTGGGTCATGTTGTTGATGAAGTCGTTTTTCACGTCGGCGAGCTTTTTCTGGCGCAGAATCGTGTTCAGCATCAGCACGAAGCAGCCGGTGGTCAGGCCCAGCAACAGCACCGAGCCGGCCAGCAGCCCGCCCATCTGCCGCAGCAGGTAGGAGGTGGGCGGCGGAAACGCGGCCTGCACGTAAAGCGCCCGCAGCGGGTTAAACGGCACCGGCGGCGTTTGCACCGGGTAGCCCGGGCGGGCGGGCTTGCCGGGCACCGCGCCCACCGCCAGGGCCCCGGCGGCGGGTACCGTCAGGGTATCCAGCACGGCTTCGGTGGCCACGTTGCGCAGGCGCAGCTCGGCCCGGTAGTCGGCCGTGAGGCGGGGCAGGTCGATGCGGCGCGAGCCGGCCCAGTCGTTGATGATGATGCGCGAGAGGCGGCGGGCCGTGGTATCGGCGGCGCTGCGCCGTGCCGGCCCGCCGGCATGGGTGGTCAGCACCAGCTTGTCGGCGCTCCGCACGCGGGGGCGCAGGGAGTCGGCGGCCGAACGAGTGGCCTGGTGGTCCGTCGTCACCACGATGCGGTCGACGCGGGTGCCCGCGTCGTCGGCGCTGAACTGCCGCACGAAGATTTGGCCCGGACCGGGTGTCCGCCCAAACAGCTGCCGGGCGCTGCGCAGCTGGTAGCGCTGCACCACCGCCAGCAGGGCCTCGCGGGTGGTGCGCTCAAACTGCGTGCGGCTGAGCTGGTAGGTGTTGTAGAGCCAGTAGGCCTGAAAGCCGTTGATGCCCAGGATGCAGGCCGCCATAAGCCAGAAAATGGTGCGGATGCGGCGTTTCATGGGCGGGGGAGGTGAGCAGTACTGCGGCGAAAATACGACGCGGGCCGGGCCGGCGCGCGGCCGTTAACACTCTTTAACACAAGATAACAGTGCTTTACAGGCCGATGCCGGTGCTTTGTGAGCGTCAACCAACCCTCTACAGCCCCACGTCATGAAAGCCCTGCTTACCATTCTCTTCCTCGCCCTGCTGCTCGTCACCGGCCTGAGCGCGTTTCAGCACCTGCACGCCCAGGCGGCCGGCCGCATCAGTTACGAAGCCACCCGCCGCATCGACCCCAGCCAGCTGCGCGTGGTCGTCAACGGCCAGGAGCTGCGCCCCGGCTCCCCCGACTTCCCGGCCGACATTCCCGACGTGCGCACCTTCGCCCAGACGCTGAGCTTCGCTGGCGACTACGCGAAGGAAACCCAGGAGGGCGGCGGCCTGATGATTCGCACCCTCGAGGGGCCTGGCGGCCCGGGTGGCCCCGGTGGCCCCGGCGGCGGGCGCGCCCCCCAAACCACCAACCTCGGCCGGCCCTTCGAGGAAACGACTTACCTGAACCTGAAGGAGCGCAGCGCCGCCACCGTGCTGACCCTCAAGAAAGACGACAAGACCACCGCCTACCGCAGCGACGCGCCCATTGGCAAAGCCGAGGGTTGGCAGCTAACCGAGCAAACCAAGAAAATTGCCGGCTACACCTGCCGCAAGGCCACCGTGTCCTTCCGCAAGGAAACCTACACCGTCTGGATTACCACCGAGCTGCCCTTCACCTACTCGCCCATCCGCGAGCTGACTCCCGACCACGGCGTGGTGCTGGCCGTGGAAGGAGCCAACGAGCAGTTTCGGGCGAGCAAAGTGGACCTGAAAACCGCCGTGGCCGAAGCCGAGGTGCGCCCCAGCGCCCAGGCCCAGCCAGTATCGGCCGAGGAGCTGAAAGACCTGCGCGACAAGGCCCGCGCCGACTTCCGGCAGCGCGCCATGGACAACTTCGGTGCCCCCGGCGGCCGCAACTAAGCCGCCCCGCGCCGGCGACGCGGCCGGCCACCATTCCCGGCAACGGCACGGCGCCCGCCACCGGCTGTCAGGCAAGCGGCGCCAGCCGCCGCGCCTCATCTGCCCGCTGCTCCAATCCATCAGGCTCAACTCCCTGACGCACCCCCTTAAATCGTCAGGCCCCCCTCTCCAGCAAGGAGTGGGGGCGGGGGGAGGTTTTTCATGCGCTTCGTTCTATTCCTTCTGCTTTTCAGCCTGGGTGCGGCTATGGCCCGGGCCCAACAACCCGCCGCTTCAAGCCCGACCGTTCCCGCCGGCCAGATCCGCGGCAGCGTAGCCGACTCGGCCAGCGGCAAGGCGCTGCGCGAGGCCTCGGTGTCCTTGCTGGCGGCCCGCGACTCGGCTTACCTGAGCTTCACCATCACCGACGGCGACGGGCGCTTCGTGCTGCGCGGCGTGGCCCCGGGCCGCTACGTGCTGCTGCTGACGTTCCTGGGTTACCGCAGCCGCTTGGTGCCGCTGCAGCTCACGGCCGCTGCGCCCGCGGCCGAGCTGGGCACCGTGCGCTTGCGGGCCACCAGCCAGACGCTGGGCGAGGTGGTGGTGGCGCAGGAGCGCGCCCCGGTGTCGGTGCAGGGCGACACGGTGGCCTTCAACGCCCGCGCCTTCAAAACCCAGCCCAACGCCGCCGTGGAGCAGCTGCTCAAGAAGCTGCCCGGCGTGCAGGTCGACCGCGACGGCACCATCCGGGCGCAGGGCCAGCCGGTGCAGCGCGTGCTCGTCGACGGCAAGCCCTTCTTCGGCGACGACCCCAAAGTGGCCACCCGCAACCTGCCGGCCAACATCATCGACCAGGTGCAGCTGTTCAACCAGCAAAGCGACCAGGCCCAGTTCAGCGGCATCGACGACGGGCAGCAGCAAAAAACCATCAACCTGGTGACCAAGCGCGACAAGCGCAAGGGCTGGTTTGGCACCGAGGGCCTGGGCGTGGGCACCGACGGCCGCTACCGCGCCCAGCTGGGCCTGAACCGCTTCAACAATGGCCGGCAGATTTCCGCGCTTGGGCAGGCCAACAACGTCAACCAGCTCGGCTTCTCGGACAACGGCCTGCCCGCGGCCGGCGACCTGAGCAGCGGCCCCGGTGCCAACGCCGGCGCGAGCAGCCTGCCCGGCGGCTTCGGCGGCGTGGGCGGGCCCGGCAGCGGGCCGATGCTGGTGCAGGGCGGCGGGCGTGGCAGCAGCGCGAGCGGCAGTAACAACCAGCCCACTAGCATCACCGAAAGCCTGACGGGCGGCCTGAACTACCGCGACGCCTGGGGCAAGCGCGCCGAGGTGGCTACCAGCTACTTGGCCGCGCGCAGCACCGTGCGCACTGAGCAGCTGAGCCGCCGCGAAACCGCCACCGGCCGCCGCGCCGGCGACGCCGCCGGGCCGGCGCTGGTAACGGACCAATCGACCTCGGCCCGCAGCCGCACCCTGAGCCAGCGCCTCAACTTCCGCCTCGACTACAAGCTCGACTCGCTCACCTCGCTGCGCTTCACGCCGGCGCTGTGGTGGCAGAAGAGTGAGCAGGGGCGCAACGTCAGCCAGCAAACGGACCTGGGCGCGCAGCCGCTCAACCAAAGCCAAAGCCGCTACGAGGCCACGGCCGCCAGCGCCTGGGGCAACGGCAACCTGCTGCTGATGCGCAAGTTTGCCAAGGCCGGCCGCACGCTGTCGGCCAACCTGAGCGCGGTGCTCAACAACCAGGACGGCACCGCCTTCAACCAAGCCGACAACACCTTCTTCGCCCCCGACGGCGCGACCCGCCGCACCCGCCTCGACCAGCGCATAGCCCAGGACTACCCCGCCCGCACCCAGGCGCTGAACCTGGCCTACGTGGAGCCGCTGAGCCTGCAGCAAAAGCTGGAGCTGCACTACAACGTGGCGGATTCGCGCAGCCGGGCCCGCCGCACCGCGGCCGACTACGACGCCACCACCGGCGCCTACGACCAGCCGAGCCCGGGGCTGAGCAACCGCTTCAGCAGCCAGTTTCTGACGCACCGCGCCGGCCTGACTTGGCAGACGCGCCGCCTGCGCTACGGCTACGCCCTGGGCCTCGATGGGCAGCAGGCCAGCCTCGGGGTGCATAACCAAACCCGCGACACCGCCTTCACGCGGCGCTACCCGGCCCTGCTGCCCAACGCTATGGTTACCTGGAACGGCTCCCGCGGCCGCACCCTGCGCCTGAACTACCGCACCCGCCTGCAAGCGCCCTCGGCCACCCAGCTGCAGCCCGTCACCGACAACACCAACCCTTTGTTCGTGCGCCGCGGCAACCCGCTTTTGCGGCCCGAGTACCTGCACACGCTCACGGCCACCTACCAGCAGTTCAACGCCGTCAACAACCGCAGCCTTTTTGGCCTGCTCAGCGCCACGCAAGTGCAGGACCGCATCGTGTCCGCCACCTCCTTCGACGCGCAAGGCGTGCAAACCACCCGGCCCGTCAACGCCGACGGCTACCGCACGCTGAACGGGTTTTTGTCCCTGGGCCAGCGCCTGGGCTGGCACAAGCTGAACGTGAACCTGAGCACCAACGGCAGCTTCACCCGGGGCCGCAGCCTGGTGAACGAGCAGTGGAACCAAGCCCGCAACTGGAGCCTGGGCCAGGGGCTGAGCGTGAATACCGCTTTCAACGACCGGCTCGAATTCGGCCTCGACCTGAACGTGACCTACCTCGACGCGCGCTACTCCCTGCTGCCCCAGCAAAACACCGCCTACTGGACGCAGACGCTGGAAGCCGATGCGTTTTACCAGCTGCCCGGCCGTTGGACGATTAGCTCCGACCTGTGGTTGACGCGCTACGCCGGCCGCTCGGCGGGCTTTAACCAGGGCGTGGCGCTCTGGAACGTAGCCCTGGCCCGGCAGCTGTTTAAGAACAAGCAAGGCGAGCTGAAACTGCAGGCCTACGACCTGCTCAAGCAAAACCGCAGCGTGGTGCGCAACGTCACCGATACTTATTTGGAAGACGTGCGCAGCCGCGTGCTCACCCGCTACCTGATGCTCAGCTTCGGCTACAACGTGCGCAGTTTCGGCAAGTAAGCCGCGCAGGCGCCCTCCGGAACGCCAGACCGCCCCGTCCCGATTGCTACGTCGGGGCGGGGCGGTCTGGCGTTCGGAGACGGGCACGCGGGTACTAAATCCAGTGCCGGGTGGCGGGGTAGCGGCGCGGCGGAGCCGGCGGGGGCGGCGTCGGGCGGCCCAGGGCCAGGTGCTGCAGCAGCACGGCCACGTTGGAGGCGTGGGCCAGGGCTTCGGCGGCCTGGGTGCGGGACAGGTGGGCGTAGAGGGTGGCGCCGAGCAGCAGCTGCCACCGCTCGTACACGGCCAGCAGGTGCGCGGGCGCCTGCGGCCGCGGAAACGGCCGGCCCAGGTAGCAGCTGCCGCTCAGCACGTCGTGCCAGAACTGGTACTCCTGCGCCGTCAGTGGGTGGTGGGTGGTGGGAAAGAGCGGGGCCAGCAGCGCATCGGTGCTGAGCTGGCGGTGGAAGGCGCGCACGAAGGCCGGCAGGTGCACGGCGACTTCGGCGTGGGGTGCCCGGGGGCAGAAACGGAAAGGGACATACCTGAATCAGGAACGGGGTTCCGGCAAACGGCGGCAGGCGAGAACGGCGCCCGAAACGGCGAGGGGCACCGGCGGCCGCAGTCCAAGCAACGGCGGCAGAAGCAGAGCCCAACGCCCGCTCCAACGGCGCTGGCCGGTGGCGGGTTGCTGGGTAGAGCGGCGTCCACACGAGTGGTAAGCGCCGGTGCCTGGCTTCAGGTGGGATAAGCCATTCAGCCTTAAGATACAGCTTAGCGCGGGGCCAAGTCAAATATTTCTCCGTCGGCCAGTTCGTAGCGGATCAGGCCGGCGGCTTTGTCCCAGTAAAAGGCCCGCACGCGGCTGTTGCCGTAGGCGGTGGCGTTCTGGCCCTGCCGAAACACGTAGGCCGCCGGGTAGCTCTGGCCGCTGCTCAGCGTGCAAGCCTGCTGCCGCAGGGTGGCCGTGGGCTTGCCGAGCAGCGCGTCGGTGGTGCCGTCGAGGCCGGCGGCGCTAAACGTGAGCAGGCCGGCGCGTTCGGGGTTGGTCTTGCGGATGTTGAGCACGAAGTCGCGGAACTGCGCGCTGTAGCTGACGGCGGGGCGCAGCACCAACTGGCTGAAAATGGGCTGGTAGGGCCCCGATTCCAGCTTGTTGCAGTTGGTGTTTTCGTACCACTCCTGGCGCGGCAGCACCGTGAAGGTGGCGCTGCCGCCGCGGTTGCTGCGGAAGGTGAGGGTAGCGCCCGGCCGGTAATCGGCAAACCACGCCCGCTCCTCGGGCGTGAGGTGAACCTCTTGACAGTCGCCGCAGCCGACGAGCAGCAGCGGCAGAAACGACAGCAGCCTGTGCATAAGCAGCCCGCGGGCCGGGGGTGGTGCACGCCGGCCCGCTTACCCGGCTATACGCAGCGCGGGCCGCCGGGTCGCGCCGCCGGTGGTTCCGGCGTGGGCAGCGCGGCCGGCACCTCAGGCGCCGGCCGCGCGCAGCAGCCGCTCAACCTGGGCGCGCAGCTCTTCCAGCGAGCCGTCGTTGCGCAGCACCGCGTCGTAGGGCGCGTAGTGGTCGAGGGCGGTTTCCGAGGGGTGGTTGTCGTCGCGGGTGCCGTCGCCGCGCTGCCGCAGCGGGTCGCCCTCCACGCGCCAGATCAGCGCGCCGCGGGCCCGCAGCGTGTCTGCCTCGTCGGGAAAGCGCAGGTCGGCCACGATGACGGGGCGGTCGGTGGGCAGGCCGGCCAGCAGGGCCTCAATCCACACCGGGCCGCGCCAGGCGCGCAGGGCCGCGCCCACTTGCTGCAGCAGCTCGCCGCGCGTCAGGCCGTAGGTCGGCACCAGCTCGGCCTTGCCCGGCTGGGTGTAGTACGGCGCCGTCGACTCGCCCGAGAGCACCGCGCACACGCCCTTGATGGCGTCGCCGAAGGAGCGAATCTGCCAGTGGCGCGCGGGCTGGAGTTCTTGTACGAGACGGGCGACGGTGTCTTTGCCGCTGCCGCGGCGGCCGGCCAGGCCGATGAGCTGAATCATGGAGAAAAAAATTAATGGCGCGGTAGCCGGCCCGAAGCGGACGCCGCCGGCCCCGCCGCGGCCCAAGCGCCGCGGCGGAGTCGAAAACTGTCCTTACTTCGCCGTATTACCCCGCAAATAACGGCATCCCGCCGTTGCCTGTTCGCTTGTTCCATGCTAGTCGCGCTTCTGTTGAACGAAACCTCGCCCGTCGAATTTGGGCTGTGGCTGCTGGGCCTCCTGGCGTTCTGGCTGTACGCGGGGCTGTGGTGGTGGCTGCTCCAGCGCAAGTCCCGGGCGCAGCGGATGCTGGGGTGCCTGCTGGCCGGGGTTCTGGCGTTGCTTGGCCTGTTTTGCTACGAGGACCTGACCTGGTGGAGCGCGGCGCTGGTGGTTGCGCCACTGTGCCTGGGGCTCGGCAGTGGGCGCTTCCGGCCCATCGAATTCCCGAACAAACAGCCTCCCTTGCCGCCCGCGGCGCCCGAACGGTAAGCGCCGCGGGGAGCATTCCAGAAGCCGAATCTCGCTACGGCCCGGCGTCGGCGCGCGCCAAGGCCACGTCGCCCGCCCGGGCGACGCCGCGCCGCTCAACAACCCGGCCGCTCCCGCCGTAGTACATTGCGCTACGCTATGTCCGACACCACCCCGCCCGCTCCCTGGCGCCGCCCCGATCTGCTGCGCCTTTCCTACGACGACTACCGCGCCCTGCCCGCCATTGCCAACTCGGACCTCTCGCGGCTGCGCGACGCGCTCAACGGCCGCCCGCGGCGCGAATCCAGCGGCTCGTCGGCCCTGAGCTTCGGCACCGCGTTCCACACCGCCCTGCTCGAGCCTGATCAATACGTGCCCGCTTACCCGGCCGTCAACGACACGCTGGTGTGGTGGCTGGTGGAGGGCGTGCGCCTGCGCGACGATTTGCGCGAGTTGCTCGACAACGGCGTGGCCGAACCCAGCTGCATTTTCACCGAGCCCATCACCGGCACCATGTGCAAGCTGCGCGCCGACTTGGTGGTCGACGTGCCCGGGCAGCCCTACACCGTCATCGACTTTAAAACGACCCTGGCCCGCGACTACCACCACTTCGTGGCCCAGTGCACGGGCTACGACTACGACCGGCAGGCCGCCTTCTACCTCGACGCGCTGCGCGCCGACCGGTTTATCCTCGTGGGCGTGCAAAAGCAGCCGCCCCATCACCTCTTCGTGTTCGAAGTGCCCCCGCACATGCTCGAAGAAGGCCGCGCCAAGTACCTGCGCCTGCTGCGCCTGCTCGACCCGGCGAAGCTGCCCGACTACCTCGACCCCGCCGTGCGCGACGTGGTGGTGGAGCTGGGCCACACCCCGCCCGAGCAGGAGGATGACCCCGCGCCCGCGCCGGCCGAATAAAGCCCGGCAATTCCGGGTTTTCTGGCTTATTTGCCGCCGGCTCTCCCCATTCATCCTCTCACTAGTTCACCGCTATGCTGAAGCGAGATTTTCTGAAAAACAGCTTGCTGGCCGTGGTCGGCGCCGTCATCAGCCCGGCCGTGCTGGCCGCCGCTCACGAGGAAAAGCTGCTGCGCGAAGCCCGCGCCCTGCCCATGGCCGACGGCCCCTTCACGCTGCCGCCGCTGCCCTACGCCTTCAATGCCCTGGAGCCGCACATTGACGCGCGGACGATGGAAATCCACCACGACGCGCACCACAAAACCTACGTTTCGAAGCTGAACGAAGCCGTGGCGGGCAAGCCGGAGGAGAAAATGAGCCTGGCCCAGCTGCTGGCCTCGGCCAGCAAGCAGCCCGACGCCATCCGCAACAACGCCGGCGGCCACTGGAACCACTCCTTCTTCTGGCAGCTGCTGGCCCAGAAGGGCGGCGGGCAGCCCACCGGTACGCTGGCCGCGGCCATTACCAAAGACTTCGGCTCCTTCGACAAGTTCAAGGAGGAATTCACCAAAGCCGCCACCGGCCGCTTCGGCTCGGGCTGGGCCTGGCTGATTCACGACGCCAAAGCCGGCAAGCTGGCCATTACCAGCACCCCCAACCAGGACAACCCGCTGATGGACGTGGCCGGCATTCAGCGCGGCACCCCGCTCATCGGCCTCGACGTGTGGGAGCACGCCTACTACCTCAAGTACCAGAACAAGCGCCCCGACTACGTGGCCGCCTTCTGGAACGTGGTGAACTGGTCGGAAGCCGGCAAGCGTTACGACGCGGCTCTGAAAGGCTAAGCCGGTGTTGCCGCCAAACGCAACGAGCCGCTTCCTGCGCAGGAAGCGGCTCGTTGCGTTTGGTGGGCTGGGTTCAGCGCACGGCGCGGGCCGAGTCCAGGGCCTGGCTCATCTGCCGGTCGAGGGCGCGCAGCTCCGCGGCTTCGGCGGCCCAGAAGTCCTCGTACTGGTGCGCGGTCAGCTGCGCGAGGTCGGGCTCCGGCTACTGGTGCATCCACGTCATCATGGCCGCATCGGCCCCGGGCAACCCGGCTACGAGGCGGCGCCGCCGCAC
>NZ_JAJFAV010000021.1 GCF_020711235.1 Hymenobacter sp. 15J16-1T3B | reverse complement strand
GGCTCAGGCGCACTCCTCGCGCGTGAGCTGCTCGTTGCAGCTGATGCCCGCCTGCGCCCCCTCCGCCGCCGCCACCAACGCCTGCTGCGCCGCCGGCGTCGTGTCGCCCGCCGCGTACACGCCAACGACGGACGTTTGAACGCGCTGGTGAAGACGAAGACAATATTGGTTATTGATGAAACCGTTTTCCGGTCAAGCCATAACGAACTAGATAAGCTCATGACATGGGTTGACGATTAACTACTTCAGGAATAGTGTTTTGAGTTGGTAAGGAATAGATTTTTGGTTTAGCTGTGCTTGAGAAAGAGCCTAATGGATACGCTGTATTAGTTGACTATCGACGTACCACATACTCCTGATACAGGAAGCATTTGGGATGAGTTATAAGTGGTCGATGTCACACCGCGATATTTAGTCTCTTGAAGGAGATAGGGGCGTCTTTTCTTATGGTTTCGCGTTATTTGATGTATCAGGTGATATCCTGAACAGGTTTATGACGCTAACGCATCCTTGGTTTTTGCTGGGTCTGTTGTCTTTGGCAGTACCGGTACTACTACATCTGTTTGAGCTGCGCAGGCCGCAGCGAGTATTATTTACCAACGTTGAGTTTATCCGAGAAGTAAAGCTATTGACCGCCAAGCAGCGTCGGCTGCAGCATTTGTTGGTACTAGCGTTGCGCCTGGGCTTTCTGACATTGTTGGTATTGTTGTTTTGTCAGCCTTTTATCCCTGCTCCCCACCAAAGCACACACGCGGATGTCGAAGCGAATGTGGTAATGGATGATTCGCCTAGTATGGCGGTGGAAACTGGTAGTGGCAAGCCGATGCTGGAGCAGAGCGTGAATGAAATGCAGCGGATTGTGCATGCTTTCCCCAAAACGGCGCAGTATCGGTTATGGGCTGGCCGTACGCCGCAAGCCAGCCTTTCGGCTAATAAATTGGTGGAAGAGCTCAGCCAGCTGAATCCTTCGGCTGCTAGTGCTGGCGTGCGGACAACATTGCGGCAGTTGGAAAATCGGGGTGGAAATGCCAAGCAGACTACGTTTGTCACTTCTGATTTCCAAAAGTCAAGCTTTGCCGCGGCCGACATACAGGGGCTTAGAAGTGCTGGAGAGGTATTTTTGCTGCCCTTGACGACGCGCGCAACCGCAAATGCTTACGTGGACAGCGTTTTCTTAACGGAAGAATTTGTACGCACTGGGGTGGATTTGCCCTTGCATATACGTCTGCGTAACGGCGGAGCTAAAGAAGCCACTCAGGTACAGGTGCGCGTATTCATAGGCCCGCGGCAGGTGGCAACTTATACCAGCAATGTGGCGGCTGGCAATACCGTTGAGAATATCGTGCGTATTCGGCTCGCGGAGGCGCAGACGCAGTTTGGGCGGGTTGAATTGGAGGAGCAGCCGGTTACGTATGACAACACTTACTATTTCACCCTAAAGCCCTCGGGGCGCATTCGCGTAGTGGATGTGAGCAGCGGAGGAACTGCTACGCAAAAACTGTATCCCAACGAAGCGGTGTTTGCTTATAGCCCTCTTCGGCCGGAAAGTAGTCCGGGGACACTCGAGGGAGCCGACTTGTTGATTGTGCAAGGCAACAGCAGGCTTACGCCTGGTTGGCAATCAGCGGCGGCCAAGTTTGTGGAACGGGGCGGAACGCTGGTGGTAATTCCACCCTCGGCAGCTGGTCTGCGGGCGGGGTATGATCAGCTATGGGCGTCGTTGGGGCTGACGTCGATGCGTTGGGCCACCGGGAGTACGGCGCAGGAACTGGCTGTACCCAATCAGCAGAACCCGTTCTTTAAGGATGTGTTTGCGCAGCAAACCCGGCAGCCAGACATGCCCCGCGCGACGCCCGTGCTCAGCTGGGGCCGGTCTACTACCGACGTGCTGCAGTTCCGGGATGGGCAACCATTCTTATCCGGATTCCGCAGCGGGCAGGGCATGGTATACGTATTTGCCTCGCCCTTGCAGGCTGGTCTTTCCACGTTTGCCGAACACCCGCTGTTCGTGCCGGTAATGTACCGGTTGGCGACACTAAGCAAATCCAGCGAGCAGCTGCCGGCGTATCGACTGACCAATCGGGCGGTGGTGCTGCGGCCGCTGGGGGCCCCAACCAGTGGCGCGGAGCAGGTATACAAGCTGCGCAACGACAGCAACTCGTACGTGCCGGCGCAGCAGCTGCGCAACGGGCGGCTGTACCTGCAGCTGCCTGCGCCGATGCGCCAGCCGGGATACTACCAGCTGACGCTGAACGATAAGGTGCTCACGACGCTGGCCTTCAATGTCGATAAGAAAGAATCAGAACTGGCGCAGTACTCGGCCGAGGAGCTGCGGCAACTGACCGCGGCTTACCCCAACGTGCACGTGTACGAAGCGGGCGGGGAGCGGAGCGCCGCCCAGCAGCTGGCCGAGGAGCGCAACGGGACGCCGCTGTGGCGCTATTGCCTGGTGGGGGCGCTGCTGTGCCTGCTGGGCGAAGTACTGGTGCTGCGCTTTGGGCAGCGCCGGGAGCGACTGGAGCCGCAAGCTGCATAAGCAGAGGGCTAGGCGTTGGCAAAAAGACGCCTAACTTGCCGCTTCGGTATGCAAGCAAGCCGGTAGGGAACATGAATAATCAAGCGGTAATCCGGACGGCGTTGCGCGTGGGCGTCATTGCCGGTATCATCTGCGTGGGGTGGATTGTGTTGTTGTACGCCACGGGCCAAAACCCTTTCGGGCCGAAACGGCTGATGAGCTTCTTTGTGTCGCCGGCGGCGGCGGTATGGGCCGAGTGGCAACTGCGGCAACGGCACCGCGACCTAGCCAACCTGGGCCGGCAGCTGCTGGTGGGCGTGGTGACGGTGGGCATGACGGCATTGCTGGCGGGCACGGGCATGTACGGGGTGGCCCGCGTGGCCGGTCCCGGCGCCATTGAGCGCAACCGCCGCGAGATGGAGCAGGTGGTGCGCGCCGAGCGGGCCCGGTTTCTGAAAGAAAAAGGCGGCAAAGAGCAGTACGAGCGCACCTTGGCCGGCATTGCTACCACGCCGCAGGGCTTGGCCACGGATGAATTCAGCAAAAAGCTAATATTAGGGCTGTTGCTTGCCGTGCCCGGAGCTATTTTCTTACGGCGCTAACTTCCAACTCCACTCAACCCCAACGCCTACCCCATGGAAAACACGACTACCTCCACCGTAACCACCACCGCTGCCGGCCTGCGCTACGGCGTGCTCACGGGCATTGTCAGCATCATTTACGCTTTCATTTTGATGATGACGGGCATGGAGCAGAACTCCGGCATGAGCATCATCACGTTCCTCATTCTGATCGGGGGCATTGTGCTGGCCCATCGGTATTACAAGGAACATAACGCCGGCTTTATGTCCTACGGCCAAGGCCTGGGCATTGCCGCCGTGTTGGGAGCTGTTACCGGGCTGCTGAGCGGCATCTTCCGCTACATCTACATCACGTTCATCGATCCGCAGTACATGGAAAACACGATGAACGCGATGCGCGCCAAGCTGGAAACCGAGGGCAAGTTGAGCGACGAGCAGATTGATCAGGCCGTGCAAATGGCGCAGAAGTTTAGCGGCTCCGGGCCCATCGGTATTTTGTTTGCGGTGCTGGGCACGGCCCTGTTTGCCCTTCTTCTCGCGCTGATTATTTCGGCCATCACCAAGCGTAACCGCCCCGAGTTTGAGTAACCCCGCTTCGAAATCATTTCCCGTCGAGCTGTCCATCGTCATTCCGCTGCTCAACGAGGCCGAATCCTTACCGGAGTTGACGCAGTGGATTCGGCGGGTGCTGCAGGCCCGCGGGCTCACGTACGAAGTCATCTTGGTCGACGACGGCTCAACGGACAACTCCTGGGAAGTCATCGAGGAGCTGGCGGCCACGGATACGGCCCTGCGCGGCATTCGCTTCAACCGCAACTACGGCAAATCGGCGGCGCTGGACACGGGCTTCCGGGCCACGCGCGGCCGGGTGGTGTGCACCATGGACGCCGACCTGCAGGATTCGCCCGAGGAATTGCCCGAGCTCTACCGCCTCATCACCGAGGAGCAGTACGATTTGATCAGCGGCTGGAAGAAAAAGCGCTTCGACCCGCTCTCGAAAACCATTCCGACCAAGCTGTTCAACGGCGTGACGCGCTGGATTTCGGGCATTCAGCTGCACGACTTCAACTGCGGCCTCAAAGCTTATAATCACCGCGTGGTGAAGAGCATCGAGGTGTACGGCGAGATGCACCGCTACATCCCCGTCATTGCCAAGTGGGCCGGGTTTCGGCGCATCGGCGAGAAGGTGGTGCAGCACCAGGAGCGCAAGTACGGCGTGACTAAGTTCGGCTTGGAGCGCTTCGTCTACGGCTTTCTGGACTTGCTGAGCATCACCTTCGTGAGCCGTTTCCGGCGGCGGCCCATGCACTTTTTCGGTACCATGGGCGTGCTGGCCTTTTTCATCGGGACCATCATTGCCCTGTGGCTGACGGGGGAGAAGTTCTGGCTGTCGATGCACAACCTGCGCGCCCGCTCGGTAACGGACCAGCCGCTGTTCTTCTTCGCGCTGGTGGCGGTGATTATCGGCGTGCAGCTGTTTCTGGTTGGGTTCCTGGCCGAAATGGTGCAGCTGAACGGGCAGCGCGAGTACTTGGTGCGCGAGCGACTGAATTTAGATTAACCGCTTTATTTGTCATCCTGAGCCTGAGCGAAGGACCTTTCTCGAGCCCCGCACCAACGTCACAGTCTTAGCCAAGACTCAACCGGCGGTGCAGGCAAGGAGGAAGGTCCTTCGCTCAAGCTCAGGATGACGTTTTGTTTTCCCTTCCATACCGATTCACCCATGCGCGTAGTCATCATCGGGCCGGCGTACCCGCTGCGGGGCGGGCTGGCCACTTACAACGAGCGGCTGGCGCGGGCCTTCCGCGAAGCCGGTGACGAGGCGCGCATCGTCACGTTTAGCCTGCAGTACCCCGAGTTTCTGTTTCCGGGCACCACGCAGTACAGCACCGACCCGGCGCCCACGGACCTCGACATCCAAGCCAGCATCAACTCGGTGAACCCGCTGAGCTGGTGGCGGGTGGGGCGGCAGCTGCGCCGCGAACGGCCCGATTTGGTGATTTTCCGCTTCTGGTTGCCGTTTATGGGCCCCGCGCTGGGCACCATTGCCCGCTTGGTGCGCGGCAACCGGCACACGCGCCTGGTGACCATCACCGACAACGCCATTCCGCACGAAAAGCGCCCCGGCGACCGGCCGCTGACGCGCTATTTCCTGCCCCAGAACCACGGTTTCGTGACCATGAGCCGGGCCGTGCTGGCCGATCTGCGCCGCCTGGGGCTCAAGCAGCCCGCCCGCTACCAGGCGCATCCGCTCTACGACAACTTCGGTCCCATCGTGCCCAAAGCCGAGGCCTTGCGCCGCCTGGGACTCGACCCGCAGTTCCGCTACCTGCTGTTTTTCGGGTTTATCCGGGCTTACAAGGGCCTCGACGTGCTGCTGCAGGCCTTTGCCGACGAGCGGCTGCGCCAGCTGCCGGTGAAGCTCATTGTTGCCGGCGAGTTCTACGAGGACGCCGCGCTCTACGAAGAACTGATTCGCACGCACCACCTGGAAAGCCGGTTGGTGCGCGCCACCGACTTCATCCCGAACGAGCGGGTGGCCGACTACTTCTCGGCCGCCGATATGGTGGTGCAGCCCTACAAGCACGCCACTCAGAGCGGCGTGTCGCAGATTGCCTACCACTTCGAGCGCCCCATGCTGGTAACCGACGTGGGGGGCCTCGCGGAGCTTATTCCGGACGGCGAAGTGGGCTACGTGGTGGAGCCCACCCCCAAAGCCATTGCCGACGCGCTACTGGATTTCGCGACGCACCCTGAAAAAGAGGCCGTGTTCGAAGCCGGTACGCGCCACTACAAGCAGCAATTCTCGTGGAGCGAAATGGTGAAGGCGCTCAAGGCCGTAGCTCAGCCGGAAGGTAAGCTCTAAGCGTGGCCGTCTGACGCCGCTGCGGAGCCTGGTCGTCAGTCCTAGCTACACAAAAACAATGGTTTCCGGGCACCAGGAACGTTCCTGGTGCCCGGAAACCATTGTTTTTGCATGCACGGGACGTTCCATGCGCCTGGAAACCATCGATTTCGAGCACTTGGGAGTTTCTACGTGCCCAAAAACAATGGTTTTTGCCCATGTAGGGAATCCCATGAGGCCCCAAACCATCGGTTCCGGGCACATGGGACGTCCCATGTGCCCGGAACCGATGGTTTGGAGTGAGGTGTCATGCGGCTGGCCGGCAACCTCAGTCAATGTTGGCGGGCGGGTACCAATCGACCACGAACAGCCAGCCGGCCAGCAGCAGCGGCCAGAGTAACCACAGCAGCCAAGCTACGCGGACCCGGCGGTCGGTGCGCCGCTGCTGACGTCGGGCCAGCCCGTAAATCAGCAGCGGCAGCAGGGCCAGCCGCAGTACGTGCCAGATAACGTAGCCGGCCGTGCGAATCTTGGATACGGGGTGGTAGCCCACCACGGCGTGAATGTGGCCGTTGGTTTCGTCGTACTCGGCGCTGCCGGGCGGGTAGGCCGTGAAGCACATGCCCACAACCAGCAGCGCTAGCAGCAGGCCGCCGAGCAGGGCCCGGGTGTTGCCGTCGGGCCGGGGCATTAGGTCGGCAGGCTTTCCTGCACCGCCCGGAAGACTTTGTCGGCCGGCAGCTCTTCCATGCAGCTGGTGCCCAAGCGGCAGCTGCCGCGGTAGAAGCACACGCAGGGGCGGTCGGGCTGCACGATCTGGCCGCGGCCGTAGAGGTCGAATTCGTAGGGGTTGAAGATGTTGTTCATCAGCACCGTGGGCTTGCGCAGGGCAATGCTGATGTGCATGGCCATGGTCACCTGCGTCACGATGAGGTCCATCTGATCGAGCAGGTTGATGAACTGGGGCAGCGAGAAGTAGCCGGGGTAGGTGGCGCCGGTGGCCGCGTGCAGGCGCTGGTTGCGCTCATCCTCGGCTTGGCCGCCGAGCAGCACGGGCTGGTAGCCGGCCGCGCGCAGTTGCTGAATCAGCGCAATCCACTTCTCGTCGGACCAGAGGCGGGTGGTCCACCGGTCGCCGCAGCCGGTGTTGAGGCCCACGCGGCGGCCAGCCGGGGGCAGCAGGGGCCAGCGGTAGCCCTTGTCGGCGTGGGTGTCGAACACGTACTCCTCGCCGCGGAACTCGAAGCCGCAGAGCTCGAAGATTTCCTGCACGTAGGGCTTCTGGTTTTGCAGGCTCAGCTCGTCGAATACACCAGTGAGGTACTTGTGCTCGGCCAGCTCGTTCTGGGGCCACACCACGCCGTCGTAGGGGCGCAGGGCGTAGCCGAACTTCTGCCGGGCCTTGATCGAGTTCAGCAGCGCGCCGGCTTCCTTGTCCTTGTCGAGGTTGTAGACGATGTCAAACTCCCGACCCTGCAGCTGCACAATGCTGCTCAGCTCAAACTTGAGCACCTCGTCGGGGCCGTCGTGGGCGGGCAGAATGGCGGGCGTGTGGGTGAGCCAGGTGATGTAGCACTGCGGAAACTCCTGGCGCAGGCGGCGCAGCAGCGGGGTAGTGCGAATCACGTCGCCGATGGCGCCGAGCTTGATGATGAGCAGGCGCTGCTGCACCGGGGCGTACACCGGGCAACCGCCGCACTGGTAGCCGTGCTCTTTGTTGGGGCGGCAGGGCAAATCACCGCGAAAGTGGCGGCAGTCGGGATGAACGGTGATGCCGTGGAGGTCGGGCATGAAGCGGGGCAGAGTGAAAAAGCGGAGGCTAAAATTAGCAGCCGCCAAGGAAAGCGACGCGCTACGCCGCCGCACGCGCTGGATTATTCCACCAGCAAGCGGGCCGTTGCGCGCCCGCTGCGCAGCAGGTATACGCCCGGGGCCAGGCCAACCAAGGGCAAGACCGCCTGCGTGGCCGCCGCCCCGACGTCCCAGCGCCGCACTTCCCGCCCCAGGCCGTCCAGCAGCTGCACGCCGGGCGCGTGCGGGCCGCGCCCAAACGTGAGCCGCACCTGCTGGCTGGCCGGGTTGGGCGCGAGACTGAACGCGGACTCCACGGCCGCTGCCTGGGCCGCCGTGACGGTGGCATCGGTCCGCAGAACGAACGGGGCCGCGTGCAGGACCGGGTCCGCACTGGCGTTGGCCAGGGCCTGCGCCCCCGCCGCCAGGGTCGAGCTGCCGAACCCGCCGACCACGGCGCAGCGGCCCTGCGCGTCGGCGGCCATGCCCGCGGGCAAGTCGTCCCCGCCGCCCCCGGCCTGCAGGATGTACTGCCAGGTGCCGGCCGCCGACAAGCCCGCCACGAACACGTCGGCGTTGTTGTTGAATTGGTTGAAATTCGTGAGGAGGGCGGTGCCGCCGTACAACCACTTGCTGCGCGTAAAGCCGGCTACCAGCACGGTGTTCTGATTGTCGACGGCCAGGCCCACCACCTTGTCTTCGTTGTCGCCGCTGAGGCGGGTGGCTTGCACCCACGTATTCGTGGCCGTGTCGAGGTGGGCGACGAAAATTTCCTCGTAGGGCGCGTTCGAATTGTAGAGCGTGGGCAGGCTGCTCAGGTTGATGCTGTACTGGTACACGCCGGCCACCACCAAGCGGCCCTGGCGGTCCAGCGTGACGGCGTCGGCGCGGTCAACGCCCGCGCTGCCGATGGCGAGGGCGCGCGTCCAGCGCCCCGTGGGCAACATGCTGGCGACGAACCCCTCACTACGGTACGCCAGGCTGGTATTGACCACTTGCTTGGTGCCGAAGTTGACGCGCGGGCTTTCGTAGCTCCCGACCACGGTGGCCGTCCCTTGCGCATCCAGCGTCACGCCGAAGGCCCGCTCGTACTGCGTCCCGCCAATGCTCTGCGCCTGCGACCAAACGCCGGTCGGATTGAGGCGGGCCACAAACAGGTCGGTGGTGGTGCCCGTGGGGTCGGCGTTAGGCAGCGTAAACGCCCCAAGGGCCAGTGCTGGGCCGTCGAAATGCCCCACCACCGTGGCCGTGCCGGCTGCATCCACCGCCAGCGAGGTTGGTTCGGTGTTGTACCCCGAGCCGAACTGCGCGGCTTGCGTCCATGCTCCCGCGGCACTTAGCCGGGCCACGAAGCCGTCTTTGCTGCCCAGAGAGCGGGTCAGCGTAGCGGCGCCAAACGTCACGCTCAGCGTGAAATTACCGGTAATCGTGATGTTGCCCTGCGCGTCGATGGCTAGGTCGCTGGGGAATACGGCGTCGCCGGGCGCCTGCACCAGTTGGGTGCACACACCGGCGCTGGTAAAGCGGGCCACGTACAAGCCCGGGCCGGTCAGTGGCGCAAAGGGCGGCAGGGTAAGGCTGCCCTCAAAATAACCCGCCACCACCGTGCTGCCGTTGCGCACATCCACGGCCGAGGCCCGGCCGCCCATCTGGCTGCCGCCGCGCGCCCATTGCCAGTTTTGGGCGTGGGCGGGCGGGGCCAGCAGCCAGATGGGCAGCCACATAAGGAACGTCAGCAACCGGTGAACGGCCGAAAATGTGCGCATAGCTATAAAGATGAACGCGCAAGTTACAGCCCAAGGCGCGGCCCGAAAAGGGCGCGCGGGAGCCGCCGGGAAGCTGGCGGCGCAGGCTACTCCACTACCAGCCGGCCGCCGGCGGCGCCGCAGCGCACCCCGTACACGCCCGCCGGTAGGCCCCGTACGTCGAGCATGGCAGTGCTGGCGTGCGCAGGCACGGCCACGCGGCGCACCGGCCGGCCCAGCGCATCGGTTACCACCACCTCCGGGCCGGCCGCGGCGCCGAGGTGCAGCCGCACCAGCTCGCGCGCGGGGTTCGGTGCCAGGCTCAGCGGCTCCCGCACGCGCGGGCCTGTCGTGGCGTTGACCAAGCCGCCCAAGCGGCCCACAAAACAAGTGGTGGAGGAGGCATCGACGGGCAGCGAGCCAAACCCGAACGGGCCGCTGGCAGTGGCGCCAATAAAGCCCGATACGATGGCCGAGGTGCCCGTCAAGATGACGTTATTGGCCCCGTCAGTAGCGTTGCCGCCGGCGCGCACGCCGTAGGTCCAAACGCCGGCTGTGCTGAGGCGGGCCACAAAGACGTCGACGCCGGTTGAGTTGGGGTGGTCCAGCGCCACGGTGCCGAACTGCGCCGTGGGGCCAGCCAGCTGGCCCGCAATGGTGGCGTTGCCGTCGGTATCGAGGGCTACGGTGGTGGGGTAGCACAGGCTCGACGAGGTGGCACGCACGGCCTGCGTCCAGGTGCCGCCGGCGCTCAGCCGGGCCACCAGCGGGTCATAGTTGACGCCCGGGGCGGGGGCACTGAGCGTAGTGGTGCCGATGGTGGAGGCGCCGCCTTGGTAGAGTCCGGTCACCACCACGTTGCCATTGCCGTCGACGGCCAGGGCGTTGAACTGGTCGTTGCTCTGGGCGCCCCCGGCGCGCACGGCCTGCGTCCAAGTGCCGCCGGTGCCGGCCGCGCCGCCCAGCGTGAGCTTGGCCACGAAGGCGTCAAAGGTCACGCGGCTAGCGTCGGCATTGGTAAGGGTGGTCGGGCCGAAGGCCACGCTGGCGCTGGTGAAGATGCCCGCAACGTACGCCGTGCCGGCGGCGTCTTGCACCAAGTCCAAAATGTTGTCGTGGTCGATGCCGCCGGCGCGCACGGCTTCGGTCCACTGCCCCGCGGCCGAGAGGCGGGCCACGAAAATATCCGCGCTCAGGCCGGCGGCGCTGGCGTTGGTCAGCGTGAGCGAACCGAGCGTGAGCGTGGGGCTCAGAAAGAAGCCCGCCACGGTGGCTCGGCCGGCGGCGTCCAGGGCCAGGCCCCGCGGCTCGTCGTTGCCGGGGCCGCCCACGCCGATGGCCTGCGTCCACTGCCCGGCGGCGTTCAGGCAGGCCACGAAAATGTCGTTGGTGGTGCTGGGGCCGGCGTTGGTGAGCGTGAAGGCGGTGCCAAAATCCAGCGTGGGGCTGGCAAAGCGCCCGGTCACCACGATGTTGCCCATATTGTCGACGGCCACCTTGGTGGGGTAGTCGCTGGCTGCGCCGCCCGCGCTAGCCGCCTGCAGCCAAGTGCCGCTGGGGCTGAGCCGGCCCACAAACAGGTCCTGCCCGCCGGCGCTGGTCAGCAAGGTAGTACCCAGCACGACGGTGCCGGAAATCGTGCCCGCTACCACGATGTTGCCGCTGGCATCCAGGGCCGAGGCCGTAATCTGGGAGGTGCCGCCGGTGCGGGGCTGGGTGGTGAGCCACTGCCAGGTTTGGGCTTGCAGGCCGAGCGGCGCGGCCAGCAGGGCGCACAACGCGGCGCCGAAGCCTTGGGTAAGAATGCGTTTCATATCGGATGAGAAAACAACAATGCGGTGGCAAGATAGGTAGCCTAGTGCGGGTGCTGACCGGTAAAATGGGCCTGCAGCGCAACTGATTGTCTGCCCGGCCTGCAAAAAAGGAAAACCGGGAGGCGGCCGCGGAAGCAGACGGTGGACCTGGCCGCCCGCAAAAAAAGCCGCCTCCCAGCGGGAAGCGGCTTTTGCCAAGGCCGAGGTGCATCCTCGTTACTAGCTCGTCCGGCGGCGCAGAGCCCGAAGGCCTACGCCGGCCCCGGCCAGCAGCAGCAAGGAGGCCCCGCCGTCGAGGGGCACGGCCGTGGGGTCGGCGGCCGGCGTGCCGGGCGTGGGCCCGCCCGAGCCGGGCGTCTGGGCCAAGGAAGCGGGGCCGGTCAGCAGCAGTAATAGCAGCAGCGCAGCCCCACTACCCAAGCCGGTGGTCAACTTGCGTATGTGAGCGGAGAAAGGAGAACGGGAAACGGCAATTGGGGAAGCGAACGAAGAAGTCATCATTGCTTGATAAGACGTTTGGTAAGGAAGGTGCCATCGGCCAGCGTCAGGCGCAGGGTGTACACGCCCACCGGCAGCCCGGCAGCGCTGAATTCGGCCTGCAGCCCGGTCGCCAGCACCGATACCGGCTGGCGGCGTACCACTTGGCCCAGCGCATTGTACAGCGTGGCGTCGGCCTGCTGGCCAGGCACCGCGGCCGCGAGGCGCAGCGTAAACGAGCCCGTCGTCGGGTTGGGGAATACGCTGAGCTGGTCGGCCTGCCGGGCGCTGGCCGTGGCCGTCACGCCGCTGGGGCGGAACATCAGGCTGAAGCGGCCGGTGGCCGCTAGGCCGTCGTGTACGAAGGAGTAGCTGGTCAGCGGCTGCAGGCTGACGTCTTGACCGGTGAGGGCATCGTGCAGGTACACCTGAGTGCCGGACGCAAGGTTCAGCAGCTGGGCGGCTTGCAGCGCGTAGGTGCCGGCGCGGGGCACGGCCACGTGCAGCGGCACCACGGTAGCCCCCGTCAGCAGCGGCAGGCCCGATATGGCCAGCGGACGGCTGCCCGCCAGGGAGGCGAGGCTCAGGCCGGTGCTGTTCGGCAGCTTGAGCGCGTCGTACTCGGCGTCGACGCCGCTGGTGGCGCCGGCTTCAACGTACACGTAGGTCGCATCGGCCGTGCCGGCCCCCAGCAGCTGCAGTTCGAGCTGCGGACGCAGGTCGGCCGTGCCGCGCAGCAGGGGCGTGGCGTCGGGGGCGGTCAGGCGGTGCCCGTCGCGCAGCGTGAGGCGGCCCGTGGCTGCGGAGTCAGCAACGCGCACGAAGAAGCCCTGGCCCAGCGGTACGATGGGGTTGCCCACGCCGTTGACGTAGCTGCGGTAGCGGCCCACGTACGGACCGGTGCTTTCAAACACGTGCATGGCCCCGGTCAGGCCGCTGCGGTCGGCAGACGGCACGCGGCTCCAGTCGAGCGGGGCGGGGTAGGGGTTGCCCACCAGCTGCCAGCCGGCGTCGGCCCCGGCGCCGCGCGCGAAGCTCAGCGGCAGGGTGCCGGTGTTGAGCTGGCCCACGAAGTCGACGGTTTGCGCCGCCGGCAGGTTCACGGTGTAGCCGCGGCCCGGCTGCAGCGCATCGGTCAGCGTCGCGGGCGACACCCAGCCTTTGTCGAAGGTGCTGTACCCGGTGGCGGGGCTGGTGGCCTGCCGCGCCGGGTCGTAGCCGAATACCGTCGGGAAGGGCGTCACCTGGTTGGGCGTAGCCGAGGTGTTGTAGGCCGGGTTCACCACGGGCGCAAACCCGCTGGTGGCCAGGTCCGCCACCGTGGTGCTGGCCACCGGGGCCGCGAGGTGGCGGTAGCCGGTGCCCGGGTTCAGGGCCGGGCTGATGTAGCGCTGCACGGTAGCCGTACCGTTGACCACGCCGTTGGTATTGACCACCAGGGCCGTGCTGGCCGCCGAGGAAAGCAGAGTCAGCGCCTGGCCGTTGGTGTTCAGGTTGCCGGTGGTCAGCGTCAGCACCTGGCTTAGGCCGAGCGGCTGGCTCAAGGTTACGCCGGCGGCGTTGTTGACCGTCAGGTTGCGCACCTGAGCGGGCAGGCCGCTGCCGGTTACTTGCGCCACCGAGCCGTTGTACACGTAGCTGGCGTCGGAGCTAAAGGAGCGGGTGCCCGTCAGCTGCACGGCGCCCGTGGCGCCCGAAAGGGTGATGCCGGCCGCGTCGCAGATGCTGAGCGTGGCGCCCGCCGGCAGGGCGAAGCTGCCGCTGCCGGTCAGGGCCTGGCAGTTGGTGGTGAGCACGCCGCCGCTCTGCACCGTCAGCGTGCCACTCACCGCGAGCGGGCCGCTGAGCGTGGCGGCGCCCGTGCCGGTGATGGTCACGTTGTTGTACGAGCCGCTGATGTTCTGCGCGGTGCTGACGGTCAAGTCGGCCAGCGAAGACGTTACCTGCACCGGGGCCGAGGTGACAGTGCAACCGCTGCCGTAGCTGGCCGTGGCCGTATAGCTCCCCGCCTGCGTCACCGTGAGCGTGGGGCCGGTGGTGTTGCCGGGCGTCCAGGTGTAGGTGGCGCCGGCAACGGGCGTGGCGGCAGTGTTCCGACTGCCATCGGCGTTGAGGGCGAACAGGTAATCGGGCGTAGCGGCGTTGCCGTTGTAGGCCGTGAAAAAGCCTCCTACTAGTACTCTGCCACTGGTCAGCAGGTCCAGCGCGTACACGTAGTTATCCAAGCCGCCGTTTGAGCCGTTGAAACTCACGTCGCGGCTTCCGTCCGCATTCAGTCGAACGAGGTGGTCGGGTACCGGCTGCGTGGGGGTCGTTTCTTCGACTTTGTTGTAATCTCTAAACGCCCCACCCACCAGCACTTTGCCATCGGCCTGCAACGCCAGCGCAAACACTTGGCCAACCGCTACCTGTCCAGGGGTCATCGTGAAACCAGCGGTACCTACATTGGCGCCGTTGAAGCTTGCATCGTAGCTGCCGTTGGCATTGAGGCGCACGAGGCCATCGGGTACGTCGGCGTTGTTGTAAATAGAAAATGCACCGCCGACCAACACTTTCCCATCGGGCTGCAACGCCAGCGAAATCACATCGCGGTTGAACCCGGCGTTTACCCCGATATAAGCGTTGAAGGTAGCATCGCGGCTGCCGTTAGGGTTAAGCCGGATAAGCCCGTTGGGCACCTGTTCAATGATGGTACCGGATGGTTCTTCGCCGTTGTAGTCGAAGATAATCCCGCCGATCAGGATTTTGCCATCGGGCTGCACGGCCAACGTGTTCACCGTTCCACCATTAACGCCGGAGTTGCTGCCGTTGAAAGAAGTGTCGCGGCTACCGTCAGTGTTCAGCCGGACCACGCCGCGCGGTACGCTCACCGCGTTGTAGGTGATAAAGTTACCGCCCACCAATACTTTGCCATCCGACTGCAAGGCTACACTTAGTACGTTTCCACCAGCCACATTGAACCCGGCATTGGAGCCGTTGAAGCCGGTGTCGCGGCTTCCATCGTCGTTAAGACGGATGACGCCCCAGGGCGTAGCAGCGTTGTTATACGAGTTTATATCTCCGGCCACCAGTATTTTGCCGTCTGCCTGAACCGCTATGCTCCGCACAATCCCGTTGTCAAAACCGGAGTTGGTCCCGTTGAAGCTCAGGTCCCGGCTTCCATCGGCATTGAGGCGGATAAGACCCCGCGGCACGTTCACGCCGTTGTAGGCCTGGAAGCTTCCGCCTACCAGCACCTGCCCGTTGGGCAGCCGTAGCGCGGCATAAACCAACCCAGTAAAGCCGGCCGCGTTGAAAGCCGGCTCCACAGCTTGCGCCGTGAGCGTGACGCTGCCCCCGCCGGGCAAGCTCACCGGTCCGGTCGGCGTTACCGTGACCTGGGCCGTGCAGGGCACGGGCAGCGTCACTACGAAGCTACCAGCGGTGCTGGCCGTGCCGCTAGGCGTGCTTAGGCTGATAGCACCCGTGGTGGCGCCCGTGGGCACACTCACGGTAATCTGCGTATCCGAATTAACGGTAAAGCCGCTGGCAGCCGTACCGTTGAAGCTCACGGTTGTAGCACCCGTGAAGCCCGTACCAGTAAGCACTACGCTGGTGCCCACCGAGCCGCTGGCCGGGGTGAAGCTGGTGATGGTGGGCGTGGTGCCCACCCGGATCTGGCCCAGAAAATTGATTTCGATGCCCGTAGGGTTCGTCAGCGAGCTGCTGCCGAAGGTGGTCGGGGCGGTGGTGCTAGGCATGACCTCGCCGACTACGTACACGTAGCTGCCGCCCACGGCCACTGCGCGTCCCGCATCCATGCCCGGGCCGCCGCCGCTCACCGCGCCGCCGTCGGTGGCGGTGGCGCCCGCGTCGACGTACTTCGCCAGGAACACGTCGTCGCTGAAGTTTTCGTAGTTGTAGGGGCTGGACGAGCCGGCCAGCGCCGTACCCGCAATGGTGGCGCTGGTGTTGCTGCTGAAACGGCCCGTCACGTACACGTTGCTGCCGCTGACAGCCACGGCCAGGGCACCGTCGTCGTCGGTGCCGCCGCCGGTTTTCAGCCAGGTGCCGCTGCCCGTAGCGCCGTTGTCGGTGTACTTGGCCACGAACATCTGGTGGTTACCCGCGTTGGGAATAGCAGTGCCCGCAATGGTGGCGTTGCTGCTGGCCCACACCTGCCCCACCGCGTACACGGCGCTGCCGCTGGCGGCAATGCCCGTGCCCGCGTCGGCGTTCGGGCCGCCACCGCTGGCGGCCCAGCCGGCCGCGGCGCTGCTGCCGTTGTCGGTAAATTTGGCCACGAACATATCCGTGCCGCCGGCGCCCGCCAGTGCCGTGCCGGCAATGCTGGCGCCGGTAGCACTGGTAAAGCTGCCCGTCAGGTACACGCTGGAGCCATTCACGGCTACTGCGGCGCCCGCGTCGGTGCCGGTGCCGCCGCCGGCCACGGCCCAGCCGGCCGCGGCGCTGCTGCCGTTGTCGGTCCATTTGGCCACGAAGGCATCGGTGCCGCCGGCGCCGGCCAGGGGCGTGCCCGCAATGGTGGCGCTGGTGTTGCTGGTGAAGCTGCCCGATACGTAGAGGGCGCTGCCGCTGGCGGCAATGCCCGTGCCCGCGTCGGCGCCGGTACCGCCACCGGCCACGGCCCAGTTGCCGGTAGCCGTGCTGCCGTTGTCGGTGTACTTGGCCACGAATACATCGGTGCCGCCGGCGCTGGTTAGGGCCGTGCCGGCCATTGTGGCCGGACTGGTGGCGGTGCCTTCAAACGAGCCGGTTACGTACACGTTGTTGCCGCTCACGGCAAGACCAGTGGCCACATCAAGGCCCAAGCCGCCGCCGCGTACCGCCCACGCCCAGGTGTTGGTGCTGGGGCTCCACTTGGCCAGGAAGATATCGGAGCCCGAGCTACCCGAACCCAGCGCCGACAATACCGTGCTGCCGAAGCCCATGCTGCCGCTGAAGCTGCCGGTTACGAACACGTTGCCGGCGGCATCGGTAGCCGTGGCCCGCGTAATGGAGCGCCCGCCCGACAGCGGAAACTCGGCCCGCTGCCAGCTACCGTCGCTTGTGGCCAGCTGGCCCAGCACGCCCACGAGCCTAGGCGTCAAGGTTACCGGCGTGGTGTTGAAAGTGCCGTTATTCTCGATGTAAAGGCCGGCAAATACGCTGTTGCCGCTCACAGCCACGCCGTTGCCACGGTCCCCGTTGCCGCTGCCGCTGCTGCCGGCGCTTTTCACCCAACCCTCGCTGCCGCTGGCCGTGTACTTAACCACGAACGCGTCGTCGGCGCCGTTGCCGCCCGTGCTGGGTAGGTTGGTGGAGCCGATTTGGGCCGTCGTGCCGTAATACTCACCCACCACGTACACGTCGCCGCCGCTGGTGGTGATGGCGTTGCCGGAGGCATTGGCGCTGGAGTTGGGGTTGCTTGCGGAGCCGGAGCTACTGCTCACGCGCAGCCAGTTGCTGGTCGTGCCGGCACCGTTGTCGGTGAACTTGGCCACGAACAGCTGGCTGGAGCCGCCAAAGCCGGGCGCGGGCATGGCCATGCCGCCGATAACGGAGGCATTGTTGACGCTAGTGCCGACGCTGTGGATGTATTCACCCGTGATGTACACGCTGCTGCCGTCCACGGCCACGCCGTTGCCGGTGTCGTAGTAGTCGCCCCCGCCGCGCAGGCCCCACGCGCCCGTAGCCGAGGAGCCGTTGTCGGTGTACTTGGCCAGGATAATATCGGTCGCAGAGCCCGACTGGCCCTGCTGGCCGGTTCGCAGCAGGGTGCCACCCGCCACGATGTCGCCCGCGGCTTCGCCCGTGATGTACACGTTGCTGCCGCTGACGGCAATGGCCTTGCCTTTGGCAACGCCCGGCTTAGCACTGGAAGCCCCGCTGGAGGCGGCCGCCCAGTTGCCCGTTGCGGTTGCGCCGTTGTCGGTGTATTTGGCCGTGAACAGGGCCTCGTTTGTGTAGGACGGCGTCAGGGTGGTGCCCGCTACCGTAAAAGGGCTGCCCAGGGTGGAGAAACTGCCCGTCACGTACACGCTGCTGCCGCTCACGGCAATGCCATTGCCTTGGTCTTGGCCGGAGCTGGTGCCCTGGTAGGCCCAGTTGCCGGTGGCGCTGCTGCCGTTGTCGGTCCACTTGGCCACGAAAAACTCGTTCGAGGACTGGGTGGACGTGCTGGGGTTGGTGAGCGTGGTGGCGCCGAAGGTGCAGGTAGCTCCTTGGTAGAAGCCCGTCACGTACACGCTGCTGCCGCTCACGGCAATGGCCTGCGGCCAGGCGTCGCTGCTACGGATGGCCCACACCCAGCTGTTGGTAAGGGTGCTCCACTTCGCCAGAAACATAACGTTGCCACCAGATGAAGGCAGTCGAATGCTGCCGAACGTGGCGTCGCCGGAGACGCGGCCCACCACGTAGATGTTGCCCGCCCCGTCGGCGGCCGTAGCTCTGATTTCCGAATTGGCTTCGTAGCTGGTCGGCTGTAAAGCGTTGCCGCTGAACGCCTGCTGCCAGGTCGGCGCTGTTTGAGCCGCGGCCGGCACGGCCAGTAGCCACGGGGCAAATAACGCGGGCCATAACGGCACGCCGGTACGGCGCACTATCCGGGTAAAGTTGTACATAGGCGGTGGAAAAGTGAGGATACGAAACCTCAAAGTTCCTACCGATTCCTGTCATAGCACAATACCTGGAAGTAGGTATTTCCGGGCCGCCACCAGCGGACCATGCCTAGATCAGGTCGAAGGCCCGTGCGTACTGGCTGAGCTCAAATACCGAATCCGCGCCGAGCTTCTGGCGCAAATTGCGCCGGTGCGTTTCGGCCGTTTGCGGAGAAATGTGCAGCGTCGCCGCAATTTCGGGCGCGCTGTGGCCCAGGGCCAATAAGCGCAGCACTTCCCGCTCGCGGGCGGTGAGCGTGGCAAAGCGCGGGGCGTTCTGGCGCAGAAAATTGTTTTCTTCCAGCAGCCGGCTCACCTTGTGGGTGACGTGGTGCAGCGGGTCGATGGGCACGGAAGACGTGACCAGCAGCAGCGGCTGGCCAGTAGGCTCGTCGCGCAGCAGCACCCGCGTGGCGCTCAGGTGCCACACGTAGCCGCCGTCCGGAGCGGTGCGCACCTGCTGAAAGATGCTCACCGAGGCCCACGGGTCCGGGTTCTGAATCATCTCGTACACCTTGGGCAACAGGTCCGCGGAGTCGGTGGGGTTGAAGTACTTTTCCCAGTAGCCGGGGCCCAGTGCCTGCAGCTCGGGCAGGGTGGTCCGCAGTTCCGTCAGGCCGCGCCGCGACATGTATTCCACGCGGTCGACCAACAGATTGGCAATGATGATAACGCCGGGATGCAAGTCAGCCGTAGCCGCAATTTCTGCCACGGCGGCGGCCATGCGCGCCTGCTGTTGGGCCGTAGCAGGGTGCTGCTCGGTAGGGGGCACGAGCAGGGGAGCGGAAGAATCGGAATGGGACATAAGGAGGGGAAGCAACAAAAACGAGGTGTGGTTTTGTAGCTGAGATGCACAACGTCGTACCTGGGCGTAGGCGGAATGACCGGCACCGGCGGACGCAGCCCCACTTGCGGCAAGGAGTGGTAGTCGCAGACTGTCCCAATCTTCATGATTAAATTAGGTATACCAAATGTTCTAACTAAATTCTGTCTTAAAAACAATATAATTTATTGGATTTTTTCCATAGAAGCGGCCCTTAGTGATTCAGCACTAGGGTTATACAAATCATGCGCCCCGCTCGGCAGTAACGGGGCATTTGGAAAAGGAAGAAGCGCCAATTAACTCCAACTTCCACGCAATCCAGAGCGTGCTACCGTACAGCTCCGCTTGCACCGCTTCGCTACGGGCCGTCCCTCCGCAAACGCGCTGCAGCGGAACAAACACCGAGCAGCTGCCGCACTGGCGGCCGTACTTTGAGTTGGCAAAGCGCAGGTCAAGGTCCAGACCATCTGGCAATGAGCCTCAAGCGGAGGCGAGATGAGCGGCCGCAAAAAAGCCGCTTCCCAGCGCGGAAAGCGGCTTCAAGCAGGAGGTAAGTACGAATTACTCCACCAGCAAGCGGCTGTTGGCGTCGCCGCACCGGACCAGGTAGAACCCCGGCGCCAGGCCCTGCACGCCGAGCGTCGCGCTGGTAGCACCGGCCGCGACGGGTTGCTGCCGCACGGTACGACCGTAGGCATCGAGCAGCAGCAGGGTGCGGGGCGTTGTTGCGGCTGCCAGCGTCAGGTGAGCGGTGGTATGGGCCGGGTTGGGGGCCAGCCCCAGTGCCGGCTGGCCGCTGCGCGCGGGCAGCGCCTGCCCCGACAGCCGCGCCAGAAACCCCGCCGAAAACATACCGGGCATCGGCAACGTGGTGCTGCCGAACACCGCCGCGCCGGTATAATCGCCGGCCAGGAGTAAGTCGCCGCCGGGCAGCAGTTGTACTTTAAAGCCGTACTCCACGCCCGGTCCGCCCGCGCCCACCGCCTGCGTCCACTGCCCGGCCGCGTTCAGGCGGGCCACGAACAAGTCGTCGGTATTTGGGGCGGCGTTGGGGAGCGTGGCCGGGCCGAAGCTGGCCGTAGGCCCCCGGAAGGAGCCGGCCACAAAGGCGTTGCCGTTGCCATCGACTGCTACCGCCAAGGCGTTGTCGTCGTTGGTGCTGCCGCCGCCGGCCGCTTGCGTCCAGACGCCAGCCGGGCTCAAACGCGCCACAAACACGTCGGCCAGCCCAGTGGTGGTCAGGGTGGTGGCGCCGAAGGTGGAGCTGGGGGCTTGGTAGGAACCCGCCACGGTGGCCGTGCCGCCGGCGTCGACGGCCAGTGCCAGGGGCGACTCGGAGCCTGAGCCGCCGCCGCGCACAGCCTGCGTCCATTGGCCCGCGGCGTTCAGACGGGCTACGAAGACGTCGTATTGGAAGCTAAAGCCGCTGAGCGGCGGCAGGCTGGTGAGGGTAATGGCGCCAAATGCGATGCTGGGGCTGTTGAAGGCGCCCAGTACGGTGGCCGTGCCCGCCGCGTCGACGTGCAAGCCACGAACCACTTTGGACCCCGAGCCGCCGCCCGATACCGCCTGCGTCCACTGACCAGCGGCGTTCAGGCGGGCCACGAATACATCCTCGGCGCCGTTGCTGGCCAACGAGAAGGACCCGAAAACGGCGGGCGAGTTGTCGAGCCCGAAGGAGCCTGCTACCACCGCATTGCCGCTGGCGTCCAGGGCGAGGCCCGCAATGGTTTCCGCGCCGCTACCGCCGGCGCGCACCGCCTGCGTCCACTGACCGGCCGGGCTTAGGCGGGCCACGAAAAGGTCTGGGGTGTTCGGTTGGCCGGCGTTCGGCAAGGTGAACGGCCCGAACGTGGTGCTGCTCGCATTCGAAAAAGTGCCGGCAATGATGATGTTGCCGGCCGCATCGAGGGCCAGGCCAGCCGGCGCCTCGTGCCCGGGCCCGCCGGCCTGGTAGGCCCGCAACCATTGGCCGCTGGGGCTGCGCCGCGCCACGAACACGTCCCGGTCGCCCGGGGTGCGCAGCGTGTCCGAACCCAGAATCAGCGTGCCGGCGAAACGCCCGGCCACCACCAGATTACCGGCCGCGTCGAGGGCCGTCAGGCTCAGGCCGGGAATGGCGCTTGGCGCAGGCGCTTCGGCCCATTGCCAGGTCTGAGCCGCCAGCAGCCGGGGCATAGCAAGCAAGAGCGCCAGGATAGCTTGGCGCCAAGGAGTAACTATTGCGCGGAGCATGCAAGGAGCTAATTGTAAATGTAGTGAGGCTTATGCTCCGGTGTAATTCCAGGGCGTGATGCCGCGCAGCTCGGCCTTCACGGCCTCGCTTACGTCCAGGTCGTCCACAAACGCGCCGATGGTGGCGGCCGAAATGGCGCCGCCGGTGCGGGTGAGGGCTTTGAGGGCGTTGTAGGGGTCGGGGTACCGCTCCCGGCGCAGGATGGTCTGGATGGCCTCGGCCACCACGGCCCAGTTGGCTTCCAGGTCGCGGCGCAGAGCGGTTTCGTCGAGGGCCAGCTTGCCCAGGCCGCGCTGCAGGGCCGTGAGCGAAATCAGGATGTGGCCCAGCGGCACGCCCAGGTTGCGCAGCACGGTGGAGTCGGTCAGGTCGCGCTGCAGGCGCGAAATCGGCAGCTTGGCCGCCAGGTGCTCCAGCACGGCGTTGGCCAGGCCCAGGTTACCCTCGGCGTTTTCGAAGTCGATGGGGTTGACTTTGTGCGGCATGGCCGAGGAGCCCACTTCGCCGGCCTTCACCTGCTGGCGGAAGTAGCCCAGCGAAATGTACTGCCACACGTCGCGCGCCAGGTCGATGAGGATGGTGTTGAGGCGCTTGAGCCCGTCGCAGGTGGCGGCCAGGTGGTCGTAGTGCTCGATCTGGGTGGTGGGGTAGGAGCGCGAAAGGCCCAGCTGCTCGTTCACAAACTGATTGCCGAACTCGTGCCAGTCGATGCCGGGGTAGGCCACGTGGTGGGCGTTGAAGTTGCCGGTGGCCCCGCCGAACTTGGCTCCGTACGGCACTTGCTTGAGCAGGCCGAGCTGGGCTTCGAGGCGCGCCACGAACACGTCCAGCTCCTTGCCCAGGCGGGTGGGCGAGGCGGGCTGCCCGTGGGTGCGGGCCAGCATGGGCACCTCCTGCCACTGCGCCACGAAGGCGCGCAGCTGATCGGCCAGCTGCTCGTAGGCGGGCAGAATTTCGCGCTGCAGGGCCTCGCGCAGGCTCAGCGGCACGGCGGTGTTGTTCACGTCCTGCGAGGTCAGCCCGAAGTGAATGAACTCCAGGTACTCGTCCAGCCCCAGCCCCGTGAACTGGTCGCGCAGCCAGTATTCCACGGCTTTCACGTCGTGGTTGGTCACGCGCTCGTGGGCCTTGATGGCTTCCGCATCGGCCTCGGCGAAGTCCTGGTAGAGGCGGCGCAGCGGTTCGTACACCTCCTGCTCGACGCCCGCCAGCTGGGGCAGGGGCAGCTCGCAGAGGGCAATGAAGTACTCCACTTCCACCAGCACGCGGTAGCGGATCAGGGCCAGCTCGGAGAAATAGGCGGCGAGCGGGGCGGTCTGGCGGCGGTAGCGGCCGTCGAGGGGCGAGAGGGCGGAGAGCGGGGTCAGCGCGTCGTGCAGCATGGAGGGCGGAACTGCGGAGCCCGCGGCCGGGGTTACAGGCGCTGAAGCACTGGCTTCGGCCCGCCGGCGCGGCGCTCCGGCTCGATTCACGGGCGAAGGTAGCGAGGCCCGGCGGCCCCGGCAACGCAAAGAAGCTCGGCGCGTAGGGGCAGTTTATGGTACTTTTGTTTCGGCGGCCTGCCGGCTCCGGCACGAAAGTGGCCTGAGTCGCCGCCCAATACCCTCTCTCGACCCCACGCGTGAAGCCGAAGACCAAGAAAATATTGTACTGGAGCCTGGGCTCGGTAGCGGCCCTGCTGCTCATCGGGCTGGGCATTTTTCTGCTCAAGCGCGAGCAGTTGCTGCGCTACGCCCTGGGCGAAGTCAAAACCAAGGTGGAGCGCAAGTACCCCGTGACGCTGGGCCTGGGCCCGGCCGCCTTCACCGACCTGAACACGGTGCAGATCAACGGCGTGAGCCTGGTGCCCAAGGAAGGCCTGCGCGACACGCTGCTCACCGCCCAGCGCATCACGGCCAGCATTTCGCTGCGCTCCTTGTTTGCCCGCCGCCCGGTATTCAGCGACCTGCAGATTCACCAGGCCCGGCTGCGCGCCCGCAAAACCGCCGGCGGCCAGGACAACTACGGCTTTCTGCTCAAAAAGCGCGGGGCCGCCACCGCCGTCAAGCGCGACACGACCAAGGGCACCAACTACGGGGCCGTGCTCAACCAGCTGCTCGACGCGGGCCTCGACAACATTCCCGGCCAGGCCGATTTCCGCGACTTTCTCGTCACTTACCAGAGCCCGCGCCACACGGCCCAGCTCACCATGCCCCAGCTGGCCATTGAAGACGGCGACCTGACCGGGCAACTCACCGTGGTGCTCGACTCGGTCACGAACCGCATCGGCCTGACCGGCCACGTGGAGCAGGGCGACGAAGACCTCGACGTGCAGGTGTTCGGCCAGAACCGGCAGCCGGTGGTGCTGCCCTTGCTGCAGCGCCGCTTCGGGGCGCGGGTGCAGTTCGATACCCTGCACCTGAGCCTCGCGGGCAAGGAATTCGACGACGAGCAGCTGACCGTGCGCGGGGCCGCCGCCGCCAGCAACTTTCGCCTGAACCACCCCAAGATTTCGGACACCGACGTGGTGGTGCGCCGCGGCGGCATCGACTTCGTGGCCACCCTGGGCCAGAACTACCTGGCCCTGGACAAGGGCACCAAGGTGCGCCTCAACAAAATCGAGGCTTACCCGCAGCTCAGCATCAAAATGCGCACGGCGGCCGACCTGAAGGGCCGCTACGACGAGAATACGCGCAACTACAGCCCGCGCCTGCGCGGCCTGCTGGTGGCGGCCAACGTGGAATCGGCCGCGACGCCGGCCACCGACTTCTTCGCCTCCTTGCCGCAGGGCGTGTTCGAGGCCGTGCAGGGCATGCAGGGCACCGGCACTCTGCAGTACCGCATGAACCTGGCCCTGGACATGCAGCAGGTCGACAGCCTCAAGTTCGACTCCTCGCTGAAGAAGAGCAACGACTTCCGCATCACGCGCTTCGGCAAAACCGACCTGCGCATGCTCAACCAGGAGTTTCCCTACACGGCCTACAACGACAAGGGCGACTCGCTCAAGACCTTTCTCGTGGGCCCCTCGAACCCCGAGTTTGTGCCCTTTGATCAGGTATCGAACTACCTGAAATACGCCATCATCACGGCCGAAGACCCGCGCTTTTTCACCCACCATGGCTTCATGGAAAAGGCCTTCGTGAAGTCGGCCATCCAGAACATCAAGGAAAAGCGCTTCGCCCGCGGCGGCAGCACCCTCTCCATGCAGCTGGTGAAAAACGTGTTTCTGACCCGCCAGAAGACCATTGCCCGCAAGGCCGAGGAAGCCCTGATGGTGTGGCTGATCGAAAACACCCGCCTGGTGAGCAAGCAGCGCATGATGGAGGTGTACCTGAACATCATCGAGTGGGGCCCCAGCAAGTACCGCTGGCCCGGCGGCGAGCGGGGCGTGTACGGGGTGGCCGAAGCCGCCAAGTTCTACTACGGCAAGGTACCCGCCGACCTCAACCTGCAGGAAAGCCTGTACCTGGCCAGCATCATTCCCAAGCCCAAGTACGCCCGCCAGTCGTTCGACGCCTACGGCGACCTGCGGCGCAGCACGCGCTACTTCTTCCGCCTGATTGCCGACATCATGGCCGCCCGCGGCTACATTCCGGAGTCCGAAGCCGATGGGCTGAGCCGCTCGGTGAACCTGACCGGGCCGGCCCGCGGCTACATGAGCTTCGCGCCGCGCCCCGACACCACCCGCGTCATTGCCACCGACAGCAGCCAGTTCGACCCCATCAACCTCATCGATCTGCTCAACACCGGCGGCGCCGCTCCCGACGCCGGCGTCAACGCCACGCAGCCCGAAGCCGCCCCGGCCACGCCGCCGAAGCAGTAAGGCTGCCGTACGCCGCCCAACGCGAAGGCCGCCCGGTTCTGCCGGGCGGCCTTCGCGTTTGTAGCCCGGGCCGAACCGAAGCAAGGCGTAGCCACGCCCGCTGCGCGTGTTTAGGCCTCGGTTAGCTGACTCATCCAAGCCATGGCGCCCGGGGAGTGCAGCTGCTGCATGGCCTCGACGGAAACGGCGGCTACGGTGCTGCCGCGCTGGCGCATTTCGGCTTCGTAGTGACCAATGGCCGCGTGCAGGTCGGCAAAGCGGCCGTCGGTCAGGCAGCGGCTCAGCTCCAGCGCGTCGAGCATGGCCATGTTCACGCCTTCGCCGGCGTAGGGCGGCATCAAGTGGGCGGCGTCGCCGAGCAGGGTGAGGGTGGGCTGGGTTTCCCACGTCTGGTCCAGGGGCATGCAGTACTGCGGGCGGGGCACCAAGTACACATGCTCGGTGGCAAACAGCTCCTGCCAAGCCGGGCTCCAGGCGGCGAAATCCTGGGCAAACCAGGCGGCTACCTGCGGCGGGTTCCGGAAGTCGAGGCCGCTGCGCTGTACCCAGTCCTCGGTGCTGGCCTGGCAGGTGTAGAAGGAGAGGCTACCGTCGCCCTTGGCGCTGAGGATGATGCTTTGGTCGTGAGCCAGGGCGAAGACCTTGCCGCCCTTGGTCAGCGCCCAGAGGCCCGGCGCGTGGCGGGCCGCGTCGTCGATGGTGCCTTCCACCAGGGTGTAGCCGGTAAAGAAAGGCGGCCGCGGCGTCACCATGGGGCGCACCTTGGAAGTGGCCCCGTCGGCCCCGATGACCACATCGGCGTAGGCCGTGCGGCCATCTTGGAAGTGCAGGTGCCAGCCTGCGCCCGCCCGCGTCAGCTCGCGCAGCTGGCTGTTCCACGCCACGGTGCCCGGCCGCAGCGCGTCGAGCAGCAACTCGCGCAGGGGGGCGCGGTCGATTTCGGGGCGGAAATGCTCGTGACCGAACGAGAGTTCCTCGGCCTGCTCGTGCTGGTCGAACAGAATGCGGGCCTGTCCGTCGGCGAGGCGCAGCCGGTCGGCGCCGGGGCGGTAGTGCCGGCGAAAGGCGTCGAGCAGCCCGGCCTCGGTGAGGGCGCGCAGCCCCGAGTCGGCGTGTAGGTCGAGGGTGGCGCCCTGCTGCCGGGCCGTGCGGTCCAGGTCGCGTTCGTACACCGTGACGACGGCGCCTTGCAGTTGCAGCAGGCGGGCCAGCGTCAGGCCGCCGGGGCCGCCGCCGATGATGGCGGTTTGTTTGTGGGTGAGTAGCATGGTCCTCGTAGCGAATGGGTTACGAAGGCAAAGCTAGGGCACGGGCCAGGCGGAAAATTGAATAAATCGGTCATTCTCGTTGCGCGCCAGATCCTTGGGGCGCACGCCCGCCAGCCGGCGCACCTCCCGGATAAAATGAGCCTGATCGGCAAACTGCTGCTCCGGAAACAGTCGCCCTGCCTTGAGCTGCGGAAACGCCGCCCGAAACCGCAAAATGCCGCTGTACGCCTTAAGCGGCAGGCCGAGGTAGTGCTGAAAGTAGCGGTTGATCTGCCGGCTGCCCCAGCCCACTTGCGCCGCCAACTCCCGCACCGGCAGCCCGCCATCGGCGGCGTAGAGCAGCTCCGACAGCCGGCGTTTGCGCGGGTCGAGCGCGGGCGCGAGCAGGGTGGGAAGCAAGGCGTCGAGCCGGGCGCAGCAGGCATCGAAGTCGTCGAGGTCGGCCGGGGCAAAGCCCCAGAAGTCGGCCGGCAGCGGGCGCACGCCGTTGAGCAGGTCGGCCACCGGGGTGCGTAGCAGGTATTCGGGCGCCAGCAGCCGCAGGCTCACCCCGATGATGTGCGCGTCGGCGGCCAGCGGCGCCGCTTCGGCTTCGGTGCCCAGGCCCATGAGCGTGACGTGGCAGGGCTCGACCCGGGCGCGGGAAAAGAGCACGTCGATGCGGCCGTCGGGCAACAGCCAGACGGGCCGCGCGGGGCCGGGGTTGCGCAGCAGCCAGTAGCTTTCGACCACGGCCGCCAGGGCCGGCGTCGGCGCGGCCGTGCGGTAAGTCAGCTCGTTGTTCATTGGGAAAAGCGGCCGGGGATGCGGCTCCGGTCGGCATGTTCCCGGGTCGACGCAGCAGCGCGCGGTTTACTTTACGAGGTGCGAAAGGCGGCCCGCCGGCAAGGTCCTCTGGCAGCTGCCCCGTCCTCGGAGCGGGCTACAGCTCGTCGGGCATGTCCACCGGCACTTCCTTTTTCGGCAGCAGCAGCGACACCACCACCGACAAGGCCAGCAGCGCGGCCACCACGCCCAGCGCCCACTCCGTCGGCACCACGAAGAAGTCGTGCAGCAGCAGCTTGCCGCCGATAAACACGAGAATCAGGGCCAAGCCGTAGTGCAGGTAGTGAAACAGCGTCATCAGCCCGGCCAGGGCGAAATACAGGGCGCGCAGCCCAAGCAGGGCAAACACGTTGGAGGTGTAGACGATGAACTTGTCCTGAGTAACGGCCAGAATAGCCGGAATGGAGTCGGCGGCGAAGACCACGTCGGTGGTTTCGACCATTACCAGCACCACAAACAGCGGCGTGGCAAACAGCAGCTTTTCGCGCCGCACGAAGAATTTGCCGCCCTCGTAGCGGTTGGTGATGGGCAGGTGCCGGCTCAGGAACTTCACCACCGGGTTGTTTTCCGGGTCGATGTCCGGGTCGCCGCTGCTGCTGGCCATTTTCACGCCGGTGTACACCAAGAAGGCCCCGAGCAGGTAGAGCGTCCAGCTAAACTTGCTGATGAGCGCCGCCCCGAGCACGATAAACGCGGCCCGCAGCACCAAGGCCCCGAGCACGCCCCAGAACAGAATGCGGTGCTGGTATTGCGGCGGCACTTTGAAGTAGGTGAAGATGAGCAGGAACACGAACAGGTTGTCCACGCTCAGGGCCTTTTCCAGCAGGTAGCCGGTGAGGAAGTTCATGGCCGACTCGCGGCCCAGTTCCCGGTAAACCAGGTAGTTAAACGCCAAAGACAGCGCAATCCAGAAGGCGCTCCAGCTCAGCGCTTCGCGCATGCGCACCACGTGGGCTTTGCGGTTGAACACCAGCAAGTCCAGCAGCAGCATGGCCAGCACGAAGAGGTTGAATCCAACCCAAAACCAGGGAGTAATCGTCATGCAGCGCGCCCGTAAGAAGAGGACCGCCGCCGCGGTCCGTTGCCCACCCTTACCGCGTTTCCCCGGCCGGGGTTGCGGCCGTCGGGCTTGGCGCAGCGGCGGTGCTCTGCGGGCCGCGCTGCGGGAAGCGGCGGAACCAGCTGTCGACCTTCATCTGCACCACGCCCAGCAACGCTTCCTTGAAAATGCCCTTCGACATCTTCGAGGCGCCGCGGGTGCGGTCGGTGAAGATAATGGGCACTTCCTTGATGCGGAAGCCGTACTTGAAAGCCAGCCATTTCATTTCGATCTGGAAGGCGTAGCCCACGAAACGAATCTTGTTTTCCAAGATGGCGCTGAGCACGCGGGCGGTGTAGCACTTGAAGCCCGCGGTGGCGTCCATAATGGGCATGCCGGTGATGAAGCGCACGTAGGCCGAGGCAAACCACGACATAAGCACGCGGTCCATGGGCCAGTTCACCACGTTCACGCCGGTGATGTAGCGCGAGCCGATGGCCATGTCGTGGCCTTCCACGGCGCAGGCTTCGTAGAGGCGGATCAGGTCGTCGGGGTTGTGCGAGAAGTCGGCGTCCATCTCGAAGATGTAGCCGTAGCCGTGCGCCAAGGCCCAGCGAAACCCGTGGATGTAGGCCGTGCCCAGGCCCAGCTTGCCCCGACGCTCCTCCAAGTGCAGGCGCCCCTGAAACTCGTGCTGCAACCCGCGCACTACGTCGGCGGTGCCGTCGGGCGAGCCGTCATCGATGATGAGCACATCGAATAGCTTCGGCAGCGAAAACACTTTGCGGATGATCAGCTCGGCGTTTTCCCGTTCGTTGTAGGTCGGTATGATGACGAGCGAATCGTTCATTAGGCCAAAGGTAAGAATTCGGCCAACGCGTAGCCAAGTAAGCCACCGAGCCGAAGCTCGGCGGAAGAAAAAGAATTGCGGACGGCCCAAAAGCGCGCCTACGCGGGCGTCAGGGCCGTGGCCACTTGCTCGGCGCGGCGCAGGCAGTCGGGAATGCCCACCCCGGCCCGCCAGTTGGCCACCGTCCAGATGCCGCGGGCTGCCAGCCGGTCGGCAGCCGCGTGTGCCGGTAAGATGCCGGAATCGAACTGGGGGATGCTTCGGGGCCAGCGAAAAATGTGCTGCAGCTGCGCCGGCGCCCCCGGCCGCAGCCCGTAGAGCCGCTCATGCTCGGCGCGTACTGCCGCCAGCAGCTGCTCGTCGGGCAGTTGGGCCAAGGCCTCGTACTGCGCCCCGCCCACAAAGGAGGTCAGCAGCACCTGCCCGGCCGGCGCCCGATCCGGGAACAGCGAACTGCTCCACAACGTGCCGGCGGCCACGGGTTGTTCCGCTTTCGGGCTCAGCGCCCCGAAGCCGTTGAGCGGGTGCTGCACGTCGGCGCGGAGGTAGGCGGTGTGCACGGCCGTCATGGGCGGGTAGTGCACCGCGGCCAGCGCCTCGCCCGCGTCGGCGTCGAGCGGGGCGAGCAGCGGGGCGGCGGCGTAGGCGGGCAGGGCCAGCACCACCGCGTCGAAGATTTCGGCCAGGGCGGGCTGGCCCGCGAGGCGCAGGCGGAAGCGGCCGTCGGGCTGGGGCAGCAGGGCTTCCACCCGGGTGCGCGGGTGCACGTGGCGCAGCTGCTGCACCAGCGCATCGGTGAGGGCCTGCAGGCCGCCGCGCAGCGAGATGATGCGGCGGCGGGCCGCGCCCTTCATGGTTTTGGCAAAGCCGCGCAGCACCGAGCCGTGCTGCTGCTCCAGGGCCGGCAGCTGCGGAAACGTCTGGTGCACCAGCAGCCGGGTCGGGTCGCCGGCGTAGATGCCCGACACGAACGGATTGACCGCGTAATCGACGATTTCCTGGCCGAAGCGGCGTCGGAAGAAGTGGGCAATGGTTTCCTGCGGGTCGGCGGGCTGAGCGGGGCGGCGCAGCTCGCGCAGCACGTTGAGCTTGGCGCCGAGCGAGAAAAAGCCGCTCAGCAGCAGTTGCTGGGGCTTGGCGGGCAGCTCGCGCACCCGCCCGTCGCGCACCACGTAGCGGCGGCTGCTCACGGCTTCGGGCTCCTGAATCTGGTCTTCCAGGCCGAGGCCCTTGAGAAGTTCCGCCAGCTCGGGGCTGAGCTGCAGGGAGTTGGGTCCCAGCTCCACCACGTAGCCGCCGGGCAGGTGCCGGCTGCGCATGTTGCCGCCTACTTCGCCCGCCTCGTACACGTGGGCCGTAGCGCCGCGCCGCTGCAGGTGCCAGGCCGTAACCAACCCCGTAATTCCCCCGCCGATAACTGCTATGTTCATGGTAGTGCCTCTGCCGCCCGAAACCGCAAAAATAGCCCACCGCCGCCGGTAATGCCGCATCGGCGCGGCTGAAGTACGTCAGGACAAGCGGCGCGGCGGTTACCTCGGGGCGTTGACGGCAAGCACAACCGGATGCCCGCCGTCCCACCGGGGCTTCTTTCCCCGGCATGCGTACTGCGGCCGGCTGGCTATTTTTGCCCGCATGACTACCCCTGCCGCGGCCAAGGCCGTGTTTCTCGACCGGGACGGCGTGCTCAACGCCGAAATTGGCCACTACGTGTGGCGCCTCGACGAATTCCGGGTGCTGCCCGAAGTGCCCGCCGCCCTGCAGCGCCTGCACGCGGCCGGCTACCGCCTCATCGTCGTCACCAACCAGGCCGGCATTGCCAAGGGCCTCTACACCCGCGCCGACATGGACGCCTGCCACCAAAAGCTGCAGCAGGCCTGCGGCGGGCTGATCGATGCCTTCTACTTCGCGCCCGGCCACCCCTCGGTGTCGGAGTCGTTGTCGCGCAAGCCCGGCTCCCTGATGCTGGAGAAGGCCCTGGCCCGCTTTCGCCTCGACCCGGCCCGGTGCTGGCTGGTTGGCGACCGGGCCCGCGACCTGGAGGCGGCGCACCGGGTGGGCGTGCGGGCCATTCTCGTTGGCCCCGAGGAAACGCTGGCTTACGAGCCGCGCACCGCCAACCTGGCCACTGCCGCCGACTTGATTCTGGCCGCTGAGCAGCCGGGATAAGGGGCAAAAGAACGGGACGGACTGCCCCAAAAAGGTGGCGTCCCGGCCGGGCAGCTCCGTAGCGAAGCGCTGCCTGCCGGGACGCCCAGGTTGCGCCCCTAACGCAACCTTATGGGGTAATTACTGCCGTTCGACGGCGGGCTGAGCCGCGCTAGCCGTCACGGCTACGGATTGCCGGTTTGGGGCCTTGTGGGTGTAGGCGGGGCACTTGGTTTGGCAGGAGCCAAGCCCGGCAACCAACGCTACCAAGGCCAGCGGTGCAAGCTTTTTCATGCAAAAGTTCAAAAGAGGTAAGCGGTATTAGTTGCGCAAATGCCTCAGTAGAACGGCGTGATATCAACCTTTAGTTTGTGGGGGTATTAGAAATTTTTTATTTGTAATTATCCCGTAGTCAAATTGACCAGCGCGGCGCGGTGGTGCTATGTGGCCCTAAAAAAAGCCCGCCGGGCGCCCCTTGCGAGGCGCCCGGCGGGCTCGTGGCAACTCAGTACGGATTACTGACGGGCTTGCGGGGCAGCCGCCGAAGCCACCGGCTCGGCCGTTTGGTTGTCGGCTTTCGAGTAAGCCGGGCAGGTCGTCTTGTTGCAGGCGCCCAGGGCCAGCGAAGCGGCGGCCGTCAGCAGGAGTACAGCTTTTTTCATGGTAGGGGAGATGCTAATGGAATGTGAGCTTTACAAACTTACGACTTCCCCGCCCTACACTCCAACCAAGTGGGCAAATTTCACGGCAACAAGCAGATATAGCGCAGCTTGCGGGGCCGCGGCAACAAAAAGCCCGCCCTGCCGAAGCAGGGCGGGCCGGATCGGGCCGCCGACCTTATTCGGTGTAGCCCAGAATGCGCATCATCGACTCCGGGTCCTGCTCCGGGGCAAACTCCCAGTCGCGCAGGGTGCCGTCCTCGTTCACGTCGAGGATGACGTGTTTGGGCGCGGGGATGAGGCAGTGCTTGATGCCGCCGTAGCCGGAGAGCTGCTCCTGGTAGGCGCCGGTGTGGAAGAAGCCCACGTACAGCGGCTTTTGCGGGCTTTGCTCGGGCAAGAACACCTGGTAGATGTGCTTTTCGGCGTTGTAGTAGTCCTGCGAGTCGCAGGTCATGCCGCCGAGCTGAATCTTCTTGTAGCTCCGCTCCCAGCCGTTCAGGGCCAGCATGATGAAGCGCTGGTTCAGGGCCCAGGTGTCGGGCAGGTTGGTGATGAAGGAGCCGTCAATCATGTACCACAGTTCCTTGTCGTTCTGCAGCTTCTCGTCGAGGATGTGGTAGATGTGCGCGCCGGACTCGCCCACCGTGAAAATGCCGAATTCGGTGAAGATGTGTGGCTCGGGCACGCCTTCCTCGCGGCAGATGCGCTGAATCGTGCGCAACACTTCCTCCACCATGTAGGCGTAGTCGTACTCGGGCTGAATGGAGGTCTGAATGGGCAGGCCGCCGCCGATGTCGATGGTGTGCAGGGTGGGGCACACCTTGCGCAGCTCGCAGTACTTGTGCACGAAGCGGCGCAGCTCCGACCAGTAGTAGGAGGTATCCTTGATGCCCGTGTTGATGAAGTAGTGCAGCATCGTCAGCTCGAAGCGCGGGTCCTCCTTGATCTTCTCCTCGTAGAGCGGAATGGCGTCGGCGTAGCGCACGCCGAGGCGCGAGGTGTAGAACTGGAAGCGCGGTTCCTCGTCCGAGGCTAGGCGGATGCCCAGGTTGGCGCGCACGTCCTCGCGCACGTGCTCCTTGTAGTAGTCGATTTCGTTGAGGTTGTCGAGAATCGGCATGCAGTTCACGAAGCCGTCGTTCATGAACTCGGTCAGGTAGCGCTTGTACCGCTCGCGCTTGAAGCCGTTGGCAATGATGTAGGTGTCCTTCTTGATCTTGCCTTTGGCGTGCAGGGCGCGCACGATGTGCATGTCGTAGCCCGACGACGTCTCGATGTGGATGTCGTTTTTCAGGGCTTCCTCCACCACGAAGGCGAAGTGCGAGGCCTTGGTGCAGTAGCAGTAGGTGTACGAGCCCTGGTAGCCAATTTTCTCGATGCCCTGCTGAAACCACTGCTTGGCGCGCTGGATGTTCTGGCTGATTTTGGGCAGGAAGGTCAGGCGCAGCGGCGTGCCGTGCTTCTCGATGAGCGGCATCAGGGGGAAGCCGTGGAAGTACAGCTCGTTGCCGTCGACGGTAAACTCCTGGGAGGGAAAATCGAAGGTTTGGCTGATCAGGTCGTGGTACGTGTCCATGGGCATTAGCTGGGGTGCCCGCGCGAAGGCCGGCGGGCTCGGAAAAGCAGCGAAGAATGGGTAAATTATGGGACAGCAGCCGGAAGCGCGGCTTTTTCGCGAACTTCAGGCCCGCAAAGATACCCCTGCCGGGGTGTTTTGGTTGTTGATTGTACGTCGGAGAATAACAGAGTGGAAAGTCCGCTCGCTCCGAGCCTGGTTGAGTGCCCATTCCCACCCACCAATCGGCAAACAACACCTTTTAACCTTTCTGCCCATGTAAGACTGTATGCGACGCATCAAACTGATCGAAGTCCGATCCGAACTCGGCGCTGGCACCCGCGGGGCCAGCCTGGGCGTTGACGCCCTTAAAGTGGCCTGCCTCAACAAAGGCTCCGACTATTTCCGCCGCTTCAACTCGGTGGCAGTGCCCGACCAAAACCAGGTGCTGTTCGACAAAAACCACTTCCCCTACGCCAAGCACATCGACTCCATTTACACCGTGCTCAAGGGCATCAGCAGCACGGTGGAGCAGACGCTGCGCTTCGGGGAGTTTCCGCTGGTCCTGGCCGGCGACCACAGCAACGCGGCGGGCACCATTGCCGGCATCAAGGCCGCCTACCCGCACAAGACCCTGGGCGTCGTCTGGATCGACGCCCACGCCGACATTCACTCGCCCTACACCACGCCCTCCGGCAACGTGCACGGCATGCCCCTGGCCATGAGCCTGGGCGCCGACCACCGCGAGCTGCAGCGCAACGAGGTGGAGCCGGAAACCGAGTTTTTCTGGCGCAAAATCAAAAACTTGGGCGAGGAAGGTGCCAAAATCACGCCCGAGCACCTCGTGTACGTGGTCGTGCGCGACACCGAGCCGGAGGAAGACGCCATCATCGAGCAGCACCAGATCCGCAACTTCAAGCTCGACGAGTTTCGCGCCAAGGGCGCCCGGCAGGTGGCCCGCGAGATTTACGAGCAGCTGCGCTTCTGCGACCTGGTCTACATCTCGTTCGACGTCGACTCGCTCGATTCGCGCTTCTCCAAGGGCACCGGCACGCCGGTGGAGCTGGGCCTCGACGTGGGCGAAGCCATGAGCCTGTGCCGCTACCTGCTCGAAAACGACCGGGTGGTGTGCTTTGAAATGGTGGAAATCAACCCCACGCTCGACTCGGAAAACACCATGGCCAGCAACGCCTTCGACATTCTAGAAGTAGCCACCGACGCCATTCAGGAGCGGCTGCGACTGGATACCGTAACCGGGCGCTGACGACCGAGCCGTCGGGAATCGGAGGCCTGCTGTCCGTAAAAAAGAATATTCGCTAGCAGAAATAGTGCAACCGCGGCGAAATCGGCTACATTCGTGAGTATCAGTCACGTTTGAGCCGGTTTTGCCGCTGTTGCCATGAAAACCACCGTTCTGCCTGCTGTGTTGCTGCTGTTACTGGCCGCCTGCGCCAAGCCCACCGCCCGCACCAGCGCGGCCGCCCGCGCCGTGGCCGCGGTGCAGGACTCCATCACCGGCACCGTGACCTACCGCGAGCGGCTGGCCCTGCCGCCCGGCGCCGTGCTGAACGTGCAGCTGCAGGACGTATCCCGCCCCGGCGCGCCCGCCACGGTGGTAGCCGAAGCCACCGTGCTGGTCCGCGGCGGGCAGGTGCCCCTGGCCTTCAGCCTGCCCTACGACACGCTGCGCATCGACCCGACCAACACCTACGCCGTGCAAGCCCGCATCGGAGCCGAAGGTCAGCCCCTGCTGGCCAACGCGGCGGCGTACCCGGTCATCACCCGCGGCAACGCCAAGCGCGTGCAGATGATGCTGCGCCGCGTGGCGCCGTAGCCCGCGGTTTTTCGGGGGCGGGGCTGGCATGTCCGGCCCGGCTGCCTACCTTTGCGGCCGTGAAACCGCTGCCTTTCTTTGTTTTGATACCGGTGGTGCGGTCGTTGCGGAGCCGCAACGAGCGACGAATGTAGCGTAAGCCTGCCGCCGACGCAGCAACGGGTGTTGCCGCGGGCGAGGTTTACGCCATAGTCTGCTTTTTAGCTCCCTAACCCCATTGTTTTTCAGCGCGCCCGCGGCGTTTGGCCCGGCGCGGCTACGTAAAATTCGCACCCCGTGCAACAACTCGAACAAGACCTCAAAGCGGCCCTGAGCGCGGCCATTCAGCAAGTGTTTGGCGCCGCCGTGCCGGCCGAGCAACTCACCATTCAGCCCACCCGCAAGGACTTCGCGGGCACGTTTACCCTCGTTACGTTTCCCTTGACCAAAGCCCTGGGCAAAGGCCCGGAGCAAATCGGGCAGGCGCTGGGGGAGTGGCTGACCCAACACGAGCCCCGTGTGAGCGGCTTCAACGTGGTGAAGGGCTTTTTGAACCTGGAGCTGGCCGACGCCGAGTGGCTGCGGCTGCTGCGCGAGCTGCGCAGCCAGGACATTGCCGCCCCGGTGCAGACCGGTGGGCCGCAGCGCGTGGTGGTGGAGTACTCCTCGCCCAACACCAACAAGCCCCTGCACCTGGGCCACCTGCGCAACAACTTCCTCGGCTACTCGGTGGCCGAAATCCTGAAGGCCACCGGCGCCGAAGTCACCAAGGCCAACCTGGTCAACGACCGCGGCATTCACATCTGCAAGTCCATGCTGGCCTACCAGGAGTACGGCCACGGCGAAACGCCCGAGTCGGCGGGCATGAAGGGGGACCACCTCATCGGCAAGTACTACGTGCTGTTTGAGAAGCACTACCGCGAGCAAATCAAGCAGCTCGAAGCCGAGGGCGTGTCCAACGAAGTGGCCAAACGCGAGGCCCCGCTGATGCGCCACGCCCAGGACATGCTGCGCGACTGGGAAGCCGGCGACGAGGAAGTGGTGAGCTTGTGGCGGCAGATGAACGGCTGGGTGTACGAGGGATTTAATGACACCTACCAGCGCATCGGGGTGGATTTCGACAAGTTCTACTACGAGTCGGAAACCTACCTGCTGGGCAAGGAGCGGGTGGAAGAAGGCCTCGCGAAAGGCGTGTTCTTCCGCAAGGAGGACGGCTCGGTGTGGGTGGACCTCACCGACGAAGGCCTCGACCAGAAGCTGCTGCTGCGCGCCGACGGCACCTCCGTGTACATGACCCAGGACCTGGGCACGGCCGAGCTGAAGTACCAGGATTTCGGCTACGACTCCTCGGTTTACGTCATTGCTGACGAGCAGAACTACCACATGCAGGTGCTCAAGCTCGTGCTCAAAAAGCTGGGCAAGCCCTACGCTGACGCCATCTACCACCTGAGCTACGGCATGGTGGACCTGCCCTCGGGCAAGATGAAAAGCCGCGAAGGCACCGTGGTGGATGCCGACGAGCTGGTGGTGGAAGTAACCGAAGCTGCCAAGGAAGCCACCCTGGCCAAGGGCAAAACCGAGGGCCTGAGCGACGCGGAGCTGGACCAGCTCTACCACATGCTGGGCCTGGGTGCGCTGAAGTACTATCTGTTGAAGGTGGACCCGAAGAAGCGCATGCTCTTCAACCCCGAGGAATCGGTGAAGCTCGACGGCGACACCGGCCCCTTCATCCAGTACACCCACGCCCGCATTGCCCAGCTGCGGCGCAAGGCGGCCGAAATGGGCGTGCAGCCCGAGCTGAGCGCCGACGCCACCGCCCTGCACGCCACTGAGCGCGACCTGGTGCAGGCCCTGGCCTCGTATCCCACGGCCGTGACCGATGCGGCCCGGGCTTACTCGCCGGCCGTCATTGCCCAGTACGCTTACGACCTGGCCAAAACCTACAACCGTTTCTACAACGACGTGCAAGTGCTGGCCGAGCCCGACGCGGCCAAGCGCAGCCTGCGGGTGGCGCTGTCGGCCCAGGTGGCCGACACGCTGCGGCAGAGCCTGAAGCTGCTCGGCATTCAGGCGCCGGAGCGGATGTAACGGCCTTTCCAGAACGCGCTTCGGCGCGTTCTGCTTTTTAACCACTTTGCGAGGCTGGCCTGCCGCCGGGCCTTACCCGAATCCAGATGAAATCAATTGCAGTGTACTGTGGCTCCAGCGCCGGCACCGACGAACGATACCGCCAGCACGCCACGCAGGTAGGAGAGACGCTGGCCCGGCTGGGCATTACCCTGGTGTATGGCGGCGGCAACGTGGGCCTGATGGGCGCCGTGGCCGATGCCACCATGAACGCCGGCGGCCAGGCCATCGGCGTGATTCCCGGTTTTCTGAAAGACAAGGAAGTGGCGCACCTGGGGCTGACTTCGCTGGAAGTCGTGGACAACATGCACCAGCGCAAGCTGCGCATGGCCGAGCTGGCCGAGGGCTTCATTGCCATGCCCGGCGGCTTCGGCACCCTGGAAGAGCTGTTTGAGGTGCTGACCTGGGGCCAGCTGGGCCTGCACCGCAAGCCGGTGGGCCTGCTCAACGTAGCCGGCTTCTACGACGCGCTCATCACTCTGCTCGACCACATGACCGCGCAGGGCCTGCTGCGCGCCGAAAACCGCGGGCAGCTGCTGGTAGCCGACAACATCGGCGGGCTGCTGGCGCTGATGCAGGCCTGGCGGCCCTCGAACGTCGAAAAGTGGCTCACGCCGAGCCGCAGCTAAGACCCCCGCGGCCAACAAACCGTACTTGCTCCGGGTTAGCTGCTTGCCTGCGGCTACCTTGCTCCACGTTCTCACCACCGTTAGTCATGAAAGCCCTTTTTCTCTACGCCGCGGCCGCGGCGCTGGCCGCTTGCGGTGCGCGCTCGGCCTCCGGCCCTAACGACCCCGCTATGCCCCAAACCACCGCTTCCGCCCCCGCCGCCCGCGGCTCCGTCTACGACTTTACCGTCAACGATATTACCGGCAAGCCCGTCAAGCTGAGCCAGTTTGCCGGCAAAAAACTGCTCATCGTCAACACCGCTTCGGAGTGCGGCTACACCCCGCAGTACAAGGAGCTGGAGGAGCTCTACCGCAAGCACGGCGACCGGGTGACGGTGCTGGGCTTTCCGGCCAACAACTTCGGCGGGCAGGAGCCGGGCACCAACCAGCAGATTGCCGCTTTTTGCGAGAAAAACTACGGCGTGAGCTTTCCGCTCTTCGAGAAAGTCTCGGTGCAGGGCGCCGATACGGCCCCGCTCTACCAGTTTTTGGGCAACAAGGCGCAAAACGGCGTGACCGACGAAAAGCCCGATTGGAACTTCTGCAAGTACCTCATCAACGAGCAAGGCCAGGTGGTGGGCTTTTACAAATCGAAAGTGAAGCCCATGAGCGACGAGCTGGTGGCCGCCATCATGAAATAACACGGCCCGCCGCCGTGCCCGACCAGGTGGCCTCATCCTGAGCACCGCCAAGAACCTTGTCGCGGCCGGTTGCGCCGCCCGGGCGCCTGCTGCTGCCGCAGTGGCCCCTTGGTGGTGCTCAGGCCGATAGATTGCGTTTTGCTTTGACTACTTCTCCCGAACTAACCCCGCAGAAACCCAGCCTCGTCGGGGCCTGGGTGTCGGCGTTTCGGCCGCGCACGCTGCCGTTGGCGCTGGCCAGCATCCTGATGGGCGGCTTTCTGGCCGCCAGCCGCCACGAGTTCAACGGCCTGGTCCTCGGCCTGGCCGCCCTGACCACGGTGCTGCTGCAGGTGCTCAGCAACCTGGCCAACGACTACGGCGACTCGCAGAACGGGGCCGACAGCGTGCACCGCGAGGGGCCGCAGCGGGCCGTGCAGAGCGGGGCCATCAGCCCCCAGCAGATGAAGCAGGGTATGGTGGTGTTCGGGGCCGCGTCGCTCGTGGCCGGCTTGGGGCTGCTGTGGGCTGCGCTGGGCTCGGGCGGGCTGTGGCTGTTTATGGGCTTTCTGCTGCTGGGACTGGCCGCCATCTGGGCCGCCGTCAACTACACCGCCGGCGCCCGGCCCTACGGCTACGCCGGCCTCGGCGACGTGTCGGTGTTTCTCTTCTTCGGCTTGGTGGGCGTGTGCGGCAGCTACTTTCTGCAGACGCGCACCCTGCCCTACGACGTGCTGCTGCCGGCCGTGAGCCTGGGCTGCTTTTCGGCCGCGGTGCTGAACGTGAACAACATCCGCGACATGCGCTCCGACGAGCTGGCCGGCAAAATCACCGTGCCGGTGCGCCTGGGCCCGCGCCGCGCCCGCCTCTACCACTGGCTGCTGCTGTTGCTGGGCCTGGGCGCGGCCGTGACGTACGTGGTGCAGAATTACCATTCGCCCTGGCAATGGCTGTTCCTAGGCGCGGCCCCGCTACTCGTCTTCAACGGCGTGCAGGTGTGGCAGCGGCAGGAGTCGATGCGCCTGGACCCGCTGCTCAAGCAGATGGCCATGAGCACCCTGCTGTTCGTGCTGCTGTTCGGCATCGGGCAGCTGCTGTAGCGCACCGGCTACACTTCGTATTGGGTCGGGCTGGCGTTGGGTTGTCAGGGGCCAGCCGGGGAGGGCTGTCAGCCGCCGCTTGTCCATTACCGGTGTTCCTGCAAGGCCCGGCGCCGATCTAGCCAGGCCAGCGCGGGCGCCTCGTCGGTGAACCAGCCCATATGGACCCCGTGGGAAAAGTCGTTCAGCGGCTGCTCGTAGCCCTGGGCCACCAGCCCAGCCCAGACGAACGGCGGCACCAGGAACGCAATGCAGGGGGGCTTGGCCAGTTCGCGGCGCACCCGAGGGAAATACTCTTCGCGCATCCAATCGTGCAGCTCCCGCGGCTGCTCGCCTTGGTGAGAGCGGCCATCCAGCAGCCAATAGGAGCACTCATAGCGCTGCGCCGTAGCCAGCAGCAATTCACAGGTTTCGGTAATTTCTTCGGCGCTCAGCGGGCGGGTATCGCGCCCGCGCAGCAGGGGCGGGTGTGCCGAATACTCAACCGCGTAAAACGTAGTCGTTTCAGTGAATAGCTGGCTGTGCTCCATATATCACAAGGTAGAAATAAAGCCCTGTTAATTTGCACGAATTGCAGGGAGGGTACGAGGGTCGAGGCAGCTGCAAATGCCCGTCGGCTCACTCCGGACGGCTTGGACACTAACCGAGCTCGTTACGGCCGAGCTAGCGCGTGCTGTCTATCTTGCCGGGGTATCTACCCTGGCCTGCGGTGCCCTGGCGGCAAGTAGGACGAAGAGGATACGCCCGTTGCTGCTCTTTCCACTGCCATGCACCTACTTGCCAATTACCCTTTTTTGCGCCTGTACCTGCTGCAGGCGGGTGAACGACGCGCCCTGGAAGCCGAATGGCTGGGCCACGCCAGTAGCGAACAACGCCGCGCCGCGCTCAATGAAGCCCTGCAACTGGCGCGGGAGCACCGCGTCGGGGCCTGGGTGGCCGACGACAGGCTGCTCGGCCACGTACCGGCGGCCGACCTGGAGTGGGCGGCTTCCGTGCTGATGTCCTCGTTTGTGGAGTGCGGGATCAAGCGCATGGCCGTGGTGGAGGCCGTCACGCCGCTTAGCCAGCGGCTGATTCACGATTCTATGAACCAAGTAATGCCCACACTGCCGATTGCCCTACGGCGCTTTACCGAGCTGATTGCCGCCCGCCACTGGGCCCTGCAGTAAGGCTGGCGGCCCGGCGGGAACCTACCCCCGCAGGTGCACCCGGAACGTGGTGCCTTGGCCCTCTTCCGATTCCACCTCGATGCGGCCGCCGTGGGCCTGCACCAGCCGGTTCACCAGAAACAGCCCTACGCCTGTGCCCTCGCCCGCGTGGGGGTGAAAGCGGCGAAACAGCTGAAACAGCTCCGGGCCGTGGCGCTCCAGGTCCATGCCCAGGCCGTTGTCCTGTACCTCCAGCACCGGCTGGTTGGCCCGCACGGTGGTGCGCAGGGCCACGCGCGGGGCGCGGTCGGGGTGGCGGTATTTGACGGCGTTGCTGAGCAGGTTCAGCAGGATGGTGCGCAGGTTGCTGCGCACGTATTCCAGCTCCGGCAGCTCCTCGAAGTCCGTCTCCACGTCGGCCTGCACGGCCTGCAGCTGCGGGTGCAGGGTTTGCAGCACGTCGGCGGTGAGGTCGGCCAGGGCCACGGGCTCGGTGGTTTGCTCGCCTTCGGGGCGGGCCATTTGCACCACCGCGGCCAGGTCGGTGATGGTGGTCGACAGCGCGTCGAGCGAGGCGTCGACCATGCCGAGGATAACGGCTTGGTCGGGGTCGTCGAAAGAGGCGCTGCGGCGCAGCTCGTCGAAAAGGCCGCGCAGGTTATTGACCGGCTGGCGCAAGTCGTGCGAGGCGGCGTACACGAAGTTGTCCAGGTCGCGGTTGGTACGGGCCAGCTGCTGGTTGACGGCCTGCAGTTGCTGGTGGTGCTCGGCCACGCGCTGCCGCCACTCGTTTTTCTCGATGGCGTGCATCACCGTCTTGAACAGCAGTTCGTGGTCGAAGTGCTGCTTCACCAAGTAGTCGAGCGCGCCGTTGTTGAGGGCCTTCACGGCCAGGGCTTCGCTGCCGCCGCCGGTTATCATCACCACGCACAGCGAATCGTCCGGGGCCAGCTGCTTCAGGTCGAGCAGCAGCTCCAGGCCGTCGGTGTCTGGCAGGTTGTAATCGAGCAGGACGCAGTCGGGGCGGTGCGCGGCAAACTGCACGCGGGCCATTTCGCCCGAGTCAGCTTCGAATACCTGAAATTCCTGGTGCTCAGCCTGCTTGCGCAGCAGGCGGCGGTACAGCATCCGGTCGTGCTCGTTGTCGTCGACAAGGAGGATTTTCTTCACGCAGAACGGGCGGGGGCTAGCTTACGGGGGGCAGCTCGGAGGTGGCGAGCCAGTAACGGACCAGCGTGGCGGTTTTCTCCTCCAGGGCCGAAAACTCGATGGGCTTGGTCAGGTAGCTGTTGGCGCCGAGCCGGTAGCACTCCTCGATGTCGCGCGAGTTGGTGGAGGTGCTGAAAATGATAACCGGGATGGACTGCAGGTGCGGGTCTTGCTTGACCTTGCTGAGCACGGCGCGCCCGTCGGTGCCGGGCAGGTTCAGGTCGAGCAGCACGAAGGCGGGCAGCTGGGCGGGCCAGCCGGCGTGCTTGCCGTAGCCCTGCAGGTATTCCAGGGCCTGGTCGCCGTCTTCGCAGCGCAGCACGGGGTTGGGCAGCGCGTGTTTGCGGAAGGCCCGGCCCAGGGCCGTAAAGTCTTCCACGCTGTCTTCTACCACCAGGATGGGTTTGTGAGCGGAGGGTATCACTTACAAGTGCTTTGAAAGAGAGAAGAAAAACGTTGTGCCCTGACCAGGCTCCGACTCTAACCACAATTCCCCCTCGTGGCGTTCCACCATCTTGCGGGCAATGGGCAGGCCGGCGCCCGTGCCGCCGCCGTACTTGTCCTGCGCGTGCAGGCGCTTGAAGATCTTAAAGACGGTTTCGTGGTGGCGGGCGTCGATGCCGATGCCGTTGTCGCGCACGTAGAACACGTAATAATCGTCGGGTTGGCCGGTGCCGCGCGGACCGCGCACCCCGGCCGGGGCCAATCCCACTTCTACGTGCGGCGTGGGTTTGTCGTTGTATTTGAGCGCGTTGGTGAGCAAGTTCGCGAAGACCTCGCGCAGCCGCACCGCGTCGCAGCGCAGCGTGGGCAGCGGCCCGTGCACCGTTACCAGCTGAGCAATACGCTGGTAGCTGAGCTGCAGCACGTCGAGCACGTCTTCGAGCACCGCATTCAGGTCGGTCGGGGCTACCACCAACTCCTGCCGGCCCACGCGCGAGAGCTGCAGCAGCGACTCGATCAGGGCCTCCATGCGCCGGCTCAGGCGCACCAGCGTTTCCAGCTTCTGCGTGCCCTCGGCGTCGAGCTTGTCGGCGTAGTCTTCGAGCAGGAAGATGGAGTAGTTGTGAATGCCGCGCAGCGGCTCCTTCAAGTCGTGCGAGGCCACGTAGGCAAAGGAATCCAGCTCGTCGTTGCTGCGCTCCAGCTCCGAGTTGAGCTTGCTCAGCGAGGCGGCGCGGGCCTGCAGCTCGTTGAAGATTTTCAGGCGCACGTCGGAGAGGTGCAGGCGGATTTCCTCGGCCGCCTTGATTTCCATGGGCCGCCACGCCACGGCGGTGCTGTCCACGGTTTGCTTCCAGGCTTCGAAAGACTGGCGCGGCGAGAGGTGCAGCAGCCCGTTTTCCATCCGCTCGGCCTTTTGCTCGCGCCCGGCCCAGGTTACCGTCTGAATCACCTCCGGCCGGAACCAGATCAGGTAGTCGCCGGACTCCTGCGAGAGCGACACCGCTAAAATGCCGCTGGCCGTGCCGCGAATGGCGAGGCCGGCGGGGTTGTGCTGCACGTAGGAGTTGGTGTAAAACACGTCCTGCGGGGCGTGCTGCTGCAGCCACTGGGTCAGCTCGGCAATCTGCGCCTTGGTGGGCGTGGTCCCCAGCGTGATGATGTTGCCCTCGAAGCAAATGGCCGCCCCGCCGCAATCAAACACGTCGGTGACGGTGGGCTTGCGCTGGTACAGGCCCTCGAGGAAGTTGGCGTGGCGCCCCACTTGCTCAAACAGCTGGGCCTGGGTTTCGCGGATGTGCAGCTGGTAGGCAAACTCGTCCTGCTGCTGCTTGGTCTTGAGCAGGGCCGAAAACGTCTTGCCGATGAAGAGGCACAGCTCGCGCAGCTCGTAGCGCAGCAGCCGCGGAGTGAGGTGGTGGCAGGTGATGAGGCCCCACAGGCGGTTTTCCTGGATAATGGAAATCGTCATGGTGGCCGCCACGCCCATGTTGCGCAGGTACTGCAGGTGAATGGGCGACACGCTGCGCAGCACCGCGTGCGTCATGTCGGGCGGGCGCTGGTGCTCGGGGTGGAGCACCGGCACCAGCGGGGCCGGCTGGTAGTCCACGTCGGCAATGAAGCGCAGCCAGTTTTTGAGGTACATGGCCCGCGCCTGCTGCGGAATGTCGGTGGCGGGGTAGTGCAGGCCAAAAAACGGCTCCAGGTCCTCGCGTTTGGCCTCGGCCACCACCTCGCCGCTGGCGTCCTCGGCGAAGCGGTACATGAGCACCCGGTCGAAGCCCGTCAGGTCGCGCACTTGGTCCACGGCAAACTGGCAGAATTCCAGCACCGAGCCGGCGGTCAGCATCTGGCCCAGGGTCTGGTTGAGGGTGGCCAGGTCCAGCACGTTGGCTTCGCCCGCAGCCACGGGCTCAAACTCCAGCCACAGCAGCCCGTCGTGGCGGTGAAGCACCACGCGGTAGGCCGGGCGTCCCGCGCCGGTCAGCAGGGGCACGGTCAGCAGCTTGGGCTCCTCCGCGGCCACCTCCAGGGCACGCTCCACCTCGGCCAGGGCCGTTGGGTCCAGCAGGCGCTCCAGGCCCGCGCCCAGCAGCGCCGTGGCGTCGATGCCGATGTGCTCCGCGGCATTGGCCGAGGCGTGCACCACGCGCCGGCTGCCCTCCTCCAGGCACAGAAGGAAGCCGTAGGGCTGAATCGAGCCCGGAATATGAATCGGTTCCCGGTCGCAGGTGGTCAGCGTGACCGGGGCATTGATCAGGGTTTCGTCCGTCGTGACTACCGTTGCTCGATCCACGCGTGTAGCAATTGAAAGGTCTGAATAGCGGCGGCGACGATGGCAGCCTCGTTGTCGGCGGTGGCTTCGGCGCCCAGCAGCTGGCAAAAGCTTTTCCACAGCGCCCCGGTCTGCTCGGCGTGCCCGCTGAAGTAGCGACGGGGGGCCAAGCCGGCCCGGGCCAACTGCCGGGCAATAACTTGCCCGCCCAGCGTCGAGCCTTCCAGCACGTACATGGCGCCCAGGAGCCGGGGCCAGGTGTCGAGCAGGGGCATGGTGGAGCAGAGGGGCAGCGCGTCGGCGGCGGGTAGGTCGGCGCGCAGCAGGTGGGCGCGCTGGCGCAGCTCCGGCTGCCATTCGGGGCCGGGGCGGTGGTGGCGCAACTGCGCCTCGTAGGGCAGCAGAAAGCCGTACAGCTTGCCCAGAAACTGCTCCGTCACCGCCGCCGTGAGCGTGCCTGCCTGCAGTGCTTGGTTGAACGCGTTTTGCTCCAGCGCCTCGTGGTACGCGTGCGTTTCGCTGCGCAAACGCTGCAGGATAACGGGACGTGTGAGGGCAACAGACATAACGGTTGGGACAGGTGCGAAGGGTAAAGATAAAACAAGCCGCCGAAGCAGACGACTGCGCATCCGCCCGAAAGCAGCCGTGGCCCGCGCCGGCCGAAGCCGCGCGCACCGCCCGGCCGGAACGCGGCGGCCGCGGCCAATTGAGCGATACGAAGACGGTGCGGGCAAGGTGTTGATTGACAGCGAAGAGTTGGCGGTAAAAATTGCCGAACTCCGCAGCACGCCAAAAGCCCCGCCGGCAGGTACGGCGGGGTCAGTAATCGGCGAAAAAAACGGTTGGCGTAGGCCGGGGCGCGCAGCTATTCCAGCCAGCGCTTCAGGGCCGGGGCCCGCTCGCGGCTGACGAGCACCTCCTCGCCGGCGGCGGGCAGCAGTTCCAGCTTGAGCTTGCCGCCGAGGTAGGTGTAGATTTTCTCCACCGCCGGCATGGCCGCCAAGTACTGCCGGTTGACGCGGAAAAACTGCGCTGGGTCGAGCAGCTTTTCCAACTGGTCCAGCTTGTAGTCGACGGGAAAGCGGCGGCCGTCGCGGCGTACCAGGTACACCAGCTCGTGGGCGGTGAAGAAGTAGGCTACCTCGCCGACCGGCACCGGGAGCAACTGCTCGCCGGTGCTGACGAGGAAGCGCTGCCGGTAGCGCGGCGGGCTCAGCGGCAGCGCGTCGAGCAACTGCTGCATCTGCAGGAGCTGGGCGTTGCTGAGCTGCTGCTGGCGGGCGGGTTCCTGCTGCTGCCAAAACTGGTACTTGCCCAGGGCCCGGCCCAGTTGCCCGGCGTTGATGGGCTTGAGCAGGTAATCCACGCTGTGCAGCGAGAAGGCCTGCAGGGCGTACTCGTCGTAGCTGGTGGTGAAGACGATGGGGCTGCGCACGGCCACCGCGTCGAAGATTTCAAAGCTCAGCCCGTCGGCCAGCTGGATGTCGGCGAAGATGAGGTCGGGGGCGGGGTGCGAGGCAAACCAGGCCACGGCTTCTTCCACGCTGGCCAGCCGGACTTCCACCTGCACGTCGGGGTGCTGGCCGAGCAGCTGGGTGAGGCGCTGGGCCGCGGGGGCTTCGTCTTCAATGAGTACGGCGCGCATGGGCGGGGGTAAGCAAGGGGAGTTTGACGGCAAAGCGGCCCGCGTCCTGCTCGACGAGCACCTCGCGCCCGGCCAGCAGCTGAAACTGCTCCTGCAGGTTGCGCAAGCCCAGGCGGGCGCCGCGGGCCAGCTGGGTTTTGGGCTGCACGTTGTTGCTGACCTGCACGTAGCCCGCGGCCTCGCACAGCTCGATGCGCAACGGCCGCTGCGGGCTGGCCGCGTTGTGCTTGATGGCGTTTTCCACCAGCATCTGCACTGACAAGGGCGGCACGTGCTGCTGCAGGACGGCCGCGGGCAGCTGGCTCAGCACCTGCACCGCTTCCTGGTGGCGAATCTTGTTCAGGTACACGTACGACTCGACGAAGGCCATTTCCTCGGCCAGGGTCACGGTGGCCTGGTCGCGGCGGGAGAGGACGTAGCGGTACACGTTGGCCAGCTCGTCGAGGAATTCCTGGGCGGGCTCGTTGTCGCCGACCAGTGCCGCCAGCGTGTTCAGGGTATTGAACAGAAAGTGCGGATCGACCTGCTGCTTGAGGGCGGCCAGCTGGCTCACGGCGCGCTCCTTTTCCAGCCAAGCGGTGCGCAGGTAATAGCGTTTCCATTCCTGGAAAAAGTACACCGACTCGTAGATCAGCAGCACGATGGCCGTGGCCGGCAGCGAGTGCAGCAGGCAGCTGGCGTAGGACTGGCCGTACTGCAGCTCCGGCATAAACACCCAGCTGCGCACGGCGGCCATGCCCACGTTGACCAGCAGGGTGTAGGCCAAAATCAGCAGGGCCTGCAGGCTTAAGCGGATTAGGGTGGACTGGTAGTTGGGGTAGCGGCGGCGCAGGGCAAACATGATTTGCCGGTCGCCCTCCCAGCAGACGGCGGTGCAAAACGTGCCGAAGGCCAGCTCCGCCACCGAGCCCCGGCTGTGCAGCAGCCAGATAATCAGTGCTACCAGCGGGATGCCCAGCAGGTGCAGCTGCGCCTCGCCCAGTTCCCACTTGGCCAGGCGCAGCCAAGTGCGCGGGGCCAGCCGGCAGGTGTCAGCGGCGGAGTAGTCGGGGGCGACGAAGGGCGGGGCGGGAGCTTCCATAGCAGCTCTAAGATATAGTTTCGGGGCCTAATCAGGCGGCCTGCGCGGGCGTCAGCAGCAGGTCTTCCACGCAGCGGACCACGTCCTGCACGGTGCGCAGCGTTTCCACCCGCGGATCGGGAATTTCGATGTGGAAGCGGCGTTCCAGGTCGATGACCAGCTCCACCAGTTCGATGGAATCCAGGCCCAGGTCGTCGCTGAGCTTGGAATCGGGCTGCAGGCGAAAGGCCGAGTGTTGTTTGTGGCGCAGCAGGCGTTCAACCTGCCATTGAATTGAGGTTTCCATGCGGATGGTGAGAAAGGGGGTTGGCGCAACGCCCTGGGCGTTTCAGGCAGGGCTGACGCAGCTGGTCAGCATTTACTTTACTCCGCCTAGACTGGGCAAAGGCGGCCGCAGCGGGCCGGGCGCTGCTACCAAACGGGTCGGTACATAAGTGCTAAGCCGGAACCAGCTCCCCGGCGGCTTGTTCGACCCTGGCGGGCGTTTTAGCGGTTTCGGGCAGGGTAGGCGGTAACAATTTGTATAGCACCGGCGTGACGATGCGCGTGAGCAGCAGCGAGGAAATCAGCCCGCCGATGAGCACCCAGGCCAGCGGGGAGTAGAGCGGGTTGCCTTCGAGCACCAGCGGCACCAGCCCGCCGATGGCGGTGAGCGTGGTCAGCAGGATGGGAATGAAGCGCACCTGCCCGGCTTCCTCGATGGCCTCGTCCAGCCCCCGGCCCTGCAGGCGCAGCTGGTTGGTGAAGTCCACGAGCAGGATGGAGTTCTTCACCTCGATGCCGATGAGGGCAATCAGGCCGATGACGGCCACGAAAGAGAAAGAATTGCCGGTGAGCAGCAGGGCTACCACCGCGCCGATGACGCCCAACGGGATGACCGACAGCACGATGAGCGTGCTCTTGAAGGTGCGGAACTCCAGGATGAGCACGGCCAAGATGCCGAAGATGGTGATGATGACAATGGTGCCGAGCCCGCCGAAGGAGTCCTGGGCGCTTTCCTTTTCGCCGGCGGCCACGTAGCGGTAGCCGGCCGGAAACTTGAACGCATCGAGCTGGCCGATGACCTTCTCGTAGACGTTGTTGGTCAGGTAGCCCGGCTTCACCGAGGCGGTGATGGTCACGTAGCGGTCCTTGTCGTAGTGGCGGATGCTGGTCGGGCTGGCTTCCAGGCGCAGGTCGGCCAGCTGGCGCAGGGGTACCAGGGCGCCCGAGCGGCTGGTCACGTAGAGCTTGTCGAAGGCGTCGAGGGTCTGGCGCTGCCCGCGGGGCAAGCTCACGTTGATGTTGTAGTCGTTGTCGTCGCCCTCCACCTGGAAGGTACCCACGTTCAGGCCGGCCACGCCCAGGCGCACGGTGCGGTCGATTTCGCTGACCGGGATGCCCAGCAAGCCGGCCTTGTCCTTGTTGATGCGCACCTTGAGGTCGGTGCCCAGGGCGGTGAGCGGGTTATTCACGTAGATGGTGCCCTCGGTGCGGGCCAGCAGCTTCTCGACGCGGAAGGCCAGGCTGCGCAGGGAGTCGAGGTTGTCGCCGAAGACGCGGATGGCAATGGGCGCCTCCACCGGCGGGCCCTGCTCAAACTGCTTGACCTCGATTTTGGCCCCGGGCACGTTGGTCAGCCGGCCGCGCAGGCGGGTCACCAGCGCCTCCAGCTCCTTGACTTCCAGCGGCTGGGTTTGCACGAACAGCTCGGCGAAGTTGGCGGTGGTGTTGCGCGGCACGATGTTGTAGTAGATGCGCGGGTTGCCGTGGCCCACGTTGGTGGCGTAGTTGCGCACCTGCGGCTCCCGGGCCAGCTCGCGTTCCACGCGCCGGGCCACGCGGTCGGTTTCGTAGAGCGAGGTGCCCAGCGGCGTCTCGATGGTCACCAGGAACATGGGCTTCTCGGAGCGCGGAAACACGCTGAAGCCCACCGTCGGAATTAGGGCTAGGGCGCCCACGAAGATGGCCCCGGCCACGGCCAGCGCCAGGTAGGGACGGTGCAGGGCGCGGTCGAGCAATGGCTTGTAGGTGCGCTCCAGCACCCGGTTCAGCCCGCGCAGAAAGAAGTTGCCCTCGGCGTGCTCGTGCGCCGACAGAATGCGGCTCGACAGGAAGGGCACGATGGTCAGGGCCACGAACAGCGAAGCCAGCACCGTGGTAATGACGGCCATGGGCAGGGAGCGGATAAAGTCGCCGGCGCCCTCGGGCAGAAACACCAGCGGCAAAAAGGCCAGGATGAGCACGGCGGTGCAGCCCACCACGGCCAGGCTGATCTGCTCGGTGGCCTTGATGGCGGCCTGCACCCGGCCGTAGCCGGCGCGCAGGTACCGCTCGATGTTTTCGACCACTACGATGCTGTCGTCGACGAGCAAACCCAGGGCCACCACCAAGCCCACGATGCTGAGCTGGTTGATGCTGAAGCCGAGCAAATTTAGGATGGCCAGCCCGATGGCCAGGCAGAGCGGAATGGAAATCATGACCACCACCGAGGCCCGCCAGCCCAGCGGAATTAGCGTGAGCAGCACCAGGAAGATGGCAATGCCGAAGTCGCGGGTGAAGCCCGTGAGGCGGTGGCCCACGTTATCGGCCTGGTCGAAGCTCTTGACGTACTGGATGTCCTTGGGCAAATCCTTTTGGAACTGCGCCAGCACCGGCGTCAGCTCGTCGCGCACGGCAATGATGTTCTGCTGGTCCTTCATGGCCGCCGACACGAACACGGCGCGCTGCCCGTTGAGCCGGCCGAGGTAGTTTTCCTCCTCGTAGTTGAAGCTCACGTCGGCCACGTCCTTGAGGTAAACCACGCCCTGGGCCGAGGCCTGCACCACGGTGTTTTGCACCTCCGCCAGGTCGGCGTAGCGGCCGCTGGTTTTGATGTTGAACTTCTTGGGGCCGGCTTCCACCGAGCCGCCGGGAATGTTCACGTTTTCGCTCTGAATGGCCCCGAGCACCTGGTTCAGCCCTAGCCCGAGCCGGGCCATTTTCTCCAGGTTCAGGTTCACGCGCACCTGCCGCAGCGGGTAGGCCCAGGTTTCCACTTTCTTCAGCGCCTTGATTTTCTGCAGGCGGTCCTGCAGCTCCTCGGCCTGCTGTTGCAGCGCGCTGTAGGGCAAGGTCGGCGACACCAGCGCCACCTGCAGGATGTTCACGTCCGAAGGGGTGAACTTCTGCACTTCCAGCGCGGCCAGATCGGCCGGCAGCTGGGGGCGCAGGTTGTTGATTTCGCGCAGCACCTCGGCGTACTTGTCGTCGGGGTCCTCGGAGTACACGAAGTCGATGCGCACCACGGCCAGCCCGTCGTCGATGGTGGTGACGAGCTTCTTGACGTTGTCGAGCCCGTTGAGCTTTTCCTCCAGGGGCTTGACCACCAAATCCTCCATGTCGGTGGGGTTGGTGCCCGGGTACACGGCCACCACGGCGAAGCTCGGCGAGGACAGCGAGGGGTCCTCGGCCCGGGGCATGGTCAGCAGCGCGTTCAGGCCCAGGCCCAGCGCCAGCAGAAACACCACCAGCATGAACTGGTAGTTCTTGACGGAAAAAGCGGCGATACGCACGGCGTTCTTCGGTTTGGAGTGGGAGAGAAGCGGGGGTTACTGCACCGTCACCCGCGAGCTGGGCGTGAGGTAGGCCGCGCCCTGGCTGATGATGGGCGTGCCTAGCGGCAACTCGGAGGCTATGGCCACCTGCCCGCCCAGCAGGCGCAGCACGCGCACCGGGTGCTGCTGCACCTGCGGCCCGCGGCCGCGCAGGGTGTACACGTAGCCCCGGCTGCCGTCGGCGCTGACCAAAGCCTCCACCGGCACCGTGGCCACGGCCGCCCCGGCCCGTGGAGTAATGTCCACTTCGCCCACCAGCCCCGATACCAACTTGCGCCCGGCGGGCTGCACGGTTATTTCCGCCTCGTAGGTGCCGCTGGCCGGGTCGCTGGTTTGGGCCAGTCGACTCACGCGGCCCCGGAAGTCCAGTTCCGGGTAGGCGTCGAGGTGAATGGTGGCCGCGTCGCCGAGGCGCACGCGCACCACGTCGCGGTCGGCCAGGCCCACGCGCAGCACCCAGGCCGCGTCCGAGGAGCTGAGCTCGTACACCGGGGCGCCGGCGGCCACCAGCTCGCCCGGCTCGGCGCGGCGGCTCAGCACCCGCCCGCTCACCGGCGCCACGATGGTGGCGTACTGCTGGTTGAACTCGGCGGCCTGCACGGCGGCGCGGCCGGCAGCCACGGCAGTGCGGGCGTTTTGCACCTGCTCCAGCGTTGCCACCGAGTCGCGGTACAGGTTCTGGCTGCGCTGCAGGCTGCGCTCGGCCTGCGCCAGGGCTTCCCGCGCCTGCGTCACCTGCGCCCCCACCTCGGCCGGATTCACGCGGGCCAGCACCTGCCCGCGGCGCACCTCGTCGCCTTCGCGGGGACCTAGCTCTGTTACGATACCGCCGACTTTGAAGCCCAGGCGCAGCTCGGTGGCGGAGGAAAGCTTGCCGCTGGCACGGATGGCCTCGGTCAGCGGCTGAGCGGCTAGCGGCACCGTCTGCACCGGGATGAGCTCGGTATCGGCCGAAGCTTCCGCGGTAGGCGGCGCGGCTGCGGCCTGGGTTTCCTTGGAGCCGCAGCTGCTGGCGGTCAGCAGCGCGGCGGAAGCGGTAAGCAGGAGTAAGGCTGGGCGTAGCATGGGCTTGTTAGCAAAGGGCTGAGCGGGGCGGTGTAGTGACCGGGCCCGCGAGTTGTCGGAAGGGACGGTGAAACGGGCTCTATTCAGCCGCCAGCGGGTAAGTGGCCGCGCTGCGCTCCACTCGGGCCAGCTGGCCGAGGTAGGCATACTTGCTCAGGATGAGGTTGAGCTCGGCGTTGGTGTAGGTGGTGCGCGCGTCGATGAATTGCAACAGCGGGGTGAGGCCTTCCTCGTACTGCCGGCTCACCAGCCGGAAGGCCTGGGCAGCGCTGCGCAGGCGGGCTTCGGCGGCCAGCACGGTGGCGCGAGTGGCTTCCAGGGCGTAGTAGTCCTGGCGCACTTCCAGGCTGATCTGGGCCTGAGCTTCCTGCAGACGGGTGGTTTGCTGGCGCTGCTCGGCGCGGGCTAGGGCCGTCTGGGCGCGGTTTTGCAGGCCCCCAAACAGGTTCCAGTTCAGCACCAGCGAGGCCTGCGTAAAGCGGTTACCGTCGCGGTTGCGGAAGTCGTAACGCGGGCCCTGGTAGCCGTGGTCGACGAGGCCGGCCACGGTGGGCTGGTAGCGCGAGCGGGCTAGACCCAGGCTGAGGTCGGCCATCGATACGGCCTTCTGCTGCTGCTGCAACTCCTCGCGGGTGGTGCCGGCGGTTTCGGTCAGGGCCGGCAGGGGCTGGGGCGCGGGCAGGGCCAGGGCCGAGTCGGGCAGGGCCGTCACGGGCTGCTCCTGGGACTGGTTGAGCAGGAAGTTGAAGTAGGCCCGGGCCACCTGCTCGTTTTTGCGGGCCTCGGCCAGCTGCTGGTCCACGGCACTGACTTCGGCCCGGGCACGGTACACCACGTCGGGCGTGGCGCGCTGGTTCTGCACCAGCTTCTCGCTGACGTGCTGGTTGCGCTCCACCAGCTGCCGGGTGCGGCCGTACAGCTCGATGACGCGCCGGGCGGCCAGGTAGTTGAAGTAGGCCACCTTGATTTCCTTGACCAGCTCGCGGCGGTAGCGCTGCACGTCGAGGGCGGCCACGGCGGCCTGCTCGCGGCTGATGGCCTGGTTGTAGCGCAGCGCCGGCTGGTACACCGGCACGGTCAGGCGCAGCTTGGTTTCCTGCTCGTGGGGCCGCAGAAAGGGTGTGCTCTGGTTTTGCAGCTGCGGAAAGTTATCCGTCCCGGTGAGCTGATTGAGCGTAGCGTAAGTGGGGTTGAGCAGGTCGCCCACTGGTATTTCGATGCGCCGCCCGCCGCTGGCCGCGCTGTAGCGGGCGTTGAAGTCCAGGCTGGGGTAGAAGAGCGCCCGGGCTACTCGCAAAGCGGCTTCGGCTTTGTCGCCGGCGGCCTGCCGCTGCTGCAGGGCTAGGTTGCTGCGCAGGCCCTGGGCCACGTAGCCGTCGAGTACCGGAAATCGGGCGGCCGAAGTAGCCCCATCCTGGCTGCGAGCCGGCAGGGCAGTAAAAAGCAGCAGGGCTGCCGAGGCGGGGCGAAGTAAGCGGGCGAGGTAGCGCATAAGCGGGTTGCTAGGGCCTGAATCCGCTGCTAAGCACGCTCAATGGGCCACCGCCCGCTCGAAAAAAGCCCCGAAGCGGGGCCAAACCCGGGGTGAAGCGTCAGCGCCACGGGGCGAAGTTGAATGCGGGAACCAGCTATTAGCCCGTCATCCTGAGCAGAGCGAACCGAAGGTCCTTGACTACGTCGACCTTCGGTTCGCCCTGCTCAGGATGACGAAGTAGAGGTCCGGCGTAGATTCAATGGCTGGTTAATAAAAAAGCCCCGCAGCGTCGGCTACGGGGCTTTTCGGTACTAATCAGGTCACGCTTACTCAGCCGCGGCCGCCGAGGCTACCGGTGCCGAGTCGGCCGCACCTACTCCTTCCGGCTTGGGCCCGCGGCCACTGCGGTTGCGCCCGCCGCGCTTGCGGCGGCGCTTGGCGGCTTCGCCAGTGCTGCCTTCGCCGTCGGCAACGGCTGCCGTTGGGGCAGCGCCTTCCGCGGTGCTCGTCGTGGCTTCGATACCGCCGGCCGTGGCGCCTTCGGGCTTGGGCCCGCGGCGGCGCTTCTTGCGGCGCTTTTTCTGCTCCTCGGTTTCGCCGGCTACGGCGGGGGCTTCGGCACCTTCGGCCAGGGCTACTGCCGGGGCCGGTTTGGGCGCGGCGTGCGCCGGCCGCTCCGAGCGGCCGGCGCTGCTACGGCCACCGCCGCCGAAAGGCGAGGATTTGCCGCCGCGGCCCCCAGGACCGGCGGCGCCGCGGCCGCGGTATTTCTTAGGGTCAAACTCGGGCGAAGGACCAATTTCGGGGGGCGTGGGCTTCTTTTCCAGCTCCCGCTCGATGAGCTTCTCGATTTTCACCACCGCGTCCTGGTCGTGGTCCGACACGAACGTAATGGCCATGCCCGAGGTGCCGGCGCGGGCCGTGCGGCCGATGCGGTGCACGTAATCCTCCGCGTCGCGCGGGAGGTCGAAGTTCACCACGTGGCTCAGCTCGCTCACGTCGATGCCGCGCGACATTACGTCGGTGGCCACCAGGATCTGGAACTGCTTGTTTTTAAAGTCGCGCATGACTTGCTCGCGCTCCTCCTGGGTGCGGTCGGAGGTGATGCCGCGCACGTTCAGGCCTTTCTTGCGCAGGGCCCGCTCGATGGGGCCCACGTTCATCTTACGCGAAGTAAACAGGATCATGCTCTGCACGTCCAGCTCGCCGATGAGGTGCTCCAGCAAAGCCAGCTTCATGGTGTCGTACACCATGTACATCTGCTGGTTGATGTTTTCGGCCGGCTTCGACACGGCCAGGCGGATTTCCTCCGGCTCGTGCAGAATCTTCTTCGAAAACTCACGGATCTTGTTCGGCATGGTGGCCGAGAAGAGCAGGGTCTGGCGCTTGGTGGGCAGGTGGTTGACAATCTGAATGATGTCATCCGAAAAGCCCATGTCCAGCATCTTGTCGGCTTCGTCCAGGATGAGGAAGTCGATCTGGTCGAGCTTCACGTAGCCCAGCTGCATGTGCGCAATCAGGCGGCCGGGCGTGGCGATGATGATGTCGGCGCCTTGGGTGAGGGCGCGCTTCTGCTGCTCCCAGTTCTCGCTTTTGCCGCCGCCGTAGATGGCAATGGACGAAGCCCCGACGTGGTAGCCGAAGCCTTCCACCTGCTCGTCGATCTGCTTGGCCAGCTCGCGCGTGGGGCAGAGGATGAGGGCAGTGGTGTGCTCGGGGCGCTCGTAGGCAATGAAATCAAGGACGGGCAGCAGGTAGGCGGCGGTTTTGCCGGTGCCGGTCTGGGCGCAGGCAATGAGGTCTTTGCCGGCCAGCGCGGCCGGAATGGCCTGCTCCTGAATGGGGGAGGGCTTGGAGTAGCCCATGCCGTGTACCCCGTCGGCTACGTCGGGGTGCAGTTGGAAATCGTCGAACGTCAAGGGTTCAGCAATTGGGTTGAAAAGATGGCTGACCTTGGGTTCCTGGTCAGCAAACAGCAGCGTATTCTGGCTAAAGATACGCGAAAAGAACAGCCCCGGCGCCAGGATGGTTCGGGGCGGCGCCGGCAACCCGCTGACAGCCTGCCGCTCGGCCGTAGTGTGCGGGCCCGGGCAACGCGCAGGAACAAGAAATTAGGCCCGCCGATAAAGTATCGGCGGGGGCGCTGCGTCGTAGCAAGAACACACCCCACGGATAACCAACCAGATGAACGTAATCGTAACCGGTGCCACCGGCATGGTGGGCGAAGGCGTGCTGCTCGAATGCCTGCAGGCCCCCGACGTGCAGCGGGTGCTGGTCGTCACGCGCAAGCCCACCGGTCGGCAGCACCCCAAACTGCGCGAGGTCTTGCTCCAGGACTTTGAACACCCCGAGGCCATTGCCCAGGAGCTACAGGGCTACGACGCCTGCTACTTCTGCCTGGGTGTCTCGTCGGTGGGCATGAAGGAGCCCGAGTACACCCGCCTGACCTACGACCTGACGCTAGGCTTTGCCCGCACCCTGGCCCTCCTGAATCCGCAGCTGACGTTTTGCTACGTTTCGGGCAGCGGCACCGACTCGTCGGGGAAAGGCCGGCAGATGTGGGCCCGCGTGAAGGGCCGCACCGAAAACGAGCTGCTGCGCCTCTTCCCGAACGGGTACGCGTTCCGGCCGGGCTTCATGAAAGCCACGCCCGGGCAGCGCAACATCTTGCCGTTCTACAAGTACGTGGCCTGGCTGTACCCGCTGGCGCGGCGGCTGACCCCGGGCTTCGTCTCGACCATGGCCGAAGTAGGCCGGGCCATGCTCAACGCAACCCGCCACGGCTACGAAAAGCGCGTCCTCGAAGTCAAAGACATTGTGGCGCTGGCGCACCGGTACTAGCCGGCAAAGCGTAGCCAGGTCGAGCAAAGCGAGGCATCTGGGTGAGCACGGCCGATGACGTGCCCCAGATGCCTCGCCTTACCCCAGCGGCCCGGCTACTCCGCCCGGCGCAGCTCCCAGGCGTCGTCGGGCTCGGTGAAGGCCTGCAATTGCCACAACAGCTGCTCCTCGGTGATGGGGTAGGGGGCGCCGTGGCGCAAGGTCTGGTACACGGCCTCGAACAAGCCCATATAGTCGCCCTTTGGCGCGGGCACGGCGCTGGTCTGGCGCCGGCCATCCTCGCCGACCACCGTCAGCTGACCGGCCAGCTCGGCGGGCTCCAGGCCGTAGCCGGGGGCCAGCGGCGACATGGCTTCGTTGAGCTGGGCTTCCTGCACGTCGGCGCGGGGCTTGAGGTAGCTGCCGTGGGTGCCGTGCAGCACGAAGCTGGGCAGGGGCTCGGGAATCACCAGCCCGCCGACTACCGTCACGAGCGGGCCCTGCGGGTAGTGCAGCTGCAGCTGGAAGTAGTCGGTGACCTGGGAGCCGGGCCGGAACTGGCCCTGGGTGCGGCGCACGTGCGCGGGACGGCCAAACAGGCTCAGCGCCTGGTCGAGCACGTGCGGGCCCAGGTCGAAAAGCAGGCCGCTGCCGGGCGTGTGGGGTTCTTCCTTGAACAACTTGTGGTGCAGGGGCAGCTTGTGGCGGTCGAAGCGGAAGGTGACTTCGGCCAGCTGGCCCAGCTGCCCGCTGGCCACCACCTGGCGCACCGACTGGAAATCGGAGTCCCAGCGGCGGTTTTGGTAGGCCAGCAGCTGGCGGTTCGCCGCGCGGGCCAGCTGGCAGAGCTCCCGCCACTCGGCCACGGTTGTGGCCACGGGCTTTTCCAGCAGCACGTGTTTGCCGGCCTGCAGGGCCTCGCGGGCCAGCTGCACGTGCGAGTCGTTGGGCGTGTTCACGATAACCAGCTCAAGGGCCTCGTCGGCCAGCAGCTCGGCCACTGACTGGTAGCTGATGACGTCGGGGTACCGTTGCTGGGCCTGCTTGCGGCTGCGTTCCACCACGGCGCGCAGCTCAAAAGCGGGGTGGGCAGCCACAAACGGCGCCTGAAACAGCTGGCCCGACATGCCGTAGGCAAGCAGGCCGGTTTGGATGGCGTTGGTCATGACGGCAAGGTACGGCAGTGGCCCGAACCGGCTGCGCGGCCGGTGCCGCTGGGGCCGGGCTGGCGAAGAAGTACTGCGGCTCCGGCGCTTTCCCGGCCGCGGGCGAGGGCCAAGCCGGGCTTGCAACTATTGCCCGCGGCGAATGCAACGCCCCGCGCCGGCGGGTGTCTAAGTAGGCATTTTGCCTTTTTGCCTACCCTTTTTCGCTATGAAACGCTTCCTAACGGCCTGGGCGCTGGCCCTGCTGCCCCTGGTCGGCTTCAGCCAGTCGGCCCCCGACACCATCCGCACGTTCTTGGCCAAGCAGCTGCGCAAACTGCGCCCGGGCATGCGCCAGTACCTGGTGTTCATGCAGCGCGGCAACCGGCCCCAGGCCAACAACTCTGCCCTGTGGCTGCGCCACGTGGCCATTGACGCCAACCGTCGGGAGGTCGTCATCAGCCAGCAGTGGTTTTCGGGCGACTCCACGACGAACCGCCAACTCTTGTCGCGCAACCGCCTCGACAACTTTCGGCCCGTCTACCACCGCACCAGCAGCCGCCGGGCCGGGGTAGCGGCCTTCAATTTCTTGGGCGATAACATCGTTGGGACCGACTCGGTGGCCGGCAACCGGCAGGCCGCCTTGGTCGTGCCCACGCCCGCACCCACGCTGAATTGGGAGCTGGACTTGGAAACCTTCGAGCTGCTCGACTACGCCCCAGGCAAAAAGTTCGTGCTCAATTTCTACCACCCCGGCGGGCCCGTCCTGCCCAAATGGTACACCTACGAGGTCGTCGGCAAGGAAACCATTCCGCTCATCGGCGCGGCCACGGCCGAGTGCTGGAAGCTGCGCATCAACTACGACGCGCAGAACTACGCCGTGTTCTGGATTGCCACCAAAACCAACGAGGTGCTAAAAATGGAAGAGGAGTACAACGGCGTGAGGCGCTACAAAGTGAAGCTAGCCACGCCCGCCGTGCCCGCGGCGGCCCGCAAGCCCTTGTCGTAACCCGAAGAGCGGACCCGGAAGTTGGCGGCCGAAGATGCATACTTGCGTTTTCGGCCGTAGGCCGCTGCCTTTCCTCAATGCCTTTTTCTTTGAACGACTTCTCCGCTTCCGAGCTTCCCCTCCGCGGCCTGCGCGTGCTGGAGCTGGCCGCCGTGCTGGCCGGCCCGCAGGTCGGGCAGTTCCTGGCCGAACTGGGCGCCGACGTTACCAAAATCGAGCCGCCGGCCGGCGACGTGACCCGCAGCTGGAAAACCCCGGCCGAGCCCGCCGACGCCGACGTGTCGGCCTATTTCGCCTGCGCCAACTGGGGCAAGCAGTCGGTGGTGGCCGATTTGCGCACGCCGGCCGGGCGGGCCCTGGTGCAGCGCCTGGCCGGCGCGGCCGACATCGTGCTGGCCAGCTACAAGCCCGGCGACGCGGAAAAGCTGCAGGTCGACTACGCCACGCTCAGCCAGCAGCACCCGCGGCTCATCTACGGGCAGATAACCGGCTACGGCCCCCAGGAGCCCCGCGCCGGCTACGACGCGGTGGTGCAGGCCGAGGCCGGGTTCATGCACCTCAACGGCGAGCCGGGCCAGCCCCCGCTCAAGATGCCCGTGGCCCTGATGGACCTCTTGGCCGCCCACCAACTCAAGGAAGGCCTGCTCACGGCCCTCTACCGCCGCGAGCGGACGGGCCAGGGGGCCCTGGTGCAGGTGTCGCTCTGGGAAGCCGGGCTGGCCTCGCTGGCCAACCAAGCCAGCACCTACCTCGTCACCGGCCACGACCCGCAGCCCCTGGGCTCGGGCCACCCCAGCATCGTGCCCTACGGCACCGTGTACCAGGGCGCCGACGGCGTGCGCCTGATTCTGGCCGTGGGCTCCGACCGGCAGTTTCAGGAGTTGTGCGCGGCGCTCGGCCAGCCGGAGTGGGCCGCAGACGCGCGGTTCCGGACCAACGGGGCCCGCGTGCGGCACCGCGCCGAACTGGAAGCGCTGTTGGCCGGGCGCATCGGCCAGATCAGCGGGGCCGAACTGCTGGCCCGGCTGGAAACGGCCGCCGTGCCCGCCGGGGCCGTGCGCACCGTGGGGCAGGCCCTGCAGCAGCCCAGCGCGGCAGCCATGCTGCTGCCGCCCACGGCGGCGTTTGCGCATCCGGGGTTGCGCACGGTGGCGTTTCGCAGCCCGCAGTGGCCCGCGGTGCCGGCGCTGGCCGGGCCGCCGGCGCTGGGCGACTCGGCGGCCGCGCCGGACGCCGCCGACCAGCTTTCGGTCGAAAATTCCATCCCCCCGGGCTAAAGATTCGTAGCATTAGGCATTCCGCAGCATTTCGAAGGGACGCTCCGTCCCGCTTGCCCCTGACCCCCAAACGGCTCCGCCTGCTCACCTATGCCCGAGGAAAACAACCGCCCGACCCCATCTGCTGAGTTCACCGAAACTCCCACCGAGCTAGACCCCCGCCCCGCCGAGAAGCCCGCCAAGGCAACCAAGGCCAGCACCGCGAAATCGGCCAAACCGGCCAAAGCCGACAAGCCCGCCAAGCCCGCCGGCCGCAAAAAAGCGGCGGCCGAAGCCGAGCCGGAAGAACCCGAAGACAAGCTCGACATCATCTTCGAGGGCCTGCGGCAGAAATCAGCCGCCAAGCAAGCCATTTTCCGCAACGCGCAAGCTGCCTTCGAGTGCCTGCGCACCGTCACGCAGGAGCTGGTGCTGGATTTGACGCGCCGCGTCACCTCGGTGGATTCCAGCGTGGTCATCGAGTACCGGCCGGTCAACGAGCTGGAGTTTCACATCCGCTTCAGCGGCGACTTGTTGGTGTTCGTGATGCACTCCAACATCATCACCTTCCCCGACGACTTCCCGCTGTTCGGCTCGCGCTACGTGAGCGAGGATTTCCGGCGCCGCTTCTTCGGCCACATCATGGCCTACAACTTCATGGCCGACAGCATCAAGTACCAGCGCCTGAACGACCCGGGCTACCTGGTCGGCCGCCTGCTCATCAACATAGACAACCACTACTACATCGAGGGCGCCAAACAGCTGGACCTGCCCGACAACGACATGGAGCACAACGTCGTCAACGAGGACGCCATGCGCCTGTACGTGGAAAGCGCCATGATTGCGGCCGTCAACAACGACCTGATGGCCCCGCCCATTCAGGACATCCAGAAGATTACCGTCAAGCAGAAGCTGGAAAACCAGCAGGTCAGCCGCGGCAGCAAGGTGGGCTTCAACTTCCGCAACGAGCAGCCCCGCCACCAAGGCTACGACGGCCTGACGTACTGAGTAGCCAGGTGGTGAAGGGAAGCTTGCCGCTGAAACGGCACTGAAAAAGGCCGCGGGCCACCCCTCCGTCCTTGCGAGGAGGCACGACGAAGTAATCCTTCCTCCAGCAGCCCCGCCGGCGCAATACCTCCGACCCAAAAACCAGCCCCGCCCGAAACCAGAGTTACTTGGTTTCGGGCGGGGCTGTTTTCGGTTGGTGCCAGTCGGGCCGTCGTGCCGCGAGCGGCATCATTGCCGCGCTTGACTACGTCGACCTTCGGTTCGTTCGCAAGGACGGCTGGCTGCTACCGGGCTTGGTAGCCTACTTTCTCCCGCACTTTGTTGAGCACCGTGCTGCCATAGTCCTGGGCTTTGCGGGCGCCTTCGGCGAGGCGGCGGTCCACTTCCGGCAGGTTTTGCATGAAGTAGTTGAACTGCTCCCGCTCCTGGGCGAAGCGCGTGCGGATGACCTCGAACAGGGCCTGCTTGGCGTGGCCGTAGCCGTAGCCGCCGTTGAGGTAGTTCTGGCGCATTTCGGCCGTTTGCTCGGGCGTGGCCAGCAGCGAAAACAGCTTGAAAGTGGTGTCGGTATCCGGGTTTTTGGGCGCCTCCAGCGGGGTGCTGTCCGAAACGATGCCGCGGATGTTTTTCAGCAGGGCCTTGTCGTCGAGGAAGATGTCGATGATGTTGCCGTAGGACTTGCTCATCTTCTGCCCGTCGAGGCCCGGAATGGTTTGGATCTGTTCGTCGGTGCGGGCCTGGGGCAGCACGAAGGTGTCGCCGTAGCGGTTGTTGAAGGTGCTGGCAATGTCGCGGGTGATTTCCAGGTGCTGAATCTGGTCCTTGCCCACCGGCACAAAGTCCGCGTCGTAGAGCAAGATGTCGGCCGCCATGAGCACGGGGTAGGTAAACAGGCCCGCATTCACGTCCGCGAGCCGGTCCGACTTGTCTTTGAACGAGTGCGCGTTGGCCAGCATCGGGTAGGGCGTGAAGCACGACAGGTACCAAGCCAGCTCGGTTACCTGCGGCACGTCCGACTGCCGGTAGAACAGGTTCTTCTCCGTGTCGAAGCCGCAGGCTAGCCACGCGGCGGCCACCGAGTAGGTGTTGTGGCGCAGCAACTCCGCGTCGCGCACTTGCGTGAGGGAGTGCAGGTCGGCGATGAAGAGCAGGGAGGTGTTGGCCGCGCTTTTCGATAATTCGATGGCGGGCAGGATGGCGCCGAGCAGGTTGCCCAAATGCGGGCGGCCGGTGCTCTGAATGCCGGTCAGGATGCGGGACATGGGGTAAAGTTAAGGCTGCTTCGCCGCGTAGGCGTTGTACGAATGGAGAAACTCCGGCAGGTTTTCAATCGTGATGCGGCCGGTGGTCAGGATGCGGGCGTAGGACGGCTGATCGGCCACCAAGGGCCCCACTACCTCGCGCAGGCGTTTTTGACTGGTCATGGCCCCGCCTTCGGGTAGCTGCGCCCAGGTCGTGGCGCCGCGCTGCCGCAGCAGCAACGTGGACATGCGCACCCCGCCCACGTTGGCCGTGTAGCTGTAGCGCAGGACTTCGATGTTGCCTTTTTCGAGCACCTTGGCAAAGACCGGTGTGATGCTGGTGCTATCCGTGCTGCGGGCATTTTGCACGAAGTCAACGGGAACAAACGTGGCCGGGCCGATGGTGAAATACGCCAACTGCCGGGGCGTGTACTCCCGTTTCTGCCCGTCGTCGGTTTCGACTTCCAAGTTCGGGTGCTTGCCGTAGCGCAGCCACAGCTCCCCCTTGACGCGGGAGCTGTCTGGCAACACGCAGGTGCCCGGTTGCGCAGTCGCATAGCCCGTCGGGCCCAGCGCCCGCGTGGGCATACGGCCGGGCACGCCCCCCGGCCCGGGCGGGACCATTATTTGGGCAGTGGCGCCGGTGGAAAGCAGGCCAGCGGCTAGTAGCGGAAAAAGCAGTTTCATAACCAAGGGCAAGCCTCACACCGACACGTTCTGGGCCGCTTCCGTCTGCAGCTCGGTAGTTTCCGCCTGGCCCAGGTACCGGTCGATGAGGTTGTGGGCCAGGTAAAGCACCGGCGTGAGCAGCACGGCGGCCGCGAATTTATACCAGTAGTTGGTGTTGGCCACGCTGAGCACTTGCTCGAAGGACCAATTGCCGAACACGTAGAAAGCCACGAACAACACCACGAACGAGTCGACGAGCTGGGAAATAAGCGTGGAGCCGGTGGCGCGCAGCCAGATCAGGCGGCTGCCGGTGATGCGGCGCAGGCGCTGAAACACCGTCGCGTCGAGCAGCTGGCCCACGATGAAGGCCGCAATGGAGCCGATGATGATGTTGCCGCCCTGCCGGAAAATGCTCTGGTAGGCGTAGTCAATGTTGAAGGGCCGGCCCTGGGCGTCGGCCTTGTTCACGTCGAGCCAAAAGGCGGCCGGCTGCAGCCGGGTGGTGGCGTAGATGACGCCAAAGGCATAGAGGATCAGCCCGGCCGTGAGCAGGCTCACCCGCAGCACGCCCTTGGGCCCGAAGTACTCGTTGAGGATGTCCGTCGTCACGAACACTGCCGGCCAGATCAGCACGCCCGCCGTCAGGTCGCCCGGCACCGTTTCGGGCAGGCCGATTAACCCGTTGACGTGAAAAATCTTCACCCCGATGATTTCGGCTAGCAGGGCATTGACGATGAAGATGGCGCTGAGCACCAGGTAGAGCTGCTGCTTCTTGTGGGCAAACAGCGAGTTGGCCGGAGTAGACATGAGGGCAAAATAAGTCGTTTAGAGCAGCAAATAGCACGTCATTCCGAGCGAAGCCGATCAATCTCGCGTGCTGATGCCAGGTAGTAAAGCCCTCTTTGAACAAAGAAATTACTATTGGAAGTCAGCACGCGAGATTGATCGGCTTCGCTCGGAATGACGTGCTTTTCCTTTGGCGTAATGCCCCGGCTACAGCGTCACCGTTAGGCCTTCCACGGCCAGCTGCGTGGGCTCGAACTCGCGGCGGGCTTCGCTGAGCAAGGGCTGCAGGTCGCGGTAGCGGGAGGAGAAGTGGCCGATAAGCAGTTGCTTTGCCTCGGCTAGGCGCGCCAGCTGCCCAGCCTGCCGGGCGGTGGAATGGCCGGTTTGCTGGGCCCGGTCGAGCATTTCGTGCAGGAAGGTGCACTCGTGGTAGAGCAGGTCGACGCCGCGGACCAGCTCGGCTAAGCTTTCCTGGTACACCGTGTCGGAGCAGTAGGCGTAGCTGCGGGGCGCGGGCGGCTCGGTACTCACGTCGTGGTGGCGCAGCCATACGTGGCCGGCTTCGTCGCTGAGGTCTTCGCCGCGGGTCAGGGCCTGCAGCTGCTCGGGCGTGAGTGAGTCGGGCAGGGCCTCCTTCACCAAGCGCCGGCGCCGCGGCTGCTCCCGAAACAGGTAGCCGCAGCACGGAATGCGGTGGCGCATGGGCAGCGTGTACACCTGCACCAAGTGGTCGGAATAAATCAGCTGGTGCCGCTCGGTGTCGACGGCCACGAAGTCCACGTCGTAGGCCAGGGGCGTGCCGGAGCAGCGCAGCTGGGTGGTGATGATTTCGTCGAGGCCGGCGGGGCCGAACAGCTGCAGCGGCTCGGTGCGGCCCTGCAGGTGCAGGGTGCCCAGCAGCCCGAACAGGCCGAAGAAATGGTCGCCGTGCAGGTGCGAGATAAAGATGCGGTTGATGCGCCCAAAGCGGATGCGTTGCTCGATCAGGCGCTCTTGGGTAGCTTCGCCGCAGTCAATCAGATACGGCTCGCGGCCCACGGTGAGCACCTGCGCCGTGTGGTGGCGCCCGAGCATGGGCGTGGCGGAAGCGCTGCCGAGTATCGTAAGCTCAAACTCCAAAACAGTGGTCTGTTGTTAGTTATCCATTGTCAGCACTAGCTGGGGCCGCTACCAAAAGAAGAAGGTTGTCAGTTGCCAGCTTCTCGCACTGACAACTGACAACCTCTCGACTGACAACTAAGCGGAAACTACTCCTTGCTGGTCAAGTCACGCTCGATGGCGTGCAGGAAAATGCGGTCGATGCCTTCTTCCACCGTGGGCAGGATGTGCAGTACCGACTCCAGCTTCGAGATGGTGATAAGCTTCATCACGTGGTCTTGCAGGCCGGTCAGCACCAGCAGGCCGCCGGTGGAGTTGCACAGGCGGTTGGCAATCAGGATGGAGCTCAGACCCGACGAATCAGTGTACTTCACATTCTGCAGGTCGAGGATCAGGTTGTTGATGCCCTCGGCGTTGAGCTTCACGAACTCCGACTTCAGATCCGGCGCAACGGTAGTGTCGAGCTTTTTCTCGTCAATCGTGATGATCGTGTAGTTCTCTTTTTTATCGATGGAGTACTTCATACCAGGAAGGTGGTTGCTTTCGAGAGGGGGGTAGGTTGCGAAGGTAAGAAAAAAAGCCGGGTCTCAGGTACGAGGGGAACCCTACGAAGTTATAGGTTTTCCATCAATTTCAACGGCCCGGGGCCCCAAAAGTGAGGGAGGCCCAGGTGCTCTGCCAATCGGCCTGCGGGTGCTTGGGCAGGGCCACCATGCGCACGGTGGCCAGCAGCACTTCGGCCGGGTACTGCAGCTGAAACAGCGCCCGGCCGTTTTGGTTGGTGTGCAGGGTAAAATGTTTGGGCGGCTGCCCGCCCAGGGGCCGCAGCCACACCTGCACGGCCTGGGCCGCGGCCGGGCGGCCATCGGCCAGCACCCGCACCGTGAGCGAGGCCCCGGGCGCCAAGGCGTAGGGGTTTTGCTCGGGAATGATTTCGAGCGGGTGGCCCGCGCGGCGGCGGTAAGTGGTATCGGCAGTCAGGGCCGCGGCGGGACCGGCCAGCAGCAGGGTTTTGGCGCAGCGGCGGTAGGCTTCGCGGCCGGGCTGCTCCTGCTGCTTGCGCTTTTGCCGCAGCCAGCTCGCGTCGCTCAGGCCTTCTTCCTTCAGATAAGCTTCAAACTCGGTCGCGGGCAGGGTGATAAAGGCGTCGTTGGTTTGCAGGGCCAGCAGGTGCACGCCGGGCTGCCGCAGTGCCACGGTGGTGCTGAGCGTGTCGGCGGCGCGGGCGGCGGCAGTGAGGTCGGCAGGGGCGGCGGTGCCGGGCTCGAAGTGCGTCAGCTGCTCCAACCGGGCGCTCAGGCCGGTCCAGCGCGTGCCCTGAAAATCGGCCCCGACCCAGCGGCCCAGGTGCACGCGGCTGCCCGCCGCCACCGCGAAGCGCGTGGGCTGCAGCCAGAACTCGTGGGCCAGGGCCGCCGTGGCCGCCAGCAGCAGGCAGGGCAGGAGCAGACGTTGCATGGCCGCTTACTCCCGCTCCAGGGCCAACTCGTAGGCGTGGTCGTAGTGCTGGCGCAGCTGGTGCCAGTCGAACTGTCCGGAGGAGCTTTCCACCTGGTTGCGCTGCATGATTCGCTCCCGGCGGTTGAGCATCACGAAGCGCCAGAGCATGTCGGTCAGCTCCTCGGCGGCCTCGTCGAAGCTGCGCTCCTTGCGGCGCACCACGAAAATGCCCTTCTGCTCGTGGTCGGGCACGTGCTGCTGCACGTAGTCGCCGAAGCCGGAGAGGTCGGAGGTGACGGCCGGCACGCCGCTGGCAATGCACTCCAGCGGGGTGTAGCCCCAGGGCTCGTAGTAGCTCGGAAACACGCCCAGGTGGCAGCCGCGCACGAACTGCCCGTAGTCCATGCCGAACAGCGGGGAGGTAGTCGACACGAAATCGGGGTGGTAGACGACCTTGACCCGGTCGTGGCGGTTGTTCACCAGGTTGGCGCGGCGCACGAATTCCAGGATTTCGTCCTTGCCGTCGTCCACGAGGTTGTGGGTCACGACCGGGGGCAGGCGGGTGGTCTTCCAGCTTTGCAGGGCGCGGCGGTAGCGCAGCTTCCAGTAGTCGTCGACGAGGCTGTTGAGGTTGGGCAGCTGGTAGTCGGCGGAGCTGGCGGCTTGGTAAAACAGCTTTTCGCCCACCTGCTGCTCGATGGCCTCGCAGGTGCTCTGCACTTCGTCGAGCATGGCCCGGCTCTGCAGCACCTCGGCGTTGATGCTGTGGTAGGGCCGCTTGGTAATCATGAACAAGACCACCTGCCCTTCGAGCCCGCTCTGCTGAATGCGGTAGTTCAGCCGCGCCACGGCCTCCAGCGTGAGGTCGAAGCCCTTGTTGTGGTACTCGTAGCGGCCGGAGGTAAAGAAGTACAGCGTCTTGTCCAGGTCGAAGGAGTACGACTGGAAAAAGTGCGCCATCACGAATTCGTGAATCTTCGACTTGTAGAGCTGGTGCAGGTTCTGAAACTCGTGCAGGGCCACAAACCGCTCGATGTTTAGCCCGTTGGGCAGCACCGCGTCCGGAATGCGGTCGAGCAGGTAAATGCACTCGCGCACCGTCAGCTCCGACACGGTGGTGAACACGTGGGCGCCGTGGGCGGCGGCGCGCTCCATGCGCACGGCCGTTTCGATGTTGAAGTGCTTGGCTTCCCGCTCCCAGTCCACGTACAGCAGGTGGTCGTAGAAGTTCGGGTCGTTCATGGCCAGGTAGCGGCCGAGCAGGGTGGCGTGGGTGGTAAATACCAGCTTGGCCTTCGACTGCTCGCGGCGCAGGGCCGGAATGGCCGAGCCCACCATCCACTCGTGGAAGTGGGCAATGATGCGGTACTCGGCGGCGGCGGCTTCGGCCTCCAAGGTCTGCACGAAGCGCGTGGCCAGGTGCCCAAAGGCCGTAACCTGGTGCAAGAGGTCGTCGTGCTCCTGCGAGGGAATGTGGTGGTGCTCCCAGAGGTCGGCCTTGAGCTGCCCGAGCTGGTTGTAGGCCTGAAACGGCGACAAGAGCACCACCCGCGGCTTGCCGGTGACGAGCCAGTGGCCGTAGTGCACCTCCACGCCCTGCTGGCGCAGGCGGCGCACGGCGCGGGCCACCGGGTCGTGGTAGGCGGCCGCCAGCTGGGTGTCCGACAGGGGCTCGAACTCGGCCTGGGCCTGTTGCGGAAAATAGGGGCCGAGCAGGCAGTACCGGTCGTTCCACACGTCGACGGTGGCCGGGACCTTGGAGCGGATAACGGTGTAGATGCCGCCGACCTGGTTGCACACTTCCCAGGCGACTTCCAGGAGCAAGGCGCTGGGCACAACGGTTTCGGGGGCGGAGGCGGGAAACTGCATTCGGTAAGGGGCGCGTTGGAGGACTTGCGGCAAGATAGAAGCTGCCCGGTGGTTTTGCGGGCAAACCAGTCGCAAAAAGGCGGGCGGCGCCGTTTTTTTCAAAACCGCCGCCGCCCGCCGCCCAAGTGTGTTGCCGGGGCTAGTCCGCGTCCTGCGAAATAATGAGCACCGAGTAGGGCGCCAGCCCGAAGGAGCCCGCAAACGGCTGCCCGTCGTAGTCGCCTGCGTCGGCCTGAGTCCCCACGCTCTCGAAGTTGCCGAACTCCTGGTCGTAGCCGGCCCAGTCGGAGTTGAAACGCACGTGCCACTGCCCGCTTGCGGGCAGGCCGATGGTGTAGGCTTCGTGGCTGCGGTCGGCGAAGTTGCAGAGCACGACGGTGTCATCGGCGGGGCCGCCGTCGGCCCAGCGCCGGAAGGCCAGCACCTTGTCTTCGTCGTTGACGTGCAGCACCTCGATGTGCTGGCCCCGCAGGCCGCCGGTGGTGCCGCGCTGGTTGCGGCGCAGCGCTATCAGGTCGCGGTACAGGTGCACCAGGCCCCCGAACTGCTCCTCGCGGCTCCAGTCTAGCGGCTGGTCGTCGCTGAACGAGCCGTCGGCGAGCATGGGCTGGCCCTGGAAAATCATCGGGATGCCCGGGGCGGTGAAGACCAGCGCGGCGCCCAGGGTGGAGCGCTTCTTCGGAAACCAGGAGGCCGCGTTGCCGGGCATGATTTCCTCGGTCACGCGGGCCTTGCCGTTGGCCACCTCGTCGTGCGACTCGGTGTAGACCACGCGCTGAAACGCGTCGCCGTTGTAGACTTTGGTCAGGGCCGCGGCCACGGCCGCCATGCTGCGGTCCTGGTCGTTGGGCGTCACCAGCGCGTCGCGGATGGGGTACACGAAGGCCGAATCCCACTGGGCCGAGAAGCCCTGGCCGCCCTCGCCGGGCGTTTTGGTGATGTACTCGTTGCCGAGCAAATCCTCGGCAATGGTGATTTTCCAGGGCATGCGGGCGTGGATTTCCTCGTTGATCCACTTCATCAGGCTCCAGCCGTCGGGCAGGTCGCGGGCGGGGTCGGTGGTGCCGTCCACGTTGCGGATGTGGGCAATGGCGTCGGCCCGCAGCCCGTCGACGCGGTATTCTTCCAGCCAGAGCAGGGCGTTGTCGCGGATGTACTGGCGCACCTCGGGGCGGCCGTAGTCGGGGCGGTTGTGGCCCCAGGGCGTTTCGGCGCGCCAATCATTGTAGAAATAGATGCCCCCGCCGTCGTTTTCCTGCCAGCCGTCGAACTGCCACAGGTCCAGGTCGCCGGGGCCGAAGTGGTTGTAGACCACGTCCAGAATCACGGCAATGCCGTGCTGGTGGGCGGCGCGGATAAACTCTTTGAAAGCCAGAGGCCCGCCGTAGTCGGTTTCGATGGCGTAGGGGTGGGCCGGGTTGTAGCCCCACGACAGGGAGCCCGGAAACTCCGTGGCCGGCATGATTTCGACGGCATTCACGCCCAGGTCCCGCAGGTAGCCCAGCTTCTCGATGGCGTCGCGGAAGGTGCCGGGGCGGGCGGGGTCGGGGGCGTAGAAGGTGCCCACGTGCAGCTCGTAGATGACCAGCTCGTTCCAGGCGGGCATCTCGAAGTGGTCGTCGCCCCAGTCGAAGCTGGGGTCGTGCACCACCGAGTTGCCGGCCGAGTGCGTGACCTGGCGGGCGTAGGGGTCGTGGCGGGTCAGCTCGCGGCCGTCTTCGGTCTTGAGCCAGAACTTGTATTCGGTGCCGGCGGGCAGCGCGGCCACGGTGGCGGCCCAGTAGCCGTCGGCTTCGTGGCGCAGCGGGTGGGACTCGGCGTCCCAGTCGTTGAAGGGCCCGACGACCGATACGGCCTGGGCGTGCGGGGCCCACACGCGGAAGGTGACGCCCTCGGGGTGCAAAATGGCGCCCATTCCAGCGGGCAGGGCGGCCACGGGTGCGGCCGGCTGGGCAGCGGGGCGCGGTGGTTTCGGAGTGAAGGTGCTAGGCATGAGCAAAAGCGGTGTGCGGCAAATCAGTTCGCACTAACTGCTTTTGTCGAGTTTAGGTTGTGCCGGTCGTGGTTACACCCGCGCCAGCGGCCCGGGGCGCTAGTGCTTGATATTGATTACCTTGAGGATAAGCCCGGCGGAAGCCGTCCGTCGGCGGTGTTATCAACCTAACCCCCACGCGTTATGGAAACCACCATCACCGCCGCGGCCGCCGAGGTCAGCGCCGACGCCTTTGCCGACCGGTTCGTGCAGTCCCTGCTGGGCGCCTTCGACGTATTCGGCGTGTATCTGGGCGTGCGGCTGGGCTACTACCAGGTCCTGGCCCGCAGCGGCCCGCTCACGGCCGCCCAGCTGGCCCGCCGCACCGGCACCGACGCCCGCTACGCCTGCGAGTGGCTGGAGCAGCAAACCGTATCGGCCATTCTCACCGTCGACGACGAGCATGCCCCGGCCGCCGAGCGGCGGTATGCGCTGCCGCCCGGCCCGGCCGAAGTGCTGGCCGACGAAAACAGCCTGCAGTACCTCGCCCCCATGGCCCAACTCATGGCCGGCATCGTGCACCCGCTGCCCGCGGTGGTGGCCTCGTACCGCAGCGGCGGCGGCCTCTCCTTCGGCGCCTACGGGCCCGACATGCGCGAGGGGCAGGCCGGGCAAAACCGCACCATGTTCTTGCAGCAGCTGGGCCGGGAGTGGCTGCCCGGCTTGCCCGATATCGACGCCCGCCTGCGCCAATCCGAGCGGCCCGCCCGCGTGGCCGACATCGGCTGCGGGGCCGGATGGTCGGGCATCGGCCTGGCGCAGTGCTACCCGGATATCGTGGTCGATGGGTTCGATCTGGACGAGGAGTCGGTGGCGCTGGCCCAGGCCAACGTGGCCGCCGCGGGCCTCTCGGAGCGGGTGCGCATCCGGGTGCGCGACGCGGCCGATGCCCCGCTCACCGAGGGCCACTACGACTTGGTCACGGCCTTCGAGTGCATCCACGACATGAGCCAGCCGGTGGCCGTGCTGCGCGCCATGCGCCGCCTGGCAGGCCCCAGCGGCGCCGTACTGGTGATGGACGAGCGGGTGGCCGAGCAGTTCTCCGCCAGCGCCGACCCCATCGAGCGGCTGATGTACGGCTTCAGCATTCTGCACTGCCTGCCGGTGGGCAAGGCCGAGGACCCGTCGGCCGAAACGGGCACCGTGATGCGCCCCGGCACGCTGGCCCGCTACGCCCGCGGGGCCGGCTTCGCGCGCACCGAAATTCTGCCCATCGAGCACCCGTTTTTCCGCTTCTACCAGCTGCACAGCTGAGGCATTGGCCCCTGCAGGGATGCGCGCGGAGTTGCGCCCCGGCCGGATTTTGCCGTGCTTGGGCGCCGTGAATTCCTTCGCCCCCGACTCCAGCCGCATTGTTGTATACCACCGCCACCACGCCCGGCGGCAGCGCGCCAAGGCCCTCTCGCACTTGGTGCCCGCGCTAGTGCTACTCAGCAGCCTGCTGCCCCTGCTGCAGGGCGAGACGCTGAGCTGGGTGACGGCAGCCGAAATCGGGGTGGGCGCGGCCTACGTGCTGCTGCTAGTGCGGGAGCTGCGCCACCTGCAGCAGCACCCGCACCACCGCGCCCGGGTGGAGTGGCTGGAAATTGCCGGCGCGGGCATTCTGGCGCTTGAAGGCTACCACATCTGGCACCGCCACCACGAGGCTGCCGACGCCGGCGCCCCGCCCCGGTTCCACGTGCTGCCCTGGCTGTACTGGGCCGTGGCGCTGGTGTACGTGGGCCTGGCCTTCGGCCTGCGCCGCCTCGACGCCCGCCGCCACCTGCACCTGCACGCCGAGGGCTTTAGCCTGCGCCCCAACCCGCTGGTGGCGCTGCGTCACTGGCGCTGGGCCGACATCGACACGCTGGTGGCCGTGGGCGAAGCGGACCTGCTGATCCGCTACCGCAGCGGCCGCGAGGAGCGCCTGTCCTTCGCCCACCTGCACGACGGCCCGGCCTTGCGGCAGCGGTTGCTGGAGCACGCGGCCGGCGGCGAAATCCTAGAGGACGAGGCGTAGCGTGCCGCTGCGGGGCCAGTGTAGTCCTCCGGCTCGCAGAGTACCGCCACGGTCCATTCCTGGTGGCCGCGGGCGTCGCAGCCGGGGTTGGGCGCGTGCCCGTCGCTACGCCGCCCGGCCTCATAGGTGCCTGGGGATTGGGCTGCTGGTCGCGAAGCTCCTAGCTCCCGGCGCCAAAGGCCGCCGCTTTAAACCGGGCCTTCCGAGGGCAGCTGCCCGGGCTCGGGCTAATCCTGCGCCGCAGGCCCGGCGGTACGAATTGGACGGTGCTACTTTTGCCGCCCGCCGAACCCGCGGCTGCGCAGCGGTGTTTTGGAGGTCTATTTCTCACCGCAACTCCGCTTTCCGTGCCCCGTCCGATGCTCGAATACGGCCTGTATGGCTGGTCGCCCGCCTACGGTTATTCCTACCTCCACCCGGCCAACCGCCGCTCCTTTGAGTGGGTGGAGCCGCTCGACAAGCTTTTCGAAAAAATCAGCGAGGACGAGGAGTGGATTACGCTGCGCTACGACGAGCGCAACTACCTCGTGCGCCCCGAGCTGTTCCGCCCGGTGCAGCGCCCCCCGTTCGGCTTCGGCGACGCGGTGGAGGCCGTGGACCTGGAGCCCGGCCAGCCTCGCCTGCGCGGCGTCGTATCCGACATCATGTGGGACGAGCGGCACGACCGCGCCCGGTACCAGATTGTGGTGCGCAAAAAGAAAGTGCCGCGCGTCTTCGAAGCCGACGAATTGCGCCCGGCGCGCTAGTCGGTAAGGCTCTTTTGAACCGGAACGTCCTGCTGCGCTTGCCGAAGCCTCACTACCGCGTCGTTTGTTCGGTAGTAAGGCTTCGGCAAGCGCAGCAGGACGTTCTTACCGTTTTATGAAAAGTGCATTACGCCGTGGCCGCCGCAACCGAAGCGGGCGTGGGCGTGAAGGCTTCGTGGGTGCGGCCCAGCCAGCTGGCCAGGTATTTTTCCATGCGCGCGTCGGTGTGCAGGTTGAGCTGCTGAGCGAAAAACTGGTGCCAAGCAGCCAGCGCGGTGGCTTCGGCCGGCGTGAAGGCGCCCGCGCGGTACTTGTAAAAGGCCTGGCGCATGGCAATCAACCGCTGGTAGAAATGGCCGGCGTCGACGGCGTTGAGCGCGGCGACGCTCTGCGGGCCGATTTCGCCGTCGAGGACTAGGTGGGCGCCGAATTCGGTGTTGAGCAAGTACTGCCACATTTTGGCCGCCCGGCCGGTGCCGGCATTCACGCCGTGGTCGGCCAGCTGGTCGGCAATGGGCTGCGAGTTCACCGCGTCGAGGTGCAGCGGGTTCCAGTAGGCGGCTTTGTAAAAGGCCTCGATGGCCGCGGCCAGCGGAGCATCGGCGGCCAGCGCCACGTTGAGCTGGTGCCAGTCGGCCTGGGGCACGGGGTGGGGCAAGCCCAGGTGGGCCTTGACGGCGTCGACGGCGGGCCAGCCGGACCAGTGCGGGTTGGCGGTGCGGGCAATGCCGCGGTAGGTTTCGCCGCCCGGGTCGAGCGGGTCGTGGCAGTAGCCGCCTTCGTTGGCGAGCAGGGTGGGGTAGTAGTGCGTAAAAGCAGCCATAGCAACAATCAAAAAAAGCAAAAGGGAACCGTAATCGACCCGCCGGCAAAAGCGGGGCGCAGGTCGATATTAGCAAAAAGGTGAATGAATAATTGGGGGCGAGGCGGAATTATTTTAATTATGCAGATGCAAGCTCGGGTTAGTCGTAATTGACGGTGCCCAGGTAGCCGTCCGCGTAGGCTTGAAAAGGCCGCCGGCAATTCGCCCAACGAGTTCTGCTCCGCGCGGCTTGGTTGCTGTGGTTTTTGTCGTTTTCACCTCCTTCGTTTTCCGCTCATGGCCCTCAGCTTACAAGACGACGCCATTGTGTCCACCGTGTCGCTGCCCGCGGCCCAGCCCGGCCGCCTCGACGGGGCCCGCGGCATCATTCCCGATTCCGGCAACGTCAGTGGCCTGGAGGTGCGCCTCTCGCGCCTGCTCGTCAAGGACAACCACACCCCGCGCATTCCGCCCTTTCCCGGCTACGCCAACCTCTATCTGCTCGTGGTGGTCATCGATGACCAGATGCAGGAGCCGCGCACGCTCACGCTCAACAGCTTCGCCCGCGTCGACGACAACGAGGACCTGCCCGTCGACCGCACCGTGTACTACTGGAAGCAGGAGCAGCCCGACCAGAAACCGCCCTGCCAGGTGCACGTGCTCGTGTCGGTGCTCAAAAGCAAAAAGGACCTGCGCGACACCGGGCAGGTGCTGGCCGCCGCCCAGAGCAACGACACCTACAAAAGCCTGCTGCAGCAAGTGACGGCCGCCATCGTGAAAGCCCCGACGCAGACGGTGGGGCTGATTTTGCAGCTCGGCAACGTCATCGGCTCGGCCCTGACCGACGTGGAAGACAAAACGCTCTTTACCCAAGTGGTGAGCTTCACCGACATCAACGGCGACTTCGACACCCTCGGCAAAACCCCGCACGAGCAGGAAAACCGCTACGTGGCCTCCACGCTCAGCATCATCGTGCGCGACGCCGAGCGGGAGCAGGCCCTGGCTACCCTGGCCCCCACTGGCCAGCCGTCGTAAGGCGTTCGGCCGGCGGGGGGCCGCTGCCGGTGTTGCGGCATCCGAGCCAATCGTTACGTTTGTAAACCCAGTTGTTAGCAGGAAATACCAGCTGGGTTAATTAGCGCTTTTCCTGCCCCCACACCTATTGCCTGGATATGTTTTACCCGTAAAAACGCGGGGTTATTGGTGTGTCTATTCAGGTAATTATACCTGGTCGTTATTGAGGCCAATTGAAGGACTTTTGGTGGTGAATAATAGTGGCATTAATACCGTGTTTTATTTGCGTTAAAGTTATTGACTGCGACGCCATTTTACCTCGTCGGTACTCCCGTTTGTCAACCATCATGCTGCCATTTTTTTCGCTTACTCTGGCGCCCAACGCGCCCCGTTACGGCCGGCTAGTGCTGCTGGCCTGGCTTCTCGTGGGCGTCCTGCTGCCGGAGGCGCGCGCTCAGCAACGGCCCCAGGTGTTTCGGCCCGTCATCAAGAACATTCACGCCACGGCCGACGCCGGGCAGGATTCGTTGTTTAAGCTGGGTAGCACCATCACCCTGGAAGTCGACGGGCTGGGGCGCTGGCTGCACGACGAAGAAGCGGCTCTGGAAAAAATGGGCATGAGCCCGGAGCGCGCCCACGCCAAGGCCCGGCAAATGGTGCTCTACATCGACGACACGCCGCTGCGCAACATGCCGCCGCTGGCCGTGTACCTGGCCGGCACCGACAGCAAAGCCGCTGGCTCGCGGCACCGCGCCGCCGCCTACCTCACCGACGACGACACCCTGAGCACCGTGGCCGCCCCCGACCTCGTGGGCCGGGCCGTAAGCGAGGACTCGGTGCTTAACGACCTGAACGCGGCCTACGACAAGGTGCTTTTCAAGCTCGACCGCACGCCGGCCAACCTGCAGTACTGGGACATTGTGTACGGCTCGCCGTGGAAGTTCACGCACCCCGGCAAAATCGGCTTGGGCTACGACGACCAAGTGTTTACGGAGCTGTTTCCGGGGCCCGACCGCAGTGTGCACTTTCAGCTGGTGCAGCCCAGCGCGTTGTGGGTGGCCGGGGTCGGGGTGTTTTTCCTGGCGCTGGGCATCATTGCGCTGGCGCACCGCTCGGCCCTGCTGCGCACCGGCAAGGAGGGCGAGCTGACCAGCGCCGGCGTGGCCCTGGACTCCATGCAGCGGCCCTTCAGCCTGGCCAAGACCCAACTGGCCTGGTGGACGTTCATCATCATGAGCTGCTACCTGGTCATTTACTGCGTGACGGGCGAAATGACCAACATCAGCATGACCACGCTGTCCTTGCTGGGCATCAGTGCGGGCACGGCTGGGCTGAGCGGGCTCATCGGCATGGGCGGCGACGTGGGCAAGGCCCTGCCCGGCGGCCCCGAAGTCAGCCACGGCTGGATGACCGACATTCTCTCCGACAGCAACGGCGTGAGCATTCACCGCCTGCAGAAAGTGGTCATCACGGTGCTGCTGGGCTATTTTTTCGTGCGCACGGTGTACAAAACGGTGGCCCTGCCCGAGTGGAACAACAACGAAACCCTGCTGCTGGCCATCAGCAGCGCCACCTACCTGGGCCTGAAGTGGCAAGAAAACAAACCCGGGACCGAGGCCGTCAACGCGCCTACCGCGGGTGGCGCCGTGGCAGCCGGCCCCGGCACCACGCCGCTGCTAATGACTCCGGTGCCCGCGCCGCCCACCGCGCCGCTCCCGGCTTCCTACGCCGCGCCCGAGGCAGCCGCTTACGTGGCCCCGGGCTACGCCACGGTGCCCGCAGCCGTGGTAGCCGCCCCCACCGTGACCATGGTGCCTGCCGCGCCCGTGGCAACTGCCGCGGCAACCGCTGCCGCCGTGGCGGCGGGCGAGTCGCTGGCCGACCCGACGACGGGCGCGGTGTTGCACCGCGCGGAAGACGACATGGGACCCGAGGCCGCTCAACCGGGAGACGAGGTGCCCCCGCTGGGCGCCGAGCAGATTCCGGGCTGAGTACGACCGGACTTCGAGCCGACCACCGCGGGCCGGGCCCGCCACTTGCAGTAAGCTATGCGCCAGTTCCCCGACCTCGAGTACCCCATCAGCCAAAGCTGGCTGACGCCGCACACCAAGCGCCGCGCCGGCATTCCGGCCGCGCCCATCCGCTTCGTGGTGGCCCACGACACGGGCAACCGCGGCTCCACGGCCGCCGGCAACGTGCGCTACTACGAAGAGTCGCGCAACCAGATCAGCGCCTCGGCCCACCTGTTCGTCGATGACCGGCAGATCCTGGAGTGCGTGCCAGCCCTCACGGCCCCGCCCGAAAAGGCCTGGCACGTGCTCTACAGCGTGACGGAGGACAACCGCCGCTACGGCGCCAACGCCAACGACGCGGCTATCGGGGTGGAGTACTGCTTCGGGCCCAACATCAATGCCGACGAGGCCTACCGCCGCTACGTGTGGGTGCTGGCCTACCTTTGCTGGAAATTTCGCCTCGACCCGGCCCGGGCCATTGTGGGCCACCACATCCTCGACCCGCACCGCAAAACCGACCCCCATTCGGGCCTAGCGCAGAGCAACCGCAGCTACGAGCAGCTGCTGCGCGACGTGCCCGCCGTGTACGCCCGCTGCACCGGCCAGGCCGCGCCCGACCTCTTGCCGCACGAGGCCGCCGCGGGCGTGGTGCGCACCCGCTCGCGCGTCAACATCCGCCACGGCGAGCCATACCGCCGCGCGCCTGCCCGCCTAGTGCCCGCTGGCCACGAACTGGCCTACGTGGGCCGCGTGAAAGGCGAAAGCGTGAACGAAAACGCCGACTGGTACGCCTTGCCCAACAACGAATTCTGCTGGAGCGGGGCGGTGCACTAAGGCCGCCCCGCCGCGCCAAACCGCGCTGCACTGCTGCAGCAGAACCACATCTTTGGGCGCAGCGAGCCTAGTACGGGCGTCAAAATGCCGCAAGCAGGCCAGGCGGCGAAGCCAAGCGGGCAACCCGGGCCCCGATCATGCGATTGACGGCGCCTGGGGCCGGCGGTAAGTTTGGGCAACCCTGAAACGCCCATTTGCCATGAACCACCGCACGCTCGGCCAAGTCGCCATTCTGCTCAGCCCCATGATGGCCCTGATGCTCACCATGCAGCACTGGCCGCCGCAGCACGTTGTGGGCGATGCGGCCGGCTGGTTGTTTCTGGCGGGCTGGCTGTGCAGCGCCGTGGGCATGCGCCGCCTGCGGGTGCTGGGCCCGGGAGCGGTGGCGCGGGGGCTATCGATGCTGCAGATAACCTTGCTGGTGCTGGCTTCCGTTCAGCAACTGTTCGATGCCACCACCGGCCGCCTCGAAACCTGGTACTACTTCGTGTGCGACATGGCCTGGCCGGGCAGCATGGCCATGATGCTCATCACCGGCGTGGCCGTGTGGCGGGCCGGCGTCTGGACTGACTGGCGCCGCTTCGTGCCGGTGCTCTGCGGCCTGACGCTGCCCCTGGCCCTGCTCACGCAGTGGCTGGTGGGCGAGCTGGCCGCGGGCATCGTTTTCGGCGGTTACAGCTGCGTGCTCTGGGCGCTGCTCGGCCTGGCCGTGCGCACGGGCGCTCCGCAGCCGGCGCTGGCCTACGCCAAAGCCTAACCGGGCAGCAGCCGCTGCCCGGAGCTTACACGCCCACGGCAATGCCGACGACAATGGCTAGCACGGCCAGCGCGAGCAGCAGCAGGTAGAGCGGAAACACGAACTTCCACCACTGGTCGAAGCGCACCCCACAGGCGGCCACGATGGCCATGAGCGCGCCGTTGGTGGGCGTGATGATTTCGCAGAGGCCCGCACCGTATTGGAAGGCCAGCACCGTGACCTGGCGCGACAACCCGAGCAGGTCCGACAGCGGCGTGAGGATGGGCATGGTCAGCACGGCCTGCCCGCTCACGCTCGGCACCGGCAGGTGCAGGGCCGTGTGCAGGCCCAGCATGCCCAGGGCCGAGGCCGCCACCGGCAGGTGGGCCAGCGGGGCTGAAAGGCCGTTGACGATGGTATCAACAATCTGGCCCTGCTCCAGCACCACGAAAATGGCGCGGGCAAAGCCGATGAGCATGCCCGAAAAGGCAATGTCCTTGAAACCGGCAATGAAGCCCTCGGCCGTGCCCGTCAGGCCTAGCCCGCCCACCAGGCCGGCGGCCACGCCCAGGGCAAAGAACAGAGCCGACATCTGGCCGAAGTCCCAGCCCAGCTCCAGCACGCCGTAGGCAAAAAAGGCGAAGGTGACGAAGAGCAGCAGCAGCACCAGCCCGTGGCGGTGCCCGCCCTCGTGGGCCGAGTGCTCGGCTTCGATTTGCGCGTCGTCGACGGCCAGCGGGGCCAGTTCGCGGTGGCGCTGGGCGTAGCGCAAGGTGCCGCCGATCCAGATCAACAGGGCCAGGGCCAGAAACACCAGGCGGAAGCCCAGGCCCGAGAGCAAGGGCAGGCCGGCGAGCTTTTGGGCAATGCCCACCTGAAACGGGTTCATGGGGCTAAAGGCCGCGCCCACCGCCGCCGAGCCGATGCTCACGGCCGCCGCCGTCAGCACGGGGTAGCGCATGCGGCGCATGAGCACCAGCAGCACCGGCACCAGCGGCACGATTTCCTCCTGCATGTTTTCGAGCGCGCCCATGGTGGCGAAGAGCAGGGCCACCACCGGAATGACCAGCGCCTCGCGTCCCCGCAGCTTCTCCAGCAGCCAGTCGACGCCGCGGCGCAGGGCCCCGGTCTGGTCGACCACGGTGAAGGCGCCGCCGGCCAGAAACACCAGGAAAATGACGTCGGCCGCGTCCTGCAGGCCCTTGGGAATGGCCGTCAGCGCATCCAGCGGCGAAACGGGCGTGGGCGCCACGCGGTGGTAGGAGCCGGGCACCACCACTTCGCGCTTGGTGGCCTCGTCCTGGCGCCGCTCGAAGCGGCCGGCCGGCAGGAGGTAGCTCAGGCCGACGGCCAGCAAAATGAAACCAACGAGGAGCACCAACGGGTGCGGAAAGCGGAACGAGGGCATACGGGCGCGGCGGAAGTGGAGCGTCAGAAGAACGCGAAGGTAGCGCCGAACCGGCCGGAACGAACAGCAAACGGCACCGGTTTAGCGAAACGCGGGGCGCGCATCCGCCGTCCGCCTGCGGGTAGTTTTCGACCAGCGCGCGGCCCCGATCAAGGCCGTCTGCCCCGTGGCTGTAGCGCCGCCGCATAGGGCCAACGGCCGGCCGCCGACGGCACCAGCGGCTAGGCCGGCGCCACCGGCCAGCTGCTTTGCCGATTCAATTCTTCCCGTATATTGCCCACCGCCGGCCGCGCAGTTGCCCCTAGTGTTGTCATGAAATACGCCGCTTTTACCACGCTTTCCCTGGGCCAGCAGGCCGAAGTGCTGCGCTGCGCCGGCCACCACCTGGCCGACCGCGCCGAGCACGGCTGCCGCCTGCAGCTGTGGGCCCTGGAGGATTTTTACGCCGAAATCTGGCGGCTCGCGGGCGAGGAGCGCGTGCTCTTCATCAACCTGTTTCAGAAGCCCGCGCTGCTGCAGTGCTGGCTCGACGCGGTGCAGCTGCCGGAGGAGCTGTAAAAGCTGTGGCGAAGCGACCTAGCTACGTCAGGCCCTCATGATTTCGCAGTACACCCGCACGCGCCACTCCGTTTCCGGCTCGGCGTAATCTGCCCGAGCCGTGAAGCGCAGAAAATCGGCCAGCAGCGCGGCTTCGCTGCGCACCAGCTCCACGGGGGCACTGAACGGGAGCTGCTCGTGGCAGTTGCTGAGAAAATTGAAGCGCAGGTGGCCCGACTGGTAATCAACCCACAGGTAGTAGAGCAGCGCGTCGGTAACGGCTTGCCGGCGCAGTTGCGCCAGCCGGTTCTGCTTGACGCGCTGCAGCCAGTGCGCGAAGTCGGCTACGCGCAACGACGCAGCAAGCTCGGCCGGCAGCTCGATGCGCCAGGCATTTTGCCGGACTTCCTCGTTGAGCCGCTCGGCCGAGCCGGTTAGCAGCACCGGGTCCGTTACTATCTCTTCGAGGCTGGCGAAATAGGCGCGGGTGTCCATGCAAGGCAAGATAATCAGGCCCGCACCACGTCGGGGGCCGGCTCCCGGTCGAAGCGCGCCAGCACCAGCGGGAAAATGACGATTTCGCCGAACAGCGCGGCGGCCACGCTGACGGCCGTGAGCACGCCGAACAGCTGCACCGTCTTCAACGAACCCAGGCCCATCACGGCGTAGCCCAGAAACAAAATCAGGCTGGTGAGCACAATGGTGGGCCCGACGTGGGTGATGGTGGCCAGCCGCGCCGCGTGGGGCGCGAGGGTGCGCCGGGCCTCTTGGTAGTGGTGAATGTAGTGCACCGTGTCGTCGACGCAGAGGCCGAGCACGATGGCGGCAATGCTGGCCGTGGCCGTGTCGAGCCGGATGCCGCACCAGCCCATCACGCCCAGCAGCACCAGCACCGGAAACAGGTTGGGCAGCACCGTGAGCAGGGCCAGGCGCAGGCTGCGCACGTACAGCCACACCAGCCCGAACACCGTGACGATGGAAAGGAGCAGGCTCTGGGTTTGCGAGGTCGTCACGTACTCGGTGATGCGGGCGTACATGGGCTGGTAGCCGGCGGGTCGCACCCGCGCCACCGGCCCGAGCGTGCGGGCAGCCAAGCGCAGCAGCGTGTCGGTTTTGGCCGTGAGCTGCCGGGCCGAGAGCATGCGGCCGGCCACGGTGATGCGCCCCGTGCCGCTGGGCCGGTGAATAAACTCGGCCGCCAGCTGCGGGTAATCGGTGGCCAGCTGCCGGTCCACGGCGTTCAGCAGGCTCTGGCTGCCCAGCGCCCGGCGGCCCCGGCCCGGAAACTGCACGTCGAGCCCGGCTTGGTAGAGCGAGTGAAAGCCGAACACCCGGCCCACGCCCGGCAGCAGCCGCACCGAATCGGCAAAGGCGGCCGCGGCCTGCACCACGGCCGCGTCGCGGAGCCGGTGGCCGGGGCGGGGCTCCACGAGCAACTCCAGGGGCAAGTAGGGGCCCCAGGTGGCTTCGAGGCGGCGGTGGTCCTGCACCACGGGGTGGTCGGCCGGAAAGTAGCCGAGCGTGTAGGTATCGGCTTTGAGCAGAAAAATGCCCGCCCCGGCCAGCAGCGTGAAAGCCGCCGACACGGCCGTGAAGCCGAGCGGGCGGGCCAGCAGATACTCGTAGAAACGAGCCAGGCCGCGGCTGGTGGCGCGGGTGGCGCGGGGCGCGGGCGCGGTCAGCGGCAAGATGATGGCCCCGAGTACGAAGGTCAGCAGCAGGCACAGGGCAATGCCAAGGGCGGCGAACAGGCCGAAATTGCGCAGAATGGCCATCGGGCTGCTGACCAGAGCCAAGAAGCCGGCGACGGTGGTGAGCATGGTGGCCAGGCAGGGCGAAAACGTGCGCTGCAAAGCCATTAGGGCCGATTCGCGGCGCGCAAGGGCCGGCGCCGCAGTAGGAGCGGCTCCCGGTTCGGCCACCAGATTCCGCTCGTTGATGACGTGCATGGCGTCCATGATGCCGAGCAGGATGAGCACCACCGGCAGCAGCACCGTCATCAGGTTCAGGCGGTGGCCCAGCAGGCCGTAGGCGCCCAGCGTCAGGTACGTGGCCCCGCCCACGATGCCGAGCACGTACAGCAGCAGCCAACCGTTGCGGTACAGCAGCAGGAAGATGCCGAACATCAAGGCGTAGCCCAGCCCGAGAAACAGGCCGAAATCGTGCTGGGAGAGGGCGTTGAGGCCGGCGAAAATGATGCCCACGCCGCCCAGCGCCACATTCTGGCGCGGCACATGGCGGTAGGCGGTGCGCGTCACCTCGTCCAGAATGGCCCCGCGCCGGGCATCGAAGCCGGGCAGGCGGCGCAGTACCACCACGAAGCGGGCGGTGCGCGCGTCGGGCGAAAACAGCTGCTCGCGCAACAGCGGGTGCGCGGCCAGCGTGCGGCGCACCGCGGCGGGCGAGGCCCCGGGCGCCAGCAGCGGCTGCGGGCCGGCCCCGCCCAGCACCCCGGCACGGGCGGGCACCACCGCGTTGCCGGGCCCGATGACGGCCGCCACGCTCGGCAGCTGCTCCAGCGCCCGACTCAGTTCGCGGAAGCGCGCGAAGTAAGCGGGTGTGAGCAGCGTTTCCGCGTCGTGCACGCCGACGATGACCACTTCGTCGTTGCCGAAGCGCCGCTGAAAGTCGTGGTAAGCCTGCAGGCTGGGGTCGTTCTGCAGAAACCAGGCTTCCAGGCTGTTGTCGACCTGCACGGCCCGGCGCACGCCCGGCCAGAGCGCCACACCGGCGGCCAGCAACAGGGCCAGCAGCCAAAAACGGAATCGGTAGAGCGAGTAGATCATGCCGTAAAGTAGCGCGGCGCGTACCGCATCTGGTACTAGCGGGAGAGGCGCGCGGCCGAAAATGCTATTTTTCTAAAGTCAGATCCGAAACGCCCTGGGCGAAGCAACACCGCCGGCAGAAACCTGCCGCCACGGCGCCGTACCAAGACCTTTATTGGCTAGAAACGCACAAAAACGCGCCGCGTCAATTCTTCCGGAGCGGTGGCCTATGGAGCCGCCCGCGCCGGCGGTTTCGCAGCTGGCTAAGGTCAGAAACGGGCAGTCATTGGGCGGACGAGCGGCCCTGGCGCCGTAATTTGGGCCTATGAATAGTCGAGCCTTCTGGGCCTACCTGCAGGAGCGGTTTCCGCCCGTCAACATGGCCCTGTTCGCCATCCTGTTTCTGACGGTGTATGCCGTGGCGCGGGCCACCCAGCCAGCCGCCGCGGCCCTGGCCGGCTTCGGCCCGCGCGAGGCGCTGGGCATCGTGGCGGTCATCTCGTTTTTTTTCCGCCTGCGCGTCTTCGATGAAATCAAGGACTACGCCGCCGACGCCGTCAACTTCCCCGAGCGGGTGCTGCAATCGGGCCGCGTGACGCTGGGGCAGTTGCAGCGGCTGGCCTGGGCCGGGCTGCTGCTCGAAGCGGCCTGGTCGGGCTGGATGGGCGGGGCCACGCTGCTGGCCTGGGGGCTGGCCGTGGGCTACAGCTTGGTGATGCGCTACGAGTTTTTCGCGCCGGCCTGGCTGCGGGCCCGGCTGGTGCTCTACGCCCTCACCCACCTGCTCATCATGCCGCTGCTGATCGGCTGGGTGTGGGCCGCTTACGCCGCCGCGCCGCGGTTCACGCCGCCCCTGCTGCTGCTGGGGCTGTTGAGTTTGCTCGGCGGGCTGGCCTTCGAAATAGCCCGCAAAATCAAGCCCGCTCCCGACGAGCGGCCCGGCGTCGACTCCTACTCGCGCACCTTGGGCTACGGCGGGGCCATGGCGGCCGTGCTGCTGGTGCTACTAGCCGGCTCGGCGGTGCAGGGCTACTTGCTGCAGTTGCTGCAGGCCCGCGCTTGGCCCTTTGGGCTGATGGGCGGGCTGTTTGTGGCCACCGCGGCGGCCTACGGGCTGAGCTGGCGCCGGCCCGCCGCCCGGCCCCTGAAAGTAGCCGAGCTGCTGGTGTCGCTGTTTATGCTGACGAGCTACGTGGCCATCATCGTGGAAATTGCCCGCCGATTATCCTAAGCCGCCCGCATGCTGATTACGACCGACAACGCCCGGCAGTACCCCGAGGCCACCGTGGGGGGCAAAGCCCGCGGGCTGCAACGGCTGCAAGCCGCCGGCCTGCGCGTGCCCGATTTCGCCGTCATTCCCGCCGAGGAATTCGACGGGGCGCTGGCCGGCGCGCACCACCCGGCAGAACTCCACGCCCGGCTGGCGCAGTGGCCGCTGCCCGCGGCGCTGCAAACGCAGGTGCGCGCGGCCCTGCAGCGCTGGAATTTTCCCGCCGAGCCGGTGGTGGTGCGCTCCTCCGTGGCCGACGAGGACGGCCGCCACGATGCCTTCGCCGGGCTGATGGACTCGTTTCTGAACCTGACTTCGGAAGACGCCGTGCTGGCGGCCGTGGCCCGTTGTGCCGCCTCGGCCTATTCCGAGCGGGCTCTGGCCTACCGCCGCCAAAAAGGCCTCTCGCTACGGGCCCGCCCGGCCGTCATTATTCAGCGCCAGGTGACGCCCGCGGCCAGCGGAGTGATGTTCACCACCTTTCCCGAGTACCCGCAGGAGCTGGCCGTTCACGCCGTGCGCGGCTTCGGCGAGGGGCTGGTGAGCGGGCAGCTGCCGCCCGACGAGTTCTACCTGCTGAAAGCCACCGGGCAGGCGCACCGCCGCGTGCTCGGCGGCCAGGACGAGCAACTGGTGGCCCGGCCCGCGGGCGGCCTCACGGCGCAGGTCGTCGGGCCAGGGCCGGCCGCGCCCTGCCTGAGCGAGGCCCAGCTGACGGCGCTGTTCGGCCTGGGGCAGCGGCTGGAAGCGGAGCTGGGCGGGCCCCAGGACGTGGAGTTCGTGGTGGATGCGGCCGGGGCGCTGTGGGTGGTGCAGGCCCGGCCTATTACCCAGCCCATTCCGGAGGTCGTCGTGTACGACAACAGCAACATCCAGGAAAGCTACTGCGGGGTCACCACGCCGCTTACGTTCAGCTTTGCCCGCCGCGCCTACGCCACCGTGTACCGCCAAACCATGCACGCGCTGGGCCTGCCCCCGGCGCAGATTGCGGCGCAGGAGCCGGTGGTGACCAACCTGCTCGGGCTGGTGCAGGGCCGCATTTACTACCACATCAACAACTGGTACCGCGGCCTACAACTGCTGCCCGCCTTTCGCCAGAACAAGGACGACATGGAGCGCATGATGGGCCTGGAAGAGCCCGTCGACTTCGTGCAGACCCGGGAGAAAAGCCTGCGCGACAAGCTCCGGCTGGCGCCGCGGCTGCTGCTGAACCTCTCGCGGCTGCTGCTGGCCTTTGCCCGCCTCGACGGGGCCGTGCGCACGTTTCAGGCCCGGTTTGCGGCCCATTACCAGCGCTTCTACGCCCGGCCGCTGCAGGCGCTGAGCCCGGCCGAGCTGCTGGCCGAAAAAGCCCGCCTCGACGCCGAATTGCTGGGACAGTGGTCCACGCCCATCGTCAACGACTTCTACGTGATGATGACCAACGGCCGGGCCCTGCGCCAGCTGCGGCAAGTGGGCGCCCCGGAGCCCGAGGAGCTGCTGCGCCGCTACCTGGCCGCCGACCAGGACCTGGCCAGCACCCAACCCACCCGCCGCCTGCTGGCCCTGGCCGCGCTGGCCCGCCCCCAGGAGCCGCTGCGCCAGCTCATCGTTGATTTTTCCGACGACTTGCCCGCCCAGGTGCAAGCCCGCTTTCCCGCGTTTGCCGCCGAGGTAGCCGCCTTCATCGAGCAGTTCGGCGACCGGACGGTGGGGGAGCTGAAGCTGGAAACCGCGACCATGCGCACCCGCCCGCTGATTTTCTACCAGTACCTGCGCAACTACCTCGTGCCCGGCGCTGCGCCCGCCGCCTTCGGCACTGCCGACCAGACCGTGCAGCACGGCGCCCAGGCCGATATCGACGCGCTGCTGCGCGGGCGCCTGCCCTGGCGCCGCCGGCAGCTGCGCCAGCGGCTGCAGCAGTTGCAGCGCGCCATTGCGCACCGCGAGGCGCTGCGGCTGGAGCGCACCCGCCTGTTTGGCATGTACCGCGGGCTGTACCTGGCCTTGGGCGAGCAGCTGACCGCCGCCGGCGAGCTGGCCACCGCCCGCGACGTGTTTTACCTGACCGAGGCCGAAATCGAAGCCGCCGCCCGCCGCTTGAGCGAATCCGCTGCCGCCGCGACGCGGATCCAACCGGTGCGCGCCGCTGCCGCCGAAGAAACTGCCGAAACCGCGTCGCTGCGCGTGCTGGTGGCCGAGCGGCAGCAGGAATTTGCCCGCTACGCCCAGCAGCACGTGCCCAGCCGCGTGACGGTGCCCGCCCCGCCCGCGGCGGCACCCGCGGCGGACGAGGCCGCCGACCCCGGGCTGCTGCGCGGCACCGGCTGCTACCCTGGGCAGCTCAGCGGCGAAGTCATTGTGGTGACCAGCCCCGAGGACAGCTTGGCCGTGGCCGGCAAAATCGTCTGCGCCCTACGCACCGACCCAGGCTGGGCGGCGCTGTTTCCGGTGTGCCGCGGCGTCATCATCGAAAAGGGTTCCTCGTTGTCGCATTCGGTGATTCTGCTGCGCGAGCTGGGCATTCCCACCATCATCAACGTGCCCGGCCTCACGCGCCGGCTGCAGAGCGGCCAACGCGTGCGCATGGACGGCCGCAGCGGCGAAATCGAGCTGCTGTAGCGCGCAGAGGCGCTGCCTGAGTTGTGGCAAGCGCCCGGGCGACGATGTGGTGTCCCGCCAAGCCGGCGGTGCGCGCCACGCGGCTGTTGCGGCAGCTATTTGCGGGCCCGGGCCGCCTTATCTTTTACTTCTATGAGCAACCTCCGCCGCATTTCTTACCAAGGGCAGCTGCCCGAGTCCTTCTGGCTGATTGCCGACCGCGTGTACGCCGACCGGCCGCAGCGGCCCGCCGAAAGCCGGCCGCTGACCGAGCAGCTGTTTGCCCTCGAAGCCAGCCGCAACGACATCGTACTTTACACCGACGAGGCCACGCTGCGCTTGGTCGGCATTTTCCCGCACGAGTCCGAAGAAGCGTTTTTTGGTTTCTGGGAAACCATGCCCAATGCGGCGCTGAACGAAGAAGCGTTTGAGCTGCTGCGCGCCGACGCCCGGCAGCGCGGCCGGCGCCGCCTCGTCGGCCCCGTCGACTTCAACACTTACCACCGCTACCGCCTGCGCCTGCCGCCCGCGCCCGGCTGGGGCGTGTTCGATCGGGAGCCCGTCAACCCCGATTACTACCCCGCGCTGCTGGCTGGCTTGGGGCTGGCGCCCGTCAGCACCTTCGAGAGTCGCCGCATCCGGCCCCAAGACGTGCCGGCGGTCTACACCGAAAAGGATATGCTGCTGCGCGAGCTGGCCAAGATTCCGTTCGACTTCATTCCGCTAAACGAGCACACCTGGCAGGAGCACGAAACGGCCATTTTCGAGCTGGTGCAAGCTATTTTCGGGGCCAACCCCGGCTACCGGCCGGTGCCGCTGGCGCAGTTTCGGCTGCTCTACAACCGGCAGTACGCCGCCAAGCTGTGCCCGCACACCTCGGTGCTGTTTCGCGACCAAGCTAGCGGCGAGCTGGCCGCGCTGAGCTTCTGCCACCCCAACTATACCGACCTGGCGCTGCCCGACGACGCGCCGCCCGTGTTTGAGCGCGACTTCCCGCGCCTGGCCCGCAAGCAGCTGCTGGCCAAAACCGTGGGCGTGCACCCGGCCTACCGGCAGCGCGGGCTGATGTCGTACCTGGGCGCCTACGGCATGGTGCACTTCCGCGAGCGGTACGACGACGTCATCTTCTGCCTGATGCGCACCGGCAACTTTTCCCTGCACTTCACCGACGGCCTGCCCGCCGAAACCGCTCACTACGCGCTCTTCGGCCAGGACTTATAAAGAGCCGGTTTAGGCCAGGGCGCCCGACCGGCGTAGGCCGCGCTTACACCGCCTTCTGCATGCACACGCTGTTGTCGACGCCGATGTACTGCCCGTAGTTCGGGATAAATTGGTAGCCGCTTTTCTGGTAGAGGCGGATGGCTTCGGGCTGCTTTTTGCCGGTTTCGAGCACGCAGCCCGCGTAGCCCAGCTCCCGCGCCCAGCCTTCCAGCTCCGTCAGCACGGCTTGGGCCACGCCGCGGCCCCGGTGCACGGGTTGCACAAACATGCGCTTGATTTCCACCGAATCGGCCTCGAATGGCTTGAAGGCGCCGCAGCCAACGGGCTCGTCGTCCTGATAGGCCACCACCACGTGCCGGATGGCGTCGACCTTGTTGAATTGGGCGTAGAAGCCGTGCTCAGCGCCGTCGCGCACTTGCAGATCCTGGTCGAGCAGGCGGACCAGGGCGCGAAAATCGGCGTTGTCGGAATCGGTGCGGAGCAGGCGCAGCATAACGGAAAAGGAAAGCAAGTGAGTGGACGCCCGCGGCAGCTCGCCGCGCGGAATAGCCACAAAACTAGGCGGCGCGTTGATGCGCAACAATGCTACTTTCGCCGCAACCAATGCCGTTGCTGCATCAATGAACCTGCACCACATCCGCTACTTTCTGCGCCTGGCCGACCGCCTGCACTTCTGGCAAACGGCCGAGCAGTTGGGTATTACGCAGTCCTCGCTCAGCCGTCACATCCAGGGCCTGGAGCAGGAGCTGGGTTTTGCGCTGCTGGAGCGCCGCTCGCGCACCGTGCGCCTGACCGCCGCCGGCCAGCTGCTGCAGGCCGAGTGGACGCGCCTGCTCGCCGAATTCGACGCGGTGCAGCGCCACGCCGGCCAGCTGAGCCGGGGCGAAGTGGGCAGCCTGCGCCTGGGCCACGTGGGCTCGGTGGCCTACGACTGGCTGCCGCGGCTGCTGCAGGGCTTCACCGCCCGCTACCCGCTGGTAGCGCTGGAATTGCACGAAATCGGCGCCGCGGACTCCGAGCAGCAGCTGCTCAGCTACCAGCTCGACGCCGGCTTCTGGCGCGAGCCAGCCCGCAACCCTGCACTGGTATCGGAGCCGGTATTTGCCGAGCCACTGGCCCTGGCCGTGCCCGCCGCCCACCCCGTCCGGGCCGATACGTTCACGTCCTTGGCCGAGCTGCGCGACGAGCGGTTCATCCTCTCGTCCTTCGCCGGCGACGGCACCTACGCCCAGACGCTGCGGGGCATGTTCGCGGCGTACGGCTTCGCGCCCCGGCGCACCATCACCTCCGATTTCGGTGCCACCATCCTGAGCCTGGTGGCCGCGGGCCTGGGCGTGGCCGTGCTGCCCATGTCCTACGCCGCCAGTCCCGCACCCGGCCTGCGCTTCCTGCCGCTGCCGCACCACACCACCGTCTACCTCACCGCGCGCCGCGACGACCCCTCCGTGGTGGTGGCCAACCTGCGGGCCGAAGTCGAGCGGCTGGTGACCGTAGCAGAGCGGAAGTAGTTGGTCCGAGGCCTGAGAAAAACAGCGCCCCGCCGGCACAGCAGTGCGGGCGGGGCGTCGGCAATTCCGCGGCGTACTCAGGCGTACACCGGCTCCGGGCGCAGCGGTTGCAGCTGGGTCAGCGTATCAAAAAAGCTGTCGACCACGCGGGGCAGGTAGGGGTAGGGTCCCACGGTGTGCGCCATCAGGTACATGCCCAGGCGGTGCAGGCCAAAATCCAGCGCCGCTAGGCCGGCCAGGCGGCGAAACGCCTCGGCGTCGGCGAAGCGGCCGGTGCGGGCGTGCAGCTGCTGGCGGTAATACTCCAGGTAGTGCGGGCGCAGGTGGTAGCGGTCGGCATCGAGCACGAAGCTGAGCAGCTCCACCACGTCGTAGGCCGGCACGTGGTAAGTGGCCAGCTCCCAGTCGTAGGCGCAGAGCTGCAGGCGGCCGGCGGCGTCGCGGCGGAAGCAGGTGTTGCGCGGGTTCAGGTCGTTGTGGCAGAGCGTGCGCGGCGCGGCGGCCAGCTCGGCCCAGTACTCCGGGATGCGGGCAATGGCCTCCTGGAGCAAGGCCGTGCGCTCGGCCGAATACAGCGCGGGGTGGTTTGTGGCGGCGTTGGTCAGCAAGGCCTGCCAGAGCGGGCTGAGCTGCTGCATATAGGCCGGGGAGGGCAGATCGGGCCAGGCCGGCAGCGCGCCGTCGGGCTCCCCGACGAGGTGGCGGGCGTGCCAAGCGGCCAGGTGGTCGAGGGCGGTGCGCAGGTGCTCGTCGGTCCAGGCCTCGGGCTGCATCACCGAGTTCAGCAATTCCACCTCTGCCTGGTCGAGGTATTCCATCAGGATGGCGTACACCTCGGCTTCGTCGTCGTGGTGCAGGCCCCAGATGCGGGGCATCAGCTCGGGCGCGGTCTGGGCGTAGAGGGCCAGCTCGCGGTGGTGGGTGTGGTGAAAGCCGCTGCGCGTGGCAAAGGCCGGGTAGGTGCGGGCCAACTCGCCGCCGCAGGCCTGGGCCAGCCCCGCCAGCATGGCCGATACCTCGTGGCCGGGCGGCTTGAGCTTGAGCACCATGCGCTCGGTGCGTGCCGGCTCCCCGTCGGCCTCGAAGATGACCAACAGGCCGAAGTGGCCCACCGGCCGGCTGGTCTGGCCCGCCGTCAGCACGGCCAGGATGCTGGCGGAGCTGTCGACGGCCAGCGGCTGCACGTCGAGCACGCGCAGGCGTCGTTGGGGGGCGTGGGCGCGCATCAGGCTCTCAATGAAGCCGGGCGAGCAGTAGTAGGCGGGGCTAGACATAAACTTCGGCTTGGGGCAACGAGGAGTGGACAAGGGTATCGGCCGGGCCGGCGCCGAGCACGCGCACGTCGCGGAAGTAAAAGCAGCTGCCGGGCAGCTGGGCGTGGGCGGGCGTGGCTTCCGCGCCGGAGGTGGCCGGTGCCGCGTCGCCCTGGGCCTGCAGCAGGTTCCAGTACACGGCGCGCAGGGCCGGGGCAGCGGGGCGGGCCTGCAGGGCAGCGCGCACGCGGGCAAAGTCCGCGGGGCTCACGTATTCGAAGATGTTGGAGAGGCTGGCCTTGCTGATGGCGCGGCCGGCCGGGCTGAGCAGGTACTCGCAGGCCTCGCCCTGCACGGTGCTTAGGCGGTGGAGCCGGCTGCGCAGGCGGCCGTGGTTGCGCACCTGGTAGCAGGGCGGCAGCACGTGCTCGGGCAGGCCTTCGGGGCCGAAAAAGAAGAAGCGGAAAAAGAAATTGTCGCGCACCAGCTCGGTGCTCAGCTGGGCCGTCAGCCGCGCGTAAAAGGCCCGGCCGCCCGATTCCTCGGCGTACTTGAACAGTTTCGGGTCGCGCCCGCGGCTGAGGTTGGCCTCGTCGAAGTAGCTCACGAACTGCGTCTCGAACTCGGTGCCGTGCAGCTGCTCCCGAAACCAGCGCTGCTGCTGCGTCACCGACTCGCAGGTGAGCAGGTGGCGCAGGCGCTGCTGCACGGCCGGGCTGAGCGTGGGCAAGAAGCCGAGCAGGTAGCTTTCCAGCTTGCCGGCCGGCAAAATGCCGCTGGGGTGGCTTTCGAAGAACGGCGCCCAGTATGCCCGCAGCGCCGCCGGCAGGCCCGGCTCGATTTGCTGCCAAGTGGCCAGCACCGCAGCCGGCCCGTCGAGGCCGAGCAAGGCGCGCAGCACCGCGGGCGCGTGGTGCAGAATGAGGTAGCGCTTCAGCTCCAGCAAGTGCAGCTGCACCGGGTTCAGGTCGATGGCCGTTACGCGGCGGGCGCCGAGCAGCAGGGCGTTGAGGGCGTTGCAGCCGGCCGAGCAGATGACGAGCAGCTCGTCGGTGAGCTGCACCTGCAAGGCAGCGGCCAGGGTGCGGCTGCTTTCCCACACCAGCGCGTAGCGCAGCCGGTCGAGGTCGACGTTATAGAATTCGGAATGCATCACGGCAGCGGGGCGCTTAGCGCAGTTGGTCGTAGAGGATTTTGGAGTGGTGGCGCCCATCGACGGGCAGGGCGGGGCGGTGGTGCAGCTGCTTGCACAGGCCGGGCGGAAACTGGGCCGCCAGCGCGGCCCGCACGGTTTCCAGGTCGGCTGGGCCCTGCACGTACACCGCAAAGCCGGTGGCCGTGGCGCGGGCGGCGGCGCGCTCTACGCCGGGCAGCTGCTGCAGCATGTGCTCGAGCTGGTAGTGCTGCACGCCGCGGTGCACCGTTTCGTTGCCCTGCCGGCCGGTCAGCCACAGGCACTGGTCGTCGTCGAAGTAGCCGAAGTCGCCGGTGGCCAGCCAGCCATCGGGCGCGGCGGCCACGTGCGGGCCGCGCACCGTGATTTCGCCCACGGCGAAGCGCCGGCCGTCGGGCATGTCGAGGCTGGTGCCCGTGCCGCGCAGCTGGCAGTGCAAGCCGGCCACCACCGGGCCCACGCAGTAGCCCTGGCGCGGGTTGGCGGGCCGGGCCGCGTCGTAGCGGCGCACGGCAATGGGCTCGGCTTCCGAGGAGCCGTAGATGCCGTAGACGGCCGCCTGGGGCAGCGCCGCTTGCAGGCCGGCCAGCAGCCACTCGGGCACCGGCGAGCCGCCCACGCCCACGGCGCGCACGGCCGGCAAGGCCACCGGCTGCCGGCGCAGTTGCTCGAGCAGGCGGGTGAAGTAGAACACGTTGCCGGTCAGCGTCTCGGCGCCCGTGAGCTGCAGCTGGGCCAGCACCCGGGCCGCGTCGAGGTCGGCGAGGTGTCCCCAGGGCACGTCGGGCAGCACCGTGGTGGCGCCCACGGCCAAATTGTGCAGCAGAATGTTGGGGAACAGCGGGAAGTCGCGCTGCCCGGCCCAGGGCGGAAACACCTGCCGCAGCACCTCGTGCTGCGCCGTGAGCACCCGGTGGCTGCGCCGGATGGCCTTGGGCCGGCCCGTGGAGCCCGAGCTGTGCGACACCAGCGCCGGCAGCTCGGCGGCTACGGCTTGCGGGGGGCGCAGCTCGGCGGCGGCCGCGGCGTCCGGGGCGCCTAGCAGCCGCAGCCCCAGCCCGCGCGTCAGCCAGCCGTAGCGCCGCGCCAGCCGCGCCGGCGCTAGCGCCGCCCCGATGCCCGCGCCTCGGCGCAATGCCAGCAGGCGGCGCACCGAAGCCCCGGCGGGTGGCAGCACCGGCACGGCGCCCAGGCTCATCACGGCCAGCAAGCCGCAAATCAGCTCGGCGCCCACGGGCAGCAGCAGCAGCACCGGCTGCTCGGCCCGGATGCCGCGCTGCGCGAGCAGTTGCTGGTAAGCCCCGATGCGGCCGGCCAGGTCGCGGCCGGTGTAGCGGGCCAACGTGCCCCGCGGCCCGGCGCCGGGCCACTCCAGCAGCACGGCCTCGGCCTGCTGGCCGAGGGTGCGGTGGATGTGCTGGTAGAAGTTGGGGGCGGTCATGGCGGAGAAGGGCGAGTCAGTAGTCCAAAGCTGGGGAATCGAGCCGACTAATGCAGGGCTAATGATGCGCGTCGCCTGACTTTTGAAAATAAGGGGAAAAGGTAGCTACGCCGTCTTGGCAAGCCGTCAAAAGCAGGAGGCTGCCAGATGATTTTGTGCATGCTAGGGCGATTACAGAGTTGCTCGATGCGACTTCCTAGCTTAGTGAGCTGGTCGTAGTTATTGCGTACATCTGACTTTATAAAGCAGTCAGCTGGGCCTTGGTAAAGGCCTAATTCCCCCGATTATGTGAGGCGACGGGGCAGACCGACGGCAGCGGGCAGTCTACCCGGACTCTAAACCGGCGCAGGCCCTGGCAACCACCGGCGCGCCCGGCGCATTGGCAATTGCAAGCGCTACCTACTTCACCCGTATGAAAAGCCGAGGCTACCTGCTCTGCGCCGCACTGGGATTGGACCCGCGGCTGACGGGCTGCCAACCAGCAGAGTCGGCGGAAACACCCACGCTGCTGGCCCGCTCGCTTCCTTGGTCATGAGCCCGCCAAACGCGAAGTATATAACGCGCTGGCCTGGGCTTATAGTGAAGAAAGCCGCATCCAACAATAGCTGCAGGTCAATGACTTGGTTGTTGCCCGCCTGCAGCAGCAACGGGCCTGGACCGCTCCGGCGCCGCGGACGCGTAGTGCCTGCGGCAGGGCTCCGCTACGAGCACCTGGAAAAGCGCTTTATCTGGTCCAGTGGGGCCGGGGCAAGCAGACCTGGGCCGATCTGCGCTATGCCCAGGCATTCGGGGCATCCGAGGCCGCTACTTTGCTGCCGCTAATACCCCACAGATCGGGCGGTTGTCAGTGGGTGGGCAGCGGGCTCAGCACGGCCGTCAGCACCACCAAGTAGTGCAGCGTGTCGTCGAGGGCTACGCAGTCGGCGGGGTACACCGCGCCGTGGCTCATCTGCAGCTCAAACAGCAGCAGGTGCAGGTCCAGCTCGCTCATGCCCAGGGCCCGGAACGTCAGCGCTAAGGGTGCCACGGGCTCGGGCGTCCAATGGTCCCGGTAGAGCAGCTGGCCGAGGGTGCGCTCAACAGCCGAGGACTCGGAACTTACCATTAGCGGCAGGCTTAGAACTCGAAGATGAAACCGATGGTAGGCGTAATCAGCGCGTCGTCATCGGTCAGTAGCACCGGAATGGCATTCGAGCCGTTGGGCTGCAGGGGCTGGCCGTCGGCGGTCTGGAAGCCGGAGTTGTCGGCCAGGCGCTGGAAGGTATAGCTCGGTTGGCTGGGATTGACAATGAGCAGCGCGTTCTGCAGGTCGATGAACAAGTCGAGCGTGGTGCGGCGCCAGTTGATTTTCTTGTCGAGGCGGAAGTCCAGCTGCTGGAAGTTGCCCAGGCGCAGGGTGTTCAGGCGCGCGTAATCGAGCACGCCGCGGCCGGTGGCCAGGTAGCTGGCCTGCGACACGGCCTCGTCAAACGGCGTGTAGGGCGAGCCGCCGGCAAAGCGGTACTTCAGCCCCACTTCCCAACCGCGGCCGAACTTGTAGCCGAAGAGCGCCGAGGCCAGGAAGCGCGAATCCCAGGCCGAAGGCACGTACTGCCCGTTGCGGCCGCTGAATTCCGAGCGGAAAGCCGTCAGCGAGGTGACGGCGAAAATGCGGCGGGTGAGCTTCTGCTGGAAGAAAAACTCGACCCCGAACGTGCGCCCGCGCCCGGTGCTGCTCACCGCCTCGTTGCCCAGGGCCGCGAAGTCGCCGCCGAGGTTGGCCAAGGAAATACCATCGCGCACCGACACGGGGTAGTGGCCGTAGCGTTTGTAGAAGCCTTCCAGCGTGAAGCGCGTGGCGGGGCCCGGCAGCCACTCCAGGCCGGCCACGTAGTGGTCGGAGCGGATGTAGCGGCTGGCTTTATTGACGGCGTTGCCGGCCTCGTCGCGGAAGCCCAGGATGGTGCTCGGCGGAATCTTGTAGTAGCGGCCCACCGAGGCATTCAGGTTCCACTTGTCGGCTAGGGCGTAAGAGGCCGACACGCGCGGCGAAAGGGTGCGCAGCAGGTGGTGGCCGTCGTCGGTGAAGGTGTTGCCGTCGGTGCGCAGGCCGGCCGAGAGGGTCAGTCGGTCGTCGGGCAGCAGGGTGCGCGTGACCTGCCCGAACAGCCCGTAGCGCAGAAAGCTCAGGTCGGTCTGGAAGCGCACGTCCACGTCGGGCGAGACGACATTGCCGCCCGCGTCGCGCACTTCGCGGCGCAGGCGGGCGAAGTAGCGGCTGTCGTAACCGATGAGCTGGGCCGAGCCGCCGTAGGCCCACTGCCACTTGCCCAGGGCCTTGTTCACGTCCACGCGCAGCTTGTTTTCGGTTTCGCCCGAGCGGGTCAGCAGCACGCGCTTGGTTTCGTCGCCGGTCTGCCCGTCCTGGAACTGGTCCAGCTTGTTGTCGAGCTGGGTGCGGCTCAAGGCCACGTTCAGGTAGCCGTTGTCGAGCAGCTGGCGCAGGGAAGCGCCCACGGTGTAGTTCCACTGGTCGATGCTGGGGTTGGAGCGCAGCACGTACTCCTTGTCGGGCGAGGACTCGCGCGGCACGGCCAGCCGAAACTTGTCGATGGCGCCCAGCCCGAGCGTGGTGACGGTGGTTTTGGGCGAGAGTTTGGTGGTCGTCTTAAACTGAAAGTCCCAGTAGTTCGGGCGGATGGGAATGTCAATCAGCCGGAACAGGTACTGTAGGTAAGAACGCCGCGCCGAGGCCAGAAACGTGGTTTTTGGCGCCAATGGTCCTTCCAGAGTGCCGGCCACCTCGGTGCCGCTCAGGCGCACGTTGCCCTGCAGGCGGTCGGGGTTGCCGTCGCGCTGCCGAAACTGAAACACCGAGGACAGCACGTTGTCGTAGCGCGCCTCGAAGGCCGAGGTGCTCAGGGTCACGTCCTCGATAAACGACACGTTCAGAATGCCCGTGGGGCCGCCGGCCGAGCCCTGGGTCTGGAAGTGGTTGATGACCGGGACCTCGATGCCGTCGAGGTAAAACACGTTTTCGTTGGGCGCCCCGCCGCGGATGATGATGTCGTTGCGGAAACCGGCCGTGCCGCCGGTGCCGCCCCCGCCTACGCCCGGCAAGGTCTGCACCACTTTGCTGATGTCGAAGTTGCCGCCGGGGTTGGAGCGGATTTCCTCCACGCTCAGCCGCTGCACCGATAAGGGTGTTTCGGCCGTGGCCACGCGGATGGCGCGGTTGGCCACCACCTGCACCTCGCCGAGCTGCTGGGACGCCGGGTTCAGCTCCAAGTTGAGCACGTTGGCGTTGCCGCTGGTCACCACCACGTTGGCCCGCAGCAGCGCGTCGTAGCCCACGAAGGAGGCGCGCAGGTTGTAGCTGCCGGTGGGCACGCCCGCCAGCCGGTAGCGGCCCTGCTCATCGGTCACCGTGCCCGTATTAGCGCCTTCCACCACCACCGACACGCCCGGCAGCAGCTCCTGGGTGCGCCGGTCGCGCACCGTGCCGGTGATGATGCCGGTGGTCTGGGCCTCGGCGGCATAGCTGCTCAGCGCGGCCGCCGCGACGACAACGGCCGGGCGCAGGAAGGGTAGGAGTGGGCGCATGTAGGATGTTTTTAGACGTTTCGGCGGCGCGATATTAGCGCATTTAGTCTAAAAACGTCCTAATTGCGGCTTTGTTTTAAATGTTTATGTACCTTTCGTTACGCGGCCGGCGGGCAAGAGTCGGCCGGCCGTGGCCTTCGTGCTTTTATGGATTACAGCCTCATCAAACAGCTGGTACTGCTTTCGGAGGAGTTTCACCGTGACTCTCCCCAATCCGTCGATTCGGCCACGGAGCTGGCCGAGTTCAGCCGCTGGCTGCAGGCCCGCACCGGCTCGGCCGACGCGCCCCGGCGGCAGACGGTGGAGCGGGAGCCCAGCCACCCAATGGAGACGGCGGCCTCGGTTATCGGCAAGTTCGTCACGTTCATGTACCGCTACCTGCGCACCTACTCGCGCCTAGCCCTGCTCAACACCCCGCTCATCACCTACGACGACTTCACCTACCTGGCCACGGTGTACGGCCGCGGGCCGCTGAGCAAAAGCGAGCTAATCACCCGCAACATCCACGAAAAGCCCACCGGCTCCGAAATCATCCGCCGCCTGCTCGCGGCCGGCTTGGTGCAGGAAGCTCCGCACGCCACCGACCGCCGCCGCAAGCTGCTGAGCCTGACGCCCGAGGGCCAGCGCGTGCTTTTCGAGGTGTTTGCCAGCATGAGCCAGGTAGCCGCCATGGCCGCCGGCAACCTCAGCGCGGCCGAGCAGGAGCAGCTGGCCTACCTGCTCACCAAGCTCGACGCCTTTCACTTCCCGGTGTTTGCCGCCGCCCGCCCCGCCAGCCTGGAAGAAATGCGCCAGCAGCACTTCCCGCACGTGTCGCCGGAGTGGCGCCCCACGGGTGCCGGCGGCCCGCCGGCCGGAGCGGGGCCCGAGCAGCCTCCGCAGGCCTAAACGACAAACGGCCCGCCGGTCTGAAACCGGCGGGCCGTTTGCGGGTAGAGCGGGCTGCCGCCTGCGTCCATCGAATAGTAATCTACAACCGGTCAGTCTCACTTCTGCGGCCACAATCGGCCTAACACCTGCGGGCGGAAGCCCGCGCTACTGCCGCCGGCCGGCGCCGAAGCGGCTGCCGAAAAAGTCGCCCTTGTTCCAGGTGGGGCGCTGCGGGTCGTTGGCAATCTGGTAGCCGATGAGGAAGTTCAGCTGCACGTACTTCACGCCCGCCTCGAAATCAAACAGGCCGTTGATGTCGTCCTGGGGCTTGTGGTAGGTGTCGGCCCGCCATTTCTGCACCAGCTCGCTGAGGTTGTTTTTCCCGTCGGCGGTTTTGTTGCCGTACTTAATGTGCAGGGCCGGAATGCCCTGCATCACGAAGCTGTACTGATCCGAGCGGATAAAGCGGTTTTGCTCCGGCTCCGGGTCGTTTTCGACGGCAAGGTCGAGGTACTGGGCGGCGCGCTGCACCGGCTGCATCAGGGAAGAATGCTGGGCGCCCAGCGGCACCACCGAGAGCAGCGGAGCAATGATGGTGGGCATGTCGGTGTTCACGTCGGCCACAATCTTGTCCTTGGGCACGGTGGGGTGGGCAGCAAAATAGGCCGAGCCCAGCAAGCCCAGCTCCTCGCCGGTTTGCAGCACGAAAAGCACCGACCGTTTGGGCCGCTCTTTCTCTTTGAGCTGCGAGTACAAGCGGGCAATTTCCAGCACCGAGGCCACGCCCGAGGCGTTGTCGTGGGCGCCGTTGTAGATGGAGTCGCCCTTCACCGCGGCGGCCACGCCGAGGTGGTCGAGGTGGGCCGAGTGCACCACGTACTCCTTGCTGAGCGCCTTGTCGGAGCCCGGCAACTGGCCCACCACGTTGTAGGAGTCCAGATCCTTGTAAGTGCTGCCGAAGTCCACCTTGGCCACCGTGCGCAGCGGCAGCGAGGCCGGCTTGCCGGCGCGCAGCGCCGTGAGCACCCGGCCGGTATCCGACTTAGCAGCGAGCAGCAGGTTTTGCAGCGTGCCTACCGTGGCGGCGCCCACCACCCGCAAGCCCACGCCCGGCAAGTAGCTGCGCGAGGCGGCCACCTTGCCCTTGGCGTCGAGCACGCTGTAGGCGCCGCGCTTCACGCTCGGCAGCTGGGCCTTGGGGCTGGGGCTGACCACCAGCACGCCCGTGGCGCGGTGCCGGGCGGCGTTCTGCATAATCATCAGCAAATCCTGGCTGGCGGCGGCCACCGTCGAGGGGAAAGCCTTGGGCGCCCCGCGCAGCACCACCACGATTTTGCCGTCCACGTCGAGGCCGGCGTAGTCGTCGTACTTCAGCTCGGGGGCGGTGATGCCGTAGCCAGCAAACACCAGCGGGGCCTGCTGAAACACCTTCGCTTGCTCCGGATTGGGATAGTACACGAAATCCTCGCCGGCGCGCAGCGGAGTGGGCACTTTCTTGTCTTCGATGAGGGCCAGCAGCGGCTCGGGCTGCAGGAAGGCGCGGCGCAGGCGCACTTTCTGCACGTAGCTGCCGTTGTCGCCGGCCGGCTTCACGCCGAAGGACTGCAGCTGCTTGGTCACGTAGTCGACGGCCATCTGGTAGCCTTCGGTGTCGGGCTGCCGGCCGCGCAGCTTGTCGTCGGCCAGGTACTGGATGTGGGCTTTGACGTCGTCGGCCTTCACCTTCTTCAGGGCCGACGTGACGGATTTATCGAGGGTGAGCGACTGGGCCGCCGCGGTCAGCGGCAGCGCCAAACTGGCCATGACAAGCCAGGAACGGAAATGCATCATAGGGGCAAGTACGCGGAAAGCACAAACATACGGCCGGCGGACCTTGGGCGTTGGGACACCCTCTGCCCGGACTTACTCAGCGGGGTAATTACAACGGCGCCGTGCGCGGGCCAACTCACTGGTCCTTCGCTTTGGCTCCCGCCGCGGCCGCCCTTCTTCCCGGGCCGCGGCCTTCTTTCCCTTCTTGCGGTTCGTGCCCGGCTCGCCCTTT
>NZ_JAJFAV010000020.1 GCF_020711235.1 Hymenobacter sp. 15J16-1T3B | reverse complement strand
CGGCGGCCCCGGCCGCCGCGGCGCAGCCGGCCACCCCGGCCGCCGCGACGCTGCCCGCGCTGCTGCTGCACCTGGGCTTGCCGCCGGGCACCCGCGTGGAGCAGCGCGAGGTGGCTGGGTACTCACTTTTCGCCCTCAACGGCGGCGCGCAACTCGCTTGCCTAGCGCCGCGCCTAGCGCCGGCCGAGCTGCCCACGCTGGTGGGGCACCTGGCCGCCTGGCACGAAGAGCTGGCCGCGGGGCCGGGCACCCAGCTGTTGGTGCGCGCCGCCGCCTGCCGCTCGGCCGAAGCCCGCCGCCGCCTCGCCGACTGCCTGGAGCAGGCCGGCTTCGGGGCGCAGCAGCTGCGCTGGCTGTAGCGCGGCGCCGGGGCATTGCCGGCCCGCGGCAGTCCGATTCTACAATCTTGACCCGGTTTGCCGCCATGCTTATAAGGCGGCCATGCTAAGATGCTACAGAGGGTCGAAAAAATGGTACACGGTGCCGGCCCGCGCCCTGCCGACCTTTAGCCCCGAGCAATTCAGCTATTCCCGCCCATGAAAACGCCCGTTTCGTTCCTCGCTTGTTTAGGCCTGATGTTGGCCGCCGCGCCGGTTGCCCTGGCGCAGTATCCGTCCATCCCGCCCGACATTCAGAAGGCCAGCGACGAGCTGATGAAGGAGGCCCGCCGCCAGTCCGATCTTGCCTGGGCCAAGGCCTACCCCATCATTCAGAAGGAGCAGCGCGAGGGCAAGCCCTACATTCCGTGGGCGGCCCGCCCGATTGACCTGCCCCAGGCCCCCATTCCGGCCTTCCCCGGCGCCGAGGGCGGCGGCGCGTACTCCTTCGGCGGCCGCGGCGGCCGCGTCATCGTGGTGACCAGCTTGGAAGACAGCGGCCCGGGCACCTTGCGCGAGGCCTGCGAGCAAGGCGGGGCCCGCACCGTGGTGTTCAACGTGGCCGGCATCATCCGGCTGAAGTCGCCGCTGATGATTCGGGCGCCTTACATCACCATTGCCGGCCAGTCGGCCCCGGGCGACGGGGTGTGCGTGGCCGGCGAGTCGGTGTGGATCAACACCCACGACGTGATTATCCGCTACATGCGCTTCCGCCGCGGCGAAACCAACGTGGGCCGCCGCGACGACGCCATCGGGGGCAACCCCATCGGCAACATCATGATTGACCACGTGTCGGCCTCCTGGGGCCTGGACGAGAACATGTCGATGTACCGCCACATGTACAACGACAGCACCGGCATTGCCGAGCAGAAGCTGGGCACGGTGAACATCACCATTCAGAACAGCATCTTCTCGGAGGCGCTGGACACCTGGAACCACGCCTTCGGCAGCACGCTGGGCGGGGAAAACTGCACCTTCATGCGCAATCTGTGGGCCGACAACGCGGGCCGCAACCCGTCGATTGGCTGGAATGGGGTGTTCAACTTCGCCAACAACGTGATGTTCAACTGGGTGCACCGCTCGACCGACGGCGGCGACTACCGTGCCATGTACAACATCATCAACAACTACTACAAGCCGGGGCCGCTGACGCCGAAGGATTCGCCAGTGGGCCACCGCATCCTGAAGCCCGAATCGGGCCGCAGCAAGCTCAAGTACCAGGTGTACGGCCGCGCCTACGTCAGCGGTAACATCATGGAGGGCAACGACAAGGTGACCAAGGACAACTGGGACGGCGGCGTGCAGGTGGAGGAGCTGGCCAACGCCGGCAAGTACATGCCCGACATGAAGGTGAATGCCCCGCTGCCCATGCCGCAAATTACCATCATGCCCGCCCAGAAGGCCTACGACTACGTGCTGGAAAACGCCGGGGCCACCCTGCCCAAGCGCGACGCCGTCGACACCCGCGTGATTGAGCAGGTGCGCACCGGCAAAATCAACGCCCTGCCCAACGTGAAGCTGCCCGACACGCAGTTCAAGCACCGCCGCCTGCCCATCGACTCCTACAAGCAGGGCATCATCACCGACGTAAGCCAGGTGGGGGGCTACCCCACCTACGCCGGCACGCCCTACCAGGACTCGGACAAGGACGGCATGCCCGACCAGTACGAGAAGAAAAACAAGCTCAACCCCAACGACGCCTCGGACGCCAGCCAGGTGCGCGGCAAGGATGGCTACACCAACATCGAGGAGTACCTCAACAGCTTGGTGGCCGTGAAGAACGTGCGCCCCTCGTAAGCAGCGGCGCGGCTTCAATCGGAACACGCCCACCAGAACGTCATTCCGGGCGAAGTCGAGGAATCTCGCCGGATAGTAACACCAATCATTGCGTTGCTATCCGGAGTCAGCACGCGAGATGCTTCGACTGCGCTCAGCATGACGTTCTTTTTTGACCTCTTTCCTGCATTCCCTCCATTCCATGCTCCTGCGCCCGTTCGCCCTGCTTTCCCTGCTCGCCCTAACGGCCCCCGCCGCCCAGGCGCGGGTGCAGCTGCCGCGGGTATTGGGCCACGGCATGGTGCTGCAGCGCGAGAAGCCGGTGCCGATTTGGGGTACGGCCGCGCCCGGCGAGGCGGTGACGGTACAGTTTGGCGGGCAGCAGCAGCGCACCACCGCGGCGGCCGACGGCAGCTGGCGAATTACTCTGGCCCCGCTCAAAGCCAGCGGCGTTGGCGCCGAGCTAACCGTGCGCGGCACCAATGAAATCCGCCTGCGCGAGGTGCTGGTGGGCGAGGTCTGGCTGTGCTCGGGGCAGTCGAACATGGAATACACCATGCGCAAGAACAGCAAGGTGACCGTGCCGCCCCAGCCCGAGCCCAACCCGCTGACCGAGCTGGAGCGCGCCCACAACCCGCAAATCCGCATTTTCCTGGTCAACCGCAAGGAGCTGGCCAAGCCCGACTCCCTGCACCGGGGCTGGAGCATCGCGCAGGATTCGGCGCTGCGCGCGTTTTCGGCGCCGGCCTATTTCTTCGCGCAGGAGCTGCAGCGGCAGCTGGGCGTGCCGGTGGGCGTCATCAGCTCGGCCGTGCCCGGCAGCCGCATCGAGCCCTGGATCAGCGAGGCTGCTTTCCGGGCCGACTCCTACTACCAGCAGCCCGTGGGCGGCGACCCGGGCAAGTTCTACGAGCCCATGATCCGGCCGCTGGTGCCCTTTGCCCTGCGCGGCTTCTGCTGGTACCAGGGCGAGTCGAACTGCTTTCTGGCCGAAACCAGCTCCTACACCCACAAAATGCGCACGCTCATCGAAAGCTGGCGCGCGGCTTGGCAGGATGCCGCGCTGCCGTTTTACTACGTGCAGCTGGCTCCGTTCAAGTACTCCGAATCGAAGGAGCCCAAGCAGCCGCTGACGCCCGAAACGCTGCCGCTGTTCTGGGAAGCCCAGGAGGCGGTGCTGGCGCAGGTGCCGCGCACGGACTTGATTGTCGCCACCGACCTGGTGACCAAGCTCGACGACATTCACCCGCCCTACAAATGGCAGATCGGCCGGCGCCTGGCGTACCTAGCCCTGCACGACACCTACGGCCGGCGCGCGGTGGCCGCCCACGGACCGGTGTTTCGCAGCCTGCACGTGAAGGGCCCGACCGCCGAAATTAGCTTTCAGCCCTTGCAAGGCCACCTCGTCAGCCGGGACGGGCAGCCGCTGACCGGCTTCACCGTGGCCGGCGCCGACGGCGTGTTTGTGCCGGCGCAGGCCCGCATCAAAGGCCGGCGGGTGCTGGTGACGGCGCCCGGCGTGGCCCGGCCGGCGGCGGTGCGCTTCGCTTGGCACGAAGCGGCGCAGCCCAACCTGTTTTCCGACCGGGGCCTGCCGGCCCGCCCCTTCCGCACCGACAAACCCGCGCCCGAAACGGCCGCCGGGGTATCGTTCCGCCGCTAGCCGGCCCCGCCCTGCGCGCCGCTTTCGGCCCTGCTTTCCGTTCCACCCTACGCGAAGCCGCGCTTCGCGCCCCTGCCATGCCATCTGCCCCCCTCTCCCGCCGCGACTTTCTCGCCACCAGCCTGCTGGCGGCCGGTGCCTTGCTGCTGCCCCGCCCGCTGACCGCCTTCGGCAAGCCCCGCAAGCTTACCTACAAGATTGCCGTGGTGGATCTGATGATTCTGAAGCGACAGAAGCTCGGCGCCTTGCAGCTCACCAAGGACATTGGCGCCGACGGCGTGGAGGTGGACATGGGCGGGCTGGGCAACCGCGACACCTTCGACAGCCAGCTCAGCAAGCCCGAAATCCGCCAGCAGTTTCTCGACAAAGCCAAGGAGCTGAACCTGGAAATCTGCTCCCTGGCCATGACGGGCTTCTACGCCCAGTCCTTCGCCACGCGCCCCACGTATGAGCGCATGGTGCAGGACTGCATCGACACGATGAAGCTGATGGGCGTGAAGGTGGGGTTTCTGCCCCTGGGCAACCAGGGCGACCTGGTGAAGAACCCCGAGCTGCGCCCTGCCATTGTGGAGCGCCTGAAGGTGGTGGGCAAGATGGCCCAGAAAGCGGGCGTAGTCATCGGCATCGAGACGGCGCTGGACGCGGCCGGCGAGGTGCAGCTGCTCCGCGACATCGGCTCGAAGCACGTGCGGATCTACTTCAACTTCTCCAACCCGCTCAAGAACGGCCGCGACCTGCACCAGGAGCTGCGCACCCTGGGCCGCAAGCGCATCTGCCAGATTCACTGCACCGACGACGACGGCGTGTGGCTGCAAAACAACCCGCGGCTGGACATGAACAAGGTCAAGCAGACCCTGGCCGACATGGGCTGGCAGGGCTGGCTGGTGATTGAACGCTCGCGCGACGCCAACGACCCGCGCAACGTGAAGAAGAATTTTGGGGCCAACACGGCGTACCTGAAGTCCATCTTTCAGCCTATATAATATAGAATAAGCGCAAGCCGGCTGGCTCGCCCTACCCTGCGCCCACTCTAGCATGTTGTCGGTGAGTAAGGGCTTACCGGTTGCGGGTCGCGCCGGTGGCTGGTTCGGCCGCGGCGCCGCCAGTACGGCTTTACGTTTTAGCTATAAAAATCTGCTATTCAGCCAGTAATAAGCCCTATTAAGACCAATCAGCTGTTCCCTAATGGGCGGCCGGAGTAAACTTACGCTACGAAGGCGGGAGGGGCCGCCACGGGCCTTGGTTGACGGATATTACCCGCAAAACGGCCCGGCGTCCGGAGGCATGACAACATTGTACAATAAGTTGGTTAAAAGCTGTATTCCGCCGGTCTGAACTACTAGTAATTTGGTCCCACTCTAGTAGTTACCACCCGCTCATGAATCTCTTGCTCAGAAGTTTGCTCGTTGCCGCTCTGCTGACCACCGGCTCTGCTGCCCTGGCGCAGGCCCCGGCCCCGGCGCAAACCGAATCCAAGGAAGCCGCCTACACCCGCACCATTACCGAGCGCGCCGACAAAATTGTGGCCAAGCTCGACGGGCTGAAGCCGGGCAAAACCAGCAAGGTGCGCGACGCCATTGTGGCGCAGTACCGGGCCCTGAACGACATTCACGAAGCGCGCAAAACCCGCCTGGCCGCCCTGAAAGCCCAGAACCCGGACGAGGCCACCAAGAAGGCCGAAACCGAGAAAATCGAGGCCGAAACCACCGCGGCCCTGGACAAGCAGCACCCCAAGTTCCTCGCCCAGCTGGGGCGCCACCTCTCGCCGGCGCAGATCGACCAGGTGAAGGACGGGCTGACCTACGGCGTGCTGCCCATCACCGTGCGGGCCTACAACGACATGCTGCCCACCCTGACGGAGGCGCAGAAAGCCCAGATCCTGACGTGGCTGACCGAGGCCCGCGAAAAGGCCATGGACGCCGGCACCTCGGAGCAAAAGCACGCCTGGTTTGGCAAGTACAAAGGCAAAATCAACAACTACCTATCCGCCGCCGGCATCGATATGAAGCAGGCCGGTAAGGACTGGGAAGCCCGGCGCCAGCGCGCAGCCGCCGACGCCCAGGGCCAGTAAGCTCCCCACCTCCTCCCCCGACACTCCCACTGCTTTCCCACACACCAACCTAGATATGAAGAACCTTTTACCCACGCTTCCCGCGCCCGGTGGCGCCCCGCGCCTGGCCGGCGCCCTGCTGAGCGGTCTGCTGGCCGGGGCCCAGGTGGCCGCGGCCGCCACGGGCACGCCCACCACCCCGCCCGCATCCACGACCGATGCGCAGATCAACGTGAACGTGACCGGCACGGTGCGCGACGCCAAGGGCAGCCCCATTCCCGGGGCGAGCGTGGTGCTGAAAGGCACGACGACCGGCACCTCGACCGACGCGCAAGGCGTGTTTCGCATCAACCTGCCCACCGGCAACGAAACGCTGGTTATCAGCTCGGTGGGCTTCACCAAGCAGGAAATTGCGGTGGGCGGCCGCAGCACCATCGACGTGACGCTGCAGGACGAGACGTCCTCGCTGAACGAAGTGGTGGTGGTGGGCTACGGCACGCAGAGCAAGATCAGCCTGACCGGCGCCGTGGCCCCGGTGGACATGCAGAAGGTGCAGGATTTGCCCGTCGGCTCGCTCTCGACGGCCATTCAGGGCCAGCTGCCGGGCGTGTCGGTATCGGGTGGCACCAGCCGCCCCGGCGAACCGGGCGCCATTACCATCCGCAACCCCCAGCTGCTCTCCAAGGACGGCGGCACGCTGCGCCCGCTCTTCGTTATCGACAACGTGGTGCGCACCGAGGAGGACTTCAACCTGCTCGACGCCTCGGAAGTGGAGGCCATTTCCGTCCTGAAAGACGCGGCCGCGGCCATTTACGGCGCCCGCTCCAGCCAAGGCGTGGTGGTGGTGACGACCAAGCGCGGCAAAGCCGGCGTGCCGAAATTCAGCTACAGCACCTCGCTGGGCGTGACCGACGCCGTGCGCCTGCCCTCGATGATGACGGGTCTGCAGCAGGCCACCTACCTGAACGACCTGAACTACACCAACGGCAAACTGCCCAACGACCCGCTCATCTACACGCCCGATGAGCTGGACTACTTCGCGGGCAACAACTACAACTGGCTCAAAGAGGCCTGGAAACCCTCGCTGGTGATGCGCCACGCGCTGAACGTGAGCGGGGGCACGGACCGCGCCACCTTCTTCGCCGGCGTGACCTACACCGGCCAGGACGCGAACTTCCGCAACATCAAGTCGGACAAGTGGACCTTCCGCGCCAGCGCCGACATGAACGTGACCAAGGGCCTGAAAGTGGCCGTGGCCATCAGCGGCGACTTGTCGAACAAGCGCATGTACTACCTCAAGCAAGGGGGGGAAAACGCCGAAAACGACATGCGTTCCTTGCTGTACACGCCGCAGTTCAACCAGCCTTACGTCAACGGCCTGCCGGTGCTGCTCTCCAACGCGAGCAACGTCAACACCGTCGACGCCTTCCACTTCTTCGAAGTCCAGAACTCGAACAACTACACCGCCACGCGCGGCACCGGCCTGAACCTGACGGCCAATGTGGACTACGAGCTGCCCTGGGTGAAGGGCCTGAAGGTGCGCGGCCTGTTCGGCAAGACGATGGACAACACCTTCGGCAAGCAGTACGGGACGAAGTACAACGTGTACCAGTTCTCGATGCTGGGCCAGAACAAGCACATCTACGGGGGCGACATCGTGAAGATGGTGACGCTCAACAACGGGGACCGGGTGCGCCTCAACCCCGGCTACTACGACAGCTACCAGCTGAACGGCTACCTGACCTTCGACCGCGACTTCGGCAAGCACCACGTATCGGCCATTGCCTTCTACGAGCAGTCGGAAGTGCACGCCGACGCGGTAGCGGCCATGGCGGAGGGCGCCATCGTGGGCGGCCTGGACGACATGCGCTACGCCACGGGCACGCAGACGACCTCGGAAACGCAGACGGAAAACGGGCTGGTGTCGATGGCCGGCCGCATCAACTACGGCTTCGCCAACAAGTACTTGCTGGAGTTTGCCGTGCGCCGCGACGGGTCCACGAACTTTGCGCCGAAGTACCGCTGGGGCACGTTCCCCTCGCTGTCGGTGGGCTGGGTGATGTCGGAGGAAGGCTTCTTCCGCGACAACATCAACTTCGTCAACCTCTTCAAAATCCGCGCGTCGGCGGCCCACATGGGCGGCGACGCCACCAAGGCCTACCAGTGGCAGACCAGCTACGCGCTGCAGACGGGCAAGGCAGCCGTGTTCGGCGGCAATACCGACCGCGGCTTGGTCATCACCCCCAACAACACGATGGCCAACCCCTTCGTGCAGTGGGACGACGTGAACAAGTACAACCTGGGCCTGGACATGGCCTTCCTGGAAAACCGCCTCACCGTCACGGCTGACGGCTACCGCAACAAGCACTACAACATGCTGACGGCGCTCAGCAGCTCGGTGCCGCTGCTGATCGGCGCGTCGGTGCCCTCGGAAAACTACGCCCGCGTCAACACCTTCGGCTACGAACTCTCGGTGGGTTACGGCGGCCGCGTGGGCTCGGACCTGAGCTACAAGCTGAGCACCTTCTTCGCCTGGAACGACAACAAGAACATCCTGGTGGACGTGGAAAGAGCCAAGCTCGGCACCTACCTCGACCCGACCGGCAAATCCAGCGACCGGGGCGTCCTGGGCCTGCACAACATCGGCATGTTCCGCTCGCAGGAAGAAGTGACGGCTTGGATGGCCGACCACCCGGGCTACAAGATCTACGGCCTGGCGCCCAAGCCGGGCATGCTGAACTACGAAGATGTGCGCGGCCCGCTGAACACGGCCACCGGCGAATTTGCCGGCCCCGACGGCATCATCGACGACAACGACATGCAGTACCTGACCAAAAAGGCCAGCAACCACTACTCCGTGGGCTTCAACCCCTCGATTACGTGGAAGGGGCTGAGCGTGTCGGCGACGATGGGCGCCTCCTTCGGCGGGCAGGACATGGTGGAGTCGACGGCCCGCTCGCAGGCCACGCTGACGGCCAACCGCCCGGCCTTCTGGGCCGACCACTGGACGGAAGCCACCCCGAACGCCCAGTACCCGAACCCGCTCTACAAGGACACCTACAACGTGGCCTCGGACTTCTGGTTCCGCAGCTCGTTCTCGGCCGGTATGCGCAACGCCAACGTGTCGTACTCCTTCCCGACGGCGCTGGTCAACAAAGCCGGCATCAGCAGCCTGCGCGTGTACTTCGTGGCCATCAACCCGCTGAACTTCTACAACCCCTACGACTACAAGGTCTACTCGGGTGATTACTCGACCTACCCCACCCTGCGCTCCATGTCGCTGGGCCTAAACCTCGGCCTGTAACCCCTGCCATTCCCATGAAACGCACCTTTTACCCTGCGCTGGCGGCCGGTTTGGCCTTGTTCGGCACCCTCACCAGCTGCGACGACGCGCTGGATAAAACCAACCTGGGCTCCATCGACGAGAAGCTGATCTACAACGACTCGACCCTGGCCAAGCTCAACGTCGACTACATCTACGACCAGAACCTGCCGACCTGGTTTGGGCAGAGCACGGCGGGCAACGGCACGATGGGCGCCACCAACCCCAGCATCCTCTCGGAGGAGGCCGCCGGAAACAGCAAATTCTTCCAGACCGACGGCTCGCTGACCGCCAACGACGTAGGCGACTTCGGCACGGCCCTGAACGCCTCCAACAACTACGGCAAGATCCGCACCATCAACATGTACTTGGTGGCGGTGCGCAACGGCAGCATCGCGCCGAAATCGAAGAACCGCCTGCTGGCCCAGGCGTACTTCTTCCGCGCTTGGCGCTACTTCGATCTGGTGCGCCTCTACGGCGGGGTGCCGCTGGTGCTCAAGCCCCAGAACGCGGTGGGCGCCGAAGCCCGCGAGGCGGCTTTCCTGCCCCGCAACACCACCACCGAAACCTTCCGCCAGATCGTGAGCGACCTGGACTCGGCCGCCATGTTCCTGCCCGGCAAGTGGGCTACTTCGGCCGACTGGGGCCGCATCACCCGCGGCGCGGCCCTGGCCATGAAAGCCCGCACCCTGCTCTACGCCGCCAGCCCGCAGTTTAACCCCTCCGACGACCAGAGCAAGTGGCAGGCCGCCTACGACGCGAGCATCGCGGCCAAAAACGCCCTGACCACCGCCGGCTTCGGCCTGCACGCCTCCTACGACCAACTGTGGTTCTCGGAAGTGAACAACCCCGAGGCCGTGATGGTGACCGGCTTCAACAACTCGACCGGCGACCAGACCAAGAAAAACAACGGCTACGACAACGCCACCCGGCCCTCGTACACCGGCACCGGCGGCGGCTCGAACCAGCCCACCTGGGACCTGGTGCAGGCCTACCCCATGCTGGACGGCAAAAAAATCACCGAAACCGGCCGCTACACCTACAACCGCCAGCTGTTCTACAAGAACCGCGACCCGCGCTTCGCCAAAACCATTGCCTACAACGGCGCCAGCTGGCCGCTCAACGGCAACTCGAGCTACAAGATCTGGACGTACTACAACACGGCCGGCACCACCAGCGTGGAAACCCGCGCCAGCTCGACCGGCTTCTACCTGCGCAAGGCCATCAACACCTCCGTGGCCGCCGGCGACGCCCAGTACGTGGGCACCGACTGGATTGAAATCCGCTACGCCGAAGTGCTGCTGAACCTGGCCGAAGCCGCCGCCGGCGTCAACCGCCTCTCCGAGGCCATGGACCAGCTCAAGGCCATCCGCCAGCGCGCCGGCATCGAAAACGCCGACGGCAACTACGGCCTGCAAACGGGCATGAACCGCGCCCAGATGTTCGACGCCATCCTCTACGAGCGGCAGATCGAGCTGGCCTACGAGGGCAAGCGGTTCTGGGACCTGCGCCGCTGGAAGAAGTTTGAGACCGTGATTAACAACAAGAAGCGCCAGGGCGTGACCATCAAGCTGAACGCCACCGCGCCCTCGAATTTTGCCACGACCCGCGACAACCTCGACCTCGACCAGGTTTACACCAACTACTTCACCATCGACACGAAGAACCTGGACAGCAACTTCCTCAACTGGTCGTCGAACTACTACTTCATGCCCATTCCGCAAGCGGCCATCACCAACAACCCGCTGATTGTGCAGAACAACGGCGGCTGGGGCGGCTCCTTCGATCCGCTGCAGTAATCGGTAATCCGGCCAGTTGGTAGCCGGGCCTCGGCTCGGCTACCAACTGGCCGGAACCAAAAATTTGCACAACAACGCGGCTCAGGCCGGGTGGGCTCAGGAGAGCTGCCCGAGGCCTGAGCCGCAGTTTTGTAGCACGCTACTGCACGCCGCCGGGCCCTCCCCCATCCTCTACCGACTACCCATGATGAACACTTTGGTTTGCCGCCAACCCGGCCAGCTGGCCTACGAGCAGCGCCCCGCCCCCGCCGTGCCGCCCGGCCACGCCCTGCTGCGCATCCGCCGCATCGGCATCTGCGGCACCGACCTGCACGCCTACGAAGGCACCCAGCCGTTTTTCAGCTACCCGCGGGTGCTGGGCCACGAGCTGGCCGGCGAGCTGCTCGACGCCGACGGGGCGCCCGGCTTCCGCGCCGGCGAGGCCGTCACGTTCATTCCGTACTTCAGCTGCGGCCGCTGCGTGGCCTGCCGCGCCGATCTGCCCAACTGCTGCACCAGCATCAACGTGTGCGGCGTGCACGTCGACGGGGGCATGACGGAGCTGCTGGCCGTGCCCACCTCGGCGCTGGTGCCCGGGCAGGGCCTGAGCTACGACGAGCTGGCGCTGGTGGAGCCGCTGGCCATCGGGGCGCACGGGGTGCGCCGGGCCGGGGTGCGCCCGGGCGAGTTTGTGCTGGTGGTGGGCGCCGGGCCCATCGGGCTGGGCGTGATGGAGTTTGCCCGCATTGCCGGCGGCCGCGTCATTGCCCTCGACCTGAACCAGCAGCGCCTGGATTTCTGCCGGGAGCGGCTGGGCGTGGAGCACACCATCAACGCCGGCACCGACGACGTGCTGGCGCAGCTGCGCGCCATTACCGGCGGCGACATGCCCACCGTGGTCATCGACGCGACGGGCAGCCAGCGGGCCATCAACGGGGCGTTTCCCTACCTGGCCCACGGCGGCCGCTTCGTGCTGGTGGGCCTGCAGAAGGGCGACATCAGCTTTTCGCACCCCGAGTTTCACAAGCGCGAAGCCACGCTGATGAGCAGCCGCAACGCCACCCGCGAGGATTTTGAGCACGTCATCCGCTCGATGAAGGCCGGGCTGGTGCAGCCTACCACCTACATCACGCACCGCGTGGATTTCGGGCAGGTGCAACAGCAGTTTGCCGGCTGGCTCGACCCGGCCACGGGCGTCATCAAGGCCATGGTGGAGCTAAACTAAGCTTGTAGCCCGGGCCGCCGTAACGCGGCAGTTGCTGAACGCAACCCCGGCTCCGGCCGCGCTGCCCGTACCGGGTGGCGCGGCTGCTTTTTTGTAGGAAGCTGCCATCCGCCGGTGGGCGGTTTAGCGGCGGAATGACGCAGCGGGCACCGGCGGCAGGGTTCGGCGGGGCTTTTTCCGAGGGGCTACGTCGGCTGTAGCCGCCGGTAATCCCGACTCCGTGCGGTGCCGCCGGCCCGCGCCGAGGCGTGCTAACATCGTACAACAACTTGCCAAACGCCGGCAAAGGCGCGGGGCGGGGGCGGTTACTTTTGTAAAGGCTCCAAGTGGGTTGTCGCCGCGCCGCCGGCGGGCCGCCCCGGAGTCTACGTCCTGCCGTGCCGCCCATCCACCCGCTGCCCATGCCCCGCCCGTCCCTGGTTGCTTCCTTACTGCGCCCCGCGGCCGTATCGGCCGGGCTGCTGCTGAGCGGGCTGGTGGCGGTGGCCGGGGCCCCGACGGTGAGTCAGCTGCGCTGCGGCTACCGCAGCAGTCCGCTGGGCGTGCAGCAATCCGCCCCCAACCTGAGCTGGGAGCTGCAGGCCGACCACCGCAACGCCCGGCAGAGCGCCTACCGCGTGCTGGTGGCCGACGACGAAAAGCTGCTGGCGCGCAACCAGGGCAACGTGTGGGACTCGCAGAAAACCGCTTCGGCCGCCTCCATTCAAGTGCCCTACGCCGGCCCGGCGCTGCAAGCCACCAAAACCTACTACTGGAAGGTGATGGTGTGGGACGACCGGCAGCAGGCCTCGGCCTGGAGCCCCGCCGCCCGCTGGCAGATGGGCCTGCTCACGGCCGCCGACTGGCGCGGGGCCCGGTGGATTGCCTACGACCAGTTGCCGGCCGAGCACGTGAACGTGCTGCCCGTCGACGGCAAGAAGGACACCTACCTGGGCGGCAACGTGCTGCCGCTGCTGCGCAAGGATTTTACCGTCAAGAAGAAGCTGCGGCGGGCCACGGCCTACGTCTGCGGCCTGGGGCAGTTTGAGCTGCGCCTGAACGGGCAGAAAGTCGGGGACCATTTCCTCGACCCGGCCTGGACCAAATACGACCAGCACGCGCAGTACGTCACCTTCGACGTGACCGAGCAGCTGCGCACAGGCGCCAATGCGGTGGGCGTCATGCTCGGCAACGGCTTCTACTACGTGCCGCCGGTGAAGGGCCGCTTCCGCAAGCTCAAAGCCGCCTTCGGGCTGCCCAAGCTGCTGTGCCGCTTGGTACTCGACTACCAGGACGGCGCCCAAGAAAACGTAGTCAGCGACGCCAGCTGGCAGACCGCCCCCGGCCCGGTAACCTTCAGCAGCATCTACGGCGGCGAGGACTACGACGCGCGCCGGGAGCAGCCGGGCTGGGACGCGCCGCGCTTCCGGGCCACCAACGCCTGGAAACCGGTGGTGCTGGTCGACGGCCCCGCGCAGCTCGACGCCCAGCAGGCCGAGCCGCTGAAGGTGCACGAGCAGTTCAAGCCGCAGCACATCAGCCAGCCCCAGCCGGGCAAGTTCGTGTACGACTTCGGGCAGAACGCCTCGGGCATCGTGGAGCTGCAGGTGCAGGGCCGCGCCGGCGACACGGTGCGCCTCGCGCCGGCCGAGTTGCTCGGTGCGGGCGGGCTGGTGACGCAGAAAAACAGCGGCGGGCCTTACTACTTCACCTACGTGCTGCGCGGCGCGGGCGTGGAAACCTGGCGGCCGCGCTTCAGCTACTACGGCTTCCGCTACGCCCAGCTGGAAGGCGGCGTGCCCGCGGGCGAGACCAACCCGAAAAACCGCCCGGTGGTGCTGGCCCTGACCATGCTGCACACCCGCAACGCGGCCCCCGAAGTGGGCGCGTTCAGCTGCTCCAATGAGCTGCTGAACAAGACCAACACGCTCATCGACTGGTCGGTGCGCAGCAACATGGCCAGCGTGTTTACCGACTGCCCGCACCGCGAAAAGTTAGGCTGGCAGGAGCAGAACCACCTGATGGGCAGCTCCATCCGCTACCGCTACGACATTGCCGCCCTCAGCCGCAAGGTCATCCAGGATTTGCAGGTGTCGCAGTTGGCAAGCGGGTTGGTGCCGGAAATTGCGCCCGAGTTCGTGAAGTTTGAGTGGGGCGGCGACATGTTTCGCGACTCCCCCGAGTGGGGCAGCAGCGCCATTCTGCTGCCCTGGTACGTGTACCAGTGGTACGGCGACCGGCAGCAGCTCGCGCAGAGCTACCCCATGATGCAACGCTACGCGGCCTACCTGGCCACGAAAGCCAACGGCCACATCCTCACCCAGGGCCTCGGCGACTGGTACGACCTCGGTCCCAAGCCCCCCGGCGTGTCGCAACTCACGCCCATGGGCGTGACCGGCACGGCCATCTACTACTACGACCTGACCACGCTCGGCGCCGTGGCCCGCCTGCTCGGCAAGTCCGAGGACGCGGGGCAGTACGAGCGGCTAGCCGCGGAGGTGCGCGCCGCTTTCAACGCGAAGTTCTTCAACCCCGCCACCAAGCAGTACGCCACCGGCAGCCAGGCCGCCAACGCCGTGGCCGTGTACATGGGCCTGGTAGCGCCGGAGCACAAAGCCGCGGTTATCGAGAACCTGGTGCGCGACATCCAAAGCCGCCACAACGCCCTGACGGCCGGCGACATCGGCTACCGCTACGTGCTGCGGGTGCTGGAAGACGCGGGCCGCTCCGACGTCATCTTCGCCATGAACAGCCGCACGGATGTGCCCGGCTACGGCTACCAGCTGGCCCAGGGCGCCACCGCCCTCACCGAAAGCTGGGCCGCCCTGCCGACGGTGTCAAACAACCACCTGATGCTGGGCCACCTGCAAGAATGGCTGTACGGCGCCCTGGCCGGCATCCGCCCGGCCGCGGGCTCGGTGGCGTTTGATCAAATTGACATCCGCCCCGAGCCGGTGGGCGACGTGACGGCGGCCCGGGCCACCCACCTGTCGCCCTACGGCCTGATCGGCAGCGAGTGGCAGAAGACGGCCACCGGCTTCGAGCTGACGGCCACCATCCCGGTGGGCGCCACCGCCACGGTGTACCTGCCCGCGGCTTCGGCCGCCGCCATCACCGAATCGGGCCAGGCGCTGGGCCAGCACCCGGAGTTGAAGCTGCTGGGCGTGGAAGGCGGCCGGGCGCGCATTGCGGTGGGCTCGGGCACGTACCGCTTCGTGGCCCAGCCGCTAGAATAGAACGTCCTGCTGAGCCCAGCCGAAGCCGCTCTACCGCTTCGTCCGGGGCTTGTGCAACGACTTCGGTAGAGATGCTTGGCTCCGCCTTCCTTCGGTTCGACAAGCGTACGCAAGATTAAAGCATGACGCCCCTTATTGCTCTTACTCCTCAAATTCGCATGAAACTGAAACTCGCCAGCCTGCTACTCACCGGTTTGCTTGCCCAGACGGCAGCCTACGCCCAATCGGCTAAGCCCCGGGAGGTTTCGGCCCAGGTGATGCAGAAAGTGTACGAGGAGGTGAAGACGCCCTACAAGTACGGCCTGGTGCTCGTCACCGACGACAACCAGAAGAAGATGGACTGCCCCAGCGTATTCCGCAAGGGCGGCAAGTGGTACATGACCTACATCATCTACGACGGCCGCGGCTACGAAACCTGGCTGGCGCAGAGCAAGGACCTGCTCAAGTGGGAGACGAAGGGCAAGCTCATGGCCTTCACCGACACCACCGACTGGGACACCAACCAGAAGGCCGGCTACGTGGCCTTGCAGGACTACAAGTGGGGCGGCTCCTACGAGTGGCAGCAATACCAGGGCAAGTACTGGATGTCGTACTTCGGCGGCAAGTCGCGCGGCTACGAGAAGGGCCTGCTCTCCATCGGCATGGCCTCCACCGACAAAGACCCGAGCACGGTGCACCCCTGGCAGCGCCTGCCCCGGCCGGTGCTCCGGCCCGACGATAAGGACGTGCGCTGGTGGGAAAACCACACCATCTACAAAAGCTCCGTCATCTGGGATAAGAGCAAGCTCACGGGCCACCCCTTCGTGATGTACTACAACGCCAACGGCGACTCCCTGGACGCCAAGCGCGGGGCGGAGCGCATCGGCATGGCCGTGTCGGACGACATGGTGCACTGGTCGCGCTACCTGCGCAACCCGGTGCTCAACCACCACAAGGGCATCACCGGCGACGCCTACCTGCAGAAGCTCGACGGCATCGACAAGGACCTGTGGGTGATGTTCTACTTCGGCGCCTTCTACCCCGGCATCAAGGGCGCCGTGAACCGCTTTGCCTGCTCCTACGACTTAGTGAACTGGACCGACTGGAGCGGGCAGAACCTGGTGGAACCCTCCGAGCCCTACGACGAGCTGTTTGCCCACAAGTCCTTCGTGGTGAAGCACAAGGGCGTGGTCTACCACTTCTATTGCGCCGTGAACAAGCCCGACCAGCGCGGCATTGCCGTGGCCACCTCCAAGGATTTGGGCAAGAGTCAGGTATCGTTCATTGCGCCGCCGGAGAAAAAGAAAAAAGAGGCCAAGGCGTCCACGAACTAGCATCGCGCTGATGATTTACGTCTGTCATCCTGAGCAAAGCGAAGGACCTTATCAGGTAAGCACGATTCGCTACAACGATTGTCGCGCAAGCGTGGTAAGGTCCTTCGCTTTGCTCAGGATGACGGACAACTTTTCCCTTCCGAAGCAATTACCTGCCTTTGTCACCATGCGCCAGCTCCTCCCCTTTCTGTTGCTCCTGTTGCTCAGTGCCGCCCGCCCGGCGGCCGCGGCCCAGCCGCCGGTGCGCGGGGTGGAGAACTTCAACAAGGGCTGGAAATTCTTTCTCGGCGACGAGGCCCAGGCCAAGGATGCCGCTTTCAACGACGCGGGCTGGCGGCAATTGACCCTGCCCCACGACTGGAGCATCGAGGGCCGCTTCGACGAGAAAAACCCGGCCAAGCCGGAGGGCGGGGGCCTGCCCACTGGCATTGGCTGGTACCGCAAGACGTTCAGCACCAAAGCCGACAAGAAGCAGCGCGTGTACGTCGAGTTTGACGGGGTGTACCAGCAAAGCGAAGTGTGGCTGAACGGAAAGCTGCTCGGCAAGCGGCCCAACGGCTACATTTCCTTCCGCTACGAGCTGACCCAGCACCTGCGGCCCACCGGCCAAGCCAACGTGCTGGCCGTGCGCGTCGACAACTCGGCCCAGCCCAACTCGCGCTGGTACACCGGCTCGGGCATTTACCGCAACGTGCGGCTGGTGACGACCTCGGCCGTGGCCGTGGACCATTGGGGCACCTTCGTGACCACGCCCCAGGTCGGCCCAGAAGCGGCTACGGTGAAGTTGCAAACCACCATCCGCAACTCGGGCGGCAAGGGCACTAAGCCCGTGCGCGTGGAAACGCTGGTGCTCGATGCCCAAGGCAAAACGGTGGCGAAGCAGGCTACCGATAACGTTAAGTTGACCGACTCGACCACGGTACTGACGCAGACGCTGAGTCTTGCGAAGCCCCAGCTGTGGTCGGTACAGCGGCCCTACCTGTACCGCGTGCAGACCCGCCTCTGGCAGGGCAAAACGGCGGTGGACGAGGTCGAAACGCCGCTGGGGGTGCGCACTTTCGCCTTCGACGCGCAGACGGGCTTTTCGCTGAACGGGCAGCCCCTGAAGATTCTGGGCGTGAACCAGCACCACGACCTGGGCGCGCTGGGCGCGGCTTTCAACGTGCGGGCTGCGGAGCGGCAACTGGAAATCCTGCAACGGATGGGCTGCAACGCCATTCGCATGTCGCACAACCCGCCCGCGCCGGAACTGTTGGACCTCTGCGACCGGATGGGCCTGCTCGTCATGGACGAGGCCTTTGACCAGTGGCAGAAGAAAAAGAACGGCAAGGACTACCACCTCGACTTTAAAGCCTGGCACCGGCGCGACCTGCAGGACATGGTGCGGCGCGACCGGAACCACCCCAGCATCATCGTCTGGAGCATCGGCAACGAAATCCGGGAGCAGTTCGACAGCACCGGCGTGCGCCTGACCAAGGAGCTGGTGGCCACCGTGAAGCAGCTGGATTCGACGCGGCCGGTGACGTCGGCGCTGACCGAGCAGGAGCCGGAAAAGAACTTTATCAGCCAGGCCGGGGTGCTCGATCTTCTGAGCTTCAACTACAAGCACGAAGGCTACCCCAAGCTGCCCCAGAGCTTCCCCGGCAAGCCCTTCCTGGCCACCGAAATTGCCGCCGCCTTCGAAACCCGCGGCCACTACGACTTGCCCTCCGACAGCGTGCGCGTGTGGCCCCTGGACGGCAAAACCAAGCTCACGACCGGCAACGCGGACTTCACCGCCTCGTCGTACGACAACGCCCGGCCCTACTGGGGCTCGACGCACGAACCGGCCTGGCTGGCCGTCAAGCGCAGCCCGTTCATAGCCGGCACCTTCGTGTGGTCGGGCTTCGACTACCTGGGCGAGCCGCTGCCCTACCCCTGGCCGGCCCGCAGCTCCTACTTCGGGCTGATCGATCTGGCCGGCTTCCCCAAGGATGCCTACTACCTCTACCAAAGCGAGTGGACCGATAAGCCCGTGCTGCACCTGCTGCCGCACTGGAACTGGCGCCCCGGCCAGACGGTGGACGTATGGGCCTATTTCAGCCAGGCCGACGAAGTAGAGCTGCTGCTCAACGGCAAGTCCCTGGGCACGAAGAAGAAGGGTGCCGACCAGCTACACGTGATGTGGCGCGTGCCTTACGCCCCCGGCATTCTGCAGGCCGTTTCGCGCAAAGTCGGCAAAACCGTGCTGACGCGCACCATCCGAACCGCGGGCCCCGCCGCCAAAATCGAGCTGACGGCCGACCGCAGCGCCCTGCGCGCCGACGGCCTGGACCTCTCCTTCGTGACCGTGCGCGTGCTCGACGCCCAGGGCAACCTGGTGCCCGACGCGGCCAATCAAGTGAAGTTCGACCTCAGCGGCCCCGCAAGCATGGCGGGCGTCGACAACGGCTATCAGGCCAGTCTGGAGCCGTTCAAGGCCACGGAGCGCAAGGCCTACAACGGGCAGTGCCTAACCATCGTGCAGACCGCCGAGCAGGCCGGCACCATCACGCTCAAAGCCACCGCCGAGGGCCTGCAGCCGGCCAGCATCACCCTGAAAAGCGGCGCCGTCAGTTCCGCTTCGACCACCAAAAGCCCGGCCGCCACGGTGGCCGCGGGCAACTAAGTACCAGCAGCATGAGTCAACAAAGCCACTTCCCTAGTCAAGCCCAGCCGAATCGTCTGGCTCCCCCTCTCCATTTTCGGAGAGGGGGCCGGGGGGTGAGGCGCCCCGTATGGCTGGCCCTGCTGGGTCTATGCTCGCTCACCGCCCAGGCCCAGGAAGCCAGCGTGTACTTTTTCCCCGGCGTGTCGCACCCGCCGCAGGTGTACGCCGGCCCGGAGGCCGACGGCTGGCAGGTTCCGCAGATTACCGAGCTGAACCGCGACCGGGCGCGGGCTACGGCCTATTCCTTCGCCTCGGAAGCCGCCGCGCTGGAAGGCAACCGCGAGAAATCCGGCCGCCTGATGTCGCTGAACGGTAATTGGGACTTCAGCTTCGCGCAGAAGCCGGCTGACGCGCCCAAGGACTTTCAGCGCAGCCGTGTGCAGGGCTGGAAGCAGCTGGCCGTTCCCGCGAACTGGGAGATGAACGGCTACGATTTGCCCATCTACAAATCGGCCAAGTACCCCTTCCGCCCGGTCGACCCGCCCTTCGTGCCCCAGGACTACAACGGCGTGGGAAGCTACCAGCGCAGCTTTTCGGTGCCGGCCGACTGGAAAAACATGAACGTAACCCTGCACTTCGGCGGGGTCAGCTCGGCGTTTAAGGTGTGGGTGAACGGCAGGTTTCTGGGCTACGGCGAAGACAGCTGCCTGCCCTCGGAGTTCAACGTGACGCCCTACCTGCAGGCCGGCGAAAACACCGTGTCGGTGCAGGTCATGCGCTGGTCGGATGGCAGCTACCTCGAAGACCAGGACCACTGGCGCCTCTCGGGCATCTACCGCGAAGTGCTGCTGCTGGCCGAACCCAAGATGCGCCTCGCGGACTTTCACTGGCAGGCCAAGCTCGACAAGCAGTACCAGGACGCGGTGCTGAGCATCCGCCCGCGCCTGGAAAACTTCACCGGCGACAACGACCTCAAAGGCTACGAAGTCAAGGCCCAGCTATTCGACAAAGCCGGCAAGCCGGTGCTGTCGCAGCCCCTGCAGCGCACGGCCGAAAGCATCATCAACGAGCCCTACCCGCGCCTCGACAACGCCAAGTTTGGGCTGCTCGAAGCCAAGATTTCCAACCCGCTGAAGTGGAGCGACGAAACGCCCAACCTCTACACCTTGGTGCTGACGCTGACCGATAAATCGGGCGCGGTGCTGGAAAGCAAGAGCTGCAAGGTGGGCTTCCGGGCCGTGGAGTTCGATAAGACGACGGGCAAGCTGCTGATCAACGGCAAGCTCACTTACCTCTACGGCGTCAACCGCCACGACCACCACCCGACCAAGGGCATGGCCGTGTCGCGCGAAGACATCCGCAAGGACGTAATGACGCTCAAGCAGTTCAATTTCAACTGCATCCGCACCTCGCACTACCCCAACGACCCGTACTTCTACGACCTCTGCGACGAGTACGGCATCCTGGTGATGGACGAGGCCAACCTGGAAACTCACGGCCTCGGGGCCAAGCTCAGCAACGACCCGGCCTGGACCGCCGCCTACCAGGAGCGCAGCATGCGCATGGCGTTGCGCGACAAAAACCACCCCTCGGTGGTGTTCTGGAGCCTGGGCAACGAATCCGGCCGCGGGCCCAACCACGCCGCCATGGCCGCTTGGCTGCACGACTTCGACATCACCCGCCCGCTGCACTACGAGCCCGCCCAGGGCGACCCGCACCTCGACGGCTACATCAGCCCTTCGGACCCGGGCTACCCCAAAAACCACGCCTACCGCATCCAAGTGCCGCGCGACCAGGCCTACGTGGACATGGTCAGCCGCATGTACCCGGGCATTTTCACCGCCGAGCTGCTGGCGAACCAGCAAAACGGCGACAACCGGCCCATTTTCTTCTGCGAGTACGCCCACAGCATGGGCAACGCCACCGGCAACATCAAGGAGTTTTGGGACGCCTGGCGCAGCACCAAGCGCATCATCGGCGGCTGCATCTGGGAGTACCGCGACCAAGGCCTGCTCAAGCGCGACTCCACGGGCACGGCCTACTACGCCTACGGCGGCGACTTTCAGGAGAAGTACTACGACGACTTCACCATCAAGGGCATTGCCGATTCGGAGGGCAATCCGAAAGCCGCCCTTTACGAGTGCAAGCGCGTGAACCAGCCCCTGGAAACGACGCTGGCCGACGCCGGCAAGGCACTGGTAAAGGTGCAGAACCGCCACGCCAGCAAGTCGGCCGCTGACTACCTGCTGACGCTGACCCTGCGCGAGAATGGCCGCGTGGTAGCCACCAAGCCGCTGCCGCGCCTGCGCCTGGCCGCCCAGCGCGACACCGTCATCAGCCTGCAGCCCTACCTGCCCAAGCTCAAAGCCGGCGCCGAGTACCTGGCCACCGTTTCGTTCAAGCTGCCCGAGGCTACGCCGTGGGCGCCGAAAGGCCACGAAGTAGCCGCCAACCAGCTGGCCCTGACCGGCCTGGCTCAACCTGCAAAGCCGGCCAAAAGCTTCCCCGCCGTAGCCGTGCGCGACGAGGCCAAGAGCTATGTTATCAGCGGCGAAGGCTTCGCGGTGAGCATCGACAAGACCACGGGCGCGCTGACCTGCTACCAGCAAAACGGCACGGAGCAGCTGGCCGCCCCCCTGCTGCCCCACTTCACCCGCCCGCTCACCGACAACGACCGGCGCGGCTGGAAGGCCCCCAAGAAGCTCAAGCCCTGGTTTGAGGCCCAGCCCAAGCTCGAAAGCCTGACCGTGGACCAATCCACCGCCGGCCTGGCCAGCCTCACCAGCACCTACTCGCTCATCGACGCCACCACCAACGTGCGCGTGACCTACACCGTGAACGGCGACGGGGTGCTCAAAGTCGACTACACCCTGACGCCCGCCGCTGGCCTGCCCAACATTCCCCGCGTGGGGTTGCAGGGCGGCATCAAGCGCAGCTACGACCAGCTCAGCTACTACGGCCGCGGCCCCTGGGAAAACTACGTCGACCGCCGCTACGGCATCGATGCGGGCATCTACAGCCACCCGCTGCCCACGGCCGCCGACTCCTACGTGGTGCCCCAGGAATTCGGCACCCGCACCGACATTCGCTGGCTGCAGCTGGCCGACAAGCAGGGCCGCGGGCTGCTGGTGGTGGCTGATTCGCTGCTGAGCATGACCGCCCTGCCCTTCACCGAGCAGAACATCCAGACGGCCCGGCACACCAACAAGCTCAAGGACGCCGGCTTCATCACGCTCAATCTCGACCTGGCCCAGATGGGCGTGGGCGGCAACACCAGCTGGGACGACCAGGCCGCCCCCCTGCCGCAGTACCAGCTGCCCGCCAAGCCCTACCGCTACAGCTTCTACCTGCTGCCGGTGGACGGCAAGAAAAAGCCCGCCGATCTGGCCCGCCGCATCCAATTCCCCACCCCAACGGCTCGTCAGACCACCACGCCGCCCGCCGGCGCAACCGGCTCCTTGCGCTGAGTTTCTAAAGTTCATTTCATCAAAGCCGCTGAACCCTGCGTCTAGCTCCCCCTCTCCTTTTCGGAGAGGGGGCCGGGGGGTGAGGCGCCCCGCTCCACCATGTCCGCCGAACACATTCACCTGAAAGGCATTACCTGGAACCACAGCCGCGGCTTTGTGCCCATGGCCGCCACCGCGCAGCGCTTTTCGGAGCTGCACCCGCACGTGAGCATCACCTGGGAAAAGCGCAGCCTGCAGCAGTTTGCCGACGAGTCCATTCAGCAGCTGGCCGAGCGGTTCGACCTGCTCGTCATCGACCACCCCTGGGCTGGCTTTGCTGCCCGCACCGGCTCCATTCTGCCGCTCGACGAGCACCTGCCCGCCGCCTTCCTGGCCGACCAAGCCCAGAATACCGTGGGCCACTCTTACGAAAGCTACGGCTTCAGCGGGCACCAGTGGGCCCTGCCCATCGACGCGGCCACGCCCGTAGCCGCCAGCCGCCCCGACCTGCTGGCCCGGCACGGCCTCGCGGTGCCGCAGACGTTTGACGAGCTGCTCCGGCTGGCCGACCGCGGCCTGGTCGCCTTCGCGCTGATTCCCATCGACACGCTGATGAGCTTCTACATGTTTTGCTGCTCGCTAGGCGAAGACCCCTGCCAGCGCGAGGACGAAGTGGTGAGCGAAGCCGTGGGCGTGCAGGCCCTGCAGATGTTCCGCGAGCTGGCCAGCAAGGTCGACCCGGCCTGCTTCCAGCGCAACCCCATCCAAGTGTACGAGGCCATGACGCAAGCCGATGACGTGGCCTACTGCCCCTTCGCCTACGGCTACTCGAACTATGCCCGTCGCGGCTACGCCCGCCAGCTGCTGCACTTCCACGACTTGGTGGCCTTGCAGCCCGGCGGCATGCCTATGCGCAGCACCCTCGGCGGCACCGGTCTGGCTATTTCCGCCCAGTGCCAGCACGTGGAAGTGGCGGCGAAGTATGCCGAGTTCGTCGCCTCGCCCGTTTGCCAGCAGACCCTGTACTTCGACAACGGCGGGCAGCCCGGCCACCTCGCCGCCTGGCAGGACGCGCACACCAACCAGCAGAGCCACGACTACTTCCGCGCCACCCTGCCCACGCTGCAGCGCGCCTTCCTGCGCCCGCGCTACCACGGCCACATGTTCTTCCAGGACCACGCCGGCGAACCGGTGCGCCAGTACCTCCAGCACGGCGGCGACGAGCGGGCCCTGCTCCAAGAGCTGAACCATCTCTACCGCGCGTCGCGGCAGATGCAGGCCACTGATGCACCAGCAGCTGAAGCCGCTGCGCAACGCTAGTCGAACGAGCAAATAAGAACGTCATGCTGAGCGCAGGCGAAGCATCTCTACCGCTTCGCCTGAACAAAAAAAAAGCAGAACGTCATGTCGAGCGAAGTCCAGACATGACGCCCTAGAAAACAGCCTATTCATTCCCCATGTCACTTCCCCTGGAAGGTCTGCTGGTCATCGAGTTCAGCCAGTTTCTGGCCGCGCCCTCGGCGGGGCTGCGCCTGGCCGACCTCGGCGCGCGCGTCATCAAAATCGAGCGGCCGGGCGCGGGCGAGGCGGGCCGGCAGATTGCCATCAAGAACCTGTTCGTCGACGGCTCGAGCCTGGTGTTTCACACCATTAACCGCCACAAGGAATCCTACGCGGCCGACCTCAAGAATCCCGAGGACCTGGCCCGCGTGAAGCAGCTGCTGGCCCGGGCCGACGTGATGACCCACAACTTCCGGCCGGGCATCATGGAGAAAATCGGGCTGGATTACGACGCGGTGCGTGCCCTGAATCCGCGCATCGTCTACGGCGTGGTGACGGGCTACGGCCCGACGGGCCCGTGGGCCACCAAGCCGGGACAGGATCTGTTGGTGCAGTCCATGTCGGGCCTGGCCTGGCTAAGCGGCACCGCCGCGGACGGCCCCACGCCCTTCGGCATTGCCGTGGCCGACATCATCTGCGGCTCGCACTTCGCCCAGGGGCTGCTGGCCGGGCTGCTGAAGCGCGGCAAAACCGGCCAAAGCGTGCTGGTGGAAGCCAGCCTGCTGGAATCGGTGCTGGACATGCAGTTTGAGCTGCTGACCACCCACTTCAACGACGGCGGGCAGCTGCCCCAGCGCGGGGCTGTGCGCGGCACCGCCCACCCCTACCTGAGCGCGCCCTACGGCATCTACCCCACCCAGGACGGCTACCTGGCCCTGGCCATGGGCAACCTGCCCCAGCTCGACGAAACGCTCGGCTGCGGCATTCTGGAAGCCTACCCGGAGCCGTCCTCCTGGTTCGCGCACCGCGACAATATTGCCGAAAAGCTCACCGCCGCCCTGCGCGAGAAGCCGACCAAGGAATGGCTGACCACGCTCGAGCCGCTGGGCATCTGGTGCGCCGAGGTGCTCAACTACCAGCAGGCCACCAGCAGCCCCGGCTTCCAGGCCCTGGGCATGCAGCAGCGCGTAACGCTGCCCGACGGCCAGCAGCTCGCCACCACCCGCTGCCCCATCCGCATCGACGGCCAGAAGCTGTACTCGCCCCAAGCTGCCCCGCGCCCCGGCCAGCACACGGCCGCCATCGACCAGGAATTCAGTCTCCAACCCAGCACCGCAAGCAACTAATCAAGCGAAGCACGTCGAACCATTCGCCCACATCCAAGTCGTCAGGCTCCCCCTCTCCTTTTTCGGAGCGAGGCCGGGGGGTGAGGCGCCACTCAAGAACGAAGCACGCGAGATGCCTCGACTTCGCTCGACATAACATCTTGAAAATCACCAGTACTTTATGAAGCCGCTCGAAGACTACTTAGTGGTTGATTTCAGCCAGTTTCTGTCCGGCCCCTCGGCCGCCCTGCGTCTGGCCGATTTTGGGGCGCGGGTAATCAAGATAGAGCGGCCCGAAACCGGCGACATCTGCCGGCACCTGTACACCTCCAACGTCATCATGAACGGGGAGTCGTCGGTGTTTCACGCCATCAACCGCAACAAGGAAAGCTTCGCCGCCGACCTCAAACGCGAAGCCGACCGCGCCCAGGTCTGGGAGCTGGTGCGCCGCGCCGACGTGGTGATGCACAACTACCGCCCCGGCGTGATGGAGCGCCTGGGTTTCGACTACGCGAGCGTACGGGCCCAGAACCCCAGCGTCGTCTACGGCGAAATTTCCGGCTACGGCCCGGATGGCCCCTGGCGCGACAAGCCGGGGCAGGATTTGCTCTTGCAGTCCGTTTCGGGCCTGACCTGGCTGAGCGGCAACGCGGACAGCGGCCCGGTGCCCATGGGCCTCTCCATCGTGGATATGCTGGCCGGGGCGCACCTGGCCCAGGGCCTGCTGGCCTGCCTGGTGCGGCGCAGCCTGCGCGGCGAAGGGGGCTTGGTGCAGGTGAGCATGCTCGAATCAGCCATCGACTTCCAGTTCGAGACGCTAACCACCTTCTTCAACGACGGCGGACAGCTGCCCCAGCGCACCCGCCACAACAGCGCCCACGCCTACCTCGGCGCGCCCTACGGCATCTACCAGACCCAGAACGGCTACCTGGCCCTGGCCATGGGCTCGATTCCGAAGCTGGGCGAGCTGCTCGGCTGCTCGGCCCTGCTGGCGTATCCCGACCCGAAACAAGCCTTCGACCAGCGCGACGACATCAAAGCCACGCTGGCCGCGCACCTGCGCACCGCCCCCACCGAAGCCTGGCTGGCCGTGCTGGAGCCCGCCGATATCTGGTGCGCCAACGTGCTGCGCTGGGACCAGCTGCTGGCCCACGAGGGTTTCCGCGGCCTCGACATGGCGCAGACCGTGCACATGACCGACGGCTACCAGTACCAGACCACCCGCTGCCCCATCCGCCTCGACGGGGAGCTGCTGACCTCGGCCGTCGGCTCGCCCCAGCTCGGCCAGGACAACGCCCGCCTGCAGCAGGAATTCATGGTTAGCAACGTCCGTCAAGATGCCTGAGCAACAACCCTTCCGCGTGGCGGTGCGCAAGTTCGCGCCCTTCGAAGCCCACATGCAGAAGCTGTGGGCCGCCTACTGCGCCCATTCCGGCTGCCAGTTGCCGGCCGAGTTCGTGGCCATGGACCTGCACCCGCTGCACCAGAGCCTGCTGACGGACAAGGGGCTCGAAACCGGCGCTTGGGACGTGGCCCACATCAACACCGACTGGCTGCCCGAAGCCCAGGCCGCCGGCGCCTTGCTCGACCTCACGCCGCTGATTGATCAAAACCCGCCGGCCGATTTTCCGCAGGGCTGGAGCCCCTCGTTGCTGGGCATGCAAGCGTACGGCGACACGACGCTGGGCCTGCCCTTTCACGACGGCCCGGAGTGCCTGATTTACCGCAAAGACCTGTTCGACAGCCCGCTGGAGCAGGCGGCATTTGCCCAGCAGCACGGCCGCGCTCTGCGCCCGCCCACCACTTGGGAAGAGCTGCAGCAGGTGGCCCGCTTTTTCCACCGCCCCGAGCAAAACCTCTACGGCTTCGTGGCTGCCGGCTACCCCGACGGGCACAACACCGTCTTCGACTTCTGCCTGCACCTCTGGACCCGCGGCGGGCAGCTGCACGACGGTCAAGGGCGCTTGCAAATCGACTCGGAAGCGGCGCGGGCGGGGCTGAGCTACTACCGCCAGCTGCTGCGCGACCAAGCGGCCATTCACCCGCAGTCCATGCTCTACGAGTCGGTGCAGGCGGGCCAGGCCTTTGCCCGCGGCGAGGCGGCGCTGATGATCAACTGGTTTGGTTTTGCGGCCGTGTGCGAGGTAGACGCAGCCTGCCCGGTGCGCGGCAAAGTCGACATTACCGCCGTGCCCCGCGGCGAAAACACCGTGGGCAGCTCCGCTTCGCTGAACGTGTACTGGCTCTACGCCATAGCCGCCGGCAGCCGGCATCAGGACGTAGCCTACGACTTTATCCGCTTCGCCGTCAGCGCGGAAAACGACAAGCGTCTGACCCTGGAAGGCGGCATCGGCTGTCGGCTCAGCACCTGGCACGACGCGGACATTAACGCCCAAGTGCCCTATTACCACAAGCTCGCGGAGCTACACGAAAAGGCCGAAACGCTGCCGCAGAAGGCCAACTGGGCCCAGCTGGCCGCGGTCATCGACGAAGTAGTGCTGCAGGCCCTCAACACCGACCTGCCGGTAGCCGAGCTGCTGGCGGCCGGCCAAGCCAAAATCAACGCTTTAGAACACGCTCCGGATCATGTTTAGCATCGACGGCACCCCGATTCCCTACCAGCCGGTGCGGCCCGCCCGGCCGCTGCCCATCGTCATCGTCGGCGCCGGCGGCATCGTGGGCGACGCGCACCTGCCGGCCTACCGCAAGGCCGGGTTCGAGGTGGTGGGCATCACCAACCGCACCCGCGCCCGGGCCGAAAAGCTGGCCGCCGAGTGGGGTATTCCCAATGTGTACGACTCGGTGGCGTCGGCCGTGGCGCACGCCCCCGCCGACGCGGTGTACGACGTGACCATTATGCCCGAGCAGTTCGTGGCGACGCTGGAGCAGCTGCCCGACGGCGCGGCGGTGCTGATTCAGAAGCCCATGGGCGACTATTTCTGGCAAAGTCAGCAAATCCTGGACGTCTGCCGCCGCAAGCACCTGGTGGCCGCCATCAACTGCCAGCTGCGCTTCGCGCCCTACGTGGCCGCCGCCCGCCACATGCTCGCCCAGGGCCTGATCGGCGAGCTGTACGATCTGGAAGTGCGCGTGACCCTGCAGACGCCCTGGGAGCTGTTTCCGCACGTGATGGTGCACCCGCGCCTGGAAATCCAGTACCACAGCATCCACTACATCGACCTCGTCCGCTCCTTTCTCGGGGAGCCCAGCCGCGTGATGGCCAAGACGCTGCGGCACCCGGCCAAGGCGCTGTCCTCGTCGCGCTCCACCATCCTGTTCGACTACGGCGACACGATGCACGCGGTCATCAACACCAACCACGACCACTCCTTCGGGCCGCACAACCAGGAAAGCTTTATCAAGTGGGAAGGCACCAAGGGCGCCATCAAGGCCCGCATGGGCCTGCTCATGGACTACCCCCACGGCGTGCCCGACAAGTTCGAGTACTGCCTCGTGCGCGAGGGCGAAGCCCCCACCTGGCACACGGTGGCGCTGGAAGGCTCCTGGTTCCCGGACGCTTTCATGGGCACCATGGGCAGCCTGATGCAGTTCAAAAACGGCGAAACCAACGTGCTGCCCACCAGCGTGGAGGACGTCATCAAGACTATGGCCGTGGTGGAAGCGGCGTACGCATCGAGTGACGGGAAGGCAGGCGCGCCAAGCGCAGCTACTTCCGCCACTTCGGTCGAAAAGCGGTAGAGAGCAGGACACTTGCCCGGCTTTGCTACCGCATCTTACCCACTCAATACCGCCCCAAACCCCACTGAGCAGCGACGAACAGGTCGGCAGCCGATGACGACGAGCGACTGAACTCGCTTCGGCTGTTTGGCTTCGCTGCACCTCGGAAAAGGTGGCCGGGGCCAGGCTCAAACTTCCTATGTACTTCAAATCCACCTTTTTCGAAGACTACACCCTCGGCGACAAGCGCGTGACGCTGGGCCGCACGCTCACCGAAACCGACTTCGTGGTCCACGCCGGGCACACCGGCGACTTTTTTCCCCACCACCTCGACGCGGAGTGGTGCAAAACCCAGCCCTTTGGCCAGCGCATTGCCCACGGCACCATGGTGTTCAGCATCGGCATCGGGCTGACGGCTTCGGAAATCAACCCGGAAGCCTTTTCCAAGGGCTACGACCGGCTGCGCTTCATCAAGCCGGTGTTCATCGGCAATACCATCCGCTCGGAAGTCACGATTTCGGAGAAAACCGCGGGCAAAAAGCCCGGCTACGGGCAGGTGACCGAGCACGTGGAAATCTTCAACGAGCACAACGAAGTGGTGCTGGCCTGCGACCATCTGCTGGTGGTGAAGCTGCGGCCAGCCTAAGCACATCTTTGCGCGTCATGTCGAGCTTGTCGAGACATCTCGCGTGCTGATGCCAGGTAGGAAGCTCTGTTCAACGAGCAGATTACTATCCAGCGAGATGTCTCGACAAGCTCGACATGACGGCCGGCGACGATAACGACAGTCTACTGCAGGCCCCACGAACCCAACCCCGCCCCAACCCCACCTAACCCGCTCCGCCCCATGGCCCTTGCCCCTGCTCCCACCCCGCCGCCGGTAGCCACCGGCCCCGCCGGCTCCCGCTCCTACGTGCTGCCCTTCATCCTGGTGGTGGGCGTGTTCTTTCTCTGGGGCATGGCGCACAACCTGGATTCCATTCTGATTCCGCACCTGAAGAAAGCCTGCCAGCTCAACAACCGGCAGTCGACACTGGTGGACACGGCCGTGTTTCTGGCCTACTTCCTGATGGCCATTCCGGCGGGCATGCTGCTGCAGCGCCTGGGCTACAAGCGCACCATTATCCTGGGCCTCTTGGCCTTTGCGGGCGGGGCCTTCTTGTTCGTGCCCGCCGCCGATTCGCGCTCCTACGGCATGTTCCTGACCGCACTGTTCATCATCGGCTGCGGGCTGACCACGCTGGAAACGGCCGCCAACCCCTACGCCGCCGTGCTCGGCCCGCCCGAAGGCAGCACCAGCCGCCTGAACCTGGCGGCCTCGTTCAACGGACTGGCCGCCTTCGTGGCCCCGGTTATCGGCGCCAACATGATCTTGTCGGGCAAGGAGTTTACCGAGGCCCAACTGGCGGCCATGCCCGCGGCGGAGCGCGTGGCCTACCTCACCCACGAAGCGGCCGCCGTGAAGCTGCCCTACCTGGTGCTGGGCGGCGTGCTGGTGGCCGTGGCGGCGCTGTTCTTTTTCAGCAAGCTGCCCGAGGTGAAAGCCGCCGAAGCCGAGCCTTCGCAGGGCGGGGGCTTCTTCGCGGTGCTGAAGCACCGGCACCTGAGCTGGGCCGTAGTGGCGCAGTTTTTCTACGTGGGGGCGCAGGTCTGCGTAACGAGCTTCTTTATCCGCATGGCCAAGCAGGGCGCGGGCGTGGACGAAATTACGGCCGGCTACTACCTGGGCATGTACGGGCTGCTGTTCATGGCCGGGCGCTTCATCGGCACGGCCCTGCTGAAGGTGGTGCCCTCGCAGCGGCTGCTCTCGCTCTACGCCGTCATTGCCGTGGCCTTGTGCGCGGTGGCCGTGTTCGGCGACGGGGCCTACGTCATCTACGCGCTGGGCGCCTTGGGCTTCTTCATGAGCATCATGTTCCCCACCATCTTCGCCCTGGGCATTGCCGGCCTCGGCGACGACACCAAGCCCGGCTCCTCCTGGCTGGTCATGTCCATCGTGGGCGGGGCCATCATGCCCTACCTCATGGGCACGCTCATCGACCTGCGCGGCGACAATATCCAGATCGGCTACCTCATCCCGCTGGGCTGCTTCCTGGTGATTCTGCTCTTCGGCCAGTACGGCTACCGCATCAACCGCAAGCTGGTTTGATTGCCCTGAATCCAGAACGCCATGCTGAGCTTGTCGAACCGAAGGTCGGCGTAGCCAAGCAGTTCCACCGCTTGGTCAGCTAGTAGAATCACCTAGCCGAACGACCTGAATCGAGCCCAACGAAGCGGCAGAGATGCTTCGGCTGCGCTCAGCATGACGTTCTAGCTTACCTCTTGCCCAAATTCCTCCCTCATGCTCAACCGGCGCACCCTTCCCCTGGCCCTGCTGACGCTGGCGCTGCCCGCCCTGAGCTGGCTGCCGGCCGGTTCGGCCTGGGCACAGTCGGCGCCGACTTCGGCGGCGCAGCTGCAGGCCGCTTTCCAGAACCCGCCCGAGGCGGCCAAGCCCTGGGTGTTTTGGTACTGGATGAACGCGGCCGTCACGCCCGAGGGCCTGACGGCCGACCTGGAAGCCATGCAGCAGGCCGGCATTGGCGGGGCTTACCTGATGCCCATTCGCGGCGCGGGTGAAAAACCGCTCGTCACCCCGCCGGCCGAGCAACTCTCGCCGCGCTGGTGGCAGATGGTGCGCCACGCCATGACGGAAGCCGACCGCCTGGGCCTGCAGCTGGCCATGCACGTGAGCGACGGATTCGCGCTGGCCGGCGGGCCCTGGATTACGCCCGAGCTGGCCATGCAGAAGGTGGTATCCAGCGAAACCCGCCTGAGCGGCGGCCGCCAGCAAACCATCCAGCTGCCCCAGCCGGCAGCCGTGAAGGGCTACTACCGCGACATTGCCGTGTACGCCTACCCCACGCCCACCGGCGGCGGGGTTTCGACCTACACCACCAAGCCGACCGTGACCAGCAGCGCGGCCGACGGCAAGCCCGAGCTGCTGGCCGCAGCCGGCAACAAGCAGGGCTTCAAGCTCACCGAGCCGGGCTGGATTCAGTACGCTTTCGACAAGCCCTTCACCGCCCGCTCCCTGCGCATCCGTTCCAACGGCTATAACTACCAGGCCAACCGCCTGATCGTAGAAGTCAGCAACGACGGGCAGACCTTCCGCCCCCTCACGCGCCTGACGCCGCCGCGCAGCGGCTGGCAGGACAGCAGCGCCGTCACCCACGCCCTGCCGACTACCACGGCCCGCTTTTTCCGCTTCCGCTACGACCCCGCGGGCTCCGAGCCCGGCGGCGAGGACCTGGACGCGGCTAAGTGGAAACCTTCGCTGAAAGTCTCGGAAATCCGGCTGTCGGCGGAGGCGCGCATCAACCAGTACGAGGGCAAAAACGGGGAAGTCTGGCGCGTGAGCCCGCGCAGCACCGCCCAGCAGCTGCCCGATTCGCTGTGCGTGCCGCTGGGCAAGGTGCTCAATCTCACCGCTAAGCTCGGCGCCGACGGCCGCCTGCACTGGACCCCGCCGGCGGGCCGGTGGACCATCCTGCGCGTGGGTCACACCGCCACCGGCTATACCAACTACACCGGCGGCGGCGCGCTGGGGTTGGAGTGCGACAAGTTCAACCCCGCGGCCGTACAGCTGCAGTTCGACAGCTGGTTTGGCGAGGCCTTGCGCCAGGGCGGACCCGAATTGGCCGGCCGCGTGCTCAAGACCTTGCACGTCGACAGCTGGGAGTGCGGCTCGCAGAACTGGTCGAGCAATTTCGCCACGGAATTCAAGCAGCGCCGGGGCTACGACTTACTGCCCTACCTGCCGGTGCTGGCCGGCGTACCGCTGCAGAGCGCCGAGGTATCGGAGCGCGTGCTCTTCGACGTGCGCCAGACCATTGCCGAGCTGGTGGGCGACAAGTTTTACGTGACGCTGGCGGCCGCCGCCAAGGCCAAGGGCGTCAGCTTTTCGGCCGAAGCCATTGCCCCCACCATGGTCAGCGACGGGCTGCTGCACTACCAGCACGTGGACGCGCCGATGGGCGAGTTCTGGCTGCGCAGCCCCACCCACGACAAGCCCAACGACATGCTCGACGCCGTGTCGGGGGCGCACCTCTACGGCAAGCAGGTGGTGCAGGCCGAGTCGTTCACCGAGCTAAAAATGGCCTGGGACGAGCACCCGGCCATGCTGAAATCGGTGCAGGACCGCAACTACGCCCTGGGCGTCAATCGGCTGGTGTACCACGTCTTCGCCCACAACCCCTGGCTGGACCGCAAGCCCGGCATGACGCTCAACGGCGTGGGCCTCTACTTCCAGCGCGACCAGACCTGGTGGCGCCCCGGCCGCGCCTGGGTCGACTACGCCCGGCGCTGCCAGGCGCTGCTGCAGCTCGGCCGTCCGGTCGTCGACGTGGCGGTGTTCATCGGCGAGGAAACCCCGCGCCGCGCCGTGCTGCCCGAGCGCCTGACCGCCACCTTGCCCGGCATCTTCGGTCCGCCCAAGGTCGAGAGCGAGAAAAAGCGCTTGTCCAACGTGGGCGTGCCCATGCGCGAAATGCCCGAAAAAGTATCGGCCACGGCGGGCAGCTTCACCGCCGACATGCTGGTGGACCCGCTGCACGGCTACGCCTACGACTCCTTCAACCCCGACGCGCTGCTGCGCCTGGCCCGGGTGCACGACGGCCGCATCGAGCTGCCGGGCGGGGCCAGCTACGGCCTGCTGGTGGTGCCCGGCGTCACTCCCCTCTGGCCCGACAGCACTTCCATGACGCCCGCCGTGGCCCGGAAGCTGCAGGAGCTGGTGCAGGCCGGCGCCACGGTGCTGCTCGACCGGCAACCCAGCCGCTCCCCCGAGCTGCGCAACTTCCCCCAGGCCGACCAGCAGGTGCAGCAGCTGACGGCGAGCCTGCTAACCAATAAGGCCACTGCCCAGGCTTCTGCCTCGTCCGGCTCTCCCTCTGCTCTTTCGGAGGGGTCCCGTGAGGCGCCCGGTCGCGTCCTGCGCGGCCCCTACACCATCGATTCCTTCGAGCCGCTGGGCCTGATGCGCGACGTGACGGCCCGCTACGCCAGCGGCCAGCGTGCCCGCGGCCTGGCCTGGACGCACCGCACCGCCGAGCAGTTCGACCTCTATTTCATTTCCAACCAGCTCGATTCGGTGCAAACCATTGAGTTGTCGTTGCGCGTGGCCGGGCGGCAGCCGGAGCTGTGGGACGCGGTAACCGGCGAAATCCGGCCGGCGCAGGACTGGCAAATTGAAAACGGCCGCACCCGCCTGCCGTTGCGCTTGGCACCAAGCGGGTCGATGTTCGTCGTCTTCCGCGGGCCGACTACGGAAACCGCGGTTCACAACGGCCCCAACTGGCTGACGCCCACGCTCGCTCAGCCGCTCAGCGGCCCTTGGCAGGTGCAGTTCGATGCTAGCGCGGGCGGCCCGGCCCAGCCCGTGGCGTTTGCGCAGCTCACCGACTGGAGCCAGCACCCCGACGCGGCCATCCGCTACTACTCCGGCACGGCCGACTACCGCCAGACCTTTCGCTGGAAGGCGAAAAAGCAGCCCGGTCAGCGCGTGTACTTGGAACTAGGCCAGGTAAACAACTTGGCCGAAGTGGAGCTGAACGGCCAACCCTGCGGTGTAGCCTGGACCGCGCCCTACCGCGTCGACATCACCGAGGCCGTGCGCAAGGGCAACAACCAGTTGCGCCTGCGCGTGACCAACACCTGGGCCAACCGCTTGATCGGGGACGCGAACCTGCCGGCCGAGCAGCGCCGCACCTCGCTGACCACGGCGCCCGCGCCGGCCGCTACCAAGCCGCTGCTGCCCGCCGGCCTGCTCGGGCCGGTGGTCATCAGCACGGCTCTTGAACCGAACGCCAAAACCGCAAAATAGAACGTCATGTCGAGCTTGCCGAGACATCTCGCGGACTGACGCTCGAGAGTAACCCAACTACCAAAACAGTACCTGCCATCAGCGCGCGAGACGGGCTACCGCCTTCCTTTGGCTTCTCGTATTCGCTCGGAATGACAGCTTCTTACCGCTTTCGACTCCATGAATTTCCCTGCCCATACATTCCTCGCCGCTGCCCTGCTCGCTGGCCTGTGCGTAGCCGGCCGCCCGGCCGCGGCCCAGGACAAAGGCCTCGTCAACACCACCGCCAGCAAGCACGCCAAGCTCAGCGGCGTGGACCTCAGCAGCGTGCAGTGGCAGCCCCAGGGCTTCTGGGGGGAGCGGTTTCAGGTCTGCCGCGAGGCTATGATTCCGACGATGTGGGCCCTGTACCACGACCCGGTGCGCAACCATAGCTTCCGCAACTTTGAAATTGCGGCCGGCTTGGAGAAGGGCGCACACATGGGCCCGCCCTTCCACGACGGCGACTTTTACAAGCTGTTCGAGTCGGTAGCGGCCACCTACGCGGTGACCAAGGACCCAAAGCTAGACCAGATGATGGACGAGGCCATCCGGGTCATTGCCAAGTGCCAGCGGCCCGACGGCTACCTGAACACCCAGGCCACCATTGCGGCGATGAATACCGGCAAGAGCACCGCGTTTCAGGACCGGCTGAACTTCGAGAGCTACAACCTGGGCCACCTGATGACGGCTGCCTGCGTGCACTACCGGGCCACCGGCAAGACCTCCATGCTGGACCTCGCGAAAAAGGCCACCGACTACCTCTACAACTTCTACAAACGTTCCTCGCCCGAGCTGGCGCGCAACGCCATCTGCCCCTCGCACTACATGGGCGTGGTGGAAATGTACCGCACGACGAAAGATCCGCGCTACCTGGAGCTGGCCCAGAACCTGATTAACATCCGCGGGCTGGCCGGCGACATCGGCACCGACGACAACCAGGACCGCCTCCCGTTCCGGCAGATGCAGAAGGCCGGCGGCCACGCCGTGCGCGCCAACTACCTCTTCGCCGGGGTAGCCGACGTGTACGCCGAAACCGGCGACGCGACGCTGCTCACGACCCTGAACAAGATGTGGGACGACGTGACTTCGCGCAAAATGTACGTGACCGGTGCCTGCGGGGCGCTGTACGACGGCGTCTCGCCCGACGGCACGGCCTACAAGCCCGACACGGTGCAGAAAATCCACCAGGCTTACGGCCGCGACTACCAGCTGCCCAACCACACGGCCCACGGCGAAACCTGCGCCAACATCGGCAACGTGCTCTGGAACTGGCGCATGCTGCAGCTCACCGGCGACGCGAAGTATGCCGACGTACTGGAAACCGCCCTCTACAACAGCGTGCTTTCGGGCATCAGCCTCGACGGCACGAAGTTTCTCTACACCAACCCGCTGGCAACTTCCGACGCGCTGCCCTTCCACCAGCGCTGGTCGAAGGACCGCGTCGACTACATCAGCCTCTCCAACTGCTGCCCGCCCAACGTGGTGCGCACGGTGGCGGAAGTCGGCAACTACGCCTACAGCGTGTCGGACCGCGGGCTGTGGCTGAACCTGTACGGCGCCAACGACCTGACCACCAAGCTGCGCAGCGGTGCGGCGCTCAAGCTCAAGCAAACCACCAACTACCCCTGGGACGGTGCCGTGCAGCTCACCGTGGAGCAGGCCCCGAAAGCGGCGTTTTCGCTGTTTTTGCGCGTGCCGGCCTGGGCCGACGGCGCCAAGGTGCTGGTCAATGGCAAAGCCCAAGCGGGTACGCTGACACCGGGTACTTACGCCGAAATCAACCGCAGCTGGAAAAGCGGCGACCAAGTGGAGCTGAGCTTGCCCATGCCGGCGCAGCTGGTGGAAGCCAATCCGCTGGTGGAGGAAACCCGCAACCAAGTGGCCGTGAAGCGCGGACCCATTGTGTACTGCCTCGAAACCAAAGATTTTCCGGCCGGTCAGCCGCTGTCGGCCCTCACCATCCCGGCCGGTGCCCAGCTCACGCCCCAACCGATGACCATAGCGGGCAGCCGGGTGATGAGCCTGACCGGGCAGGGCCTGCTGGCCGCCGAGCCGCAGTGGTCGGGCACGCAGCTGTACCGCCCGGTATCCGCGCGCAAGCCCACCGCCGTACCGCTGACCTTGGTGCCCTACTACGCCTGGGGCAACCGCGGCCACGCCGACATGGAGGTGTGGATTCCGGTGAGCCGGTAATGCCTTCTTTTCGTCTGTCATCCTTCATCTAGTGTCCGCGCAGCGAAGGAGGACAGCTCCCATTTGCACCCATTCCCCGCCATCCATTTGGCATGAACACCAAGCCCCTCCTGCTTTCCGCCGCCCTGCTGCTGGCCCCGCTGCTGCTGCGGGCCGAGCTGCGCCTGCCCTCCATCTTCACCGACAACATGGTTTTCCAGCAGCAGGCCGACTGCGCCGTCTGGGGCTGGGCCAAGCCGGGCAGCAAAATCACCGTCACCCCGTCCTGGGCCAAGCAGAAGTACCAGGCCCAGGCCGACGACAAAGGCCGCTGGAAGCTGCAGGTGAAGACCCCGGCCGCCGGCGGGCCCTATACCCTGGCCTTCAGCGGCGACGACAAGCCCGTGACCCTGCAGAACGTGCTGGTGGGCGAGGTATGGCTGTGCGGGGGACAATCCAACATGGAAATGCCGCTGAAGGGCTTCAAGGGCCAGCCGATTCTGGGTTCGAACGAGGCCATTCTGCACTCCAGCAACCCGAACATCCGCCTCTACAACGTGCCGCGCAATTCGCGCACGGCGCCCAAGGACAACAGCAAGCCCTTCGCCTGGAAGGTAGCCGAGCCCGAGGCGGTGGCCAATTTCAGCGCGACGGCTTACTTTTTCGGGCGGCTCTTGCAGGAACAGCTGCACGTGCCGGTGGGCCTGATTAATTGCAGCTACGGCGGTTCCACCATTGAGGCGTGGATGAGCGAGGAAACCCTGCGGCAGTTTGCGGGCGTGACCATCCCGCCCACTACCGACTCCATCAAGGTGGTGAACCGCACGCCCACCACGCTCTACAACGGCATGCTGCACCCGGTAGCCGGCTACGGCATCCGCGGGGCCCTGTGGTACCAGGGCGAGTCGAACTACGAGCACCCGGACGAGTACCCGGCCCGGCTGCAGGCGCTGGTGAAGCAGTGGCGCGCGGAGTGGAACCTGGGCGAATTTCCGTTCTACTACGCCCAGATTGCGCCCTACAACTACGCCCAGCTGCCGCCCTACAACAAGGGCGGCAAGTACAACTCGGCCTTTATCCGCGACGCCCAGCGCAAGGTCGAAAGCCAGATTCCGAACGCGGCCATGGCCGTGCTGCTCGACGTGGGCGAGGAAGCCAGCATCCACCCCATGCGCAAGGAGCCCGGCGGGCAGCGCCTGGCCCTGCTGGCCCTGCAGAAAACCTACGGCCGCAAGGGTTTCGGGGCGGTGAGCCCGGCCTATGAATCCCTGGAAGTAAAAGACGGCTCGGCCCTGGTGCGCTTCAAGGATGCGCCCAACGGCATGACGAGCTTCGGCGAGGCGCTGACGGGCTTCGAAGTGGCCGGCGCCGACCAGAAGTGGTACCCGGCCAAAGCCAGCATCGACGGCAGCGTTATCAAGGTCTCGGCCGAGCAGGTGAAGCAGCCGGTGGCCGTGCGCTACGCCTTCCAGGACTTTACCCGCGCGACGCTGTTCAGCACCGAAGGCCTGCCCGTGTCCTCGTTCCGCACCGACGACTGGGCGCAATGAGCGGGGCGCTGCACTTCCCAGCCCCATCCCCGGAAGAGAGCGGGTGCGTTCAACGAGCCTATAAAACGGTGCTCTTTCGTCTGGCTCCCCCTCTCCTTTTTCGGAGACGGGGCCGGGGGCTGAGGCGCACCGTCTGCGCGGCCCTGCTCCTGCTAGTTAGCTTCCGAGTAGCGGCCCAAAGTCCTGAGTTGCCCAGCAACAACATCACCTGGACCAGCCCCAGCCGCAACAGCGCCGAATCCATGCCCTGCGGCGGCGGCGACGTGGGCCTGAACGTGTGGAGCGAACAGGGCGACGTGCTCTTCTACGCCGCCCGCAGCGGCACCTTCGACGAAAACAACTCCCTGCTCAAGCTCGGCCGCGTGCGCCTGCGCCTCACGCCGAATCCGTTCGAGGCCGGTGGCAGCTTTCAGCAGACGCTGAACCTGCAACAGGGCGACGTGACGCTGACCGCCGCGAAAGGCGCGCTGCAAGCCCAGGTACACATCTGGGTCGAGGTATTCCGGCCGGTGGTGCACGTGGAAGTCAGCAGCAACCAAAAGCTCACGGCCGAAGCCCGCTACGAAAGCTGGCGCCACCAGGACCGCGTGCTGAAGGGCAAGGAAAACAACCAGAACTCCTACAAGTGGGCCCCGCAGGGCGAGGTGCGCACCCGCCACGACAGCATCCGTTTCAGCGGGCACACGGTCGAGTTCTTTCACCAGAACCGACCCGAGACGGTGTTCGACGTGGCCGTACGCCAGCAGGGCCTAGAGGCCGTGAAGCCTCAACTGTACAACCCGCTGCAAAACCTGGTCTTCGGCGGCGCGCTGACGGGCGAGAACATGGAGCCGGCCAGCACTGCCGACGGGCAGTACCAACGCACGCCCTACCGCGCCCACACCCTGAAAAGCCGCAGCGCCGCCCGCTCTCATTCGCTCACGTTGACGCTGCACAGCAGCTACGCGCCCAGCCTCCGGCAGTGGCAGCAGGAGCTGCAGCAAACCCAACGCGCCGCCCGCCAAACCCCCAAAGCCGCCCGGCAGCAGACGCTGGCCTGGTGGCGGGCGTTCTGGCAGCGTAGCTTCATCCACGTGCAGCCGGGCCAGGCAGCCGCCAACACGCCCCAGTGGCAGGCCGGCCGCAACTACCAGCTGATGCGCTACCTGCTCGGCTGCAACGCCCTGGGCCAGTGGCCCACCAAGTTCAACGGCGGCCTGTTTACCTACGACCCGGCCCTGACCGACTCCACGCTGAAGTTCACGCCCGACTTCCGCAACTGGGGCGGCGGCACCCACACGGCCCAGAACCAGCGCCTGGTGTACTGGCCCCTGCTCAAAAGCGGCGACGCGGCCCTGCTCCGGCCGCAGTTCGACTTCTACCTGCGCAACCTCAAAAACGCCGAGCTGCGCAGCCAGACGTACTGGCAGCACCCCGGCGCCTGCTTTACCGAACAGCTCGAAAACTTCGGCCTGCCCAACCCCGCCGAGTACGGCTGGAAGCGGCCCGCCGGCTTCGATAAGGGCCTAGAGTACAACGCCTGGCTGGAATACGAGTGGGACACCGTGCTGGAGTTCTGCCTGATGATGCTCGACGCGGAGCAGTACGCCGCCCAGGACGTGCGGCCCTACCTGCCCTTCATCGAAAGCTGCCTCACCTTCTTCGACCAGCACTACCAGCAGCTGGCCCGGCAGCGCGGCGCCAAGGCCCTCGACGGCGAAGGGCACCTGGTGCTCTACCCCGGCTCGGGCGCCGAAACCTACAAGATGGCCTACAACTCCACCGCCACCGTCAGCGGCCTGCGCACGGTGCTCACGCGCCTGCTGGCGTTGCCGCCGCAGGTCGGCTCGGAGGAGCAGCGCAAGACGTGGACGGCCATACTCGGCCGCATCCCCGGCATCAGCTTCCGCGACGTCGACGGGCACCGGCTGCTGGCCCCGGCCCGCAGCTGGGAGCGGGTCAACAACGTGGAAAGCCCGCAGCTTTACCCGGTGTTTCCTTGGGGCCTGTACGGCATCGGCCGACCTGATCTGGAAACGGCCCAGAACACCTACCGCTACGACCCGGACGTGCAGAAATTCCGCTCCCACATCGGCTGGAAGCAGCACAACATCTTCGCCGCCCGCCTCGGCCTCACCGACGAAGCCGCCGCTCTCACGGTGCAGAAGCTCCAGGACTCGGGCCGCCGCTTCCCCGCCTTCTGGGGCCCCGGCTACGACTGGGCCCCTGACCACAACTGGGGCGGCGCCGGCATGATTGGCCTGCAGGAAATGCTGCTGCAGACCGACGGCGGGAAAATCTACCTGCTGCCCGCCTGGCCCAAGGCCTGGGACGTGCACTTCAAGCTCCACGCTCCCTACCAGACCACCGTTGAATGCACCGTGAAGAATGGCAAGGTCACGGAGCTGACGGTGACGCCGGAGTCGCGGCGGGCCGACGTGGAAGTGCTCCTGAAGTAGCCTGCGCCAGCCAACAACGGGGCGGAAAGCCGTCGGAACCCTGGACAGGCGCTCCGGCGGCTTTCCGCCCCGCTGTTTACAAGCTCGCTTGGTGCTCGGCCGCTTACTGCGCCTCCGCGGCCCGCAAGGTGCTGTTCATCACGGCAAAGGCCTGCGCCGGGTCGGCGCGGAACAGCTGGTAGAAGCCGGCCGTTTGCCCCACGTGGATTTCGTATACGTCCCGGGCCAGCGCCGCCAGGAATTCTTCGGCCACCTGCCGGGGCGGAATGCCGTGGGCCCCGCCGATTTCGGCCGAAAACGCGGTGTCCACCAGCGGCGGCATCAGCTCAAACACTCGTACCGACGGCGCGTGCTGGCGCAGGGTGTGGCGCAGGGCCTGGGTGTAGGCGTGCACCGCCGCCTTGCTGGCCGAGTACGTAGGAATGGCCGCCGCCGGGACAAACGCCCCGATGCTCGACACGTTGACTACCGCCGCCTCCGGCTGCCGTTGCAACACCGGCAGCAGGGCTTCGGTCAGGCGAATGGGGGCCAGGTAGTTGGTCTGGATTTCGGCTTCGGCCTTGCGGAAGGCGTCGGCGCCGGGCCGCAGCTCGTAGGCCGAGGCCTGCCCGGCGTTGTTGATGAGCAGGCTCAGCCCGCCAAAATCGGCCTCGATGCGCTGCACCAGCCCGGCCACGGCGGCCGCGTCGGTCACGTCGCAGGCCAGGGCCGTGGCGCCGGGCACCTGGGCGGCGGCCTGCTGCAGCCGCTGCTCGTTGCGGCCGGTGATGATAACCCGGTTGCCGTTTTCGCTCAGCAGCTGAGCCAGGGCCAGCCCGATACCCGAGCCGCCGCCGGTAATCAGCGCCGTGTGATTTGTGGTTTTCATGACGAGGTTGTTGTGGAGAAAAGAAAGAAAATGCCCGGCCGCGGCCGGCGCTGAAGTCGTTACTGCCCCTCGTGCTTGCGCACGATGAGCGTAGCCGTGTGCCCGCCGAAGCCGAAGGAATTGCTCATGGCGTATTCCACCGGCCGGTAAGCGGCCTGGCCCAAGGTGAGCTGCAGGTGGGCAAATTCCGGGTCGACCTGCCGGGTGTTGATGGTGGGCGGCACCACGTCGTGCTGCACGGCCTGCACGCAGGCAATGGCCTCCACTGCCCCGGCCGCGCCCAGCAAATGGCCGGTCATGCTCTTGGTAGCGCTGATGTGCAGGTGCGGGGCCGGCCCGAACACCCGCGCAATGGCCCGCAGCTCGGAGGCGTCGCCCAAGCCGGTGGAGGTGGCGTGGGCGTTCAGGTAGTCGATTTGGGCGGCGTGCAACCCGGCGTCGGCCAGGGCCGCCTGCATGCTGAGCGTGGCGCCTTCGCCCTCGGGGTGGGTGCCGGTGAGGTGGTAGGCATCGGCGGCCATGCCTCCGCCCACCACTTCGGCCAGAATGGTGGCCCCGCGCCGCCGGGCGTGCTCGTATTCTTCCAGCACCAAGGCCCCGGCCCCCTCACCCACCACGAACCCGTCGCGCGCCGCGTCGAAGGGCCGGGAGGCGGTGGCGGGGTCCTCGTTGCGGGTGGAGAGGGCGCGCAGGGCGTTGTAGCTGCCCACGCCCACCGCGTTGATGGCCGCTTCGGAGCCGCCCGCAATCAGCACGTCGGCCTGGCCCCAGCGCAGGTAGTTGAAGGCTTCGATCAGGGCCGTGGTGGAGGTGGCGCAGGCCGAAACGGTGGCGAAGTTCAGCCCGCGCAGCCCGTAGCGGATGGAAATCAGCCCGGCGGCAATGTTCACCAGCATCTTGGTGCCCAAAAATGGGTTGAAGCGCGGCGTGCCGTCGCCCTGGGCAAACTCCAACAGCTGCTCCTGCAAGGTGCCCAGTCCGCCCACGCCCGAGCCCCAGATGACGCCGATGCGGTGGCGGTTCAGCCCCTCGAAATCCAGCCCGGCGTGGCGGATGGCCTCGTCGGCGGCCACCAGGGCGTACTGCGTGAACGGGTCGTACTTGCGCACCTCGCTGCGCTCGAAGAAGTCCAGCGGCTCGAAGCCCTTGATTTCGCAGGCAAAGCGGGTCTTGAACTTGGCTGCGTCGAAGCGGGTGATGGGGCCGGCCCCGCTGGCGCCGACGCGCAGGGCCCGGCCGAAGGCCTCGGCCGTGTTGCCGATGGGCGTCAGGGCCCCGACGCCGGTGATAACCACGCGTTTTAGCTCAGGCATGGGAGAAAAGAGGTTGTTTGCATTTTATACCAATTGGTATATTTTCTGACAAAAAAAAGCTCAGCCGTTTACCAGCTCGGTTTCAATCAGCTGCTCGATGTGGGCCAGGCTGGTGTAGAGGGCCGCCGGGTCGCCGGTGGCTTTGGCCACCATGATGCCGCCCTCGGTGAGGGTGATAAACAAGGTGGCGTAGCGGCCCGGCTCGGCCGCGGGGCGGATTTCCCCGGTTTGCTGGCCCTGCTCGATCAGGCGCACCACGTGGCGGTGCCAGCGGGCCAGGCTAGCCTGCACGCGCTGGCGCAGGGCGGTGGGCGGCGCGTCGTCGGTTTCGATGGCCGCGTTCAGGATGGGGCACCCGCCTTTCTCGCACATGAGCGGGTAGACGTCCCGGTAGAAGCGGGGCATGGCCAGCAACTGCTCGCGCACCGTGGCCCCGCCGTGCAGGCCGGCCCGCAGCCCGTCCTGCACCAGCCCCAGGTTGTAGTCGAAGGCGGCCAGGGCCACTTCCTCCTTGTTCTCGAAGTTGCCGTAAATGGCGCCCTTGGTCAGCCCGGTGGCAGCAGTCAAGTCGTTCAGCGACGTGCCCGCGTACCCCTGCTTGTTGAAGATGGGGGCCGTTTGCTCGATGATGAACTGGCGGGTGCGCTCGGCTTTGGACATGGTGACTGGCGGAATCGGTAGCAAATATACCGATTGGTACTAAAACCCAATTGAGCAAAAAAAGTTTTGAGGATAATGTTTTGGACTGTCATCCTGAGCGCAGCGAAGGACCTTATCACGCGTGAACGATTGTCGTTATAACAATTCGCTCAGACGTGATAAGGTCCTTCGCTGTGCTCAGGATGACAGCCGATTTTCTAGCGTCGATAGGGGGTTCTAATGCCCGTTGAACACCACGTACAGCCCCACCATCACCACGGCCAGCGCGGCCCACAGCAGCTGCACGCGGCGCGAGGTGGCCGGCAGGGCGCTGCGGTCGAAGGGCACGCGGGGCTGGTGGGTGCCGTCGAGCAAGGAAATGACGACGGCGGCCAGCAGCAGTACGACAAACAGCAGAAATGAAAGGACCAGGTAGTGCGGCCAGAACGCGTACTGGCTGGGTGGCAGCACCCAGAGGTAGAGCACGCCCACGCCCAGGCTAAACGCGGAACCGGCCGACAGAATGGCGTTGACGGCCCGGCGGGTGGTGCGCGGCCAGAACACCGTCAGCAGGAACACGGCCGACAGCGGCGGGGCGATGAAGCCGAGCACGGCCTGGAACACGTCGAACAGGTTCAGGCCCTTCACCGCGTCGATGGCCAGGGCCATGAGCACGGCGAAGGCGCAGCCCACCAGCACGGTGAGGCGGCCGATGCGCACGACGTCCTTTTCGGAGGCCTGGGGGTTGATGTTGCGGGCGTACACGTCCATGGCGAAGACGGTGCTCAACGCGTTGAGGGAGGAGCTGATGGTGCCCACCAGCACTGCAATGAGTACCACGATGACGAGGCCCTTCATCCCAGCCGGAAACAGGCTGGTGACCATGGTCATGTAGGCCTGATTGGGGTCGGCCAGGTGCGGGAAGAGCACGTAGCAGAGCACGCCGGTGAGGATGAACAGCGGCAGCGAGAGAATCTTGAGCCAGCCGATGAAGTTCACGCCCAGCTGGCCCTGCTCCAGGCTGCGGGCGCCCAGCACCGACTGCACCATGGCCTGGTCGGTGCAGAAAAAAGCCACGGCCGAGACGGGGTAGCCCAGCAGGATGGCGTACCAGGGGTATTTGGGGTCAGAGGCGGGCTGGACGAGGTTCCAGTAGTGGCCCGGCACGCTGTGCCAGAGCTGGGTGAGGCCGCCGACTTTTAGGACGCCGATAACGGTGAGCGTGAGCGAGACGCCGATGAGCAGCAGCATCTGAAACACGTTGACCTTGGCAATGGCCTTGAGGCCGCCGGCAAAGGTGAAAAAGCCCGCGAAGAGCACCAGCACAATCACCGACTGCCACATCGGAATGCCCAGAATCTGGCGCACCAGCACGCCGCCGGAGAAGAGGCCCAACGACAGCCAGGAAATCAGAATTTTGATCAGCGCGTACCAGGCCAGGATGTTCTGCGTCGAGCCGCCGTACTGCTGGCCCATGAAGCCCGGCATGGTGCTGACGCGGGCCGCGAGGTAGCGCGGGGCAAACACCGTGGCCAGCAAAAACAGGAACACGAAGGCGTACCACTCGAAGTTCACCGCCACGATGCCGGTGCTGTAGCCGATGGAGGCAAAGGCCAGCAGCATGGACGGCCCCACGTTGGTGCCCCACATATTAAAGCCGATGCTGGCCCAACCCAGCGACTTGCTGGCCAGAAACTGTGAATCCTCGGTCTGCTCCTTTTTCGAGGCGCTGGCCCGGTAGCCGATGCCCACGAGGATGACGACGTAAGCCGCCACGATGGCGTAGTCCCAGAGGCTGAGGTGGCCGAGTAGATTGTTTCCCATGCGGGGCGGGTGGAGTTAGTTCGGGGAGGGAAGTTGAGCGGATTATCAGCGCGTCCTGTCGCGCATCAAGCGGGGTTCGAAACATCCCGCCGGATAGTAATGTCATGCTGAGCGCAGTCGAAGCATCTCTACCGCTTCGTTCGCAATGGTTCAACGAAGCGGTAGAGATGCTTCGCTCTGGCTCAGCATGACGTTCTGATTTGACCGTTCAACGTCAGCGCGCGAGATGCCTCGACAAGCTCGACATGACGGGTTTGGCAGTTCAAGCAGGATTACAGCGCTAGTCCGTGCTCGTCGAGCAGCTCCTGCACCTTCACGGGGCGGCCGGTTTGCAGGGAGCGGTCCATGGCCTGCAGCAGGGCGATGGTGCCGATGCCTTCGCGCACGTCGGGGTAGGCGGTGAAGTTTTCGGTGATGGAGTCGGCGAAGTATTCGAGGTAGTTCTGGTACTCGCCGGCGTGGTGGCTTTTGCCCTCGAAGCGGAAGTAGTGCTTGAGCTTATGCTCCCAGGTCACGATACGTTCCTCGCCGGTGCGGTCGGTAATGGCGTAGCGCAGGTCCATGTAGTCGCCCTGGCTGGCGCCCTCGGTGCCGCGCAGCACGCAGCTCATTTCCGAGTCGCGGGTGACGGGCTGCACCGGGCCGGTGTAGCAGCCGCTCACGCGGGCCACGCGGCCGTCGGTGGCGCGGAAGATGAAGTGCATGGTGTCCTGGTGCTTGAGGCCGCCTTCCTTGCCATTCGAGCTGAGCATACCGTAGCCCATAACTTCCTCGATGTTGGGCAAATACCAGCGGATAAAGTCGACGGGGTGGCTGAGGCCGCCGTAGAGCCATTTGAACGACTCCTGCAGGGACCAGCCCTTGGCCAAGAACCAGCGGTGGTCGGCGTGGTAGTAGCTTTCCACCGTTATCAGCTCGCCGATGAGGCCGGCTTCGTAGTCGGCCCGCTGGCGCTTCATGGGCTCGAAAAAGCGGGAGCTTTGGCCCACGAACACCTTTTTGCCTGTTTCTTCCACCAGCGCCAGCAGCTCCTTGGCCTGGCTGAGGTCGTCGATGAAGGGCTTGGTGCAGACCACGTGCTTGCCGGCCCGCAGGGCCTGGCCCACGTGCTGGGCGTGCAGGTGGTCGGGGGTGTAGATGGCAATGATGTCGATTTCCGGGTCGTCGAGCAGGTCCTGGTAGTTCGGCGTCACGCGGCCCTGGAACTGAAACTCGGCCACGCGGTGGCGGCACAGCTCTTCGTTTCGGTCGCAGATGGCGCGCAGCTCCAGCTTCTCGCTTTGCAGGGCGGCCGACATGGTGCTTCTCCCCTCGCCCAGGCCCAGAATGGCTATTTTCAACATTGATTGTGCGTTGTCAGTTGGTAGTTGTCAGTGAGAGTTAGCCTTTCTTAACTGGCTGTTTCGGCTTGGCCGGCAGCGGCGGCAGCGGCGGCAGGGGCTGCAGGAATACCCAGACTTCGCCGGGCTTGGCGCCGTTGCGGCCCTCCTGGTACTGGCGCATGCGCTGGTTCCACTCGTCCACGCGCGGGTTGTTTTCGGTGGTTTTGGGATTCAGGGCGTCCAGGCTCTGGCCCTTCGGAATGCTGATGACCAGCATCAGCTCCCGGCCCCGGCGAAACACCAGCAACTGCTGAAAGCTGGCGTTGCAGAAGCCGTTGGACACCTCGGGCCACTCTTGAAACTGCGTGGCGTGGTAGCGCAGGTACTCGTGTTGCTTCGCCGTGTCGGCCACCAGGCTGGCGGTGAGGATGATGTTGTCCCACTGCTTAGCCGTCGTCTTATCGGCGCAGCGGCTGCGCTCGAAGCGGTAGAAAGGCGCGGCGTATTCTTTTATGCGGGCTGTCGGGTAGGCCTGCTTCAGCGCCGGCAGCAGCTCCTGGACGCGGGCTTTGGGGGCGTACGCTACCAAGTGCGTCAGGTGGTTGGCGTCCTGCCAGCGGCGCAAATCCACGTCGGCGTAGCGTTGGCCGAGGGCCTGCAGCTTGGCCGGTTGCAGACGGTTGTCGTAGTCGGTCAGCTCCACGATGGACATGGGGCCGCGGGCCTGGGCGGGGGCTAGCAGGGGCAGCAGCCACAACAGCAAAACGTTCTTCATGACTCGGATGCTTTTAGCCCGCGGAAGAAGCGGAAACAGAATCGGCCGGCTCGCCCTCTTCGAGGAGGACGCCGGGGGTGAGGCGTTACACGGCTTGGTAAGTCACCACGTACTCGCGGCCGGGCTGCAGTTGCAGCTCGTAGTTGCCGTTGCCTTTGGCCTCGATGTTGGCGCCTTTGCACTTCGGTTTCGATTTGCTTTTGAAGCGCAGGGTACCGGTGCCGGTGGTGCCTTTCACTTTCAGCTCCTTGGGAGTGGCGCGTACGGCAATGTCGCCCTGGGGCGTGGGCACCGAGCCCTCCATCCACTGCAGGCCGCCGAGGGTGGGCACCACTTCGTAGGTGGCGTAGCCGGCCGAGAGAGGCTTGACGCCGAGGTAGTACTTGCCCAGCAGGTAAATCGGGCTGGCGCCCCAGGCGTGGCAGAGGCTTTTGCCGAAGGGCCGGCCGTACATCGAGAGGTGTTCGGTGCCTTTCTTGGTGGGGTCGTATTCTTCCCAGAAGGCGGTAGCACCTTCGTTGAGCATGCCGCCCCAGTAGCTCTTCATTTCCTTGAGCACGTAGGGCTGTTCGCCCAGGGCGCAGAGGGCTTCCAGCTCGTAGAAGCGCATGTAGGGCGTGGTGATTTTGGGCACCTGCGGGTTCAGCAGCACCGACTGCTTCACCTGCTGCTGCTGCGCCGGGGAGAGGTAGCCGAAGAAGATGCTGAACATGTTGGCGTAGCGCGTCACGTTATCGGTGGGCTGGCCGTTCACGCGGCTGTGCACCAGGGCGCCCTTCGCGGGGTTCCAGTAGGTGGCGAAGATTTTGGCTTTCAGATCAGCCGCCAGCTGCTGGTACTTCCGGGCGCCGGCCTGGTCGTTCACCAGATTGGCGCACAGGGCCATGCTTTCCAGACTGCGGCACAAAAGCAGCTGCTCGAAGCTGACTTCGCCCTTCTTGCTCAGCCCGTCGGCCCAGTCGATGAATACCCAGTCGCCGGCCAGGCCTTCCATGTAGCCGTCCTGGTTGCGGCGGCTCAGGCAGTAGTCCATCAGGCTTTGCATGCGCGGGTAGAGCTGCTGCACCACGGTTTTGTCGCCCGAGTACTGGTAGGCGTCGTAGATGCCGATAAACCAGTAGAAGGTGTAGTCCATGATGGTGTTCACGTGGCTGGTCACCGGGTCCTTGCCGCGCAGGGCGAAGGTGGTGCGGTTCACCGTTGGCGTGTCGAAGTACAGGTAGTAGTTCATCAGGTAGCTCTGGTAGGCGTCGCCCGACCACACCCACCGGTCCCGCTTGATGCCGTCGATGAAAAACTCCCGGCTCGTCAGCTGCATGGTGTAGGCGGCCACGTCCCAGATCTTGTTCAGCTGCTCATCCGAGCACCGGAAGCGGCCCCGCTCCGTCAGCGGCGCGTACTCGTAGAGCATCGACACCGAATCCAGGGTCACGCCCTTTTCCGGCCGGATGTTCACGTAGCGGAAGGCCTTGGTGAGCGTCGTGAGCTTGTCGGCCTTTTGCGGCTGGTTCACCTCCATCCGCTCCAGCGTCTCGCAGCCCTCCACGCTCAGCGCCTCCTCCTTCGATTCACCGAAGTACAAGGTCGTCGGCCCCTGCCCTTGCAGGCCGTGCAGGCGCACGTAGCCGAACGTTTCGCGCCCAAAATCCACCAGCATACTGCCATCGGCGTTGCGCGTGACCTTGGCGGCCCGGCGCGGCTCGGTCTTGAGCTTGAAAGCCGAGGGCAGCTTCTGCGCCTCATCGAAATTCCAGCTACCGGCCGTCAGCCAGCTGGTACCCGACTGGTCCGAGACCTTGCCCGAGGCGTCAATCCACTCCTTGTCCTCGTAGGTCACCAGCCACTTGCCATCGGTCCCGATGGTTTTGCCCTGCACAAACACCGCCGGCACGTGCTGCTGGTTGTACACCTTGATGTTGAGCCGGTGCTTGCCGGCCGGCACCGTCAGGCGCGTGGGGTAGCCAGTGATGAGCTTGCCGTCGAGCTTGACGTTGTACTGGCCCTCGGCGCGCAGCTCCACGTCCTCGGCTTCTTTCAGGTCGAAGTCCTGGTGGAAGTCGATGAGCGGGTAGTGGCTGTCGAGGCGCCAGAAAGGCGGGAAGAAGGAGCCGCGCTCGGTGCGGCGGTTCTGCATCTGGTTGCTGAGCCAGATTTCGTAGTCGCCGGGGTACCAGATCCAGGTGGCCTTGGCGGCCTGCTGGGCCTGGGCGGTTTCAGTGGCAAACAGCGCCAGCGCGGTTGCGGCGGCAGCAGTAAAGCGTTTCAGGGTAGCGTGGGGCATCAGGGGAGTTGATGACTGCAAATCAGCCGTCATACTGAGCTTGTCGAAGCATCTCTACCGCTTCGTTGCAGTCAGCTGGCTGATTGAGGGATGTAGCGTGTATTCTTTCATTTCGCATGCGAGACTTCTGAGTCGTTCAGCCCAAGCGGTAGAGATGCTTCGGCAAGCGGACGCCAGATGGGGCATGACGTTCTTTTTGCTCTTTTTTGGCTATTGAGTCTTGCCCGTTTTCTGCTCCGCTTTCGGCGCCGCGCCGCGCAGGTCGCGGAAAGCAGCCTCCAGCCCGGCGGCGTGCTTGATGGCGTCCGACACCATTGGGCCGTTGTTTTTCCAGACGTTGTTCGGGCCGTTGGCATTGGCCAGGAACTTCTCGGCTGGGCACCAGTTGTCCTGCACCGTGATGCCCGAGGAGCCTTCGTCGAGGTAGAGGTAAAACCAGTGGTCGGGGTCGTGCACGTAGGCGGCGCGGCCAATTTCATCGACGCGGTTTTCGCTCACAACGGTGCCGGGCTGGGCCGAGAGGGTGTACACGCCGGCCACGTCGTAGGTGTGCTGGGCGTAGTGGTGAATGTAGTTCTGGGTCACGCGGTTGTCGCGCATGACGTTGGCGGTTTTGGTCCAGCCCCAGCCCAGGCTGATGCCGGTGTAGGGCACCCGGCTGATTTCGTTGTGGCGGATGGTGGTCTGGCGCACGTAGCCGGCGGTGATGCCGCAGGCGCCCCAGTCCTCGTTGCCGCAGTCGGTGAAGAGGTTATTTTCCACCAGCTCGCCCGTGCAGATTTCCCGCTCGTCCTTGGGGTTGTAGGGCAGGTGGGTTTCGATGCCGGGGTCGGAAAACTTGCCCAGCTGCAGGCCGTTGATGGCCACGTCACGGAACACGCAGCCGACAATGGCGTCGTCGTGGGTACCCTGCAGGTAGTCGAGCCCGGAGGCACCCAGGTGCTCGAAGCGGCAGCGCTCGAAGCGGGTGTGGTCGGCCCCGCTGAGCTGCACGGCGCCGGGCGGGCGGCCAATCCAGGCCTGGTTTTCGAGGCCGGCTTTGTCGGGCGTACCCGGCTTAGCCAGGGAGTAGCCGTCGAGCAGATACATGCCGGCCTGCAGGGGCACGTGGCCCTGCTCGGAGGGCCGCAGCCAGGTGGTGTAAGCGAAGGTCAGGCCCTTGAACTGCAGGTGGCTCACCGGCGCGTCGAGGGAGCCGGCCACCTGCACCAGGGTTTCCAGGGCGGGCACCGTTACCTGGGCCGTGCTCATGGTTTCGCCGGGGCGCGGCCAGTAGAGCACCTGCCGGCGCTGCTGGTCGTAGTACCACTCGCCGGGCTCGTCGAGCAGCTCCGGGGCATTGGCGAGGTAAAAGGCCGAGCTGCCGTTTTTGCCGTTGATGATGGGCCGGGGCCAGGGGTGCTCAAACTGCACCCGGCTTTCGGGCTCCTGGAAGGTCACCCGCGCCTCCGTGCCCCGCACCGTCACCGATTTGACGCGCAGCACGTTCACGGCCCACATCTGGTGCAGCACCATTTCCAGCTGCCCGGCCCGCGTCACGCCGCTCAGGGCCGCGGCCGGAATCCACGCTTCGCGCTTGTCCGTGTCCCAGCGCAGCAGGCGGGGCAGGTTGTCGTCGGTAGCGGTGCGGGCGCGAATGGCTTTGCGGCCGTTCACCCACAGCTGCCGGAAATCAAAACTACGACCGGCCAGCAGCGGTGCATCGGCCACCCACACCTGTCCCTGGGCAGCTTTCGGCAGACCTGGTACCGTGGCAGCGGCCTTTTTCCAACCCGTTACCGACACGCCGCCGCTGAGCACCGGCTGCTCCCCCGGCGCAGCTTCGATGATGGTCGGGCTCACGGCGGTGCCGGCATCTTCGGGGCGGAACAGCCAGGGTTCGGTCAGCCGATATTCCCCGCCTTTTACCCAGATGTGGACGCCGTTTTGCACCGAGGCATCGTGCAGGCGGCGCAGGTCGCGGGCCTGGCGCAGGGCCGTGGTCAGCGTGGCCAGCGGCTTGTCGGCAGTGCCGGGGTTGCGGTCGGAGCCGGTGGGCGCCACCCAGATGTCGGCGGCGCGGGCGGGCAAAGCCAGCGCCCCAAGGATAAAGAAGAGACTATTGCGGACTATGCGCGTCATGCTTGATCTGGCGTCTGCTGGTCGAAGCATCTCTACCGCTTCGTTGAGTTTGGTATTTGATGTCAGCGGTAGAGATGCTTCGACAAGCTCAGCATGACCGCCTTTTGCTCTTGCAATTGTTTCTAAGACCTTGGGCTCTATTGCTTCGCTTGCCCTTGCGAAGCAGTCTGATTAAACAGCGCCTGCAGGGCTTCGAAGCTGTGCAGGGCACCAGCCGGCAACCCCTCCCCTTTTGGGCCGAACACCAGCTGCTGCTCCTGCTTTTCAACGGTCACTTTCGACTCGTCCAGCTGGCCCGCGGAGTCCTCGGCCATGCGCAGGTTCAGGCCCAGATGTTTGGCCATGAACGCGTACATGGCTTGGCGCTTGGAAGCGCCGTAGTCGTGGCCTTCCTTGGGGAAGTGGGCATTCTGCACGAGGTCCGGCTTGCCATAGTAGCCATAGACGGTTTTGAGGTAAGGCATGGCTACTTCGGGCGTCTGGGCGGTCCAGTCGCCACCGTCGGTGACGGCCAGCAGGGGGCGCGGGGCAGCCATGGCGGCCAGCTCGGCGTTGTTGGTGCCGCCCCCGCAGAGGTGCACCGGCATGCCGCTTTCGCAGGGGCAGCCCCCGCTGTGGTAGGTCGAGAGCATGACGACGGGCACGCTCACCTTGATGCGGTCATCGAGGGCGGTGAGCAGCATGGTCTGGCTGCCGCCGCCCGAGCCGCCGGTAATGGCCACGCGGTCCTTGTCGGCGTTTTTCTGGGCGAGCAGAAAGTCCAGGGCCCGCAGGCCGTTCAGGGCTTGCACCGTCATAGCCAGGCTACGGCGGTGGTCCTCGCTCTTAAACTGCAAGGTCGATTCGCCCCAGGCAAACAAGTCGTAGCTGTAGACCATAGCCCCCATGCGCGCCAGCGTGGCGCAGCGCTTCTGGGCGTCAGGGCGGTAGCGGCCGTCGCCGAAGTGGCCGTCGGGGCTGATGATGACTGGGATTTTGCCTTTGGGCTTGAGCGGGCGGTACAGGGAGCCGGTGACGTACACGCCGGGCAGAGTTTCCAGCGCCACGTTTTCTACGGAGTAGCCATCGTACTCCCGCTTGTTGGTGATGATGGGCTTGCTGGCGGGCTTGGCGGGCATCGGCGCCAGCCGCAGCGCCGACCACATGCAGCTGCGCAGCTCCGCTTTGCGCTGCTCCCAGCTGGCCTGGTCGTGGTAGCGGGCGGCCAGTTCCTTGAGTTGCGCGGCGCCTTCGTCGGGCGTCTTGAGGTGGTACTGGTAGGTTTTGAGCTTGTAGGTCTTCTCGCCCGTTTTGGCCGCCTGGTAATCGAGCGGGCCCAGCACGTTGCGCAGCGTTTCGTCCACATCGGGGCGGAAGCGCCATTGGGCGTAGGTCACGTACTTGTCCTTCACCATGGCCGCGTCGGGCCGGATTTTCACCCCGTAGCGCTGCTGAATCTCGTCCAGCACCTGCTGCAGCGGCTCACGATACTGCTCGTCGGCAGTTTGCGCTTGGGCGCCGGCGGCCGTCAGCAGCAGGCCGACGGTGAGAAGGCGTAGTTTCTTGAACATGGCGGATGGGCGCCTCACCCCCAAGTCCCCTCTCCGAAAAGGAGAGGAGGAACTAGCCTCTAGTGTTCTAGAGCGAGATGCTTGGCAGGCGTCGGACGAAAAGAGAGCTAGAACTAGAGAAGCTAAGGTTAGTTCCCCCTCTCCTTTTCGGAGAGGAGGCTAGGGGGTGAGGCGAACGAGGCGCCCGAAAGGCCGTTAGTCCTTGGTGATTTCCGCCGTGCCAGTAGGCGCGGTGTAGCCTTTCAAGGCCGGCCACTGACCGTTCTCAATCTTGACCAGCTTGAGTTTCTTGAGGTCGATAACGGCGTGCTTGATGCTCTTGCGGCGCCAGGTGTACACGAAATGCACCTTGCCGTCCTTGGTCTGAATCACCGAAGGGTACGAGTACTGACTGATGGGCGAGTCTTCCAGAATAGCCGCCGCGTACCACTCCTTCCCGTCCTTGGACACGGCTACATTCAGCGGGGTGCGCGGGCCCTTGGCCAGGGTGCCGGGCGGCAATACGTGGTTGTACACCAGCAATTGGCGCCCGTCCTGCAAGGTCACCGCGTCGGTGCCGGAGTTGTTGTTGGGCAGATTCGTCTTCGCGAGCGGCGTCCAGGTCTGGCCCTGGTCCGAGGACCACGACTCCAGGATGGCCCGGTCGCGGCTGCGGCAGAGCAGCTGCAGGCGGCCGTCCTGGTGCTTGAGGATGCTGGGCTGAATGGCGCCCTGGGTCGAGCCGTTGTCAATCGGCCCGATCATCGTCCAAGTCTGGCCGTTGTCCTTCGAAGCTTCCAAGTGCACGCGCCAGCCGCCGCTGCCCTCGGTGCTGGTGGGGCTGAGCAGCGTGCCGTTCGAGAGCAGCACCGGCTTGTTTTTCACCGGCCCGATGTAGCCCTCTGGCAGCGCCCGGGCTTCCGACCAGGTCCGGCCGTTGTCCTTGGAGGTGCGCATAAAGCCTTTCCAGTCCGAGGGCTTGGGCCCGATCTTGTAGAACAGCAGCAGCTCGCCGCCGGGCACCTGGTAGAGCACCGGGTTCCAGGTCGGGTAGCGCAGGGTTTCGCTCTGCACGCCGTTGGCTACTTCCACCGGCGCGGTCCACTGGCCGTTTTCCTGCCGGCTCACCCAGATGCCCACGTCGGGGTTGCGCTCCTTCGTGCCGCCAAACCACGAGGCTACTAACCCCGCCGGGGTTTCGGCAATGGTCGCCGCGTGGCTTTCCGGGAAGGGCATTTTTTCCTGGATAAACTCGTCGACAATGACGGCGCGCTGCCAGGGGTTCTTCTGGGCAGTTTTCGCCGGATTTTGGGCGACGGAGCAGCCCGCGGTCAGCAGGCCAAAGAGCAGTATTGGAAAGGCTTTGTTCATGTTCATTTTGCAATCCTGAACGTCATGCTGAGCGCAGTCGAAGCATCTCTACCGCTTCGCCTGCCCCTCTCGGTCGTCATTCCGAGCGAAGTCGAGGAACTGAAAGAAGGCGCTAGCCAATCTCGCGTGCTGACGTCAGGGACTATTCTTTTCGTTGAGGTTACTCTCGGAAGTCAGCACGCGAGATGTCTCGGCAAGCTCGACAGAACGTTCTTTTTTATAGGCTGCTCACGCGAAGCGGTAGAGATGCTTCGACAAGCTCAGCATGACGCGTTCTATTTCTGGTCGTTTAGGTTCTGCTTCACCACGAAAGCATACTCCCCCGAGCCGACTTCAAACACGGCCCGGTCGCCTTCCATGCGCAAAAACTTCACGCCCGGCGCGGAGGCGGCTTTCTTGCCGCCTTCCTGCACCCGCTCCGCGTCCTTGGCCGGGAGGTAGACCAGGGCCTTGGTATTGCCCGGCACCGTCAGGTTCCAGGTGAAGCGCTTGGCATCCTGCTTCCAGCTGCTCTTGATCAGGCCGCGCACCGATTGGTAGGAGGCCGAAACCGAAGTCAGGCCGGCGGTGGGCGTGGGCTTCATTTCCAGGCGCTGGAAGCCCGGCGCGTCGGGGGCGGATTTGATGCCGGCCAGGTTTTCGTACTGCCAGATGAGCAGGTCGCCGAGCAGCATCACGTGGTTCTGGGAGTTCATGGCCGGGTCGGCGGTGTTGCCGTTCCACAGCTCCCAGATGGTGGTGGCCCCGTTGGCGGCCATGTAGCCCCAGCTGGGGTAGTCACGGTTGGCGGCCAGGCGCAGGGCCACGTCGGGACGGCCGCGCTGGGTGAGGCCGCGCATCAGCCACTGCGTGCCGATGACGCCGGTGCTGATGTGGCCCTGGTTTTCGACCATGATTTTGTCGACGATGTTCTGGAACACCTTGGCCTCGGCCTCGGCGGGCACCATGCCGTAGGACAAGGGCAGCAGGTTGGCCGTGACGGTGTTGTTGGAGTACTGGCAGCTTTCCCGGTTCAGGAACTTCTGGTTGAAGGCCGTTTTCAGCGCGGCCATCTGCTGGGTGTACTCGTCGGCGTCCTTGGTCTTCCCCAGGGTGCCGGCGAAACCGCGCATGAGGTCCAGCATATGATAATAGGTGCTGCTGGCAATGAGCGCGCCGTCGGTATTGCGGGCGGGGTCTTTGGAGTGAATCAGCTCTTTCGACTCCGGCGGCACGCACCAGTCGCCGTACTTGTCCTTGGTGACAAGGCCGTTTTCGGAGTAGTTCTGGCCCATGTAGAGCAGCCAGCGGCGCATGGAATCGTAGTGGCGGGCCAGCACCTGCTGGTCGCCGTACTGGCGGTAGAGCATGTCGGCCACGGTGAGGTAGGTGCCGGGCCAGGTCACGTTGTCGCCGTAGTAGCGCCAGAAGGCGGGGGCCACGTCGGGGATGCTACCGTCGGCTTTCTGGGCCTGCTCGATGTCGCGCAGCCACTTGGCGTAGAGGCGGGAGTTGTCGAAGAGGAAACTCTCGCCGTAGGCCCCGGTGGTCCGGTCGCCGAGCCAGGGCTGCCGCTCGTTGCGCTGCGGGCAGTCGATGGGCATGCCCTTGTAGTTGCTGCGGATGCCCCAGTAGGCGTTGCGGTACACCTGGTTGATGGTGGCGTCGGAGGTGGTCAGCGCGCCGGTGGTGGCCATGTCGTCGTACACCACGCGGCCGTCGAAATCGGCCAGGGTGGGCGCCGCGCCGGCGGGCCAGCCGCTGATTTCCACGTAGCGGAAGCCGTGGTAGACGAAGGTGGGCTCCCAGGTTTCGCGGGCGCCGCCTTTTAAGGTGTACACGTCGGTGACGCGGGCGTCGCGCAGGTTGCGCACGTACAGCTCGCCGCCGGGCTGCAGGGTTTCGGCGAAGCGCAGCGTCACCTTGTCGCCGGCTTTGCCCTGCACGCGCAGGCGCAGCCAGCCGGCCAGGTTCTGGCCCATGTCGAGGATGTACTTGCCGCCGGCCAGGGGCTTGATGGCCACGGGCCGGAGCGTTTCCATCACCTTCATGTTCTCGTTCATCTGCGCCTCGTAGGCGCCGCCGGGCTCCTGCACCAGCTCGGCCGGCAGCCACTTCTTCGCGTCGAAGCCGGCCGAGGCCCAGCCGGGCATTTCCTTGGTGGCGTCGTACTCCTCGCCGTCGTACTCGTTGTTGGTGCGGATGGGGCCGTCGGCGGTGCCCTGCCAGCTCTCATCGGTCTTGATGACGTCGCGCGAGCCGTCGGCGTAAGTCACTTCCACCTGCATGAGCAGCTTGGGGTAGCCGAAGGTCTTGATCTTGTAGGGTTTGTAGTGCTGGCGCATGGCGTAGAAGCGGCCGTTGCCGAGCACGGCGCCCACGGCGTTAGCGCCCGACTTCAGCAGGCCGGTCACGTCGTAGGCGTTGTACTTCACGCCCTGGGTGTAGTCGGTGGGGCCGGGGGCCAGCACCTGCTCCCCTACCCGCTGCCCGTTCAGGTGCAGCTCGTACAGGCCCAGCCCGATGATGTAGGCCGTGGCCTGGCGGATGGGCTTGTCGGCCTTGAATGTCTTGCGGAAGTAGCGGGCCGAGAGGCGGGCGTGGGTGGTTTCATCGTCCCAGGGAAAGGCGCGGTCGAAGCCGATCCAGCGGCCTTTCCAGTCGAGGTAGTTGAGCAGGCCCATGCTCCAGCGGGCGGGCTGGCTCCAGGCCGTGGGGCCCTGGCTGGTCCAGGTGCGCACCTTCCAGTAGCAGTGGGTGCGGCTGCGCAGCGGGGCGCCGGCGTAGGCTACGTGCACCGATTGGGCCGAGGTGACCTGGCCGGAGTTCCACAGGTCGCCCTCGTCGGCGGCTAGCTTTTCGGGGGTGGAGGCCACCAGCACCTGGTAGGCGGTTTGCTCCAGGCCGCGGGCGGGGCCGCTCAGCTCCCAGCTCAGGCGCGGGGCGGTGGCGTCGATGCCTTCGGGGTTGGTGAGCAGCTCGCAGCGCAGGCGCAGCAGCTGCACGGGGGCGGGCTTGTCGGCGCGGAAGGCCGTCAGCAGCAGGGCGGTGAGAAGCGAAGAAAGTATAATGCGCAGGTTCATCGGGACGGGCAGCCGCACCCCGCGGCCCCCGCTACGAAAGCAGCGGGGAAGCCGGCCGATGGACGGGCCGGCGCCACGGGGCTGTGCTAGGCACTTTTGGCGTCCACTAGTTCACCATTTTTCCCGCACCAACATTCTACGATCTTAGCATAAAGCTTTAGGATTTGGGCATGGTGGGGCGGAATACTCAATGTGCTGCCGGCAACTTCAACAATTTGGATAAAACGCCCCCAAACATCTTAAACAGTGTTTGAGGGCGTTTTCTTTATTGCTCACCTACTTCATCGATACCGACCTCAGACAATACCTTTTCAAGCTCTTCCATCATAATTTTTGGAGAGTCATAGTTCATTTCGGCAGCCTTATCATGCAGGTGATTATCTAACGAAGCTATTGAATACAAAGGATTTCTGTTAACAGAAAGCTCATAATAACTATTGAGACAATTATTTATCTTCAGCTGACCACTGTTAAACAAATCCTGAAACTTAATAAGCGTATCTAGATGCAGGAGTGACACATTCTTAATGCCTGCATCCATAGACAGTCCAGCAGCAGCTATTTGCCTTCTGAATTCAGAGTTCAAAACTACATTAATACCAGGAACTTGTAACGAAAAATCAATATGAACAATAATAGGATATATGATAGAATTTTTCAGAGCACCGGCGTCAATTTTGAGAAACTCACCTGATCTAATCTTCTTGATAGTATTAACCAACTGAGTAACACCTTTATCTGCTCCCTTTTCGTTTTTTACAAGTTTTTTGAATACTTCATCAATCTTAACATTGACGTCAGGAGATTGTTTCGCATTTGCAGCAATTGTCACATCCTTGCACTCAAATACATATATCTTAGCCTTATCTCTAATATAAAAATCAGGCTCACCATCAATTTGATGCCTAAGTTCTTCGCCACTGAATTTGATAAGCTTTTTATCTCTAAAACAATACTTCATTACAGCATAAAACATATGCTTTTCTGAAAACTCTTCGCCATATATACTTTTAAATTGAGGATAATCCTTTATCCGCTTACCATTATATTTCGCTTTGTGCTTGACTAATGAAGCAGCAAAATCAAACTGAATCCCTTGATATATTTTGTCTATAAGAAAATTTAAATTAAGGAACACAAACTCATTATCCCTAACCTCAAAAACTGGCTTTTCCCTTAGCTCCCGGAAATCCTGATTTGACCTGTACTCACTTTCATTAATAGACAGCTCCTTCAACCAAGGAACTATACCAACCTCAGCATCTTTAAAAGTTATAATCGAAGGAGTTTTGAGGGGTTCAAATTTACGAACATACACCTTCAATATATTTACCAAGTATTCCTGCCAACTATTCAAGCCTCTGTCTAAAATAAATATTTCTAAATAAGTTTTAAACTGAGGATTTGATTCGCAAAATCTAAAGAAGTAAATAGCTTTAATAATCTGCATACGAAAATCCTTGAACTCAAAATGCTCAATATAAGGCATATGAAAATTAAGGAAGAATTTAGCAAATTCCTCCTTATTGCCAGCTTTCATACCTTTGACAGAATCAGCTTGCTCATCCGTCCACTTCTGGGAAACATACAAATATGATTTAAAGAGAAGCAATTCTTGTTCTGGTGTCAAGTCCTCATCTTCATTGTTATTAAAGTTATTAAAAACCTCTTGAATAAGTTTTAATGTAGAAACATTATTGACAAAATTAAAATCACCTGAATGAGTTTTACTTCCAGAAGCTTCCTTATTAATTTTATTGATAACATATTCTACCCTTGCTTTTGTTGAATCAGGAATTCTCGACAACCACATTCTTAGTATTTCTAGCTGCGTTTTGCTGCTCCTCTCCTTGGTATGCAGTTGGGCCATAACATATCCCAGCACTTCTAGGGCAGCTCTAGATGGTATCCGAGATACGGCATCAGCTAGATCAAAGGCTTCATAATCATCAAAAACCTCTTTGTAAGTCAGAGAAACGCTCAGATGGAAATCCATAATCTGGTGAACTAGTAAAAGGGTGAAACAAAGAACCAGTATAAGAATTCCTTCTTATACTGGTTCTGGCTATTAGCTTGCGCGCAGAAAAATATTCTAATCTCCTGCTTACAAAGCAATAAGTTATCTAATATATCAAAACCTCTACCTTCTACCGCTGACCTACCACCGCCTGCTGGCCGGAGAAATCGAAGTACAGGGTCATTTCCTTGGCGTACGAGGGGTCTTTGCCGTAGTCGTAGTACATGTTGGTTTTGCCCATCGGGCCCATGTTCTCGGCTTTCTGCGACTTGGTGCCGATGGGCGTGATGCCGTGCATGAAGGAGAGCTGGCCGCTGGGGAAGGCCGGGGCCGTGTTGTAGGGCGTGGCCGAGAAGCGCGGCGTGAACAGGCGCAGGTACACGTCTTCCTGGTCGCAGACTACGGTGAAGGGCTGGCCGGTGGTCTGCAGGGTGAGCCAGTAGAAGTTGGAGTAGTAGCCCTTGAACTCGGGGTACTCGGGGCCGCGGGTGCCTTCCATTTCGCCGGTGCTGGTGTCGTTGTAGCCTTTGGTCCACACACCTAGGTTGGTGCCCTTCAGGCGGTCCTTCCACACGCGGTAGGGCCCGTCGCCGCGCCACTGGGCGCCTTTTACCTCCTTCTCGGGGTAGCTGAAGCTCAGGCCAGCCAGGGCGAAGTCGTAGTCTTTGGGGAAGTACTTGGCCGTGAGGCGCACCCAGCCCGAGGGGTACACCGTCCACTGCAAGGACTGGTAGCGGCTCTGCTTGGCGAACTTGGCTTCGATGACCACGTTCTGGCCGTCCTGGCGCTGGCTCAGGCCCTCAAAGGCGGTTTCGCCCTCGGCCAGCACGGGGCCGTTGGTGAGCGGGATGATGCCCTTGGCGTTGCGCACGGCGCGCAGCAGGCCCGAGCGGCGGCTGAAGCTCAGCTCCACGCCGTTGGCGGAGACGTTGTAGAGCGAGTCGGTTTCGGTGAGCTTGGCGGCCGTGGGGCCTTCGGTGCGGATAAGGCGCTGGGCCACGGCGCTGGGGCGGGCAATGGGCCAGCTCCAGGTGTAGATTTCGCGGCCGTCGGGGTAGTTGGCGGTGATGTAGAGCACGTCGTGCTGCTGCCAGTCGGCGGGCAGGGCCAGCTTGAGGGTGCCGTAGGTGCCGCCGGGGGCTACGCTGGGCGCGGTGAGGGCGCCGGTTTTGGTGACGGGCGCGGCCTTGCTGCCGGGGCCGGGCAGTTGGGCCAGCTTCCAGGTGAACTTACACTGGGCGAGGTCGGTGAAGTGGAAGCGGTTTTGCACGCGGAAGGTGCCGTCAAAGGCCGGGGTAATTTCGCGGCGCTCGAAGAACACGGGGCTCCAGACTTCCTTGATGGTGAAGAAGCTGCCCTCCTTTTCGCGGTAGGGCCCGAGGATGCCGTCGGCGCCGTGGTTGCCGTCGGTGTCGAGGATGCCGCCCTTGTCGGTGCGCACCACGCCGGCGTCGGAGAAGTCCCAGAGGAAGCCTCCGGCCGAGCGGGGGTGAGCCCACATTTGCTCCCAGTAGTCTTCGAGGCCGGCGCCGTGGCCGCCGTCGTAGAGGCCGTGCAGGAACTCGGTGGGAAACACCACGTTGTGGCCCTGCAAGTGCGTGCCGTTGCCGTAGTCGTAGTTGATGTAGTGCTGGGTATCGGTGCCGCGGAACACCTGCCAGGCGTGGATGACAGGGCGCTTTTGCAAGTCCATGCGGTCGAGCACCGGGTCGAGGTCGAAGTTGTGGCCGCCCTCGTTGCCGTTCACCCACACCACGATGCTGGGGTGGTTCTCGTCCTTGCGCACCATTTCCTCGGTGAGCTTGGTGCCGGTGGGCGTGTCGTAGTTGCCGTGCCAGCCGGCTATTTCGTCGAGCACCATGAGGCCCAGCGAGTCGCAGGCGGCCAGGAAGTGGTCATCGGGCGGGTAGTGCGACATCCGGACCGCGTTCATGTTCATCTCGCGCATCAGGTTCACGTCCTGAATGCTCAGGGCCTTGCTGGTGACGCGGCCCGAGGTGGGCCAGAACGAGTGGCGGTTGACGCCCTTGAACTTGACTTTGACGCCGTTGAGGTACATGCCGTCCCGCTCACGCACTTCCATGGTGCGGAAGCCGATGCGCTTGTCGACGACGTGCACCGGCTGCCCGCCCTTGCGCAGGGTGAAGGCCACGCGGTAGAGGTTGGGCGTTTCGGGCGTCCAGAGCCGGGCCTGATTGAGCGCGGTTTGCAGGCGGGTGGTGGCGGCGCCACCGGCTACGGCCGCTTTAAACTCGGCGCCGGCTTTCTGCCCGTCGAGGGTGTAGAGCTGGCCCACGACTTCATCGGCCCCGCTGCCCTGGGTGTACACGTCGGCGCGCAGGCTACCGTCGGCCTTGGCGTCCACTGCCACTCGGCTGATGTGGGTGGCGGGCAGGGCCTCCAGGAACACCGGGCGGAAGATGCCGCCGAACAGCCAGAAGTCCCCGCGCCGTTCGGCATCATTCACCGACTCGTTGGCCGAGTGCTTGCTGACGGTGGCTTCGAGCAGGTTGGTTTTGCCGAGCTTGAGCAGCTTGGTAATGTCGTACTTGAAGCGGTAGTAGGAGCCCTGGTGCATCGGGCCCGCGGACTGGCCGTTGATGCGTACCTCGGTGTCGGTCATGGCGCCGTCGAAGACGATGTTCACCGTCTTGCCGTCCCAGTTTTTGGGCACCTTGAACTCGTACTTGTACTGGCCCACTTCCTTGCCGCGGGCGGTGTCCTTGGCGTGGCCGTAGTTGTACTTGCCGAAGCCCTGCAGCTCCCAGTTGGAAGGCACCGGGATGGTGGTCCACTTGCCGGCGTTGCGGCCGGTCGAGCAGTGGAACTTCCACTTCACCGTGTGGTCTTTGTCGGGGCCGGAGAGCAGCTGAATTTGCGTCTGCTGGGCGTGGGCGGCCAGGGGCAGCAGGGCGAGGAGGTATGGGAGGAAACGTTTGGGCATATCGGGCTGGAGGTGCCTCACGTGCGCCTCACCCCCCGGCCCCCTCTCCGAAAAGGAGAGGGGGAGCCTGACGAGTTCTTGATGGCTTGGGGTGGTGTGGGTGCTGAGGCTTATGCTTGTGGTAAGTTGGCCTTGATGGCCTGGAGTACTTGCTCGGTTTCGTGGAGGGCTTGGTCGTTGGAAAAGCGGAGGACGCGGTAGCCTAGCTCGGCCAGGATTTCGGAGCGGCCTTTGTCATATTCAGCCTGGTCGGGTTCAAGGTGGCCGGCGCCGTCTAGCTCGACTATCAGCTTGTGCGGGAGACAGACGAAGTCGGCAATGAACCTATCGATGCTGTGCTGGCGGCGGAACTTCACTCCAAGCTGATTGCCGCGTAGCCGCTGCCAGAGCAGTTCCTCGGCCGGCGTCGGCTCGTGGCGCATCCCGCGTGAGCGGCCTTTCAGATCAAGCTTGCCGTACTGCTTCCGGTCGGCGGTAAAGATTTTGTCCTGCGGTAGGTAAGGCTCGTTGGATTCCATAGAATCGGATAGAATCAGAAAACCAACAAGCTACAAAACCACCAGCTCCGCCGTGGCTCCCCCTCTCCTTTTTCGGAGAGGGGGCCGGGGGGTGAGGCGCACACCAGGCGCCTCTAGGGCGTTTTCACCTCCGCCGCCGACGTCTTCAGCGACTTCACATAAAATACCGCCAACTTCTCTGACTCCCCCGCTTTGGGCAAATCGTAGGCTTGGTCGGCGGGCGTGTCGGGCGTGGGGAAGTGGCGGGCGGGGCCGGTGCGCAGCATCACCCGCTCGAACGAGGCCACCGGGGCGAAGAAGATGAAGGTGCTGGTCTTGCCCCCGTTCACCGACACCGTGCAGGTGCGGTTGGGCGCGTCCAGGGTCACTTTCAGGTCCAGCTGCTGGCCGGCCTGGTACTTGGTCACGCCCTTGAAGCGCGCCCCGGCCTTATAGCTGAGCGTGCCGGTGGAGTCGAAGCTCAGCTGCACGGCGGGCTGGCCCTTGGCGTCCTGAAATTCGATTTGCAGCAGGCCGTGGTCGTTCTGCCCCGGCACCACCGACAGCTCGGCCGTCAGCTGCTTGCTTTCGGGGATGATGCGCTCGGCCTTGCCGTAGTCGAAGCGGTCCGAATCCTTGAACACGAGACCCTTGCTCCCATCAGGCAGCGGACCGATTTCTACTGGGGCCTGCACCAGACTGTAGGTATTCCATTGGTCCAGTTCCTGGCCGGCAGGCAGTTGCGCGAAAACGTCGTTGGCGTGGCTCGTGGCCGTGGCGCGGATGGGCACCGACACCGAGGCAATCCAGAGGTCCTCCTTGTTCACGCTGTAGCTCACCCACATTTTCTTGTCGGGCGGCACCCCGTCGCCTTCCTGAATGCCGCGCACGTACTGCGGGCCGTAGCTTTTGTAGTTGCCGCCGTAGCGCATGGGCGTGATTTCGCCGTGCACCAGCCAGAGGTCGGTGTAGTCGAGGCCGTTCTGCGAGGTGGACACGGCCAGCGGCCAGCGGAACTCCGAGGGGTTGTACACCGTGGCGTACCGGCCGTCGGAGGTGCGCTGGCCCCAGATTTTGGCGTTGCTGTTGACGAAGTGCGGGGCGCGAATAACCGGGTTGGGCCAGGTTTTGCCGCCATCGGGGCTGATGGTGGTCAGCGCGTGCTTCCAGAGGCCCACCACGCGGCCGTCGGGCAGGTGGTAGTAGCTAAAGGCCTTATAGTCCTTGTGGATGGGAATGAGCGGGTCGTCCTTGTCCTGCTCCTCTACCATCTGCTGCATCATCAGCGGATTGCTGAGGATTTCCTCGCAGGCGGCCACGAAGCCCTTGTCCTTGCTCTTGGTGTAGAAGGGGTAGGCGGATTTCGACTGGTCCCAGGTCTTGTTGTGGCGCAGGAAGTAGATGGGCCCGAATTTGCCGCCGGGCAGCACCTCGCGCACCACCCGGCCGATGCCCTGCCCGTCGTTGGGGTCGTCCTTGGCGTCGAGGGCCACGCCGTAGTAGCCCAGGGTCAGCAGGCGGTTCTTTTTCGAGGTGTAGAAGCCGATGCGCTGGTGCATCACGGCCTCCAGATTTTTGGCCACTTTGCCGGGCTGGTCGGGCTTGGTGAAGCCGTCGGGCACCTTGTAGGGCGGAAAAATGACCGTCGGATTAGTCCAGGTATAGCCGTCCTTCGAGGTCAGCAGCAGGGTGCGCCCGGGCGGAATATGCTCGCCCGCGGGGTTGCTCAGGTACTGGTAGTAGAACTGCCCCTGCCAGTACGCCAACATGGGCGCGTGGTTGTAGGTCCACCCCTCCCCGTTGGCGGCGCTGGGCTGCTCGCGGTTGGCGCGCAGCACCTGCCGGGCGTGCGTGCCGATGGCCGGGCGCAGCTGGCCGTGGTGGTAATCCACGTTGCTGAGCGTGGTGCCGGTGTAGCGGATGGTTTCCGGCGTCGTCTGAGCCTGGGCCGAGACACTGCCCAGCGTTGCCGCTACCGCTGCCCAAATTCCTGTCTGCTTGCTCATTGATTTCCGCTCGTGGTGGTCGTTGCTGCCGGCGCCGCCGGGGCGCTGCGCAACAGGTTCTTCAAGGTCTTGCGCGGCGCCATGAACACGGTGCCGTGCTTGTGCCCCTGCGGCACACTGGTCTGGTTCGACACGTCGGTAAACGTCTTGAAATCGGCCGTTTTCATCACACCGAAGCGCTTTTCGCGGTAGGCGTCGTAGTAAATCAGCCACTGCTTATTCGGCAAGGCCAGCACGCTCGGTCCTTCGGTAAAGTTGCCGGTAAAGGGCTCCGACACATTTGGAAACGGTCCTATTGCCGAGGGCCCAAACGCCACCTTGATGTTGCGCATGGGGCGGGTGTTGTCCTTCACCACCAGCACGTAATCCTGCGGCCCGCGCGGCACCACTACCGCATCAATGGCGCTCCATCCGGGGTCCAGAAACAGCTTCGTGGGCGCAAACGTCTGGAAGTCCTTGGTGGTAGTGTAGTAGAGCCGGTGGTTGTTGTCCTCGTCCTCGACGCCTTTCGGGAAGCGGAACGGGATGGTGCTGGCCCACACGATGAGGTATTGCTGCGTGGGCGCGTCGTAGAAGATTTCCGGGGCCCACACGTTCACGGTCGTCGGCTCGTGGCCCATCACGTCGATGAAGCGCTGCTCCGACCAGTGTACCAGGTCTTTCGACGAAGCGTAGCCGAAGCCCTTGTCGCCCTTCCAGCCGCAGGTCCACACGAGGTGGTAGGTGCCGTCGGGGCCGCGGGCAATGCTCGGGTCACGCATGATTTTGCTCGGCCCCACCTGCGGGGTGAGGAAGATGCGGTTCAAATCCTGCCACTTATAGCCATCGTAGCTGTAGAGCAGGCGCAACCCCTCGTTGGCCGGCTCGTGGAAGGACGTGAACATGTACACGTCACGCGAGCAAGCCGTGAGCAGGGCGGCGCCGAGCAGCGGGGCGAGGAAGCGGACGATTTGGGGTTTAAGCATTACCTGGTTACTCTAGAACGTCATGCTGAGCGCAGTCGAAGCATCTCTGCCGCTTCGTTGAACGAGCCCGGACGAAGCGGTAGAGATGCTTCGACTGCGCTCAGCATGACCGCCCTTTTTGACTGCCAGTTTGTATTATCGTCTCTACACCGCGTCCAGAATCAGCACCCAGTCGTTGCCGGCTTTCGGCTCGCCGGGCGCGTTGAATCCCTGCGTGCCCTTGTTCGGGAAGGTGCCGATGGCGGTGGTCTTCCCGTCGCGCGGGCTGAACCAGGAAGCCTTGACTTTGCTGCCGCTGATTTTGCCCAGGTTCACCTGGAAGGTGCGGCCGGTGTAAGTGTACACAAAGGCGTAGTTCTTGCCCCGGGTGCCAAACAGCCGCTCGTACTTCTCCCCTACTTCGCCCGCAATCAAAGACTGATCCGGCACCCGCTCGAAGAAGGGCCGCGACAACATGAGCTGCTTCAGGTACTGCATCTGCGCGGCGCCGGGCGCGTTGATGGCCGAGGACCACAGCTCCGAGGAGCCGTAGGCGCTGCCTTTGTCGAAGGCGCTGTGCATCTGCATCACCGAGTTCTGCCCGTAGGTGTAACCGAACGCGCCCGCAAACACCGACCAGTAGCCGTAGCGACGCACGTCGGCGTCGGTCCAGCGGGGCTGGGTGATGTCGTGCAGGCCCTGCGGAATGCCCTCGTACGAGGGTTCCCCGTCGATGCTGGGCTTGGCAGGTTTCAGCTGGTTGTCGACGAGCTGATAGCGCCAGTTGTCCTCGCCGTAGTGCTTCTTTTCGTTGCGCGAGGTGTCTTGGGCATAGCGCCGGTGCCCCGACTGGTACATGTTGAAGTCCAGCCACGAAGCGTTGTGAAACCAGTCCGAGGACTGCGTGCGGCCCCGCGGGTGATAAGTCACCAGATGGTTCGGGTCGACGGCCTTCAGGGTGCTGCCGATGGTGTTCCACACCTTCAGCGAATCCGAGCCGGCAATGTCGCCGCCGTTGAGCCAGATGATGTTCGGACGGTTTTTGTAGCGCTCCGCCAGGAAGGTCGCGTAGGCTTTGGCCTGCTGCTGATTGACTTTGCCGGCCTTCACGTTGGTGCCCCACACCGGCACCAGGCCCATGTACAGGCCCTTTTTGGCCGCCAAATCCACGATGTAGTCGACGTGGTCCCAGAAGTCGTACTGCGTCGGATCGGTGGGCGCGCTGCCTTTGGTGACGAGCGGGGTGGCCACGTTGCCGCGCACCAGGGCCGAGTCGCCGTACACGTTCACGGCGGGCACTTGGTGCAGCACCATCACCTGGATGACGTTGAAGCCCTTCTTGCGGCGGTCTTCGAGGTAGGTTTCGGCTTCTTCGCGCTTGAGCTTGTTGAACAAGAGCCAGCCGGTGTCGCCCAGCCAGAAGAAGGGCTTGCCGGCTTCGGTCTGCAGGTAGCGGCCGTTGCTGGCGACTTTGAGCTTGCCCAGCGGCTCCGTGGGCGCAGCCGCGGCCAACGACAGCAGCAGAGCCGAGGCGGCCGTCAGGCGCGAGGGTATGGAGGGAAATCGGACCATCAATCAGGAATCAATCAGCCTTTGTCCACCCACAGAATGGCGGGGGCGGCTTGCGGGTTTTTAAGGTCGAGCACCTGCCCGCCCTTCACTTTCTGAGCCTTACCGAGCAGCTGCCCGTTGCGGGCGTCGAGCCACTGCACCTGGAAGGTGCCCTGCTCCTTGCTCAGGTCGAGCTGGGTGGCGGCGGTCGGCTCGCAGTAGCGGATGTAGCCCTGGCCGGGATTCACCAGCTGCCACTGCTTGGCCACGGCGGCGGCCTGCGCGTCGGGCTTCATCTTGGCCACGGCGGCCAGGAATTCCTGGCTGGGTACCGCGGGCACGTCGGGCAGGGAGCCGCCGGCCAGCAGCACGGCCCAGCCGAACTTGTCGGCCCCGTCGCCGGAGTAGAGCACGGCTTTGGCGGGAAACTGCTGGCGGTACTCGCGCACGGCCCGGTACACCTGCTCGAAGGACGAGGCCTTGGGCTTCAAGAGGCGGGCGTGCTGGCGCGGGGCCAGGTTCTGCCCGCCCTGGGGCGCGTACGCCTCGCCGTTGGCCTGGTAGTGCCAGTAACGGATATCAATGATGTCGACGACGGCGGCGCGGGCGGGGTCCGCGAGGATGGCATCCTGCACGTCCTTGGTGGTAGCCAGGCCCACCAGCGCGTGCTTGCCGGTTTCCTGCTCCCACTCCTTGATGGTGTCGAGCCAGAACTGCACGAAGGGCAGCGGGCCGGTAAACTCCTCCCCGATCAGCTGGATGACGCCGCTCTGCTCGGTGAAGTTATTGAGGCACTGGCGGATGTAGGCGCGGTGCAGGGCGCGGCGCACGGGGTGCGTCACGTCGTAGAATTGCTCGGCCATGAAGATGCGCTTGTCGCCGGCGTAGTTGGGCGGCTCCGGGAAGCCCGTGTCGTTCACGTTGTTGGCCGGGCGCCAGGGGAAGTCGGCGTAGTGCGCGCCGGCCTCGATGATGTTGTGCTGGAAGTAGTTCTGGTGCACCAGCACCAGACCTTTCTGGTCGGCCAGCTGGGCAAACTCGCGCAGACGGCCCCAGTACCAAGGGTTGTACTTCGTCAGGTCGTATTTGCTCAGCCCGTCGTAGCCCGCGCCCTGCCCGCTGCGGGCGAAGGGCAGCTCGTAGAAGGGCGGCCACACGTCGCCGTCCATGCGGCGGATGCGCTCATGGTCGTCGCGGCGGCGCTCGTACCAGAGGGCGTAGTTCTGCTCCATCCCAACCTGGTGGCGGGCCTGCATGGAATCGGTGAGGGCCACGAGGTCGTCGGTGTAGCCGCGGCCGGTGCGACCGGGCACGTAGCGGGTAATGGCCGGCTTGGCCTGGGCTATGCCGTAGGGCCGCGAAGAGCCGTTCCACCACGGCACCGAGCCGCGGCTGCCGGTCAGCACCGTGTTGCCGCGCACCAGCACGCCGTTTTGCACGCGCAGGGGCGCGGCGGCCGGCGCCGCGGCGGGCTGCTTGAGTTTCAGCTGGTCGAAGTTCTTGGCACCGGCTGCGGAAGTCGAAATGGCCTGGCGCTGCGGGGCCTGCCGGATCCAGTCGATAAGCTGCGGGGCGGGCTGCTTGGCCTCGGCGGTGAGCTGCTGCGCCACCGCGACGCTGGGGCTGCTGGAGGCTTCGGTGGGCAGGGCCAGCAGCTGCGGCTGCATGGCCATTTTCTTGCCCAGGCGCTCCTCCAGCTGGGCGTAGTAGAGGCTGCGCGGGTTGATGGCGTTGTTGGACTCGCCCCAGTACCCGTCGCCCTGAAACTGCGCCCAGTTGCCGAAGCCCCAGTTTTGGGCCGTGGGCGGCTTGGGCAAATCGATGCGGGCGGCGGTGCTCTGATACACCACGCTGTTGGCGGCCGTCCAACCCGCGCCCTGCCCGTCCTGCCCGCGGTTAGCCAGGCTCAGGGCGTTGCCGTCGATGTTGACGATGTCGAACAGCAGACCCGAGGCCCAGCTGTCGGTGGCCCCGCTGAAGCCCAGCGACTCCCGGCTCTGGCACTGCACGAAGGCGTTGGGCCCGGCGGCGCAGAAGCCGGTGGCGAAGTCGTGGTAGCCCTGCTCGGAGTACAGGCGCTGAAACAGGGTCTGCTGCCCGGCGGTGAAGAACGCGTTGCGCCGCTGCCCGCCCACTTCCGACACCGGGGCGAGGCTCAGGCAGTCCTCCACCGTCACGCGCTTGGCCGACTCGAACGCAGCCACGGCGGAACCGGCGAAGTGCTCAAACGTGACCTGCCGCACCCAGGCGTCGGCCACGTTTTCCAGGGTCACGCCCATCCAGCGGTGCGCCTCGTCCTTGGGGTTCTTTTCGTCGAAGGCGGAGCGGCAGCGCAGGTTTTCGACGCCCACCTGGCTGATGCGGCCGGCCCAGCGGTAGGGCTGCACCGTGCCGCCGCCGTACTGCGCATCCAGTGCGGTGGTCAGCGGGGCGTCGAGCGTGACTACGTCGCCTTGCACGCTTACCACCTGCCGGTCCCAGTACAGGTCGCGCTGGCCCGGCTTCCAGCCCAGGGCCGAAATGCCGCCGCCGAAGGTTTCGGCGCCCAAGGCCTTGATCCACTCCTGGGTCGAGGGCCGGCGCACCAGCACCATGTCGCCGACTTTCAGCGCGTGCCCGGCCAGCTTAAGCTGGGTGGCATTCACGGGCACGTAGGCGTCCGTGACGGCCACAGTTTTGTCGAGCTGCCGGTCGTCGCGGCCGGCCACGCGGATGAGCGTCTGCCGGTCCAGGCCGCTGCCGAGCAGCACGGTGCCGCCTTCGTTCATGCCGCTGCCGCGCAGCACCACGCCGGATGCCCGGATGAGCAGGCCGCCGGCTACGTCGTAGGTGCCTTTTTCGAGCAGTACGGCCCCGCGCAGGCCGGTGGTTTTATCGGCGGGCAGGGCGGCCACGTAGTCCAGCGCGGCTTGAATGCGGGCGGTGGCGTCGCCGGCTTTCACGGGCACCACCACGCGCACCGGCGCGGTGGGAATGGCTTTTTCGCTGGCCGCGTAGCCGCAGGTGGAAAAGTCCGGCACGCGGTTGCCCTGCGCGTCGGCCGCGTACACCAGCTGGTGGTCCTTGCCCTCCGACAAGGGCGGCAGGGGCCGCTCTACCTTGGGTTTCTGGGCGTACACGGCCACCGGCCAGGGCGCGACGCCCAACGCCAGGCCCAGGGCCAGCCCAAGCAGGCGCGGGTGAAAGCGGAAAACCAAAGTGGTGGGGGGTGGGGTCAAAGCGGGGGTACTTTACTGCTTTTGAAAGGTAGCGCCGAGGGCCACTCAGCGCCGGCGCGGCACGCGCCGAGGCGGCCTTGCGTCGTCGGGTCAAACCAACGACACGGATCCGCGTTGCCGCGTTCCGCGCCGACTCTCCGTCAGCGCTTCAGGTTCACGACTTGCGGGTGCCGGGGGCGGCGGGCTTCACTTTCTGCTGGTCCACCACGCTGTTGAGGTACTCCTCGATGTTGGTGTAGCCGTCGTTGTCGCGGTCCTTGGCCGCGTCCGAGGCGTCTTTGGGGTTGAGGCCGTGCTTCTTTTCCCAGTCGTCGGGCATGCCGTCCTTGTCGGTATCGGTGTAGGGCTTGCCCTTGTACTCGGGGTAGCCGCCCACCTGCTGCGGGTCGGTGATGATGCCCTGCTTGTAGGAATCGGCCGGCAGGCGGCGCTTGATGTAGGGGCTGGTTTCGGTGGGCTTGGCGTCCTTGGCGTAGGTGATTTTGCCGGTGCGCACGTCCTCCACGATGCGGGCGTCGACGGCGTCGCGCCGGGGCAGGGTGGCGCCCACGTTGGCCAGCACATACTGGTAGGCGTCCTGGGCCGAGAGCAGCGGGCCCACGCCGGGCATGGCAAAGGGCTTGTCGGTGCGGATGCCGGCCAGCACTTTCTCCGGCTCGGGCACATCTTCGAGCTGCACGCCGCCGGCCCAGTTGTCTTTGGTTACCTTCTCGTTGCCCTCAATGACGTTGCCGGCCACATAGGCCTTGCCAAACACGTTGCCCAGGGCCTTGTCGCGGCTGGCTTCGGCCTTGAGGATGCGGAAGCTGATGGGCTTGTCGAGCGGGGTGATGGGGCCGGGCTTGTAGTAGTTGTTCACGAAGTTGTACTCCGAGCGGTTGTCGCCGCCGTCGGCCGAGCGGTTCCACCAGTTGAACACCACGTTGTTGGCGAAGTTGAAGTCGCCGTACATGCCCACCGAGGGGTTGCGGCTGATGTTGTTGGCCCAGAGGTTGCGCACAAACGTGCTGTTCAGCCCCCCGATGGTGCTGCCAAAGGCGTGGTTGTAGGTGTCCAGCCCCTCGGCAAAAATCGAGTTCTGAATGGTCACGTTCACCGTCGGCAGTTTCTCGGCCTTGCCGGTCTTGGGGTCGTGGTACACGTGCCGGTACATCGACATGTTTTCGTCCAGGCCCCAGGAGGCCGACACGTGGTCGATGATGATGTTGCCCACGCCGTTGCCGCCCAGCGCGTCGTCGCGGCGGCCCACGTCGGTGGCGCCGCGGCGGAAGCGCAGGTAGCGAATCACCACGTCGTGGGTATCAATCCAGAGCGACTCGCCCGCAATGCAGACCCCGTCGCCCGGGGCGGTCTGGCCGGCAATGGTGATGTAGGGCGCGCGGATATCAATAGGCGTTTTGAGCCGGATGATGCCGGCCACATTGAACACCACGGTGCGGGCCCCGCCCTGCTCGCAGGCCTCGCGCAAGGTGCCTGGGCCGCTGTCTTCCAGGCTGGTCACCACGTACACCTTGCCCCCGCGCCCGCCGAAGCTGTGCGCGCCGCCGCCCTCGGCGCCCGGAAACGCCAGCAGCTTGGCCTGGGGCAGATCCTCCGGCTTGGCCGCCCACGGCACGTAAGGCTTGCCTTGCTTGGCCTCCTTTTCCACGATGGGCAGGGCCTTTTGCCAGGCTTCGTCGGCGTGCTTTTCGGCCGCGGCCAGGTAGGCCTCCGCCTGCGCCTTCACGTCGGCCGGAATGGTGGGGTACTGCGCCCAGGCCGGGCGGGCGGCGCCGGTGGCCGCGGCGGCCAGGGCAAGGAAGAGCAGGCGGTTGTTCATGGGACAGAAGAGGCGTGGAAGGCGGGAATTAGCGAGCGGAGTACGAGGTGGTTGAAAGACCGTGTTTCCGTTAGGTCGTCATGTCGAGCTTGTCGAGACATCTCGCGGGCTGATGTTGGATGGTAACCTCAACGATTGGAGTTACTATCCGGCGAGATGTCTCGACTTCGCTCGACATGACGTTCTTTTTTCTTGTTCTAGTAGCCCGGGTTCTGGCGGAAGTCGCCGCGGCCCCCAACGGCGTCGATGTCGCTCTGCGGAATGGGGCGCACCACGTGGAAATCCTGGATGCTGGCGCGGGCGTCCGGGTTGAAGGCGCGCACGCGCTCCACCAGCTTGCCGGTGCGTTTCAGGTCCAACCAGCGCACTTGCTCGCCGGCCAACTCGCGGGCCCGCTCGTCGAGGATGAAGTCCAGCGTCATCTGGCTGGCCGTCACTTGCATGGCGGCGGTGCGGCCGGGCAGGGCGGCGCGGGTGCGCACCTGGTTCACGTAGTAAGCCGCCGAGTCGGCGCGGCCGAGGCGCACCTGGGCTTCGGCCCCGATGAGCACGATGTCGCCCAGGCGGAGCATGAACGCGTCGCGGGCGCTTTCCGTCACGGTGGCGGTGGCGCGGGTCGGGTCGTCAAACTTGCGCAGCGAGGGGTAGTAGCGCCGCTCCCCTTTCAAGGAGCCGTCGGCGTTGTACAGGTCGTCGATGTCGTAGACCTTGTAGCGGTAGCGGCGGGTGTAGCGCTGCTGGAAGTCGTCGATGCTACGCTTGCTGGTGAGCACGGCCGTGTCGCCGACGGCGAACTTGGGCTGGTTCAGGAAGGGCGCCAGGGCCGCGTTCTGGGCTACTTCGGCCGCCGACCAGCGCGGAATGTTGGTTGCAGAGTTGGCAATCCAGGCCTGCTTAAATGAGCCGAGGTAGCGCGCGTCGTTCTGCTCGTTGTAGAGGTCGAGCAAAAAGCGCGTGGGCATGTAGCGCACGCCCGGCAGGCCGTTGGCCACGTCACGTACCATGCCCGGCTGGTCGTCGTACTTCATCAAAAACCACTGGTGGCCGGTGTGGCTGCCCGCGTTGAAGGTCAGGTTGGTGGAGTAGTTCACCGCCCAGAGCACCTCGGAGTTGCGCTGGTTGTTGAAGTCCCAGAGGCTGGCGTAGCTCGTCACGAGCCGAATGCCCTGCCCGGTGTAGGCCGTCGTCACTTTGCGGGCGTAGGTAGCAGCCTTTTGGTACTGCCCGTTCGACAGATACGCCTTGGCGGCAAAGGCCTCGGCCGCGGGCCGGGTGATGCGGCCGTAGTCGTTGGCCGTCACGGGGGCCGCAAACTGGGCCAGCGTCACCGGCAGGTTGCGCACGGCAAACTCCAGGTCGGCGAAAATCTGGGCGTACACCTCGGCCACCGAGGCGCGGGTGGCGGTGTTGACCACGCCCTCGGTGGGCTCCAGGCGCAGCGGCACCGGCCCGTAGCTTTCCACCAAGTGGTAGTAGTACCAAGCGCGCATGAAGCGCAGCTCGGCTTCGGCCGAGGGCCGGCGCGTGGCCGACAGCCCGGCCTGGTCGATGTACTTCAGCGCCTGATTGACCTGGTTGATGCCCTGGTAGCAGGGCGTCCAGAGGTTGTTTTTCACCCACACGTTGTCGGTCTGCAGGCCCTGGTAGTTCATCAGCGGGGGCTGCGGGCGGGTATTGCTGGCGGCCGTGCCGTCGTTGGAGGCGGCGGCCGTCCAGATGTCGGTGCCCATTTCCAGTAGGGCGTAGCCCGATTCCTTGCCGTAAATGACGCGGTTGTAGGTGTAGGCGCCGTTGATGGCCGTTTCGAAGCCCTCGGGGGTGGTAAACACGGCTTCGGCGGTGGCGCCGCTGGGGTTGTATTCGTCGAGCTGGTCCTTGCAGGCAGTGGCGGCCAGAGCGAGCAGCGCAAACGTCAGGGGGCGGATGATCTTATGCATAACGGTCTGGTCAGAGGTTAGAAGCCCACGTTCAGGCCCACCACGTAGGCGCGGTTCAGCGGCCGGTCAATCACGCCCTCGCCCTCGGGGTCGAAGTCCTTGATGTTGCTGACGGTATAGAGGTTGCGGCCCGATACGTACACGCGCACGTTGTCGATTTTGGCCCGGCCCACCACGCTTTTCGGAATGGTGTAGCCCAAGGTCACGTTGCGCACCTTGGCCCAGGAAGCCTCGCGCTCGGTCAGGGTGGTGATGTAGCTCAGCGTGCGGGTGGCGTGCGGGCGCGGGTAGTCGTTGGTGGGGTTTTCCGGCGTCCAGTAGTCCACGATGGCGCCGTTGGAGCTGCCGCTGCGCGAGTACTTGGCGTAGTAGTCGGAGCTGATCCACTGGCCCACGCGGGCCACTAGCAGCACGTTCAAATCGAAGCCCTTGTAGCGCACGTCGTTGCTCAGGCCGCCCGTCCACTTGGGCACCCGCGAGCCGATGATGGTGCGGTCGGCGGCGGTGATTTTGCCGTCGGGCACGCCGTCGGGGCCCGAGAGGTCGGCCACCTTGATGTCGCCGGGAATAAACTGCCCGGGCGTGCCGTAGGAGTTGGCTTCGGCTTCCTCGCCAAGCTGCCAGATGCCGATTTTCTTGTAGTCGTAGTACACCTGCGAGGGCTGCCCCACGATGAGCGAGTTGCGGTAGTCGTCGGCAATGACGTCGCCGTTGGGCAGCTCCACGATGGTTTCGCGGTTGCGGGCGTAGGTCAGCGTGGTCGACCACGACAGGCTCTCGTTGCGCAGGTTTTGCGAGGTCACCGACACTTCCCAGCCGCGGTTGCGGGTCTGGCCGATGTTGCGGTTTACCGTCGTCACGCCCGTGAAGGCGGCCAAGTTCAGGGGAAAAATCAGGTCCTTGGTCTTCGCGTCGTAGTAGTCGACGGTGCCGGTGATGCGGTTATCGAGTACGCCGAAGTCCACCCCGAAGTCGGTGGTGTAGGTTTTTTCCCAACCCAAGTCCTGGTTGCCGATGAGACCGGACACGGTATAGGTGGGTGCGGCCGTGGTTTCGTTCCAGGAAAACGGCGTGTTGGTCAGCGAGTTCTGCGTACCATAGGCGTTAATGGCGTCGTTGCCCGACACGCCGTAGCTGCCGCGCAGCTTCAGCTCGGTCAGGAACTTGAAGCGCTGCATAAACGACTCGTCGACGATGCGCCAGCCCAGGCCCACCGAGGGAAAATAGTCCCACTTATGGTCCCGTCCCAGCTTGGAAGAGGCGTCGCCGCGGGTGGTGGCGGTGAGCAGGTAGCGGCCCTTCCAGGCGTAGTTCACGCGCCCGGCAAAGGAAATCAGATCGTTGCGCACATAACCCGAACCGAAAAACGGGTTCTGGTTGGCCGCCCCCAGGTTGTAGAACGACTGCGAGGGCAGTACCTGGTTCTGGCCGCCCGCGAAGCTGCTGGTGTTGACGAACGAGAGGTTGCTGGCCACGCCGGTGAGCGTGAGGGAATGGTCGCCGATTTCCTTTTTGTAGGTCAGCACGTTTTCCCAGCTCAGGTTGCGGTTCTGGTTGTTGGTGATGGAGGCCTGGGAGCGGTTGCCGGCCCCGTCGATGGTATTCACCCCGAAGAAGTTGCCGGCCTCCGAGGTGGCGTAGTTGGCCGCGAAGGTGGAGCGCAGGCTCAGCCCGTCGAGCGGCGTCAGCTCCACGTAGGCGGCGGCAGTGAGGCGGTTGGTCTTGGTGTTGCGGTCGTACACGCCGGGCTGCTCGTCGGCCAGCGGGTTGATTTGGGTGCTGCCCAGCAGGCGGAAGATGAGCTTGCCCTCGTCGTCGTAGGCGCGGCCCAAGGGCACGGCCTGCGAGGCGAGGTTGAACGGGTCGCGGCGGATGTCGTTGTTGATGTAAGCCAGCTGCGTCTGCACGCCCACTTTCAGCCACTTGTTCACCGTCTGGTCGATGTTGGCGCGGGTGGTGTAGCGCTTGAAGCGGTCCAGTTTCATCAGGCCCTTCTCGTCGTAGTAGCCCAGCGAGAAGTACACCTTGGTATTTTCCGAGCCGCCCGAGAGGCCCACCTGGTAGTTTTGCTGCATGCCATGGTGCAGCAGCTGGTCGGGCCAGTTGATGTACTGCTGGTTCTGAATGGCGTCCAGCTGGGCCGGGCTGAAGGCCACCGCGTCGTCGGCGGGCGAGTTCCAGGTGCCGGCGGCGCGGAAGGCCTCGCGGCGGAAATCCACCCACTGCGGGCCGCTCATAAACTCGCCGTAGCCGGCCACCTTGGTCACGCCCGAGTAGGCGTTGAAGGTGATTTTGGGCTTGCCGGTGCTCCCGCGCTTGGTGGTGATGATGATGACCCCGTTGGCCCCGCGCGAGCCGTAGATGGCCGTCGAGGAGGCGTCCTTGAGCACCTCGATGCTCTGCACGTCGTTCGGGTCGATGTCGGCCGCGTTGACGTTCTGCACCCCGTCGACGATGTAGAGCACGTTGTTGGAGGAGCCCGGGTTGGAAATCGAGCGGTTGCCGCGGATGCGGATGCTGGCGCCCTGGCCCGCGTAGCCGTTGGCGCGGGTGATGTCGGCGCCCGGAATTTTGCCCTGCAGGGCCTCGGTGATGGTCGTCACCGGCAGCTTGGTCACCTCCTCCCCTTTCACCGACGTCACGGCGCCGGTCAGGTCGCGCTTTTTCACCGTGCCGTAGCCGATGACGACCACGTCGTTGAGCGAGGCCGTTTCGGGGGCGAGCTTGATTTTAACGCGCGGCTGGTCGGGGCGCACGGTCACTTCCTGCTTGGCGTAGCCCAGGTAGGAAATGACCAAGGTCACGTCCTGCTTGTCGGGCACCTGCACCGTGAAGTTGCCGTCGGCATCGGTGGTGGCGCCGTTGGTGGTGCCCTTCACGAGCACGGTCACGCCCGGCAGCGCCTCGGCCTTGTCGGCCCCGACGACCTGGCCGGTAACGGAGCGTGTCTGGGCCTGGGCGGCCACCGACACGAGCAGCAGCGAAGCGGCTGCCAGCGAGGGAAATGGTTTCATTGGCTGGGGAGTGCGAATAGGTGAGGGAGGGAACGGTGTGGTGGCGGAGCGGCGGGCGGCAGCCCGGTTAGCTGGTCAGTTCGGCCAGCTCGATATCCTGGGGCACGGCGCGGGGCGCGAGGCCTTCCACGGCGCCGCAGAAGTGCACCTGCAGGCCCATTTCGGCCAGCGCAGCAGCTTTGATGCGGCAGGCGGCGTGCGCCTGGGCTTCCGAGTCGCAGTACACTACTTGGATGTGGTTGGCCTTGTGGCGGCCCATCATCTGGGCCTGCGTCACGCCCTTCAGGGTGGCGTGCATGATGGGCCACTGCGGGGTGGTTTCCTGCCAGCGGCGCTGGGTTTCGGCTTCGGGCAGCTGCACGGCCTGGCCCACGCCCAGGTCGCAGTGCAGCTGATTGTCCTGCACGTACACCCGGCTCCAGACGATAGCGCCCGGCCGGCTCACGCCCTTCAGGCTGCCCCCGCCGAGGCGGAAGTACATGGGCGGCTGCCGCTCGGAGCTGGCGCCCCGGTAGCCGCCCTCGAAGTGGGCCGGCGGGGCCGCCCCCGAAATCAGAAACACCCACACGAACTCCTCGCCCGCACCGGTGTTGAAGTTCTGGCCCCAGCGCAAGTCGTGGAGGGTGGTTTCGCCCGAGAGGCCCAGCTCCTGCCACAGCCCGTAGGTGAGCAGCGCGTCGAGGCCGGCGCACTCGTCCACTTCATTAAAGTGCGGCAGCGCCTGGCCGGCATACAGCTCGCGGCCGTCCGTCGCGTACACCGGCGGGCGGTCTTGGTTGTTAAGCAGCCCCTCCACCAGGTCGCTGGCGGGCACCAGGTCCTTGAGGCCCTGCTGGTACTGAATGCCGATGGTGGCGCAGCCGAACTCGTCGGCCAGGCGCACGGCGGCCACGTACATCTTGCACTGCTCCAGGGTCTGGGCCTCGGTCAGCTCGATGGCTTCGTCGGTGCCCCAGTTAAAGGTCATGCCCTTGGCCAGCAGCCAGTCGAGCACCGCGCGGGCTTCCTGGTCGGTGACGGTGCGCATGGCCGCGTAGAGCGTCGACTGGCTCAGGCGCTCCTTAAAGAGGCCGGTGGCGTGCAGCAGCTCGTCGGGCACGATGGCGTTGTACATGCCCATGCAACCCTCGTCGAACACGCCCATGATGGCTTTGTCCTGGCGCAGCTTGCGGCCGTAGGCGCGGCCCTGCTGCTCCTCGGCGGCGGGCAGCTGCACGGCGCGCAGGCTGCGCACGTGGCTGCGGTCGTGCTCGGTGCTGCCCGTGGCGAGCCACTGGCGCAGGCCCTGCTCGAAGTATTCATCTGTAAAATCCTCGCTCCAGAGCGTGCTGTACTTCACGCCGGCTTTGGTGAGGCAGCCGTTGAGGTTGAGCATGCCCACCAGCCCGGGCCACTGCCCGCTCCAGTTGGCCACCGTCAGGATGGGGCCGCGGTGGGTGGTCAGGCCGGCCAGCACGTGGTGCGAGTACTGCCACACGCTTTCGGCCACGATGAGGGGCTGGTGCGGGTCGAGGCCGCGAAACACTTCCATGCCCATCTTCTGCGAGTCGAGGAAGCCGTGGCGCTTCTCGGGGTCGTAGGCGTGGGCGCGGCGCACCGCGTAGCCCTGCCGGGCCAGGGCCGCGGTCAGCTGTTCTTCCATGGCTTGCTGGGCGGCCCAGCAGTCTTGGTTAGCGGCCAGGCGCAGGTCGCCGCTGGCGAGCAGGAGGACTTCGTTCGGGGGAAAGTTCGGGGCCACGTCGAAGGGGCTTGAGGTGGGGAAATGCCGGCGAGCAAACCGCGGCGGCGGCGGCCCAAACCGGAGACGCGGGCCACGCGGGCCCGCGAGCCTGCGGCAGCGGCAGACTTCAATGGCAAATATGCGGGCCGCCCGTTCCGCCCCCCTCCCGGTTATTATCTACTTAGTGTAGGATGTTAGCACGGCCCCGTTTCGGGTTCCGGAATCCCGGACAGTCCGCCCCGGCCGACCCAAACCGGGCGGCGGCCCGAGCGCCACTGCCCGGGATTCCGGAACCCGAAAACGATTTAGGAAACCGCCCAAAACTGGCTGCGCTCAGCGCATTATCGGCCCGTAGGCGCTGCGTGGGCAACAAACCCACATGAAGAAAAAGTTAAGCGGGCAGTACTCTACAGGAGAGTATGGCCCGCGGCACCCAATACTTTAGTGAGTACGCACTAACCCGCAGCACCCGTTTGCCCCGGCGGCAAGCCGCTCACGGGGCAGGATAACATCCTAGAGTGCGGCGCCGGAACCGCCGGCGCCTTCCCGCAGTCCAACTTCCCTGCTTAGAACGTTCCCATTCTGGCGGCGCCCACTCGCCGTTTCCCACCTGACCAGGGCCGGTGCTTCCCACTCCCGGCCTGCCGAATGCTCACCCAGACCGCTCACCCGCCTTCCCACATGAAAGCCCACTTTCACAAAATTCCGATCAGCTCGCAGAACTCCTTCAGCATCCGCCACGACGTGAAGCCGAACTTCGGCACCATCTGGCACTACCACCCCGAGCTGGAGCTGCACTACGTGATTCAGGGCGAGGGCGTGCGCCTGATCGGCGACAACATCAGCAACTTCTCGGCCGGCGAAATCGTGCTGCTGGGCCAAAACCTGCCCCACACCTGGCGCTGCCGCGAGGAGTACTTCCAGAACGACCCGGAGCTGGAAGTCGAGGCCATCGTAATTCAGTTCATGCCCGAGTGCCTAGGCCGCTACCTGCTCGGCCTGCCCGAGGCCTACCTGGTGCCCAAGCTGTTCGAAAAGGCCAAGAGCGGCCTGCTCATTACCGGCGCCGCCCGCGAGCAGCTGGCCCCCCTGATGCGCCGCGCCGTGGAAGCCACCGACCTGGACCGCATCATCATCTTCCTCTCCATTCTCAAGATTCTCTCGGAGACCAACGAGGTCGAAACCATTGCCTCCAAGCACCACGCCTTCACGCAGTCGAATGAGTCGGACACGATGCGCATCAACAAGGTGTGCAACTACACGCTCTCGAACTACAAAAACGAAATCACGCTGGAAGAGGTAGCCTCCATTAGCAACCTGAGTGTCACCTCGTTCTGCCGCTACTTCAAGCTGATTACGAAGAAGACCTACTACGACTTCCTCATCGAAATCCGCATCAGCCAGGCCTGCCGTTTGCTCATCGAAGACAAGCTGCCCACGGAGGTCATCTGCTTCGACTGCGGCTTCAACAACGTGTCGAACTTCTACCGGCACTTCAAGAAAATCACCAAGATGACGCCCCTGGAGTACAAGCGCAAGTACCTGCGCAACTACAAGGAACTGGTGGCGGCGTAAGGGCGCTGCTTCGCCTTGCCCCCCGGCCCCGTCTCCGAAAATGGAGAGGGGTCAGCAGCGGCTCACCCCGCAGTCATTGCGAGCGAAGCGCGGCAATCGTTCCGCTCGCGGCACGACGCTGCAATTAGACACTGACCGAAAACGGCACCGCCCGAGACCCGAGTTGCAGGTTTCGGGCGGTGCCGTTTTCAGCTTCTGCCAGTTGCGCCGGCGGTGCTACTAGAGGAACGATTGCCGCGCTTCGCTCGCAATGACAACAGGGTGCTACCCGTGCCATTCGTTGGTTCTTCTGGCAATGACGGCCGGGGTATCACCGTAGCCCAAAATCGTCCGGCTCCCCCTCTGCTTTTTCGGAAACGGGGCCGGGGGGCAAGGCGAAGCGGCGCCCCTACGCTGCCCACTCCAGCTCCTTGCGCAGGTTGCTGTAGTCGAGGCAGAGGGTTTCCACGCCCTTGCGCACGCTGCTGGACAAGGTGCCCACTTTGCGGCGGGTGAAGGTGGAAATGTCGATGCCGCGCTGCTTGAGGGAGTACTTGGCCACGATGGGGTACACGTTGTGCATCACGCCCATGTTGCGCACGAAAAACCGCTGCACCTCGGCCACTTCGGTCGTCAGGTAAGGGTTGTCGTAGTTGTTGCAGAGCCACACGATGAGCTCGGGGAAGAAGTTGCCCTGAATGCAGGACAGCCCGGCCGCCCCGGCTTTCAAGGACTCCACCGCGTGCACCATGTAGGCGTCGTAGAGGCCGAAATTGTGGCCTTCCACGGCGGCCAGCTTTTCCCGAATCTGGTTGATGTCGAGGCAGGTGTCCTTGTGGTAGATGACGCGGCCGGTGCCCACGAACTGCCGCAGCTGCTCGGCCGAGAGCAGGCGCTTGTAGGGCTCGGGGCATTCGTAGAAGCCCATCGGAATGCCCGCGGTCCAGTCGAGCAGGCGCATCACCCGCTCGTTGAACACGGCGTCGGATTCCTGCTGCGTGGCCAGCAAACCGGTAATGGCAATGACGGCCTCGGTGCCGGCCTCGTACACTTTCTTGACGAAATCGGCCTGCTCCACCAGCGAGCCGGCAAAGGTGCCGGTGGCCACCACGGGCACCGCCCCGTCGACCACGTCGACCACGTGGCGGATGGTTTGCAGGCGCTCCTCGGCGCTGAGCTCGAACATCTCGCTCGAGAGGCAGTTGGCAAACAAACCGGCGGCGCCGGCCTTTAAGTACAACTCCGTCAGGCGCGTAAGCGCCGGGTAATCGACTTGCCCGTCGCTCTGAAAAGGCGTGAGCATAACCGGGATAAATCCCTTGCGCGATTTTTCCATCTCCTTGGGTCCAGACTTATGAGGGTCGGTCGGCATGGCGCAGCCGGCCGGGTTGGGGTTACAGTAGAGGTTGGCCGGCTAGACCACCGAGTGGCGGGCCGGCGTCGGGGTTTCTTGGGAATATTTATGGCGGCGCAGCCTGCTCAGCAGCAAGCCCACCAGGAAAATCGTGAGCGTACCCACGACGATAATCATGCTCTTGTGCAACGGGTTGCGAAACGCGGCCAGCTCCTCGGGCAGCTTGCCGGAAAAGGTCATCCACAGAATCACCAGCACGCCGATGATGGTGGCCGTCAGCGCCTCCGCGTTGCGCGTCTGCCGGCCGATGACGCCGAGCAGGAACAAACCCAGCATGCCGGCGGCGAAGATGCCCGACAGCTCCCACCACACGTCCAGCACGCTCTTGACGCCAATCATGGCAATGCCCACGCCCATGCCGGCCAGGCCCACCACCACGGTGCCGAGGTGGAGCAGGCGCAGCATGCCGCGGCCGTCGAGGTCGGGCTTGAAGTAGCGCTGGTAGATATCGGCGGTGAAGACGGTGGCCGAGGCGTTCATGCCCGAGCTGATGGTGCTCATGGCCGCCGACAGGATGGCCGAGACAATCAGCCCGACGAAGCCCGCCGGAATCTTGGTCACCATGAAGTGCGGCATGACTTTGTCGCCGTAGTCGGCCGGGGCCAACTGGGCGGCGGCTTGGCTGATCTGGGCGGCCGTGGCGGTCAGGGGCAGCTTTTCGGCGGCCACTTTCAGCTTCACCGCTTCGATTAGTTCGGGGTGCACTTGGTAGTAGGCAAACAGGGCCGAACCGATGACGAAGAAGAGCAGCGAGGCCGGCACGTACAGCCAGACGCACAGCCAGATGGACTTGGAGGCCTGCTGGGCCGACGCCGCCGTGTGGTAGCGCTGCACGTAGTTTTGGTCGACGCCGAAGTTGTTCAGGTTGATGAAGAAGCCGTAGAGCAGCACCACCCAGAAAGTCGACTGCGTGAAGTCGGGCGCGAAGCCGCCCAGGCTGAACTTGCCGTGCTGCTCGCCGATGCGCACCACGTCGGCCACGCCGTTGGGCAGGTTATCGACGACCAGGTATAGAATCAGGCCGGCGCCGAAGGTCTTGATGACGCCCTGCACCACCTCCGTCCAGATAACGGCCTCGATGCCGCCGAGCACGGTGTAGACGATGATGCAGATGCCGGTGATGAGCATAATCAGCTCCATCGAAAAGCCCGTCAGCGCCTGCAACGTGAGGGCAATGCCGAAAAATATGGAGCCGATGCGGGCCAACTGCGTGAGCAGAAAGCAGATAACGGCGTAGGTGCGGGCCCAGCTGCCGAAGCGGTGCTCCAGGTGGGTGTAGGCCGATATTTCGCCGGTGCTACGGTAAAATGGTACAAAGTAGCGGGCCGCCACCCAGGCCGCCAGCGGCATGGACAGGCTGAAGACAAAGGCGTTCCAGTTGGTGCCAAACGCCTTGCCGGGCACGCCCAGAAAGGTGTTGCTGCTCAGGAACGTCGCGTAGATGGACAGGCCAATGGCCCAGCCCGGAATCAGGCCCGAAGCGCTGGAATACTGCTCCGGATTGACGTTGCGGCGGGAAAAATACACTCCCACGGCCACCATACCTACCAGGTACAGGGCAATGATGACGAGGTCGAGGACGCGCAGATTGCTCATAATACAAGTTTGGGCAAAATGCCGCGAATCGGCGCTTGGCGAGGGGCTTGGTGACAGCTACAAATCTAGCTTCACGCTGAGCCCCTGCCGTGTATGATGTTCACCGAGTATTGTAGCATCTTGCCCTGCGCTTTTTGGGGCTGCGCGCCTACTACCAATGCTGGCCAGCAGCCCGCAATAAATTGCCCGTCATCCTGAGCGCAGCGCAGGCCCTCGTTACACCTGCACGAGCCGTTGTGACGGTTTTCGTGCTGACGTGGTAAGGTCCTTCGCTCTGCTCAGGATGACAGGGCCAAAATGGCTTCAGGTCCGCAAGTCCCTACTGCACATCTAGCCCGGACACGCTCAGGCCGGCCGCATCGGTGGTAGTGAGCTTGATGCGGTAGCTGCCGGCGTTGATCATGGTGCCGGTGGAGGAGGCCAGGTAGTTCCACTTGCCGGGCTTGGAGGGCACGAGTTCCACCGCTTCCTCGCGCAGCAAGGTGCCGTCGGCGGCCGATACCGTGAGCTTGCCGGTGAGCGGGCGCGGGAGCGGGTTGGCGTAGCGCAGGGTAAGCGAGTACACGTCGGCCACGCCGGTCTGAATGGTCCACTCCAGGGCGCCGGCAGCTTCCTTGAACGTCACGCTTTCCTTGGTATTCACCGTTTCGCGCACCAGGCCCGGGCCGCTGAGCCGGGCGGCGGCGGGCTTGTAGCCAACCACTGCTTTCAGGTCGTAGGCCGGCTCGATGTTGCTGGTGCGGGCCGCGGCCACCACGCTGGGCAGCGTGCCCGGCGCATCGGCGCCAAGGGCCACGGTGCTGCCGGCCGGGAAGCGGCGGCGGTACACGCGCATCGGCCGGGCGCCCTGCTCGTTGATGTCGAGCGTGGTTTTGGTGTCCTCGTAGTCCTTGAGCCAGGCGGGCCGGGCGGTTTGCCGGGCGTCGACGCCCACGTACACGTCGGCGGCCGTGGTCAGTTGCATGGAAACCGCGGCCTGGTCCTTCGCCGGATTCCGGGGCCGCCGCAGCCACTCCGCGCCGTACAGGGCCGAAGGCAGGGCGCTGAGCGTCGCCGGGGCGTCAGCGTACGGCTGCACGCCGGTATCCAGCCAGGTTTCGGCCGCCCACTGCGCGGTCTTCGCCGCCTCCGGTGCCGATACCTTGCCGATAACGGCCGGCGCCGCCGGGGCGGGCTGGAGACGGGCATCGGTGCTGGCAATTGCAATGGCTGAAATCAGCGCTTGCCCGGAAGCTACGTGCGGAAACGACAGCACCAGTTCGCCGCCGGTTACGCGAGCTTTCACGGTCTTTTTCAGGGCGCCGTCGTGGCCGGCTTCGCGCCAGATATCGAGGTCCTTGAGCACGGTTTTGCCGTTGAGGGCTGCGTCGAAGAGGCGCCAGCCGGCGCAGTCGAGCCCGCCGCCGGTGCCCAGCCAGGGCTCCGTGAAGTACAGCTCTACCTGGTACTCGCCGTCGGGCACCGGGAAGCGGTAGCGCAGCTTGTCGCGGCCGTAGCGGAACGTCTGAAACAGCGGCCAGTCACGGGTGCCGCGGATGGGGTCGAAGGTGCGGCGCTGGCTGGCGAAGAAGGGCGCCAGGCCGGGAAAATCATTGGTCCACGACTCCGAGCCCCAGGTACCGGGGCCGGTGCGGGGCTGATCGGCCGCCCAGCGCGAGCCGTGCTGGTCCACGTACTCGGGGCCGCCGCAGTTGACGCGGTAGAGGTAGTTCTGGCCCGCTTGCGGGGCCGTCAGCGGCGTTGTTTCCGCCAGTAGTTGGTCGAAGTGCGGTGCCTGGGGCAAGTGGTGCAGCACAATCACGTCCCGCGTCACCGGCTTGCCGGCCACGTAGCCCACGGCCTGCAGCACGTTGTAGCGCACGTCCACGCCGTCCCACTGAAAATGCGTGCCGAAGGCGCCGCGCGGCTTGCGGCCCAAGGACACCGCGTCCACGTCGTTGAACAGCTCCACTTCGTCGCAGTTGGAGTAGACGATGAGGCTGTCCTGCCGGCCCGGCTGCAGCCACCGGTCGGGCCAGGTGTGCGAGGCCAGGTACACCATCGGCTCGGTGTCCTTGGGCGCGTAGTGCGAGCGGAACATGTAAAACGCGTCGGTGGGCTCCTCCCAGGGCGTGAGCAGGCCTTTGTAGTTCACCGGGCCAATGCGGTCCAACTCGCGCTGGCCTTCCCCGCCCTGCACGCGGCCGGGGTTATCGTGCGAGGTCAGCAGCCAGAAGAAGTGGCCGGCGGTGCGGTCTTTGGCCGCTTCGGCCAGGCGCACTTTCAGCTGCATGAGCTGGGCAAACCGGTCTTCGCTGTAGGGCCCGCTGTTGATGGCCGGCGGCCCCGTGCGGTGCAGATCGAGGGTGCGCCAGGCGCCGTACTCGCCGATGAGCACCTGCCGCGCCACGTCGGCCCCGTACTGGTTCGGGTCGCCGCCGTAGGTGCCGGTCCAGTTCTGGGGCACGTCCCAGTCGGTGCCTTGCCCGCCGTTGCAGGTCGTCACTTTTCGCTCGCGCGAGGCCGTGGGGTCGAGCTGGCGGATGAGGGCAGTGCATTCCCGGGCGAAATCGGCGGGCAGGGTGCTTTCGTTTTCCAGGCCCCAGAGCACCACCGAAGGCGAGTTGCGCCGCTCCTTGACCCAGTCGACGAGCAGGGTTTTAAAGTTCTGGCGGAACGCGGGCGTATCGTACCAGACGTGGGCGGCCAGCTGCGGCCACCACAGCCAGCCCAGCGAATCCCAGTTGGCTTGGTAGCGCAGGTTGTGGGGCTGGTGGGCGTCGCGGAAGGCGTTGAAGCCGGCCGCCTTCATCTGTCCCACGCGGGTGCGAATCTGCTCGGGCGTAAACGCGTGGCTCTGGCCCAGCAGGTGCTCGTACTCGGCAATGCCGTTGATGAATACGGGCTGGCCGTTGAGTAGAAACTGCTTTTGCCCGGCCGCCGCGGCCTTGCCAATCGGCCAGCTGATCCAGCGGATGCCGTAGGGCGTGATTTGCTCGTCCAGCGCCTTTTTGCCGGCGCTAACGCGGGTAACCAGGCGGTACAGGTACGGATCGGCTATTGACCACAGGTGCGGCTGGCTGAGCACCGGCAATTGCTGCCGCAGTTCGGCCGTGGTGCCCGCCGCCAGCTTCTGCTTGCCGCTGACCTCGGCCACTACCCTGCCCTGCCGGTCCAGCAGCTGATGGCGCAACGTCAGCGTCTGGGCTTTCGAGCCGTAGTTTTTCAGCTCGGTCGTCACGTGGAGTCGGGCCGCCTGCGCTGTCAGCGTCGAGTCGGCCCAGACGTGCACGCCGAAGGGCTGAATGCGCACGGCGTGGGTGGTGACGAGCGTGACGGGCCGGAAGATGCCCAGCGGCTGGGAACCTTCCGAAAAGCCCCGCTCCTCGGAGCAGCCCCCGCACACCCAGGGCAGATCCTGAATGCCGGCGGGGTGGTCGGCGCGCACGGCCAGCACGTTGGGCTGCCCGTCGCGGCGCAGGGCTTCGGTCACGTCCAGGGTGAAGGTGGTGCGCCCCCCGGCGTGGGTGCCGACCGGCCTGCCGTTCAGCCAGACGGTGGCGTAGGAGCCCACGCCTTCGAAAAACAGGAAGCTGCGCTGCTCCTTGCCGGGCGCGGGCGCGGTGAAGGCAGTGCGGTACCAGGCGTAGCCGTGGCGGTTGCCGTGGCGCTGGCGGCGGTAGCCTTCGTAGGCGTCCCAGTTGTGGGGCACGGCCACGGCTTGCCAGCTTTGGTCGTTGAAGTCGGGCCGCTCGAAGCCGGCGTGCGCCTGCTGGTTTTTGTCGTCGGCCACGCTGCGCCAGCCGGTGAGCAGCGGCAATTCGGTGCGCAGCGCTGACGACTGCGCGTGGGCCGTCGTTGCAACAGCCAGGGCCAGCGCCAACAGTGGCAATATTCGACTCAAAATTACGCTTCGCATCTATCCGCGGCGGGGCTACTGCGGCTGCAGCGCCCCGTTGAGTTTGTAAGTGGTACCGGCTTTGGTGGCCAAACTGATTTTTTGCTCACCGTAGCGCACTTCGCAGGGGCGGCCGGCTTCCGATTTGATGTCTACCCCGGTGAGCTTGCCGGCCTGCCAGCGCACATTCACCACGAAGCCGCCGCGGGCGCGCAGGCCGCGTACCTCGCCCGCGGGCCAAGCCGTGGGCAGGGCGGGCAGCAGGTCGAGAGTACCGGCGTGGCTTTGCAGCAGCATTTCGGCCATGCCCGCGGCACCGCCGAAGTTGCCGTCGATCTGGAAGGGCGGGTGGGCGTCGAAGAGGTTGCGGTAGACGCCACCCCGCTCGCTGCCGCTGCCGTTTTCGGCCGGGGAAAGCAGAGTTTGTAGGATGCGCAGGGCGTGGTCCCCGTCGCGGAAGCGGGCCCACAGGTTGACTTTCCAGGCCAGGCTCCAGCCGGTGCCCTCGTCGCCGCGCTGCCCCAGCGAGGTTTGGGCTGCCTGGGTGAGCTTCTGATCGGCCCAGACGATGTCGGTGCCCGGAAACACGCCCCACAGGTGCGAGACGTGGCGGTGGGTGTCGGCCGGGTCGTCCTTGTCTTCCAGCCATTCCTGCAGCTGCCCGTGCCGGCCGATTTGGTTCGGAGCCAGCTGCCGGGCTTTGTCCGTGAGTTGCTGGCGCAGCTCGGCGTCCACGCCCAGTACTTCGGCGGCGGCGCCGGTGGTCTTGAACAGCTCCCGGATGATTTGGTGGTCCATGGTCGGGCCGGCCACCAGGCCGCCGTGCTCGGGCGAGTTGGAGGGCGTGCTGATCAGCCAGCCGGTGCGCTCGTCTTTCACCAGGAAGTCAAGGAAAAACTCGCTGGCTTGCTTGAGCACCGGGTACTGCCGGCGCAGAAAGGCCTGGTCTTGGGTGAACTGGTAATGCTCCCAGATGGGCTGGGTGAGCCAAGCCGCCCCCGTCACCCAGATGCCGTGGTTGGAGGCGTTGATGGGGGCCGTGCCGCGCCACAGGTCGGTGTTGTGGTGCAAGACCCAGCCGCGGGCGTTGTAGTGCGCCTGGGCGGTGACTTTGCCGGCTTCGGCGGCCTCGTCGATGAGCCCGAACAGCGGCGCCGTGCAGGCCGAGAGGCCGAGCAGCTCCGCCGGCCAGTAATTCATCTGCAGGTTGATGTTGGTGGTGTACTTGCTGCCCCAGGAGGGCGTCAAGGCCTCGTTCCACAGCCCCTGCAGGTTGGCCGGCTGCCCGCCTTGGCGCGACGAAGCAATCAGCAGATAGCGCCCGTACTGCTGGTAGAGGGCCAGCAGCGCGGGGTCGGCGGCGGGGCTGAACTTGAGAATCCGCTCGTCGGTGGGCAGCTGCTCGTTCGGCATGTGGCCCAGGTCGATGTGGTAGGCGTTGAACAGCGGCTGGTAGTCGCGCAGGTGTTCCTTGAACAGCTTGTCAAAGCTCTGGCCGCTGACGCCGCGCATGGCCTCGGCGGCGCGCCGGTCGGGGTCGGCGTTGGCGTGCAGGTAGTCCTCGAAGCTGGTGGCGGCCGTCAGGTACAAGGTCACCTCGTCGGCGCCTTCCACCCGAATCTGCTGGTCGGTTACCGTCACGCGGCCCTTTTTGGCGGCCACGCGCAAGTAGCTCACGCCGCGCAGCACCCCGTCGCGCACCTGCACGGCCAGGGCCAGCGTGTGGTCATCCACGCGGTAGCTGCGGCGCTGCTGGTGCGGGCTGTCAAAGCGGGCGGTAAAGCTCAGGCGGCCTTTCCCGGCCTGGATGCGTCCGACAATAGCATTTCGCGGGTAGCTGGCGAAGTACTCGCGAATAAACGGCACGCCGTCGCGCGTGTATTGCGTCAGCGCCTTGGCCTGGCCGATATCCAGCCGCCGCAGGTAGCTCGTAACGCTTTTGTGCTCCGGAAAGTCCAGCAGCACGTCACCGAAGGGCTGGTACGAAGCCTGGTAGCTCGGGGCCAGCGGCGGCTCCTGGTCCTGCACCCAGTACTGCCAGGCGGAGTTGAGTGCCACGCCGGTGGCCGGGTCGGCGCCCTCGGGGTAGGCCACGAACACCGGCTGCTGCTCCTTTACCCCGATCAGGCCGCCCTTGTCGTAGTAGTTCAGCACCTGAATCAGCACCTCGTTGCGGCCGGCCCGCAGCGCGGCGGCCGGCACGCGGTAACGGCGCTTCTTGGTGCTGCCTTCGTCGGTGCCCACCAGCTGGCCGTTGACGTAGGTCAGGTCCTGGTCGCGGATGCGGCCCAGGCTCAGCGTGAGGTCTTTGCCGGCCCAGGCGGCGGGTAGCTCGAAGCTGGTGCGAAACCACACGGCGCCGTCGAGGCCTTCGAGGCCGGCGGCTTCCCAGCCGTTGGGCGTGGGGATGCGGACGGGCTGCCAGCCGGTAGCGGCCAGGGCCTGCGGGGCGCTTACGGCCTTTATCTTCTGTAGCCAGGCGGCTTTTAGCGGCTCGTAGCCGTCTTCGTGGTCCCGCAGACCCATGAAGTGCTGCCCGGCCAGGGCTTCGGCCTCGGCCTGCTTGCCCTGGGCCAGCAAGGCGCGGATTTGCGGCAGGTACTGGGCGGCACCGGGGCGGGCGTAGGGGCGCGGGCGGCCGGTCCAGAGGGTGGTTTCGTTGAACTGCAGCCGCTCCTGCCCCACCCCGCCGTACACCATGGCGCCCAAGCGGCCGTTGCCGAGCGGCAGCGCGTCGGTCCACTTTTCGGCGGGCTTGGTGTACCACAGCGTCAGCGGCTGCTGGGCCGCGGCGGTGAGACCTGCGAATAAAGCGAGCAGTAGGACGAGCGGACGAAGCATTCGGAAGCAGGTGGTTTTAGCCCGCAACGGGCGCGAAGGTCGTTCTAACGGCGTTGTGCAGGAGTTGCCGCCGGCACTTCGGCAGCGGTAATTTCCACCGGCTGCTTTACTTCCTCGCCCTTGGCAACGGGCGTTTTCACCGCTTTCAAGTAGTTGTTTTGCAGCACGATGCCGCGGGTATCGGCGCCCTTGAGCTTGAGAAAGGTATCGGTACCCAGGGCCGGGAAGCAGTTGTACACGAAGGCCTCGGCCACGTTGCCCAGCTCCAGCAGCGCGGTGCCGGCCGGCACCGCGCCGCGCAGGCCGTCGAGACGGAGTTGCTGGGCGTTTTCGGCGCGCACGGCCGGCCCCATTTGCGTGTTGACCTGCACGTTGTGGAAGGCCACGTTACGCGCTTCGCGCACGGTGAAGCCCTGCTTGGCGTCGAGGTTCAGGTTGGAGAAGGTGACGTTTTCGATGGGCATTTCCGAGAGGCCGTTGAGCAGGCCGGCCTGGTTGCCCTCGGCGGTGATGTTGCTGAAGTGGATGTTGCGGAAGCGCGGGGTGCGCTCCGTCACGGGCTCGGGCTGGGAGTTGGCGTACTGCATGTCGAGCACGATGATCTGCTCCCGGATGTTTTTCATCACCACGTTATCCACGCGAATGTCTTCCACCACGCCGCCGCGGCCCCGGGCCGTTTTGATGCGGATGCCGCGGTCGGTGCCGTCGAACACGCAATTGCTGATGGTGATTTTCTTCACCCCGCCCGACATTTCCGAGCCGATAACCACCCCGCCGTGCCCCGAGAGCATGGTGCAGTTGGTGATGGTGTAGTTTTCGGCCGGCACGTTCATCTGCCGCCCCGCCCGGTCCTTGCCCGATTTGATGGTGATGCAGTCGTCGCCGACGCTGATGTGGCAGTCGGAGATGTGCACGTTGCGGCACGACTCGGGGTTGATGCCGTCAGTGTTCGGCGACTTGGGGTTGTTGATGGTCACGCCCGTCACCGTCACGTTGTCGCAGAACTCGGGGTTGACGGTCCAGAACGGGGAGTTGCGGATGGTAATGCCCTCGATGCGCACGTTCCGGCAGTACATGGGCTGGATGAAGGGCGGGCGCATGAAGCCGCGCTCAATCACGCCGGGCTGGTCGGGCTTGAGGATGTCCTTGTTGAGCCGAAAAAATTCCTGCTGCCACTTCGAGTCCTGGCTGGCCCGCGACTTGCCCTCCGCAAAATCCCACCACTTCTTGCCCTGCCCGTCGATGATGCCCCGGCCCTTGATGGTGATATTCTCGGCCTTGTAGGCGTAAAACAGCGGCGAGAAGCTGGTAATATCGATGCCCTCGTAGCGCGTGGGCACCATGGGCAGGTAGTCGTCGAAATTGTCGCTGAAGTAGAGCACTGCCCCCGCGTCAATGTCGATGGTGATGTTGCTCTTGAGGTGAATCGGACCGGTGCGGTACTTGCCCGCCGGGAAGTACACGGTGCCCCCGCCCGCCTTGCTGGCCGCCGCAATGGCCTTTTTGATGGCCTCGGTGCTGAGCTTGGTGCTGTCGTTGCGGGCGCCGTACTTGAGCACGTTATAGTACTGCTGGGCCTGGGCGGCCGAGGCGCCGAGGAGCACAAGCAGCAAGCAGCAGAGGCGGCGAAGCGCGGCGCGAGAGGTAAGATTCATGGTGAAAGTCAATGCAAAATGGCCGTCATGTCGAGCTTGTCGAGGCATCTCGCTGGATAGTATTGTCATGCGGAGCTTGCCGAAGCATCTCTACCGAACGATGGCAGAAAGGCGAGTCAACGAAGCGGTAGAGATGCTTCGGCAAGCTCCGCATGACGTTCTTTTTTCGGTTGGGCAACGAAGCACGCGAGATGTCTTGACAAGCTCGACAGGACGTTCTGGGTTTCCGTCCTGTACTACCCCGGCAGCTTGGCCGTCAGGCGCTGTAGCTTTTCCGCCCGCCCGATTTCCTTGCCGTCGGCAAACACGCGCAGGCCCTGGCCTTTGCCGTACTTCTGGCCGGTCCGGTCCCAAATGACGGTGAGCGTGCGGCCGTGGTAGCGCAGCTCGTCGAGGCAGAAGTAGTCCCACTGGCCCTCGGGCACCAGCGGAGCAATTTCCACCACGTTGTCGGCGCGCGGTTTCAGGCCCACCAGACCGGTGATGATGAGGTCGGCGAAGCCGGAGTGGTTGTAGTAGCTGCTGCGCGGGTTGTCGCCTTTCAGCCACTCGCCGTTCTTCTCGTCCTGGTACTCGCCGAGGTAGGGCTGGCCGTTCTTCTGGTGCGAGAGGGCGTATTTGCGCAGCTCGTCGTAGTACACCCGCCGGCTCATGCCGTCCTGGTGCTTGTACTCGGTGAGCAGGTTGGCCAGCCCTTTGAGCGTCTGGGTAGTGGCGAAGGGCCACACGGCCCCGTCCCACTCGCAGCCGTGGCCCGAGCCGTGGGTGCGGAAGCCGGGGGCGCGGCGCTCGGCGGTGGTCAGGCCCCAGGGCGCTTTGAAGCCGCCTTCGTCGGTGAGCTGCGCCCACTGCCGGGCGTACTTGGGCTTGTCGGCGGGCAGCGAGAAGTACCACGGAATGTAGCCCAGCTCCTCGCGCCACTCGCAGAGGCCGCCCTGCTCGTACTGCACCTTAAAAAACGCGTCCTTATCGTCCCAGAGCACGCGCTGCACGTCGGCGCGCAGCTGCTTGGCTTTGGCGGCGTACTTGCGCTGCAGGCTGTCGGTGCCGGTCAGCTTGGCCATTGCCGTCAGGGCTTTGGCGTTGCCGTACATGTAGCTGTTGATGGTCGGGCGCACGTTTTTCACCTTGCGCCCCCCGCTGATGGATTCCTCCATGGCGTCCTTCACGTCGTACTGCCAGAACAGCCGGTTGGGCAGCATGCGCTCCTTTTCCCAGAGGTGGTAGTCGGCATTCAGCGCGGGCAGCAGTTCCTGCACCAGCGGCTTGTTGGGCGTTACCAGGTAAAAGCTCCACACCGCATCCTGCAGCCAGCTGCTGAAGCCGTGCAGCCGCGGGGCCGTGCGCTTGGCGTCCACGTACAGCCAGAACTTGGTGTACTGCTCGATGTACTGCGGGTTGTGCAGCCAGCGGCCTTCGTAGATGTGGTGGCCCAGGGCGCTGCTGATGGTGTTGTGCGTGCCCGCGTGCTTCATCGGGGTGATGAACTCGGTGAACACGTAGCCGTCGGGCGTCTGCTTGAGGTGTTTGCGCAGGCACCACCAGCGGTAGTAATACGTGTGCTGCAGCGCCGAATCGGGGCACTCGAAGCGGGGCACCTGCTGACTGAGCCAGTCGGCCGCTTGAGCGTTGGGCACCAGGTTGATGACGTCTTCCTTATCCAGCTCGTTGAAGCGGGCTACGTCGGCGCGCAGCGTGGCGTCGCTGAGCACAAAGCCGGTTTGCGCCTGGGCGACAGTGGCGGTCAGCAGGCCGAGGGAAAGCAGAAGCGCGGCGGGGCGGGTGGAGAAGCTCATGCGGGTGGATTCGAATTCAGAAGCGGGCAGACGGTGCGGACAAACGACTTGAGCCCGCAGCGGACGCAGAGGCAACAACTTGTCACGTGTTACTCGTCCCCCAAGATTACTCAAACAGCCAGTCCAGCTCCCCGTCCTTGTTCGTCACGCCAAGGCCGGCGTTGTAGGTGCGGATGGGCTCCTCGGCGGGCACGAAGCCCAGCAGCAGGGCCGCGCCCTTGCCCAGGTTGAGCGTGTGGGTACCTGGCTTAAAGGAGTAGGTGTGCACGTTCACGGGCGGCAGGCCGGCCACTGTGGCGGCATTGCTGATTTTGATGTCGGCCTGCCCGTAGTCGTTGGCCGAAGCGTCGATTTCCAAAGTCGGCACCGGCAGGTAGCGCGGATTCTTGCTGCCAAAGTAGCCCACCAGCAGCTTCACCGGCTGCTTGGTGCTGAAGACCAGGGCCGTGCGCTGGCTCTGCATCCGCGCTTTGCTGAGCTGGATGCCCTGCAGGCCGATCAGCTCCGGCGCGACAGCCGTGAGCTGGGCGGTGGTGTCGGTGAAAACGGTCTTGCCCACGCCCACGGTGTAGGTCCGAGCCGTACTCAGCAGCGTGAAGGGCGCCGGCGTCAGGCGGGCCGTTTTCTGGCTGGCGGGCAGCAGGCGCACCTGCTTGAGCGAGTCGAGGTTGTGGCGCAGGTTGGCCAGCTCCTTTTGGTACACCGGCAGCATTTCCGCCCAGGTTTTGTAAGTGCCGTCGACGCCGCGCATCGGGATTTTGCGCTGGGCCGTCTGCATGCTGTTGGCGTAGAGGTAAGAGCCCTGGGTCAGGGCTACCATCCGCTCCCAGTGCTGCACGCTGCGCGCCAGCAAGGGCACAGCCGCTTCCAGGTCGGCCACGTTGCGCGTGTACTTGTAGCGCAGCACCTGCAGGGCGGCGCGCACCTTGTCGGCGTAGAAATTGGCCAAGGCGTCCTGGCAGTACATGTCGTTTTTCACGCGCTCGAACTCCGCCTGGTTTTGCGTCACGCCCGGCGCGGCCCGCTCGATGGCCGCCACGGCCGCTTTGCCGTGGGCCACCACCTCGTCGGCCACCTGGGGCGGGGTTTCGCCGAGGTGCGGCAGGCCCTTCGCCTCCTTTTCGGCGTAGTCGATAATCATTTCGCCTTCTGGCGCTTCCGACTCATACAGCAGGGTGAACAGCCCGTAGCGGCGCGGGTTGATGAGCTGGGTCATGAGCATGCCGAGCGTGAGCGTCTGCCGGTTGCCGTCGGTGATGCCGTAGCGGCGCAGCAGCTTGGGCTCGATTTCGCCGGCCGCCTCGTAGGCTTCCAGCACCTGTTTGCCAGTTGCCACGCCCCCGCCAAACTGCTGCCCCAGCTGCCGGCCCCAGTACTCGATTTCCTGCGGGCGCGGGCGGTCGGCTTTCCAGGCGTAGCGGGCCCACTCCTTGTACCAGAGCCAGTCCCGGTCGATTTGCAGCAGGCGTTGCGGGGCCTTGTCGGCCGTGTAGGGCCAGTCCCAGTACGACGACTCCGGGTACAGATGCAGGCCGTTGGAGCCGTAGATGTTGTGCATGGCCTGCACCGACTTCTGGATAAAATCGGCCGAGCCGTAGCGGAAGGGCTCCAGGTTGGCCAGGATGTGCACGTTCTGAATGTGCACCGAGTTCATGCTGCTCAGCTTGCGGTGCAGCTCGGCCCAGGAGCCGCGCGGGGTGTACGTCGTCAGCGCCTCGCCGTTGAATTTGGCCTCGGTGTAGAGGTTCTGGTACAAGGGCAGCGCGGCGTTGATGACGCGCGGCGCGTCGGTGTCGTGGGCGCGCAGCACGATGGGCGGCTGTTCGGTCTGACCCAGGGCCTTAAGGCCGTCCTGCACGCCAGGAATAATGGTTTTCGTAAACCAGTCCACGTCGTCCTGGCCCACGCCTTCCATGGCCTCGCCCAGGGCCACCATCAGGCCCACGTGCGGGTATTTCTCCACGAAAGCGGCAATGGACTTGCGCGTATAGTCGGCAATGAGCGGCACGATGGGCCGGTTGCGGTCCTGGGTTTTGATGCCGTGGTGCTCGGCAAAGGGCTTGGAGACGATGATGTTGTAGAACATCTGAATCACCCAGATGCCGCGCTTGTCGGCCTCCTCGGTGAGGAAGCGGAACATTTCCTCGTTCTTCTTAAAAGTTGCCTCGTCCACCTCCAGCGCGTAGGGGTAGTCCTTCAGCCGCACCAGCGAGGCGAAGGGGTGCCCGTTCCAGAGGTAGAGCGAGTTCATGCGGTTGTCGACGAGCATGTCGAGGTAGCGCACCCAGAGCTGCTTGTCGTAAAACCACGGAAATATCTCGGGCGTGTAGGGATACTCGTACACGTTGCGCCCGGGCAAGTAAGTCGGCTTCTGCACCCCGATGCAGGCCCCGCGCATCACCATTTCGGGCTGATCGGCGAGGCTGATCCGGTCGGCAAGTTTGCCTTGCGTCTGCACCTGCTCGGCCAGCTCCAGGCAGCCGTAAAGGGCGCCGGAGTTGTCGGCGCCGCTGATAACCAGGGTGTTCTTGTCGCCCGAGGAAATAACAAAGCCTTCCTTGCCCGGGGCTTTAGCGGCCGAAGCGTGGAAGGCGGTGGCGGCTTGCTGCAGCAGCGCGTCGGTGGCGCGACCGACGACAATCAGGTCTTTCTTGCCGCTGAGCTGGGCCTGCTCGCTGATGCTGGCCGCGTAGCCAGCTTGTTGCAGGGCGGCGCGCAGCCGCTCGGCGCCGTAGCGCAGGCGCGGGTGGGCGCCTTTGGGCAGGATCAGGGTGCGGGTCGGGCCTTTGGCGGCCGGAGTTGGGGCAGCCGAAACCGGGGCGGTCAGCAACAGCCCGGCAACGAGCAGGTAAGCGGCAGTAAACGTGTTCCAGAAACTCCGGTGCATCAGGGCGGCGCTGGGGTAAGGGTCGGCGCGGCCGGGGTGGTCGGGCGCGGGGCCGCTGGTTCCAGGCGCGGGCCGACAATCGGGTGGTTGGATTGCGGGCGGGCTTGCTTCGGGCGACGGTAGCGGCCGAGGGGGCGGCGCGATGATTCCCACTCTTGCGCGCCGCCCCTACCAGCTCCGGGCGCGTGCCGCGGAGCCTGGCCGAATGTCACCGCTTCGTGGCCGAAGGGAGTGATTCAAAAGTACAGCCGCGGCAGGCGGGGCATGTATACGCCGTTCTCCAATCCTTATATGATCTTGTCACAAGCCCCAACCCCGGCCGGAGCGGGCACGCAGCCGCAGCCCGTGCCTCCCTCTTCCAGCGGCACAAGTATTAAATACCATTGCCGTCTTCGAGCGGCGCGGCTGGCAAAATTGGCTTTCCCGGCTCCTTAGGCCTCATCCGGCCGTTCTGCGGGCTTTTTGCTGGGCCCAGCTGCCGGGCGCGGCGGGTGCAGCCGCGCTGGGCTGGGTCCTTGCCGCGGCTAACCTCCCCGTTTTATCCACTCCTGCCGTCCTATTCGTACCGTGCCGCGGCGGGGCGGCGGGCGGCACAGCGGACGTGGCACGTGTGCTAATATCAACGAATCGGGCGCCCTACCCGGGCGTGTGCGGGCAGCGCAGCAGCTCGGCGTGGTAGGTTTCGCCCACGGGCAACAGCTGTTCGCCCACCTGCACCAAGTTGCGCCCCGGGTCCAGCCGCTCGAGGTAGTCCAGGTCGACGAAGTAGCTGGGCTAAATCTGCACGAACTGCTCGGCGGGCAGGTGGCGAACCAGCTCGCGCAGGGGCATGCGCACGAGTATCGCGCGCCCGGCCCGCACCAGGCGGCACGCTATGTCGCTGGCCTCCGCGCTGCGCCTGTCGTTGAGGCGAATTTTGTAGTCATCGGCCGCCCGCTACGCTGCGTACGCAGTGCCCCAGCTCACCAGACGGGGCTTTTTGTAGCCCTAGGCAGCCGGAAACAGCAGCGTGAACGTCGTACCTTGGCCCAGCGCACTTTCCACCGCCAGCTCGATGCCCAGCAGCGCGCAGGCCTTGGCCACAATGCTCAGCCCCAGGCCCGTGCCGCCGATGTGCTTGTGCTGCAGGGCATCGGACCGGTAGAGCGGGTCGAAGATGCGGACTTGGTCTTCGGGCCGGATGCCGATGCCCTGGTCGCGGATGGCGCAGCGCAAGCGGCCCGCCGCCAGGGCCAGGGTCACGGTGATGGTGGAGCCGGCGGGCGAATACTTCACGGCGTTGGAGAGCAAATTATCCAGAATCAAATCGACGAGGTGCGGATCGGCCACGACGGTCGTGACGGCTCCGTCTTCCACGTCGACGCGGATGCGCTTGGCCTCCAGGTCGGCGCGGTGGCGGTAGAGCACGTCGTGCACGGAGCTGAGCACCGACAGTTCCTGCCGGTTCAGGCCCTTGGCGTGGCTCTCGAAGCGGGCCATGAGCAGCAGCTGGTCGACCAGGTGGGTAAGGCGGTCGATTTCCCGGATGCCGAGCTGAATGCTGCTCACGTACTCGGCCGGGGTGCGGGGCTTGCGCACCAGCACTTCCAGCGTGCCCTTGAGCACGGCCAGCGGCGTGCGCAGCTCGTGCGAGGCGTCGGTGGTGAACTGCTTTTCGCGCTCCACGGCCTGCTCCACGCGGCCCAGCAGCCCGTTGATGGCCGTGGCCAGCGTGTGCAGCTCGTCGGGGCGCGGGGGCAGGCCGATGCGCGCGGTGAGGTTGTCGCGGGTGATGCGGTTGGTGGTGGCGGTGATGCGCACGACGGGCGCGATGCTGCGCCCCGCCAACCACTGAGCCGAGCCGTAGAGGGCCAGCAGCACCACCGGAAACGAGAGCAGCAGCACTGAGCCCAAGCTGTCGAGCACGTGCCGGGCCGGCTCGGTGGGCACGGCCACGAGCAGGTACCCGCGTAGTTGCCCCCGCTGCCGGATGGGCGCCTGCAGCTGCCGAATGGCCCGGCCGCGCAGGGCCGCATCCACCAGCTGGCGGCCGTCGGTGAGGTGAAACAGCAGTTGGTCGGCCTTGAGGTTGGGCGAGCGGTCCATCAGCCCGCCCTTCGCGTCGTTGAGTTGCACGAACACCGGGGCCACGTCCACCTGCTGGTGCTCCTGCTCCTCCCACTCGCCCTTGTGGGCAAAGCGCAGCGAGTCGCCGGCCACGTACAGCTCGGTCAGGTGCCTGGCGGCCTGCAGCCGCAGGCCCCGGTCGAGGTCGGCGTACACCTGCTGGCGCACCACCCCGAACACCACCAGGTAGGCCAAAGCCACCAGCGCGGCCGTGACCAGCACGTAGTGCAGGGCAATGCGGTTTTTGAAGGTTAGGGCCATGTTAGTCGCGGGCGACGTAGCCGACGCCGCGGATGGCGTGCAGGTACTCGTCTTCCTTGCTCAGGCGCAACTTCTTGCGCAGCGCGTTCATGTACACGTCGATGACGCCGGTGTTGTACTCGAAGTGAATGTCCCAAACCTGCTCGATGATGCTCTGCCGGCGGCACACCGTGCCCTTGTGGCGCAGCAGGTACTCCAGCAGGGCAAATTCCTTCTGCGTCAGCGCCACCTCCTGCCCGTCGCGAAACACCTGGTGCGTGGCCACGTCCAGCACGATGGGGCCCACCGTGAACCGCTCCGCCGCCCCGGGGGCCGGGGCGTGGCGCAGCTGCACCCGGATGCGCTCCAGCAGCTCGTCGAAGTGGAAGGGCTTCTTGATGTAGTCGTTGGCCCCGGCCTGCAGGCCGGCGACGGTGTCCTGCACGGTGTCTTTGGCCGTCAGGAAAATCAGGGGCTCCGCGTGGCGGGCGGCGCGCAGTTGGCGGCACAGCTCCAGCCCCGTGAGGCCGGGCAGCATCCAGTCCACCAGCAGCAGGTCGTAGGGGCGGGCCTGGGCCTGGGCGAGGCCGGCCGGCCCCGTGTCGGCAACGTCCACGGCGTAGCCTTCTTCTTCCAGGCCCTGCTTGAGAAACCGGGCAATGCCGGGTTCGTCCTCGATAAGTAAAATGTGCATACCGGGTGGGAGAAGGAAATACGGCAGGACGCGCCGCCGGGCGGCGGCCCTTGCTCGAACCTAACGCTCTTTGCCCCGCGAAGATGCTGCGCAGCGGCGGGGCGGCAGCATTTTAAGCAAATCTTAAGCGGACGCACTGCCCGCCTTCGTGCGGAGCCGCGTTATTCGCCTCGTTCCGGTCGGCGCGCCCCAACGCGGCCCGATGACATAGCCCGACGCAACCGGCACATCAATCGGACCACGCGGCTAGCTAGTCGACGTCCGGTGGGCGACGGTCGTTTTGGCCGTGGTTTCGGCTCCAGCCAGCCGTAGCTTACGGGCTGGTCGCGCCGGCCCCGCCGCTGGGCTCGACTCTTTTTGTTTCACCCTCTACCTGCCCGGCAAGCTCCTCTTTCATGGACCGCAAAGAATTTCTACACCTGTTTGGCCTGGGCGCCGCCGGCTTGCTGGCCTCCGCCTGCCTGGGCAGCTGCGGCAACAGCAGTGACCCGGTGCCCGCCGCGGCCAACGTGGACTTCACCGTGGACCTGACCGCGGCCAGCAGCGCCAACCTCCACAATGCCGCAGTCGGGTACCTCTACAACGCCGAGCGGACCGTCATCGTGGCCAAAACGGCCGACGGGCGCTACGTAGCGTTTCAGGCTCCGTGCCCCCACGAAGGCGTTACGGTCACCTTCAGCCCGAACCAGGCCCGTTTCGTCTGCCCCCGCCACAACGCCGTGTTCGGGGCCGACGGCGCGGTGCTCAGCGGCCCGGCGCCGCGGGCGCTCAAGCAGTACACCGTCACGCAGACCGGCTCCACACTGCGCATCACCGGCTAAGCCACGATTCTTAAAAGTTGCTTAAGAGTCCATCGTTTCGGAACCGGCTGCGTAGGGTAGCACGGTTTATGGCTTTAACCGGGCTTTAACCTAACTCTGCTTTTCCCGCCATGCGTATTCTCTCGTTTTGCCTGCTGCTGCTCCTGGCAGTCGTGGGCGTGCAGGCCCAGACGCCGGCCGCCGTCACTTGGAACTCCGACCTGGCCACGGCCCTGCAACAGGCCAAAGCCACCAACAAGCCGGTGTTGGCCGTCTTTTCGGGCTCCGACTGGTGCAAGCCCTGCATCATGCTCAAGCAAGAAGTGTTTGACCAGCCCGAGTTTCAGCGCTACGCCCAGGACAAACTGGTGCTGGCCCGCTTCGACTTCCCGCGCAGCAAGAAAAACAAGCTGCCCGCCGACCAAACCAAGCGCAACGAGCAGGCAGCGGCCCAGCTCAACCAGGAAGGCTCGTTTCCGCTGGTGGTACTGCTCTCGCCCGAGGGCAAGGTGCTGGCCAAGACCGGCTACCGCCCCGGCGGCCCCGCCGCCTACGACGCCTACCTCAGCCAGCTCCTGACCAAACGCTAAGCCCATGCGTTCCATCTTCCGCGGCCGCGCCTGGCTCCCGGTGCTGGCGGTGCTGCTGCTCGGCGCCGCCCGTTCGGGGGCTTGGGCGCAGGCACCGCTGGCGCAGCCCAAGCCCTTGCGCAACTATATGCGCGCGGCTCACCTCATGGGCTCCCACTTCACTTTCACGGCCGTAGCCGCCGACGACTCGCTGGGCTGGCGGGCCGTGCGGGCGGGCATTCGGGAAACGCAGCGCATCGACCGGCTCTTCTCCTACTGGGACTCCACCTCGCAGATAACCCAGATCAACCGCCACGCCGGCCTCAAGCCCGTGGTGGTCGACCAGGAGGTGTACGACCTGATTCAGCGCACGCTGAAGCTCTCGGCCCTCAGCGGCGGGGCCTTCGACATCACCTTCGCCGGCGGGGAGAAGATTTACAAGTTCGACCGGCAGGAGCACGCCGCCCTGCCCGCGCCGGCCGTAATCAAAGCCTCGGTGGCCCGCATCGACTACCGCAAGGTCATCCTCGACCCGGCCACGCATTCCGTCATGCTCCAAGACAAGGGCATGCGCCTGAACCTGGCCGGCATCCTGCAGGGCTACGGCGTGCGCCGCGCCCAGGCGCTGATGAAGCAAATGGGCATCCGGGGCGGGCTCATCAACGGCTCGGGCGACGTGTCGTGCTGGGGCCGGCAGGCCGACGGCTCCTTGTGGCGCGTGGCCATCGGCGACCCAAAGCACCCGCACGGCGGCATCAACAGCTGGCTCGACGTGACCGACGTGGCCGTGGTGACGGCCGGCAACTACGAGCAGTACTTCACCGTGGGCGGCAAGGTCTACGGCCACATCATCGACCCGCACACCGGCCTGCCGAGCACCGGGCTGCAGTCCGTCACCATCATCTGCCCCGACGTGGAGCTGGCCGACGGCCTCGACGAAGTCGTCTTTGTAAAGGGCGCCGAGGCCGGACTGGCCTTTATCAACGGCCTGAAGGGCGTGGATTGCACGCTCATTACCGACGACGGCCGCACGCTCACGTCCAAGGGCATGCAGGTGCGCTACTACTCCACCCAACCGGCCCCGGCTACCGCGGCCAAACCCTGACCCGATGAACCTCTCCCTCCTCCCCTGGCCCCGCCTGGCGCTGGGCGCGCTGCTGCTGCTGGGCGGCAGCGGCCTGACGAGCTGCGTGTCGGTGGCGGCCTACCAGAAAATGTACCTCAACGACGAGGACATGCAGCTGGCCAACAAGCGCATCGAAACCTACGAAACCAACTTCGAAAGCTACCGCGAAGGCGCCGGCGGCGCCAACGGCGGCAAAGTCGGGGGCGGCTGCGGCTGCAACTAAGGACCGGACACGCACTACGCGCATGAGCTACTCTACTTTCTGGCGCCGGGGCGCCGCCGCCGGGCTGCTGGCCCTGCTCCCCCTGCTGAGCTGGGCGCAGGCCACGCCTACGCCCAACCGCGTGGACGGCTACGGCGCGCCCTCGGCCGCGCCGAGCCCGCCCAGCCCGCACAACAGCGGCGAGACGGAGCTGAACATTCTGATGAGCTACTACCAGCAGGACGGCAACCACGGCGCCGTGGAGGGCGGCATCGGCACGCAGCAGCTGACGGACCTGACGCCGACCATCATTCTGAACGTGCCCCTGGACTCGGTGACGCGCCTTTCGGCCAACGTGGGCATGGACGTGTACGCCTCCGCCTCCACCGACCGCATCGACTACGTGCTGTCGACGCCTTCCAGCCAAGACACCCGCTACCACGCCGACTTCGGCTACTCGCGCCAGCTGCGCGACCAGCGCACCATCGTGGGCCTCGGCGCGGGCTTCTCCAAGGAATACGACTACCTCTCCTTCAACGTCACCGGCTCCTGGGCCCAAACCTCGCGCGACGGCAACCGCCAGCTCAGCGTGGCCGCCCAGGCCTTTTTCGACCGCGCCACGCTGATTTTGCCGGTGGAGCTGCGCGCGGGCGGCGGCGGGGAGCACGGCTCGGGCTACGACACGCGCCAGAGCTATAACCTGAACCTGGTGTACTCGCAGGTGCTCACCCAACGCCTGCAAGGCGCCGTCAGCACCGAGCTGGCGGCCCAGCGGGGGCTGCTGAGCACGCCGTTTCACCGGGTGTACTTCCGCGAAACCGGCGGGGCCGTGGGCACCGCCCAAACGGAGCTGCTGCCGCGGCAGCGCTACAAGTACCCGGTGGGCCTGCGCCTGAACTACTACGCCACCGACTTGGTGCAGCTGCGCGCCTACTACCGCTTCTACAACGATAATTTTGGCATCACGGCCCACACCGTGGAACTGGAAACGCCGGTGAAGGTGACGCCCTTCTTCGTGCTCTACCCCTTCTACCGCTACCACACCCAGACGGCCGCCACCTACTTCGCGCCCTACCTGCAGCACAGCATCCGGGACGAATACTACACCTCCGACTACGACCTGGCCGACTTCTCGGCCAACAAGGTCGGGCTGGGCCTGCGCTACTCGCCAGTATATGGCCTCAGCCGCTTCAAAACGCCTTTCGGCGGGCGCGTGGCCAAGTTCAAGGCCCTGGATTTGCGCTACGCCTACTACCGCCAGAGCACCGGTCTGACGGCCAACCTCGTCAGCGCCGACTTGTCGTTTACCATGCCCTAACCGGAGGTCTTCTCTCCGCGCCCGCCGCCTACTGATGCGACACGACGAAAATCACCGCACCCACCGCATCGGCTGGCTGCGCGCCGCCGTGCTGGGGGCCAACGACGGCATCATCTCCACGGCCAGCCTGGTCGTGGGCGTGGCCGCGGCCCACGCCTCCCGCGATAGTGTGCTGGTGGCGGGCGTGGCCGGGTTGGTGGCCGGAGCCATGTCGATGGCGACGGGCGAGTACGTTTCGGTCAGCTCCCAGGCCGATACCGAGCAGGCCGACCTGGCCCGGGAACGGACCGAGCTGGCCACCCAGCCAGCGGCCGAGCACGCCGAGCTGGCTGCCATTTACGTGGCGCGCGGCCTGGCGCCCGCCCTAGCCGACGAAGTAGCCCGGCAGCTGACGGCCCACGATGCGCTGGGCACCCACGCCCGCGACGAGCTGGGTATTTCCGAGACGGTGTCGGCCAACCCGGTGCAGGCGGCCCTGGACTCGGCGGGCACCTTTACCGTGGGCGCGGCCCTGCCCCTGCTCGTGATTCTGGTGTCGCCCGAACGGTGGCTGGTCTGGACCGTTTCGCTCACCTCCCTGCTGTTTCTGGCGGCGCTGGGCGGGCTGGCCGCCTACGTGGGCGGCTCCGGCGTGCTGAAGGCGGCTGCCCGCGTCACCTTCTGGGGCGTGCTGGCCATGGCCCTAACCGCCATCGTGGGGGCTTTTTTCAATGTTTCGCCCTGACCCGCCGGCCCCGCTGCTTATTACCTCCACCTTTTCCAACCTACTTTCCATGAACGGAGCCCATCTGCACCTACTGCTCAACCACACCCCCATCCTGGGAAGCCTATTTGGCTTGGTACTTCTGCTCGTGGCCCTGGTGCGCCGCCAGCCCGTGCTGGTGAAGGCCGGCCTGATTGTGCTGCTCGTGGCTGCGGCTCTGGCCATTCCGACCAACATGACCGGCGAGGGCGCGGAAGAAGTGGTGGAGCACTACCCCGGCGTGACGCGCACCCTCATTCACGAGCACGAGGAGGCCGCCGAGCTGGCCCTGTGGGCGCTGGAACTCACCGGCCTGCTGGCCGTGGGCAGCCTGTTGCTGCTGGCGCGCGGCCACGCCCGCGCCGCGCTGCTCACCCGGCTGACGCTGGTCGGCGCGTTGCTCAGCTTTGGGTTGATGGCCCGCGCCGGCAATCTGGGCGGCCGGATCATGCACCCCGAAACCCGCGGCGACGCCGTGTCCAACGCCCTGGGCCGCTAGCCCGGTTGCCAGCTCCCGCCGGCCCCTTACCCAGGCGGCAACTTGCTAAGCGCCTTCCCCGCTGCAGCGGCAGCTGCTGCAAGGCCCCGGCGAGCCGGCCGTGGTTGTGCCGAGCTACCCGAGCTGCGCCGCCGGGGCTACGGGGGTGCTGTAGCGCGTTGCGGGCTCACTCTTGACAGGCGTTATGGGATTGGTTTTCGTGTTTGTGGCGGCCGTGCTGGCGTTCGGCCTCAGCACGGTAAGCGGAGGCGGAGCGGGCCTGCTGCTGCTGCCGGTGCTGACGCGGGTGCTGCCCACTGCGGCGGTGCCGGCGGCCCTCACCGTGGGCACGGCCACCAGCACCGTTTCGAAGCTGGCTCTATTCCGACGCCACGTCAACTGGGCCGTCACGCGGCGCTTCGTGCCGGGGGCCGTGCCGGGCGTGCTGCTCGGCGCCTACTTGCTGAAATACCTCAACCCGCTGTACCTGGAGGTGTTCATCGGTCTGTTTCTGCTCTCCAACCTGACCATGCTGCGCCGCTCGGCCCCGGTGACGGCGGTTGAGCCCGCGCCCGCCAGCTGGCTGAAGCTGAGCGGCATTGGGTTTTTGGCGGGCTTTCTGTCGGGCCTGACCGGTGCGGTGGGGCTGGTGTTCAACAAGTTTTACTTTCACTACGGGCTGAGCCGCGACCAAGTCATTGCCACCCGCGCGGCCAACGAGTTGCTCCTGCACTTCATCAAACTGGCGCTGTACCTCTCGCTGGGCCTGCTCACCGGGCCGGCGTGGCAGGCCGGAGCCGTGGTGGCCGTGGCAGCCGTGGCGGCGACGGCCGCCACCAAGCGCATCGTTCACTACCTGCCCGAAGCCGCGTTCCGGCGCCTGGGCTACGCGGCCATGGTGCTCAGCGGGGGCTTCATGCTCACCGCGGCCGCCACCGAGCTGCGCACCACCGACAACCTGCGCGCCAGCACCGCCCTGCTCGGCGACGAGCTGGAAGTGACCGGCTGGTGGCGCAGCCGGAGCCTCACGCTGGAGCTAGAACTCGACGAAAGCCCCGCCATCGAGCAGCCCGTGGCGCTGGCGCGGCTGCCCGCGCCGGTGCAAGCCACGATGCGCCGCCTGCAGCAGGGACGGCCCGTCATCAAGATCGAGGAAGTGTGGCAGCTCAACCAGCATTACTACGAGTTGTACCTGAACGACCAGGGCCGCGTCGTGTCGGTGGACGTGGTACCATAAACCGCCAAACTCGTAACGGCCGCCGGCGCCTGCGCAGCTGGGGCGCAAGCCCGGCAAGAAAATGGCCGTGCTTGTTGAGGCCAAGGAGGCAGTGGTCAAAACGAACGCCGGTAGCAGGCCAGGCAGAAGTAGCCGTGGTAGGAGGCACTCCCGATGTGGCAGTTGACTCGCGGACAATGTTTGGCAGCCGAAACGTCAGAGTGCCGCCCGCCCAGTGGCCCTCTGCGCGGCGCTGAAAGACGGGCGCCGATTCAGCACCACTTTTCGCCGGCCGTTGGGCGGTCCTACCGGTGCCGCTCGGCTAACATTTGTACCAAACTGTTTCTCAAGGCCCCAATTCTTTTGTATCCTCCGGCCCATAGCCGAGCCCCGCCGATTGGCTGACGCTCAGCGCGCACCCGACGGCCGATGCCGCGCGCCGGCCTCTCGCAGGGCTTCTTCCGCTTCCCCGTGCCTGCCCATGATTCAGCTTCCCGCCGTTTCCCCGTCTGGTCTTAGCGACGCCGCCGTCGAGGCCTCCCGCGCCGCCCACGGCCGCAACGTGCTCACCGCGGCCTCGCGCTCCGGGCTGCTGGCGACGCTGCGCGAAGTGGCAACCGAGCCCATGTTTCTGCTGCTGCTGGCGGCCTGCGCGGTTTACATCGCCCTGGGAGAAATAGCCGAGGCCCTGACCCTGGGCGTGGCTCTGCTGGCGGTGGCGGGTATTTCGGTGTACCAGCAGCTCCGCAGCGACCGGGCCCTGAGCGCCTTGCGCGAGCTGACCCAGCCCCGGGCCCGGGTGCGCCGCAACGGCGCCGTCGTCACCGTGCCGGTGGAAGACCTGGTGGTGGGCGACGCCGTGCTGGTGGAAGAGGGCAGCCGCCTGCCCGCCGACGGCACCGTGACCGAGCCCAGCGACTTTTCCGTGGACGAAGCCATCCTCACCGGCGAATCGGTGCCGGTAGCCAAGGCGGCGGACGAGCCGGTCTTCGCCGGCACCAGCGCCGTGGCGGGCCGCGCCTGGCTGACGGTGACGGCCGTGGGCGCAAGCACCAAACTGGGGCTGATCGGGCAGAGCATGCAAGCCATTGCCACCGAGAAAACGCCCTTGCAGCTGCAGGTGAGCCGGTTTGTGCTACGCATGGCCTGGGTGGGAGTGGGCGCGTTTGCGCTGGTGTGGGGCGTGAATTACGCCCACTCCGGCAACTGGGTGACGGCTCTGCTTTTCGGCCTGACGCTGGCCATGTCCATTTTGCCCGAAGAAATTCCGGTGGCCTTCAGCTCCTTTATGGCCCTGGGCGCGGCCCGCCTGAGCCGCCTGGGCGTGCTCACCAAGCAACCCCAGACCGTGGAAAGCCTGGGCTCGGCCACGGTCATCTGCACCGACAAAACCGGCACTCTTACCCAGGAGGGCATGGCCGTGTGCCAGCTCTACGACGGGGCCGCCGCCCGTCTTGTGCCGGTGCCGGGGCCGCTGCCCGCCAGCGCCGTCACCGTGCTGGCCTACGCCCGTTGGGCCAGCGAAACCGAGCCCTTCGACGCCATGGAAAAGGCCATCGTGGCCGCCTTTGCCGCAGCCGCCCCCACCCTCGCTGCCGTCCCCGCTCCCATGGTGCACGAGTACCCGCTGGCCGGCACCCCGCCCATGATGACGCACGTGCGCCGCGTGGGGGACGAAACCCTGGTGGCCGGCAAGGGCGCCGTGGAGCACATCCTGGCCATCTGCCGTCTGGCGCCGACACAAGCCGATGACGTCCGGGGTGTGACGCGGGAGCTGTCGGGCCAGGGCTACCGGGTGCTGGGCGTGGCGCGGGCCCGGCCGGCGGGGCCCGACTTCCCAGCCGCGCAGGACGATTTTGCCTGGGAGTTTTTGGGATTGGTAGCCTTGGAAAATCCGCCCAAAGCCAATGCGGCAGCCGTAATTCAGGCCTTCCTCACGGCCGGCATGCAGGTGAAGATGATTACGGGTGACTTTCCCGAAACGGCTCAGGCCATTGCGCGGCAGGTGGGCCTGCCCGGGGCCGATACCCTGCTCACCGGGCAGCAAGTGATGGACTTGCCGGCGGCCGCGCTCCAGCAGCAGGCGCCCGGCACGGCTGTGTTTGCCCGCATGTTTCCGGAGGCCAAGCTCAAGGTGGTGGAAGCGCTGAAGGCCCGCGGCGAAGTGGTAGCCATGACCGGCGACGGCGTCAACGACGGCCCCGCCCTTAAGGCCGCCCACATCGGGGTGGCCATGGGCCGGCGCGGCACGGAAGTAGCCCGGCAGGCGGCGTCGCTGGTGCTCGTCGACGACGATTTGGCGGGCATGGTCACGGCCATTGCCCAGGGCCGGCGCATCTACCAGAACTTCAAGAAGGCGGTGTTCTACGTTGTCTCCATCCACATTCCCATTGTGCTGACTGTAGCCGTGCCGCTGCTGGCGGGCTGGAAGTTTGCCAACCTGTTTTCGCCCGTGCACATCATTTTTCTGGAGCTGGTGATGGGGCCGACGTGCTCCATTGCCTTCGAAAACGAGCCCGCCGAGGCCGGGCAGATGCAAGAGCCACCGCGGCCGCTCAGCACCACCTTCCTGGGCCGGGCCGAGTTGGGCCGCAGCTTGGTGCAGGGTGTGGGCATTGCGGCGGCGGTGCTAGGCGTGTACTACGGGTTCATGCAACAGGGCGCTCCTTTGCCGGAAGTGCGCACGCTCACCTTCGCGACGCTGGTACTCAGCAACCTGGGACTCACGCTGGTGAACCGCTCCTTTACGCAGTCCGTCTGGCAGACCCTAGGTGTGCCTAACCGCATTCTGTGGCTGATGCTGGGCCTGACTCTGTGCCTGCTGCTGGCTACGCTGCTGGTGCCGGCCGCGCAGCGGCTGTTTGGCTTTGCCCCGGTGCCGGTGGCCGCCTTGGGCTGGTGCGCCGGGGCGGCGTTGCTGGGTGCCGGTTGGATAGAAGCGTACAAGGCCTTGCGGCGGGGTACCAAGGCGAAAAAGTAGCGTATTGCGCAGCGCCCCCGACTTCGAAACTTAGCCGCAAACGTCCTAGCTATAAGCGTTCCACAAGCCGGGCCGCGGCGTCAACAGCAGCAGGTTTCTGCTTCTGGATCGATGGGGCGCCGTTCCTTCGGTGCGAGTCGCCGCAACAAAGAAAAACCCCTACTTGCAAGCCGCAAGCAGGGGTTTGAGTGATTCCTCTGGAATCACTGATTATTAACTACACTTTATCTAAAATACCTCCAAAATGGCCTTTAAACGGAATTTTATAAATCGAATTAGCTCTAATTCACTTGCTCTTTTACGGATTTACGGTCCCACTTACGGACCCACTCAAAACTTTACCTACTTTTGATATGGCGCCGGCAATCCAACTGGCTCATGCTATCCTACTACTTATGGCCTCCACCAAGCTGGTCATCCGCAGCGACCGGAAAACCTTTGGCAAGACCACCATCTACGTCCAGTACACGCATAAAAGCGTCAAGAAGAAGTTCAGCACGAAGTACAGTGTCGAGCCTGACCGGTGGGATGCGGTGGGGCAACACATCATGGGCTCTACCAAAGAGGTGAAAGCCCTGAACCTGTCGCTGCAGGAATCCAAGGCCCGTATCGACGGCATTGTCCGGCAAGCCATCCTGAACGGCGAAGAACCCACGTT
>NZ_JAJFAV010000001.1 GCF_020711235.1 Hymenobacter sp. 15J16-1T3B | reverse complement strand
CCCCGCTCCCCTCTTGTCCCGCGGCCTCGGAGACGTCTATAAGAGCCGGGCGCCGGGCTCGGCGGCGGGCTGCACCGCCGGCGAAGCAGCCGGGGCCTCTGCCGCAGCAGGCGTGGGCACCGCAGCTACGGTAGGCGCAGAAGAAGCCGCAGCCGAGGGCGCGGCCGTGCGCTGGCGGGCCGCTAGGGGCGCTTTCGAGGCAGAACCGGGCCACTGCCACAGCCCCACAAACACCAGCAACAACGCCACAGCTGCGGCCGCGGCCAGCCACCAGGCGCCGCCGCGGGTAGCGGCAGCCGGCTCGGCAGCCACGCGGGCGTGCAGGCGCTGCTGCAGCTCGCGCAGGGCCTCGGGCGTTACGGCGGCGGGCTCGGCCTGCAAATAGCCGTCGAGGGCGTCGGCGCAGAGGGCGCAGGCCAGGGTGTGGCGCTCCACTAGCCGGCGCTCGGCGGCTTCGAGGGTACCGGCCGCGTACTGCCGCAGCTGAGCTGCGGAGAGGTGCGCGGCGGGCGCAGAAGCCTGAAAGTGCGGATTAGCGGGCGACATGGCTGGCAAGGGAGATTTTGAGGTTGCGCTTCCCGTTTTGCAGGTAGCTTTTCACCTGTTTGAGGTCGAAGCCGGTGGCGGCGGCAATTTCCTGGTACGACTGCTGCTGGCGGTAGAAGAGGTCGAGGCAGCGTTGTTGCTCTGGGGGCAGGCGGGCCAGGGCGGCTTCGAGCTGCTGCAGGTGCTCCTCGGTGGGAAAGTCATCGTCATCATCGCCTACCAGATGCAGGGCCGCTTCGGATTCCACACCGGGGGCGCCGGGCAGGCCAAATTCCACGGTATCGGGGGCCGACTTGCGGCGGCGCAGCTCCATCAGGCAGTAGTTGCGGGCGGTGGTGTGCAGCCAGCTGCTCAGGTTCTGCACCTCGTGGCGGCGCAAATCGACGACGAGCTTCTCGAAAATCTGCATCACGGCGTCCTTGGCGTCGTCCTCGGTGCGCAGGTAGCGCAGGCACACGCCGTAGACGAGGTGGAAGTACGGCTCGTAGAGCCGGCCCAGGTCTTGCACGTCGCCGTCGGCCCGGTAGCGCGCCAGTAGCTCCGCCTCGGTGGGCGGCGCGGCAGCGGCGGGCTTCTGAGAACGGCGAAACAGCGAGAACATCGGGCGGGGCAACTTAGCCAGCGAAGATACGAAGCGGCCCGCGGCGGGCCCTACTGCGCGCCGACGAGCCGGACGGCGGCTCCCCGGCGGATTGCGGCACCAGCGTTGCGGCCGGGGTGGTAAGGTTCTAGGCGCTCATCCAGCCCGAATACCTGACGAGCTAGCCTTGTAGCCACGAGCCATACGCAAGATGACTTGGCGGGCAGAATTTACCAGCAGCGCGGCAAGAAAACCGCCGCACGGCCCAAACCTCTCGGTAGCGTGGCAGGGAAGTCAGTGCAGGCGCCCCGACTTTTTTCGCGCCGCGGTGTGCAATTCTGCCGACGCCCGCATCCATCAGGCATCTACCACCACTTAACTGCTCTGGTCTGATGCGCACCGTTCTTTATTGCTCGTTACTGGCTGCCGCGCTAGGCAGCACCTATACCCGCCCCGTCGCGGCGCAGAATCCCAAGACCACCCGAACGGCTGCCCCGATTCCAACCCCGGCCCGGGCGGTTCAGGGCGTCGTAACCGACAGTGTGAGCGGCCAGCCGCTGCCGGGGGCAACGGTGGTGTTGAAGGGCACGAGCATTGGCACCAGCACGGCGGCCGATGGGACGTTCCGCTTACCCTGGCCCGGGCGGGCAACCCGCGCGACCTTGCTGATTAATGCGCTGGGGTATAGCCCAACCGAGCTGACCGTGCGGCCGGGGCAGCGTATCGGCGTGGCCCTGGCGCCCGCCCAAAATGAGCTGAAAGAAGTAGTGGTAACCGGCGTGGCTCCCGCCATAGTGCGCAAAGACATTAGCTATGCGGCGGCCACTGTCACGCAACAGTCCCTAGCGGGCCGCTTAGCCGGGGTTCAGATCCGCGGCAGCCGCGCCCCGGGCAAGGCCAAGCGGAGCGCGGCCCCGGCAGCCTCGGGCTACTTCAGCAAAGACGAAAAAGCCCGGCGCCGCACCGAGGGCGAAGGATACGCGCACCAGACCGAAAACGCCTTCCAACCGGTGAGCAAGGCGCCGCTGAGCACGTTCAGCATCGACGTGGACGCGGCCAGCTACTCGAACGTGCGGCGCTTCCTGACCGAGCAGGCCCAACTGCCGCCCGCCGACGCGGTGCGCACCGAGGAACTGGTGAACTACTTCCGCTACGACTACCCGCAGCCGGCCGCCGACGCCCCGGCCGCCCTGCACCTGGAGCAGGCTCGCTGCCCCTGGGCACCCGCGCACCAATTGGTGCTCATCGGGCTGCAGGCGCGCACGGTGCCGGTGGAAAATCTGCCGCCGGCCAATCTAGTATTCCTCATCGACGTGTCGGGCTCTATGCAGAGCGAGGACAAGCTGCCGCTGGTGAAGGCCGGGCTGAAGCAACTGGTGCAGCAGCTGCGCCCGCAGGACCAGGTGGCGCTGGTGGTGTACGCCGGGGCCGCGGGCGTGGTGCTGCCGCCCACGCCCGGCACCCGCAAGGGCGACATCGTGGCGGCGCTGGACAAGCTGGAGGCCGGCGGCTCGACGGCCGGCGGGGAAGGGCTGCGCCTGGCCTACGCCACGGCCCGGCAGCACTTCAATAAGGAGGGCAACAACCGCGTGGTGCTCTGCACCGACGGCGACTTCAACGTGGGCGAATCCTCGGACGACGCCATGGAGCACCTCATCACGCAGGAGCGCGAATCGGGCGTGTTTTTGTCGGTGCTGGGCTTCGGTACCGGCAACCTGCAGGACAGCAAGATGGAGCGCTTGGCCGACAAGGGCAACGGCAACTACGCCTACATCGACCAGCTGGGCGAGGCCCGGCGGGTGCTGGTGCAGCAGTTCGGCGGCACGCTGTTTACGCTGGCCAAGGACGTGAAGCTGCAGGTCGAGTTTAACCCCGCCAAGGTGCAGGCCTACCGCCTCATCGGCTACGAAAACCGCCTGCTGGCCGACGAGGACTTCAACAACGACCAGAAAGACGCCGGGGAGCTGGGCGCGGGCCAGCAGGTCACGGCCCTTTACGAAGTGGTGCCCGTGGGCGCTCCGCCGGTAATCGACGGGCTGAAGTACCAGCCGGCTCCGCAGGCAACCGCCGGGGCCGCGGCCACCGAGTTGCTTACGGTGAAAATGCGCTACAAGCAGCCCCAGGGCCGGACGAGCAGCCTGCTCAGCCAAGCCCTGCCCGCTGCCGCCCCCGCCGCGCTGGCCGGGGCCTCGACCAACCTGCGCTGGGCCGCCGCCGTGGCCCAGATGAGCCTTTTGCTGCGCCAATCGGAGCGGCGCGGCGAAGCCACCTGGCAGAATACCGTGGAGCTGGCCCGCGCCGCCCGCGGCAAGGACGACGAAGGCTACCGTGCCGAGTGCATCCGCCTGATGGAAACCGCCGCCAGCCTCACGCCCGGCGCCTACGGCAGCCGCTAGTCTTCATCAATACCCAAACACCATCACTGGCCCGCGCCACAACGAACCGCAGCCCGACTACCGTCAGCCCCAGCGGAGCTGACGTGAGAAGGCCTTCGCCCCCGTCGCGCTGCGGTTCGCCCGGTGCCGGCCTACCACCCAAGTCTCGTCCTTTTTACCCCCGATCAGTACGTTTTTATGACCCGTGCTACCATCCATGTGCAGATACCAAGCCCTTGCCACCAAGCGTGGGAGGCTATGACGCCGACGGCGCAGGGGCGCTACTGTGCCGCCTGCCAGCATACCGTAACCGACTTTAGCCAGCGCACCGATGCGGAGGTGCTGGCCCTGCTGCGCCAAGCCGCGGGCCAGCGGGTGTGCGGTCGGTTCCGGGCGGAGCAGCTCAACCGGGCGTTGGTGCATGCGCCCGTGGCTGCTCCGCGCTGGCGGGCTTGGGTGCTGGCCGCGGCCACGCTCGGGGGCCTGCTGCCCACGGCCGCCCGCAGCCAGGAGCTGCGCAGCACCCATTCGGGCGGGCCGGTGCCGACGGGCGGCAGCCGCGCGGCCACGCAGCAGCTGCCCCAAGGTGAAAAAGCTACCGAATCGAAAGCTGCGCCCATGTCCGACGCGGCCGCTCAGACGCTCATCGAGCCCCCTTCCACGCAGCACATTACCGGGCGCGTGATTGATGTGGCCACGCAGGAAGCGTTGCCCGGAGCGACTGTAATGGTGAAAGGCACCTCCATCGGGTGCAGCACCAATGCGGATGGCCGCTTTACCATAGATGCCTATCTGCCGGGCAACGCGGTGCTGCTCATTTCTTCGGTCGGCTACGAACAAGAAACCCGCACCCTGGCTGCCACCGGACAGCCATTGACGGTAGCTATGCACGCTGATGCATCCACGTCCAATGATCAGGTGATTGTTGGCGGAGCGGTTTCCGTCATCCATTTCTACCCGTGGTACACCCCGCGTGGCTTGTGGTACACCGTCCGCTCCGTGCCCCGCCGACTCACCGGGCGCTGGTAAACGCGCCGCCCGCTTCCTTCTCACTCACCATTCACTCACCTCCGCAACGGCCCGCTTCTGGCGGGTCGCTGCGTGTCTGGGCGGTTTTGCGCGGGTCCGCCAGCCGTTTTTCAGCGGCGAAACTGCCCAGGTTCGGGAGTCAAATCTGGCACCTTGCCGCGAAAAAAACCTTGGATTCCTCGGCAGGCTTCGCCATCTTTGGCTTATTCCACCGCGAATACCTCCATGCTGACTTCCCAGGCCCAGTACTTTTTTAGCTACTACTTCTACTACGCTCACGCGTAGCAGCGAGGCCTCTTTGTAGCAGCATCACCCCCTGATCTTACAAGCGCCTCCTGCCCCGGAGGCGCTTTTTTTAGCCCAATTTCCACCCGCTTTCTTCGCATCATGCTCCGCACGGCCCGCTTTTTTTACGGCTTTTATTACTTCTTCTACCGGAAGAAGCGGGGCCCCGTTTGCGCAGTCTGAGCCAACCTCACCGACCAGCACACCCCAGGGCCCCGCAGCGCGGAGGCCCTTTTTTATTGCCCTTCGCATGACGCATTCCGTTGCCATTCAAGGCTTTGCCGGCAGCTTCCACCAGATAGCTGCCCGCCACTACTTCGGGCCGCAGCTCGGGGCCGTGCGCCCCTGCGCCACGTTCGGCGAAGTGGTGCGGCAGGTAACGGCGGGCGAAGCCGCCACCGGGCTGATGGCCATTGAAAACTCCATTGCCGGGAGCATTTTGCCCAACTACCGCCTGCTGCAGCAAGCCGACCTGCGCATCACCGGGGAGGTGTACCTGCAGATTCGCCAGCACCTGATGGCCTTGCCGGGCCAGACGCTGGCCGACCTACGCGAGGTGCACTCCCACCCCATGGCCCTGCAGCAATGTCACGGCTTTCTGGGCCTGCACCCGCGCTGGCGCCTCGTCGAGACCGAGGACACGGCCCTGAGCGCCCAGCGCATCCGCGAGCAAGAGCTGACGGGCGTGGCCGCGGTGGCCGGCGAGCTGGCCGCCCAGCTGTTCGGGCTCGACATCGTGGCGCCCGACATCCACGCGGCCGCCGACAACTACACCCGCTTTCTGGTGGTGCAGCGCGCCGCCGAGGCCGCCCCGGTGGCGGGCGCCAACAAGGCCTCGCTGTACTTCCACACCGCACACCGCCGCGGAGCCCTGGCCGAGGTGCTGACGCGCGTGGCCGCCCGCGGCATCAACCTCAGCAAGCTGCAGTCGTTTCCGCGGCCCGGCACTACCTGGGAGTACTTCTTCCACGCCGACCTGGAATTCGACGCGGTTCAGGACTTCGAGCAGGCCTTGGCCGAGCTACACGCGGCGGCCGCCAGCGTGCGGGTGCTCGGCGTGTACCGCAAGGGCGAGACCTACTGAACCGTTGATTATTAAGCGAATAAAGCAACCTCACCCTACCATGAATATTCCCGTAGCCGAGCGCCTGGCGCCCATTCAGGAGTACTACTTCTCGCAGAAGCTGCGCGAAATCGAGGCGCTGAACCGGGCCGGCGCCCGTGTTATCAACCTGGGCATCGGCAGCCCCGATTTGCCGCCCCACCCCAGCGTGGTGGAGGCGCTGACGGCCGCCGCCCAGCGCCCCGACGCCCACGCCTACCAGAGCTACAAGGGAGTGCCGGCCCTGCGCCAGGCCGCGGCCGAGTGGTACCAGCGCAGCTACGGCGTGGCGCTGGACCCCGAAACCGAAGTACTGCCGCTGCTCGGCTGCAAGGAGGGCATCGTGCACGTGTGCATGACCTTCCTGCAGCCCGGCGACGAAGCGCTGATTCCCAACCCCGGCTACCCCACCTACCGCGCCGCCGTGCAGCTCAGCGGCGCCACGCCCGTCGACTACGACCTGACCGCCGACAATGGCTGGCTGCCCGACCTGCCGGCCCTGGCCCGCCGCGACCTGAGCCGCGTGAAGCTCATGTGGCTGAACTACCCGCACATGCCCACCGGCGCCCGGGCCTCGGCGGCGGCGCTGGCCGAACTGGTGGCCTTTGCCCGAGAGCACAGCATCCTGCTGGTGCACGACAACCCTTACAGCTTCATTCTCAACGACGAGCCGCTGAGTTTGCTGGCCGTGCCCGGTGCCCGCGCAGTAAGCCTGGAGCTAAACTCGCTGAGCAAGTCGCACAACCTGGCGGGCTGGCGGGTGGGCCTGCTGGCCGGCCGCGCCGACCTCTTGCAGCAGGTGCTGCGCTTCAAGAGCAACATGGATTCGGGCATGTTCCTGCCGGTGCAGCTGGCCGCCGCGGCCGCCCTGCAACTGGGCCCGGAGTGGTCGGCCGCGCTAAACGCCACCTACCGCGCCCGCCGCACGCAGGTGTTCGGCCTGCTCGACGCGCTGGGCTGCACCTACGACCCCGCGCAGGTGGGCTTGTTCGTGTGGGCCCGGGTCCCCGCCGCGTACGCCGACGGCTACGCCCTCAGCGACGCCGTGCTGGCCCGGGCGCGGGTGTTCATCACCCCCGGCGGCATTTTCGGCTCGAACGGCAGCGGCTTCGTGCGCCTCAGCCTGTGCCAGCCCGCGGCGGTGCTCACGGAAGCGCAGGCGCGCCTGGCCGAAGCCGGCTGGCCGCTGGCGCTGACAGCCGCCCAAGAAACCGTGGCCGCTGCTTCCATTTCCTGATTTCGTCCTGTAACAACGCGGGCTCCGGCCCGCGCTACTGCCATGATAGTAACCGTAATCGGCGTGGGGCTTATCGGCGGCTCCTTGGCCCTGAGCCTGAAGCAGCAGGGCCTGGCCAGCCACGTCATCGGCGTCGACCAGAACCCGGCGCACCTGCAAAAAGCCCTGGCTCTGGGCCTCATCGACGAAGCCCAGTCCGACCTGGCGGCCGCCGTGGCCCCGGCCGACCTCGTCGTGGCGGCCGTGCCCGTCGACGGGCTGCTCACGCTGCTGCCCCGGGTGCTCGACCTGGTGACGGCGCGCCAAATCGTCATCGACGCAGGCTCGACCAAGGCCGCCCTGCTGGCCGCCGTGGCCGGGCACCCGCGCCGGGGCCGCTTCGTGGCGGTGCACCCCATGGCCGGCACCGAGTACTCCGGCCCCGAAGCCGCCACGGCCGAGCTGTTTGCGGGCCGCACCCTGGTCATCTGCGACGCCGCGGGCAGCGACCCGAACGCACTGCAGCGAGTGGAAACGCTGTTTCACCAGCTGCCCATGCGCCTGGTCTACCTCGACGCGGCCGACCACGACGTGCACACGGCCTACGTCTCGCACATTTCGCACATCACCTCCTTTGCCCTGGCCCTCACGGTGCTGGAAAAGGAGCAGGAGGAGCAGCGCATTTTCGATCTGGCCAGCGGGGGCTTTGCCTCCACCGTGCGGCTGGCGAAAAGCTCGCCCGCCATGTGGGTACCCATCTTCCGCCAAAACCGCCTGAACGTGCTCGACGTGCTCGACGAGCACTTGCACCAGCTCCACCGCATGCGCGAGCTGCTGCAGCAGGAAGACTACGCCGCCTTCGCCCAGCTCATCGAGCAGGCCAACCACATCCGCCGAATCATCAAGTGAGCCGGTGCAGCTGGAATCCACACGCTCAAACCCGTCATCCTGAGCATAGCGAACCGAAGGTCGGCGTAGTCAAGCACCTCTCGCCAGCCCTGCACCAACCGCCACGCGTAGCCGCCACCGCCCTTTGTCAGAACCTGAGTAGCCGGACTTCAGCGCCGGCGCAGGGTGCGAAGAAGGCCTTTCGGCTACGCCGTACGACAGGCTCAGGATGACAGGCTCAGGATGACAGGCCGACAACCGCCCAGCAACCGACACCAGCCAAGTCAATTAGGCGCCACAGCCCCCGCGGCTCTCTTCACTTCCCTCGTCATCAATTCTGCCTCAATAGCCATGAACCCCACGCCCGCTTCCGCCCCCACGAAAACCAACCCGCTCCTTGCCGACAAGCCCCTGGTCATTGCCGGGCCGTGCTCGGCCGAAACCGAGGCCCAGGTGCTAGATACCTGCCAGCGCCTGGCCCAGACCGGGCGCGTGAACATGCTGCGCGCCGGCATCTGGAAGCCGCGCACCAAGCCGGGCCTGTTCGAGGGCATCGGCACGAAGGGGCTGCCCTGGCTGGTGCGCGCCCGGGAGCTGACCGGCCTGCCCGTGGCCGTGGAAGTGGCCACGGCCAAGCACGTGGAGGACTGCTTGGCCTTCGGCGTGGACGTGCTTTGGCTGGGCGCGCGCACGACGGTCAACCCCTTTTCGGTGCAGGAAGTGGCCGCCGCCCTGCGCGGGGTGGAAGTGCCGGTGCTCATCAAAAACCCGCTCAACCCCGATGTGGAGTTGTGGTCGGGCGCCGTGGAGCGCCTGCGCAAGGTGGGCGTGGAGCACCTGGGCCTGATTCACCGCGGCTTCAGCAGCTACGGGCAGACGGAATTCCGCAACGCGCCCATGTGGCACCTGCCCATCGAGATGAAGCGCCGCTTCCCCGAGCTGCCCATCCTCAGCGACCCTAGCCACATTGCCGGCCGCCGCGAGCTGCTGCCCGGCCTGGCCCAGCAGGCTGCCGACCTCGATTTCGACGGCCTGATGATCGAAGCCCACCAAGAGCCCGACGCGGCCTGGAGCGACGCGGCCCAGCAGGTCACGCCCGAGGCCCTGGCCGCGCTGCTCGACGCGCTCATCTGGCGCCGCGAAACCACCGACCGGCAGGAGTTCCTCACCGCTCTGGCCCAGCTGCGCGAGCGAATCAACCACCTCGACGACGAGATTCTGCAGCTGCTGAGCAAGCGCATGCAGGTCGCCGAGCAGATCGGGCGCTACAAGAAGGACAACAACATCACCATTCTGCAGCCCGGCCGCTGGCAGGAAATCGTGGACCGCGGCGTGCAAAAAGGGGCCAAATTGGGCCTGAGCGCCGGCTTCATCCACCGCCTGCTCGACGCCATTCACCTCGAATCCATCACCCATCAGGACCGGGTGATGAACGAGTAGCAAGCCGCTCATCGTAGAGACGCCTACCTGCGTTTCCTTGTCCGTGCCGTCCAGTCGTCACCGTTGTTTATGATCAAAGCTTGCGGTCGAAGCGCCCCTGGGTGACCTTAATGGTGTCGCAGCCCGGCTTGGCAAGCACGAACCCGAACGTGCCCGAAACCACGCCCGCTGCTACGTCCAGGCGCGTGATAAGCAGCTGCCCCCGGCAATACACCGTTGACCAAGGATCATCCGACTGGACGTCTTGGCATCCTTGGGCTTTGAATTCATCACTTATGTATGCTTGCAGGCCATTGTCGCCGATTAAGTAAGTCCCGGCTTGCGCAACACCACCGCCACCAAAGGCAATATATTGACTGCGGCTGTCGCCGGACTTAGGGTATCGGTAGGTGCGTATGTCAATAGCCCCGCCGGCGTAGGAAGGGTCATACCAGACGTAGAAGTTGGGCACGCTGCCTCGGTGCCCCTTGGGTGTCCAGGGCTGGCCGTTGATGAGGCAGCCTAACGTGTTTTTACCCTCCTGCGTGGCCGGCGGCAGCGCGTCTTCTGGGTTCTTGGGTTGCGGACCGTCCTTGCACTTAGAACACTGAGTCAGCAGTAGCAGGGGGGCGTAGAGGAATAGGCGTTTCATCGGAATGCGGAGTTAGGATAAATACAAAGCCAGCGGCCGGCGCACCCCGATTTCGGGAGTACAACGTGGGCAGCTGGCAATAGGGGGGTAGCAGGAACAGGGGAGGCGGTGCGGCAAGGTAATCATGAGCCGCACCGCCGCAAGCTGGCTAGGCTCCTACTGCCGCTCGAAGTCTAGGGCGTTGAGCAGGGCCAGCATCATGTCCGCGGCGGCGGGGCTGCGCTTGTAGCGGGCCTCGAACTGTGGGTCGTACTGCAAGGGGCCGAAGTACTGCACGAAGGCGCTGGCTTTGAGATGCTGCACGGCCGTTTGCAGCTCCGGCCGCGAGAGGCCGCGCAGCCACTGCGCGTAGGCCGGCGTGACGCGCCGCCCGCGCAGGCACAGGGCGTTGCACTCGCGCAACAGCGGGGCCTCGGCGGCAGCGGTGGCGGGCTGGGCCATCAGGCGCTTCATCAGCCCGGCGGCGGCGTTGGCCACGGCCAGAAAGTCGGTTTCGACGGCGGTGGGCACCGCGGCCGTAGCGGCGGGGCCGGCCGGCGTCTGGGCGCGGGCCGCGCCGGCGGTGAGCAACAAGGAAAGCGCGACGAGTACAGCGTGTTTCATGCGAGCGGTCGGAGTGGGGCAGCGTTTACCGGGCAAGATAAGCACTGCGTGCGCCATCCCGGCACGGAATTGCGCCCCGGGCCGGCAATGCAGCCCGGCCGGCCGGGCGCAGTCTTTCGCATCCTTGCCTACCTTCCGCTTTCCCTGATTCCCCTCAGCCCATGAACACCTTTACCCTGCTTCCGCGCCTGGCCACGGCCGCCGGCCTGCTGGCCCTCGGCGGTTGCGCGGCCTCTGCGCCCCCGGCCGCTACCACCACCCCGGCGCCGACCACCGCGGCGGCCCCGACCGCCGAACCCGCCGTCCGCGGCCTCAGCATCGACCTGGCCGACATCGACCGCTCCGCGTCGCCCTGCGAGGACTTTTTCCAGTTTGCCGGCGGGGCCTGGCTCAAGGCCAACCCCATCCCCGGCTACGCCTCCAGCTGGGGCCCGCGCAACCTGCTGCAAGACCGCAACCAGGCCCTGATGCGCCGCATTCTCGACGAAGCGGCCGCCAATAAGAACGCCGCCAAGGGCTCCAACGCCCAGAAAGTCGGCGACTTCTACGCCTCGGCTATGGATACCGCGGCCATCGAAGCGGCCGGGCTGAAATACCTGCAGCCCGAGCTGGCCCGCGTGGCCGCCGTGAAGGACCGTCGCGGCCTCGTCGAGGCGCTGGCCCACCAGAAAATGCTGCAAACCGGCGCCTACTTCAACATCGGCGTGGAAGTGGACGAGAAAAACTCCGCGCAGTACATCGTGGGCATGTCGCAGGGCGGCCTCACGCTGCCCGACCGCGACTACTACCTCAAGGACGACGAGCGGAGCAAGAAAATCCGCGAGGCCTACCGCACCTACCTGCGCAACACCTTCCAGCTGCTCGGCGACAACGAGGCCACGGCCAAGAAAAACGCCGAGGTGGTCGAGCGCCTCGAAACCCGCCTGGCCAAGGCGTCACGTACCCGCGTAGAGCTGCGCGACCCGCAGAGCAACTACAACAAGATGACAGCCGCCGCGGCTGCCAAGCGCTACCCGCACCTTGAGCTGCCGCGCCTGCTTAGTGCATTGAAGCTTGTGGCTCCAATCATAATCGAGCCGTTTGATCGTCCAGTGCTCGATTCCGAAATCAAAAACTGGTCTAAGAACCAGCCGTTAGTAATCGGCCAGCCCGCCTTCTTGGATGAGGTCAACAAGCTGGTGCAGGCCGAGCCCGTGGCCGACCAGAAAACCTACCTGCGCTGGCACCTGGTACGCACGGCCACCAGCGGCCTGCCCAAGGCTTACGTCGACGAGGCATTCCGCTTTCAGCAGGTGCTGGGCGGGGCCAAAACGCAGACCGTGCGCTGGAAGCGCATGCTGGCCGCCACCGACAACTACCTCGGCGAAGCCTTTGGGCAGCTGTACGTGGACGAGGCCTTCCCGCCCCGCGCCAAGGCCAAGGCCCTGGAAATGGTGGCCAACGTGAAAGCCTCCATGGCCGACCACATCCAGACCAACACCTGGATGAGCCCGGCCACCAAAGAAGAAGCGCTGAAAAAGCTCAACGCCCTGCGCGTCAAAATCGGCTACCCCGACGTGTGGAAGGATTACTCGGCCCTTACCATCTCGCGCGAGTCGTATCTGCAGAACCTGCTGGCTGCCCGCCAGTGGGACTTCCGCGACAATGTCCGCCACCTCGGCCAGCCCATCGACCGCAACGAGTGGGGCATGACGCCGCCCACGGTGAATGCCTACTACAACCCGCCGATGAACGAAATCGTGTTTCCGGCCGGCTACCTGCAGCCTCCGTTCTTCAACCCCGACGCCGACGACGCGGTGAACTACGGGGCCATCGGCGGGGTGATGGGCCACGAAATGACCCACGGCTTCGACGACCAGGGCCGGCAGTACGACGCGGCCGGCAACCTACGCGACTGGTGGACCCAGGCCGACAACGACGAGTTTAACCGCCGCGCCGCCGTGGTGGGCCGCCAGTACGACGCCTTCTCCCCGCTCGATTCGGTACACGTGAACGGCAAGCTCACCATGGGCGAAAACCTGGCCGACTTTGCCGGGCTGACCATCGTGTACGGCGCCCTGCAGAAGCAGCTGCAAACAACTTACGGCAACGGCCCGCGCCCCAAAATCGACGGCTTCACGCCCGAGCAGCGCTTTTTCCTGGCCTGGGCCCAGCTGCGCCGCACCAACATCCGCCCCGAAGCCCTGCGCCAGCAGATCCTCACCGACCCGCACTCCCCCGGCCAGTACCGCACCATCGGCCCGCTGATGAACATGCCGGAGTTCTACCAAGCCTTCGGTTGCCAGCCCGGCCAGAAAATGGTGCGCGCCGAAGCCGACCGCGCCAAGATCTGGTAAGGCACTTCCACCGGCATTCTTCGGCTACGCCTCAGGATGACGAATGAAAAAAGGAGCGTTCTGCACCGTGCAGAACGCTCCTTTTTGCTTTCCGGCAAAAAATATATTGACCCAGCACAGGCACTATTACGAAACATTCGTAGTATTACGAAACAATCGTAATAGCCAGTTATGGAAAAACTCACGCAACCTGAAGAGGACGCCATGCGGGCGTTCTGGCGCTTGGGCGCCGGCTTTATCAAGGACGTGCTGGAAGAGCTGCCCGAGCCGCGCCCGCCTTATACCACCCTGGCCTCCACCGTGCGCAACCTGGAACGTAAGGGCTACCTGCGCGGCGAAAAGCTAGGCAACGTATTCCGCTTCAGCCCGCTGGTGGCCGAGCAGGACTACCGCCGCCGCTTCGTGAGCACCCTGGTGGGCGACTATTTCAAGAACTCCTACAAGGAGCTGGTGTCGTTCTTCGCCAAAGAGCACAAAATCAGCGCCGAGGAGCTCAAGGAAATCGTGCGCATGATCGAGGACGGGGCCGACCCGCAACCGCCGCAGTCATGATGCCTGCTGCGCTGCTTTACCTGGGGCAGATGCAACTGGCCCTGCTGCTGCTGCTGGGCATGTACTACTTGGCGCTGCGCCGGCTCACTTTTCACCGGCTCAACCGCGGCTACCTGCTCGGCAGCCTGGCCTTGGCTGCCCTCTACCCCGCCCTCGACCTGAGCGCCCTGAGTCTGCGCCCGGCCCCAGCCGCCGCGGCCCGGTCCCTGGTGTTGCTGCCCCAGTTGCTGCAAGGCGCCCCGCCGGCCGCGGCGGCTACGGGTGCCGCGCCGGTAGCGGCCGAAACGTGGTGGTGGCTGGGGTACGGCGCGGGCGCGGGCCTGATGCTGGCGCTGCTGCTGGTGCAGGCCGCCGCGCTGTGGCGCCTGCACCGGAGCTCCTGCCCGGCCCAAACGGCGGGTAGCGCCTTTCGGGCCGTGGCGGCGCCCATCAGCCCGTTTTCGTTTGGGCAGCACATCTACCTGAACCCGGCGCGGCACCCGGCCGAGGAGCTGCCGGCCGTGCTGCTGCACGAGCAGGTGCACGTGCGCCAGCTGCACAGCCTCGATACGCTGCTGGGCCACCTGCACCGGGCCCTGGCCTGGGCCAGTCCGGCCGCCTGGTTGTGGCTGCGGGCCGCGCAGGAAAACCTGGAATTTATTGCCGATGCGGCCGTGCTGCGCGAAAGCGCCCTGCCGGCCAAAACCTATCAGTACAGCCTGCTGCGCCTAAGTGCCCTGGGCGCGGCCCCGGCTTTTGCCACGCCGTTTTCTTTTATCACGCTTAAAAACCGCATCCAAATGATGAATACCCCCGAATCGTCGCCGCGGCAGCTGAGCCGCTACGCTGCCGGCCTGAGCGTGCTGCTGCTGCTGGCCGCGGCCTGCGCCACGCCCAAAGCCTCGGAAACCCCGCAGCCCCGCCCCGGCGCCAGCGCCGTCCGCCCCCTCGACAAGCTGACCTACGTGCTCGACGGCCGTCCTGCCACCGAAGCCGAAGTGTTTGCGCAGGAAGAAAATCTGCTGACCCTGCACGCATTCAAAGGCAACAAGCCCAACCAGGGAGCCGACCTGGCCGCCCTGCGGCGCGACTACGGCAGCCGCCTCGACGACGGGCTGATGTTTGCCTTCACCAAAGCCGGCGTGAATACCCCGGCCGTGCAGGCGCTTAACGCTAAATACGGCATCCAGTTGGGCGACCTAGCCGCCATGGCCAAGCACAACGACGCCGTGAAGGCCATGTACCAGAAGGTGCTCGACGGCCAGGGCCTGACGGACGCCGAAATCGGCGGGCGCTTGGTGCTCATCGACCAGCAACCGGCCACGGCCGCGCAGCTACGCGCCCTTGCGCCCAACACCGTCAGCGGATTTGCCGTTACCGACGGGCCAGCCGAGAAATTCGGCGAGGCCGCCCGCAAGGGGCTGGTAGTGGTTACGACCACCGCCCCAGCGCCGCGCGCTGAGGCGGCCACGCCCAGCCCTCTGGTGGGCGACTTGGACCAGCAGCTGAACACCCCGCTGTACTTCCTCGACGGCCAGCCTGCCGACAAGGCTACCGTGGAGCGGCTGGAGCCCGCAGCCATCAGCAGCATGTGGGTGATGAAAAACGACAAAGCCCGGCAGCAGTACGACTTCCGGGACATCGGCACCCACGACGTCATTATGGTCGTCACGAAGGCCAACGAGCAGTCGGCCGCGGTGCAGGAGTTCATCCGCCTGCACGGCATGGAACAGCCCAAGCCCCGCCCCAAAGCCGGGAAACCGACCTCCTCCAGCCAGCTTTACCCTGGGTTTATGACGAAGGACCAATGTTAGTGGAGACGCCAAGGCGCTTCCGTCTTCATTATGCCGCTGGCTTTGTGCGGGCAATCCGGCTCTGGTCGGCCCGTAGATAACGCAAACAGGTGTTGATCCGTAGGGTGTGGCACAGTGCTTTTGAATCTGCCCCTCTTTTCCTGCGCATGACGGCACCCGTTTCCGTTACCGATTACCTGCTGCTGCAGCACCGCCCCGACCTGGGTCTGGTGACGGCGCGCTGGACACGCCCCGTCGGCTCGCAGGAGCTCCGGGCGGGCTACCAGGAAATCCTGCGTTACGCCGGCGGCTGCGACGCCTGCCGGCGCTGGCTGATCGACGCACGCCGCCGGGTCGAAGTCGATGCCCGCGACGTGCACTGGCTCACGTCGGTGTTTTACCCCACACTGCGCCAGCACCTGCACGGGCACGTGTACCTGGCCTTCCTCATCGGGCCGCACCAAGCCGACGACGTGCAGGACGACTCGCTGCCGCCCCTGCCCCACACCCACGGCGACAATTGCTCGGTGAACCAGTTTACCGACGAGGGCGAAGCCGTGCGCTGGCTGGTGGCCCAACGCTAACGCCCGGAACCACCGTCGCCGCCGCAGGCAGTCATTACTGCTGCCCGCGGCGGCGCGTGCGTGTTCAGCGGCTGCTCAGGCCTCCGGCGCCGGGCTGACCGATATGGTCGAGCTGGCGAAGCACCGTTTGCAGCTGCGCGGGCGTGACGGGCTGGTAATGGAGGCCGCTGAGCGGGGTGCCGCCCACGGCCGTTTGCGTCATGGCCATTTCCAGCTCGGTGCCGCGGCGGCGCAGGGCCAGCACCGTGACGGGCTCCCCGCGCGGCACTTTTTTGAATTCGTGGCGCCGGCCCGCGGCCGTGCCGCCCAGCACGGCCCGTAGGTTGTGGAACACCAGGCACACCAGATCCTCGGGCTCGGTGTCGCGCACGGTGAAAAGGACCTTGGGTTCGTTGGAGTTGTAAAACCGGTCGCAGTTCAGCCAGCCCAGGGAGGAGGCCGTGAACAGGTAGCCGCCCAGCTGGCGCGTTTCCAGCGCCGCCAGCTCCTGCTCACTTAGCTTGCCTAGGCGCTGCCGGGCGGCTTCCGCGTTGGGCGCCTCCGGGTCTTGGATGCCGGCCGGGTACACCGGGCGGCCCTTGTCGGTTTTGACGAGTATGCGGCCCCGTTTGGTTACCGTCAGCCACACGGGCACCACCCCGCGGGCGCGCAGGCGCGGCGGCTTCACGCCCAGCGTACGGCGGCGCTGGCGCGGCTGCTTTTCGGCGGGTGCCTGTAGGTACGCGGGCAAAAAGGCGGGCAGCTGGGCCACGGCGCGCTCCACGTTGGCCCGCAGCTCGGGCGTGGGCGGGGCCGTTTGGCGCACGCCGCGGGCCCGGCCGGCCGAGTCGAGCAGGATAACGGCTTTCCAGGCGGCCAGCACCCGCACCCGCCGGCCTTCGTGCCACATTTTCCGCCGCAGCCGTTGCGGGCTGCGGCGCAGCTCGCGCAGCGTGGCTTCGGAGCAGACTAGGCGCCTCTGCAAAAACAGGCGCAGGGGCATCCCAGCCCGAAACACCGGGGCGCCGGCCCGCAGCTGCCGGGGCCGCAACGCCCGGCGCGGGCTTTGCCAGTCGACGCGGCCGGTGGCGGCGGTCGGCACGCCCCGGAACAGCTGCATGCCGGCCACGGGCCGGGGCGCGGGCAGCCGCACGAGCACGGCGGCGCCGGGGCGCAGCTGGCAGGAGCGGCCGTCGGACGTGCGGGCCGTAAGCTGCACCATGCCGCCGGTTTCGAGCAGGTTGTCGCCCGAGGCGGTGTGCAGGCCGTTCAGCACCATATCGGCCACGCTCACAAACTCGCGCAGCCTTACTTCCACGGTACCCGCCACCGCTTTCTGCTCGGGGTCGTCGGCGTAGGCAAACGCGTTGGCGGGCAAGGCCAGCGTGGTGCCGCGTACGCCGGACACCGTGGTATCGAGCGCGGCCTGCAGGCGGAACACCTGCGTGGGGACGCCGGGCAAGCCCGCCCAGGCCGTGGCGGGCTCCAGCTCGGCCGTAGCGGGCCACGGCGCGGCTTCCGCCGGCGTTGCGGCTTCGGGCAACGCAGCAACCGGCCCGGCGTAGGCCGCTGCGGGCCCGGTGGGCTTCTCAGCCACTTCTGCAAGCGGGGCCACCGCAGCCGTCGTGCCCTGACTGCGTTTGCCTCGCGAAACCGCTTGCCGGGCCCGTACCGCGGCGCCGGTGTGGCGCTTGGCCGAAGCGGTGCTAGCAGCGCCCAGCGCCGGGGGAGCGGCGGCCAGGCTGGTGGAGCGCTGCGCAGGTCCAACGCCGCGCCGATTCGCAGGCCGTGCTTCATCGGCAGCAGGCACACCAGTTTCGCTAGTAGATTCCTCCGCTACGCCAGCAGCTACCGGGGCATCGACGGCCCGCGCCGGGTGTGGCGCGGCGCTGATCCGGCTAGGGCTGATACCGGCAGGGCCGGCCGCGTCAGGGACAGACCGCGCCAGCGAATCGGGGGCGGGGGCCTCGACGGAAGCGCGAGGCTGGCCGGTGCGGCTGAGGGCCGAATCGTCGGGGCGGGCGCAGGCGAGCAGGCAGAGAGCCAGCAGCGGGGAGTAACGGTGAAGCATACGAAACGGTGATAAGCGAATAAGCACTTCTGCAACGTCTGCATTATTCCTTTTAGTACCAAGACTTTCCCGGGAAAGCTACCCGACTCCCGACGGCCCCAGGCCACCGCTGCAGGGCGGGCACTGAACTTGTTGGGGCCCGTTGGGTGTTGCAGCGCCGACCCGGCCGCCACGGCCGCGGTTTCTATCCCCGCAATGGCATTAGCCTTCGACATCACCAGCCTGGATTTTCAGCAGGCGCGCATCAAACAGGTCCTTTTCAAATCCCGGCTGCGCTCGGTGCTCTACGGCGTGCGCGAAGCCGACCCGGCCCTGCTCGCGCGTTCCGAAAACCCGTTGGGCCAGTGGCTCGACGCGGTGGTGAAGCCCAAGTACGGCGCCCGCTCCGAGGTAGCCCAGCTCGAAACGGCCCTGCAGCAGCAGCTGGACACCGGCCGCGACCTGCTGCGCCTGTACCAGCGCGGGCAGATCGAAGCCGCCCGCGCCGGCCTGGAGCAGCTCGACGCCCACGCTGCTCGCATCGACGCGCTGCTGCACGAGCTGGAGCGCGCGGTGGTCTGAGCCGCCGCGGGGCAGCCCTTTCGGCGCGCGGTGCGTAGTGGCAGAACGCACCTTACGCCCCAGCCGATGGCTACCGACTTCGACCTGACCCAGCTGCCCACCCGCGCCCCGGCGGGCTTTCACAAAGGCGAAACCCAGCGCGAGCTGAAGCGCATCCGGCAGGAGCTGGTGAGCTGGCAGGAGCGCCTCTACGCTGAAAACCGGCGCAGCATCCTCATCATCCTGCAGGGCATGGACGCCAGCGGCAAGGACGGGCTGATCCGGGCCGTGTTTAGCGGGCTGAACCCGCAGGGCGTGGAGGTGCACGCCTTCAAGGAGCCGACCCACGACGAGCTGGCCCACGACTTCCTCTGGCGCATTCACCAGCGCACCCCGCCCAAGGGCATGATTCACGTCTTCAACCGCTCGCACTACGAAGATGTGCTCATCACCCGCGTGACCGGCTTGGTGGACGCGGCCGAAGCCCGCCGCCGCTTTGCCCGCATCAACGACTTTGAGAAGCTGCTGCAGCAGGCCGGCACCACCATCCTCAAATTCTACCTGCACGTGTCGGAACAGGAGCAGCGCGAGCGGCTGCTGGAACGCGTGCACGACCCGGCCAAGCAGTGGAAATACGAGGCCGGCGACGAAGACAAGGCCCGGCAGTGGCCGCAGTACCGCGCCGTGTACGAGGACGTGTTTCGCCACTGCAACCCCGCCAGCTGCCCCTGGCACCTGGTGCCGGCCGACCAGAACTGGTACAAGGCCTACGTGGTAGCGGCCACCCTGCGCGACACACTGGCCGCCCTGCACCCGGACTTTCCGGCCTCCAAGGCAGCGCGGCCGGCGTAGACTTCACCCCGCTTTTAGTTCTGTTGACGGCTTAAAATCCGCAGTTCACCCGTTAGGCGCGGCGGGGCGGCGGGCCCTTGCGCTATCTTCCCAGCCTCATCCATTCCCCCAATCTGCGAGTCGCTATGATGACGTTTTACTTTCGCCGCGCCGTTTGCCTGAGCAGCTTGTGCGCGCTGCTGAGCGGGCTGCCCAGCCCCGCGCCGCTGCTGGCCCAGGCGGTCCAATCCGCGGCCAAGCCCAGCAGCACCAGCACGCCCACCATCACCACCTCCGACGGCGTGCAGCTCTACGTGCAAGTGTCGGGCCGGGGGCTGCCCTGCGTGTTTGTGCACGGCGGCCCGGGCGCGGGCAGCTACGGCTTCGAAGCCCTGGGCGGGCGTGCCGTGGAGTCGCAGCTGCAGATGATTTACCTGGATCAGCGCGGCAGCGGCCGCTCGGCCAGCTCCTCCGCCAAAGACTATTCCCTGGACCGCCTGGTGCAGGATCTGGAAGACGTGCGCCAGCAGCTCAAGCTGGAGAAATGGGTGGTGATGGCGCATTCCTTCGGCGGCACCATTGCCACGGCCTACGCCGCCAAGCACCCCGAACGCGTGCAGGCGCTGATTCTGGTCAATAGCATTCTGAACCTGCCGGCCACCATGGAAGCCACCACCACCTACGGCTACGCCCTGCTGCCCGCCGCCGGCCGCCCGCCGCTCGATGCGGCCGCCCCGCTGCCCCAGCGCTGGGGCATGGTGATGGGCATGCTGGGCCAGCAGAAGCTCATGGGCAAGCTCATGTACGCCTCCGACACGGCCGCCGCCCGCGCCAGCCAGGTGGTGCGCAGCCAGCCGCAGCGCAATCAGGAATTCGCCGCGGCCGTGTTTCAGCGCCCCGAGTACCTGCAGGATTTCACCGCTGCTTCGGCCCAGCTGAAAATGCCCGTGCTTGTCGTCAGCGGCCGCGAAGACTACGTTACCGGCCCCGACCACTACAAGTCTTTCCGCTTCCCCAACCAGCAGGCCGTAGTGCTGCCCGGCAAGCATTACCCCTTCCAGGAAAGCCCCAAAGAGTTTCAGCAGGCGGTAAGCAGCTTCGTGCGCAAACTGCCGCGCAAGGCCTAAGCTGCTAGAGGACTCGACTAGTAAAAACGACCCCGCTGCGCGTCAGCGGGGTCGTTTTTGTTATTGCGGATGGCCGAGGCTAGTTGCGTCGCCCCCGCGCCGGCGGGCGCGTGGAGAGCAGGCGCACCGTCAGCGTGCGGGTGGTGTCGGTCAGCGGCACGTCGGTGGTGAGGTAGCCGCCGAGCTCGAAGCGGAGCACGAGCGGCCCGCGGGGCAGCTCCGGCAGCAGAAAGAAGCCGGCGGCGTTGGTGCTGGTGCCCAGCGTGGTGCCGCGGGCCAGCACGCTCACGCCCGCCAGCGGCTGCTGGGCGCTGCCCACCACGCGCCCGCTCGGCAGCGGCCGGCGCTCGGCCACCTGGGCCCAAGCCCGGCCGCTGCCGAGGCCCGTCAGCAACAACAGCAAGGGCGCAGTGATTCGCATAGGAAGCAGGGACAATTCGGGACAAAAGTACCAGCCAATCGTGCTGAGGGCCAGTTATCAATTTATTACCCGAGCGGCCGGCTCGGCCGCGGGCCCACCCTGCCGCGGCCCATTCTCGTACGAAGCCTTTGCCCGCGGCCCGCGCGGGCCGCTTCCGCCTATGTCCGCTGCTGCTCCCGCTGCCCCCGCTTCCCCTACCCCGGTCGCCCCGGTCACCCTTTGGTCGCCGCTGACGCACGCCATGTTCCGGGCCATTTGGCTGGCCTCGGTGGTGTCGAACGTGGGCACCTGGATGCAGAACGTGGCCGGCGTGTGGCTGGTGACGACGCTGACTACCTCGGCCTTGCTGGTGGCCCTGATGCAAGCGGCCACCTCGCTGCCAGCCTTTCTGCTGAGCATGCCCGCCGGCGCCCTCGGCGACCTAATCGATAGGCGCCGCCTGCTGCTGGTCACGCAGGGCTTTATGGGCGTGGTGGCCTTCGTACTCGGCATGCTCACCCTCGGGGGCGAGGTATCGGCCTACGGCGTGCTGGGCTTCACCTTCCTGCTCGGCATCGGCTCGGCCCTGAACGCGCCGGTGTGGCAAACGCTGCCCGCCGAGCTAGTGCCGCGGCCGGTGCTGCCCTTTGCCATTACCCTGAACGGGGTGAGCAACAACATTGCCCGTGCCATCGGGCCGGCGCTGGGCGGGCTCATCATTGCCTACTACTCGCCGGGCTACGTGTTTTTGCTCAACGGCGTGTCGTTCGTGGGCACTTGGGTGGTGGTGTACCGCTGGCGGCGCGTGCAGCCCGAGGCCAGTGGCCCGGCCGAAAACTTTGCCGGCGCCCTGCGCGCGGGCTTGCGCTACGTGCAGTATTCGCCGGCCATTTACGCGGTGCTGGTACGGGCCTTCGCGTTTTCGTTCGGGGCGGCGGCCATGTGGGCGCTGCTCTCGGTGGTCACGGCCCAGCGCCTGCACCTGCAGTCGGGCTCCTACGGCGTGTTGCTCTCCTGGCTGGGCGCGGGCGCCATCACCGGGGCCTTCTTGGTGGGGCGCATCGGGCAGCGGCTGAATTTCAACCAGCGGGCCCTGCTCGGCTCCTTCGTGTTTGTGGGCACCAACGTGAGCCTAGCGCTGATGCCGACCGAATACGGGCTGTTTCCGGTGATGTTTGTCTCGGGCGTGGCCTGGCTGATAACCATGACCGCCTTCAGCACCACCGTGCAGCTGCACGTGCCCAAGTGGGTGCAAGCCCGGGTGGTGAGCATGTACATGCTCGTGTTTCAGGCCGGCCTCTCGCTGGGCAGCATCGTGTGGGGCGAGCTGGCCGACCGCGTGGGGCTGAGCTATTCCCTGCTGGGTGCCGCCGCCTGGATGGCCCTGAGCCTGCTGCTGGCCCTGCCCTTCCCCATGCGCGCCGCCGACAACCTCGACCTGGACCCCGCCGAGCACTGGCCCGAGCCCGTGGTGCACGGCGCCGTCGACCCCGACGACGGGCCGGTGGTGGTGATGGTGCAGTACCGGGTGCCGGTGGCCGCGCAGCCCGCCTTCCGGCAGGCCGTGGGCCCACTCACCCGCCTGCGCCTGCGCGACGGGGCCCTGCGCGCCGGCGTGTTTACCGACCTGGCCCAGCCCGAGCTGATTACCGAGTTTTTCTACGTGGCCACCTGGGGCGAGCATCAGCGCCAACACCACCGTTTCACCCGCGAAGACCAAGCCGTGGAAGCCCAGGTGCGGCAGTTTCACCAGGGCCCCGAGCCGCCGCGCGTCACGCACTTTCTGGCCTTCCCGAAGGCGCCCAACGTGGAAGTGCCCACCCCGCCCGAAACCCTGCAGGGCCAACAATGAGCGCCGGCTTTGCCCCGCGGCTGGCCCCGGGCGCCGGGGCTGCTACCTTTGCCCCAATGCCGCCCGCTTCCACACCCGCTGTTTACTTTGCCAATGCCGCCGGCCGCCTGTCGCTCGATCCGGCGGGTTTTCTGCGCGCCCATTGGAGCCGCGGCCCCCGCAGCCTAGCCGATACCCAGGCCCTCTTTGTGCACATGGCCCAGGCGCTGCAGGAGCACGGCTGGGGTCGCATCCTGATCAACCAAGTCGATATGCCGCCTTTCACGGTGACCGAGCAGCAATGGGTAACGTCGCACTGGCTGCCCCAGGCCGTGGGGGCGGCCGGCTACCGGTTCGGGGCCGTGCTGGTGTCGCCGCAGGTGCTCACGCGCCTGGCCACGGCCTACATTACCACCCACGTGCAGGGCCTGCCGCTGGTCTACCGTTCCTTCGAGCGCGACGAGGACGCGGTGGCGTGGTTGCTAAGCCAACCGGTATAATGCTGTTCCGACCGCCGCCTAAGCGACTGGTTTACGACCTTGGGCGCTTTGGTATTTATCCGCGAAGCACCCGGTTTCATACCTTGATGTTTGAAAAACCGCGGGCTCCCGACAAACAAAAAAAGCCCCATTCTAGCTGCGTTGGCAACCCTAGCGGCAGTTTCGGCCGTAGGTAAGGTTCAATCCGCCGAATCAGTTAACTTGCGGTGGGCAATTATGCAGTAGGACTATTTCTGCACCCAGGTACTTTTTCCGTTTCGACGACGCACGCTCACGCCCTCTCGTATGTACAGAATCTTTGCTCTTTGGCTGGGCATTTTCCTGGCCCTGCTCGACCCCAGTGGGGCGGCGGCCGGCACGCCCGCTGCGCCCGAAACAACCCTGGAAACGCAAGGCGTGCCGCGCCCGCGCTACAAGTATTACCGCCACAAAGCCAAGTCGCGCAAAGCCAAGCGCAAGGCGCGCAAGCAGAAGAAAACCAACCGCGGCCTCTTCCGCAAGAAGCCGAAGGGCGTTATCACCGTCGATCCGCCGGTGCGTAATCAATAAGCGCTAGCTCCGGCTACCGCAGGCGCAACCGCGCCTGCCGCTTCCAAGGCGGCAGGCGCGGTTTGTTGCTTTTGGGCGGCTGGCCCCGAACTGCCGGGCTGCGTATACCTTTGCCCGGCGACTCGTCAACTGGCGGGCCGTTGCGCCACTTCCTTTCCATTTCCCACCCCATCGACTTCATGAACGCATCCCGGATCGAGCACGATTTTCTGGGCGAGCGGGCCATTCCGGCCGACGCCTACTACGGCATCCAGACCCTGCGCGCCCTCGAAAACTTCCACATCACCGGCATTCCGCTCAAGGCCGAGCCGCTGTTTGTGCAGGCCCTGGCCTACGTAAAAAAGGGCGCGGCCCTCGCCAACCGCGACCTGGGCGTGCTCGACGCCACCCTGGCCGGCCACATCGCCCAGGCCTGCGACCGGGTGGCCACCGGCGAGCTGGACAACCAGTTTCTGACCGACATGATTCAGGGCGGGGCCGGCACTTCGGTGAACATGAACGCCAACGAGGTCATTGCCAACGTGGCCCTGGAGCTGATGGGCAAGCCGAAGGGCCAGTACGAGTTTTGTCACCCCAACAACCACGTCAACTGCTCGCAGAGCACCAACGACGCCTACCCCACGGCCTTCCGCATCGCGCTGAACAACAAGCTGCAGAGCTACCGCGACGCCCTGGCCGAGCTGGCCGACGCCTTCGCGGCTAAGGGCGAGGAATTCCGCAACGTGCTGAAAATGGGCCGCACCCAGCTGCAGGACGCGGTGCCCATGAGCATGGGCGACGAGTTCAAGGCCTTTGCCACCAACCTGCGCGAGGAGCTGCTGCGCATCGACGACTCGCGCCGGCTCATCAGCGAAATCAACATGGGTGCCACCGCCATCGGCACCCGCGTGAATGCCCCGGAGGGCTACGCCGAGCTGGTCACCCAGCACCTGCGCGACATTACCGGGCTGGACCTGGTGCTGGCCGGCGACCTGATCGAAGCCACCTACGACACCGGGGCCTACGTACAGCTCTCGGGCGTGCTCAAGCGCACCGCCGTCAAGCTCTCCAAGATCTGCAACGACCTGCGCCTGCTCTCCTCCGGCCCGCGCACCGGCATCAACGAAATCAACCTGCCGCCGCTGCAGCCCGGCTCCAGCATCATGCCCGGCAAGGTGAACCCGGTGGTGCCCGAGGTGGTGAACCAGACGGCTTTCTACGTTATCGGCGCCGACCTGACGGTGACCATGGCCGCCGAGGCCGGGCAGCTGCAGCTGAACGTGATGGAGCCGGTTATCAGCTTCGCCTTGTTTACCAGCATCAGCTACATGACCAACGCCGCCCACACCCTGCGCGAAAAGTGCGTGGTAGGCATCACCGCCAACGCCAAGCACGCCGAGGACCTGGTGCGCAACAGCGTGGGCATCGTCACGCAGCTCAACCCCGTGCTCGGCTACGAAGCGGCGGCCGAAATTGCCAAGGAAGCCCTGCGCACCGGCAAGTCGGTGTACCAGATTGCCGTGACCGAGCGGCAGCTGTTGAGCCAAGCCAAGTGGGACGAAATCTTCACCTTCGAAAACCTGATCCGCCCGCACTTCATTCAGTAACTCAACCTGGTCTCCCGAGCAGCGCCGTTGGCGGGCCATAGCCCACCTACCTGCTTGGTTCGGCCCGGCAGCTACTGCCTTTGACCAAATACCACAACGGCCCCGCTGCAGGTGACTGCGGCGGGGCCGTTGGTTGTTACGGGCTTGCGTTGGGTAGTTATTCGACCACCTGTGCGGTGGGGTCCCAGCCGTGCATGGCGGCGGCGGGCGTGTAGAGCGCAGCCTGCTGGGCATTTAGCTGCTTCGACCACAGGGCGCGGTGCTTGGCCTTGGCGGCCCCGTCACCCTTCGACTTGAACTCGGCGAAGAAGGCATCCTGCTTGTTGTCTTCCTTGCCCCAATGGTCCCAACCTTTGGGTTTAATCACGGCGCTCAGCTCGCAGTTGAGCAGCACGGTCTTGCCAAACGGCTTCCAGGGACGGGCCAGGAAGTAGGAGTCTTCGGGGGCGTCGCCGGTGATTTTGCAGCGCTGCAGCACAAAGCCGAACGTGACCGTGTCGGGCGTGGACGGGGCCATGATGCAGGTGCCCTTAGGCTTGCAAAACAGGGTGCAATCCTCAAACCACGCCGTGCCCGAGCCCAGGATAAAGTCGGTGGTGCCTTCGATGTAGCAGTTCTTGTAATACTGGCGCGAGCCGTAGCCGTACACGTAGAGCGTGTCGCGGTAGCCGAGGAAGCGGCAGTTGCGGAACTGCGCCTTGTCGCCGTACACCCACATGGCCGGGCCCTGGCCCGCCGTGTGCCCGGCCGTGTTCTGGAAGGTGAGGTTTTCGGCCGAGAAGTTGTTGGCAAACACCCGGAACGAGGCGGCTTCCGACGTGCCCAGCGGCTCGGCGGCCCCCTCGACCACGCGGCCGTTGTAGTCGTCGTACACCAGGATGGTTTCCTCCGCGGCTTCGCCCACCAAGTGCACGTTGTCCTGCTTTTTGGCCAGGTTCAGCTTTTCCTTGTACACGCCCTTCTTGATGAAGATGGTAATGGGCGTGGTGTTGTTCTTGGGCACGGCGTTCAGGGCCTCCTGCACGGTGCGGTAGTTGCCGCTGCCGTCGCGGGCCACCACGACGCGCTGGCCCGTCTGCTGGGCCTGGGCCAAGCCGGCTGCAAAGCAGACCAGCAGCCAAAATAGTAGTACTTTTTTCATAGCAAACAGGATGGGTGGAAAGTCAAGGAGGAGCAGTACACTGGTAGCCAGCACCCGCAAGCGTCGGCGACAGTGGTAATACGGCTGAGCTGAGCAAAACAACACAGCAGGTTTTTTGCACCGTTTTTTCAGCAAACGACCAACTTCACCAGCTTCCCAAAGAGAAGTTCCGGAGATGTTAAATCAGCGGATTTGGGCGGCTCCCAAAATAGCGCCGGCTAATATACCGGAATAGGACGAAATTCAGGCAATCGATAATGTAAAAAGCCTTGTTACCGAATTGTTAAGCCCCGCCATACCACCGGTGCCCCGGACCACCTGCGCGTAGCAGCCAGTCCGGGGCACCGGTGGTATGGCGGGGCCGGGGAGCACCCAGCTACGGCGGTTAGCGCGTGGCCAGGTCGTTGTCCTGCAGCATGGACACGCGCTGCGTGGGCCGCGTGCTCAACTCCAGGGTGTAGCGGCGCGTCACGCGGTCGGTTTGCACGACGATGGCGTACTGCCCGTCCTCGAGGTTTTTCACGTTCAGCTTGCGGCCAAACGAGGGCGCTTTGTCGCTGCTTTGGTAGAGGCGGGCCCCGGTTTCGAGATTCTCCAGCCACACTTGGCTGGTTTTCTGTGAGGGGTTGCTAACGCTCAGCAGGTAGGTGAAATCCGAGAGCTTGTCGACGCGCACCGGCACGCCCTCGACCGCGGTGGCCGGGCGGTCGGCGCCGGGGGCCGCAGCCGCGGCGGGTTGGGCCACGCCCAGGGCGCAAGCGGTGGCGGCCAGGAGCAGGAAGCGAGTGTTGAGCAGGGCAGTTTTCATAGCGGGTAGGGTTGGAAGGGTTGGGCGGGGCACCAGCAGCGCGTCCGGCCATCCGGTAGCGGCGTTGCTGATTGACAGAAGCAAAGGTATTTGGCCCCGCTAGCTCGCGCACTCACATCATCCGGGGCACTCACCGCTACCGTGCCTGACAATCAGCACCTAACCCGCTTCCCAGTGCCTACAGTGCCGTTGGCCGCCCCCGGGATTCCCCCAAAGATGTGAGGCCGCGCGGCCCCCGCCCCGACGCCTTACCACGAGCCGCTGTTGTCGTTGGTGTCATCGAAGCCCCCGCCGCCCGTGTCGCCGGACGACGGGTCGTCGTAGGAGCCCGAGTCGCCAGAGGAGAAGTAGTCGGGTGAGCTGTCGGCGGCATCGTCGGCGAAGTAATCAGGCGCGTCGGTGCCGCCTTGGTCGTTGCCGGTGTTGTCGAGCAACGGAAAGCCGCCGGACGACGCCCCGCTGCCGGTGGGCAGCGGCGGCGCGGCGTGGGCATCGGTCCCGAGGTTGTCGTAACGGTCCGCGTCGTGCCCGGAAGCCATGCGGTTGCCGATGTAGGCTCCGGCCGCAGCGGCAGCTCCGGTTAGCAGCGCGCCGCCCAGTCCCGGGCCCGAACCGCCCCCGAAGCCACTGCCGCCGCGGTTGGGGTAGAAGTCCGGCGCCGGCTGGTTGACGGGTCCGCGGCCGTAGCCCCCGGCTTGGTTGTAGCCCCCCGGGCCGGCTGGCTGGCCGGGGCCGTAGCCAGTATTGGCCGCCGCCCGCCGCCGAAACAGCCTCAGCAGCAGCCATACCCCACCGCCGAGCACCAGCGCCCCCAGCGCCATGGCCCCGAGGCCGAAGCCGGGGCCGGGCGCCGGCGCCGCAGCGGCCGTCGGCTCGTTGGGCGAGAAGGGCGCCTCGGCCGGAGCCGCAGTCGGTTCATCCAGCGCCGGGGTAGTCGGGGCCGCCGCGGTGCTCAGGTCGCTGCCAGCCGCGGCGCTTCCGGCGGTGGCGCCCGCGGCAGCACTCGTTTTTTTGCGCGGGTCCGAGTCGGGGTTGGCGGCCAGCATCAGCGTATTCAGGCCGGTGCGCAAGCCCAGGAAGTAATTACCCTGCTTGAAGCTAGGCGTCATCTGCTCCCCGATGATGCGGTTGATGAGCTCGGGAGGAAGCTGCTGGCGCAGGCCGCTGCCGGCCTGAATCGACACTTTGTGCTCTTGCCCAGCCAGCAGCACCACCACGCCGTTGTCTTGGTCGCGCTGGCCCACGCCCCAGGCGGTGCCCAGGGCCCGGGCGTAGTCGGCCACCGGGCGGCCGTCGAGGGTGGGCACCGTCACCACCACGATTTGGGTGCCGGTGTTGTCGGCGTAGCGGCGCAGGCCCTGCTCCAGCTTCTGGGCATCGGCGGGCGGCAGCAGGTTGGCTTGGTCGGTAACGAACTGAAACGGCGCGGGGCGGGGCGGCAGTTCGCCAGCCGGGGCGGCGTAGGCGGGCTGCCCCCAAGCAGCCACCAGGCACAGAAAAACCAGGAGCAGGAAGCGGTACATAGGTGCGAAGTCGAAAGAGTGAAATGCTACTGCTGCCTTGTACGCCCGGCACCCGCCCGCGGCTGCCCCGGCCCCGCCCCCAGCCACGCAAAGCGCCCCCGCCGGAGTGGCGGGGGCGCGAACTGTAAACCCAGAAAAAACGCCAGCTGGCAATTATTCCGCCGTGGCCAGCGCCGTCGTCGACACCGTGCCGAGGCGGGCCACCCGCTCGCGGGAAGAGTGAATATCGAGGGTGTAGTTGTAGGTTTTCTTGCCCACCTTCACCAGGAAAGCGTACTGGCCATCGGGCAGCTCCTGCACGTTCAGGCGGTTGCCAAACACGGTTCCGCGGCTGTACTGCTGGTACAGCAGCTTGTTGTTGGCCATGCTCAGCAGCTGCAGTTCGCCCTGCTGCCGGCTGGGGTTGCTCACGCGCACCAGGTAGGAAAAGGGCCCGACCTGGTCGATGCACACGGGCTGGGGCCGCCCGACGGCTTGGGCGCGGGCCGGCAGGCTGGTGCCTACGAGGCCCAGGCAGGCGGCCAGCGCGAAGCGGGACGCCGTTTTGATGAAGGTTTTCATAGCGGTTAGGTGGTAAAAAGGGTTGGAAGATTGGAGCCCGCTGAAGGCCGCGGGCGGCCTCAACGAAAACATTCGTACAGGCACCAATTCCCCTCATCCGTTGCTTGAAAAGCCTATGATTTTTCGCCGAGGTTGGTATTTTTCAGAAAGTTGTACCGCCGGCCCCGCGCCGCCGGCCGCTCAGGGCAGCGGCCGCGCGGCCACGTAGGCGCGCAGCATTTCCGCCGGCCAGGCTTCCAGCGCGAGCAGGGCCGCGTACGGGTCGCCGGAGAGGCCAAGCAGCTGGGCAAAAGCCGGCTCGGTTTTCAGGCCCTGCTGCTTGAGCTGCTGCACCGCCCGGCGCCAGGCTTCCCCGCCGGCCTGCAGCACCGCGTGCTCCACGTGCAGATGCCGCAGGGCCTGTTGCTGCCGCGCCGGTAGCGGCTGCGCAAAGACTTCCCAGTCGAAGCCCGCGGCGTGAAAGCGGCAGACCACCGTGGGCTGTTCCTGCCAGCGCGTGTGGTGCAGCTCAAAGCCGGGCAAGGCCCCGTACTGGCTCCGCAGCAGCTCCCCGAAGCCGGGCAGCTGCGCCGCGCTTGCTTGGCAGATCAGGTCCAGGTCGCTGCCGGCCACGTCGACGGCCAGCGGCAGGGTGCCGGCCAGCACCGGACCGTAGGCGGCCAGCGTGCCCAGAATACCCAGCTGCTGCAGGGCCGCGTAGGCCGCTTGCTGCCGCGGCGTGCCGGTTTGCAGGTAGTCGATGGTATGCCAGTTGCGCATGGGCCCAAACTTACTGAGACCCGCGCCGCCCCGGCCACCCGCTCGCTGCCTCCCTAGCAGGGCGGCCCCGCGGGCACCCGGCGGGCGGAGCCGCCGAAGGTGTGACTTGGTAGAACTTGCGCTGCCCCAGCCCGTAAGCATACCGGGCCGCTTGCGCGAGCCGCGTTTCTTGCCCCACACCTCGGCATAACTTACCCGGCAGCCTGCTGGTTGAGAAGGCGCGGCTCCCCCCAAACGCTCCACCGTCCACCCGGCCGCTGGCCGACTCCACCTGTTCCGCCCGCCCTTGTGCTGGCTTTCGTTATGCTTTTATTGATACTCTGGACGTCGTTGGTCCGCCTGTGCGGCGAACCGACGGCCCCTGCGCGGCCCGAGCTGTTTCCGGGCGAGCAGCAGCTGAACAGCTGCGCACTGGACCTGCCGCTGACCTACCTGAAAAAGGACATGCCCGCCGCCGTCCGCGCCGCCCGGGCCCACCAAAACGAGCCGCTGGTGCTGGTGAGCTACAACCCGCAGACGCACCAGATCAGCGCCCAGCGGGTGTTCGTGCGGGTATTTACCCAGGCCAAAACCGGCAAAGAGGTCATCTACCAGGAAGCCGCCGCCGAACAGCACCTGCCCAGCGGGGCCCGCAAAGGCCTGTTTACCCGCCTGAACCCCCAAACCGACCGCTACTACCGCGCCGCCTGCTTCGACGAGACCGTGGCCGCTACGCCTGCCTTGCAGCAGCTGCTGCAGCCGACGGCCGCCACCAACGCCTTGGGCCGCTAATTCTCAGCGCCGCAGTCGGAGCGCCGGGCCGCTCGTGGCCCGCACGCGCCGGCGGGCCTAGCGCCCAGGCGTGGCCAGGCTGATCAGGCGGGCACTGCGCGTTTGGGTGGTGTGCAGATCCAGGGCAAAGCGGTGGGTGGCCGGGCCCAGCTTCACCACCACGGCGTAGCGGCCGTCGGCGAGGTGGCTCACGTTCAGCTTCTGGCCGAACGCGGCCGCGGTGCTGGCCTGCTCGTAGAGCACGGCGCCGTCGGTGGCACGCACCAGTTGCAGGCGGCCGGGCACTTGGGCGGGGTTGCTCACGCGGACCAGGTACACGCAATCGGCCACTTGGTCGAGCGACACGGGCTGGCCGGCGGGCTCTTGGGCGGTGGCGGCCCGCTCGGTTCCGATCAGGAGCAGGCTCATCAGGGCGGCGGTTTGCAGCAGCAGTTTCATAGCATCAGGAAGGATTAGCAGTCGGCCGAAAACCCGGCCGCGGCCCGCAGGCGTTGGCCGCGACAAAGGTGCGGCGGCAGTGTTGCGCCCGTGGTACCGCAGGGTTATGCTTGCGTCAAGTCCGCGCCGCCCGTCCCGGCCGAAGTGCGTATCTTGGCTTAATCTTTGACCCGCTCCGGAGCCGTCATTCTCCTCTTCAATTCCACCGTATGCGTCACTCTCTCCTCCTAGCCCCCCTGCTGGTGGGTGCAGCCCTGGCCTTCAGCGCCACCCCGGCCCGCGCGCAGGTCACCATCAACATCGGCACGCCGCCCCCGCCTCCCGTAGTTGTGGTGCGCGAGGTGCACCCGGTCAAGGTCAAATACAAGAAGCACCACCGCCATTACTACCAGCCGCGGCCCGTGATGCTGGTGCCGGCCCAGCCGGTGTACTACGTGCCCGCCGGCCACCCGGGCCGAGGGCACGGCCGCGGCCACGGACACGGCCGCCACTAAGCCGCCCCGCTCTTTCCAGCCCCGCCCGCTTTTGCCCTGCGCAGAAGCGGGCGGTCTGTTTTTGGCCCGGGCCGACCGGCGGGTTTGGTCCTGAAATGGGAAACAGTCAAATTTAATATTCATTAAACACAATATTTTATCTACATTCCGAGCTAAAGTCGCTGCCAATCAGGGGCTTTAGCTGCCAATTCACACGTTCCTGTTTTCCTTCAACCCCGCACCTATGTTACACGCCCGCTCCCTGCTTGCCGCCTCCCTCCTACTAGCCACGGCCTGCGCCAAGCAAACCGACCTAGACCAAATAGCGCCCAGCGCTACCACCGCTCAGGACGCCCAAACCACCCTGCTCACCGACCAGCTCGTGAAGCCCATCGGCTTGAGCGTCGACAACCGCAACCGCGTGTGGGTAAGCCAAAGCGGCACCGGCCAAAACGACGCCTCGGTGGCGGTGGTCACGCCCAACGGCGACGTGCAGACGGCCTTTGTGGGCTTCGGCTCGGCGGTGCTGCCCAACGGGGAGCTGGGCGCCCTCAACCACGTGCTCTACCGCGACGGGGTGCTCTACATCCTCGACGGGCTCAACGGCCGCCTGTACCTGGCCGACGTCTCCGGCTACAAAAACCACGACGCCCCGGTGGCGGCCAGCACTCTGCCCTACATCAGCATCAAGCCCTTCGTGCTGTCGCAGAACCTCTCGACCCCGCTCGACTCCAACCTGTACGACCTCACCTTCGGGCCCGACGGCCACCTCTACATTGCCGATGCCGGGGCCAACGCCATCATCAAAGTCAACCTGGCCACACAGGCGCTGAGCGTATTCGCCCGCATTGCCAACATTACGCCCCCGTCGGCGCCCAACCAGATTCAGCCCGTACCCACCGGCATCATCTACGACGGCAGCAAGTTCCTGGTGACCACGCTGACGGGCTTCCCCTTCCTGGCAGGCGCCGCCAAAATCCTGCAGATCAGCACCAGCGGCGTCGTGAGCGACTACCGCACGGGCTTCACGGCCCTCACCAACCTGGCCCCGGCCGGCAACGGCGGCCTGCTCGTGACCGAGTACGGCCGGTTCGTGTTCAACCCGCCCACCACCGTGGGCTGGCAGCCATCCACCGGCCGGGTCGCCACCGATGCGGGCGTTACCGTGGCCGGGGGCCAGGACCGCATCACCGACATTGAGCGCCTCAACCCTCAGTTTTACTACGTGCTCAGCAACGGCGCCGGCACCATTCAGAAGCTGAAGTACTAAGAGCCGCTAGGTCATTCCAGCTACGGCCGTGCAGGGCCGGGCGGAGCGTTTCTGGCGCTTCGCCCGGCTCTTCTTTGTAGGCTGCGCAGCCAAAGCGAGGAAAGCGCCGGGACCGAGGAGCCCGCCGGAGACGCAGCGAAGCGACCGGGCTGCTTGCCATGCGGCGCCCGGCGGTTCGACTGGGCGGATGCCAGCTAGACCAAGTCTGAGGTTCCGAATCGCGGCCGCAACCCATGTTTGACGTACGGATTCCAGCCCCTAGCGCGTGGCTTTAGCTGCTGCTGCCGCTCAGGTTGCTCAGACGGCCGAGGCTGTCGAAGGTGGCGGTGAGGCTACCGGCGGCGCTGCTAGCTGTTACCGCGTCGGCCTGCTCGGTCACGGTGTAGCCTTTGAGGGCGGCGTAGCTGATGAAGGCCGGCCGGTGGTCTAGCTCGTAGAGCGAAATAGCCTCCGGAAAGGCGTGCAGCAGCCGGGCTACGTCGTGTTTGCGGTGCTGGTCAATCAGCTCGCTCTTGAGGGTGATGAGCATGATGCCCTGCCCGTAATCGGCCAGGTAGTAGCCGCTGGCGTCGAACAGGCCCGAGGCAATGGAGCCGATCAGGTGCAGGTCGTCTTCCTCCGCGTCGACGGCGTCGTGCTTGAGCAGGTCGATTTCCTGCTCCTCTCCGTAGGTTTTGAGCTGCCGGGCCTGCGTCAGCAGCCGCTCCGGAATGCCCGATTGGGTGTTGGCCCAGGCCCACAGCCAGCTCTCGGAGGAATGCGAAAACGTGCCCAGAATCTGCACCGGAAACACCAGCGCCGGCCCGAACGAAATCGTGCCGGCCGCCATGTCGAAGCTCCAGCTGTTCTCGCCGATGACGTCGAACAGGTCGTTTTGCTTGTCGTAGGCAATGGCGCCGTAGCGCTCCAGCAGTTGCTGCACGGATTTGCACGGCGTGGTCTCGAGTTCGGCTGGGGTCATAGCGAAAATGGGCTAGGGTTCGGGAATGGTTGGGGCTTTGGTAGGGCTTACTGCTGCGGATAAGCAAAGTTGTCCCGTGGGGCTGCGGCCCGGCTGCCGGCATGAGCGGGCTCCGCGCTACGCCCCGCGCAGCAGCCGGCTTATTCCTGCACTTGTAGATTGATGAAGGTACCGCTCACCGCCGCCGTGCAGGCCCAGGTGCCCACTCTATGGGCGTGGGCACCTGGGCCTGCTGCGCCGTGTAGCTGCCCCGCAGCAGCCGCTGCCGCGTCATGGGAGCTGGTTGTCTACGTCTTTCTAGACCGTCATGCCTACTGTCCACACAGCCCCTAAGAACACCGCCGCCCGGATAGCCAGTAGCCGGGCGGCGGTGTCTTGGGGCCGCTGGGGCGCTTCTGCTTAGCTGCCGAACGACTCCTTTTGGAAGCTCAGGCCGCGCAGCTCGGCCGCGTAGGCGTCGGGGTAGTTGGCCTTCACGTGGTGAATGAGGCTGCGCAGGGCCTTGCGCACCTGGGCCTCGCCCTGGTCCTTCTGGCTGACCTTACCGCTGCGCGCCCCGGCGGGGCTTTCGTCATAGAGGGTGGCCGGGTGGGGCGAAAAAACCACTCAGCGTTAGGCTGCTCGGACGCGGCCTCAACGGCCTTATTGCCCAGTGCCGGGCTTGGCCTTTTAAGGCCGCACAACCATGTTGTCAAACTTGCCTTCCAGATCTAGACGCCACGTGACCAGCCCGCTCGACGTGGGGCCCTTGGGGTCAGGAATAAAGGCGAAGCTTAGGTCGTAGGTGCCGCTGAGGAGCTTGCGGCGCGCGTCGTACTTGGTGATGTGCAGCGTGCCGGAGGGCGAATAAGACACTGGCACTCGGTTGGTATACAGCCGCTCTTGGGTAAAGGGGGGCGCATCGAAGCGGTACACGTAGTACGTTTTGCACGTCGTGCGTGGGGCGCCGTCTTCGTCCGCGCTGTAGTCGCCCACCAGCCCCGGCTTGAGCTTGTCGCTGGGCACGTGCAACGTAAGCTCTTCCTGGTTGGCGGGCGGGTAGAAGCGGAGCTCCAGTCCCGCCTCGGTGAGCTCGGCCGCGGCCTGAATGGTATTGCTGGGATGCTCTGCGCGTTCGGACTGAGCGGGCACCACGCCGTCGAGTGTGTGAAAATGACGCGAGAAGGAGTAATCGGCGCGGGGCGCCGGGTCGTTGTGCCGGCAGCCAGTGGCCAGCGCCAGCAGCGCTGCCAGCGAGGCGAGTTGGTAGGGATTGAAGGGCATGGGAAAGCAGTTTGTTGAGAAGAGACTTTCCGCGGGTGCCAAGGTTGTGCCAGCAGCCCCATCCGGCGCCTCACATAAACATGTGTTGACCGGACAGCCCCCTGCGTACCTCCTTGGAATTCACTTGATATTCTTAACCAGGGTATGGACAGAGTAACTCAAGAGGGCACTCTACTGCTTTTTAGAACGTCATGCTGAGCTTGTCGAAGCATGACGTTCTTTTTGCTTACTGTCCACAGACCCCAAGACAGCACCGCCGCCCGGATAGCCAGTATCCGGGCGGCGGTGCTGTCTTGGGGCCGCTGTTATACTTGCTACAGTATTGCATAGTCACCTTCTGCATCTGGCTCATTCATGTAAATATCGTACGTCTCCATCGGCGTGATGGAAAGCAACACGTCATTTTCTACATGAATGTCAAACTCATCGGTGTATTTATCTCGTTTGACTCCGCAGTTAGGACAAGTATCATTGGCGAGAACAGCGTAGATCTTGACCCGAGCCAAATGCGGCTTGCCAATGTTGGCTTTGCTGTCGTCCCATTGCAGCTTATCTCCCAAATGGTAATCTAACAACCAAGTGAGGCCAAATTTAAACTGGTATTCTCCCGGATAAGTGAACTGACAGGCGGGACATTGTGCTGGAGCGTGTAGGGTATTGAACGTGCCCATAGCAATAGTAATTCAAAAGCAAAAAGCCCCAACCTTGCGGCTGGGGCTTTCAATTTATCAGAAGTCCAGATTACGAGGCCAGCTTTCCATTCTCACGCAGGTACGCCAGAAACTCCTGCTTCGAGAGCGGCCCGCTGATGCGCCTGGCTTCGTACTCTTCCGGCGTCTTACCGGTCATCGAACGATTCGCTGGTGTCGGCGAGGAATTGGCAGATGATGAAGGTTTGGTTGGGGGCTGCATGACAAGTTGAGTCTGCTGGGCTGTAAGAAGGTATAGAATACCAGCGAAAGAAAAAACACGATTTAGCAGCTTTTTGGAAGAGATACCAGCCTGAGCTTAGCTGCATTTGCGCGTTGCAAAGCTGGTTTACGAAATTTCGTTACAAGAACATTTGTAGAAAACACGTCTTCGGCGCTTCCTTTAACAAGACGGGCGATAGAACATCTGTTCTACCGCCCGCTGGCAGGTTTCAGTAACTATCTACTAGAACCAGCTGTTAAGAATGGCAAGAAACACTTTCAAGTGTGGCGCCAGCAATGGCACCCACACTTCGAAAGACTTCCCAGTAGCGGTTATCAACCCTAGGATCAAAGTCCACCTAGCTAAGAAATCGTTTGAAGGGAATTTCTTACCAAACTTTCGACTGTTACCACGCTTTACTAGGGCCATGGGATACAGAGGTTAGTTTGGAAATACGAGGGGCGTCTTGCTCCTCCCAAAGAAGAGGTTACCGTTGGCGCGGTGCCTCTTTTTTTGTTTGGTCGCATTCATAGCCACAGGACGCCCTTTCGGCTGTGGCTGTTGAAGGCTATGTTCTCATCCAAGCAGTTTTAGGTGAAGAAAAGAGGGCAGGAAGCCTTAGCTCCCTGCCCTTTTCACTTACGCGCTGCAAGCTTCGCAGGCGTCCGGATTATCCAGCGAGCAGGCCATGGCGGCGGCCTGGTCGTAGACGGGTTCTAGCGTTTCGGCGGCTTGCTTCTGCACGGTGAACTTGATGGCGTCGGCAGCGGCTTTGGTGCGCAGGTAGTACATGCCGGTCTTCAGGCCGCGCTTCCAGGCGTGGAAGTGCATCGAGGTCAGCTTGCCGAAGTTGGGGTTCTGCACGTGCAGGTTCAGGCTCTGGCTCTGGCAGATGTAAGCCCCGCGGTCGGCGGCCATGTCGATGATGGTGCGCTGCGAGATTTCCCAAACCGTCTTGTAGAGGTCCTTGATGGACTGCGGGATGCTGGGAATGTCCTGCACCGAGCCGTTGGCGGCAATGATGTCCTGCTTCATCTGGTCGTTCCAGAGGCCCAGCTTCACCAGGTCCTTGAGCAGGTGCTTGTTCACCACCATAAACTCCCCGCTGAGCACGCGGCGCACGTAGATGTTCGAGGTGTAGGGCTCAAACGATTCGTTGTTGCCCAGGATCTGGGCGGTCGAGGCGGTGGGCATGGGCGCCACCAGCAGCGAGTTGCGCACGCCGTGCTCCATCACCTCGGCGCGCAGCGCGTTCCAGTCCCAGCGGCCCGACTCGGGCGTGACGCCCCACATGTCGAACTGGAACTGGCCCTTGCTCATGGGCGAGCCGGGGAAGGTCTCGTAGTGCCCGTCGCGCTTGGCGAGGTCCTTGGAGGCCGTCACGGCGGCGAAGTAGATGGTTTCGAAGATGTCCTTGTTCAGGCCCTTGGCTTCCTCGCTCTCGAAGGGCATGCGCAGGGCAATGAAGGTATCAGCCAGGCCCTGCACGCCCAGGCCGATGGGGCGGTGGCGCTTGTTGCTGCGCTCCGCTTCCGGCACGGGGTAGTAGTTGATGTCGATAACCTTGTTGAGGTTCTTGGTGGCGTGGTAGGTCACCTCGAACAGGCGCTGGTGGTCGAAGAAGGCCTTGCCATCTTTCTCCGATACGTAGCGCGGCAGGGCCAGGGAAGCCAGGTTGCAGACGGCAATTTCGTCGGCATCCGTGTACTCCATAATCTCGGTGCACAGGTTCGACGACTTGATGGTGCCCAGGTTCTGCTGGTTGGACTTGCGGTTGGCTGCGTCCTTAAACAGCATGTAGGGCGTGCCCGTCTCGGTCTGGCTTTCCAGGATGGCAAACCACAGCTCCTGGGCCTTGATGGTCTTGCGGCCGCGGCCTTCGCGCTCGTACTTCTGGTAGAGCTTCTCGAAGTCCTCGCCCCAGCTCGTGTCGAGGCCCGGGCACTCGTGGGGGCACATCAGCGTCCATTCGCCGTTGCTCTCCACCCGCTTCATAAACAGGTCGTTGATCCAGAGGGCGTAGAACAGGTCGCGGGCGCGGTTTTCCTCCTTGCCGTGGTTCTTCTTGAGGTCCAGGAAGTCGATGATATCGGCGTGCCAGGGCTCGATGTAGATGGCGAAGGCGCCCTTGCGCTTGCCGCCGCCCTGGTCCACGTAGCGGGCCGTGTCGTTGAATACCTTCAGCATGGGCACCAGGCCGTTGGAGGTGCCATTCGTGCCCTTGATGTAGCTACCAGTGGCGCGCACGTTGTGCACGGCCAGCCCGATGCCGCCGGCCGACTGCGAAATCAGCGCGCAGTTCTTCAGCGTGTCGTAGATGCCCTCGATGGAGTCGTCCTTCATCGTCAGCAGGAAGCAGGAGCTCAGCTGCGGCTTGGGCGTGCCGGCGTTGAAGAGGGTAGGGGTAGCGTGGGTAAACCAGCGCTCCGACATCAGGTTGTAGGTTTCGATGGCCTGCTCGATGTCGTCCTTGTGGATGCCCACGGCCACGCGCATCAGCATGTGCTGGGGGCGTTCCACCACCTTGCCGTCGAGGCGCAGCAGGTAGGAGCGCTCCAGCGTCTTGAAGCCGAAGTAGTCGTAGTTGTAGTCCCGGTCGTAGATAATGGCCGAGTCGAGCTGGGCGGCGTGCTTGTGCACCACTTCCCACACGTCGCGGGCCACCAGGGAGGCGTTGTCGCCGTTTTTGGGGTCCTCGTAGGTGTAGAGCCGCTTCATCGTGGAGGAGAAGGACTTCGAGGTCACCTTGTGCAGGTTGCTCACCGCAATGCGGGCCGCGAGAATCGCGTAATCCGGGTGCTTGGTGGTGAGCGAGGCGGCGGTTTCGGCCGCCAGGTTATCGAGCTCCACGGTCGTTACGCCGTCGTAAATCCCGTCGATGACCTTCTTGGCCACCTCGATGGGGGAGACGAAGAGCATGTTCAGCCCGTAGCACAGTTTCTCGATGCGAGCCGTGACTTTGTCGAACTTGACGGACTCGCGCCGGCCGTCGCGTTTAATTACCAGCATAGGCGGGGTGAGGTTTGGCGTAAAAAGGGTTGGAGGTGTGTGGGTTGCGGCAGCGCGGACTGGGCAGAGAGGAATTAGCCTAAGCTCATCCGTTTCGTGCCCGGTCCGCGCCGTTACTGTCCGGAATATACTCGGCCGCATTGTTTGCCTGAATCAATCCGCGGCCGGAAAGTTTTCCACAATCGGTTCCCGCTACCGTGCGGGCCGATTTTTAGAAGTTATCCACATAAGCGTTTTGGGCGCCGAAGCCGGCAAAATCAGGTTGCTGATTTGGGCCGGTTTTGCTAAGCTGGTTGGGGCTGTTTCCGGCCAAAGGGAGTAGGAAAAGACCGACAAAGCTGAACGGTCATCCTGAGCTTAGCGAAGGACCTTGCTATTGCCCGGGAGAAAGAATTGAAGGGCTGGACCCGGGCCAAGAAGGATGCGCTCATTGCCACCATGAACCCGACGTGGCTGGCTTATAATTACAACGCCTGAGCTTCTGAGCTTGGACTTGGGCGGCGGCGCGGGGTGCGAGGAAGGTCCTTCGCTAAGCCCAGGATGACGGGCTGGTTTCCTCCGTCTTTATTGGCCCTCTGCCAACAAAAAAGCCCGCGACCTTGGCCGCGGGCTTTTGCATTCTTACTGACAAGCGGCCGCTACTCCAGCAGCAGCTTCTGCGTGACCACGGCGGTGGGCGTTTTCAGCGTCACCACGTACAGGCCGCGGCGCAGGGCGCGCACGTCCACTTGGCTTTGGGCGCTTTTCAGCGTCGTTTGCAGCACCACACGGCCGCTCAGGTCGCGGAGGCTCAGCTCGCCGCCGCGGGCTTCGCTCTCGATGCGCAGGTTGTCGGTGGCGGGGTTGGGGTAGAGCTGCAGCAGGGGGTTGACCGTGGCCGCGGTTTTGGCCGCCGTCACGCCGTTGCAGCTCTGGCCAAACACCCCATCGAGGTAGCTCAGGCGGCTGCGCACCCAGCCCTGGATGTAGCCCAGCTGGGTGGTGTCCTGCTGGGTGCCGCCCCACACCAGCTGCTCACGGGCGTAGGCATTGTTGCCGGCCAGGTAGTTGTATTCGGCGCGAAACTTGGCCATGATGTGCTGCTCGGTAATCACCGTGGTGCGCAGGGCCTGCCAGCGGGCGGTCAGTGTCTGGCGGAAGCCGCCGGCGGAGCAGTCCTGGTTGAGGCGCTGGTAGAAGCCGTTGGTGAGGATGTCGTCGACGGAGCCGGTGTTCACGCCCTGCCAGTCGGTGCCGAACACGCCGTCGAGGTCCCAGGGCACGTAGTAGTACGGCTCGCCCTGCTTGTACTTGGCGATGTAAATGTTTTTGCCGGTGTTGTCGGTGGCCCGGGTCAGGTTCAGAAACAGGTAGTAGTCGACCGCGTTGCCCAGGTGAAATTTCTGCCGATAGTTGGCGTAGAAGTTGGCGTCGGTGCTGTTTTTGACGAAGAGGCAGAAGTTGTAGAGGTTGGTCCAGTCGATCTGCTCTTCGGGGTGCTTGTACTCGAAGCCGGCCCAGGTGTCGAGGGTGTTGTCGAAGGGCGGCACCGAGCTGAACGTGGGCGCCCCGGCCCAGTCGACGCCCTTGTACAGCTCGCCGGTGATGCCGTTGTTGTACTTCTTGAGCTTGAGCTGCTTGCGGTCCACGCGCTCGGTCAGGGCGTAGAGGCCGCGGTACTCGCCGTTCAAGAACAGCTCGGCGTACTGCATGGCAATGCCGTTTTTGGCCTCGGGCTCCTGGGCTTTGTAGTAGATCTGGTGAATTTCCTGCCAGAGCGCGTTGGCTACCTTGCTGCGGAAGCGCAGCGGCTCGTTGTAGAGGGCCTGCAGGTTGTACTTGTTGTCGGTGCGCATGCCCAGCAGCGTCACGTCGGCCGAGCTGGCGCCGGTGGTATCGGCCCAGAAGCTCAGCTCGTAGGATTTCTTGGGCAGCGCCTGCGACGAGCCGCCGCGAATTTCAATGCCGAGCTTGGCCTGCACCTGCCGCCCGGACGTTTCCGTCAGCTGCAGCTGCGCGTACACGCTGGGCGCGTCCACAATCGGGTAGCGGGTGTCGATGTGCACCACCGGCAGCTTGGTAAAAAACAGCGTGTACGCCGCGCCCGCGGCCACCGCCCGGTACGACGAGTCGGTGCTGATGCGGCCCAGCGGCCGGGTCAGGCTGTAGACGCGGTCGAGGGCGAGGTAGTTGGGGTTGGTGGTAGCTCCGGCGCTGAGCACGTCGACATCTTGGTTGACGAGGATGAGGTGGTTGGCGGCGTCGACGTGGTAGTACGGGGCCGGCACGGTGAGCGTATCACCGCCGGCCGCGGCGGGCAGGGCCGGCAGCAGCAGGGCAAGCAGCGCCCACACGAGGCGGACAGGCGTAAGGATTTGTCGCATAAATGGGGAGTTGTCTGGACAGGTAGAGTCGGGAAAAGCAGCGGCGCCGGGCCGTGCGGCGGCGCGGCGCAGTACGCGCAGTTGCACCTTCAGCCCGGCGGCCGAAAATTCGGGATGCGTAACGGTTGCCGGCAACTCGCTTAGACGGGTTGGCGGGTTGGGTCGACCAACGGGCCGGGCACGCAGCGGGCCGCCGACCGGAACCGGCGTTCGGCCGCGGGTAATGTGGGTAGCATGTGGTTATCTTAGAAGCGGGGAAGCACCGCGGCTACCGAAGCAGCGGGCAACACCCCCAAAGCGCACGCGGAAATAGAAGCAACACTCAATGAGGCCGCGAATTACGGGCAAAATCGAACTATGTCGGTTGAAGCGCAGTAATGTTTTTTACCTCCCTGTCGTCTTCGCCGCCCGTATCTGCATGAGGAACTCTACCCCCTTACCCTGGCGCTACCTGCCCGTGCTGCTGCTCTGGCTGCTGGCGGGCCGCGCCAGCGCCCAGCGTTTTGCCGTCATCGGCGACTACGGCTACGCCGGCCCGGCCGAGCGCGACGTGGCGGCCTTGGTCGACAGCTGGGACCCGGAATTTATCCTGACCCTGGGCGACAACAACTACGACTCCGGCGACTCGCTCACCATCGACCAGAACATCGGGCAGTACTACCACCAGTACATCGGCAACTACCACGGCCGTTACGGTCCCAGCGCCAGCACGAACCGCTTTTTCCCCTCGCTCGGCAACCACGACTACTACACCGACAACGGCGAACCATACCGGCGCTACTTCACGCTGCCCGGCAACGGCCGCTACTACGAGTTCGTGCGCGGCACGGTGCACTTCTTCGCCCTCAACAGCGACCCGCAGGAGCCCGACGGCGTCGATTCCAGCTCGGTGCAGGCGCGCTGGCTGCGCGAGCGGCTGGCCGCGGCCCCGGAGCCGTGGAAGGTGGTGTACTTCCACCACGCGCCCTACTCCTCGGGCCCCCACGGCAACACGCGCTACATGCAGTGGCCCTTCCGGCGCTGGGGCGCCTCGGTGGTGCTCAGCGGCCACGACCACCACTACGAGCAGCTGGAAGTCGACGGGCTGCCCTACTTCATCAACGGCTTGGGCGGGCGCAGCCTCTACCCGGTGCGCAACCCACCCGTTGCCGGCAGCCAGCGCACATTCGTCGGCGAGTACGGCGCGCAGTTGCTCACCGCCAATGCCGACAGCCTCACGCTACAGTTTCTCACCCGGCGCCGGGCCCTGGTCGACAGCTACACCCTGCACCGCGCCCCCAGCGCCACGCCCAAGCTGTACCCGGTGAGTCCCAACCCCTTCGAGGGCGGCACGACGGTGGAGTTTTACCTGCCCGCAGCGGCCCAAGTGCAGCTGCGGGTGCTCAACGGCCTGGGGCAGGAAGTAGCGCTGCTGCGCCAGGGCGGGGTAGCCGCGGGGTGGCACCGGCAGCCCTGGGCGCGCGGCGGCCTGCGGGCCGGCGTGTATTACGTGCAGCTCACTGCCGGCGGTACTACGCAGGTCGTGCGGGCCGTGGCCTTGTAGCGGTTACTTTTTCGGCGTGTAGGTAAAGCCAAAGCCCTTGGCGTAGTCGGCCAGCGGGCCCAAGCCCATGCTGGCGCGCCGCTCGTCCACGTGGGCCTCGTCTTCGATGGCGTAAAACCCCGCCTTCCCGGTTTTGACGTCGTTGACGACCTGGCTGCCGTAGCGCTGGGGCTTGCCCTGCCACATCAGCAGGCGGTCCTGCATCAGGGCAAAGTCCGCTTTGGCCAAGTCGCCACGCTCCACGGCCTGCTGGGCCAGGGGAAAGTACTTCTCCATGGTCGGCCGGTCGGAGTGCTGAATCACCAGGAACACGGTCTGGGAGCCCCGGGTGCCCACTTTGGCTTTGCTGGGCCAGCCGCGCTGGTCGAGCAGAGCCGTAATTTTCTGGAGGTTGCGCGCGTCGGTTTCGCCCATCTGCTTCCACAACGCCTGCATTTCCGGTGAGTTTGCGCCGTATTTCTGCTGGATACCCCCTAGCTGCTGCCGGCTGCCCTGGTCGGTGGTGTAGATGGAATCAAGCTGCCGCTTCAGGGGCATGTCGTAGTTGGCTTCGATGCGGGCCACCGAGGCTTCTAGCTTGCCGAGCAGGGGCTGCCAGCGCTTGTCGGCGCGCAGGCCGTCGAGGTCCGTGTCCTGCTTGAGGTGGGCCACGTTTTCCCAGCCGGCGGCAGTGGCTTGGTCGAGGTAGCGGAAAGCCTGATCCTTGTTGCCGGCCAGGGCCCAGGCGCAAGCGGCGTTGTAGTAGTCGCTGGCGGTTGGCTGGGCCTTTTTATCCCGAAAAGCCTGGTCGAACAGCTTGCCGGCTTCGGCGTACTGTTTGTTTTGGTAGGCGCCCATGGCCTGCCCGCTGAGCGTCGCGAAGCCGGCGGTTTGGGCCTGGGTTAGCTGGGCGGCCAGTAAAAGGGCGGCTCCAAGGGCGTAGAATCGGCGCATAGTAGTCATCAAAAAGCGAGGGATACTGCGCTAACGCCCCGCCGCGGGGCTTGGTATGGCGCGCCCGGCGGCAAAGCGCAAAAAAAAGCCCGCGGCCGGGGCCGCGGGCTTCGCTCAAGGGCAACGAGGACCGCTTAAAAATCTTCGTCGAGCGAGAAGACGTTCTGTTCCCGGTCGCTCATCACGCCGGCTTTCTGGTACTCGGCCACGCGCTTCTCGAAGAAGTTGGTTTTGCCCTGCAGCGAAATCATTTCCATGAAATCGAAGGGGTTCGAGGCGTTGTAAATCTTGTTGTAGCCCAGCGAGACGAGCAGGCGGTCGGCCACAAACTCGATGTACTGCGACATGGCCTGCGCGTTCATCCCGATCAGGTTCACGGGCAGCGCGTCGGTCACGAATTCCTGCTCGATGCTCACCGCGTCGCGGATGATGTCGTGCACGCGGCTTTCGGGCAGCTTGTTTTGCAGGTACCGCTCGTAGAGCAAGCAGGCAAAGTCGCAGTGCAGGCCCTCGTCGCGGCTGATCAGCTCGTTGGAGAAGGTCAGGCCGGGCATCAGGCCGCGCTTTTTCAGCCAGAAGATGGAGCAGAACGAGCCGGAGAAGAAAATGCCCTCCACGGCGGCAAAGGCAATCAGGCGCTCGGTGAAGTTCTCGGAGTTGATCCACTTCAGGGCCCACTGGCCTTTCTTGGCCACGGCCGGCACGGTTTCCAGCGCGTTGAAGAGGTAATCCTTCTGCTTGGGGTCCTTGATGTAGGTGTCGATGAGCAGGGAGTAGGTTTCCGAGTGGATGTTTTCCATCATCACCTGGAAGCCGTAGAAGCAGCGTGCCTCGGGCATCTGCACCTCCTGCATAAAGTTGACGGCCAGGTTCTCGTTCACGATGCCGTCGGAGGCGGCGAAGAAGGCCAGCACGTGCGAAATGAAGTGCCGCTCCCCGTCGTTGAGCGAGTCCCAGTCTTTCTGGTCCTGCGAAAGGTCAATCTCTTCGGCCGTCCAGAAGGAGGCTTCGGCTTTTTTGTACATCTGCCACACGTCGTCGTGCTGAATGGGGAAGAGCACGAAGCGGTTGGGGTTTTCAACGAGGAGCGGTTCCATGGGCTGGGCAACAGGGATGAAACGGTCGAAAGTAAGGCGGGGAAAGCGCCGCGCCGCCGGTTGCAGCAACCACGGCCGGCGGCAATTGTTCGGCGCGGTGCGGGACCCGGTTGGCGGTGTCCGCCCGGCCGACCGGGAGTTCAAAGATAGCCCGGCCGGTCCAAGCCGCCCGGCTGATTGGCGCTTTTTTGTCTGTTAATTTTTTGCTAAGCGACTGAGGGCAAGCGCACCAGCCATTTCAGGGCAAAAGCCAATAATTCTGCGAATAAGCCAGCTTTTATAAATAGTTATCCACATTTCGCCTGTTAACAATTCAAGTTGTCCACAAAAATGCTATGCGCGTACCGGCGCAAGGAGCCCTGCCGGCGGGCTTGCGCAGCCGAAAATCCGGCGAGTACAAGAGGATTAACGCGTTAGGTTTGGTAATGTCAAACCCACCTCGTACTTTTGCCTTCCATTTTCAGAAAACCCGCGGAGAACCGATGTACGCAATCGTAGACATAGCCGGCAAGCAGACGAAAGTCGAAGCCAATAAATTTGTGTACGCCCACAAACTGGCCGGCAACGTCGGCGACGAAGTAGAGCTGGGCAATGTACTCTTGACCGACAACAACGGCACCCTGAGCGTGGGCGCCCCGTTCCTGTCGGACGTAAAAGTGAAAGGCACCATCCTCGGCCACGTCCGCGGCGACAAGGTGATTGTCTTCAAGAAGAAGCGTCGTAAGGGCTACAAGAAGCTCAACACGCACCGCCAGGACTACACCAAAGTAATGATCAACAGCATCGGCTAAGGCCGAGTTGACAGTTTAACGTGGTCAGTTGTCAGTACCTTGCAGGTGCTGGCTGCAGAACTGACAACCCGCAACTGACAACTGACAACTCTCTAAATACCATGGCACACAAGAAAGGCGTAGGTAGCTCCAACAACGGCCGCGAATCGCATAGCAAGCGTCTCGGCGTAAAACTTTACGGTGGCCAGCTGGCCATTGCCGGCAACGTAATCGTGCGTCAGCGCGGCACCAAGCACCACCCCGGCCAGAACGTGGGTATCGGTAAAGACCACACCCTGTTCGCGCTGGTTGACGGCACGGTACAGTTCCGCAAAGGCCGCAAGGACCGTTCGTTTGTGACGGTGGTTCCGGCTGCTGCCGAGGAAGCTGCTGCGTAAGTAGCCTCGCTCCTGATACTCCAAAAGCCCGCCTTCCCGGCGGGCTTTTTTTGTTGCCGTTGGTGGCCGCGTTGCCGAGGTAGTTGCCCTCCAATCGAGCGGGGCAATCAATACCTGGGCACCGCAGCTTGCTTTTCCGGGGCTGTGACCAGCCGCCGTTACGTTCTGCTTCCTCGTCTAGATAGAGTAGCTGTACGCTTGTCTTCCTACCAGCGCCTAGCCGCGCCCGGGTCGTCGGACTTGTCCAGGTATCAATCGGCTCGTCCGGTTCCCGCAGCGAGGCGCAAAACGCCCGTTGAGGCGGTTGCTACACTCCACCCGGAGCCCACCCAGCCCATCTTACGCCGACGGGCCCAAAAAAGCGGCGCCGACAGCAGGCAGCCATCCGAAAGGAATAGCTACCCGGTGTCGGCGCCGCCGTTACGCGAAGCCTAGGTTAGTCGTGCTTCACCAGACGCAGCGTGGTCAGGAACGCGCCGTTGCGCACGCGCACCACGTAGACGCCCGCGGGCAGCGTGTGCACGTCAAGGACTTTGGTAGTGCCCCCGGCTTGCTCGAAGCCCTGCAGCAGGCGGCTGCGCACGTCGTACAGGCTGACGTGGTAGGTACCGGCCGGCAAGGCACTCAGGTCGAGCGTAGTGGCTTCCGTGCTCGGGTTCGGTACCAAAGCCGCCTGCGCCACTCCAGCTTTAAAGGTCACGGCCCGCACGTCGCTGTAGGAATAAGTGCCGTCGAAGTCTACCTGCTTGAGGCGGTAGTACACCAGGTTGCCCAAACGGGCCGCGCCGGCGTCGGTGTGGCTGTATTGCCGCACCGAGGTACTGTTGCCGAAACCAGCCACCTCGGCTACTTTTTCGAAGCGGTGGCCATCGAGGGAGCGTTCCACCTCAAACCGGGCGTTGTTCTTCTCTTGGGCAGTGGTCCAGTTCAGCAGGGCGTCGCGCTCCTGCGGGCGGGCGGTGAAGGCCGTAAGCTCAACCGGCAGCGGCGCCCCGATAAACGAGCGGGAGCAGAGGGCCGAGGCCGGCACCAGCACGCTGCTGCCGTTGGTATCGGGCCCCGAGTACTCGAAGCGCAGTTCGGTACCGCCGTTGCCTTGGCCGTAGAGAATGACGATGGGGTAAGAGCCGGCATTCAGGTAGAGCGGGGCGCTGTTGATGGTCACAACGCCGTGCGCGCCGCCGTTGGACACCTGGGCGCGGCTCGTGTTCAGCGGGTTGTCCTGGGCGCGGTTGCCCACCCACAGGAACGAGGCGTCGTCGCTACCCAGCGTGAAGACGTAGTTGCCCGCCGTCTGAATGGTGATGTAGCCGCGGTAGCGGGCGCTGAGGTATTGCGGGCTCGTGGTGGAAGCATTGGCCCCGGTTTCGCCCCACACGTTGTAGCCGCTGCGCAGGTTATCCGAGAAGCTGACGGTGCTTTCGGTCCGGGCGAAGCGGGGCGTGTTGCTGGTGAAGAAGTTCGGGTCGTTGCTGCCGGAGAAGTCCGTGTTGTAGTACTCCGCATACAGGCCCTGCGTGGAGGCCGTGCCGTTGAACGTGGACCCGCCGCAGGAGCCCGCCGGCAGCGTTACGGCCACGTTGGCTACCCGGTTGGTGTTGTTGCTGCTCGTCGGGTCGGTGGTTTGCGAGGTAGCGTTGCCAGTGGCGGGCAGGGGCAGCACCGTAGGCGTGCCGCTGGCGTTGGTGGGAGCCGAAAACGCGTAGTTGCTGCTCGGCACCAGAAAGTTTACGGTGTAGGTGAAGGCAGCCGCGTTGGCGTACACCGTGTTCACCGTGGGCAGCGTCAGCACGCCGGTTTCAGCGTTATAAGCCGCGCCTTCCGGCAAGGAACCCGAGGTGCGCAGGCCGCGGGCCAGTTGCACCGAGGTGGCCACGTTGGTGGCGAAGGCCGGACCGTTGTTGGTCAGCGCAAACTGGTACGCAAACGTCGCCGGGCTGGTGGGGTTCAGCGAAGCCTGTACCGAAGTCGGCGCCGTGATGGTCAGTACCACATCGGCGGCGGCTTCCAGCGTCAGGGTCAGGCTGGCTTGGTTGGCGGCAACGTCGGTGCCCTGGCTGGTACTGGTGCCCACGGTGCTGGTCAACGTGGCGTTGGTGCTGGCGTAGTCCGGCGCCGTGAAGCTGAACTGCACTTGGCTTTGGTTGGCCGCGCCCGTTAGCAGCGAAGTCAGCGTACCAAAATCAACAGTGGTGACGGCGCTGCTGCCGCTGCCCGAGGTGGAGGTGGTGGCCCCGGCGGGCAATTGCGCGGCCGTGACGGTAGCCCCGGCGGGCAGCGTCACGCGGCGCGTAACGGAGCTGGCGGCCGAGGGGCCGTTGTTGGTAAACGTAACCGTGTACGGCCCAACGGCCTGCCCTTGCACCCCGGAAGCCGGGCCGCTGAGCGTGGTGGTTACGTCGGCAATTTCCGACACGCTGGTGCCGAGGGTGTAGGTGTCGTTGCTGGTCTGGCCGGCTTGGTTGGTGCTGGTCGCAATAGTGCCTTGGGCGGCCACCGTGCCGGTAGTCGGCGCCGTGTAGCTGATACCGAAGCCCGTCGAGGTGCCGCTGTTGACCGTAGCCGCACCGTACGTGATGGTGTAGCCGGCTGCCGTCGAGCCGCTGACCGTGCCGTTGGGCGCCGAGACGTTGCTTACCCCCGCCGGCAGCGTTACCGTCCGGGTAGTTACCGCCGCATTGGAGGGGCCGTTGTTGCCAAAGGTAGCCGTCAGGCTGACCGTGCCCCCGGCGGTAACGGTGGTCGGACCGCTGAGCGTCACGTATGCGTCGGCAACGGCGCCGATGGTGAGGTTCAGCGTAGCTTGATCCGTCTGGTTAGTGGTGGTAGACTGCCGGGTGCTCATGCTGGTGTTGCTCACCAAGGAACCCGTGCCCGCCGTGGTCGGCGCCGTGAAGCTGAACGTCAAATCGGTCGAGCTGCCGGCGTTGAGCGAGGCGAGCGTGCCGAAGTCGATAACGCCGTTGTTGAACGACGCCCCGCTGGGCAAGGCCGCTTCCTGGGCGGCCGACAGCGTGGCCCCGGTGGGCAGCGTCACGCGGCGCGTCACGTTCACGGCCGGGTCGGGGCCATTGTTCAGGTAGCGCACGGTGTAGTTGCCCGTGGCCTGGCCGGCGCTAATCGTGGTGCCGCCCGACGGGAAGCTGGTCGTTACGTCGGCCCGCTGGTTGTCGTTGACGATGTCAGTGGTCGTGTTGTTAGCGGTGGCACCGTTCTCGTCGGTGGTCGTGCCGATGGTGGCAATAATCGAAAACTCCACGGCGGGGTTGCCGGTGCGGAAGTTCACGGTTTCCGTCACGCTTTCCCCGCTGGCCAGCGTGGTGGGCGAGGTCCAGGTAATGGTGTACCGGTTGGTGCCCGTGCTGCGCACCACGGTGCCGCCGTTCGTAGCCGTGACGTTGCTCAGAGTAGCCGTTGTGAGCACCACCGAGCGGGTAATGCCACTGGCGGTGGAAGGCCCGTTGTTCGTAAATACGACCGTGGCGCTGGAGTTGGAGTTTTGGTTCAGCGCAACCGGGGCCGAGGTAATGGCCACCGCCACGTCGGCTAGCTCGGCGAAAGTCGTCGTGGCCGAGGCGGAGTTGTTGGCCGTGCTGCTGCCTTCGTTGGAAGACGTGTTGATTTGCGACAGCGCCTGAATCGAGCCCGACCCGGGAGCCGTGTAGGTCACGTTGTACTGGGCGCTGGTATTGGGCGGCAGCGTGCCGTTCGAGAGGTAAGTAATCGTGTACAGCCCGCCCGGGGTACCCGAAATCGTGCCGCCCGGGGCCACCACGTCGCTCACCCCGGCCTGCAGCAGCAGTTGCTGGGTAACGCCGGTGGCCTGTTGCGGGCCGTTGTTGCCGAACGTGGCCGTCACGCTGACGGTGCTCCCGGCCGTAGCATTGGCCGGGGCCGCAACGGTCGTAAATACATCGGCGGCCGTCGAGATGGTTACGTTCAGGGTCGCTTGGTTGGGTGCGCTGTCGCTGCCCTGGTTGGTGCTCGTCGACACCAAGCTGCTAATCGTACCGGTGCCGGGGGCAGTCGGGGCCGTGAAGGTGAACTGGTAGGTGTTGCTAGCGCCGCTGGCCAGGGTGATGAGCGTACCAAAGTCGATAACGCCGTTGGCGTAGGTGGCCCCGGCGGGCAGCGCAGCCTGCTGAGCCGCCGTCATTGTGGCGCCGGTGGGCAGCAACACGCGGCGCGTGACCTGCTGGGCTACGTTCGGGCCGTTGTTGCTGAAGGTTACCTCAAACGCCGTGACGGGCTGACCGGCCGCGAGGTTGGTAAAGCCGATGAGCGTAGTGGTGACGTCGGCCACGCAATTGGCGCCAGAGGGCGTGTTGGTGGTTTCGCTGGGCGTCACGTCGATTTTCGTGGCCGCGATGCTGATTCCCCCGGCCGTGGCGCCGTAGGCGATGTTGCCCGCGGTGGCGCCGTTGTTGCCGGGCAGTTCCGACGAGCCGCCGGCGGCCGACGACGACACGTAGATGATGCCGGCCGAACCGCCGCCGCCGGGGCCGTGCGGGGCGCCGCTCCCGGTATTGGAGCCGCCTGTGCCGCCGCGCACCGTGATGCGCACGTTGCTCAGCGAGTTGTTGGCCAGGATCAGCACGCTGCCCCCGGCGCCGCCGCCGCCCGAACCGTCGTTGGCCGGTACGTAGCCCATGCTCTCACCGTCGACGTTGATGGTGCCCGAGCTGCTGACGGTCGTCGCGCGCAGAATCACGATGCCGCCCCCGGCGCCGCCGGAGCTGGCAAAGCCCGAACCCGGCGTACCGGTGGAGTTGTTGGTCGTGCCAGCGCCGCCGCCGCCGCCCATTACGAGGCGGCTGGGCGAAGCTTGGGTGAAGGGGGCGCCGCCCACGCCGCCCGTAGGCAGGTTCGAGTCCCAGGCATTGCCGCCGAAGCCGCCAATGCCCGCGTTGGCGCCGCCGCCGCCGCCGGTGTTTTGGTCGTTGGCCGTGGGGTTGCCATCGGTGCCGCCGCCGCCAGCGTTGCCGGGTGCGCCGCGGCCGTAGCTGCCGCCGGGGTAACCTTCCACACCCGTATCGAAGAGCACGCCGTTGTTGTTGACGTAGCGCGGCGTACCCGCAATGCCCTCGCCCTTGGAGCCGTTGGTGTTCAGCGTAGCCGAGGTCAGGAAGTCACTGGCCGAAAGGCCGGCCGTGTTCGAGCCGGTGAGCCCGCGCCCGGCACCGCCGCGGAAGCCGCGGCGGCTCAAGTCAATAGTATTGCCGTTGAGGTTGAGGGTACCGGCCACGTCGAGGGCCAACACGCCGCCGGTGCGGCCGTTCCAGTACGGCGCCGTCAGGGTGGCGCCGAGGGTCAGGGCCTGGTACTGTGGCACCCGAATAACCTGGTAACGCCGCTGGCCGGCCGTGCCGGTGGCGTCGGCGTCCTGGTACGAGTAGGTCAGGGGCGTGGTGAGCGTGACGGTGCTGCCCGAAATGCTCTGCACAATCCGGTATTCATATTGCCCAGCCGAGAGGTTGGTGCCGAGCGTGCCGCGTCCGTAGCCACTGGTCGAACCGCTGCCGTAGGCGGTGGAGTTGGTGGTGCTGATGTCGGCGCCCTGCATCTGCATGATGAGCACCAGGTCACCGGCCCGCAGCAGCACGTTGCTGCCCGAGGGCGAGCCGACGGAGAGGGAGCTGGTGCCGGCAGCCGGGCTGCCCTGGCCGGGGTAGTAGGTATTCAGCAGCTGGTTGGCCGTGGTCGTAATGCTCCCGTCGCTGCCGGGGGCGGCACACAGCTCACTGGCCGTCTGAGTTACGAGCGTGGTCTGAATGTTGGAGCCCGGGGCGTTGCCGTTGTTGTTGTCGACGGCCGGGTCGCCGTTGGCCGTGGTCGAGGAGGCCGTAACCTTGCCCGTCACGTTGCCGGAGGCGGGCATGGTGAAGCGTACGGTGTAGGCAGCCGATGCACCGCTGGCCAGGGTACCGGGGGCCGTCAGGGTGACGATGTTGCCGCTAACCGAACCGCTGCTCACCGTAATGCCCGTGGCCCCGCCGGTGAGCGTGAGTTGGGCCGTCACCCCGGTAGCCGAGGAAGGGCCGTAGTTGGTCACCACCACCTGGTAAGTCACCGAGCGGCCGGCCGACGCTACGTTCGGCCCGCCGATGCTGGTAACCACGTCGGCTACCTGCGTAGCCGTCGTGGTCACGCCGGCCGACGCGGCCGTGCCGTTGTTGTTAGCCGCGTTGGCATCGGTGCTGGTACTGGTGCTCGACGCGGTGGCGCTGACCGAGCCGCTGGCCGGCATGGTAAAGCGCACCGTCGGCTGGAAGGTACCGCCCCCGCCGATGTCCCGGCCCGGGAACGTCACCACCCCGCTTCCATCAATGGTGCCTTGGTTGGAGATGCTCACGTTGGCGGGCACCGTGCCAGTGAAGCGCAACTGGGGTATCACCCCGGTGGCCGCGCTGCCGCTGGTATTGTTCGTCACCGATAAGGTGTAAGTAACCGTGCTGCCAGCCGGTGCGCTGGTGGCGCCGCTGACGTTGGTAGCAACGTCAGCTTGCGCCTGTGCACGAAGAGACAATCCGCCTAGCAACAAAAGGGCTAGGCTTGCAATGCGTACTGTTTTTCCCATAATAGTACCTTGGACCCGAAACGACCCGAAGACCCCCACTGGGTCTTCTGCAGCCGACTTTACATCCCGGCAAAGGTACAACTGGCTGGTAGCTACGCAGCTAGTCCTATATTTTTTCTTAGTTATATTATCCTTCGAGCGTCTCTATTTGCAATTAACTAAGGTCGAGCTCCCAAAATTGTAATTCTCGACTTCAGGCAGTATTTAGTGCCCAGCCCAGCCGCCGGCTTCGGTCAACGCGTAGAGCACGGGGCGGCTCGGGCTGGCGTCGAGGGCCAGCATGGTCACTTGCAGGTTGAGCAGGTACAGGCCGTCGGGCACCGCGTCGGGCACGAAGACGAGCTCGGTGATGGTGGCGCCGCGCCGGATGCGGTCGGGGTATTGCCAGAAGGCGTGGTGGGCAGCCAGCACGCCCGCGTCTAGCTCCCGGTCGACGCTGGGCAGATCCAGCAGCAGGTGCTCAATGCCCTGCTCGACGAGGTACTGCGCCAGTTCGGCGCTGATGTAAGGCGGATTCTGCCCCGAGTACTGGCGGCGACGCTTGGCCTCGTCGTTGGGCAGGGTGCGCAGCACCAGCGCCTCGGGCGGTACCGGCGCAGCCTGCAGCAGCGGGAGCACGTCGGCCAGCTCTACTACTAAGTCGCCGTCGATCCGGCGGCGGGGCTCCACGGACAGCAGCCAGGCTACGAACAGGAACCGCTCCAGGCAGTTGGGCAGCGTGGCGGCCGGGTCGGGGCTGATGTGGCCGTAGCACTCGGTGTGGGTGCCGTTGCCGTGGGGCGTCAGGTGCACGCGCTTGTAGTTGGTGCTGCCGCCCTCGGCCACCGAGCCCACAAAATCCCCGACGCGAATCACGTCGATGTCGACCGGCTCGGCCCAGAAGCAGTTGACTTGATCGGGCCCGGGCGCCAGCGGCAGGGCAATGTCGAGCGGCGCCGTGACATCGAACCGGAACGTGCGGCCGTGGTGCTGGAGAGTGAACATATAGTGAGATGGGGAGGTGGTGAATGGGGGAGTGGATGGTCAGGAGGCCGGGGCTGCGCCGCTTGCGCACATGAAACGCCACTCACCATTTCACTACCTCGCTTATTCACCGTCAGACAACCGGCGGCTCGGAGCGGAACTCGCCGGCGAGTTGGTTGAGGATGCGGGCTACTTCGTCGGCGCGGCTGTAGACCATGAAGTGCGTGCCCCCCTGGATGAGGTACTCGACCTTGGCCGGGCCGGGCGGGAACACCCGGTCGTGCGTCCCGCGGATTTGCACGGCGGGGCCGATGTCGCGACTGTCCCAGCGGAACAGGCTGCGAATGGCCCAGCGGGTGTAGCGCGGCTCCTGGTCCCAGAGAATCTGCCGAAACAGCTGATACTCCGGCCCGTTGCTGACGCCAAAATACCACTGGCCCAGGCGGGGCGTGAATTTAAGAATTTGCGGAGGCAGCCAGTGCTGCACGCCGGTAGCGCGAATGAGCTTGAGCAGGGGCGGCAGTTGGTCGGCGCCGGGAATGCTCGATATCAGCGCGACCAAGGCCAGGGGCCGCAGACGGGCTATTTCCAGGGCCACCGTGCCGCCAAACGACACGCCCACCAGCCAGCAGCGTCGGTCCAGCGGAATAGCGGTGGCCATGCGCTCGGCGTAGGCGGGCAGGGGCTCGTCGGGGTCGGCGGGGGCAAGCCAGGGCAGGTAGTGCACCGTGCCGCGCAGCTGCGGAATCAGGCGCTGAAACACCCGTTCGTCGGCGCCGAGGCCGGAAATCAGGTAAAAAACCGGCTGGTGGTCCGCGGAATCAGGCATCGAGGCGACGGTAAATGCCTTCGAGGTAAAACACGTTGTCGGCGGCGGAGCGCTCCTCGCTGGCTTCCTCGTCGTCCTCGTCGATGAACTCGTCCTCGTCGGCGGGGTAGGTAAACGAGAGCTTCAGGGCAATGCCGGGCAGCACGATGGGCTCGACTTCGGCGTTGGTGTACTCCAGCAAGCAGGGCCGCGGGGCGTGGGCCAGGGCGTCGGCCACCTCTTCCTGCAACTCGCCGGCGCGGGCCCCGGCGTGGCGCAGCAGGATATCGAGCTGCGCGAAGGGCAGGCCTAGGTGGAAAAAGTACGTCTGGTCGTCGTAGACGGTGGTGGCCCAGAGGGTCACGTCGTCGGAATTATCAAACACGATGGCGCGAATGTGGATTTCCTCCACGAAAAAGTCGGCTCCGTATTCGACGGCGTCAATGAGGCGTTGCATGCGGGGAAGGTACGCGGGGAAGGGAAACAGGGCAAGCTACGCAGATGCCGCGCGGAAGGGTAGCCCAGCCAACGGAACGCCCGGCCGTCATGGCGAGCGAAGCGCGGCAATCGTTCTTCTCGTGGTAGAAACGGCACACCAAACCCCGCAAACTGGGGGCCGCGGAGTTCGAGCGGGTCGGTTTTCGGGCAGCAGGTATTGCGTCGGCGGTGCTACTGGAGGAAGGGTTGCCGCGCTTCGCTCGCAATGACTACGGGGTGAACCGCCGCCATCTTACTCCGGCGCCTCCAGAAACAGCTCCAGCGTAATCTGGTCGGCCAGCAGCTTGCCGCGGTCGGTGAGGCGCAGCCGGTCGGCGCTGACGTCGGCCCAGCCGTCGTGCTGCAGCTGCTGCAGGTAGGCGGCGCGCGCGGTGGCCAGGTCCACGCCCAGCTGGCGCAGGTAGGCCAGGCTGCAGCCCTGGGAGGTGCGCAGGCTGGTCATCAGGTACTCGTTGGCGCGGTCGGTGGGCGAGAGGTCCTCGCGGGTGGCGGGCAGCTCGCCGCGCTCTAGCAGGCCCTGCACGTACTGCGCGTTGCTGGGCACGGTGTACTGCCGGCTCTGCCCGTCGAAGGAGTGGGCGCTGGGCCCGAGGCCGAGGTAGGGCGTGCCCTGCCAGTAGCTGCTGTTGTGGCGGGAGTGGCAGCCGGGCAGGGCGAAGTTGCTGATTTCGTACTGCTCGTAGCCGGCGGCGCGGCTGGCTTCGAGCAACAGCTCAAACTCGCGGGCCACAAACTCCTCGGGCGCCCCGCGGAACTGCCCCTTCTGCAGGCGGCGGCCAAACACCGTCTGCGGCTCGATGGTGAGGGCGTAGCAGGAGAGGTGCGGCACCTGCAGGGCCAGGGCCTCGCGCAAATCGTGCTGCCAGATGCCGTGCCCGGGCTCCGGCGCGGGCACGCCGTAAATCAGGTCGATGCTGAGGTTGGCGAAGCCCGCGTCCTGGGCGGCCAGCACCGAGCGACGCGACTCTTCGGCCGAGTGGGCGCGGTTCATCAGGCGCAGGTGGGGCTCGTGGAAGCTCTGCAGCCCGATGCTCAGGCGGTTGACGGGCGAGGCCGCCAGCTCGCGCAATTTCTCCCGCGACAGGTCGTCGGGGTTGGCTTCCAGGGTAATTTCCGCATCCGCGGCCACGTCGAAGCGCTTATAGATGGCCTCGAACAAGGTCAGCAGCTCGGCTTCCGACAGCAGGGAGGGCGTGCCGCCGCCAAAATAAATCGTGCTCAGCGGAGCGCCGCCGAGGTAGTCCTGGCGCAGCTCCATTTCGCGCAGCAGCGCCGCTACCACCTGCGGCTTGCGCCCCAGCGCGGTGCTGAAGTGAAAGTCGCAGTAGTGGCAGGCCTGCTTGCAGAAGGGAATGTGGAGGTAAAGTCCGGCCATGAGGCGCATAGTGGCGCGAAGCTCCGCTTCGCGTATCGGTGCCGACGGCGGCCCGCTCCTCGTCCGGCGAAACGCGCAGCGGCGCGTAGCTTCGCGGAACGGTCGGCGGGCACGACGCCAAATCAGCAGTAAGATTGTGAAACCGCCCGGCGCCGCGTCTGGTTCGTTTGGCGCGCCGCCCCGCTTATCCGGTCGAAAATTTTCGCCGCCCGCCGCCGGGCGAAATGAAAACGCCCGCCGCGGCGTTGAGCCCCACATGCAAAGGTATACCCGCGTCTGGCGTCTGCTGCTCCTCGTGCTTGGCCTGGTCGCGGGTCCGGCGGCCGCGCAGGTCACCACCTCGCCGGTTACCTCGCCCAACCTGCCCGGCACCCAGGCCCCGCCGCTGCCCCCGCGCCCCCGCACCCCGCGCGACTCGGCCCGCGCCGCCCACCGGCTGCCGGCGGCCCGGCCCAAGGTCATTCGCCTCGACGTGGAAGCGGCCGACCAAGCCCTTGTGGGCCGCTACCGCCCGCGCCTGCTGGCCCCCGACACGCTGGCGGCCCTGGAGCAGGTGCGCGAGCTGGTGCTGGCCCTGCAAACCGACTCCTACCTCACCGCCTCGGCCGACGAGCTGCGCTGGCACGGTGATACGCTGGCCGTGCGCCTCTACGTAGGCGAGCGGTTTCGCTGGGCGCGGCTGCAGCGCGGCAACGTGACCGAGGACGTGCTCAGCCGCTCGGGCTTTCGGGAGCGGCTCTACGCCGGCCAGCCGCTGCAACCCGCCGAACTGGCCCGCCTGCAGCAGCGCGTGCTCGACGGGGCCGAAAACGAGGGCTACCCCTTCGCCCAGGTGCGCCTCGACTCGGTGCAGCTGCACGGCGCCGACATTTCCGCCCGCCTGCTGCTCGACCGCGGCCCGGTGGTGGTGTTCGACTCGGTACGGGTGCTCGGCAAAACCAAAACCAAGGCGCGCTTCCTGATGAAGTACCTGCAGATCGTGCCCGGGCAGCCCTATAGCCAGCAGCGCATCGACGACGCGGCCCGGCTGCTGCGCCTGCTGCCCTACGTGCAGCTGCGCGAGGAGCCGCAGGTGCGTTTCGCCCGCGGCCGGGCCCGCCTGTACCTCTTGCTCGATGACCGCAACGCCAACCAGTTCGACGCCATTGTGGGCGTGCTGCCGAACGCCACTACCACCACCGGCCAGAAGCGCGTGCAGGTAACCGGCGACGTGACGCTGAACCTGCGCAACATCGGTGGCGGGGGCAAGCAGCTGGGCCTGCAGTGGCGCAAGGTGGACGCGGCTTCGCAGCTGCTCGACGCGGCTTACCAGCACCCCAACTTTTTCGGCACGCCCATCGACGTGGCCGGCACCTTCAACTTATTCAAGCAGGACAGCACCTTTCTGACCCTGCGCCCGCGCCTGCAGCTCAGCCACGTCAACGCCCGCGCCGGGCGCATCAGCGTGTTTGTGGAGCAGCGCAACTCCCGCCTGCTGGCCCAGCAGCGCCTGCGCACTCTGCAGGCGCTGCCCGACAACATCGACTCGCGCTACACCGCCTACGGCCTCGACGTGACCCGCTCCTCGCTCGACGACCCACTGTTTCCGCGCCGGGGCACGCTGCTCGTGGCCCAGGGCGCGGTGGGCACCAAGGTCATCAGCAAAAACGCCGACATCAAGCCCGAGCTCTACGACGGGCTGCCCCTGCGCAGCACCCAAGTGAGCTTCAGCGGGCGGGCCGAGCACTACTTCCGGGTGGGCCGGCAGGGCGTGCTGCTCGCCCGCCTGCGCGGCGAGGCGCTGGTCAACCAGCGGCTGTTTCAGAACGACCTGTTCCGCCTCGGCGGCCTGGCCACCCTGCGCGGCTTCAACGAGCTGCAGTTTTACGCCGCCCAATACGGCGTGGGCACCGTGGAGCTGCGGCAGTTCACCGGGCCGGAAGCCTACGTGTTTCTCTTCGCCGATCAGGCGTACTTGCGCCAGGGCCTATCCGGCGCCCCCGGCGAAGACGCCCCCACCGGCCTGGGCGCGGGCCTGAGCTTCCGCACCGGCGCGGGCCTGTTCCAGTTCGTGTACTCGTTGGGCCGCACCAACAGCCAGCCCTTTGCCTTCAATGCCTCCAAAATCCACTTCGGCATCACCAGCCGGTTCTGATAGGGCAAGGGGAACAGGCGGTTAGGAGCTAGAAGGCCAGGCTGCCAACTTCCAAACGCCCAGTCTCTTCCCTTATTCCTGCACCGTCGTGGAGCTGTCCACCGAATAGCCGCTGCTGTCGGGTTCGGGCGCGGTGCTGTGGCGCGTCGTGGGCGACTCGATGGACAGCTGGTCGGTGTCGTGGTTGGCATTGCAGGCGGTAAGCAGGCCGGCAGCTAGTAGTAATAGCGCGGCGCGGTGGAGCAAAAGACGCATAACGGGTGACAAAAGATGGTGCTGCTTGCTCGTACGGCCCGCGGCAGCCGGGATGCCGGCAAAATTATTTGCACTGATTATCAGCCTAAAGGCCCATCATTTCCGCTTTGTGCAACCCCAAGAGTGGCGAATCCGAAAAAGACTATTACTTTTGCATTACCAAACAGTGCGGGGTGGAGCAGTTGGTAGCTCGTTGGGCTCATAACCCAAAGGTCACTGGTTCGAGTCCAGTCCCCGCTACCTCGATAAAACGACCCGGTTGCCATTGCGGCGGCCGGGTCGTTTTGCATTTGGCCCGTCTGTACCTCAGTCGGGCCACCCGCTTCGCCGGACGTAGTGAGGCCGACCAACGGGTAAAAAGGCGCCGCAGAGGCCGCAGGGCCCTTTGCCAAAAGCTTTTCGCTTTAGACCTTCATTTCTAACGCGTTAGTACCGATATTTGTACTGGATTTAGACTCGTGGTAGGTTCCGGTGACGGCCTCGCCGCGTGCCCTTGCTGCTTACTCATCTGCTTACCCGCCCGCCGACCTCCCCAGTTTATGTGAGAGCCGGCAGGCAACCAACCGGCGGGTTCCCGCCTCCTAGCTGTACCTCCCCCTAATACGCCGCTGCCCCTCCCACCCGACTACCGGTTCGCCAGCAAGAAAGGTTGAAAATATATGATTGGCAGTCAGCACGTTATTAAGAACCGAAATGATTTGGGCGACTTATCGTCAAAGTATTTGTTGCCTAGCGTCGTCTCACCAGGAGGTGTCGACCGAGAGAAGCGTGTTATGAAGTACGCGTATGCGTGGCTGGGAGTACTGCTCCTGGCATTGGGCGTGCAGCCCGCCGTGGCCCAACGAATTGTATTTTCTGGACAAGTCACCGAAGCCGGCAACGGGCAACCCGTGCCGTTTGCCTCGGTGTACGTGAAGGGCACCAGCGCCGGCGCCACGGCCGACGAGAACGGCCGGTACGAACTCATTCTGACCCAGCCGGCCGATTCGCTGTCGGCTTCGGCGGTGGGCTACAAGCCGCGCACCCGCAAGGTGAGCCGCACCCAGACGCCCCAGGCGGTGAACTTCGCCCTGGCCTCGGCGGCCCAGCAGCTGGGCGAAGTGGTCATTCGCTCCACCGAAAACCCGGCCTACGCCATTCTGCGCAAGGTGCAGCAGCACAAAAAGCAGAACGACAAAAGTCGGCTCGACGCCTTTGAATTCGACAGCTACAACCGCATCGAGGTGTCGTTGTCGGACATTACCGACCGGCTGGCCAAGCGTAAAGTAATTCGCGACATGGCCTCGGTGGCCTCGTCGGTGGGGGAAATGGAGCGCAACGCCAACGGCAAGCCCACCGTGCCCCTGTTTGCCTCGGAGGTAATGTCGCGCTACTTCGTGCGTCACCGGCCCAACCGCGAGCGGGAGGAAATCAAACACAGCCAGCTGCACGGCGTGGCCCCGCGCGACGGCACGCTGCTCTCGCAGGTGCTCGGCTCCTCGTTTCAGGATTACGACTTCTACCCGAACTGGCAGGTGGTGATGGGCAAGGATTTCATCTCGCCCATTGCCGACGGCTGGCGCATCACCTACGACTACGACCTGGAGGACACGGTGCAGATTGGTGCGAACCGCTGCTACCAGCTCAAGGTGTTTCCGCGCCGGGCCCAGGATTTGGCCTTCACTGGCCGCATCTGGATTACCACCGACTCCTATGCCCTGCGCCGGGTGGACCTGAGCGTGGACCCGAAGGCCAACATCAACTTCGTGGATCAGATCCGGGTGTACCAGGACCTGACGCCCTCGGCGGCCGGGCCCTGGCTGCCGCAGCGCACCCGCGTGGTGGTGGGCATGAAGCCCACGCCCAAGCAAACCGGCCTGCTGGTGCGCTTCAACACCGTCAACTCCAACTTCCAGGCCGGGCAGCCGCACGACCTGCCGTTCTACGACCAGCCCTTCGCCGCCGACCCGAACGCGCTGAAGACGCCGGCCTCCTTCTTCGCCCAGAACCGCCCCGATACGCTGTCGGCGCAGGAAACGCGCACGCTCACGGTGCTCGACTCGGTGGGCAAGCTGCCCTCGGTGCGCACCTTCCTGGAAGTGGCCGACTTGGTGGTGAACGGCTACGAGGAGCTGGGCCCGCGCGGCCGCTTCGAGCTGGGCCCCATCCTGAGCACCTACACCTGGAACAACGTGGAGGGCCACCGCCTGCGCGTGGGCTTCCGCAGCACCCCGGAGCTGAGTCCGAACTGGCTGCTGAAAGGCTACACCGCCTACGGCACCCGCGACGGGGAATTTAAGTACGGCCTCTCGGTGGACCGCATTCTGAACCGCCCAAACTGGACGGTATTCAGCGCCAAGTACAGCCACGACATCGACCTGGTGGCCCTGCTCGACAACGAGCTGGCCCTGGAAAGCCCGCTGTTTGAAGCCGCCGCCCGCTTCGGCAACATCAAGCCCGGCCTGCCGCTGTGGCGCGACATGACCTCGATGACGGCGCAGTCGGACCTGTTCCACAACTTCACCCAGAAGCTTACGCTGCGCCACCAGCGCTTCGACCCGCTCTACAACTTCACCTACTACACCACCGACAACCACGAGCAGGGCGCCCCGACGGCGCAGAACTTCAACCTCTCGGAGCTGATTCTGGAGTCGCGCTACGCCCCGGGCGAGGTGCTGATTCAGAACCAGAACCGCCGCTACGCCGTGGGCTCGATGAAGTGGCCGGTGTTTACGCTGCGCTACACCCTAGGCCTGCCCGGCGTGCTCGGCAGCGACTTTGAGTACCAGAAGTTCAACGTGTCGGTGCAGCAGAGCGTGCAGCTCGGGCAGCTGGGCCGCACCGAGTACATCTTCGACGCGGGCTACATTCCGAGCACGGTGCCTTACCCGGTGCTCAAAAACCACCTCGGCAACGAGTCGCCCATCTACACTTCGAACGCCTACAACCTGATGCGCTACTCGGAGTTCGTGAGCGACCGGTACGCCTCCCTGCACGCCGAACACTACTTCGAAGGGCTGTTCATCAACTCGGTGCCGCTGCTCAAGAAGCTCGACTGGCGCCTGGTGGCCTCTGGCAACCTGCTCTACGGCACGGTGAGCAAGGCCAACCAGAACACCACGCCACCCGTCGACGCCACCGGCGTGCCGCAGCCCACGTTCCGGGCCCTGACGCCGGGCACGCCCTACGCCGAGCTGGGCTACGGCGTGGAGAACATCTTCAAGTTTGTGCGCGTCGATTTTCTGCACCGCCTGACCTACCGCGACCTGCCGGGCGTCAAGAATTTTGGGGTGAAAGTGTGCGCTCAGTTTAAGCTGTAAAGCAGCGTTTCGAACCCCGCCGCCCGCGGGCCGTTACATACCACGAGCTTTGCCGCGCCGCGCTGCCCTTCCGGGGGCGACGCGGCGCGCTTCTGTTTTGTGGCCCATGGCACTAGTAGCATCCCTGACCGCGGCGCTGCGCCGGCACTGGTCGTACTACCTCACCGAAGCCGCCGGCGTGGCGGCTTTCCTCGCGGTTACCAGCGTGAGCAGCGTGCTCCTGAACCACCCCGATCTGCCGCTGCGGGCTTGGCTGGGCGAAAACGAGCTGCTGCGCCGCAGCGTGCTGGCGGTGGTGGTGGGGTTGGTGGTGGTGGGCATCACCTATAGCCCCTGGGGCCAACGCTCCGGAGCCCACATCAACCCGGCCGTGACGCTAGCGTTCTGGCACCTGGGCAGCCTGCGCGGCGCCGATGCGTTTTGGTACATCGTGTTTCAGTGCGCCGGCGGCGCGGCGGCGGGCAAGCTGCTGAGCTACGCCCTGCAGCGCTGGTATGCCCATCCCGACGTCAACTTCAACCTGACCGAGCCGGGCCCGGCCGGCGTGTGGGTGGCCGTGCTGGCCGAGGTGGTCATATCCGGCGTGCTGATGTGGGTGCTGCTCTACGCCCTGCACGCCGAGCGGCTGCGCCGGTTTACGGGCTGGCTGGTGGGCGCGCTGCTAGCCGTGTACGTGGCGTTCGAGGCGCCGCTGTCGGGCATGAGCCTAAACCCAGCGCGCAGCCTGGGCGCGGCCGTAGGTGCCGGCCGCTACGAGCACCTCTGGATCTATTGGCTGGCCCCGATTCCGGCCATGTGGCTGGCGGCGGTGCTGTTTCAGCGCATATATCAAGGAGCGCCGCTGGCCTGCGCCGTGCTGGCGGGCTCCGCCACCAAGCCCGAGCACGGCCCGTACGCCACCGAGCCGCCGCAGTTCCCGGACCCGGACGGCGCCGACTAGCCCAGCGGCAACTACTATGCTACCAACCTTTTCTTGCCGGGCTAGGTATGATTTAATCCTGTCCGCCGCCGGCGCGTGCCCTGCCGCCGCGCCGGGCGCCCCGTCCTTACCACAACCAATCACGCTGATGTCCATCACCAACGAACTATTGAACACTGTGCTGCGCCACGCCGGCCAGGAGGTGTCGCGCAAGGAATTTCTGAGCCTGGCGGGCCGCGGCTTGGCCGTGGGCGTGGCCGCTACCACGCTGGCCAGCTGCAATTCCGGCGGGGGCAGCGGCTCGGCGGCCGAAGCCAAACCCGGCACGCCCACCACCGGCACGCCGGCCGCGGAGGTGGATGCGTCGACTACCTACACCGCGCCCGGGGGCCAGACGGTGCCTTCGTCCGAAGCGGTGTCGCCGCCGGCCAAGGTGCCCGCGGGCGTCGACCAGCCCATCGAGCTGGAGGCCTGGAAATCGGACGTGGACCCGCAGTCGGGGCCGGTGCCCACGCCGCTGCCGCCCGAGCAGCGCGTGGGCTACGCCATCGTCGGGCTGGGGCATTTGTCCTTGGAGGAAATCCTGCCGGCGTTCGGGGAGTGCAAGAAGTCCAAGCCGGTGGCCTTGGTCAGCGGCTCGCCCGAAAAGCTCAAAAAAGTGGCCGCGCAGTACGGCATCACGCCCGAGAGCTGCTACAGTTACCAAGACTACGAAAAGCTCAAGGACAACCCCGAGGTCAAGGCCATCTATATCGTGCTGCCCAACTCCCTGCACGCGGAGTACGTCATCCGCGGGGCCAGCACCGGCAAGCACATTCTCTGCGAAAAGCCCATGGCCACCTCGGCCCGGGAGTGCGAATTGATGATAGACGCCTGCAAGAAGGCGGGCGTGAAGCTGATGATAGCCTACCGCATTCAGTACGAGCCCTACAACCGGCAGGTGCGCGACATGGTGCGCAACAGCAAGTTTGGCAAGCCCAAGTACATCGAGGCGCAGAACAGCCAAAGCTCGGCCAACCCCGAGCACTGGCGCCACAAAAAAGCCCTGGCCGGCGGCGGCGCCCTGCCCGACATCGGCCTGTACTGCCTCAACACCTCCCGCTTCGTGCTCGGCACTGAGCCCACCGAGGTATTTGCCTACACCTACAGCTCGCCCGGCAACCCGCTGTTCAAGGAAATCGAGGAAATGATGTCGTTTCAGCTGCGCTTCCCGGAGGGCGTCGTCGTCAACTGCGTGACCGACTACAACACCCACGACTCGCGCTTCTACCGCGTGAGTGCCGAGCGGGGTTGGATCCACGTCGACAACGCCTACGCTTATACTGGCCAGAAGCTGCAAACCTCGCACGCCGAAGGGCCGGCTAAGATGCAGAACCAGATTACGCTCAGCGAGAAAAATCAGTTTGCGGCCGAAATGGACCACTTTTCGGAGTGCATCCTGAAAAACCAGCCCCCGCACACGCCCGGCGAAGAAGGCCTGCAGGACCACCGCATTATGGAAGCGCTGTACCAATCGGCACGCGAGGGCCGGCCGGTGAAGCTGCCGGCCGTGCAAGGCACGGATGTGTTCCGCGGACCGGAGCCGAAGCAGGCGTAGCCGTAGTCAGCAATGGGGGCAAGAGCATAATCCGCTCGTCATCCTGAGCCCTAGGCGAAGGATCTTCCTCGCACCCCGCACCAACTGAGAAGCGCAGCCACCAACGCCCAATTCGTACGGGCCGCGGTAGCTGCGCTTCTTTGCTATAAGAGTGAAAAGCGGCCGCACTCCGTCGGCAACGGCGGTGCGGAGTTGGAGGAAGGTCCTTCGCTCTGCTCAGGATGACGTTCTATTCCTCCTATTCCTCAGGATGACGGGCTGGTTTCCTTTGCTATTGATTGAGCAGCCTGCCCGGCGGCTTTGAGCAGGGCGGGGTCGCGGCGCACCTGCGAGGGCGCCACGCCGAACTTCTTGCGGAAGGCCGTGGCGAAGTGGGCCGGGTTGGCGAAGCCCACATCCTCGCCGATTTCCTGCACGGGCCGGGCGGTGGTTTCGAGCAGGGCGCGGGCTTCGCTTAGGCGCTTGTTGGCCACGTAGCCGAAGACGGTGGTGCCAAATTCCGCCTTGAAGCCGCGTTTGAGCTTGAAGTCGTTCAGGCCGAACAGCCGGGCCAGCTCGAGCAGGCTGGGCGGCGCGGCGTAGTGCGCGTCGAGGTGGTGGCGTATGGCGTGGAACAGGTCGCGGTCGGAGCGGCGGGGGCGCGGCTCGGCTACGTGGCGCAGGAAATAGCTCTGCTGCTCCACGAACATATCCATGAAACGCGCCTCCAAAAACACCCGCTTGAGCACGCCGGCGTAGGGGCACTGCAGAATCTGGCCGATGAGCTGCGTAACCGGCGGCGCCACGGCCGCGGCCTCGCGCAGCAGCAAAAAGGGCTCCTGCCGGGGCAGGCGCGCGCGGTACAGCGTAAGCCACTCGGCGTTGTTTTCCACCAGATCGGCAAACAAGCCCACGCCGAGCTTGAGGTGAAAAGCGCGGTACTGGCCCTGCGCGTCGGGGTACAGGGTGTGAGTCAGCCGCTGGGCGTCTTCCCAGAGCAGGTTGTGCTGGCCGGTGGGCACCAACGACTGCCGGGTGCCGTCCATCCACGAGTCGGCGTGGCCCCGAAACTGGTAGAGCAGGCCCACCCACGGCTCGGCCACGTCCTGCACGAAGGTCAGGGGCCGGTGCAGGTGCCCGGATATTTCGGAGAGCAGCAAGCCGCCGGGCAGCAGGTAGTCGTGGGTTTCCAGCTGCCCCACTTCCGGGCGCAGGGCGGCGTGCGTGTGCAGCGTCAGCAAGCCCGGGGTGGGCTCCGCCTGCACCCGCACCAGCTCGCCCAGGTCGTCGCCGTGCACTTGATAGGATTCCCAGCTGCTCATTGGGGTAAAAATACTCCGCTTTTGAAAAGCGCAAACTCCGTCGGGGAAAAGTCCCAATGCCGGCGGCGGCCGGACCTTTGAACCGTCAACCCCAACCCCACACAACCCCTATGAAACGGACTTTTGAAAACCCCATCATCGGCGACGTGGTGCACTTCGTGAAGTACGCCCAGGAGCCCGGCGGCCCCGACACCGTCCTCGACGTCGACCTGAAGCCCGGCGGCGGCAACGCCCTGCACTACCACCGCAGCTTCGACGAGCATTTTGAGTGCCTCGCGGGCGAGCTGCAGGTGCAGGTGGGCCGGCAGGTGCGCACGCTGCGCCCCGGCGACACGGCCACCGTACCGCGCGGGGTGCACCACCGCTTTTTCAGCACCAGCAGCGCGCCCACGCGCTTCCGCGTTACCATCAGCCCCGGCCACGCGGGCTTCGAGAACATGCTCAAAATTGCCTACGGCATGGCCGCCGACGGGCTCACCGACCAGCGCAGCACTCCGAAGAAGTTCTGGCAGATGGGCGTGGCCGTGCACCTCTCCGACACCAACGTGCCCGGGGTGCTCGGCCTGCTGATGCCCCTGCTGCGCCGCGCCGCCCGCCGCGCCATGGCCGACGGCCGCTACGAGCGGGAAATGGCCCCCTACACCCTCGCCTAGCCCCCACTCACTGCCCTTGTTTGCGCCATGCCTCACCCTTCGTCCGTGCCCCGTTCCGTGTCGCTTGAAGCCCAATGCCGCCTGCTCAACCGCCTGCTCTGGGCCTGGGCCGCAGCCGGCGGCGCGCTGGCCGTGGCTGCGCTAAGCTACTGACAACGAGCCGCCCGCCCCGCCCGCGCGTGCTGGGGCGGGCGGCCCAGCTGCCGGCATCCGGTGCTTAGGCCACCAGCATGCTGGCGGCTTTCAGCTCCACGTTTTCGGCGGCGGCCTTGATCAGGGCCGGGTCGCGGCGCACCTGCGAGGGCGCCACGCCGAACTTTTTGCGGAAGGCCGTGGCGAAATGGGCCGGGTTGGCGAAGCCCACCGACTCGGCAATTTCCTGCACGGGCTGGTCGGTGAGGCTGAGCAGCTGCTGGGCCACGGTGAGGCGGCGCTCGGCCACGTAGCCGAAGACGGTGGTGCCGAACAGCTGGCGGAAGCCCTTTTTCAGCTTAAAGTCGTTGGTGCCGAACAGCCGGGCCAGCTCCAGCAGGCTGGGCGGGTTGGCGTAGTGCTCGTCGAGGTAGTGGCGGATGCCGTAAAACAGGTCGCGCTCGGGCGAGGACAGGCGGGTGACGGCGCGGGTAAATTCCTCTTGCTGAGCAATGAACAGGTCGAGGAAGCGGGCCTCCAGAAACATCTTTTTCAGCGGCCCGGAATACGGGCAGTTCAGAATCTGCTGAATGGCAATCTGGGCCGCGGGCGTGGCCAGCAGGCCGTCGGGCAGCATCACGAAGGGGTCGGGGCGGCTGAGCCACCGCTCGTGCACGCCCAGCCACTCGGCGTTGCTGCCGATGAGCTTGTGGAAACACTCGTGGGTGAGGTGCACCGAAAACAGCTGGTACGCCTCCTGCTGCGGCTGGAAGGTGTAGTGGTTGCGTGTGGTTTCGTCGCCGACGACGTTCTGGCGGTTTGCCCCCAGACGCAGCGGCCGCCGGGCGCAGGACTTGGAGTGCAGGTCGCCCTCCAGCTGGTAGAGCATGCCCACCCAGGGCTGGTGCACGTTCAGCTCGGCCCGCAGCGGCTCGGTGAGGCGCCCGCTCATGTGGCCGAGCTGGAAGCCGTCGAGAAAGTAATCGGTGAAGGTAAGCTGCCCGCCGCGGGGGCCCTGCCAGTGCGTGCGGGCCTGCAGCAACCCGGTTTCCTGCTGCATTTCGGTGCGGCAGTGGTCGGCTATTTCGGCGGTGGAAATGTCGAAGAAGGTATCCATAACGGCGGTAGGCAAGGCACGCGTAAGCGAACAAGACCAAGGGCAGCAGCGGCTCCGGAAGGTTGCCCCCGCCAAAAACTCCGGCAGAGAAAAGCAAAACTCCGTTTGGCGAAGGTAACAGTAACGACCTGACCTTCACCTTTGCAACGTCGGTTTGGTAGCGCGCTCAGTCGGGGCGCCGCCAACCGGGCAAAACCCGGAAAACCTTGAGCCCCATCAAGGCGCCGGCGCCGCGCAGGCGGCATCTTTGCTCAAACGCCCTACTCCCATGCACGCACCGTTTCAGCTTTCCGTCAAACCCCTTATTGCAAACTCTTTAGCGGGCCGATTGCTGCTCGAACTCAAGCATAGCCTGGAGCCCCGGCCCAGCGACGAGCCGGCCTGTTCGCAGCGCTACGCGGCCCTGCACCGGCAGGCCCAGTGGGCCACCCGCCTGTTCTGGCTGGCCTCGGGTCTGGTCGTGGGCGGCGTCAGCGCCCTGGCCGTGGCCGACGCCCTACTGGGCTAGCCGGCGGGCTCCTAACCCGCGCCCGAGGTAACCCCAGGCGCGGGTTCGGGGTACATCATCGGCACGGCGCCCAACCATACGCGGGCGCCCCCGGCCCCTATGAGCACCCGCCACACCTACGACCTCGGCGTTATCGGCAACTGCGCCTACTTAGGCCTAATTCGGCAAGACACCCGCGTACAGTGGCTGTGCTGGCCCCGCTTCGACAGCGGCTTCGTGTTCGGCGGGCTGCTGGACGACGAGCAGGGCGGCGAGTTCAGCCTCTTGCCGCCCGCGGGCGAGTTTCGCACCCGGCAGTACTACCTCGACAACACCAACGTGCTCTGCACCGAGGTGGAAACCGCGCAGGGCCGCTACCGCGTGACGGACTTCGCCCCGCGCTTCCGGCAGTACGACCGGTACTACAAGCCCCTGATGCTCATCCGAAAACTGGAGCCGCTGGCGGGCACGCCCCGGGTGCGCGCCGTGTGCCGCCCCACCGGCGACTACGGCCGCCAGCCGCTCACGCCGCGGCGCTCCTCCAACCACATTGCTTTTCTGGGCCTGCCCGAAGAAATCCGGCTGACCACCAACGTGCCGCTGAGCTACATCCTCGACGGCGAGGACTTCGCCTTGTCGGAAACCAAGTACCTGGTGCTGACCTACGGCGCCCCGCTGGAAGCCGCGCTGGAAAGCACCTGCGAGCAGTTTTTGCGCAATACCGTGCAGTACTGGCGGCAGTGGGTGAAGAGCACCAGCATCGGCAACCTGTTCCAGACGGAGGTTATCCGCTCGGCGCTGGCCCTGAAAGTGCACCAGTACGAGGACACCGGCGCCATCATTGCGGCCAGCACCACCTCCCTGCCCGAGGCGCCCGGCAGCACGCGCAACTGGGACTACCGCTTCTGCTGGATGCGCGACACCTATTACATCCTCACGGCCTTCAACAACATCGGCCACTTCGAGGAGATGGAGCAGTACTTCCACTTCATCACCAACATTTCCACCAAGGTGCGCGACAAATACCAGCCGCTGTACTCCATCAGCGGGGCCTCGGAGCTGGTGGAACAGGAGCTCACGCACCTACGCGGCTACCTCGGCAACCAGCCCGTGCGCATCGGTAACGACGCCTACACCCACATCCAGAACGACGTGTACGGGCAGGTGCTGGTGGCTCTGCTGCCGCTCTACGTGGACAAGCGCTTCACGGCGCTGGAACGGGCCCACTCCGAGCAGCTGATGTACGAGGCGCTGAACTTCATCGACCGCACCATGGAGCAGCCCGACGCGGGCCTGTGGGAGTTCCGCAACCTGGCCCAGTACCACTGCTACACCTACCTGTTTCACTGGGCCGGGGCCAGCGCCGCCTGTAAGGTGGCCACCCGCCTGGGCAACGCCGACATGGGTGAGCTGGCCGGCCGCCTCACCCGCGAGGCCCGCGAAAAAATCGAGGCCTGCTACGACCCGCAGCGCGGCTGCTACACCAACGCCATCGGCTCGCCCCACCTCGACGCTAGCGGCCTGCAGCTCATCCTGATGGGCTACCTCGACCCCAACTCCGAGCGGGCCCGCACCCACCTCGCGGCCCTGGAAGCCGAGCTGATGACGCCCGAGGGCCTGTTTTACCGCTACCGCCACGCCGACGACTTCGGCACGCCCGAAACCACTTTCCTCATCTGCACCTTCTGGTACATCGAGGCGCTGGCCTGCGTGGGCCGCACCGACGACGCCGTGGCCGCCCTGCAGCGCATCATGCAGTACACCAACCACCTCGGCCTGCTCTCCGAGGACGTGGACGCGCGCACCGGCTCGCAGTGGGGCAACTTCCCGCAGGCCTACAGCCACGTGGGTTTGGTGAATGCCGCCTACCGCATCAGCAAGCGCCTGGACCGGCCGGTGTTTTTGTAGTAGCGGCTCACTCCAGGTGGTGGCCATGACAACCAACGGCCGCACCGGTAGTCATTGCGAGCGAAGCGCGGCAATCCTTCCTCTCGCGGCACAACGACCCAACAAGCACCCTCCAAAAACGGGCCCGCCCGAAACTAGAGTCACTGGGTTTCGGGCGGGGCCGTTTTCGGTCAGTAAGCAATGTAGCGGCGGTGCTACTGGAGGAAGGATTGCCGCGCTTCGCTCGCAATGACTACGGGGTTAGCGGGCGTACTTTTTCTGGCTTCCAGTGCAGCGGCAGCTACTCCTCCGTGGCCAGCAAGCCGCGCAGCAGGCGGCGCACGTCGGCGGTGTTGCGCACGGCGTATTTGGCGAAGGAGCGGATATCGGTGCCGACCTTCACGGAGTACGCATCCTCCGGCATGGCGCGGAAGGTGTCCTCGTCGGTGCGGTCGTCGCCGATGGCCAGGATGAAGTCGGGGTTCAGCTCCTGCACCCAGCGGGCGGCCGCCGTACCCTTGTCGACGCCGGCGTTTTTCACTTCCACCACCTTGTTGCCGTCGAGCGTAATCAGGCCGCTGCCCTGCCCGATAAAAATGAGGTGGGTAAGCATGTCTTGGGCCCGTTCGCGGCCCAGATCGGGGTCGGTGCGGCGGTAGTGCCACACCAGGGCGTAGTCCTTCTCCTCGATGAAAGAGCCGGCCGTGCGGGCCACGTATTGCTCCATGATGGCCCGAATGTCGGGCTTCCAGTCGTTGCGCAGGGGCTGAATCATCTGCCAGTCCTGCCCGCGCTTGCGCAGCCACACGCCGTGCTCGGCAATGAAGTCCACCGGCAACGCCCCCAGCCAGTCGGTCAGGGTGTGCCGGTCGCGGCCCGAAATTATGACCACGTGGTTGCGCGCGTCGGCGCACAGCTCGGCCAGCAGCTGGCGCAGGGATTCTTCGGGGCGCACCTGCTTGGGGTTGGCGTGGAAGGGCATCAGCGTGCCGTCGTAGTCGAGCAGCAGCAGGCGGCGGTTGGCCTGCTGAAACTGCGCCATCATCTGCTGCCGGGTGGCTTCGTCGAGCAAATCGGTGCTCAGCGCGCCCTGCTTGATCTTGCTGTAGGCCAGGCGGTCCATAAACAGCTCCACCCAGGCGTGGATGTTGTAGCGCTGCACAATGGCCTGCAGGCCCTGCATGCGCTGCTGCTGCTCGTCCTCGGGCATCATCAGGGCCTCAAACAAGGTGTCGGCTACCTGCGAGGTGTCGGTGGGGTTGATGATGAGCGCGTCGGACAGCTCGCGGGCGGCGCCGGCCCGCTCGCTGAGCACCAGCACGCCGTGCTGGTCGAGCTTGCTGGCCACAAACTCCTTGGCCACCAGGTTCATGCCGTCGCGCATGGGCGTCACCAGGGCCACGTCGGCCAGCCGGTACAGCGCCGACAGCTCCTCCACCGGGTAGGAGCGATAGAAGTACTGAATCGGCGACCAGCTTATGCTACGATACTGCCCGTTGATGCGCCCCACCAGCTCGTCGATTTCTTCTTTCAGGGCTTGGTACTGGGCCACTTGGTCGCGCGAGGGCACCACCAGCATGAGCAGCGTTACGTGGTTGTGCAGCTCGGGGTGGCGCTGCAGCAGCAGCTCGAAAGCCCGTAGGCGCTGGGCAATGCCCTTGGTGTAGTCGAGCCGGTCGATGCTGAGCACCACCTGCTGGTCCTGCAGGGCCTCGCGGTACTCGTGCTCCAGCCGCCGGGCTTCTTCGGAAGCGGCCACCTCGGCGTACTTGTCGTAGTCGATGCCCATGGGAAAGGCGTCGACGAGCACGGCGCGGGTGCCGGTTTCCACCAGCCCGTCGCGGCGCGAGAGGTTCAGCAGGCGCTCGGTGGCGCTCAGAAAGTGGCGCACGTAGCCGTAGGTGTGGAAGCCGATCAGGTCGGCCCCAAGCATGCCGCGCAGCAACTGCTCGCGCCAGGGAATGGCCCGAAACAGCTCGTAGGACGGAAATGGAATGTGCAGGAAGAAGCCGATGGTGGCCTCGGGCAGCCGCTCGCGCAGCATGCCGGGCAGCAGTAGCAGCTGGTAGTCGTGCACCCAGATGGTGTCTTCGGGCCCGGCCAGCTCGGCTACCGCGTCGCAGAACTTGCGGTTGACGGCCTCGTAGGCCTCCCAGGTGTGGGGCTCAAACTGCGCATACTGGGCGAAGTAGTGGAAGGTGGGCCAGAGCGTTTCGTTGCTGAATCCCTCGTAGAAATCCTTGATTTCCTGTTCGGTGAGAAACACCGGTTGCATGTGGTCGGCCGTCAACTGCTCGGTCACATGCTGTTCTTCCTCGGGCGAGTCGAGGTACTGGCCGGGCCAGCCCACCCACACGTTTTCGCCGCGCCGGTAAATCGAGCCCAAGCCGGTGGCCAAGCCGCCCTCACTGGGGCTGAACTGCAGCTCGCCGTCGGCGTTGCGGGATACTTTGGTCGGCAGGCGGTTGGAAACGATAAGGGTCCGGGACATAGGCATTCAGGGGATGGTTCTGCACCTATACTACGGGGTTGCGCCTACTTTGGCCGGTTTCGCCGCGCCCACCACCCACCGCGGCCAAGCATCCTCCGGGGCCGCTAGCGTTGAACCCCGAACCGGTATTCCGTGGCGGAGCTGAACAGCTCGCCCGGACGCAGCACCGTTGAGGGAAACGCGGGCTGGTTGGGCGAGTCGGGAAAGTGCTGGGTTTCGAGGCAAAAGCCCGCGTGCCGGCCGTAGGGCCGGCCGTTTTTGCCCGTCAGCGAGCCGTCGAGAAAGTTGCCGGAATAAAACTGCACGCCGGGCTGGTCGGTGCGTACTTCCAGGGTGCGGCCCGAGCCGGGCTCGTGCGCCGTGGCCACCAGCCGAAAATGTTCGCCACCGGCCAGCACCCAGTTGTGGTCGTACCCGCCGGGCACCTGCCCGATGCGCGCCCCGATGGCGTGGGACCGGGTGAAGTCGAAGGGCGTGCCCTGCACCAGGCGCAGCTCCCCGGTCGGAATCAGCGTGTCGTCGACCACGGTGTAGCGCTCTGCGTGCAGCTGCAGCTCGTGGCCGAGCACGTCGGGCTGAGCGCCGGCGCTGAGGTTGAAGTAGGCGTGGTTGGTCAGGTTCAGCACCGTGGCCCGGTCGGTGGTGGCCGCGTAGCTGATGCGCAGCGCGTTGTCGGGCGTGAGGGCGTACACCACCGATACGGTCAGCGTGCCGGGGTAGCCTTCCTCGCCGTCGGGGCTGATGTAGGTCAGGCGCAGGGCGGGCGTGGGCTCCACCAGCACCTCGGCTTGCCACAGCACCTTGTCGAAGCCCCGCAGGCCGCCGTGCAGGTGGTTGGGCCCGTTGTTGGTGGCCAGCGTGTAGTCGTGCCCGTCGAGGCGGAAGCGGCCCTGCTTGATGCGGTTGCCGTAGCGGCCAATCAGCGCGCCGAAGTAGGGCCCGGCCTGCCGGTAAGTCTCGCTCAGGTAGCCGCCGACGGCATCGAAGCCGAGCACCACGTCGCCGGGCTGCCCGTCCTTGTCGGGCGCGAGCAAGTGGGTGAGCGTGCCGCCGTAGTTGGTGATGCGCGCTTCGAGGCCGCGGCCGTTGCGCAGGGTAAACAGCTGGGCGGTTTGCCCGTCGGGCAGCGGGCCGAAGTCGGCGGTGGAGATGAGCGGCTCTTGCATAGCGGGTCGGGCTGGTTTCCGGCCGAAGTCTACGCACGAAACAGCAAACGGGCTGCCCCCAGACGCCACCGCCCCGGTCGTCAGCCGACGACCGGGGCGGTGGGCAGGGCGCGTGTCGCGCGGGCGTTAGCGCTGGTTACGCAGCGTAAACTGCTCGAAGATGACCGTTTCGGTTTCCTCGCCCTGGGCCAGCAGGCCCACGCGCACGCCCCGGTCCCAGGGCGGCAGGTAGGTGCCGTTGATGGCGAAGCCCTCGGTGCGCAGCGGCTCCCAGTGGGTGCCGCCGTCGGGGCTGTAGGCGAAGCGGTAGCGGCTGCCGCCCCAGCACTCCAGGCGCAGGCCCAGCGACTCGCAGGGCTCCAGCAGCAGGTCGGCCAGCAGGTTTTTCTTGCCCGACTTCACGTGCCAGAGCTGCAGGTGGTTGTCGCCGAAAGCCAGCACGAGGGCGTTGTACGGGTCGCCCACGGCGCCGAGGCCGGCGAAGGTGCCGTCGGTCAGCGCGGCGGCATCCACCACCACGCTGGCCGTGTAGGTAGCGGCGTAGGTGCGCTGCCCGAGCATGGCCCCGAGGCGCAGCGCGCTGGCACCGAGGTGCAGCCGGTTGTCGAGCACGGTGGTGCGCGGCAGCAGGGCCACGGGCCACTGCCAGGCCAGGCCCAGGGCGTCGCCCTCGAAGTGGTCGGTCACGTTCAGCACGCTCACGTCGGCCAGCGGGGCGGCCTGCGGGCTGTTGTTCACGAATTCGGGCCAATCCTGCTCGTTCCAGGTAAACTCGCTCAGCAGGCCCTGCCGGCCCACAAACTCGTGGCTGTTGGCGGCGTAGGCGTGGTGCATCAAAAACCAGCGGCCGTCCTTTTCAGCGACGGTGCCGTGGCCGGGGCACTTCCAAGTGCTGTTGTCGGTCAGGATGGGGTTTTGCGGACACTTTTCCCAGGGGCCGAGCAAGGTACGCGAGCGGGCCACGCCCTCGGCGTAGGTGCAGTACTTGCCGCAGCAGGCGTTGCCGGCGTAGAACATGTAGAAGTAGCCGTTGTGGCGCACCATGGCCGAGCCTTCCACCAGCGGCCCTTCCCAGGGCGCGTCGTTGCGGAACAGCTCGTGGCGCTTGCCCACCAGCTTCAGCTTTTTCTCGTCGATGCGCTGGGCCCAGATCGGGGTGGCGCGGTTGCGGCTGTTGCCGTCGTTTTTCCAGACCAGGTGCAGCACGCCGTGCTCGTCGCGGATGGGGAAGCCGTCGATGGAGCCAGCCGCCTCACCCACCAGCGGGCCGTGGTCGGTGTAGGGGCCTTCGGGGTGGTCGGCGCTGGCCACGGCCACGCTGAGCACTCCGCCCTTCTTGCGGGCGGTGTAATACATATACACCTTGCCGCCCTCATAGAAGAACTCGGGGGCCCAGAAGTTCGAGTCGCACCACTCGGGCAGGCGGCCGGGAAACACGTGGCTCACCAGCTGCCAATTGATCAGGTCGTCGGACTTGAAGATGGGAAACACGGCGCCCCACTCGGCCGTGGTGGCCGAGGCGTAGTAGGTGTCGCCGATTTTGCAGATGGTCGGGTCCGGAAAGTCACCGGGCAGCACCAGCCGGTCGTAGCTGATGCGGGCCGGCGCCGCCGGGGCCGCCGTCACCACGCCGGCTACTTCCGCGAAAAAGGATTCCGGACGTTCGGTCAGCCACTCGGGGCTCAGGGAAGGAGCGAGGGCGCCCGATTCGAAGTCGAAAGACACAGCAGGGAAAGGTTACGTGGGAAAAGGGGTCAACCCGGCAAGCCTGCCAACTCCGGCCGCCGCGCACCCCGAACGGTGAAAGTTCGGACAAATTGCGCGCCAGACTTAGGAATTTTTTAGGACTTACCGACGAAAGTTTGTACCTGCCGTACAACTTGTCTTCGACCCGAAAAAGCTTTCTGGGGCAATGAAAAACGCCGAACGCGGACGTATTTCCATTAGTTCGGCGTATTCTATTTTTCGAAGTTAGCGAAACTCGCTGCACTCCGTCTCAGTATTGCGCCATTTTTTTGCTCAACGCGGGTATTTTGCCGCCGAAAAGCCCCAACCGGCCGCTTAATCTTTTGCGCCCGCGGTGGGATGTCCGCCGTCGTCGCCGCATTTTCGCCCGGGCGTTGCGCTGGCCGCTACCGTGCCAGCGGCGCCGAACCATGACCGCGGGCGCCGAATCTGCGTACTTCACAGGCTAGTTGCCGCCCGTCCTTACTCCTCGTTGCTATGCCTGCTCAAACCGTTGCCACTGCTTTCCAACGCCATTTCGGGTACACGGCGCCGCTGCTGGTGCGCGCCCCCGGCCGCGTCAACCTCATCGGGGAGCACACCGACTACAACCTCGGCTACGTGCTGCCGGCCGCCATCGATAAGGAAATCTACTTCGCGGTGGGCCTGAACAGCGGCAGCGAAATCCGCCTGGTTTCGCACGATTTGAACGACTGCTGCACCATAGCCGTGGACCAGCTGCACCGTACCGACACCCAGTGGGCCAACTACCTGCTCGGGGTGGCGGCGCAGCTGCAGAAGCGCGGCGTCGTGCTGGCCGGCTTCGACTGCGTATTTGGCGGCAACGTGCCGGTGGGCGCGGGCATGTCTTCGTCGGCGGCGGTGGAGTGCGGGCTGGCCTTTGCGCTGGACCAGCTGCTGGGCACCCGCCTCGACAAGATGACCCTGGCCCACGTGGCGCAGAAGGCCGAGCACGAGTACGCCGGCGTGATGTGCGGGCTCATGGACCAGTTTGCCAGCCTGTTTGGCCGGCCCAGCCAGGTGGTGCGCCTCGACTGCCGCTCCCTCGACTACGAGTACTTCCCCTTCGATACCGACGCTTGCCGCATCGTGCTCTGCAACTCCGGCGTGAAGCACAGCTTGGCCAGCTCGGAGTACAACAAGCGCCGCGAGGAGTGCGAGCGGGGCGTGCACCTGCTGCAGCAGCACCACCCCGAAGTCAAAAGCCTGCGCGACGCCACCTTGGCGCAGCTGGAGCAGCACCGCGCCGAGTTCGACGAGGTGACCTACCGCCGCTGCCGCTACGTGGTGGAGGAAAACCAGCGCGTGCTCGACGCCTGCGCGGCCCTGCAGCGCCACGACTTGGCGGGCTTTGGCCAGCTCATGCACGCCTCGCACGCCGGCCTGCGCGACGATTACGAAGTAAGCTGCCTGGAGCTGGACGTGCTGGAGGAAGCCGCCCGCGGCCTGCCCGGCGTGTACGGCGCCCGCATGATGGGCGGTGGCTTCGGCGGCTGCACCATCAACCTGGTGGCCCCCGAGCAGGTCGAGCCCTTCATCCGCGAGGTCGGCCGCGCGTACCAGCAGCGCTTCGGGCGGGAGCTGGAAACGTATCAGACCAGCATCGTCAACGGCGTATCGGAAACGCGCGCGGAGGCGCTGCCGAGCGTCAACCACCCGGCCCCACTGCCCGACAACTGCTAACGAGGCACCACCAACAAGCGGCCGCCATGCTTCGTCGGAGCATGGCGGCCGCTTGTTTGCAGGCGTGGGCGAATCCGCGGCCTACAGGTCGTATTTCACCCCGAAGCCCAGGGTCAGGATTTCGTGTACGCCCAGGGCGCCGAGGTTAGTGAAGATGCTCGAAAGGTACAGGTCGTTGGTGCCCAGCTCGTAGTAGGCGCCCAGGGTGCGCGGGTGCCCGTAGCGGTTGTGGCCGATGACGCGGCTGACTTTGCCGCCCACGAAGCCCCCAACGCGGGTGCGCGACGACCACCAGTAATAGCCCGGCTCATACTTCCCGTCGCGGGAGTCGTTGAGGCCGCGGCTGGCCGTGTGGCTGACCAAGGCGCCCACCGTGAAGGGGCGCACCTGCCAGCGGCTCTGGCCCAAGTGCAGCGTCCAGGGCGAGTAGCCGGCCTTGGCGGTAAAAATGCCCATGGGCGTGATGCTGTACTTGCTCGGCACGTAGCCGGCCAGCACGTCGAGGTCGACGCGGCCGCGCAGGGTGGTATAGCCCACGCCGGCCGTAATCAGGCCCTGGCCGGCGGCGGTTTGCAGCAGCAGATGGTGCGGGCGGTACCAGGGTTGGGCCGTCAGGCCGGTGGGGGCCACGGCGGCGGGTTCGGCTGGGGCCGGCTCCGCGGCCGCCAGCGCCAGCGCGGCAGGTAGCGGAGCAGGGGCGGCCGTGGCAGAATCAGACTGCGCGGCGGCGGGCAGCAGGGGCACCAGCAGCAGGAGCGGAAGCAGGAAAGCGCGGCTCATTAGTACTGTACGGTATCGAGCTTGAACTCCTTTTCGCCCCAGAGCGTGAGCACCAGGTACTGGCGCTTTTCGAAGCTGTACGAGTTGATGAACGTCAGGCCGTTTTCGTAAGGCTGCCCGACGCTGAAGTCGTGCTTGTGGCCGTTCAGCTCAAAGGCCACGCGCGGGGCCGAGCTCAGGGCCTGCACGTAGGGCGCCACCAGCTGCGGGTCGAAGTCGGCGTCGTGGGGCGGCACGTGGCTCATCACCACCTGCCGGCGGATGCCCGGGCCGGGGTTGGCCAGGGCCTGCTGCACCCAGGGCACGTTGGGCACGCGGCCGTTGAAGCCGTATTCGCGCCCATTGGTGTCGACGAAGACGAAGCGCGTGCTGCCGTACTCGAAGCTGTAGTTGAGCGGGCCGTACACCTGCTGGTAGGCCTCGCGCCCGTTGGCCACTAGGTCGTGGTTGCCGATGACGGTCAGGTACGGCACGTTCAGGTGCTTAAGCCGGTCGTGCACCCAGCGCATTTCCCGGATCAGGCCGAAATCGGAAATGTCGCCGGCAATGGCCACGAAGGACACGCCCGGCAGCTGGTTTACGCTTTGGGTAAAGGCCTCGGCTTCTTCGTAAAAGCGCTGCGAATCGCCGATGAACACGAAGCGCACCGTGTCGCCGCCCAGGGGCTTGGGCTGCTGCTGCAGGCGCTCCAGGCTCTTACGCGTCAGGTCGTGGTACGCTTCGGGCGTGCGGGTTTCGTTGGGGCTGAACTCAATCAGGTCGCAGCCCGCGAGCAGGCTACTCAGGAGCAGCGCCACGCCGGGCAACAGCCCGCGGCGTCGGCGCAGAAAAGAGTGGAAGGCAGAGAAAAGTTGCGGCATAAAAACAGACGCCGGGCCAGGTTCAGGTGGGTGGTGGCCGTTGCGGCGTCGGGTGCATATACCGCCGGGCATTCGGTTTGGTTAATTAAAAATCTTTAATGTATTGCTACGAACCGAAAATAATTATTTAATTGCCTGATTTACGTTTTAGCATTCAAGCCAGCACAACCCGGCTAATCCATCCCTACGCACGACGGCCCGCCTTTCCGGATGGAAAAGCGGGCCGTCGGGTTTCATTGCGGGCCAGCTGGCGCCGGGGCGGTTACTTCAGCACTTGCAAGGCTTGACTCTGGCCGTCGGGCAGCAGCAGGCGCAGCGAGTACACGCCGGCCGCCAGCGCTTCGGTGTCCAGCTCCAGCTGCTGGGCCAGCCCGCTGAGCTGCACGGGCTGGCCCAGCAGCTCGCGGCCGAGGGCGTCGGTGAGCAGCAGCGTGCCGGCGCTGGCTTTGGCGGCCTGCACGTTCACCGTCAGGCGCCCGCCAAAGGGCACCGGGTAGGCCGAAAACTGCGCCAGCGCGGCCGAGCCCTTGGTCCCGGTGACGATGTACTCCATGCGCACGTCGGTCAGGTAGAGGTTGTTGCCGTTGTCGTTGAGGTTGGCGAAGCGCACCACGATGTTGCCGTTGAAGCCCGCGGGCAGCAGGGGCTGCAGCGCCACTGTTTCGCTGCGCCACTGGCTGGCGGCCGTGGGCGCCCAGGGCGTCGTCACGTAGCCCGCCACGGTGGCCAGCGTCGCGCCGCGCTTGAGGTAGCCGGTGGGCTGGAAGGTCTGGCCGCAGTCGGTGCTGATGTCGACCCGCAGGCCGTCGTTGTAGCCGGTGCTGTAGGGCGCGTACGCCACGGCAAACCGCACGGCTACGGGGTTGCCGCCGCCGGCCTGCGCGGGCCGGGCCAGCAGGTATTCCTCGGCGGTGCGGTTGGTGAATTCGTAGTCGTTCACGTAGGGCACGCGGCGGCTGGTGTTATCCGGGCCCGTCACGGTGCCGGGGCTCAGCTGCCAGGTGTAGCCCCCGTTCGGGTCGACCACGCGCCAGTTGGCGGGCGGGAATACGGCCGTGCGGAACTCCTCCACGTAGGGCCCGTTCGCCGCCGTGATTACCGTGAGCAGGTTGGTTTCGGTGCGGGTGTTGGGGCCGTACTGGTTGGTGGCGGTCAGCGTCACGCTGTAGGTGCCGGCTTGGCTGAAGAGCAACTGCGGGTTCTGCGAAGCGGCCGACGTGCCGCCCGCAAAGCTCACGCCCGCGCTGGGCGTCACGCTCCACTGCCAGCTGGTGGGCGCGAGCTGCGAGAGGTCCTGCAGCTGCACCGGGGTGCCCACGCAGGCCTGCCCGTTCAGCACCCCAATGGCGGCCGCCGGGGCTTCGTTGCAGTTGCTCAGCACGCCGGGGCGCAGCAGGGCGCGGGTGCGGCGGCCCACCATGCCGTTGGCCCCGCGGGCCCGGATGGCAAACCACTGCTCCCCGGTGCCCACCACCGGCAGGCTGATGGTGGTGCCCGTCACGGTGGTGACCGAGTCCATGTACATGGCGCCGAGGCGCATCACGTCGTAGCTGGTGGCACCAGCCACGGCGTCCCAGGCCAGGGTGGTGCTGGCGCGGCACACGGCGGTGGCGCGCAGGTTGGCCGGCACGCCGGCAATGGTGATGTTGGCGTCCGACTCATCCTGCTGGGTGCCGCGGCGCACGCGCAGACGGGCCTGGCCCGAGGGCGTGATGGAGGCCGGAATGGCCCAGTTGAAGTAGCGGTCCGCGGCGCTGATGTTCGAGGCAATGGTCGTCCAGGTGGTGCCGTTGTTCAGGGTGTACTCCAGCGTAAACGGGTCGGTGCCGGGCGCGGCGTTCCAGCGCACGGCCTCGGTTTCGCCGGGCACGAAGCCCTCCCCACCCAGCGGGTAGGTCATTTCCACCCGGTCGTCGAGCCAGGTGTAGAGCAGGTAGTAGCGCTGCGGGCCCTGGGGCACGGCGGTGCCGTTCACGGTGAGGGTGTAGGTGCCGGCGGCGGGCAGATCCAGCGTCACCTGCTCGGCGTTGTTGAGCGAGTCGCGGGCGCGCACGGCCACCGCGTTCAGGTTGGTCACCGTGGGGCGCGGGTCGAGCACCCAGGGCTGGTAGGCGGTGCCGCCCGGCGCGGTCAGGGTCAGGTCCAGGTCGTTGACGAGGTTTTTGCGCGAGCTGGCGGCGGCTTCGTAGTCGGGCCAGTACAGCATCACGCGCAGCTGGCGCTGGCCGGCGGGCACCGTGATGGTGTGCGTGCGCGTGACGCCCTGCGTGAGGCTGTCGAGCTTATAGCTGTGGTCTTCGAGCACGCGCACGGCGCGCAGCGCGTCGATGCGGCCGTAGCCGAAGCGGAAGTCGGGGCCGGCGTTGCCCAGGTCCTCGGCCGTGTTCATCAGCGCCGCCTTGACGAGGGCCGCCGGGGCTTCGGCGCCGTTGTTGATGGCCTTGTGGGCGTGCATCAGTTGGGCCACCACCCCGCTCACCGCCGGGCACGACATGGACGTGCCGGTCAGGGCCGCGTAGGTGTTGTTCGGCTGCGTCGACCACACGCTGGTGCCCACGGCGCACACCTCTGGCTTGATGCGCCCGTCGGTGGACGGCCCGCGGGAGGAAGACGAGTTCAGCGCGTCGATGTAGCTCAGGTTGCCCACGGTCATCACGTTCTTGGCCACCTTGTGCCCGCCGGTGATGTTGCCCCAGGTGGCGCCGGCGCCGTAGTTGCAGTTGGAGGCGCCCTCGTTGCCGGAGGAAAAGACGTGCAGCATCAGGGGCATTTGCCGGCTCATCTGGTCCATCTGCCGGGCAAAGGACGTGTAGCCCGCGTTGCAGCCGTTGCTGTAGGAGTTGCTGGTGATGCGGATGCTGCGCGAGGTGTAGTGCGTGGGCGCGCTGTTGATGTTGTTGGGGTAAGAGTAATAGTAGTTAAAGGCCCCCACGGCCTGCCCGCGGTAGCGCGGGTCCAGGTTGCCGGCGCCCATGATGATGCCCGCCACGTGGTCCCCGTGGGTGCCGCCGTCGGGGCCGGCGCTGGTCTGGTCGAGGCGGCCCTGGAAGTCGATGTGCGGACCGATGATGCCGTCGTCGCCGTGGGCCACGTTCACGCCGGTGCCGTCGTAGTGGCGGCCGGCGCCGTAGTCGGCAGCCAGGGCGTTGGCGCGGTGGTCGGTGCGGCCGCGGTTGTTGTCGTGCACGGGGTCGGGCGCCACGTACTCCACGCTGGCCACCCAGGGCCGGGCGGCCAAGGCCGCGAGGTCACTGCTGGGCACGGTCAGCGTAAGCTGGCGCGAGAAGTCCTGGCGCTCGGTCACCGCGTAGCCGGCAGCCGTGAGGGCGGCAGCGGCCTCGGCGGGCTGAATGGTGGGGTGAAAGCCCACGACCACGGCCACCCGGCCGGCGCCGCGCAGGGCGTAGGCGGGCGTGCCACCGCCTTGGGCGAGGAGGCCGGTGTACTTCCAGCTGGCCTGCACCGGCACCACGCCGCGGATGCCAAAGCCCTGCAGGCGGGCGCGGTCGAGCGTGGTGGGCAGGGCGGCCACGTAGGCGTTCTGGGGCAGGTAGTCGAGCAGCTGCACGCCCAGGGCTTTGAGGGCGCGGTGCTGTTCGGCCGTGGGCAGCTGGCTGAACTGAAGGACGCGGTAGTACTTCCCTTGCCAGACGTCGGCCGCCGCTACCGACTCGGCGCGGCCGGCCGCGGCCCAGGTGGCGAAGTTGGCCGGCACCGCCGGCGTGCCGCTGGCCAGCAGCAGCTTGGTGGGCGCGGGCGTCGGCTGGGCCTGCAGCGCGGAGCTACTCAGGGCCAGCGCCGCCAGCAGCAGCGCGTTAAGGTGTTTCATGCGGGGAACGGATAAACGGAAGAGATGAAGCGTTGATTGGCAGCAAAATACCAAAAAGCTTCACCGTTTCTTCATTTTTATCCGCCTCTTCGGCCGGTCGTCTCGAGCGCCACGACCCGAGGCAAAGCGTAGCCCAGGACTTTTTTCAAGCCCTGCACCTCCGCCACTGCCGAAGTGCCGACACCGACTGGTGCTGTCAGGCCTTGCTGCGTTCAACCTAACCAAGTAGAAAGCGCAGCCACCGCAGCCCGGATGATGGGGCGTTGGCGACTGCGCTTTCTACTTGGTACGGGGCGCGAGGCAGGCCCTGGGCTGCGCCTTCCTGCAGCTCGTGGCCCTCAGGATGACGGTCCGATTATCCACCCACACCTACTCGTCCAAATACTGGTGCACGAACTTGATGGCCATGGAACCCTCGCCCACGGCCGAGGCAACCCGGGCCATGGCGCCGGCGCGGGAGTCGCCGGCGGAGAAGATGCCGGGCACGCAGGTTTCCAGCGCGTACGGCTCGCGCTGCTTTTTCCATCGCGTGGCAAAACGTGGGTCGGCCACCAGGTCGCGGCCGGTGAGCACGAAGCCTTTGCCGTCGCAGAGCAGCACGTCGCACACCCACTCGGTGCTGGGCTTGGCGCCGATGAACACGAACACGGCGCGGGCCGGGCACTCCTGGGTCTGACCGGTCTGGTTCTGGCGCAGCACCACGGCTTCGAGGTGGTCCTGGCCCTTCACTTCCTGGATTTCGGTGAAGGGCAGCAGCTCGATATTGGCGGTCCGCCCGATCTGCTCGATCAGGTAGGCCGACATGGACGCGGCCAGGGAAGCGCCGCGGATGACGATGTAGACCTTGCTGGCGTAGCCGGCCAGGTACATGGCCGCTTGGCCGGCCGAGTTGCCGCCGCCCACCACGTACACCGGCTGGTCGTGGCAGGAACGGGCTTCGGTGCGGGCCGCGCCGTAGTACACACCCGCGCCGGTGAGGCGGTCCATGCCCGGCACGGCCAGCTGCCGGTAGCTCACGCCGGTGGTGAGCACCACGGCCCGGCTGCGCACCTCGCTGCCGTCGGCCAGGGTCAGCACCTTATACTCGTCCTGCACGCAGAGCTTGGTGACTTCCTGGGCGTTGAGGATTTCGGCGCCGAGGCGCACGGCCTGGGCCCAGGCGCGGTGGGCCAGCTCCGAGCCGCTCAGGCCCGTGGGGAAGCCCAGGTAGTTTTCGATGCGCGAGGAGGTGCCGGCTTGCCCGCCGGGGTTTTGCCGCTCGATGAGCAGGGTCTTAAGCCCTTCGGAAGCGCCGTACACCGCCGCCGCCAGCCCCGAGGGTCCGGCGCCCACCACGACCACGTCGTAGAGCTGCTGCGAGGCCTGCCGGGCCAAACCCAGCTGGGTGGCCAGCTCGGCGCGGGTGGGGTGGGGCAGCACGGTGCCGTCCTGGGTCAGCACCACGGGCAGGTCTTCGGATTTCAGGCCCAGCGAATCGAGCAGCAGCGCGGCTTCGGGGTTGGTTTCGAAGTCGAGCCACTGAAAAGCCACCATGTAGCCGGCCAGAAAATCCTTGAGCTCGTGCGAGAGCGGCGACCATTGAAACCCGATCAGGCGCACCCCGCGAAACTGCGGCTGGTACTGCACCTGCCAGGCCGCCAGCAGGTCGTGCAGGGTGGGGTAGAGCAGCTGCTGGGGCGGGTCCCAGGGCTTCATCAGGTAGTAATCGAGGCGGGCGTCGTTGATGGCGCGGATGGCGGCCTCGGTGTCGGCGTAGGCGGTGAGCAGCACGCGCTTGGCCTCCGGAAACAAGGTGCGGGCTTGCTCCAGCAGCTGCACGCCCTCCATGTCAGGCATGCGCTGGTCGGAAAGGACCAGGGCCAAGGGCTCGGCGCGGGCTTTGAGCTGGCGAATCACCTCCAGCCCTTCCTGCCCCGAGCCGGCCCGCACAATGCGGTACTCGGGCCGAAATTCCTGGCGCAGGTCGCGGTCGATGGCCGATAGCACCTGCGGGTCGTCGTCGACCACGAGCAGGACGGGTTTCTTATCCATGGGTGAACTTGTGAACTTGTGAAATTGCGAAGTGGCGAGTTGGGGTTTGGGAGGCGGGTACGGCACCTGTTGCGCCGTCAGAACAGCACTCACAAATTCACAACTTCACCCTTTCACCACCTAGTCCTCCATCGGCAGCCACACGCAGAACTCGGTGCGGCCGGGCTGGGAGGAAACGTTGACGCGCCCGCCGTGGCTGAGCACGATGCGGCGGGCAATGTCGAGCCCCATACCGGTGCCCTCGCCCATGGGCTTGGTGGTGAAAAACGGCTCGAAGATATGCGGCAGCACGTCGGCCGGGATACCGGGGCCGTCGTCCTCCACGCACACCTGGGCGTACTCGCCGCTGCGGCGGGTGCGCAGGGTGATGGTGCCGCCGGTGGCGGGCAGGGCGTCGATGGCGTTGTCGAGCAAGTTGGTCCACACCTGGTTCAAGGCGCCGGGCTGGCCCTGGATGCTGAGCAGGCCCTGGGCGTAGTCGCGCACCACGCGGATGCGGTGCTGGCGCAGCGGGTAGCTGAGCAGGGCCAGGGTGCTGTCGAGCCCCCCGTGCAGGTCGGTGGGCACAAAGCCGCCCGCGCGGTCCATGTGGGAGTAGTCCTTCACGTTGTGCACCAGCTCGGAAATGCGGCGCGAGGCCTCCTGCACGTCGCGCACGAGCTGGTGGCTGGTGAGCTGGCCTTCCAGCCAGCGCAGGGCGGGCGGCCGGGCGGCGGCGGGCAGGGCGCTGAGCACCGGCCCGAGCACGTCGGCATCAAGGCCGCCGCTGAGCAGGCCGGTGGCCAGGCCGTGCACGTCGCTGATGCCCTGCTGCAGCAGCCAGTCTTCCAGCTCCTCTTCGCAGTCGGCCTGCTCTAGGGCCGACAGCGAGGCGCCGGGCAGCATGGAGTGGCTGGCCAGCTGCAGCAGCGCCGGCAGCTGCTCGGCGGGCGTGCCGGCGGCCAGCACTTCTTGCAGCAGCATGGGCCCGGCCCCGGTGCGGCTGGAAAGCTCGGCGGCCGAGCGGCTGATGGCGGCGGCGGGGTTGTTGAGCTCGTGGGCCAGGCCGGCCGAGAGCTTGCCCAGGGCCCGCAGCTTGTCGTCGCGCTCCTGGGTGCGGGCTTCTTCGCGCACCCGGTCGCTCATCAGGCCCACGAGGCGCTGCACCAGCTCGGGGCTGATGCGCTCCAGCTCCGGAAACTGGTCGCGGTGCAGGCGCAGCAGCTGCGCATCGGCCACGATCATGCCCAGCGCGGTGGTTTGGCGCAGGCGGGAGTAGGGCAGCAGGCCGGTTATCTGCGGGGCCTCGACGCGCAAGAACGGTTCGCGGTGGCCATTTTGCTCGCGCCACATCTGCACGGCGCCGCGCAGCAGGATCAGCAGGTAGTCGACCGGGTCGCCGGGACGGAACAGCTCGGTGCCCACCGGGGCGTCGAGCGGTTCGCCGTGGGTGAGCAGCCAAGTGAGGACCTCGTCGGGCAGGCCCTGCAGGGCGGGCACCACGGTCAGGTCGTCGGCGGTAAGCGTGGCGGTAGTTGGCATAGCAACGGGGGCTAAAGGGTCCACAACAAAGCAACCGCCCCGCGGCGGCGGGGTTTGGGACTAAAGGTAAGCGAACCGGCAGGCTTTGGCTTCCTGTGCGTCATCACCGACCGCGCCCCGAGGCGCCGGCGCTTTGTTCGCGCCCTTATCTTGCCGCTCATGTACCGTCCGTTTCCCGCCTTGCGCCCCTTGCAGCCCGGCCTGCTGGCCGGCGCCCTGCTGCTGGCCGCCGGCTTCCGCCAGCCGTCGGCGGCCCAGACGCCGACGGCCCAGTCGGCCGTTATCGAGGTAAAAACCCACCAGGGCCGGCTGCAAGGCATCCGCGAGGCCAACCTATGCGTGTTTCGCGGCATTCCCTACGCCCAGGCCCCGGTGGGCGGCCGGCGCTTCCGGCCGCCGCAGCCGCTGCCCCGTTGGCAAGGCCCGCGGGCGGCCACCGGCTTCGGCCCGAAAGCGACCCAGGCGGGCGGCCCGGCCGGCGTGCAGGGCCAAGAAGATTGCCTATACCTGAACGTGTGGGCTCCGGCCTGGTCCGCCACTGCCAAGCGCCCGCCGGCCCGGCCGGTGGTGGTGTGGGTGCACGGCGGGGCCTTTACCGGCGGCTCGGGCGAGGAAAACGACACCTGGACCTTCGCCGCCCAAGACAGCATCGTGGCCGTGAGTTTGAATTACCGCCTGGGCAGCCTGGGCTTTCTGCAGGCGCCCGCCGCCTGGGGCCCGGCCTACGCCCAGGCCGGCAACTGCGGCCTGCTCGACGCGGTGGCGGCCCTGCGCTGGGTGCAGGCCAACATCCGCGCCTTTGGCGGCGACCCGCGCCGCGTGACGGTGATGGGCGAGTCGGCCGGGGCCAAGCTGGTGGGGGCGCTGCTGGCCGCGCCGGCAGCCGAGGGCCTGTTTCAGCGGGTGATACTGGAAAGCGGCGCCGTGCAGGCCATCCGCGACACGGCCACGGCCGGGGCGGTAAGCCGGCAGCTGCGGCGGGCCCTGCCCGCGGGTACCGATCTGCGCACCGCGCCCGCCGAAGCGCTGGTGCGGGCGCAGCTCACGTTTGCCAGCGGGGCGGGTGGCCTGCAGGTGTTCGGGCCGGTGCTCGACGGGCGCACCCTGCCGCAGCCGCCGCTGCGCTACCTGCGTCGGGCCCGCCCGCGGCCGGTGCTGCTGGGCACCAACCGGGAGGAAGCCGGCCTCTTCACCGGCCCGGGCTCCGCCATTGCCGAGCCCAACGAGGCGGCCCTGCAGCTGGTGTTCGGCCAGAACGGCGCCCGGGTGTGGCAGGCCTACCAACGGGCCCAGCAGCAGGCCGTGCCCGATGCCTGGAACCGCACCCTCACCGACTACCTCTACCGCTTGGCCACGTACCGCTTGGCCGATTCGCTGGCCGCCGCGGGCGCCCCGGTGTGGCTGTACCGCTTCGACGGGCCCGGCGGCGCGCAACGGCCCGTGCACGCCCAGGAGCTGGCCTACGTGTGGAATGCCCCGGCCGGCGCCTCGGCAGCGGCCCCCGCCGCAGCCGCGCCCGGCGCCCCGCGCAAAACCGCCGATGCCACGTTGGCCGCGGCCATGCACGCCCGCTGGGCGCGCTTCATCAAAACCGGCCAACCCGGCCCCGACTGGCCCGCTTACACCCCAGCCAATCAGCAGGCTATGATTTTTGGGCCTGCTATTGGCCCAGCCCCGGCCTCCGACGCTTATCAAGACCCCACGTTTCCAACCCAGGCGTACCGCCGCTGAGGCCTCGCGGCTGCCCGCGGCACCGGCGGCCGGCCGCTAGGAGCACACGCAAGTCGGCCCCGCCCGGCCGCGCCAGTTGCTGGCGGGCCGGGCGGGGCCGACTTGCGTCTCGGAATACCCAGTGGGCTACTGGCCCGAAGCAGGGGCCGCCTCGCCGCAGTTGTCGGGCTTCAGGTCGGCGTTTTTCTTTTTGTAGGTCGACTCGGTGACTTCCGTGAAGACCATTTTCACGGTCATCAGGCGGGTTTTCACGTCGCCCTGAATGTAGTACACCTTGCCGGCTTCCAGGTTCAGGTCGAACTTGTCTTGGTCGGGCAGGTTCAGGCCGCCGGCCACCGAGGTAAACGAGGTTTCGCCCGGCTTGAGCTTGGTCACGAAGTAGCGCTTGTTGCTGAGGCGGCACAGCTCGGCGCCGTTGGCGCGCACGGTGAAGTTGGTAGCGGCCTGGGCCAGCATGGGCGGGCGGTAAAACACCACGGTGGCCATGTCGGGAGTGGGGGTGGGCACGGGGCCCTGGGCGTGGCAAGTGCCAGCGGCCGCGGCCAGCAACAAGCCGGTGCAGAAGAGGTAACGCATATGCGGTTGAGAGAGGGAAGAGTTTTAAGCGGTTAAATATAGGGCCTTCCGGGGCTATGGGCGGTGCCCTCGGTGCCTTTTCCCGTCAATTTAATATGGGATTGATCCAGCAGCAATACCCCGACGGACCCCGCGGCCTTACTTGCCGGCACGTGCGCCCAGCAGGCTTTCCAATCGGGTGAGGCGGGCTTCCAGCGCGGCCGTGCCGGCCGCGGCCTGCGTTTGCTGCTGCCGCAGCTGCGCCTGCCCGGCCGCCACCTCGGCCCGCAACTGCTCAATCTGCCGCTGCTGCTCCTTCAGGGCTTCCACCAGCACGGGGGTGAGCTGGGCGTAGTTCACGGCCTTGAGCCCGTCGGCGCCGGTCGTGACCAGCTCGGGGTACACCTGCTCCAGCTCTTGTGCAATAAAGCCCAGCTGTTCGCCCTGCGGCCCTTTGCCCGCTTGGAAGCGGTAGCGGTGCCCCTGCAGGCCCTGCACGCCACGCAGGGCGCCGGCGAGCGGGCGCACGTCGGTTTTCAGGCGGGCGTCGGAGCTGCTGGCCACCACGCCGTTCAGGGTCAGGTTGCCGGTTATCGTCATGCCGCCCTCCGAGTAGATGGCCACTTTGCGGTCGGTGGTCGAGGTGCCGGCGCCGACGATGTTCAAGGCGTCGGCCGCGAGGTTGCCGTAGCCGATGGTGCCGGCTTCCGCCTGCTTGCCCGCTACGCCGGAGCCGAATTCCAAGGTGTTGGCGCCCGAAATCTTCACGTTGCCACGCACGTCCAACTTGGCCTGCGGGCTCGGGGTACCTACGCCCACGTTGCCATTGGCGCTGACGTCCAGGGAACTGGTGGGTGCGCCCGGTCGGATGCGGAAGGGCAGCAGGCTGCCGTTGGTCACGTCACGAACGAAGAAGTTGGCCTCGTTGCCTGCCAGGTCCCAGACCTGGGTGCCCCAACCTCCGGCCGCCAGCTGGTCCAGCCGAACGCCGGGCGTGTTGCCGTTGGCCACGCGTAGGGTGGTGCCGCCGGCGCCGGCGCCGCCCTGCACGGTAGTTCCGCCGCCAGTGTGCAGCTCGATTTTGCGGTTGTAGGCCGCAGTGCCGGCCCCCACGATATTCAGCGCGTCGGTCGTAATGTTGCCGTACCCGATGGTGCCGGCCAGGGCATCCTTGCGGCTCATGCCCGCCCCAAACTCCAGGGTGTAGACACTGTCGATTTTGGCGGTGCCAGCCACGTGTAGTAGGGCCTGCGGGCTAGTCGTGCCAATGCCCACGTTGCCGCTGGCGCTGATGTCGAGGGAGCTGGTAGGGGCGCCGGGCCGGATGCGGAAGGGCAGGCGGGAGCCGCCGGTCAGGTCGCGCACAAAGAAGTTGGCTTCATTGGCGCCGATGTCCCAGGTCTGGGCCGTGAAGCCACCAGCATTGGTTTGCTCCATGCGCATCGCCGGCGTATCACTGTTGGTTAGGTGCAGCTGCAGGGCAGGTGTATCCGTACCGAGGCCCACTCGGCCGCTGTTGCTGAGATAGAGCACGTTGCCGGGCGCCCCAGCTTGGATGCGAAAGGGCAGGCGGTTACCCCCGGTCACGTCGCGCACGAAAAAGTCGGTGCCAGAGCTGGCCAGGTCCCAGATCTGGGAGCCACCGCTCACCGGCCGCTCCAGGCGCAGACCGGGCGTACTGCTGTGGCGCAGGTGCAGCAGCAGGCCCGGCGTCGAGGTGCCGATGCCTACCTGGCCGGCGGCAGTCCACGTCAGCACCGTGCTGCGGGCGCCCTGCTGGCTGATGCCCAGCGCGCCGCTCGTGTAGCCGAAGAGCACCGGCCCGTCCACGTTCGTGCCGTTCCACAGCTTGCCGCCGCCGTACCAACCCAGGCCGTGGTTGGTATCGGTGGCGGAGCGCAGCAGGATGTCGTAATCGTTGAAACCGTAGTTCTGGGTGGCCTGGGCGGCGGCGTCGGCGGCGCCAAGCAGCAACAGCGCCAGCAGCGTACCGGCGGACAAGCAAGCGGAGGAAAGGTGCGTCATAGGGGAGCAGTCAGGGCTGAGCCCGAAGATACCACGCCACCGCCTGCATTGCCCGGTTTTGTATGCCAACAACGCCAGACGGGGCGCCGGACAGCCCGCCCGCGTCTTACTGCCGGGCAGTCCGTCACCAGCCTTCAGCCAGCTGATTGTCCTGCCCGGAAAGGCGCCGTTTATCCAGGCAAAAACCCCGTTCTTGCCAAACTTTTTAGCAGCCCGAAGCATTACCTTCTTTTAGCTCGACCTCGCCCTTATGGCCAAGATCAAGACCGTTTATTTCTGCCAAAACTGCGGCGCGCAGAGCGCCAAGTGGATCGGCCGCTGCCCCTCCTGCGGCGAGTGGAATACCTACGTGGAAGAAGTGGTGCAGAAGGAGGAACTCACGCCCGCCAACGCCTGGAAGGCTTCCACCTCGGTGGGCGGCACCAGCAAGGCAGCCAAGCCCAAGCCCCTGGGCGAAATCCTCTACGAAGAAGAGTCGCGCCTGAACACTCACGACGGGGAGCTGAACCGCGTGCTCGGCGGCGGTCTGGTGCCCGGTTCCCTGGTGCTCATCGGCGGCGAGCCGGGCATCGGCAAAAGCACCTTGATGCTGCAGATTGCCATGCAGCTCAAGAACCTGCGCATTCTATATGTGTCGGGGGAGGAAAGCGAGCAGCAAATCAAGATGCGCGCCGAGCGCATGGGCCAGCAGCACGCGGGCCTCTACATCCTCACCGAGACGAGTACCCAGAACATTTTCAAGCAAATCGACGCGCTGCAGCCCAACGTGGTGGTGGTCGACTCGATTCAGACCCTGCACAGCCAGCTGGTGGAGTCGGGCGCGGGCTCGGTGAGCCAGGTGCGCGAGTGCACCACCGAGCTGCTCAAGTACGCCAAGGACACGGGCGTGCCGGTGCTGCTCATCGGCCACATCACCAAGGACGGCTCCATTGCCGGCCCCAAAATCCTGGAGCACATGGTGGATACGGTGTTGCAGTTCGAGGGCGACCGGCACCTCACTTACCGCATCCTGCGCACCATCAAAAACCGCTTCGGCTCGACCTCCGAGCTGGGCATCTACGAAATGCAGGGCTCGGGCCTGCGGCAGGTGTCGAACCCCTCCGAGATTCTGCTCAGCCAGCGCGACGAGCAGCTCAGCGGCGTGGCCATCGGCGCCACGCTGGAGGGCAACCGCCCGCTGCTGGTGGAAGTGCAGGCGCTGGTGACGCCTTCCACCTACGGCACCCCGCAGCGCAGCAGCACCGGCTTCGATTCCAAGCGCCTGCAGATGCTGCTGGCCGTGCTGGAGAAACGCTCGGGCCTGCGCCTGGGCCAGCACGACGTGTTCCTCAACATTGCCGGCGGCCTGCGCCTCGAAGACCCGGCCCTCGACGCGGCCGTGTGCGCCGCCGTGGTCAGCTCCCTGAACGACATTCCGGTGCCCGGCAACGTGTGCCTGGCGGCCGAGGTCGGGCTGAGCGGGGAAATCCGGGCGGTGAGCCGGCTCGACCAGCGCCTGTCCGAAGCCGAGAAGCTGGGCTTCCAGGAAATGTACATCTCGCAGTTCAACGGCCGCGGTCTGGACCTGGGACGCTTTGGACTAAAAGTGCACCCGGTAGGACGTCTTGATGAAGTACTGAGCGGGCTCTTCGGCTAAGGCCAAAAAAATCAGGCATCCCCCGAAAATGTGAGGACGACGATTGGACTTTGTAAATCCAATCGTCTTATCTTCGGTCCAACGATTGTCTTTTCCCGCGAAACGCTTGGTTTGCCCCTTGGTCGACCAGCTTGCAACGGGGCGGCTTCGGTCGCGTATGAGAGTTGTTGTTTGCTTTGCCTCACCCTGATACCTAGCCGCCTGATGTCCTCACTTCTCCGCTTCTCGGCCCTGAGCCTGCTCGCCGCCGCGCTGTGTGCGCCGCTGGCGGGGCAAGCCCAAAGCACGGTGGTGCTCACCGGCAAAATCAACGGCAAGACGGAGGATTCCGTGGCCGTGTCGGTGCGGGAGCACCCGCTCGACGCTAAGGAGCAGCTGACCTACGCCGCCGTCAACGACAAGGGCGAGTTCCGGCTGGCGCTGAAAGTGGACGGCCCCACCAAGGCCGACTTGGTGTACGGCGACGACGTGGCCGGCCTCTGGCTGGAGCCCGGCACCCAGCTCGACGTGCGCTTCAAGGGCGAAAACCTGGCCCAGTCGGTGAAATTCAAGGGCAAGGGCGCCGAAGCCAACACCTACCTGGCCGACTTCGACGAGCATTTCGTGGAAAACGACGGCTTTCAGGTGCTGCCCGACAACATCAGCCTCTACGAAGCGCCCTTCCTGCACTTCCTCGACTACCGCCGCAAGGAGGAAGACAAATTCCTGAAGAACGTGCAGGAAGACCAGGCCGTGTCGGCCGCCTTCCGCAGCTACATGCAGGCGGAGGTCGACTACAGCTACGCCAACGACCGGCTCACCTTCCAGGACCTGCGCGAGCAGGTGGTTTCCACCGAGAACCGCCTGAAGATGACGCCGACCTACTACGACTTCCTGAACGACGCGAAGCTGATCAACAACGAATCGGCGCTGCTGAACGACAACTACCAGGAATTCCTCCTCAACTACGTGCACTACGCCGCCACCGCGGCCGGCCACAAGAAGGGCGACCCGGAGTTCTACCAGGTGTGCTACAACCTGGCCAAGGACAAGCTGCAGGGCCCGGCCCGCTCCATCGTACTGGGCCGCGTGCTGCAGGAGTCGTTCCGCTTCGGCCACGTGAAGCAGTCGGCGGCCATGCTCGACGACTTCCGCAACACGGTGGACAAGGGCAACAAGCTCTACCCGGTGCTCAAGGCCGATTTCGACGCTCACAAGGACTTCGCCATCGGCTCGCCGGCTCCCGATTTTAAGCTGGTGTCGGCCGCCGGCGACACGGTGACGCTGCAGTCGTTCCGCGGCAAGCTGGTGTACCTGAACTTCTGGCGCACCACCAGCGGCCTTTCGCTGCGCGACCTGCCCTACGCCCAGGAGTTGGCCAAAAAATTCAACGGCCAGAACATTGCCTTCGTCAACATCGCCCTGGATGAAAACGAGCCGGCCTGGAAGCAGCTGGTGGTGAGCAAGAAGCTGGGCGGCACCCACCTGCGCGCCCCCGGCGGGCAGCGCGGCCCGCTGGCCAAGGCTTACATGCTGCAGGAAGTGCCCGCCTACTTCCTCATCGCCGAAGACGGCACCTTCCTCAACACCAAGCCCAAGCGCCTGAGCAGCCGCGCCGCCGTCGACGAAATCAAGGAGTCGTTCGGCAAAGCCTCGACCTACAGCAGCACGCTGCCGATGGGCAAATAACCCCACCGCACCACAGCACCAGCGCGGGGCCCCGACCTTCCAAGGTCGGGGCCCCGCGGCATTTAGGGCCGGCCGGTTCTTCGCGGGCGGGCTGCTATTTTTACCTAGCCAAATAACCGGCGGCCCCGCGCCGGGGTTAAGCTGGCTGAATCCACCCCTTGCCCGTCCGCCGCTACCTATGCCAACGCTGAAAGCCTCCGCAGTCCGGGACGGGCTGAACTTCCTCTCCAAGCTCACGCCCCTGCGCGCCCTGAACGCGGCCCAGGTCACCAGCTCCTACGTGCTCAGCCGGCTCACCAACAAGTCGCGGGCCTGGGGCCTGCCGCTGGCCGTGAGCCTGGAGCCAACCACCAGTTGCAACCTGCGCTGCCCGGAGTGCCCCAGCGGGCTGCGCTCCTTCACCCGCCCCACCGGCATGCTCGACGACGCGGTGTTTCGCCGCACCATCGACGAGCTGGCGCCGCGGCTGTGGTACCTCACGTTTTACTTTCAGGGCGAGCCGTACCTGAACCCCGGCTTCCTCGACATGGTGCGCTACGCCACCCAAAAGCGCATCTACACCGCCACCAGCACCAACGGGCACTACCTCACGGAAGCCAACGCCAAGCGCACCGTGGAAAGCGGCCTGGACCGCCTCATCGTTTCGCTCGACGGCACCACCCAGGAGGTGTACCAGCAGTACCGCGTGGGCGGCCGGCTCGACAAGGTGCTGGAAGGCGTGCGGCGGGTGGTGAAGTACAAGCGGGAGCTGAAGTCACAGACCCCGCGCATCGTGTTCCAGTTTCTGGTGGTGCGCCCCAACGAGCACCAGATCGACGAGGCCAAGGAGCTGGCCCGGGAGCTGGGCGTCGACGACGTGTGGTTCAAGACTGCCCAGATCTACGACTACGAGCAGGGCAGCCCGCTCATCCCCACCATCGACTACTACTCGCGCTACCAGAACAACGAGGACGGCTCGTGGAGCATCAAGAACCGCCTGCTCAACCACTGCTGGAAGATGTGGCACTCCTGCGTCATCACCTGGGACGGGCTGGTGGTGCCTTGCTGCTTCGACAAGGACGCCGAGTACCGCCTCGGCGACGTGCAGCAGACCTCGTTCCGGCAGCTCTGGCACGGCCCCAAGTACCAGGGTTTCCGCCGCGCCCTGCTGAAAGGGCGCGACCAGGTGGAAATGTGCCGCAACTGCACGGCTGGCACCAAAGTGTGGGGCTAAACCGCGGCCAACCGGGGCGGCGAAATCCGCATAAGCGGCTGCATTAAGCCGCTACCGCGTTTATTGCAGCCGATGCGCCCTGTGTTTTCTTTGTTTCGTACCGGCCCGGCCCTGATGGGGGCCGTTGGGCTGACCGCTTTAGTAGCCTGCGAAGCGCGGCGGCAGCCGGAGCACACCACCCCGCCCGCGGCCGACAGCGCGGCGACAGTGGCCGCACCTGCGCCCGCGGCGCCCCCGCCCGACACCGTGGACGCCAGCCGTACGGAGCACGGCTACCAGCCCGGCCACGACACTACGTTCTACATCGGCCAGCAACGCTACCGCCTGCTGCTGCGCGCCGAAACCGACTCGACCAAGCCGCTGGTAGCGGTGACCGAGGGCATCGTCGGGCCGTATTACGCCGACGATACCACCACCTTCGCCCGCACCCACCGGGTGCGCGGCTACGCGGGCGGCCAGACCATCACCCTGCTCGACCCGGCCGGGCGGCAGGTGTTTCGGCGGCAGCTGCGCAAAGCCGACTTCTACCAGGTGGCGGGCCAAGACATTGCGACGGTCAGCAACCCGGAGCGGCCGCTCTTCGTCGGCTACCACGCGCCCAGCCAGACGCTGGCCTTTACCGTCGTGGTCGGCATTCCCGACAGCGACGTGTGGCGCACCTGCGTGCTCACCCTCGGCCTCGACGGGCGCGTGCGCAGCCTGTCGGCCGGGCGGTGGTCGGGCGGGGAAGGGCCCGACTGCCAGGCCAAGCTACTGGCCGACGGCACGCTGCTGGACTGCGAGGCGCTGCGCCGCCCCGACGGCCGCACGGTGCAGCTGCTCAAGCCCCAGGCCACGCTGGTGGCTGCGCTGCTGCTCTCCGACTCCACGCTTTGCACCATCTACCGCTACGGCCAGTACCGCGAAATCGTCAACGCCGACAGCACGCGGGACTACGAGTGGGTGGTCGACCGGCGCCGGCGCAACGCGCCCAACGCCTTCGTGCTGAACACCCGCGGGCAGGTCCGGCAGCAGTTTCGCTACGCGGGCTACTTCGACGTGCTCGGCTATCTGGTGCCGCGGCGCTACGTCTGGCAAACGCACTCATACTACCTGCTCGACGAAGAACGCGGCCTGCACGTGCTCGACAAGCACAACCCGGCCAGCGTCGCGGCGGTGCCCTTCCAGCAGATGCAACGCTTCCGCCAGCCCCAGCGGCCCGAAGAAGTCCGCTTTGTCATAACCACCGAAACGGCCACCCTGGCCTTCTACGTCGACCCGGCCCAGCCAACCCGGCTGCGCTATCAGCGTATCGAACCGCGCAACTAGGAGGGGCCCTGAACCGCCCGCGGCCCCGCCCGGTTGTAGCTACTGACTTTCCCGCCGCCCCACACCATGCCCGTTTTGCCCGCCGGCCGCAAGCTGCGCCAAGCCTCGTCCCTGAAGCAACCCGTAGCCGTCATCGGCGCCGGCATCGGTGGCATTGCCACGGCCGTGCGCCTGGCGGCCCAGGGCCACGCCGTCACCGTGTTCGAGGGGCGCGAGTCGTTCGGGGGCAAGATGCACCAGTTCGAGCTGCCCGGCGGCTACCGCTTCGACGCGGGCCCCTCGCTCTTCACCCTGCCCGGCCTCGTCGACGAACTGTTCCGGCTGGCCCAGCGCGAGCCGCAGGACTACTTCCGCTACGAGCGGCTCGACCCCATCACCCAGTACTTTTTCGCCGACGGCACCCGGCTGACGGCCTGGGCCGACGAGGATAAGTTTGCCGCCGAAGTCGAGCAGAAGCTGCAAGTGCCCGCCGCCGAAGTACGCGGCTTTTTGCACCGCTCGAAGCGCGCCTACGAGGCCACCGCGCCCACCTTCCTGCACAAGTCTTTGCACCGCCCGCAGAGCTACTGGAGCCGCGACACCCTACGGGCCGTGGCCGAAATGCCGCGCCTGGGCCTGCTCAGCACCATGCACGCGCGCCACGAGCAGGCCTTTCCGCAGGATGCGCGGCTGGTGCAGCTCTTCGACCGGTTTGCCACCTACAACGGCTCCGACCCCTACCAGGCCCCGGCCACCCTCTCGTTGATTCCGCACCTGGAGCACGGCCTCGGCGCCTACTACCCCGAGGGCGGCATCTACAGCATTGCCAGCTCCTTGGTGCGCTTGGCCGAGGAGCTGGGCGTGCAGTTCCGCTACCACGAGCCCGTGGAGGAAATCCTGACCGCCGGCGGCCGCGTGACGGGCGTGCGCACTCCGCGGGACGTGTACGACTTCGGCCTTGTGGTCAGCAACATGGACGTGGTGCCCACCTACCGCCGCCTGCTGCCCCAGGAGCCCGCCCCCGAGCGCACCCTGGCCCAGCCCCGCTCCTCGTCGGCCCTGATTTTCTATTGGGGCGTGGCCCGCGAGTTTCCCGAGCTGGGCGTGCACAACATCTTCTTCTCCGACGACTACCGCCGCGAGTTCGAGGCCATTTTCCAGCGGCAGACCGTGGCCGACGACGTGACGGTGTACGTGAACATCACCAGCAAAAAAACACCCGCCGACGCCCCGCCCGGCCACGAAAACTGGTTTGTGATGGTGAACGTGCCCCACGACCAGGGCCAGGACTGGCCCGCGCTGCTGGCCCAGGCCCGCGCCGCCGTGCTGCGCCGCCTGAACCAAGCCCTCGGCCTCGACGTTGCTCCCTTGATCCGGGCCGAGCGCGCCTGGACGCCGCCGGGCATTGCCGCCGATACCTCTTCCTTCGGCGGGGCGCTCTACGGTTCTTCCTCCAACACCATGCTGGCGGCCTTTTTGCGCCACCCGAATTTTTCGCGCCGGCTCGACGGACTGTACTTTTGCGGCGGCTCGGTGCACCCCGGCGGGGGCATCCCGCTCTGCCTGCTCTCCGCCCGTATTGTCGCTGACTTAATCAATTAAAAATGAGCCGTTAGAAATTGAAACTTGCCTGCGAAGGCCGCCCCGGCCACCGCCAGTGCGGAACCGGGGGCTCCGACCAGCCCGTTTTCGATTTTTAATTCTCCATTTTTAATTTCTCCCTATGCCCCAACCTGATCAACTGACTTCGCCGGTGGCGACTCCGGCGGCGCCCGGCCCGGCGCCGCGCCGCCTGCTGGGGGCACAACTGGTGCTGCTGCTCTTCTACGCCACGGGTTTTGTGGGCCTCGGCTTCTCGCAGGACCCGGGCTTCTACCTGCAGTTCATGCCTCTCACGCTGCTGCTCACGGCGGCCCTGCTGCTTGGCTTCGACCGCCACAGCCCCGCGCCGATGTTCGGCTGGTTTGCCCTCACGGTCATGTTGGTGGGCTTCGGGGTGGAGGTGGCCGGCGTGCAAACCAGCGTCATCTTCGGCAACTACAGCTACGGCACCACCATGGGGCCGCGCCTGTTGAACGTGCCCATTATCATCGGCCTGAACTGGCTGATTCTGACCTACCTGGCCGGCGGTTTGGCCCAGCGCCTGCCGCTGCCGGGCTTCGGACGGGCGCTGCTGGCGGCCTTGCTCATGGTGGGCATGGACGTGTGCATCGAGCCGGTGGCCGTGCACTTCGGCTGGTGGAAATGGTTTGCTGACGTGATTCCGCTGCAGAATTTTAAGGCGTGGTTTGCGCTGTCGGTAATCTTGCAGGTGTACCTGAACCGCAGCCACGTACAGCCTGGCCGCAATCCGCTGGTGCCCTTCCTGTACCTGTTGCAGCTGCTTTTCTTTTTTGGTTTGGGCTGGGTTATCGGCTAATTTTCGTGGCCGCTTCACTTCCCCGCCCTTTCCCCGCATGACCCGAACTTTACGCGACACGCTTCTGGACGAAGCCCGCGACCTATTTATGCGCGCGGGCATCGAGACTCAGTCGCCGGACCAACTGGTAGCCGCGCTGGACATTTCGCCGGCCACCTTCCGCGAGATGTTCCGCGACAAAGCGGACCTGGTCATGCAAGTAACGTTGCACGACATCGAGCGGCAGAAACAGGAGCACGCCGAGCTGTTTGCCCGCGTGCCCAATCCGGTGGGGCGTTTGCTGAGCCTGCTCGAAATGGGCATCCGCGACCTGCAGAAAGTAACGGCGCCGACCTATTTCTCGGACCTGATTCAGTTCTACCCGGAAGCCTGGGAAGTGGGCCAGCAGCACCTGATGAACTACTCGTACCCGCAGCTGCACGGCCTGCTCAACGACGGCGTGGTGCAAAAGCTGCTGCGCGGCGACATCAACATCGGCCTGGTCAGCAAAATCATCATTGAGCAGCTCAACATGATGCTCAACGAGCAGATTTTCCCCTCCAGCCGCTACAACATCGCCGAGGTGTTCCGCAGCGTGTACCTCTACTATTTCCGCGGCCTGTGCACCGACGAGGGCATTCAGGCTGCCTCGGGGTATTTTGCCCGCATGTAGCGCCGGGCTGCTGGCGTAGGGGCGTGGTGACGGGCACCACATTATCATGTTATTTTTAATTTATTGGATATAGCGGAGGTTTGCGGCGCAACTAAACCCGCCGCTATGACCAAACGCCTACTCTTGTCCCTGTTTGCGCTGATCTGCCTAAGTACCGCGCCCGCCGGCGCGCAGCACAAACCCCAATCGGCTAAGGCCCGCAAAGCCAAAATTGCCGCCGCCGCAGCGGCCCGCACCAAGGCCGAGGCCGCCCGCCGCGCCGAAGCGGTGCGCCTAGCTACCAACGCGGCCGTGTCGGAAGGGCCCGACGCGGAAGAGCTCCTGCGCATCGACGAGGCGCTGACCGCCGCCACCCTGCGCAGCGACGCCGAAACCATCACCCACTTGCTAGCCGACGAGTACCTGGCCGTCAACTCCAAAGGCCTGGTGACGAGCAAGAAAGACTGGCTGGCGGCCATTGCCAACGACGAAGGCCGCTGCGACATCAACAAAGGCTTCGACTACGTGGTGCGGGTGTACGGCACCACGGGGCTGGTGGTGCACAACACCTCCTTCCGCGGCGAGCTGGACGGCACCAGCACCACCGGCGAATACCGCATCATGCGCTACTTCATCCGGCGCAACGGCAAGTGGCTGGTAGCCGCCAGCTCGACCACCTACGTGGTGCCCGCGCGACTGACGGCCCTGGTTAATGCCGGTAAAAAGGCCAAAAAAGAACGAAAGAAGCTCAAAAACACCTACGCCTCCGAGCCGACCAAGCGCTGACCGGGCACGCTGGCGGGCCAGCAAGCGGCCTGCAGCCCCTCGCACGACGCCTGATAACAGCACGCGGGCCCGGCAACTGGTGTTGCCGGGCCCGCGTGTCGTAATTCGCTGCGCCTGAAGCGTAGGGGCTGTCAGGGCAGCACTCGCCGGTTCTCTGTTTAGCTGATGGATACGCGCACCTTCTTGGTGTACTCGCGCAGCGACGTGGTGAAGTCGGCGCCGTGGTCCTTCATGTGGTTCAGAATCCAGATGGCGGCGAAGACGTGGGTCAGCTGCTCGCCGTCGTCGGCACCTTCTACTTCGAAGGAGGGCTTACGCTCGTCGAGCAGGGCCTCCTCGGCTTCGAGCAGGTCTTGCAGGGTCTGGTTTTCCACCAGACGCTTGATGGCCGGGATTTTCATGGCACTAGCGGATTTTCTCGATGAGCGAAGCCACGGCTTCTTCCTTGCTGGCGGCCACGCTGTCGACGAACTCGCCGTTCTTGAACACGGCGAAAAAGGGCAGGTTGGTCACGTTGGCGGCTTTGCGGGCCTCCGGGCTTACTTCGGCATTCACGTCGAGGAAGGCCACGTCGGCGTTGCTTTCCGCGTCGGACATGCGCTTAAACTTGGGCGAGAACAGGCGGCAGTTGCCGCACCAATCGGCGTAGTATTTCACCACGACTTTGTCGTGCTGCTGGAGAAGTTGCTGGAAGTCAGCGTCGGTGGCTTTGGTAACGGCCATTATCGGTTAGGTTGATGAGAAGCAACGCAGCAGATAAGAACGATTCTTATCTAGCACGCAAGCCTAAAGCGTTTTGGGCAGAAAAAAGTTTGGCCGCCGGACTTCCGGCGGCCAGTACCATACGCAACGAGGCCGGGCGAGTTAAGACCGCGGCGGGAATACGCCTTGCAGCGCAATGTAGTAGGCCAAGGTCTGGTAGGGCTGCAGGTTGTTGTGGGGCTGGGCCCCGCCGATGGCCCCGCCGCCCATACTGCCAGTGCCGGTGGCCGCGTACTGCGGCAGGCCCGAGGCATTGCTGGCCAGAAAGGCATTGGCCGGCGAGTCGGTGGTGCCCAGGGCGGTGCTGTAGGTCAGCTCCACGGTGTGGGTGTGGGCCGGTATTTCCGATTCCAGCAGCGTCACGGTTGCCACCCCGCCGCTGTCGCCCAAGCCGCGGAGCGACAGCCCGGGGCCTTGCCCGGCCCCGATGGGCACGCAGCCGTTTAGGTTGGGCAAGGCAAAGTTGCTGCGCCCGTCGCCGCCGTAGGTGGTGCCCAGCAGCGCAAACAGAGCCGTGTTCTGCTGGATAGGCAGCAGCTGCCCGTCGCAGCGGGCGTAGCCGCGCGGGGCAAAGTTGAAGGCCGCCAGGATGATTTCGCCCACGTAGGGGTCGTTGCTGGTGAGCGTGCCGGCCGCCGCGGGCGTGGCGCGCCCGAACAGGCTCTGAAGCGGCCCGGCCAGAAAGCTGCCGGCCACCAGGCCCGAGAGGCGCTTGAGTAGGCTCCGCCGGGTGGGTTGGACCGCGGTAGGGGTGGAGGTTGGCGTCGGCACGGCTAGGTAGCGGAGGGAAACACCCCCTGGAGGGCAATAACGAAATTAATGCACTGGTAAGGCTGCATGTTGGTATGCGCCTGGCTGCCGCCCACGCTGCTGGTGGTATTCACTGTACTGCCAGCGGCCGTGGTGGCCAATTGGGCATCGGGCGCGTAGCCGTATTGCGGGGCGCCCCCGCCGCTGTTGGCCAAGTAGTGGTGCGCCACCGGGCTGCTCGTGCCCGATACCTGCAGGGTACCCATGTCGACGCTGCTCTTGATGCCGTGCAGGTGCGGCACCAGTTCGCTGAGCGTGAGGGTGTGGGCTTGCGCGCCGCCGCGCTGGCCCAGCGTAAAGCCATTGCCGTCGGATACCGGGATGCGGCCGCGCAGGTCGGGCAGGGCAAAGTTGGTTTGCCCGTTGCCGCCGTACATGTTGCCCAGTAGCGAAAACAGCGCTTGGTTCTGGTTGATGGCCAGCAACTGTCCGTTGCAAAGGGCCCAGCCGCGGGGGGCGTAATTGAAGGAAATCATCATGATTTCGCCCAGGTACACCAAGTTATTCTGGGGCGCCAGCGGCTCGGCCTGGGCGTCTCGGCTTCTGCCGAGCAGCAGCCCGCCGGCCAGCAGGCCGCCCAAGCTCTTCAGCCAGCCCCGCCGCGACGACGAAGGGCCCGACAAATCGGAAGGGGAAGTCATATGCGAGGAGGCTATGGTTGGGGGTAGACGCCGAACAGCGAAATGATGTAGTTGACCACCAGGTAGGGCTGCATGTTGGTGTGCGGCTGCGAGCCGCCCACGGGCGTCAGGGTTTGCACCGGCTGCTTGACGAGGCTGCCCGTGTCCTGGGTGTACTGGGCCGAGCCGTTGCCGCCGTCGGCCGGCACGGCGCCCGACGGCGAATCCGTGGTGCCCGGCTGGGTGCTGGCGGGCAAGCCGTGGTTGTGCGTGGGTATCTGCTGCACGGACAGCGTGACTTCCTCCACGCCCGCGGTTTCCCCGATGATAAAGCCGCTGCCGGCGTGCAGCGGGGCGCGGCCGCGTAGGTCGGGTAGGGCAAAGGTTGACTCCCCGTCGCCGCCGTAGGTGGTGCCGATGAGGTTGAACAGCGTGTCGTACTCGCTGATGGGCAGCAGGCTGCCGTCGCAGAAGGCCCAGCCGGCCGGAGCGAAGTTGCCCGCAAAAATGGCTATTTCACCAATGTAAGGCGTGCCGGTACCGCCGCTGCCGAACACCGCCATTCGGCGGGGCGCATAGGTGGCCGGGGCCGCAGCCGCCGGCCGCAGCCAGCCCTGCACGCGGCGCAGCCAGGTGCGGCGCGTCGTCCGGGAAGAAGAAGCGTGTGCCATCAGAGAGCAGAAGCCGAAAGAAGAGACAGAAGGCGCATCAGGACTCGCGGCGCCAGGCCCCGGCGGTGTAGATGAAGCGGACCGCGTACTTGGGCAGGATGTTGCCCGTGCCGCTGGCCGATACCACCGTGAGGTAGCCGTTGTCGTTGTTGACGATGACCAAGCGCTGGCCTTCTGTGCCCGTGCCCAGCGTCACGGTGCCGTTGCCGACGCCGTTGTCGGTGTACACGATGTTGGTCACCGAGGGGTTCACCGTGACGGCACTCGTCGGCGCGGCCCCGCTAGAGGAGCTTTCGGCGGTGTACACCCCGGCCCCGACGCTGGCCCAGCCCGTGGCCGTGTACTGGTACAAGCCGGGGGTGTTGTCGGTTTGCACGATGAGCATGCCCACGGTGGGGGTGCCCATGGCGTCCCGCTGGGTTTTGCTCATGCGCGGCGGCAGCAGGCCCTTGGTGGTGCTGCTGATATCCAGCACCGCCTTGGAATCGGGGGTAGCAGTGCCAACGCCCACGACGCCCAGCACGCTGGCGTTGCCCGTCACGCTGGCCGTTCCGCCGATGGTGCTGTTGCCCGTCACCGTGTTGTTGCCGGTGATGGTCACGTGCCCGGCGTCGACGATGCTGATGCCGCCGGTGCCGTTGTTGGAAAGGCTGTTGCCGTTGAGCTTCACGGCCGAGGTGGCCGTACCGTTGCCCAGGTTGTCGCCGGCGGAGGCTTTGTCCGGCAGCCACAGCCAAGCGGCGGTGCTGGTGGCGCTGGTGTTGTAGTAGAAGCCCGCGGTGCCGTCGGTCTGGTACACCAGCAGGCCCTGGGCTGGGCTGCTGATGGCCGTGCGCTGGGCCTGCGTCATGCGCGGCACCAGCATGCCCTTGGTGGTCGAGGCCACTTCCAGCATGGCCGAGGCCGCTGGCGCGGCGGCGCCGGTACCGATGCCCACGCTCTGCGCCGAAACGCCCGTAGCCGCCAGCAGCAAGCCGGCCAGAAAAGAGTAGTGTTTGTCCATAGCCTGCAGCGTAAAGTGGCGCAATATATGGCATAAGCTATGTCATTTGCATGAAGTTCAGAAGACTGCTGCGGCCCTCCTTACAGCCGAGCTTCCCTGGCCGCTGCGCATAACTAGCCCGCGCCCGGGCCGTACAGCCAGCGTGGCCGTTGCGGGCACTTCAACCCGGCAGCGGCCGCTCTTCCCATGCGCAACATTATTTTCTTCGGCGACTCCCTCACGGCTGGCTATGGCCTGCCCGCCCCGCAGGCATTTCCGGCCCTCATTCAGCAGAAAATCGACGCGCTGGGCCTGGCTTGGCAGTGCATCAACGCGGGCGTAAGCGGCGAAACCACCGCCGGCGGCCTGCAGCGCCTGCCCGCGGTGCTCAGCCGCCGCCGGCCCGATGTGTTCGTGCTGGAGCTGGGCGCCAACGACGGCTTGCGCGGCATTCCGGTGCGCGAAACCACCCAGAACCTGCAGCGCATCATCGACGAGGTGCAGCGCCAGTACCCCGCGTGCCGCGTGGTGCTCGTGGGCATGGAGTTTCCCTTCGACCTCGGTCCCTTCGGCGCGCACCAGTTCGTGCGCTACGCCCAGGAGTTCAAGGCCCAGTTCCGGCCCCTGGCCGAGAAAAACGGCCTCGACTTCGTGCCCTTCCTGCTGCAGGGCGTGCTCGGCCGGCCCGAGCTGAACCTGCCCGACCGCGCCCACCCCAACGCCGCCGGCTACCGCATCGTGGCCGACAACGTGTGGACGGTGCTGCAGCCGGTGTTGCAGAGGTGAAGTTTTGAATTTGTGAAGTTGTGAAGCGTCATTCCGACTTACAAAGCTTTTATCCGTTCAACGGAAACGGCCCCGGCTGCAAGCGCAACCGGGGCCGTTTCGGCTTGTGAACGATGCCGTTGAACGTCAACTTACAACTTCACAAATTCAAAATTTCACCTTTGTCTACGCGTTGTACATCAGCTCGTAGTATTCGGTAGCCATGCGGCCCGACTCGAACTGCGGCTCGATTTCGCGCATGGTGGTCTGCACCACTTTCCAGTAGTCGGCGGGCTTGTTGTAGTAGAGCGGCAGGATTTCCTGTTCGAGCACGTCGAGGGTGCCGGCGGCTTCGATGCGGTCCTTCTCGCCATCGGGCAGTTCCAGGTCGGCCAGGGGAATGAGGAAGCCGTTTTCGCCGTGGCGCACAAACTCCGGAATCCAGCCGTCGGGAATGCTCAGGCTCAGGCTGCCGTTCATGGCGGCCGTCATGCCCGAGGTGCCCGAGGCCTCGCGCGGGAAGCGCGGGGTGTTCAGCCAAACGTCGGAGCCCTTCTTGAGCAGGGCCGACAGGCCCAGTTCGTAACCGACGAGCACGGCGCAGTTTTTCAGGTGCTTGCTGCGGGTAATCAGCTCGTTGAACAGGCCGATGGCGCCGTAGTCCTTGGGGTAAGGCTTGCCGGCCCAGATGACCTGCACCGGGCGGTCGGCATTGTTCACCAACGCCTCGAAGCGGGCGAAGTCGTTCATAATTAGGTTGGCGCGCTTGTAGCCGGCAAAGCGGCGGGCCCACACCACGGTCAGCACGTCCGGGTCGAACAGCTTGCCGGTCTGGTCGGCCACGACCTTGAACAGCTGCTGCTTCAGCTCGCGCTTGCGGGCCTTCAGGTTCTTGGCGGCGCTGCTGGCGGCCGAGTTCAGGGCCTTGTGCAGCAGGGCGTCGCGCCAGTAGGTGCCGTTCTGCGAGTTGGTGATGTGGATGATGGGGCAGATGCCCTGGTAGTGGCCCCACATGTCGCGGGCCACGCGGCCGTGCACTTCCGATACGCCGTTGGCCATGCGCGCCATGCGCAGGGCCGTGAGCGTGTAGTTGAGGCGTTCATTCTCCACCAAGCCCAGCTCGCGCACTTCCTGGCCCGAGAGGCCCGAGAAGAAGGTCATGTCTTCGAGCAGCTTCATCGGGTGCTCCTCGTTGCCGGCCAGTTCGGGCGTGTGCGTGGTAAATACCAGGCGCTTCTGCACTTCTTCGCGCTTGCGGCCGTGCTTTTCGTGCAGGTAAAACGCCAGCGGCAGGCCGTGGCCCTCGTTGAGGTGGTATACCTCCGGGGTGCGGTTGAGCAAGTCCAGCAGCTTGCCGCCGCCCACGCCCAGCAGAATGCTCTGGGCCACGCGCGCCGCCGTGTCAGCGTCGTAGAGGTGGTGGGAGATGGTGCGCGAGAGGTAGTCGTTTTCCGGAATGTCGGTGGTCAGGAAAAACATCGGGCAGGTGCCGAACACCTCGGGGGCGAGGTAGAAGGCCTTCACCTTCACCGGGGCCGAGTGAATGGTGATGTCGAAGGTGAAGCCCGTATCCTGCAGGAAGCTGTAGTACTTCTCGGTGAAGTCGGCGCGCATGGTCTGGTCCTGCTGCCGGCCCTGGTCGTAGTAGCCGTAGCTCCACAGGATGCCGATGCCGATGAGGTTTTGCTTGAGCTCGTAGGCCGAGCGCATGTGCGAGCCGGCCAGGAAGCCCAGGCCGCCGGAGTACGTTTTGAGGGCTTGGTCGATGGCAAACTCCATGGAGAAGTAAGCCGCCGACTTGCTGAACTCGGGAGCGGGCGTGTAGGAAGAGTAGGTAAAAGCCATGAGAGGAAGGGGAGTGGAACGACGCGGGCCGGCCGGGGCCGGCGCACGAGTTGACAAACCTAAAAAAATGACGCAACAAAAACGTCCTTGCCCCCGCCCAAGCGGGTGGCGCAGAGGGCCGCTAAGCTACGCAGGGGCCTGCAAACGAGCTTTCGGAGGCTCAACGCTATATATTTTAAAGAATACGTCAGTATACTGTGATGTTTTTTAATAAAATTTTAATTTAAGACCCGATAGGACAGTATTTTCTGCCAATCCGCACAGTTCTCCCCCTTTTCCACCTTCCACACACCTTATGAGAATTTCTACTCGCCTGTGGGCTGCCCCCTGCTGGTGCTGGCCTTCGGCTGCGCCAAAACCGACGCCCCGCCGCCCCAGGGCACGCTGCTGCCCGTGGTAGCCAGCCACGACGTATCCAACACGGGTTTTCCCGAGGGCTTCGAGTCGGGCACCAAAACAGCCTACTCGGTGGGCACGGTCACGCTGGGCTCCGGCTCCTGGACGCTCGACGACGCGCTGCTCGGCACCACCACCTCCGACCCCAAAACCGGGGCGCAGTCGGCGCGGGTGCGCAACGCGGGCAAGCTGACCATGAATTTCAACGCGACGGGCGGCGCGGGCACCGTCACCATCAGCCACGCCACCTACGGCACCGACGGCGCCTCGACCTGGGAGCTGTGGAAATCGGTGGACAGCGGCGCGAGCTACACCAAGGTTGGCTCGACCGTGACGACCAGCAGCGCTACGCTCAGCACGGCCACGTTCACGGTCAACCAGAGCGGCTCGGTGCGCTTCGAGATTCGCAAGACCGACGGCTCGGCCAACCGCGTCAACTTCGACAACCTCGACATTCAGACCTACAGCGGCGGCGGAAGCACCGGCGGCACGGCTAAGAAATTCCTCATCGACGCGGGCCACGCCGAAACGGCCGGCAACGCCGACTGGGTGATGGACGTGGACGCGGGCGTGGTGGCGCGCTACCCCACGCCGGCCGCCTCGGGCATCACCAGCAGCACCAGCGAAACGTACTGGACCGGCGCGCTGTCGAGCTGGGGGGTGAGCCTGGTGAAGCTGGGTCACTCGGTGGAGCACCTGCCCGCGGGCGTGCCCATCACCTACGGCACCACCGGCGCCCAAGACCTGCAGAACTACAATGTGTTTATTATTGACGAGCCGAACACGCTGTTTACGGCCGCCGAGAAAACCGCCCTGGTGCGCTTCGTGCAGAACGGCGGTGGCCTGTTCATGATTTCCGACCACGACGTGTCGGACCGCAACAGCGACGGGTATGACTCGCCTGCCATCTGGAACGACTTGATGAGCAACAACTCGGTGCAAAGCAACCCCTTCGGCTTCAGCATTGATTTGAACAACATCGTCGAAACCTCTTCCAACGTACTGGCCAGCAGCACCAACCCGATTCTGAACGGCCCGCAGGGCGCCGTCACCCAGATCAAGTACAGCAACGGGGCCACCATCACCAAGACCTCCGGCTCGGCCGCCGTGCCGCTGGTGTGGCGCAGCACCTCGGCCCAGGGCAACACCAACATCATGTGCGCCAGCAGCACCTACGGCACCGGCCGCGTGGTGGTCATCGGCGACTCTTCGCCCGCCGATGACGGCACCGGCTCGCCCGGCAACACCGTGTACCCGGGCTGGACGGAGCTGGCCTCGCACGCCCGTTTCCATCTGAACGCCTCGCTCTGGCTGGCCAAGGTGACAAACTAAGGCCGCCGCAGAAGCGGTTTAGGAAGTAGATTTCGTTGAAGTGGTGTGTCATCCTGAGCTTGCGAAGGACCTTATCACGCCTACGCGGGTCGTTCAGGCGTGATAAGGTCCTTCGCAAGCTCAGGATGACACTTCCTACACAGCTTCGCAATTAAAAACGTCCTGTCGAGCTTGTCGAGACAAGGCGTTCCGGCGAAACAAAGCGCCGCCGCTCCATCGGGAGCGGCGGCGCTTTGTTTTGAGCTGTAGCTCAAGCCGAAACGAATCCTGATTTTGTTGCCCGCGGCGGATGTTTCTACTTTGCACAAGCGCCGCTTCGGCGCTGATTTCTTGCGCCGTTTATTTATGATCCAACTGCCCCGCATTCCCACCTGGCTGCCCTTGCTGCTGTTGCCGCTCGGCGCCGCTACCACCGTCCGCGCCGCCTCCGAGCCGCCGGCCGCCGCGGCACCGGCCGCCGCCAAAAGCGGTGTTACGCGCATCGACCCCACGTTCTGGTGGGTGGGCATGAAAAACCCCGAGCTGCAGCTGCTGGTGTACGGCCCCGGCATCGGGCAGCGCACGGCCAGCATCGAGGGCAGCTACCCGGGCGTGACGCTGACCGGGCAGCAGAAGCTCGACAACCCCAACTACCTGGTGGTGAACCTGCGGGTGGAGGCCACGGCCAAAGCTGGCAAAGTACCGTTGAGCTTCGCGGGCAGCGGCAAAAAGCTCAGCTACTCGTACGAGCTGCGGGCCCGCAATACCGACCCCAGCCGCGTGCAGGGCGTGAGCAGCGCCGACTTCATATACTTCCTGATGCCGGACCGTTTCTCCAACGGCAACCCCAAGAACGACGTGGTGAAGGGCCTGCGCGAGCATACCGTGGCCCGCGACTCCATGTATTCGCGCCACGGCGGCGACCTGAAGGGCATCGAAAACCACTTTGACTACCTCAAGAGCATGGGCGTCACGGCCATTTGGCCCACGCCGGTGACGCTGAACGACATGCCCAAGGCTAGCTACCACGGCTACGCCCTCACCGATTATTACGCCGTGGACCCGCGCTACGGCTCGAACGAGGAGTACGTGCAGTTTGTGCAGAAGGCCCACCAGAACGGCCTCAAGGTGATTCACGACGTGGTGCTCAACCACATCGGCAGCTACAGCCAGCTGCAGCTCGACCCGCCGGCCAAGGACTGGGTGCACCAGTGGCCGCAGTTCACGCGCAGCAACTACAACTCGCAGGCGCTCAACGACCCCTACCGCGCCCAGTACGACACCAAGCGCTACAACGACGGCTGGTTCGACACCACGATGCCCGACGTGAACCAGTCGAATCCGCTGGTGAGCAAGTACATCATCCAGAATTTCATCTGGTGGGTGGAGTACACCGGCCTCGACGCCTACCGCATCGACACCTACCCGTACTCCGAGACCAAGTTCCTGATGGACTGGGGCCAGGCCCTGCTCGATGAGTACCCCAAGCTGGGCATGTTCGGCGAGGCCTGGGTGGGCAGCACAGCCCAGCAGGCCTTCTTTGCCCGCAACATCTTCGCCCCGGTCGACGGCTTCAAGTCCAACCTGCCGGGCGTGCTCGATTTTCAGTCGCAGGGCGCCATTCAGGACGCGCTGAAGAAGGATAATCCCAACGCCACCCGGCTCTACGACGCGCTGCAGGGCGACTGGATGTACGAGGACGCGACGCGCAACGTGGTGTTCATGGACAACCACGACATGAGCCGCGTCTACTCCGTTATCGGCGAGGATTTGGGCCGCATGAAGATGGGCTACGCCTGGCTGCTGACGACGCGCGGCATTCCGCAGCTGTACTACGGCACGGAAATCCTGATGAAGAACTTCTCCAACCCCGACGGCAAGGTGCGCGAGGACTTCCCCGGCGGCTGGCCCGGCGACAAAACCAACAAATTCAGCGCCGCCGGCCGCACGGCGCAGGAAAACGAGGCCTTTGACTACGTGAGCAAGCTAGGCCTGTACCGCAAGGCCCACCCGGTGCTGCAAACCGGCAAGCTCATGCAGTTCATCCCCCAGGACGGCGTGTACACCTACTTCCGCTACGACCAGCAAGGCAATACGGTGATGGTGATGATGAACACCAATAAGGAAGCCAAGACGGTGGACGGCACGCGCTTCGCGGAGCGCACCCAGGGCTACAGCACGGGCACCGACGTGGTGACGGGCGCGGCCGTGACTGACCTGAAGACCTTCGCTATTCCGGCCCAGACGGCTTGGGTGCTGGAGCTGAAAAAGTAGGCTTGCAACCTTGAAAAAGCGCCGCCGGAAGAACCTCCGGCGGCGCTTTCGTATTATTCACCATCACAACCAACCTAGCCGCACCATGACCGACCTAACCAACCAAGTTGCCATCGTGACGGGCGCCAGCCGCGGTATCGGGCGCGCCATTGCCACCCTGCTGGCCGTGCAGGGCGCCAAAGTGGTCTGCGTTGCCCGCTCCGAGGACGAGCTGCTGGAAGTGGCCCAGAAAACCAACGGCCTGCCCGTGGTGGCCGACGTGTGCGACGAGCGCGACGCTCAGCTCGTGGTCAGCGAAACCCTCAGCCGCTACGGCCGCCTCGACATCGTGGTGTGCAACGCCGGCGTGGGCTCCTTCAACCTGCTCGAAAACTTCAGCGCCGAGGAGTGGGACCGGATGTTCGACGTGAACGTGAAGGGCACTTTCCTACTCTGCAAGGCCGCCCTGCCCCACCTCAAGGAGCAGCAGCGCGGCCACATCATCGGCATTGCCTCCGACGTGTCGAAGCGCACGTTCGTGCACGGCACGGCCTATGGGGCCAGCAAGTACGCCCAGCACGCCGTACTCGACGCGCTGCGCAAGGAAGCGCGCCCATACGGTATCAAAGTCAGCGTGATTTACCCGGGCTTAGTCGACACGCACTTCAACGAAGCCAAACCCGGCGGCGTCGACAAGGAAAAGACCCACCTGCAGCCGCTGGACGTGGCCCAGGCCGTGCGCTACGTGCTCGAAGCCCCGGCCCACGTGGTGGTGGACGAGCTGATGCTGCACCCCGTGACCCAGGAATGGTGATTTTTAGCGCGTTCGGGCGCGGCGCCGGCCGGGCGCCGCGGTTTGCCGGCGGCTAAGCCTAAACAAACAACGCAAGAAAAGCCGGGCGTTGCCGACCGCAAACGTTGCCAAATGCCTAAATTACCGTCCATATGCGACGCTCCATCCTGGTTTCGGCTGCCCTCCTCACCCTCGGCCTGACCGCCTTTTCTCCTATCCCCGCGGCGACTCCGCCCATGGCGCACTACCTCGACCCCGCCCCCGGCGACCCGAACACCACCGACGAGCCGGTGCAGGACCACAAAATCATCGTTTACCAGATGATGGTGCGCCTGTTCGGCAACCAGAAAACCGTCAACAAACCCTACGGCACGCTGCAGGAAAACGGCGTCGGCAAGTTCAACGACATCACCGACAAGGCCCTGCAGGAAATCAAGAAGCTGGGCGCCTCGCACGTGTGGTACACCGGCGTACTCGAGCACGCCACCATGACCGACTACTCCAAGTTCGGCATTGCCGTGGACGACGCCGACGTGGTGAAAGGCCGGGCCGGCTCGCCCTACGCCGTGAAGGACTACTACGACGTGTCGCCCGACCTGGCGGTGAGCGTGCCCAAGCGCATGCAGGAGTTTGAGGCCCTGGTGAAGCGCACCCACGCCAACGGGCTGAAGGTGTTCATTGACTTCATTCCCAACCACGTAGCGCGCAGCTATAAGTCGGACGCCAAGCCGGCGGGCGTAGTGGACCTGGGCGAGAAGGACGACAAAACCAAGGCCTTCGCGCCCGGCAACAACTTCTACTACCTGCCCGGCAAAACCTTCGTGGTGCCCACGGGCGCCGACCCGCTGGGCCCGGCGGCCAAGGGCCCCAAGGAAGACGGCAAGTACCAGGAAATGCCCGCCAAGGCCACCGGCAACGACGTGTTTTCGGAGGCGCCGAGCATCAACGACTGGTACGAAACCGTGAAGCTCAACTACGGTGTGGACTACCAGAACGGCCGCAAGCTGCACCTCGACCCCATTCCGGATACCTGGCTGAAGATGCGCGACATCCTCGTGTTCTGGGCCCAGAAGGACGTCGACGGCTTCCGCTGCGACATGGCCGAGATGGTGCCGGTGGAGTTCTGGGCCTGGGTGATTCCGGAGGTGAAGAAGGTGAAGCCCGGTATTCTGTTCATGGGCGAGGCCTACAACGCCAAGGAGTACCGCACCTACCTCGAAAAAGGCCACTTCGACTACCTCTACGACAAGGTGGGCCTCTACGACGGGCTGCGCCGCCTGATGACGGGCGGCGGCAAAATCGACGACATCACCGACGTGTGGAGCCGGGAAAGCCGGGGCTTCGGCTCCCACATGCTGCGCTTCCTCGAAAACCACGACGAGCAGCGCATTGCCAGCAAGGACTTCGCCGGCGACACCAAGCCCGCCATTCCGGCCATGACGGTGTCGGCCACGCTGGGCTCGGGCCCGGTGATGGTGTACTTCGGGCAGGAGGTAGGGGAGCCCGGCCGCGGCAGTGAGGGCTTCAGCTCCGAGGACGGGCGCACCAGCATTTTCGACTACTGGGGCGTGCCCGAGCACCAGAAATGGATGAACGGCGGCCTCTTCGACGGGGGCAAGCTCAGCCTGCAGCAAAAGCAGCTGCGCGACTTTTACGGCCGCCTGCTCAACCTCTGCGCCGGCAGCGAAGCCCTGCGCAAGGGCCGTTTCTACGAGCTGCAGGACGCCAACAACCTGGCCAAGGAGTACGACGACAAGAAGCTCTACAGCTTCCTGCGCTTCACCGACAAGCAACGCATGCTGGTGGTGGCCAATTTCAGCCCCACCCAGACCTACGTGCCCACGCTGCGCATCCCGGACGCGGCCTGGAAGCTCATGGGCCTCGACCCGCTGCGCCAGCAGTTTACCTACACCGACGTGCTCAACGGCCGCACCGGCAACGCTTCGCCCCGCGTCACGCTGCCGCCCTACTCCGCCGTCATCCTCGAAATCGAACCGAAAAAGTAGGGGCAAGGGAGCATAGAACAGCACGTCCTGTCGAGCTTGTCGAGACATCCCGCTGGCTAGTAAGCTGCTCGTTGAACGAGGACATTACTACCGGACCTCAGCCCGCGAGATGTCCCGGCTGCGCTCGACAGGACATTCTAAATTCTTCCCGCTGCCTTTTCCCGATCAGCCCCATCCCATTCCCACACCCCGTCCATTATGGCTTCCGCCGCCCCCACCGTTACTTCCGCCGCCGTGCACAAGCCGCGGCTCACGTTCTGGCAAATCTGGAACATGAGCTTTGGCTTTTTGGGCATCCAATTTGGCTTCGCCCTGCAGAACGCCAACGTCAGCCGCATCTTCGAAACGATGGGCGCCAACACCGACGATATTGCGTTTCTGTGGCTGGCCGCGCCCACCACGGGCCTGCTGGTGCAGCCCATCATCGGGTATATGTCGGACCGCACCTGGAGCCCGCGCTGGGGCCGGCGGCGGCCGTTTTTCCTGGTCGGGGCCATTTTGGCCTCGCTGGCCCTGCTGGTGATGCCCAACGTGACGGCGCTGTGGATGGCGGCGGGCATGCTCTGGGTGATGGACTCGAGCATCAACATCTCCATGGAGCCGTTCCGGGCCCTGGTGGGGGATTTGCTGCCCTCCGAGCAGCGCACCACCGGCTTTGCGGCCCAGACGTTCTTTATCGGCGTGGGCGCCATCGTGGCTTCCTCGCTGCCGTGGATGTTCACCAACTGGCTGGGCATTTCGAACACGGCCGCCGCGGGCACCATTCCGCTGTCGGTGAAGTACGCCTTCTACATCGGCGGGGTGGTGTTTCTGCTGGCCGTGCTCTGGACGGTGTTTAACACCAAGGAATACCCGCCCGCCGACATGGAGGCTTTTGAGGAGGAAAAGCGCCGCACGGCTGGCTTCCTCAACGGGCTGAAGGAGTCGTTTATGGGCATCTTCGACATGCCCAGAACCATGCAGCAGCTGGCCGTGGTGCAGTTCTTTTCCTGGCTGGCGCTGTTTGCCATGTGGATTTACAGCACCCCGGCCATTACCAGCCACATCTACCACACCACCGACACCACCTCCAAGGCCTACAACGAGGGCGCCGACTGGGTGGGCGTGTGCTTCTCGGTATACAACGGCGTGTCGGCCGTGTTTGCCCTGCTGCTGCCGGTGCTGGCCCGTTACACCAGCCGCCGCGTAACGCACCTGCTCTGCCTGACCGCCGGCGGCCTGGGCCTGATTTCGATTTACTTTATCCAGGACCCCAAGCTGCTGCTGCTCTCCATGGTGGGCGTGGGCATTGCCTGGGCCAGCATCCTCTCGATTCCCTACGCCATGCTCGCCGGCTCGCTGCCCTCGAACAAGATGGGCTACTACATGGGCGTGTTCAACTTCTTCATCGTGATTCCGCAGATGGTGGCCGGCGTCACGCTGGGCTTTTTCACCAAGCACGTGTTCAACGACCAGCCGGTCTTCACCCTGGTGCTCGGCGGCTGCTCCATGATTATTTCGGGCCTGCTCGCCTTGCGCGTCAACGACGCCGACGACGTGCGCCTGCCCGCCACCGAAGCCCTGACGGCCGAGGCGCCCGCCTACGATTCGCCGGTGCAGCCCGACCCGCGGGTGTGACGCTGCAAGGCGCCCAAACGCACCAACGGCCCCGGTTGCTTCAGCAGCCGGGGCCGTTTTCGTTGTCGACTCGGAGCCGGTGGTGGCTAGCTCAGGTGCCCAGCTGCAGCCAGTGCTGGGCCGGCAGCTCTTCGACGAATATGCGCACGTCGGCGCCGCGGCGCACTTCCTCGGGCAGCGTCCCCTCTTGGGCGGCCAGCCGGCTGTCGATGGTTTCGGCTTGGTAGGGCGTGACGAGGTAGGCCAGGCGGCGCGGGGCGGGCAGCACGCCCCGCAGCTGGGGCCGAAACGTGGTAAGCACCCACTGAAAGTCCTCGGGCGCGGCCAGGCCCCGGGTGCGCAGGTCCACCAGCCAGTGGCTGCACTGCTTTTCGCGGGCCAGGGCCAGCGCGGCTTCGTAGCCGGCGCGGTGCTCCGCCGACGACACGGGGCGGGCCCAGCGCAGAAACAGCAGGTGCAGGTCGGGGCGGTAGGAGAGGCGGAGGTAGTCCAGTTCGACGGCTTCCATGCGGGCAACTAAGGCGGCCAGGGGTGAGGACCACGTGAAAAATCGGCGCCCCGGGAGTTCGGCAATAACTCGGAGTGGTGAAGCACACGTACAGCTTGGTAGCCGCGCTTCCCCACTGTCCAGCTTCCTATGCTACTCGTTCACGGCTTTTTTGTTTGCTTTTTTGCGCTGTGCCTGTTCATGCTGGGGCGCTTGCTGCTCACGCCGCGCCGCCTGCATCCCGCCCAGGCGCGGCCCCGGGTCAGCATCCTGCTGCCGGCCCGCAACGAAGCGCACCACATCGAACGCTGCCTGCGCAGCCTCGCGGCCCTGCACTACCCGGCGGAGCTGCTGGAAATCCTCATCGGCGACGACCACTCCACCGACGACACGGCCGCGGTGGTGCGCCGCTTCATTGCCGATAAGCCGCAGTTTCGGTTGGTGAGCATTGGGGCACCGGTGGGCCTGGCCAAGGGCAAGAGCAACGCCATTGCCCAGCTCACCCGCCAAGCCACGGCCGACTACTTCCTGCTCACCGACGCCGACATGACTCTGGCCCCCGACTGGGTACAGCACATGCTCGGGGCGGCCGACATCGACGGGGCAGGCCGCGTAGGCGTGGTGACGGGCGCCACCACGGCCGAGGGCGGCCTGTTCGGGCGCCTGCAGGGCCTGGACTGGCTGTTCGGCCTGAGCGTTATCCGCCTGCTGTCCGACGCGGGCCTGCCCGTGACGGCCGTGGGCAACAACATGCTGGTGACCCGGCAGGCCTACGACTCCATCGGCGGCTATGAGGCGCTGGCGTTTCAGATTACGGAGGATTTGCAGTTGTTTCGCTGCATCGTGGAGGCCGGCTGGGACTACCGCAACCTTTGGCACCGGCAGGTGCTCGGCGTCTCGGCCCCGCAGCCCACGGTGCAGTGCCTGCTGGAGCAGCGCAAGCGGTGGATGCGCGGCACGGGCCGCCTGCCGTGGTACCTGTCGGGCCTGTTTGGGCTGTACGGGGTCTTTTACACGGTGCTGTTCCTGCCCCCGCTGATGTCCTGGCCGTTCACGCCGCTGGTGTTCCTGCTGAAAGTAGCCCTGCAAAGCCTGTTTTTGCACCTGAGCCTGCGCCAGGTAGGCCGGCGAGAGCCGCTATGGATGCTGCTGACCTACGAGTACTACCTGGCCATCATGTCGATGATGGTGCTGGCGTACACGTTGCTGCCCGGGCACATTCGCTGGAAAGAGCGGCGCTATGTGTGGGCGGAAGTGTAAGCCGGCAGCGCGCAGCGCACCCCGGCATCAGAGCTGGCAGCTGGTCAAGGCGGCGTTCAGGCCCAGCCAGCCGGCGCCACCCGGGCTGCCCGGGCGGCGCACCTGCTGGGGCGTCAGGCCGAAGCGGCGCTTGAACGCCGTGGCGAAGTGCGCGGCGTTGCTGAAGCCCACGCGGGCGGCCACGTCCTGCACGGCCGCGTCGGAGTGGGTGAGCAGGGCGCGGGCCTCGGTCAGGCGTTTTTCGGCCACGTAGCCGAAGACGGTGGTGTCGAACAGCTCGCGGAAGCCTTTCTTCAGCAGAAAGTCGTTGGTGCCGAACAGGCGGGCCAAATCGTGCAGGCCGGGCGGGTTGGCGTAGTGCTCGTCGAGGTAGTCGCGCACGGCCAGCAGCAGGTCCCGCTCGCGGCGGCGCGCCGGGGCCACGCGCAGGGTGAGGTAGTGCTGCTGCTGGGCCACAAACAAATCCAGAAACCGCGCTTCCAGGTACAAACGCTGCAAGGTGCCGGAGTAGGGGCAGTTGCGCAGCTGCCCAAGCAGCTCCAGCACCTGCGGGGAGCTGGGCCGGGCCACGTCGAACAGCGTGCCGGGCCGCTGCTGGGGCAGGATGTGCTCGTAGAGCGGCAGCCACTCGGCGTTGTCCTGCACCAGGCTAGTGAAATACGTGGGCTCGAAGCGCAGGTGTACGGCGTGGTAGCCGCCCGCGGCGGGCTGAAACACGTGGCGCACGTCGGGGCTGGGCTCGTAGAGCAGGTTGTCCTGCTGGGCCTCCACGCGGAAGCGCCGGCCCTTTTCCATCACCGATTCGCTGTGGCCGGCCAGCTGCACCACCATGCCGATGCAGGGCTGGTGGTCGACGAGCTGCAGTTCCACGGTTTGCTGCAAGGAGCCCTCCAACTCGGTGAGCAAGCCGCCGGGCAAGTCGTACTCGGTGAAGCGCAGGGCGCCGACGGCCGCCGGCCCCTGCCAGTGGTGACGGCGCACAGTGCCGCCGGGCTCGGCCGCGGTGGTGGCGTGGCCGAACAGTTCGAAGTCGTGCAGGCGGTAGGAGTCAGGCATCGACGACTAACGGATGAGGTAAGGCGCTGGAAAGGGCAGCACGGGCAGAAAGCTCGGCCGCAGCGGGGGCTGCAAGGTGAATTCGTTTCGTACGGGCAACCTAATAAGGTACCATTAAAACTCAAAAATAGCCAGCCTTTTTGCCGGCGCCATCACATAAGCATGTGAAGACACGTCGTTTGGAAACGGACGAGCATGTTTTTATGGGACAAAAGCACTGTATTTGCTTTCCCAACACTCCCATTCCCATTGTTCTATGATACACGCTTACCTGATGCGGCGCCTGCACACGGCGGCCGGATTACTATTAGCCGGCCTGCTGGGCGCGGCCGGGGCCCAGGCCCAAACCACGACCACTCCGCCCAAACAGGAAATGCGCGCCGTGTGGGTGGCCCACGTGTTCAACCTCGACTGGCCGCGCAACAAAACCCTCACGCCCGCCCAGCAGCGCGCCGACTTTATCAGCCTGCTCGACCGCCACAAGGCCAACGGCATCAACGCGGTGGTGGTGCAAATCCGCGCTTCGGCCGACGCTATTTACCCCAGCACCCTGGAGCCCTGGAGCGAGTGGCTGACCGGCACCCAGGGCGTGGGGCCGCAGCCGGCCTACGACCCGCTGCTGTTCATGATTCAGGAAGCGCACAAGCGCAGCATGGAGTTTCACGCCTGGATCAACCCCTACCGCGCCGTCACCAACGCCAACACCTCCAGCATTGCCGCCAGCCACGTAACCAACCAGCACCCCACCTGGGTGGTGCCCTTCGGTACGCTGCGGGTGCTCAACCCCGGCCTGCCCGCCGTGCGCCAGTACCTGACGCGGGTGGTCATGGACGTGGTGCGCCGCTACGACGTGGATGGTATTCACTTCGACGACTATTTCTACCCCGCCCCGCAGACGGGGGTGGTGTTTGACGACGACGCGGCCTTCGCGGCCGACCCGCGCGGCTTCGCGGCCAAGGCCGACTGGCGGCGCGACAACATCGACCTGTTCGTGCACACCGTGTCCGACAGCATTCAGGCGGCCAAGCCCTGGGTGAAGTTCGGCATTGCGCCGCCCGGCGTGTGGCGCAACGGTACCAGCGTGGGCGGCACCGCCACCACTGCCTTCCAGAGCTACGCCGACATCTTCGCCGACTCGCGCAAGTGGCTGCAGCAGGGCTGGGTGGATTACCTTGCGCCGCAGGTGTACTGGACCAGCACCACCACCGCGGCCCGCTACGACCTCATCGTGCCGTGGTGGAGCCAGCAGGTGCTGCCCACCGTGCCGCGCCACGTGTACGTGGGCCACGCCGCCTACAAGGTCAGCGCCACCGCCACCGACGCCTTTAACCAGCCCACCCAGATTCCCTCGCAGGTGCGCCTGGCCCGGCAGCAGCCCAACGTGAAGGGCAGCCTGTTCTACAAATCCACCGAGCTGCTGGCTAACCCCCTGGGCGTGGCCGACTCGCTGCGCACCAACTTCTACCGCCACAAAGCCCTGGTGCCGGCCATGCCCTGGAAGGACAACGTGCCGCCCACCACGCCCGTGCAGGCCAGCATTTGGGACGACTCGCAGTACTCGGGCTTCGTGTACCTGAACTGGCGCCCCGGTCTGCCGGCCTCCGATGGCCAGGTGGCCCGCTGGTACGTGGTGTACCGCTACCCGCGCCACGCCGGCCCGGCCACGGCCGCCGACTTGGCCAACCCGGCCAACATTGCCTCCATTCAGGACAGCACCCGCTTCCGCGACATCTGGCGGGGCAGCAGCCCGGCCTACGACTACACCATCACGGCCCTGGACCGCCTGCACAACGAAAGCGCGCCGGTGACCAGCTTCACCGTGCTGCTGCCCAACAAGGCCGCGGCCGAAACGGCCCTACTCCAGCCCGCTTACCCCAACCCCTTCTCGGAAAGCACCCAGTTGAGCTTCCGCCTGCCCACGGCTGGCGCGGCGTCGCTGCTGGTGTACGACGTGACAGGGCGGGTGGTGAGCCGCTTGGTGGAAGGCCCCTTGGCGGCCGGGCAGCACACCGTCACGCTCACGGCCGGCGCGCTGCCGGCGGGCATCTACGTGGTGCGGCTGCGCACCGAGGCTGGCACCTACCAGCAAAAAGTACTGCTGACGCGCTAGCCGCCGCGGCCAGCCTCGCTTCGGGCGAAAAGCCGGCCGCCTGGCACGCAACCGTCCGACCGCTCGCCGTATCTTAGCTTCAACGGCCCCCGGTGCCCTGCGCCGGGGGCCGTTTTAGATATAGCCCTGCGTCTTATGCGTCGTTTACTACTCCTGGCCACGCTGGCCGCCACTGCGTCGACGGCGGTGGCCCAAACCGCTACCCCCGCGGCGCCGGCGGCTCCGAGCCTGGCCACCGCCCGCTACTCCGCCGCCGACACCATTCGCGCCGTGCGTCACCTCTTTGAGCACCGCATCAAAGGTGCTCCGGGCTACGTCGATGCGGGCGGCACCATCCTGACCGCCGGGGCCGTGGCCCTGGCCCTGCGCACCGACAGCACCGCGGAAGGCCGGCGCGTCGAATCCAACCAGGACATGATGGTGGGCAGCGCGCTGATGGGCTACGGCATTTTCCGCGCCGTGCGCTTCGGCCGCACCCGCTACGAGCAAGTGGTGTCGGCTTACGCGCAAGGCGAGCCGCTGCCGCCCTACGTGCGCCGCCGCCTGAAGCCGATATACTTCCGCTACCGGGGTTTTTAGGACTTTGTGAATCGGGAAAGCACGTTATCCTGAGCACAGCGAACCGAAGGTCGACGTAGTCAAGGACCTTGCTCGAACCCTGCCCCAATTAAAAAGCGCAGCTACCAACGCCCTTTGCTCTGGGCACGGCGGCTGCGCTTTTTTCGTTTGGAGGCCTTTGTTTGCTCTGTAGTGGTAGCGGCGGTGTTAGGACGGAGGGAGGTCCTTCGCTCTGCTCAGGATGACGTGCTTTCCAACCGCCATAACCCTTTACAACAGGCTCTTCTCCCGGATGGCCTTGAACTCCGAGCCGGGCTTCCACTTGGGGAAGGTGGTTTCGTCGCCGAGGCGGCGGCCGATGCGGTAGAGCAGGCGGGCGTCCTCGGCCATGCCGCCCAGGTCCATGTCGGGGCGGTACTCGTCACTGGGTTGGTGGTAGTGCTTTTCCTCGTAAAGCTCGTTTTGCTCGCGGGCGTAGTCCTTGCCCTTGGCCCGGCTCTCGAAGCGGCCCGAGGCGTAGAGCGCGGGCACGCCCACGTGGGCCAGGCTGAAGTGGTCGGAGCGGAAGAAATGGCCCTGCTCGGGCGTCTGGTCGGGCACGATGTAGCGGCCCTGCGCCTGGGCGGCCGCGGTGGCGTAGTCGTCCAGCTCCGATTGGCCGTAGCCCACCACCGTCAGGTCCTTCATCGGGCCAAAATCGGTGAGGGCGTCCATGTTCAGGTCGGCCACGGTCTTATTCAGCGGAAACAGCGGGTGGGCGGCGTAGTAGGCCGAGCCCAGCAAGCCCTGCTCTTCGCCCGTCACGGCCAGAAACACCATGCTGCGCTTGGGCTTCTGCGGATTTTCGGCAAAGGCCTGGGCAATGCTGAGCAGCGCCGCGCAGCCCGAGGCGTTGTCGACGGCGCCGTTGTAAATCGAGTCGCCGGCCACGGCCGGGCCCACGCCGAGGTGGTCCCAGTGGGCGGTGTAGAGGATGTACTCGTCGGGGCGCTCGGTGCCGGGCAGCACGGCCACCACGTTCTTCGAGGCCATACGACGGGTGCGGGTCGTGAGGCTGGCGCTCAGGTTCAGCCCCAGCGGCACGGGCCGGAAGCCGGGCTTGTTGGCCGCGGCCTGCAGGGCGTCGAAGCTCTGACCGGCCGCCTGAAACATTCGCTTAGCCGCATCCAGCGTCACCCAGCCTTCCAGCCCGCACTTCGAGGCGCCTTGGTCGTCGGACTGCGGAAACAGCTGCGAGCCGCTCCAGCTGCTTTCCACCACCGACCACGGGTAGGAGGCCGGCCGGGTGTCGTGCACGATGAGCACCGCGGCGGCGCCTTGGCGGGCGGCTTCCTCGTATTTGTAGGTCCAGCGGCCGTAGTAGGTCATGGCCTTGCCCTTAAACAAGGTCGTGTCATTGACCACGAAGCCGGGGTCGTTGATGAGCACCACCACGGTCTTGCCCTTCACGTCGAGGCCCTGGTAATCGTTCCAGTGGTATTCGGGCGCCACCACGCCGTAGCCGGCAAACACCAGCGGGGAGTTCTTCAGCTCGATGCGCGGCTGCTCCCGCTCGGTCACGGCCACAAAATCAGTCTTGTAGCGCAGCGTCAGGGGCTGCCCCTTGCCGCCGACGAGCATGGTGGCGGCCGGCGTGCTGTTGATTTCAACCAGCGGCACCGGCTGGAAGTAGCTGCCGCCGGGGCCGGGCTGCAGGCCGAGCTTCTTGAACTCGTCGGCCAGGTAGTTTACCGTCTTGGTTTCGCCTGCGGTGAAGGGCTTGCGGCCCAGAAATTCGTCGGAGGCCAGGCGCTGCAGGTGCCGCCCGATGACGGCCGCCGAAATGCCGTCGGTGGCGGCGGTGTCGGCGGCCGGTGCCGCAGAATCCGTGGCGGCCGATTGGTTGGAAGAGTTGCCCTGGCAGCCGACCAGCAGCAGGCCCAGCAGCGCGGCGGCCGGGGCGAGGGAAAGACGCATAGGAACGCGGTGAAGTGGCGGAGGAAGCCGGCAGCCAAGCCGGGCGGCCGCAATATGCGCAGCCGAAACGGGTTGGCGGTAATTCGGTAACGGGCCCACGGGCGGACTGCAGGCGCAAAACCCGGGCGTGGAACCGCTTCGGGCGCGGGCGGCGTTGGGCCGCCAAAGGCCGCTTTTGCCGCCGCAGCCCGGCCGGTTGGTAGATTGGGGCGCCCTTACGCAGCCTCAGCGACTTAGGTTGCGTCCTTGAAGGGAATTTCCCGCCGTTTGCCGGCGGCTGCTTACCTTGCTTCACTCCTTTTTACCCCACTCTGTTCCCCGTATGACCCGCAATCAACTGTTGCTGCTCGGCCTCGGGGCGTTCCTGACGGCCGCCGCGCCGCAGGCCGCTTCGGCCCAGACCAAGGCAGCCGCCAAACCTGCTGCCAAAACCGCCTCGGCCACCAAAGCCACTGCCTCGGGCACCCGGTTGGTGGAGAAAGTTACCCGCAAGCCCGGCGAAGTCGTCATTCCCTACGAGAAGTACGTGCTGCCCAACGGCCTCACACTCATCGTGTCGGAAGACCACTCCGACCCGATTGCGCACGTCGACGTGACCTACCACGTGGGCTCGGCCCGCGAAACCATCGGCAAGTCGGGCTTCGCGCACTTCTTCGAGCACATGATGTTCCAGGGCTCCGACCACGTTGGCGACGAGCAGCACTTCAAGATCGTGTCCTCGGCCGGCGGCACCCTGAACGGCACCACCAACCGCGACCGGACGAACTACTTCGAAACCCTGCCCTCGAACCAGCTCGAAACCGCCCTGTGGCTGGAAGCCGACCGCATGGGCTTCCTGCTCGACGCGGTGACGGAAAAGAAATTCGAAGTGCAGCGCAGCACCGTGAAAAACGAGCGCGGCCAGAACTACGACAACCGCCCCTACGGCTTGGCCTCGGAAAACGTGTCGAAGGCGCTGTACCCCTACGGCCACCCCTACTCGTGGCTGACCATCGGCTACCTGGAAGACCTGAACCGCTCGGACGTCAACGACCTGAAGAACTTCTTCCTGCGCTGGTACGGCCCGAACAACGCCACCGTGACGGTGGGCGGCGACGTGAAGCCGGCCGAAGTGGTGAAGCTGGTGGAGAAGTACTTCGGCACCATCCCGGCCGGCCCGGCGGTGCAGAACATGAAGCCCATGGTGCCCACGCTGACGGCTGACCGCTACGTGAGCTACCAGGACAACGTGCGCTTCCCCATGCTGCAGATGGTCTTCCCGACGGTGCCCAACAACCACCCCGACGAGCCCGCCATCGACGCCCTGGCCTCCATCATCGGCGGCTCCAAGACCTCGCCGCTGTACCAGAACCTGGTGAAGGCCCAGAAGGCCGTGCAGGCGCAGTCGTACCACCCCACGTCCGAGCTGAGCGGGGAATTCACGATGGTGGCCCTGGGCATGCCCGGCAAGCCGCTGAGCGAGCTGGAAACCATCATGCGCGCCTCCATCGACGAAATTGCCAAGCGCGGCATCTCCGACGAGGACGTGGCCCGCTACAAGGCCTCGACCGAAGCCGACCTGGTGAACCGCCTGCAGAGCGTGAGCGGCAAGGTAAGCACCCTGGCCTCGTACCAGTACCAGACCGGCAACCCCAACCGCCTGCCCATCGACCTGAAGCGGATTCAGTCCTTGACCAAGGCCGACGTGGACCGCGTGTTCAAGCAGTACGTGCTCGGCCACAAGGCCGTCATCCTGAGCGTGGTGCCCAAGGCCAACCCCGAGCTGGTGGCCAAAGCCGACAACTTCACCGTCGACAAATCGAACTTCAAGCAGCCCAAGGACGAGTACGCCGGCCTGAAGTACGTGAAGGCCAAGGACAGCTTCGACCGCGGCCAGCAGCCCAAAGCGGGCCAGGCCCCGATGGTGGCCGTACCCACGGTGTGGAAGGCGGACATGCCCAACAAGCTGAAGGTCATTGGCACGCAGAACGCCGAAATGCCCACCACCACCATGCTGCTCACCATTCGCGGCGGCCACCGCATCGAGGGCACCATGCCCGGCAAGGCCGGCATTGCGGCCCTGACGGCCAGCATGATGGAGGAAAGCACCGAGAAATACTCGGCCGAGCAGTTTGACGCCGAGCTGGAGAAGCTGGGCAGCAACATCAGCATTTCCTCGGACGGCGACGCCACCACGGTGTACGTGCAGAGCCTGACCAAGAACCTGGACAAGACCCTGGCCCTGGTGGAGCAGCGCCTGCTGCACCCCAAGTTTGAGCAGGACGACTTCGACCGCCTCAAAAAGCAGACGCTGGAAGGCATTGCCAACCAGAACACCCAGCCGGTGGTCATTGCCAACAAAACCTACAACCGCCTGCTCTACGGCCAGAACGACATCATGGCCGTGCCCACCTCGGGCACCGCGGCCACGGTGGGCAGCATCACCCTCGACGACGTGAAGCAGTTCTACCAGAACTACTACGCGCCCAACATCAGCCACCTGGTGGTGGTGAGCGACCAGCCGCAGGCGGCCATCACGCCCAAGCTCGGCTTCCTCAACAGCTGGGCCACCAAGCCGGTGGAACTGCCCAAGCCGGTGGCCTCGAGCAAGACCGAGAAAACCAAGCTGTACTTCGTCAACAAGGACAACGCGCCGCAGTCGGAAATCCGCATCGGCTACGTGGGCCTGCCCTACGACGCGACGGGTGAGTACTACCGCGCGTACCTGATGAACTACATCCTGGGCGGCGCCTTCAACTCGCGCATCAACCTGAACCTGCGCGAGGACAAAGGCTATACCTACGGCGCCCGCTCGGGCTTCCAGGGCAACCGCTACGCCGGTCCGTTCACGGCCCAGGCCGGCGTGCGCGCCGACGCCTCGGCCGCTTCGGTGAAGGAATTCATGAAGGAAATCGAGACCTTCCGCAAGGACGGCATCACCGACGAGGACCTGGCCTTCCTGAAAGCCAGCATCGGCCAGAGCGACGCGCTGAAGTACGAGACGGGTCAGCAGAAGGCCATGTTCCTCTCGCGCCTGGTGGAGTACGACCTGCCCACCGACTACGTGAAGCAGCAGACCGAAATCCTGAACAACCTCACCAAGGAGGAAGTGAAGACCCTGGCCAACAAGTACCTGCCCGAGCAGATGTACATCGTGACCGTGGGCGACAAGAAGTACCTGCCGGAGCTCAAGCAACTGGGCTACGAGGTGATTGAGCTGGATGCCGACGGCAACCCCGTGGCCGCCGCTGTAGCCGCCGAACCGGTGGCCGCCCCGGCCGCCGCACCCGCCCCGGCTACCAGCGACAAGAAAATGAAGGTGAAAACCAAGGAAGACGGCAAGAAGGACAAGAAGAAAATGAAGTCCGACGAAGACGGCTCCAAGGAGAAAGGCAAAACCGAAACCGGCAAATAAGCCGGCCCCGGCCTAGCCGAACCAACCAACCGGGCGTTGCCACTGCGGCAGCGCCCGGTTTTTTTGTGGGCGCTGGCAAGGCGAATGAAGTGCTACTGCTTGGTAAAGCGCACGTCGAAGCGGCCCTCGGTGACTTGCACGGTCTGCCCGCTCGCCGCGTAGCGGGCTGAGAAGGAAAATGAGCCGGCGGCAATGCAGGCCACCGTGTCGAAGCGCGTTAGCGTGAGCGTGCCCGTGGATTGCGGGCCGGTCAAGTAGTATTGGTCGCCCGTTTCTGCGTAGAGGGTATAGGAGCCATAAGCCGGGTTGGCTCCGCCCAAGAACGGGTTGGCGGTTTGATCTAGGGACACCGTGCCTGTCTGCGACAGTGCTGGCACGTAAAAACTTAAGTCAGAATCTATTTCCTTCTTTTTTTTTCGTTGTTGAAAGGATAAGGTGAATTGGCCGCCCATACTGCCGTTGTGGTTGCGTCGCCACCGAGCAAAAATGGGCTCGACGGCGGCGCCTCCCACTAAGCCTCCGCTGCTTCCTTCCGGCGTCCAAGCTTTGCCGTCGACGAGGCAGCCCATTGTGTTTTTGCCCTCCTGCGTGGGCTTGGGCAGGGTCTTGATGGGGTCTTTCTTGCAACCAACGGCTAGCAGCAACCCGATTGACAGGGCATAGAATGATTTCATAGCTGATACTTATCTGCTGAATAATAGGGGCGGAGCCCTTCTGCATCATCCGCGTGGTGGCAGGAATATTGCGGCCACAAAGTATAGTACTTAACAAGCATAGGTTTGAAAAGCGACGCTCAGCGGATAAGTTTACCCTAGGCCAATCGACTAATTACCAATAGCATAATTCCATTCCGCGAAACATAACTCTTTCCATATGATTGCGGTGCTTTAGTCGTTCCGCCAGGCCCACCCACCCGTTGAGCTTCCACCTGCTTATGATTCGAACCCTTACCCGATTCCTATTACTTACTGGATTGCTGCCCCTCACCGCCCACGCCACTGACCCGGCCGAGCGGCTGACGTTCATTGAAAACCGCGGGCAGTGGGATGAGCGCGCCCGCTACGCCGCTCAGCTGGCCCCCGCCGCCCGGGTGTACGCCCAGGCCGACGGGCTGACCTACGTGCTGGCCTCGGGGCTGCCCCAGCACGCGCCCCGCAAGGGGCAGGAGCCGCCGGGGGCCGCCAACCAGCCGCTGACCGTGCACAGCCTGCGGGTGGAGTTTGAGGGCGCCGTGGCCGGTGCCGCCCTGCTGGCCGAGCAGGCCGCGCCCGATACCTACAACTACTTGCGCGGCACCGAAGGCCGCCGCTGGGCGGCCGAGGCCCGCGCCTGGCGCCAGCTGCGCTACCGCCAGCCCTGGCCCGGCACCGACGTGGTGCTGCACGAAAGCGCCGACCACCAACTGGAATACGACCTGCTGCTGGCCCCCGGCGCCGACGCCACCCGGCCCCGCCTGCGCTACCACGGCGCCCAGAGCCTGCGCCTCGACGCGGCCACCGGCAACCTCGTGGTGCAAACCGCGGCGGGCCTGCTCACCGAGCAGCGCCCCCGGGCCTGGCAGCTCGACGCGCGGGGCCGGCGCCAGGCCGTGAGCTGCGCCTTCCAGCTGCAGGGCAGCACCGTGAGCTTCCGCCTGGGCCGCTACGACCACGCCCGCCCGCTGGTCATCGACCCGGTGGTGCAGTTTGCCTCCTACACCGGCTCGGCCGTGGAAAACTGGGGCTTCGCCTCCACGTACGACGCGCAGGGCAACCTCTACACCGCCGGCGTGGCCTTCGACCCGGGCTTCCCGACCACCACCGGCGCCTACCAGACCACCTTCGCCGGCAACATCGACATTGCGGTGATGAAGTTTGTGGCCGGCAGCACCGGCCCGGCGGCCCGGGCCTGGTCGACTTACCTGGGCGGAAATAACGCCGATTTCCCACACAGCCTGCTGGTCAATGCCCGCGGGGAACTGCTGCTGCTCGGCTCCACTGCTTCGGGTAGCTACCCCACCACGGCCGGGGCACTGCGGCGGGGCTTCCGCGGCGGTTCTAGCATTTCGCCCTACGGCACCAGCCTCTCCATCACCCTCACCACCGGCACCGACTTGGTGCTCACGCGCCTGAGTGCCAGCGGCGGGCAGCTGCGGGCCAGCACCTACCTCGGCGGCACCGGCACCGACGGCCTGACCAACCCGCTGGCCGCCGCCCCGCGCCTGGCCCACAACCACGGCGACCCGTTTCGCGGCGACCTGGCCCTCGACCCGCAGGGCAACGTGTACGTGGCCACCACCACCAGCAGCACCGACTTTCCGAGCCTGACTTACCGCGGGGGCCCTTCCGACGGCGTGGTGCTGAGCCTTGACTCCAGCCTGACCCAGGTGCGCTGGGCCACGGCGCTGGGGGGGCAGGGCGCTGACGCGGCGTATTCCTTGTTTCGCGAAGAAGCCACCGGCGACCTGCTGGTGGCCGGCGGCACCACCAGCACCAACCTGGGCGGCGTGGCCAACGGCTACCTCAGCACCCTGGCCGGCGGCGTCGACGGCTTCGTGGCGCGCGTGACGAGCAGCGGCGCGCTGACGCAATCGACCTACCTGGGCACCGGCAGCTACGACCAGGCTTACTTCGTGCGGCGCGGCGGCCCCACCAACCAAGTCTATGTGCTGGGCCAGACGCTGAGCAACAACACCTGGCCGGTGGCTGCCACCGGCCGCTACGGGCAGAGCAACGGCCACCTGTTCATCCAGCAGCTGGCTCCTAACCTGCGCACGGCCGGCTTTGCCACCCTGCTCGGCGCCGGCCGCCCCACCACCGACATTTCGCCCACGGCCTTCGACGTGGACTGCGCCGGGCGCCTGCTGCTGGCCGGCTGGGGCGGGGGCATCGACCCGAACAACGGCTCGACCCTGGGCCTGCCGGTAAGTAGCAACGCCCTGCAATCCACCACCGACGGCAACGACTTCTACCTGATGCAGCTCTCCGACGAGGCGCGCACCCTGGACTACGCCTCGTTCTACGGCTCAGCGGCCGACGACCACGTAGACGGCGGCTCTTCGCGCTTCAACGCCCAGGGCACCCTGTTTCAGGCCCTGTGCGCCTGCAACCAAGGCGCGGGCACCGGCATTCCGATTCCGGCCGGAGCCAATTCCTACCAGCCCACCAACGGCTCGGTGCACTGCAACAACGCCGCCTTTAAGTTGGCCTTTCTGGCCGGCAACGGCACGGCCCCAACCGATACGCTAATTGTCTGCGCCCGCGGCGGCGACATCCGGCTGGGCGGTTCCCCGGCCGGCGGCACCTGGACGGGCCCCGGCGTGGGCGGCACGGTGGCGGCCGGTTTCTTCTTCCTGCCCGACACCACGCTGGTCGGCACGCAGCAGCTCACTTACACCAGCCCGCTGGGAGGCCTCTGCGCTGGCACCACCACGCGCTACGTGCGGGTGCTGCCCCAGGCCCTGGCCCGCCTCACCGCCCCCGCCGACACGATATGCCTGCAGCCACAGGGCCCCCCGCCGGCGCTGGTGCCGTTGCAGGGCACTCCGGCTGGCGGCACTTACCGCGGCTCGGGCGTGACCGTAACGGCCTCCGGCGCTACCTTCGACGCGGTGGCCGCGGGCCCGGGCACCCACCTGCTAAGCTATACCCTGGCCGGCGGACGCTGCCCCGCCGTGGGCGTCAAGCGCATCGTGGTGCTGGGGCGGCGCTTCGTCGATGCCGGGCCACCCCGCAAAGCCTGCCTGAACGACCCGGCCAGTCCGCTGCTGGGGACGCCGGCGGGCGGCATCTGGACGGGCCCGGGCGTGACCGGCAACAACGTGGCGGGCTACTACTTCACCCCACACCTGGCCGGCGTGGGCACCCACACGCTGCTGTACACCTTTCCCGGCAACCGCCGGTGCCCCAATCCCACCGATACCCTCCTCATAATTGTGCGGCCGCCCGGCGGCGTAGCCAGCGTGCCGCCCGACACGGCCGTGTGCACCAGCAGCGGGCCCATCAAGCTCTGGGGCGGCCGGCCCGCGGGCGGCACCTGGAGCGGCCCGGGCATCTCGGGCTCGGTAGCCACAGGCTTCACCTTCACGCCCACGGCCGGCATGACGGGCCTGCAACCACTGAAGTATACCGCCCCCGACACCAGCTTGCGCACCTGCCCGGCCCAAAAAGTGCGCATGGTGCAGATTGGGACCGGCACGGCCGTGACGTTGTCGGCCGCGCCCAACTTGGTGTGCGCCTACGCGGGCCGCGTGCCCTTGCAGGCCACCCCGGCAGGCGGCACTTGGAGCGGCCCGGGCGTGTCGGGCTCGGCCGCGGGGGGCTATTACTTCACGCCTAGCCCCGGCTTGGCGGGCAACCAAGTGCTGTCGTACACGGGTCCGGCCTCCACGGTGCCCGGGCAGTGCCCCGGCAGCGGGCAGCTCACTGTCGGCGTCATCGTGCCCCCGACGGTGGAGTTTGAGCCGGTGCCGCCGGTGAGCTTTTGCGTGGGCGTGCCCCCGCACGGGGTGGTGCTGTCGGCCTCGCCGGCCGGGGGCACGTTCAGCGGCCCGGGCGTGAGCGGCAACCGTTTCAACCCCGCTCTGGTCGGCCCGGGCCGCTATACCATCACCTACGCCGTCAACTTCGAAGCGCTGCTGGGCATCGATTGCCCAATTACGGTCACCCAGCAGGTCGACGTTATTCTGCTAGCGCCCATCAGCCTGCCCCCCGACACGGTGCTCTGCTTGGATCTGAAGCCCTTCCAGCTGCGCGCCCAGCCGGCGGGCGGCTCCTGGAGCGGCGCCGGCGTGACGGCGGCCGGCCTGTTTACCCCGCCCACCACGCCCGGCACCAGCGTGCTGACGTACACGCTGCCCGGCGGCTGCGGGGCGCTGCCCTACCGCGTGACGGTGCCCGCCAACCTAACGCCCTCCGCCCGCTGGACCGCCCCCGCCTGCCAACCCACCGAACTGGCCCCGCGCCTTATCCGCTTCGAAGCCACGGGCCCCACGGCCGCTCAAGTCAGTTGGGACTTCGGCGACGGCACGCCCCCGGTGACCGGCGCCGTGGTGGAGCACCGCTACCTCGCGGCCGGCGACTTTCAGCCCCGGGCCGCGCTGCCGGGCGCCGGCTCCGGCCCTTGCCAGACGCAGCTAACGCTGCCGCCGGTAGCCGTGAAGGCCCCGTTCCTGCCAAACATCATCACCCCCAACGGCGACGGCGACAACGACACCTTCCGGCCGCAGGTGGGCGGCTGCCCGGGGCAACTGCAAGTGTTTTCGCGCTGGGGCAACGCCGTGTATGAACGCGGCGACTACCAAGGCGACTGGGACGGCGGCAGGCTGCCCAACGGCATTTATTACTACCTGCTCCGCGCCCCCGACGGCGGCATCACGGCCAAGGGCTGGGTGGAAATCGTGCGCTGAGCCAGGGCCGACGCGCACAAGCAAACCGGGCGTTGCCACTGCGGCGGCGCCCGGTTTTTTGTCGGCTTACCGCTCGGGGGCCCGCCACTCGCGGGCGGCTGCGGCCGTGATATTCGGGCGCCAGCCGTAGCTTCGCTTCGCTCTATTCTTCGACTTATGATGAACTACCTACTGCTGGCGGCCAGCCTGCTGCTCACGTGGCCGGCCGCGGCGCAAACGCCTGCCAAGCCCACCAAGCCCGCCGCCCAAGCCCCGGCTTCCGCCCGTAAGCTGCTGCCGGGCACCTGGCAATCAACCGAGGACAAGAACTTCGTGCTCGTCATCACCGATAAGCAGTACATCGAGCGGTACGCCGGCCAGCCCGACGAGGCCCGCTCCCTGCGCGTGCTCGACCGCGCCTGCGACGCGGCGCCGGGCACCAAAACCGACGGCAGCCTGTACTTGCAGACCACCGCCGCCGATGCCGCCGACAACATGTGCTATTACCTGGTGGGCGTGACGGCCACGCGCCTGCAGCTGAGCCCGGTAGGCGGGCGCGGCAACACACTCTCGTTCAAGCGCCTGACTCAGTCGCCGAGCAAGCGGCAGGGCATGCCCTAGTCGACGGCCAGCACCAGACCCTTCAGGTACTCGCCCTCGGGGTGGAACAGGCTCACGGGGTGGTCGGCGGGCTGGGTGAGGCGGTGCAGGATGCGCGCCGGGCGGCCGGCTTCGATGGCGGCGGCCATGATGGCGCCCTCGAACAGCTCCATGCTCACCACCTGCGAGCAGCTGAAGGTGAACAGCAGTCCGCCGGGGGCAATCTGCTTGATGCCGGCCACGTTCAGGCGCTTGTAGCCCATCAGCGCGTTGTGGCGGGCCGAGAGGTGCTTGGCAAAGGCCGGCGGGTCGAGCACGATGAGGTCGTACTGGTTGTGGCGGTCCTTCAGGAACGTGAACACGTCCTGGGCGTAGGCCTCGTGCTTGTCCTGCAGCCCGGTCAGCTCGGCGTTGCGGTTGGTCAGCTCGATGGCCTTCTTGCTCGAATCGACGGAGTGCACCAGCTCGGCGCCGGCCTGCAGGGCATAGACGGAGAAGCCGCCGGTGTAGCAGAAGGTGTTCAACACGCGGCGACCGGGGGCGTAGCGGGCCAACAGGGCGCGGTTGTCGCGCTGGTCGATGAAGAAACCGGTTTTCTGGCCCGTTTCCCAGTCCACGGCAAAGCGGTGGCCGTTTTCCTCCACCACGTGCTCCTGGCCCGTGCTCTGGCCGAAGAGGTAGTCGTTCTGGGCACCGGGCGCGGCCTTGGCGGGCACGGTTTCGCTGCTCTTGTCATAGATGGCGCGCAGGCCGGGCACGGCTTGCTGCAGGGCGCTGGCAATGGCCTCGCGGGCCTGGTACATGCCCGCGCTGTGGGCCTGCACCACGGCCACGTCGCCGTACACGTCGATGATGAGGCCGGGCACCCCGTCGCCCTCGGCGTGCACGAGGCGGTAGACATTCGTTTTGCCCTGCCCCGTCAGGCCCAGGCTGTGGCGCAGCCGGTAGGCGTTGCCGAGCTTCTCCACCCAGAAAGCCTCGTCGATGGGGGCCGCGTCGCCGAAGGAGAGCATGCGCACGGCAATGGAGCCGGGGGCGTAGTGGCCCTGGCCCAGCAGCTCGCCGTTGTGGGCGCGCACCTCCACCACCTTGCCCTCCACCACTTCGCCCTGCATGCGGGCAATGGCGCCCGAAAACACCCAGGGGTGCAGGCGACGCAGGGATTGATCTTTACCGGGCTTGAGGGTGACGGAGGCAGCAGCTGACATGCGGGCAGAAAGGAAATGAACCACAAAGGTACGCACCCCGCCGTGGGCAGCCGCCGGCCGGAAGTTGCGTACACTAGGGGCATGGACAATCCCATCGACGCGTTGGTTCACTGCATCAAGGGCAAGCACAAGGCCGACATCCTCATTTTCCTGAATCCGCAGCCGCGCCGCTTCAGCGAGGTGCGCCGCCACCTGGGCGAGGGCGTCAGTGAGCGGATTCTGACCAAGCAGCTGCGCGAGCTGGAAGCCGCCGGCCTGGTGCAGCGCCGGGTGTTCCCGGAAGTGCCGCCGCGGGTGGAGTACAGCCTCACCGCGCACGGCTACACCCTCTGCCCGGTGCTCAAGCAGATGTGGTACTGGGGCCGCAGCCACCAGCGCGAAAAAATAGCGGCGGCCGTCAGCCGGAATTAGGTCCCAAACGGCACTGCTGGCCCAAAACTTACCCCGGTGTAAGTAGCCGGCCGCGGCGGTGCGTTCTTGCGCGGCGTCGGCGGGCGGGCGTCCTTCGCGGCCTCATTCCGTTTTCCCCGCCAATGACCACGTCCCCTGCCTCCGTCGATATTCTGCCCTACGAGCCCGCCCACCAGGCCGCCTTCCGAGCCCTGAACGAGGAGTGGATTACGCGCTACTTCGCCCTCGAAGACCTCGACCGCCGCATGCTCGACGACCCCGAAGGCTACATCCTGCGGCCCGGCGGCTACATCTTCATGGCCCGGCACGCGGGCGCCATCGTCGGCACCTGCGCCCTCATCAAGGAGCACGACGGCGTGTACGAGCTGGCCAAAATGGCCGTGACGCCCGCCGCCCAGGGCCTGGGCATCGGCTGGCGGCTGGGGCAAGCCGCTATTGCCCAAGCCCGCACAATCGGCGCCCACGAAATCGAGCTGCTCTCCAACCGCAAGCTGGCCCCGGCGCTGAGCCTGTACCGCAAGCTGGGCTTTGTGGAAGCGCCGCTGCCCGCCTCGGAGTACCAGCGCGCCGACATTCGCATGGTGCTGGCGCTGTAGCGGTTGGCTCGGCCACGCGTTTCGGCTGACGCTAGGGTTTGCCACCTCTAAGCGGCCCAGGAGGCAGGCTCATGGTATTGTCGAGCTATTTCGGTGGGCCGAAGTAGCGCCGGTAGATGGGGCGCCGCCAGGCAAACTGGGCCCACACCGCCGGCCGCAGCAGCCAGTCGAGCAGGGGCGAGGCGGTGCGGTACTCCAGGTCTTCCACGATGACGCAGCCGCCGTTCGGGCCTGCTTCGAGCAGGTGGCGGTGCCGCCAGAAGCGCAGCGGCCCGGGCAGCTGCCCCGGCTGGCCCTCGTCGACGAAGTAGCGCCCGCCGCCGGGCAGCTCGCCGTGGTCGGTGATGAGCGAGGTCCAGCGGCCGAGGCGCAGCGGGCCTAGGTGCAACTCGATTTCCACCAGGTCGCCGCGGTGGCAGCCGTCGAAGCGCAGCAGGCGCATCTGGGGCAGGGGCGGGGCCAGGTCGAGGAAGAGCTGGCGGGTGAAGCCGGCCCAGACCTCGGCGGGCGGCTGGGCGACGGTGGTGCGGAGCAGCAGGTGCATACGGCTGGCTAACCGGCCAGGCGGCCGTTGGGTTGCCCGGTGGGCGGTCTTATTGCACCAGCAGGTGCTGCACCGCGCCGCCCGCGCGCACTACGTAGGCGCCCGGCGCGAGGCGCAGGCGCAGCGGTTCCCCGGCCGCTACCACGCCAGTGGCGGCTTTGCGGCCCAGGGCGTCCAGTATTTCCACCGGTTGGCCCGCCGGCAAGCCCGCCAGCATGACGAAGCCCACGGCGGGGTTGGGGTAGAGGTCGAACCGCGTAGCGGAACGCTCCGCCCGTACCGGCAGGGCTGAGCCAGGTAGCAGCCGGGCCTGAAACGGCGTGCCCGCGGTGCCGCCCGCAGTTGTAAGAGTAATGGCGCCCACCGTGGTGGACGGCCCGTAGAAGAAGCCGTTGAGCAGCAGCCGGCCCTGGCCGTCAAACCCGACCGGGGAAAGGGCGTCGTTGTCGCCGCCGCCGGCCCGCAGCGCCCACTGCCAGGTACCGGCCGTATCGAGGCGGGCCACTACCCCGTCGTCGCCGCCCGCGCTGCTCAGCAGGGTAGAGCCAAAGTCGGCCTCGGTGAATATGATGCTTCCCAGAGGCCGTGCCGCAAATGCGCCGCCCACGTACACGTGCCCCTGCCCGTCGAGCACGGGTGTACTCAGGTAGTCGGAGCCCAGGCCGCCGGCCCGCACAGCCCAGCTCCAGCTGCCGGTGGCCAGATTAAGCTGGGCCACAAACACGTCGCTGTAGTACAGGTTCCGGCCGGGCTGCTGCCCGCCTGCATTGGTGAGCTGGGTAGCCCCAAACTGCGCCGTGCGGCTCACAAACCCGCCGGCGACGTAGCCCCGCCGCCCGGCGGCATCGACGGCAAGGTGCTGGGCGTACACCGAGTTGCTGGACGTATTGTCGCCGGCGGCGGTTGTCAGCCACTGCCAGGTACCGGCCCGATCCAACTTGCTCACCAGCAGGGCCGAGACATTCGGGGTATTCACCGTAAACGGCCCGTAGGTGGCCACGCCGAAAAACGAGCCCACGAGGTAGGCATTGCCTTGCCCGTCCACGTCGAGCGAATACACGTCGTCGGCCCCGGCCGTCGAGCCGCCGCTGCGCACCCAGCGCCACGCCCCGGTAGCGGTGCTCAGACTGGCCACAAACACGTCGTTGGAACCCGCCCGGTTGTTGGTCACCGCGTACGGGCCGAAGGTGGCTACCTGGCTGTTGTAGAAGCCGGTGACGTACGCACCGCCCTGCCCGTCGAGGGCCAGGTCCACGGCCAGGTCCGTGCCGCTGTTGCTGGTGTAGCCCCCGGCCCCGACGGCCCACTGCCACGCGCCGGTAGCCCCGCTGATTTTGGCTACGAACACGTCGCTCTGCAGTCCCCCGGGCCGCGAGTTGGTGAGCGTGGTACTGCCAAAGGTGATGGAGGCGTCCTCAAACGAGCCGGTGATGTATAAGTCGCCCGCGGCGTCAACATCGACGCCGCCGACCTGGGCATTGCGGCTGGGCACCATCACGGCCCACAGCCAGCTGCCGCTGGTCGCACGCTTGGCCACGAACAGGCTCCGGCTAGGGCTGGCGTTGAGCACCGTGGGGCCGAACGACAACGAGCCATCGAAGCCGCCGGCGTACAGGGTGTTGCCCTGTCCATCCACGGCGGTGTCCAAGGAACGAATAGCCAGACGCTTAACCGCTAGGTCGGCGTCGACGGTGGCCTGATCGAAAACGGGCGCCTGGGCGGCAGCGGGCCGCGCGGCCAGGGCCCACGCCGACGCCGTCAGTAACAGGCCGGCTCTCAGGCGGAGCCGTAGAGATGAGTAGAGTAGTGGCATACGCAAAGCAGAAATAGAAGCAAGGCGACTGAGTATCCGTGGACTTCGGCCAACGTGCCCGGCCGCGGCTTGCACCCGGCCGCGGCTTTGTTATTTTCAGGCCACTCGCAGAAAGCTACCATTTTCCCGGGCAGCGCCGACAAGCCGCGTTTCGCAGACGGGCGGCAGAGCCAATTTGCTGCTCCCACACGCCCGGCCCTGCTCTTCCCCGCGCCCCTATGTTGAAAGCTGATTCCTTGCCCGGCCGCACCCTGCTGGCTCCCGACGGCCGCCAGTACCTCTACTGCAGCGGCACCGGCTACCTCGGCACGGCCCGCAACCCCGCGTTTGCCGCCCTGCTGGCCGAAGGCCTGAGCCGCTACGGCACCAACTACGGCGCCTCGCGCCACGGCCCGCTGCAGCTGCGCGTCTACGACGAGGCCGAAGCCTATTTGGCCGAATACGTGGGGCTGCCGGCGGCCCTCACGGTGTCGTCGGGCTACCTGGCGGGGCAGATGGCGGTGAAGGCCCTGGCCCGCGCCGGCCGCTTCGAGTACGCCCCCGGCACTCATCCCGCTGCCTGGATCACTGATCATCCCGCCCCCGTAGGCTCGACCCGCTCCTTCGCCGACTGGGCCCGGCACCTGCTCCGCCGCCTGCAGCACGAAACGCCCCAGCCGGTGGTCATCGTGGCCAACTCCCTGGACCCGCTGCGGGTGCAGCGTTACGACTTCCAGTGGACGCGCGAACTGCCCACCGACCGCCCCGTCACCCTGCTCATCGACGACTCCCACGGCCTGGGCGTCATCGGCCCCGACGGCGCGGGCATCCGAAACGAAATCGAGGTGCCGGGCAGCGTGCGGCTGGTCGTCGTCAGCTCTCTGGCCAAGGCCTGCGGCGTGCCCGGCGGCGCGGTGCTGGCGGAGGCGCGCTTTATCGAGGAACTGCGGCGCAGCGCGTTTTTTGGCGCCTCCTCGCCGGTCGTGCCCGCGTATCTGTACGCCTTTCTGCAAGCCCAGGAGCTGTACCGCGAGGCGCGGGCGCAGCTGACCGCCAACACCCGCTTGTTTCAGGAGGCCACGGCCGGGCTGGGCCTGTTTCAGTCAGCGCCTGATTTTCCGGTGTTTTACGCCCTGCGGCCCGGGCTGGCGGCGTTTATGGAGGAGCAGGACGTGCTGATTTCCAGCCTAAACTATCCGACTCCGGATGATGCGCCGATAACCCGCGTGGTGCTGTCGGCCCTGCATACCAGCGACGATGTGGCCCGGGTAGCCGCGTTGGCCGCAGCGTTTGCGGCGACTACGCTGGCTTAAAAAGCCAGACTTGGGGTTGTCCGGAGCACCGCCGCGGTGGCGTTCAATCGACCAGAATCCGTCCTTTTCTCGACACGGTCACCAGCCGCACCTGCACCAGTTTTGCCACCACAAACTGCGCCTTATTGTGCCCCACGTGACCGTAGCCGCCGGGCTGGTTGTCTTCATACCGACCGACGGCGTCGACAATCAGGTAATGATTAGGATAAGACTGATGGGTGCTGTCGAACTTGGCTTGCATGTCGGTGGGTACTTGCAAGGTATCGGGCAGCGTCAATTCCACCTTGGTTGTACCCCAACAAGCCTTATCGGCGTGGTTGGATGGCCAATGCGGGGAAAACGACCAGTACTCGTCCACGCCGCTGTAGGTGCCGCGCACGTAGACCAGCCGTTTTTTCACTTCCGGCAGCTGACAGAAGCCTACCGGCACCATACCGTGGTAAGGTCGGAGGGGCGGAAGCTTGACGGCGAATCGTTTATCGGTGACAAAATGCCCCGTCTGGCAGGCGCCTAGCAGGCTCAACAACGCTCCGCCGAGTAGGCAACTGATCAATCTGGTCATCGAGAGCAGCAACATATGTTACTCCGTGATGCGCCCGCGCCCGGGTTTCCATAGGGGCCGGACCACAAATTACCGCGCCGGAGCCGTCGTTCGACACGCAAAAACGCCAGGAACCGGCCGGTTCCTGGCGCTCCAGGTTGTATGCTATCGGCGGGGTGGGTTAGCCCAGCAGCTCCTCGATATCCTCTTTGGTCAAGGTCTTGATGATGGCCTCGTCGGTGGTTATCAAATCCGACACTAGCTGAATCTTGCGGGTTTGCAGGGCCAGGATTTTCTCCTCCACGGTGCCCTTGGTGATAAACTTGTAGGTAAACACCGTGCGCTCCTGCCCGATGCGGTGGGCGCGGTCCACGGCCTGGGCTTCCACCGCCGGGTTCCACCACGGGTCGAGGATGAACACGTAGTCGGCCGCGGTCAGGTTCAGGCCCACGCCGCCGGCTTTCAGGCTGATCAGGAACACGCGCAGATCCTCCGTTTCCTGGAAGCGCGCCACTTCCTTGGCCCGGTCGCGGGTGTTGCCGTCGAGGTAGGCGTACTCGATTTGCTTTTCGTCCAGGGCCTGCCGCACAATCTCCAGGTGCTTCACGAACTGGCTAAACACCAGCACCTTGTGCCCCTCCGACACCACGTTGCGAATCATGCGCACCACCTCGCGCAGCTTGCCCGACTCGTGTTCGTAGGCTTCGTCGGCCATGCGGGGGTGGTTGGCAATCTGGCGCAGCTTGGTCAGGCCCTGCAGCAGCATAAATTGGGTGCTGGCCGTGCCGTGCTCCTCGATGTTCTGCAGGATCTTGTTGCGGTAGTAGCTCTTGGTTTCCTCGTAGCAGCTCTGCTGCTCCTCGGTCATGCGGCAGTAGCTTAGGTTCTCAATCTTTTCCGGCAGCTCGGTGGCCACCTGGGCCTTATGGCGGCGCAGGATAAAGGGCTTGATGAGCGCGTGCAGGCGGCGCGTCTTCACCTCGTCCTTGTCCTTTTCGATGGGCTTGAGGAATTCTTTGCGGAAAAACGCCTGGGAGCCGAGCAAGCCGGGGTTGATGAACGACATCTGCGACCAGAGGTCCATGGTGCTGTTTTCCACCGGCGTACCCGTCAGAATCAGGCGGTGGCGGCTGTGCAGGTGCCGCACCGCCTGCGAGGTCGTCGACGAGGGGTTCTTGATGGCCTGCGACTCGTCGAGGATGACGTAGTCAAACTTGTAGGTGCGCAGCAGCTCTGCGTCGAGGCGTACGATGCCGTACGAGGTCAGGATCAGGTCGTAGTCGGCAAACTGCTCCACGTTTTTGTCGCGGTAGGTGCCGGTGTACGTCAGAATCCGCAGGTTCGGGGTGAACTTCTGCGCCTCGCTCAGCCAGTTGTAGACCAGTGAGGTGGGCATGACCAAGAGCGACGCGGCACCGCCGGCCGCCCCGCTTTCCTTGCGCTGCATGAGCATGGCCAGGGTCTGAATGGTCTTGCCCAAGCCCATGTCGTCGGCCAGGCAGCCGCCGAAGTGGTAGTCCTGCACGAAATGCAGCCAGTTGTAGCCGGCCTGCTGGTAGGGGCGCAGGGTCCCCTTGAAGCCCTTGGGCAGCGGCTTGTCCTCCACCACCTCGAAGCCGCGCAGCTTTTCCAGCTTGCGCGACATAGTCACGGTGGCCAGGTTGCCGTTTTCCAGGTCCGAGACCAGGGCCACGTGGTGCTTCTTGAGCGTGAGCGAGTGGTGGTGCTCCTCCGAGAAGGCAAACAGCTCCAAATACTGCGTGAACCACTCCTCCGGAATGATGGCCACCTGCCCGTTCGGCAGCTTGAATTCGTGGCGCTTTTGCAGAATGTAGGGCCGCAGCTTCACAAAGGGAATTTCAAACTCCCCGAAGCGCACCGTGCCGTGGATGTCGAACCAGTCGTTGTTTTCGGTGATGCCGACGTTGACGGTAACCGTGCCGATAAAGTAGTCCTTGCCCGACGAGGAGCCCTGCTGCACCGTGAAGCCCAGCCGGGCCAGTTCCTCGGCGTGCGAGTGCAGCCACTTGAAGGCGGTGGCTTTTTCGAGCACGGCGCGGCCGTTGCGCACTTCCAGGGCGCGGTCCTGCAGCTCGCGGATGAATACCTGCTCGTTTTCCAGGTCCCGAATCAGGCGGTGGAACACGTAGGAATCCGAGGTTTTTTCCAGCTGCACGCTCACCCGCTTGTCGTGGTTGCGCACGATGTGGTTGCCGTACTGGAAAGCCACATCAAAATGAATCTGCTCCCCGCTGGCGTCGGTGATGGTGCTGCGGCGGCTGTCCTCCGGAGCCTCGTAGCCGATGCCGCCGGCGGCGGGCACGTCGGAGAAGATGAGGTGGGGCTTGGCCTGGTAGCGCTCCGAGCGGATGTCGAAGCCGCGGGCGTGCACGTCGAACGACTCCACCAACGGCGCCACGAAGCGCTGGTAGTAGCTGTCCTCCACCTGCCGCGGAATGATGATGAACTTCTTCGTCAGGAAGGGCTGCAGCTTCTTGCCGTCCACTTCGTTGCGGAAGTTGTGAAGCACACCGTCGAGCAGCATCCAGGCGGGCTGGCAGCACACCATCACCGCGTCGCGCTGCTGGAAGTCCAGCTTCTGCCCGCGGTACTGAATGGTGGGGAAGTAGTGGGTATTCTCGGGGTTGCGGCGGAAGTGGAAGAGCACCGACGCCGGCTCGGGCGCCACGCTGATTTCCTTCCAGGTCGGCTCGCCGTCCTTGCCCATGATGAACACCAGCTTGCCCTGCAGCCGCTCCAGGATCTGGCCCATGCGCTGCTGCACGTACTGGCTGATGCGTTCCTGCAGGGCTTTGTCGCCCTTTTCCGCGTCGTACTGCTTGAGGAAAAAGTCGGCCGGGGTGGTCTTTTTAGACCAGAACTCCTTGATGACCGCATCCTGCTGAATCTGGTCGGTCAGGGCAATTAATTCGAAGTCGCGCGCGTCGAGGCCGTCGGCAAACTCCGCCGCGTTCATGGCCGACACGTTCTGGTGCTGCAGCGTCAACTGGCCCTTGGGGCTGAGCTGAACAACGTAAGACTCAAACAGGTAGCCCAAGTACTCGTGCGCAAGCAGCGAGTAAACTATTTGAAAAGGCTGTGCGGTAGAAACCTTCATAGCAGCAGCGACAAAGCAACGTCGAATGTAGGAACAAATGCTAAAATCTTTACTTTTTCGGAAAAAGTAAAATAATTTCTAACAATAATTATATAATCTTTGTAAGTCGTTGGGATTCATAGAAGTAAAGCCAGGTGCAGTTCGGCAAATTACCTCCAAACGGCCGCTAAGGTTGCGTTTTGCTCACCCCAAATTGTGTTCTGCCCCCGGTCGGATCTTAGCCCGAGCAGCTTACAGATTCTCGCGCAGGTCAATCTGCGGGGCGTTCAGGGCCGGCCGGATGGATACGGCAATGGTGATGAACACGATGGCCACGCCCACCCACAGCACGTCGGACACCTGCATTTTCACCGGGTAAGAGTCGACCACGCTGGTGGCCATGCCCATGGATACGAGGCCGAAGCGCTGCTGCAGCCAGCAAATCAGGATGCCGAGCGAGAGGCCGACCACGGCGCCCACCTGGGCCACGATGGCGCCTTCCATCAGGAACACGCGCCGGATGATGTTGGGCGAGGCGCCCATGGCCATCAAAATGGCCACGTCCTTGCGCTTGTCGATGACCAGCATCGAGAGCGAGAAGAAAATGTTGAGCGAGGCAATGAGCAGGATGAAGGCGAAGGTGATGAACACGAACATCTTTTCCACCTTGATGGCCTTGAGCAGCGACACGTGCTGCTCGTCGGAGTCGAGCACTTGAAAACCCGGCCCGAGCACTTGCTTCAGCTCGGCTTTTACGTCTTCCAAGGGGCGTTTGCCTACTTTCACTTCCAGGGCGGTGCGGCGGTTGTCGTAGCGCAGCAGGCGCTGCGCAAAGCCCAGCGGCACGAAAATGTAGCTGTCGTCGACGTGCTGCTCGATGGCAAATACCCCACCGGCCAGGATGGGTTCCTGGTTAAAGGCCGTTTCGGGGTTCATCGACAGCGTTTTCTTGCCCGGCGTATTGCGCGGGTAGAGCAGCTGCAGCGGGGCAAAGCGGTTTTCCAGGGCAATGCTTAGCTCGTGCTGCACGCCGGCGCCGATGAGGGCGAAGTCCTCGCCGTTGCGGCGCAGCTGGTGCGTGCCGTCGACGATGGCCGAGTCGATTTCGCTTTGCTGGTAGTAATTCTCCGAAACACCCTTCACCTTCACCACCATCTGCCGCTCGTGGTAGCGCAGCAGGGCGTTGTCCTCGATGACCTCGGTGACGAGCTGCACCCCGGGCACGGCCCGCAGGCGCGTCACCAGGAAGGCGTCCACCGGGAAGCTCTTGCCTTGCAGGGCGGTGATTTTCAGGTCGGGGTCCGATTTGCCGTAGAGCGAGCGGACAAGGTCTTCGAGCCCATTGAACACCGACAGCACGATGATCAGCGCCATCGTGCCCACGGCCACCCCGATCATCGAGATGTTGGAGATGATGCTGATGATGTTGCGCTTTTTCTTCGAGCGAAAGTAGCGCCAGGCTATCAGGAAGGGGACGTTCATGCGGCGGAGGCAGGCCCGCGGAGCGGGCAACGGATTACAAGTATCCGGCCGGTAGCTTACGCGGAACTACCGGCCGGGTTCTTATTTCCATGCTTTCACAATCAGGCCGGTGCCCGAATCGTGGCGGGAGGTACTGTCGAGCCAGTTCAGCACCAAGCAAATGGGGAAGGTGACGAGGTAATAGAACGGCAGCAGCACGAAGAACAGCTTCGAGACGCCCAGCATCAGGATGGGCCACTTCATGCTCAGGCGCCAGGAAATCTGCCCGGGCAGGCCGTAGGAGTACATGGCCTCGATGCGGTCGAAGCCGGCGGTGCGCAGCTTCTGCTGAATCTCGTCGATGTTGTAGCCGTCGCGCACGTGCTCCTCGATAAAGGACGCGTCGTCGGCGCCGTGCACGTCGGAGCCGCCCTGGTCCGAAGGCGTGCTGATGATGAGCATGCCGCCGTCCTTGAGCGAAGCGTGCAGGTTGGTCATCACTTCCACGTCTTCCAGGATGTGCTCCATTACATCGATGCTCAGCGCGAGGTCAAAAGAATTGGGCTGCTGGTAGAGCACCAAGTCCTGCACCGCGAACTGCACGTTGGGCCGCCCGATCTGGCGGAAGAAGTTGTTGCTGTCGGCCACTTGCTCGTCCTTCACGTCGACGGCCAGAATCTGCCACTTCGGGCTCTGGCCCGACAGCCAGTAGGTGTACTGGCCGTAGCCGGCGCCGGCGTCGAGGATGTTCTGGGCCTGGTCGCGGCGGCCCTGGGCCCATTGGCGCAGCTCGCGGTGCACGTGCCAGGTGCGCAGCAGCAGTAGGTCGAGCAGGTTATAAAACAGCCGGCGCAGCCAAGGCGTGCGGTTAAACACGTTGCCCAGGGAGCGTTTGATCGGGTCGTAGTGCAAGGGGAGGAAAAGGTGAATTTGTGAACTTGTGAAATTGTGAAGTGAGCGGGTGCGATGGTCTTGTCAACCATCACCACTTCACCTTTCACAATTTCACCTTTGGCTTAGTCTTCGTCGGCGAAGAGGCGGGGGCGCTGGGGCTTGTCTTCGTCTTCGGGCGGGGCCGGCGGGATGTTCAGGTCGCTGATGACCTTGTCCATGTGCGTGGCGTAAGCCGCCGAGTTGTCGAGGAAGAAGCGCAGGTCGGGCACCACGCGCATGTGGTTGCGCACGCGCTTGGCCAGGGCAAAGCGGATGTCCTTGGTGTGGTCCTGCATCAGCTGCACCTGCTCCTGGGGGTTTTGGGCCAGCAGCACGCTCAGGTACACGCTGGCCACCCCGAGGTCGGGGCTCACGCGCAGGGCGGTGATGCTCGGCGGCAGGGTGCCGGCGAACAGGTGCGGCATGTCGCGCCGGAACACCTCGGCCAGCTCTTTAGTAAGCAGGCTGGCGAATTTCTGCTGTCGTTTGCTATCCATAGAATGTGCAAAGGTAAAAGGAGTTTAAGAGTTGAGGAGTTTGGGCGTTAGAGAGTTTGCCGGGGCGGCCACTCACTAGCGGCGGCGCGCGCCGCCGCAGCCCGCGCGCCGGCTACGCGCGCCGATGCGGCGGGCGCGCACCGGCTCCGTTACCTTTGGGTACGAATTGGTGAGCAGAGCGATAGAGCGGTCCAGCGGCCGTTCGTTCCTGCTCCCAAACGCCCGAACGCCTAAAGACCTTCCCTTGCTTGAGTTTTTTCGAAGTACGCTCCCGACGCGCTTGGTGCTGCTGCTGCTGCTCGCGCTGGGCCTGCGCCTGCCGCTGCTGTGGCTGGGCGAGGTGCCGCTGAGCCTGGCCGAGCTGCGCGGCTGGGTGGTGGGCGAAAAGCTGCACGCCGGCGCCCTGCTCTACCGCGACGTGTACGACCACACCGCACCGCTGGCGGCGGCCGTCTACGGCCTGCTCGATCTGGCCCTGCCGCGCTCCTGGTTTTTGTACCGGCTGCTGGCCCTGGTGCTGGTGCTGGCCCAGGGCATCCGGCTGAACCAGGTGCTCAACCGCTACAACGTGCACCCCGAGCGCGGCTACCTCGCGGCCCTGACTTACGTGCTGCTAGCCAGCGTCTCGGCCGAGCTGGACACCCTCTCGCCCTTGCTCATCGGGCAAACCTTCGCCGTGTTTGCCTTGAGCGCCCTGCTGCCCACCACCCGGGAGGGCTACGACAGCAGCCGCCTGTTCCGGGCGGGCTTTCTGCTGGGCGTGGCGGCGCTGTGCTTTCTGCCCCTGGCCTGGCTGCTGCTGCTGGGCTTATTTGCCGTTATCAGCTTCGCGGCCAATACCTTCCGCAGCTTCCTGCTGCTGCTCTGCGGCTTTGCGTTTCCCTACGCGGCCGTGGCCACATTCTTTCTTTACACCGACGCGCTGCCGCAGTTTCGGCAGCTCCACCTGGAGCCCATGCTCAATTGGGCCGCCGCGGCCGACGCCCTGCCCGCCCCGCTGCAACTGGGGCTGATGGCCCTGCCGGGACTGGTGGTGGCGCTGGCCTTGCTGCGCATGTTCACGTCTTCGCTGGGCCTGGTGTTTCAGGTGAAGTTTCAGCAGCTGATGCTGGTGTGGCTGGCCGTAGCCCTGGTGATGGGGGCGGCATTGCGCGGCTTGGCGCCGGGGCTGCTGGCCGTGCTGCTGGCGCCGGCCTCGTACTTCTGCCTGTTCTTGTGGCAGCGCACCAAGCGCCTCTGGATTGCCGAGGTACTGCTGCTGGCCGTTATCGGAGCGGTGGTGGCGGTGCGCTACCGCGCGGTGCTGCCGCTGCAAGCAGTGCTGCACCTGCCCAAGGAAGCCGACTACGCCGCTAAGTCCGACCCGCGCTACCAAGTGCTGCGCGGGCAGCAGGTGCTGGTGCTGGGCCTGAACCGGCGCATCTACGTCGACAACTACGCCGGCACGCCCTACGTGGACTGGGCCCTGGCCCGCCGCGACTTCCGCCACCTCAACGAGTATACCACCGTGGTGCGCCTGGCCGAAAACCTGCCCACCCCGCCCACCTACGTCATCGACGAAACCGGCCTGCTGCCCGAGCTGCGCTACAAGCTGCCCCACATCTTCGGTCGCTACGAGCGCACCGGCACCCCGCGCGTGTTCCGGCTGGGGCCGCCGACAAAGGTGAAATTGTGAAGCGGTGAAGTAGTGACTTGACGTTTTGACGACTCCAACTGCGCAAACGGCCCCGGCAACTGGTGTTGCCGGGGCCGTTTGGCTTTAGGTCGATGATAAAAGGTTCCGCTTGAACGTCACTTCACCACTTCACCTTTGCCTAGCAGGCGTCAATCTTGCCGACGCGGGTCTGGTGGCGCCCCCCCTCGAAGGCGGTGGTCAGAAAGTCGTGGGCAATCTGCTTCGCGGCGTCTTCGCTCACGTAGCGGGCGGGCAGGCAGAGGATGTTGGCGTTGTTGTGCTGCCGGGCCAGCTGAGCCAGCTCGGGCAGCCAGGCAATGGCGGCGCGCACGCCCTGGTGCTTGTTGGCGGTGATGCACACCCCGTTGGCCGAGCCGCAGATCAGAATGCCCTGCTCGAACTCGCCCCGGGACACGGCCGCGGCCAGCGGGTGGGCAAAGTCGGGGTAATCGGCCGACTCGGCGGAGTGCGTGCCGAAGTCCTTCACGTCGTAGCCTTGCTCGGCAAGCCAGGGCTTGAGCAGTTCCTTGTAAGCAAACCCGGCGTGGTCGGAGCCGATGGCAATGGTTTTCATTTCGTTGATGTGCTGATGTGTTGAGAGGTGCTAATGAGGCGAGGCCTGAATGCGAAAATGTGCTGATGTGCTAAGGAAGAACAACCATTAGCACATCAGCACATTCAATCACATGAGCCCACTAAAATCAGGCGACGCCGTGGTTGTCGGCCAGCTCTTGGTTGAGGCGAGTCACGTCCTTGCGGCGCACCACGCGGGCAATGTGGATGCTCAGCTCGTAGAGGGCCAGGATGGGCACCGTCACGATGAGCTGCGAGGACACGTCGGGCGGGGTGATGATGGCCGCGATGATGAGGATGACCACAATGGCGTGCTTGCGGTACATGCGCATGATTTCGTGGGTAATCAGCCCGGCCTTGGCCAGGAAGAACACAATCATGGGCAGCTCGAACACGAAGGCGCACGACAGCGTCATCGTGGTGAGCGTGGAGAGGTAGCTCTGCAGGTCAATCTGGTTTTCGATGGTCGGGTCGACCACGTAACCAGCCAAAAAGTTGATGCTCAGCGGCGAGGCCACATAGTAGCCGAACAGCAGCCCGAAGATGAACAGGATGGACACGAAGAACACCGCCCCGCGGGAATTGGCCCGCTCGTGCGGGTACAGCCCCGGGCTCACGAAGCGCCACAGCTCCCAGAACAGGTACGGAAAGCCCAGCACCAAGCCCACCGTGAACGAGGTGCTCAGGTGCATGGCCAGCTGCCCGCTCATCTCGCGGTTCTGAATCACGAAGCCCACGTCCGTCATGCACAGGTCGGGGGCGTTGAGGGCCTTGCCGATGCGGCAGAACATCTGGTAGGTCCAGAAATCCGGCCGCGACGGGCCCAGGATCAGGTCGTGAAACAGGAAGTCCTTGGCCAGAAACGCGGCGGTGGCAAACACGAGCACCGCAATGGCGGCGCGAATGATGTGCCAGCGCAGCGCCTCCAGGTGGTCGATAAAGGACATTTCAGCCCCTTCGGCCGCCGCACGGTTCTGCTGAAATTTTTGGGTAGGAGACTCCAAAGGTTAATCGGTGAATGAGTGAATGAGTGATGGAGCGAATAAGCCTGGGAAGCCAGATACGAGAATCAACCGCAAACCGGCCTCCCTCATGCGCTCATTCCCTCATTCACTCATTGATTTCAACGCTAGGCGTTGAACAGCGGCCGTTCGCTCATCAGGGCGTTGACCTGCCGGCGAACCTCCGCAATGCGCGAGTCGTTGTCGTGGTTCATCAGCGTCTGGTCGATCAGGTCCACCACCGTGTCCATGTCCGATTCCTTCAGCCCGCGGGTCGTGACGGCGGCCGAGCCGATGCGCATGCCCGAAGTGACGAACGGCGACTTGTCGTCGAAGGGCACCATGTTCTTGTTGATGGTGATGTCGGCCTTGATGAGGGTATTTTCGGCCAGCTTGCCGGTCAGGCCCTTGCCGCGCAGGTCAATGAGCATCAAGTGGTTGTCGGTACCGCCCGAAATGATCTGGTAGCCGCGGTCCACGAAGCCCTTGGCCAGTGCCTGAGCGTTCTTGATGATCTGGCGGGTGTACTCAGCGTAGTTGTCGGTCAGCGCTTCGCCGAAGGCCACGGCCTTAGCGCCGATGACGTGCTCCAGCGGACCGCCCTGGGTGCCGGGGAACACGGCGCCGTCGAGCACCGACGACATGGAGCGGATGTCGCCCTTCGGCGTTTTCAGGCCCATGGGGTTGTCGAAGTCGCGGCCCAGCATGATGAGGCCGCCCCGGGGCCCGCGCAGGGTTTTGTGGGTGGTGGTCGTTACGATGTGGCAGTGCTCAAACGGGTTGTTGAGCAAGCCCTTGGCAATGAGGCCGGCCGGGTGCGAAATATCGGCCAGGAGCAGGGCGCCCACTTCGTCGGCGGCTTCGCGCAGGGCTTGGTAGTCCCAGTCGCGGGAGTAGGCCGAGGCGCCGCAGATGATGAGCTTGGGCTGCTCGCGGCGGGCGGTTTCCTTCACCTTTTCCCAGTCGATCAGGCCGGTTTCGCGCTCCACGCCGTAGAACGAGGGCACGTACAGCTTGCCGGAGAAGTTCACTGGGGAGCCGTGCGTGAGGTGGCCGCCGTGGCTCAGGTCGAAGCCGAGGATTTTGTCGCCGGGCTTGATGATGCCCAGCATCACGGCCGCGTTGGCCTGGGCGCCGGAGTGCGGCTGCACGTTGGCCCACTCCACGCCGAACAGCTCCTTCACGCGGTCGATGGCCAGCTGCTCGATCTGGTCGACGATTTCGCAGCCGCCGTAGTAGCGCTTGCCGGGCAGGCCCTCGGCGTATTTATTGGTCAGAATGGAGCCCTGCGCCTGCATCACCTGCTCCGAGACAAAGTTTTCCGAAGCAATGAGTTCCAGGCCGTGCGTCTGACGTTCCTTCTCCTGGCGGATCAGGTCAAACACAACGGTATCGGGGGCGAGGGTACGGGTCGTGGTTTCCATGCACCAAAGGTAGGCAGCCGCCGATGAGGAATGAAGCGGCCCGGCCGAACGGTGGGCGGGGCGGCTGAGCCGTAACCAGCGGGCCGCTGCCCAGGCCGCGGTGAGCGAATCCTAGCGCCGGGTAAAGTACTGGCGCCGTTCGCGCGTCAGCCCCACTACTGCGCGCCCGGCGTGTCGCGGTACGCCCCCGATTGCCGGGCTTCAGCTCTCCGCTCGGCGGGCGCCCGCGGCCGGTAGCGCGCCGCGTCGTACCTTAATTGGCTAACCGAAACCCCAGCTCCGCCGTTATGACGCCGGCCCCCGCTGCCGGCCCTGGGCGGCGGCGGGGCCGTAATGGCATTCCGGTCATTGCTCCTTGCTACCTGTTCATTGATTCTTCGCCCCTCGTGAGTGACTTTCTCTCGGCCCAACTGGCCCGCCTGCGCACCGGCACCCTCACGCCCCTGACCGACTTTTACGGGCAGCAGCGCGACGTTTTTGCCCGGTGGGCGCGGCGGCAGTTCGGCACCCCGGCCGATCAGGCCCACGCCGTGCTGCGCGAGCGGCTGCTCTCGTTCTACGACGAAGTCAACGACGGGCGCCTCACCCGCTGGCCGGCCGACTTGCGGGCCCACCTCTACGGCGCCGCCCGGCAGGTGCTCACCGCCCGGGCCACCAACACCGCCCTGGCCGAGGAAACGCCCTTGCCCACCGCCGAGGCCGAGCGGCGGCAGCTGGTGCTGCGCACCCTGCTGCAGCTCCCGACCGACAGCCAACTGGTGCTCCACCAGTTCTACTTCCGCGGCTCCAACTTTGAAACGCTGGCCGGCAAGCTCGGGTACGCCAACGCCGGGGTGGCCCGCCGCCAGAAATCGGAAGCCCTGCGCAAGCTCTTCGAGGCCCTAAACCGAGCCGGCGCGGGCGGCACAACCGAACTGCTGGCCCACCTGCCCGCCGTGGAGCGCAGCTCCGACGGCGTGCTCGACGCGGCCGAGCAGGACGAGTTCGATGCCCAGCTGCTCGTCGACGGGGAGCTGCGGCAGGCCTGCTTGGCCTACGAGCAGTACGCGGCCGACCTGCGCTGGGCCGCCGGCCGCGAAAACCTGCGCCTGCGCCTGGAGTCGTTGGACCGCCGCGTGGCTCAGCGCACGGCCGCGCAGCAGCGTATCCGGCAGCGGCAGCAGCGGCAGCGCCTGCGCCTGGGCCTGATCGGGGCGGGCGTGCTGGCCCTGCTGATTGCGGCCGTGGTGCTCTTTTGGCCCCGCCACGAAAGCGCCGCCCGCGCCTGGCAAGACTACGACGCCCCCGACCCCGGCCTGACAACCGCCCAAACCGACGGCCGCCCCCTGCTGGCCCAAAGCATGCAGCTCTACCGCCAGGGCAGCTACCCCGCCGCTTTGCACATGCTGCGCCGCCTGCCCGCCACGGCTGTGGGCCAAGACACCTTCCTGTACTACAACGGCCTGATGCTGCTGCGCCAGGACCAGCCTGACCAGGCCGAAAGCTACTTCCAGCGCGTGAGTCGCCTTCCCAACACGGCGCTGGCCGGCCGGGCCCAGTACTACCTCGGCCTGAGCTACTGGCAGCAGCAGAAGTTGCCCCAGGCCCGCGCCGCTCTGGAGCGGGCCGCGCAAGACCCCGGCAATCCGCACCGCGACAAAGCTCGCCAAGCCCTGCTCGACGGCAGCCTGCGCTAACTCGTCCGCAGCAAACGCCCAACACCCGGCCGGCCAGTGGCCCGCAGCAAGCGGCATTGGCCGGCCGATTTTTGTCAACCGCGGGGCCTTCGCTCGGTCTACCAACTGGCGCCCGGCCACCGGGCTGCCCGGTGAATGCGACAGGAAGCAACCTAGCCAGCACACGCGCGGCCGATCAGCTGCGGCAGTTGGGCCAGCAGCACGCGGATATTAGCCACTACCACCGGCTCTAAAACAACAAACCCGTCCGGAGCGGCAGATGCCCCGGACGGGTTTCCCTTCAACCAACCAGATTTTAGTTGTCGGCTACGAGTTGTCAGTGGGTACCATTGCTGACAACTCGTAACCGACACCTCTATTTCCGCACCACGCGCTGCTGGTAGCGCTGCCCGTCCACCGAAGCGGTGAGCAGGTAGTTGCCGGCGGGGCACTGCGGGGCCACGCGCAGGCGGGCCGGGCCGGCCATTACTTCTTGCTGCTGCGTCCACACCACCCGGCCGAGGGCGTCGGTCAGGGTGAGCACGGCGTTGCCGGAGCCGGGCGCCAGCAGTTCCACGTCGAAGGTCTGGTCAAACGCGGTGGGGAAGGCGGCTAGCGTCGGGCGGTTGTCGAAGCTGACGGTGCGCGGGCCGTAGAGCGTTTCGTGCCCGTCGCGGTCTACCTGCTTGAGGCGGTAGTAGCGCAGCCCCTGCTTGCCGTTTTCGGTGTCCACGTAGCGGTAGTTGCGGGCCACGGTGGCGTTAGGCGTGGGGCTGGCCACGAAAGCCAGCTGCCGGAACCTGTGCCCGTCGGTGGATACTTCCACCGCGAAGCCGCGGCTGTTTTCTTCGGCGGCGGTGGTCCACGTCAGCGCGGCGGCCTGCTGCTGACGCTGGGCGCGGAAGGCCGTCAGGCCCACCGGCAGCACCACGTTCTGCTCGCCCAGGGTCCAGCGCGAGAAGCCGTCGACGCCGCTGAGCTGGGCGAAGCCCGGGCCGCTGCTGCTGATGCCTTTGTATTCCCAGGTGCTGCCGCTGTTGGTCGACTTGAAGAAGCGCAGGTCGGCGGCGGCGAGGCCGTTCAGCTCGTTGCTGAGGTAGTCGAAGCGCATGTCCACGTTCAGGCCGGTGGTTACGCCCGCCGTGATGTCGAAGTAGCGTTTGAGGGCGGGCGTGCCGTTGATGGTAGCGGCCGTGCCGGTGGTGCGCACCACGGTGGTCAGGCCCGGCAGCAAGGAGCCGGCGGCCGGCGTCAGGGCCAGGCCCACGTTGCCGAAGATTTCCGTTTGCCCGCTGCGGGGCGTGCGGCGGGCTTCCACCCGGCCGAGCACGTAGCTGGCGGCCGTTTCCGTGAGCAGGGCGTCGGCGTTCAGGCGGATTTTGTTGGGGCCCGTGTCGAGGATGCCGCCGTTCATCACTAGGTTGTTGGCCAGGGTCACGTCGTCGCTCAGGGTTTTGGTGCCCGCGCCGCGCACTTCCAGGTTGTAGTACAGGCCGCCGCCCACCAGCTGAGGGCCCGCGCCGGTGAGCAGCACGCCGCCGGTGGTGCAGCTAAACACGCCGGTGTTGTTCAGGTCGCCCTTCACTTCGAGGTTGCCCAGCGTTTGAGCGAAGGCCCCGGAGTTGGTGAAGTCGCCGTTGACGACGATGTCGCCGCCGGTGTGGTTGAGCGTGCCCTGAATGGTGAGGTTGCCCGTCACCACCGTTTGCCCGCTCTGAATGCTCATCACCTGCCCGGGCGCCACCGTGAAGCTGTTGAGCACCGTTTGCGCCTGCGACACCAGCGAGTTTACACCGTCGGTGCCGTTGTTGGTCACGGCCGCCACGGTGTTGGCCGTCAGCTCGCTGCGGCCGCCGGTGAGCAGCAGGGCCTGGAAGGCCTGGGTGCTGGGCTGCGACAGGCTAATGTTGCGCACCACGTTGTTTTCCACCACGTTGGCGGCCGACCCAGTGCCCGAGCCGCAGCTCACCACCACCCCTTTGAAGTCCTGCGCGCCGGCATTCACCCACACGGTGCCAGCCGCTTGCGGCGCGCTGCCGCCGATGTAGTTGCCGCTCACGGCGTTGTTATCGGAACCTGCGCCGGCCAGGAAGCTGATGGCCGTCTGGGCCGTGGTGGGCGCGGTGGCCAGCGAGTAGTAGAAGCTGTTGTCGCGGATAATCCACCCGTCGCCGTTGCCGCTGTTCACCTTCACGCCGCACTGGGCGTAGTTGGCCAGTTCGTTGCTGAGCAGGGCCACCCGGTCGTTGGTCACGCTGCCGCCGCCAGCGGCGGCGTACACCAGGTTGGCCGGCAGCAGGCCGCCACCAGCCTGGGCCAGGTAGTTGCCCACCAGCGTGTTGTCGTCGTTGCCGAGGCTGCTGCCCCCGTCGATTTCAACCACGCCGCCGGCGAGAGAGGCGTTGTTGCCGAGCAGGCGCGCGTCGCGGATGGTGATGTTGCGGGCGTCGGCGGTGAGGGCCACGGCCGGCTGCGCGGTGCTGATTTGCTGCACCGTCAGCTGCCGGGCGCTGCTGCCGTTGTGGCCGCTCAGCGTCACGTAGCGCGTGCCACCCCCGAAGGTGATGGTGCCGTTGATAACGATGTTGGTGGCGCCGGTTTCGGGCTTGATGGTGAGCGAATTGCTGGCGCTGCCGACGCGGGCAATCAACACGTTTTCGTCGAAAGAGCTGCCGCTGGTCAGCTGCAACTCGTAGGGCGCGGTGAGCGTGGCCGGCACCGCTGCCAGGGCCTGGGTGATGGAGGCGTAGGTGCCGCCTTGGCCTACGCGGTATACCACCGGCGTTTGGGCCTGGGCGCGCTGCACCAGCAGCAGCACCAGCGCCGAAAGCAGCAACAGCCACATGGCCAGGGAGGCCTGCTGGCGTGTTACGCCGGTGGCGCGGCCGGAGTTAATGGGGGAGGGTAAAGTTTGTTTCATGGCTCAGAAGGGCAGGAGGCTAGGTTCAATCAGGGCAAAAGGGTAGCTGCCAACAACCAAAAAGGCGCCGGAAGCGGCTGGGCACCGCTTTGCACAAGCATAGCCCAACTCGGAAAGTACCAGAAAAGCGAGGGGAAAGTAATTAAGCTACCATAGGCCTATACCGGAAAAGCAACATTATTCCACTGCCATAACCATATGACAGCTAATGTCACTAACCAAATATAGATGACGGTTTTGTGAATCCTAAATTGGGAATAATTTTTTTTAACATTATTGATCTGTTACGAAACAGGGGCCCTTCACACTTACATTAAAACCGCTGTAAAGCAGACGTTTTACCAAAACAAACAGAGTATGTACGAGGTCGAAAAAATTTACCAATACTTATAACGTACCTAAAGACAACCACAGAGGCTTTCTATAACTATTACAATAAAAAACTCAGCAACAATTGCACTCGTATCCCGGGCAAATCAAAAACAACCTTATTCAAAGCTCAGTTACGTCCACTTTGATGGCAAGGCTAGTGGCGCCGGGCAATGGGGTAATCCGGCTCAATATTGGTCTGCAATGTCAGCTCCCAGGTGTCTAAATTCAGGGCTGCCAAGTGGCTTAGCTCGGGGTTGTGACGATACACGCAGCCAGTATCAAGGTCAATGGCGCCGTTGCGTTGCTCTACCTGATGGCGGAGCTGTTTCACCGGTTTCGGATTGTGACCGTGCAAGAGACGCTTGCCCTGCAAACGCGAGGCATCGAACACAAAGTCCTTGATGTTGAGCATGGAGTGCTGGTCGCGGCGCATTTGCTCGGGCGGCAAGTGAAAATCGAACCCGGCGTGCACCAGCACGAAATCAGGTAGCTCCAGCGACAGGGGCAGCGCCTCGATCCAGCGCAGGTAGGGCTCGGGAATGTCGCGGGTATGCTCCACGCCGAAGCTGCCGAGCGTCATGCTGAAATCAGCGGGGGAGGCCCAGTTGGCCATGGGGCGGGCACCCCGCGCCGCCTGCAGCAGCTCTAGGTCGTGGTTGCCGAGCACCCCGTGCACCTGGTAGCCCTCGGCCTGTAACTGCATCAAGTAATCGAGCACGCCGCGCGAGTCCGGGCCTTTGTTGACAAAGTCGCCGAGCACGTACAGCGAATCGGTGCGGGTGAGGTGCAGGCGCTGCTCCACGAGGTGGCGAAACGTGTGCAGGCAGCCGTGCAGGTCGGTGGTGGCGTAGCGCATGACATTGGGCAAATGGGGGTGATAAGGTGCCTACGCCGCAAGCGCGGTGTGCAGTTGCTCGGCGGGCACAAAAAAGCCCCGGCCTCATCGGAGGCCGGGGCTTCTGGTTCTTGCGCGGGCTTAGTGGCCGCCGCCGTAGCTGGGCTTGTCGAGCTCCGGTTTTTCGAGGTTGCGGTTGGGGTGGCGCTGGGGCGCGTCCTGGGCTTCCTGTTCAAGCCGGTCTTCGGTCTGCTCGTCCCGGTTGTTGACGGGCAGCTGCCCGGCAGCTTTGGGTTGCTCAGCAGCGGCGGGGCCGCCCGGCTGTTGCTTGGAGGGCTCGTTGCCCTTGCTATTGCTGTGTGACATGGAAGTAGTGTTTTGTGTTGGGAAAGGCACGGCGCCCGGAGGCACCGCAGGTCCACGGGCCTAGAAGCCCTTGGCAATGCCCGATTCCTGGGCATCGGGGTCGGTCAGATCGGCGTTGGTGTCGGGGCGGGCGTCGGAAGCCTTGGAGTTGTAGTCGATGGCCCCGGCGCCGCTGCGGGGCGCCGCGGTATCGTCGTCCTCGTCATCTTCGTCCGCATCCCCGAAATCGTCGAGGCGGTCCACCGCGTCGAGGTCGTCTTCGTCGGTAAGGTCCTCGCCAGCGTTGCGGGCGCGGCGCGAGTCGCCATCCGATTCGCTCAACGCGTCGGGCAGGCGGCGCGGGTCGAGCACGTCGGGGGTGGGCATGTCTTCGTTAGGCACCACGGGGCGGCCTTCGTCGTCGCCGCGGATGTTGTCGGCGGGGTGGCCGGGCTTGTCGGCGTCTTCGTTGACGGATACCGACGAAATGCCGTCGGAAGAATCGGTGCCGAAGCCCTGCTTGCCGTCACGGTTGCCGAAGCCGCCGCGGGCCGCTTCGTTTTTGGGTGGATCGGCGCCGGGAATGATGTGGCCGGCCTGCAGCTCTTCGTCGGTGGTATCGTTGGGTATTTCCCGCACCGGGCGGTTTTTCGGGTCGATGGACATGGTCGTTGGTTGTGGTCTGGGAGGGAGTAGCGGATTCTTTTTCGGTGTACTGCGCCCGGCGCGTTTGGGTTGCCGAATGCGCCTCGTTGCGTATGTTGGCTGCGGAGCCGCCTCACCTTCGCACCCATGGACTACCAACACACCGCTGCCCCCATCCGCAACCTGGACGATTTGCAGCGCCACCTGGCGGCGGGCCAGGCCGTTGAGTATCTGTTTTTCTGGGGGCACACGCCCGCGCCCGGCGCTGGGCGCGTGGGCAAGGAATGCCTGAGCCAGTGGTACCCGGCCCCCTTCACCATCGCCGGCACGCTGTACCCCACGGCCGAGCACTGGATGATGGCCGAAAAAGCCCGGCTGTTCGGCGACGAGGCCAACCGGCAGGCCGTCATCGGCTCCACTCACCCCGATCAGGCCAAAAAGTACGGCCGGCGGGTGCAGTCCTTCGATGCCGCGCAGTGGGAAGCCGCTCGCTTCGACCTGGTGGTACGCGGCAACGAGGCTAAATTCGGCCAGCACCCGGCCCTGCGCGAGTTTCTACTGGCCTCCGGCGAGCGGGTGCTGGTGGAGGCCAGCCCCGTCGACGCCATTTGGGGCATCGGCCTGGCCCAGCACGACGCCCGGGCCCTGACCCCGGCCGCCTGGCGCGGGCTAAACCTCCTGGGCTTCGCCCTGATGGAAGTGCGGGCCCGGCTGCAACGTCAACTTTAATTTCACTTTTTGCCCCATGTGGACCGAAACCGACAACTCCCTGCGCCGCACTTTCCGCTTCAAGGACTTTCAGGCCGCCTTTAGCTTCATGACCGATGTGGCCGAGGAAGCCGAGTACCAGGACCATCATCCCTGGTGGGCCAACGAGTACAACACCGTGGAGTTTCGGCTGCGCACCCACGACGCGGGCAACACCGTGACGGCGCGCGACCATAAGCTGGCCGAGTCCATCGACAAGCTGGCAGCGGAGTACGGCGGGCAGGTGGTGGCCAATTAGATGGTTCGGTCGTCATTGCGAGCAGAGCGAAGCAATCCTTTCTCTGGCGGCACCACGGCACCAAAAGCCCAAACCGAAAAACAGCTTCGCCCAAAACCGCAGATGTTGGTTTTGGGCGAAGCTAGTTGTGGGGTCGTACCACGAGAGCAAGGATTGCTTCGTCCTTCGTCCTCGCAATGACAACTGGTGCCACCGCATGCTGCGCCGCCCTTCGTTCCTCTCCGCGGTCTACCTTTGTTATTATGTCAACTGCCACTCCCGAGCCCACCGCCCTATACCTCGTGCCCACGCCCATCGGCAACCTGGAGGACATTACCCTGCGGGCCATCCGCGTGCTGGGCGAGGTGGACGTGGTGCTGGCCGAGGACACGCGCACCAGCGGCCGCCTGCTGCAGCACCTGGGCATCAAAAAGCCCATGCTCAGCTACCACCTGCACAACGAGCACCAAACCGTGCAGCGCGTGCTCGACCGCCTGGAAAAAGGCGAGCGGATGGCGCTGGTGTCGGACGCGGGCACGCCCGGAATTTCGGACCCGGGTTTCCTGTTGGTGCGGGAAGCGCTGGCCAAAGGCTTGAAAGTGGAGTGCCTGCCCGGCGCCACCGCTTTCGTGCCGGCCCTGCTCAAGTCGGGCTTCGGCGCCGAGCGGTTTACCTTCGAGGGCTTTCTGCCGGTGAAGAAGGGCCGGCAAACGCGCCTGCGCGAGCTGGCCGCCGAGGAGCGGACGATGATTTTCTACGAGTCGCCGCACCGCATCGTGAAGACGCTGGAGCAGCTGGCGGAGGCGCTGGGCCCCGAGCGGCCGGCCTCGGTGAGCCGGGAGCTGACCAAGTTGTTTGAAGAAACGGTAACCGACTCCTTGGCCGCGCTGGCGCAAGAGTTTGGGCGCCGCGCCACCATTAAAGGAGAAATTGTCATTGTCGTTCAAGGACTTCGCGAATAAGCCCTGGCTGCTGACGCTGCTGGGGCCCGTGCTGCTGTGGGCGGGCTGGCCGGTGCACCCGGCCCCCGCGCCGCTGCTCTTGCTGCTAGGGCTCGTGCCGCTGCTGCGGCTGGCCCAGGTGCTGCGCGCCCAGGGCGCCAGCGGCGGCCGCTTCTGGCGCTGGGCCTACCTTTACCTGCTGCTCTGGAACGTGCTGACCACCTACTGGGTGGCCTACAGCACCGTGGGCGGCGGCATTGCGGCCAACATTCTCAACGCCGCCCTGCAAAGCCTGCCGCTGCTGGCCTTCTGGCACACGCGCCGCCTCGCGGGGCCGGCGCTGGGCTACCTCGCGTTTGTGGTGTACTGGCTGGCCTTCGAGCAGCTGCACCTGACCTGGGATTTGTCGTGGCCCTGGCTCACGCTCGGCAACGGCTTCGCGGCCGTGCCCGGCTGGGTGCAGTGGTACGAGTACACCGGGCAGCTCGGCGGCTCGGTGTGGGTGCTGCTGACCAACTTGGCCGTCTTTTGGGCGGCTTTTGGCGCCTCGGAGCGCGCCGAGCAGCCCGGTGTGGTGGCGCTGGCTGCCCGGCCTGTGGTCATGCGCTGGCTGCTGCCCGTCCTGGCCGCCGCGCTGCCGCTGCTGCTCTCGTTTGTCATCGGCAGCCGCTGGCAGGAAAAGGGCCCGGCAGCCGAAGTGGTGGTGGTGCAGCCCAACATCGACCCGTTCGAGGAAAAGTTTTCCGGCTCGGCCCGTTACATCACCCCCGAGGCCCAGCGTGAGCGGATGGTTACGATTACGGAGCGCTTCGTCACGCCCCAGACCAAGCTGGTGCTCTGGCCCGAAACCTCGCTGGAAACCGTGCACTGGGAAAGCCAGCTGGAAGTACACCCCGACGTGATTCGTATCCGGCAGCTGCTGGCGGCGCACCCCGGGCTGCGGCTGTTGTCGGGCATGACCTCGGTGGGCACCTACCCGAGCAAGGAGCAGGCCTCCAAAACCGCCCGCTACCGCGACGACATGGGCTACTACGACATCTACAACGCGGCCCTGCACGTCGACGGCGCCACCGGACCGCTGGAGGTCTACCACAAGTCGAAGCTGGTGCCGGGAGTGGAGAAAGTGCCCGTGTGGCTCGACGCCGCGCTGGGCACCATCAACCTCGGCGGCGTGGTGGGCTCCTACGGCAGCCAGGACGCGCGCACCGTATTCAGCAGCCGCTCGGCCGCCACCGACACCGCCCTGCGCGTGGCCCCGGTTATCTGCTACGAGTCCATTTACTCCGACTACGTGAGCGAGTACGTGCGCCGCGGGGCCACGCTCATCGGCATCATCACCAACGACGGCTGGTGGAGCGACTCGCCCGGCTACAAGCAGCACCTGCTCTACGGCCGCCTGCGCGCCATCGAAACGCGCCGCGACATTGCCCGCGCCGCCAACACCGGCGTGTCGGCCTTCGTCAACCAGCGCGGCGACATCGTGCAACAGACCGGCTGGTGGACGCAGGCCGGCAGCCGCTACGTGGTGCACCTCAACGACGAGCTGACCTTCTACACCCGCCACGGCGAATTGCTGGGCCTGGCCGCCCAGGTCCTGGCCGTGCTGCTGCTGGGCTGGGTGCTGCTGCGCCGCTTCGTGAAGTAAGTTCTGCAAGCCCTACTGCCATGCGTCAGATAGCCCGAGTGCCTCAGCCGACTTCCGATGCCGTGCGGCTCATGATTCACGACGGCGCGGACGGGGTTTACTTGTTCGGCTTCGATACGCTGGAGGATGCTGGTGGCCGCTGGGACCAGTGGTACGAAACCGTAGCCGCCGCCGAAGAGGTAGCGCACGCGGAATACGGCGTGGCGCCCGCCGATTGGCAAGCCATTGCCGATCCGCTGGAGCACTGCCAGCAGGACTGGATTGCGCCAGTCCGCATCAAGGGCTGTGCCGAGGGCCAGCCGCAGCAGGGTCACTTCGAAACGCTTGTCAACAACGAATGGGTGGACTTTCACCCCGAACAATTCTGATATGGACCTTACCCAACTCAGCCACCAGGTAGCCGAGGTAGCCCGCCGGGCCGGCCAGTTCATTCGCCAGGAGGCGGCCAACTTCGACCGCGGCCGCGTCGAGAACAAGGGCCTGCACGACATGGTCTCGTACGTCGACCAGGAGTCGGAGCGCATCGTGGTGGCCGGGCTGCGCGAGCTATTGCCCGAGGCCGGTTTCATCACCGAGGAAGGCACCGCCGGCGCCCCCAACCGCAGCGAGGAATTTACTTGGATCATCGACCCGCTCGACGGCACCACCAACTTCATCCACGGCCTGCCCGTGTACTCCGTCAGCATTGCGCTGATGCAGGGCCAGGAGCTGGTCATCGGTGTGGTGTACGAAATCAACCAGGACGAAACCTTCCGGGCCGTGCGCGGCGGCGGGGCCTTTGCCAACGAGAAGCCCATCCGCGTGTCGGACGCGCCCACGCTCAGCAAGTCGCTCGTGGCCACCGGCTTCCCGTACAGCAACTTCAACCGCATCGACCCCTACCTGGGCATGCTAAAGGAGTTTATGCGCGAAACCAACGGCGTGCGCCGCGTGGGCTCGGCCGCCATCGACCTGGCCTGGGTAGCCGCCGGCCGCTTCGAGGCGTTCTTCGAGTTCAACATCAACTCCTACGATGTGGCCGCGGGCGTGCTGCTGGTGCGCGAGGCCGGCGGCCGCGTCACGCAGTTCCTGGAAGACGGCGACCCGGTGTTCAACCGCGAAATCATTGCCAGCAACGGCCACGTGCACGACGAAATGCAGAACATCGTGCGGCAGTTCTGGTCGTAAGCCTGCCGCGACTCACTGGCCGTCATGGCGAGGAAGCTGCGCCGGTTCACCCCGTAGTCGTTGCGAGGCGTAGCCGAAGCAACCCTTCCTCCAGTAGCGCCGCTCCAATCCTTGCTACCCGAAAACAGCCCCGCCCGAAACCAGAGTTACCGGTTTCGGGCGGGGCTGTTTTTGGTTTCTGTCAGTTAAGCCGTCTTGCCGCGAGCGGAACGATTGGCTACGCCTTCCTGCGGGTGCCGCGCTTGACTACGTCGACCTTTGCTTCGCTCGCAATGATGGGGGCCGCTGCTGGCGACTGACCAGCACCTGCTTAGGGCTGCAGGTTCACGTTTTCGATGACCGTCGTTGCGTTGTTGGTTACCCCGACGCCGGTTCGGGTGGCGTCTTGGTAGCGGTTCTGCCCGCTCGGCGCCGAGGTAGTCGGGAAATACTTCACGGTGTAAGTACCAGCCGGCAGGCTCAGCAGTTGATAAGCCCCGCCCGCGTCGGCCATGGTGCTGAAGGTATCGGCCCGGGTGATGCTCGTGCGGATGGCCAGCACCTGGGGCAAGGCCGCGGCCGGCGACACGGTGCCGCGAATGGCTCCATTCAGGTCCTGGGCCACCACCCGGATGACGGGCTTGAGCAGGTACCGCTCGTTGGGGTTGTTGCCGTTCCCGTTGCCGCGCTCCACGATGGACTTGGCTACGTCGAAGTCGAGCAGCAGCTGGTACGTCTGACCGGCAGTCAGCGTCACGTTCTGCAACTGCAGCTTCACGCCTGAGGTCTGCCCGCTAGGCGTTTTCAGGGCGTACTGCTGCCCGTCGCGGCCCACCACGAAGTTGTTCGGGCCGAGCACTAGCCGAATTTCCTGCGGGGTGCCCGGGTCGAAGTCGGTATCCACCAGCAGGGCCGAGCGGCCGTTCACGTAGTCCAGCACGTTGATGGCCTGGGGCGTGAAGGGCAGCGTCTGCCAGCCGTTGGGGTCGTTTTCCGGGTTAATGTGCAGCTCAATGCGCTGCACGTCGAGGCTCACGGCGCGGAAGTCGCCGGGGGCGTCGGTCAGGCGGATCTGCAGCTTGGCGTCGCCGGACTTGTTGTCGTCCTTGCCGCAGCTGGCCAGGCCGAAGGCCGTCAGGGCAGCCAGGGAAAACAGAGCTAGTGGTTTCATAACGTGGGGGAGAGAAAGGCTCAGTGCAAAGCGCTGGTAACGCGCCCTGTACGCAACTTGGTGTGAAAAGGATTATAAAACCAAGAAAAACACCCTTTAACCTCCTATTTTATTTACCTATTCCAACAAGTCCTGAGTTTTAGTCAATATCCCGTTTTGTCGATATAATTCAATATTAGCCCAACCGTACCAAGCGCACCCAACTCGCCTTCGTGCGGCCGGTTAGCTGTTTAAGTTAGGAACGGCGCCTTTGCTGCTGGCACCTGTGCCACCTCCAAACCCAAACCGCCCGCCGACGCCGGGTAAGGGCATCAGCGGGCGGTTTGGGTTTGGAGGTCGGGGCGGGTTAGTTGCCGCTGGCCGCCTTGGCCGTATCAGCCGGCGCCGGGGTAGGCGTGGGGGCCGGCTGCGTCGTCTTCTTGGGCTTGCCGAACAGGTTGCCGAGGCCTTCCTTGGCCTTCTGCTTGAGCTTGGCTTCGGCTTCCAGGCGCTTCTTCTCCAGCTCTTGGGCGGCCTTGGCCTGCAGTTCCTGCTGCTTCTTTTCCAGCTCTTTGCGGGCGCTGTCCTGGGCCACCTGGGCCTTAGCGGCCAGCTTGAGCTTGGCGTCGTCCACTTTGCTCTGCACCACGCTGGTCACCAAGCTCTTGGCCAGGTCCTTGGCCTGGGCCTTGGTGCCGGCGGTGGTCAGGCGCACATCCGGGTTGCTGATGGAGCCGCCGATTTTCAGGCCCATGGTCACGCGCTCGGTGCCCTTGATGTCCTGCACCCCGGTCAGCTGGGTAAGCTTGGCGTTGAGCGCGTTGCCCACTTTGCCGGTGGGCACGTCCAGCGCCATCACGTAGTCCACGGTGCCACCCACATTCGAGGAGCCGCCCACCGTGGCCTTGATCTGGCCCACGGTGAAGTCGAAAGGCTTCACGATGAGGTTGCCGTTGAGCATTTCGGCCGCCACGTCCTTGTTGTTCACCGCGAAGTTCTTCAACTCCTGCAGCTGGGTGAGGTTGCTGATTTTGCTGATAACCGGTGAGGTGCCCACGGCGGCGCGCACCACTTCAAACAGGCCCTTGCCGGTCAGCGTGCTGTAGTTCGGCATCATGTCCTGGCCCATTTCCCCGCTCACAGTGAAGTTGGTGCCGAAGATGCCTTCCACCTGCTGGGCCAGCGGCAGCAGCTTTTTCACCGAAGGGAAGGCCGCAAACGCGTTCTGGAAGTTCAGGTTCTTGATGTTCAGCCCGAAGTTGAACTTGGGGTGCTGCAGGTCGCGGCTGTTGTAGCTGCCGTTGGTGGCAAACTGCCCGCCGAGGGTGTTAAAGGTCAGCCCGTTCATGCTCACCGCCTCGTCCTTCACCGTCAGCGCGCCCTTCAGGTTGTCGAGCTTCAGGTTGTCGTAGATGACCTGGTCGGCGTTGGCATTCAGCTTCAGGTCGAAGAACTTCGGAATCTGCAGCACGCCGTCGGCCGAGGCCGTAGCCGGGGCCTGGGTAGCTTTCTTGGCCCCGGCCGAAGCCTGCCCGTCGGGTTCCACCATCCACTCGTTCACGTTGAAGCGCTTGGAGTTGACGGTCAGCGTGCCGCGCAGGGGCTGGCCCGGGGTAAACAGGTAGCCCATGTAGTTGCTGATGACGCCCGAGGCCTGCACGTCCGAGGAACCCACAAAGCCCGTCATGTTCTGCAGGGTAATGCTGGCGTTGTTAAACGAGGCCGTGGCCTGCGTCACCTTCACGCCCTGCGGCAGGTCGGCGCTCTTGTAGGTCACGTTCTGGGCGTTGACGGTACCCGAGGCCACGATGTTCTGGTAGCGCTCCGCCTCGATGTCGGCCATGCTGCCCTTGGCGGCGATGTTGCCGTTCAGACGCCCGGTCACCGTCATGCCCTCCAGCGGGAAGATCTTGGTCATCTTGGTCAGGTCGATGACGCCCTTCACGTTGGCATCGAAGATGGGCTTGGCTATGTTCTGGGCCGCCAAGCGGCCTTCCAGCGGCTCCCCGTCGAGCAGCATCCGGAACTGCGGAATATCGATGCGGGTGTCATTCACCTGCCCCGTGGTGTTGACCACCGTGCCGTTCACCGTCAGGTTCTCGATGGGCGCCGGGAAAGCCTTGGCCTTCACGTAGCCGTTGGTCAGGCGCAGCGCGGCCCGTGTTACCGGCATCTGGGTTTTGGAGTAGGTGCCCTTGGCCGTGGCGTCGACGAACAGCAGCCCGCGCAGCACCATGTCCGGCACCGGGTACACCTTGGTAGCCTCGGCCAGGTCCACGTTGGCCTTCACGCGGCCGTCCACCTTCATCGGCTCCAGCCCGTCGATGCGCACGTTGCCGTCCACCGGGTTGGTGCCTAGGTCGAGGTGAAACTTCTTCACGTCCACCATCACGTTGTTGGTGAAGCCCGAGGGGTTGTCCACCTTCATGTCCACGTTGATGTTCTTGGCGGCTTGCGGCAGGTTGGGGTATTTAAACATGCCGTTCGTCACCACCAGGTTCACCCCGTAGCCCGGCATCTTCACCGCGTTCTGCACGCCCTTGAAGTAGCCGTCGAAGGCCACCTTGCCCGACGTCTTGATGTTTTGGAAGTCCTTGGTAAACACGCCCGGCACCAAGCTCAGGATGTTCTTGAAGTCGGTTTCCAGCGCCTTGAACGTCATGTCGTAGGTGATGTCCGTGGCATTCGGCAGCCCAATCTGACCCTGAAAGCTGAACGGGAAATCATTGAGCCGCACTTGGTTGTCCTTGAAGGTAAAGTTCATCTTGGCCAGATCCATACCCATGGTCACGTCGGCCGTCAGCTTCTTCTGGTCGATGTAGGTCGTGCCGTCGTACACCATACTCAGCGCCTCGGCGGTGGTGTTCGATTTCATGTCGAACACGTCCTCCGCGAAGTCGCCCGAGCCGGAGTGATTCACCCCGCGCAGCTCCATGCCGAAGGGAATCGTCAGGTCCTCATACCGGATGTGTCCGTTGTCGATTTTCCAGCCCTTGATGGCAATTTTGGGCGAGGCCGTCGTGTCCACGCCCTTGGTAGCCAGCGCCGAGTCGGAAATGACAATGTCCCAGTTGGCGCGGCCGCTCTTGAGCACCCGGGCATGAATGTCGGGCCGCTCCAGGTTCACCTGATTGATCTTGATTTCATTGCCGCTGATGACACTCATCAGGTCCAGGCCCACGTCGAGGCGGGGCAGATAGGCCAGCGTGTCCCGCGCAAACGAGTCCTTGCCAATCACCCGCAACTCCTCAATGCTCAGGTCGAGGTCGGGGAAAGTGCGCAGCAAACTCACGCTCACGTTGTCGGGCTGATACTCCACCCGCGCCGCCAGCTTTTGGGCCAGTTGCTTGTCGAGCGCCGTTTTGAGCTTGTCCTTGAAGAGCACCGGCGCCAGGGCCACGGCTGCGACGAGGACCACGAGGAAAATCAGCAGCCCCAGAAAAAATTTTCGCATGGGTTAAGTAGTTGGCAACTAGCGCACAACTCTAGCAAGAGCCGAAACGACCAGTCGAGGTGGCAACTTAAAGATGAGCGAATTTGCAATTTTAGTTCCGCCACCCGGCAGCCGCGTACCAAACGCGGCGCAGCGGCCGTTAGTCCACCCACCTATGCGCGCCACCGTCCTGCCCGTCTTTTCGCCCCGCCGGCGTACCCGGCTGGCCGCGCCATGCGCCACCCTGGCGGCGACCCTAACCGGCTTTCTGGCAGCACCTTCGGTCCAGGCCCAGGACGTGTTCTTCTCCCAGCCCTACGCCACCCGGCTGCACCTGAACCCGGCCTTCACCGGCCTGCTCGACGACTACAGCGTCACGCTCGCCTACCGCAACCAATACCCCACGCTCATCGGCACGCTGCAGTCCAGCCAGCTCGCCGCCGACTACCGCCTGCAGGACCAGCGCAGCGCCGTCGGCCTGCTCATCAACGCCGACCGCGGCGGTGGACTAGACATGACGCGCTTCGAGGGCGGCTTCACCTACGCCTACCACAGCAAGCTGTCCCGCGGCGCCTACGTCAGCGCCGGCGCCCACGCTGCCTATGGCTCCCAGAGCATCAGCTACAGCAACCTCGTTTTCGGCGACCAGTACGACGCCGACGGGCAGTACGTGGGCAACTCCGCCGAACGGGTGTACGACCCCAAGCGCTACTTCACGCTGGGCATCGGGGGGCTGCTTTACACCGAGCAGGCGTGGTTCGGCATTGCCGCCTCGCACCTCAACCAGCCCGTGGTCGGCCGCGCCGACGACGCGGTGCTCCCGTTTCGCCTCGGCCTGCACGGCGGCTACAAATACTATTTCCGCAAGACCACCGTTAAGCGAGTGTACCACGAGGTAAGCCTCTCGCCCACCGTGGCTTACACCTACCAAGGCGGTTCCGACCGCGCCGAAATCGGCCTATACGGAACCTGGACTCCCCTGACCGCCGGCCTGATCTGGCGGGGTGCCGCGCCCGGCCCGGGTAAAACCCAGCAGAGCCTCGTAGCCCTGCTCGGCTTGGGCTGGGGAGGTTTCCGCTTCGCTTACAGTTACGACGTGAGTCTCAGCCGGTTCAGCCGCGAAGTTGGCGGCGCCCACGAGCTAACATTGTGTTTACAGAAGATTGACTTGCTCGAAGCCGGGTATCGTCGCTTGCGGCGCAAAAATTACGCGGCGCCCCCTTGTCCGACCTTTTGAAACTTCGTAACATTGCGTTCAGTTTGCCATTCTCAAGCCTTTTCCGCTCAAGGAGTTCCACGTAAACAAGTATGAATTTTTCCAAGTACCTGCGTTTAGCTGTCGTTGGCGCCTGCGCCCTGTCGGCTTGCAAAAGCGGTCCGCCCTCGGCTCAGAAGCCCGGCAAGTACTCGTCCACTACGGGCATTGAGTACAACACCGAAGAAGGCATGAAGGTGGCTGACTACCAAGGCATTCCGGAAGGCCCGGGCCTCGTCTTCATCGAAGGCGGCCGCACTGTGCTCGGTTCGGGCGAAGAGGATGTGGCCATGACCCACGACAACCTCGAGCGTACCGTGACCGTGGCCTCGTTCTACATGGACGAAGCCGAAGTGGCCAACATCCACTGGCTGGAATACCTGCACTACGTGCGCAAAGACTCGTCGGAGGAGTTCTACCAGTCGGCGCTGCCCGACACCACGGTATGGGCCCGCGACCTGTCGTTCAACGACCCCTACGTCGATTACTACCTGCGTTACCCCGGCTTCCGCTTTTTCCCCGTGGTGGGTGTGAGCTGGCTGCAGGCCAACGACTTCTGCACCTGGCGTACGGCCAAGGTGAACGAAAACCTGGCCGGTAACGCGGAGGACACCTCGGCGCCCAAAAAGAAGAAAAAGAAGAAGGGTGGCGACGACGCTGCTGACGCCGGTGCCGAGGGCACGGCCGACGCTGGCGACGGCAAAGCCAAAATCTCCATCGAGAACGGCAACACCCTGCCGAACTACCGCCTGCCCACCGAAGCTGAATGGGAATACGCCGCTCAGGCTATGATCGGCACCCAGGAAGTGGGCAACGAAAACCAGGAAAACAAGCGCGTATACCCGTGGGACGGCCGCCAGGTGCGTAACTCCTACGGCCGGAAGATGGGCCAGTTCATGGCCAACTTCAAGCGCGGCCGTGGTGACTACGCCGGTATTGCCGGTTCGCTCAACGACGGTGCTATGATTACGGAGTACGTGTACGCCTACCCCCCGAACGACTACGGCCTCTACAACATGGCCGGCAACGTGAACGAGTGGGTGCAGGACGTATACCGCCCGCTGTCGTTCGAAGACATGGAAGACCTGAACCCCTTCCGTCGCAACGGCGTCCTCGACGAGGAAACCAAGTACGACAAGAAAGGCTACCAGTCGCTGATCGACGACAAGGTGCGCGTGTACAAAGGCGGTTCGTGGAAAGACGTGGCCTACTGGCTCTCGCCCGGCACGCGTCGCTTCATGGCCCAAGACTCGGCTACCGCTTCTATCGGTTTCCGCTGCGCCATGATCAACCCCGGCTCGAACAAGTAAGCCACCAGGGTTAGCCCAAGCATCGAAACGGCCCGGACTGCAGAGTCCGGGCCGTTTTGCGTTTAGCAAGCAGTGCTCAAAGTGTTTAGTTGTCGTGCTGAGCCCCGCGAAGCATCTCTACCGCTTCGCCTGCTCTTCTCGCTCGTCAATCCGAGCTTGCCGAGGAATCTCGCGTGCTGCCATCAGGTGGTAAACTCAACGAGGCGGTAGGCATGCTTCGCGGGGCTCAGTACGACGCTCTTTTTTGCATCGTGCGGATGTTGTGCAATGTCGGCACGCGAGATGTCTCGGCTTCGCTCGACATGACGTTCTTTTTAGGCCGTTCACATAAAGCGGTAGAGATGCTCCGGCAAGCTCACCAGGACGCCCTGCTACCTAATTGGCTTAGTGCTCGGCGCAGGCAATGGTGGCCACGCTCACGGCCGCCGCACCGGCGTCCAGCACCTTGATGGCGCAGGCTTCCAGGGTGGCGCCGGTGGTCAGCACGTCGTCGACGACCAGCACGTGTTTGCCCCGCACGGCTTCGGGCTGGGCTACTTCGAAGACTTCGGCCACGTTTTGCCACCGCTCGGCGCGGCTCTTGCGCGTTTGGGAAGCAGTGAAGCTGTTGCGACGCAGTACCTCGGCCGACCACGGCACCAGCAGGCTGGTGGCCAGGCCCTCGGCGAAGGTATCGGACTGGTTGTAGCCGCGCTTGGCCAGCTTGCGCCGGTGTAAGGGCACGGGCAGAATCAGGTCGAGGTCGGCGCCGAGGCCGTGGCTGGCCAGCTCCTGGCCGTACATCTGGCCCAGGGCCGTGCCCACTTCGCGCTGGCCCTGGTACTTGAGCTGGTGCAGCAGGTGCTGCACACGGCCGCGGCGCAGGAAGCGCAGGTAGCTCAGCACGTACTCCATGGGCACGCGGCCCCAGAAGCGGCGTGCCAGCGGATTATCGGTGGGGGCGAGGCGGTGGTAGTCGGTGTAAGGCAGCTGGGTGCGGCAGGCGGTGCAGAGGTGCGTTTCGCCGCGGGCCAAGGACTGCTGGCAGGCTAAGCAGGTGCGCGGGAATATCAGCGCGACAAAATCGGATAGTGCGGAGGGTAGCATTGTGCGTTTAGAATCGGGAAAACCAAACGCAACAGGTGTGAGGGAAGAAGCACCTTCGGGGCGCCACTGGGCGGAGCGGGTAATTGCTGGTTAATGTAAACCTTTGCGGCGGGAATTTCCTTTTGCAAGACCCGGTCGGACTGCCGACTACTTTCTACTTACTACCTAACATGAGCCTCGTCACCGAATTCAACGACTACCGCTCGCGCATGAACGAAAAGATCATGGCGGCGGATAACAAGGTCATCAAGCGCTTTTTCAACCTCGACACCAACACCTACCAGGCCGGCGCCCTGGACGTAAAAACCAAGGAAATCGTGGGCCTAGCCTGCTCCATGGTCCTGCGCTGCGACGACTGCATCAAGTACCACCTCGGCAAGTGCTACGAGGAAGGCCTGACCGACTCGGAGGTGTACGAAGTGTTTGCCATTGCCAACCTCATCGGCGGCAGCATTGTGATTCCGCACTTCCGCCGGGCGGTGGAGTACTGGGAAGCCCTGAAGGAAGAGGCCGCCACGCCGGCGCCGCCCCACGCCGAACACGCCGCCGAATAAGCCATGCTCGATCCGCTGGAAACCGAAGCGCAGTTTGAGCACCGCTGGTGGCTGCTGATGACTGAGCTGAAAGCGCGCTTCGGCAAGAAGCCCGACCTGAACGCGCTGCTGCTGCTCATCGGCGTGCAGGAGCTGGGGCAGGGCCTCGGGCCTTTCACCAAGGAGCAGAAGCAAGACCTGATGCACATTGCCACCTGCCGGCTGTTCAGCATCTCGGGCTATTACGAGTTGGAGCGCGTGGACGGAGACGGCTGGCCACATTACCGCTTGGTCAATCCCGTCCCCTTTGCCACGCTCAAGGAGCAGGAGCGCATGCTGAAGTGGCACATCCTGGAATACTTTGCGCAGCAGGAAGACCTGAACGAACAATAAACCAACTGTCATTCTGAGCAACGCGAAGAACCTTGCACGCTCGCACGGCTACCGCGCTGAGGCAATAAGGCCCTTCGCTCCGCTCAGGATGACAGACGTTTTTCATTACACGCTTTGAAAATCATCAGCTACAACGTCAACGGGCTGCGCTCAGCGGTGAGCAAGGGTCTGCTGGACTGGGTAAAGGAAGCGCAGCCGGACGTGCTGTGCCTGCAGGAAATCAAGGCGGGGCGCGAGGCGCTGGACGTGGCCGGCTTCGAGGCCCTGGGCTACCGCTACTACCAGTTTCCGGCCCAGAAGCCCGGCTACAGCGGCGTGGCCACCTTCAGCAAGCACGAGCCCAAGGCCGTGAGCTACGGCTGCGGGCACGAGCCCTACGACCACGAAGGCCGGGTGCTGCGCCTGGACTTCGAGGACGTGTCGGTGCTGAACGTGTACATGCCCTCGGGCACCAGCGGCGAGGAGCGGCAGGCCTTCAAGCTCGACTGGCTGTACTGGTTTACCCCCTACATCCAGACGCTGCGGGCCACGGTGCCGCCGCTCGTCATCTGCGGCGACTTCAACTGCTGCCCCACGCCCATCGACCTGCACAACCCCAAGGCCAACCAAAATTCGCCGGGCTACACCCCGGCCGAGCGCGCCTGGTTTGCCGACTTCCTGGCCACGGGCTTCACCGACTCCTTCCGCCACCACCACGGCGACGCCCCGCACCACTACTCCTGGTGGAGCTACCGGGCCGGCTCGCGCCAGCGCAACGTGGGCTGGCGCCTCGATTACCTGCTGGCCGACAACCGCCTGCAACCCCGGCTGGCCGCGGCCGGTCTTTTACCCGACGCGGTGCATTCCGACCACTGTCCGGCCTACGTGGAGCTGGCTTAGCTTATGTGAAGCGGCACGGGGACCTTCTCCGCGCCGCTTCGGCACTTATTGCGGGCTGGCAGTGGTTAGCAAAGCACGGCCGTACGGCGGCGTGGCTTCGGCCAGGGGTTTCGCCGTATCTTTCTCCGTTTCGATTTTGTGAGGTCCGATATGCCGGCAACCCAATCTATACCCGCTGCTTCTGCGGCTTCCACTGCCACGTGGCAGCAGGTGCGGCAGCATTTGGAGGCGTTTAAGCGCAAGTTCTACCTCAGCCTGCTGCTGCGCGGCGCGCTGGTGGCCGGCGGCTTGCTGCTGACGTTCTTCGTCGTCTTCAACCTGCTCGAATACTTCCTGTACCTGCCCACCTGGGTGCGCGGCGGCTTGCTGTTCGGCTTCCTGGGTTTGACGGTCTGGGCCTTCGTGCGCTGGATCTGGCAGCCCCTGGCGGCGCTGAGCAACCTGCGCCGCCTGCTCTCCGACGAGCAGGCCGCCGAGCGCGTGGGCCAGCTGTTTCCGGAGGTGCAGGACAAGCTGCTGAACGCCCTGCAGCTGCAGGGGCAGGCCCGCGACAACGCCCTGATTGCGGCTAGCCTGGAGCAACGCGCCGGGCAGCTGTCGGGCCTGGAGTTTGCCGAGCGCATCCGCATCAAGGAGGAAACCCGGCCGCTGTGGAAGTACGCGGCCATCCCGGCGCTGGTGGCCGCCGGGCTGCTGCTGGTGTGGCCCAGCCTGTTTGTGCAGGGCACCGAGCGCATTTTCCACTACTCGCGCGCCTACGCCAAGCCCATGCCCTTCCGCTTCGTGCTCGGCAACCGGGCGCTGCAGACCTTCAAAAACGAGGATTTCAAGCTGGAAGTGGAAGTCGAGGGCGAGGCCGTGCCCAACGAGGTATCGGTGCTCTACGACGGCCGGGAGCGGCGCCTGACCAAGGTGGCCCCGGGCCGCTTTGCCTTCACCTTCCAACAGCCCCAGCGCAGCACCGAGTTTCAGCTGGCTGCCGCTGGCTTTACGTCCGATGACTACCAGCTGAAAGTGCTGGAGCGGCCCAACCTGCGCGACTTCCGCGTGCGGGCCGAGTACCCGAGCTACCTGCGCCGCGCCGCCGAGGACCTGAGCAACGATGGCAACCTGACCGTGCCCGAAGGCACCCGCCTGACCTGGCGCTTTAACACGGCCGCCACCGAATCGGTGAAGCTCTTGTTCCGCGACCCGAGCGAAACGGTGACGGCCCAGGCCGCCGATGATGACCAGTTCACCGTCACGCGGCAGGTGCTGCGCAGCCAGCCCTACCGGGTGGATTTGCGCAACAGCATCAGCCCGAACCGGGACCCCATCGAGTACCAGCTCACCGTGGTGCCCGACCAGGCGCCCAGCATCACCGTCGAAGCCTTTGCCGATACGGCCACGCGCCGCTACCTGGCCCTGGCCGGCACCCTGCGCGACGACTACGGCCTCACGCGCTTGGCGCTGCACTACCGCGTGGGTACCGCCCAGCGCCCCGGTACTTGGCGCACCGCGCCCATGGCTCTGGCAGGTAACGGCCCGACCCAGACGTATACCCACCAGTGGGATTTGGCCCCGCTGCGCCTCAAGGCCGGCGACCAGCTCGAATACGCCGTGGAGGTGTGGGACAACGACGGCGTGCACGGCCCCAAGTCGGCGCGCACCCGGCCCATTACCTACCGCCTGCCCAGCCGGGCCCAGCTGCGCGAGCAGCTGAACGCCGATGCGCAGTCGATGCAAAACAAGATGACCAGCGCCCAGGAGCAGAGCAAAAAGCTGCAGCGGGAGCTGGCCAAGGCCGAGGAAAAGCTCAAGAGCAAGCGCGAGCTGAGTTACTCCGACCGCAAGGAAATGCAGCAGATGCTCGAGCAGAAGCAGCAAATGGACGCCCAGCTGAACCAGATGAAGCAGATGTTTGAGCAACTGCAGCAGAAGCAGGAGCAGCTCGATCCGCGGAGCCAGCAGCTGGCCGAAAAAGCCCAGGAGCTGCAAAAGCTCATGGACTCCATGATGGACCCCGAAACCAAAAAGCTCTACGAGGAGCTGCAGAAGCTACTGCAACAGCAGAAAGCCCCCGAGGGCGAGCTGCAGAAGCTGCTCGACAAGCTGGAAAACAAGGAGGAAACCATGGAGAAGGAGCTGGAGCGCGCCATGGACCTCTTCAAGCAGCTGCAGCTGGAGCAGAAGATGGAAAGCACCACCGAGCAGCTGGAAAAGCTGGCCGAGCAGGAGCAGAAGCTGGCCGAGCAAACCGAAAAAGCCGCCGACAAGCCCAACGACCAGCGCCAGCAGGAAAACCAGCAGTTGAAAGAGCAGCAGCAGGAAGCCCAAAAGGCCTTCGAGGAGGTGAAGAAGGAGCTGCAGGAACTGCAGAAGATGGACCAGCAGCTCGACAACCAGAACAACCTGGACCCCATGCAGCAGGAGCAGCAACAGACCGACCAGCAGATGCAGGAAAGTCAGGAGCAGCTCGGCAAAAACCAGAACCAGAAAGCGGCCCAAAACCAGAAGCAGGCCGCCCAAAACATGAAGCAGATGGCGCAGAAGATGCGCCAGAACATGGAGGAAGAGGAATCGGATAAGCAGCAGGAAAACATCGACCACCTGCGCGACATCCTCGAAAACCTTTTGAAACTCTCCTTCGACCAGGAAAACCTGATGAAGCAGTTCCGGCAGGTGGACCAGTCGGACCCGCGCTACCAGCAGCTCAGCCAGAACCAGCGCAAGCTCCGCGACGACGCCGTGGTGATTCAGGACTCGCTGTATGCCCTGGCCAAGCGCGTGTTTCAGCTGCAATCCTTCGTGACGCGCGAAGTAGGGGAGATGAACGGGCAGATGGACCAGGCCATGCAGCAGCTGTTGCAGCGCAACGTGCCCCGCGCCACCGGCGCCCAGCAGCTGGCCATGACGAGCATGAACAACCTCGCCCTGATGCTCAACGACGCCCTGCAGCAGATGCAGGAGCAGCAGCGCCAGTCGCAGCAAAGCAAGTCGGGCTCGGGCAAGCCGGGCAAGAAAAAGAAAGGCCAGCAGCCCAGCCCCGGGTCCGGGCAGCTCGGCAAATTGCAGCAGCAGCTCAACCAGCAGATTCAGCAGCTGCAACAGAGCGGCAAGCAGGGCCGGCAGCTCTCCGAGGACCTGGCCAAGATGGCCGCTCAGCAGCAAATGCTGCGCGAAGCCCTGCAGCAGCTGGAGAAAATGCAGCAGCAAGCCGCCAAGCAGGGCAAGCTCGGCAAGGACGGCAAAGAGAAGGGCGAGCAGGGCATGGGCGGCATGGGGGAGCTCAAGAAAATGATGGAACAAACCGAGCAGGACCTCGTAAACAAGCGCTTGACGGAGCAAACCGTTATGCGCCAGCGTCAGATCCTGAGCCGCCTCCTGGAAGCCGAAAAATCGGCCCGGGAACGGGACCTCGACAACAAGCGCGAAGCCGAGACGGCCAAGACGGTGCCGCCCGGTTTTCCGCCCGCGTTCGAGAAATATCGGGAGCAGCGTAACCGCCAGACGGAGTTGCTACGTACGGTACCGCCGGCCCTCACTCCGTACTACCAACGGGAGGTGAGCGAGTATTTTCAGAAAATGAAATAGCGCTGCCTATTTTTACGCCCCGTTGCCCCCTTTCACCACTCCATGAAGCAGGTAAAAATCCAGATTCCGTCCCTCGTCGAGAACATTCGCGTCGTTGAAAGCTTCATCGACAACTCGAAGGATACCTTCCACATCGAGGACGATATCTACGGCAACATCATGGTGGCCGTCACCGAAGCGGTGAACAACGCCATCCGCCACGGCAACAAGTTCGACAAGGACAAGACCGTGCTGCTGTGCTTGTCCATTGATCAGGACCGCGTGAAGTTTGAAATCGAGGACCAGGGCCCCGGCTTCGACTACAACAACCTGCAGGACCCCACCGCCCCCGAAAACCTGGAAAACCCCGGCGGCCGCGGCATCTTCCTCATCCGCCACCTGGCCGACGAGGTGGAATTCACCAAGGACGGCCGCAAGGTGGAGCTGACCTTCTTCCTGCCGCCCGCCACCGGCGAAACGCAGGGCCACGCCGTCGCCTAGGTTTCTTTCGCCGCACCTTCTTTCCCGCTTAGCTTTATGTCCGAAGCCGACCAGTTGCCGCCCGACCACCATGACGAGTACGACCCCATGCACGAGGCGCCGGGTATCGAATTTGTCGTCGAGGACGTGGAATTCGAGCTGGGCAACGCCACGGAGCTGACGGAATGGATTGAGCGCGTGGCCGCGGTGCACGAGCACAAAATCGTGCAGCTGACCTACATCTTCTGCTCCGACGAGTACCTGCACAAGGTGAACGTGGAGTACCTCGACCACGACACGTACACCGACGTCATCACCTTCGACAACGCCGACGACGCGGACATCATCGAGGGCGACATTTTCATCTCGGTGGACCGCATCAAGGAAAACGCCGAAACGCACCACGTCACCTTCCGCGACGAGCTGCACCGCGTGATGATTCACGGCGTGCTGCACCTGCTAGGTTACAAGGACAAAGATCTGCTGAGCCAGACGGCCATGCGCAAGAAAGAGGACGACTGCCTTTCGCTGCGCACGTTCTAGCCTTTTTGGTACAACTGCCCTGAAGCAAAACGCCCGCCATTGTGCGGGCGTTTTGCTTTTTGGAACCAATGGTGGCCGTAAATTGCTGCTACCTGTTCTTGACTCGGGACTGTCATCCTGAGCAACGCGAAGGACCTTATCACGCCAGAATGAGCCGTTGTTACGCCAGTCGTGCTTATCCTATAAGGTCCTTCGCGTTGCTCAGGATGACAGTTCTGATCGGCCCGTTTCCACCGCTATGACCGCTTCCCATCTGCCGGAAATCATTCCCGGCCGCGTGCTGGACTACTACCTCAGCCTGGGCTACTACCGCATGCACCAGGACCTGTTTACCTGCCAGTTTCTGCCCATCGACGGCGGCTTCTACACGGTGCACTGGCTGCGCGTGGTGCTGGCCGACGTGACCTGGGGCCCGGAGCAGCGCCGCCTGCTGCGCCTGAACGAGCGGTTTAACGTTACGCTGCGCCCCTTCCGCCTCACCGACGAGTACGAAGACCTCTACGCCCGCTACCGCGCCGCCATCGACTTCGACGCGCCCGAAACGGTAGAAGCCTTTATCCTGGCCGGCGCCCGCCACAACGTCTTTCCCAGCGGTGTCATCGAGCTGCGCGACGCCGGGCGCCTGATTGCCGTCGGCATTTTCGACCAGGGCGAGCAAACCATGGCCGGCATCATGAACTTCTACGACCCGGACTACCGCCGCTACAGCCTGGGCAAGTACCTGATGCTGCTCAAAATCAACTACGCCCGGCAGCAGGGCCTGACACATTACTACCCCGGCTACCTCGTCCACAGCTACCCCAAGTTCGACTACAAGCTCTTCGCCTGCCGCCCCGCCACGGAGGTATTCGACAGCTACCGCGGCCACTGGCAGCCCTTCGACTGGAAAGCCGTCGACGCGCACTCGGCCGAGCTGCTGGCGGCTTGGCGGGAGCGGGAAAACGAGCGGTACGACGCCGAATAAGCCCGACCGCCGCGGCAAAACGCCGAAGTGCGTATCTTTGCGCACGTTCTGAGCGGGTTAGCCTCGCGTTTTCTCCCCGAAACCCGACTACCGTTTCCGCCGAGCGTGGAAACGGTTTTATTTTTTAAAGACCGTTCCTCAAGAACGTCATTCCGAGCGAAGTCGAGGAATCTCGCGGGCTGACGGCAGATACTAATCTCAACGACGCGGTAGAGATGCTTCGACAAGTTCAGCATGACGTTCTGCAACAGTGTAAAAAAGCTCCATGTCTACTGAAGTCGGCACTTACTCTGTAGAGGAGGCTTTCCAGCTGGCGGGTCGCGGTTGGGCGTTGGTTGGAGAACTAACCGGACAAGTATCAAGCGGTAACTGCTTGGCATTTTCCACAGGATTGGTGTTACCAATTATTGGCGTCAACTTCATCAACACAAGGAGCCAAAGCGAGAAATTTGGCTTGCTAATTCCGCTGCAGTTCACTTCCCGGCAGGAATTACTCGACCAGCAGATTATCGGCGCTACGGCGCGGGTGCTGGAATAACGGCCCCTCGGGCACAAAACGCAGGCCTCGCCTGTTCATACCCTCCGACAACAAACCTCCAGCTATGCTGACCCAGGAATACGATGTAATTGTGGTAGGCGCCGGCCACGCCGGCTGCGAAGCGGCCGCGGCGGCAGCCAATCTTGGCTCCTCGGTGCTGCTCGTGACCATGAACATGAACACCATCGCGCAGATGTCGTGCAACCCGGCCATGGGCGGGGTGGCCAAGGGACAGATTGTGCGCGAGGTGGACGCGCTGGGCGGGCAGTCGGGCATCATCACCGACAAAACGATGATTCAGTTCCGGATGCTCAACCGCTCGAAGGGCCCCGCCATGTGGAGCCCCCGCGCCCAGAGCGACCGGATGCGCTTCGCCGAAGAATGGCGCCTGACGCTGGAAGGCATCCGCAACGTGGACTTCTGGCAGGAAGCCGTGACCGGCCTGCTGGTGGAAGACGGCACCTGCGTGGGCGTGCGCACCCAGCTCGGTATCGAATTTCGGAGCAAAACCGTGGTGCTGACCAACGGCACCTTCCTGAACGGGCTCATCCACATCGGCGAGAAAAACTTCGGCGGCGGCCGGGCGGCGGAGCGCAAAAGCACCGGCATCACCGAGCAGCTGCGGGAGCTGGGCTTCGAGACGGGCCGCATGAAGACGGGCACCCCGCCCCGCGTGGACGGCCGCACGCTCGACTACTCGAAGATGGAGGAGCAGGCCGGTGACGAAAACCCGAGCAAGTTCTCCTACCTCGATACGCCCCAGCTCACCAAGCAGCGCCCCTGCTACATCACCTACACCAACGAGAAGGTGCACGACATCCTGCGCACCGGCTTCGAAAAGTCGCCGATGTTCCAAGGCCGCATCAAGGGCCTGGGGCCGCGCTATTGCCCTTCGGTGGAAGACAAAATCAACCGCTTCGCCGACAAGGACCGCCACCAGATTTTCGTGGAGCCCGAGGGTTGGAGCACGGTGGAAGTGTACGTAAACGGCTTTAGCAGCAGCTTGCCCGAAGACGTGCAGTACGAGGCGCTGCGCCAGATTGCGGGCTTCGAAAACGCGAAGATGTTCCGCCCCGGCTACGCCATCGAGTACGACTTCTTCCCGCCCACGCAGCTGCACTTGACGCTGGAGACCAAGCCGGTGCGCAACCTCTACTTCGCCGGCCAGATCAACGGCACGACGGGCTACGAGGAAGCTGCCTGCCAGGGCCTGATGGCCGGCATCAACGCCCACCAGCGGGTGCGGGAGCTGGAGCCGTTCATCCTGCGCCGCTCGGAGGCCTACATCGGCGTGCTCATTGACGACCTCGTCAACAAAGGCACCGACGAGCCCTACCGCATGTTTACTTCCCGGGCCGAGCACCGCATCCTGCTCCGCCAGGACAACGCCGACCTGCGCCTCACCCCGCTGGCCCACAAGCTTGGGCTGGCCTCGGATGAGCGCATGGCCCGGGTGGAGCAGAAGCGCCAGCAAACCGCCGACGTGCTCGATTACCTGAGCAAGAAGCCGGTGGAGCCGGGCGAAATCAACGGCTTGCTGGAAGAGCTGGGTTCGGCCCCCATTCACGAGAAAACCCGCGTGGTGAACCTGCTGCGCCGCCCGCAGCTCGATTTGCCCGACCTGCAGCGCGCCCTGCCGGAGCTGAACGAGTACCTGAGCAGCTACGGCGCAGAAGTGCTGAAGCAGGCCAGCATCCACGTCAAGTACGAAACCTACATCGAGAAGGAGCACCAGCAAGCCGAGCGCATGGGCCAGATGGAAGACCTGCGCATCGTGGGTAAGCTGGACTACAAGGCCATGCCGGCCCTCTCGCACGAAGCCCGCGAAAAGCTGCTGCGCATCCAGCCCGAAACCATCGGGCAGGCCTCGCGCATCAGCGGCATCTCGCCCGCCGACATCTCGGTGCTGATGGTGTACTTGGGCAAGTAGGGGGACGTGGACTATTCCACCGCCCCGTGCCAACAACCAGCCCGCCAAGCCGACCTCCTAGGTTGGTTTGGCGGGCTGGTTGTTGGCACGGGCGGCGTCTTCGGGCTGACGCTGGCCTACATCGTGGTGTTTGAGTGGGGCCAACTGCGCCTCGACATTACCTGGGCGGATCATCTGGCGGCGGCCGCCTGGGCAGTGCAGGCGCCGTTGGCATTGTGGGGACTGGTTGGTACGGTGCGGGCTGCCTGGCGCCGGCGCTTCGGTCGGGCCGTGGTTTGGCTGCTGTTCACCGCCTGGGCGTTGCTGGTGCTCGTCGGTGGCAGCGTCGTGCTGGCTATGGTGGTTTTTGGCGGCGCACCTTCCGTCGGCGACCCGCCGGGCGTGAACAACTTGTAAGCGGCGTGGCTGCGGCCTGGTCGCCTTCCCTTGCAGAGCCAAGGCAGGCACGCCGGGGGCATGTCGCCGCCTTCTAATGTTGCCCCGCGGGGCCCTTATTACCTGTTACCTGTCACCTCGTACTTGCCACCCAAACCATTCCGTTATTTTTGTACTGGTAGTTGCAGCCGGCGCCCGCGTCCGGCTGTTTTGTTTGCTGTCTGATTAGCTGCTTGGTGTCGAACGTACGCGTAGAACAGTGCCCGATTTGCGGGAAAAGTGAGTTTCGGCCGAAAATGGTCGTGGAAGACTATTCCGTCAGCCACGAAAGCTTTGCCATCACGCAGTGCACCTCCTGCAGCCTGCTGCTGACCAACCCGCGCCCCGACGAAGCCAGCCTCGGCCGCTACTACGAAAGCCCGGCGTATATCTCGCACTCCGACACCCACCAGGGCCTTATCAACCAGGTCTACAAAGTAGCGCGCAAGTTTACCGTGCGCCAGAAAGTGTCCTTGCTGGGCCGCGAAGCCCCGCGCCGCGGCCGCGTGCTCGACTACGGCTGCGGCACCGGCTACTTCCTGGTGGCCTGCCAGCAGGCCGGCTGGCAGATATCGGGCTTCGAGCCCAACGACTCGGCCCGGCGCCTCGCCGAGCAGAACACCGGCCAGCCCATTGCCCACGGCGAGCTAAGCCAGTTTGCGCCCGGCTCCTTCGACGTCATCACGCTCTGGCACGTGCTGGAGCACATTCTCGACCTGAACGCCACGCTGGAGCAACTCGTTGCGCTGCTCAAGCCCGACGGCATCCTCGTCATTGCCGTGCCCAACGCCGACAGCCCCGACGCGCAGTACTACCGCGAGCAGTGGGCCGCCTTCGACGTGCCGCGCCACCTCTATCACTTTACGGCCAAGACCGTTGGCCAGCTGCTGGGCAAGCACCACTTGCAGCTGCGCCGCACCTTGCCCATGAAGCTCGACGCGTTTTACATCAGCCTGCTCAGCGAACAGTACCGCGCCGAGCGCAACGGTGGCATGATGGCCGCGCTGCGCTCGGGCTATGAGTCGAACCGGCAGGCCTCGCAAAACGGCGGGCAGTATTCCAGCCTGATTTTCGTGGCCGAACGCTCGGCCCAGTCGCCCACCGCGGCGGCAACTTCCTAATCCCGCCCGGTGGGGTAGGGGAGGGGCCAACCCGCTCATCGTCACCGCTCGGCCATGCTCGCTCGTCGTTTCCCGCCCTCCTGGTTTGCTTCCCGCGCGCTGCGCCGGCTGGGGCCGGCGCTGGGCGTGACGGCGCTGCTGAGCGGTCCGGCCCCGGCCCAGCACATACCCGTTCGCCCCGATTCCGTCGTTGTACCTTCGTCCGCGGCCGCCGCGGTGCCCGATACGGTGCGCCGCCCGGCGGCCCCGCCCGAGCCGCCGCCGGACGCCGAGCCCACGCCCGGCCCGGTGTCGGGGCGGGCGCGCTGGACCATTCTCGGGGCCTGCGCCCTGCTTACGCTTTCCACGCTGCTGCTCTACAATGTTCGTTCGCGTTAGTTCCGCTCTGTTTTTGCTGCCGGCCGGCCTGTTGCTGGCCGGGTGCGCCGCCATCAGCCAGCCCGAAGGCGGAGCCCGCGACACGGAGGCCCCCACGCTCGTCAGCAGCAACCCGGCCAACGGAGCCACCAACGTCAAGGAACAGAACATCCGGCTGGAATTTTCGGAATCGGTGCAGCTCAAGGACCTGAGCAAAAATCTGCTCATCACGCCCACCATTTCCGACAAAAACCCCTACAAGCTGCGCGAGGAGCGACGTTCCATCGAACTGCGCTTCGAAAAGCCGCTGGAGCCGAACACCACTTACGTGTTCAACTTCCGCGACGCGGTGGTCGACATCACCGAAAGCAACCCCGCCCGCGACGTGATTCTGGCCTTCAGCACCGGCGCGGCCCTGGATTCGGGCCGGGTGAGCGGCTCGGTCACGCAGCTGCTCAACGGCCAGCCTGACGCCGACGCCGTCATTGCCCTTTACCCCGCCGGCGACACGGCCGACATCTTCCGCAACCCGCCCTACTATCAGACGCGCACCGACAAGAGCGGCAAGTTTCAGCTGCGCAACTTGCGCGAAGGTCCGTACCGCGTCTACGCCCTGCTCGACAAAAACAACAACGGCCGTTACGAAGAGCCAGAGCGCATCGGCTACCTGCCCCAGCCCATTGAGCTTCGCCCGCGCCTCGATACGCTGCGCTTGGTTACGGTGCGGCCCGACTCGCGGCGCCCGCTGATTCTCTCGCAGCAGGCCGGCGCTGACCAGTTTAAAATCGGCTTCAACGAGGGTCTGCAGCAGTTCACGCTGGCCGCGCTAGGCCAAGCGCCCACGCCGGCGCTGGCTGAAACCGCCACGCTGCTGGAACGGGGCCGTACGCTCAGCATTCTGCGTGCCCCGGCCGTGCCCGCCGGCCGTTACTTGCTCACGGCCATTGACAGCGCCGGCAACCGCGGCGTCGATACCGTGAATGTGCGCTTCGACGAAAAGCCCCAGGCCACCACCCGGCGCGGGGCGCAGTACCAAGTGGTGGGCAACCCGCGCGACATTTACCGCCAGGGCCAGCTCAAGCTGCAGTTTGTGGCGCCGGTGCGCGTGGGTTCCGACAAGCCCTTCGGCACCTTGGTCGAAGACTCGGTGACGCGCCGCCCGCTGCGCCTGCCGGCTGACGGCACCCTGAGCCCCGACCGCACCCTGCTCACGGTAAACGTGAATACCAAGGCCCGCAAAACCGTCACCTTCGTGCCCGATACGACGGCCATCCTCTCCGTTAGCGGGCAAGCGCTACGCCTGCGCCCCGTGCGTCTGCGCGTGACGGAGCAATCCACGACCGGCAGCCTTTCGGGCACCATCAACTCCAAATACCGCAGCTACGAGCTGCAGCTGCTGGACCAGAACTACCAGATTGTGCGCACCGTCCCGGGTGGGCCCCGCACGTTCCGGTTCGACAACGTGGACCCCGGTACCTACCGCCTGCGCGTGCTCATCGACGCCGACAATAACGGCCGCTGGCGCGGCGGGGACCCGAAGCTGCGGATTCCCGCTGAACCCATGTACCTGCTGCCGCAAACCCAGCAGGTGCGCGCCAATTGGGAAATCGAAAACGTGGTGCTGACCTTTTAATCTATTTCGGCCTTGCCGAACCAAGCCCCGGCGCTGTCAGCGCCGGGGCTTTTTTGTGCGAGCAGCCGGCCCCAATAACGGCCAAGCGCGAGGCCGCCCTAGCCGCTAGATACCGCCCACCAGCACACCGCTAGTAGCCGCGGCCGAGGCGTTTGCGGCGGCCGCCCGCCCGGTGCCGGCCAGCCGCGCTATCTACCTGTGAACCTGTGGCATAGGTCCGACCAGGCCGCGCCAATCCATATTCGAACAGGTAACTATACCCTGATTATCAAGGGCCTTCTTACAGGCTCACAGGCACTTATCCACGTTTCCACAGCCTATTGTGGAATTCTTGACCCTCCAAACCCGGCTTGGTCAGTCGACAGGGGATAACGCGTGGATAACGCTTTGATAACCTGTGAACAACAGGGGATAAACAGGGGAAAAGATTTTTTGGTCCTGTTGAGCCCATACCAGTGCCCGCGGCCTGTGGACAGCCGTGGACAACTTCCCCACGATTTTGGGGCTTTCCACTTTCCACTAACGTGTTAATTCACAGGGTTGTGCACAAGTGTGTGGATTGTCGAAAAGCCTGTTAATTGACAGAGTATCACCCCTGTAATTTGCACATCCTATGTGGATAGCCGGTGCATAAGCCGGTTCTTGTACACATGTTATCAAGCCCTGTGTATAAGCCTGTTAGATATCCACTTATGAACAGCCATAACGAGTGGAAATAGAAAAGAGCTTTAAAATTTTATTTAATGAAAAGTTATTAGTCCCGTGGAAAACCCCGGCCAGAACTCACAGGCTCACAGGAGGATGAACGCCTGTAACCCTGTGCGTTCCGCTCGGCAAGCGGCCGGGCCGCCGGCGCAGCGGACAGCCGAACGGGGCCGCAAGGAAAAGCCGGCCCGGGCAAGCCGAGGGTTCAGCCGCCGGCGCCGCGCGTGCGTATACAGCCCGCCGACGCGTGTCGGAGTGCTGCTATGCCGTTCAACTACGACCAGGACTTTCACCACGTCGACTTCCGCCAGCACCCGGAACTGTACCGGGTGGGCAAGGGGGAGCAAGGCGTATTGCTCGTGCAGCCCTATAAGAGCGAAATCCTGCCCTTCTGGCGCTTTAAGAGTCCCGCCGTAGCCCGTGAGTCATCCGAGACGATTTACGGGCTGTTTCTGGCCTATCTGAAGGCCGACGACTTTGTGGGGGCTGACATGGCCCGGAAGTTTCTGCAGATGGGCTTTACCCGGGCCCGGCGCTACGCCAATCACCGCGGCGGCAAAAAGTACGAAGGCCCCGTGCCCGACGACAAGAAGGGCCAGAGCGGCGCCCACGGCCGGGCCGAACTCCCCCGCGACCCGGAAGACCCCGAAAAAGCCGAAGCCGCCGCCATCTTCAAAGCCAAGTGGGACGAAGCCAAGCACCATCCCGACTACCTGCGCCAGAAAGAAGCCTTCGAGCAGCGTTACGGCAAGTGAGTTCGTTTTTCGTTGATCGGGTTTTCGCCGCCGCTTATCCACGGTATTGTGGTTGACTGGTGCATAACTGCCCGGGACGAGCGACGAAAAACAAACAACGCCAAACGCGCCCTCAGACTCCTACCTTTACCCAGCTACCAACCTCCAAACCTCCTCCCGATATGAATACGCCCCAACCCCGCAGCACCGACGAAAACGAAATCGTGCTGGGCCAAGGCATGGGCCCGCTTAAGTTTGGCGCCAGCATGGACGAAGTCCGGACCCTGATGGGCGAGCCGGAAGAAATTGAAGAGTCGGAAGACGACGACGAGTTCGAGCACCAAGCCTGGAACTACCTCGAAGAAGGCTACTCGCTGTACTTCGACCGCGAAGACGACTACCGCCTCTCCTGCATCGAAACCGACCACCCCGGCATGCGCCTGTACGGCGAGGCCATCCACGGCAAGTCGCTGGAGGAAATCCAGGAGCTGATGCGCCGCCACGGCCACGAGCAAGGCGAAATGGAAAAGGTGGACACCGGCGAAGTGCGCCTTTCCTACGAAAAGGAAATGATTGACCTCTATTTCGACGAGAATGAACTGCAGTTTATCAACTTCGGCGTGTTCATCAACGACGACTTGGAGGTGCAATGGCCTGCGTAATCAGTAGTTATCCACAAAATCAGCTCTTTTTGATGTTGATAAGTGGATAAGTTATTGATAGTAAAGATTTCGTAGTGCAAACGTAACCGGATAAGTACAACGCCCGTATACCCCCGGTTTTGTAAGCGAAACCCCTCAATGCAAAAGCGCCGCCCCCGGCTGGGAGCGGCGCTTTTGCGTGGGTAGCGCGGTGACCGAGGCGCTTACAGCAGCGCGCGGAACAGTAGAAACAGCACGCCCGACAGCACCATGGTCACGGGCAGCGTGAGCACCCAGGCCAGGGCGATGTTGCGCACCATTTGCGGGTTCAGGTTCTTGATGCCGCGGTTGGCCACCATCGAGCCGGCAATGGCCGACGACAGCACGTGCGTGGTGGAGGAGGGCAGATGCAGCTGGGTGCTCAGGCCAATCATGGTGGCCGCTACCAGCTCCGAGGAGGCGCCTTGGGCGTAGGTCAGGTGCTCCTTGCCGATTCGCTCGCCGATGGTTACCACGATGCGCTTCCAGCCCACCATGGTGCCGATGCCCAGCGACAAGGACACGATGAGGATAACCCACTTGGGGGCGTAGTCGGTGAAGCCGCGCATGTCCTCAATGGCCGCGTCGTAGGTTTTGCGGTCTTGGGGGCTCAGGCTCACCCGCTCGCTGCCGGTGAGCTTTTTGGCGCGGCTGTAGGTGAGCAGAATGGCTTTGCGAATCTGAAACCGGTCGGATTCGGGCAGCTGCTTCACGTCGGTTTTGCCGGCGAAGATGCGGTCCAGCGTGGCCGTTTGCTGGTTGACTTCCTGCAGGGCCTTCTGTTCGTCGGGGGCCAGTTCGGCGGCATTCACGCGGCTCATCACCTGCTCCACCTTGGCCAAGGAGGCGCGCATGTCGAGCGGATTCTTGGAGGCGTCGAGGGCGAACTTGAAGGGCAGGATGCCGATGAGGATGAGCATGATCAGGCCGACGCCCTTCTGCCCGTCGTTGGAGCCGTGGAAAAAGCTCACCAGCGTGCAGGTGGCAATCAGGATCAGGCGAATCCAGAGGGGTGGGGGCTTGCGTTTGTGCGGTTCCTTGAAGATGGCCTTGGACTTGACGAAGCGCTTTAAGACGAACATCAGGATGATGGTCAAGGTGAAGCCGAACAGCGGGCCTACGAGCAGGGCAATGCCGGTTTCGGAAGCCTTGCTCCAGTTCACGGCGGCGCCGTTGGTATCGGGCAGCAGCGAGAAGGCAATGCCCACGCCCAGGATGGAGCCGATGAGCGCGTGGGAGCTGGAAGCCGGGATGCCGTAGTACCAGGTGCCCACGTTCCAGATGATGGCCGCCAAGATCAGGGAGCCCACCATGGCAATGCCGTGGTAGATGTTCTGGTCGACCAAACTCTCGACGGGCAAGAGGTACACGATGCCCATGGCCACGCCGATTCCGCCGCCGAACACGCCGATGAAGTTCCAGAACGCGGACCAGATAACGGCCACCCAGGGCCGCAGGGTATTCGTGTAAATGACGGTTGCTACGGCGTTGGCCGTGTCGTGAAAGCCGTTGACGAATTCAAACGCGCAAGCGGCAATCAAACACACCAGCAGTAGCAGGAGCACTTGAGGCTCTAAGCCAAGCATATGGGAAAGGGTTGGTGAGCGAAGGGAAATGGGCCGCCAAAAGTACGGGCACCAAAAAGGGGCGCAAGATTATGAAATTGTTACTCCGCAAGCTGGCCCGGGCACCCGCGGGTCAGGCCTTGTACCAAGGCTTCTGCAAAAAGTTTAACAATAGTAGCTTACCGGGCCCGTACTTCGTACGCACGGGCTTGGGGCCGCCGGGTGCGGCCCTTCGCATCTTCGCCCTACTTTTGCCCCTGATTTAGAATTGAGAGCTTAGAAGTGAGAACCAAGAGCCCGGCCGGTGTTTCGGCCAGCGGCCTTGTGGTCTAAGTTCCCAGCTCTGAGTTCTCAGCTCTTCATTCTCTCCCTACCCCATGAGCAAGCCCGCGCAGCAAGCCGCCAATACCACCGAAGGCACCCTGGCCGACATCGTAGCCCACGCCAAGGAATACGGCTTCGTGTTCCCCTCCTCCGAAATCTACGACGGCCTGGCCGCCGTGTACGACTACGGCCCCAACGGCGTGGAGCTGAAAAACAACCTCAAGCAGCTCTGGTGGAAGGCCATGACCCAGCTCAACCAGAACGTGGTGGGCATCGACGCGGCCATCTTCATGCACCCGACCACCTGGAAAGCTTCCGGCCACGTCGACGGCTTCTCCGATCCGCTCATTGACAACCTCGACAGCAAGAAACGCTACCGCGCCGACGTGCTGGTGGAGGAAAAAGCCGCCGAGTACGAAAAAGCCGGCGACCAAGCCCGCGCCGACGCCTTGCTGGCCGAGCTGGGCCGCCTGCTCACCGACAACGACCTGCCCGGCGTCAAGCAGCTCATCATCGACGAGAAAATTCTCTGCCCGATCAGCAAGACGGCCAACTGGACCGACGTGCGCCAGTTCAACTTGATGTTCTCGACGCAGATGGGCGCCGTGGCCGAGGGCTCCAGCGAAATCTACCTGCGCCCTGAAACGGCCCAGGGCATCTTCGTCAACTTCCTGAACGTGCAGAAGTCGGCCCGCCAGAAGGTGCCCTTCGGCATTGCCCAGATCGGTAAAGCCTTCCGCAACGAGATTGTGGCGCGCCAGTTCATCTTCCGCATGCGGGAGTTTGAGCAGATGGAAATGCAGTTCTTCGTGCGGCCTGGTACCGAAAACGAGTGGTACCAGCACTGGAAAGCCGCCCGCCGCCGCTGGCACGAGGTGATGGGCCTGCCCGCCGACAAGCTGCGCTTCCACGACCACGAAAAGCTGGCCCACTACGCCAAGGCCGCCGTCGACATCGAGTTTGAATTCCCCTTCGGCTTCAAGGAAATCGAGGGCATCCACTCCCGCTCCGACTTCGACCTGACCCAGCACCAGCAGTACAGCCGCAAAAAGCAGCAGTACTTCGACAACGACGTGAACCCGGAAACTGGCAAGCCCTACGGCAACTACGTGCCCTACGTGGTGGAAACCTCCGTGGGCGCCGACCGCCTGTTCCTGGCCACGCTCTGCCAGGCGTTCCAGGAAGAAACCATCGTGGAGGGCGAAGGCGAGGAGCAGAAGACCAAGACGCGCAAGCTGCTGCGCCTGCACCCGGCCGTGGCGCCGGTGAAGGCGGCCATCTTCCCGCTGGTGAAAAAGGACGGCCTGCCCGAAAAGGCCAACGAAATCTACAACTCGCTGCGCCACGATTTCCGCTTGGTGGTGGAGGAGAAGGATAGCATCGGCACGCGCTACACCCGTCAGGACCTCATCGGCACGCCCTTCTGCATTGCCGTCGACCACCAGACCCTGGAGGACGACACCGTGACGGTGCGCCACCGCGACTCGCGGGAGCAGACGCGCATGCCCATTTCGGCGCTGCGCGGCTACATCGGCGAGGCGGTGAGCCTCTCGCGCATCTTCGAGCAGCTGTAATCGTCGGCGCAGCCTGCTACGCGACAATAGGCCCCGGGCATCCGTCCGGGGCTTTTTTGTGGCCGGTTGGGCCGACTAGCGGCCGTTCAGCCAAGCGGCGGCTTCGCGGCGCGAGGTGAAGTAATTGAACTCGACCTGCTCGGGCACGAAGGTGCTGCCGCTGGCCGGGCAGTTGCTGATCTGGTACTGGTACTGCCCTTCGCTGAGCACGGCGGCAATGAACACCGGCCGGGGCACGCGGGCGGGCAAGTGCGCCTGCAGCGGCTCCACCAGCCACTGCTCGTGGTCGTCGGAGGACGGGGCGTTGCGTTTGAGGTCGAGCAGGAGCTTGCCCACGTTCTTGGTCAACATCTCCTGCAGGGCGCACTGGTACGCCTGGCCGAAGGAGAGGTCGAGGTGGGTAGCGTTAAAGCTCAGGTGCAGCATTTCATCGGCCGCGTTGTAGGTCAGCGAGGCTGCGGGCGAGTAGTATAGGGTCATCGAAGGCAAGAGCCGCCGGGAACGGTGAGGGTTGTACGGGCGCGGAAATGACGGCGACAAAATCTACGACGGTATACGCAGTTTTTAAGATAGTGAGTTACAGATACTTGCCGAAATATTTCTTTTTCTGGTTCAGGTGCTATTTCCCCGGAAAATTCCCCCAACGGTCAATGCGTACCTTTGCCCCAATTTTCCTGCTGTAGCCGATGTGGAGTAAGCTTGCCCTGCTGATAATCAAGAACCGCCGCCTGCTCGTTGGGCTGCTGAGCATTATCACCGTGTTCATGGCCTGGAAGGCCAAGGACGTGGAAATGACCTACGATTTTGCCCAAGTCGTGTCGCCCGACGACCCGGACATGGTGTACTTCCAGCAGTTCAAGAAAACCTTCGGCGAGGACGGCAACGTGCTCGTGCTCGGGCTGCAGGATAGTTCGGTGTACAAGCTGGGCAACTTCAACGAGCTGCGCCTGCTCACCGACACCCTGAGCAAGGAGGAAGGCGTGAGCGGGGTGCTGTCGGTGACCAAGCTCATCCAGCTCACCAAGGACACCGCGGGCCAGCGCTTCGCCGCGGCGCCCATCTTCCGCACCTTCCCGCAAACGCAGAAGGAACTGGACTCCTTGATGCGCATCGTAAACCGGCAAGAGTTCTACAAGGGCCAGCTCATCAGCCCCACCACCGGGGCCACGCTGCTGGCCCTGACCATGGACCCGAAGTACCTGAACTCCTCGAAGCGGCAGGCGGTGATGAAAAACATCCTGGGCCACGCCGAGCGGTTTACCAAGAAAACGGGCATCAAGCTGCACTACGCCGGCCTGCCCTACGTGCGCTCCACCATGACGACCAAGGTGGCGGGCGAAATGAAGTTTTTCCTGATGCTGGCGGCTCTGGTCACCAGCGTCACGTTGCTGGTGTTCTTCCGGACGTGGTCGGCGGTGGTGTTTCCGCTGCTCATCGTGGGCGTGGCGGTGGTGTGGTGCGTGGGCACCATCGTGCTGCTGGGCTACAAAATCACCCTGCTGACGGGTCTGATTCCGAGTATTCTGATTGTAATCGGCATTCCGAACTGCACTTACCTGCTCTCCCGCTACCACTACGACTACCGCATTTCGGGCAACCAGGTGCTGGCCATGGTGCGCGTTATCCGCAAAATCGGGCTGGTGACCTTGATGAACAACACCTCGACGGCCATCGGCTTCTTCGTGTTCTGCTTCACCAACATTGCCATTCTCTACCAGTTCGGCTGGGTGGCCACCATCAGCATTTTCGCGGCGTTTTTCATCTCGATTATCCTCGTCCCGATAGTCTTCACCTACCTGCCGCCGCCCACCGAAAAGCAGTTGGAGCACCTCGACGCCAAGCCGCTGACCAAGCTGCTGGAGTTCTTCGACTACCTCGTGTTGGAGCGCCGCGGCACGGTCTACGGCATTGCCTTCGTGCTCTGCGCGCTGGGCGCGCTGGGGGCCTCGCGCCTGCAGGCCGTGTCGTACATGGTGGATGATCTGCCCAAAAACTCCTCGGTCAACTCCGACCTGAAGTTCTTCGAGGAGCACTTCAACGGGGTAATGCCGCTGGAAATCGTGGTGGACACGGGTAAGAAGCGCGGCATCCTGAAGCTGAGCAACCTGGAGCGCATCGACCGGCTTGAAAACTACCTGCGCACCCAGCCCCAGCTCACCTCGCCCATCAGCATCGTGACCTTCCTGAAGGCCGCCACGCAGACCTTCTACAACGGCGACCCCACCTACTACCGGCTGCCGGACAACTCGGAAAAGAACTTTATCCTGAGTTACTTGGCCCGCTCGCGCAGCGCGGCGCCCGCTGCCGACAGCGCCGCGGCCGGGGCTGACAGCACCCAAACGGCCTCCGTGGGCAGCCCCAAAGCTGCCGCCAGCATGAATGACAAGCTGCTGCGCTCTTTCACCGACTCGCTTGGCCAGAAAGCCCGCATCAGCCTCAAGATTGCCGATATCGGTTCGCGCAACCTCGACACGCTGCTCATCACCAAGATTCAGCCCCAGATCAACGAAATTTTCAAGGGCACGGGCATGGAAGTGCGCATGACGGGCACCACCATTCTCTTCACCAAGGGCAACGAATACGTCATCGGCACGCTCAAGGAAAGCTTGGTGCTGGCCTTTGCGCTGGTGGGCCTGATCGTGCTGATTCTGTTCCGCTCCATCCGCTCGGTGTTCTTCACCCTGCTGCCCAACTTCGTGACGCTGCTGCTCACGGCCGGCATCATGGGCTTCTTCGGCATTGCGCTGAAGCCCGCCACGGCCCTGATTTTCTGCATCGCGCTGGGCATCGACGGCGACAACTCCATTCACCTGCTGGCCAAGTTCCGCCAGGAAATGGCCGCCAACGGCCGCCGCGTGCGGGCCGCCATCAGCACCACGCTGAGCGAGGCCGGCACCAGCATGATTTACACCAGCATCGTGCTCTTCGTGGGCTTCAGCATCTTCGCCTTCTCTGAGTTCGGCGGCACCAAGGCGCTGGGTCTGCTCATGTCGGCCTCGCTGCTGATTACCAACTTCTCGAACCTGATTCTGCTGCCGGCCCTGCTCGTCACCTTCGAACACGGCAAGGACGAAACCATCGACAGCGCCCTGATTCAGCACTACGACGAGCAGTACCACGAGGAAGACGACGACCTGGAGCTGAACCTGAACCGCATCAAGGTGAAGCCCGGCGCCTCGCTGCCGGTGGCCCCTCCGGATGCGGAGTTGCCCGGTGAGGCGTAGGCGCTTAGTCGCTGCCCGTGAGCCTTTTTGCCCGCATCTTTGTTTGCACTCGATAACCGACTTTCCTAGCCCGATCCAGGCCGCTCGTGCGCGCCGATTTTCCCTTTCTCAACCGGAGAAAAGCTAGGAGCTGAGGCCCCAATCCCGATGAAATACCCCGAATACAAACAGCCCTTCGACTACGCCAAAGTCGGCTCCGACATCCTGAGCTGGTGGCAGCAAAACCACATCTTCGAGAAGAGCGTGTCGACCCGCGAGGGCCGCGACACCTTCGTGTTCTACGAAGGCCCGCCCTCGGCCAACGGCGCCCCCGGCATCCACCACGTGATGGCCCGGACGGTGAAGGATATCTTCTGCCGCTACCAGACGCTCAACGGCAAGCAGGTCAACCGCAAAGGCGGCTGGGACACCCACGGCCTGCCCATCGAGCTGCAGGTGGAAAAGGAGTTGGGTATCACCAAGGAGGACATCGGCAAGAAAATCAGCGTCGAGGAGTACAACCAGCGCTGCCGCGAGACGGTGATGCGCTTCAAGCACCAGTGGGACGAGCTGACCGAGAAGATGGGCTACTGGGTCGATTTGAGCGACCCGTACATCACCTTCGAGCCCGAGTACATCGAAAGCTGCTGGGCCCTGCTCAAGAAGCTCTACGACAAGGGCCTGCTCTACAAGGGCTACACCATCCAGCCATATTCCCCGGCCGCCGGCACCGGCTTGTCCTCGCACGAGCTGAACCAGCCCGGCACCTACAAGGATGTGAAGGACACGACCATCGTGGCCGAGTTCGAGGTGAAGCGCGACGAGCAGTCGGACAAGCTGTTTGCTTTGGCCGACGGCCTGCCGGTGTTCATCATGGCCTGGACGACCACGCCCTGGACGCTGCCGGCCAACACCGCGCTGGCCGTGGGCAAGAACATCCGCTACGCCGTGGTGCGCACCTTCAACCCCTACACCTACGAGCCCCAGGTGGTAGTGCTGGCCAAGGACCTGGTGAGCCGCTATTTCACTGAAAAAGGCGCGCAGGTTGCCCTGGCAGATTACAAAGCCGGCGACAAAGTGCTGGCCTGGCAGCAACTGGGCGAGTTCAGCGGTGCCGAGCTGGCGGGCATCAAGTACGAACGTCTCTTCAACCAGCAGGCCGGTTTCCCGGCCTTCGAAGGGGAGGAGCGTGCCTTCCGCGTCATCGTGGGGGACTTCGTGACGACGGAGGACGGCACCGGCATCGTGCACATCTCGCCGACCTTCGGTGCGGATGACTTCCGGGTAGCTCAGCAGAACGACGTGCCCGCCCTGCTGGTCGCTGATGACCAGGGCAAGCTCGGGCCCATCGTGGACCGCACCGGGCGCTACGTGGCGCAGATGGGCGAATTCGGTGGCCGCTGGGTGAAAAACTACGACGGCCACGACGAATCCGCCGCCGACTACCGCACCCTCGACGTGGACATCAGCGTGCGGCTGAAGGAGCGCGGCCGGGCCTTCAAGGTGGAGAAGTACGAGCATACCTACCCGCACTGCTGGCGGACGGATAAGCCGGTGCTCTACTACCCGCTCGACTCGTGGTTTATCAAGACCACGGCCGTGAAGGACCGCCTCATCGAGCTGAACAAAACCATCAACTGGAAGCCCGACAGCACCGGCACCGGCCGCTTCGGCAACTGGCTGGAAAACCTGGTCGACTGGAACCTGAGCCGCTCGCGCTACTGGGGCACCCCGCTGCCCATCTGGCGCACCCAGGACGGCTCGGAGGAGCTGTGCATCGGCTCCATCGCCGAGCTGAGCGCCGAAATCGACAAGGCCGTGGCCGCCGAGGTAATGACGCACAACCCCATCAAAACCGGGGAAATGACCGACCTGCACCGGCCCTACGTGGACGATATTTTCCTCGTTTCGCCCAGCGGGCAGCCCATGTACCGCGAAACGGACCTCATCGACGTGTGGTTCGACAGCGGCGCCATGCCCTACGCGCAGTGGCACTATCCCTTCGAGAATCACGAGAAATTCCAGCGGAATTTCCCGGCGGATTTCATCGCGGAGGGCGTCGACCAGACGCGCGGCTGGTTCTTCACACTGCACGCGCTGGGCGTGATGCTGGAGGACTCGGTGGCGTTCAAAAACGTCATTGCCAACGGCCTGGTGCTCGATAAGAACGGCAACAAGATGTCGAAGCGCCTCGGCAACGCCATCGACCCGTTCAAAACCATCGACCAGTACGGCCCTGACGCCACGCGCTGGTACATGATTGCCAACGCCCAGCCCTGGGACAACCTCAAGTTTGACCTCGCGGGCATCACGGAGGTGCAGCGCCGCTTTTTCGGCACGCTGTTCAACACCTACTCGTTCTACGCCCTCTACGCCAACCTTGACGAGTTCCAGGCCCGCGAATTCAACCGCGTGCCCGTGGCCGAGCTGACCGAGCTGGACCGCTGGATTCTGTCGAAGCTGCAGTCGCTCATCCTCGAAGTGCGCGGCCATTTCGACAACTACGACCCCACGAAAGCCGCCCGCGCCATCCAGGATTTTGTCACCGACCAGCTCTCCAACTGGTACGTGCGCCTCTCGCGCGGCCGCTTCCGCAAGGGCGAGCTGACGGCCGACAAGAAAGCCGCCTTCGAAACCCTGCAGCAGTGCCTAGTGGTGGTTTCGCAGCTGATGTCGCCCATCGCGCCCTTCTTCGGCGAGTGGCTGTACAAGAACATGACCGACGGCATGCGCGCCGAGGCCACCGAAAAAGCCACGCCCCTGCGCTACGAATCCGTCCACCTCACGGAGCTGGTGCAGGCCGAGGAAAGCCTCATCGATAAGGCATTGGAGGAAAGCATGGATTTGGCCCAGCGTATCAGCTCACTGACTCACTCGTTGCGGAAAAAGTCCGGAATCAAAGTGCGTCAGCCGTTGCAGAAAATCGTCATTCCGGTTCTGCACCACGACGCGTTGTATTCAGAAGCTGGTGATTCCACTGCTGAACGAGTTGAGCGTGTCAAGGAGCTGATCTGCGCCGAAGTGAACGTGAAAGAAATTTCCTACGACGCTGATACCAACGTCATGGTTAAGTCTGTGAAACCGAACTTCAAGCGCCTAGGTCAACAATTCGGCCCGCGTTTGAAGGTTGTAGCGGCTCGGATTCAGCAAATGACGACTGAAGAAATCGACCAGATTTCGAGAACCAACCGTTTGCAGTTAACGATTGAAGGTGAGCCGGTTGTCTTGGGCCTGGAAGATGTGGAAATCCGCACCGAGGACCTGCCTGGCTGGCTGGTGGCCACCGACGGCCCGCTCACCGTGGCCCTCGACGTGACCCTGACCGACGAGCTGCGCCATGAGGGCGTGGCCCGCGAGCTGGTGAACCGCCTGCAGAACCTGCGCAAGGATTCGGGCCTGGAGGTGCAGGACAAAATCCGCGTCACCTTGGGCGCCGACCAGCCCGAACTGGTGCAGGCCGTCGAGAATTTCGGCGACTACATCCGCACCGAGGTGCAGGCCGTGTCGCTGGATCTGGTGAGCGGTTTCGCCGACGGTTCCGTGCTCGAATTCGACGAGTACAAAGTGCCGGCGCTGCTGGAAGTTGTAAAAAGCTGAGCTACAGGTGCCGGGCGGCGACGTACATTCGCCGCCCGGCACACCGGCGCACAAAATGCCGGCCGTTTAGTCTGAAACAGTCCAAAATACCCGTTTCCGGCCCGCCCAGGCCAAATCCATCAGCATAAATCCCCGCCGAGTTTTGTGCCGGGGCAGCATAAGATTGGGGTGAGCGTTGTGCTTTGCACTGTGCAATTTCATCCCGGCCGCCAAATCAGCGAATTCATGAAATACTGGAAGTACTACCTGTTTGCCCTGCTCGTAATTGCCATCGACCAACTCTCGAAGTGGGCCGTGCACACCTACATGCAGCCGGGCATGCCGGGCGAAATCCCGCTGATTGGCGACTGGTTTAAGCTCCACTACACGCTGAATCCCGGCATGGCTTTCGGCGTAGAACTGCCGCCGCCCTATGGCAAAGTCATCCTTACGCTGTTCCGCCTGCTGGCCGTGACGGGCATCGGCTACTACATCTACAAGCTGTGGAAATCCGGCGCGCCGCGGGGCCTGATCTGGTGCATTGCCGCCATTCTCGGCGGGGCCATCGGCAACCTGGTGGACTCGATTTTCTACGGCATCGTCTACAACAACGCCCCCTTCGGCGCGCCCACGCCCTGGCTGCACGGGCAGGTTATCGACATGCTCTACCTGGACCTGTACGAGGGCTTTCTGCCCGCTTCCTGGCCGCTGGTGGGCAACATGCACCTCTCGCTCTGGCCCATCTTCAACATCGCCGATTCAGCCATTTTTCTGGGCGTGGTCTTCATCCTGCTGAACCAGGGCAAGTTCTTTAAGCACCACGAGGACGTGCAGCACCTGGCCCGCGAACCGCACGAGCCCACTACGCCCCGGCAAGACGCTGCCGAAGCAGTGTAGAAGCTCCTTAAATACTCATTTTCAACGGCCTGCATCACTTGGTGCGGGCCGTTCTGTTTTAAGCTAATTACTGCCGTTCTTGTAAGACCGCATAGAGGCTGCTCATGAGCAGTATAGACGTTAGAATTGGAAGCTTTATCGAGTTTGATGGCTTAATCGGCGTAGTAGGTCTTCCAGATGAAAACATTACAGCCATTCGGAAGTCCATTTAGCCGTCTGGTTTGGCTTAGAATCGCAAAAACGTGTTTCAGAAGGCGGCGCGGGTACTGCTACCTCCTGAAGTATCGACGGTACCAGCCAATTATTGCAAGCCAGCTAGAGCGCCTCTTTATCACCGCTGATATGCTCCGCAAACAGAAATTCATCACTCCCGAAGACTTAAAAGCTAACCCTAACACGCTCTACGTCTTCGGGGACAACGAGCGGCGGCGCGGTTACGGCGGGCAAGCCAAGGCCATGCGCGGCGAGCTGAACGCGGTAGGAGTGAGGACCAAGCGCAAGCCCGCCCGCACCGCGTCCGACGACTTCTGGACCGACGACACCTGCGAGCAGAACTGCCAGATGATTGCCGAGGATTCAGCGCCAGTTTTTGACCATTTGCGGGCCGGCGGCCACGTAGTGCTTCCCGAGGACGGCCTAGGTACCGGCCTAGCCGAGCTGCCTACCCGCGCCCCGCGTACCTTTGCGTATCTGCAGGAGCAGCTGCATCAGCTCGAAGCCTGCGTTTAAGCGCTTTTTAGGGCTTTTAAGCGCCTCAACTTCATTTACCCGAAGCCAACCTCACCTTCGCCTGCGAAACCCGTGCAAACCGCCAATTCCGTGCTTCTCGACGTCCGCGACCTGACCATCGACTTTGCCTCGCAGTACGGCCTGACGCGGGCCGTGGAAGGTGTGTCGTTTCAGCTGCGCGCCGGCGAGACGGTGGCCATCGTGGGCGAGTCGGGTTCGGGCAAGTCGGTGACCTCGCTGGCCATGCTCGGGCTGATTGCTATGCCGCCCGGCCGGCTGAGTGGGGGAGAAGCACGCTTTCAGTCCGAAGCGCTGGGCAGGGAAGTTGATTTGCTGCGTCTCTCCGAAACCGAGCTGCAGCGGGTGCGCGGCAACGAAATATCGTTCATCTTCCAGGAGCCCATGACCTCTTTGAACCCCGTGCACACCTGCGGGGCGCAAGTCGTGGAAGCTCTACGGCTGCACACCACGCTTAGCAAGCAGGAAGCCGAGGCCCGCACCATTGAGTTGTTCACCGAAGCGCAGCTGCCCCGGCCGGAGAAAATCTTCAAGAGCTACCCCCACGAAATCAGCGGCGGGCAAAAGCAGCGGGTGATGATTGCCATGGCTATGGCCTGCCAGCCCGCCGTCCTCATTGCCGACGAGCCCACCACCGCCCTCGACGTGACAGTGCAGGCCCGCATCCTGCAACTCATCGACGACCTGCGCCGGCAGCGCAACACGGCCGTGCTCTTTATTACCCACGACCTGGGCGTGGTGGCGGAAATTGCTGACCGCATCCTGGTGATGTACCGCGGCAAGGTGGTGGAGCAGGGAAAGGTGCTCGACATCTTCACCAACCCCCAGCACCCCTATACCAAGGGGCTGCTGGCTTGCCGCCCAAAACTTTCGCTGGGCCGAAAAAAACTTCCGACGGTAGCCGATTTCATGCAGGAAGACGCTTCGGGTAGCTTCTCGGTTACAGAAGCTGCCGTCCTGCAAAGTCCTGCAAACGAAGTGGCTGCGCAAACGGTCGAGTCCCCTCAGAACAGCGAGGACATTGGCAAATTGTTTCCCGTGGAACATTCAGCTGTTCCACGGCTCGACAATACCTTTGAAGGCTTCGAAAATGCGCCACTATTGGAAACCGGACAGCTGCCACCAGCTGCTTCGTCAGCACCCGTGAACTTCGTTCCGGCCGATACTTCAGCGCCGTCGTTCAGTGAGATAGGAGCGGAGGACTCAAGTGCTACTGCCGCTCCGGCCGGGGAAGTGCTGCTGCGCGTGCAGGATCTGCGCGTGCACTACCCTGTGCGCAAGGGCTTCTTTGGACGGGCTACCGAAGTAGTGCGCGCCGTCGACGGCGTAAGCTTCGACGTGCGCCGCGGCGAAACAGTGGGGCTGGTGGGTGAGTCGGGCTGCGGCAAGACCACACTCGGCCGGACGCTCCTCCGGTTGGTAGAACCCACCAGCGGCAGCATTCTGTTCGAAGGGGATGATTGGGCCAAGCTCTCAACCGGGGAACTGCGCCGTCGTCGCCGCGACTTTCAAATGGTCTTCCAGGACCCCTACGCGGCGTTGAACCCCATGCTCACCGTGGGCGAAGCCATCTTGGAGCCGATGCGCGTGCACAACGTCGGCGGCACCAAGGCCCAACAAAAGGCGCGGGTGCTGGAGCTGCTGCGCACGGTGGGGCTGAAGGAGGAACATTACTTGCGCTACCCGCACGAGTTCAGCGGCGGCCAGCGGCAGCGCATCTGCATTGCCCGGGCGCTGGCCTTGCAACCCAAGTGCATCATCTGCGACGAATCCGTCTCGGCGCTGGATGTCTCGGTGCAGGCCCAGGTACTGAACTTGCTCAACGACCTTAAGCGCGACTTCGGCATTACCTACCTCTTCATCACCCACGACCTGTCGGTGGCCCGCTTTATGTCGGACCGGCTGCTGGTGATGAACGCCGGACAAATCGTGGAGCAAGGCAACGCCGCCGACATCTACGCCAACCCCCAGCACGAATACACCAAGCGTCTGTTGGCCGCCATTCCCAAAGACTCGCCAGAGGATATTCGGGCTGCGGTAGCCCGGCGGCAGTTGGCTTAAGCAGGAAATTCTCTACGATTCAATTCAATCGAGGAGAGCCTAACCGGCGGGTGATATGTGCTTACATCACTTGGCCATCCAGCCTTATCATCTTTATGACGTTGCTTCCGGTAGTCAAAAAGGCTGATAGTTTTTGGCAATAAATGGCCATTACCTTGCTCCCTACAGTCGCAGGTCACCATACTAAAGCAAACCAAGCTGATTGTCGGCCGAATGACAGTGTGGTGTCTTTCCGCCGTGTGGTTCCTTACTGCTAGCATTACCGCTTATGTGGGTCTTTATTGGTTTACACGAGGGCATATTCCTACCTAGTTCTATCAGCTTAACGAGGTAACTACAGCCTTTCTGAACCACCCACGGCCACTTTACCCCGGGACCAACCTCGTGCATGCAAATAGGCCTACAGGGCCTAAAAGCCTTGTCTGCGCAACTCTATTGCGGCCGTACGTGTTACCCAGTCCTATACCCCTAGGAAAAAGAGAAATATTCAGAAGTTCTGTTTCTTTCGCACAACTTAACCCGGTCAGCCCGCGCAACGTAGGTCGACCAGCCCGCGCCGGACGCAACAAAATCGGCCCGACGCGCATATTCACCCCGCAGGCCCGCCCATTTCGGTGCGCTGATTTGCCTGCCTTTTTTCCGCAAACTCGCCGCCCGTCAGAGATACCCAAAGCAGCCCGGCGGCGACCCTTTTCACCATGAAGAGAAATAACGACTCGGACGCCCCGCGCCCTCAGCGCGACCCGGCCCGCCGCCGCGACCAAGCCGCTCAGCCGGCCGTCATCAACAAGACCCAGGTCTTCCGCATTTTCGCCGACAACCCCGGCAAGGTGTTCAACTACCGCCAACTCGCGCGCCGCCTCGGCGTGGTCGATAAAGACCAACGCGACCAACTGTTCGACACGCTCAAGGCCCTCAAGAAAAGTGGGCACATTGCCCTGCTTCAGAACGACGACTACCGCCTCGTGGAAATTCCGGGCCGCAGCTCGACTGAGCGTCCCGATCAGGACCAACCCGCTGACCCAAGCCAGCCCACCGCTGAGCTCGCCCCGCGCCGCGGCAAAGGCAGCCTGGAAGCTGCCCCCGAAGGAGGCTATCAGCCCCGCCGCCAGCGGCCGATGGAGTCGCCGGGCGAGGGCCTGGAAGAAGGCCCCATCGTGCACCGCCGCCGCTCGGCCGGCTTCGACATGCCCGGCACCACCGACCGCAGCCACCGCCCGGGCTACCGGGAGCGACGCGAGGCCAGCTACCAAGCAGGCCCCACCATCACCGGCACTGTAGACCTGGCCACGCCCAAGTTTGCCTTCATCGTGAGCGAGGAGCTGCCCGAGGACCTGCGCGTCTACACCGACCGCCTGGCCTTCGCCATGGACGGCGACACGGTGCGCGTGCGCCTCGGCCAGAACCGTGACGGCAAGCCCACCGGCGACGTGGTGGAAATCGTGGAGCGGGTGAAGGAGGAAGTCGTAGGGCGCCTGCAGGTGCAGGGCGGCTTCGGCTTCGTGCACCCCGATTACAAGAAGCTCTACTTCGACGTGTTCGTGCCCGGCCACGCGCTCAACGGCGCGGAGAACGGCGACAAGGTGCTCGTGCGCGTGACGGAGTGGCCCACCGAGGCCGGCCGCCAGCCTGTGGGCGAGGTGGTGCGCAGCTTCGGGCAGGCCGGTGGCCACGAGGCGGAGATTAACGCCATCATGGCCGAGTACGGCCTGCCTTTCGAATTCCCGGAGGAAGTGGAAGCCGAGGCCAACGCTATTCCGGCCAGCATCAGCAAGGAGGAAATTGCCAAGCGCCGCGACTTCCGCCCCATCACCACCTTCACCATCGACCCCGTCGACGCGAAGGACTTCGACGATGCCCTCTCGATTCGGCAGCTGGAAAACGGCCACTGGGAAATCGGTGTGCACATCGCCGACGTGACGCACTACGTGCAGCCCGGCACCCGCCTGGAGAAGGAAGCCAAGCACCGCGCCACCTCGGTGTACCTGGTCGACCGCACCATCCCGATGCTGCCCGAGCGGCTGTCAAACGGGCTTTGCTCGCTGCGCCCCAACGAAGACAAGCTGACCTTCTCGGCCGTGTTTGAGCTCGACGAGAAGGGCAAGCTCTACAACTCCTGGTACGGCCGCACCGTCATCCACTCCGACCGCCGCTTCACCTACGAGGAGGCCCAGGAGCGCATCGTATCGGGCGAGGGCGACTACGCCGCCGACATCAACCTGCTCAACTCGATTGCCAAGAAGCTGCAGGCCGAGCGGTTCCGCAAAGGGGCCATCAGCTTCGAAGCGCCGGAGGTGAAGTTCAAGCTCGACGCCGACGGCAAGCCGGTGGGCGTGTTCATCAAGGAGCGCAAGGACGCGCACAAGCTCATCGAGGAATTCATGCTGCTGGCCAACCGGAAGGTGGCCGAGTTTGTGTTCCGCCTGAAGCCCCGCAAGCCGCGCCTCACGATGGTGTACCGCACCCACGACGCGCCCGACCCCGACCGCCTGGAGAACTTTGCGCAGTTTGCCCGGCAGTTCGGCCACTCGCTGCAGTTCGGCGAAAACGCCAACGTGAGCAAGGAGCTGAACAACCTGACGGCCGCCGTGGAGGGCAAGCCCGAGCAGTCGGTGATTCAGGCGCTGGCGGTGCGGGCCATGTCCAAGGCCATCTACACCACCGAGCCACTGGGCCACTTCGGCCTGGCCTTCGACCACTACTCGCACTTCACTTCGCCCATCCGTCGCTACCCCGACATGATGGCCCACCGCCTGCTCGAAGACTACCTGCACGGGGCCAAGAGCGCCGACGCGGTGGAGCTGGAAGCCGACTGCAAGCACTCCTCGGAGCGCGAGAAGCGGGCCGCCCAGGCCGAGCGCGCTAGCATTAAGTACAAGCAGGTCGAGTTCATGGCCGAGCACGTGGGTGAGCAGTTCACCGGCGTGGTGTCGGGCTTCAACGAGCGCGGCATGTACGTGGAAATGGGCGAAACCAAGAGCGAAGGCATGGTCCGTCTCTCCGACATCGACGAGGATTACTTCGAGTACGACAAGGAGCGCATGCGCATGGTGGGCCAGCGCACCGGCCGTATCATCAAGTTCGGCGACAATGTGCAGGTCATCATCAAAGCCGCCAACCTGCTCGACCGCACCATCGACCTGGACCTGGTAACCTCCGGCACCGGTAGCAACCAGCGCCGCGCTGGCCGCTCGAAGTCCGATGGCTACGCCGCCCGCGACGAGCGAAGCGGTGGTCGGGGCCGCTCGGGTGGTGGCGGACGTTCGGAAGGCCGCGGCGACAAACCGGCCGGCAGCCGTCCGCCCAAGGCGGGCAAAGGCGGTGGCAAGAAAGGCCGCAGCCGCTTCCACGGCTAAGCCGCTTTCGGCAAAAGCAAACGGCCCCGCCAGCACTGCGCTGGCGGGGCCGTTGTCGTATGGGACAGGCTAAATCCGGCTCCAGACCGTTCCGCCCTGCTCTTCGAATTCGATTACCCCGTCGTCCTTGGCCAGAAAGAGGCGCACAACGCGGCGGCCGGCGTTCGGCAAGGTGAGGTTGCCCGACAGCTCCAGCACGTTCGCGTAAGTGTGCCCATTGACGGTGCGCGCCGGCAGCCCCGGCTGGTTGTCGTATTCTTCGAGGATTTCGAGGCTGAAGCTCGTTGAGCCCCAGCGCATGCCGCCGACGAAGCCATAGGGAGAGTTTTGCACAGTTGGATTGGCCGCCTTCAGATAGATGTCGTACGGGGCCATATCGGCCGAATCGGTGCGGGCCAGCGTGACGACCTGCTCTTGTTGGTACCACGAAGGGCAGAAGCTTGACTTGCCGCCGCCGGCGCCCTGCATGTTCGTCTCGCGGGCTTGCACCCGGTACGCCCGCTCCAGGCCGGCCGCGTTGCTAAACCGCCAGACGGTGCCGGGTTGCGCAGCGGCTACCCAGGCCTGTTGCCCGGCGGTCAGGGAGTATTGCGGCAGGTTTTTGGTGTCGCAGGCTTTCTCGCAGGCGCCAAGCCCAAGCAGGGAAAACAGGGCGGCACAAACAAAAAGACGGTGGTTCATTGGAGGAAGGGGTTGGAAGGAAAGGTAGCTCAGAAGCACGGGCTATTTACTGCTTCGGTCTCATGCGAAGGGTCATTTTCAGCCAAAAAGGTTGGCTGGTCGGTAGAAAAAAGAGTGGGATAAATTCGCTTCTCAACGTCGCCGCTTTCCATCCAAGTTTCATTGAGCGCCAGTCCGACTGCAGAGCGGATCCGGACTTCCGCCAGGCACGGGCGCGTCCCCGCAGAGCCCAGCTCCGACAGTGCACCAACAGGTCCTGTGAAGCGCGCCACCCGGCCACGTGCCGTCGTCCCTCCGTACCTTGCAAGCCACCATACGCCGCCTCTAATCCGTGGACCTTTCCCGTTTCCTGACGCCCATCACCCGGGCCCTGGCTGCCGAACAATACGGCACCGAGCCCCCCGAACTCTACGAGCCCATTCGCTACAGCATGAGCATGGGGGGCAAGCGCATCCGCCCGCTGCTTACCCTGCTTGGCGCCCACCTCTACTCCGACCATTGGGAGCAGCAGGCCCTAAAGCCTGCTCTGGCCGTCGAGGTCTTCCACAACTTCACCCTGCTGCACGACGACATCATGGATCAGGCCCCGCTGCGCCGCGGGCAGCCCACGGTGCACGTCAAGTGGAACCCCAACGTGGCCATTCTCTCCGGCGACGTGATGCTGGTGCGCGCCTACGAGTTGCTCTTCGATATCGAGCCCTCCCTACTGCGCGAGGTGCTGCAGCGCTTCAGCCAGACGGCCGCCGAAGTCTGCGAAGGCCAGCAGCTCGACATGAACTTTGAGACCCGCGCCCAGGTCAGCATTGCGCAGTACCTCGACATGATCCGCCTGAAGACGGCCGTGCTCCTGGGCTTTGCGCTGGAGTTAGGCGCCCGACTCGGCGGCGCCAGCGCGGCCGACGCCGACCACCTGCGCCGCTTCGGCGTCGACATCGGTCTGGCGTTTCAGCTGCGCGACGATTTGCTCGACGTCTACGGCGACGCGGCCACCTTCGGCAAGCGCGTGGGCGGCGACATCGTCTCCGACAAGAAGACTTACCTACTGCTGACGGCCCTGGAAAGCGCAAACGAGGCCCAGGAAGCCACGCTGCGCCAGTGGATGGGTCAGAACGCACCCGAAACCGCCGAGGCCAAGGTGGCGGCCGTAACGGCCGTTTACGACGAGCTAAGCATCCGCCCCCGCACCGAGGCTCTTATCAACTACTACTTCCAGGACGCGCTGGCCCACCTCGACGCCGTGCAGGCTCCCGCCGACCGCAAAGCCCTGCTCCGCGGTCTGGCCCTGCAACTGATGGAGCGCGAAAACTGATTTCTTCCACTTCTCCGTTCGATCTATGTCCGAACCCATTGCCGTGTCGCTGCTGCTGATCATCGTCACCGTCATCATTTCCGTTTACGCCTGGTCGCACCCCGAACTGTACGAGCGGTGGATCATGTCGCCCTACCTCGTGCGGAAGCGGCGGCAGTGGTACCGCTTCGTGTCCTCCGGCTTCTTGCACGCCGACGTCAGCCACCTGTTCTTCAACATGGTTGCTTTTTACTCTTTCGCTCAGGTGGTTGAGCTCATTTTTGGCAGCTACTTCGGCGAGGTGCTCGGCGCTGGCCTGTTTCTGCTGCTCTACCTCACCGGCATCATCGCCTCCGACATTCCCTCGTACTTCAAGCACCGCGCTGACTACGACTACCGCAGCCTGGGTGCCTCGGGCGGGGTGGCCTCGGTGATGTTTGCCGCCATTTTATTCAATCCCCTCGGCAGCATCCGCGTGATGTTCCTGCCCATCGACATTCCGAGCTTCATCTTCGGCATACTGTACCTGCTGTACTCCTACTACCAGGGCCGGCGCATGGGCGACAACGTCAACCACGATGCCCACCTCTACGGCGCCATCTACGGTATTCTGTTCACGCTCGTGGCCATTCCGGAATCGGCGCTCATTTTTTGGCGGCAAATCAGTGAAAAGTATCTGTAAATCAGGCAATTAACTATAGAAAAAGCTCGAAGGTATATCCATTGGGCCATGCTTGCGTAAGAAGACGCACAAACCCCTTCTCCTTACTTCCAAACCAAGCACCCATGAACCGCCTTACCACTCTTCGCGCGCCCTTCCGGCCCCTCGCCGCGCTGATGGCCTTCTTTGCTTCGCTCACGCTCACCAGCTGCAGCCGCCGCGACGATTATGGCTCCTACACGATCTGGGGCGCCCTCGTGCTGATCCTCGACGTAATTGCCATGATCGACGCGCTGCGTCAGCCCTGGTCGCTAGGCAAGAAGATTCTCTGGATTGCCATCATCTACTTCCTGCCGGTGTTGGGTCTGATTCTATACTACCTCATATCTGGTCGCGGCAAGTCCTAAGTCGACTGTGCCTGCCCAAGCAAAGAGGCCCGCTGCACTACGCAGCGGGCCTCTTTTGTTTATTGGAATTTGGGTGGGAAACCACCCGCCGGAAGCAGGCCGGGCGCTTACTTCTTGCCGCCCATCAGCTTCTGCTTTTCCAGCCGCGCCACGTGGCCCAGCGTCTGGCCGAGGTTGGTGATTTCCGTGACCTGCCAGTAGTCGCCTCGGTCGCGCATCTTCACCTCCAGCACCATCGTCGTGTCGAATTTCGGCTGCGTGAATTCCAGCCCGACCAGCGCCTGCTCGCCCTGCTCGTTCACGTATTTCACGCCCTTGAAGCTGCTCTCTGGGCTGATGACCTTGCTCGCCAATCCGGCCATCGACACCTTCACCAGACGTTGCGGCTGGCTGGCAACTGCGGCTTCTAAGGAGCCCGTTTCAACGAAGCGCTGCATCTCCTTACGGGCAGCTTTGGCCAGCTGCGGCTTGGCCAGTCCCAATACACCCTTGGCCACCATGCCGCCGCCTGGCAGCACGAAGCCCAATGCTTTGCCCTGGTCGGCTACTTGGTCGACCAGACTGCCCGTCACGCTCTCCACGTCCACGTACTTTTCGAAGCTGCTCACGTCGTGGTCGTGCAGGGCTTTCACGGCTTGGCCTAAGGCGAATTTTGGACCGGTCGTCACCTCGCGGTAATACAAATAGCCTCCGATTAGCAGCACCGCTAGCGCCAGAAGCAGGAGTAAACGTTTCATGTAAGAGTCAAAAAAGAATGAGTTCGAAGCAAAGCGTCGCCAAAAATACCGCTTTGCCCTAGTCTTGCTAGCTGGCCGTCCAATGTCTGCGTCGACGCGGCCTGCGTATGCGTGACCATGCTAGCAGCCTCTGATTTTCCCAACCTCCCTTTGGTCTTCGGTCACCGCGGCTGCCGCGGCCTGCGCCCCGAAAATACCCTCCCTGCTTTCCTGCACGCTCTTGATTGGGGCGTTGATGGGCTGGAGCTGGACGTTGTCATCTCCGCCGACAACGAAGTCGTCGTTTCTCATGAACCGTGGCTGAACGCTGCCATCTGCACGGGGCCCGACGGCGCCCTTCTTACGCCTGCAGAAGGCCGTGCTTTCAATCTCTTTCAGCAACCCTACGCCGTCATACGCAGCTGCGACTGTGGCCGCTTGCGCCACCCAAACTTCCCGGAGCAGCAACCGTGTGCGGCATATAAACCCACTCTGGCAGAGGTATTCGGCAGTGTTGCGGCGCGGTGTGCAGTGCTGGGCCGTCCGTTGCCGGTTTTTTCCATTGAGCTGAAGAGTGCCCCCGATGCCGACGGGCTTTATCAGCCTACGCCCCACCAGTTCGTCGAACGGGTCGGGCAGGCTATTGCGCAGGCGCAGCGTCAACTTTCCGCGTCCCTTCGGGTCCTGCTAATGTCGTTTGACCATCGTGTGGTGCAGGGCGCCCGTGGCGCTTTGCCTTACCCTGTATGCCTGCTTATCGAGGACAATTTGCCTGTTTCTAACCACCTACAACTACTCGGATTCCAGCCCGACTTTCTGGGCCCCGACTACCAACTGCTCGATGAATCGTTTCTGCATGTTTGCGCCACGCACCAGCTCCCCATTATTACTTGGACTGTCAACGACGTGGCAGCCATTGAACGTGTTGCCGCCATGGGGATACATGGTATCACCACTGATTACCCAGATAGAATAAGACAGCTGCTGCGACCGTAACGCAATTCCGTTCTCGTACTTGTCGTACCCATGCTAAAGCGCCTGCCAAAAGCAGGCGCTTTTTACATACTGGTCACCTTAGCTCCCTGTTGACGGCGCAAAGAGCTAAAAAATAGCGCTGTGTGAAGCTGTTACACTATATGTATTACACGTATTTGTAACATAGTTATCAACGTGTAACTGTAAATTACGTTATGTAACATTGTTACGCATTACATATTAGTGTTGATGTTACAGTTTGTATTGTATATGATTTTGTATTGTCTCTTTGCAACATCTAACAAATTTGTCATCTTTACACTCTAGCTCCGTTACAGCCCTTTTCATGACCCATCAAGGCGAAATTCTGCAGGAAGCCATCAAAAACAGTGGTATTTCCATTAGTCGCATTGTGCAGGAGCTCGGTATTACACGACCTACTATTTATCGTAAATTCAAAGAGACAACTCTTGACTACAATTTTGTCAAGCGTGTTGGTGAGGTGATACAGCACGATTTTACACAAGATTTTGATACACCTGTACAGTCTCATTTGCCTTTTACACCTGTATCTGTAACGTCTTCGGTTAACAACGTAACACGTTCCGCCTCTGTAAAGGAAAATGCATTACAGTCTGTTGATCAGGATCCTGTGAAGGCTTTGATGGCTCTGCAGGCCAAATACATTGCCCTACTTGAGGCCTATAATGAGCTCCTGTTAAAAGTGTACGGGCCGAAGTAAACACCAATGTTTCACGTGGAACATTGTGTCTTCCAAGCGTACAGTTTTATACCTAGACAGGAGCAGAAGAGTTGACACAATTGTCGCTGACAACAGCAGTTATGGAAGGCAGGAATAGAGGGAGTTCTTGAGCAGATAAGGCAGAGGGAAATGCCAAGGCAGGTCAACTTAACCTTATCCAAAATGCTTAAAAGGTTAATCCATCACACGGATTGAACAACGCCTATTGGCACTACTAGCTTAGCGAATCAGACAGTAGCTAGAGAGCTGAAAGAGTTGCTATGTCCTTAGCCAATTGCCCCGCTTGGTACCCGGTTGATAGTGGTATCAAAAGAAAGAGCCCCTTCCCATAGGAAAGAGGCTCGCCGGATATGAGCAGGGGTTGCGAGGCGTTATAGGAACACTACTTCCTGCACCAAGGCTTCTCCAACTTCCGCGTTGATAATTTCCGCCACGCGAGTTTTAGCCATGACCAACTCGTGCTTAAGTGGGGCGGAGGTCAGGCGAACAAAAAGCTTACCATTGCGGAAGTAGACTTCTTGGGTCTTTAGGGCTACCGCCCGGCCCATGATTCGCTCCCAGGAAGAAACCACATATACCTCGTTCATTTTCCCTTGCAAGCGGTAGGCTTTGAGCAAAGCCTGGATGCCATCCTTCAACGGCACTACTTCGGCTTGGCGGGAAAACTCGTTTTTAGCGCGGGATTTCAAGGCAAAAGAGCTATAATATCGCGCAGAGTTACAGGCAGCTGCGTGCAACAAAGGTACGGGCTGGAGCCCCTATAGGGGATGTACTCTACCGTTTTCCACTCGAAAACGCGCTACCTGTTCTGATAAGCCAGCCAGGGCCTGGTCAGTGCGGTCGAGGTGCGTATCGGTAAGAAATACTTGGCCAAAGGTGTGGTTCGCTACCAGCTGCAGCAGGCGTTTAATGCGTCGCTCATCCAGACGGTCGAAGATGTCGTCGAGTAGGAGCAAAGGCTTATGCTGCTTCTTGGAGGCCATAATTTCGAACTGGGCCAACTTGAGCGCAATGGCATATGATTTCTGCTGCCCTTGCGAGCCGAAGCCTTTGACCGGCGAACCATCCATCAAGAAAACGTAGTCGTCTTTATGAGGACCTACCGAAGTGCGTTGCAACGCTATATCTTTTCGCTCTTGCTGGCGCAAAAGCTGCGCAAAGTCTTCACCGGGTAGCTGGCTCTTATAGTCCAATGTGACAGCCTCGCGGCCATCAGCCAGCTCCAAGTAATGACGCTGGAAAACCGGTACGAACTCTTCCAGGAAACTTTGCCGAATGACTACTAACTGAGTACCGGCTACCACCAGCTGCTCGTCCAATACCTGCAAGTAGTCCCGGTCGAAAGTATGGCGTTCGGCAAACTGCTTGAGTAGCGCATTGCGCTGCTTGAGGGCGAAGCTATACTGAATAAGCAGCTCTAGGTAAGAATGGTCGAGTTGGGATATAAGACTGTCAAAATACTTCCGGCGTTCTTCGCTTCCCTGTCGTATAAGGTCGGTATCGTAGGGGGAGATAAGGACGACCGGGTAACGGCCGATGTGGTCGGAGATACGCTCGTAGGGCTGCTTGTTGTGCGTGACCAGCTTCTTCTGGCCGGCCCGCAAGCTGCACTGAATGGTATCGGGAGTAAGAGAGGAGGGAAGGCTGAAGCGGCCTTTGACGAGGAAAAAATCGCCCCCCTGTTTCAAGCATTGAGCATCCGAGGCCGCGAAGGCACTCTTGGTCATCGACAGGTAATGGATGGCATCAAGCAAGTTGGTCTTGCCGCTACCGTTCTCACCGATAAAACAGTTGATGTGAGGCGAAAGCGTGAGGTTGGCTTCGTCGTAATTCTTGAAAAAAAGTAGGTGCAGCGAGTCCAGCGTCATGCTAAGCGAGGTTTCGGAGTTGCCATGCTTTTACGTACTTTCGCATTCCAAAACCCGAACTAGAAGAGCAACTAATGGCGGATACGAAGGTAAAGGCTGCCTCGAAGGCATCCAATTCGGCCAGCAAGGCGAAAGCCCAAGCCCAGCAATCGGCCCAGGAGCCGCAGGTAGAAACCGTGCAGCAGCCTGACTCGGGCCAGCAGCCTACGCCCCAGGGCAAGGCGCCGGTGCAAGCCACGCAAGCCAACCAGGCCTTCGACAAGGAGACCTACATGAAGTGGTTCGAGAGCATGATGCTCATGCGCCGCTTCGAGGAAAAGGCCGGCCAGCTCTATGGTCAGCAAAAGATCAAAGGCTTCTGCCACCTCTACATCGGACAGGAAGCTTGCGTGGCTGGGGCCGTATCGGCCTTGCATAAGGACGACAAGTGGATTACCGCTTACCGTGACCACGCCCACCCGCTGGCGCTGGGTACCTCGCCCAACGCCCTGATGGCCGAACTGTTTGCGAAGGAAACCGGCTGCTCTAAGGGCAAAGGCGGTTCCATGCACATGTTCGACAAAGCTGTCAACTTCGTGGGTGGCCACGGCATTGTAGGCGGTCAGGTGCCGCTGGGCGCTGGTTTGGCCTTCGCCGAGAAATACAACAAAACCGGAAACCTCTGCATTTGCTACATGGGCGACGGGGCCGTGCGCCAAGGCGCTCTGCACGAAGCTTTCAACATGGCTATGCTGTGGAAACTGCCGGTCATTTTCGTGGTGGAGAACAACGGCTACGCCATGGGTACCTCGGTGCAGCGCACGTCCAACGTGACGGACCTCTACACCATCGGCGAAGCTTACGACATGCCTTCGGAACCGGTGGACGCCATGCAGGTGGAAGAGGTACACAATGCCGTAGCACGTGCTGCGGAGCGCGCCCGTGCCGGCGAAGGCCCGACCTTCCTTGAGTTTAAGACCTACCGCTACAAAGGCCACTCCATGTCGGACCCGGCCAAGTACCGCACCAAGGAGGAAGTAGAAGGCTACCGTCAGCGCGACACCATCGAGAATGTGCGCGCCGTCATCCTGGAGCGCCAGTACGCCACCGAAGAAGAACTGCAGGCCATTGATGACCGCATCAAAGCCGTGGTAGCCGAGTCGGTGGAGTTTGCCGAGAAGTCCCCCTTCCCGCCCGCCGAGGAGCTGTACCAAGACGTGTACGTGCAGTCGGACTACCCCTTCATCCGCGAGTAACCACCGCTTACGCTAAGCCGGGTGGCCGGCGCGTTCCGGCCGCCCCTCTTTTCCTTTCTCATGTCGAAGATTCCCTTTACGCGCAATTCGCCGCAGGCGCGCCAAAATCAGACGCCCCAGCAGCCCCAGGAGGGTCAGCCGGACCCCAATGCGCCCTACGAGCATCCCCTGCTAGAAGACCCCAATGCCTTGGCCAACCGGCTCGAGGATTCGGAGCTGTTCGTACGCCGCAACAAAAACATCGTGTTCGGTTTGCTGGCCGCGCTCGTGTTGGCGGTAGTGGGGGGCTTCGGCTACTACACCTGGCGCCAGTCGCAGGACGACAAAGCTCAGGCTACGATGTTCCAGGCGGTGAACTACTGGGAAGCTGACTCGCTGCGCAAGGCGCTGAAGGGCGACGGACAAGCTCCCGGCCTGGAAGCTGTGGCCAGCGAGTACGGCGGTACGAAGGCAGGCAACTTGGCTAACTTCTACGCCGGGGCTGCTTCGCTGAAGGAAGGAAAATACCAGCAGGCCATCGACTACTTGGAAGATTTCAGCTCCGACGACCTGCTGTTGCAGGCTCGAGCTTACGCCCTCATCGGCGACGCCAACATGGAGCTGAAGAAGTACAAGGAAGCGTCCGACTACTACCAGAAAGCCGCCGACTACAAAACCAACGAGTATTTCACGCCCGGTTACTTGCTGAAGCTGGCTGTAGCCAAGGAAATGCAGAAAGACTACGCCGCTGCCGGTACTGCTTACGACAAAATCGTGAACGACTACCCGCTGTCGGCCGAAGCCAACGAAGCCAAGATCTACCAGGCCCGCGACAAGGCCATGGCAGGTAAGTAAGCCAAGGGCAAAGCCTACGCAGCGCCGCCTCCCGATTCCGGGGAGCGGCGCTACTGTTTTACGGGTAATGCCTGCCATTTCCACCTGCACCGCTCATCTGCCGACATAAGCGGATATTTGCGGCTCAATCAGCATCGACCTCAACGACCGGCATGGCTACTTCCCTGAAAAACCTGAGCAGCTACACTTCCGACCAATTCCCCGATATCAGCGACAAGCGGTTTGGGCTAGTGGTGGCGGAGTGGAACCGCGCTATTACCGACACCTTGGCCCAGGGCGCCTACGATACCCTTGTGCAGCACGGCGCCAAGACCGACAACATTTACCGCAATACGGTGCCGGGTAGCTTCGAGCTCGGGCTGGGGGCGCAGTTATTGGCCCAGCACGAAGAAATCGACGCCGTCATCTGCTTGGGTGTCATTATCAAGGGGGAAACTCGGCACGACGAGTTTATTGCCCACGCCGTGGCGCAGGGGTTGATGAACGTAGGCTTGAAGTTTAACAAACCGGTTATCTTCGGGGTACTCACCACCGAGGACGAGGCGCAAGCTTGGGACCGGGCCGGCGGTAAGCACGGCAATAAGGGCGTAGAGGCAGCCGTGACGGCCATTCACATGCTCGGTTTCTGAACCTTAGATAAGCCCTAGTGGTTAGAGTGCCACCAAAACCGTAGCTTTGCGGCCGGAAAACCGGGCTGCTTGAGTAGCTGGTTTATCGACGTAGGCGTTTGAAGCCCTGCGCGTTGCGGCACTAAACAAAGCCCCGCGCTGTTGCCTCCTTGCTTGCCTAGCGGTATACCAACACTGAAGTGTACTTGGTAAGTCACTTATCTTCAACTGATTACATCTTTTTCCTGCCCCACCATGAGTGAAGAAAACCTGCGCTACTCCCGGGAAGAGCTGGCTGAATTTGAAGCCATCATTCAGGAAAAGCTGGCCGCCGCCCGGAAAGAAGTATCCTTCATCAAGGAAACGCTGAGCCGCCGCAACGACTCGGGTACCGATACCACCGCCTCGCCCAGCAAAGTGCTGGAGGACGGCGCTGACACCGCCGAGAAGGAAAGCCTAAACCAACTGGCCTCGCGCCAGATGAAGTTTATCCAGCAGCTCGAAAACGCCCTGATTCGCATCAAGAACGGCACCTACGGCGTGTGCATTGGCACGGGCAAGCTGATTCCGAAGGAGCGTCTGCGGGCCGTGCCCCACACCCAGCATTCCATCGAAGCCAAAATGGCCCGCCGCGACTAACACGGCTACGCCATTCTTAAACCGCCCGGATTTGCGCGGTCGGTACTCGTTCCGCGAGGAGCGAGGCCGCTGGGCAAATCCGGGCGCTGTTTTAGCACCCGCAGCGGTGCACGAAAACCATCCCGGCGGCGTTGTCCGCCGTAGCAGCAACAACATCCATTGCCCGGCAGCGATGCCGTGCGTCTGAACCTCTCCCACATGGGTAAGCAGCATTCTTCTGGCCCCGGCAGCCGCCGTCCGGGCCGCCCCGATTCCGCCCCGCAACGCGGCGGTAAACCTTCCTTCAACGCCGGCGGCAACGACCGTGGCCGCTTCGGGGGCGACGACCGGCGCCCTGCTGGGGGTAGCCGCCGCGAGGGCGGCAGCGAGTTTCCCTCGCGCACCCCATTTGGCCGCCCGACCGGTGGCGGTAGCAAACCCGGCTTCGGCAACAACCGCCCTAGCTACGGCAGCCGCCCCGGCGGCGACGACCGTCGCTTCGAGCGCCCGCGTCGTTCGTTCGACAAGCCCGAAGAGAAAGACGATGCGGCCGACTTCATGCGCGGCCGCCTGAATAAGCCGGACTTCCGCAAGGAGGAGCGTCCGGAGGGCGACGCCCCGCGCCGCAGCTTCGACCGCGACCGGAACGACCGAGGCGAACGGCCCAGCTACGGACGCCGCTTCGAAGGCAACGACCAAGAACGCCCCCGTCGCAGCTTCGGCAACGACCAGGAGCGCCCGCGGCGCAGCTTCGGCGGCGACCGGGAAGAGCGCGGCGGCTACGGCAACAGCCGCCCCGGCGGCTTCGGCGGCCCGCGCAGTGACAAGTTTGGCAACGACCGCGGCGAGCGGCCGGCGCGGCGCTTTGAAGGCAACGCCTCGGAACGGCCGCCGCGCGATGGATTCCGTCGCTTCGACGGCGACGAGCGGCCGGCCCGCAGCTTCAACCGCCCGGAAGGCGACAATCGTCCGGCCCGGGGCCAGCGCAGCTCTTTCGCCGACGAAACCAAAGCCAAGCGCCGCTTCGACGGCGACGGTCCGCGACCCGAGCGTGCGGGTGAGGAACGGACGCCGCGCGCATACGACGAGCAGCGCGGCAACCGCTTTGAGCGGCCCGCCCGCGACAACCGCGGCGAGCGGGCCGACCGGTTTGGGCGCGACGAACGGCCGGCTTTCGGACGCAAGCCGGGCCGCGACACTTTCGCCAGCAAACCCGGCCTGAAAAAAGGTTCGCGCGATACGCGCTTTGGCCAAAGCCAAGAGCCCAGCGAAGCTCCGGCATATAAGAACCTGCGCTACTACGAAGAGGACAAAACCCGCGGCAACAAGCGCCGGCGCGAGGAGCCGGAAACCGACGGCTCGATTCGTCTGAACCGCTACATCGCCAACGCGGGCATTTGCTCGCGGCGCGAGGCCGATTCGCTGATTGAGTCGGGTGAAATCCGCGTCAACGGCGAAGTGGTGACGGAGTTGGGCTACAAAGTGAAGCCCTCCGACACGGTGCACTACGGCAAGACCAATCTGAAGCGCGAGAAGCAGGTGTACGTGCTGCTCAACAAGCCCAAGGACTTCCTGACGACTACTGAAGACCCGGACGGCCGCAAGACCGTAATGGAACTGGTGCAGAACGCCTCCAAGGAGCGCATCTTCCCGGTGGGCCGCCTCGACCGCAACACCACCGGCCTGCTGCTCTTCACCAACGACGGCGAAGTGGCGCAGAAGCTCAGCCACCCCTCGCACCGCAACAAAAAGGTGTACCAAGTGGAGCTGGACAAGCCGCTGGAGGAAGAGCACCTCGCGCAGATTGCCGCCGGCCTGGAGCTGGAAGACGGTAAAGCGGAAGTCGATGACGTGGCAGTGGTAGCCGGCAACCCCAAGTTTGTGGGCGTGGAAATTCACATCGGCCGCAACCGCATCGTGCGCCGCATCTTCGAGCACCTGGGCTACGAGGTGAAGGCACTGGACCGCGTGCAGTACGCCGGCCTGACCAAGAAGGACCTGCCCCGCGGCAACTGGCGTTACCTCACCGAGCAGGAGGTCATTCGTCTGAAATATTTCATGTAGGCACGCAACCTCCGCGGCAGCGCCCGGGCTCTATACCAATGGCGGTCCGGCTCCAACGCGGGGCCGGACCGCCGTTTCTTCCCCGCTCATGATTTCCTTGGTTCTCGATATCGGCAACACAGCGGCCAAGTACGGCTGTTTCGACGGCGCGGCGTTGGCCGAAGCCGGCAGCGTGGCGTCGGTGGAAGAGCTGCGGACGGTGCTGCGCCGCACCCGGGCCACCCACGTGCTGCTGGCCTCGGTGGCCGTGCCGGCCGAAGAGTGGGCCGCGGCGCTGGCAGGGGAGGAGCTGGCACAGGTGCTCGTGTTTAAGCCCGGTACCACACCGGTGCCGCTGACCAACGCCTACGCCACGCCCCACACCCTCGGGGCCGACCGCTTGGCGGCGGCCGTGGGTGCGGCATACCTGCTGCCCGCCCGCCCGGTGGTGGTCATCGACGCGGGCACGTGCATCAAGTGCGACCTGGTGACGCCAGACGCCACGTACCGCGGCGGCAGCATTGCACCGGGGCTCCGCATGCGCCTACAGGCCATGCACGCCTTCACCGGGCGCCTGCCCGACCTGCCGCTGCCGGCAGCGGCGGAGGCGGTTCAGCTCGCGCTCTGCGGCAACGATACCCGGACAGCCATGCTCAGCGGAGCGCTGAACGGGGCTGCGCTCGAAGTCAACGGCATGATTGCCAGCTACCGGGCCGAGTACCCGGCGCTGGCGGTGGTGCTGACCGGCGGCGACGCGGCGTTTTTTGAATCGCGGCTCAAAGGCCGCATCTTTGCAGTTTCCGAGCTGGTTTTGCTCGGTCTTCACCGAATTTTGGTGCTTAATGTCGGCTAATAACCTGACCGCTCTGGCCCTGCTGGGCCTACTGACCGCTTCTTCCGCGGCGTACGGGCAAGGACTGGGCAACTCGCCCTACTCCCGCCTGGGCCTGGGCGAATACAACCCCAACACTGGCGGCATCCGTCAGCAAGGCATGGGCGGCGTCGGGCTGGCCGCACCCAACGCGGTGCAGGTCAACGACCTGAACCCGGCCCTGGTGTACTACAGCAACCGCACAACCTACGAAGCCGCGTTTACGGGGCAGCTCAAGCAGCTGCGCAGCGCCACGGCCTCGCAGCGCACCGGCAGCGGCAACCTCGGCTACCTGGCCTTCAGCGTGCCGATTTCGCGGCGCTGGGCCACGGCCGTAGCCCTGCGCCCCGTTACCACCGTCGACTACAAGTCGCAGCAGGTGACGCGGCTGACTTCCGGCAGCCAGTCGGCCCAGGTGCTGACGGAGTATTCCGGCTCGGGGGGCTTGACGGAAGTCGCCCTGTCGCAGGGCGTGCGGGTGACCAAGGGGCTGACCGTGGGCCTGACCTCGTCGTATGTGTTCGGCTCCATCGACCGGACGACGTCGGCGCTGGTGTCGCCGGACAATGCCTCGCCTACCGAAGCGCTGAAGAAAGTGGCCGTCATCGACCACGTGCAGTACAACGACTTCACGTTCCGTCCCGGCGTGCACTACCGCTTCGACGCGTCGAAGAAGCTGGCCGTGAACGTGGGCGGCGTGTACGCCTTCAAGACCAAGCTGAGCGGCACGCGCACGCAGCAGCAGGACGAGCAGGACATCAACGGCACGTCGGTGCTGGTGACGCCGGTGCAGCTGAGCACGGCCTCGGGTAGCACGGTGCTGCCGGGCGGCTGGCAGGCGGGCGTCAGCCTCGACAACAACAAAAACTGGAGCCTGAACGTCGACGTGGCGCAGCAGCAGTGGTCGAAGTTCCGCGACTTCGGCGTGAGCAATACCCTGGCGCTGTCGGATACCTGGCGGGCGGGCGTGGGCGGCGAACTGACGCCCGACCCGACGTCGGTGACCAACTACTTCCAGCGCGTGTCGTACCGGGTGGGCCTGAGCATGGCGCAGCTGCCCTACCGCCCCGGCGGCGAGACGCTCTACGACCGGGCTGTGAGCTGGGGCTTTAGCTTCCCCTTCCCCACGTCGTCGCCGTTGGATGCCACCACGCTGAACCTCTCGTTTACCTACGGGCAGCGCGGCAACACCACCGTCATCGGCAGCGGCGACAACCGCCAGTCCAACATCAAGGAGAATTACCTGCGGGCGCAGGTCGGCGTGTCGTTGAACAACCGCTGGTTCCTCAAGCGCCGCATTGAGTAGTACGCCCGTGCACACCCGGTCGACTCGTACGCGAAGCATGGCAGCTGGTGCGCTGCTGGTGGCGGCCGCCCTGCTCGGCGGTTGCCAGGACAAGTCGACCGCGCCCAAGAAGAAGGTGCAGTACACCGGCCCGACGCTGGAAACCACCAACGTGCTGACCCTCTTCAGCGACTCGGCCCGCCTGCAGGTGCGGCTGACGGCCAAGCTGGAGCAGCTGTTCGAAAACGGCGACCAGGTGTACCCCAAGGGCATGAACATGAATTTCTACGCCAAGGACGGCACGCTCGTCAACACCCTGCGCGGCGACTACGGCAAGTACGTACGGGCCGAAAACCGCTACACCGTGCGCGGCCACGTGCGGGTGAACAACAAGGAAAAGCAGCAGAGCCTGGAAACCGAGGAGCTGTTCTACGACCAGCCGCGGCAGCGCATCTACAACGACACGACCACGGCCGTGCGCATCGAAACGCCGACGGAGGTGCTGACGGGCTTCGGTATGGAAGCCAACGAAGATTTCTCGCGCTACAAAATCCGCAAGCCCACCGGCGTCTTTTCCGTCAACGCCGCCCCGACCAACTAAGCCTTTGGCGCCGTGCGCCGGCCCGGCTGCCCGCCACGGGCGGCGAGCTGGCGGACGGCTTTTTTTATTTGCCCATGAAGTTTCCGGCGTTTGACCGCGACTTGGCGCGCACCGTGCTCTTCTCGGTAGCGGTGGTGCTGGTCGTTATCGGCATCTACCAGAGCATTCTGCAAAACAGCGTGCTGCGCAACTACGAGCTGTTCATGCTGGCCAGCATTTGCCTGCTGCTGTACCGCTTGCTGAAGCTGCCCGAAAAAGCCCCCACCCCTGCCGAGCCGGCCAAGCCCGCGCGCAAGGCGCCCGGCAAGGGCAAGAAGCGCCGCTAACGCCCGCAGCTTTTGTCCGTTGGCTTAAAAAGGGTTATTTTGCGCGACTTACTGCGTTTTCTTTGCTGCTTACTTTCAACTAAATGGCTTTAATCAACACCATCCGCGAAAAATCAGGCTGGGCCGTTGGCACCGTAGCCGTCGGGATGTTGCTTTTCATCGTGGGCGGCGACCTGATCGGCGGAAAAAACCGCCTGTTCAATCGTCAGGACACCACCGTCGGCGAAGTCAACGGCGACGACATCAGCATTGAAGAGTTTAACGCTGCGGTGGAGCAGGCCAAGCAGGGGTACGTGGCGCAAAACGGCCGCCAGCCCTCCGAGCAGGAGCTACAAGGCATCCGCGACCAGGCCTGGAACCAGATTGTGTTCAAGCGCGCCTTCCAGCCGCAGTTCGACAAGCTGGGCCTGAAAGTGACCGACGAGGAGCTGACCGACATGGTGCAGGGCAAGAACATTCACCCGACCATCAAGCAGGCCTTCACCGACCCGCAAACCGGGCAGTTCGACCGCGCCAAGGTTATCGAGTACCTGCGCAACCTCGACAAGATGCCCCCGCAGCAGCAAGTGGCCTGGTACACCTTCGAGCAGAACCTGCCGCAGGACCGCATGGGCAGCAAGTACTACGCCCTGCTGAAAAACACCGAGTACGTGACCACCGCCGAAGCCCAGCGCTTCGACGCGGCCCAGCAGGCCAAGGCCAACGTGCGCTACCTGTTCGTGCCCTACTTCAGCATTTCCGATTCGGCCGTGAAGGTCTCGGATACGCAGCTGCAGGAATATATCACGCGCCACCAGTCGCGCTATAAGGTGCAGGACGGCCGCGACCTGGAGTACGTGGTAGTACCCGTGACGCCTTCGAAGGAGGACTCGGCCGCCGTGCGCCAGACCGTGGACCAGCTGACCACGCAGTTCCGCTCGGCCCCGAACGACTCGCTGTTCGTGCGCCTGAACTCCGACCAGCCCTACAACGGCCGCTACCTCTCGCCGGCTGACCTGCCCGAGAAGCTGCGCCAGCAAGCGCCGCTGCAAACCGGCCAGGTGTACGGGCCCTACGCGGAGAACGGTACCTACTCTATTTACAAGGTAATCGGGGCCAAAGCCGGGGCTGCCCAGGCCGCCCGCGCCAGCCACATCCTCATCAAGCCCGAAGGCAGCACGCCCGAGGCGGATGCCGCTGCCAAAGCCAAGGCCCAGGGCATCCTGAACCAGATCAAGAACGGCGCCGACTTCGCCGCCATGGCCCGCCAGTACGGCACCGACGGCACCGCCCCGCAGGGCGGCGACCTGGGCTGGTTTACGAGCGGCCGCATGGTGCCCGAGTTCGAGAAGGCCGTGTTCGGCGCTACCTCGGCCGGCCTGCTGCCCACCTTGACCAAGACCTCCTTCGGCTACCACATCATCAAGGTGACGGCGCCGAAAACTAACCAGACCTACCAGGTAGCCACCGTCACGAAGAACATTACGCCTTCGGACGCGACCAACGAAGCCGCCTACCAGCGCGCCCAGGACCTGAAGGCCAAGGCCACCGACCTGGAGTCGTTCCGCAAGGCTGTGGCCGCCGACAAGACCTTGCAGAAGCAGGAAGCCAAGGGCGTGGATAAGTCCTCGGCCAACCTCGGCAGCCTGCCCAACGCCCGCGAAGCCGTGCGCTGGGCCTTCAACAAGGACACCAACATCGGCGACGTATCGGACGTGTTCACCGTGAACGACCAGTACGTGGTGGCCGTGCTCACCGGCACCCGCAAGGAGGGCACCGCCGACGTGGCCGCCGTGAAGCCCGAGGTATCGACCTACGTGCGCAACGAGGAAAAGGCCAAGCAGATCATGGCCAAGCTGAAGGGCAACACCCTGGAGGCCATGGCCGCCGCTTACGGCCCCAGCGCCCAAGTGAAGGACGCCAACGACCTCGTGCTGGGGCAGGGCGTGATTCCGGGCGTGGGCAGCGAGCCGGTTGCCGTGGGCACTGCCTTCGGCCTGAAGCCCAACCAAGTATCGGCCCCGATTCAGGGCGAGCAGGGTGTACTGGTGATGCAATTGGTGAACAAGACCGAGCCCACCGCCCCCACGCAGGACCTGAAAGCCGTGCGCAACCAACTGCAGCAGCAGCGCGGCAACCGCTCCAGCGGCGCCATCTACGAAGCCGTGCGCAAGCAGGCCGACGTGAAGGACGAGCGCGTGCGCTTCTTCTAAACCGCTTCGGATTCGCGTATCAAAACGGTCCCTGCCCCGCGGCAGGGACCGTTTTTTGTTAGCCGGTAGGGGAAAGTCGGCCCGGCCGACATCGGGCAAGGGGCCGCGGCACGTATCTTCACCGGGTACGGCCCGCGGCCCCGGCGCAACGCCCGGCGGGCGGTACGGTCTTTGGGCGGTGCCGGCCGCGCCGGGTGAATGAAACCCGACCGCGCGTTGTTCTGCCCCCGCCGGCGCTGGTGTAGCGGCCGGCTTTACTTCTCGTCTCCGATTGCCATGAGCCTACTGCCCCTGTCCGCCCTGTGGAAGAAAAGCCAAATCAGCCTGCTGGGGCTAGTCTTGGCCGCCGGCCCGGCCCTAGCCCAGGACGGCGGCGGATTGGTGAACGTGGCGCGCGAATACGCCCGCAAAGGTGAATGGGTGAAGGCAGAGGCCGTGTACGACGACCTGCCCGCCGACGTGCAGATGGCCCCCAACGTGCTGCCCGACTACCTGCGCACGCTGGTGGAGCTGAAGAAGTACAAGGACGCCGAGAAGCTGGCCCGCAAGGCCGTGAAGCGCAGCCCCAACGAGCCGGCGCTGGGCGTGGCCCTGGGCGCGGTGTACACGGCCGCCGGCGACACCACCGCGGCCCGCAAGCAGTACGAAAAGGTGGTGGCTGGCCTTGCGCCCGATCAGGTGCAGCCCGTGGCCCAGGAGTTTCAGCAGCGGCAGCTGCCGCGCTGGGCCGAGCGCAGCTACCTACGCGGCCGGGCGCTGGCCAAAAACGAGGCGGAGTACAGCGCCCAACTGGTGCAGCTGTACACCACCAACGGGCAAAAGGAGGGCGTGCTGAAGGAGACGCTGCGCATGGCCGAGCAGAACCCGGACCGGGAGCAGCTGAGCTTCGTGCGCAACATGCTGCAGAACGCGCTGAAAACCGACGCCGATTTTGATACCCTGGAGAAGCTGCTCATCACCCGCACCCAGCAGCAGCCCGAGCAGGCTACCTGGAGCGAGCTGCTGCTGTGGCTGCACCTGCAGCGCCGCGACTTCGCCGGGGCCTTGGTGCAGGCCCGCGCCCTCGACCGGCGCCAGCACAGCGAGGGGCGCCGGGTGATGGACCTGGCCGTCATTGCTCAGCAAAACAAAGACTACGAAACCGCCATCGAAGGCTACCAGTACGTGGCCCAGCAGTACCGCGGCGGGGAGTACTACCAACCGGCCCGGCAGCAGCTCATTGCCGCCCGCGAAGAGCAGGTGCGCAACACCTTCCCGGTAGACCAGGCTAAGCTGCGCAACCTCGTGGGCGAATACGAGCAACTGCTGACCGAAGCGGGCCGCACGGCCCAGACGGCCGGGGTGCTGCGCAATCTGGCTTTGCTCTACGCCTTCCAGCTCGACCAGAAAGACAAGGGCATGCAGCTGCTGCAGGAGGTAATCGACCTGCCGCGGGCCGATCCGCAGCTCGTCGACGAGGCCAAAATTGCCCTGGGAGACATATACGTGCTGCGCGCCGAGCCCTGGGAGGCCACCTTACTGTACTCGCAGGTGGAAAAATCGCGCAAGGACTCGCCCTTGGGCTACGAGGCCAAGCTGCGCAACGCCCGCCTGAGCTACTACGCCGGGGACTTCAAGCTGGCGCAGTCGCACCTCGATATTCTGAAGCAGGCCACCAGCCGCGAAATTGCCAACGACGCCATGCAGCTCAGCCTGCTCATCGGCGACAACACGGCCATGGATACCGCGGGCTTGGCCCTGAAAGACTACGCCGCCACCGAGCTGCTGGTGTTCCAGAACAAGCTGCCGCAGGCCATCAAGAGCCTCGACCAGCTACTGACCAAGTACCCCGGCCACGCCCTCACCGACGAAGCCTGGTTTTTGAAAGGCCAGCTGCAGCGCCGCACCGGCGACTACGCCGGGGCCGTGGAAACCCTGGCGCGCATCACCAGCAACCCCAAGTACGACATCCTTTCCGACGACGCGCTGTTTCTGACGGCTGAAATCGAGGAGCAAAACCGCCAGGACAAAGCCAAGGCCCAAGAGCTGTATACCCAGCTGCTGACCAAGTACTCGGGCAGCATCTACGCCGCCGAAGCCCGCAAGCGGGTGCGCAAGCTGCGCGGCGAGGCCATGTAACGCGGGCTCGGGGACCTGCTTGCGGATAGTCGTCTGTCTTCCTGAGCAAGGCGAAGGACCTTATCACGTTGGTTGGATCTGTATCTGGCGTGATAAGGTCCTTCGCTTCGCTCAGGATGACCGATCCTTTTATTAGCGTTACTTCGGCAACCCTAAGAATTAAGCGCCACAACCTTCGCCCACAGCGGTGGCCCCAGCACCAGCAGGCCGACTACCACGGCGGCCAGGGCCATGAGCAGCACGGCGCCGGCGGCCACGTCCTTGGCGCGGCCGGCCAGCGGGTGGAAATCGGGGGAAACGAGGTCGATGATGGTTTCCACGGCCGTATTCATCAGCTCGGCCGTCCAGACGGCGCCGACGGCCAGGGCCAGCAAGGCCCAGTCGTGGCGCGACACCTGCAGCCAAGTGGCCAGGACCAGCACGGTGGCCGTGGCCAGGGCGTGGAAACGCAGGTGTGGCTCCGACAGCAACGCCTCGCGGATGCCCTGAATGGCGTAGCCGAACGAGGCCACTTCGTGGCGCCAGCGGGTGCGGTGGCGTTGCGGGGCCTTACCCACGTGTGTCGAACTGGCTGAAGACCGAGCGGCGCAGCTGCTCCCACTCGGGGCGCAGAACGCTGAAATACACCGTGTCGCGGCGCCGCCCGCCCTGGGTGTAGCAGTGGCTGCGCAGGGTGCCTTCCTGCACCGCGCCCATGCGCCGCATGGCCTCCTGCGACTGGTGGTTGCGGGCGTCGGTTTTCAACTCCACCCGCTCGCAGCCCAGCTCCCCGAAGGCGTATTGCAGCAGCAGGTGCTTGGCCGCCCGGTTCAGGCCGGTGCGCTGAAAGTCCTTGCCCAGCCAGGTCCAACCGATTTCCAGGCGCCGGTCGGCCATGGCGAAGGAGCCGTAGCTGGTGCTGCCCGCCAGGCGGCCGGTTTCCAGATCGATGATGGCGAAAGGGTAGCGGCGGCCGGCTTCGCGCTCCTGCAGGGCCTGAGCCAGGTAAGCCGCCAGGCCCACGCTGTCCTGCGGGGCCGGCGTGAGGGTGTAGCGCCAGATGTCGGCGTCGAAGGCAATCTGCTTAAGGGCCTCGAAGTCGGAGGCTTCCAGGGGCCGCAGGCGGGCGCGGCTGTTTTCGAGCGTAATCGGGCGGGTGCAGTCCATCGGGTAGCGAAGCGAGGCAGAACCAGAATAAAAAAGAACGTCATGCTGAGCGCGTCGAAGCATCTCTACTGCTGACGTTGGGATAGTAAAGTTACTATCTATCGTCAGCACGCAAGATTCCTCGACTTCGCTCGGAATGACGTTCTAAATGCGGTAACTGCAGCCCGACTTAGGCCGTGGTGCCTTCCTTCAGTCGCTCGGCGTTTTCGGCGATGCGCAGCTGTTCGATGAAGTCCTCGATGCCGCCGTCCATCACCGCGCTCAGGTTGTACACGGTGTAGCCGATGCGGTGGTCGGTCACGCGTCCCTGCGGGTAGTTGTAGGTGCGGATTTTGTCCGACCGGTCGCCGCCGCCAATCATGCTCTTGCGGGCGGCGCCTTCGGCCTCGTTTTTCTTGGCCAGCTCGATTTCGAAAATGCGCGAGCGGAGCACCTGCAAGGCCTTGTCGAAGTTCTTTAGCTGCGACTTTTGGTCCTGGCACTGCGCCACGATGCCCGTCGGAATGTGCGTGAGGCGCACGGCCGAGTAGGTCGTGTTTACCGACTGCCCGCCGGGGCCCGACGACATGAACAGGTCCTTGCGGATGTCGTTCATGTCCAGCTCGATGTCGAATTCTTCGGCCTCGGGCATCACCACCACCGACGCCACGGAGGTGTGGATGCGGCCTTGGGTTTCGGTGGCCGGCACGCGCTGCACGCGGTGCACGCCCGATTCGAACTTCATCTTGCCGTACACGTCTTCGCCGCGCATGGCCAGGATGATTTCCTTGTAGCCGCCCGCGGTGCCTTCCATGGCGTCCACGAGTTCCATCTTCCAGCCCTGCTTTTCGGCAAAGCGCATGTACATGCGCTGCAGGTCGCCGGCAAACAGCGCGGCTTCGTCGCCGCCGGCGCCGGCCCGGATTTCGAGGATGATGTCCTTGGAGTCGTTCGGGTCCTTTGGAATCAGCAGGTCTTTGATGACGGCTTCGAGGCGCTCCTGCTCGGGCAGCAGCGTTTCCAGCTCGTCCTTGGCCATCTGGCGGAAGTCCTCGTCCTTTTCGGTGGCAATGACCTCGCGGGCCCCTTCGATGTTGGAGAGGATGTTCTGGTAGGCTTTATACTCGACCACAATCTTGTTGAGGTCCTTGTATTCTTTGTTCAGGGCCTTGTAGCGCTTCATGTCACTCATGACCTCGGGGTCCAGCAGTTGCTGGCCCACGTCGTTGAAGCGCTGGTTGATAGCCTCTAATTTGTCAAGCATCGGTCGTTGGGGTCCGAATTTGGGCGGTACTTTTGCAAAGGTACAAAACCCGGCGGGGCCACAGCAGGTTCCGCGCGCGTTGGCCAAACTCTATATGCGCCGAAGCCTATCGTTGCTGGCCCTGCTGCCGCTGCTCGTGGCCTGCCGCCCCGAGGACGTCGACCACCTCGACAACACCAAGGAGCTGGCCCGCGAAGCCGAAAACTTCCAGCCCAAGCTCATCAAGCCCGCGCAACTGCTGCAAGGGGCGCGCTGGGCGGCCGACTCGCTCATCCGCACCGCCGACCGCGGCTGGCGGGCCCAGCTCAACGAGCGGCTGGCCGCCGGAGGCGTGGCCGCCGCGCACCCGTACTGCCAGCCCGAAAAGCTGCCCGCCGTGGTGAAGCTGGCCCGCGAGCTGGAAGCCCAGCCCACGCGGGAGCTGATCAGCCCGCCGCGCTTCATCACCGAGGAAGATACCGTGCGCACCCAGCGCCCCAAGCAGGACCAGTTTCTGGTGCAGGAGCCCCTGGTGCTACTGCCCACCGACGCCACCTGCCTGCGCTGCCACGGCCAGGTGGGCCCCGACGTGAAGCCCGAAGACGCCAAGTTGCTGGCCACCACCCACCCCGGCAAGGCCCTGACCGGCTACCAAGCCGGGCAGCTCATCGGCCGCTGGACCATTCCGATGACGCGCAAGGGCGTGGCCGAGTTCTACACCCAGAAGACGCGCAAGATTCCGAAGCGGCATAACCTGTTTTAAGCCTGGGTGGCCTTTCAGACGGTTAACAAGCTATTGCTAGTGAAATTGATATCCTGCAGATTGCTGCTTTTGCTCGGCGTGCCGGTGCTGGCCCAGGCCCAGACGGCCACGGTGGTGCCGCGCGTAGCCATCGGCGAGGGCACCGCCGCCAAGCCCAACTTCAAGGACTGCTACCAGGTCATCCGCAACGACAGCGTGCGGTTGTTTTACGACGCGGATTATCTGCTCACGCCCTCGGCTTGCGCCAGCATCCGCCGGCTCACGCGCATCACCCCCGACGGCAACTTCACCGGCGAGGCGCGCGACTACTGGATGGACGAAAACGTGCTGGCCCTGCGCGTGCGCTACGTCAACGGCAAGGCCGACGGGCCGATTGAGCAGTTTGCGCGCAGCGGCAAACCAGTCGTGCGCGGGCAGCTGGCGCAGGGCGTGCCCACCGGCGAGTGGCACTACTGGTACGCCAACGGGCAGCCGCGGCAGGTGCTCCGCTTCCCGGCCGAAGGCGGCTTCCGCATCGTTGCTTACTGGGACTCGACGGGCGCCCGGCGCGCCACCGACGGAAACGGCTACTGGGAGGGCGCCCCGCCGCCGAACTACGTGACGAGCGGGAGCGGGGCGTGGCTGCCGGAGCGGACCTACTTCCGGTTCCGCGGCCCCGTGGCCGAGGGCCTGCCCCACGGGCAGTGGCAGAGCATCGATACGCGCACCAACCAGCCGTTCAGCGACGAAATGTTTTCGCGCGGCCGGTTTCGCAGCGGGCAGCTCAGCACCAAGCCCCGCTACGGCAGCGCCGTGCTGACGACACCCAAGGTGGTGCTGGAAATGGAAGCGCCCGGCGCGACGGCCGAGCGGTTTCGGCTGGGGCTGGCCTGCGCCGAGCGGGAGCGGCGGCAGCAACTGCGGGCGGAGTTTGAGCAGCTGGCCATGCCCAAAAATGCCCTCAGCTTCGAGGCCTACGGCCAGCAGCTGCACCGCAAGCTGCTGAATTTTAGCAACCAGCCCTGGTACGCCCAACTGCCCGCCAACGCGCCCGTGGTGTGCGGCATTGATTCGCTGGGCAACGTTACGACCGTGCTGGCGGCCAGCGGGCCACTGCAGGCCGTGGTCCGGGAAGCGGTGAAAGACCTGCCGCGCTGGACGCCCGCTACCGTACGCGGCCACTATGCCTTGTGCGGCTTCGTAGTGCGCCTCGACCGTGGCCGCGACCAAGTGCGCATCAATCCCATGGCTAACACCGGACAGATAGCCTGGACGCCGCAATTGGTGCAGGCATATTGGGAAGCGGTGCTGGCGCGGGAATTGGGCAAAACCCCTTGACGGCCCCAGAACCCTAAGTGCTGACCGATAATCGGTTATTGTTATTATATCCTCTGCGAAGGCTCAGATGACAACTGCCCTGACGTCCGCCCAGCTGGACCGCATCAGCCAAGCCGCCCGCCGCGGCGAATACCTGTACCTCGACGAGCCCTGGCTCTGGCTGCCCATCGTGCCGGTGGACCCGCCCCCCGCCGGGTCGCCTTCCTGGTTCGACGGAGGCCTGACCCGCCTCGTGCTGGAGGACGTGTTCAGTCCCGTAGCGGTGCCGCTGGGGGCGCTGGTGCTAGGGGTCGGCATGGCTTACCGGGAAGTACGGGGCCGGTGGCAACAGCAGCAGTTGCCGGCTCAGGCGCCCGTGCGGGTGGAGCATAATGGGTATTCGCCTGAGGCGTATTACCATGACACAGCGGCTTTCCTCTGGGCAACCCCGGAGCGGAAGCTGATGAACCGCATTCAAGTGGGAGAGTGGCCCGCCGATGGAGTCATTGTGCGGGGGCGGCCGGAGCAACAGCGGCTGGTGGAGCTACTGGACGCTTGGTATGAGCGCGGCGTGCCGGTGCGGGAGTGGGTTCGGGGGCAGCGCACGTTTCTGCTCAATCCGCACATGCGCTACGAGGAAATCCAGGCGTTCAAGCGCAAATACGGCGTCAGCCTGAGCGACTAGCTCCCAACCTTCGCCCCGGTTTTGCAGTTTGGGCAGGGTATGAACGCTGCCGACCTCTCTCCGCAAGCCCCCGTCCTCATCATCGGTGCCGGCATGGCCGGGCTTACCTGCGCCTGCTACCTGCACCGCGCCGGCCGCCCGGTGCAGGTGCTCGAAGCCGCCGATGCCGTGGGCGGCCGCGTGCGCACCGACCTCACGCCCGACGGCTTCCGCCTCGACCACGGCTTTCAGATCCTGCTCACGCGCTACCCCGAGGTGCAGCGCCTCATCGATTACGGCGCCCTGCAGCTGCAGCCGTTTACTTCCGGCGCCGTCATCCGCCTGCCCGACGGCCGGCAAACAACCCTGCGCAACCCCCTGCGCCAGCCGCTACGGGGCCTGTCGGCGGCTACGGCCCCTATCGGCTCCTGGGCCGACAAGCTGCGGCTGGTGAGCCTGGCCCAGCACGTGAAACAGCACAGCAGCGAGGAACTACTGGCCCGCCCGGCCACCGATACGCTGAGCTTTCTGCGGCGCTACGGCTGGAGCGAGCAGATGATTGAGACGTTTTTCCGGCCCTTCTTCGGCGGCATTTACCTCGACCGGGAGCTGACCACGGCCAGCAACTTTTTCGAGTTTGTGTTCAAGCAGTTCGTGGAAGGCGACGCTGCGCTGCCGGCCCGCGGCATTCAGGAAATTCCGAAGCAACTGGCCGCCCGCCTGCCCGCCGGCGCCGTGCAGCTGCACGCCCGCGTAGCCGCCATCGAGGGCACCACGGTGCGCCTGACCGACGGCCGCACCCTGCAGGGCAGCGCCGTGGTGCTGGCCACCGACGGCCCCGCCGCCCACCACTTGCTGCCCGCGCTGACGGCCACCGAGCCCACTGCCGCGCGCCGCACCACCTGCACCTACTTCGCCGCCGACGGCCCTTCGCCCGGCCGCGGCGACAAGCTGCTGCGCCTAAATGCCGCTCCCGGCGCTTTGGTCCATAACGTGGCCTTTCCCAGCGACGTGGCCCCGGAATACGCCCCGGCCGGGCAGGCGCTGATATCCGTGAGCACCCACGGCCCGCACGGCCTCAGCGACGAGGCATTGGCTCAACGCTTGCGGCAGGAGCTGGCGGGCTGGTTTGGCGCCTCAGCCAACAGCTGGCGCCGCCTGGGTACCTACCACATCGAGCACGCGCTGCCGGTATACGAAGCCGGGCAAGTAAGCCAAACGGCCCAGCAGCCGCGGCGGCTGGCCGAGGGCCTGTACCGCTGCGGCGACTGGGCCGCGTACCCCTCGCTGAACGCGGCTATGGCCACGGGGCGGGAGGTTGCCGACGCTATTTTGGGCAGCTAGCCTACTCGTCGGTAGCTTTTTTGCGGGCGTTGCGGGCCGCGGCCGTGTTGGGCACGTGCTGCTCGCCGGCGCGGGAACCGGCCTGTTTTTTGGCGTTGGTGGCCTTGCGCTGGGCGGGCGTGAGGTCGGTCCAGGCCTGCTTGGGCAAGTAGCGGGCGGTGCCGCCCTCGCGCCCCGCGGCCGGGTGGCCGTCGGCGGTTTGCCAATCTTGCGTGGTCCAGTCCTGCAAATGCTGCTGCTCGTGGCTGCGCTTGGCGAAGGTGTAACCGCCGCCGGCCTGCCGGTATTCCTGCGCCAGCAACTGGGCCTTGCGGGCGCTCCACTGACCGGGCGCGCCGCCCCGGTCGCCCGCCATGATGTCGTCTTTTAGTCGCTCGCGCAGCTCGGGTTGGGTGTAGATGCGGGCACTGGAGTGGGCCTCGGCGTGGTGGGCGGAGGCAGAATGCTTCTTGTCCATGCAGCTGGCAATTGAATTGTGAGGGAGTAGTTAACGGGCTGATGAATAATTGGTTGCTGCAAAGTTGCGCGCGGCATCAGTCCGCGTATGGAGCAAGCTCAACCGTAGCGACCGGCCGGAATGCCCGCAAAAAAGCCCGGCCTGAATCAGACCGGGCTTCGCGTGGTGGCCCGGGAGCGGCTCTTACACCCCCCAGGGGTACAGGTCCGGCGGCACGTGCTCGTCGGCGGGGGTGGGCAGCGGGTGCAGGGCCCGGGTCTGGTCGAGGTAGAGGAAGGCGTCGTAGCGCTCCGGCACCACGGTGGGCACGTAGTTGCCGTACTTTTCGCGCTCGGGCCGGTACACCACCCCGATGGCGCGGTGGTTCAGGTGCTCCTGCAGGGCCGGCAGCGGGCGCAGCTCCGAAGACAGCAGCAGCGCATCTTGCCCGATGTCGGTGTGCAGCAGGGCTTCCCAAGAGTTGAGCCGGGCCTCGGGCACGGGCATCTTTTCCAGCGGGGCGCCCCAGCTTTTGCCGGCCACGACCGAGCCCTGGTACGAGCCAAAGCCCACGATGTACACCTTGTCGCGGCCGAACTGCTGCCGGGCCAGCTGCCCCACGTTCACCATGCCGTCGGCCACCATGTCGGTGTAGCGGGCGTCGCCCACGTGGGTGTTGTGCTCCCACACGATGGCCTTGCTCTCGGGGCCGTGCAGCTCCAGCAGGCGGGTGAGGGTTTCCATCATGTGATGGTCGCGCACGTTCCACGACGAGCCCCCGCCGCGCAGCATGGCCTTGTAGTACCGCTCGGCATTCACGGCCACCAGCGCGTTTTGCTCGGCCGCAAACTCGATTTCCACGGCCAGCCCATCGGGGTTGGTGGCGGGCGTGCGGCGCTGCAGGGTGCGCAGCATGGTCAGCACTTCGTCTTCGCAGTCCTCGCTCACGAAGGCCACGGCCTCGGCATACTCCTGCGGGTCGGCGCTGTAGGGCTCGAAGCACTTGTAGGCCCGTTGGGCGGCCAGGGCAGCCGCCTCGCCCTTGCGCCCGGCGTACTGCATGATTTGCTCCAACGACTCCCAGAGCGAGTAGACGTCGAGCCCGTAAAAACCGGTTTTGTGGCCCGAGGGCAGGGCGGCGTTGTGCCGCCGCAGCCAATCGATGAGCGCCGCTATTTCCCAGTTGCCCCACATCCAGGTGGGCCAGCGGTTAAAGGTTTGCAGCAGCTGGGCGGCCGGCTTGCCGTCGTGGGGCTGCTTGATGGCCACGTTCACCTCGAAGCAGTCGGGCCAGTCGCCCTCCACGGCCACGAAGTGAAAGCCTTTCTCCTCGATCAGGCGCTTGGTAATGGCCGCGCGCCAGGTGTAGTACTCGTGAGTGCCGTGGGAAGCTTCGCCCAGCAGCACCACGCGGGCGTCGCCGATTTGGGCCAGTAAGGGGTCGAGGTCCGCTGCCGACTGCAGGGGATGATGAGGTAGTTGGGCGGGCATAACACGGCGTGAATAGGTGTGGTGAAAAAACAAGCCGCGTCACCCGCGGCGACTTTCCCGAGTGGGAAAACACATCCGATGGCGGCGCGGCTAGGTAAGGAAGAGCGGGTAGGCGGGGCGGCGGGCTATTTGTGGGCTTTGTCGAGGTTCTTACCCAGGTCTTCGACCTTGCGCAGGAAGGTGTCGATTTGGTCGTCGCCGTAGGTACCGAAGGCGTTGGAAATGGTCCCGCGGGTGCCGTCGTGCGCCTCGATGGCGTAGAGGATGGACATATCGTCGGGGTTGGATTCGCCCTCGAAGCGGTAGAAATCGACGATGGTTACTTCCTCGGGGGCATAGCTCACATTTTTGTCGGAGCCCATCACGCAGAGGCGGCCGTCTTGCACGGCAAAGTCGGCGGTGAAGCCGTCAGCCGTCAGCTTTTTTTCCACGTTGACCAGGGCGCGTTCTTCTTCTTTGTCTTGCATGACGTCGGGTGCTTTGGAGTAGAGGGATTGAGAGAAGGAATCCGGAACGGGCGTAAAATGCGCCGCCCCGCCCGGGCTATACGCAGCCACGGGCGGGGCGGGTTATATGGCCGAACCAAAATGTTCAGCTAGCCGGCGTGTTGAGCTTGGCGCTGAGCCTTTTCGATGGTGCGCTGCATAGCGTCCACGTCGATGGCGCTGCAGGCGCCGCAGCCCTTGGGGCAGCCGCCGTCGGATTTGGCAAAGAAGCTCTGCCACAGGCGCCGGCCGATGTAGAAGGCCGCGCCGAGGAAAAGCGCGAGGATAATGAGCTGTTGGACGAGCATAACGAGCACAAAACTAGCCAGTGGCCGGAAAAGTTGCTAAACCGCGGCGGTTCAGGGCCAATCAGCCGCCTTGCCCGAACGTCAGGTCGAGCTTGTCGAGGCATTTCGCGTGGGTACTAACCTTTTCGTTGAACGAACCGGTTACCCTCAGGCGTCAGTACGGGAGATGTCTCGGCTTCGCTCGACCTGACGTTCTTCTTCGGTACAAGCAGCCTCAGTGGTTGATTGGCACCTCGATGAGCAAGAACTGGCTTTCCTGCGCGCATTCGACGGTAAACTCGGCCGTGCCCCAGAGGCCCAGCGCGTCGCGCCGGGGCACGGTTTCGCCGCCGATGCGCACCTCGCCCTCGATGACAAAGACGAACACGCATTTGTTGGTGGGGTTCAGCGCGTACGTCACCGTGCTGCCGGCCTCGAAGTAGCCCAGGCTGAGCCGGGCGTTCTGGTTGATCCAGCAGTGGCCCTGGCCCTCCTCGTTCGAGACGATGGTGGTGAGCTGGTTGCGGCGCTTGGCGCGCGGAAAGGAGCGGCGCTGGTAGCGCGGGTTGATGTTTTGCAGCTTGGGCTCAATCCAGATCTGCAGGAAGTTCACCTCGTCGTCGCCCACGTTGTGCTCCTCGTGGCGCAGGCCCGCGCCGGCGCTCATGATCTGCACCCAGTCCGCCTCCACCACTTCCTTGTAGCCCAGCGAGTCGAGGTGGTTCATCTTGCCGGCCAGCATCACCGAAATGATTTCCATGTTCTGGTGCGGGTGGATGCCGAAGCCGTTGCCGGGCTGCACGTAGTCGTCGTTGAACACGCGCAGCAGCCCGAAGCCGGCACGCACCGGGTTGGGGTAGGAGCTGAAGCTGAACGTGAAGTTGCTTTGCAGCCAGCCGATGTCTTTCAGGCCGCGCTCAGCCGCGGGGAAACGTTGGGTGTGCATGGAAGAAGGAGGTGTGGGAAGACGATAAAGTAAACTCGGGCCGTCATGTCGAGCTTGTCGAGACATCTCGCCGGATAGTAATTCCCACCTTGAGGGTCACTATCAGGAGTCAGCACGCGAGATGTCTCGACAAGCTCGACATGACGTTCTAAACCCCGGTGTTATGCCGGTAATTCGTTCTCGAACACAAACTCGCTTAGCGGCTTGCGCGAGCGGGGCGCCAGCTCGCGCGAGCGGAACGGCTCTTCGAGCTGCTCGGCTTCGCCCACGTAGCCCAAGGCCAGGAAGGTGGCCGGCTCCAGGTCGGCGGGCAGGTGCAGGGCCTCCTGGGTTTTGGCCATGTCGAAGCCGCCCATCACGTGGCCGTGAATGCCCATGCTGGCGGCTTGCAGCAGCAGGTTGGCGGTAGCCATGCCGGTGTCGTGCAGGTAGTGGCGGTTAGGCGCGTCGTTGGCGCCCATGGTCTTGCGGGCCAGCACCACCACCAGCACGGCGGCGTGCTTGGCCCAGGGCTGGTTGCCGGGTAGCAGGCAGTTCCAGATGCGCTGAAACGCCTCGGTCTGCTCGCGGTGGGCGTAGATGAAGCGCCAGGGCTGCTCGTTCATGGCGCTGGGGGCCCAGGCCGCGGCTTCAAAGAGGGTGCGCAGGTCGTCGTCGCTGAGGGGCTGCGGGGTGAAGGCCCGCGGGCTCCAGCGGTGCTTGATGACGTCGACGACGGGGTAGTGGGTTTGGGCGTGCTTGTGAGCAGACATGCGAAAAAGAAAAGGCGGGAGCCGGTACCGGCCCGCCGAGAAAACAGCAAAAAAGAAGGGCTTACGCCAGCTGCCGCAGCAAGGCCACCAGCTCCTGCTGGGTGCTGCGGGTTTTGTCCTTGGCGTACCAGGCGTGAATGCGCTCGGCGTACTCTTCGTGGGTGGCGCCCTGGGCCTTGAGTGCCAGCAGCAGGGCCTGGGCTTCGGCCGGCCGCGGGCCCCACTGGGCCACTTCCGTCAGCGTATCGGCGCGCAGCACCACCAGCTTCGGAATGGAGCGGCTGGTGCCGCCGGTGAGGTAGCGGTCCATCAGGTCCAGGTTTTCGTCGCGCAGCAGGTAGCGGGTGCTCAGGTGGCCGCCGCTGGCCCGGGCAATGGTGTCGAGCACCGGCACGATCTGGGCCGCGTCGCCGCACCAGCCTTCGGTGAGCACCAGCCACACGTACTGGCCCTGCAGGCGCGCCAGCTCGTCGGTCAGCTCCGGCAGCAGCTGCACGGTCTTGTCAAGCCGCGACATGCGCTGCTCGTTGAGCTTGGCGTAGGCCGTGAGGGCCTCCGACTGGTTCGGGCCGGTGGTGCGGCCCTGGGCCAGCAGCTCGTCGATGAGCTGGCGGTAAGTGAGGTAGGTGTAGGCCGAGGCCAGGCGCTCCGGCGTGAGCACGGGCGCGGCAGTGGCGGCGGAAGCAGCAGACGAAGTCATAAGCAGAACGGCTGGTAGGCCGGTAAAAGTCAGCAAAAAACCCTTCCGGGGGCGGAAGGGTTTCGTGGGGGCGGTGAGCTGCAGGTAAGCGCAGCGCTTAGGCCTGCCCGGCCAGCTCGCGGCAGTAGGTGATGAAGTCGGTGTTGATGGGCTCCAGGCCGCTTTCGCGCAGGCTGGTGGCCACCTGGGCGCGGTGGTAGTTGGCGTGCACGCAGGCGTGGGTCAGGATGTCCGACACCTGGCTGTCGTAGCTGTTGCCCTGGGAGTTGGCGTAGCTGATCATGCGAGTCATCTCCGCGTCGTCGGCGTCGCGGATGTACTGGTGCAGGGAGGGCGAGGTTTGCTGGTGCAGCTTGTGCAGGCCGGCCAGGTCGTGTTCCTGCCACACTTTCACCGGGCTCTGGGTGCCGGTGAGGCGGGCCAGCCAAATGGCCTGGGCATTGAGTACGTGAGAAAACAGACGCAAAGCTTTGGCCGGCAGTTCGGCGCCCGAGGCCACGATGCCGTCGAGGTGAGCGAGGAGCTTGGCGTTGGCCCACACGTTGTAGGCACCGAGCTTTTCGATGGTGTTGATCATAGGTGAAATAGTGAAATAGGGAACTAGTGAGTTTGAGGTGTTGGTGAATTGAACGACACCCACCACTGCCTTAACCCACCAACTCCCCGTCAGCGCGGGTCTTGCCAAACCAATTGTTCGGCGGTTCGGTTTTTCTCGAAATCGGGGCATTTGCCGTCGCCGCGGCCGGTGATGCCGCCGTCGGGGGCGCAGAGCACGTTGCCTTTGGCGTCGTAGAGCGTGGTGTACTGGTCGCAGCAGGGCGACGTTTCGTAGTACACCGTCTGGCCGCGGTACTGGTAGCTCAGGATGCGGATGCGCGGGTTTTCGGCCTTGGCGTTCAGGTGCGCCTGAATCTTGTCGTCCAGCCACTTAGGCCGATTGCGCTGGTCGAAGGGCAGGTCCTTGATGCTGGTTTCGGGCACCGGAATGGTGGTGGGCGTGGTCGTGGGGGCGGGCGTCGAGGGATTGGCCGTAGCCCGGGGCTCCGAGGTATCGGTGGGGGTGGTCAGGTCGACGCGGCGGGCGCAGGCCCCGGCCAACAAGAGCGCAACACAGGTAAGAGCGGCAACTGAGCGCATAGGCTTCTCGCTAGGAAAGGGCGGCAAATGTACAAGCGCGGGCCAGAATGCGGCCGGCGCAAGCTTACCTTACGGTATTTTCGCCTACGTAATCCGCTCCCGTTATGGCTACTTCCGCCGCCCCCGACCCGCTGCGCCGCCTCAGCAAGTTCCTCTCCCTGGTCTTGCGCCACGAGCCCCAGTCCATTGGCCTCGCCCTCGACGCGGCCGGCTGGGCCGACGTAGACGACCTGCTCCACCGCCTCAACCAGCACGGCCACGCCGTCGACCGCGCCCTGCTCGACAAGCTCGTGGCCGACAGCGACAAACAGCGCTTCGCCCTCAGCCCCGACGGCCGGCGCATCCGCGCCAACCAGGGCCACTCGGTGCAGGTAGAGTTGGGCTATACTCCAGAGACGCCGCCCGAGCAGCTGTTTCACGGCACGGCCACCCGCCACCTGGCCAGCATCCGCACCGAAGGGCTGCGCCGCGGCGAGCGGCACCACGTGCACCTCTCGCCCGACGCCGACACGGCCCGCCGCGTGGGCCAGCGCCACGGCAGCCCCGTGGTGCTGACGGTGCTGGCCGGCGAGATGCACCGGCACGGCCACCAGTTCTTCCGGTCCGACAACGGCGTGTGGCTGACTGAAAGCGTGCCGCCGCAGTTTCTGCAAGAGCCAGCGTGAGTGGCGCTTACCCGAAAAACACAAACATCAACGCCAGCGCCAAGATAAATACCAGGTACATCAGCCCATCGGAGAGGATGTACTGCCGGTAACGGCGGTAAAAGTCGCGGAGGCGCTGCATGATAGGAGGGAGGCGGTGCGGGCCCAAAGGTACGCAGACGGGGGCGCCAATGCGTGCTGGGCAGTGGAATCCCAAGGTTTTCTTCTTACTTTTGAAGATAACGCCGTCCCCACCCATGCTGAAACGTTGGATTCGTAAGCCCGCGCCCGACCCGGAACAGGTCCGCCACCTTTCCGAGGCCTTGCGCGTCAACGAAGCCATTATCAGCCTGCTGTGCCAGCGCGGCATCTGCACCTACGACGAGGCTAAGTCCTACTTCCGCCCCGACCTGGCGGAGCTGCCCGACCCCATGCTCATGCGCGACATGGACAAGGCCGTGCAGCGCCTCACCGACGCGCTGTTCCACGAGGAAAAAGTGCTGGTGTACGGCGACTACGACGTGGACGGCACCACCTCCGTGGCCCTGGTGTACTCGTACCTGCGCACCCTTTTCGGCCCGGCCCGCATTGATTACTACATCCCGGACCGCTACGTGGAGGGCTACGGCATTTCCACCCAGGGCATCGACTGGGCGGCCAAAAACGGCTTTAAGCTCATCGTGGCGCTGGACTGCGGGGTGAAATCGGTCGACAAAATCACCTACGCCGTGCAGCAGGGCGTGGACTTCATCGTGTGTGACCACCACTTGCCGGGCGAAGAGCTGCCGCCCGCCGTGGCCGTGCTCGACCCCAAGCGCCCCGACTGCCCGTACCCCTACAAGGAGCTGTCGGGCTGCGGCGTGGGCTTTAAGCTCATGCAGGCGCTCTGCCAAAGCCAGGGCTTCGACGAGCAGCCGCTGCTGGAACTGCTGGACCTCTTGGCCGTCAGCATTGCGGCCGACATCGTGCCCATCACCGGCGAAAACCGCCTGCTGATGTACCACGGCCTGCGCCGCCTCAATGACCCGACCATCGAGACGCGGCCGGGCCTGTACGCGCTGCGGCAGCTGGCCGGCCTGCGCGAAGGGCCGCTGAACGTGAGCAGCCTGGTGTTCGGCTTTGCGCCGCGCATCAATGCCGCCGGCCGCCTCGGCGACGCCAAACGCTCGGTGGCCATGCTGCTCTCCGAAACCGCCGAGCAGGCCCTGGCCACCGCCTCAGTGGTCGACCAGACCAACACCGAGCGCCGCGGCTTCGACACGCGCATCACCGAAGAGGCGCTGCAGATGATCGAGACGGACGAGCTGCTGCGCAATTCCCGCTCCACGGTGCTCTTCAAGCAGGACTGGCACAAGGGCGTCATCGGCATCGTGGCCTCGCGCTGCCTCGACAAGTACTACCGGCCCACCGTCATCCTCACCGAGTCGAACGGCAAAGCCACCGGCTCGGCCCGCTCGGTGGTGGGTTTCGATGTGCACCAGGCCATTCTGGAGTGCTCCGACCTGCTGGAGCAGTTCGGCGGGCATATGTACGCGGCCGGCCTCACGCTGCCGCTGGAAAACGTACCCGAGTTCCGCCGCCGCTTCGAAGCCGTCGTGTCGTCGCGCCTCACCGACGAGCAGATGATTCCGCCCGTCGACATCGACCTGCCCTTGCGCCTGCGCGAGGTGACGTGGAGCTTCTACAACCTGCTGCACCAGATGGAGCCCTTCGGCCCGGGCAACAGCAGCCCGGTGTTTGAGTCGGAGCAGGTGTACGCGGTGCCCGGCTCGGCCAAAATCGTGGGCAACTCCCACCTCAAGCTCACCCTGATGCAGGAAGATTCGGCGCCCATCGAGGCCATTGGCTTCGGGCTGGCCGAGCATTTTCAGCGCATCAGCCAGGGCCAGCCGTTCAGCGTGTGCTACAACATCGACGTGAACGAGTGGCGGGGGCAGAAGTCCCTGCAACTGCGCCTGAAGGACATCGGCTGGGGCGAGTAAACCAGCCGCGCCGTAGCGCGAAGGTCGGCTTCGGGCAGCGTGGCTGACGAATGAGCAGCCCAAACGGCTAGTATTCAGCAATACGCGCCGCTTCGGCCGGCTACCGGCGGCTGGCCCGGTGGCGCCAGGCGTCGAGGCTCCAGGGGCCGGGGCCGGCGGCGGCTAAGTACAGGAAGATAAAGCAGAAGAGCACGGCTCCTTCGCCGCCGTTCTGAATCGGCAACGGGGCCTGCGGAAAGTGCGCTTTGAAGTAGGCCACGGCCATTTCGCCGGCCAGCAGCAAGGCCACCGGCCGCGTGACGAGGCCCAGCAGGAGCAGCAGGCCGCCGGCCAACTCCAGGATGCCGGCAAAGCCCATCAGCGAGGCCAGCTCCACAGGGCCGTGCCCGCCGGCCGGGAAATCGAAGAGCTTCTGGGTGCCGTGCAGCAGGAAGAGGAAGCCGGCCACGACGCGCAGCACGCTGAGCAGGCGCGGCGCCCAGGCAACAAGGGGCGAATTATCGAAACGGGCCATGACGAAGCGAGGTTGGTTGGAGCTACCTGCTACGGGGCAGCCGGCGCGGGTGTTGGTAGCCGCGCAGTCGGGCCGATGCAGCAGCTTGGGCAGTTTGTGCGTTATTAGCCCGCCGCGGGGGCTACTTTCGCCGCCGCTCATCCGTCCGCTTATGACACGTTCCCTATTCGGCGCCGGCCTCGGCGCGCTGCTATCCTTCTCGGTTCAGGCCCAAACGCCGCCCGCCGGCACCTACCGCATCAGCGTCAGCACCCAGCCGGCGGCCGCCTCCGATCAGCTGCGCATCGTGGTGAATACCCCGCCGGTGCGCGAGGAGCAGGTGACCTACGTGATGCCGAGCGTGGTGCCCGGTTCGTACTCCAAAAAGGACTACGGCCGCTTTGTGCAGGACTTCGTGGCCTACGACGACAAAGGCAAGAAGCTGAAAGTGAAGCGCGAGGGACAAAACCTCTTCGTCATCGACAAGGCCCAGAAGCTGCGGCGCCTGGAGTACCACGTCGACGACACCTGGGACGCCAAGCAGGACGACAGCTACATCTTCCAGCCCGGCGGCACCAACTTCGACGCCTCGCCCCAGCACCCCAACTACGTGCTCAACCACTACGGCCTCTACGGCTACCTCGAAGGCTACAAGATGCTGCCCTACGAGGTGAAGGTGCAGCACGCCCCCGAGCTGTACGCCGCCACCGGCCTGCCCGCCCGCCGCGGCAGCACCGAGGACACCTTCACGGCCGACTCCTACGTGACTCTGGCCGACGGCCCCATTCTCTACGCCAAGCCCGACACCACCAGCTTTGTGGCCGGCGGGGCGCGCATCGGCGTGGCGGTGGTATCGGAGAAGGGCAAGGTGAAGGCCCAGCAGATTGCCGAAACCATGCGGCCCATGGCCGAGGCGCTGGGGCAGTTTTTCGGGCAGATGCCGGTGCCGCGCTACCAGTTTCTGATGTACTTCCCCGATTACCAGACCTCTACGGTGGTCAACCGGCAGACCGGCGGCTTCGGGGCCATGGAGCACTCCTACTCCTCGCTGTACTTTTTGCCCGAGCGCGACGACCCGACGGCGCTGAACGGGATGGTGCGCGAGGTGGCCTCGCACGAGTTTCTGCACATGCTGGCCCCGCTCAATATCCACTCCCGCGAAATCGGCGAATTTGACTTCCGCGACCCGAAAATGTCGCAGCACCTCTGGCTGTACGAGGGCGTGACGGAGTACTTCGCCCACCTCGTGCAGGTGCAGGCGGGCCTGACCACGGAGGAACAGTTTCGCAAGACCATGCGCGAAAAGGTGCAGGACGCCAGCAAGTACCCCGCGGGCGTGTCGTTCACCGAAATGAGCCGGCGCATCCTCGAAAAGCCCTACGACGACATGTATGAGAACGTGTACAAGAAGGGCGCCCTCATCGGCTTGCTGCTCGACATCCGCATTCAGGAGCTGACCAAAGGCCAAAAAAGCCTGCGCGACGTGCTGCTCGCCCTGCGCCAGAAGTACGGCCCCACCCGCTCCTTCGAGGACGCGCAGCTCATTCCGGAAATCGTGGCCCTCACGCACCCGCAAGTGCAGGAATTTTTCGACCGGTACGTGGTGGGCACCGAAGCCCTGCCCCTGCAGGAATACCTAAGCAAAATCGGCTGGAACTACGCCGACCGCGCCCCGGCCAAGGTCAAGGCGTTCGGGCAGATCGGCTTCGCCTTCGACGACAAAAAGCAGGAGTTCAAGGCCGTGAACGTGAAGCCCCCGACCAACGCCTTCGGCCTGCAGCCCGGCGACGTCATCGTGGCCGTCGACGGGCGGCCCGTCACCATGCAAAACGCCGAGCAGCTGCTGCGCCCCCTGGTCGACGAGCCCAACTCCGACGCGGCCGTGCGCCTGACCGTGCGCCGCGGCACCGCCACCACCGAAATCGAGGGCAAGCCGCAGGTCTACGACGTGGAAATTCCGTTTTACCTGGAGCCCAGCGCCACCCCGACGCCCGAACAACTGGTCTTGCGCCGGCAGGTGCTCGGCAAGCGGGGCTGATAACGACGGCGGCCGGCTCCCCACTGGGAAGCCGGCCGCCGTCGTAAAAGGCTGTTGGGGAGTTACAACTTGGTCGGGGCGGTGAGCAGGAACTGTTCCCGGCCCCACTGCACGTACCCCTCGCTGGTGAGCAGGCCCTGCCGGGCGCGGCCCATGACGAGGTTGATGCCCGAGGCGCGCACCACCCGCGACACGCGCACGAAGGTCGTCTGGTGGTTGGTGCGGGTTTCTTCGAGCACTTTTTGCCCGTCGAGGTAGCCCAGGTACCGCTCACGCACCACACCGGTGGCCAGCGTGCGCGTGACGTGTTTCCAGGCCTTTTCGCGCTTGGTCGATACCACGCCGGCGTTAAGCGAATTTGGGTTGGTGCTTTTCTTCAGGTAGTAGCCGTGCACCACCCGGCGGCGCTTGCCCAGGCGGTGCACCGTCACGTCAAACCGGGCGGCCTGCTGCTCGATGGTCTGGCGGTAAGTGTTGGCGCGCAGCAGCACTGAGTCGCGGGCTTGGGTGGCGCGGGCTACGTCGGTAACGGCTTGGGCCTGAGTTAGCCGCGGCAGCAGGCTGAGGACGGCGGCCACAGCAGTGAGTGAAAAAATACGGTGGACGGACATAAAAGTGTTGGGCATGTAGTGCAAAAATGGCGTTTAATAGCGTTGCAAGCCCATTATTCGTGCCAACTCGACCGTTTCCCCTGCCGCGGGCGAGAATGTTAACTTTGCCCCCCATGATTCTGCGCGCCGAACACCTCGTTAAGAAATACAAGCAACGCACCGTCGTCAACGACATGAGCCTGCACGTGGAGCAGGGCGAAATCGTGGGCTTGCTCGGGCCCAACGGCGCGGGCAAAACCACCTCGTTCTACATGACGGTGGGCATGGTGAAACCCAACGAAGGCCGCATTTTCCTCGACGACGAGGACATTACCTCCCTGCCCATTTACCAGCGCGCCCGCCGCGGCATCGGCTACTTGGCCCAGGAAGCGTCGGTGTTCCGCGACCTGACGGTGGAGGAAAACATCCTCTCGGTGCTGGAAATGACCAAGCTGCCCAAGCAGGCCCAGCGCGACAAGGTGGAAGAACTACTCACCGAGTTCAGCCTCAACCACGTGCGCAAAAACCTCGGCCGGGTGCTGTCGGGCGGGGAGCGGCGCCGCACCGAAATTGCCCGCGCCCTGGCCGTCGACCCCAAATTCGTGCTCCTCGACGAGCCTTTCGCCGGCGTCGACCCCATTGCCGTTGAGGAAATCCAGGGCATTGTGGCCAAGCTCAAGCACAAAAACATCGGCATCCTCATCACCGACCACAACGTGAACGAGACGCTCAGCATCGTCGACCGGGCCTACCTGCTCTTCGAGGGCAAGCTGCTTAAGGCCGGCACCGCCGAAGAGCTGGCCGCCGACGAGATGGTGCGCCGCGTGTACCTGGGCAAGCACTTCGAGCTGAAGCGCAAAATCTAGCTCTTGGCCTGCCGCGGATTTTGGGGGTTGCGGAGCCGGCCGGTTCGGGCGCGTACTGCCGTTGCCGCCCGCCAACCGGGCGGCCCGGAGCCGTGGCGGGGAAAGTGGTAATTTGCCCCGAGCGGCTGCGCAGTAGCCCGACAGCCGCTCCATACGTATGCGACACCGGCGCCCGGCGCCCATCGTTCACCACCTCCGGCTAATCCGGAACAACTCGTCGTAATCCGTGGTCATTGATACCCTGCTCACCTGGATGGTCAAGCCCCGCCTCGCCCGGCTGGAGCGCATCCGCACCGAGCCCCACGCCGTGCAGGCCGAGCTGCTGCAGGAGCTGCTGCGCACCGCCCGCCACACCGACTGGGGCCGGCTCTACGGCTACGCCGACGACCTCTCGCCCCGCGAGCTGGCCCAGCGCGTGCCTGTGAGCAGCTACGAGCAGCTGTACCCCTGGATTGAGCGCACCCTGCGCGGCGAGGACGACGTGCTCTGGCCCGGCCGCGTGCAGTGGTTTGCCAAGAGCAGCGGCACCACCAACGCCCGCAGCAAGTACATTCCCGTCACGGCCGCCTCGCTGGAAGACTGCCACTACCGCGCCGGCCGCGACATGGTGGCCGTGGCCCAGACGCTTTACCCCGACGCGGGCGTGCTGCGCGGCAAAACCCTGGCCCTCGGCGGCTCGCTCGGGCCCAACACCTTCCGCCCCGACGACCCCGCTTCCCACATCGGCGACGTGTCGGCCATCATCATGCACAACCTGCCGGTGTGGGCCGAGTCGCGGCGCACGCCGCCGCTGGAGCTGGCGCTGCTGGGCGAGTGGGAGGAAAAGCTGGAGCGCATGGCCCGGCACGTGCTCACCGAAAACGTGGCCTGCCTGGCTGGCGTGCCCACCTGGATGATCGTGCTGCTGCGGCGCGTGTCGGAGCTGGCCGGGGGCGTGCCCGTGACGGAAGTCTGGCCGAACCTGCGCCTGTTTATGCACGGCGCCGTGGCTTTCGGGCCCTACCGGGAGCTGTTTCGCCAGCTCATCCCCGATGAGCGCATGCGCTACCTCGAAATCTACAACGCTTCCGAGGGCTACCTCGCCTTTCAGGACGAACCCGACTCCCAGGACCTGCTGCTGCTGCTCGACCACGGCATCTATTACGAGTTTATGCCGGTGGAAGAAATCGGGCGGGAGCACCCGCGCACCCTCACCCTGGAGCAGGTCGAAATAGGGCCGATTTACGCGCTGGTTATCAGCACCAACGCCGGCCTCTGGCGCTACCAGATTGGCGACACGGTGCGCTTTACCTCGCTGGCGCCCTACCGCATCCGCATTGCGGGCCGCACCAAGCACTTCCTGAATGCTTTCGGGGAGGAAGTGGTGGTGGAAAACGCCGAAGCCGCTGTGGCCGCTGCCTGCGCCGCCACCGGCGCGCTGGTGCGCGACTACACCGCCGCCCCGGTGTACTTCGGCAGCGGGGCCCAGTCGCGCGGCGGGCACCAGTGGCTAATCGAATTCACCCAGCCGCCCAAGGACGAGGCTGAGTTCGGGCAGGTGCTCGACGCGACGTTGCGCCAGCTCAACTCCGACTACGACGCCAAGCGCTACCGCGACCTGGCCCTGCAGCCCCCGGTGCTGACGGTGGCCGCGGCCGGCACGTTTGAGCAGTGGCTGGCCCGCCGCGGCAAGTTGGGCGGGCAGCACAAAGTCCCGCGCCTGAGCAATTCCCGGGAGCTGATAGAAGAGCTGCTCGGAACGGCTGGGGAATGATCAACTAAATTCTTAGTTTAAGGGCAGACATCATCGTTGAGCCCTTTCATGCGTCTGCTATTATTGGCATTAAGTGGTGTGTTGCTGGCGGCTGCTTGCACCACCGTTCGGCCACCAATTGGGTTTTGGTCGCGTAACCGGGTGCGGGTCGACGGTTCCCGTCAGGGGCCTTGGCGCACCTACTACGACCAGGCCGATACGCGCCTGGCCACCCGCGGCCACTACCGCCGCGACCATCCCACGGGGCACTGGCGCTACTACCGGCCCGAAGGCGTGCTTGACCATACCGAGCGTTACCACCGCCGGGGCCGCATCAGCATCCGCTACTACCGGCCCAATGGGCAATTGGCCCGCCAGGGTCAGGCGCGGGTAGTGGTCGAGCCGGATACCGTGCGCTTTTACTGGTACGGCCTCTGGCAGCTCTACGACAGCACCGGCAAAGCCAGCAATTGGGAGCTGTACGATAAGGGCTGGCGGGCCGCGCGTGGCGTAGGGCCCCGTTAACAAGCGCGCAGCTGAGTAGCGGGCCGAAATACCGCGTTGTAGTGAGTCACGGGCTGACGCAGCCGGCTATTTTCAGCCTCTGCATTAATCCTGGATTAAATCGACTTATTGCCCAATCCTTCAAATAAAATGCATCGGAAGGGATGAAAATTGTCCCATGTCATTGGATAAATCATGGTAAAATTTATATATTAGTGCATCTCATCATTCAACCCACCCGTTCGCTTTGCCCACCCTTACTGTCTCTGAAGCTGCTTCGAAGCCGTACGTTTCGCGTCGCAAGCGGCCCCGCCGTCGTCAGGGCGTAAAAGATTTGCTCAGCACTCGTTCCGTTTTGGGATTGTTGGGGCTGCTAGTGCTGGCGCTGCTTATCAGCCTCGGCATCATTGCCGCGCAGCTCGGCCCGGGCCAATCTGACGAAGAAACCACCGCCGTGGTGGCCGATTCCCTCTAATACAATCAACCGCCGGCGGCACCCCGCGGGGCGCCGCCGGCGCGTTGCCAGCCGCGGCTATTCGTCGAGAATGTTGCCGACGAAGTTGCCAAGGACGCTGCCGCTTTCCTTGCGGGCGTTGGCTCCGTTGGGCATCAGGGCCTGAATCAGCTTCTTCACCGGCATCGACTGCAGCCACACGCGGCCCGTGCCGCGCAGGGTGGCCAGCATCAGCCCCTCACCCCCAAAAATCATCGACTTGAGGTTGCCGGCGCGGGCCACGCTAAAGTCAATGCTGGGCTCAAAAGCCACCACGCAGCCGGTATCTACCCGCAGCACTTCGTTGTGCAGCTGCCGCTCGATAACGGTACCGCCGGCGTGAATAAACGCTTTACCGTCGCCGGTAAGCTTCTGCAGGATAAATCCTTCGCCGCCGAAGAAGCCCGAGCCCAGGCGTTGGTTGAAGTGAATGGAGAGCTTGGTACCCCGCGCTGCGGCCAAGAAGCCGTCTTTCTGCACGATCAGGCCCTGCGGCATGGTGCGCAAATCCAGCGGCATAATGGTGCCGGGGTAGGGCGCTGAGAAGCCCACGTGCGCCTTGCCGTGCCGACCGGCGTGGGTGAAGTGCGTCATGAACAGCGACTCGCCGGTAATCAGGCGCGTGCCGGCCTGCATGAGCTTGCCAAAAAAGCCCTGATCGGGCTCGGAGCCGTCGCCCATACGGGTGTCCCAGGCAATGGCTTCTTCCATGTAGACCATGGTGCCGGCTTCGGCAATGACGGATTCGCCGGGGTCCAGCTCAATTTCCAACACTTGGATATCGTGGCCCAGAATGCGGTAGTCAACGTCGTGGGAATTCATGCGGGTAGAAGGAATTGGTGACGGTGGCAAGTATAGCGAAGTCGGTAGTAAAAACGCCGCCGGCCGGGCTTTCCGCGCAGGAAAACCCGGCCGGCGGCGTTTGCCGAAGCCTGCGGGCGGCTAAGCCGGCTTATTCGTCGGTGTCCGGGGCCAGGGGCTCCTCGTCGGCTTTCTTGGGTTTCTTGGCTTCGCGGGAGCTGCGGCGCATAAAGTCCTCGTCGGACTCCTCGGGCTCCTCGGCGCGGCCGTCTTCCACCGGGAAGTCCTCGTCGTCCTCGACGGCGGCATCTTCGGCGGCTTTCTCCCCGAACTGCCCGTCGCGGTTCACCAGCTTCTTGTCGCGCACGTGGCGGTTCAAAAACTCGTTGATCTGCTCGATGCTGTACGAGGAGGTGATTTCGCCCAGCGGGTTCACCTTGATTTCAAAGCCTTCCAGCTCTTTGTGGACCTTAGGCTTTTTGTCGGGGTCCTGCTGCTTCTTTTTGACGGGTTTCTTGGCCATGATGCATCGTGGCTAAAGGTGGGTGGTGCACCGGCCGGCGGGCTCTTCTGGGCTGCCGACGCGCTGCACAGCTTCCCAACTACGCAAGCGGCCGCACTACGGATGCATCCGCAGGTAGCTGCCAGCTCGGCGGCCGGTTATGGCTCGTCCTTAAACGCAACCGCCCGGTAGCGAAGGCCACCGGGCGGTTGCGTTTCAATCTGAGCAGGGTTGCTTAGCCGGCGTGAGCCGCCAGCGCAGTCACGGCTGCTTGCAGCCGCGCCGCCGTTTCCTGCGGGCCCAGAATGCTCATGATGTGCATCAGGTCGGGGCCGGCGCCGGAGCCCGTCACGGCCATGCGCAGGGCCTGCAGCACCTGGCCCAGCTTCATGCCCTGGCCTTCGACTACCTGCGTGAGCAGGGCCTTGAGGCCGTCGGGCGTGGTGTCCGGGGCAGCGGGCAGCGCCTCGGCAAAGGCCGTGAAGGCGGCCGCTACCTGGGCATTCCACTTCTTGCTGACGATTTGTTCGTCGTAGCTCGTCGGGCGCTCGAAAAACAAACGGGCTTCGCGGGCCAAATCGGCCGGAAAGGTGGCGCGCTCTTTCACCAGGCCGGCAATCTGCTCGGCCTTCTCGGCCGGCAGCTCGGCGGCTATGCCCTGAGCTTGCAGCGCGTCGGTGAGGTACTTGGCCAGTTCGGCGTCGGGCTTGGCGCGCAGGTACTGCTCGTTGTACCAGCGCACTTTGTTTTGGTCGAAGCGGGCCGGCGACTTGCTCACGCGCTCAATCGAGAAGGCCTCGATGAGCTCGTCCATTGAGAAGATTTCCTGCGTAGTACCCGGGTTCCAACCCAGGAAGGCCAGGAAGTTCACGAAGGCCTCGGGCAGGTAGCCCGATTCGCGGTAGCCGCTGCTCACCGTCGGCTCGCCGGTTTCGGCGTCTTTGCCGTGGAATTCGAGCGGGAACACCGGGAAACCGAGCTTGTCGCCGTCGCGCTTGCTCAGCTTGCCGGTGCCGTCGGGCTTGAGCAGCAGGGGCAGGTGGGCAAACTGCGGCATGGTGTCTTCCCAGCCCAGGTAGCGGTACAGCAGCACGTGCAGCGGGGCCGAGGGCAGCCACTCTTCGCCGCGAATCACGTGGGTAATTTCCATCAGGTGGTCGTCCACGATGTTGGCCAAGTGGTAGGTCGGCATGCCGTCCGACTTCATCAGCACTTTATCGTCGATGGAGGACGAATGCACCACCACCCAGCCGCGGATCAGGTCGTTGAAGCGCACTTCTTCCTTGCGCGGCACCTTCAGGCGGATGACGTAAGGCGCGCCGCTTTCCAGCAGCTGCTTTACCTCCTCTTCCGGCAAGGTCAGCGAATTGCGCATCTGGGTGCGCGTGATGCTGTTGTACTGCGGGCTGGTGACCTTGGCGGCCGTCAGACGGGCGCGCATGGCGTCCAGCTCCTCGGGCGTATCGAAGGCGTAGTAGGCATAGCCGTCCTTGATGAGCTGGTCGGCGTACTGGCGGTACATGGGTTTCCGCTCGCTTTGGCGGTAGGGCGCGTGCGGGCCGCCTTGCTCGATGCCTTCGTCAATCTCGATGCCGCACCAGCGCAGCGAGTCCATGATGTACTGCTCGGCGCCGGGCACGAAGCGGTTCTGGTCGGTGTCTTCGATGCGCAGCAGCATCTTGCCGCCCAGCTTGCGGGCCAGCAGGTAATTGTAGAGCGCAGTGCGCACGCCGCCGATGTGCAGCGGCCCGGTCGGACTGGGCGCAAAACGCACCCGAACTTCTCTTTCCATACGAAACGACAATTTCGGGCCCCGGCTAACTGCCCGGGCCCAAACGCGGCGCAAAGGTACGAATACGCAAATGGCGAAGTGGTGAAAGGTGAATTTGTGAAGTGACGTTCTGGCATTTCACAATTTCACCTTTCACCACTTCGCCCTTGGCTACTTGACAGCTATGCAGGAAATTTCTACCAGCACGTCCTTGGGTAGGCGGGCTACTTCCACGGTTTCGCGGGCGGGGTAGGGGCCCTGGCCGAAGTAGGAGCCGTAGATTTCGTTGATGGTGCCGAAGTGACCAAGGTCCTTGACGAAGATGCTGCACTTCACCACGTCCTGCAAGGTGTAGCCGCCGGCGGCCAGCACGGCCTGCACGTTGCGCATCACCTGGTGGGTTTGGGCCTGCACGTCGCCTTCGCCGATGAGCTGCCCACCCGAGGCGTCGAGGGCAATCTGGCCCGATACGTAGATGGTGTTGCCGGCCTGCACGGCCTGGCTGTAAGGCCCGATAGGGGCCGGAGCCTCGGGCGAGTTGATGATGGTGTTTGCCATGGGAAAAGGGAACGGGCCGCGCGGCCCTAATTTGCGGGCCGAACTTACCCAAAACCATGCACCTGCTCATCCTCGACGGCGCCCACCTTGCGGCCGAATTTCGCCAGAAGTTCGGTTCTGCGCATCAGTACACCTTTGTGCCCGCCGGCCCCGGCCGCCTCGTCGACGAAATCGAGGAGGCCATGCCCCTACTCGACGATGCGCTACCCACCGCCGACGTCGTGTTCGATTTTGGCAACTACGGCCCGCTCTACGAGGAAAAAGAGGGCATTGTGGCCTTCGTCGAAGCCGCCACCGAATCCCTGGCCGGCCGCTTTGGGGCCGACAAGCCCGCGTACCCGGTGTTCGGCTTCTGCGGCCTGCCCACGCTGCTCAACCGGCCCTTGCTCGAAGTCAGCGCCTACGACGCCGACGATGCCGACCAACTGGCCGATGTGTGCGCCCGCCTCGGCACCGCGCACTGCCTGGTAGCCGACCGCGTGGGCCTGTTTACGCCTCGCCTGCTGGCCCTGAGCGTCAATGAGGCTTGCTTTGCCCTGCAAGAAGGCCTTGTCAGCCCCGCGGGCGCCAGCGCGGCGCTGACGCCCGTCCTCGGCAACCTGCTGGCCCAAGCCAATGCCGTAGGCGTTGCCCGCCTGCACGACGTGCTCAGCATGCTGTGGGACGACACTCACGACCCGCGCTACCACATTTGCCCCCTGCTCAAGCGCCTGGCCCTGCGCGGTGAGTCATTTGACTTGTAGAGGCAAAACCGCAACAAAAAAGCCGCTTCGGAGAACCGAAGCGGCTTTTGCATTTTAAGCCCGGAGCTTACTCCACCGTTACCGACTTAGCCAGGTTGCGGGGCTGGTCCACGTTGCAGCCGCGGAGCACGGCAATGTGGTATGAGAGCAACTGCAGCGGAATCACCGACACCAGCGGGGTCAGGGCCTCCGAGGTATGGGGCACTTCCACCACGAATTCGGCCATCGGCGGGATGGTCGTGTCGCCCTCGCTCACCACGGCGATGATGCGACCCTTGCGGGCTTTCACCTCCTGGATGTTCGACACGATCTTTTCGTAGGAGCTGTCGCGGGTGGCAATAACGACCACCGGCATGTTCTCGTCAATCAGCGCGATGGGGCCGTGCTTCATCTCAGCCGCGGGGTAGCCCTCGGCGTGGATGTAGCTGATTTCCTTGAGCTTCAGCGCGCCTTCCAGGGCTACCGGGAAGTTGTAGCCGCGGCCCAGGTATAGGAAGTTGGTGGCGTCCTTGAAGATTTCCGAAATCTGGCGAATCTCGGTGTCCAGCTCCAGCGCCTTTTCCACTTTCTGCGGAATGGTGTACAGCTCCATCATCAGCTCGCGCAGCTTTTGGTCGGAGAGCGTGCCGCGGCGGTGGCCCACAATCATGGCCAGCAGCGTCAGCACCGTCACCTGGGCCGTGAAGGCCTTGGTCGAGGCTACGCCAATTTCCGGGCCGGCGTGGGTGTACGCACCCGCGTCGGTGGCGCGGGCAATGCTCGAACCCACCACGTTGCAGATGCCGAAAATGGTAGCGCCCTTGCTCTTAGCCAGTTCGATGGCAGCCAGGGTGTCGGCCGTCTCACCCGACTGCGAAATGGCAATAACGATGTCGCGCTCCGACAGCACCGGGTTGCGGTAGCGGAACTCCGAGGCGTACTCCACTTCCACCGGGATGCGCGCTAGATCCTCCAGCAGGTACTCGGCCACCAGGCCGGCGTGCCAGGAGGTGCCGCAGGCCACGATGATGATGCGCTGCGCGTTCAAGAACTTCTGCTCAAAGGCACGCACGCCGCCCATGTTCAGGTGCGAAGCTTCCAGCTCCAGGCGGCCGCGCATCGAATCCAGAATCGACTTCGGCTGCTCGAAGATTTCCTTCAGCATGAAGTGCTCGTAGCCGCCCTTCTCGATGCTGTCGAGCTCCAGCTCCAGCTTCTGAATGTAGGGCGTCTGCTGTACGTCTTCCTTGGTGCGGATGTCGAGCTTCCCGTCGCGGATGACGGCAATTTCGTAGTCGTTTACATACACGACCTCGTTGGTGTACTCAATGATGGGCGTCGCGTCCGAGGCCAGGAAAAACTCCTCCTGCCCAACGCCGATAACCAGCGGCGAACCTTTGCGAGCGGCAATCAGCTGCCCGGGGTTGTCCTTGCTCAGCACCACGATGGCGTAGGCGCCCACCACCTCGTGCAGGGCCAGGCGCACGGCCTCTTCCAGCGAGCAGTTGTTCTGCTTCTGGATTTCCTCGATCAGGTTCACGAACACCTCCGTATCGGTGTCGGAGTGGAACTCGTGGCCTTGGTGCTGCAGGTGCTGCTTCAGGGCGGCGTAGTTCTCGATGATGCCGTTGTGGATGATGGCAATGCGCTCCGAGGTGGAGTAGTGCGGGTGCGCGTTGACGTCGTTCGGCTCGCCGTGGGTGGCCCAACGGGTGTGGCCCATGCCGATGTGCGCGTGCACGTTTTTGTCGGCAATAAACGACTCCAAATCGGCTACTTTACCTTTCTTCTTGAAGACGTTCAGTTCGCCGTTGAGCAGCGCAATGCCGGCCGAGTCGTACCCGCGGTACTCCAGGCGGTGCAGGCCTTTCAAAATGATGGGACAAGCCTCACGGTGTCCGATGTAAGCTACTATTCCGCACATACGGGGTCAGGAAAGTAAAAAGTCAGGGGAAATGGAAAGTCCGGCCCGAGGCAAAGCTCGGGCCAGACTGCAAAAGTAAGGGCTAGCGCGCCGTCGTCTTCGAGTAGTATACGCGCAGCTTGATATTTGGCGCATCGATTGCCGCGCGGTCCAGCGTCAGCTCTCCGCCAGAACGCCGGCGCGTGGGCGAGAGCAGCAGCGCCGTCGGGGCCGGCGCGGGCAGCTGGCCTTTGGCGTAGGCCTGCACGTAGCCGGTCAGCAAGGTACGGTAGTACTTGGTGGTGGCGTTGGCCTCAACCAGTGACAATGCCTGCGGAAGGTTGGCCGTCGGCACGAGGTAGCCTTCCTGCTGCACCAAACGGTCATACTGAAGCAAGCCGTTGTTGTAGAGCAGAATGCGGTTGTTGTCGTTGTTGGCCTCGTAGAGGTACAGCTGCGCGGGTGCGCTAAACTGCGCCGTGCTGTACGACTTGACCGGCACAATCAGCTCCGCCCGGTTGATGATTAGGTTGCCCTGCGCCTGTCGCGCCTTCAGCACGTCCAGGCCCGGAATGACCAGCTTGGTAGTCAGGCCGGTGCCGTCTTGGCTGTAGACCACGTCGCCGGAGGCCGTCGAAGCCACCTGCGCCCGGCCGTTGCCCTGCAGCGCGTTGAACGGCGAGCCGGGCGTGTTGAGCGTGTAGCGAATGTTGGAGAAGTAGCGCGGCGACGACGCCACTTGCAGTGGGTCGCCGAACAGGATGCGGTACACCTTGCGCTTGTTCACGCTGGCGGTGATGGGCAAATGGTAGTACACGTACACCGACGAGAGCACCGAACGGCTAAAGCCGACGGCCGTGCCCGAGCTATTGGCTACCAGCCCGATGCCCTTCCACACCGTGCGCAGGTCCGTGTCCGTGAGCGTAACCGACGACGTCGACAGCAGCTTGGCAAACAGCTGCCGCGCCCACGTCGTCGGGTTTGCCGGATCGGCCGACAGCGGAATCCGGGCCGGCAGGTTCTGCAGGCTGTCCAGCGTGTTGATTTTGTCGCGTACGGTCCGGTTCAAGTTCACCGCCACGTTCGACGCAATGGCTGCCCCCAGCGGAATGGTGCTGGTGGAGTTGTAAGTCGTGAAGTCGTCCAGCGGCTGCTGCAGGTCGTAGAGCGTCAGGCGCATGGGCGCCGTGGTGCTGCCGTACACGCGGTCGAACCCGGCCAGTATCACCACCGAATCCAGCTTGGGATTCAGCGACGCGTACTGCGAGGGCAGCGAGTCGGTAGACGCGGCTACTTCCAAGAACGACCGGGCCTCCAGCAGGCCGCCGGTGTTGCCGTCTTGCAGCTGACCCACCAGGAAGTGGTCCTTCTGGGTGGTCGGCAGCGAATCCAGCCGAGTGGTGGACGCAGTAACCGGGAATTCCTCGAATTCGGTGTTGATGGGCGTAGTTCCCGGCAAGTCAACGCCCAGTTCGTTGGTGTCCTCGCACGAAGCGAGCGAAAACAATGCGGACGTCAACAGCAATGCCATCGACGTCCGAACGGGAAACAGCCTAGTTGGCCAATTCATTATACAGCGCGTAGTAAGAGCTCAGCAGGTTCTCATCGTCAGCCACTTGGCCGAGATTGTGGCGGGTAGCGTACTCCTGAAACAGGGCATTCAGGTTTTCGCTGAAGTCCTCGTCGGAACGCACCACGGCATCGGCGTACTCCATGCCAATCTTCACGAAGCCGGCAAAGTCGGCCGATTCCAGCGCGGCCAGCATCGAGTCATCGATGTCGAGCATCTTGGCCTTCTCGATGATGTTGCCCTCGAATTTGTGGTCAAACTCGTTGTTGTAGACCGTGAAAATCGACTTGGCGTCCTTGAAAATCGGGTCCTTCTTGTAGGTCGTTTTCAGGTACAGGGGCATCAGGCCCGTCATCCAGTCGTTGCAGTGCACGATGTCCGGCGACCAGCCGAGCTTCTTCACCGTTTCGAGCACGCCCTTGCAGAAGAAGATGGCGCGCTCGTCGTTGTCGGCGTGGAACTGGTCGTTCTTGTCGCGCAGCACCGATTTGCGGTGGAAGTAGTCCTCGTTGTCGATGAAGTACACCTGCAGCTTGGCGTTCGGAATCGACGCCACCTTGATGATCAGCGGCTTTTCATCTTCGCCCACGGCGATGTTGATGCCGGAGAGGCGCACCACCTCGTGCAGGCGGTTCTTCCGTTCGTTGATGATGCCGAAGCGGGGCACGAAAATGCGGATTTCCATCCCCATTTCCTGCATACCTTGGGGCAGGCGCCGCAGGAACTCAGCTACCCGAGTCGTTTGCAGAAACGGGTTGATTTCCGTGGCGGCGTAGAGGATTCTCAGCTTCGACATACGGGCGTAATGGAGGGGTTAGAAAAAGGGAACACCATTGGGCTGCACAAAATTAAACAATTTTGCCCGATAAATCCATTATACTCCCCCCGGAACTTCCGGGGGCGTCTCGCTGACATGGAGATACTTGAAACCGCCGACGCGTTGCAAACCCTCACCGAAACCTGGCGCCGGGAGGGCCGCCGCATTGGCTTTGTGCCCACCATGGGCGCCCTGCACGAAGGGCATTTACAGCTCGTGCGCAGCGCTGCGGCCGAAAACGACGTGGTCGTGGTTAGCATCTTCGTCAACCCGACGCAGTTCAACAACGCGGACGACTTCAAATTCTATCCCCGCACCCTCGAATCCGACGCGGAACTGCTGCAGGGCACGGGCGCCGCGGTGATTTTTGCGCCCACCGTGGAGCAGATGTACCCGCGCCCGAGCGTGGTGCGCTTCGATTTCGGGCCGCTGGAGCGGGTGATGGAAGGCGCCAAGCGCCCCGGGCACTTCAACGGGGTGGCCACGGTGGTTAGCAAGCTATTTCACCTCAGCCGCCCGCACCGGGCCTACTTCGGGCAGAAAGACTGGCAGCAGGTGGCCGTGGTGCGGCAGCTGCTGGCCGATCTGAGCTTCGACCTGGAGCTGGTCAGCTGCCCCACCATCCGGGAAGACGACGGCCTGGCCATGTCCTCGCGCAACCGGCGGCTGCGCCCGGAGGCCCGCGCCGTGGCGCCGCGCCTCTACGAGGCCCTGCAGCTCACCGCCGCGGCCCTGCACGCGGGCAGCTCGCCGGGCGAGGCCCAGCAACAAGGCGCGGAGTGGCTGCAGCAGTTTCCCGACATCGAGCTGGAGTACCTGGAAGTGGCCGACGCGCAGACCCTGCAGCCGGCCTGGGCGGGCCCCTCGGCCGAACAGCCGCTGGTGATTTGCCTGGCCGCGTGGCTCGGCGGCGTGCGCCTCATCGACAACGTGCTAGTTGGCGTGGGGTAAGCAGGTGTGAAGGCGGGGCAAAAAGAAGGGGTGGTTTACCGCTCAGGACTTGCCCGGATGCCTCTAACAACTCCTGCCCCCGTTCCCTCTTACTCTCACACCCTAACTGTGTATCTTTGCGGCCCAAAATCACCCGCTCGCTTTTCCCATGCACATCGAGGTTCTCAAATCGAAAATTCACCGCGTTAAGGTCACGCAGGCGGAGCTGCACTACGTGGGCAGCATCACCATCGACGAAGACCTGCTCGACGCGGCCAACATGGTGGAAAACGAGAAGGTGACCGTGGTCAACGTCAACAACGGGGAGCGGCTCGAAACCTACACCATCAAGGGTGAGCGGGGCTCGGGCATGATTTGCCTGAACGGGCCGGCCGCCCGCCGCGTGGCCGTGGGCGACATCATCATCGTTTTTTCCTACGCCCTCGTCGACTTTGCCGAGGCCCGGGCCCACCAACCTACCGTGATATTTCCCGACCAGCACAACCGGTTGGTCTAGTCCTCAATCCGTCATCAAGCCAACGACCCGCGTCGTTGGCTTTCTTATGCCGCCTCGCATACCAGCACCGCACTTATGGGCAAGAAACTACTGAACATCATCAAATACGCCCTGCTGCTGGCGTTTTCCGGCGCCCTGATGGTGTACGCCGTGCGCGGACAGGACCTGAGCCGCATCGGGCAGTACATGCGGGAGGCCAATTATTTCTGGATGGGGCTGACCATGATTCTGTCGGCGCTGGGCTACTTCAGCCGGGGCTACCGCTGGAAGATGCAGCTCGACGCGGCCGGGCAGAAAGCCTCCTTTTGGGAGGTGTACCACGCCATGATGGTGGGCTACCTGGCCAACTTGGTGCTGCCGCGCATGGGCGAAGTCATCCGCTGCTCGGTGCTGCGGCGCAACGGCGGCGTGCCGGTGCAAGTCGGCCTGGGCTCGGTCATCACCGAGCGCGTCATCGATGTGTTTGTGCTCTTCTGCTTGCTTGGGGCTACATTGATGCTGGATTTCAACAAGTTCTGGGCTTTTACCGTCGATAAAATCCTGGGCGGGGGCGCCACCGTCGATGCCATGTCGCGCAACCGCACCCCGCTGCTCATTGCGGCGGGCATTGCGGTGGTGTTGGGTCTGAGCGTGCTGTGGGCCCTGGTGCGCAACTTGGAGCGCCTGCGGCAGAACGCGCTGTTCAACCGCCTGTTCAATTTCCTGCGGGGCCTGCTGGCCGGCGTGTTCAGCATCCGCCGCATCGAAAACAAGTGGCTGTTTCTCTTCCACACGTTCTTCACCTGGCTGGTGTACTTCCTGATGGACTACTTGGCCTTCTTTGCCTTCCCCGAAACCTACAACTTGGGCTGGCGCGCCGGCCTGGCCGCCCTCACGTTCGGCGCCGTGGGCATGGCTGCCCCGGTATCGGGCGGCATCGGCACCTTCCACCTGCTGGTGCAGAGCATCTTGCTGGCCTTCGGCATCTCGCCCGAAGCCGGCATTGCCTACGCCCTGGTGGTGCACGGTGCCCAAACGCTGTTGGTGGTGCTCATGGGCGGCATCAGCTTCGTGGTGAGCATGCTCAAGACCGGCAAGGGCCTGCGCGGCCTCACCGAAGAACCCCTGCTGGACGAAACCGCCGTGGTAGCCGATGTGGAGTAAAGAAAAAATCCTGACCCGCGCGCAGCTGCCCGCCGTGCTCGACAGCTGGCGCCAGCAAGGGCGCCGCATCGTGTTTACCAACGGCTGCTTCGACCTGCTGCACCTCGGCCACGTCGACTACCTCGAAAAAGCCCGCGCCCTAGGCGACGCGTTGGTGGTGGGCCTGAATACCGACCAATCTGTCAGTCGCTTAAAGCCCGGCCGCCCGTTGCAGGACGAAGTGTCACGCGCGCGGGTGCTGGCCTCGCTTTTGTTTGTGGATGCCGTGGTGCTGTTCGACGAGCCGACCCCGCTGGAGCTCATTCAGCTGGTGCGGCCCGACGTGCTGGTGAAGGGCGACGATTACGCCGTCAGCGGAATCGTGGGCCACGAACTGGTGTTAGCCAACGGGGGACAGGTGCTCACCGTACCCCTGGTGACTGGCTACAGCACCACGCGCATTGTGGAGCGCGTGCGCCAAACGCTCGGCGGCTCGGCGGCCGGGTAACGGGAGAGAGGAACAGACGGTCCTTCGGCTCCCCGCTTCGGGCGCAAAGGCTCCGCTGGTTTTTACTCTCTCAACCCCATGATGATCAATCCCTTTTACTTGTTGATGATTGCGCTGACGCTGATCAGCGTGTTCATCCAATGGCGCCTCCGCAGCAAGTTTTCCCAGTACTCCCACATTGCGTTGCACTCGCAGCTCTCGGGCAAGCAAGTGGCCGAAATGATGCTGGCCGATAACAACATCCGCGACGTGCGGGTGATATCGACCGAGGGCCGGCTGTCTGACCACTACAACCCGGCTGATAAAACCGTGAACCTCAGCGACGAGGTGTACCACGGCCGCTCGGCCATGTCGGCGGCCGTGGCGGCTCACGAGTGCGGCCACGCCGTGCAGCACGCCACGGCTTACAGCATGCTGCAGTTTCGCTCGGCCATGGTGCCGGCCCTGAGCGCGGTGTCGCGCTTTATGCCCCTGCTGCTGTTGGCCGGCGTGCTGCTGCTGCGCGTGACGCCGCTGCCCTTGGGCATCGGGGTAGCGCTGTTTGCCTTTGCCACCTTCTTCAGCTTTGTCACCCTGCCCGTTGAGTTTGACGCCTCCAAGCGGGCGCTGGCTTGGATGGAGCGGCGCGGCATTGTCTCCTCGCAGGAACACGCCATTGCCAAGGACGGCCTGCGCTGGGCGGCCATGACCTACGTAGTGGCTGCTGTCAGCTCCCTGGCCACGCTGCTGTACTACGGCAGCTTCCTGCTGGGCGGCCGCCGCAACAACTAAGCCTCGCCGCCATCGAAGCGCGGACGCCCGGCCTGGCCGGGCGTTTTGCTTACCCCTCCTATCCGCGAGCGGGGCCCGAGTAGCCGGCATGCCGAAGCAGCGCGGGGCGCCGCGCATATCTTGCGGCCCCTGCCATGCATTAATCCGCGGTGTTGGTTGATAACCACCCGGCAACTAATTAATTTCGCGACACGTTTGCCAGGCTAACGAACGTTCTGCAGCCTCCCAACTCCCATTCCCACATGAACTTTCAGCTCACCGAAGAACAACTCGCCGTGCAAGCCGCGGCCCGCGATTTTGCCCAGTCCGAACTGTGGGCCGGCGTCATCGAGCGCGACGAGCACCAGAAATTCCCCACCGAGCAAGTGAAGAAAATGGGCGAGCTGGGCTTTTTGGGCATGATGGTGAGCCCCGAGTACGGCGGCGGCGGCATGGACACCGTGTCGTACGTGCTGGCCATGGAGGAAATCAGCAAGGTGGATGCCTCCTGCTCTGTTATCATGTCGGTGAACAACTCGCTGGTGTGCTGGGGCCTGGAGAAATACGGTACCGAGGAGCAGAAGCAGAAGTACCTGACCAAGCTGACTACCGGCGAAATGATCGGGGCCTTTGCCCTGTCGGAGCCCGAAGCTGGTTCGGATGCCACCTCGCAGAGCACCACCGCTGAAGACATGGGCGACTATTACCTGCTGAACGGCACCAAGAACTGGATTACCAACGGTTCCTCGGCCTCGGTGTACCTGGTCATTGCCCAGACCGACCCGGCTAAGAAGCACCGCGGCATCAACGCCATCATTGTGGAGCGCGACACGCCCGGCTTCGTGGTGGGCCCGAAGGAAAATAAGCTCGGCATCCGCGGCTCCGACACGCACTCGCTGATGTTCACCGACGTGAAGGTTCCCAAGGAAAACCGCATCGGCGAGGACGGCTTCGGCTTCAAGTTCGCCATGCAGGTGCTGGCCGGCGGCCGCATCGGTATTGCTGCGCAGGCGCTGGGCATTGCCTCAGGCGCCTACGAGCTGGCTGTGAAGTACTCCAAGGAGCGCAAAGCCTTCGGCGTGCCGATTTCGCAGCACCAAGCCATTCAGTTCAAGCTAGCCGATATGGCCACGAACATTGACGCTGCTCGCCTGTTGTGCCTGCAAGCCGCCCACGACAAGGACGCTGGCATGGACTACGCCAAATCGGGGGCCATGGCCAAGCTTTTCGCGTCGAAGGTGGCCATGGATACCGCGGTGGAAGCCGTACAGGTACACGGAGGTTACGGCTTCGTGAAAGAATTCCACGTGGAGCGCATGATGCGCGACGCTAAAATCACCCAGATTTACGAGGGAACCTCTGAGATTCAGAAAATTGTAATCTCGCGGGAAATTCTGAAGTAAACGGAATTGCCTTAAAGTCAGAAAGCTTGCACAAAACCCAGCTAAAAAATTAGCTGGGTTTTCGTTTTTGTGAATTTTTATATCTTAATTTGCATTGTCTATACGGCGGATGTGGGATAGTCCGCTGATAGTCAGCCACCCAACACTGTACCGGAATATGGAGGATTACAATAAAGTGATAGAATCCCTGGGGGTTCGTTACATCAAAGCCAAAAATCTGGTGTTGCAGCAGCCGTTCACGGTGCGCAACTACTACGATGTTGGCAACAACCTGATTCTGCTGCACAAAGGCCGCATCTCCTTCGGCGACGACGACCAAGTGGTGGAAGAAGGGGACATGCTGTTCATTCCCGGCGGCCGCGCTACCCGCGTGAGCTACGGCGAAACCGGCGGCAAGACCATCACCAACGACGACCTGATTAGCAACAAGGATAAGTTCTTCCACTCCAACGCCGACCTCGACCTGATTTCGGACGCCGACGAGAGCCACTCGTTTGTGTCGTTTGAGGCCAAGGTGTTCGACTCGGTGAACTTCTTTGCGTCGCTGGACGTGCCCGCCTTCATGATCAGCGGCAACTCCAAGCTGGCCAACCTGGTCATCAAGGTGGTGGAAGAAAGCCTGCAGGACCTGCCGGGTCGGGAGCGTCTGATTTCGATTTACACGGAGAATATTGTCGTGGAAATCATTCGCTACATCCTGAAGAACAAGATGTTTGTGGAGCAACTGGCCACGAACAGCACCTACTTCAAGGACCCGCGCCTCATCGACCTGTTCAACTACATCAAGGAGAACCTGGGCGGCGACCTGTCGAACAAGGTGCTGTCGGGTGTGGCCAACGTGTCGGAAGACTACGTGGGGCAGTACTTCAAGATGCTGACGGGCATCAACCCGCAGGACTACATCGAGTACCAGCGCATGGAACGCGCCGTGTTCCTGCTGCGCACCACCAAGAAGAGCATCCGCGACATCGGCAAAGAGGTGGGCTACAAGGACACCGCGTACTTCTGCCGCCGCTTCAAGATGATGTTCGGCATTCCGGCCGGCAAGATGCGCCGCCGCGAATCGGCTATGAACATCTAAGCATAGGCTGGCTATGCCTTCCTCCGGTTCGCGGACGCCGTGACCGGTTCCAACAACGCAACAGCCCCGGCCTGATGGTCGGGGCTGTTGCGTTGTTGGGAGGTGCCAGAAGGTTGGCTTAAGCGTCTGCTTCGTGGTCGACCACCTGTGGGCTATGGGATTTGGAGTCCGAGTAAACACGTCGGCGCCAGCCTAGTTTAGCGCCGCGCTGCGCACCGTGTTGAACGAGCGGACCACGCGGGAAACCTCCGGCAGAAAGTCAGGGTCGCGCTCAATCTGGTTGCCAACCACAATGACGTCGGCGCCGGCAGCCAGGGCCGTGTGGGCTTTTTCGGCCGTGTTCAGGCCGCCACCCACGATGATGGGCGACTCAACGGCCTGGCGCACGGCCCGGATCATGGCAGCCGATACGGGCTGCTGGGCCCCGCTGCCCCCGTCGAGGTAGGTGAGGCGCAGGCCGAGCTGCTCGCCGGCCAAGGCCGTGCAGGCGGCAATGGTGGGCTTGTCGTGGGGCAGGGGCGTGGTGCCGCTCATGTAGCTGGCGGTGGTCTGCCGGCCCGAGTCGACGAGCATGTAGCCGGTGGGCAGGATTTCGAGCTGGCTGGCGCGCAGCAACGGAGCGGCCACCACGTGCTGGCCAATGAGGAAGTCGGGGTTGCGGCCCGAAATCAGGCTGAGCAGCAAGATGGCGTCGGCCTGGGTATCGATATGCAGGCTGTTGCTGGGAAAGAGCACCACTGGTACCGCCGAGTGGGCCTTGAGCAAACGCAGAAGGGCAGCTTGGTGCTGCGACGTCACCAAGCTGCCCCCTACGAAGAAATAATCAACGGAATGCGCCTCGCTCAGCGCCAGAATGCGCCGCGTGCCGGCCTCGTCGAGGTCGTCGGGGTCGAGCAAGACGGCCAGGGACTTCTGGCCGTGCAGGCGGCGGTGGCACAGGTCATCGAGCAGGGGCGTCGGGCGCATGCGCGTCGTCGTGGTGGATGACAAAGTCGATATCCTTGGTTTCCGGCTCCGTGGCCGAAGCTGCAAGGTCCGAATTTTTGCTTACATCCATCAACTCGTTGAGCTTGCGCGTGACGAGGGCAATCAAGACGCCCGATACCTGGCCGATAATCATCTTGCCGGTGTCGGAGGCGGCAAACATCTGCACCGCGTCCCACACCACGGAGTTGCGCGGTTCGGGCTCGGGGGCGGCCCGGTACGAAGACCGGTAGCCGGCCGCCGAGGTAGGCGCCAAGCTTGAGGCCGAACCGGGCGGCGTCGAGGCATCGAAGGCCGGAAACGGGTCCGAATCGGCCGACGGAGCGGTGGCGTGGTAGACGGGTGGGGCGAGGTGGGCGCGCGGGTGCACGTCGGTGCGGCCCGAGCCAAACTCATAATCCTCGGACTGGGCTACGAGGTGGGGGCGGCGCTTGGGCTTTTTGCCCTTCACCTTGCGGCGCGGGCGGTAGTCCTCGTCGTCTTCGTCCTCGTCGCCCCGGCCGATAACCTTGCTGACGAGCCAGAAGCCGCCCAGCAGGGCCGCGCCGATGGCCACGTACTTGCCGACGCGCGAGGTTTGCTCTTTGAGGTGGTCCACGTCGCCCAGCAGGGCGCGCTCGTATTCCAGCTTCTGGCGCTCCAGAAACTCCCGTTCGTCGTCGAACAGCGGGTTGTGTAGTTCGCTCATCGCGCTAAAAAGTGTGGGGACTATTGGCGCTTGTCCGATTTGTAGATGGTGTCGGTCAGGACTTTATCGGCCAGGCCCTGGTAGAGCTTCTTGCCCACGCCCACCACAAAGATGATGAGTAGCAGCAAATAGAAGCCGGCCACGATGCCAAAGCCCCAATATGGGCTGTCGAGGGCGGCGTTGAGGGCCAAGCCGGCGAAGATGCTCAGAAATACCACAAACAGCAGGCCCAGAATGGCCAGGGTGGCGCCTTGGGCTACGCCGACGAAGATGGTCTTGACTTTTTCCTGCACCTCCAGGCGCACCAGGTCGATGCGCGTGTCGATGTAGCCCATCAGATTCTTCATCAACGAGTCGTTGCGGGGCGTAGGATCTTCGGTAGCCATGCAGCGGCGAAAATTGGGGGTTGGAACAAGGAGAAAGGCGGGTAGCGGCGCGGCCGGCCGAACCCGCTACGGGGTAGCGGTGTTCAGCAAGCCGAGGGTTTCTACGGAAAAGCCCAGACGGCGTCTGAACTTCGCCGTACTTTTACCATCACCCCCGTCAGCCAACGTGAGCCAAACTCTTTATCAGGTGCTGGGCGTCGAGCCTACGGCCCCGCTGGCCGACATCAAGCAGGCCTATAAACAACTGGCCCTGCGCTACCATCCCGACCGCCACGGCGGCAGCCGCCTCTACGAAGACCAGTTCAAGGCCGTGGCCGCCGCCTACCAAGTGCTGTCGGACCCCGGCCGCCGCGCCCACTACGACCACCAGCTGCGCCAGGCCCGGTTGCGGGCCGAGGAAGCCCGACGCGCCCAGCAGTACCGGCCCCAAAGCCAGCACGTGTACGGAGTGCCCATGCCCCCGCCCGCACCGTTGCGCACCCGGCCGCCGGCCTCCTCGGCCGAGCGGCACTACGTGCGCCACCAGAAGAGCCTGCGTTTCACCCGACGCGACTGGCTGCTGGTCATCGGCATTCTGGTAGGGCTGCTGCTGTTTGGGCTGGGCACCAAGTGGGTGATGGACCGGGTAGCGGCCAGCAACAACTACCAGAACGGGCTGCGGGCCTACACCCAGCAGCAGTGGGGCACGGCCCACAGCTACTTCAGCGAAACCCTGGCCTTCAAGCCCGGGCACGTGGGAGCGTTGCGCCGCCGCGCCGAAATCGAGCAACTGGTGTACCGCAACTACCTGCAAGCCAGTCTCGACTATACCGCGGCCCTGCGCCTGACCCGCAACCGCCACGCCGCCGCCGAGCTGTATTACCGCCTCGGGCAGTGCGCCGCGGGCCAGAAACGCACGCGCTTGGCGCTGGATCATTTCTCGCGGGCAGTGGTGCTCGATTCGACGCTGAGCCCAGCTTGGCTGGCCCGCGGCGAAGTGCGTCTGTTCGAGCAGCGCCTATTCGTCTCGGCCGCCAGCGACCTGAGCGCGGGCCTACGCCTGCAGGCGGGGCAGCGTGCGCCCTCGGCCAAGTGGCTCACCTACCGCGGGCTGGCCTATTTCAAGGCCGGGGACTACCCGGCGGCCCTGGCCGACTACCAGCAGGTGCTGCTGCTGCGGCCCCGCAGCGGACAGATTTATTTCTTGCTGGGCCGCGTGGCGCAGAAGCAGGGCCGGGGCAGCGCAGCCTGCGAGCTGTTTCGGCGCGGCTCGCAGCTCGGCTATTTCCCGGCCACCGATGCCCAACGCCGCGGACCCTGCGGTGGGGAACGGCAAGGCGGCTCGTAACCGCGTGGCCCACGGCTTTCCGCCAGGATAGCCGGGCCGGCTGGCCCGGCGAAAACAAAAGCCCGGCTGCGGCAATTGCAAGGCTATGCAAATCGGAATTGACAGCTTCGCCGCGGCGAGTGTGGTAGACAACGGGGTGGGTACCCAGCTCGGCGGGGCCGACGCCCTCGAACAACTGCTGGCGCGCATTGAGTATGCCGACCAAGTGGGCCTCGACGTGTTCGGCATCGGGGAGCACCACCGCCCCGAGTACCTCGACTCGGCTACGGCCGTCATCCTGGCGGCAGCGGCGGCGCGCACCAAGCGCATCCGGCTGACCAGCGCCGTGACGGTGCTCAGCGCCGCCGACCCGGTACGGGTGTTTCAACAGTTTGCCACCCTGGATTTGATTTCGCGGGGCCGGGCCGAGCTGGTGGTGGGCCGCGCCTCGTCGGTGGAGGCTTTCCCGCTGTTTGGCTACGACCTCGACGACTACGACGCGCTCTTCGCCGAGAAGCTGGAGCTGCTGCTGCAGGTACGCGCCCACGAGCACGTGCGCTGGTCGGGCAAGTTTCGGCCGGCGCTGACCGGGCAGGGCGTGTATCCGCGGCCCGTGCAGCAGCCCTTGCCGGTGTGGATTGGGGTGGGCGGCACGCCGCAGTCCTTTGCCCGCGCCGGCACGCTGGGGCTGCCGCTGATGGTGGCCATCATCGGCGGCGAAACCCACCGCTTCCGCCCGCTCGTCGACCTGTACCGCGAAGCCGGCCGCCGCGCCGGGCACGCGCCGGAGCAGCTGCAGGTGGGGCTGCATTCCCTGGGCTACGTGGCCGAAACCTCGGAGCAGGCCCGGGAAGAGTTCTTTCCCGGCTACGCCCGCACCTTTTCGGCCCGGGCCCGGGAGCGGGGCGGCGCGCCCATCACCCGACCGCAGTTCGATGCGCAAGCCGGGCCGCTGGGCGCATTGCTGGTAGGTAGTCCCGAGGAGATGACGGCCAAAATTCAGCGGCACAGCGAAGCCCTCGGCGGCATTTCGCGGGTGACGTTTCAGCAGGACGTGGCCGCCTTGTCGCACGAGAAGGTGCTGCAGTCCATCGAGCTGATCGGCACACGGGTGGCGCCGGCGCTGCGCCCCATCGTCTAGCCCGGCACCATCGAATAGCTCGGGTAAGTCGACCTCGGCGGGTGTTGAGGGCTACTTCGGGCACGCGCTTATGCGAGGCCTTACGGTTGCTGCCGCCGCAGGCGGGGCGCGTCCAGGATGGTAATGTCCTGGCCGGTCACCTCGATCAGGCCCTTGGCGCGAAAGTCGCTGAGGGTGCGGCTGACGGTTTCCTTGGACGCGCCCACCAGCGCCGCGAGGTCTTCGCGGGCAATGCGCGTGCCCTGGCCCAGGTGCCCCATGGGCCGGTACAGCTCCTCGAAGCGCACCAGCGCCAGCGCCAGCCGCCGCCGCACCGGTTGGTAGGCCAGCTCCAGCAGCCGCGCGTCGCGGGCGGCGGCGTCGTGGGCCATCAACTCCCAGAAGTAGCGCGCCAAGTCGGCGTGCTGCGCCAGAAGGGTCTCGAACTCCTGGTGGGGGAGCTGGGCCACGGCGGCGTCGGTCAGCAGCACGGTGGTGTCGGTATAGTCGCTGCGGCCGAGCACGGCGCGGTAGCCCAGCAGCTGCCCGTCGCTGCTGAGCTCGGTGATGTACTCGTTGCCGGCTTTGTCGATTTTAGAGGTTTTGGCGGCGCCGTGCTGCAGCCAGTACACGCTGTGCGGCGCGTCGCCTTCCATGTACAGCGGGTGCTTTTTCTTGTAGTGCTTCAGGCGGGCCGGGGCGGCCATCCACTCTTGCAGGAGCCGCAGGCCCGAGGCCGCCGGCGGGGGCGCCACCGCCGGGCGGGCGTCGTGCTTGCTCAGGCGCATGGCCACGGCATCGAGCAGCACCGTGTCGTCGAAGGGCTTGGTGAGGTAGTCGTCGGCGCCGGCATTCATGGCGCGGCGCAGGTCGTCGTGGCCCGCCTTGGCCGTCAAGAACAGGAAGGGAATGTCGGTGGTCGTGGGGTCTTGGTGCAAGATGTGGAGCACGCCGAAGCCGTCGAGCTCGGGCATCATCACGTCGCACATAACCAGGTCGGGGACGGCGCTGCGGGCCAGCTCCACGCCGCGCTTGCCGTCGGCGGCCTGCACCACGCGGTACCCGGCCAGCTCCAGAATCTCGGCCGTGTTTTCGCGCATGGGCTCGTGGTCTTCAATCAACAGTATCGTTTTCATGGCTGGGGGGCGGCTGCAGGGGCAGCCGTACGGTGAAAGTGGAGCCTATGTCCGGCTCGCTCAGGAAGCTGATGCGGCCGCCGAGGCGCTCCACGTAGCGCTTGACGAGGTACAGGCCCAGGCCCGTGCCCTGAATACGCGCGGCGTTGCGGGCCCGGAAAAAATCGGTGAACAGCCGCGGCTGCTCGTCGTGCGGAATGCCCATCCCTTCGTCCTGCACCGTCAGCACCAGCTCGGTGGGGGTGGCTTCCGAGGTCAGGCGAATTTCCTGGCCCTGGTCCGAGTACTTGCTGGCGTTGGAGAGCAGGTTGAGCAGGATGTTCTTGAGGATCTGCGCATCGGTTAGCACCGTGCCGGCCGCGCCCACGTGGGCATAGCTTACCTGCTGGCCCGGGCGGGCGACCTGCTGGGCCTCTTCGGCTACATCGGCCACGAAAGCGGGCAGGGGCACGGCCACCGGGTGGTACGGCACCTTGGCTTGGTTCAGGCCGTCGAGCACGAGGAAGTCGCGCAGGATGCCGTCGAGGTTGGCCACGGCCGAGCGGATGCGCAGCACGTGCTTGCGGCGTTTGGCGTCGTCTTCGCCGCTGGTGTAGCGCTCGATGAGAGCGGCAGAGGAGAGAATCGTACTCATGGGCGTGCGAAACTCGTGCGAGGCCATGGTCAGGAAGCGCGACTTCAGCTCGTTCAATTCCCGCTCGCGCCGCAAGGCTTGCTGGGCCTGGGCCGCCCGCACCTGACCGCGGATGGCGTTTTGCTCCAGTTCGTGCGCCTGGTGCTGTACCTGCCGCAGCAGGGCGGCGCTGAGCTGGTGCCGCCGCAACAACTCGCGCGTCAGTTGTACTCCGCTGTGCAGCTGCGGCACCAGCTGCTCCAGCGCCAGCTGGCGGGTGGGCAGGCAGTATACGCGGCCGGCCGGGCTGCCCAGAGGCTCCAGGCCGCCGCTGGGCCGATCGGTCAGCAGGATAAACGGGCCGCAACTGCCCCGGCGCAGCGCTTCGCCCACGAAGGCCAAACCGCCCTGCGGGCCCCAGTGCTGGTCGATTAGGTACACATCGTGGGCGGCGCAGCGAATGGCGTAGTGGGCGGCCGCGGGCGTGCTCGGGCAGTCCAGCGAAAACGGCGGGTGCGGGCCCAGCAGCAGGGGGCGCAGCCGCTCGTGAAACGCAGAGCCGGCGTCGGCCAGCAAAATGCGGGTAGGGGTGCTCATGGCGCGGTGCAGTACCGTCTGAGCCCGGCGGTTGGGAAAAGGCTGAATGCGCGCTAGCCGGCGGGGGCGGGAGGCGAGGGGGCGCCTGACAGGTTCAGCGGCGGCTGACGTACGTACCAAGATACTGTATTTCAGGCCTTATACGTATGCCGGGTAAGCACAGCCGTTTCAACTAAAGCCGGTTATCGTCGTGCCACACGTCGTTCATGGCATGGCAGTGCGGAAACCGGCGCAACCAACCTGGGTGAACCGGCGCACCGAATGCCGCGGCTGCGCAGCCCGGGAATTTGCGGCCCGGGTAGCTCAACCGCAGGGTAGGAGCGGACCACCATTACCGGTCATCAGGACGAGGGCCGTGACGCTGCGGGCACCATTACCCGGTTTTGCCAGCCGGCCCGATTTTCTCCGACCAACCCCGTAGCCGGTACCGGTGCGGTCCGCTACAGCGCCGCTTCGGTGGTAATAATTGCCGGCACCCTTTGGGGCAGGCGTCAGCCCGCAACGCCGCGCCGGTCGATGTCGACAGCATTGAGGGGAGAACAAGCAAACGCAGGAGTTGACTGATTTTTTGGGAAAGGGTCCGAAAGCAACGCAGAACGTCCGGCTTCGTCCGATGTCTTCCGCAGCGGTTTGGGAGGCTTCAGAACCGTTTTCCGGATGGTCAGCCCTGCTGATTCAGCAGGCGAAGCCCGCAGCAGCCCACCGAAAGCAGGCCGAGCTTGCCTGCTGCCAGCAGATCTTGTTGCTTGCTGAGCCGTACTTAGCAGCAGCGCGTGTGCCGCCACGCCCTTTCATCTCCTTGGCTCGTCTGCAGAAAAGCCCGGTTACGCAGGCAGTTCTTTGGCAAGCACCATCATAGACTGGGTCGTTTGTCATGGAAGAACCACTGTTTGCCGGGCGTCTTCCACACGAGCCGCCCGGCCCCACACCGCCACCGGCCGCTGCTGTCACCAGCCTGGCCCAGGCCCAGGCGCTGATTGCCGAGCTGCAGGCCCGGCAGGACAAGCTACACCGGGAAAACCAGCAGCTGCGCCAGGCCCAGCAGCAACTCCGGGCGAGCGAAGCCCGCCTGAAGGCCGCCGAAGCCGTGGCCCAACTGGGCAGCTACGAGCTGGACGTGGCCACCGGCGCCATTCACTTCTCCGACGGCATGTGCCGCTTGTTCGGCCAAGAGCCCGGCACCTTTGCCCCGTCCCTGGCCTGGCTTGATGCCCGCTCCGACCCCGACGACGCGGCCGCCGTGCAGCGGGTGCTGGCGCAGGCCATAGCGCAGCGTCAGCCCTATCAGTACACCCGCCGCATCCGGCGCGCCGACGGGCAGTGGCGCCTGCTGGAGTCGCACGGGCGGGTGGTCGTCGATGCGGCCGGGCAGCCCCTGCGGCTGGAAGGGGTGGTGCAGGACCAGACCGAGCGGCAAGGCACTGCGCAGGCCCTGCTGGCTTCGCAGGAGCAGTTTCGCCTGTTCGTAACGGCCAGCCTGAACGTGGTTTACCAGATGAGCGCCGACTGGCGGCAGATGTACCGCTTGGCCGGCCAACGGGTGATGGCCGATACGCCGACCACCACCGACTCGTGGCTGCAGGCCTATATTCCGGCGGAAGACTGGCCCGTGGTGTCCGCCGCCATCGAGCAGGCCATCCGCAGCAAAAGCATCTTTGAGCTGGAGCACCGCGTGTTCCTGGCCGACGGCTCGGTGGGCTGGGTGCATTCGCGGGCCATGCCGGTGCTCGATGCCCGCGGCGAGCTGGTGGAGTGGATCGGCACGGGCAGCGACATCACCGCCCGCAAGCACGCCGAGGAGCATTGGCACACGGCCGCCCAGCGGCTGCAGGCCACCCTGGACAGCTCTTTCTTCAGCGTGCAGGCCTTCGAAGCCGTGCGCGACGAGCAGGGCCGCATCGTCGACTTCACCTGGGTGTTCACCAACAAGGTCTGGGTGTCGCAGCACGGCAACGTGGTGGGCAAGCGCCTGCTGACGCAAAACCCGGGCGTAGTTGAGTCCGGCCTGTTCGCGCTATTTGTGCAAGTGACGGAAACCGGCGTGCCCGTCGACCACGAGGTGTATTACGGCTATGAGCAGTTCGACGGCTGGTTTCACCAGACCCTGGTGCAGCTGGGCGACGGATTCGTGATGAACACCGAGGACATCACGCCCCGCAAGCAGGCCGAGCAGGAACTGCAAGCCAGCCGAGCGCTGCTGCAAGCCACCATCGACAGCTCCCTGGACATGATTCAGGTGTTTGAAGCCGTGCGCAACGAGCAGGGCGACATCATCGACTTCCGCTGGGTGCTCAACAACGCCGTGGCGGAGCAGACCTACGGCGACGTCATCGGCCAGCTCCTGCTCGTCTGCAACCCCGGCGTGGTCGAGGTGGGCATCTTCGACACGCTCAAGCAGGTCGTCGAAACCGGCCAGCCCGACCGCAGCGAGCGGCACTACGCCCACGAACAGTTCGACGGCTGGTTTACCCAATCCACGGTGAGGCTAAACGACGGCGTGGCCACCACCACGGCCGACATTACGGCGCTTAAACACGCGCAGCAAGAGCACCTGCGCCGGTTTACCCTGCTGGAGCAGGCCGAAGCGGTAGCGCAGCTGGGCAGCTGGGAGTACGAGCCGGCCGCGGAACGCATGCGCTGGTCGGCGGGCATGTACCGCCTCTTCCAGCTTCCGCCCGGGCACCCCGTGTACCCGGCGCTCTACCTCGACTACGTGGTGGCCGAGGACCGCCCCGCCGCCGAGCGCCTCGTGCACTGCCTCACCAAGGCCCCCTGCGACCTGGAGGAAACCCTGCGCCTGCGCGTGGGCCCGGTCGAGAAAACCGTGCGCGTAAAAGTCGTGGTGCTGCCCGATGCCGCCGGCCGGCCGGTGCGCCTGCTGGGCGTGGATGCGGACGTATCCGACGTGCACCGTCTGGAGCAGGAAAACCTGCGCATGCGCCTGCAGCAGCAACAAACCCTATTCAACGCCGTGCTCGACGCCCAGGAAACGGAGCGCCGGCGCATTGCCGAGGGACTGCACAACGGCGTCGGCCAAGTGCTCTACGCCACCAAGCTGCAGCTCGACCAGCTGCAGCCCGCCGATGCCTCGCCGGTGTGGCGGCGCGCCACCGAGTTGCTGGCCGACGCCATCCGCCAAACCCGCGCCCTCTCGCACGAGCTGGTGCCCATGGTGCTCAACGAGTACGGTTTGGAGGCCGCCGTGCAGGATATCTGCCGCACGATTAGCACCAAGCAGCTGCGCTTCGACTGCCACCTGGAGCTGGAAGAGCTGCCGCGGTCCTTGCCCCAGCCGCTGCAAGTGGCCCTGTTCCGCATGGCCCAGGAGCTGGCTCAGAACGTGGTCAAGCACGCCCACGCCACGGAAGCCAGCCTGGCGCTGGAAGTGGTGCCCGGCTACGTGCTGCTGCGCGCCGAAGACAACGGGGTGGGCTTTCCCGCGGAGCCCAAAGGAGCTGGCCTGGGCCTACGCAGCATCCGCGACCGGGTAGAGCTGCTCGGCGGGCACATGGAAACGGGCTCGTCGCCCGCCGTGGGCACCTTTGTGCGCATCCGCATCCCGCTGCCGGCTGCTTCTGGCTGAGCTGGCGGTAGTTCTTGAGTAGCATGCGCATCCGGCGCTTGAGAGTCCATGCGGTTGGTCACTGGTTGCCCGGCACTCCGCGCCGCTTCCCGCCGACCGCGTCGGGCCGAAATGAAAACTGACAAAAAGCAAAAACCCACTCTGCACAATGCGGAGTGGGTTTTCTGTGGTGATGGACGGAATCGAACCGCCGACACAAGGATTTTCAGTCCTTTGCTCTACCAGCTGAGCTACATCACCAGTTGCCTTGGTGGCTGAATGGAGCGCAAAACTACGCAGCGAGATTCACAAAGCAAGTTTTTGAACAAAAAAAATCTTGCGGCGAAAACGGAATACTTTTGTAAGCGTAGCAAAAGTATTCGGCATGCCTACTATCTTGCCGGCCCACCATTCCCCCCCGTTCCGTGGTACAAGTGCTTCAACAAATTCTCTTTCTGCTCGTCGCAGCCCTGGGCATCGGGCTGTTTGCGTGGCAGGTGCGAAAGATTCGCGCCAACATTCTGCGCGGCAAGGACCGCGACATGGGCGGCTCCGTGTCGGAGCGCATCAACAAGACGCTGCTCGTTGCCTTCGGCCAGCAGAAGATGTTCAAGCGCATCACGCCTGCCTTGCTGCACCTCGTGGTCTACGTCGGCTTCCTCGTCATCAACATCGAGGTCATCGAAATTATGATTGACGGCATCTTCGGCACCCACCGCGTCCTGCGTTTCCTCGGCCCGCTCTACGACGTGCTGATGGCCACCAACGAAGTGCTCGGCGCCTTGGTCATCATCGCCGTAGCCGCCTTCTGGTGGCGCCGCAACCGCACGCAGCCCGTGCGCCGCTTTACCGGCGTGGAGCTGCGCGCCTGGCCCAAGCTCGACGCCAACATTATCCTCTACGTGGAGGTAGCGCTGATGCTGGCCCTGTTCACCATGAACTCGGCCGACCTGAAGCTGCACCAGCTCGAAGGCGTGGAGTTGCCCGGCACCTTCCCCGTCAGCTCGCTGCTGGTGGGCCTGATGCCCGACAACGTAACGGCCCTGCACGTGCTGGAGCGCGTGGGCTGGTGGATTCACATCGTGGGCATTCTGGCCTTCCTGAACTACCTGCCCTCGTCGAAGCACTTCCACATCATCATGGCCTTCCCGAACGTGTACTACACGAGGTTGGTCCCGCAGGGGCAGTTCTCCAACGTCGACAGCATCACCCACGAGGTGAAGGCCATGCTCGATCCGAGCTACCCGGTGCCCGCCCCGCCCGTGGATGCCGAGGGCAACCCGGTGGTGCAGCGCTTCGGCGCCAAAGACGCCGACGACCTTTCCTGGCTGAACCTGCTCAACGCCTACTCCTGCACCGAGTGCGGCCGCTGCACCTCGGTGTGCCCGGCCAACATCACCGGCAAGCTGCTCTCGCCGCGCAAAATCATCATGGACACGCGCGACCGGATCGAGGAGAAATACGAGTCGCCGCTGATTTTCGAGCCCAACAAGTACCAGGGCGAGGAGCGCGTGCACGTGGACGAAGAAGGCACGCTGGTGCGCGGCAAGGTGACGCCCGAGGAGCTGTGGGCCTGCACCACCTGCAACGCCTGCGTGGAAGCCTGCCCCGTCAACATCAACCCGCTGGACAGCATCATCGAGATGCGCCGCTACCTGGTGCTGGAAGAGTCGGCCGCCCCGAACTCGCTGAACGTGATGTTCTCCAACATCGAAAACAACGGGGCGCCCTGGGCCTTCTCGCCCTCCGACCGTTTCAACTGGGCCGACGACCTGTACGTGGCTGAGAAGTAGGGCAGAAGAAAGAGAATAAAAGAACGTCATGTCGAGCTTGTCGAGACATCTCGCGAGCTGATGTGGGATAGTAAATTTCTCGTTCAATGAACAGATTACTATCCGGCAAGATGTTTCAACTACGCTCGACATGACGGGCTGATAAACAACGATTAACTGACAACTGTCAACCGATAATATGGCTGAGCAAGTAGCCAAACGCCAAGTTTCCGTGCCGCTGATGGCCGACCTCGCTTCCCGCGGCGAGCAGCCCGAAGTGCTGTTCTGGGTCGGCTGCGCCGGCGCCTTCGACGACCGGTACAAGCGCGTGACCCGCGCTTTTGTGCGCATTCTGGAACACGTGGGTGTGAAGTACGCCGTGCTGGGCATGGAAGAAACCTGCACCGGCGACCCGGCCAAGCGCGCCGGCAACGAGTTCCTGTTTCAGATGCAGGCCATGCAGAACATCACCACCTTCGACGGCTACGGCATCAAGAAGATTGTGACGGCCTGCCCGCACTGCTTCAATACCATCAAGAACGAGTACCCCGCCTTGGGCGGCAACTACGAGGTCATTCACCACAGCACCTTCCTGCAGCAGCTCATCAACGAGGGCCGCGTGAAAGTGCAGGGCGGCGAATCGTACAAGGGCCGCCGCATCACCTTCCACGACTCCTGCTACCTCGGCCGCGCCAACAACATCTACGAGGCTCCGCGCGAAGTGCTGGCCGCCCTCGATGCCGACTTGGTGGAAATGAAGCGCAGCAAAGCCAACGGCCTGTGCTGCGGCGCCGGCGGCGCGCAGATGTGGAAAGAACCCGAGCCCGGCAAGAAGGACATCAACGTGGAGCGCACCGAGGAAGCCCTGGCCACCCTCGACGGCAACGCGGCCGCCTTGGATGCCCTCTACGGCGTGGAAAGCGGCAACGAAGGCGCCACGCCCTCGCCCAAGAAGTCCGATAACGGCATTATCGCCGTGGGCTGCCCCTTCTGCATGACCATGATGAGCGACGGGGTGAAGAACAAGGAGCGCGAAAACAACGTGCAGGTGTTTGACCTGGCCGAACTGGTGGCCTCCGCCGAAGGCCTCAACGCCTAGCCCGGCCCTACGGCCAAACCTGCTACCTTTCAGGCCCGCGCCGCCGGAACTTTTGTCCGGGGCGCGGGCCTTCTCATTTTGGGCCGCGCCCGGTTCAAAACCGGCCTCGTTGCTGCGGCCCCGACCTTTACTTCTTACCATGTTCGTCGCTTTTCACGAACTCCCCGCCACGGCCCGCGTCTGGATTTATCAGGCTAGCCGCCCCCTCACCGACGCCGAGCTAGCCGCCGTGCAGCCCGCCCTGCAGCAGTTTTCCGAAGCCTGGACCAGCCACGGCCGCACCCTACGCGCCTCAGCCGAGTTTCGCCACCGGCAATTCCTCGTCATCGGCCTCGACGAAGCCGTGGCCGACGCCAGCGGCTGCTCCATCGACGCTTCCGTGCGCTTCGTGCGCGAGTTGGAAGCCGCCCTGGGCGTGCAGCTGCTGGCCAAGGAAGACATGGCCTTTTTGAACCCCGACGGGCAGGTGCTGCTGGTGCCGCGCCGCGAGTTGAAGCAGGCCGTGCAGGCCGGCGTGCTGCGCCCCGATTCGCCTTACTTCGACAACACCGTGAGCCAGCGCGCCGCCCTGGAAACGGCCTGGCCTGCGCCGGCCGCAACGACCTGGCTGGCTCGTTATTTTGCTGGCAGCTAGGAAAAAATCCGGAGTAGCGGCGGAATACTATGTAAACTTAGTATTATTGCTAGCCCCAATTTGGGCAGGTTCCACCCGGACCACCACCACCTCCACCACCACCCCTTCTCTCTTTCTACCACCTTATGAAGAACCTCATCGTTGCTTGCGCAGCGGCTGGCTCGGTGGCCGTCCTGGGCGGTTGCGCCGCGTCGGGCGGGCTGAGCAAAGCCGATAAGCGCTTTGCCCGTGGCGAGTATGAAACCGCCATTGAACTCTACAAGGCCGATGTGGCTAAGGGCAAGGACATTGCCACGGCCAACTACAAAATCGCCGAGGCCTACCGCATGTCGAACCGCATCGAGCAGGCCGAGCAGTACTACAAGGCTGCGCTGGATGGTGGGGTGAAGAATGCCGATGCGCCTTTCTACTACGGCCTGGCCCTGAAAGCCAACGGCAAGTACGAGGAGGCCGCTACCCAGTTTGAGCAGTACTCCACCAGCGGCACCAACCGCACGCTGGTAGCCCGCGCCGAGCGCGAAGCGCAGAACGCCAAGGCCGTACCCGGCCTGATGGCCATGCGCAACAACAACGAGGTGACCCCGCTGGACCAGATCAACACGGCCTCGTCCGACTTTAGCGCCACCATCAAGCCCGACACCAAAGAGCTGGTGTTTGCCTCGGGCCGCGACGGGAAAAAATACCCCGGCAACGGTGAAGGCTTCAACCACCTCTACGCCATCAAGTTCGATGACGCGGAGAAGATGACTGGCGGTACGGTAATGCCCTACGAAACGGTGGCCATGGGTGGTGCCGCCGCTGCGCCGGCGCCTGCCGCTGGTGCCACCGGCACTACGCCGGCCCCGGCGGCTCCGGCCAAGAACGACAAGGACGCCGGCAAGCCGGTGTTCAACAAGCCGAACATGCACCAGGCCTCGGCGACGTTTTCGCCTGACGGCAAAATGATGATTTTCGCCCGCTCGAACGACGGCTCGAAGAAAGGCCTGCTGAGCGTGGACCTGTTCGTGTCGTATTTCCGCGGCGGCACCTGGACCGAGCCCGAACTGGTGCGCGGCGTGAACAACAGCAAGGCCGACGACTTCTCGCCGGTGCTCTCGCCCGACGGGCAGACGCTGTACTTCGCTTCGTCGCGCCCCGGCGGGCAGGGCGGCAACGACCTGTACAAGGCTACGCTGGGCGCCAACAACCGCTTCTCGGCTCCCGAGAACCTGGGTGACCAGATCAACACCCCCGGTAACGAGAACTTCCCGGCTGTGGGCCCGGATGGCACGTTGTACTTCTCGTCCGACGGGCACCCGGGCTTCGGCAAGCTCGACCTGTTCCGCGTGGAGAAGAACGGCAAAGTGGCCAACCTGGGCACGCCGATCAACAGCACCGGCGACGATTTCGCGCCGTACCTGACCGGCAACGACATGGGCATCTTCTCGTCGAACCGTTCCGGTGGTAAGGGTTCGGACGACCTGTACATGTTCCGCAAGAAGCCGCTCAAGCTCGTGACCTTCTACGCCGAAGGCAAGGTGCTGGGCAAGGACGCCAAGACCGGCGCTACCGAGCCGCTGGCTGATGAAACGGTGACCATCACCGCGGGCAACGGGCAAAAGCAGGACGTGAGAACGGCTGCCGACGGCTCGTTCAAGGTGAAGCTTGATACCTCGGCTACGTACACCTTTATGGCTGACCGCGGCGGTTACTTCACGGCTCGTCAGAACGTGAGCACCGTGGGCAAGACCCCAACGCAGGATCAGCTGCCCAACGAGCAGAACGACATCACCGTGCCGGTGACCCTGACGCTCGACAAAATCGTCGTGAACAAGGCCATCGTAGTGGAGAACATCTTCTACGATTACAACAAGTGGGACATCCGCCCGGATGCAGCCACGGAGCTGGACAAGCTGGTGCAGACGCTGGTGGACAACCCGGACATCAACATCGAACTTAGCTCGCACACCGACGCGCGCGGTAAAGATGCCTTCAACCAGACCCTGTCGCAGAAGCGTGCGCAGTCGGCCGTGGACTACATCATTTCGAAAGGGGTGCCGGCCGCTCGCATCACGGCTAAGGGCTACGGCGAAACGAAGCCGGTGATTAAGAACGCGAAGACCGAGGAAGAGCACCAGAAGAACCGTCGCACGGAGTTCAAGGTGACCAAGATCAACGCCACGCCCTCGACGACCAACTAAGCGTCTGCAACCGCAGCGCTTCTTGAGCCCCCGCACCGACCTGGTGCGGGGGCTTTTGTTTTCGGGGAGACGCTGGCTCGTGCTGAATCGTGCGCGGAATTGGCACAGATGTTGGCTTAGCGCCTCGCAGCCGCTGCCACTCTGGAAGCGGCGCTTCGCCCTCTTACAGCTATGAAAAACATCTTACTACTGGGCTTGAGCCTGCTGCTGACGGTGCAGGTGGCCCTGGCCATTCCAGCGGGTTTGGCCGTGCGCTCCGAGCGCGGCTTGCCCTTCCGCCTGCGTCTCGACGGTTACCGCATCGGCGGGCGCGCGGGCATGACCGACGTGCGCTTCGAACGACTGGCCCCGGGTCAGCACTGGGCCGAGTTTCAGCTGCCGGCCAACGGCGGAGTGCTCAGCTTCCGCACCCGCGTCGACCTGGTGCCCGGCCGCGAAAGCCGCTTCGTGCTGGTGACGCGCCGGGGCTACCCGCCCGTGCTGCAACGCGTGAGTGAGGCGCCGCTGTCCGGCTGGGCCGGCGGCCGCGGGCCCGGCCGCCCCGACGACTACGGCTACCAGTGCCAGCCCACGCCCTTCGGCGGCCCGAGCAGCTGGCCCGCCCCCGGCACCCGCGACGATTGGTACGGTCGCAACGACGAGGGCAGCTACGACAACGGCGGCTACGGCAGCAACCACCCCGGACCTAGCACCCAGCCGCCGGCCGGCAATTACGGTGGCGGCTATCCGCAGCCGGGCCCGGGCAACAGCGGCGGCTACGGCAACGGGACCTATACCAACCACGACTATGGCAACGGCGGCTACGCCAACCAGCGCCACTTGCTGACGCCGCAGGAAACCGAGCAGCTGTTTCAGGCGGTGAAGGCGCGGTCTTTTGAAGACCAGAAAGTGCTGTTGGCCAAGCAAGCCTTGGCCGAAAGCGACATCCGCAGCGAGGACCTGCGCCGCCTGCTGCAGGGCTTCGACTTCGACCGGGGCCGCGTGGAACTGGCCAAGTTTGCCTACGGCCGCGTGGCCGACCGGCAGAACTTCTACCGCGTCTACGACGTGTTTACCTTCGATGCTAGCGTGCGGGAAATGCAGCAGTTCATCGAGCAGAACCGCGGCGCGTAACCCGCTACCACCGCCGCCGGCCGTAACAACAAACGCCCCAACGCAGCTAGCGTTGGGGCGTTTGTTGTTACGGACAAGCTCTTCGGCCTGTAAGCCGGTCAGCGGAGCTTAGCGCAGGCGGTCCATGGAGCGCACCAGCTTCTCGTCGCGGCGGATGAAGCGGTTGGCCAGCAGGTTGAGCAGCAAGGCCAGCGTGGGCAGGTAGAAACCGGCTTCGAAGGTGCCGGGCATCTTCACGTTGACCAGTTGCTCGCCCTGCGACGAATAGTAGAACGCCGCGCCGATGGTGGCCGAGATGAGCAGCAGATTCAGCGAGCCGAGCATGAGCTGGGTCATGCGCTTCTTGTACTGGAAAATTTCGGCCAGGGCCACCACAATCGAGAGGACGGCCAGGGCAGCAATGGCGTACGTGGCAATGGGGGCCTGCGCCGGGTTGGTCGGGGTCAGCTGCGTGGCCGTGAGCGTGACGGTCTGGTTGGTTTGCGGGTCGGTTTTGGCCCAGATCGGCAGGAACAGGACGCAGGCCATGCAGATGGCAAGCAGCAGCAGGAAAACGCTTTGAATTCTTTGTATCATCTTTGTTGTTATGAGCGAATGGCAGGCCGACGACGGCCGGCAAAAGTAGCCAAAAGACTCCGCTAACCCGCATTACTCCAATGCCCGAAGCCTATATCGTCGACGCGGTGCGCACGCCCGTCGGCAAGTTTGGCGGCGCCCTCAGCGCCGTGCGCCCCGACGACCTGACCGCCGTCGTATTGCGCGAACTGTTGCGCCGCAACCCGACCATCGACCCCAACACCATCGAAGACGTTATCATCGGCGCCGCCAACCAAGCGGGCGAGGACAACCGCAACGTGGCCCGCATGGCCGCGCTGCTGGCGGGCCTGCCGCTGTCGGTGGCTGGCGTGACGGTGAACCGCCTGTGTGCCTCGGGCCTGCAGAGCATCATCGACGCTACCCGCGCCGTACGTGCCGGCGACGGCGACGTGTACCTGGCTGGTGGGGCCGAGAGCATGACCCGCGCCCCGTTCGTCATGGCCAAGTCGGAAACGGCCTTCGGCCGCGACTTCACCGCCCACGACACCACGCTGGGCTGGCGCTTCGTGAACCCCAAACTGGCCAAGCTGCACCACCCGTACTCCATGGGCGAAACCGCCGAGAACGTGGCCAAGCAGTACGGCGTCACCCGCGAGGAGCAGGACCAGTGGGCTTTCGACTCGCAGCGTAAATACCAGCGGGCGTTTGAGAAGGGCCGTTTCCGCCGCGAAATCGTGCCGGTGTTCGTGGCCCAGCCCAAGACCGAGGCCGTGATGTTCGACACCGATGAGCACCCGCGCGCCACGGCCCTGGAGAAATTGGCTACCCTGAAGCCGGCTTTCATCCCGAACGGCACCGTGACGGCCGGCAACTCGGCCGGCATCAACGACGGCGCGGCTGCCACGCTGGTGGTGAGCGAGGAAACCGTGAAGCGTCTGAACCTGAAGCCGCTGGCCCGGGTGGTGTCGGCGGCCGTGGCGGGTGTTGATCCGGCCGTGATGGGCGTGGGGCCGATTCCGGCCACTCAGAAAGCCTTGCAGCGCGCCGGCCTGACCATCAACGACATCGGCCTGATCGAGCTGAACGAGGCGTTTGCCGCCCAGGTCATTGCCTGCTGCCGCGCGCTGGACATGGATCCGGCCAAAATCAACGTCAACGGCGGCTCCATTGCCATTGGCCACCCGCTGGGGGCCTCGGGCGCGCGCATCACGGCCACGTTGCTGCACGAGATGCAGCGCCGCGACGACGTGCGCTACGGCCTGGCCACCATGTGCGTCGGGGTAGGGCAGGGGGCTGCGGTCATCTACGAGAAGCTGTAATGGCGGCCGCGCCGGCCTCCTCGGAGTTGCTGCGGCCTGTGCTGCCGCTGCCCGTGGCCGGCGCGCGCCTGCGGCCCTTTGCTCCCGCCGACGCGCCTGCGCTGACCCGTCACGCCAACGACTGGGACATTTGGCGCAACCTGCGCGACCGGTTTCCGCACCCCTACACCCTGGCCGACGCCGAGTGGTACGTGCGCTTTGTGAATGCCGACGGCAGCCGCGACCTACACCTGTGCATTGAGGTGGACGGCGAGGCGGCCGGTTCCATCAGCGTGCTGTTTCAGGACGACATCAGCCGCCGCTCGGCCGAAATTGGCTACTGGCTGGGCCGTGTCTGCTGGGGCCGCGGCATCGGCACGGCGGCCGTCGAAGCGCTGTCCGCCTACGCGCTGACGCATTTCGACCTGTGCCGGCTTTACGCGACGGTGTTCGAGTACAACCCTGCCTCGGCGCGCGTGCTTGAAAAGGCTGGCTTTGCGCTGGAAGGCCGGTTGCGCAAGAGCATCACCAAGGACGGGCAAACCGTCGACGGCCTGCTCTACTCGTTAATTCTGAATGCGGAATTGGGAATGGGTGGCTGATTGACAAACCGGCCGGCACCAAGCCACTGCCGCATTCATAATTCCCAATTTCCTTTGCGCTACTTCCTCGAACTCGCCTACGACGGCACCGGCTACTGCGGCTGGCAGATGCAGCCCAACGCGCCGAGCGTGCAGCAGGAACTGGACCGTCGCCTCACGCAGATTTTGCGGCAGCCGGTGTACTCCCTGGGCAGCGGCCGCACCGACGCGGGCGTGCACGCCAGTCACCAAGTGGCGCATTTCGATGCCGAACTGCCCGCGGGGCTGACCCTGGAGCAGCTGCTCTACCGTCTCAACCGCGCCCTGCCGCACGACATCGGCGCCTACGCCCTCACGCCGGTGCAGCCCGAGGCCCACGCCCGTTTTTCGGCCGTGGCGCGCTCCTACGAGTACCACGTGGCGCTGCGCCGGGACCCGTTTCGCCGCGACCAGGCCCTGTGGCTCGACAAAGCCCCCGACGTGACGGCCATGAACGAGGCGGCCCAGCACCTCGTCGGGCAGCGCGACTTCACGGCGTTTTCCAAGGTGAAGGGGGCCGAGACGCACTACGTCTGCTGGGTACACGAGGCCGGCTGGCACCCCACGCCGCACGGGCTGATGTTTCGCATCCGGGCCAACCGCTTCGTGCGCGGCATGGTGCGCCTCGTGGTGGGTACCCTGCTCGACGTGGGCCGCGGCCGGCTCACGCCCGCGCAGTTTGCCGAGGTACTGCACCAACAGCAGCGCATTGCGGCCAGCGGCGCGGCCCCGGCGCAGGGACTATTCCTGAGCCGGGTGGAGTATCCGCCGGAAGTGCTGCTGCCGGACCAGGAACCGGCGGAGAAGCCCTTCTTCGTGACGGACGCCGAGCTGCGGCCTTTCTACTGGCAGCAGACCGAGGGAAAAGGCTCTTCATATTAAGGTGTAATCAAAAGTTTGTTGCCAATAAAGGGCATGATGAAACAGCAATGCAATCCATGGGGAGTAATTCGTCTATAGCGCAGTTTTGCGCTATGTATCAAGAGCTTGACGACTGTATCATCCGAAATGTAAGCGTTGTGCTATTAGATTCAATGACAGACATTTGTACTCAAATAGAAGTATATAATTATGAAGCGGAGAGTTGGGAAATAGTAGAATTAAAATTCTTCGATGTTTTTGAATATATAAATAAACTTGATTTAGATAATAATTCAGTTATCGGTTGGGCACAGTTATATATATCAGATGTTGATGAAAGCGTAATAGCTGATTTTGCTCCTTATATCATACCTGCAAATACCCGCGAAGAGCACCTAAAATCCAGGTTTTATGTGAACTGTAAAACAATTTCCTTTGAAACAATAAAAACGCTTTGACACTGGATAATCAGGCAAAAAACGATAGGTGCACTTCGTCAATTATAGCGTCGAATATGTTTGCTTATTATAGTGCTACGAGTGGACAAGTGTTGTTCGGCTTGACGGGTCGATAGTCACTCCTACGGGCTGGCCGGCGTAACTTGCGGCGCGTTTGGGCGGTTTACTGCCGAACCCATTCTCCTGCCCACTTAATCCCACCCGCTGCCTGTGGAATCTGCTGCGCCCGCCGCTACCTCCGCCAAAGCCGGCAACATCTTCGACTGGCAGGTGCTGCGGCGCCTGATGGTCTATATCCGGCCTTACCGCGGCGTGTTTGCGCTGCTCATCGTCCTGACCATTGCCACCGCCGCTCTGGGCACGGTGCGCCCCTTTCTGATTCAGCAGATGGTGGATGTGCAGATCAGCAACGGCGACTGGCCGGGGCTAAACCGCATGTTTGCCCTGCTGCTGGGCCTGCTGGTGCTTCATACCGGCGTGAGCTACCTGCAGACCTACTACGGTGGCTGGCTGGGCCAGTACATCGTGCGCGACATCCGCGTGGACCTCTACCGCCACATCCTGAACCTGCGCCTGCAGTTCTTCGACCGCACGCCCATCGGGGTGCTCGTCACGCGCAACATTTCGGACGTGGAAACGCTGTCGGACGTGTTCAGCGAGGGGCTGGCGGCCATGATTGGCGACATCCTGCAGCTGGTGTTCATCATGGCTTTCATGTTCTACATCGACTGGCGGCTGACCCTGGTGAGCCTCTCGGTAATTCCGCCGCTGCTCTTCAGCACCTACGTGTTCAAGGAGAAGGTCAAGAAGTCGTTCCAGGAGGTGCGCACGGCGGTGGCCAACCTCAACGCCTTCGTGCAAGAGCACCTGACAGGCATGAACATCGTGCAGATTTTCAACAACGAGCAGCGCGAGTTCCGCAAGTTTGAAAAGCTCAACCAGGAGCACACCCGCGCCAACATCCGCTCGGTGCTCTACTACAGCATCTACTTCCCGGTAGCCGAGGTGCTGGGCGCGGTGGGCGTGGGCCTGCTGGTGTGGTACGCCTCGCACGGGCAAATCGAGGGCACCATCTCCAAGGGCGCGCTCATTGCCTTCATCATGTACAACGCGCTGTTTTTCCGGCCCATTCGGCAGATTGCCGACCGGTTCAACACCCTGCAGCTGGGCCTGGTGAGCACCGAGCGCCTGCTCAAGCTGCTCGACAGCCAGGACTTCATCCCCGACGAAGGCACGCGCCGACCCGCCACGCTGCGCGGGGAGGTGCAGTTTCGCCACGTGTGGTTCGCTTACAACGAGCCGGAGTGGGTGCTCAAGGACATCAACTTTGACGTGAAGCCCGGGCAGACCGTGGCCTTCGTGGGCGCTACCGGGGCGGGCAAAACCAGCATCATCAACCTGCTCAGCCGCTTCTACGACATTCAGCAGGGCGAAATCTGCGTCGACGGCCACGATTTGCGCGAGTACGACCTGAAAGCGCTGCGCAAGCACATCGGCGTAGTGCTGCAGGACGTGTTCCTCTTCAATGGCACCATTCAGGACAACATCACCCTGGGCAACGACGACATCACGGAGGCCCAGATTTGGCACGCGGCCCAGCTCGTGGGGGCCGATAAGTTTATCGAGCGGCTGCCCGGCGGGCTGCAGTACAAGGTGATGGAGCGCGGCTCTACGCTGTCGGTCGGCCAGCGCCAGCTCATCAGCTTCGTGCGCGCCCTGGTGTACGACCCGCGCATCATCATCCTCGACGAAGCCACTTCCTCGGTGGACTCGGAGACGGAGGAAATGATTCAGCAGGCCATCGAGAAGCTGATGCAGGGCCGCACCTCGTTGGTCATTGCCCACCGCCTGAGCACCATCCAGAAAGCCGACCGCATCATCGTGCTCGACCGCGGCGAAATCAAGGAAAGCGGGCAGCACGAGGAGCTGCTGCGCCTGCCGGGCGGTTACTACGCCCAGCTCTACCAGATGCAGTACGTGACGGACTAAGGGCGAAGTTGTGAAAGGTGAAATCGTGAACCGCACGACTTCACCCGGGCCGCTTACAGCTGCACAACTTCTTCATTTCACCATTTCACCTTTTCAATGTCCCGTTGGTTTTTCCTGATCGGCGCCGCGCTGCTGCTGATTTTCGCCGGGGTCTACGCCTGGCTGGGCGGTTTCAGCACCCCGCAGATTGACTTAGTTACCACCGAGCGCCCCGTCTTCCTGGCCGGCAAAGCGTACAAGGGCATTCCCGACAAGCAGTTCGGCAAGCTCTTCGCCGAGGCCAACGAGCTGTACCGCAAGGGCACGCTGAAGGGCACGCTCGGCAACATCTACTACAACGACGCCGTGGCCGAGGGCGAGGAAATCGACGCCTTCGTGGGCGTAGTAGTGCCCGATACGGTGAGCCAGCCGCTGCCGGTGGGCTACCGCTACCGCACCTTCGCGGCTGGGCAGCGGGTGCTGCGCGCCCGCGTGAAGGCCAACTTCATGCTGGCGCCGGGTCGGCTGTATCCGGCGCTGCAGGAGGCCGTGAAAGCCCGCAAGCTGACTTCGCAGAACGTCTTCCTGGAGCAGTTTCCGGAGGATGCGCCGGCCGAGATGCTGCTGGTGGTGGCGGGACCGAAGTAGTCAGTAGCCGAGGAGGCCCCGCTCGACAGCCGACCGAGGGCCGCATAGTCGGGCCAAATAACCGGCGGGCTACTTGCTGCCTGAGCCGCCAAGGTAGAACGAGGCCCCCAGCATGAGTTGGGTGAGCCCAAAGCGGGCTTCCCAGGACGAAACCTTCAGTTCGGGGTTAATGCCCGGGGCGTTGGCATTGGCTAGCGTGCCAACCAGGTAGTTATAGCTCAGGCTGCCGAGCGTAAGCTCCAGCCCCAACTTGCTGGTGGGGAAAAACACGAAGCCCGGCATTAGATCCGCAAAGCCGCCCTTGGGTTCGTAGGTTGTTTGGTTGGCGCCCCCGGCTTCGTAGCTGACTTCTTCTTTGAGCTTGGCGTAGCCCCCGGCCAACTGCCCGTAGAACGCCGCTTTGTCGCTCACCGCGTAGTAGTAGCGCACGAACGGGCCCACCTGCGTTAGGTGGTCGTTGGTCACGCGCGTGACGGGCTGGCCGCTGGGGTAGAAATCCGGTTCCTGCAGCTTCGTCCGGCTCAGGTCGAGCAGCAAGCCCACGGTCAGCTTGTCGGACAGGAAGTAGCCGACCCGGGGCGAGAAATTAAACCGTTGATTCTGGGTGGTTTGATTGAGCGCGGCGGAAGCGGGGGCGGTTGTTTCTCCTTTGGTGTTGATGTAGCCCACGCTCCCGCTCAGCAATAGACCTCCGGCTGCCGTCTGAGCCCGGCCTCCGGCAGCCACCAATAGCAGGGCCGCCGGCAAGAAAATGTATTTCATAAATAAGCTCCGATGAACAATTAGTGCTGTAATCGGGCAAAGAACATAATAAATAGCAGCCCCGCCCCGCCAAAAACAAGCCGCCCGCTGCGCCAGGAGCACAACGGGCGGACACGGAGCCGCGAAGGATAGCGGCCGTAGACGGCTATTTCCAGCGGTCCGGCATGGTCAGGCCCACGCTGACAAGCCAGGGCGAGACGTCGGCCTGGCGGCCGAAGCGGGTGGCGCCGGCCCACTGCTGGTAGTAGGCGTTGGCGGTCAGCCAGAGGTCGGAGCGCAGCTTGTAGGTGAGCGAGGTGCCGCCCAGGGCCACCAGCCCCACCGAGGTACCCAGCGTCTTGGCGTGGGTGCTCGGCTCGCAGCCGCAGCCGGCGTCCTGACCCTTGTCGGCGACCTGCTGACTGCGGTCGGCGAGGGTGGCCACCCCAGCCCCGGCGCCGGTGAGCAGGGCCAGGCGCAAGCGGGCGTTGTCGAGCACGAAGAGGCGGGCGCGGCCCGTGAGGGAGTAGAGGCCGAGCATAGGCTTGGCCGCATCAGCCACGCCCAGATTCGACTGGATGCGCCGCGGCACGAGGACGTTGGCTACCAGCCCGGTCTGCGCCTTGGGGCCGAGGCGGTAATTGCCCTCAAATTCGGCCCCGCCGAGGCTGCCGTGCCGGGTTTGGGCGCCGGCCAGTCCGAAGAAGGCGCCCCAGCGGCTGGGTTCGAAGGGGCGCTCCACGGTGTCGGCGCAGGCGCTGCCACGGTGGTGGCCGTAGCCCATCAGGTAGAACGCGGGGTAAATGGCCGCACGGGGTACGCAACGCGCGCCGCGTTGCGCCGCCGCTTGCTGATGCCAGGCCAAACCGGCCAGCAACAGCGCGAGTAGTTTTGTTTTCATGGGATAGGAAGGGTAAGGAAAACAGGAAGCCGCCGCCCGCGGCGACGCCGAGCGGTATCATCAAATAGTGTTCCGCTATTATTTATTCGTTGCACGTAGTCGACAAAAACTTGCGTATAACCCGCTGACTGCCTTTCTTTAGCCCAACGCCCCCTCACTTGCTATGCGCTTCGGCCTGACCACAACCGCCACGACCACCACAACCGCCCGCAGCGGGTGGGACGGCGGCGCGCGCATCGGGGGCTAATCAAACCTGCTTCGCACCTTTCAGCCAACGCCTTCCCGCCGCCCGGGAAGGCGTTTTTTTATGCCCCTGCCATGAACATTCTCAAATTTGGCGGCACGTCCGTCGGCTCCGTCGCCAGCATCAGCACCTTGCTGGAAGTGGTGGCCCAGGAAACAGCTCGTGGCGAGCGGCCCGTCGTGGTGCTGTCGGCCATGAGCGGGGTGACCAACCTGCTGCTGGCCGCCGCCGAAGCCGCCGCCGCGGGCCGGCCCGTCACCACCATGCTGATGGAACTGGAAAACCGCCACTTCGGGGTGGTCAAGTCCTTGCTCGACGCGGCCCGCCAAAACCCCGTGCTTACCCGTCTGAAGCTGCTCTTTAACGAGCTGGAGGACTTGTTGCTGGGCATAGCTAGCCTGCGCGAATTGACGTCCCAGACCCTGGACCGGGTGCTGAGCTACGGCGAGCGGTGCGCCACCTTTCTGGTCAGCTCCCTAGCCGCAGTGCGCTTCCCCGAGGCGCTGTGCGTGGAGGCCACCGAGCTGATCCGCACCGACGCGCACCACGGGCAGGCGCGGGTGGAAACGGAGCTGACCGAGCAGCTCATCCGCGGCTTCGTGCAGGAGCACCCCGGTCGGCTGCTGTTCGTGACGGGCTTCATCGCCCGCAGCCTGCAGGGCCGCATTACCACGCTGGGCCGCGGCGGCTCCGACTACACCGCTGCCATCCTCGGGGCGGCGCTGGGGGCGCGGGAAATCCAGATATGGACCGACGTCAACGGCATGATGACGGCCGACCCGCGCATGGTCAACAAGGCATTTTCGCTGTCCGAGCTGAGCTACACCGAGGCCATGGAGCTGTCGTACTTCGGGGCCAAGGTCATCTACCCGCCCACGATGATTCCGGCTTTCATGCGCCGCATTCCCATCGTCATCAAAAACACCTTCGACCTGAGCTTCGCCGGCACCACCATCCGGCACGACTGCCAGCCCTCGGCCCTGCCCATCAAGGGCATATCGAGCATCAACGACATCAGCGTCATCAACGTGGAGGGCTCGGGTATGGTGGGCAAGGCGGGGTTCAGCGGGCGCCTGTTCTCCCTGCTGGCCCGGGAGCAAATCAACGTCATCCTCATCACCCAAGCTTCGTCGGAGCACAGCATCACCTTCGCGGTGGCGCCCCACGACGCGGTGCGGGCTCAGGAGTTGATTGGGCAAGAATTTGAGCTGGAGCTGCAGGCCCGCAAGCTGGAGCTGCCCGGCATTGAGGAGGATTTGGCGGTGCTGGCCATTGTAGGCGAGAACATGAAGCAGACGCCGGGCATTGCGGGCAAGCTGTTTCAGGCCCTGGGCCGTAACGGCGTCAACGTGCGGGCCATTGCGCAAGGCTCCTCGGAGTACAACATATCCGTCATCATCGGCCGGGCCGATCTGGCCAAGGCCCTGAACGCGGTGCATGATGCGTTTTTCGTGGCGCTGACCAAGACCCTGCACGTCTTCGCGTTGGGCACCGGCAACATCGGCCGCACCCTGCTCGCGCAGCTGCACGCCCACCAGGACTTTCTGCGCGAACAAAACGGCGTGCAGGTGCGGGTGGTGGGCTTGAGCAACTCGCGCCGCATGGTCGTTGACGCGGGCGGCCTGCCCCTCGACGGCTGGGAAGCCGCGCTGGAAAACGGCCACTCGGAGCCGGCCGACCTCGCCCGTTTCGTGGCCCACATGAAGCAGCTGAACCTGCCCAACTGCGTGCTCCTCGACAACACCGCTGCCCCGGAGCCGGCCGCCTACTACGCCGAAGCGCTGCGCCACAGCATTTCGGTGGTGACCTGCAACAAAATAGCCAACTCCGGCCCCTACCAGCAGTACCGCGAGTTGCGCGACGCCGCCCGCCAGCACGGCGCCGACTTCTACTACGAAACCAACGTGGGCGCCGGCCTGCCCATCATCCGTACCCTGCGCGACCTGCGCACCTCCGGCGACCGGGTGGAGCGCATCGAGGCCATTCTGTCGGGTACCATCTCGTTTATCTTCAACAACTTCCGCGGTGCGGCGTCTTTCCACGACATCGTGCGGGAGGCCCAGCAGCGCGGCTACACCGAACCCGACCCCCGCGACGACCTCAACGGCCGCGACTTCATGCGCAAGATGCTCATCCTGGCCCGCGACGCCGGCCACCCGTTGGAGCCCGACGACGTCGTCATCGAGCCCATGCTGCCCGCGGCCTGCCTGCAGGCGCCCACGGCGGCGGCATTTTACGAGCAGCTGCGGGCGCACGAAGGCTACTTCAACGAGCTGAAAGACCGCGCCGCCGCCGCGGGCAAGGTGCTGCGCTACATCGGTCAGCTCGCCGACGGGCAGGCCCGCATCAGCCTGCAGATGGTCGACGAGCAGCATCCCTTCTACCAGCTGTCCGGCGCCGACAACGTCGTTTCCTTTACCACCGAACGGTACAAGGAGCGCCCCCTGGTGGTAAAGGGACCCGGGGCCGGCGCCGAAGTCACCGCCGCCGGTGTATTTGCCGACCTGGTGAACGTGGGCACGCGGTGAAGAAGGGTAGGAGGAACCCGACTGCTACGTAACAAAAAGCCCCGACCGAATCCGGCCGGGGCTTTTTGTTACTGCAAAACCAGGTGGGTAGGGCAGAGGAAGAGCAACCAATTCTTGCCCTTACTCAACCACCACGCGGCGCACGGCCGGGGCTTGGCCGGCCACCTGCACCGTGAGCAGGTAAGTGCCCGGCGCGAGGCCCGTGGTCGATACTTCCGTGGCCGTGCCGCTGAAGCTGCGCTCGGCCACACGCTGGCCCAGCACGTTGCGCAGGGTAGCGGTAGCGGCCGTCGCCGGGGCGGGCAGCGTCACGTGGAAGGCGGCCTGGGTGCCGGCCGGGTTGGGCCATACCTGGAAGGCCGTGGCGGCCGCGTCCTTAGCAGCCAGCGGGGTGCAGTTAGCCGTCAGGGCGAAGTTGCCCACCTCGTCGTCCCAGCCCGACACCATTACCAAGTAGCTGGTGCCCAGGGTGGAATTGAAGTTAACCGTCGAGGCCACCGAGTTGGCGCCGCAGCTGGGGCTGGCGTCGTCGTTGCCCGTCACGCAGGTGTAGCTGCCGCAAGTGCCGGTGAAGACGAACAGCTTGGTGTCAAAGTTCGTGGTAGCCGAGCAGGTGCTCAGCGTGATGGGCGCGCCCGTGCCGGTGATGCGGTAAAACACGCCGCCCTGGTCGATGGTGGTGCTGCAGGTAGCGGTGGGGTCGCCGGTTGCCGTGGCGCCCTCGGTGGTGCCCGTTACGGTGGTGCCGCAAGCCAGCGCCAAGGCGTTGGCACAAGCGTCATTAGCGGGCGGCGGCGCCAGCGTGCGGAAGTTGACACTGGCCGTCGGGAAGGTAGCCCCGCTGGTGCAGGTGCCGGCCACGCGCACCACGTAGTTGGTGGCCGAGGAAAGCCCCGTCAGCGTCACCGGCCCGGCCGTTACCGTGCGGGTAGTGGTGGCGGGCACCGTGGTAATGGTGTAGCTGCCGCCGCCGGGCGAGCCCAGGAAGGTGAGCGTAGCCGAAGTCAGCCCGATGTTGGTCACTGCCAGCTCCGAAGGCGCTAGGCAGGGCGTGGGGGCGGTGGTGGTGAAGCTCACGGTGGCCGCCGCCGAGGTGCTGCCCGTGCCGCAGCTGCTCACCACCTGCACCGTGTAGGTGGTGCCCGGCGTCAGGCCCGTGAAGCTCACCGGGCCGTTGCTCACCGTTTGGGTGGTGCTGGCGGGCGTGGTCGTCACCACGTACTGCGCGGCGCCGCTGGCCGTGGTGAAACTGAGCGTGGCGCCGGTGTTGGTGACGTTGCTGATGACCAGCGCCGTGGCCGGGGCGCAGGGGCTGGCCGTCGTAATGGCAAAGTCCGCGTTGGAAATGTCGAAGAAGTAGTTGTCAGCAGCTTCCACCATGATGCGGGCCGTGGTGGTGGCCACGTTCGGCGCCGTCACGGTGGCGGTGCCGTTGTTGGGCACGCCCGCAGCCAAGATGGTGGGGTAGGTCAGGCCGCCGTCGGTGCTCAGGCGCACGTTGACGGTGGCGCAACTCACCGGCGCGGCGGTGGTGTTGGCCACGTCCCAGGTCACCGTTTGCGAGCTGCCGCCGGCCCAGCTCAGGCCCGCGGCCGTCGGGGCCGTCACCACGAAGGGGCCGGCCGCGTTGGTTACCGTCAGCTTCAGCGAGTCGCTGCTGCTCACGCCGCCGATAACGCCCAGCGGGCCGTTGTGCTGGTCGCGGGCGGTGCACTTAAAGGTCAGGCGGCGCGTAACGGTGGGCAGCCGCTCCCCGATGACGACGGTGTTGTTGACCAAATCCGAGAGGCGCGGAAAGTAGCGCGTGGGCGAGGTAGTCGGCACCCAGGAGCGGAACAGCGGTACGTTGTTGTTGGCCGTCTGGGTGGCCGTGGGCGAGCCGGCCGAACCGCGGTCAATTTCTTCCCAGCTGTACGTTAGCGCGTCGCCGTCGATGTCCAGGGCGCTGGCCGTCAGCTTAAAGGGCGTGCTGATGGGCAGCGCCTTGGCGGCCGGAATGCTCACCACCGGCGCCGCGTTGTTCGAAGGGGAAACAACGGCGCAGGGCGTCGTCACGATAAAGGCGCGCATCTCCTCGTAGTTGCCCACGTGGAAGAAGGCGTCGGAGTTGCGCTGCAGGTTTTGGGCCGTGCCGCAGATGCCGGCGTAGGCCATAATGGTCGAGCCCGAGCCCGGTTCCCACGCCGCGCTGGCGCTGCGGTTGCCGCCGCCGCAGCTGCCGGCGTTGCCGTTGAAGGGGTGCGAGCCGCTGAACTGGTGCCCCATTTCGTGGGCCACGTAGTCGATATCGAAGGCGTCGGCTACCGGCGAGGAGCTGCCGGTCACGCCGCGGGCTTTGTTCCCGTTGCGGCACACCACCGCGTAGCCGGCCACGCCGCCGCCGCCGGTGCTGAACACGTGCCCGATGTCGTAGTTGGCCGGACCGATGAGGTTGTCCACGGTGGTCTGGTTCTCGCCCAGCATGGTCGAGCCGTCGTTGTTGGTGTACGGATCGGTGCTGGCGTTGAGGTACACGATTTGGTCGTTGTTGGCCACCAGCACCAAGCGCACGGCCAATTCCTTCTCGTACACGCCCACCACCCGGTTGACGCTGGTGACGATGGCCGACAAGGTCAGCGGCAGCGTGCCGCCGTGGAAGGCCGCGTACTCGCCCGTGGTGGCCACGGCCACGCGGTAGGTGCGGAGCTGCCCGCCGCCGGCTACCTGCGCCGCCGTGCCGTTGTAAGCCGGCAGGGCCGTCGCGAAGCCGCTGGCCTGCCGGGCCGCAGCTTTGGCGGCCGGCTGGAAGCTGCAGGGTTGCTGCTCCACGGCGCCGTCCCGGATGTCGCGCTTGTTAAAGCTCAGGTAGTGCTGGGTGTCGCCGCGGCGCGCCGGCTCGATAAACACGGTGCCGGCCGCTGGCGAGAGTACCTGGGCGTGAAAACCAGCCGGCGTCAGGTCCAAGCGCACGGTGGCCGAGGCCTCGTCGAGGCCGCGGCCGGTATAGGTCTGAATGTCGGGGTAACGGGCGGCCAGCCCCGGCGCCATCACGCTGCTTTGCCACACGGCGAAGCGCTGCGTGCTGCCGTCGGGCAGAGGCAGGCTCAACACCAGCGGCTGGGCGCCGGCGCGGGTTTCGGGCGGGGCAGTAGCCAGCACGGCGCGGGCCGTGGCCGGGTCCAGCAGCAGCGGGCGGGCGCTTTGCAAAGCCGCCGCCAAGGGCGACGCGGTGGGCTCGGCGTCGCGCAACAAGGTGGCCGCCGGCTGTTGGGCCCGGGCGCTGCTCAGGGCCAGCAGCAGCGCCGCACCACTCAGCAGCGGGCGCGCCGAAGCGGGTAGGTAACGGTGTTTCAAGTTGGTTGGGGTTGAGTGAGTGTGATTAGCCAAATGTAAGGAGGATAAAAAAGGATATAGCTGCTTGTAAGCAAAACAACTACGCGTGAAAAGTAACAGGGGCTAGAGCCGCAAATACGCCCCGCTACCGTGGCCGGAGCCGGCGTCATAACGGGCTGTTGCTATCAGGGTAATACACATAGGATGAGGGCAATATCCAATCAGCAACGCCCGCTCAGGTGCTAACGGAGCGGGCGTTGCGAGTCAGACCGTGCCGGGCAACAGTCTGTTACAGCGCAAAATTCTTGGCCAGCGTAGCCCGCAGTGTGGTAATAACGAAATCGTCGTTGGGGACAAACTTGCGCACATCATTATTCTTGACCACAAAACCTAATTCAAAGAGAAAAGTCACGCCGCTTTTCTGACTTACATTTAAAATGGCCCGTGCCCCGGCGTCGGGATAAAAATAGACGTCTTTGGGGCGCGTATCCGTAAAATGAGAGGCTATTTGGTTGCGGTTGGTTAGAAAGCTAAGGCTATTTACCCCACCATATAGCAACAGTACATTGGGAATCAGGTAACACTCCAAGCCGGCGCGCATGGTTGCCACCCCGCTCGTGAAGTGCGTAATGGTATCCGGCGTCATCAGCTTGTCGAGGTAAGCAGCGCCGAAACTGACACCCATAACGGCATCCGGCCTTTTTCCATACTTCATTGCCCATACCGCATTGCCACTAAAGCCAAACGAGCTGGCATCCGCAATGAACAGGCGTTCGGTGCCGCGCTTACTGGGCACATCATTCGCATTGTCGGTGCCCCCCAGAGCTGTAAACAACCGCAGCGAATACATATGCGGGCTTTCTGCAGTACCATTGCGCCGGCTGCCAATAAGTGACACTGCGGGAATAAATAGCCCAGTGCCTTTAATACCGGTTAGCGCCGGCAAAGCGGTTAGGTTGCTTTCGTTGCTAGCTGCTGCCGCTAGTTTGGCCTTGGCAGCTTGCTGGCTGCGGAAGCTTTCGGCCCAGTCCTTGAGCTTTTGATTGTAGGCAGTGAGTTGAAAACGCACCGAATCCAGCTTCAGCGTTAAGTCAGTTGTTGCGCGCTGAACATTGGTAATTTGCTGGTTGTATTCTTTCTTCTGCGCGCTGGAGGTGTCAATAGCCCCGATCTTGTAGCTCGCGAATGCGCTGGTGACTTTGGCAAAATCTCGGTAGGAAGCAGTGGCGTCGGCTAGTCTCAGCTCCAGGTTTCGGACGTCCGCATCAAAGCCGCGGTACGCTTTGTACCAGGTGGCCGTAAGGTCTTTGTCGAGCGAATCGGCAGGGGTCTGGCTGTCCTTGAATTGCTTGATCTTTTGTATTTCGGTGGTGTGGGAGTCCAACGATTCCTTGAGCAACAGACTATTTTTCGTTACGTCTGCCCGCAGCTTGCTTAGCTGGTCTTCGTAGATGTCGCGTATCTGACGCTTCAAGGCTTCCTGTACCTTGGTCATGTTGCGACGCAGTTCCGCTTCTTCTGCTTTTTGCCGTTCGTAATCGGCCACTAGCTGCGTTTTCTGCCGATCATAATATTCAATAACATCTTGAATGCGCTCGACTTCTTTGGCCTGCTTGAGTGCTTTTGCTTGGTCCCGAATAGAGCTCAACGAGTCAATTTGAATTACTTTTCGGGTAACGTTTGCTTGAATAAGAGGCAAACTGGAGGCCGGTGGTTTGGGCAGTGGAGTCGTGTCGATTAATTGGGCGTTATAATTTCTTTCCTGCTGTACACTATTGTCCAGTATGGTGGCCGATTGTGGAATTACAATGGTTTGGGTCGAGGTAGTTTGAGGCGATTTTGTAATCGTCAATAGCTCCAGTTGAGCGTGGGCTACCAGCTGCGAAAAAAGGGCTACGCATAGCAGCCCCCAGCATTTAGTAGACAGTAAAAGTGTTTTCACGAGTGCTTTCGAGGTTAGGGTTCAGTGCGTTTGACCCGGCAAAGCTGACAAGCCGCTAGATACCGCGCATCAGTGCTGCCACTGTATTGCGCCCCTCTCGTGATAAAGCGCGTGGCTTGGCTTTAGATCTGCACACGCAGCTCCGCAGCAGCAGCGGAGCAGCGTAGGCCGGAATACCTGTGCCTTGCCAGAGCTTCTATCTTTACCGTTCCACCAAGCGTCATGCTGGGTTTCCTGTCCAACGGTTTGCCTATTTACCCTATGCCCGATTCCGTCCGCGTATTCGCTCCCGCCACCGTGGCCAACCTCGTCTGTGGCTTCGATGTGCTGGGCCTGGCCGTTGAGCGGCCCGGCGACGAAGTACGGATGACCCGCCGCGCCGCGCCGGGCGTGCGCGTCACCCGCATCACGGGCGACGATGGGCGGCTGCCGCTGGCGGCGGAGCGCAATACCGTCAGCGCCAGCGTGCAGATGCTGCTGCGTCACCTCGGCCGCGATGCCGATTTCGGCGTCGACATCGAATTGCACAAGCAAATGCCCATCGGCAGCGGGCTGGGTAGCAGCGCGGCCAGCACCGTGGCGGGCCTGTGGGCCATCAACGAGCTGCTGGGCCGCCCCCTGACGCCGCTGGAGTTGCTGCCCTTTGCCATGCAGGGCGAGGAGCTGGCCTGCGGCACCGGCCACGCCGACAACGTAGCCCCGGCCCTGCTCGGCGGGGTGGTGCTCATCCGCAGCTACGCGCCCCTGGAGGTGGTGCGCCTGCCCGCGCCGCCGCTGCACTGCGCCATCGTGTACCCGCACGTGGAAGTCGCCACCCGCGACGCCCGCCAGCTTATCCGGCGCACCGTGCCGCTGCACGACGCCGTCACGCAGTGGGGCAACGTAGCCGGATTGGTCAGCGGCCTGTTTCTAAACGATATCGGACTGATCGGCCGCAGCATGCAGGACGTGCTAGTCGAGCCCGTGCGCGCCATGCTCATCCCCGATTTTTACCGCCTGCGCGAGTTGGCCATGCACGCCGGCGCCGTGGGCTTCGGCATTTCGGGCTCCGGCCCCTCCGTCTTCGCCTTCGCCCCCGACGAGGCCACCGCTGCCGCTATTACCGAGCAGCTGCAACGCCACCTGGCGGGCTTGGGCGTGGGCAGCGAAGGGTATGTATCGGCGGTTAATCAACAAGGGCCGCGGGTAATCGACTAACACCGAAGAGGTAGCGAGGCCTAGCTCCTGGTTTTGGGGCCGTCAATACCCGCTTGCCGCCCTCCCGTTTTTTTGTCCTTCCAGGGTCGTTTTTGATTAACATGCCCTTCTACAGCACCAACAACCGCGCCCTGCGCGTGCCGTTTCGCGAAGCCCTGTTTACCAGCCAGCCCGCCGACCGCGGCCTGTACTTGCCCGTCGACATTCCGCGGCTGCCGGCGGCCTTTTGGGCGCAGCTGCCCGACCTGAGCTTCGCGCAGATAGCTTACGAACTAGCCCACGCCCTGCTACCGGATGCCCTACCGCCCGAAGAACTGCGGCGCATCGTCGACGAGGCCATTGATTTTCCGGCCCCGGTTGTGGCCCTGGCGGCCGATACCTACGTGCTGGAGCTATTTCACGGCCCCTCATTGGCGTTCAAAGACTTCGGGGCGCGCTTTATGAGCCGGCTGATGAGCTACTTCCTGGCCCAGGAAGGCGGCCGGCCCCTCGACGTGCTAGTGGCCACTTCCGGCGACACCGGCGGCGCCGTGGCTCTGGGCTTCCTGGGCGTGCCCGGCGTGCGCGTCACCATTCTGTACCCCCGCGGCAAGGTGAGCCCCATTCAGCGGCAGCAGCTGACCACCAACGGCCAGAATATCCGCGCGCTGGAGGTAGCAGGCACCTTCGACGACTGCCAGGCCCTGGTAAAGCAGGCCTTTGCCGATGCCGAGCTAAACCAGCATTTCCGGCTGACGTCGGCCAACTCTATCAACATTGCCCGCCTGATTCCGCAAGCCTTTTACTACGTCCATGCGTACGCCCAACTGCTGCGGCAGGGCCACCGCGACGTGGTGTTTTCGGTGCCCAGCGGCAACTTCGGCAACCTGGGCGCCGGGGTGCTGGCTTGGCGCCTGGGCCTGCCCGTGCGCCAGTTTCTGGCCGCCACCAACGCCAACGACACCGTGCCCGCCTTCCTGCGCACCGGCCAGTATCAGCCCAAGCCCTCGGTAGCCACGCTCTCCAACGCCATGGACGTGGGCAACCCCAGCAATTGGGTCCGCATTACGGAGTTGCTGCGCGCCGACCCCACCGCCCTGAGTGGCCTCATCACCGGCTACAGCTACTCCGACGACGACACCCGCGCCGCTATCCGCCGGGTATTCGATGAGCACGGCTACGTACTGTGCCCGCACACGACCATTGCCTGGCGGGCTTGGCAGCAGTGGCGGCAGGTGCACCCGCAGGAGGCCGTGGTCGGGGTGTTTTTGGCCACGGCCCACCCCTGCAAGTTCCCGGACGTATTCCCCGCCGACATTGCCGCTCGCATACCGTTGCCCGCCGCTGCTGCCGCGCTGGCCGGCCGCCCAGAGCAACGAACTGCGCTGCCCGCCGAGTTTGCGGCGTTCAAGACCTGGCTGTTGCGCCAAGAAGCAGCATAAAGCTGAACCCACGTCCGGGTGAATTCCTCGTTAGCGAAGCAGCCGGTGGCTGAAATAGGGCAGCACACCGGCGACCAATACCGACCAAACGCAAAAAAGCCCGCCGAACCGTAGTTCAGCGGGCTTTTGTCGTCGGAGTGGCAGGATTCGAACCTGCGACCTCCAGCACCCCATGCTGGCGCGATACCAGGCTACGCTACACCCCGAGCGTTGGCGCCTTTCGGGAAAGGCGCCGGTACATTGTCCTCCGCAGTAGTCGCCTGGTATGATGGCTACTGCTTTGTTGTAGTCGGGGTGGCAGGATTCGAACCTACGGCCTCTACGTCCCGAACGTAGCGCGCTACCGGGCTGCGCTACACCCCGTTTTCGGACAATGTGGGTGCAAATGTACATGCTAAACTTTCATTGATGCAACCCCGCCGGCAAGATTTTTTTCAGCAAGCACAAGGTTCTTTTCGGGCACGAAAATTGGCCACTCAGCGTTTGAAACCGCTGCGCGGGCGCGTTGCGGACTGATAACCACGGCTAAGCGCCGTCAATCCTGTATCTTAGCGCCGTCAAAACGCCGTCGTTTTTGCCTATGAAAGCGTTTGTTTACTCGTTTCTCTTAATGGCCCTGCCGGTGGTCGGCCTGGCCCAAACGTCCACCACGGACAAACCCACCGCCCTGATTACGGCCGGAGCGGAGCAGACCAAAGTGGACGCGCCCACCATCACCTTCAACGTGGAGGCCAACCCGGTGAACAACACCTTGCGGGTGCGCACCAACGCCAAGGGACCCATGCAGTTAGAGGTCAACGACGCCGACGGCCGGCCGGTGCTGACCAAGGCGTTGTCGGCCAACGGCGCGGCCATGTCGGTGCCGCTCGGCAACCTGCCCAACGGCAGCTACGTGGTGCGCTGCTCCGTCGCCGATAAGACCTTTATGCGCCGCGTCACGCTGGGCCAGTAAGCTCCGCTGTTCGGCCTTATTTTGCGCCTCCCGGCTTCGTGGCCGGGAGGCTTTTTTGTGAATTTCTCCCGCGTTCTATGCCCACATTGCTGTCTTACTGGGAAAAACAGACGTTTCTGCAGGGCTTCGACGTGGCCGTGGTCGGCGGCGGACTGGTGGGCCTGACGGCGGCCATCTTCGCCAAGCGACTGCGCCCCACGGCCCGCGTGCTGGTGCTGGAGCGCGACGTGCTGCCCAACGGGGCCAGCACCAAAAACGCCGGTTTTGCCTGCTTCGGCAGCGTGTCAGAGCTGATGGAACAGGAGCAGCGGGGTGGCACGGCCGCGCTGCTGGCGGTGGTGCGCTACCGCTGGGAAGGCCTGCGCCTGCTGCGCGAGCTGCTTGGCGACGCGGCCATTGGCTACGAACCCTTGGGCGGCTTCGAGCTGTTTCGCAACGAGGAGGCCGCGCTGGCGGCCGAGTGCCGCAGCCGGCTCGATTACTACAACCAGCTGCTCGGGCCTATCGTCGGCGAGCCGGAAATCTTTCGCGAAGCCAGCCACCGGCGGGCCCACTTCGGGTTTGCGGGCGTGCACGGCATCCTCGAAAACGTGGCCGAAGGCGCCCTCGATACCGGCCGCATGCTCCACGCACTGCTGCGCCTGGCTTGGCAGGAAGGCGTGGTAGTGTTGCACGGCGTGCCCGTCGAAAGCCTGGAAAGCGGCCCTACGGCGGTGAAGCTGCGCACTCCGCTGGCCGGCCTCGAAGCGGGACGGGTGCTACTGGCTACCAACGCCTTCAGCCGGCAATTCTTCCCTGACCTCGACGTGACGCCCGGCCGCGGGCAGGTGCTGGTGACGGCGCCCGTGCCGGGGCTTGATCTGCCCGGTACCTTCCACTACGACAAGGGCTACTACTATTTCCGGCCCCTGCCCGGCGGGCGTCTACTGCTCGGCGGGGGGCGCAACCTGGACTTCGCCGCCGAAGCCACCACCGAGCCGGGCCTGACGCCGCTGGTGCAAGGCCGGCTGGAGCAACTGTTGCGCGAGGTGATTTTGCCCGGCCGGGACGTGGCCATCGAGCACCGCTGGAGCGGGGTGATGGGCTTCGGGCAGGAGCTGGAGCCGTTTGTCGGGGAGCTGGCGCCGGGTATCTACGGTGCCCTGCGCTGCAACGGCATGGGCGTGGCCATGGGAGCCCGGAGCGGACAACGGGCGGCGGAGTTGCTGATGCAGTAGCGCGAAGCTGTGCCCTGCGGGTCGCGGAAACGACCCGCGAGGCGGATATTAGCCGCAAGCCGCGAAGCGTAGCCTGCCTAAGCCTCCTCGCTCTGCAGCTGCCGTTCGTAGAGGGCCCGGTACAGGCCTTCGGGCTCGGCCATCAGCGCCTCGTGGGTGCCGTGCTGCACGATGCGGCCGTCGTCGAGCACCAGGATGTGGTCGGCCAGCTTCACCGACGACACGCGGTGCGAGATGATGAGGCTGGTGCGGTTCTGCATGATGCGCTGCAAACTGGCCAGGATGGCGTTTTCGGTCTTGGTGTCGACGGCCGACAGCGAGTCGTCCAAAATCAGAATGCTGGGCTCCTTGATCAGCGCCCGGGCAATGCTCACGCGTTGCTTCTGCCCGCCCGAGAGCGTAATGCCCCGCTCGCCCACCTTGGTTTCGAAGCCCTCAGGGAAGCGCACGATGTTTTCGTATACGTCGGCGTCCTTGGCGGCCTGCTCGATCTGCTGCGGCGTGCTGTGGTCGAGGCCGAAGGCGATGTTGTGCCCGATGGTGTCGGAAAAGAGGAACACGTCCTGGGGCACGTAGCCGATTTGGCTGCGCAACGACGTCAGCGTGTAGTCGCGCACGTCGATGCCGTCGATGAGGATGCGGCCGCTGGTCACGTCGTAGAGGCGGCAGAGCAGGTTGGCCACGGTGGTTTTGCCGGAGCCCGTGTTGCCGATAACCGCCAGCGTGTGACCGGGTTGGATGCGGAACGAGACGTCCTGCAGGGCTTTAATGCCGGTGTCGGGGTACACAAACGACACGTTTTCGAACACGATGTCGCCCTCAATGGGCCGCTCGACGTTGTTGAGCGAGACGATGTCGGTTTTCTGATCCAAGAACTCGTTGATGCGGGCCTGCGAGGCCTCGGCGCGCTGCACCAGCGACGAAGTCCAGCCCAGGGCCGTAACTGGCCAGGTCAGCAGGTTCACGTAGATCAGAAACTCGGCAATGGTGCCGGTGGTGATGGTGCCGCGAATCACTTCCTGCCCGCCGATCCAGACCGTAACTACCGTGCTGATGCCCGAGAGGAACATGATGAGCGGGAAGAACAGCGAGTTGACAAAGTTCAGGCTCAACGACTTGCCGCGGTACTCGTCGGAGGCGGTGGTGAAATTGCGGTGCGAGTCTTCCTCGCGCACGAAGCTCTTGATGACGCGCACGCCCGAAAACGCTTCCTGCACGAAAGTGGTCATGCCCGCCAGCGCCTTCTGAATTTCGTCGGACTTCTTCTCAATCAACCCGTTGACGTAGAAAATGCTCACGCTCAGGATGGGCAGCGGCAGCAAAGTGAGCAGCGTCAGCTTCACGTTGACAATGAGCATCAGCGGCACGATGAGCAGGAACAGGATAACCAGCTGCAGGAAGTACATGATGGCCGGCCCGATGTACATGCGCACCCGGCCCACGTCCTCCGAAATCCGCGACATCAGGTCGCCAGTGCTGTGGCGGCGGTAGAAGCTCAGCGGCAGGGACTGGTAGTGCTGATAGATTTCGTTTTTCTGGTCGTTTTCGATGTGCCGGCTCATCACGATGAGCGTCTGGCGCATGAAGAACAGAAACACCCCGCGCAGCAGGGCCAGCAGGATGATGAGCGTGCCGTAGAGGATGATGTTGCGGCCGAACAGCGAGTACACTTCCTGCTGGGCACGGGTGCCGGCAAAGAGGTGGTAAAGGGCAATGCCTTCCTGCACCAAGTCGAAGGCGTAGCGCACCACCTGGGCCGGAAAAATAGCCAGCAACGTGCTCAGGGACACGAACAGCACCCCGCCGAGGAAGTGCCATTTGTAGCGAATCAGGTACTTATCGGTAGCGCGGAGAGCTTTCACGGGAGGGCGGGAGAGAGGCGGAAAAAGAGCCGACAGGCGGGCAAAAAACCCGGCAAGAAACAGGTCGGCTGGCCAGCGTTGGCAACGTTGTCGGTGGGCGTAGTCGGAAAAAACGGGCTACCTTTGTGCCCGGTTTCGGAGCGGTGGCCAAAGGTACTGCGCAGCGGGAAGTCAGTAGTCAGAAACCGGCCATGACTCCCTTTTGTGCGGAAAAACGTAGGTAACCGAGTCGATAACCGATACGCCTCCCAATCATCCCTACCCATTCCCACAAACATTTTTCCCCATGGTTGAGATTCAAGCCCTGCCCGAGACCAGCATCTTCGGCCAGATTGCTGATCATCAGCACGAACAGGTTGTGTTTTGCCACGACCACGAAACCGGCCTGAAGGCCATCATCGGCATCCACAACACGGTGCTCGGGCCGGCCCTCGGCGGCACGCGCATGTGGCACTACGCCACGGAAGCCGAAGCCCTCAACGACGTGTTGCGTCTCTCGCGCGGCATGACCTACAAGGCCGCCATTTCGGGCCTCAACCTGGGCGGGGGCAAAGCCGTCATCATCGGCGACGCCAAAACGCTGAAAACCGAAGCCCTATTGCGCAAGTTCGGGCGCTTCGTGCAGAACCTCAACGGCAAGTACATCACGGCCGAGGATGTGAACATGACCACTAAGGACATGGAGTACATCCGCATGGAAACCAAGCACGTAGCCGGCCTGCCCGAATCAATGGGCGGCTCGGGCGACCCGTCGCCGGTAACGGCTTACGGTACCTACATGGGCATGAAGGCCGCGGCCAAGAAGGCCTTCGGTTCGGATAGCCTCGCCGGCAAGCGCATTGCCGTCCAGGGCGTGGGCCACGTGGGCACCTACCTGCTGGAGCACCTCACCAAGGAGGGCGCCCACATCGTGCTGACCGACTACTACAAGGAGCGCGCCGAGGAAGCCGGCGCCAAGTTCGGCGCCCAAGTGGTGGGCCTCGACGACATCTACGACCAGGACGTGGACATCTACTCGCCCTGCGCGCTGGGTGCCACCATCAACGACGACACCATAGACCGGCTGAAGTGCCACGTGGTGGCCGGCTGCGCCAACAACCAGCTCAAGGACGAGAACGTGCACGGCCCGGCCCTGGTGGAGCGCGGCATCCTGTACGCCCCGGACTTCCTCATCAACGCCGGCGGCCTCATCAACGTCTACTCCGAGGTGACGGGCAGTACCCGCCAAGGCGCCCTCACCCAGACCGAAAAAATCTACGACTACACCATCCAGGTACTGGAGAAAGCTGCCGCCGAGGGTTTGCACCCGCAGGCAGCAGCCATCCGTCAGGCCGAGCAGCGCATTGCTGCCATTGGCAAGGTGAAGTCGACGTACTAAAAGTTTACGGGTTGGGGAGTTTATGCCGGCAGGAGTTGTTGTTCAGAACTTCTGGGCAGCGACTCCCCAACTCATAAGCTCCCCGACTCGCAAACTCATTAACCTCTTCCGTTTTGCTCAACCGCCGTACGCTTCGCATTAAAGTCATGCAGGCCCTTTACGCCTACGACCAGGCCGTGTCGTCTGACTACCTCTTGGCCCTGGACCGCATTGGCGAAGCTTTTCAGCCTGATTTGAACTCCATGGTTCCCCAGGACCGCCGCCTGCTGCAAGGCCAGCAGAAGATGGCCGAAGTGGGCTTCCGCGAGTGGCACAAGGCCGGCGGCATCGAAGAGCCCGAGCAGCTGGACAACAAGGAGGTAAACGATGCCGTGAAAGACGCCATCGGCTACTACCGCAAGCAGGTGCAGAAGGAAACCACCTTCTACCTCGGCCAGATGCTGCAGGCCACCGAAAGCATCCACGACCAGTACCTGCACCTGCTCAACCTGCCCGCGGCCCTGCGCCAAGTGCTGGAGGAGGAACGGCAGCGCGAAGCCCGCCGCTTCACGCCCAACAAGGAGCAGCTGGCCGACACCACCAAGCTGGAGCAAAACCCCGTTGCGCTCAAAATCGAGGCCAACAAGCAGCTGCAGGAGCAAACCATTCGCCGCACCCTGCAGTGGGCCGGCGAAGACGAGATGGAAGCCCTGCGCAGCGCTTGGCGCAACGAAATGCGCAACGACCCGGAGCTGCTGAGCTACCTCGCCGCCCCGGCTGGCGACTACGCCGCCGAGCAGGAAATTCTCAAGCACATCTACAAAACCTACGTGTTTAAGGGCGAGGCCATTCCGGCCCTGCTCGAAGCGCAGGACCTCAACTGGGAGGAAAACCGCAGCATCGTCAAGAACTTGGTGGTGAAGACGCTGAAGATGCTGGAAGAGGGCACCGACGAAACCATGGAGCTGCTCAGCCTCTCGGCCAACTGGAAGGAAGACAAGGAGTTTGCCGAAACGCTCTACAAGCAGACCCTGGCCGACGACGCCCGCTACGAGCAGCTCATCAGCGGCGCCGTGCAGAACTGGGACGTGGAGCGCGTAGCCCTCTTGGACAAAATCATCCTGAAGATGGCCCTCTGCGAGATGCACCTCTTCCGCTCGATTCCGGTGAAGGTGACCATCAACGAGTACATCGAAATCAGCAAGCTCTACAGCACGCCCAAGAGCAAGCAGTTCGTCAACGGCATCCTCGACAAGCTGGCCCAAGACCTGATGGCCAGCGGCGCCATCCGCAAGTCGGGCCGCGGTTTGCTGGACAACCAGTAGACTGTTTTTGGGGAGGGCAACGAATGAAAAAGGCCGTCATGCTGAGCTTGCCGAAGCATCTCTGCCGCTTCGTTGCGTCGTGCGGTAGAGATGCTTCGGCAAGCTCAGCATGACGTTCTAGATTTTTCCGGTCTCTCCGATTCACTCGCAAAACCCCCGGCCCGCGGCTACCGTTGAGCGCGTAGGTTTCTTACCTTGCCCGCGCATTCCATCCTCCTCTTTTCGCTCCGCCCCATGGCCAGCAAAACCACTACCGGCATCCTGTGCTTCACGACCGGCGCCCTAGCCGGTGCCACTGTCGCCCTTTTATTCGCCCCCGAAAAAGGCCGCGAAACCCGCAGCTGGCTGAGCTATCAGCTGGAGCGCACCCGCGAAATCCTCGCTGACCTCACCGAAAGCCTGGTGACCAGCCGCACGGAAGAAGGCCCCTCCTCGGCCCGCGCCGAAGGCCAGAAAGTTATTCGCGACGCCAAGGACAAGGCCGAGCAACTGCTCGGCGACGTGGACCAGCTCATCAACCAGATCAACTCGCGCCGGACGGCGCTATAACTCAGGATGTGCTAATGGTTAATGTGCTGACGTGCTAATGAAACTCCCCTTCATCATTAGCACGTCAGCACATTAACCATTAGCACATTCGCTTTTTGCCCATTCTCCTCGTCATGCATACCATCACCCTCATCCCCGGCGACGGCATCGGCCCCGAAATCACCCGCGCCGTGCAGGACATCTTCGCCGCCGCTCAAGTCCCCGTGCAGTGGGAAGAGCAGAACGCCGGCCAGACTACCTTCGACCAGTCGGGCGAGCTGTTGCCCCAGGCCCTGTTCGATTCGCTGGAAAAAAACCGCGTGGCGCTGAAAGGCCCCATCACCACCCCGGTGGGCAAGGGCTTCCGTTCCATCAACGTGTCGCTGCGGCAGAAGTACGACCTGTACCAGAACCTGCGCCCGGCCAAGACCACCGAGGGCATCAGCTCGCGTTACTCGGGCATCGACATCGTGCTGTTCCGCGAAAACACGGAGGGCCTGTACGCCGGCTTGGAGCTGTGGGATGAGCACCACGGCATCGGCGACTCCATTGCCCGCGTGTCGGTGGCTGGGGCCCGCAAAATTTGCCGCGCCGCCTTCGCCTACGCCGCCAAGCACGGCCGCAAGAAGGTGACGCTGGCCCACAAAGCCAACATCCTGAAGGTACCCGGCAAGATCATGCTCGACGCCGCCGCCGAGGCTGCCCGCGAGTTTCCGCACATTCAGTACGAGGACAAGATCATCGACAACATGTGCATGCAGTTGGTGACCAAGCCGGAGCAGTTCGACGTGATTGTGACGACCAATCTGTTCGGCGACATTCTCTCCGACCTCTGCGCCGGCCTCGTCGGCGGCCTCGGGGTGGTGTCGGGTGCCAACATCGGCGACGACATGGCCATCTTTGAGGCCGTGCACGGCTCGGCCCCGGACATTGCCGGCAAGGGCATTGCCAACCCCACCGCCCTGCTGCGCTCGGCCCTGCTGATGCTGGAGCACTTGGGCGAAAAGCAGGCCGCTACCCGCATCGAAAACGCGCTGAACGAGACGCTGCGCCATAAGGAGCAGTGCACCGGCGACCTGGGCGGCTCGGCCAGCACCTCGCAGTTTGCCCAGAACGTGATTAACAACCTGAAGTAATTCGGGGCAAAACACGTCAGAACGTCATTCCGAGCGCAGCCGAGGAATCTCACGTGGGTTCGTCCAATAGTATTTTTTTCGTTGAACGGGGAAATTACTACTTGGCGTGAGCACGCGAGATTCCTCGGCTGCGCTCGGAATGACGTTCGGCTTTGTCGTGCTGGCCAGCCGCATTGCACTACTGCCTATTGCCGTATCTTTGGCATTGAACGTCTGCCGCGCGGCCCGCAAGGGCGGCGCCGTTTTCACTTAGCCCATTCCATGAAACGCACTTTGTTCTCCGCCCTGCTGGCCGCCGGCCTGCTCTCGATGGGCGCCTGCAACCAGCAGAAAACCGAAGTCGGCGAGGCCGGCATGAACCAAGCGGCCACCCAGGCTGCCGACGCGGCCAACCCGACGGTGGACAACCCCAACGTGGCCGCCGAAACCGCCGCCCCGAACCCGGATGCTCCGGTCATGACCTTCGCCCAGTCGGAGTTTGACTTCGGCTCGATTCAGCAGGGCGAGGTGGTGAAGCACACCTTCGAATTCACCAACACCGGCAAATCCCCGCTGCTCATTGACAACGCCCAGGCATCCTGTGGCTGCACCGTGCCGCAGTGGCCCAAGGACCCGGTAGCTCCCGGGGCCAAAGGCAAAATCGACGTGCAGTTCGACTCGCACGGCAAATCGGGCGTGCAGAACAAAACCGTGACCATCACGGCTAATACCCAGCCCAACACCACCGTGGTGACCATCAAAGGCACCGTGCTCGACGGCGCGGCCGGCCCGGTTCGTCAGTAATTTTAGGTTGTGCGTTAATGAGTTAGGGAGTTTGTGAGTGATATCACCGACTCTCTAACTCATTCGCTTTTAAACTCCTGCCCTCAGCTCATGTTCCTCACCCTTCTGTTGCAAGCGCCGGCTGGTTCGAACAGCCCCCTGCAGTACGCGTTTCCGCTGCTGCTGCTCGGCGTGTTTTATTTCTTCATGATCCGGCCGCAGCAGAAGCGCTCCGCCGAAGCCAAAAAGCTGCGCGAAAACCTGAGCAAAGGTTCGCAGGTCGTGACCATCGGCGGGCTGCACGGCCGGGTGGTGGAGCTGAGCGATGAGAAGGTGACCCTGGAAGTCGACAAAGGCACGCGCCTGACCTTCGACCGCACGGCCATTGCCCGGCAGCTCGGCGGGGCCAACACGGGCGAAACGGTAGCCTAAGTCCGTATATTGTTGCTTTCTCCGTCGGAAAGCTATGCCTCTGCAAGCAGCTCGTTCCCTGGCCCAATGGTTTGTGCGGCCACTTTCGGAGCCGGAGCGCAGCTTCTGGCGGGTGGTAACCTCGTGCTTTCTGGCGGCCGTGGTGTTGTGGCTGCTCAACGCGCTTAACAAAACCTACACCACCCGCATCAGCTACCCGCTGCAGTGGCACTACGACGAAGCGCGCTTCATCCCGGTGCGTCCCTTGCCCGAGCACGTGGAAGTGCAGGTGACGGGCCGCGGCTGGAAGCTGCTGCGCAACACGCTGGGGCTGGACATCAAACCGGCCGAGGTGATTGTGCGGCGGCCCCTGGGCAGCGGCGCCGTGGCCGGCAGCACCCTGCGCCCCGGCCTGATCGGGGCCATGGAAAGCCTGCAGCTCAACGCGGTGCTCACCGATACGGTCTACTTCGAATTCGACCAGCTGGTGACGCGGCAGCTGCCCCTGCGCCTGAGCCCGGCCGCCAACGGAGCGGCCCTGCCGTATGCAGCGCGCTTTGAGCCGGCCGAGGTGACGTTCCGCGGGCCGGCCACCACGCTCAACGCCCTGCCCAACTACTACCAGGTGCACCTGCCCAAAGCGCCGGCCGGCCGCTCCGACGGTACCATCATCGTGCCCATCGGCGGGCCGGCCCTGGTGGAAACCGATGTGCAGCAGGTGCAGGTGAAACTGCAGCCGCGGGCCGTGCGCACGCGCAAGCTGCTGGTGACGCCCACCCTGCACAATGCCCCCACCGACAGCGCCCTGCGCCTGCAGCCCGCGCAGGTAACCGTGACGCTGGAGTATTTCCCCGAAGATTCGGCCCGGCTCAACCTGGAGCAGGTGCAGGTCTTTGCCGATTACCGGCAGCTGCGCCACCAGGATTCCACCGTGCAGCTGTTGTTTCGGCCCTTGCCCTACACCGTGCGCGGGGCCCGCATCGGCGGCGCTTCCACGGCCCGGGTGCTGCCGGCCCACGTTCGAACTGACAAGTAGCTCCGCGGGCGGCCGGCCCGTCATCGATAACGCACTACCTCCATGTTGAAGATTGGCATTACCGGCGGCATCGGCTCGGGCAAAACGGTGGTGTGCCGGCTGTTTGCCCTGCTCGGCGTGCCCGTATACGACGCCGATACGCGCGCCAAGTGGGTGATGAACCACGACCCGGTGCTGCGCGCCAGCCTGGAAGCAGCTTTCGGCCCCGACACTTACATCGACGCCGGCCTCAACCGCGCCTTTCTGGCTCAGCTGGCCTTTAACGACCCCGAACAGCTGGCCCGGCTCAACGCCCTGGTGCACCCGCGCGTGGGCCACGACTTCGCGGCTTGGGCCACGGCCCAGCAGCACGCCGGCCACGCCTACGTGCTCAAGGAAGCTGCCCTGCTCTACGAATCGGGCTCTTGGCAGCTACTCGACCGCATCATCACGGTATACGCCCCGCAGGCCATCCGCGAGCAGCGCGTGCTGCACCGCGACCCGCACCGCACTGCGCAGGACGTGCTCAACATCATCGGCAAGCAGCTCAGCGAGGAAGAAAAGCTGCGCCGGGCCGATTTCGTGGTGCGCAACGACGACGCGACGCCGGTGCTGCCCCAGGTGCTAGCCCTGCACGAGCAACTGCTGATGCTGGCCGCTACGGCCGCCGCTCCCGCCGAAACACCGACAGCGCCCTGACCCCGTTGACTCGCAGCCGGTACACTTCCTGGCCCATGGAGTCGGCGTAGGACTCGGGGTGCCAGCGGTAGTTGGTGATGAAATACTCGGCTTCGCCCTGCGGGGGCACGCGCACCAAGCGTTGCCGCGCGGCCGGGTCCAGCACTTGCATGTTGTTGTACACCGGCTCGGGGCGGTAGGAGCGCACGGTGATGCGCGCCGCCGAATCGTGGTCGAGAATCCACTGCAGGCCCTGCCGGTAGGTTAGCGCCCAATAGTCGCCCTCGTAGCCCGCTTCGATGGTGGCCGGCGACAACAGGCTGAAGTACAGTTGCTGCTGAGGATGGTCGCGCACAAGGCGCCACAGCGGCTCCAGCGCCCCAGCAGCCAGCAGAGCGGCGAAGCTGCCCGCCACCAGCCGCCAGCGCGGGCGCCGCCACTGACGCCGGCCCAGCCACAGCGCCCGCACCCCGTGCAGGCCCACCAGCACGAAGGCCGGGAAAATAAAGTAGAGGTGGCGCCAGCCGTCGTAGAGCACCGAGCGAAAGACCACCACGGCCACCAGCGGCCCGAGCAGCCAAGCGCCGGTCAGCACGTCGAGGGTGCCGGCGTAGGTGCGCAACACGCGCAGCGGGCGGCGGCCGTAGCGCAGCAGCCAGGCCGCCGCGCCGAGGCCGAAGGCGGCGGTGTAAGCCAGCGGGGTTGTAATAAGCAGCCACCACGGCGCGTAGTGCCAGGGCAAATCAAGCGCCGACACCCAGCCTCCGCCGTAAAGCACGGTGGACGCCCCGCGGGAAAACTGGCGGAAGTTGCTGAATGCCTGCGCGAAGTGGGCCCAGGGGTGCTCCCACAGAAAAGGCCAGCACAGCACGGTGGTGGCCGTGCTCAGCAGCACCCACAGCCCCGCGGCTTCCCACAGCCCGCGGCTGCCGCGGTGGCGTTGCCCCAGCCACAAGACGAAGCCCAATATTGTGAGCGGGGCCAGCAGCACCCCGTTGACGCGCAGGGCAATAGCAACGCCGGTGGCAACGCCGTGCCACAGCCCGCGGGTGGCGGTGGGGTGGCGCAGCAGGCGGGCCAGCGTAAACATAGCCACGGTGAAAAACGCCAGAAACAGCCCGTCCTTGGCGTTGTAGAAGGCATCGGCGAACAGACGCGGCGTGCAGTACAGCACGGCCGTGCCCAGCAGGGCCAGCCGCCAGTCGCCGAAGCGCAGGCGGGCCAGCTTGTAGAAGGCCAGCAGCCCGCCCGTGTAGAGCAGGTAGATGAGCAGGTGCCGCGTCCAGTACACCTGCTGCGGTTCCTCCAGGCGCAGCAGCTTTTGCAGCAAAATGGAAGGCAGCTCGAACACGACGCCGTGGTCTTGGTCGGCATACGTGGCTAAGTCCGGAATCAGGGCGTAGTTGTCCTGACGCCGGGCCACGGCGGGCGCCAGCTTTTCGGCCACGTATTTGGCGTTGACCATGCCGTTGAGCCGGTCCACGGGCTCGTCCCAGGAAACGCCGTAGTCGCGGTGCAGCAGCAGGCCCAGCAGCAGCACTACCCCAAAAAACGCCGGCACCAGCCAACGGCCGGAGCGGAAAGCAGAACGCAACGAGGCAGAGGCAGTGGGCATTGAGGGGCGAAACGACGAATGCGCAAAGGTAACCGCGGCACCGCGCTTTGGCCCCCAGCCGATACCTTCGCATTCATGGTACACCGTCGGCGCCTGCTATTCTGGATTTTGGCCCTGGCGCTGGTGCTGCTACGATTGGCGCTGCTCTGGCACAACAACCCCGGGCTGGAGTGGAACTGGGACGAGGTGCGCAACGCCCGCATTGCCGAGCATTGGCTGCAGGGCCGCGGCTACGTCAGCTTCGACGCCGGTCGGCAGCAGCTGCGCCCCGATGCCTTCCACGCCAGCTTTCCGGTCTGGGTGTATGCCGCCTGGTTTAAGCTCGGCTTGCCCCGGCACTACTTCACGGCGGCGGTGTACCTGCTCACGGCCGTGGGGGGCGTGGTCACCGGCTGGTACGCCCGGCAAATTCTGCGCTGGTACCGGTTGCCGGCAGCCCTAGCCGGCCTGGGCGGGCTGCTGCTGGCCCTGTACCCCTCGGTGCTTTGGTACATCGGCGCGTGGTTTTGGTACGAAAACCTCTGCCTGCCCGCGCTCATCTGGACGACCTACCAACTCCTGGGCCTGCTCGGCGGCCGACCGCTGCCACCGGCCAAAGCCGTATTGCTGGCTGCCGTCGTCACGCTGTCTTGCCTACTGCGGGGCTACCTGCTGGCCGTCTACGGGGGCATGTTCGCGGTGCTGCTCTGGCACGGCTACCGGCAGCACCGCGGCTGGCGCGGGGTACTGCGCCCGGCACTGCTCACGCTGGGCCTAACGCTGCTGCTGCACCTACCCATTCTCGTCAAAAACCACCGCCTGTTCGGGGCTTACATCCTGAGCACCCAGCCCGGCTTCGAGCTGCTGCAGGGCCACAACCCGGTCACGCAGGGCCGGTTTATGTTTGACTGGGACGAAGCCGACAAGCCGTTCGGCCGCTGGGTGCAGCAGCACCTGCCCCGGCTGGCCGGGCTGAACCAGTACCAGGAAAGTCAGGCCCGCGCCCGGCTGGCCCGGCAGTGGATAAGCCAGCACCCCGGCGCCGAGCTGCGCCTGCTGGGCCGCAAGTTGCTGGCGTTTTTCAGCCCCGAAAACTTCGTGGCCAATGACTTTCGCACCCGCTACCACCCGGTTACGGCCGCCGTGCACCTGGCATTTCTGCTGAGCGTAGTGGCCACCGCCCTGCAGTGGCGCGGGCTGCGCTTCCGCCACCCCGATGCCCTGCTGCTGCTGCCCCTGGGCGTGGTGCTGCTGCTGAGCTTGGTGTTTTTTGTGGGCTACCGCTGGCGCCTGTTCGCCGAGCCGGCCTTCGTGTTGTTTCCGCTGATTACCGGGTGGCGGCTGCGGACAAGGCAACCCTAAAATTCAGTGCTAGCACGGTATAGCCGAGCTGTCTGCGGGGCCTAGCTTGGGAAAGCATTTTCACCGCAAACCCAACTGGCTATGGCTGCAAATACACGTATCGACGCTCCCGGAACCGAAAGCCGAATAGCGGCTATTTTGCGCGCCGACGGGGCGCGGGAGGTGGCAGAACGCCTAGCCAACACGGGGCGCCTGACGTCAACCCGCGCCTTGGTAGTAGCGACCAAGACCGACGAAGTAGCCCACCACCTCCGCAAAGCGTTGGCACCGAGCGTCCACGAAGCGTTTTTTGATGCCAACCGGGTAAGTGAGGCCATCATCCTCGAAAAGCTGCGTCCGGCCTTGTTGGTACGCAACGGGCTGTTCGAAACGGCCGAGGTGCCCGAAGTGGAAGCCGCTATCAAAGGCTTCCGCAGCAAGATGAAAAAGCCCATTGCTTCGGTGGGGCGTATTGAATTGACGGACCACGATACGTACGAGTGGTGCGGCACCGGCTGGCGCGTTGACGAGGACTTGATCATCACCAACCGCCACGTGGCCAACATCTTTGCCCGCCGCTACGGCCGCGAGTTCCGCTTCAGCGCCAATCAAGCCGGCAAAATCGTCCGGGCCCGGGTCGACTTCCTCGAGGAGTACAGTGGGGCTGACTCCCAGGAGTTTGGCATAGCCAAGATTCTCTGGATAGCCGACGACGCGGATGGCGCGCCCGATATGGCGGTGCTGCAAATCAAGAAAGACCCCGGCCTGCCCCCGCCGCTGGAGCTGGCCAGTCAGCCGGTGGTCGGCCGGCAGGACATTGCCGTGGTGGGCTATCCAGCCAAAGACAGCCGCAACGACGACGTGCTCATGCAGAGCATCTTCAAGGATATCTACGACGTGAAGCGCTTTGCACCCGGCAAGGTGGCCCAGCCCGGGGGCAACGCGTGGTACTTCACCCACGACGCCACCACGCTGGGCGGCAACTCCGGGTCGGCCGTATTCGACCTCGCTTCGGGGAAGGTGGTCGGGCTGCACTTCGGCGGGAGCTTCCGCCAAACCAACTACGCCGTCAAGGCCGAGGTCATTCGCAGCATCATCGCCCGTCGCTCGTGGGTGCCCGTTTCGCCCGGAGCCCTGCGGGTACCGGCCGAAGGATTCAGCGAAACGAAACGCACCGTTGCCCAACTCGCCGACCGGCAAGGGTACCAGGATGATTTTTTGGGCGTGGCAGTGCTCCTGCCCACACCAGGCCGCTCGCACGCGGTGCTGAAAGTGCCATTCCCGAAACAAGCCCTGCCCTACACGCACTACTCGGTGGTGATGAGCGAGCCGCGGCGGCTGGCCATCTTCAGCGCGGAAAACCTGGATGGAGCCTTGAAAATCAAGCTGAAGCGCAAGGACTCCTGGGGCTACGACCCGCGTATTCCCAAAAGCGCGCAGATCGGGCACAAAGAATTCTACGGGCCCCAGGCGTTTGACAAAGGGCACATGGCCAAGCGAGAAAACGGCGGCTGGGGTCGCTCGGAGGCCGAAGCGCAGCAAGGCGAAGACGATACGTTCGTGTACCCCAATGCCGTGCCGCAAATGCCCCAGCTCAACCAGCAAACCTGGAAGGCACTGGAGGATTACGTGCTCGACAATGCCCGCACCGCCGGCTTTAAGGTATGCGTGTTTACCGGCCCGGTGTTTCGGCCCGGCGACCCGGCCTACACCGATAGCCAGCTGCAAGTACCAGTTGATTTTTGGAAAGTCGTGGTGACGCTGGATGCCGACGCGCCCACCCGCCTGCTGACAACCGCCTACCTGCTCAGTCAGGAAAGTGTGATGCCCGAGGAAAGCTTCCGATTCGGCGCCTTCCGAACTTACCAGGTGCCTCTAGCGCACGTGGAGCAGTTGGCCGACTTAACGTTTTCGGCCGAAGTGCGCGCCGCCGATGTGTTCAGTGCCAGCGAGGTGCAGGAGATGGTAGCTAGCCAGCGCTTCGTCGAAATCCGCTCGGCAGACGATGTCGTGCTTACCCGGAACCGAAACAGCAAATAGTACCGCGGCTGGCCGCGGGCAAACCAAAACCCAGTCGGCAACGGGTTGTATTATGCAGCTCCCGGTATAACGCCCAACGGTCCTCCCGCGCAACGGGTGGCTATTGGGCCCGCTCCAATGACGATACTACCCAGCGCCCCGGCCAAAACGCCTAAAACACAACCGCCGCTCAGCTGCAAAGCTGAGCGGCGGTTTGCCGGTGGTGGGAAGTAAAGGATTCGAACCTTCGACCTCTTGCGTGTGAAGCAAGCGCTCTAAACCAACTGAGCTAACCTCCCGGAAACTGTAATAGAAAAACCACTTAGCACTGGCGACTAAGTGGCTGTCTATCAGTGGTGGGGGATGACGGGTTCGAACCGCCGACCCTCTGCTTGTAAGGCAGATGCTCTGAACCAGCTGAGCTAATCCCCCTTCGCATTCAGGGCTAAGTGCCCCGTTTGTGGATGCAAATATGGTGGGTGTTTTTCGAAAGAGCAACATACCCAGGGCAATTTGCCCGGGTTTGGGCGGAATATTAAGGCAACGTTTTCAGAATCAGAAGTAAAAAATACCGGGCATTAGGAAAAAACAGCCGGGGGTTTGCGCCAAACCTGGCTTCAGAGTAGAAGTGCCAATCGGGCAGGGGGCGCGGGCAGGACCGCCACGCGCGGCCGCATCAACATTTGCCGGACGGGCTGCGTTAAGGGCAGCATTGCCGCGTCTTGCTCTTTCCTTCTCATCCTTTTCCAAACGCCTACTCGTCATGCAGCCCGAAGACGTATTCAGCCAGTATTCCGAAGCCGAAAAAACGGCCTACCTCAGCGTCATTGCCAGCTTGGCCACCGCCGACCGGCAGGCCTCGCAGCAGGAAAGTGAATTTTTAAGCCAGATGGCCCAGGTGATGGGCCTCTCGCCGCAGGCCACCCAGCAGGTGGCCCAAGCTGCGCAGGACTCCAACAACGAAACTATCAAAGCCAACCTCGACCAACTGCGCGGCAGCAACCTGCGCTACTCCCTGGTGACGGATCTGGTGAGCTTCGCCCGTGCCGACGGCGCCTACGCCAACGACGAGGAAGCCATGGTCAACAAGATTTCGCAGTACCTGGGCGTCAACCAGCAGCAGGTGCAAACCATTGAGAACGTGGTGCACCAGACCCAGCAAGCCCAGGCCCAGCAGCCCGAGCAGGCGCCGCAGGGCCTCATGGATTCGCTCGGCGACAAGCTCCGTTCGGTGGGCATTCCGCCCCAGGCGGCGCTGGGCGGACTCATTGCCGTGGCCGCGCCCATGGTGCTGTCGCGCGTGATGGGCGGCAACCGGGGCGGCATGGGCGGCCTCGGCGGCATGATGGGCGGGGGCGGTGGCCTGGGCAGCGTGCTCGGGGGCGGCTCCGGTATGGGCGGCGGCTTGGGCGGGCTGCTGGGCGGCGTGCTCGGCAGCGGCGTGCTGGGGAGCATGATGGGCGGCGGGGGCGGCTACGGCGCCAGCCCGGCCGGCTACGGCGTACCCGGCGGCGGCCTCGGCGGCCTGATGAACGTACTCGGCGGCCTCGGCGGCAACTCGCAGATGGGCCCGCGCAGCACCGGCGGGGGCGGCCTCGGCGGCCTGATGAGCGGCGGGCTGGGCGGGGTGCTCGGCGGCCTGCTGGGCGGGCGCTAAGCGTTTCGGTCTACTTGATAAGGCGCGTTGGCGGTGGTTGGGAATTCCCGACTGCTGCCGGCGCGCCTTGCGTTTGGGCATTACTGCATTCGGGATATTCTCCGCATCTTTTACCCGGCAAAATCCCTTTACCTCTTTTCGGTTGCGTTTGATGTCCTATCGTTTACTCGTCCTTCTGTTAACACTAATTGCCGCTGGCCGAGGGCTGGCCCAAACCACGCCGGAAGCCGTGCGCACTACGCTGCCGCTACGCTCGGTGACGGTGGCGCTGAACCAGGCCGAGCTGGAGCACCGCGGCACGGTGACCCTGCCCGCGGGCCGTAGCACCGTGTGGGTGGAAGGCGTGGCCGGCAGCCTGAGCGCAGAAAGCATACAGGTGCAGACCTCCGACAACGCCCAGCTGCTGACTGTCAGCAGCGAGGCCGTGCGCCCGCCGGCCGGCAAAACGCCCACCGACAGCCTAAACCTGCTCGACGCCCGCCTGCGCCGCCTCGACGCGGAGGTGAAAGCCCTGGAAGAAGAGAAGAATTTTCTGCTCGCCAACCGCACCCTGCCCACGGGCATGCAGGCCGGCTGGAGCACCGAGCTGCAAAAGGGCGCCGCCTTTCTGCGCACCCGCCTGCCCGACATTCAGACGCAGACCGAAACGCTGGGGGCTACGCGGCAGCAGCTCACCCTGCGCCGCAACCGGCTGACCAACGGCACTTCCGGGCCGCAGCGGCAGCGGGTGGTGCTGCTGCTGGAGCTGCCTCGCGCGGCTACCGTCACGCTTACGCTGCGCTACGTCAATGCCAACTGCCAATGGGAGCTGCAGCCCGAAATTCGGGTGCCCGAAGCCGCCCGGGAGCTGCGCATCAACTCCTTCGCCAACGTCAGCAATGGCTCGGGCTTGGACTGGACCGGCGTGCAGTTGCGCTTGAAAAACGAGGAGGTGGAAGACGACGTGACCAAACCCGACCTGACGCCCTGGTCCATGAACTTCCGCCGCAGCATCGGTGGAGAGGGCCGGGTGGACAAGTTTGTGGTGAAGGGCAATGCCACCGGCCAAGCCACTGCTGTCGAGCCCAGCAGCGTGTACGTGGTGCCCGAGCCCGTCAGCTTGCCCGAAGGCGAGGATTACCTGGTGCGTCTACCCGAACAGACCTTGCCCGCCCGCCCCGAGTACATTGCCATTCCCAAGCTCTCAGAAAAGGTGTACCTGATGGCCAAAGTCACGGGCTGGGAGCGGCTGTTCTTGCCCGACGAGGAATTCGACGCCAACGTGTACTACGCCGGTACCTACGTGGGCGAAACCGAAGTCGACCCGCGGGCCTTCAACGACTCGCTGGAAGTCAGCCTGGGCTACGACAAGCTGATTACGGTGGGGCGCACCAAAACCCAGGACTTCAACGGCAAAGCCGGCCTGAACGGGCAGCAGCGCATCCGCGTGACCTACGAAATAAACCTGCGCAACCGCCACGCCCAGCCCGTGCGGGTGCGCGTGCTCGACCAGATTCCGGTGTCGCAGGAAAGCGACCTGAAAGTGAAGCTGGAAAGCTCCGACGGCGCGCAGTTGGACGAGGCCAGCGGCAAGCTCACGTGGTTGCTGACGCTGGGCGCGGGCGCCAGCCAGCGGGTGCGCTTCACCTTCACGGTGGAGTATCCCAAAGACAAAACCGTGGACTTCCAGCGCCCGCGTGCCATCAAGTCGCCCAAGTTTCGCTAGTGGCTACAGCACCGAGCCGCTTGATGCCTGGCCCGAGGTAATGCCTGGGTCGGCCAGCATGCGCACCACGGTGGTGTTGGTGGCGAAGGAACCGCCGTGGGCCTCCACGATTTCGAGGATGCGGTAGTTCACGGCTTCCTTCACGTCGAGGTACTCGTCGTAGGTGGCTACCTGCACGAAGTACTGCACCGTCAGGTCGCGGCCGGTCTGGGTAAGGGCCGAGAGCTTGGTCTGGATTTCCTCCGGGATGATGCGGTCGTGCCCGCGCAGGTAGGTGTGCAGTTCCGAGGCAATGGCCAGCAGTTGCTCGCGGGTGGTGTCGTGGCTGAAGTTTAGGGTGAAGCTCACGCGCCGGGCCGTGCGCAGCGAGAGGTTGTCCAAGGGCTTGTCAATCATGGACTTGTTGGGCACGGTCACGTAGCTTTTCTCGGCCGTGCGCAGGCGGGTGCTGCGGAAGCCCACCTTTTCCACCGTGCCCGTGATGCCGCCCACCGTCACCAGGTCGCCTACCTGAAAGGGGCGGTCGAGGAAGATGGTAAACGAGGCAATGAGGTTTTCCAGGCTTTCCTTGGCCGCAAACGCCACGGCCAAGCCCCCGATGCCCAGGCCGCCAATCAGCGCCGTTACGTTGACCCCGAACACCTGCCCGAGCATCACCAAAAAGGCGAAAATCAGGATGATGACCTTCACAAAGTCCTTGGCGAAGGGAATAAACTGCGCGTCGAGGCGGGTGTTGGCGGCCGTCAGCAGCTCGGAGCGGCGGCGGTACACCAGCTCGGCAAAGTCGATGAGGCGCAGCATCACCCAGGTCAGCGCCGAAATCACCCCGATCTGGTACATGGCGAAGGCCAGGCGCTTGGGCCAGGGCGTCGAGCGGGCCAGGTTGTCGGTGACGTCGGCTGGGTAGTCGAGTACGTTGAAGGCCAAAAACAGCGTGAAGAGAAACAACAGCACCGACAAGGGCTGAATCAGCAAGTCGTTCAGCTCCCGCTCCGTCACGCCCGCCGTATAGCGCTTGATGACGCGGTAAAACACCTTGGAAACGATGCGCGAGAGCAGCCGCCGCAGCCCGAAGCCCAGCAGCAAAATAATGCCGCTGACCAGGTACTGCCCCAGCGTGTTGCCGAAGAAGTGCTGATTGAGAAGCTGTTGGATCTTCATTGGAAGCTAGGAGCCTGGTCAGTAACAGCGCTCCGGTTATACTAGGCTGGAAGAAGACAGAACGTCATGCTGAGCGCAGCCGAGGCATCTCTACGGATAGTAACCAAACTATCTGGCGAAGCGGTAGAGATGCTTCGACAAGCTCAGCATGACGTTCATGTGGCTAGTCTGAATACGTCCGGGTTACACCAGCTGCCGCAGCGCCAGCTCAAACGAGGTGCGCGCCAGGTGCAGGTCCCGACCCTGGGCCCGGCTGCGCTCCAACGCCCGCAGAATGGTGCGCGAAATGTCGCCGAAGATGGCTTGGTCGGTGATTTCCGCGTTTGTTTCCATCAGGTAGGCAAACACGCGCGCCATGCCGCAGTTGGCAATGAAGTCGGGCACCACGGCCACGTGGGCGTCGGCAAACTCGCCGGTGGGGCCGAAGAAGATTTCCGGGTCGGCGAAGGGCACGTTGGCCCCGCAGCTGATAACCTCCAGCCCGCCGGCCAGCAGCTGCTCCACCTGCTGGCGCGTGACGAGGCGCGAAGCCGCGGCCGGCACAAAGATTTCGGCGCCCGAAGTCCAGATCTGCTCGTTCACTTCGTTGAAGGAGAGCAGGTTGTCGGCCGTCAAGGCGTTGCCCTGGCGCTGCAGCAGCAGGTCCTTGATTTCCTCGAATGTGAAGCCTTCGGGCTTGAGCAGGCCGCCGGCCCGGTCGATGATGCCCGTGACGAGGGCGCCCTGCTGAGCTAGGTAGTAGGCGGCGGCGGCGCCCACGTTGCCCCAGCCCTGGATGATGGCGCGCTTGCCCTGCACGTCCTGCCCAGGCCAGAGCTGGTAGTAGTGGCGCACGGCCTCGGCCACCCCGTAGCCGGTGATGAGGTCGGCCACGGTGTAGCGGCGGGCGCGGTCGGGCGTGTACTGCTCGTCCTCGACCACCTTAATCACGCCCTGGCGCAACTGACCTACTTTCTGAATCTTCTGCGGCTCGCTGGCGCGGTAGTGCCCCGTCACGATGCCCTCCTGCGGGTGCCACAGGCCGTAGTCTTCGGTGATGGGAATGACCTCGTGGATTTCGTCCACGTTCAGGTCGCCGCCGGTGCCGTAGTAGTTTTTCAGCAGCGGAATGACGGCGCGGTACCAACGTTCCAGCACGCCGCGCTTGCGCGGGTCCTGCGGGTCGAAGTTGATGCCCGATTTGGCCCCGCCGATGGCCGGCCCCGACACGGTGAACTTCACCTCCATGGTCTTGGCCAAGCTTTCCACCTCGCGCTTGTCGAGGCCTTTGCGCATGCGGGTGCCGCCGCCGGCCGCCCCGCCGCGTAGGGAGTTAATGACCACCCAGCCCTCGGCCTCGGTTTCGGAGTCTTTCCACTCAAAGACGATTTCGGGACGCTTATTTTCGAAGGTGGTCAGCAGGTCGCGCATGGAGCAAGAGAAAAGAGTAGGGGAATGGGTGGAAAAGCCGGCGGTGGGGGTCAGCGGAGCGCTTTGCCGCGGCCGTACGCCAAAGGTAAGGCCACCCGCGCAATCGGGGAATTTTGTATTCCAACGACCTCAGCGAAAGTCAGTCGTCCCGAAATGAGCCAAAAAGCCCGCCTGTATAGGAACTTTACACTATAGGAAGCACGTATTACCCGTACCGTATCGCTACGGGCTCCACACTCCACCTTTGTACGTCTCCATGAAACCACTGCTTTCGCGCGTAGAATCGAAAAAAGTGGATAAGGCTGCCGCGATGCTCAAGGTACTGGCTCACCCCAAGCGCCTGGCCATCGTTGATTTGCTTGGTAAAGAAGATAAAATGACCGTGACGGAAATTTACCGCACGCTCGGCTTACCGCAGGCCATTGCATCTCAGCACCTTATCACCCTGAAAGACCGCGGCATTCTCTCGTCTTTCAAAGTCGGCACCAAGATCTATTACTCCCTTTCCATCCCCAAACTGCTCGACGTCATCGACACGCTCGAGGGGTGTTGCGACACGATGTAAGCGAAAGGCAGCCCAAACCTAGCCATAAGCACGAAGGCCCTGCTTCCCACCCGGGAGCAGGGCCTTCGCGCGTCTGGGACTTCGTATAAAGCCATTGAACGTACTGTCGAGCGAAATCGAGACATCTCGCGGACTGGTGTTGGACGATGCAAGAAGAACGTCATGCTGAGCTTGCCGAAGCATCTCTTCCGAACAACACAACGAATCGGTAGAGATGCTTCGGCAAGCTCAGCATGACGTTCCAGTGTTTCAATGAAACGACAGCGCCACCGCTTCGTGGGCGGTGGCGCTACAATGAAGAAGCAGGAAGCTTAGGCCGTAGCCTGCTGGCGCTCCAGGTCGAAGAGGTCGTTAAGCACGTCGATGAGCTGGTCGGCTTCGTCGCGCTTGCAGGCAGCTTTGAGCTGCAGCACGTGCTGCTTCAATACCTTCTGCATCAAGCTCTTGGTGATGTCGTCGAGGCGCTTGGCTTCCTCGGGCGACACTTTCTTCTGGTAGCGGTCCAGCTCTTCCTGGCGCAGGTGCTCCAAGGCTCCCTTGATTTTCTGAATGACCGGGCCCACCATCATTTCGCGGCTCCATTCGTCGAGGCCGGCGAGGGTTTCTTCGATGATGCTGCGCACCTGGGGCACGGCGGCGAGGCGGCGCTCGACGGCGGCGGTGGCGCGGCTCTGGATGGAGTCGATGTTGTAGAGCAGCACACCGGGCACGTTTTCCACTTCTGCTTCGATGCTGCGCGGCACCGAGAGGTCGATGAAGAACTTGTAGCTCAGCACTTCCAGCCGCTCCACCAGGTCGACGGTGAAGTAGGGCGTGTCGCGGGCAATGGAGGAAATGACCACGTCGGACTCGCGCAGGGCTTCGCTCAGGTTTTCGAAGTCGATGACTTTCAGACCCTCGCACTCGGCGGCCAGCAGTTCGGCCTTGGAGCGGGTGCGGTTGCAGATGGTCACGTCGGCGAAGTTCTTGTTGCCGGCGAGGTGGCGGCACACGTCGGCGCCGATTTCGCCCAGGCCCACCACCAGCACGCGCGGGTTGGCCACGTCGGTGGTCAGCTCTTCCACCAGCTCCACAGCGGCGTAGGAGGTCGAGGCGGCCCCGTCGCGGAAGCTCGTTTCCTGTTGCACGCGCTTGTTGGTGAAGAACACCGAGTGCAGCAAGCGGTGCAGGAAGGGCCCGGCAGCGTCGGCGTCGGCCGACCACTGATAAGCCTGCTTCACCTGGTTGCTGATCTGCAGGTCGCCCACCACTTGCGCGTCGAGGCCCATGGCTACCTCGAAGAGGTGGCGGGCGGCTTCGTCGCAGCTATTGCGGACGTGGAAGTACTCGTAGTAGTTGGAGATGTCCTCGACGCCCTTGAGCTGGCCGAGAGCTTCGATGATGGCCGGGCTCTGGTCGCGCTCGGCGGCGTAGTAAATTTCGGTGCGGTTGCAGGTGCTGAGCACGAGCAAATCCGACAAGCCAAGCTGCTGGTGCAGCGTGTCGAGGAAACGACGGCAGGCCGGTTCATCCAACGCAATCAGCTCGCGAATCGCGAGGGGTGCGGTTTTATAGGATAGCCCTACGGCCTTAAACGGGTGGGTCATAGCAGGTGCTACGGGCGACGTAGAAGTGGACGACAAAATTACGGCGCAATTCGCAAGGGTAAAAACCCGAAAGTGAGCAGAGTGGTTCGGCGCCGGGGTGAACTGCGTTTTTGGCGGGTTAAAACGGGTTAATCGCGCGAGCAAGTGACAAAAATCATTCGCCGTGCGGCGGATTTAAGCCCCTTGGGAGCAACGGGTTAAAGGTATATAGAGATGCAGGCTGGCGTCAATCCCCTAATGATGTGGGTGGGCGCCGGGCGAGCAGCAGGCGGGCCAAATAATCGTGCGGGGCCGGGCGGGCGGCTGCCGAAGCGAAACGGGGCGGGGAGGCATCGATGGAGGGCGGGGCTGCGTACTTTCGCCATTGCTGTACGCGTTGGGGTAGCCGGCTTGGTTGCCTGCGGCCGCTTTTTCTTCTGCTCCGTGCTTCCCATTTACGACCAAAAATCCCGAATTAAGCTGCTCATTGTGGTGCTGGCGCTGGTTATCGGCGCCGTGACGGTGGTGTATACCAACTTGCTGGTGAGCCGCTTGGCCGAGCGGGAGCAGCAGCAGATTGACCGCTACGCCCGCACGCAGCGCTTTTTGCTGGGCACCGAGCAGGAAGACGCGACGACCAACTTTCTGCGCACCGAAATCATCCTGGAAAACTCGAACATCCCGGTGCTGCTGGTCAACGACGAAGGCGACATCGTGGACTGGCGCAACATCACGCTGCCCAGCGGCGCCAATGAGGCGCGCCGCATTGCCTTTTTGCAGAACGAGCTGGCCGAAATGAAGGAGCAGCACCCGCCCATCGTCATCAAGTTCGGCGGCGGTCTGCACAACTACATCTACTACAAAGACTCGCTGATTCTGACCCAATTGCGTACGTATCCGCTGGTGCAGTTGGGCGTTATTGCCTCGTTGGCCGTCATTGCGTACCTGGTGTTCAGCACCTCGCGCCGGGCCGAGCAAAACCGCGTGTGGGTGGGGCTGGCCAAGGAAACGGCGCACCAACTGGGCACTCCGCTGAGCAGCATGCTGGCCTGGGTGGACTACATGCGCTCCTCGGAGCGCTTTGCGGGCGAAGAGGTGGTGGAGGAGCTGGACAAGGACGTGAAGCGCCTGCAAATCATCACGGAGCGCTTCTCCAACATCGGCTCGGTGCCCGTGCTCAAGGACGAAAACATCCGCGACGTGGCCGAGCGCGCCATTGATTACCTGAAGGTGCGGGTGTCGCGCAAGGTGGTGTTCAAGGTGGAAAGCCTATTGGAACCCGACACCACGGCCAAGGTGAACATCCCGCTGCTGGAGTGGGTCATCGAGAACATCTGCAAAAACGCCGTCGATGCCATGGACGGGCGGGGCTCCATCACGCTCATCATCCGCCACGGCGGGCGCAACAACAAGCAGATAGCCCTTGACATCACCGATACCGGCAAGGGCATTCCCAAAAGCAAGTTCGAGACGGTGTTTCAACCCGGCTACACCACCAAGAAGCGGGGCTGGGGCCTCGGCTTAGCCCTGGCCAAGCGCATTATCGAGAATTACCACAAGGGCCGCCTCTACGTGCGCTGGTCGGAAGTGGGCAAGGGCACCACCTTCCGCGTGTTGCTGAACGGGTAAGTGCTTGGAAGTGCGTGAACTGGCAAGGCGGTTAGCGCTGCTCAGCGCGCCGACTTCTCACTCAGCTGCCTAGCGGTTCGTTATTTCCACGTAGGCGTTGCCGGTGACGGGCTTGCCGTGCTGGGTGCCGGTCACGCGGCACATGCCTTCCCAGTAGTTGAGCGGGGGCAGGGCTTTGAACAGCTTCAGGCTCAGCTCCTGGTGCGGCACCAGCGGCTCCACGGTCAGGTCGTAGCCTTTCCCGGGAATCTGCACGCGCCACCGCGAGGGGTAGCGGCGCCCGGTGCCAGGGCTTTGCCAGTGGTCGAGGGGCTCCAGGGTGAAGTTTTTTTCCTCCAGGTGCTGGTTTTCGCCCCGCCGCCCGAACACCGAACCCCCGCCGATGTGCTGCCCGGTTTTCTTCTGGTGCACGGTATAGAGCATCAGGTCGTCGCCGGTTTCGTGGAGCTGAATGCTGAGCCAGTCCCAGGCAATGTCGCGCTTGTTGACCGAGCCGCAATTCCACTGCCGGTCGTACCACAGCTCGCCGCTCACGGGGCGGGGCTGGCCGTCGAGGGTGAGCGTGCCGGTGGTGGTCAGGCGCGGGTAGCTGTAGTAGCCGGCTTTGGCCACCGGGCCGTACTGCTCGTAGCCGGTGCCGCCGTGCAGCAGCACGGGCTTGGCGGGCGTGGTCGTCAGCTGGAAGCCGGTGCCGGGGTGGGCGGCCATGGTGGCCTGCAGCTGGTAGCGGCCCTCCTGGCCGTCGAGAAGCCAGAGCTGGTTTTGCTTGGGCAGGCGCAGGCGAATGGGCAGCGAATCGGGCAGGATGCGCGCCTGGGGCTGCAGGGCGTAATCGTAGTGGAACCGCTGGTGCTTGGGGTCCGTCACGGCCACGTTCACCATCAGGTAGTCGCGCTTGCCCGAGGGATTGAAGTGAAAGAATACGTACTCGATGCCGTATTGGTCGCCGGACTGCTGGTCGCGCAGGTGACCGGTGAAGTACCACCATTCCACGGAGTTGCGCACGTGCACGGCCTCTTCCTGGGGCAGCTGGGCCCGCTCAGCAAACTTGTCGTGCTTGGCGGTGGGCTTGAGCAGGCAACTGGTGGGGCCGGTGAGCAGGAGCAGGGCGGTGGCGGCCGAAAGCAGCTTGTTCATCGGCTGAATAAGCCCCAAGCCGGCCGAAAAGTTTCGGCCGGCTTGGGGCTAGCTCGTCAGGGCGCAGCGGGCCGCGGCACGGGCCGCGCCGGCGCCTTGCTCAGCCGGCGAACCTCGCGGCGGGGCAGCACCGGCAGCGGTTTGGGCTGCACCAGCAGGGAGTCGCGCTGCAGGCTCAGGCGCAGCAGCGAGTCGGCGGGCCGCTGCAGAAAGGTGATGGGCACCGCGTGCGGCCGAAACGCGCTGGCCCGGACCTGCAAGGTGTCGGAGGCGTTGGTGGCCAGCTGGTCGGCCGTTAGCTCGAAGCTAAAGTAACCCTGCTCGTCGCTGAACGTGCCCAGGGCCAGTTGCCGCAACCACAGCGTCGCCGCGGGCAAGGGCTCTTGGGTGTAGGCATCGAGCAGGCGGCCGCGCAGGCGGTAGGCGGTGGTATCGGGCGGGCAGGTGCCGGGCCGAGCGACCAAAGCCGTCGGGACGGCGCCGGGGGCCGCCGCCCCGGCGAGGAAGCCCGGCAGCAGCGCAGGCAAGACGGGCAGGAGCAAGCAGCGGATAGCGGCGCGGGCAATGGAAAACGACGACAAGCGGGAGCGGTAAAAAGTACTTCGATAGCGCGGCAGGCGAAAGTACGTAACTCCGCAGGCGAAGTATACAGCCAAGCTAGCCCGACTTAGCTGGGCCAAGCTCCGGGCCGCGCCATTGCGCCAGGCAGCCGGGCTCGGCTGCTCTGCGGACGGACGAGCAAACGGCGGGGAAAGCGGCGTACTAAGCCTGGGTAGGGAGGGGCGCGGAGCGAGCCGGCGGTGGGAGTGAAAAAAGCCCGCGCGCAACGCCGCCGCATTATTTTCTATCTTTTGGGCCTCCAAATACTATTCTCTCCCGCTTTGCCTCCCTCTACGCTTCCTCCCACGCGCTCGGCCGGCCTGTTCCGGCGCAAGGCGCTATCCGACCTACTGGCCAACCCGCCCGCCGACGAAGACCTGCACGGCTCGCACCCCGGCGAGCATGGCCTGGCCCGCCACCTGACCGTGCGCGACCTGACGGCGCTGGGCATTGCCGCCGTCATCGGGGCCGGCATCTTCAGCACCATCGGCAACGCCGCCCACGACGGCGGCCCGGCCGTGTCGATGCTGTTCGTGTTTACCGCCATTGCCTGCGCCTTCTCAGCCCTGTGCTACGCGCAGTTTGCCGCCACCATCCCCGTGTCGGGCTCGGCCTATACCTACGCCTACGCCTCCTTCGGCGAGCTGGCCGCCTGGATTATCGGCTGGGCACTGATCATGGAGTACGCCGTGGGCAACATCGTGGTGGCCATCAGTTGGTCGGACTACTTCACCGGCCTGCTCGACGGCATCGGGGTGCACCTGCCCGTGTACCTGACCATGGGCATGCAAAGCGCCCACAAACACTACAACGAGGTGCTGGCGCTGATGCAGGCCGGCAAGCCGCTGGCCGAGGCCTCGGCCGCGCAGCTGGAAGGCTACAAGGCCTGGGCCGCTGCGCCCGAGCTGCCCGGCGGCCTGCGCCTGGTGCTGGACCTGCCCGCCGGCCTGATTACGCTGGCCATTACGGCGCTGGTGTACGTGGGCATCAAGGAATCGAAAAACGCCTCCAACCTGCTGGTGGTGTTGAAGTTGGCCGTGGTGGCGGTGGTCATCCTGGTGGGCATGTTCTACGTGCAGCCGGCCAACTGGAGCCCCTTCGCCCCGAATGGCATCGGCGGCGTGCTCAAGGGCGTGTCGGCCGTGTTCTTCGCCTACATCGGCTTCGACGCCATCAGCACCACGGCCGAGGAGTGCAAGAACCCGCAGCGCGACCTGCCGCGCTCCATGATCTACGCCCTGATCATCTGCACGGTGCTCTACGTCATCATCACCTTGGTGCTGACGGGCATGGTGAGCTACCAGGAATTGGCCGTGGGCGACCCGCTGGCCTACGTGTTCAACAAGGTGGGCGTGACCTGGCTGGGCAAGATCGTGGCCGTGTCGGCGGTGCTGGCCATGGCCTCGGTGCTGCTCGTGTTTCAGATCGGCCAGCCCCGCATCTGGATGACCATGAGCCGGGACGGGCTGCTGCCCAAGGTGTTTGCCCGGGTGCACCCCAAGTACCACACGCCCTCGTTCTCGACCATCGTGACGGGCTTCTTTGTAGGCGTGCCGGCCATGCTGCTGAACATGGACCTGGTCATCGACCTGACCAGCATCGGCACGCTCTTCGCCTTTGCCTTGGTGTGCGGCGGCATCCTCGTTATCGACCCGCACGGGCAGAGCAACGCCCGCTTCAAGGTGCCCTACCTCAACGGCCGCTTGCTGGTTCCGCTGCTGCTGCTCGTTGCCGGTGGGCTGGTGTTCGTGTACAACCGCGACAATGTCAACGAGTTCTTCCGCTTGAGCAGCGGGGCCGAGGGCCTGGAAGGCTTCCGCCACCAGATTCCCATGCTCGTGTTCCTGATTGCCTGCGTGTGGGTAGCGGTGGTGTCGTTCACCAAAAACCTCTCGCTGCTGCCTGTGCTCGGCCTGCTCACCAACCTCTACCTGATGACGCAATTGGGCATCAGCAACTGGCTGCTGTTCGGCGCCTGGCTGATCGTTGGCCTGGCCATTTACTTCAACTACGGCTTCAAGCATTCCAAGCTGAACCAGACGGCCGCGGCGCGGTAGGGGCGCAGCGCTTGTATTCCCTCTGTCCGTGCTCTAACTTGATTCCGGCAGGGCTTTGCTCAGGTGCAAGGCTCTGCCGGTTTTGTTTATGCCTTCCCCTGAATTGTCTGTGTCATCCGTTGAGCAGGAGCGGTTGCTGGCCTTGCTGGCTTATACCAAAGAAAGTGTGCGGCTGCGCGCTGCCCTAGTTACCGATGTAGCCAGTCACGGCTTCCACGCGCTGGAGGCGCAGCTGACCGGGTTGCCGGGCGTATGGCTGCCCGGCCAAATTTCCGTTGAATCCCCCGCAGCGGAGCACGACGCCGACCTGTGGCTGCGCGTGGAACGCCTAAAAGAGCAAGCCCCGCCCCCCATTGCCGATTTGCGCCTGGCCACGCTCACGGAGCTACCCAACGACCCGGCTCGCCCGCCGGCGCTTCGGGCGCAGGCGCCGGCCCAGACGCTGGTACGCCTGGGCCTGCTGCCGCGCTCGGTGGCCGCCGCCCCCGCATACGACCCCGTGGCGCCGATCCTGCTGCGGGAGCTGGCCGAAGCGCCCTTGCTGGCCACTGCCCTGGACGAATACGTGAAGCAGCACTGGCAGCCCTGGGCACTGAGCGAAACGCAGCGGCGCCGCACCATCAGCTGGTACTCCCGCCTCTACGCCCTGAAGCAGCAACTCGAAGGCGGACTGACCGATACCGCGCTGGAGCTGGTGTGGGGGGTGGGCATAGCTATATGGCAGCTGCCCGGTGCCGCCGTGCGTTACCCGCTGCTCACGCGTTTGGTCGAGTTGGCCCTCAACCCCGACGACATGGCTTTGGAAGTGCGTCCCCGGCAGTTGACAAGCCGATTGGAGGCCGATGTGTATGCGGCGCACGAGGTGGCCGGCCTGGCTCAGTTGGAGCAAGGCAGCCGCGCGCTGCTGACCGCCGAACCGTACCTGTCGCCTACCGAGCCAGTGACCTACGAGGCCGTGCTGCGGCTGGCTGCCGCGGTACTCGATGCCCGGGGCCGCTACCTGCCCGACGACGCGCCTAACTTGGCCCGGCTGCTGCCGGGGGCCACCCCCGAGCTGCAAGTAACCGACACCTGGGTGCTATACGCCCGGCCCCGCACCAACAATACTTTGCTGCAGGACCTGGATGCCTTGCGGACCCGGGTGGAGCAACCCGCCCTGCAGCTGCCCGCCGCCGTGGCCGCGCTGGTGCGCGACCCGGCCAGTTACCACACCGACCGGGTATTGCCCGCGTTCCGGGGGGTGTCGTTGGTCGGCGAGCCGCAGCAAGGGGCGGCCCCGCAGGAGCTGTACTTCCCGCTGCCGTTCAACGACGAACAGGTACGCATCGTGCAACTGCTGGAGCACGCGCCGGGCGTGGTGGTGCAGGGCCCGCCCGGTACGGGCAAGACGCACACCATTGCCAACGTCATCTGCCACTACCTGGCCCTGGGGCGGCGCGTGCTCGTCACGTCGATGAAAGACCCGGCCCTGGCCGTGCTGCACGACAAGCTGCCGCCGGCCGTGCGGCCGTTAGCCATCAGCCTGCTGACCAGTGAGCGGGAAGGCATGAAGCAATTTGAACATGCCGTCCAGCGTATTGCCGAGGAAGTGCAGCGCCTCGACCCCGCCGCCACGAGCCGCCGCATCGAGCTGCTGGCCACGCAGCTGGACGCCTGCCACAGCCAGCTGGCCTACATCGACCGGCGCACCGGGTACTGGGGCGAGCAAAACCTGCAGCCGCTGGAGCTGGACGGTGAACGGGTGGAGGCGCAGGAGGCCGCTCGGGAAGTAGTGGCTGGGCCGGACCTGGCCGAGTGGCTGCCCGACGCGGTGGATACGACGTCTAGCTGCCGTCCGCAGTTTGACGACGCGGACATAACCGCCCTGCGGCGTGCCCGGGCCGAGCTAGGACCTGACCTGCAGTACCGTACGGCGCAGCTGCCGGCGCTGGCAGAGCTGCCCGAGGCCCGCGAACTGCTGCTTACCCATCAGCAGCTTCGCAGCTCTCTGGCCCTGCAGGCGGCAGTAGCCAGCGGTGAGTTGCCGCCGTTATCGGCTGGGGCTGACCCGCTGCTGCAACTGGCCGAAGTGCTGGCTCAGGTGGCCGAGGTGCAGCAGCAAACCGCAGCGGCGCTGCCGTGGACCGCTGCCCAGCAGGCTTGCCTCGCCAACGCTCAAAACGATACCCTCTACGAATTACTGGAAGCTCTGGGCGAAGAGCTACGCGCCGCCTGGGCCGAGCGCCAGGCTTTCTTAGTGCGCCCGGTGCGCGTGCCTACGGGGGCGGAGCTTGACGAAGAGCTGCTGACGGCCGTTGCCAATCGGAGTCAGGGGCGCAGCCCGTTCGGTCCGGCGGGCTGGTTTGGCAAAAGCGCGCAGAAGCAGCGGCTGGCGGAAATTCGGGTGCTCACGTCCGCGCCTAGCACGGCGGCCGACTGGGCGCACGTCGAGCAGTACCTGCTACTGTTGCGGCATCTGCACGAGCTGGCGTTCCGCTGGAACGCGCTGGCCGCGGAGCTGGCGCTGCCGCTGACCGCTGCCGAGCCGGTACCCGGCGTTCAAGAAGCCCTTCGGCTCTACGAAAGCTACGAGCAGCTGCGCAACGCCCGCGCAGCCGAAGCGTGCCTCAACGCCGCCCTGCAGCGCCTGCTGCCCACCTGGGCACCGGCCCGAACCGCGGCGCAGCAGCCTGCCGTGCTGGAACAGGCGGCTGAGCTGCTGCGGCAGCACCAACTACGCTTACAAGCGGAAGCTGCCTGGGCCGTGCGCGAGCAGTACGAAAATGCCCTGCACGATACCTCCGGGCCCATTAGCGAAGCCCTACGGGACTTTCTTGCCAGCGGCCTCGGCCAAGCAACCCTGACCGAAACCGAGCTGCGCCAGCAGTGGGCCACGCTGACGCAGGAGCTGCGGCGCGTGCACGCGCTGCGGCCGCAGCTGGATGCCGTTACCGGACTCACCGAGCGCATTGCCCGGTCCGGCGCGCCGCGCTGGGCCGCCCAACTGCGCGAGCAGCCCGCCGCGGGGGCCACCGACGAGCTGCTGCCCGCCGACTGGTGTCGACGCTGGCGGTTGCGCCGGCTCAGTACCCACCTGCAAGCCCTGGACGCGCGCGCCGAGCTACGGCAGCTGGCCCTTGACCGCCAGCAGGCCGAACTCACGCTGGCGCGTACCTATCAGGACATTATCGAGCAGAAAACCTGGCTGCAGCTGGCCCAGAACGCCACCCCGCAGGTGCGCAGTGCCCTGCAAGCGTACCGCAATGCCGTCGTCAAGGTGGGCAAGGGAACGGGCAAAAGTGCCGGCCGTTACCGCCGCGACGCACAGGCGGCGGCAACGGTGGCCAACGCCGCCATTCCCTGCTGGATCATGCCGCACTACCGCGTGTCGGAGTCCTTGCCAGCCGAGCTGGGCGCGTTTGATCTGGTCATCATCGACGAGGCGTCGCAGTCGAACCTGCTGGCGCTGCCGGCGCTGCTGCGGGCCCGCAAAGTGCTCATCGTGGGCGACGACAAGCAGGTGGGGCCGGGCTTCAGCGGACTGACGCAGGAAAAGGAAACCGAGCTGATGAACCGGTTTTTGAGCACCCAGCCCGCACTGTATCGACCGCAGCTTTCCCCCAGCCACTCCATCTACCAGTTGTTCCAGGTGGTTTTCTCCGATTCGCAACTGCCGCTGCGGGAGCATTTTCGGTGCGTAGGGCCCATCATCGAGTACTCCAAGCGCGAGTTCTACGACCACGGGCTGAATCCGCTGCGCCTGCCCAAAGCCTCCGAGCGCCTGGATCCGCCGCTCGTCGACGTGCTGGTGGAGGACGGCGTGCGGCTGGGCGACACCAACCCGGCCGAGGCGCGCTTCATCGTGGAAGAAATCAAAGCCCTGGTAGCCGACCCGGCGTTTACCGGTCGTTCCATTGGCGTGATTTCGCTGCTGGCCGATAAGCAGGCGCAGCTGATCTGGGCGGAGCTGGAGCGGGAAATCGGGCTGGAAAGCATGCTGCGGCACCAGATTGCCTGCGGGGATGCCCACACGTTTCAGGGCAAGGAGCGCGACATCATGTTTCTCTCGCTGGTGGTTTCGGGCAAGCCGAAAGCCCTGGGACACAAGGACGACGAGCGGCGCTTCAACGTGGCCGCCTCGCGGGCCCGCGACCGGATGTACCTCGTACGCAGCGTGCAGGCCGATGAGCTGAGCCCGGCCGACCACCTGCGCCGCAAGCTGCTGGCGCATTTCGGGAGCCCGTACGCGCAAGACGAACACCGCGTAAAAAATCTGCGGGCATTGTGCGAATCGGGTTTCGAGCGGGAGGTGTACGATTTCCTCACGGAGCGCGGCTACCGGGTGCAGCCCCAGGTAAAAGCCGGTCAGTACCGCATCGACCTGGTGGTGGAAGGCGACAACGACCAGCGCCTCGCCGTGGAGTGTGACGGCGACCAGTACCACGGCCCCGACCGGTGGCACGACGACCTGCGGCGGCAGCGGGTGCTGGAACGAGCCGGCTGGCGCTTCTGGCGCTGCTTTGCCTCCGCCTGGGTGCGCTGGCGCTCCGACTCGGAGCACGACCTGCTGCACCACTTGGCCGAACTTGGTATTGGTCCGGTAGCCGCTGCGGCGGTACCGAGCCAACAGACGGCCGCCCGCCGCTACGTAGCTTTTCCGCAAGAGCAGCCCGTTGCTGTTTCGCCGGCAACTGCCGCCGCGCTGCCGCAGTTGCCGCTGGCCTTCCCATCTCTTTTCGATAATTAAGCTGACGAGGCCGCTGTTGATCCGGAACAGCTCCGCCCACCTCCGCAAAAACCTCTGCGGGAACCCCTCACCAGAATGATGCTTCCGCCCGGCGAAACCATGTTGCTCACCTTGCGCCTGAACGGCTCCATCCCCGCCCGCGCCGGCCGCGAGTTGCACCAGCAGCGCGTGCAGGCCCAGGAAGCGGCCCGCGCCGCAGCTACGGCCGAAGAAGCCCAGGCCGCGCACCGCCGCGCGGAGAAGCGGTTCTTCGCCGATTTCGACGCCCTGCTGGATGCGGCGCAGGTTGGCGGGAGCTACCTGGAAAAGGAGAGGATTGCCGAAGCCGTGGCCGCAGAACTGCTGTTGTTGGAAGAGCAAGGCCTGCGCGTGCCCTGCTTCGTGTTGAGCTTCAATCACCTGCACGTGGTATTGCAGCAGCCCGTCGGGCACCGCTTTTCGCTCTACAAAACCGTGGAGCTGCTGCACCAGCGCACCGCCCTGCAGGCCCGGCGCATCCTGCGCGGGCAGTTGCCCAAGGAAGCCGACTTCTGGCATCCCGGCACCCACGAGCTGCCCATTCTAGACGCGGCCGAGCTAAGCCGGCTGCAGGCTTATCTGCTGGGCCACGCCGCCCGCCTGCAGCTGCCCCCGCGCTACCACGAGTGGCCGTACCAGTACGCCGCGGTGCCGGGGCACTAAGTCAGAACCCGGCCGCAGGGCAAGCCGCCGGAGCCGCCGCGCCGTATGTAAGGCTCCTCATCCGAAGCCGGCATGCGCTACTTGCTTATTCTAGGAGCCTGGGTGCTGCTGAGCTGGCCCGCCCAGGCCCAGCACCCGGTCGCCGACTCTGTCAGTTCCGACCGGTTTGCGGCCTACACGTTCGCCAACGACGCCTACTTCAAAACCGACTACTACTTCACGCAGGGCATGACGGGTACGGCGGTGCTGCCGGGCCTGCGCCGCCTGCCCGGTGCCCGGCTGCTGCGCCTGACTACCGGCGGCGTGCAGCACTTCGGCCTGCGCCTGCACTACGACGGCTTCACCCCGCTGCGCATCCAGGACGCGTTTATTCGCCGCGGCGACCGGCCGTACGCGGCCTACCTCTACGCCGACTACTTCCGCGCCATTACCGATGCGGCCCGGCACCGCCGGCTGACCACCACGCTGAGCCTGGGTCTGGTCGGGCCGGCGGCGGGGGCCAAGGGGTTTCAGACCAAGCTGCACGCGCTGCTGGGCGCGCCCACGCCCCGCGGCTGGGACTACCAGATTCGCAACGACTTGGTGCTGGGCTACGCCGCGCACCTGGAGCAGCGGCTGCTGGCCATGGGCCGCGCCGTCGAGCTGATTGGTGGGGGCACGGCGGCCCTGAGCACCCTGCGCACCTACGCCGGCCTCGATGCCCGCCTGCGCCTGGGGCTGCTGCAGCCGTATTTCAGCAACCTGGGCGTGGCCTCACGCGCCAACCGCGCCGGGCAGCGGCGGGCGCAGCTCTACGCCGAAGCCGGGCTCGATGGCCGCCTCGTGGGCTACGACGCCACCCTGCAGGGCGGCTTGCTGCGCCGCGACAACCCCTACACGCTGTCCGCCGGCGCCCTCAAGCGCGGCGTGCTACGCGCCACCGGCACGTTGGGCCTGGGCTACGCCGGCCTGCGACTGACGCTGTCGGCCGTGCAGATTTCGCCGGAGTTTCGGGGCGCGCGGCAGCACCGCTGGGCGCAGTTGGGGCTGCTGGTGGCGTTCTGACGCGCTAATGCCCCAGGAAATACGTGCCCGTGAGCTGGGCCACGCGGTTGTAGCCGCCCTGAATGCTGGGCTGGTCCGTCACGCTCGATTGGTACAGATTCAGCAAGCCCAGGCCGTAGCCCAGCTGCAACTGCACCGGCCCGCGCCGGTAGCCGATGCCGGCGTTGAAACCCGCGTCGAGGCGCCGCGAGTAGTAGCCCCGGATGGAAAGCGTGCCGTTGCCGGCTTCACTTGGGCCGTACTCGATTTTGTCGGTAAAGCGGGTAGTTGGCACCACTTGCTGGGTGGGGTCGTTGGAGCTGTTGTGAATGACGGTGGCGGCCTTACCGCCCACGCCCACGGCTACGTAGGGCCCCGCAAATAGCTGCAGGCCCGAGCGGCCCGGGCTATACACCACGTTCAGCGGCAGTTCCAGCCAGTGGTAGCGGGCCACCGTGCGCCCGTCGCGGTACAGGTTGTACTGCGGGCTATCAAAGGAAGTCAAGGTGACCTGGGAGCGGATGACGGTGCCCTTCTGCGAAAACAGCAGGCCGGTTTGCAGGGCCAGCGGCCCGCGCGCGGCCTCCAGCACCACGCCGAACTGCCCGGCCAATCGCGCCGATTTTTGCTGCGTGCCGCTGTACGTCAGTGAGGTGTTCTGGTCGGGCACTTGCTGCGTGACGTTGGCGCGGTTCAGCCCGGCGCGCAGCCCCAGGCGGTAGGTGGTTTGGGCCGACGCAGCGGTGGCGCTGAGTAGGAGGGCCGGCGCCAGCAGCCGAAAAACGGTGGTAGAACGAGGCATAAGAAAAAGCTTGATGGACTAACTCAAATAGAAACCAACCGGCCGGCAACGCTGGACCTTGCTAGGTGGAGCCGCCGCCGGGGCCGCGCGTTGCAAGGCCGGGGCTACTTCGCCCGGTTGATGATGAACACGCTCAGCAAAATGATGCCCATGCCGAGCAGGTGCCAGCCGTTGATGATTTCGCCATCGAGCAGGCCCCAGGCCAGGGCCATGATGGGCACCAGGTAGGTGTTGGACGCGGCGAAGAGAGCCGTCGACTGCTGAATCAGCTTGTTGAAGAGCACCATGGCCACGGCCGTGCTCATGGTGGCCAGCAGGGCAATGTAGCCGAAGGCCGTCCAGGCACCGGGCACGTGCTGCAGCTTGTAAATAAAGTCGGTGCCCAGCAGCAAATACAGCGCGGCTGGCCCACCGATGAGCATGAGCAGCAGCCCCGTCACGGCAATGGACGGAATGCCGTGGAAGTGGTGCTTGATGATGTTGACGCTGAAGCCGTAGCCGAGCGTGGCCAGCACGATGTAGAGCCCGTACCAGGCGTTGCCCTGCCCGCTGGGCGTGGCGTCGCCGCCGCTGCCGCCCAGGCCCATCAGCACGATGGTGCCCGCCAGCCCGGCCACGATGCCCAGGGCCCGCAACCACGTGATGCGCTGCCCAAAAAACACCGCACCCACCAGCAAGGTGAACACCACCGTCAGCGCGTTGAGCACGCCCGCTAGGCCCGAGGCCAGCTTGGTTTCGGCGTAGGCGAATAGGAAAGCCGGAATCAGGGTGCCGACCACCCCGCTGATCAGCAGCCACTTAAAGCGGCTGCGCTCCACCCGGCGCACGTGGCGCAGCGCGAAGGGCAGCAGCAGCAGCGAGGCCACCGTGACGCGCGTGGCGCCCAGCTCCAGGGCCGAAAACACCACCAAGCCCTTCTTCATCAAAATAAACGAGGTGCCCCAGATGGAGGCCAGCACAATGAGCAGCACCCAGGCCGACAGCGGCGTGGGCTGGTGCGGGGGCGGGCCGGCCACGGTGGGGGAGGAGGGGGCAGCGGCAGCAGCGGGGGCGGGAGCAGGAGTGGAAGGCATCAGGCTGCAAAGGTCGCTACAAGTCCCGAGGTATGCCCGCCGGATTCTTGCGCACTTGCGCCTACCAGCCCGGGCGGCGGGCGGGGGCCAAAGTCGGGGCCGCCGCGGGCCGAACCGTTGCCGCGTTTCAACAACTCATTCAGGCCGTCAGGTCGAGCGAAGTCGAGACACCTCGCGGGCTGATGGCCGGGCGTAATGTTCTGCTGAGTGGCATTTCTATCCGGCGAAAGGCCTCGACAAGCTCGACCTGACGGCCTTTTCACGTTCGGGCAGCCCAAGTCGTAGCAGCGACTATTCGGTTGCCTTAACCGCATAAACCGCCATTTTTACCCGGCCGCAGGCAACGCCTGCCCCACCGGCCCTGTCTGTCTCCCCGTTATGATGACCCGACTTCTCCTCGCCCTGCCGCTGCTGGCCGGCCTCGCGCAACCCGTGGCCGCGCAGTCACCGCTGTACATGCCGCGCGACATCAAAGCCGCCTACGCCAAGGGTACCCGCGCCCTCGACGGCCGCCCCGGCCCGCGCTACTGGCAAAACCGCGCCCGCTACGACATCACCGTGCAAACCGCCCCGCCGGCCCGCGAGGTGCGCGGCCGCGAGCAAATCGTGTACACCAACAACAGCCCCGATACGCTCAAGCAGGTCGTGTTCCGGCTGATTGCCAACATCCACCAGCCCGGTGCCGCCCGCGACGGCGACGCCTCGCCCGCCTACCTCACCGAAGGCGTACAAATCGACTCCTTCGCGGTGGCCGGGCAGGCCCAGGACGCCAAAACCTGGCGCGGGGCTGCCACGGCCAAGGCCGTGCGCTTGCCCAAGCCCCTGCTGCCCCACGACTCCGTGCGCTTCTCGGTGGTGTGGCACTACAACGCCTCGCAGGAAAGCGGGCGCGAGGGCATGATCGACCCCACGACGTACTTCCTGGCCTACTCGTACCCGCGCGTGGCCGTCTACGACGACTACAACGGCTGGGACCGGCTGCCCTTCGTCGACAGCAAGGAGTTTTACAACGACTTCAACGACTACACCCTGCGCGTGCGGGTGCCGGCCAACTACCTCGTGTGGGCTACCGGCGTGCTGCAAAACGCCGACAAAGTGCTGCAGCCGACCTACGCCAAACGCCTGAAAAAAGCGCTGAAAAGCGACGACGTCAGCCACATCGTGACGGCCGCCGAGCTGGCGCAGAAGAACGTGACGGCTCAGCAGCCGTTCAATACCTGGCTGTTCACCGCCCGCAACGTGCCCGACGTGACCTTCGGCCTGAGCGACCATTACCTCTGGGACGCGGGCAGCGTGGTGGTCGACGCCAAGACCAAGCGCCGCGCCCTCATGCAGGCCGCCTACGCCGAGAAAACCGTGGACTTCCGCGAGTCCGTCAAGAACGGGCAGTTTGCGCTGGGCTGGTTCTCCGACCCCAAAAACTGGCCCGGCGTGGCTTACCCGTACCCCACGATGACCGCCTTCCAGGGTTTCGCCGACATGGAGTACCCGATGATGGTCAACGACAGCCCGCAGGACGACCCCAAGTTTGCCCAGTTTGTGCAGGACCACGAAATCGTGCACACCTACTTCCCCTTCTACATGGGCATCAACGAGAGCCGCTACGCCTACATGGACGAGGGCTGGGCCACCACGTTTGAGCTGCTCATCGGCCGGGCCGAGCGCGGCGCCGCCGCCGACGAGCTGTACCGCAAGTTTCGGGTGGAGCGCTACATCAAGGACCCCGCCACGGCCGAAGACCTGCCCATCATCACGCCCAGCAGCGAGCTGAAGGCCGGCTACGGCAACAACGCCTACGGCAAACCCTCGCTCAGCTACCTGGCCCTTAAGGACATGCTCGGCGACGACCTCTTCAAGAAGTGCCTGCACGAGTACATGGCCCGCTGGAACGGTAAGCACCCCATTCCCTGGGACTATTTCAACTCCATGAGCAATGCCTCGGGCCAGGACCTGAGCTGGTTTTTCCAGAACTGGTTCTTTACCAACAACTACATCGACCTAGCCGTGGGCGGCGTGAGCGGCAACACGCTGACGGTACAGAACGTGGGCGGTTTCGCCATTCCCTTCGATGTGGAAGTGGAATACACCGACGGCTCGAAAGCCACCCTGCACCAGACGCCCGCCGTGTGGCAGGCCAACCAGCGCCAGGCCACCATCACCCTGCCCAAGGAAGCCAAGTCGGTAGCTCTGCAGGGCGGCCTGTACATGGACGCGACGGAGAAAGACAACGTGTGGCGCCGGTAGCATAAGCTAACGGTAGCACTGGCCGTCATTGCGAGGAGGCACGACGAAGCAATCGGTCCTCTCGCGGCACGACGCTACTACTGGCAGAAGCCCAAAAAACGGCACCGCCCAAAACCACAGACGCTGGTTTCGGGCGGTGCCGTTTTCGGTTTGCAAGAATTGCGTCGGCGGTGCTGCTAGAGGACCGATTGCTTCGTCGTGCCTCCTCGCAATGACGGCCGGATGAACCGCTACCTGCAGGCGGAGCTAGTCGGCCAGCACGGCTTCGCTCTGGGCAATGGTGGCCAGGATGGCGCGCACCTCGTCGGGCGTGCCGGCTTCTACCAGCTGGGTGCGCCACTGCTTGGCGCCCACCAGGCCCTTGAAGTAGTGCGCGTAGTGCCGGCGCATCTCGAAGACGCCCAGCTTGGGGCCTTTCCACTCGATGCTCTTCTCGAAGTGCATCACGCAGGCCTGCACGCGCTCCTCCAGGGTGGGCGGGGCCAGCTTTTCGCCGGTGGCCACGAAGTGCTTGATTTCGCGGAAAATCCAGGGGTAGCCGATGCTGGCGCGCCCGATCATGATGCCGTCGACGCCGTAGCGGTTCTTGTACTCCACGGCTTTTTCCGGCGAGTCGATGTCGCCGTTGCCGAAGATGGGAATGCGGATGCGCGGATTCTCCTTGATTTTGGCAATCAGGCGCCAGTCGGCGTCGCCCTTGTACATCTGCACACGGGTGCGGCCGTGCACGGTCAGCGCCTCGATGCCGATGTCCTGCAGGCGCTCGGCCACTTCCTCCACGTTCTTGGTCGACTCGTCCCAGCCCAGGCGGGTTTTCACCGTCACGGGCAAGTGGGTGGCTTTCACCACGGCCTCGGTCATGGCCACCATCTTGGGAATGTCGCGCAGCAGGGCCGCGCCGGCACCCTTGCAGGCCACCTGCTTCACCGGGCAGCCGTAGTTGATGTCGATGAGGTCGGGGCCGGCCACGGTGCTGATTTTGGCGCACTCGCCCATCGTCTCCACGTCGGAGCCGAAGAGCTGAATGCCGATGGGCCGCTCGTAGTCGAACACGTCGAGCTTTTGCCGGCTCTTGGCCGCCGCCCGAATCAGGCCCTCCGACGAGACAAACTCGGTGTACATCAGGTCCGCTCCGCCCTGCTTGCACACGGCGCGGAAAGGCGGGTCCGACACGTCCTCCATCGGGGCGAGCAGCAAGGGAAAGTCGGGCAGGGCAATGTCGCGGATGTAAACCACAGCGGAACGGGTTAGCGTATTTTGCGCAAATTTACGACTATGTCAGGGTCCGGCCGACGGCCGCGCGCCGAAACCCGGCTACGTCGCCCGGTTCGGCCCGCGCCGCCAAGTGCCTCAGGCCCTGACTGCCGGTTGGCCATAACCGGCTTCTGCTGCCCCTGGTTCCCCGTTGCGCCCCCGGCGCCTTCCTCGTTTCTGCCCATGCTCCCCACGCGCCCCGCCCGCCCCACCGACGAAAACCTGCACCCCGCCCTGGTACTGATGCTGCTGGTGCTGCTGGTGGTGGGCGGCATGTGCGTGGGCTTTTTCGTGGCCATGCTGCTGGTGGGGGCCGTCTACGGCATGGATGCGCTGATGCGCGTCACCACCATCATTGCCGCCCCGCAGAGCGCGCCCGAGGGCTGGGGCGTGTTGATGATTATGCAGGGCGTGCCCCTGCTCTTTGGCTTCGGCGGCGGGGCCTTGCTGGTGCCGGTGGTGCGCGGCCTTAAGCCCGCCGCCTACTTTCAGCCCCGGCAGCCGGTGCCTGCCTTCTGGCTGCTGGCCGCCATGGCCCTGATCATCGTGAGCATTCCAGCCATGTCCGTCCTGATTGCCTGGAACGCCGGCCTGCACCTGCCGCCCAGCCTCTACGGCCTGGAAAAAGCGGCCCGCCTCTACGAAGACCAGGCCCAGGTGCTCACCACTTTCCTGACCAAGTTCAACTCCTTCGGCCGCTTCTTGGTGGCGTTGCTGGTGGTGGCCGTCATTCCGGCCATTGCCGAGGAGCTGACCTTCCGCGGGGTGGTGCTGCGGCAGTTGGCCCGCTGGACGGGCTCCGTGCACTGGGGCGTGTGGCTATCGGCGGCGGTGTTCAGCGCCATTCACGTGCAGTTCTTCGGCTTTTTCCCGCGTCTGCTGCTGGGCGTGGTGCTCGGCTACCTCTTCGCCTGGAGCGGCAACATCCGCGTGTCGATGGCCGCGCACTTCGCCCAAAACGGCTTCCAGCTGCTGCTGCTTTACCTGCAGCAGCGCGGCACCATTAGCTTCGACGCCGACGGCAACGAGGCCCTGCCCTGGCCGCTGGCCCTGGTCTCGCTGCTTATTACCGGCGGCTTGCTCTACTGGCTGTACCAGCAGCGCTTCCAGCTGCCGGCCGCGGCGGCCCAGCCCCTCGAAGCCCACACGCTCACCGGCCACGGCGTGGAAGTGCGCCGCGCCGACGTGCCACCCGTAGCCGGCCACACGCTCACCGGCCACGGCATCGACACGCCCCGCACCGACCAGCCCGGCGCCTAAGCCCGCTATTCTCCGTTTTCGCTATTCCGCGCCTCCACCCGCTTTGACTACGCCCGCTACTCCCCCCCCCGCCGCCACCGAATCGGCCGATGCTCAGAAGAAGCCCGGCATGTCCAATATGTGGCAGCGCATCATTTCCGGCGTCATCGGCGCCGCGCTGCTGCTAGGCTCCATCTGGTACAGTTCCTGGACGTTCGGCGTATTCTTCGGCCTGGTGCAGGCTCGTATGCTCTGGGAGTTCTACCGCATGATGAAGGAGCAGGGCTTCAAGCCGGCGGCCATACTCGGCGTGGGCAGCAGCTTGCTGATTTTCGCTTGCGTTTTCTTTCTAGCGCATGTCCAGAATATGACCGACGAGTCAGCAGGAGTAGCGGTAGGCGCTTATGCAGGAGCCGCTTTGGCACTAGTAGCCCTGCTGTTCCTGCTGCCCATCATCCTGCTGCTGCGCGAAATGTACTGGTGGCCGCGCGACCAGCAGCCCTTCTCGCCCTTCGCCAACGTTGGCATTGCCCTGCTGGGATTGTTCTACGTCACGCTGCCCATGAGCGGGCTCAACGTGCTGGCGTTCGGCCCCCAGGGCTACGACTACCGCCGCATCTTCGGCCTGCTCTTCCTGATCTGGACGGCTGACACCGGGGCCTACATTGCGGGCAAGAACTTCGGCAAGCACAAACTGGCGCCCGGCATTTCGCCCGGCAAAACCTGGGAGGGCCTCATCGGCGGCGTCCTGCTCACGCTCGTTGTGGGCTGGGGCCTGGGCTACCTCATGCCCGAGCTGCCGCTGGCCCACCGCCTCGTCGCGGCCGTGGTAGCCTCCGGCTTCGGCGTGCTCGGCGACCTGGCCGAGTCCATGCTCAAGCGCAACGTGGGCGTGAAGGACTCCGGCCGCATCATGCCCGGCCACGGCGGCCTGCTCGACCGTTTCGACGCCTTTCTCTTCGTGGTGCCGGTGCTGGTGGTGCTGCAGGTGCTCTTCGGCGCGTAGAGCTGAGGGGAGGACACCAGGGCCGCAAAGCCCTGAGTGGGAACTGTCATCCTGAGCGCAGCGAAGGACCTTATCACTACTGAACGGGACGTTGTTACGTCAATCGGTCTAGTGTGGTAAGGTCCTTCGCTGCGCTCAGGATGACAGCAACTCTATCATTTCTCCACCTGTTTCTTCCACCACCTCGCCGATAGCTTCTACCACTGTTCCGCCGGTTCCCACCGTCTTGCCACTCGCTTCTACCATCATTCCGCGGGCTCCCGCCACTTCGCCGCTGCTTCCTGCCGCCAGCCCGCACGCTACCAACGCCTTGCCGATGGCTCCTACCACTATTCCGGTCGTTCCCACCGCTTCGCCGCAGGTTTCTATCATCATGCCGGTCGGGGCCGCGGCCGCGTCGTAGCTGGGCAGCAAGCCGAAAACCGGGCTTTTTTACTTACCTAACGACTGTAAGCCTCGTACACGCTTCTAGTCAGGGAATCCTACTACCTTTGGCGCGCTATTTCTGCCCGCAGGCCCACTGCTCGGTTGGCTTCGGGCGGCGCTGTTTCTGCATTCCCCCACTTTCCCAACCCCTTCTTACCGACCAACAGCATGGCTACCTCCACGGCGTACAAGTACAAAGAGCCGGCTCCCAAGGTGGACCGCGAAAATCCGCTCGAGTCGATGATGTCGCGCTTCAACGTGGCCGCCGACATTCTCGGCCTCGACGACGCGACCTACAACGTGCTCAAGGCTGCTGACAAGCAGGTTATCGTGCACATCCCGGTGACTATGGACAGCGGCGAAGTACGCGTGTTCGAGGGCTACCGCGTGGTGCACAACACCGTGCTCGGCCCCTCGAAAGGCGGCATCCGCTACGACAAAAACGTGCACCTCGACGAGGTGAAGGCCCTGGCGGCCTGGATGACGTGGAAGTGCGCCGTGGTCGACCTGCCCTACGGCGGCGCCAAGGGCGGCATCATTTGCGACCCGACGACCATGTCGGCCGGCGAAATTGAGCGCCTCACCCGCGCCTACACGCTGGCTATGAAAGACGTGTTCGGCCCCGACCGCGACATTCCCGCCCCCGACATGGGCACCGGCCCCCGCGAAATGGCCTGGCTGATGGACGAATTCTCGAAGACCGTGGGCGCTACCACCCCGGCCGTCGTGACGGGCAAGCCGCTGGTAATGGGCGGTTCGCTGGGTCGCACCGAGGCCACCGGCCGCGGCGTAATGGTATCGGCCCTGGCCGCCATGCGCAAGCTGAACATGAAGCCGGAAGAGTCGTCGGCCGCCGTGCAGGGCTTCGGCAACGTGGGCTCCTGGGCCGCCAAGCTGCTCTGCGAGCAGGGCGTGAAGATCAAGGCCATCAGCGACGTATCCGGCGCGTACTGGAACGAAAACGGCATCAACATCGACGAAGCCATTGCCTACAAGAACGCCCACAAGGGCCGCCTCGACGGCTTCCAGGGCGCCGTGCTGATGGAGCACGCTGAAGACCTGCTCACCCTGCCCGTCGACGTGCTCGTGCCCGCCGCCGTGGAGGACGTCATCACCGAGCACAACGCCCACGACATCAAGGCCAAGCTCATCGTGGAAGGCGCCAACGGCCCGACCTCCGCGTCGGCCGACCCCATCATCAACGAGAAGGGCATCATGGTGGTGCCCGACATCCTGGCCAACTCCGGCGGCGTGACCGTGTCCTACTTCGAGTGGGTGCAGAACCGCCAAGGCTTCAAGTGGACCGAGGAAATGGTGACCGAGCGCGCCGACCGCATCATGTCCGACGCTTTCGAGAAAGTGTACGCCACCAGCCAGAAATACAACGTGCCGATGCGCATTGCCGCCTACGTGGTAGCCATCGACAAAGTCGCCCAGACCTACAAGTTCCGCGGCAGCTTCTAAGCCGCTGGCCGGCGCGCCTTGGCCCGCAGCACCGATTTTGTCGGTGCCCGTGGGGAAATTTGCCGGCTCAGACGTACTATTGCGTATAGCCCGGGTCGTAAGGCCCGGGCTATATTTGTACCCGCACTCCGCTTCCCGCTCACCCCTAACGCCCCGCTGCTCGCTGCTGCTTAACCCGCCGGCTGAATCCTAAACCGGTGAAACCAAGTACATCAGCGTTAACCTGCGCTTTATGAAGATCCACAAAGAAGGTCGCCGCATCCTGTTCTTCACCCTGCTGGCGCTGCTGGCCGTCAACCTGCTCCTCTACCAATTCAACGAGCAGGGCGTCGGCTTCAACCGCGTATTCTCGGGCGTGTCGGTGGTGGCTTTCCTGCTGCTGCTGCAATTTTTCCGCAGCCCTTACCGCAACCTGCTCACCCACGAGGACATCGTCATTGCGCCGGCCGACGGCAAGGTGGTGGTCATCGAAGACGTGCACGAGCCGGAGTTTTTCGACGGCGTGCGCAAGCAGATCAGCATCTTCATGTCGCCCATCAACGTGCACATCACCCGCAACCCGGTGTCGGGCACGGTGAAGTACTTCAAGTACCACCCCGGCAAGTACCTGGTGGCCTGGCACCCCAAGAGCAGCACCAAAAATGAGCGCACCACGGTGGTGGTGGAAACCGAAGCCGGCCCGCAGGTGCTCTTCCGGCAGATTGCCGGTGCCATGGCCCGGCGCATCGTGTGGTACGTCAACGAGGGCGACGAAGTAAGTCAGGGCGAGGAGTTCGGCTTCATCAAGTTCGGCTCCCGCGTCGATGTATTCGTGCCCGTGGATACGGACGTGAAAGTGCAGATCGGCGAGAAAGTAAAAGGCGGCCAGACCGTCATTGCCCAGCTGAAAACGCCGCCGGCTACGCTGTTCTAAGCCGTTGTGGCGCAAAATATTATCAGCCCGGCAGCTCTCAAGTTGCCGGGCTTTTTGTATGGTTATGCTCCCCGATTTCATTCGCGCGAAATTCACCGCCGTGCTGGCCGGCCGGCTTCCCATTGCCGAGTTCGAGCCGTGGGTATACGCCACGTCCGAACTGGAAACCGCCCTGCCGCCCGACGACTATCTGGAGCTGATCAGCTTCAACTACGGGCAGCGTGACGCACTGCACATGCTGGAGGCGCTGCTGGGCCGCCACGTCAGCTGGGGCGAAGTGCAGCGCGAAGAACTGTTGGGGTATCTACGCGCTATCCAAGCCCGCGCAGACGCGGATGCGGTAGTCAACGCCTTAGAAGCGACCTACGACTGGTACTGCCGTGGCTGCTTCTTCCTCGACCACGTAGCGTTGTCGGCGGGCCTGGAAATAAGCTGCTACTGGCACGATGGCACCGCGCCGTGGGCTAGCCTGACGAATGCGCAGAAGTGGGCGTACCTCGGGCATTTCTACCCGGCCGCGCAACACCAAGCCGAAGAGGTTATCGGTTGGCTTGAAACCGGGCAAATCCGGTTTGAGGCCGCCCCGGATGCCCAGTGGTATATCAATTACGTCGATGCGCGGCCAGGGGCTGCTCCGGCTCCGGAGCCCCACCTGCCCAGCGCTGACCGGTGGCCGATGCGTCCGCGCTGGTGGCGGTTTTGGCAGAGGCACAGCTAGGTTGCCGGGGCCGCGCTCAACCCGTGATAATGTGCGGCACGAACTCTGAGAGGTTGGTGATAATGCCCTCGGCGCGGCGGAAGCTCAGGGCGCAGGCTTCGCCGGCCCAGAACACGCCGGCTTGGTAGCGGCGGCCCTGCGCGTCGGTGGGGAAATCTATCCACTGCTGGCGAACCTGCGGCTGCTCGGCAAAGTCGCCGCTCTCGGCGTGCTTTTCCAGCCCGTACTCGATTTCGGTGAGGTTCTGGCCTTCGCGGCCGAACAGCGGCTTGCGCACGTAATGGCCCACGAGGTCGTCCATGCGGGCCTCCACCAGCAGCGGGTGGTGCGGAAATACCTCCCAGAGGCGGGCCAGCATGGCTTTGCTCTGAAACAGCAGCGCGTAGGGCGGGTTGGCAATCATCACGTCGCGGCTGAGCAGCAACTGGGTCAGGTCCTCGGTCAGCTCGGGCTCTTCCTCAGCCAGCAGCTCCCAGGGCACCAGCTTGAACACGAAGTCGAAGCGCTGCCACTGGCCGGGGCGCACCTCGGCCCAGGCGCCGCGGTCCTCGCCCAGCACCGACACCTGCATGGCGTCGACGGAGCAGACGTGGGCCGTGCTGAAGCTGGCGCCGCGGGCGGCTTCGGCCAGCACGGTGCAGTTGGCCTCGTCCTCGGCGCTGTCGGGCAGGTGCACCAGCAGCAGGTGCGGGGCTAGGTCCTGGTTTAGCTGCCGCCACTCGCGCAGCTGCAGCTCCAGCCCTTCGAAGAGGCCGTTGGCCTGCTGCTGGTCCTCGGGGCGGCCGGCGGCCATCAGGCTGGCCCACTGCACCACGGCGGTTTCGGGGATGCTGGTAGCGGTGTCGGCGTTGAATTCCACCAGCTTGGGGCCCTCGTCGGTGTGGGCCAGGTCGAAGCGGCCGTAGAGGTGCCAATGACGCTCGTCGTGCCAGCTGTGGCGCACGGCCTGCCAGAGGTTAGCCGGAATGCCGAGCTGCTGCAGAAACGCGTCGGGCAGCTCGTCGGGCACGGCCTGCACCAGCATTTCGTAGAGCGTGTCGGCGGCTTCGAGCAGGGTTTCGGCCTCGGGTTCGGTCAGCTCCACGGCTTCGGGGGCGAGGTAAGCGGCGCAGGCGTCTTCCACGGCCCAGTCCCAGCCCAGGCGGCGGATGGCGGGTTCGATGTCCCCGGACAGGGGCAGCAGGCGGATCATTCGGTCAATTAAAAAATTGAGAATGAAAAATTAAAAATGAAGGCGCGAAGCGGGCAGGAAAGCACGGTCATCTTGAGCGCAACGAACCGAGGGGCGGCGTAGGCAAGGCCCTTGCTCGAACCTTGCACCGCCGGTTTCGACAAGGAACAGATGCTTTTTGCGTACTGCTACGTTGCAATAGCGCCGCTGCCGCGGTTCTGCCTTCAGTCAGGTCGTTGGTGGCTGCACTTCTTAGGTCAGCAAGGTGCAAGAAGGTGCCTTGGCTACGCCGACCCTCGGTTCGTTGCGCTCAGGATGACGGGCTGCCATTACCCGCCAAACCCGCGGAAGCCGCCGCTGCTGCGGCCGCCGAAGCCGCTGCTGCGGCTGCCGCGCGGGGCGGAGCTGCGGAAGGTGCTGCGCGAGGAACTGCGGGTGACGGTGGGGCTGGTGCGGATGCCGGCGTTGGCGGCGGTGCGGCTACCCGCGAAACCCCGGCCGTAAAAGCCCCGGCCTTCGTTTTCCCGCTCGCGGTAAATGCTTTGGCGCCAGCCGTTGTTGCGCTGGAAGATGCCGGGGTTGGCGTAGTAGCCAGGGTTGGGCGTGAGCCAGCGCCCGGCCATGTAGCCGATGCTGCTCCACATCAGCACGTCCATCAGGCCGGAGTGGCCCATGCGGTTTTCGGGGTAGCGGCGGCTGTAGTCCTGCATTTGTTGCTGCAGGGCCCGGCCCTGCAGGGTATCCACTTTGCCGTCGTAGTGGCGCAGGATGGCGGCCACCTGCTCCTTGCCGGCGGGGCGCTCGGCCGTGATTTTCCACTGCCCGGGCTGCACCTCCGTCATTTCGGTGATGACGCCCTGGCTGTACGAGTCCCCGCTGGTTTCGCCGCTCCAGTCGCCGGCGTCTTCGTTGCGGCGGTCGGTGTTGCAGGCGGGCAGACCGGCCAGGCCCAAGCTGGCCGCGGCGGTGAGCAGGAGCAGGTTGCGGCGCCAGTCGCCGAGGCGGTAAAAGGGACGGTTCATAGCGGTAGGGGGCAGGTGACGAAGGGCCAGCAGGGCTGGCAGCCGCCGTAAACGTCCACAAAATCCGCCAAATGTGAAACGAAGGCCGGCGCCGCGGCCAGCCCGGCGCTGGTTGAGGGCGGCGCGTCGTCGCTTAGAACCATGCAGCCATGCGCCGGCCCAGCTCCTCCAGGTACTGCTGGTCGGTGTCGTCGAAGTCGTCGAGCTGGTCGCTATCCACGTCGAGCACGGCCACCACGGCGCCGTCCTTAAGCACCGGCACCACGATTTCCGACTTTGAGAGCGAGCTGCAGGCGATGTGCCCGGGAAACTGCTCCACGTCGGGCACCAGCAGGGTGCGGGCCTCCGCCCAAGCCGCACCGCACACGCCCTTGCCACGGCGGATGCGCGTGCAGGCCACCGGCCCCTGAAACGGCCCCAGTACCAGCTCGTCGCCCTTCACGGCGTACACGCCCACCCAGAAAAAGCCGAACGTTTCCTTGAGCGCGGCCATGGCGTTGGCCAGGTTGGCCACCTGGTCCGGCTCGCCGGTGGTCAGCGCTTCGATTTGCGGGAGCAGGGCTTGGTATTGCTGGGCTTTGGAAAGCGAGCGGTCAATGAGCAGGTCTTCGGCCATGGTGGCAAAGGTGAAATGGTGAAAGGCGAAGTGGTGAATCGGGCTATAAACAAAAGTAGCGCGAGAAGGTGCGAACCGGCAGTAGAAACCGGTCTAGACCTACTCTTCACAACTTCAAAATTTCACCACTTGCCTCAGCCGAACACGAACAGCTCGTCGTCGCCGATGACGTGATGCTCGCGCAGCCCGGTAAGGCTGAGCGGCGGGGCCACCACGCCGCCCGCACCGATGCGCACCGTGCGGCTGCGCAGCACCCGGATTTCGTCCCACAGCCCCGCCTCCAGCAGCATGGTGTGCAGGGCCGGGCCGCCTTCCACCAGCACCGACAGCACCCGGCGGGCATTAAGGTCGTCGAGGATGGCGGGCAGCAGGTCTTGCTGCGAGGGCACCGTCACGAAGCTCAGGTTGTCGCGGTCGGGCTGTTCCTTGTTGGTGTAAACCACCGTGGGCTGCGAGCCGTCGAGCAGGTGGTGGGTGACGGGCAAGGCCAGGGCGCGGTCGATGACCAGGCGCAGCGGGTTTGGGCCGGGCCACTCGCGCACGTTCAGCTGGGGGTTGTCGTTGAGGGCCGTGCGCGTGCCCACCATGATGGCTTGTTCCTCGGTGCGCCAGCGGTGCACCAGCATCTTGGCCGCCGGCCCGCTGATGGCCACCGGCTGCCCGCCCGCCCCGGCCACGAAGCCGTCGTGCGACTCGGCCCACTTCAGGATGAGGTAGGGCCGGTTGCGCTCCTGCACGGTGAAAAAACGGCGGTTCAGGCGCCGGCCTTCCGCCGCCAGCAGGCCGGTGCGCACCCGGATGCCGGCTTCGCGCAGCTTGGCGTAGCCGCGGCCGGCCACCAGCGGGTTGGGGTCGTCGTTGCACACCACCACGTCGCGCACGCCGCGGGCAATGAGCAGGTCGGCGCAGGGCGGGGTTTTGCCGAAGTGCGAGCAGGGCTCCAGCGTCACGTACACCCGGCACTGCGCCAGGTCGATGCCCGGCGGCACGTGGTTGAGGGCGTTGACTTCGGCGTGGGGGCCGCCGAACCGCTCGTGCCAGCCCTCGGCCACCACGCAGCCCGCGGCGTCGGCCACCACGCAGCCCACCATGGGGTTGGGCCGGGCGGTGTGGGCGCCGAGCAGAGCCAAATCGAGGGCGCGGCGCATCAGCAGGTGGTCGTGGGCGGTGAAGTCGTCGGTCGGGGCGAGGTCGGGCATGGCCAAATATAGAGAGGGCCGTACATGCCCGCGTACCTTTGCTTCCAGCATGAGCACCATCCGCCAGCTTACCGACCAGCTTACCCAGGACCTGCAAGCCGTGTACCCCGCCCCCGAAGCCGCCAGCGTGGCCGTGCGGTTGGTGGAGCACCTGCTCGGGCTCGATCCGCTGCAGCGCCGCCTGCGCGCCGCCGAGCCGGTGCCCGCCGCCGCGCAGCAGCAGGCGGCCGCCTGGCTGCCGCACCTGCTCGGCCACGAGCCGCTGCAGTACGTGCTGGGCTCGGCGCCGTTTCTGGACCTGGACCTGCTCGTCACGCCCGCCACGCTCATTCCGCGCCCCGAAACCGAAGAGCTGGTGCAGCTCATCACCCGGGAGCAGCGCGGCCGTGGCGGCCGGCGCATCCTCGACGTGGGCACCGGCTCGGGCTGCATTCCGCTGGCCCTGGCCCGGGCGCTGCCCGCCAGCCAAGTGTGGGGGCTCGACTTCTCGGCGGAGGCGCTGGCCGTGGCCCGGCAAAACGGGCAGCGCTACGCCCCGCAGGTGCAGTGGCTGCAGGCCGACATTCTGGACCAGGAGCCGCCCGGCATTGCCTCCGCCAGCCTCGACGTGCTGGTGAGCAATCCGCCTTACGTGCGCGACTCGGAGCAGGCCCAGATGCGCCCCAACGTGCTGGCCTTCGAGCCGCATTCGGCCCTGTTCGTGCCCGACGCCGACCCGCTGCTCTTCTACCGCCGCCTGGCCGCGCTAGGCACTACGCTGCTCGCGGCCGGCGGCAGCATCTACTTCGAAATCAACGAGGCACTGCCCGAGGAGACGCTGCGGCTGCTCACCGAGCGCGGCTACCAAGAAGGCCGCTGGCTGCCCGACCTGAGCGGGCGGCCGCGTATGGTGCGGGCTACTTGGCCGGGGGCGGGCGGTCCGGTGCAAGCCGATGACGTCTAAGTGAAAAGGCCTACCTTTGCCCGCCGAAATTCCCCGCCCGTTTCCCCGTTCTTATGCCCAAAAACGCCCCCGAGTACTTTGCGCATCCCACGGCCGTCCTCGATGAAGGCTGCCGCATTGGGGCCGGCACGCGCATTTGGCACTTTTGCCACGTCAGCGCCGGCGCCGAAATCGGGGAGGAATGCACGCTCGGCCAGAACGTATTCGTGGCCGATGACGTACGCTTGGGCCGCAACGTGAAAGTGCAGAACAACGTGAGCCTGTATACCGGCGTCGAGTGCGCCGATGACGTGTTCATCGGTCCTTCGGCCGTATTTACCAACGTCATCAACCCCCGCGCCGCCGTGGTGCGCCGCCACGAGTACCAGCCCACCAAGCTGGGCCGGGGCGTGAGCATCGGGGCCAACGCCACCATCGTGTGCGGCGTGAACCTGGGCGAGTACGCCTTCGTGGGCGCCGGCGCGGTGGTCACCAAGGACGTGCCGGCTTACGCCCTCGTCTACGGCAACCCGGCCAAGCGGCGCGGCTGGATGAGCCGCCTTGGCCACACCCTGCAATTCGACGCCCACGGCTACGCCAGCTGCCCCGAAAGCGGCGAGGTGTACAGCCTTGGCCGCACCGGCACCCTTACCTGTATTACTCCTGACTCCAACGCGTAACCAAACGCAACGACCTGTGTACGAGCAGTTACTGAACAAAGAGGCCAAGCTGGCCGTCATCGGCCTCGGCTACGTAGGCCTGCCCATTGCCCTCGAGTTTGCCCGCAAAATCAGCGTTATCGGCTTCGACATCAACGCCCAGCGCGTGGAGATGATGCGCAACAACGTGGACCCCAGCGGCGAGCTGGAAGCCGCCGCGTTTGAGGGCTGCGACATCACGTTCACCGACTCGCTCGACGTGCTGCGCGAAGCCCGCTTCTTCATCGTGGCCGTGCCCACGCCCATCGACGAGCACGCCATGCCCGACCTGAAGCCGCTCATCGGTGCCTCCACCACGGTGGGCAAGGTGCTGAAGGCCGGCGACTACGTGGTCTACGAATCGACTGTGTACCCGGGCTGCACCGAGGAAGACTGCATTCCGATTCTGGAGCGCGAGTCGGGCCTGAAGTTCCCCGCCGACTTCAAGGTGGGCTACTCGCCCGAGCGCATCAACCCCGGCGACAAGGAGCACACCCTGAGCAGCATCGTGAAGGTGGTGGCCGGCTGCGACGCCGAGTCGCTCGACGTCATTGCCAAAACCTACGAGCTGGTGGTGAAGGCCGGCGTGCACCGCGCGTCGTCGATCAAAGTGGCCGAGGCCGCCAAGATCATCGAAAACACCCAGCGCGACGTCAACATCGCCTTGATGAACGAGCTGTCGATGATTTTCGACCGCATGCGCATCAACACCTACGAGGTGCTGGAAGCCGCCGGCACCAAGTGGAACTTCCTGAAGTTCAGCCCCGGCCTGGTGGGCGGCCACTGCATCGGCGTGGACCCCTACTACCTGACCTACAAGGCCAAGGAGCTGGGCTACGACGCGAAGGTTATCCTCTCGGGCCGCACCACCAACGACGGCATGGGCGCTTACATCGCGCGCAAAACCGTGCAGATGATGATCAAGCAGGGCAAGGACGTGGCCAAGAGCAAGGTGCTGGTGATGGGCGCCACGTTCAAGGAAAACGTGGAGGACATCCGCAACTCCAAGGTGGCCGACGTCATCAACGAGCTGAAGAACTTCTCCGTCAACATCGACATCGTGGACCCGCACGCCGACAGCGACGAACTGCACCACGAGTACGGCTTCCGCCTGACCCCGCAGGAGCAGCTGCGCAACGACTACGACGCGGTTATCGTGGCCGTGAGCCACAAGCCCTACACCGAAAAGGACGAGGCCTACTTCAAGTCCATCACTGCCGAGCAGGCCGTGCTGGTCGACATCAAGGGCCTGTTCCGCGAGAAAATCAGCGGCGACGCGCTGCACTACTGGAGCCTGTAAGGCGAAATGGTGAGGTGGTAACCTGGTGAGTGCCGTTTTGGGCTGCGCAACCTGCGTGGCTGCGGCTTCCCGGACATCAACTCACCATCCCACCATTTCACTACTTCACCTATGAAAAAGATTCTCGTTACGGGCGGGGCGGGCTATATCGGCTCGCACACGGTGGTGGCTCTGCAGGAAGCAGGCTTTCAGCCGGTTATCGTTGATAACTTCTCCAACTCCAAGGAGTCGGTGCTGGACGGGCTGCGCGCCATCCTGGGCACCGAGGTGAAGAGTTACCACGTCGACTGCAACGACAAGGCAGCGTTCCGCGGCGTGTTCGAGGCGGAAGGCGAAGTGGCCGGCGTGATTCACTTCGCGGCCTACAAAGCCGTGGGCGAATCGGTGCAGAAGCCGCTGGCGTACTTTCAGAACAACGTGGGCTCCTTGCTCGTGCTGCTGGAGCTGATGCAGGAATTCGGGGTGAACAACCTCGTTTTCTCTTCCTCCTGCACCGTGTACGGCGTGCCCGACGCGCTGCCGGTAACCGAAGAAACGCCGACCAAACCGGCCTCTTCGCCCTACGGCCGCACCAAGCAGATGTGCGAAGACATCCTGCGCGACCTGTCGCAGGCCCCGGGCAACGCCATCAAGAGCATCCTGCTGCGCTACTTCAACCCCATCGGGGCGCACCCCTCGGGCAAGATTGGTGAACTGCCGCTGGGCGTACCCAACAACCTGATTCCGTTCGTGACGCAGACCGCCGCCGGCTGGCGCGAGGAACTGACCGTGTACGGCACCGACTACGACACGCCCGATGGCTCCTGCATCCGCGACTACATCTACGTGGGCGACCTGGCCCGCGCCCACGTGGTGGCCGTGCAGCGCCAGCTCGACGGCAAAGCGGCCGACGTGGAAACCTTCAACGTGGGTACCGGCCGGGGCAACACCGTGCTGGAAGTCGTGAAAACCTTCGAGAAGGTGACCGGCCAACCCCTGAAGTACCGCACCGGCCCGCGCCGCACCGGCGACGTGCCCGCCATCTACGCCGACGCGACCAAGGCCGCCGAGGTGCTGGGCTTCCGTACCGAAGTGGGCCTGGAAGAAGCCCTGGCCACGGCCTGGCGCTGGCAGCAGAATTTGACGAAGGAGTAAGGTAAGTTGCTCAGCACCAAGGCGGCGTTTAAGACGTATGCCCGGCTGCTGACTTCGCTAACCACTCCGCTACTCAACCTCTCAACATGAAAAAAATCCTCATTACCGGCGGTGCCGGCTTTATCGGGTCGCACGTGGTGCGCCTGTTCGTGACGAAGTACCCCGAGTACCACATCTTGAACCTGGACGCGCTGACCTACGCGGGTAACCTGGAAAACCTGCGCGACATCGAGTCGGCCCCGAACTACCAGTTCATCAAGGGCGACCTGACCGACCAAGCTTTCGTGGACCAGCTCTTCGCCACCGAAGAGCCCGACGCGGTGATTCACCTCGCGGCCGAGTCGCACGTGGACCGCTCGATTACCGACCCGCTGGCGTTTGTGAAAACCAACGTGCTTGGCACGGTGCACCTCTTGAACGCCGCCCGCAACCTGTGGCAGCCCAAGGGCTACGAGGGGCACCTGTTCTACCACGTGAGCACCGACGAAGTGTACGGCTCGCTGGAAATGGGCACCGATATGTTCACCGAAAGCACGCCCTACGACCCCCGCTCGCCCTACTCGGCGTCGAAAGCGTCGTCGGACCACTTCGTGCGCGCTTGGTACCACACCTACCACATGCCGGTGAAGGTGTCGAACTGCTCGAACAACTACGGCCCCAACCACTTCCCCGAGAAGCTCATCCCGCTGGCGCTGCACCGCATCCAGAACGGAGAGCCGATTCCGGTGTACGGCAAGGGCGAGAACGTGCGCGACTGGCTGTTCGTGAAAGACCACGCCACGGCCATCGACGCGGTGTTCCACCAGGGCAAAGTGGGCGAGACCTACAACATCGGCGGCGTGAACGAGTGGAAGAACATCGACCTGATTCACCTGCTCTGCGACGTGATGGACGAAAAGACCGGCAAGCCCCAGGGCACTTCGCGTCAGCTCATCAAATTCGTCACCGACCGCGCCGGCCACGACCTGCGCTACGCCATCGACTCGTCGAAAATCATGAACGAACTGGGCTGGAAGCCCTCCGTGACCTTCGAGCAGGGCCTGCGCCAGACCGTCGACTGGTACTTCGACAACCAAGAGTGGCTGCAGAGCGTGACCAGCGGCCACTACCAGGACTACTACCGCCAGCAGTACGCCGCCCGGTAAGTAATGTGCCAGTGTGCTTCGATGTGCTGATGTGCTAATGAAGCGGGCAGGCCCCGTCTCGTTAGCACATCAGCACTAGCACATTATCCACATTAGCACATCAGCACATTAACAAGAGCATGTACGAATCCCCCTTTCACGAGCAGCCGCTCGATAACCTGACTTTCCTCGTGACCGGCGGCGCCGGCTTCATCGGCTCCAACATCGTGGAGTACCTGCTGAAGTACGGGGTGAAGAAGGTGCGCACCTTTGACAACTACTCCAACGGCTTCCGCAAGAACCTGCGGCTGTTCGAGGGGCATCCTAACCTGGAAATCCTTGACGGCGACATCCGCGACCCGGAAGCCTGCCGCCGGGCCTGCGAGGGCGTCGACGTGGTGCTGCACCAGGCCGCGCTGGGCTCGGTGCCGCGCTCCATCAACGACCCGATTACGAGCAACGACGTGAATGTGGGCGGCTTCGTGAACATGCTGGTGGCCGCCAAGGACGCCGGCGTGAAGCGCTTCGTGTACGCGGCCTCGTCCAGCACCTACGGCGACTCGCCCCACTTGCCCAAGATTGAGGACCGCATCGGCAAGCCCCTCTCGCCCTACGCCGTGACCAAGTACGCCAACGAGCTGTACGCCGACGTGTTTGGCAAGACCTACGGCATGGAAATCATCGGGCTGCGCTACTTCAACATCTTCGGCCCGCGCCAGGACCCGAACGGGGCCTACGCCGCCGTGATTCCGCTGTTCATCGACGCGGTGCTGCAGGGCAAGGCCCCCCGCATCAACGGCGACGGGGGCCAGACGCGCGACTTCACCTTCGTGGAAAACTGCGTGCAAGCCAACATCCGCGCCGCCCTGGTGCAGAACCCGGAGGCCGTGAACCAGGTGTACAACATCGCCGTGGCCGACCGCACCTCGCTCAACGACCTCTTCAACATCCTCAAGGAAGAAGCCGGCGTTGACATCACGCCCGAGTACGGCCCGAACCGTGCCGGTGATATCCGCGACTCCCTTGCCGACATCTCGAAGGCCAAGAACTTGCTGGGCTACGACCCGCAGGTGCGCATCCGCGAGGGCCTGAAAAAGACGCTGGACTGGTTCCGCGCCAACCAGGAGTTTATCCAGGAGCGGAATTAACGATAAGTAAATCAGAACGTCATGTCGAGCTTGTCGAGACATCTCGCTTGCTGACGATAGGTAGGCAACCCAAGCTAGGAATTGCTATCTGACCTAACACGCGAGATGTCTCAGCTTCGCTCGCCCTGACGTTCTTTTGCAGCAGCAATTCATAATTCTTTCCCCATGAAAGGCATCATCCTCGCCGGCGGCTCCGGCACCCGCTTGCACCCGCTCACGCTGGCCGTCAGCAAGCAGCTCATGCCGGTGTACGACAAGCCGATGATTTATTATCCGCTGTCGATTCTGATGATGGCGGGCATCCGCGAAATTCTCATCATCACCACCCCGCACGACCAGCCGCAGTTCAAGAAGCTGCTCGGCGACGGGCAGAGCCTCGGCTGCCGCTTCGAGTACGTGGTGCAGGAAGTGCCCAACGGCCTGGCCCAGGCCTTCGTGCTCGGCGCCGACTTCATCGGCGACGACAAAGTGGCCCTGGTGCTCGGCGACAACATCTTCTACGGTGCCGGCATGGAGGAGCTGCTCAAGAGCAACAGCGACCCGGACGGCGGCGTGGTGTACGCCTACCACGTGCACGACCCGGAGCGCTACGGCGTGGTGGAGTTCGACGAAAACCGGCAGGCGCTGAGCATCGAGGAGAAGCCCAAGCAGCCCAAAAGCAACTACGCCGTGCCCGGCCTCTACTTCTACGACAACGAGGTGGTGCAGATTGCCCGTGACCTGAAGCCCTCGGCCCGCGGCGAATACGAAATCACCGACGTGAACCAGGAGTACCTGCGCCGCGGCAAGCTGAAAGTGGGCATCCTCGGCCGCGGCACTGCCTGGCTGGATACCGGCACCTTCGAAAGCCTGATGCAGGCCGGCGAGTTTGTGCGCGTCATCGAGCAGCGCCAAGGGCTGAAGGTGGGTTCCATCGAGGAAGCGGCCTACCGCCAGGGCTTCATCACGGCCGAGCAGCTGCGCCAGATTGCTGAGCCCCTGCGCAAGAGTGGCTACGGCGACTACCTGCTGAACCTGCCCGAGCAGCAGATTCTGGAAGGGTAGTCGGCACCACGACCATGAGCAAACGCCCGGTACCGCAAGGTGCCGGGCTTTTTTGGTGGCTTGCTCTGGGCAGCGCTTAGGGAAGCAAGGCCCCGAAGAGCAAGGCGCCGAGCACCAGCACGTAGGAGGGCAGTCGGTCCCAGAGCAGCACTAGGAACGTGGCCCCGACGAGGATGGGATTCAGCGGTAAATCGACGCCGTAGCGGCCGGGCATGTGCCAGACGGGGCCGTCGGGCAGGGGGTGGTAGAGCAGAAAAGTCGCGGCCACCACCAAGCCCGCGGACACGGCGTTGATGCCTTCCAGGGAGGAGCGCACCACCCGGTACTGCTTGAGCTGGTCCCAGAAACGGATCAGGAAGAAGATGAGCAGCGTGCCGGGCATGAAGATGCCCACCGCGCCCACCACGGCCCCGATGAGCTGCCCGCTGGTGCCGTACTGGCGCATGGCCAGGGCGCCGATGTAGGCGGCAATGGAAAAGTTGGGCCCCGGCAAGGCTTGCGTCAGGCCGTAGCCGGACAGGAACTCGGGGCCCGTCAGGTACTCCTTGAACTCCACAAATTCGGCGTAGAGCAGCGGGGCCAGCACCTGCCCGCCCCCGAACACCAGGGAGCCGTTGCGGTAGAAGTTCTCGAAGAGGCGCACGGGCAGCTCGCGGGTATAGTGGCCCAGCAACGCCGCCACCACGAACACGCCGAGCCAGAGCACGAAGTTTGACCACTCCACCCGCAGCGGTTCTTTCTGCTTGATCTGCGGCATTTTGCGGTAGCGGAACGTGGTGACCAGCCCGCCGCCCACCAGCAGCAGCGGCAGCACCCAGGGCAGCTGAAAAAAGTAAGCCACCAAGGCGGCCGCCACCAGCAAGGCCACGGAGGTCTTGGTGTGGATGACCTTCTCGGCAATCTTGTAGGCCGAGTACGCCACAAAGCCCACCGCCACCGGCTGCACGTAGCGCACCAGCCGGGCCACTTGGTCTTTGTCGAGGTAGTTGAGGCTGAGCGCGGCGGCCGTCATCAGCAGCACCGAGGGCAAGATCCAGACGAGCAGGGTGAGGTAAGCCAGGTTGGGCCCGCCCAGGCGAAAACCGATGGCGGTAATGGTCTGGGTGGAGCCCGGACCAGGCAGCACCTGGCATAGGGCCATCAGCTCCAGCAATTCGGCCGAGGAAAGGTAGCGCCGCTTGTCCACCAAGAGGCGAAACATCATGGCCGTGTGCGCCTGCGGGCCGCCGAAGGCCGTGCAGCCGAGCAGGGCCACGTCCTTGAGGAAAATGATGCCGCGCACGCGCTTGGTGCGCAGCCGGCGGGGCGGCGGCGCCAGCTTTACATCGGCCGGTTCGGGGGGCTGCACGGGCGGGAGCGGGAGGGTGGTAAAGGTAAAGAAGCACAATCCGGCCCGAACGGCCAACTGGCGGGCGTATTCCGCCGGCGGTGCTTTGCAGCTGGTAGTCGGACCACCGCGCCGTTTACTTTACCCTTACCGGCGCAACGGCCGCTGGCGCTGCCGGGGCCATAAACGAGTAGTGCCACGCCGGCGGGGCGTGGCACTACGTACTGGCAGGGGCGGGCGGCGGAGCCGGAAGGCGGCCGGGCCGGCGGCCATTACATCGTCGATTTACCTTTTTTCAGGCCCAACTCGATGAGCCGCTCGTTGAGGAACTCGCCGGCGGTGATGTCCTCCTGCTGCTTGGGATTGTCGGGCGTCACGCAGCTTTCCAGAGCAGCCAGGCTCATTTCGGAGCGCGGGTGCATGAAGAAGGGGATGCTGTAGCGCGAGGAGTTCATTTTCTCGCGGGGCGGGTTCACCACGCGGTGAATGGTACTCTTGAGCACGCCGTTGGTGAGGCGCTGCAGCATGTCGCCCACGTTCACCACAATCTGGTCGGGCAGGGCGGTGATGGGAATCCACTTCCCGTCGCGGCGCTTCACCTGCAGGCCGTCGGCCGAGGCACCCATCAGCAGGGTGATGAGGTTGATGTCGCCGTGTTCGGCGGCGCGCACGGCATCGGCCGGCACCTCATCGGGGTTTTCGATGGGGTAGTAGTGGATGGGGCGCAGGATGCTGTTGCCGTTGCGTACCTTGTCGTCGAAGTAGTTCTCGGGCAGGTTCAGGTACAGGGCAATGGCGCGCAGCACGTCCTTGCCGGCCGCTTCCAGCGTCTTGTAGGTCGTCAGCGAGGTGTTGGCGAAGCTCTCGACCTCTTTCGGCCAGATGTTGTCGGGGTACTCCTTGCCGATGGGGTCGTTCGGGTCGTCGACCTCCTGGCCCACGTGGTAGAACTCCTTCAGGTCGCCGGTGTTGCGGCCCTTGGCGTGCTCCTTGCCCTTGCTCACGTAGCCGCGCTGGCCCGCCAGCTCCGGTTTTTCGTATTGCTGCTTCACGTCGTCGGGCAGCGAGAAGAAGGCTTTCACGTCCGAGTACAGCTTTTGGGTCTGCTCGTCGTTGAGGCCGTGGTTCTTGAGGGCAATGAAGCCGATGTTCTGGTAGGCTTCGCCGAGCTGCTGCACAAATTTCGCTTTGCGCTCCGGGTCACCGGAGCGGAAATCCGCCAGGTCCAGCGAGGGGATTTCCTCCAACAGTTTTTCGCTCATAGCGAGTGGGAATTTCGTTTGGGGAACGTCTTTTTACAGTTCGGCAAGATACTCAATTTATCCTTGCCATTTTCGAAATCAACCGCCTTGGGGCCGTTCACGTAGGCGGTTTTCCACCGGCTTTCATCCTCTACTTTTTGCAATGACCAAATCCCTGTACCTGCTCGGGCTAGCTGCCCTCGGCCTCGCGGCCTGCGACGCTTCCAAGCAACAATCCTCGGCCGCCGTGGCCACCAGCGAAACCGTCACCAACACGGCCGCCACCCAGGAAAAGAACGGCATCAAGCTCACCCCGTTCACCGACTCGCCCAAGTTTGCCGCCGCCGGTCTGCGGCTCAACACGCCCGCTGCCGGCTCCACCGTGCCCAGCGGCGCCGTGGCCTTCGACTACGACCTGACCAACTTCCAGCTCACCAAGATGACGGAAGGGGAGCACGCCGCGCACATGGCCAACTCGGCCAAGGGCCAGCACATCCACAACATCGTGGACAACCAGCCTTACACGGCGCACTACACCACCGAATTCACCAAGGACATTCCCGACGGGCAGCACGTGGTGCTCTCGTTTCTCTCGCGCTCCTACCACGAAAGCCTGAAGCACCGCTCGGCTTACGATTTGCGTGTTGTCACCGTGGGCAAGGCCGCCGCGCCCATGAGCTTCGACGTGAAGGCCCCGCACCTCTTCTACAGCCGGCCCAAGGACGTGTATGCCGGCAACGACGCCAAGAGCGTGATGCTGGATTTTTACCTCGTCAACACCACGCTGGCGCCGGAGGGCAACAAGGTGCGCGCCACCATCAACGGCACCGAGTTTTTGCTGGATCAGTGGGCGCCCTACATGATGGAAGGTTTGCCCATGGGCGAAAACACCATCAAGCTGGAGCTCATTGACTTGGACGGCAAGCCGGTGCCCGGGCCGTTCAACACGGTTACGCGCACGTTCACGCTGCAGCCGTAGTCGCAGCAGCTGCCCTGATCAGGCCAACACCCTGCTTGCCGAAACCGGCGAGCAGGGTGTTTTTTATTGGCATTTAACCCCGAAACGTAGGATGATTATTTTAAATAGATAGAGGTATATATACCTGAATATTGCGCGCACCACCGTACTTACTTGCCGCCCATCGGTATTTATCCGGGGGCTTTGAGCCAGGGCAGTCCGACCGTCAGGGACTGCGCGGCTGGCCGACCGGCTGATAAGTACCTGCTTATCCCGTTCGTAGCCATGAAGCACTTCGCCGCGCTTGCGGGCCTGCTGGGCCTGCTCGGAGCCTGCTCCGCCGACCACTCCGCCACCGACCAGCCCGGCCGTCTTGGGCCGCCCGACCCGGGCGGGGCCTACGCCGCGCCACCGGTGGGCAGCTTCCCGGCCGATGCGGCCACCGTGAACCGCTGGGTGCACCAGCAAGACATGCCCGCCATCCGGGCCCACGCCTGGGACATTTGGCAGTCCATCAACACGCTCACGCCCGACAGCCTGCCGGTGTGGGAAACGTGGTATTCGGGCCACGAACTGTTCGAGCGGGTGACGAGCACCCGCACCGTGGTGCACGACTTCAACTCGCCGGTGCAGTTTTTTCACGCTTCGGTGGTGAAACAGCGCGGCGTTCCGAGCGACCCGGCCGAAATGCCAATCAGCTTCAACCGTTACTCGCCCAGCTTGGCCAACTTCATCTGGACCAACCGCCTCTACGATTCGGCGGTGCTGGGCCGGAAGTACCGGGCCGTGGTGCGCAGCGGCGCCCCGCTGGCCCAACGCGGCCTGCTCACGTCCAAGGACAGCGTCGACCAGGCCTCGTTTGCCCTCAAGCCGGTATTCCAGTTTATCCGCGGTGACTCGGCCTCGGTGGTGCCGTACTGGGCCGGCATCGCGCCCGGCGCCACCACCGACCTCGACAATCCCGAGCCGCACACCTGGCGGCAGTGCGTGGTGGTGGACCCCACCGGCCGCCTCCGGCCCGGCACCACCGCCCGCATGAGCTGCAACGGCGAGCCGCCCCGCGACTGGCCGGTGGTGTCGCTCAAAGACTTTTACAGCATCAAGATTACCGCCGCGGAGGCTGCTAACTACAGCAAGTTTGCCGAGGAGTCGGGCGACGAAATCGGGCGCGGCAACTTGGGCGACACCACGGCCATCAAGCAGCTAGTGAAGACCGGCAACTACGCCCTGCTCACGGGCATGCACGTGACGGGCAAGGAAATCAGCAACTGGACCTGGCAAACCTTCTGGTGGAGCCCCAACGGCCACGACGCCGTGTTCGGCAATGACCGGCCCAAGAGCCTGCCCGCGCCCTGGAACCACTACAACATGCTGGCTGCCTACTACATGGTGGCCCCGGCCGGTACGCGCACCGGCGGGCAGCCGCTCATCGTGTTCAATCCCTACCTCGAAACCAACCTGACCGGCAAAGTGGCCAACGGCGCGGGCAGCAAAGACTCGACGCAGTGGTACGGGGTGTTTTCGAACTGCATGAGCTGCCACCGCTTGGCCGCCTGGCCCCTGGGGCAGTACACCAGCAGCGGCTACATCGACCCCGGCGACCCGGCTTTCTTCACCGGCAACCTCAAAACCGACTTTCTCTGGTCGGTGGCCACGCGGGCGCGGCCCGTCTCGCCGGCCCAGCTGAAGCTGCTGCGCCAACTACGCCCCGCCAAAACGGGCAAGTAGGCAGTGCGTCGTGCCGAGTGCCGACTGGCGGGCCTATCTCCCGCATCCTCAACCAATCCTCTCCCGAACCACCCATGAAACACTTCTACCTCCTGGCGCTGGCCGGGGCGCTGCTGGCCAGCTGCGACTCGGGCGCCCACAAGGGCACCGCCGATACGGCCGCGCTCGGAACGGGCGCCCCGGCCGACAGTTTCAACATCCAGATTGCGCCGCACCCGCCCAAGGACCTGGCGCCCGGCTCCGACCCCAAGCTGCTGGCCGAGTTTGCCTGGGCCGAGTTCTTCGCCCTGAACTGGCAGGCCTCGTACCCGAAAAACGGCCTGCGCGACTCGCCCGATACTACCTGGACGTTTGCCAGCGCCGGGGCCTACCCGCCGCTGGCGGTGTGGGAAACCTACGCTCACCGCACCGAGTTGCGCCCGGCCCACGGCCCCATGCTACCCTTCGACCAAGCCCCGCACTATAGCTTCGGCAAGACCATCCTGCCGTACCCCGGCTCGTCGGCCAGCTTCACCTTGTTCGACAACATCGACGAAAACAACGAAATCGGCTCTTGCGACCTGTATGCCCACGCCGACTCGATGAACGGGCAGCCCGCCAGCAACCGGCAAATGGTGCTTTACCAGGCCAAGGTGAACCGCGACGAGTACGACTATATCAAGGCCAACTACGGCACCAGCGCCCAACTGCTGCAGGCCGGGCAGGCCACCGCCAAGAACATCCAGACCGACACCGCCTATTACCCCGGCGGCCGGGGCAAAGGCGCCTGCGACTGTCCGCCCGGCGTGATTTGCCTGCCCTGCGGCAACACGCCCAACCCCGGCGGCGGCACCTACACCGGCGCCATGGAAGTCAAATCGGCTTGGCGCCAGCTCACGGCCCAGGACGACTCCAGCGCCTATTTCACCCGCAAGGTGCTCTACTACCGCCAGCAAAACGGCACCACTTACTACGACAACGCGGTGTTTGCCCTCGTCGGGCTGCACATCATCCACAAAACCGCCAACTACCCGGAGTTTGTGTTTGCCACCTTCGAGCACAACAGCGTGCGGCAAAAAAACCAGGGCTACCGCTACGTGCTGCTCAACAACAAGGGCCAGGAAATACCGGGCAGCGCGCAGCCCCCGCGCACCAAGCCCATTCTGCCCCTAACCGAGCAAGCCACTGCCGCCGCGCACCGCAAGCTGCGCGGGCTGAATCCGCAATCGGTGTGGCTGAACTACCGGCTCGTGGGCGTGCAGGGCACGCCCACGGCCGACTCTACGGCCGCCAACTTCTTCCTGGCCAACTTCGTGGTGGAGTCAGATAAGACGCTGGCTGACTTTCACGGCAGCGGCATTGGTACCCCGCACAACTTCGGCCCGAATACCCTGTCGCAGGGCAAGCTGCTTTCGGTGGGCGGTTGCCAGGGCTGCCACGGCGTGGCCCAGCTCGGCGGCCACGACTTCTCCTTCCTGCTCGACACCGTGGGCAAGCCCGTGCAGGCTCCCGACATCGACCAAACCCAGCGCACCAAGCTGTTGCGCTACGTGCGCGCTACCGCCAAGCGCCCCGCACCCGCGGGCAAAGCTGCCGGGCAACACTAACAACCACCCGCGCTGCCGGTGCCGGGCCGTTTCGAGCTGCCGGGCCTACGCTAGACGCACCACGGCCCGCTTTCCGATGCCGGAAAGCGGGCCGTGGTCGTTGGCAAGCAGCGGCAGACGGTTGCCCGTAATAAAAAGCGTGCTGGGGCCTTAGGGCAGCACCAACAGGCGCTGGGCCGCCGCAGGTTTGGGTCCAGGTCCAGGCGGCGCTGCTGCCCGCGTCGGTGAGCTTGGCCACAAACGTGTCGTAGCCGCCGGCGCTGGGCAGCGTCACGGTGTCCACCGAGGCGTACGGCGCATCGTACATATACGCCAGGTACGCGTTCGAGCCGCTCACAGTCACGGCCTCGGCCCAGTGGTTGCCGGGGCCGCCGGCCTGCTGCACCCAGTCGGAGCTGTTCGTTGCGCTGCTTCACTTGGCCACGAAGGCGTCGCTTTGGGTAGGCGTGGTGCTGGTTATGGCCGTGGTAACCAGGGTGATGGTATCGGCAAACGAGCCGGCCAGGTACACGTCGCCGTTGGCGTCGGTGGTTGAGGCGCGCACGTTGGAGTGAGAAGAGCCGGAGCGGCCAGGCGCAGCTGCCAAGCGGGCACCTGAGCCCGGTCAGCGGGGGCGCATCACCAGTAAAACACGGCGAGGAGAGTAAACGCCGGGCAAAATCAATGATGGGTAGGAAACCGGATAAGAGGCAACGCAGGCGGCTAAGATAATGCGGGCGCCAGCAGCGCGGGCGGCTAGCGGCCCCAGCGCGCCCGGCCCCGCAGCTGCCACTCCAGCAGCACCTCGAAGTAGGGTAACAGGCGGGAGGAGCGCCGGGCCAGCTCCTCGGTGGTGTAGGAGCTGCCGCCCGTGTAAGTACCCTGGCCGGGCAGGTAGCGGTAGAGGTTCTGCAGCTGCTGCAGCCACAGCGAGGAAGTCAGCACGAAGGCGCCGGCGCGGCGTTCGAAGCTCAGTTCGGGCCCCTGCTGGCGCGTGAGGGTGCGCAGGTAGATGAGGCTGGCGGCACCGGCGTCCTCGGGCAGCAGGGCGGCGCGCTGGTGGCTGCGCTGTTCGAGGAAGCGGTAGCCGGCGCGCAGGCTGCTCTGGCCGCGCACGCCGCGCCAGCCCCGGCGCAGGCCCAAGCTCAAATCGTGCAGGATGGTGGTGTCGAGCGGGCTTTCCTTGAAAGTCTGCCAGTTCAGCTGCCCGATGCGGTTTTCGCGGCGTTGGTAGTCGAGCGTGAGCAGCCACTGCGGGCGCAGCTCCCACTGCAGGTGCTGCTCCAGCTCCAGCACCCGGCTGGCGCGGTTGCGGGCCTGCTCCGAAGCCCGGTCGCGCACCTGGTAGCTCACCCAGAGGTGGTAAGAGCCGCGCCAGCTGAAAGTGCCCGGCGCCCAGGCGAAGCCCGGCTCCCAGTGCAGCAGGCGGTCGGAGTAGTTTTCGGCGCTCTGCTGGGCTTTGATGAAAATGAGCTGGCGGTACTCGCCCCACAGGCCCAGCGAGGTGCGGAAGGTAGGGTGCCAGCGCGACACCAAGCGCAGGCGCAGCTGGTGACTGGCCTCGTCGCGGTCCTGGTAGTTGTCGGAGCTGGGTGTATCCACGCGCAGCAGCTGGGCGTTGCCGCCGGCCGTGAGGGCGTGGCGCGGACGCAGCAGCCAGGTCAGCTCGGCTTCCCACTGGGTGGTCTTTTCGCTGATGTCCTTGATTTTCTCGCGTTGCTCGGCGGCGAAGAATCGGCTGGCCGTGAGTAGGCGGTTGTTGTCGAGGTAGTAGCCGCGCACCCGCTCGTGGTAGCCGAACTGAATGCGGGCCTGCAGCTTGCGCCGCGTGAGCAGCAGCTCCTGCCGGGTATCGTACTCGTGCTGGCGGTAGCCCAGGTTCTGCACCGTGTCGGCCAGCGGGACCAGGCGGCGGTAGCGGAAGGCGCGGGCGGGCAGCAGCACGGAGTTGTCGGAGCGGAAGGTGGCCTGCCCGGGCAACTGGTAGGTCCACTGCACCTGCGCGGCCAGGGTGTCGCTCTGAATGCGCTGCACGTTGGCGGGCAGGTAGTCCTCGGTGCGGGTGTTGCGGTAGCCCAGGCGCAGCAGCGCGAGGCTGTTGTCGTCGAGGGCGCGCTGGTAGAGGGCATCGGCTAGGGCGCGCTGCCAGCGGCGCGGGCCCAGCTGGCTCTGCAGGGCTACCAAGCGCACGGCCACCGGCTCGGGCCAGGCGGCCAGGGGGCGCACCACGGCGGTCAGCTCGGCGCCGTAAGTCGGGCCCAGGTCCTGCCGGCCGTTGCGCATGTCGTGGGTCAGGCCACCGAGCAGGGCCAGCCGCAGCGCCGACAGCGAGTCGGGCGCGGAGTGGGGGCGCAGGCGCCACTGCCCGCCGGCCCGGCCCAGCCACGTCACGGTGCGGATGTTGTTGGCGTGGCTGTAGTCGTAAATCACCTGCTGGCCCACTTGCCAGCGCCGCCCCACGCCGACGAGGTGCAGGGCGTCGGCCCGGTAGTCTTCTCGCACGAAAGGGGGGCGGCCCCGCGAGTCGAGCACCCAATCGGTGCGGGCCCGGTAGAGCAGGGTGTGGCGCTTGCCCAGGTGCCAGCGGCCGTAGGCCTCGCTCTGCTGGGTGTAGGTACTCACGCCGATGCGCCGGGCGTGCAGGCGCATGCCCACAAGCGTGTCAGCCGGAGTGAGTTGCACCAGCGCAGGGTCGGTCACGCCGTCGGGCACCAGCTGCGCCCGGGCGGCCGGCGCGGCCAGCAGGCCGGCCCCGCTGACGCCGACGGCTACTCCCAGGCGGCAGACAAAACGACGCATAGCGGGCGGCGGAGCGGGTGGCAAATACGTCGTAAACTACTATTTTCAGCGGCGGCCCGCAACCGCGGGCGCAGCGTAGGCACATTATTGTGTGGTGGCGCACCCCGGGACGGATGTGTATTTTTGAAGCCGCATTTGCCGCCGACCGAAACTATACACTGCCGGTAGCCGTCTTTCCTGAACTCAACCATGCTGCCGCCCGTAGCGGCGGCTTACCACTGCCGGGGCACAGTCCACCGTTTTTGCCCGTCTTTCGTATGCGCGTACGTTCTCTCGTTTTGTCGTTGGGGTTGATTGTGGGGTGTAGCGTGGGGGCTCAGGCTCAGCACGCGGTATGGGCCGCCAAAGTGGTGGAAGTATCCTCCCAGAAAGCCGAAGGCAAGGAGCCGTTTTCGCCCGAGAAAGTACTCGGTGAGCCCAATGCTCTGCCGCTGGGCCAGATCAGCAACGAAGCCTGGATTCCGAAAAAGGAAGGCCCCAAGGAATTTATCGAGGTCAAGTTCGCCAGGTCGGTGGTGGCCAAGCAAGTCACCGTCGTCGAAAACTTTAACCCCGGCTCCATCATCCGCATCGAGCTGGTGGACACCCGCGGCGAGCGGCACCAGGTGTACGAAAACCCCAGTCCCGGCCCCTTGCCCGAGCTGTTTCGCACCCTGCAGGTCACCTTCGCCGCCGGCACCTACCGCACCATCGGCGTGGTGGTGACGATGAACACGGCCAAGGTCAACGGCGTCAACCAGATCGACGCCATCGGCGTGGCCGACGTGACCGACGTGATGGTGAAGAAGGACTTCAAGCAGGCGCCCACCGAGAGCATTTCCTTCGACTCGGCCATGGTGAACCTGGGGCCGAACGTGAACACCAAGTACACCGAGGTGCGCCCCATCATTGCCCCGGACGGCCGCACGTTGTTCTTCGCCCGGCAAGGCTCGCCGCAGAACGTAGGCGGCGCCAAGGACGGGCAGGACGTGTGGTACTCCACGCTGACCAACCCCAAGGCCAAGACCTGGGGCCAAGCCAAAAACGCCGGCTCGCCCATCAACTCCCCCGGGCCCAACGGCCTCGCCTCCGTGTCGGCCGACGGCTCCTCGGCGGTGCTCATCAACGTGTACAATCCCGACGGCTCGCTCGACCCCAAGGGCGCCAGCATCACCCGGCGCAAGGCCACGGGCTGGACGCAGCCGGAAAAAATTAACATCCAGGACTTCTACAACGACGACCCGGACAACGTCGACTTCTTCCTGAGCACCTCGGGCAAGCAGCTGCTAATGGCCGTGGACCGCCGCGACAGTAAGGGCCAGCAGGACCTCTACGTGAGCATGCGCCAGGCTGATGGTTCGTTCTCGCGCCCCGTGAATTTGGGCGCCAACATCAACACCAAGGCCGCCGAGTTTGCCCCCTTCCTGGCCCCCGACGGCAAGACGCTGTACTTTGCCTCCGAGGGCCTCGCCGGCTACGGCAAGGGCGACATTTTCTACGCCAAGCGCCTCGACGACACCTGGACCAACTGGACCAAGCCGCGCAACCTGGGCCCGGCCATCAACTCCCCGGCCATGGACGCCTACTTCTCGCTGTCGGCCTCGGGTGAGGATGCTTACCTGGTGTCGGACCGCAACGGCACCGACGGCTCGCGCGACATTTTCCGCATCAGCCTCTCTTCCAACAACAAGCCCGAAGCCGTGGCCCTGGTGCGCGGCCGCGTGCTCGACGCCGCCACCAAAAAGCCCGTGGCCGCCACCGTGCGCTACGAAAACCTGATTACCGGCGAGGAAATCGGGGTGGTGGAAACCAACGCCACCGACGGCACCTACACCATCGTGTTGCCCACCGGCGCCCACTACGGCTACCGTGCCGACGCCACCGGCTACCTCTCGGAGGATCAGAACCTGGACGTGACGGACCGCAACAAGTACTCGGAGGAAACCCAGGACCTGTACCTGATTCCCTTCGAAGTCGGCCAGAAGATCAAGCTGAACAACATCTTCTTTGCCCAAAGCAAATACTTCCTGCGCGAAAACTCCTACCCCGAACTGCAGCGTCTGGTAGCTATTTTGAAGAACTACCCGCAGGTGGAAATCGAGCTGCAGGGCCACACCGACAACCAGGGCGACCCGGCCCTGAACCTGAAGCTCAGCAACGACCGCGTGAACGAGGTGAAGAAGTACTTGGTGAGCAAGGGCATTGCCGGCACCCGCATCCGCGCCCAGGGCTTCGGCGACACCAAGCCCATTGCCCCGAACGACCAGGAAGAAACCCGCAAGCTCAACCGCCGGGTGGAATTCGTGATTACCAAGAAGTAACACTGGCCCGGCGGGCCCCTGAACGGCTACGACCAACGGCAGCGGCCGGCTCCTCCTCGGGGCCGGCCGCTTTGCTGTAGCGCACAGCGCTGCTGCGCGCGTCGTTGCCGACGCCTGGGCGTCAATCGTTCAAAAGCGCGACTCAACGGCACGCGCAGCAACGCTTCGCGCCACTATTCGCGTTACATTTCGGGCTGCAACCAAGCGTTTCGCCATGCCCACTTTCCGCGACATCGACGAGCCCGCTGCGGCCAACCCCGACCTGCGGATGCTGGCCGAGCTGATGCGCAAGATTCCGCAGCTCACCGAAACCGACGTGGCCCAGATGCTGCCGCTGTGGAAGCGCCGCCTCACGCTGCGCCGCGGCGACTTTCTGAGTCAGGTCGGGCAGGTAGAGACGCACCTGTACTTCATGCTCAAGGGCACCATGCGCCTCTACATGCCGCTGCCCGAGGAAGACGCCTACACTGGTTTTGCCTACCCCGGCACCATGGTGACGAGCGTGCCCTCGTTTTTGTCGGGCAAGCCTTCGGAGTACTGCGTGCAAGCCCTGCAGCAGTGCGAGCTGCTGGCTATCAGCCGCGCCGACTGGATGCGGCTGGTGGAAGACAATGCCAATTTCGGCCGGTTCTGGCGCCTGGAAATGGAGCGGGCGGTGCTCGGCCTGATCGAGCGGCAGATTGACTTGCTGTTGCCCGAGCCGCAGCAGCGCCTGGAGCGGGTGCTCAAGCGCAGCCCGCACCTGTTTCAGCTGATTCCCAAGCGCCATATTGCCGCCTACCTGCGCATGACGCCCGAGACGCTGAGCCGTTTAGGAGCCGTAAAATCTTGAGCGTAATCAAGGCAAGCCGGGCTAGGCGGTACCGACCTTTGGGGTGTTAGCCAACCACTTCCGAAAACAGTCTATGCAACCCGCTACCTTTCTCCAAACCCTGCACGCCGCCGTCCGCCGGCTGCAGGCCACCACCGAAACCGAACTGGCCCCGCTGCCCGACGCGGTACTCAACTTCAAACCCCGCCCCGACAGCTGGAGCGTGCTGGAGTGCCTGGAGCACTTGAACCGCTACAGTCGCTACTACCACCCCGCCCTGGCCAAGGCCTTGGCCAAGCAAGGCTCCGCGGCGGATGAGGTGCGTTACAGCTGGCTGGGCCGCAAGTCCCTGGACATCGTGCGCCCCGACAACGGCCAGCAGCACAAGACCGTCAAGCACATGAACCCGGCGGGCAGTCAGCTCAGCCGCGCCGTGCTCACGGAGTTTCTGGGGCACCAAGCCGAGTTGCTCTACCTGCTCACCGCTGCCCGCGCCACCGACCTGAACCGCCGCGCCGTGCCGGTCGAGTTTTTTCGCCTGCTGAAGCTGCGTGTCGGCGAAACGCTGGAATTCGTAGTGCGCCACCAGGAGCGGCACCTGCAGCAGGCCCAGCGCGTGGCGCGGCTGGCGCAGGCCACAGCGCCGGTGCTGGCAGTGTAAGCCCTTCCGCCGACTGACTTTCGGCCGCCGGTTACGTATCAGCGGCCATGATGAAGCAACGCGAAGTAACCGACAAGCACAACACCACCTGGACCTGCGCCCAGGCATACGCCGCCGTCGAAAGCACGGCCACCGAGCAGGCCGTGGAGAAAAGCGAAACCGACGAGGGCAACGTGCCCGTGGTGTGCACGCCCAGCGGCGGCGCCCAAACGGTGCGCCTGGAACTGCCTAAAGACTGGTTCGACAACCTCCCCGACGACGAGCTAGCTCAAGCCATCCAAGCCGCGCAATAAGTCGATAACTCCCTAACGCGCAACGCCCCGCTACCGTGCTGGTAGCGGGGCGTTGCGCGTTAGGGGATGAGCCACGACATCCGGGAATCCGGAAGCGTCGCCGCGGGCCGGCCTAGTAAGCGCGGGCGAAGTACACGCGGCGCTTCGAGGGCTTACCCGTCAGGATGCAGACGCCGTCCTCGTCGGGCTCGTTCAGGGCCATGCAGCGGATGGTGGCTTTGGTTTCCTCCTTGATGCGCTCCTCCGTTTCGCCGGTGCCGTCCCAGTGGGCCACCACGAAGCCACCTTTCTCGTCGAGCACCTGCTTGAACTCCTCGTAGGTGTCTACGCGGGTGGTGTGCGACTCGCGGAAGTTCAGCGCCTTGCGGTAGATGTTTTTCTGGATGTCCTGCAGCAGCTCGTCGATGCTCTGCACGATGTCGGCCAGCGGCAGGTTCAGCTTCTCCTTGGTGTCGCGGCGGGCCACTTCGATGGTGCCGTTGTCTAGGTCGCGGGCGCCGATGGCGAGGCGTACGGGCACGCCTTTCAGCTCCCACTCGGCAAACTTAAAGCCCGGACGCTCGGTGTCGCGGTCGTCAATTTTTACCGAAATGCCACGCTGAATCAGGCCCATTTGAATGGGACGGATGCGCTCCAGCAACTCGTCGAGCTGTCCGGTCTTGTAAATCGGCACGATGACCACCTGAATCGGGGCCAGCTTGGGCGGCAGCACCAAGCCTTCGTCGTCGGAGTGGGCCATGACGAGGGCGCCCATCAGGCGGGTACTCACGCCCCACGAGGTGCCCCACACGTGCTCCAGCTGGCCTTCCTTGTTGGTGAACTGCACGTCAAATGCTTTGGCGAAGTTCTGGCCCAGGAAGTGCGAGGTGCCCGCCTGCAGGGCCTTGCCGTCCTGCATCATACCCTCGATGCAGTACGTCTCGACGGCGCCGGCAAACCGCTCGTTCTCGGTCTTCACGCCTTTCACCACGGGCAGGGCGAGGTGCTCCTCGGCAAACTCGGCGTACACGTCGAGCATCTGCCGGGTTTCGGCCAGGGCTTCGGTTTCGGTGGCATGGGCGGTGTGGCCTTCCTGCCACAGGAACTCGGCGGTGCGCAAGAACAGGCGGGTGCGCATTTCCCAGCGCACCACGTTGGCCCACTGGTTGATGAGCAGCGGCAGGTCGCGGTAGCTCTGAATCCAGCCTTTGTAGGTGCTCCAGATAATGGCCTCGGAGGTCGGGCGCACCACCAGCTCCTCTTCGAGCTTGGCGTTGGGGTCCACACGCAGCTTGCCCGGCTTGTCGGGGTCGGTTTGCAGGCGGTAGTGCGTCACCACGGCGCATTCCTTGGCGAAGCCTTCGGCGTTTTTCTCTTCGGCTTCAAACAGGCTTTTGGGCACGAAGAGCGGGAAGTAGGCATTCTGATGGCCGGTGCGCTTGAACATGTCGTCCAGCGTCCGCTGCATCTTTTCCCAAATGGCGTAGCCGTAAGGCTTGATGACCATGCAGCCGCGCACGGCCGAATTTTCGGCCAGCCCGGCGCGCTTAACTAACTCGTTGTACCACAGGGAATAATCCTCGCTGCGCTTCGGCAACAGTTTGCTCATGGTGGGGTCTCTTGGAAAAAGGAAAAAGTTCCCGAGCTTGGTACAGGATTTGCCTAGCCTTGCCCGGGCACTGTTCGGGCCCCAAAGTACGTTATTAAACCGGAGCATTCCGCTCGCAGCCAACCAAGTGAGGCTGAACAAGCTCTGGCCAATACTCGTTCTATCAGCAGCGGCCGTACCTTCTTCGCGCACCCAGCCATGAAACATATTCCCACCCACTTACTGCCGGCCATAGCCCTGCTTGCGCTGGGCGGCTGCGCCACCACCGGCGGGCTCACCACCACCGAGCCCGACGGCGTGTATTATTCCTCCAAGGACCGCACCACCGAGGTGGCGCCGGTCGCTTCGGCCAATCAGTCAGCCGAGTACGCCGCCACCGATGACCCCAACGCCGTGGCCAACCCCGATTACCAGGATGGCCGCAGCAAGTCGCGCGGCACCGCTTCGGATGAGTACTACGACGATGATTTCGACTACAGCTACTACGCCCGCACCCGCCGCTACAACGGCTTGGGCATGGGCTACAGCCTGAGCTACGTCGACCCGTACTGGTACCGCCCGACCTTCATTTACAACGACCCCTTCTTTTATAGCCCCTACGGCTATGGCTACAGCTACTCGCCCTGGTACGACCCCTTCTGGGGCCCGAGCTACGGCGGCGTGAGCATCAGCATCGGGTGGGGCCTGGGCGGCTGGGGTCCGTGGGGCCCGTACGGCGGCTACTACGGCCGGCCCTGGGGCTACGGCGGCTACGGCTGGGGTGGTTACAACCGCGGTTACTGGGACGGTTACTACTCCGGCGTGTACAGCGGCGGCTACTGGGACGGGTACCGCGGCGGCAGCCGGGCGGTGAATTACCGCGTGGGGCACCGCAACAACCGCAGCGTGGAAGTGGTAGGCGCTGCTAACGGCGGCGGCCGGCCCCGCGTGACGGAGGCCACCGGCGGGCGCATGACTACCGACAACGGCGCGGTGGGCAGTCCGGACCGCTACCGCCGCGGGCGCATAGCCGAAAGCCCGGCTCAACCGCAACCGGGGCAGGTGATGGCCGATCAGCCGGTGAAAGAGCCGGGTCGCGGCCGCTTGTACCGCATCCAGGAAACCGAGGCCAACCCCGGCGTGTCGTACCCGGCGGGCACGGTGAAGCCCCAGCAGAACGCCAGCGAAATGGCCGAGCAGCCAACGCGCTACCAGCGCGGCCGTTTCAACGAAGCCAATCAGCCGAGCCAGGCTACGCAGCCGACCGAAAACCCGGGGCAGGTGTACCAGCCGCAGCGGCGTCAGCGCTACGTGGAGTACGGTGGTCAGCAACCGCAGCAAGCCGAACCCACGCGCCGGGAGCGGGTGTACGAGTCGCCGGCGCCGACGCGCTCCTATGAACAACCGTCCCGCTCCTCTTATGGCGGCGGCAACAGCGGGGGCGGGAGCAGCAGCGGTGGCAGCAACAGCGGCGGGGGCGGCGGTGGCCGGGGCCGCGTACGTTAAGCTTTGGATATACCCGAATTTGCGGCGCGAAACCGCCGTTCTCCCTTCCCTCCAGCTATGAAACGGTATCTATTGGGGCTGGCCCTGCTGGGCTTGGCCGGCCCCCTCTTTGCCCAAAACGAAGACGACGCGCTGCGCTATTCGCGGCTGCAGTTTGGCGGCACGGCCCGCACCCTCGGCATCGGCGGGGCTAGCACCTCGCTGGGCGCCGACCTGGGCACGCTCAACAGCAACCCGGCCGGCCTCGGGCTGTTCCAACGTTCGGAAGTTAGCTTCTCGCCCGGCTTCGGGCTGGGCAGCGCCGATGCCCGCGTGACCAACGTGGCCGGCGCCTCCTCGCTGAAGGACTCGCGCAACAGCTTGCACATTGCCAACCTGGCCGCCGCCTTCACCTCGCGCCGGCCCGACAGCGACAACGACGATTGGCGCGGCGGCACGCTGGCGTTTGGCTTCACCCGCGTCAACGATTTCAACAACAGCTTTTCCTACCGCAGCACCGTGCCCGACAGCCGCTCTTTGTTTCAGCGCCTGCGGGAACCCCGCTTGGCACCGGGGCAGACGGTGAAAGGCCTGCACGATGAGCTGGACGACCAGTTCGGCACCGGGAACTACGAGAACCTGGACGGGCTGGCGTACGGCAACTACCTCACCAACTTCGACCCGGTGGCGCCGGGCAGCAACGAGCAAGTCGTGACTATTCCGTCTTCGCTGCAGCGCACCCGCGTGACGCAGGAGGAGACCGTGCTGACCACCGGCTCGCAGACGCAGTTCGACATCGGGTATGGGGCCAGCTACCGCGACCGGCTGTACATCGGCGGCGCGTTGGGTATCGTCGGCACGCACTTCAACTCCACCAGCGAGCTGCGCGAAACCAACGACGAGGCGGCCACGACCAGCTCCTTTGGCAGCCTGACGTTTCGCGACGAGCTGCGCAGCCAGGGCACCGGCTTCAACGGTCGGCTGGGCCTGATTTACCGCCCGCTGGACTGGCTGCGGGTGGGCGTGTCGGCTCAAACGCCCACCTTCTTCCAGTTCGACGACACGTACAACTCGTCGCTGGCCACGCAGTTCCGGCAGCCGGTGAGCGTGGACGGGCAGACCATTACTTCGGCCCGCGCCAACACGCAGGAACTGAAGCTGGCGTACCGCCTGAACACGCCCTGGCGCCTGAACGGCGGCGCGTCGGTTATCCTGGGCAAGTACGGGTTCGTGTCGGCCGATGCGGAGCTGGTGGACTACAGCCAAGCCCGTTTCCGCAGCGCCCCGGACCTGCAAAACGGCGACAACTACGCCTTTACCGACGAAAACAACCGCATCAGCCAGCTGTACGGCTCGGTCGTGAACCTGCGCGTGGGCGCCGAGGCCCGCCTCGACGTGTTCCGCGTGCGGGCCGGCTACGCTCACTACGGCGACCCGTTCAAGGACAGCAGCTTCGACCGCAGCCAGGAATACTACACGGGCGGCCTGGGCATTCGGCAGGGCAACGTCACGGCCGATCTGGCGGGCGTGTACACCACCTTCAACCGCGTGTATTCGCCCTACACCCTGGTCGACGGCAGCCAGCCGCAGGTGCAAATGAACGCCAACCGCTTCACCACCACCTTCACGCTGGGGTTCCAGTTTTAACGCTCCTTCAGGGCCTAAAACCAACGAGGGGCCGCTCCATCCGGAGCGGCCCCTCGTTGCGTGTAAACCCCGGCGGTGCGGCTAGCGTCGGATCTTGATGGTCATAATCAAATCGACGGGCGCGGTGGTGCCCACGTCGGTGATGTAGAGCAGGCCTTCGTTGCCGTCGGCGGTGCGAAAGGCCACGGCTTTGTCTTTGCCGACGGGCACCGCGGCCCCGGCCCGGAGGGTGGAGGCCGCCACGGCGGTAGAAAGCGCCGAGGCAGTGTTAATAGCGTTGAACTCGCCGCTGGTGACGGTGGAAGCGCCCAGCTCGGTGGCGCGGCGCAGGGGCCAGGAATTGACGCGCAGCACCGACGAGCTGAGTGCTGCGGAAGCAGAAGGCGCCGCCAGCACCGGGCCGGTGGCGGTGGGCACGTACACCAAGTCGGCCCAGCGCAGGTAGCTCAACTGCAAATCCGGGCCTGGGTTATAGGCCGCGTAGGCGGGTAGCACGAAGCCACGCTCGGCTGCCAGAATGGCGCGGCTGCCGCTGCGGCGCGGTGCCTGCAGGCGCACCGAATACGTGTGCAGGGGATTGACGGAGTCGGCGGGCTGCACGGTGATGCGGTAGCCCCGCGTGGCCTTATTGCCGTCGACGTCGGTAACGGTGTACTTCCATTCCTGCCGACCCGCATTGGTGCCGGCGCCGAAGCGGTTGATTAGCAGAAAATTGCGGGGCGGGGTGGGCTGGGTAAACACCGTGTCGAAGTACACCAGCGGCAGCGAATCCTGGAACTTGGGCTGCACGGGGTTGCGGTAGAAGCGCTCCTGCGTGGTCACGGTCAGGCGCCGGAGTCCGGGGCCTTTGTCGCGGGCTTCGGCGAAAACGCGCACCTCAAACGTGTCGGCGGCCGTGGCGGTGCGGTCGGCGGTAAGGGCCGTGCCGTTGGAAATAAAGTCGAGCAGGGGCGCGCTGGTGTCTTGCTTGCAGCCGGCGGTGAGCAGGACGAGCAGCAGCAGCGGGGAAATCAGGCGAAGCAAACGCATAGGTAAGCGCAAAGGTCGGGAAAAGCGCCGCACGGGCGCGCAAGCAACCCTGCCCGGTTCGCCGCCGACGTTGGCGCGCCCGGTGCCGGACGGCCGCCGTCGGTGTAGTACCTTTAACGCCGTTCCCGAGTTTTCTTACATGATCCACCCGTTCAAGACGTTCAAATCGTTCGGCCTGGCCGCCAGCCTGCTGCTGAACGCCGCCCCGGCGGCCCTGCTGCTGCCCGCCGCGCCCGCCGTGGCCCAGCAACGCCCCGTCATTACCCTGGAAGATGTGTGGGCCAAAGGCACCTTCGCCCCGCGCTCGGTGCAGGGCTTCAACTGGATGCGCGACGGCCGCTACTATTCCGCCCTCGACAAGGGCGAAGTGGTGCAGCACGACGTGACCACCGGCCAAGCCACCCAGACGCTGGTATCGAGCCAGCAGCTGCGGCCCGCCGGCACCGACCAGCCCATTCAGGTCGACGGCTACGAGTTCAACGCCGACGAGCAGAAGATGCTTTTCAGCACCGCGACCGAGCCCATCTACCGCCGCTCGACCAAGGCCAACTACTTCGTGTACGACCGCGCCGCCCAGAAGCTGGTGCCGCTGAGCACGGGCGGCAAGCAGAGCTACGCCACCTTCTCGCCCGACGGCCGCCGCGTGGCCTTCATGCGCCAGAACAATATGTTCATCGTGGACCTGCAGACCATGCAGGAAACGCCCATCACCACCGACGGGCAGGTGAACAAGCTCATCCACGGCGGCGGCGACTGGGTGTACGAGGAGGAATTCGAGGTGTCGAAAGCGTTTAAATGGTCGCCCGACTCCAAGCAGCTGGCGTACTTGAGCTTCGACGAAAGCCAAGTGCCCGAGTACAACCTGCAGGAGTGGGGCCCGCTTTACCCCAAGGACTACCGCTACAAGTACCCCAAGGCCGGCGAGGCCAACTCCGTGGTGACCGTGTCGGTGTACGACGTGGCCGGGGCGCGCACCACCAAGATGGACATCGGGGCGGAAACGGACCAGTACATTCCGCGCATCGAGTGGACCAAGACGCCGGGCCTGCTCAGCATTCAGCGCACCAACCGCCTGCAAAACAAGCTGGAGCTGCTGCACGGCAACACCGCCACCGGTAAAACGGAGGTGGCGTGGACCGACACCGACAAAGCCTACGTGGAAGTCACCGACGATTTGCGCTACCTCAAAAACGGCAAGCAATTCATTGTCACCTCGGAGCGCGACGGGTTCCGCCACATCTACCTCTTCGACATGAAGGGCAAGCTGGTGAAGCAGCTCACCCAAGGCGCCTGGGATGTATCGGAATTCGTGGGCGTGGACGAAGCCAAGGGGCTGGCCTACTACGTGTCGGCCGAGGCCTCGCCCATGCAGCGCCACCTCTACCGCGTGGACCTGAAGGGCAAAGGCAAAACCCGCCTGGGCGAAGCCGGCAACGGCACCGACGTGGTGAACATGAGCCCCGACTTCCGCTACTACCTCAACTACCACTCGGCCGCCAACGAACCGGTGACGGTGAGCCTGCGCACGGCCCAGGACGGCAAGCTGGTGAAGGTGCTCGAAGACAACGCCGCCCTGAAGCAGAAGATGAAGGACTACGGCTTCGCGCCCCAAGAATTCTTCTCCTTCAAGACCTCGGAGGGCGTGACGCTCAACGGCTGCACCATCAAGCCCGCCACCATGGAAGCCGGCAAGAAGTACCCGGTGCTGACTTTCCTCTACGGCGGGCCCGGCTCGCAGAAGGTGCTGGATAAGTGGAACAGCGTGGACTACTACACGTGGTTTCAGCTGCTGGCCCAGCAGGGCTACGTGGTGGCCATCGTGGACAACCGCGGCACCGGCGGCCGCGGCGCGGAGTTCAAGAAGTGCACCTACGCGCAGATGGGCAAGCTCGAAACCATCGACCAGGGCGAAGCCGCGAAGTACCTCGGCACGCTGCCCTGGGTGGACAAGGCGCGCATCGGCATCTTCGGCTGGAGCTACGGCGGCTACCTCTCGGCCCTGGCCATGACCAAAAACGCCGACCTCTACAAAGCCGGTATTTCGGTGGCCCCGGTGACCAACTGGCGCTACTACGACTCCATCTACACCGAGCGGTTCTTGAAAAAGCCCCAGGACAACCCCGGCGGCTACGACGACAACTCGCCGGTGCAGTATGCTAATCTGCTGAAGGGCAAGTATCTGCTGGTGCACGGCACCGGCGACGACAACGTGCACTTCCAGAACTCGGTGGCCTTTACCGACGCGCTCATCAAGGCCAACAAGGACTTCGAGCAGCTGTACTACCCCAACCGCAACCACGGCATCTACGGGGGCAATACCCGCCTGCACCTGTTCCGGCAGATGACCAATTTCCTGCTGCAGAACCTGTAAGAGCTAGTCGGCCGCCCGCCGGTCGGTTAGCGCGTTTTTCGCCGGGCCAAACCGGCTAACGCGCTACAAGTCAGAAAAAAGCCCGTTTTTCGGTCTGAGCTTCGTGGCTGCGCCTTCCCGCAGGAAGGCCGGCAGGTGGCCGGTCGGAAGACGGGCTTTTGGCGTTGAGAGGGTAAGAAAATGCGCGGGGCGTCGTTCCTGCGGAGCTGTTTCTGCGTAAAGCCTCGTCGATATGCGCACGTCCCGACTGAATCCTGTGCTGCTGGGCGCACTGCTGCTGGGCCTGGGCGCCTGCCAGCGCGACGCCACCGTCCGCACCGAAAAGCCTGCTCCGGCCGCCGAACTGGCCGCTACCGATACCGCCGCGCCCGCGGCGCCGCTGCCCGTGCGCCGCGACTGGCACCGCCTCGCCCGCCGCACCAACCCGCGCGCCCCGCTGATTCGCTATGCTGCGGTGCGCCGGCCGGCCGACCTGCCCGCGCCGGCGCTGCCCACCGAGGCCCATCTGTTCGACCTTACGCTCAAGCCCAGCGAGTTTTTCCGCATCGACCCGACCCAGCCCGCCGAGGTGCGCGGCCGCGAAGGCACGACGCTGCGCCTGCCCGCCGGCGCCCTCGTCGACGCCCAGCAGCGCCCCGTGCAGGAGCCGGTGTGGCTGGAACTCAAGGAGTGCCTGGCCCTGGCCGACCTGCTGCTGTCGGACCACGTGAGCACCGGCCCCGGCGGCGCGCCCATGCAGGCCGGCGGCATGCTGCTAGTGCGCGCCGTGACGAGCAAGGGGCAGGCGCTGAGCCTGGCTCCCGGCGCCGCCCTCGAGCTAAACCTGCCCGCCGAGCTGCGTGCCGCCGGCCGGCAGCTCTACCACAGCCCCGACCGCCAGCACTGGTCCGCCCTGCCCGCCGAAGTAGCTCCGGAAAGCGGCCCGGCGTACGCCCAGGCGTCGTCTACCGGCGGCAGCAGCATCCTCGATACGCCCGCCGAAAGCGCCGCCAGCAGCAACCCCGAACCGCTGGCGGCCCAACCCGAGTCATCGGGCCCCGACTGGCTGCGCAGCCCGGCGCTGGGCTGGCTGAGCTGCCTGCGCGGCTGGAACCCCGGCGACAACAACCTGCTGGTGCCCACCGAAGCCGACGAGCACACCGTGGTGCGCCTGGTGTACCCCGAGGCCGGCGTCATCCTGTCCGGGCAGCCGCAAACCGGGGGCTACGCTTTCCAGGGCCTGCCCGCGCAGCAGCGGGCGGTGCTGGTAGGCCTGCGCTACGAGGGCGGCAACGCCTTTTTGGCCGTGCAGCCACTGGCACCCGGCGACACCGCCGCGCCCTTGGAGTTTCGCGAAGTCAGCCTGGCCGACATGGAGCAGCGGCTGCAGGAGTTGCGCTAACGCCACTGATCGGTACCTAACGCCTGCTTCTGGAGCTGCGGCCCGCCATGCGAAGCGCTACGCGGGCCACTGCCCGGGCTGTGCGCGGCCGGGGCGGCGCTACCTTTGCGGCGGCGCGGCGGACTGCCGCGCACCATTCGAGGTATGAACGTTTCCTTTCTGGCCACGCGCACGGTGCCGCGCTGGTTCTGGCCGGTGCTGCTGGGGTTGAGTTTCCTGGTGCACCTGCCGTTTTTCGGCCTGCCGCCCAAGGGGGCGCACTCCTGGCGGCAGTGCAACACCATGGCCGTGGCCCGCAACCTCTACGAGGAAGACATGAACCCGCTGCGCCCCCGCGTCGACCGGCGCGGTGCCTCCGACGGCGTGACGGGCATGCAGTTTCCGGCCTACGAGTGGGTGGTGGCCGCGGCGTACAAGGTGCTGGGCTTTCACGAAAGCATTCCGCGGGTGGTCAGCTGGCTGATTTTCGCGGCCGGCTTGGTGGCTTTCTTCGCGTTAGCGCGGCTGCTGAGCGGCTCGGCCTGGGCCGCGGCCGTGGGCACCTGGGCCCTGGCCTGGAGTCCCGAGCTGTTCTACCACGGCATCAACGCCCTGCCCGACGTGCTGGCCCTGGCGGCCTCCATCGGCGGGCTGTACTTCTTCCTGCGCTGGTACCACACCGGGGGCGGCTTCGGCAGCTACGCGCTGGCTTTGCTGCTGACCACGCTGGCCGGCCTCACCAAGCTGCAGTACCTGGCCATCGGCGCGCCCATTGCCGTGCTCATCCTGCGCGACCTGGGGCTGCGCCGCCTGACGCTGGCGCGTTTGCCGTTGCTGGGCTTGTTTGCCGCCGTAGCCGTGGCCGTGCCGCTGGCCTGGTACGCCCGCGCCGTGCGGCTGATCAAGGAGTCCGGCCTGGCCGATTTCGGCCTGGAGCTGCGTCCGGCCGACAGTATAAGCACCGCCCTGCGCATCCTGCGCGAAAACCTCACCTCCGACCTGCCCGAGCTGCTGGTGGGCTTTCCGGGCTTCGTGCTGCTGCTGCTGGGGCTGGCGGCGCTGGTGCGCGGCGGGTACGCCCGGCGGTTCTGGTTTTTGCCCTTGCTGGGCTGGGCGGCGGTGCTACTGGCCTACCACCTTATTGAGCTAAGCCAGATGGACGTGCACCAGTACTACATGCTGCCCTACCTGCCCGTACTGATGCTTGTGGTGGCCTTGGGCGCCGCGTGGCTGCAACGGCAAAAGCGGGGCGCGCTCTGGCTAGCCCTGCTGCTCGGCTTGCAGCCCGTGGCGGCAGCCGTGCGCGTCATTCCGAGCCGCTGGGGCGGTGGTCCGCGCGAAATTCCGGCCGAGCTGTATTATGCCGACTCGCGCCAAGCCCTCGAAACAGCCGTGCCCAACGACGCGCTTTGCCTCGTCGGCCCCGACATATCGGGCTGCAAGTACTTCTACTTCCTGCACAAGAAAGGCTTCGGCTTCGGTGCAACTGAGGACCTGTGGAACGCCAAACCCGACGGCAGCACCCTGCTCGACAGCGCCGTGCGCGCCGGCACGCGCTACCTCTACACCAACGATTCTACCGCGCTCCACAACGAAAAAGTGCGGGCGTATTTGGGCCGCGAAATCAAGCGGGTAGGGGAATTTCGGGTGCTGGAGCTGAAGCAACGCGCCGCCTCTGAAACTGACGCCAGCGAAACAGTTCCCGCCCTAACCCAGAACCGGAACCGTCCCGCTGCCATGCCGGGCTTATAGCTTCACCGTGATGCTCTGCGGTTCGGTGAAAAAGCGCAGCGCCTCCAGGCCGCCTTCGCGCCCTACGCCCGAGCTTTTCATGCCGCCGAAAGGCGTGCGCAGGTCGCGGTGCAGCCAGGTATTCACCCACACGATGCCCGACTGCAGCTCGTGGGCCACGCGGTGGGCGCGGTTTAGGTCGCGCGTCCAGATGGTGGCGGCCAGGCCGTACTCGGTGCCGTTGGCCCAGGTTAGCGCTTCTTTCTCCGTGTCGAAGGGCGTGAGCGTGACGACGGGGCCGAAGATTTCCTCGCGGTTGACGCGGCAGTCGGGCGCCAGGCCCTCGAAGACCGTCGGCTGTAGAAAGTAGCCCTCGGCGCAGCGGCCGTCGAGCCGCACGCGCTGCCCGCCGGCCAGCAGGGTGCCGCCTTCCTCGTGGGCCAGCGCGATGTAGCTCAGTACTTTCTGCAGGTGCGCTTCGCTCACCAGCGCGCCCTGCCGACTGCCAGCCTCCTGCGGGTCGGCCACGGTGAGCTGGGCCACGCCGGCCAGGAACTGCTCTTTGAACTGCTCGTAAATCGGCCGCTCCACGAAGATGCGCGAGCCGCACAGGCAGATTTGGCCTTGGTTGGCAAAGGAACTGCGCAGGCTGGTTTGCACCGCTTCCCGCAGGTCGCAGTCGGCGAAAACGAGGTTGGGGTTTTTGCCGCCCAGCTCCAAGGACAACTTCTTAAACATCGGCGCGGCCGTGCGGGCAATATGCTCCCCGGTTTTGGTGCCGCCCGTGAAGCTGATGGCCTTGATGGCCGGGTGCTCGATAATAGCCTGCCCCGCGCCTGGCCCGGTGCCGTGCACAATGTTGAGCACACCCGCCGGTAGCCCGGCTTCGATGCACAACTCACTCAGCAGAAAGGCCGTGTAGGGCGTGATTTCCGAGGGCTTGGCCACCACGCAGCAGCCCGCCGCTAGGGCCGGGGCTATCTTCCAGGTGAAGAGGTACAGCGGCAGGTTCCAGGGCGAGATGCAGCCCACCACGCCCAGCGGGTGGCGCACGGTGTAGTTCAGCGCCACGCCTTCCTGGAAGTGCGTTTCGGAAGCAAAATGCTGGGCCGCCGTGCCGAAAAAGGCAAAGTTGCTGGCCGCCCGCGGAATATCCACCACGCGGGCCAGGCCTACCGGCTTGCCGTTGTCCTGGCTTTCGGCCTGGGCGAGCCGCTCCAGGTCGCGCTCAATCAGCTCGCTGATGCGCACCAGCAGACGGCCGCGGTCCTCGGCTGGCAGCAGGCGCCAGGCGGGCAGGGCGGCTTCGGCGGCTTGCACGGCCCGGGCCACGTCGGTGGCGTCGGAATCGGGAATCTGGCTGAAAACCTGGCCAGTGGCGGGCTCGATGTTGGGCAGGTAGCGGCCGCTGAGGGGCGCCAGCAGAGCGCCGCCGATGTAGTTCTGCAGGTGCAGCATAACGGGCTGAAGAGGTGACGCGCAGGCACTTGGCGGCTGCGGGCCGGGTGGTGGGTGGACCGTAAAGCTACTAGCAGAGGGCCAAGCGGGCCAGCACTACATTAGAAATCCTACTTTCCGGGAACGTTGCCAGCCGCGTTGGGGTCTGGCAAATGGCTGAGCTTCGGGTATTAAGCCAGAAAAAGCGGCCGTTCACCCAGTAGTTGGCGCAATTAAGTTATATTGCTGTCACTTCTGGAGCTGGCGGACTAGCTTCAGGGAAATACTCGGGCCGTTGCCGACGCTTCACGCAGGCTGCCGCCACCGGCCGGTTGTTTTCCTTGGTCCTCCACTACCCGAAACGCGCACACCTCTTGCTCCTTCGATCCGCTTCCCCAGCGCCTATGGGCCAACTGTTACTCCGCTGTTTTTGCTTTTACGGGATGGTGTGGGCGCTGCTGACCGGCACGGCGCAGGCCCAGACGCAAACGGCCCCGCCGCCGGCTTCTTCCAATGCCTCGGTGTTCGTCACCGCGCACCAGGATGACTGGCAGCTGTTTATGGGCAGCCGCGCGTACGACAACGTGCAGCGCCACCGTAAAGTCGTGTTCATCATCATCACCGCCGGGCAGGGCGACCAGCCTTCCGACGCGTTTTGGAAAGCCCGCGAGCAGGGCTGCCTGAACTCGGCCCGCACCGCCTGCGACCTGACGGCCGGCAAGCTCCCGCCGCCGGTGATGACCAAAGTGACCATCCGGGGCCACGCCCTGCAGGCTTCGTACTACCGCAACACGGTGGTGTATTTCCTGCGTCTGCCCGACGGCGGCGGCCGTGGCCAAGGCTTCAGCTTCTGCAACTTTCAAACCCTGGCCAAGCTGCGCGCCGGGCAAGGCGGCCCGCTCAAAACCCTCGACGGCAGCACGCAGTACGAATCGTGGGCTGACCTGACCAGCACTGTGCGCGACATCATCCGCCGCGAAACCCGCCCGAGCTGGACCCTGTGGGTGCACAGCCCCAACCCGGATGCCCGCGCCAACCCCAACGACCACGCCGACCATATGTCGGCCGGCATCATTGCTGGGGCCGCCACGCAGGGCCTGGATTGCCGCCGCCTGCTCTACTCGGGCTACGACGTGCGCAACCGCGCCGTCAACCTGAACGCGGCCCAAACGGCCAACCAGACGGCCCTGTTTGCCGCTTATTGCCAGGCCATGACGGAGCGCAGCCAGCCCAGCGGGTGGCAGCCCGACCACCTCTGCTGGCTGGGCCGGCAGTACAGCGTCTTGGTGCACTCCGCCGCCAGCGCATCCACCACGGCGGCCACGGCGGCCCAGCTGCGCAACGACAGCCTGCTGAAAGCGCCCTCGCAAATCATTCTGGGCGTGCCGGCGCCGAATCCGTGCACCGCCTCCAGCGTGCTGAGCTACGAGCTGCCCACGGCCGCCGACGTGAACCTGGGGCTCTATGACATGCAGGGCCGCCTGATTCGCACGCTGGTGCAGGCGCAGCAGCAGGCCGGGCACTACGAAGTGTGGCTCGACGTCAATCAATTTCCGGCTACCGGTGTGTACCTCTGCCGTCTGCAGGCCGGCTCGGTGCTGCGCACGCAGCGGGTACAGATCGAGCACTAAGCCCCTGATTGGGGGCGGGCGCCTACTTTTGGCCCGTCTTACCTGAGTTTGTCTGTATGCGCGAGTGGTTGCGTCGCCGGCCGGGGCCCTGGGCCATGCTGGCGGCGGCGGTAATATGGCAGGGGCTGCTGCTGGCCCGCACGTTTGCGGTGCTCGTCACCGAGCCCAATCAGCACTTGTTTACCGACCGCTACGACGGGGCGAAAAACTACTTCACGTTTCAGGCCTACCTGCAGCAGCCCTTCGAACGCGGCCTGCTCTGGTTCGGGCAGATGAACTACCCCTTCGGCGACTACATCTTCTACACCGACAACTCGCCGCTGCTGGCCGTCGGGGTAAAGCTGTTTTCGCGCTACGTGTACGACCTGACGCCGCGCGGCCTCGACGTGTACAACGGCTTGCTGGTGGGCATGATGCTGCTGAGCACCGTGCTGCTGGTGAGCATCCTGCGCCGGCTGCTGCACTCCTGGGTGCTGATAGTGGGGCTGAGCGTAATGCTGCCCTGGCTGAGCCCGCAGCTGGAGCGCCTGACGGTGGGCCACCTGAACCTGTCGCTGAGCTGGGTGGTGCTGCTGGGCATCTGGGGGCTGCAGCGCCTCTACGAACACGGCGAAAAAGGCCGGCCGCTCGGGGCCACGGTGCCCGTGGTGGTAGCAGGCCAAACGGCCGCCGCTTTCCTGCACCTGTATTACCTGCCCATCGTGGGCCTGTACGTGGGCAGCTTTCTGGCCTTCTGGCTGCTGAGCAGCGGGCGGTGGCGGCAGCCGCGGCTGGTGCTGGCCGGCGCGGCCGTGGCCTTGCTGCCGCTGCTCATCAGCTTCGGCCTGCTGCGCAGCCTCGACGGCTACTACGCCCTGCGCGTGCCGCTGGTCAAGCAAAACAGCTACGACGGGCCGGGGCTGAAACTGTCGCCCGCCGCCCTGGTGCACCCGTACGCCTACAACCGCCAGCACTTTCCGCTGGAATCCAAGGCCCAGCCCTTCGACGAATCGACGGCTTACCTGGGCCTGTTCGCGCTGTGGGCCTTGTTGCTGGTGGCCGGCCTGTACCTGCTGCGCCGGCCGCAGTGGCAGGCGTGGTGGCGCAGCTGGCGCCTGACTTCGGAGGCACGCTTCGTGCTATTGCTGCTGGCCGCTACCGGCGTGGGCCTGCTGGCGGCCCTGGGCACGCGCATCAGCCTCAACCCCGACGGCACGCTGGTGCTCAACAACTACCTGAGCGTCTTCTACCACCTCGACCGGCTGGTGCCCAACGCCACGCACTTTCGGGCCGTGGCGCGCTTTAGCTGGCCGTTTTTCTGGGCCCTGCACCTGCTGCTGCTCGTCGGGCTCGACTACTGGCTGCGCACCGGCCGCAGCGGCTGGCGCTGGGCTGCGGTGCCCGTGCTGGTGCTGCTGGCCTGGCTCGACACCCGCGACGCGCTCAAGCATTACCGCCACGCCACCGTGCCCAACACCATTAGCAACCCCCGGTTTCAGCCCGAGCTGACGCAGATGCTGACCCAGGTGAACACGGCGGAGTATCAGGCCATCCTGCCGATTCCCTACTTCCACGTGGGCAGCGAGGGCCAGGGTCTGACCATCGACGACGCCGACGCGCAGAGCCGGCACGCCTACTTCCTGGCGCTGCGCACGGGCCTGCCGCTGCTGGCCAGCAAGATGTCGCGCACGCCGCACGAGCAGGCCCGGCAGCTGCTGAGCCTGCTGCAGCCCGGCGGCCCGGTGCCCGCGCTCAAAGCCCGCTTGGCCGGCCGCCCCATCCTGGTGCTCTACGACGACGCTTTTTACCGCGGCGACTCCACTCTGGCTGCCAATCAGCCCGAACCGGAGCCGCGCCGCATCGTGCGCGACGGCGCCGCGTTCATTGCCCGGCACCGCATGCCGCTGCTGGCGCAGGCCGGCACCCTACGGCTGTACCGCTGGGAGCTGGAGTAGGAGGGACGGCGCGGCGGGTAGCGCAGTTAGAGCGCGAGCCGCTCAGCGCCGCAGCAGGCGCAGCAAGTTGCGGCTTTCCGTCAGCAGCACGCGCACGTTGAGCGGGGACAGCACCACGCCCGGCTTGAGGGCGACGGGCACCGGCTCGGTGCGCACAGCGGGTTGCCGCGAGGCCAGCAGCAGCAGCTCCAGGTCGAAGAGGTAGCGGTCGGTGGTCGTCTGCAGAAACAGGGCCCGGCCGGCGGCGTCGAAGCCCTTCAGGCCGCACTGGGTGTCGTCGATGGGCAGGCGCAGCAAGGTGCGGGTGAGCCGGCGCAGCAGCTGCGACACCCGCCGCCGGGCCGCCGGCACCTGGGCGTAGTAGGCCGCGTCGCGCACGCCCACGGCCAGGTCGCAGCGCTGGGTACGCAGCGCCTCGTAGACCGCGGCCATGCTGGTTTCCTCGTAGGGAAAGTCGATGTCGGTGAACAGGCACAGCGGCTCTTGCACCTGCTGCACGCCGGTGCGCAGGGCGTGGCCCTTGCCACGGTTGACGGGGTAGCTCAGGTAGGTAAACGCCTCGGCGGGCAGCGCCTCGCGCAGCAGCTGCACATCGGCCTCCGTCACGCCCCGGCTCGAGCCATCATTGACTAGGTAGAGGTGCACCGTCGTGGCCGGCGGGAGGGTGTGCTGCAGGCGCTGCAAGCTGCTCAGGACGTTGGCGGCCCAGTCGGCTGGCGGGTTGTAGCAGGGCAGAACGAGGGCAAGCGCGGCGGGCATGAAGGGCGGCGGGAGGGAATGCAAAGCAACGGCTGGCCGTTGCCGGCAGGGCTATAGTACTGGTGAACACGCCGCGCAGTTACGACGGGAGGGGGGCAACTGCCCCGACGGGCACTTCCTCCCAGAATCGGGCAATGCAGAATCCCAAAATTAGGCAATAGGATCCGGCTGCTGCGCAAACGGCCCCGGCAGGTCTATATTTGGGTTGCGCTGGCCTGGGCGCGCTGCCTACCAGTCCTATTCTAGCTCTATGAAGCCAATGCGCTGGCGCGAACTGCTGCTGAGTCTGCTCTTCTACGCCGTTTTGTTTGTCCTGTTCAGCTGGCCGCTGGCGGCGCACTTCAGCACCGCCTACCTGGGCCGCCCCGGCAACGACGCCAACCAGTACGTGTGGAACGCCTACAACTTCCACCGGCAGGTGCTGGCGGGCCACAATCCCTTCTTCACCGATCTGCTGCTCTACCCGCGCGGCACCTCGCTGGTGATGCACACCTACACGCCGGTTATCGGTCTGCTCAACGTGCCGCTGGGGCACGAAATCCTGGCCGTCAACGTGGCCTTGCTGCTGAGCTTCGTTTTGTCGGGCGTCGGGGCCTACCGGCTGTGCCGCCGCTGGGTCGATAACCCCGTGCTGGGGCTGCTGGCGGGCGTGCTCTTCGCTTTTTCGGGCTACAAGCTGGCCCACCTGCCCGACCACTACCACCTGCTGCTCACCGCGCCGGCGCCGTTTTACATCTACGCCTTCCTTGAAGCCTTCCGCTTCCGCGAGGGCCGCTTCCTGCCGCAGGTGCGCCGCTGGGGGCAGGTCGGGCTGTGCGCCGGGCTGGGCTTCATCACCCTGCTGAGCGACTACTACACGCTGTTCGGGCTGCTCTACTTTTCGCTCGACTACGCCCTGTACTACGGGTTGCGCCTGGGCCGCATCAACTGGCGCCGGCCCCGGCCCTGGATTGTGCTGGGGGTGGTGTTGGTCGTCTGCCACATCGGCTCCCGGATGCTGAAGCTGGCCGGCGTGCCCGACAACAGCGGCTTCTGGTGGGGTGGCGACTTGGCCGGCTACTTGCTGCCGCCCCCGCACAGCCGCTGGCTGAGTACGCCCGCCACCGAGCGGTTGCTCAACAGCTCGATGTTTAATTCCCCCGGCTCGGTCGAAAACATCATGTTCCTGGGCTACGTGCTGCCGCTGCTGGCGCTGCTCACGCTCGTCGGGCTGCGCCGCTATTCGGCCCTGCGCCACGACGAAGACCGCGGCGGCCGGGCGCTGCCCTGGCTGGCGCTGCTGTTTTTTATGCTGACGCTGCCGGCCGTGCGGGTGTTCGGCAAGGAGGTGCTGCGCCTGCCCACCGGCTTGCTGCACTACGTGCCGTTTTTCAACAACATCCGCTGCCCCACGCGCCACGTGGCCTACCTCTCGCTGCTGCTGCCCATCGTGGTGTTTGCCGCCCTCGACCCCTGGCTGCGCGCCCGCCTGCGGCCGGCGGCCCGGCTGGCGGTATCGGCGGGGCTGCTGGCGCTGGTGCTGCTGGAGCTGCAGCCCAAGGCCCAACCTCTGCTCAAGCTCGCCGACGTGCCCGCCGCCTATCTGGCCGCCGCTCAGCTGCCTGGCGACGTGCTGTTCCCCATTCCCTTCGGCCTGCTCGATGGCTACCGGAAAATGGGCCAGATGGACGGCGACGACCTGTTTTACCAGACCCGCCACCACAAAAAGCTGCCCGGCGCCTACATCTCGCGCGTGCCCGCCGACGTGTTTGCCGGCTTCGACCGCGACTCGGTGATGCACACGCTGCTCACCTTGCAGGAGCACCCCGACACCACCCTGCAGCAGCCGTCGGCGGCCGCCGTGCGCGCGTTTCTGCGCGAGTACCACCCGGCCGCGTTTGTGGTGGCGCCGCAGTTCCGCGGCTCGGCGGTACACCGGTACCTGCAGCAAGTCATGCCGGCGCAGGGCTACCGCGAAGAGCAAATCGGCGAGTACGTGCTGCTGCGCAAGTAGCGCAACGGACCGCTTGGCGCTAGAGCTGAAACGGCAGCACCTCGTCGGGCCGGGCCGGCGGGCGGGTGCGCTCCAGCACCAGCAGCTGGTCGTCCTCGTAGCGCACGCGGAAGTCGCCGCGGGTGCGCAGCAGCTGCTGGGCCTGCAAATAACCCTCCGGTGACAGCGGCCAGGGCAGCTTGTCGGTTTTGAGCAGGGCGACGAGCTGGGCGTCGCGCAGCACCGGGAAGTGGTAGAGCTTGTCGCGGTTGACGAGCCAGGGCGCCAGGTTGGCCTGGGCGCTCAGCGGCACCTCGGCCGGGAGCTGCGCCAGAGCCGCCCGCAGGCGGCGCACATCCAGGCCCTGGGTCGAGCGGTAGTGCTTGGCCAGCAGGAAATTGGTGGTTTCGCGCTGGTACCACTTGCTCTGGCGGGTGTAGAGCGTGATAATGGTGGCCAGCGCCGCCAGGGCCAGCGAGGCGGCGTAATAGCGCTGACGCGACCGGCCGGCCCGCAGCTGTAGGCCCAACTCCGTCACCGCCAGGGCCAGCACCGGCGCAAACTCGATGGAATACTGCGCGTTGATGCCCCAGAGGCCGTAGTCGTTGGCCAGCAGCTTCTGGGCCAGAATAGGCGCCAGCATCAGCGCGTACCAAGGTCGCAGCGCCAGCGCCAGGCCGCCCGAGAGCAGCAGCACCGCCCACAGCTCGGCCTTGATGTAGTTGTAGTTCGGGTCGGCGGTGATGTTAACGAACAAGCACTGCCAGAGGAGCTTGGGGTGGGTGGCTACGTTCAGCACCGCCGCTTCTAGGGAGCCGCCCAGGTGCTGGTAGCGCTGAATCTGGGTGAGCTGCTGGTGCGTGGCCGAGAGGGCCGGCATCACCACTTTGGTAATCACCGCGAAGTAGGCCAGGGCCACCACGGCGCCCAGCACCGCCGCCAGCAGCAGGGGGCGGGTGCGCCAGTGCTTCCAGGCCAGGCCCAGCATGATGGCAGCTGCCCACAGCGCCAGGTTTTCCTTGCTCACCAGCAGCAGCGCGAAGGCCAGCCCGGCCCGGTCCCAGCGGCGCTGCTCAAACCAGTGCACCAGCCACGGCACGGCCATGGCGCCCACCACGTTGTCGTGGTAATCATAGCCCAGAGCCGAGTAAATGCCCCAGATGCTGAAGAAAAAGGCCATCAGCACGTTGGCCTGCCCGTAGGTGGCGCCCCGGGCCCGCGCAAACACGTGCACGCCCCAGCCGCCCCACAGTAGGGCCGCAATCTGCACCACCAGCAGCGTCCAGGAGCCCAGCAGCCAGTACAGCGGCGACACCAGCAGCGGCACCAGCGCGAAGTGCAGGTTGGAGGAAAGGAAGTTGGTGGGCGGCGTGTCGAGCAGCTCGGTGGTGAAGTGGGTGCGCCAGTGCGCGTAGCTGCGCAGCGCGTGCGTGGCAATGCCTAGGTCGAAGGCTGCCGTGCGCATCAGGTAATGATTGGTCAGCGACACCAGGCTGAAAATCAGCCCGAAGCCGAGGAGTAGGCCCCGAGCCCAAGCCCGTTCCCGGGCCGTGGCGGCACCGCCCGCCGTGCGCACGCTCAGTCGGGTCATGCAGGGAAGAGGTTAGCTCCGGCCGGCGGGGGCCGGCTCGGCAATGTTCGTGTCCGAAATGATGTAGAGCGGGCGGTGGCGCACGTTGGCACTCAGGCGGGCCAGGTACTCGCCGATGATGCCGACCGCAATGAGCTGCACGCCGCCCAAAAACAGGATACTCACCATGAGCGAAGCCCAGCCCGGCTGGTAGTCGCGGGTGACAAACCGCTCGAACAAGGTGTACAGCAGCACCAGAAAGGCAATGCCGGTGGCCCCGAAGCCCATGAGGGTGGCGGCCTTCAGCGGCACGTCGCTGAAGGCGGTGATGCCGTCCAGCGCCAGCCGAATCATCTTGCGGTAGGTATAGCCCGTTTCGCCGCCGGCGCGCTGGGCGCGGTCGTACTCCACGTAGGTCTGGCGGTAGCCGATCCACGAAATCTGCCCGCGCAGAAACTTGTTCTGCTCCGGCATCTGCTTCAGGGCCTGCACCACCTTGCGCGAAATGATGCGGAAGTCGCCGGTGTCCACGGGGATGGACACGTTGGTAATTTTGGCCAGGATGCGGTAGAACAGCTTGGCCGTGAACAGCTTCATGGCGCTTTCGCCCTCGCGGCGGCGGCGCTTGGCGTACACCACCTCGTAGCCTTCGTGCATCTTGGCGTAGAGCTGCGGAATCAGCTCCGGCGGGTCCTGCAGGTCGGCGTCGATGATGGCCACGGCCCGGCCCGTGGAGAGGTCCAGCCCGGCCGTCACGGCAATCTGGTGGCCAAAGTTGCGGCTGAAGTCGATGTAGCGCACGTCCGCGTGCTGGGCCGCCAGCTCGTGAATCAGCGCCAGCGACCGGTCGCGCGAGCCGTCGTTGATAAAGATGTACTCGCAGCTGACGCGCATCGGGTCGATGACTTCGCGCAGGCGGCGGTACAGCGTCGGAATATTGACTTCCTCGTTGTAGATGGGAATGATGACGGAAAGATCCACAGCAACTGGCGCAGAGCCGAAGGTAGGTAGGTTGAAACGTAAAGATGCAAAATCAGCGGGGCCGACGGGCCACCGCGGCGGGCAAATCCTCGCCGGCGCGGCAAGAGCCGGTGGCTGAGCGGCGCAAAAGTCCGGCGCAAATCCGGCCCGGCGCTGAGCCCTACCCGCATGCGCCGCCCGGAAAAACGGGGCCAAACAAGGCCAGCCGGTCAAGAAACCATCAACGGAAACGAGCACCCGCGGGCCTCTCGCTCAGGGAAGGAGGCCCCGGCAAAGCCCGCAGCAGACCCAGTGCTGCCGCCCAAACCAAGGCAGCGGCCGGCACACCGCATCAAACTTAGCACGTGGCCGACGAACCCACCGGCTGCTGGCCCCAAGCCAGGCGCATTTACCCCCGTGGCAGAAGCCGGAATAGCCCGAGGTGCGGGCTGCTATTTAGGGTCGTATTCCTGGTTTCAGGCGGCGTGCTGCAGTAGTACGCCGGGCTGGCTATCTTTGCCTGCTTACGTCGACGTAAACACCTCCTTATTTCATGTTATCAAGCTCTTTGACGCAGGGCGGCACCGAACGAATGTTCAAGCTCGCGGCGGCAGTATTCTTCGTCATCTTTGCCGGTGTTCTGTACCTGCCGTACCTGACGCACCTGCCGGAGGGCATCCACACCTGGGCCCAGGCCGACCGCCTCAGCCTGGCCCTGAGCTACTACGACCGGGGCATGCAGTTTTTGCGGCCCCGCACCTACAACCTGTCCTCCATCGACGGGGTTGTGGGGGTGGAGTTCCCCATCATTCCGTACCTGGCCGCCCTGTTTGGCAAGGTGTTCGGCCGCGGCACGGTGGTACCGGCGTTTCGCGGCATCACCATCGGCTTGTCGGTGCTGGCCTGCTATTACCTGTTTCGGATGGTCTTCGAGCGCACCGGCAGCTTCGTGGCGGGGCTGGTGCCGGGCATTTTCCTGCTGACCTCGCCGGTTTACGCCTTTTACTCTGGCAATTTTCTGCCCGACGCACCGGGCGCCGCCCTCTCGCTGGTGGCTTACTACTATTTCCTACGCTACTACCAGCAACCCCGCTTCCGCGACCTGGCGCTGGGGCTGGTGCTCTTCACCCTGGCCACGCTGATCAAAACGTCGGCGGGCGTGTACTTGCTGGCCGCCTACGGGGTGACGCTCATCCTCTCGTATTTCCGCAACAGTCTGTTTACCACCCGGCAGAAAGTTTGGTTTCTGCTGCTGATGGGGCTCAGCTTCGGCGCCGTGCTCGGCTATATATTCCTGAACAAGTGGCTCAACACCACCTTTGATTCCACCATGTTCCTGGCCGAGCCCCGCCCGCTGACCACTACCGAGGAGGCCAACAAGACCTACGAGGAGGTAATGCGCACGTGGTGGAACGAGTACTTCACCCAGGTGCACTACTGGGTGCTGGCCGCTTGCTGGCTCTACACCTTCGTGGGGGCACTGTGGAACCAACGGCGGGAGCCCATGCTGGCCACCCAAGTGTGGGTCAGCCTGCTGGGGGCACTGGCGTTTCTGTGGCTGATGGGCCGGCAGTTCGGCGCCCACGACTACTACATCCTCAGCCCGTTTATGCCGCTGCTGCTGCTCGTGCTGGTGCAGACGCTGGTGCGCGTGGCGACGCTGCCGCTGCCGCGCCTGGCCGTGCCCACGGCGCTGGGCGTGCTGGCCGCCGCCTTGCTGATTATCGGCACCGTGCGGCACCGGGCCCGCATGAGCGACGATTACCCGCCCTTCAGCGACTTCTACGACTACCGCTGGATGCGCGGCGGCGCGCAGTTGCTCAACCAGGCGCAGGTGCCCGCCGATGCCACGGTGCTGGTGGCCAACGAGACGGCGCCCAACATCGGGCTGGTGTACTTCGACCGCCGCGGCCTCGCCGCCGAACGATTTATCTTGCAAACCGAGCCGTCGGAGGTCGTGCGCTTCATGGCGGAGCGCGGCCTGGACTACTTTATCATGCGCCGCAAGGACAGCGACGAGCTGCGGGCGGCGCATTCCACGCTCTTCAGCGTGCTGGAACCGGTAACCGAATCCGCGGACGTGACCGTGCTGCGCCGCCGCGGCCGCGCCTCTGCCTGGCATTAAGCTTTCAGTATCATCATGATCCAATCCTACCTGCGCCGCCTGCCTTGGGGCTGGCTGCTGCTCACGACCCTGCTGCTCATGAGTGCAGCCTTCTACAACGGGTTTCCCCTGGTCACCTCCGATTCCGGCGCCTACATCTACAGCGGCATGTCGCTGACGGTGCCCGCCGACCGGCCGCTGACCTACGGCCTGTTTCTGCGCGTTTTCAGCCTGAAACACTCGCTGTGGGGCCCGGTGCTGGTGCAGAGCCTGTTGCTGGCCTACGTGCTGTGGCGCAGCGTGCAGGTATTTGTGCCGCGGCTGCGCAGCCACGCCGCCCGTTTTGCCTTGCTGGCCGCCGTGGTGTGGGCCAGCGGCATCGCGTGGTTTAGCGGCCAGCTCATGCCCGATGTGTTTACGCCGATTGGGGTGTTGGCCCTGGCCCTGCTGGTGTGGGGGCAGCCGCTGGCCCTGGCCGAGCGGGTCGTGCTGGGCGGGCTGCTGCTGCTGGCCAGTCTGATGCACTCGTCCAACCTGCTCACCTACACCCTGTTGCTCGGCGTGGTAGCCGCCGGGGGCTGGGTGGTCGGGGCGGTGCGGCGCTGGATGCCGTGGCGGCGGCTGGCGGCGGCGGCCGCGCTGGTAGCAGCGGCCTGGGTGGCGCTGCCCGGCCTGCACGCGGCGTTCGGGGGCGGGTTCACGGTGTCGTCCGGTTCGCACGTGTTCCTGATGGGCAAGCTCGTGGAAACGGGCGTGCTGGACCGCTTTCTGGCCGACAACTGCGCCGACGGGCAGTACCGCCTCTGCGCCTTCCGCGACAAGCTGCCCAACAACGCCATCGACTTCATCTGGTCGGGCAACAGCCCGCTGGCCCAAACCGGCGGCTGGGATGCCAACCGCGCCGAATACCGCAGCATCATCGGCCGGGTGCTGCTCTCGCCGCGCTACTACCCGGTGCTGCTGGAAGAAGCCGCCCAAGGCACGGCCCGGCAGCTTACCCACGTGGCCCACGGCGACGGGCTGACCCCGTTTCTGGACAATACCAACCCGTTCTGGAAAATTCAGGAGTCGTTTCCGTTTGAGCTGAAGGAATACACCAACTCCCAGCAAAACCGCGGCGCCCTGCAGTTCGAGGATCTGACCAGCCGCTCGTACCTGGTGTTGGGGCTGAGCGCGCTGCTGCTGCTGGGCGTGCTGACCACCGCCTACCTGCGCCACGCCCTGCCGGCCGGGCTGCTGGGCTGGGCCCTGACGCTGGTGGCCGCCGTGGTGCTGAACGCCTTCACGACGGCCAACCTGGCCAACGTGTTGGACCGCCTGCAAACGCGTGTGGCTTGGGTGAGCGTGCTGGCCGCGGCGGCCCTGCTCGTCGAAGTGTGGCCGCGAATTCGGCCGCGCGTGCCGCTGCCGGCCGTGCCCGCCGAGGCCGAGGCAGTCAGCTAAACCCGCCACCGGCGCAACCACGCGGGTGCTGCCGGTGCCGAGGCGCTGGTGGCTGCCGGCCCGGCCCACCGGACAGAATGCAAAACAAGGTTTTACGCTGACGCAATTCTGGTTAGTTTTGCGCGATTAATAGGACTCACTTTACACTTCATGAAGAAGATATTACCTTTTTTGGCTCTGTCGGTACTGGCTGCCTGCTCCTCCGACAAAGAAGCGGCTTCCTCCGATGCCATCATGAGCAACGACTTTGAGTCGGTTGTTGGCTGGGTACCCGATGCTAGCACCATCTCCAAGGACCACGCGCACTCGGGCGCCTACGCTCTGAAGGTGGATCCGTCGCACGAATTCAGCCTGACCTACAACACCGTACTCGGCAACGTGACGGCGCGCAAGCCGCGCGGGGTGAAGCTCGAAGCCTGGGCCTACCTGAACAGCGCCCAGAGCGCCGGCAAACTGGGCTTGGTGGTAGTGCCTCCCGGAGAAAACGCGCAGAACGTGGTGGGCGACGGTATCGAGCTCAGCGAGGTGAAGGACTTCAAGAAGTGGGTGAAAGTGAGCAAAGAAATTGTGTTCCCCGCTTCGGTGCAGTCGGATTACATCCTGAAAGTATTCCTGTGGCGCGGCGCCGCTTCCGAGCCCGTCTACATCGACGACCTCAAGCTCACGGCCCTGGAGTAACCTCTTCACTGGCCGCAGCCCCTGGCTGCGGCCTTCTCTTTTTACCGTATTGGCTGTTGATCTACAAAGCCCCCGGCGCCTTACGCTGGGGGCGGTTAGCGTGCCGCTGTACCGCGTGTGGCAGGTAGCGGCCTACCTGGCGTGCTGGCTGGAGGTGCGCCTGTTTACCGACCTGCGCAACTATTTCGGGCCGATGAAGAGCCCGGTGGCGTTCTACCTGGCGTCGGTGGCGCTGTGCGCCTTCACCCTGCTCTACTTTCTGCACCGGCCCACCGGCGCGCCCACGACCGCCGAGCCCTCGGGCCGCCGCTACGACGTGGTGCTGACGGTGCTGCTGCTGGGCGGCCTCGCGGCGGCCAGCTTCCAGGGGCCGGTCATTGCCGCCACGCCCATCGACATCAACGCCTCGGACGTAATTCCGATTCTGGAGACGTACGTCAGCCGTTTCCGGGCGGGCGAGACGGTCTACAAGTACATCTACTTCAGCTACCCGCTCTTCCCCAACCACTTGCCCATGCAGTGGCTGCCCTACGTGGTGGCCGAGCACATTGGCGCCGACTACCGCTGGATGGGGCTGATGCTGCTGCTGGTGCTCGGGTTTGGGGCTTACCAGTGGGTGCTCATCCGCCAGCACCAAAGCTGGGGGCAACTGCTGCTGAAGTCGGTGCTGCCGGCGGCGCTGCTGTGCTGGATTCTCTACAAAGACCCGTCCATCTACGCCCACACCATCGAAACCACTATCATTGCCTACTACTGCATTTTGGCGGCGGGCGTGCTCACGCGTTCGGTGCTGTGGCAGGCCGTGGGCCTTACGGTCTGCCTCACCTCGCGGTACTCGGTGGTGCTGTGGGTGCCGCTGTACGGGCTGATTCTGTGGTTTAGCGCCGGCCGCAGCCACGCCATCAAGGTGGCGCTGCTCACGCTGCTGGGCGTCGTGGTCGTGTACGTGTGGCCCTTCCTCTCGAAGGACTGGACCATCTTCACCCACGCCCTGCGCGAGTACCGCATTGCCACGGTGGGGGAGTGGACGCGCGAATACCACCTGTTCAACGGGGTGGGGTTTGCCGGCATTCTGCTCCGGCACAGCTCGGGCACCATTCAGGAAAAAATCGACCTGCTGCAGCGCCTGCTGCTCATGTGCGGCGGCGGCGTGCTGCTGGTTTCGGGGGCGCTGTACTGGTGGCTGCGCCACCGCATCGATTACCGCCTGCTCAGCCTCATCAGCCTGAAGTGGTACCTGGCTACGTTCTACGCCTTCCTGCAGATTCCCTACACCTACCTCACCTCGCTGGTGCTGTTCATCTCCTTGTTCCTCATCCTGGTGATTGGCACGCGCTCGGTAATGGAACCCGCCGCCGTGGACCACGCCTAGGCCCAGCCGCGGAAAGTTGCCCAGTGCTAGCTGAAAGCCGCAGGGGGCGCCCGGAATTCCGGGCGCCCCCTGCGGCTTTGTTCGTGGTGCGGGCGGCTACAGGCTGCTGGTGCGCCCGCCGTCGACGGGCAGGTTGATGCCGTTGACGTAGCCGGCCAGCGGCGAAGCCAAAAAGGCAATGGCCGCGGCTACTTCCTCGGCTTCGCCGAAACGCCCGGCCGGAATCAGCCGCTGCATCTGGGCTTCCAGCTCCGCCACGGGCGTGCCGGTGCTGGCCGAGCGCGCTGCCACGAGGCTGTGGTGGCGCTGGGTGAGCGTGGCGCCGGGCAGCACGTTGTTGACGGTGATGCCCGAGGGCCCCAGCTCATTGGCCAGGGTTTTGGCCCAGCTGGCCACCGCCCCGCGCGTGGTGTTCGACACGCCCAGGTTGGGCAGCGGCTGCTTCACCGAGGTGCTGATGACATTGATGATGCGCCCGTAGCCGGACGCTTTCATGCCCGGCACCAGGGCCTGGGCCAGCAGGTGGTTGCAGACGACGTGCTGCTCGAAGGCGGCCCGCAGATCATCAATGGAAGCCCCGAGCAAGGGGCCGCCGGCCGGGCCGCCGGTGTTGTTGACTAGGATGTGGGCGGCGGGCTTGTTCGCCACGTACTCGGCCAGGCGCTCGGCTAGCTCGGCGGGGCGCGCAAAGTCGGCCACGAGGTAGTCGTGCTGCTGGCCGTGCGCGGCGGGCAGGGCGGCGGCTACTTCGCGCAGAGCGTCTTCGTTGCGGGCAATCAGGGTGACGTGGGCGCCGCGGGCGGCCAGGGCCTCGGCGGCGGCCCGCCCAATGCCCTGGGTGCTGCCGCACACCACGGCGCGGCGGTCGGTGAGTTGGTCGGTAAGCATGGCCGCAAGGTAATTAGGTGACCGGTAACACGGGACAGGTGACAAGTGGGGTAAGGCAGGGGCTGGGGCAACGACTGAAGCCCGGGCGCCGGAAAAGGCCGACGGTTCCGCCGGCAGTTTCTACCTTGGCACCGGCTACCCGCGCTTGATTTCAAACGGGTAGCTTTCGGCCCCACCCATCCACCCACCACGCGGCGCCTGCCACGTGTTACCTGTCACCCCCTTATGCCTGTCACGCGTCCCTTCAACTTCCAGCAGTGGATTGACGAACACCGCCACTTGCTCAAGCCGCCCGTCGGCAACCAACAGGTGTTCAAAGGCAACGACGACTTCATCGTGATGGTGGTGGGCGGCCCCAACGCCCGCAAGGACTACCACGTCGACGACAGCGAGGAGTTTTTCTTCCAGCTCGAAGGCGACATGACCCTGAAAATCATCGAGGACGGCAAGCCGGTGGATTTGCCCATCCGCGCCGGCGAGATATTTCTGCTGCCCGCGGGCGTGCCCCACTCCCCGCAGCGCCCGGCCGGCACCGTGGGGCTGGTGGTGGAGCGCTACCGCAAGCCCGGCGAGTTGGACGGCTTTCAGTGGTACTGCGAAAACTGCGGCACCAAGCTCCACGAGGAATTTGCCGAAGTCACCGATATCGTAAAGCAACTGCCCGTCATCATGGGCAATTTCTGGCAAAACGAGGAGCGCCGCACCTGCAAGAACTGCGGCACGGTGATGCAGCCGCCCGCGCCGGTGCAGTAGCGCCGCGAAGTCCGATTTCTGGAGCAAGCCGGTTGGCGCGCATGGGTAGTGCGCGCCAACCGGCTTTCTTTGTGCGCGGGAATCCGTTCAGTGGCCCGTCGTTAATGAAATCTAGAGTTGTATTCTGGCTGGCAGCGGCCCTGCTGACCCTGGCCATGTTTCAGGACAAGCGCTGGAAGGGCATGGAAGTGCTCGACTCCGACCCCGGCGGCTACTACGTGTACCTGCCCTCGGCCTTTATCTACGGCGACCTGGGCCGCCCCGACTCCCTGCTGAAGCTGCGCCCCCTCTACCGCCCCACCGCCGAGCCGGCGGAAATCGGCCTGAAGCCGCTGCCGGGCAAGCGCTACATGAGCAAGTACACCCTGGGCAAGGCGCTGGCCGACATGCCCTGGTTTCTGGGCGCCCACGCCTGGGCCCGCAGCAGCGACAAGTATAAGGCCGACGGCTTCAGCCGGCCCTACCAGCAGATCATCATGATTGCCGGGCTGTTTCACGGCATCCTCGGCCTCTGGATTTTGCGCAAGCTGCTGCGCCGCTACTACGAGGACGGCACCGTGGCCTGGACGCTGGCGGGTATCGGGCTGGGCACCAACCTGTTTTGCTACGCCAGCTACGAGGCCAACATGGCCCACGCGGTGCTCTTCCTCTGGCAGGCCGCTCTGCTGTACTGCTCGGTGCGCTGGTACGACACCGGCCGGGCCCCGTTTGCCGCCGGCATCGGCCTGTTTTTGGGCCTGGCCATTCTCACCCGGCCGTCCGAGGCCATGTACGGGCTCTTGCCGCTGACCTGGGGCCTGAGCCTGGCCGCGCCGGCCCTGCGCCAGCGGGCCCAGTGGTGGTGGCAGCGGCGCGGGCAGATCTTGCTGGCGGCCGCGCTGCTGCTGGCCGTGGTCAGCCTGCAGACGCTGTTCTGGCACGCCGTCAGCGGGCACTGGATTGTGTATTCGTACACGGGCGAGAAGTTCGACTTCCTGCACCCCCACCTCATCGACGGGCTGGTGAGCTTCCGCAAGGGCTGGTGGCTCTACACCCCGCTGGCCCTGCTTAGCCTCGGCGGCCTCTGGTGGCTGCGCCGCGACGTGCCCGCCGCCTGGCTGCCCGCCCTCGTGATGATTCCGGTGGCCGTGTACGTGACCTTCAGCTGGCGCACCTGGTCCTACGGCGGCAGCTTCAGCGCCCGGCCGCTGGTCAGCCTCTACCCGGTGCTGGCCTTGCCGCTGGCCAGCCTGCTGGCCCACGCCCGCCTGCGCGTAGCCCTGCGCACGGTGATTGTGGCCTTTATCCTGCTCAACATCTGGCAGAGCTGGCAGTACGCGGCCAGTGTGCTGCACTGGGACGGCATGACGGCCGACATGTATTTTCGTAACTTTTTCCGCCGCAAGCTCTAAGCTGCGGCGGCTTTCTTTTCCCTCCACCCGCCGCACCCACGGCCCTCCGCTCCCCACCCCGCCCCGTGCTGACCGTCGACATCCACACCCACATCCTGCCCAAACAGTGGCCCGATCTGCGCGAGCGGTACGGCTACGGCGGCTTTATCCGGCTGGAGCACCACAAGCCCTGCTGCGCCCGCATGATGCAGGACGACAAGTTCTTCCGCGAAATCCAGGACAACTGCTGGGACCCCGCCGTGCGCCTGCACGAGTGCGGGCACTTCGGCGTGGATGTGCAGGTGCTGAGCACGGTGCCCGTCATGTTCAGCTACTGGGCCAAGCCCCACGACGCGCTGGACCTGAGCAAGCTGCTCAACGACCACATTGCCGGCGTGGTGGCCGACTACCCCGACCGCTTCGCCGGCCTGGGCACCATCCCCATGCAGGCGCCCGACCTGGCCGTGAAGGAGCTGGAGCGCTGCGTGAAGGAGCTGGGCCTCATCGGCGTGCAGATCGGCTCGCACGTGAACGACTGGAACCTCGACGCCCCGGAGCTGTTCGAAGTGTTTGCGGCGGCCGAGGAACTGGGCGCGGCCGTGTTCGTGCACCCCTGGGACATGATGGCCCAGCAGAAAATGCCCAAGTACTGGCTGCCCTGGCTGGTGGGCATGCCCGCCGAAAGCACCCTGGCACTCTGCTCGCTCATCTTCGGTGGGGTGCTGGAGCGCCTGCCGCGGCTGCGCGTGGCCGTGGCCCACGGCGGCGGCACCTTCGCCAGCACCATCGGCCGCATTGAGCACGGCTTCCAGGTGCGCCCCGACCTCTGCGCCATCGACAACCCGGTGAACCCGCGCGAGTACCTGGGCCGGTTCTGGGTCGACTCCTTGGTGCACGACCCGCTCATGCTCGACTACCTGGTGAAAACCCTCGGCGCCGACAAAATCACGCTCGGCACCGACTACCCCTTCCCGCTCGGCGAACTGGAGCCCGGGCAGCTCATCCGCAGCATGCCTTATTCCGACGAAATGAAAGCCCGCATGCTCGGCCAGAACGCCCTGGACTGGATGGGCGTGTCGGTGGAGCAGTTTCGGCGGCAGCTGGTCTGAGCCCGCTGCGTACCTTCGCCCCGTGCCCACCCAGCCCTTTTCCTTGCCTTCGATGACGTTTCAGAATACCCCCGACTTTGCCCAGCAGCTCGACGCGCAGGACGCGCTGCGCCCGTTCCGTGAGCGGTTCCACATCCCGCTGGCCCCCGACGGCGCCGAAGCCGTGTACTGCTGCGGCAACTCCCTGGGCCTGCAGCCCAAAGCCGCCCGCGCCGCCGTCGAAGCCGAGTTTCAGAGCTGGCAGGAGCACGCCGTGGAAGGCCACTTCCGGGAGCCCTCGTGCTGGATGCACTACCACGAAACGCTGACCGAAGCCTCGGCCCGCCTCGTGGGCGCCCAGCCCGTGGAAGTGGTGGTGATGAACAACCTCACCGTCAACCTGCACCTGCTGCTGATTTCCTTCTACCGCCCCCAAGGCCGCCGCTACAAGGTGCTGATGGAAGGCGGCGCGTTTCCCTCGGACCAGTACGCGCTGGAAAGCCAGGTGAAGCTGCACGGCTACCAGCCCGACGACGCCATCGTGGAGCTGACGCCGCGCCCCGGCGAGCATACCCTGCGCACCCAGGACATCGAAGCCCGCATCCAGGAGTTGGGTGAGGAGCTGGCCCTGGTCATCCTCGGCGGCGTCAACTACTACACCGGTCAGGCCTTTGACATGCCGGCCATTACCCGCGCCGGCCACGCCGTAGGGGCCACCGTGGGCTTCGATTTGGCCCACGCCGCCGGCAACCTGCAGCTGCAGCTGCACGACTGGGACGTGGACTTTGCCTGCTGGTGCACCTACAAGTACCTCAACTCCGGCCCCGGGGGCACCAGCGGCGTGTTCGTGCACGAGCGGTTTGCCGACCGCCCCGACCTGCCGCGCCTCGCCGGCTGGTGGGGCCACGACGTGTCGGAGCGCTTTCAGATGAAAAAGGGCTTCCGGCCCATGCCCGGCGCCGCCGGCTGGCAGCTCTCCAACGCCCAGATTTTCCCCATGGCCATTCACCGCGCCGCCCTGGCCCTGGTGGACGAAGCCGGGGGCATGACCGCGCTGCGCCAGAAGAGCGAGCAGCTGACGGGCTACCTGGAATTTGTGCTGCGCGAGGCCGGGCTGCCGGCCGAAGTGCTCGAAATCATCACTCCCCGGGACCCCGCCCAGCGCGGCTGCCAGCTGTCCGTGCTGGTGCACCGGCAGGGCCGGGCGCTGTTTGACTTCTTGGCCGAGCGCGGCATCATGGCCGACTGGCGCGAGCCCAACGTCATCCGCCTCGCCCCGGTGCCGCTCTACAATTCCTTCTTGGACGTGTGGCGCATCGGGCAGGCCGTGGCCGCGTGGAGCGCCGTGCTGCTGACTCCCGCCGCCAACCAATAGCCGCCCGCCGCGGTTTCTCGTATGCTGTTGATTGGGCCGCCGGGCCGGCCAAGGGGCTGGTTCCGGCCAACGGCCCTGCTTGCTTGACTGGAATGGAAGATTACGCGGCCAAAATGGCCGGCAAACCCGACGCGGAGCTGCAACGCTACCTGGACCGTCGCGCCGAATACCGCGAAGACGCCGTGCTGGCGGCCCTGACGGAATTGGAGCGGCGCGGCCACGTCGTGCCCGACGCGGCCGCGCTGCGCCCCGAACTGGAGGCGGCTGCCCGGCAGGCCGCGGCGGCGGCCCCGCCCGCGGCGCCGTCCTGGGCACGGGCCGAGGAACCCGAAGAAGCCGCTGCCCCCGACGACGCCCCCGCCCTCTACTCGCCCGGCACCATCGCGGTGCTCTCGGTGGTGCTGTCGTACCCCGTCGGGGCGGTGCTGATGCTGATGAACCTGCTGCGCCTGCGCCGCTACGGTGGCGCCGCCTTGCTCATGGCCCTGTCCATCCTGATGCTGTCGGCCCACCTGTGGCTGCTCTTCAACCTGGGCCTCAATCCCAACGTGGTCGGCCTGTGCAGCAACATCGCGGCCGCGCTCATTTACGTCTTTGTGCTCTGGCCCTACTTCATCGGCGCCCGGGCATACCAGCCACGCAGCTGGTTGCCCCCGCTCATCATCACCTTCGCCGTGGTGATGCTGCTGATGATGCTGGCGCAGTCGATGGGCGTGCCCATGCCGGGGCTGAAATAAGCCTATGCCCCTCGCCGCGCTGCCCCTGCCCCAGGCCGATGTGCGCCTCGACGCGCACTTTCTCGCCCCGGCCGAAGCCGCCGCACTGCTGCAGGAGCTGACGGCCACCGTCCACTGGCGCCACGAGCCCATCACGCTCTTCGGCAAGCAGGTCATGCAGCCCCGCCTCACGGCCTGGCACGGTGACGCCGGGGCTCGTTACCGCTACTCCGGCCTGTTGATGCAGCCCGAGCCCTGGACGCCAGCTTTGCAAGCCCTGCGCGAACGGGTGGAAGTGGCCACTGGTGCTCGGTTCAACAGCGTGCTGCTTAACCTCTACCGCGGCGGGCAGGACAGCATGGGCTGGCACGCTGACGACGAGCCCGAGCTGGGGCCCACACCCGTCATTGCCTCCCTCAGCCTGGGCGCTACGCGCCGGTTCCGGCTGCGTCCGCGGCCGGGCCACGGCCCCGCCCACGCCCCCGTCGGCCTAGAGCTGGGCGCGGGCAGCCTGCTGCTGATGCTGGGCCCCACGCAGCGCTACTGGCAGCACGCCGTGCCCAAAACTGCCCAGGCCGTGGGCCCGCGCCTGAACCTGACGTTTCGCAACGTGGTTGGCAGCGGGTAATCGGCCGGAAGCGCGATGCTTGCATAAAAAAGGCCCGCTGCATCAGGCAGCGGGCCTTTCGTACGAATGGGAGCGAAGTAACAACGGTGCGTCAGTCCGTTGCCGCCCGATTACTTGATATCGACCAGCAGGCCCAGGTAAGCCAGCCGCCCGATGTTGGGGCCACCGTACACCTGCACGTTGTTGCTGTTCAACAGGTTGGCGCCGCCGGCCTGCACCGTGGTGGCCAGGCGCGGGATGGTGTAGCCCACGTAGGCGTCGAGGGAGCTGTAGTTGCTCAGCTCACCCACCGCAAACGGCGTTTCGTAGAGGTGGCCCTGCGCCCAGCGGTAGTTGGCGGAGTAGCTCAGCTGCCCAGCCGTGCCGCTGGCGCCCACGTTGTACTTGTGCTTGGGCGTGTTGAAGAAGGTCTGGAAGTTGGCGTCCTTGATGCGCGAGCGGTCCAGCACGTTCAGGCTGTAGTTGGCGCTCAGGGTCAAGGGCTTGGCCACGTTGTAGTTCACGCCGGCCGAGCCACCCTGGGTGTGCACCTCCTGGTCGGCGTTGGTCCACACCTGCAGCACCCGCAGCGGGGCCGTGGCCGTGCCGTTGGGGTTGCCCAGGAAGCGCTGCGCCCCGATGAAGTCGTTGTACTGGCTGCGGTAGTAGTTCAGGTCGATGTACAGCTTGTTGCTGAGCGTACCGCGGTAGCCCACTTCGTAGGTGCTCAGGCGCTCCAGCTGCAGCGGGTCCACGTGAATAGGCGAGGACGGCGTCGTGCCCGAAGGCAGGGTCAGCCCGTCGAAGCCGCTGCCCACGTTGCCGAGCAGCAGCACCGGGCCCACGTCGAGGCGCACGTACTGGTCGAGCTGGGTGGGGGAGCGGAAGGCGCGGCCGTAGCTGGCGCGGAAGCTGTGCTGGCGGTTGGCGCCCAGCGAGTACACCGCCGAGGCCCGCGGCGACACGGCCGGGTCGAAGTTCTTGAACCCGTCGACGCGCACGGCCAGGGCCAGCTTCAGCCGGTCGTCGAGCAGCTGGTGGGTGAGCTGGGTGTAGCCGCCCACCTCGTGGTTCTGGATGCGCTGGTTGTCGTCGGAGAAAAACTCCCCGTTCGAGCCCAGGCGGAACTTGCGGTACGAAGCGCCCACGATCAGGCTGGTCGACTCGCCGAAGCGGAAGTCGTATTGCGCGTTGCCCTCGTTGAGCAAAGAGCTGGGATTCAGGCGTGCGCCCAGGCCCGGGCGGCTGTCTTTGATGATGGCCGAGCGCAGTTCCCCAAACCGGGCGCTGCTGGGGTCGAGCTGGGTAGCGTTGGCTACCGATTGAGCGGTGGCCAGGGCCTGGTCCACCGTCGCGCCGCCGTTGCGCGCTTGCTTGAAGGCGTTGTTGTACGTGCCGAAGAACTGCTGGGCATAGGTCGCGGGCGCGCCCGCAGCTACCGGCGAGTTCTGGATAAACGAGCCTAGGAAGCCGAGGTCGTAGGAGTTGTTGCCGAAGTCCTGGGTGGAGGAGCCGCGCAAAAACCACCGCTCCCCGCGCAGTTCGCCGCGGTACTGGTTGGTGCCGAAGTCGCGTAGGCGGTAGCGGCTGGAGCTCTGGTAGGTAGCCGTGCCGCGGTTGATGCTGGCCGCTACGGTGGCCTTCAGCTTGTCGGTCAGCAGGTACGAAATCGTCGGTACCACCTTGAAGGCCTTGGCCTTGTCGTCGCCGGCTATCAGGGTCTGCTCCGTGAAGCCGGGCATGAACACCGTCTTGCCGTACAGCTCGGTGGCGGTGCCACCCGGAAACTGCTGCGCCGGGTTAAACGTGTTCGACACGTCGCCGTAGCGGTTCACCGCGTCGTAGCCCTGGGGCGAGCCGGCGGCGTTGTTGTTTGGCGTCACGCGGGTGCTGGCCGCGCTGTAATTCGAGGCCAGCCAGTCGTCGGCCGTGAGGTAGCTGCCCACCACTTTGAAGGCGAAGCGCTTGCCGATGGTGTGGGCGTAGCGCACCTGCCCGTCGAAGTAGCTGCGCTGCCCGCCGCGCACCCGCGCCGAGAAGCCCTCGGTCACAAACGGGTCCTTGGAGTTGAGCAGCACCACGCCGTTGAAGGCGTTGGCGCCGTACAGGGCCGAGGCCGGCCCGTGAATCACCTCGATGCTGGCAATGTCCAGTTCCGGGATGCCGGTGAGGTTGCCGGAGTTGATGTTGAGGGAGGGCGACTGGGTGTCGAAGTAGTCCACCAGCTGAATCACGCGCTCCGACTTGGGGGAGTTGAAACCGCGGGTGCTTAGGCTGCTCATCACCATGCTGGACGAGTTCACGTCGATGCCCTTGAACTGGTTCAGGCCGGCCAACACGTCGGGCGGAGGTAGGCGCTGCACCTGGGCGGCACCCACTTTTTCCACCGTCACCGGGGCTTGCTGCAGGGCTTCCTCCACGCGGGAAGCCGCCACCACCACTTCGTTCAACGTCACCGCGTCGTTGAGCGTCACCACCACGTCGGGCGTAGGCTTGCTCAGCGCCAGCTCGCGGGTTTCGTAGCCCACAAACGACACGGAAATCACCACCGGCCCGTCGCTGAAGTCGGCCGGCAGCGAGAATTGACCCTCCCGGTTGGTGCCAGTGCCGATAAGGGTGCCTTTTATAAATACCGTAGCGCCGGGAATGGGTTGACCAGCATCATTGCGCACGACACCACCCACGCCGGCTTCCGATTGCGCTAGGGCTGGCAGGGCCAGCACAGCGCTGCCCAATGCCAGTAGGCCAGGGTACAGTTGCCGCATAAAAAAGAAGAAAAAAGAGAAAAGAAATGCCGCCCATATGTTCCGGACATAGGCGGCATGCCTACAAATTTCTGCTTTCTTCCCGGATTTATAATGACTTGATTGATAAAATACTACCTGATTGTTGTCATTGTGTTAAAAAACGGCCTTTTCGTAAATAGTTGCGGAATTAATAACGGATGTCAGGGTGGCCGGTCAGGCTAGGGCAGTCGATATCACCCAGGGTAAAATCGCCGATCTGGAAGGGCGCCTGTTCCTGATCTGTATGAGGGGTTAACGGGGCCTCGGGCGTGGTAATCAAACCGCTTGCCGTGGGCGCTAATTGGACTTCGGGCGGCAGCGCCGGCAGGCTAGGAGCGGGTAGAGCAGTTACTATCATGTTGGGGCGGGTGTGTTGGTACTAAAGCAGGAATTAATGGTAAGGTAGACAATCTTACGTAGCCAACTGTACTAAGTCAATAATACTTGTGTATTTCCTGAGAAAAATCTAAGAATTCAACACAACAATGGTTGAGCTGAAACAGCTGCGTATAAGCGGAATGCCTTACTTTCGGCCCACCCACTCCTCGTATGACTAGTTTTTCTGCTTCCACGTCCCTGCAATCCGAATCTGCTCCCGCAGCCAACCACCTGACCGTAACGGGCGCCGGCTTGGTCGGCTCTTTACTGGCGCTGTACCTCGCCAAGCGCGGCTTTCAGGTAGATGTGTACGAGCGGCGTCCCGACCCGCGCCGGGCCGGCGCCGACTCCGGCCGCTCCATCAACCTGGCGTTGTCGGACCGCGGCTGGCGGGCGTTGGAGGGCGTGGGCATTGCCGAGGCGGTGCGCGAAGTGGCCATTCCGATGTACGGCCGGGTGATGCACGACGTGCACGGCAACCTCAGCCAGCAACCCTACGGCAAGCCCGGGCAAGGCATTTACTCGGTGTCGCGGGGCGGGCTGAACCGCCGCCTGCTGGAACTGGCCGAAGACCAACCCAACGTACGCCTCTTCTTCGGGCAGCAGTGCCTCGACGTGAACCTGCGCCAGCGGCAGCTGCACCTGCGCGACATAGCAACCGGGCAGGAGCAGCACTTGGCCTACCACCACCTGTTCGGCACCGACGGCGCGTTTTCGGCCGTGCGCAGCGCCCTGCAAAAAACCGAACGGTTCGACTACTCGCAGTCCTACCTCGAATACGGCTATAAGGAGCTGACCATTGCGGCGGCCCCTGATGGCGGCTGGGCCCTAGAAAAGCACGCGCTGCACATCTGGCCGCGCGGCAGCTACATGATGATTGCGCTGCCCAATCTCGACGGCACGTTTACCTGCACGCTGTTTTTCCCCTTCGAAGGCGAAGACTCGTTTGCCTCGCTGCAGACGCCGGCGGACGTGACGGCCTTTTTCGGGCGGGTATTCCCCGATGCGCTGCCGCTAATGCCCGAGCTAACCGATGACTTCTTCCACAACCCAACCTCCTCGCTGGTCACGGTGAAGTGCTTTCCCTGGTCGCTTGGCGACGAGGCGCTGCTGCTCGGCGACGCGGCCCACGCCATCGTGCCGTTCTACGGGCAGGGCATGAACGCCGGCTTCGAGGACTGCACCGTGCTCGACGAGCTGATGGAGCGCCACGGCCCCGACTGGCAGGCGGTGTTCCGCGAGTTTCAGCAGCTGCGCAAGCCCAACGCCGACGCCGTAGCCGACTTGGCCGTGTACAACTTCGTGGAAATGCGCGACAAGGTGGCCGACCCGCGCTTCCTGCTGCAAAAGAAAATCGAGAGCAAAATATCGGCGCAGTACCCGGACCAGTGGACTTCGCTATACTCGCAGGTTACCTTTTCGCACCGGCCCTACGCCGAAGCCTGGGCCAACGGCCAGCGCCAAGACGCCATCATGGCGCGCCTGATGCAGCACATCGAAACCGAGGCCGACTACGACCGGCCCGAGGTACAAGAACTGGTGGAAAAGGAGTTGATCCGGGTAAGCTAGGCCCCACTGACCTCCCGAGCCGCGTAGCAGCGCGCACGTGAAACCCGGCCTCGGCGCCGCGGTACCTGGCCACGCGGCGTAGGTGCTGCGCTGTCGGAAGCCGGGTTTTCCGTTGGCAGCCCTGTGAGCAGCCCGGCGCCGTTGCGCAGCTGCGGCAGCCGACGGATTCGGAAAAGTTAGAGCGCGCAGAAAAGCAGGCCGGTCACCACGCCCAGCCCCAGTCCGGCCAGGACTTGGGCACGGGTGTGGGCGCGCAGCCGCAGCCGCGCCCAGCCCACGGCCGTGGCCAGCAGCAAGGCGGCCAGCAGGGTGTACGAGGCGGGGCGGCCCCCGCCGGGTGCCGTCAGCAGCCACAGGCCCAGTCCCACGGCCCCGCCCATGCCCACGCCGTGTGCGCTGATTTTCCACCGGCGCGTGATGAGCGTGGTGAGCAGAACCGATACGGTGATGCCGGCAAACAAGCGGCTAAGCAACCCGGCCTGCGGGGCAACGCTGGCCAGCAGCACGGCCGCCGCGCCAAATCCGCCCGCGGCCGTCAGCAGCGGCACGGTGCGTTGGCGCCGGTCGGGCAGCTCGACGGAGCTGATGAGGCCGACGCGGGCCATCAGGCCGATGAGCAGGGCCGGCAGCCAGAAGCTGAGCAGCCACGCCAGCATCAGCAGGCCGGCGGGCACCGGCGCCAAGCCCCGGACGGGCAGCCGGCTGGGCCAGCCGTAGCCGAGCAACAGCACCAAATACGAGGGCACCAGCAAGGGGTGCAGCACTACGGACAGGCCGTAAGCCAAACGGTCTTTCAAATCGGCGGAAATAGAAAAGCGAAGAAGGCGGAACGGCGGCAAACCACCAATTCTGCCTGCTTCGCTTTTGCGTACGCGGCTTGCTTACAGCTCCTTGCGTAAGCGGGCTACCGGGATGTTCAGCTGCTCGCGGTACTTGGCCACGGTGCGCCGGGCAATGTTGTAGCCGCGGGTGTTGAGCATCTTTTCCAGCTTGTCGTCGGAGAGCGGGCGGCGCTTGTCCTCGGCTTCGATGATTTCCTTCAGGATGTGCTTTACCTCCCGGCTCGAGGCGTCCTCGCCTGAGTCGGTGGCAATGCCTTCGGAGAAGAAGTACTTGAGCGGGTAAATGCCGAATTCCGTCTGCACGGCCTTGGAATTGGCCACGCGCGAGACGGTGCTAATGTCCATGCCGATTTCGGTGGCAATGTCCTTCAGAATCATCGGGCGCAGTTTGCTCTCGTCGCCCTCGAGGAAAAACTCCCGCTGGTAGCGCACGATGGCGTCCATGGTGCGCAGCAGGGTGTTCTGGCGCTGCTTGATGGCGTCGATAAACCACTTGGCCGCGTCGAGCTTCTGCTTGACGAAGGTTACGGCTTCCTTGAGCTTCTTGTCTTTCTTGGCGCCCTTGTCGTAGGCCTGAAACATTTCTTGGTAGTCGCGGCTCACCCGCAGGTCGGGGGCGTTGCGCGCGTTCAGGGTCAGGTTCAGGTCGCCATTGTCGTTGGTGAGGATGAAGTCGGGGATGATGTACTGCACCCGGCCGCCGCCCGTGGGGCCCGAGCCGCCGGGCTTGGGGTTTAGCTTGAGAATCAGGCTGATGGCTTCCTTGAGCTCGTCGTCTTCCAGGTCCAGCTTCTGCTGAATGCGCTGGTAGTGCTTCTTGGTGAACTCGTCGAACGTGTCCATCAGGATGTGCTGGGCGTGGTCCACGGTGTCGTCGTGGGGGCGGCGGTCCAGCTGCAGCAGCAGGCACTCGCGCAGGTCGCGGGCGCCGATGCCGGGCGGGTCGAAGGTTTGGATCAGGCGCAGCACCTGCTCGATTTCCTCCTCCGTGGCGTCGATGTTCTGCGAAAACGCGAGGTCGTTGACGATGGCGCCCAGGTCGCGGCGGATGTAGCCGTCGGCGTCGATGGAGCCGATGAGCTGCCGTCCGATGGCCTCCTTCTTCTCGTCGAGGTCCATGAAACGCAGCTGCTCGAACAAGGAGTCGGTGAGCGTGGAGGACGTGTCGGCCAGGGGCATGTCGCGCTCTTCCTCGTCGCCGCCGTTGTCGCCCTGCATCTTGTAGCCGGCTATTTCGTCGTCGTTGAGGTAGTCGTCGATGTCCAGGTCGTCGGATTCCTTGGCTTCGCTGGTGTCCTCGTCCTTGGGCAGCTCGATTTCGGGCTCGGGCGTCTCGTCGAAGTCCTCGTCGAGGATGTTTTCTTGGTTGTCGTACTCCTCACCTTCGCTGGGCTCGTCGGCGGTGTCGTCCGCGTCGTCGCCGAATTCGTCGTCCGCGTCGTCATCGGCCAAGTCGGCCTCCTCAGCGTCGCCTTCTTCCAGGGCCGGATTCATCTCCAGCTCTTCCTTGATGCGCATTTCCAGCTCCGCCGTTGGTATCTGGAGGAGCTTGATGAACTGTATCTGTTGGGGGGACAGCTTCTGCGAGAGAAGCTGCTTCATGTCCAGTCTTTGCATGGCTGAGGTAAGCGGTGCGGGACGCCGAAATTAGCAGGCGCAGCCCTGCCAAAGATAATCTACAGTGTACTTCACTTGGGGCGGAAAGGTTGATGCCGGCTGCGCACTTGGCACGATAAGTGGGCGCCGCCGCGTCGCTCCCGGCTTAGTGCTATGGTTTTTCGGGCTGGGTGCTACGCGCCGGGACGGTCAAAGTATTGCGCTGCTTCTTGGAAAGGCAAACGGACAACGGAGCTACTCAGCTGATATTAGCCCGTTGCGTCGAGCGCAGTCGAGGCGTCTCGCGGGCGGACGTCCGAGCGTAGTGTCAACAACGCAGTAGAGATGCTTCGACTCCACTTCGCTTGACTTGACGGGCCCACCTCAGCCCGCGGATTCCTCAGCTGCGCCCGGAATGACGAACGGATAAAGCAGGAATGACGGACAAGGCGCGTATTTTTGCCGGCTCAACTTCATTTCTAAGACGATGTCCGTCAGAAGATCAAGCGTAGAGGCACTGCTGACCAGCCAGGAGCTGGACCGCGAGGTGCTCGTAAAAGGCTGGGTTCGTACCCGCCGCGGCAACAAATACGTGCAGTTTATTGCCGTCAACGACGGCTCGACGATTAATAATCTGCAGGTAGTCGCCGACGCTGAGAAGTTTCCGGAAGAAACGCTGAAGGACGTGGCCACCGGCGCCTGCGTGGCCGTGACGGGCAAGCTCGTCGCCTCGCAGGGCAAGGGCCAGTCGGTAGAAATCCAGGCCACGAGCATTGAGGTGCTCGGCAAAGCCGACCCCGAAACCTACCCGCTGCAGAAAAAAGGCCACTCGCTGGAGTTCCTGCGCGAAATTGCCCACCTACGCCCCCGCACCAACACCTTCGGGGCGGTGCTGCGCCTGCGCCACGCGCTGGCCTTTGCCGTGCACCAGTACTTCAACGACCGCGGCTTCTTCTACGTGCACACGCCCATCATCACCGGCTCCGACGCCGAGGGCGCCGGGCAGATGTTTCGCGTGACCACCCTACCCGACCAGAACCCGCCGCTGAGCGAGGACGGCAAGGTGGACTACAAGGAGGACTTCTTCGGCAAGCCCACGAACCTGACGGTATCGGGGCAACTGGAGGGCGAGTTGGCCGCTATGGCCCTGGGCCAAGTGTACACCTTCGGCCCCACCTTCCGCGCCGAGAACAGCAACACGGCCCGTCACCTGGCCGAGTTCTGGATGATCGAGCCGGAAATGGCCTTCTACGAGCTGGAAGACAACATGGACTTGGCCGAGGACTTCCTCAAGTACCTCGTGCGCTACGCCCTGGAGAAGTGCCCGGCCGATCTGCAGTTCCTCAACGACCTCTACGACAAGGAACTGCTGACCCGTCTGCACTTCGTGGTCGACAACGACTTCCAGCGCCTGACCTACACCGAGGCGGTGGACATCCTGAAGACGGCCAAGCAGAAGTTTGAATTCCCGGTGGATTGGGGCACCGACCTGCAGTCTGAGCACGAGCGGTACTTGGTGGAAAAGCACTTCAAGAAGCCGGTCATCCTGACGAACTACCCGAAGGACATCAAGGCCTTCTACATGAAGCTCGACGAGGACGGCCGCACCGTGCGCGCCATGGACGTGCTCTTCCCCGGCATCGGCGAAATCATCGGCGGCTCGCAGCGCGAGGAAAGCCTGGAGAAGCTGGAGCAGCGCATGCAGGAAATGCACGTGCCCGCCGAAGAGCTGTGGTGGTACCTCGACACCCGCCGCTTCGGCACGGCCCCGCACTCGGGCTTCGGCCTGGGCTTCGAGCGCCTGGTGCTGTTCGTGACCGGCATGACCAACATCCGCGACGTGATTCCCTTCCCGCGCTTCCCCAAAAACGCGGAGTTTTAAGCCATTGTCAGCAAGTAAAAAGGCCCGTTGTCCACGACAACGGGCCTTTTTTTATGGAGTAGCATCCGGCGGCAACTGGGGCCGGCCACGAAACAACGCCTCGGCCGTGCGCTTGCGCAGCCACAGTAGCCCCGCCGCAAAGCCGCTCAACAGCCCAAAGCCCGTCAGCTGCAGGAGCTGCCCGTATTGCTCGGTCGTGGTAGCCAGGCGACTGTGCTCGGGCTGATTCGGTACATATATGATGGGCACGTTCTCGCCCACGCGGTACGCCGCCGAGGAGTGGCGGAAGCGGTTGACCACCTGCACAGCGCGGCCCTGGTAGCTGGCCGCGACGGTGTATTCGATGCTGGAGGGGCCGGCCTTCGCGGAACGTTTGCCGGCGGCCGATGGCACGCGCCGCTGCGTGACCGTACCGATCAGCGCAACGCCCTCCGTGCGCCGCGCGAGCACACCTCGCGCCTCCCGCGCCGCCAAGCCTAGCAGCACCACGCAACACACCGCGGCCACGCCGGAGGCAATGTAGTGCGCCGCGTGGGGGCGGCCGGCGGCAGCAGGAGCGGGGCGGGAGGGCATCTGCCAAAGCTAGCAGTAGTTGCGCAGCTCCCGGTCGTCGACGGCCGTCAGCTTGTCGAGCCGCAGTTCGAAGCCGTCGGTCAGGCGCAGGTACTCCACTTTGTCGCGGATGTAGAGGTCTTGGATGACGCCCGTGCGGGCGCTGAGCGGGGCCTCGGGTGCCTCGCGAAAGTGCAGGGTGCAGGGCTGCCGGGTGGTGGCGCGGGCTTCCAGTTCGTCGTAGAAGGAACAGCTGATGGGGCGGTAGTCGCTCATGGCATGAGGGGTTTTGCTGCTTAACCCAGATGAGCCCGAAAACGTTGGGACAGAGAGTCGTTACCCTTGCCGCCCGCCCCCATGCCTAACGCCCCCGAATTCGACCTAGCCCCCGCCGATGCCTTGCAGGAAGGGGAGTTGAAAGCCTTCCCCGCCGCCGATACCGAGGTGCTGCTGGTGCGTCGCGGCGGCCGTTACCACGCCTTTGCCGCCCATTGCCCGCACTACGGCGCGCCGCTGGCCAAAGGCAAGATGGTGGGCGAGCGGCTCGTCTGCCCCTGGCACCACGCCTGCTTCCGCGTGCCCGACGGCCATCTCTGCGAGCCGCCGGCGCTGGACGACTTGCCCGCCTACCCGGTGCGCGAGGCCGACGGCCGGGTGTGGGTGACCTTGCCACCCGCCGTGCCCCAGGTGCCCGAGTCGCCCGACGCTACGCCCACGGCCGAAACGGGCGGCGCGGCCCCGGCCCTGCGCCAGGGAAACCCCACCGACGCCAGCGTGTTTGTCATCGTGGGGGCCGGCGCGGCCGGGCAAATGGCGGCGCAGACCCTGCGCACCGAGGGCTTCGCGGGCCGGGTGGTGCTCATCGGTGCCGAAGCCGAGCCGCCCTACGACCGCACCAAGCTCAGCAAAGCCTACCTGGCCGGCAAAACCGACGACGCCCACCTGCCCCTGCGCTACCGTTCGTTCTACCGCGACTTCCGCATTGAGCATCTGCCCGAAGCGCGCATCGGCGGGCTGAACACCGCCACGCGCGAATTGCTCTTCGCCGACGACCGCGCCCCGCTGCACTACGACGCGCTGCTGCTCTGCCCCGGCAGCGCGCCGCGCACCCTGCCCGCCACCGTGCCCGGCCACGACCTGCCCGGCGTGCTGGTGCTGCGCAGCCACGCCGATGCCCGGCGCCTGCGCGACGCGGTGGCGGAGGCCCGGCACGTGGTGGTCATCGGCGGCAGCTTTATCGGCATGGAAGCGGCGGCAAGCCTGGCTGGCGGCGCAGACCGCAGCGTAACGGTAGTGGCTTCGCAGGCCGAGCCGTTTGAGAAAGTGCTGGGGCCCCGCATCGGGGCCATGTTCCGGCAGCTGCACGCGCAGCACGGCATCAGCTTCCGCGGCGGGCAGGCGGTGACGGCCTTGGGCACCGGGCCCACCGGCAAGCTGGCTAGCGTGACGCTGCAATCTGGCGACACTTTGCCGGCCGACCTGGTGGTGCTCGGCATCGGCGTGCAGCCGGCCACCGACTTTCTGCGCGAAGCCCTACCGCGGGAAAAGGACGGCGGCTTGGCCGTGGATGCGCACCTGCGCGTGGCCGAGGGCATCTGGGCCGCCGGCGACGTGGCCACGTTCGAGCTGCCCCCCGCAGCGGGCGGCCGCACCCGCATCGAGCACTGGCGCGTGGCCCAGCAGCAGGGCCGCGTGGCGGCGCTCAACATGCTGGGCCGGGCCACGCGCTTCGAGCAGGTGCCGTTTTTCTGGACGCAGCAGTTCGGCAAGAGCCTGCGCTACGCCGGCCACGCCCAGCACTGGGACGACATCATCTACCACGGCGAGGTCGAACAGCAGGATTTCCTGGCCTTGTATGTGGACGGCGGCCGCATTGTGGCGGCCGCGGCCATGAACCGCGACGCGGACATGATTTGCATCGAAGCCCTGCTGGCACTAAACCAAATGCCCGCACCCGCGGCTGCCCGGCCGGAAATCGACTGGGCCGAACTGCTGGCACAGGCTCAGACCAACCACTAGGCCCATAGGTCTGCCTCGCAGAACCCGCCGGCTGTCTTCCCGGACCAAATTTGCCAACCACTTCGCCGCAGCCACGGAGTACGCGCAGCTGCACTCGCCTGACGACGCTCGGTAGGAAACAGCCCGCCGCATCAAGGGGGCGGGCGGCACGCGCATCCGGCGGCCGGGGTGCACCGATCGGTAACGGCCCAAAAAAGCCGCCCCGGCCAGCTGGCCGGGGCGGCTTTGCGCGAAATCAGATGTGATTAGCGGACGCGTCCGCGGCCGCCTCCCTGGTGGCCAAAGCCTCCGTTGCCACCCTGGCCCCGGCCGGGCTGCCCGTAGTCGGGCCGCCCGCCGCTAGGCTGCTCGCGCCGGCCGTCGTAGCCGCCGCGGTGGTCATCGTGGTCGTTTCGGCCGCCGTAGCTGCCCTGGTAGCCGCCGCGGCCGGGGCCGTTTTGGGCGTAGGGTTGGTTGTCGTAGCGGCCGCCGGGCTGGCCGCGGTACGGCTGCGGGCCGTGGCTATAGCCGCCCTGCCAGCGCGGCCCGGGGGCCGAGCGGTAGTAGCCGGGACGCCAGCCGCGCGTGTTGCAGTACGAGCGGTGGTCGTAGATCAGGCCCCAGGGCTGGCGCCCCACGTACTGCACCACCACGGGATGGAAGTAGCGCGGGTCGTAGCCGGCGTAGTACGCGGCCGGCAGGGCCGGAGCACTAACCCAGGTGTTGTAGTACGGGTCGAAATACACGTACGACTGGGTGTAGAGGTCGTAATAGCCGTCGATTTCGGGAATGTAGTAGTACTGCACCCCGGGCCCGACGGGCGGGCCCCAGGCCGGCGTGCCGACGTTGACGTTTACCTGCACCTGCGCCTGCGTGGGGCTGGCCTGCAACAGCAGCCCCAGCAACAGCAGCGGTACAGCGGATTTGAGCAATGCTTTCATGGGTGAAAAGAAGTTACGCTGCCCCAACGCAAAAACAGCACCATAATTCTGCCGGGGCCGCTGGTACTTCCTCCATAAGGTAGCTGTCGGTGAATGCGTTTCGTATGAAGCCCGAAATGGTGCCTGCCGCGGCGACCCGCCCGTCGGCAGGGCCTCATTGTTTGCCGCAACACCACCCTATGTTTCGCCCACACCTGCTCCAGCTGGCGAGCTGCCTGCTGCTGGCCTGCTCCCAAAACAACCCTACCGCCGATACCGACAGCGGCCCGCCTCCCGTACCCGCCGACTCGCTGAAGCCCGCCGCCGATTCGCCCGTGGCCCCCGCACCCGACAACAGCCCCACCACAGCCACTGCGCCGCCCGCTGCGCCAACGGCGGGCGGGCGCATCAGCTGGCCTGCCCCGTTCCGGCCCGCCGCCGTCCGGCCGTGCGAGCAGGTGACGCCTCGTGCTGCCACCATCTACCAGCGGCCCGAGGCCCAGGCGCCGGTGTTTGGGCAGCTGCCGGCGGGGGAAACGCTCCGGCCGGTGGCCCGCACCGCCGACGGCTGGCTCGGCTTCGACCCGGCAACCGCCCAGGCAGCCAACGTCGGCATCTTTCGGCTGCGCTGGGTGCGGGCTGCGGAGGTTTTCGGCGCGAATGCACCGGTTTGTGCGGATCTGCCCGTTGTGCAGGCGCCGGCCTACGCGTGCCTGCTGATGGCCACGCACCCGGTGCCGGTGCGCCTCCGCCCGGAAGCAGCCGCCCCACCGCTCGGCACCATTCCCGTGGGTAGCTACGCCCGAATCCGCCCGCAGCCGGCGCCGGCGGGCTGGACGGCAATTGAGGTGCCGGGCCAAGCGCAGCCCGGCTACGTAGCCGAAGCTGACGTGGAGCTGAACGGCCCCTGCCGCTGATACCGCCCTAACGCAACGGCGGCGCCACCCGAAAGGGTAGCGCCGCCGTTGTCTATCAAGCGAGTAAGCTTAGTGCTTGCCGTGGCCTTTGCCATGCCCGTTGCCTTTTCCATTGCCGGGGCCGCCGTAGCCCATTTTCTTAGCCTGGCCGGGAGGCATGCCGTGGGGGTGGCCGTACTTCGCTTTGTGCTGCGAGTAGTACACCCAGGGCTGGGCACCCACGTAGTCGATGACGACGGGGTGGAAGCCGCGCGGGTCGTAGCCGTTGAGCGCAGCCACGCGGGCCCACTGCCCGTTTTGCATCACGATGTACTGCTGGGCGCGCAGGTCGTAGTAGCCGCCGTACTCAGGCACGTAGTAGTACTGCGTGCCAGCCGGCGCGGCCCCAGCTCGGCGGGTTGATGTTGATGGTTACCTGGGCGTGGGCGTCGCTGTAGAGGCTGGCCGTGCCCGTCAGGAGTAGGGCGGCAAATAGCGTGCGGAGGAGCGTTTTCATGAGAAAGGGAAATTGCGGTGTTGAACGAGCCGCTGGCAAGAACGGCGCCAAACCTCACCAGGCTTGGTGCTCCGCTGCCAACCGCGCCCGGCCGCGCGGCAGAGGCGTAAACGGGCGGCCCAGCTTGCCGCCGGCTCTTTGCTGGCCTGCATACGTGCGTTCAGCGCCGGCGTTATCGGCAGACCGCCGTGCAGTCGTGCTTGCTGTGCAAATGACAAGCTACCACCGGCTTAAAAGCGGAAATAGATAAACGGATTGAAGGAACTGCCCACGATGGCCGCCGCGCTGAACGCCAGCAGCAGCACGGTCGCCAGGCTGATGGCGGCGGCGCGCGGCAAGGTGAGGTTGGACGTAAAGAGGACGCTGGCTTCCCAGCGTTCCATGCGCGGCGCGGCGGCCACAAACGACACCAGCCCCGCCAGCGCCAGGACGGCCCAGAACTCGTTCGGGAGGGCAGGCGGGGCGGTCCACGAGCCGGCAAACATGCTGCGCAAGTAGGCGCCCGCGGCGCTCAGGCTGTCGGCCCGAAACAGCACCCAGCCCACCACCGTGACCAGAAACGTAGGCACGAGGCTGAACACGCCCAGCCGCTGCGAAAGGCGCAGCAAGAACAGGCGGTCTAGAATCAGGAACAGGCCGTGAAAGGCGCCCCAGGCAATGAAATTCCAGGCGGCCCCGTGCCAGAAGCCCGACAGGATAAACACCGTCCAGAGGTTGGCGTAGAGGCGGGGCTTGGACACACGGTTGCCGCCCAGCGGGATGTAGAGGTAGTCCTGCATCCAGCGGCCCAGCGTCATGTGCCAGCGGCGCCAAAACTCGGTGATGCTGCGCGAGATGTAGGGGTTGTTGAAGTTTTCCGGAAACTGAAACCCGATCAGGCGGCCCAGGCCAATGGCCATGTCGGAGTAGCCGGAAAAGTCGAAGTAGATCTGGAAGGTGTAAGCCACGGCGCCAATCCAGGCCAGCGGGGCCGACAGCTCCGCGGCCGGCAGGGCGAAGACGGCGTCGGCCTGCTCGCCAAGGACGTTGGCAATGAGTACCTTCTTGGCCAGGCCCAGCCCGAAGCGGAACAAGCCGGCCAGCTTGTGGTCGATGGTGTCAAACTCCGAACGGTCGGTGAGCTGCCCGGCTATTTCGTGAAAGCGCACGATGGGCCCGGCAATCATCTTCGGGAACAGCATGATGTAGAGCAGGAAGTCCCAGAACGACTTCAGCGGCTTGTTCACCCCGCGGTACACGTCGATGGTGTAGGTGAGCTTCTCGAAGGTGAAGAAGGAAATGCCAATGGGCAGCACAACTTTCTCCCAGTCGAGCGGGGGGCCGCCCGCAGCTTGGCGCACGGCGCTGGCGTTTTCGAGGAAGAAGTTGGCGTACTTGAAGTAGAAGAGCATGGCCACGTTGAGGACGATGCTCAGAATGAGGTAAATCCGCTTCTGCCAGCCCGCGGCCCGGTCCATGAAGCGGATCAGCACGAAATTGACGACCACCGAGCCCAGGAAGAGGGCCAGAAAGTTCAGGCCGCCCCAGGCGTAAAAGCCCACGCTGGCCAGCAGCGCCACCGGGTTTTTCAGCCGTTGGGGCGCGGCGAAGTACAGCAGCAGAAAGGCCGGCAGGAAGTAAAACAGGAACAGCGTACTACTAAAAACCATACGGCAACGTGCGGGCGAACGAGTGGTGGGGCCGAAACGACGGTTTCGGCTAGGGCTGAGGAAGCGGCCGGCGCGGCGCTCAGGGCGCGCCCAGCGCCTGCAGCATGTCGGCGCTGAAGCCCAGGTCGAAGCTGCCGAGGTTGGCCTCGTTGACGAGCACCAGCACCACGTCGTGGGCGGCCAGCTGGGCGCGGCGGTCGAGGCCGCGCACCTCGTATTGCTCGGGTGCCACGTGGTGGTTGGGCGTAGCGCCGGTCCATTCCACTTCGTGGTTGTAGTACCAAAAGTGGGAGTCGGGCGCAAACAGCTCGGGCACAAAGGGATAGAACTCAATGAAGCCCCAGCCGAAACTGTCGCCGACCAGCAGCAGGCGCGGGCGCGGCTGGCCGGGGCGCAGCGGCGCAAATGCCACCGTGGGATAGGCCAGGGGCCAGGGCGCGGGGTCCCAGAGCAGGTTCAGCGCCTTGGCAATGTCGCTGTCGGTGTAGCGCGGGGTGGTGCTGACCGCCGTGCCGCTCACGCGGAAGCCGCGCAGCCCGAGGCGGCCGCGCCGGTCGAGGTAGCGAAACAAGGTGTCGGCCGCCCGCACCACGCCGTAGCCGCTCCAGTGCGTGCCCCCGCGCGGAAACAGCGGATAGGGCGCGGCCGCTTTCCAGCGCCGAAACAGCGGCACAAAATCGACGAAGTTGACGCCGGCGGCCTGCAAGGCGGCCACGTAGCGCTGGTAGTTCGACGAATCCTGCCAGGCTGGGCGGTACGCGGCCGGCAGCAGCTCGGGGTACAAGCCGGCCTTGCTGGGCGGTACGGCCAGTACCAGCAGCTTGCCACGCCGCGCCAGGGTATCCTGCAGGCGGCGAAACTGCTGCACCCGCTGCCGCAGTTCGGCCGGCGGCACGGGCGGCGTCTGCCCCAGCGCGGGCGCAATGGTGCTGGCCTCGAACAGCGCGCCGTCGCGGCCGATGATGATTTGCTGGTTGTTGGAGCGGCCGAAAAGCGAGTAGGCCAGCTGGTTGCGGGGCCGGATCAGCTGCTCACGCAGGCCCAAGTGCCCGGCCGCGTAGCGTTCGAGCCGGTCTTGGTAAACCCCGGCCCGCAGGCTGTCCCAGTGCCAGGCCGGGCGCGGCACGCTGGCTTCGTAGCCGCCCAGGCTGGGGCGCAGAAACTTGATGTTCAGCCAGGTTTGCACCGCCGGTAGCAGCAGCAAGGTGAGCAGCAGCCCGAACAGCCCGCGTTTGGCGGAAAGATATGTAGCGGCAGGCACGCGGTAGGGCGACGAAATAGCTTGAAAGTCTGGGTAAAGGCGGCTGAGAATTCCGGCCCTCACAAGGCCCGGGCTAGACAAACGGCCCAAATCAGGACCTAAAACTACGCGACCCGGGCCGGACTCCTTCAGCTTTTCAAACCACGCGCACCTTTTGCCGTTGTCAGGTGTTAGGAACCACTGGCGTCACGTGGCCGGCCGAGCGGCTGGGGCGGGCGCTGCCTAATTAGCTTGGCCAAGCTGCTACTCAGAGTAGCTAACGGGCCAGGGTTTACGTACTTTCGCGGGCTTATCAGCTGCGCATTGCATGGCTAAAAAACAACCTGCGGCCCCGGCCGCCGCCCCGGCTCCGGCCAAAGCGACGAAGAAGTCTACTTCCACGGTGAAGCCGCGCGCCAAAGCGGACCACCCCGCCGCGGCTTCGCGCCCCGACGAGGTGCCGGTGGCCAGCAACGGCCACTCGCCCGCGGCCCTGGCCGCGCCGGCCACCTCCGCCACGCATTCCTCGGCGGCCACCATCGAGGCGCCGTTCATCGAGGTGTTCGGGGCGCGGGAGCACAACCTCAAGAACGTGTCCGTGCAGATTCCGCGCGGCAAGCTGGTGGTGTTCACGGGTATTTCGGGCTCGGGCAAGTCCTCGCTGGCCTTCGACACCATCTACGCCGAGGGGCAGCGCCGCTACATGGAGACGTTTTCGGCCTACGCCCGCTCGTTTATGGGCGGCTTGGAGCGCCCCGACGTGGACAAGATTGAGGGCCTCTCGCCGGTCATCAGCATCGAGCAGAAGACGACCTCGCGCAACCCGCGCTCCACGGTGGGCACCATCACCGAGATTTACGACTTCCTGCGCCTGTTCTACGCCCGCACCGCCGAGGCCTTCAGCTACGTGACGGGCAAGAAGATGATCCGGCAGTCCGACGACCAGATCATCAACTACATTCTCAAGCACTTCGACGGGCGCAAGCTGGTGGTGCTGGCCCCGGTGGTGAAGGGCCGTAAGGGCCACTACCGCGAGCTGTTTCAGCAGATTGCCAAGCTGGGCTTCACCAAGGTGCGCGTCGACGGCGAGCTGCTCGACATCACCGCCAAGATGCAGGTGGACCGCTACAAAATCCACGACATCGAAATCGTCATCGACCGGCTGGTGGTGAAGGAAGACGACCGGTTCCGCCTCTCGGGCTCCATGCAGTCGGCGCTGACGCACGGCAAAGGCACCGCGCTGGTGCTCGACCCGGACGCGAAGAAGACGCAGTTTTTCTCGCGCTTCCTCATGGACCCGTCCACCGGCATTGCCTACGACGACCCGGCGCCCAACACCTTTTCGTTCAACTCGCCCTACGGCGCCTGCCCCGTGTGCAACGGCCTGGGCGAGATTCAGCAGATTACCGAGGAGTCGGTCATTCCCGACCCCAAGCTGAGCATCAGCCGCGGCGGTATTGCGCCCCTGGGCGAGTACCGCGACATCTGGATTTTCCAGCAGATGAACCTGATTCTGAAGAAGAACAAGGTGTCGCTGACCACGCCCATCGAGAAGCTGCCGCGCGACTTGGTGGAGCGCCTCTTGAACGGCGTGCCCGAGCCGGAGGACGAGGACGACAAGAAGAAAGCCACTTACTCCGAGCCGTTCGAGGGCATTATTCCCTTCCTGCGCCGGCAGATGGAGTCCGATTCGGAGAACATCCGGGAGTGGATTCAGCAGTACACCCAGGCCACCGAGTGCCCGGAGTGCCACGGCTACCGCCTGAAGAAAGAGTCCTTGCACTTCAAGATTGCCGACCGGCACATCGGCGAGCTGTCCATTATGGACATTGGCGAGCTGAGCCGCTGGTTCGAGAACCTAGAAGACCGGCTGTCGGAGCGGCAGAACCTGATTGCGCGGGAGCTGCTGAAGGAAATCCGCAAGCGCATCGGCTTCCTGCTGGAAGTGGGCCTGGAGTACCTGAACCTGCACCGCTCCGTGCGCACGCTCTCGGGCGGCGAGTCGCAGCGCATCCGCTTAGCCACGCAGATCGGCACCCAGCTGGTGGGCGTGCTCTACATCATGGACGAGCCCAGCATCGGCCTGCACCAGCGCGACAACGAGCGGCTGATCAACGCCTTGAAGCACCTGCGCGACCTGGGCAACTCCGTCATTGTGGTGGAGCACGACAAGGACATGATCATCCACGCCGACCACGTGCTCGACATCGGGCCCGGCGCGGGTATCCACGGCGGGCACGTGGTGGCCGAAGGCGAACCGGACGCGTTTCTGCGCAGCGGCTCGCTCACGGCCCAGTACCTGAGCGGTGAAAAGCACATCGAGCTGCGCAAGAAAAAGCGCGAGGGCCACGGCACCGAGCTGGTGCTGAAGGGCGCCAAGGGCCACAACCTCAAGAACGTCACCCTGAAAGTGCCGCTGGGCAAGCTGGTGGCCGTGACGGGCGTGTCGGGCTCAGGCAAGTCGTCCCTGATTCACGACACCTTGTACCCCATCCTAAACAAGCACTTCTTCAACGCCAAAAAGGAGCCGCTGCAGTTCGGCGCCATCGACGGGCTGGAGCACCTCGACAAGGTGATTGAGGTCGACCAGTCGCCCATCGGGCGCACGCCGCGCTCGAACCCGGCCACCTACACCGGCGTGTTCACCGAAATCCGCCAGCTGTACTCCAACCTGCCCGAGGCCAAAATCCGCGGCTACGGACCGGGGCGCTTCTCCTTCAACGTGAAGGGCGGCCGTTGCGAAACCTGCGAGGGGGCCGGCATCCGCACCATCGAAATGAACTTCCTGCCCGACGTGCACGTGCAGTGCGAAACCTGCAAGGGCCGGCGCTACAACCGCGAGACGCTGGAAGTGCGCTTCAAGGGCAAAAGCATCACCGACGTGCTCGATATGACCATCGAGAAGGCGGTGGAATTCTTCGAGAACCAGCCGCGTATCCTGCGCAAGATCAAGACCCTCAACGACGTGGGTCTGGGTTACATCACGCTCGGGCAGCAGGCTACCACCCTCTCGGGCGGGGAGGCCCAGCGCGTGAAGCTGGCCACCGAGCTGAGCAAGAAGGACACCGGCCAGACTTTCTACATCCTCGACGAGCCCACCACCGGCCTGCACTTCGAGGACATCCGCCACCTCTCCGACGTGCTGCAGAAGCTGGCCGACAAGGGCAACACCGTGCTCATCATCGAGCACAACCTGGACCTGATCAAAGTCGCCGACCACATCATCGACCTCGGGCCCGAGGGCGGGGCGGGCGGCGGCACCATCGTGGCCCAGGGCACGCCCGAGCAGGTGGCCAAAGCCAAGAAAAGCCACACGGCCCGTTTCCTGGCCGAGGAGCTGAAAGTCAGCAAGTACGCGGAAGCGGAAGCGGAAGAATAACCGACCAGCCGAGTCGTAAAAAAGGCGTCCTTCCGGCTGGAGGGACGCCTTTTTGTATTGGTCACTAAACCTTTACTGCACGGTAAGCCGGTCGGTCCAGTTGCGGCCGTCGGGGCTGTTCAGGCGTAGCACGTATACACCGGCCGCCAGCTCGGGCAGGGGCAGGATAACGGCCGAGCCGGTTACCGTCTGCGCCGGGAGGCAGGGCCGGCCCAGCAGGTCGTACAAGCCCAGCGTGCCGGCGGCCGGCGGATGCACTGTGACGCTGCCCTGCGCGGCCCCGGGGTTCGGGTACAGGCCCAGGGTGCCAGTCGCCAGGGCTTTGGTTGCCAGCGGGGCGAAGGCCGGAACCAGAGCCAGCGTCATCTGCCGGCTGCCGCCGCGGCTGCGAGCGGTGTAGGTGGCCCCACCCAGGGCGTACTGCCCGTCGGGCGCCACCGTCACGGAAAACTGCGAGCCGCCGACAAAGGCCGTTGGGGTAAGGCGCAAGTCCAGCGTGTTCTCCAGCAGCTGCAACCCGCTGGGGAACCGCAACAGGCTCATGACATAGTCCCCGCCTTGGCCCGGAGCGGTGGAGTTTTCGCCTTCCATCACGCCGATAATACGTCCCTGCGTATCCTCCGTCAGCGCCGTAAAACCGCCGGTGGCAGAAGTACTTACAGAAGGAGAGGTAGCAACGACATTGCCCTGGTCATTGAGCACGCGCAACTGGCTGGACCCCGCCACGATGGTGGTACCGACGCGGGTGTACAGGGTAGTGCTGATGTTGCCGAGCGTGTTGGCGCTCATGGTGGGGGCGCTGCCGTTTTCGGGCAGGGAAATGGTCGACCCGTTGATAAACACGAAATAGCCGCTGGAGCGCCGCGCCAATTTCGGCCAGGGGCCGTAGGAGCCGTAGTTGGTACCGGTCAGCAGCGGGGTCAGGTCAGTATTCCAGATATCCTGCCCGGTGGCCGCGTCGATTTTGCGCGCGCGTACCTCCAGCAACATAGGGGTGCCTGCCACCGGCTCGGTGTATAACTGCCGGACAACTAAGTAGTTGTCATCCGGGCCGCTCAGCATGATTGAGGCAATGGTTCCATTTGGGTCACCCGTCGGCGCGAAAGGCCGCGTCCAGGCAGTGTCTCCGTTGAGGTTCAGCTTGGCCAAGCCGTTGGGGTGGGTTATCAGGATATTGCCCTGCGCGTCCTGGCTAAACTTGACGTTGGGGTAAACCGCGCGGCCACTGCGCACAATTGGGGTGACCTTGCTCCAGACGGTATTACCCTGCGCATCGATGCGCTGCACCTGCACGCCGTTCTGCACCTGGTTGGACACCAGCAGAAAGTCGCCGGATGGGTGCTTGCCTACAAACGAGAAGCGCCCGTCTTTGTCCCAGAATGGCGACTGGGTCATGGGGTAGTTTTGTATCCAGGTGGTCTGGGCCTGAGTACGGGAGGGCAATAGGGTTGTAGCCAGCAGGCTGGCCAGGAGTAGTTGTGTACGCATGAGTCGAAACAAGATTAAAGTAAGAGCAATTGGGTATTCAAGTATACAACATACGCCGCATCTGATTGATCCTGAGCATCTGGTAATAAGGAGCCGGGGCGGGCCAGACGGGCGGACGCGCCCGCCTTCGGCTACGCGCAAACGCCGCCGGTTACGATTGCGTAACCGGCGGCGTTTTTTTGTTGACCCGAATGGCCGAGCTGCTTATTTTGGACGCTTCGTTCTGCTCCACACCCGCCCACCGTCCATGAAAGTTCTCGTTTTCCCCGTGTTGCTCGGCCTAGCCGTGTATGCCTCGCACCTGGAGCCGCCCAAGCCCACGCACTGGGTCGGCACAATTAGCAACGGCATGAAAGGCGACAAAATCAGCTTCGACGTGTCGCCGGATGGCAAAACGGTGTCGAACCTGCTGTTTCAGGGCTACTGGCGCTGCGCGGGCAAGCTGGAGCAAACCAGCACCGGTCCCGCGGGCAGCTTCCCGGTGCGGGGCGGCAAAGCCAGCGGCGTGGTCGTCGATCCGCCTGCCGGCGGGGCCTCCGCCTGGCGCTACGAGTTCGAGGCGGCCGTTGGCAAAGCCACGGCCCAGGGCTCTTTCCGCATGAACATCAACGGCCTCGGCTGCGACACCTACAAGCTGCAGTGGACCGCTGCCCCCGCGGACAAAGGCGGCCAATAGGCCTAAGCACGGGTGCTTATTCGACTTGCAGACGATTCGTCTGGGTACGACCCTGCTTGTCGGTGAAGCGCACCACGTAGATGCCCGCCGCCAGCGACGGCACCGCTACCGTTGTTGAGGCGCTGCTTACGGGCTGCCGGGGACCTTGCTGCCGGCCCATTACGTCGTAGATGCCGATTTGACCGGTGGTACCCACCGGCACGCTGGCCGTTATGCGGGCGCCGGATGCGGTACGGGTGGGGTAGAGGGCCAACGCACCAATGCCTACTTTCTCTTTGTTCGCCAGCGCAGTAAGGCTCGGCAACGACGCCACCGTCAAGTACGAGCTGCTGGTTAAGCTAGAGCCCCCGGCGATGAGATATTCGTTCGGCGTGCAGGTAAGCGAGTACATGAAGGAAGAGGTGATGTCGTAGCCCAAGTTTATTGGTTGGATGTTACCTATCGAATGCAAGGCGCTGTCGAGACGTTGCACGGAGAACGTGTAATAGGTGGCATTAGACCCCGGGCCGCCGCTGATATAAGATGACTGTCTCAGTAAAATGATGTTTTGCTGGTCGTCTTCCGCAAAGACACTCGAACCCACTGTCGACCGGGCTGTGGTAATGCCTTGGTCGTTGAGGCGGTAGATGGCAGCGCCGGTAGACCACAGGGTCGTATTGGAGCGGCTAAACACGGCCGTTGCAATGCTATAGTTCACCGGCAAGGAGTGAATGCCGGTATAGGCGCCGGTTTCATTTAGCAACATGACATTGCTGCCGGTGTTGCCGGTGACGAACACAAAGTAGCCGCTGGCGCGTCGAGCCAGAGTTGGGCGGCAGCCATACCAAGAGTATCCGCTCGGGTAGGTGGCTGCTAGCTGGGCGTTCAAGGAAGTGGTCCAGAGAGTTTGCCCGGTTGCGGCATCAAACTTTAGAACCTGCAGTGCCTCAGGGGTAGTGCTGGTATTTTCCTGTTGGAAGGCTACGACGTAATTGCCGTCACCACCGATTACCGGGTTCGTGGCCAAAGAGCTGAACGCCGCAGAAAATTTGCGCGTCCAAGTGGTGTCGCCGTTGGCGTTGAGCTTGATGACCCCGCGCGCATCAGCAATGATGGTATTGCCTTGGGTGTCGTGCGTATAATTTGATTCGCCAGTAAGAGTTTGTCCAAGCCGCACAGCCGTAGCTTTAGTCCATAAGGTGCTGCCCTGCGCAGTAAGGCGAGCAATAAAGACGTTGCCTTGCGAGCCAAGGGCTTTGCCACAGATTGCCAGATAGCCGCCTCCCGGAAGCGGGGTTACGTGGTTTGACTCCCCGTCTTTATCGACCCAGCCGGTATTGGCTTGCGGAGTCGTAATTTTCCAAGTGGGCGTAATCGTCTGGGCAAGTGCTGCGGCTGGCGCAATTAAGGCGAAAAGGGCGAGTAGGGTTTGACGCATAAGAGGAGCTGAAAACAGCAGAAACGGAATATGCGGAAGAAAATCATCGGTACGGAAAGCGCAGGCGCAGCTTTTACTCTGCGTATGGGCTTGGTCGTTAGCCGCAAAGCTGCGCTTTTTATAGCCTGCTGCGGTGTAGCACAACGAACGTTGGGGCCTCGCCAAGCCGGCTCAGGCGCCTACGCGGCCACGGGCTGCGGCTCGTGCGGGTGCTGCGCGGCCGCGTACTCGCGCACCAGGCGCCGGTAGCGGCGGCCGTAGAGCGTCATCAGCGGCCAGATGAATACCGGCGCCACGCGGCTGACCCACCATGGGGCCACGAGCGTCAGCAGGATGCCGAACACAAAGGCCAGTGGCGCCACCAGGGGCCGCACAATATCCAGGTCGGGGTGCCGGGCGTCGCGTGGGTCGATGAGGCCGTGCGCGGGGTTGCGGATGTAGCGCTGCAGCACCACCTGCGCCAGCGCCGTGGCAATGACGCTCAGGCAGTAGAGCACATAGGGCACGTTGACGCCAACGGTGTATTCGGTGTAGTAGGCCGAGGTGAAGGGCATCAGCACGATGGTCATCAGAAACAGGATGTTCAGCCAGATCAGCCGGCCGTCGTAACGCCGCAGAAAGCGGAACACCCGGTGGTGGGCCGTCCAGTACACGGCAATGACCCCGAAGCCGATGAAAAAGCCCACGAACTTGGGCGTGAGGCGCAGCAGGGCCGCCAGCGCCTCCCGGTCGTTGGCGTGGTGCAGCTCCGGTACCTTGATTTCGATGATGAGCAGCGTAATGGCAATGGCAAATACCGCGTCGGAAAACAGGATCAGCCGCTCCAGCTGAAACTCCGTCCGGTCGTGGTGTTCCAGCGGTAGCAAGTCGGCGGGCTGGCTCATAAGGGTAACGCGGCGCCGGGGTGTCAGCGGCGGCCCGGCTAAATATAGGGGGCAGCCGATGCAGGGCACAAAAAGCCGCCCGGGCGCAGGGGCCGGGCGGCTAAGCAGTGCGGCGGCCGTTTATTTCAGGGCTTCCACCTTGGGCAGGGCTTGGTTGACCATGTCCAGGTGCATTTTCAGGGTGGGCAGGGTCTTGGCGGCAAAGGCTTTGACGGCGGGGTCGGCCGCTTTCACGGAGGCTTCGGTGAATTCCTTCACGTCCTCCTCGTGGTCTTTCTGCATTTCCCGCAGGTACTTTTTGTCTAGGTCGAGGCCCTTCTCGTCGGCCACGTCGTCATACACGTCCTTGTGGTCGTCGGCCAGGCCGTCGGGCAGGGTAATGTTCTTCTGGCGAGCAATGGCCTTGAGCTCCTCGTTGGCCTTGGTGTGGTCCGTCACCATGTGCTGGGCGTACTGCTTGGCCTCGGCCGAAACGGCCTTCTGGCTCACCAGCTTGCCCAGCTCCACTTCCAGCATGCCGCCGCTAGCGGCTTTGGTAAGGAACTCGGAGTCGAAATCCAGTTTCTTTTCCTCAACCTTGCCCATCTCGGTGGCGGGCGTGGCGGCGTCGTTTTTGGCTTCGTTTTGTTCCTGGGCGGCTTCCTGCGGGTCTTTGTTGCCCGAGCAGGCGCCCAGCAAAGAGCTTAAGGCCACGGCAGCGGCCAGCAAGTACGGTTTCATAAGCAGTGCGGCGTGAGGGGTAAGGGCAAAAAAAGACCGGCCCTGTGGTGGGGCCGGTCCGGCATTACATCTTCATTTTCTGAAACATGTCCAGATGGCTTTGCACCACCGGCGTTACCTTGGCAATGAAGCCCTTCAGGTCAGCATCCTGGGTCATGGCGTCGTGCGCCTTCATCGTGTTCAGCGTTTTCTGGTGGTCCAGCACCATCTGCTGCATGTAGCGCTGCTCCAGCTCCTTGCCCGACAGCCCTTTCATTTGCTCGGCAATGGCTTTGTGCTCGGCGTCCATGTCGGTGGGCAGCGTCACGCCCTTCTTCTTGGCAATGGGCATCAATTCGCTGGTCGACTTGGTGTGGTCCTTAATCATCATGTTGGCGTGGTCCTTGGCCATGCCCGTCACGCCCTTGTCGAGCACCAGCTTGCTGAGCTGAATTTCGTTTTGGTCGCTGTGCGCGGCCGACATCATGAATTCCGGGTCGTCCTTGTGCGGGGCCGTGGCATTGGGGTCACCGGCCGGGGCTGCGGCGGCCGTGCCGGTGGTGTCGCCGTCGTTGGCGGCGTTGGCTTCGCCGTTGGTGGCGTTGCGCATGTAGTTGTCGTTGGCCTCGTTATTGGCCGTTTCGGTGTTGTCCGCCGTGGTTTTGTTGTCGGTGCAGGCGGCCGAGCCGGCCAGCAGCAGGCCGCAACACAGGGCGGAAAGCAGATGCTTTTTCATGGGGTGTTTGGAAGTGGTTGGGAATGGCGCGGCAACTATAGAAAGACGAAAACAGGTTAGCGGGCCGAGTCGGCCGGGGCAGCGGTGCCCGCCGAATCGGCGTTGGCCGTGACGGTGGGCCCGGCGTTGTTGTCGATGACCACCGCATCGGACTTCACGCCGCCTTCTTCGCGGGCTTTGTCGATGTCGGTGACGGCGTCGCCGGCGGTGGCGTCGTCGCGCTTGGCGTTGTCGGAGCAGGCGCCGAGGGTCAGTAGGGCGGCCATTGGCAGGGCCAACAGCAGAGCAGAACGTTTCATAAGTGGTGTCTTGGTTGAAGTAAGTCGGACGGAGGCGGGCGAAATCAGGGCTTGAGTTGGTCGTGCAGCTCGTCGGCCTGCTCGTAGTGCTTTTTGAGGACGGGGGCGTACTTGGCCGCCACGGCCCGGATGTCGCCGTCGTAGGCGTCGTCGGCCATGTCGTCGAATTCGTCGCGCGCGTCGTCGAGGTAGTCGCGGGCTGCTTCCAGCAGGCGGCGGTCAAACTCGGCCCCGCTCTGGCTGGTGAGCTGGCTGATGACGTCCTGCTGATCGGCGCTGAGGCCTTCGGGCAGGGTGAGGCTTTTTTGCTCGGCCACCGCGTGCAGGGCGCCGCCCAGGGCCGTAGCGTCGCGGCTGAGCTGGGTGGCCCAGGCCCGCAGCGCCGGGCTGCTGGCGCGGCGCTGGGCCAGCTGCCCGAGCTCGGCCCCGAGGCGGCTGCCGGTAGCGGCTTCCACCATGAAGTCGGCGTCGCGTTCCTGGCGCTTGGTAATGTCCTCGCGTCCAATGCGCTGCTCGTTGGCAAACTTGGCATCGGCCACGGGGTCCCGTTCGCCCGAGCCGCACGCAAGCAGCAAGGCCAAGGGAGCAAACAGGAGCGCGCGAACGGTGAAGGGCATGGGCATGAAGCGGTACGGAGCGCGGCAGTGAACCGACAATCAGGACTATACGACGGGTTGCGGCGGCGGTTGGGCCAAGAAGTTCCCGACTGACAAAATTTTTTATGATATAGCTTAAACCTCATACAGCTTCGGGCTTCCAAGCCAGCGAAACCCGGGACCTCACTTTCTTCACCTCAGCATTCCACTCTCCCATGAAACGTTTTGCTTACCGCTCCCTGCTGCTCACGACCTTGGGTGCTAGCCTGCTGGCCGGCGTGGCCAGCTGCAGCAAAGACAAGGACTTCGGCCCCGACACTGCTTACTCCGCCGAAGACAACTCCGATGCCGAAGGCGCCGACGCCGCCGCGTACGAGTACGTTGATGCCAACGCTCCGGACGACGTAAACCGCAGCGCCTCCGGTACCTACGCCCCGGCGGCCGACCTGGCTGCCATCGGCAACGGCTGCGCCACCCGCACCTACGACGCGGCCACCCACACGCTCACCATCAGCTTCGACCCGGCCGGCTGCACCGGCCGCGACGGGCGCGTGCGCCGCGGGCAAATCGTGGCCGTGTTCAGCGGGCAGCACCGCCAGGCGGGCTCGTCGGTGGTGGTGTCGCTGGTGAATTACTCCGTCAACGGCAACGCCCATACCGGCACCCGCACCATCACCTACCTCGGCAACGGCACCTACACCCTCGACGTGCAGGCCGCCAGCGTCACCACTGCGCAAGGCACGTTCACCTGGGCTTCGCAGCGCACCTACACCCAAACGGCTGGCCAAGCCACCCGCACCATCCTCGACGACGAATATTCGGTAACCGGCTCGGCCTCGGGCACCAACCGCAAGGGCGTCTCGTTCACGGCCACCATTCAGCAGCCGCTCAAGAAAGTGTTCCAGCGCGGCTGCGCCCGTCTGTTCACCGCCGGCACGGTCGAAATCAACACGTCCAAGGAGAAAACTCTGCTGCTGAACTACGACCCCACCGGCACCGCCGCCTGCGACAACATTGCCTCGATTACGGTAAACGGCCGCACCCGCACCATTCGAATTCGCTAATCCACAGCAACATACTACCGGCAGCGTCCTCCACCCGCTGCCTTATTTCAAGCCCTGGCCCCTGGCCGGGGCTTGTTGCGTTAGGCCGCCTTCTGTCGACGAAGCACAAGCCCGCGCAGGCAGGCTGCCGCCGCGCCGAGCAGCAGCACAATGGCCAGCCCGGTGAGAAGGGTTACGGGCTGAAAGGCAGGTAAGGCGAAAAGCCGACGAGCGGCCACGTAGCTGCCCCACAGGGCAAGCGGCAGGAACAAGAAAGAAGCCCAGCTTTTACCCCCGCGAATGAGCAGCCCGGTGCCTACTACTAACCCGACAAACACCAAGTCGTAAAGCAGGTGCAGCCCGCCGAGCAGTGCGTTGCCTTGGGCAAATGCCGCAATGGTGCGCTTGAAGAGCGGCAGATTGCCTTGCAGCACGTCGGCCCCGATGAACAGCGCCATGCTGCCGTAAAACAGGTAAGCGGCCAACGCTTGGGGCTTGGGCAAGGGTGGTACCATGGCAAGGAGTAGAATGCGCGGTAAAATCCACGCCAACTTAAAACAAAAAGCGCCGTGGCTTGGGGCCACGGCGCTCGGGTGTTTATGTGAGGCGGAAGCGGTAGCTTATTCGAATACTTTGACCACGAACACGAAGTCCTGCAGCTTGCGCAGCTGCTGCGGGCGCGTCTGGCCGGTCAGTTGGTTTTGCTTGGGCAAGTTGTAAACGTGCGGGTTGTTGGCCGCCGACAGCGAATCAACCAGGCGGGCCAGGTACGAGGACTTGGTGGCGAAAGCCGCGCTCTGCACGTCCATCTGCCGGCCGCTGATGACGCCGATAAGGTTGCCGCGGTCGTCGAGCACGGGGCCGCCGGAGTTGCCGGGGTTGACCGGAATGCTGATCTGGTAGAAGCCGGTGTCGCCCTCGAAGCCCGAGCGGGCGCTCAAAGAGCCGTCGTTATACACCTGGTCTTCACGCGGATAGCCCAAGGTGTACACCTTTTCGCCCAGCTCGGCCTGCCGGCGCTTGACCGTGTAGGGCAGGCGGCCAAATCCGTTGAAGCGGCGGTCGTTGATGCGCAGAATGGTCAGGTCGTGGGCCACGTCGGAGAAGACGGGTTCGGCGCGGAAGCGCTGCTTGTCGCGCCCCTCGATGAGCACCGAATCGGCCCCCTGAATGACGTGGTAGCTGGTCACGATGTAGCCGTCCGAGGTCAGGGCGAAACCGGTGCCGCTGAACTTGCCCTGCACCGGCGGGGGCGTGGCGCCGATCTGGTTGATGACTTGGTTCATCACGCGCCGGTCTTTCTTCTGCGCGTTCTTGAGCTGGGCCACTTCCAGGCGCAGCTTGGCGTAGCCAGCCGGCGAGGTGATGTTGCGGGTGTTCCACCACTGCAGGCCGAGCAAGGTGGCAAATACGGCCATGATGGCCACCGAGGCCGCCACGCCCATGGTGGCGCGGTGGCCCTGCCAGAACTCGCGCAGCCACTGCTCGGTGCGCGAGATGCGCATCACCGGCATGTTGGCGCGACCCGTTTCCACAGTAGTTTCCTGCTCCGCGTCGATTTCGGCTTGAATAGCGCGCAGCTTGTCGCTCACGCGCAGGCGCTGGCCGTAGGCGTGCAGCGTGCCGGTCAGGCGCTGATAATCGGCGAAGCGTTCGGCCAGCACGGGGTCGGCGGCGAGGCGGCGCTCCAAGTTTTGGCGCACGGGGGCCTCGAGCCGATCCTGGAGGTAATCGTCGAAGAAGGCGTAGTAATCTGCTTCGGTCATCATAGCGGTAGGGCGGGTGTTAGTCCCGCCAGGGGAGGGGCGTCGGTCAGGAAAGCGGCTCTTCCTTGTATTGGGTGAAAAACAACTTCTTCAAACGCACCAAGCATTTGTATTTCTGATTCTTGGCGTTGTCGGCGTTGGTGTAGCCGTGTTCCGCCGTGAGCTGCTGCATGGACTTGTCGAGCAGGTAAAACCCCTCGAGCAAGGACCGGCACGGTTCCCCGAGCCGGACCAGCGCCTCGCTCATCAGGGCGAATTGCCGGTCGCGTTCCTCGGCGTCGGCCAAGTCGGCCTCGGCGCCGGTTTCGAGGTAGGGCTCGAAGTCGTCGAGGCGGCCGCCGTAGCGTCCTTTCTCGGCCAACCGCTTCAGCCACAACCGGCGGCACACGGCGTACAAGTAGGTCTTGATCTGGCAGCTCAGCTCGAGCGTGCCCTCGCGGACTTTCTCGTAGAACACCATCACGCCCTCCTGGTAAATATCCTTGGCCTCGTCCTCGGTGCCGCTGTTTTGCGTGACCAAGTGGATGACCGTGGGTAAATACTGGCGGTACATGTGTGCTAATGCCCGGTCGTCGCCGTGGCGGATTCCCGCCAGCAGCTCCTCGTCGGTGTAGGAAGGTTGTCCCTTGCCCATGCGCAGTTACTCGTTCTTAATGCCTAAACGCCCGTTCGGTAACCCGCCGAAAAAATATTTTCTTCCTCGGGTTACCTCTTCAGTATTCTGGTATGAAGGGCGTTTTTCAGACCACATTTTCAAACTTACCAACTCAGATGAAAAATCTGCTGAAAGTAGCCGCTCTGTTCGCCGTAGTTAGCCTCGCTTCGTGCGGCGGTGACAAAGCTGCTGAAACCACGGAAGCTACGACCACCGAAACCACCACCACCGAGGCTGCTGCTCCGGCTATGGACACGACGGCTGCTGCTGCTACCGCCGACACGACGGCTGCTGCTCCCGCTACCACCACGACCACCACGGAAGCTACCACCACGGAAGCTGCCAAGTAATTAGGCGGCTGGCCTCGCGTCAGCCCTGTTGCTTTAGGCTGCCGCCCGGATTTCTCCTCGGAGAAGTCCGGGCGGTTTGCATTACGGGCTTTCCCCGAATCCGATGTGGGCCCTACTTTTGTGGCCTCGTTCACCTCATCCGTGCCCGTGCCTGCTCCCGTTGCCACCGCTCCGCTCACCGAACAAGTTGCCTCGTTTCCGTCCGTTGCTGCTACCCCGTCGCCCGTTCCGGCCCAGCTCGACTTCGAAGGCCCCCTGCGGGGCCGCGTGATGCAAGTAGGGGATTATTTGGTGGGCGAGGCCCCCGACCCGCGCCTCAGCGGCCACCCGGGCATCCGGTACTAATCCCCGCCGGTACTGGGGTTCAACGCTTTTCGTCGAGCCAAAGCCAGCCGGTCGCCCCTACAAAAAAGGCAAAAAACCAGCCGGCCGGCAGCCAGGGCTCCTCGTGGCTGGACCGCCCCGAACCCGAAAAAGCATCGACGCTGCGCTGAACGGCTGACAGCTGTTGGGCCTGCAGCGGCCCCTGCCAGTCGGAGGGGGCGAATACGTAGAACGCGGCCGTATCCTGCCCCGGGGCTGTGGCTTGGTGCCAACCCGCGCCGGCGGGCCAGTATGTGCCTTGCCAGGTACCGTTCTGCGCGGGATGCTGGCGCAAAGCCAGCGGAGTGGCGGGCCCTTGCGCCGGCGTTACGGTGATGGCGGCAGCGCGGGGCAGGGGGCGGGCGGTGGTGAGCTGCACGGTCAGCGGCTCGTCGGGCCGCGGCCAGCGGGGCGTGCTCCAGCGCGTGGCCGGCTCCAGCGGCCGGGCCACGGCCCCCAGCAAGGCGCGCCAGTACGAATCGTAGCGGGCGGTGGCGCCGCTGAGCAGCCACTGAAACGTGGTGGCGGGCGTGGCCACGAGCACCGTGCCCCAACCCGTGCGGCGGCTGGCGGCGGCAATAGCGGCGGCCGGACCGGTAACCAGGGGGCGGGTGTTGGGCGTGGGGCGCAGCAGGGCGGGCAGCGGTGCGGTGGCGCTACCCTCGGGCCAACGGATAAGCTGAGGCTGCTCGGCCAGGGAGACGGGGCGAGCCTGCAGCGCAAAATCACTGCGTCCCGGCAGGGCGCGCGGTAGGTCGGTGGCACCAACGAGCAGCACGCCCAGCCCGTCGGCAGTGGCGGCGGCTAGGTGGCTGGCTTCGGCTGGGGTGAGGCCGTTGAGGCCGTCGGCGTCGGTCACCACGGCGTCGTAGCGGCGCCAAGCGGCGGGCGTGAGGCTGGTGACGTCGGCGGCAGGTTGGTTTTGCGCCTCGGTTTGCAGCAGGCCGCGGCTGAGGCGCAGGCGCAGCGCTACTTGGTGGCCGCGGCTGGCCAGGTGGTTTTTCAATAAGTTCAGCTCGAACGAGGGCGAACCGACGAGCAGCAACACGCGCAGGCGGCGGGCCGGCTGCACCTGCAGCGGCACGGGCTCGGTGGCCAAGTGGGCGCGGCCCTGGCGCGCGTCGAGGCGGGCCAGCTGCCGGCCGGCGTAGCGGGGCTGGCCGCGTAAGGTAAACGCGCCGCCCGCGGCGGGCAGCTGCACCGAGTCTTGCAGCCGCCCGGCGACGCTCAGGCGCACCCATACCGGCTGCGTTCCGGAGCCGAGGAAGCGGCCTTCGAGGCGCAGGGTTTCGCCCAAGGCCAGCCGCTCATTCCAGAGGGCCGAAACAAACCGAGGTCCTGCCACTGCCGGGTGCGGCACGAGCTGGAGGTTGGGCGGCAGCGCTGCCACGTCGGCCACCGGGAGGCCATTGCCTAGCACGTGCAATTGACGAAGCTCTGCCAATCGTTCGGTCAAAGCCGGCAAGGAGTTGAGGGCCAGAGTGTCGCCGCCGGACTGGGCAATGGGGCGGTAGCGCAGCAAGGGCACCGGACCCAAACGGCGGCGCAGGGCCCGAACCGTATCAACCGAATACCCAGGTGTGAGAAGAATAGCCGCGCCGGCCCCATCCGTCTCCACGGTGTGCTCCGGGGGGTACGCGCTCAACCATAACGCCGTAGCCGCCAGTAGGCCCGCCAGCAACCGCCCCAGCCGGCGCGGACCGGGCGCGCTACGCCAGGCCTGCCAAGCCAGACCGACGGCTAGCAGCAAGCACAGCGTGGCGTGGGCATAATAGAGCAACAAGCCGGAAGAAACGGAGGCGAGCATGTCAGCGGCGAAGTTCCTGAAAATAGCGCCGGGCTAGCGGGGCGGCGGCGGGCCGTTGGGGCGTGGGCGTGGGGGCGGGCAGCAGCTGCGTCAGCGCCCGTTCGACGGCCTCTAAGTCGGCGGGCGCCACGGGCCGGGCGGCCTGCACCTGCGCCAGCAAGCGGCGCCAGGCCCGCAGGGCCGGCAGGGCCGCGCCAGGCTCCCGCAGGGCGGCCAGGCCGAGCTCTTGCCCCGCCGGCTGCAGGCGGCGGGCGTCGGCGGGGGCGGGGCGTTGGCCGGCGCGGTAAGCTGCCAGCAGCGGCAGCGCGCGCCGGATGGCGGCCTGGGTTTCAGCCACAGGTTGCTGGCCTTGGCGGTGAGGAGCGGTGGTCTTGCTCAAGTCGCCGGTCAGGCGCTTTTCGACCTCGGGCAGCGGCGGCAGCTCCACGCCCGACTTGCGCACGTACAGGCGCGTTTGCTGCTGCACCTGCTTGAGCAGGCGCAGGGCGCGGTTTTCGTAGGGCAGGGCCTCGGGCAGCTGCGCGAGGCGCAGGCGCAGCTCGGCGTCCCACATCTGGCTGAGCACGGCGCGCAGTTTGGCTTTCACCTGGGGTTCGAGGAAGTCGGCCGTTTCGGCGTCGTCGTGCAGGTGCTGATAGGGCGTGAGCAGACTCTCGGCGGTGGGCAGACCGCCTTCCGCGGTGGGCGGTGCCGGGTGGTCGTGCTCATCGGCTTCGGCGTGGGAAGCGGGTTCCGCGCCGTCCTCGGCAATGGGCATGGCTTCGGCGGCTTCGGTCATGGTATGGTCGCCTTCCTCGCCGAGGAACTTGCCGTAGCGCAGGCGCAGAATTTTCTGGTCGTCGCCGAGGCTGTTGGCGCGGGCGCGAAACTCGGCTGCGGACAGCCGGCGGCGCTGAGCCAGCAGCTTTTCGGTGTCGATGATGATTTGCCGCTGGCTGCGGAAGTACGCGGGCATTTGGTTGACGCCGAGGGAAATGGCCGCTACGTCGTCGGCGGTGGCGGCCGTGTCCTGCCACTGCACTAGGGCCGCATCGGTGCGGGCGCGGTGGCCGGCCGCGTCCCAGGCTTCGGCGTACACGTACAGCTCGTCGCCGTAGGTAAGCCCCAGCGCGGGCAGGCGCAGGGTGGTGGTAGTGCGCTGCTGCCGCGGCTGCCCGCGCAAGGTGGCGCTGAGGTCCATCACCACTTCCCGAAACTTCACTGCCTCGCCCGAGCCCTGCGCGGTGGTAACGACCAAGCGCGCCCGCGTCAGGCCGTAGTCGTCGCGCAGTTCGGTGCGCACCGCCACGGCGGGCGACTGTTGACGCTCAATCAGGGTGTAGGGCCGCGGGGCCAGCAGGCGCAGCGTGGGGGCCGCGTCGGGCTGCACGTCCACGGCGTAATCATCCGACGGCCGGCCGGCCACTAGCAGGCGGTACAAGGTGGAGCGCGTGAAGCGAAATTCGGCCACGTAAGTAGCTGGCTGGCCGGCTACGGCCCGAAACAGCACCGGCGCCTTGCCAGCCAGCAGCAGCTGCGGCGGCGCGGAGCGGCGGCTCAGGTGCAGCGTCCAGCGCACCAGCGCGCCCTGCGGGCAGCGAAACGACAACTGAGCCGCCGCGGCCGCCGGCTGCCGGGTGTAAGCCGGCGGCACGATAAGAACTTGGGTGCTGCGCAAACGCGGCGCGGCCGTAGCCGCCGGGCCTGCTTCGGGGGTAAAATGAGGTTGCAAGGACACCACAGACGGCGCCGTCGACCGCGTGCGCGGCCAGAGTGCGGCGCCAAGCAAAGCCAGCACCAAGGTCGCGGCGAGGCCAACGCGCCACGGTGCCGGCAGAGCGGCAGCGGGGTTATGGAGCTGGAGCAGCCGGTCGGCTACGCGCTGCTGCTGAAGCCGGCTCAGCATGGAGGAGGGCTCCGTCAACAGCAGGCCAGTGCTGTCTTCTAGTTCGGGAAACTGCCGGTCGAAGCGCCGGGCCGCCCACGCCGCATCCACGTGCCGCAGCGGCCACAGTGCGGCCAGCAGCAGGCTGCAACTCGCCGCTGCTATGCCCGCCAGCAGGGGCGCGTTGGCCCAGTGTCGGTAAGCGGCGTACAGCGCCCCGCCGCCCGCAGCCGCCAGCAGCAGCAAGGTGGCCAAGCACTGCCAGCGGTAGCGCTGCCAAGCCCGTTGCAAGACCTGGCGAGCCGGCCCCAGGGACGCAGAAGAAACGGTGGTGGTCGTCATGCGGTAGTGGAGCGTGAGCGGCGCGTGGCCAGCAGGCGTTCGAGGCCGAATAGTAAACCCGCCGCCAGCGCCAGCCAAGGACGTAAGTCGCGGGCGGTGCGCCGCGGCGGTACGGCGGCTGCGCCGTCGGCCAGTCGGGCCGTGAGCTGCTGCGGCGCCAAGCTGCGCGTTTCGGCGCGGTCCGGCGCCACCGGGTTCAGCAGGGCGAGCAGCAGTTCCGGGAGCTGGCCGTCGTCGGGCAAGCTACTCCACTGCGGGTGAAAGCGCGTGTGCAGGTAATACTCAGCGCCCCGCCCGTGCCGTTGCAGGGTCAGCACCGGCTGGCCCGCGGCATCGGTCCACTGCGCAGCGGTGCCCGCCGGGGCCGCCGCGCTGCGCCGCAGCAGTTGGGCGGTGGCATCGGGCCGGTCGGCGAAGGCAAAAGAACCGGCCACGGGCTGACCCGGTCCCGCCGCATCGTGGAGAACCCGCAGGCCCCGGGGCAGCTGCTGGCGGAGCTGCGCGGGCAGCGGCGCATCCGACAGCCACAACAGCCAGTCAAGGGAATCGGCCGCCAGAGTGCCGGCAGCGGCCGTCGGCTGCACTTGCAGGCGGAGGCCGGCGGGCAGCAGCGGCGCGGCGGCGCGCAGCGCGGCCTGCACGTAACGCAGGTCGGCGCGGCGGGTGGCGTCGTAGCCAATGCCGATGCGCAGCGGCAGCGTCACCGGCACCGCGGCGCCGCCGGCGGCTTGTACCACGAATCCGGGCCCGCGCGGCTGCAATTGCAGGGCGGGCAGCCCAGGCACGCGCAGCGGCTGCGCCTGCGCCGGCCACGCCAGCCGTTGGCGCCGAAAGCGGATGCCAGCAGCGTCGCCGCGCCCGATGGTTAGCCACAGCGAATCGGGGGCGGGGCGGGCGGCGGCTTGCAGCCACGAGCGGGCCGCCGAGTCTGGCGGCACCAGCTGCCAGCGCAGCCGCGCGGGCAGGGCCGGGCGGCTGCCGGCGAAGTGCGCGAGGCCGGCGGAGGTAAACAAGTACAGCGGTTGGGCCGGAAAACTATCGGCGGCGGCGGCGGCCCGCGGCCAGAACCAGTCGGCGCCCGCTGCGGCATCGGCTACCGGTTGCGGGCGGCCCGCGGCGGAATCGGACCAGTGCTGAAAGCCCGGAGCGAATAGGCGCAGCTCGGCCCCGCGCCGCCGCAGCGAATCGACGGTGGGGCGCAGCAGCGGCCAGGCCGGCGTGCCCAGCACCTCGGGGCTGACCAGAACCTGCGGCCGGCCGGGCCGAGCCGGCCGTTGCCAGCGCGGGCCCAGCAGCACAGTGGCCAGTATGCCCAGCAGCAACAGGCGCAGCAGCAGCAGGGGCCACTGCGTGAGGTGCAGGCGACGCATGCGGCGGTTGGCCCCGGCCGTCAGCCAGCGCAGGGCGCCCACCGGCACCACCCGGCCCGGCCGGCGGTTCCAGAGGTGAATGGCCAGCGGCACCAGCAGCCCCAGCAGGGCCCACAAGGCGGCAGGATTGGCGAAGAACAGCAACGGGGCAAAAACAAGTGGTGGCGAGGGACAGACGGCCGCACCGGCGGCGGGGCTGCTTACGTGGGGGCCGGCGGCCGCTGCAAAATAGCTGCCACTGGGTGCAGGGGCGGCGCGTCAGCGGGCAGCGCCCTGCCGGCGGCGCAGCACCGTGCGCAGGGCAGCGGCCGGGGGCTCGTCGGTCAGCAGGCGGTAATAGTCGAGGCCGTGGCCGCGGATGGCTTGCTCGGTTTGGCGCAACCAGGCCTGCAGCTGTTGCTGGTAGGCGGGGCGTTGGGCGGGGTCGAGCTGCACGCGCTGGCCGGTTTCGAGGTCTTCGAGGGTAGCCGCGGCCGGGTAATCCAGTGTCAGCTCGTTGGGAGCCAGCAGGTGCAGGGCCAGTACGTCGCCGCCGGCTGCGCGCAGCTGGGTGAGCAGGCGGTCCAGCGGGGCGGCGGGCTCCAGGTCGTAGAAGTCCGACACGAGCACGGTGAGCGTGTTGCCCTGGCGGCTGAGCAAGGGGCCGGCCGTGGCCGCGTCGGTGGGCAGCAGGCCGGCGGCCGTGGTGGCCCCGAGGGCGTGAAACAGCCGCGGCAGCTGGCCCGCGTCGGCGCGCGGCGGAATGGTGCGCAGGCCGGCAGAGCCGAGCACGTAGAGGCCCGGGGCGTCGCCCTGCTGCTGGCTGACGTGGGCCAGGCCGGCCAGCAGCAACCGGGCGTAGGCCAGCTTGCTCACGCCCGCGGCGTCGGTGTGGTTCATCGAGGCACTGGCATCGAGCACGAGGCGCACGGTCAGGCGCGTGTCCACGTCCGATTCGCGCAGGTAGTAGCGGTCGGAGCGGGCGGCTAGGCGCCAGTCGAGGCGGCGCAGGTCGTCGCCGGGTTGATAGGGGCGGTACTGGCTGAATTCCAGGCCCGCGCCACGCCGGCGGCTGGGATGAAGCCCGGCCTGGGCGCCGTCGGCAATGAGCCGGGCCACCAGGGGTAGGTTACCGAGGGCAAGCAGGGCGGCGGCGTCGAGCACAAGAAGCGGGAACAGGCAGATTCAACGATAGAAAGGCGCCAGGACGGCCGGGCGGTCCGGCTCTTCGCCCGTGGCGTCGCGCTGGTAGTACGCGCCCTCGGAATTTCGGCGCCACACAATGGTGCCGACGTCGGAGCTGGCGACCCAGAGGCTGCCGTCGGGAGCCGCGTACAGGGCCCAGCGCTGGTGGGCGCTGGCCCGCTCCCGGTTGTGAAACAGCTCCCGGCCGGTGCTGTCCTGCACCGTGTAGTTGACCAAGCCCCCGGCGGTTTTCACCCGGAGATGCAGGCCCGTGCGCGGGTCGACGTACAGGCCGGGCTGTTCCACGAGGCCACCCGCCCAGTTCGGTACGCGGGCCTCGGGGCTGGCGCAGCCGCCGAGCAGCAGCAGGGCGGCCAAGGCAAGGCGGCGCATCATACGGGCACGGCTTGGAGGAGCGCCGCCACGGCGTCGTCGGGGCTGAGGCGGTCGGCTTCGGCTTGGAAGTTGAGCAGCAGGCGGTGGCGCAAGACCGGCGCGGCCAGCTGGCGCACGTCTTCCAGCGTAGCGGCGAAGCGGCCGTGCAGCAGGGCCCGGGCCTTGGCGCAAAGCACCAGGGCCTGCCCGGCGCGCGGGCCGGCGCCCCAGCGGCCGTAGTCCTGAATGAACTTTACAGGCGAGCCATCGGGGCGGGTGGCGCGCACCACGCGCGTGACGTACTGCAGCAGCTCGGGGCTGATGCTGACCTCGCGCACCAACCGGCGCAGCTGACGCAGCTCTTCGGCCCCGACAACGGGCTCGGGCTGCTGCCCGCCGGTGCCGGTGGTGCCCTGCAAGATGGCCAGCTCCTCCGCTTCCGAGGGGTAGCCGATGCGGATGTAGAGCAGGAACCGGTCGAGCTGAGCTTCGGGCAGCGGGTAGGTGCCGGCCTGCTCGATGGGGTTTTGGGTGGCCAGCAGGAAGAACGGGTCGGGCAGCGGGTGCGTCTGGCCGGCGTAGGTCACCTCAAACTCTTGCATCACCTCCAGCAAGGCGGCCTGGGTTTTGGGCGGCGTGCGGTTGATTTCGTCGGCCAGCACGAGGTTGGCAAACACCGGCCCGCGCACGAACTGAAACGAGCGGCGGCCCGTGGCGTGGTCTTCCTCCAGCACTTCGGTGCCTAGGATGTCGGTGGGCATCAGGTCGGGCGTGAACTGAATGCGGCGAAACGACATATCGGTGGCGGCGGCCAAGGTGCGCACCAGCAGGGTTTTGGCTAGGCCGGGCACGCCTTCGAGCAGGGCGTGGCCGCCGGCCAGCAGGGCCACCAGCACTTCGTCCAGGACTTCGTGCTGGCCCACGATGACCTTGCCGATTTCCTGGCGCAGGCGGGGAAGTTTGTCGAGCAGGCGGTGGAGTTCTTGTTCGGTCAAGGCGGTAAGGAAGTGGCGGAGCCGTAAAGTCCGGCTTTGGGGCGGTGGGGCTGCGTGAGCGGGCCGGAAAATAGCCTTATTCCGGCGCCGCGCCGCGCAAGGGGTGGAGTTTGAGCGGATAACCCACCGCCAAGCTCACGCCCGAGCCGCGCACGTGCAGGGTGGTGCTGCCGCGGTGGCCGTTGTAGCGGTAGTCCAGCGGCACGACTATCATGTCTTGCAACCCCTGGGTGAGCAGCAGGCGCAGGGTCAGGCGCTCCTGGCCGCGGTGGTAGAACCGGGCCGTGGCCCCGGCCGTGAGGTAGCCGCCCCAGCGACGGCGCCAATACGGGCGCGGGGTAAATGTGATGGTGTCGCGGCCGCCGCCCCCGGTCAGGTTGCCGCAGTCGAGGCAGGTGTTGCCGCGGGCCTGCAGGCCGCCGCCCACCACGCCTTCCAGCCGAAAGGCCAGCTGCAGCGGGCCGCGGGCCGTGTTCAGCAGCGTCCAGTCCACGTCGGTCAGGCGGTGGCTGACCAGCAGCGGAATGCGGCGGAGGTTGGCGCCGGTGTAGTGTTTGCGCGCGTCACCGCGGGAGGAGGGGTTGTGCGTGGCGCTGGCCGGCACAGTGAGCCGGTAGCCCCAGCCCGCCGTGCCGCTGGTGTAGCCCGTCGACACCGACCAGGTGGGGCCTTGCCAGCGCAGCAGCGGCGCGGCCAGCACGCCCAGTCCAAAGTCGCGGGCTTTGAACGGCCCTTGGCCCTTGCCGAAGTGTGCGCCTTCGGCAAAGTCGTATTCTGCCCCGAGCTGGGCATCCAGGTATAGGCGCTGCTGGGCCCGGGCCGTCAGCAGGCTGCCGGCCAGCACGCCCGTTAGGCAGATAAGTAGACGCATAGCTACGCTGAAAAGAGTAGGCCGCCGGCTCGTTATTCGCCGCCGAAGAAATAGGTGGCGTGCAGTTGCCAGTCGTGGTGGCGGTTGAAGCTGTTGCCCTGATAGCCCGAGTAAATGGTGCGGTTGGCCGGGTCGGGGGCCGGATAATCGAAGTCGACGAACCCGCGGGCGTAGGTCAGCTGGGCCTGCACCGGGCCGAGCCGGTAGCCCAGGCCCGCGTTGAACCCGGCGTCGAACCGGCGAAAGTAATCGAGGCGGTAGTCGCTGCCGCGGCCGAAATGCAGCCGCTCGCGGTACTGGTTGTCGAAGCTGCCGTTGGCGCCGGCGCCCACCGACTGGTCGTGCTGCAGGGTGTAGCCCGACACGGCCCAGGCCACGTAGGGCCCGGCCAGCAACTGCACGCGGTGCACCGTGGCCACGAAGTTGACGGGCAGCTCCAAGTAGTTGAGGCGCAGCTTGTCGCGGTAGTGGGTTTTGTATTGCTGCCCCTGCAGCGTGCGCGTGTAAACGTTATCAAATACGTGGCCCTTCTGGGAGTACACCAAAGCCGGCTGCACGGCCAACCAGCCCCAAGCCAGCTCGGCCGCTACGCCGCCCTGCAGCCCGTAGAGGTGGGCCTGCCCGTTGAAGTAGATGTACGGGGAGGGCCGGGTAGTGCGGGCCGAGAGCCCGCCCACGCGCAGACCGTAGCGCAGCTTTAGCGGGCCGCCGGGCGGCTGAACGTGAACGTCTATCTGCGCTGCGGCGGGCGTGGCCAGCAGGCTGGCGCCCAGCAAACCGGCGAAGAGTAGGGGTATTGTCATACCAAGGATAGGTAATCAGCTGAACACAATAAGGCCCAACAACATACTACACAGCTCCCGAACAACCTCGGGTAAAGTGGGCCCGATAGCCCCGCCAATGCCGCCGGCGCCCAATTTTGGCCGCGCAAAAGTCTGATTCGGCCGACAATCGGCGCGCATCGGCAGGGAAAGTCGGCGAATTTGGCCACGATAATTCGACGACCCTACTTCTAGCAACATCCAGATGAGTTCTTTACACATGCGGCGCATAGGCCGCACGGGCCCGACGACGGCCTTAGGCTTCATCATCGCGGCCGCCTTGCCCGCCCGGTCCCAGACGGCCGCCCCCGTCGATTCGCTGCGGGGGCGGCTCACGGTGAAAATGGACGTTGCCCGCCCGGTAACCACGGCCCTTTCCGTGGGCCGGGTGCAGCCCAGCTGGCTGATTTCCGCCGAATACTACCTGGCGGCCAACAAAACGCTGCAGCTGGACTGGCTGCACCGCGGCGGGGCTCGGCCCCGGGAAGTGGAGGGCGCGGCAGCGCAGCTGCGCTTCGTGGCCGTGAAGCTCTCGGAGCGCGCCGACGACCCGAGCATGTTTTACCTGGGCCCGGTGCTGGGCTACCGGCGCATGGCCTGGCCTACTCTGTACCGGGAAGGGGCCACGCCCAAATCGGGCTGGGCCAGCGCCGGCCTCATCACGGGCGTGGAGGGCGCGCTGACCAAGCGGCGGCCGCAGCTAATGATGGGGTTTGCCGTGGCCTGCTCGGGGCAGTACCGCGTCTGGCAAAACGGCGCCTTCGACCAAGCCCGCCAAAGCCAGCTGGGGGCCAACGAGCTGCTGCCACTGGGCATCCTGCCCATCAACTACGACATGCGCTGGACGCTCGGGCTGTGCTTGTAGGCCTCAGGCGGTCAAAGCGTAAAGCAGGATATTGACGCCGAACTTGGTGTTGTCTTCGGCCAGGAAGCGTTTGTTGCGGAAGTCGTAGTCCCACTCGCAGCCGTAGTCCTTGTTGGAGTACAGCACCCCGATGCGGCCCTTGATTTCCACCGCTTTGAGGTAGTCGTGCACCAGGTCGTCGCCCCAGCCGTTGAGTTCGAAGGCGGTGTTGGGCGGGCCCTCCTTAAAGGTGAAAAACTGTGAGTAGATGGGGTGGTTATTCGGTAGTTTCTTCAGCGCTCCGCTGCCGAAGCACAGCCGCATCTGCTCCTCGAAGGAGCGCGCAAATAGCCCGTCGATGTCGTGGTTGCAGTCGTCGACGAACACGAAGCCGCCGCCGCGCACGTACTGCACAAAGTTCTTTTTCTCGGCCGCCGTGAACTGCACCAGCCGGTGGCCCGAGAGGTAGCAAAACGGATAGTTGAACAGCTCCGCCGAGTCCAGGGCCACCACCTTTTCCTTGGGGTTGACCTTGACGGTGGTGTATTCGATAAGCGAGTGCAGCAGGTTGGCGGGCATCCGCTCGTCTACGGCGTCCCAGTCGCCGGAACGGTAGCTGAGGCGCACGAAGGTGAAGGGCGTAGGCATGTACAGGCAAATAACGGCCTACAGACGGGAGAAGTCGGCCGGAGTGGCACGGCCCCGGCGAAGGTCGGCGCTCGGACGCGCCAAAACCAACGAACCAGGAGCCTCAAGCAAGGGCGGCTCAGCGGGGTCGGAGGCGGTCAGAACTTTGGCAGTAAGGGCATGAAATGTTAGAAGCGAGGATATAAGCTCTTCACTATCAAATGAAAGCAGGTGGGAAATGCAGCCCCAGCGGCTTGTTGCCCGTAGAACACCCCGCCATTAGTGGTGTAACTTCTTCTGCCATTGTGATGAAACGTCTTGTTCCGCTCGTGCTCTGCGGGCTGCTGGCTGCCCCGGCCGCCCAGGCCCAATTCGGCGTGAAAGCCGGCGTCAACGCCGCCGTGCTCGACGGCCAGAATCTTTCGACCAGCACCAAATTCCGCACCACCCACCACGTGGGCGTCTTTTACGAAGCCAAGCTGTTCGGGCCGCTGTCGGTGCAGCCGGAGCTGCAGTACTCGCTGCAAGGCGGCAGCTTTAAGTCGGAAGCAGCCGACTTCGCCACCAAGCTGCACTACCTCAACGCCCCGGTGCTGGCCAAGGTGCGCCTGGCCCGCGCCTACGTGGAGGCCGGGCCGCAGCTGGGCCTGCTGCTCAAGGCCCGGGAAGAAGGCCGCCTGATGGTGGGCGAAACCAACGACGGCACGGCCGTGTACGGCAGCGACGACCGCGGCGCCTGGAACCGCTACAAGAAAGCCGACCTGAGCCTGTGCGTCGGTGCCGGGGTGAAGCTGCTGGCGGGGCTGTCGGTGGGGGCGCGCTTCGTGGCCGGCCTTAGCGACGTAAACGAGGCCCGGCACATCAGCGGCGTCAACGACGAGCGGCTGCGCAACCGCGTCTTTCAGGGGTTCGTGGCCTACCAGCTGCCGTAGCGCCGGCCGAGGCTGGGCCCGCGCGTGGCCACAATGATGTGATAGAACTTGGCGTTCTGCTCCCGACTTTTGCCGCCCCGCCCCGCGGCGGGCCCTCCTTTCTCCCTCGACCTCCTTGCTTATGAAACGGTTTTTGCTGTCGGTCCTCCTGGTTGGCGCTGCTTCGGCGGCCCACGCCCAATACTTCGGCCTGAAGGGCGGCGTCAACGCCGCCGTGCTCGACGGGGAGCAAATTCAGGCCAGCACCAAGTACAACACCTCCTGGCACGCGGGCGCTTTCTACAACTACAACCTGGTGGGTCCGCTCTCCCTGCGGCCCGAAGTGCAATACTCCGTGCAGGGCTCCGAGTTCAAATCCAGCGACGAGGACTACACCACCCAGCTCTACTACTTGGCCGTGCCCGTGCTGCTCGACCTGAAGCTCGGTCCCGTGCACCTGCAGGGCGGGCCGCAGTTCGGCGTGCTGCTGCAGGCCGAGCAGAAGGGCACCAAGGTGGTGCGCGTGAACAACGGCGCGCCCGAGTACGGCTCGGTGCAGCAGCAAGTCACCGACCAGTTTAAGCGCCAGGACTTCAGCCTCTGCGCCGGCGCCGAAGTCGACCTGGGCCGAACCTTCGCCGTGGGCGGCCGCTTCAACGCAGGCCTCAACGACGTGGCCGACTACCGCGACATTCGCTCCGTCAACGACGCCCGGCTGAAAAACCGCGTCATCCAGGGCTACCTAGCCATCAAGTTCGGCGGCAGCCGTTAGTGGGCGCCGGCCGGGGCCTGCTGCCGCAAATAGTCGTTGTAGAGGCTGATGATGCGGGGCATGTCGCCGTAGCCGAAGTCCTTGGCGCCCGTGCGGATCTGGGCCTGCAGGGCCACGCAGTCCTGCACGTACTGGCTCATCTGCTCCCGAAACTTGCCCCGTTCCACCGCCAGCAGCTGCCCGTCGCGGCGCAGATACCAGTGGCTGTTGGGAATGGTGCTGAGCGCGGCGGTGAGCAGCCCCACGCCGAAGCCGAGCAGCGGCACCATGGGCACGGCCGAATCGGAGTAGACAAACAGTTCCACCGGGCCGTCGTTGACCACCCGCCAGGCCATGATGCGCGGGTGCGCGTCGCCGGGCAAGCGCATGGTTTCGTAGTACCGTTCGCGCACCGTCATCGAGCGCAATAGCTCTACTTTCACCACTTTGGCTTTGGGAAAAGGCCGCACTTCGGGGTTGCTCGGTAGGTAGGGCACCAGGGCTTCGAAGCCGAAAGCGTCGGTGGGCAGGTACGCCCGCACGCGGCGGCCGTCGGCCTCCACAATCATGGTGCCCAGCCCGTGCCGGGCGTCGGGTTTGGTGTCGCGCCAGCGGATGCTGTCGGGCTGGGCAGTGGCCGGCTGCTGGGCCAGGGCCGCCGGCGCGGTGGTGCACAGGCTAAGGGCAAACAACCCAACGCGGGCGCGGGCAATGACGGGCATAAGCGGGGAGGATAAGCAAGTAGCGGGTAGGCAGGGCTACAAAACTAACGCTTCCGCCCGGCCCGGCACCGGCCTGCGGCCGACTTTCCGGCCGTATATTGCCGGGCGTTTGTAGATGGTGTGCTATGCGTAAAATTGTTCTACTAATCAGTGGCTTACTGCTGACGGAAGGCGCTTGCGCCCAGTCCAACGGCGTGCATTTCGGCCTGCGGGCCGGCCTGAGTTTGGCCACGCTCGACGGAACCATCAACGAAGGGGCCCGTTACCAGCCGGGGCTGGCGGCCGGCGTGCTGATGCAGTGGCGGCCCAGCCCCGGCTTTGCGCTGCAGCCGGCGGTGGTGTTTGCCCAGCAGGGCTGCCGCAGCAAGTACGTGTTGGCCGGCACGCCCCTGGACAATCGCGTGCGCCTGAACTACCTCAACGTGCCGGTGCTGGCCAAGGTGTACCTGGGCTCGGGGCTGCACCTGGACTTCGGCCCGCAGCTGGGCGTGCTGCTCACGGCCCGGCGGCGCGGGCAGGTCGGGTATTCGCCCATGCGCGGCTACATCACCACCAACGCCGACGTGCGCAGCGACTACCGCAACGACGTGGCGTTTTGCGCCGGCCTGGGGGCGGACTTGCCCAACGGCCTGATCCTGGCGGCCCGCTACAACCACGGCTTCACCGACATCAACAACAACGAGGTCGACCAGCTGGCCCGCCGCGCCGGCGGCATCGGCGGGCTCTACAACCGGGCGCTGGACGTGTCGGTGGGCTACCTGTTCGGCCTGCGCAACACCCGGTAAGCGGCGGGCCCCGGCGCGCGGCGCCCGCCGGCCGGCTCAGATGGCGTCGGAGAGGGAGGTGAAGGTAAAGTCGCGGATTTTCAGCGGGGGCACCAGGTTGCCGCCCAGGCGCTGGGCCCGGCCGATGGCCTCCACGTTGTTGAGCATAATCACCGGGCTTTCGTTGAAGCGCATGTTCTTGATGGGGTGCTTGATCTTGCCGTTCTCGATGTAGAACGTCCCGTCGCGCGTGAGGCCTGTGACCAGCAGGGTTTGCGGGTCCACGTCGCGGATGTACCAGAGGCGCGTGACCAGGATGCCTTTCTGCGTGCTCTTGATTAATTCTTCCAGGCTCTGGGTGCCGCCTTCCATGACGAAGTTGCCGGTGAAGCCGGTGGGCTCGGTCTTGCTTTTCTGGGCCCAGTAGCGCGAGTAGTAGAGGTTTTTGGCCACGCCCTTCTCGATGATGGGCAGCTTCTTCACCGGCAGGCCCTCGTTGTCGAAGGTGCCGCTGGGCGCCAGCGCGTTGGTGGGGTCGATGCTGATGCTGATGCGCGAGTCGAAGAGCTTTTCGCCCTTGCGCGTGCCGCCGCCTTTTTTGCTGAGGAAAGAACGGCCCTCGTCGGCTTCGCGCGCGTCGAAGGCGTACACCAGCCGGTTGATCAGCCCCTCATCCGAGACCAACGCGGCCGGCTCCAGAATCACGGTGTATTTGCCCGGCTCGATGGCCTTGGCGCCCACCGAGGAACTGGCCTTGGTGGCCGCCCGCTGGGTGAGGGCCTTGGCGTCGAACTTCGTGGCGTCGGTGTAGTCGGCCACGGCGTAGCCCGAGCCGGTGCCGTCGGGCGTGCGCACCGTCACCGAAAAATCGAGGTTGGTGGCTTGTTGGTAGGCCTCCAGCCCCTTGGAGTTGCGGATGGCTTCGAAGCTGGTGCCGTCCTCCAGAAAACCCGCCGCCGTGAGTTGCTTGGCCGCGCACAAGGCAATACTGTCGCCGGCGGCTTGGGCCCGGAAGTCGGGCGTGATGCCGGCGGTGCTGGCCGCGTACGACGGCGCCGTGAGGTACTGCTGCGGCCCGAGGCGGGGCATGTACTCGGGGTCTTCGGGCGCCAGTCGGGCTATTTCCTCGGCGCGTTGCACGCAGCGGCGCAGGGTAGCGTCGTCGAACTGGTTGCAGGTGGCCACGCCCGAGCGTTTGCCGAACCACACCTGCACGGCCAAGGACACGTTGTCGGTGCCGCCGGCGGTGGTGACGGTGTTGCGGGCGTAGCGCACGTTGCCGCGGGTGTCGCCGTTGAGGTTGGCCTCGGTTTCGTCGGCCGTGCTGAAGCTCAGTACCTTCTTCAGAATGGTCTGGGCTTCGTCTTTGCTTAATATCATGGGAGAGAATGTGCAGATTGTGGAGAATGGGGCCGGGAAGGTGAATAATGTGATTGGGAAGAGAAAAACGCGGTTAGGTATGTGCTGAAGGCCCAGAAAGGACTTGGGCCTGCCTCAACCTCTGAACTCGTTTTTCACATGCTGCACATTGCGCACGTTCAGCCGCATCAAACCTTGCGGGCCGTGTTGATGACGTTCACGCCGTTGAAGCGGGTGGTGCTGCTGCCGTGGGCCACGGCCGAGCTTTGCGAGGGTTGGCCCTTGCCGTCGAAGAAGGTGCCGAACAGGCGGTAGTCCGACTCGTCGCAGATGGCCGCGCACGAATTCCAGAACTCCTGGGTGTTCGACTGATACGCCACGTCCTCGATTTGCCCGGTGATTTTGCCTTTTTCGATGGCGTAGAAGGTCTGCCCGCCGAACTGGAAGTTGTAGCGCTGCTGGTCGATGCTGTAGGAGCCGGCGCCGGCAATGTAGATGCCCTTGTCCACCTCCTTGATCATGTCGTCCACCGAGAGCTTCTGCTTGCCCGGCCGCAAACTCACGTTGGGCATGCGCTGGAACTGCACGTCCTGCCACGACTGCGAGTAGCAGCAGCCGTCGGAGTGGTCCTGCCCCACGATGTGCGCCTGGTCGCGGATTTTCTGGTAGTCCACCAGCTGCCCTTCTTTGATCAGGTCCCACTCCCGGGTTTTGACGCCCTCGTCGTCGTAGCCCACCGCGCCCACCGAGCCCGGCTGCAGCTTGTCGGCCACGATGTTGACGAGCTTGGAGCCGTAGGGCTTGCCCTGTTTTTTCCACTCCAGCGTGGCGAAGGAAGTACCGGCGAAATTGGCCTCGTAGCCGAGCACGCGGTCCAGCTCCAGCGGGTGCCCCACCGATTCGTGGATGGTCAGCCCGAGGTGGGCCGGGTCGAGCACCAGGTCGTACTTGCCCGGCACCACCGATTTGGCCGTGAGCTTGGCCTTGGCCTGCCGGGCGGCCAGGGCCGCGTCTTCCAGCAAATCGTAGCTCTGCTTGTAGCCGATGACGTCGGTGCCGGCCGGGCCCTTCACTTTGTCGGCGGCCTTGGGCACGAGGTACTCGTAGCCCAGGCCCATGGGCGAGCTGAGCGCCTCGCGGGAGCGGAACTTGCCCGAGGCCTTGTCGACCACCGTCACCCCAAACGTGGGCCAGATGCGGTGCACGTCTTGGTCGATATAGGAGCCGTCGGTGCTGGCGAAGTACTTCTGCTCGTTTACCTGAAACAGGGCAGAGTTGATAAACGAAGCCCCGGCGTCCAGGGCCTTGGCGTTGGCCGCCAGCAGCAGCTCCACTTTCTCCTTCACCGGCACCTCCAGCGCGTTTTTCTGGATGGGCGTCTTCCACGATACCTCGCCGTAGCCCTGCTGCGGGGCCAGCTTCACCGGCTCCTTCTGAATCTTGGCGTTGGCCTTGGCAATCTGCGCCGCCGTAGTGGCGGCTTTGGCTACCGCGCTTTCCGTCAGCTGGTTGGTGGCCCAGAAGCCCCAGGCCCCGTTCACGATGACGCGCACGCCGATGCCCTGGCTTTCGGTGCTGACGATGTTTTGCACCTGCCGCTCGCGCGTGAAGAGGTACTGGTTGAGGTAGCGGCCGATGCGCACGTCAGCGTAGGAGGCGCCGGCGGCCTTGGCCGCGTTCAGGGCCGCGTCGGCCAAGCGCTTGTTCACGGCCGCGTCGAAGGGGCGCAGCAGCTCGGCCGCGTCCACTTCGGTGCCGCCGAGCAGCGGGATGCGGGGCAGCAGCAGGGCGCCGGCCGCCAGGCCGGTCAGGCCCATAAAATGTCGTCGTTGCACGATAGAGCAGGGTTTTGGTTGAGAGAAGAACTGTTTTCGGTAAGGGCGAACGTGCTGCCGCTCAGGCTGCACGGCGGGGCCGAGGTCGGCAAAAAATAGCGTTGGTGAAATATAAAATAAAAGCCCGACCGGCAGGGCCGGCGGGCTAAAAATGACGGCGCAACCAGACGCGCGTCAGGGCGTCAGGTCCCACACGGTGCCGTCGCGCTGCTCGAAGCGCACGAGGCCGTACCCCCGGTCGATGTAGTACACGCCGGCCGCGGTGGCGGGGCCGTGTTGGGCGGCGTAGGGGTTAGTTAGGCGCAGCACCTCGCGGTAGGTGCGGCCGGCCACCGTCAGAGCGGGCAAGGTTTGCACGGCGGGCGGCTCGGCGTAGGTCGTGCGGGTGTACTGCCCGGGCTCGGTGTAGCGCACCCGGCCGGGCTCCGTGCCCGTCAGCGGGTAGTACACCTCCGAGGCGCTGGGCGTGGCGCTGCCGCCAAACTGCTCTTCCACGACGAGCGTGGGGCCGCTGGGGTACTGGGCTATGCTCAGGCGGAAATAGCGCGGGTAGAGCGAGGGGTTGTAAAACAGACTGCGGCCCTCGCTGCGGTAGATGGTGCAGTTGTAGGATTCCGGCGTCGGAAATCCGTACGGCGTCACGAACACGTTGGCGTAGCGGTCGGTCAGGCCGGTGGAGCTGCGCGCGTCCACCGGCCGGCCCGCGCCCGCGGGGCTGGGGGAGCCCGGAAACTGCGCGAAATAATCGGTGTAGGACGCCGGCAAGCTAAGCTCAACGTAGTCCTCGTCGCAGCCGGAGTGGCAGCGCAGCCCGGTGAGGCCCAGGCCGAGCAGCAGGCCCAAGGCGGCGCGGCGTGCGGTGATTAGAAACGGGCCCATTCCTCGCCGTTGGTGTAGGTGAAGCCGACGACGCCTTGCCCCGGCTGAAAGTACAGCGCCCGCAGCTGCAGCGCGGTGCTGCCGGGCAGCGCCACCGTGCGCCGGTACACGCCCCGGAACACGCGCCCCACCAGCTGCACCGAATCGAGGTAGCGGGTGCCCTGAAACTCACTGCGGTAGGGGCGGCGCACCACCGGAATATCGACGATGGGTTGCCCGTTGAAGCCAATCAGCAACACGTCGGGCAGGGTATCGGCCACGGCTTGGGTGAGCGGGGCGCCGTCGGGCAGCGCGGCCGAAGGCGGCGGGTACGTGCCGCGGAAGTCGCGCAGCAGGGCGTAGCTGATGGTCAGCGGTAGGTTGCGGCCCTCGTAGCGCAGGCGCCGCCGCTCGGTGCTGAAATACGGGCCGCAGCCCCCGCTGATGTTCTCATTCAGCAGGTAATAGAAATTACTGGCATCCACCGCCGCCTGCTGCCCGGCCGAGTCGGGGGTGGGCAGCGGCGCGCGGCGCAGGGCGGCCCGAAAGCCGTTGGAATTGACGAAGCGCACCGAGTCCGGCGCTGGGTCGGGCAGCCAGCCCAGCGACGCCGGGCGCAGGCGGCTGCTGCCGATGCGTTGGGGCTGACAGGGCAGGCAGTCGTCGCAGGTGCGGCCGCAATCGACGGCCAGGCAGGGCAGCGCGGCCACCAGCACGGCTGCCATGGTGCGGTAAGAGCTGACGGGCAACATATAGATTGAGAACAAGGCTACCCCAAGGAGCCCGCAAAGCGGCGGCGCGTTGTCAGCCGAGCAAGTTTTATCGGGCGACCAGGGCGTGACGACGAGCCGCCGTTAACGGCCTCAGGCGGTAAGCATTCAGCGGGCGGCCACGGCCTGGGCAGCCAGGGCCGCTTCCAACTCCTGTACTACCTGCGCGCCGGAGCTAGGCCGGGCGGCGCGGTCGGCCACCAGTCGCCCGTCGCGGCCGATGATAAAGTAGGCGGGAATGGCGTTGACCTGGTAAGCCGTGGCTGTAGCCGAGCCAAAACCCTTGGCCCAGAGGTGCACGCTGCCGTGCCCCAGCAGCTGGCGTTTGGCCAGCAGGTTCTGCCAGTCTTTTTCCCGCTCGTCGACGGAGACGTAGAGAAACACTACGTCGCGGCCGGCAAATTTCTGCTTCAGCTCGGTAGCAGCGGGTACTTCGGCCAGGCACGGCCCGCACCAACTGGCCCAGAAATCGAGGTAGACGACCTTGCCGCGGAAGCTGCTAAGGGCCACCGGTTTGCCGGTTTCGTCCTGCAGGGTGAAGTCCGGGGCGGCGTGGCCCGGCGCCAGCGCCAGCCGTTTGGTGTAGGCGCTGCGCACTGCACGCCCGGCCAGCGAGTCGCGGTTGAGCTGCCGGAAGGTCGGCAGCTGCGCCTGGGCATTGCGGAAGTTGCCCATCTCCAGCTCCTGCAGCAGCAACTGGGCCAGCACCACGTCGCGGGTACGGCTGCTTCCGTAGAGGCGGGTGGCCTGCTCAAAGGCGGGCAAAAAGTCTTTCTCCGGCTCGGGAGCCGGCGACACGGGCCGGGCCAGCTGTGTGAGGAGCGTGGGATACTGCTGCGCAAACGCGAGGTAGGCGCTGTTGTTCAGGGCCGAGTCGTTGGGCACGGCCAGCGGCTGCAGGCTCGCCAGAAACGCCGCGGGCAGGGGGGCGGCTGGCCGGTCATCTTTGTGCAGGTGGCGGTAGAACATGGTGCACAGCAGGCGTTGGTTGGCGGCGTTGTAGGCCAGCTGCTGCTGGGCGTAGGCGCGAAACGCGGGCGTAACGGGGTGCTGGGCGGTGTATTTTTGCCAAAAGTCCTGGCGCTGGTGCTCATCGGCCTCCACCTGCTGGGTCATTTGCGCTGGGGTTTTGCCGAATACAAAGCGCATCGGGGATGCGTTTTCTCCGTCGTCGAAGCGCAAGAAGCTTTGCGCCAAGTAGGTGTTGGCCGCTGCGCCGCGGCCCGTAAACTTCAGCGTCTCGTCGAACTGCTCCGTGTCGAGCGAGAGGCGCAACTCGTCGCCAGGCTCCACGAAGAGGTTGGCTGTTTCGCCGCCTTGGGTAAACACGGCCTCGCCGGGCGCCTCCACCTGCGGCAGCGTCATCCGGAAGTTACCCTGGGCGTTGAGCCGGGCCGACACGGTATCGGAGTGCAGGTGCAGCGGGTCCCGAAACAGCGTCAGGTACACCTTCGGGTCCTTGGGGTGGTCGATGTGGCCGCTGACGGTGACCGGCTGGCCAGTCGGGGCAGTTTGGGAGCAGGCGCCGAGCAACAGCAGCGCCGACGCGCAAGCGCCAAAGGAAATAAGCGGACGCGGGTACCAGTGATTCATAAGAGCGTGGTTAAAGGGGAGGTTGAAAAGACTTAGCGACGAAAAGCAACCCGCACGAGCCGGGTTGTCTTGCTGGGAGCAGGCGTTTAGCGGCGGGCCACGGCCGCGGGGGCACTTCGGGTAGCCTGCTCAATGGCCTTGCGCACCTCCAGCGGCTGACTCGGCCGGGGCGGGGCACTGTCCACGATGCGGCCGTCGGGCCCGATCAGCCAGTAGGAGGGAATTCCCTTGATCCGGTAGCTGGTGGCCACCGGCGCTTCCAGGCCCGGCGCGTGCACGTACACCACGCCCGGCTGGCCGTTGCGGCGCACCCAGCGGCGCCAGGCCAAGGCGTCGTGGTCCAGCGACACGGCCACGAAAGCTACCTCCGGGCGGCCGGCAAACCGCCGGTACAGCGCAGGCGCCGCGCGCATTTCCTCCAGGCAGGGGCGGCACCACGTCGCCCAAAAATCGAGGTAGACGACTTTGCCACGGAAGCTGCTGAGCGTCACTTCTTGCCCGCTCGAATCGCGCAGCGCAAAGGGCGGCGCGGGCTGGCCGGGCGCGAATTGCCGACGAGCCGCGAATTCGCGGCGGATAATGCGAGCCAGCGTGGAGTCGCGGTTGAGCCGTAAAAAATCAGCCAGGTAGGGCTCGGCTTCCGAAAGACGCCGGAACAGCAGCAATTCGTAGAGCAGGCGGGCCAGCACGTAGTCACGCGACCGGCTCGAGCCGAATGCCACGCGGGCCGCGGCCAGGTACGCCCGGTCGGTCTGCGCAGCATTTGCGGGCAGCGGGCCGGCTGCCCGTTGGCGCAAGGTGTGGCCCAAATAAGCCATCAGGAATAGGCGGTAGTCGGTAACGGCCAGCGCCGAATCTTGCGGAACGGGTACCCGACGCAAAAAGTCATAGTAGGCGGGCGAGAGGCCCGGCAGGGGACGGCCCCGTTCGTACCGGTACTCCGCGGGCACGCGCAGCAGCGCCCCGGCCCATTCGTAGTCGGTGGCGAACCGGGCAAACCGCTGCGCAGCCCCGGAAAGCGGCCCGGCCGCAGCGGCCCGGTGCAGCAGGTGCTGGCGCTGGCGGCGAAACTGCTCGGCCCGGTGGCGCAGCGTATCGGCGTGGGCAATGCCCTGGCCCATCGGGCTAAGATCGAAGCCCGCCAGCAGGCCCTGCCGGTCCAGCTCTGCCAGGTAATTGTTGAGGCTGGCCCCGCGCCCGGCATACCGCAGCGAGGCCTCCGGCTGTTGCCCGTCGAAGGAGAGGTGCACGCTGTCGCCGGGCTCGACAAACAGCGCAAACCGATGCTCACCGTGCAGCAACGCCAACTCCGTGGGGCGGCTGAGCGTGTCGAGGCGCAGCCGGAAAGTGCCGTCGGGGCCAAGGCGCAACTGCAGGGAGTCTTCCCGGTAAGTCAGCGACTCCCGAACCCGGGTCACGGTCACAACCGAATCGAGCGGGTGAGTGATGCGGCCGCGGAGGAGGGTGAGCCGAGTGGCTGGCGTAGAGCCGGCGGGCGCGGAACAGGCGGCCGCCAGCAAGCTGGCCAGCAGCGCGAGAAATAAGCTATAGCCACGGCGCATGGATCGGGTAACTACTAGAAGTCAATAAGGCAAAACCCCCAGCAGTATAAGCACAAAAAGTCCCCGAGGTCAAGGACTTCGGGGACTTTCGGCGGAGTTTGGAACAAGGCAGAGCCGACGGACCTTACACCGCGTCGGAGAGGGAGGTGAAGGTGAAGTCGCGAATCTTCAGCGGGGGCACCAAGTTGCCGCCGATGCGCTGGGGCCGGCCAATGGCCTCCAGGTTGTTGAGCATGATGATGGGCGACTCGTTGAAGCGGAAGTTTTTGATGGGGTGCTTGATCTTGCCGTTCTCGATGTAGAACGTTCCGTCGCGCGTCAGGCCGGTATAGAGCAGCGTCTGCGGGTCGACGGGGCGGATGTACCAGAGGCGCGTGACCAGGATGCCCTTCTGCGTGCTCTTGATCAGGTCGGCGGTGGAGGCCGTGCCGCCCGTCATGATGAAGCCGCCGGGGGGCGGAATGTCCGGAATGCCCTGCTTCTGGGCCCAGAAGCGCGAGCTGAACATGTTCTTCACCACGCCTTTCTCGATCCAAGTTACTTTCTGGCGCGGACGTCCGTCGCCGCCGAAGGCCAGGTCGGGAATGTCGACGTTGGTCGGGTCGGAGTAGATGGTCACGCGCTCATCGAAGAGCTTTTCGCCCTTGCGGTTGCCGCCGCCCTTCTTGCTGAGGAAGGAGCGGCCCTCGTCGGCCGAGCGGGCGTCGAAGGCGTTCATCAGCGCTCCGAGCAGGGAGGCGTCGGTGTTGGCCACCAGCGCGGCCGGCTCCAGAATTACGGTGTACTTGCCCGGCTCGATGGCCTTGGCATTGACGGACGCAGCGGCTTTGTCGGCGGCAATCTGCGTCAGGCGCCCGGCATCGAACTTGCCGATGTCGGTGTAGTCGGCCGTGGCGTAGCCCGAGCCGGTGCCGTCGGGCGTGCGCACCGTCACCGAGTAGTCGAGGTTGGTAAACTGCTGGTAGGCTTCCAGGCCCTTCTTGTTGCGCTTGGCCACGAAGCCGGCCTGGTCCTGCAAGAAGGCCGCCGAGCTGAGCTTTTTCTGGTCGCAAAGGGCCATGCCCTTGCCGGCCTGGGTGGCGCGGAAGTCGGGCGTGATGCCGGCCGTGTTGGCGGCAAAGGCGGGCGTCGTTAGGTACTGCTGGGCCCCGAGCATGGGCACGTACTCCGGGCTTTCGGGTGCCAGCCGGGCCACTTCCTCGGCACGCTGCACGCAGCGGCGCAGCGTGGCGTCGTCAAACTGGTTGCAGGTGGCAATGCCGGCGCGCTTGCCGAAGCGGGCTTCCACGGCCAAGGACACGTTGTCCACGGCGCCGGCCGTGCTCACGGTGTTGCGGGCCGTACGGATGTTGCCGCCGGTGGTGCCGTTGAGCGTGGCTTCGCACTCGTCGGCGGTGCTAAAGCTCAGGACCTTGGTCAGGATGGCCTGGGCTTCGTCTTTAGACAATATCATAGAGCTTGTGGTGCAGAGTAGTGGGAAGGAGGGGACGAGAACTGCCGCTGGTTGCCGGTGGCTGCGCAACCGCTAATGCGGTGGGCCAGCCGGCGGCGCAATGCTCACATTCAACCACATTAAACTTTCCGGGCCGTGTTGATGACGTTCACGCCGTTGAAGCGCGTGGTGGCCGAGCCGTGCGACACGGCCGATACCTGCGAGGGCTGGCCTTTGCCGTCGAAGAACGAGCCGAACAGGCGGTAGTCCGATTGGTCGCAGATGCCCGCGCAGGAGTTCCAGAACTCCTGGGTGTTGGCCTGGTAGGCCACATCCTCGATCTGCTCGGTGATTTTGCCCTTTTCGATGGCGTAGAACACCGTGCCGCCGAACTGGAAGTTGTAGCGCTGCTGATCGATGCTGAACGAGCCGCGGCCGGCAATGTAGATGCCCTTGTCCACGCCCTTCACCATGTCGTCGACCGACATTTTCTGCTGCCCGGGCTTAAGGCTGATGTTGGCCATGCGCTGGAACTGCACGTCCTGCCACGACTGCGAGTAGCAGCAGCCGTCCGACTCGTTTTGCCCCACGATGTGCGCCTGGTCGCGGATTTTCTGGTAGTCCACCAGCTGCCCGTCGCGGATAATGTCCCACTGCTTGGTTTTGACGCCCTCGTCGTCGTAGCCCACCGCGCCCAAGGAGCCGGGCTGCGTCTTGTCGGCCACGATGTTGACGAGCTTGGAGCCGTAGGGCTTGCCCTGCTTTTTCCAGTCGAGCGTGGCGAAGCTCGTGCCGGCGTAGTTGGCCTCGTAGCCGAGCACGCGGTCCAGCTCGGTGGCGTGGCCGATGCTTTCGTGAATGGTCAGGCCCAGGTGGTTGGGGTCGAGCACCAGGTCGTACTTGCCCGGCACCACCGATTTGGCCGTGAGCTTAGCTTTGGCTTGCTGCGCGGCCAGGGCCGCGTCTTCCAGGATGTCGTAGCTGTTGCGGTAGCCGATGAGCCCGGTGCCGGCCGGGCCGGCAATTTTGTCGGCGGCCTTGGGCACCAAATACTCGTAGCCCAGGCCCATGGGCGCGCTCAGGGCCTCGCGGGTGCGGAATTTGCCCGAGGCGCGGTCGATGGCCGTGACGGTGAAGGTCGGCCAGATGCGGTGCACGTCCTGGTCGATGTAGGAGCCGTCGGTGCTGGCGAAGTACTTCTGCTCGTTGATCTGAAACAGGGCCGAGTTGACGAAGGAGGCGCCGCCTTCCAGGGCCTTGGCGTTGGCGGCCAGCAGCAGATCCACCTTGTCTTTGACCGGCACTTCGAAGGAGTTCTGCTGAATGGGCGTCTTCCACGACACCTCGCCGTAACCTTTCTGCGGAGCCAGCTTCACCGGCTCCTTCTGCACTTTGGCGTTGGCCTTGGCAATCTGCACGGCCGTTTGGGCGGCTTTGGCCAGGCCGGCTTCGGTCACTTGGTTGGTGGCCGCGAAGCCCCAGGTGCCGTTGGCAATGACGCGCACGCCCGCCCCGAAACTCTCACCGTTGACAATGTTCTGCACCTGCTTTTCGCGGGTAAACAGGCTCTGGTTGAGGTAGCGGCCGATGCGCACGTCGGCGTAGGAGGCGCCGGCGGCCTTGGCCGCGTTCAGGGCCGCGTCGGCCAGGCGCTTGTTCAGCGCTGCGTCGGCGGGCTCCAGCAGGCGGGCCGCCTCCACTTCGGAGCCGCCGAAGCTGAGGCCGGGAAGAAAGAGGGCGCCGGCGGCCAGGCCGGTCAGCCCCACAAAATCACGTCGGTTCAAGAGGGTAGGAGTTTGGTGAGTGAGCGAAGTTGAGTGAAGAACTGCGGAAGTGACGCGGACGGCCGGGCAGGGATGCACGGCCAATCGGGCTGGTTCCCGGAGAAATATAAAGCGGCGCCCGCGCATTGTACCAATGCCCGGGCGCCGCTCGGCGGTTTAGGGAGTTTGCAAAAACTGCGGGGAAGCAAGCGTCAGCCAAGCGGCTGGTCACCCGGTGCGTTGCCAATCTGGCAACGGGCTAGGCAACAAGTGCCAGCAAATCAGCGGCAATGCCGGGCCAGGGCTGGTTGAGGTCCAGCGTGGCCACGCGCACCGGGAAGCCGCCGAGGTGGTAGCGCAGGTCGGTTTCGTGGGTGGCCGCGGGGTAGAGCAGCACGCCTTCCAGCGGCGTGGCGGTTTGCGCGGCCTGGTTTTGCAGGTAGGCAAACAGCTGGTAGAGGTGGGGCGAAATAAGCCGCTGTCGGTCGTGGTGGGGCTTGAACGCGGCCGTGTAGTACTTCGTGTCGAGGATGATTTTGCGCTCCGCCGATTCCAGCGAGGTGTCGGTAATCATGCTCGGCAGCAGGGCCAGGTCCTCGGCGCGGTCGGCTTCGGCCTGCCAGCTGATGGTTTCGGAGCTGACGCGGTAGCGGCGCTGCTCCAGCCGGTAAAAGTTGCGCACGAACCGCTCGAAGATGCCGGCCATTAGCGTCTCGTCGCGGCGGAAATCGTGGAAGCGGCTGCGGCCCTCGGCGTCGGTGTCGGGCAGGGCGGTGCGGTAGATTAGGGTGCACACGTTGAGCAAAAAGCCCTCCGGCCCGGTCAGGCGCAGGCGGCGCACGGCGCGCAGCTCGGCCCGCGTAAGCGGCGCCGGCTGAAGGTCTGCGGGAAAACGGCCGCGCAGCTGGCGGGCCTGCTGGCGCAGCGCCGCCGGCAGGCGGCGGGTGCGGCCCAGCGCTTCCAGGGTGCCGGCTAGCAGGCGGTTGAGCGGGGTATTCGGGCCCAGCTCGTCGTAGGCGCACACGGCGCGGCCCTGGCGCAGCAGGTCGCGGGTGATGGTGGGCGTGAGCAGAATGCGGCCGCGCAGCTCCGTCAGCTCTTCCTCGCGCTCGGCGTAGCCCAGCGTCAAGCCCTTGTGCAGCAGGCGGCGCGTGCCCGTCAAGAGCAGCTGGGTGAGCAGCTCCAGCGGCCTGTGAAACTCTTGCTCGGCCACGTACGCCCACTCGCCCGGCTCCGGCAGGCGGTTCCAGGCGTAGCAGAGCAGGTAATAGAGGTTTTGGATCGGAACCACGGATTACGTCAGATTTTTCGGATGGTAAGAACGATGATGGCCGTGGCCGAACGTCATCCTGAGTTTGCGCAGGACCTTATCAGACAGGAGCGAGTCGTTGCAAACTCAGGATGACAGGCGCTCTAACTGGCCTGCGTAGTGGCCTAAGCACTAAGCAGCCGCTTCTTATGCGCGGCGGCCTGGGTGGGTTGGTCGAACCAATAATCATCGAGCAGGGGCGCTATTTCTTGCTCCAAGATGAGGTTCAGCCAGGCCGGGGCCTGGGCCGGGTGCGCGGGCGGCTGGCAGAAATAGCTGTGGCCGAGCTGAAAATCCGGGCCCAGCTCCGGGTCGTCGGCAATGGTCTGATTCAGCTCGTTGAGGCGCAGCAGCAAGCGGGCAATGACCACCTTGGGTACGCCCCGCTGGGCGAGCAGCGCCCGCAGCGGCTCCCCAAACTCGGGCTGCATGGGCACGAAGGCGAAGCGGCGGCGCAGGGCGTAGTCGAGCGGGGCCAGGGAGCGGTCGGCCGTGTTCATCGTGCCGATGAGGTAGAGGTTGTCGGGCACGAAAAAGCGCGGGGCCTCGGCCGGGGCGTAGGGCAGGCGCAGGGCGTGACCGGGGCCGCGCTTGTCGGGTTCCAGCAGCACCAGCAGCTCCCCGAAAATGCGGTTCAGGTGCCCGCGGTTGATTTCGTCGATGAGGAGCACGAAAGGGCGCTCCGGTTCCTCGGCGGCGCGGCGGCACACGTCGGGCAGCACGCCGTCGGTGAGGCGGAAGCCGCCGTGCCCGTCGGGCCGGAAGCCCTGCACAAAGTCCTCGTAGCTGTAGCTGGGATGAAACTGCACCAGCTCCACCCGGCTGTCGTCCTGCTCGCCGAGCAACAGCCACGCGAGGCGCCGGGCCAGAAAGGTTTTGCCGGTGCCGGGCGGGCCCTGCAAAATCAGGTTGCGCTTGCGCTCCAGCCCGGCCAGCGCGTCGTCCAGCCGGGCTTCGCTGATAAACAGCTCCTTGAGGGCGTCGGCGCGGCGGTAGGGGGTGGGTGGCACCAACGCGTAGTCGGGCGCGGGCTCGGCGGCTTCGGTGGGTGCTGCCAGAGCCCCGGCTGGGCGTTTTTTCGTCGGTTGCTTCGGCTGGGGCGCGGCTGCCGGCTCGTCCTCCTCCGCGCCGGTGTAGAGCTGCTGCATGTCCTGCTGGGCGGCCACGTCGCCGTCGTGGGGCGAGCCGGCCAGCACCGGGCGCTTGGTGGTCACGGTGAAGCTCAGGCGCTCCAGCACTTGGTTGGTTGGCGCGCCGGCGGGCAGGGGCCAGGGCGCGTCGGCTTGCTTGAGGGCGAGGCGCAGGGCCATTTCGGCCACCGGGCGGGGCGGATAGCGGCGGCCCTTGTACACCAGCTCGTACACCGTGCTCGGCGGCAGCTCCAGCCCGCGGCGGTCGATGTGGCGCAGGGCGCGCAACACATGGTCGCGGGTGAGGACGGAGAGGTCGGAAGCAGGTGCGGAGGGAGTGGTGGACATGCAGCGGTAAGGTAGGAGCAAAACGCCAACGGCGGCCCGGGAGTTCGGTTTTAGCCGCCGGAAAAGGGCCCGTTTGGCGCGGTTGTTCGGCCGGTCCGCTGGCCGCTCGGCTCCGCCCCACGACCGGCTGCCAGCGCGTGTTCAGCCGGCACCAACGGCCAACGCCCCGCCCGCCGGCTGCGGGCCGACGAACGGGGCGTTGCATCTATTAGCGGCGCGCCGGCCTTACTTGGCGTTGCGCTGCGGGTCGTGGGCCTTGTCGGGCGTTACTTTCTTGCCCTGCGGGCTTTCGGCTATGGTGTTCGGCCGTTTGTCTTCCTGTTTTTTGCGGGCCGGGTCGTCGTGTTTCGGGGTCGAGGGCGCATTGGTCTTAGACATGGCAGTGGGTGGTTTGGGAATGAAACCATGCTCGGGTGTACGCACGCGGCCGCGGCTGGTTTAGCTTAGTGACTGAGCAGCAGCTAGTACTGTTGGGCTTGGGTACGGCGCCGGTGGGGGCTGTAACGCCTGCCGCCCCGGCGCGCCCCGGTTGCGGGGCGCGCCGGGGCGGCATCAGGGTGGGGCGCCGGACTAGCGCACCTGCACTTTCTGGTAGGTGCTGCCCGCCGGGCCGGCCACTTCCACCACGTAGAGGCCCGCCGGCTGCGCGCTCAGATCCAGCGGGAGCGGGGCCGTGCCCGCCCAAAGGTGCTGCTGCACGAGGCGGCCCGCCACGTCGCGCACCCGCACCTGGGCTGCGGCGTCGAAGGCGCGCGGGGCCTGCAGGGCGGTGCGGCCGTCGGCGGCGGGGTTGGGCGCCAGCTGCCAGCCGGCCCGGGCGGCGGAGCGGTTGGCGGTTATCACCGTCTGCAAGGGGAGCTTGTTCACCCCGTTGCCCAGCAGCGTGGTCGGCGTCGGGACGAAGCCCGTCGACCAACCGGCCGCCGCGCCGGCAAACCGGGCGGAGAAGTGGTTGGTCAGCGACTCTATGGGCAGCCAGGTCTGGCCGTTGTCTTCGGAGTAGGAGGAGCCCTGGTCGCCGTTGCCCAGGTCGCCGCCGGTGGAGACGTAAAACGCGGTGCCGGACGCGGTAGCCGCGGGCACGGCCCCCAGTCCCAGCCCGTGCAGGGGGCCGATGTAGGGCACTTGGGCCCAGGTCTGGCCCCCGTCGGTGGTACGGAACAGCAAGTGGCTGGTGGCGTTTTCGTCGAGCACCGACACCAAGCCGTTCTGCGCGTCGCGGAAGGCTATGTTGGTGGATTCTACCCGCAGGGGCAGCGCGCTGACGGCCCAGGACTGCCCGCGCGTGGTGGAGCGGAACACCCGGCCTTCGTCGGTCAGAAACCAGATGGAATTGCCGTACACCGCTGGCTGCAGCCCGCTGGTATTTTCATTGAGCAGCGTCGCGGGCAGGGCCACGGGCAGCCAGGTCAGGCCCCCGTCGGCGGTGCGGTACACCTCGAAGCTGCCCCCCGCGCTGAGCGGTTCGCCGATGACGATGCCCTCCAGCGCGGAGAAGAAGTGAATAAAGGACGCGTAGCTGTCCGCGCTCGGGAAGGTGGTGCCACGGCCCTGCACCGTCCAGGTCTGGCCGCCGTCGGCGGTGCGCAGTATGCGGCTGCCGACGCTGTCGGAGGGCACGGTCGTAATCCAGGCGAGGCTGGGCGAGACGGCGCTCAGCCCGGCCACGTACTCCTTCTGGCTGGTGCGCAGCGGCAGCGTGCGCACGGTCCAGGTCTGGCCGCCGTCGGTGGTGCGGGCCAGTTGCGGAGCCACGTACGCGTTGATGTTGTCATTGACCACCCACACGTTGTTCGCGTCGACGGGCTCCAGGTGCATGGCCAGGGAGGTGGGGTTGGCAAAGCCGATGGGCTGATTAACCCACTGCGCCTCGGCGGCGAGGCTGGCGCCCAGGCCGAGCAGGGCGAGTAATACTGATTTCATAAAAAAGGGAATGATAAACCGCGCGGCGCGAAGCAGGGCGCCGTCGAAATATAGGTGCCCAACCAGCGCCATTGAGTTGGCTGGGCCGGCGAAAAAAGATAGGCGGAGCAACGCCTGACCCGGAGCCGCGCCGGGCCAGGCGACGATTGGGCTGCCTGCCCGACGCGGCTCGGGCAGCTGCGGGCCAGCTACTATAGACAGGCTAATCCGCGCGGTGCTCCCGGCGGATGCCGAGCTTTTTCATGCGTGCTTCCAGCGTTTTAGCGTTGATGTCGAGCAGCACGGCCGCCCCTTGCGGCCCGCTGACGCGCCCACCCGTTTGCTGCAGGGCCGCCAGAATATGGTCGCGCTCCTGTTCGCGCAGGGTTTTGAGGGGGCCGGAGGCGGGCGCCGCGGCCACGGCCGGCGCCGGGGCCGCCGTGAAGCCCGCGAATTCCAGAAACGGCCCGCTGCTGGCAATGACGGCCCGCTCCACCACGTGCTCCAGCTCGCGGATGTTGCCGGGCCAGGCGTAGCGTTGCAGGGCTTTCAGGTCGCGGGCGCGCAGGCCGCGCACGGGCTTGCCCAGCTTCTTGGTGAAACGCTCCAGAAAGTGGCGCACCAGCGGCTCCACGTCCTCGGGCCGCTCGCGCAGGGCGGGCAGGTGAATGGGAAACACGTCGAGGCGATAGTAAAGGTCGGCGCGGAAGCGGCCGGCGGCCACCTCGTCCTCCAGCACGCGGTTGGTGGCGGCAATGACGCGCACGTCGGTGCGGATGACGCGGCGCCCGCCGATGCGCTCAAACTCCTTTTCCTGCAGCACCCGCAGCAGCTTGGCCTGCAAGTCCAGCGGCAGCTCCCCGATTTCGTCGAGGAAGATGGTGCCACCGTCGGCCAGCTCAAACTTGCCGATGCGCCGGTCGTGCGCCCCGGTGAAGGCGCCCTTCTCGTGCCCAAACAGCTCCGACTCGATAAGCTGGGCCGGCAGGGCCGCGCAGTTGATTTTGATCAAGGCCCGCTCCTTGCGCGGGGAAAAGTTGTGCAGGGCGCGGGCCACCAGCTCCTTGCCGGTGCCGGTTTCGCCGGTGATGAGCACGGTGGTGTCGGTGGGGGCCACCTGTTCCACGCGCCGAAACACCTGCTGCATCACCTGGCTGCCGCCCACGAAGTCGCCGAAGCGCGCCGCCGCGGTGGTGTTGATTTCGTCGATGAGGTAGGTTCGTTCCCGCTCGAGCTGGGCGCGCAGGGCTTCGATCTGCTCGAAGGCAAACACGTTTTGGATGGCCAGCCGGATCTGCGGGGCCAGGTTCAGAATCAGCTCCAGCGACTCCTCGGTAAAGGCAAACGGCTGCTGGCTCGACATAATCAGGGCCGCCAGCTGGTCCCCGCCCAGGTCCAGGGGCGTGCAGAGGATGGAGCGGGTGCCGCGCTGCTCCTTGGCGTAGCGCAGCATTTCGTAGCGCTCGGCCAAGGCGTCGAAGTCCTCGCCCACGTAGAGGCCGGGGCGGGTTACCAGCTCCACGGCCTCCTCCCGGGCCCGCTCGGCGCCGGGCTGCTCGTCCCAACGGCTTTCGTCGAGCAAGACGAACTGCCCGTCCGCGCCCTTGGCAAACTCGGCCAGAGCCCGCACCGGCGAGTCGGGCACGCGGATGCGCACCCCGAAAAAGTCGCAGGGCACCACGCGGTTGATTTCGGTGGCAATGGCGCGGAACAGCTCCTCGCGCTCCTTAATGCTGAGCAGGGCGTTGTTCAGGGCCAGCTGCATGGTTTTTTCCTGCTCGCGCCGGGCTATGTCCTCGAAGGCCAGGGTGTTGGTGACGGCCACCGCCACCAGGCTGCCGATTTTCTCCAGCAGGTCGATGTCGGAGTCGGTAAACTCGGGCTGGCGCCGCGCCACCAAGGACATCAGCCCGATGCGGTGGCCGCCGGTGCGCAGCGGCACCACCACGAAGTAGCGCATGCCCTTGTCGCGCAGCATGCACATGGGCTCGTAGTGCGGGTACTGGCGCACGAGCTCGTCGAGGCTGTACTGGTGCAGGTGCTGCTGGCGCACAAACAGCTCTACCGGCGTGCCGCCGATGCGGCCAAGCTTGCTTTTGTGGCTGCCGGGGGAGCCTTTGTCGGGCAGCAGCAGCTCGCCCAGGTAGTCGCGCAGGAACACGCGGCGGTACTGCTGCTCGGCGTCGAGGGTGAGGATGGTAATGGCGTCGAAGGGGAAAATCAGGCGCAGCTTCTCGGTGACGGTGCGGAACAGCGCCTCCTTGCTGCGCGAGGTAGTAATGGCGTCGTTGAGATAGAGCAGCAGCGAGTCGTCCTGGTCGGGCATGGCGGTTTCTCCTGAAATATGAGGACTAATAAACAAGGAAATTCTGAAATATGAGGAAAAAGGCTGCGGTAAGTCTAGGTGGTTTTGGACGAGCTATTAAAAAATAATCGGCCTTTTTGAGGCGTTTAAGTGGGTTTTTGGAGAAAATTTTAATCCGCGCAACCCCTTGGCACAAGCTTGGGTAATAGCGGGACGACCTTCATCAGTCATCCGCTATGTATTTTCAACCCAAATCCGCCGCGCCGTTCCTGCTGACCCTCGGGTTGCTGACGGCCGGCGCGGCCCACGCCCAGACGCCGCTGACCGCCGCAACGGTCGGCGACTCGCTGACGCTGGAAGCCACCGTCCGGACGGTGCTCGACGCCAACCCGAGCATCAACGCCCTCCAGGAGGAAGTAAACCAGGCCCAGGCCCGTTTGGCCGAAACCCGCACCTACCTGCGGCCGGTCGTGAACGGCACGGCCACCTACACCCGCATCGACCCGGTGGTGAAGCTGCCCTTCAACGGCGAGGTGCTGCAGTTCGCGCCCAATAACAACTACGACGTGCACGTGGGCGCTCAGTACACCGTGCTCGACCTGGGCCGCACCCGCGCCAACATCGACCTCTCGCAGAGTCGCATTGCCTCGGCCACCGACCAGATCAACGTAACCCGCCGCGACCTGGCCTTCTCGGCCGCGCAGACGTACTACGGCATCTTGTTCGCCCGCGAGGCCATCAAAGTGCAGGATGCGCAGATTGCCTCGCTGCAGCAGCACCAGCGCGAGATGGAAAAGCGCGTGGAAGGCGGCGTGTCGACCAACTTCGACGTGACCACCACCAAGGTGCGCATCGCCCAGGCCCAGAACACCAAGATTGACCTGCAGAACCAGCTGCGCAACCAGGAAGTGCAACTGGCCCGTCTGCTGCACCGCCCCGAAACCGTGGTGACGCCTGTGCGCGGCCGCTTCGAGTACACCCCGCAAGCCGTGGACGTAAACGACGCGCTGGCCAAAGCCGCCGACAACCGCCCCGAGGTGAAGCTGGCCAAGGACGCCGAGCAGACGGCCATTGCCCAGCAGCGCGTGGTGGAAACCAACAACCGCCCCTCGTTGAACGTGCTGGGCCAGGCTGGCGCTAAAAACGGCTACATCCTGCCCAAAATCACCACGATGCGCTTCAACACGGTGCTCGGGGCACAGCTGAACGTGCCCATCTACGACGGCAACCGCAACAAAGTGCAGCGCGTGGGCGCCGAAGCCGCCGTGAAAGGCGCGCAGGCCCGCATCCAGGACACCCAGGAGCTGGTGCGCGCCGACGTGCAGCAGGCCGTGAACAACATGCAGTCGAGCGCCGCCCGCTACGACAACTCCGAGGTGCAAATCACCCAGGCCACCGACGCGCTGACCCGGGCCAAGGCCCGCTACCGCTACGGCGTGGGCAACAACCTCGACGTGCTCGATGCCGAAACCCAACTGGCCCAGGCCCGCCTGGCCCGTCTGCAAGCCATCTACAACTACACCCTCGGCCAGTACCAGCTCCGCCGCGCCACCGGCGAGCAGATTTGGTAAAGGCGAAGTTGTGAAAGGTGAAGTTGGGAAGAGCGGTGCCGCGCTTTTGGTCGCTCATAACAACACGCACTGGTTCACAGCTTCACAACTTCACCCTTGACCCAATGCACCTGTCCAAGATTCTCTGCCCGCTGGATTTCTCGGCTGCTTCGGGGCCGCTGCTGGCCTACGCCACGGCGCTGGCCGGCGCCACCGGCGCCGAGCTGTGCCTGCTGCACGTGCAGGAGCCGCAGCCCGCGCTCAGCGACGCCGACGTGCCCGAAGCGGCAGTGGAACTGGCTCGTTATCAGCTGGTGGCCGAACAAGCCGGCGCCCAAAACGTAACCACTCGGTTGCGGCGCGGCGAAGCCTCCTGCGAAATCGTGCGCGAGGCCCGCGACCATGGCACCGACCTGATTGTTATCGGTTCGCACGGCCAAACGGGCCTCACGCGCTTTCTGATGGGCAATACCGCCGAACACGTGGTGCGCACGGCCCCGTGCGCCACCCTGCTCGTCAAACCCCAAGGCGACGCCTCGTACCGGCAGTCGGCTTAGGACAAGAAGTGAAAGGTGAATGTGGGAACGGTCGTTCTGGCCGCATTTCAAATCACAGCCACCTGCTCACCCCTTGCCCTGCACAACTTCACAACTCCACAACTTCACAATTTCGACTCAGATGGCAACGCAAGAACCGGTGGTAGAACGCCAAATTTCGCAGCCTGGCGGCCCGGCCCAACCCGCCGTTGACACCGCTTACGACGAGCCCGAAGGCCGCTCGAAGCGCCCGATTATCCTGATTATCCTGGCTCTGGTGCTGCTCGTGGGCGGCTACTTCGGCTACCAGCGTTACCAGTTCGGCCAAACCCACGAAGAAACCGACGACGCCCAAGTGGAAGGCGACGTGTACCCGGTATTGCCGCGCGTCGGCGGGCCGGTGCTCGAAGTAAAGGTCGACGACAACATGCCGGTGAAAAAGGGCGACGTGCTCGTCGTGCTTGACCCTTCCGATTACCAGCAGCGCGTGAATGCCGCCCAGGCCGCCCTGGCCGCCGCCCAAGCCAACGTGGTGGCCGCGCGCGCCGCCGTCGGTACCGCTTCGGCCAACGTGCGCACCGCCCAGGCCAGCATCGGCGTGAGCGACGCTACCCGCGCCCGTCTGGAGAAAGACCTGAAGCGCAGCGAGTTTCTGCGCAAGGAAGACATCATTCCGCAGAGCGAGTACGACGCGGTGCAAGCCAACCTGAAGTCGACCAGCGCCCAGCGCGCCACGGCCCAGGAGCAGGTATCGGTGGCCCGCCAGCAGGTAACCGCCGCCCAGCAGCAAGTAGCCGTGGCCGAGGCCGTGGTGAAGCAGCGCCAGGCCGACCTCGACAACGCCCAGCTGCAACTGAGCTACACCACCATCAAGGCCCCGGCCGACGGGACGGTAAGCCGCAAGGGCGTGCAGCCCGGCCAAGTGGTGGCCCCCGGCCAGCAACTGTTCGGCATCGTGGCCAGCGCCCGCACCTGGGTTATTGCCAACTTCAAGGAAACCCAGTTGGAAGACATGAAAGTGGGCCAGCCGGTCAAAATCGAAGTGGACGCCTACCCGCACGAAGAGTTTAATGGCAAGATCGAGTCGCTGTCGGCCGCCACGGGGGCCCGCTTCGCCCTGCTGCCCCCCGACAACGCCTCGGGCAACTTCGTGAAAGTAACCCAGCGCGTGCCGGTGAAAATCGTGCTCGACAAAGTGGACCCCGAGCATCCGCTGCGCGCCGGCATGAGCGTGACGGCCACGGTGGCTACCAAGTAGTGAATTTGTGAAGTGGTGAAATTGTGAATCGGCAGGGCGTCCGTTCACAATTTCACTTTTCACAACTTCGCCTTTGCCTTCTTACGGATGGACGCGAGGATGGCGACGATTTCGCGATACTCGTGCTCCAGGCTTTGGAGCCGGGATTTCGGGACAATTCCCGCGTCGCCCAGTAGTTACAGCCAGAACTGAGTTTCGTCGCTTTCCTCCACGCAGATGCACAGCTTGGCGTACCACTCTGCAGTGGAGCGACTACGGCAGGCCGCCCGAAAATTAGCCGCAACTGATGTGGCGGCGCGTAGCAACTGCTTACCCAATACGGAAGCTTCGCCGGTACGCGGCAGTTGCTGAAACAATCGGATGACACGCAAAGCAGCCTGCTTGGTGCGTGTCCGTAGGTCTTCATTAAAGGAGACTAGGTTGACGGGTAACTCATCCATACAGGTGAAATAGAGAATAGCTCAACACTCAAGATAGAGAATCGGGCAATTCGCTCTTCACAACTTCACCTTTCACAACTTCACCTTTGGAAACCGGATTTACCAAGTGGATCATCGTCGTTACGGTGGTGATGTGCTGCTTGCTGGAGCTCATTGACACCAGCATTGTGAACGTGGCCCTGACCCAGATGATGGGCAACCTCTCGGCCACGCAGCAGGAAGTCAGCTGGGTGGTGGCGTCCTACGCCATTGCCAACGTTATCGTGATTCCGATGACGGGCTTCCTGGCCGAGCAGTTCGGCCGCAAAAACTACTATTTGTTCTCGGTAGTCCTCTTCACGCTGGCCTCCATGGCCTGCGGGCAGAGCACCAACATCTGGGAGCTGGTGGCCTTCCGCTTTATTCAAGGCGTGGGCGGCGGCGCGCTGATGGCCACCTCGCAGGCCATTCTGATTGACACCTTCCCGCCCCACCAGCTGCCGCTCGGGCAGGCCCTGTTCGGCATGGGCGTGATTATCGGCCCGACCATCGGCCCCACGCTTGGCGGCTACATCGTGGACAACTACGACTGGCCCTGGATTTTCTACGTCAACGTGCCGGTGGGCATCCTGGCCAGCATCTTCACGGCCACGTTCATCCGCGACCCGGAGCGCATCAAAAACGCCATCAAGCGGCCCATTGGCGAAATCGACTGGCTGGGCATCTTCCTGCTGGTGCTGGGCGTGGGCTCGTTGCAGTACGTACTGGAGCAGGGCGAATCCAACGACTGGTTTGAGGACCAAACCATTCTGCTCTTCACCGGCCTGACCGTCATCGGCATGGCGGGCTTTATCTGGCGCGAGCTGACGGCCCGGCAGCCCATCGTGGACCTGCGCGTGCTCGGCAAGAGCCGCAACCTCGCGGTGGGCGCGTTCCTCTCGTTTATCCTCGGCTTCGGGCTGTTTGCCTCGGTGTTCGTCTTCCCGATTTTCTGCCAGCGCATCCTCGGCTTCACGGCCGCCCAGACGGGCTACCTGCTGCTGCCCGGCGCCTTGCTCACCGGCTTTATGATGCCGATGGTGGGCAAGATGATTCAGGGCGGCGTGTCGCAGAAGTTCATGCTGCCGGTGGGCTTCGTGGTGTTCTTCGTCTTCTCGTACTGGATGAGCACCCAGATTTCGCCCACGGCCGGCGAAAGTGACTTCTTCTGGCCGCTGATGCTGCGCGGCTTCGGCTTGGCGCTGCTCTTTTTGCCCATTACCACCATGTCCTTGGCCGGCCTCAGCGGCAAGGACGCGGGCCAGGCCGCCGGCCTCACCGGCATGATTCGCCAGCTCGGTGGCTCGTTCGGGGTGGCCCTCATCGGCACCTTCCTGGAGCGTAAAACCATGCAGAACCGCGTGGGCCTGCTGCCGAACATTTCGATGTACGACCCCGAAACCCAGCAGCGGGTGCAGGGCCTGATTGCCAACTTCATGTCCAAAGGCGCCGACTTGGTAGTAGCCCAGCGCCAGGCCTACGCCGCCCTCGAAGGCATGTTGATGAAGCAAACGGCCCTCATCACCTACTCGCAGACCTTCCTGATGATCGGGGTGTTCTTCATCCTCTGTATCCCGCTCATCTTCCTCATCAAGCGCCCCAAGCCCGGCACCAAAGTCGACCTGAACGCGGCGCACTAAGCGTCAAAGATGAAGTGGTGAATTTGTGAAGTGGTGAAAAAGTCGGGTTGACCAACGACCACGCAACAACAAGCCCCGGCAGTAGCTACTGCCGGGGCTTGTTATTGTTTGGAAGTTACGCCGCCAGAACGGCCCACACTTCACTACTGGTACTGGATGTACAGCGGCTTGGGCGTCAGCTGGGTCAGCACCTCGGTGGGCGTCATCAGGTGGTGGGGCTTGGGCTTGGGGTCGTACTCGTAGAAGAGCTTGAAGCCCGTGTACTGCACCGGCTCGGTCTGGATGTAGTCGTGGTAGGAGTCCTTTTTCAGCACCGGGTCGCCGTGGCCGTCCATGTGCATGACCACCTGCACCCGCGGGTCGAGTTTGATGTTCTTGTAGTTGGTCACCATTTTCCGGGTGAAGCGGTGCACCGTCAGCACCTTGGGCGGGAGCTTGTTTTCGCTCACGAGGCGCGCCAGGTAGTTGATGGTCCAGTTCACGTCCTTCGCGTCGAGCGTGCCGATGCGCTGGTTGGGGCGGATGCCGGGCATGGTGGCCAGCGAGAATTCCGGGTCGATGCCGAGGTGAATGTCGGGCTGCTTGAGGTACTGCTCCAGCTTGGGCACCTCCACCTGCAGGGTGCTGTGGCCGGGCTGCACGTCGAGGAACAGGATGCACTTATGCTCGCGGGCCCAGCTGATAACCTCCTCGATGGTGGCTTTGGAGTTCATCAGGCGCCACTTGCCGTCCTTGCCGGGCGTGCCCTGGGCGGTGATGGTTACGTTGTGCAGGGCTGCCTGCACCGGAATGCTCGGGTCAGCGGCCTGCCACTCCTTCAGCACGCCCGCAAACTTGCGGAACATCTGCTCCTTCGGCTCGCGGCCCAGAATGCCCATGCCCTTCGAGCGGATGTTGCCATAGAACGCCACGATGCGGTGGCCCGGCAGAATGGCGCCCGGCAGCTGCCCGTTGACTTTGGCAATGCTATCGGCCTTGAGCGAGTCGCGGCGCATGGCTTCCATTTTCAGCTTCACCGTGTCGACGACGGCCGGCTTGGCCGAATCGGCCGTGGCGGTGGCGGTGCCGGAAGCTTCGTTATCGGAGCGGCTGCCGCAGCCGGGCAGGGTGGTCAGGGTAAGGGCAAGGCCCAGGGCCGCAAGGGCAGGCGCCGTCAGGCGGGTGAGAGGCTGAAAATGAGACACTGAAAAGAAAGGGCGGTGAGGTCGGAAACACCGCGAAGGTACGGCTTTTCGCCCGACCGTATTCGGTTTCGGCGTTGGATAAAACCGGGTAGCAACGGCGCCGAAGCCCACGGTCGAGCTTGGGTTGGCTCCAGGCCCGCCGGCAAACCAGCTTGGGCGTGGCAGCGCCACTACCGGGGGCGTCGGCTCCCCTGGGCGCGGCCTACTGGTACTGAATGTAGAGCGGATCGGGCCGCAGGGCGGCCACTTCCTGCGGCGTCATCAGGCGGGAGTTGTCCATTTTGCGGTCCTGCTTGAAGAAGATTTTAAAGCCCGCGTATTGCACCGGCTCGGCCCGGATAAACTTGCGGTAGGAGCTGCGCTTGATGCCAGGCGTGCCCCAGCCGTCCATGTGCATCACAATCTGCACCCGCGGGTCGAGGCTGATATCCTGGTAGTTGGTCAGCATGTCCTGCCGAAAGCGGTGCACCACCAGCACCTTGGGCGGCAGGCGGTTTTCGCTCACGAGTCGGGCCAAGAACTGCCGGGCGTAGTTCACGTCACGCGCGTCGAACTCGCCGACTTCGGTGCCGGGCCGGCGGCCGTTTTTCATTGAGAATTCCGGGTCGATGCCGAGGTGCACGATGGAGTCGCGCAGGTAAGGGGCGAGGCGCGGCAGCTCGGCCGGCAGCGTGCTCAGGCCCACCTGCACGTCGAGAAATACCAGGCAGCCGTGGGCGTGGCCCCAGCGAATTACGCGCCGGATGACGCTGTCGGGCTGCAGCTCGCGGTACTTGCCGTCGGGGCCGGCGTCGCGCTGGGCAATGACGGCCACCATGTGCAGGGCCGGCCGGGCGGGCTGGGCCGGGTCGGCGCGGCGCCAGGCCTGCACTTGCCGGTCGAGGCGGCGCAGCATTTCCGCCTTGGGATATTGCCCGAGCACGCCCATGGTCTTGTGGGTGGCGCTGCCGTAAAACGCCACGATGCGTTGCGCGGGCAGAATAGCGCCCGGCAGCTGCCCGCCGTTGCGCGCCACCGAATCAACCCGCAAGGAATCCAGGCGCAGCTGGGCTTGCCGCGTCGCCCGTTGGGCCAAGGGATTTTCGCGACGAGACTGGCAGGCCCCGACGAGCAGCGTCAGCAGCAGAAAAAGCGGCAACTCCAGCGCCCCGGGGCGCCCCAGCCGCTGGCGGCAGTGCAGCATGGCAAGGCGGTCAGTGGTTGTACAATAACCTCGCGAGCCACCAGGGCGCGCAAAAAGACCACCGGCGCGGGCCGGTGGTCTGGGGTATAAACTCAGAAGCAGACGGATGGTTCAGCCCCGAGGGCATTTACTTCAGCGCGAAGGTGATGGGCACCGTGTACGCTACCTTGACGGGCTGCCCGTCCTGCTGGCCAGGCGTCCAGCGGCCCGGCAGCTCGCGCACGGCCTTCAGGGCCGCTTGGTTCATCTCGTCGGCCATCCACTGCTTAGCCGGCGCCGTTTGCACGCCCTGGCGGATTTCGGGTTGTTGCAGCCGCCCGTCGGTGTCCACCACAAAGCCCACGAACACCTTGCCCTCCAGCCCGGCTTGGTGGGCCGCCTCGGGGTATTTCACGGTGCCGGCCAAGTCCTCGATCAGCTTCGACATGCCGCCCACGTAGGCGGGCATTTGCTCTACGTAGGTGTACACGCGGCCGGCAGCCGGCGGGACGGGTGCTTCGGCCGGGGCGGGCGGCGGCGGGGGCGGAGCCGCCAGTTGGTCGGCTTTTTCGCAGGCGGCTACTCCCAGCAGCAAGCCGAGCAGGGGCAAGGTCAGCCATTGTTTCCAGCGGCGGGCCGGGGCCAGGTGATTGAGCATGGCAATACGGGTTAGGGTTTGGGAAGTGGAAAAGGAATGGGCGAAGGAGGGCGCGGCGAAGTGCGCCAGGGCCTGCCGGGCCAGCAGCGCCGCGTAGGCGGCCGGAGCGGCCGGGGCGGCGCCGGCATCGGCCAGGTACTCGTGCGTCTGGGCCAGGCTCCGGGCGCAGAGGTGCACAAACGGGTTGTACCACAGCAGGCACTGCCAGAACCCCAGCCAGAGGCGGTCGGCGGAGTGGCCCTGGCGCACGTGCACCAGCTCGTGGCGCAGCACCTGCGCGGCTTCGGCCGGGCTTAGCGCCAGGGCGTCGTTCCAGAACACCTGCCGGCCAAACGAGCTGGTGGGCAGCCGGCCGCCTGTGGGTCGCAGCACGTAGCCCGGCGCCGGCTGCCGGGGCAGCGCCCGCGTGAGCCACCACAGCCGCAGCAAACGGCCGGCGTGCACCAGCGCGCTCAGCAGCACGCCGGCCCCGTACGCCAGCAGCAGCGCCGACCACCCGGCCGCTGGCGCCGCGCCGGTGGGCACCTGCACTTCGGGCAGCCACGCGCCGGGCAGCAGGGCCGGGGCCGACAAGCCCGCCGTGCGGCTAAGCACCAGCCAGGGCTCGGGCAGCGGCAGCAGCGGCAGCGCGGCGGTGAGCAGCGGGGCCAGCAGCAGCCAGCCGCGGTTGAACTGAAACGCCGGTTCGCGCCGGAGCAGGGCGTAGTACAGCAGCCAGCAGGCGCCCAGATCTAGGCTGCTCTGCCACATCCAGTTAAGCAGGTTGATGGTTGTCATCTGCGGGCTCGTTGCGGTCTTGCTGAGCGTGGCGCAGCAGCTCGTCGAGCTGCTGGGCATCCAGGTTTTCTTCCTTCGCGAAGAAGGACACCAAGCGCGTAAAGGAGCCGCCGAAGTAGCCGCCGAGCAGCTTGCGCAGCGAGAAGCGGCGGTACTCGTCTTGCGCCACCAGGGCGTGGTAGCGGTGGGTGCGCCCGAAGGCCTCGTGGCCCACGTAGCCCTTCTGCTCCAGAATGCGCACGATGGTGGAGACGGTGTTGTAGGCGGGCGTGGGCGCGGGCATGTCCGGCAGCAGGTCCTTTACGAACGAAGGACCGCGGCGCCACAAGACCTGCATGACCTGCTCTTCGGCGCGGGTGAGTTCCGGGAGTTGCTGCATGGCTGATTCTTTGGTGATTAAACATATAACTAATTTTTTAGTTATGAAACTAAATGTTGCGTTGATTCCCAGCCGGAAAAGGCGGGTTGCTACGGTACCAAAGCAGAACGGGTGGATTTCGTCCGCCAAAACGAAATCTTTTAGGCGCCTCGGTGTTAAGCAAATTCCAGCCTTAACTTCCTGACCGCGTGCTATTCCACAATCTGTCCCCGCGCCTGAAGCGCTTCACTTGGCTTCTGAGTACCATTCTGCTGGTAGGCCCCGGCCTGAGCTGTCAGAAAGAAGCTGCCACTCCCGTTGTTCAAGAACCGGGTACTGCTGCCGGCGCCTCCACCAGCCGCCTGCTGGGCAGCACGCTGGTGGGCGAGTTTACGCCCCAGCAGCTGGCTACCCACGTGAGCAGCATCCCGTTTGCCGCCGCGCTGATTCGCTACCCCATCCGGGTGTACCGCCTTACTTACGCCACCAAAACGCCCGCCGGGCAGACCGTGACGGCCTCCGGGGCCTTGCTGGTGCCCACCGTGCCGGCCGGCCAACAGCTGCCGCTGCTCAGCTACCAGCACGGCACCATCAGCCCCACCGACGAGGTCAAAGCGCCTTCCTACTACGGCTCGGGCAGCGAAATTTACTCGGCCGTGTCGGTGCTGGCTTCCACGGGCTACATCGTGTCGGCTCCCGACTACCTCGGCTACGGGGCTTCCAAGACGCAGCCCCACCCCTACGAGCACGCCGAATCGTTGGCCTCCACTTCGCTGGACATGCTGCGGGCGGCCAAGGAGTTCTGCCAGCAGCAGCAAACCCCTCTCAACGCCAAAACCTTTTTGCTGGGCTACTCCGAAGGCGGGTTTGCCACCCTGGCCCTGCACCGGCTGATGGAAACCACGGCCGCCAATGAGTTTACCGTCACGGCCAGCGCCCCCGGCGCCGGGGCCTACCACAAGTCGGCCTTCGCCACATACATCATGAACGCCACGCAGCCGCTGAATTTTTTGAGCAGCTACGTGTGGGTGCTCGATACCTACAACCGCGTCTACGGCCTGAACCGCCCGGCGTCCTTCTTCTTCAACGAGCCCTACGCCACCCAGCTGGCGGCCAACCCGCTCAGCCCGGTGCCCGCGCTGCCGGCCGAGCTCTTCACGCCCGGCCTGCGCGCCGCTGTGCTAGGCAGCACCGACCCGGCCCTGACCAAAACCTTCGTGGCCAACGACATCTACGACTGGAAGCCCCGCGCCCCGTTGGCCCTGTTTCACGGCACCGCCGACGACTACGTGCCGTTTTTCAACTCCCAGGACGCCTACAACGCCATGCGGGCGCGCGGCGCCACCCAGGTAGAGCTGCACCCGATTCAGGGCGGCAACCACTTCACCGCGGCCCCGACCTACACGCTCGAAGCCTTTGCCTTTATCTCGCAGTATTACTAAGAGTAGTCAGGAGTTCTGCTGACCGCGTACTGTCTTCTGCCGACCGGCCCTCAAGGGGACCGGTCGGTTTTTTATACCGGCTGCCCGGCAGTGGGGGCGGGTTGCAGCGCCTGCCGCAGCCACGCGCCGCTGAGCGCCGCCAGGCCGCCCACCAAGCCCCCGAGCACGGCCGCCACCAGCACCAGCAGCCAGCCGTTGCCGCCCAGCGGCAGCAGCTCGGCCACGCGGTGGCTCAGGCGCCCGTCGGCTTGTACATGCAGCCAGCTAGCCAGCAACAGCCAGCCCAGGCCCACGCCCGCAAAGCCGGCCAGAAACGCCCGGCCGCCGGAGCGGGGCAGGGCAAAGGCCAGCAAAAGAGCAACCACGGCGGCGCTCCACCACGGCAAGAGCCACTGAGCCAGGGCGGCCAACACCAGAATCAAGAAGAACAGGAGCCAGGAACTACGCATCAGGGCTTATTTACTATCGATGGTCACCGGCACGGTGTAGTAGACGCTCACCGCGCGGCCGTTTTGTTTACCGGGCGTCCAAGCCGGCATTTGGCGCAGCACGCGCACGGCTTCTTCGTCCACAGCCGAGGTTAAGCCTTTCGTTACTTCGAAGTCGTCTAGATGCCCGTCGGGGTACACGACGAAGCGCACCATGACTTTGCCTGCAACCTCGTCGCGTAGAGCCGCGGCGGGCAGCTTGAGGTTTTTCGCCAGGTATTGTAGCAATCCTGCTTGGCCGCCGGGCGGCTGCGGCATCTGCTCCACATACGTGTAAATGCGGGCGTCGCGAACAGCCGGCTGCTCGGGCAGCGCGTTAGGCATCGGCGCCGGTGGTGCATTGCCCCCGATTTCGGCGGTGGTGCCGCTGGGCGGCGGCTCGAAGCGCTGCGGGCGGTGCTGCACCATTTGGTAGATGGTCAGCAGCAGGAGCAGGCCGCCAAAAATCCAGGCGAAGTGCCGGGTGGAGAGGCCCCGGCGGGGTGGGGGAGTGGCAGGCATGGCGGTCAGGGCTTGAGCGTCCAGGCCGCGGGCACCCGCGGGTGCGGCTGCGCGGGCGAGGTCAGGTAAATCAGTTCGTTGAGCTGGCCCAGGCGCCAGGTTTCCAACAGGTCGTCGTAGTAGCGGGAGCCGGGGTTGCCGCTCTGCCCGCCCGGAAACACGCCGTAGCCCTTGGGCTCGGGGCCCAGGGCCACCACCATGCGCCAGCTCGGCCCGTTGCGCTCCGTGGTGGCGTTGACGATGGCTGCCCCGCCGCCGCAGTCCACGTCCATGCGCCCGAAGCCGGGCAGGCGGGCCAGGTGCAGGATGTCGGTGCTCTTCTGGCTGGCCCAGTTCCATTTCGGCCCCAGCGGCCCGAATTTGCGGCTGAGCGAGTCGGTGGCGAAGCGGAACGATTCCAGCGCCAGCTGCGGCAGGGTTTCGCGCGGCGGCGTGCGGTGGTCATCGATCCAACGCGAGGTATCCTCCTTCAGAATCAAGTTGTTGGTCCGGTCGCGCGGCGGGTAGCGCATTTCCAGGCCGGTGGCTTTCAAGCCGAAGTCATCGGCCCACAGCCGCTCCACCAACTGGTTGTACCACAAATCGAAGATGCTGGCGCCCACGGCCCCGGCGTCGTAGCGGTAGTTCCAGCGGCGCAGCTCGTCGTAGGCGCGGCGCTGGGCCGGCGTGAGTTGCTGCGTGCCCACCAGCTGCAGCAGGCGCGGCAGCATCAGCTGGGCGTTCAGGTTCAGGTTGTCGGTCTGCAAGAGGCGCAGCGAATCGGGGGTGGCCCGCTGCATCTGGGCCAGCCGCTCGTTGATGCGGTGGCCCCGCTCGTAGCTGGCAAAGTTCCAGCCTAGGTAATACGGGTAGTCGGGCCCGGCCGGAAACTGGTTGGCCGACGACACAAAGCCCCGCGCCGGGTTTTTCGCGTGCGGGTTTTGGGCCTGCGGAATCCATCCCTGCCAGTCGTGCTGCGGGTTAGAGCCGTCGAGGATAAACTTGCCCTGGTCGCGCCACTTCAAGGGAAACTTGCCGTTGGGCCAGATGGCCACGTCGTTTTGCCGGGAGGCAAAGATGAAGTTCTGGGCCGGGGCGGCGTAGGTGCTCAGGGCCTGGGCGTAGTCTTGGTAGCCGCGGGCGCGGTTGAGGCGGTAGAAAGTCAGCACCTCGTTGCCGCCCTCGTGGGCCGTCCAGCGCATGGCGTGGCGCACCGGCGTCTGGGCGTTGAAGGGCTTCTCGTCGTGGTCGTACACCACCGGGCCGTGGTGGGTGTAGAGCACCGTGTCGAGGCGGTCCGGCAGGCCGCGCACCCGGATGCGCTCCACCACTCGGCGCACTGGCTTCCACTGGCCCGCGTGCCAGTACTCGCGCTTGGTGTTGTCCTTGAATTTCAACTGGTACCAGTCGAGCACGTCGCCGCCCACGTTAGTCACGCCCCAGGCCACGTCTTGGTTGAAGCCGATGATGATGGTGGGCGCGCCCGGAATGGTCACCCCGTACACGTTCACGCCCGGCGCCGATAGCTGCACTTGGTACCAGATGCTGGGCAGGTTGAGCTGCAAGTGCGGGTCGTTGGCCAGAATGGGCAGGCCCGAGGCCGTTCTGCTGCCGCTCAACGCGAAGTTGTTGGAGCCCAGGTCGGCGTCCGGCTCGTTTTGCGGCACCTTCTCCGAAGCCGAAGCCGCAAACACGTCGGGCACCGGCGGTACCTTCAGCGGCTGGTAGTCCAGCTTCGTGCCCACGGGCACTATCGGGTCTTCGCGGGTGGGATAGTCGGGAAACAGGTCCTGTACCACGGCCGGGCCGTACTTGCCCAGGGCGTTGGAGAGGCGCAAATCATCGGAGCGGCCGCTCAGGTCCCAGGCCATGAGCTGCAGCAGCAGGGCGCATTTCAGCGGCTTCCACGGCTCGGGCGCGTAGTTCAAAAGCTTGTATTCCAGCGGGTAGTCGCGCGGGCTCAGGGCGCCGATGTAGGCGTTGACGCCGGCCGTGTACGCTTCGAGCACGGTGCGCGTGGTCGGGTCGGCCATCATCACGGCCAAGGATTTCTCGGCCCCGTGCGGCAGGCCCATGCGGCGCTGAAACCGGTCGTACTCCAGGGCCCGCGGCCCCACGATTTCGGAAATGCGCCCGGCCGCCACGTGGGTCTGAAATTCCATCTGCCAGAGCCGGTCCCGGGCCGTGAGGTAGCCCTGGGCGAAGTACAGGTCGTGGTCGTTTTGGGCGAAGACGTGCGGCACGCGGTGCTCGTCGAAGCGCACCGTGACGGGCTGCTGCAGGCCGGGCAGCTGCAAGGCTTGCTCGGCGGCTAGCTCGCCCCCAGTTTCGCCGTTGCGCCAGAAGCCCTGAAACGGGCTCAGGAAGCGCCCAAAGGCGGGAATTTCGCCGTGGTTGGTATCGAGCACCCACACCAGGGCCCCGGTGGTGAGCAGAGCCAGCACGGCCCGGACGTAACGCTGCATAGAACGCGGGGGAAATCAGCCGCTACAACATCCGACAAAAAAACGCGGCGCGCAAACCGGCTCCCGGTTTGCGCGCCGCGCGTTCGGGGCGGTCGGGGGCCTACTGCTTGCCGCCCAGCAAGAAATTGACCCCGATGCGGCCGTCGATTTGGTGCGCGTTGCCTTCCGGCGAGTAGGTGCGCTGGTACCCGGCGCTGGCCTCCAGCGCCACGCGCGGGGTGATGAAGTAGTTGTAGCCCAGAGCCGCCCGGTAGCCATACGACACGTAGCGCTGCGGATTGCTCAGGCGGCCCAGGTCGGTTTCGTAGCGTTCCTGCTTCCAGTTGTGCTCGGCGTGCAGGCTGGCTTCGGCAAACAGCCGGTGCCGGCCGCGGCCCAGGAAGTAGTAGCGCGCATACGGCGTGAGGCCCGCCGTCCATTCGCGGCGCGAGTAGCCGACGAGGCCGTACGGCATTGTGGGCAGCCCAGGCACGTAGGTGCTGGAGTAAACGGACTGGTAGCGGTTGAGGCCAACCTGCGCGCCCACGCCCACCAGCAGGTTGTCGGCCACGAATCGACCCACCGTGGGCGTGAGCGTAGCCGAGAATTGGCGGAAGCCGTCGGTGCCGCGGCCGTAGCCCAGGTTGCCGGCCGAAAGGCCAATCAGGGTGGTGCCGCGCTCGGTCTGGGCCTGAGCGGCGGTGGCAGCCAGCCCCGCAAAGCCGGCCACGAGTAACAAGTGTTTGCGCATAAAATGGAGGAATAAAAACGGCCGCGCCGCTGTAGACTGGAGGCCAACCGGGGCGTTACAGTTGCAAGACCGGGTAGCGGGCCGCTCTTTCGCTCATAAAAAAGCGCCGCGCCAACCTGGGACGGATGGCGCGGCGCGTGGCAAGGCGGCAGCGGTGTTAGTCGACCGCGGCCACTTTGGCGGCGGGCAGGAAGAAGCTGAACCCCAGGCGCACGTCGAGGCCGTTTTCGGCCGGGAACGTATTGCCGAAACGCTGCGGCGCATAATCGAAGAAGGCGCCGCGCCGGTACCCCGCCGTGGCCTCCAAGGCGACGCTGGGGCTCAGGAAGTAGTTGTAGCCCACATTGGCGTACCAGCCGGTTCGGGTGCCGCTGTCTTTGCTCGTATAGCCCCGGTTGCCATCATTATAGGTCGAGCTGCTGAAGTACGAGGCCAGCTCGACGCCCGCCTGCCCGAAAATCTTGTGCGGGGTGCCGTCGTAGAAGTAATAGCGCGCAAACGGAGCCACCCCAATGCCTAGCACATGGCCGCTGCTTCGGGTAGGGTAGCCCAAGTAAACGTTGTCGGATTTTGACTTGTCGTGCTCGTAAATAAGGAGCAAGCCACTGCCCAGGGCCAGCCGGTCGTGCACAAACCAGCCCAGGCTGGGGTACACCGCGGCCGACAGCTCCCGGGCGTTGCGAGTTTTGTAATTGGCGTAGCGCAGGTCGCCCACCGAGACGCCGATGAGCTTGGCGCCGCGCTCGGTTTGCGCCAGCGTAGGCAGGGTCAGGCCCAGGCCGGCCAGCAGTAAGAGGGATTTACGCATGGAATGAGGAATAACAAGCCGATACATGCTGCTGAAAAGGACTTACTTGGCCGCGGCCACGGGCAAAAACACGTTGAAGCCCACCCGCACGTCGAGCCCGTCGCTCAGGTAGTCAATGTCATTGCGGGATTGGTGGCGGTAGCCCGCCGAGACTTCCAGCGCCGCCATGGGCGTCACGAAGTAGTCGTAGCCCAGGCTCAGGTGGTAGCCCCGCGACTCGGTAACGCGCTGCTGGATGCCGAAGAAATTGCCGCGGTTGGCGCTCCAGTTCAGATCGGCGCCCGCTTCCCCAAAGGCCTGGTGCCGCCCCTGGCCCACCACGTAGTAGCGCACAAACGGGCTGGCCCCGTACCCCCAGGCCCGGAAGAATTCCGAGTCGTTGATGTTCTGTCGGGCATAGCTCAGGTTGAGGGTCGCGCCCAGCGCCAGGTTATCGGCCACGAAATAGCCCGCGGTGGGGTGCAGGGCCACCGAAATGGAGGAATAGCGCTGCGCAGGGTGGGAGTAGCTCAGGTCCCCCAAGGACACGCCGAGCAGCTTGTTGCCGCGCTCGGTTTGGGCCACGGCGGGCAGGGTCAGGCCGAACACGGCCAACAGTAACAGTGGTTTGCGCATGAGAAGAGCGTAAAAGAATAATAAAACACGTCGGGCTGCCGGGCAGCACGCTGACCAGAAGAGGCCTTTCTAACGAACATAGTTGCAAAAAAATACCCGGGGTGCTGGGCACCCCGGGTACACGGGTCGGGTTCGAAGCGCGGGGCTACAGGTTCTCGGCCTGCCGCACCAAGCCGCTGATGCCGCGGTTCTGCAGGCGCTGCCACACGTCGTCGGCTTCGGCCCGGGCTAGGCGCTGGCCCACGATGACGCGGTTGAGCGGGCGCCCGTTCACGTTGTCCTGGCGCACGGCCACGGGCAGCTTCGCGTCGAGGGCTTTGATCTGGGCTACCAGGGCTTCGGCGTTGCGCAGCTCGCCAAACGTGCCGGCCTGCACCACGTAGGTGGCTTCGGGCTCGGGCGTGGCGTCGGTGACGGCAATGTCGGTGGTTTCGGGTTCGGGCACCGTCACGGTGCCGGCTACCGGGCCCAGGGGCGTGTCGTCGGGCACTACTTCGGCCACAACGCCCAGGGCGCCCATGCGCACGATGTCGAGCGGGCGGGCGGCAATTTCAGACAGATCCAGGATGCGCTGGTGGCGGTACGGGCCCCGATCGGTGACCTGCACGACCACGGCTTTGCCGGTTTCGGGGTTGGTGACGCGCAGCTTCGTGCCGAAGGGCAGGGTCTTGTGCGCGCAGGTGTACTTGTTGCGGTCGAAGCGCGTGCCGTTGCTGGTGCGGTGGCCCTGATGTTCGCGGCCGTACCAGGAGGCGCGGCCCCGGAGTACGGCGCTTTTGCTAGCCGTGGCAGTGGGCGTATCGTCGGCGAAAGTGGACAGCGGGGTGGCTACCAGCAGTAAGGCCGTCAGCCACATCATCAGCAAGCCCGAGAGGTTCTGTCGTTGGTTAAACTTCATTCATTCTCTGCTATGGTGAACAGGCCAAATCTATTAGCCTATCCGAAATACAATCCAAACCGAAACCGGCGGCGACGGTCAATATAGATTAAAAATTGTGCTTTACCTGTAAAATTTGCATTAGCCCTAACTCGGCCGGTAAACGAAAATCCCTGATTGTGTTTCCTGAAGGGTAGGTTTGGATTCTATATAGACGAAAACCGGTGAGCGGCAGAAATAAGATTATCCGCCGCCAAAAAAAATGGTCGAGTCGGCTCCGGCTTTTATCCAAGTGCCGGTTGCAGAAGTAAAAAATAATGCTTAAGCAACTAGCAGCCGGCCGCGGCCGCTCGCCGTACCTTTGCCCATGGACTTTGGCCGACTACCGGACGTGCGCGGCATCGACTTTCGCCTGCCGCCCGACCACCCCGACACCGCCGCACTTCTCGCTCGCACTGCGCCGCCCGTGGCCCCTGCGCCCATCTGGGTGGGCTGCCCCACCTGGACCAACAAAGCCTGGCTGGGCACCTGGTACCCGCTGGGCCTGCGCGAAGACCAGCAGCTGGCGTACTACGGCAAGCAGTTCAACTCGCTGGAAGTCAACGTGACGCACTACCGCATACCGGATGCCGAGATGGTGCGCCGCTGGCGGGCGGCTGTGCCCGCCGACTTCCGCTTCTGCCCCAAACTGCCCCAAAGCATCAGCCACGACCGGGAGCTGTACCGCGCCGACGACCTGACCAACTCTTTCGCCCGGGCCCTGGAAAACATGGGCGAGCAGCTCGGCATGGCCTTTCTGCAAATGGGGCCCAACTTCGCTCCGCCCCAGCTGCCACGCCTGGAGCGCTACCTGCTCGACTGGCCCCAGCACCTGCCGCTGGCCGTGGAGCTGCGTCACCCCGCCTGGTATCACGACGCGGGCGTGCTGGCCGAAACCGGCGCCCTGCTCGAAGCCTTGGGCAAAACCTGGGTTATCAGCGACGTGGCCGGGCGCCGCGACGTGCTGCACCAGCGCCTGACCACGCCCCGGGCCTTCATTCGCTTCAACGGCCACGCCCTGCACCGCACCGACTATCTGCGCGCCGACGCCTGGGCCGAGCGCGTGGCCGAATGGCTGGCCACCGGGCTGCAGGAGGTGTACTTCTTTGTTCACCAGCGCGACGTGAACGACGCGCCCACCTGGGCTCAGTACTTCCTGCAGCGCCTGGGCAAGCTCACCGGGCGCGAGCTGCCGCAGCCGCAGCTGGTGGTGCAGCCGGTGCAGGGGCGGCTGTTCTAAGCCGCCCGCCCCGCACTTGCCTAGAAGAACAAGCCCACCGACAGGCCGGCGGCGGGGGCCAGCTTGCGCGCGGGTTGGCCCCCGCGGCTCAGCTTCAGGCCGGCCGAGGCATCGAGGAAGCCGCGGGGGCCGAGCGGGAGCTGGTAGCCGGCCAGCAGCTGGTTGCTGCGCGTGAGGCGGTAGGTGTAGGCGTCGCCGGCGGACTCGGGGAGCCAGGTGCTGCGGAAGGTGCGGCTGGCCAGCACGCTCACGTAGGGCCCGCTAAACTCCTCGCGCGCTTCGTTGCGCAATCCTTTGATGGGCAGGTAGTAGCGCAGGCCCGTGGTGACGTCGAACTGCGACAGGCCCGGGGCCTCGGGCTGGCCCGGCAGCGACTTGCGCGCCGGGTCGTAGACGGAGGTGAAATTGGCCAGCACGCTCATGCCGAAGAACAAGCGCCGCTCGTAGCCCAGGCTGACGGGCAGGGCCAGGCCGGTGCGCCGCGTCCAGGCCTGGTCCAGTGCCAGCCCCACTTTGAGCACGCCCACCCGCTCGGGGCGCAGCGCGCAGCCAGGGGCCGCCGCGGCGGCGGTGGGCGTGGCCGAAGGCAGGCCGCGCAGCAATTCGCTGCTGCTCAGTGGGGTGGTTTGGGCCAGCAGCAGGTGGGGCGCGGGGCCGAGCAGCGCCAGCAGCAGCGCGCGGGACAGGGAACGGGGCAAGGTGGTCATAGCAGACAATAGAAGTTGTGGCTAAGAGCACCGCGGGCCGAGTCGGGCTGCACGCCTCACCCGATTATGTGAGGGGCCAGTGGCTGCCGCCCGCCGCGCCCAACCACGAGGGCCCGCCGGCGGCCCCGGCCGCGCCAAATCTCGTATGTTGCTCCAGCCTTTGCCGACCTGCTGCTATGCCCGCATTCTTATCCCCCAAGCCCGTAGCCGGCCTGCTAGCCGGGCTGCTCGCCCTCAGCCAGTTGCCCGCCGCGGGCCAGGCCCCGGCGCCCGCCGACGAAACGCGCTGCCTGCTGCTGCCGCTCGACCCAGCCCGGCGCGCCCAGGCGGCTGCTCTGGTCGTCGAAGCCGAAGTACTGAATCAACGCAGCTTTTGGGACGCCGCGCACCGCCGCATCTACACGGCGCACTCCCTGCGCGTGTACAAGCTGCTGAAGGGGCAGTGGCCGGTCGATCAACTGCTCACCGTGCTTACCGAGGGCGGCGCGGTGGGCGACACCCTGCAGACGCTTACCAACACGCTCCGCCTCCGGCCCGGCCAGCAGGGCCTGCTATTCCTGACGCCGGCCCGCTTCCCGGGCGTGGCCGAGCCCGGTGCCTGGGCCGCCTACGCCAGCCGCCAGGGCTTCGTGCGCTACGACGCCTTGACGGCAACTGCCACCGAGCCGTTCCGCCAATACCCGCTGCTCGATGCGGCCTTCTACCGTGCTCAGACGGCCCTAACCGGCCAGCCGCTGCGCGAGCTGACGCCCAACCCGGCCCTGGCAGCCGCATTGGCCCGCCGCCAGCAGCCCCCCGCCGCCCGCGGCGTCGATGCCCCGCTCATCACCGATTTCAGCCCGCGCGCCATCGTGGCCGGGGCCGATTCGGTGCTGACCATCAGCGGCGCGGGCTTCGGCACGGCCCCGGGCAGCGTGGAGTTCCGCAACGCCGACGACGGAGGCGCCTCGTTTACCCGCGTCAACGCCCGCGACGTGGTAAGCTGGTCCGACGCCCGCGTGCAGGTGCGGGTGCCGTCGTTCAGCGCCACCGCCGACCCGGCCGGCAGCGGCACGTTCCGGGTTGTCACGGCCGACCAGCAGCTGGCCGCCAGCCCGGCGCTGCTGCCCTTTACGGTGCGCTACGCGCTGACCAACGTGCAGGAAACTTCTTCCGGCATCACCTACCGCGCGGGCAACAGCGACCAGAACGGCACCGGCGGCTACACCTTCCAGCCCGACCCAACCATGAGCCAGAATGCCCCGGCGCTGGCGGCGTTTGGGCGGGCGCTGAGCAGCTGGCGCTGCCAGACGGCCATCAACTGGGAGCTGGGCGGCGCCCGCACCGGCCACGGTGTCGGCAACGACGGCATCAATACCCTGGAGTTTGCTGTGGGCAACGAGCTGCCCGACAACGTGCTGGGCCGCGCCAGCAGCACCTACCTGGGCTGCCGCGACGCCGCCGGTGGAACCCGCTTCTGGGTCAAGGAAATCGATATGCAGTTCGACGCCGACGTGAGCTGGCAGTTCGGGCCCGGCGTCCCCACCGGCCCGCAGTTCGACTTCGAAACCGTGGCGCTGCACGAACTCGGCCACGGCCAGCAGCTCAACCACGTCATTGCGCCCGTGGTGGCCGGCGTGCCGCAGCTGGTGATGCACTACGCCATCGGGGCGCGGCAAGTCACGCGGCAGCTCAACTTCAACCGCGACGTGCTCGGGGGCTACGCCGCGCAGCTGCGCAGCCTGGCGCCGGCCAGCTGCGGCGCAGCGCCCGAGCAGCCGGCCCCGCTGACCGGGCCGCTGGCCGCGCAGAGCCAGAACGGACGCGTGCTCCTGAGCTGGACCACCCGCAACGAGTGCAGCGTGGTGAATTTCGGCGTGGAGCGCAGCCCCGACGCCCGCACCTGGACGCGCCTGGGGCAAACCGCGGCCAGCAGCGCAGGCTCGTATTCGTACACCGACAGCCAACCGCTGGCCGGCACTAGTTTTTACCGCTTGGTGGTGCAGCTCGGCAACGGGCTGAGCCTGCCCGCCGCGCCGGTGGGCGTGCGCGAGGGTGGCGCCCCGCTGCTGGTGTACCCCAACCCCGCCAATGAGCCGCTGCTGTTCCTGGAGTACAGCGCCCCCGGGGCGTCCAACGCGCTGGAGGTTCGCATCTTCGACGCGCTGGGGCGCTATTACGGGGGCAAGCGCCTGGTGGTGCCGCAGGCGGGCATCAACACGCTGAGCATTGCGCTGCCCACGCTGCGCGCCGGCTGGTACCTGCTGCGCTGGAACGACGGCAGCCGCCACGGCACCGTGCCCTTCGTGCGGACGCAGTAACGGGGCCTGGCCGGACGCCGTACCAGCGCCGGGACCCCAACTGGCCCGTACTTTGCCAGCGGCTGGCTCGTTAGAGCTTTGTTTTACGTCTTTTCCTCGCATGCCCGCTTTTCGCTTCCGTTCCTTGTTGCTGCTCGCCGCGGCCTGCCTGCTGGCCCACGCGGCCCCGGCCCAGAAATACCGTACTGCCGTGGGCTTGCGCTTGGGCAGCGGCAACTACGGCTTCACGGCCCAGCAGCGCATTTTTGAGAAAACCACGCTGGAAGGCTTGGCCATGTTCCGCAGCCGGGAGGTGACGGGCACGCTGCTCCTCGAGCGGCACTTTCACATCCTCGGGCCGGCGCTCAACTACTATTTCGGGGCCGGGGCCCACGCCGGCGGGCACAAGGACTACGGCACCGTCGGCGGCTTTGATGGCATGATCGGGGCCGAGTGGAAGCTACCCATCGTGCCGTTTCAGCTCAGCGTCGACTTCAAGCCCAGCGTGGAGCTGAACAACGACGAGTGGTTTCGCTTCCCCACGGCCGTGTCGGTGCGCTACGTGCTGATCAAGGAGAAGAAAAAGCCGTTCATGGGCGGGCTCTTCGACGGTGACAAAGACAAGGAGCGGCGCAAAAGCAAGACGAAATCCAAATCCGGCGGGCTGTTTGGCAACTAGCTCGCCGCAGCCCGGCGCAGCACAATACCATTTTTGGGGTTAAAGCATCCCAACGCCAAAACCTCTACCCGCGCCGCGGGCCCCAATTGCACATCGTGCAGCCGGGCCCGCGGCGCGGGTGCGTGTATGGGTAGGTGCCGGGCCGCGCCGGGCAGGATATGCGGCGCTGATTTGGGACATTAAAAGGCCCCCAAGCTTGTCTGATTTTGTGTAATTCCATGGGGAAGTTCACTTTTCAGAAAATAGTTTTATAAATAACATTCAATAAAGACTTGGATAGAGTATATTCAATAGCCGTTGCCAATGCCATTTCCCACCATTCCACCATAACGCTGATTGGCTATGAAGCACTTCTTGCTGCTCATGCGCCGAGGCGGCTGGCTCCTGTTTCCTCTCTTGTTTGCCACGCAACTGAGGAGCTGGGCCCAACCCACCGGATGCACCCGACCCGACCCCGGGGGAAACCCCGCCACCAATGGGCTTTACGCCGAATATTACGCCGGCTATTTCAACGACGACCAATCCTTTTTTACCTCCAACGCCCCGGGCCTGACGCGCATCGACGCGCAGCTGAACTTTCCGACCACCGACAGCTGGGGCAACATCGCGCCGCCGGCCGGGGGCATAGCAGCGGACCCGCAGCAATTCAGTGCCCGCTACCGCGGCAGCCTCTACGCGCCCGTGGCCGGCAACTACACCTTCTATCTCTCCTCCGACGACGCCTCCTACCTCTGGCTCGACGCGGCGGCCCAGGCCCTGCCCGCCCAATCGGCCGCCGCCCTCATCGACAACGGCGGGGGCCACGGCACGATTGAGCGCAGCGCCACCGTGTTCTTGACGGCGGGCTTGCACAGCGTGCTGATTCACTACGGCGAAGACCTCTACGGCAACGACCTGACCTGGGAGTGGGAAAGCGCCGACGCGGGCATCACGCGCCAAATCGTGCCCAGCTCGGCCCTGTGCTCGGCCGTGCAGAACGTGGTGCAAGTGCCCCAGGGCATCAGCTACGCGCCTGCCTCGGCCAGCATCGCGGCGGGTTCGGCCGTGAGTTCGGGCCTGCCCGTGGTCAACAACGGCGGCCAGCCCATTACCGCGTTTGCCGTGGCCAACGCGGCCAGTCTGCCGGCGGGCATCAGCATCAACGCCACGACCGGCGTGCTCACGGCCGCGGCCACGGTGCCCAGCGGCGTGTACGCGGTGAGCGTGGCGCTGACCAACGCCAGCGGTACCAGCTCCTTCGGCAACGTTTTCACCTTTGATATAACCCCGCCGCCGCCCTCGGGGTGCGCCGGCACTGACCCCGGCGGGGCGGCCCCGGCGCGCGGGCTGTACGCGGAGTATTACGCCGGTTTCTTCGGCAGTGACCACGACTTCTTCCTCAACAACGCGCCTGCTCTGTTGCGCATCGACGCGCTGGTGAACTTCACCAACACGCCCAGCTGGGGCAACATCGTGCCGCCGGCCGGGGGCCTGGCTTCCGACCCCGACGACTTCAGCGTGCGGTTGCGCGGCAGCCTGTACGTGCCCCTCACCGGCAGCTACACCTTCTACCTGACCTCCGACGACGCCTCCTACCTCTGGCTCGACAACGCCGCCCTGGAAGCGCCGACTCAGACCAGCCACGCCACCATCGACAACGGCGGCCTGCACGCTGCCGAAACCGATTCGGTGACGGTGTTCTTGACGGCCGGACTGCACAACGTGCTGATTCACTACGGGGAAAGCGGCGGCGGCAACGTGCTGATGCTGGAGTGGGCCAGCGCCGCCGCGGGCATTACGCGGCAGCCGGTGCCGGCCGCGGCGCTTTGCAGCGTGGTGCAGCCGCTGCGCCATCCGCCCACGTTGCTGAGCTATGCCCCGGGCAGCACTTCCACCGTCGGCGGGCGGGCCGCATCGTCGCCCGTGCCCAGCGTGAGCAGCCCGCTGCCGGTGCAAGGCTTTGCGTTGCTGAACGACGCCAAACTACCGGCGGGCATCAGCATCAACGCCACGACCGGCGTGCTCACGGCCGCGGCCTCCGTGCCGCAGGGGCAGTACAACGCGGCCGTGGCCGTGTACAACGCCGAAGGGGCGCTGGAGCAGCCGCTGGCCTTTGCCTTCGTGGTGACGCCGGCGCCGCCCGGGGGCTGCAGCGGCAACGACCCGAGCGGAAGTCTGGTGTCGGCGGGCCTGTTTGGGGAATACTATGCGGGGTATTTCGACGACTTGCCGAACAACCAGGGCTTTTTCAACCGCACTGCGCCGGCCTTTTCCCGCATCGACCCGCAGCTGAACTTTGGGGCCGTGGGCAGCTGGGGCGACGTGGCCCCGCCCGCCCAGGGCTCCAATGAAAACCCGGACGACTTCAGCGCCCGGTTCCGCGGCAGCCTCTACGCCCCGGCGGCCGGCAACTACACCTTCTACCTGACCTCCGACGACGCTTCCTACCTCTGGCTCGACGACGCGGCCTTGGCCTCGCCGCCCACGCTGGCCGGGGCCCTCATCGACAACGGAACCGGCCACCCGCCGCGCACCGTCAGCGCCACGGTGTACCTCACGGCGGGCTTGCACAACTTGCTGGTGCACTACGGCGAGTTCAACGGCGGCAACGTGCTGCAGCTGGAGTGGGAAAGCGCCGACGCCGGCCTGACGCGCCAACTGGTGAGCAGCACGTCGTTTTGTTCGGCTCTGCAGGCGGCGCGCGGCCCCCTGCCCATTTCGCTCGTGGACTTTCGGGCCCGCCCGGTGGGCGAGCAGGTGGAGCTAAGTTGGGAAACGGCCCAGGAAATCAACAACCAGTTCTTTGAGCTGGAGCGCTCGGCCGACGGGCGCAGCTTCCGCAGCGTGGCGCGCGTGGCCGGGGCCGCCAACAGCAGCACCCGCCGCAGCTACCGCCACCTCGACGCCCAGCCCCTGCCGGGCCTGAGCTACTACCGTCTGCGTCAAATCGACTTCGACGGAACTTCCACCGTGAGCGACGCCGTGGCCGTGACGCGCGCCGCGGCCGGCAGCAACTTGGCTCTGCGCGTGTACCCGAACCCCAACGACGGCCGCTTCGCGCTCAAGCTGCAGCAACCCGCCCCGGCCGACGCCCGGCTGGAACTGCTGGACCTGAGCGGGCGCGTGCTGCTGCGGCAGGAGCTGCTGCCGGGCGTGCAGGAGCAGCTGATGGTGACGACGGGCCTGCCCCGCGGCGTGTACCAGCTGCGCCTAACCACGCCGGCCGGCAGCAGCGTCACCAAAGTGCTGCTGCAATAACGCGCTGGCGCGCACTAGCCGAACGGCCCGCCCCGCATGCTGCGGGGCGGGCCGTTCGGCTATACATGGGCAATACGACCAGGAGGCGCCTAGCCCTTGCTCACGCGCCCGCTGCCCGAGACGTGGCTGGTCACGCGCGGCGCGCCGACGTAATAAACGTTGCCCGAGCCGCTGATGTGCGCGTCGAGGGTTTCGGCGACGTTTAGGCGGCAGACGCCCGAGCCGCTGATGCGCGCCTCGGCGGTACTCGCCTTCAACTCCTGGGCTTCGATGCGCCCCGAGCCGCTCACGGCGGCCGACAATGCGCGGGAGCTGCCGCTCAGGCGCATTTGGCCCGAGCCGCTCACGCTGGCTTCCACCGATTCGGCCTGCAAGGCTGCCCGCAGCTGGCCCGAGCCGCTGACGCCGACCGTCATGGCCTTGCCGGTCAGGGGGCTTTCGGCATGCAGGTTGCCCGAGCCGCTTACGCTCAGGCCTTCTAGCGTCGTCACGGTCACGTAGACCTTCACCGGGCCTTTGAAATTGCGCCAGTTGATGCCGCTATGCTGCACGGTGCCGATGCGCAAACGACCTTTGTCGACGGTGGTTTCCACTTCCTTGAGGTCTTCGGCCAGGCCGACCACCTCCACTTTCTGCGCGCTGCCCTGCGTGACGATAACCTCCATGGAGCCCGCCAGCGTCAGGCGGGTGAACGGGGCCACAGTGCGGACTTCGCGGGCATCGGCGGCGGAGCTAGCGGTGACGGCAGTGACGGGGGCCGCGGGGCGGAAGGCGGTGGCGGGGGCCAGCAGCACCAGCAGGCAGGCTAAGTGGGGGAGGCGGGGCGTTTTCATAGGCAAGGGGTTGAATGGAGTATTCAAGGTAGCAGATGTTCAGACACTGCCACCCGTTGCCTGGGCCGTTCAAGCGAAATCCTCTGCCCACAGCCTTGCCGGGCCCGGACTGGGCCCTACGATGCAACCGGTGCGCCCGTCCGCTCGCGCTGCAGGTAGCCCTGGCCCCAGCCGATAAGCTCGGTAAACAAGGGCTGAATGCGCCGGCCGTGCTCGGTGAGGTGGTACTCGACTTTGGGCGGCACCTGTTGGTATACCGTGCGCGTCACAATGGCGTCGAGCTCCAGCTCCCGCAGCTCCTGAATGAGCATTTTCTCGGTGATTTCCGGCATCAGGCGCTTCAGCTCCCCGTAGCGGCGCGGGCCGTCGAGCAGGTAGGAGAGGACGAGCAGTTTCCACTTGCCGCCGAGCACGTTGAGGGTGGTGCGCACGGGGCAGAAGGCGTTGGGCGGGGCGGGCAGGGGGCAAAGTTGCCATTCGGCCTCGGCTTGCTGTTGCTTGGTGAGCTTTTCCATAAAATTTATTCTGCTTGATTATCAGCAATTCTTTCAAAAAAGTAGGTAGCCTACTTTTTAGTCGGTACTTGCCTAAAGCGAAGGTAAGCCTCTTCCTTTGAAGCGTCAACCGGCCCAGCGGCCGGGCATTCATCGGACTTCAAGCTAACCTGCTTACCATCATGGCAAAGAACATCGTTGTTACCGGCGCCAGCGGCCACATCGGCGGCCGCCTTGCGCAAGAACTGCTACGCCGCGGCCACCGCGTAACGGCCGTGGCCCGCACGGCCGCCTCCCTCGAGGCGCTGCGGCAAGCGGGCGCCACCGTGCGCCCCGGGCAACTCGGCGACGTGGCCTTCCTCACCGAGGTGCTGCGCGGCGCCGACGCGGCCTTCCTCATGCTGCCGCCCAACACCTCGGCCCCCGACGTGCTGGCCGCCCAAGACGAGCTGGGCGAAGCCATTGCCCGGGCCGTGCAAGCCTCCGGGCTGCGGCAGGTGGTGAACCTGAGCAGCATCGCCGCCGACCAACCCCGCGGCACCGGACCCATCGTGAGCGTGCACCGCCAGGAGCAGCGCCTCAACGCCATCGAGGGGCTGCACGTGGTGCACCTGCGCCCGGCTTATTTCATGGAAAACCTGCTGGCCAACATCGGCCTGATTCAGGGCATGGGCATTGCCGGCTCGGCCATCCGGCCCGACCTGGCGTTTCCCATGATTGCCACCCAGGACATTGCCGCCTATGCCGCGGCCCTGCTCGACGGCCCCGCCCTACCCGCCGGCCACCGCGAGCAACTGCTGCTCGGCCCCCGCGCTTACTCCATGCAGGAAGCCACCGCCGTGCTGGGGGCGGCCATCGGGCGGCCCGAGCTGCCCTACGTGCCCTTTGCCTACGAGCAGGCGCAGCAGGGCATGGTGGCGGCCGGGCTGTCCGAGTCGATGGCCGGGCTGTATGTGGAAATGTCGCGCACGCTGAACGAGGAAACGGCTATGGTGCACGAGGTACGCACCGCCGGCAATACTACTGCCACGACGCTGGAGGAGTTTGCCGCCCAGACGTTTGCGCCCGCCTTCCACCAGGCTACCGCCGCCGAGCCGGTAGCGTAAGCCGCTGCCGCTAGCACCCGCCCGCACCCCGCGCCGGCCCCGCGCCGGGGCGGGGTGCGGTTTTTTCGTGAGCTTTGGGCTCATCACCCGCCCGGCCGCCATGACGCCTAACGAAGAACTGCTGCACCGCTTCTACCAGGCCTTCCAGCGTCGCGACGCGGCCGGCATGGCCGCTTGCTACCACCCCGACGCCACCTTCGAGGACGCCGCCTTCCGGCTGCAGGGTTCCGACATCGGGCTGATGTGGCGCATGCTCTGCGAGCGGGGCAAAGACCTGCGCCTGACCTACAACGATATCCGGGCCGACGACCAGCAGGGCCAAGCTACCTGGGACGCGCACTACACCTTTTCGCAGTCCGGCCGCCGGGTGCACAACCACATCCGGGCGCACTTCACTTTTCAAGACGGCCGTATCCTGACGCACCACGACCAGTTCAGTTTCTGGCGCTGGTCGCGGCAGGCGCTGGGGCCGGTGGGCTGGCTGCTGGGCTGGACGCCTTGGTTGCAGCGGCAGGTGCGGGCCAAGGCGCAGCAGGGCCTGCAGCAGTTTCGGGCGCTGCGGGCCCTGTAGCGGCGGGAAACTACCTTGGCCGGCCGCCTTGCGTATGCCGCCGATGATGGCTTTGCTCGTGTTGCTCAACTTCGCCGTGACGGCCTACCTCACCGGCGTTATCTGGACGGTGCAGCTGGTGCACTACCCCAGTTTCGCGCTGGTGCCGGCGGCCGCCTTTCCGGCCTTCCACCGCGCCCACCTGGCGCGCATGGGCTGGGTGGTCATGGCACCGATGGTGGCCGAGCTGCTGCTGGCCGCCGCTTGGGCTTGGCAGGCGCGCACCGGGCCGGCCCTCGGGGCGCTGGGCTTGGTTGGGTTCGTCTGGGTGGTCACGTTTCTGGTGTCGGTGCCCCTGCACAACCGCCTGGCGGCCGAGGGCTGGGCCTACGCCACCGTGTACGGCCTGAACCGCACCAACTGGCTGCGCACCCTGGCCTGGACGCTGCGCTTTGCCCTCGTCGGCTGGGTGCTGGCGGAGCTGCTGCCGTAACCACGCCGCCAAAAGCCCGAACTTGCGCAACCCCGCGCGGTGCCGGCCGCGTAGCCTTGTCAGCTTATTCCTCACCGCGTATGCTCCCGCCCCTCGACGCTTTCTTGCCCGAACTCCAGTACCAGACCGCCCGCAGCAGCGGGCCGGGCGGGCAAAACGTGAACAAGGTCGAAAGCAAGGTGGAAGTGCGCTTCCGCATCACCGATTCGGCCGTGCTCAACGAGGAGCAGAAGCAACGCCTGTTGGAAAAGCTGGCCTCCCGCCTCACTTCGGAAGGCGAGCTGCTGGTGACCTCGCAGGAAGACCGCAGCCAGCAGCGCAACAAGGAGCTGGCCCAGCAGAAGTTTTACGAGCTGCTGCGCAAGGCCCTGCACCGCCCCAAGCCCCGCAAAGCCACCAAGCCCAGCGCCGGCGCGGTGCGCAAGCGGCTGGAAAGCAAGAAAAAGCACGGCGACAAGAAGTCGAACCGCGGCCGGGTGGATTTCTAGACTTACTGCTTAGTTTAAATCCAGGCCGAACAGGATGCCGAACCAGGGCCGGTGCTGGTAAATCCACACCGGGCCGTCGGGCCCGAGCAGGTGGTCGAGGCCCACGGCCAAGCCCACGTTGAACACGCGGGCGTCGAAAATGCCGGCTGCCCCGGCGTGCAGCACGAACCCCTCGTACTCCGGGCCCGGCGTTTGGCGCGTCACGTCGCCGGTGATGAAGGCCGAGCCCAGGCCCACGAAGCCGCCGTAGCCGAACCCCGTTGCCCGCACGGCCGGCAGCACGCGCCCGGCCGGCCCGCGGTAGGCGCTGAGCCGGTAAAAATCCAAGCGCCGCCCTAAGTACAGGGCCCCGTTGAAGTTGGTGTTGAGCTGCACCGGCACCCCGGCCCGGGCCGGCCGCACCTTAAACGGGATGGTAAACACGTCGACGTCGAAGCGCCGGGCCTGCAGCAGCACGTAGCGGTGCAGCGCCAGCCGGTACAGTCGCTGCGTCGGCGTCGAATCGGGGCCGGCGGCCTGGTCGAAGCGCAGCGTGTCGCCCAGCTGGTACACCTGATGCAGCGCCCGCCGTGGCAGGGCGGCGCGCAGATCGGGGTCGTCAGTAGCCCGGACGGTGTACTGGCCCGCCGGCAGCTGTGTCACCCGGGTGAGGTTGCCCACGGTGGCGCAGCCGCCGAGCAGCAGTGCCACGGCCGTGGTCGGCAGGGCAGCAAGGCGAAACCAGGGGAAGCGCAGCATAGGGAGCAGCGGATAAAACGGCCGCGGCGCGCCGTAGCCAACGGGTTGCCCGCTACCGGCCGCGTGTCAGCGACTTACAGCAAGGTACCCGACAACACGGCCGTGGCCACGGAGAAGTAGATGATCAGCCCCGTCACGTCCACGAGCGTGGCCACGAAGGGGGCCGACGCCGTGGCCGGGTCCAGGCCCAGGCGCTTGAGCAGCATCGGCAGCATGGCCCCCGACAGCGCGCCCCAGAGCACGATGCCGAGCAGGGAAATGCCCACCGTGACGGCAATCAGCTGCCAGTACTCGCCGAAGTAGCCCGGGTCGATGACGGTGGCCCAGAGCACGATGCGCAAGGAGCCCACGATGCCCAGAATCCCGCCCAGCAGCAGGCCCGACGTGATTTCGCGGCGCATCACCATCCACCAGTCGCCCAGCGTGAATTCGCCCAGCGACATGGCGCGGATGATCAGCGAAGTGGCCTGCGAGCCGGCGTTGCCGCCTGCCGAAATGATGAGCGGAATAAACAGGCCGAGCACGGCCGCCCGCTGCAAGTCGTCCTCGAAGTGGTGCATGGCCGAGGTCGTGAGCATCTCGCCCAGCAGCAGAATCACCAGCCAGCCGGCGCGCTTGCGCACCATCTGCCAGATGGAAGTGGCCAAGTACGGCTCGTCGAGGGCTTCCGAGCCCCCCAGCTTCTGAATGTCCTCGGTGTCTTCTTCTTCCCGGATGGCCAGAATGTCGTCAATGGTCACGATGCCAAACAAGACGCCTTCCTCGTTGACCACCGGCAGGGCGGTGCGGTCGTTGCGCCGGAACACGTCGATGGCCTCTTCCTGGTCCTGCATGGCCCGCAGGCGCACAAAGCGGCGGTCCATTAGCTCGCTCACGTGCTGCGTAGGCTGGGCGAAGAGAAACTCGCGGATGCGGATGTCGTCGATGAGCACGCCGCGCTCGTCGATGACGTACACCACGCTCACCGTTTCGGAGCCCGAGCCGTGCTCCCGGATGTAGTCGAACACCTGCTGCACCGTCCACTCCTCGCGCACGGCGATGTAGTCGGGCGTCATCAGGCGGCCCACCGAGTACTCGGGGTAGCCCAGCAGCTCCAGCGTCACGCGCCGCTCCTTTTCCGACAGCGTCTGAATCAGCTCCCGCACCAAGTCGTCGGGCAGGAACTCCAGCAGGGCCGTGCGGTCGTCCGGCGACATCTCGTTGAGAATGTCGGCAATACGCTCCTGCGAGAGGCTTTCCAGGAAGTGACGCTGCACCTCCAGGTCCAGGTACTCAAACACCTCCGTGGCCCGCGTGAGCGGCAGCAGCCGGAAAATAATGAGCTGATCCTGCTCCGTCCGTTCCTCGATCAGCTCCACCAACTCCGGCGTGTCAAGACTTCGCAATAGCTTCTTGAGGCGAAACAAGTCGCGCTGTTCGAGCAGGTCCGGAATTTGGGCCAGGGCCAGTTGCTGTTGCGTGGTCATAAAACGGCGGCAATGAAGGTGTTTCGCTAGGCAAAACGGAGTTTGGTGAAAGGGCGCGCAAAAGTACTTTTTGCCTCCCAGATTCGGAACGGCGCCGCCCGAATTCCGGCCGGCCCGGGGCGGTTTTTTTTAGGTGGGCCACACGGCCGCCGCGCCGCCGCTACCGGCCCAACAGTGGCCCGCGCATTTCCGTGCGCCGCAGTTCTCACCCGGCCCCGAAAACTTGGCCCGGCGCTGCCCCCCACAAACTTCCGGTGCCGCATTGCCCGGGCTGTTTGGCGGACCCAACGCGGTGGCGGTCAGCGGCGCGGCGGGCCGGGCTGGGCTGCTGGCGGGTCCTCGGCCCGCGGCCGTTGCAGCCTTATTGGCCCGGGGCACGTAGTTTTGGCCGAAGCAGCGCCCCGCCGGGGCCCTGCCCACCCTCCGCGCCTCGCTTATGCCCCCAGCCCGTACCCTGCCCAAAGGCACCGCCTTGCTCCTCGGCGGCGGCGACGACGACGCGCTGCTGGCCCTGCTCTGCGAGTACCTGCGTCCCGACACCGGCCCGGTGGAAGTTGTGACCACGGCGGCCCCGCGCACGCCCGTCAAAACCGGCCGGGCCTACGTCGACGCCCTGCACGAGCTGGGCTGCCCCCGCGCCCAGCACCTGCGCATCGACCAGCACCACCCCGCCGACCACCCCGCCACCCTGCGCCGCCTGCGCAACGCCGGCGCTGTGTTCTTCACCGGCGGCGACCAAGAACTCATCACCGAGCATTGGCTGGGCACGCCCGCGCTGGAGGTGCTGCGCGAGCGGTTTTGCCACGACTCATGCTTCGTGCTGGCGGGCACCAGTGCCGGGGCGTCGGTGGTGTCGGCCAGCATGATCGTGGCCGGGCACGGGGCCCGCTCGCTCACCAAGGGCGGCATGCACACTGCCCCGGGCTTCGGCTTGCTGCCTCACGTCATTGTCGACCAGCATTTTGCCGAGCGCGGGCGGTTCGGCCGGCTGGCCCACGCCGTGCTGCAGCACCCGGCCGCCGTGGGGCTGGGGCTGGGCCAGGAAACGGGCGTGGTCATCGAAGGCGGGCGGCACCTGCAGGTGTTCGGCGACGGGGTGGTGATGGTGGTCGACGGCCGCCAGCTGCGCAACGACAATTTGGGCCGTATCGGGCGCGGCGAGCCGGTGGCGGGCGAAAATTTGCGCGTACACTTGCTGGTGGCGGGCCGTCGCCTGGACCTGAGCACCCGGCGCGTGGTGGCCGATGAAGGTGAGCCAGCACGCGCTCAATCAGCCCGAACGCCGGACGAATGAGACAGATCGGAATAATGGTATTTTTGGCGACTTTTCGACCGGTATAGTAATTACTCACTTCGGAACCCGAAATACTCGGCATGCCGCCTTGTTTGTTCGGGGCAACCCCCTACATTTAGCTCACACAACCCCCTTTTCCCTTTTTTCATTTGGGTATGAACCTAAAACAACTACTCCTCGCCGGGGGCGCCCTGCTGGGAACGGCCGCCGCGCAAGCGGGCGGGTTCCAGGTCACGCTGGCCGGGCAAAAGAACAACGGCATGGGCGGCGTCGGCACCGGCTTGGCGCTGGACCAGGCTTCCATGTTCTACAACCCGGGCGCACTGGCCATGGTGCGCGAGCGGGGCGTACAGATCGGCGTCAACGCGACGATGGCGCGGCAGGCTTTCCGCCCGCAATACGCGCAGTACGGTTTCGACCGGGAACTGGACAACACCGTGACCACGCCGTTCAACGTGTACGCCGGATTCGGGCCCACCGAGGGCAAGTGGCGCGCGGGCATTGCCGTGTACACGCCCTTCGGCTCCAAGCTGGACTACGGCTACAACTGGGAAGGCCGCTTCGCGCTGACCGAAATCGACCTGAAGTCCATTTTCGTGCAGCCCACCGTGAGCTACGCCATTACCGACAAGCTCAGCGTAGGCGCGGGCCTGGTGGTGTTTGCCTACGGGGCGGTGAATCTGCAGCGCGACATTCCGGTGCAGAACGCCACCGACGGGCAGTACGGCCACATTGAGCTCGACGGCAAAGCCGACCAGAAAATCGGCTACAACGTGGGCGTGTACTACAAGCCCCTCGACAAGCTGAGCATCGGCCTGAGCTACCGCTCGCACATCGATGCCCACGTGCAGGGCGGCGACGTGACCTTCAGCAACCTGCCTAACAGCGCCGTGGTGGCCAGCCGCTTCACCGCCACCAAGTTCGACGTGACGCTGCCGCTGCCCGCCACGGCCAACCTCGGTATCGGCGTGATGCCCTCGGAGAAGCTGACCATCGGCTTCGACGTGAACTACGCCCAGTGGAGCAAGTACAAGCAGCTGGAATTCACCTTCGACCAGCCGGTCAACGGCTCGAACACCAGCTCCTCGATTCGCGACTACAAGAACTCGTTCACCTTCCGCCTCGGCGGGCAGTACAAAGTGACCGACGCCTTCACCGTGCGCCTCGGCGGCAGCTTCGACCAGTCGCCGGTGAAAGACGGCTACGTGACGCCCGAAACACCCGACGCCAACCGCCTCGGCGCTACCGCCGGCCTGAGCTACAAGTTCGGGGAGCATTTCGGGGTGGACCTCTCCACGCAGTTCATCAGCATCAAGAAGCGCACCCAGACGCAGGACGAGCTGGTTGCCAACGGCACCACCGACCGCGTGGCCGGTACCTACAAGACGAACATCGTCATTCCGGGCATCGGGCTGAACTACACCTTCTAATACCAGACTTTCCGACGTTCATCCCATGAACACGTTTCTGAAATATTCCTCGTCGGCGCTGCTGCTGGGCCTGGGCCTGCTAGGCTGCCAGCCCGAAATGCACTCCCCCAAATACGACGCGGGCACGGCCGACTTCTCCAAGTACATTGCCGTCGGCAACTCGCTTACCGCCGGCTTCAGCGACGGGGGCCTGTACCTGGAAGGACAGGTTTACTCGTACCCGAAAATCCTCTCGGAGCAATTTGCCAACGTGGGCGGCGGGGCCTTCCCGCAGGCCTACTTCTCCGACGCGCAGTCGAACGGCTCGGGCTACCTGCGCCTGGTCGGCTTCACCACTCCCGCGCCGCCGGATGAGCCCTCGCCCATCACGGCCAACGTGACGACGAACCTGGCCGTGCGCGGCGTGGTAAACACGCGCACCAACCCGGCCCTGCCGGTGTACACCCGCGTGGCCGCCACCGACGTGTTCAACAACTACGGCGTACCCGGCATCCGCATGGCCGACGTGGAAACGGCCGGCTACGGCAACGCGTCGAGCACCGGCGGCACGTTCCTGAACCCGACGCCGATTTTCAATCCCTACTTTGAGCGCCTGCTGCCGGCCAACACCAACGACACCTACCGGGCGCGCGTGGTGGCCACCAACCCGACGTTCTTTACCTACTGGCTGGGCAACAACGACGTGCTCGGCTACGCCACCTCCGGCGGGGTGTCGCCGATTACGGCCACCAGCACGTTCTCGGACATCAACAGCCGCTTCATCGACGACCTGACGGCCCGAGGTGCCAAAGGCTTGGTGTCGACGATTCCGGACGTGACGACCATTCCGTTCTTCACCACCGTGGGCCCGACGTTCCGCCGGACGCTCACGCGCAACAACGTGCCCGGCATCGTCATCACCACCGGCGCTTTCTCGCTCACCGCCCCGATTACCCGTCGTAGCATCCCCACGACCGATATCAAGGATCCGGCGCTGGGTGGCAATCAGCTCTTTACGCTGACGGCGGCGCCCTACCTGCCGCTGTTTGGCCGCCCCGGCGGCAAAGCTTGGCGTGACGTGTTTGCGCAGCTGCGCCCGAACCTGCCGCCCGGTACGCCGCTGAGCGCCTTCCTGCTCAGCCAGGGCATCGACACTCTTCAGGTGTTTGGCGCCTCGGCCGGCAACCCCATCCCGACCACGCTGGTGCTCGACGACGCGGAGCAGGGCGTGGCCCGCACGGCTACCAACGAATACAACAACGCATTGCGCACCAAGGCGGCCGCCAAAGGCTTGGCCCTGTTTGATTCGAACACGTTCTTCTCGGGCGTGGCCCAGAACGGCTTTGCGGCCAACGGCGTGACCAACACGGCCAGCTTCATCACCGGCAACCTGTTTTCGCTCGATGGCGTGCACCCCACGCCCCGCGGCTACGCGGTTATTGCCAACGAGATGATCAAGGCCATCAACGCCCAGTACAGCGCCTCGATTCCCTTCGTCAACCCCAACGCCTACCGCGGCGTGCGCATTCCTTAGCGCCCGTTGCCGGTTGGCTCACCTAAGCCCCGCGCTGCCCCGAGTAGCGCGGGGCTTTTCGCTGAGTATGGGATGGGGAATGGTGTTGTTGATGAGTGAGTTGGGCTGGGAAGTGCAGCCCTGAGCCTAACACGTAGATGTGATGCTTGGCGTGGATTTTCTGGTAAGGCAACGAGGGTTGTATGCTTGGTATAACCTATTTGTGTCTGGATAAAATTATGTATCAGCGGCGGGGCGGCGTAGAATTGCATCAGAATTCAACGCCACTTCCCAACCGCTATGAAAACCCTTCGTTTCCCCCTGCTGCTGGCCCTGGCCGGTACCTCCTTGCTGGCCACGTCCTGCTTCGATAAGGACAAGGAAGCCGCCAAACCCAAGACGCCGACTGAGCTGTTGGTGGGCAAAGACTGGAAGCTGACGGCTTGCACCGTGAGCCCGGCCAAGCTGACGGCCAGCGGCCGCACGTCGACGGACTACTACAACGACCTGATGGCCAGCTACGACCGCGACGACCTGATCCGCTTTGAAAAGCCCGACGTGGCCCGCCAAGACGAAGGCCCGACCCGCGCCCCGGGTACAACGACTCAAGTGTACAACGGCACCTGGTCGCTGACCGAAGACGATAAGGTGCTGAACACCAATCTGGAAGTGCTGGGTCGCAGCAGCTACGACGTGCTGGAGCTCAGCGACAACACCCTGCGCACCTCGGGCTGGCGCACCGAAGCCGGCACGCGCTACACGTACACCTACACCTTCACCAAGCAGTAGGCCTGACGCCCGCGCAGGTGCAGTTACGTCGCGGCCCCGCCCACCGGCGGGGGCGCGCTCGTGTTGGGCCCTTAGTCGGGGGCCACGTGCGCGGCAATGACGCGGGCGTGGTGCCGGCCGTTTTCAATAAACCAGCGGCTGGTGTTCAGCCCGCCGCACACCGTGCCGGCCAGGTACACCCCGGGACGGTTGGTTTCAAAGGTATCCGGGTTGTAAGTGGGCGTGCAGGCCGCGTCGGACTGGGTGCCGATGCCCAGGGCCTGCAGCAGGCGGTAGTCGGGGCGGTAGCCGGTGAGGGCGTACACGTAGTCGGCGGCCACGGTAAGCGGGCCCTCGGGCGTAAGCAGGTCCACCTCGCCGGGGCGAATGGCTTCGACGGTGGTCTGGAAATGGGCCTGAATGCGGCCTTCGGCAATGCGGTTGAGCAAGTCGGGCCGGATCCAGTACTTCACCGAGGCGCTGACCTCGACGCCGCGCACCACCAGCGTGGCCTGGGCGCCGGCCCGGGTAAGGGCCAGGGCTGCTTTGGCCGCCGAGTTTTTGGCCCCGACGACGAGCACCCGCTGCCCGGCGTGCTGGTAAGGTTCTTTGTAGTAGTGGCTGACGTGGGGCAGGTCCTCGCCAGGCACATTGAGCAGCACCGGCACGTCGTAGAAGCCGGTGGCCACCACCACGTAGCGGGTGCTGATGGTGGCTTTTTCGGTCACCACGCGGTACTGGCCCGGCTCCCCGTCGAGCCGCAACACCCGCTCGTAAAGGCGCAGGGGCAGGTTTTCGGCCCGGGCCACGCGCTGGTAGTAGTCGAGGCCTTCCTCGCGGTGGGGCTTGTAGTTAGCCGTGACGAAGGGATGGCCGCCGATTTCGAGTAGCTCGGGCGTGGAGAAGAACTCCATGTTGGTGGGGTAGCCAATCAGGGAGTTGACCAGCGCCCCTTTGTCGACCACGACGACGGACAAGCCGCGCCGCTGAATTTCGATGGCGCAGGCCAGGCCGACCGGGCCAGCGCCGATAACGACGGCGTCGAAACGAGCAGGGGAAAGCGAAGCAGGAACGGAAAGCATATGAGAGTATAAGTCGAAACCAAGGTTGGATGTTGTGGCTTAGGTTCAAATAATTGTTAGTCAGGTTGCTGCGTGATGTGATAGAGCATGCAGCCGTCTTTTATCAAGGCAGGAATAGTGATGGTAGTATATTACATTGCAGCAGAACATTATCAGGCTTTATCCCATGAACATCCGTGATTTGCTAAGAGGGCTGGGTGCTGTGGGCGTAGCCTCGTCGATATTAGTTGGCTGTGACAAGTCAACGCCTGCCCCGGTAATAAATCCCCCGACTACTCCACCTACTACTCCAGCGCCGACGGCCAAAGCCTCGTTGACGGGGCATGACTGGTATCTGGTCAACATCGAATTTGTAACCGGGAGCAGTACCTACGCCAGGGCTCCAAAGGTTTGCTACCAGGATGATATTCTGCGGTTTACTCAGGACAACCGGGCGGAGCATTTGGCCAACTCTCGGCGCTGCACATCCGGCGATGTTGACTTACAGGCCACCTGGACGTTGCTGGCCAACGATACCCGTTTGTCTTTGTCCTGGGCTTCGAGCACTAACGATTACCTGCCAGCCGGGGAATACGACATTCTGGCGCTTACCGCCACTGAGATTCGCATAGCCAAAGCCAATGTTGCGAATCCCAGCACTCGTGAAATCTACACGTTCTCTCCCGCGGCCCTCAACCCGCCGGCGCTCTGGCAGCAGCGGCAAGACCTGCTGATGGGAAAAAGATGGCGCATGACGGCCTACGTGACGACCAGCAACCAGACGGCAACGGATGAGTACGCACGGCTAACGGCTTGCCAGCGCGACAATTTTCTGCAGTTCAACCCCACTCAGACTATCGTCAACGATGAAGGAGCAACCAAATGCAATCCGGCTGATCCGCAGACCCAAACCGGCGGCTGGGGAATGTCCGATGATGGCTATTCCCTGGGGGCACCAGGCGCCGTTCTGGGGGTAGCCATACCGCAGAATGCCCCAATGACCATCGTAGAGCTAAGCGCTACGACTTTGAGCTTACGCTGGAGCGCTTACAATCAGGGGTACGGAGGTAGCACGACCGTAACCTACACTGCATTTTAAGTAGGGCAGGGCGTTAGTAGCCGCAAGCAAGTGGACGCCGTTCGGGCAGCTGAGGTTATTCCTCCGCTTCTCGAGCAGCTTGGGCGTGGAGAAGAACTCCATGTTGGTGGGGTAGCCAATCAGCGAGTTGACCAGCGCCCCCTTGTCGACGACCACTACGCGCAGGCCGCGGCGCTGCAGCTCGATGGCGCAGGCCCGACGGGTCCGGTCCCGATAACGAAGGCGTCGAAACGAGCCACAGAGAGCGGAACAGAAACGGAAAGGATATGTGGTATAAGTCAAAATGAATGGCGGATGTTGTGGTTCGAAATTAAGTATCTGTTAATCAAACTTATGTATTGTACAATGGGTATAGTCGGCTTCTACTCGAACGCGTCCGAATATGCTTCGGCCTCCAAATTGGGGACGTACGCGGTAAGTCCAGGCAAAGCAGAAATAGCGACGGTATTATTATAATACATTGCAGCAGATTATCAGACTTTGTTTCATGAACATCCATCATTTGTTAAGAGGGCTGGGCGCTGTGGGCGTAGCCTCATCAATACTAGTTGGCTGTGAGAAGTCAACCCCTGCCCCGGTAACCAGTGCTCCGACCACAACAACGCTGCTAACGAGCAGAAGATGGCGCATGACGGCCTACGTGACGACCAGTAATCAGACTTCTACGGACGAGTACGCACGGTTGACGGCTTGCCAGCGCGACAATTTTCTGCAGTTCAATACTAATCGGACCATCGTCAACGACGAAGGCGCGAGCAGGTGCAATACAACTGATCCGCAAACGCGAACGGATACCTGGGGACTGTCTAATGACATGTACTATCTGGGGGCTCCCGGGTCAATCCTGGGAGTGAGCATTCCTCAAAACGCCCCGCTGCACATTGAAGAGCTGACGGCCACAACCTTGCGCTTACGCTGGAGCGCTTACAATCAGGGGTACGGAGGTAGCATGGCGGTAACGTATACCGCATTTTAAGCCGGGCGAGGCTGTAGCAGCCACAACCGGCGTATACCGGGGAAGTTCGGCGGGCGTTGCAAAGAATACCGCGGGCGTGCGGCTGCGGGCTGTAGCTTTGGCGGGCCGTTTGGCGGCGCAGACCGCGGCCGCATACGCCGAATCGGGTCGATTTCGTTTGTATACCCTATGACACGCGCTACTGTTTTTGCCGCCCTGAGCCTGCTAGCCGCCTTTGCCTGCGAGAAGGACGAGGAACAACCTCTGACCACCACCGAGCTGCTGCTGGCCCGGGCCTGGCGCATCACGGCCGCCAGCGCGCGGGTCAACGGCCGGGCGGCCACCGACGTGCTGCGCCCCCGGGCCGATTGCGTCAAAGACAACACCTACCGCTTCGGCAACGGCAACAACGTGACGGTGGACGAGGGCGTGCTGAAGTGCGCCACCGCCGATGCGCAGCAAACCGCCGGCCGCTGGACGCTGGCCGACAGCACGCTGATGGTCACCGCGGCCGCCGCCACCGGCAACTACAACTTAGCTGGCGTCATCCGGACCATCAACCGCACGACGCTGCTGCTGGTAACGACCCAGCAAGCCGACACCGTGACGACGGTAACCAAGACCACTTTCACGGCGCAATAGCCGGAATAGACCTGCCCTCTACGCCCACGGCCCGTCCGCTCCTCGGAGCAGACGGGCCGTGGGCGTAGAGGAGTGCAGCTTAGTGCGCTTCCAGCCAGTTCGAGCCTGTGCCGATTTCCACTTCCAGCGGCACCTGCATGGGCAGGGCGTTGGCCATCAGCTCCCGGATTTTGGGCTGGATCAGCTCGACTTCCTCCTTGGGCGCGTCGAACACCAATTCGTCGTGCACCTGCAGAATCATGCGGGTGGCCAGTTTTTCCTGCTGCAGCCAGTCGTGGATGTGAATCATGGCCACCTTGATGATGTCGGCCGCCGTGCCCTGAATGGGGGCGTTGATGGCGTTGCGCTCGGTGTAGCCGCGCAGCGTGGCGTTGCGCGAGTTGATGTCGCGCAGGTAACGGCGGCGGCCCAGTAGGGTCTCGGCGTATTCCAGGTCGCGGGCCTTGCGGATGCTCTCGTCCATGTACTGCTTCACGGCCGGAAACTCCGCGAAATACGCGTCGATGAGGTCGGTGGCTTCCTTGCGGCCGATGCTCAGGCGCTGGGCCAGGCCGAAGGCCGAAATGCCGTAGATGATGCCGAAGTTGGCCGTCTTGGCCTTGCGGCGCATGTCCCCATCCACCTGCTCCAACGGCACGTTGAAGATTTTGCTGGCCGTGCTCTGGTGAATGTCCAGGCCCTGGCGGAATGACTCAATCATGGTCGGGTCCTGCGAGAACGAAGCCATGATGCGCAGCTCGATCTGCGAGTAGTCGGCCGCTACGAGCAGATGGTCCTTATCGCGCGGCACGAAGGCCCGGCGGATTTCGCGGCCCTTCTCCGTGCGAATCGGAATGTTCTGCAGGTTGGGGTTGGTGCTGGAGAGGCGCCCGGTGGCCGTCACGGCCTGGTTGAAGGAGGTGTGGATGCGGCCGTCCAACTCACACACTAGCTGCGGCAGCGCGTCCACGTAGGTGCTCTTGAGCTTGGTGAGCTGGCGGTGCTCCAGGATGAGCGCAGCAATGGGGTGCTCGGCGGCCAGCACGCTCAGGATTTCCTCGCCGGTGGCGTACTGCCCGGTCTTGGTCTTCTTGGGCTTGCCCCCGATCTGCAGCTTGTCGAAGAGCACCTCGCCCAACTGCTTGGGCGAGCCGATGTTGAACGGCTCCCCGCTGATTTTGAATATCTGCTCCTCGACCTCCGAGATGTAGCCCTGCAAAGTGCCCGAGTACTCCGACAAGGCCGAGGCGTCGATGCGTACGCCCTCGTACTCGATGTCGGCCAGCACCGGCACCAAGGGGTTTTCTACGTCGTTGAGCAGGGGCAGCAGGCCTTGTTCTTCGAGGCGCGGCTCAAACACGTGCTTGAGCTGCAGGGTCACGTCGGCGTCCTCGCAGGCGTAGTCCTTCACCTCGGCGGGCGGGATGTCGCCCATGGTTTTCTGGTTCTTACCCTTGGGCCCGATCAGCTCCAGAATGCTGATGGGAGAGTAGTGCAGGTAGGTTTCGGCCAGCACGTCCATGTTGTGGCGCATGTCGGGCTCCAGCAGGTAGTGGGCCAGCATGGTGTCGAACAAGGGTCCGCGCACCGTCACGCCGTAGTGCTTGAGGATGCTCAGGTCGTACTTGATGTTCTGCCCGATCTTGGTCACGTTCTCCGCGTCGAAGAAGGGCCGGAACTCGTCGACAATGGCCTGAGCGGCCTCCACGTCGTCGGGGCCCCAGGGCACGGGCACGTAGTAGGCCTCGCCCACGCGCCAGCAGAACGAAAGGCCCACCAGCCGGGCCGTCATCGTGTCGAGGCCGGTGGTTTCGGTGTCGAAGCTGACTTCCTTCTGCTTCACCAGAAACTGCACCAAGCTCTTGCGCGCGCCGGGCGAGTCGACGAGGTGGTACTGGTGGGGCACGTCGTCGAGGGTGCGGCGCGAGCCCACGAACTCGGGCTCGTCCAGCTCGATTTCGTCGGAGTCGGCGCCTTCGGCCGAGCGTTTCACGGCGTCGTCGGCCGAGTCGAACAGGCCGGGGCCGCCGGGGCTAGCCACTTTGGGGCGGCGGGCGCCGCGGGTGCCGCCGGCGCCGGGCGCGCTGCCGGGGCGCCCGGCATCTTCCAAGATGCGGGCGGCCAGCTGGCGAAATTCCAGCTCCTCAAACAAGGTCTTCAGCGTGTGGCCGTCGGGCTTTTCGAGGGCCAGCTCCTCGGCCCGGAAGTCGATGGGCACCGAGGTGTGGATGGTGGCCAGTTCCTTGGACATGAGGCCCTGCTGGGCAAACTGCTCCACGTTTTCGCGCTGCTTGCCCTTGAGCTGGTCGGTGTTGGCAATCAGGTTCTCGACCGAGCCGAACTTCTCAATCAGCGTCTTGGCCGTCTTTTCGCCGATGCCCGGAATGCCCGGGATGTTGTCCGACGCGTCGCCCATCAGCCCGAGGATGTCGATAACTTGCTCCACGCGCTCCACGCCGAACTTCTCGCGCACCCGCTCCACGTCCACGATTTCGGCCGCGTTGCCCATGAAGGCCGGGCGGTACTGCTTGATGTGCTCGGTCACGAGCTGGCAGTAATCCTTGTCGGGCGTCATCATGAACACCTCGAAACCTTCCCGCTCGGCCTGCTGGGCCAGCGTGCCGATGACGTCGTCGGCCTCGTAGCCGTCCACTTTCAGGATGGGAATGCGGAAGGCGGTGATAATCTGCTTGATGTAAGGAATGGCCACGCCGATGTCCTCGGGCATGGCTTGGCGGTGGGCCTTGTAGTCGGCGTACTGCTCGTGGCGGAAGGTTTTCTTGGCCGCGTCGAAGGCCACGCCGATGTGGGTGGGCTTCTCCTTCTGCAGCACTTCCACCAGGGTGTTGGTGAAGCCCAGAATGGCCCCGGTGTTCAGGCCCTTAGAGTTGATGCGCGGGTTTTTGCTGAACGCGAAATGCGAGCGGTAAATCAGCGCGAAGGCGTCGAGCAGGAAGAGTTTGGGGCGGGCAGCGGTGTCGGACATGGTAAGGGCGAAGGTACAAGAAGCTGGCGCGGAATACCGCATTCGGTGCTAACCGGGTTGGCAAACCGGAGCCGGAGCGGAATGTGCCGGTGCCAAGCTAATTTTGTTGCGCATCTGCTTATTGTTCTATGATACAGCGTTTACTTGTTTTCTGGTTTATTGGGTTTGTTGGGAGCTTCAGTGCGCGGGCCCAAACTATCGACCCGACCCTGACTATTACCAGCCTGCGGCAGCCCGTCGAAGTCAGGGCGGCTATTCAGCAGGCCGATGGCAAGCACGTGGTGCTGGGCCTGTTTACGACGGCCGAAGGCCAGCCCAGCGGCGGCTTGGCCCGCTATAACCTCAACCACACGGCCGACCAAGCCTTCAACGCCAACGTGGCCGGGTTGCGCGGCACCCTGCAGAACGTGCGCCAGCTGCCCTCCGGCAAGCTGCTGCTCATCGGCCCTGATTCCCTGCGCCTCGGGGGCGTGAGCCGCCGCAACCTGCTGCGCCTGAACGCGGACGGCACGCCCGACCCGAGCTTCGACGCCGTGTTTGCGGTGCCGACCACCGTGCGGCGCCTGGCCACGGCCGTGCAGCCCGACGGTAAAATCCTGGTGGGCGGCGACTTTCAGGTGTTCAACGGCACGCTGGCCAACCGGCTGGTGCGCCTGCTGCCCGATGGCGCCGTCGACGCCGGGTTCAGCTGCGCGGCGCCCCTGAACGGCCCCGTGCTCAAGATTCTGGTGCAGCCCGACGGCAAGGTTCTCGTGGGCGGCGGCTTTTCCACCCCGCGCCGCATTGTGCGGCTGGAGGCCACCGGCGCCGTCGACAATACGTTCAGCTCCCCGCTGACCAACGCCTTCGCTTCGCCCCTGACCGGCCTGGATTTTATTGGCCTGCAGCCCGACGGCAAGATTATCATCGGGGGAATGAGCATGAACGTGAGTGCGGGCGTCGTCCGCCGCATTGCCCGGCTGCTGCCTAGCGGCACCCTGGACAACACCTTCCAGACGCCCAACACCACCGATTATTCGGCCGGCATACAGAATCCGTACGACGCCTCCGAGGTGGCGGTGCTCCCCGACGGCCGCATTGTGCTCAGCGGCTCCACCGGCACGGAGTACTACCGCGTGCCGCTCCACGGCTTTATCTGCCTCACGGCCAGCGGCGCAGTCAGCAGCTCGTTCGACAACATCTTCCTGCCCGATGAGCGGTTCCCGGGCGTCAGCGTTACCATCACTTCGTTGTTTCGCCAAGTCAACGGGCAATGGCTGGTAGCAGGCGACGACCAACTAGTCGCCAATCAGCGTTCCTACGTGGCCCTGCTCAACGCCGATGGCAGCCACGATGCCTCCTTCGCCCCCACGCTGCTCGGGCCGGGCTACGTGACGAGCGTGGTGCAGCAGCCCGACGCGAAGCTGCTGATCGGCGGGGCGTTTGACGAAATCAACGGCGCCCGCGTGGGCCACCTGGCCCGGCTCCACCCCAACGGCGCGCTCGACACCGCCTTCTGCCGCCTGAGCCGGATGCGGTACGAAGTCAACCAGGTAGCGCTGACCACCGGGGGCAAGGTGTTGGCAGCCAGCTGGTATGGTAAAGGGCTGGTGCGCTTTCTGCCCGGCGGCGGCCCCGATGCCGGCTTTACGGCGGCTACCAACGCCACGGAAACGGGTGTGTACCGCATGCAGCTGCAGCCCGATGGCCGCGTCATCGTCATCACCGGTGCCAGCGCCGTGCGCCGGATGCTGGCCGATGGCCAAATCGACTTCAGCTTCACGCCCTATACCAACGGAAGCCTCTCGGTGCTGGCACTACAGGCCGATGGCAAGCTGCTGCTCGGCGGCCTGCTGGACCTGGACCAGATTAGCACGCAGTACACGCGCGGCCTGATTCGGCTGCTGCCCGACGGTACCCGCGACGCCTCGTTTACGGAACTGGCCGACCCGTACCGCTTCCGCGTCACTGATATCGGCTTTCAATCGACGGGCAAGATTGTGGTCAGCGGCAGCGCCGCCGCGGGCGGCAACCGCCTGATCCGGCTGCTGCCCGCTACCGGCCAGCCCGATCCAACTTTTACCCCGCTGCCCGTCGGGCAGGCTTACGACGGGGCTATGGCCCTGAGCATCCAGCCCAACGACCGGATCCTGACCATGACGTACGCGTACTACGGCACGGGCGGCACCCTCGTGCGCCTGTTGCCCGACGGCGCCCCCGACAACAGCTTTGCCGCCGTCCCGATTGCCCGCGCCGCCTACAGCACCATCAGTCAGCTGGATGGCAAGCTGGTCGTGGCCGGGGATTTCAGCAGCGTGGCCGGCACCGCCCGGGCAGGCCTGGTGCGGCTGGAGGCTGCCAACGTGCTGCACGCGGCCGACAAGCGGCCGGCCGCCCAGGTAGCGGCTTGGCCAGTGCCCGCCCACAACGTGTTGCGTCTGCAACTGCCCGCCGCGCCTACTGCCGTTACGCTGCTCAACGTGCAGGGACAAGCAGTGGTCCGCCAAACGTGCCCCGCCGCAACGACGAGCCTGGACCTGCGCCACCTGCCCGCCGGCGTGTACCTGCTGCGCGTCGACTATGCCGAGGGGCCCGTGACGCGCCGCGTAGTGGTGGAGTAAAGCTGACCGCAAAAAAAGCTTCGGCCGCTACGCCGAAGCTTTTTTTGCGGCCTGGGCTACTGCGGCGGGGCTCTGGGGCGCTATGTTTGCCTTGCCGCGGAAGGAAAAGGGAGGATAAGAAGTAAGTAAAAGCGGTTACTGAATTTCGATTTCACTTAATCGGTAAACCGGGTTACGGCTTGGCTTCGCGTTGAGGAAGTGCCGGCTGGCCAACGCCGGGGCCTGTCGTCCGTAGGCTAGAGCCTATGCGCTACGTTTCCCTGGACCTAGAAATGACCGGCAATCAGCCCGAGCGGCACCAGATTATCGAGTTGGCCGCCGTGGTGGAAGACACCAAACGCCTGCGGCCGCTCACCGATCTGCCCACCTTTCGGCGGGCGGTGCGCCACGCCGAGTACGTGGGCACGGCCGGCGCCCTGGCACTGAATGCGCGGCTGCTGCAGGAGCTGGCCCACGCCGAGCCCGAGCAGGCGGATATCTGCTCGGTCGAAGAGCTGCTGCCGCAGCTGCGGGAGTGGCTGCTGGGGCAGGGCTTCAAAGCCGACAAGAAAGACCGGGTGACCGTGATCATGGCCGGCAAGAACATCGGCTCGTTCGATTTGCTGTTTTTGCGGCAGCTACCCGGCTGGGGCACGCTGGTGCGCGCCGAGCCCGCCCTGCTCGATCCGGCCGCCTTTTACCTGAACTGGCGCAAAGACTCCCGCCTGCCCACCATGAGCATCTGCAAGGCCCGCGCCCGGTTCGCCGACGCGACTGTGGCCCACGAAGCCGTGGCCGATGCGCTGGACGTTATCGAGTTGCTGCGGCCCTTCTACGCCCTGCCGGTGTACCAGCAGGTGTTGCCCGAGCCGCCCGCCGAAACCGAGTAGCCGGGCTACCTTTGGGGGCATGAAACACGCCGTTCTACGCGCCCTAGGCACGGCTGCTGGCCTGAGCAGTTGGCTGCCCGCCGCGGCCCAAACGCCCGCCCGGCTCAGCCCCGCCGCGCATCAGCAAGCCGTGGCCACCTTCCAGCAGGAGCTCAACGCCGAGTACCGCGACCCGGCCCGTTCGCCCTTGTCGGCCACGGCGCAGGCGGCGTTTCAGGGCCTGCCGTTTTACCCCGTCGACTACGCGTACTACGTGCCCGCCTATCTGGTGCGCGACGCCCAGGCCCAGCCGTTCCCGATGAAAACGACCACCGTGCGGCAGCCTATGTACCGCAAATTCGGGGAACTACACTTCCGGCTGCAGGGCCGGGCGCTGAAGCTAACGGTGTACGAAAGCCTGGACCTGAAGCAGAAGCCGGGCTACGAAGACTACCTGCTGCTGCCCTTCACCGACCTCACCAACGGCCGCGGCTCCTACGGCGGCGGCCGCTACCTCGACCTACGCGTGCCCCCCGGCGACACCATCCGCCTCGATTTCAACCAAGCCTACAATCCCTTCTGCGCCTACAGCGCCCAGTATTCCTGCCCGGTACCGCCGCCCGAAAACCGCCTGCCCATAGCCGTGAAAGCCGGCGTGCAGAACGACCATTAGGCACGCGGTGGGTGGTGAAGTTGTGAACTTGTGAGTGGTGTTTAGGTGGGCCCCGAATACGCAAACGGCCCCGACAACTTGCGTTGCCGGGGCCGTTTTGTGGGGAGGGTGAAATGCCCTACTTGGCCATTTCACCGCTTCACAAGCTCACAACTTCACCACATGCTACCAAGAGCCCGAGGCGCCGCCACCGCCTGAGGAGCCGCCGCCGAAGCCGCCAAACCCGCCGCCACCGCCGCCTCCGAACCCGCCGCCGCCAAAGCCGCCGCCTCCGAAGCCACCGCCGCCGAGGATGATGGGCGGGAAGAAGCCGCCGCCAAAACCGCCGCTGCGGCGGCCGCCGCGCCCGCCTCCGCCCCCGCGGCTGCGCAGGATCAGGAAGAGCACCAGCAGGCCGATGATAACCCAGAACGTCCAGCTGCTACCGCCTTCGTCGCCGTAGTCGTCGGACGCCGCGCGGGGCTCGGCCTTGTACTCGCCGGCGGCCAGGGCGAAGAGCCGGTCCACGGCCCCGTCGATGCCGTCGTAGTACTGCTCGGCCTTGAAGGCGGGCACCATCACGTTGGAGATGATGCGCTTGGCCAGCGCGTCGGGAATGGCGCCCTCCAGGCCGTAGCCGGTGTGGATGTTCACCTTCCGCTCGTCGCGGGCCACGAGGATGAGCAAGCCGTTGTTCTTTTCCTTCTGCCCGATGCCCCAGCTTTCGAAGAGGCGTTGGGCGTAGTTGGCAATTTCGTCGCCGCCGAGGTTGGGCACCGTCACCACCGCAAACTGCGAGGAGGTGCTGTCGTTGTAGGCCACCAGCTTCTGCTCCAGCGCCTGCTCCTGCTCGGGCGTGAGCAGGTCGGCCAAGTCGTTGACGAGGCGCGGGGGCGAGGGGCGCGGCGGCACCTGCTGGGCCGTAGCCAGCAGGGCCGTCAGCAGCAGGCCGCAAGCCAGCAGCCACGTCAGCAGCGCCGCGGGCCGGCGGGAATAGGAGGGGAGGGGTCGGGTCATGGCCGCGGCGGCTTGGGGGCGCCGTAGGAAATGGAGTCGTCCAGTTCGTTCTGGTCGGTGGCGGCGTTGTAGGGGAAGTAGCGGCGCAGCTGCTCGCCGGCCAGCTGAATGCCCTGCTGCAGCCCTTGCACGTACTGCTGGCGGCGGAAGGCGTCGAGCACCAGCTCTTTGGTTCGCTCCCAGAAGTCGTCGGGCACGGCGGCGTTGATGCCCGCGTCGCCGATGACGGCAAACTGCCGCGTCTGCCAAGCCACGTAGAAGAGCACGCCGTTGCGCTGGGCCGTTTTGTGCATGCCCAGCTGGCTAAACACCTGCGCCGCCCGGTCCATGGGCTCGGGCGTGGGGCAGTCTTCCTCCAGATGCACGCGGATTTCGCCCGACGTAGCCAGCTCGGCCTGCCGGATGGCAGCCACGAGGTCGGCTTCCTGCTGGGGCGTAAGGGGGGAAATCATAGGTGGGAAACAGGGGTCAGGGGAGAGTTATCGGTTGCCGGCTGTGCAAGCCCCGGGGCCTGACAGCCGGCAACCGACAACCGGGAATTACTCAAAATTGACCGTCGGGGCTTTCTGGGCCGAGGCGTCGGCTTCGAAGTAGGGTTTCTGCTGGAAGCCGAACATGCCCGCAAACAGGTTATTCGGGAAAGAGCGCACGTAGGTGTTGTACTCGTTGGTGGCCTCGTTAAACTTCTGGCGCTCCACGTTGATGCGGTTTTCGGTGCCCTCGATTTGGGCCTGCAGCTCCTGGAAATTGGCGTTGGCCTTCAGGTCGGGGTAGTTTTCCGACACGGCCAGCAGGCGGCCCAATCCGGCCGATACCTGGCTCTGGGCTTCCTGGAAACGCTTGATGTTTTCGGGCGTCAGCTGGTCGGCCGAGAGCTGCACGCTGGTGGCCTTGGCGCGGGCTTCAATCACCTGCGTCAGGGTCGATTTTTCGAAGTTGGCAGCGCCCTTCACCGTGTTTACCAGGTTCGGAATCAGGTCGGAGCGGCGCTGGTAGCTGTTCTGCACGTTGGCCCACTGGCCTTTCACTTTCTGGTCCAGCTCGACCATCGTGTTGTAGCCGCACGACGACTGCGAGAGCAGCACAAACAGGCCGGCGAAGTAGAGGAGGAAGCGTTTCATGGTGGTTTGCGGTTGGAAGGAGGTTGGAATGAGGGGGAAGAATGGAGTGTTTGGCAGGAACAAAAGCCGCCGCAGCGGTTATTACGGCCGCGGCTGCGCTGCAAAGTACGGATTCATAGCACGGCGGTTATATACCGCGCGCTCCGGCCGCGAATCCTTATTTTGCAGGCGCACCTTGCCAATGAGCGAGTTGGTGAGCGAGCGACTGAACGTAGTGCTTGCGCCCGTCGGCTACCACCGGGCGACTTGCTGCGCCCGGCGCTCCGCTGTATTCACTCGTTCACTCCGTTGCTCATTTCCCTAGTTGACTGCATGAAAGCCATTATTCCCGTCGCGGGCATCGGGTCGCGTTTGCGGCCGCACACCCACACCCAGCCTAAGTCGCTGGTGCCGGTGGCGGGCACACCCATTCTGGGCCACATCATCGACCGGCTGGTGGCCGCGGGCATTCAGGACTTCGTGTTCATCGTCGGCTACCTCGGCGAGAAGGTGGAGCGCTACGTGCGCCGCTGCTACCCGCAGCTCAAGACCGAGTTTGTGGTGCAGGAGCCGCGCGAGGGCATCGGCCACGCGCTGTGGCTGGCCCGCGAGAAGTTTCAGCACGAGCAGGAGCCCATTCTCATCCAGCTCGGCGACACCATCGTCGACGTGGACCTACGCGAAATCATCAACCGGCAGGGCACCGTACTGGCCGTAAAGGAAGTAAAGACGCCCTCTGCTTTCGGGGTGGTGGAAACCGGCCCCGGCGGCCGCGTGACCAAGGCCGTGGAAAAGCCGCGCATTCCCAAGTCCAACTATGCTCTGGTCGGCCTCTACCGCATCGACAACCCCGCTTGGCTGGCCGCGGCCCTGGAGCGCATCATCGAGGAAGACCGCCGCACCTACCACGAGTTTTACCTTACCGATGCGCTGATGGTCATGATCGAGCAGGGCGCCGAAATGACCACCTGGGTGGTCGACAGCTGGTTTGACTGCGGCCGCAAGGATACCCTGCTCGAAGCCAACGCCCGCCTGCTCAACCGCCCCGAACACCTGCAGCCGACAGAAGAATATTCCTTCCCGAACACGGTCATCATCCCGCCCGTCAGCATCGCCCGCGACTGCGCCATCAGCAACAGCATCATCGGCCCGAACGTGGCCATCGGCGAGCGGACCATCATTCAGAACACCATACTGAGTAACAGCATCATCGGCGCCTACTCCGAACTGCGCTCCGCCGTCATGCACGACTGCATCGTGGGCTCCGATGCCTCCTTCCGCGGCCTCAATCACAGCCTGAACATCGGCGACAACACCGAAATCGACTACACGGTAACGGGTAGCTAAGCCCCGCGCTGGGACTACGGCCACACCCGGTAGTCATTGCGAGGAGGCACGACGAAGCAATCCTTCCTCTCGCGGTACGACGGCACAAAAAGCACTACCTAAAAAACAGCCGCGCCCGAAACTGTAGCATCAGTTGCGGGCGCGGCTGTTTTCGGTTGATAAGGGTTTCGTCGGCGGTGCTACTGGAGGAACGATTGCTTCACTTCGCTCGCAATGACGGGGCCAGTGCTATCGTCGCTGCTCGCCGGGCAGCGGTTGTTTTAGGGCAGCAGCATACCGGGCTCCACGCTGGCTTCCCATTCCTGCTGCAGCTGCTCGGCTACGGCGTCGGAGCCGGTGAGCCATTCGAGGGCGGTGGTGGGGTCGGCGAAGAACTGCAGCATGCGCTGCAAGCTGTGGCCTACCGGCAGCAGTCCTTCGAGCACCATCAGGTTGTAGGGGTCGTCGGCCACGACGGCAATGCGGCGCACGTCGGTGTCGGCCAGAGCCGGAATCCAGGTTTGTTCCAGCCAGAGCTGGTCTTCCACGGCCAGGGGAGCGGCGCTCAGCTCCACCAGCCAGCAGCTGGCGTGGTACTGTTGGGCTAGTTCCAGCAAGGACTCGTGTACGCTCTGAAATAAGCTCAGCCCCGCAAATCGTTCGACGCCATTCCAGCGGTGCCGCAGCAGGCCTCGGTCCCAGTCGTGCTGCACGCACACAAAATCACTGACGGTATAAATCATAGAGGTGGAGTACGGCAACGAAACGGTGATTTTGATTTTACGCAGCAGCAGGGGGATAGGATTGGTAAATAAAAGGGTGTTTTATCATTTTGCAGAGGAATTCGACGGGGGAATATGCGCTGTTGCTTTCTAAATGCTATTTCACCGCGGAGGAAAAGAAGGGGAAATAAAATTTTCTCGTGATTCAGTCGTTCCAAAGCACAACCTCTTTCCCGCCTCCGCAGTACGCTGCTTTGCGCCGCCGCGTGGCGGTGCGTATGTTCGGACCGATGCGCATTCCCTTATTCGTCCGCCACGTGCTGCCGGCCGCGGCCCTGCTGCTGGCGGGCTGCTATTCCCGCTCCGACATGCAGCAGGAGCAACAGGCCGAAACCCCGGCCCAAACCGAATCTGAAAAGCCGGCCGCGGCCAAACCCGCGGCAGCAAGCAAGCCCGCCGCCAACGCGCCGACGTCAGCCCAAGCCGGCTTTCCGCAGGTCAACGTGTTTCTGGAAGTATCGGGCTCCATGCAGGGCTTTATGCCCGCCACCGGCGCCGACGCCCGTACCACGCAGTTTCAGCAGCAGATGTCGGATTGGCTCTCGACGCTGGAGCGTGACCAGCGCGTGCAGCAGCGCCGCTACTTCCGCATTGCCGACCGCCCCCTGGCCGATTCGTACCGCGCCCTGAGCGAAACCGTGCGCCGCGGCATCAGCCAGCCGGCCAAGAGCACCAGCATTCCGGCCATCCTCGACACGGTGGCCAACCGCTACCTCGCCGACGGGGCCGTCAGCGTCATTATTTCCGACTTCATTTACTCGCCCGAGCGCCCCGGCGACGTGCCCTACATCAACACCGACATTGCCGACGCGCTGGCCCGCAGCCGCAAGGACCTGGCCGTGTCGGTCTACGGTCTGACTTCCGACTTCCGCGGCACCTACTACCCGGCCATGAAGGGCCGCGTGGGCAAGGTGCCCAACTGCTGCTCCGAGCCGGTGCCGTACTACCTGTGGGTGCTGGGCCCGGCCAACTTGGTCGGGCAGTTCGACGCCACGCTGATGAAAGGCCTGCCGGGCGAACAGGCGCACTTCGGCCTGCCGGCGCTGGAAGTGCCCAACTCGGTACTCAGCCGCTACGGGCGCAAGGGCAGCTGGTTTGTGGCCGACGCGGGCAAGCAGGCCGGCGCCTCCGGTCACACCGTGGCCATCGAAGAAGCCTCGGCCCAGGAGCCGGCCGAGTTTGTGGTCGGGCTGGACCTGAACCAACTGCCGGAGCTGTTTCAGACGCCGGCTTACCTGCAGAAAAACCTGGCGCTGCGCGGCAATACCACCGAAGCCAAGGTGCTGAAGGTGGAGGCCGCCACCGAGTCCACCAAGCGCAGCGGCGGCCCCGAAGCGGCCTACACGCACTTCGTGACGGTGCGCGTGACCGGCAAGCCCCGCAGCGAGCAACAGCTGACGCTGGCCCTGCCCGCCGCCCGCCCGACGTGGGTGGAAAAGTGGACCACCACCGACGACAGCCGGCCTGGTCCTCAGACGTTTGCCCTCAGCCGCCAGCTCGACGGCCTGCAGAAGCTGCTGGCCGGCCGGCAGGCTGGCACGAATGCTGCCGATGTGCTGCGCGTGCCGCTGACCCTGCAGCCCGATTAAGCGTACTAATCCCCGGCGCAGCCGCTTCGCGCCCCTCCTTTTCCCTGTCTTCTCTCGGCTCCCCAGCCTTACGCCCCACTCCTAAGCCCTCCCCCGAATGAAAGGCTTCTTTCGCGCTTTGTACGAAGTCATCGGCTCGCCGCAGCCCTCCTCCGAAGTGCCCGTGTACCGCGAGGTCATCTTCCCCAACATCGGCCTGCTGAACCTGGGCATCACGCTGGCGCTGCTGGTGCTGTTTTACCTGGTTATCAACCGCTGGATGCGGGTGGCCACCTTCAGCCGGCCCAGCCACTGGGCCATTATGCTGCTGCTGAATGTCCTGATTGCCTTCGTCATCGTTATTGCCCAGGCCAACGGGCAAAACGTGGTGTCGCACTCCTACATCTACTGGCTGGCGCTGCTCAACGCCCTGTACGCCGCGCTGTTCTTCTTCCTTTTCTCCCTGATTTTCCGCAAGCTGTCCGTCAATGCCAGCACGACGCCGTTTTAGCAGCCGCTCCCGCGGCCCCGCGCCCCGAATGTCGGAACGCCCCGGCCCGACGCGCTTTGCGCGCTCGGGTTGGCTCGAAGGCGTTGGCGGGCTGCTGGAGCTGGTCGAACCGGTGTATTACCTCGTTAGAGGCATCGGCGCGGTGCTGGTCTTCGTGGCGCAGATTTTTGGCGACTAAGCGGCTTGCCGTTCCCAACACAGAACTCCATGGCTAAACTCTTTCTTTTCGGCATCGGCGGCACCGGCTCCCGGGTGGTCCGCTCCCTCACGATGCTGCTGGCCGCGGGCGTAGACCTGCCCAACTGCCAGCAGGTGGTGCCCATCATCATCGACCCGGATGCGCAGAACGCGGACATGAACCGCACCGTGCAGCTGCTGCAAACCTACCAGCAGATTCACAAGCGCCTCGGGCCGCGCGAGGAGGGCTTCTTCAAAACCGACATCAGCACGCTCTCCTCCATCAGCCAGGACGTGAACGGCTCGGTGAAGGACACCTTCGTGTTCGACTTCGGCGGCATCAACCGCTCGTTCCGCGACTACCTGGGCTACAACAACCTGCCGGTGGAATCGAAGGCGCTGGTGGAGGCCCTGTTTACCCAGGACAACCTGGAAAGCCCGCTGACCATCGGTTTCCGCGGCTCGCCTAACGTGGGCTCGGTGGTCTTGAACCGCATCGTGGAGTCGCCGGAAATGCGGTTTTTCGCCGACAACTTCCAGCAGGACGACCGGGTGTTCTTCATTAGCAGCATCTTCGGCGGCACCGGCGCCTCGGGCTTCCCGCTGCTGCTCAAGAACCTGAAAGACCCCAACACCCGCCTCAGCAACGCCCGCTACCTGCGCGACGCGCTGACCGGGGCCGTGACGGTGATGCCCTACTTCGCCCTGCAGAGCGAGGACAACCAAGTCATCGACTCGAATAACTTCCTGACAAAGACCAAGGCGGCCCTCGGCTACTACGAAAACCACCTGCAGGGCCTCGACGCCCTCTACTACCTGGCCGACACACCCGACACGCCCTACGACAACCAGCCCGGCGGCACCGGGCAGCGTAACAAGGCCCACATCATCGAGCTGCTGGCCGCCCTGAGCATCGTGGACTTCATGAGCTACTCGGCCGGCGACATCCGCTCGAACAACGGCCCGCTGTTCCATGAGTTCGGCCTGGAGACGGACACGCCCGACGTGCAGTTCCAGCACCTGCCCACCGAAACCAAGGAACAAGTCGCTCAGCACCTCACGCAGCTGCTGTACTTCTCGCGCTACCACAAGCAGCACATGGGCACCGACGAGGCGCCCTACGCCAAGAACCTCAACCTGCAGTACGCGCAGAAAAACGAGCCCATCTTCCGGCAGCTCGACCAGTTCCTGCACAGCCCCGACTTCGGCGTGGATGCCTGGCTGACCGAACTGAGCCAGAACCGCCGCTCCTTCCGCCCCTTCGACCTAAACACCGACGACTTCAACCTGATGATTCAGGGCAAGCCGGTGGAAACGGGCTTCTTCAGCAAGGGCATCAGCCGCAACTACCTACTCGACGCGCTGAACACCCGCGAAAAGAAGGTGCAAGACGCCGACAACTTCCGCAAGCTCATCACCCTGATGTACGACGTCACGGATGAGGCCTTCCGGGATAAGGTGAAGGTGGTGTAGCGCCTCACCTCCGGCCCCTCTCCGAAAAGGAGAGGGGAGCCTGACATCAGCAACGGGTTCGTTCTGATTGGCTTTCCGGCAGCGCCTCTCTACCACGCCTGAAAACAAACAGTAACCTCTAAAAACAAAATCCCTCCCGAACGCACCTCCTCTCCTTTTCGGAGAGGGGGCCGGGGGGTGAGGCGCATATGCCCAAAGTCCTTCGCCTGCACAACAGCGGCTCGCAGCAAATCCAGGGCTGGCAACAGACCGGTCCGCTCACGAGCACCGAAATCAATACCATCACCGACCCCACGGGCGGCCGCACGCGCAACTTGGCGGTGTCCATCCCGACGCCCTTCGCGCGGATGCACCTCTTCGAAACCGCGTTTGACTTCGTGGCCCGGGAAGGCTCGCGCAACCCTAATTCGGTGTACCACGAGCTGGTGTCGCACTATTGGGATTTGCTGGAGCTGCTCTACAACTACCACCTCTACTCGCAGGCCGGCCGCCGCATCACGCTGCGCCGCTGGAACGCCGAGGCCGAGCTGGGCCGCATGCAGCAGGACCCGAACACCCGCCTGCTGGGCGAGACCTTGCGCCTGTTCTGGCAGGACGAGCGGTTCCGCGAAACGCCCGACCTGTACCTGATTTTCTACGAGTCGCCGGGGCTGCCGGGCGGGCCGCGCCTGCTGGGCGGCACCTCGCCGCTGACCATGCTCTTTACCGCCCCGGCCGTGCCGGTGCTCGACGTGGAGCGCCCCCGCGCCGGCGGCCGCTACTTCGACCAGCAATACGTCGGCCTGGAGCAGCGCGACCCGCAGTTCCAGGACTTCGTCTACGAGCTGTTTTTGACCTTCCCGCGCCTGCAGGACCGCAACTTTGCTCACCGCGTCTTCGCCACGCTCGACCGCAACCGCATCAGCCAGATGCAGCTGACGGGCGACCGGAACGCCCAGCAGTTCGCCACCCGATACCCGGGCCTGACCGACGCGCAGGGCAACCCGGCCTACGTGCGCAACATCCCGCTGCCCGGCCGCGCCGACCAGACGGCCGTCATGTCCTCGGACCTGTTCATCCAGCCGACGCGGGATTTAGCGCCCGGCCAGATGAAGCCGCTGGTGCTGCGCCCCAACCTGGCCATGGGTGGCGTTAACTACCTGAACGGCCAGCCCTGGGACGACCGCACCGCCGTGCCCTACGTCGATGAGCAGCCCATGAGCAGCCGCGTGCTGCCCGGCAAGGGCTTCAAGTATCCGTACCTGACGGTGGGCGACCTGCTGGCCGATTCGCTGGTGGAGCTGCCCTACGAGCTGAACTCGGAGCGCTACCATACTGGCCGCGTGACCTTCCAGTACGGCGCTGATTCGCAGGGCCGGGCGCGGTTTCCGTACCTGCTGCCGCTGCAGCCGGCCTTCTTCGAGTACTTCACCGAGCACGACCTGGCCGAGCTGCTGCACTTCACCATCGACCTGAACCACGTGCGCGTGTCCTTGAAGGTGCCGGTGCAGCAGGGGCGCTTCATTACGCTGGAGCGCAGCTACTACACCAACCCGCAGAACCCCAAGGACGAGCTGGGCCGCGAGATTCCCGAGAAGGGCCGTATCGTGCGGGCCAACGTGGGGCTGGGCGTTTTCCCGTTCTACAAGTTCCGCCAGCAGCCCGAGTACAACGACCTCTACAAGGTGATGCTGGTGGACGCCGACAACGGCCCCGCCCAGCTGCAGAAGCAGTATGCGGTGGAGTTTTTTGTAGGCGGGGAGCGGATAACGGACCAGGGCGCCGCCCGACGCGCCACCCGCTACGAGCGCACCCGCAAGAGCATCAACACCGCCGGCAGCACCTACTACGAAGTCACCGGCACGCATTTCGACGTGGCCGAGCTGGTGTGCCCGGCCGGCCCCGGCCTGCCGCCGGCCCGCGGGCTGATGGTGCCGCGCTGGAAGGAGCTGGACCGCGGCACCCGCCGCTTCACCTTCGCCGTCGACTTCGGTACCACCAACACCCACATTGCCTACTCCGACGGCCCGAGCAGCCACCCGCGCCCGCTGAGCATCGGCGAGCTGGACCAGCAAGTTATCTGGCTGCACGCCCCGCTGCCCGACCTGGGCCTGTCGCCCTACCAGCGCTACCGCCAGGGCGCCCAACAGCTGTGGGCGCAGATTGCCGAGCTGCAGAACCGCGAGTTCGTGCCCTCCTTCGTGGGCGACGGCGGCGCGGCCTACGCCTTCCCGGTGCGTACCGCGGTGTGCGAGACGAGCACCTTCCCGAACGAGCCAGCGCGGGTGCTGGGCAACATCAACATTGGCTTCAGCATCAACACCGAAAACACCGCCGAGCTGCCCCAGAACCGCTTCGTGACCAACCTGAAGTGGTCGGCGGAGCTGGACCCCAGCGGCGTGACGCGCATCGAAGCCTTCTTCCGGGAGGTGATGCTGCTGCTCAAGCACAAGACGGCCCTGAACGGCGGCATCATGGAAGACACCCGCGTGGTGTGGTTCGCCCCGCTGAGCTTCGACGCCTTCCTGCGCAACCAGTTCAAGGACAAGTGGGACCAGGCCTTCCAGCAGGTGTTCCGCACCCGCCGCGACACCCTCACGCTGACCGAATCGGTGGCGCCGTACTACTACCTCACGGCCACCAACCAAGTGGTGCCGAGCCGGGATGAAAACGTGGTCAACATCGACATCGGCGGCGGCACCACCGACCTGCTGGTGTTTGCCGATTCACGCCCGGCCTACAGCACCTCCTTCCGCTTCGCCGGCAACGACCTGTGGGGCGACGGCTACGCCCGCGTGCAGGGCGCGCCCAAGCAAAACGGCCTGCTGCGCCTCGGCGTGAGCCACGTTGAGAGCCTACCTGATTCGGAGCAGAACCAGGAGTTCAAGGGCTACCTGCGCGCCGCGCTCAGCAACAACGACTTCGGCTCGGCCGACGTGACCTCGTTGCTCTTCCTCTACGACGAAGCCCTGCGCTTCTCGCAAAGCCTAGCGCTGGGCAAGGGCCGGCAGCTGCGGGTGCTCTTCTACCTGCACTACACCAGCATCATCTATCACGTCGGCCAGCTCACCCAGCACCTGGGCCTGAAGCTACCACGTTACCTGTGCTTCTCGGGCAAGGGCAGCCTGTACCTGCGCCTGCTTGCGGGCGGCAGTAGCATGGGCGCCATCGAGCGGATTTCCAAGGCCGTGCTCAAAGCCGTAACCGGCGTGGAGCCGCCGCAGAACTTCCGCGTCATTCTAGCCGACAACCCCAAGGAAGCCACCACCAACGGCGGCGTGCTGTTCGAGGAAAGCCAGTCGGTGCCCGATGTGGACTCCATCAAGAACATCCGCCTGCTCGGCTCAGAAACCGGCCCCGAAATCGGTGGCCTGCGCCTGAAAGCCCGTGGCGTGGATGCCGACATGCGCCAACAGGTACTCGACAACATGCGCAAGTTCCTGGAGCTGGTGCTCGTCAACGACGACGTGGCTCCGCTCATGCGCGAAGTCGGCGTGGACATCGACCGGGCCCGCGTGCTGGACTTTATGAACCGCGAGGTAGAGGACAGCCTGAACCTGGGTCTGCACCAGCTGGAGCGCACTCTGGGCTCCGAAGAAACCCTACCCGAAACGCTGTTCTTCCTGCCGCTGAAGCAGTCCTTGTTTAACCTCGGCCGGGACTTGCTGCAAGGCTAGGTCTGCACATCAAGCTCCCCTCCTCTGACGAGGAGGGGAGGCTTTGGCCTGCGGCCAAAGCCGGGGATGGGCGTCCGCGCCTCTACAGCAAAACGGTTGTACACACAGTAACAGCAATATGCTTTCCCGAATTGCTACTGCAGGCTGTGTAGGCGTAATGTTGCTTGCTTGCCCAAAGCAGCTAGCTGCTGATTCATGGGATTTGCCAACTACGTATGACTACTACAGTGCTGATAGTAGTTACTTCGTTCGCATAGTGCCTTTGCTGGTACCAGATAAATATTACCGCTGGCAAGCGGCAAAGCTCAAACGAAAAAACCGGTTTAGTGCAGCAGACACGGTGATAGTGCCATGTCACGCCATGCTTTACCAACGCACACCAACTGGGCCGCGGTTGATTTGGAAAGAAAGTCTAATCAACCGCATAGCTCCAGTAGAGGCATTAGTATCAAATGACGGCCGTTACGTGGTGACGTTCGACAATTGGTCATCAATGGGCTATGGCGTTGATGTAATGGTGGTCTACAACAATCAAGGTCACCTGCTCAAACGCTATAACCTAGAACAACTCTCGCCCTTTCCAATCAATCAGTACATGCGGAGCATATCGTCCATGTGGTGGCGCTGCGACGCGGGTTTTGTGGCGGCTGATCGGATTGCTATTTGTTTCCAGACGCAAGACAAGAAAACTCAAAACCGCACTTATTCCCTAGCTAAACTTGATTTTGAGTAAGCTCATCGACTACTACACATCTAACTGGCTTTTCCAAACCCCGACTTCATGAGGATTTCCCCCCGCCTCACCGCCCTGCTGACGGGCTTGCTGCTTTCCGCTTCCGCCGCTACCCAGGCCCAAACCGTGCCTGGCCAGGCCACGCTGGAAGAGAAAAAGGTGCAGATCTGGTGCGCCACGGCCCGTTTCGTGTACAACGACAACGGCCGCTCCAACCTGAACAACACCCTGCGCTGCGACGGCACGCTCAAGGACTTCGAAAGCAGCATCCGGCCCGACAGCCAGCGCGTGTACTCGCTGGTGTACCAGCCGCTGGAAGGCAAGGGCGTGATGTACAAGGGCCTCGGCTCGGATCAGTCGCGGCTGCAGCGGCTGGCCAAGGAAATCGTCAACAAGCTCGGCGGCTCGCCCCAGCGGCGCAAGAATCCCGCCCGCATGGAGCAGCTCAACCGCCTGCAGGCCGCGCTGACGGGCTACGTGGAGCAGGGCACGCCCATTCCCGGCGACATCGGCCAGGTAAACGCCGATGCGGCCCAGGCCAGCTACGACAGCACGGCCACCGAGGGCACGGAGGAAATGATAGCGGAAGACGGCGGGGTAACCGAACAGAACCCGGCCGCCGCTCCGGCCCAGGCCGCCTCAGCCGACAGCCCGATGACCAAGCTGTTTGGTCCCATCGCGCTGATTTTGTCCTTGCTAAGCCTAGTGCTCTGGTTTCTGGAGCGGCGGGTGCTGCGCAACCACATCAGCGACCTGCGCGACCGGGCCTCCCGCCACCGCAACGAGCTGGACTCGATGAAGCACAACGGCAGCCGCGGGATGGGCCCCGAAACGGTGGCCGCGGAGCTGACCTTCAGCCAGCGCAAGCAAATTGAGGAAATGGTGGAACGGCTAATGCAGCAGCGCCTTGCCGAGCAGCCCCACGGCCGCCCGGCCGCCGAAGCTACCCCGGCCATGCCCACCAAACCCGCCACGCCGGCCAGCGACGTGCGCAAAGCACCGCCTACGCCCCCGCCGGCCCCCGCCCCGCGCCCGGTGCCCGCCCCCGCGGCACCGCCCGTAGCGCAGGCGCCGGTGCAGCCCGTCATGGAAGTGCCCGCGCCGCCGGCCGCCATTCCGGCGGGGCCGCCCTCGGCCGCGGCGGTAGAAGAGTTCGACTCGTTGGTGCCGCCGATGCAGCTGCCGCAGCCCACGCCGGCGCCGCCGGTTGCGCCGCCCGTGCCGCATCATCCCGAGCCGGTGCCGCTGGGCAAGTTCTACGTGAAGGTGCCCGTCAACGGAGGCTTCTCCGACTACGACCTGCACACCGTGGCCCAGCACGACAGCATCTACGAAATCACGCCCGACCCGCAGCGGCCCGACGTGGCCTCGTTCCGCATCAACCCCGACCCGCAGGTGCACCCCTACGCCATCCAGAGCGCGCAGTACTCCCTGCGCGAGGCCTGCCGCTACCAGCCGCCGACGGGGCCCGCTATCCGCATCATCACCGAAGAACCGGGGCAGCTGCGCAAGGTGGGCTCGGCCTGGCAGATCGAGCAGAAAGCCGCCATTCGGTTTGAGTAGCGTACTTTGTAAGGCTGATTAGATCAATTTGTCTGTCATCCTGAGCGAAGCGAAGGACCCTATTACCGTAGAACGAGTCGTCAGCACGATTGCCGTTCACGCGGGATAAGGTCCTTCGCTTCGCTCAGGATGACAGCTTGTTTTCCCTAGCAGGCGTTTTCCGTTGACTTGCTCCTATGCTCGAAATCATCCTCGAAGTAGCCGTCGTGGCCATCATCGTGGGCCTGCAGATACTTACCTTTCTGCGGACGCGCACCCAGATAACCCGGCTGGCCGCGCTCTACCCCACCAAGGAAGCGCTGCGGGTGGAGCGCCGCCTCGTCACGCCCGACGGCTCGGTGGACCTGCCCGACTACGCCGCCGACGCCCCCGCCGATGCCTACGCCGTCGACATCATCCGCACCGATGAGGTATCGGCGGACTTCCGCGAAATCGTGGCGGACACCAACGCCTACCTGCGCCACAACAAGGGCGCGGCGGCCGATTTCAGCATCCTCAAGGACATTGCCACCCGGCAGGGGCAGGGCCCGGAAAACGCGGTGCAGGCCAACGTGGCCACGCCGCTCTACCTCGGTCTGCTCGGCACCTTCCTGGGCGTCATCCTGGGCTTGGTCAGCATTGCCCGCCGCGGCGTCACCGACGACACCTCGCTCACGCCCTTCCTCACCGGCGTGCTCATTGCCATGACGGGCTCGTTTATGGGCCTGCTGCTCACGCTCATCGGCAACACGCTGCTGCGCAACGCCCGCCAGCAGCGCGACTACCGCCAGAACCAGTACTTCACCTTTCTGCAGGCGCGGCTGCTGCCCATTCTGCACAACGACATGTCGGCCAGTCTGAGCACGCTGAAGGGCGTGCTCGACGCCTTCAACCAGGACTTCGTGGGCAAAGTGACCCTGTTCGAGCCCATCCTGAACACCATCACCGAGAACATCCGCGTGCAGCGCGACTTCCTGGTGAAGCTGGAGGAAATCGGCTTCGACAAGATGGCCCAGGCCAACCTGGCGGTGTTCGACAAGGTACGCGAGTCGGCGGAGCTGTTCGGGCAGTTCACCGCCTACCAGCAGCAGCTCAACCAGATGCTCGACAAGGGCGCCGAGTCGGGGAGGGTCGTGGGCGGCATCCTCGATAGGCTCACCGGCTTCGAGCGCGGCATCAACAACCTGGGCCAGTACATCGGCCAGCACGACAACCTGATTCAGCAGCAACTCGACTTCTTCCAGCGCCACCAGACGGAAATGGGCAACCTCGCGGCCCGCTCCGAGCAGTACTTCGACCAAGCCTCGCAGCACCTGACGGAGCTGATGCGCCGCCGCCTCGAGCACCACGAGCGCGACGCCCAGCGCGCCTACGAGAAGTGGGGCGAGTACTTCGACCGCATCAACCAAGACAACGCCTTTGAGCGCATCATGCGCCAGCTCGACCCGCTCAAGGACGTAAAAGTCAACCAGGAAGTGCTGGCCCGCGACGTGACGGCCACCCAGCGCGAGCTGCTGCGCAAAATCGACTCCGACACCCAAGTGGACACCAAGCTGCTGGAGCAGCTGACGGTGATGAACCGGATTCTGCGCGTAGCCACGGCCAAAAACCGCTGGCAGCGGGGGATGGACAAGCTGTTTGGCGGGGTGAAGGAGCAGGAGTAGGGAAGGTGTTATTTACCGTGTCATCCTGAGCAAGGCGAAGGACCTTACCACGTTGAATACTAACCTGTTTGACGCCTGACGGTCTTTGGTGAGAAGGTCCTTCGCTTTGCTCAGGATGACAAACGTTTTGTTCTGATTTCAATGGCCGACGACCAGCAACGCTCCGACTTCTTCTGGCCCAGCTACGTGGACCTGATGACCAGCCTCTTCATCGTGATGCTGGTCTTGTTCGTCTACAGCTTCAAGCTGTTCCGCGACCGGGAGGAAAGCCAGAAGCGCCTGCTCGGGGAGCTGAAGGTGAAAGCCCAGGAGCTGGAGCAGATTCAGCGCATCCGCGAGTCGCTGCGGCGGCTGGAGGGCGACTATTTCCGCTATGACCCGCAGAACGAACGGTACGAGCTGCGCGTGGACGTGCAGTTCAAGTCGGGCCGCGACGAAATCCAGGACCAGTACAAGCCCGCCCTGCTGCGCGCCGGCCGCCTGCTGCAGGAGCGTCTGCGCGCCATCCAGACGACGCTGCCGGTGCGCTACCTCGTCATCGTGGAAGGCATGGCCGCCCGCCACCTGTTCAACGACGCGCTGAACCGGCAGGAAGAGCAGTTCAGCTACCAGCTCAGCTACCGCCGGGCGCTGAACCTGTCGAACCTCTGGGTGCAGAACGGGCTCAACTTCAACCAAAATCAGAACATCGAGCTGATCATCGGCGGCAGCGGCTTCTACGGCTCCGGCCGCTACCCCATGCGCCAAGGCTCGGAGGAGCGCAACAAGCGCTTCCTCATTCAGATCATTCCGAAAATTGGCAAGGTGGCGACCGAGACGGTGCGTTAGGGCGGGGGGGACGCCCGATTACTGCCCGCGCCGCCGTATTTTGCTGCTGACCGTATTCCCTTACCTCCGATGACCAACCACCGACCCCTGCTGGGCGCCACGCTGGCCCTGCTGGCCGCCTGCGGCCCAAGCAAGCAGCTGAACCCCTCGCAGCAGCTGATAACCGAGAAACCCGTGACCGAAAACGCAACGCCCAAATCGGCCCCGAAAATGGCCGCGCTGGACTACCCCAAGGCCGCCAAAGGCCCGCAAACCGACGACTACCACGGTACTAAAATCGCCGACCCCTACCGCTGGCTGGAAAACCCCGACTCGCCCGAAACCAAGGCCTGGGTGGAAGCCGAAAACAAGGTAACCTTCGGCTACCTCAGCCAGATTCCGTACCGGGACCGGATTCGGGAGCGGCTCACCCAAATATGGAACTACGAGCGGTACGGCGTGCCCCAGCAGGAGGGCGACTACCTCTACTACCAGAAAAACGACGGCCTGCAAAACCAGGCCGTGCTCTACGTGAAGCGCCCCGACGAGCAGGGCGACGGGGAAGTGCTGCTCGACCCGAACAAGTTTTCGGCCGACGGCACGACGGCCCTCTCGGGCACCTACTTCTCCAACGACCACCGTTATCTGGCCTACACTACCTCCGGCGGCGGCTCCGACTGGCAGACCATCCATTTGCTCGACCTGAAGACGCGCCAGCCGCTGAAGGACGAAATCAACTGGGTGAAAGTATCGGGCGTGGCCTGGACCAAGGACGGCTTCTACTACAGCGGCTACGACGCGCCCAAGGCCGGGGAAAACAAGCTGGCCGGCAAAAACGAGTACCACAAGGTATACTACCACAAAATCGGCACCGCGCAGGCGGCCGATAAGCTGGTGTACGAAAACAAGCAGATGGCCCTGGGCTTCCGCATTGCCTCCGTCACGGAGGACGAGCGGTTCCTGACCATCTACCTCACCGACGGCAAATCGGACGGCAACAAGCTGGCCGTGCGCGACCTGACGGACGCCAAGCAGGCCGGCAAGTGGACCATGCTGGGCCAGGATTACGAGTCGGACATGAACGTGGTGGGCAATATCGGCGGCCGGCTGCTGGTGTACACCAACTACAAGGCCCCGCGCTACCGCATCCTCGCCATCGACCCGAAGCACCCGGAGCCCACGTCCTGGAAAGACCTGCTGCCCGAAACCGAAAACAAGCTCGAAGGCATCGACCAAGTGGGCGGCAAGCTGGTAGCGACCTACCTGAAGGATGCCTCCTCGCTCATCAAGGTCTACGACGAAGCCGGCAAAGCCCTGCGCGACGTGGAGCTGCCGGCCATCGGCACGGCCTCGGGCTTCGGCGGGCGCAAGGATTCCAAGGCGGTGTACTACGCCTTCACCTCCTTCACCTACCCGACCACCATCTACCGCTACGACCTGGCCGGCGGGCAGAGCACGGTGTGGCGCGCCCCCAAGGTCGACGTGAAGCCCGACGACTACGTGACCACGCAGGTGTTTTACGCCTCCAAGGACGGGACCAAAATCCCGATGTTCATCACCCATAAGAAGGGCCTGAAGCTCAACGGGCAGCACCCGACCTACCTGTACGCTTACGGGGGCTTCAACGTGAGTTTGACGCCGGGCTTCTCGGTGGCGCGCATGCTCTGGCTGGAAAACGGCGGCGTGCTGGCCATTCCGAACCTGCGCGGCGGCGGCGAGTACGGCGAGGCCTGGCACAAGGCCGGCATGACCCCGAACAAGCAGAACGTGTTCGACGACTTCTACGCCGCGGCCGACTACCTGAAGGTGCAGGGCTACACCAGCACCGAGAAGCTGGCCGTGGCCGGCGGCTCCAACGGCGGCCTGCTCGTGGGCGCCCTGATGACGCAGCGCCCCGACATCTGCAAAGTGGCCTTCCCGGCCGTGGGCGTGATGGACATGCTGCGCTACCAGAAGTTCACCATCGGCTGGAACTGGGCCCCGGAGTACGGCACCTCCGACAATTACCAGCAGTTCCAGAACCTGGTTAAGTTCTCCCCGCTGCACAACCTGAAGCCCGGCACCAGCTACCCGGCCACCATGATTACCACCGCTGACCACGACGACCGGGTGGTGCCCGCGCACTCGTTTAAGTTTGCCGCCACCCTGCAGGAAGCCAACGCCGGCCCCAACCCCCAGCTCATCCGCATCGACGTGAATGCCGGGCACGGGGCGGGCAAGAGCACCAAGCTGCTCATCGACGAATGGGCCGACGTGTGGTCCTTCGCCTACTACAACATGGGCGTGAACCCATACCAAAATCTGAAATAAGGCCGGTGGCCAGCCGAGGGCGCCGGCTCCGAAACTGCGCCGCAGCCGCCTCACGACGCATCAGTTCACTGAAAGTCAGCGTAAGCGAAGTCAGTTCACGTTGCGGTTGTATCTTCGCAGCCGCGTTCCGGCGCCCTGACTCGACCTTTTCCATTTCTGATATGAAAAACCTGCTCCTGCTCGGCTTTGTAGCCGGCGCCCTGCTGTCGGTATCGGCCTGCAGCAACCCCGACTTCGAGAAGAAAGACCAGATGGCCGCCGCCGAGCTGCCCGCCCTGCCCGCCGCTGCCGCCGGCAAAGACTCCGCGGCCGTAGCTGCCGAGCAGGCCGCCCAGGAAATCAGCGCCGTCAACGCTACCACCACCATCAAAAAGATGCAGCCGGTGATGTAGGCTGCGGCCTGGCTTGTTTGAGCCCGCAACGCCCGGTTTTCTTCGGAAAGCCGGGCGTTGCGTTTTTACCGATTCGTAGCGGCACTGAGTAGCCAAAAGGGAAGCGCTTACGCGCGGTTTGGGCAGCATCGGGCGCAACGGAGCGGCGCCGGCCGCGTAGCTTTGCAGCTAACCTGCTGTTGTCACTCATGCCTACCCCCGCCACCCTGCGCATCCGCCGCGGCACCGAAGCCGACTTGCCCCGCGTCCACGAGCTGATTGTGGAGCTGGCCGTATATGAGCGCGCCCCCGAGGAAGTCACCAACACCCTGGCCGACATGCGCCGCGACGGGTTCGGCCCGCAGCCCATTTTCGGCTTCTTCGTGGCCGAAACCGCGGAGCAGGGCATCCTGGGCATTGCCCTCTTCTACACCGCCTACTCCACCTGGAAGGGCCGCATGCTCTACCTCGAAGACCTAGTAGTGACCGAAACCGCCCGCGGCACCGGCATCGGCCGCAAGCTCTTCGACGCCGTGGTGGCCGAAGCCCGGCGCACCGGTGCCCACCGCTTGAAGTGGCAGGTGCTGGAGTGGAACGAGCCGGCCATTGGCTTCTACAAGCGCATCGGCGCCAACCTCGACCCCGAGTGGCACAACGGCAACCTCACCGCCGCCGACCTGCAAGCCTACACCTGCGACCCGGCCGTGGTAGCGGCCATTGAGGGATAAACGGGCGGCCCGTCATCCTCATCTGGCGTACGCGCAGCCAAGGACCTTCCTCAAGGCCTGCACCGCCGCTGACGCCGCTTGTAGCCGTTGCCGTGTCGAGCGTAACGGAACATGACTATAAATAAGAAGCGCAGCCACCGAGCCCGGACGAGGGCCGTTGGTGGCTGTGCTTTTCAGTTAGTGCGGAGTGCGAGGACGGTTCTTGACTACGTCGACCTTCGGTTTGCTCTGCTCAGGATGACGGGCTGGATTATCCGCTCAGGCGTACGCTTTAGCCGGTGAAGCAGTGGGTTGCGCCGCGGCATAAGCTTGCCGAAATGAGTACCACCACAGCGCCGAGCCAGCCAAGTAGGCCGCCCCCCCGGCCGCGGCCCAGCCGAACCAGCCGTGCCCGCGAGCGGCCAGCAACAGCAGGGCTAACGAGGCAGCCAGACGCATGGGTTCCAGCCGGTAGCCCCAGCTTTTGGCCTCAAACAACGCCCCGCAGGCCAAGGCTGCCCACACGCACCAGCCGGCCACGGCCCAGCGCAGCGGCGGGCTCATGTCCTTCTGCGTGAAGAGAAACACGGCCGCCCCGCCGATAAGCACCACGTACTGCGCGAAGACGTACCAATTGACAGCGCGCGGCGCGGTGGTGCTGTATTTCTGGTAGCTGGCCGGGTCGACGTCGGGAATCGGGTAGGGGCCACCCTGAATGGCCGGGCGCCAGCCGGGCCGGCCGAACACCACGCGCAGCCGGTGCCAGAAGCCGGGCGTCTGGCGCAGCTGCTCCCGCATCTGGGCGTAGTGGCCGAAGTTGGCCCACACTGGGTTCCAGGAGTTCAGCGGCGTAGTGATGCCGTAAACGGGCCGCTCCTCTTCCGCCTGAAACGTGCCGAACAGCCGGTCCCACACGATAAAAGTGCCCGCGTAGTTCTTGTCGATGTACTTGGGGTTGCGGCCGTGGTGCACGCGGTGGTGCGAGGGCGTGTTCAGCACCCACTCCAGGGGCCCGAGCTTGCCGATCAGCTCGGTATGAATCCAGAACTGGTAGAGCGTGACCAGCGCCGAGATGTAGACAAACCAAGTCGTTTCGAAGCCGAGCACGGCCAGCGGCAGGTAGAACGCGAAGGTGAACATGCCCTGAAACGAGCTTTGCCGCAGGGCCACCGAGAGGTTGTAGTCCTCGCTTTGATGGTGCACCACGTGGCCGCCCCACAGCACGTTGATTTCGTGGGAGTAGCGGTGGGCAAAGTAGTAGCACAGGTCAGCCAGCACGAAGAGCAGCAGGCTGCTGGCCCAGGTGCGCGGCACTTCCCACAGCCGGGCGTGCTCGTACAGCAGCTCGTACACCCCAATCACCGCCACCTTCAAGAAGACGCCCGCAATTTGCGAGGTCACGCCGCAGCTGATGTTGGTTACCGCGTCGTGGAAGCGGTACTTCTCCCGGTGCTGCAGCCGCTCGACGAGCAGCTCGGCGCCGATCAGCGCGAAGTACACCGGAATGGAGAGGACAATGGGGTTCAGGTTCATGGCGGGGCGGAATGCGGGGCGGGCGAGGAAGTTACGCAATTGCCGCGGCTACCACCTCCACCAAAAGCAAAGCGTCATTCCCCGCCGGCGGCGCAGAATGACGCTTCGAAATCAGCCGGCTCAGCCGCTTAATCGATGACTTCCAGCACGGTGCGGAACGACACGTACTGGCCCGGAAAACGGGTTTCCAGGTCGGCGCGCAGGCCGGGGGCGGCCACGCGCTGGTATTCGTCGAGCTGTTCGGTGCTCAGGCAGTAGAACTGCGCCGCGTAGGTGCAGCCGTCTTCTTCCTCGTTGAGCAGGCGCAGCAGCTGACTTTTGACGAAGAAGCCGGTGCCCATGACGTCGGGCATGTGCTGGTCGCGCATGAAGGCCACCCATTCCTCGGCCACTTCCGGGTCGACGCTGCTGGTAATGTTGTAAAGAATCATTGGGGAACTGGTGAGGCGGTGAACTGGCGAGTTTGGGATATGGCTCCGTGAACAACACGCACCATTTCCCCACCTCACCAAGTCACGATCAGACCCGCATGGGGTCGGGTTGGAAATTCTGAATTCGGGCGCGAATGTCGGCCGGGGCCAGCTTTTCGGCTACGGCTGAGGCGGCAAGCGTGGGTAGTTCCGCGTCGCCGGCAAAGCGCAGGGAAAGAACCTGGCCCAGGCTCAGCTGCTGCTCCAGCGGCTGGAAACGCTGACCCGTCAGCTCGAAGTAGCGCTGTCGCACTTCCAGCCGGGCCACGCGGTCTTGCAGGGTGAGGGCGTAGTGCTGGCGCAGCATTACCAGCGTAATGAGCAGCACCACCGCCAGGGCCAGCAGGCAAAACCACACCCGCGAGTCGTCGGAGTCCTGGCCGGCCACGGCCCAGTAGCGGCGGCCCGTATAAAGGGCCATGATGAAGGCAGCCGGCAGGGCTACAAAATGGTGCGGGGCGTAGTATTGGCGGGTGAAGCGGGCTTCGGCCATGCAAAGGTCGGGGTCAGGAAGAAGTAAAAGTGGGGCAAGGGCAGGCCGGGCTTAGTTCTGGCCGCGCTTGCGGTTCCGCTCTTCGTCGCGGGCGGCCCGCTCCCGCTCTTTGGCCAGGTTTTCCTGGGCTTTGTCGCGCTCCTTGCTGGCCTGGGAGGCGTTTTGCACCGGCCCGCTCACCTGCGGCATCGACGCCGGCTGGTTGGGTGGCGGCGCCTGTTGCGTGGAAGGCGAAGTAGTGCCGGTAGGGGGCGGAGGCACTTGGGCAGCCGCGGCCGCCGCTATGAGGCAAAAGCCGCCGAGCAGTAGCAGCGGACGAAACAGCTTGTTCATGGGGACGGTGGAATATAGAGTTTAGCTAAAATACGCGGTGGGCCGGCTGGCAGTTCCCGCCGGGCCCGGGAATGCGCTTCAGGATACCTCCACGTAGTCGAGGTCTTTGCCGTAGGTTTCGGGCAGGGTGCTCACGGCCCAGAAGGCCAGCAGCAAGGACACCGCCCCCACCACCGCGCCGCTGCCGACAAGGTTGGGCGCGGTGGAGGAGCCGAGTATGGCCGCCAGCCCGTTGAAAATGGGCACCAGCGCTACCACCGAGCCGCGGGCAAAGTTGGGCGCCGTAGTAGCCACCGTGGCGCGCAGGTTGGTGCCGAACTGCTCGGCCGCTACCGTCACGAACAAGGCCCAGAAGCCCACCGAAATGCCCATCACGAAGCACAGGCGGTAAAAGGCCGTGGGCGAGGCGCCGCGCAGCATAAACAGATACGCTGCCACCACCGTGCCGCAGATCAGCAGAAACAGCTGCAGGGCGCGCTTGCGGCTACGCAGCAACTGGCTCAGGGCCCCGCTGGCAAAGTCGCCGAATACCAGGCCGAAGTAGCACCAGAACACAGCCAGGCCAGCCGATACTTCGCCCTGCACGCCCAGGGCACGGCCAAACTCCGGCGCCAGCGTAATCAGGATGCCGACCACAAACCACAGCGGCACGCCGATGAGCAGGCACTTGAGGTACTTCAGCAGCCTTGGGCCGTTGGTGAAGAGGGCCAGGAAGTTGCCGCGGTCCACGCCGTGCTGCTGCTTGGCCTGCTCGAACATGCCCGACTCGAACACGCCCACGCGCAGCAGCAGCAACGCCAGGCCCAGCCCACCGCCCACGAAGTAAGCATTGCGCCAGCCCAGCGCCTCGCCCACCCAGTAGGCCAGCATGGCGCCCGATACGCCCACCGTGGCCACAATCATGGTGCCGTAGCCGCGCTTTTCCTTGGGCAGCGTTTCGGCAACCAGCGTGATGCCCGCGCCCAACTCCCCGGCCAGCCCAATGCCGGCAATCAGCCGCAGCCAGGCATATTGTTCGATGGTGTGCACGAAGCCGTTGGCAATGTTGGCCAGCGAATACAGCAGAATCGAACCGAAGAGCACCGACAGTCGTCCGCGCTTGTCGCCCAGAATGCCCCAGAGGATGCCGCCGAGCAGCATGCCACCCATTTGCATGGAAATCAGGTGGGTGCCTTCGGTGGTGATGTCAGCCTGCGCCGTGATGCCGAGGTCCTTGAGGCTGGCCACCCGCACGATGCTGAACAGAATCAGGTCGTAGATGTCGACGAAGTAGCCGAGGGCGGCCACCACCACGGCGGCGCTGAGCAGGCCGGTGGTTTTGGGCGGGGCGGAGTTGGGTGGGGTAGAGGTCAGGGCCATGCAGAAGCGGAATACGGGGCGCAGGTTACGAAGATTTGCCCACGCAACCAGCACCGGCCGCTACGGATGCGCTGCGTCGCAGCTGTCGTGGGTGCAGGCGCCGGGCTCGATCTGCACGGTGATGTGGCCGATGTTGAACTCGTCCTGGATGCGGTGCTGCAAGTCGTGCAGGAAGTTGCTGTCGGTACCGCTCGGGCGCACGAGGTGGGCGGTGAGGGCCGTGTCGCGGGTGCTCAGGGGCCAGATGTGCAGGTCGTGCACGCCCGTTACGCCGGGCTGGGTGAGCAGAAACTGGCGCACGGCCGTGGGGTCGATGCCGGTGGGCACGGCTTGCAGGCTGAGCTGCACCGTTTCGCGCATAAGCCCCCAGGAGCTGACGCCCACGATGCCCAGGATGACGAAGCTGATGGCCGGGTCGAGCCAGAGCCAGCCGGTGAAGTACACCAGCGCCCCGCCCACCACCACGCCCACCGACACCAGCGCGTCGGTGAGCATGTGCAGGTAGGCCCCGCGCACGTTCACGTCGCCCTGCTGCCCACGGCTAAACAGCCAAGCCGTGAAGCCGTTGACCACGATGCCGGCCCCGGCCAGCAGCATCACCAGCTTGCCATTTACCGGCTCGGGGTGGCGCAAATGGTCGATGGTTTCCCACAAAATCACGCCCAGCGCGAGGTAGAGCAGGGCCGCGTTCAGCAAGGCCGCCTGAATGCTAAGCCCCTTGAAACCATACGTATAGCGCGCCGAGCTGGGCCGCTTGCCGATGAGCATGGCGCCCCAGGCCAGGGCCAGGCTGAGCACGTCGGAGAGGTTGTGGCCGGCGTCGGAGAGCAGGGCCGAGGAGTTGGCCCACCAGCCGCCGGTGGCTTCGGCGGCCACGAAGGCCAGGTTCAGGGCAATGCCCCAACCAAAGGAGCGGCCCACGTTTTCCAGGTCGGCCGGGCCGTGGTGGTGGTGGCTGTGGCTGTGGTCGTGGCCGGCGTGGGAGTGGTTATGGTCGTGCGGCATGGTGGCTAACGAAAGGGGAGGAACGGCGCATGAACCAGCGCCCACGTACCATTCCTCCCATCTTTACGCAGAAGGCGGACGCTGCGGTCAGGCCGCGGCGTGCCCCAAGGTCCGAATTCGGGGCCGGTCCGCCGCGCTTAGTTGAAGCTCAGCGGCACCAGCAGCTTCAAGCTCACGTTGCGGCCCTGGTTGAACACGCCCTGGCGGCCCGTCACGTTGTTGACGTCGGTGTACTTCAGGCGGCTCAGGTGGTTTTGGTAGGCCACGTCGAATACGTTGTTGACCGACAGCAGCACCGAGGCCACCGTACGGCCCTTGCTGGTGACGAAATCTGTGCCGGCGCCCAGGTTGACGAGCGTGTAAGCGTCGGTGGGCGTTTCGGTGTCGAAGGCGCCGAAGATGCGGCGCTGGGCGAAGTTGTGCTCCAGCCCGGCGCGGGCATATACGTTGGCCACGGCCGACAGCCCCGGCACCTTGCGGAAGTTCACCCGCAGCTCCGACTGCACGCGGTCGGCGGGGGTGAAGGGCAGCCACTTTTCGCCCTCGCTCTGCCCCAGGCGGCGCGAGCGGACCATGGAAAACGAGTTTTCGAAGTGCAGCCAGTCGAGCGGGTGCGGGTGCAGGTCCACCGTCACTTCGCCGCCGTACAGGTTGGCCGGGCTCTGGCCGTACAGGAACACGCGGTATTCCTCGCCGTCCTCGGGGTTGACGCGGGTGGAGTCGCCACCGGCCACGTTGCTGATGCGGCGCGGGAAGATGAAGTGCTGGATGCGGTTGTCGAAGCCGTCAACGCTGAAGGTGACGTGCTCGGTGTTCAGGCTCAGGCCTAGGTCCGACTGCAGGCTGGTTTCGGCCTGGAGGCCGGGGTTGCCAATTTCGTAGCGCGTGGTGCCCTCGTGCACGCCGTTGGAGCCCAGCTCGGCAATGTTCGGCGCCCGGAAGCCCCGCGACACGTTGGCTTTGAGCACCAGGTCATCGGTGATGCTGAAGGCCCCGCCCAGGCTGCCCGACCAGTTGCGGTAGGTGTTCTGGAAGGCCGCGAACTTCTGCTCGGCGTTGGGCGTGCCGCCCGGCACCGGCTCTTCCTGCTCGTTCAGCCACAAGGCATCAGCCGTGATGCGGCGCTGGTCGAGGCGCAGGCCGCCGCTCACGTCGAGCCGGCCGAAGGTGCGCTTGGTGACGCCGAACACGCCGCCGTCGAAGAGCTGGTAGGCCGGAATCAGGAATTCCGCGCCCAGGTTCTGGTTTTCCTGGCGCATGCCGCTCACGCCCACGGTGGTGTTCCAGCCGCCGAGCTCGGGCAGAAAGTAGCGCGCCGCGTAGTCAAGGGTGCGCAGCTGGAAGTACAGGCTGGGCTCGTCGGCGGCCAGCACGTCGCCAAACTCGCGGCGCAGGTTCTGCTGCCAGCCCACGTTCACGGTCAGCCGCGACTGGCCGAGGATAAAGTTGTTGTCGGTGCCGATGCGCAGGTGGTTGATCTGCTGCCGGGGCACGTCGAGGCCGTAGCCGCGAAACCCGTCCCGGTCGACCAGGCGGTTGCCCACGGCGTCGTTGCCCACCGCGTACTCCTGCACGAAGCGGCCCGTGGCCGAGTCGCGGGCACCTTCGATCAGGCCCAGCTCTTGGTTGAAGGAGCTGACCGTCAGGTGGGAGTAGCCCCAGCTTTTGTTCAGGCCCACGTAGCCGCTGCCGTTCAGCTCCTGAAAGCCGGAGTTGTACACCTGACCGTCGTAGCGGTTGCGGTAGTCGCCGGCCACCTTGCCCGAGCCTCGCACCAGCCAATTGAAGCCGTTCAGGTTGCCCGCGTTCATCAGCGAGTAGCCCTGCAGGTGGTTGTTGGTCTGGTAGTTGGCCGCGACGGAGCCAAGCACGCGGCCGTTGTCCACCGGGTCGGGTGCCACGAAGTTGACCACCCCGGCCATGCCGTCGGAGCCGTAGAGCAGGGAGCCGGGGCCCTTGATGATTTCGGCCCGGTCGATGCTGTACTCGTCGATTTCGATACCGTGCTCGTCGCCCCACTGCTGGCCTTCCTGCTTGGCGCCATTGTTCAGGGTGATGACGCGGTTGGAGCTCAGCCCGCGAATGACGGGCTTGCTGATGGCCGCGCCGGTGGTAATCTGGCTGACGCCCGGCGTGTGGGCAATGGCGTCGATGACGTTGGACGACGCGTGCTGGTTCAGCTCGTCCTTATCGAGGACGGTGGTGGGCACCGGGGAGCGGCGCAGCTCGGTGGAGGCCGACACGCCCGTGACGACCACCTGGCCCAGCTCGGTCACGGCCGGCGAGAGGGCGAAGTCCAGCGGCTGCCCGCTACCGGTGTCCACGGTGCGCACCAGCGTGCCGTAGCCCAGGGAGCGGATTTGCACCAGAAAGCGGCCCCGCGGCAGGTTCTGGAAGCTGAAGCGGCCGTCGGTGTCGGTGGCGGTGCCCTGTTTGAGGTCGGGGAAGAGCAGCGTCACGCCGGGCACGGGCTGTTGGGTGCTTTGGTCGACGACGCGGCCGGTAACGGTGACGGCCGCGGCCGCGCGGGGAGCAGGGTTGGGGACGGATTGGGCTTCGGCAAGCGCCGGAACGAGCAGGCAAGCCGAAAGCAGCAGCGAACGGGACATGAGGGGAAGTCGAAGGGAGGAACGGAGCACCCGCCGGGCCGCGAGAAGGGCAACGCACTGAACAGCGCCTTCCGCGGCAACTCCGGACCCAAACCGCAGGGAGCAGAACGGGGGCCGGTCAGCAGCGGGTGCAACCAGGAAAAACAGGGTGCGGTGCGGCCCTTCGGGCCAGGCCAGCGCAAATAGAAAAAGAGGCGGGCAGCCGCCGCTCGATAGGCTGAAGCCAACGTAGCGGGGCAAAAACTGCCCTGAACGGCTGACAACGCAGCCACGGCCAAAGGCCCACTGTTGGGCTTCAGCCGATGCTACTCACAGCGAATAGCACGGAAATCAGGCCCGGGCCGGCGGGCCGCGCAGCCACGCCGCGGCGGGGGTAGCAACCGTCCACACCGATTGCCGGGCCTCGCCTTCGGGCCGGGTATAGGTGTAGAAGGCAGTGGGCACCACCAGCTCCGCCGCGGGCTGAAACGGCACGTCGTACAGGTGGTCGACGGGGCAGTGCTGGTGCTTGGTGCTGAGCACGGCTTTGTCGCCGTGGTGGGCCGGCAGCACGGCTTCCTCCTTCTCCGTGTGCGCGTGGCGGTGCAGCGCCAGAATAGCCGACTCCGGCAGCAGCACCCGCACGAAGCAGAGCAGCAGCAAGGTGGCTATATGGGTGCGAAAGTCGCGCATGAGCAGGGCTGAAGTCGGGGCTAAGTACGGACGCGGCCAACAAGCGGCCAAACCGGCGGGCAAAAACACCCGAATCCGGCTACCGTTGCACGCCAGATAGCGGCAACGAACTACCCCGGGTTTTACGTAACTTATTCACTCCATTGTACCACCATCCATCTGCATCCCACCCATGAAACGAATCCTACTCCGCACCCTGCAGCAGCTCGCCCAGCAAATCCGCCCCAAGAAACCAGCCTTCGGCGGCGAGAAGCCCACCGAAACGCTGTTTGTGTAACGCACGCAGCGCCACCCTTCGCACAGCCCACCGCCCCGTTCGGCGAGGAAGCAGCGCAGCCGACCGAGTCTCCCAGATCGGGACTTGGCACGAATCTTACTTCGGGTCATCTAACTGATTGACCTTCGTGCTGATGACCTCGCTCCACTTCGATTCGCTCGTCCTGTTTCACGACCCCGCCCTACGTCTGCTCTACCACCGTTGGCGCGGGCAGCACAACATGCACCGCTTCCGCCCCGCCGTGGATTATGTCCAGCACGCGCTCCGGCAGCACGCCATTGAGTCGTGGGTAATTGATCTGAACGGCCTGCCTAACCTCGGGCTCGACGACCAGATGTGGCTTAGCGACGAAGTGTTGCCGGCCCTCAAGCCGCTCACCAATCTGCGCCAGCTCGCTTTGGTGCTCAGCGACAACGTGTACAACCAGCTTGCCGCCGAAAGCCTGCTGCACCAGGGCCAGCAGCATCTCAAGTTTGACATTCAGTTTTTTGCCGATTCGGCCGCGGCCATCGACTGGCTCATCAACCCCACGGGGGAGCCGGCCGTGCCCGTCACCTCGCGCATGGTGGCCTGAAGGGTGAGCGGGCGCTGACCCGGCTTTTTGGCGGGCGGCACCCCGCTAGCTCTGTCAGCCTGACAGCTTTGGGGCCCGGCGAGGGCGAGTGGAATACGATTTGAAACCGGCCCCGCGGCCCGGTTGCTCCCCGCGGGCAGCCGGGCCGTTTCCATTTCTGACAGTCCTCATCACTTACTTCTACCCGCCATGCAGGAAACCGGCAGCATCTCGATTCACACCGAGAATATCTTCCCCATCATCAAGAAGTTCCTGTACTCCGACCACGAAATCTTCCTCCGGGAGCTGGTTTCGAACGCCGTCGACGCTACGCAGAAGCTCAAGAGCCTCGCGCAGCTGGGCGAGTACCAGGGCGAGGCCGGGGAGCTGAAGGTGACGGTGAGCGTGGACAAGGAAAAGCGCACCATCACCATTTCCGACCGCGGCATCGGCATGACGGCGGAGGAAATCAAGAAGTACATCAACCAGATTGCCTTTTCCGGCGCCACCGAGTTCGTGGAGAAGTACAAGGAAAAGGACGCCGCGGCGAAGGACCAGATTATCGGGCAGTTCGGCCTGGGCTTCTACTCTGCCTTTATGGTAGCCAAGGAAGTGGAAATCTTCTCCAGGAGCTACAAGGACGACACCGAAGCCGCCCGCTGGATCTGCGACGGCAGCACCGAATTCACCCTCGAAACCACCGACAAGCAAGAGCGCGGCACCGACGTGGTGCTGCACGTAGCTGAGGATTCGGACGAGTTTCTGGAAACCCAGCGCCTGCGCGGCATCCTCGACAAGTACTGCAAGTTCCTGCCCATCCCCATCGAGTTCGAGGGCGAGGTCATCAACCAGACCCAACCGCTGTGGACCAAGCAGCCCGCCGACCTCACCGACGAGGACTACGTGCAATTCTACCAGACGCTGTACCCCTTCTCGGAGCCGCCGCTGTTTTGGATTCACCTCAACGTCGACTACCCCTTCAACCTGACGGGTATTCTGTACTTCCCCAAGGTGAAGGACGAGCTGCAGCTGCAGCGCAACAAGATTCAGCTGTACTCGCGGCAGGTGTTTATCACCGACGAGGTGAAAGACGTGGTACCCGAGTTCCTGATGCTGCTGCACGGCGTGCTCGACTCGCCTGATATTCCGCTGAACGTGTCGCGCAGCTTCCTGCAGGCCGACGCCAACGTGCGGAAAATCAACCAGTACGTCACGAAGAAAGTGGCCGATAAGCTGGCCGAAATCTTCCGCAAGGACCGTCCGGGCTTCGAGGACAAGTGGTCGGACATCGGCTTGTTTATCAAGTACGGCATGCTCTCCGACGAGAAGTTCTACGACCGCGCCAAGGACTTTGCCCTGCTGCAGAGCGTGGATAAGAAATTCTTCACGCTCAACGAGTATAAGGAGCACGTGCAGGCCAACCAGGTCGACAAGAACGGCCAGACCGTGCTGCTCTACACCACCGACCCGGAAGCCCAGCACGCCTACGTGGTAGCGGCCCAAGACCGCGGCTACGACGTGCTCAAGCTCGACGGCCCGCTCGACGCGCACTTCATTGGGCAGCTGGAGCAGAAGCTGGAGAAGACCACCTTCAAGCGCGTCGACTCCGAAACGGTGGGCAAGCTCATCGAGAAGGACGAAACGACCGAGAGCGTGCTGTCGGACGACGAGAAAACCAAGCTGCAGGAGCTGTTCTCGAAAGCCATCAGCAACCCCGCCATGCACGTGCAGGTGGATGCCCTCTCGCCCCAGGATGCGCCGGTTATCATCACCCTGCCCGAGTTTATGCGCCGCATGAAGGACATGCAGCGCGTGGGCGGGGGCGGCGGCATGGCCATGTTCGGCTCACTACCGGATAGCTACACCGTCAGCGTCAACGCCAACAGCGCCGTAGCCCAGCGCGTGCTCAAGGCCGACGAAGAAGCCGCTACCAAGCTGGCCAAGCAAGCCTTCGACCTGGCCCTGCTGGCCCAAGGCATGCTGAAAGGCGAAGCCCTGACGCAATTCGTGAAGCGCAGCGCCGAGCTGCTGGCCGCGGAGTAAGCGGCCGCGGGCGCGCAGCCGAAAGGCTGTTGCCAAGCACTTTTCGCCAGAAACGGCTCCGGTGGCTACTGCTGCCGGAGCCGTTTGGCGTTAGCGGGGCCGGCTCGGCTGTTCCGCAACTTCCCCGCTCCCCGGTTCCCCGCTTAAAAGCCGGGCACTATCTGGTCCTATATTTACGTTTCGCTCCCCAGAACCTCCTGCCTGTCTTTGCCGATGCGTTTAGTCCGTCTGTCGCCCACGCTGTTGCTGCTGCCGTTTCTGCTGCTCAGTGCCTGCGCCAAAAAAACGGTTTCCTTCAACAGCAAGCCCGAGCCCCCGGCCACGGCCAGCCTCGCCGGTGGCACCGACACCCTCGCCACGGCCCGCGACACCGTCAACGCCCCGTCGCTGAGCACGGCCAAAAAGCTCAGCAAAGAGGAGCAGCGCAAAGCCTTGGAAAAGGAAAAGGCCGCGCAGCGCAAGTCCATGGCCAAGAAGAAGAAGCGCATCTTCATGGGCGAGCGGATCAAAAAAGGCTATACCAAATCGGGGCCGAAGGGGCGCAACCAGGTCATCGAGGTGTTCTACTACCTCAAAACGCCCAAGCAGCCCAACCAGTACGCGCCGACCAAATGGCTGTTTAACCCCGCCAAGAAGCGGCTGGAAAAGACGGCCACCCTGGCTGAAATCGACCTGAGCAAATACAAAATCCTGCACGGGCCCTACAAGAAGATGCAGGGCGGCAAGGTGGTCGAGACGGGGTTTTACTACATCGGCACGCGCCACCTGCGCTGGGAGCGGTTCAACAAGGACAACATCCTCATCAGCAAGGTCCACTACGAACAGGGCTTCCCGCGCGACGCCAACATCACCTACTACGACGGCGGCAACACCATGGTGAAAGAGGTGGTACCCTACATCGACGGCAAGCTGGAGGGCGAGTACATGAGCTTCAAGAACGACGGCCAGCCCGACTGGCACGGGCAGTTCGAAAACGGCAAGAAAATCGGTACCTGGACCAAATACTGGGGCTTCCGCAGCCGCCGCCACTACGAATACGAGTACGGCGAATCCGGCTACGAGCCCGAAACCGAACCGGTATTGGTGAAGGAGTACAACCGCAACGGCGTGCTCATCTACGAAAAGGACAAGCTCGACAAGCGCGAGGCTGACGCCAAGAACCCAGCCCAGCCCCGCCGCAATTGAGCTGCAAATACGCGGAATGCGGAAAGGTGGACCGCGTGAGCTATTTATTGGTCACGCGGTCCACCTTTCCGCATTCCGCTCCTTCACTCAAAACGCATCTTCGAACGCGTCGATACGGAAGCCTTGGGAGTTGGGCGTGAGGCTGAGAATGTCGAAGCGGATATCGTGCTGCCAGTCGCGGTGCAGAATAAACTGCTCGGCGGCCCGGCGGATGCGCTGTTGCTGCGCCGGCGTCACGAATTCTTCGGGAAAGCCGTAGCGCAGGTCGGTGCGCACTTTCACCTCCACAAATACCAGCCGCGGCGGCTGCGCCTGCTCCACAATCAGGTCAATTTCGGCCCGGCCGTGGCGGTAATTTCGCGCGACCACCGCGTAACCACGGTCCTGGTAGTAGGTTGCCGCGGCTTGCTCGCCGGCGGCGCCGAGGGTAGGGGAGGGCATGGTAGCAGACGAATGGCTTGGACCGGAAACTAGTGCTTTTGCGCGAGCAGCAGTAGCCCGGTCGGCGCCGGCGGCGAACCGGTAGCCCGCACCGATGGTTTGGGTTTCGTAAATTTGCACTCTATGGAACCCGACTTCCTTTCTGCCTGCATTCAGCCCGCTGCTCCCGCCGATGGCGCGGCCGTGGCCGAACTTGCTCCTTCGGCCGCTACTAACCGCCGCGTGTTGGTGCAGCGCTTGGGACAGGTGGCCTACGTGCCGACCTGGGACCGGCAAGAAGAACTGCTGGCGGCTACCGTGGCTATCAAGACCCGCAACCGCCAAGGCGAAGCCAGCGGTGCGGCGCCCGAGGCCACGCCTAACCACTTGCTGCTCTGCGAGCATCCGCACGTGTATACCCTGGGCAAAAGCGGCAAGCCCGAGCACCTGTTGCTCGACGAAGCCGCCTTGGCTGCGCACGGGGCCACGTTCCACCGCATCAACCGCGGCGGCGACATCACCTACCACGGCCCGGGCCAGCTCGTCGGCTACCCCATCCTCGACCTCGACAATTTCCGCCCCGACATCCACTTTTACCTGCGCACGCTCGAAGAAGCCGTTATTCGCCTGCTGGCCGACTACGGCCTGATGGCGGGCCGCATTGCGGGCCTGACCGGCGTCTGGCTGGATTTCGAAGAGGGCGCGCCCAACCCGCGCAAAATTTGCGCCATGGGCGTGAAGTGCAGCCGCTGGGTAACCATGCACGGCTTTGCCCTGAACGTCAATACCGACCTAGCATATTTCGGTCACATCGTGCCCTGCGGCATCACCGACAAAGCCGTAACGTCACTAGCGCAGGAGCTGGGCCGGGCCGTGCCGCTGCGCGAAGTGGAGGACCGGCTGCTCCGGCACTTGGCCGAACTCCTGCAGGCCGAATTCGTTGAATAATTCCGGGCTTCGGCCCTCACTGAGCTAGCTCAACCATCGGAGCAGCCCCGCATGAAAGCAGACATTAACTTTGAACCCGTAGAGGGCGTGGCCGTGGCCATTGTCCCTGATGACGCCGCCGCCGTGGAAGTCGGCAAAGCTGGTTGGCTGGTATACCTGCTCAACCACAACCGTTTCCCCATTCAGAACGTCATCGTCAGCTCCAACGGCTACGGCCTCGACGCCGAAGGCCACACCGTACGCACCTCCACCCTGCGCCACCACTTCCCAGAAGTAGCGGCGCAGTCGGCCGTGCCCGTGGAGCCCATCGACCCAGCCCTGTTTCACCTGAACAACCAATACTGGGTCAGCTACTACCGCGACACGCAGATTTTCGACAAGAAATTCATCTTCGTGCCCGATTCCATCGTAGCGGACAACCTGATTCCCATCGGGCTGCTAGGGCGCGAGGGCGTGTTGCACAGCTAACGGGCGTCCGGCTTCGTCCGTAGTTCCGTACCTTTACCCCTCTCACTACCGATCTATGAGTCCTAACGGCGTGACATTGGGGTTGGCCTTCCTCTGGGCATTTCTGGTGGCCCTGTTTGCGGTGCCCTCCGTCATTTACATCGCCCACCTCAAGAACATGCTCGATCTGCCCAACAAGCGGACCGTGCACGCCGTGCTCACGCCCCGCTTGGGTGGGGTGGCCATTTTCGCCGGATTCATGTCGGCCCTGACCATCTTTGCCGATTTGCGCAACGGCATTCAACAGCTGCTGGCCGGCTGCATTGTGCTGTTTTTCGTGGGCTTGAAGGACGATTTGGTTTCCATTTCGCCGGCTAAGAAACTCGTCGGGCAACTACTGGCTACCGGTATCGTCATGTTCATGGCCGATATCCGCATCACCAGCTTTCAGGGCATACTAGGCATCCACGAACTGCCCGACGGCATCAGCTACGCCTTCACGTTCTTGGCCATTGCCGGTATCACCAACGCCATCAACCTCATCGACGGCCTTGATGGGCTGGCCGGCTCCATCGTCATCATCATCGTCAGCACTTTCGGCTACTACTTTTTCCGCTACGGCGGCGCCGAATACGGCAACTACGTGTTCGTGTCGGTGTGCGTCATCGGCGGGATGCTGGGCTTTCTGCGCTACAACTTCCACAAGGCCACCATCTTCATGGGCGACACGGGCTCCTTGCTCTGCGGGTTCATCGTGTCTATCCTGACCATCAAGTTCATCGAAATGGGCGCCGATCCGCAGGCGCCGCACCCGTTTCAATCGGCCAACCCCTCGGTGGCCATCGGTGTGCTATTCGTGCCACTGTTTGATACCATCCGCGTATTCACGGTACGCGTGCTGAACGGTACTTCGCCCTTCACGCCCGATAAAAACCACATCCACCACCGCATCCTTGCCATGGGCTTTCAGCAAATCAGCACCGTGCTGCTGTTGGCGCTGCTGAACTTGGTGGTGATTCTGTTCGTCATCAACTTCGCCGAGCAGGGTAATACTATCCTAATAGTCGCTTTGCTGGCCTTCTCGTTGTTGCTCAGTGTATTCCTCGGTACCTATCGTAGCCGCAGCGCCCGGCAGCGGGTGGCTTCGTAAGACCTGCTGCCTGTTGCTTAGCGCCCTCAGCCTGCTGCTTGGGCTGAGCCGCCCCGCCGCGGCCGCTGAGTACCGCCCCTTGCCGCCGCCCGCGCCCACCGGCCTCGGCAGCGACTGGCTAATCTATACTCCCGCCAGCAACAAGCTCGTGCTGTACCTGCCGGGCTACCACGCTCCGGCCCGGGCCTACTACCAGTGGGTCAATATTCGCCCCGGCCAGCCGTTTCGCATCACATTCACGGCGCGGCAGCAGCTGACTTTATTCCTCGATAATCAACTGGTATTTCGAGCGCCCAGCACGGCCAAATACACGCTGGACTTAGCCGAATTGCTACCCCCCGGCAGCAAAACCACCACCCATCTGCTGTGTGTGTGGCACCCGGAGCAGTCCCCCAACTACGCTTCCTTCGCCAATGCGGCTGCTCCAGAGCCCACAGCCCAGCGTGCCAAGGGGAGTGCACGCTGGTTGCCTCAGCCCCGCCTCACCGGCCACGAAGGCGAAAACATCTTTTTGTGCTTTTTGCTGCTGATTGGGCTGCTTTACGGGGCCATCCGCACTATTTACCGCCCCGGCTTTGCCCGTATCTATGAGCTGTGGAGCAATGCCGCCGGCGAACAGAACTTTCTCTCCCGGCCCACCATCACCTGGCTCAACCTGCTGTTGGTGCTCATTTTCTCCCTGTCGCTAGGGCTGCTCATCGTTGCCATCCACACGAATGTGCAGAGCCTAGTCCTGCTGCGCCGGCTCTTTGCGGTGTCTGAATCCGGGTTGGTGCTGCGGGTATTTACGTACGCTTTGCTCGTCGCAAGTTTTGTCCTGGCCAAGGTGGTGTACCTGTCGCTGATGGGCTATATATTTAATGTGTCCTCCCTGGTCTTGGTTCAGTACCGCGAGTTCGTGCGCAGCCTCTTGTTCATGGGTTTGTTCCTGCCCATCGTAATGCTGCTCTACTTGGTGCTCAATCAGACCTGGCCGGAAGGCGTGCTCTGGGTGTCCAACGGGGTGGTTTCGTTGATGTTAATGGCCACCGTGTTTCGCGTGGCGCGCACGCTGCACCGCCGAACCTCCCTGCTAAATCTGCATTTGTTTTCGTACCTTTGCACCACCGAAATCATTCCCTTGACGGTGTTGCTCAAGTTGTTGGTAATCACCTCCTGATAACGCCGCGTTCAGGGGCTTCGTCCACACCCTGCCCCTTCGTATCGCTTAGTTTTACCCTCTTCTCCTTATGGCCGAAAGCACAGACAAGCCGGGTACCGGTCGGCACGCCAAGCGCATTCGCAGCATCTTGGTGACGCAGCCCAAGCCGGCCAACGACGTGTCGCCGTATTTTGCTATTGCCGAGAAATACGGCATTAAGGTGGATTTCCGCGAATTCATCCAAGTAGAGCCCGTTTCCTACAAGGACTTCCGCAAGGAAAAAGTCAACATCCTCGAGCATACGGCGGTAATTTTCACCAGCCGCAACGCGGTCGACCACTTCTTCCGCATCTGTCAGGAGGCTAAACTGGAAATGCCGGCCGAGATGAAATACTTCTGTATTTCCGAGCAAACGGCTAATTACCTGCAGAAGTACATTGTGTTGCGCAAGCGCAAGCTATTCATTGGCCAGCGCACCGCTGCTGACCTCTTCGATGTTATTAAGAAGCACAAGAGCGAGAAATTCCTCTACCCGTGCTCTGACATCCGCAAAGACGACATTCCGGAGTTCATGCGGGCCAACGGCTTCAAGTTCACCGAAGCTGTTATCTACCGCACCGTCGCCAGCGACCTTTCCGATCTGTCCGACGTGAAGTACGACTGCTTGGCGTTCTTCAGCCCGTCCGGCATTAGCTCGCTGTTTATCAACTTTCCGGATTTTGTGCAAGAAGGCACGCGTATCGCTGCTTTCGGCCCCACCACCGCCAAAGCCGTGCGCGATGCCGGCCTAGAGCTGGATATCGAGGCTCCCCAGCCCAATGCGCCTTCCATGACCGGCGCCATCGAGGCTTACATTCGCCTCCATCATGGTGCGGAAATAGCCAAAGAGCAGGCGCGCAACAACAAACAGAAAGCGTAACGCAGCGTAGCTCAGCGACAAAACAAGCGGTAAGCATGTAATTATGCTTACCGCTTGTTTTTTTAGGGGGATTTGTTGGGGGGTGATTTTTCTATACATTTGAAAAACTTACGCTGACCCACCCATCAACCGTAACCACCCACCTCTCAGTCGCTTCCTATGAAGGGAAATTTACTTGCCACCCTCCTGCTTTCAGCAGTGGCAGGCTCGGCTGTTGCCCAACAGCAACCGCAGTTCAGCCACTATGCCTTCAACGGCATGTACTTGAACCCCGCCTACGCCGGTATCAAAGGGCAGGGGGAAATTACCGCTATCGGGCGTTACCAGTATTTCAATTACAAAGCGACGTTGGACCGTGGCGGTGAGCCCAAGACCTACATGCTTTCCGCTAACCTGCCCGTTCGGGCCATTGGGGGCGGTTTGGGTGTGAGCATCTACCGGGACGAACTTGCGCAGTCGAAAATTACTTCGGCTACGCTGTCGTACTCCAAACACTTCAAAGTGGGTGACGAAGGGCGCTTCGGCGTAGGTATCCAAGGCATTTACAACAACTGGCACCGCGACGGCGACTACCGCTACGTTGACCCCTTCGACCCGAATATTCCCGCCAACAGCTCCGACAACAAGTTTGACGCTGGGGTTGGGGTATGGTACGAGTCGCCGCGCTGGTACGCGGGCTTGAGCCTGAACAACCTGCTTCGTTCGACCTACAGCTTTCAAAGCGTCCCGGCCGAAGGCAACGTTTCTCAGGGTAAGCAGGCCAAAGCCACGGCTGAAAACCACGGCTACCTTTCGGTGGGCTATAATTTCGACCTGACCGATAACATTGTTCTGACGCCTACGGCCATCGGCAAACTGGTGTTGCCCGGCAAGTTCGGGGACGGTAAGAAATTCTCGTTCGACAACAATTCGTTTGAAGTTGGCGCCCGTGCCACTATCAATGACAAATTCTGGGGTGGCGTTGGCTACCGCTACGATGAATCCCTGACGGGCATGCTCGGCGCAGCTGTGATGAAGGACAATGTGCTGCGTATTGGCTACGCTTTTGACTGGATTGCATTTAATCAGGACGCTCGGGCTTTCAGCTCGCACGAGATTATGCTTTCCTACCGCCTGCCCAAGCCCGGGCCGGCTGTACGCCCCGCTATCCGTACCCCCCGCTACAGTTTCTAAGCCGCGGGAACCGGCGATATTAGGCAAGGCTACTAGGCTTTTTCAACCGGAAACAGGTGTGCGTGTACTAACTCGGCACCTCTTTCCGTTTGACGGGTTGCCTAACCAATTCGTAGACAAACGAATGAGGTTTGGCTAAACGCTTGTTTGCGAAAAGCATTGTCGCTAAATTTGCCAAGCGCAAAATTGTAATCTTTGGGTATCGCCGCCTGAACAGTCACTTTCACCCTCACATGAACAAGTTTCTTGGTTTGCCCCTCATCGCCTCTGTGGCCTTGATGTTGGGGGCTTGCAGCTTCGGCAAAGGCCCCCAGGGTGACCTGGTAGGAGCTCAGGACCGACCGGAGTTCAACCCGCAGGAGGTTCCCTTCGGGATGGTTCCTTGCCCCGGTGGTACCTTCCACATGGGCCAGACCGACGAAGACATTGCTGCTTCGATGGTCAACATGAACAAGCAGGTGACCATCGCCGGCTTTTACATGGACGAGACGGAAATCACCAACAATGAGTACCGTCAGTTCATGAACGCAGTAATGCAGGATTCGGTTGACGTTCTGGGGCAGGAATACATCATGACGGAGCTGTACCCCGACACCACGGTGTGGGTACGCGACTTCACCTACCACATGGGTGACCCGCTGATGGAGTACTACTACAGCCACCCCGCTTTCGACGACTATCCCGTCGTTGGTGTCGACTGGTTTGCTGCCAAGTATTTCTGCAACTGGCGCACGAAAAACAAGAATGCTGCTGCTGCCGAAGAAGGCGTAGCTGGCGTACCGGGTTTCCGCTTGCCCTCCGAGGCTGAGTGGGAATACGCTGCCCGCGGCGGCCGCGAACTGGCGACTTTCCCCTGGGGCGGTCCGTATCTGCGCAACACCAAAGGCTGCATGCTGGCTAACTTCAAGCCCGGCCGTGGTGACTACGCTTCCGACGGCTACGCTTACACCTCGCCGGTAGGTTCCTACTTCCCGAACGACTTTGGCCTGTACGACATGTCGGGCAACGTATCCGAATGGTGCGACGATGCCTACATGGAAGCGTCGATGCCGGTGGTATGGGATATGAACCCCACCAACCCGGATGACAACGAGCCCCGCAAAGTAGTGCGTGGTGGTTCGTGGAAAGATATTGCTTACTACCTCGAAACGGGTACCCGCAATTTCGAATACCAAGACTCGGCCCGTTCCTACATCGGTTTCCGCTGCGCGCTGATTCAGATCGGTATGGGTACCAACAACCGCTTGTAACCACCCAAGGGATTGTCCCTCTTTTTTTAGCTAACCTCCAACACCCACACTTTCTTTCACCCCCTTAACTAATGGCACAAAAAGAGAACTTCCTGTTCGACGTGGTGATGCCGAAAATTTACGGCATCGGTGCTGCCGTCGTTATCATCGGCGCACTGTTCAAAATCGAACACTGGCCCGGTGCTGACATTGCAATTATTGCTGGTCTGGGTACGGAAGCCCTTATCTTCTTCCTGAGTGCCTTCCAGCCGCAGCACAAGGAGCCGGATTGGGCACTGGTATACCCCCAACTGTCGGAAGGTTACGATCCTTCGACCGATAGCAACTCGTTTGCTGCCGATAACTCGAGCAAGGGCCTGACCCGCAAGCTCGACGACATGCTGAAGGACGCCAATGTTACTCCCGACGCAATCAAGTCGCTGGGTGAAGGCCTGAACCGCCTGAGCACCACGACTTCGCAGCTGACCACGCTGGGCGACGCTACCAACGCTACCGACGAGTACACTCAGCGTGTACGTTCGGCCGCTCAGTCGCTGGACAATATCAACACCGCTTACAAGCAGACTGCCGAAGCCATGTCGGCTATGTCGAGCGCTACGGCTGATGCCAAAGAATACCACCTGCAAGTGCAGAACGTGACCAAGAACCTGGGCGCTCTGAACGCAGTGTATGAAATGGAACTGCAGGACGCCAACACGCACCTGAAGTCCATGAACAAGTTCTACGGCACGCTGAGCCAGGCTATGGAAAACCTGGTAAGCGCTGGCAAAGACACCGAGCAGTTCAAAGACGAGGTTGCCAAGCTGACCGTCAACCTGAACTCGCTCAACCGCGTGTACGGCAACATGCTGAACGCCATGCGTGCTACCAGCTAATTGCTGGACACGTTAGGAATTGGTTCTCAACATCCACCCAGGTCTCTTTTATAGGAATCCAATACAATGGCGGGAGGTAAAGAAACACCGCGGCAAAAGATGATCGGCATGATGTACTTGGTACTGACTGCCCTTCTCGCGCTGCAAGTAAACTCCGCAATTCTCCTCAAATTCAAGTTCCTCGACGACAGCTTGTCGACCATCAACCAAAAGGTGTCGACGGCTAACGATGGTGCAGTAAAAGGCATCAAAGCGCAAGTCGAGAAGAACCATAACCTGCCCAAGGACGTGGCAGTGTTGAAGAAGGGCGAGGAAGTGCGCGAAAAGACGAAGCAGGTTATTGCATATCTGCAAGATGTGCGCGACAAACTGCTCGTAGCTACCGAAAACGGTAAGGCTGGGAAAGGCAACAATGCCTACAAGAACATGAGCATGGAGGACAAAGTCGCCATCACCATGCTCGGCCCCAGCAAGAACGGTCTGGCTTACAAGATGAAGGACGAGCTGAATGGCTATTCGTCTTACATCAAGAACATCGTACCGGCTGCAACTCCTCTGGCACTGGATGCTAAGGAAGACCCGGGTGTTACAGAACAGTCGCAGAAGAGCAAAAACTTCGCGGAGCTGAACTTCGAGAACACCCCGCTGGTGGCCGCTCTAGCTGTGCTGTCGCAAAAAGAAGCTGAGGTTCTGAAATACGAATCAGATGCTCTGTCGGAGCTGTCGAAGCAGGTAGGTGGTCAGATCATCGTATTCGACAAAATTGGTGCTTTCGCTAGCGCTGAGTCGAACACGGTAGCTGCTGGCACCAAGTACAAGGCTGAGCTGTTCCTGACGGCTTCGGCCACGGGCATGCGTCCCTCGATGACCCTGAACGGTTCGCCGCTGCAGGTGGGCCCGGATGGCAAAGGCAAAATTGAGTTCACGGCTACGCCGGGTGCTTTCAATGCCGAGGGTGTTGCCAAGAAAACTTGGACCGGTACGGTTCGCATCAAAAATAATGGCCGCGATACCACGTTTAAGGTAGAAGTACCTTACATGGTGACCAAGCCCGTGATGCAAATCCAGTCGGCCTCGGTGCAGGCGCTGTACTTCAAGTGCGGCAACAAGCTGACGGTAACTGTGCCGGCGCTGGGTGCTAACTACAAGCCGGGCTTCTCGGCTTCGGGTGCCCAGGTTATCAGCGGTGCGAAGACCGGTGAAGTAACGCTGGTGCCGAATTCGGGTGAAGTAACCCTGAACGTAAGCAGCAACGGCAACGCCATCGGTTCGCAGACCTTCAAGGTTCGTCCGATTCCCAAGCCCGACATCAAGTGCATCGTTGGTGGCCGCGAGGCTAACGAGAAGCAAGGCACGCCGATTACGGCCGTGCGCAACCTGAGCCTGCGCGCTGTGCCGGACCAGGGCTTCGCCAACTTCTTGCCCGAAGATGCTCGTTTCCGCGTGACCCGCTACGAAGTAACGCTGGTGCGTGGCCGTCGTCCGGCCATCCCGACGATGACCTTCGAAGGCCCGGATGCTAACCTGACCAACGTTGTAAACTCGGCTCGCGAAGGTGACCGTCTGTACATCGAAGTGAAGGAAGTGCGTCGCATGAACTTCCGCGGCGAGCAGGAGGAAGTGCGCATGACGAAGCAATTCAACGTGCCGCTGCTGTAATCCGCTCAGCCGGTTGAACCAACTAGCTGCCTTTTATCTTTCTCCTCACATGAACAAGTACACTTCCTTAGCCGCGCTGGCGGTTGGTCTGACGTTGTCGGTATCGGCGTCGGCTCAGGAACAGGCTACCACTGCTAGCAGCAATGGTTCCTACCGGCCGATTCCGAGCTCGGACATTATGTTCCGCAAAACCATCTGGCGCCAGATTGACCTGCGCGAGAAGCAGAACAAGCCGATGTTCTCGGAAGGCAAGGAAATCACCCGCGTGATTCTGGATGCCGTGAAGCGCGGTGAACTGCCGGCTTACCGTAACGACTCGCTGACCTCGTCCTTTACCTCCGACGAGGTAAAAAACAACTCTTCGTACGCTGAGCAGAGCCAAGGCCTGTCGGATGAAGAGAAGGCAGCTGGTCTGAAAGAAGACGACAGCTGGGGTGGCGGTGGCGGAGACGCCTGGGGTGCTCCGGCTAAGTCGGGCTCCAAGGGTGCTGCTGCTACGACCAAGCGCGTGCCTAAGCTAGGTGCCAACGGCAAGCCGTTGAAGGACAAGAAAGGTAAGATCATCTACCAAACCGTAGCTGTGGAGCCGCCGAAGCCGGCTGCGCCCCCGAGCTACGAGTACCGTCCGAAAGACCTGTACCAGCTGGAACTGAAAGAGGATATGATTTTCGACAAGAAACGGTCGAGAATGTATCACGACATCAAGACCATCACGCTGGTGGTGCCGGCAACGGCTCCGGGTAACACTGCTGGTATCGATAAGCCTATCGGCACGTTCAAGTACAGCGACCTGGTGAAAGTGTTCCGCGCCAACCCGGACAAGGCTATCTGGTTCAACCCGCAGAACGATGCCCAGCACAAAAACCTGGCTGACGCGTTCGAACTGTGGCTGTTCAACTCCTACATCGTGAAGGTGTCGAACCCGGGTGACCAGCGTCTCGACGAAATCTACGGTGACCAGCGTCAGGGCATTCTGGCAGCCTCGCAGGCTGCTTCGGACCTGATTGACTACGAGTACAGCCTGTGGAGCTTCTAAGCTTCCAGTACGGACTTACCAACAAAGCAAAAGCCCCCGCCAGATTTGGCGGGGGCTTTTGCTTTTTAGCTCAACGCGCAGTTGTTAGCTAGCGTCGGATGATTGTTCCTGGCTGGCGAAGTAGTCGAGCAGGACTTTGGTTTTGGCTTTGCCGATTTCGGCAATCAATTCCGACTCGGTAAGTTCTTTGATCTTCTTTACCGACTTGAACTTGTTCAAAAGCTTGTCAGCCGTGACGGGGCCGAGGCCTTTCACGTCGGTAAGCTCGGTTTTAAGCGTGGCCGCGTCGCGGCGGGAGCGGTGGAAGGTGATGCCGAAACGGTGGGCTTCGTCGCGCATGCGCTGGATAAGGCGCAACGTCTCGCTCTTCTTGTCGATGTAGAGAGGTAGCGGGTCGTTAGGCACGTAGATTTCCTCGAGGCGCTTGGCAATGCCGATGATGGGAATCTGCCCCCACAGGCCGAGGTCTTTGAGCGCCTTGACGCCCATGCCAAGCTGGCCCTTGCCACCGTCGACAATGATGAGCTGGGGCAGGCTGGCACCCTCGTCGAGCAAGCGGCGGTAGCGACGCGTGACGATTTCGTACATGGAATCGAAGTCGTTGGGGCCGACGACGGTCTTGATGTGGAAGTGGCGGTAGTCCTTCTTACTGGGCTTGGCATTGCGGAAGCACACCATGGCTGCCACGGGGTTGTCGCCCTGGAAGTTGGAGTTGTCGAAGCACTCGATGTGGCGCGGCAGCTCCTTCAGGTGCAGATCCTTCTTGGCCGTTTCGAGGATGCGTACCTCGTTTACGTCCTTGGACTTCTCGTTCATCGACTCCTTCTCCTTGCGCAGGTACAGCACGTTTTTGATGGAGAGGTTGAGCAGTTTGCGCTTGTCGCCGATTTCGGGCACGGCCACTTTCACGCCGGGCAGGGGCAATTCGGGCAGCTCCACGTTAACCAGAATATCCTTCGACTCGCTCTCAAACTCCTGGCGCATCTGCATGACCATGGGCGCGAGGATTTCCGCGTCGGTTTCGTCGAGCTTCTTCTGCACCTCCACCGACTGCGTCTGGATGATGGAGCCGTTCATCACCTTGAGGTAATTGATGAAAGCGGACTTCTCGTTGGATGCAATGCTGAACACGTCGATGTTGGACAGCGACGGATTGACGATGGTGCTCTTGGCCTGGAAGTCATCGAGCTTGTCGAGCTTGGTCTTGAACTGATGGGCCAGCTCGTACTGCTGCTCCGTGGCCGCTTGCATCATGCGGTCCTTGAAGTAGTTCTTCGCCACCGTGAGGTTGCCGGAGAGGATGTTTCGGATCTGCTGGATGTGCTGATTGTAGCTGTCCTCGTCGATCAAATCCTGACAGGGGCCCTTGCAGTTGCCGATGTGGTACTCAAGGCACACTTTGTATTTGCCGGCAGCCACGTTTTCCGGGCTCAGGTTGTACGTACAGGTGCGCAGTGGGTACAGAGCTCGTATCAGCTCCAGAATGACGTTCAGGCCCGTGCCCGTGGCGTAGGGTCCGTAGTAGCGCGAGCCGTCGTTGATTTTGTTGCGCGTGGGCAGCACCCGCGGGAACCGCTCGTTGGTAATGCAGATGAACGGGTAAGTCTTGCCGTCCTTGAGCAGGATGTTATACTTGGGCTGGTGCTGCTTGATGAGGTTGTTTTCAAGCAGGAAGGCATCCGACTCCGAGTCCACGATGGTGAATTCGATGCGGTGGATGTTCTTGACCAGCTGCTGCGTCTTTTTGTTGTGGTCCTGCTTGGTGAAGTAGCTGCTAACGCGCTTGCGGAGGTCCACGGCCTTGCCGACGTAGATAATGGTATCCTCGACGTCGAAGTACTTGTAGATGCCCGGGCGGTGCGGCAACTGACGGATTTGCTCTTGCAGGTGAGCTTGGGCAGCCATGTAGGGAGGGTTAGGCGGAAACGGATGGCTAAACACGCCGTGACTGTAAGCCGGAGGCCTACACGTCGGCGTAAAAGCTGGTACGAGTTAAACAAAAAACGTGGCCGGGAAATCCCGGCCACGTCGGCTATTTGCGGAGCAGAATTGCCGGGCTTAAATGTTGTCCCGGTCGATGTCCTGCAGGTCGGTCTGGTTCATCTTCTGCTCGTACGGAATGGTGTCGCGCTGGCCGCCGTAGTACTTCGAGCAGTCGATTTCGATGCTGAGCGGCTTGCTGGGCATGGGGAAATCTTTGGTATCGATGTCGAGGTCCTTGGCCTTGTTGTTCTTGTACACCTGCTGCATGAAGATGCCGTAGATGGGCAGCGCGAGGCGGGAGCCTTGGCCGTAGGCGCCGGTGCGGAAGTGGACGCTACGGTCTTCGCCCCCCACCCACATGCCGCACACCAGGTTCGGCGTCATGCCCATAAACCAGGCGTCCGAGTAATTCGAGGTGGTGCCGGTTTTGGCCGCAATCTGGTTCGGGAACTTGAAACCGCCGCGCAGGATGATGGACGTGCCGCCCTTTTCCTCCACCGCGCCGCGCATCATGTAGGTCATCAGGTAGGCCGTTTCCTCGCTGAGGGCTTCTTTGGTCTGCGGCACGAATTCGCGCAGCACGTTGCCGTTCTTGTCCTCGATGCGCGTGACCATCATCGGAGCCGTCCACACGCCCTTGTTCACGAAGGTGCTATAAGCGCCCGACAGCTCGTAGATGCTCACGTCGGAGGAGCCGAAGCCCACGGCGGGCACGGCCTCGATGGGGGAGGTGATGCCGAGGCGCTGGGCGTATTTCACCACGTCTTCCGGGCCGATTTCTTTCACCAGCCAGGCGGTGATGGAGTTCATGGAGCGGGCCAGGGCTTGGCGCAGGGTGAACGTGCGGCCCGAGAAGCTGCCTTCGAAGTTCTTGGGCGTATAGGCGGGCCGGCCAGCTACGGCCGGGAAAGTGGTGGCAATGTCGGGGCGCTGGTAGCAGGGCGAGTACCCGCGGTCGATGGCCGCTACGTACACGAAGGGCTTGAACGTGGAGCCCGGCTGCCGCTTGCCCTGCTTGACGTGGTCGTACTTGATGTACTTGAAGTTGATGCCGCCCACCCAAGCCTTCACCTGCCCGTTGAGCGGGTTCATGGCCATGAAGCCGGCGTGCAGCAGCCGCTTGTAGTAGGCCAGAGAGTCCATCGGCGACATCAGCACTTCCTTCTCGCCGCCCTTCCAGGTGAAGACCTTCATGCGGTACTTCTTGTTCAGGTAGTACTTCACCGAGTCGGGGTGGTCGGGGAAGCGGGCCTGCAGGGCGCGGTACCGCTCGGTGCGCTTGATGGAAGTGCTCAGGAAGTTGGGAATGAGCCGGCCGTTTTCGTCACGCCAAGGCTGCTGGCCCTTCCAATGGGCGTCGAACCACTTTTGCTGCAGGCTCATGTGGTCGGCCACGGCCGTTTCGGCGTACTTCTGCAGGCGCGAGTCGATGGTGGTGTAAATCTTCAGACCGTCGGCGTACAGGTCATGGTCGGTTTCCTTGGCCCAGGAGCGCAGCATCTTGCTGACTTCCACTCGGAAATAGGGCGCAATGCCCTCGTTCTGGTTTTCGACCTTGTAATCGAGCTTGATGGGCTTGGCCAAGGCTTTGGTGTACGCCGCCTCGTCGAGGTACTGGTACTTGCGCATCTGGCTCAGCACCCAGTCGCGGCGCTTTTTGCTGCGCTCGGGGTTACGCACCGGGCTAAACCACGTCGGGCCGTTCACCAGGCCCACCAGCAGCGCCGATTCTTCCAGCGTCAGGTTTTGGGGCTTCTTGTTGAAGAAGGTCTTTGCCGCCGTAAAGATGCCGTAGGCGTTGGAGCCGTACTCGGCCTGGTTCAGGTACATGCGCAGGATTTCGCGCTTGGTGTAGTTGCGCTCCAGCCGCACCGCCAAAATCCATTCCTTGGTCTTGGTGATGAGCATGCGCAGGCCCGGCACGTCGTTGAGCAGGCCGTCGTTGAGGTCTTCGCGGGTGCGGAACAGCAGCTTGGCCAGTTGCTGGGTCAGCGTCGAGCCGCCGCCGCTCTTGCCCAGCGCGCCCCCGGTTAGGATGCCGCCCGCCACGCGGGTCATGGCTTTGGCGTCGATGCCGGAGTGCTGCTCGAAGCGCGTGTCTTCGGTTGCTACCAAAGCATCGACGAGGTGCTGGGGCAGGTCGTTATAGTCGACGGGCGTGCGGTTTTCGCGAAAGTACTTGCCCATCAGCACGCCATCGGCCGAGTACACTTCCGACGCCAGTTCGCTCTTGGGGTTTTCCAGCGTGCGCAGGTTGGGCATGCTCCCGAACAGGTTCAGGAAGTTGACGCTGACGGCCAGTACGTACAGAATGGAACCCAGCACGCCGGCTCCGAACAGCACCCACAGGGTGCGCGTCAGGGCGCCGAAACGCTCGGGGCGGTTGGGCTTGGCCCGAAAAGCAGGTTTGGACCGCGAAACGGTAGGCATTGAGGGGAATTAAAGATTGAAAAACTGAGAATTAAAAACTGGTAGCCAGTTAGTTGCCCGAGCATGAGCCCGGACTGGCGTACCAGTTTTCGGCGGCTTATTCTCAATTTTTACCAGAGTAAACAGGCTGGGCGAAGCGTTGATACTCCTCCAGATTGCCGCGCGTCAGCAACACGGGCAGGTTATCAATACCAATCTGGAACGATTGGTAACCCGCATTGCGCAGTTTCAGCAGCGGGCCTTGGGGGCCGCGCAGCTTCAAGGCGTAGTTCTGCGCCACCTTGTTGTTGGCAAAGGGCTGCACCACCACCACTTGCTGCGTAGCACCCAGCGGCTGCACCTGAATCTGCAGGTTGCTGGCCTTGAAGAAGCGGTTGTTATACGCAGTTAGCTGGGCCTGCAGGTCGTTGAAAGCGGCGGCATCCTTCGGGAAAACAATGGCTACGGCGTGCGGCGCTGCGAGGTTAAAGGCGTAAGGGGACGGTTCAGGGGCCGGTGCCGGCGCGGTAGCCGGAGTTGCAGAAGCCGGGACCGAAGGCGAAGCGGGCGGCGTAGCAGTCTTATCGGGGGCTTTATCCGTCGGCTTGCCGGTAGCCGGGGCGGCCGGCTGCGCACCGGGGCTTGTGCCCGCCGGAGACGCCGCCGGGGCTGCTTCCTTCGGCGTCTCGGGCTTCGGCTGGGCCGGCGTCGGCACCACCGGCTTGGGCAGCGGCTCGTCGTAGTCGATGCGCATGCGGTTGTCGACCTCGCCGGGGCGGAAGAACGACACTACCGGCTTTTCCGTCGACGCCAGGGCACCGGCCAACTGCCCCGATTCGTATTTGGTGTAGCTCTGCAGCAGCTCCTGGGCGCGCGGGGCCAGAGCGCTTTCGGGGTACTTCTTCACGAAGGCGGTCAGCGCCGCTTTGTGGGCGGCCGGCGGCTGGGTGCGAATGATCAGCAGGGCGGCCAAATACTCTGCGCGGTCGTCTAAGTCGGTTTGCGGGTTCAGCTTGCGGGCCCGCAGCAGCGTGGCGTTGGCCTTGCGGAACTCCTGCTTTTTGTAAAACGCAAATGCCGAGTCGAGTCGCACGGTCATCTGTTCGTTGGCCAGCGAGGCGCGGCGCAGGTATTCGGGGTCGGCCACCAAGCGAGCGTAAGAGGAATTCGGGAATTCTGTGCGCAGCCGCTGGGCGTACTGCTCGGCTTTGGGGTCGTTCTGCTCCTTGTAAAGCAAATACAGCGAGTAGTAGGTTTCGACCGTGTGCGGCCCCTTCGGGAAGCGTTGCAGGAGCTGCTCGTAGGTCTGGATGGCGTTGACCGGCTCCCGCAGCTGCTGGTTGTAAATGGCCCCAAGTGCAAACAAGGCTTCCTGGATCTGCGCTTCGGATTGCTGCTGCTGCGAAGCCGTGAACGGCAGGCTCTGGCGGTACTCCGCGATGAGTGCGGCCTGTTCGTCCTGCGGCGTGGCCTGCTGGGCCGAGGCGTTGCCGGCGGGATTAATGGCCGAGTTGCCGGCGCCACCCACCGTTACCGGGGCGCCCGCGCCCGGCGTCGGAGCGCCGGTGGTGGCCAAGCTGCTCAGGCGCCAGTTGTCGGTGAGCGGGCGGTTGCCCCAACGGCGCTCAAAGTCGCCGCGGGCCGTGCTCAGCGCCTGCGGGTTGTCGAAGTACCACGCCCGGCCGGTGTTGTTGGTAGCAAAGGCCAGCGGGTCCACCTCCGAGTTGCCGGTGCGGGTCGGGTCCTGGCCGGTACCGGTCTGGTTGGCACTGCGAGCGGCCAAGGCCGCCTGCCGCTCGGCTTCACGCTTGCGGCGCAGCATTTCCGCGTCGGCGTAGGCCGTCAGCCGGCCGCGCAGCGCCGCCGTGTCGAGGCGCACCAGCGTCAGCAGGCTGTCCTGGGTCTGGATGATGGTCAGCTGCTGGGCGAAGTCCTTCAGGATGGTGGCCCGCTCCTGAATGGCGGCGTAGCCCGGCGTTTCGCGCGGCAGGCTTTGGGTGGTGCTGTCGTAGTAGGCCGCCGCCAGCTGGTACTTACGCAGGTTCTCGTAGTAGATGCGCCCGGCCAGCAAGTAAGCGTAGCCGCGCTGCGCCTTGTTGGTGGTATTGGTCCGCACCGATTGGTTGACCAGCTTGAGGGCCGAGTCGAAATGCTGCTGGCGGTAGTCCAGCCGGGCCATTTCGTAGTAGATCTTGTCGCGGTACTCTTTGTTCTTGGGGTCCTTTAGCAGCTTGCTGAAGTACTTGTCGAGGCGGGTCCGGTCCTGCTGGTTCAGGTCCGACACCTGCCCGAGCATCAGCTTGGAGAAGAAATCCAGCTCGTAGGGCGGGTTGCGCTTCAGAATCTTGTTCAGCTCGGCGTAGGCTTCCTTGTCCTGCCCGTTGTTTTGGTACAGCTGGGCCAGAATGTAGCGCGTGCGGCTGCGCTCATCCTTTTTCGGAATGTAAGGAATGGCCTTGCGGATGTTGGCAATGGCCAACTGCTCTTCGCCCTCGTGCAAGTAGTACTCGGCACGGGTCAGAAACAGCTCCCGGGCGTTGGCTTCCGTGCCTTCCTCCTTGTCCAGCAAGTCCGAAACCGACGAGGCATTATCCCACTGCTTGGTCACCATGTAGGTGCGCATCAGCCAGATCAGCGCCTCGTGCCGGGCGTTGGCGTCCTTGCTGGTGGTGTTGACGTACTTAAACGTCTTGGTGGCTTCCTCGAACTCGCGTTTGTAGAAACGGGTCTTGCCGATCAGAATGTACGCGTCGTCGGTCCAGTCGCTGGTGCTGCGGCGCACCACCGGGATGGAGGCCTTCTTCACGACCTCGTCCATGGCCGCCGTCAAACTCAGCGCCTTCACGGAGTCAACTACCGGAAACAGCGGCAGCACGCGGTTGTAGTCGTTGGGGCGCTCCTTATAAAGCTTGGCTTCCTCGGCGCGCATCTTCTCGCGGGCCAGGAAGTAGCCATTGTCGCGGGCCGTGATGTTCTGGTAAGCACGGGCCACCACGTTGTGCCGCTCGGCCGAGCAGCCGCTCAGCAGCAGGGCCGTGCCGGCCACGAACAGGCCACAAACGGAGGATAAAGCAAAACGCGCGGGATTCGGCACGGGCAGCAGCAAGCGGTGGATGGATGAGTTGCGGGGAAAACGCTGTTGGGCAGCCCTTTTGTTCAGCGACGGGGCAGCTGCTGAAGCAGCCGTTCCCGACCACCTACAACGCCGCAAATCAGCTAAAAGTACGCGAATTTACCTGCTCTGGCCCGGGCGTTGCCGGATTCGGCCTCATTTAGTGCGGGTTGGCTGCTGATTTGGCAATCCTGGCGTACCTTTGCAGCCTTCATTTGAAATTCATGCCCGAGTCGACGCCCCCGCCCAAGAAAAGCACGAGCCAACTGGCCCGCTACTCCGGCGTGGGCATGCAAATGCTGGTCACCATCGGCCTCAGCGTCTGGCTCGGTGTCTGGCTCGACGAGAAGTACGGCTGGAGCCCCTGGGCCACGGTGGTGCTGTCTTTACTGGGCGTCTTCGCGGCCATGTACCAGATCATTCGCAGCGTTTCCAGCGACAAATGAACTCTTCAGCGGCCGATTTCCTTACGGCTGCCCCAAGTCCCGCTCTTTGACCTCTGCGCCCGCCGCTCACCCGCGCTACGCCCCGATGAACCGCTTCCTTCGCAATTTGCTCATCTTCTCTATCCTGCTCGGCGCCGGCATCTATGGCCTGCGCCTGCAGTACGGCGAAACGGTGGTGCACCCGAGCGCGGACTGGCTGTTGCTGTTCTTTGTGGTGCTGACGGCGCTGACCTTCTGGCTGACCTGGCGGGCCTTTCAGCGCGACCCGGAATCGTTGATGACGGCTTGGTTCAGCACCACGGCCCTGCGCTTGGTACTCGCTTTAGTAGTCGTTGTAACCTATTTAGTGCGCGGCGGCGCCAAGGCGGGGCACAGCACTTGGACTTTTTTGGGCCTGTTCTTCCTTCTGTATTTTCTCTATACCGGGTTTGAAGTCTGGAACGTCGTGACTAACTTGCGCCCGTTTTCAAAACAGCCCTCTTCGGAGGCATAGTTTTGGACTCATCTGACCCTAAATCATTCTGAATGAAGCGGTTTCTCGCCCTTGCCTTCTGGATTTTGACCCTGCCCGTTTTCGCGCAGGAGCACCCCGTAGAGGTATCCACCACCGCTGACACGCAGGTTGAAGCCACGGAAGAGGGCAAGTTCAACGCCGGCGAGATGATTCTGCACCACGTAGGCGACTCGCACGAATGGCACTTTACCTCCATTGGCGAATCGCACGTTACGCTGCCGCTGCCCATCATCGCCTACCGCCCCGGCAAAGGCCTGTCGGTGTTCTCGTCGAGCCGCTTCGGTCACGAGTTTAAGGAAAGCTACGACGGCTTGAAGCTGGAGCACGAGCACCTGGAGTCGGTCGACGGCTCGCCCGTGTACGACTTCAGCATCACCAAGAACGTGGCCTCGATGCTGATCAGCGTGCTGCTGCTCATCCTGGTATTTACTTCGGTAGCTGGTGGTTACAAGAAGAACCACGGCCGCGCGCCCAAGGGCCTGCAGTCGTTCTTCGAGCCCATTATCCTCTTCGTCCGCGACGAAATCGGTAAGAAGGCCATCGGGCCCAAGTACAAGAAGTACCTGCCCTACCTGTTGACCATCTTCTTCTTCATCTGGTTCAACAACCTGCTGGGCTTGCTGCCGGGCGCCGCTAACCTGACCGGCAACCTCGCCGTCACGTTCCTTTTCGCCTTCATCACGCTGCTCATCACCACGTTCAGCTCCAACAAGTACTACTGGTCCCACATCTTCTGGACGCCCGGGGTACCGCTGTGGCTGCGCCCGATCATGATTCCGGTGGAACTCATCGGCGTGATTTCGAAGCCCTTCTCCCTGATGGTCCGACTCTTCGCCAACATCACGGCCGGTCACATCATCATCCTGAGCTTCATCTCGCTGATCTTCATCTTCAACACGGTGGCCGTGTCGCCGCTGTCGCTGGCCTTCGGCTTGTTCATCAACTGCCTGGAGCTGCTGGTGGCCCTGCTGCAAGCTTACATCTTCACGCTGCTGACCGCCATGTACATCGGCGGCGCCGTGGAGGAGCACGATGACCACGACTACGGCATCGGCGGCGACGACGCCGACGCGCCGGCCCACGTGTCGCACGCCCACTAAGCGGCGGCCTACCCCACTTCGCTTTTCCTTTTCATTTCGAATTTTTCCTTTTCACACTCCCCAAACCCCTGTTTTATGCTTCTCACTCTGTTGCTGCAGGTCGTTAATGCTGTTGGTCTGGCCGTAATGGGCGCTGGTATCGGTGCTGGCCTGGCTATCCTGGGTGCCGGCCTCGGCATCGGTCGCATTGGCGGCAGCGCCATGGAGGCTATCGGCCGCCAGCCCGAGGCTTCGGGCAAAATCCAGACGGCTATGCTGATCGTAGCGGCCCTCGTTGAAGGTGCAGCTCTGTTCGCCGTCGTAGTCTGCCTGCTGATTGCTCTGAAACTGCAGTAGTAGCATAACTGGCCCGGCCGCCTGCTTTTCCTCAAGAAAACAGGTGGGCCGGGCTAGATGCTGTTATTGGGTTGTTTCGGGCGGCTCCGTAGCGACGCCGCGCGGGGCCCATTTCTCACCTAGCAATCTGCTAAGCGACCATGCTTACCAACCCTAGTTTCGGCTTGCTGTTTTGGCAGCTGGCCATCTTCATCATCCTGCTGCTCATTCTGCGCGCTTTCGCGTGGAAGCCCATCCTGGCCGCCCTGAGCGAGCGGGAGGAGAGCATCGAAGGCGCCCTGCGCCAGGCCGACCAGGCCAAGCTGGAAATGCAGGCTCTGAAGGCCGGCAACGAAAAGCTGCTGGCCGAAGCCCGGCAGGAGCGCGACCGTATCCTGAAGGAAGCCGCCGCCATGAGCAACCAGCTCATCGAGACGGCCAAGCAGAAGGCCACGGACGAAGGCGCCCGCATGATCATGCAGGCCCGCGAAGCCATCCAAAACGAGAAACAAGCTGCTCTGGCCGAAGTGAAAAACACGGCCGCGCAACTGTCCATCGACATTGCCGAGCGCATCCTGCGCCGAGAACTCACGGATGCCACCGCCCAAAAGCAGCTGGTGACCGACTACCTGCAAGAGGTAAAACTCAACTAGTAGTGAGTATGGAGTATTGAGTAGCTAGACTTCTCTCCCGGGACGCTCTACTCAGTACTCAATACCAAATACTCAATACCATTCCCCAATGTCTGAACTACGAGTCGCCGCCCGCTACGCCAAGTCCTTGCTGGATTTGGCGAATGAGCAGGGTACGCTGGATGCAGTGAAACAGGACATGGACCTGTTCGGCAACACCTTGGACGGCAGCCGCGATTTGCGCCTGCTGCTGCGCAACCCCATCGTGCAGCACGACAAGAAGCTGGCCATCCTGCGGCGGCTGTTTGACGGCAAGGTGTCGGACCTGACCATGCGGTTCTTCACCATCATTACCCAAAAGAACCGCGAAAACGCGTTGGAATTTGTGGCCCCGGAATTCCTGGCCCAGTTCAACAAGCTGCGCGGTATTCAATCGGCGGACGTGACCACGGCCACCCCGCTCACCCCGGAACTCCGCGCCCACGTGGAGCGTCTGGTACAAGATCAAACCGGCGGCCAGGTGCTCCTCAAAGAGCACGTGGACCCCTCGCTGATCGGGGGCTTTGTCCTCCGCCTCGGCGACCGGCAGATCGACGACTCGGTTCGCACGCGCCTCAACCGCCTGCGGTCCACCTTCAAAGAGAACCCCTTCCAAGCCCAACTATAAGTCAGCATCATGGCAGAAGTACGTCCGGATGAAGTATCCGCCATTCTGCGGGAGCAGTTGTCCAATTTCAAGACCGAAGCCGAACTCGAAGAAGTCGGTACGGTGCTGCAGGTTGGCGACGGGGTAGCCCGCATCTACGGCCTCTCGAAAGCCCAGTCGGGTGAACTGATTGAGTTCGAGAACGGTCTGCAGGCACTGGTTTTGAACCTCGAAGAAGACAACGTAGGTGCCGTAATGCTCGGCGACTACTCGGAAATCCGCGAGGGTGCCACCGTGCGCCGCACCAACAAGATTGCCTCGATCAAAGTAGGCGAGGGCATCGTGGGCCGCGTGGTCAACACGCTGGGCCAGCCCATCGACGGCCGCGGCCCCATTGCCGGCGAGCTGTACGACATGCCGCTGGAGCGCAAAGCCCCGGGCGTAATCTTCCGCCAGCCGGTAAACGAGCCCCTACAAACCGGCATCAAGGCTATCGACGCCATGATTCCGATCGGCCGTGGCCAGCGCGAGCTGATCATCGGTGACCGTCAGACCGGCAAATCGACCGTTGCGCTTGACGCCATCCTGAACCAGCGCGAGTTCTTCGAGCGCGGCGAGCCTGTATTCTGCATCTACGTGGCCATCGGCCAGAAGGCCTCGACGGTAGCCCAGATCGTAAACTCGCTGCAGCGCGGCGGTGCCATGGACTACACGGTGGTGGTTTCGGCTTCGGCCGCTGACCCCGCTCCGATGCAGTTCTTCGCGCCCTTCACCGGTGCTGCCATCGGTGAGTTCTTCCGCGACACCGGCCGTCCGGCCCTCGTGGTGTACGATGACCTCTCGAAGCAAGCTGTGGCTTACCGCGAAGTGTCGTTGCTGCTGCGCCGCCCCCCGGGCCGCGAAGCGTACCCCGGCGATGTATTCTACCTGCACAGCCGCTTGCTGGAGCGTGCCGCCAAGGTTAACGCCTCGGACGACATTGCCCGCAACATGAACGACCTGCCCGATAGCCTGAAAGGCATCGTGAAGGGCGGCGGTTCGCTGACGGCTCTGCCCATCATCGAAACCCAGGCTGGTGACGTATCGGCGTACATCCCGACCAACGTAATTTCGATTACCGACGGGCAGATTTTCCTCGAGACGAACCTGTTCAACTCGGGTATCCGTCCGGCCATCAACGTGGGTATTTCGGTATCGCGCGTGGGTGGCTCGGCCCAGATCAAGTCGATGAAGAAGGTGGCCGGCACGCTGAAGCTGGACCAGGCCCAGTTCCGCGAACTGGAAGCCTTCGCCAAGTTCGGCTCGGACCTGGATGCCTCGACCAAGCTCACCATCGAGCGTGGCCGTCGCAACCTGGAAATCCTGAAGCAGCCCCAGTTCTCGCCGGTGAAGGTGGAAGACCAGGTGGCCATCATCTACGCTGCTACTAACGGCCTCTTGGACCGTGTGCCGGTAAACCGTGTGCGCGAGTTCGAGAAGGAGTTCACGCAGGTGATGAACACCCGTCACGCCGACGTGCTGGCTGGCCTGAAAGCCGGTAAGCTCGACGACACCATCACGGGCACCATCCGCCAGGTAATCAACGACCTGTCGGCCTCGTACGCTGCCAAGTAATCTAGCTAGTCGTCAGTTGTCAGTTGTGGGTTGTTAGGACCCGTCGGAGCCCGGCTCCGCGGCGTCCAGACTAACAACTGACAACCGGCAACTGACAACTCTTTTTAGCAAGCATGGCTAACTTAAAGGAAATCCGCGGCCGGATTCAGTCGGTCAGCTCGACGCAGCAAATCACCAAAGCCATGAAAATGGTGGCGGCGGCCAAGCTGCGCCGCGCGCAGGACAACATCATGCGCATGCGGCCCTACGCCCAGCGGCTCAACGGCATCCTGAGCAACCTCTCGCAGGGAGCTGATGCCGACGTGACCGGTGGCTACGGCGTGCAGCGCGAAGTGCGCCGCGTGCTCATCATTGCCATTACCTCGGACCGCGGCTTGGCCGGTGCTTTCAACAGCAACGTGTTCAAGGGTGTGAACCAGGTTGTTCAGGAGCGCTACGCCACCCAAGCCGCCAACGGTGGCGTGAGCATCATGGCTATCGGCCGTAAGGCCCATGACTACTTCGGGCGCCGCGGCGAGCTGGTGGGCAACTACACCCACGTGTTCCAGCAGCTGTCGTTCGATACGGTGCGCGTAGCCGCGGAGCAGGCCATGGCCGGTTTCCGCGAAGGACAGTTCGACCAAGTGGTCATCGTGTACAACGAGTTCAAGAACGTTGCCACGCAGATCATTCGCGCCGAGCAGTTACTGCCCATCCTCCCGCCCGCTGAATCCGCTACGACCACCGCTGCTACCTCGAATGTGGACTACATCTTCGAGCCGAGCAAGGAGGAAATCGTCGAGAGCCTGATTCCGACCTCGCTGAAGATTCAACTCTACAAGGCCGTGCTGGAAAGCAACGCCTCGGAGCACGGCGCCCGCATGACGGCCATGGACAAAGCCACCGAAAACGCCGGTGAACTGCTCAAGGCCCTTAAGCTGACCTACAACCGGGGCCGTCAGGCCGCCATTACGAACGAGATTCTCGAAATCGTGGGCGGCGCTGAGGCACTGGCAGCCAGCCGCTAGAACCGGCCTTACAAGACCGAAGCCGGCCCGCTTCCCGCTAGGGAGGCGGGCCGGTTTGTTGTTACAAGTGCATGTACTGCCGCCCGGCCAGCTCCTCGAAGCCCCACACTAATACGGCAAAATATCAGTGAGACCAGTGCGCTATGGTAGCTCCGTCCAATTATTGGCTTTGCTACTTGCAGCGACTGGCTTTCCATTCATCAAAGAATTACGCTTTGCTGTCAGCCAATAAGTTGCCGACCTCACCCAGTTGGATAACCCTATCTTTAGGGCGTTCTAATTGGTAAATATTTCGGCCAGTGAAGCTACCCTGGTGCTGGCTACGGTTCTACATCGTTGCTCTACTTATCGCATGAAGCATTTGTGCCTTCTTTGGAGGAATTACTGGGCCCTGATGTCCTGGTTTGGGGTTTGTTTATTGTTGGCTATGCCACAATTGAGCTGGGCGCAGGCACCAGCCTGGGAAATAGCTTTATCGTCGGAACAGACTACTGGGGCTTCGGGTACAGCTATTACGCGCGGCACAGTGGTAAATGCGGCTGGAGACGTGCTCTTGGTCGGTCATTTCAGTGGGCAGGTAGCTTTCGGTAGCACCACCCTGGTCAGCGCTGGTTTCAATGACGTCTTCATCGCCAAGTGGAATGCGGCTTCCGGAGCCTGGGTCTGGGCTGTGCGCGCCGGTGGTACTGGCAGCGACCAAGGTTGGGGCATTGCCGTAAGTGGGAGCAGCGTGTACGTCACGGGCTATGTGACAAACAGTCTTGCCAACAGCGAGAACGTGCAGTTCGGCAATACTGCACTTAATGGAACTAGCGGCTTCGCAACTAGAGACGTGTTTGTTGCTAAATACACCGACGTAGGTGGTAACGTCACCTATAACTGGGCTGTAACCGGTGGTGGAGCTAGCAACGACACTGGGAATGGCGTTGCTGTGAGCGGGAGCAGCGTGTACATCACGGGCAACGTAACGAACAACCTTGCTAACGCCCAGAATGTGCAGTTCGGCAATACTGCACTTAACGGAGCCGGTGCTACTTCCGGGTTAGATGTGTTCGTAGTTAAGTATACCGATGCCGGCAGCAACGCTACCTACAACTGGGCCTCCATCGGGGGGGGCGCAGGTGATGACATCGGTAATGCTATTGTCGCCGATGCGAATAGTGTGTACGTTACGGGTGCAGTAACAAATAATAGCTCTAATAGTAGGGCGGTACAGTTTGGCGGCGTTACGGTCAATGGAGCCAGTACTGCAATCAGTTGGGATGCGTTCCTGGTGAAATACACTGATGCGGGCAATAGCACCACGTGCACTTGGGCCACGACTGGCGGTGGCACTGGCGCCGACCAAGGCAATAACATTGCCCTCAACGGTAGCAGTGTGTATATCACTGGCACCGTAACGAATACTAGCGCTAACAGCCAGGGGGTGCAGTTTGGGGGCATGCCGCTCAGTGGAAGCGGGACTAACGCCAACCTAAATATGTTTACCGCGAAATATACCGATGCGGGTAGCGGTGTGAGTTATAACTGGGCCGTAACCGGCGGTGGGTCTGGCAACGACATTAGTTATGACGTTGCCGTTGACGGTACCAGCGTGTATGTGACTGGTTATGTATACAACGATAGCGCTGATGGGCAGGGTGTACGGTTCGGCAACATCCCGCTTAGTGGCAAGGATTGGCTTGCAAATGCTGACGCATTCGTAGCCAAATACACTGATGCAGGTAATAACGCCTCATGCAACTGGGTGACTGCTACGGGTGGGGCCAGTGCTGAAATTGGCTATAGCCTAGCTGTGGGCCGAACGGCTTTATACGTTAATATAGCTATTGATATTTACTCCTATCGCTTTGATACGGAGCAGATGCTGCCTCCCAATAGCACTGTGCAGGCCACGCTTGATCCAGCTACTGGTGCTTGGCAGTACGCTAGCTTTTCTCGTACTGCCCCAGGTACCGCTATTACGCAAGCCACTGCGGCAAACGCAGCCGGTGACGTATTCTCAGTAGGGTATTTCAGCGGCCAAGTGGTCTTTGGTAACACCACACTCGTCAGCGAAGCCTCCTCTGATGTGTTTGTTGCGAAATGGAGCTCGACCACCGGCACGTGGGCGTGGGCAGTATCCGGTGGTGGCGGCGGCGGTGATATGGGGTTTGGTATTGCTGTCAGTGGCAACAGCGTATATGCTACGGGATTTGTAGCTGCTAGTGCCGATTTTCCGGTGCGGTTCGGTGAAGTAAGCGTTGCCGGTGCTAGCGCCACTTCTGGTCTGGATGTTTTCGTGGTCAAGTATACCGATGCAGGCAGCAGCGCGATTTGCAATTGGGCCATGGCCGGCGGAGGGGCGGATGGTGATGTTGGCAATGGCATTGCCGTTAGTGGGAGCAGCGTATACGTCACAGGCTATATAACAAACAATAGTGCAAACAGCAAAGCCGTACAATTCGGCGGTGTGCCGCTCAGTGGAGCCAGTGCTACGAGCAGTGTTGATGCGTTCCTTGTTAAGTATACCGATACAGGCAACGGTGCTACCTACAATTGGGCCGTAGCTGGGGGCGGTACCAACTCCGACCAAGGCATCGGCATTGCCGTGAATGGGACCAGCGTATACATGGTTGGTATCATGAGCAATACCAGCGCCAACAGCCAAAGTGTGCAGTTCGGCGGCGTGCCGCTCAGCGGCAGTGGTACTTCGACCAATCAGGATGTGTTCATCACCAAGTACACCGACGCGGGCAACAGCGTCACCTACAATTGGGGTACAGCCGGCGGCGGAGCAGGCATTGATGGAAGCAACAGTATTGCGGTAAGTGGAACTACCCTGTACGTGGGGGGGTATGCGAATAACAATAGCAATAATGCCAACGGAGTGCAGTTTGGCGGCGTGACGCTCAACGGAGCCAGCAGCTCATTAACCGCTGACGCTTTCATTGCTAAGTATACTGACGCTGGCAGCCACGCGACGGGAGTCTGGGCAGTAGCCGGTGGGGGCACCGGCGCCGACAGGGTAAACCGTATTGCTCTTAACGGAAACAATCTATATGTATCGGGCAACATCTCTACTACTAGCACCAACGCCCAAGGCGTGCGGTTCGGTGGCGTAGCGCTCAGCGGCAGCGGTACCACCGCCAATCTTGACGTGTTCGTGGCTAAGTACACAGATGCGGGTAGCAACGTCACTTATAATTGGGCTACCGCTGGCGGGGGCGCTGGAACCGATTTGGGCGCTTCTATTAGTTATAGCAACAATCAGCTGGTGATAGGAGGGGCAGTAGCCTTGCCAGCTGCCTTTGGCAGTATCTCGCTGAGCGGCACGACTACCCAAGCGGCCTTTCTAGCGAAGCTGACCCTGTCGGACCCTAGCATCAGTGCTTTTAATCCTAACCCAGCCGGCGTAGGTCAGTTGGTGACGGTGACGGGCAGCAATCTAAGCGGTGTTACTGCTCTGACCGTTAACGGGGTAGATGCTACACCTAGCTTGACTAACAATACGGCTACCAGCATCAGCTTCCGGGTGCCATCGGGCACACCGACCTCCGGCATCACCACGCTCAGTACTACTGCGGGTAGTACTACTAGCACGCTGTTTCAAACGGTACCAGCCCCCGGTAATGCTCTGGCTTTCGACGGGCTAGACGATTATGTAAGTGTCCCGGCCAGCCCTGCGTTCCGCTTTGGTACGGGCGACTTCACGATCGAAGCTTGGGTACGTACTGCCGGCACCAGTGGCACCTACGTGGCGGTGGGCAGCACGGGCAATGGGGAAGAATACTGGTTGGGAATGACGAACCAGCACGCAGCATTGTCTGTTTCGGGCGGCATCATTGTCGAGGGAGCTTCCGTACTGAACGACAATCATTGGCACCACTTGGCCGGCGTGCGCGACGGTGGCCAGCTAACCATTTACGTGGATGGCGTAGCTGAACGCACCCTCATCAATAACCGCTCGGCCAGCCCTTTGGCCGAGCTGGGAATAGGCCACCTCGGCGGTGGTAGCTACTGGCCAGGCCGTATCGACGAGGTTCGCATCTACAACGCAGCGCTCAGTCTAGAACAACTTCAAACCGAATTGCGAGGCGTCATGCCCTCGCAGTCGGCCAATCTGCAACTGTACCTGAACTTTGATGCAGGTATTCTTGCTGCTGTCAACAGTGGCGCCAACGCTGGTCTGACAACGCTCTACGACCTGAGCCCCAACGCGTACGTCGCTGCACTTTCGAACTTTGCCTTGAGCAGTGGCAACACAACGTCAAACTGGGTAAGTAGCTATGCGTTGGTGGTACCCGTTGCCACGGCTGCGTCCGGCACAGGCGCCAACGAGTTTACCGCTAGTTGGACAGCTCCGGCTTTCGGCACTGTAACGAGCTATGTGCTCGACGTGTCGACTACAGCCGATTTTGCAACGCCCGTTGCTGGTTCTCCATTTCTGATAGCCGCTCCTGCTAGTAATTATGTGGTGACAGGTTTGCCTGACACTGTCGGTTCTTATTTCTACCGCGTGCGCGCTACGAACAATGTGCTGGGAGAGACCGGACCCACCTCTAACGTCGTTACTGTTGCAACCCCACTGCCCGTGGAGCTAACTTCCTTCACCGCTACGAGGCAAGGGCAGACCGGGGTACGCTTGGCCTGGATGACTGCACAGGAAAAGAACAGCGCCTATTTCCAAGTGGAGCGAAGCCTCGACGGGCGCACGTTCACCGCTCTTGGAATGCCAGTAGCAGCGGTTGGCACGAGTACAACACAGTGCTCGTATCATCTAATAGATACAGCGTTTCCGGCCAATGCTAGGGTGTTGTACTACCGCCTGCGGATCGTAGACCAAGACGCAACTTTTGCCTATTCCAACGTACAGACCGTGCACTTGGGTGAGGCAATGGCCCGACTGGTCGTGTACCCCAACCCGGCACCGGGCGCGGCTACCCTCACAGGAGCATACCCAGGCGCTGAAGTAGAAGTGCTCGACACGCAGGGACACCTGCTACTCCGAGCCAAGGCAGACGCCGCAGGGGCGGTCTACTTACGGCTGCCTGTGCGCGCGCCGGCCGGCGTATACATGGTGCGTAGCGGAAGCAAAGCTGTACGTTTGATTAACAAATAGCGCTGCAGATTAAGCAACAGAGAATCGGCCCGCTTCCCGCTAGGGAGGCGGGCCGGTTTGTTGTTACAGGTGCATGTACTGCCGCCCGGCCAGCTCCTTGCTCGGCTTCGGCACTTTGGGGTGCGCTTCGAGCAGCGTCAGCACTAGGTTGGGCGTAAGTCGGGTGAAGTCTTGGATGACCGTCATCGGCGCCTGAAACTGCGCGGGCTTGAGGGTGCTGGCCACGGCAATGCAGCGCATGCCGGCTTTGTAAGCGGCCTGTTCGCCCAGGATAGCGTCTTCGAACACCACGCAGCGCTCCGGCGGGATGCCCAACTGCCGCGCCGCTACCGTGAACGTGTCGGCGTGGGGCTTGCCGCGGTCCACGTCGTCTTTGCCCACCACCACGTCGAAGTGGCGGCGCAGGTCGAGGTGGTCGATGATGTAGGTGATGGTTTCGGAGGCCGAGCCGGTGCCCAGGGCCAGCTTAAAGCCGGCGGCGCGGGCAGCGTCGAGAAACGTGGTGAGGCCGGGCATTTCCCGGCGCTTGTCCCAGTAGAGCACGCGGTAGAGGAATTCGCGGCGGTCGGCGTACTGCTTCAGGTCCTTTTCCGGTACCGGGTGGCGAAACACGGTTTTGAGGATGTTGGTGGCGGGCATGCCGTTGAGGCGCCGCAGCAGGGGCAGGGCTTTGGTGTCGAGGCCCAGCTCGCGGAACAGCAGCTGGAAGGCGCGGGCCTGGTAGGATGTGTTGTCGATGAGCACGCCGTCCATGTCGAAGAGCAGGGCGTGGTCGGAGGCAGCGAGGGGCATGAGGGCAGGGGCGAAGGGCAGCGGTAATCAAATGATAACCGCCTGCGTGTACGGAGCAGGCGCCGCCGGGGGTATTCTTGGGTAGGGCGTTGCGGGATTGGGCCGTAACTTTGACGGCCCCGATCGGCCGTGCGCCGTTTGGGCCCCGCTCACCACCGTTCCGATTATGCGAAATACCTTTTTGACGGGCCTGCTGGTCGCCACGGCCGTGCTCGGCGGCCCGGCGGCTTCGGCCCAGAAAACCAAGCCCCTGCCCCGGCCCAAGCTGGTCGTGGGCATCGTGGTGGACCAGATGCGCTACGACTACCTGTACCGCTATTGGAACAAGTACGGCGCGGATGGCTTCCGGCGCCTGCTCGGCGAAGGGTTCAGCTTCGAAAACTGCCACTACAACTACGTGCCCACTTACACCGGCCCGGGCCACGCCAGCATTTATACCGGTACCACGCCCTCGGGGCACGGCATCATCGGCAACAACTGGCTGGTGCGCGAAGCCGGCCGGGCTACCTACGTGACCGAGGACAAGAGCGTGCAGGCCGTGGGCGGTAGCGCGGCGGCCGGGCAGATGTCGCCGCGGCACATGCTCACCACCACCATCACCGACGAGCTGCGCCTGGCCACGAACTTTCAGGCCAAGACCATCGGCGTGTGCATCAAGGACCGGGGCTCCATTCTGCCCGCCGGCCACGCCGCCTCGGCCGCGTACTGGTTCGACGACGTCAACGGGGCCTTCATCACCAGCACCTTCTACGCCCAGCAGCTGCCCGAGTGGGTGCAGCAATTCAATGCCCGCAAGCTGCCCGAGCAGTACATGGCCAAGCCCTGGACCACGCTGCTGCCCATCGAGCAATACACCGAAAGCACCGCCGACGACGTGCCCTGGGAAAACACCTTCGTGGGCGAGACCAAGCCGGTGTTTCCGCACGATTTGCCCGCCCTGCTCGGCCCCAACGGCCCGGCGGCCACGGCGGCCGGCCCGGTAAAGCAACCCGGCGCCGGCGAGCCGCCCCGCACCAAGTGGGAAAGCCGCAGCCTGCTGCGCACCACGCCCTTCGGCAACACGCTCACCCTGGACTTCGCCCTCGAAGCCCTGCGGGCCGAGCAGCTGGGCCAGCGCGGGCAAACCGACTTTCTGGCCCTGAGCTTTAGCTCCACCGACTACGTGGGTCACCACTTCGGCCCGAACGCCATCGAAACCGAGGACACCTACCTGCGCCTCGACCGCGAAATAGCTCGCCTGCTCAAGGCCCTGGACCAGCAAGTGGGCAAGGGCCAGGCGCTGGTGTTTCTCTCGGCCGACCACGGCGCGGCGCACTCGCCGGAGTTCCTCAAGAGCCAGCGCATTCCGGCCGGCTCGGTGGGTCCGCGCCTCTGGCGCGACTCGCTGCAGGCCCGTCTGACGCGCCGGCTGGGGCCGGGACAGTGGGTGCTCAGCTACGAAAACCAGCAGGTGTACCTGAACCGCCCGCTCATCGCCCAGAAGAAGCTGGACCTCTACCAAGTGCAGCAACTGGTGGTCGAGTTGGCCGTGCAATTCACCGGCGTCACACGCGCCATTGCGGCCACGGATCTGCAGAAGTCGCACTGGGAAAGCGGGCTGCTGATGTACCTGGAAAACGGCTACCTGCCCAGCCGCTCGGGCGACGTGATGGTGGTGATGGAGCCCGGCTGGCTGGAGTCGTACAGCTACCCGGTCAACAAAGGCACCACCCACGGCTCGTCCGGTGCGTATGATACCCACGTGCCGCTGCTGTTCTGGGGCTGGCGCGTGCCGCAGGGCGAGTCGGCATTTCCGGCGCGGATTACCGATATTGCACCGACGGTAGCCCGGTTCCTTCATATTCAGGAGCCCGACGGCTGCACCGGGCAACCCCTGCAGGACGTGCTGACCAAGAAAAAATAGCGACGCCCCGGCTCCGCAGGCGGTTTTTCGGGACCCAAGCTGACTTCATTTCATCTTCTTTTACCCGCGCTGCCACCGCGTGCGAACCGGCAGCCCGCAGTTACCACAATGGCTCATTTCAACCCCTGGCACGACGTTAACTACGGTTCCAAGGCTCCCGGCATTGTCAATGCCATCATCGAAATTCCGAAAGGCTCCAAGGGCAAGTACGAGCTGGACAAGGACAGCGGCCTGCTCAAGCTCGACCGCGTGCTGTTCTCGGCCGTGCACTATCCCGCCGCCTACGGCTTTATTCCGCAGACCTACTGCGACGACAAAGACCCGCTGGACGTGCTGGTGCTCTGCTCGGTCGACGTGGTGCCCATGTGCCTGATCGAGGCCAAGGTTATCGGCGTGATGCAGATGATCGACAACAACGAGGAGGACGACAAGATCATTGCCGTGGCCGCCAACGACGTGTCGATGAACCACTACAACGACATTTCGGAGCTGCCCCCGCACACGTTGCTGGAGATGCGCAAGTTCTTCGAGGACTACAAAGCCCTGGAACACAAGCAAGTGGTGGTGGAGAAGTTCATGGGCCGCGAAGAAGCCTACAAAATCGTGCAGGCCAGCCTGGAGCTCTACGACGAGACTTTCCGCCACAAAAACAACCACCAGGCCCAGCTTTCCATGCTGTAAGCCGATAAGTACGCACCCGGCTTCCGGGTTAATACTGAAAAAGCCCCGACTGCCCGGCAGTTGGGGCTTTTTGGTTGAGTTTACCTGGCAGAGTGCAACACATTTTGCCGCGGCAGGGCGTAGAAAAGACTCCATCCTTCCCTACGTCCTAAACCCATGACTCAACATACCCCCAAGACCCCGCTCAGGCGGTTCCTCTACCAAAACGGCCTGTCCCTGGTCATCACCCTGATGGTGCTGCTGACCCTGGGCGGGCAAACCCTCACCGGCTGGCACGACTACAACGACGAGCGGCAGGACATGCACCTGGCCGAGCTGAGCCTGGGCCAGTACGTCACCTCCGGCCACTGGGTGGAAGCCACCTTCGAAAACTGGGAAAGCGAATTCCTGCAGATGGCCCTCTACGTGATGCTCACCGTGAGCCTCCGCCAGAAAGGCTCGGCCGAATCAAAGAAGCTCGACGAAGAAGAGGAAGTGGACCGGGAGCCCGACCCGCACAAGCCCGGGGCACCCTGGCCGGTGCGCCAGGGCGGAGCCGTGCTCTGGCTCTACAAACGCTCCCTGAGCATCACGTTCTTCCTGCTGTTTCTCGGCGCGTTTTTCCTGCACGGGCTCGGTGGCATGGAGGTGTACAACATCGAGCAGCAGGCCGACGGCAAGCCCGAAGTCGACTACCTGGGCTACCTCAGCTCCTCGCGCTTCTGGTTTGAGTCCTTGCAGAACTGGCAAAGCGAGTTTTTGAGCATCGTGAGCATCGTGGTGCTCACCATCTGGCTGCGGCAGCACGGCTCGCCCGAGTCGAAGCCGGTGGACGCGGCCCACGACGAAACCGGCAAGTAGAGCCGTGGTGGTGGAACGCCGCACCCACCGGCCGGCACTGCGCAGCGGGCCGTTTTGTCCGCGCCGTTGAAGACCGGCAAAGCCCGCTCCGCGCGGCCGGACGAGGCGGTACTAGCGGCCGGCGCCAGGTTTGCAACGAGCAGGCGTACGTGGCCGCGCGCCCTGCGTATTTTGCGGCTCCGAACCAGGCCCGCCGCACCGGCCTGCCCGACTTTGTATGGCCGAGCCCGCCGTTTCCCGTCCCGCTGCTTCCCATTTGGTCCGCTGGGCCCAGGGCCTGCTCGATGCTCTGCTGTACAGCAACGGGCTGGTAGCCGGCTCGGCGGCGGCGCTGGCCGTTTCGTCGGCGCAGTACTGGCGGCGCCCCCTGCCCTGGACGGTTTCGGCCCTAGTGCTGGCCGCCACGCTGTTCGTGTACAACCTCAACGGGGCCCGGCGCCACAGCCTGCGGCTGCCGCCCAACGTGCCGCCGCGCCGCCGCTGGATTGTGCAGCACCGGCCGCTGCTGGTGGGCATTGTGGCGGCTTCGGCGCTGGCGCTGCTGGGCTTGTACCTGCTCACCCCGTTCACGCTGCTGCTAACGGGCTTTCTGGGGCACCTAGCCCTGCTCTCGTTGGCGTATTCGTGGCCGGTGCTGCCGCCCAAGGAGCCCGGCGGGCGCCGCCGCGGCCTGCGCGACTGGCCCGGCCTGAAGACGTTTCTGATTGCCTACGTGTGGTCGGCCGTGACGGTGTGGCTGCCGGCGCTCTGCCTCGACTTGCCCCTGAGCAGCGGGCCGGTGTGGCTGCTCTTTGCTCGGCGCTTCTGCTTTATCCTGGCCATTGCGTTGGTGTTTGACCTGCGCGACTACCAGCGGGACCGGCGCAACGGCCCGCTCACCCTGCCCGGCCTGCTGGGCTACCAGGGCGGCCGCTGGCTGGCCCTGGCCTGCACCTTGGCCTCGGTGGCGTTGCTTCTACCCGGCCTAAGCCCGGCCGGGCAGCTCGTGCTGCTGCTGCCCGCCGTGCTCACGGCGCTGGTGGTTTGGTTTGCCAACGAAACCCGCTCCGACTACTACTTTGCCCTGCTGGCCGACGGCGTGCTGCTGGTACAGGCCATAGTGCTGATAGTGGCCGCGGCGGTGTGAGCGTTTTGATGGGTAGATGAAGGGAGCAGGATACAGCGGCGGAGTAGCTGAGCGGAGAAAACTGCCCGTCATCCTGAGCCTAAGCGAAGGACTTTTCTTCCCTGCACAGTCGCTGTCCACGAAATGGCAAACGTTTATTTACCAGTACTGTATGTCGACGCGCCGGCCAGTTTTACTAATGCCAGGGCGTTGGTTGCTGCGCTCCGACATTGGTGCAGGGTTAGAGGAAGGTCCTTCGCGTTGCTCAGGATGGCGTTCTTTATCCGCTCACCCGCTTATTTGCTCAGCTACCCGCCCAGAAACTCCGGGTCCGTCAGCTCCTGCAGGGCTACGCCGATGTAGGGCGGCAAGGCGCCGGCGGTGAGGCCGGCCTGGCCGGTGTGCGGAGCCGCTAAATCGGCGGCGCGGCCGTGGGCATAGACGGCCAGCAGGGCCGCGTCGAGGGGGCTGAGGCGCTTGTCGGCGCGCAGGGCTAGGCAGAGGCCAGTGAGCACGTCGCCGGTGCCGCCGGTGGCCAGGCCGGGGTTGCCGGTAGTGTTGAAGTACAGCTGCCCGTCGGGCGCGGCGAGGCAGGAATACGCGCCTTTCAGCACCACGTAGCAGCGGTAGCGGCCGGCAAAGTCGCGCAGCAGCTCGAGGCGGTGGTAATCGTCGCGGGCCGGCTCGGTGAGGCGCTCAAACTCCTTGGGGTGGGGCGTAAGCAGGGTGTCGGGTGGGAGCAGGTCGAGGAGCGGGCGGTTGGCACCGAGCAGGTTCAGCGCGTCGGCATCGAGCACCAGCGGCACTTGGGCGGTGCAGAGCAGCTCCTCCAGCACGGCGCGGGTTTCGTCGTCCTGCCCGATGCCGGGGCCCATGCCCACGGCGTTGTAGGCTTTCAACTCGGGCAATTCGCTGAGGTGGCTTTTGCACGCGTCGGCCAGGCACATGGCCTCGGGCACGGCGGTTTGCAGCACGGCGTAGCCCACGGCGGGCACCTGCACCGTGAGCAGGCCCACCCCGCCGTGCAAGCAGCTGCGGGCCGCCAGCACTGCCGCCCCGATTTTGCCCTTGCTGCCCGCTAGCAGCAGCGCGTGCCCGAAGGTGCCCTTGTGGGCAAACGTAGGCCGTGCAGGCAGCCGGCAGGCCAGTAGCGCGGCGTCCACCAGGTGCCGGTCCGCTTCGACGTCGGCCAGAAACCGCGGGCTCAGCCCGATGGGCAGCGCGTGCCAGCGGCCCACATAGCGGGCGTTTTGCGGCAGCAGCAGCGCCAGTTTGGGCAGCTCAAACGTCACGGTGTGCCGGGCTTCTACCACCGGGCTGTCCTGGGGTTGCGGGGCGTCGGCAAAGAGGCCGGAGGGCAGATCGATACTCACGACGCGGGACCGGGCCGCGTTTAAGTGCTGCACCACGGCCGCAGCGGCGCCATCGAGCGGCCGGCTCAGCCCGGTGCCGAACAGCGCGTCGATGACCACCGTGCTTGGCTCGATGGGCGGCAGCTGCCCGGGGCCCCATTCGGCCACGGGCACTTCGGCCGGCAGGCGCTGGCGGTTGTGCTCGAAGTCGGCGGAATGCTTGTCGGCCGGTAGCAGGCCCACCCGCACGCGGTAACCCTGCTCGTGCAGCCGGCGGGCGGCCACCAGTCCGTCGCCGCCGTTGTTGCCGGGGCCGCAGAGCACCAGCAGGTCGCCGGCGTCGGCGGGGGAGAGGCGGGCCGTGAGCCAGTCGGTGAAGGCGGTAGCGGCGCGCTCCATCAAGGCCACCGAGCGGATGCCTTCCGCGTTGATGGTGGCGGCGTCGGCCTGGCGGGTTTGGGCGGCGGTGAGAATTTTCATGGACGACAATCGACGACAGGAAACCTATCGTCCTTACGCTCCTGCCGCGCGGATGGGTACCCCCAACGGCCAATTCCGGCGTGGCGGCCGCGCTAGCGGCTCCGGGTCAGCCGGATCTGCTGCGTCGTGGTCGGCGTGCTCAGGCGGCATACGTAAAGCCCGGCGGCCAGCGTGGCGCCGGGCAGCTGCACGCTGTACCGCCGCCCGGCGGTCAGGGGGCCTTCGTGCAGCGTGGCTACCACGCGGCCCAGCGCGTCGAACACCTGCAGGCGCGCTTGGGCAGCGTCGGCGGCAAGGCCAAAGCGGATGGTGGTGGCGCTGGTAAACGGCAGCGGAAAGGCGGATAGCTCATCGGCCAACCCGGCCGGACCCGGCGCGGTAGGCGAGGTGCCCGTGGCCCTGGGTGCACCCGAAGGCAGCGGGCTGGAATTCGGTACGCCCGGCACCAGTGCCGAGGGGGATTTGAGGCCGGCAGCGGGCGCGTATTTAATGGTTACCGCGTCGTAATACGGCCCGCCGTCGTTGGAAGTGCCCGTTACGAATACATTGCCGGCGCGGTCGGCCACGATGGTTTCTGCGCGGTCGTCCCCTTTGCCGTAGCCGTTGAAGCTTTTTACCCAGAGCTGGGGGCCGTCGGCGTGGTATTTCAGGGTCGTGTAGTCGGTGGTCACGCTGGCGCTGCCGGTGGTCAGGCCGGTCACGTAGGCATTGTCGCTGGCGTCCACGGCCACCCCCAGGGCCTCGTTGTTACCCCCGTAGCCGTAGTACTTGCCCCACAAGAGCAGGCCGGTCGGGCTGTATTTCAGGGTGCCGTAGTAGTTGCCCACCCCGCGCAGCGACAGGCGCCCCGTCACGTAGACATTGCCCACGCTGCTTACGGCAATGGCGTTGGCACTCGAATAGTCGTTGTCCTGCGGCGCATAGTTGTCGAACCACTGAAGCGCACCGCTGGAGTTGTACTTGACGGTATAGTAGGCGGGGTAGCTGCCGCCGGCCAGCATCATGGTTCCGGTCACGTAGGTATTGCCGGCCGCGTCCACGGTCATGGCCCGGGCTTCGTGCCGGCCGCCACCGCGCGGGAAAATGTGCCGCGCGGACCACTGCCGAATGCCATTGGGCAGGTATTTCTCGATCAGGTATACGGTTTCCACTCGCCAGGTGCCACTGGGGGCAGCGGCTTCTTCCACGCTGGAGCCGGCTACGTACACGTTGCCGGCGCCGTCGAGGCCTATGCCCACCGGGTCGTCGGCTTTGGTGTTGCTGCCGCCCCGCACGGCCCAGCGCAGCACCCCGTCGGAGCTGTACTTGAGGGTCATGACGTCGTCGAAGCGCTTGGTCGAAAAGTCGTTGGCCGATGGGGTGATGCCGGTGATGTAGATGTTGCCGGCACCGTCAATGGCCATGGCCTTGGCCCGGCATTCAAAGCCGTTGGCGCCGTAGCGGCGTACCCATTGCTCTGTGCCGGCGGCGTTGTATTTCACGGTAGCAAACTCGTTGAGCCCGTAGGGCCCCATCGACGTGCCCGTGACGTACACGTTGCCGTTGGCATCCACGGCCAGGGCGGCGGCGCGGTCGGTGCCATTGCCGGTGCCGTTGTATTCGGCCGTCCACTGCAGAATGCCCGTCGCCCCTACCTTGACCGTGATGTAATCAACCCGCCCGCTGCCCAGGTAGGTGTAGGTCAGGTATACATTGCCGCTCGCGTCCACTTTCATATCGACGCACTTCGTGTACGGGGCGTAGGCGAGTTGCACCCCGACCGAGTAGTCGGTCCAGGCAACGGTCTGCGCCACGAGCCCGCGGGGGAATAGGAGGACCGCTAGTCCGAGCACGAGAACCCACGCGCCCCGGCGGGCTGCATTGCCCAGATGCGGCAGGGAAAGCAGATAAAAAACAGACATAACCGAGCCAAAAAGGGTGAACTGATTGCGCGTCGGTACGCTGTCAATGGGTGGGGCACGAATGAACGCCGGCGCCTTTCGTTAAACTTCCGGATTTGCCGAACCAATGGCAATTTTTGGGAGGCAATGTTTTGCAGGAGTATAAGCACCCCGGAATAAGCGCAGCGGCCGCCGAAGCGGAGGGGCGCTGGGCCACCGCAGCGCGGCAAAAACCATCGGGCAGGTTGGCCGTTTGTAGTACTCAACTGTTACCTGCCAAGCTTATGTACACCTGGGCCGACGTCATCCGCGAAGCCAACAACGGCACCCCCGCCCCCGACCACCGCGTCGAGAAAACCGATGCTGAGTGGCGCCAGCAGCTCACCGACGAGCAGTACTACGTGACCCGCCAGCACGGCACCGAGCGCCCCGGCACCGGCGAATACTGCGAAGCCCACGACCCGGGACTCTACGCCTGCGTGTGCTGCGGCACGCCCTGCTACGACTCGCGCACCAAGTTTGAGTCGGGCACGGGCTGGCCGAGCTTTACCGAGCCGGTAAAGGACAACGTGGTGAAATACAAGAAGGACACCAGCTTCGGCATGGTGCGCGTGGAAGTGCTCTGCAACGTGTGCGACGCCCACCAGGGCCACGTCTTCCCCGACGGCCCGCGGCCCTCCGGCCTGCGCTTCTGCATCAACTCGGCTTCCCTCAAGCTAGTGGCCGAAGACGAAAAGGTGCAGAGCTGAACGTGAGAACCGGCATCCTGGGCAAAGCAAAGACCTTGCTCCGCTCCTTGCCCCGCCGCTGACCACAACGAGCAGACGTTCTTTTGCTATCTGCCTAGGGCGAAAAGCGCCGCTGCCAACTTCCTCCGTTGGCAGCGGCGCTTTGGCGTTGGTGCGGAGTACGAGGCAGAGCTTTCGGTGCGTTCAGAAGCACAAGCAACAACAGCGGCTACTGCGCCGGCCGGTACGGGTCGAGCTTGGCGTTTTCCATGAAGCGCGGCGGGTTGGCCAGCGGCGTGAAGCCGAACTGCGCGTAAAGCGAGTGGGCGTCGCGGGTGGCGAGCATCCAGCGGCGCAGGCCCTGCAGTTCGGGGTGCGCGCTGATGTGCTGCATCAGCAGCTTGCCCAGGCCCCGGCCGCGGAATTCTTCGAGCACGAACACGTCGCAGAGGTAGGCGAAGGTGGCGCGGTCGGAGATGATGCGGGCGAAGGCGGCCTGCCGGCCATCGGGGGCATAGAGACCGAAGCACAGCGAATGGCGGATGCTGCGCTCCACCAGCTCCCGGCTGATGCCCGGAGCCCAGTAGGAGTGGTTGCTCAGGAAGTCGTGAATCAGGGCCACGTCGAGGCGGGCCGGATCGGTGCTGAGGGTGAACTGTTCGGGAGACATGAAAGGCGAAATGGCCGGGTAAAGTACGGCCGTTACCCGACTAGCAAACGACCGGGCCGGGAAGCGGTATATTTGGAAACCCCAATTTTTCATTCTCCTACATTCCCTTCATGAAGGCACTGCTACTCCCGGCTTTGCTCCTAGGCACCTTGGCCGGCTCGGCCCAGACGTCGACGACCCCGCGGCACAGCCCGCGTCAGCCCACCACTGCCCCAAGCCCGGCCGCGCAACGGCCCGCCGCCACCTCCAGCGCCCGGCTCCTCAGCATACTGAAGCAGCAGTACCGCGGCGGGGCCTGGCTCGACACGCTGCGCTTCACCAACTCCAGCTTCAACGCGGCGGGCCTGCCCATGCGCCAACTGCGCGAAAACGCTCCCACCCGCGGCGCGGTGCTGCGCCCCCTGCGGCAGCAAAACTACCGCTACAGCGCCGCGGACAAACTGCTCTCGGACACGACCTACGTGTACACCAACGGCACGCTGAGCACCACCCCGACGCTGGCCGTCAACTACGCCTACGACGTGCAGGGCCGCCTGCAGCAGGAAGTCACGACCCTGCGCGTAAGTGGCTCCTGGCGCCCCTACGGCCGCACTACCTACTTCTACAACGCCCAGGGCCAGAACACGCGCATTCTGGACGAGTCCTACTTCGGCTCGGCGTGGCTGGCCGACGACCAGGAAGTCTTCACCTACGACACGCAGGGCCGGGTGGCCATGGCCGATTTTGAGCTGGCTGACGCCTCGGGCGCGTCGTTCACGCCCTTCGTCCGCGACGTATTTACTTACAACGCGCTGGGGCAGCGCACCTCCGACGTGCAGCAGCAGTACGTGAACGGCGCCTTCGTCAACACCTACCGCACCGTTAGCAGCTACACCACCGCCGGGCTCACCGCCGGCTACGTGCTGGAAAAAGCGGCCAGCGCTACTACCTGGCAGCCGTTTATGCAGGGCATCAACACCTACGACGCCGATGGCAATCTGACCCAGGAGCTCAGCCAGCAGTACCGCAACGGCGCCTACGCCGACGACGAACGGTACCAGTACACCTACCAGCGGGTGTTGGCCGTGGCCGCCCCGCGCCGCCTCGACGCCGGTCTGCGCGTGTACCCCAACCCCAGCGTCGGTGCCGCGCAGGTAAGCTACCAGCTGCCGCAGGCCGCCGTGGCGTCGGTGGAGGTGCTCGACGTGCTGGGCCGGGTGGTGGCCACGCCGCTGCCGGCCCAGTCGCAGGGCGCCGGTGCCCAGCAGCTCACCCTGCGCCAGCCCCTGCCCGCGGGCGTGTACACCGTGCGCCTCTCGGCTGCCGGCAGCAGCCAGACGCAGCGGCTGCTGGTGCGCTAAGCCGCCCCGCCCCCGCATTTGCCAACCGCCGGATCTGTTTGCCAGGTCCGGCGGTTGTGCGTTTAGCCCCGGCCAGCCGCCGGCCGGGCGGAAATACCGAAATTCGCCGGCCCCGGCGGCACCTCGGCCCGGCGGCCTGCGTTTGAAGCAGCTGGGGCCCGGTTCTTTTTCGTCCCCCATTCCCCCTTTCCCCACCCGACCATGTCTTTGTTATTCACCGATTTCGCTTCCTGGCAGCAGCACTGCGCCAGCACCGGCGAGGCCCTGTGGCAGCCCGTGCTGACCTACGAAATGGAGCAGAAGGGCCGCTCCGAGCAGGAAATCTGGGACGGCCTGCAGCGCGCCTACGACGTGATGCGCGACGCCGTCCACACCGGCCTCTCGGCCGACATGACCTCGCGCTCGGGTATGATTAAGAACGGCGCCAAGAAAGTGGCCGCCTCGCCCGTTACTGTCCTCTCGCCCGAGTTCAAGATGCTGGTGACCCGCGCCCTCGGGGCCAAGGAAGTCAACTCCTGCATGGGCCGCGTGGTGGCCGCGCCCACGGCTGGCGCCTCGGGCATCCTGCCCGGCATCCTCACCACCCTGCAGGAGCTGCACAAGCTCGACGACCGCCGCATCCTCGAAGGCCTGCTGATTGCGGCCGGCGTGGCCCTCATCATTGAGCAGAACGCCTCCCTGGCCGGGGCTGTGGGCGGCTGCCAGGCCGAAACCGGTTCGGCCGCCGCCATGGGGGCCGCCGCCATCGTGTACTGCCTCGGCGGCTCGGTGGAGGAAACCTTTGCCGGCGTGGCCATTACCATTCAGTGCATGCTCGGGCTGGTGTGCGACCCAGTGGCCGGCTTGGTGGAAGTGCCCTGTGTGGTGCGCAACGCCTCGGCTTCGGCCATTGCCTTCTCCTCGGCCCAGATTGCCATTGCTGGCGTCGACCCGGTCATCCCCGTCGACCAGTGCGTGGCGGCCCTGGGCGAAGTGGGGGAAAGCATGGAAACGCGCTACAAAGAAACCGCTCTGGGCGGCCTGGCCAACACACCTCGCGCCCGGCAAATCGAGCAGAAAGTGCTGGTGCAGGACATTCAGATCTTGCCCGACCAGCCGGAAGCCTGAGCCTGTTCATTCGTTGCCAGGGGCTAATGACGGTGTCTGAAGACCATTTCGTCATGCCTTATCTGGCGTCCGCGCAGTCCAAGCATCTCTACTGCTTCATTGAACGAGTCCTGATGAAGCGGTAGAGATGCTTCGACAGGCTCAGCATGACGTTCTATTGTCATCGTGCAACGAAGCCCGCGAGATGTTTCGACTGGGCTCGACATGACGTTCTTTTTCTGGCTGTTCAGGCGAAGCGGCAGGCGTTACGGTTCTGAATCTACTGCTGCTAGCTGATTGACGCAAAAAAGCCCCGAATCAAATCGATTCGGGGCTTTTTTGATGCGCGACTCGGGAGGCCGCTACTGCTTCATCAGCTTCAGGCGCTGCGGCCGGCCGTCGAGGGTCAGCTGCAGGGTGTAGAGGCCGGCAGGCAGGCGGTCCAGCTCCGTCAGCGTGAGCTCCGACGTGCCGGCCGGCACGTCGATGGTGCGGGTGAGAACCACGCGGCCGCTGGCATCGAGCAGGTGCAGGGCGGTGGCGGGCTGGGCCGTGGGGCTGCTCAGGCGCAGGCGTACTTCCGAGCCAAACGGGTTCGGGTGGGCGCTGAGCTGCGCGGCTTGCGCCCGGCCCATCTGCACCGTGCGCGGGCCGAACAGGGCCTCGGTGCCGTCGAGGTCGAGCTGGCGCAGGCGGTAGTAGCGCAGGCCGGGCTGCTGGGCGTCTCGGTCAACGAAGCTGTACTGGCGGCGGCTGGTCGAGGTGGGCGCGGCGGGCAGCACCGTGCCGATGGTGCGGAACTGCTGCCCGTCGGTAGATACCTGCACTTCGTAGCGCAGCACGTCGAGCTCCTGGGCCGTTTCCCAGCGCACCAGCACCGTGCCGGCGGCCTGGGCCTGGGCCGTGAGAGAGACCAGCGAAATTGGCAGCGGACCACTGCCCTCGGCCAGCGTCCAGAGCGAGAAGTGGCTCAGGCCGCGCTGCAGCAGGGTGTTGGTGCCGGTGTCGTGGCTTTGGTGGTACTCCTGGTTCCAGGACGTGGCGTTGTTCGAGGAGCTGAACAGCGTCAGGCTGTTCTCGTTCAGGCCGTTCAGCTCCGCGTCGAGGTAGCGCACTTCCATATCCACGTTCAGGCCCTGGTCCACGGCCGGGCGGATGTCGAAGGTGCGGCGGATGCTCAGGCGCATCGGGCCGTCGTTGCGGCTGTAGTAGAAGCCGGTGCTGCGCAGCACGGTGGTCAGGCCGGGCAGGGTGCTGCCGTGGGGCGTGAGCTTGAGGCCCAGGCCGGCGCAGGTGCTGGCCACGTCGGCGGCGTTCAGGTTCAGCGTGGTCTGGATGCGGCCGTCGACGTACGCCGTTTCCGACTCGCCCACGAGCTGGGCGCCGGGCGCCAGCGTCACCGGGTCGGTGCCGGCCGAAATGCGGCCGCTCACAAAGCGCAACGTGCCGCTGACGAAGATGTGCCCGGTGTGCAGCAGCGCCGCGCCGCTGGTTTTGTTGATGGTCAGGTTGGCGAAGTGCACGTCGCCGGTCAGCGGCTGGTTCACGTCGCCGTCGAACTGCACCGTGCCGCCGCTCAGGGCGCTGGTATTGCCGGCCGAGTGCTGCCAGCTGCCCCACACGCGCAGGGTGCCGCCGCTCATCAGCAGGCCGCCGGTGCCGTCAACGGTGAGGTGGCGCACGGCTGCCGTGCCGCCGCTGATGCTCGGGTTGGGCCGCCCAACGACGGCCGGGATGTAGGCGTCGGTGCTGGCGTCGGGCACGCAGTCGGTCCAGTTGCCGGCGTCAAACCAGTCGTTGCTCACCGCGCCCGTCCAGGTGCTCACGGTGCCGCCGAGGGTCAGGACAATCTGGTCCTGGGCCGTGCTGCAGGCACCGGCCGCGTCAGTAGTTAGCTTCAAGGTCACGGTGCCGGCGGTGCGGTCGGCCGCCGAAGGCTGGTAGGTGGCGTTCAGGGCCGCGGCATTGGGCGTGAAGGTGCCCGAGCCGGTGCTCGTCCAGGTGGCGCTGCTGGCCCCGCCGCCGATGCTGCCGCTGAGGGCGTAGTTGCCGCCGCCGCACACCGTGGCCGTGGCCGGGCCGGCATCGGCGGTGTGGGCTTCGTCGATGAGCACCTGCACTGCGGTGCGGGCGCTTTCGCACTCCCCGCCGCTGCCGTTGGTCACCACCGCCGCCACGTAGTAGGTGCGGCTGCTGCTCACGCTCAGGATGAAGGAGCTGCTGTTCGATACCACCGTGCCGCCGGTGGGCGCGTCGTACCAGCGGGCGGCGGCCCCGCCGCTCAGCGTGGCCGAGAGGCCCACGTTGCCGGAGCCGCAGCGGCGCACCGGCGAGGCGGCGCTGACCACGCGCGGGGTGCCTACCGTCACGGCCACGGCCGAAGTGGTGGCCACGCGGCTCAGGCAGCGCGTCTGGGCCCGGAACCAGGTGTTAACGGTCAGGGCCGGCGAGGTATACGTCAGGCCGGCGGCGCCGCTGATGTCGGTAAAGGTCACGTTGTCAGTCGACTGCTGCCATTGCACCTGCCCGTTGGCCGAGCCGGCCAGGGTGAGCTGCACGCTGGTGTTTTCGCACACGCCGGTGCTGCTGGGCGAAATAGCCCCGGCCGTGGGCACGGCCACCGTGCGCACAATGGCGGTGCCGAGCGGGTCATTAGCCGGGTTGGCGTCGCCGCTGGCAGTGGCCGTGAGGGCGAAGGAGTAGCTGCCCGTGGCGCTCATGTCGAGGGTGCCGGCCTGCACGTCCAGCGTGGCGCCGGCGGCCAGGGTACCGGTGTTCAGCGTGCTGCTCAGGGTGCGGGTGCCGCCGCCCGGCACGGTTACCACGGCCGTCACGGTCACGGGGTTCAGGCTGAGGTCGAGGGTGGCGGCGCCGTCGTTTTTCACCGTCACCAGCACCGGCTCGGCCGGGCCGAAGCAGCCGCCGAGCTGGGGCGCGGCCAGCGTCACGGGGCGCACGTCGAGGCTAGCGCCGTTGCGCAGGTACACGTCGTCGAGGTGGAAGTCGTAGTCGGCCGCGTTGCTGACCGAGCCCGAGGTGGCGCCGAAGGCCACGATGATTTCCTGGCCGGCGTAGGCGCTCAGGTCCACGTCGTAGAGGCCGAGCGTGCCGTCGTTGAGCGGCAGGTTGCCGGCGTTGAAGGTCAGCACGTGCGCGTAGCTACCGCCGCAGTTGGTCGACACGCCCACGTACACCGCGTCGTCGGTGCCGGCCATGCCCAGCGGGTCGGCGCCGGCCTGGTTGTACTCCGTGACGCCGGCGCGGAAGGAGAGGCGCGTGGTGGCCGTGGCCAGAATGCGCGGCCCGACAATCCAGGCTTCGCGGCCCGCGCTGTAGATGTTCACTTTGGCCGTTTCGGTGAGGGCCGCGCGCTGGGCACCGGAGTTGGCCACCCAGTAGGAGCTGCCGCTGGTCACCAGGTCGGTCGATTCAAACCAGCCCGGGTAGAGCGTGGGCAGGTTGTCGGCAAAGCCGGTGAAGGGCAGCTGCTGGGGCAGGGCGGCCACGCCGTTCTGGCGGCGCGTCTGCTGGGGCAGCGCGTCGTTGCCGCTCGTCACGTCGCCGGTCAGCTGGGTCGTGGCGTCGAAGGTGTAGAGGCCGGCGGCGGTCAGGCTCAGCTGGCCCACGACTACGTCGGCGGTGCCGTTGGCCGGGATGGGACCGGGCACGGTGGCCGTGAGCGTGGTCGGCACCGGGCCGCCCACCGTCACCTGCACCGGCACGTTGCTCACCGGGCTGGCGCCGTAGTTCTGCACCCGCACCGTCACGTTTTCGGCGTTGGAGTAGCAGCCCGTGGTCAGCGGGCTGGTCAGGGCCACCACGCCCACGTCGGCCGTGAGCGTGCCGATAAACAGGTCGTCGAGCAGCAGGTCGTAGTCGGGCGTGTTGTCGATGGGGCCGTCGGTGGCTTTCAGGGCCACGATGATCTGCTGGCCGGCGTAGGCGTCGAGGGGCACGACGAAGTCAACGAAGCCGCCGCCGTTGGCGGGCACGTTGTTGTTGGCGGCCGAAATGGTGAAGACCGGCGCAAACGAGTTGCCGCAGTCCGTCGACACGAGCACCTGCAGGGCGTCGTCGGTGCCGTTGGCCATGCCGCCGGTGTTGTCGGGCGTGGTGGCGGGGCTGTTGTACTCCGAAATGGCGGCTTTGAAGCGGAATACGGTGCTGGCCGTGGCCACGACTTTCGGGCCGACCAGCCACTCCTGGCGGCTGCCGGTATAAAGGTTGAGGCGGGCCACCGTGTTGCCGGGCACGGCCGTGGTCGTCGCTTCCCACAGCGAAGAACCGGTGGCGCCGGGCAGGCTGCCGCCGCTGGCTTCGGTCCAGTTCGGGAAGGCCGTGGTCAGGTTGGTGCCGTTGAAGCCGCTGAAGCTCACGTCCTGGGGCAGGGCGGCCGTGGGCAGCACCGTGCGAGTGGGGGCGGGCGTGAGGGTGTTGTTGCCGGCCACCGCGTCGCCGGGCGTGCTGATGCTCACGCTGAACGCGTAGGTGCCGGGCTGGGCCATGGGCACCGGGCCGGCCAGGCCCACCGGCCACATGCTGCCCGCGGGCACGGTGGTGTTGGCGGTGTAGGTGGTCGTGAGTGTCTGCGTGGTCGGGCCCGTAATCTGCACCGTGATGGTGATGGGCTGGCTGGGCGAGAAGGTGATGGGGGCGGTGCCGTTGTTGCGCAGGCGCACCATCACCGGCTCGTCGGTGGGGCTGTAGCAGCTGGTGGCGGTGGGGTAGAGCAGGGCATCCACGGCCATGTCGATGGCGGCGGGGCTGAACTCGTAGGCGCCGGGGTCGGGGGCGCTGCCGCGGGCGGTGCCGCTGAGGTCGGTGGTAATGGAAGCCAGCGGCGTGGCCTGGTTGTTCAGCAGGGTGTTGCTGGGCCGCAGCACGGTGGCCGATTGAAACATCGGGTCCGCGCTCAGGGAGTGCAGGTCCTGGTTCACGGCCGGGCGCCAGTCCTCGATGCGGGTTTTGTCGGCCGTGCTGCTGTTGAGCTGCGGGTTGCCCGCGGCGCCCACGAAGCCGTTGCTGGCGGTGGCCACGAACAGGTCGTTGTAGTCCGATACCGAGCCCGCGCCGCCGAAGGGCGTGGTAACGGAGGAGTAGGGCGTAATCCAGCAGTAGTGCTTGCCCTGGCCGGCGCCGGTGTGGTTGGACAGCACGTTGTTGCGGAAGTTGAGCTTGGCCACGCTGCTGTTGGCCAGCTCGAAGCAGGTATTCGAGGCGTTGAGCGAGGCCGAGCCGTCGATGCGCACCGAGTTGTGCCACACGTTCACCTCGTTGTTGTAGCCGCCGCTGGTGCCCAGGCCGAAGCCCGTAATCAGGCGCGAAATCGTGGCCGAACCGAGGTAGGGCGCGGCCGTTACGTCGGCTATGGCGTTGTTGTAGATGTTGAGAATCTGCCCGTTGTTGTCGTAGGTAGTCACGTACAGGCCGTAGGAGGGCGTGCTGTGGTTGTAGTACTGCCGGATGCCCGTCACCACGTTGCCGTACACGTTGGAGGCGTCGTTGCCGGCGCCCGCGTCGGTGGCGCTGGTCAGGTTGGTGCCCTTGCCCGAGCAGTACTCCAGGTAGATGCCGTGCCCCGGGGCGCCGCTCACGTTCTGCACGCGGTTGTCGTGCACGCTCAGGCGGCGCACCATGAAGGTGCGGATGCCGTAGGCCGTCGTGCCGTTGTTGCCGATGGGCCCGCTCGCGTCGGCCGAGCCCAGGGTGCAGCCGCTGATTTCCAGGTCGTATTCCGGCCAGCTGGAGCCCGTGCTCAGGGCCACGATGCCGCTCTGGGCGCGGGCCACGGTCAGGTTCAGGTAGCGGTTGCCCTGGTTGAGGCCGGTGGCCGCGCTGGCCGCGGCGCTGCCCAGTTGCCCGTTCGACACCTGCACCACGCCGATGGTGGTGTTGGCCCCGCTGAGCGTGATGCTGGCGTTGCGGATGATATTGTAGGCGGCCCCGTTGGTGCCCGAGGCACTGCGCACCCGGTAGCCGTAGGTGGCGCCACCCGTCACATCAATGCCGTCGAAGGTCACGTAGTCGGCGCCGAGCAGGTCGATGCCGGCTTCGGTGCCGGCGGTGGACTGCAGCACCGGGTTGACGCCCGTGCCGGTGCGGGTGAAGGTGATGCGACGGGTGCTGGTGCCCGACACCGTCAGGGCCGGGGTGGTTTCGCTCAGCGTCAGCCCGGCGGCCAGCTCCACGGTAACGGGCCCGGTCACGCCGTTGGCGTTCAGGGTATTGATGGCCGCCGTGAGGCTGCGGAAATTGGTGGCGCTGGCAGGCTCGGCCGGCCGAATGGTGTAGGTGCCGCTCAGTCCGGTAGGTACCTGGCTGGTCAGCAGTACGTTGTCGATGGCCGCCGGGGGCTGGGCGCCGCCGCTGCCGTCGTTGGTCCAGGTAAAGATCAGGCGCTGGCTGCTGCCTGCCAGGGCGTTGGGCAAGGTCAGGTCGGCCGTGGTGTAGGCGCTCTGGGTGTGCAGGTTGGTCAGCAGCAGCGTCACGCCGGTGCCCGCGGGCAACGTGCCGGCCACCGGCACAAACGACGTCGGGGCTAGGTACACGCGCAGGTGGTCGTAGACGCCCTCGCCCACGCCACGCCAGTCGAAAGAAAAGCGGATGGCCGTTTCGCCGGCCGGAAACGCTACGTCGCGGTACAGGTGCACCACCGCGGACGAACCGGTGGAGTAGCCGTGGGGCAGGGTAGCGGGGTTGTTGCTGATGTAGGCCGCGCCCGCGCCAGTGGCCGAAGGGCCGTTGCCGGCGTTGGCGCCGGCCACCCAGCGGTTGGTCAGCCCGCCGTTGACGGCGACGAATGACCCGAACGAGCCGCCCTCGAACGACTCGTTGACGAGCGTGGTTTGGGCCGAGGCCAGCTGCGCCCAGAGGGCCGCCAGCAGCGTGAGCAAGCCGCCGCGCCGCCGCAAGAAGCGCCCGGCACCGGGAGGCCGCGCCGAACGCGGGAATACGTGTTTCATAGCAGGGTAGGGAAAGGGAACGGAAAGGGCAACACCGCGCCGCCCGGGCCCGCGGGACCGGTTCGGACGGAGGAAAAAGCAGGGAAAACAGGGCGGCCGCAGCCGCCCGGGCCAGCGCCGCTGGCAGCACCCGACAAGTACCTCGGTACAGTACCATCGGGCCGCAACAAAAGTAGAGGGGCCCCAGGGCGGCGCTTATCACATGAGAATGTGCCTGCCGCCTCACACGATAATGTGGTGCGCCGCATGGGCCAGGCGCTTATGGCGGCGATGGGTTCGGGGGCCGCCGCCCCAGTTGTGCGGTCGGCGGCCCGGGGCATTTCAGTCGTCCGGGGCCAAATGCAAAAAAGCCCCGCCGGCAGAACCGGTGAGGCTTTTTGCAAAGGCAAGCGCAGTGCTTACGACTTCACCACGCGTCCCGTGCCGGTCTGGCCGGCCGGGGCCAGGCGCAGCGGCAGGCGTGGGGCGCCGGCCTGCAGCGTGGCCATCTGGCGCAGCGCCACCCGGCCCACGGCGTCCAGCCGCACCAGCTCTGGGCCGGCGAAAGCCACGACGGCCAGCTTGGTCACTGCTCGAACGGCCCGGTGCGCGTGCCGAACAGAGCCGTAGTAGCCGTCGAGGTCCAACTGGCGCAGGCGGTAGTAGCGCCGCAGGCCCTGCTTGCCGGCTTCGCGGTGCACGAAGCCGGCAGTGGCGGTCCGAGGTCGAGCCGACCGAGCTTTACGCCCAGGCCACTGGCGTGCCCAGTAGCGTCAGCAAGACCAGCAGCAGGCCTCTGTAGGTTGTTTTGAACGGAGGTCCCGCCCGGCTTGCTAGTATTAGCATATCCGCTTCAATTAGTCTTACGGCTATCTGACTATAAGATAACTGCATGCGGGTGCCGGCTCAGGTACTGATCAGGGCTTTGGCAGCGGGCGCCACTGTGAGCTGCGCCAGAAACAACAAGGCCTCGCGGTAGTGCTGGCGCAAGGCAATGTACTGCTGCCAAGCCGCGTCGGCGTCGGGCGCAATGGCCAGGCCGCAGTCGGCCAGCTGGCGCCGGGCGGTTTCAAAGTCCTCGCGCCGGGGCTCGTCGGTGGCGGGGCTGTGGCCGTGGTTGAGGCGAGGGTTGGGCCGGGTGTGCATACGCTCGGTGAAAAAACGGTGCACGTGGTCCAGCGCCATGCAGCCGGCCTTGAAGCAGGCGTCGCGGTGGGCACTGCCGGGCAGGTCAACACTGCTGGCGAGCAGGGCGCTGGCGTCGAGAATCACGCCGGCGGCCGTCACCCAGGAGCGGCCGGGCTGCGGCGAGCGAAAAAACGAGAGAATGGGCAGGGAGGTGTGTGACTCCTCGATTTCCACAAACCACTCTTCCCAGCGCTGCCAGGGCTCAGGGTTGTCGCTGAGGCAACCGGCCTGCTGCAGCCAGGTCAGCAGGGCTGTAACCGAGCCCGGCGTGCCGGCGCGCAGTTCCAGGCGGGCCACCACCAACTCCCGCCGCGAAAACGACTGGTAGATGGTGGGCAGGTAAGATATCAGCAGGGTGAGCAGCAGCAGACCCAGCGCCGCCTCGGAGTAGGAGAGGGCCGAGGCCACGAGGCCGCGGCTGGGCTCGTCGGCACCGATGGTGAGCAGGGAGCTGGCGCTGATGCGGTAGCAGCGGGCCCAAGAGCCCTCGTCTAGGGCCCAGAACACGCCCGCGTACGCCACCGAGAGCAGCGTCAGCCAGAAAATGGGCAGCGCGACCAGGGCCACCGGGGCGTACATGGCCAGCACCCGGTCGCGGGCGCCGTAGGTGCGGGCCCGGGCCGCCACGCCGTGAAACACCCAGCGCACGGCCTGAAACAGCCAACCGTTGATGAGCACCGACTGGTTGCGCGGTAAGACAAATGAGCGGATAGCAGCCGATAGGGTCAGGACCATCAACAGCAGCCCGGCCAGCAGCACCGCGGCGCGTAACAATAAGTCCCAGGACATCAGGCGGAAAGCAGGCTAAGGCGGTGCGGCATACAACGTTCTACGGCTTAGGCGGCCCACTGTTGAGCAGCAGGTACTTATCCCCGAAGATGTGATGCGCCGGGCCGGGCTTTGGCCTGGTGCTTGTTGCCTCCGCTCGTACCAACGAAAACAAACGACTACCTCTGATGAACCGCTTTTTGACCTCCGCCTTCCCAAGCCTGGCGCTGCTGGGCGGCGCCATGCTGGCCCTGAGCAGCTGCTCCACCACTAGCCGCATTTCCATGCAGGTGCCGGCCCAGCTGTCGGCCGCGCAGCCGCTGCCCGTCACCGGCAAGCAGGGCTTCAAGCACAGCTACCAGTTCGGCGAGTTTGCCACCGCGCAGGTCAAGCAGGGTTGGTTTAGCACCTCCTCGGGCACCTGGGGCAACGTGGCCAATGGCTGGCTGCCCGCCCCGGTGTGGTTTGACCAGACCCGCGCCAAACAGAAAAGCTCGTTTACCATGCAGCCGGTGGCCGGCACGGCCTGGGAGGCCCAGTGCGCCTTCTTCGCCCACAGCGACGATTTGCGCCTCAGCCCTACGCCCAACAGCAACGTGGGCGTGACCCTGTTCAGCGAGGAATTCTACAGCAGCATTATCAAGGCGCCGAACCAGCCCACCTGGCAGCTGATCCTGGAAAGCAAAAACCAGCTCGGCGACCGGCCGCAATTTGCGCGCGGCACGCTCTCCAACGGCGACTCGGTGCTGCAGGTGCGCCCCATTGCCCAGCTGCTGCGCCGCGACGGCAAGCCAATGACCTTGCCCTTCGGCGTGCCTGTCGGCTACGAGTTTGCCCGCCCCGACGGCTCGGTGGTGGCCGCCGTGGAGCTGATGGGCCGCGGCCGGGTGTGGGTGGCGCCCACGCTCACGCCCGCCGTGAAAGGCCCGGTGGCCGCCGCCCTCACCGCCATGCTGATCCACCAGCAGCGCATGTAGCAGTGCCGGCCGGCACGAAAAAAGGCCGGAAGTACTTCCGGCCTTTTTTCGTGCACTACTTCTTCGCCCGCTCCTTCCACTGCTGCCGAAACGACTTGGGCGCCAGCTGCATAGATTCGCGGCGCTTGCTCCAGCCCACCTGGCCGAGCAGGCGGTCGAGCACCCAGTTTTTGGCCGAGGTCGGGGCCAGCCCCCAGGTCCAGCGGTGCTTCATGCCGTAGAGCCAGAGCTTGATGCCGCGCTCCTCCTCCTTGTCGTTGAAGTGCTCTTTCACGGCCTGCTGGCGGTTGAGCAGCAGGATGTTGTGGATGGGGATGCGCACCGGGCACACCGAGGAGCAGGCCCCGCACAAGGACGAGGCGTAGCTCAGGTGTTTGTTTTCCTCGAAGCCCGCCAGGTGCGGGGTGATGACCGAGCCGATAGGCCCCGAGTACGTGGCTTCGTAGGTGTGGCCGCCGATGTTTTTGTAGACGGGGCACACGTTCAGGCAGGCGCCGCAGCGGATGCACTGCAGGGCCTCGCGCTTGTCGGGCTGGGCCAGCAGGTTGGTGCGCCCGTTGTCGAGCAGCACCACGTACATTTCGTCGGGGCCGTCTTTTTCCAGGGGCTGGCGCGGGCCCAAGTACACGGTGTTGTACACGGTGAGCTGCTGCCCGGTGCCGCTGGTGCTCAGCAGGGGCCAGAACAGGTCCAGGTCCTGCAGCGAGGGAATCAGCTTTTCGATGCCGACGACGGCAATGTGGGTGCGCGGGAAGGTGGCCGAGAGGCGGGCGTTGCCCTCGTTTTCGGTCACGGCCACCCCGCCCACGTCGGCCACCAGGAAGTTGCCGCCGGTGATGCCCACTTCGGCCGAGGTGTACTTGCCGCGCAGCAGCTTGCGGGCCGTGTACACCAGCTTCTGCGCGTCGTCCGTCGGCTCGATGTGCAGGTGCTTGACGAAGATGTCGGCAATGTCCTTCTTGGAGAGGTGCATGGCCGGCGTCACGATGTGATAGGGCCGCTCCCCGTTGAGCTGCACGATGTACTCGCCCAGGTCCGTCTCCACCGATTCCACCCCGTTTTGCTCCAGGAAGTGGTTGAGGTGGATTTCCTCCGTGGTCATGCTCTTGGCCTTCACCACGGCGCGGGCCCGCTTACGCGCCACGATTTTGCCGATTTCCGTCAGCGCCTCCTTCGCGTCCTGCGCCCAGATGACCTTGCCGCCGCGCTTGGTGAAGTTTTCTTCCCACTGCAGCAGGTACTGGTCAAGATTGTTGACAATCTGTGACTTGCGGTAGGCGGCGCGGGAACGGGCCAGCTCATGGTCGCGGTACCAGCCCAGGCCCGTCTGCACGGCCGCGTTGTACTTGCCGATGTTGAAGCGAATCTTGCGCCGGTGCTCCAGGTCGAAAGCCTTCGAATCGGAGTCGGTCAGAAACTGCGCCGCTTTACCAGAAGAAATCATAGGATCAATTGCCTGAAAATGAAGCCGCCCGGCGGAAATGTCCATGCCGTACCCACGTATACCACAGCCGTTGCCCTTCGAAGGTTTTGCCGTCCCGGTCGATGGCATTGAGTACCGGGCGTTTTTACTGGGGTTTTTCCCGGTGCACTCCCGCAACAGCCTAAGCCCGCGGTTGGTGCTGTACCCGGCTCACCTTGCCATCAAGGTAATCGGGACCAGCCAGTACGAATATACAGCCTTGCGGCAAGTCGGGTACCGGCCCGAGCGGTTTCTGAGCCGCGCCAAAATCGAGCTGCGCTGCCAGGACGGGGCCCGCTACTACCTGACGCTCGGCTCCGCCGCCGTCGAGCGGGACCTGCTGCAGTTCTTCCGCAACCGCGGCCTGCCGCTCACCGCCGCGGCCGCCCAGGTGCTCGACGCCCCGGGCGGCACTGGTTAAGGCTTGTTCGAGTCGACAACCGGGCGCTGGTCCTGGTTGGCCAGTTCCCAGGCGGTGTAGAACACCAGCCGGGCGCGGTCGGCCAGCTTATCGAATTCAATCTTGTCCACGTCGTCGGTGGCCTTGTGGTAGTCCTGGTGCAGGCCGCTGGTGTAGAAGATGACCGGAATGCCGTGCCGGGCGAAGTTGTAGTGGTCGGAGCGGTAATAGAGCTTCTCCTCGTCCCTGGGGTCGTTGTAGAAGTAGTCCAGCTTGAGCTTGGCGTACCTCGCATTGGCCGCCTCGCTGAGCGCGTGCAGGCCTGAGCTGAGCTTATCCGAGCCGATGAGGTAGAGGTACCGCTCGGTGGCCGAGTGGCGCTTGTCGGTGCGGCCCACCATGTCGATGTTCAGGTCCGTCACCGTCTGGGCCAGCGGCACTACCGGGTGGCCGGTGTAGTAGTCGGAGCCGAGCAGGCCGCGCTCCTCGCCGGCGTTGAGCAGGAAGAGGATGCTGCGGCGCGGGCCGTGGCCCTCGGCCTTGGCTTTGCTGAAGGCCTGGGCCAGCTCCAGCACCGCCGAGGTGCCCGAGCCGTCGTCGTCGGCCCCGTTGTAAATGGTGTCGTGCTGAATGCCTACGTGGTCATAGTGCGCCGAAATGACCACGACTTCGTCTTTCTTATCGGTGCCTTCGAGCAAACCCAGCACGTTTTCGGAGGCCAGCTCGACGCGTAACTGCGGCACGGTGGCCGTGAAGGCGCGCGGCGTGAAGCTGGTTTTGGGCGGCTGCTGATTCTGGTACGTGGCCAGCACGTATTGGCCTAGCTCCTGCGGCCCGATGCCGAGCAGGGCCGCGCCGAGGTCGAGCGAGGTGAGGTAGGAGCCGATGCCGGTGGGCGGCGCCTCGGTGAGCATGAAGCCGGTGAGCGGCTGGCGCACCGGGGCCGTCAGCTCGTAGCCGGGCTCACTCAGGGCCTCGCCCATGCTTTCGGCCATGGGGGCAAAGGCCGCGCCCGGGGCGAAAGTTATCATGAAGATGCTGCGGGCGCCCTTGTCGCGGGCCAGGGCGGCCTTGCGGAAGGTAGAGCTCCACTCCGATTCCTGCTTGGCGCCCGAGAGCAGGTAATGCCCACGCCCGTCGGTCGGCTCGCCCTGCAGCACGATGAGGTCCTTGCCCTTCACGTCCTGGCCGGCGTAGTCGTTGTACTTGTCGGTTTCGATACCGAAGCCGAGGAACACCGGCTCGGCTTTGGTTTCGGTGCGGAAGGGGGAGGGGCCGAAGCCCACAAAGTCGCGGCCGGCCGTAAACGTCTGCGGGCCCACGCGCAGCTGCCCCGGCCCATCCGGGGCGTAGCGCACCAGCCCAAACGGCTGCAGGTAGGGGCTCACCCCGCCCGGCACCGGCCCGGTGAGGCCCAGCTCTTTGAAGCGGGCCGCCAGGTAATCGGCGGCCATCTTCTGGCCTTTTTCGCCGGTGGCGCGGCCTTCGTAGGCATCCGAGGCCAGAATGCTCAGGTGCTGGCGCAGGTCGGCGGCGCTGATGGTGCCGGCGTAGGTCACGGCCGCGTCGTCGGCCGTAGGGGCGGCGGCGCTGGTTTTGGTCTTGACTTTGACCTTGCCCTGGGCCTGGGCCGAGAAGCTGCTGAGTCCGAGGCCGCCGGCCAGCAGCAGCGTCAGGAAGGGAATGCGAAACATTGAATCGAAGCGAAAAGCCGCCGGAAGGGACGAAAAACCGACTGGCTGGTTGCCGGCCTCTTACGAAGGCACGCCAACCAGCCAGTCAAAGCGGTAAGCAAGTTAACAAAACCCCTACGGCTTGTTGGAGTCGACTACGATGCGGTTGTCGCGGTTGACCAGCTCCCAGGCGGTGTGAAACACCAGCTGCCCGCGCTTGGCCATCAGCGGAAACTCGATTTTGTCGACGTCGTCGGTGGGCTGGTGGTAGTCGGCATGGTCGCCGGTGGTGTAGAAAATGACCGGCACCTTGTGCTTGGCGAAGTTGTAGTGGTCGGAGCGGTAGTACACGCGCTCCGGGTCGTTGGGGTCGTTGTAGCGGTAGCCCAGGTCCAGCTGGGTGTACTTCTTGTTGGCCTCCTCGTTGATGGCGTGCAGCTCCGAGCTGAGCTTGTCCGAGCCCACCAATTCCACGTACTGGTCGCCGGCCTTGTGCTGGTCATCGTAGCGGCCCACCATGTCCATGTTCAGGTCGGCAATGGTCTGGGCGAGCGGAATGACGGGGTTGTCGGTGTAGTACTCCGAGCCAAACAGGCCCTTTTCCTCGCCGGTCACCGTCAGAAACAAGATGCTGCGGCGCGGGCCGTGGCCCTCGGCTTTGGCTTTGGTGAAGGCCTCGGCCAGCTCCAGCACCGACACCGTGCCCGAGCCGTCGTCGTCGGCCCCGTTGTACACCTTGCCGTCCTGCACGCCCAGGTGGTCGTAGTGCGCCGACAGCACCAGCACTTCGTCTTTTTTGTCGCTGCCTTCCAGCAGGCCCATCACGTTTTCGGTGGAGAAAGTGCTGGTTTTGCGCGGCGACTTAATCAGCAGCTTCGTGGGTTTAAACGAGGCTTTTACCGGCTGACCGGCGGCGCCCACGGCGGCTTGGTACTTGGCCACGCCGTCGGCCGATGTGCCGAGCAGGGCGTAGCCGGCCGCCGGCGAAAGGGTCAGGGCGGCGGCGCGGGGCGGCTGCGCGGTGCCGGGCTTGCCGAGCATGCTCACCCGCGGCTGGCTCAGGTAGGGCTTGTAGCGGGCGAGGATTTCGGTGAACTTGGCCGCGTCCGGGTGCACAAACACGATGCTGCGGGCCCCGCGCTTGGTGGCCGCGGCCACTTTGCTGCGCGCGTCGAAGCCCCACTTGCTGGGTTTGCCGTCCTTGCCGAGCAGGGGTTTGCCGTCTTTCAGCGGCTCGCCCACCAGCACCACCACGTCCTTGCCGGTCAGGTCGGGCAGGGCGGCGTAGTCGTTGTAGCCTTCCTGCTCGATGCCGTAGCCGGCAAACACCGGCTGCAGCGCGGTTTCCTGCGCGAAGGGCAAGTCCCCGCTGGCGTAGTAGTCGGCCAGCCACTGGTACTGCTGCTTGCCGATCTGCAGCTTCATGCCCGCCGCGTCCCAGCTGCTGCGCTCCAGGGTGAAGTGCTGGATGTAAGGGTTGTCCGAGTCCTTGACCGGCCCCGCCAGCCCCAAGGCGGCGAATTGCTTGGCCAAATACTCGGCGGCCATTTTCTGGCCCTTCTCGCCGGTTTCGCGGCCCTCGTATTCGTCGGAAGCCAGCACCGACAGGTGCTTGCGCAAATCCTCCGGCGTGATGGTGCTGGCGTAGGTCACCGACCAGTCGGTGGGCGCCGCCGGGGCGGGCGCGGCCACCGGCTCGGTCTTCTCGGCCTTGCTTTTGACTTTCACCTTGGCTTTCTGGGCCAGGGCGGGCGCGCTGCCAAGGGCCAGGGCCGCCAGCAGCAGGGGAACAAAGGGTTTGGGCATAACTGCAACGGGGGGTAAGGCGGTGCTGGTTGTTGAGAGAAAGGGGGCAAAACGAATAAATGGCCGGCGGTTCTGCTGTTCAGAACAACCGGCCATCCATCCGGGGCAACGCAGCCGTTAGGGCTTGTTGGAGTCCACCACGATGCGCTGGTCGCGGTTGGCCAGGTCCCAGGCCGAGTAGAACACCAGGCGGGCGCGCTTCTCCATCTTCGGGAACTCAATCTTGTCCACCTCGTCCTTGGGGCCGTGGTAGTCGGCGTGCACCCCGTTGAAGAAGAAGGCCACCGGGATTTTGTGCTTGGCGAAGTTGTAGTGGTCGGAGCGGTAGTAGAAGCGGTTCGGGTCGCCGGGGTCGTTGAAGCGGTAGTCCAGGTCGATGGTGGTGTACTGCTTGTTGGCGTTTTCCACGATGTTGTAAAGCTCCGAGGAAAGCTTGTCCGAGCCGATGACGTACACGTAGTCGGGCTTGCCCTCGTGCTCCTTGTCGGTGCGGCCCACCATGTCGATGTTCAGGTCGGCAATGGTGCGCTCCAGCGGAAACACGGGGTGGTCGGTGTAGTACTCCGAGCCGAGCAGGCCCTTCTCTTCGCCGGTCACCGTCAGAAACAGGATGCTGCGGCGCGGGCCCTGCCCGGCGGCTTTGGCCTGGGTGAAGGCCTCGGCCATTTCCAGCACCGACACCGTGCCCGAGCCGTCGTCGTCGGCCCCGTTGTGCACCTCGCCGCCGATGATGCCGATGTGGTCGTAGTGCGCCGACACCACCAGGATTTCGTCTTTCTTGTCCGAGCCTTCGAGGAAGCCCAGCACGTTTTCGGTGGTGAACTGCTCCCGCTTCTTCGGCGCCGTCACCGTGAACGAGGCCGGCTTGAAGGAGCTGGCCGGCTTGCCCGTCGCGGCGGCCGCGGCGGCTTCGTACTTGCGCACGGCGGCTTCGGTGGTGCCCAGCAGCTTGTAGCCCAGGGCCGGCGACACGAAGAACGTGGCCGCGCGGGCCTCTTTTTTGTCGAGGAAGCTGATGCTCGGTCGGCTCAGGTAGGGCTGCAGCCGCGCCATGGTCTTGCCGAAGTCGTCTTTGGGGTTGAAGTTGACGAAGAACACCGAGCGGGCGCCTTTCTGGGTGGCCAGGGCGGCCTTGGCGCGGTAGTCGTTGCCCCACTTGGTCGGGTTGCCGTCCTTGCTGAGCACCGGTTTGCCGTCCTTCTGCGGCTCGCCCATCAGCACGATGAGGTCCTTGCCGGTCACGTCGAGGCCCGCGTAGTCGTTGTAGCTGCCTTCTTCGATGCCGTAGCCGGCAAACACCGGCTGCAGCGTGGTGGCTTTGTCGAAGGGCGAGTTGCCGTAGGCGTAGAAGTCCTTCATCCACTGGTAGCTCTGGCTGCCCACTTTCAGGGTGCCGTCGCCGGGCCAGGTGCTGCGCTCCATGGTGAAGTGCTGCAGGTAGGGGTTGTCGGAGCCCTGTACCGGGCCCACCAGGCCCAGCTCCTTGAAGCGGTTGGCAATGTACTCGGCCGCCATTTTCTGGCCTTTCTCGCCGGTTTCGCGGCCTTCGTACTCGTCGGAGGCCAGCACCGATAGGTGCTTGCGCAGATCGGCCTGCGTGATGCCGTCGGCGTAAATGCGGGCGTTGTCGACGGGCACCGGGGCTTGCCTGGTGGGGCCCGCAGCGGCCGGGGCCGCGTCGGGGGCAGCGGGCGCCTCGGTCTTGGCCTTGCGCTTCACCTTGACTTTCTGCTTGGCGTCCTGGGCCAGGGCCGGGCTGGCCAGCAGCGCGGCGGCCAGCAGCGCCGGCATCAGTTTGTAGGACATAGAATGAGGAGTGAGGACGCCGCCCGGGGAGGGGCGGCGGGGTTTTGGTGAGGGGAATGGAATGAGCAGGGGCAAAGACGGCCGCGCCCGCCGAGGGTTGCGGCGGGCGCGGCGTTGGCTAAATGTAAGCCGAGCGGCTAAATCCTACGCGGCGGTGCGGGCTATTCCTTGGTGATGAGCACCGCGGCGTAAGCGGCCACGCCCTCGCGCCGGCCCACGAAGCCCAGCTTTTCGGTTGTCGTGGCCTTGATGCTCACGTCGTCCGCATCGATGCCCATGACCTCGGCCAGCACGCGCTGCATCTCGGGAATGTGCGGATTCACCTTGGGCGCTTCGAGGCAGATGGTCGAGTCGATGTTGCTGATCTGGTAGCCCCGCTCACGCAGCAGGCGCACCACCTCCGCCAGCAGGCGCTTGGAGTCGATGCCCTTGTACTGCGGGTCGGTGTCGGGGAAGTGGAAGCCGATGTCGCGCAGGTTGGCCGCGCCCAGCAGGGCGTCGCAGATGACGTGGATGAGCACGTCGGCGTCGGAGTGGCCGAGGGCGCCGTGGGTGTGCGGTACCTGAATGCCGCCGAGCCAGAACGGCAGGCCTTCCTGCAGTTGGTGAACGTCGTAGCCGAAGCCGGTACGGATGCGCATGAGCAAGAGTGAAGTGGGGAGTGGGCGAAAGGGTGAGCGAGGCACCGGGGCGCAAGGTACGACGAGGGGAAAAGAACGTCATCCTGAGCAGCGCGAAGGACCTTCCTCGCACCCTGTACCATCGCTGCCGACGAAGTGAGGCCTTATTCAGAAGTCGAAGTGACCAGTAGGCGCAGCTCCGCAGCCCGGATGAAAAGGCGTTGGTGGCTGCGCTTCTTGGGTAGTGCGGGAGGCGGGAAAGGTCCTTCGCGCTGCTCAGGATGACGGGCTCATTTAGCCGACTGACGCCCGCAGCCAGCCCGGTGATAAAAATTCAGGTTCCTCGATAAAGTATTTCCGCCCCGTCGGCGTCTGCCCGCGCACAACCGGTTGTCGGGAACCAAGCCGCACATGATTATGTCAGCAAAAAAACTGATGGAAACTTTGGAGTCACTGAAAGTTTCCGTTGTACCTTTGTGGCGTGAGTATGGAAATCAAGGACCGGATCATGCAGACTGCCGTCGAGCTGTTTATGCGCCACGGCATCCGCAGCGTTTCGATGGATGACATTGCCGCCCAGCTCGGCATGTCGAAAAAGACCCTCTACAAGTGGTTCGATAACAAAGACCAGATTGTGCTGGCCACCATGCAACAGCACTTGGTGAAGGAAGAATCGGACTGCGAGGTGGTGTTTGCGACCGGGGCCAACGCCCTGGAAGAAAACTACAACCTGATGCAGTGGCACAAGAACATGCTGGCCGGCATCAACCCCAGCATCTTCCACGAACTGCAGAAGTACTACCCCGAAGCCTGGGCGCTGTTCGAGCAGCACAAGCACACGTTTATCCTCCGCAAAATCACCGACAACCTGCGCCGCGGCATCGAAGAAGGCGTGTTCCGCGCCGACCTCGACGTGGACGTGCTGGCCCGCCTGCGCCTGGCCGAAATTCAGTTGATTTTTGACCCGAACACGTTCTCGCCCAAGCAGTTCGACCTGCAGCGCCTGCACACGGTCACCATCGAGCACTTTCTCTACGGCATCTGCACCCTGAAGGGGCACCGCCTCATCAACCAGTACCGTCAGCTGACGGAAGCTGAGTAACCTCCTCCAAACCCGCTCTCTACACCCATTTCGTTTCGCTATGAACAAAGCGTTTCGCCTATTGCTGCTGCTAGCCGCTTTGGGCTTCCTGGGGCTGCACGAACTACTGGCCCAGACGCCCGCTCCGGGCCAGGCGCCCGTGGCCTCGGGCGTGCCCATGTCGCTGAGCCTGCAGCAGGCCGTCGATTTTGCCCTTAAGAACAAGTCCTCGCTGATGGCCACCCGCCTGGGCGAGCAAACGGCCCACGCCCGCGTCGGCGAAATCCGCTCGGCGGGCCTGCCGCAGGTGAACGTGGCTGCCAACCTGGCCGACAACTTCAAGCTGCAGAAGTCGCTGGTGGACGTGGGCGCCTTCGGGGGCTCCACCGCCACCCAACTCACCCAAGCCGACGTGACCAAGGCCCAGAGCGGCCAGAGCGTGAACCTGCAGCAAGTGCAAGTGGAGCGCACGCCGGTGCCGCCCCAGGCCATTGCCTTCGGCCTGCAGTGGGCCGGCAACACCAGCGCCTCGGTGTCGCAGCTGCTCTTCGACGGCTCCTACCTGATTGGCCTGAAGGCCGCCAAGGTGTACGAAGACCTGGCCAAGAAGCAAACCCAGCAAGCCGAAATCGACGTGGTGGAGCAGGTGCAGAAGGCCTACTACAGCACGCTGGTGGCCCGCGCCCGCCTCGACCTGCTGGCCCGCAACGTGCAGCGCCTCGACACGCTGCTCTACCAAACGAATGCCACCTATAAGGAGGGCTTCGTGGAGAAGCTCGACGTGGACCGCCTGCGCGTGCAGCGCAACAACCTGGTGGTGGAGCAGCAGAAAGCCCAGCGCCTGACCGAGCTGAGCGTGGCCCTGCTCAAGTTCCAGATGGGCCTGCCCCAGGAGCAGCCCGTGGTGCTGACCGACCAGCTCGACGGCGCCCTCGTGGACGCCAACTCCCTGCGCCAGCGCCTCGGCGTGGCCGACTTCAACACCGGCGGCGGCGACCGTAGCCTGGGCAGCGTGCCCACGGCTCCGGCCCCGAGCACCGGCAACGCCGCCGACCAAGCCCGCCAGGACCAGCAAACGGCCCTGTCCGGCGCCCGGCCGCCCCAAGCCGCCGCGGCCTTCAACTACAACAACCGCATCGAATTCAGCACCCTGGAAACCCAGCAGGCCCTGGCCGGCCTCGACTTGGCCAACCGCCGCGCCGGCGCCTACCCGCGCCTCGTGGCCACGGCTGCCTACGGTTTCATCGGCTCGGCCGCCAACCCCGGCAACCTGTTTGCCTTCCGCGGCCCCAACTCGCGCGACGCCAACGGCTTCCCGAACCAGAACTGGTTTGGCTTCGGCAACGTGGGCCTGAGCCTGCAGATTCCGGTGTTCGACGGCTTCCGCCGCCGCTACCAAGTGCAGCAGGCGCGCATTCAGCAGCAGACCATTGAGCGCGGCTTCGAGACGCTGCGCCAGAGCATTGACCTGCAGGACGCGCAGAGCCGCACCACGCTCACCAACGCCCTGGACGTGCTCGACAACCAGAAAGCCAACCTGGACCTGGCCACCGACGTGGCCCGCGTGTCGCGCATCAAGTTTCAGGAGGGCGTGGGCTCGAACCTGGAAGTCATTACCGCCGAAACCGACCTGCGCTCGGCCCAGACCAACTACTACGCCGCCCTCTACGACGTGCTGGTAGCCAAGGTGGACCGCGACAAAGCCACCGGCGAGCTGTACAACCAGACCAAGAAATAAGGAGCTAGCCGCCGGCGCCCCGGGCTAGAGGCGCCGGCCTAGCCAGTTGATTGCCCCGATTCTAGCTCCTCACTCCAAGCTACTAGCTCCTTCTCCCATGAAATACGTTTCTTCTTCGGCGCTGCTGTTCCTGGCTTTCCTGGCTTCGTGCGGCGGTGAGAAAGACCCCAAAGCCGAGCTGGCCAAGCTCAAGCAAGAACAGGCCGCCAACGCCGCCAAGATTGCCGAGCTGGAAGCCAAAGCCGGTCCGGCTGCTAAGACCGAGCTGGCCGCCACCCCGGTATCGGTTATCAGCGTGCAGCCCGAAAGCTTCACCAGCTACCTGGAAGTGCAAGGCCGCGCCGACTTCGACGAAAACGCCAACGTGTCGCCCCGCGTGCCGGGCGTGCTCACCAGCATCCGCGTGCAGCGCGGCGACCGGGTAGGCAAAGGCCAGGTTATTGCCACCCAGGACGCGGCCGTGCTGGAATCGGGCATTGCCGAGCTGCGCACCCGCCTCGACCTGGCCAAGACCGTGTACGAAAAGCAGGACCGCCTCTGGAAACAGCAGATCGGCACCGAAATCCAGTACCTGCAGGCCAAAAACAACTACGAAGCGCTGAAGCGTAGCCTGGCTACCCAGCAGCAGCAGCGCGCCATGTACAACGTGGTGGCGCCCTTCAGCGGCACCGTGGATGACGTGCCGGCCAAGGTCGGTGAGATGGGCAACCCCGGCGTGCCGGTGGTGCGCCTGCTCAGCGGCGGCGGCGGCAAGCTGGTGGCCGACGTATCCGAAAACTACGCCAACACCATCAAGGCCGGCGACAAAGCCCTGGTGAGCATCCCCGACCTGGGCGTGACCGACGTGCCCTCGACGGTGCGCACCGTGAGCCGCACCATCAACCCGGCCAGCCGCACCTTCCCGGTGGAGCTGCGCCTGACCGGCCCGGCCGCCGCGCAGCTGCGCCCCAACATGGTGGCCACCGTGCGCATCCAGAACTACAGCAAGGCCAATACCACGGTGCTGCCCGTAGATCTGGTGCAAAAGGATAACGAAAACACCTATGTGTTTGTCGTAGAAGACAAAGGCGGTAAGAAAGTGGCCGCCAAGCGCGTGGTGCAGACCGGCGCGACCTACAACGGCAAAACCGAAATTACCGGCGGCCTCAAGGCCAACGACCAGGTGATTTCGGCCGGCTACCAGAACCTCAACGAGGGCCAGACGGTGTCCCTCGCCGGCAACGCGGCCGGGCAAGCGGGCGCATAGCGCAAGGACCGGTGCGGGCGGCTGCTGCCAGCGGCCCGCCCGGCCTGACACGACTCACATCCTAGCTTCCGACTCCCCATGCAGGATATCGAAAAAGAGTTTGGACCCACCAGTTGGTCCATTGATAACAAGACCAGCATTTACATCATCACGCTCCTGTTGTGCGTGGCGGGTATCTTCTCCTACATCAAGCTGGGCAAGGAGAAATTTCCGGATATCGTCATTCCGCGCATCATCGTGGCCACGGTGTACCCCGGCACGTCGCCCACGGACATCGAAAACCTGGTGACGCGCCAGCTTGAGAAAGAAATCAAGTCGGTGAACGGGGTGAAGAAAATCAACTCCACCTCGAACCAGGACTACTGCATCGTGGACGTGGAGTTCAACTCCGGCGTGGACGTGCAGTACGCCAAGCAGCTCATCAAAGACGCCGTCGACAAGGCCGGCAACGAGCTGCCGAACGATTTGCCGACGCCGCCCACCGTGCAGGAAGTAAACCTCTCGGAGCTACCCATCATGCAGATCAACCTGGCCGGCAACCTGCCCGCGTCGCAGCTGAAGAAGCTGGCCGACGACTTCCAGGACAAGATCGAGGCCCTGCCCGAAATTACCCGCGTCGACATCATCGGCGCCCTGGAGCAGCAGGTGAACGTGGACGTGGACCTCTACAAGCTCCGCGCCGCCCGCTTGGGCTTCGGCGACATCGAAGGCGCCATTGCCCGCGAGAACATCACCATCTCGGGTGGTTCGGTGGACGTGGGCGACCAGAAGCGCGCCGTGCGCGTGGCGGGTCAGTACGTCAACGCCGCCGACATTGCCAACATCCAGGTGAAAAACCTAAGCGGCTCGGCCGTGCGCCTCGGCGACATTGCCACCGTGGAGGATGCCTTCAAGGACCGCGAATCCTACGCCCGCCTCGACGGCAAGCCCTCGATTACGCTGAACGTGATTAAGCGCCAGGGCGAGAACCTGATTGATGCTTCTGATAAGATCAAGTCGTTGGTGGAAGACTCGAAGAAGAGCCTGCCCAGCGACCTGCGCATCACCATCACCGGCGACACGTCGAACGACACCCGCGTGACGCTGCACGACCTGATCAACACCATCATCATCGGCTTCATCCTGGTGACGGTGATTCTGATGTTCTTCATGGGCACCACCAACGCCCTGTTCGTGGGTCTTTCGGTGCCGATTTCGATGTTCCTGGCCTTCGTGATGCTGCCCATGTTCGGCTTCGCGCTGAACATGATTGTGCTCTTCGCCTTCCTCTTGGCGCTGGGTATCGTGGTGGACGACGCCATTGTGGTTATCGAAAACACCCACCGCCTGCTGCACGAGCACCCGAACTTGACGACGGCTCAGGCCGCCAAGTTTGCCGCCGGCGAAGTGTTCGTGCCGGTACTGGCCGGTACGCTGACCACCGTGGCGCCCTTCGTGCCGCTGATGTTCTGGCCCGGCATCGTGGGTAGTTTCATGTTCTACCTACCCGTCACGCTGATTCTAACGCTGATGTCCTCGCTCGTCGTGGCCTTCATCATGAACCCGGTATTCGCCGTGTCGTTCATGGAGCGCGAAGACCACCACCACGAGGACAGCAAGCCCCGCGTGACGCGCCAGCTGCTGATCTGGACGATGGCGCTGGTGGGGTTGGGCATTCTGTTCAACCTCGTCGGCATCGGCGGCCATACCCTGGGCGCGGAAGGTGCCGCCACGGTAGCTGCTGACGTCGAGACGCCCGGCTTCTTCAAGGAGCACGGTCACTTCATCGGTAACCTGCTGCTGTTCGTAGCGGCCTTCATCTGGTTGAACATGTTCGTGTTCAACAAGGGCATTGCCTGGTTCCAGACCCGCGTGCTGCCGCGCTTCATGAATGGCTACGCCAGCCTCGTGCGCTGGGCCATCGGCCACCCGGCCATCGTCATGATCGGGGTAGTCGTGGTGTTCTTCGCTTCGTTCGTGGCGGTGGGCATCCGCAAGCCCAAGGTGGACTTCTTCCCCAAGGGTGACCCGAAATTCGTGTACACCTACCTGAAAATGCCGGTAGGCACCCGCGTGGAGGTTACCGACTCGGTGGCTCACATCCTGGAGAAGCGCATCTACGGCGTTATCGGCCAGAACAACCCCGACGTGGAATCGGTCATCACCAACGTTGCCATCGGCGCCGGCGACCCGGGCGAAGCTACGGCTTCGGGGGTGTCGCAGTCGCACCTGGCCAAGGTGGCCGTGGCCTTTAAGGAGCTCAGCGAGCGGGAAGGCCCGAGCACCCGTACCTACATGGACAAAATCCGCGAGGTGGTGAAGGGCATCCCCGGCACCGAAATTTCGGTCGACCAAGAATCGAGCGGCCCGCCCACGGGTAAGGAAATTGCCATCGAAGTAGCCGGCGACGACTACCCGAAACTAGCCGCCCTCTCCAAGGATGTGATTCGCTACATCAACTCGAAGAACATCGGCGGCATCGAGCAGCTGCGCTCCAACCTGGAGGACCGCAACCCGGAAATTGCCGTCAACATCGACCGCACCCGCGCCAACCGCGAGGGCATCAGCACCGCCCAGATTGGGATGGAAGTGCGCACGGCCATCTACGGCTACGAGGCCAGCAAATTCAAGACCCCGGATGACGAGTACCCCATTCAGGTACGTTACGCCAAGCCCTACCGCGAAGACGTGGACGCCATCCTGAACTCGCCGCTGACCTTCCGCGACGCCACCGGCCAGATGCGCCAGGTACCCATCAGCTCCGTGGCCGACGTGAAATACAGCACGACCTACGGCGGCATCAAGCGCAAGGACGTGAAGCGCGTCATCACCATCTCCTCGAACGTGCTGTCGGGCTTCACCGGCCCGGACGTGGTGGCCAACATCCAGCAGGCCCTCAAAGCCTACCCGACGCCCCCCGGCTACACCATCAAGATGGGTGGTGCCCAGGAAGACCAGAAGGAAACCTCCGACTTTCTGCCGCTGGCCGGTATCGGCGCCCTGGCCCTGATTTTCCTGATCCTGGTGGTGCAGTTCAACTCGTTCAGCAAGCCGGTTATCATCCTCTCGGAAGTGCTGTTTTCCATTGCCGGCGTGTTCTGGGGCCTGGCCATTACGGGCATGAACATCAGCATCGTGATGACGGGCGTGGGCATCATCGCCTTGGCCGGTATCGTGGTGAAAAACGGGATTCTGCTGGTCGAATTCACCGACATCCTCCGCAGCCAGGGCATGTCCTTGCGCGAGGCCATCGTGCTGGCCGGCCGCACCCGCCTGAACCCGGTAATCCTAACGGCCACGGCCGCCACGCTGGGTTTGATTCCGCTGGCCATCGGCCTGAACGTAGACTTCTACGAGCTGTTCGCCTCGGGCCACCCCAACTTCTTCATCGGCGGTGAGTCGGTGACGTTCTGGGGCCCGCTGGCCTGGACCATCATCTTCGGTCTGGTCTTCGCCACGCTGATTACCCTGGTGGTGGTGCCGGTGATGTACCTGCTGAGCGAGACGCTGAAAGGCAAGGTGACGGGCAAAGACCCCGACGCCAACGTGCAGCAAGTCGTCGACGAAGAAGAGGTATCGGCCGCTCGTCCGCCGGTACTGGCCGAATATTAACCCTGAGGTCATATAACCCGGCGGTGGGCTTGCGTTTTACGCCCAACGCTTTCCCACCGCCGGGTTTTCGGGGGCCGGCGCTGAGCCCCGCAAAAATCAGATGCAACCTTTTCCGCTTGACCTTACTCCGACTATCGGCCCGCGGCCGCGAGTCGACGAGCCACCAAGCCTTGTTTCTCCCCTTTCCGTTCACTTTGTCGTTTCAACAGCCATGTTAACCCGAACGACTACCAACCCTGGCAGCACCAACATCGAACAGCAGGTGCTGCGCATTATCAGCAAGCGCAAGGCCATTAAGCCCACGCGCCTGCGTGTTTCCAGCAACCTGAGCCGCGAGCTGGGCTTCGATACCGTCGACGTGGTTGACATCATCCTCGAGCTCGAACGCCGCTTTAAAATCACCATTCCCGACGAGGTGCCCCTGAACACCGTGCGCGACTTTGTGCGCTACGTGGCCTCGCACCTGGGTGGCTCCAAAGCCCGCTAAGCAGCGTCAACGCCAGCCAGCTCCCTTTTCTTTGGTCTGAAAAACGCCAAACGGCCCGCTTCTCTCGCGCAGAGGGAAGCGGGCCGTTTGGCGTTTGGAGTAAGGAGAAGGCGCGGGGCTTAGCGCACGTTGCCGCCGGTGTCGCCGCCGCGGCCGTCGCTCAGGCGCGGGTCGCGGCTGCCGCTGGTGCTGGCCGCGGCCACGTTGGGATTGGGTGTGTTGCCGACTTCGGGGTGGTGCTTGGCATCCGCCGCCGGGCTACCGGCGTCGGCGGGGGCTTGGTTGGCCGGATCAGGGCTGGAGCCACCGGGCAGGTCGGCCCGGCCCGCGCGTTTCGCCGACTCATCCGACTCCACAAACGAGCCGCTGGTGACGCTGTGCTCGGCCTTTTCCAGGGGCGAATTGGTGGTTGTGCTCGGCGTCAGCCGGCGCGTCACGCCGGCCCGTTTCGCCGATTCCGGCGCTTCTTCAAAATGCTCGGAGGGCACGGTAATGGGATGGGGACGCGACTTTTCCCACTCGGCAAACTTGTCCATCTCGGTTTTGAGGGTGCTGGTAAACCAGGCCATCAGCGCCACGTCGTCGAGCAGGCCCACCACGGGGATGAAGTCGGGCACCAGATCGATAGGGGAGAGGAAGTAGATGAGCACGGCCACCGCGGCCATGACCGTGGGTGTGGGAATGCCGGTGTACTCGCCCGAAGCTGCGTATCGCACCAAACGGAACAGCGTCTGCAGGCTTTCCCAGGCTTCGTGGGCAATGTGGCCCACGTCCTTCTTGGCGCTGGCCTTTTGGTAGGCATCGTTGAGCAGTTGCTTGATGCGCAGAGGTTGCTTGAGGTAGCTTTCGGCCTTGCGCAGAAAGCCCTTAAAGAGCGGCGACGACGCAATTCGTTCGCCGTCGGGAGTGGAGGTAGCCATGGTATGAAAGGAGTTGAGAGAACGAACGTAAGCCGGCCGCCGTAGCCGCCGGCAACTGCCGTGCTATACTGTTTCGCGCCAAAATAGTTATCAGGCGCTATTTCAACCGGACCCAAACAAAAAGCCCCGGCTCGGGGAGCAGGGGCTTCGGCAAACAAGCTGTTGAGAGCTATTCGACGTTGACGCGGCCAGCCGCGTAGAAATTCCGGTGGTAGTAGGGCTGGTCAAGCGAGCTAACCATCACGCCGCCGTTGGTGGCCGAGTGAGCAAACTTGCCGTCTTTCAAGTAGATGCCCACGTGGTAGATGGGCTGGCCCGGGCCGCGGCGGAAGAACACCAGGTCGCCGGTCTTCATTTCGTCCTTGGCCACGCGCGTGGCGTTGGAGAACATGGAGCGGGAGCTGTGCACCAGGTTGATGCCGTACACCTCCTTGAACACGCGGGTCACGAAGCCGGAGCAGTCGGTACCGCTTTTGCTGTTGGAACCGAAGCGGTAGGGCGTACCCAGCCATTCGGTAATCGTGCGCAGCAGCGAGGCGTTGTCGTCGTAGTCGGCGCGGATGCCGAGTTGCTGCGAGTAGTAGCCAACGTTCAGCGAGTCGCGGAAATCGTCGCTGCCGCCGTCGGGCAAACCGAAGAGCGACGCTTCGGCCAGGGCCGGCGAACCGGCCGGGCGGGTATTAGGAGCGTAGTCGAAGAAAAAGGAAAGAGCCAGTGAAACAGCGGCGAGGCAACACAAAAAGGTATTCTTCATTGTCCGTCGTGTGGGTGGTGGATCCGCTCCCGAGCGGCGGTCCAGAGGGACCGGGTGGCGTACTTTTCTTCTCTAGAAGAGGCCGTTAGAGAAATTGGGAAAGGTGTTTTTTTCAACCGGCTCGGAAAGATTCTATCCGGGCCGATAGGGTAAAGCTAGCCGCCAACCCGTGGCAGTCCAAGCTTTTGGCCCAAAAAAGCCGAAAATTCTTATTTATATTCAATTATATGGTTGAATAGTATTGTCGAGCCTGCCAACCTTCGCTGGCTTGTTTCGTATCCTGTTGTTTTTCAACCAGCTCGTACGGTGGAGCTTCCCCGGATAATTGAAAATTCGCCGTTGGCGCGCATTGCCCGCCTGAAACTAGGCCAGGCCAACGTGGCCATGGTGTTGGGCTCAACCATCCATTTAAGCGGCGTCACGCGGGAGCAATTTCTGCGCGAGCCGTCGTGGGTGGCGCACGAGATGTGCCACATCCGCCAGGTACAGGAGCGGGGCGTGCTGCGTTTTCTGTGGGAGTACTTGGTGGAGTCGGCGCGGGTGGGCTACTACGCCAACCGCTTCGAGGTGGAAGCCCGCGAAGCCGGGCAGCGCGACGCCGCCGCCTACGCGGCGCTCTTGCAGGTGCCGCTGCCCGCCGGCCCGGGGCGCGGGGCCTCCGAGCAGGCCTCGGCCGGGCACAACCGCCCCGACGTGGTGGTGTAGCGGCGACGTTTCGTGGGCTGAGCCGTTGATTTGCTGTAACCTGCGGGCCGGATTTTACGAATATCTAGCCAGCAGCCCGCGTAGCTCGGCTGTTTCCCTGAACCCTTAAAACTCCGACATCATGGCTAACCAAAGCACTCCCGACTTCAAAGGCACCGGCTCCAGCAACATTCAAGGCCAGCCGCAACAGCAACAGTCTTCGTCCATTCAAGACAAAGCCAGCGGCCTGCTGGGCGGTCTGAACGGCCAACTGAAAAACTTCGGCGACTCGGCCGCCGGCCAGCTCGGCAAACTGAGCACCACCCAGAAAGTAGTGGGCGGGCTGGCCCTGGCCGCCGGCATCAGCTGGCTGAGCAAGGCGATGAATAAGCGCAACGCCTAGCGCCCGCAGCCGTCAGCGGGCTAAAAATGCTGGTCTGAAAAACACAACAAGGCCCGTCTCCGAAAGGAAACGGGCCTTGTTGTGTGCGGGAGCCTGCTATTGGACTCGAACCAACGACCTGCTCATTACGAATGAGCTGCTCTACCAACTGAGCTAAGCAGGCTAATGTCCCGGCCGATGCAGATGCGTCGTTCGGGGCTGCAAATATAAAAAGCCGTTTTTAAACGACGCAACCCAGCGGCGGAAAAAATCTGCACCGGGCCTAACCCGGGCTCCGCCGGTGCGTTTCGACATACACTGAACGCGGCCGCAACGGCCGCCAACGACGAACAACTATGGCTGATTCGCATTCGGACGACCTCATTCAGGCCCTGGTCAGCGGCCTGAGCGGCTCGGTAGTACTGACCTTGGTGCACCAAACCGCCAAAGAGCTTACCCCCGACGCCCCGCGCATGGACGTGCTCGGCGTGCGCGGCCTGCGCAAGCTTCTGGCCGCCGCCGATGCCCCGCAGCCCGGCCCGCGCACGGCCTATAACGCCACCATGGCCGGCGACCTGCTAGTGAACGGCCTCTACTACAGTCTTGTGGGCAGTGGCCCCGACGCGTGGTGGCGCGGCGCGGCCCTGGGCGTGGCGGCCGGCGTGGGCGGCGTGGTGCTGCCCGGGCCGCTCGGCCTCGGCGACGGGCCCAGCAACCGCACCCCGCAAACCAAGCTGATGACCGTGGCCTGGTACACCCTGGGCGGGCTGGTGGCGGCCGGCGTGTCGCGCTGGTGGAGCAACGCGGCGAAGTAGTACACTGCGGAGGGGATGCAGCCGCTGTTGCGCGGGGGGCCAGCGCGGCACTCACCAGTTCCCCATTTCCGCTTTTCTACCTTTGCCCGCAGATGAAGGCATTGCGCAAACTGTTGGTCGGCACCCTGGGCTTCGAGCGGTACATCCGGTTGGCCAGCTACGCTTACCTGCGCCTGGTGGCGCTGGGCTGGGGCCGCAGCAAATACCCCGAGCTGTTTTTCCTGGAAACGCTGGTCAAGCCCGGCGACGTGTGCCTCGACATCGGGGCCAACCTGGGCTACTACTCCGTGACCTTGTCGCGGCTGGTGGGGGCCGAGGGCAAGGTGCTGGCCGTGGAGCCGGTGCCGTTGTTTCAGCGCATCTGGGAGGACAACGTGCGCCTAAGCGGGCACGACAACCTGCTGCTGCTGCCTTACGCCCTCGGCGGCAGCAACGACACGGTGCGCATGGGCACGCCGGCCCGCAACGGGCTGCTGCACCACGGCATGACCAAAGTGGCCGACAGCAGCCCCAACGAGCAGTACGCGCAGTTCTACGAAGTGCCCATGCGCGTGCCCGACGAGCTGCTGGCCGACTTTACCCGCCTCGATTTTGTGAAGTGCGACGTGGAGGGCTTCGAGTACGAAGTGTTCCGGCACATGCAACATACGCTGCGCCGCCACCGTCCCGTTATCCAGACCGAGCTGAACGGGCTCGACAACCGCCGCAAGGTAGCCGCGCTGCTGGCCGAGCTGGGTTACCGGCCCTACGTGCTTGAAACCCAAGCCGGCTCGCCGCGGTTAGTACCCTGTCCGCCGGCCGTGCTGGAAGGTCCCGCCGACCGCGACTTTTACTTCAAACCTGACTTTGAACCCGCGAGCTGATGAGCTTTATTTCGTTTCTGCTGGTTTCCTTTCTGATTTTCTGGGTGCTGCGCCTGGTGTTGCCCCTGCTGCTGCGCTACGTCCTCACGGCGTTTGTACGCAAGCAGATGCAAGCCGGCGGCATGCCTTTCGGGGCCGACGCAGCTGATTTTGGCCAGCAGGCGCCGCCCCGCTACGAGCGGCCCAACCAGCGGCCGGCCGAGCCCGCGGGGCAGGTGCGGGTGGATTTCGTGCCGCCCAAAGCTCCGCGCCAGCCCAAAAAGGAATTCCGCGGCGGCGACTACGTGGAGTTCGAGGAAGTAAAATAATCGACCTACCTTCGGGCTTCAAGCCCGGCTGGCGCCTGCCGGCCGGGCTTTTTTGTGACCAACGGCTCGGGCGTACCGGCTTTGCAATAGCCCAGGGCTGGCCCCCTGGGCTATTGAGGCGTTAGGAGCCGCCGTTGGGTATCATTCCCTCACCGACTACCAACTACCGACTACAACCCATGCCCTCCCCAGTCGTTTCGCCGACTCCGGCCGCCGCGGTGCCGCAACCGCTCTGGTCGCGCCTGTTGCCGCATTTGCTGGCCGTGGCCTTCCTGCTCGTGCTGGCCGTGCTGTACTTCTCGCCCATCGTGTTCGGGGGCAAAACCCTGAGCCAGCACGACATCGTGCAGTTCAACGGCGGGGCCCGCGAGGCGCTGCTGTTCCGGGAGAATACCGGGCAGGAAGCCTTGTGGACCAACTCCATGTTCTCGGGCATGCCCACCTACCTGATCAGTACCCGCTTCCCCGGCGACCTGACGGTGTACCTGACCAACATCTTCACCTTCGGCCTGCCGCCGATTGTGGCCAACCTGTTTGCGGCCCTGTTCTGCGGCTACCTACTGTTTGCCGCGCTGGGCATGCGCCCCTTAGTGTCATTGGTTGGTGCCATTGCCATCGGCTTTACGAGCTACAACCTCATCATCCTCGCCGCCGGGCACAACTCCAAGTCCTACGCCCTGGCCTACGCGCCGCTGGTGCTGGCGGGCTTGCTGGTCACGTTCCGGCGCAACTGGCTGATCGGCGGCGTGCTCTTCGCCCTGGGGCTGACCATGAACATCCGGGCCAACCACTTGCAAATCACCTACTACCTGCTGCTGCTGGTGCTGGTGTTCGGCATCGTTGAGCTGATTTTTGCCCTGCGCGAAAAGCGCCTCGGCGAGTTTCTGCGCAACACCGCTGTGCTGGCCGTGGGCGCGCTGCTGGCCGTAGGCGTGAGCTTCGGCCGCCTCTACACCACCGCCGAGTACGGCAAGTACAGCATCCGCGGCAAATCGGAGCTGAAGACGCCGGCCCCGGCCCAGCCCGGCCAGCCGGCCGCCGCGCCCGCCGAGGAAGGCGGCTCGGGTCTCGACCACGACTACGCCTTCTCCTACAGCTACGGGGTCGGGGAGACGATAACGCTGCTGGTGCCGAACTACTACGGTGGTGCTTCGACGGGCAAGCTCGACGCCGACTCGAACACCGGTAAGGCCCTGAGCGGCATGGTCGACCCCGGGCAGCTGGACCAGTACCTGGCCGGCATGCCCACTTACTGGGGCGACCAGCCCATCACCAGCGGCCCGGTGTACGTGGGCGCGGTGGTGGTGCTGCTGTTCGTGCTCGGCGTGTTCGTGGCCGACCGCCGCACCCGCACTTGGCTGCTGGCCGCCACCATCTTCTCGATTATCCTGGCCTGGGGCAAGAACTTCGCCTCGTTCAACGACCTGATGTTCGACTTCTTCCCGGGCTACAACAAGTTCCGGGCAGTGTCGATGGCGCTGACCATTGCCCAGCTGGCCATGCCGCTGCTGGCCGTGCTGGCCCTGGCCCGGGTGCTGCGCGCCCGCCCGGCCGCCGCGGCCGTTCCGACGGTAGCCGGCTTGCCCGTGGCACAGAAGGATACGCCCGAAGTAGCCGGCCTGCGCCGCCACCTGCTCATGGCTACCGGCATCACCGCCGGCCTTTGCCTGCTGGCCCTGGTATTGGGCCTCGGCAGCGACTTTGCCGGCCCGGTGGATGCGCAGCTGCCGCAGGGCTTCCCGCTCGACGCCCTGCGCCAGGACCGCGCCGCCCTCATGCGCACCGACGTGTTCCGCTCCATCTTCTTCATTGTGGCCACGGCCGGCGTGCTCTGGTTCTACCTCGGCCGCAAGCTCAGCCTGACGGTGGCCGCCTCGCTGGTGGGCCTGCTGACCCTGGCCGACCTCTGGACGGCCGACAAGCGCTACCTGGGCGAAAACAACTTCACCACCCAGACCATCACCGAGCAGTTTACGCCCACCAAGGCCGACGAGCAGATCCTGGCCGACAAAACCCTGCATTACCGGGTGCTGAACCTGAGCAACCCCTTCAACGACGCGCAGACGTCGTACCTGCACAAGAGCATCGGCGGTTACCACGGGGCCAAGCTGCGCCGCTACCAGGAGCTGATTGAGCGGCAGATCAGCCCCGAGATGCAGCAGCTGTTCCAGCAGCTCTCGACCACCGGGCAGGTGGGCAACCCGCGGGTGCTGAACATGCTCAACGCCCGCTACTTCATCAGCCCGCCCCAGCAAAACGGCGAGACGCAGGCCATTCCGAACGCCGGGGCCCTGGGCAACGCCTGGTTTGTGAGCAAGGTGCAGCCGGTGCAGAACCCCGACCAGGAAATTGCCGCGCTCAGCACCTTCGACCCGGCCACGACGGCCGTGGTGGACGTGAGCAAGTTCCCGCAGCAGACGACCAGCTACGACCCCACGGGCTCCACCATTCAGCTGACCAGCTACTCGCCCAACGAGCTGAAATACACCGCCAATGCCGCCCGTCCGGGCCTGGTGGTCTTCTCCGAAATCTACTACGCCGACGGCTGGAATGCCTACATCGACGGCAAGCTGGTGCCGCACCTGCGCGCCAACTTCGTGCTGCGCGCCCTGCCCGTGCCGGCCGGTCAGCACACCATCGAGTTTAAGTTCGAGCCCAAGGAGTACCGCATCGGCAACACCATTTCGCTGGTATCGTCGGTGCTGCTGTTCCTGGTGATTATCGGCGGGGTGGTTTTCGCCCTGCGCCGCAGCAGTGCCCCCGCGGTAGCCGTGGCGGCCGACGACGACGACTTGCTGGCGGCGTAGTATCCGCCCCTTCGAAAGCCCCGGCCGCGCCTGCTACCTGCGCGGCCGGGGCTTTTTTGTGGCCGGCCGCTACCCCCATGCGCCGATAAGGCGGGGCAAAGGCTGTACCTTTGCCGCCTACGTTTCTCGCTCTCAATGCCTAGCGGACCTACTGTGCAGGAGTTGCCCGAACTCGTGGCCGAGCGTCGGGGCGTGCGCCTGCGCCTGCTGCGCGACGACTGGCGCCACCCCGAGTTGCCCGGCAACAAGTGGCGCAAGCTCAAATACAACCTGCTGGCGGCCCGCGAGCAAGGCCAAAAGACGCTGCTGACCTTTGGCGGGGCCTACTCCAACCACCTGGCCGCCGTGGCGGCGGCCGGCCGCCTGCAGGGCTTCGATACCATCGGGGTAGTGCGCGGCGAGGAAGCGGCCGCGCTCAGCCCCACGTTGCAGCAGTGCCGCGCCGACGGCATGCAGCTGCACTTCGTGAGCCGCGAGGACTACCGCCGGCGCACCGACGACGCTTGGGTACGGGAGCTGCTGACCGACCTGGGTCCGGCCTACGTGCTGCCCGAAGGCGGCACCAACGCCCTGGCCTTGCGCGGGGTGGCCGAACTGGTGCAGGAACTGGACGAGGCCGGCGAAGCCTACGACGCGCTGGCCGTGGCCTGCGGCACCGGCGGCACGTTGGCCGGGCTGCTCACCGGCCTCGACGGCCGCAAGCAGGCCGTGGGCGTGGCCGCACTGAAAGGCGCCGACTGGCTGCGCGCCGAAGTAGACGCGCTGACCGAACACGTCACCGGTCGGCGCTACGCCAATTACCACGTGCACCTCGACGCGCACTTCGGCGGCTACGCCAAGCATTCCACCGAGCTACTGGGCTTCGTGGAGGAGTTCTACCTGCGCCACCGCGTGGTGCTCGACCCGGTGTACACCGCCAAGTTGCTGGCCGGCACGCTGCAGCTCATCGAGCAGGGGCATTTTGTGCCCGGTAGCACGGTGCTGGCGGTGCACACCGGGGGGCTACAGGGCTGGGCGGGTTTTCAGCAGCGGTTCGGCGCCTGGGCGCCCGCGGCCGTATAGCTTCGGAGTTGCTCACCGTTAATTGCGGGTATGTCCCTTGTTCGTTTGCTGCGGCGCCTGCTGCCGCTGGTGTTTTTGCTGGCCCTGGGCTGGTTTCTCTGGCGCAAAGTCGCCGGCACGCTTACAGACCTGAACCCCCTGCGCCCCGAGCCGCGCGTGACGGTGACGCACAACACGGTGCTGGAGAAAATCGAGGGCCTGGGCCGGCTGGAGCTGGTGCGCTACCAGTTCAAGGACATCGTGGAGTACAAGAAGAGCACCTACCGCTTTCTGCCCGACGCCAAAGTAGCCCTCATCGTGGCCGGCGAGGCCGTGGGCTGCCTGGACCTGCGCCAGGTGAAGGCCACCGACGTGGTGTTCGAGGGCGACTCGGTGGTGCGCGTGGCCCTGCCCAAAGCGGAGCTCTGCACCTGGCGCGTCGACCACAGCCGCAGCCGGGTGTACGGGGTCGAAAACGGCTTTTTTCAGGACGCCGAGCTGATTGATCAGGGCTACAAGTACGCCGAAGCCAACGTGAAGCGGGCGGCCCTGCAGTCAGGCATTCTGGCCCAAACCGAACAAAACGCCCAGCAGATTCTGCGGCCCATGCTCGAAACCCTCACCGGCCGGCGCGTGGTGCTGGTGCCCCAAACGGCTCCGCCCGTGCGCGGCCCCAAAGGCTAAGCGCAGCTCCAAACGACAAACCGCCGCGCCGCCCTTCAAGGACGACGCGGCGGTTTGCATTGCTGAGGAATCGTGGCCGGCCGGCAGTTGCTGGCTGCCCGGCCGGACAACCGCTGGGGAGTATCGCCCCCGCGGCCACGCGAAGAGCATTAGTGCGCCACCACCACGCGGCGGGTGAGCGTGCTGCTGCCGGCTTCGATGCGGAGTTGGTACACGCCGGCTGCCAGGTCGGCGACGGGCAGCGTGGTTTGCACCCCGGCCGCACCCAGCGCCTGGGTTTGAACGTGCACCCGCTGGCCCAGGCTGTTGTAGAGGCTCAGCTGCACCTTGTCGGCGCCGTTGAGGCCGGGTACCCGCACCGTGAAGGCCTCAGCGGCAGGGTTGGGGTATACCTGCACGCTGGCCGCCGTCAGGCCGGGCTGGGTGGCCGTGGGGCGGGCCGGGCTGAAGCGCAGCTCGAAGCGGCTCGGCAGATCGGCCGCCGCCCCGACGTTGAAGCTGTACTCCGGCTGCTGCTGCAGGTCGATGAGCTGACCGGTTTGCGCGTCGTAGAGGTAGGCCTGGGCCGTGGTCAGATTCAGCAGCGCGGCCGCGCGCAGGGTGTAGCTGCCGGCCTGCGGCAGCTGCAGGCGCAGCGGCACCACGGTGCTGCTCGTCAGCGCGGGCAGGCCGTTAATGGCCAGCTCGGCCCCGGCCGCCACGGCGGTCAGGTTCAGGCCGTGCGGGTTGCTGAGCTTCAGCGCGTCAAATTCCCCGTCGACGCCGGCGGTGGCGCCGGGCTGGAAGTACACGTACGCCTCGTCGCTCAGGCCGCGGCCCTGCACCGTCAGATACAGCTGCGGGCGCGGGTCGGCGCTGCGCTGCACCGGGGCCTGCTGGGCGTAGCTGGTCACGCGGTTGCTATTGTCGAGCGAAAGGCTGCCCGTGGTTTGCCCCGCACTCACGCGCATGAAAAAGGCCTGGCTGCTGCCGATGAGCGAGCTGCTTCCCACGCCGTTGACGTAGCTGCGGTACTGCCCGCCGTACTGCGAAGTGCTCTGAAACACGTAGAAGCTGGCGTCCAGATTGACGCGCTGACTGGCCGTGATGGTGCTGAAATCCAGGGGCGAGGGGTAGGGGTTGCCAATAAAATTCCAGCCCGCATCGGCGGCGGTAGCCCCGCTGGCCCGGCTCATCGGGATGCTGCCGCTGCTGTTGCCCACCTGCCCGGTGAAACTCAGCGTGCTGGCGCCCGGCAGCTGCACCGTAAAGCCGGTGGTGGCCAAGCCGGCCGCGTCACTCAGGGCCGAGGGCGACACCCAGCCCTTGTCGAAAGCCGACAGCGTGGTGGCCGGCGACGTGGCCAGGCGGCTCTGGTCGTAGCGGAAGATGGTGGGGAAGGGCGTAGTCAGGTTCGGCGTAGCCGAGGTGTTGTAGGCCGGGTTGATGACCAGCGCAGTGCCCCCCGAACCGAAGGCCGCCACCGTGGCATTGGTTACCGGGGCCACGAGGTGGCGGTAGCCCAGACCGGCGTTGCTCGTCGGATCTATGTAGCGCTGCACCGTCACCGTCGTGCCCGAAACGAAGCCCGCACCCAGGTTGGCAACCAGGGCCGTGCCGCTGGCGTCGGAAAGCAGGGTCAGCGTCCGGGCGTTCAGGTTCAGGCTGCCCGCGTTGAGCGTCAGCACTTCCCGGACGGCCAGCGCCTGCGACAAGGTAAGCGGGCTGGTGTTGGTCGAGGTCAGGTTGCGTACCTGGCTGGGCAGGCCGTTGCCCGTGACCTGCGCCCCGCTGCCGTTGTACACGTAGTTGGCGTCGGAGGAGAAGCTGCGCGTGCCCGTTACCTGCACCGCGCCGGTGGCCCCGCTGCTGGTGATGCCGGCCAGGTTGCAGATGCTCAGCGTGGCGCCGTCCTGCAGGGCAAACGAGCCGCTGCCGGTCAGAGCCTGGCAGTTGGTGTTGAGCGAGCCGCCGGTCTGCACCACGAAGGCGCCGGCCACGTTCACGGCGCCGGTCAAGGTCGCCGCGCCGGTGCCGGTGACGGTGATGTTGTTGTAGCTGCCGGCGGGCACGTTTTGCGTAGTGCTGACCGTCAGGTCGGCCAGCGGGTTCACCGTCACGGTCTGCTGGGCCGAGCTGCTGCAGGTGCCGCCGTTGCTCACGCTTACGGTGTACGTCTGGGTGCTGCCGGGCGAGGCCGTCACGGTGGCCGTATTGGTGGCACTCAGACCGGTGGCCGGGCTCCAGGCATAGGTCGAGGCCACGATGCTGCCCTGGCCGGGCGTCACGTAGGTCGGGGCGTTGGTGAGGGTGCCGTTGTTGGCGCCCGTTTCGTCGGCGGCCGTGCTGCCGCTGCCTTCGTTGAAGCGCCAGAAGCCCGCCAGCCCGGCGGTGGTGCCGGCCGGGGCGTCAAACATGAGGCTCTGAATCTGGCTCTGGCTGCGGGCGGTGCTCCACACGCGCACCTCGTCGAGCTGCCCCTGCCACGACTCGTTCAGGAAGCCGGGGTTGCTGCCGACGGTGAAGCGGTTGGTGGTGGCGCCGGTGTTAGCCCCGCCGCCGTACACGTATTCCACGCCGTTCTTGTAGAACTTGATGCCCGTCGTGCTGTACACCACGGCCACGTGCTGCCACTGGTTCAGGTCGACGGCGGCCGGCGTCCACACGCCGCTGCCCGTAAACACGCCCCAGTCATCCGTGTTGGCTTCGATGACCAGGCTGCGGTCGAAGTTGCCGTCGTCGACCGAAAAAACCGTCTGGCGCACGCCGTAGTTGGTGCGCGTGGGGTACACCCAGGCTTCCCAGGTGCTGTTGGCCAGGGCCGCGGGCGCCGCGTTGAGGGTGGTGGCCACGCGCTGGCTGCTGGTGCTGTTGAGGCCCGTGAAGCTCAAGGCCACGTTAGGCCGCGCGGTCAGCGCCACCGAGCCCCCGGCGTTGAACGTCGTCGGGCCGCCGGCCACGATGGAGGGCGGCGCTACGTAGTTGATGGTGGCTGTAACGGCCGTACGCGTGGCGCTTTCGGTGTTGCTGGCGTCCACTGTGCTGACGTAGTAGGTCGTCGAGCCGTAGAGCGTGGGCGTGGCGTAGCTGCTGCCCGTCGCTCCGCTGATGGCCGTGCCGCCCGAGGCCTGGGTGTACCAGCGGTACGAGCCCCCGCTCGGCGCCCCGCTGGCCGAGAGCGTAACCGAGCCCGCGCCGCAGCGGCTGGCGCCAGTGGCGGTCGGAGGAGCCACCACGGTGTTCAGCAGCACGCTCACGGTGCTGTTGTCGCGGTTGGCCGTCACGATGTCCGGCTTTCCGTCGCCGTTCACGTCGCCTGCTACTACGCCCCAGGGCCGGCTGCCACTGCCAATCGAATAGGTAGTTGCGGAGCCGAGCGTGCCGTTGCCTTGGCCCAGCAGCACGCCCACGGTGCTGCCCGCGGTGCCCGCAAGCGGGCCCAGGTTGCTGGCCACCACGTCGAGGCGGCCGTCGAGGTTGAAGTCGGCCAGGGCTACCTCGCGCGGGTTCACCGCCCCGGTGGCGTAGGTAGCCATGGCGCCGAAAGCACCGTTGCCCTGGCCCAGCAACACGCCCACGTTGTTGTCGTTGTAGTTGGCTACCACGAGGTCAAGGCGGCTGTCGCCGTTGAGGTCCCCGAGTCGCAAGCCCGCGGGCGCCGAACCGGTGGGGTAGGTGACGGCCGCGCCCAGCGCGCCGCCCGCCTGGCCCAGAAACACCGAAACCGTCGAGCCGCTGCCGCTGCCGAAGTTGCTGACGGCCACGTCCAAGCGGCCGTCGCCGTTCAGGTCGCCCAGGTCCACGCTGTAGGAAGTCAGCCCGGCGCCGTTGGGGTAATAAGTCGGGGTGCCCAGGGCGCCGCCGGCCTGGCCCAGAAATACGCCCACCGTGTTGTCGCCGGTGGTAATCACCGCGTCGAGGCGGCCGTCGCCGTTCAGGTCGCCCAGCGCCACGTTGTAGGCGCTGGAGCCGTTGAGGTTGGTCGGGTAGTTGGTGGCTGCCCCAAACGTGCCGCCGGCCTGCCCCAGCAGTACGCTCAGGCTTTGCCCGGAGCTGTTGACCACCACCGCGTCGAGGCGGCCGTCGCCGTTCAGGTCGCCCAGTTGCAGGCCGAACGGGGCGCCGTTGGTCAGCGTGGTGTAGGTGCCGCCCGCAGCAAAGGTCCCGCCGGCTTGGCCCAGCAGCGTGCTGATGCCGGACGCGGTGAGGCTGGTCGCGACGATGTCGGGCCGGCCGTCGCCGTCTAGGTCGCCCAGCACGGGGTAGCTGAGCCCCCCGGCGCTGCCGTAGCTGGCAAATGACGCAAATTGGGCCTGTGCCGGGGCACCGACCAGCAGCAGCCCCAGCAAGGGCAGCAGCGGCCAGCGCCGCGGGGGCGGGCAATGCGTAAATAAGTGTGACATAAAAGAGAGGGTTGGTGGAAAGCAGAGAGCCTGGGGCTAACTACCAGCCTGCTCCGGGATGACAAGCACCGCGCAAGCTAGGTCGGGCAGCCATGCGGGCGCTGGGCCCAGTGAAGAGGGGCCGGGCAGTGCCGCCGAAGAAGCCTTATATAATATCGGGTAAATGTAATAATCCGGCTGCGCCAAACGATACCGGGCTTGAGGAATTCTGTGGTCCGCCCCACCTGCCCCGACGCCTCCCTAACACGATGATGTGATGCCGCTGGCCTAGCCAACGGCCCTGCCGACAGCTAGAGGGCCATTGCGGCCGCTGGAGGCCCGGGGCGCAGTATTTCATGTGATGCCCGCTGCTTGACGGCCGGCGGGGCAGGGGGTAGCTTTGGCCACATTCCCCACTTAGTCATGCTCGCTATGCAAACCGTTGCTGCCACCGCCTTCCCCACGCCTGCAACCGCCCAGGAGCCCATCGAAATTGTGGAAACTACGCTGATGCCCAGTCGCCAGCCCCGGCTGCGGCGGCGCTGCCTGGAAAGTTCTCTGTGGCATGAGGGTAGCTTGGTTACGCCGCTGGTCACCGGTGCCGATTCCCTGGGCGAGTTTGCCCTGCTCGACGTGTGCCTGCAGCGCGGCTGCGAGCTGCCCGCGCACACGCACCGCCGTGAAGACGAAACCTACGTGGTGCTGGAAGGCCGTTTGCGCTTTTACGTGGACAACGAGGAGCTGCTTGCTGGCCCCGGCGACACTGTGCACCTGCCCCGCAACCGCCGGCATTGGTACCGCTTGGAATCGGATTATGCCCGCGTGCTGCTGCACGTGGCGCCCGCCGGGCTCGAGCATTTCTACGGGGCGCTGAGCGAGCCGGCACGCGCCCTCATCGTGCCGCCGCTGCCTCCAGAAGGCCCCGACGTAGCGCGCCTGGCAACCGTAGCCGCCCGCTTCGGCATCACCTTCGACTGAACCCGCCAGGGGCCGTGTAGGGGGAGCGTGCCTTCAACGCGCCCGCTGATGGACACCGGCGACGGAGCGCCTAGTCTGCGTCGCCGCCCAGCACCTCGTTGAGCGCGTCTTGGATGAACTCGGTTTCGTAGCCCTTCTGGGTGGCGTAGGTCAGGAGCTTCTGGCGACGCTTGTAGGGGTGCGGCTCCTTTTCCAGGGCGTTTTTCTTTTCCAGCAGTTCCTTCAGGTTCTGGTAGTACTCGTCGCCGTCAATTTCGCTCAGGCCGGCTTTGATGCAGTACTCCGAGATGCCGCGCTGCTTGAGTTCCAGCCGGATGCGGCGGCGGCCCCACTTCTTCAGCCGGTGCTTGCCGCGCACGAAGGAACGGGCAAACCGCTCGTCGTCGAGCAGCTTTTCGCGCACCAGCCGAATCATGATTTCGCCGGCGTCGTCTTCGTCGAGGCCGTAGCTGCGCAGCTTGTCTTCCACTTCCTTGGAACTGCGTTCCTGGTAGGCGCAGTAGGCGGCAATTTTCGGCAGGGCTTCGCCGGGCGTGTAGGTTTTGCGCTTGCGCGGGGCCTGGTCGTCGAGGGGGGGCATGAGCGGAGGGCGGCCGCGGGGCCGCGGTTGGTGCGGGGGTGTCAGTGAGGGCTTACGCAGCCGCCGGTGCCGAAGCTGCGCAAATTGGAATAGGCCAAAAAAACAGCCGCCGCCCAGAAGGCGGCGGCTGTTCGCTCACATAAACAAGTTGAATCCAAAAAACAAAACCAGATGAACCAGCAGAGGTTCTTTGGGTTCGACTGCGGCAAGGTAATACGCAGTCGTCACATTTCACACAATATTAAGGAATTAATATCCGTTGCCGGCCAGTTACAAACGAACCGGGCGGTTTGCTGCGAACCTTGCAGCGAACCGCCCGGTAGCGCTGAAAATCTGCCACCGGTTTATACTGGTCATTTAATGTTGTTTGTCCGGCCGGATTGTGCGATACTATGGCCCTGAGCGAGTTGCTAGCCGCCGGCGTGAGCAAACAATCACTGGCGGCACCCGGCGGCGGCCGGTAGCAGTATCAGCATATTTTCAAGGGCGAGTTGGAGGGCTGAATCGGCCGCGGCGGGTGTGAATCAAAAAATTGCAGCGGAGCGGGCAACGACTCGGCGGCTTCGGTAATCTACTTCCTACCTTGCCTCGCCTCTTTACGGTCGGTTTATGCTGCGTCAGTTACCTTATTTATTGCTTTGGCTGAGCCTGTTGCCCGCGCTGGCCTCGGCCGGCATCGTGCGCGGGCGCATTACCGACCCCAAGGGGCAGCCGCTGGGCTTCGCCAACGTGGCCGTGAAGGGCACGACCACCAACACGGCCTCCAACGAGCAGGGCAACTACCAGCTGCCGCTGGCCGCCGGGCGCTACGAGCTGGTATTTCAGTTCGTGGGCTACAAGCCCTTGCTGCAGCCGGTGCGCGTGCAGGGCGGCGACACGGTAACCACCTTGAACGTGACGCTGACGCCCGAGCAGTACCAGCTGCGCGAGGTGGTGGTGCGCGCCAAGGACCGCGACCCGGCCTACGCCATCGTGCAGCACGCCATGGACTGGCGCACCTACCACAAGCGCGAGGTGGCCCGCTTTACGGCCCGCGGCTACATCAAGGCGCTGGCCCGGCTCAAGGACGTGCCGAGCAAGGTGCTGGGCATGTTCAAGGTCGGGCCCGATCTGAAGCCGGGCATCATTTACCTCTCGGAGTCGGTGTCGGAGGTATCGTTTCAGCAGCCCAACGTGGTGAAGGAGCGCATGATATCCTCCCGCGTCAGCGGCGACGCCAAGGCCTTCAGCCTGAACCGCGCCGGGGCGGGCCGCGGCCTGAGCTTTTACAACCCGGTGCTGAAAGTGTTTTCGGAGCGCGGCTTCGTGTCGCCCATTGCCCCCAACGCCTTTTTGTTCTACCAATACGTGCTGGAGGGCAGCACCATGCAGGACGGGCAGCTGATTCACAAAATCCGCGTGATTCCGCGCCGCCGCACCGACCCGGTGTTTACCGGCCACATTTTCGTGGTCGACGGCACCTGGCGGCTGCATTCGGTGTCGCTTAGCCTGAACGAGGACGCCCAGCTCGATTACGTCGACAACGTGCGCATCGACCAGCAGTTCGTGCCCGCACCCGGTGCCCCGCACGTGTGGGTGATGCAGAGCCAGACGCTGACGGCCAACATTTCGGCCTTCGGCTTCAAGGGCAACGCCTACCTGACGGCCGTCTTCTCGCAGTACCGCGTCACGCCGACCTACCCCAGCCGGCCCGAGCCCGCCGCGCCGGCCCCCGCCGCTCCGGCTAACGAGCCCGTGCACGCCGAAACTGTGGCCGAAGCCAAGCTGCAGCGCCCGGCGGCCCGCCAAGCCAGCCGGCAGGCCAAGCGCCAGAGCCGCAAAGCTGTGCAGGCGGCCGTCGACTCGGCCGGGCGCCGCGGCGAGCTGCTGGACGTGGAAAAGCTGGCCGCCGGCGAGGTAATGCGCGTGGAGAAGGGCGCCAACGAGCGGGACAGCGCCTACTGGGCCCAAATCCGGCCGGTGCCGCTAACCGACGAGGAGGTGAAGGACTACCACGTGAAGGACAGCACCGAGGTCATCCGCAACTCCAAGCCCTACCAGGATTCGCTGGACCGCATCCGGAATAAGTTCAACCTGAACCAGTTCATCTCGCTGGGCTACCGCTACAACAACACCCACAAAAAGGAATCGTACGCCGTCAAGCCGCTGGTGTACATGCTGCAGTACAGCACCGTGGAGGGCACCATCATCAGCCCCGAAGTGACGTATTCGCGCTACACCGACGACGAGCGGCGCTTCTGGCTCACGCCGACCCTGCGCTACGGCGTGGCAGCCAAGCTCTTCAGCCCCTCGGTGGAAATCAACTGGCAGCACAGTGCCACCAAGCTGGCCCGCTGGCAGCTGCAGGTGGGCCGCACCGTCGAAAACTTCGACCCGAACACCCAGCTCACGCCGATTATCAATACCTCGGCCACGCTGTTTCGCAACCACAACTACGCCAAGTATTACCAGCGCCGCGGGGCCGAAATTGGCTACCTCACCGAGGTCATCAACGGCCTGCAGGTGCGCGGGGCGGTAAGCTACTTCGACCGGCGCGAGCTGGAAAACTCGACCATCAACCTCATCCGCGATATTCCGGGCCGAGCCTTCACGTCCAATGATCCGGTGGCCCTGGAGCTGCCCGGCGGCACCGGTTTCGGCCGCAGCCGGGCCCTGAGCTCGGAGCTGTGGGTGAGCTGGCGGCCGGGGCAGCGCTACATTACCCGCCCAGACGGCAAAATCAACCTAGGCTCGCGCTACCCCACGTTCCGCCTGACCTGGCGGCAGGGCTGGCACGCGCCCGGCTCCGACGTGCGCTACACCTTCCTGGAAGCGGGCATGCGGCAGACGGTGCAGTTCGGGCTGCTCGGCACCAGCTCCTACCGCCTCAGCGCGGGCGGCTTCCTGGGCAAGCCCCAGCTGCAGTTCATGGACTACCGGCAGTTTTCGGGTAACCGCTTCTTTCTCGCTGCCGACTTCTCCCGTTTTCAGCTGCTCGACTACTACAAATACGCCACGCGGGAGCGGTTCGTGGAAGGCCACTTCGACCACCACTTCAACGGCTTTTTCCTAAACAAAATCCCGCTGATGCGCCGCCTAAAGTGGCAGGAAGTCGGCTCGGTAAACTACCTCTACACGCCCACCGCCGGGCAGTACGTGGAGCTGGGCGCCGGCATCGAGCACATCTTTAAACTCGCGCGCTTCGATTACTACACGGCCTTTCAGCAGGGCAATAAGCTGACGCACGGCTTCCGCATCGGCATTGGTTTCTAGGCTAGGTTAGAAGAAGCAAAAGCCAGTGCGCCAGCAAACGGCTGCACTGGCTGTCATTGCGAGCAGAGCGAAGCAATCCTTCCTCTAGCAGCACCGCCGACGCAATACCCACAGACCGAAAACGGCACCGCCAGAATCTGCACAACGGACGCTTCGGGCGGTGCTCATTTTGGGGTTAGCACCTTGGCCAGGACCGATTGCCGCGCTTCGCTCGCAATGACTGCGGGGTAAACCGTCGGCAGCCTTCCCGCCATCCATTCTACTCCGTGGGTCTACCTTTGCGGGCGGAACCTCGCCCTGCCATGCTCACCTTCGCCGACCTGCCCGCCCTGACCGGCGGCGCGCTGCTCCAAGCCCCGGCCGATGCCGCCGCGCCCGTGCTCACGTTGCTGCTCGACAGCCGCCGCGTGGTGCAGGCCGCCGGCACGCTGTTCGTGGCCCTGCGCGGCCCCCACCACGACGGCCACCAGTACCTGCCCGAGCTGTACCAGCAGGGCGTGCGGCTGTTTCTGGTGGACCGGGCCGAGCTGATTCCGGGCGGCGCGGCGCAGTACCCGGGGGCGGGGTTTGTGCTGGCGGCCGACAGCTTGGCGGCGCTGCAGGCCACGGCCGCGGCGCACCGGGCCGAGTTTCCGCAGCTGCCGGTGCTGGCCGTGACGGGCTCCAACGGCAAGACCATTGTGAAGGAGTGGCTAGCCCAACTGCTGAGCCCCGACGAGCTGATTTGCCGCTCGCCGCGCTCCTACAACTCGCAGGTGGGCGTGCCGCTGAGCGTGTGGGAGCTGCGCCCGGCGCACACCTTGGGCATCTTCGAGGCGGGCATTTCCGAGCCGGGCGAGATGCAGCGGCTGGCCGCCGTCATTCAGCCCACGCTGGGCTTGTTCACCAACCTCGGCCCGGCCCACGACGCGGGCTTTGCTTCGCGCCCGCAGAAAGCGGCCGAGAAGATGCAGCTGTTTCGCCACGTCGAGACGCTGTTTTACTGCCACGACCACGCTGAGGTGCACGAAGCGGCCCAGGATCTGCCCGCGGCGGTGCAACGAGTGACCTGGACGCGGCAAGGCGCCGCCGAAGCCCAGGTGCAGGTGCGTGCGGAGGCCGGCGCCGACCCAGGCCAAACCCTGGCCCACGTGCGCTACGAGCAGGCCGAGCACCCGTTTACCCTGCCCTTCGCCGACGAGCCCTCCGTGGAAAATGCCCTGCACTGCCTCGCGGTGCTGCTCTGGCGTGGGCTTCCCGCCGCCGAGGTGCAGCGCCGCCTGCTGCGCCTGCAGCCGGTGGCCATGCGCCTGGAAATGAAGCAGGCCATTCACGACTGCTACGTCCTCGACGACACCTACAACAACGACCTAACCGGCCTCGACCTGGCCCTGGACGCCCTGCGCCGCCAGCCCCGGCGCGACCGGCACACCCTCATCCTTTCCGACGTGCTCGAATCGGGCTTGCCGGCCGGAGAGCTGTACCAGCGCGTGGCCGAGCTAGCCCGACGCCACGGCGTGCAGCGCCTGCTGGCCGTGGGCCCCGAAATCGGCCGGCACGCCGAAACGCTGCGCGCGGCCGTGCCCGAGTGCGCCTTCTTCCCCGATACCGCCGCCCTGCTGCGCTGGTTTCGGCCCGACTACTTCCGCCACGAGACGATTCTGGTGAAAGGAGCCCGGCGCTTTGAGTTCGAGCGGGTGGTGACGGCCTTTCAGCGCCAGATTCACGGCACCGTGCTCGAAGTCAACCTCGACGCCCTGGTGCACAACCTCAACTACTACCGCGCCCGCTTGCAGCCCGGCACCCGGCTGATGGTCATGGTCAAGGCCTTTGCCTACGGCAGCGGCTCCTACGAAGTGGCCAGCCTGCTGGAGTTTCACCGCGTCGATTACCTCGCCGTGGCCTACACCGACGAGGGCGTGCAGTTGCGGGAGCACGGCATTTCGCTGCCGCTGATGGTGATGAACCCCTCGCCGGATTCCTTTGCCCTGCTGCGCCAGTACCACCTGGAGCCCGAAATCTACTCCTTCGCCCGGCTGCGCGAGTACCTGCTGGCCGCCGAAGACGGGCCGTTGCCCGCCATTCACCTCAAGCTCGACACGGGCATGCGCCGCCTGGGCTTTGCCGAGGACGACCTGCCCGAGCTGCTGCCCCTGCTGCAGCGCCACGCCGGCACCCTGCGCGTGGCCAGTGCGCTAACCCACCTGGCCGGCGCCGACGAAGCCCAGCACAACGACTTTTCTGCCCGGCAGCTGGCGGCCTTCCAGCGCATGACGGCCCGTCTCGAAGAAGCCCTGGGCTACCCCGTCATCAAGCATGCGCTGAACTCACCGGGCATCATGCGCTTCCCCGAAGCGCAGTTCGACATGGTGCGGCTCGGCATCGGTCTTTACGGGGTGGAGGCGGCCGGCCTGGCGCCCGAGGCCCTACAACCCGTCAGCACCCTGCGCACCACCGTGTCGCAGCTCAAGCGGCTGCCAGCGGGCGAAACGGTAGGCTACGGCCGCCGCGGCGAGGCCGCCGACCACGACCGGCGCATTGCCACCCTGGCCATCGGCTACGCCGACGGCTACGACCGGCGCTTTTCGCGGGGTGGGGGCGAGGTGCTCATCCGCGGCCGGCGCGCGCCCATCATCGGCAACGTGTGCATGGATATGTGCATGGTCGACGTCACCGCCATTCCCGACGTGCAGGAAGGCGACGCGGCCGTGCTCTTCGGCGCCGGCCTGCCGCTGACGGAACTGGCAGCGCGCATTGGCACCATTCCCTATGAGCTGTTGACCAACGTGAGCGAGCGGGTCAAGCGCGTATTTGTGGCCGAGTAGAAAGCTTATTTGGCTGGGAAAAATCGAAAGGTGCATCCCAGAGTTGAGCAGATGTATCAACCGAAGTGAGGTGATGCATGGCGGGCTGCTGCCGTTCGGCGAGGAATCAGCGCCGTTGGCAAAGACGCCACGCGGGTTGATGCTTTGAATAGTTACCTGTTATGCTTTTTGTTATAATTTTGATTTGCTGATTCATGTTAAAGTCGGTTTTGTAGCCTTTTCCGCTTCGGTTGGGGATGCAATTCAGCTTGGCCTTTTTGCAGTGGCTCCTCCAAAATCGGTCGTTCTGGTTTTGGGGCTTTTCGGTATCAGCTTTTGCGCACTCGGGTTTGCTACTTGCGAACTTCTTGGCGCCTTGCTTTTAGCCCACAATTCTTATGGTCAGACCCAAGATTATCCGTAATTGATTTTACTGGGATATTCTGATAAAAAATTTGATTATGTTCGTACGCCGAAAAATCATCATTCGGCTCGACTAACCTTTTTTGCTCTGCCTACCTCCTCCACCTAGCCATGAAGCAACGCCTACTTTTCCTCGTCAAATGCCTCAGCTTGCTGCTGCTAACCTTAGGGTGGGTAGGGGCGCAGGCGGCCCCGGCCCTCGACGGGCTGTGGAAAGGGCCGCTCAAGGTGCCCGGCGGCCAGTGGGAAGTTATTTTCCGCGTGGTCACGCTCACCGGCGGCAAGTATTTTGCCACCCTCGACGTGCCCATGCAGAAAGTCGCCCGCATGAACGTGGACGTGCAGCTGCACGGCGACACGGTGGTGTTTGTGGCCGAAGAAGCCGCTAGCCAGTTTGTCGGCCGTTTGGCGGCTGATGGCAAGCACGTGGAAGGCACTTGGCAACAGCCCGGCCTGAAAGCCCCCATGACGCTGGAATACAGCACGCCGCCTGCCAGCACCGGCGCCAAAGTGCGCCTGACTCCGCCTTACCGCGAGGAGGAAGTCACCTTCACCAACATCCCGGTAGATCTGCGCATGGCTGGCATGTTCACCGTGCCGCCCGGCAAAGGTCCCTTCCCGGCCGTGGTGCTCGTATCCGATGCCGGCGCCCAGGACCGCGACGCCACCGTAGGCGACTACCGCCCCATGGGCGCACTGGCCGATTTCCTGACCCGCCGCGGCATTGCCGTGCTGCGCGTGGACGACCGTGGCGTGGGCCAGTCGGGCGGCACGCCGGCCACGGCCACCACCGCGGAGCTGGTCAGCGACGTGCAGGCGGCCCTGAACTTCCTGCGCGCCCGCCCCGAAGTCGACCTGGCGCACCTGGGCGTCATCGGCCACGGCGAAGGCGGCAACGTGGCCTTGCTCGCCGCCGCGCAGCCCCTGCCCCCGGCCTTCGTGGTGACGCTGGCCGCCCACGGCCTGCCCGGCCGCGACATCGTGGTGCAGCAGCAGGCCAACACGCTCCGCTCCCTGGGCACCGATCCGGCCCAGATCGAAGCGGCCACCAAGCGCCAGCAGGCCATGCTCGACATCATCCAGCAAACCCAAGACAACAACCAGGCGCAGGCCATCGTGGCCAACATGCTGCGGCAGAACAACGAAGCCATTGACCAGGCCACGGCCCAGGTCAGCGCCGCCGAACTGACCTCGCCGCGCTACCGGCACTTCCTCAGCTTCAATCCCACCGACAAGCTGACCGGCGTCAGCTGCCCGGTGCTGCTGCTGCACGGCACGGCCGATACCTACGCCGCCGTGGAACCCAATCTTACGCTGCTGGCCAAGGGGTTGAAAAACAACAAGAACGTGGTGAGCAAAAAGCTGCCGGGCGTCAACCACCTGTTCCAGTCCGACCCGGCCGAGTGGCCCATCGTGGCCGGGCAGCAGCGCGAGACGTTTTCGCCCCAGGCCCAGGAAATGATTCGCGAGTGGATCATCGGGCAGGCCAAGAAACAGTAGCCGGGAAAAACCTCAACGGAGGGAAGGAATGCTGCGTATGCCGCGGTATTCCTTCCCTCCCTTCTTTTTCCCAACCATGCACAAGCACCTACTGCTGCCCCTGGCAGCCCTCGCCCTGGCCCTCGGCGCCTGCGACGGACTCAACAAGCCCCAGACCAAGGACGAGCCCCAGGAGGCCACCCAAGACACCGCCGTGGTGTACCGCGACGGTAAATCGGCCGCCGATGCGGCTCAAGGCGCCGCCGGCTCCGTGGCCAATGCCGCCGACCGCTGGGACCTGAGCCCCGACCTGCCCTCGGTGCGCTACGACGAGGTAACGAGCAAAGACGTGACCGTGCGCGGCAACGAGCAGTACAGCGTGTACTCCGTCGACGAAGCCGTGTTTTTCGATACCGACAAGAGCGAGCTGAAGCCCACGGCCAAAACCACACTGGAGCAGATTACCGGCTCCATCGGCAAGCGGTTTGCCGATAAGCAGGTGCGCATCATGGGCTTCGCCGACGCCCGCGGCTCCAAGGACTACAACGAAGAATTGAGCGCCAAGCGGGCCGAGGCCGTGAAGAACTGGCTGGTGCAGAACGGCAAAATCGACGCGGGCCGCGTGAGCGTGGAGCCCATGGGCGAAGAAGCCCCCGCCGCCTCCAACGCCACGGCCGCCGGCCGCCAGCAGAACCGCCGCGTGGAAATCGTGGTGCGCAACAGCTAGCTGCCAACAACTCAACAAAAAAGGCCCGCACTGCTGCGGGCCTTTTTTGTGGGTACAAACGGGCGAGTCTTACTTGTAGACGTCTACCTCAGCTTTGATCATGGCGTTGTAGCGCAGACCCGAGCCGTTCGACATCGTAATCAGGCTCCAGCCCTTGCCCATGGAGTAGGTCCAGGTGCGGCTTTCCTTGAATTCGAAGGTCGGACGCATGATCTGGCCGTAGGGCGTGTAGTTGTCCATGAAGTTGGTGGTGTAGAACTTGTCGCCCGACACAATCCATTCCATGGCCACGAAGAATCCTTCGTCAGGCGCCGGAATGTTGTAGGGCGTCATGTCCACCGTGAACCAAGCGCCGCCGCCCGGGGCCGATACCACCACGTTTTCGGTGAGCAAGTCGGTGTTGGGGGCGTTGTAGTCGCCGTCGTTCTTGTAGATGCGCACGCGGAACGGCTCCTTCGGAAAGCCGTGCTCCCCGATGTAGAACGACACGGTGCGAATCATGCCCAGCTTTTTGCCCTTCTCGTTTTTCACAAAGAAAGCGTACTGGCTGCCCGGCATGCCTTGGATCATGCCTTCGCCGGGGTTGTTGTTCTTGGCGCCCATGTCCTTGGCCGATACCTTGCCGGCTTCCACCGTCACGTTTTTCAGCACGATGTTGCGCTTTTCCACCTCGATGATCAGGTCCTCGAGTTTGTCGGACTTTTTCACGGCCACGGCTTTGCGCAAATAGCCGAGCGCCTGCACGATCAGGGAGTCCTGCGTGGTTTTCTCGGGCTTGGCCATCTGGAAGAAGCCGTACTCGTTGGTGAGGGCACCGGTAGCTTCTTCCTTGAGGCCGATGGAGGCGAAAGGAATGGGCTCTTTGGTCTTGGAATCGACCACGCGGCCGGTGATGCGGTTATCCTGCGCACTTGCCAACTGCGGGAGCAACCAACCTAGCGCAACGAAGAAAAGTAAGCGTCTGAGCATAAGCGTTGGATTATACCCCAAAAATACAAGCCACCGGGCCTTGGATTGCAAGTCCGCTAAGAATATTTATAAGAGTGCAATTCCGCAAAGCCTAAGTGCTACCGGCCCGTAATTCAGACCTGGGCAATTCTTCGGCTTTTGGCAGAAACCTTTGCGGGTGCTACCTTTGTTTATAGCTTGTCTAAATAACCCAGCCGCCCGTGCCCGCTACAGCTGCCCCCACCACCACGCGCCGCAGTGTGAAGGATCTGCGCCTCGGCGAAACCGGCACCATTTGCTGCCTCAACGACGCCGAAATGGCGCTGAAGCTGTTAGAAATGGGTTGCATCCCCGGCACCCGCGTCACGCTCAGTGGCCGCGCCCCGCTGGGCTGCCCCATCACCTTGCACGTGGACGGGGAGTACACGTTGTCGCTGCGCGTGAGCGAAGCGGCCACGATCATGCTGAAAGATTAACCGGAGCGAATGGCGCGTGCGGCAGTGATTGAGAAGCCCCAGACCCTGGGGCAGGAAGTGACGACGGGTAACGCCACCGGCCGCCACACGCGCATTGCGCTGATCGGCAACCCCAACTCGGGCAAGTCCTCGCTGTTCAACCAGCTCACGGGCCTCAACCAGAAGGTGGGCAACTTTCCCGGCGTGACGGTGGACCGCAAAACCGGCTCCGCCCAACTCACGCCCCAGCACCGGGCCGACATCATCGACCTGCCCGGCACCTACTCGCTGTACCCCAAAAGCCTCGACGAGAAGGTCATCACCGACCTGCTCTACGACCAGGCCGCCAGCGAGTACCCCGACTTCGTGGTTGTCACGGCCGACGCTTCCAACCTGAAGCGCAACCTGCTGCTGTTCACGCAGCTGGCCGACTTGCAGCTGCCCATGGTGCTGGCCCTCAACATGATGGACACGGCCGAGCAGCACGGCATCCAGATCGACGTGGAGGAACTGCAACGGCAGCTGGGCGTGCCCATCATTCCGATGAATGCCCGCAAGGGCGTGGGCGTGACGGCCCTCAAGATTGTGATGGCGCAGGAGCTGGGCCCGCCGACGCAAACCTTCTACGAGCCCACCGAAGAGCTGCTGCCGATGATCCGGCAGATCCGCTACTACTTCAACCTGCACAACGACTACCTGGCGCTGCACTACGCCCACCAGGGCGACCGGCTGCGCTTTCTCTCCGCCGACGACCGGGCCTATCTGGCCGAGCTGCGCGAGAAATACCACTTCGACTCCATCGCGCTGCAGGCCCAGGAAACCATCGACCGGTACGCCCGCATTTCGGAGCTGCTGCTCGACGTGGTGCGCGTGACCCGGGCCGAGCGCAACGAGTCGACCAGCAACAAGCTCGACCGGGTGCTCACCCACAAGGTGTGGGGCTACCTGATTTTCCTGAGCATTCTGTTTCTGCTCTTCCAGGCCATTTTCTCCTGGGCCGCTTACCCCATGGACCTCATCGACCAGGGCGTGGCCTGGCTGGGCGGGCAGGTGAAAAACCTCGGCAAGGGGCCGCTCATCGACCTGCTCTCCGACGGTATCATTGCCGGCCTGGGCGGGGTGCTGATGTTCATTCCGCAGATTGCGCTGCTTTTCGCCTTCATTGCCGTGCTCGAAGAGTCGGGCTACATGGCACGCGTGACCTTCCTGATGGACAAGATCATGCGCAAGTTCGGGCTGAATGGCAAGAGCGTGGTGCCGCTGATTTCGGGCATGGCCTGCGCCGTGCCGGCCATCATGAGCACGCGCACCATCGAGAGCTGGAAGGACCGCATCATCACCATTTTCGTGGTGCCGCTGATGTCGTGCTCGGCGCGCATTCCGGTGTACACGGTGCTGGTGGCCCTGGTGGTGCCCGACGAGAAAGTGCTGGGCATCTTCAACCTGCAGGGCGTGGTGCTCATGGGCCTGTACCTGCTGGGCTTCGTGTCGGCGGTACTCTCGGCCTGGGCCCTGAAGACGCTGCTGCGGGCCAAAGAGCGCAGCTTCTTCATCATGGAATTCCCGGTGTACCGCTGGCCGCGCTGGAAAAACGTGGGCCTTACCATCGTGGAGAAGGTGAAAGCCTTTGTGTTTCAAGCCGGTAAGGTCATCGTGGCCATTTCGGTGCTGCTGTGGGTGCTGGCCTCCTACGGCCCTGGCACTGCCTTGGACCGCGCCACCCAGCAGGCCCAAACCGAGGCCGCCCGGCAGCAGCTCACGCCCGAGCAGACCGAGAACTTGGTGGCGTCCTACAAGCTCGAAAACTCCTACGCCGGCGTGTTCGGCCGCAGCATCGAGCCGGTGGTGCGGCCCCTGGGTTTCGACTGGAAGGTGAGCATTGCGCTGCTGACCTCGTTTGCCGCCCGGGAGGTGTTCGTGGGCACCATGTCGACCATCTACAGCGTGGGGCAGGACGCGGACATGAGCACCGTGCAGGACAAGCTGCGCGCCGAGAAGGACGAACACGGCCAGCCATTCTTTACGCCGGCCCGGGCCGCTTCGCTGCTGGTGTTCTACGTGTTTGCCATGCAGTGCGTGAGCACCCTGGCTACCACCTACCGCGAAACCAAGGGCTGGACCTGGCCTGTGCTGCAGCTGGTGTACATGAGCGGCCTAGCCTATGTGCTGTCCCTGCTGACCTACCAGCTGCTGAAGTAGCCACTACCCACCTACTGGATATAAACAAGCAGCCCCGGCGCCTTGAGTGGTGCCGGGGCTGCTTGTTGCTGGAGCGGTACGGATCTAGTGCCGCGTAACCGGCACCACCCCGTGGTAGCTGGCGGCGTCGATGCTGAGGAAGTACAGGCCCGCGGGCAGCGCGGCCACCGGAACCGATACTTCGCGGCTGGCCGGCACGCTGACGCGCTGCTGCCGAACGGTGCGGCCCAGGGCGTCGCGCAGGGTGAGCGTAGCCGCGGCCACGGGCGCGTCGATGCGCAGGGTGAGCTGGTCGGCAAAGGGGTTGGGATAGGCCGTAATCTGCCCATCGGCCGAGCTGCGCGGCTGAGCCGCGGTAACGAAGCCGCCGAGCTTGGCCACGAAGCCGTTGTCGTAGTCTAGGCTGCTGGTCGTGGGAATGCTGCCGAAGGTGGCCCCGGTGCCCACGTAGCCAGCGACATAGACGCCGCCGGCGGGGTCCGTGACCAGGCCGAAAGCGCCGTCGTAACCGGTGCTGCCGGCTTTTACCGCGCCCAACCACTGCCCGTTGGCCGCGGCGAGCTTGGCTACGAATAAGTCGGAGGAGGGGTCATCCAGCGGGTTCACGTACGAATTGGCCAGGCTGGTGCTGCCGAAGCTGGCAGTCGGCCCGAAGAAGGTGCCGCCCACATACACACCGCCGGCACCATCGGTGGCCAGCGCGTAGCCGTAGTCGTCGCCGGCGCCACCGGCCTTGACGGCCCACTGCCAGCTGGCCACGCCGCTCGGCACCCGGGCCACGAACACGTCGCTGCTATCGGTGCTGGTGGAGGCGAGGGAGATGGTACCAAACGTGGCCGTGGGGCCGTGGAAGCTGCCGGCGAGGTAGAGGTTGCCGGCCGCATCGAAGGCCATGCGCCCACCGAAGTCGTCGTGGCGGCCGCCGGCGCGCAGGGCCCATTGCCACTGCCCGGCCGGGCTCAACTGGGCCAGGAAGATGTCGCCCTCGCCGCTGCTGGTCAGGGTGGTGGAACCAAAGGCCACCCCAGCACCGCTAAAGCTGCCGGTCAGGTAGAGGTTGCCGGCCGCGTCGAGGGCCATGCTGGTGGCTTCGTCGCGGCTGGCCCCGCCAACCTGGGTGGCCCACTGCCACGCCCCGGTGCTGCCGTCGAGGCGGGCGACGAAGGCGTTGTAGGAGGAGGTGTTGTTGGACAGCGTGGTGCTGCCGAAGGCGAGCGAGCTGCTGTTGCTGCTACCGCAAACGTAGACCCGGCCCGCGGCGTCGACCACAACGTGGTTGCTGTAATCCGTGTCGGTGCCGCCCCCTTTGCTGACCCACTGCCACTGGCCGCTGGCGTTAAGCTTGCCCACGAACACGTCGTCGGTGGCGTAGCTGCCGCGGGTATTGTCGTTGTTGGTGAGCGAGAAGCTACCGAACTGCGCGCTAAGGCTGCTAAAGCTGCCGCTCACGTACACGTTGCCGGCCGCGTCGAGCGTCAGCGCGGAGCTGTACTCGCCGTCTTCGCCGCCGCCTTGCGCCGCCCATTGCCACTGCCCAGTGGCGTCCAGCTTGCCGACGAAGAAGTCGTCCGCGCCGTTGCTGACCAGCGTAGTGGCGCCGAAGCTCACCGTGCCGCTGAAGTTGCCCACCACGTACAGGTTCCCGCTCGCGTCGCGGGCCACGCCGTTGGTGAAGTAGCCGCTGCTGCCCACGTTGGAGGCGGCCCATTGCCAGGCACCGGCCGCGTTGAGCTTGGCCACCAGGATGTTGCTACCGTAGCCGTTGCTGGGCAATACGCTGCTGCCCGCGGTAAGCCGGGAGCTGTAGAAGTCGCCCGAAATGAAGACGTTGCCGCTGGCGTCGAGTGCTACGTCGCTGGCGTCTTCGCCGCGCGTGCCGGTGGCGTTGGTAGCCCAGAGCCACTGGCCGGCGGCGCTGAGCTTGGCCACGTACAGGTCCGATTCGGTAGAGGAGGCACTGGCCGGTTGGGGCGTCGAGTTGGTCAGGGTCAGGGTGCCAAACGTGGCGGTGGGGCTGTGGAAGGAGCCGGCCACAAAGGCGTTGCCGGTGGCATCGACAGCAATGCTCTGGGCCATGTCGTCGGCCGTGCCGCCGGCCTTGCTGGCCCACTGCCACTGGCCGCTGGCGTTGAGCTTGGCCACGTAGACCTCGGAGAAGGAGGAGAGGGAGGCGCCGGTGGTAACCGTCGCCGCGCCAAAGGTGAGCGTACCGCTGAAATTACCGGCCGCATACACGTTGCCGGCCGCATCGGCTGCCAGGCTCACGCCGTAGCCGTAGCCCGTGCCACCGGATTTGCTGGCCCACTGCCAAGTACCCGATGCCGCCGTCAGCTTGGCCACGAACAGGTTGGAGTAGCCGCTGCCCGTCAGCGAATAAGTCCCAAAAACGGCGGGGTTGCTGGCGTAAGTACCGATGATGTAGACCCCGCCGTTGCCGTCCACGGCCAGCCCGCTGGCTTGGTCCGTGTTGGCGCCGCCGGCCTTGCTGGCCCACTGCCACTGGCCACTGGCGTTCAGCTTGGCCACGAAGATGTTGTAGTTGTAGGGGCCGGGCTGGGCCACGCTGTTGAGGAGCGTGGTGTTGCCGAACGTGGCGCTGGCGCTGGCGAAGTGGCCCGTTACGTACACGTCGCCGGCCGCGTCCAGGGCCAGATCGACGCCCAAGTCGGCATCGGGGCCGCCGGCTTTCACGGCCCATTGCCACTGGCCGGTGCCGTTGAGCTTGGCCACAAACACGTCGGGCGAGGGGTACTGGCTGGGGTCGTTGTTGGTGAGGGTAGTGCTGCCAAACGTGGCGGTGCGCCGCTCACCGCCGAAGGTGCCGGTCAGATACGCGTTGCCCGCCGCATCGAGGGCCAGCCCCGTCGGCGAAGCGCCGGCTACTTTAATGGCCCACTGGTACTGCCCGCTGGGGTTCAGCTTAGCCACAAACATATTGCTGTGGTCCGGGCTGGTCAGGCTGATGCTGCCCAGGGAAATGGACTGTTGGAAGTAGCCCGTCACGTACACGTTGCCGGCCGCGTCGGTGGCGGTGCTGTTGGTAAACGAGCCGCTGCTGCTGGGCCGGGCAGCGGCTTGGCTGACCCACTGCCAGCTCTGCGCGTGGGCGCTAAACCCGAGCAGATAGAGCGCGACGAGCAGCACGGCCCGCGAGGCCAGTCGCGAGGAAGCGCCGGGCGCGAAAAAAGAAGGTAAAGGTGTGGGCATAAGCCAATCGGAAGTGAATATGAAAGACAAAAATAAGGAGCCGCGGATAGTACTGGATAGGGAATGGCCTATAAATAATTCGGCTCCGGGTAGAATTCCGGAGCCGCTTGGTACTACCCGTGGTGAAACCGGCCGAAGCCAGCCGCGGCGCGACTACGCCCCGAGCAGAAACACCGCGGGCTGCTTGTGTATGTCGGGCAGGCCGTGCTTTTTCCAGCCGGCCACCGTGTCGGTGCGCAGGTACTCGTTGGGGGCCGTCAGGTTGGCGGCAATGCAGAGGCGGGTGTTGGGCTGCAGGGCGGCCAGCACGTCTTCCAGCAGCTGCCCGTTGCGGTAGGGCGTCTCGATGAACAGCTGCGTCTGCTGCGCGGCCTGCCGCTCCAGCTGCTTGAGGGCGGCTGTGCGCTTGGCCCGCTCGATGGGCAAGTAGCCGTGGAAGGCAAAGCTCTGCCCGTTCATGCCCGAGCCCATCAGCGCCAGCAGCAGCGAGGAGGGCCCCACCAGCGGCACCACCCGAATGCCCACGCGGTGCGCCTCCCGGGCCAGCAGGGCGCCGGGGTCGGCAATGCCCGGGCAGCCGGCTTCCGACAGCACTCCGGCGTCGAGGTCGTCCTTGAGCATGACCTGCAGCGCGGCCTTTACCTGCGCGTCCGTCGAGTCCTTGTCGATGACCGAAATCCGCAGCTCTTCGATAACCTGCGCCGGGGCCACCTGCTTGATGAAGCGCCGGGCCGTGCGGGCGTTTTCGACCAGAAAATAGCGCAGCGCTGCCACTTGCGCCGGCACCTGCGGGGGCAGCACCTGCGCGGCCGTGTCGTCGGCCAGCACCGTGGGAATGAGGTAGAGCGTAGGCAAGGGAACGTGGCTGGATTGGTGAAGAGGTAGCGGGCGGCTCGTTCGATGAAGCGGCCGAATGAACAGGGAATCAGCCGTTAGCTATTGACGAAGGCCGTCACCAGCTCGAACATTTCCTGGGGCTTTTCGGCGTGCACCCAGTGGCCGGCGTCGACGATGGTTTCCACCTGCGAATTCGGGAACAGGGCCGGGATGCCGTGCAGCTTGTCCTCGGTGGTCACGTAGTCCGACTTGCCGCCGCGGATAAACAGGGCCGGCTTCAGAAATGGCTCGGCGGCGGTAATTTCTTCGCCCACGGCCGCCAGGCCCGCCGTGAGCACCGGCAGGTTGATGCGCCAGGCGAAGGTGTTGTCCTCGCGGCGGTAGAGGTTTTTGAGCAGAAACTGCCGCACGCCCACCGAGTGAATGTGCCGGGCCAGGGCCGCGTCGGCCTGCTGCCGGTCCTGAATGGTGCTGAAATCAACCGCGTTCAGGCCCTCCACGATGTCGTCTTGGTGCTCCATGTCGGAGAAGCGCGGAGCAATGTCGACCACGATGAGCTTGCCCAGGCGCGCGGGGTGGTCGAGGGCGAAGCGCATGGCTACTTTGCCGCCCATGCTGTGGCCCATCAGGGTGGTGTCGGCCGGAAGCTGGAGCTGGTCGAAGAGGCCGCGCAGGTCCTCGGCCATGACGGCGTAGGTGTGCTCGGGCGCGTGCGGGGAGCGGCCGTGGTTGCGCAAGTCCACCAGGATGACGCGGAAGTGCTCGGCCCACTGCCGGGCCAGCGTCTGCCAGTTGTCGAGGGTGCCGAACAGGCCGTGCAGGATAACCAGCGGCCGGCCCTGGCCTTGTTCGCGAAAGTTCAGCTGTACCATAACGCGGGCAAAGGTCGGAAACGCCGGCTAAACGCAGTCGGGCCCGCCGCAGCGGGTACTGCGGCGGGCCCGGAACAAGTTGAGGCGGCTGGGGCGGTGCTACCGGCGCACCACTTTCAGCACCTGCTGCTGCGCGCCCTGGCGCACGGTGAGCAGGTACACGCCCGCGGGCCAAGCGGCCGCTTCGGGCAGCACCACGGTTTGGCCCGCCCCTGCCACCACGCGGCGCTGCAGCCGCACGCGGCCCAGCGCATCGGTCAGGCGCAACTCGGTCGGCCCGCCCTGCGGCAGCTGCACGGCCAGCGTCTGGCCGAACGGGTTGGGGTAGGCCTCGGCCAGCTGGGCGCGGCCCGCGGCGGCCCTGGTGGCCGTCACGGTGGTCGACACCCGGGCCAGGAAGCCGGTGTCGTTGTAGCCCAAGCCGCCGTCGAGCGTGGTGGCGCCGAGCGTGAGCGGGCCGTAGCTGTAGGTGCCGGCCACGTAGGCGTTGCCGTTGCCGTCGACGGCCACGCCGTACCCGACGCTGCTGCCCGTGCCGCCGCCGCGCGTAGCCCACTGCCACTGGCCTGCTCCATCGATTTTGGCCACGTACATATCGGCGTATAAGCCGCTGCTGGGTAGCACGTGGTTGCCAAAATCGAGGCTGCGGCCCCGGTAGCGGCCCGTCACGTAGGCGTTGCCGCCGGCGTCGACGGCCAGGCCGTTCAGGTCGTGGGAGCCGGTGGTGCCGGCCTTGCTGACCCATTGCCACTGCCCCCCGGTGCTGAGCCGGGCCACGAACAGGTCGCTGCTGTCGGCCGAGGCCAGCGTGAAGCTACCGAACGTGGCGCTGCGGCTGCTGAAGGAACCGGCCACGAACAGGTTGCCGGCTGCATCGAGGCCCAGGGCCGTGGCCCCGTCGCCGCCGCCGCCGCCGGCCGACTGGCTCCACTGCCAGATGCCGTTGGCGTTGAGCTTGCCGACGAAGGCGTTGTTGTAGCCGCGGTTGGTGAGCGTCTGGCTGTCCAGCGTCAGCGTCGGGCTGCCGAAGTAGCCCCCGACGTAGGTATTGCCCGCCGCGTCCAGGCAGGTGCTCAGGGCGTAGTCGGAGAGGGGGCCGCCGACCTGCCGCACCCAGAGCCACTGGCCGCTGCTGCTGAGCCGGGCCACAAAACCATCGGAAGCGCCCAGGGTATTCAGGCTGAAAGTGCCGAACACGGTGCTGTTGCCGCTGAGGTAGCCTGCCACGCTCAGGTTGCCGGCGGCGTCGGCGGCAATGCCGGTGGCGGAGTCGAACCCGTTGCCGCCGGCTTTCACGGCCCACTGCCACTGGCCCGCGCCGTTGAGCTTGGCTACGAACACGTCGTTGCCGCCCGAGTTGCCCAGCGCGGTGGTGCCCACGAACATGCTCTGGCTGTTGAACTGCCCCGCCACGTACACGTTGCCGGCCGCGTCCACGGCTACGCCGTGCGCCTCTTCGGCGCCGCTGCCCCCGAGGCGCACGACCCAGAGCCACTGCCCGGTGGGGTCCATTTTGGCCACGTAGGCGTCGTACTGCCCGCCGGAAGTGAGCGTGGTACTGCCGAAGGCGCAGGTGCCCAGGAACGCGCCGACCACGTACGCATTGCCGCTGGCGTCGGTGGCCGTGGCGAAGGTTTGCTTGACGCTGCCGCTGTTGTTGACCAGGGCCCACTGCCACTGCCCGCTGCCGCTGAGCTGGGCCAGGTAAACGCTGAAACTGCTGCTGCCGCTGAGCACAGTGCTGCCCAGGGTCATGTCGCTCACGTAGGCGCCGCTCACGAACATATTGCCGCTGGCATCCAGGCCCAGCCCGGTGGTGATGCCGGTGCCGGCATTGGTGGCCCAGAGCCACTGGCCGCCGCTGCTAAGCCGGGCCACGAAATTGCCGCCCGCGGTGTTGCTGAGCGTGGTGCTGCCCAGCGTAACGCCAGTGCTGGCGAAGGTGCCCGCCACGTACACGGTGCCGGCCGCGTCGGTCCGCACGGCAGCTGGCTTGTCGCTTTCGTTGCCGCCGGCCTTCACGGCCCATTGCCACTGGCCGGCGGCGCTGAGCTTGGCCACGAACAGGTCGGTGCCGCCGCTGTTGCCAAAGGTGGAGCTGCCCACTACCAGGCTGCTCCCGTTAAAACTGCCCGCGAGGTAGAAATTGCCGTTGGCATCGGCCGTCAGCGCATCCGGGTATTCCGAGAGGCTGCCGCTGACCTTGTTGACCCACTGCCACTGGCCGGCGGCGCTGAGCTTGGCCACGAACAAGTCGGAATCGGGGGCGCCGGCCGTGGTTAGCGTGCTGGTGCCCAGCGTCAGCGTCGGGCTGTTGAACGTGCCCGCCACCACCACGCCGCCCGCCGGGTCGGCTGCCAGCGCCGAGCCCACGTCGTAGCCTGTGCCGCTGCCTTGCACGGCCCAGAGCCACTGCCCGCTGGGGCTGAGCTTGGCCACGTAGGGCTCGGGGTTGGGGCTGACCCCGGTGAGCGTGGTGGCGCCGAAGGTGGCGGTGCCCGTGAAGAATGCTCCCGTAACGTAAGCGCTGCCAGCCGCATCCACCGCCAGCCGCATGGCACTTAGGGCGCCCGTACCGGTATTCTGCGCGGCCCAGAGCCACTGGCCCGCGCTGTTGAGCTTGGCTACGAAAGCCGTCGACGGGTACGAGGCCGTGCTGGTGCTGGTGAGGGTGGTGCTACCGACGGTGGCGCTTGGCCCCGTGAAACTGCCGGTCACGTACACGTTGCCGGCCGCATCCACGGCAATATCCTGCCCGCTGGCGACGGACGCCTGCGCGGCCCAAAGCCACTGCCCGCTCGGGCTGGCTTTGGCCACGAAGAGCGCGCCGAAGCGGTCTAGGCTGCTCAGGGTAGTCGTACCGAACACCACCGTGCCGACGAAGTAGCCCGTCAGGTAGGAGTTGCCGGCGGCGTCGGTAGTGGAGCGTTGGCTGTAGGTCGAGCCGTTGGCGGCCGAGGCGCCGATGGCGCGGCTCCAGTCCCAGGTTTGGGCCTGCAGCGGGGCCGCGGCCAGCAGCATCAGCAGCGAGAGGCTGTGCAGCAGAAAAAATAACGAACGAGTCATAAAGCAGGAAAAAGAGCCGTGGCTGCCGTCCGCGGCGCCTGACGCCGGTTTGCGGGGGAGCGGATAAGCAGCTGGCAGAATGAATTATTGGCGCACCACTTTCAGCACTTGCTGCTGCGCGCCCTGGCGCACCGTGAGCAGGTACACGCCGGCGGGCCAGGCGGCCGCTTCGGGCAGTGTCAGGGTCTGGCCCACCCCCGCCGCTACCGTGCGCTGCAGGCGCACGCGGCCCAGCGCGTCGCGCGCAATCAGTTCCAGCGGAGCCGACTGCGCCCGCGCGAGGCGCACGGTGAGCGGCTCGGTGCCGGGCGACGGATACGCCGTGGCCCAGCCCGGAACCGCCTCGGCGCCGCGGGTGGCCAGCGGCGTATCCAGCAGCTTGGCTAGGAAAGAGCCCGTGAAGGTTGTCGGCCCGTTGCTCAGCACCGAGGGCCCGAACGTGGCCGTGGGCGTGGTGAAGTTGCCGGCCACGTACAGCGCGCCGCCGTGCTGGGTCAGCGCCGTTGCGCCGGCGCCCGGCACCGGCTGCGCCCAGCTCCATTGGCCCGCCGGGGTAGCTTTGGCCACGAAGCCGTAGGTGCCGCCCGCGTGGTAGAGCGTAGTCGAGCCGAAACGGGCGCGGTTGCTGCCGTAACCGCCGGCGACAATGGCATTGCCGGCGGCGTCCACCACCAGGCCGTTCAGGCGCTCCACGCCGGTGGCCCCGGCGCCCAGGCCCCATTGCCACTGCCCGTTGCTCAGCTTGGCCACGAACACGTTGGCGCTGTCGCCCGAGGGCAGCGGGCCGTTGCCGAAATTGGGCGTGCCGTAGTAGGTACCGGCCACGTACAGGTTGCCGCTGCCGTCGAAGGCGAGGTTGGAGCCGGTGCAGCTGGCCTGGTGGGCGCCCCACTGCCACTGCCCGCTGCCGTTGAGCTTGGCCACGAAGGTGCTGTAGCCCGTCCCGGTGAGCGGGCCCACGGTGCCGAGGGCCAGGCTTGAGCTGCTGAAGTCGCCGGTCACGTAGGTGTTGCCGCTGGCGTCGAGCGTCACGCCGTAGCCCACGTCGCGGGCCGAGCCGACGCCCTGCACGGCCCACAGCCATTGGCCCGTCGGCGAGAGGCGGGCCGCGTACAGTTCCGGGTTGTAGATGCCGTCGGGGTTGCTGAGCGTGGTGCTGCCGAAGGCCACGCTGGCGCTGGCAAAGCCGCCGGTGATGCTGGCGTTGCCGCTGGCGTCGACGGCCAGGCCCGGGCACAGCTCATCGGCGGCCCCGCCGAACCGCACGGCCCATTGCCATTGCCCGCCGGCGCTGAGCTTGGCCACGAAGCCATCGGTGTCGAGGTAGTTGCCGCCGGCCGAGCTGAGCGTGGTGCTGCCGAACTGGGCGTCGGGGCTGGCAAAGTCGCCGGCCACGTAGGCGTTGCCGGCCGCGTCCAGGCCCAGGGCGTTGATCTGGTCGAGGCGGCTGCCGCCGGCCTGCGCGGCCCAGAGGTACTGCCCGGCGGCGTCGAGCTTGGCCACGAAGCAGTCTTTGCCGGCGCTGGTCAGCGTGGTGCTGCCCAGCGTCAGCCGGCCGTTAAACCAGCCCGCCACGTAGCGGTTGCCGGCGGCGTCGAAGGCCACGGCGGTAATTTGCTTGCGCACGCCGCTGCTGGTGCCGCGCGCCAGCTGCCACTGGCCCGCGGCGCTGAGTTGGGCCACGAACACGTCGTAGTCGCTGCCGTTGGCCAGGGCGGTGCTGCCGAAGGTAACGGGCGCTTGCCAGTAGGTGCCGGTCAGCACCGCCGTGTTGCCCAGCAGGCCAATGCCGGCCGCGCCGACGCCGCCGGTGCTGGGCGGCCGCACGGCCCAGAGCCACTGCCCGGCGCTGCTCAGCTTGGCCACAAACATGCGGCCCATCGTGCGGAACTCGGGGCCCGGGTCGATGGCAGTGGCGCCAAACGTGGAGGCCGCGCCGTAGAGCCGGCCGGTCAGGTACACCGCGCCGGTGGCATCGGCCGCCAGGCGGTGGCCCGCCGCCTCCGACGTACTGCTGCCCCCCGAGCATTGGGCCCAGGTCCACTGCCCGCTGCCGTTGAGTTTGGCCACGAAGGCGCTTTGGTAAGTCGAGGTTGGCAGCGTGATGGTGCCGAACGTGGCGGCGTACCGGATGGAGCCGCTCAGGTAAATGCCGCCGCTGCCGTCCAGGGCTACGTCGGCCACGTTCGTGTCGCCGCTGTTGCCTGTGGCCCAGAGCCACTGGCCGGTGGGGCTAAGCTTGGCCACGTAGGCTTTCGTGATGTACTGCTGCGAGCTGGTGAGCGTGTAGCTGCCAAAGCTGGCGTTCAGGCCGTAGTAGGTGCCGGCCACGTAGGTGTTGCCCGTCGCGTCCACGGCTAGGGCTTGGTGGACGCCTCCCGAGGTCTGCGCCCACTGCCACTGACCCGCGGTGCTCAGCTGCGCCACAAAAGCCGTGTAGGCGGGCACCGTGACGGTGCCAAGGCTAGCGGGCCCGCTCGACGTGCCGCCCGCTATGTAGACCGTCCCCGCGGCGGCGTCGACGGCCACGCCCCGGACGGCCACGGCGCCGGTGCCCCGAATTTGGGTGGCCCAGAGCCACTGGCCGCTGGGGCTGAGCTTGGCCACGAAGCCCTCGTTGTCGTAGGCGGTGGGGGTGGTCAGCACGATGCTGCCGAAGGTGGCGCTGGTGGCCGAAAAGCTGCCGGCAATGTACACGTTGCCAGCTGCGTCGGCCCCAATGGCGGTGGCGTCCAGCCCGTTGCCCACGCCCCCGCCGCGCACGGCCCAGAGGTAGGCGCCGCCCGGACTGATTTTGGCCACGAACACGTCGTTGGCGGGGCTGCTAAGTAGCTGCCCGCCAAAATCCACGGTGCCGGAAAAGGTGCCGGTCAGGTAGGTGTTGCCGGCGGCATCCAGCACGCTGTGATTGGCCAGGGCGTAGCCGTTGTGCAGGGCACTGCCTACGGTCAGCGCCTGGTCCCAGGCCTGGGCGCGCGCTTGGCCCGTGCCCAGCAAGAAAACGAAGAGAAGCAGCCAGCAAGCGGGGCTGCGCCGATAGCGGAGTAGCGTTGTAATCATAAGCGCAACAAGGCAATTGATCCGGGACAGATTGCCCCGATGCCAAAGCTACGCCGAGGTAACAATATGTTGGACTGGGGCCGGGGCCGGCTGCTTGGCCAGCGGCAACGAAAACGTGACGGTGGTGCCCAGCCCGGGCCTGCTGCTGATCTGCAAGCGGCCGCCTTGCCGCTGCACGAAGGCCTGGCACAGGGGCCAGCCCAGGCCGGTGCCGGAGCGGGCGTGGCCGTTGGGGCGGCGGGCCGGCTCTTGCTCGGGGTGCAGCAGGGCCTGCACCTGCTCGGGGCTCATGCCCGAGCCCGTGTCCGTTACCTGCACCAGCACCTCGTCGGTGGTGGGGGCGCGCACGGCGCTGAGGTGGATGCTGCCGCCGCGGGGCGTGAAGCGCAGGGCGTTGCCGAGCAGGTTGCGCAAGACCGTGCCGCTCATGTGCGCGTCGGCCCAGGCGGCCAAGCCTTCGGGGGCGGTGGTGCTGAGGGTAATCTGCCGGGCCTCGGCAGCGCTCTGGTGCAGCTCGGTGGCCTGCAGCAGCAGCTCGTCGAGCGGCAGCACGGCCGGCTCGTAGGCCAGTTCCCCGGTTTGCGTCACGGCCCAGTTCAGCAGGTTGTCGAGCAAGCCGTTGAGGTGCTGGGCCGACTGCCGCACCTGCGTGGGCAAGCGGCGCAGGCCTTCCTCGTCGCCGGTGCGCAGGTAGAAGTCAATCAGCTCCGTCACCCCCACAAACGAGGTGACCGGCCCGCGCAGGTCGTGGGCCACGATGGAGTAAAGCCGGTCCTTGCTGGCGGCTAAGCGGCGGGTGTCGGCGTTGGCCTGCTCCAGAGCGGCGTGGTGCCGGGCCAGGGCCTGCCGGCTGCGGCGCAGCTTCCACGTCAGCGCCCCCACGCCGGCCAGGCCCAACAGCAGCGTGGCCACCACGGCCCAGAGCACGCGGTTGCGCAGTTGCTGCAACTGGCCGCGCTGGGTAAGCAGGCGAATCTGGTTTTCCTTGGCGCGGGTTTCGTAGCGCGTTTGCAGGGCCGAAAGAGTGTTCAGCCGGGCCTGGCTGTTGAGCGTATCGTTCAGGGCCACGTAGAGCTGGCGCCAGCCGTAGGCCTGCTCGTAGTCCTGGCGCACTTCGTTGACCCCGGCCATGATGTCGTATGCGTCGAGCACGCGCTCGGGGAAGCTGATGCGGCGGGCCAGGGCCAGGGCGCGCCGGGCCAGCTCTTCGGCTTCGTCGGTTTGCTCGCGCAGCAGCAGCACCGTGGCCAGCATGGTCAGCTGGCTGGCCTCCACGCGCTGGTTACGGGCGGTTTCGGCCAGAGTCAAGGCTTTGCGGAGCAGGCCCTCGGCTACGTCGAGGCGCTCCTGGCGCAGGTAGTAGGTGCCCAGGTGCCCCACGTACACCGATTCGCCGCTCAGGTCGCCGTGCTGGTGGGCCAGCTGCATGGCGCGGCGGGTGTACAGCAGCCCATCGGCGGTGTGGCCCATGTAAAAGGAGAGGCCGCCGAGGTTGCCGAGCAGCATGAGCTGGGTGCGCACGCTCACACCCGGCTCGCGCAGGTGCTCCAAGCCCAGGCGGTAGTTGCGCAGGGCGCTGGTCGTGTCGCCGCGTTCGTGGTGAATGCCGCCCATGCCCGCGTAGCTGCGCACGATGCCGTCGGCGTGGTGCAGCTGCTGGGCCAGCGTGAGGGCCTGTTGCTGCAGCTGCAGAGCGTGCGGGCCGTCGGAGAGGTTGGCGTAGCAACTGCCCAGGTAGAGCAGGCTGTAGAGCAGGCCGGGCTGGTCGTGCAGACGGCGCGCCAGCGTTACGGCTTCCTCCCCGTAAGGCAGGGCGCGGGTGGGGGCCACATCGTGCAGGCCGTAGCAGAGCTGGTTGAGGGTCCGCACCCGGCTGGTGTCGGCGGGGAGCACGCGCAGGCGCTGCCGTAGCCCGGGCAGGGCTAACGTGTCTTGGGCGCGCGCGGGCAGCACGCTCCCAAGCAGGAGCAACCAGAGCGGAATCCACCGCATGCGGGGCAACAGGTGTGTAGGTAAGCGGAGCAACGGGGCCACCGGGAAGGAAGCCGCGTTGAAGATAAGCAGGTCGTGCTATGTTTCGGCATGTCCGTCCTAAAGCCGGCACACCCAACGCCACACGGGTTGCAGGCGGGTGTTGCGCAAAAATTCGGCCAGGGGCCCCAGATCCGCGAGCAGCGAGGTCAGTTCCACGGTGCGGCCGTCGCGCAGATGCAGGCGCAGAAACTCGTAGTTGCTCCAGAACGCGCGGCGGGCCCGGCAGCGGCAATACTCCACCCGCTCGATGTCGTGGCGCGCGAAGGGCACCGGCTCCGCGCCTTCGTACACCTCCAGCGTGTTCTGGCGCGGATCGAAGAGCAGGGTAGTGCGGCGGTTGCGGCGGTAGTATTGCCCGTGCAGCAGCAGGCTGGGCGCGGCAAAGCCGAGCACCACCGCGAAGAGCAGAGCCAGCAACATGATTTCCCACCAGCTGCGCGGCCCCGTCAGCAAGGGCCGCAGCAGGGGCAGGGCCACGCACAGGCTGGCCAGCGGCCAGATCAGCAGGTACACCCCGCGCCAGTACGTGACCTGAAACACCGTGCGCCGCCGCCCAAACAGGCGCAGCACCCACTGCAGGAGCAAGCTGACCACGCCCAAGGCCAGGGCCAGCTGCACCACCGGCCAGAGCAGCCGCCGCACTTACCCGACGATGATGGCCGGCTCGTCGGCCGCGCTGCGGGCCCGCAGCTGCCCAAACGGCTCGGCTGGCACGCCGGCTTCGCGCAGCAGAGCTTCCACCGCTTCACGCCCCTGGGGCGTCACACACACCAGCAGGCCGCCGGAGGTTTGCGGGTCGCAAAGCCAGTGGCGCTGCTCCTCGGTGACGGTGCCAATCTTGTGGCCGTAGGAAGCCCAGTTGCGCTGGGTGCCGCCCGGAATGGCTTTCTGCTGCCGGTAACTTTCGGCCGCCGCAATGCGCGGCACCCGGCTGAAGTCGATTTCGGCGGTGAGGCCGCTGCCCTCGGCTACTTCGGCCAGGTGACCCAGCAGGCCGAAGCCCGTCACGTCGGTCATGGCCTTCACTTCGGCCAGGCGGCCCAGCGGCTCGCCGAGCTTGTTGAGCTGCATCATTTGCTGCGGGGCCAGCTGGGCGTCTTCCGCGCGCAGAATGCCTTTTTTCTGGGCCGTGGTGAGCATGCCCACGCCCAGGGGCTTGGTCAGGTAGAGCAGGCAGCCTTCGGTGGCCGTGTCGTTGCGCTTCAGGTGCTGAATGTCGACCAAGCCGTTGACGGCCAGGCCGAAAATGGGCTCGGGCGAGTCGATGCTGTGCCCGCCGGCCAGGGCTATGCCGGCCTCGGCGCAGATGCTGCGGCCGCCCTCGATAACGCGCCGGGCCACCTCGGGCGCCAGCTTGTCGACGGGCCAGCCCAGGATGGCAATGGCCAGCACCGGCCGCCCGCCCATGGCGTACACGTCGCTGATGGAGTTGGCCGCCGCAATGCGCCCGAAGTCGTAGGCGTCGTCGACGATGGGCATGAAGAAGTCGGTGGTGCTGATCAGCGCCTGCCCGTTGCCCAGGTCGTACACGGCCGCGTCGTCGCGGGAGGCGTTGCCCACGAGCAGGCGCGCGTCGGGCGCCTGCGGAATGGTGGTGTGCAGAATCTGGTCGAGTACCGCGGGCGCAATTTTGCAGCCGCAGCCGGCGCCGTGGCTGTACTGAGTCAGGCGGATGGCGTCGGAGGCGGCGGTGGGGGCAGTAGAATCCATAGAAAGGCGAAGTTACGAGGGGACAACCGGCGGCGGGGCGAAAGTTACCGCTCCCAGGCGGCGCGCTGCAGCACCACGCGGTAGCCGTCGGGGTCCTGGAAGGTCCGGCCGTGCTGGTCCCAGTACGGATTGTGGGCCGGTACCGGCGCAAAGCCGGCGGCTTGCATGCGCGCCACGGCGGCCTGCCACTCGGCCGCGTCGGGCAGGTAGAACACCAGCAGGTGCTCGGCCGAAGGCGCGCCGCCCGCCGGCTGGCCCTGTTCCCGGGTGAATTCCAGGTGATACGGCGCCTGCGGGTGGCCCAGCATCAGCCCGTCGAAGCCGGCGTGGTCTTCGAACTGGCCGATAATGGTAAAGCCGAGCCCGTCGCGGTAGAAGGGGAGCAGAGCGGCGAGGTCGTTGGTGGGACGGGCAACGCGCAACGTGGGATACAGCATTGGCAAGGAGGGGTTATGCCGCGGGCTGCGCGCCCGGCCACTGCCGCACGGCCGCCAGCACCCGGTCGGCGTTGGTTTCCGGGTCGCAGGTGTCGGTGGGCACGCGGCGCACGTTTGGGCGACCTTCGAGGCCGTGGCTGTAGGTTCGGTCGTAGTAGTCGAGCACCAGGGTCACCATCTTTTCCATGTCGCCCTCACCGATGGCGCCCATGGCTTCCTTGGTGACGAGGCCGCCCAGGCGCTTGCGCAGGCGTAGGATGGCGGCGGCCAGCGCGGCCGGGTCGTGGCGGCCGTACTCGTCGGCCAGCTTCTGCACCCGCACCGCCCGCGGCACCTCTAGCACCACCAGCGGGGCCTCCCGCATCTGGGCGTAGAGGGGCCCCGGCACCGCCACCGTGCCGATGGTGCGGCTTTCGTCCTCCACCCACAGGCGCGCGGCGTCGGGCGGCGTGCGGTACAGCCGCCAGGCCAACTCGTTTTCAAATTGCTCGGTGGTGGGCTGCGGTGCCTGCCCGATGGCCCCAAACGAAGAGCCCTTGTGGTGGGCCAGGCCTTCGAGGTCGAGAATAGGTTCTTCACGCCGGGCCAGGGCGTGCAGCACGTCGGTTTTGCCCGAGCCGGTGAGGCCGCCGAGCACCAGCAGGGGGCGGGGCTGCTCAAACGAAGCCAGGGCCCAGCGGCGGTAGTCCTTGTAGCCCTTGTCGAGCAGGTGCACCCGGAAGCCGGCCAGCTCCAGCAGCCACTGCATGGCGCCGGAGCGCATGCCTCCGCGCCAGCAGTGCAGCCGCACTTCCTTATTAGGGGCCAGCTTTTGCGCCGCCTTCACCACCTGGCTCATGCGCGGCCCGAAGAAATCCAGCCCCAGCAGGATGGCCTTATCCTGGCTGACGCGCTTGTAGGTCGTGCCGATCTGGGCCCGCTCCTCGTCGGAGAAGATGGGAAAGCTCACGGCCCCGGGTATGTGTCCCTGGGCGTACTCCAGCGGCGCCCGTGCATCGAAAATAGGCGCGTCGGCCGGGCCGGAAAGAAAGTCGGGGAGGGGAAGGCGGGGCAAGGGCGAGTTGTGAAATTGTGAAGGGTGAAGTTGCGAAGAAGCGAAGGGCCGTGGGCCGATTCACAACTTCACAAATTCAAAAGTTCACCACTTGCTTACAGCAGCTGGCGGCGGTAGAGCTGAATGGTGTTTTCCAGCCCGAGGTAGAGCGCGTCGCAGATGAGCGCGTGCCCAATGCTGACTTCGGCCAAGCCGGGCAGCTGCTGGTGCAGAAAAGCGAGGTTGTCGAGGTCCAAGTCGTGGCCGGCATTCACGCCCATGCCCAGCTGCTGGGCCAGCGCTGCCGCCGCGCGGTAGGGCGCCACCGCGGCTTCGCGGTCTTGGTGGTAGCCCGAGGCGTAGGCTTCGGTGTACAATTCGATGCGGTCGGCGCCGGTGGTAGCGGCGGCGCGCACCAGTTCCTCCACGGGGTCGAGGAAAATACTTACGCGGCAACCCATCTGCTTGAAATCCTGCACAATGCTGCGCAGGTAATCCTGGTGGCGGAGGGTGTCCCAGCCGGCATTCGAGGTAATGGCGTCGGGCGCGTCGGGCACCAGCGTCACCTGCTCGGGGCGCACCTCGCGCACCAAGGCAACGAAGTCGGGCGTGGGGTTGCCCTCGATGTTGAACTCGGTGGTGACCAGCGGCTTCAGGTCGCGCACGTCCTGGTAACGGATGTGCCGCTCGTCGGGGCGCGGGTGCACGGTGATGCCCTCGGCGCCGAACCGCTCACAGTCGCGAGCAGTCAGCAGCAGGTCGGGGCGGTTGTGGCCCCGGGCGTTCCGCAGGGTGGCAATTTTGTTGATGTTTACGCTTAGCTTCGTCATGAATCCCGGAATTAGCGGATTTTTGCCGTGTACGCGGCCCACGCCCCAAATATCGGGTGCAGGCCGTTGCCGCCGGAGCCCGGCCCGCTGTGGGCACTCCGTTTTCCCGTTCACCCCAACCCTTATTCCTGCTTATGACCCTGAAAGAGCGCATCGACGCCGATATTAAAAAGGCCATGCTGGCCAAAGACAAAGTGCGCCTGACCGCGCTGCGCAGCATCAAGTCGCAAATTTTGCTGGCCGAAACCGCCGAGGGCGCCCACGGCAGCATCACCCCCGACACCGAGCTGAAGCTGCTGAACAAAGCCGCCAAGCAGCGCCGCGAAGCCGCCGAAACCTACCAGCAGCAATTCCGCTCCGACCTGGAAGAAGTAGAGCTGGCCGAGCTGGCTATCATCGAAGAGTACCTGCCCGCCCAGCTGTCCGGGGCCGACCTCACCGAGCGCCTCGTGGCCATTATCCAGCGCGTGGGCGCCACCGGCCCGTCGGATTTGGGCAAGGTAATGGGCGTAGCTGCCAAGGAATTGGCTGGCCAAGCCGACGGCCGCGCCATTTCGCAGGAAGTCAACCGCCTGCTGAACAACACCAATTTCTAAGTGTGCCATGAGGCAATATGCTGATGAGCTAATTAATATTTAGCTCAATGCCAGAACAGCAGCAGCACATCACCTTTTACTAGCAGATCAGCACATTAATCCACATGTCCGGCTTCGACTTATTCTTGCTGATTCCCCTCGCGGTGGGAGCGGTGAAAGGCTTCCGGCGCGGCATCGTGCTGGAAGTTGTGTCGTTGCTGGCCTTCGTGCTCGGGGTTATCGGCGGGCTCAAGCTGCTGGGCACGGCCATTCCGTTGGTGCGGCACTACGTAGGCGAGGCCTTCGGCATGCTGCCACTGGTGTCGTTTCTGCTGGTGTTTGCCCTCATTGCCTGGGGCGTGCACCTGGCCGGCGGCCTGCTCAAAAGCATGATTCACCTCACGCCCTTCGGCATGCTCGACAACCTACTCGGCGGGGCGGCCGGCGTGCTCAAGTGGGTGCTGGGCCTGAGTTTGCTGCTCTACGCCACCGGCCTGGCCGGCCTGCCGCTGGGCCGCGAGCTGACCCGCGAATCCGTGGTGCTGCCCTTCGTGCAGGACGCCACGCCCGTGGCGCTCAACGTGGTCGGCTTCGTGATGCCTTTCGCCTCCGACCTGCTGACCACACTGCGGAACGTTTTTTAAAGGAGAAGTTGTGAAGGGTGAATTGGGGAATGGTCGAATGCCCATTCCCCAATTCACCCTTCACAACTTCCCAACTTACCCAAGATGCGCCTGCTGCTGCTCGACAACTTCGACTCCTTCACCTACAACCTGCTGGACTACCTGCAGCAGGCGGGGGCCGACGTGGTGGTGCGCCGCAACGACACCCCGCTGCCCGAACTGCTGGCGTTGGCGTTCGACGCCGTGGTGTTGTCGCCGGGGCCGGGCACGCCGCGCGCCGCAGGCGTGATGATGGAGCTGCTGGCCGCCGTGTACGAGCGGGTGCCGGTGCTTGGCGTCTGCCTCGGGCACCAGGCCCTGGGTGAATTTTTTGGGGCCGAGCTGCACCGCGGTGCCCGGCCCATGCACGGCAAGGTGTCGGAAATCGAGCTGCACCTTGCGCCGAACCAGAGCGCCGAAGCGCTGTTTGAAGGACTGCCGGCGCGCATACCGGTTACGCGCTATCATTCGTTGGTGCTCAGCCAGCTGCCCGCCGCGCTGCTGCCGCTGGCCCGCACCACCGACGCCCACGCCGAACTAATGGCCTTACGCCACCGTACCCTACCGCTCTACGGCGTGCAGTTTCACCCCGAGGCCCTGCTCACACCCGACGGGCTGACGTTGCTGCGCAATTGGGTCCGGATTGCGTATCATTGCACGAATACCCCCGCCCCGCCGGCCCTGCCCGCGGCGCCGACACACCACGATGGAATTGCAGATTAAACAGCACAACGGATTCAAGTACGTCGACGAAGGCCAGGGCGAGACTCTGCTGCTGTTGCACGGCCTGTTCGGCGCGCTGAGCAACTGGCAAGGCGTGGTCGATGAGTTTGCCCGCACCCACCGCGTGGTTATTCCCATGCTGCCCATCTACGAAATGCCGCTGACCCGCGCCGGTATTTCGGGCTTGGTGGAGTTTGTGGAAGACTTTACCAAGGCCATGCAGCTGACTCAGCCCGCCGTCGTATTGGGCAACTCCCTCGGCGGCCACGTGGCCTTGGTCTACGCCCTGCGCAACCCCCAGCGCGTCAAGCAAATGGTGCTGACCGGCAGCAGCGGCCTGTTCGAGGACAGCATGGGCGGATCCTTTCCCCGCCGCGGCGACTACCAGTACGTGCAGGAGCGCGTGGCCTACACCTTCTACGACCCCAAAGTGGCTACCAAGGAACTGGTCGACGAGGTGTTCAACGTCACCAACTCCAACGCCAAGTGCCTGCGCATCATTTCCATTGCGCGCTCGGCCCAGCGGCACAACCTCACCAAGGACCTCGGCAAAATCAAGGCCCCTACCCTGCTGATTTGGGGCCTGAACGACACCATCACCCCGCCGGTGGTGGCCCACGAGTTTCACCGCCTGCTGCCGCATTCCGAGCTGCACTTTCTCGACCACTGCGGCCACGCGCCCATGATGGAGCGCCCTCAGGCGTTCAACCGCCTGCTGCAGCGCTTCCTAGCACCCGCCGTCGAGGCTGCCCCCGCCGCCCAGGCGTAGCATTTCTGCCCGCCGCCCCGTAGTTTACCCAACGTTTCGGTTGTCGCCGCGCCCGCTGCTTCGGCCGGCTATGCAACCGAAACGCCCGTTTGTCGCTTCTATTAGTGGAGCTGCCGCTCGGCAGTTCCCTCACCGCTTACTCCGAGCCGCCATGCATTCGATGCTCGCCGAAGACTTGCTCAACCAGATGATTCCGCCGCTGAAGGTGTCCGACTCCGCCGGCAAGGCCGCGCGCTGGCTGGAAGAATTCCACGTGGATCAGCTGCCGGTGGTGCAAAACCGGCAGTACCGCGGCATGATTACCGAAGCCGACCTGATCGACGTGGCCGCCGACCCCGAGCAGCAACTCGATACCGTGCCCTTCGGCTTCTCCGACGTGCACGTGCAGCGCGACCAGCACTTCTACACGGTAATGGAGCTGGCCATCCGCAACAAGGTGCAGCTCGTGCCGGTGCTCGACGACCAGCGCGAGTACCTGGGCGTGGTCACCGTGGGCGACACCCTAGCAGCTTTCGGGCAGACGCCCGGCGGCGCCACCGGCAACGGCATCATCGTGCTGGCGCTGGAGGAGCGTGACTACTCGCTGAGCCAGATCAGCCGCTACGTAGAGGAGAACAACGCCAAAATCCTCAGCGCCCACGTCTCGGAAGACCCCGACGACGCGCAGCGCATCCGGCTCACGTTGAAAATCAACACCAGCAACCTCAACCGCATCGTGGCCACGCTGGAACGGTTCGGCTACGTCATCACGGCGCAGTTCAGCGGCACCGGCGAAATTTCCGAGTCCGACCAGGACCGCCTCGACGCGCTGCTGCGCTACCTGAGCCTCTAAGGTGCGCTTGGGCTTGCTCGCTGCCTGCCTGTGGCTGGCGGCGGTTTCGGTGGGGTGGGGCAGAAGCTTGGAGTCCGAGGCTGCGCGGCCCCGCACGGTGGCGCCGCCCGATACGCTGCGGCGCCTCAACCTAGACAGCCTGCTGCAGCAGCAATGTGGTGGCTATGCCCAAGTGCGCATAGCCCAGATTTTGTTCGTGGGCAATGCCGTCACCAAAGAACGGGTGCTGCGGGCCGAGCTGGACATCCGCGAAGGCGACACCCTGGCCGCCGCCGACGTGGCCCGGCGCCTGGAGCGTAACCGCCGCCGCCTCTTCAATCTGCAGCTGTTCAACCAGGTAAACCTGCAGCTGGCTTGCCGCAACGGGGAGTTGATTGTGCTCTACGGCGTGCAGGAGCGGTGGTACACCTTCCCGGTGCCCATCTTTTCCTTTGCCGACCGCAACTTTCGCTCCTGGCTGGACCGTCCCGACCGGTGGCGCCGGCTCGACTACGGCGTGCATGTGGTGCGCACCAACTTCCGCGGCCGCAACGAGCAGCTTTACGGCAACCTGCAGCTGGGCTTCAACCGCAAGTACGAGCTGTTCTACGTCAGGCCCGGCCTGGGGCGCCACCGTCTCGGCTTTTCCGCGGGAGCCTCGCTCTATCAAGCCCGCGCCGTCGACTATACCACCCGCCGCGACAGTCTCAAAGCCTACCGCGCCGACAACGAGTTTCCCATTCAGCGCTGGTACCTCACGGGCGGCCTGCGCTGGCGGCGCACCGTGCAGCGCTTGACTACCCTGGAGCTGTACTACTACCAAGAGCGCATCACCGACTCGGTGCGGCGGCTCAATCCGGAGTACTTTCTTAACGCCACCCGCCGCAGCTACGTCGACGTGGTGCTCAGCCGCACGCTCAACCAGCGCAACACCTTTGCCTACCCGCTCACTGGTTCGTTTCTGCAAGCCAGCCTCACCCAGCGGGTGTTCTTTTCGTCGCCCAGCCCGCCCATCACCACCGCGCTGCTCACCTACGCCCGCTACTTCAGCCTCGGCCACGGCTTCTATTACAGCGCCGGGGCCGAAGGCCGTCTGCGGCTCTCGCGCCGCCTCGCTTACGCTGACAGCCGGGCCCTGGGCTACCGCCAGGCCCTGGTGCGCGGCTACGATGCCTACGTCGTCGACGGCCGCCATTACGGCGTGCTGCGGCAAGGCCTCTCGCTGCGCGTTTTCGACGCGGGCCGCCTCAACCTGCCCGTGCTCAACGACCCGCGCCTCGACCGGATTCCGCTGGTGCTCTACGCCAACGTCTTCACTGATGCGGGCTTCGTGGCCGAGCGGTCGGTGCCGGTGCCAAACCGTCTGCCCAACGAGTTGTTAGCCAGCGCGGGCATCGGTTTGCACCTGGTCACGTACTACGACCGGGTCTTCACCCTGGAGTACACCCGCACTATTCACGGATTCGGTGGTTTATTTGCCCGCACCGAATTTCCCTTCTAACCCGGCCCTGAGCGGCCACCCCTCGCGTATGCGCATTGCCATCCAGGGAAAACCCTTCGACGCCGATATGGCGCCGCACTTGCAGGGCCTGTTCGACGAGTTAGCGGCCCGGCAAGTCCAAGTGGCCGTGGCGAAGTCATTCCACCAGACGCTGGGCCAGCTGCGCCTGCCCGATACGCTGACCGTGTTCGACCGCGGCGACGACCTTCGCGGCACCGATTACGTGCTCAGCATCGGCGGCGACGGCACCTTGCTCGATACCGTCACCTACGTCGGCCGCCAGCAAATTCCCATCCTCGGCATCAACACCGGCCGGTTGGGCTTTTTGTCCACCGTGTCGCCCGAGCAAATTCCACAGGCGCTCGACGCCCTGTTCCGCGGCCACTTTACCCTGGAAAGCCGCAGCCTCATCCACGCCGACACCGACCCCGACGTCTTCGGTGGGCTCGATTTCGGCCTCAACGAGTTTTCCATCCTCAAGCGCGACTCCTCGACGATGATTGTGGTGCACACCTACATCGACGGGGAATATTTAAACTCGTACTGGGCCGACGGGCTAGTCGTCTCAACACCAACCGGTTCGACGGGCTACTCGTTGAGCTGCGGCGGGCCCGTCATGCTGCCCCAGACAAACAATTTCATCATCGCCCCCGTATGCCCCCACAATCTCAACGTGCGGCCGCTGATTGTGCCCGACCGTAGCGTCATCTCCTTCGAGATTGAGGGCCGGAGCAACAACTACCTGCTCTCCCTCGATTCACGCTCGGTGACGGTAGACGCGGGCATACAGGTAGCCGTGCGCCGGGAGGCATTTGACGCCAAGTTGATCAAGTTGAACCATGTAAATTTCTTGAGCACCTTGCGTAGTAAACTGAATTGGGGCTTGGACCGCCGCAATCCGGCTGGATTTTCGGTATAAAGCATCGGATTTTTTCTATGAATTGTTTTTATAATTCCGAGGTCCTACTACTTTTGCTTGTAACTGCAACTGCGCCCGGGCGCAAACCGTGCTTTCCTGAACTTTGATATCATAACATTGCTCACAGTATGAAGAAACTCTTGACCCTCACCCTGACGCTGGTGCTGGCGCTGGTGCTAGTTGCCAATCAGGCGAGTGCCCAGCAGTTCAGCAAGCGGAAGCAGTATAACTCCGTCGGGCTGTCGTTGAACGCCATGAACTATTTTGGCGACGTAGTGCCCAAGCCCAGCATCACCAGCCTGCGTTTTGCCGCTACCCGACCCAACATCGGCCTGAGCTTCACCCGCCGTTTTGCTCCGCGGATTTCGGCCCGCGCCGCCTTGTCGTACGGCCGCATCACCGGCGACGACTTCAAAGCTGCTGACGATACCGATCCGGACGCCAAGTACCGCTACAACCGCAACATGAGCTTCCGCAACGACATCGTGGAATTCTCGGCGGTTGGTATCTTCGACCTGATCGAGAACCGCAACAACTACCTGAAGCGCCCCGACTTCGTACCGTACGTATTTGCGGGTGTTGCCGTATACCACCACAACCCTAAGGGCCTCGTAGGGGCTAACGGCGTGAGCGGTGCCGGCTTCGGCCTGAACGACGGTGACTGGATTGCCCTGCAGCCGCTGGGCACCGAAGGTCAGCGCCTGAACGGCGAAGGCACCTACGGCCTGTGGCAGTTCTCCATTCCTTTCGGCGGTGGTGTCCGCTACAAACTCAATAAAAGTTTTGACCTTGGCCTGGAAATCGGCTGGCGCAAAACCTTCACCGACTACCTGGATGACGTTAGCGGTAACTACTACGGTTACCAGGCTCTTGACCCCGGCGCTGCCCAGTACTTTGGTGGCGGCAACGTGAAGAACCCGGCTGACCGCGGCGAGTTTACTAACTTCAACGCGGCTGGCAGCATGCGCGGCAAGAGCAATGAAAAAGACTGGTACATCGTTACGGGTCTTACGCTGAACTACATTCTCGCTCCGCGCATCAAGAGCCCCAAATTCCGTTAATCAGTCGTTGGCTGCCGCCAACGCAGCCTTCACCTGATGACCAAGCCTACTCTCTTCAAAACGCTCCTAGTCTGCCTTGTGCCGGCTGGGAGCGTTTTTTTTGCCACTGCGGCCGCCGCTCAAAACACCAGCGAGATTGGCCTGGGCCTCGGCGGCCTGAATTTCAAGGGCGACTTGGCCCCCGAATACCGCCTGCTCAATAATCGCCCCGCGGTATCGGCCTTTTACCGCAAGGACGTTTCGGTGCCCGTCACCCTGCGCGGCACGGTAACTTACGGTTTGCTGCGGGCCAACGACGCGGACGTAAAAGGCGAGAACGGCAACCAGTTGCCAATCGCTGCCCTGCGCCAGGCAAGTATGAAAGGCTCCCTACTCGATTTGGCCGGGACGCTGGAGTATAATTTTTTCGACTATCACAACCGGCGCGACAAGCTGCACTTCACCCCTTACTTGTTTGTGGGTGCCGCGGGCTTTATGGCCTTCACGCGCACGACCGGCCCGCAGCCGGGCTTTAACCAATCGGAAAACACCTTGGGCATTGCCATTCCGGCCGGGGTGGGGGTGAAGCTGGCCTTGTCGCGTCACTGGAACCTAGGGCTGGAAACCGGCGCCCGCAAGGCCATTACCGACCTGATCGACCACGTGAAGGAGCAGAGCCCGGCCTTTGCCAACCGCTACGACCAAGATTGGTACTATTACACCGGGCTGAGCGTGTCGTACACGTTCTACAAAATCAACTGCCCGGACCCGTACAAAGCTGATTCGAAACTGCTGCGCTAACGCACTCAGTCCCGGGCGTGTGCAACCATTTGCGTAACTTGCGGCCTCTTTTACGCAAATAGTTCGCATGTCTGCCCGCTCCGCCATTGACTCTGCCCGCATTCCTGCCCACGTCGCCGTCATAATGGACGGTAATGGACGCTGGGCCAAGAAACGCGGCGGCCTGCGCATCTTCGGGCACCAAAGTGCCATTACAGCTGTTCGCGACACGGTAGAAGCTGCTGCCGAGCTTGGGGTACAATACCTGACGCTCTACGCCTTTTCCACCGAAAATTGGGGCCGGCCCAAGCACGAGGTGATGGCGCTGATGCAACTGCTGGTGCACACCATCCGCCAGGAAACGCCCACGCTGCTCAAAAACAATATCCGCCTGCACGCCATCGGCGACATCAGCCAGCTACCCGATTCGTGCCAGCGCGAGTTGGCCGAAGCCATCGAACTGACGGCTGCTGGCAGCCGCACCACGTTGGTGTTGGCGCTGAGCTACAGCGGGCGTTGGGATTTGGCACAAGCAGCGCGCCGCTTGGCCGAAGACGTAGCCGCTGGCAAGGTAGCGCCGGCCGAAGTGGGGGAGGAGAAGCTGGCGGGGTATCTGACTACGGCGGGCATCCCTGATCCGGAGCTACTGATCCGCACCAGCGGCGAGCAGCGCATCAGCAACTTTTTGCTGTGGCAGCTGGCTTACACCGAACTATACATCACCGAACTGCTCTGGCCGGATTTCCGGCGCGAGCATTTCTACGAAGCTGTACTGGCGTACCAGCGCCGGGAACGGCGTTTCGGCAAAACCAGTGAGCAACTGACCGTTTCGTAAGCTTTTTTTCTTCGATGAGTTCTTTCTTCCCACGGCTCCGCGGCACCATGCTGACGGGGCTGCTGCTGGGGCTAACGGCCGGCTCGCTCCGGGCGCAAACCACGCCGGGCGCGGCCCCGGGCCAAGAGCCGCCGCGCTACGAAATCGGCGGCATCACCATTAGCGGCATTCGTTACCTCGACCCGAACACCATGATCGGCCTGACCGGCCTGAAGGTGGGCGACCCGGTGTCGTTGCCGGGGGAGGAAATCGGGCGCGCCATTCGCCGGCTCTGGGACCAGGGCATCCTCGGCGACGTGAACGTGGTGATTGACCGCATTGAGGGCAACCGCGTGTTCCTGGACTTCCAGCTTAAGGAACGGCCGCGTTTGTCGAAGATTTACTTCACCAACATCGGCAAAAACCAGGCGGACGAGCTGCGCAACAAAATCAAGATTGTGCGCGGTAAGGTGGTGACCGATGCGCTTCTGAACAACACCCGGCAGGCAGTACGCAAGTACTACACCGATAAGGGGTTCATGAACGCCAAAATCAACATCACCCAGGAGCCCGACTCGACGCTGCCCAACAGCGTGGAGCTGGTTATCGACGTGAAGAAGGGCGACAAGGTGCGCATCGCCAGCATCGACTTCATCGGCAACGAAGCCGTCAAGGACGGCAAGCTGAAGGGGCAGATGAAGAAAACCAAGGAGAAGAAGGCCTACAAGTTCCTGAACTCCGGCAAGTACAACAAGACCGAATTCGAGGCCGACAAGCAGAAGGTCATCGACTACTACAACGCCCACGGCTACCGCGACGCTATCATCACCAGCGACTCGCTGATTACCGTGCAGAGCGAGCATACTTACCGCTGGATCGGCAAGGAGAACGGCAAGTTTGGCATTCACAAGCGCACGGAGCGCGAGGCCGACAAGCTGGCCTTGCGCATCTACGTGGACGAAGGGCCGAAGTACTACTTCCGCAACGTCAGCTGGGCCGGCAACTACCTCTACGACGACCGGACGCTGGCCTCGGTGCTCGGCATCAAGAAGGGCGACGTGTACAGCAAAGAGTCGCTGGACAAGCGCCTGAACTACAACCCCACGGGCCAGGACGTGACGTCGCTCTACATGAACGACGGCTACCTGTTCTTCCAGATTGATCCGGTGGAAACCCGCGTGGAAGGCGACTCCATCGACATCGAGATGCGCATCACCGAAGGGGTGCAGGCGCGCATCAAGGAGGTCAACATCGCGGGCAACACCAAGACCTCGGACCACGTGATTCGGCGCGAGCTGCGCACGTTGCCGGGCGACAAGTTCAACCGCGAATTGCTGATCCGTTCCCAGCGCGAAATTGCCTCGCTGGGCTACTTCGACCCGGAGAAGGTGGGCCTGAACCCGGTGCCCAATCCGGCCGACGGTACGGTGGACATCAACTACACGGTGGCTGAAAAGCCCTCCGACCAGATTACGCTGTCGGGCGGCTGGGGCGGCTACGCCGGCTTCATCGGCACGGTGGGTTTGGTATTCAACAACTTCTCGCTGCGCAAAGCCGGCGACTTCCGCAACTGGAAGCCGGTGCCGGGCGGCGACGGGCAGCGCCTGGCGCTGAACGTGCAAGCCAACGGCCTGCAGTACCAGTCGTACTCGCTCTCGTTTACGGAGCCTTGGCTGGGCGGGCGCAAGCCCAATTCACTGACGGTAAGCTTGAACCGCAGCATTCAGCGCTACTCCACCAGCGGCTTGCTGGACGCGTCGTCGCTGCGCTCGGGGAGCTACATCAAGGTGAATAGCGCCTCGGTAGGCCTGGGCCGCCGCCTGCGCTGGCCCGATGACTACTTCACCCTGAGCAACAGCCTCTCGGTGAGCCGCTACGACCTGAAGGATTACCCGTACATCGGCAACTTCAACACCGGGCAGGCCAACAACATCACCTTCAACACCACGCTGGCGCGCAACAGCACCGACAACCCCACCTTTACCCGCCGGGGCTCGGCACTGACGTTGTCGTTGAACCTGACGCCGCCCTACTCCGTGTTCAAGGGGGCGCACCCGAACGTAAACGAGTGGGTGGAATTCCACAAGTGGATGTTCGACGCCTCGTGGTTTACGCCGCTGGGCAACAAGCTGGTGCTGAACACGCGCACGCACTTCGGCTTCATCGGCCGCTACAACAAGAGCCGCGCGTACGGGCCGTTTGAACGCTTTAAGCTTGGTGGTTCGGGCCTGGGCTTCGGCGGCGCCTCGAACTTCATTGTGGGCACCGAATACATCGGTCTGCGCGGCTACGACGACCCGCAGGATGCCTTTGCCATTCCGACGGCGCGCCAAAACGAAAGCGGCGGCATTGTGTACAACAAGTACGTGATGGAGCTGCGCTACCCGGTGTCCTTGAACCCGGCCGCGACGGTGTACGTGCTGAGCTTTGCCGAAGCCGGCAACGCCTTCGACAATTACAACCAGTACAACCCCTTCAAGGTCTACCGCTCGGCGGGCGTCGGGGCGCGTATCTTTATGTCGGCGTTCGGCCTGCTGGGCTTCGACTACGGCTACGGCTTCGACAACGTGCCCGTGCCGCTGGGCAACACCCAACGGCAGGACCACAGCAAGTTCCACTTCATCATCGGTCAGCAGATCCGCTAAGGCACCAAACAGCCGGTGGCCGGCGTTCAGTAGCATATGAAACGACTATTGTTTGCGCTTCCCTTGCTGTGGCTGGCGCTGCTGCCCGGTCTGGCCCGGGCCCAGAAGTTTGGCTACGTCGACACGGAGTTTATCATCAGCAAGATGCCCGCCTACGCGCAGGCGCAGCAGGAGCTAAACACCGCGTCGCAGAACTGGCAAAAGGAAGTGGAGGCCCAAAAGAAGGACCTCGACCGGCTGCACCGTACCTACCAAGCCGAGGAAGTGCTGCTGACCGAAACGATGAAGAAGAAACGGCAGGACGAGATTCTGAAGAAGGAGCAGGATGCCAAGGCCTACCAGAACAAGGTGTTCGGCTACGAAGGCCTGCTGTTCAAGAAGCGCCAGGAGCTGACCAAGCCGATTCAGGACAAGGTGTTCGAAGCCGTGGAAAAAGTGGCCAAAAAGAAGCAGCTGGCCATTGTATTCGACAAAGCCGGCGACCTAACCATGCTCTACACCAATCCGGCGCACGACTACACGGAATTTGTGCTGGAAGAATTAGGTTTAGCTTCTGAAGACCGTAACCAACCTGGCCCGAAAGGTGCAGTGAAGACGGTCACGCCGCCGCAGACGCCCGCTGACCCGGAGTTCGGCGACGACACCCCCGCGGCCCCCAAGCCGGCCCAGGCCACCAAAGGCCGTTCGACGGCCAAGCCCGGTACGCGGAACTAACTACCTTTGTGCATCAAACCCCTGACCCCTCTCGCTCAATGACCCTGACCCGCAAGTTTCGCCTCGTGCTGGCCGCCGCGGCCCTGACGCTGACCGCCGCCCCCGCCGCCCTGGCCCAAACTGCTCCGGCTACCACCGCCGGTCCGCTCAAAATCGGCTACACCAACGTGGACTACGTGATTAGCCAGATGCCGGAGAGCAAACAGATCGAGTCGCAGTTGAAAGACTACAGCACGCAGCTGAAAAACCAGCTCGACGCCAAAGTAGCCGACTACCGCAAGAAGGTGGACGCCTACCAGGCCCTGCCGCAGACGACCCCGGACGCCATTCGTGCTGATAAGGAAAAGGAGCTGCAAACCATGCAGACCTCGATTCAAGAGTTTCAGCAGAGCGCCGAGCAGTCGGTGCAGCAGCGCCAGCAGACCCTGCTGAAGCCGGTGTACGACAAGCTGCAGAAGACCATTGACGTGGTATCCGAGAAAAACGGCTACACCTACGTGTTCAACTCCGACGCGGGCTTTGGCACCACGCCCATCCTGCTGCACGGCCCAAAAGACGGCGACATCTCCGACCTCGTGCTGAAGGAAATGGGCGTAACGCCCGGCCAGAACGCTGCTCCGGCTCCCTCGGCCGCGCCGAAAGCCGCACCGGCCACGACGCCCGCTGCCACTCCGGCCGCCAGCAAAACCAAAGTCAAGAAGAAGTAACCCTTCGCGCTGAATACCCGAAAGCCGGGGCCTGACAAGCAGGCCCCGGCTTTCGTATGTTTGAGCCCCGCCCGTGCTATGCTACACGACCTAGACCCCGATTTGCTGCCCGACAGCGCCGCCGGCCTCGCCGAGGAAGACGAGCTGTTTGAGCACCACCGCATTCAGGCCGATGGCCGGCAGGAGCCCATGCGGCTCGACAAGTTTCTGCTCAACCGCCTGCCCAACGTGTCGCGCACCAAGGTGCAAGCTGGCATCGAAGCGGAGGCCGTGCAGGTGAATGGCAAGCCGGCCAAGTCGAGCTACAAGGTGAAAGCCGGCGACGTGGTGACGGTGGTGCTGCCCGAGCCCCCGCGCGAGGACAAAGTGGTGCCCGAGCAAATGGCCTTGGACATCCGCTACGAGGACGACCAACTGCTGGTAGTGAACAAGCCCGCCGGCATGGTGGTGCATCCGGCCTACGGCAACTGGACGGGCACGTTGGTCAACGGCTTGGCCTGGCACCTGCACAACCTGCCTACCGGCCGCAACGGCGACATTCGCCCCGGCCTGGTGCACCGCATCGATAAGGATACGTCGGGGCTGCTGGTCGTTGGTAAAACTGAGTGGGCCATGACGCACCTCTCGAACCAGTTCTTTTACCACACCATCGAGCGGACCTACCTAGCGCTGGTGTGGGGCACACCCAAAGAGGCCAGTGGTACCATCCGCGGCAACATCGGCCGCCACCCCAAGGACCGGAAGCTGATGACCGTGTTTCCGGAGGGCAGCCCGGAAGGCAAACACGCCGTGACGCACTACAAAGTACTCCAGAGCTTCGGGCCCGTAGCGTTGGTGCAGTGCAACCTCGAAACGGGGCGCACCCACCAGATCCGGGCGCACATGAAGCATATTGGCCACCCGCTCTTCGCCGATGCGGCCTACGGCGGCGACAAGATTCTTTACGGGCAGCGGACCGGCTCCTACAAAAGCTTCGTCGAAAACACCTTCGAAGTGCTCAGCCGACAGGCCTTGCACGCCAAGTCGCTGGGCTTTGTGCACCCAACCACGGGTGCGCAGCTGCAGCTGGAAGTCGAGCTGCCCGATGACTTTAGGGCGGGTTTGGCGCGCTGGGAGCGGTACGCCAACCAACCGGCCTAGCCAACCCCGTTTAAAACGCACAAAAAAGCCCGCTGTCGAAAGACAGCGGGCTTTTCTATATCTCAGGCAGAAATTACTTCTTCGTGCCCTTAGCGGCCGGCTTGGGCGCTGCCTTTGCCGTCGTGTTGAGTTGCTTGATGGCATCAGCCGCCTGCGCGTCGTCCGGCTTCACGGCCAGTGCCTGCTGGTAGCTGGAAATAGCCTGAGCCTTGTTACCTGCGTTGTAGTAGTAGGCACCGAGGTAGCGGTAAGCTTCGGCCAGACCAGCTTGGTTCTTGGTCGGGTCAGCTTTAGCTGCTTCGATGTACTTCTCGTAGTGCGGCTTGGCCAAGCCCTGCTTCAGCTCGGGGTCCATGTTGGAGTTGGCTTGAGCACGCATCAAGTAGCCGGCGGTGTACGTCGGGCGGGCCGTGATAACCAGGTTCAGCAGGCTGTCAGCCTGGGCGTACTTTTTATCGATGGTATACACGTTGGCCAGGCGCACCTGGTCGGTCAGCGCCGGGGTCCCTTTCGACATCTTCTTACGCAGCACGCGCTCGGCATTGGCGTAGTCTTTTTTGATGATGTACGCTTGCACCAAGTCAGGCAACAGATCGTCCGACTTGTCCGGATTGGCGGCAATAGCCTTTTCAATCAAGGCAATGCCCTCGTCCGAACGGCCCGCTTTCGTCAGGATCTTACCCTGATACACGTAATCGTCCGTAATGCGTTTGTCAGCGGGTACCAGCGTATTGTACTTCTCCATAGCGGCCAAGGCTTGGTCGTTCTGGTTGCTTTCGTACAGCGAGTAAGCCAACAGACGATTCATGGTCACGTTGTTGGGGTCTTTGGCCAACACCTCCTGAATCTGGGTAATGGCTTCCGGGTACTTCTTGCTCGTGTACAGGAAGGCGGCGTACGTAGCCTGGGTGGCCGTCGTCTTCTCCGCCATGTCCGTGTACTTCTTCATGTTCTCCACGGCCAGCTCGGGCTTGTCGGCGAAGAAGTACATGTTGGCCAGCTCGCGGTACACCGGGGCGTAATCCGCGTTGATGCTGGTCACCTTGTTGAAGTTGGTCAGGGCCTCGCCGCCGTTGCGCGAACGGAAGCTCAGCTCGCCTTTGCGGTAGTAAGCCCGCACGTAGCCGCCGTCGGCGCGCAGGGCACGGTCGTAGGCGTTCATGGCGTCACCACCGCCGTTGTCGCGCTTGGCGTAGATGTCACCGAGGTTCACCAGCCACGCGGCATCATCCTTCTTGTTGAGTTTGATGGCTTGGTTGATGGCGTCGATGCCTTTCTGGTTATCCTTTACGTCCGTCTCGGCGTAGGCTTGCCCGATGGCCGCGTAAATGTTGGCGTCTTTGCCTTTGGTGGCTTTGACGGCCGCGTCAAACTGCGCGTCGGCTTCTGCCTTTTTGCCTTGGGCTAGCAGCGCGCGGCCCGCCGAAATCATGGCCAGCGGGTACTTGGTGTCGCGCGAGGCCATGTTGAAGAAGTAGGCGGCCGAGTCAGCCTTTTCCTGCTTCAGATACAAACGACCCAGTTCGTACGCCGCTTCCGGGTTCGACTGGTTGGGCAACAGCTGACGCTTGGCTTCGCTGTAGCGTTCCAGCTCGATGGATTGACGAGCAGCCGGCAGGTTTTGAGCAAACACAGCCGACCCGGCGAGCGAAAAAGCAGCGAGGAGCGTGAGCTTCCAGGGCTTGTTGGTCATGAGAAAAGGGTAAGTGAGAAAATGGTGAGAGACGAGTTGCGGCAGGTGAGCAAAGACTTACTCTTTGTTAGCCTGCACCAGACGAACCTGCCCAACGGCCGGCATCAGCCCGGATTTCAGGAAAATCAGCTGACCCTGATTGCCCGCGACGAAGGATGCAAAGCCGGTGCCAAGTCCGGTGCGGGCCTCGCGGCTGATGACGTAGAGCTTGCGTTGCAGCGGGTACTCTTGCGTCGCCAGGTAGGCTTGGTAGGGCTTCACGTAGTCGTCGGGCTTGCTGGGCGCGGCCACTTTGCGCTTGCCAATAGCGGCTACCTGAATCTTGCGCAGAAAGCTCTGTACTTGGGCGTCGTCCTGGTCACTGATCCAATTAACACCGATAACGCCGATTGCGTTCGGATGCGTTGCAACGTAATCAATCAGCTTAGGGTTCGATTCGCTGGCAAACACCTCCTTAGCCAAGGCCGCACCGCGCGTCACTGAGTCCTGCACATAGCGGGTGGTGCTGGAGTTGTTTTGGTCAAACACCGGGTTGATTTTGCCCAGATTTGAAGCTTTACCGCTGACCTTTTTCCACTCCGCCACTTGGCCGGTGAAGATGGCCTTGAGCTGCGCCAGCGTCAGCAGGGAGTCGGGGTTTGAGGGGTGTAAAATAATGGCCACCCCGTCGGTTGCTACGTGCGTGACGCGCGGTACGATGGTCTGCCGGTCAAACACGGCTTGCTCGTCCGGCTTCAGCCCGCGGGCCACAATAATGGCGCGCACTTTGTCGTCGAGCAGGTCGCGCATGGCCTCGCGCTCGGGCTTATAGGCCGCCTGCACGTGCGCGTATTGGTAGAGCTTCTGAAACGTGTCGATGTGCGACTTCAGAATGGGCTCAAACGTGTTGTCGATGCTGACTTTGATGGTACCGCTGGTGGGGGTGTCGTTGTCGGCATCGGGTGAGGTGGCCTTACTCCCGTTGCCATTGCAGCTAGCCAGGAAGAGGGCTACACTCAAAGTCAGGGCGGCGCCAAAAGTGCGCGCGGGGGCTTTAAAAAGCATCATGTCGTTTGCGGAAATGCTGGCGGAACGCCCGGACAAATCTAATTAATCCGTACAGGATGAAGAGGCCCCCTACGACGCGCCGTGTTGTGAGCGTGAGGTGAAACACCCCGGGAGGCGCGGCAATCAGAAAGGTGCCCAGTCCTACGTACACCACGGCCATCAGCATGGTGAAATAGCGCGAAGTCGTCTGTTGGCCGCGGCGGCTGTTAATCCGTTCGTCGGCGTTGGTATTCAGCATGGCTTTCAGAGTTAAGGCAGCAGCACGGACTGCTACTCCCTAACGCGTAAAAGTAGAAGGTTTGTTCGCTGTATTACGGTGCGGCAATGTTTTCGGGTAAGGAAAAAAGCTAAAAGCCCGTTTGAGCGCAATGCTCAAACGGGCTTTCTAGTGTGCAGAGTGCAACTAAGCCGGATTAGTTAGTTGCCGATGCGGAAGGTAATCGGCAAAGTGTAGCGCACGGCTACTGCGTGCCCATTCTGCACGCCCGGCTTCCAGGCCGGCATCTTACGCACCACGCGCAGCGCTTCTTCGTCGGTGCCGTAGCCCAGGCCCTTCAGCACCTGCACATCCACAATTTCACCCGTGGCGCTGACGGTGAATGATACGAACACCTTGCCCTCAATCTGCTCGCGCAAAGCCGTAGCCGGGTAGCGCATATTGCGGCGCAAGAAATCAACCAGTGCCGCGTCGCCTCCCTCGAACGCGGGCATAACTTCGGCCGTGATAAACACGTCCGTTTTGCCAGCACTGGAAGCCGGCGTGCTCAGGTCCAGCGGCTGCTTGCCAGTACCGTCACCGGGCACGACGTTGCCATCATTGGGTATTTCGCCGAGGCCAACCTCGTTAACCGCGCCCGGCATTGCGTTGGCTGGCGGAGTAACCGATTCGTCTCGGGGCTTCGCCTTGGCATCCGGAACTACAAGGGTCGGGGTAGCTACTGTAGGCACTTTGGCGCCGGTGGCAGGAGGCGTCACCGGTTTGGGCTCGTCAATGGGTTTGAAGTTGACTTGCGTAAAATCGTGGTCCGTGTCAAGCACCGGCGGCTTTACCGCAACCGGTTCGGGCATCAGGCGCCGCACGATGCTGGGAGCAAAGGCAAGTACGACAAACAGCAACAGCGCCAAGCCAACGGCGCGGCGCACGTGGGTGGGATAAGACTGGCGCAGGTCAAAGGCGCCGTAGGCTTTGTTGCGGCCCTCGAAGACGATTTCGTCCAGCGTGCTAGGGCGAAGGTGTAAGGGAGTCATGGCGGTGAATGAGGTGAGGTGAACGATAGAACTACTGCGCATTCGGCCCGGCCCTAATTCCCCTAAACCCACTCCTGTCGCCTGACCTTCAAGCAGTAAACGGCGGGGCGGCAGCGGTTGGTATATGGCATAACCGGAAAAATTCCAGATAAGCCGGAAAAAGCAAAACCCCGAACCAAGCTGGAGCCTGATTCGGGGTTTTAATGAGACTGACGAGGTTGTCAGATAAGCAGCTTACTTGATGGTGAACGTCACCGGAACGGTGTAGGACACGCTCACGGCACGGCCGTTCTGCTTACCCGGGGCCCAAGCCGGCATCTTGCTGATTACGCGAACTGCTTCTTCGTCGCAGCCGGCACCGATGCCTTTGGTTACCGTTACGTTCGAGATTTGCCCATCCGGACCTACTACGAAGTTCACGAATACCTTGCCTTCAACTTGGTTGCGCAGGGCCAGCGCCGGGTACTTGATGTTTTTACCCAAGTACTGCATCAGGCCTTCCATGCCACCGGGAGGCGTCGGCATCTGCTCCACGTAGGTGTAGACCTTCTGTTCTACTACCTCCGCTACTGCTTCGCCTTTGCCTTCGTCGAGGCCGCTCAAGTCAACGGCTGCCAGGTTGTTGGTGTTGCCTTCAACCGTTTTGGTAGCCACTACCTTGTCCTCGAGTTCCTTCTGGTCAGGAATTTCTTCCACCTTCCGTACTTCTTCGTCCTTCTTCACCACCGGCGGGGTAAAGCGCACGGTCGACAGCTTAGGAGGAGGGGGGGGCGGAGCCGAGGGCGGGGGCGGCGGGGGCGGCGGCTGGTTCTCCAGAGGCGGTGCCTCCAGGGTCACGTCGACCTCCACCTTGTCCGGCGTCTTATCTGCTTTCGGCGTGAGCATGCTGGCGATAACCGGCCCGAAGATCAGCAGCGCGAAGGCGATAATGGCGACCAGGAAAGCGCGGGTTACGTGCTTGCCGTACAGCTTGCGCAGCACGTAAGCGCCGTAGGCCTTGTTGCGACCTTCAAACACTATGTCGTTGAAGGACGCCCGGGCCAATTGAGCATTATCCATCATAGGCCAGAGGTGGTTATAAGGTTCTCGTCATCCTTCGTAATGTCCACCAGAGCGTACTTCTGCTGCCCGGTAATGGTCATTTCGTCCAGGATATCCACCATGTTTTTGTAGTTGGCCTTGTCAGCCGCCTTGATCAGCACCACGGTAGTGGGGCGGCGGGCACGACGGTCAACCAGCGTCTTGCGGATACCTTCAGCTGAGTAGCTGCTCAGCTGCAACTGCGGCTTATCCGTAACCAAGCCCTCGTAGTAGTAGAGCTTGTTGTTTTCGCCCAGCAGTACGGTGAAAGCGTCAGACGCTTTCAACTCTTGTTGTTCATCTTCCGGTTTCGGCTTTACCGGCATCGAAATCTGCATCACCTTCGGCTTTGCAAACGTCGTGGTGAGCATGAAGAAGGTCAGCAGGAGGAAGGCCAAGTCTACCATGGGGGTCATGTCGATTTTGGTCGACATTTTCTTGGCCCGCTTCTTACCGCCTTTACCGGAGTCAGCCTGTTGTTGTATTTCAGCCATGGCTACTTAGTTGCTGGCAACCGGTTTGGTTTCCAGGTCGGTGACGAGATAGAAACGGTTCAGGTTCTTCTCCTGCAGAATCTTGATGACTTTCTTCACCGTCGGCACGTCGGCCAGCCCGTCGCCTTTGATGGCAATGTACGGGGCAGTGTTCAGCACGCTGATGTTGGCACTCCGCGCCGCGATTACCCATTCGGCCAGCTGGTTATTCAGCGAGTCGGTCGGGATGCCCGGCTGTTTGAAGGCTTTGCGCTGCTCGGCCGGCAGGTTCACGAAGCCCTTGATTTGCTGGGCTTCAAGACCGAAGTCGGGCAGCAGCGAAAACTGCTTCTTTTCCTTGTCGGAGAAGCTCTGGCCATACTTGGCACCGACGGTTTCCAAGGCTTTCATCTTCACCGGCTGCGAGTCCGAGCTGAAGAATACGCGCTTGTCCTTATCGATGGTGATGGTCAGCACGCCCTTGTCGGGCAGCGACTTCTCCGAAATGGAGGACGGGGTGTCCACCACCACAGCCGTGTCTTCCGTCGGCGTAGCGGTGAGCATGAAGAAGGTCACCAGCAAGAAGGCCAAGTCTACCATCGGGGTCATGTCCAACGATGGTGACACTCGGTGAGGTTTTACTTTCGGCATTTCTGGCTAGTTCAGAAGGTTCTTTGATTCAGTAACGTACGAGGTGCAGCGTTTAGTTTACGCTACCACACCGTTTTGTACGCCGTTGTCGCCGTGTTGAGCAGCGAAGGTCTGAATGATGGAGAACCCGGCCTCGTCGATGCTGTAGGTCAGCTCGTCGATCTTGCTCGTGAAGAAGTTGTACATGATGATGGCAATGGCCGACGTCAAGATACCCAGAGCCGTGTTGATCAGAGCTTCCGAGATACCGTTGGCCAGACCTACTGCATCCGGAGCACCGGCGTTAGCCAGAGCGGCGAATGCGTTGATCATGCCGAATACCGTACCGAGCAGACCCACCAGGGTAGCAACCGAAGCAAGGGTCGAGATGATAACCAGGTTCTTTTCCAGCATCGGCAGCTCCAGAGCGGTCGATTCCTCGATTTCCTTCTGGATAGCCAGGATCTTCTGGTCTTTGTCCATGCCCCGCTCGCGGGCCATTTCCTGGTACTTCAGCAGGCCCGACTTCACCACGTTAGCAACCGAGCCCTTCTGCTGGTCGCAGGCGGCGATGGCGCCGGTGATGTCGTTTACGTTCAGCTTCTGGCGCACGGTGCGAACAAACGTCTCGATGCTCTTGGTGCCTTTGGCGCGGCTGATGGTGAGGAAGCGCTCAATCGAGAACGTCACCACGATCAGGAAGAACGACATCAGGATCGGCACGATAACACCGCCCTTGTACACGATGCCGAGGTAATCACCGGGCATGGGGTTGTTGTGGTTGTTGCCGCCTTGGAAGTGGCTACCGTCGCCCATGACGAATTTCCACACCACGTAGCTGATGACAAGAGCCAGCGGAATCACGATAGCGGCCAGTGCCGAACCGCCGCCTTTGGCTTCGCCAGTCTTCGGCGCTGCAGGAGCGGCAGGCCGGGGAGCCGTAGCCGGCTTGTTCGGGACATTCTTTTGTTCCATTGTTCCGGAGATTAAGAAAGGGTTGGTTGGTGAAAAAGGTTGACTTGTGGTTGGAAAGTGGTTTAAAAAACCGAAAGGCCTAAGACGGCGGAGCCCCGCTCACCCTCACAAATTGGCCAGGGAAAAGAAGCCAAATCTGTGGGTCTGCTCGTGTGCGGGGCCTTCGTCCGTAGTAGGTCTATCCTTGGCAAACCTAAACAAAAGGCTTGGCGCCGCCAAATTAAAAACGGGTCTAAAGCGTTTAAAACGGCATTAGCCCCAAAAAAAGGCTATTTCGCGGAGTTTGGTTCAGAACCGGTGTTAGGCAAGTGTTTGGCGGCGTTCCAGTATTCATCCATCTCAGCCAGCGAGAGGTCGGCGAGGCGCCGACCCGAGCGGGCAACTTCGGTTTCCAGATACCGGAAGCGGTGGATAAACTTCCGGTTGGTCTGCTCCAGGGCTTCCTCGGGGTTGATGCCGGCGAAGCGGGCAAAATTGACGAGCGAAAAGAGCAGGTCGCCAAACTCGGCGCTGGCCCGGGCCGGGTCCACCACGTCGCCGTCGCGGAATTCGGCCCCGAACTCGGCCAGTTCTTCCTGCACTTTGGCCCACACTTGCGCTTTTTCTTCCCAATCGAAGCCGGCGCCGCGCGCTTTTTCCTGGATGCGCATGGCTTTCACCAGGGCCGGCAGCGACACTGGTACGCCACCAAGAACCGAATCGTTGCCCTTCTCTTTGAGTTTCAGCTGCTCCCAGTTGCGCTTCACGTCGTCCTCGTTCTGCACCGTCACGTCGCCGTAGATGTGCGGGTGGCGGTGAATGAGTTTGTCGCACTGCGCGTTGAGTACGTCGGCCACGTCGAAGCGGCCCTGCTCGCTGGCAATTTTGGCGTAGAACACCAAGTGCAGCATCACGTCGCCGAGCTCTTTCTGCACGTCCGCGAGGTCGTCGCGCAGGATGGCATCGGCCAGCTCGTAGGTTTCTTCGATGGTGAGGTGGCGCAGGCTCTGCATGGTCTGCTTCCGGTCCCACGGACACTCGGCCCGCAGGCGGTCCAGTACGTCGAGCAGACGGCCGAAGGCCGCCAGTTGGGCGGGGCGCCGGTCGGGGGTGTTATACTCCATTGTCTCAAATATACGGCGCAAGCTAAAAACGAGCCGAGTGAGTACCCACCTAGTAGGCGGGGCGGGGGGGATTCGCTACTTTTGCCGCCTGAAAAACCGACATTTCTTGTGGCACTGATCAAATCCATCTCGGGCATCCGAGGCACCATCGGCGGCCGGGCGGGCGACGCGCTGACCCCCATCGACGTGGTGAAGTTCACGGCTGCCTTTGGCACCTGGGCCCTGGCCAACTCGCAACACCGCACCGTGGTGGTAGGCCGCGACGCCCGCCTTTCCGGCGACATGGTCAACAAGCTGGTTATCGGCACCTTGCAGGGGCTGGGCATCGATGTCATCGACCTAGGGCTTTCTACTACGCCGACGGTGGAAATGGCCGTGCCGGCCCGCAAGGCGGCCGGCGGCATCATCCTGACGGCTTCGCACAACCCCAAGCAGTGGAACGCGCTGAAACTGCTCAACGAGAAGGGCGAGTTCATTTCGGATGCCGACGGCAAGCAGGTGCTGGAACTGGCCGAGCAGGAAGCCTTCGATTTCGCGCAGGTAACCAAGCTGGGCCACGTGACCACCGATAACGGGGCGCTGAAAAAGCACATCAAGGCTATTTTGGCGCTACCGTTGGTTGACGTGGAAGCCATCAAGGCCAAAAACTTCCGGGTGGTGGTCGACGCCGTCAACTCGTCGGGCGGCATTGCGGTGCCGCTGCTGCTGGAGGCCCTGGGCGTGACGACCATTGAGAAGCTGTATTGCGAGCCGACCGGTGACTTCGCTCACAACCCCGAACCGCTGCCCGAAAACCTGCGCGACATTGCCAAGGTGCTCGAAAAAGGCTCGTTCGACCTCGGCATCGTGGTAGACCCCGACGTGGACCGCCTGGCCCTCATCAACGAGGACGGCACCATGTTCGGCGAGGAGTACACGCTGGTGGCCGTGGCCGACTACGTGCTCGGGCAGCTGGGCGGTGGCAATACGGTGAGCAACCTGAGCAGCACCCGTGCCCTGCGCGACGTGACCGAGAAGCACGGTGGCCAGTACGCCGCCGCCGCGGTAGGCGAGGTGAACGTGGTGACCAAGATGAAGGAAACCAACACCGTCATTGGCGGTGAGGGCAACGGCGGCATCATCTACCCTGAGCTGCACTATGGCCGCGACGCTTTGGTGGGCATTGCGCTGTTTCTTACGCACTTGGCCAAGTCGGGCAAGACGATGACGCGCTTGCGGGCATCGTACCCGAACTACTTCATCTCGAAAAACAAGATCGAGCTAACCCCAGACATCGACACCGATCTGGTGCTGGCGCAAATGGAAAAGCGCTACGCCAAGCAGCCGGTGAATACCATCGACGGGGTGAAAATCGAGTTCGACAAGGAGTGGGTGCACCTGCGCAAGTCGAACACCGAACCGATCATCCGCATCTATGCCGAGTCGGACTCCAACGCCACGGCCGACCACTTGGCCCAGAAAATTATCGGCGACATCAAGGAAATCATTTCGGCCAAAGGCTAGACCCTGGAATTTTTAGATTTCACGGATTTTGCCGTCGATTTCTTGCGCAGCGCCCCGGTCTGATGGCCGGGGCGCTGTTGTTTTTGGCAATAAATCAGTGGGTTAATCCGGCCATTGGGGCGGGGCGGCCGGTAGCCAACCGGACAAGGCCGGGCTTAGATAGGGGCAATCCGTTATTTTTGCAGTCCACCCCTGAACGTGCCTGCGCATGACGCCCAACCACGCTACGCCTTCGGTTTATTTCGACAACGCCGCCACCACGCCCCTCGACCCGGAGGTGCTGGACGCCATGATGCCGTTTTTGACGGAGCATTTCGGCAACCCCAGCTCCATTCACGGCCACGGCCGCAAGGTGCGCGCGGCCATCGAAAACGCCCGCAAGACCATTGCTCACCTGATTGGCGCCGCCCCGGCCGAAATCAGCTTTACTTCGGGCGGCACCGAAGCCGACAACTACGCTGCGTTTGGCTCGATTCGGACGCTGGGACTGAAGCACGCCGTCACCTCGAAACTGGAGCACCACGCGGTGCTGCACACCTTGGAGGCGCTGCAGAAGTCGGGCGAGATTGAGCTGAGCTTTGTGCGCTTCGACGAGCAGGGCAAGCTGGACCTGGAGCACCTCGACGAGCTGCTGGGCACGCACACGCGCTCCTTTGTGAGCCTGATGCACGCCAACAACGAAATCGGCAACCTGAACGACATCGAGGCCATCGGGCGGATTTGTCGGGCCCACGGCGCCATCTTCCACACCGATACGGTGCAGACGATGGGCCACTACCGCCACAACGTGCAGCAGCTGCAAAACCACTTCTTGGTGGGTTCGGCGCATAAGTTTCACGGCCCCAAGGGCGCGGGCTTTATCTACACCAGCGCGGGCCTGCAGGTGCAGCCGCTGATTCACGGTGGGGCGCAGGAGCGCAACGTGCGCGCCGGCACCGAAAACGTGTACGGCATCGTGGGGCTGGCCAAGGCGCTGGAAATTGCCTACCGCGACATGGACCAGCATCAGCAGCACATTCAGGGGCTGAAGGACCGTTTCATTGCCAAGCTGCGCAACGAAATCGACGACGTGCAGTTCAACGGCCTGTCGGCCGACGCCGAGCAAAGCCTTTACACGGTGCTGAGCGTGAGCTTGCCGCCGTCGGAGTTCAACGAAATGCTGCTCTTCAACCTCGACATCAACCACGTGTCGGCATCCGGCGGCTCGGCCTGCACCAGCGGCTCCAACATTGGCTCGCACGTGCTCACGGCCCTGGGCTGCGACCCGCAGCGCGGCGCCGTGCGCTTCTCGATGAGCAAGTACAACACGGCCGAGGAAGTAGACTACGCCGTGGAGCAGCTGGCCAAGATGTACCGCAAAGTGCCGGCCTAAGCTCGGCCCTCCCACCAACGCAAAAGCCCCGGTGCGCAATTGGCGCGCCGGGGCGTTTTGCGTTGACCTCAGCTGTTTCAGTAATCGGCGGACGCCCCGCCGCCGCCGGAGTGGCCGCCACCGAACTGCACGCCGGCCGCGGCACCAGCCGCCGGGGCGCTGTGGGCGGTTTGCGCAACAACCAAGGATTCCAGGTTGAGCTGCTGGTCGTCGGCGGCATCGGCGGCGGAGGTGAGGCCGTGGCGCCCGCGGTGCAGGTAACGGGTGGCCCACACGGCAACGGCCGTGAGTAGGGCCCCGGCCAAGGTAGCTGCCCAAGGCGCGGGCAGCACGCTGCGGTAGTAGCGCAGGGTGAAAACGGAAAAAGCGGCCGTCAGCAGTCCCAGCCAGAGCCAGGTGCGGTCGGGGCGACGCAGGCCGCCGGCGAGGTAAAATAGCGGAATGCCGGCCGTGAGTAGGTAGAACAGCCCCGCCAGCGGAATCTGCGGCGACGCGGGCAGGTAGCCCGGCAGCAGAGCAGCGTTACCCTCGCGCACGGCCCAGTAATTGACGGCCAAGTACGCCGTGCCCAGCGCCGCGCCGCGCAGCAGCTGCAGGCAACGGTGGTAATACAGCCGGGCGGGCTGTCGGAGTTGCCGGGTAAACCAGAGGTAGGCCCCGGCCGAAGCGGCGCAAAGGACGAACGGGAGTAGCATCGTGCCCAGCGGGAGCATCAGCAGCAGGTTGCCGAGCAGCAGCAGGGCGTTTAGGTAAGCGGCCGTGGCCACCAGGCGGTCGGCGTAGCGCAGGGTGGCCAGCAGCAGCACGGCTAAGGTGAGCAGCAAGGCCCAGTGCAGGCGCCAAGTGCCTAGCGCCGGGTCGTGGGCACCCTGCCCACCCTGCTCGTAGACCAGGTATAAAATCAGTGCTCCGATGCCGAGCAGCTCCAGGTAGAGCAGGGCGTTGTCGGCGCCGGAATGGTAGAGGCGCTTGCCGCTGATAACCAGCTCTAGCACCGCCCCGCCGATAACGAGCGTGGTGATGAGCGTGCCCAGAAAATTGAACTGCAGCAGCATGCCCAGCAGCCCCGCGCCGGCTAGGGCTCCGAGCACGGTGAAGAGAAACAGGCCAATGCGCAGCAGCAGGGGCGGGCGGTAAAAGTCGAGCGGGAAGGCGGCTTGCGCGGCGCTGAGCTGCGCGGGCGTGAGCAGGCCGCGCTTGTGCCAACGGGTGGCCTGGGCCTGAATGGCCTCGTGGTGCGGCCAGGCGGGGTTGTAAGCGTAGAGGCGGCTCATCGGGGGCGCAGAAGTTTCTTGATGTTCAGCAGCAGCCACACCACCCCGACGGCCGACAGCGGCACGTAAAACAGCAGCAGCACGAAGCCGCCGTCGTTGAAGCCGTTGGTGAATTCGATGAGGCGCACCAGCAGGTAGGTCACCACCACGTAGGCGTAGGCGACGCCCAGTAGCAGCAGCAAGTACGAGTGCGCCCGGCGGGCGTACCACACCAAGGCGGCGCACACGGCCAGGATCAGCGGCACCAGTACCACCGGCGGAAAGCTGCCGGCGCCGGGCGTGAAATCGAGCAGGGAGGCGGTGGCGGCCAGCAGCAGCAGGTTGCTGCCCAGCGAGAGGTAGGTGAAAGCAAAGTGCGCCTTGCGGCCGTAGCGCTCCGCCAGCAGCCCGGTCGCCATCAGGCCCAGGCCCAGCACGATGGCCGCGGTGCTCAGGCGGGAATGCCAGAAGTCGTTGGTGACGAAGGCCGACAGCGGCTGAATGGTGACGCCCACCCAGGCCGCCAGCGCCGTGATGCCCATGGCCAGCACGCCGCGGTGGTCGAAGCGGTAAGCCAGGGCAAAAAACACTGCTGCCGGCAGCACCGTGGCTAGCCCGTAGCGGGAGCCAAACACGCCGTACTGCACCTGCAGGTAGGTTTCGAGGGTGACGAAGAGCAGGCAGCCGAGCAGCAGGGCGTAGTCGGGCAGAAAGCCGGTACGCGGGGCCTCGGCCCAGGTGAAGGGCGGCAGGTGCCGCGCCGCGTAGCCCAGGCAGGCCAGCATCAGCCCGGCCATGGCGGCCACTATCACGCCGTGGCCGATGCGGTCGATGTGCTGGTAAATGAGCACGCCCAGCCCACCGCTGAGCAGCACGATGCCCAGGTACAGCAGCAGGCGCAGCTCGCGGTGCAGCGAGAAGGGGCGGCGGGTTTCGTCGGCGCGGATGAGCGCCGCTTGGGCGGGCGGCAGCAGGGCGCGCGCTAGCAGTTCTTGCAAAACGGATTCGGGAGACACGGGCAGCGGCGTAGGTTGGGGCGGTAAGTAAACCGTTAGGCGCCACACTCTGCGTAACCGGCCGCAACAGCATCTGTCCAGTGCGGGGCCGGGAGCAGAAGAACGGAGGCGCTTGCCGCTTGTTTGATCAACCACAATGGACGTCGGCGGTACCTCATGCCGCGCCGCCGCGTGGTGCGGCCTGCAGGCCGTCTGCAAAGTCCGCGCAGCACCTATTTTCGTGGCAACGCGTATGGACTACGCCGAAGGCTCTCCGCAACTCTTATGGCTGAAATCAACATTCAACGGAAGAAAAGAAGAATAAGCCCGTGGCCGCTCTTGATAGCGGTGCTGGTGGTGCTGGCCCTGGGCGTGTGGTACCTCGTCAGCCGCGACCAAGCCACGCCGCCCGCCCCCGCCCCCGGGGCGCCGGCCGCTACGCCCGCCGACACGGTGAGCGTGCCCAGCGGCGACGCCGCTGCCACCGCCGACCCCGCAGCCCCCACCGGCGACCCGTCGGTGGGCAACCTGGCTACCGACGACGTGAGCGAGGAAGCCGGGGCCGAACCGGCCGATTTCTACGCCTTCGTGGCCGACGACCCGAGCAGCTCGACCTACGCCCGCCGCGGGCTGGGGCTGCTGACCAATGTGCTGGTGAGCTTGGCCGACCGCACCGACCTGCGCACGCCCGCCGTGGAGGAAAAGCGCAACGACCTGACCAGCGCCACCAGCCGCGTGGCCGACGGCGGCTCGCTGCGGCCCGGCTTCGTGGCGGCGGCCGAGCTGATGCAGGAAATGCAGCGCCGCGGCTACGCCACCATCGAAACCGACGTGAAGAAACTGGTGGACCAAGCCGCCCAGCTCAGCGGCCGCACGGCCACCGCGGCCGAACAACAGGCCACGCAGGCGTTTTTTCAGCAGGCCGCCAACGTGTTGCGCGTACTGGAAAAGCCCGCGGCGTAACCGACCGCCCCTCCCTGATTCAGCAAGCAGTATGGAAACAACTCCCGTCCCCAGCGCCGAGGGCATGCACCTGGCCCGGCTGCGCGACCTGACCGACTTCGAAGTAGCCGACGGCAGCCCCGACGTGCGCGGCTGGGCCGTGCGCGGCGCCGACGGCAAACGCTTTGGCGACGTGTACGAACTCATTGTGGAGCGTGAAGTGCTGAAAGTGCGCTACCTCGACGTGGAACTGGACGCCGGCCTGAACATCAACCAGCACGAGCGGCATATCCTGATTCCCATTGGCGCCGCCGCGCTCGACGACGACGGGGACAACGTCTTTGTGCCGGCTCTCACCGCCGAGGCGGTGCTGAATTACCCGCCTTACCAGGAAATCAGCATCAGCCGCGAGTACGAGGAAGCCATGTTGCGCGCCCTGAGCCTGCCGGTGCCCAGCCGCGAAAGTCAGTCGCCCTTCTACGAGCAGCCCAGCTACAGCGAAGACGCGTTTTACAACCGCCGCCGTCCTGCCGAGTTGCCCAGCTCCTTCCGCCGCCGCCCCGACGTAGACGTGCCGCCGCTTGGGGAGTTGAACTGATACCGCGAAGCCGCATTCCGCGCTGCCCGAATAAACCAAAACGTCATTCCGCGCTTGTCGAGGAATGACGTTTTGGTTTATTCGGGCTGTGTAGCTGAATCAGAAAAACACCTTGCGCAGGGCCCACAGGCTCCAGATGATAACCATCAGGCCCACGCCCAGGAACATGAAGCGGGTGGAAATGCGGCCGGCTAGACGGGCGGCAAAGGGCGCGGCGGCCACGCCGCCCACAATCAGGCCGAGCACCACTTGCCAGTGCGAGATGCCGATGGTGGCGAAGAAAGTGAGGGCGCTGGCGAAGGTGACGAAGAACTCCGTCAGGCTTACCGAGCCGATGACGTACTGCGGGGTGCGGCCCTGCGAAATGAGCGTGCTGGTAACCAAGGGGCCCCAGCCGCCGCCGCCGAACGAGTCGAGGAAGCCGCCGGCGCCGGCCAGCCAGCCCACGTGCTTGACCTTACGCTTGCGCAGGTCGGGCTTGCGAAAGGCTTTGCTGATGATGCGTAGGCCCAGCAGCAGCAGATAGCAGGCCAGCACGGGCTTCACGTAGCCGGCGTATTCATCGCCGAACTTGGAGAGCAGGAATGCTCCGCTCACCGCGCCCAGGATGCCCGGAATCAGCAGCGCCCGAAACAAGCGGCGGTTCACGTTGCCGAAGCGGTAGTGGTTGTAGCCCGAGGCGCCGCTGGCAAACATTTCGGCCGTGTGGATGCTGGCGCTGACGGCCGCCGGATTCAGCCCCAACGACATCAGGCTGATGGCCGTGACTACGCCGTAACCCATGCCCAGGAGCCCGTCGACGAGCTGTGCAGCGAAGCCCACGGCCACGAACAGGTAGAAGGTGCGGGCGTTGCTGACCACGCCCCAGACTTCCGGCCAGGTGTAGTAGAGCGAGAGGATGTTGATGCCCAGCAGCAGCGCGAAGCCGAACAGCGAGAACGTAGCAATGCGCCGCCACATGGTCGTGGCGGGCGACTCGGCCAGCTCGGCCGTCACCTCGTTCAGGGCCTTTACTTTCTGGGCGAAGTCGCCCGAGAGGCGGCTGCGGATGACGCCCATGTGCTGCAGCACCTCGTTCAGCTCGTCGGGCAGCACCTCGCTGAGTACGTCGCGCAGGCGCTTGGCCACCGTCGGCGACTTGCCGTTGGTGCTGATGGCCACTTTCAGGTCGCCCTTCTGCACGATGGAGCCCAGGTAAAAGTCGCACTCCGCGGGCGTGTCGGCCACGTTGGCCAGCAGCCCGTGGCCGGCGGCTTCTTGTTTGATGCGGCTGTTCAGCGCCCGGTCGTTGGTGGCAATGAGCACCAGGTCGTGGCCCAGCAGGTCGCTGAGCTGGTAGGGCCGCTCGTGCAGCTGCACGGCCGGGTGCTGAGCGGCCAGCGTGCGGATTTCGGCGGAAATAACGTCGCTGACCACCGTGACGCTGGCGGCGGGGGAGTTGCGCAGCAGGGCGGTGAGCTTTTCGAGGCCCACGGCGCCGCCGCCCACCAGCAGCACGCGCAGGTGTTCCAGCTTCAGAAAGACGGGAAACAGGGTGTTGCCGGTGGCCGGGGCCGCGTCGTCGGCGGGCGGGCCGGTGGCCAGGTGCAGCGGCAGGGCAGACGAGTTCATCAAGCGTGGAAGTTTTGGCCGTGGGTGGTAGCGGCGACGTGTCCCTGGCGGATGACAAAGTCGCCGAAGCGTTCGGTAGGCAGGCGGTATTGGGCGTAGGCGGCCAGCAGGGGCGTCAGCTCCCCGATGATGCCGTCCTCGTCTAACATCTCCCGGTAGAGCTTGTTCAGTCGTTCCCCGGCGTGACTCGCGCCGAGGTAGAGGTTGTAGCGGCCGACGGCCTTGCCCACCAGCCCGATTTCGCCGAGGTAGGGGCGGGCGCAGCCGTTGGGGCAGCCGGTCATGCGAATCAGGATGCCTGCGTTGGCCAGGCCATGGGCCCGGATAACGGCGTCCAGCCGGTTGAGGAGCTGGGGAAGATAACGTTCGGCTTCGGCAAAAGCTAGCGAGCAGGTGTTTAGGGCCACGCAGGCCAGCGCACCCAGCCGCAACGCCGTGCGCTTGATGGTCGGGCCCAGCACGCCGTATCGGGCCAGCACTTCTTCCACCCGGGCGCGGTGTGTGGGCTCAATATTGGCAATAACCAAGTTCTGGTTGCCGGTCAGTCGGAACTCGCCGGTGTGGAATTCGGCTACTTCGCGCAGGGCGGTTTTGAGCTGCACGTCTTCAGTGTCCTTCACCCGCCCGCCTTCCACGAACAAGCCCAGGTGCAGCTTGCCGTCGGGGCCCTGCACCCAGCCGAAGTTGTCGCTCGACGTGTCGAAGCGGTAGGCGCGGGCGGGCTCAATGTCGTACCCAAGGCGCTGCTGCAGCTCGGCCACGAACCCGTCGAGGCCCACGCGGTCGAGGGTGTACTTCAGGCGGGAGAACTTGCGGTTCTGCCGGTTGCCCCAGTCGCGCTGAATGGTCACGATTTTCTCGCACACGTCCACCACCTGAGCTGTTGGCACGAAGCCGATGAGGTCGGCCAGGCGCGGGTAGGTGTCGGGCATACCGAAGGTCATGCCCATGCCGCCGCCCACGGCCACGTTGAAGCCAGCTAGCGCGCCGTTTTCCTCGATGGCCACGAGGCCGATGTCGTTGGCGAAGATGTCGGTGTCGTTGTAGGGCGGCACGGCCAGGGCAATCTTGAACTTGCGCGGCAGGTAGGTCTTGCCGTAGATGGGCTCCGCGTCTTCGGCTGGCTCGGTCGTGAGGTGCTGCTCACCATTAAGCCACAGTTCCCAGTAGGCCGTGGTCTGCGGCGTGAGGTGCGCGCTGATTTGCTTCGACACCTCGTGCACTGCCGCGTGCAGCCGCGACTCGTGCGGGTTGGCGCCGCACATCACGTTGCGGTTCACGTCGCCGCAGCCGGCAATGCTGTCCATCAGCACCGCGTTGAAGCCCTGAATGGTCTGTGGCAGGTCGCGCTTGAGCACGCCGTGGAGCTGAAAGGTCTGGCGCGTGGTCAGCTTGAGCGTGCCGTTGGCGTACTCGTTGGCGAGGTCGTCCATGCGCTGCCACTGCGCGGGCGAGGCCACGCCGCCGGGCACGCGCACCCGGATCATGAAGGAGTAGAGCGGCTCCAGCTTCTGGCGCTTCCGCTCGCTTTCCAGGTCGCGGTCGGTTTGCTGGTAGGAGCCGTGGAACTTGATCAGGTGGGTGTCGTCGGGGTAGAGCGCGCCCGTAATCGGGTTTTGCACGCTCTGGCGCAGGGTGCCGCGCAGGTAATTGCTGGCGTCCTTGACGTGCTCGACTTCGGAAAGCTGGGACTTGTCGGTCATATCGGTGGGCGGAAGCGGCTTCCGCGGGGAATCGTGGAAAAGGCCGTCCTGTCGAGCTTGCCGAGACATCTCGCTGGCTAGTAACCTGCTCGTTGAACGAGGACATTACTACCGGACCTCAGCACGCGTGATGTCTCGGCAAGCTCGACAGGACGGTCTGGTTGGGTTGGTTAGCGCAGCACCGTGCCGTCGAAAGTGAGGGCCGCGTAGTAAAGCCCGCCGATGGTCGGGCCGGCGGCGTACTGGATGTAGCGGTTGTTGAGCAGGTTGGCCCCGCCGACTTTGATGGTCGACTTCAGGGCGGGCACGCGCACGTTCACCTGCGCGTCGACGGTCTGGTAGCTGGGTACTTGGCCGTTGGCCAGCGGGCTTTCCCAGTAGAAGGCGCTCTGGCGGCGCCACACCACGTTGAAGCCCACATTGCGCACCACTTCGCGGTTGCCGAAGGTCAGGTTGGTCACCCACTTCGGGGTGTTGAAACCGGTCACGAAGATGTCGGCCTGCTTGTTTTCCGACAGCGCGTTGTAGCTCACGTTGCCGCCCACGGTGAACTTCTGCACCACGTTGTAGGTCAGGCCGAGGGTGGAACCGTAGCTGCGGTAGTCGTTGCGGGCGTTGGTGTACACGCGGTAACGGTCCTGCCGGGCGGCGCGGTTCGCGTTCAGCGCGGCCAGCACCGCGTCGTCACTGCCGACCTGCACCTGCTGGCCCGTGGCATCCTTGGGCACGCTCACTTCCACCTGGCCCAGGAAGCCGGAATAAACGTTGTAGTAGGCGTCCATGTCCAGGGAGAGGCGGTTGTCGAGCAGCACGCTGCGGTAGCCCACCTCGTAGGCATTGATTTGCTCGGGCTGCTCGGTGGGCAGGTTGCCGACTTGCAGCAGGCTGCGGATTTCGGGTCGCAGCGCGGCTTGGTTGGCTGTGGTGCCGGCGTTGGCGGCCACGTAGGCATTCACCGCGGCGTTGAAGGTCGAAATCGAGGTCAGCGTGTAGGAGTTGTCGAGGTAGTTTAGGCCCTCGTTGACGCGGGCCAGACCGCCCACGCGGCGCACGTTGCCGTTGTTGACGAACGACAGCGCCTCAAACAGCGAGGGGAAGCGCCAGCCGTTCTGGTAGGAGGCGCGGAAGTTGTGGTTCTGATTCGCGCCGGCCGAGTACACGGCTGCAATCCGCGGGTTGAGCTTGGGCTTGAACTCGGGGTTGTAGTCGAGACGCAACGAGCCGGTGAGCTTGAGCCGGTCGTGGAAGAGCAGCTTGGTGGCCTGGGCAAAGCCGCCGATTTTGCGGTAGTACTGGTTGGCCCCACCGGGCTGGGTGCGCTCCGCGAGCGGGCGGCCGAAGTCCACGAAGTTGTTGCCGTCGGGAATGACGGCGTACACGCGGGCGTCGGCGCCGAGCACCACGTCTGCGAACTTGATGCGCGGACCCAGGTTCCAGAGCGCGTCGGCGTGGTAGGTGTGGCTGCGCTGGGTGAGGGCCGCCCCGCCGGGCGTGGGCGCGCCGGGCACGTTCACGCCGCTGTCCCAGTTGTTGGTGCTGATAATCTGCTTTTTGAGCGCCTCAAACTCCGGCGTGCCGGGCTGGGCGCGGCCGGCATCGGCCACTACGCGGGCTTGGCGCATGGCGTCGGCCAAGCCTACGCCGGCGCCCAGCTGGCTTTGCAACTCGCTGCGGAATTTGGCGCCCCAAGCGGCGTTGGAGCCGTTCTGCAAATCCAGGTTCAGCGCCAGCGGGTTGAGGTTGTAGGAATTGCCGGTGTTTTCGACCAGCATGTAGCCGCGCAGGGTGAAGTCGGCGCCGCGCAGCTCCAGTTTGTGGTTTTGCACCGTCACGCCGTCGAGCTGAATCTTGTTGCCGCGCTGAAACACGCCGTCCATCAGCCCGAAGCGGTAGCCGTAGCTCAGCTCCAGCTTGTCGGTGAGCTTGTAGTGCAGGCTGGCGTCGGCTTTGATGTTGCGCACGATGGGGTTCGTCAAATCCCGCTCGTAGTAGCCGGTGCGGCGCACGTTGAAGGTTTCGTTGCGGCCGTTGTAGGGAATGGTGATGCTCGCGTTGCCGGCGTTGTCGTCGCCGTAGCGGTTCCAGAGGTCGGCCGCCGGGTTATTCGGGCCGCTCAGCTCGGGGAAGCGCGGGTTGGCCGAGCTCAGGTTCTGCGGGTTCTGGTCGGTCTGGGTGTTGGCCAGCCAGTCGGTGCCGCGCAGGTAGCTCAGGTTCACCTTGTAGGCGAAGCGCTGCGTGGCGCCCACGGCTTGGGCCCAGCGCACGGCCGTTTCGGTCAGCGCGCTTGGGGCGCGGTCCTTGCCGTCGACATGGTTGACGCCTACTTTCTGGTACACGCTCAAGCCCTGGTAGGTGAAGGGGCTCTTGGTGGTCAGGTTCGCCATACCGTTGATGGCATTCATACCGTACAGGGCCGACGCCGCGCCGGGTGTAATTTCTACCGAGGCCACGTCCAGCTCGGTCGGGCCGATGGCGTTGCCCAGCGGCACGCCCAGGGTGGCGGCCTGCATGTCCACGCCGTCGACCAGCTGCATGAAGCGGAAGTTGTTCGGGATGTTGAAGCCGCGGGTGTTCGGCACCTTGAAGGTCAGCGAGGAAGTAGTCATCTGCACGCCCTTCACGTTTTCCAGCGCGTCGTAGAAGCTCGGCGCCGGCGTCTCCTTGATGGCGCGGATGTCGAGCTTCTCGATGGCCACCGGCGACTTCAGCCGGCTTTCCTCCACCCGCGAAGCCGATACCACCACCTCATTGGTCAGCACCGCCTTCGACTCCAAGCCCACCGAAATAGGCGTTTTGGCGTCCAGAATGCTGAGTTCCTTGGGCTCGTAACCTATCATGTTGAACACGAGCACGAAGGGAAACTGCAGCCGGTCCTTGAGCTGAAACTGCCCCGCCGCGTCGCTGACGGTGCCCGTAGTACCGCCCTTGATGTTCACGCTCACGCCGGGCAGCGGCTGCTGGGTGCCGGCTTCGCGCACGGTGCCTTTGATGGCGAGGATTTGTTGCTGGGCTACGGCCGCCGGAGCCGCCGCGAGTAGAGCGGCAAGGGTCAGCCAGGATGAAGCGTAGTGCTTCTTCATAATCACGGGTTCGGCTAAGGAGAGAGGATGGAAGCGGTGGGCGCAGTAAGCGGACAGAGCGGCAGCGTGACTTCAATCATCGAACGTCATCCTGAGCCTTCGCGAAGGATCTTACTCGAGCCTTGCACGGCCGGTTAAGTCCAAGCTGCGAGTGGGTTGACGTTGGGATATGGCGGCGCTTGGCCTTTCTGATTACCCAGCGTCGGCACTTCGCGGGTAGCGGCGCTGCGGGGGGCGAGCAAGGTCCTTCCTTCGTCAGGATGACGTTCTTGTTGCGCGCTAGCCTCGCCAAGGGCTTTAATACACGTCTTCGAGGTAGCGGCGCTGCTTTTTGAGGGCGCGCACGTAGGCTTCGGCCTCTTCCAAGGAGGCACCGCTTTCCAGCTGCACCACGCTTACCAGGGCTTTGTGAACCGTCGCGGCCAGGCGCTGCTTGTCGCCGCAGACGTAGAGGTAGGCGCCGCTTTCGAGCCAGTCGTACACGTCGCGGGCGTATTCCAGGAGTCGGTTGTGCACGTAGATTTTGTCGGTTTGGTCGCGCGAAAACGCGACGTGAAGTTTGGCCAGAGTGCCGCGCTTGAAGTGCTGCTGCCACTCGGTTTGGTACAGAAAGTCAGTGGTGAAGTGCGGGTTGCCGAACACCAGCCAGTTCAGGCCGCTGGCCCCGCGCTCGGCCCGTTCCTCCACGAAGCCGCGGAAGGGCGCCACCCCCGTCCCTGCGCCCACCATGATGATGTTGGCGCTGGGGTCCTGGGGCAGCTTGAAGTACTCGTTGCGCTCCACGAACACCCGGAGCGAGTCGCCGACCTGCACGCGGTCGGCCAGGTAGCACGAACACGTGCCCTGCTTCCGGCGGCCGTGGGCATCGTAGCGCACCGCCCCCACGGTGAGGTGGGCCTCGTCGGGGTGGGCGAGTAAGCTGCTGGCCAGGGAGTAAGCCCGGGCCGGCAGCGGCCGCAGGGTATCCACCAGCTGCTGAGCCGATAGTTCGGCCGGGTAATCCACCAGCAGGTCGGCGGCGTCGCGGCCGTAGAGGTAAGCCTGGAGCTGCTGCGTGGCGCCGGCCAGCTCGCGCAGCTTGGGCTGCGGCTGGTGCTGGGCGTAGCGCTCCAGCACGTCGCGCGAGAGGGTGCTCAGCTCCAGCCGCTCGGTCAGGGCCGTGGCCAGCCGCAGCCGCTCGCCCTTAAGCAGCACCGGCGCATCGGCCGAGAGCTGAGTGGCGCGCAAGACTTCCTCTACCAAGGCTTCGGAATTGGTCGGAATCACCGACAGCGCGTCGCCGGGCTCGTACTGCAGGCCGGAGCCGGCCAAGGACAGCTCCAGGTGGTAGGTTTCCTTGGTTGAGCCGCGGCCGTTGAGCTGAATCTTCTCCAGCACCTCGGCCGTCAACGGATGGTGACGGGAGTACGCCTCGGTCGTCAGCGGCGCCGGCGCACGTTTGATGCTCACCGCAGCGGACGTCGCCGGCTGGCCGAGGACGTCCAGTACCGCCGCAATCCACTGCCGGGCGTCGGCGTGAAAGTCCAGGTCGCAGTCGACGCGCGGGGCCAGGGCAGTGGCGCCTAGCTTGCCGAGGCGCTCGTCGAAGTCCCGGCCGGTCTGGCAGAACTGCAGATAGCTCCGGTCGCCGAGGGCCAGCACCGCGTAGCGCAGCTGCGGCAACTTGGGCGCCCGGGCGCTGCCCAGAAACCGGTGCAATTCCTCGGCCGCTACCGGCGGCTCGCCCTCGCCCTGGGTGCTGACCACGACCAGCAGCACTTCTTCCTTGCTCAGCTCCCGCCCTTGGTAGTCGTTCATGTCGCGGGCGGTAGCGTTAAGCCCGCGCTGCTGGGCCGCTTCCACGGCTTGCAGAGCCACTTTTTTGCTGTTGCCCGTTTGCGAGCCATACAGCACCGTGAGGCGCCGACCGGCCGCGGCGGGCGTCGTTTGGGCCGGCGCCACCTGGGCCACTGCGGCGGCCAGGTCGGAGCCGCTGCCGGCGGCGTAGCGGCCGTAGAAGTAGCCGCTCAGCCACAGCAGCTGCTGTTCGCTGAAGTCGCCGGCGAGCTGGCGCAGCACGTGGTCGTCGAAGGCTATGGGCAGGCGCTGGCCGGTGTCGGACGTGGACATAAGAACTGGAGAAAAGGCGGTGGTCGTAGAAAAGAAGGGGAGAGCAGGTGCGGCGGTTAGGCCACGGCCGCGAGGGGCGCCAGCTGCGGGGCCAGGTCGGCCGGCGCGGCGGCCAGGTCGACGACTTCGCCGATGACGATAATGGCCGGCGCGGTCAGGCCCGCTTCGGCCACGCGCCGCGGCAGCTCGGCCACGGTGGTTTGCAGCAGCCGGGCCGTGGGCAGCGTGCCGTCCTGAATCACGGCCGCCGGCCGGTGCCCGTGGCCGAAGTGCACGTAGGCATCGGCAATGGCCTCGACCTGGCTCATCCCCATCAGAATCACGGCCGTGGCCTTGGGCGCCTGCGCCGCCTTGATGACTTCCTGCGACAGTTCGCCGCTGGCCGTAGTGGCGGTAATCACCCGAAAGGCCTCGCTCAGGCCGCGGTGCGTGACCGGGATGCCCAGGCTGCCGGGTACGGCCACCGCGCTGCTGATGCCCGGCACGTAGGCCGTCTGCAGGCCGTGGCTCTGGGCGAAGAGCATTTCCTCCCGCCCCCGCCCGAACACGAACGGGTCCCCGCCCTTGAGCCGGACCACGTGGCCGTGCACCCGGGCATAGAGCACGATGAGGTCGTTGATTTCCTGCTGCAGGTAGGCGCGGGTGCCCTTGCGCTTGCCCACGTACACCTTTTTGGCGCCGGGGCGGGCGTAGTCGAGCAGCTCGGCGTTGCTAAGTGCATCGTAGAGCACCACGTCGGCCTCGGCCAGCACGCGGGCGCCCTTCACGGTAATCAGCTCCGGGTCGCCGGGGCCGGCACCTACTACGGTCAGGCGGGGAACAACGAAAGAGGACATGGCAAGGGAGGAAAAGCGGCTGCGTCAGCCGGTGAGCGGGTGGGTCGTCGGGCCAGGCGGCGGCAAGGCCCCGGAGTGAGTGAAGTGGCCGCCCGCGGGCAGCAGGGCCTCACCGGTACCGGGCCCGACGGCCCCAATACCGCGGGTTAAATCTCAAATTCGGGCTCTACCAAGGCCGTCTGCTCGATCAGGCCGGCGGCCAGGGTGGCGCCGGTTTGCTCGTCGAGCAGCACGAAGGCGCCGGTGGTGCGGTTTTGCTGGTAGGTGTCGGCGGCCAGCGGCGCAGCGGTTTTCAGCCGCACCCGCACAATGTCGTTGAGCCGGGCTTCGCTGGCCTCCTGCTGGGTGAAGGACTGGATGTCCGTCTTCGACATGATGGTCTGCACCACGGCCTTAGTTTTGGCGGCGTGGTGCTGCACCAGCAGCTTGCGGCCGGGGCGCAGGGCGCGCTCCTCCATCCAGCATAGCGTGGCTTCCAGCTCCCGCGTGGGTTCCGGCGCCTGGGTTAGCGGAGCTATGGTGTCGCCGCGGCTCACGTCCACGTCGTCGGCGAGGCGCAGCACTACGGCCTGCGGGGCCACGGCTACCGACACCGGCTGCTGGTCTATTTCAATAGCTGCCAGCGTGGTTTCGATGCCGGCGGGCAGCACTACCACTTTCTCGCCCGCGCGGTACACCCCGCTCTGAATGCGGCCGGCGTAGCCGCGGTAGTCGGGCAGCGCCGCGGTCTGGGGCCGGATGACGTACTGCACCTGGAAGCGGCCAGCGTCGGTGCTGGCTTCGCGGCTCACGTCCACGGTTTCGAGGTGGGCCAGCAGGTTCGGGCCCTGGTACCAGGGCAGATTGGCGGAGGCCTTTACCACGTTGTCGCCGTTCAGGGCGCTAATCGGAATGCTCACCACCTGCCGCAGGCCCAGCTGGTCGGCCACGGCGGCGTAGTCGGCCACGATGTCGCGAAACACCTGCTCGGAATAGCCCACCAGGTCAATCTTGTTGACTGCCAGCACGAAGTGCCGGATGCCCAGCAGGGCCGCCACGATACTGTGCCGCCGCGTCTGCTCCACTACACCCTGCCGCGCATCCACCAGCACAATGGCCAAATCGGCATTGGAGGCGCCCGTGACCATGTTGCGGGTGTATTGCACGTGGCCGGGTGTGTCGGTGATGATGAACTTGCGGCGCGGCGTGGTAAAGTACTTGTGCGCCACGTCGATGGTGATGCCCTGTTCGCGCTCAGCGCGCAAGCCATCGGTGAGCAGCGCCAGGTCCACGGTGCCGGCGGCGGAGGTGCGGTTCTGCTCTTCCAGGGCCGCCAGCACGTCCAAGGACACGGCGTCGGAGTCGTAGAGCAGGCGGCCAATCAGCGTGCTCTTGCCGTCGTCGACGCTGCCGCAGGTGATAAATCGGAGAAGGTCCATGTCAAAGGTGAGATTGGGAAGTGGTGAGTTTGTGAAGCTGTAAATGGCGGGTTGTGTGCGGGTTATGGTTATTCGCAACTTTGCCTTTCACAACTTCACCACTTAGAAATAGCCGTTGCGCTTCCGGTCTTCCATGCCGGTTTCCGAAATCCGGTCGTCGAGCCGGGTAGCGCCCCGCTCGCTGACTTTGGCCTGCAGGATGTCCTCGATGATGGCGTCCAGCGTGGCTGCGTCGCTTTCCACGGCGGCGGTGCAGGTGGCGTCGCCCACGGTGCGGAAGCGCACTTGCCGGGTCGTCAGCTCGTCCGTAGCGTCCAGCGTGAGGTGTTCGGTCACGGCCAGCAGCTGGCCGGAGGGCAACACCACGCAGCGCCGCTCGTGAGCGAAGTAGATGCTGGGCAGCGGGATGTTCTCGCGCTGGATGTAGTTCCACACGTCCAGCTCCGTCCAGTTCGAAATCGGGAAGACGCGCACGTTTTCACCGGGCTGAATCTGCCCGTTGTAGATGTTCCAGAGCTCGGGGCGCTGCCGGCGCGGGTCCCATTGCCCAAACTCGTCGCGCACCGAGAAGATGCGCTCTTTGGCCCGGGCCTTTTCCTCGTCGCGCCGCGCCCCGCCGATGCAGGCGTCGAAGCCAAATTCCTCGATGGTGTCGAGCAGGGTGTAGGTCTGCAGGGCGTTGCGGCTGGGGAACTTGCCGCCCGGCTCGCGCAGCCCGCGCTGCTTGATGGTGTCTTCCACGCGCCGCACAATCAGCTGCTCGCTCAGCTCGGCGGCCAGTTGGTCGCGAAAGGCCAGCACCTCCGGGAAGTTGTGGCCGGTGTCGATGTGCACCAGCGGGAAGGGGAACTTGCCGGGGCGGAAGGCTTTCTGGGCCAGGCGCACCAGGGCAATGGAGTCTTTGCCGCCCGAGAATAGCAGGGCGGGGCGCTGAAACTGCCCGGCCACTTCGCGCAGGATGTGGATGGCTTCGGCTTCGAGCCGATCAAGATAATCTAAGCGGGGGAGCGTAGGCATACGGCAAAAGGGTGCCTGTTCGGCCGTTTCGGGCCGATTGTGAGGAAGTCAGGAAAAGCGGGGAATGCGGTAGGAGCGCGGAGTGGAATCGGAGCTTGCGGGGCGGCCCCGGCAGCTCGTCAGGTCGAGCGCCGCCGAGACATCTCGTCGGATAGTAAATCAATCATCAGCTTACTATCCCACATCAGCACGCGAGGTGTCTCGACAAGCTCGACATGACGTTCTAATGTGCGGTAATGACGGCGGCCGAAGCCTCCGCCGGGGCTGCGGTGTGGTGCAGGCCGCACTCCTTGGCCGATTGATCTTCCCACCACCAGCGGCCGGCGCGGAAGTCTTCGCCCGGCTTGATGGCCCGGGTGCACGGCGCGCAGCCGATGCTCACGAAGCCCTGCAGGTGCAGCGGGTTGTGCGGAATGCTGTATTCGCGGACGAACGCCCAGGTTTGCTCCCAGGTCCAGTCGAGCAGCGGGTTGACTTTGAACAGCTGGTAGTTGGCGTCCCACTCCACCGCGTGCATGCCGGTGCGGTTGGCCGACTGCTCGCTGCGGATGCCCGTGACCCAGGCGGCTTTGCCGGTGAGGGCGCGGCTCAGCGGCTCCACTTTGCGCACGTGGCAGCAGGCCTTGCGGGCGTCCACGCTTTCGTAGAACCCGTTGGGACCCTGGCGTTCCACCAGCGCGGCCACCTCGTCCTGATTGGGGTAATAGGCGCGGATGGTTTTGCCGTATTTCAGCACGGTTTTGCTCCAGGTGGAATAGGTTTCCTGGAAATTCCGACCGGTGTCGAGCGTGAATACTTCGATGGGTAAATCGTGGGCAAAAATCAGGTGGGTAATTACCTGATCTTCGAGCCCGAAAGAGGTGGAAAATGTGGCTTTGCCGCCGAATTCGGCCGCTACAGCGCGCAGGATATCCAAGGCATCGGCGCCGGCAATTTGCTGCCGGAGTTGCGCCACCTGGGCATCGATAAGCGTCGACATGCGCAATAAGGCTGTGACCCAGCCGCGCAACCAGCGCGGACGGCGTCGGAGAGTAGAAAGGAAGGGGAAGCTGGATGACCCCGGGGGCGAGACAAGCTCAAGCGACGGGGCCAGACACGGCTAAGCGGCGCGCAAGGGCTTGGCGCTTAGTTGTCGGGCGTTTCCAGCAGAACGGGAACGGGAGGTCGTACTACAGCCTCAACAACACGCGCGGCGCATCGGCATACAACAGCAACAGCCGTTGTCGAAGCCGTAGGAAGCCAGCTGCGGAGCAGCGGGGCCAGCCATCATTGCGCGGGGGGTGAAGTCGAAGTTCACGACAAGCGGTGTTTTTATATGATCTGGAATTGGCACCGTTCGGGACTTTCCCGATGGTTGCCGGCGCTTCCCGGAGCCAGTCTCTCCACGCCTCTGTATAAAAACAATCCTGAGCAGAATTGCTGCGGCAAAGGTAGCAGCCGCAATTCCAGAATTGCAAATCTTTTACGGGGCATCAACCGCAATTCGTAGGCCAGGGTTTTTTAATAGCGCGAAAAATATTGGGCAGTGCGTTCTGAATTCGGCAACGTAATTAGTCCGGAGGCCAGCGCAACAATCGATTGTACCCGGCCTGACAACTGTTTTTAGCCTACTGCGCTCTGAGTACAAAGGCGTGTTCTACTTCCGCGGTGATGCTCGTGAAATTTATTTCGGCTACCGGCCTCGCGGCCCTGCTCAGCGGCTGCGCCGCCGTGGTACCCCACACCCTGCAAACGCCCTTGGTGCAGCAAGGTGGCCAAACCGAACTAGGCGCCAACTTGGGCGTGCACGGCACCGACGTGCAAGTGGCCCACGGCCTCTCCGAGCGCCTCACGCTCACCGGCAGCGCCCACCAGCGCATCCGCCCGAAGCACGGGCACTGGGCCTACAGCGCCGAAGCCGGCGCCGGGTACACCTTCGCCCGGCCGCGCCACCACCGCTGGACGGTGTACGGCGGCCTGGGCTACGGCGCCGGCTACGCCTATGAAACCTTCTGCCCCGACCTCTGCGACCTGCCCGCCTCGTACCGGGTGCGCTACGGCTACGCCTACCTGCAGCCCACCTACGTCTGGACGCCCGACGAGAGCATTGCTCTGAGCGCGGGCGTCAAACTGGCCGGCTACGACTTTCTGCGCTGGCGCACCGTCAGCCGCGAATTCGTGTCCAACCCCGACCCAACTGATCCGTTCGGCGGGTGGGAGCGGGTGGTCACGCGCAACCGTCCGGGCTACGGCGGCCTCACGCTGCAGCCGGGCTACAACATCTTCGTGCGGCTCACGCCGCGGCTGCGCTTGCAGCTAAGCCAGAGCTTCCTGTTTCCGGTGCAGGCGAGGTTTCCCTCGGTGCAGCTCCTGGCCACCGGCCTCGGCATGCAGTGGCATTTCGGCGGCGAGCCGGCGGAATAACAAAGCCGCTTCCCGGCCCGGCAAAGGCTGAGAAGCGGCTCGGCAAGCGCCTGGGAAAACGCGGCTAGTTGCGGCGGATCATGTCGGCTACGGCCTCGACCCACTGCGGGTGCGAGTTCAGCGAGGGCACCAGTTGCCAGTGCGAGCCGCCGGCCTGCTCAAACATTTCCTTGAATTCCTCGCCCACTTCGATGGTAGTTTCGAGGCAGTCGGCCACGAAGGCGGGGCTGAAGGCCAGCACGTTCTTGATGCCCTTGCCCGGCAGGGTCTTGAGCACCTCGTCGGTGTAGGGCTGCAGCCACGGGTCGCGCAGGCGGCTTTGCAGGCGGCTCTGGAAGGTGGTGCTGTACTGCTCGGGGCTCAGGCCCAGGGCCGCCGCCAGCTGCCGCGAGGTTTCGAAGCACTGGGCGCGGTAGCAGTAGCGGTTGTTCTTGTTGTAGCTGTTGCAGCAGTTGCCCAGCTTGCAGTAGCCCTTGTGGCTGCCCTTCAGCACGTGACGCTCCGGAATGCCGTGGTAGCTGAACACCACGTGGTCGTAGTCGCGCTTGGCCATTTCGGCCTTGCCCAGGGTGGCAAAAGTGCCGATAAAGCCCGGGTCCTCGACGAAGGTGCTGATGAAGCTAATGCTGGGCACCACCCACCAGTCCTTCACAATGTCCATTACCTTTTCCTGCACCGAGCCGGTGCTGGCCGCCGCGTACTGCGGAAACAGGGGCAGCACGATGATGCGGTCCACGGCCGCGTCGCGCAGCTCTTGCAGCGCCGATTCGATGCTGGGGTTCTGGTAGCGCATGCCGAAGGCCACGAGGTAGTCCTTGCCCAGCGTTTCCTGCACCAGCTTTTGCAGGTCGAGGCCGTGGTAGAGCAGGGGAGAGCCGCGCTCATCCCAGAGCTGCTGGTAGATTTTGGCCGACTTGGGCGCGCGCAGCGGCACCACCAGGCCCTGAAACAGCGGGTAGCGCACCGCGGCGGGCATGTCGATGACGCGGGCGTCGGTCAGAAACTCGTTGAGGTAGCGGCGCACGTCGCTGGTGCTCGGCGAGTCGGGCGTGCCGAGGTTGACGAGCAGCACGCCGATGCGGCCTTTGGTAGAAGCGGGAGAAGCGGGCATAAACGGGAAAGCAGCGCGCCGAATAGGACGAAGTCGGGCCGACGCGTTGGATTGCAGATACAAAGGTAGCCCCGGTAAAGTTTGCGCCGCCGGCCGCCGGGCGAAAGTCCGAGGCTGATTTATATCATAAATGCACCCGACCCGGTTACTTTGACCCATGCCCGCTCCCGACGACCAACTGCGCCCCAATGGTACCCTTTCGGCCGGTTCGCTGAACCTGATTCTGTGGGCTGCCGTCCGCCACGGTGCCGATTACGCCGACCTCTGCCGCCGCAGCGGGGTGGACCCCGCCCAGCTGCAGCAGCCCGATGCTCGTGTGCCCGTGGCCACCGTGCAGCGCCTCTGGGGCGAAGCCGTGCACGCCGCCGACAACCCCCACCTGGGCCTGCTCATTGGGGAACAGGTCAACCCGCTGGCCCTCGGCATTCTTTCGTACGTGCTCATGCACACCCCCACGCTTGGGGCGGCCCTGCAGCAGCTGTGCCGCTACCAGGATATCGGCTGCGACGCCTCCCGCACCACCCTGCGCCAGGAAGGCGACGTGGCGTGGCTGGAAGTGGAGCTGCTCAGCCCGGCCATCGTGCACCCCGACCACGTGCTGAACTCCGAGCTGACGCTCTACCTGCACGCTTGCCGGGCCCTCACCGGCCAGCCGCTGGCCCCGCGCGCCGTGCACCTGGCCTACCCGCGTCCCGCCGACACCGCGGCGCACCAGCGCGCCTTCGCGCCCGCCGCCCTCACGTTCGGCACGCCGCGCGCGGGCCTGGGATTCGATGCGGCCGCGCTGGCGCTGCCGGTGCTCAACGCCAACCCGGCGCTGTTTCCGCTGTTTGAGCAGCACGCCGACGCCCTGCTGGCCCAGCTGCGGCAGCCCACCTTGCCCGACCGCGTGAAGCGCGAAATCGTGCGGCTGCTGAAGGGCGCCGAGCCCACGCTGGCCGCCGTGGCCGATGCCCTGGCCATGGGCGTGCGCACCCTGCAGCTGCACTTGCGCGAGGCCGGCCTGAGCTACCAGCAGCTGCTCGACGAAGTGCGCCGCGAACTGGCCGAGCGGCACCTGCGCGCCCCGCACCTGAGCACCACCGACGTGGCCTTCCTGCTCGGTTACTCCGAGCCCAGCGTGTTCGTGCGCTCCTTCAAGCGCTGGACCGGCCAGACGCCCGGCGCGTTTCGGAAGCAGCAAGCCGCCTGAGCGGTTACGGCGCCAGCTGGGGCAAGGCGGCCGGCGCTTTGGCCGGGACCGCGGCGCGGTTGCGGTCGGCCCAGTAGCCCCAGAGCACGATGAGCCACTGCAGCTGCCCGGCCCAGGCCAGGGCCGTCACGCTGGTCGGCGCGGGCCCGAGTAGGTTGCCGACTTGAATCAGCAGCAGGAACGCCACCAGTGACCAGAGCGCGTAGACGCCGGCCTTATTGCGGGCCGCGGTGTGGCGCAGGTACGAGGCCAGCCCGCCGAAGAACGTCACCGCTTCCAGCAGCTGGGCGGCCAGCGGGTGGTTCCACAGCCCCAGGCCCAGCAGCGGCGAGTGGCCCGGAAACAGCGGCAGGTCGGGGCGGTGCATGAGCAAGTCGAGCAGCCAGTGCGAGGGCACCAGCAGGGCTACCAGGGCCGCGCCGCGCCAGTTGCGCCGCAGCAGGCCGTAGCCCAGGCCCAGCGCCGCACCCCACACCAGCTGCAGCAGCAGGCTGTGCGAAATGGGGTAATGCTCAAAATTCAGCGGCGTCATGTGGGTGATGCCGGGCTGAATGGCCACGCGTTCCAGCCCCAGCAGCAGCAGGGTAGGCCAGAGCAAATCGGCAAACTGCGCCGCCAGAAACAGGGTGCCGAGAGAAACGCGGGGTTGCGCCGTTTTGGCGCCGAGGGCGAGGCCGAAATGACCGATAAACATGGCCGGAAGCGGTTAGAAGTACGGCCGCCAGCAACCGTAGCGGCGACGATTCAAAGGTCTGCCCCGGGGCCGCCGGTTTTGCTGACCATTTCCGCAATTCCCGTTGACTTATTCCGCAAATCGGCGCGCCGCCGGGGCCGTTCAGGCGTAGCGGGCCGGATCGATGACCCGCAGGACCTCGGGCAGCGGTTCGTAACCCGTCAGCACGGGCACGGCCGCGTCGGGGCAGGCGGCGCCGAAGCGGTTCAGCCACACCGGCCGGATGCCCGTCGCCCGCGCCCCGAGCACGTCGGCCCGCCAGTTGTCGCCGATGAGCAGGGCTTCCGCGGGCCGGGCGCCCAGCCGCTGCAGCGCGACCTGAAAAATGCGCGGGTCGGGCTTGGTTACGCCCACGGCTTCGGAGGTGATAAGCGCATCGACGAGCGGCGTCATGCCCAAAAACGCCAGCTTGTCTTCCTGCTCCGCCGTGCGGTTGTTCGTCACGATGCCGAGGTGGTAGTGCGGCTTCAGGGCGGCGAGCAGGGCCACGGCGCCCGCAATGGGCCGGCGCAGGCGGCGGTAGTGCCCGTAGTGAAACAAAGCAAACGCGTTGGCCTCGGCGTCGTTGGCAAACGCCGCGTAGGGTGCCAACAGCTCCTGAAACCGCCGGCACCTGGCCTCTTCGGCACTGACCTCGCCGGCCAGCACCCGCGGGTGCATGGCTTCCAGCAGCGCGCTGTAGCGCTCATACAGCGCGTCCATTTCTACCGAAGCAGCCCAGGCAAAGTGGGCCGTGCTGGCCGTCAGGGCCGCGCGGGCGGTGCCGGTGTGGTCGAAGAGCGTGTCGTCGAGGTCGAAGAGGACGGTGGTCAGGGCCATAGCAAGGCAAAGCTACGGCCGTCCGCAGCTGCTAGCGGCGCCCCGGCGCTGGCCGCCCGGCCATTCGGCGCTTTTCCTGCGTAAGCCGCTATTATTCAGCCCATGCTGCCGGTGCGGCCCGAAAGCCGTACCTTTGTGCCCCTTAACTGATTACCTGCTGTGACTACCGACCCCCAACCGCACCGCGCCGGCTTTGTAAGCATCATTGGCAAGCCCAACGTGGGCAAGTCCACGCTGATGAACGTGCTGGTCGGCGAGCGGCTCAGCATCATCACCAGCAAGGCCCAGACCACGCGCCACCGCATCCTGGGCATTCTGAACGGCCCTGATTTTCAGCTCGTCTACTCCGACACGCCCGGCATCATCCAGCCCAAGTACGAGCTGCAGTCGGCTATGATGTCGTTCGTGTACTCCTCGCTGGAGGACGCGGACGTGATTCTGTTCGTGACGGATATCTACGAGAAGCACGACGAGGAGCCCGTGGTGGAGCGCCTGCGCCGCTCGGAGGTGCCCATTCTGCTGCTGATCAACAAAATCGACCAGGCTACCCAGGAAGAAGTGGAGGCCAAAATGGCCTACTGGCGGGAGCACATGCCCAACGCCGCCGAAATCATCCCGATTTCGGCCCTGAACGCCTTCAACACCGAGCAGGTGTTCCAGCACATTCTGGACCGCCTGCCCGTGCACGAACCATTCTACCCCAAGGACGAGCTGACCGACAAGCCGGAACGGTTCTTCGCCTCGGAGATGATCCGCGAGAAAATCTTCAAGCTCTACAAAAAAGAAGTGCCCTACAGCACTGAAGTGGTCATCGAGGAGTTCAAGGAAGACGACAACATCATCCGCATCCGCGGCATCATCTACACCGAGCGGGCCTCGCAGAAGGGCATCATCATCGGCCAAGGCGGCGCGGCGCTGAAGAAAGTGGGCACCTGGGCCCGGGAGGAAATGGAGAAGTTTTTCCAGAAAAAAGTGTTTCTGGAGTTGCACGTGAAAGTCAACGAAAACTGGCGCGCCGACCCCAAAATGCTCAACCGCTTCGGTTACAAACCGGAGTAGCGCGGCCGGTACGATGCGCGGGCCGGAAGCACGTCATCCTGAGGCGCCGCCGAAGGATCTGCCTCGAACCCCGCACCACTTGATAAGCGCAGCCACCAATGCTCTGCCTCGAACGGAGGCCAGAACTAAGAATTAACCGTCGTGCACGGCTGGAGGAAGGTCCTCCGGCTGCGCCTTAGGATGACGGTTTAGCATCCCGACCCAACAACTCACTTAACTACCCCGGGCACTGCCGCACATGGTCGGAGCGGCGGCTGGGGTCAGCACCATGCAAAATACCATTGCCATTGTGGGCCGCCCGAACGTGGGCAAGTCCACCCTCTTCAACCGCCTCGTCGGCGAGCGGAAAGCCATCATGGACAACCAGTCGGGCGTCACGCGCGACCGGCACTACGGCTACGGCGAGTGGACGGGCAAGTACTTCACCGTTATCGACACCGGCGGCTACGTCGTGGGCTCCGACGACGTGTTCGAGGAAAGCATCCGCAAGCAAGTTAAGCTGGCCATCGACGAGGCCGACGTGGTCCTCTTCATGGTCGACGTCGACGCCGGCCTGCACCCCTTGGACGAGGAATTCGCCAACGTGTTGCGCCGCTACGAGGGCAAAAAGCCCATTTACCTGGTGGCCAACAAGGCCGATTCGACGGCCCGCTACCAGGCCGCCGGCGAGTTCTACGCCTTGGGCTTGGGCACCGGCGACATTTTCCCCATCAGCTCGCAGTCGGGCTCCGGCACCGGCGAATTGCTCGACGCCGTGATTAGCCACTTCGAGGAAGAAGGCGTGGAAAACCCCGACGAGGGCATTCCGCGCATCACCGTGATGGGCCGCCCCAACGTGGGCAAGTCTTCGCTGGTGAACGTGCTGCTGGGCGAGGAGCGCAGCATCGTGACGGACATTGCCGGCACCACCCGCGACGCCATTCACACCCGCTACAACGCTTTCGGCAACGAGTTCATCCTTATCGACACCGCCGGCCTGCGCCGCAAAGCCCGCGTCGACGAGGACATCGAGTTCTATTCCAACCTTCGCTCCCTGCGGGCCATGGAAGAGTCGGATGTCGTTATCGTCATGCTCGACGCCACCCGTGGCATCGAAGCCCAGGACGTGGCCATCATCGCCCTGGCCGACAAGAACCGCAAGGGCATCGTCATCTTGGTGAACAAGTGGGATTTGATCGAAAACAAGGAGTCGAACACCGCCAAGGAGTTCGAGGATCAGATTTACGACAAGATCAAGCCCATCAGCTACCCGCCCATCGTCTTCACCTCGGCCGTGACTAAGCAGCGCGTGCATAAGGCCATCGAGACGGTGATGCAGGTGTATGAGAACAAGCGCAAGAAAGTGCCCACCTCGGAGTTGAACGAAGTGATACTGCGCGAAATCGAAGCCTACCCGCCGCCCTCCACCAAGGGCAAAATGGTGCGCATCAAGTACGTGACGCAGCTGCCCACGCACAACCCGGTCTTCGCCTTCTTCTGCAACCTGCCGCAGTACGTGAAGGAGTCGTACACCCGCTACCTCGAAAACCGCCTGCGCGAGCATTTCGACTTCACCGGGGTGCCCATCGGCATCGTGTACCGCAAAAAATAATCTGCCTTGGCAGTGTCGGGCGGGTCTTTTCGGAGGCCCGCCCGAAATTTTTTTAGCTCAACGGGTTACCTGAGCCGGTGCGGGGTATAAAGCTGCAGATTTCGCCGCCGCAAGGTGGAGAAGCCTACCAAAGAAAACTCACCTCCATTTTCTCCACACCAATTACCATGAAAAAGGTTCTGTTCCTCGCTCTGGCTGCCGCTTCGTTCACCTTCGCTTCGTGCGACAGCAAGAAAGAAAACGCTCAGGAAAACGCTGCCGACCAAGTAGAAAACGCTGGCGAAGCCAAAGCTGACGCCATGGAAGAGCAGGCTGATGCCGTACGTGACTCGGCCGACGCTAAGGCTGACGCCATGGAAGACGCTGCTGATGCCAACCCGAGCCAGGCTACCCCGGCTCCCGCTACGACCCCGGCTCAGTAATTATAGCCGGCTCCGGACCTCGGTCCTGGAAGCCATAAAAAACGGGCGCCCCGCAGCTGCGGGGCGCCCGTTTTTTATGGCTTAAGATTGGGCAGTTGCTACCCAATGTGGTAAGGCTCGCCGTCAGTCCAGGATGACGAAACGAACTCAGGCGCCCAGCCGCCGCTGCAGCAGCCCGTCGACCACGTGCACCAGCTTTTTGGGCGGGTACGTGCGCCAGGGCAGTTCGTCGAGCTGCCCGCCGAAGTTGATGTAAGAGTCGATGTTGTACTGGCGCATTTCGCGCTCCACGTGCTCCTGGAAATTCACGGCCGCAATCCAACCGTCCTCCACGTCCTCAAACCATTCCTCGTAGTAGGAGTCGTCGGAGCCGTGGAAGTTGAACACGTTTTCGCCCACAAGGATGAACTTGCGGATGCCCTCGTGCACCATCGGGTCGATGATCTGCCGCTTGAGCTGCATGATGTCGTTTTCGATGGCGTCGTTCCACTCGCCGATGAATTCGATGACGCCTACCTTCTCCTCGTAGTCCACGAAGAGGATTTTGAGGAACAACGTGTCCGACTCCATGTCGTCCCACTGCGGGTGGATGTAGTAGCCGTAAATGGTGTTGACGTAGCTGTCGAGGCTGTTTTCGGCGCCGTAGAGTGGGGAACGTTCGTCTTCGGAAGCCTGGTACTGCTCCAGCCAGGCGTAGTGGGGTTCGATGGTGTGCATGAGGCCGGTGCAGTAACAAAAAGTTAGGTGACCAGAGTGGGCTGCAAGCTGGTCTTCCCTAACGATACAGCCCGGTGCGGTGTTCACGCCCGGCGGCTTTTTATCAAGTCTTGCACATAGGCTACGGCTACAAGCAGGCTGAATATTCCCAGCATCAACGCCACAAACGCCAGGCCTTTTCGCCCCTGGCGTTCGGCCACCACGCCCGCTGCCGCGAGCCATAGACTAAGCGTCACCCAGAGGATAGCGTACCCCACCACGAACCACGCGGGCAGCGTGGGCGCTTGTCCGTAAATGCCGTTGATGCCATAGAGGATGCTGCCCGCCCACAGGCCGGCCATCACAAAGCAAGCCAGCAGGATCTTGCTGCCCAAACCCGTCGGACCCAAGCCCAGCACAACCCGGAGCGGCTAGTGCCCGTGGTGCGCCGCCAGGGCAGCCCGCACCGAGCCGTGCAGCTGCAGCAGCTCAGCGGCTTTGTCCTGCTCGATGCCCAGCTCGTCCATGAGCATCCGCTCCCCGCGGTCCACCAACTTGGCGTTGGTGAGCTGCATGTCCACCATCTTGTTGCCCTTCACTCGGCCCAGGCGGATCATGGTGGCCGTGGTGAGCATGTTGAGTACCAGTTTCTGCGCGGTGCCGGCCTTCAGGCGCGTGCTGCCGGTCACAAACTCGGGGCCGGTTACCACTTCCACCGGAAACTCCGCTGCAGCGGCCACCTTGGAGCCGGCGTTGCACACGATGCAGCCGGTGGTCAGCCCCTGCCGCCGGGCCTGCTCCAGCCCACCGATGACGTAGGGCGTGCGGCCCGAGGCGGCAATGCCCACCAGCACGTCCTTCTCGTTGATGTTGTGGGCTTGCAGGTCGCGCCAAGCTTGCTCGGCGTCGTCTTCGGCATTTTCTACGGCCTTGCGGATGGCCGAGTCGCCGCCCGCAATCAGCCCGACTACCAAGCCCTGCGGCACCCCAAACGTGGGCGGACACTCGGAAGCATCCAGAATGCCCAGCCGGCCGCTGGTGCCCGCCCCGATGTAGAACAGCCGGCCGCCCTCGCGCATGCGGGCTACGGTGGCTTCTACCAGAGCCTCTACCTGCGGCAGGGCTTTTTGCACGGCCAGCGGCACGGTCTGGTCGAGCTGGTTCATGTCCGCCAGCAGCTGGGCGGTGGGCCGGGTTTCGAGGTTATCGTAGAGCGAGGCGCTTTCGGTAGTGCTCATGGGTGGGGTGATTAGGGAGTTGGGTAACGAGGTAGGCCGGTGGGGCAGGCGAAGCACGGCTGAGTGCCTAATCAACCTATCTACTCATTTCAGTCGGCCGACGACGTAGAATTTATCGAGTACGTTCACGGTGTGCGGGGCGTCGCGCTCCAGCTCGGCCGTCAGGTCTTGGCCGGCCCAGTGTTCGTAGTGGTTGCCGCGGCGCCACAGCCGCGACTTGGTCACGTCGTAAATCAGCCCGCGGTAGGCAAACCAGATTTCGTCGCGGTCCTGCCCGTTGCGCAGCGCCAACTGGTGCTTGGAGTACTCCGGCAGCGCCGCCACCGGCTGCCCGTCGGCGGTACTTGGTTCGTGCGGAATTCCCGAGTCTTCGGTCATGGTCAACGTTACTGCTCGGTTGGGTTAGCCCAACAATGCCTGCGTCAAAATCCAGCGGTTGGGCAGGTCACCCTGGGCGGCGCGCAGGTAATCCTGGTAGCTGCAGGGCACGATGCGCCGCACCGAATGGTCGGCCATGCTCTCGACTTCCATCCACCACTTTTCCGTGCGCTTGCCCTTGTAAAATACCAGCTTGGCCGGGTTGCCGGGCAGCCCCACCGCGTAGCGAATGAAGCGCCGGCTGGTAAAGTCCGTCTCGTAGCGGCGGTGGTAGTAGCCCTCCACGAAGTACCACAGCATGGTCGCGGCGGTAGAAGCCGCCAAGCCCAGCAGGTCGTGGTCGGGGCGGTAGCCGTAAAGGCCGATGCTGGTGAGCTGGTCGTTGTGGCCGGCGTACCAGCACAGCTGGGCCGCTTCCTCGGCCGTCAGGCCGAAGGGCGAAGCCGGCAAATAGCCCGGAAACTCCGGCCAGCGCAGGGCCGCGAGGTCAAAGCTGATCAGGTCGGCCTGGCGCAGCAGGGGCTCGGCCTGGCGCACGTCGTCGCGAATCTGGCCCAGGCGCAGGGTCTCGAAGTGCAGCTTTTCCAACGCGGCCAGCACGCTCGTGGGCACTAAGTACTGCTGGTGGGCGAGCTGGCCGAAGTTGAAGAGGAAGTTCGGCTCGTGCATCAGGATGCGGCGCAGGTGGCTTTCCTCGGCCGGCACGCCCGCTTCCTCCACCATGTCCACCCGCGCGTCGATGCAAGTCAAACTCACGGCCCGGTCCAGGGTTTCATAGGCTAGAAACTGGCCGATGTCGAGGTCGTGGGAGCCGCCCAAGAGGATGGGCACCGTCTTTTCCTCCAGCAGAGCCGCCACGATTTCGCGCAGGCGCAGGTAGGTGTCTTCCAGCGTCAAGCCGTTGCGCAGGTTGCCCAGGTCCACCAGCCGGCAGGGGCCGGTGCCACGCTGCAGCTGGTAGAAGCGCGGCCGAATGGCGTCGGGGGCAGAGGTGGCGGGCGTGCCGCCGGCGCTGCCGCGCCACTCGTTCAGGCCGATGATGGCCAAATCGGCGCCGCGCCAGTCGGGAAAGGTATCCACGAAGCGCGCGACGTGGGCGCCCAGCGTCGTACCGGAGCCGGCGGGCACATCGTCGGTGAGCGGGTCGAAGAACAGGGCCAGATTCATAGCAAGGGTGTCGCCGCGGCGCAAGTGCCCGCGGCGGCGTAGGTCAAAACTACTCAAAAAGCCCGCCCTACGTATGAGGCTTAAAGCGCCTTAATAGGCTTTGCGCCGAAAAATCCATTTCTTTCACCTGCTTTTCCCTCCCGAATTCTGCTTCTCATGCAAGCTCCTAGCCGCGCTTTTGATATTCTGCCCTACCAGTTGGCCACCGCACCCAAGGCCGACTGCCTCGCCGCCAAACGCAACGGCGAGTGGCAAAAATGGAGCACCCAGCAGGTGCTCGACTCCGTGAACCTCGTCAGCCTGGGCCTGCGCCAAATCGGTATCGGCAAGGACGACAAGGTGGCCATCATCTCGATGAACCGTCCCGAATGGCTGTACGCCGACTTTGGCATCTCCCAGCTCGGGGCCGTGACGGTGCCCATGTACCCTACCATCACCACCGAAGACTACAAGTACATCTTCACCGACGCCGGCGTAAAGGCCATTTTTGTGGCCAATCAGGAGCTGTACGACAAGGTGAAAGAGGCCACCGCCGACCTGGATATTTCGGACAGCTGCATCTTCACTTTTGACAAGATTAACGGCGGCCGGCCCTTCGACGAGCTGCTGGAACTGGGCCGCAAGGGCAACGTGGCCGACCTAGAGCCCCTGCGCGCCGCTGTGCAGCCCGACGACCTGCTCACGCTCATCTACACCTCCGGCACCACCGGCTCGCCCAAGGGCGTGATGCTCAGCCACGACAACATCCTGAGCAACTGCCGCAGCTCGCAGTCCTTCGTGCCCGTCACCAAGGACGACTCGGCCCTGAGCTTCTTGCCGCTCTGCCACATCTTCGAGCGCATGGTAACCTACCTCTACATGATCAACGGCGTGAGCATCTACTACGCCGAGAGCATGGAAACCATTGCCGATAACCTGCGCGAGGTACACCCCAACATCTTCACCACCGTGCCGCGCCTGCTCGAAAAGGTGTACGACAAGATTGTGGCGAAAGGTCACGAGCTAACGGGCGTGAAAAAGCAGCTCTTCTTCTGGGCCCTGAACCTGGGCCTGGAGTACGACACGCAGCAGGATAAGGGCTTCTTCTACAACACCCAACTCAACCTCGCCCGCAAGCTTATCTTCTCGAAGTGGCAGGAGGCGCTGGGTGGCAACATCCGCGTTATCGTGTCGGGGGGCGGGGCACTGCAGCCGCGCTTGGCCCGGGTGTTCTGGGCCGCCGGCATCCGCGTGATGGAAGGCTATGGCCTGACGGAAACCTCACCGGTTATCGCCGTGGGCGGTTTCGAGCCGGAGAATAACCTCATCGGCACCGTGGGCCCGCTCATCGACAACATGGAGGTGAAGATTGCCGCCGACGGCGAAATCCTGACCCGCTCGGCCTCCGTGATGAAGGGCTACTACAACAAGCCCGACCTGACCAAGGAAGCCATAGACGCCGAGGGCTGGTTCCACACCGGCGACATCGGGGAGTTTGTCAACGGCCGCTTCCTCAAAATCACGGACCGCAAAAAGGAGATGTTCAAGACCTCCGGCGGCAAGTACGTGGCCCCGCAGGTTATCGAGGGCAAGCTCAAGGAGTCCCCGCTCATCGAGCAGGCCATGGTGGTCGGCGACGGGCAGAAATTCCCCGCCGTGCTGCTGGTGCCCGCCTTCGACGAGCTCAAGGGCTGGTGCAAGCGCAACAACGTGCCCGTCAACGGCTCCAACGAGGAGCTAATCAAAAACGAGCAGGTCAAGAAGATGTACCACGAGCTGGTGACCAAGTACAACCAGAGCTTCGCGCAGTGGGAGCAGGTGAAGAAGGAAGCCATCCTGCCCAAGCTCTGGACCGTGGAATCGGGCGAAATGACTCCGACCATGAAGGTCAAGCGCAAAGTCATCAGCGAGAACAACAAGCAAATCATCGACAGCCTCTATAACGCTGACGCGCCGCGGTAAGCCAAGGAGTTGATTTAAAGCCACTAGAACGTCATGCTGAGCTTGTCGAAGCATCTCTACCGCACGATTCAACAAAGCGGTAGAGATGCTTCGACAAGCTCAGCATGACGTTCTTCTTAGTGGGTGCATCTCAGCCGCAAGATGAACTGCGCTTTTCTATGACGGCTGCGCGCCTTTGTTCAGATTGATATTTTATCCGGTTCAATTATCTTATGCATGTATTGGTAAGTGCTTCATCACTCAGGCGTCGGAACGTCCCGGATAATTTTTTCGTAAACTAGTATGCAAGCATAACATATTTGCGTACGTTTACCGGACATCGACCCCGAGATGAGACCCGAAGAAACCGTTGACTACAACATCAAAGTGGCCTGGCACGCCATTTCGCGCATGTACAATGTGCAGGCCGCCAAGCACGACATCACCACCAGCATCGGCTTCGTGCTGCTGAACATCGACCAGGAAAACGGCACGCCCGCGACCAAAATCGCGCCGCTGCTGGGCTTGGAAACCCGCTCGCTCACGCGCATTCTGCGCTCCATGGAGGAGAAGGGCTTGATCTACAAGCAGGCCGACCAGCAGGACAAACGCTCGGTGCGCATCTTCCTGACCGAAGAAGGGCTGAAGAAAAAGGAGGTGTCGCGGCAAACGGTGCGGCAGTTCAACCAGAAGATTCGGGAGAAAGTATCCGCCGACCAACTGGAGGTGTTTTTCCGCGTCGTCGGGCAGATCAACGGGCTGATTGACAGCAAGAGCATTTTCGAGGGCTTCAAGGTGAAACCGCTGAAGCCGGTAAATAAATAAGCCGAGGCGCCGGGGGCGGGGTAAGTTTTACCCACGTGCTCGGCGGCTCGGTTACTGATTTCCAACCATTCCCACTCATTCACTTTTCCAGAGAATGAATCGCACCATTAAGAAAGTCGCGGTCCTGGGCTCCGGGGTAATGGGCTCGCGCATTGCGGCTCACTTCGCCAACATCGGGGTTCAGGTGCTGCTGCTCGACATCGCGCCGAAGGAGCTGCTGCCCGCGGAAGAAGCCAAAGGCCTGAAGCTGGATTCGCCGGCCGTCAAGAACCGCATCGTCAACGCCTCGCTCGACGCGGCGGTGAAGGCCAACCCTTCGCCCCTGTACCGCAAGGCCGATGTAAGCCGCATCAAAACCGGCAACTTCGACGACAACCTCAAGGACATTGCCTCATGCGACTGGACCATCGAGGTAGTGGTGGAGCGGCTCGACATCAAGAAGAGCCTGTTTGAGCGGGTGGAGCAGTACCGCAAGCCCGGCACGCTCATCACCTCCAACACCAGCGGCATTCCGATTCATTTGATGACGGAAGGCCGCTCTGAGGACTTTAAGAAATACTTCTGCGGCACGCACTTCTTCAACCCGCCGCGCTACCTGAAGCTGCTGGAAATCATCCCGACACCGGACACGGACCCCTCGGTGGTGGATTTCCTGATGCACTACGGCGACCTGTACCTGGGCAAGACCACCGTGCTGGCCAAGGACACGCCGGCTTTCATTGCCAACCGCGTGGGCGTGTTTGCCATCATGGACGTGCTGCAGGTGATGCAGAAACTCGGCATGACGGTGGAGGAAGTCGACAAGCTGACCGGCCCGGTTATCGGCCACGCCAAGTCGGCCACCTTCCGCACCTCCGACGTGGTGGGCCTCGATACGCTGATGAACGTGGCCAACGGCCTGGCCCAGAACCTGCCCAACGACGAAGCCCGGGACGCCTTCCAGCTGCCCGAGTTCCTCAAGAAGATGGGCGAGAACAAGTGGCTGGGCGACAAAACCGGCCAAGGCTTCTACAAGAAGGTGAAGGGCGAGGGCGGCAAGTCGGAAATCCAGGCGCTGGACCTCTCGACGCTGGAGTACAAGCCCAGCCAGAAGGTAAAATTCGCCACGCTGGAGACGACCAAGCCCATCGAGAAGCTGGCCGACCGTTTCAAGGTGCTGGTGGCCGGCAAAGACAAAGCCGGTGACTTCTACCGCAAGACCTTCGCCGGGCTGTTCGCCTACGTGTCGAACCGCATTCCGGAAATCACCGACGCGCTCTACAAAATCGACGACGCCCTGCGCGCCGGCTTCGGCTGGGAAATGGGCCCGTTTGAGACCTGGGATGCGCTGGGCGTGCAGAAAGGGCTGGAGCTGGCGCAGGCCGAGGGCAAGACCGTGGCCCCCTGGGTGCAGGAAATGCTGGCCGCCGGCAACACCTCCTTCTACAAAGTGGAAGGCGGCGTGAAGAAGTTCTATGACATCGAAACTAAAGGCTACAAAGCCATTCCGGGCGTCGAAAACTTCGTCATCCTCGACAACCTGCGCGCTTCGGGCAAGGTGGTGTGGAAAAACTCGGGCGCGTCCGTCATCGACCTTGGCGACGGTATCCTGAACGTGGAGTTCCACTCGAAGATGAACGCGCTGGGTTCCGACGTCATCCAGGGCCTGCTGAAAGGCGTGGAGCTGGCCGAAAAGGACTTCCGCGGCCTCGTGGTGGGCAACGACGCGCCGAACTTCTCGGCCGGCGCCAACCTGGGTCTGGTCTACATGTTCGCGCTGGAGCAGGACTACGACGAGCTGAACATGATGATTGCGCAGTTCCAGCAGGCCATGATGCGCATGCGCTACAGCTCCATCCCGGTAGTAGGCGCCCCGCACGGCCTCACGCTGGGCGGCGGCTGCGAGCTGAACCTGCACTGCGACAAAGTAGTAGCGGCGGCTGAAAGCTACATCGGCCTCGTGGAGTTCGGCGTGGGCCTGATTCCGGGCGGCGGCGGCTCCAAGGAAATGACTTTGCGCACCGCCGCCAAGTACGAAGAGGGCGAGCCGGAATACAACCTGCTGCGCAACGCCTTCATGACCATTGCCATGGCCAAAGTCTCGACCTCGGCCCACGAAGCCTACGACCTGGGCTTCCTGCGCCGCGGCGACGAAGTGGTGGTCAACAGCAACCGCGTCATCGCCCAAGCCAAAGCCGCTGCCATCGAGCTGGCCGAGGACGGCTACACCATGCCGACGCAGAAAACCAACGTCAAGGTGCACGGCAAGGGCGCCCTGGGCATGTTCATGACCGGCGTGCACGCCATGCGCGTGGGCAACTACATCTCCGACCACGACCTGAAAATTGCCAACAAGCTGGCCTACATCATGTGCGGCGGAGACCTGTCGGCCCCCACGGAAGTATCGGAGCAGTACCTGCTGGATTTGGAGCGCGAAGCCTTCCTCAGCCTCTGCGGCGAACGGAAAACGCTGGAGCGTATCCAGAGCATTCTGACCACCGGCAAGCCGCTGCGCAACTAAGCTCCCAGCTGTCATCCTGAGCAAAGCGAAGGACCTTATTACGGTCGAACGACTGTTCTATAGAAGTCCAAACGTGATAAGGTTCTTCGGCTTACGCCTCAGAATGACAACGAGTGGTGACGTTTAGACAACCCCTAAAGAAGAAACTCCTCATGGAAGCATACATTGTAGCTGGTTACCGCACGGCCGTGGGCAAGGCGCCCCGCGGTGGTTTCCGCTTCACCCGCCCCGACGACCTGGCCGCCGAGGTAATCAAGCACCTCATGAAAGAGGTGCCCCAGCTGGATCCGACGCGCGTCGACGACGTCATCGTTGGCAACGCCGTGCCGGAAGCCGAGCAAGGCCTGCAGATGGGCCGCCTGATTTCGCTGTTGGCCCTGCCCATCAACGTGTCGGGCCTCATCGTGAACCGCTACTGCGGCTCGGGCGTGGAAACCATTGCCATGGCCGTGGGCAAAATCAAGGCCGGCATGGCCGACTGCATCATCGCGGGCGGCACCGAAAGCATGAGCCTCGTGCCGACCGTCGGCTGGAAGACCGTGCCGAACTACAAGCTCGCCCAGCAGCACCCAGATTACTACCTCGGCATGGGCCTGACTGCCGAAGCCGTGGCCCAGGACTACAAAATCAGCCGGCAGGACCAGGACGAGTTCAGCTACAACTCGCACCAGAAGGCTATCAAGGCCATTGCCGAGGGCAAGTTCAAGGAGCAGATTGTCCCGATTACCGTCGAGGAAACCTACCTCGACCAGGCCACCGGCAAGAAGAAAACCCGCTCCTACGTGGTGGATACCGATGAAGGCCCCCGCGCCGACACTTCGGTGGAAGCCTTGGGCAAGCTGCGCCCGGTCTTCTCGGCCACCGGCTCCGTCACGGCCGGCAACTCCTCGCAGACTTCCGACGGCGCGGCTTTCGTTATCGTCATGTCGGAGCGGATGGTGAAGGAGCTGAACCTGGAGCCGATTGCGCGCATGGTGAACTACGCCACCGAAGGCGTCGACCCGCGCATTATGGGCATGGGCCCGATCAAGGCCGTGCCGAAAGTGCTCAAGCAAGCCGGCATGAAGCTCGAGGACATCGACCTCATCGAGCTGAACGAAGCTTTTGCCTCGCAGTCCATTGCCGTGGTGCGCGAATTGGGCATCGACCCGGACAAGCTCAACGTGAACGGCGGCGCCATTGCCCTCGGCCACCCGCTGGGCTGCTCCGGCGCCAAGCTGAGCATTCAGCTGTTCCACGAGCTGCGCGCCCGCGGCAAGAAGTACGGCATGGTCACGGCCTGCGTGGGCGGTGGCCAGGGCGTAGCGGGCATCTACGAGCTGCTGAAGTAGCCTCGCGCTAGACCGTCATGTCGAGCTTGCCGAGGCATCTCGCGTGCTGACGCTAGCTAGTAACCTTAACGAGCGAATTGCCATCCAGCGACATTGGCGGCGCCTTCCTTCGTTTCCTCGGCTGCGCTCGGAATGACGTTCTGATTAAGCCTGCAAAAAGTCATTGACAATCAGAACCGGAGCGCATATCTTGGCGTTCTGATATTGGTAACAAACAGAAACCCCGACCTTTTCGGGGTTTCTTTTACCAGAAATAGTCGGCACGCCTAACATTTTTTCTTACCTTTCGGTACAACAGTTCGGCGGCCCTTGCTGGCCTTAATTAGTCGGCAAGCCTAACAGTTTAGACACCTCAACATTCCCACCACGGCCATGGAAGTAACCCACAAACTTGTGAAAGGCGGCGAGTTCATTATCAAGCCGACCGACGCTCAAGACGTATTCACGCCCGCCGACTTCTCGGAGGAGCAAAACATGATGCACCAGACTGCCCTCGACTTCGTGGAGAAAGAGGTGCAGCCCTTGCTGGAGCGCCTCGACAACCACGAGGAAGGCTTGATGCGCAGCCTGATGGAAAAGGCTGGCGAGCTGGGCCTGTTCGGCGTGAGCATCCCCGAAGAATACGGCGGGCTGAACATGGACTTCCCCACGTCGCTGCGCGTGACGGAGGGCGTGGGCGGTGGCCACTCGTTCCCGGTAGCCTTTGCGGCCCACACCGGCATTGCCATGCTGCCGATTCTGTACTTCGGCACCGAGGAGCAGAAGCAGAAGTACCTGCCCGGCCTGACCTCCGGCGAGCTGATGGGCGCCTACTGCCTGACCGAGCCCGGCTCCGGTTCCGACGCCCTGGGCGCCAAAACCAAGGCCGTGCTGACCGAGGACGGAGAGCATTACGTGCTCAACGGCCAGAAAATGTGGATTACCAACGGCGGTTTCGCCGATGTGTTCGTGGTGTTTGCCAAGATTGACGGCGAGCAGTTCACGGGCTTTATCGTGGAGAAAAACACGCCCGGCCTGAGCCTCGGCAACGAGGAGCACAAAATGGGCATTAAGGGTTCCTCGACCCGCCAGGTGTTCCTCTCCGACGTAAAGGTGCCGAAATCGGCTGTGCTGGGCGAAATCGGCAAGGGTCACCTGATTGCCTTCAACATCCTGAACATCGGCCGCATCAAGCTGGCTGCGGCTTGCTTGGGTGCTTCTAAGATGGCCGCTACGCTGAGTGTGAAGTACGCCAATGAGCGGGTGCAGTTCAAGCTGCCCATCTCGAAGTTCGGTGCCATTAAGTACAAGCTGGCCGAGCAGGCCATCCGCATCTACGCCGTGGAATCGGCTATCTACCGCGCCGGTATGGACATTGCCCGCATGGAGCAGGAGCTGCTTGGCAAGGGCATGAGCCACAACGACGCCCTGCTAGGTGCCGCCCGCGAATTTGCTGTGGAGTGCGCCGTGCTGAAAGTGGAAGGCTCCGAGGTGCTCGACTACGTGGTGGACGAAGGCGTGCAGGTGTACGGCGGCTACGGCTTCTCGGCCGACTACCCCATGGACCGCGCCTACCGTGACTCGCGCATCAACCGCATCTTCGAGGGCACCAACGAAATCAACCGCATGCTGGCCGTCGACATGATCCTGAAGAAGGGGCTGAAGGGTGAGCTGGATTTGATGGGCCCGGCCCAGGCCGTGCAGCAGGAGCTGATGGCCATTCCGGATTTTGGCGGCGACGAGGACAACAGCCTGTTCGCGGCCGAGCTGCGCACCATTGCCAAGCTGAAGAAAGCCATCCTGATGGTGGCCGGCACGGCCGTGCAGAAGTACATGAACTCGCTCGCCAAGGAGCAGGAAGTACTGATGAACATTGCCGACATGGCCATCAAAGTCTACACCGCCGAAAGCACCATTCTGCGCGTGCAGAAGGAAGCCGGCGTGAAGGGCGAAGAAGCCATGGCCGCCCAGATTGACATTGCGCGCGTGTACCTCAACGACACGGTGGACAATGTGAATAAGTTCGGCAAAGAGGCCATTGCCTCCATGACCGAAGGCGACGAGCAGCGCCTGCTGGCCCTGGGCCTGAAGCGCTTCACCAAAGCCGACCTCTTCAACGCCAAGGACGCCCGTCGCCGCATCGCCGACGTGCTCATCCAGGCCAACGAATACGCGTTCTAAGCAGAGCGCACCAGCAGCAACCGGCCGCGGGGAAACGGCTGGTTGTTATTTCCCGATGGGGGAAAACTTAAAAGGGCCGCTCCGGTATCGGGGCGGCCCTTTTTGTGCGGCTTGTTTATGCGGTGGTCTTGTCCTTTACCTCGGCCGTCGGTGCGTTCTTTTTCACCGATTCGATGCCGCCGTCCCGGCCCGAGGCGCTGGAGTAGGACTCGCTGTGCCCGATGACTTGGCCGTTGGTGGCTTTCAGCGAGAAGCTGAACGAGCTGCCGTCGCGGCGGACGTAGCGGGTGTCGTCCGAGGCATTGCGCTTCACCGACTCAATACCGTTTTCGCAGTTGGCGCGGGTGGTGTAGCCCTCACTCTGCAGAATTGGTTCGTGGTTGCCGGCTTTCAGCCGGAAGTAATATTCGCCGTTTTTGCCGGTGTAGACTTCGAAATACCCCATGATACGTGGTGAAAAACGATGAAACCATGACTCTTAACCAGAAGGTGCAAGTATTTCAGCGCAAATCCTACCAAGCCAAAACTAGGCTTCCAAGGCCACAGCCAACAGGCCCGAATCGGCGGCCGAAGCGTTGAGTAGCAACACCAGCAGCCGCTGTTCCGGCGTGCTGACGCCGTCGGGGCGGAGCTGGGGATGACGGTGCAGCAGCAATTGCAGTTTCATCTGCGCCACGCCGTTGCTCCAGCGAAAATCCTGGTCGTAGTCCAGCCGGCTTTCGATGATGCGCTGGGTCTGCAGCTCGGCAAAGTCCTCGGCCGACAGCTCCCCGGCTTTGGGCAGTTCGTCCAGGCGCATCCGGCTGGGCCGGGGCGCGTCGTCGGGCAACAGGTAGAAAGTCAGCACGGCTTATTTGAACACCAGCTTGTTGAGCTGCAGCGCCGCCGACTTCTTGCTGGGTCGGGTCACCACAATCATGGTCTTGCCATCGAGCCAGGCGGTGAAGTCTTTCACGTATGCCACTTGTTGGTCGTTGGCCACGTTCAGGCCCAGGGCCTTGGGTTCGGTCACGGTGCCGGGCAGGGCGGCAATCTTGCGCAGGTACAGGTCGGTCTTGTCCTTGAGCTTTTCCAACGTCACCACCTGCACGTCGTTGCCAATGGGGGCGGCCCGGTAGCCGATGCCCGTGAAGCTTTCGGTGATGGGCGCCGCCTGGTTTTTGGCGATGATCTGGTGCCAGGTCGGCGACTGAAACTCGTTGTAGCCGAACACGTGCAGCTCCCGGGCCCGCACCGGCGCGTCGGGGCCTTCCTCGGCCTTGTGCTCGGCAATGACGACCACGTTCTGGTCTTCGGTGCGCACCACGTCGGAGAGGTAGATGTCGTCGAGGCGTTTGTAGCTGGCGCCGGTCAGCTTGTTGGTTTCGGCCAGGTACTCGGGCGTGAACTTGAACTCGGGCGCAAACTTCATGTCGGCCGTACCGAAGTCGAACTTCACCAGCTTCAGGCTGTAGTACTCGCCTGAGGCGTAGTCGGCGCAGATGGCGGCGGCGTACAGCGTCTGCCCGTCGAGCAAGCGCCACTGCGAGTCGCGCACCGTCACCTTCTTGCCGCCAAAGGTGCCGCCCACCGCCACCGACATGACTTTGATGTCGGCTTCCTGGTCGCGGTAACGGCGCACGGTGAGCTTCTGGTTGTCGTCGCCGATGAGGGCCACGTACTGGGTGCCGTCGTTGGCCACGTGCACGCTGGGGGAGAAGAACGAGCCCAGGTCGCGGAAGTCGTAGGTGCGGTCCTTGAGCTTGCCGAGCTGCCGGTCGTAATGCGCCGCCGTCAACGACTTGATTTGCGCGTCGCGCGTGACGTAGCGCCACGCCACCAGCTGGGTGCCGTCGGGCGAGATGCTGATGCCGGGGCGACGTTCTTGGGGCCCGCCTTCCGCTACTTTCTTGGCGGCGAGTTTCTGGCCGGTCTTCAGGTCAACGGGCTGGATGAGCAGGTGCTGGCCGGTTTCGTCGCCGTGGTGCAGCACCACCAAGGCCTGCTGGTCGTTGCGGGCAAAGGCCTCCATGCTCTCCCCGGGGCCTACCGGCACGGTGGCGGTCCAGAGTTTTTTCAGGTCGGCATCGTAGCGCTCCACGGCGTATTCGCTGGCCGAACGGTGGCTCAGGATGATGAAATCCTGGCTGCCGGGCAGCGCCAGCGTCTTCACGTGCACCCGCTGGTTGTACGGGTCTTCGCTGTGCTCGGGTACGTAGGCGAAGGGAGTCGAGCGCACCCGCTGGGCTTGGGCCAAGGGCGCGTGGAGCAGCGCCGCCGCCAATACTCCGGCGGAGAAAAAATTTAAAACTGCAAAACGCACGTCGTTAGGTGGTTAACGGAGCGGGAGTCGTCCAATGAAGAAAAATGTACTCCCCAAAGGTATCATTCAGTCGACCATTCCCGTAAAGGCCCCGCCGGGGGACGCCCGAAACCGAAAATTCATGCTTTCATAACCTCTACGCTGCCACCTAACGCAGCTACTGCCGTTTTCTTTGTCAGGCAGAACGGTACAGATTCAGCGAGCAAAAAGCTTGTTAATTTGTATATAATTAATAAATTTGTGCACAGATTAGGCTTTTCAGCTGCGCCACGCTGATTTCTGTGCTTGAAGGCCACGCCACTGGCCTTTACTGCCTGCGCCAACCGGGTGCAGCAGAAATCCAGGCTTCCGTCTTGCACGGCAAGCCGCTCCTTCCACCGAACATTACCCATCATGAAGTCTTTGTTACAATTCTTTCTGCTCATAGCCTTGGTATTAATCGGCAAGCAGGTAAAGCAACAAGCCCAAGCGCCCCGTGCCCAGGTGACTCCCCAACCGGCCGTTCGTCAGCACACGGAGTCCATTCAATCGTTCTTCGTGCAGCACGTCAGCTACGAGAATACCTCCAGCCAAGCGGCTGCTAACGTTGAGTATGGTCGAAAGACCAACCCAGTCTCGCTTAACTAAAGTGCAGAACGGCGTAGAGCCGTTTTTTTATGCCTATATATATTGCTATCAATACTATTAGCTAATTCGACTCCAGTTAACAGCCGTAGCCGGCAATGACTCGATATGCCGGCGAATGTTCTGGTTTTCCAGCTTGCCTAGGGTCGGGTCCTCGTTGAGGATTTCCTGCGCCGCCGCCCGCGACTCGGCCAGAATCTTACCATCCTTGGCCAAGTCGGCCACCAAGAGGTCCAGCACGCCGCTCTGCTGGGTGCCCATCAGGTCGCCCGGGCCGCGCAACTTCAGGTCGATGTCGGCAATTTCGAAGCCGTTGTTGGTACGGACCATCGTTTCCAGGCGTGTGCGGGTGTCCTTGCTGAGCTTGTAGCCCGACATCAGGATGCAGTAGCTCTGATCGGCGCCGCGGCCCACGCGCCCGCGTAGCTGGTGCAGCTGCGAAAGGCCAAACCGCTCGGCCGACTCAATGACCATCACCGAGGCGTTGGGCACGTTCACGCCCACCTCGATAACGGTCGTTGCCACCATGATCTGCGACTCGTTCTTCACGAACCGCTGCATCTCCGCGTCCTTTTCACCAGCCGTCATGCGCCCGTGCACGATGCTGACGTGGTACTCCGGAAACGCCCGCGACACGCTCTCGAAGCCGTCCATCAGGTCCTTGTAATCGGCCATGGCTTCGCTTTCTTCGATGAGCGGGTACACCACGTAGCACTGCCGGCCCTTGCGGATTTCTTGCCGCATAAACTCAAACACTTTCAGGCGGTTGGCGTCGAAGCGGTGCACTGTTACGATGGGCTTGCGGCCCGCCGGCAGCTCGTCGATGACCGACACGTCTAGGTCGCCGTAGAGCGTCATGGCCAGGGTGCGCGGAATGGGCGTGGCCGTCATCACCAGCACGTGCGGAATTACGTTGGGGTTCTTCTGCCAGAGTTTGGAGCGCTGCGCCACCCCGAAGCGGTGCTGCTCGTCCATGATGGTCAGCCCCAGGTTTTTGAACTGCACCACGTCTTCCAGTAGCGCGTGCGTACCCACCAGCATGTGCAGCTCCCCGGAGCGCAACTGCTCGTGCAGCACCCGGCGGGCGGCCGTGCGCGTGGAGCCCGTCAGCAACCCGATTTTGAGGCCGAGCATGTCGGCAAACTTCTTCAGGCCTTCGTAGTGCTGATCGGCTAGGATTTCCGTCGGGGCCATCAGGCAGGACTGCGCCCCGTTGTCGGCGGCAATGAGCATGCTGATGAAGGCCACAATGGTTTTGCCAGAGCCCACGTCGCCCTGCAGTAGGCGGTTCATCTGCTTGCCGGCCGTGAAGTCCTTGTAGATGTCGTGAATGACCCGCTTTTGCGCCATCGTCAGGTCGAAGGGCAGCACGTTCTTGTAGAAGTGCGTGAGCGTGGGCACCTTGTCGAAAATCTGCCCGGCTAGCTCCACTTTGCGTTGGGTGCGCTGGCGCAGCAGCTTGAGCTGCACGTAGAACAGCTCCTCGAACTTCAGCCGGAAGCGTGCCGCCTGCAGCAGTTCATTGCTTTGCGGGAAGTGAATCTGCTGCATGGCCTCGGCCTTGGGCATGAGGGCGTAGCGCTGAATCAGCTCCGGCGAGAGGGTTTCGTGGAAATGCGGGGCGCAGAGCTTGAGCACCTGCGCCGTGAGCCGGGCAATGCCCTTGCTGTCGAGGTTGAAATTCCTAAGCTTGTCGGTGCTGGAGTACACCGGCTGCAGAAACGAGCTGCCCGGCTTGTGCTCCGATACCTCCTCCAGCTCCGGGTGCGCCATCTGCGGCTTGCCGTTGAACAGCGTTGGCTTGCCGAAGATGATGTACTCCTGGTGGTTCTTGACCCACTTTTCAAACCACTTCACGCCCTTGAACCACACCAGCTCCAGGTGCCCGCTCTCGTCCTGAGCCTGGGCCACGAGGCGCTGCTTGCGGCCTTCGCCCAGCACCTCCTTGGTGCGCACGGTGGCCTTCACCTGCACCATCGACAAGTCGTCGTGCAGGTCAACCACGTTGTAAAACTGCGTGCGGTCGAGGTAGCGGAAGGGGTAGAACTGCACCAGGTCGCCGTAGGTGAACAGGTTCAGCTCCTTGGCCAGCACGTCGGCCCGCCGCGTGTCCATGCCGCGGAGCAGGGCAATCTTGGTGTTGAAAAAGCTACTCAAGGGGTAGACTGTTAAATGGTTAAATTGCTGAATTGGTGATTGTTCCGAGCGAACCTGAACGATCTGCCAGTTAACTATTTGACCATTTAGCCATCAAGGCCTATTGATACTTCAGAGTGTTGACGAGGTGCACAATGTCCTGCTTCACGTAATCGATGACCGGCTGCAGGGAGTCGTTGGCCACGGCCGTGCGGAAATACAAGGCTCCGCGGAAAAAGTGCTTGGTCGAGTCAGTGGTGTAGAATTGAAACTGACTAGGTACGTCGCCGCTCAGCTCGAACACGGCCACCTTTTTGCCGTCCGGTGTCTTAATCGTGTTTTCCTCGATGGCCGTGGCCTTGATCTGGTGCTTGCCCGTGAGCTTGCGCGCGTCCTCCAGCATCTTGTTGAAGAGCTTGGGGTTGCCGTGAATATCGGTGTAAGTAATTTGCACGTTGGCGTGCAGCTTGGGGTAGTTCACGTTGATCCAGTGCGGCTGCGCCAGGTACGAGGAGTCCCGCAGAATCCGCGCCGACGTTGAGTACTCGAACCGGTAGGGGTGACCCGGCGCCAGCAGCTGGTAGGCGTGCGGCGGCAAATCAATGCGGTTGTAGCCTTTGGGTTTGGGCGTGAAGTCCGGCGCGGAGCTGCAGCTGGTCAGCAGCAGCCCGGCAACCAGCAGCGCACAGCAGGAGCGAAGCACGGGCGGGCGAAAAGGTGAATGATAACTCAAAATTAGCCGGAAAACGACGGGCACGCACCGCCCGCATCAGCGGCAAACAAAACCGCCCCGGCCAGTACGTGACCGGGGCGGCAGTTGCCGTGGAACAACGAGGTTAGAACGGCAGTTCGTTCAGTTCGGCTTCCTGGCGAAAAGTCTTTTGCTCGGCCGGCGTAGCTTGCGCCCCGCCCTGCTGCGCATTACCGGCTTCGCCCTGACCGCGGCCGCCTAGCATCGTGATTTCGTCAGCCACGATTTCGGTGACGTAACGGGTCTGCTGGTCCTTGTCCTGGTACTGGCGCGTACGGATCTTGCCCTCCACGTAAATGGACTGGCCCTTCTTCACGTACTTCTCGACCATTTCAGCTAGCCCGCGCCAGGCCACGATGTTGTGCCACTCGGTCCGCTCGACGCGGTTACCCTGCTTGTCTTTGTAGAACTCGTTGGTAGCCAAGCGGAACTGGGCCACGGCCGCGCCGCTTTCCAGATGCCGTACTTCCGGGTCGGTGCCCAGGTTGCCGATAAGGATTACTTTGTTTACGCTCGACATGGTGTCTTCGTGTGTGGTTGATGATGAAGGAATAAGGAGTTTATTTGCTTATACAATTAGCAAATAAAATTTCGAGATTCCAAATATGTTAGCATCTAAATTATTGCTTTCTGTTCCAAGTAGTTGGTAATGATAACCGGCTTGGGCAGCCCGTCCAGCTGCGTCGCAGCATACGCCGCTAAACCAGCGCGTTGCAAGGCGGATGTCGACAACGGCGCCGCCAGCCACAGTTCGTGGAACCGGGCTTCCACCTTTTGGTGGCTCAGCGCATGCCGCATCAGCACGGCCGGCTCGCTGACTTGGTCCGTGATGACTTCCGCTCCGAGTTGCGCCAGTTCCGTTAGCAGGGCTTGAGCTGGCAGCTCCGCCGCCGGCGTTTCCAGCAAGTGAAAGTCGTACAGACTGTGCCAAATGTCCTTGCCGCTGCGCTGCCGCAGGTACACTTGCTCCCCGTGTCGTAGCACCAGGTAATGGAAATAGCGCGTGCGGGCCGCTTTGGCCTTCGATTTCACCGGCAGTTGGTGCACCATGCCGTGCTGAAAAGCAAAGCACTGCTCGCGCACCGGGCAGAACAAGCAGTCCGGATTGACCGGCGTGCACTGAATGGCCCCGAACTCCATGCTGGCCTGGTTGTAATCGGCCGGATTTTCGTGCGAAATCAGTTGATCAGCCAGCTGCTGAAACTCCTTGCGCGCCGCCGGCTGGGCAATGTCGGTGGTGATGCCGAACACCCGGCTCAGCACCCGGTACACGTTACCGTCGAGCACCGCTACCCGCTCGCCGAACGCGAAGGATGCAATAGCGGCCGCCGTATAGGGCCCTACACCGCGCAGCTTCAGCAGTTCGGCGTAAGTGTTGGGAAACTGCCCCCCGTACTCGTTCACGACCTGCTGGGCCGTGTGGCGCAGGTTACGGGCCCGGGAGTAGTAGCCCAAACCCTGCCAAAGGCGCAACACTTCCTGTTCGGGAGCGGCGGCTAGGTCTTGCACGGTCGGATAAGCAGCCAGGAAACGCTCATAGTAGGGGAGGCCCTGCTGCACGCGGGTCTGTTGCAGAATGATTTCCGAAAGCCAGATGGCGTACGGGTCTTGGGTATGGCGCCAGGGCAGGTCGCGGCGGTGGCGCGGGTACCAGTCCAATAACGCCTGGGCGAAGAAAGGCTGCGCGGGCTGGGGTGAAATTTTGGCCAAGTTGTTGATTGTGAATATATTGCTTTGTAATTGCTTTCCGTCACGGTATTTGGCAATTACACTTGTAAAACCAAAAAACGGGGCTACCTTTGTGCCCCGAAATGCCTACCGGGCAAGGGCTTACGGGATTTTGAAAGCTTTTTGCCCATACTTTTTTTCACTTTTCAGGTTCCTAATACAGTGACCAAAGCAGAAGTAATTGCCGAGATTGCCGAGAAGACCGGCATTGAAAAGACCGACGTGTCCGCGACCGTTGAAGCTTTTTTCAAAGTGGTGAAGGATTCGATGGCCAACGGCAGCAACATCTACGTGCGTGGCTTCGGTAGCTTCGTAAACAAGAAGCGGGCCCGGAAAGTAGCCCGTAACATTTCGAAAAACACGTCGATTATTATCGACGAGCACTTCATCCCGAGCTTCAAACCCTCGAAAACCTTCATCAGCAAGATCAAAAACAGCAAGAAGGTAAAAGAGCAGCCGGTACAAGCCTAAGCTCCGGCTAGGCCCAAAACCGCTCGGTTCTTCGTAAACTTGCCGGCCGCCGCCGTGCTGGTCTGCCCCGAAAGCAGCAGCCCGGCGGCAGCCTTTTTCTTCCACGTATGGCTGCCAGCCGCTCCGTAGCTTCTCCCCAACTCTTCATTCTCATCCTCGCCGCCGCCGTGGTAGTGGGGCTGTTTTTGCTGCCGAAAGGGGTGATGAAACCGAAGGAAGGCAAAGGCGAAGCTGCCCGCGACGCCGCTGCCACCGCCACCCGCGACGGGGGCGGACCGCAAACCAACGGCTCCAAGGCCGAAGCATCCTCGGGCCCGGTTTCGGCCAGCGCCGGCACCACGCCGGAGCAGCCGCACACCATGGCCTCGGCCGAGCAGCGCAAGGAGCTCAGCGCGCTGGTAGCCCGCTACCAGACCGCCGAAGGCCCCGCCAAGCTCACGCTAGCCAACGACCTGGCGAAGCAGTACCAGAAGGTGCAACGCTTCGACAGCGCCGGCTACTACTACGAGCAAGTGGCCGTAGCTCGGCCGGGTGAGCAGGCGTGGAAACGCGCCGCCGATCAGTACTTCGAGGCTTACAGCTTCGCGGCGACTGAGGAACGGGCCAAGCTGCTGAGCGCCAAGACGCGGGAGCTGTACGAGAAAGTACTCAAGCAGAACCCGCAAAACCTGGACGCCAAAACCAACATGGGCATGGCCCTGATGGCCAGCGACAACCCCGTATCCGGCATCGTGATGCTGCGCGAGGTGCTGGCCGTCGACCCCAAAAACGAAAAGGCGCTCTACAACCTGGGCATCCTGGCCTTGCAAAGCAACCAGGCCGACAAGGCAGTGGAGCGTTTTCAGGAGTTGGTGAAGGTGAACCCCAAGAACGTGAACGGGCAGTTCTACTTGGGCGTGGCCTTGGCGCAGGACGGCAAGAAAGAGCAGGCCAAGCAGGCTTTCCTGAAGACCAAAAGTCTCAGCGCGGATCCTGGTTTGCTGACCTCCGTAAACGAAGAACTTCAAAAGCTTCAATGAGGAACCTCCGGCCGTCATGCCGGGCCCCAGCGGCGCAGCATGACGGGCGGGTTTCTAGAAAATTCAATCATCCCAACCCTAAACCACTCTAACTCATGCCCTGCGGTAAAAAGAGAAAGCGCCACAAGATTGCCACCCACAAGCGGAAGAAGCGCCTGCGCAAGAACCGTCACAAGAAGAAGTAAGCCCGCGGGGGTTTGCTGGGCGCTAACGTGCTGGCTGTGAGCGGCCGTGCGCCCTATGTTTCACCCCGCCGACTCCCGGGCGTGGCTTTGTGGTTACGTTCTCCCCGTGGAACAGAAAGGGGGAAGCTGGTGCCTCGGCGCTGGCTTCCCTTCTTGGCTTATGCGAGGGTTAACTTATTGACTGCTAATTCTGCCCGTCCGGACAGCCGGCTAACCCCGAACTCCATTGAGTAACGAGTTAATCATTAATTCGACTCAGGAAGGCGAGCGGATTGCCCTGCTTCAGGACAAGCGGCTGATCGAGTATCACTTCGACCGCAACGACACCAACTACGCGGTCGGCGACATCTTTCTGGGCACCGTCAAGAAAGTAATGCCCGGCCTGAACGCCGCGTTTATTGATATCGGGTATCAGAAGGACGCCTTCCTGCATTACGGCGACCTGGGCGAGCAATTCCAGACCCTGGCCAAGTGGACGCGCCTCGTGCACGGCGGCAAGGCTCCGGTGGCGCACCTGAAAGGCTTCCCGCGCGACGCGGCCCTCGAGAAGGTTGGCAAAATGGCCGACATCGTCAAGAAGGGCCAGCAACTGCTCGTGCAGATTGTGAAGGAGCCCATTTCGACCAAGGGCCCGCGCCTCTCTTCCGACCTGTCGATGGCGGGCCGCTACCTCGTGCTCATTCCGTTTTCCGATACCATTTCGGTGTCGAAGAAAATCGTGAGCCGCGGCGAGCGGGACCGACTCAAGCGCCTGATTGCTTCCATCAAGCCCGACGGCTTTGGCGTGATTATCCGCACCGTGGCCGAGGGCCGCGACGTGGCCGAGCTGGACCGCGACATGACCAACATGGTGGCCATGTGGGAGCAGCTCTACCAGAACCTGCGCACGGCCAAGCCCAACGACAAGGTGCTGGGCGAACTGGGCCGCACCTCGTCCATGCTGCGCGACATGCTCAGCGACTCGTTCGACGCCATTCACGTCGACTCGCAGCCCATGTACGAGGAGCTGCGCAGCTACCTGCAGCAGATTGCGCCCGACAAGCTCGATTTGCTGAAGCTGTACACCGGCAAGACGAAGATTTTTGAGCAGTTCGACATCGAAAAACAGCTCAAGACCCTCTTCGGCAAGACGGTGACCGTGCCCGGCGGCGGCTACCTCGTCATCGAGCACACCGAAGCCCTGCACGTTATCGACGTGAACTCCGGCAACAAGAGCAACCAGCAGAGCGACCAGGAAGCCACCGCGCTGATGGTCAACCTGGCGGCCGCGAAGGAAGTAGCCCGGCAGCTGCGCCTGCGCGACATGGGCGGCATCGTGGTGGTCGACTTCATCGACATGCGCTCCGGCGACAGTCGTAAGAAGGTGGAAGACACGGTGCAGCAGATCATGGCCCGGGACCGGGCCAAGTTCACCATCCTGCCCATCACCAAGTTCGGGCTGCTGCAAATCACGCGGCAGCGCGTGCGGCCCGAGCAGAACATCATTACCACCGAGGTGTGCCCCACCTGCGGCGGCACCGGCAAGATTACGGCCTCCATCCTGGTCACCGACGAAATCGACTTCAGCATCGACGAGCTGCTGGTGAACCAGAACCACGCGGGCCTAACCTTGTATGTGCACCCCTTCCTGCACGCGTACTACACCAAAGGTTTGGTCAGCAAGCAAATGAAGTGGTACATGAAGTACTACAAGTGGGTGAAAGTGGTGAAGGACACTTCCTTGGGCCTTACTGACTACCGCATCCACGACGAGCGGGGCGAAGAAATCGAGCTGCACAGCCGGGCCGCCGAAATCAACAGCCTGCAAGACCGCGACGACGAATCGGACGATTAACCCCCACCCGCTTCGGGAGCTGATGAAAACCACGACGCCCCCACCGTTCACGCTTCTGGAACGGTGGGGGCGTCGTCGGTTTGGGGCCGAATAAGTCTAGAACTTCAGGCCGAGGTCGAGGGCAATTTCGCGGTTTTTGATGCTCACGTCCTTGTATTTGCGCGTGTTGTCGAAGAACCGGTCGACGTTGAGCAGGCCGTGGTGGTACGACACGCCGGCAAACACCTTGGTGCTCTGGCCGAGCTGGTACTCCACGCCGGTGCCGCCGAGCAGGCCGAAATCGGCGAAGAGGAAATGGCTGCGGGAGCGTTTCTGTTCGTTGCCGTTGGCCGGGTCGGTGAAATACTTTTCATCGTTGATGCGCCCGCCGGACAGGCCGCTGACCACGCCGCCGACTTGGAAGTACAGCTTCACGTCGGTGGCCACTTCGTTGGTGAACAGCTTTACCGTCACGGGCACTTCCACGTATTGCAGCCGCACTTTTTGCTTGAACGTCACATTGTTGCCAGTGCCGGTCAGCAGCGGGTCGTAGTACGTAATGGTGCCACCCTTGCCGGTTAGCTGCAGGCCGGTGCTGAAGGCGTAGTTCTGGCCGAAAAAGTAATCGACCACCAAACCACCGCCAATGCTGCCCAAGCTGCCGTCTTTCTCGAAGTTGTATTGCGAGGGCGAGCTGGCGGCCAGGCTGCTGACGCTGGGCGAGACTTTCAAACCGATTTCAACCTGAGCCGAGGCCGTGGTGACGGCGCCGCCCGTGAGCAGGGCCAGCGCGAGTAGGGCTTTTTTCATAGGGGAGAGGACACGCTTAAGCGGCGCCGCGCGTTGCAGAGGCCAAGCCGGATACGGGCGGGCCGGCGTTTTGGCTAATTTCGCCCTAAATATAGACGCCCCTTGCGACCAACCATGCGTTTTCCGCGTTTGCACTCCTGGCTGAGCCTGCCGGCCCTGGCTACCCTGCTGCTTTTGCACACCGCCTGCAGCCGCGACGAGAAGAGCTGCGAAATGCCCGCCGACGTGGCCGCCGTGCAGGCGCCCGTGCAGCTGCAGCGCCTGGAGAAGCCCTTCTTCCAGATCCGCACCCCCGCCGACGCCAAGCAGTTTATGGACCGGGAGCCGCTGTTTGCCCGCTACTTTCTGCAGCGGCCGAAGTACCCGTCGGACGAAATTCTGCAGCAGACCTTGGTGAAGCTGGCCACCAACCCCGGCCTGCAGAAGCTGGGACAGCAGGCCGATAGCACTTTCCGGAACACCGAGCAGTGGCAGGGCAATCTGCAGCGCATGTTTCAGTACGTGCGTTACTATTTCCCCGATTTCAAGGTGCCCCAGGCCAAGACCTTCGTCAGCGGCCTGAGCCAGGACATCTTCGTCAACGACAGCCTGCTGGTCATCAGCACCGATTTCTTCGTGGGGCCCAAGGCTGTATTCCTGCCCAACGTGCCGGCCTACATTCAGCGCCGCTACCGGCCGGAGTACGTGCTGCCGACGGTGGCCTTGGCCGTGTCGAGCAAGTACAACAAGAAGCAGGTGACCAATGCTACGACGCTGGCCGAGATGATTCAGAACGGCAAGGCCCTGTACTTCGCCGAAAAAGTGCTGCCCTGCACCGACGACTCGCTGCTGATCGGCTTTTCGGGCAAGGATCTGCAGAACGTCAACTTCAACGAGGCCAAGATCTGGGGGCATTTCCTGCAGAAGAACCTGCTCTACGAAACCAACCCCTTCCTGATCCAGAAGTACGTGGGCGAGCGGCCCAACGTGCCCGAAATCGACAAAACATGCCCGGGGCGGGTGGGGCAGTGGGTGGGCTGGCAGATCGTGCGCAAGTACATGGCCGATAACCCCAAGGTGACCCTGGCCCAACTCATGGCCAACAAGGACGCCCAGCGCATCCTCAGCGACTCGCACTACCGCCCCCGGGCCAAGTAGAGAAGGTGTGAAATGGTGAATTTGTGAGTTGTCACGCCGGTGGCAGCTGACCACCATTCACAACTTCACCATTCCACAACTTCGCGTTTGCCGCCCGTGCGCATTGCCGTTTTCAGCCAGTACCACACCAACCCCGATTGCCCGGCGACCAGCAGGCACTACAGCTTGCTGCAGCACATTGCCCGCCGGCACGAGGTGACGCTGATTACGACGACTACCTGGGAGCAGCAGCGACTCACGCACAACTACCCCTGGCTGCCCGAGGGCGTGCGCATGCTGGCCGCCGATATTCCGTACCACAACCACATGGGGGTGGCAGCCCGCGGCTGGTCGTTTCTGAAGTACCTGGGCTACGCCTGGCGCCAAGGCCTGCGCATGGCCCGCCCCGATGTCATCTGGGGCATCAGCACTCCGCTGTCGGCCGCGTGGGTGGCCGGGCAGGTGGCGCGGCAGCGGCGCGTGCCCTGGGTATTCGAAGTGCAGGATCTGTGGCCGACCTTCCCCATCGAAATGGGCGCGGTACGCAACCGCGTGGCCCAGCTGCAGCTCTACGCCGCCGAGCGCCGGCTCTACGAGCAGGCCCGGCACATCGTCACCCTCTCGCCCGGCATGACGGACTACGTGCACGGCCTCGGCATTGCACCCGCAAAGGTCAGCACCATCCTCAACGGCACCGACCTTGACCAAGCAGCTGCGGCCACACCCGCCGCCGTGGCCACGCTGCGCCAGCAGCAGGGGCTAGAGGGCCGGCCCGTGGTGCTCTACGCGGGTACCTTCGGCCGGGCCAACGACATTCCCACACTGATGCAAGCCGCCGAAACGCTCTACCGGCAGCGGCCCGAAGTGGTCTGGCTGTTCATGGGCCTGGGATACTACGAGCCGCTGCTGCGCGAGGCGGCCACGCGCTGCCCGGCCATTCGATTGGTACCGCCGCAGCCGCGGCACGCGGTGTTTACCTGGCTGGCCGCCGCCGATGTGTCGGTGGTGTCGTTCATCAATAAGCCCGTGCTTGACACCAACTCGCCGGCCAAGTTCTACGACAGCCTCGCCGTTGGCACGCCGGTGGTGGTGACCAACCCAGGCTGGACCAAACAGTTCGTAGAAGAGCACCACTGCGGCTGGTACGTGCCCGCCGAGCAGCCGCAATTGTTAGCCGAGCAATTAGCCCGCCTCTTGGCTGCGCCCGCGCAAATGCAGGCCGCCGGGCAGCGCGGACAGGCCGTAGCACAGCAGCAGTTCGACCGCCAGCAACTGGCCGTCCGCATGCAGTTGATTCTGGAGCAGGCGGCGGGCTAAACCGGCGCGACAATCGGCTCCAAGTCCGGCTTCACCGATTTGTTGTAGTAGTTGCAGATGTCCGTGAGCGGGCACTGCAGGCACTTGGGGTTGCGGGCCACGCAGATGTAGCGCCCGTGCAAGATCAACCAGTGGTGAGCCTTCGGAATCAGCTCCTCCGGAATGTGCTTGACCAGGCCTTTCTCCACCGCCAGCGGCGTGGTAGCCGAGCGCGGCACCAGGCCCAAGCGGTGCGCCACCCGAAACACGTGTGTATCCACCGCCATGGCGGGCTGGTTGTAGATAACCGACACGATGACGTTGGCCGTTTTGCGCCCCACGCCGGGCAGCAGTTGCAGGTCTTCGAGCCGGTCGGGCACCTCGCCACCGAACTTCTCCACCAGCATGCGGCCCAATCCGGCCAGGTGCTTGGCCTTGTTGTTCGGGTACGAAACGCTGCGAATAAACGGGAAGATGTCCTCCGCCGTGGCCGCCGCCAGATGTTCCGCCGTCGGAAACTGCTCGAACAGTTTGGGCGTGATGAGGTTCACGCGCTTATCGGTGCACTGGGCGCTGAGTACCACGGCCACCAACAGCTCGTACGGGCTGCCGTACTGCAGCTCTGTTTCGGGCGCGGGAAAGTTCTCGGTGAAGTACGCCAGAAAGCGGCGAAACCGTTCGGCTAAGCGCATAAACGGAAAATGGTGAGGTAGTGAGGTAGCGAAACCCGCAGCCAAAGCTACAAGTTCGTCAACTCACTAACTCACCATTGCACTAAATCCGCGGCCTACGACGGGCGCAGGAAGGTGCGGGAGTACTGCAGGATGTTGTGCACGGCGCGGTCGGAGGGGCCGGGCTGCAGCGCGTCGAGGTAGCGCTGGGCTTCCAGCAAGTCGGCGCAGCGGGCGGCCAGGTCGGCGTCGTGCAGCAGGGCTTGCTCTACTTGGAGCTGATCCTTAGCCGGCAATTCGTTGTACACATACCGGAGCAGGGTCTCGTGGGTAAAGGTTTTGATCATAGAAAACTGGTTGGGCGGCCATTTTCTTCCGCAGGTTGATGAGCGCGTAGCGCATACGACCCAGCGCCGTATTGATGCTCACCCCCGTCGCGTCGGCAATTTCCTGGAAGCTCATGTCGCCGTAGTGACGCATGATGAGCACTTCCTTTTGCGCGGCCGGCAACTCTTGTATTAACTCCCGAAGGCGCGCGTGGGTTTCCTCCCGCGAGAGAGTATGGTCCACACTTTCTTCCGACAGCGACAACGAATTGAACGCGTGGCCGGTGGCGTCGAGGTTAAGTTGGGGGTTGCGCTTCTGGCGCCGGAAAAAGTCGATGGCTAAGTTGTGGGCAATGCGGCAAATCCACGACGAGAATTTCCCCTCTTCATTGTACCGGCCACTTTTCATCGTGTGAACCGCCTTGATGAACGCATCCTGCAGCAGGTCTTCGGCCACAATGGGGTCTTTCACAATCAGCATGATCGTGGTGAAGACCCGGCGCTTGTGGCGGGCGAGCAACAGGGCGAAGGCTTCTTCCTTGCCGGCAATGTAGAGCGATATCAACGCGGAGTCGCTCGGCTGCATGGTTTCCATAAAGGGCTACGGTTAGGGGAACGTAGAGCTTTAGGCCATATTGTGCAGGTTGCCGTGAAAAATCAGGAAGTGAAGGGCGAATGAATTATCGCAGTGACCAAATGTATAATTCTGTTAGAACCAATGCAACGGGTACTGCCCAGTTCACGACAATATTTTTTTAGAGCGGTTACGAGCCATAAAAAAAGCCCGCAGAAACCGCGGGCTGGAAGGCGCAAAAATCGGGCCTCGGCTTCGTTAGCGTGGCCCGTCGAGGCGGCGAAGCTGCTCGTCGAGTGCGGCTGCGCCCGGGGCGTTGCCCACGGCTTGATTGGTGCGGTCGGCGAGGCGGTCGGTGAGCTGCTGGAGCAGGGCCACGCGGCGCTCCAGCGCCTGGAGCTGCTGCAGGGTAGCGGCGGAAACGGGGCTGCCAGGCAGCCCGCTGATGCTGGTTTCGCCGCGGCCACCGGCCACGGCGCGGTTGCGCTGTTCGATGCTCTGGGCCGACTGCATGTCGTCGCGCAGGTTGACCACCACGCCTTGTAGGTTGACGGCTTGCCCGTTGGGCAGCAACTGCCGGGTGCCGTCCTTCTTCACCAATATCCCCGAGGGACTAATGACCGAGCCGTCGTTGAGCGTCATGGGGCCTTCAAGGCGCGACGCTTGGCCGGCCTGCAGCTTCATAACCACGCCGTTTTCGCGGAAGGCGCCGTCTTTCAGGCTGTAAACGGGCTGTTGGGCCCGGGCCAGTAGGCAAAAGCAACTTAGCACAGCGGTTAGCAGCAGTCGGCGCATGGGCAATGGGCGCGGCGGGGTGTGGGCGCCGCGCGCTCAGCTGGCAGTACGCAGGCCGCGGGGCAGCCGTTGCTCAGGGCGTAGGGGTAGGCGCGGCCTCGGCGTGCCGGCAGCGTTCCAGCCAGTGCAGGGCCGCCGCTTCGTCGGAAAACAGCGCTACCTCGTAGGTGCCGGGCACGCTGGGTTGTGTTAGCGGCACAAAGTCGCCGAGGTGGGAGGGGGAGAGCAGGTAAGCCAGGTACAGGCGCGGCGGAAAGTAACCGGCCAAGCGGGGCAGAAAGGCGTCGATAACCCAGCGGGTGGCCGCCGCGCTGGCCGGGCCACGGCGGCGCATGTCGAGCAACCAATAGCGGGCGGCGTGGGGCGTGGCCACGGCCAAGGCGGCTTCGTAGCCCTGGCGCACTTCGGCATCGGTGGCGCTGCGCAGCCAGCGGCTGAACAAGAGGCCTAAATCGGTGCGAAACGAGAGGTCGACAAAATCGGCAAGGGCGGTGCTCATAGAAACGCGGCAACATGAGTAGCACCGCGCCGGTGGGGGCGCAGCCAAGCAAGGGTGCAGCCTTTCCGCAGCGAACTGCGCGCAGGCTAGCAGCAGGAAAGCAAGCCAAAGAGGGAGACTTCGGCACCGGGCGAGCAGGGGCGGCCGAAGGCGGGCAACCAGCAGTAAGCGGAATCAGACGCTGAAACGGCGCCGCCGGTGGAAGAGCCGGCGCGGCGTCGGGTAAGACGGCACCGGGGCGAAGCTTAACAATGGTACGAAAAGCCGCCCCCTTTTGCAAGCGCGAGTAGCCGCCCGGGCGGAAAGGATGCGGCGGGCAAAGCTGGCGGGGCGCGGGCTACCTTTGCCGCCGATTTCCGTTTGAGGCTTCCTATGAGTATTGCCGATTCTGCGCCCCGCCACGACCCCTACGCCGCCCTGCGCCTGCCCGAATTCCGCCGACTGATCCTGGCCCGCGTCTGCTTCGTGGTGGCCACGCGCATTCAGGGGCTGGTGGTGAGCTGGCAGATCCTGCACCTGACCAACGACCCCCTGGCCCTGGGCTTTATCGGACTGGCCGAGGCGGTGCCCAGCATCGGGGTGTCGCTCTACGCCGGGCACGTGGCCGACACGGTACGGCGCAAAAACATCATCGTGGCCGCGGTGGCGGTGCTGCTGCTGTGCGCGGTGGCCCTGTGGGCGCTGGCTTCGCCCTGGGGGCTGCCCGTGCTGGCCAAAGACCGACTCTACACGCTGCCGCTGTACGGGGTCATCTTCGTCAGCGGCATTGCGCGGGGCTTTCTGGGGCCGGCGCTGTTTTCCTTTATGCCCCAGTTGCTGCCCGACCGGGAGCGGCTGGCCAACGCCATTACTTGGAACAGCACCACCTACCAAGCTTCTGCGGTGCTGGGGCCGGCCATTGGCGGCTACCTGGTGCACTACATCGACGTGGCGCCCTCGTACGGGGTGGCCGTGGGGCTGCTGCTGCTGGCCCTGCTGCAGTTTGCCAGCATTGCCGGGCGGCCGCTGCCCGAAGTGGTGGGCGAACGGCTACCGCTCAAGGAAAGCGTGCTGAGCGGGCTGCGGTTTATCTTCAGCAACCAGCTGGTGCTGGCGGCGCTGGCACTGGATATGTTTGCGGTGCTCTTCGGCGGGGCGGTGGCCTTGCTGCCGGTGTACGCGGTGAGCATTCTGAAAGTGGGCGCGGCCGGCCTCGGCGACCTGGAAGCGGCCCCGGCCGTGGGCTCGGTGCTGATGGCGGTGGCGCTGACCTACTTCCCGCTCAAAACCTACGTGGGGCGCAAGCTGCTGTGGGCCGTGGCGGGCTTCGGGCTGGCCACCATTCTGTTTGCCGTGTCCACCAACTTCGCCCTGTCGCTCTTTCTGCTGTTCATGACCGGGGTGTTCGACTCGGTATCGGTGATTGTGCGCTCCACGCTGATTCACACCTTCACGCCCGAGCACATGAAAGGGCGCGTGTCGGCGGTGAACAACATCTTTATCGGCTCGTCGAACGAAATCGGGGCGTTTGAGTCAGGGGCGGCGGCGCGGCTGATGGGCACGGTGCCCTCGGTGGTGTTCGGCGGGTGCATGACCATGCTGGTAGTGGGTATCACCACCCTGCTGGCCCCGCGCCTGCGCCGCCTGCACGACGTGAAAACCGAGGCACCGGCGTAAAATCAACCGGCCGACCGAGGGGCGGTATCACATACAATTCCTCCTTCGATAAAGCCTAGCCGAAACGCTATGTTCCGTAGCTTTGCGGGGCCCGGTAGCCGAGCTGCCGGGCCCCGCGCTGGTTATTACGCCGTTGCTATGCCCGAAGTCGACACGCTTGATGCTCTCGAAGTCCGCCTCGCGGAGCTGCAGCGCACCGGCGACGGGGAAGCGTTTATGCAGGCCCTGTTCAAGGGCTACTACCGTCCGCTGGGCAACGTGATTTACCGGGTGGTGCAAGACCGCGCCGTGGCCGAAGACCTGCTGCAAGACGTGTTTATGCGCGTCTGGCACAACCGCGAAACACTGGTCATCACTACCACTTACAAAGCCTACCTCTACCGCGCCGCCATGAACGCGGCCCTGCGCCACGCCGAGCGCCGCAAGCGGCAGGTGGGCTGGGACGAAGCCAGCTTCGTGGAGCCCGCCCGCGACACCACCGCCGAGCAGCTCGATGCCCAGGACGCGGAGCAACTGGTAGCCGTGGCCCTGGAAGCCCTACCGCCGCAGTGCCGGGCGGTGTTCCTGATGAGCCGGCAGGAAGGGTTGAGCTACCAGCAGATTGCCGAAGCCCTGGACGTGGCGCCCAAAACCGTGGAAAACCAGATGGGCAAGGCCCTGCGCATCATGCGCGACAAGCTCAGCGGGTTTCTGTCGGGGCTGCATTCCTGGCTGTTGTAGCGGGTTTTCACGCGGCGCGAAAAAAAAGTTTGGGGGCGCGTGGGGGTAGCGGCGGGCGAGCGGGTCTTATACCCAAACACGCTCCTCAACCTACTTCTGCTATGAAAACCATCCTGCTCCCCGGCCTGCTGGCCGCCACGCTCCTGCTCACCGCCTGCGACAAAGGCGAGTTCGGCCCCTGGGTAAAGGGCGTCGGTCCCGTCGAGACGGAAACGCGCGCGGTCAACTCCTTCAGCCGCCTCGAAGCCAAGGACCACATCGACGTCATCCTCAGCCAGGGCGCCGAGCCCGGCGTGCGGCTGGAGGCCCAGCGCAACATCCTCGACATCACCGAAGCCCGCCTCTACGGCAACCAGCTGGTGCTGCGCCTGACCAAGCCCACCCGCGGCAAGGACACCCAGCGCGTGCGGGCCTACGTGACCGTGCCCAGCCTCACGGAAGTGGCCGTGGGCGACCACGCCGCCGTGCGCAGCGAGGCCACCTGGGGCGCCGGCTCCTTCCGGGTGCGCGTCAAGGACCACGGCGTGGCCGAGCTGACCCTGGACCAGACCGATGAGCTGAAGGCCGACGTGAAGGACCACGGCAACATCACTCTGGCCGGCGCGGCGCAGCGCCTGGACGTTGACGCGACCGGCCACGGCCTGGTGCAAGCTTACGACCTGACGGCCCAGAACGGGGAAGCTACTGCTGACGACCACGGCTTGGCCAAGGTGCGGGTGACGGGGCAGCTGCAGGCCGAAGCCCGGGACCACGGCGCCGTGACCTACCGCGGCCGGCCCGCCGTGTCGGTGCGTACCTCGGGCCACGGCCACGTGGGCGCGGAGGACTAATTGGCCCCGAATAAAAAAAAAGTTGACACCGGCGTAGGGGTAGGCCGCCGGATGGGAGTCTTACTCTCAGAACCCCGAAAACAGACCAACTCCAAACAACTGCTATGAAAACCAACCTGCTTTCCGCCCTGCTCTTCCCGGCTCTGCTGCTCACCACTGCCTGCTCGCACGAGGGCGACTCGTTCGGCCCGCGCGTGCGCGGCGTGGGCCCGACGGAATCGGAAACGCGCACCGTCAACTCGTTTAACCGCGTGGAGCTGAAGATTGACGCCGAAGTCATCCTCACCCAGGGCCCGCAGCGCGAGGTGCGCGTGGAGGCCCAGCGCAACATCCTCGACGTGCTCGAAACCGAGCTGAGCGGCGACGAACTGCAAATCGAGTACGGCCACGCCCGCGTGGTGGGCCACGACCCGGTGAAGGTGTACATCACCGCGCCTTCCTTGTCCGAAGTCGAGGTATCGGGCTCGGGCAAGCTGCGCACGGCCACGCCCTGGTCGGCCAGCTCCTTTAAAGTGGGCGTGTCCGGTTCGGGCGACGCCGACGTGGAGCTGAGTGGCGTCGACGGGCTGCGCACCGCCATTTCGGGCTCGGGCGAAGTCACGCTGCGCGGCACGGCGGCCACCAACAACCTCAACATCTCCGGCTCGGGCAAGGTCTCGGCCTACGACCTGAGCACCCAGGACACCTACGCCAGCATCTCGGGCTCGGGCAAGGCTTACGTCCGGGCTTCCCGCACGCTCTCGGCCGAAATCAGCGGCTCGGGCACGGTGTACTACCGCGGCACGCCCACCGTCACGACGCGTATTTCCGGCTCGGGTAAAGTATTGACGGGCAATTAGCGTCAGCTCTCATGCCAAGCCCAGCGAGACGTCCGGGAACGGTTAGGGGATGATCCTGACCCAGACCCCCGCTGGGCTCGGCGCGCCGGGCTAACGAAAGCGTAACGCGCCCCTGACCAACCATCCTGCCGCATTCCGCCCCTCTTATTCCAACCACCGTCCGCTGGCTGCCGGTTTCTGCTCGTCGGCTGCCTGCGGACTGCTCTGAAAACAAACATGAAAAACTCTACCTCCTGGGCGCTGACGGCCGGCTTGCTGCTGGCCGCCGGCCCCGCCTGGAGCCAAACCACGCCCGCCGCTCAGGCCGTGCTTAGCGGCACCCTGCGCGACGCGGCCACCGGCGAAGCCCTCGTGGGCGCCAGCGTGTTCGTGAAAGCCCTCGGCCAGGGCACCAGCACCGACGAAAACGGCGCTTACCGCCTGGTGCTGCCCAAGGGCACCCACGTCGTCACTTACCAGATTCTGGGCTTCGAGCCCCAACAGGTGACGCTCACCCTCGACGGGGACATGACGCGCTCCGTCAAGCTCGGCGCCCAGCGCCAGCAAACCAAGGAAGTGGTGGTGACGGGCCTGCGGGCCGAAGACAACGTGAAAAAGCCCGAAATGAGCGTCAACCGCCTCGACATGAAGACGGTCAAGCTCATGCCGGCCCTGCTCGGCGAGGTCGACGTGGTGCGCAGCATTCAGCTGCTGCCCGGCGTGACGACGGTGGGGGAGGGCGCCTCGGGCTTCAACGTGCGCGGCGGCGGCATCGACCAGAACCTGATTCTGATGGACGAAATGCCGGTCTACAACGTGTCGCACCTGTTCGGCTTCTTCTCGGCCTTCAACCCCGACGCGGTGCAGGACATGACGCTCTACAAAGGCGCTATTCCGGCCCGCTACGGCGGCCGCCTTTCCTCCCTGCTCGACGTGAAGATGCGCGACGGGCGCCAGGCCGAGCGGCTGACCGTGAACGGCGGCGTGGGCCTGATTTCCTCGCGCCTGGCGGTGGAAGCCCCGCTCATCAAGGACCGCACCTCGATTTCGCTGGCCGGCCGCCGCTCCTACGGCGACCTGTTCCTGAAGCTCATTCCCGAGCAGCGGAAAAACCAGGCCTACTTCTACGACCTGAATCTGAAGGTCAACCACCGCATCAGCGCCAAAGATCAGCTGACGTTGACTGGCTACCGCGGCCGCGACGTGTTCAACTTCGCCGACGTGTTCAAAAACGACTGGGGCAACATGGGCGCTTCGGCCCGCTGGACGCACCAGTTCAGCCCGCGGCTGTTCGGCTCGGCCTCGGCCGTGGTGGCCCAGTACGACTACGGCCTCGGCGTGCCCAACGGCACCCAGGCCTTCGAGTGGACCTCGAAAATCCGCAACTACACCGGCAAGGCTGATTTCAGCTACCAACTTGGGGAAAACAACACGCTCAGCGCCGGCTTTAGCGGCACGCGCTACGAGTTTGAGCCCGCCACGGTGAAGTCACTGAGCGCCGAATCCATCTTCCGCGGGCTGAAAGTGGACGACCAGCAGGCCGGCGAGTACGCCGCCTACCTCGACAACGAGCAGACTTTGGGCCCGCGCCTGCAGCTGCAGTACGGCCTGCGCCTCTCGGTTTTCGACTTCCTAGGCTCGGGCACCGCCATTTCCGACTACGTGGGCGAAACCGGCCAGCGCAAAACGGCCACCAATACTCGCGTCTACAAGAACGGGGAGCTAATCAAGCGCTACGCCAACCTGGAGCCCCGCGCCTCGCTGCGCTACACGCTGGACCTCAACAGCTCGCTGAAAGCCAGCTACACCCGCACGGCCCAGTACGTGCACCTGATTTCCAACACCACCGCCGCCTCGCCGCTGGACGTGTGGAGCCCGAGCACCAACAACATCAAGCCCGAGCGCGGCAACCAGGTGGCGCTGGGCTACTTCCGCAACTTCCAGGACAACGCCTACGAGGCCTCGGTGGAAGTATTCGGCAAGACCATGGACAACCAGGTCGACTACGTGAACGGGGCCAACACCCTGCTCAACAAAGACCTAGAAGGCGAGCTGCTCTACGGGCAGGGCCGGGCCTACGGCGCGGAGTTCTTCGTGAAGAAAAGCCAGGGCAAGCTCTCGGGCTGGGTGAGCTACACCCTGAGCCGCTCAGAGCGGCAAATCGACGGCATCAACCGCGACAAGTGGTACCCCAATAAGTACGACAAGACGCACAGTCTGAACGTGGTGGGCATGTACCAGCTCGGCCCGCGGCTGACGGCTTCGGCCTCCTTCGCCTACGGCACCGGCGTGGCCACCACCTTCCCCAACGGCCGCTTCGTGTACGAGGGCCTAGTGGTGCCGGTGGTCAGCGGCGACGCGCGCAACAACTACCGCGTGCCCGCCTACCACCGCCTCGACCTCGGCGCCACGCTGAAGAACCGCCCGAAGCCCGACCGGCGCTGGCAGAGCGAGTGGGTGTTTTCGGTGTACAACGCCTACTCGCGCCGCAACCCCTACGGCATCTACTTCCGCCAGAACGAGGACAACCCGCGCAAAACCGAAGCCGTGCGCCTAGCCGTGTTCGGCTCGGTCATTCCCTCGGTCAGCTACAACTTCAACTTCTGATGGTCCGCCTCGCTACCACTCGTCTTGCGGCCGCCGAGCCGCAACCCGGCCTGCCCGTGTGCCAGATGGAAACCTACTATCCCACCACGGATACGCAGGTCCACATCACTGCCACCACCGTGGGCCTGGCGCTGTTCTACGAAGCCGGCGGCCAGATCCAGCCGGAGCAGGTGCGCTTCGCCTTCGCCGAAGGCGCCACCCCCGGCCGCCGCTTGTTGACCATCGAAATCGAATATTCTCCCGAACCGTCCTGCCTACCTGAGCTATGAAACGCTACTCCTTTTTCCTGACCTTGCTGGCGGCCGGCCTCGGCCTGCTCAGCAGCTGCACCGACGTGGTCGACGTGGACCTGCCCGACCCCGAGCCCCAGCTGGCCGTGGAGGGCAACATCACCGACCAGCCGGGCCCCTACACCATCCGCCTGACCAAGACCGGGCCTTACTTCAAGGACCAGGAGCTGCCCGCCGTGCGCGGCGCCGAGCTGGTGCTCAGCGACAACGAGGGCGTGACCGAAACCCTGCAGGAAACCGCACCCGGCGTGTACCAGACCCGCCAGATCCAGGGCAAAATCGGCAACCACTACGTGCTCAGCATCAAGGCCGAGGGCCAGCAGTACCGCGCCGCTACCGAAATCAAGCGTGTGCCCGGCATCGACGGGCTCACGCAGGAGTTTAAGCGCAACGAGCCCGGCTGGGACGACGGCATCTACGCCTTTTACAACGGCCCCGAGCTGCCCGGCGTGGGCGACTACTACCGCTTCAAGATCTGGTTGAACGGCGAGCTGCAAAACGACCCCGACGACTTGGTGGTGCGCGACGACGCCTTGGTCGACGGCCGCTACATCGGCGGCATCGAGCTGAACAGCGACCCGCTGCAGCCCGGCGACAGCGTGCGCGTGCAGCTGCTCTCGCTCCCGCAGGACTACTATTACTTCCTCAACGAGATGTTCACCCAAATCAACAACGTGGGCCTGTTCTCTTCGCCGCCGGCCAACGTGCGCTCCAACGTGGTCAACGTCGACCCCAACGGGCCCCGCGCCGTGGGCTACTTCGCCGGCACCGCCGTGCGCTCGGCCCACCTGACGATTCAGTAGGTCCCTCGCGCCGCGCCGGCTGCGCGGGCCGCGCGTCGGTACCGGCCGACCACGGCTCCGCGGCAGCCGCGCGGCGCGAACCAGCTGGCCACCGTGCGCTACATCCGCCGAAATTCCGCAAATTCACCGCTCAACTGTCCCCATGCTCCACCTCTACCCCGATACCGACGCCCCCTGGGAGTTGCTGGCCAAGCACCTCGCGGGCGAAGCATCGGCGGCGGAACAGGCGGAGCTGCACCAGTGGCTCACCGCCACGCCCAGCCGCCTGCGCCTGCTCACCGACGCGACGCGGGCCTGGGAGCGGGGCGGCAGCGTGGCCGAGGTCTTCACCGAGGCCGACGTGGAGCCGGCCTGGCAGCGCTTCAGCGCCGCGGCGGGCCTGCAGCCTACCGGCGGCACGGCCCCCGCGCCGCCCGCCCCGGCCGAAACCGGCCGCGTGGTGGCCATGTGGAGCCAGCCGCAGACCTGGATGCGGGTGGCGGCGGCCGTGCTGCTGCTCGTGGGCTTCTGGGCCTTGGCGCGCACCTTCCTCTGGAAATCGAATGCAGCCCAGGCCGTGACCGTGGCCGCCGGCCCCCAGCGCCAGCTGGCTACCCTGCCCGACGGCAGCCGGGTGTGGGTCAACAAGAACTCGACCCTGAGCTACGCCGCCGACTTCAACCAGACCAGCCGGGTGGTGCAGCTGCGCGGCGAGGCCTTTTTTGAGGTGAAGAAAGACCACGGCCGCCCCTTTACGGTGCTGGCCGGTGACACCCGCACCCGGGTGCTCGGCACTTCCTTCAATGTGCGCGCCTACGCCACCGAGGATTCGGTGGAGGTGTCGGTGGTGACGGGCCGCGTGGCCTTTGCTCCCGACCGCCAGAAGCTTACCGTGCAGGATTCCGTGCTGCTCACGCCCGGCTTGCGCGGCGTCATTCGTCGCGCCGCGCCCGCCGTGGCCGTGCAGGGCCGCATCACCGACCCGAACTTCCGCGCCTGGCAGCAAGACGAGCTGGTGTTCGACAACCAGTCGCTGGGCCAGGTGGCTAGTACGCTCACGCGCTACTACGGCACGCCGGTGGCCCTGAGCCGCCCCGAGCTGGCCAACTGCCGCTTTACCGGCACCTTCCACCAGGCCGAGCTGCCGCAGGTGCTGCGCGTGCTCAGCCTCTCGGCCAACCTGTCGGTGACGCAGTCGGGCCAGGGCGGCTACACCCTCGACGGACCGGGCTGCCCCAGCCTGTAACCCATACCTTTTCATTTTTTCCTTTGCCCGCTATGCGCAACCGCATATGCCTGGCCGCCGCCGTGCTGTGCGCACTGGCCGGCGCGCCCGCCGCCGCCCAGGTGCGCACCGGTTCGGTGCTGGACCGCCGGGTGACGGTGACCTTCAACCAAGCGCCGCTGGAATCGGTGCTGCGCACCTTGCGGCGCCAGTACGGCGTGCGCATTTCCTACAGCAACACGGCCCTGAACCTGCGCCAGCCCGTCACGCTCAACGCGCAGAACCAGCCCCTGCGCACGGTGCTGAGCGAGGTGCTGGAAGGCAAGAACATCGGCTACGAGCTGGTGGGCGACCAACTGGTGTTGCACCCCGCCCCGCCCAAACCGGCCGCCGCGAAGGCCGCTACCTCCGCCGCGGTGCCTGCCGCCACCACGACCACTGTGAGCCGCGCCGCCGTCGACAAAGCCCTGGACAGCCCGGCCGCTACGGAACCCAAAGAGTCCGAAGCGCGCACCGCCACTCCAGCCGAGCCGGCGAAGCCAACGCCGGCCAGTGCCGTGCCCGCCAAGGCGAAACCGGCGGTGCCGACGAAGAAAACCCCGGTAAAGCCCGCCTCCGGCACCGCCGCCAAGGGTAGCACCTCCGGCCGCGCCGCTTCCCCGACGTCCGCTAGCGGCAAGGCTACGGCGAAGCAAGCGGGCGCTGCCGGCAAGGCTGCCGCCCCCAAGGCTGCGGGCGGGCCGGCCGCTGAACCTACCACGGTAGCCAGTACGGCCGCCGAAACGCCAGCTACTGCAACGCCCGCTGGCCAAGCCGCTGCGGCCGCAGCAACGCCGGTTGCCGGGCCCCCCGCGGCCGGGCCCGCCGTGGCCGCCGCTGATTCGGCGGCAGCTGTCCCCGAAACACCCGCCGAGGCCGAGCGACCTACCTTCACCAAACCCGCGCAGATTTCCTTTCTCGGCCCGCTGGGCTCCAACGGCCTGCGCAGCGGGCAGACGGTTAACAACGTTTCCATCAACGTGCTGGGCGGCTACGCAGCGGGCGTGGACGGCTTTGAAGCGGCCGGTTTGGTCAACGTGGACCGCGACACGGTGGCGGGCTTGCAAGTGGCGGGCTTGGCTAACGTCGTCGGCCGCCACCTCGACGGCGTGCAGGCCGCGGGCCTGGCCAACGTGCTCGGCGGCCCGGGGCGCGGCTGGCAGGCGGCGGGCTTGCTGAACCTAGCCACCCGCCCTGTGGCCGGGGCTCAAACGGCCGGCCTCTTCAATTTCGCCGGCCCGCGCAAACGTCCGGCCGAGCCCGAGCTGACCGCCAGTACCGCTGCCTCAGGCACCACGGCCAGCGGCAGCCTCGACGACGCAACGACGGCCCCCAGGGACATGGCGGTGCAGGCTGCCGGCCTCTTTAACGTGGCGCTGACGGAAATACGCGGCGGGCAGGCCGCAGGCCTCTTCAATGTGGCCAAGGAAGCCAATGGGCTACAGGCCGCCGGGCTGTTCAACGTGGCCGGTACGGTGCACGGCGTGCAGCTGGCCGGGCTGGTGAACTTCGCCGACTCGGTGCAGGGCGTGAGCCTGGCGCCCTTCAATTTCGTGGTGCACGGCTACCACCGCCTCGAGCTCACCAATTCGGATGCCTGGCCCGTCACGGCTACGCTCAAGCTCGGCGGCTCCCCCGCGTTCTACACCTTCTTCACCGGAGCCTACAAAGGCTTCGGCAGCGACCCGCGCCGCTGGGCCTTGGGCTACGGCGTGGGCACCGAGGCGTGGGCCCGCCGCCGTTTCAGCCTGAGCCTCGACGCGGCAGCCATGCACGTCAACGAGGAGCAGCGCGGCCTCACCCGCGACCTGAACCTGCACAACCAGCTGCGCCTGCTCGTCGGCTTCGCGCCCTTCAAAGCCCGGCCCCACCTGCGGCTCATTGCCGGGCCCACGTTCAACGTGCTCGTTACCCAACGCTACGACAGCGACCGGGGCAAGGTGTACTCCAACATCAGCCAGGGCCGTAAAACGGTATTCGACGAAGGCAACGCCCGGACGCGGGTTCTGGGCTGGTACTGCTACAGCGTGGGGCTGCGGTTCTGAGCAGCTAGCTACATGACTTTGCCAGACACCGGCGTGGCCGTTATCGGTCAATGCCGGGCCACTGGTCTTACTGCCGGCTCATGCTTCCTCTCACCGGGCTGGCCTACCAACGCCGCGCCCCGCTTCTGGTCAGAGGCGGGGCGCGGCGTTGGTGTGGTTGATTATTTCTTCACGTGCCGGGCCAGCCAGTCGCCGATGACGGCCAGGGCCGTGGGGGAGAAAGTTTCCTCAATGCGGCCGTATTCGTCGGTGAGGCCGGTATTGGCCGTCTGGAACAGGTGGTTGAGGCCGGGCAGCTCCTGCGCGGTGACGTCGGAGTTGCCGCCGCTGCGCACGCCTTTTTCCCAGGCCGCGAGGTTGGGGCCAGCCGCCACCTGCAGGTCCTTGCTGCCGCCCAGGGCCAGCACCGGCACTTTCACCTTGGGCAGCAGCGGTTCGGGGTTGAAGGCCAGCAGCTGCCGGTACCAGGCCGTGGTCAGCGTGGCGGCCTGCTGCTGGGCCTGGGCGGCGTTCATGCCGATTTCGGTTAGCAGCTTTACCACCTGTGCCTGGGCCTGCTGGTTGTCGGGCGTCTGCAGCACCGTCAGGTAAATCTGCTGGTTCAGCGCTCGGGTGGCCGTGAGCTGCTCGGCCGACATGCCGCTGGCCCGGCCCAGGTCCTCGCCCTGGCGCACCATCGTTTCCACGCCGCGCAGGGCCGGGCCGGCCAGCGACACCAGAAACGCGGGCGGAGTCGGCTGTGTGGCGGCCAGCAGCCCGATCATGGCACCCTCGCTGTGCCCGATCAGGCCCACCTTGCCCGCTTGCACGTCGGGGCGCTGGCGCAGGTAGGCCAGGGCGGCCTGCGCGTCGGTCACGCCGTCGGCGGTGGTGTAGGCGGCCCGGTCGCCGGTCGATTGGCCCACGCCGCGGTCGTCGTAACGCAGCACCACGAAGCCGCGTCGCGAGAGGTAGTCGGCCAGCACGCGGAAGGGGCGGTGGCCGAAGATAGTTTCGTCGCGGTCTTGCGGGCCCGAGCCGGTGACGAGCACCACGGCCGGGAAGGGGCCTTTGCCGGCGGGGACCGTCACTGTGCCGGCCAGCTGCACCTTGGCGCCGGTGTTGGCGAAGGTTACGTCTTCGGCCCGGTACGGAAACGGCGCTTTGGGCTCCTGCGGGCGGCGCACGGCCGGCGCCGTACTGCCGGCTGCGCCTTGCCGCTTCAGCGTGAGCGGGGCCGCGCGGCCGCCTTGCTGCCAGCTCGCGTTAATTTGTTGCCCGTCGGCCGACACGCGCCCGGCCAGCACGGCCGCGGGCGCGGTCAGGCGCAGTACCACGCTGTCGGCGCGCACCGTGACGCTGGCAATGGGCAAGCCGTAGGCCTGCTGCTTGGGGCTGTCGAGGGTGCCGGTGTAGCGGCCGTCGGGCAGCTGCTGCAGGTGCACCACCAGCGGGATGTCGGTGCCACCCGCGCTGAGGCTGCCCTGCCAGTCGCCTGCCAAACTGAGGGACGGGGCCGCGGGGGCCAGCGTGGATAGCCCAGTGCTGAGCAGCAGCAGGCACAAACGGGTGAGCAGACGCATGGCAGTCATGAGTGGTTTGATTAAGTATTTAGGCAAATGTCTAATTATTCTCTTTGCCTCAGCTATCAGGCGGAGAAAAATTATCAGCAAGAGGTTGCAGGCCGCCCGTGTACGAACATGCGGGTGGCACGGAACGGCTCGGCGCCATTCGGTTTCCGGGTAAGGCCGGCCCGATTCGAGGCCCGGCGCAAAACAAACGAGCCGCCTAGCGGGCGGCTCGTTGTTCTTGGGTGGCGACGCCCCCGGTGGATTTCGTGGCGCCGCGTAGGCGGGGTTTGGCCAGCACCGGCGCTTTGGCGGCCGGCGCGGGCAAGGTGGTGCTGTTTTGCGCCACCCAGCCATGAATCAGGGCCAGGGCCTTGGGCGAGAAAGTCGGTTGTACCTGCCCGTTGACCATGGGCCAATCGGTGGCGGCGGCCTGGAACCAGTGGTTGACGCCGGTGAGCTTGTAAGTTTGCACCTTGCGGTTGCCGCTGGCTTTGAGGCCTTTCTGCAGGGTGGGTAGGTTCTTAGTGGCCGGTACCAGTAGGTCGGCGGCGCCGTTCAGGGCCAGCACCGGGCACTTCACCTGCCCCAGCTTGGCCTGCGGGTCGAAGTCGATGAAATAACGGTACCAGGGCGAAGTGAGCTGGTGGGCACGGGCTTGCACCATGGTAAAGTCGATGTCGGCGTTGGACATGCGCAGCATGGTCGCGACTTTGGCGCGGGCCAGGTCGTTGTTGGGCGTCTGGCGGATGATGTTGAGCATTTGCTCGTGCAGCTGCAGGGCCGAGGTTACCTGCTGGGTATTGGCCCCGATCAGGCGCATGATTTCCACCTGCTGCCGCTTGAGCACCTCCGGCCCCGACAGCCCGTAGCCCGCCAACGACACCACGAAATCAGGAGCGTTGCGGTCGGCGGCGGCGAGCAGGGCCACGTTGGCGCCTTCACCGTGGCCCACCATGCCCACCTGAGTTTTGTTCACCTTGTAATGCGCCCGCAGAAAGCCCATGGCTGCCTGCGCGTCCGACACGAGGTCGGCGGTAGTGGCTTTCTGGTAGCTGCCCGTGGATTTGCCCACGCCGCGGTCGTCGTAGCGGAGCACGGCCACACCGCGGCGGGTGAGGTAGTCGGCCAGGATATTGAACATGCGGTAGTTGTCCACCACCACGTTGCGGTCCTGCGGCCCCGAATCCGAAATCAGCACCACGGCCGGGAAGGGGCCCTTGCCCTGGGGCATGGTGAGCGTGCCCGTGAGGCGCAGCTTGGCTACTTTGTTGGGCACCACCACTTCTTCCTCGCGGTAGGGCAGGGCCGGCTTGAACGTGGCCGCGTTGATAACCGAGCCGGTGGTGCGCTCCAGCACCAGCGGGCCGGTCAGGGCCGGCTGCGTCCAGGTGCCGCTGATGTGCTTGCCGTCGGCGGCCAATATGCCCACGTACTTGCTGCCGGCCTCCTCGATGCGCATGGTTACGTCCGTGCCCTTGAGCTCAGCTTTCACCGGCATGCGGCTGATTTTTTGCTTGGGCACGTCCAGGGTGGCGTAGAGCGTGCCGTTGCTGAGCGGCACGATGGTGATGACCATTTCCCAAGCGCCGCCCGGCACCTTCAGAGAACCGCGCCACTGCCCGCCCAGGGGAGAATCGGCGCTGGGCTTAGGGCCGGCGAATAAGCCTATAGGCAACAGCAACAACAGCGAAAAGAGCTGGAAATGACGTAAAAAAATCCTCATAAAGTGAAAAAAGAAACCGACGAGGTGGAAAAATGGCGGTGCCCTATTCCGGCAAAATACCAAAATTAAGCAATGTCAGCCATGCCCTTACGCCTGACCAGAAAGAAAGTTGACGCAAGCCGCAACGAAGCCCGTAAAGCCACATGGCGCGATGCCACCTTGCCAACGCCGGGCTAGCTTGCCTGCCCGATGGCGGCGTAGTTTTCCCGCTGCCCAACCACTACCGTCATGAGCCTCCGAGTGCCTTACCCCCAAGTGCAGCATGAGCTAAAGCGCGTGCTGCTCACTCTCGGCTTTGCCGACGCCAAAGCCGAGCACTGCGCCACCATCTTCGCGCAGAACAGCCGCGACGGGGTGTATACCCACGGCCTAAACCGCTTTCCGGCCTTCGTGGAAGCCGTACGCCAGGGCCGCGTCGACCCGACGGCCGAGCCGGAATGCGTAGAGCGCACCGGCGGGCTGGAACGCTGGGACGGCCACCTCGCGCCCGGGGTGTACAGCGCCTGGCAGTGCATGGCCCGCGCCGTTGAGCTGGCCAAGGAACACGGCGTGGGCTGCGTGGCCCTCGGCAACACCAACCACTGGATGCGGGGCGGCACCTACGGCTGGCAAGCCGCCGACGCGGGCTGCATCGGCATCTGCTTCACCAACACCATTGCCAATGTCACGCCCTGGGGTGGCCGCGAGGCGCGCCTGGGCAACAACCCGCTCGTCGTTGCTGTGCCCCGCGGCCCCGAGCCGCCGGTGGTGCTCGACATGGCCCTTTCGCAGTACTCTTACGGCAAGCTCAGCACCCACGCCGCCCAGGGCGACACCCTGCTCGTGCCTGGCGGCTACGACCAGCAGGGCCAGCTCACCACCGATCCGCAGGCCATTCTGGCCTCGCAGCGCGGCTTGCCCATCGGCTTCTGGAAAGGCTCGGGCCTGGCGCTGGTGCTTGACGTGTTGCTGGTGGCGCTGACGGGTGGCCGCTCCACCGCCGCCATCAGCCGAAGCGGCGAAGAGTACGGCATCACGCAGTGCTTCATCGCCCTGCACCGCCCCGATATGCACGCCGCCCTTATTGACGACATTATCCGCTACACCAAAGAGGGCCACGAAGACCAGGTACGCTACCCCGGCGAGCAGTCCTGGGCCACGCGGCAGGAGAATTTGCGACTTGGCATTCCGGTGCGGGAAGATATTTGGGAGCGGGTGCGGGGGATGTAATATGTAGTGGTGTATTTATTTAATAAATTGATTTTGTTTAGGGTGATAATACAGTACTTTGGTAATGCATATGGTTGCTATGTGGATGGATAATAGAAGTAATTTACAAAAAAAGTAACAAATATTGGTTGCTGGATATAATAAGGCGTGTCGCTTAATCGTGGATAAGAGCGTGTTTGGAATTTTAAGCTTGGGTCATGCTGAGCTTGTCGAAGCATCTTTACCGCTCCTCCTGAACCTGCTCAACGAAGCAGTAAAGATGCTTCGACAAGCTCAGCATGACATTCTGGGATATTTTCAGCAAAATCCAAACACGCTCTAAGAGGTAGGTTGTTTTTATTAATAATTGGTTGATTGATGGAATTATAATAGTTAGATAGATATGACGCTGGATAAATATTTCTATTTTTTAACTAGTATAAAGGAACTGATGAATACAGCTGATACTATAATTCCTAAAATGAATAGCAATGCGAATCCGGTGAGGCTGATATTCCGCATAATTCTCCATTTCTCTCTTCGTTTCTGGTTGGGAAATTCAAATGCCCAGGCAGAATAGAACATTGCTTGCGCAGCCCATCCCACTATTGCGCAGATAATTGATGTTGATAATAGTATCAAGCAACTATAATATAGATTCGCTTGATGGTCATCCATTGTTCCTTTATTGTATTCAAAAACAAATAGAGCAAGCGCCGCCAACACCGCTGTTGAAAGTGATAAGCCTAGCTTTAGCAGGTCAACAAACAAAGTCCTTGACCTCGTGTATAGTTCTTCGGCGTCTAGTGGCATGGGCTTGTGTTTTTTAGTGCAACCGCAGGTAGCCTGCCTGCTAGGGCATAATTGTAGCGGAATCCGCTGTGTCCTGCATCAGTGTCTCCACTGAACTTCACCCCATCCCCTCGTACCTTCGCCGGCCCGTCCCGCGGCTAATGCAGTTAGCCGAAACCTTAGCGGTAGGAAACGGTGTTAGAGGAACCTATGGCCCAGGAGAACCTGCAAGTCGCCGCCCCGGCGGACGACCCGATTGATCAGCTCGATCCGCGCGAGTACATCATCATCAAGAACGCGCGGGTGCACAACCTCAAGAACCTGAGCGTGGCTTTCCCGCGCAACAAGTTCATCGTCGTCACGGGCCTATCGGGCTCGGGCAAGTCCTCGTTGGCGTTCGACACGCTCTACGCCGAGGGGCAGCGCATGTACGTGGAAAGCCTGAGCTCCTACGCCCGGCAATTCCTCGGGCGCATGGACAAGCCCGACGTGGACTACATCCGCGGCATCTCGCCCGCCATTGCCATCGAGCAGAAGGTGACTGTGCGCAACAACCGCTCGACGGTGGGCACCAGCACCGAAATCTACGACTACCTCAAGCTGTTCTTCGCCCGCGTGGGGCGCACCTATTCGCCGATTTCCGGCCGGGAAGTGCGCAAGGACCAGGTATCGGACGTGGTTGATTACCTGTTCACGCTGCCCGAAGGCACCCGCGTGATGGTGCTGGCTCCGCTGCTGCCGGCCGAGGAAGGCCGCCCGCTGCGCAAGGAGCTGGACCTATTGCTGCAGAAAGGCTACGCCCGCGTCATCATCAACGGCGAAATGGCCTTCATCGAAGACCTGTTGGCCGAGGGGCAGCCCGAGCCCGAAGGCGAGGTGCAGATCATGATTGACCGCGCCGTGATTCAGCCCGGCGACGAGGATCTGCAGTTCCGCCTGTCCGATTCGGTGCAGACGGCCTTTTTCGAGGGCCACGGCACCTGCCTGGTGAAGCTCTCGGACGAGACGCGCACGTTTTCGGACCGCTTCGAGCTGGACGGCATCAGCTTCGAGGAGCCCAGCGTCAACTTCTTCACCTTCAACAACCCCTACGGCGCCTGCCAGCGCTGCGAAGGGTTTGGCTCGGTGCTCGGCATCGACCCGGAGCTGGTGATTCCCGACAAGACCCTGACGGTGTACGAAGGGGCCGTGGCGCCCTGGCGGACGGAAAAGCAGAGCGAGTGGCTCAAGCCGCTGCTCAAAAACGGCATCCGCTTCGACTTCCCCATTCACCGGCCCTACAACGAGCTGAGCGAGGCCGAGCAGCGCCTGCTCTGGGAAGGTAACAAGTACTTCCAGGGCCTGAACGACTACTTCGACTGGGTGCAGGAGCAGACGCACAAGATTCAGTACCGCGTGCTGCTGAGCCGCTACCGCGGCCGCACCGTGTGCCCCGATTGCCGCGGCACCCGCCTGCGCAAGGACGCGCAGTACGTGCGCATCAACGGCAAGAGCATCAGTGACATCGTGCTCATGCCGATTTCGGACGCGCTCAACTTTTTCGACAACCTCTCGCTGACCGAACACGAAAAGGGCGTGTCGGACCGCTTGGTAACGGAGGTGCACAACCGCCTGAGCTACCTGGTGCGCGTGGGCCTGGGCTACCTCACGCTGAACCGACTCTCCAACACGCTTTCGGGCGGCGAGTCGCAGCGCATTCAGCTCGCGACTTCGCTGGGTTCGGCCTTGGTGGGCTCCATGTACGTGCTCGACGAGCCGAGCATCGGCCTGCACCCCAAGGACGCAGAGCAGCTGATCGGGGTGCTGCGCAACCTGCAGCAGCTCGGCAACACAGTCGTCGTGGTGGAGCACGAGGAAAAGATGATGGAGGAAGCCGACCAGATCATTGACATCGGGCCGGAAGCCGGTTCGGGCGGCGGCAACCTCATGTTTCAGGGCACCTACCAGGAAATCCTCGAAGACGACAAGACCTACACCGGGCAGTACCTCAGCGGCAAGCTGGAAGTGCCCGTGCCCGCGGTGCGCCGGCCCTGGCGCAACGCGCTGGAGGTCGTCGGCGCCCGCGAAAACAACCTGAAAAACCTCACGGTGAAGTTTCCGCTGGGCGTGATGACCGTTGTTACCGGCGTGTCGGGCTCGGGCAAGTCGACCTTGGTGAAGCGCATTCTGTATCCGGCGCTGGCCCGGCACCTGGGCGGCACAGCTTCCGAGAGCATCGGCAAGTTCGACAAGCTGGGCGGCGACCTGTCGGCCGTGTCGCACGTGGAGTTTGTCGACCAGAACCCCATCGGCAAGAGCAGCCGCTCGAACCCGGTGACCTACGTGAAAGCCTACGACGCCATCCGCACGCTGTTTGCCGATCAGCCGCTGGCCAAGGCCCGCGGGCTCAAACCCTCGCACTTCTCCTTCAACATCGAGGGCGGGCGCTGCGAGGTGTGCCAGGGCGAAGGGCAGGTCAAGATCGAGATGCAGTTCATGGCCGACATCTACCTGACCTGCGAGGCCTGCGGCGGGCGCAAGTTCAAGCAGGACATCCTCGACATCAAGTACAAGGACAAGAGCATCGACGAGGTGCTGGAGCTGACGGTGGAAGACTCCCTGGACTTCTTCGCCGACCAACCCAAGGTGGCCGAGCGCCTCAAGCCGCTCAACGACGTGGGCCTGGGCTACATCCGCCTGGGGCAGTCGGCCAACACCCTCTCGGGCGGCGAGGCCCAGCGCGTGAAGCTGGCCTCGTTCCTGACCAAGGGCAATACGCTGCAGTCGGACAAAATCCTGTTCGTATTCGACGAGCCGAGCACCGGCCTGCACTTCCACGACATCAACAAACTGCTCACGGCTCTGAACGCGCTGGTGGAACAGGGCAACTCGGTGCTCATCATCGAGCACAACATGGACATCGTGAAGGCCGCCGACTGGCTCATCGACCTCGGGCCCGAGGGCGGCATCAACGGCGGGCACCTGCTGTTTGAGGGCACGCCGGAGGAATTCGTCAAGCTCAAGGGCCAGAACCACACCGCCCGTTTCCTGGCCGAAAAGCTGTAGCGCGGCGGCCGCGCAAACCAGAATTCCGACTAGCCAGTTCCCCGCGGGGCGCCCGACCAGGCGCCCCGTTTTTTTGTTTCGCGCCGAGCTGCTATTGCGGGCAAATAAGCGTACCTTCTTGAAGGACTGAGGCCAAGAGCGATGATAGTGCGTGATATTTCCGTCATCATGCTGCAGCACGACGCACCGGCGGCGCTGCTGCGGGCCGCCTGGCGCCGGGGCTGCCGCCTGCCCGACTTCGTGCCCGCGCTGCTGCAGTTGGTGGATTTCAGCCGGCGGCACGCGGTGCGGCACTGGCTGATGAACATTGACCACCTGCCACCCATGGGCCCGGCGGAGCAGGCCTGGATTATGGCCAGCTGGTTTCCAGCCATGGCCACCACGCCGGTGCAGCACCTGGCCCTGGTGCTGCCCCCTGATTTGCACAACCGCATCGTGGCCACCACACCGGTGTTCAATCCGCCGCCGGCCATGTCCTTTGAGCTGCACTTTTTCCCGGACGACGCCACCGGCCTGGCCTGGCTGCTCGACGACGACCCGCGCCGCCACGAGTTGTGGCAGGAATGGGAAGCCGAGCTGGCTCGCCTGCACCGCGAAGCGCCCGACTGCGCCGACGCCTAAGCCGCCGACCGGTCGGCCTGCCTGGCGCGGTCCGCACCCGCGGAGCTGCTTGCCGTACACGAATCCGGCCCGCAGCTTCGCGGTGCCCTTTTCGTACTTGCACCATGGCCTCCACCACGGAAGAACAATTTCGCATCGGGCAGCCCGCGCCGGGTGCCGACAACCGCCTGCTCAGCAGCACCGCCGCCGGCGGCGACTACGAAGTCATGTTCGAGGACGACGGCACGACGGGCTACTTCTACGCCCTGCGCAACCGCCCCGCGCCCCAGCTGCTCGACGCCCTGCACGTGTACAACGTCGAAGACATTGCCGACCGGCAGCTGCCCGTCACGGCCAGCATCATCTGGAACGAACCCCAGGACGCGGCCGCCTTCGTGCTCAACGGCTACTGCCACGCCCTCTACGATTTTCGCCAGCAGGCCGGCTTCTGTCGCAACGCCTTTCCGCCGCCCCCGCAGCCGCAAGAGGCCCCCCGCGAGCTGACCGACGAATTGGTGGACCAGTATTTCTCGGCGTAAAGGCAACCGTAACGAGCACGGCCGCGGCTTAACTCCTGCGGGCCGCGGTGCCGTTTAAAACAATTTCAAGCTCAAGTGTTGTACTGCGTATGGAAACTTCGGCTACTCCCGCTTCTTACCGCGCCGCCGGGGCCGCGGTGCAGCCCTGGCGCTGGCTCGCTGCCGCGGCCGTGTTTGGCTGCATTGCGTTGAACTACTGGTGGAACGCCCACCCGGCCAACGGGCAATCCATGGGCGTCGTTTCGGCCCGCTACCCCACGCTGCTCACGCCGGCGGGCTGGGCCTTTAGCATCTGGGGGCTGATTTTCTTGTCGCTGGCGGTGTACGCCGTCTGGCAGCTGCTGCCCGCCCAGCGGCGCAACGCCCTGCCCGACGCGGTAGCAGCCCCGCTGGCAGTGGCCAGTACTGCGGCCGGGCTGTGGGTGGTGTGCTTCAGCTACGAGCTGATTGCCGTCTGCACCGCGCTGATGCTGCTTACCCTGGGGGCGCTCATCGTGGGCTACGGGCGGGCCCGGCGGCTGGTGCTCAAGGGGGCCGCCCCGCGCCTAGCCAGCTGGCCGCTGTCGTTGTTTCTGGGGTGGATTTCGGTGGCCACTACGGTCAACGTGACCCTGGGCCTGCGCGAGCTGGGCTGGACAACGGCCATCAACGTGAGCGTGCTGCTCTCGGTGGTGCTGCTAGCCGTGGTGCTGCTGCTGGGCCTCGCGCTGGCCTTCCGCTTCCGCGACGCGGTGTACCCGCTGGTCCTGGCCTGGGGCCTGCTGGGCATTTGGGCCGTACGCCGCTTCGACGTGCCTGAGCTGGGCTGGCTGGCTCTGGCGCTGGCCGGACTGCTGGCCGTGGCGGCGCTGCTGGTGCTGGCCCGCCGCCCGCACGGTAGCGCCCGGCCCCGGTAGCTTGCCCGCCTTCGGCGCGCGGGCTTTAGCTTTGCAGGATGCGCGCGTGGCTGAGGTTTTGCTTGCTGGCTTGGGTGGTGCTGCTCGTGGGGCGGCCCGGCGGCGTTTGGGCGCAGTCCGATGCCCAGCTCATCGACAGCCTGCAGCAGCGCCTGCGCACCGCCGCTCCCGACACTAACCGCGTGCAGCTGCTCGACGAGCTGTGCTGGCAGCTCAACAAGACTGACCTCGCCCGGGCCCGCCGCTACGGTGAGCAGGGGCTTGGCTTGGCCCGGCAGCTGCGGGACCGGCGCGGGGCACTGCGCTGCCTCAACGACCTGGGCACCTGCTGTTTCTACGCCGGCGACTACCCCGCCGCTACCCGCTACTACTTGGCGGCCCGCCGCCTGGCCGAACAGTTGGGCCACCGCCGCATCGAGAGCTTTGCCTACAACGGGCTGGCCAACGTGCAGGTCGAGCGCGGCGAGCTGGCTGCCGCTCAGCGCAACTACGAAGCCGCCCTGGCCCGCGCTGCCGCGCCCACCGACGAAGCCCTGTTTGCCAGCAACCTCGGCAACTTGCTCATCCGCCGCCGGCAGTTCGGGGAAGCTGAGCGCTACACCCGCCGCGCCCTGCGGCTGTACCGGCAGTTGGGGGAGGCGCCCAGCGAGTCGCGCTGCCTCTACAACTTGGCCCTGGGGCAGCTGGACCAGCAGCGGCCTGCCGCCGCCCGGCCCTACGCGGAGGCTGCCCTGCGCATCGACCGGCAGCTCGGCAGCCTTTGCGACGTGGCCCGCGACCTGAACATGCTCGGCAGCGTCATCGACCAGACCGGCCGCCCCGGCGCCCTGGATACGCTGCACCGCGCCCTGGGCTACGCCCGCCGCTGCGGCGACGCCCCCCAGGTGGCCGACAGCTACGAGGGCCTGGCCGCGGCAGCCGCTCGCCTGGGCCGCTACGCGGAGGCGCTGAGCTGGCAGCGCCACTACCAGGCCGCCCACGACAGCCTCGTCAACACCGAGAGGGAGCGGGCCATTGCCGAACTGCAGACGCGCTACCAAACGGCCGAGCAGCAAACCCGCATTGCCCGCCTGCACGAGCGCAACACCCGCATCAGTCAGCAAACCCGGCAACAGCGCTGGCTGCTAGCCGGCTCGGCCCTGCTGCTGGGGCTGCTGGCCGCCGTGGCCGCCCTGCTTTACAACCGCAACCGCCTGAAAAACCAAGCCGTGCTGGCCCTGCATCAGCGCAACGAGGAAGTGCTGCGGCGCGAGCAGGACAAGGAAACCCTGCTGCGCGAGATGCACCACCGCGTCAAGAACAACCTGCAGGTGGTGTCGTCCTTGCTGAGCCTGCAGGGCCGGCAGCTGCAGGACGAGGGCGCCCGCGCGGCCATCAACGAGTCGCGCAGCCGGGTGGAGGCCATGGCCCTGCTCCACCAGAAGCTTTACCAGCACGAGGAGCTGCGCCGCATCCTGCTGGCCGACTACCTGCCCCTGCTCACGCACTCGGTGCTGCACACCTACGGCCTGCCCGCCGAGGTAGCCCTGCTCGACGTGGCTCCGCTGGCCGTGGACGTGGAAGTGGCTTTGCCACTGGGCCTGCTGCTCAACGAGCTGCTGACCAACGCCTGCAAGTACGCCCTAGCCGGCCACCCCGCCCCGCAGCTGCGCATCAGTTTGCACCCGACTGAAGGCGGCTACCTGTGCCTGCGCGTGGCCGACAACGGCCCGGGCCGCGACGCCGTCCCGGCCGCCGGGGCCGGCACCTCCTTTGGGCAGCGCCTGATCGGCCTGCTCACCCAGCAGCTCGACGGGGAGCTGCGCTGGCTCTCCGGCCCCGGCACCACGGCCGAGGTGCGCCTGCCCGCCGAACACACTCCAACTGCCGCCCTAGCATGAGCCCGGAACCCCTGCGCATTCTGGTTGTGGAAGACGAGTTGCTGGTGGCCGCCGACTTGCAGGAGGCCCTGGAGCGGCAGGGCTACGAGGTGCCCGCCGCCGTGCGCAGCGGCGAAGCGGCCCTGCAGGTGCTGCCCGCCGTTCGTCCCGACCTGGTGCTGCTCGATATCAACCTGCGCGGGCAGCTCACCGGCATCGAAACGGCCGCCCGCATCCGCGCCGCGCTGCCGGTGCCCTTCATCTTCCTCACCGGCCTGGCCGACCGCGCCACCCTCGACCAGGCCCTGGCCGAGCACCCGGCCGCCTACCTCGTCAAGCCCTTCGTGGAGCGCGACCTGGGCATTGCCATTGATCTGGCCGTGCGCAACTTCCGGCAGGCGGCCGAAGCCCCGGCGGCCGCGCTGGCCCCGGAAGCAGCCGAGCCCCAGCTTACGGCCGACAGCGTGTTTGTGCGCCACCAGGGGCGGCACGTGCGCGTGGCCTTCGACGATATCCTGTTCATCGAAGCCCAGGGCAATTACTGCCGGCTCGTTACCCGCGGCGGGGAGTACCTGCTGACGGTGCTGCTGGGTCAGCTGCTGCCCCGGCTGCCCCTACCCACCCTGCTGCGCGTGCACCGCTCCTTCGCCCTGAACCTGCGCCACGTCTCGGCCTTCGACGAGCTGCGCGCCGTGGTGGGCGGCCACGAAGTGCCCATTGGGGCGGCCTACCGGGCCGAGCTGCTGCGCCACCTGCCCACGCTCTGACCCATGCGCTACGACGACCTGCCCGAACGCTGGAAAACCCGCCTGCGCGACTACCTGCAAGCCAGGGGCAGCAAATGCCCTACGCCCGGCGCGGGGGATTTTCCCGATGGCGGCGTACGCATCACGTTCGAAGACAGGTCGACCGTCCGGTTCCGCTTCGCCTTTGCCATCGACGCGCCGGAGTGGCGCGAAGTGGCCGTGTTTACGGAGCACTGCGGCTACCACCTGTTTCCGCTGTATGATGGCCTGGAACTGACGACGGAAAGCAGCTGAGGCCACGGCTGTCTGCCTCATTTTTCTTCAAGGCTGCAAAAAGTGTAGCAAGCCCTGGCGGACGGTCCCCACGAAAAAAACGGCGGCGTTCATCAGCCCGGCGACGGTGCTTATCCAGAAGGTTTTCGCGCGGGCGCGGGCGATGGTTGCTTTGGCGGTCTATCTACCCGCTCCTGTATGCAACAGCGCTACCAACACATTGCTTCCTCGTTTCGCCCCTGGCTGGCCGGGCTGGGCTTGTTGCTCCTGACGCCGCTGGCCGCCCGCGCCCAAAGCGGCTCGGTGGGCATCGGTACCACTACCCCCGACAACTCGGCAGCCCTGGAAGTCCGCAGCGACTCCAAGGGCCTGCTGTTGCCGCGCCTCACCCAACAGCAACGCAACGCCATCCAGGCCCCCGCCACCGGCCTGCTCATTTACCAGACCGACAACGCGCCCGGCGTGTACCAGTTCAACGGCACCGCCTGGCTGCCCGTGAGCGGGGCCGCCGATAACTTGGGCAACCACACCGCGACGCAGAACCTGAACCTGGGCACCAACCAGCTCGTCGGCAACGGCGGCACCGCGGGCCTGAGCATCAGCAACGCCGGCGGCATGGGCATCGGCACGACGAGCCCCGGCGGCCGCCTGCAGGTGAATACCAACACCGGCGCCGAGGTGAAGGCCATCGAAACGCTAAGCTCCAACAGTCGCTATACCGACGGAACCCGCAACTACCAGTCGTTTACGGCTGTGTACACCGGGTTTATTTCGAAAATTGCCCTGCACGCCACCGGCCCCTGGGGCAGCAGCACGCTGACCATCCGGGAAGGGGAGGGCTTTAGCGGCACGGTGCTGTACACGGGCACCAACAACTTCACTTCGTCGGGCTGGTTTGAGACGGTGGTGAGCGTGCCGGTGGTGGCCGGGCGCAAGTACACCGTCGTGCTCAGCAACGCCAACGGCTGGAGCGTATCGGCCGACAACTACGCCGGCGGCCGCAGCTTCGATTCCTCCGTGGACCTGGGGCTGCGCGTGTGGCAGCAGGGCTACAGCACCCCTAGCTTCGCGGTGCAGGACGACGGCGTGGTCACGGCCGCGCAGCTCAGTCTGGGCGGCGCGGCCACGGCCGTCAGCGGCATTAGCACCGACGGCACCCTGGCCGGCAACTCCGACGCCAGCTTGCCCACCGAGCAGGCCGTGAAAACCTACGTGGACGCCAAAGTGGCCGCCGTGCCCGGCGACAACCTCGGCAGCCACACCGCCACCCAGCCGCTGAACCTGAACGGGCAGCTGCTCACCGGCGGCGGCAGCGCGGGCCTGAGCATCAGCAGCGCGGGCAACGTGGGCATCGGCACCAGCACGGCCGCGGCGCAGAAGCTGGAGGTAAGCGGCCGGGTGAAAATCAGCGGGACGGGCAACGGCCTCATCTTCCCCGACAACACCCAGCAAACCACCGCCGCCACCGACGCTCAGCAGCTCAGCAAAACCGGCTCGACCATCAGCCTGACCAACGGCGGCTCGGTGACGGACTCGGACAACCAGGCGCTGAGTATCACCGGCTCGACTATTAGCCTGACCAACGGCGGTTCCGTGACGGTGCCCTCTTCGGCCGACAACCTGGGCAACCACACCGCGACGCAGAACCTGAACCTGGGCACCAACCAGCTCGTCGGCAACGGCGGCACCGCGGGCCTGAGCATCAGCAGCGCCGGCGCCGTCACGACGGCCGGGGCGCTGACCACCGGCGGGGCCATTACGGCCGGGGGCAACGTGAATCTGGGCACCAACAAGCTGGTGGGCAACGGCGGCTCGGAAGGCCTGAGCATCAGCAGCGCGGGCAGCGTGGGCATCGGCACCAGCAGCCCGGCGGGCCGCCTGCACGTAAATGCGCCCGTACTGCTGGCCGAAGTAGCCGACCAGACCCAGCGCGCCACCAACGCGACCGAAGTCAACAGCGCGGCCCGCACCCAGACCTTCGTGGCGGGCCTGACCGGGCAGCTCACGCGGGTAGAACTGGCCTGGAACAACCCGGCCGTCGGGGCCGTGACGGTGAGCCTTTACGAAGGCGCCGTGGCCAGCTGCAACGGCGGCGGTACCTTGCTGGCCACTGCCTCCATGACGCGGGCCAACGGCTGGGTGTCGGTAAGCTTCCCCAGCGGCCCCATGCTGACCGCCGGCGCCTCGTACACGCTTTACGTGAGCAACGCCCAGCAACTGCGCCTGGGCAACGCGGCCTCGTACCCGGCCGGCAGCTACTGCGCCTTCAGCGGGGCCTACGACATGGCATTCGGGGTGTACCTCAAGCCCGCTAGCGCCGTCGGCTACGCCCTGCTGGTGGACGCCGACGGCAAGTTGAACGTGGGCAGCCTGGGCGGCAACGGGGCCCAAATGGTGGTAGCCGACAACGCCGGTCAGCTCAGCACCCAGGCCCTGCCCGTGGCCGACAACCTGGGCAACCACACCGCCACCCAGAACCTGGGCCTCAACGGCAACTGGCTCAGCAACGCCACCGGCAACAGCAACGGCCTGCAAATCGACAACGCGGGCAAGGTCACCGTCGGCGGCACCTCGCCCAATGAGGCCCTGGAAGTGCAGGGCCAGGCGCATGCCACCGGCTCGTTGGCCGGCTGGCTGTTTGAGCACCGCGACGACCCTACCCGCCAGTGGGTGTGGTATGCCAATGGGGGCGCGGCGCGGCTCTGGAGCAGCGCCAGCAACGCCGACCAGCTCATTCTGAAAACCAACGGCGACCTGGGCCTGGGCACCACGCCCACGGCCAAGCTCGACGTGAACGGCTCGGTGAAGCTGGGCACCAACGGCTCGGTGCTGGCCGCCGTCATCCGCACCAGCATCATCGACCACAACGTGGGCAGCATGGGCGCCAACAGCTCTTCCGACCAGACGTTTACCGTGAACGAGGCCCGGCCCGGCGCCACCGTCATGGTGTCGGTGGACGGGCGCATGGACGGCAACATCGTCATCGGCACGGCCTGGGTGTCGGCCGACAACACGGTGAAAGTGCGCCTGGTCAATACCCGCTCCATCTCGCAGACGCCGGGTACGGCCTCGTACTTTATCACCGTCATTCAGTAAGCCGCGGGCCGGGCTCTGCCAACCAGCCCGGCCCACCTTCCGGGCAACCGTGGCCGGCGGGCTGCTCTGCGGAGAGCGGCCCGCCGGTGCAGTTTCGGGCGGTGCCGGGCAATTGCGTTTCTTTGCGGCTCACCATTCCCCCTCTGAGCTTTCTGATTATGCGCAAGAACATCGTCGCCGGCAACTGGAAGATGAACACGACCCTGCAGGACGCGCAGGCCCTGGTATCGGAAATCGTGCACATGGTGCAGGACGAGGCCAGCAGCTCGCCGGCCGAAGTGGTGATTTGCCCGCCCTTCCCGCTGCTGCCCGTGGTGGGCCGCCTGCTGCCCGAAGGCGGCAAGCTGCACCTGGGTGCCCAGAACTGCCACCAGAAGGAAAGCGGCGCCTTCACCGGTGAAGTGTCGGCCAAGCTGCTGGCTTCCATCGGTACGGAGTACGTCATCCTGGGCCATTCCGAGCGCCGTCAGTACTTCCACGAAGACGACGAGCTGCTGAGCCAGAAGCTGAAAGCCGCCTTGGCGGCCGGCCTGAAGCCCATCTTCTGCGTGGGCGAGTCGCTGGAAACGCGCGAGGCCGACGAGACTTTCCGCTTCATCGAAAAGCAGCTGAAAGACGGCCTGTTCCACCTCTCCAACGAAGAGTTTGCCCAAGTTGTCATTGCCTACGAGCCCATCTGGGCCATCGGCACGGGCAAAACGGCCACCAGCGCCCAGGCCCAGGAAGTCCACGCTTTCATCCGCGAGCAGGTGGCCCGCGCCTACGACGCCGAAGCAGCCACCAACACGACCATTCTCTACGGCGGTTCGGCCAATGCCCAGAACGCCCGCGAGCTGTTCAGCCAGCCCGACGTCGACGGCGGCCTGATCGGCGGCGCTTCGCTCAAGTCGCGCGACTTCACCGAGATTATCAAGTCTTTCTAAGCAGCCGCGGGCCTTGGCTAATATCAGTCAGGGCCCTTAGCTTGCGCCGCAGAAGCCGGGTTTAGAGGCAGAATGGCAAAGTGGGAAACGTGTTTACTACCTGATTCCAGATTTTGCACTGCTCTCTAAATTTGGTAAGCGTTGCTACCATATTTTGGTGCGCTTGGGTAGCCCAGCGGCTGTTCGAACCATTCCGGCGCGGTCCTTGTCTCGGCGGTACCTGACGCTACCTTCCTGCCCATGCTTCTGACTACCCTTGTATCGGCCCTGCTGTGGTGGCAACCGGCGGCCACGCCCCCGGCGCCGCTGGCCCTGGCCGCCCTGCGCCACAGCGGCGGCTACGCCGACCCCTGCAAGCTTTACGGGGCCATTTACCTGGAGCGCGACCCGCGCCGCCGCGGTTTCTGCTCGGCCACAGTGTACGTGGAGCAGCAGGAGGCTTTTGCCAGTCTCGTGGTGTTTCAGGAAGCCAACAAGCTCTTCGCCGACAAAGCCGGCCTCTGGTACATCACCGACGCCCGCGACTTCGCCGACTTCACGGTGCTCGTCACCGACAACCGTTCCTTCGCCGACTTCGGCATCTTCTACACCAAGGTGCGCTCCTTCGCCGGCTGCCGCAAGGACTAAACCGGCCCCGCGTTGCTTCGAGCCGCCCCGCGCCACCCGGCCGGGGCGGCTTTTTTGTGCGCCCACCCGAAAAGCGCCGCATCTTTGCAATCCTGAAGGTGCCCGATGCGCCGCATTAGCCCATCAGCACCCTCTCCGCATCAGCACATTCAACCCATGGACTTCATCGAACTGCGCGTTACCTGTCCGGCCGATTTGGCCGAAATTCTCATTGCCGAGCTCGGCCAGCTCAGCTTCGACACCTTCGAGGAAAACGAGCAGGGCTTTTGCGCCTACACCACCGAGGACGCTTTCGACAAAGACGCTACCCAGGAAATCATTGCCAAGTACCAGCACTGGCCCGAAGGCATGCCCACGGCCGAAAGCCGCGTGATTACGCGCCAGAACTGGAACACGGAGTGGGAAAAGAATTTCGAGCCGCTGGTCATCGGCGAGCAGGTATCGGTGCGGGCGCCCTTCCACCCGGCCCGGCCCGATCTGCCCTACGACATCGTGATTATGCCGCGCATGTCGTTTGGTACCGGCCACCACAACACCACGGCGCTGATGATTGAAAACCAGCTGACCGTGGACCACCAAGGTAAGCGCGTGCTCGACATGGGCTGCGGCACCGGCATTCTGGCCATTATGGCCGTGCACCTCGGCGCCGATTACGTGCTGGCCGTGGACGTGGAGCCCTGGACGGCCGAAAACGCCGCCGATAATGCCCTGGAGAATAACGTTCAGGACAAAGTGGAAGCCCGCCTCGGCGACATCACGGCGCTGGAAGGGGAGAAGCCCTTCGACCTGATCCTGGCCAACATCAACCGCAACGTGCTGCTCGACGACATGGCTCACTACTACCAGTACCTGCAGCCCGGCGGCCCCATCATCTTCTCCGGCTTCTACGAGGAAGACCTGCACCTCATCCGCGAGGCGGCCGAGCGGGAAGGCTTCCGCTACGACTCGCACCGCGTGCAAAACCACTGGGTGTCGGCCATTTTCCACCGCCCGGCATAAGCCCGGAAACCGCTCAGGCTTCAAGGCCCGGCATCAGCAACCACCTGCTGATGCCGGGCCTTGCGCTTTTAACACGGGTGCAACGCAGCTTTATTTAATACTAAATCAAGTTGCTTTTGCATTTTTATGTTGCTTATTCGATTTGAGTTTATACCTTATCTGAGCAAATGGGGCAAAGCCACTGAATCGTCGGGCTTTGCGCGGTACGGATTAAGTACTCGGGAAAGGAGGGGTAATAGCAATATTATTAACGTATTAGCTAGTAGATGAAAAGAGTTGTACTGCTGCTTTTGCTGATTCTAGGCTATCAACTGCTGCCGCACCGGCTGTGGGCGCAGGCCGCCAGCTGGCGCTGGGCCGGGGCCCAACCGTTTACCGTCAATGCCGTGGCGGCGGATGCCCAAGGCAACGCCTACGTAACCGGGCATTTTCGCGGCACCATCACCGTGGGCACGCAGCAGCTAACCTGCGCGCACAACCAGTACGACCTGCTGGTGGTCAAGTACAGCCCGCAGGGGCAAGTGCTGTGGGCCGCCGCCCTGAACGCCCAGCCCCGCTACGCCGGGCAAGTCAGCGGCCTCTACGTCACGGGTACCGACCTCAGCATCAGCCCCGCGGGCGAAGCCTACGTGGTGGGGAATATGCAGGGCCTGCTACCGGCGGCGCTGGGCAGCAGCCGCCCCGACCTGACGGACAAGTTTGTGGTACTCAAGGTCTCGGCCGCGGGGCAGCCGCTGTGGGCCCTGCAAGGCAGCAACGACCCGTACCCGGCCCGGGCCACGGGCGTAGCCACCGACGCGCAGGGCAACTGCTACCTCACCGGCAACGGCCCCTTTCGACTCAACAACAGCAGCACCTCCTTGCCCGACTGGCGGCAGATGTTCGTGTTGTCGCTCGACGGCACCGGCCGACCGCGCTGGGCCATGCAGTCGGCGGCGACGTACGGCTGCCAGGGCTACGACATCGGCGTGGACGCGCAAAACGGCGTGTACGTGCTAGGCCACTACACCGGGCCCATGACCTTTGGCACCGTGGCGTTGCCCCGCATCAGCGGCCAGCTCTTGGCTAAGTTGAACGCGGGCACCGGCGCGGTTGTCTGGGCCCGCGGCGACGGGGTGACCTACCACCAGTTGGCCGTTAGCGCGGATGGGCACGGCTACGTGGCCGGGCTGTTTCGGGACTCCCTACGCCTGGACGGCAACCGCATCACCGCCAGCGCCGCCAACGAGGCCTTTATAGCACAATTCACTCCCGGCGGCAGCGTGGCGTGGCTCCGCGCGGCGGGCGCGGCGGAAGCAAACAGCGCCGCGGCCGTAGCCGTGGCCGATGGCCAGCCCGTGCTGCTGCTGAAGCGCGCGGCCGGTACGGCCGCAGTGCTGGCCCGGCAACCCGACGGCTCGGCCGATTGGGAGCAGACCGCCACTGGCATCGACGGTAATCCGCAGCTGGCCACCACGCCCGAGGCCGCGCCGCGCTGCTGGGTGCTGGGCGGCGCGCTGGCCGGAGCCGCCAGTTTTGGGCCTTGGCCGCTCAACCCCGCCACCACGCCCACCGGCTTCGTGGCCGCGCTAACGCCCACGGCGGTGCTGGCCACCGCTTCGGGAGCCGACCAAGCAACCGGGCTGCAGGTATACCCCAACCCCGCCCGCGGGCAGCTCCGCTGGCGGCTGGCCACCAGCGGGCCGGTGCAGCTGCAGCTGCTGGACGCGCGCGGCCGCACGGTTCGCGTCGCTCAAGCCCCGACTGCAGCCGCTGCGGCCGGGCACACGCTGGACGTGGCCGGCGTAGCGCGGGGGCTGTACCTGCTGCGGGCCACGACCGGCCGGCAAGTCTGGACGGCGCGGGTGCAGCTGGACTGAATCAAGAGAAAGAAGGAGCAAGGCCAAATAGTTTGGCGGGCCTTGCGTGGCGTTTGCAGGATGCGCGCTCTGGAGTTGGTTGGATTGCAAAAAGCCTCGTCACATTCCCACATTTCATTACATGCGCCCGTTTGTCCGCCTTCTACTCATTCCCGTTTGTTATCTGCTTTGCGCCCTGTCGGCGCGGGCGCAGAGCCCGCAGTGGCAGTGGGCCGAGGCCCAACCGTTTACCGTTAACAGCGTGGCCGCCGACGCCGGCGGGCACGCCTACGTCACGGGCCAATTCAGTGGGACCATTCGTCTCGGGCGGTTCACGCTCACCAGTAGCAGCGCCGGCGGCGACTTGCTAGTGGCCAAGTTCGACGCCGTCGGCCACCCGGAGTGGGCCACCGTACTGCCTATTCAGCCGACGCTGGTGGGTGGCACCGCCGGAACCTTCGCCAGCGGCACCGATATCAGCGTGCACCCGCTCACCGGCGAAGCCGTGGTGCTGGGGCGCATGAACGGCCTGTTTACCAGCACGGTGCCCGGCACCAACCTCTCTCCCGACCTCTACTTCCAGGATAAATTCGTGGTGTTCAAGCTCTCGGCCAGCGGTACGATTCGCTGGGCCGTGCAGGGCGGCAGCACCTACCTACCCACCTCCGCCAATGCCCTGGCCCTCGACTTGATGGGCAACAGCTACGTCACCGGCATCGGCTACGGCTACCAGCTCAGCAACGGCGGCAGCGGCGCCGGGGGCCTGCGGCAGCTGTTTGTGCTGTCGTTAAGCGGCGCGGGCGCCTTCCGCTGGAACGTGTCCGGGGCAGCCCCGCTCAGCTCCAACGGGCTCGACGTAAGCACCGATGCCTTGCAGGGCGTGTACGTCGTTGGCTCTTACTTCGGCCCGCTGACCCTCGGCGGCAGCCCGGTACCCGGCCCGCCCTCGGGTGCCTTCCTCACCCGGCTCGACGGGGCCACCGGCGCCGTGGTATGGGCCCGCGGCGACCAAAGCGGCGCCACTGCCCTGGCCGTGGATGCGCTGGGCCGCAGCTACGTAGCCGGGGGCTTCAGCGGCACCTACACCCTGGGCGCCGCCACCCTCACCGCCACCGCCGCGCGCGAAGGATTTGTGGCCCGCTTCAGCCCGAGCGGCGCGGTAGAATGGTTGAAATCCGTCGGGCCGGCCGAAACCAACGTGGGCGTGGCCTGGTCCGATGCAGGCCCGGTGGCGCTGCTGAAGCGTTCGGCCAGCACCGCCGCCGTCATCGGGTTGCAACTCGACGGCTCGCCCGACTGGGAGTTGCAGGCCAGCGGCGTGCTGGCGAGCCAGCGGCTGGCCACCACGCTGGGAACCTCACCGGTGCATCGCCGCGTGCTGGTGGTCGGCTCCTTCGCCGGAGCCGCCACGTTCGGGCACGAGCACCCGACGGCCACCGGTACCAGCGGCTTCCTGGCCTCGCTGCGCTTTGCCGTCCCGATTGCCCCGCGCTGCAATAACCCGCTCAGCGTGTACCCCAATCCCAGCCAACACCGGCTGACGGTGCACTTGCCCAGCGCCGCGGGCGTGAGTGCGCAGCTAGTGAACCTGCAGGGCCGGGTGGTGCGCCAGGCCGCGGGGGCGGAAGTGCCCGCTACGGCCGAGCTGACCTGGAACGTGGCCGATTTGCCCCGCGGCCTCTACACCTTGCGCACCGTGGAAAACGGGCAGACGCAAACGGTGTTGGTGCAGCTGAACTGAGCCTAGCTCCAACTTAGCCTACAACCACCGGACCGGGCCCTGCAAGCTTACAGGGCCCGGTCCGGTGCTTTGGGGTGGCCAATGGCCGGCAGAATGGCCTCAAAGGCTGACGCGGGTGAAGTACAGGCGCAGCTTCATCGGCGCTGCGGCGTGCTGCCTGCTGCCGAGTACCACGCGCTCGGCCGCGTCGTTGGTGCCGGAGCCGAGCAGCACGCCGTGGTTGACGCGAGTACTGGCCAGCACCTGCGCGCAGTAGGCGGTGAGCGGCACGGCGTAGGTGCCGCGCTCCAGCCCGGTGCGGGGCGAAATGCCGCGCTGGTAGTTGGCCGAAAGCACGTTGCCGCTGCCGTCGAGGAAATAGGCGCCGAGGTGGTTGCCGGCATCGGTGAGGCGCGGGACCAGGGCCGCGGGCGGGGGCAAGGCGGGGTTTTCGCTGTCCGCCGTGACTTCCGCCTCCAGCACCGCCGAGTTGACGACCAGGTTGCCGCCCAGTTGCTTGAGCTGCGCGAGGTAGGGCAGCTCCACCTTGGTTTGCAGCCCTAGCCCGGCCTCGATGTAGGTTTCCTCGGCCGTGCGGGCGCTGGGCAGGGTCTGGCGCAAGGTGGTGAGCGGGCTCAGCAAGCTGCCGCGCCGGTCGGCCTCCAGCTGGTAGAAGTGCTTCGGGCCGGTGGAAACGGGGAAGTTCACGCTCAGGTAGGCGTCGGGTAGCCAGGGCAGGTGGTAGTACAGCTGCAGCGCCGACGTGGCCACCGTGAAGCGCAGTAGGGCTGCGTCGTCGGTGGGGCCGGGCGTGAGCACCAGGCCCGGCAGCTGGGCCAGCAGCTCGTCGGCGGTGCCGATGGTGCCCTGCTGCGCGGCGGCAAACAACTGCTGGCCAAAGCCGGCGTCGAGCCGCACCCGCAGGCTGGTGAGCTGCTTGCGGGCCCGGAACGTAGCCTCGCCCAGCGGGGTGGCGTCGTAGGGGCGGGCGTCGGCGGTGTAGTAGGTAGCGGTGCCGCGCAGGTCGGTTTGCAGCCGGTGCACCCGCAGCTGCTGGGTGCGCGTCGTGTCGCCGTAGCGGTAGGCGTCGGTGGCCAGCACCAGCACCACCGAGTCGAACACGGCCTCCGCCTCGGGCGTGCCGGCGTCGTTCAGGCCGGGCTGCAGGTAGCTGCGGGCCGTGATAGTGCCCAGGCGCGCGTCGTGGTAGCGGCCCAGCAGCAGGTAGCCCGATGTGGACGAGGCCACCGAATCGGTCAGCACCGTGGACGTGCGCACCGTGATGGTGTCGGTGTAGTTGGCCCCGAGGGTGGTGGTGGCGGCCGGCAGCACGTTTTCGAAGTCGGTGCCGGGAGCCTCGCAGCCCGCTAGCCAGCCCGCCAGCACCAGCAGCGCCGCCCCGAGCCCAGCCCGGGCGGCGCGTCGCAGCGGCTTAGTCGGGCGACTCATTGGGCGCGAGCTGCCAGAAGTCATCCAGGCGCAGGGCGCTGCTCAGGCCCAGGCCCACGTAGCCCTTGTCGCCGAGCCCGAAGCCGACGGGGTAGGTGCGCGCCGTGCCGCCAAACGCGGTTTTCTGCGTCCAGGTATCAGCCGTGGGGTCGTACTCGTAGCACGAGGTCAGGGTGCTGCCGTTGGTGCCCAGGGCCACGAAGCCGTGCGTGCCCACCACGAAAGCGGTGGCATTGGCCCGCGGCAGGGCGCTGTAGTCGTAATCGGCGTCGGTGTTGTTGATCAGCTCGTTGTGCGAGGTCCACAGCTCGCTCACGGGGTCGTACGACCACACGTCGGTCTGGTACGAACCGTTGTCGGCGCCGAGCAGTAGGTAGCCCTTGTCGTTCAGGGTGAAGGCCACCGCGCCCTGGCGCTTGTTGCCGCCGAAGGAGGGCTTCTGCGTCCACTGGTCGGAGGCCGGGTCGTACTGCCAGAAATCCTTCTTGGCGTTGCCGTCGAAGCCGGTGCCGATGTAGCCCTTGCCGGCAATGCCCAGCCCCACGGCCCCGTAGCGGGCCGAGCCGCCGAAGTCGGCCTTGCGCGTCCAGCGGTTGGCGGCCGGGTCGTACTCGTAGAAGTCCTTGAGCTTGTTGGCCCCGTCATAGCCGGTGCCCACGTAGCCCTTGCCGCCCGCGCTGAACCCCACGGCCAAATAGCGGCCTACGCCCGGGAAATCGGCTTTTTGTATCCAAGTATTGGTGGCCGGGGTGTATTCCCAGAAGTCCACAAACTTGTTGGTGCCGTCGGTGCCCAGGCCCACGTAGGCCTTGTCGCCGATGGTAAAACTGATGGCCGCGTTGCGGGCCAGGCCCTCGAATTGGGAGCGGCCGGTCCACACGCCCAGGATGTCTTCGGCGGGGTCGGAGTCGTCTTTGCTGCACCCGGCCAGGCACAGCACGGCCAGCACCAGCAGCCAGTGCGGGAGGTATCGTTTCATCGAAAGCAGGAGGAAAAAAGCGGAAGTGTCAGCAGCGGCCGCCAAAGCGGGCAGGTGGGTGGCGCCCCCAAACTCTGCCCTTCTGCTGTACCGAGTCAAAAGTAGCCGCGGCGGTTGCGCCCGGGCGGCGGATTTCTGCTACCCGGGCCGTTTTATCGACCAATCGGCGCATTCCGCCGCCGGGGTGCAAGCCCAGGTGGCGGCCCGCCCAGCGGCATTATGCCGGGGCTGGATGGAATGCAACCAAGTCGGTAAAGTGTTGACAATCATGCGGGCGGGAAGTCCGCCAACTTTTTCGGAAATTGTAGGCGGATAACTCCGTCTGAAGGCATTTGTATGAAGCAATTCGCAGCGTGGGGGCTTAGTGCGTTGATGGTGTTGGGGGCAGCCGTAACCGGCCGTGCCCAAACAACCAAGCCGCCGACGGCCCCTGGCTCTACTCCACCCGTATCGGCCGCCGCCCCCGCCACCCCTCGTCCGGGCAGCGGCCCTTTTAGCACCGACCCGACCACGTTTATCGGCGAGGTCGTGGCCGTGATGACGGCCACCAAAAACCCGGGCGCCATTGCCCAGGTCGAGCAGCTGCGCCAGCTGTGGGCGTCGAACAAGCTCACTGCCTCGCAGCAGGCCAAGGTCATCGAGCTGGCCCGCAAGATGCAGGAGCGCCGCCTCAAGCCGCGCCCGCACCTGGAAGCCTTCTGGGGCCTGCTCATTGCCGCCAAGCAGGGCCAGCAGCCGCTCACCGACGCGCAGACCGACCAGCTGCTGAGCGTGACGGAAAAAGCCCTGGCCCCGCAGGACCTGAAGGAGCTGCAGCAGTTCATCAGCAGCAGCACGCAGTTTCTGAAAACCCGGCAGCTCTACAGCTCGCGCTACAACCGCGTGCGCGTCGGCAACAGCTCGGCCATCAGCTTCGCCTACAACGAACTGGACTCGCCCATGCCCGCCGGTGCCGCTGCGGGTGGGGCCTCCGGCTGGGGCGACGCGCCCAAACCGGAACCCAAGCCCGAGCCGGCCAAGTCCGCCGCGCCCAAGCCGGTAGCCGCTGCGAAGCCTGCCGCCAAGCCGGCCGCGCCCAAACCCAAGCCCGCCCCCGCCAAAAAGAAGAGCAGCGGCTGGGATGACTGGGACTCTGGCAGCTGGGACACCGGCGGCTGGGGCTCCAGCTCCGACGACGGCTGGGGCGCGCCGGCCAAGAAAAAAGCCTCTACGCCCAAGAAAACCACCGCGGCCGCCAAACCCGCCGCCAAGCCCGCGGCCACCAAAGCCGCGGAGCCCGCCAAGCCGGTCGAGGTGTGGAAGGACGAGCCGACGCCGGCCGCCGACGCCACGCCCGCCTACGTGGACACCTACATGGCGCCGAGCACCCGCGGCCCGGTCATCGAGCTGAAGGACGCCGACCTGGTCATTGCTACCAGCTACGACTCGGTGGTGATTCAGAAAACCAGCGGCACGCTGGCCACCATCACCGGCAAGTTTGTGGGCAAGGGCGGCACGTTCGGCTGGCAGATCAACAACAACCCGCTCACGGCCGAGCTGGGCACCTACGACTTCGACCTGAACCGGCCCGAGTTCAAGGCCGAGCCCGTGACGCTGACCTACCCGGCCGTGCTGACGGCGCCGGTGAAGGGCGCTCTGGCCTACAAAGCCGTGCAGCGCAAGGGCGGCGGCGACACCGGCTACCCGCGCTTCGTCTCGCTCACCAACGACGCGCAGGTCAAGAACATCGGCGACAACATCACCTACCAGGGCGGCTTCTCGCTGAACGGCAGCAAGATGTACTCGGCCACGCTCGACGGCTCCCTCTCGCGCATCACCGTGAGCTACGAGGGCAAGCCGCGCTTCCGGGCCGCCTCGCGCAGCTACCAGCTCGGCGACACGCTCATTTCGGCCAGCCGCGCCTCCATCACCATCTTCGAGGGCAAGTCCGACTCGGTGACGCACCCCGGCGCCCGGCTGAAGTACTCCAAGCCGCGGCAGGTGCTGCTGCTGGCCCGCGAGGAAGGCCTCTACAAAACCACGCCCTACTCCGACTCCTATCACCAGATGGAATTGTCGGCCGAGCAGCTGACGTGGAACCTGAAGACGCCCAACATCGACTTCCAGACCTTGACGGCCAAAAACCAGGTGACGGCCGGCTTTGAATCCAAGGAGTTCTTCACCAATACCCGCTTCCAGCAGATTCACTCCATCAACCGCCTGCACCCCTTGCAAATGGTGGTGGGCTACAGCCAGTCGCACAACAACGTGAAGAAATTCATGGTGCAGGACCTGGTCGACGCCTTGCAGATCAAGGAAGCCAACGCCCGCTCGGCCATTTCGGGCCTGGCCCGCGACGGGTACGTGAGCATCAACCCGGTAACGGGCGAAATCACCCTGCTGCCCAAGGCCCTGCACTACGTCAACTCGGCCCGCGGCAAGAAGGACTACGACCACATTGCCATCAAGTCCTTGGCGGCCAACGGCAAAAACGCCTCGCTGAACCTGAACAGCAACACCCTGCTGGTGCGCGGCGTGGACCGTTTCAACTTCTCCGACGACTCGGTGACGGTGTTCGTGAAGCCGGACTCGAGCATTGTGCGCATCCAGAAAAACCGCAACATCGATTTCAACGGCACGGTGGTGGCCTCGGCCTTTATCTTCAAGGGCAAGGAGTTCAAGTTTGACTACGATGGCTTTTACATCGATATGTTCAAGATTGACTCCATCATCGTGAAGGGCAAAGGCTCGAAAGGCTCGGCCCTGAAGGCGCGCAAGGAGAATGACTTCGCCCTCACCAACAAGGGCAACAAGGCCACCGGCCGCCTCTACATCAACGCCCCGAACAACAAGTCGGGCCGCAAGAAGCTGGGCGCCTACCCCTCGTTCGACGCGACGACCGGCGCTTACGTGTTCTTCAACAAGCCCGAAGTGCTCGGCGGCGCCTACGACACGACCATCTACTTCGACATTCCGCCCTTCAAGCTCGACTCGCTCAACAACGCCAACCGCTCGGCGGTGGGCTTTAAGGGAACGTTCGTGTCGGGCGGCATCTTGCCCAACATCAAGACCAAGCTGACCATGCAGGAGGACGGCTCGTTGGGCTTCATCTACAACGTGCCCAAGGACGGCTTCCCGGTGTACGGCGGCAAAGGCCGCCTGTTCAACCAGGTGAGAATGAGCAACCGCGGCATTCAGGGCGACGGGCAGATGACCTACCTCTCGGCCACCCTGAACAGCGACCAGTTTATCTTCTACAAGGACTCGGTGGTGACGGTGGGCAAGACGGCCACCATCAAGGAAGGCACCCTGAACGGGGCCGAGTACCCGAAAGTGGCCTTGCTGCCGGGCTACCAGATGAAGTGGGCCGTGAAGCAGGACTCGATGTACCTGAGCACCGCGGCCGGCGGCGAGGCCATGAAGTTTTACGACGGTTCCTACGCCTACAAGGGCACGGCCGTGCTCACGCCCAAGGGCCTGGGCGGCCTGGGCCGCATGGAAAACGCGCAGTCGGTCATCCGCTCCAAGTCGTTCACCTTCCTGCCCACGCAGTACAAGGGCGCCAACGGCACGGTTAGCGTGAAGTCGGCCGACCCGAAGAAGCCGGCCCTGACCGCGCCCGACGTGGCCTTTACCTACGACATCAAGAACAACTACGCCGACTTTGCCCGCGCCGAGGGCGTGACCAAGTCGAGCATCGAGCTGCCCTACTCGCAGTACCGCACCTCGCTGAGCGGCGGCCGCTGGGACTTCAAGAAGAAGACCGTGCAGCTGCGCGTGGCCGCCGGGCAGGACTCGACCCGCGCCTACTTCTACTCCATGAAGCCCGAGCAGAAGGGCCTCAAGTTCCGCGCCGGGGCCGGTAAGTACGACCTGAACAAGTTCCGCCTCGTGGCCGACGGCGTGCCCTACGTGGCCTCGGCCGACGCCTGGATCGAGCCCGACTCGAACCGGGTGTACGTGCTGCCCAACGCCGAAATGCGCGCCTTCCAGAACGCGGGCATCACCATGGACACCCTGGGCAAGTTCCACCACCTCTACAAGGGCGAAATCAAGGTGCTGAGCCGCGCCGCCTTCACCGGCAACGCGCTCTACAACTACAAGACCCCGACCGACTCCTTCGCCATCAAGTTTGCCAACTTCACCGTCGATTCTGCCTCGGTGGGGCTGATCAAGGGCGAAGGCAAGAAGAAGGCGCCCCTGATCAAGAAGAAAAAGGACGGCGACGACGACACGCCGCCCTCGCCGCCCACGCTGGCCGTGGCCGACATCAAGGCCACCGACAAATTCCGCATTGCCCCGCGCATTCAGTACCGCGGCGGCGTGACGATGAACTCGCAGAGCAAGGGCTTCGCCTTCGACGGGCAGGCGCGCCTGGAATTCACCAAGACCCCGACCTCGGCCGACTGGTTCCCGGTGCAGGACAGCATCGACCCGCAGTTCGTCAAGATCCGGATGAAGGAGATGAAAGCCGAGGACGGCACGCCGATGGTGACGGGCCTGTACCAGAACGAGGCCACCGGCCGGCCGTACCCGCTGTTTGTGGCCACCAAGGGCAGCGTCACCGACGGCAACCTGTTTGAGGTCGACGGCACCCTGACCTACGACCCGAAGAAGCGCATCTACGCCATCAGCCGCCACGACCCGCTCGACGCGGAGGTGTACGAGGGCTCGGTGCTGACGGTGAACGACTCGACGGGCGTGCTCAACTTCCGCGGCAAGGTCAATTTCATCGGCACCAACAAGGACTACACGCTGGTGTCGTCGGGCGTGGGCCGGGCCAACGTGGACTCGACCCGCTACCAGGTGGACGCCATGATGGCCTTCGATTTGAACTTCCCCGACAAGGCTTTCGAAGCCATGGGCCTGGATTTGGCCAAGTACGCCAAGGGCCTGCCCGAAGCGCTGACTTCCTCGCAGAACGAGCTGTACAAGATGGGCGAGTTTGCGGGCTCGAAAGTGGTGAGCGACTACGCCAACCGCAAGGGCGGGGGCGAGGTGTCCTTGCAGAAGTTCTCGTCGAAGTTCCTGCACGACATCCTGCTCAGCCAAGTGAACCTGAAGTGGTCCAACAAGCACAACGCCTGGTACTCGGTGGGCAAGCTGGGGCTGGTGAGCGTGGGCAAGAAGGACATCAACGCCATGATTGACGGCTACGTCGAAATCAAGAAGGAAAGCACCGGCGACGCCGTGGAGCTGTACCTGGAGGCCGACCCCGAGACTTGGTACTACTTCAAGTTTGCCGAAAACAAGCTGCTGGCCAAAGCCCAGCACGGCGAGTTCGACGAAATCCTGGGCCGCGCCGCCAAGGGCGACTACAACACGGCCACCGACTACGGCTTCTTCCTCGGCGACGAGCAGGAGAAGGTGCTCTTCGTGAACCACTTCCGCAAGGACTACCTGGGCGAAACCAAGCCGCAGAAGCAGGTGCTGAGCAACCGCCCGACCGGCAACTTCGACAACATGGAGTCGGGCTCGAAGAAGGACAAGAAGAAGAAAGCCGACGCCGCCGACGACCAGTTCGGGGCCACCGACCCGGCCGCCGGCGCCACCCCGGATGCCGAACCGGCCAAGAAGGAGAAGAAAAAGAAGAAGGACGCCGCGGCCGACGCCAACGACCCCTTCGCCACGGACCAGACCCCGACGGCCGAGCCGGAGCCGAGCAAGAAGGACAAAAAGAAAAAGGACGAAGCCCCCGCCGACGCGCCGGCCGAACCCGCCGCCGAACCGGTGAAGGAGTCCAAGAAAGACAAGAAGAAAAAAGACGAACCCGTAGCCGACGCCCCGGCCGAACCGGCCGCCGACTCGGGCAAGAAGGACAAGAAGAAAGACGAAGCGGCCCCGGCGGAAGAAAAGCCCGCCGAATCCGCCAAGGAACCGAAGAAGGAAAAGGAGAAGAAGGCCAAGAAGAAGGACGAAAACGACCCCTTCGGCGACTAGCACGCTTCGATTCATGCCCGCCAGCAGCCACGACCACCCGGTCGTGGCTGCTTTTTTTGGGCCAAGCGCAGCCGGCTCCGGGGCGTGCGCCGTAGCGTTGCCGGGGTCCGTTATCTTTGACGGCCCCACCTTCCCGCTTATGACCTACGCGTACATTGCCCTGGCCCTCGTGCTGGCCTACCTGCTCGGCTCCATTCCCACGGCCCTCTGGGTGGGCCGCCGCTTCTTCGACATCGACGTGCGGGAACACGGCTCCGGCAACGCGGGCGCCACCAACACCTTCCGGGTGCTCGGCAAAAAGCCCGGCTCTTTCGTGCTGCTGGTCGATGCGCTCAAGGGGTTCGTGGCGGCTTATTTTCTGCCCATGTGGCTGGTAAACGCGGGCGCCATTCCGGCCGAGCACGAGGTGTACTACCGCTTGGCCTGCGGCGTGCTGGCGGTTATCGGGCACATCTACCCGGTCTTCGCGCAGTTTCGCGGGGGCAAGGGCGTGGCCACCATTCTGGGCATGATGCTGGGCGTGGCCCCGGCCACGGTGGGCGTGTGCCTGCTGGTGTTTCTGGCCGTGCTGCTCACCACCCGCTACGTGTCGCTGAGCTCCATGACGGCCGGCGTGGCCTTCGCCCTGCTGCAGCTCACGCCCTGGTTTGCCCCGCCGCAGCCCTTTCTGATCGGGGTGGGCTTCGTCTTAGCCGCTCTACTGATCTACACCCACCGCGCCAACATCGGCCGCCTGCGCGCCGGCACCGAAAGCCGGGTGCCGCTGCCCTGGGCGAAGTAAGCCCGGGGCCGGATCAGGCAACGTCGGCCCCGTACTTTGCCGTACCTAACAGTCGAGCTGCTCTTCTCCTTCCACACCTAATGAAGCACATCGTTTACCTCAGCCGGGCCGTGCGGCCGCTTTCCGACCAGGACCTGCAAGAATTGCTTGTCCAGTGCCGCCGCGACAACGCCCGCAACGGCATTACCGGCATCCTCTTCTACAGCCACGGCAACATCGCCCAGCTGTTTGAGGGCGAAGACGACGTGGCTGAAACGCTGTTCAGCAGAATTGCCCAGGACGGCCGCCACTCCCACGTGCAGAAGCTCATCGACCGGCCCATTGCCCACCGCAGCTTCGCCGACTGGCACATGGCGTTTCACCCCATCGAGCCAGCCGGCTTCGAAACCCTGCAGGGCTTCTTGCTGCCCCGCAGCGTGCCGCCACCCCCCGATACGCTCAGCATTGCCGATGCCACCCTGGTGGAGCTGGTGCGCCTGGCCGTCTTCGGCCCCGAGGCCGCTGCGCCTTCTCCGCAGGCCGGGACGCCGCAGTAGCCGCGGCTGCCCAAATCACTTGCAACAGCAAACGGTAATTGTCCATCGGCCGTGGAATTTCCCGGCGTGCAAAGCGGTGGCGTCAGGGCGTACAATACCAGGGTAACATTCTGGTTTAGGTATATTTCTGATTTTACCATACCACCGCTTTGCGCCGAAAGCTGATTAACTTGGACGCCGATTCGCCGGGCCCGTCGGGGACGGCTTCGTTTCGTATTTATGCAGGAACAACACCTTCAGGACATTCTGCGGCGTTTGCCGGCCGGCGTCGCCACCCTGGAGGGACCCGAACTGCGCTACAGCTTCGTAAACGAGGCCTTCCGCCGGCTGCTTAACGCCAGGGAATTGCTGGACCGCGCCGTGGCCGAGGTGCCCGGGCCCTGGCCGGCCGATTTGCTGGGCGTGATGCAGCAGGTGTACCGCACCGGGCAGGGCCACGTGGCCAAGGCCTGCCCGCTCTGCGACGACCCCGCCGCCCGCGACGAGGGCGCGTACTACGACGTCACCCTGGAGCCCATCTGCGCCGCCGACGGGGCGGTGAGCGGGCTGCTGCTCTTCGTGGTCGACGTGACGGCGCAGGAGCAGGCCCGGCAGCGCACCCACGAGTTGGCCATCGAAACGCGCCGCCTCGACGCGCGCCTGCGGGTGCTGTCCGAAACCGCCCCGCAAATCACCTTCAGCATCGACGCGGCGGGCCGCTACGAGTACGTGAGCCCGCAGTGGTACTTCTTCACCGGGCAGCCGCGCACCTCCGACCTGAACGCCATCTGGCCGCTGCTCATCCACCCCGACGACCGGCTGCGCGTGCTCTACCAGTCGGAGGCGGCCCGCAACACCGGCACCGGCTGGAGCTACGAGTACCGCCTGCGCCGCCACGACGGCCAGTACCGCTGGATGCTCAGTCGCGCCCTGCCCGAGCTGCACCTGCCCGAGGAAGCGCCCACGCACTGGCACGGCGCCCTTACCGAAATCCACGACCAGCGCGAATTGGCCGAGGCCCTGCGCCGCGGCGAGGCTGAGCTGCGCTTCCTCGCCGACAGCATCCCCGAACTGATCTGGACGGCCTCGGCCGAGGGGTTCGTGGAGTACTACAACCAGTTTACCGGCGACTATTCCGGCCTGACCACCGACGAGCTGGGCCCCACCGGCTGGATCAACCTGCTCCACCCCGACGAGCAGGCCGGCGCCGCCCGCCAGTGGGTGCGCAGCGTGGCCACCGGCGAAGAGTACGAGGGCGTGTTTCGCATGCGCCGCCACGACGGCCGCTACCGCTGGCACATCATCCGCGCCCGGCAGCTCACCGACGGGCAGGTGCTGCGCTGGTTCGGCGCCTGCACCGACGTGGACGACCAGCACCGCCTGCGCCAGGTGCTCCAGACCCAGTACGACGAGCTGGCCCAGGCCAACCGCGACCTGGACACCTTCGTGTACACCGCCTCCCACGACCTGAAGCAGCCCGTGCTCAACCTGCGCGGCCTCTTCGACGAGCTGCGCCGCACTGCCACCTTCCACGACCCGGAAAAAGCCCAGATGCTCACGATGGTGGACGAGGCCCTGATCCAGCTCGACTTGACCCTGCAGGAACTGGCCGCCACCGTGCGCGACCAGCGCGGCCTCTCCGCGCCGGTCGAGGAGCTGGACGTGCGCCACGTGGCCGAGGAAGTGCTGCTGGGCTTGCGCGTGCAGGTGCAGCAAAGCGGCGCCGACATCGAGCTGGACACCGAGCAGGCGCCGCTGCTGACCTACGGCCGCGCCAACCTCCGTTCGGTACTCCATAACTTGATCAGCAACGCCCTCAAGTTTGCCGACCCCGACCGGGCGCCCCGGGTGCAGGTGCGCAGCTTCCGAACGGCTGCCGGCAAGCCCGGGCTGCAGGTGCAGGACAACGGCCTGGGCATGGTACTGCCCGACGAGCCCGCCGCCGTGTTCCAGCCGTTCACCCGCCAGCACCCGCACATCGGCGGCTCGGGCGTGGGGCTGTACCTGGTGCAGCGCATCGTCAACAGCCGCGGCGGCCGCCTAGAGGTCGACAGCGCGGTGGGGGAAGGTACCACGTTCACCATCTACTGGGAAGAGGGCGCGGAGCCGGCCTAAGGCAAGCTGCCACCATCAATAATATACCCCATGAGCTACCACTGCGTCTGCTGCGGGCAGGTTCACGACGGGTTGCCCGCCATTGTTGCCGACAAACCGGACCTCTACTTCGACATTCCGGAGGAGGAACGGGAGCAGCGGGTCCGGCTGAGCGCCGACACTTGCGTCATCGACGATGAGCACTATTTCATTCGGAGCGTGCTGGCTATTCCGATTCGCGGCCAAGCTGAAACCCTGGATTTTGGTGTTTGGGTTAGCCAAAAGAAGGAACACTTCGAGCAGTACCTTGCTTATCCGGATTCGGCCGACATCGGGCCTTTCTTCGGCTGGTTCAGCACCCACATTGGCCTGTTTGCCCCGACGTTGAACCTGAAATCAATGGCGCATTTTCAGGGGGGCAAGCTACGGCCCCGCATTGAGCTGGAGCCCACCCGGCACCCGCTAGCCGTGGCCCAGCGCAAGGGCATAACACTGAATTACGCCTGGCGCATCGCGCACGAATATGTGGACCTGGACGCCTAAGCTGCGGCCCAGGATGACGTGGGGCAAGACGATGCTAAATACTTAGATGCGAGTTGTGTCCATTGCCTGGCGGGCCCTAGCGGGGTGCCTGCTGCTGGCCATCAGCCCGCCGGCTTACGCGCTCGGCGACATGATAATCCCGCAGACCATTGCGCTTATCGTTGGCGTGCCGCTGTTGCTGATGCTGTTTGGCGGCCTATTCAGCCTGGTGCTCGTGCCAGCGAAAACACTGGCTGCCCGGATCAACCTGCTGCTGGCCACCGCGGCCTTGGGGACCTTGTTCAATGCCGGATGGCTGTACTGGCTGCTGTTGTTTGAGCCCGCCACCTGGAGCATCGCGGCCACGCCGGACAGAGGCTGGCTGGGCCTGCGCTTCCTGCTGCCGCTCGGGCTACTCGCGGCGGTGCTGAGTTTGCGAGGACGGCTGGCCCAAGCGGCGCTGCTGCTGGGCAGTTGCCTGCTTGTATGGATGGTGTATCGGTGGGCGTAATGCCCCGCCCGCTGGCGGCGCATCCGGCCCCATCCGCTACCTTTACACCCCGTCAACCCCGACCTTATTTCCCAACCCGATGACTTCTTTCCTGACCCAGAACCAGGACCGTTTCCTGAGCGAGCTGCTGGAGTGGCTGCGCATCCCGTCCGTCTCGGCCGACCCCAAGTTTCACGGCGACGTGCTCAAAGCGGCCGAGTACCTGAAGATGCGCCTCGAAGAGGTCGGCCTCGACAACGTGGAATTGTGCCAGACGGCCGGCAACCCCATCGTCTACGGTGAAAAGCTCATCGACCCCAAACTGCCCACCGTGCTGGTGTACGGCCACTACGACGTGCAGCCCGCCGACCCCTACGAGCTGTGGACCTCGGGCCCCTTCGACCCGGTCATCAAGGATGGCAAGATCTACGCCCGCGGCGCCTGCGACGACAAAGGCCAGGTGTACATGCACGTGAAGGCTTTCGAGGTGCTGAACCAGAACGGCGGCCTGCCCTGCAACGTGAAGGTGATGATTGAGGGCGAAGAGGAAGTCGGCTCCAACAACCTCGGCATCTTCGTCAACGCCAACAAGGAAAAACTCAAAGCCGACGTGGTGCTGCTTTCCGACACCGGCATCATTGCCAACGACACGCCCAGCATCGAGGTGGGCCTGCGCGGGCTGAGCTACCACGAAGTGGAGGTGACCGGCCCCAACCGCGACCTGCACTCCGGCCTCTACGGCGGCGCCGTGCACAACCCCATCAACGCGCTGTGCAAGATGATTGCCTCGCTGCACGACGAAAACGGCCACATCACCATCCCCGGCTTCTACGACAACGTGGACGTGCTCAGCGAGGAGGAGCGTACCGAGCTGAACAAGGCGCCCTACAACGAGGAGGAGTACAAGCAGAGCATCGGCCTGCCCGCCACTTACGGCGAGAAGGGCTACACCACCATTGAGCGCACCAGCATCCGCCCCACGCTCGACGTGAACGGCATCTGGGGCGGCTACACCGGCGAGGGCGCCAAAACGGTTATTGCCTCCAAGGCCTACGCCAAGATTTCCATGCGCCTGGTGCCCCACCAGACCTCCGAGGAAATCAGCCAGCTGTTCCAGCAGCACTTCACCAGCATTGCCCCCGAGGGCGTGACGGTGGTGGTGAAGCCCCACCACGGCGGCGAGCCGGTGGTGACGCCCACCGACTCGGTGGCCTACAAAGCCGCGGCCCAGGCCCTGGAAGACACCTTCGGCAAAAAGCCCATCCCGACGCGAGGCGGTGGCTCCATTCCGATTGTGGCCATGTTCAAAACCGAGCTGGGCGTAGACTCGGTGCTGCTCGGCTTCGGCCTCGATTCGGACGCCATTCACTCGCCCAACGAGCACTACGGCGTGTTCAACTTCATGAAGGGCATCGAAACCATTCCGCTGTTCTACCAGCACTACGCACACCTGATGCAGCAGCCGGCCTAAGCCCGCCTGCCGCCAGATACCACGACGCCCGGCCTCCGCAAGGAAGCCGGGCGTCAGTCGTTTCGGGCCGCGGGTTAGTCCTTGAACAGGCAGCCGACAAACACCTGGAAGGCCGCATTGTGCGCCTGCGGCGTCTGCCCGTTCGGGAGCGTTTCGAGCAGGCTGTTGACGTGGCCGTTGTAGCGCAGGCCCACGTGCACGCCGTTGCTGAGCTGGTAGCCCACGCCCGCCACGTAGCCGAAGGCAAAGCGGTTGTAGCCCTTCAGGTCGGTGCTCGACTCCTTGCCGTAGAGCGGCGAGTCCTGCTCGTTTTTGACGCCGGCCAGGTAGCCCAGCTGCGGCCCCGCTTCGAAAATAAAGCCGTCGGCGTTGATGCGGCCCAGGATGGGCACATCGACGTAGTGCAGGCGGGAGCGGCCCTTGAGCGCGCCGGATTCGGCTTTGTAGCCTTTCTGCGAGTACAGAATTTCCGGCTGAATAGCGAAAAAGTCATCGGCATCCAGCGCCACGTGCAGCATCACGCCGGCGTGCACGCCCAGCCGGTTTTTGATGCCCGCTACGTTGTCGCCGTAGGCGCGGGTGAGGCTGCCCCCGACTTTGGCGCCCACGCGCAGTTGGGCCTGGGCCGTGGCCGCTGCCCCGACGGTCAGCAGCAGCAGTAGAAAACGTTTGTTCATTGATTAACGATGCATACGAGCTGCTAGTAGGCAGCCGCGCAAAGATAGAGCGCCGGCAGACGGCCAACCGAGTGCGTAGGCCGGCCCGGAACGCAAACCGGCCGCGCTGCTCCAGGGGAGCGGCGCGGCCGGTGCCGGGGCAGGCGTGAGCCCGCCTTACAGGTCGCTGAAGCGGTAGCCCAATTGCAGCTGGAACGCCGAATTGTAAATGCGGTTGCCGGTGCTCGATTCGGGCAGCAGCTTGACGAAGCCGGGGTTGTAGCGCAGCCCCAGGCTCAGGCCGTTGTCGGCCTGGTAGCCCAGGCCCAACACCGCGCCCACGTCTACTTTCTGGTAGTTCAGGGCAAATGCCGGGGCATTGTCGGGCTTCGATTCGGCTTTGGTAAGAAACCCTATTTGCGGGCCCAGCTCGAAGAAGGGGCCGTCCGCGTCGATGCGCAGCAGCAGCGGCACGTCGATGTAGCTGATCCGGTCGTGGCCGCCGCCGCTGACGTTGTACCCGTGGCCTTTCGTGGAGTACAGCACTTCGGGCTGCACCGAAAGCATGTCGCTGAAGGCAAAGTTGGCCGTCACGCCGCCGTTGATGCCCAACAGGTATTTAGAGTCGCCTTTGTCTTCCCCGTAGTAGTTGGAGAGAGTCGGGCCGAGTTTCAAGCCCAGCTTGATGCTCTGAGCCTGCGCCCCGTGCGCCGCGGCGCCGAGCAGCAGCGCCAGCGCCAATGCAGTCTTTTTCATGAGTTGGAATGAAGGAAATACCCGCTGCTTACGCGAAGCGGGTTTGGGAAGGAGCATTACTTGCCCCCAAACAGGTACCCGAGGTAGAGTTGAAAGGCCGAGTTGCGGGCATTTTTGTAGCTGCCACTCTGGTAGGCATCTTTGGCGAAGTCGGTGAATGCGCCGTTGTAGCGCAGCCCAATCATCGGGCCGCTTTCGGCTTGGTAGCCCAGGCCCGCGGCGTAGCCCAGCTCGAAGCGGTTGACGTTGTCCAGATCCTGGATGCTGGTCGAACTGTAAGTGGCCCCCGGGACATTAGACGTAAACTCGGTGTGGTCCTTGATTTTGAGCAGATACCCAAATTGCGGACCCAACTCGAAAAACAAACCGTCGGCATTTATTTTAGCCAGAATCGGTAGGTCGAGGTAGTTGTAATTGACGGTGCCTTTGAACTGGTATTGCAGCGGGCCGAGTGTCCGCTGGAAGTCCCCGTTCTTGTAGCCCTTCTGCGAGTACAGCAGCTCGGGCTGAATGGAGAAGAACCCGTCGCCGGTTAGGTCGGCATTGAGCAGCAGCCCGCCGTGGAAGCCGAACTTGTTTTCAAACCGGTCCTCGTCGGTAACGTCGCCGGCAATGTTGGAGTAATTGGCCCCGGCTTTGATGCCAATGCGGACACCTTGGGCATGAGCCGCTGGGGCCGTGGCCAGGGCAGCGCCCGTGAGGAGCGCGGCGGCGAGAAAAGCGTTTTTCATAGCCGTGGAAAAGCGAAAAAGTGAACAATACGCCGGCGCTATATGCCCGCGACGCTCCTAAAACGAGGAATCCGGACAGATGTTGGCCTGGGAAAAATGCAAAGCCCGGTTGCGGCACGCAGCAACCGGGCTTTGGGGGCGAAGCTCAACCGTGGGTTAGCGGCTCGGAATCAGGTAGCTCAACGACAACTGCACGGCCGAGTGCCGGGCGTTTTTCAGGTCGCCGTTGAAGTACGAGTCGCCGTTTTCGGGCTTCACAAAGTCGCTGAAGGCGCCCGTGTAGCGCAGCCCAAGACCCAGCCCGTTGTCGGCTTGGTAGCCCACGCCGGCCACGTAGCCCAGCTCGCTGCGGCGCAGGCCGCTCACGTCTTTCTGGTTGCTGGCCTCGCTCGTGCGCGACTCGCCGTTAACGGTAACGGTGGTGCGGGTTTCGTCGCGGGCGTTGAGCAGGTAGGAGTACTGCGGCCCGGCCTCGAACACGAAGCCGTCGGCGTTGATGCGCGCCAGCACCGGCACGTCGAGGTAGTTGTAGTTGACCTTGCCTTCGCGCTTCTCGGTGCGCGTGCCGCCGAGCAGCAGCGGGCGCGAGTACTCCGTGGGCTTGTTTTCGAAGCCCTTCTGCGAGTACAGCAGCTCGGGCTGCACGGAGAAGAACCCGTCGCCGCTCACGTCGGCGTTGAGGATGACGCCGCCCAGGAAGCCGAGCTTGTTGTTGTAGGTATTTTCGTTTTTGAGGTTGCCGGCGAGGTTGGCGTAGTTGCCCCCGGCGCGGAAACCGAGGCGCACCTGGGCCTGGGCGGCCGGGGCAGCAGCCAGGGCCGCAAGGACCAGGGCAGAAAAGGCAAAAACAGCTTTTTTCATGGTGAAAAGGCGGTTTTAGTAAGTGAAAGCAAACTGTGGTTGCGCAGCTCCAGGCTATAAACGTGCCAAGTCGGTTGGATATTTTCGGGTCGGCGGCGCCCCGCGGGCCTACGCCGCTGAGGCCCTGCGCCAAAAAAAGAGGGCCGCCCCCGATACGGGAGCGGCCCTGGCAATAGGCGTGCGGGTGGCGTTTAGCGGTTGCCCAGCGGCAGCAGGTAGCCCAGCTGCAGCGTGAAGGCGTTGTTGAAGGCTTTCGGCTCGTTGTCGGTGTCTTTGGTGTCGATCAGCGAGTTGAAGCCGCGGGCGTAGCGCAGGCCGATGCTCAGCCCGCCCTCCGCCTGGTAGCCCAGGCCGGCCACGGCGCCGATGTCAAACTGCGCCAGGTCCGACTTGTACGCCTCGTCGCGCGTGACGCCGGTGTAGTCCATGAAGCTGCTGCGCGACTCGTCCTTGACCTTGGTGCCGTCGGCGCGCTTCTCGGTGTACTGGGTTTTGGTGCGCGAGCCGAACAGGTAGCTCACCTGCGGGCCCAGCTCAAAAAACAGCCCGCCGGCGTTGATGCGCGCCAGCACCGGCACGTCGATGTAGTGGAGCACGCGCTGCTGCTCCTGCTCGATCTTGGTGACGCCGCTGGGCAGCCCGACGCTGGTGGTTTGCGACTGAATTTCGTAGCCCTTGCGGTTGTACAGCACCTCCGGCGCAATGGCGAAGAAGCCGTCGTCGCTGAGGGGCAGCTGGAAGGCCAGGCCGGCGTTGTAGCCCAGCTTGTACTTGCCTAGATCCGAGCTGTAGCCCGGGCCGGTAATCTGGCTGACGTTGTCGCCGGAAATGTTGGAGTACGTGCCGCCGACCTTCAGGCCGAGACGGAATCCACCGGGGTCTTGGGCGTGGGCGAGGGTGGCGGAGGCCAGGGCGGCCAGGGTAAACAGTGCTACCTTTTTCATGAGTGAGTTCGGAATAAAAGAGGTGGGAGAGGGGCGCGGCGTCGGGGGCTACACTGGGCTGGCAAAGGGGTGGTGCCGCGCGTTTCTGAAGCCTGATACGGCCAGGACGGGGGCCGGTGTTGCGCTGGAGCTATTAATAAATCATGACAACGTGTGAAAAACGAAGGTCGAGCAGTCCTGAATGCGGCCCGAGCAGCGCGGCTGCGTACTTTTGCCGTCTGTTTGCCCCTTCCCTTCTATGTTGCTCAGTACCCGTTGGTTTCTCTTGTTGGCGCTCGGGCTGGCGGCTCCCCGCGGCCTGCGGGCGCAGGACGTTGCGCCGGCCCCGGCCCGCGAGCCGCTGGTGCTCGGGCTGTACGGGCAAGGCGGCTTCATCATTGCGCACTCGCCGCGGGTTAAGCACCTCGTCACGGCCCACCCCACCGGGCTGGAGCTGAACCTGCAGCGGCAGCTTACTGGCCGCGCGCCCTGGCACGCCTGGTACCGCTACCCCAAAGCCGGCCTCGCGTTGGTGTACTACGACTACCACAACCCGGTGCTGCGCCATTCCTTCGCGGCGTCGATTTATTTGAGCAAGACCTTCTGGCGGACCCAGCGCCAGGACTTGAGCTTCCGCCTGGGCACAGGCGTGGGCTATTTCCCCTTTCCCTTCGACCAGCAGACCAACCACAAGAACACGTTCGTCAGCTCCCACCTGAACGCCACCATTCAGGCCCGGCTGGAATACGACGTGGCCTTGACGCCCAAGCTGGGCCTGCTGCTGGGCGTGGCCCTGAATCATTACTCCAACGGCGCCACCGCCAAGCCCAACCTGGGCATCAACATTCCCACTGTGCTGCTCGGGCTGAACTACCACCAGCAGCGCCACTTCACCCCGCTGCCCATCGACGCGGCGGCTGACCAGCCCGCCGACATTGGGCGCACGTTCTGGAACCTGAGCACCAGCGCGGGCCTGAAGCAGCGCAACGAGTCAGACCACACCAACTACTGGGTCAACTCGGTGACGGTGGCCGCGGGCCGGCGCGTGAACCGCAAAAGCAACCTGCTGGTGGGCTTGGAGGGCTTCTACGACCGCAGCCTGCGGGCCGAGCAGCGCGACACGGCCCGCGCCGGCGACAAATTGCCCGACGTGAAGAAGGCCGGCGTGTTCATCGGCCACGAATTGTTGTTCGGCCGCCTCGCCTTCGATACCCACCTGGGCTTCTACCTCTACAATCCCTACAAGTCCAACAAGTTCTATTACGAGCGCGTCGGCCTGAAATACCACTTCACCGAACACTTCTTCGGCGCCATCGACCTGAAGGTGCACCGCGGCGCGGCCGACGTGCTGGAGTGGAAAGTGGGGGTGAAGCTGTAGCACGGGCGGCGGTTCGGGCGCGCCTGGCGGCATTTCAGCACGGTGATTCGACGGTTGGGCAACGCCGCGTTGGCGGAGCCGCGGCGGCGGTGCACCTTTCGGCCACTCATTCAGCCCCCACCGCCATGACCACCGAAACGTTTCTCGACCTGAACCGCTGGCTGCACATCGGCTGCGGCATGATTGGCTTCTTCGTGGCCCCGGTGGCCCTGGCCACGCGCAAGGGCGGCCCGGCCCACCGCTTCTGGGGCCGCGTGTTTTTCTGGGCTATGCTCACGGCTGGCCTCACGGCCATCGTGGCGGCCACGTTCAAGGGCCTCACCTTCCTGCTGCTGACGGGTGTTTTCTCGCTCTACCTCTCCTGGCTGGGCTACCGCGCCCTGTACCAGAAGCGCCTGGGCCGCGGGCAGCGCCCGGCCGTCTACGACTGGCTGGGCTCAGGGGCGGCAATGCTCTTGTTTGTGGGCACGCTCGTCTACGCCGTCGTCACCCGCAACATCGTGTCGGGCGTGTTTGGGCTGGGCGGGCTGCGCTTGGCCGTGGCTGAGCTGCAAAAGCTTTACCGCCCCGCCGAGCTGGCCCCCAACCACTGGTTTTTCGACCACATGCGCGGGTTCATCCTCTCGTACGTAGCCGCCGTATCGGCCTTTTCGGCCACGTCCTTCACCTTTCTGCCCGTGGCCGTGCGCTTCCTCTGGCCCACCGTGGTGGGCGTGCCGCTGATGCTGTATTGGATGCGCCGCTACCGCCAGCAACTAGCCCAGGGCCGCGCCGTCGGGGCATCCGTGCGCATTCAGCCGGAGGTAGCCTGAGCCGCCCGGCCTTCCATTGGCCGGTTCGGCCGGCTATCATCCAGGCCGCAAAACAAACGCGCCGCGGCTTCCCGAAGGAGCCGCGGCGCGCTGGTCTAGGGCGGGCCGATTACGAGGCCGAAGCAGCGGGCTTGGCCGCGGCGGCTTTCTTGACCTGCTTGTGCGGCCGGCGCTTGCCGAAGGTGCCTTTGCGAAGCTTGCCGCGGCGCGACTTTTTGTCTCCTTTACCCATGGTGTACAGAAGGTTAGTAAGGTGAACGAACGCGCAGGCGGGGCATCCGGCCGGGGCCGGGCTACCTGCTCGGCATTTCTACGCGCCTCGCAGTGGCAAGTTGGCCGCGCCTGCGCCGGACCACGTCCGGCTCTTCGCACATGAAGCCCGGATGGAGCTGCTCCGCGCCGCCCCGGCCCCGGCTTCTCATACACGTGATTTTTTTGCGTGATTTTATTTCGTTGGAAACGAAGCAGGTAGCGTGAATAATTGCGCGAAATACTCACACTAAGTAACCAGAGGTTTGAATATGTCGTCTCGGTTATTACTTTTGCCGTCCCTTTCAATGAAAGCCGAGCTTTCCTGTTAGGAGCCTGATTCTGTAGCTCAGCTGGTAGAGCAATACACTTTTAATGTATGGGTCCTGGGTTCGAATCCCAGCGGAATCACTGAAAACCCTGTTTGCGATTCGCAAACAGGGTTTTTTGCTTACTGGGGCCGCGAGTGGGACCGTGGCAGGCCTAACAGGGTAGTGGTTGCGAAGGGTGTGGTGGTACCTTTGGGTAGGTATGGTAAGCCCAACTGCGTAAATAGGTGTAAAGCCCCGCAGACCCCATTTTGCTGTCCTTGCAGGCGAGTACTTCATTGCTTCCCACCCAATGCCCAATCATCGCATTCATACATTTCTGCACGTTGACCGCTCCTGCCGTATTTACGAATACAGCGGGAGCAAGTTAGTGATTCGGGAAGGCGACCCGCTACCTGAAGGCGACTACATCGTCCTGCCTCAGAATGTTCTTCCCAAAGACAACACAACCATAGCCCTCCGGGTCCAGGTGGATGATGATGGAATGCAGACCCCGGTCACGGAGGCTGCGGTCTATGACCGGGAGTTTTTGAGCCGGTTTTTTAGCCCTGCGTATTCGGTAGATGATCGATTGGCGCTGTTGGAGGACCACTTTGGCCGTTACACCACAGTGAAGACCCAAGAGTCTTTCTTGGACTACCTCCAAAAACAGGTTGTAAACAATGGCCTTGTTCTACTAGGCATAGGGGGCAAAGTCGACCAGGAGGAGTTCTGGCGGGGAAGGGATGGCCGCGTGCTGGTCGACTGGATTCAAAAGCAGCGAGGGCATATGCAGGACCCTGCGGCCGGCCGCAAAAAGAAAAGCAAAGCCCAATCGTTGAGCACTGCCTCGCAGCTCGCGGTGGTGTATTACATGCACCGGGGTGAACTGCTCAAGGTCAGCCTAAAACCCAGCAACGAACTGGTGCATTTCCTGGCTGGGCTGCTGGCCCGTACGCCCAACAGCATCGCCCCGTTGGTGCGCTACCTAACCGAACAGCCAAGTCAGCAGAACAACAAGGTGCTGAACGAAAAGTACATGCTCCAGGCCAAGCGCTTCTTCCTGGACTCGGGCCAACCGAAACTGGCCCAATTGGTTGAGGAAGATCTGATGCGTTTGAAATGAAGAAGTTGTAGGCGTATTGGGGCAACGGGAGTAAACTAATTGAAAATTGCCCCAAATAATCGCCGAGGGCGGCGGTAAGGAATCCTGAATGTTGCACCAGCAATCTGCAGAGCTGCTGGAACATTCTTTTTCCTTACCCATGAAACTTATCACCTTGACCCTGGATCAACTCCAGGAAGAACTTGGCGCCCTGTTGGACGCCCGCTTTGCTCAAGTGCTGCAGGCACTACGCCAAGCCCCGGCCGCAGAGGCTGAATACCTAACGACCCGGCAGGCGCTGGCGTTTGTGCACCTCTCCAAGCCCACGCTCAACAAGCTGCGCCGCGAGGGCCGCATCACGGCGTACCACTCCTCCGACAAGCGCGTGCTCTACCGCCGCAGCGAGTTGGTCGCGTACCTGGACGCTTCCAAGCCGAAAGAGGGGCACCAGCCGTGCTAACCACCATCGCCGTTATCGAAGACAAAACCTTGCTGCTGCACATCAAGTTGGCCGGCTGGACAGCCGGACGGCCGAAGTCGTCAGCCTCGGAGCTCGCCCGCACGCGCCAAGTGGAGCTGAGCCGGGAGTTGAAGGAAATTCATTGCCTCGCGCATTCGTTGCGGGGGCAAATCCCGGCCACAGCGGCCGAAGCGCTGTTGTTGTGGCCCGAGATGTGGCACGAAATCGAGCAGGAGCTGCTCCGCCTGCTGGAGCAGGACCCTTCCCTGACCGAGGTTGTGGTGCACATTGGTGGTTCCGCTTCCTGCGGCCTGCCCCCGCGCATTCCCGCGCGAATTTGCCGTTCGGAGACCCTGTCGCAATTGGCCGTGCAAGCCGGGCTATGAAGACCAAGCAGACGGATATTTCGGCTCCTCGCCAGGGCGAGGCCGATCAGAAGCTACGGGCGGTGGAAGAATACCTCCAGGCGCACTACCAAGTGCGCTACAACGTGGTGAAAGAAGTGGTGGAGTGGCGCCCGGCGGGCAGCGCCGCTCCCTACCGCCTGCTCGACGACTACCAACT
>NZ_JAJFAV010000019.1 GCF_020711235.1 Hymenobacter sp. 15J16-1T3B | reverse complement strand
CCCCCCCCCCCCCCCCCCCCCGCCCCCCTCCCCCCCCCCCCCCCGCTCCCCCCCGCCGCCTTCCCCCGGCGGCGAAACCCCGCCGGTTCTTTTTTGCGGTATTCCGGTGGCAGTTTGCCTATACTTGCGCCGCCCCGGCCGCCGTCCTGTCAGCTTCGTGTCAGGCCGGGTGCCATAACTCGAGCAGAAAGTTCCCCGTACGGGGGCATTCTGTCAGTTTTGGGCCGATTGGCCGTAGCTGGCACAAGAAATGCCCCGCCGCTGCCGACTCGCTAGTAGTCTTTCCCTCCAACTTCAACATACCAAACCTAACACCACAGTATGGCAGTTAGCATCAAACCGCTGGCCGACCGCGTCATCATCGCACCGGCTGCCGCCGAAGAGAAAACCAAGTCGGGCATCATCATCCCCGACACGGCTAAGGAAAAGCCGCAGCGCGGCGAAGTCGTAGCCGTAGGCGAAGGCAAAGTGGCCGACAACGGCACTTTGGTGAAGCCCTCGGTATCGGTGGGCGACCAGGTGCTCTATGGCAAGTACGCCGGCACCGAAATCACCGTGGACGGTCAGGACTACCTGATCATGCGCGAATCGGACATTTTCGCCATCCTGTAATCATTCCCGCCTAAAACATCATAGCACAGCCCAATGGCAGCTAAACTCGTTCATTTCGACATTGAAGGCCGCAACAAGCTCGTTGCCGGCGTAGATAAACTGGCTAACGCCGTGAAGGTAACCCTGGGCCCGAAAGGCCGCAACGTGGTTATCGACAAGAAATTCGGTGCGCCGAGCATCACCAAGGACGGCGTGACCGTCGCCAAGGAAATCGAGCTGAAGGACCCCATCGAGAACATGGGCGCCCAGCTGGTGAAAGAGGTAGCCTCGAAAACGGCCGACCAGGCCGGTGACGGTACCACCACCGCTACGGTACTGGCCCAGGCCATCTACCGCGCCGGGCTGAAAAACGTCGCGGCCGGTGCCAACCCCATGGACCTGAAGCGCGGCATCGACAAGGCCGTGGTAGCTGTGGTAGCAAACCTGAAGGCCCAGTCGAAGAAAATTGAAAACTCGTCGGAAATTGCCCAGGTAGGCACCATTTCAGCCAACAACGACCAGGAAATCGGCAAAATGATTGCCGACGCCATGGACAAAGTGGGCAAGGAAGGCGTCATCACCGTGGAAGAAGCCCGCGGCACCGAAACCGAAGTAAAAACGGTGGAAGGCATGCAGTTCGACCGCGGCTACCTCTCCCCCTACTTCGTGACCAACGCGGAGAAGATGGAAGTGGAGCTCGACTCGCCCTTCATCCTGATCTACGACAAGAAAGTAAGCACCATGAAGGAGCTCCTGCCGGTGCTCGAGCAAGTGGTGCAGACGGGCAAGCCCCTGCTGATCATCGCCGAAGACGTGGACGGTGAGGCTCTGGCTACCCTGGTGGTGAACAAGCTGCGTGGCTCGCTGAAGATTGCCGCCGTGAAAGCCCCGGGCTTCGGCGACCGTCGCAAGGCCATGCTGGAGGACATTGCAGCCCTGACCGGCGGTACCGTTATCAGCGAAGAGCGCGGCTACAAGCTCGACAACGCGACCCTCGACTACCTCGGCCAAGCCGAGAAAATCATCGTTGACAAAGACAACACGACCGTTGTTAATGGCAAAGGTGGCAAAGAGGACATTCAGGCTCGCGTAGGCCAAATCAAGGCCCAGATCGAGACGACGACCTCGGACTACGACAAGGAAAAGCTGCAGGAGCGCCTCGCCAAGCTCTCGGGCGGCGTAGCCATCCTCTACATCGGTGCCAGCACCGAGGTGGAAATGAAGGAGAAGAAAGACCGCGTGGACGATGCCCTGCACGCCACCCGCGCCGCCGTTGAGGAAGGCGTGGTGCCCGGCGGCGGCGTAGCCCTGGTGCGCGCCCTCGACGCGCTGGAAGCCGTTGACACGAGCAACAGCGACGAGCGCACCGGCGTGAACATCATCCGCACGGCCCTGGAGGCTCCCCTGCGTACCATCGTGGCCAACGCCGGCGGCGAAGGCTCGGTCGTGGTGCAGAAAGTGCGTGACGGCCAAGGCGACTACGGCTACAACGCCCGCGAGGACCGCTACGAAAACCTGATGGCTGCTGGTATCCTCGACCCGACCAAGGTGACCCGCTTGGCCCTTGAAAACGCTGCTTCCATCGCCGGCCTGCTGCTGACCACGGAATGCGTGATTTCGGAGGAAGCCGAAGAAGAGAAAGGCGGAGGCGCCGGTGCTGCTGGTATGGGCGGCATGGGTGGCATGGGCGGCATGATGTAATTCAGCCGACCCGAGCTTTCCGCTCTGGTTTATGAAAAAGCCCCGCCGGCACTGCGCCGGCGGGGCTTTTTGCTTTACAAACGGCGCGCTCTAGCTACCTTGCCACCAATCGAGCAGTACCTCGCCCAGTACCCCGCCGAGGCGGCTCATGTTGAACCCGGCCGCCATCAGCAGCGCCAGGTACCGGACGGGCGCCCGCTGCGCCGTCAGCGTGGGCAGCAGCACGTTCAGGACGTTGTTGGCCGGATACAGAAGCGCCATGCCCGCCAAGGCCAGCGCCCAGCTGTTCGCTGACGAGGATACGGCGGTGGGCGTGGTGTTCAGAGCCAGCGCAGCTGCCCACAGCGCTGCGGAGGCGCCAAGCGCGGCTACGCACGCCACGACCAAGCGGCGCAGCATACCCGGTGCGCTGGCCGGCTGCCGACTGACCCATAGCCAGGCGAGCAGCAGCCCTATCAATGGCGCGACGACCATCAGCCCGACGCTCAGCGCCGAACTCATTTGCACGCCATCGTAAGTCAGGTTGGGCATTAGCACCATCAACGCCACTGCCAGCACGTCAAGCAGCATGAGCGCGACCAGCAAGCCCAGCGCGCCGAGGCCGGCCCGGAAACTACAGTAGCCCAGGGCCACTGCCGCCAGTCCGGCGCTGAGCACCTGCAGCGCCCAGGCAGGCTCAGCCCGCAACAGCCACCAGGCGCTACCGGCTGCCAGGGCCGTTAGCCCAGCCGCCGGCCCGAGCCACGGTCGATTCGCCAGGGCGGATTCTTCGGTTTCCACGGCGCCCGCCTTGGGCAGCAGCGCCAGCAACATGAGCACCGCGGCGGCACTGGCGGCGGTCATGCCCAGACCGGTGGGGTAGCCAAACCCCGAGGCCAGGGGCAGAACCATCGTTGACGCCATGAACGCGCCGGCCATGACAAAGGCCGTCAGCAGCACGAAGCCCGTCAGCTGGTTGCGCGCGTCGCGGGCGAAAAGCTGGCCTACCGTAGTATAAAGGGCAGGTGCCAGCAGGGCATTGCCCAAAACCTGTAGCACCAGGCCGACGCATACCAGCTCCCAGGCCAACGCACTGCTCAGACTGGCCCCGACCAGCACCAGCTGCCCCAGCAACAGCACCACGCCGCCGGCCAGCCGGGCCCGGGCCAAGCCCCAATACCGGTCGGCAATAAACGCCCCGACCAGCGGCAGCAGGCATAGCAGCGCATCGAGGGTGGTAAGCAAAGGACCAACCCGGGTCCGCGGCACCTGCAGCTGCTCCACCAGAAAAGTAGCGAGGACGCTGCGGGTGCCGTAGTAGCTCAGGCGCTCCAGGCCGATAATCATGCCCAGCCAGAGCAGGTTTGGGGTGGCTGAGGTACGGGGCCGGGCCGGCAGGGCGACGTATTGGTGCGTCATAGAGGGGAATAAGGGCGAAAAAAAGCCCGCCGAAATCAATCGACGGGCTTTGCAATAATCAGAATGACGAACGGGGCTTGCGCTTACGCTACCGGAGCCACCGGCTCGTCCATCATCTTGGTCAGCTTGCGGTAGATGACGAACAGAATGATGGAAGCGGCGGCCGACAGCACCACGAAAATCATAAAGAAGTCGTAGAGGCTGTGGATCTGGAAGCCCAGGAACGAGGGCCACTGGTAGGGAATTTCCAGCTCCTTGAGCTTGGCTACTACCTCGGCCGTGGCCTGCTGGGTGCCGTTGAGGATGGCGGGCAGGTCGATGCCAGCGTCGGCGGCTTTCTTGAACTCGCCGGGGCCGGCCGGGTACAGGCCCGAGAGCACGCCGGCCAGCTTGTTGCCGGCGGCGGTGGCCAGGAACCACACGGCCATCAGCAGCGAGGCGAAGCGGGCCGGGGCCAGCTTATTGACCAGCGCCAGACCGATGGGCGACAGGCACAACTCGCCGAAGGTGTGCAGCAAGTACATGGTAATCAGCCAGAACATGCTCACTTTGGTGTTGGCATCCACGCCCTTCACGCCGAAAGCAATGATGAGGTAGCCCACGGCCAGCAGCATCAGGCCGATGGACATTTTCAGCGGCGACGAGGGCTCGTTGCGGCCCAGGGCGCCCCAGAGCACGGCAAACACCGGCGCGAAGATGATGATGAACAGCGCGTTGGCCGACTGGAAGAACGAAGCCGGCACGGTGTAGGTATCGGTCAGCTGCCGGTTGGTTTGCTCGTCGGCGAAGAAGGTCAGCGAGGCGCCGGCCTGCTCAAACGCGCCCCAGAAGAATATTACGAAGAAGCTCAGGATGAGAATCACGTAGATTTTTTCCCGCTCCCGCGAGGTCAGGGAGTTGTCGGCCAGCACGGCCATGGGCATTACAATCATGGCCGAAAAGACCAGCGCGCCCACCCAGTCGTAGTTCATCAGCCAGGCAATGGCGGCGTACACCACCACGAACACGCCGATGAGCATGGGCAGCTTGCTGGCGAAGCTCTTGGCGGCGGGCTGGGCAATGGTTTCGCTGCGCACGGGGGCGGCGGTGTCGGCCGGAATCTGCGAGGCGTGGGCCACGGTGCGCTCGGGCTTGGCGCCCAGCGGGGCGCCCGAGGCGGTTACCACGTATTTCTTTTTGAACAGCTCGAACGTGAGCGAACCAACGAGCATGCCGATGCCGGCGGCTAGGAAGCCCCACTTAAAGTCGGCGGGGTTGCCGGTGTCGCCCAGGGTGCCGCAGACCAGCGGCGAGAAGAACGCGCCGAGGTTGATGCCCATGTAGAAGATGGTGTAGGCGGCGTCGATGCGCTTGTCGCCGGCCGGGTACAGCGTACCCACCATCGAGGAAATATTCGGTTTGAAGAAGCCGTTGCCAAAGATCAGGCAGCCCAGGCCCAGGAAAAAGAGGGCCAGCTGCATGGTGGGCACGCTGGTTTGGCCGGCTTGGTAAAAGGAGGCGCTGAAAAACAGAGCAAACTGTCCCAAGGCCATTACCAGGCCACCTACCAGGATGGAGCGGCGGTTGCCCCAGTAGCGGTCGGCCACGTAGCCCCCAAGCAGCGGCGTGAGGTAGACCAGCGAAGTGTAGTTGCCGTAAATGAGCGAGGACGTCTCCTTGTTGAGCAGCAGCGCCTTGATCATGTACAGCGACAACAGGGCGCGCATGCCGTAATAGCTGAAACGCTCCCACATTTCGGTGGCGAAGAGCACGTACAGGCCCTTCGGGTGCCCGGAGCTGGTGGGGGTCGGCGGCGGCGCCTGGGCGGTGGCTACTTGCATGAGTGCGGGGAAGATGGAGTAGGGGTGAGAGAAAAAAGGTAGCAAAAAAGCCCGACAGCGCCCGGGGCGGGGCTGGGGCTTACGGGTAAATCTAAGAAATCTTTCTAATTTCTGATGCCGTAAGGAAGCTTACAAGTGTTAGCGCAAACGTTTGCAGTCCTAACGGTTTTTCGCCTACTTTTGTCTCACCAATCCCCTGTCCCACCCCAATTTCCAATCCCATTCCGTGCTTATGATGGAAACTGCTGCTTCCACCAATGCCCTGAACCGCCTCAAGCCCCTGGGCATCAGCCAGGCGAAGGAGGTTTGCCTGAACCTGACGCCCGCCGAACTGGTGGAAGAGGCGCTCAAGAACGGCGAAGGCACCCTGACCGACACCGGCGCACTGATGGCCGACACCGGCAAGTTTACCGGCCGCTCGCCCAAGGACCGCTTCGTGGTGAAGGACGAACACACCGCTGATTCCGTGTGGTGGGGCGACATTAATATCGCGTTCAGCCCCGAGAAGTTTGACCAGCTGCACGAGAAGATGGTGGCCTACTTGGCCGATAAGAAAATCTACGTGCGCGATGCTTACGCCGGCGCCCACCCCGACTACCAGCTGAAGCTGCGCGTAGTGAACGAGCTGGCTTGGCATAACCTGTTCTGCAACAACATGTTCCTGCGCCCTGAAGCCGGCGCAGACACCTCGTGGGACCCGGACTTCTCCATCATCTGCGCCCCCGGTTTCGAGGCCGACCCGAGCGTGGACGGCACCCGGCAGGCGAACTTCGCCATCCTGAACTTCTCGAAGAAGATGATTCTGATCGGCGGCACGGGCTACGCCGGCGAGATGAAGAAGGGCATTTTCGGGGTGCTGAACTACCTGCTGCCCCATGAGCACAACACGCTGGCCATGCACTGCTCGGCCAACGTGGGCAAAGACGGCGACACGGCCATCTTCTTCGGCCTCTCGGGCACGGGCAAGACGACCCTGTCGGCCGACCCGAACCGCGGGCTGGTGGGCGACGACGAGCACGGCTGGATGCCCGGTGATGCCGGCATCTTCAACTTCGAAGGTGGCTGCTACGCCAAGGTTATCGACCTCTCGCGCGAGAAGGAGCCCGAAATTTGGGACGCCATCAAGTTTGGCAGCATCGTGGAGAATACCCGCTTCCTGCCGGGCACCCACACGGTGGACTACGCCAACAAGTCGGTAACCGAAAACACCCGCACGGCTTACCCCATCAACTTCATCCCGAACGCGGTGGAGCCCTCGGTGGCCGGCGTACCGAAGAACATCTTCTTCCTCACGGCCGACGCGTTTGGCGTGATTCCGCCCATCTCGCGCCTGGATAAGTCGCACGCCATGTACCACTTCATGTCGGGCTACACCGCCAAGGTGGCCGGCACCGAAATGGGCGTGACCGAGCCGCAAACCACTTTCTCGGCCTGCTTTGGTCAAGTATTCCTGCCCCTGCACCCCACCAAGTACGCCGAGATGCTGGGCCAGAAAATGGAAGAGCACCCCGACGTGAACGTGTGGCTGATCAACACCGGCTGGACCGGCGGCGCCTACGGCACCGGCCACCGCATGAAGCTGAGCTACACCCGCGCCATGATTACGGCCGCGCTGGAAGGCAAGCTCAACGACGTGGAATTCCACAAGCACCCGATTTTCGGGGTGGAAGTGCCCGCCTCGGTGCCCGGCGTGCCGGAGGAAATCCTGGAACCCCGCAATACCTGGGAGGACAAGGAAGCCTACGACAAAACGGCCAACGACCTGGCCCACAAGTTCATCGACAACTTCCAGAAGTTTGCCGACTTCGCCAACGAAGAAATTCTGGCCGGCGCGCCGAAAGCCGCCGTGGAAGCCTAAGACACTACTGCCACTCTACCTACAACCTCACTTCACTCACCAAAAAAGCCCCGCGGCAGTTGCCGCGGGGCTTTTTGTTTATACTTCGAGGCCGTCGGCAATGGGGTGACCCAAGCGCTGCAGCAGGGTTTTCAGTTCCTGGTACACCGCGGCATCGGCCTGCACCTCGTGGCCGGTGCCGGTGCGCATTCGGTCACATTGAAAGCAGATGTTCAACACGCTGCGCAAGCGGCCATCGGCGGCGTGAAAGGCTAAGGCGTCGCGGTAGACCGGGCTGCACATCCAATCAAAGTGCCGTAGCACCGCCCGGCTCAGCAGCGCCCCAATTTCCCTTGCGGCCGCGGCATCGAGCGTGGTGATGGGCGTTGCGGTGAGGTTGAAAGCGGAGCCGTCGGTGGTGAGCGGGCTGTTGAGCAATTCGCTGCTGAAGGCCTCGCACCGGCGCAAAGCGGCGCGGAACTGCTGCAATTGCGGGCCAGTGCTGCTCAATAGTTGAAGGCGCAAGGCCCGTTTTTCCTGGTCGGCCGCGTGCTGCAGTTGTTGCAGTTTGGGGCCGCGGTTGAAGGAATAGGTGACGAGGTACTCAAACGGCGGCAACTGCTGCCAGAACTCAACCGACGTCATGCGAAAAGAAATCAGCGTTTTGAGCGGCCTCTTGCGCGTCAGCTACGGTATTTATTGGGTGGCCCAAGGCCGTTAGCACCCGCCGCAACTGGTCGTACACCGCTGGGTCCGCTTCCACAAATTCTCCCGCTTGATTCTGCAGGTAGCGACACTGCAGACAAATATTTAACGTCTCCACAATGCGCCCCGCAGCGTCGTGAAATACCAGCGCGTCGCGGAATATGGGGCGGCACCCTGCGGCCAAACTCTCCCCAACGGGAGTCATTATCACAGCGCGCAGCAGCCCGAGTGCCTCATCCGTACGATTGACCCGCGCGATGAGGCTGGCGGTAATGTCAAAACAGCCGTCCGCGGTGGTCAGCGGCACATCTTGGCGCTGGCCAAACTGCGCTAGTTCCTGCAGGTGCTGCCGTAGGGCGCGCTGCCCCATAAAGCGGGCCGTGCGCAACTCCTGCTGCAAGGATTGGCGCAGGGCGGCGGCGGTTCGGGTTAAGCGTTGCAGCTTGGGGCCGCGGTTAAAGGAATACGTGGTGACATACTCAAACGGCGGTAATCGGAGCCAGAACTCAACCGACGTCATGCCGCCACCTCCCCTGCTAGCCCGCGGAGCCCCTGCTTATTGGTGAGCTGGTCTGTACTGACCTCGGCGCCGTCTGCCACCGGCAGGTAGCTCACTGCCGCTGCTGATTGGCCTGGCCGGTACTTTCCGCTGGCTTGTTGCTGACTGTATTTGGCGCGAAGCATAGAATAAACGATGAAGCCGCCGAAGATAAGCGCCCGCAACCACCCGAGCGGCTGAGCGACAACGCAACGGCCCGCTGGCTTGCGCCAACGGGCCGTAAACTGCAACCGCGCTGAGCGGCGATATGGCCGAGCGTTTACGCCATGGGCAAGCGTGCGGCGTTTTGGGTCAGCCACGCGTCAAATGTGAGAAGCTCGGGGTTCAGCTCGCGCGAAAAGGCCACGTCGCGGGCGCCCACGTAGTGCTGCTCGAAGTCCCGGTTGGCCTGAAACATATTGCCCAGGTCCTCGGCGCCGGGAAAGCCGAACTGCCGGTAGGCGGCGGGCTCGACGGCGTGGTAGCGCACCTCCCGGCCCAGGGCTCGGCTCAGGGAGGCGGCCATGTCGTGCCAGGTGAGCTGTTCACCGGCGACACCCACGGTTTGGCCGATCAGGGCCGTCCCTTTTTTAAAGATGCCGTAGGCGCAGCGGCCGATGTCCTCGGCGGCAATGGAGGACAGGCGCTTGTCGCCCATGGGAAAGACCACGGCCAGGGAGCCGTCGGCGGCGGGCTGCGGGCCCATGCCGAAGTGAATGAGGTTTTCCCAGTAGAACGAGGTCAGCAGGAAGGTGGTGGGCACGCCCAGGTCGCGGAAATACTGGTCGGCCTCGCCCTTGGCGTCGGTGTGCGGCACCTTGTAGCGGCCGTGCAGGGTGGGCATCCGGTCGTCGTCGAGCGGTACCCACTGGCGCACGTCCTCCAGCGTCGACCAGATGACGTGCTGCACCTGCGCCTCCTTGGCAGCTTCGGCCAAGTGCCGGGCTTCGGCCAGTTCGCGTTCGGGCGAAAAATGGTCCCAGAAAAAGGTCACGCAAAAGGCCCCATAAGCTCCCTGCAGGGCGCGGCGCAGGCTCTGCGGGTCGTCGAGGTCGGCCTGCACTACTTCGGCGCCGAGGCGGGCTAGTTCGCGGGCTTTATCGGAGTCGGGGTTGCGGGTGATGGCGCGCACGGCAAACTCGCTGGCAGCGTCCCGCAGAATGGCGCGGACCAAGCCGCCGCCCTGGGCGCCGGTAGCGCCGAATACGGCAATGATTTTTTTGTCAGTCATGAGGGTGAAAACGCGTTGTGAACTCCCGAAAGTAGCCCGTTGGCCCAGGGCTGGGAATAGCATATTCGGGGCGGAGCTTACACCGATCAGCCGCCACGAGAGCCACCTCAAAATCTACAATTACTAAACAATCAATCGATTATGATCAATCTTAACACCATTACCCAATCAGCCGCGTCACATGCTTGTGTGGTTGTCGGCGCCGGTGCAGCGCCCCACTTTCGCAGTGACCGGCCAGCCCGCCGCCTGCTGCGGCGCGGCGTAGGCCGGTGTTCGTTGCCATGCTCCTTGCCTCGCCCCGCACCCCGATTATCGAAGTAGAACGCCGCATCCGCATTGCGGCCCCGCTGCCCACCGTCTTTGCCCTGGCCGCCGACCTGCGCCACGACGCCCGCTGGCGCCGCGAAATTCACCGCACCCTGCTCGACGGCCCCGCGCCCGGGCCCGGCGTGGTGGCTACCGAAGACGCGTTTCTCTCCCCCACCTGCCCCCACGCCCTCACGCGTCTGGGCTACGTGGCCTACGAGCCGGAGCGCTACGTGCGCTGCACTGCGCTGGCCGGTGAAGCCGCCTGGCAGGACGTGGAACGGCGGTTCCAGCCCGCAGGCCCCGCCCATACCGACCTCACGTACACGTTGCGCTTCGAGTTGGCGGTGGTGCAGCGCGGCCTGCGCCTTGCTCCGCCGCAGTGGCTGCTGCGCGGCTACACCCGCTGGATGATGGGGCGCTACCTGCGCCGGCTGCAGCGGCTGCTCGAACGAGGCGCCGCGGCCTGACGCCGCCGGCCGAAGCGTTACGAGCCGAGTCGGCAACAAAAAAGGCTCTACCCGCGTGGGTAGAGCCTTTTTTGCGTGGTAAAGCCGGCGGCCGTTAGGGCAAGTCCTCGTGCCGCGTCTGCGTCGAATACCGGTGGTCGTGGCCCGTCCAGCTCCCGCCGGCCCGGCCTTGGTCGGCGCGGTTCAAATCGGCGGCGTAGCCGGCCGGGCGGCCGTCGTCGGGGGTGCTGCGCGGGTGGTAGCCGTTGCCGGCCCGGTCACGGTCAGCCGCGTCGTGGCTGCGCGACTTGCTCAGCCAAGTGGCCAGTGCCAGGCCGGCGCCCACGGCCAGGGCGGTTTTCAGCACCGGGCTCTTGCTGGTCACGGCCGCCGTGTAGTAGCTCGACTCCCGGGTGTGGCCGGGGTAGTTGCCGCGCTCTTCCAGGGCGCCCATGGGGCGGTCCAGGGCGTTTTGGTGCAGGGGGCGCGGGGCGTAATCGGCCTTTTCCTGCTTCGAAAACGACTTCTCCATGAACTTGTCGAGCAGGCCCGGCGTCCAATGCTCCATGCCAATCATGGCGCGGCCGCCGCCGCCCACCACCACGTTGCGCTCGGGGGCGCTGGCGCTGTGCAAGATGGCGCGGGCCACGGTTTCGGGCGCGTAGGCGGGCGGGGCGTGCTTGGCCTCCCGCTCCATGAAGTTCTTGGCGTGAATGGGGTACGGCGTGTCGATGGCCGCGGGCTGAATGAGTGTGACGGACACCGGCGCCCCGTCCATTTCCAGCTCCATGCGCAGGCCGTCGGTAAAGCCCTTCACGGCGTGCTTGCTGGCCGAGTAGATGGTTTGCAGAATGGCCGTGATGTCGGAGAGGATGCTGCCCACGTTGATCAGGGCGCCGCCGCGCTGCTTGAGGTGCTTCACGGCTTCCAGGGAGCCGTTGACCAGCCCCCAGAAATTGACCTCGAATAGCTGGCGCATGTCCTCGACGGGCGTGTCCTCCACCTTGCCGTAGATGCTCACGCCGGCGTTGTTGACCCAGGTATCGAAGCCGCCGAAGGCCTGCTGGGCTTTCTGGGCAATGGTTTGGGCGGCGCTGGGCTCGGCCACGTCGATGGCCACGTACACAGCCTGGCCGCCGTCCTGCTTAATTTCGCTTACGAGCTGGCGCAGGGCTTCTTCGGAGCGGGCGGCCAGCACCAGTTTGGCGCCCTTTTTGGCGGCCATGCGGGCCGTCACGAGGCCGATGCCGGAGGAGGCACCGGTGATGACAATAACCTGGTCTTTGAGCTTTTTGAGTTTCAGGGCCATTGGTTGTGTGGGCTTGGTGTGGATTAAAAAAGGACGGGTTGTAAGCTTTCTTGTACGGCGGGCCCGCGGCTTCGGTACGAACTTTTTTTGCCGGACCTTTGTGCAGCCCTCGGCGCGCCGGACGCGTCGTTGGGCTCTTTTCCCGTTTCCGAATGCGTTTCCTCTCCCTTTCTGTCCGCCGCGCTTTGCGGGCGGCTGCCCCGTTTACGGCCGCAGCGCTGCTGCTGCTCTCCCCCGCCGACGCCTCCGCCTGGGGCCGCGAAGGCCACCGCACCATTGCGCTGATTGCCCAGAAGCACCTTTCCAACAAGGCCGCGGCGCAGATCAAAGACCTGCTCGGCGACAAATCCATTGCCGACGTGGCCTCCTGGGCCGACGAGGTGCGCAACCAGCCCGAATACAAGGGCACCGGTGCCTGGCACTTCGTCAACCTGCCGCTGGGCTACGGCTTCGGCGAGTTTGAACAGCAGCTGAAGGCCAAAACCGAGGCCAACGCCTACCAGGCCCTCAACGACAACCTCAAGCTCCTGGCCGACCCCAAGCAGCCCCGTGAAAAGCGCATCGACGCCCTCAAGTTCGTGGTGCACCTGGTCGGCGACATCCACGAGCCCATGCACGTGAGCCGGGCCGAGGACAAAGGGGGTAATGACATTCAGCTGCAGTTTCAGGGCGAGGGCACCAACCTGCACCGTATGTGGGACAGCGGCTTGATCCACGCCCAAGGCCTTTCGGACGACAAAATGGCCGCCGATTACGACCACCCCGACAAGCAGATTGCCGCCACCTGGGCCAAGTCGCCGGTGGAGCAGTGGCTGTTCGAATCGTACTTGGTGAGCACCAAGCAGTACGCCGAGGCGCCCAACGGCACCACGCTCGACGCGGAGTATTACAAAAAACACATCGACGAGGTGCGCGTGCGCCTGCAGCAGGGCGGCATCCGCCTGGCCGAAGTGCTTAACAAGGCGCTGAATTAAGCGGCAGTGCTCTTACGTACCGCGGCCGGCGCCGCGTCGGTCTCCGACGCGGCGCCGGCCGCGCCTTTTTCGGGCGACGTTTCCTTAATGAGCCGCGCCAGTGTATCCTTTAGGCCTTGGCCGGCGCGCAACGGCCACTTGCCCGCCGGCCCTACCTTTGCCCCATCATGCCCCATACCTTCTACGCCCCCGACCTCGCCGGCGCCGCCTATACCCTGCCCGAAGACGAAAGCAAGCACGCCGTGCGGGTGCTGCGCCTGCAGCCCGGCGACGCGGTGGTGCTCATCGACGGCCGCGGCGGGGTGTACCAGGCCGAGGTCAGCGACGACAACCCCAAGCGCTGCCAGCTGCGCATCACCGGCGAGCAGCAAGTGCCGCGCCGCGCCTACGAGGTGCACGTGGCCGTGGCGCCGACCAAAAACCTCGACCGCATGGAGTGGCTGGTGGAAAAAGCCACTGAAATCGGCATCGACCGGCTGACCTTTCTGCGCTGCGCCCGCTCCGAACGGCGCGAGCTGAAGCTCGACCGGCTCGAGCGCATTGCCGTCAGCGCCCTGAAGCAGTCGGGCCAAGCCTGGCTGCCCCGGCTCGACGAGCTGACGGATTTTGGCGCGTTCGTGGCGGCGGTGGCACCCGCTACCACGTTCATCGCCCATTTGGCCGACGATGACCGCACTTCCCTGGCCCAGGTGGCAGCGCAGGGTGCGGGCTGCTGCATCCTCATCGGCCCCGAGGGCGACTTCACCCCCGACGAAATTCAGCTGGCGCGCGGGCGCGGCATCCGGCCGGTGGCCCTGGGCCTCACCCGCCTGCGCACCGAAACGGCCGCGCTAGCCGCCTGCCACACGGTGCACGTGGCGCGGGAACTGGCCTAGCCCCACCGCGACGCGCCCCCACTCCGACTTACAGGAGCGCGGCTATGGCCGGCCGCGTCGTCGTGGCGGCGGCTGGGCCAGCACCAGCAGCCGCCGTCGCGGAAACGGCTACCGCGCCCGCGCGCAGCTGCCAAAGTACCGTCAGGTGGGCCAGCAGCACCAGGGGCACCACCACGCCGGGCAGCCACACGAACGGAAACTGCAGCACGGCCACGTTGGGCTGCTCGAAGCCCCACTGCTGCAGGGGCCCGGGTATGGCCAGCACGGCGTTGACGATGATGTTTAGCAACGTCGCCAGGCCGAGCACATTCCACGCCCGCAGGGCAGTGCGCCCCCAGCGCGGCCGGCGAAACGCGAAGTAGTACACCAGCGGCGCGCTGAGCCCGGCCAGGATGTCCCAGTTGCGGCCCTCAAAGGTCATCAGCCGCGGCACGCTTCCCAGCAGGTATAGGCCCAGCAGCGTCAGCTCCACCGGCACGCGCACGACGTGCAACAGGGTTAGCTGATCGGGGCGCAGGCCGGCCAGGAAGCGGCGGCCCCGGGCCGTGGCAAACAGCAGCCCGATGCCGAGCAGCGGCGGGCCCAGGAGCAGTGCTGTGCGGGGCGGAAAGGCGTCGGTTTTCAGGAAAAAGCCCGCCAGAGCCGCCGCGCCTTGCAACACTAGAAACGCGAGCAGCCAACCGAGCACCCGGGCGGAGCGGTGGGCCGCCCGGTAAAAAAGCCAGCCGGCCAAGCCGGTGATGAGCCCGAAGGCGAGGCTGAGGACAATGAGGGAGCTGGTCATGGCCGGAAACGGTTAGGGTGAACGACGACCCAAAGGAAGCGGCCCCGCGCCGCGCCCGGCTTGCCAAATGGCAGGAAATAACGGCGGGCTATTTTTTCCCGGCCGCGGCCTTTCGCAAGCGGCTCAGGGAGGTGTCGGTCACGCCCAGGTAGGAGGCCACGTCCTTGAGCGGGGCGTGCTGCACAATGTCGGGGTGGGTGGCCAGCAGATGCTCGTAGCGGGCGGCGGCCGGGGTAGTTATCATTTCCAGCATGCGCGTCTTGAGGGCCGCAAAGCCGCGCACCAGCACTCCGCGGCCGAACTCGCGAAACTCCGGCCGGGCGTGAAACAGCCCGTTGAGCTGCGCGTAGCTCAGGGCCCAGCCGCTGCAGTCGGTCAGGGCCTGGAAGTTTTCCTGCGAAGGCGTGCGCATGAAAAAGGACGACACTTCCAGTACCACCTGGCCGCTGGCGAAGAAGCCGGTCGTCACGTCGTGGCCATCGGTGTCGTAGGCGAAGCTGCGCACGTAGCCGCTGGTCAGCAGCAGGTATTCGTCGCTGACTTTGCCGGCCCGCAGCCACAGCTCGTGCCGGCGGAGCTGGCGCGGGCAGAACGTCTGCGCGATGTCGGCGGCCTGCGCCGCGCTGATGCTGCCCGTGCTCTGCAAAAAGGTGCGTAGGGAATCCTGGTTCATGGCAGACGCCGGGTTGGGGGACGGAATCGAAGCGGCCGGTGGCCCGGGCTTGCCCGGGAGCAACGCGGCGTGCGTACTTTGCGTCGTTGCGGCGCCCGGGCCGGCTCCGAACTTTCCGCGCCGGCCTGCAATTATAAGGCACGCCCTTCACCTCGCTCCTACCTGCCATGTTTCGCTACCTGCTGCTCTCGGCGGCGCTGCTGTTTTCCCTCGTTGCCGCCGGCCCGGCCGCGCCCAGCTTTCAGATTGCCCGCCTGCAGTACGGCGGTGGGGGCGACTGGTACGGCAACAAAACCTCCCTGCCGAACCTGATCCGTTTCTGCAACCAGACGCTCAAAACCAACATTGCGCCCGAGGAAGCCGTGGTGGAGCCCGATTCGCCCCTGCTGCTGCAGTACCCCTTCGTGCACATGACCGGCCACGGCAACGTCACCTTTACCGACGCGGAAGCCAAAAACCTGCGCCGCTACTTGCTCGGCGGCGGCTTTCTGCACATCGACGACAACTACGGCCTGGACAAATACATCCGGCCCGAGATGAAGAAGGTGCTACCCGAGCTGGACTTCGTGGAGCTGCCCTTCTCCCACCCCATCTACCACCAGAAATTTCCCTTCCCCAAGGGCCTGCCCAAAATCCACGAGCACGACGGCAAGCGGCCCCAGGGCTTCGGGCTGGTGTACAAGGGCCGGCTGGTGTGCTTCTACACCTACGAGTGCGACCTGGGCAACGGCTGGGAAGACCCCGAGGTGTACAAAGACCCGGTGGAAAAGCACGAAGAAGCCCTGCGCATGGGCGCCAACCTGCTGGCCTACGCGCTGACCCAGCAGTAGCGTGCAGATTACCTACTCCGCCTTTTCGAGCCAGCCCACCCCGGCCCAGCTTGACACGTACCCGGGCGCGGCGCTCTGGTATTTGCTCGACGGCGACCTGCTCATCACCGAGCACGGCCGCACGTTCTGGCAGGAAGATTTCCCGCTGTTTCGCTTGGCCGCCCTGCTGCACCACTGGCTGGCGTACCGCCCCGCGCCCCTGGACGAGTCGCGCCTGGTGGTGGAAGACTTCCGCGACGAGCCCGCCCTGGTCATTCGCCGGCAAGCCCCGGACGTGACGCTCACGTGGACGGAAGAAGGCCGCGCCGTGAGCAGCGTGGCCGTGATTGAAGCCGAGTTTACGCGCGCCAGTCAGGCCTTCCTGCAGCAGCTGCAAACCGACGTGCAAGTGCGCTTCGGCGTCGACATGCACCCGCTGCTCCGGGGCATCCCGTTTTAAGGGCTGCGGCGGCCCGGGGCGGACTATCCCGGCACCGCCTGCGGTTCCAGCCGCGCCATTTCCCAGCCGATCAGCGCCTTTTTGGTGACGGAGCCCCAGCGGTACTCGCCGAGCAGGCCCTCCTTGCGGATGACGCGGTGGCAGGGAATGAGCACGGCCACCGGGTTGGCGCCCACGGCCGAGCCCACCGCCTGCAGGGCCTTGGGCTGGCCGATGGCCCGCGCCACGTGCTGGTAACTGACCACCTGCCCGACGGGCACCCGCAGCAGCGCCTCCCACACCTTCACCTGAAAGTTGGTGCCGCGCACCAGCAGGTGCAGCGGCTGCCCGGCCCGCGGCGCAAAGGCCCGCGCCAGCAACGGCGCCGTACGGGCGGCATCGGGCACCCATTCGGCGTGGGGCCAGCTGCGGCGCAGCTCCTGCAAAGCCGCGGCCGGGTCCGGGTGCTGGGCATCGAGCAGGTGCAGGCCGCAGATGCCGCGCTCGGTAGCGGCCAGCAGCGCCGGGCCGAAGGGCGTCGGGTGCACGCCGTAGCCGATGCACAGGCCCGCGCCGCCGCTGCGGTACTCGTGCGGGGTGGCGGCTTCCAGGGTCACGAACAAGTCGTGCAGGCGCGAGGGGGCCGAAAGGCCGGCGTCCTCGGCGGCTTCGGCCAGGTTGCCGGCCGCGGCCAGCCGCGCTTTGAGAAAATCGGCCGTGAGAAACTGCACGAAGCGCTTGGGGCTGATGCCGGCCCATTCGCTGAACAGGCGCTGGAAGTGAAACGGGCTCAGACTCACGGCCGCGGCCACTTCCTCCAGGCTGGGCTGGCGGCGGAAGTTGGCTTCTAGAAACCGGATGGCCTGGGCAATGCGCTGGTAGTCGGGGTTGAGGGATTCGGCGGGTAGCATGCACCAAACTTACCGCCGCCCGCGCCCCGTTCCGACCCGATTCTTGCGGACTTGGCCTACCGCCGCACCTCGAGGCGAATGGCGGGATGCCGCTGGGCCACCTGCGGCAAGGCTTCGGCAGCGTGCCCACGCAGCTCGGCATCGAAGAAGGCGGTGAGCAATTCCGCCGTCAGGCGCAGGCCCTGCGCCCCGTCGACGCGGCCGAAGCGGTGCTGGCGCAGCTTGGCGGGCACCGCCGCGGGAGGCAGCAGGGCGGCGTCCTGAAAGTTGCTGTGGTAAAAGCCGGGCAGCCGCACCCGGTACGCGGCGGGGGCCGGCGCCTGCAGTTGCGCCCACACCCGCTGGCGGCGGGCTTCGGAGCGGTCTTGCTGCTCCCAGGTTTCCACCGGCTGCCCATCGAGGCCGGGCGGCTCTGACGTGAGGTAGAGCACCGGCTGCGCCAGGCGGCCGGTCGTTTCCGCTTCGTCGAAGTCGCCGTCGAGGTTGGCCACGGCGCCCAGCAAAGCCCCGGCCTGGGCCGCGCCCACGGCCGCCGTCCCGCCGATGGAATGGCCCACAGCGCCTACCCGACTCAGGTTCAGGCGTCCGCGCACGGGGCTATCGGGTGCCGCGTTGAGCTCGTCCAGCTGCCGGCGCACGAAGCGAAAATCGGCTACCAGCGGGCCGTGCTCGTGCAGGCCGCTGCCTTCCAGCAATTGGCCGTTGCGCAGCTGCACCACGCCGGCGTACTGCGGCGGGGCCCAGGCCACCACGACGTAGCCCTGGCTGGCCAGTTCTTCGAGCAAGGCGCTGTAATCGGTGGGCAGCCAGTTCAGCCCGGGGGCAAACAAGAGCACGGGCAGGGCCTGGGCCGCTGGGGCCACCGGAGCCTGCCGCTGCGCCGTCGTGCGCAGGCCCAGCAGCGCCGTAGCTGCCCCCGCCCCGAGTCGGCGCGTCAGCTGGGCGTGGTAGCGCTGCGCCCAGGCCGCCGCGGGCAGCACGCTGTCGGCGGCCGCGGGGGTTGCCGGGCGCGCCGTGGGGTAATACACCCATACCGGCAACTCGCGCTGCCGGGTGGCGTCGGTCCAGTACCGCAGCGTGCGGCCTACCCCAAAAGGCCCGGTGGGCGTGGGCAGGCGCAAGCTGACCACGGGTTCTTGCGCGGCCGCTTGATCGGCCGCCTGGTCAGCGGCCCCGGGGTGGCAGGCGCTCAAGCTGAGCCAGGCCGTGAACAACAGTCCGCCGTAACGCATAGGCAGAGGTCAGGAAATAACTCGGGGCTAGCGGATGCCCATTTCCGGAAAGCGGCCCTTCTTGGTGCGGTAAAACGCTTTGATTTTTTCCTCGTCCTGCTCGTAGTTGCCCGTCGGGTACACCGCCGGCCCCACGCCGGCTTCCTTGCGGCTGTAATCGAGGAAGCCGAGCAGAATGGGCACGCCGGCGGCCTGGGCCACGTGGTAGTAGCCGCGGCGCCAGCGGGGCTGGTACTTGCGCGTGCCTTCCGGGGTGATGAGGATGATTAGGTCGGGGTACTGCTGAAACAGCTCGGTCATGGCTTCCACCATGCTGTTGTTCTTGCTGCGGTCGATGGGCAGGGCGCCCAGGCTCAGCAGCAGCTTGCCCAGCAGCGGAATGTTGGTCCACTCGTGCTTCACGGTGAAGCGCACGTTGCGGCGCATCAGGAAGAACGCGGCGCGGGCGTACATAAAGTCCCAGTTGCTGGTGTGCGGGGCGGCAATCATCATGGCCTGCCGAATGTCCGGCGGGATGCCGGAGGCCAGGCGCCAGCCCGTAATTGCAAACCAGAACTTGGAAAAGGCCAGCCAGAAGCTGTTCATAGGGGCAACGGGAAAAGAAGCGTCGGGGGAAAAGCCAACAAAGCTAGCCAAAATCCCCGGCGGGCGCCACCAGCAGGGCTGCCAGCGCCGCGGCCTGCGCCATCGTGTGCTGGTAGCCAATGTCGAACAAGGCCGCGGCGTGGCGCAGGTCGGCCACCCGGTAGTCGCGCAGCTCCGGGGGCTGCAGTACCAAGGCGCAGCGGGCCAGACGCGGGGCCACGTTGGTGCCAATGGCGAGCATAAACGTGCGCTCGGCCACGTGCCGGATGCTCTCGATGCGCCCCTCGGGGTTGAACACGTTGGTGTGCGCCCCCAGCACCACCAGCTCGGGCCGGTCGAGCAGGGGCTCCACCGGCAGGTTGTTGAGCAGCCCGCCGTCGACCAGCACCCGCCCCCGGTACTCGATGGGCTGGCAGAGTACCGGCACGGCACAGGAGGCCAGCAGCGGCGGCACCAGCGGCCCTTCGTCGAAAAACACGGTTTCGCCCGCGGCCAGGTCGGCGGCCGACAGCGTGACGGGCAGGCTCAGGTCGGCGAAGGTCTGGTTACCGGGCAGGTGGGCCGCAAACAGCTTTTCCAGCAGGGCCAGGCTCACCAGCCCCCGCCGGTACGCCGGCCGGATCAGCCGCAGAAAGCGCGTGTCGGTGAGCAGGCGCAGCACCTCACGCGGCGGAATGCCGGCCGCGAAGAACACCGCCGCCAGCCCGCCCGAACTCACGCCCGACATGGCCCCGATGGGCAACTGCAACTCCCCCAGCGCCTCCAACATGCCCAGGTGGGCAATGCCCCGGGCCGCCCCGCCCGACAGGGCAATTCCTAGCTTGCGCGTGGCCACGGCTTACAGGTCGCTCAGGCGCAAGGTATCGGCCAGGCGCACGCCCCGCTCGGTCATTTGCACGGTGCAGGCTTCGGTGTGCGCGTCGTGCTCGAGCACCAGCACCCACTGCTCCTCGGCGGCGCGGCGCAGCACTTGCTCCTTTTCCAGCAGCGTCTGCAGGGGACGCACGTCGTAGCTCATTACCCAGGGCATGGGCAAATGAGCCGTGGAAGGCAGCAAATCGGCCATAAATGCCAGCTTGCGCCCCTTGTAGTCGAGCACGGGCACCATCATTTTCTCGGTGTGCCCGTCGGCAAATACGATGTCGCGCAGCATGGGCAGCTCGGCGGGCACGCCCTGCCCTGGGTCGACAAAGCGCAGGTGGCCGCTTTCCTGGATTGGCAGGATGTTTTCGGTCAGAAAGGAGGCTTTTTCGCGGGCGTTGGGCGCCGTGGCCCAGTCCCAGTGGCTCTGGTTCGACCAGTACGTGGCGTTCGGAAACGCCAGTTCCAGCTTGCCATCGGCGGTGCGCACCACCGAGCCGCCGCAGTGGTCGAAATGCAAATGGGTCAGAAACACGTCGGTAACGTCGGCCGCGGTGAAGCCCTGCTGACGCAGAGAGCCTTCAAGTGTCGCGTCGCCGTGCAGGTAGAAGTGCCCACGGAATTTCTCGTCTTGCTTGTTGCCAATGCCGTTGTCGACGAGCACCAAGCGGCCCGCGTCCTCGATGAGCAGGCAGCGCATGGCCCAAGTGCACATATTGTTGTCGTCGGCCGGGTACTGCCGCGACCAAAGGGATTTGGGCACGACGCCGAACATGGCGCCGCCGTCGAGTTTAAACAGGCCGGTATCGAGGGTGTAAACGTTCATGGGCGCAAGATGCACAAAGCCGCCGGACCCGTTGTGGCGGATCCGGCGGCTTCGCTAGGCCCGGCAGCGGGCGACGATTAGTGCATCCAAGCCAGCATGCCCCGGAAGGGGTTGCCGGAACCGCGGTAGGGCGTATAGTTGGGACGGTGCGTGTGCGGCTTGCCTTTCATCAGGGCTTTTACATAACGCGGCCGCGGGCGGGCTTCCGCTTGGCCAGCGCAGCCAAGCACAATCAGAGCGAGCAGAAGTACCAGTTTGTTCATAACTCAGAAGGCTTAAAGGTCCGTTACTGAGACTAATTTATAACATAACCAATCATATAAACCAAATAACAAGAAAATAATATGATTATTTACACAATTACAAGGTTAAGTTAAATTGCTTAATTATATAATTTAACTTATAAAAGCCTTAACAATATCAACCATACCTGTCTGAAAGTCCGCGTTTCCGGCTTGTTGGGGCACTAATAGCTCGACGCCACTCCACTCATCACATCATAATGTGATATCTCCAATCAGGCTTTTTGCGTTTTGCCAGGAAGTTGGATTCACGATTGTTTTTTACCCTCATGGACGACGCCTACCTCTCCGCCCTTGGCTTCGAGCAATGGGTCAGCCAGCTGCCCTTGCAAACCACCATGTACGTGCACCGCTGCCCAGCCCAGGATGGAGCCCGCCTCTACCTAGCTATTCCGCCCGCGGCCGCGCCGGAAAGTGCTCCTGCCTGCCGCGCCCGGTTCGAAGCCCAAGTGGAGCGCTTCTTCCGCAAACACGGCGGCCGCCGGTCTGCCCCGGCACCCCAGCCCGTTTCCCTTGCCTAAGGCATCTGCGGCTCTTGCCGGCAGGCATCACATATATATGTGATGCCGCCCGTACGTTGCCGGCGTACCTTCGCGCCCACTGCCCTAGCCCGGCAACATTGGTGAACAAAGGAAAAGCCTCGCCCCGCCGGGAGAGGCTTTTTTCGTGCGCGCTGGTTTGCCGGCGCGCACGAAAAAAGCAAAAGGCCCTGCAGCGCGATGCTGCAGGGCCTTTGCGGTCCGGACGGGACTCGAACCCGCGACCTCCGCCGTGACAGGGCGGCATTCTAACCGACTGAACTACCGAACCAAGGTAACCCGCTCTGGAAGCCGTGTGCTTTCCGTTAAGGTGCTGCAAAGGTAAGGCGGGTTTTCATATTTCAAAACCTGAAAAGCGAGTTAAACGCTAAAAAAACGCCCTTCCCACCGCATAAAATTGGTTATGAAGGATATAGGCCGAGTAATTTTTTTTGAAAAAATTACTCGGCCACGGCTCAGCGGCTTATTTGATATCCACCAGCTCCACGTCGAAGCGCAGCACGGCGTGCGGGGGAATGTCGGCGCCGGCGCCGCGGGCGCCGTAGGCCAAGCCGGAGGGAATCAGCAGCACGGCCTTGGCGCCTTTGCTGAGCAGCGGAATGCCTTCGTCCCAGCCCGGTATTACCTGGCCCACGCCGATGGGAAAGTCAATCGGCTGGCCCCGCTTAAACGAGGAGTCGAATTCCTTGCCGCTGAGCAAGGTACCGCGGTAGTGCACCGAGACGGTCTGGCCTTTGGTAGGTTTGGCCCCGCTGCCGGGCTCCGTCACGATGTAGTAGAGCCCCGAGGCGGTTTTCTGGGCTTGCAGGTTGTTTTGCTGCAGGTATTCCTGGATAAGCTTGTCGTCGACGGGCTTCTGCTTTTCTTCCAATTGCTTGGCCTGGGCCTGCGCGGCATTCATCATCTGCTGCTGCGCGGCCATGGCGTCGGCTTGGCTCTGGATGGCGGCTACCTTCACCAACAAGCGCATGGTATTGCCGTGCTTCTTGATCTGGGGCGGCGCCGGCTGGCCGGAGCTTTTGAGGGAAAGCGAATCGGCGTTGAAGCGGAACACGGCCGAGTCGCCGGCCTGCAGCAGGGAAATGGCCTCCTCCAGCCCGCCCTTACGCACCACGGCCTCCAGCGGCACGCGTACCGGGTAGCCCCCGGTTTGCTTGCGCGACTGAAACAGCACCGAGTCCTTGGCGGTGCGGTATTCCACGTGCAGTGCCATTACCTGGCCGATGCGCTTGGCGTAGGCCGCGGCGGCCGTAGCGGGCACCACGGCCGGCTGGCGCGTGTAGCGCCCGTTCACGCGCTTGTAGATGCGGTACTCAATGCCTGATTTCAGGCGGTTGTATTGGGGCGGCTGGGCCTGCACGGGCTTGGCCGCGGCGGCTTTGGGCTTAGCGGGGGTGGGGTTGGTTTGGTTCGGCTTGGTTTGAAAAGCCAGCAGCGCGGCCAAGCCCAGCCCGGCCAGGGCGCAGCTCGCCGGTGTATTCCAACGGGTCATCGTCGTTCGCATCGAATAAGGAAAAGGAACCGAAAGATAGGCGGCGGGCCCAGAACTGCCGGGCGGGTGGTTGCGCCGGGCCTGCGCAACTGCCCGGTACGGTCGGGCGTGCTTGGCTTGAAGCGGGCCAGCCCCCGCCGGCGCAGTAACCCGGCAAGCGCACCTTGGTTAGCAGAGATGTTGGCGCCGCGGGGTTCGGCTCGGCAAGGCGCGAATGGGCGGAAAAAGCAAAAGGCCCTGCAGCGCGATGCTGCAGGGCCTTTGCGGTCCGGACGGGACTCGAACCCGCGACCTCCGCCGTGACAGGGCGGCATTCTAACCGACTGAACTACCGAACCAAGGTGCAATGTGGCCGGGGCGTTTCCCCGATTGCGCTGCAAAGGTAGGGGCCTGTTTTGCCGCTTTCCAAGCCCGGGGCAAAAGTTTTTTACCAAATCGTTACCCGACGAGCTGTTGTGGCTGATAGCCAACCAGAAAAATTTCGGACGCCCCGGCTAAACTTTTCGCCGCCGCCGCCCAAAATAGCCGTGCCATGCTTGGCGCGCGTCGCTTACCTTTGCCCTCCCCCATTTTCCACCGTAACCACGACAACTGCGCGGCGTCCTTCGGCCGCCGCCCGCTTGGCCATGCTGCTCGATTTCGAACAACCGATTGCCGCCCTCGAAGGCAAGCTCCGCGAGATGCAAAAACTGGCGCAGGAAAGCCAGGTTGACGTCTCGGAGGCCGTTGAGGCCCTTGAAACCAAAATCAAGGCGCTCAAGAAAGAAACGTACGCCAACCTCACCCGCTGGCAGCGCGTGCAGCTTTCGCGCCATCCCGACCGCCCCTACACGCTCGACTACATCGAGGGCATGACCCAGAAGTTTGTGGAGCTGCACGGCGACCGGACCGTGGCCGACGACAAGGCCATGGTGGGCGGTTTTGCCGAACTCGACGGGCGCACCGTCATGTTTATCGGGCAGCAGAAGGGCCGCAACACCAAGCAGCGGCAGCTGCGCAACTTCGGCATGCCCAACCCCGAGGGCTACCGCAAGGCCCTGCGCCTAATGAAGCTGGCCGAGAAGTTCGGCAAGCCCATCGTCACGCTCATCGATACGCCGGGCGCCTTCCCGGGCCTGGAGGCCGAGGAGCGCGGACAAGGCGAGGCCATTGCCCGCAACCTCAAGGAAATGTTCATGCTGAAGGTGCCCGTTATCTGCATCATCATCGGCGAGGGCGCCTCGGGCGGAGCCCTGGGCATTGCCATCGGCGACCGGGTGCTGATGCTGGAAAACACCTGGTACTCGGTGATTTCGCCCGAGTCGTGCTCCAGCATCCTGTGGCGCTCCTGGAACTACAAGGAGCAGGCCGCCGAAGCGCTGAAGCTCACCGCTACCGACATGCTCAAGGCCGGCCTGGTTGACGGCATCGTGAAGGAGCCCCTGGGCGGCGCCCACACCGACCCGGACAAAATGATTCAGACGCTGAAAAAGACCATCCTCAAAACCCTGGACGAGCTAGACGCCCTGCCCCACGACGAGCGGGTGTCGCAGCGCATCGACAAGTTCAGCAAGATGGGCGTGGTCGTGGAAGCGTAAGCAGTTGTCAGGGCGCACTTCGCTCTTGACTGCCTGTTCTGACAAATCAAAAAGCCCGCGACTGGTGTCGCGGGCTTTTTTGTTAGCGTCGGCCCGACGACCGATAACTCGCACCGGACCACTTACTTCACCGCCGCGGCCAAGCGGGCAGCCAAGTCCTCGATGTCGGCGCGGCGGGCCAGCACCTGCAGCCACTCGGGCGGAATGGCCTGCTCGCCGTAGTACAGGCCGGCTAGGCCGCCGGCGACGGCGCCAGTCGTGTCGGTGTCGTCGCCGAGGTTGACGGCGGCCAGCACGGTTTCGGCGTAGGTGTCGTAGCGCAGCAGGCCCCAAAGAGCGGCTTCCAGGGTGTGGAGCACGTAGCCGGAGCCACTGATTTCGTCTTCGCGATACTGCGCTAGGGGCAGAATTTCGTATTCGCCGTGGGGCTGCTGCAGAATGCGGTGAAAGCGGTGCTGCTCGGCCAGCAGCGCCGGCTCATTGGCAATGGCGGCCACCACAATGTGCCGCGCTTCATCAAAAGCGACCTGCCTATCAGCTCCCAGCAGCAGCTGCCGGGCCACTTCGAGGTAGATGAAGCAGGCCAGCACGGAGCGCGGGTGAGCGTGCGTGGGGCTCGACACTTCACGAGTCTGTTGCAGCCGCTCAGCCACCGGCAAGTTGCGCGTGTAGAACACCAGCGGCAGGATGCGCATCAGGGAGCCGTTGCCGTTGCTGTACTCGTCAGAACCGCCCGCGTGTAGCGGCGGCGTGCCACGCTCCAAGCGGCGAATGGCCTCGGCTGTAGCCACGCCTATGTCGAAGACGCGCCCGTGAGGCGTCCAGTAAGCATGCTCGTACCAGTTGATGAAACGGCGACTCAAGTCACCCAGGTCGTAGCCTTTGGTTAGGCTTTCGGCCAAACAGAAGGTTAGCGAGGCGTCGTCGGACCAGGTGCCGGCGGGCTGGTTGTGGGTGCCGTAGGCGCGCATGCTCACCACGGGGTCGGCTTTGCGGCGGGCGCGGCTTTCGAATTCAACGGGCACGCCCAGCGCGTCGCCGACGGCCAGGCCGAGCAGGGCGGCGCGGATGTGGGCTTCGAGGGAGGATGAAGTTTGGGACATAGCGAAGGATATACAACCCGAAGGTAACGGCGCCGAACCAGCCGCCGCGGACAGGGGCAGGCCCAATCTTCTGTGGCCGCCGGCCGCAGCGCGCAAAAAAGCCCGCAGGAAGCCTGCGGGCTTTAGGCGGGTAGTCGGCCCCTCCTACGATCAAACCACTACCCGCTTGCGCTGGGTGCCCGCAACGAGGGCTCAGCGGGTAGATGTCGGCTGGCAGTAGTTTCCACAAATCCGGCGTTGAAATTTTCTCGGCCGCGGCAAGCCTTCCTTGTTTTGCTCAATTCACGACTGCACAAAACTCCGTCGGCGTCGTTTTTTTAGCGGCAACAGGAACTTTTTTTATTTCTACAACCAACTCAACAACAATACATTATTACGCCAGCAACATCGCCACCTGCCGGCGCTACGCGCAGACGAGCCGCAGCACTTTAGATTTTGGCACACAATTTTCAAGTGACCTGGAGAGTTTAACAGTTACGAACCGCCACTTCAACCTTCTCTCTCCGATGATCCGAATCCTGCTTCTCTGCTTTGCGCTGCTGGTGAGCAGCGTGGCCTCCACCACGCCGGCCGAAGCGGCCCGCATCAGCTCCTACGCCAAGGCCAAAATGAAGGGCCGCATCTACACGCACCGCCCCAACTACAAAACCTACAAGGGCCGCAAGAAAGCCAAGCGCTTCAGCCTGCGCAAAACCGGCAAGAGCAGCAACAGAACGTTCCAGCTGCGCCCCAAGCACAGCACCACGCGCTTCTAGTCCCGCCCGACAACGCCCGCCGCGGCGGTTCGTCGACCGACCAGCTCCCTTGCGGGGCCGCGCCTCCTGGCCGCGGCCCCGCTTTTTTTAGGCCCCGGCGTAAAAGCGCTGCCGCGTCTCGATGAGCACCTGCTCCACGGCGGCGCGGTCGGGTTCAGGGGGCAGTGCGGAGGCGGCAAAGGCCGCATCGACACGTTGCACCAGCGCTTCGGCCTGCTGCACCAGGTCGGCGTACTCGAACTCGCCGCGGCGGATCTGCAGCAGAAAGTCGCGGTTGGGGCGGCGCACGTGCAGGCGGCCTTCGCGGGCAATTTCCTCGGCCATCTGCAGCAAGCGAAACACGTGCAGCATGTTCTTGGCGTCGTAGTTTTTGCCGTGCTGCACGGTGTTTTGGTAGCGCTCGGTGTTGCGCTTTTGCACCCAGTCCCAGTACTCGCGGTACACGCGGCAGTAGGTGCTGTAGCCGTTGCGGTTGAACGACAAATACGCCACGGGCTCCTCCCCTTTCGGCACGGCCGAGAGTTGCACGTCGTTGCTCAGCTCCGCGTCGCGGATGAGGCCGCGGTAGCCGAGTCGGCCATCCGCCGAGCCGTCCACGAACAGCGCGTAGAGGTCGGGCAAGTGCGGCACATTGGCCAGGCCGCACTGCGCGGCCGTGAGGCTTTGCCGTTGCAGCCAGGTTTCGGCCGGCTGGGCCCCGGCACCGCGGGTCACGTAGCAGAAGTCGAGCACCGACTTGCGGGCCGGCGGCTCGGGGTTGTTGATTTTCTTGTTGAGGCCCTTGGCTTTCTTGATCTGGGCCACGGCGTAGTCGGCGAAGGTTTGGCGGCAGAGCTGGGAGAGAAACAGCTCGGGCCGAAACGCCGCGAACAGCGGGTGGCGCTGCCGCACGCAGTCGGCCGGCGAGGCCAGCAGCTCCAGCACGTTGGGGTTGTTCTTGAGGGCCAGCTCGGTGAAGCGGCGCAGCTCGTAGAACACCTCGTCGTTCGTGTCGTTGGCCACCTGCGGCACGTAATCGAGGCCCAGAAACTGGCGCTCGGGCAGCACAAACACGCCCTTCAGGTCGGTATCGGAGTGGGCCAGGTTGGTGCCGTAGGCCCGGCTGCCGCTGACGGCTTCGAAGAGAATCAGGTGCTGCTGGCGCAGATCGGGAATGAGGAGCATAGAAGCAAGGTAAGTCCTGTTAAGTTTGTTGGAAAAGCGCGACCGTACCGCCCCGGCGGGGTCACCCTTCTCTTCTTCTCGCCTATGCTTACTGCTACCTTGCCGACCGCGGAGCACCTGCACGTCGTGCGCAGCGCCCGCGACAACGTCGGCTACTCCGAGCTGCTGCTGTACGTGGCACCCCATTATTTCACGCCCAAGCACTTCCACGACCTCTTCGACGAATGTTTCGAGGTTGTCGCGGGCGAATTAGAATTTGGCCACGGCAACCAGAAGGTGGTGCTACGGGCCGGCGAGCAGGTCACGGTGGGCCGCGGTACCGTCCACTATTTCGCAAACCGTACGGCGCAGTCGGCGGTGGTACGGGTGAAGGTTTCGCCCGGCAACCCCGACTTTGAGCTCGGCTTCCTCATTTACCACGGCCTGATTCGCGACCAGCTCGTCGACCAGAAGCGCCGCCCTAAGCACTTTGCCGACACGGCCATCTTCCTCAAACTCACCAACTCGCGCTTTCCCGGGCTGGGTCGCTTTATCGAGCCGTTGTTTTTCCGGGCGGCCCGCAAAGCCATAGCGCGCGGCCGCCTGGCCGAAATGCATGCGCGCTACGCCGTGAACTAAGAATCAGACCAGGCTGTGGCGCCGCTCAATAATGATGGCACACACGATATCGGTTGCTCGCCGCGGTTCCGCGCAGGTTCGCGCGGAACTTTAAAAGCTCCCCGCCAGCAGCTGCCGAAACCGCTCGTTGAGGGCCGGCGTGGGGTCGTCGCGGCGCGGGGGCGCCGGGGCGGTGCGGGCGGCCTGCCCGGCCAAGTATTCGGCTTCGATGAAGTGGGCCAGCCCGGCCGGGCGCGGGGCGGTGGTTGTTTCGTCGGCCCGGGCTTTTAGGCGCAAGAGCGCGTCCACGTCGGCCTGCAACTCCGCGGGCACCAACTCGCGCAAGAGGCGGAACTCCATCGGTGGCACGGTTTGCCGTTCCCGAATCCAGCGGGCGGCTAGCACGGAGCGCAGGGCGTAGAACAAGCGTTTTAGGCGGATGGCGGGCGGCGGCAGGTCCTCTTCTACCCCGCGGCGCACCAGGCCCAGGTAGTGGTGCAGCCCGGCCAGCGGGTTGAAGCACTCGGCCCGCAACGGCTGCAGGACGGTGCGAAAGTCCAGGGCCTCCAGGTACACCACCGGCGACTGCAGCCACTCCAACAGGGCGGCGTTGGAGCCGCGCAGTAGTTTCAGGGCCTTGCGCAGGTCCCAGCCGGCTAGGTCCAGCTCGTCGTCGAGGGGAAAATTGAGCGTGTCGGGGCCTTCGTCCAGGGTCAGGTACCAGCTGGCCGGGCGGCAGTAAATAAAGCGCACGTCGTAGTCGGAATCGGGCGAGGGAAAGCCCCAGGCCCGGCTGCCGGCTTCGCAGGCGTAGAGGATGCGGATGCCGTGCAGCGGCTCCAGGCGGCGCAGCTCGGCTTCGATTCGCGGTTGCATGCGGGCAAATTAGTGCGGTTTCGGCGGCGGCGGCCGGTTACGCCGGCTAAGCTGGCGGCTGGTCGGCGCGCCGGTTGGGCAACTTCTCCGGGAGCAGGCCGGAGGGCCGCGGCTGATGTCGGATAGCAAACTTTACTCAAAGCATTGACAGTCAATACGTATGCTGATAAACGCACACTAATTCAACTTCACCAGCCACGGCCTAAGCCTGCCGGCGGCGCCCAACAGTGTGAGCAGCCGCATCGGTGTCGAGCGGGCAAACAGTTCCGGCCAACTCAGCTGCCGCGCCGGCCCACGAGGGCCGTGGCGCAGCCCAGCAACAAGGGCACTTGCCGCACCTCGGCGCAGCCGGCGGCCAGAAAAGCGCCTTCCACCGCGTCGAGGTTGGCGAAGCTGTGGGCGTAGAAGGGCAAGTAGCGGTGCAGGGCGGCGCGGCCCCGGCTCAGCCAGGTCAGCAGCGGCAGCACCGAGCCCAGGTACTGCCGAAACGCCCAGCGGCGCCAGCCTTGCCGGGGCAGGGTGAATTCGAGCAGCACGAAGGTTCCGCCCGGCCGCAGCAGGCGCCGCACTTCGGCGGCCAGGGCCAGGAACTGACGGGCATCGAGCGTTTTCAGGCCGTAGCCGCACACCACGGCATCGGCGGCGGCGGCGGGCAGCGGGGTGCGCAGCGCGTCGGCCAGGTGCAGGGTGGTGTTGGCGTGAACGGCCTGCTGCCGGCGCTGCGCCGCCTGCGCAAGCATGGCGCCGGCAAAATCCACGGCCTGCACCTGCGCGCCGGGCCCGAGGCGGCGGCGCAGCGCCGGCCACAGCTCCCCGCCCCCGCACATCAAATCGACAACCGTGCCAGCGGCCGGCAGCGCGGGCAGCAGCTGCGCGGCTTGGTGGCGCCAGGCGGCGGTTAGGCCCAGCGCCATCCACTGGTGCCAGCGGTAGCTGGGCGCCAGCTGATTGAAGAGGTGGCGCACGAAACCGGCGTCGAACAGGGCGGCTTCGGGGGCGGTATCGGCGGGGGTGCGGCGGCGGGCGCGGGGCCGGGCCATGACGCGGCTACTCATGCTGGGCTTGGGTTTGGATGGCGGAAAGCACGCGCTGGTGCATGTCGTCGAGCAGGTAGTCGCTCCAGAGCTGCCAGTAGGCGCGCGGGGCAATGCTGTGGCGGTAGGAGGTCGAGGCTTCGAGCACGGTGCTGCCGTCGGGCTGGGGCAGCAGGCGGAAGGTGCCCTGCTCCACGCGGAAATAGCCGTGCAGGTGCGGGGCGTGAATGCGCGGGTACGGACTCAGCTCCTGCATCGGAGCGGGCATGTCGGGCACCCGAAACGTCAGTTCCCGCCCCGGCTGCCAGCTCGTCACCGGCAACCGCGCTGCGCCCTGCGAATAGGTGCAGATGAGCTGATGGCGGCCGTCGGGGGTGGTTTGCAGGGCCGTGCGCGTGGGGTAGGCCACGCCGGCCCGAAACAACCAGCCCACTTCGGCCGGGTACTGCACCGGCCGCGTGAGCACCTGCCACACGCGCTCGGGCGAAGCCTGCACCCGCAGCCGCGTGACAACGCGGTGGGCCGGCACCGGCACGGGGTAGCGGGCTTCCAGCGCCTGCCCAACCGGGTAGAGCAACACCAGCACCGTGAGCACCCGGGCCGAATTTCGCTCCCCAATCATGTGACTCAGCGAACTGCCCAGCCACGCCCCAATCAGCGCCATGAGCAACGCCAGCGGCGCGGCCATCAGCACGCAAATGACGCCTTCCAAGGCCGAGGCCACCAGCAAGGCCAGCGTGCTGAGCGCGGCCAGCACGACGGTGACCCAGGTGGCTACCAAGCCGGGTTGGGGCTCCCCCGGGGCCCGGCGGGCAGTATACATGGCATTGGCGACCAGCCCCCCGATAAAAGGCGAGGCCAGAAACACCATGATGCCGTAGCTCTGAAAAACGTTGGTGGAAAGGAAGGTCAGCGCGGCGCTGAGCGCGGCGGTGGGCACCACGGCCAGCACGGCGCAGCCCGGCGGCGTCTGGGTCAGCCACTGCCCCACCGACTGGGGCGGGGCCGCGGTTTCGTCGTCTTCGGGATAGAGGCGGGGCGGTTGGTTGGCGGGGTCCATACGCACGGGGAGTGGCGGGCGGACCGGAGCCGGCCGCCCTAGGTGAACATTCGGAGAAACTTGTCGATCAACCAGTTCTTCTCAGCCTTCATCACACCGGTGAGCACCGTGTCGGCGCTGTCGGCCAGCTGCTGAATGTCGCCGAGCACGCGGTGAAACTCGCGGTAGCCGGGCTCGGTGGGGTCGCCGGGCAGGGCGGCTAGCTGGTCGAGGCTGCGCTTCATCGCGTCCAGCTCGCGGCGTTTCCGCTCGCGGATGATGCAGCGCGTGACCTGCAGCATGTCTTTTTCGGCCACGAAGTACTCGCGCCGCTCGCCGGGCTTGAGGGCCTTATACACCAGGCCCCAGTCGAGCAGCTCGCGCACGGTCATGCTGGCGTTGCCGCGCGAAATCTGCAGCTGCGCCATCAGGTCTTCGGTGCTCAGCGCCTCGGCCGATACCAGCAGCAGCGCGTGCATCTGGGCCATGGTGCGGTTGATGCCCCAGTTGGCGCTGGTGGCGCCCCAGAGCTGCACAAACTGGGCTTTGGCCTGCTCTAGCGGCAGCAGGTCGGGCGAGGAGTCGGCGGTTGGGTTAGTCGGGTCGGGCATGAAGGAAAAAGCGCAAAGGCCGCGAATCAGGCCTCTACGGTACGCAGAATATCGGCAACGGCCGCTTGGCAGCCGGGAAATTGGAACTGAAAGCCCCATTCGAGCAGGCGCTGGGGGTATACTTTGCGGCTTTTGAGCACCAGCTCGGTCTGGGTTTGAAGGGCCCAGGCGCCGGCTTCGAGCAGCCACTCGGGCTGGGGCAGGCGCAGCACCGGGCGCAGCTGCTGGGCCAGCAGGGCGTTGAAGTCGCGGTTTTGGAGGGGCTCGGGCGCGCAGAGGTTGAACACTCCGCTGGCGCCCGGCTGCTCAATCAGAAATTCGACGGCCCGGGCAAAGTCGGTGGCGTGCAGCCAGCTGATCCACTGCCGGCCGCTCCCCTGCGGGGTGCACAGGCCCCAGCGCGCCAGCCGGGCCAGCACCGGAAAGGCCCCACCCTCGGCGCCGAGCACAATGGCCGTGCGCAGGGCCACGCGGCGGGTGTTGGGCGCCGGGCAGGCCCAGAAGGCGTCTTCCCAGGCCTGGGCCACCTCCACCGAAAAGCCCCGCCCGATGACGCCGTCGGCCTCGGTGTTGGCCGGCCGCTCGCCTTCCGTGTGCTCGTAGATGGTGGCCGTGGAGGAATTGAGCCACACCCGCGGCGGGCGGCGGCAGGCCGCCACGGCCGCCCCGAGCACCCGCGTACTTTCCACCCGGCTGTCGACGATGGCGCGGCGGTTGGCCGCGTGGTAGCGGCAGTCGACGCTGCGGCCCGCCAGGTTCACCAGCACCTCGGCCCCGTCGAGCTCGGCGGCCCACTCATCGAGGGTGCGGCCGTCCCAGCGCACGTAGCGCACGTTGGCGTAGGCGGGTAGCTGCTCCCGCGACAACACCACGATTTCCACCCCGGGGCGGCGGAAGTGGCGAATCAGGCGTTGGCCCAGAAAGCCGGTGCCACCGGCCAGAACGATGCGCGTGGGTGCCATAGCGGTACACAAAAAAGATGAAGAAAAGAAGCTTCAGTGCTTTGTTCGCTCCAAATGTATCACAAGTTTCAATAATTATTGAAACTTGTGATACATAATTAATAATCGGTTAATTATCAGCTACTTTATTTTCGCAACACCGCCCAATAATCGGCTAGAGCAGCCGGATTGACTAGGCCGCGGGGCCGGCCACCAGGGCCGAGCCGGGCTCCAATAGGCTCCTTCACAAAAAAAACAGCTGCTGTGCCGCAGTTTGCCGGCGCCGCCGGCACCCGCGCCCGGTGGCCGCGACGAAACCCAATGGCTGTAACCCCGGGGCCGGTTTTGCGGTCTAGCAATAGGTTTTCATCCCGACTGCAGCCATGACTCAGCCTACTCCTCTCCTACTCCAACACCAAATTGCCCTCGTCACGGGGGCCAGTTCCGGCATCGGCTTCGGCGTGGCCGAGGCGCTGGCCGCGGCGGGCGCCACCGTCGTTATCAACTACCACAAGGAAGCCGAGCCGGCCGAAAAGCTGGCCCAACGCATCAAGGACGGCGGCGGCGAGGCCCTGGCCGTGCAGGCCGACGTAAGCAAGGAAGAAGACGTGCAGCGCATGTTTCGTACCGTCGTGGAAAAATACGGCACCGTGCACATCTTGGTCAGCAACTCGGGCATTCAGCAGGACGCGGCGTTTCTGGACATGACCGCGGAGCAGTGGCAGCGCGTCATCGGGGTAAATCTGACGGGACAGTTTTTGTGCATGCGCGAGGCGGCGCGCGAGTTTGTGCGCCGCGGGCCCCAGCCCGACGTGTCGCGGGCCACGGGCAAGATCATCTGCATGAGCTCGGTGCACGAGGTGATTCCCTGGGCCGGGCACGTGAACTACGCCGCCAGCAAGGGCGGGCTGATGCTGCTGATGAAGAGCGTGGCCCAGGAGCTGGCCCCGCACCGCATCCGCGTCAACGGCATCGGGCCGGGCGCCATTGCCACGCCCATCAACGCGGAAGCGCGCGACACGCCCCAGGAAGAGCGCGACCTATTGAAACTCATTCCCTACGGCCGCATCGGGGAGCCCGCCGACATCGGCAAGGTGGCCGTGTGGCTGGCTTCCGACGAATCGGACTACGTGACGGGCCACACGCTGTTTGCCGACGGCGGGATGCTGCTCTACCCCGGCTTCGTGGGCAACGGCTGAGCCCCCGGCGCGGGCGGCAGCCCGCGTCCGCCTGGGCCGTTCGGCCACCCTACCGCTCAGGCACCCGAGGAGTCCCCATCTGATGGCCGCGGCCGCAAGCCCGCGCTACTTTTTGCTTATGTCGACCACACCCGACACGCCCGAACACCAACGCCTGGCCACGGCCAACGCCCCGAAGGGCGCCACGCCCTGGCGCCGCTTCGGCCCCTACCTGGCCGACCGGCAGTGGGGCACCGTGCGCGAGGACTACTCCGCCGGCGGCGACGCCTGGCACGCCACCACCCACGACATGGCCCGCAGCTACGCCTACCGCTGGGGCGAGGAGGGCATCGGCGGCATCTCGGACGACAAGCAGCGGCTGTGTTTCGCGCCCGCCTTCTGGAACGGGCAGGACTCCATCCTGAAGGAGCGGCTGTTCGGGCTGAGCGGGCCCGAGGGCAACCACGGCGAGGACGTGAAAGAGCTGTACTACTACCTCGACAACACGCCCACGCACTCCTACATGCAGATGCTCTACAAGTATCCGCAACGGGCGTTTCCCTACGAGTGGCTGGTGCAGGAAAACGGCCGCCGCAACCGCCACAAGCCCGAGTTTGAGCTGCTCGACACGGCCGTCTTCCACGAAAACCACTACTTCGACATTTGTCTGGAGTACGCCAAGGCCAGCCCCACGGACCTGCTCATCGAGCTGACCGTGTACAACCGCGGGCCCGAGGACGCGCCGCTGCACGTGCTGCCGCAGCTCTGGTTTCGCAACACCTGGAGCTGGGGCTCCGACGCCTACCGCCCCCAGCTGCGCGCCGACGCGGACGGCCACCTCGAGGTAGCGCACCGCGAGCTGCCGGCCCTGCGCCTGTACTGCGAGCCGCTCGACGAGCAGGCGCCGGAGCTGTTGTTTTGCGACAACCAGACCAACTGCCAGCGGCTGTTCGGGGTGGCGGCGCCCGCGGAGGAGCGGTTTTTCAAGGACGGCATCAACGACTTCGTGCTGCACAACCGGGCCGATGCCGTGAACCCCGAGCGCGTGGGCACCAAGGCCGCCGCGCACTACCGGCTGCTGGTGCCGGCCGGGCAGCAGCGGCGGCTGCGCTGGCGCCTGGGCCCGCCCGAGTTGGCCGCGCCCTTCGCTGACTTCGACCAGCTCATGCAGCAGCGCCGCGACGAGACGGACCAATTTTACGCGGCGCTGCAGGCCGACATCGGCGACGCGGACGCGCGCAACGTGCAGAGGCAGGCGCTGGCGGGCATGCTCTGGAGCAAGCAGTTCTACTACTACGACGTGCCGGAGTGGCTCACGGGCGACCCGGCTTTTCCGCCGCCCCCGGAATCGCGCCAGCACGGCCGCAACGCCCACTGGCGCCACCTCAACAACGCCGACGTCATTTCGATGCCGGACACCTGGGAGTACCCCTGGTACGCGGCCTGGGACTTGGCCTTCCACTGCGTGCCGCTGGCCATGGTCGACGCGCACTTTGCCAAGCACCAGCTGGGGCTGCTGCTGCAGGACTGGTACATGCACCCAAACGGGCAGCTGCCGGCCTACGAGTGGAACTTCTCGGACGTGAACCCGCCGGTGCACGCCTGGGCCACCTGGCGCGTGTACAAAATGGACCAGAAGCAACGTGGCGAGGGCGACGTGGCGTTTCTGGAAGCCAGCTTCCACCGGCTGCTGCTGAACTTCGCTTGGTGGGTAAACCGCAAGGACGTGGAAGACCGCAACGTGTTCGAAGGCGGCTTTTTGGGGCTCGACAACATCGGTGTGTTCGACCGCTCGGCCGATTTGCCGCCGGGCACCTTTATGGAGCAGGCCGACGGCACCTCCTGGATGGCCATGTACGCGCTGGACATGATGCGCATTGCCCTGGAGCTGACCAAGACCAACCCCATCTACCAGGACATGGCCAGCAAGTTCTTCGAGCACTTCCTCTACATCGCCGACGCCATGGCCGGCATGAACGGCAGCCCGGACAGCCTGGATTTGTGGGACGACGAGGACGGGTTCTACTACGACGTGCTCAACACCCCGGAGCGCGGCCGGCAGCCCCTGAAAGTCCGCTCCCTGGTGGGGCTGGTGCCCTTGTTTGCGGTGGAAGTGCTCGACGAGGATTTGATGCGCGAGATGCCCACGTTTGTGGCCCGCATGAGCTGGTTTTTGGAGCACCGCCCGCAGCTGGCCGCGCTGGTGTCGCGCTGGCAGGAGCCGGGCAAGGGCCGCCGCCACCTGCTGAGCCTGCTGCGCGGGCACCGCATGAAGCTGCTGCTCAAGCGCATGCTCGACCCGGCGGAGTTCCTCTCCGACTACGGCATCCGGTCGTTGTCAAAGTACCACCATGAGCATCCCTACGTGTACCACACGCCCGAAAAGGACTTCACGGTGCGCTACGAGCCGGCCGAGTCGGAAACGGACCTGTTCGGGGGCAACTCCAACTGGCGCGGGCCGGTGTGGCTGCCGATGAACTTCCTGATCATCGAGTCGTTGCAGCGCTTCCACCACTACTACGGCGACGAGTTCAAGGTGGAATACCCCACCGGCTCGGGCGAGTACTGCACCCTGCTCGGCATTGCCGATGCGCTAACCGCGCGCCTCACCCGCCTGTTTTTGCGCGACGCGCAGGGCCGCCGCCCCGCCCTCGGCCCCGACCCGCACGTTCAGGACGACCCGCACTTCAAGGATTTTCTGCTCTTCCACGAGTATTTCCACGCCGAAACCGGCCAGGGCCTCGGCGCCAGCCATCAAACCGGCTGGACCGGCCTCATTGCCAAGCTGCTGCACCCGCGCCGCCCCGACGGCAGCCTGTTCGCCGGCGTGTCGGACGAGCAGGAAGAGCAGCAGCAACTGCAAGAACCCGTGCCGGCGGAGCCGGGCAAGTAACGAGGGAGGAATAAAAGGTCATGTCGAGCGAAGCCGAGACCTGACGTGCAGTTAAAACTCACCAAATCACCCACCATGCCCGACTCCCCTACTCCCTCGCCCTGGCTGGATTTGACCACGCCCATCACCGACCAGATGCTGCACTGGCCCGACAACGCCCCGGTGCACATCCGCCCGACGCGCAGCATGGCCTGGGGCGACGCGGCCAACGTGACCGAGCTCAGCCTGAGCGCCCACACCGCCACCCACGTCGACGCTCCGCGCCACTTCCTGGCCGAGGGGGCCGACGTCACCCAGCTCGACCTCAGCACCCTCATGGGCCCGGCCCGGGTGGTACGCATTGAGCACGAACAGTTTGTAACGCGCGACGAGCTGGAACGGCAACTGCCCGAGGTGCAGCCCGGGGCGCGGCTGCTGTTTCGCACCCGGAATACCGAGCGCAACTGGTCGGTTCAGCCATTTACCCAGGACTTTGTGAAGGTGCGCGCCGACGCGGCCAAGTGGCTGCGCGACAACGGCGTGGTCTGCGTGGGCGTGGACTACCTCTCCGTGGGGCCGGCCGATACGCACAAAATTCTGCTCGGCGCCAGCATCACCGTCATCGAGGGCCTGAACCTGCGCCAAGCTGAACCGGGCCGCTACGACATCATCTGCCTGCCCCTGCTCATCGAAGGAGCCGACGGCGCCCCGGCCCGCATCATTGCCCGCAGGCTCCAGGAATGAAGGCACGAATTGGTGCGCAGTGAATGCCCCGAACTGCTGCTACTGGCTGCTGAGTTACGGCTTCCTTCTTCCTCCCAGCGTTGGCGCTGCGGCCCTCAGCTCCACCTGCCCCATCCTTCACAAATTCACCACTCCACAACTTCACCCTTGACATGAGCAACACCCAAATCGGCATCGTCGGCCTCGGCAAAATGGGCGCGGCCCTGGCCCAGCAGGCGGCCGAAAAAGGCTACCCCGTGGTGGGCATGGACATTCGCCCGCGGCCCGACCTGGAATCCGACCTGATTCACGTCGTGGGCACGCTGCCGGAGCTGGCCCAGCGGCTGGCGCGCCCGCGCAAAGTGTTTATGTACATCCCGGCCGGCGCGGCCGTCGACGGCATCATCGAGCAGCTGCTCGGGGTGCTGGAACCCGGCGACGTGCTCGTCGACGGCGGCAACTCCTACTGGGGCGACTCCATCCGCCGCGCCCGGCGGGTGCAGGCGCAGGGCGTGCACTTCCTCGACTGCGGCACCAGCGGCGGCCCCGGCGGCGCCCGCACCGGCGCCTGCTACATGGTGGGCGGCGCCCCGGCGGCCGTGGCCCTGCTGCAAGACTTTTTCGTGGCCACGGCCGTGCCCGGCGGCTTTCTGCACACCGGCCCGGCCGGCACCGGGCACTACGTGAAGCTGGTGCACAACGGCATCGAGTTCGGCATGCTGCAAGCCATTGCCGAGGGCATGGGCCTGCTCACGCACTTCCGCGAAAAGCTGGACATCAGCGCCATTCTGCAGCTGTGGAACAACGGCTCGGTGGTGCGCAGCTGGCTCATCGAGCTGATGAAAAAGACCTACGACCAGGAAGGCGGCTTCACCGTGCCCAGCTACATCGAGGACACCGGCGAAGTGAACTGGCTGGTGGCCGATGCGCTGCACATGGAAGTACCTATTCCGGTCATCACGCAGTCGGTGGTGCAGCTCTTCACCTCCCGCGACAAGGACCCGACCTGGGCCAAGGCCATTGCCATGATGCGCCACGGCTTCGGCGGCCACCCCTACGGCGAGGACGCGGGCATCCGGCACGAGCGGCAGTTCGGGCGCGTGGGCGAGTACGAGCAGCCCGACGAGACCGGGGAGCAGCCGGAGAATAATCCGAAGTAGGCCCCTGGAAGCCCCGCTCGGCGCAGGGGCAGCATTGCGCATTGCGCATTTCTGAGCAGCTTTGTTCGGTCTTGATAGCTGCGGCTGCGGGACCGAACCAAGCTGCTCAACTTTTTTCTGCCATGCACAAGGGCCGCCTCGAAGCCTTCAGCGACGGTGTACTCGCCATCATCATCACCATCATGGTGCTGGAAATCAAGGTGCCGCACGGCCACGGCACCCTGGCCGACCTGCTGCCCCTGGTGCCGGTGTTTCTGAGCTACGTGCTGAGCTTTATCTACATCGGCATTTACTGGAACAACCACCACCACATGCTCAGCAGCGCCTCGCGCATCAGCGGCGTGGTGCTCTGGGCCAATCTGCACCTGCTGTTCTGGCTGTCCTTGGTGCCCTTCGCCACCGGCTGGATGGGCGAAAACCACTTTGCCCCGGCCACGCTCACCCTCTACGGCGCGGTGCTGCTGATGTCGGGCGTGGCGTACTGGGTGCTGCAAAGCACGATTATCCGGCAGGACGGCCCCGACTCCGTCCTGGCCCACGCCATCGGCCGGGACCTGAAGGGCAAGGCCTCGCCCCCGCTCTACATTGCGGGCATTCTGGCCTCGCTGTGGCAGCCCTGGCTGGCCGGGGCCATCTACGTGTTCGTGGCCTTCATGTGGCTGATTCCGGACCGGCGCATCGAACGCACGCTGGCCCGCAAGGCCGCCGACAACCGGGTGGCGCCCTAGCCGATGGCCTTTGCGCTGCGCCACGCGGGGTGTCGGCTGACCAGCTGCTGGGTACCGCCGTTTGAGCCGCGTCGAGCTGCTGGATCAGTATTTGGGGCCGCCATAGGCTTCGATAACCTGCAGTTTCTGGAGCCCCAAGAGCCGTACGGGGCCACCGAGCGGGTCATCGTGACGGAGCCCGGCCAGGGTACCCGGCGTTCGGGTAGCGGCGGGGCAATTCTGGGCCCGCCGTTGTAAGTTGCCGGCCGCGCCGGGGTGCCGGCGCATTTCCCCGCTGTTATGCCCACTTCTGCCCTGATCCGACTGCTGCTGGCGGCCCCGGTCGGCCTGCTGCCCTTGCTGACCGGCTGCCGCACCCAACCCGCCGCGGCCACCATGGCCGGCGCGGCCGCGCCGGCCGTTGCGCCGCCTGCTGTCGCAGCGCCGGCGCCCGCCCCGGCGGCCGTCGACACGGCCACGCTCGGCCGGTATTTGCGCGCCGTGGCCTCCGACGCCATGCTGGGCCGCAAGCCCTTTACGGAAGGCGAAAAGCGCATCACCGGCTACCTGGCCGCCGAATTCAAGCGCCTCGGCCTGCAGCCCGCGCCCGGCGGTAGCTATTTTCAGCCGGTGCCGCTGGTTGAAATCACCGGCACGCCGGCGCCCGCGCTGCTCATCAAGGGCGGCAAGGGCCAGCCGCTGAGCCTGCAGTACAAAACCGACTTCGTCAGCTTCACCCAGCGCGAGCAGCCGGAAGTAGCCGTCACCAACTCCCCGCTGGTCTTCGCCGGCTACGGCGTGACGGCGCCCGAGTACGGCTGGGACGACTACCAGGGCCTCGACGTGAAGGGCAAGACCGTGGTGGTGCTCGTCAACGACCCCGGCAACGCGGGCACGGACACCACCCTGTTCCGCGGCAAGGCCATGACCTACTACGGCCGCTGGACCTACAAATACGAGGAAGCCGCCCGCCACGGGGCTGCCGCGGTGCTCATCGTGCACGACACCCAACCGGCGGCGTACCCGTGGTCGGTGGTGCTGAGCGGGGCCGTCAGCCCCAAGCTGCGCGCCCAGACAGCCAACAAAGGCGCCGACAAATGCGCCCTGGAAGGCTGGCTGACCCTGGACGCGGCCAAGCGCCTGTTTCAGGCCGCCGGGCAGAACTACGAGGCGCTCTACCAAGCCGCCAACACCAAAGGCTTCCGCCCGCGGCTTCTCGGCCCGCTCACGCTCACGGGCAGCATCCGCAACCAGCTGCGCCGCCAGACCTCGCAGAACGTGCTGGGCGTGCTGCCCGGCACCACCCGCCCCGACGAGTACATCATCTACTCCGCGCACTGGGACCATTTCGGCGTGGGCAAGGCCATTCAGGGCGACTCCATTTACAACGGCGCGGTGGACGACGGCACCGGCCTGGCCGCCCTGCTCAGCATTGCCGAGGGCTTTCAGAAATCGGCCACGAAGCCGGCGCGCAGCATCGTGTTTCTGGCCGTGACGGGCGAAGAGCAGGGCCTGCTGGGCTCGGCCTACTACGCCCAGCACCCGGTGTTTCCGCTGAATAAGACCGTGGCCGACCTGAACATGGACATGCTCTGGCCCTACGGCCCGATGAAGGATCTGACCGTCATCGGCTACGGCCAATCGGAGCTGGAGGACTACGCCCGGGCGGCGGCCCGGGCGCAGGACCGCTACCTGCTGCCCGACCAGACGCCCGAAACCGGCATGTTCTACCGCTCCGACCACTTCAGCTTTGCCCACGTGGGCGTGCCTTCGCTCTACGCCTCGGGCGGCTACGAAAGCCGCGCCCACGGCAAGTCCTACATTGCCGACAAGCGCCGCGAGTACACTACTAATATGTACCACAAGCCCGCCGACCAGTTCAGCCCCGGCTGGGACCTGACCGGCATTGCCCAGGACGCGGAGCTGTACTTGCGCGTGGGCCAGCGCCTGGCCGCCGAAACCACGTTTCCGCAGTGGCGGGCAGGCTCGGAGTTTCGGGCGGCGCGGGAGAAGAGCCTGGGCCACTAAGCCGGGCTGGACTGGTTTTTGAGCGGCGGCCGGGGCCGTTTCGGTCGCATTGTCGGCCGAAACAGCCCCGGCCGCCGCTCAACTTTTTATCCGTGTTTTCCGCATGAAAAAGCTATTTACCCTGCTACTACTCAGCCTGCTGGCGCTGCCCGGGTATTGCCAGATGGACCACACGTCCCTGGTGGAGCTGTTTTTCACCGAGTATACCCTGCTTGGCCCTGAAAAGGCGCTGGAGCACCTGTACGCCACCAGTGCGGCGCCGCAGCACAACCAAGCAGGCTTTGAGCAGCAGCGGGCGGAGCTGCGCAAGCTCACGCCGGAAAACGTCGGCAAGTACTGCGGCCGCCAGCAGATCCGGGCAACCGGCCTGAGCTGGAACCTGGCGGCTACGTCCTATTTGGTGCGCTTCGAGCAGCAGCCGGTGCGCTTCACCTTTACGTTCTACAAAGCCCAGGACCGGTGGGGCCTGTACGCCTTCACCGTCGATACGGACCTGGCGGCGGAGCTGGCGGAAACGCTGAAGCTGAACTACCCGACGCTGGAAACCCGCCAGCCCTGAGCCGGGGCGCTGGCTCAGGGCTGGCGGGGGCCGCCGCAGCACACGGACTTGCTACAGGCGCGGGTCCACGGCTTCGCTTTCCAGGGCCAGCACACCGAACACGCACTGGTGCACCTGCCGCAGCGGCTGCCCGGCCACGAAGCGCTCCAGGCCCTCCACGCCCAGGGCGAATTCGCGCAGGGCCAGGTTGCGCTTGCTCTTCACGTTTCGCTCGCGCAGGCGCTCCAGGTTGCCGGGCAGCAGGTAGTCGGGGCCGTAGATGATGCGCAGGTACTCGCGGCCGCGGCACTTCAAGGCGGGCTGCACCAAATTTTTCTGGCCCGCGGGGATGAAGTCGTAAGGCTTCACCACCATGCCTTCGCCGCCGGCTTCGGTCAAATCCAGCCACCATTGCGTGGCCACCTCCACGTCCGGAATGTCGCGCAGCGTGACCACGCGGTAGGGCGTGGCGCGCAGCAGGCCCTCGTCGGCGCGGCAAAGCGCGTGCAGGGTTTCCATGTGCCAGGCGTGGTCCTTGTCGAAGTAAGTGCGGCCCTCGGTGGCCAGCAGGTGGAAGGGCGCCAGGCGCAGGTCCGCGAGGCTTTCCACGGGCCAGCAGTAGCGGCGGTAGGCCTGGGCGTAGTGCTCGGCCGCGTTCTGCCGGGCCACGGTGCGCGCCAGCAGGGCCTCGAGGCCGTCGAGGCCGCGGGCGGCGGCTTGGCCGAGGGCAGCGGCCGCGGCGGGCAGGGCGGCCGTGGCAGCGGAGGCCACGGCGGCGTACTGGTTTTTGATGAGCTCCTGGGCCTTGGCCGACCAGGGCAGCAGCTCTGCGTCGAGGCACACCCAGTCGGTATCGAACCGCTCCCAGAAGCCGCTGCTGCTCAGCGCGTCCTGCAGACGGGCCAGGAAGGCGGCTTCCATCGCCGGATCAGTGAAGAAATTGCGCCCGGTGCGGGTGTACACCTTGCCCGGCCCCTCGCCCACCACCCCGAAGCGGCGCCGGGCGGCGGCTTCGTCGCGGGCCAGCACCACCACCACGCGGGAGCCCATGTGCTTTTCCTCGCACACCACGCGCTCCACGCCCTGGCGGCGGAAGTAGTCGAAGGCCTCGGCCGGGTGCTCCAGCATATCGGGCAGCACCGAGGTTTCGGAAGGCGACATGGTGGGCGGCAAATACAGCAGCCACTTCGGGTTCAGGGCAAAGCGCGACATGACTTCCAGCGCCGCCGCGGCGTTTTCCTCGCGGATGGTCACCGAGGGCAGCAGGCGCGTTTTCACGATTTGCTTGCCGAGCACGTCCGCAAGGTCCAGCACCTCGTCGTGCTGCTGCTGGGCGGAAAGCGGAGTCGTCAACTGCGAGTTGTCCGTTGCCCGGTCGCTTGGGTGGTCTGCCAACGTACTGCTGACCACGCCCCGCAGCGGCCGCACCGGCTCGCAGTAGACCTGGGCGGCGGGCACCGTCACCAGCTCCCGCTCGGGGTAACGCAGGGCGGTGAGGCGGCCGCCGAACACGCAGCCCGTGTCGATGTCGATGGTGTTGTTGAGCCATTCGGGCTCGGGCACGGGCGTGTGGCCGTAGACCACCGTGGCCCGGCCGCGGTACTCGGCGGCCCAGGGGTAGCGCACCGGCAGGCCGAACTCGTCGATTTCGCCGGTGGTTTCGCCGAACAGGGCAAACGCCCGCACGGCGCCCGAGCCGCGGCCTTGCATGTCCTCGCGCAGGCCGGCGTGGGCCACCACCAAGCGGCCCTCGTCGAGCACGTAGTGGCTCACCAGCGAGTCGAGAAACTGCCGCACTTGGTGTTTGAAGGTGTCCGACTCGCCCGCCAGCTGGCGCACGGTTTCGGCGAAGCCGTGCTGCTCGTTGACCTGCTTGCCGTTCAGGTAGCGCAGCAGCTTGATGTCGTGGTTGCCGGGCACGCACAGCGCCAGCCCGTCGTGCACCATGCGCATGACGAGGCGCAGCACCGCCGGCGACTCTGGGCCGCGGTCGACTAAGTCGCCGAGGAACACCACCTTGCGCGCCGCGTCAGCGTCGGCCCGGCGAGTAACGCGCACGCCCAGGTCGCGCGCGTCCTGCACCGTCTCGGCCTGCACCGCGTAGCCCAGCTGGTCGAGCAGCTGCGTTAGTTCTTGGTAGCAGCCGTGCACGTCGCCGATGATGTCGAAGGGGCCGGTTTCGTGGCGCCGGTTGTTGTGCAGCGGGTCGCGCACCACGGCCTGCACGGCGTCGATTTCCTCGGGCCCGTGCAGGTGGTAGATGTGCCGGAAGCCCTCGGCTTTGAGCAGCTTGAGGGAGCGGCGCAGCTGCTGGCGCTGCTGGGGCACCACGTGGCGGCCCAGGTGCTGGCGCTCCGCCCGCTGACGGTTGCGGTCCTCGGCCACGCGGTCGGGCACGTCGAGCACCACGGCGGCGGGCAGCACGTGGTAGCGGCGGGCCAGCTCCACCAAGGTCTTGCGCGCCTCCGGCTGCACATTGGTGGCGTCGACCACGGTGAGCAGGCCACGCTTCAGGCGCAACTCTACTAAAAAGTGCAGCAGGGCAAAGGCGTCGGTGGTGGCGCCCTGGTCGTTTTCGTCGTCCGCCACCAGGGCCCGGCACTGATCCGACGAGACAATTTCGGTGGGCCGGAACAGCCGGCGAGCAAAGGTGCTTTTCCCCGCCCCCGAGGTGCCGATGAGCAGCACCAGGGAGAGTTCGGGGAGCTTGAGGGAGGTCAAGGACATGGATAGAAATGGATATTTTCGCCCGCGTTCCTACGCGTCTTCCGATTATGGTACTAGCCGACTGGTTAGCCGCATTGCCGGCGAATTTAGCCCAAACCGGTATTACCCTTTACCCCGGCGCCCCGCCCCGTTCGATTCGGCGGTTTGAGGGGCAACTCCATCTAAGATTACCCGAAGATTTTCGGCTGTTTTACAGCTGGTGTGACGGTTTTGAATCGACCACAGACTGGTTCCGCATGGTTCCACTGGATGAAATCATGACTCACCCCGGCAACTACCAGCCGCCCCGACGCTTCACCATTGCCGAGTGCCTGCTGTACTGCGACACGTGGGAGGTGGAGCTGCTCAACGCTCCCAGTGCTTACCGCATTCTGAACACCTACCGGGGCCAGCAGGTCGTACTGACCACTTCGTTGGCCAGCTTTCTGCAGCATTTCTTGCGGGGCGGGGTGTACGCGGCTAACGGGCTGTATGCGTGGGCCGAACGGCTCCTGGCCGGTGGTTGAGCGGCCCGTCCAATACGGCTGCTGGTTGGCAGCCCCTTCCTACTTCCGCACAAACGCTACCTGCCCGTCCCGGTAGGTTTCCAACAGGCGCGGGGTAAGCTTGCCCCAGTAAGTCTGCACGGTGCCGTTCGGGGCTTTGTGCAGGCGAAAGAGCACGTCGCCGGGCTTGAGCTGTTGGTAGCCCGCGCCGTCGAGGCCCTGCACGAAGATGACCTGGGCGTCGGTCGGAGTGCCGGACGCGCGCACTTTCAGCTTCATAAAAGTCTGCTGGCCCTCCACGTTCAGCTGCCCGCCGAGGCGGCCGCTGGCCGGGGGCTGCAGGCGCAGTTGCCAGGTCATGGCCATGCTGTAGCCGGCCACGGCTTTCACGGGTTCTTCCTCGTAGCGGTAGTTGCCGGCCCAGGCTTGCACGCCGGCGGCCGGCGGGGTGGCCGTAAGCACGGAAAACCAGGTCAGCAGGAGCAGCAGCGTGGTCATGGCGACGACGGATGGGTGGAACTGCTTCCTGTAACGCAATTCCGGCGCCCGCGGCCGAGCTGCGGCTCCGCCCGGTCCGCGGTTACCGCTGCGTTTCCGGTTGTTGCGCGGCCGGTGGGCTACTGCACGCCCGTCACCCGGAACTCCACGCGGCGGTTGAGCTTGCGTGTTTCCTCCCGCTCGTTGCTGGCCCGGGGCTCGGCCCCGCCCAGGCCCACCCCGCTGATGCGCTCGGCCGCTACGCCGTGGTTGACGAGGTAGGTCTTGACGGCCGCCACGCGCTGCTCGCTTAGCGCCACGTTTTTCTGCGGGTCGCCCACGTTGTCGGTGTGGCCGCGCAGCTCGATGCTCATGCCCGGGTTCTGGGAGAGCAGGGTCACGAGTTGGTCGAGAGCGGCGAACGACGAGGCGAGCAGCGTGGCCTGCCCCTGCTCGAACTGCACTTTGTCGAGGGCCGTGACGGTGCCCACGCCCAGGGGGCGCAGCAGGATGTCCTGCACCGACGGCCCGGCCGGCAGCGTGTAGAGGCTGTCGGCGGCCAGGTAGCCGGCCAGTTGGGCCTCGGCCGCGTAGCTGAAACCGGGCTGGGCGCTAAAGCTAAAGGTGCCGTCGGCCGTGAGCGGCACCGGGCGGCCGCGCAGGCTCAGCCGGGCCCGCGGCAGGGGCTGCCGCGTCACGGCGTCGAGCACCCGCCCGCGCCAAGTGGCGCTGGACGGGGCCGCGGCCGGGGCTGGCGCCGCGGGCGGCGGCACCGGGCTGCGAAACAAATTGCAGCCGGCCAGGTCGGTGTACACGCCGCGGCGCACGCGGCGGGCGTCGCGGAAGGACAGGTCGACTTCGTAAATGGATTTGGGCCCGGCCAGGTAGAGGCGGCGCTGCCCGCTGGCGTCCTGCTGCATCAGCAGGTCGCTGTAGCCGCCGCGCTCGGGCAGCCCGTCGATGGGCAGCAGGTCCGGGTCGGCTTTGAGGGTGCGCAGGTCGACCCGCAGCACCGCGCCGTCGGTGCTGTACACCTCGTAGAGCGTGCCCTTGTCGTCGAGGCAGAAGTTGGCGTGGGTCCCGGCGCCGGCAAAGCCGATGGCCGGGTAGTAGGGCGCCTGCTGCACCGGGTCGTGCGACCACACCACCGTCACGCTGCCATCGGCGGGGCTCACGCGCACGAGCTGGTTGCCGTCGGAGGTGATGAAGTAGAGCCGGCCGGCGGCGTCGGTGGCGGCCGAAATCCAGACGCTTTCCCCGCCCTGGGCCGGCAGCTGCCACTCGGTGTAGCCGCCCTGCCGGGAGGCCGGGTCGTAGCGGTACACGTACTCCGGCGCGTTGGTCGGGGCTTTGGTAACGGCGTAAAGGCAGTTGTCGAAGCCTTTGGCCAGGGCGTACGACTGAAAGGGCAGCACCTGCCGGTGCACCCTGGGCGCGGCCGCCAAGTCGTTGGTATTGAACTCGTGAATTGTGCGGCAGTCGTCTTCCCAGATGCCGTTGTGCACGCGCAGGGCCGCAATGCCGTACATTTTGTCGTCGCAGCCCTGCTCGGCGTAGCGCTTGGGCGGGGCCGCGGGGCTGCTGCCACCCGTCAGCGCCAACGACTCCACCAGCTGCTGGCCCTCGGCCAAGTAGCGGCGGTCGGCGGCCGGGGCGCGGTACTCCAGCTGCAGCTGCTGCCCGCCGCGCAGCAGGCGGCGGCCCAGCACGCGGGTGCGGCCCGCGGCCGTGGCGTAGCTGTAGTCGTAGCTGAGTTCCTGGTAGGCGCCGGCGTCGCGCTCGGTCAGGCGCAAGACCTGGCTTTGGGGCAGGGCGCGGATGCGGCTCCACAGCGAATCCTGCAGGCCCTGGGCAAGCGGGTTCGGGGTTTTCAGCGCGTCGGGCAGGCTGCGGCTGCGCAGCACCGCGGCGGCCGGCGGGTTGTCGGGCGAGCCGCCGGCGTAAAAGGTCACCGCCCCGGCCTCCTGGCTGACCTGCCAGGTCAGCGGGTAGGTGAGGCGGTAGCCCAGGCGGGCGTCGGTGTAGGCTTGCCCGGCCGCGGGGCCCTGCGCGCGCAGGGGCAGCCCGCACAGCATCAGGAAAACCAGCGTCAGCAAAACCTTCATAGGCGGAAACTCAAACTCGGCGCGGCGGCCCCGCTGCGGGGCGCGGCCGGCCTGGTAACGTAAAGTTACGCCTGGTTTGCTCCCGCCGACGTGTATCCGTCCGCGCCGGCACTGGCGGGCCGTACCCCGCCCGACGATTTCCCCGTTGATTGTCAGCTAGAAGATCGAGCAACTGCGGCGGCGGGGCCTCAGTAGTTTTTTCTACGCGCAGTGGGTGTGGCCGGCCCGCAGGCCCTAGGCCGACAACGCCTCGGGCTCGGGCCACTCGGCCTCGGCGGCCGCTTCCAGGGTTTCGGGGTGCATGATGTGGCGGCGGTGCTGCTGCCCCCAGGAACGCAGGGCCTCAATGACGGGGTAGAGCGTGCGCCCGTAAGCGGCCAGCGTGTACGTGACGGCCACCGGAGCCGCGTCGGCTTGCACGTGGCGGGTGATGAGCCCGTTGATTTCCAGCTCTTTCAGCTCCTTGCTGAGCATCTTGGCGGTGATGCCGGCCACCTCGCGCTGCAGCTGCTTGAAGCGCCGCGGGCCGCCGGTGAGGCCCACAATGATGGGCAGCTTCCACTTGCCGCCGAGCAAATCAAGGGCGTCGCGCACGGAGCGCATGGAGGCGTTGCATTCCTGCGGGGTTCGGGGCTGGGTCGAGTGCATGGGACAAAGGTCGTTATAAATCAGGGCGCTATACCCGGGCACACCGGTATCCTTCGGTAAACCGCTATCCATTTCATACCCGGCGGCGGCCACCTTTGCCGGCAGCAGCGGGCCACCCGGACGGCCCGCGCGGCGCTCCTCACCCACCACCGTTACTCCGATGATTCTCAACAAAAAAAGCCTCGTGACCGGGTTGGTCACGGCCGTGCCCGCCCTGCTGGTCGCGGCCAGCGGCGTCATGAAACTGCTCGGCGGCGCTGGCATCCAAGCGGCCCTGGCCCGGGCCGGCGTGGCCGAGCTGCGGGTGCCGCTGGGCCTGCTGGAGCTGCTGTTCACGGCCTTGTTTCTCTACTCGCGCTCCATGAAACTGGGCCTGCTGCTGCTCACCAGCTATTTTGCCGGCGCCATTGCCACCGACCTCTCCCACGGCCAAAGCCCCGGTCCGGCCGCGCTGATTCTGACCCTGGTGTGGATGGCGGCCTTCGTGCGCGACCGGTCGGCCTTTCTGCCCGCCCCGCCGGCACGGGCCTAAACAGCGCCGGCCGAAGCCGCCGGTCGAAGTTCTGAGCGGCGGGCGGGAAGTCGCCAAGTCGCGTAATTTGGCCCGGCTTCACTGCTTGCCGCGCCTATGAATCTCGCTCCCCTCATCACGCCCGCTGCGCTCCGCCCCTTGCTGGCCAGCGGCCAGGTCTGCCTGCTCGACGCCCGCACTGGCCCCGGCGCCCGGGCCGCGTTTGAAGCCCGCCACCTCGCCGGGGCGCAGTTTGTCGACCTGGAGCGGGACCTGGCAGCCCCGGCGCCGGACCCGGCCGCGGGGGGCCGGCACCCACTGCCTTTCCCCGAGCAGTTTGCCCGGCGGCTGGGCGAGTGGGGCATCGAGCCGGCTTCCCGGGTGGTGGTCTACGACGACAAGCAGGGCGCCAACGCCGCGGCCCGGCTGTGGTGGCTGCTGCGCGCCAGCGGCCACGCGGCCGTCCAAGTGCTCGACGGCGGCTGGCAGGCGGCGCTGGCGGCCGGCTTGCCCGTGGCTACGGGCCCCGAACCCGCTACGGCGCCCAGGCCACCCTACCCCGCCACGGCCTGGCTGCTGCCCACCGTCGACGCCGACCACGTGCAGCGGGTGCTGCGCGCCGGCACCGGCCTGGTCATCGACGTGCGCGAAGCCCGCCGCTACCGGGGCGAAGTCGAGCCCATTGATGTGGTAGCGGGCCACATTCCGGGCGCCCTCAACGTGCCGTTTAGCGAAAACCTCGACGCGGCCGGCCAGTTTCTCTCCCCCGAGGCCTTGCGCGCCAAGTACGCGCCGCTGGTAACTGGCGCCGGCGAGGTGGTGGTGCACTGCGGCTCGGGCGTAACGGCCTGCCACACCCTGCTGGCGCTGGCGCACGCCGGCTTGCCCCTGCCCAGCTTGTACGTGGGCTCGTGGAGCGAATGGTCGCGCAGCGGCCGCCCCCTAGCCACCGGAGCGGCCTAGGCCCATGCGTGTTTCCTTGCGCATCACAGCCACCGTCATGCTTGGCTCGCTGGGGTTGCCGGCCTGCCGCGGCCGCGTGCAGGCCGGCGCCGAGCTCACGGCCGCCGAACTGCAGCGCCTGCGCCAGCTGGGCCTGCTGGCCCCGGGCGAAACCGTGCGCCTGTTCGACTCGCAAGCGGGGCTCAGGGGCAGCGCACAGGCCGGCAATTTCTTCACCGACCGCCGCCTAGCCGCGTACTGGCTGGAGAAAGACCGCCCCGGGCGCAGCAGCATCACCTACGCCTACTACCCGGACGTGGACACGCTCTACGGCATCGACCGCAGCCAGACGCTGACCTACGCGTCTTACCTGGAAGTACGCTGCCATGATGGCCGCCGCTTCAACGTGTACGTCAGCGCCGACAGCGCCCAGACCCGGCGCTTTTTCCGCGCCGCCACGGCCGAGTGGCAGCGCGCCCGCCGCCCCAAGCCCTAGCGCGGGCCGTTTACCGCTCAAACACCGCCAGCTGCGAGGGAGCCCCCACCTCGGCCTCGGCCGGGCCGAGTGGCTCCACCCGCACGCGGTAGCCGTGCCGCTCGGCCACGCCCGCGGCCCAGGCCCCGAACTGCGCCCGCGTCCACTCAAAGCGGTGGTCGGCGTGGCGGAAGGAGCCGGCTGATAGGGTTTCGTAGCGCTGATTGTAGTCGGCGTTGGGCGTGGTGACGAGCACGGCGCCGGGCCGGGCCCGGGCGAAGATTACCTGCTCGAAGGTGGCCAGCCGGCTTTCGTCGAGGTGCTCGATGACTTCCACCACGGCCGCCGCGTCGTAGCCGGCCAGGCGCGGGTCGTGGTAGAGCAAGGAGCCCTGGGTAAGCGTGAGCCGCTCGCGCTGCCGCGGCGGCATTTCGGCCACGTGCAGCCGCTCCTGCGCCCGCTGCAGCTCCTGCCACGACACGTCGAGGGCCAGAATATGTTCGATCTGCGGCAGGCGCAGCAGGCGGCGCACCAACTGCCCTTCGCCGCAGCCCAGGTCAAGCACCCGCCGGGCGCCGAGGCGCTGGATTTCCTCGGCCACGCGGTCGAGGCGCTGGGCGTGCAGCTTCGGGGTTTTTTCCGCAGTGGCCGAGGGCTGGCTGCTGCCGGCTTCCGCCTCGCCAATAGCGGCGGCTTCCGTGTCGTCCGAGGCCGGCTCGTCGGCGGCCAGCAGGCGCTCCAGCGTGGGGTTCACGTACTGGGCCAGGTTGCGCAGGTAGCGGCGGGTGATAAACTCGCGCTCTGGGTGCTCGGGCAGCCAGCCCGCCCCGCGCAGCAGGAGTTTCTCGGCCTCGGCCTGGTTGATCCAGTAGTGCTTGTCGCCGCGGTCGAGCACGGGCAGCAGCACGTAGAGGTGGCTGAGCAAGTCGCGCAGGCGGCGGGCCGGGTGGCGCAGGCGCAGCGTAAAGTAGCGGCTTTCGTGCCAGGCCGGCACGGTCGGGTCGAGCGGATGCGCCTCGGCTTCTACCGCGTAGCCCAGCGGCCCGAACAGGCGGTGCAGCTGCTCGGCACTGGCGGCGGGCACCACGGCCACGGTGGCTTCCAGCGGCAGCAGCGTATCGGGCAGCTCGGGGCGGTCTTTGCAGGTGCCGTTCATGGCCGTGTTGAACGCCTTGGCCAGGGCCGCGCTCAAAAACGACGAGGCCACGTAGGGCCGGTCGTTGACGTACTGCTCCAGCGCAAAGCCCTCCCCGGCCGGCCCGCGATGGTTGCGCACCAGCCCGACGGGGTCGAGGTCGAGCAGCAGGGCGGCGGTGCAGCGCGCCGCGGTGGCTTCGGGATAGAAAATGTGAGCCTGCCCCGCCGCCACGTCCAGCGTCTGCAGGCGGGCCGGGTTCTTGTGCAGCAGGTAGCCCAAGTCGGTGGCGGGCTGGTGGGTGGTACTAATGGTGAGGAGCATAACGGGAGGCTCGAACGCGAATCGACTACGGCCCGGCGCGGGGCCGCGGCAAGTTAGAGCTGTTTGGCCGGCTCGCCAGCCCAGCGCAAGCACTGCGTCCGGCCCCGGTGCAAGCCGCTTTTTCGCCGAAGTCACGCGCCTGCTCGCCGAAGGGCCGCGGCCGGGCGCGGCGGGTTAGCTATTTTTGTCGGCTGAAAAGCTCCCACCGGTTTCCCTCCACCCCTCTATGAAGAAGTTCGTTACCCTCGTTGCGCTGCTCGCCCTTGGCGCCGCGGCGGCCCACGCCCAGTCCTTGCCCGGCGCCGAACGCAAGAAATACATGCTGCCCAAAAAGGACAGCGAGTGCGCCTACGTGCAGAACGTGACCAAAAACACGGAGGAAGACCAGGAGGTCGAGGGCACGTTTACCCGCCTGGCCTACCGTCCCTACAGCGAGCTGCTGAACGAAATCAACGAGTTGCGGAAGATGAACAACTGGGCCGACTCGACCTACCAGCGCCGCTTCAATACCCTGCCGGCCGGCGGCACGCTCACCATCATCATGCACCGCAAAGGCGCCAAAAACGCTGACCCCAGCCTGCTCACCGTGGCGGCCCTGACCAAGGACGGCCAGCCGCTGATGAGCCAGCAGCTCACGCCCGGCACCGGCCGCTTCTGGAACCGCGACCTGTACCTGAGCACCCGAACTATACCATTTGTTAAAACCGAGCAACCCGGCCCGGTGCAAGTCGTCATCAGCGACGCCAAGCTCAAGCAACACTTTGACTACGTCGTTAATACGCAGCAATAACGACTTTGCCACCAACTCCCCGATAACTACCGGGCCGCGGCAGACAGACCCGACAAGTCTGCGCACCGCGGCCCGGTTTTTCCAATTGGGTGAAGCTATTTTTTATTGAGCTGCGCCCACTGCACGGCAATTAAAGTCTTGGCATCGCGCCACTGGCGGGCTTGCATTTCGGCCCGGCTCAGGCGCACCAGGGTGATGTTCTCGTTTTCGTCCTCGGCCCCGCCGCCATCCCCGGTCTGCTCGCTTACCTCGGCGTAGTAAATGGCAATGGTTTCGGCGTTGCCGCCCGGCGAGGGAAAAATGGTGACGATGTGCTCCAGGTGGTCGACCTCCGCGTAGCCCAACTCCTCCTCGATTTCGCGGCGCAGGGCCTCCTCCGGCGACTCATTGCCTTTGTCGAGCATGCCGGCGGCAATTTCTTCCATCTCCTGCTCGGCCCCCACGCGAAACTGCCGCACGAAAACATATTGCTGCTTGTTGGTGTCGTACACCAGCGCCGCCACGGCGCGGCCGGGCTCAAACCGTTCGCGCGTAAGGGTTTGGTCGCCGTCCTGCACGGTGAGTTTGCGCAGCTTATAGAAGCCGTCGTAAACCGTTTCTACCTTTGTAATCTTCATGGGTGGGTTGGATAAGAGTCTGACCACGTTCTTTACGCCAAATATGCGGGCCCGTGTTCGGCCCCGCGTCCACCCTGCCGCATTTCTTTTTCCCATCGATTTTGACATTTGACGACCTTCACCTGCTGCCGGAGATTCTAAAATCTCTGCACGCCGCAGGCTATGAGCGCCCGACGCCCATTCAGCAGCAGGCCATTCCGCACGTGCTCGACGCCCGCGACCTGCTGGGCGTGGCCCAGACCGGCACCGGCAAAACCGCCGCCTTCACTCTGCCGCTGCTCCAGCGCCTGCACCTGGCCCGGCCCGCGCACCAGCCCACCGGCCCCCGCGCCGTGCGCGCCCTCATCCTGACGCCCACCCGCGAGCTGGCCATTCAGATCGGGGAAAGCTTCGAAAGCTACGGCAGCTACCTGCCCCTGCGCCACGCCGTGATTTTCGGCGGCGTGAGCCAGCACCCGCAGGTGCAGGCCCTCAAGCGCGGCGTCGACGTGCTGGTGGCCACCCCCGGCCGCTTGCTCGACCTCATCAACCAAGGCTTCATCGACCTGAAGCGCCTGGAAATTTTCGTGCTCGACGAGGCCGACCGCATGCTCGACATGGGCTTCATCAACGACATCCGGCGCATCCTGCCCCTGCTGCCCAAGCAGCGGCAAAGCCTGTTCTTCTCGGCCACCATGCCGCCCACCATCCGCGAGCTGGCCGACACCATCCTGCGCAACCCGGTGCAGGTAGCCGTTACGCCCGTGTCGAGCACCGCCGAAACGGTGGAGCAGGTGGTGTACATGGTGGAGAAAACCGACAAGCCCTACCTGCTGCTGGAAGTGCTGGAAGACCCCGAACTGCGCCGCGTGCTCGTCTTCACCCGCACCAAGCACGGCGCCGACCGCGTGGCCAAGGGCCTGAACGCGAAGGGCGTGGGCGCGGAGGCCATCCACGGCAACAAGTCGCAGAACGCCCGGCAACGGGCCCTGCAGAACTTCAAAACCGGCGAAACCCGGGTGCTGGTGGCCACCGACCTAGCTGCCCGCGGCATCGACGTGGACGAACTGAGCCACGTGGTCAACTACGAGCTGCCCAACGAGCCCGAAACCTACGTGCACCGCATCGGCCGCACCGGCCGCGCCGGCGCCGAGGGCCGCGCCCTTTCCTTCTGCGACGCGGAAGAACGCGCCTACCTGCAGGATATTCAGCGCCTGATCAACCAGGAGCTGCCGGTGGTCGACACCCACTCCTACGCCCAGAACGACGTGGCGCCGGTGCCGCTGAAGGGCCCTAACATCACCAAGCCCAAAGGCCCGGCCGGCCGACCGCCGCGCTCCGGTCCGCGCCCCGAACGGGGCGGCTCGGCCCCGAAAGCGCCCAAGGCCGCCCAGAGCGGGGGCGGCCGTCCCGCTGCCAACGCGCCGCGCCCCAAAGCGGAACGCCAGGGCCAGTCGCAACGCTCGGGCCAAGCCCCGGCCGGCGGCAGCAAGACCGGGGGCGCTGGCAACGGCCGCTCCGGCCGGCGCCGCAGCCGCAACTCCCGCCCCAACCGCGCTTCGTAACCAGTGCCGCCGCCCGTCTTCCCCGACGGGCGGCTTTTTTTGCTTACTTCAACAACCACCGCCAGCCGAACGAACAAATCCGGCCCCCTAGCGCTTATAACAGAGCCCGTCCGACGCCCGGCCGGGCGTGTGCCATTTCCTTTCCGCATTTACATGGCTAGCTGTTCGCTTTCGGTTATTGAAGCGCTGCGCACCACGGCGCAACGACTGAGCACGCAGGCCCCTTACCAATGGGGCCACATGGGGAGCTGCAATTGCGGCCACCTCGCCCAAACCATTACCCACCTGAGCAAGGCCGAGATTCACGCCCGCGCCCTGCAGCGCTACGGCGACTGGGACCAGCAGCTGCGCGACTACTGCCCCACCAGCGGCCTGCCCATGGACGAAACCATCGATGAGATGCTGGCGGCCGGCTTTACCCGCGCCGACCTGGCCCACCTCGAACGCCTTTCCGACCCGGTTATCCGAGCGGCCATCCCATTTGAGCGCCGCGACGCCCTGCGCCACAACCAACGCGACGACGTGGTGCTCTACCTACGCACCTGGGCCCAACTGCTGGAGACGCAGTGGCTGGCCGGATTTGAGCTGCCAGAGTTGCCATTGGCCGCCCCCGCCTCGCAAGTCGCCGGGTAGGTCCGGCCGGCTGTTCAATACCGCCACCACGCAAAACGCCCCACCTGAACCGCGGTCCAGGTGGGGCGTTTTGCGTGGTGATGGCCGCAGGCCGATCAGGCTATTTGATGGCGTTCGGGTTGCTGCTCTGTGCTTCGCGGTAACCTTCAGGCCGGTGGCTGCGCTTGTAAGCAGCATCAGCGTTGGGGTCTTGTTCAGCATTCGGCGGGGGCGTGCACGACGTGGCCAGCACGGCCACCCAGGCAAATAAAGCGAGCAGGCAGGTCTTCTTCATGCCCCAAAGGTAAGCAGCGCTTCTGTATTCCGACAAGGGTTCGTGCAGATGTCTGGGCAAGGATTCTTCGGCTCGCCGCTCTTCCTTCCCTTTGGACAGATATCTACAGCTGCTAATCACAATCGGCAGGTCTTTACATACGTATATGTACCCAAGTACCAGGGGTAACTCCCAAACACCATAATTTACAAAACACAATCACCACACTGGATTCCCGCGCCCCTGAAAGGTTTGATTAACATTCTAACAAACCCTTTCATCATAAGTGATAACGCTAACTGCATTGGCTTAGCCTAGCTTATTGACGTATATGATAATACACAGAAATCTCCATGCTCCTATTTTTAGCAAATTCTTTATCCGCAAGAGTTGTATACATCCCTATTATTGGCATTTATAAAATAATATAATTCCTGCAATACAACAAGCTCTTACCTTAACTACTAAATCAAAAGTCATAGTAGAACACTACTTACATTTAGCTCTGATAACAAGAATCTTATACAATCATATCTATCTCGATTCACAAGGCAATAATGACAACATGACAAGTATAGTTTAACCAAGCACATCATTTACTTCATCTTCCCTACCAAAGAGGCAGTTAAGAATATAATCCTGCCTTCTCATCGCCACTGGCGCGACGACTCTCTTAGTTACACTAATCAATGTGAGGAGCCAGTAACTACCCTTTTCGAGTCGCTCAAGGCTAGATTCCTTCTGATGCAGGGCTGAAGTCTGTAAAGGTGCCGTCGCTGTAGAATATCAGCACCCGGCGAATAGTCTTGGCAGGCTTGGGTTCCAAGCTGAGCGACGGTGCAGCAGCCACCACCGCCCCAGTAGCTACTGTGGCAATTGCCGCGTCTGTTAGAGCAGCAGGGGGCGTCGGCGGTGTAGCGGCAAGCTCCGTAAGGGCCGCATCCGACTTCTGCTCGGCGGCAATGCGTGTGGTTTCGGCCCCGCTGCTGGCCTTATCGCTTTTGGCCGTAGCCCGGGGCCGAGCAGGAGTATCCGTGAGCTTCACGGGGCCGTTTGAACGCTCCACCTGCCGGCTTAGCTGGTCGGTGGCTCCGCTAGCAAGCATAGGACCCTGCCCGGTGAGCAGCCAAGGCATGGCGACGTCGGGAAACGCAGCAATGATTTTCTGCACGACTTCCAGGCTGGGCTTGTTCCGTCCGCCCAGAATGTGACTCACAATGGGGCGCGCTACCCCAATAGTATCGGCAAACTGCGTCGGGGTTAGCTGCCGCACTTGCAGCAGCTGGCGGATTCGGTCGACCATGGCGTTTAAAGCGAGTTTACAAAACTACCAACATCCACCTGGCAACCCAATTCAAAGTCAAACTATGATTTTTAACCATTGATTACATTAATAAAATTTATAAACAAAAAGATGGCCGATTTTTCAATTATGTAAATTTCAATTTACATAAGTATCAAATGTAAACAGCTGCTCCCAGGCTTGCTTGGGCACTATTCTAGAAACCGTCAGCACACTCTCGTGTGCTCAAGCCGCCTGTTTACGTGCCGACATCACCTGCTCAAAGCTGTGAGTAGAAATTCGATGGTTCTCCCAACACGCAAACGCCGCCGCTCCAGCGTACTGGAACGGCGGCGTTGATGAATAGCCCGGACGCGTGGCTCCGCGCAGCGAGTTGCGACTAGGCGCTGAAGTATTCTTGGGCCAGCGCTTTGTCGTGGCCATAGATGTCGTCGCGGAAATGCAGATTGCCGGCGTCGTCCACCCAAGCGGTGAAGTACACCAAGTAGACGGGCAGTTTCTCAGGCAGGGTCACGTATTGCTCCTTCCCTTCCGCCACCGTCTGCTGAATCTTGCTCATGTCCCAACCGGGCTTGTTGCGCAACAGGTACTCGGCCAGCACCAGCGGCTTTTCCACGCGCACACAGCCGTGGCTGAAGCCACGCTTGGCCTGACTGAACAGCTCATCGTGCGGCGTGTCGTGTAAGTAGATGTCCTGAGAATTAGGGAACAAAAACTTCACGTCGCCCAAATCGTTCTTGGGGCCGGGTCGTTTGCGGAGCGTGTACTTCCACGTGTCCTGCGTGAGGTTGGCCCAGTCGATGCTCGTCGGGTCCACGGGGGTGGCCTTGGCGCCGTAGCCCTTCACCACTTCCATATCGAGACGGTCGAGGGTCCCGTTGGGGTCGGCCGCCAGCTTGTTGCGCAGCTCTTTGTCGATGATGCTGAAGGGCACGTTCCAGTACGGCGCCAGCACCACGTACTCCATCTTGTCGCTGAACACGGGCGTTGCGTTCAGGGTCTTGCCCACGATGACGCGCATGTCCAAGGCCGGCTTGCCGTTCTCGTACACCCACATGTGGTAGTCGGGAATGTTTACCAGCAGGTAGTTCGGCTCGAAGCGCTTGGGTATCCAGCGCCAGCGTTCCATGTTGACGATGATCTGGTCGATGCGGCGCTGCAACGGAATGTTGAGCATGTTCACCGTTTCGGGCGTCAGGCGGCCGTCGGATTTGAGCCCGGTTTGCTGCTGAAAGGCTTTGACGGCCTCGGCCAGTTCGGCGTCGTATTTGTGCGACTCGCGCGGCGCGGCCGAGGCCGGCTGCCCGGGTTTGTTCGATACAGGCACGGCTTGCACCGGCGCGTTGCTCACGGCCGGGTTGGGCGTGCCGTCGGGGTTGAAGCCGAGCAGGCGACGGCGCACCGCGGGCACTACCGACGAGGAGTCGCCCACGCGCAGGGGCTTCTTCACGGCGGGCACGGGCTGCCAACCGCCGTTGCGTTGCATGGCGCGGTAGTTGGCCAGCGCCTTGCGCAGCCGGTCGTATTCGGGGTGCAAGGGCGCGAATTCGTAGTACGGGTAGGTACTTTCGCGCTCTTGGAGTATGGTCATGAGGGCCTTGTGCAACTTGATTTTGTTGCGTTTGACCTTCCAATCGATGTTTTTTACTTCCCGCGGATCCACGATGCCGCGGTAGAAGTCGTCGGCCCAGTTGAAGTACGTGGCCGACAGCGCCACGTCGATTTCCTTTTCGAGGGCGTTGCGCGCGGTGGTATCCGGCGCTTTTTTGATCTGGGCAAAGAGCTGCTCGAAGTCGACGACGCGGTACTTTTTGGGGTCCAAGCCGTTCTCGCCGGCTTTGTTCAGCTCGGAGAGCATGCGCTCGGTTTGAGGCACCAGCTCGTGGTTTTTAAACCAGCCGAGGCGGCCGTCGCGCTCCTTGTAGAACTTTTTGCCCCACTCGATTTCGTCTTTGAATGCCGGCTTGGCGGCCATGTACTTCTCGACGTACACGGTATCGACGCGCGGCTGCGGGCCGGCGAGCTTGCCCTGGCCGGGCAGCAGGTCGGCGGCTGCGTCTTGGACCTTCGCTTTCTGCTCCTGGCTACACGCACTGGTAACCAGCAGCAGGCAAAGGGCCAGCCACAGCATGAAGGTGGAATAGAAAGCGGATTTAACCGAAGCGTTCATTGGGGAGGGTGGAAAACAAGGCGGCAGGGCGCTTGGCTGCGGTGAAAGGCCCAAACGCTCGTTTGGCCGCAGCGGCGCTTGCCTCGTTGTACTCCGTCGGTGGGCGGCAGGTTGCCTTCACCAGCGGGTTTCCAGCCTGCAAGATAGCCGAAAAGCCCGGCGCCGAAAACATTTCTAAACAGATATATACCGGCCTGCCGCGCCAAAACAACCGGTTTAGGTTGGGCCGCGCGCCGCCCCTCAGCGGCACCTCGCCGGCTTGAGCCACTCTGATTTCTTCACCGCGCGCCAAACCCAGCCCGCCCCGGGGCGGTTATCTTTGCTGTCCTCGTTGACCTCACCCACTCCTTATAATATATGGCCGTTCCCCTGCTCGCCGCCGACCCGCACAGCTGCGCCCGCCCCGCCGAAGCCGCGGTGCGTCACCTCTCGCTCGACCTGACCGTGGACTTTGCCAGCCGCAGCCTGCACGGCACCGCCACGTGGCAGCTCGACGTGCAGCCCGGCGCGACGGATCTGTGGCTCGACACGCGCGGCCTAGCCATTGAAGCCGTGACCCTGGCCGACGGCGCGACTCTCACCCACTTCGAGCTGGGCGACGACGACCCGGTGCTCGGCCGCCCGCTGCGCATTCACGTGCGGCCCGGCGAGGAGCAGATTTCCATCCGCTACCGCACCGCTCCCGACGCGGCCGCGCTGCAATGGCTGAGCCCCGAGCAAACGGCCGGCAAGCAGTACCCGTTTCTCTTCACCCAGTCGCAGGCCATTCTCGCCCGCACCTGGATTCCCTGCCAAGATTCGCCCGGCATCCGCTTCACCTACGACGCCACCGTGCGCGGCCCGCAGGAACTGCTGGCGCTGATGAGCGCCGAAAACCCGCAGGCGCTGTCGGCCACGGGCGAGTACCGCTTCCGCATGCCCCAGCCGATTCCGGCCTACCTGATGGCCCTGGCCGTGGGCGACCTGCGCTTCGAGGCGCTGAGCCCGCGCACCGGCGTGTACGCCGAACCCGTGACGCTGCCGGTGGCCACCGCGGAATTTGGCGACCTAGAACCCATGGTGGCCGCCGCCGAAGAGCTGTACGGCCCCTACCGCTGGGAGCGGTACGACCTGCTGGTGCTGCCGCCCTCCTTTCCCTTCGGCGGCATGGAAAACCCGCGCCTCACCTTCGTCACGCCCACCATCCTGGCCGGCGACCGAAGCCTGACCAGCCTGGTGGCACACGAGTTGGCGCACTCTTGGTCGGGCAACTTGGTGACCAACGCCACCTGGAACGACTTCTGGCTAAACGAGGGCTTCACGGTGTACTTCGAGCGTCGCATCATGGAGCGCCTCTACGGCCGGTCCTACGCCGACATGCTGCAGGTGCTCGGCCAAACCGGCCTGCACCACACCATTGACGAATTGGGCAAAGAAAGCATCGACACCCACCTGCACCTGAACCTAGCCGGCCGCGACCCAGACGAAGGGCTCAACGAAATTGCCTACGAGAAAGGTAATTACCTGCTGCTGACCTTAGAAAGCATCGTCGGCCGCGAAAAGCTCGACGCCTTTATCACCAAGTACTTCGCCGAGCACGCCTTCCAGTCCATGGACACGGCGCACTTTGTGGCCTACCTGCGGCGCGAGCTGCTCGACCGCGTGCCGGGCGCGGAGGAAAAGCTGCAGCTCGACAAATGGATAAACGCCCCGGGCATTCCGGCCGTGGCGCCGCCGGTGCAGTCGGAGCGCTTTGCCAGCGTGGAAGCGGCTTTGCAGAGCTGGCGCCACGGGGTCGCGCCGGCCGCCCTCGACACCGCCGCGTGGAGCAGCCACGAGTGGGTGCACTTCCTGCACGGCCTGCCCGAACACATCAGCGCCGAGCAGTTGCAGCAACTCGACCAGGCTTTTGGGTTCACTCAATCCGGCAACGCCGAAATCCTGACGGCTTGGCTGCCCCTTGCCGTACGGGCTGGCTACCACGCCGCCGACGCGGCGCTGGCTGAGTTTCTGACCCGCGTAGGCCGGCGCAAATTTTTGGTGCCGCTCTACAAGGCGCTGCTGGCTACGCCCGAGGGCACAGCGCGGGCGCGGGAGATTTACCAGCGCGCCCGCCCCAACTACCACGCTGTATCCACCAGCACACTGGATACGTTAGTAGGCAAACCGGCCGGCGCGTAAGGCGCTTGGCGGCCGCCACTTTCCGGCTTTGCGCAGCAGCTCCTCGCGCCTATCCCGCGCGGCGGCTGGGCATTTTTGGCCTCAGGCTTGCATACGGGCCCGTGGTCTATTTTTCACCCCAAGACAACCTTCCTTTAGCTAGTTGGACGCTCTGAAACCCCTGGGTAAGCTCATTGCCGTTGGCGGCAACGAAGACAAAGGCACCTACGCCAACCCCAACCCGCGCCGCCGCAAGAAATACTACCTGAACTTCTTTGAGCTCGGGATTCTGAAACGCGTGGTGCTGGAAAGCGGCAAAGCCGATCCGCGCATCGAAGTCGTAACCACCGCTTCCATGATTCCGGAGGAAGTGGGCGCCATCTACGTTTCCTCGTTCGGCATGCTCAATTGCCTGAACGTGGGCGTGCTCGACATCCGCGTGCCCGCCGACACCGACCAGCCCGAGTACCTGCAGCGCCTGGCCGCGGCCGATATCATCATGTTTTCGGGCGGCGACCAGTCGCGGCTCAAGGAAATGTTCGGCGGCACGCGCTTTCTGGAGTTGCTGACCACCCGCTACCAGCAGGAGCCCAACTTTGTCATTGCCGGCACCTCGGCCGGGGCCATGGCCATGTCGCAGATCATGATTCGCGGTGGCTCGGTGCCCGAGGCCCTGATGAAGGGCGCCGTGAAAATGGGCACCGGCCTGGCACTGATTCAAAATGTGGTCATCGACTCGCACTTCGTGAAGCGCGGCCGTTTCGGCCGGCTCATCGAGGCGGTGGGCCTGCACCCGCGGCTCATCGGCATCGGGCTGGGCGAAGACACCGGCGTGCTCATCCGCGAGGGCAACCTGATTGAAACCATCGGCTCGAATCTGGTCATCATCATCGACGGGCACAACATCCGGCACAACAACACGCCCGGCGCGGCCAAGGGCACGGCGCTGTCCATCGAGAACATGACCATGCACGTGCTGGCCAAGGGCAACGTGTACGACATCCGCGAACGAAAATTCTTCGTCGACAAGCGCACCCACGACGAGGCCTTCGGGCCCACCGCCGCGGCCATCACCACGCCGGCCGTTTCGTAGCGGCTACTCCTTATATATATAGCGCGGGCCGGAGCGACAGTTGTCGTTCCGGCCCGCGCTGTTTTTCAGGTAAGCAACGTGGCAACCCTATGCGGCCCCGACGCCCGGCAGTAGCACCAAACGCTGCTTCGCGCGTCGTCGAACCATTCGGAAGCCAGCAACGCGGAGCGGAATGTTACTGCTCGTCGTTGTAAATGCCGACGAAGAGAGGTGACTCGCTGCTGACGCTGGCGCGGTACATGCCCTCGGAGTTGAAGGGCAGCGCGATGTTGCCGCGGGCATCGACGGCCACCAGCCCACCTTCCCCGCCGACGGGCGCCAGTTTGTCGTGGACCACCACCCGGCAGGCCTCGGCCAAGCTCAAGCCGCGGTACTCCATCAGGCAAGCAATGTCGTGGGCTACTACCGCCCGCATGAAAAACTCGCCGTGGCCGGTGCAGCTAATGGCGCAGGTCCGGTCGTCGGCCCAGGTGCCGGCCCCGATGAGCGGGGAGTCGCCGATGCGGGAAAAGCGTTTGTTGGTCATGCCGCCGGTGCTGGTGGCAGCGGCCAGGTGGCCGTGCTGGTCCAGCGCCACCGCGCCCACCGTGCCCATCTTCTTTTTGGGGTCTTCGTTGACGGCTTTGGGTTCTTCGAGCGGGGCATCATCGCTGTGGTCGAGGCGCACCTGCCCGCTGGCCAAGGCTTCCTGCAACTGCTGGTAGCGGTGCTCGGTGAAAAAATAGTCGGGCGGCTGCATCGCGAGCCCCTGCTGGCGGGCAAACTCTTCGGCACCGGGCCAGGCCAGCAGCACGTGCTCCGATTTCTCCATCACCAGGCGCGCAGCCCGGATGGGGTTCTGAATGGCACGCACGCCTGTTACCGCGCCGGCCAGCCGCGTGTGTCCCACCATCACCGACGCGTCCATTTCGTGGTGGCCTTCGTGGGTGAACACCGCGCCGCGGCCGGCGTTGAACAAGGGGCAGTTTTCGAGCTGCACTACGGTGTGCTCCACCGCGTCGAGGGCCGAGGCGCCCTGGCGCAGCAAGTCGTAGCCGGCGGTGAGGGCCTCGCGCAGGGCGTGGCGGTACTGGGCCTCGGCGGCGGGAGTGAGCAGGTGGCGGGCAATGGTGCCGGCGCCGCCGTGCAAGGCAAGGGCAAATGAGGGCATGCAGCAAGATGGTAGGTGCGCGGGCAAAATTACGGCCCAGCGCCCGTGTGGTTCAGGTTGCCGACTCCTTAATTATATAGGAGCGCCGTGCGGGAGGCGGTGCGGAGACGGCAGCTGGTCAAGTCAGCAGCCGGGCCGGCCGGATATGCACATTTTTTTAGCAAGCCAGCTTTGTCAACTATTTTTTTGAGCAAAACCACACACTTTGCACATCAGCTTCATTCCCTGACGCTTATATTAGCCGCCGAAAATAGCCCCGGGCAGCACCCTGTTTTGGGCCTCCGCCAGGGAATTATTTTTCGTAGATTTGGCTTACTAATTTTCAAACCTCCCCTTCTTTTGACTATGGCTTACGAAGCTACCGGCCGCCTGCACGACATCATGGATGAGCAACAGGTGAGCGAGAAATTCCGCAAGCGCGAGTTCGTGCTGGAAGTCGTAGACGGCCAGTATCCCGAGCATATCAAGTTTCAGCTGGTTCAGGACAAGACCGCGCTGATCGACCAATACAAAGTTGGTGACGAAGTCCGCGTGCAGTTCAACCTGCGCGGCCGCGGCTTCAACAAGAACGGCCAGATGCTGTATTTCACCAACCTGGAAGCGTGGCGCATCGAAGCTGCCGGTGGCGCCCCCGCGGGCGGCAACCAGGGCGGTGGCTACGCTGCTCCAGCCGCCAACCAGAACCCCGGTCTGCGCCGCGACGCCCAGCCCCAGCGCCCCGCCCCCATTGCCTCGGACGACGACAACGACCTGCCGTTCTAAACTGCCCCGCGCAGCTTGCGAATAAAAAATGCCGCTTCCGGTTTCCGGGAGCGGCATTTTTGCGTACGTACCGGCAGCCCCCCGTTGAGGGGCCACTTCCACCGCATGACTTCCGTTTCCGCTGCCGGCTCCTTACAAGGCCGCACCGTGCTGCTTACCGGCGCTTCGGCCGGCATTGGGTTGGCCGCCGCGCGGCAGTTGGCTACCCTCGGGGCTCAGCTGATTTTGGTGTGCCGCGACGCGGCCCGCGGCGAGCAGGCCCGCGCCGCCATTCGCCTAGCCGCACCCGAAGCACCCGCGCCCGACCTGATCCTAGCCGATTTGGCCGTGCAGGCGCAGGTGCACCGCCTCAGCGACGAAGTCCTGGCCCGCTACCCACATCTCGACGTGCTTATCAACAACGCCGGCGTGCTACCGGCGCAGCTCAGCACCACCGTCGACGGGCAGGAACTCTGCTGGGCCACCAATCATTTGGCGCCGTTTATCCTGACCAATCGTCTGCTGCCCCTACTAGAAGCCGCGGGGCCGGGCGCCCGCATTATCACCGTGGCCTCAGAGGCGCACTGGCTCGGCGAAATAGAGGTGAATGCGTCGGCCCGGGCCGACGCCAACCGCAGCAGCGCTTTCACGGCTTACTGTGACTCCAAGCTAGCCAACATCTTGTTTACCAAAGCACTGACTGAGCGCCTGGAGCTAACGGGTATCACCGCTCACTGCTTGCACCCGGGCGTCGTGCGCTCCAATCTGTGGTCGCATAGCTCGTGGCTGCTGCGCCTGTTGATGGTGTCGGCGTGGCCCTTCGCCCGCTCCTGCGAGCAAGCCGCGGCTACCATTACTCACGTAGCAACCTTGCCGCAGGCGGCACAAGCCAACGGGCAGTATTTTAAAAACCGGCAAGTCGCCCGAGTTTCGGGCCGGGCGAGTAACCGGGCCGAAATCCATCGACTGTGGCGAATTTCAGCCGATGAAACCGGTGTCGGTGAGTAAAATATAAGGCAAAAAGAGCTCGGTTTAGAATCGTAACAGTCGGATTAATTACGAATTAATTCCCCAGACTAATAGGCATATCGAGCCGGTTTTATCAGCAGTAATCGACATTATTACCGAATAAAAAATGGCCTTTGCAGCCTGTTTAAGCGGGTTCAAACTCTCCAAGCCAAAAAATAACGGGTTACGTCCGTACTTTATTTTTTATTTCTCGTTCCTTTGCTCAGGTTTAACACCCTTCAAACGACCCTAACCCATGGCCGAACTTAACCTGCAGCATCTACAGAAAGTATTGTCGGACGCGACCCGCAATGAAAATCTGGTTCGCGAAATTCGTCGCGCCCACAGCAAAGTGCAGCTGGCGCTAAACGAGCTGGCCGAGCTGCTGGACCCGGCTTACGAGCCCAATGAGCGCAAAAAACCAGGCCGCAAAGCCGCAGCTGCCGAAGGTAACGAGGGCGGTGAAGGCCGTCGTCGGGGCCCGGGCCGTCCGCCCAAAAACGCCACCAACGCGTAATTTTATTGGTACCGCCGTCCTGCGGCCGTGCCTGGCCCGTCGCCCTCGGTCGACGGGCTTTTTTATTGGCCTCGGCGACTGGGGTGATTGTCCGCTACGGGCCATACGTGACCGGTTATTACCGGAGCGAGGAACCGGGCCGAATACCAATAATTCGTCCAGAAATTACAGCCCCCGATTTACGCGCCCGCGGGTCCGCTTCGGCGCTGCGCGACGGAACCCGGGGTGGGCAAGCCGCCGTTATCCTCTTTTGCGGCTACCACGTGGCAACGCCATTTGGGCAAGTGCGCAGCCGGATTTTGCATTAGTTGTTCGATGAAATTCACGATGCAGCGCCTGCGGGAATTGATTGCGCAGGGCGAAGGCGAAACGCTGGAATTTAAAAAGCGCACCACCCACCCTAGCCGAATTTCGCGCACCCTGGCTTCGCTGGCCAATGCCCGCGGCGGCCGGGTACTGGTAGGCGTGGAAGACAACGGCCGGCTGGTGGGCGTGCGCGACGCGGAGGAGGAACGCTACCTGCTGCGCCAAGCCGCCGAGCAGTTCGTGGACCCGCCGCTGCCCCTGCAAATCGACGAGGTGGAGGACGAGGACCGGGTGGTGCTGGTGGTGACCGTGGCCGAAAGCCCGCGCAAGCCCCACCGGGCCCTGGTCGGCGAAGATGACTGGCGCGGCTACGTGCGCGTGGGCGACCAGAGCGTGCAAACCAGTCAGCTGACCGACAAGGTGCTGCGCAACGAGCCGCCGCCCGAACACCGCCTGGAGTGGCTGCCGCTGAGTCGCCACGAGCAGGCCGCGCTGGATTACGTCCGTCAGCAGCCCCGCCTGACTCTGCCCCAGTACATGAAGCTGATCAACGTATCGAAACGCCGGGCCCACCGCATGCTCATCAAGCTGGTGCTGCACGGCTACCTACGCTACCACGATAAGGAAAAAGAGCCGTATTACACCAAGGCCTAAACGCGCCGTCGCCAGACCAGACCGCCCGACCAAACTAGCCGGGCGGTCTGGTCTAAAACTGCTTGGGGTGCTACGCTTCGGCGGTAATCAGCGGCAGGTAGCGCTCGGCCAGGATTTCGGCGTGGTGCGCCTCGTGGCCGGCCGTGATGAAGCGCAGGGCCTGCACGGTGACGGGGTTGCCGTTGGCCGTGCCGCCGCGCTGCAACTGCTCGGGCGTAAAGCTGCGGAACAGGGCGAGGGTAGCTTGGCGCACGGCCGCGTACTCGGCCAGCAGGCTGGCCAGGGTCCGGTCGTCGGCGCCGGAATGGTCGGCGTAGTGGTTTTCGTCGAAGCCCGGCAGCTCCTGCTGGTCGGCGCGGGCGAAGCGCAGGGCGCGGTAGGCGAAAATGCGTTCCACATCGGCGATATGCAGCACAACTTGCTTGATGCTCCATTTGCCCGGGGCGTACCGAAACGAGGCTTGTTCCTCGGTTACCTCGGCCAGGAGTTGGTGCAGGGCCGTGGGCTGCACGCCGAGCATTTCAAGCGGATCGATGTCGGCCCCGACGCGGTTGATATAGGTGTCGAAGTAAGGCGGGTAGGTGCCCGGGACGGGGCGCAGGAGTTCGGACATAAAACGGGCTGTTGGGCTTGGAACGCAAGATACGCGGCGGCCGGATTGTTCGGTCACGCTGCAGCGGGCTCATCTTCATGATGTTTTGGTAACATTTCGGTAACATTGTAGCCCTCACCCCGAAGTAACTTTGCCTTCCCACTTAACCCGACCTCATGTCGATGAAATCACCTTTACTACTTGGTTTGCTAAGTGCTGGCTTGCTGGGCTTTGCAAGTCAGGCAGCCCAAGCCCAAACGCCGGTTACGCTGGCTAGCACCCCTTACACCGAGAACTTCGACAACCTCGCGACGGGGTTGCCGGCAGGTTTCGGGGTGTACACCGGTGCCACGGCTACGGCTCCCGGCACGGCGGCAACTTTTGCGCCTGCCAAAGCGGCGTGGAACGCCACCGCCGGCGGCTTCAAAAACGTGGCTTCGGCCACGGGCCTGACGGCCACTTCGTCCGCGGCCGACCAGGACGCGTCGACCAACCGGGCGCTGGCTCTGCGCCAAACCGGCTCGCTGGGTGACCCGGGCGGCGCGTTTGTATTCCAAGCCGCCAACACCACGGGCAAAACGGATTTCTCGCTGAGCTTCAAGCTGCAGTCCCTCGACAACTCGGTGGGCCGCACGGTGAACTGGACGGTGGATTACGCCACCGGCGCCACGCCGACGGCATTTACGCCCCTGGCTTCGGGCACGGGCAGCACCACGCCGACCTTCGGCAGCAACACGGTCACCGCCAGCTTCGGCACGGCGCTGGACAACCAGACCGGCCCGGTGTGGATTCGCATCGTGGCGCTGACGGCCAGCACCGGCTCGGGCTCCCGCCCCACCTCAGCCATCGACGACTTTTCGCTGAGCTGGCAGGGCAACCCCAACGCCCCGACGCTGACGACTTCGGTGTCGACGCTGGCCTTCGCCAGCCAGAACATCGGCACGACCTCGGCTCCGCTGAACTACACCCTGACGGGTGCCAACCTGACCACCGACGTGACCGTGGCCGCCACCGGCCCCTTCACAGTGTCGAAAGACAACACCACCTTCGCCTCGTCGGTGACGCTGACCGCGGCGGAAGTGGCCACGGCCAAGACGCTGTACGTGAAGTTTGCCCCGACCGTGGCTGGCCCCACTACCGGCAGCCTCACCCACACCAGCACCGGCGCTAGCACCCGCACCGTGTCGTTGACGGGCACCGCCGTGGACCCCTCGCAGCTTAGCTTCGACTTCCAGGCCTGCACCGGCACCACGTCGATTTCGGACGGCTGGACGCAGTACAGCGTAACGGGCCCGCAGACCTGGGCCTGCACCACCTTCGGCCGCGACCCGCAAAACCCGGCCGGCACCACCGCTTTCCCGAGCGGCGTGCAAATCAACGGTTTCGCCAGCGGCTCGAACGTGCTGAACGAGGACTGGCTGATTTCGCCGGCCCTGAACCTGGCCAGCACCACCTTCCCGCTGCTCTCCTACTGGAGCCGCGTGGCCTTCAACGGCGCCCCGCTGAAGCTGATGGTGTCGACTAACTACTCCGGCTCGGGTAGCCCCTTGGCCTCGGGCGTGACCTGGACCGACCTGAACGGCTCGTTCCCGGCCACCGGCACGGCCGAATGGACGCAGACCACCAACGTGGACCTCTCGGCTTACAAGCAGGCTGGCGTGTACATCGCCTTTGTGTACAACTCGACCAACGACGAAGGGGCCCGCTGGACCCTGGACGACGTGGCCGTGACCAACTCGCCCACCGCCCCGCCGCCCGCCATCCGCAGCAGCGTGCCGAGCCTGGCTTTCGGCTTCCGCGCCGTGAACAGCACCCCCACGCAGACCTTCACCGCCACCTTCAGCAACCTGACGGCTGGCGCCACCATCACGTCTTCGGATGCGGCGTTCCAGGTGTCGACCAACGGCACCACCTTCGGCAGCACGGCCACGGTGACGCAAGCGGCCGCGGCGGCCGGCGCCATCACCGTTACGGTGCGCTTCGCCCCCACCACGGCTTCGCGCAACTACACCGGCAACATCACCCTGGCCTCGACCGGCGCTACTAGCGTGGTGGTGGCCGTGAGCGGCAACACCTACGACGTGACCAGCACGCTGGAAGTGGTGAACTGGAACGTGGAGTGGTTCGGCTCGGCCACCATGGGCCCGACGAACGACAACCAGCAGTACACCAACGTCAGCACCATCATCAACTCGCTGAACGCCGACATCTACGCCCTAGCCGAAGTGGTGGACACCGTGCGCCTGCGCACGATGGTGGCCGCCATGCCCGGCTACGCCTACCGCGTGTCGGACTTCGGCTCGTACGCTGATGACCGCAACGACCCGGACTACGCCGACGCCCAGAAGCTGGCCTTCATCTACCGCACCAGCGTGGTGTCGAACCCGCAGTTCACCTCCTTCTTCCGCTGCACCGAAGCCCAGAACTGCGCCGAGCGCAACTACTGGTCGTCGGGCCGCTTCCCCTTCGTGATGACGGCCAACGTGACGCTGAACGGCGTGACCAAGCAGGTGACCTTCGTGCTGATCCACGCCAAGGCCAACACCAGCCCCACCACGACCTCTTACGCCCGTCGTAAGAGCGGCGCCGATGGCCTGAAAGCCAAGCTGGACGCGGATTACCCCACGCAGAACTTCGTCATCCTGGGCGACTTCAACGACGACCTGGACCAGACCATCACCACCGGCATCACGCCGAACACGACCTCGTACAGCGCCTTCACCAACGACGCCGCCAACTACCCGGCCCTGACCCTGCCGCTGAGCCTGGCCGGCAAGAAGTCGACCGTGAGCTACAACGACGTGATTGACCACGTGGTGGTGTCGAACGAGATGAACGCCTACTACATCCCCGCCTCGGCCGAAATTCAGTCGCAGGTAGCCGGTCTGGTCGCCAACTACGGCAGCACCACCACCGACCACTACCCCGTGCTGACGCGCTACTCCTTCTCGCCCGCCACGGCTACGGCCGGCGCCCGTACGGCCAAGCTAGGCCTGTACCCGAACCCGGTGAGCAAGTCGGTGCGCGTGGAAGTGCCCGAGAAAGGCCAGCACCTGCAGCTGGAAGTGCGCACCGCCGACGGCCGTCTGGTGGTGAGCAGCACCGGCACGGTGGAGCAGCTGAACCAGCAGCTGAACGCCAAAGTGGGCAGCCTGCACGCCGGTATGTACGTGGTACGTATCGTGGGCGAGCAGCAAACCTACGTGGAGCGCTTCGTGAAGCAGTAAGCTTCCGCTGCCTCCCGGCTACGCAAAAGCCCCGCTCCGATCCGGAGCGGGGCTTTTTGTTGGTATCGGGTCCGCGGGTGTTAGCGGGCCTGAACGGTTGGCAAAACGGGTAAGCGTACCCGAAGGGGCTTCACGCACGGGAGTCGGCGCCGGTGTGCTCGTTGGCTTCGAGCACGAACGGGCGGCCGGCTTGCTCGCCTTCGAGGCGCAGCCAATGAGGCTCGGCGGGGCGGCCGGTGGGCAGCCAGCCGCGTTGGGTTTCGGTGAGGATGAGCAGGCCTTCGTCGTCGCCGAGGGCGGCAAAGTTGGGCAAGCGCGGGCCGCGGTGAAACGCGGGAATGCCGTGGGCGGCCGTCAGGGCCTCGGCGGTGGGCAGCACTGCGGGCGTAACCACCCCGACCTCGCTCAGGCCCAGCAGGCTGGCGGCCGCGAAGGGCCGCGGCGACGCGTTGGGCAGGGGCTGGCGGGCAATGCATTCGAGGATGTTGCCGGCCGGATCGAGGAAGTAAAACGCGCGGGCCTGCCAGTTGGGAAACTCGGCAATGGGCTGGCCGTCGGTGAACGGCAGCAGCGGGGTGCGGGCGGCAAACCAGGCGTAGGCCGCGTCGAGCTGGTTGTGCGGCACGTGTAGGGCGAAGTGGTAAAACGGGGCCGTGCCTAGCGCGGCGGGCCGAAAAATCAGCTCGGAATACCCTAGCTGCACGCGTAGCCCGGCGGCCGTGGCGTGGGTGGGTAGCCCCAGCACCTCGGCGTAGAAGCGGTGCAGCGCGGGCAAATCGGGGGCAAGCAGGTGCAGGGTGAGCAGGTGCATGGGCGAGGGAAAACGGGGCCGGGCCCGCAACGTAGCCACTACGCCCCACAGTTGCCAGCGCCGCCGGGCACAACGGCGCGGCGGCCCGGCGCGTACACGGCCCACCACCCTCCTTTCCCCACGCAATGGCAACCCTGACCGAACGCGGCCTCCAGATTTCCAAAAACGCGCTCTTCAACGTCTTCACCTCCCGGGCCGGCAAGCTGCTCGGCAAGCCTTTCAAAGCGGTGCTCGTGCTCAACGAAGTGGCCGACAAGCTGGCCAGCGAGGAGAGCAAGGACAACAAGTTCAAGCAACTCTTCGACGCGGCCCTGACCGTGGTGCGCCTGGTGCGCGCTTACGTCAACGGCTCGTACCGCGAGGTGCAAACCAGCACCATTGTTTCGGGCCTGGGCGTGCTGCTCTACGTTCTTTCGCCCATCGACCTAGTGCCCGATTTCATTCCGGTGCTCGGCTTTCTGGACGACCTCAGCCTGGTGAGCTGGTTTATCGGCAAGTTCCAGGACGAAATCCGCCGCTTCCGCGAGTGGGAAACCAGCTCGGCCGCGGCCGATGCCCCGACCACGGCATTAGCGCCCACGGCTTCCGCGTCCTCGGCCGCCAACGCGGTGGCCATAGCCGAAATGGGTCACTCGTAAAACGAGGGTTCCGGCTGTTTCACCGGCCGCGAAGCCGGCTCTGCGGGGCCGGCTTTTTTTGCGTGCTGCCGGTACCACAGCCCGAAGCCCAGCAGCCCCAGCCACAGAAACGAGCAACTGGCCACGATGCTCTGCACAATAACCCAGCGCACGGCGGCGTAGGACGTCAGCGGCGGCAGGTGCCGGGCATTGTAGGCCACGCCCAGCGCCGCCGCGCCCAGCAGCAGCCCGGCCGTCCAGAGCAGGCGGTGGCGCAGGACCGGGGCCACGCCCACCGGCTGGCGCTGCAGCCACCGCCACGCCCACCAGGCCAGCATCAGCGCCCCGATGCCCGTGCTGATGAGCTGCAGCAGCTTGCAGATGGGCATGTGCTCGAAGTACGGAAAGGGCACCTCGCGCAGCAACAGCGGCCAGTGCTCGGCCACCCAGCCGTCGGTGTGGGTGAAGGCGTCCCACACATCGTGCGTGGCGGCCCCAACGAGAATGGCCGCGGCGAGCTGCCCCAGGCGCCGGCCGGGGCCAAAGGCAAACGGCTCGGCCGCGGCAGCCGCGGCCCGGCGGCCGGCCCAGGCAGGCAACAAAGCCACCGCCGGCCCTTTTACCACGGCGTGCCACAGCCAGAGCACCAGCAGGCTCAGGGGCAGGCACGAAAAAAACAGCCCCCAGAACGAGTGCCCAAACTCGCCTTCGGCCTGCAGCTGCAGGAAATAGATGAAGTCCGGGCTTAGGCTGCCCACCCACAGCGCCGACATGGGCAGGCGCAAAGGGCGGGCCAGCGGCACGGCCGCGGCAGGATGGCTAAAGGTGAACGGCATTAAACGAGCGGCGGCCTCGGCGCCTGTACTGGCGCACGAACCACTAAAGTTAACGGCAGAATCTGAGGCTGGGGTGAAGCGAGTCGGGTTTGCGGCGTAATTTTGCCGCAACCATCCCCAAACACACGCTCTTGCTCACCTCCCTTTTCTCCCGCCGCGCCGCGCGCACCTGGGCCCTGCTGCTGGCCTTGGTGCTGCCCGCCGCCGCCCGCGCCGACGAAGGCATGTGGCTGCCGCTGCTGCTCAAGCAGCTCAACGAAGCCGACATGCAGCAGAAAGGCCTCAAGCTCTCGGCCGAGGACATTTACTCCGTCAACCGCGGCTCGCTCAAGGACGCCATCGTGCAATTTGGCGGCGGCTGCACCGGCGAAATCATCAGCAACGAGGGCCTGCTGCTCACCAACCACCACTGCGGCTACGGGCAGATTCAGCAGCACTCGTCGGTGGAAAACGACTACCTCACGAAGGGCTACTGGGCCATGACGCGCGAGCAGGAGCTGCCCAACCCGGGGTTGACGGCCACCTTCATCGTGCGCATGGAGGACGTCACGGCGCCGGTGCTGCAGGGCATTCCGGCCGGCATTGCCGAAGCCGACCGGGAGCGAATCGTGCAGCAGCGCTCGGCCGAAGTGGCCCAGAAGGCCGTGGCCGGCACGCACTACAAGGCGTTTGTAAGGCCCATGTTCAACGGCGGCGAGTACTACCTCTTCGTGACGGAAGTGTTCGAGGACGTGCGCCTGGTGGGCGCCCCGCCGAGCAGCATCGGCAAGTTCGGCGGCGACACCGACAACTGGATGTGGCCCCGCCACACCGGTGACTTTTCGATGTTCCGCATCTACGCCGGGCCCGACAACAAGCCTGCCCCCTACTCCAAGGACAACAAGCCCTTCGTGCCGCGCCACTCCCTGCCGATTTCGCTCGGCGGCGTCAAGCCCGGCGACTTTACGCTGGTGTTCGGCTTTCCCGGCCGCACCACCGAATATCTCACCAGCTGGGGCGTCGACGAAACCTACTCGGTGTCGGACCCGGCCAAGGTAAAAATCCGCGACACCAAGCTGCGCATCCTCGACGCGGACATGAAGGCCTCCGACAAGGTGCGCATTCAGTACGCGGCCAAGTACGCCTCGCTGGCCAACTACTGGAAGAAATGGATTGGCGAAATGCGCGGCCTCAAGCGCCTCGACGCGGTGCGCCGCAAGCAGCAGCAGGAGCAGCAGTTCCGCCAGTGGGTGCAAGCCGGTGATGGCGCCCGGCAAGCCGCCTACGGGCAGATCCTGACCCAGCTGGAGCAACAATACCGCACGGTGCGCCCCTACGTGCAGGCCCGCGACTACGTGACCGAAGCCGCCCTGGGCATCGAGCTGCTGGGCTACGCCAACGCCCTACAGCAGTACGTGGATTTGGTGCAGGCCAAGGCCCCGCAGAGCGAAATCAACGCGGCGCTGGAAAAAACCCGCAAGGGCACCACCGGCACCTTCCGCAACATCAACATCGCCACCGACCAGAAGGTGGCCGCCGCCCTGCTGCCGCTCTACGCCGAGGGCACGCCCGCCGAGCTGCTGCCCGACAACGTGAAGGCGCTGCGCCAGAAAAACACCACGCCCGAGGCCTGGCAGCGCTACGTGGCTGATTTGTATGCGCGCAGCCGCCTGACCTCGGAGGAAAGCGCCCAGAAAGTGCTCGACGAGGTGGCCAAGGGCAACATCAGCGGTATTCTGAATGATCCAGCGTATCAGCTGATTGCGCCCATCGTGGCCACCTACCGCCAGAAGGTGCTGCCGACCTACACCCAGGCCCAGGACCAGATTACCCTGCTGCAGCGCACCTATATTGCCGGCCTGCGCCAGCAGCAACCCCAGCGCAAGTTCTACCCCGACGCCAACTCCACCCTGCGCGTGGCCTACGGGCAGGTGGCCGGCTACCAGCCCGCCGACGGCGTGCAGTACGACTACTACACCACCTTGGACGGCATCATGCAGAAGGCCGACCCGACCAACTCGGATTTTGAAATTCCGGCCCGCCTGGTGGAGCTCTACGAGAAGAAAGACTACGGCCCTTACGCCGTCAACGGCACGGTGCCGGTGGCGTTTACGGCCACCAACCACACCACCGGCGGCAACTCCGGCTCCCCGGTCATCAACGGCCGCGGGGAGCTGATCGGCACCAACTTCGACCGCAACTGGGAGGGCACCATGTCGGATTTGATGTACGACCCGGACCGGGTGCGCAACATCACGCTGGACGTGCGCTACATGCTCTTCGTGGTCGATAAATACGCCGGCGCCACCCACCTGGTGCGCGAAATGAAGCTGGTGAACGGCCCCGGCTCGGCGCCCACGGAAGCCAGCGGCTCCGACGACAAGAAGGCCAAGAAAACCAAAGTAAAAGTGAAGCGCGAGAAGGCCGCGGCCGCCCGCTAAGCCTTTTTGCCCACCTGCCCAAAACCCGGAACTTGCCCCGTGCAGGTCCGGGTTTTTATGTTGTTATCGGGCCGTTCTGTTGCCCAACCAGCCGTTGCCGTTGGCGCGGCCCCACAGCGGGCCCGCGGCTACAGCTTCACCAGCCGCTGCTGCAGCCGCCGCGCGCCCACGCGCGCCGAGGCCTGGTACAGCCCCGGCGGCAGCGGCGGCGTCACCACCAGATGGTTCAGCCCGGCCTGCCCCGCCTGCTCCGCTTGCCACACCACCCGCCCCTGGTCGTCGGTGAGGGTGAGCACGACCGGAGCGGCCGCGGGCAGCGTCACGTCCACCGTAAGCGCCGGCCCGAACGGGTTCGGGTAGGTACTCAGCGAGGCCGGGCCGGCCTCGACGGGCACCGGCACCGGTCCGAAATACGTGGATAGCCCCTGCTCGTCGTCCTGGCGCAGGCGGTAATAGCGCAGCCCCGGCGGGGACGTCGCAGCGTCGGTAAACGCGTAGTGCCGGGGCGCGCTGCTGCTGCCCGCGCCGGCCACGAAACCGATTTCCCGGTACTGCAGCCCATCGGCCGACACTTCCACGCCGAATCCCCGGCAACGCAGTTCCTGGGCGGTAGTCCAGCTAAGTTGCACGGCCGCGCCCTCGCGCCGGGCCTGTAGTGCCGTCAGCGTCACGGGCAGCGGGGTGCTGGTGCGCAGCAGCGTGTAGGCGTCGATCAGCTGCCCGGTGCGGGTGTAAAACTGCATGGAAAGCGAATTGGCGGAAGCGTTGAGCAGCATCGCGCCGTAATCGGCCGCGTACAGGGCCTGGGTGTAGGGCCCGGGCTGCCCGACGCCGTACAGGCTGCGCCCGCCCAGGCCGTTGACGATGTAGGTCAGCCCGTCCACCGTCAGCCGCTCGTAGTGGTGGTTGTGGCCGGCCATTACCAGGGAGGCGCCCCAGGCCTTGAAGGGCCACTGCATGCCCTGAATGTCGCCGTAGACACCCGAGGAGTAGGGCGCGTGGTGGAAGTACACCACTTTCCAGGGTTCGGTGGCCGCCGCCAGCCGTTGCCGCAGCCACTGCGCCTGCGCCGAGGTACTCGCGGTGCCGTCGGGCTCGTGCGCGTCGCTGTCGATGGCGAAGAAGCGCACGTTGCCGCGCGCAAACTCGTAGTACCGCTCGTTGCCGGGCAGGGTGAAGAAGTTTAGGTAGCCCTGGGCGGTGCCGGTTTCCCAGTCGTGGTTGCCCAGGGAGGGAAAGAACCGGTTTTCTGCCCCCGGCGAAGCCGCCCCGTAGCTGCCGGCGTAGGGGTACATGTAGTGGTGGTAGTACTGCCCGATGTTCTGGTCGATGGTCGCGGCCTCGCCGTACTCGTAATTGTTGTCGCCCACGGTGATGACGAAATCGGGGTTCCAGCTTGCTACCAGCGCGGCCACGTCGCGCTCGGGCTGCCCGGCCATGCCGAAGTCGCCGATGCAGGCAAAGCGCTGCGCCCTAGCCTCCCCGGCTACCAGCCAACTGCCCACCACCATCACCCATGCCGTTATCCCTCTCATACGACCTTATGTTGGCGCCAAAAAGAGTTATACCATGAATATATTTATAATATTTATCTTTAAAAATCAATAAATAACATTGTTAGCACAAACAAGCCGGCGGCCTCCTTGCGTCCTTTATACAAAGCCGTTTTGCCGCGGCCCGGCGCGCTTGGCCCTTTCAGCGGCCGCGTAGGCGCCGCCGGAGGTTCTTTGGGGATACTGCCCACGGGCCGTAGCTTGCGGCCATGACCCAACGCCTCTTTCGCCGCTGCCTGCTGGCCGCTTTGTGCGTACTCGGCGGGCGCTGCCTAGCCCAGTCGGCGCCGCCCGCCCCGCTCCTGCTCCAGCCCGCCGCCGTGTTCGACGGCCAGACGCTGCACCCCGGTTGGGTCGTGCTCGTGGAGGGCAGCCTGATCAAAGCCGCGGGCCCGGCCGCCCAGGTGAAGGCGCCGGCTGGCGCCCGGGCAGTGCCGCTGCCGGGCCTGACCTTGCTACCCGGCCTGATCGAGGGTCATAGCCACCTGCTGCTGCACCCCTACAACGAAACCAGCTGGGACGACCAAGTGCTGCGCGAGTCGCAGGCGCTGCGGGTGGCGCGGGCCACCGAGCACGCCCGGCGCACCCTGCAGGCCGGCTTCACCACCGCCCGCGACCTGGGCACCGAAGGGGCGGATTACGCCGACGTGGGCCTCAAGCAGGCCATCGAGCAGGGCATCATCCCCGGCCCGCGCCTGCTCATTGCCACCCGCGCCTTGGTGGCCACCGGTTGCTACGGCCCCAAGCTTTCCGTCGATGTGGCGGTGCCGCAGGGCGCGCAGGAAGTCAGCGGCCCCGACGAAATCGTGCGGGCCGTGCGCGAGCAAGTTAGCCGCGGCGCCGACGTGGTGAAGGTGTACGCCGATTACCGCCTGACACCCGGCGGCCCCTCCGTAGCCACCTTCTCGCAGGACGAGCTGAACGTGCTGGTGGCCACGGCCCGCTCCCTCGGCCGGCCGGTGGTGGCCCACGCCTCCACGCCCGAGGGCATGCGCCGGGCCGCGCTGGCCGGCGTCGAAACCATCGAGCACGGCGACCAGGGCACGGCGGAGGTGTTCAAGCTCATGAAGCAGCGCGGCGTGGCCCTCTGCCCCACCGTGGCCGCCGGCGACGCCATCTTGCAGTACCGCGGCTGGCGCAAGGGCCAGGGCCCCGAGCCCGAGCGCATCACGCAGAAAAAAGCCAGCGTGGCCGCCGCCCGCCGGGCCGACGTAGCCCTGGTGCTCGGCGGCGACGTGGGCGTATTTCCCCACGGCGACAACGCGCGCGAACTGGAATTGCTGGTGCGCGAGTACGGCTTCACTCCGCTGGACGTGCTGCGCCAAGCCACCAGCGGCAACGCCCGCCTGCTGCACCTGCCGGACCGCGGCCAAGTGCAATCCGCCCTGCTCGCCGACCTCGTGGCCGTAGCCGGCGACCCGACGCAGGATGTGCAGGCTCTGCGGCAGGTGCGCTGGGTGATGAAGGGGGGCGCGGTAGTGCGGGAACTATAAGCTCAACTTGATGGAAAGAATAGCGCAGCTTCAGGCTCTTGTCAACCTGTCAATACCAGCTTTTGCTGCTCCAAACGCTGATGATAACTCCGTTTTGCAGTTTCTATTGGACCAAGGAACTGATCTAGTCCAAGCCCAACAAGTGGTGGCTTTTGCTCCCCTAGCGTTTGGTCGTGCCGTCTTGGCTCAATTGCCAATAGTGCTTTCTACCACCTCCAGCATAGTAGATGACCGAGGAAATGTCTACGAGGGCTATCTGCTGGAACTCGAGCCAGTCTTTGTAGCAGCTCAATGGCTGGCCGAGGAGCTAATCGAGCGACGTCAGTGGCGCGAGGATGAGCACATGCTGTTGGCCATGTGGAGCGCGGAGTTTAAGTCGGTCAATGCGCTGCTACGCGAGGGCTCCAAGCCTGAGAATCTAGAAATATCTCCGCCTGTTTTGCTTTGGGACATAGTCAGTACTGTTCCACCGATCAAGCCAGAGTCGCCCCTAAAGCCTTGGTGGAAGTTCTGGTAAAAAACGGCACGTGACGGGTCAGAACGCCCAACCTGTCCCGTGTCACCTGTTACCTATCACCTCAATTACCCCGGCCGCTCCACGCCCAATTCCTTGAGTTGTGCGGCGTACTTGTCGTAAATCACCTGCAGGTCGGCGCCGTGCTTGGCCGCGTCCACGCCGATGCTCACGTTGGCGCGGTGGAAGCGGTGCAGGTGGCTCAGGTGCGGGCAGATGACGGGCAAGTGCCCGGCCAGCAAAAAGCGCACGTAGAGGTCCAGGTCCTCGGCCATGCGCAGCGCTTCGTCGTAGCCGCCCACCTCGTCGAAGAGGCGGCGGCTGTAGCACACGTTGCCCTGGATAAAGTGCTCGGCTTTGAAGATGGCTTCCAGCATCTTGGCCGGCGTCTCGAAGCGCCAGGCGTAGTAGTCCTCGCCGGGCAGGTAGCGGCGCTCCTCGTCCACGCGCAGGAAGTCGGCCACGAACCACTGCCGGTCGGGGTTGATCTCGATCTGGGCGCCGTAGTGGTAAAGGCAGCGCTGCAGCAGCAGGTCGTCGTCGTCGAGGGGCACGAGCCAAGCGTCGGCGGGCGCTTCGCGGATGAGCTGGTTGCGGGCCGGGCCGGGCAGCAGCCGCTCGGCCGCCCGGTGCTGCCAGGTGCGGATGGGCGGGCCGTCCCAGCCGCTGGCTTCGGCGAGGAAGGCGGCCGTGTGGTCGGTGCAGGCGTTGTCGAGGATGAGGTGCTGGTACTGGGCGTCGAGCGGGGCCAGCACGCTGGCGCGCACGCTCTGCACGGCTTCGGGCAGGAAGGCGGCCCGGTTGTGCGTGGGGGTGATGACGGCGAATTGCATACGGGCTGCTTGTTCGGACGGCGCCAAAAAAAGTTGCCTTCCGGTCGTCGGTGTCAACCTTCGCCGCGCGCCTGGCGTTAATTCGGGCAACCCTTCCCCGCCGCCGCATTCCCATGGGCTTGTACGTCGTCACGCTCCGCTTACCCGATTCCTTCGACGAAGAGTTTGTCGCGCTGATTCCGCGTCACCGCGCCTTCATCAACAACCTCATCGAAGAAAACATCATTCTCTCCTACGCCATCAGCGCCAACCGCTCCCGCGGCTGGGTTACCATGCAGGGTGCCACGCCCGAGGCCGTGCGCGCCGTGGTCGAGCAGTTTCCCCTCTACCAGTTTTTGCAAAGCATCGAGGTCGACGAGCTGTTCGTGTTCGACAGCACCGCGTCGCGCCTGCCCAAAATCAGCCTGAACTAATCCCGCCGCCCGCCGCGTTTTGCCTGCTCGACGCGCCGCCGGCCCGACCGGTTTTCTGCCCGGCGGCGCGTTACCAGGTTTACCCGTTCCCATGCAGCCCCTGTTGTCGCTTCCTTACCTGTCGGTGTTCCTGCACCCCGGCCCAGCCCTCGAAACGCAGTGGCTGGGCTTTGCCACCAGCGCCGAGTTTCGGGCCGCCATCAAGCAGCTGCTGGCGCTTGGGCAGGCGCACCGCGTCCGGGGCTGGCTGGCCGACGACCGGCTGCTCGGCGCCGTGCGCCCGCGCGACCTGGACTGGTCGAGCCAGCACCTGCTCGCCGGCCTCGACCGCGCCGGGCTGCAGCGCTTCGCCCTGGTCGAGTCGCAGGACGTGCTGAACCGCCACACCATCACCCGCATGTACGAGCAGGTCGTGCCCGCCGTCGGCTTCGAAATCCGGCGTTTCGCCGCTATCGAGCAGGCCCGTGCCTGGGCCGCCGGCGGCGCATAGGGCCGTTGTGCCGGACTCTGCGTAGTTTACTTCTGCATTCCTACCGCTGCCCGCTCCATCCACTCTGAGCTTCTCCCCTGCATGATATCCTTGTTGCTCTGGCCGCTGAGCCTGCTGGCTCTGCTCCCCCCGGTCACCGCACCCCCGGCCGCCCCGGCCCCGCCGCCGGCCGAGTCGCCCACTACCGATGTGCTGCTCAACCGCTTGGGCACGGCCATCAGCAAGCTGCAAACCCTGCGCGTCAACGTGAAAGCCACCGAACGGCACCCCGACGGATACCAGCAGGCGCGCACGCTGATGAAAATTGCCACTACCCCGCTGCGCATCTACCTGCGCAACCAGAAGGGCATCGAGGTGCTCTACGTGCAGGGCCAAAACAACGGCGACGCCTGGGTGTACCCGGCCAAGTTTCCGTACGTAACCATCAGCCTGGACCCGAACGGCGCGCTGATGCGGCGCAACCAACACCACTCCGTGCTCGACGCGGGCTACGGCGTCATTGCCGATTTGATCCGCATTCCGCCGCAGCGCTCCGAGGCCTACCGCCGCTCCTTCCGCTACCAGGGCGACACCACCATTCAGGGCCGTCCCTGCTACTTGCTGCGCTCCGACTTTCCGCAGTTCAAGTACATTTCCTACAAAACCACCGGCGGCGAAACCGCGGCCAAGATTGCCGAGCGCTTCGGCTGCGGCGAATTCCGCATTGCCCAGCGCAACGACATCGGCTACGAGGACGTGCTGCCCGAGGGCAAGGTACTGCAGGTGCCCAACGCCTACGGCCGCCGCACCATTCTCTGCGTCGACCAGAAAATGCTGCTGCCCGTGGCCGTGGCCGTGTGGGACGATAAAGGCCTGTTCGAGTCGTTCGAGTTTTCGCAGGTGGTGGCCAACCAGCCCATTCCCACCGCCGAATTCAGCAAGGATTACAAGGACTACAAGTTTTGACGTGCTGATGCGGCATTGGGCTGATTCGCTAGTGTATCAGCCCCGTGGCCGCCCCATCGTCATTGCGAGCGAAGCGCGGCAATCCTTCCTCCAGTAGCAGAAACGCAACCATACCCACAGACCCAGAACGACACCGCCCGAAACCCGCATTGCAGGTTCAGGCGGTGTCGTTTTCGATTCTGACAAGCTTTCAGTTTCTGCCAGCCGGTTGGTGGTGCCGCGAGCGAAACGATTGCCGCGCTTCGCTCGCAATGACTACAAGCAGCCCGGCGCACTACCACCGCAGCACATCAAGATTACCGCCGCATGGTCTTCTCGATCATGTCCCACATATCCGGGGTCAGCAGCTCAAGCTTGTTGAACTCACCGGCCCCGTTGAGCCACTCGCCCCCGTCGATGGTGATGACTTCGCCGTTGATGTAGGCCGCGAAATCGGAGACGAGGAAGGCGGCCAGGTTGGCCAGCTCCTGGTGCGAGCCCACGCGCTTGAGCGGCACCGAGGCGGCCGGGTCGAGTTTGGAGGCCAGCGGCTCGGGGAAGAGGCGGCTCCAGGCACCTTCCGTCGGGAACGGGCCGGGCGCAATGGCCACCGAGCGGATGCCGTACTTGGCCCACTCCACGGCCAGGGAACGGGTGAGAGCCAGCACGCCGGCCTTGGCCGTGGCCGAGGGCACCACGAAGGCCGAGCCCACGGAGGCGTAGGTCGTGACGATGTTGAGGATGGTGCCGGGCTGCTCCTGCTTGATCCAGTGCTTGCCCACGGCCAGCGTGCAGTTGTAGGAGCCCTTGAGCACGATGTCGACGATGACGTCGAAGGCCTTGTTGGATAGCCGCTCGGTGGGGCTGATGAAGTTGCCGGCGGCGTTGTTTACCAGCACGTCGATGCGGCCAAACTCCTCGAGGGTGCGCTGCACGAGGCGCTCCACTTCGTCGTACTTGCGCACGTCGCACTGCACGGCCAGCACTTTGCCGTGGGTTTGTTCGCGCAGCTCGTTGGCGGTGGTTTCCAGCACGTCGAGCTTGCGCGAGCTGATGACCACGTTGGCCCCGAGCTGCAGGAAGTAGGTGGTCATGGCGCGGCCCAGGCCGGTGCCGCCGCCGGTGACGATGATGGTTTTGCCGTCGAGGGCGCCGTCGCGCAGCATGGGTTGGGCGTAGGGAGCAGTTGCCATTGGCAGAGTAGGTTTGAGGTGGGAATTGCGGACACGCAAGAACGGCATTTGCCGGAAATTGTATGCATGCCGCATACTTTTCTGACTCGGCCGCCCGAATATGGCCAATTCCCGGCAGTGAAGCCGTTCTTTGCAGGCATGAACGCGACATCCATTGCCCTGCTGGGCTGCGGCTGGCTGGGCCTGCCGCTGGGCCGGGCGCTGGCCGCAGCCGGCCACCCTGTAGCCGGCAGCACCACCAGCGCCGACAAACTACCCGCCCTCACCGCCGCCGGAATCCGGCCCCACCTGCTGCGCTTGGTTCCCGCCACCACGGCTGCCCATGTTGCCCCGCTGCTGGCCGGCGCCGCGGTGCTGGTGGTGAGCGTGCCGCCCTCCCGCGCCGCCGCCGACCGCGCGGCCTACGCCGCCGCGTTGCAGCCCGTGGCCGAGGCGCTGGCCGCGTCGGCGGTGCGGCGCGTCGTGTTCGTCAGCTCCACCGGCGTGTACGCGGACGAGCCGCGGACCATGACCGAAGCCGATGCTGTGGCGGCTGCAGAAGCCGACAGCCACCTGCTGCGGGCCGAGTGGGTGTTTCAGCAGCCGGGCCAGCCCTGGCAAACCACCGTGTTGCGCCTGGGCGGGCTAATGGGCCCCGGCCGCGCCCCAGGCCGCTTCCTGGCCGGCCGCGCCGAAGTGCCCCAGCCCGCGGCGCCCGTCAATATGCTGTACCTGGACGACGCCGTGGGCATTGTCCGGGCCGTTATCGAGCAGGAGGTCTGGGGCCGGACGCTGAATGTGTGCGGGGCCCAGCACCCCTCGCGCGAGCAGTTTTACCGGGCGGCCACGGCCCAGCTCGGCCTGCCGGTCCCGCAGTTCGTGGCCGATGGCCGCGGCGGCAAGCTGATTGCGACCGAGCAGCTGCGGGCCGCGGTACGCTACGATTTCCGCTTCGACGACCCGCTTGGGGCCCTGCCCTACTGCTAAACGCGACCGGGGCGCCGTACCTTTGCCTTCGTGAAAGACCTGCTCTCTGCCGACGTGGCCGTGCTAGGCGGCGGGGCCGCCGGCTTCTTCGGGGCCATTGCCTGCGCCGAAGCCAATCCCAAGTTGAGCGTGGTGCTGCTCGAAAAAACCACCAAGCTGCTGAGCAAGGTGCGCATTTCGGGCGGCGGCCGCTGCAACGTGACGCACCACTGCTACGAGCCCGCCGAGCTGGCCCGGCACTACCCGCGCGGCGGCAAACAGCTCAAGGAGCCCTTTCGCCAGTTCGGTGCCCACGACACGGTGCGCTGGTTTGAGGCCCGCGGCGTGAAGCTCAAGACCGAGCCCGACGGCCGCATGTTTCCCGTCACCGACTCGAGCGAAACCATTGCCCAGGCCCTGGAAGACGCGGCCCGGCGCGCCGGCGTGCGCGTGCTCCTGAGCACCGCCGCCGACCACATCGAGCCCCGCCCCGAGGGTGGGTTCCACCTGATGCTGAGCGGTGCCCAGGCTCCGGCCCGGCAGCTGCAGGTGCGCAGGCTGCTGGTGGCCACCGGCGGCAACCCCAAATCGGCCGGCTACGACTGGCTGCGGCAGCTGGGCCACTCGGTGTGCGAGCCGGTGCCTTCGCTGTTCACCTTCAACGTGCCCAACTCCCCGCTCAAGGACCTGATGGGCGTGAGCGTGCCCCACGCCCGGGTGGTGCTGGCCGGCGAAAAGCTGGAGTACGAAGGCCCGCTGCTGGTCACGCACTGGGGCGTGAGCGGTCCGGCCGTGCTCAAGCTCTCGGCCTGGGGGGCCCGCCGCCTCAGCGAGCTGCAGTACACCGGCACGGCGCTGGTGAGTTGGGTGCCCACGCACAAGGAGGAATCCATGCGGCAGTGGCTGCACGAGTACCGCGCCGCCAACGGCAAGAAAACCGTGCTGGCCAATCCGCTTTTCGGCTTGCCGCAGCGCCTGTGGCGCACCCTGGTGGAGCAGGCCGGAATTGGCATTGAAACGCGCTGGAGCGAGCTAGCCGGCAAGCTGCAAAACCGCCTCGTGGAGCTGCTGCTGCGCACGCCGCTGGCGGTGCGCGGCAAAACCACCTTCAAGGAGGAATTCGTAACCTGCGGCGGCATCCCGCTCGGCGAAGTCGATATGAAAACCATGGAAAGCCGCCGCGTGCCCGGCCTGCACTTCGCCGGCGAGGTGCTCGATATCGACGGCATCACCGGCGGCTTCAATTTCCAAGCGGCCTGGACGACGGGATTTTTGGCCGGGCGGGCCATGGCCGGGCGGTAAGCTCCCTATCGGATTCGCACGCCTGCTTGCTGGCCCAATTGCCGCACCCGGCCGACCAACGGCTCACTGCAAAAGATGACGTCGTCGGCGTGGTTTACGAACAAAGCCCAGCGGTATTTGCGGTCGGTGAAGCCGTATTCTTCCAGGCGGCCCCGGCGCTGCCTCAGGTGTTCGAGCAGCTGCCAGGCCGTTGCCGCATCGGTTTGGTACCACCACGTTTTTTCGTTCTGCACGCTTTCCTGCGCAAAGAAAAAAACCGGCTTCGCCCGCTGCCACATTGCCCGCAGCTTCGGTAGCGTCGTTTCGTTGCCGTCCAAGTCGCTCAGCACTGCAGTGGCTAATTCCGGGCGCAACTGCTTCCATAGCAACGGCCTGCGTTTGGCGGCTAGTACGGGTTCACGAAACGCCCGCTCCATTCTCAGTTGGATACCAAACCAGTCGCCAGCCCCGACCGGCCAAAACTGCTCCGCGCTTGGGTGCAATTCCTGCCGAACTCGTTCGATTTCCTGACGAATATCAGTTCGCATACGCGGTTACCATCCTGTAACGGCCGCAACCTTCTCGCGGCCTCCGCAGTAAAGTATGCTATTCCATCCCGAACCTTTCCACACAACCTTCCAAACATCATGGCCAGCGAAAACACTGCCCTCAAGACTGTTCTGAACGAACTCGTAGAAACCCTGAAAGACGGCGAGCGGGGCTATTCCGAAGCCCTGACCGACGTGAAAGATCAGGACCTGAAAGAGGTATTCAAGAAATACGCCCTGCAGCGCGACGGCTACCTCACGGAGCTGGAAAACGCCATGCACAACCTGAACCTGCACCCCGAGCAGTCGAAGGAAGACAAAACGGACTCGGTAGTCGGCAGCGCCCACCGCGTGTGGATCAACCTGAAAGGGCTGGTAACCGGCAACGACCGTCACGCCATCCTGGCCGAGTGCGAGCGGGGCGAAGACTACGCCAAGAAAGCCTACGAAAAAGCCTCGCAGGCCCAGGGCATCCCCTCCGATATCAAAGCCCTCATCGACAAGCAGGCCCAGGGCATCAAAGAAGCCCACGACACCATCCGCGGCCTGCGCGACTCGTCGAAGTAACAACCCGACTTCCAACCCATTTTTCCGACTTGCCCGGATTTCGTAGGCGGATACGTTCCGCCGGCCCCGCAAGTCACTAAGAAAGGCCACCTCGTTGAGGTGGCCTTTCCTGCTTTTTGGCAGCTGCTATTCGGTGGCCGCCTGCTTCCCTCGGTCCAGTGCCGGGCTTGGCGACAGGAAAAGGCATAAAAAAAGTGCCACAGCTATAAGCCGTAGCACCTTTTTATTGGGACGATTATCGTCCAAGAACTCTCGCTAGCGCAGCTGACTATTCGTCGAAGCCGCCGCCTTCGTTCCGGTCGCGGCGGGGCTTGTAGCCGCCTTCGTTGTCGCGACGGCCGCCGTAGCTGCCCCCGCCGCGGTTGCCGCCGTAGCCGCCTTCGCGGTTACCGCCCCCGTAGCTGTTGCCGCCGCGGTAGCCGCCTTCGCGGTTGCCGCCGTAGCCGCCCGAACGCTGCCCGCCGCCGTAGCCGCCTTCGCGACGCTGGTAACCACCTTCGCGGTTGCCACCACCGTAACCGCCTTCGCGGCGCTGGTAGCCGCCCTCACGCGGGCCACCGAAGCCGCCGGTGCGGCGCGGACGACGCTCTTCGCCGCCTTCACCACCCTCGGCGCCGGCTTCGCGTTGCGTCGCCAGGCTGAACGATACCGGGCGGCCATACAGCGAGGTGCGACCCAGCTGCTCCACGATTTCCGTCACGTTCTCGTTGGGCACTTCCACGAAGCTGAACTTGTCGTACAGCTCGATGTCGCCGACGCGGCCCGGGGCGATGCTCGAGGACGACACGATCAGGTCGACCAGGTCGCGCGGGTGCAGGCGGTCTTTCTTGCCCATGGTCACGAACAGGCGGGTGTACCCCTCGCGCGGCGTGCCTTTCGCACGGTCCGACTCCAGGGCTTTTTCGGCCTGCTTCGATTCCTTCATCACCATCTTGAGCAGGGCGGCGGCAATGTCCAAGGACGTAACCTCTTCCTCCTGGTCGATCAGGCGCTGCACGCGGCCGATGTACTTGTCCAGGTTGCCCTTCTCGATGATTTCCTTGATCTGGCCGAGCAGCACGGTGGTTTTCACCTCCGACACGTCCTCGAAGGACGGTATGCGCTCCTGCTTGATCTGCGCCTTGGTGAAGCGCATGATGTCGCGCAGCTTGTAGATGTCGCGGCCCGACACGAAGGTGAAGGCCTTGCCCGACTTACCGGCGCGGCCGGTGCGGCCGATGCGGTGCACGTAGTATTCCTCGTCGGCGGGCAGGTCGTAGTTCACCACCGCTTCCACGCTGTCCACGTCGATGCCGCGGGCGGCTACGTCGGTGGCCACCAGCACCTCCAGGGTGCCTTTGCGGAACTTGTCAAGCGTGTTCTGACGTGCCTGCTGGCTCATGTCGCCGTGCAGGCCGTCGGCGAAGTAGCCCTTGGCTTGCAGGTCGGCCACGATGTCGTCGACCATGCGCTTGGTGTTGGCAAACACGATAACCGACTTGAGGCTGTACATGTCGATTACGCGCGACAGCACATCCTTTTTCTGCGGGCCGCGCACCTCGTAGTACATCTGCTCGATGTTCGAGACGGTCATCTCCTGATGATTGACCTTCACGATCTGCGGATCCTTCTGGTACTTCTTGGTCAGCTCCATGATGGGCTTGCTCATGGTAGCCGAGAAGAACACCGTCTGGCGCTCCTCCGGCATCTGCGACAGCACCGTCTCGATGTCGTCGCGGAAGCCCATGTCGAGCATTTCGTCGGCCTCGTCGAGGATGATCATCTTGCAGTTGTCCAGCTTGAGCGTACCGCGCTCCAGGTGGTCCATCACGCGGCCGGGGGTACCAATGACCACCTGCACGCCGCGCTCCAGGGCCTTAAACTGCCGGTCGTACGACGAGCCGCCGTAAATCGGCACGGTGGCCAGACCGCGCTTGTACTTGCCGAGCTTCTGGATTTCGCCGGATACCTGCACCGCCAGTTCGCGGGTCGGGCAGAGCACGAGCACCTGCACCTCGCGGGAGTCGGCGTCGACTTTCTCAATGGCGGGAATGCTGAAGGCGGCCGTTTTGCCGGTGCCCGTCTGGGCCTGGCCGATAACGTCTTTGCCTTCGAGCAGAACGGGAATGGCGGCCGTCTGGATGGGCGAGGCTTCCTCGTAGCCCATGTCCGTGATGGCACGCTGCACCTCTTGCGAGAGCTGCAGCTCTTCAAATTTTACTTTCTCCATGTGTCTTGTAGGGAGTGATTGAAACGGCAATCGGAAACCAGCGCGTTCCTTTCCCTACGCAACACGACAGGACAACGGACGACGACAGCAGACGAACTCTTTTTTACTTGAGGCAAGCGGCAAAACAACAGTAGCCGCCACGGCCGGGACGCGGACCGATTTGCAATTGCGGGTGCAAAGATACGGAAAATATAGCCGAAAAGCGAGGTAACATTGTAACCTGTCCGCGCCGGCCTCCGGTGCCGGGCCTCGTTTCCTCGCGGATCAGACGCCCAACCGCCGCGGCTCTACGGGCCGCATCGTTGCTCCTGCCGGACGCATTGCAGCCTACAATAGTTCATTCTGGCGCAGCCGTCAACCGAAAGCGGCCCGCCTCAGCTGAGGCGGGCCGCTTTCGGTTGACGGTATTTCCGTTGCAGGCAGCGCGAACTAGGCGCGGCGTACTTGCACGGCATTCAGGCCTTTGCGACCTTGCTCTACCTCGAATTGTACTTTGTCTTTCTCGCGAATTTCGTCGACGAGACCGGTTACGTGCACGAAGATGTCTTCGCCGGTTGCGTCGTTTTTGATGAAACCGAAGCCTTTGGTTTCGTTGAAGAATTTTACCGTTCCAGTCTGCATGGTAAGGAGGTGATGAGGAGAATGTATTTAAGCCAAACCTTGCCAAAACCCGGCGCCGACACGGTAAGTCGGCGCCACGTGCCGGAAGCATTTCATCTTAAACGCTGGTAAATATAGAGGTATTTGTTTGCCACGCAAATACCAAAAAGGGCCTTTGCGCCCTGCTAACGCCGTTTGCTAATTTTATTGGGACGCCCTATATTGCCTCCTTGGTATTTTGTCACTCTTCCCCCACCATGACGTTCGATGACCTGTACGCGCAGCTGCGCGCCCTCGGCAGCGAAGCCACCCGCACCTTTTACCTGCGCCACGGCTTCGGTGATAACACCTTCGGGGTGAGCTTTGCCCAGCTCGGCGCGCTGAAAAAGCAGCTGGTCGGGCGCGGCAAAGACAAAGCAGTGGCGCACCAGCTGGCCCGGCAGCTCTGGCAATCCGGCAACTACGAGGCCCGCACCCTGGCCACCATGCTTGCCGATGCGCAGCAGTTCACCCCGGCCGACGCCGACGCCTGGGCCGCCGACGTGCGCAACCACGGCCTAGCCGATGCGCTGGCCGGCCTCGTGGCGGGCACCGACTTTGCCTGGGCCACGGCAGCGGCCTGGACCGCAACGGCCGGCGAGTACCCGCAGCGCCTGGGCTACGCGCTGCTCAGCCGGCTGGCCCTGCAAGACAACGCTGCTTCCGATGCCGCCTTCCTGCCCTACGTGGCGCGCATCGAGCAGGAGCTTCAGCGGGCGCCGAACCGGGCCAAGGAAGGCATGAACGGCGCCCTCATTGCCATCGGCGGCCGCAGCGAAGCCCTGCGCCAGCGCGTGGAGGAAGCCGCCGACCGCATCGGCCCCGTCGTCATCGACCACGGCGCCACGGCCTGCCAGACACCCGCCATCCGGCCCTATTTGGCCAAGATGTGGGCCCGCAAGGCGGTGAAGGCGTAAAGGTGTTGCCCAAACCCCACAAAAAAGGCGCCGGAAACACGTTCCGGCGCCTTTCGGCATTAGCAAATACGATCTAGCGCCGCCGGCTGCGGCGGTCGTCCTGGTCGTCATCGTAGTGGTAGCGGCCGTCGCGGTCGTCGCGGGCCCGGTCGCGGCCGGGGTAGTCGTCGTTGCGGTAGCGGTTGTCCTCGCGGTAGCGGCCGCCCTGGCTGCTGCCGTCGTAACCGTCGTGGCCGTACTGGTCGCCGATTTGGCGGACTTGCTCGCCGGGCTGGCCGTAGCCCGAGGGCCGGTCGTAGGCGCGGCCGCGTTCGTCGTAGGGGTCCTGCGGCCGGCGGCCGCGGTTGTCGGGGCGGTCGACGTCGTGGCCGCGGCGCCAGCGCGCGTCTTCGTCGGAGTAGTAGCCGCGGCCGCCGCGGTAGTCGCCCTCGTAATGGCCGGGGCCGAGGCCGCTCTGAAAGGCGCTGGGGTTCTGCCGCTCGCGCGAGGTGCTGAAGGAGTTGTCGGTATCGTACTGGTCGTTGTATTCCTGGCGGCGGCCGTAGCTGAAGGAACCCTGGTCGCGGCCGTAGTCGCCGCGCGGCTGGGAGCGGTCGTAGTCGTCGTGCCGGTCGCCGCGCTGCGAGGCGTCGTGGTCGTAGCGGCTGCCTTGGCGGTCATCCGAACGGCGCTGGTCGTGGTCACGGCGGCGGTCCTCGTCGTGGCGGCCGCGGGGCTGGCGTTGGCGCTGCTCGTCGTGGCGGTACCGCTCGTTGCTGGGATGAAACTCGAAGTTCTGTTCGTAGGGCATGGTTGTGGGTGCAATGGTTGGCGCTAAGGTGTACTGCTGAGCCGCAGCGAAGGTTTTTGCGTAGCTCTTTCTTCCTTTGCCCTCAGCTATGACCATGCCCACGCCTGATATTCCCGCCTTCCGCTTTTCGCGCCCCGTCACGGTGGTGGCCAGCCACATCGATGAGTTGAACCACGTCAACAACGTGCAGTACGTGCAGTGGATTCAGGACATTGCCGGTGCGCACTGGCTCACGGCCTACCCCGAGGGGGAGCGGGAGCAGTACGTGTGGGTGGTGCAGGAGCACCACGTGCGCTACCGCAAATCGGCCTTGCTCGGCGACGAGCTGCGGCTGACTACGTGGATTGGTGAGTTCAAGGGCGCTACCTCGCAGCGCTTCACCCGCATCGAACGGCTTGCGGACGGCGCCCTGCTCTGCGAAGCCGAAACCAAGTGGGTGCTGCTCGATCCGCAGACGCAGCGCCCCAAGCGCGTGGAGGCCAGCGTGGTGGAGCGGCTGTGGGGCCCAGTGGGCGCGTGAGTAGCTGATGTTAGAACGTCATCCTGAGCCTAAGCGAAGGACCTTCCTCCTACCTGCACCACCGCTACATTCAACGAGCATGCATTAAGCCGTGGGCACGATAAAAGCGCAGCCACCAACGTGGCGGGCGTTGGTGGCTGCGCTTACTAGTTGGTGCTAGAACCGGGGAAGGTCCTTCGCTTAGGATGACGAACGATTTCCCTTCGCGTTTTTCAAACCTCTTCTAAATAAAAAAGCCGTGCTGGAGGCTCCAACGCGGCTTTTTAGTCTCAGCACCAAGCTTATTCGGCCACGGCGTAGAGGTCGAAGTGCTTCCACTTCAGCATGTCCTCTTTCTGGCGGATGGGCACCACTTCGGCGTCGCTGGCGAAGTCGGCGAAGTAGTAGAGCGAGTAGCCCAGGTTGCGCAGCAGCTCGAACTGCTCGAAGCGGGCGGCGCTGTCGTTTTTGCCGAAGCACTCGGTGATGACGGCAGGCTTGTACTGGCGCAGCAGGCCCGAAATCGACTTGATGATTTCCTTGTCGTAGCCTTCGGTATCGATTTTGACCAGCTTGAGGCGCGGCAGGCGCTCGGCGTAGTTCTGCTCCAGAAACTGCTGCAGGTTCACGCCCTTGATCTTGACGTTGAGCGAGTATTTGCCGTGGCGGTTGCTGGGCTCGGTGCTGATGCCGCCGTTGTTGAAGGAGGCCTCCGAGGAGTTGTAGTAAAACTCGCCGTCCTGCTCGCTGATGGCGAAGTTGTAGGCGTCGATGTTGGTCTTGTCCGGGTTGAGCTTGGTATTCTCTTCCAGCACCTCGAACACGTAGGGGTTCGGGTCGAAGCCCAGGGTGAGGCCGGTTTTGCCGGTCACCAGGGCCAGCGGAATGGTCATGTTGCCGATGTTGGCGCCGATGTCAATGGCCACGTCGCCTTCGTGCAGGAACTGCTGGTAGAACTCCACGTTTTCGGCCGCAATGCTCTTGGGCGTCACCAGCGGGTTTTCCCAGTTGGCAAACTTCACCGTGCCGTACTTGCCCACCGTGAACGAGTCGACGCGGGTGGGGTATTTCTTGGTGACGCGGCGGGCGATTTTGCGCTTGATGGAGTTGATGATGGCCTGAAACATCGGGCAGGGCAATGAAGGTGTAAGAATACGGGGCCGCAAAGTAACGGCGCTTTCGGCAGTTCAGCTTCGGCGGCGGAAGCGCTGACACAGCGTCAGCAACACCTGATACCATACCAAGGTGCTGACGTACAGCAACCCGCAGCACAATTCGTGGTTAAACGGCTCCCGCTCAGGGTCGGCAAAAGTGTAGTCAAGGCCTTTGCTGATCAATGCCAGGGACGTAAGTAACAGGACCGGCACTGCCAGTACGGGCAGCAGCAATCGGTTGGCCCAACCGCGCAGTCCCGACGCCGCACCGAGCAGCATCGCGCCGGCCAGCAGGCCCGCCAGCGCCAGGTTTTTATCGGCCTCCGCCATGCCCCCTTTGGCGAAGGGAGAGCCCAGCGCAAAGGCCATCAGCAGCACCAAAGCGGCAACCAAGCCGAACAGCCACCACGATTTAAGCAAACTTGTCACCACCGGAATCAGAATAGAGGTCAGCCCCTGGGACGCCCAAGGTCCAGGGATAATCCGATACCGAAGATAGGCCCATTACTCCGACCTTTACCAAGTCGATTCCCGCTTACCCCGCCCCGCATGCCTTCTACCTTTCGCATCTATTCCGCCTCCGCCGGCTCCGGCAAAACTTATCAGCTGACCAAGGAATACCTGCGCCTGGCGTTGGGCGCCGACGAACCGGGCTACTACAAGAGCATTCTGGCCATTACCTTCACCAACGCCGCCGCGGCCGAAATGAAGGAGCGCATCATCGGCGCCCTGCGCGGCTTCGTGCACCCGGGCTCCGACGCTAAGGCCGACGCGCTGCTGCGCGAGCTAGCCGCCGAAATGGCCGAAGACGGGCTGCTGCCGCCCGAGGCGCCCGAGCTGCAGGAGCGGGAGCTGCGCCGCCGCGCCGAGCAGACCTTCCGCCTGGTGCTCTACCACTACGCCGACTTTGCCGTCAGCACCATCGACTCCTTCGTGCAGCGGGTGGTGCAGGCTTTCACGCGGGAGCTGGGCTTGCCCGCGGCCTTCGAGGTGGAGCTGGACGACGAATCGGTGCTGCACGCGGCGGTGGCGCTGCTGCTCGACAAGGTGAACCGCGGGCAGGAGCACGAGCTGCTCACCCGCACCCTGCAGGACTACGCCCTGAGCAAGGCCGAGGAGGGCCGCAGCTGGAACATGCTGCCCGAGGAAATCATGCGCTTCGGCAAGTTTCTGCTCAACGAATCGGTGCACGAGGCGGTGGCCCAGCTGCAGCAGATGGAGCTGAAGCAGTTCCGCAAGCTGCACAAGACGCTAAAGGAGCGCCGCGAGCAGATGCGCAGCGACATCCAGGCCGTGGGCGACCGGGCGGTGGCTTTGCTGGAGCGCCACGGCTTGCAGCCGGATCAGCTGGCCGGCGGCAGCCGGGGCGTGCATTCCCACTTCACCAAGCCCCTGCGCTGGCTGGAAGACCCGGCCGGCACGCCCACCAGCACCGCCCGCAAGGCGGCCGAATCGGGCAAGTGGGGCAGCGGCGACGCGATGAAAGGCCCGCTGAAGCCGGCCCTGGAAGCCGTGGCCCCAGAGCTGACCGAGGCCTTCAACGAGCTGGAGCTGCTGCGCGACCGGTACCTGAGCCAGTACCTGCTGATCGACGCGCTGCTGCCGCAGCTGTTTCACGTCTCGCTGCTGAGCGAGCTGAGCAAGGCCGTGCAGCAGGTGAGCATGGAGCGCAACGTGGTGCTCATCGGCGAGTTTAACCGCCGCCTCGCCGGCATTGTGCTGCGCGAGCCGGTGCCGTTTCTCTACGAGCGGCTGGGCGAGCGGTACCAGCACCTGCTCATCGACGAGTTTCAGGACACCTCGGAGCTGCAGTGGAACAACCTGCTGCCGCTGGTGGAAAACGCCGTGGCCGGCGGCAACCTGAGCCTAGCCGTGGGCGACGCGAAGCAGGCCATTTACCGCTGGCGCGGCGGGGAGATGGAGCAGATTCTGCGCCTCTACCAAGGCACGCCTCGCCCGCTGGTGGAACGCGCCCAGGACCTGGAAATGCGCGCCATTCTGGCCCAACGCTACATCGGCCTGGCCGGGGCGCTGGAGCCCATGTCCTTGCAAACCAACTACCGCTCGGGCCCGCAGATCATTCAGTTCAACAACGACTTCTTCGCCCACGTCGCGCAGGGCCACCCGCACTCGGAGCTGGTCGGCTCGATTTACGACGAGCACTTCGGGCAGCAGGCCCCGGCCACCGCGCTGGCCGGTCCGCCCAGCCACGTGGAAATCCTGCTGACCCAACACGACGCGCCGGCCCGGCTCTATCGCCCCGCCGAAGGCCGGTACTCGGAGCTGCCCTTGCCCGGCCACCACGACACCGACGTGCTAGACTACGATGAAAGCACGCTCTACCTCACGCTGGCGCTGGTGGAGCAGGCCCTGGCCGACGGCTTCCGGCTGGAAGACGTGGCCGTGCTCTGCCGCCGCCGCGACCAGTCGCGACGGGTGGCTAAGTTTCTGAAGGAGCGCGGTTACGACATCATTTCGGCCGATTCGCTGTCCCTGGAATTTGCCGAAGTGGTCAACCTGCTGGTGGCCATTCTGCGGGTGCTGCACCAGCCCGCCGACTCGCTGGCGCGGGTGGAAGCCTTGCTATTGGTGGATAAGGTGGTGCGCGGGGTGCCGCCCACGCCCACGCGGGCCCGCCGCATTGGGGAAATTGCCAAGGAGGAGCGCAGCCGGCCGTTTTTCGACGAGCTGCGCCGGCTGGGCTTCGACGTGCAGGAAACGCAGACCGGCAACCAGGACCTCTACGAGCTGTGCGAAACGCTCATGGGCTTGTTCGGGCTCTTGCACCGGCGCGAGGAAAGCGAGTACCTGTTCCGCTTCCTCGACCTGACGCTGGAATACTCCCTGCGTTTTGGCAACAACCTTGGCAACTTCCTCGCCTACTGGGACCAGCGCAAGGCCAACCTGAGCATCAACGCCCCCGCGGGCCGGGGCGGGGCCGTCACCATCACCACCGTGCACAAGGCCAAGGGCCTGGCCTACGGCGTGGTCATCGTGCCCTGGGCCGACTGGAGCCTGGAGCCCACCGCGGCCTTCGGCGGGGCCTACCTCTGGGGCCGCCTCGACGAGGACGAGAAGCCCGTGGCCGACATGCCGCCGGTGGCCGTGGTGAAGCAGCGCAAGGAGCTGACGCAGACCGCGCTGGCCGGGCAGTACGCCGAGGAGCGCGAAAAAACCTTTGTGGAGGCGCTGAATTTGCTCTACGTGGCCTTTACCCGCCCGCGCCAGCGCCTCTACATCCTTACCCGCCGCCCCGACGCGGCCAAGGCCGCCAAGGACGACCCCTCCGCGCCCGCGCAGAACGTGGCCCAGCTGCTCTACCGCTACCTGGTGGACTTGGGCCAGTGGAACGAGGAGCAGCTCACCTACGTGCTCAGCCAGGGCGCCCCGGCTCCTCTAAGCACCCAGCACCAGGCACCAGGCACCGACAACATCTTCTCCCTCACCAACCTCGAAACGGCCGCCTGGGAGCAGCGCCTGCGGCTGCGGCGGCACGCCAGCACGGTGTTCGACTTCTCGGAGCAGCAGCAGCAGCGCGAGTGGAACCGCAAGCTGCACTTCGCCTTGCGCCGCGTCATCACTGCCCAAGACGTAACCCGCGTGGCCGGCCAGCTGACGGCCGAGGGCCTGGTCAGCCGCCGCGAGCAGCCCGAGCTGCTGCAGCGCCTGCGCCAGGTGGTCGATAATGCCCGGCTGGCCCCCTACTTCCGCCCCGACGTCATTGCCGAGACGGAGCGGGAAATTCTGGTGGGCGGCGCCCCGCGCGAGGACTACAAGCCCGACCGCGTGGTGTTCGAGCCGCAGCAGGGCCCGGCGCCCGGCCGCGTCACGCTCATCGACTTCCGCGTGCCCCCGCCCGAAGACCGGCACCAGACCATGCTGCGCCAGTACGGGCAGCTGTTCAAGCGTCTGGGCTACACCGATGTGCGCGGCCTGGTGTACTACTTCGAGACGGAGGAAGTGGTGGAGTTTGAGTGCTGATCAATCGCCGCATTCATCGAGCTGCACCTTTTCCGTATGCCATGTCTCTTCTGGTTGGTCTCGCCAAGCCCACCAACCCGGTCGTAGTTGATGTAGGTCGTTCAGCGTTGGGTCGCGCTTTACCAGCTCTTCCAGGCATACCAGCTTCATGTTGTCCGCCGTAGGCCTGTCTTCGCCCCAGAAAAGCCAATCCCCTTCGTCGTCGTGCTCAACGGTCAAAATGGGCTGGCCATCCAGCACTGCCTGCGTCACGAACACACCCAAGTCGCGCTCCTCGTAGAACTTGAAGTCGGTATTGCGGTCGAGCAAAGGCTGCTTTAGTCTCCAATTGGGATTGAAGCCTTCGTCCCAGGGAAAACGATGCTGCTTGTCGGGCCAAACAAGCTGCAACGTTTCAAAGGCTTCATTTGAGCCGTAAAACCAGCGGGCATAACTTAAGTAATCCGGGTAATACTCGTTGTTGACGGGCACAAACTGCACGTCATAACCTTCCAGAAAGTCGTCGTAGGATTGACCTGGTTTTAGAGCCCGTCCGGTTTTGATCAACTCATGGGCCATGTCCACCACGCTGAACAAGACCTCTCGCGGCAAGTCAAAACAGATGATTTCGGGGTGGCCGTACGTTTTGGTGAGCCCGACGGAATAGACGAAAGACGGCAAGTAGTCATCCCCAAGGATGAGAATAATGTGGCATCCGTATTTCTCGATATCTGATACCAGTTGCTGCTCGGCAGCTGCTTCGTCGTGCTGGCATTCTACGTCGGCCATTCGGTAACCACTAAGAGGACAGAGCGGTAAAGGTAGCTGGGGCTGCGGATTAGGCTCCGCCCTTCTTTTCGCCGCGCTCTGGAAGACCACGGCTTCACTCTGCACGTCAAAGGCCGCCCGCACCAAGTGCAGGCCCACCCGGACACGCCCCTGGAAGCTGGCTCCGATAGCAACTGAGAACTGAACCCGATCAACTTCTTCTACGTCCGTGGCGGCTAGCTTTTAGGCGGCTGCGCTTCGGCGGTGTGCTGAAAGCGCAGCCCGCCGGCCACGGTATCGGCGTAGAGCACCAGTTGGGGGCCCGGGCCCGCACTCAGGCCGAAACGGACTTCGGTGGGGCGCTGGGGCAGGCGAAACCGGGGCACGGCGCCCAGGCGCAGGCGGCGCAGCGCCGTCGGCCGCTCCCGCGGGATGAGGACCAAGGTTTCGTCGTCGGGGCTGAAAAAGTAGTGCGTGCGCGTTTGCTGCAGGTACTGGTAGCTCAGGCCGCGGCCGTTCTGGTAGCCGGTGGCCGTGGCGCCGAGGTGCAGGCGGGTGAGCACGCGGCCGTCGACGAGGTCGAGCACCAAGGCGTTGGCCCGCGGCAAGGGCAGCGGCTGGCCCTGCTCGTCGAGGGCCGGGGCGTAGGCCACCAGGGCGGCGCGGGCGTTGAGCAGGCGCGTGCCGGCCACCTGCAGGCCGGGCAGGCCCAGGTCGACGGGCGGGCGGGCGGCGCTGAGCACAGCGTAGCGGGTGAGCAGGGTGCGGCCGTCGGGGGTGAGCACGTTGGCGGCGGGCTGGTCTTCGGCCCGGTGGTTCAGGCCCAGGTAGCGCACCTGCCCGGTGCCGGCGTCGAGCAGCAGCAGCGCCGAAGCGGCCCAGTCGGTGTCGTAGGCCTGAAACCAGAGCGTGAAGGCCAGGGCGTGCAGGCGGGGCAAATACCCCGCAAACACCGGCGCCGTGGGCAGGCTTTCGGTCACCAGCTCCTCCCCTAGCGCGGCCACAAAATCGGCCTTGCGCAGCTCGGTGCGAAATTGCTCCCGGCCGTCGGCGCGGCGCAGGCCCAGGGTATACACTGCGTCGAATCCCGCCCCGCTGGTTTGCAGCTGGGCCAATTCCGGGGCGGCCAGCTGCCCGGCCAAAGAGTCGCGCAGCACCAGCGGGCGGCGCGAGTCCACCCGGGCGCCGGTTTCGACGCGGCAGAGCTGCCCGTCGAGCTGCACGGTGCGCGCCACCGGGCCGGCGGGCAAGGCGGCAAACGGCAGGGCGGTATCGGCGGCGGCCACGGGGCCCGGGGTGGTGGCGGTTTGCTCGTCGGCCACGGCCGCGGGGTGCTTGCTTGGGCCGCAGCCTGCGCCCAGAACGGCCAGCGCCAGGCCTGCCAACCAGATATTCTTCACCATAGCGTAGCGCCTAACCGGAAAATCGGGCCGCAAGTTGCATCCGCGGCGCGGAACATCGGCTCAGGGCACCGCCACCGGCTGCCGGTAGCGCACGGCGCCGCTGCCGGTATCGACGAAGAACACGGGGGGCAAGCCGCCCGTGGTGTACACGGTAAAGCGGACCTCCGCGGGGCGCTGCGGCGGCGCAAAACGCGGCAGCTTCGCCAGTGGCAGCGTGCGGTACTGCAGCGGTTGCGCGCGCGGAAAGAGGCGGAGCGTGCGGTTGTCCGCGTCGTATAGGTAGTAGGTCTGCGTCTGGGCCAGGTACTCGTCGCGGAGCATGTAGCCGACTTCCGCTTCCAGCCCGTCGAGGCGAAACGCGCCCAGCTCCCGGCCGTCGAGGTTGAGCAAATGGGCGTTGGGGCCGCGCAGCGGGCGTCGGTTGCCCTGCCGGTCGTAGGCGCCCACGTAGGCCACCAGCAGGGTATGGGCGTTCAGCCACCGGGTGCCGGCCACCTGCTGGCCCGGCCGCAGCAGCGAAATGCGGCGGCCGTCGGCGCGCAGCAGGTCGGTACCGGTGAGCAGGGCGCGGCCGTCCGGGGTCAGCGCGTTGGCCCCGTCGGCGTCGTCCCACCGCTCGTAGGGCACCACGAGCTGCACCCGGCCGGTGCCCGCGTCGAGCAATAGCAGGGCCGAGGCCACGTCATCAGTGCCCTCCATGAAAAAGCTCACCTCGAAGGCCAAGGCCCGAAAGCCCGGCAAGTACGCCAGCAAGGTGGGGGCGTTGCTGGCGTAGCCGGCCACGGCCGTTGCCCCGATGGCCTCGGCAAAATCCGGCTTGCGCAGCGTGGTCACAAACCGCGCCCGGCCGGCCGCGTCGAGCAGGCGGATGGTGTACTCGGCGTCGTAGCCGTAGCCCCAGGCCCGGCTCAGCGAATCGGCCAGGCCGGATTCCGGGGCCGGCTCGCCCGGGGGCAGCGGCCGGGTCAGGTCGATTCGCCGGGCGGTTTCCACGCGAAACGGCTGCCCCTGCAGGCGCACCACCGGCAGCCCGGCGGCCGAGTCCAGCCGAGTGAGTACGGTCGGGAACGGGGCCACGGTATCGGCCCGCAGTGGCTGCGGCGCCGCGGCAGCCGCTGCGACAGGCGAGTCAGGAGCGGCAGAAGCTGCGGCTGATTCGGCGGCGGGCTTGCGCCCCTTGCAGGCCAGCAGCGCGGCGCACAGGCCCAGCGGATACAAACGGGTACGCATGGCTCAGCCCCGGCCGCGCCCTGCGTTGGGTGCGAAACCGGGGCTGCAACTTGCAAAATCGAGCCGGAATGCGGGCTTATACCTGCGCCACGCTGTTGGGGCCGCTGGTGAAGGCGTTTTTGGCGGCGCGCACCACCTCGGGCACGGCCAGCGCCAGCGAGGCTACCGATAGCACGTTGGCCGTCTGGCAGTAGAAGCACAGCGCCTTGTTTTCCTGCCACTCCTCCCGGGCCAGGGTTAGGTTGGTGAGCACGTCGCCGAGGAGCTTGGCGCCCATGGCCAGCGGCACCCAGGGCTTCATCAGGGCGCGGTCCTTGCCGCCGGCCGAGGCCAGGGCGGTGGTCAGGCCGTAGGTGATGAGCATGGCGGCCGCGTCGGGCGTGTCGAGGCGCTTGTAGCCGTAGTCGGAGGCGTCGACTTTGTCGGAATCAAACGGGCCCACGGGCGGGTCGGGCAGGTGCTTGATGATGCCGGTCTGGTAGAGCGTCACGATCTGGCCCATGGCCGCGCCGAGCAGGGAAAGGCCAATAATCCAGCGGCGGCGCTTGAGGTCGGGGGTTTGGGCGGTGCGCAGCTCGCGGCTGAGTTGGGTAGGGTTCATAGGCGTAGCGTCGGAAAGGATGGTCTGCTTCCGTACGCGCCCCGGGCCGCGGGGTTCGGCGCGGGAGCCGGCCGATTTTGCCGCCGCGCCGTAGTTTTAGCGCATGTCCTTCGTTTTGCCCGAAACCGCCCGCCTGGCCCTGCGCCCCATCACCGCCACCGACTTCGACCTGTACCTGCGCTTTCAGTCCGATCCGCAGATCATGGCCCACATCGGCGCGCCGCGCCCGGCCGAAGTGGTGCAGCAGTACCTCGCCAACATGCCCGCCGACTACGCCCGCTGGCCCGGCCTGGGCCGCTGGTTTACCGTCGACAAAGCCAGCGGGCAGGTTGTGGGCATCCATTTGCTCAAGCCCCTGGACACCTCCGAGCACATCGAGCTGGGCTACCGCCTGCTGCCCGAGGCCTGGGGCCGGGGCTACGCCACCGAAATGGGCCGGGCGCTGATCGAGTACGGCTTCGGGCAGCACGGCCTGCGGCAGATTGTGGGCATCACCGCGCCCTCGAACGTGGCCTCGCAGCACGTGCTGGAAAAGTGCGGCCTGCGCTTCCGGGGCCAGGCCCACTACTACGGCGCCGAGCAGCGCTTTTACACCATCGACAACCCGGCCGCCGCGCCGCAGCCCTGAACCATGCCCGCCGAACAACACCTGCTACTCGTCGTGGCCAGCACTCTGCGCCTGCCCGGGCTGGGTACGCTCGTGGGCGCCGGCCGCTACGAGGCGGCGCTGCACCGTTTTCCGCTGCACAGCAGCCTGGAAGTGGAACTGCGCCTGCCCGGGGGCCCGCTCGTGGTGCCCGCCACCGTGGAGGAGCTGCAGCGCCCCGCCGACGCCCCCGATGCCGACGCCACCACCGACTACGTGCTGCTGCTCGACTCGGACCGCGTGGGCGAGCTGCCCGCCGGCACGGAGGTGTGGCTGCCGGCCGTGTGGGCCGAGATTTACGGGCTCTAGCGCAGGAGGTCGGCCGCGGCCCGGAGGTTCCGCGGCGTGGGCCCTACTCGGGGGCGGCGTAGTCTTCCACCACCACATCGAATTGCTGCTCGTGCCGGAGGTTGGGGTTGCGCTTTTCCCAGAGCCCGTATGTGATGCTCATGCGCCGGTCGCGCGGCAGCTCGGTGGCGACGCCGTAGAAGTAGAACGCCAGCAGCATCAGGTCCCCGGGCTGGGTCAGCGGCACGCGGTCCTTGACCAGCTGGTAGACCTGGGCATTCTTCGTCTGCACGTCTTTGCCGTAGATGACCAAGCCCACTTTTTTGCCGTCTGGCTGCTTGGTAATGTCCACTACCCGCGCCGGACCGCCGCCAAAGCCGTAGGCAATTTTGGTGCTTAGAATAGGCGGAAACGCCTTTTTGTACGTGGGCGTGACGCTGAAAACGGCTACGACCACGTTGCTGTCGGCCGTGCAGGCGGCCCGCACCAGCTGCACCCGGTAAGCCGAAGCGGCGGGTTGCTGCGCCCGCGCTGGCAGAGCCGCCCAGCAAAGCCACAACCATACTGCAAACCACCCGGCGCTACGATTGATCAGCATAACAAGCGAGAGTATTCCGCGCCCGTATTCCCGAGGCGGGTCGATGTATATAAGCCACGCAAAATAACGTCAAAGCTGCTTTAGCCCTGCCTTCGCTCTGCAGCCGGCCGCAAATGCGCACAACTAGAGGCAAAAGGTGCTCAGCCGGGCTGAAGGCGTTCCTTCACCCGTGCTAGGCCGGCGCGGCAACGCCCGGCAGCCCGAGTGCCAGGGCGTCAGGATTATTCGATGCGCCAGCGCAGCCCCGTCAGTGCATGCAGCCTATGTACATACGCGTCTTCACCCGAAAGGCGGTGGGCGCGGCGCGGCGCACCACGGCCAGCAGGCTGTCGGCGCGCTCGGGCTCCTGGTAGATGCCCGTGACCAGGGCCATGCTTTTGGCGTGGGCCGGGGCGTATAGGTTGGTGTATTCCACGCTCAGGGTCGCATCGGGCAGGCGGCGCGGAAAATAGTCGCCGGCGTACAGCTCGTCCGCGTCGTCGTCGGGCAGCCGGATCAGGTCTTTCTGCGGGTCGTAGAAGCGGCCCATCGTGTCGATGCGCTGGCCGGTGGCGGCCTGCAGGCGCAGCAGCTGCCGGCGCAGCGGCCGGTACTGCCGGCTGGTATCGGCAATGACCACGTACATGGTTTCGTACTGGTCGGCGGTGTCCGCGGCGGCCGTTTCCGTGGTGGGCGCTTCCGCGGCAACGCTTACCGCGGCCGGCAGCTCGGTCGGAGCGGCCTGGGGCGCGTGCGCCGCCGGCACCGCGGCGGTCCGGGTGGTATCGGGGTCCGAGTGGCAGGCGGCGAGCAGGCTGGCGGCCGCCAGCAGCGGCGTTACACGACGTTTCATGAGCGGACGGGGCAGAAGCGCCAAGATAGGCAGCGGCAGCGGGAAAGCCCGCTCTCAGGACTCCCAGCATTGCTGCGCCGCCACGATAATCCAGTGGCCGCCGCGCTTCTCCACGACCAGCAGCTCGCCCTGTCCGCACTTGCCGCCGCAGTAGAAATTGTAGGCCAGCAGGCATTTGGTTTGAGCCGCGTTGAACACCAGCCGCGACACGCTGACCATGCCGATGGAGCAGCCTTGCAGGTACCAGTCGTAGTTGGCACCGCTGCGGGGCGCGGGTGCGGGCTGCACGCGGGCCGTGGGCAGGAGCAGCTCCGAGGCGCGCAGCTGCGGCGGGCCGGTGCGCAGGCTGTCCAGCGCCGCCCGGGTGGCCCCGCCGGCCACGGCCTGCAGCATCGCCCGCAGGGTGCCCCCGAACGGGGTCAGCCCGCCTTCGCCCTCGAAGTAGGCCCATTCGGGCAGCACGGGTCGAAAATCGGCCAGCAGGCAGACGGTGCCCTGGCGCTCCGGGTGGCGCCGCAGCAGCAGGCGCAAGCGGTTGATTTCGCGCTGCAGCCCGGTGGTGTCGGCCCCGTGGAAGTGCGCCTTGCTACGGGCCTGCTGGATGCGCGGCTCGTCGGGGCCGAGGTACCGGTCGTTCCAGCGCTGCTCGACGAGCTGGGTCAGTACGTCGTTGTACACCCGCAACTGCTCGGCCCGGGCCACCGCCGGGGCAGCCCGCCGGGCGGCTTGTTCGGCCGGCAACCCGCCCGCGGCCAGCAGCGCCGCGGGCAACAAGAACGGGAGGATAGCGGTTGGGCGCATAACATAAATAAGAGGGCTGGCGCGCAGATTAGCGTGCTGGGCGCAGCCGCCGGGCCGGGCGGAGGCGGCAACGAGCGGCTGGCAATATTGCCCTTACGGCAGCTGCCGCAGCCAGGCGGCGGCCTCCAGCGCGTCGTTGAAGACGCGGTAGTGCAGCGCACCTTCCCGGGCGCCCTGCATCAAGGTGCTCATGGCCAGGCGGGCAAACACGTCGTTGGGCAGGAGCACGGCGGCAATCATCTCGCGCTGCAGGGCGTGGCTGACCTGCAGCCACTGGTCCTTAATCCAGGTGCGCTCCTCGTCGGTGAAGGGGGCCAGCAGGCGCTGGTTGGCCAGCATCTTGTTCCAGCCCCGGCGTTTGAGCAGGTGCTCCAAGTGGTTGAGAAACGCCTGGAAGTCGCCCAGCACGCGCGGTCCGGCGTTGTAATCCACCACGACGTAGCCGTTGGGATGCTCGTAAAGACGTCCGATGGGGTTTTCGTAGTACAGCGGCAGGCCGGCAAGAACAAGCATAAGCGGAAGAAATCAGGGCGGCAACCGGGGCGGCAAAACTAGAACGGACCCGGCTAAGTTCCTATTGCAGCCCCCACCGCCCCGCGCCGCCGCGGCTCTGCCCCGCGGCTACTGCCGCACCCACAGCTCGTTTTGCAGCCGAAAGGCCACCAGGCCCAGCCCCCGGGCCACGAAGAGCTCCGTTACGCGCTGGTTGTCGCAGCGGCTGACGCACTGGCTGCTGAGCACCGCGTCGAAGGTGCGGCCGCCGAGCTGCTGCGTGGCGGCGTACGCGGTGTTGGTGGAGGCGGCGCGGTACTGCGAGGCGTCGAAGCTGCCGCTGAAGCTGGCCTGCACCGCGGGGCTCACCTGCGCGGCGTAGAGGCGCAGCCCAAGCGTGTCGGGCAGGGCGGGGCCGGCCCAGCGGGCTTGCACGTACTCGCGCTTGCCCAAGGGGCACTCGTCGCCCTGGTCGAATTCTTCAATGGCCTCGTCGTAGCGGACCAAGGCCACGGTTTGGCGCTGGCCGCGGCTGGATTCGAACACGGCCGTGGCCGCCGGCGCGGCGGGCAGCCAGTCGCGGGCACGGCTGTCCAGCTTGACCAAGTCTTTCTCGTAGCCCGGGCAGCCGCAGCCAATCAGGCAACCGCAGCCGCTCAGGCCCAGGGTCAGCAGGCCCGCCGTCGATACAGTCGTCAGAATGCGCATTAGGTAAATGATAACGTGGTAGTTCGGGCTTAAGGTAGCCGAAAAAGCGGCCGCCGCCCCCGCAGAGCGTATCTTTACCTAGCCATGACTGCCTCCGCCCCCGCTCCTGCCCTGCCCACCCCAGCCTTCGACCCGGCCGCACTGCAACCTTTTCTGCGCCAAGCGGCCAAGGATTTGCTCGGCCGTTACGCGGGCACCGAGCTGTCGGACCTGGTGGTGGTGGTGCCCACGCGCCGGGCGGTGGTGTACCTGAAAAACGAACTGGCCCTGGCCGCGCCGGTGGGCGAGGCGCTGTGGAGCCCGCGCGTCACGTCGATGGAGGACTACATGGTGGACCTCGCGGGCGTGCAGGTGGAGGAACCCATTGCCCTGCAGCTGCTGCTCTACGACATCTTGCGCGAGCTGGACCCCAACCTGGACTTCGACCTCTTCACCGGCTGGTCGCGCCTCTTGCTCGACGACTTCTCGAACCTGGACCAGAACCTGGCCGACCCGGCCAGCCTGTTTGAGTACCTCTCCGAAGCCAAGGCGCTGGAACGCTGGGACCTGACCGACTCGCCCGCGCCGGCCTCGGCCACGGCCGCCTGGTTTAAGTTTTGGGACGACCTGGAGAAGGTGTACCGCCGCCTGCGCCGCCGCCTCAAAGCCGACAACCTCGCCTACCCCGGCCTGGCCTACCGCTTGGCCGTCGACGTGATGCAGCGCCGGCTCAAAAACGAGGAGCCGGTACCCCAGCACGTGTTTCTGGGCCTGGGCATTTTGTCGCGCGCCGAGCAGTATTTGCTGCGCCAGCTGCAGAAGGCGGGCAAGGCCGAAATCCGCTTCGACACCGACCGGTTTTACACCGAAGGCCCCAACCGCGCCGGCCTGCCCTTCGCCGACCTGCGCAAGCACCTCGACCTGGGCGCCGAGGCCCTGGGCTTTGCCGATGGCGGGGCCGAAGACTTGCTGCGCACCGTGCCCCGGCAGATTCGGATGATCGGGGTGGCCAACAACTCCATGCAGGGCAAGGTGGCCGGGCAGCTGGTGGCCGAGGGCCTGCAGCTCGACCCGCGCGGCTCGGTGGCGGTGGTCTTGCCCGACGAGACGCTGCTGCTGCCCGTGCTCCACGGCCTGCCGCCCGAGCAGGTGCCGCAGTTCAACGTGACCATGGGTTTGAGCTTCCGCAGCACCCCGCTGTTCAACCTCATCGACCTGCTCTTCGAGGTGCACCTGACCGGCATTCGGGAGGGCGAAACCGGCCCCGACTACGGCGTGCGGCGCTACCACCACCTGACGGTAACCAAGCTGCTGGCCCACCCCTTCCTGCGCCGCTACGAACAGTGGCTCGACCAGCAGCCCGACGAGCGGTTTCACCACGTGCTCGACCACCTCTGCCGGCAGATCGTGCAGCGCAACGCCGTGCTGCTCACCGAAGAGGAGCTGCGCGAGCTGGGCCGGCACCACCCGCTGGTGGAGGCGCTGTTTCGGCCCTGGCGCAACTGCGACGACGTGGTGCGGGCCTGCTACGAGGTCATCGAGCTGCTGCGCGACGTATACCGGCAGGAGCACACGGCCATCGAAGCCGAGTACCTCTACCTCTTCTACACCCTGGTGCGCCAGCTCGATTCGGCCTTCGACTGCCGCCAGCAACGGCCCTCGGTGCGCTCCTTCCGCCGCTTCCTCTACGAGCAGATGACGCGCACCCGCCTGCCCTTCGCCGGGGAGCCCATTGCGCAGGTGCAAGTGATGGGTTTGCTCGAAACTCGCGCCCTGGATTTCGACCACGTCGTGATTCTGAGCTGCAACGAGCAGATTCTGCCCGCGCCCAAGCGCAACACCTCGCTCTTCCCTTACGACGTGCTCACCAAGTACGGCCTGCCCACCTACGCCGAGCACGAAGCCGCCACCGCCCACCAGTTCTGGCGTCTGCTGCAGCGCGCCCGCCGCGTCGATTTGGTGTACATCCTGCCGGGGGCCGAGGGCGTGCAGGCCGGCGAACGGAGCCGCTTTCTGCTGCAGATTGAAAATGACCTAAAAGACCAGAACCCCGGCCTGCAGGTGCTCGACCTCACCGCATCGGCCACGGTGCTGCCTTCGGGTGAGCTGGTCGGCGGCGAAGTGGCCCGGGGCTCGGCCACGGCGCCGAACCAGCAAAGCCTGTTCGAGCAGCCCGCCGCCCCCAAGCCGACCACCGGCCAGAAATACGAGGGCGACCTAGTGCTGGAAAAGGACTACGAGATGCAAGGCGCCATCCGCGGCCTGCTGGAGCGCGGGCTGTCGGCTTCGGCGCTCAATCAGTTTCTGACCTGCTCGCTGCAGTTCTACTTCTCGCGCATTGCCAAGTTCAAGGAGCAGGACGGCGTGGAGGAGGACCTGGGTGCCGACGTGTTCGGCACGGCCGTGCACTACGTGCTGGAGCAGCTCATGACGCCCTTCGTCATCGACCAGCGCCCCATCACTACCGACGACGTGGCCGCCTGGCGCCCGCAGATAGCCGGCCTGCTGGAACGCGGACTGGCCCTCGACGACGGGGCCGAAACCGAAAACCCGCGCCAGCAGCTGCCCGACGAAGGCCTCAACCACGTGCTGCGCGGCGTGGGCGTGCGCCTGGTGGAGCGCTACCTCGACACGCTCGCCCAGCAGCTCGCCGCCGAGGGCCCCTTGCGCGTGGTGGGCTTGGAAGAAGGCCTGACCGGCGACGTGACCGTGGAAACCAGCGCCGGCGACCGGGTCACGGTGCACCTCATCGGCTTTGCCGACCGCGTGGACGAGCTGCCCGACGGCCGCCGCCGCATCATCGACTACAAAACCGGGGCGGTGCACGGCGGCGGGCTCAACCTACTGGGCAGCGGCTACAAGAAATATTCGCCCGCCGAGGCCCTGGAGCGCCTCGTGAGCGAAGCCGGCGGCGGAGCCGACAAAGTCCGGCAGCTCTGGCTCTACCGCCTGATGCTGGCCCAGCGCGGCTACGTGGCCGCCGAAGCCGCCATCGTGCCCCTGCGCAGCCCCGACCCCAAGTTGCTGGCCGCCGACCTGAGCTTCCTCACCGCCGAGGGCCAGCTCTTCGAAGAAGCCAGCCAACAGGCCCTCACCCGCCTGGTGGAGCGCATGCTCGACCCGCAGGAGCCCATCCGCAAAACCGACGACCTGAACGTGTGCCAGTACTGCCCCTACAAGGGCATTTGCGCACGGTAACCCAAGCGGCGGCGCCCCCTCGACGGCGCCGCGTCCAAAGCGGCAGAAGCTTATTAGGCCATCATGCTGGGTCCTGCGAAGCACCTCCGCTCAACAATTCCGTGAGGAAGCAGCAGTGGGGCAGCTTCGCGGGGCGGGCGACAGACCGGGCCGGGCGCGCTGGGCGTGTGCTGCCCGCGCAGATCGGGCCAGCCGCCACTACCACTGCTCACGCAACTGCTGCCACTCCTCCCAGAAGCGGGCGTAGCCAGCCGCGTCGAGCGGGTCGGTGGGCGTGGATTTAGGCTTGCTGCGGTGATAAAACCGCTCTACCTCGTCGGCAAAGGCCAGCACCTGCGCCCGGTACTCCCCGCTGGGCACGGCCGCAGTGGTGCCGGCTGCGGTGGTCAGCCGCACCGCGTCGCCCTCGTGCTGTACCGTCCAGTCAATGCCGCTGGGGCAGCCTAACACGAGGGTGTCGGGCCCATTTTCGGGAAAGTACCACATCGTAAAGCCGCAGCACGGCAACAGCTGACCCGCGCCTACGGGCTCGTCGGGACTGTGGTTGCGGGTGAGCGTGCGCAGCAGAAACAAGGCGGCGGCGCTGACAGTCCATTCCGGGTGGCTGGCGTCGGACACGGTTTCGGCACCGATGCCCACCTGCACGGAGCCGTGTGCACAAAGGTCCTCGGTTTCGTCCAGCGTATCGAGCCAGCGGATGCCCAGCAGGCGCAGGGTGAAGTTGTGGATCATGGCGTTATCTTGAACCGACCGGGCCACAAAGAACGCCCGCGGCGCGGTACTAGGCATTTGCCGCGTAGCTTTGCCTCCCGTTTTTTATTCCCTCTCTTCTTCCCCATGGACGAATTCATGCAAGCCGCCATCGACGAAGCCCGCCTGGGCCGCTCGCAGGGCGGTATCCCGATTGGCTCGGTTTTGATGCGCGACAACCAGATTGTGGCCCGCGGCCACAACAAGCGCGTGCAGGAGCTCAACCCCATTTTGCACGGCGAAATGGACTGCCTCAACAACGCGGGCCGCCAGCGCACCTACCGCGACACGGTGCTCTACACCACGCTGATGCCCTGCTACATGTGCGCCGGTACCATCGTGCAGTTCAAGATTCCGAAGGTGGTGGTGGGCGAAGCCCGCACCTTCGGCGAATCGAAGGCGTTCCTGGAAAGCCACGGCGTGGAGGTGGAAATCCTCGATCTGCAGGAGTGCGTCGACATGATGCAGGAGTTTATCGAGGCCGAGCCCACGCTCTGGAACGAGGATATCATGGAGCTGTAAGGCTTTAGGCCACCCATTAGCTGCGCCCCCCGCCCGGCGGCCGACTCACATGGTTGTGTGAGCGGCCATTCGGGCGGCGGGGCGTACGTTTGCGGCATGGAACGCCCCCCGCTCATGGCCAGCAAGCGTTGCCCGCACTGCGGGCAGTGGTCGGCGCACCAGCACCAGCCCGATGACCGGTGCGAGCATTGCCAGGAACTACTCGACCCCTTCGGCCCGGAGCGCGCGGCCCAGATGGAAAAGGCCTGGAAGTGGGAACTGCCGCCGATGATGCTCCTGCCGATTCCGCCCACCGACCCGGCTTGGCTGCGCGGGCTGAAGTACCTGGTACGCGGCGGGCAGCTGCTGTTTGCGGCCACCGTGTCGTTTATCGTATGGTTTCTCACCACGCTGGCCGGCTAGCCCTGGCCCCGTTGCACCGCCCGCTGTTTGTGACCTGCGCCGGCCTCTACGCCGGCTACCAGCTGCTCACGCGCGGCCTGCACCTACCCTTGCCGAGCTGGGTCACGAGCTGGCTGGCCGACGCGCTGGCCATGCCCGTTGTGCTCACGCTGGCGCTGGTGGTGCAGCGCCTGGTGCGCCGCCGGCCGCAGCTGGTGCTGCCCGCCAGCTGGCTGTGGGCGGCCTGGCTCTACGTGAGCGTGTGGTTTGAGCTGCTGGCGCCCTGGCTGCGCCCCGCCCGCTACACCGCCGACTGGCTCGACGTGCTGGCCTACGCGCTGGGCACCTGGGCGTTTCAGCGCTGGCTAAACCGGCCGGCCACCGCCCCAGCTCAACCTTGACGCCGCCTTTTGCCGTACAACCCGGTGCCGCCCGCCGTGCCTTTGGCGCGGCGGGCGCTTTGTTTTCCGCTTTCCACCGCTTCTATGCTGCTTACCGACCTCCACCGGGTCCTTTCCGCTTACTGGACTCAATTTCTCTACCTGCTGCCCAAGCTGGCCCTGGCCCTGATCCTGCTGGTCATTGCCATTTTCCTCTCCAACCGCATCAGCCGCCTCGTCGGCGGGCGCCTGCACGCCCGCTCCCACGACCCGCTGCTGGCCGAATTCCTGACCCGCCTCACCAAGTGGGCCCTCATTCTGCTCGGCCTCACGCTGGTGCTGCAGGTCATCGGCATGACGGGCGTGGTGAGCGGCATGGTGGCCGGCGCCGGCCTGACGGCTTTCGTGGTGGGCTTCGCGCTCAAGGACATTGCCGAAAACTTCCTGGCCGGCGTGGTGCTGGCCTTCAACCGTCCCTTCCGCATCCACGACACGATTCAGATCAAGGACAACCAGACGCTCATGGGCCGGGTGGAAGCGCTGAACCTGCGCACCACCCTCATCAAAACCTTCGACGGCAAGGACATCTACCTGCCCAACGCCATGGTGCTGCGCGAACCGCTGATCAACTTCACCCGCGACGGCCACATCCGCCAAGACTTTCTGGTGGCCGTGGACATGGAAGGCAAAGGTGGCCCGGCCGAGCTCAAGCAGCTGCTGCTCGACTTCGTGCGCGCCTTCCACGACGTGAAGGACGAGGAAGGGCACCGGCCCTACATCATCCTGGAGAAAACCGACGGCACCGTGGCCACCCTGCACGTGTATTTCTGGACCTACTCCGAGGACTACCGCCGCGGCACCCAGGAGCTGAAAAGCGAGCTGATGCAGGGCATCCGGGAGCTGCTGCTGCAGCAAGGCTACCCGCACCCGGCGGCCGTGCAGTAACCAAGCCGTGCCGCCCGCTCGGCCGGTAATTGGCCTCCTGCCCCCCCTTGCCGGCGCGCTGAGCTCAGCTCAACCGCGCCGGTAAGGGGGGTTTACGGCTTACGGAGGTTCCGCCCCGACCGGTGCGGCCGGCTACGGCCGCCTGCTCAGAGCTGCCCACGAGCGTGGCGGCTCACCAGCTCGGTGCGCGAGCTGACCTGCAGCTTGCGGTAGATGCGCTTGACGTAGGTGCGCACGGTTTCCACCGAGAGGTCGAGGCGGGCGGCCACCTGCTTGTCGCCCAGCCCGTCGACGATGGCCTGCACCACTTCCCGCTCCCGCTCCGAGAGCAGGTCCGATTGCATGGCGGGACTGGGCTTGAAGTGGGCCAGCACTTTGCGGGCCACGGCCCGGCTCATAGGTGCCCCGCCGCCGACCACTTCGAGCACCGCGGCTTTGATGTCGGCCAGCGGGGTATTTTTGAGCACGTAGCCCGAGGCCCCGGCGCAGAGGGCGCGGTAGATGCGGTCGGCGTCGTCGAACACGGTTTGCATGAGCACGTCGGCGTCGGGCAGGCGCTGCTTGATAAGCGGCAGCGCGTCGAGCCCGCTCATGCCGGGCAGGTGAATGTCGAGCAGCACTACCTGCGGGGGCTGCACCAGGTCGGGCAGCTCGGCCAGGAAGGCTTCGGCGGAGTCGGCCACGAGCACGCAGCGCAGCTCGGGCTGCCGGCAGAGGTAGCCGCGCAGCAGCTCGCGCACTTCGGGGTCGTCTTCGACCAAGGCCAGCAGAATCGGGTTCATGGGGCAAAGGACGGCAGCGCCCCGGCCGAAACCAAGGCGTGGCCCGTCCCCAAATGCGGTACAACCCGCCCTTGGCCGCTGGATTTTGCCCCGGTAGTTTTGCATCCAACAGCCGGCTTAACTGGCTTTCGACGCCTTCTCTCCTCTTTTTTATCCCCTATGACCCCACGTTTTACCCTGTTGCCCCTGACGCTGCTGGCCCTGCCGGCACTGGCCCAGTCGCCCATTACGCTCACCCAGGCCACGTTCCCGGCATCGGCCGCCACCGTGGAGCGCTACCAGGACGCCGCCCTGCCCGCGGGCCTGGGCGCGCCCACCACCGGCGCCAACCAGAGCTGGGACTACCGCGGCCTGCTGCCCAGCGGCTCGGCCTACAACCTGCTGAACCTATCGGTGCCGGCCAGCCCGGCCTTCGCCGGGGCGCAGTGGACGCGCGCCAACACCAGCACCATCGGCGCCTTCTCCTACGTGCTGACCACCTACTTCAACCTGGCCGCCACCGGCCGGATGGCCCTGGGGCGCAGCATCACTCGCCAGCCGTTTTCCATTGCCTCGCGCACCGGCGGCGCCAACGACTCCATCGTGGTCAACCGCCAAAACGCGCCCTACGGCGGAGCCAGCGGCATTGCCGACTTCCCGCTGCCGCTGACGGCCGGCAGCCGCTCCCAGCAAAGCTTCCGCATCGGGGTGACGGGCACGCTCACCATAGCCGGCGCCAGCCTGAACCGCGCCCCGTTCCGCCTGGTGCAGCGCTACACCTACGTCGACTCGGTGGCGGGCTGGGGCACGCTGCGCATCCCCGTGGCGGGCCGCGCCGCCGGCTCCGACCCGCTGCCGGTCCTGCTGGTGCGCAGCCGCACCATCCGGCAAGACAGCGTGTATCTGAACGGCGCGCCGGCCCCGGCGGCCCTGCTGGCGGCTTTTGGCCTGACCCAGGGCGGCGTCAGCACGTTTTTCCTCGACCACTTCTGGCGCATGGGCTCGGCCCAGCCGCTGCTGGAGCTGTACTACCCCAACCGGCAGTACGCCACGCCCGCCTTCGCCGACTACTCCACCGAAAGCAACGTACTGACGACCACCGCTAGTACGGCGCTGGCCGCGGGCTGGCAGGCCTGGCCCAACCCGCTGGCCGCGGGGCAGCCCCTGCAGCTGGCCTTGCCGGGCGCGGCGGCCGGGCAGCCCGTGCAGCTGACTCTGGTCGACGCGCTGGGCCGCACGGTGCTCCACCAACCGCTGCCGGCGGGCAGCGCAATGCTGCCCGCGGCAGCTACTGCCGGGCTGCGCCCGGGGCTGTACGCGCTGACCGTGCAGCAGGGGGCACACCGCGCCACTTCGCAGTTGTTGCTGCAGTAGCAGGCAGGTATCCGCCGGGCATCAAAATGCCCTGTCGGGCGTCCGGCAGGGCTTTTTGATGCCCGGCACCCGCTGCTGTGGGCCCGCGGGCCCACAGACGTCCCCCAAATGCGGTACACAGTTGGTTTGTGCGGCCTGCTGGCTCCGGTAGTTTTGTGGTCCGGTGGCCCCTCGGGCCGGCCGGCTATACGTCTCTTCCACCTTTCTATGCAACACCGTTTACGATTTGCGCTATTGCCGGCTCTGCTGCTGGCGCTGCTTACGCCCGCGGCCCGGGCCCAAACGCCGACCGGCTCGGTGGGCGTGGGAACGACCACGCCGCACGCTTCGGCGGCGCTGGAGGTGTCCTCGACGGCCAAGGGCCTGCTGCCTCCGCGCATGACGCAGGCGCAACGCGACGCCATTGCCAGCCCGGCGGCCGGCCTGACCATCTACAACACCGACGCGGGCAAGCTCAACACCTGGAACGGCTTCTACTGGGGCGAATCGGTGCAGGGCCTCTCGGCCAGCGCCAGCGGCCCGCAGACGCTGACCTTCAACTACACCGGCACCTCGCAGACCTGGACCGTGCCGCCGAACGTGACCAGCGTGCAGGTGGACATGGCCGGGGCCCGCGGCCGCACCATCGACAACTGCAGCAACTGCTACCGGGGCGGCCGGGGCGGCCGGGTCCAGGCCACGCTGACGGTGACGCCGGGCCAGGTGCTCACCATTGAAGTGGGGGGCGACCGGGGCTATAATCCAAGTACGCTTTACCAGGACGGGGGCTACAACGGCGGCGGGCGCGGCAGCGAACCGGGCGGCGGCGCTACCGACATTCGCATCGGGGGTACGGCCCTCACCAACCGGGTGCTGGTGGCCGGCGGCGGCGGCGGCTCGGGTTACTACGCCCGCGGGGGCCCCGGCGGGGGCCTGACCGGCGGCGACGGGCTGATTCCGACGGCGGGCAACCCGACGGGCACGCCGGGCACCGGCGGCAGCCAATCGGCCGGCGGCGTCACGGGCGGCACGCCGCAGCAGTACTGCTACTGCGGCACGAGTCCGGCCGGCCCCGGCGTGGGCGCGGGTCTGACCGGCGGCACCAGCTGGGGCGCGGCGGGCGGCGGGGGCGGCTACTACGGCGGCGGCATGAGCCACGGCAACGCCGGCGCCGGCGGCGGCTCGTCCTACGCCGACCCCGCGCTGACCAGCAACGTGACGCACACCCAAGGCTACCAGAACGGGGCGGGCTACGCCCGCCTGAGCTTCAGCTTTCAGCCCGAAGCCCCCATCATCAGCCTGAACAACGCCACCACCTCCCAAGCGGCCGGCACTGTGATTTTCAGCGACGGCAGCAAGCTCAGCGGCAGCAACCAGCTCTATTGGGACAACGCCACTAGCCGCCTGGGCGTGGGCACCAGCAGCCCCCAGGCGGCGCTGCACGTCACCGGCAGCACCCGTCTCGACGGCCTCGGTGGCAGCGGCACGCGCATGGTGACGACCGATAACAACGGCACGCTCGCCGCGCAAGCCCTGCCCACCGACGCCCAGACGCTGGCGCTGAGCGGGCAGACGCTGAGCATCAGCGGGGGCAACGCCGTGACGCTGCCCAACGGGGCCGACAACCTGGGCAACCACACCGCCACGCAGAACCTGAACCTGGGCGCCAACCAACTCGTGGGCAACGGCGGCAGCAGCGGCCTGGGCCTGACGAGCAGCGGCGGCCTGCTGCTGCCGGCCGGCGTGATTCAGCGCGGCGGCGCGGCCATTACTGCTACATCCGATTTGGGCCTGTACTCCCGCCAGAGCGGCGTATTCATGCGCCTGGTGACCAACAACGCCCCCATCCGCTTCTACTCCGACGACAACGCTGGCACCACGCCCAACGTGAGCATTGAAGCCGACGGCTCGGTGGGCATCGGCACGGGCAACACCACGCCCGCCAACCGCCTGGACGTGCAAACCACCGCCGGGCGCACCGGCACGCACGCCTCGGGCCGCCCGCTGTACGTGACCGGCGACTTCGACCAAGCCGCCGGCGGGGCAGAATTCCGGCACTACAACGGCACGCAGGGCGTGGGCATCGGCTACAACTCGCTCTACGCGGCGGGCACCAACGCCGACCAAAACCTGAACCTGATGCCCAAGGGCGCGGGCAGCGTGGGCATCGGCACGACCAGCCCCGCGGCCCTGCTCGACGTGAACGGCAGCCAATTGGTGCGCGGCACGCTGGGCTTCGGGGCCAGCACCCGGCAGATGCTCAACCTCTGGAATACCGACTACGGCATTGGCATTCAAGGCGGCACCGAGTACTTCCGCTCGGGCGAGGCTTTTGCCTGGTACGCGGGCGGTTCGCACAACGACACGCAGTTTGACGCCGGCGGGGGCAGCCAGCAGATGGTGCTGAAAAACGGCCGCCTGGGCATCGGTTCGGGCTTCAGCAACGCGGCCCTGCCCAACGGCCCGCTGGAAATCCGCCAGCAGAGCCCCTACCTGGTCGTGCACTCGCCCGGCAACGCCTGGGCCTCCGTGGGCCTGGATGCCAACGACAACTTCAAGCTCAAGTTCAACGACGGCCCGGGCTTCGGCGGCACCAACTACCTCACGTTCAGCGGCACCAACGTGGGCATCGGCACCACCGCGCCCGCGTACCCGCTCGACGTGCAGCGCTCGGTGACGCCCGGCAACTTCAACTACGGCTACCTCAACGGCGGCGGCTCCACCGGCTACGCCACCAACAACACCGGCGCGGTGAGCATCCGCGCCACGGGCCGGGTGCTGGCCACCGAATTCAACGCCACCTCCGACCGCCGCCTCAAAACCGTCATCGGCCTGAGCAACGCCGCCCAGGATTTGGCCCTGCTCCAGCGCCTGCGCATCACCGACTACACCATGCGCGACCGGGTGCAGTACGGGCAGCGCCGCTTCAAGAAGGTCATTGCCCAGGAAGTGGAGGAAGTGTTTCCGCAGGCCGTCAACCAGCATAGCGGCTTCCTGCCCGACATCTACGCCAGCGCCACCCAGGCCGCCGCGCAGGCCGATTCGCTGCTGGTGCTGACCCTGCCCGCCGCCCCGGCCGCCGCGCCCGGCCAGCGCATCAAGCTCATCGGCGCATCCTGCGAAGTCGTGGGCACGGTGAAGGCCGTCCGCGGCACCACGCTGGTGGTGCGCGGGGCCCGGCAGCTGGCCGGCCAGGCGGTGTTCGTGTTTGGCCTGGAGCACTCCGACGTGCGCACCGTCGACTACGAAGCCCTGGCCATGCTCAACGTGTCGGCCACCCAGGAACTGGCCCGCAAAGTGGCCGAACTGGAACAGCAAAACGCCCAGTTGCGCCAGCAAAACCACGCCCAGGGCCAGCGTCTTGATCAGCAGCACGCCTCGCTGCAAACCCAGGCCGCGCAGACCGCCGACCTGGCCCAGCGCCTGAAAGCCCTGGAAAACCTGCTGGGGGCCAAGGCCGAGGCCAAGTAAGCCCCGCCGACCCCTGTCGGCTACCTTCTGCCGCCCGCCCCGAGAGTGCCGCGCACTGATTGGGGCGGGCGGCAGTGCGTAAGCCCCGCGGCAACCCGTATTTTTACCAGTCGGCGCGCGGCCTCGCTCTGCTCGCGCGCCCGTTTGCCTTCTGCATGAAACGCCTCTTTGGCTTACTGCTCAGCGTGCTGCTGGCGGATGGGCTCACCGCCGCGTCCCCGCTCGACAGCCTGCGCCGCCTGCCCGGGCTGCCGCTGGCCGCCCAGCTGCGCCTGGCCCGGCAGCCCGTCACCCTGCGCACGGCGCCCACCGTCGTTGCCCTCACCCGCCGCCCCGGGCTGCCCCGGCTGGTGCGCGCCGAGCTGCTGGCCAACCTGGCGGGCCACTACCTACACGAAAACCAGCCCAGCCTGGCCATTATCCAGATGCTGCAGACGCGGCGCATGGGCCTGGAAGACGGCGACTCCCTGCGCGCCGCCGTGGCCTGCGAGTGGCTGAGCTATTCCTATTACCTGCTCAAACAGCCCCAGCCCGGCATAGCCTACGGCCGCGAGGCCCTGCGCCTGGTGCCGCGCCACACCGCCGCCGGTCGCGCCGAGCTGGGCGGCATCTACACCAACCTCGCCTGCTGCGCCACCATCGCGCGCGACTTTCCGCTGGCCACCCACTGCTACCGCCAAGCCCTGCGCCTGGCCCGGCAGGAGCGCGACCCGGGCAACGTGGCGGTGGGGCTGGCCAACCTCGCCGACCTGGCCCTACAACAGCAGCAGTACCCGCGCGCCGCGGCGCTGCTCGACTCGGCCTTTGCCGCCTACGCGCCGCCGCGCCACATCGGCACGCAACTGTTCCTGGACGAAATGCGCGGCGTGCTCGATTACCGCCTGGGCCATTACGCCGCCGCCGCCCGCCGCCTCGAAGCCACCCTGCACGCCGCCCGCGCCGCCCACAACCTCAACGACGAAATGAGCGTGACCACGACGCTGGTGCCGGCGCTGCAGCGGCTCGGCCAGTACCAGCGCGCCCTCACCTACCAGCGGCGCTACGCCGTGCTGCAGGACAGCTTGTTCGAGGAATCGAGTGCGCGCCACGCCCGCGAGCTGCAGACGCTGCACGCCACCCAGCAGAAGGAGCAGCAGCTGGCCCGGCAGCAGCAGCGCATTGCCGCCCTGCAGGCCGCTACCCGCCTGCGCGAAGCCGAACTGACGCGCCGCACCACCCTGTTTCTGGCCGTGTTGGCCGGCGCCGGGCTGATGCTGGTGCTGGTGGTGGTGCGGCAGCGGGCCCGCCACCTGCTGGCCTCCACCACGGCCGCCCTGCGCATGCGCACCCGCATTGCCGCCGACCTGCACGACGAAGTGGGCACCCTGCTCACCCGCGTGAACCTGCAGGCCGAGCTGCTGCGCCAGCAGCAGCCCCAGCCCGACCCAGCCCTGGAGCGCCTGCTCACCAACTCCCGCCAGGCCGCCAGCACCATGCGCGACATCGTCTGGGGCATCGACGCCGAGGCCGACACTGTGGGCGCCCTGCTCGACCGCATGCGGGACCACCTCGACCAGTGCGCCCCGCCCGCGGGCCTGGCCACCGAGCTGCACGTGCTCGGCCTGCGCGACGAGGAGCACCTGAACCCCGAGCTGCGCCAGCACCTCTACCTTATTTTCAAGGAAGCCGTCAGCAACGCCGCCCGCCACGCCCGGCAGGCCACCGAGCTGCACGTGAGCCTGGAGCGCACCGACGGCAACTTGCGCCTGCGCGTGGCCGACGACGGGCAGGCCGGCGGGGCCGCCCCCTCGGGCCGCAGCGGGCTGGGCCTGCGCAGCATGCAGCAGCGGGCCACGGCCCTCGGCGGCACGTTGCGCACCGGCCCCGCGCCCGGGCACGGCTTCTTGGTCGAGCTGCTCGTGCCCCAGTAAGCCGCCGCGGAATCACCCGCTTATTTCACCATTTCCGCAAATCCCCGTATCATGCGGGCACCCGACGGCGTTAGGGGCCCTAGCGGCCGCCCAGTCGTCTTTGCCGCGTACCGCATGTCCCAAAGCGTTGTTCACCGAGTACTCCGTCCCTTGCTGCTTTGGCGCCTGCGCCACGTCAGCGACCGGGTGTACCTGATTCTGGTGAGCGTGCTGGTGGGCATGCTGGCGGGCCTGGCGGCAGTACTGCTCAAAAATGCGGTGCACTGGGGGCAGGAATTGCTCTACGGCTGGATTCCGGAGCAAAACCGCGTTTTCGCCCTCTTCCTCTACCCCATCATCGGCATCGGGCTGACGGTGCTCTTCGCCCGCTACGTGCTGCACGGCAACCTCGGCCGCGGCATCGGGCCCATCATCTACTCGGTGGCCCGGCAGGGCAGCATCGTGCCGCGCTCCAAGCTCTACTCGCAGTGGGTCAGCTCCTTGCTCACGGTCACCTTCGGCGGCTCGGCCGGTCTGGAAGCCCCGATTTCCGTCACCGGCTCGGCCATCGGCTCCAACCTGGCCCGCATCCTGCGCGTGAGCCGGCGCGAGCGGCGCCTGCTGGTGGGCTGCGGGGCGGCGGCGGGCGTGGCGGCCATCTTCAACTCGCCTATTGCCGGCGTGCTGTTTGCGGTGGAAGTGGTGCTGAGCGAGCTGTCGGCGCCGTTTTTCATCCCGCTGCTGATTTCCTCGGCCACGGCCACGGTGGTGTCCAAACTGCTGTTTTCGGGCCAGCCCTTCGTGCTCATCACCACCAGCTGGGACGTCGACACCATCCCGTTTTACATCGTGCTGGGTTTGTGCGCGGCCCTGCTGTCGGTGTACATGATCCGGGTGTACTTCGCCGCCGACAAGGTGTTTGAGCGGTGGAAGGGCTCGTTCCGCAAGGTGGCCCTGGGCGGCATCGGGCTGGGCGTGCTGGTGTTCGTCTTCCCGCCGCTCTACGGCGAAGGGTACAACATCGTGCAAAACCTGCTCAGCGGGGAGCCCCAGCACCTGCTCGACGCCAGTATTTTTTCGGTGTACCGCGACGAAAACGTGTGGATTCTGCTCACCGTGGCCCTGTGTACCATGCTACTGAAGGTGCTGGCCACCTGCATCACCATCGGGGCCGGCGGCAACGGGGGCATGTTCGGTTCCTCGCTGTTTTCGGGGGCGCTGCTAGGTTTTTTCATCGCCCGGCTCATCAACATCAGCGGCTGGTTTGTGGTACCGGAGGTGCACTTCGTGGTGCTGGGCATGGCCGGCGTGCTGGCCGGCGTGGTGCACGCCCCGCTCACGGCCATCTTCCTTATTGCCGAAATTACCGGCGGCTACGCCCTGTTCGTGCCCCTGATGGTGGTGACGAGCTGCTCCTACCTCATCACGCGCTACTTCGAGCCCTACTCGGTGTACACGCGCAAGCTGGTGCAGCGCGGCGTGTACGTGCACCAAGACCGCGACCGGGGCCTGCTGGCCCAGCTCGACCTCTCCCGCCTCGTCGAAACCGACTTCGAGCCGGTGCAGCCCGAGGCGACGCTGGGCGAGCTGGTCGACATCTTCCGCCACGCCACCCGCAACCTCTTCCCCGTGGTCGACGACGATGGGGCACTGGTGGGCATCATCTCGCTCGATCAGGTGCGCGACGCCCTCTTCGACGAGCAGCACTACACCACCACCCGTGTGCGCGACCTAATGACCGAGCCGCCCGCCACCGTCAACGTCGACGATACCCTGCTGGACACCTTGCGCTGCATGGAGCAGCTGAACGTGTGGTCGTTGCCGGTGCTCAAAAACGGCCGCTACGTGGGCTTCCTGCTCAAGTCGGCCATCCTGGCCAGCTACCGCAAGCAGCTCATCAAGGAAAGCGAATAGGTGCTTAGGCCCGCGCGCAGCGCCGGCCGCCTTTAGCGCTGGCGCGGGTTCCTCAGCCAGCCGTCGAGGGCGCAGCCCAGCAAGATGCCCGCGGCGTAGCATCCCAAATCGGACCACAGAAAGCCCCGGCCGAGCACCAGCGCCCCCAGCCGGGTGGCCCGCAGCGCCTGCAGCCACGGCGCCTGCCACAGCTGGCTCAGCTCGGTGGCCAGGGCCCAAGCGGCGGCCAACCCCGCCCGGCGCCGCAGCGGCCCGCGCGGCCACCCCAGCCCCACCAGCCCAAACACCAGCAGGGCCCAGAGCCCGTCGCCGGCGTAGAGGCCCACCCAACTCGGCAGCCCCGCTTGAAACCGCCGCGAGGCCAGCCCCAGCAGCACGGTCAGGCCCGCCAGCCCCGCGTAGCGCCGGCGCAGATCAAGCAAATCGTTGGCAGATAGGGGCATCGACGAACAAGTTAGCGGCCGAACAGGACCAAGGACGAGCGGTAGCAATCTGCTCTGGTTTACTCATCAAGCCAATTTTTAACTTTGCATTACAAAGCTCTTTGATAATTTTGCTGACATCAAACTTTCCGGCTAGTTTTTGCTGTTTTTCGAGGCATGGAATATTTCGTAGCGCCCACCTCCATTGTGCGCACCATCTGGGGCAAGGCCGACACCGTGCTGTTCATATTCGCCGGGGCCGCGGCCGAATTTGCCCTGAACAAAGCCGTCGATTGGCTGTATTTCACCGGCAAGCTGCCCGCCGATCCGCTGGGCCGGCTGTTTTCCACCGTCGAGTACGCCCGGCAGATTGTGTTTGCCGAGCGGCCCGCCGCCGAGCGTGCCATCGACACCATTGCCCACATCCACCGCGCGGTGGAAGCCAAGCGGGGCGCCCGCATCCCCGACTGGGCCTACCGCGACGTTTTGTTTATGCTCATCGACTACTCCATTCGGGCCCACGAAGCGCTGGAGCGCCCCCTGACGGCGGCCGAACGGGCGGAAGTGTTCGACGTGTTCGGGCGCGTGGGCCGGCGCATGGGCATTGCGGCCGTACCCGCCACCTACGCCGAGTGGCAGCAGCAGCGTGCGCAGCACCTCGCCGCGGATCTGGCGCCCAGCCGCTACACCACCGACCTCTACCGTCAGTACCGCCGCCACCTCGGCCCGGTGCGCTACGCCCTGCTGCGCCAGGCCCAGGGGCTGGTGGTGCCCCCGCTGGTGCGCCGGTTGCTGCACCTGGGCCGGGGGCAGGCGCTGCGGCCCGTCATAGCCGTGTACCGGCGCGTGCAGCACCTGGCCCCGAGCCGCTGGGCGCGCACCAGCCTGCTTCCGACGGCCTTCCGCGCACAAATTGCGGCGCTGGATATGCAACCGGTGCCTTTGGTGCATCTATAAACTGGCGCGGGCCAAACTCCGGCCCGCGCCGTGCGTACGATTTTTGCAAGTGCGGCGTTGGAATGTTTGCCCGTCCTGCGTTCCTTACTTTTTCTTACCCCTGCAGTGCTTATGGTTTCTCTCTTACTCCGCCATCCGCTGCGGCTTGCGCTGCTGCCTATTCTCCTGGTGCTGAGCCTACTGGCGGCACCCGCCCGGGCCAGCCACATCCGCGCCGGCGACATCCAGGCCAAGCCCGACTCGACCCCGGCCCACAACCCGCTGCGCATCTTTTTCAAGATGGTGCTTTATACCGATGCTGACGCCGGCGCCGATGACCCGGGCAATGCGCAAAGCAACCTCGCAACCATTTTTTTTGGCGACGGTACCAGCCTGGTCGCCACCCGCCTGCCGAGGGTGCGGCTTGCCAACAACGTAGCCCGCAGCGTCTATTATTTCGAGCATACCTACAACGCCCCCGGCCTGTACGTGGTTAGCCATATCGGCGAGCTGCGGGCCACGGGGATTCGCAACGTGCCGTCGTCGCAGGACCGCAGCTTTTACATCCACACCCAGGTCAACATCAACCCCATCATCGGCGTCAACCACTCGCCGGTGCTCAACGCCCCGGCCGTGGACCGGGCCGCCGCGGGCCAAGTGTTCTTGCACAACCCCGGCGCCTCCGATAAAGACCAGGATTCCCTCGTCTTTCGCCTGCGGGTGTGCCAGTACGAGCCGCGCTCGGTAGCTTCCATTGTGGGCCCCGGCGGCGACAATACGCCCCGTCCGGTCGACATTCCGGGCTATACGTTCCCGAACGTTGCCTCCGGCGGCATGCAGGTGCCTTACACGGGGCCGCCGGTGGGCGACACGTCGAGTTCTTCGATCTTGGTGATGAACGACAGCACCGGGCAGATAGTGTGGAATGCTCCTAACCTGCTCGGGGACTACAACGTGGCGTTCGTGGTGGAGGAGTGGCGGCGCGACGCGTTCGGGGGCCGGCGCAAGATCGGGGAGGTGGT
>NZ_JAJFAV010000018.1 GCF_020711235.1 Hymenobacter sp. 15J16-1T3B | reverse complement strand
CCGCGCCCAGCTGGGCGGCGGGGGCGCCGCGGCCGCCCTCGAAGGCGTGCAGGAAACCGTCGTGGGCATCGTGCAGGTGATTTTCGCCATCGTGCTCATCGTGGGCCTGATTCGGGTGGTGATGAAGTTTGTGCAGGGCGCGCCCGACGCGCTGGGTTCCCTGGGCTGGCTCGTGGGCGGCGTGATTCTGTGGTTCGGCTTCCAGCTGTTCAAGGACGATTTGGTCAGCGCCGTGGGCGGTGGCGACGGGGGCGTACGCTAACCTGCCATGCGCTCCTACAAATCCATCGAGCGGCCCGCGCAGGTGCTGGGCATGAACATTCAGGACCTGGGCATCATGGTCGGTCTCTTCATCGGCTCGGTGCTGCTGCTGGGCTTTCTGGGCATGGCCGTCAAGATTCCGCGCCTGGTGTACCTGCTCGTCATCCTGGTGGAGCTGGGCCTGATTCTGGGCCTGCGCTACCTGAGCAAGCGGCAGGCGCCCGGCTTTCTGATGGGCTGGCTCTCCTTCACCTTCATTCAGCCCCGCCGCCTGGCGGTGGGGACCTTACCCCTCCCCAACCATGACCAAAAAGCCCAAAACGGCCGCGTTTAACGCCGTGATGCCCGTGCACAGCTTCGAGGGCGACAAGGTGGTCTTCAAGGACGGCCGCGTGGCGGTGGGCTTCCGCGTGGAGCCCGCCGAGATGGAGAGCTGGACTGCCGACGACTACGAGGCCTTTCAAACGGCATTGGTGGGCGTACTGCGTCCCCTGCCGGTGGGCACCATCGTGCAGAAAACCGACATCTACTACGACCGGCCCTACCGCGAAGACAAGACCCAGCAGACCTACTTCGAGAACAAGATGAACAAGCACTTCTTCGAGCGGCTGGTGCTGTTCCAGAAGTCGTACCTGTTCCTCTCCTTCGCCCCGGTGGCCATGAAGTCGCCCAAGACCAACGCGGTGAATGCCCTGGTGGCCCGCGCCGGTGAGGCGGTGCTCAAAAATCCGTTTGCCCAGCTCGTGCACACGCTCGAAGCGGCCGAGAGCGGCGCCGTGGAATTCATCCAGGGCCTCAAGAACCTGGGCGGCGTGAGCTTCGAGCGGCTGGCCAGCGCCGAGATGCACCAGCTCTACCTGCAGTACTTCAACCTCAACTTCGACGGCCAGCCCACCCGGCAGGAGCGCGAAATCGGCAACGACCTGGGCACCTTCAGCGTGGGCGAGCACAAGGTCAACGTGCTGAGCATGGTGGGGCAGGGTTCCGACGCTTACCCGGCCGTGCGCAACTCCTACGGGGTGACGGCACCGATGCTCTACCCGCTCACCCACGTGCTGCAGTGCCCGCACGTGCTCACCCAGGCCTTGCTGATTCAGGATACCCGCGCCGAGCTCAGTTCGCTGGATACCGACCGCAAGCTCAACGCTTCGCTCTCGTTTCTGGCCACCCAGGACAACCACCTGCGCGCGGCCGAAGTCGAGGAGTTCACGGCCGAAGTGCGGGCCGACAACAAGCAGATTGTGGGCCTGCACCTCTCGTGCGTGCTCTGGGACACCAACGACACCAGCCGGCGCGAGAACGTGGAGCGGGCCACGGCGGCCTTTCGCTACATGTTCGGCACCGAGAGCGTGGTGGAAAGCTACCTGGCCCTGCCCGTGTTCTTCGGCCTGCTGCCCGGCAACGCCTGGCAGGTGCCGGACCGCTGGCTGACGAGCACCGCCGACCGCGGCGCCTGCTACACCCACTGGACGGCCACCTACAAAACCGACCCGGTGGGGGAGTACCTCACCGACCGGTTCCGCAACCTGGTGCAGGTAAACCTGTTCAACACGGCCCTGGACAACCAGAACGCCATTGTCATCGGCCCTTCGGGCTCGGGCAAGAGCTACACTTTCGGCAATTTGATTGTGCAGCGCTTCGAGAAGGGCGCCCGGCAGATTATCATGGACGTGGGTGGCACCTACCGCAACGTGCTGCAGTCGCTCAACGGCGAGGACTTCGAGAACACCTACTTCGAGTACGACCCGCAGCGGCCCATCGAGTTCAACCCCTTCGTGGTGCCGCGCGACGCGGCGGGCAAGTGGCTCTACAACGACGAGAAAACCAATTTTCACCTGGCTTTGCTGGCCGCGCTCTGGAAGGGCGGCAAGGACACGGCCCTGGACAAGTCGGAGCGCACCATTCTCTCGCGCTTCCTGATTGAGTACTACGCCTGCCTCAACGAGAGCCCGCGCCTGAACCAGAAGGACGAGGAGTTTCCCGGCATGGAAAGCTTCTACCGTTTCGTGGAGCAGTACGACCAGGAAATGCAGAAGCCCGTGGCCCAGCCCGGCGAGGGCGGGGAGCCCGACCCGCTGGACGGGGCCCGCCGGCAGTACCAGAAGAATTTGAAGTACATCGACATGCACCAGTTTTTCCTGGTGCTGGGCCAGTACATCACCGGCGGCCGCTACGAGCGGGTGCTCAACGCCAAGCGCGACGTGGACCTGTCGGAGTACCGGCTTATCTGCTTTGACCTGGCGAAGGTGCAGGCCGACCCGGACCTCTACCCGGTGGTGGCCATGCTCATCACCGAACTGTCGCTGGACCTGTTCCGCAAATTCCCCGACGACATCAAGTATATCGCCCTCGACGAGGCCTGGACCATGCTTTCGGGCGTGCTCTCGGAATTCATCGAGTCGATGTACCGCACCATCCGCAAAACCAACGGCTCGGTCACCATCATTACCCAGGGCATCACCGAGATTACCAGCAGCAAAATCGGGCCGGCCATCATCAACAACTCGGCCACCAAGATTATCCTGCGCCACGTCAACCCCGACTCGCTGGCGCAGCTGCAGGCCCCGCTGGGCCTGACCGGCCACGAGATGGACCTGATTAAGTCGGTGCGCTCCACCGAGGCCCTGCGGGAGTTTTTCATCAAGCAGGGTGCCAAGGGCAAGGTCTTCGCCCTGGAGGCATCTCCGCAGCTCGACGCCATCCTGACGTCCAAGCCCGTGGAGCGCAACCACCTCAACAAGCTGGTCAAGTTCTACCAGCAGACCCAGCAGCGGCCCCGCACCGACAAAAACGGCCACGTGCTGCTCAATGCCGAAGGGCAGATTGAGTACGAGCCCGTGCGGGTGCAGCGGCTGGACTACGCCGTTGACCAGTTTGTGGAAGATAAACAGGCTCGCAAAGGAGCCCTCGCCCGATGAGCACGCTGCTGATGGTAGCCTACGGCATCGACCCGGGCTTTCTGCGGGCCTGCGACCAGACCCTGCAGGTGGTGCTCACCGCCTGCCGCTTCATCACGCCCTCGCTGATGGGCATTGCCCTGCTCTACACCATCGGGCGCGGCTTTATCGCGGGCAGCGGCTTGGCCATGGACTGGGGGCCGATTATCAAGGCCACCTGGATATTCTTTCTGCTCTTCTTCTACCAGACGCTGGTGGACACGCTGGGCACGGGGCTGGCGGCCTTTACGGCCCTGTTTTCGACCGACAAGTCCGCGGCCGAAGCCATTCGGGACCTGACCACGCCGGCCTCGGTGGCCGCGGCGGCCCGCAACGACTCCATGGGCATTGGCGACATCGTGGCCGGCGCCAGCTCGCTGATGACCAGCATTTCCCAAACGCTGAGCTCGTTCACGCTCTCGGGCATCCTGACCCGGCTGTTCACGGCCACGGCGGTGCTCATCATTCGCCACATCATGCAGTTTATCCAGCAGTTCATTCTGGGATTTCTGTATGTGTGCGGGCCGATTGCCATGACCCTGTCGGTGATTCCGGCCTTTGGGCAGCTGGCTCTGAAGTGGCTGCAGAACTTCCTGGCCGTGCAGCTCTGGGGGCTCACGTTCGTGCTGCTCGACACCATCTACGGCTTCTACGCCGAGACGGCGCAGGCGCCCAACGGCCTGTTCAGCGGCCTCACTAATGGCCCCCAGCAGTCGGTCGATGACGAGAAGTTCATGGTGATGTCGGTGGCCTTTGTCCTGCTCTACGTGATGGTGCCCTACCTCACGTCCATGTTCATCGGCTCCTCGGCCGTGCAGGGCTTCGTGGGCTCCATGGTCGGCTCGGCCGTGGGCGCCGCGACGGCCGTGGCCGGCGTGGCCTCGCCCGGCGGCGGGGGCCTGTCGAGCGCCGTGGGCCGCGCCCTGGGCAACGGCGGCAGTCGCGGCGGGGGAGGGGGCCACAGCGCCGGCGGCGGAGGCAGTAGCAGCGGTGGCGGCAGCGAGGGAAGCGAGTCGGCTTCGTCCTCGGCTTCCTCCGGCCTGCCCACCATCACCATGTCGGAAGCCCTGAACCCGTCCTACCGCCAGCGGGCGTCGGGCATCTGGACCAAATAAGCCATTCTCCTGACTCTCTGACCATGAAAAACATTCCCTTATTCGTCGCTACGGCCGTTGTTTTGGGCCTGACGGCGGCCTGCCAGTCCCAGGATTCCGCTCCGGTTGCCAACTCGCCGGCGGCCTCGGCAGCCACCCAGCCCGCAGCTGCTCTTCCGGCCCCCCTGCCGGCGGGGGCGGTGGACCTCAAACCCGGGGTGGCGGAGCAAACGCCCCGCGAAGGGTATCTGCAGGTCATTTCCGCCAAGGCCCTGAAAGCCGAGCCCATGCAGCTGCGGCTGCCCGCCGCGTGGCAGTCCGATGCGGACCGGCCGGACGGGGTAAAGCAGGCCCCCGGCTACCGCATCGCCTACGAAGCCGTGCTGCAATGGATTCCCCAGGGCTTCGGCCACCAGCAAGTGCCGGCCTCGCTGCCGCTGTACGCGCCCAACGGCCGGGATACCCTGGCCTCGTTCCGCGTGGGCGGCCTCAACCTGAACGTGCCCGGCCGCGAGCGGTACACCGTCACGCCCATCGAGCCCCGCAAGCCGCTGACCGTGCGCGGCACGCTCTACGCCTTCCTGGGCCGGAACGAGCAGCAGCAGCCCGCTTTGGTGGTGTACCCCTACCGGGGCCGCGCCGGCGGGTTCGACGACTCCTTTAAGAAGGTGCTGCTGCCCATTCGCCAGTAAGGGCGGTCAGGAGAAAAGCACCATTCACCACCACCAGACTCTCAACACTTTTATGGATTCCGCCAAAGACTTAAGTACTTCCTTTTCCACCATGCGCAACCTGGCGCTGGGCAGCGTGCTGGCCCTGCTCCTGGTGGCCCTGGCGTCGGGCTTCCTGGTGTACCGCGCCTACGAAAACAGCGGGCGGCGCGTGTACGTCGTCTCGCAAACCGGCTCCGTGGCGGCCCTCTCGGCCGGCAATGACGCCCACACGCCCTACGAGGCCCGCAACCTGGTGCGCCAGTTCATGCAAACCATGTTCGGCCACGACCAATACACCTTCAAGGCCAACCTGGACGCGGCCCTGCCCCTGATTGAAGGCCGCGGCGGCCGGCGCATTTACGAGGGCTTCACCCGCGGGCAGGTGCTGCAGAACTACGAGCGCTACGCCGCCCGCAACGTGGTGACCGTGGACAGCGTGCTGGTGGACATGAGCAAGCGCCCCTGGTCGGGCTCGGTCTACATCAAGCAGCGCATTTTCATTGGGGGCCAGCAGAAGGAGCCGCTGCCGCTGGCCGCCAAGTTCAACCTAGTGGAAACCAACCGCTCGGACGCCAACCCCTACGGGCTGCTCATCACCAACTTCGACTACATCCCCTACAACCCGCAGCTGACGCGGGAAGAGCAGGAGCTGCTGCAGGCCCAGGAAGCCGACCGCCAGCGCCGCCTGCAGGAAGCCGAGCGGGGCCTGGCCCCGGCCAGCGAGCCGGCGGCCCCCGCTACTCCTGCTCCTACCCCCGCTACACCCCCGGCGCCTGCGGCTCCGGCTCACTAATCACCCATCCTTGTCTCCGATGCGACTCTACACTCTTCCGGCCCTGTTAGGGCTGCTTTCCTTGCTCTCCGCTCCGGCACCTTCGGCCGCGCAAACTACTGCTGCCACCCCGGCTCCGGCTGTGGTCACTTCCGATAATTTGCTGGATGTGGCCGTGTCCGATTCCTCCACCACCTACCTGGTCTTTGGCGGGCCCGTGTCGCTGGTCGACGTGGGCATGGCCGGCAACTACCTAGTGAAGATTGAGGCCAACGCCGTGTTTGTGCGCGCCAAGCGCAAGCACGTGCCGCCCACGCCCATGCTCATCCGCTACGGCTCCAAGTACTGGATGGGCCGGCTCGTGTACACGGGCCGCCCGGTGCTGCAACTCTACGACTTCCAGAAAGACGGCGCGCTGAGCATCAACGGCAAAACCACCGCCTCCGCCGGGGCGGCTCCCGAAAACGAGCTGGCCCTGGACAAGGAAAGGGAAAAGAAAGCCGTCGTCGAGGGCAAGCTCAGCCAGCTGCGCAAAGCCCGTGAGGAGCACCAGGCCGTGGCCGTGGTCGACAATGATTTGGTGCTGTCGCTGGCCAACGTGCGCAACGACAAGGATTTCACTTACCTGCGCTTCAAGGTCATCAACAAGACCAACATCGACTACAACGTGGATTTCACCGACTTCCAGCTGGTGGAAAATGCCCAGAAGAAGTTTCTGGCCCGCAAAAAGAACGAGGCCCGACGCCCGCTGGCGCCCTCGGGCGGCCGCCCGAACCAGGTCATTAACGGCCGCACCACGGGCTATCTGACCTATGCCATTCCCCTGTACGCGGCCACCGAGCGCGGCTACTTGGAAGTAACCCTGCGCGAGCTAAACGGCGCCCGGGTACTGGTGCTGCCCGTGCCCTCCCGCGTGATTAACCGCGCTTCCACCATCTAACGCCGCCTGTACCTGCTATGGAACCCCTCACTCCCCCAACCGATAGCCGTTCTGCGGCTCAGCCAGCAACGGAACAGCCCGTCCCGGCTGCTGCCCCTGCCAGGCGCACGCCCGCCGAGGTGCTACGCGCCAACTGGATGGCGCTGGCCGGCCTGCTGCTGGTGCTCATCATCGGCGGCCTGTTGCTGTGGCTGAAAGCCGCGCAGCGGGCGGCCCAGCAGGAGCGCGAGCCGGTGGCGGCCGCCTCGGCCAACATCGAACCCGAAATCCCCTCGGTGGAAGCGGCGCCGCCGGCGCCGGCAGCCTCACCCTCCGCTCAGATTGAGGCCCAGCGCCGCGCCGAGCAGGACGCCCAGAGCGCCCCGGCCCGCGCCACTGACCAGGATGTCGTGGACGTGTTTGCCGTCGACACCACCGGCCTGGCCCTGCGCAAGCGCCGCCGCGCCCAGGCGGCCGCGCAGGCCGCCGGCCGCCGGGCGGAAGCGGCGCGGCTGGCCGCGGCCGACGTGGACACCATCGAAACCACCATTCAGGACCCGGCCACGGGCTCCTACCGCGCCCAAACCCTGGTGGTGCCGCGCCGGCGCCTGACGGCCACCGGTAGCGCGGGCCGCCGCGCGGGCACGGGTTCCGGCCGGGCGGGCCGTGGCCTGGTGCCGGCCCGCGATGTGGACGGCACCCCGTTTGAAACCGACCCGGACGTGCTGGCCATGCTGGGCTCCTCGCCCCCGGAAACCCGCGCGGCGTACGAGCGCATGACCGGCAAGCGCTACCGCGACCCCAACCAGACCGCGCAGCTGCTGGCCACCCGCATGAGTGCCCCCGGCCTGGATGGCTTCAACACCGTGAAAGTGGGCAACTCTGCCCGCATGATGGCCCAGGGCAGCCAGCGCGAGCAGCAGCTGGCCCCGGACGTGTTTTTCAAGTGCGTTATCAACGGCGAGCAGAAGGTGCGTACCGGCTCGGTGGTTATCCTGCGCTTGCTGGAAGACGCGGTGGTGTCCGGGGTGACCTTTCCCAAAAACATGGTCTTCGCCGGCGTGGCTACCGTGGGCACCAACAACGTGACGCTGGAAGTGAACCGCCTCGGGCCGACGCGGGTGCAGGCCGACATCTACGACTTCAACTACATGCCGGGCATCATGATTGACCCGGTGAAGCGCGTGGCCCGCGAAGCCGGCATGGCTGGCAATGAGTTGCAGCAGCAGACCACCCAGGAAATCAGCACGGCCATCGACCGCTCGGCCTCGGCCGCCAACTCCGTGGTGGGTGTGGGCGGCCGCGTGGCCGCCTCGGTGCTCTCGCGGCCCAAGACCCGCACCAAGCTGCGCGACGTGCTGCTGCCCGATGGCTACCCCATCCTGATTACCACCGCGGCGGCCGGCCAGCTCGGCCCGGAAGCGGCCGCGCGCTAATTCTTCCACCTAACCGATACGACGATGAAAAAGACGCTTTTGCCGGCCCTCGTTGCCCTGGCCCTGATTCTCGCTCCCACGACCGATGCGGCGGCCCAGGCCGTCGTGAACGACCCGCTGCACATGGGCGTGCACATCGGGGAATTTGCCAAGCACCTGAAGCAGTGGACTGAAACGGTCAAAAACTACCAGGTTATCAAGGACGCCAAGCAGATTGCCGGCGTCACCAAGGACATCACCGGGCAGGTGAAGGACATCACCGATGAGACCCTGCAGCTGCAGCGCCAGGTGCAGGCCGACCTGCGCAAGGTGCAGAGCATTCAGGATTTGCGCCTTTCCAATCCCCAGGAGCTGTTTGCCCGGGCCCTGGCCATGTCGGGCCGGGGGCAGAGCAACCAGTACATGCCTGTGTTTCAGAAAGCCGAGCGCCTGCGCCAGGCCCTGCAGCTCAACAACCCCCAGCGGGACCTGAACACGGTGTACGACGTGTTTTCGCGCTTCGGCTCGGGCGCCACGGCCGGCAACAACCGCATGAGCTCCCGTGAGTACCAGCTCAAGCGCGAAGAGGCGGCCGTCTCCACGTTTGCCTACGAGGAGATGATGCAGAAAAAGAAGATTGCCACCGCTTTCGGCTACTACAAGATTGCCGACGAGATGACCCAGCAGAGCATCGAGATGAACGCGACGCTCAAGAACCCCGGCCGCTACGCCATGACCGAGGGCGAACGGATGGTGGCCCTGAATACCTCGAACGACAACATGATTAAAGCCATGCAGCTGCGCCAGGAAGCCGACCGGCTGCTGGCCGAAGCCGCGCAGCCTGGCCCTTCGCGGCAGGCGGCCGAAATGGTTTATTCCGACATCCTGGTGCAAAACGCCCTTATCAAAGCGGACCGGGCCCGCCCCCGCCACTAACCCCTTATGAAGAATCTCTTGCTAGTGGCCCTGCTGCTGGCGGGGGCCGGCGCCGCGCCGGCCTTCGCCCAGCGCCACGTTCAACACATGGCCAGCTGGGGCGCCCACCTCGGCCGCTCCGAAAAAGGCAATTACTACGAGCTGAGCTATACCAGCCTGCTCACCAACCACCTGGCCCTGCGCGCCAGCGGCCTGCGCGAAACGGGCACCCTCAGCGGCCGCGGCGACTACGCCAGCTACGCGGGGCGGGTGCTGCTCGCGCCGCAGCTGTTTCGCCTGGGCGAAGTCGTCTACGTGCACCTGCTGCTTGGGGCCGGGGCCGGCTACGAGCGCACGGGCGTGCACGGCACCGGCGAGCCAGCGGCCGACGCCCAACAGCCGCAGCGCTTCACCTACGGCCCGCAGGCCGGGGCCGAGGCGGACGTCTTCCTGGGCAACCGCTTTTCGCTGGTGGCCACCGCCACCAAGGGCTACCTCTTCAACAATCCCCTGCTCGACCAATGGCCCGGCTACGCCAGCGCCGGCCTACGGTATCATTTCCGCTAACTCCCTTTCTGCGCTATGACAAGATTTGCCTCCCTGCTCCTGAGCTGCGCCGCCCTGGCCACCGCCAGCAGCTGCGCCAAGGACGACGCGACGCCCACCGGCCCCAAAGAATACCAAGTGGAATACCGCATTTCCTCCACCACGGCCCCGGCGTCGGACTACATCAGCTACGACAACGAAAGCGGCGGCACGACTATCGTCAACAACGTGCCGCTGCCAGCAACCTACCGCTTCAAGCGCACCATGAAGCAAGGCGACCATGTTGGCTTGCTGGCCAGCCTCGACGGCGGCACGGCCGCTTCGGAAATCACCGCCGCTATCCTACTTGATGGCAAGGAAGTGAAGAAGGAAACCGGGCGCGGTGCCAATGCGCAGGCCGTTCCGGTGTATGTGATTGGGCAGTAGGGAAGAATTGTACCCCGTCCTGCCCACGGACAGCCCCGGGCGCTGCCGGCCTCCCGCCGTGGGTGCGGCTGGCCCCAACCAGAGGTCCCAACAAAGGCCGACCAGGTTTCCTGGTCGGCCTTTGTTCTTGGGGCTTGATTACTCCGCTTCGACCAGCTCGCGCTGCAGGCATGCCCGCAGCTGCTCGTAGGCTTCCGGGCACAGCCGGATAACCGGCTCCTGGGCGGTGCAATACAGCAAGGTGGGGTCGGCCAGCGCCACGGCCCGGGCCCAGGCAGCCGCGGGCACTTCCGCGGAAAGGGGTAACAACGGGGTGAACTCTTCTTGGATAAGCCGAATCACCAGCGCCTGCACGGTCGGGCAGAAGCTGGAAAAGCGGCGATAGGGGCTCGCGGCCATAGCAGTAACGTCAACGGAAAGGAATGAAAACGCCTCGCCTGCGGCCAACTTGGGGGCCGGGCGGGAAGTGGGACAGCAGCCACCCGGCTACCGAGTAGGGCGCGGGGCAGAGCTGCGGCGGGGTAGCGTTACGCGAGGGAGCCCACAAACAGGGCGGGCCGCTGCTGGATGGGCAGCGGCTGCCGGCGAGCCCAGCTCAGCCAGTCTGCGGCAAGGCCTGCTGACGAGGGGCTACTAGGCAAAGCGTAGGATTTCAGAGCCAGCATACTCGGCAATCAGTTTGTCAGGCAAAGCTAGCCATTCCGCCCAAACCGGACGGGAGTTTGGCATTTAAGCCTGCAAAATTGTTAGGTACCGGGCCCGAATGTTGCCATGAGCATAGCCGACGCTCGTCACGGCCGGTGCCTTACTCGGTTGAAGCCGAGCTTGAGCACCCGTCGCACGCCTCGTCAGAACGCCGGCACTCGCTCTTTATTGGAAATTATTTGCCAATTTCAGCTTCTTCCTTACGTTTTATCCCCATCAGCTATCCTAGAGCTCCGTCCATGGAACAACAGAACGCCTTGGCCAACCTGCCGGAGCTTTTGCACCAGCTCGAAGCGGACCTGAACGACCCGGCCGTGTATTACTTACTGGGCGGCCACTACTACGACCGCGACAACCACCCGCGGCGCCGACATTATCCGGCCGTGTTTTCCCTGCACCACGGTGAGGTTGCCAACCTGGAGGTCGGGCCGGACTTTCTGGCCTTCGACGCGGAATTTGTGCGCTACCCGGAAGACAACGAGCCGCACGCGCCCGGTCCTTGGGTAGACCGCTTTCGGGCGACTATTCCCTTTGCGCAGCTCTACCAGCTGCTGCGCAAAGTCGTGCCTGCCGGGGAGGCAGTAGGCGAAACGCTTACCTTTCTGCCGACTGAGGCGGTGTACTACAACGAGCGGGTTCACCGCGAGCATTACCCGACCCCGTGGACCATGAACCAACTCTGATTGTTGCCTTATGCCCCGTGAGCCGCACGCATTAGTCGCCGTTCTGCACCACGTGCATGCCGGCCTTGCCAACCCGCAGCACCATTACCTGGTGTGCACGAACTACTTTCAGACCGAAAGCGGGCCCGTCATGCTCGGTACTCTGCACCTGCACCAGAGTACGGTCTGGCAGCTGGTCATCGGCGCGGAAGACTTCACCTGCGAAGTGCTGCTTGATTCCACCGACCTCCAGCACCGCTCGCCCATCCGGGTGTCCTACGACCAGGTCTGGCAGGTCATGCAGGGCGACGGTCCTCAGTTTGACGGGGATAACCAGGAAGACCTGCTCTACGAAAACACCGGCGCCCTCTCGGCCTTTGCCCAGCAAGGGCTGCCCCAGTAAGATGGAAGAACTGCTCCAGCCCCGCCACCCGCTCGACCAGCACCACCAAGCGCAGCTGCAGGCCCTGCAGCAGCTGACCGAAAGCCAGCGGGCCGAAATGGCCCGGCTGTTCCGCTTGGGCAACGCCACCTACCGCTACCAGCAACTGGCCGACGGGGAGGTGACGGAAGCGGATTACCAGCACTGGCTGGAAGGACTTCCGGAGCGCTTTCGCCAGGCCATGGAGCGGGACGGCTTTGAAAGCGCCAAACGCAGCCTGGCCCTGCGCCGGCACGCGCTGGAGCGGCGCGACGTGGGCTACGCCGCGTTCATGCAGGCCATTCTCTCCCCGGAGGACTGGGCCTTTGAGCAGCAACAGCGCGCAGCTACAGGCTTGTAGCCAGGCTTCAACAGCGCCTAGCTGTCTCACTATTCGCGCCCAGCAGCGCACTAGCCGTGCCTCTAGGTGGTCATGTTAGTAGCCCCGTGAGCCCATGATGAGCCCATTTCAATGGCACTGAAACGTACCAAAAATGGCGTTTACACGCTCTGTTGGCACTTTTAGCAATTCCTACCCGCGAGTGGTGAGCCCTTTGTGAGCCCTTTAGGATTCGGTGAGCGTGTACTGCGTGCCCACCCCTGTTTTGCCGGACTTCTGCAGCCAGCCGCCCTTTTCTAACTCGCTCAGGTAGCGGGTGGCGGTGGGCTTGCTTACGCCCAGCTGCTGCTGCACCACGGTGTTGGTGATGCTGCCGTGCTGCGCGGCGTAGAGGAGCACCGGCGCCAGGTCGGCGCGCACGCCCTGGGCCTGCCAGTAGGCCACCGAGTAGGCGGCAAACGCCACCACGAAGCCCGAGGCCTCGAAGTAGAAGCGCGGGGCCGGCAGGTGCGCCGCGCGGCACTCGTTCAGCATCTTGATGGTGCCGCGGCCCCAGGATTCGATGTAGCCGGCCCGGAACAGGGTGTTGGCCACGTCCGGGTTGAAGGGCTTGGACGGGTGCTTGCGCAGCAGGTTCTCCACCGTCCAGCTGTCGGGCAGGTGGCCCTCGTTCCAGAACTGCAGGCGGTCCTGGTACACGCTAATCTGCACGGGCGCGCCGCCGCTGTAATCTTTGTGAGCCAGCGCGTTGAGTAGCGCCTCGCGCAGGGCCGCCGCCGGAAAGGGCGGCTCCTCGACCCGGCCGGCGCCTTCGTAGCGCACCTGGGCCCGGGCGTACTTGGTTTGCAACAAATCCAGCGTGCGCTCCACCTGCACGAGCAGGGGCCCGTGCACCTCGTCCTGGTAGCGTAAATCGTCGTCGGTGGCAAAGAAGCCAATCTTGACGTAGGCACCGGTGATGAACCGCTCGGGCGTGGGGTGAAACAGCAGCACGGCGGCCCGCTTCAGGTACTCCCCGTCGATGAGGTTCAGGTTGTCGAGCAGGGCTTCGTTACCATCGTGCAGCACCTGCTCGTCCACGCGCCCGCTTCTAGCGGCGCGCTGGCGAAACAAGTCAAAGGCTTCCGCCGACAAATCCGCCGCCGCGACGCCCGGTACCAGCACGCCGTCCCAGCGCTTGCCCTGCTTTTGCAGCAGAAACGCGCTCAGCGCCGGTCCGCGTAGCTCCTGCTTGGTGCTGCCGCTGCGGAAATGGTACTGACCGCGGTAGCTGATGGGGTAGGGGTACGGCTCAACGACAATTTCCAGAAACTCCAGCCCGCCTTCCTCGTGGCGGTTGACTTCCACCAGGATGCCCATCAAATCGCGCACCTGGTTGGGCAAATCTTCCAGCAGTTTGCGGATGCCCGGCAGGCCCACCACCTGCCCGTCGTCGTTTTTGCCGATGAAGATGCGGCCCCCTTGGGCATTGGCAAAGCCGCAAATCCACTGAAAGTACTCCGGCCGCCACGATTCCTTCCACTCGATGTTTTGCTGCTCGCGGGTGGTGCTCATGGATAAAGGAGAGGCGACGGGTACAGGAACAGGCTGGCTAATAGGTGGGCAAGTTACCCAATTCCAAGGCGGCAAAAAGCACGAAACAGCCCGGCGTTAGTGGCCCTGCAGCTGCCGCAGGAAGCCCACTATCTTAACCAGGGGCTAGTTGGCTTGGACCGGCTCAGCAGGCGGTGGCAGAAGCTTGCAGAGAATAACTTCAACAGGACCAAGTGCTAAGGAGCTTTAGCCGTTCGGAAAGGTTTTGGAGAAAACGCTAAACAGGCGCGTACCCTTGTTATTCATCCGTTGCCCCTTTGTTGATAATGGGCAACAATCCATAAAGACTTTGCATTGGGAGCGGCGCCATCCCTCTTTCGCTCGCGTAATTTTCCAAGAACAAAGCAAAAGGATGAGCCTGCTGCATCATCAGCTTCTCGGCTTCCGCATCGTTTTTCACCACGCTGAGGTCGGGATGTATGTAGCTATAGTACTCCTCCAGAACGTCTTCAAATGCAAGTTGCTGGTCCCGGAAATGCTCATGAAAGGCCAAAACCGTGTCAACGTCCACCATCACCAGCGGACGCACGTTGTGCACAGGCAAGCCTTTTTCGGCGCGCAACGCCAACTGCTCTTGGAACCAATCGTTAACCAACACGTTCAGGCCGGGCACGTTGTAGAGGCGGTCATGAAGTACCAACACCGGGTAGATGACCAGCTCTGCCGGGTCGTAGTCGGTATCCAGTGGAAACTCTTTTTCCAACAGCCGGGCTACGTTGCGCAGCAGCTGCCGAGCGGCCTTGTCTACGAGTCTGCCTTTTTTGTTGGTTTCGTAATCAAACCGCTTGCGCACCTCTTCAAAGTAGGCCGTAAAATCAGTTCCGGCCTTTGCGTTCTTCGGCACCAAGACATCTTTTGATTCGAATAGAATAGCACGCTGTCCGTTGCGGAAATAGTAGTCCGGTTCACCCTGACCTTTTAATGTCTTGCTTTCCTTGATGACGGTGCCAGTAAGGGCTAAGCCACGGCCTTGAAAAGCGGCATCAAGCAAACCGTAGAGCAGGTGCTGCTCCGAGAAGAAGTCGCAGTAAACCGAACGCCAATCGCTTACCTGCTCCGCCTCCGGGAGCAACTTATTGAGCCTATTGAATTGAAAGTACAGTCCCTTGTGCAGCATTTCCACCACCAACACGGGGTAGATGAGCACGAAAACTCCCGGCTCTTCCTCATACAAGGGCGTTTCCCGCAAACTCGTGAAATCCTCCTTGTCCAGCTCCTGGCCGGGCTGCAGCGCAAAATGGTTAAGAAACGCTCGACTGGCTTCAAATTCTGGCCCGGGTGCAACCGCAACGCTGATACGGCCCGGCTTGTCTGCATAGATTACCGGCTTGACCAGCCCAGCAATTTGACGGGTGTACTCCTGCCAAGTGGTACACCCGTAATAAGTCAGGAAAGACTGAAGTAAAGGACTGAATCTCTCATCTGACTCCAAAAATTCAAAAAAACGCGCCGACTTGATGAGCTGCGCCCACAACACCTGCACCGGTTGCTGATTTATCAGCTCAAAGTCCGAGAACATACTCGTGAGCGCGAAGCGCGGTACAGTCGGTGTAGGCAGCAGCTGTTTAGCGGCGGCGCTGGCGGCACTCTGTTGGTCGATATAAGGCGTGTTAACTAGTATGCAGGCCAGAAAGAGACTGGCTTCCAGTTCCTCGTCACTTACTGTATGCGGCTCGTCCGGTCGCTCGAAGGCATATTCAAACAGTTGCAGCAAGGGCTTGGGATGAAGCACATTCAGGGCGTCTTTTCCGTACTGCTGGCCAAAGCTTAAGACGTGGGCATAGGCGCGCTGCGCAAAGGGCTTTTCGACGAGTCCACGCTCTCCGAAAATGCGCTCAAAGTCCATTTTTAGGGTACGCTCGGCAGCCGGCACGCGGTTCTGATAGCCAAGCAGTTGCGTGACGCATCGTAAAAGCCAGAAACGACTGACCCCGCGAAGCAAATCAGCTAAAGTAGGAGGGGTAGCGCTATCAAAAAGGTCGTTAAATCCAACAATCAGTCGTCTGGTCATTGCGTAAAGTAAATTGTGTCGAAGGGTCTATTGGTATCAACAACTTCTACCCCCTTCAACAAAACAATGACCTTCGCCGTTAGCGTTCGGCTTCATGGGTGAAGCTGTTTCACTACGCTACGCCACTGCGCGCGCAATCTTGAGCATGGCCTCCGGCGAATGGCCGAACTTGCACAGCGCCTCGCAGTGCTGGCGCAGCTCCGAAAACAGGATGTAGCGAATCGTGGCCCCAGCCGCGCGGATGGCCGGGCGCGAGAGTTGGGCCTGCACTTCCTTTTCGCGGGCGTCGGGCACGACCAGGTAGAGGGCCGTCTCGTGCTCGGGCATGGAAAAGGCTAAATCCGTCAGGCGTAGAATACCGCTGTAGATGCTGGTGCTTTTCTCCACTTCGAAAGCGGCTACCACGCGATTGGTGCCGGGCGCAAACCACACCACGTCAATCAGGCGGATGGTGGTGGCCACCTCGGCCGATACGGGCAGCTCGGGGTGCTGGTCGAGGCACAAAAACGAGAGCTTCTGGCCGGCGCATATCCGGTTGCGGTCGTTGATGGCCGTCGTCACGTCGCAGCCCAGGGCCTTGCCCACGCGCAGCAGGTGGTGCTGCATCTCGGTGTGCTGGTTTTCCTCCTGGGCCTCGGTCTGCACCTCCTGGTGGCGCTTGCGGGCCTGCTGCTGGTACTTGTCGCGGTCCTCGTCGCTGGCAAACTGCTGGTCGCCGGCAATCATCTTCTTCACGCCCACGTCGAAGAGCAGCCCGCTTAGGGCGCCGTAATCGAGGCTCAGGTGCTGGCGGTGCTCCTGGTTCAGGTCGCGCAGCCGCGCGCGCATGCGCAGGTACTCCGACCAGGAGCCCAGCTTGATTTTCTCCCCGAACAGCGCGTTGAAGCCGTTGACGATGGCCGTGTTGAAGGGCGGCATCAAGGTGGGGTGCAGGAAATACAGGATGCTGGCCACGGCCGGCCCCAGCCCCTTGATCTTGCGGCGGTCAAGCAGGTCAATTTCCTTGAGCAGCTGCTGCTCGGTGGTGGCCGCCAGGCAGCTCTCCAGAAACTGGCCGAAGGCACGCTTGTTCTCCTCGTGCTCGTAGATGTCGGGAATGCGCAGCTTGGGCTTCCAGTAGAAGGGGTGGGCCGCGCCCTGAAACACCTGCTTCTGCTCGCTGATGACGCTGAGCACGAACTCCAGCGAGGTGCCCTTGAAGTCGTTGCCGAAGCTGCCCGCCTTGATGTCCTTGACCACCTGCTGCACCCCGCGCCGGATGGAGCGGAAAGCCTTCAGGCGCTCCTCGTTGTTGATGAACCAGGTGTTGTAAACAGACTCGGAATCGGCCTTGTATTGCTGAATAAGGGACGGTAGCGCAGCGGACATAACGCGGAACGGTGAATTAAAACCCTAAGATGGACAGAACCTGCGTACCGCCCAACCAGAGGCCAAGCACGGGGGCTGGTACGTCGCCTTAGCGGCCGGCATGGTTGCTCGTAACACAAGCGGCGTCACCCGTCTGCCTTACGGCCCAGCAGCTTCCGCACCCAGTCGACCACTGGCCGAATGCGAGCGTTGAGGTAGCACTCGCGGCAGTAGCGAAAGGTCCACAAGCAGTCCACCGTATCCGTGAACAGGTGAAAGAGCACGCCCACGCCGATAATATTCACCGGCGGGGGCAGCAGCAGCAGCGCATACACCGGGATGGCATAAAACGAGTGCAGCGGATGATACCCCACACTGCAGCGCATGGGGTCGAAGACGGGGGTGGCCAGCAGGTGGTCCAGGTCGATGAGCATGGTGGCCAGCAGAATGAGGTAGGCGCTGGGCCACATCGCGGGGAACAGCACCAGCGCCAGCACCGCCGGAAACAGAAAGTGCAAGCTGTAGTGCACCAGCGTTTGCGCCCGGAAAAACCGACGGGCGGGTAGCTGATGGGGCTCGCGCAACGCCGCCGCCCGGGTGGCGGTATCGCCGGCCACCGTGCTGGTGTCAGACGGCCTTTCGGCTACCCGGCTCGCCTGCTGCTCCCGGGTAGAGGGACGGGAGTTCCCCGTGTCCGCAACCCGGGGCTGGGGCCGCACTGGCACCGCTACCGAGCGTGGTGCGCTGGCGGGCAACGCAGGGCCGACCACCCGTGCCGATTCCGGGCGCGGCGCCGACCGCGGCGGGGCGGCTCCGGCCGCGCCGGCAAACCGGGGCACGAATGCGGCAGCACGGCACCCACCGAGTAGCAGGGCCAGGCCGGCGGCGATACACCGAAGCAGGCAAAGCACGGGGAAAGGATGCATGGGGGTGCAGTACAAGAGGACGAAAACGAAAAAGGCAGCTCGGGCGGAGCTGCCTTTCCCCAAACCGGCCGGCGCCTACCGGTTGCGGGTCAGCCAGTTCTGCAGGGTTGCAATTTCCTGGCGCTGGTCGGTAATGATGGCCTGGGCCAGGGCGCGGGTCGTGCTCTGGCGGCCGTGCTGCAGCAAGGCCTCGGAGTTGTCAATGGCCGCCTGGTGGTGGTCGACCATGAGCTGGGCGAAGTCGTAATCCGGCCGGCCCGTCATCGTGCGCGCGTCACTGGCGGCCATCATGCGGTCCATGTTGGTTTTCTGCAGCTGGTTGAACTGCGGCACCAATGGGGTTTGCGGCTGGTGGCTGCTCAGAAAGGCGTTGAACTGCCCAATCTCTCCCTGCTGCTTGGTGATGATGTCCTGGGCAAGGGTTTTCATTTCCTGGTTCGAGCCGGTGCGCAGCTCTTCCTGGGCCATCTGGATGGCGGCCTCGTGGTGCAGCACCATCTGCGCGGCAAAGTCGTGGTCCGGGTCCTGGGTCTTGGCCTGCGCGTCCATCTGCGTCATCATGTCCATCATGATTTTCATGTAGGGACTCTCGTGGTTCATGTCGTCCATGTCGTGGTCCTTCTTGCAGGCGGTCAAGAAGAGTCCCAGCGCGAGGAGGCACAGCAGGGGCAGGCGTAGGTAACGGGTCATGGGGAGGGTACGAGGTGGAAACAACTCCTCAGAAACGTCGAGCTTAGTCTGCTTGGTTCTACATCAAAACCGCCATTGGCTTGCATAATTTCCAGTGTAACGCTAGCCAGGGGAACTGGCAAGCCACCGCGGCACCGTCACATCTGGTGCCCGGGCATCGCCATGCCGGGCATGTCCATCATGGGCTCGCCGGGGCGCATGGACAAGTCGCCGTAGCGCGCCGCCAGCCAGTAGCCCACCGCCAGCATCAGCAGGGTAAGCACCGTGACCACGGCCTTGCGCCCGCTGGACACTTGTTGCCCACCGCCCATCGCCATACCCGGCATATCGTGGGCGGACGCGGCCATCGTGTGCCCGGCGTGAAGGGAAGCGGCTGGATCAGCGGGCGCCGCGTGGTGCATACCGGCCATTGGACGCCCTGCAGGCGCAGCCGGACTTACCTCTTCCCGGGAGGCCCCGCCTTTGCCCAAGGCCCGCTCGGTGCCCATGCCGTGCTTGAGCTGGTTTTTGACCAGCCAGTAGTTCACCGGGTACGACACGACCACGCCCACCAGCGTCGCGGCCGACATCACCGCCCAGAACCAGGGCGAGGTGGCTTCCATGGCCCGCATGTCGCGGCTCATCAGGATGACCATCGTGGGCAGCATGCCGGCCATCATGGCGTTCATCGACATCCACTCCGGCAGAAAGGATTCGCGCAAGGCCTGGCCGTAGCTCATGCGCATCATGTCCTTCATGAACAGGGCCTGGAAGATGAACAAGCCGAAGACGAAGCCCGCCAGGTACTCCACCCAGATGTCCACGCCCATGCGCAGCCGGAAGTAGCCGGTGATGGCCGCGGCCACGATGATGCCCGTGGCGTCGCCGGCCGCGCAGTGAATGGTGGAGCCCACCGCCTGCTTCCACATGGGGGCCACGAACTGCTCGTGCGTACCGGGCGCCGGCTCCCGGCAGGAAAACCAGTAAATCAGCAGCCCCACGGGGCCGGTATAGAGCGTCACCAGCACCCAGCCGTACTTCATCACCTTCATCTCCGGGGTGCTGGTAAACAGGTCCCAGGCCACGTAGGCCACGGACAGGGCCGTCAGGGCAAACCACACCCACAGCAGGTACTCGGGAAACAGGGGCGTATTCATGGCGTGTAGCAGCGGGGCAGTAGGGTAGAAAGGGGGCGGGAACAGAAAAGAGCGGCTTTGGGGAAAGCCGCTCTTAGCAAGTGGGGAAGGAAAACCGGTTAGAATTTCTTGTGGGCCAGCAGCCAGGCCTGCAGGTCCTTGATTTCCATTTCCTGGTCGTCGATGATGTTGTGGGCCAGCGTTTTCATGGCATTCTCGCGGCCGTACTCGATTTCCGCCTGGGAGTTTTCGATGGCGCTGCGGTGGTGGTCGACCATGAGCTGGGCGAAGTCATAGTCAATGTCGCCGGTGAGCGGCCGCAAGTCGTTGGCTTGCATCATGCGCTCCATGCTCTCCATCTGCTTCGTGTTGAACGCGGGCACGGCCGGGGCGTGGGCGGGGTGGCTGCTCAGAAACGCGTCGAGCTGCTGAATCTCGGCCTGCTGCTTGGTGATGATGGTCTGGGCCATCTGCTTCATGTCGGCGTCCTTGCCGCTGCGCAGCTCCTCCTGGCTCATGGTGATGGCGCCCTGATGGTGCATCTTCATCATCATGGCGAAGTCGTTGTCCGGGTCCTGGGTCTTGGTCATGGCCATCATCTGCGTCATCATGTCGTGCATCATGCGCATGAAGACGTTGTCGTCGTGGGCCTGCACTTTCAGGCCGTCGGAATCGTCCTTGTTACACGCGGTCAGGGTAGTGAAGGCAAGCAGGCAAGCAAGCAAGGGGAGGCGAAGGGAGCGAAGCATAGCAACTGGGGTTTAAAGCGTCGGCAACAAAAACGTTACCAGGCTAAACGGCGGAGTACAGTGTCCGTTTGCGCACGATTGGCCCGAAACCCTTGCAAAGTTTCCAGCCCAGAGCCCTACGTGAGCTCGGCCAGGCTCAGGCGCCCGGCGCTGCCCGGCCCCAGCCGCTGGTAATCCGAGGGCGACATGCCCGTGACCTGCCGAAACTGGTTCGTCAGGTGGGCTGCGCTGCTGTAGCCGAGCCGCTTGGCCACGCTGGCCACGTTTTCGTCCTGGTAGCTGAGCAACTCCTTGGCCCGCTCCACTTTTTGGCGGATGATGTATTTCTCCAGCGTGAGCCCCTCGCGCACGGAGAACTGGTGCGACAGGTACGCGTACGAGCGGCCCACCCGCTCGCTGATGTAGTGCGAGTAGGTGTGAAACGGCTGCTGCTCGGCCGGCGTGTAGTGCACCAGCTCCACCACCACGGCTTTTACCTGCTCGATGAGCTGGTCGCGCGGGTCTTCGACCAGGGCGAAGCCGTACGCCTGCAGCGCCTCCTGCACCCGCTGCTCGTCCACGGGGCTACCGTCGGCGGTGCGCACGTTGGCCGCGCCCAGGGCCACGGCGTCCACCAGCAGCCCGGCCTTTTCCAGCTCGCGCTGCACCACGCGCAGGCAGCGGGGGCACACCATGTTCCGGATGGACAGGCGCACGCCCCCGGCCGCGGGAGCGGGCAACACGGACGTGGCGGACTGCGGCATCATCATCATTTTACGACCAGGCTGCCCCGCAGCATGTGCATGCCGCAGGTAAACTCAAAGGTACCCGCTTGCTGGGGCAACAACTCAATGGCCGTGGTTTTAAACGGCGCCAGCTCGCGCCGGATGTTGAAGTCGGGCAGCAGCAGCTCCTCGGAGCAGGAGTTTTCCTCGTCGCGGTAGAAGTTGAGCTGCACGGGCTTGCCGTGCTCCACCTCAATAACGTTGGGCGAGTAGCCGCCCTTCACCACGATGTCGACCTGCTGAATGCCGGCCGACGTCGAAACCGCCGCAGCCACCCGGTGCGGAGCCAGAAAGAAAAACCAGCCCACGAAGCCCAGCAGGCCCACGCCCACCAGCGTCACGATTATCTGCGTCGTATCCATCAGAAGAAGAAACAAAAGGGAAAGAACATTACCGCCGGCCCTAGGCCGTCCGCTTGTAGCCGCGCAGGCGCAAGGAGTTGGTCAGCACCGACACCGAGCTCAGGGCCATGGCGCCGGCCGCCAGCATGGGCGAGAGCAGCCAGCCGGTGATGGGGTACAGCAAGCCCGCCGCAATGGGAATGCCCAGCGTGTTGTAGATGAAGGCGAAGAACAGGTTCTGCTTGATGGTGCGCATGGTCTGGCGCGAGAGGTCCATGGCCGTGACCACACCCTGCAGGTCGGAGCGCATGAGGGTAATGCCGGCCGCTTCCATGGCCACGTCCGTACCGCCGCCCATCGCCAGGCCAATGTCGGCCTGGGCCAGCGCCGGGGCGTCGTTGATGCCGTCGCCCACCATGGCCACGGTGCGGCCCTCGGCCTGCAGCTGCTTCACCTTGCCGGCCTTGTCGGCGGGCAGCACTTCGGCAAAGTAGCGCGTGATGCCCACCTGCTCGGCCACCTTGGCGGCCGTCTGCGGGTTGTCGCCGGTCATCATCACCACCTCGATGCCCTCGGCCTGCAGGGCCTGGATGGCGGCCCGGCTGGACTCGCGCACGGTGTCGGCCACCCCAATCAGGGCCACGACCTGCCCGCCGGTGGCGGCGTAGAGCACCGTCTTGGCCTCGCTGAGCAGCCGGGTGGCGGCCTGCTCGGTGGCGGCCGATACGGCTACCTGGTGCTCGTCGAGCAAGCGGCGGTTGCCCAGCAGGTAGGCCTGGCCGTCCACGGTGGCGCCGGCGCCCCGTCCTTCAAACGCGCGGAAGCCCGTGGCCGGCAGCAGCGCGGCGCCCTGCGCGTCGGCGTAGCGCACCACGGCTTCGGCCAGCGGGTGCTCGCTCTGCCGCTCCACGGCGGCCAGCCGCGGCAGCAGCTGGGCCGGGTTGGCGCCGGCGGTGGGCAGGAAATCGGTGACGCTGGGCTCGCCGCGGGTAATGGTGCCGGTTTTGTCGAGCAGCACGGTGGTTACCTTCTCGGCTTTTTCCAGCGCTTCAGCGTTGCGAATCAGCACGCCGTGCTCGGCGCCCTTGCCGGTGCCCACCATGATGGCCGTGGGCGTGGCCAGGCCCAGCGCGCAGGGGCAGGCAATGATGAGCACGGCCACGAAGTTGACCAGCGCCAGCGGCAGGCGCGAGGCGTCGGGGGCGAAATCAAACCAGAGGATAAACGTGCTGATGGCAATCATGATGACCACCGGCACGAACACGGCGCTGACCTTGTCGGCCAGCTGCTGAATGGGGGCGCGGCTGCCCTGGGCTTCCTCCACCAGTTTCACAATCTGGGCCAGCATCGTCTCCGAGCCCACCTTGCTGACGCGGAAGCGGAAGGAGCCGGTTTTGTTGAGCGTGGCCCCGAACACCGCGTCGCCTTCCTTCTTTTCCACGGGCAGGCTCTCGCCTGTGAGCATGCTCTCGTCCACGGCCGAGTGGCCGGCGAGCAGCACGCCGTCGGTGGCCACCTTCTCGCCGGGCCGCACCAGCACTTCGTCGCCAATCACCACGTCTTCAATCGGCACGTCCACTTCCTGACCGCCCCGCACCACGCGGGCCGTCTTGGCCTGCAGGCCCATCAGGGCTTTAATAGCCGCCGACGTCTTGGTCTTGGCCCGGCTCTCCAGCACCTTGCCCAGCAGAATGAGGGCAATGATGGTGGCCGTGGTGTCGTAGTAGACCTCGGGCATAATGCCGTGCTGCATGAACCAGTGCGGAATCAGCGTGGCGGCCAGGCTGTAGCCAAAGGCCGCGCCCGTGCCCACGGCAATGAGCGTGTCCATGCTGGCGGTGCGGTGCTTGAAGCCGTTCCAGGCCGACACGTAAAACTCGCGGCCGCTGTAGAAGAGCACCGGCAGGGTCAGGGCCAGCAGCACGTAGTTCAGCAGGGGCATGGAGATGCGGCTCATCAGCGCCGGCCAGAGCATGAGCATGCTCAGCGGCATGATGACCACGGCCAGCGCCACGGCCACCTGAAAGCGGCGCTTCAGCTTCTGGTAGGCCTGGGCTTTGCGCGCGTCCAGCTCCTGGTCGGAGGCCAGCACATTGGGCGACGCCGGGGCCGCGGGCTCGTGCACGCCGTAGCCGGCCTGCTCCACGGCGGCCTTGAGGCCCGCGCGGTCAATCTGGCCCGGCAGGTATTCAATGGTAGCCTTTTCACTGGCCAGGTTGACGGTGGCCCGCTGCACGCCGGGCGTGCGGTTGAGGGCCTTCTCCACGAAGTTGGAGCAGGAGGCGCAGGTCATGCCCTCGATGTTGAGGGTGGCCGTCTGGGTCCCGCCTGCGGGGGCCGCGGGCTGGGCCGGCTCCGCCGGCGCGGGGTGGTGATGGGGTATGGTATCCACGGGATGTCGCTTTAAACGGGCGGCGGTGCCGCCGCTTGCAATGGGAACACGAAGTAAACTCGGTTCGGTACCCATTGGATGTGCAGAATTGCGCTTGGCGCTTGCAACATTTGTACTTGCCCGGGGCCTGACGCCTCGCACGTGTACAATTCTGCCCGGGGCTTACATAATTTCCACGTCGGCCAGCCGACGAACCGGCTCCGCAGGCACAGGTGTACGCCTGATTCGGCGCGTAAACGCCACGCAGCCCCCTTTTTCGGGAAAGTGAAGCGAAAGGAGGTAGCAGAGGCCGCAAGCCGGCCCCGCGTCGCGGTGAAGTACTATTTAAACCTTTCGAATAATTTTGCCGTTGCTTCAGACCAATGTTCCGACTCAAGACCCATTCTAGACGCGCTGTGGCGGCCTCCTTGCTGGTGGTCTTCCTCAACGTGTTCTTTGGGCAAGTCGTGTGCGCGCTGGCGATGCCGGCCGCGCCGGCGCCGGTCGCCGCCCACAAGCACCCGGCCGGCACCCCGGCCCATCAGCACGGGCACGGCCACGGGCATAAGCACGACCACGGGCACCAGCATTCGGCGACTCACGCGCACGGCAAGGGCCACGACGCGGCCAGCACGCACCACCACGACGATAAAGCCCCGGGCTCGCACCAGCACGGCCCCAAGGGCGCCTGCTGCCAGGACGACGCCGCGGCCGTGTGGGCCGCGCTGGGCCACCCGCCCAAGGCCGGCATTGAAAAGATGACCTTCATGCCGGTGGCCTTGCCGCCGGCCCCCCAAGGCGTGGTGGTTCGCTTTCAGCAGTGGGACCGCACGCAGCCCGTGCTGCTGGTGGCCCGCCGGCACCTGAAGCCCAAAATACCCGACATCCGCATTTTCATTCGGTCCCTGACGGTCTGATTGCTCCGACGCGCTACGGCTCGCGCCGGCACGGCTTTGCTGTGTCCGGGGCGGGCCTTTTCGTTTGCCCGTCGCGCCGGTTTCCCGGCCCCCCTCCTCCCCCCATTTTCCTGGTTTTCATCTCCCGGCAATGAAGAGTTGTTGCGAAGAAGCCGGTGCGCCGCCCCCGCGTGGGCCGGGCCGCCGCCTGCTCGCTTACCTGCTCTACGCCGTGCTGGCCGCCGCCCTGGGCTTCGTGCTCTGGCAACAGTGGCAGGCCTAAGCGCACGCGAGAGCCCCCCGCCGTCCAGTTACGGCCCCGATGTGTATCACTCATTTCCCACACCATGTTTCGCGTACCCGTTACCCTGCTGGCCGTAGCCAGCGCCCTGACCATCACCGCCGGCTGCTCCTCCGACTCCGCGTCGAGCAGCGCCACCAACTCCGTGACCACGCCGACCGAGGGGCCGGCCGAAGGCACGGCCGAGCACAGCGGCGGCCACACCTACGCCTGCCCCATGCACCCGGAAGTCACCAGCACCAAGGCGGGCGAGAAGTGCCCTAAGTGCGGCATGAAGCTCGAACACAACGACCACGCGGCCGGCAACGGCAAGACCTACGCCATACAGTTTGCGGCGGCGCCCGCCCCGCCCACGGCCGGCCAGCCCGCGCAGCTGCTGTTCACGCCCCAGGAAGTGGGCAACGAGGCCGCGCCCGTGCCCCTGGCCGTGGTGCACGAGAAGAAGATTCACCTCATCATCGTCAGCAAGGACCTAGGCCAGTTCTACCACGAGCACCCCGAGTACACGGCCGAGGGCAACTACAAGGTCAGCTACACCTTCCCCAAGGGCGGCGACTATGTGCTGTTTCAGGACTACACGCCCACCGGTGCCGGCCACCAGCTGGGCCGCCAGCCCCTCACGGTGAAGGGGCCAGCTTATGCCCCGGTAAAGTTCAAAAACGACGACATGCAGTGGGCCGGCGACGGCTACCAGGCCACGCTCAGCTTTGACAAGCCCCTGCAGACCGGCCAGCTGCTGGGCATGAAAATCAACATCACCAAAGACGGGCAGCCGGTGACGGACCTCGACAACTACCTCGGTGCCCTGGGCCACGTGGTGGTCATCAGCGAAGACACCGAGCGCTACCTGCACGTGCACCCCAACGACCAGGCCGACAAGGGCCCGGCCATCGGCTTCAACACCAACTTCGAGGCCCCCGGCCTGTACCGCGTCTTCCTGCAGTTCAACCACGGCGGCCAGATTCACACCGGCGACTTCACCATCAACGTGAAGGGCCCGGCCGCCAGCTAAGACCAGCTGTTTTCAATTCCTTTTTCCAACCCCTCAACCAAACCAACCCCATGAAAAAGCCTGCTTTTTTCCTCGCCGCCCTCTGTTCGGGCACCCTGCTGCTGGGCAGCTGCAACAGCGATAAATCAGCCGACAGCACGGCCACGACCACGGAAACCACGTCGACGGACGCCACGGCTTCCGGGGACATGGCCGGCATGAACCACGACGCGCCCGCCGGGGAAGGCGCCGCGGCCACTGGCAGCGACTCGCCCATGGTGACGGCCATGAACGACATGATGGCCAAGATGCACGCCATGAAGCCCAAGGGCAACACCGACCACGACTTTGCCCACCACATGATGGAGCATCACCGCGGCGCCATTGCCATGGCCGACATCGAGCTGCGCGACGGCAAAGACGCCACCATGCGCCAGATGGCCGAGAAGATTAAAGCCGACCAGCAAAAGGAAATCGGTGAGTTGGAGCCCATTGCCGAACGCCTCGACAGCGCGCCCACCAATTACAAGCCCCAGGACCCGGCCGACCCCTTCACCAGCAAGATGAAGGCGTCGATGGACGCCATGATGAAAAACATGCCCCCGATGGTAACCAACCCGGACATGAACTTCAACATGATGATGACGGTGCACCACCAAAGCGCGGTGGACATGGCCCAGGCCGAGCTGGCCCACGGCAAGGACACCAAGCTCAAGGAAATGGCCCAGAAGATGATTGACGCCCAGCAGAAGGAAATCGCCGACTTCAAGGCCTGGCACGAGCAGAACGCCGACAAAATGTAGCCCCGGCTACCGCTTCCACTTTCCCATTACCCCCCTTTTACTCCTTCCCATGAAGATGTTGCATTTGCTGGCGGCCACCCTATTGCTCGCCGCACCGCTCTCCCTCTCCGCCCAGCACGCGCACAAGCCCGGTGCCGCGGGCCACGGCCACAACGCCGCCGGCGAAACCCACGCCCACACGGCCCCGCACGGGGGCATCGTGCGCACGGCGGGCAAGTACCACGTGGAACTGGTGCTCCAAGGCGGCCAGATGACCGTGTACCTGCTCGACGGCAAGGAGCAGACCCAAGCCAACAAGGGCCTAACGGGCACGGCCATGGTCCAGCAGGGCGGCAAAACCACCACCGTTCCGCTGGCGGCGTACGGCGATGACCAGCTGCGCGGCGCACTGCCGGCCGGGGCGACGCCCACCACGGCCATTATTACGCTGCGCCGCGGCGGCGAAACCATCAGTGCCCGCTTCGACAAGCTGGCCAGCACAAGCGCCAAAGCCAAAGCCGCGGCCTACGAGTGCCCCATGAAGTGCGCGGGCAGCGCCAGCGACAAGCCCGGCTCCTGCCCCACGTGCGGCATGGCCCTGGTGAAAAAAGCGTAGGCGGAGCCTGTTTTTCGGACGCCCGGCGTCCGGGCCCTCTCCGTCCGGGCCGTCCGCCGCTGCCACGGCGGGCGGCCCCCTGACGGGCCCTAACCTGAACCTATGAAGTATCTGACCATGAGAAGCGCGGTGAGTAGCGTGCTGGTGCTGGCCTGGCTCCTCCTGCTGGGGCCGGGCCGGGAAGCAGCGCGCGCGCAAACCCCCATCCGCCTCGACAGCGCCGAAGCCCAGAGCCTGCGCCGCCACCCAAGGCTGCGGCAGGCGGAGCGGGAAATTGAGGAGCAACGCGCCCTCAAGCGCGGTTCGTTCGCGCCCGCCAACCCGGACTTTCTGTTTTCGGCCCCCACGGGGGAAATGTGGGCCCCGGGCGTGGTGCAAACCATTGACCTGCCCAACGTGTACCGGCGCCAGCGCCAGGTGGCCCAGGCCGGCGTGAGCTTGGCCGAACGCAACCGGGAGGTAAGCCGGGCCACGGTGCTGCGCGACACCCGCCTGGCGTACCTGAACCTGCAATTCGCCGAGGCGCAGGTGCGGCAGCTCACCTACCAGGACAGTTTGTTCCGGGCCCTGCGGCTGGCCACCGAGCGCCTGTTTGCCGCCGGCGAAGTCACCTCCCTGCAGCGCATCAGCACCGATGCCGAGGCCCGGCAGGTCACCGTGCAGCTGCAGCAGGCCACGGAAGACCAGCGCGCCGCCCAGCGCCGCCTGGGCTTGCTGCTGGGCCGCCCCGACGAGGCCCTGGCCACCAGCACCGACCTGCGCCGCAGCGGCCCGGAGCTGGCCCAGGCGGGCGGGACCCTGCTGGGCAGCTTGCCCGCGGCCGACAGCGCCGCCCTGGTGCGCAGCCCCACGCTGGCCGCCGCCCAGCAGAACGTAGCCCTGAGCCAATCGGGCATCAGCCTGGTGCGCGCCCGGCGCACGCCCGCGCTAACGCTGGGGTATCAGAACCAGGCGTTTGAGAATTCCCAAATCAAGTACCGCTTTCAGTTCGGCGTGTCCGTGCCCATCTGGTTCTGGACCTACCGCTCCCAACTGCAGGCCGCCACGGCCCGCAGCCAGGCGGCCGGCTACCAGCTGCAAACCCAGCGCCTGGAGCTGGGCACCCAATACCAGCAGGCCCTGGCCGACACGCGCAAGTTCTCGGCCTCGCTGGGCTACTACGAGCAGACCGGTGTGCCCCAGTCGCGGGCCATCATCAGCCAATCCCAACGACTTTTCAAGGCGGGCGAAATCAGCTATCTGGTGCTGATTCAAAGCCTCAACCAGGCCTTTACCATCCAGAACACTTACCTGACCACCATCCGCGATTACCGTCAGGCCCTCATCGAACTCAACTACCTGCGGGGTGAATAACATGAAACAACTCCTGATTCTGCTGCTGGGCCTGCTGCTCGCGGGGGCGGCCGCCGCCCACGGGGGCGAAGACCACGGCGACGGCGCCAAGGCCTCGACCCCGGCCGGCGCCACCTCGTTCTCGGTGGCGGCGCTGTCGGAGCAGTTCGAGGTGCTGCTGCGCTACGAGCCGCTGGAAGGCGGCCAACCCGCCGACCTGCGCCTGTTCCTCTCCGACTACGCCACCAACGCGCCTATCAAAGGCGCCAAGCTTACCCTGACCAATCCCGAAGATGCGTCGCTAAAGTGGGCGGTGACGGAAAAAGGGCCGGGCGAATACCTGGTCGAAGGCCAGTTTCCGGCCAACAAGGCCTACAGCTTCGCCCTCAACGTCGTGGCGGGCGAGCAAGCCGACCTGCTGCTGCTGGAAGGCATCAAGGTGGGGGAGAAGCTGCCGGTGGCGGCGGTGCCCGCGGCCGCCACGGCGCCCGGGCTCTTCTCCTCCTGGAAAACCGTGCTGGCCCTGGTCGGCGCCTTTCTGCTCGGCATCGGCCTGACGGCCCTGCTCATGCGCCGGCGGCGCGAGCCTGCCCTTTCCCACACCTCGGAGCAGGCGCTGACCGCCACCCGCCGCACGCCCCTCACTTAAGCCCTCTTGTTGTATGAAAACCACGCATAAGCTACTGGCGGCCACGGCCGCCGCCGGGCTGGTTCTGACGGTATTGCTTCCCCCACCGGCCCCGGTGCTAGGGCACGGCGGCGAAGACCACGGGGGGGAGGCCAAGGCCAGCACCGGCGTGGCCCTGACCGACGAGGTGCTGCTGCCCAAGGAAAGCCAGTTCCTGTTTGAGGTGCGCACCAGCCTGGCCAGCTACTCCTCGACCTACAGCCGCGCCACGCTCTACGGCACCGTGTCGGCCGCCGCCGGCGGCGAGGGCCGCATCGTGGTGCCCCAAACCGGGCGCATCGTGAGCCTGAGCGCCCAGGTAGGCCAGCCCGTGCGGGCCGGGCAGACCCTGGCCGTGCTGGAGCAAACCCTCGACGCCACCCAGCAGATTGGGCTCAGCACCGAGCGGGCCAACGCCCAAGCCGAACTGCGCGCGGCCCAGCAGGACTACGCCCGTCTGCAGAGCATCGCCGACATCGCCGCCCGCAAGGACGTGGTGGCCGCCGAGCTGCGCCTGCGCCAGGCCCGGCAAAACGCGGCCATCCTCAACGGGCAGGCCCGGCAGCGCCGCGTGCCCATCACCGCGCCCGTGAGCGGGACGGTGGACGTGTTCAACCTGGCCGTGGGCCAGCAGGTCAACCAGGGCGACGAGTTGCTGCGCGTCATCAACCCCGGCAAGCTGCGCGTGGAAGCGCAGGTGTTTGCCCAGGACCTGCCCAAGGTTACGCCCGGCGCCCAGTTTCGGGTGGAAGGCCTGCAGGGCCAGGCCGGGGTGCCCGCCCGGCTGGTGGTGTTTTCCAACGTGGTGAACCCGGTGAACCAGGCGCGCCAGCTTATCCTGGAGCTGGACGCCCCCGCCGGCAGCGCCTACCGGGCCGGCCAGGCCGTGAACGTGCAAGTGCTGGGCCAGAGCGGCAGCGGGCAGAAGCAGCTGGTGGTGCCCACCTCGGCCGTGACCGACCTGAACGGCAAGCCGGTGGTGTTCGTGCACACCGAGCCCGAGCACTTCAAGATTCGCTACGTGCAGCCCGGCGCCATCAACGGCGAGCAGACCGTGCTGGCCCAGGGCCAGGTCAACGAAAACGACCGGGTGGTAACCAGCGGCACTTACCAGCTTAAATCCATCTACCTCAACCAGTAACGTTTTTCTGCCTGCCATGCGCCGTTTCCTCCTTGCCCTGTTTGCCGCGCCGGCTCTGCCGGCCCTGGCCCAGCCCACGCCACCGGCGGCGGCGACGCCTTCGGCGGACGAAGCCGCCGTGCGGGCCGTGCTGCAGCAATACCAGCGGGCGGTGCAGCGGCTCGATACCACCGGCACCACCCGGCTGTTCGTGCCCACCTCCGTGGTCGTGGAATCGGGCAGTCGGGAAGGCACCTACGCCCACTACCGGGACCACCACCTCGGGCCGGAGCTCAAGGAGTTCAGCTCGTTCACGTTCAGCGACTACCAAGCCGACGTGACAGTGGACGGGCCCTACGCCTTCGCCACGGAGAGCTACACCTACACCATCGGGCTCAAGAAAGGCCCCAAAGAGGCTGCCGCGCCGGCGCCCATCAAGCGGCGCGGGGTGGCCACCAGCGTGCTGCGCAAAAACGCGGCCGGCCAGTGGCAGTTCGTGGTCACCCACTCCTCGGCGCGCAAGTAGCGCCGGCCCCGGCCCCCTGGGGCTACCCCTTACCCGACCGGGCGCCGCCGAGGCGCCCGGCCCGACTTTGCTTTTTCAACCATGCTTGACAAGATAATTCGCTTTGCCCTGCAGAACCGGCTGCTGATGCTGGCCTTTGCCGTGGGCCTGCTCATTGCCGGCACCTACACCGCGCGCCAGCTCCCGGTGGACGTGCTGCCCGACCTGGACCGGCCCCGCGTGACCGTGTTCCTGGAAGCGCCCGGTATGGCCCCCGAGGAAGTAGAGGCCCTGGTAACGCTGCCCGTGGAAACGGCCCTGAACGGGGCCACCGGGGTGGCGGCCGTGCGCTCCAACTCGGCCATCGGCCTGGGCATGGTGTTCGTGGAGTTCGACTACGGCACCGACATCTTCACGGCCCGCCAGATTGTGAGCGAGAAGCTGCAGACCACCGGGGAGCAGTTGCCTACCGGTATCACCCCGGTGCTGGGCCCCATTTCCTCGGTCATGGGCCAGATTATGCTCGTCGGGCTGTCGGGCGGGCCGCAGACCCACGCGGCCGACTTGCGCACGCTGGCCAACTACACCGTGCGGCAGCGCCTCTTGTCCATTCCCGGCGTGGCGCAGGTCATTCCCATCGGCGGCGACAACCTGCAGTACCAGGTGCTGCTGGACATGCCCCGGCTCAACGCCACCGGGCTAACGGTGAACCAAGTGGAAGAAGCCCTGCGCCAATCCAATTTGAACACCACCGGCAACTTCTTTGACCGCAACGGCTCGGAGGTGCTGATTCGCAACCTGGGCCGCCTGCGCTCCGTGGCCGACATCGAGAACATCATCGTGGGCTACCGGGAGCAGTCCCCCATTCGGGTGGCCGACATTGCCCAGGTCGAGTTCGGGGCCCGCTTCAAGCGCGGCGACGGCAGCGTGAACGGCAAGCCGGCCGTGATTCTGAGCATCGAAAAGCAGCCCGGCGCGGCCACCGTAGGCCTGACCGAAGCCGTGGAAAAGGCCCTGGTGGAGCTCAAGCCCTCCCTGCCCAAGGACGTGCAGGTGAACACCCGCCTGTTCAAGCAGTCGGAGTTCATCGAATCTTCGATTACCAACGTGGAAGAGGCGTTGCGCGACGGGGCCATCCTGGTGGTCATCGTGCTGTTTGCCTTCCTGCTGAACGTGCGCACCACCTTCATTTCGCTGGTGGCCATTCCGCTGTCGTTGCTGGTCACCGCGCTGGTGTTCCGCTTCGCCGGCATCAGCATCAACACCATGACGCTGGGCGGCTTGGCCATTGCCATCGGGGAGCTCGTGGACGACGCCATCGTGGACGTAGAGAACGTGTACCGGCGCCTGCGCGAGAACAAGCAGCGGGCCAACCCGCAGCCGGTGCTCAAAGTCATTTACGCGGCCTCCTCGGAAGTGCGCAACTCCATCGTGTACGCCACCATCATCGTGGTGCTGGTGTTTTTGCCGCTGTTTGCGCTGGAAGGCATGGAAGGCCGCATTTTCGCCCCGCTGGGCGTGGCCTACATCACCAGCATCGTCGCCTCGCTCTTCGTGTCGCTGACGGTCACGCCGGTGCTCTGCTACTACCTGCTGCCCAAGATGAAGCAGATGGACCACCCCGAAACCGACGGCGGGCTGGTGCGCTGGCTGAAAAAGAAGGACACGCGCCTGCTGGGTTGGGGCCTGACCCACCCCAAGCTGATTCTGGCTTCCACGGCCCTGCTGTTCGCGATGGCCGCGGCCATGGTGCCCTTCTTCGGCACCGAGTTCCTGCCGCCCTTCAACGAAGGCTCGCTGACGGTCAACTTCTCCGCGCCCGCCGGCACCTCACTGGCCGAGTCCAACAAGCTGGGCACGCTGGGCGAGCAGCAGATGCTCAAGATTCCGGAAGTGGCTTACACGGCCCGCCGCACCGGCCGCGCCGAGCTGGACGAGCACGCCGAGTCGGTCAACAACTCGGAAATCGAAGTAGCCTTTAAGACCGAAGAGGAGCTGGAAAAGGAGGGCAAGCAGATGCGCAGCCGCGAGGAGATTCTGGCCGACATGCGCCAGAAGCTCAGCCTGATTACCGGCGTGAACGTGAACATCGGCCAGCCCATCTCGCACCGCCTCGACCACCTCTTGTCGGGCGTGCGGGCCCAGGTGGCCATCAAGGTGTTCGGCAACGACTTGCTGGAGCTGCGCCGCTACGCCAACGAAATCCGCGCGGCGGCCGGCGCCGTGCCCGGGGTGGTGGACCTGCAGGTGGAAAAGCAGGTGCAGATTCCGCAGCTGCTCATCCGCCCGCGCGACCAGGCCCTGCAGGCGTACGGCATGGCCCGCGGCGAGGTAGTAAAGGACTTGGAAACGCTGTTTCAGGGCACGGTCGTGTCGCAGATGCTCGACGGGCAGAAGCGCTTTGACCTGGTCGTGAAGCTGCCCGAGGCCCAGCGCAACGACATGGCCGCCATCGGCCAGACCCGCATCGAAACCCCTACCGGGGCCATGATTCCCGTGAGCCAGGTGGCCGACATCAGCTACGAGCCGGGTCCCAACACCGTCAACCACGAAAACACCCAGCGCCGCATCACCATCTCGCTCAACGTGGCCGGGCGCGACCTGGGCTCCACCGTGAAGGAGATTCAAGCCAACATCGGCCAGCAAGTCAAGCTGCCCCCGGGCTACTACCTGACCTACGGCGGGCAGTTCGAGAGCCAGCAGTCGGCCTCGCAGAAGATTCTCTGGCTGAGTCTGTTTTCGCTGGCCGGCATCTTCCTGGTGCTCTACTCGCACTTCAAGTCCACCTACATGGTGGGGCAAATCATGCTCAACATTCCGCTGGCTCTCATCGGCTCGGTGGTGGCCGTGCTGCTCACCGGCGGCACCTTCAGCATTGCCTCGCTGGTGGGCTTCATCACGCTCACCGGCATCGCCTCGCGCAACGGCATCATGATGATTTCCCACTACATCCACCTGGTCGAGCACGAGGGCGAGCAGTTCGGCAAGCCGATGATAATCCGCGGCTCGCTGGAGCGCCTGGTGCCGGTGCTGATGACGGCCCTGGTGGCCGCGCTGGCCCTGGTGCCGCTCACGCTGGCCAAGGACGCGCCCGGTAAAGAAATCCTCTACCCCGTGGCCACCGTCATCCTGGGCGGGCTGCTCTCCTCCACCTTCCTCGACATCATCGTGACGCCGGTGGTGTTCTGGCTGGTCGGGGAAAAGGCCCTGGCTCAGTATTTCGCCGCGCACCGGGAAGTAGGCCTCGACGAGCACCCGCAAGAACTCGACGCCCAGCCGCTCACGCCCCCGTCAGACCAGGACACCTTGTCTCCATCTCCGGCCCTGTAAGCCCCTAGCCCATGGCCTCCACGCTTCTTTACATCCGGCACATGGTCTGCGCGAAGTGCATCCTGGTGGTGCGCGAGCTCCTGGTGGACCTGGGGCTGGTGCCGCTGCGCGTGGAGTTGGGGGAGGTCGAGCTGCTGGGCGAAGCCACTGCCGTGGAGTGGGACCGGCTGCGCCAGGCCCTGGAAGCGGAAGGCTTCGCCCTGCTGGACCAGCTTTCCCCGCAGCAGCGCCTGGTCGCCCACGTCAAGGAAGTGATTGCCGAGCTGCTGCGCGACGAGCCGGCCGCGCTGCGCAGCGGCCACTTCTCGCGGCGGCTGAGCGCGCGGCTAGATAGGCGCTTTGCCTACCTAAGCGACGTGTTTTCGGCTACCGAAGGCCTAAGCCTGGAACAGTACGTGATACGCCAGCGGGTGGAAGCCGCCCGGTTGTTGCTTCGGGACGGCACCCTGCCCGTGGGCCGGGTGGCGCGCCTGCTGGGCTACAGCAACCTGGGGCACCTGTCGCGGCAGTTCCAGCGCGAAACGGGCATTTCCCCCCGCGACTACCGGCGCCGGTGCCGGGAAGAAACCGACTTGTCCGCGCCCCCGCTGCCAGCGAGTCCCCTGCCCAGGCGTGATGAGCGGCCGCTGTAAACCAGGCCCGGGTAAGCAGTAGCCGGTCTGGCAGTAAATAAAGGAACAGTTGAATTATGCAGGGCATCCCGGGCAATCGTGCAAAACCAGCGACTCCGGGGCCGAGTACAGCCAGGGTAGCATCTTTCACTTAACCCTCCGTTCCCATGCACGCACAAAACCAAAGCCTCCTGGCCGCCCTCAATGCCTGCATCGCCTCGTGCGAACACTGCGCCTCGGCCTGCCTGCAGGAGCCGAACGTGCAGATGATGGCCCGCTGTATTCAGCTCGACCGCGACTGCGCCGACATCTGTGCCCTCACGGCCCGCCTGCTGGCCCGCGGCTCCGAGCACGCCCAGCACCTGCTGCGCGAGTGCGCCGAGGTCTGCAAAGCCTGCGGCGACGAGTGCGAAAAGCACGCCGCCCACATGGAGCATTGCCGCGAGTGCGCCGAAGCCTGCCGCCGCTGCGAAGAGGCCTGCCGCCAGGGCATGAGCGTTACGGCATAACAAGTTTTAGCTTATTTTAAAAAGGCGGTCTAACTACTGTTAGACTGCCTTTTTACATTATGACTAGTTACCCAAAATTTTATCGATGAGGTGTTGCGCCTGCTGACTCAGCGAAGCATTCTCTTCTGTCGTTATTAAATATCCTGGGAAATCCCGCTTATAGTGGTTCTGCTTGATGGCCCAACGGCGGGCATACTCTGGGTCGTCAAGTAAACCAAGGTGCTCCCAGTAGTAGGTGCCTGTTTGCGTTGTCACGGTGAAGTCTGGCAGGAGCAGGTATTTGCCATTCTGGTATATCGGCCGTTCATACGCATAGTCGGCACCGTTTTTATGAAGTAGATTGGCAATGATGACCTCGGATTTGGAACGCACCCATTCGCCACGCAAGGTGCGAAGCACAGGGCTGGCCCCAGCTGGGCTCACTTTCAGGTAGTCGCCCACGGCACCATGCAGTCCCTCTGAAGTGGCACTGGAATCCAGTACATGTAGCAATTGGTCCAATAAGTTGTGCTTGTATGCACGCTTCTCGGCAATGGCTGCTTCAATCTGCTCGGCAGCAGTGGTGCTGAGTGCTTCCGTGCCAGCTCTTATCAATAAGCATTTATCTAACGTGCGCCCCTTCGCCAAACGGCCTGCTCCCGTACGTAGTGCCTCGTAAAACAAGGAGAAGAACTGAGCAGGAGTGAGTTGTGGACTACGATTAAGAGTGACTACGGCAGTCCCTAAAGGCGTAATCTTTTGCAAACGGTGCACCTCGCTACCTGCTGCTACTTGAATAGCATCCAGCCGATTAAATCCTTTCGCCTCAAGCGAAACAAGACCAGCTTCCAAAAAGAATGGCAGTGCTTCCAGCACTTCGTCATCCGCGAAGGGCACCCACGTTTGTAGAGTAGTTTTACCGCTGGCGAGTTTGTGATACAAGTGCGCCAACTCCTCGGCTTTTGGAAACGATTTATCAATGAACGTGTCACGGCGTACCTGCACGTTCTTCTTGGAGTACAACAGCCAGCAGTCGGCTCCCTGATGGTCACGACCGCCACGGCCAACTTCCTGATAATATTGCTCCACGGACTCCGGCATCATAAAATGAATAACCGTGCGGATGTCCGGTATGTCGATGCCCATCCCGAAAGCATTGGTAGCAAACACCACCGTTGTGTTTCCTGAGCGCAAATCATGAAGCGCATTTTGGCGTTCCGCTGCCGACATGTCTCCATGAAAGTGAGTTGCGTTCAAGCCTCGCTCCTGAGCACGAACAGCCAAATCCTCTACGCCCCTTTTGTTGTATTTGCGGTAGAGGTAAACCAGCGTTTTAGTTTGAGGTGGCTGAGAAGTTAGTAATTCCCAGAGTCGTTCTTCCTTCTTTTCCTCCGAGGTAAAGCGTTCTACATGTAGACGAAGGTCATGACGGAGCAGGGAGCGGTCACGAAGCACGTGCTCGGCATCAATTCTAAAATCGGTAAGGATGTCACCCAACTCACGCGGGTTGATAGTAGCCGTCAATCCAAGGATGGGTGGCCATTTCTCTGCCCCGAATACATCGTCCAGAAATTGTGGAATGCGTTGATAGAATGGTCGAAAGTCAAAACCCCATTGACTAATACAGTGCGCTTCGTCTACCACCACGAGTCGCACGGCATCTCGCCGAGCCCGTAGGCAATGAGCCAAATAACCATCAATTGCGACGCGCTCCGGGCTTAGGAATAGAAAATCTGGGGTTTCTTGCCCAGTACCAAAAGCGGTGAGTCGGCTCACTTGCTCGGATGCTGGCACACTAGCGTGAATAGTGAGCACACGACAACCCTGTTCCGTGAGTTTGGCGGCCTGTTCATCCATTAAGGCCACCAGCGGAGCAATCACTACCGTGGTGCCGCCTCGGGCTTTGCCAGCAACCCAGTATATCCACGATTTGCCGCCACCAGTTGGCATCACTGCGACCGTAGAGCCATCCTCAACTACGTGGGTGATAACTCGCTCCTGGAATGGCTTCAGGGTCTTGCCATTCAAAAGCGGAAAATGCTGCCGCAGCAGTTCCTGTGCGTTAGTAAGCATCGCCGTAGGCAAACGCTTCGGCTTGCTTTAACACGTTAATATCTGCATCGTGGCACCGGGCCACGAAGCTCAAAAAGTCATGCAACAATACGAAGCGGTACTGTTCAGGGAAAGCAGCACCAGCCTGTTCCCACTTTGCTTGCAACTGGCGGGAAAGGTTGAGTGCGTAAAGCGAGAACAGGGCGTACGGATAGTAGAAGTTCTGCTGGGTTGTTCCTTCCTTCTCACTAATCATCAGAAACTCTGAGTCCTGACGACAACCGAACGTGGCTTTATCAGTCAAAAACCACAATGCCCAAATTGCATCTTGGCTACGGTAAGGAAAAATATGCGGATAGAGTTTATAGAGAAAATGGCTTTTGATGCCTCCTCCGATGACGCCGAAGACTGTGTAATCCTCCGTATCGAGTTCATCGAAACTGAGCGCTGATAATGTGTTTATTTTTAAAAACCTACCCTTCTGGTAGTCGACGGCATATTCGCGCCCAAAGAGCGCCACATTGTTCACCACTGTGTACAAATCTGATGGACTGGCGTAGCTGAAATCCTGTCGGTAGCGGTCCAGTTTCTTAGCCTTCTTATTTTGTAACGTTTTGCGAATGATGGGACACTGGTTGCGTAAGGCAGTTGCCTTGAATGAGGGCACATCCTCACCGCTCAATTCCAACATCTCTTCACTCAGCAACTGTTCGTAGTCAGCTCGGTCGTCCTCAAACTCTTCTATTGCCGAGTTGGCACGCGTGGTAAGCACTACTCCCGCCTCAACCCCGTTTTTTTCTGGACGGCGGCTTTCCCGCACTTTGAAATAGTCGTGCGACGCAAAAGACTCATAACCAGAAGAGTGCCCTTTCTGCGTTTCTATACCAGCAGTGTATAGAGGAAAGAATTTTTCAAGTCCTTGCCGTAACGCCTCCTGTACTGCTGCGATGTGCGCAGGTTCGTAACATATAGGCTCCAAATCACGATGAGGGAAGTGCATAGGGCTGGTATTATTGCGCGTGAGGGCGAAATATACGGAGCGAAAGGATTTAACTGAACCAGAATATAATGCCATAATTCCCATGCTGCACTTACCTTCTTTCGCTTCAAATCATGTAAGCGCCAAGCACAATCCTGTACCCCTAGCGGCGCACGTAGGTCTAGCTTTGTGCGTTCTACACCTGAACCCGACCCAGTCGGCTCACCTAAGTGTCACTCCCATGAAAACCCTTCAGTTTAAGACCAATATCAACTGCGGCGGCTGCATCAAAGCCGTAACCCCCACCCTGAACCAGGAAGCCGGCGCCGGCAACTGGCAGGTGGACACGGCCAACCCCGACAAGATTTTGACCGTCACCACCGACAAGCTCACCGCGGAGCAAGTGGTGCAAGCCGTCGAACAGGCCGGCTTCAAGATTGAGGCCGCGTAGGTTTCGCCTTCCATTCCTGCGAAACGCCCGGCCCCGCCGGGCGTTTTTGTTGGTGCCCCTTGCCGGCGCGCTGGACCATGGAAATTATGTAGGCCCCGCGCGTAATCGCAGCAAACATTTCAGCAGCCGGCGCGCGTAGAGCACCGTACGGCCCGTAATCTGCCGGCTCCGCTGCCTCGGCACCGAAGCGGGCAGGGCCCTTGCTATCGGGAAACCCTCAGCCCGCCGCGTTCCAGAAGAAGGAATTCGGCGCTGTTGGCGCTTCCGCCCGCCGATTCGCACCCGCCGCTATGTTTTCAGATTTCCCCAACCTGCACCCGCTGGTGGTGCACTTGCCCATCGTACTGCTCCTGCTCGGCGCCGCCTTGCAGGCATTGCGCGTGTACCGGGACTGGCCCCCGGTCAGGTGGATTACCATCGGGGTACTGGCCGGCGGCTTTCTCGGAGCCGTGGCCGCCAGCACGGTGTTCCACGCCATGCCCCTGGGGCTGGCGCCCCGGGCGGCGGCCGTGTTCGAGGCCCACGAGAAGTTTGCGGTCTACACCCTGTGGCTCTCGGGTATCACCCTGCTGCTGGCGGGCATCGGCGTGTTTTTCAAGGTGCAGGGCCGGCCCTACGAAATCCTGGTGCTGGTGGCGGCAGTGGCCACGGCGGGCGTGCTCTCCGTGGCCGGGCACCGGGGCGCGCAGCTCGTGTACGTGGAAGGAGTTGGGCCCCAGGGGCGGCTGCTCGACAACAGTCATGGCCACGGCGGGGGAAGCGCCATGCCCGGCATGGAGATGGGCGCGGATGAGCACCCGGGCAATGCTGCTTCCCCAACTGCCACCGCCCAGACCAGCCCGTCCGCGGCAACCAACGCACCCGAAATGCCCGGCATGGACATGCGGGGCCAGGCCACCCCCGACCGCGGCAACACCCCGGCTTCGGCCGGCAACGAAATGGGCACCATGGATATGTCCGGTACCCAGCCCAGCGATATGCCGCGGGCTGCCACCCGCCCAGCAGCCATGCCGGGCATGAACATGCCCGCCGCCAAGGGTCCGTCACGCATGGCCCCGGGCATGGAGATGGGCGGGGCAGCCGGCCAACAACCCATGGGCGCCATGCCGGGAATGGACAACATGCCCGGCATGCGGCGGCCATCCTCCGGGAGGAAAAGCCCAGCCAAGGCCAGCCCCACCACCGGCAGCATGGACGACATGAGCGGCATGGGCAACATGCCCGGGATGCAGGCCCCGGCGGCCACGCACGCAAAGCCGGCCGCGCCTGCGATGGGCGACATGCGCAACATGCCCGGCATGGAGAAGGGAATGCCGATGCCCGCAACCGGCACGATGCCGGGCATGGACATGCCCGCCAGTCCGCTGGATAAGTACCGCTTTGAAGACAACAACCCGGCCCGCAATACCCCCCAGCATGCGAACAAGAATGAGAAGCACTAGCGTAGTGGGGCGAGTCGTCGCCCTGTTCCTCTGGTGGCTGGCCACGCTGCCGCTGGCGGCCCAGACGCCGCAGCACCAGGCCATGCCCAAGGGAAAAGACGCCAACGCGACGGCCTCGGCGCCCCCGGACGCGGAGCTGCGCGGCCACGTGGTGGCGCCCCGCACCACCCACGCCGGCCACCGCGTCGAGTACGACCTGTACGTGGACGAGCGCAAGGTCAACTTCACGGGCCGCACCCGGCTGGCCATTGCCATCAACGGCCAGATTCCGGCCCCCACGCTGCGCTTCACGGAAGGCGACACGGCCGTCATCCGGGTGCACAACCAGATGAGCGTCGAAACCAGCATCCACTGGCACGGCCTGCTGCTGCCCAACGACCAGGACGGGGTGCCCTACCTCAACACGGCCCCCATCGAGCCCGGCGGCACCCACACCTTCACGTTTCCCCTGATTCAGAGCGGTACCTACTGGTACCACTCGCACACCATGCTACAGGAGCAGAACGGACTCTACGGCTCCATCGTCATTCAGCCCAGGCAAGTGAAGTACGAGCTGAAGGAGTACGTGCTGGTGCTCTCCGACTGGACCGACCACCCGCCCAAGGAAGTGCTGCGCTACCTCAAGCGGGCCGGCGAATGGTTTGCCGTGCAGAAGGGCGCCACCCAGAGCTACGGCGAGGCCATTGCCGCCGGCTACTTCAAGGACAAGGTCCGGCAGGAGTGGGGCCGCATGCCGGCCATGGACCTGACGGACATCTACTACAACAAGTTTCTCACCAACGGCCGCGAGCAGAGCTACTACCCCGACGCCAAGCCCGGGGAAGTGGTGCGCCTGCGCGTCATCAACGGCAGCGCCTCGTCCTACTTCTACCTGCAGTACGCCGGCGGGCCCATGCAGGTCATCGCCGCCGACGGCATCAACGTAGAGCCCTTTCCGGTGTCGAAGCTGGAAATTGCCACGGCCGAGACCTACGACCTGCTGGTGCAGGTACCGGCCGCGGGCGCGGCCGAGCTGCGGGCCACGGCCAACGACATCACGGGCTACTCCTCTAGCTACTTCGGCGCGGGCGAGCCGCTGAAAGCCCCCGACCTACCCCGCATCAATTACTTCCAGATGATGCGGGAAATGGGCAGCATGGGCAGCATGACCGGAATGGACATGGGCGGCAACGGCCAGATGGACCCCAACGGCGGCGGGATGAAGGGGATGGACATGAAAGGGGGCAGTGGGGAGATGAAAGGCATGAACATGCCGGCCGGCCGGCAATCCACGCAGGCCGCGGACCCTACCCTGAAAGGGATGGATATGAAAAACGGAACCATGCCCGCCAGCACGGCCCCCTCTCCCCAAAACCGGCCCATGAACATGCAGGAAAAGAGCGGCAAGAGCATGGGCACCATGCAGGACATGGGTAGTATGGCAGGCATGGACATGAGCGGAATGAGCGGCATGAACATGGGCGGCGCGGGCGGCGACTTTAACTACAACCAGCTGCGGGCCCTGAACCCGACCACGCTGGACTCCACCCGGCAGTGGCGCGACATCAAGCTCACGCTCACCGGCAACATGCTGCGCTACGTCTGGTCGTTCGACAACAAAACCTTGTCGGAAGCCGACAAAATCCCCATCCGCCGGGGCGAAAACGTGCGCATGACCTTCACCAACCTGACCATGATGCGCCACCCGCTGCACCTGCACGGGCACTTTTTCCGCCTGGTCAACGCCCAGGGCGCCTACTCGCCCATGAAGCACACCTTTGACGTGCCGGCCATGGGCACGGTGACCATCGAATTTGACGCCAACGAGCAGCAGGACTGGTTTTTCCACTGCCACATCCTCTACCACATGATGGCCGGCATGGCCCGCATCATCAGCTACGAGGCCAGCCCGCAGAACGAGTTTGCCCGCGAGAACTACAACATGCTCAAGCGGGAGGACAACGCCGTGTACCCGTGGTTTGACTTATCGGTGCATTCGCAGGGGGCGTACCTGGAGGGCAACCTTTCCAACAACCGTAACGCGCTCGAATTCGAGGGCCGCGTCAATTACCAGGGCAACTACGAAACCGAAACCCACCTGCTGCGCTACCTCGACAAGCGGCAGTTTCTCGCGGGCTTCGTCGGCTACGACTTCCGCGACAACAAAACCCTGCGTTCAGCCGAAGATGCCGAGGGGGGCAACCGCCGCACCCCGGAAAACAACCGCAACTTTCGCCGGCAGGCGGAAGTCGGCGTGTACTACCTGCTGCCCATGCTCGTGCGCGCCGAGCTGCGCACGGACCTGACCGGCCAGGTGCGCCTGCGCCTGGAGCGGCGCGATTTGCCGCTGAGCAATAACGTGTTCATGGACATCAGCGCCAACACCGACCGCGAGTTCACCCTGGGCTTTCGCTACATGGTCAGCAAGTACGCCTCCTTGAGCACCAACTACGACAACCAGTACGGCTGGGGCGCCGGGCTGACGTTCCACTACTAGCCCACTACTAGCGCTCGATGTATCGGGCAGTTTGGTGGTGCACAATCACCTTCCGTTTCACCTCACTTTTCTACGCTCATGAACAAGGGAAGCTATTCCAAATTTTTCCTGATGCTCGCAGCCTCGTTCGTTGTGATGCACCTCATCACTTACTTAAACACCTATGAGTGGGACCACATCTACTTCAGCATTAACCGCTTCTATATGACCACGCTCATGGTGGCCGCTATGGGCCTGCTCATGCTGGGCTTTATGGCTCATATGTACCCGGACAAAGCCAAAAACCGCATAATCGCCTTAGGCTGCGTGGTTGTGTTTGCGGGTGCATTGGCCATGTTACGCACGCAGGCGTTGGTGAATGACACGCGCTTTATGCAGTCCATGATTCCGCACCACTCCATTGCTATCATGGTCAGTGAGCGCGCCTCTATCAAAGACCCTGAAGTGCGTACCCTGGCTGATAGTATCATCAGCGCCCAGAAGCGCGAGATTGGCCAGATGAAACGCATGCTGCATCGGCTGCAGTAGTAACGGTGTGGCGGCCTTGCGAGCTCTGACTTGGCGCCTCAACCGCTTCTTGATGCTTATTTACAATCCTGAACCAGGGCGCTTACGCTCAGTGTAGCCGTAGCATCGGTGGTGTAGTTGTCGTTATTGACGCACACGTACAGCCGGCGGGTACCCGCCGGAACCGCCATGGGCCGTGTTTCCTGGGGCGTGTTTTCCGCCGCCCGAAAGCAAAGCTTGTCCCGGCTGATGGTGCCTTTGGTAGCCAGAAACTGCTGGGCAGCATTTTCGTCGGGGGTGATGTACCAATGGCATTTGGTGCTGACTGTGGGCGGAGCGTTGTTGCCCTGCTTGGTGAGGGCCGTGGCGGCGGTGCTCAGCAGCGCCGGGGCGGCCGCGCCGCCACTGCCGGCCACGGCGGCCACCGCCAGCGCCGTTGACCAGGAAATGGGCGGTTGGCCTTCGTCGCGCACGTCGAGCTTGTAGACAATACCCACCGTGCCCACGGGCAGCTCGACGGTGAACACCTTCCGGCTGGAGTGCATGCAGTTGCTGCAGTGAATGGTGGCGTTGCTCAGCGGCAACGCGTCCTGCATGACGGAAGCGCACTTGATTTCGCGCCCATCGTCGTGCCAGCTCCGAAAGTCGGCTTGCTGCGCGCCGTTCACATAGGTGCCGCGAAAGCTGACCTGGCCGTTCTCGTGCCAGCCGCAGCACAGGCCCGTGGGCTTATCCGGATTCTCCGACGCCAGTTTGCCCTCCCACTGCTTTTTCCACGACGGAAAGTAGTAGTCGCGCACGGTGCCGATGGTTTTGCCGGCCGCGTCGTGGCGGGCAATGCGGGCGTAGGCCACTTCCTCCAGTGTTTCGGTACGCTCCCAGTCGCGGTCGAAGTAAACGGTATCGGCCGGGGGCAACGTAGCAGCGGCTGGCTTGGGCCGCTGGGCCAGCGCTGTGGTACATATAATAAGGAGTAGAAAAAGCAGCGAGTAGTTTTTGGCCATAGAATACAGCAGCTGAGATGAACGAGAAGGCGGTAGGTAAATGTAACGCGAAGTTTGGCGAAGCTAAACCGGACTCCGGTCATGTGTTGCTTGTTCTTTTCCAAACTTTAGGTATCATAACTGTTAATTATGATACCTAACTTATCTTTACCCGCATGAGCACCGAACTCGCCCGAATCCCTGACCAGCCACAGGCCCTCGGCTCGCAACTCGCCACCGCGGCCGACAACGTGGCCCGCTACCTCAAGCTCGGCCTGGAGGGCGCCGACAACACGGTGCTCGCGTACTCGGCCGACCTGAAAAGCTTCGGCGAGTACTGCGAGACAAACGGCTTGTGCCCGCTGCCAGCCGACGTGGCCACCGTGGCCCGGTACGCCGCGGACCTGGCCGACATCCCGCGCAAGCTCTCGACCATCAAGCGCCACTTGGCAGCCATTCACAAGCATCATCAGCTGCGCGGCTACCCGTCGCCGGTACACTCGGACGAACTGGCGCTGGTCCTCGAAGGCATCACGCGCGCCCTGGGCAAGCGTCAGAAGCAGGCGCCGGCCTTTACCGTCGACGAGCTCAAGGAGAGCATCCGCCGCTTGGATGTGACGACTACGGCCGGGCTGCGCGACCGAGCCCTGCTGCTGCTGGGCTTCGCCGGCGCCTTCCGCCGCTCCGAGCTCGTGGCCCTGAACGTGGAGCACTTGGAGTTTACCGAGCGGGCTCTAATCGTGCACCTGCCCAAAAGCAAAACCAACCAAGCCGGTGAAGCCGAAGACAAAGCGGTCTTCTACGCTTCTACGGCAAGCTTCTGCCCGGTGCGCTGCACGCGCGCCTGGGTACATCAGTTGGGCCGCAGCACTGGGCCATTATTCGTATCGCTCAAGCGTGGGAAGGTGAAGGGCGAGGCGCTACCCACCCAAAAGCGTTTGTCCGCTCTGCGCGTAAATGGGCTGGTACAGTTACACCTGAACCATGACGAGGAAGGCCACAAGATTCCTGAGAAGAACTACTCGGCCCACTCGTTGCGTGTCTCCTTTATCACGGTCTCGGTACTGCGCGGACAGTCAAACCGATTTATTAAGAACCAGACGAAGCAAAAGACCGATGCCATGATTGACCGCTACTCCCGACTGGATGACGTGGTGAGCTTTAATGCAGCGCAGAATTTAGGGCTATAATTCAAACCCTACCGTTCCATCCGCTTTCGGTTCTACCCATTGACAGATTCATTAGCAAACCTGTTTTGCGGAGCATGTATGCAGCCAAGGCTTAGATGGCAAAGCAGAGGCGGTCATTAATGATAAGATAAGCACCGCATTACGAAAACCCGATAAAAATAGCCCAAAATCAAGTTGCACAATTTTGTGCAGTGAACTACATTTGCCAAAAGAATTGGCATTTCCCCATGAGCGACAACTTTGCAAATAGCCCCGACCTCCCATCCGATTTAATGGATGAGGTGCTCAAGTTGCTGGCGTCGTCCGATGCCCCTTCATTGGCGAGCTTAATTGAGCGGCGACGCGAGGAACTTGGTTTGTCGACGAAAGCCGCCAGCGAAATTCTGAGCATGACGCGTACCTCGTATGAGCGGCTAGTAACGGGGGCTTTGCAAAAGCTGGACGTGCTGACAGCCCTCAAGCTCGCGCACTTCCTGGACGTGAGCATCGAGCAGGTCATGAAGCTGGTGGCGGCGTCGGTAATGCCGGCAGAAGACTACAAAACGGTGGAGCGCGTGAAAGAAGCGTCCTTCATCGTGCGGAATTTCGATGTTGCGCGCTTGCGCAAACTCGGCTTTATCGAGTCGATGGACTATGGGCACATCCGGGACCGGATACTGCACTACTTCGGGCTGAATTCCTTGTATGAGTACGGCACCGAAATGGCCGCCGTACTCTTTCAGAAGTCCAATACGCGCGTGGAGGACAAGATGAAGGCCTTCTGGATAATGTCGGCTTATCAGCAGTTCCAGCGCGTGGAAAATCCGAATCCGTTCGACCCGCGGCAAGTAGAGAAGCTGGTAACCCAGATTCGCCGCTACACCCGGCAGGAGCGGGCAGGTATGCTTACAGTGATGCGGGCGCTGTACGAGGCCGGTGTTACGGTGATTATGCAGAAGGCGCTGCCCAGCACGGCGGTGCAGGGCGGGACGTTTATCGTCAACAAGAAGCCATGTATCGTTATTACCGACCACTTCAAGAGCTATCCGCTGCTCTGGCACACGCTGCTGCACGAGTTGGGCCACGTCATTTTCCACCTCGATAAGCTGGCGGTTGTCAAATACCACCTCACCGAAGGTGTGGAAGACCTGTTTTTGATTGAAGACCAGGCCAACCAGTTTGCCGACGAACTGCTGCTGCCCCGCGAGAAGTACGAATACATCAAGAATTACATCAACGTAGAGTCGTTTGTGGAGCGCTACGCGGCGCAGAACAACGTGCACCCATCTATCATCTACCACCGCTACGCCCGTGAGCTGAGCGACCGACAGGACAAAACCGGGTGGCAGTATTACGGCCGCTTTATGCCCAAGTCCGATGTGTGCGCCGCGGGCCTGAGCCGGGCCCCCTGGCTGACGCCCGATACCTCACTCGCGGCCGAAAGCGAAGAGGTACGCACCATTCTGGCGCCTACTTCTCACCCCACCACGCAACCCATTGCCTAACTTTTTATGCAAGACCATTACGACCTTCCCAGCGAAGACGAGTTTGACGAGAACCGTCCGCACGATTCGGAAAAACAGGAAAGCGACGCCCAGGAGCTGGATTTTCTGGCCCGGCTAAAACAGTTGTCGGACGACGCGCAGCAGGAGGCTGAAGGGCGGCAAGGCGCTTTTGCTTTCACTCCCGAGGAAGAAGCCGAAGACCAGCTTTTCGGGGCTGAGTTTGCCGGCGACATGCATAACCAGCAGGAGTCTTACGACTTGTACTATGCCATTCGACGCCTGCTGATGCAGGGACTGCCGCGCGGCGAAGAAAACAAGAACCTGCGCCAAATGGTGTACGACGAGAAAAACCTGCTGCTGCGCGACGGCGTGGACCGCCCGGCGGGAGGCGGCACCATCGGGGCCGATAGCCGGCAAGGCAAACCTTCGCTGGCGCGGTCGGCTTACGAGAAAACCCAGGCCTGGGCCAACCGGGGCGGCAGCGCCTACGACATCTTCCTGGAATACTACGACCTCAATAAGCAAATGCGCTTCCGCTAGTCGGTACCGCTTCGTAGGCCATCATGTGGAGCCAAGAAGAATTTAAGACAGCGGTACCCCTGGTAGTAGCGGTAATAACGGGGCTGTTCGGTGCCGGGGTAGCCGTGCTTACGTGGAAGCTGACTGGGCGTCGCGAGCGGCTGAAGCTCCGGCAGGAACAACAGATGCAGCACTACAAGTCCATAGAGGACTTATATACCAGCTTGCTGGAAATGGTGCACGAGGGCATTCGGTACACTGAAGCCCGGCTGAACTACGACGAGTACTATCAGTCGATGTCGCCGCTGCTGTCGCGGGCCATGCTGAAGGCACCTGAAGAGGTGCTTGAGCAGCTGCAGCTAGCCTGCGACGCTTTGTCGGCCTGGTCGTCGGAATACCGGCAAGGCTTACCCCGCTTGGTTGGCAATACGGGCCTTGCGATGGTGTCGACGCAGGACTTTCCGCACCAAGAAAGGGCGCGAGAACTGCGGCCCTTGCTCAACGACGAGTTGCATAAGCTGAACGCCAAGATGAAAAAGGACCTCGACGGCCGCCGCAAACAGCTTCCAACCTAGCGCCCATCTTTACCCCGCAGCCCTAGCCGCTGCAATTTTTACCGCCAGTTGCAAAGCGCAACGCCTGGTCTCGGGCGGCTTTGCTTGCTTACTCGCCTTACGCCTGCCCCATGCCTACCCTCCACTGGATTGGTAAAGACAAAGTCATCAATCACCACCAGGACGTTCCGTTCCGACTTCTTGACCACCAGTACGGCGCCCTTGCCGATGGTACCCAGACGGCCGAGCCTACCGGCAGTGGCAACCGCATCATCCACGGCGACAACCTCGAAGCCCTGAAAGCGCTGCTACCCGAGTACGAGGGCCGGGTAAAGTGCATCTACATCGACCCGCCCTACAATACAGGCAATGAGGGCTGGGTATACAACGACAACGTCAACGACCCCAAAATCAAGAAGTGGCTAAGCCAAGTCGTTGGCAAGGAAGGCGAAGACCTCTCCCGTCACGATAAGTGGCTGTGCATGATGTATCCGCGTCTCAAGCTGCTGCACAAGCTACTAGCAGAAGATGGGGCTATATTCATTTCAATAGATGAGAACGAGCAAGCACATCTAAAGCTGCTCGGTGATGAGATTTTTGGGGGCGCCAACTTTGTCAATTCACTGATTTGGGAAAAGAAGTTTAGCCCCCAAAACGACGCTAGATATTTCTCTGAGAATCATGACTTTATTGTATGCTTTGCTAAGAACAAAGCTAAATGGCAGCGTAACCTTCTAACTCGTACCGAGGAGCAAGACGAGAGGTATAAGAATCTGGACGATGATTCCCGCGGTGTATGGACCTCAAGTGACTTGACGCGGCCCGAACACCGTGATAGGGATTATTATGGTATTACTGCCCCGTCTGGGAAGGTGCTCTATCCCGCCAAGGGACGAAGCTGGAGCAGGCCACTTGAAGAACTGGAAAGGCTGAAAGCTGACAACAGATTGTGGTTCGGACCTAAAGGTGATAATATGCCCCGTTTGAAAAGATTTCTAACAGAAACCAAGCAGGGCGTAGTACCTCAGACCATCTGGAAATACCAGGAGGTAGGCCACACTCAAGAAGCCAAGCAAGAGGCAAACAGAATACTTCATGATGTAACCAGTTTCCCAACTCCAAAGCCGACTAGGCTTTTGGAGCGTATTCTTCAGTTAGCTACTGACACGAATTCCATTATCCTCGACTCCTTTGCCGGTAGCGGTACCACGGCCCACGCCGTGCTCAAGCTCAACCAGCAGGACGGCGGCAACCGCCGATTTATCTTGACGGAAATGGAAGACTACGCCGAAACCATCACGGCCGAGCGGGTCAAGCGCGTGATGCAGGGCTACGCCGGCCAGCCCGGCACCGGCGGCAGCTTCGACTACTACACCCTGGGAGCGGCCGTTTTCACCGAAACCAGCGAGCTGAACGAGCAGGCCGGCCTACTGGGCTTGCGCCAGTATATCTACTACGCCGAAACCAAGCAGCCCTTGCCGGCCTCCTCGGCCGACGACAACGCTGCCTTCCTGGCCTTGCACGACGATACAGCCTACTATTTCCACTACGCGCCCGACGAAGTCACCACCCTAAGCCACGACTTCCTGGCCACCATGCGTACCCGGGCCGGCCAGTACATCATCTACGCCGATAACTGCCTGCTCACGCCCGAATTCATGACCCAGCACGGCATTATTTTCAAGAAAATCCCCCGCGACATTTCGCGCTTCTAGCCCCCTGCCGATGGAGCTCAAACCCTACCAACAGGAGGTCATCACCGACCTCGCCCGCTTCCTCGACTGCGTGCAGGCTACCAAGCGCCTCCCCGACGCCTTCCACGATTTCTGGGCCACGCATCCGCGCACGCCGGTGAAGCCGTTTCCGGGCACGGCCATTGAGCCCTACAAAAACACGGTGCCAGGGGTGCCGCACGTCACCATCAAGGTGCCCACGGCCGGCGGCAAAACCTTCCTGGCTGCCAACGCCCTGCGCACCATCTTCGGGGCATTTCCGCCCGACCGCCCCAAGGCCGTGGTGTGGCTGGTGCCTTCCGTCACCATTCTGGAGCAGACGCTGCGCAACCTGAAAGACCCGGGCCACCCCTACCGGCAGAAAATCAACACCCACTTCGCCGGCCGAGTGGAGGTGTACGACAAAGCCGCTCTGCTGCAGGGCAGCGGCTTCTCGGCCAGCTCCGTGCAGGAGCAGCTGAGCCTGGTGGTGCTCAGCTTCGACTCGCTGCGCGCCCGCAACAAGGAAGACCGCAAGGTGTACCAGGAAAACGGCAACCTGCAGTCCTTCGGCTCGCTGCTGGGCGATGAGGAAGACATTACGCTGATGCGGGTGATTCAGGCCCTGAACCCGGTGGTAGTGGTCGATGAAAGCCACAACGCGGAAAGCGAGCTGAGCGTGGACATGCTCAAGAACCTCAACCCCGCCTTCATCCTCGACCTGACGGCCACCCCGCGCAAAAACAGCAACATCATCAGCTTCGTGGACGCGCTAGCGCTCAAAAAAGAGCACATGGTGAAGCTGCCCGTCATCGTCTACAACCACAACGACCGCACGGAAGTCATCAACTCGGCCCTGCAGCTGCAGCGCAATCTGGAGCTGCAGGCCAAACAGGAGCAAAAGGCTGGCGGGCGCTACATCCGGCCCATCGTGCTGTTTCAGGCCCAGCCCAAAACGGCCGACGACAACACCACCTTCGAGCAGCTGAAAAAGAAGCTCCTCGACCTGAAAATCCCCGAAAGCCACATCCGCATCAAGACGGCCAGCCTCAACGAGCTGAAGAACGAGGACCTGGCTTCGCCCAAGTGCGAGGTGCGCTACATCATCACGGTCAATGCCCTGAAAGAGGGTTGGGACGCGCCGTTTGCCTACATCCTGGCCTCCCTGGCCGATAAGTCGTCGGCCGTGGACGTGGAACAGATTCTGGGCCGGGTGCTGCGCCAGCCCTACGTGGCCCCGCACGCCGCACCCATGCTCAACATGAGCTACGTGCTGACGGCCTCCAGCAAGTTTCTGGAAACGCTCGACAAGATTGTAGTGGGCCTGAACAAAGCCGGCTTCAGCGCCCGCGACTACAAGGTGGCTGACCCGGCCGCGCTGGCTCCCAAACCCGACCCGCTGGCCACCTTCGTGCAGGCCCCGCTGAACTTCGACGCGCCGCCAGCTCCTACCGCGGCCGACGACCTGGCCGACATCGACGTGCGTCGCATCACGCCACTGGCACCGACTACCGACGAAGCCGCCGCGCCCGTAGCAGTAGCCGACCCGCTGGCCAGCCTGCCGGCCGCTACCGGCTCGGTGCAGGCCATTGCCGAAGCCGCCCTGACCCAGCAAGCTGAGTTTGAGAAAACCGTGGCCGCCAGCACCGCCGGCGGGGCCGCGCCTTTACCCACTGCGCTCCAATCCCTCGTGAAAACCTATCCCATCAAGGACATCTTCCGCGAGCAGGCCGCCGCTTTGGTATTGCCGCAATTCTTCTGGAAAAAACCCGCTGCCACGCTTTTCGACAGCGGCGAAGGCAGCCAGGCTGTGCTGCTGGAAAAGGAGTACCTGCTCGAAGGCTTTCCGCTGGGCAAGGCCGATACCAACATCAAGTTCGACGGTGTGTCGGCCGAACTCTACCGCGTGGACCTCGACGAAACTAAGAAGGAAGCCACGCCCACCTTCATGCGCATCGACGGCGACGCGAAGGAGCGCATCATGGCTTACATCCTGGACCCCAGCCGCAAAGACAGCCGGGTAAAGAACTTCACGCGCCGCATCCTCGACCTTATCGGCAACCTCTACCCCATTGCCGATAAGGAGATTGAGCGCTACGTGAAGCGTATTCTGGAAGACTTCACCGACGAGCAGTTCACCGACTTCGCCAACCACGAGTACACGTACACCCAGAAAATCAAGGACAGAATCCGGCAGCTGTCGGAAGACTACGCCTACAAGAAGTTCCGCGACTTCCTCGACCAGGATAAGGCCTTTATCCAGCCGGCCTACACCTTCCCGCTGCAGATTTCGCCGGGCGACACCAGCAAGGACATTACCAAGTCGCTCTACGAGCAGGAGGGCAAAATCAACGGCTTCGAGGAGCGGGTTATTAATGAAATAGCCAACCTGCCCAACATCGCCTTCTGGACCCGCAACCTCGAACGTGGCAAGGGATTCCGCATCAACGGCTTTCTGAACCACTACCCCGACTTCATCATTCAGACCAAAAGCGGCAAAACGCTGGTGGTGGAAACCAAGGGGGACCACCTGGACGCGGAGCAGAAAATCAAGCTGGGTGCCACTTGGGCGCAAAAAGCTGGTAATGCCTACCGCTACTTCATGGTGTACGAGCGCCGAGTAGTAGACGGGGCTTATAAGCTAGATGACTTCCTGAACACCGTACGGGAAATTTAGACGACGTGTGTCCTCGGGTGCTGCTTGACTATGTAGGTTAAGACCGCATATAAGCCAATTGGCGTTTAACGCCGGTTCGGTTGATGCGCAGTTGTACCATCTGGGCACTGGCTTGATAGTGTTCCATGATGGCAGCGTTATCCCACCCTTTACTCAACGCGTACAGCAACGCGGCTCGGGGCAATAGTAGAGTCCACCCGAGGCAGTCTGCTTCCAACTCCTGTTCCTCCGGGTAAAGCCGCATGTAATCGGGCAACCCATTACCTGTATCGATGGCAGATAATTGATGTCCACAAAGAATGTGCGCAACCTCATGCATTACATTACTTTGCTGCCGTGCCGGCGAATGCACCCCGTTGTGAATAATAAGGTGGGTTGATTGCTGAGACGGGTGGTACGGCATAGTAAGCGCCGACCAGTGCTTTCCGCTCGGATGGCAGAGTGTAGTTAAGCTCTCCGATGAAAGCCCAACCAACTGCTGGGCCACGACGACTTTGATGCGCAGGTGCTCACACAGACGGAAAGCACACAAGGGCTCATACGGCTTCAAGCCAAGTTCTTGGCGCAAGGATTCCGCTTTTCGCTCCGCTTTTGCGGGGAAACCGTGGGGGAGTTTGGACTTCGCTGCCACCGGGACGCTACTTTATTAGTGCCCAAGGGCCTCCTGGCTCACTTGCCGATAGGCAAGCTGAATCATTTCTATCAGCGCCTGCGCCGTTGCCTTGGGCAAAACGCGGTCGGCCCGCAGGTGAGCCACAATTTTATCGCTTCCAGCGGCGGCTGATTCGGCGGCCGTAGCGGTTTCGTCGGTAGTGGTGAATGTATCGGTAGGGACGTTTAACCATTTGCAGAGCTGCAAGAAGGTATTCACGTCTGGAACGGAGCCTTGCTCAATTCGCGAGAGAGTGGAGGCGCTGACTTCGCCTATCTCCTGGGCTACTGCTCGTAGCCCGCGACCCGCTCGCTTGGATTTCACCATCGCGGCAAGTTTGTCAGTGTCAAGTTGTACGCTCATGATGGGCTAGTGACATTGTTGCGCAAAGAAAACATTTGTTTCACCAATGGAACAATTGTTGGGGGTGTTTCGTTCGTGAAACAGTCGTGTCGCAAAGTAGACAGGCGTACCTTTTATACGCATGCCAAAACGCAACGGCGGCCTTTCTCCTGCACAAAACAAACCTAAATCCCTTGAAATGAATTCTACCCCTCCTTCGCCGGACCGGCCTTTTCGCATTTTATCCCTCGATGGTGGGGGAATCCGTGGCCTTTATACCGCTCGATTCTTAGCTGACTTGGAAGCGCAACTGCAACGAGACGGCCAAGAACATACTTCTCTCTACCAACACTTCGACTTAATCTGCGGTACGTCTACCGGCGGCATCATTGCGTTGGCGCTGGCATTAGGCATGCCGGCTCGGGAACTCGTTCACCTGTACTCGCACCACGCCAAGGACATTTTCGGTGCTGGCCGAAATCTCGTTTCCTGGCTGGGTACAGCTCGGTACTCCAATAAGAAACTGGAGGCGCTGCTGAAGGAGAAGTTTGCCCCCTACTCTCCAGACGGCAATACCCGACTGGGACACGCACGCACCCGGGTTTGCATTCCGGTGTTCAACGCTGTGTCGGGCAAGGTGAGCGTGTACAAAACCTGCCACCACAAAGACTTCATTCGGGACTACCAGATGCCGGCATATCAAGTTGGCATGTCTACGGCCGCGGCCCCTACCTATTTTGACCCCTATAGCCCGCGTTATCTCGCCGATGTAACGGAAGAAGAGGTTATCATTAGCCACAACGTGGACGGCGGCATTTTCGCCAACAACCCCGCCCTTATCGGCCTGACCGAGGCCCACGGTTGCTTGGCTGTGCCGTGGACCAATATTCGGCTGCTCTCCATCGGCACCGGCCGGCAGGCCTTCACGGAGCGCCCCGAGCAGCGGCGGTGGGGCCTGGTTTACTGGGCCAATAAAATGCGCATCCTGGACATGATACTTCATGCCCAGGCCGACCACACCGATAGCGTCTGCCAGGTGCTCAGCCGGGGCGCCGGCCGAGAGGCCCCGCAGGCTTTTTTGTACGAGCGGGTTCAGTTCGACTTTCTCAATAAACAGGAATACGTCGATTTAGACACCACCTCCCCGGCAAAGCTCACGGCGTTGCAGGAGCGGGCCAGCAACCAGTTCCGCGAACGGGGCCGGCGCATCATTGATAATTTCTGTACCGAGCCAACGGCTGCGTTTGCTCCCTGCCGCTCACTGAGCCAGCCCGCGCTGGTAGCTGCTTAACTACTGATTCCGTTTTTATGGCCAACTGCAACAAGCTGTTTCTGGACTTCAACCAGAACCTGAACGTGCTCAGCACGAAGAAAACCAAGCTCAGCACTTCCAAAAAGGAGCTTCGCCGAAAAATTACCGACCACTTCAAAGAGCACCACCCGGACTACAAGCCAAAGTTCTTTACACAGGGCTCGCAGAAGCTGGGGACGGTCATTCGCATCCACGACGACACCTGTGACCTTGACGACGGCGTGTACTTCTTGTGCAAGCCCGACGTGACAGCTACGACTTTGCAACGCTGGGTATACGAAGCCGTGCAAGACCACACCAGCGAGCCAGCCCAGTGGCGGAAAAAGTGTATCCGGGTGACTTACAAGGCCGATTATCACATCGACCTGCCTGTTTACTACATGCTGGAAGACGAGGACCATCCTCATCTGGCGGTGAAGAACGAAGGCTGGGAGGACAGCGACCCGAAGGAGTTTATCACGTGGTTCCGCAAGCAGCGCGATACCAAGGGACAACTGGTGCGGTTGGTGAAGTACCTGAAATCCTGGTGCGACTGGTGCGCCCACAAAATGCCCAGTGGGTTGTGCATGACGGTGCTGGCGGAACGCAACTTCGTGGCCAATGACCGCGACGACTGCGCCCTACGTGCCCTTCTCAAAGCCATTCGAACCGACCTAAAGCGGGAATGGAGGTGCACCATGCCCACCACGCCCCAGGATGATTTGCTGAGCAAATACTCTGACGAGCTGAAGCGGAATTTCTTCGATGCGCTGGACGAGTTTATTGATGATGCTGACGAGGCGGTAGACGACGAAAAGAACCAGTTGAGCGCCAGTAAACTCTGGCGGCACCACTTGGGCCCACGCTTCCCTGACGGGCTCGATGAGGATGTGGATGCCAAAGAAGCCAAGCTGCGCGCCTCGGCCGTGCTCATCAACAGCGGGCGCGCAGCCACCACAGCTGCCGTTGGTATCACTACCCGCGGCCACGGAGTGCCTAACCAATCACACCGCTTCGATGGAGGGCGCCATTTTCATCCACTGGCGCGACAGGGCAAAGACTGGTTTGCCGTGTTTCATCGGGAAAAGCAGTTGGTCGAGCGGCACTATCCAGCTTTTCGGTGCCAGCTGAAGCGCAATGCATTGACCTGTCGCGGTGAGGTGTCCTCGCCCGGTGGCGAAGGCACTTACCATATCAAAATTGACTACACTCCTGGCCGGCCCCCGAAAGTGTTCGTGCTCAATCCAGACATTGAATACCGGCACCACGCCCTCACGCACTTCTACCCGGCCGACAATAGCCTGTGCCTTTACTATCCCGGCGACCTAGCCTGGTCAGACAAACACCATCTGTATGACAAGACCATTCCATGGCTTGCCGAATGGTTGGTCTTCTACGAGCTGTATCAGATTACGGGCCGATGGGAAGGCCCCGCCGTGGACCATCGCCTTCACAATCAAAACACCTCTTTTTAACTTCTTCACTTCCTTTTATGACTCGCAATTTTCCAACCCCAAGCAATGAGCTTGCTGCCGTGACCAATACCATTGGGCAAGCGGTGCAAGCTTCAACCTCCGCTTTTCGCTTTTTAGGCTCGCTCAAAGGGGACACCCGTGCCGTTTTGGTGCTGCTGCTCTCGGTATGCGGCCTGCTCTGGACCATCAACTATTTTTCTACCAAGCGCTAATCCTTGCCATTATGTCTAACCGCATTACCCACATTCGCAAGCCGAACGCGAACAGCTCTCACGAGCACATCACCCACATCAAAGGCCTTAACACCTCTGGGCAAGTATTTGAATCAACCGTGGCCGTCGTGATAGCCAATCTCAAATCCGGTAACTACAAATACCACGTGCAAGCTGCCGGACGCACGATTAACGTAATCCATCAGAAAAGCGCGGCCGGCAACGAATACATCAAAACGGAACCGGATTCCACAACAAAAGACAACTTGTTGAGCCTGCCGCAATTTTAATTGAATTGCTGGTGCTAATCCTCAAAGCCCTGGCCGTAAACGGCCAGGGCTTTACTCATTTTAAGCTGATTTGTAACTCTAGCGGTCTATGCCACCGGTCCCGCGACCTTGAACACTAGCTTCACGGCGTTCCTTTTCAAAGGGCATTTTTTCCATAATTCCGACTGCACTTTTTAGTTCGCTCAGTTGACTACTACCCCTCAGTGCCGGAATCCGGTCAGCCGCGTCGATGGACTTACCAACATTTTCCCGGTTCAACCCACCGATAAAGGGTGTGCGCTCAACGTGCCGGGCTACTTCCTGAAGTCTAGCCGCGTCCAACCCTTTCCCGTGCTCGCGCAGGCCTAGTGCTACTTGCTCAGCAGCCTGCTTGAAAACAGCCTGAGCCTCTTCGTGCGTTTTGGGCTGCCCGAGCACCTTCTCAACATTAGATTCTTTCATCACGGCTAATGCTTGAACCTGCTCAGCCGCCAACCGAAACCGTTTGGCATCCGTTTGGTCCTGCCGCGTATCTGGACCCTGCAACGCGGGATGCTTGATAATCTTCTCCGCCGCCTGCTGAAACTGCTTTAAGTGGCTCTGAATTGCTGCGGGGTTTAAGTTCGTTGCCTCTACCCCCTTCCCTACCGCCACGCCCTTCTCGTAATTGCCGGCGCCGGGCATGTTGGCCACGATGTCCATCACCCGGTAGCCGGTTACCTCCAGTTCGCGCCGGGCATCCATGGCTTTCATCTCCGGGGATAACGCGGCTAGGGGACGCGCCTGGCTGGAGTCGCGGCGCTGCTCGGCTTCGAGGCCGGGCGCCGGGCTGATGACCTGTTCAAACATGGCTTTTAGCGCCTGCAGGTTCTTCGCTGCCTCTTCCGGTGCGTGCGGGCGCACGATGGCCAGGTCGCGGGCCCGGTTGAGCGTAGCCGGGTCGATGCGGGCAAAGTCGACCTGGTAGCCGGCTTCCTGGCCCAGCTGCACGAACGTGGCCTGCAGCGTGCGCCCGTTACCGTCCCGAAAGGCGTGGGTGTGGTTGTACTGGTCGAGGTAGTAGGCCGCGCGCTCGGCAAACTTTTCCTCCGACAGCCCCTTCAGGTAGTTTTCCTGGCCCAACTGCGCGCCAATGGCGTTCAGCCGCTGCTCAATCTCTTTGTAGGGGGCGTAGGTCATCGTTTCCTTGAAGCCGGTGACGTACGTGGGCTTGTGGCCCTGAAACTCCCGGTCGGCCCGGGTTTCGCCGGCCCACTGGTAGACGCCCTCAAACAGCTTCTGGTGCACCTGTTTGAGGTGGGCGTGGTCGTAGCGCCCGCCGGGGATGCCGCCCTGCAGGTTGAGCCGCTGCAGGCGCAGCAGCGAGGAGTCGGTTTCGGCCTGGGCCAGTTGCTGGGGGTCGGTAATGCCCAGCCGGTTTATCCGTACCCCGTTTTCGTCGCTGAATCGGTCGCCGGCTACCATCAGCGGGCGGCTTGGTCCTCGGGGCTGGCCGGGGCGACGCCCGGCTGGTAACGGGCCAACAGCAGCTCATCGTTGAGTTCAATGGCCTCGTCAATGCTCAGCTCTCCGTCCACGTAGCGCTGCATGATGGCCACGCTCTCCGGGCTCGGCGCCGGGCCGTTGCTCATCAGGATGGCAATGGAGTTGTTGGCGCCGCGCTCCCGCTCCTGGCGAGCCGCGAGTTGCTCGGCATCAAGGCCGGCCGGGGCCGGGGTAAAAAAGCTCTTCATCATCGGAATGGAAGTCTAGGTGTTGGGTACTTACTTAACAGCAAAAAGTGGCTTAACGTCCCTTTCTGCTGGGTTTTCGAGGCTATTCGACCTCGTTCTTGGTGGCTCCTGCTAAGGTATTTGCGTGCAGGGCCAGGGTTTCTCGGACCTGCTGGCTGACGCGCCGGTAGTTCTCCTGAACCACCACCGTGAGCGTGGCGGCGCTATCTTCTTCGCTGTCGCCGAACGTGGCCACCGGGTGCAGCGGGAAACGCTCCGGGGTGGCATCGGCCCGGGAGATGATACCCTGGAAGAAGGTGCGCTCGGTTTCCACGGTCTGCCCGATAAACTCGCCCTGCTGCAGGCTGATGGCGTCCTGCACCCGCACCAGGTTGCGCTCCTGGTAGCTGGTGCTCAGGTTGGAACTGTGGCTGCCGCGGCTGCCCGCCCCGCCCTGGCTCTTGCCGGTGCTGGTGCTGTGCATCTGCTTGTCCTCGCGGCCCACGAGCTCGGAAATGAACTTGGCCGTGTCGAGCGAGTTGACCTTGCCGAAAAACTGGTTGTTGAGGTTGGAAACCATAACCTTCATCTTTTCAGGACCATAGGCATCGGTCATCTGCGCCAAATCCTGGGTCATGTAGATGGTGGCCACCTTGTTGCTGCGGGCCGTGGCGGGCAGCAGCTCCAGCCCCGGCACGTAGACCGTGGCGGCCTCGTCGAGGAACACGTAGCTGCGGTGCTTGTGCTGCTGGTTCATGAGCTTGATGGCCACGGTGATGATGCAGCTGACCACCGGCGAAAAGGTTTCCTTTAGCGTGGGGTCGTTGCCGATGCAGAGCAATGCCGGCTGCTGGGGGTCGTTCAGGTTCAGCGAGAACCCCTCCCCTTTCGCCTCGTCGGGCGTGAGCACCCACACGATTTCCGGGGAGTTGATGCGGTTCAGTATCACCTGCAGCGTGCCCACCACGGCGGCTACCTGCTTTTCGGCCCGCTGCTCCACGGCCGTCACAATGCTGCGCACCATGCCGGCGCACTCGGGGTCGGTTTCCAGCATCGAGAGCACGTGCTTGAAGTCCTTGTGGATGGCCGTGGCCACTACGTGGGGGATGGTGCAGTAGCGCGGGAAATGCTTTTTGTAAAACCAGATGATGCCCGTCAGGTAGGCCACGGCGCTGATGTCGAAAAACTCCATCTTGCGGATGCTGGCCGGGTTTAAGTTGTTGATGATGGCCCGGGAGTACTCCTCGGCAAAAGCCACCACCGGCATGTCCGCGGCTCGCAAGGGGTTGACCCGCTCGCTGCGCGTCAGGTCGCGGAAGTTGATGACGTGCAGCACCACCGCCGGCTCGGGCTCCCCGTTGGGCAGTCGCCGCCCGGCATCCGGCCGGCGCCCGGCCAGCTCTAGCGCCTTCTGCGCCGTCTCCGCCAGCACCGGGAACTTGAAGTCGTAGATGAGTCCGGCAAAATTCTTGGCCGCCAGCTGCTCAATCACGGGCTCCCCGATGGAGTACGTTTTGCCCGCGCCGGCGCCGCCCAACACCAGCACGCCCCGGTAGGGATTGGGTACGTTCACCCAACCGCCCCCTTCCGTGGGCAAGCTGAACCCATCGGGTGTATCTACCTTCTTGCGCTCCACGCTCAGCCCAAAGTCCGGGCTTTTGGTCAGCGCCCGCAGCAGCCCCACCACAAAGCCGCTGGCCAGCACCAACGCCGCCGTCACGGGGTAGCCCACCCGGATAAAGCCGGCTGGGTACGACGCGATGCCGAGCAGCACGTAGGCGCTGAGCAGGGCCAGGCCCGCGCAGCTGGCCACCACGAGACGCACGGCCTGGGGCCGTAACGGCTTGCGGCGGGCCTGCCCCGGTTTGCGCGCCGGTGCCGGTTGCAGAAATACCAGAGCCAGGGCTACGAGCAGCAGCAGCCCCCGCAGGTACCCGCCGGCCGCGTCGTAAAACCGGCCGGCCTTCACCAGTACCTTCTGTTGAAATCCCTGCCCGGCGGTGGCCACGCGCAGGGCCGCTGTCCCACCCGTGCGCACGACCTGGTCGCCGGCCTGACTCGTGGCGGTGGCCAGCTCGGCCGCCGGCTTGCCCACCACGGGCGCCGCTTGCCGCCGCAGCCGCGTCCGCCGCGCTTCGGCCCGCTGCCGGTTGAGTACGGCCAGCCGGGCCGCCAGGCGCTGCCCGGGAGTCAGCCGGGGAGCCTGAGCGGCCTGGTGTTGCGCGGCGCGGGCCGCGGCCAGCTCCGCGGGGTGCAGCAGCACGTACCACTCGCCGGCCAGCAGGCCCGCCAGCAGCAGGGCCAGGATGAGCAAGACGGATTGTGAAGCGGACGCGGGCCGGGGTGGTTGGTTTAGCATGGGGGGGAAATAGGATGGGGTGGGTTTACATCTCGATATCCAGCTCGGCGCTGCGGCGCCCGGGCTTCTCGGCCACCTGCTCGGTGCGCTCGTCCCGGGTAGCTTGGGCGTTGCGCACCAGGTGTTGGACCGCGTGCAGGGCCGTCACCGCCTGGCGCTGCGGGGCCGGGGCCTGCTCCCGCCCGGTGCGCAGCAGCTTCAGGGCGTTGTCGATGGGTCGGCCGTCGCGGGCGCGCTCCTCCACCCGGCGCAGCATCCGGTAAAACGTCTTGTCAAACTGCCGGGCCTGGGCAATGGCCTGCACCCGGTCCGGCGCCAGGTGCTGCTCCCGGGGCACCAGCTGGTTGATGGCAGCCACGCGCCCGGCAATCTTCTCCAGCCGGCCGGCATCGTAGGCCGGGTCGCGTGGCCGGGCTGCCTTGGGCCGCAGCTTCTCGTGCGCCTGGGCCTCGTAGCCGAACTGCTGCTCAAACTGCCGGCCGGCCGCCGCTTGCCAGCGCATCAGGTCAAACCGCTGCCGGCGCCCGCCGGGGTTGAGGGTCAGCTTTTGCTCCCGGTCACGGGCGCTGACGATGATGTGCACGTGCGTCTGAAGGCCCGCGCGCTTGGCGCCGGCCTTGGCCGTGCCCGCCACTACCTCGGGGTCCGTCCCCCGGTGGGTGCGGTCCTGGTGGAGGATGGCCCCCCATACCAGGCTTTGGCTGTCCAGCTGCCGGCCACCGGGCAGCCGGAAGTTCTGCGCGTACTGGCCCATGACCTGCCGGGTGTACGCCTTGAGCTTGTCGGGGTCGTTTCCGATGTGGGCCAGCTCCTGCTCGCTGGGACTCAGCACCAGCGAGTAAAATTTGGCCTCCGTGGCCCGCAGTCCTTTCACGTTGGAGTCGATGCGTTGCAGCAGCTGCGCAGCGCCGAGCTCGTCCGAATCGGCGTTAAAAAACGTTGCTTCCTGCCCCTCCCCTACCGCTTCGTGCTGCAGATAATTCAGTGTTTGCGCGCAGCTGCCGGTATTGGTATACGCCGCTTTGCCGTGCGTTTTGGGGTTGATAAGTTTGACGTACATCGGCCTTTTAACCTGCTTTAAGTTCGCTGGAAGTAGCTCCTTCTTCTCCCGATTGCCCCGGATTTACTTTTCTTTCCACTGGCGCCTCGTGCTTTCCCGGGCCCTGTTTGCTGGCGGTCAGCAGCGCTTCTTTTACCTGCCTTTCTACCGCTTCTTCGTTGCGCTGGCGCAGCAATTGGAGCGCCTGCTGCTGCCGCTGCAGCTGCGCTTCGCTGAGCGTTTCCAGCTGCGCGTTCAGGTTGCTTACCAGGATTTCGTTCATGCGCAGCACCCGCTCCAGCGTGATGCGGGTACGCAGCATTTCTTCGAGCATGGCCGTGAGCAGCGTGCGCTCCTGCTCCTGCATGAAGCCGAAGACCCGGTCACCCAGCTTTTTTATCTGCTGCATGATGAGCTGCCCTTCGCGCGCTTCCGTGGCGCGGGGGTCGAGCCCTCGGGTAGCAAAGTACTCCACGGCCGCACTGGTGTAGGCCCCCAGGCTGGCGCCGACTTCCGCGGCCGCCGCGTCGGCTTTGCGGTAGGCAATGCTGTCGAGGGTAACCCGTTTGCGAAGCGCTGTACTCATGACATGTATGTTGTTGTTAGGCTCGCGGCCCACATTTACATCTGTAAACCAATTACTTACATTCAGATGGCCCGCTAAAACAGCTCTGCTGGTTTATAAATAACTCAGGAATAGCACGTTAGCTCTACGCCTGAGTTGTTCTTCTTGCTAAGACCATTCTACAGTTAGCAATAAGTTAGTAAGAAGCTAGTACGAAGCTTTGAACATTAGTGTTAGCTCCCGGGGCACTTCGCTTTCATTTGCCATCTAGGTTCTGAATCAAACCCGTTGCAACAGACTATGCACCCAGGCTCCTCCAAAACCTGATTTGGCTAATTGCTGGTTGCTGGCTTTGATTCAATTATGCCGCATTGCAGCTCAAGGGCACGCCGACGCGGGTTTTAAGCTGCTGGGTTCAAATCAACAGTTCTGCAATTCTGCATTTCTGTTGCTGATATACGGCACCTGCTAGCTCTAACTGGTCGCTTGTGCCGCAATTCTGCTTTTCTGTAGTTCTACAGTTCTACCAGCTGTGCCCTTACGCGTCGGCTCCCTGCTTTCTGCTTTTGTGCAAATCTGTTGTCCTGTTGTTTTGTATTTCTGTTGAATTCACGTACTCACTAGCTACCCGCCCCATCTAGCTGCGGTTCTGCAAAAACACACTTCTGCAAACCTGTTTTTCTGTTGTTGTGTGATTCTGCTTTTTTGTTATTTAACTTTTCTGCAACTTGACAGAACCGCATGACGACAGAAAAGCAGAAATGCTTTTCTGGCTAAAAACACTTCTGCTTTTCAGCAAAAGTGTTGTTCTGCGCTTCTGGCTTTCTGCTTTTCTATTACTTTTGGTTTATTGTCCTGCCGGCGCGTTGCCCCGGTACCTACCTACGCCTCAACCCCACACCCACTATGTCCAAGGTTATCAGCTTTGCCACCCAGAAGGGGGGCTCCGGTAAATCCACGCTGGCTCTGGTGCTCGCTGCCCCGCTGGCAACGGAGTACGGCTTGCGCATCGCCGTCCTCGACTGCGACTACCAGCAGAGCATTGTCAAGACCCGCGAGCAGGTGGACGCGGCCAACTTCGCCAAGCTGCGCGAAGTCAACCCCGATGCCCAGTATCCCTACGACGTGTACCCCTGGCAGCTGAGCCAGATTTTTGACTTCATCGATAATCCCGAGCACAACTACGACCTCATCATCATCGACGTGCCCGGCCGCGCCGACGGCGACGACGTGTTCAACGCCCTGACGGCCTGCGACGCGGTGATAGTGCCCCTGGTGTCGGATTACCTGGACCGGGCTTCTACGGCCGAATTTATGACCATCCTGGAGGCCATCAAGAAAGCCGCCGACGACGCCCAGATTGACTTCCAGTACTACGGCCTGCCCACCAAGCGCGTGGCGGGGCAGCGGGAGGAGAAAGAGATGGACGACTATATCGATGGACTGGGCCTGGCGCGCTTTAACTCGTACCTAGGCCACCGCAAGGCCTACACCCGGGCCTCGACGCTTTACAGCCTGCTTAACCCGGCCTGGTCGCGCTACGCCGGCGGCTCCAAGGACACGAGCGAGGAAATCCGCCGCGTGTGCGAGGAACTCATCGAGCGCCTGGGCTTGCCCGACCGCCGTTCTACCGCGGCTACCACCGTATCCACCGCTTCAACCTCCGCTAAGTAATGGGCTTCGAGAAACCACAAATCACGCCGCGCCGCCGCATTGAAGTACCCGAAGAGGCTCGCCAGCAGGCCCGGGCGGGAATGGGAGGGGAGGCCACCCGCACGGCCACCACGCCGCCGGCGCCGGTAGAGCCCATTGCGCCCCCCACGCCCACAGCTGCGCCGGTAGTTGCGGCCCCTGCCCCTGAACCCGCAGCTATGGCGCCGCAGCCCACGGTCTCGCAACCAGGACCACCGACAGCCGCTCGGGCGCGTGCCTCCACGCGGGGCCGTAAGACCGCCGCGGCCGCGGCACCAGCCCCGGAGCCCGAAGTGCCCCTGCATACGGTGCAAATCGCCAAATCCGTGGTGCAGGAGATTAAGATGAGCCTGCTGCTGGCCACGCCGGGTCCGGACACCCCGACTACCATCAAGAACTACTTGGAGGCGGCCCACCGCCACTACGATGCCTACCTGCGTAAGTCTGGCAAGCTGCCGGTTAAGTAGGGGAGGGGCTTCTCTCCGCCGACTCAGTGCAAGCAGCCTCTTCGGGGGCTGCTTTGCTTTTGGGCGGTGGGGGAGGGGAGGCGCCAGGCTGCACGCGATGCCCTCTGGCTGCGCTCACTTTTTATAAGCGCCGGTCGTCTGGCAGCCCGCCCTTGCCCGCAGGCGGCGCAACTGCTGTGTTCCGCTGAGGGAGCTAAACCGCGCACCCAGGGCAAAAAGAGGGCATTTACTGCGGATAGTGGCCTGGGGTTGCGCTTATAAAACGTGCTAGTTGGCCGCTGGGAGCACTGCCGGGACTTATAAAAAGTGGTAATTCATTGTTAGCTAATAGTTAGCAAAAAGTTAGTAAACATCTGTTTGACCTTGAAAAAAGTTGGAATGACTTATAAAAAGTGGTGCAGAGCACCGATTCCCGTCTCGGCTTCGAGAAGCTGTAGTCGCTTATAAAACGTGAGATTAACTTTGAATCAGTAACTAACGTCTTAAAAAAGTGCAATCCATTAATGACGTCTGTTTTCTTCTGTTCGTTGTGTTGTTTTCTTGTTTGTTTGGCTGGTGGTTTGCAGCCGACCATCTAAAAGCTTATCGAGGGGGGTAACATCAACCTTTGTGAGTTATTTGCTATTACTTGTTCTATTTGTAGGGCTCATAACTCGCTGATACACAGTAGTATATAATGGTATAAAACCACTTTTTATAAGCGAAAAACCACTTTTTATACCTTTTATTACCACGTTTTATAAGCGAACTCTCACGTTTTATAAGCCTAAAGACCACGTTTTATAAGCCAAAAACCACGTTCAATTACCACTGTGGTTTTTTATCCTCTGCGGGCTTACATTTGCCTTATCCCGCGTCCGTATCTGCTACCCTATGAAGCCCGAAGAAACTGCCGTTGTGGTGGTGGAGCCCACCCCCGTTGTTCGCCAGCACAATGCCATCACCCAGGCGCGCTACGACTACACCGCTTGCCAGCTCGACATATTCTTCTACCTGCTCTCCCGGCTACGCCGGGACGACACGGCCGACCAAGAATACACGATTTACGTGAAGGATGTGGAAGCGCTGACCGGGCGGCAGTGGAACTACCAGCAGCTGCGCGAAGCGACGGCCGACATGGGCTCGCGGATGTTCGAGGTGGAAAGCGAGCGCACCTACCAGCAGCTGTGGATGTTTCAGCGCGTGGAGTACATCAAGGGCAAAGGCTGCCTGCAGATTCAGCTGGCGGCGCCAATTCGCCCCTACCTGTTCAACCTCAAGGAAAATTTTACGTCCTACCAGCTGCACTCGGCCCTGAAGCTGAGCAGCAAGTACGCCAAGCGCATCTACCAGCTGGTGAGCCAATGGAAGGACAAAACCTCGACCCGTACCTACCCACTGGACGAGTTCAAGCAGATGCTGCACCTGAAAGACCCCAAGGGCAAGGAGCCGGAGCTGTTTCAGAACATCAGCCAACTTAAAGCCCGGGTGCTCGACATTGCCGTGCGCCAGGTCAGCGAGCACACCGACCTCAAGATTGACTACGAGCTGGTCAAGAAGGGCAGGGCCTACGACGCGGTGCGCTTCACCATCGCCCGCCAGCACCCCCAGCAGCTGCCCATCCCGTTCGAGCAGCCGGCTGAGGACGCCCGGGCCTTCGCTGCCCGGCAGCACCTGGACGCGCTGGGCATTACCCAGCCGCAGCTGGTGGCCACCATCCTCGGGGATGCCAAGCACCTGGACCAGCTGTTCAAGTTCACCTACCAGCTGAAAACCGATAAGGTCAAGGCGACTAAAAATCCGGGTGGGCTGTTTTTGAAAATCTGCGGGTTGCGCTAGGTGCTTGCCTTCGGCTGGTGCGCCGTAGCTAATGGTGAGCGTCGTCGTAGTCAGGGAAAAAAGCCACAGGTTTTATACCGCTGCCAGTACAACCGGTTGCGGGACATGGGCAACGGCGGCAATTAAAATAATGCGCAATAAATTGGGCGCTATCAGGTATTTTTGCTCATCATATTGCGCATTATGCCAAAAGAATCCGTTGTCCTGTTACCACGATTGCAGCAGCTGCTGACGCAGACGGGGGAAAACATCCGCCTGGCCCGCCTGCGCCGCAAGCTCAGCGCGGCCCGGGTGGCGGAGCGCGCGGCCATCAGCCGCAACACCCTGCACGCCATCGAGCAGGGCGCTGCCACGGTGAGCATGGGGGCCTACCTGCAGGTGCTGTTCGTGCTGGGGCTGGAAAAAACCCTGCTCCAGCTGGCAGCCGACGACGTATTGGGCCGCAAGCTGCAGGATGCCGAACTGGTGGTTAGCGCCCGCGCCCCGAAACAATCTGCTGGCGAGTAGTTCCATGGCCAAAACCGCTGAACGCCGCCAGCTCTACGTGTACGCCGACTGGCAGGGCCTGGCCGATGGACCGCAGCTGATGGGCACGCTCTCGGCCGTGCCGGTGCGGGGCAAAGAAGTGTTTTCCTTTGCCTACGACGCGCAGTGGCTGGCCCAGCCGCAGGCCCAGGCGCTTGACCCGGCGCTGCAGCTGTTTGCCGGGCCGCAGTACCTGCCGGAAGACCAGTCCAACTTTGGCCTGTTCCTGGATTCCTCGCCCGACCGCTGGGGGCGGCTGCTCATGCGCCGGCGCGAAGCCGCCCTGGCCCGGCAGGAGGAGCGCCGCGAGCGGCCGCTGCTCGAATCGGACTACCTGCTGGGGGTCTTCGATGGCCACCGCATGGGCGGGCTGCGTTTCAAAACCGACCCGGCCGGCCCGTTTCTCAACGACAACCGGGCCATGGCGGCCCCGCCGTGGACGTCCCTGCGGGAGTTGGAATACGCCAGCTTGCAGCTGGAGCGGGTGGACGCGCCCCAGGACCCGGACTACCTTAAGTGGCTGTTTATGCTGGTCGCGCCTGGCTCCTCACTGGGCGGGGCGCGGCCCAAGGCCAGCGTGGTGGACGAGCACGGACAATTGTGGATTGCCAAGTTCCCCAGCGGGCAGGACGAGCACGACGTCGGCGCCTGGGAAGCCGTCGTGAACGAGTTGGCCCAGGCCGCCGGCCTGCAGGTGGCCACCGGCCGGGCCCAGCGCTTCAACAGCCGCCACCACACCTTCCTTTCCCAGCGCTTTGACCGCACGGCCACCGGCGAGCGGCTGCACTTTGCCTCGGCTATGACCCTGCTGGGCTACCAGGACGGCACGGACCACCAGGACGGGGCCAGCTACCTGGAACTGGCGGGCCTGCTCATCCAGCAGGGCGCCCAGGTGGCCGGGGACCTGACGGAGCTCTGGCGGCGCATCGTGTTCAACATCTGCGTCTCGAACACCGACGACCACCTGCGCAACCACGGCTTTCTGCTCACGCCCCGGGGCTGGCGCCTCGCGCCGGCGTTCGACCTGAACCCCATCCGCTACGGGCAGGGCCTCAAGCTCAACATCTCCGAAACGGACAATGCGCTCGACCTCGACCTGGCCCGGGAGGTAGCCCCCTACTTCCGCCTGTCGGCCGCACAGGCCGAAACGGTGCTCGCGCAGGTTGTGGCCGCGGTGCGGCAATGGCCGGACGTGGCCAGCCGGTATCAGGTCTCGCGCACCGAGCAGGAGCTGATGGCGGGCGCCTTCGAGGCGGCGCAGTAACCGGCAGAACAGCTCGCAGGCCGTTTACCAGCACGGAGCGCGTAGGCCGCAATGGCTAAAGTGGAGCCGGATACGTTGCCAGGCACCCCCGCTTATATGCTTCGTATTCGGGCTGGGCATCCGCCAGGTCGTCGGGGAATGCGTCGAACTGCTCGTCAGCATAAGCCCAAGCCCGAAGCTCCCGCCCTCTCTCCGCTACCGGGTCACGGTCGCGAGTACCGGGTAATGGCCGGTCAACGTCATCATGGGCGTGCCCCGATTCGTGCATGATGTCAAAAATCACTTCCCTTTTGCTGCCAAAACGGGGCTCTTTCTTTATCCAGAGATAAAAGGCCCGTCTCCCATCGGGGAGTGTCGTAGCACTACAGGTGGACCAGTCCTTGTCGTACAGGGAAAGCCCGATGTTCTGCGCGTAGGAATTTCTGATGAGTGCTTCGAGAATGCTATCATAAGCCGGGAGATTAACCCAGGCTTTAAACTCCTTGATTTTCATCTCGATTTGAGCGTCAGAAACCATACCGGAAGGGTCGCGGGAAATAACATCCAGCTCAAAGCTAGGCTCAGAGCGGTTAATCATCCCGGCACCGGGCACGGGGCATGATTTGTTGCCCATTGATACCCCTTACTCCGCGGCCGCTTCAGCGCGCACGACGGCAAAGAGGTCCTCTTCGGAGACATTGAGCACCCGCGCCAGCTGCTGCAGTTCGCCGACGGTGCAGGTACCGGGGCTGCGCTTGCGGGTGTCGTAGGTACGGGCCGACACGCCCCAGGCTTCCACGATGCGCTTGCGCGTACCGGCAACTTCCAGCAACTCGGCCAGGGTGGCGGGGTGGTGTACGCGCGGCGGGCTGGTCAGGGGCTCGGTGAAAGCCACGGTGGGGGAGGGCACTTTAGGCATGGAAGAAAGGCTAAAAAGGCACAGAATAAAGCGCGAAAGGTAGCCTGTCTACGTGCTAGCTGCTCACTTGGCTATAATTTCTTTTTCTTTCGGGCCCGTCTTCTGAGGCCAGCGTTTGCTCTTCCCAGCGCCCACACTCGGTCACGGCCAGGGCCAGCCACCGTTCTAGTCGGGCCGCATCGGTGCACCGGCGCATAAACGCTTCGGCGGCCTGCCGGCGAGCCGGCGCAATGGCCGGGTGCTGCAGGATGCAGCGCAGTTCCGTGCGCAGGGCCTCCAGTTGAGGGCAGAGGCCGGTAGCGGAGGCAATGGATGTATTCGAAGTAGCAGGCATCGGCGGTAAGCGGTGAGGAGTGAAACGGGCAGGCAGCGCGGGAGCCGCTCCGGTACCGGAGCGGCTCCCGCGCTGGGTTCAGCGCAGCAAAGCGGACTTCATCAGCAGCACCGGACCGGCCACTACGTCGACGGGCGAATAGTGCTCCAGGGGGTAGGTTTCGTACCACAGGGCCGTGGCCAGCGGGTTGATGGGGCGCCGGCGGTCTTTGCCCTCGTCGTCAAACACCAGGATGTAGCCCTCGTAAGGCCCATGCTGGGGGCAGTGCACGTCGATGTAGTTGGCTTCCAGCGCGGCGTACAGTTGGGCCAGGCCAAAGCTTTTGCGGCCCTTTTCGGGGCGTAGCTCGCGGGTGCTGCCGTCCACGCCCAGCAGCGTGGCGGCCCCCTCGGCGGGCAGCATGCCCGCGTGCTGGGTCAGGAAATACGTCCCGAGGGCCTGGCGAGTGGCGTAGGCAGCACCGCCTACTACCTGGAACGGGCCGCCATCGTAGCTCGTCGTCGGAAAGAGCTTGCCCGTGGTGCCACACAGGGCCACAATGTGCGCGGGCTGGCCGGGCGCGGTGCGCAGAAACAGGCGGGGCGGCAGCGGGAAGTTGGCGCCCTCGGGCCTCACCAACTCAGTGTTGTGCAGGCTGAAAAGCAACGGTTTGGCGACAATTGAACGGGGCGCATTTTCCATAATACAGAGCTGATTTATTGATGCTTGCCTCTGTATATTAAACGAAACAACCGCTCCGCTCGTTCTCTTTTTTACCTATTTTATGTATCTTTTTGCTCTTTTTAATCAGTCTTCTTTGCCCCACTGCCCGCATTAGGTGTCCCAACAAACAAGCGCAGCCGCCGAGTTTGGCGGCTGCGCTTGTTTGTTGGGACACGGCTGGAACTCAAGATTGCTCGGGACCGGCGTCAAGCAGCCCGCCGGAAAGGCGCCGGCGGGAGGTACGGCTGGTAGCGGGAGGGTCGGGTAGAGGCTCAAACCAGTCGCGGTAAGCCGTTGTCAGCCGGTCGGCCACGACGGCCAGGCGCTGCTGCTCGCCGGCGCGCTGCACCCAGATGTGGGCGCTGCCGCAGCCCACCTCGTAGCCGGGACCCAAGAGCTTCTTCACCGCCCCCGCCAGCCCGCGCAAATCGGTGGTATGGGTGTGAGCCTGCACGTGCCGGCGCAGGGCCAGCAGGCGGCGTTGTTCGGCCGCATTGACGGGTTGCTGCTCAATGGCCAGGTAGGCCTGCTGCGGAGGAAACGGGTTGGAGAGGGCGGCGGAGTTGGGTTGCTGGGGCATGGGAAGAGGGTAAACGTTAGGGAAAGCGCGGGTAGCAGGGTCGTTCAGGGCACGGCCAGGTAGCGCGGGTCCTGAAAGCCGGCCAGCAGCCGGGCCGTGGCAAAGGCGGCGAAATGGCCGCGGCGGTAGTCGGCGTGCAGCTGGCCCACGTGGGTAAACTCGTAGCGCAGGCCCGTATGCCCCAGGGGTACCAGGAACTGGTCGGCCTCCTCGGCGCTGAAGCCGCTCAGGTCGCGCCCGCCCCGGCTGAGCAGCAGCTGCACGCCGGGCCGCTCTCCCGGGCCGCGCTCGTAGACTTCGTAGATGAGGCCCACCGCGTGCTCGCGGGGGTAGAGCACGGCGTCGCCGACGGTTAACTGCTGGGCTGCGGGCATACGAATGGAAATAGCGTGAATGGCGGGAGCCCCTCAAAGCAGCAACAGGCGGTACTGCCCGGCCTGGTCTTCGCGGGTGGCGCGTACGGCTTCGCGGGCCAAGGGCCGCAGGGCGTTGACCAGCGCGTCAAGCACCTGAAAGTCTTCAATGGTGGCCACCCCCACCGGCAGGCGCTCGGCTACTTCGAGCGTGAGGCCTTCGCTGCTCAGGCCGTAACCGCGCTGCTGCATATCAGCTTCGATGTCGGTGAGCACGGCGGCTACCCGCGCGCGGTAGTGGTTCCAATCGGGGTCCCCGAAAACGGGGGCTTCACTTGCATTCATGGGGCGGTAGGGGAGAAGAGGGTGAAAAAGCAACCAGCCAGGTGGGCAGCCGCCGGCCGCGGCTGCCCGACCGGGGCTTATGCGGCCGCTAGCCAGCTGAGTTCAGCCGCTCTGTACTGTTGGCTCACTTCGTCTTCTTCGGGCACCAGCTCCACCACCCGGGGCGGCGCGGGAGCGGCCACCGGCTCGCCCTCCTCGACCACACCCAAAATAAGCTTGGCGGCGCGCTGGGCCTTGCTGGCTGCCTGTAGCACCAGCTTTTTGTCGTTTTTCAGACGCTCCAGCCAAGACTGGATGTAGGCCACGGCATTGGTCTCGGTCTGGGCCGTATCGAGCCCGGCCGCGGCGCAGAGAAAGGAAGCACCCATTTCGGCCGTCAGTTCCTCGCGGGCGTAGCTGGCCGAGCGCTTGCCTTCGCCGGCGGTCAGGTCTAGCCGGTCGAGCCGGGAAGCGTGGCCCGTGCTGTGGGTCAGCTCGTGAAACAGGGTCGCGTAGTAGCCTTCGGCGGTGGTGAAGGTGTCCCGCTCCGGCATGTTCACCAGGTCAAGCGCCGGGGAGTAGTAGGCCCGCTGGTGCAGGTGTTCAATGGCCGGGCGCCCGTCCCAGTTGCGCACAATGGCCTCGGCCGCCTCAATGGGCGTGTGCGCGTGGCGTTCCACCGCGGGCAGCACAAAGTCAATATTTTCGATGTCCTCTACTGAAAACACGGTGTAGTACTTCAGGAAAGGTGTTTTTTCTTCCTTGCCGGTTTGCTCGTTCTCGCGTACCGACACGTTGTAGTACACCACCGGGTGCCCCTTGGCGCCCTTGCGCACGTTACCGCCCAGGGCCAGGGCCTGCTTGAAGGTTAAAAAGAAAGGCAGCGCGCCGCTGAAGTGCAGCAGAAAGGCGTTGATGCCCGTGTAAGCCGCACCCGTGGCGTAGTTGCGGGGCAAACCATACACCGCGTTCCACGGCTTGCGCCACGGAATGATGCCGCCTTCCAGCGCGGCCACAATGCGGTCGGTTACAATCTGGTAAACGTCGGGGCGGGGAGTAGCGGTACGGGCGGCGTTCTTGCGGGTCTTTTTCATGATAAAGCGCTGTTTTCGTGGGCGTTTATTATACTTATTAAACGAAAAAAGCACCCTTATAGTTTTCTTTTTGCTCTATTTATTATATCTTTTTGCTCTTTTTACACCTCCTTCTTTCCCCCACTGCCCCTTTGTGGCTGCGTCGAAATGACGGTGTGACAGCAGCTTAAAAACCACTTTTTATAAGCGGCAGTGTAGGTTGATGAGCCTTCGGCCAGTCAGCTTGCGTGGTCGGTTCGGAGGGGGGCGTGACTGGGTAACACCCGGGGTATTGCCGGTAGCCTTTCCCAACTTTCGGCTACAATTTTTAGCCTTGTTTCTACTAATTTTATTAGCAGCACGTATTATTGTGGCCACGCCTATGCTACACCACCCATGCGCAACGTCGAATTAATCCCGGTCCACGACTCCCAAACCCCATTTTTGCTTCCTCTCTTTAGCTGCTCGGTGTCCGCCGGCTTTCCCTCGCCGGCGTCCGATTACACCGATGAGCTATTTGACCTGAACCGCCTGCTCCTGCGCCACCCCGATGCCACGTACCTGGTGCGGGTAAGCGGGGAGAGCATGAAAAACGCCGAGATTCACGAGGGCGACCTGCTGGCCGTGGACAAGCAGATGGAAGCCGACCACAACCACATCGTGGTAGCCGTGGTGGACGGGGAGTGCACCGTCAAGCGCTTGGTGTGCGAGCACGGCACCTGGTGGCTCAAGCCGGAGAACCCGGACTACCAGCCCTGGGAGATTCACGACGCGGGCGCCGTGCGCATCTGGGGCGTGGTGACCCACGTGCTGCACGAGCTCGTGCCCGGCAAACTGGCGGCCCTGCTGCGCACCCGCGACTAGCTATGTACGCCTTAGTTGATTGCAACAAGGGGTAGCACAATAGTAGGAACCAAAATTCCCGCTAAGCGGGGAAAGTACCTACAGGGCCAAGTATAGACCTGTCTACCGTGCCGAACAGGACTCTCGTGCCGTATGCTTATTTATAAAGCAGGTGTAGCGTAGCGGCTAGCATGAGCAGCTGCTCCGTTGTAACTGCTCCCGAATGTCTTCAGAATTGTACGCTAGTTTGCCACACAATATCCTCTCCTGTGGCCGCTACTACGCCTTTTTTTCGTCATACGCCCCACGTTACGGGTGCTTTGTCGCTCCCCCCGGTGCCGGAGCGGTACCCCTTTCACGACAATGATGCGTGTCCGATCGGGCAGGACGTCAAGCGCAGCGACGACTGGCAGTACTATGACCCACGCACTGTGGAGGAAACACGAGTACGCTGCGAGCACTGCGCCGCGTTGAGCCGGGCTGGCTGCTGATAACGGCGCACGACTAGCCGCTAGCCGTCCGCGATGCCGTCACCCGGAAGGTGTTCAGAATGTCTCCAGAATCGCCTCGTACACTGCCGCTGAGCCAACAGGCCGGGTCGGTCGGGGCTGGTTAAACTTCTGAAGACAATGGCGACACCTTTTCGTTTCGTATGGCTGCTGGCCGGTAGCCTGAGTATGAGCAGCGCGGCTTTGGGCCAAGTAACCCCGCCGGCCGCCGCGCCCGATACCACGCACAAGTTTGAGAACCCCGCAGGCGTACCGGCCGTCGTGAAAAAGCCCTGGTACCGGGGGAAGTTGGTGAAGGCGACCATCGTGCCGGCGGTGCTGATCGGTTACGGGGCGTATACCTTTAACGGGGGCGGCTTCTACACCAACCAGCAGGCCAACCGCGACATTCACCGGCTGTTCCCGACCTACCGCACCCACCTCGACAACGTGCTGATTTTCGCGCCCTACGCCGAATTGGGCCTGGTGGCGCTGGCCGGGGTAGAGTCGCGCAATGACCGCCTGAACACGTTGCTGGTCATCGGCAAGTCGGAGCTGATTATGCTGGCCTCGGTGTACGCCGTGAAAGCCCTGACCCGCGAGGAGCGACCCGACGGCTCGGACAACCTGTCGTTTCCGTCGGGCCACACGGCGCAGGCGTTTCTGGCGGCCAGCATCGTGCACAACGAGTTCCGCGACAAAAGCCAGTGGTACGGTATCGGGGCTTACACTATTGCCACGGGCGTCGGCGCGCTGCGCATGATTAATACCAAGCACTGGCAATCGGACGTGGTGGCCGGGGCGGGCTTCGGTATTTTGTCGGCCCACCTGGCGTACCTGTCGCACCGTAACCGCTGGGGCCGCAAGCCGCGCATCCTGAATGGTACCTCCTGGACGCCGACGGTGTACCCGGGCGGCGGTATGGGCTTGGGCATGACGTGGCATCCGACTAACTAGCCCAAGCCCGATAACAGTAGTCGGACGGTCGTCCAGATGGCTATGGACCGCACTCCGGCACAGATTAACTACAGGTTTGCCCGCTACGTTGGAGCGCATGAAAACCCTCCTACTTCTCTCCGCATTCGGCTTGGGCAGCATTCTGCCGGCTCGCGCCCAGGTATCCACTCCTGCCGCCTATCACTTGCTGCACACCACGACCGTGGGTGGCGAAGGCGGCTGGGACTACTTGGCCGTAGATGCCAGCGCCCGGCGGCTGTACCTGTCGCATGCTACGCAGGTAGAGGTGGTGGACTTGCGCACGCACCAGAAAGTGGGCACCATTGCCAACACGTCCGGCGTACACGGTATTCTGCCGCTGCCCAAGCTGGGACGCGGCTACATCACCAACGGCCGTGCCAACACCGTGACCATCTTCGATCTGAAAACATTGAAGCCGCTCGGCAGCCTGCCCACGGGTGCCAAGCCCGACGCCCTGCTGCAAGACGACTTCTCCGGCCGGGTGTTCGTGTTCAACAACGCGGGCAGCAGCGCCACCGTCATCGACCCGGTGACCGATAAGGTGGTGGGCACGGTGGCGTTGGGCGGGGCCCCCGAAGCCGGCGTAGCCGACGGCAAGGGCCGGATCTTCGTGAACCTGGAGGATACCAACGAAATCGTGGTGTTCGATGCCAAAACCCTGGTCGTGAAGCAGCGCTGGTCGGTGGCTCCGGGTGAGGAACCCAGCGGCCTGGCGTTGGACCGTAAACGCCACCGCCTCTTCAGTGTGTGCGCCAACGAAAAGGCCATCGTGCTGGACGCGCAGACCGGTAAGGTAGTGGCGCAAGTACCCATCGGCAAGGGCGTCGACGGGGTGGTGTTTGACGAGGTGACGCAAGCGGCCATCAGCTCGAACGGGGAGGGCACGCTCACCGTCATCTACGCCGATTCGCCCACCAGCTACCGCACCGAAACCATATCCTCAGCCCGCGGGGCGCGCACCATCACGCAAGACCCGACGACGCGTCGGCTCTACCTGAGCACGGCGGAGTTCGGCCCGGCGCCGGCCGCCACAGCAGAGGTGCCGCATCCCCGGCCGAGCGTGGTGCCGGGCACGTTTAAAGTGTTGGAGTTCGGACGATGAAGCAGCGGCTGTTCGTTTTTTACCAGAAGGCCCGGACGGCGCTACGTGGGCACGGTGCCCTGGTGGCCTTGCTGCTGCTGGGCATCGGGGCGCCGTGGTTCATCTTCGTGGAAGTGGCCGAGGACATCTGGGAAAGCGGCGGCTTTATCGGCGACCAGGCTATTCTGGAGTGGATTCACCAGCTGGAGAGTCCGGGGCTGGACCAAGTGGCGCTGACACTCACCACGGCCGGCGGCCCGGAGGTGATGTCCGTCGTAGGAGTTGCTATTGCGGGCCTGCTCCTGTGGCGGCATCGGCGCACGGAAGCGTTGTTTTTCGCCCTATCCGTAGGCGGGGCGGTGGCGCTGAACGTGCTGGCCAAGACCATTTTTGGGCGGCCCCGGCCGGCGCTGTGGGAGTCCATCGCGCCGGCCAAGTTCTACAGCTTCCCCAGTGGACACGCTATGGGCTCGGCGGCGCTGGCGGCGGCGCTGGGCTTCCTGCTCTGGCGCACGCGTGGGCGCTGGGTGGTGTGGATAGGCGGCGCGCTGTTCGCGCTGGGGGTGGGGTTGTCGCGCATGTACTTGGGCGTGCATTACCCCTCCGACGTGCTGGCCGGCTGGGTGTGCTCAGTAGGCTGGGTGGTGAGTCTGCACGTGCTGTTTTCGCCCGATTTTCGGCAGCTGCGCACCTGGTGGCTCGCCAGCCGGGCGTACTGGCGCCGGCCTGCGTAAAGCTGGCTTATTTCCTTTTTTCGCTCCTGCCTATGTGGTGGCTCTACGCGCTCCTCTCCGCCCTTTTCGCGGCCCTGACGGCCGTGCTGGCCAAAATCGGTATCAAGGGTGTCGACTCTAACCTGGCTACGGCCGTGCGCACCACCGTCATTCTGGTGCTGGCCTGGGGCATCGTCTACTTTCGGGGCAGTCTGAGCGAGGTGCACACTCTCACGCGCACCAACTGGCTGTTCCTGGGTTTGTCGGGCCTGGCGACGGGGCTGTCGTGGGTGTTTTACTTCCGCGCCTTGCAGCTGGGCAAGGTGTCGCAGGTAGCGCCGGTCGATAAACTGAGCATGGCGCTATCCATTGTGCTGGCGGTGGTGTTTCTGGGTGAAAAGCTCACCTGGCAGACGGGCCTGGGCGCCGGGCTCATCATCACCGGGACCATTGTACTCATCTGGGGATAATTGCCGCGGAAGGTAGTCATTCAGCTACTACCGCCTGCGGAGCTGCAGCTGCCGGCCCGCGCCCGTACGCCAGGCGTAACAGGCTGGGCAGCACCACCAGCAGCAAGGGCAGCGCCAGCAGCAGCCCCCCGATGACGGCAATGGCCAGCGGCTGGTGCAGCTGCGCGCCGGCCCCGATGCCCAGCGCCAGCGGCAGTAGCGCGGCAATGGCCGACAACGCTGTCATCAGCTTGGGACGCAGGCGGGCGGCAATGGCGTAGCCGATGGCCTGCTCCACGGGGGCGTCGCGGCGGGCGTCGTTGAACTGCTGCAGGGTGAAAATGGCGTTTTCGCCGATGATGCCCACCACCATGATCAGACCGGTGTAGGAGCCTACGTTCAACGGCGTCCCCGTCAGGTATAGCGCCAGGCTGCCGCCGGCGGGACCGAGCACGGCTATCAGCAGAATGAGCGCGGCGGCTTTCAGGTCGCGGAACAGAAACAGGCCCACGGCAAATACCAGCAGGCAGGCCGTGACCAGGATGGTGAGCAGCTCCTGGAACGACTGCTGCTGCTCGGCGTAGGAGCCGCCGAACTGGATGAAGTAGCCGGGCGGCAGCGCCAGGTCGCGGTCGAGTTTCTGGCGGATGTCGCTCATGGCCGAGCCCAGGTCGCGGCCGTTGAGGCGGGCGGTAATGGCGGTCATGGCCTGCAGGTTTTCGCGCTCCAGCTCCGCGTCGCCGGCCGAGACGCGCACCGTTGCCAGCTCATCAAGGCGGCGGCGTTGCCCATTGGGCAGGAAAATGGGTTGCTGCCGCACCTGCTGCAGGCTGGCGGTAGCCGCGCCGGGGTAGCGCAGGCGGATGTTGAGCAGTTGCTCGCCCTCCAGCACGTTGCCGGCCACCACGCCGGCCAGCTGGGTTTGCAGCTGGGTCTGAAAGTCGGTAGCCGTGAGGCCGAACTGCGCCAGGCGCGCCGGCTCGGGCCGCACGTCGATGGACGGGCCCACGCGCACGATTCCGTTGAATACGTCGGCCGTGCCGGGCGTGCTTTCCACGATGGCGGCCACCTTGTCGGCCAGGGCGTAGCGGGTGGCGGCGTTCGGGCCGAACAGCTTGATTTCGATGGGCTGCACGGTGCTCATCAGGTCGCCGAGCATGTCGCCGATAACCTGGCCGAAGTCGATGATCAGGGCCGGCTGCGAGCTTTCGATGCGCTGGCGGATGTCGTCGATGACCTCGTCGGTGCTGCGCTTCCGGTCGGTTTTGAGACGGATGAGGTAGTCGCCGCTGTTGGGCTCGGTGATGAAGAAGCCCATCTGCGTGCCGGTGCGGCGGGAGTAGCTGGCCACCTCCGGCACCCGCACGATGAGCTTTTCGGCCTGGCGCAGCATGCGGTCGGTTTCCTCCAGCGAGGTACCGGGCGGGGAGTTGTAGTCGAGCACGATGGCGCCCTCGTCCATTTCCGGCAGAAAGCCCGTGGCCAGGCGCGGAATGATAAACCACATCAGCCCGATGAGCAGTGCCACGCCCACGACCGAATACGCCGGGTGGCGAATAACCGAGCGCACCCACGGAATTTCGTGGTGGGCGGCTTCGGTTAGGCTGGCACCGGCTGCTTGCTCATCCGCTGAAGCCGCCGCGGCGGGCTCAGCAGGAGCAACCCCAGCCTGGAGCGCCTCCCCATTCGGCTTCTTTCCGCCGAAACCCATGCGGGAGAGCAACAGATACAGCACCGGCAGCCCCAGCCAGGCCACCAGAAAGGAGCAAATCAGCGCCACAACCATCGTAGTAGCCAGTACCTTGAAGTAGGCGCCGGCCACGCCGCCGAGCAGGGCGAAGGGCAGGAAAATCACGATGGTGCTCAGCGACGAGCCCACCAGCGCCGGCAGCAGGTGCTGCACCGAGCGGGCCACGATTTCGCCCGTCGAGGCTTCCGGGTGCTCTTCCCCGACGCGGTGCAGCTGCTCCACCATCACCACCGCGTCGTCAATCATCAGCCCGATGGCGGCGGCGACAGCGCCCAGCGTCATGATGTTGAACGAGTACCCCAGGCCGAAGTACAGCACCGCAATGGTGAGGGCCAGGGCAATGGGAATGGCCAGCAGGATGGTGAGCGAGGCGCGGAAGGAGCGCAGAAACAGCGCCGTCACGACCAGCGCCAGCGCCAGTCCGATCCAGAGTGCGTCCTGCACCGAGCGCACCACTTCCGACACGAAATCCGACTGGTCGTAGTACGGGGCGAGGCGGATGCCGCGGGGCAGCCCGGCCTGCAGCGCCTTGATTTTGGCCCGCACCCCGGCCGCCACCTGCACCACGTTGGCATCGGGCTGGCGCAGCACCCCGATGAGCACCGCGTCGTGGCCGTTGGCGTTGATGCGGGTGTACTCGGGCTGCTCGCTGATACGCACGGTGGCCACGTCGGCCAGGCGCACCACGCGGCGGCCGTCGTTGCGCAGCACCACGTTTTCCACGTCCGATTTATCGGTGATGGTGGCGTCCGTCACGGTGAGGTAGAGGCGGCGGTAGTCGGCCAGGTAGCCGTTCGACTGCACGAAGTTGGTCTGCCCCAGCATGGTACTCACGTCGACGGGTGTGAGGTTGAAGGCAGCCAGCTGGTCGGGCAGCAGCTCTACCTCAAACTCTTTGGTGCGCCCGCCTTGAATCTGCACCGCCGACACGCCGTCGACCTGCGAAATGAAGGGCTTGACGGTGAGCAGCGCCAGCCGCCGCAGCTCCAGTGCCGAGCGGCCGGGTCCTTCCAGCGTGTAGCCCATCACCGGCAGAATGGCCGGATTCATGCGCTCCACGCTGATGTTGGTGCCGGCCGGCAGGTCGCTGCGTATCTGGTTGAGCCGCGACTCAATGTTCTGCTGGCTGCGCACCACGTCCACGTTCCAGTCGAGGTAGGCCGATATTTCGCAGCTGCCGCGGCTGGTGGTGGAGCGCAGCAGCGTGAGGCCCGGCACCTGCTTCATGGCGTCTTCCATCGGCTTGGTCACCGTTACCATCATCCGGTCGACGGGCTGCAGGCCGCTGTCGGCAATGACTTTCACCTTTGGGAAGGTGACTTCCGGGAACAGCGCCACCGAGATGCGCCGGTACGCCAGCACCCCCAGGGCAAGGCCGAGCGCCAGCACGACGGCAATAGGGGCCTTGTAAGCTTGAAAAACGGACGAACGCATGTGGTGGAGCGGGGTTGGCGACTACGTGACCGTCAGGCAGGGATGAGCGTCGCACCAGACGAATCCCATGCTGCCTGTCGGGTAGCACTTCCCGCGTTGAAGGATGATGAGTGAGTGGCTGGCAGCTTGGCCCGGGACGACGGTGCGGATTACTCCGTGGCCGGCTTGCCCGGCAGCTGCACGGCGGCGGTATCGTCGAGGCCGTAGTTGCCGGTCAGCACGATGCGGTCGGTGGGGGAAAAGCGCGGGCTGCGGATGACCACCCGGCCGTCCTGCTCCGGGCCAGGGCGCACGGCTACTTTCACGGCGGTGCTGTCGTTGAGCAGGCGCATCACCCAGAAGCTCGTTTGCGTCTCGTCGCTGAGCACGGCTTCGCGGGGCAGCGTGGCGGCCACCTGCGTGGCGGTTTTGTCGAGGTCGACGGTGACGGTGAGGTTTTCGGGCAAGGCCGGGACCGGGCCCAGCGGGCGGATGGTGTAGCGCTGGGTCTGGACGGTCACGTCGGCGGCGGGCAGCGGCTCGGTGACGCGCCCTGGTAGCACGCGACCGTCTGGTAAGGTGATACGGCAGCTTTGGCCGGGGTGCACGTAGCGCAGCTGCGTCACGGGCACGTCGAGCACGAAGCCGAAGCGCGACTGGTCGTACACCGTGCCGAGCGGCTCGCCGTCCTGCACGTAGTCGCCAGCCAGCTTATCGACGGTGGCCATGACGCCATTGCGCGGGCTCGGAATGCGGATGATACCGCTGAAGCGCAGCTTCGGGTCACCGGTCAGCTGGTCCAGGTGCAGGGTGCGCGACTCCTTGGTCTGGAGCGTGAAAACCGTCTGGCCCGCCCCGACGTGCTGGCCCAGCACCGGCACCGGGGCCACGAGGTAGCCAGTCGTCGTAGCGCGCAGAATGTCCTTGGCCGGGTACGCCGTGACGCCCGTCAGGTGTAGCACGTCCGTCACGGTATCGGTCTGCACTCGGCCCACCGTCACGGCGGCGCGGGCGTGGACTTCTTCTTCCGCCGCCGCTTCATCGGCTGCTGGGTCGGCCGCGCCGCCGCAAGCCTGCAGCAAAAGCAGCGGCAGCAGCAGGCGTACGCCCCAGGTCAGCTGGCCCAGGAGAGGCGGAGCCGTGGTGGCACGAATGGCAGATGGGATGAAAAGGCGAACAGACATGAAATCAGGAGAAAAGCGACGAGTACAGTCCACGAAACGAGAAGCCAGCAGCACGGAGGACCGGCTCACTCGCCCAGATAATCCAGGGCGAAGAGGTTGCGCAGCCGCTCGGTTTCGGCCTGCGTAAGGCTGAACTGAAAGCCTCGGTAGCTACTGACCAACTGCAGGTAATCAAGGATGGTGATGTCGCCGGTGGTGAGCTGCTGGCGGCCGGCGTCGACCAGGGCCGCGGCAATGCCCAGCTGCCGGCGGATGCTGGCAATGAGCTGGTCCGACTCGCGGGTGAGGCCTTCGAGCTGCTGGTACTGCTGGCGGCGCTGGGTGGTCAGGAAGGCGCGGTAGCCCGTGCGAATCTGCTCCGAGATGCGAATCCGCTCGTAGCTGAGCTGGCGCTGGTGGCCGTCAAAAATGGGGAGCGTCAGCGTGAGTCCCCCACTGAAGCCTACGTTGTGGGTGAGGTAAAGCGGGGCTGGGTTGGCCGACTGTAAACCCGCGTCGAGCACCCAGTTGAGCTTGGGGCGGTAGCTCAGGTCCACGGCTTCGCGGTCGAGGCGGAGGCGCAGCGAATCGAGCGTGTACTGGCGCTGGGTGATGGAGCCCAGGCCGGCCAGCGTGCGGTGCGTGGGTGGCTGGGGCTTGTTGAGCAGTACCAAAGCGGTGTCGCCCGAGCCGGCCAGGTAGCGGAGTGTGCCCAACTCGCGGCGGTACGTCAGCCGGGCCTGCTGGGTGGTGACTTCCTGGTTGCGCACGGAGGCGTAGAAAGCCAAGTATTGCGTCTGCTTGTACACGCCGCCGTTGACCAGCTTGCGCAGTAGCGCATCCTGCTGGTTGAGGGTGCGCAGCAGTTCCTGGTTGTAGGTCCACTGCTGCTCGGCGGCGTAGGCCGTCAGAAACTGGTCGGTGACGGTGCGGCGTAGGTCCAGCGCGGCCAGCTGCCGGTTGTTGCGCAGCACCAGGCCCTGGCTTTCGAGGATGCGGTAGTCGTTGCGCAGCACCGGCCCGCCGAGCACCGGCTGGGTCGCCCCGACGTAAGCCGCGTAGTTGCCGCCGTTCGATACCGCCTCGTCGTAGCCGAAGCCGCCTTCGCCGTTGGGGCGGCGGTGGATGATGGGCGCGGCCACGGCTGCCCCGTTGCCCGTAATCTGGGGGCGTTGCTGGGCGCGGCGGCGGAGGCTGTCGAGGCGGTTCTGGGCTACTTGTCCGGCGAAATCGCGCAGCAGTGGGCTGGTCGAGCGAGACAAGGTCAGGAACTCGTCGAGCGTACGTAGCTCCTGCTGGGCCTGGGTGGCGGTAATGCTCAGCCACAGCAGCCCGCAGGCTACGGCAAGCCGGCCACTAAGGCGACCAAAACGGAAAGCGAAAGAGGAAAACAAGAGTCGCAGCATTGGGAAGTGCAGCAAATGAACCGCCCGATTCTGACGGAATGCTGGAGTTGCCAGGAGGGTTTTAACCCTATTTTTAATTCCTGGCGGCAAGCGTGGTACGCCGCTCTTCCCGAAGCTGTTGCGCTGACAGCCAACTACAATTTTTCCTCAGAATTCAAGCTTTGCTTGCCGCTCTCTTTTGTTTTTCCGTCCGCTGTTAGCTGTTTGCAGACTTGAAAATTCTCATTGTCGAAGACGAAGCGCCGCTGCGCGCCTCGCTGCTGGAATATCTGCGCCACGACGGCTACGTGTGCGAAACGGCCGAGAATTACCGGCAGGCGCACGATAAGATCAAGCTTTACCAGTACGACTGCGTGCTGATGGACCTGACCCTGCCCGACGGCAACGGCCTGAACCTGGTGCGCACCCTTAAGGCCGACAAATCGGCCGCCGGCGTGCTCATCCTCTCCGCCCGCGACGGGCTCGACGACAAGATTCAGGGCCTGGAGCTGGGCGCCGACGACTACTTGGCCAAGCCCTTTCACCTGGCCGAGCTGAACGCCCGCCTGCGCGCCATTCTGCGGCGGCGGCAGTTTCAGGGGCAGCGCCACCTCGCCTTCCGCGACCTGACGGTGTGGCCCGACCAGGCGCTGGTGCAGGTGAAGGAGCAGCCCATCACGCTCACCCGTAAGGAGTACGATTTGCTGCTGTTTTTCCTGGCCAACCCCAACCGCGTGCTGACTAAGGAAGCCATTGCCGAGCACATCTGGGGCGACGCGGCCGATATGGCCGACTCCTTCGACTTCATCTACACCCACCTGAAGAACCTGCGCAAAAAGCTCCAGGACGCCGGCGCCGACAACTACATCCGCACCATCTACGGCCTGGGATACAAGCTGGAAGCCGAATAGTATTGACGCGTTTTTCGTTGCTCGTTATTCGTTTTTCGAGTCCGGAATTTACCGCGTAACGGTAGTGGCTGACGAAAAACCAACAACGGAAAACGAAGAGTGAAGCTTCTCACCACCACCAACCGTTATTACCTGGCGCTGGTCACGCTGCTGTTTGTGCTGGGCACAGGCGCGCTGTACGTTGGCATTCAGCACGTACTGGCTGAAGAGGTTGACGAGCAACTGCAGTTTCACCGCGACTATCTGCGACAACACATCCGCGAAACGGGTGTACTTCCGCCCATTACCAATCCCAATGAGCTGACCATCAGCCGGCAGCCGCGACCCGCGGGTTTGGGCGATACGCTGATTTACGACCCTGCGGAACGTACGATGGTGCCCTTCCGGGTGGTGTCGTTTTCGCTTGACCTGCAGGGCCAGCGCTACTGGCTGACCCTACGCAAGTCCTTGATCGAAACCAGCGACGTGTTGGAAGTCGTGCTCGGGGTGATGCTGACCGTGATGGGCGGGCTGATGCTGTGTTTGGTGTTGCTCAACCGCTGGCTCTCGCGCTGGCTGTGGGCGCCGTTTTACCGCACGCTGGCTTCACTGCGCCAGTATCGGCTGCAACAACCCCAGGCGCTGGAGCTACCCGCCACGCCTATCGACGAGTTCAGCGAACTGAACCAAGCCTTAGCCCAGCTCACCCAACGCGTGACGGCCGATTACCAGGCACTAAAGGAGTTCACCGAAAACGCGGCCCACGAAACGCAGACCCCGCTGGCCATCATGCAGGCGCAGCTGGAGCAGCTCATGCAGCTGCCCAACCTGCCCGAAGGCGCCGCGCAGCCCGTGCGGGAGCTGTACCGGGCCGCGTTGCGTCTCTCGCGGCTGCACCAGGCCCTCACGCTGCTCAGCAAGATTGAGAACCGCCAGTTCACCGAGGCCCGGCCGGTGCAGCTCGACGTGTTGGTGCGCGATAAGCTGGCGCAGCTACAGGAGTTTCTGGAAGCTAAACAGATCGAGCCGGTGCTACAGGTAGACGCCCCTTTATCCGTGGCCATGCACCCGGCCCTGGCTGATTCGCTGGTGAGCAATTTGCTGCAGAACGCGGTGAAGCACAACGTACCCGGCGGCCAGCTGCGCATCCGTCTGGATGCCCACGCGCTGGAAATCCGCAACACCGGCCTGCCGCTGGACGGCGACCCCGCACAGCTGCTCGGCCGCTTCCGCAAGCACAACGCCGCTTCCGACTCGCCCGGCCTGGGCCTGAGCATCGCCCAACAGATCTGTGGGCTCTACGGCGGGCAGCTGCGCTACACCTTCAGTCCGGATGGCGCTTGGCACACACTGCGGGCGCAATTCTGACACGTTCGTCGTCTCGTACTCTCCGCTTCAACGAAGTCGGCCCGCCCTGTTTTACCAGAGCGGGCCGACTTTTTTTCTGGGCTCCGATTCACTCAGTCGGCCACTGCAAACGAATCGGGGATGCGCCCACAGATTCTCTACAGAATGGGAGCGTAGAGTTGCAGAAAGGTTCTTCACGAAATCTTCATCTACTGATTAAGTACCAAAGCCAAAAAATTAAAATGGCATTAAAAGTCATTGTGAAGCTGCAATTAGTTGCCGAGTGCAAAACAGCACCTCCTTCCGCCGGCCTTGGCTACTTGGTTGCCTGACATCTGACCACATGAAAAAACTACTCAACGCAGGTACGGTGCTGGGCATCATCGGGCTAGGCGCCTGGCTATGGGGTCGGGAGGTCGGCTGGGTGACGACGCTCGACCAAGCCACCATTCCAGTAGCCATCACCGGTGCCCTGCACCGGGCATACCCCAATGCCGCTGCCGTCGTCTGGACGAAGGAAGGCGCGGAGTACGAAGCCGAGTTTGCCGACGGCCAGACGCGCTGGAAAACGTGGATCATGCTCAACCCAGCCGGCCAGATAACAGAAACGGAGCGGCAGATACCGCCGGCGCAGCTGCCCGGTCCCGTGCGCCAGCGGCTGGCAACGCACCACGCCGGGTACCAGCTATCGGAAGCCGCCGTCCTCGTCCGGGGCGGTGATACGCTTTACGAGGCCGAACTCGCCCGCGCGGGCCGCGCCCACGACCTGTACCTGCGCGCCGATGGCACGGAAGTACTCCACCCTGAAACCGGCGACTGAGGCCGCGCTCGGATTCATGTTCCACCCATTGCTGACCGCATTGAAACGCTCTCCTTCAAGTTCCACCAGCCGTCTTGCACCGGCCGCCGTCCGGCTGCTGCGTGCCTGCCGGCTCTGGATGTGGGCGCTGCCGCTGCTGTTAGCCGGCTGCGTCAGTACCAAATCCTCCTACGACCGGGCGCACGTGGCCGGCCGGCTGCAACGCCGCGCCGGCTACGAACTGGGTACCGCCCGACCTCCTGCCGCGCCCTTGCCCGCACCGCTGGAGCTACAAACTGGGCTCAGCGAGGAAGCCGTCACGCGCCTAGCTCTGACGCGCAACCCCGCGTTTCAGGCCGACCTGGCGACGCTGTCCCTGGCGCAGGCCGATTTGCAGGATGCCGGCCTGCTCACCAACCCGGTGCTGTCGGCCGTTACTTCATATGGGACTGCCCCGTTTACGCTGGCTCTGAATTTCGCCGCTGATTTGCTGTGGCAGCGGCCCTTGCGAGTGGGGGCAGCCCAGCTGGAAACCCAGCGCGTGGCCGAAAGCCTGGTGGCCCGCGGCCTGACGGTGGGCCGCGACGCGCAGGTGTCCTACGCCGACGTGGGCCTGGCCGACGAGCGGGTGCGCATTGCCCAGGAAGCCATTCGGATGCGGGCGGAGGTGGCGCGTATCGTCCGCTCCCGTTATCGAGTCGGTGAAGCCAGCGAGCTGGAAACCGTGGCGCCCAGCGCCGACTCCCTCCGCGCGGTAGACGACTACCTGCGGGCCCGCCGGGATGCCCAGGTAGCGCGCCTGCGGCTGCTGGCTTCGCTGCGGCTGGATTCGCTAAATGCCGATTCCGTGCGCTTTACCCCAACGAGTACGGCTCCCGCCACCGTGCCACCACTGCCCGCGCTATTGGACTCGGCGTACGCGGCCCGGCCCGACCTGTGGGCTGCCCGCATCGGTATCGAAGCGACTGGACGGCGGCTGAAGTGGGAGCGGAGCCGGGTGTTTTCGTTTGTGCTGTCCCTGAATGCCCGCCTGAACGACCCGAACCCGATTCACCTCGGACCGGGCGCGGCTGTCGGGCTGCCCATATTCAACCGCAACCAGGGCCGTATCGCGCGGGTGCGGGTTGAGCTGGAACAGGCCGCGTGGCAGTACTTGGCGCTGCGCCAAACAGTGGGGCTCGACGTACGCGAAGCCTACGCGCAGTACGAGCAGGCCAGCCGCAGCGTGGCGCTGTGGGACAACAGCTACCTGCCCAGCCTGCAGGACGCGCTCCGGCGCTCCACCAACGCCTTCGTCAACGGCGACTTCCCCTACGTGCAGGTCGCCGAAACCACCCGGCAGCTGCTCGACGCCCGCCAACGGGCTGCCGAAGCCCGTGCCGACCAACGCCGCGCGCTGGCCCGGCTCCGCTACGCCGTGGGCGGTGCCCGCTTCTAATCCTCACTACTTCTGCTGATGACCTTCCATAATCCACTTCTTTTTCGTCTGCTGCCCGTAGTGGGCCTGCTGAGCCTGGCCAGCTGCGGCAAAGACGAGAAGCCCCCGCACCAGAGTCCTTCCGAAGTGCAGAACCCGGTCAAGGAATCGGACCTGACGACCGTGAAGATTACCCCGCAGGCGGAAAAGCGTCTGGGTATTCGCACGGTAACGCTCACAACCGACCAAGTGCAGGCCACCCGCGAAGTCGGCGGCGAAATTCAGGCCGTACCGGGGCAGGCTGTCACCGTGGTGGCGCCAGTGCAGGGCACCCTGCGCGGTGGTAGCGGGCTAACGGCCGGCCAGCGCGTGCGTCAGGGGCAGACCTTGTACCAGCTGGTGCCGCTCCCGCCCGAGCGCGACCTGCTGACCCTAAACCAGGGTACCGAGCAGGCGCGCATTCAGCTGCGTGTTACCCGTGCCCGATTGCAGCGGGCCGAGGAGCTGCTGGCTGACCGGGCGGGCAGTGTCCGGGCCCGCGACGATGCCCGCGCCGATGTGGCGCTGGCCGAGCGTGCTCTGGCCGACGCGCAAGCCCGGCAGGCGGCCATGAGCGGCAATACCGGCGGCGGGCAGACGCTACCGATCAAGGCCCCGCTGAGCGGCGTGGTGCAGCGCGTGGCGGTAGCGCCGAACACCATCGTCACCACCAACACGGTGCTGGTGGAGCTGGCGGCGCTGACTAAAGTATGGGTGCGCGTGCCGCTGTTCGTGGGGGACCTCCGCCGCCTGGGCGCCGATCAGACCGTATCCGTTCGGCCGCTCAACGGCGGTGCTCCCCGCCTGGGCCGTCCCGTGGAAGCTCCGACTCTGGGTGCTACCTCCGGCACGGCCACGGCCGACGTGTTCTTTGAGGTCGACAACACCGACGAAGCCTTCCGGCCCGGTGAGCGGGTGGCCGTGGACGTGAAGCTCAGCACTGCTGCCAACGCCAGCAACGGCGGTACACCGGCGTTGACTATTCCGGCCGCCGCGCTGCTCTACGACGCCTCGGGCGGGCAGTGGGTGTACGTGCGCACGGCCCCGCAGCAGTACACTCGGCAGCGGGTGGAAGTGCAACGTGCCGTGGGCGACCAATTGGTGGTGTCGCGCGGGGTGCAGGCCGGGGCCGTCGTCGTCACCGACGGCGCGGCAGAGTTATTCGGAACCGAATTTGGCGGAAGCCACTAGTGTATGAAGTGGTTGGTAGAAACGGCGCTACGGCTGCGCCTGGTCATCGTCGTACTCTTCAGCGTGATGCTCGTCGCGGGCCTGCAGGTGGTGCGCAATACTCCGCTGGACGTGTTCCCGGAGTTTGCCCCGCCCTACGTGGAAGTGCAGACCGAAGCGCCCGGCCTGAGTACCGCCGAGGTGGAAGCCTTGGTGAGTGTGCCGCTGGAAAATGCGCTGAACGGCACGCCCGAGGTCAAGAAAATCCGCTCCAAATCGGTGCTAGGGCTGTCGTCGGTGGTGCTGTACTTTCCGCAGGGCATCGACATCAACGACGCCCGGCAGGCCGTGCAGGAGCGCCTGAGCCGGGTGGCGCCCACCTTGCCTTCGGTTGCCCGACCGCCGGTGATGCTCTCGCCGCTTTCGTCCACCAGCCGGGTGCTTAAAATTGGGGTATCGTCGGACAGTCTCTCGCAGGTGGAGATGACGACGCTGGCCCGCTGGAGCATTCGGCCGCGCCTGATGGCCGTGCCCGGCGTGGCCAACGTCGCCATCTGGGGGCAGCGCGACCGGCAGTTGCAGGTGCTGGTGAACCCCGAGCAACTGCGCAACCTGGGCCTGACGCTGGCCGAAGTAGAACAAGCGGCGGCCGACGCGACGACGCTGGCCGGTGGGGGCTTCGTCGACACGCCGAACCAGCGCCTGGCGTTGTCGCAAAGCGCGGCCATTCAGTCGGCTGCCGACCTGGCCCAGGTGCCGGTGACCTTCCGCAACGGCGTGAGTCTGAAGCTGGGCGAAGTGGCGCAAGTGGTCGAAGGTTTCCCGGCGCCCATCGGCGACGCGGTGATTAACGACGGTCCCGGCCTGCTGCTCATCGTGGAAAAGCAGCCCGGCGCCAACACGCTCGACGTGACCCGGCAGGTGGAAGCTGCCCTCGACGCCATGCGCCCCGGCCTGAAAGGGCTGGAAATTGACTCGACCATCTTCCGCCCCGCGACGTTCATTGAAATGTCGCTCGACAACCTGAACAAGTCCCTGCTCATCGGCTGCGTGCTGGTGGTCGTGGTGCTGCTGTTCTTCCTCTACGAGTGGCGCACGGCCCTCATCAGCGCGCTGGCGCTGCCCACCTCGCTCATTGCCGCCGCGCTGGTGCTGCGCTACTCCGGCCGCACCATCGACACGATGGTGCTGGCCGGCCTCATCATTTCGCTGGGTGAAGTGGTCGACGACGCCATCATCGACGTGGAGAACATCATGCGTCGGTTGCGGCTGAACCGGGAAGCCGGCTCGCCCCAAACCCCTTTCGCGGTAGTGTTCGAGGCGTCGATGGAAGTGCGCTCGGCCGTGATTTACGGCTCGCTCATCGTTGCGCTGGTGCTGCTGCCCATCTTTTTGCTGCCGGGCTTGTCGGGGGCGTTTTTCCAGCCGCTGGCGTTTTCCTACGTGCTGGCCATCCTCGCCTCGCTCTTCGTTGCCCTGACGCTGACGCCCGCCTTGGCGCTGCTACTGCTGCCCAAAGCGGCCGAGAAGCAAGCCAAGGAAGCCCCAGTGGTGGCCTGGCTGAAGCGACACTACGGCCGCCTGCTTCCCGCCCTGCTGGCGCGCCCCAAGCGCGTGGCCTGGACGCTCGCGGGCGTAGCGGTGGCGTCGATGCTCACGCTGCCGTTTTTCGGGCAGGAGTTTCTGCCCAACTTCAAGGAGTACGACTTCCTGATGCACTGGGTGGAGAAACCCGGTACCTCGCTGCCGGCTATGTCGCGCATTACGGTGCGGGCCAGCAAGGAACTGCGCGCCATTCCGGGCGTGCGCAACTTCGGCGCCCACATCGGCCGGGCGGAGGTAGCCGACGAGGTAGTCGGCCCGAACTTCACCGAGCTGTGGATTTCCGTGGACCCCAGCGTGGACTACGAGGCGACGGTGGCCAAAATTCAGGAAGTGGTGGACGGCTACCCCGGCCTGTACCGCGACCTGCTGACCTACCTGCGCGAGCGAATCAAAGAGGTGCTGACCGGCACTTCGGCCACGGTGGTGGTGCGCATCTTCGGCCCCGACCTCGACCAACTCTACACCAAGGCCAAGGAAGTGGGTAGCCGGCTGGAGGGCGTCGACGGGGTAGTGGACCTGAAAGTGCAGCAGCAGACGCTGGTGCCGCAGATTCAAGTGAAGCTCCGGCCCGAATCGGCGGCGCGCTACGGCCTGAGCCCCGGCGACCTGCTGCGGGCCATCGGCACGCTGGTGCGCGGCCGCAAAGTGGGCGAGATTTACCAGGAGCAGAAGATTTTCGACGTTGCCGTGTGGGGGCAGCCGGCCGTGCGGGCCGATTTCGGGGCCGTGCGCGACCTGCTGATTGCGGTGCCCAGCGGCGGCTCGGTGCCGCTGAGCGAAGTGGCCGACGTGCGCATCGTGCCCACGCCCAACGAAATCACCCGCGAAGCCTCCTCCCGCCGCATCGACGTGACGCTGAACGTGCGCGGCCGCGACCTGGGCTCTGTGGCCCGCGACGTGCAGGCGCAGGTCGACCAGGTGCAGTTCGGCGCCGGCTACCACCCCGAAATCCTGGGCGAGTACGCCGAGCGACAAGCCTCGCAGAATCGGATGCTGATGCTGGTGGGCCTCTCGCTCATCGGCATCTTTCTAGTGCTCTATACCGATTTCGGCACCGTGCGGCTGGCGGTGCTGGGGATACTGAGTTTGTTCTTCGCCGTGTCGGGTTGCCTGCTGGCTGCGTTTCTGACCGGGGGCGTCCTCTCGCTCGGCTCCATCGTGGGCTTCATCACGGTGCTGGGCGTGGCGGCCCGCAACAGCATCATGCTGGTGAGCCACTACCAGCACCTGGAGCGCGAAGAAGGCATGTCCTTTGGCAAAGAGCTGGTTATTCGCGGGTCCTTGGAGCGCGTGTCGCCCATCATTATGACAGCCCTGACGTCGGTGCTGGCGCTGCTGCCCATCATCGTGAGCGGCAACGTGCCGGGCGCCGAAATCGAGCACCCCATGTCGGTCGTCATCCTGGGCGGCGTCGTCACCTCCACGGTGCTGAACCTGCTGGGCATGCCGGCCCTGTACTGGGCGTTTGGGCGGCCGAAAGCACCGGAGCCAGCCGCTGCGACGCCCACGTCCTGAACCAACGGCCGGGTACCACTTCAGATTTACTCCAGAATTGCCCAGTAAACTGCGGCTCGGGTGCTGCCGGCACCCGAGCCGCTTCGCCCTCCATCTTCCTCATTGATTGCCGGATGCTCCCCCCGACAACCCGAATGCTCGTACGGGGCGGCTGTTTGCTGCTTCTGCTGTGGTGCAGCCGGCCATTCAGGCTCGCCGCCCAAACGCCTACTGTCCGCTGGCTTACCCAGTCCTGGCAACTCGGGCGCGAGCCGACCGACACACTCCGCCGGTCAGCGGACGCGCCCCGGCCGCGCTTCACCGCACGCCCCGCATTCCGGCGTACCATCGTGCCGGCTACGCTGCTGACGCTGGCCGTGCTCGGCACCGAGAAAGTGGACGTGCTGGAATCCGACGAAGAGTTGCGCGAGGAAGTGCACGAGCACCTGCGCATCCGCACCAACCTCGACGACCAGCTGCGGCACGTGCCGGCCTACGCCAGCCTGGGGTTGAGCTTGGTTGGGGTGAAGGGCAAACACAACACGTTGAATCAAGCCCTGCTGTTCGGGCTGACCTACACCATTAACAACGCGCTGACAAGCAACCTCAAGCGGCTGACCCACGTGGAGCGGCCGCTGGGCAACAGCTTCGATTCGTTTCCAAGCCAGCACACCAGCGCGGCGTTTTCGGCGGCCACGTTTCTGCACAAGGAGTACGGCGGGCGCAGTATCTGGTACAGCGTGGGCGGCTACACGGTGGCCACGGCTACCGGCGGCCTGCGCATTGCCAAGGACAACCATTGGCTGTCCGACGTCATGGCCGGAGCGGCGGTGGGCATCGTATCCACTGAGCTGGCGTACTGGGCGTACCCCTGGCTGCACCGGCAGCTACGCAAGGGCCTTGGCGACCGAGCCGTGGTCATTCCCAGCTACCTGAACGGCGCTGCGGGAGCAACCGTGGTGGTCATGCTGTAACCCGTGCGGCTGAGACAGACAGCATTTTCGTCTGGAGCAGAATCGCCGGTTTGCGGTGGATAGATGACGCCAGAAAAATCACAGAAACGGGGTGTAGGATTGCAGCGTCAACCATGTAACCCGCATTGCCCCATGAAAAAAACGTTGTTGCTGCTGGCCCTGACTACGGGGGCAGCCGTTGCAGTCCAGGCCCAGGAGCTGACGGCCAAGCAAGTACCCGCTGCCGTAACGGCTGCTTTCCACAAAGCCCACCCGGCGGCCAAGCAGGTAAAGTGGGAAAAGGAAGACGGCAACTACGAGGCCGAGTTTAAGCAGGGCGCCGAGGAGCTGTCGGTGGTGATGACGGCGGATGGGAAGCTGCTGGAAACCGAGACGGAAATCCGGGTGGCGCAACTGCCGGCGGCCGTGCGCGGCAAGCTAACCAGTGCCTACGCCGGCTACCAGGTGACGGAGGCGGCCAAAATCGTGACGGCGGCCACCGGCGCTACCACCTACGAGGCCGAGTTGCGCAAGCCCGGCAAGAAGATGGACGTCATTTTCGACGCCAGCGGTGGGGTAGTCAAGACCGAAGCCGACGATGCAAAAGCCGATAAGAAGTAGTACCGGAGTGAACGTGAGTGAGTGAATGGCCGGGACGGAGCCTGCTGCAGGTTTCGTCCCGGCTACCTGTTGAACGAATGAATACATTTTTTCGCCTGGAGCGCCTGAAGTGCCCGTTTTGGGTGGTGTTGATAGTACTGCTCACCCCACTGGCGTCGCGGGCCCAGTCGACGGCTACCGTGCGCGGGCTGCTCTATGACGCGGCCACCAACCAACCGCTGCCTTTTGCCAACGTGGTGCTGCTGCGCGCCCAGGATTCCAGCTTCGTGGCCGGCGCCCAAACCGCCGAAAATGGCGCCTTTGTGCTCGATAAAGTAGTTTTCGGCAGCTACTCCCTACGGGCCACGGTGCTGGGCTACCGCCCCGGCCGCAAGCCCGTGACGGTAGCCTCGACTGAAGTAGCGTTGGGTACGTTGCGCCTGCGCCCAACGGCTACCCAGCTCCAGGACGTGGTCATCCAGGGCGAACGAGCGGTGGTGCAGGCCGGCCTCGACAAGAAAGTGGTGAGCGTGGCCAAGGACCTGACCGCCGTGGGTGGCACCGCCGCCGACGTGCTGCAGAACGTGCCCTCCGTGACGGTGGACCAGAACGGGGCGGTGAGTTTGCGCGGCTCCAGCGGCGTGACCATCTTCATCGACGGCAAACCCTCGGGCGCGGCCGGCGGCGGCCGGGGCGTCTCGCTCGACCAGATTCCGGCCTCGCAGATCGAGTCGGTGGAAGTCATTACCAATCCCTCGGCCCGCTACGATGCTGAAGGGGCGGCCGGCATCATCAACATCGTGCTCAAGAAAAACCGCCGCGACGGGCTCAACGGGCAGGCTACGGCCGGCGTGGGCACCAAGGACAAGTACAACGGTGCGCTGAGCCTGAACTACCACCGGGGTCCGGTGAACGTGTTCCTGACCTACGACGGCCGCCAGGACCGCCGCACCGGCTACGGCTCCCTGGACCAGACCATCACCAGCACCGACGCGGCCGGCGCCAGCACCCGGCGTGTACTGCGCCAGAACCGCCAGGGCGTCGTCTACAACCAGTCGAACGCGCTGCGGCTGGGCCTCGACTACAGCCTCACGCCCGAGCAGACGCTGACCCTGTCGGTGCAGCCGCGCTACAACGCGGGCCACAGCTGGGAGAACATTGCCTCGCGGCAATTCAATTTCGCTGATACTCGCAGCTACGCCGACAGCCTGGGCACGACGGACCGCAGCAACACCGCCCGCAGCACCAACCGCTCGGCCGACGTGACGCTGGATTACCGCCGCACCTGGACCGGGCAGAAAGGCCGCGAGCTGACGGCCAGCGCCATCTACACGCCCCTGCACGGGCAGAACACCATCGACTCGCGCCTGTACTACCTTGAAGGTGGTGCGAAACCTGGGCAGCAGCAGCACTTCGACAACCGGCTGCACCAGGGTTCGGGGCAGGTGGACTACGTGCAGCCACTGGGCGAGAAAAGCCGGCTGGAAACCGGGGCCAAGAGCCTCTGGCGCCAGTATGATAACGACTACCGCTTTCAGAGCACCCTGCCGCTGGCCTTTGATCCGTCGAACCACTTTCTGTACCAGGAGTACATTCAGGCCGCCTACGCGACGTATGGCAACGCGGTGGGCCACCTGAGCTACCAGGCCGGCGTGCGGGCCGAGCAAACCAACACCCACGGCCACCAACTCTCGACCGGGCAGCAGTTCCGGCGCAGCTACCTGAACGTGTTTCCCAGTGCCGTGCTCAGCTACGAACTCAGCCAAGACCAGCAGCTACGCCTGAGCTACTCCAAGCGCGTGCAGCGTCCCGACCAGGGCGAGCTGAATCCCTTCACCGACCGCTCCGATCCGCTCAACCTGAACACTGGCAACCCGCTGCTGCTGCCCGAATACATCCACGCCGTGGAACTGGGCCACCAAAAGTTCTTCGGCAAGAATAACTCGCTGACCACGACGGCCTTTTACAACGTCGAAACGCAGACCATCAAAGGGTTTCGGGCAATTATCACCGACCCGCTGACCGGCAACGTGGTGACCAATAACATCCGCCTGAACTTGGGCGACGAGACGAACTACGGCCTGGAACTGATCGGCGCCACCAGCCTGACGTCATTCTGGAAGCTCAACGGCACGGCCTCGGCCTTCCGGCGCATCATCAAAGGCACCGGCCCGAGCACCGACATCAACAACAGTAACTTCGTATACACCGCCCGCGTCAACACCACGCTCACGCCGGTGAAGAAGCTCGATGTGCAGGTGTCGGCCAACTACCGCTCGCCGGTGGTGTCGGCCCAGGGCCGCCGCCTGACCACTTTCAACACCGACGTGGCCGCCAAGTACGCCGTGCTCGGCGACCGAGGCAGCCTCTCCCTGCGCGTGTCGGACGTGTTCAACACCCTGCGCTTCAACTTCACTGCTTACGGTCCTAATCTCGACGCCGTCAGCCGCAACAAGCGCGAGTCGCGCATTGCTATATTGACATTCAGCTACCGTTTCGGGCAGGATGGAGTCGAGAGCAACCAGCGGCGGCGGCCCCAGCAAGGGCCTTCAGATGCGGGGACGGGGAGCGGATTTGAATAGCAACCTAGCGGATAAATTCCGTCTAGCGTGTTGTTCAGGTTGGGGCTACCGGTTGGTCAACTAATTTTAGAACAACACAGCATCTCACAAAACGGGCGTTATTTCGACCCGGTGACCGCGGCCGTTTGCGAGGTGCTTGAGTACGGCAATAACTGTCTCATATGGTGTTCTCACGAATCAACGACTCGCTATCTTCGCGCTCGTTGACTTCCTGAGAATACCGCCTATGATTTTCGGCTACGCTCGCGTCAGTACCCCCGACCAGCAGCTGCACCTGCAGACCGATGCCTTACAAGCTTACGGGTGCGCCGAGGTAGCCCAAGAAAAAGTGTCGTCCGTGAAAGAGCGTCCGGCGCTCCAGCACTTGCTGACCCGCTTGCGGGCGGGCGACACGCTCGTGGTCTGGAAACTGGACCGGTTGGGCCGTTCGCTCAAAGACCTGGTCACGCTGGTGACGGGTTTTCAGGACAAAGGCATCCACTTCGTCAGCCTGCAAGATCACCTGGATACCACCACGGCACAGGGCCGGCTCATGTTCAACCTGTTTGCCTCGCTGGCCGAGTTTGAGCGCGACATCATCCGCGAACGGACGCGCGCCGGACTGACGGCCGCCCGCGCCCGCGGCCGGCAGGGCGGGCGGCCCAAAGGCTTGTCGAAAGAAGCGTTGTCCAAGGCACAAGCCGCCAAGACGCTGTATTTGCAGCAAGACAAAACGGTGGCCGAAATTGGCCAGTTGCTGGGTGTTGGTCGGGCCACCATCTACCGCTACCTCGCCCACTTGGGCGTTCCGACGGGTGGCAGCCAAACCCACCCATAAGCGCTGCCCATGCCCGTTGAATTTCTCAGCGACGAGCAAGCCGCTCGCTACGGCCAGTACCACGCCGACCCCAGCCCGGAGCAGCTTACCCGGTTCTTTTACCTGAGCGCGGCCGACCAGCAGTTTCTGGCGGCCAGGCGTTTGCCCCATACCCGCCTGGGTTGCGCCGTGCAGTTGGGGACGCTGCGTTTTTTGGGCACCTTTCTGGTCGACCCGTTGCAGGTGCCGCCCGTCGTGGTGCAGACCTTGGCCCATCAACTCGGCCTGGCGCCGGAGCAACTGGCGCCGTACGGCGACCGGCCCAATACCGGCTACGAGCACCAGCCCCTGATTCAGGACTACCTGCAGTACCACGCGTTTGACGGCCGGCAGGCCTTCCGCCTCACCCGCTGGCTCTACGCGCAGGTGGCCACCAGCACCGTGCGGCCGAGTGTGCTCTTCGATTTGGCCACCGCGTACCTGGTGGCCCAGCGCGTGGTGCTGCCCGGCGTCACGGTGCTGGCCCGCCTGATTGCTCGCGTGCGCGAGCGCACGGGACGTCACCTTTACCGCCAACTGCGCGCCCGGCTGAACCCGGCGCAGCAAGCGGTCCTGGAAGCGTTGCTGCGGGTGGGGCCGGGCGAGCGCCTGACCCCGCTGGAAGTGCTGCGCACGGCCCCCACCCGGGTTTCCGCCCCCGCTTTGGTGGCCGCCCTGCGCCGCTTGGACCAGATTCGGGCGCTGGGCGTGGGCGAGGTGCCCGTGCAGGATTTGCCCGAAGCCCGGCTGGCGCGCCTGGCCCGGCACGCCCAGTCTGCGTGGGCCCAGACCCTGCTGCGCATGAGCGAGGAGCGCCGCTTGGCCACGCTGCTCGTGTTCGCCCAAACGCTCGAACGCACGGCCACCGATGACATCTTGGACCTGTTTGACGGGCTGATGGCCACGCTGGCCCTGAGCGGGGAAACCACCCGCCGCCGCGAGCGCCTGCGCTCGCTCAAGGATTTGGACCAAGCGGCCCTGGTGCTGGAGCAGGCCGTGCGCCTGCTGCTCGACGAGGACGTTCCGGACGCCGACCTGCGCCAGCACGTGCTCAAACGCTTCGGCCCGGATGCCCTGCGCAAAGCGGCGGATGCCGTGCAGGAATTGGCCCGTAGTGACGAGGACCCGCTGGTAGAGGCGCTCAGCAGCCGTTACGCCACGGTGCGGCGCTTTCTGCCCGCGCTGCTGCGCGGGGTGGTGTTCGAGGGTACGCCCGCGGCCAAGCCCCTACTCGATGCCTGGTGCTTTCTGCAGGTCCAGGAGACGGGCGGCCGGGGTCTCCCGAAGTGGGCGAGTGCACCCCGCGCGGTGGTACCGCGCCGGTGGGCCCGGCGCGTGTTTCCCGCTAAAGGCCAGGTCCATCCGCCCGCCTATACGCTCTGCGTGGTGGAGCGCCTGCACCAGGCGCTGCGCCGCCGCGACGTGTTCGTGCGCCGCAGCGAGCGCTACGGCGACCCGCGGGCGGAATTGCTCCGCGGCCAGGCCTGGGAGCAGGTCCGCGACTCGGTGGCCCGGGCCCTGGAGCGATCCACCGACCCACAGGTCGAACTGGCCCGCTGGCAAGAGCAGCTGGCGGCGGCCTATACGGAGGTGCGCACGAACTTGCCGCACAACTCGGCTCTGCAGGTACTCGAGCAAGACGGGCAGCCTTACGTCGCGCTGAGCGCGCTGACGGCCCAAGGCGAGTCGGACCAGTTGCGTTCGCTGCGGGCGCAACTGGCCCAGCGCCTGCCCCAGGTGGAGCTGGCGGCCCTGCTGCTGGAAGTGGACGCCTTCACCGGCTTTGCCAGCGCCTTCACCCACGTGGCGGATGGCCAGCCCGCGGCCCCTGACCTGCCGCTCAGCCTCTGTGCCGTGCTGCTGGCCCAGGCCTGCAACCTGGGGCTGAAGACCGTGGCCCGGGCGGACGTGCCGGCCCTGACGCTGCCGCACCTCTCGTGGGTGCAGCAAAACTACCTGCGGGTGGAAACGCTCACGGCCGCCAACGCCCGGCTGGTCGACGCCCAGGCGCAGCTGCCCCTGGCCCAGGCCTGGGGCGGCGGGGAAGTCGCCTCGGCCGACGGGATGCGGTTCGTGGTGCCCGTGCGCACGATTCACGCCGGCTGGAACCGCAAATACTTCGGCTCGGAGCGCGGCGTGACCTACTACAACTTTACCAGCGACCAGTTCACGGGCTTTCACGGCATCGTCATCCCCGGCACCCTGCGCGACTCGCTGTTCATCCTGGCCGGGCTGCTGGAGCAGCAAACCAGCCTCGACCCGCGGGAAATCATGGCCGATACCCACGGCTACAGCGACGTGGTGTTCGGCCTGTTTGCCCTGCTGGGCTACCGCTTCAGTCCGCGGCTGGCCGACTTGCCGGACCAGCGGTTCTGGCGCCTGGAAAAAGAGGCGGATTACGGGCCGCTCAACGCGCTGAGCCGCCACGTGGTCAATGCCCGGCTCATCGCCGAGCACTGGGACGACATGCTGCGGCTGGCCGGCTCGCTCAAACTCGGCAAGGTCAAGGCTACGGCCGTGATGCGCACCCTGCAACGGGCCGGCACCCTCTCCGGGCTGGGGCGGGCCGTGGCCGAAGTCGGGCGGGTGGAGAAAACGCTCTACCTGCTGGCGTACGTGCGGGACGAAGCCTACCGCCGGCGCATCCTGGTGCAGCTCAACCGGGGCGGGGGGCGGCACGCCGTGGCCCGGGCCGTGTTCCACGGCAAAAAAGGCGAGCTGCGCCAGCGCTACCGCGAGGGCATGGAAGACCAACTCGGGGCCCTGGGCCTGGTCGTCAACGCCTTGGTGCTGTGGAATACTCGCTATCTGCAGCAGGCGCTGGAACACCACCAAGCCGTGGTGGAACCGCCGGAGCCCGGCGATGTGGCCCGCCTCTCGCCCTTGCTGCACGAGCATATCAACATGCTGGGCCGCTACGACTTCACCCTGCCCGAAGGCATCGCCGCCGGCGAGTTGCGCCCGCTGCGCGACCCGACCAGTTTGGAAGAACGGCTCGCGCAACTGCCCTAACGGGAATTTCTGTTCTTACTCTTGCGCTACCCCAACAACTTCTACGTGAGCTGCGAGCGGGTTTTTCAGCCCCGGCTCGAAGGCCGGCCCGTGGTGGTCCTGTCGAATAACGACGGGTGTTTGATATCCCGCAGCGCGGAGGCCAAGGCCCTGGGCCTGCAGATGGGGGAGCCCTATTTTCAGGTCAAGCCTCTGCTGGAGCAACACAACGTGGCCGTATTTTCCAGCAACTACGCCCTCTACGGCGACATGTCGCGCCGGGTGATGTGGTACCTGAGCCAGGTAGCGCCGGCGGTGGAAATTTACTCCATTGACGAGGCCTTTCTCGACCTGCACGGCATGGAGCGCTTCGTGGTCAGCAGCCTCGACACCTTTGCCCGCACCGTGCGCGCCAACGTGCTGGCCCGCACCGGCATCCCTACCTGCGTGGGCATCGCCCCCACCAAAACCCTGGCCAAGCTGGCCAACCGTCTGGCCAAGAAAAACACGGAGATGGGCGGGGTATGCTACCTCGATACGGCCGAGCGTCGCCGCTGGGCCCTGGAGCAGGTGGGGGTGGAAGATGTCTGGGGCATTGGCCGGCAGTATGCCCAGAAGCTGCATGCGGCCGGCATTACCACGGCGGCCGGGCTGGCCGGCTGCTCGGAAACCTTTGCCCGCAAGTACCTGGGCGGCGTGGTAGGGGCTCGTCTTGTGCGCGAGTTGCAGGGCTATCCGTGCCAGGGACTGGCCCCGAGCGAAGACGGTACCTTGTCGCGCCGTACGCTCTGCTGCTCGCGCACCTTTGGCCGGCCGCTGACCGATTTTCCCGACGTGATGGGTGCCGTCAGCGCCTTTGCCTCCCGGGCCGCGGAGAAGCTGCGCCGGCAGGGCGACGCGGCACACCTGATGACCGTCTTTCTAAGCAAAAGCCGTTATGGCCTGGAGCCGCCTCCGTATTCCTGCTCCGCCGTGCTCACGCTGCCAACTACAACCAATGACACCCTTGAGCTGGTCCGCTTTGCCCGGGCAGCACTAAAACGCCTCTGGCAGCCGGGCAACCGCTACACCAAGGCCGGCGTGATACTCGACGGCTTGGAGCCGGAAGGACAACCACAGCTCACCCTGTTTGAACCCGCGCCCGTTTCGGAAAAGCGGGCCAAGTTGATGGCCGAGCTCGATGCGCTGAACCGTCGCTTTGGCAAAGGCACCGTGAAGCTGGCTGCGCTGGTGTTGCCCCCCAGCCAGGCTCGCGCGCCCTGGGAGGGGCAAGCCCAGTGGCGCACGCCGCAATACACCACCCGCCTGGAAGACCTGCTCTTGGTCAGCTAAGTGCGTGCCTTAGCCGTGTCAGGATGCCCGTAAGAAGCGGACAAACGCTTTCGAAGCAGGCAATCAATCTTAAGGGAAGAATCTGATTCAAAGCTGTCCTCGAACACGAGCAAGCCGTCAACGCCTTGGGGCAGCAGCGGCAGGAGCGCCCGAAAGTCGTCGGTGTCAGGCGCCAGCAACGCTTTGAGATGGAGCACATCCATGAACACTTTGTTCACGGCCAGGAATACCCGCCCATTCAATCCGCTGTGGCCATCCTGGCCGAATTTATCGGCCAGCTTATTTCTGATTTTGAGCTCGAAGCTCTCGTCATCCTGCTTCAGGTCGATAACTTTCAGCGGGTACTCGTCGGACTCCAGCTCGCTCGCGCTGTCCGCCTCGAGGAGCTTGTTGGGCATGTACACTTCCACGTGAAAGGTATTGCCCCTGGCCGTCTGCACGCTCAGGTCAATGTCCCGCTTTTTGAGCGTGGTCAGCAGCTTGAATTTCGTTTCGAAGCTCACCCTATACCCCCGCTGGTGCAGCGCATACGCCAGCGAAAGCTCGCTCATGGTAGCCAAGAAGTACAGGCCTTCCAGGTTCGTTATCTTTTCCAGGAAGCGCTTGTCGGCCGGTAGTTCAGGAAAAGCCCGCAAGTATACTTCCAGCTTCCGCAGCAGCCGTCTGTAGTGCGCAAAAAGGGCGTCGTCTCGCCCAGTCCGGATGCTGTACCCGGTCATAACCGATACATTCAGCAGATTCAGCTTTTCGCCGTTCCCGCCTAGAAAATCATCCGGGCTACGCTGGGAGCGCAGCGTGCCGGTCCACATCCTCACCACTTTGGCGCCGATAACCCCGCGGAGCCACGGGAACAGCTGGTAGCACAGCTCAAGATGGGCAAGGATATCAGCTACATCCGTAAACAAGCTCATGCTGCTGGGATAAGGGCGGGGGCCAGGTTGCTTTTGCTGTTGAAGTTACTCGGTTTCGGCACTAGACGGGGAAGTTCCGCGCAGCTCAATCAGGAACCTTTGCCTGCCGAAGCGGGTACAAGCGGTAGCCGACAATTACCAGCTGTCGTTACCTTTGCCCCGATGCGTCTGTTGTCCCTGTTTTTCGCCTTCTACTTCGCGTGCCTGTCGACGATGACCTGCACCGACGAAGTGCCGGTGTCCCAGGACCAGGCGCACACCACCATCGCCGCGGCGTCGCATGCCGACGGCGGCACGGATGCACTGGGGGATTGGTGCTCCCCGCTGTGCCAGTGCCACTGCTGCCCCGGCGTGGTCATGCCGGTGCCGGCTACCCCGGTCCTGCCGCAAGCCGCCCTGCCGGACTGGTCCGAGGCCCAGCGCCACGCCTTTCTCGTGGTAGCCGCTCCAACGCGGGCATCCGGGGCCGTGTGGCAGCCGCCCCAGGCCTAGCCCTTCCCTATTCTTCCTGCTGACTTCCTTCAGGTAGCCTGAGCACGTGCGCGTGTTCAGGCTGCCGGCATATGCTCGTGGTAGCCATATGCCGCGAAAGTGCCGCGTGCTCCGCCGCCCTGGGCCGGGGCCAGCAGGTCGTGACCGAAGTGTTAGACCTAACCCCCACAGCAACGGATGTTTGACCGGCTGATTCATTTTTCCATTCATAACAAGCTCATCATCGGGCTGCTGACGCTGGCGCTGGTCGTCTGGGGCGGCTACTCGCTGAGTCGGCTGCCGATTGACGCGGTGCCCGACATCACCACCAACCAGGTCGTTGTCTACACGGTGGCCCCGTCGCTGGCCGCCGGCGACATCGAGCGCCTGGTGTCCTTTCCCGTCGAGCAGAGCGTGGCCACGATTCCCGGCCGCCAGGAAGTGCGCTCGTTTTCGCGCTTCGGCCTGTCGGTGGTCACCATCGTCTTCGAGGACCAGGTTGACATTTACTGGGCCCGCCAGCAGGTGGCCGAGCGCCTGCGCGAGGCGGAAAGCCAGATTCCGCCCAGCGTTGGCCGCCCCGAGCTGGCCCCCGTCAGCACCGGGCTGGGCGAGGTGTACCAGTACCTGGTGCGCGCCAAGCCCGGCTACGAGCAGCGCTACGACGCCCGCGAGCTGCGCACCATTCAGGACTGGATAGTGCGGCGCCAGCTGCTGGGCACGCCCGGCGTGGCCGACGTCGCCAGCTTCGGCGGCCAGCTCAAGCAGTACGAAGTCCGGTTGGACCCGGCGCGCCTGCGCGCGTTGAACGTCACCACCGAGCAGGTGTACCAGGCCGTGGCCGCCAACAACCAGAACGCCGGCGGGGCCTACCTGGACCAGAAGCCCACGGCCTACTTTATCCGCACCGAGGGCTTGGCTGAAAATGCCGCCGACCTGGGCAACATCGTTGTGCGCACCACCCAGGGCGGGCTGCCCGTGCTCGTGCGCGACGTGGCCGACGTGCGCGTGGGCTCGGCGGTGCGCTACGGGGCCATGACCCGCAACGACGAGGGAGAGGTCACCGGCGGCATCGTCCTCATGCTCAAAGGGGCCAACGCCAACGAGGTCATCCAGGCCGTGAAGCAGCGGATGCAGACCGTGCGCAAGTCCTTGCCCGAAGGCGTCACCATCGACGTGTACCTGGACCGCTCCGACTTGGTGGGCCGTGCCATCAGTACCGTGAAAACCAACCTGATTGAGGGCGCGCTCATCGTCATCTTCGTGCTGGTGCTCTTCCTCGGCAACTGGCGGGCCGGCCTGGTGGTGGCCTCGGTCATTCCGCTGGCCATGCTCTTTGCCATCGGCCTGATGCGCTTGTTCGGCGTGTCGGGCAACCTGCTCTCGCTCGGCGCCATCGACTTCGGCCTGGTGGTGGACGGGGCCGTTATCATCGTCGAAGCCATCGTGCACCGCCTGCACGGCGGGCAGCTGCAGGTGCCGGCGGGCCGCCTGAATGCCGCCCAGATGGACGAGGAAACCTACCACGCGGCCAGCAAGATTCGTTCCTCCGCCGCCTTTGGGGAAATCATCATCCTGATTGTGTACCTGCCCCTGTTGGCCTTGGCCGGCATTGAGGGCAAGATGTTTCGCCCCATGGCTGAAACCGTGGCTTTTGCCATCATCGGCGCCTTCATCCTCTCCCTGACCTACGTACCGATGATGTCGGCGCTGGTGCTGAGCCGCTCCACGGCCAGCACGCGCACGTTCTCCGACCGCATGATGGGCTGGCTCGAAGCCCGCTACCGCCCGGTGCTGGCGTGGGCGCTGCGCCGCCAGGCCCTGGTGCTGGGCTCGGCCGCCGTACTGTTTGCCGGGGCGCTGCTGCTGTTCCGCACCCTGGGCGGGGAGTTCATCCCGCAGCTCTCGGAAGGCGACTTTGCCGTGGAGATGCGCACGCTCACCGGCTCCTCGCTGAGCTACACCATCGACAAAAGCCAGCAGGCCGCCGCCATTCTGCAGCGGCAGTTTCCCGAAGTCAAGGAGGTGGTCACCAAAATCGGCGCCGCCGAAATTCCCACCGACCCCATGCCGGTGGAAGGCGGCGACCTGATGGTTATCCTGGAGAAAGACCCGCGCAAGTGGACCTCGGCCCGCACCCAGGAAGAGCTGGCCGAACAGATGGCCGAGGCGCTGCGCGTGATTCCGGGCATGACTTTCGGCTTCCAGCAGCCCATCCAGATGCGCTTCAACGAGCTCATCAGCGGCGCCAAGCAGGACGTGGTGCTCAAAATCTACGGCGAAGACCTGCAGCTGCTGGGAGCCTACGCCCAGCGCGCGGCCCGCCTGGTCCGGCAGGTGGAAGGGGCCGAAGACGTGTACGTGGAGCAGGTCACCGGCCTGCCGCAAATCGTGGTCAAGCTCGACCGCAACCGACTGGCCCGCTTCGGCCTGAACGCCGAGGACGTGAACCGCACCGTGCAAACCGCCTTCGCCGGCCAGACCGCCGGCCAGCTCTTCGAGCAGGAGCGGCGGTTCGACGTGGTGCTGCGCCTGGCCCCGGAGCTGCGCCAGAACATCAATAACGTGCGGCAGCTGCTGGTGGCCACGCCCCGCGGCGAGCAGATACCGCTGGAACAGGTGGCCACGGTAGACCTGCAGGAGGGCCCCAACCAAATTCAGCGCGACGACGCCAAGCGCCGCATCACGGTGGCCTTCAACGTGCGGGGCCGCGACGTGGAAAGCGTCGTGCGGGAGCTGCAGGGCAAGGTCGATGCGCAGCTGCCGCTGGCCCCGGGCTACTACACCACCTACGGCGGGCAGTTCGAGAACCTGCGCCAGGCCACCGAGCGCCTGGGCATCGCCGTGCCCGTGGCCCTGCTGTTGATTTTTGTGCTCCTGTTCTTCACGTTCCGGTCGCTGAAGCAGTCGGTGCTGATTTTTACGGCCATTCCGCTCTCGGCCATCGGCGGGGTGCTGGCCCTGTGGCTGCGGGGCATGCCCTTCAGCATTTCCGCCGGGGTCGGCTTCATTGCCCTGTTCGGGGTGGCCGTGCTCAACGGCATCGTGCTCATCGGCTATTTCAACCAGCTCAAAGCCGAAGGCCGCCAAAACCTCTACCAGCGCATTCTGGAAGGCACGCAGGTGCGCCTGCGCCCGGTGCTGATGACGGCCACGGTGGCCTCGCTGGGTTTTCTGCCCATGGCCCTGTCGCAATCGGCGGGGGCCGAAGTGCAACGGCCGCTGGCCACCGTCGTGATTGGCGGCTTGGTCACGGCCACCCTGCTGACCTTGCTGGTGCTGCCGGTGCTCTACGCGTGGTCCGAGCGCATCGCCCAGCCGGCCGAAAAGCCAACGCCGGCCCCGGTCCTGCCGGCTTCCCTGGTCCTGTTCCTGGGCTTGCTGGGCTTGCTTGGCGGGGTGCTGACGGGCCCGCCAGCGCGGGCCCAAGGTTCCCTAACGGCCACCCAGGCCGTCAGCCAAGCCCTGCAAGCTAATGGCACGGTGCAGGCTGCGCAACGCGCGTTGGAAGCCCAGCAGGCCCTGCGCCGCACGGCCTACGACGTGGGCCGCACCACCCTCGTCGGCACGTACGGCTCCATCAATTCGCCCCAGCCCGACAACGTGGTGAGCATTGGGCAGTCGCTGGCGCTGCCCGGGTACTACCGCGCGCAGGCCGGCCTGAGCCAGGCGCAGGTTGCGGGGCGGGAGCAGCAGCTGGCACAGGTACAAGCCGAGTTGCGCCGGCAAGTGCGCCGCAGCTACGAGCAGGCGGTCTACGCCCGCCACCGCCTGCGCACCCTGCGCGGGCAGGACAGCATCTATTCCGAGTTTCTGCGGGCAGCGCAGTTGCGGTTTAAAACCGGCGAGGTGAACCGACTGGAACCGGCCAACGCCATCATCCAGCAGGGCGAAACCCAGAACCTGCTGGCCCAGAGTCGCGCCGACCTGGTGGTGGCCCAACGGCAACTGCAGGCGCTGCTGCAGGCCCCGCAGGCGATTACCGTCGCCGACAGCACCCTGCAGTTACTGCCCCCTCCCCCCGCCGACACCGCCCGCTTGGCGGCCACGCCCCAGGCCCGAGCCCTGCAGCAGCAGATAGCCGAGCGACGGGCTGAAACGCGGCTGGAACGGGCCCGGGGCCTGCCCGAGGTAAGCGTGGGCTATACGAACCAGTCGCTGCGCGGCGTCTACGAGGAAGGCGGCCGCCCCGTGACCTACGGGCCCGGGGACCGGTTCCACAGCGTGCAGGCTGGGGTGGCCCTTCCGTTGGTGCGGGGGCCGCAGCGCGCCCGCGTGCAGGCGGCCCAGCTGCAGGAGCAGGTGGCCGCGGCCACCTACCAGCGCTACCGAGCCGAAGCGGCGGCCCAGCTGGACGAGCTCCGCACGCGCCTGCAGGAGCAGCAGCGGCGCGTGCGGTTTTACGAGCAAACGGCCTTGCCCCAGGCCGCCGCGATTGTCCGGCTAAGCCAGCTCTCCTACAAAGCCGGCGAAACCACCTATTCCGAGTTGCTGCTCAACCTGGAGCGCGCCCTGAGCGTGCGCACGGCCTACCTCGATGCCGTGCTGCAGCACAACCAGACCGTCATTGACCTGGATTACCTGCTCGGCGCCGCCCAGTAATCCTTATCCTTCGGACTTTTTCTCATGAATAAAATAGCATCCCTGTTGCTGCTGCTGAGCCTGTCGCTGGCCGGCTGCAGCAAGGAAAAACCTGAATCCGCCGACGCGGAAAGCACCGACGCCCGGAAAACAGAAGCGGGCGAGGCCTCGGCCGGAAACGCCGACGAAGCGGCCGAAGCCTCGGATGTAGTGACGCTCTCGCCGGCGGAGCAACAGGCCGGCGGCCTGAAAACCGGGCGCGTGAGCACCCGGGCGATGGGCGCGGGCCTGGCCGTAAACGGCACGCTGGACGTGCCGCCGGAAAGCGCCGTGTCCATTACGGCGCCGCTGGGCGGCTACGTGCAAAGCACCGAGCTGCTGCAGGGTACCCGCGTGCGCAAGGGCGAAGCCCTGGCCGTGCTGCGCAACCCCGAATTTGTCACCCTGCAGAAGGAGTACCTGGAGCTGCGCAGCCGCCTGAAGTTTGCCAACGCCGAGCTGGCCCGCCAGCGCGAGCTCTACCAGCAGGAAGTGGCACCGCTCAAAAACTACCAGCGGGCCCAGGCCGAAGCGGAAGCCCTGCAGGTGCAAACGGCCGCGCAGGCCGCGCAGCTGCGCATCGCCGGGCTGCCGGTGGGCGGAGCCATCACCACCACGGCCACCCTGCGGGCGCCGCGGGCGGGCTTCGTGCGGGCCGTGAACGTGACGGTGGGCCAGAGCGTGACGGCCACCGAGCCCCTGTTTGAAATCGTGGACCCCGAGCACCTGCACGTGGAATTGGTCGTCTTCGAGAAGGACGTGGCCCGGGTGCAGAAAGGGCAGTTGATACGCTTCACGCTGGCCAGTGACTCCGCCGACTCCCGCCGCGAGCGAACCGCCCGGGTATACCTGGTGGGCAAGGCCATCGGCGAGGACCGCACCGTGCGCGTGCACGGCCACCTCGACCAGGAAAACGACCCCGCCCTGCTGCCGGGCCTGTACGTGCGGGCCACCATCGAAACCGGCCGCTCCGACGCCACGGCCCTGCCCAATGCCGCCCTGGTGCGCTTTGAGGGCAACAACTACGCCTTTGCCGTAGAGGCGCCCGGCCGCTACCGGATGGTGCCCGTGACGCTGGGCCGCAGCGAAGACGACTACACCGAAGTCACCCTGCCGGAAACCGTGCCGGCGACAACCACCTTCGTTACGGACGGGGCCTACTCGCTGCTGGCCAAACTGAAAAACGCCGAAGAGGAAGAGTAGCCGCTTCGCCTGGCGTACGGCCCCTCCCGGCCACCGTTCTTGTTTATTCATCCCACACGCGTATTCTCCAATGCCTGACCCTGCTTCCCCCGATACCAACGACGAGCTCAACACCGCCAAGCAGGTGAATCTCGAAAACGTGGGCGCGCTCAGCCGCGACCAGCTCACCCCCGACGCGGCTGCGGAGCCCGAAGGCCACGATGTGCCCGGCCACGACCACCGCGCCCCGCACCGCCCCCCCGGCAAGCGGGTGGTGAACCTGGCCGGCCAGCCCGTCATCGCCTCCCCCGCGGCTGCCCGCAACCAGCAGGAGGACAACGCGGACGTTAACCCGTATCTGCTGCCGGGCATCAGCCTGCTGCTGCTGCTGGCCGGCATCGCCCTGGACTATTACCGGGTGGGGTTCTTCGCCGGCTACGTGCGGCTGGCCTGGTACGCCGTGGCCTTTCTGCTGGTGGGCTGGAAAGTCATTCGCTCGGCGCTGCAGAGCATTCCGTCGGGCAATGTCTTCAACGAGTTTCTGCTCATGAGCCTGGCCACGCTCGGCGCCTTTGCCATCGGGGAGTACCCGGAAGGCGTGGCCGTGATGCTGTTCTACACCGTGGGCGAGCTGTTCCAGGACGCGGCCGTGAACCGGGCCAAGCGCAGCATCCGGGCATTGCTGGAAATTCAAGCCACCGAAGTCACGGTCTTGCGCGACGGGCAGGCCGTGGTGCTCGACCCCAAGCAGGTGGCGGTGGGCGACACCATTGAGGTGAAGCCCGGCGAGAAAGTGGCCCTCGACGGTACGTTGGTCCAAGGCCCGGCCTCGCTGAACACCGCTGCCCTGACCGGCGAATCGGTCCCCCAGACCAAGCAGGCGGGCGAGCCGGTGCTCGCGGGCATGGTCAACCTCGAATCGCTGATTCAGGTCGCCGTAACGGCTGGCTACCAGGACACCAAGCTGGCCAAAATCCTGGCCTTGGTGCAGGACGCGGTGGGGCGCAAGGCCAAGACCCAGCAGTTCATCACCAAGTTTGCCAAGACCTACACGCCCATCGTGGTGCTGCTGGCCGCGCTGCTCGTGGCTGTTCCCTACTTCGTGGTCGAGGACTACGCGTTTCGCGACTGGCTTTACCGGGCCCTGGTGTTCCTGGTTATTTCCTGCCCCTGTGCGCTGGTGGTGAGCATCCCGCTGGGCTATTTCGGCGGCATCGGCGCCGCTTCCAGGGCGGGCATTCTCTTCAAGGGTTCTAACTTTCTGGACGCGATGCGCGAGCTGGACACCGTGGTCATGGACAAAACGGGTACCCTCACCCAGGGCGTGTTTGCTGTGCAGCAGGTGCAGCCCGCGCCCGGCACGGCACCAGAGCAGCTGCTGCGCCTGCTGGGGGCGCTGGAAACTAAGTCGACCCACCCCATTGCCAAGGCCGTGGTCACGCACGTGGGCGCCGCCGCGGCTGGCGTGGCAGTGGAAAACGTGGAAGAAATTGCCGGCCATGGCCTGCGCGGCCGGGTGGACGGGCGCGACGTACTGGCCGGCAACACCAAGCTGCTCGCCAAATTCGGTGTGGCCTATCCGCCCGAGGTGGACCAGGTAGTGGACAGCATCGTGGTGGCCGCCGTCAACGGGCAGTACGCCGGCTACCTGACCGTGGCCGACGCCCCGAAGGAGGACGCGGCCCGCGCCGTGCAGGAGTTGAAAGCCGATGGCATCACGAAGCTGGTCATGCTCTCCGGCGACAAGGACAGCATCGTGCAGCGGGTGGCCACTACGTTGGGCATCCCCGAAGCCCACGGCGGGCTGCTGCCCGAAGACAAGGCCCGCTACGTGCAGCAGTATAAGGACGCGGGCCATAAACTGGCCTTCGTGGGCGATGGGGTGAACGATGCGCCCGTGGTGGCCCTGGCCGACGTGGGCATTGCCATGGGCGGCCTGGGCTCGGACGCCACCATTGAAACGGCCGACGTCGTCATTCAAACCGACCACCCCAGCAAGATTGCCACGGCCCGGCGCATTGCCCGCGCCACGCATACGGTGGTGTGGCAGAATATCTGGCTGGCCTTTGCCGTGAAAGGTGTGGTGCTGGCCCTGGGCGCCGGCGGCGTGGCCACGATGTGGGAAGCCGTGTTTGCCGACGTAGGCGTGGCCCTGCTGGCTATTCTCAACGCTTGGCGCATCCAGCGCATGAACTTCACCGACTCAACCGGGGCGCCGGCAACGGCCCACCAGTAGTCGCCTACCTCGTTCAGTTGGAACAGCCCCGCAGAGCCGGCCAGGTGCAAACTTGGCTGCGCGAGCAAGGACAGCGCGTTAACCGGGGCCCCGCTCACGGTCGTTGCGGCCGGCGAGCCCGTTGGGGGCGCTGCGGCGCGGCCACCGGTACCGGTGCCGCCACTACTTCGCGCACCACGGAAAAGCTGTAGGTAGTCACCTGTTTGCCGGGCTGCGCCAGCAGGGCCGGAGCGCCAGCCACCGGCTCCAGGGGCCGCGTGACTTCGCGGTACAGTTGCACGCCACGGTAAGCGGCATAAAAGGCCCCGGCCAACAAGGCCAGCAGGGCAGTGCAGAGGGCAATCTTCATGCGGTTCATGCTATTCGCAGGTAGAAATTACGGGCATCAGGCGCCCGGTTGTGGGGTGAGAAACAGGGTTGGGGAGGCCCGCGTTAAAGCGTGTCGCCGGCGGTAAATAGCCCCGCATCACCGCGCCGGACCGGCAACAGGGTAATAAGGGCGACAGGTGTCGGGAGGTGGGTCAGAAGCATGGCCCCGCGGGGAGGGTGCGGGCAAAGGTGGCGCCGGGCCGCGAACGGTTCATCTGATACAGCTCTAGCCGCAATCGACTGTCTGGCAGCTTTTTGCCTGAATTTGCGGCCGTATTCGCACGAAAAACCCAGCGGCAACGGCGGCTGCCGGCACCGTGAAGCAGGGGGAGAAGACACAACCCGGTCAGGCGGATGTGCCAGGGCCAGCGGACTGGTCGGCGGGGCAGAAGAGGGGGAGCGTTTCATCGCTGCAAACCTGCTGCCCGCTGCTCGTCAGAAAAAGGACACAAAAAGCGTATTCGTTACTTGCAATTGGTACCAACGCCAAACGCCCATGTCCCTCCACGATACTTCCCAAATTGCCTGTGAGTACTGCCGGCGAAAGTTTGTTCCCAAGAAGCGGTGGGTGCAGAAATACTGCGGCAGCCCCTGCCGCGTGGCGGCCTGTAACCAACGGGCCGGGCGGGCACATCCACTCGAAAGTCAATCCGCGGGCAAGGCCCGTCGCCGAAAGGAGCGGGGCCGTACGCCCTCGGCCGTGGCGGACAAGCCGCTTGTGGCAGGCCATGAAGCCATCCTGGCAGCCTTGGAGCAGCTCACGGAGCGCGTAGCAGCCATGGAACAAGGGCAGCAGCAGCTCCTGGCTTTCCTTCGCACCCGGCTCTGAGCTATCAGGCAGCACGGAATACGAAAAAGCCGCTCCGGTGAGGGAGCGGCTTACGCGTTGGGAGGCAAACGGCCAATCTACCCGCATACCGCGGTTGGGCCGGCGCGGCGCTCCGCCGGCTGGCGGGCGCGCTCAAAACCGCGGGCTTACGTATAACTTTGCTTAGCCGGTACCGGTCAGTTTAGGATGAAAGCATTGGGTTTTGACGACAGCGTTTTCCCGCCCCTGCGCGTGGACTCCACGCATCCGCAGTACCCCCTGGGCCTGGGGGAGGAAGTGGAGTGGTTTGCCGAACCGGTGCTACTCGGCCATTTCGCCACTGCGCCCGCTGTTCCATTGCTGGCCCTGGGGCTCAGCAATGCCATTCGCCCCGCGGCTTTCGCCGCACTGGTCGTGCAGGTAGCAGGCGAAGCCGGCCCGCCCATGCTGTGGGCCAAGCTGCTAAAATTCGGCCAGCCCTTCCCGTTCACAACGAACGAGGCCGGCCTGGCCGAACTTTACCGGCGCTACGGGTTACGGCAGGGTTAGGTACCGAACTCTCGGACATCAATGCCCGCTGCCCGGCAACGGTCGCAAACGTCCGGCGGGACATCTTGCAGTTGCTTGGTCAAGAGGCAGTCAATGTCGGCCAAGCCAACGCCCCCGTGGTACTGAGCCTCCACGTAGCGGAACTCCAGCTCCTGCATGGTAGTGGCAGTCACCATTCTGCCCAGAAAGCACCGTACGTAGCCTGACACGTTCGGAATCAGCGCCGTGACCGGCAGATTGGTGTAGGCGGCCGGGACCACGGCCCTGTCGAGGGTATCGGTAATAGACAGCGTCGTGCGGCTGAGCATATGCGGCCGGAGCCGCAAAGCAAAACGTCCGTACTGCTCTACTTCCGCGGGTTCATACCCAACGGTCGTGAGGTAACCGTACACCGGTCGTAAGCGCGGGTCCAATTCCAAATCGTAGCCGAACAGCTCCGCTTCCAGTTCCGCCCGCACATGCGGGGCGTAGGCCCCGCCGGACGTTTGGGTTTCGAATTGGGTCTGCAGGCGCTGAACGTTCAGGATTTGCCGCAACACTTGCTGCTGGTGCGCCAAGGGCAACGCGTTGCCGATGCGCAGCTGTGGCTGAGCCATTGCCAGAATACGCCGGACGTTAGCCGCCGCCCGCGCCAAGTCGTCTGCCAAGGCCTGCGGGGTAGTCAACGACTGAAGTTTACCCCGAACGGCCAGGTCCCAGTGCTTGGCTTGCTGCTCTACGTGGAGCCTGACATGCGGCAGCAACTGCGACTCCAGCGCCGGCGCCGGGCTCGCATTCACATCCGCGACCGGAGTCGGCGGTAAGGCTAGGGTATCAGAAGGGCAACGCTGAACAGCTTCTGGATGAGTTTCGCCCGTGCGGGCGGCGTTGAGTACTGGTGTTTCATGTTCGTTCTTCAATGAATGATGGAGGATTTTTTGGTTGCCGCAGCGAGGTATGGTTGTGTCGCCTTGGCGGGGTGGAACCTTGCGGTTCCGGTTATTGCCGACCCGGTGCGGTAAGGCAACGGGCCGGCTTGGGCTCGGACGCAGGTCCGAACAGGTTTCTACCTAGGAATACGTAAAAACCGGCTCTGCTTGTAATTCGGCCAGGAAATGCCGGTGAGCAACACGTCCACCAGAGGGCCGACCGAGCGCACATGGAGGCCCCCTTTGCCGCTGGCAGGGGGCCAGCTGGCGCGCGTGGTTGAGGATGTAGAAGCGAGCTTTCATGAAGGTTATATCAGTAAATAGGGCGGGGTTTGCCCAGGCGTCGAAAAAAATCCAAGTTTCTTAGTTAATGCATTGATTATTAGATAAATAAAATTATTTCCTTCGTCACAATCAATTGACTGTAAGCGGCGCGGGTGCTGGAGTTTGCGCGCCTTGGTTCCGACCACCTCACCAAGCGCTTGTAGGCGCCTGCGGCTGAATGCATGTAGTTGGCAGTGAAAAAAAGTTGAAAAAAACTTTATGACGTAAACATGCGTCATATTATGTCGTATATTTGCAACATACTTCACAGCCTGCCATGACCTACGCCAAAACCGCCGCCTTTACCGAAGAGCAACAACAGCTGGCCCGCGTGGCGAAGGCGCTGGCGCACCCGGCCCGCGTGGCCATCATTCAATTGCTTGCCTCCAAGCAGACGTGCATTTCCGGCGACATCGCCGCCGAGCTGCCGCTCTCGCGCACCACGGTTTCGCAGCACCTGCAGGAGCTCAAGGCCCTGGACCTCATCCGCGGGGAAATCGACGGGCTGACGGTGTGCTACTGCCTTAACACCGAGCTGCTGCAGCAGGTGCAGCAGCTGTTCACGGCCTTCTTCATTGAAGCTACTGCCAGCCCGGCCTGCGGGCCCGCGGATGCGTGTAGCTGCTGATTCCGCGCTGCTGCCCTTTTCCTTCACATTCATAACCCAACCGCTGTACCCATGAACATCGCCGAAATGAAGCAGTCCCTTGCCGGACTCGACGCCGTGAACTTTCGCCTGCCCGACGGCACCTACCTGCCGGCGCACTTCCACGTGACGGAAGTGGGCCTGGTGAGCAAGCATTTCATCGACTGCGGCGGCGTCGAGCGCCGCGAAACCGTCGCCAACTTCCAGCTTTGGGAAACCGGCGACTACGACCACCGCCTGGCGCCCCAGAAGTTTCTGCATATCCTGAAGCTGTCGGAAAAGATTCTCGGCCGCGAGGACCTCGACATCGAGGTCGAATACCAGCAAGCCACCATCGGCAAGTTCGGCCTGGCCTTCGATGGCACCGATTTCGTGCTCACGCCCAAGCACACCGCCTGCCTGGCCCAGGAGGCCTGTGGCATTCCGGCCCAGGACCTGGCCCTGCCCCAACTGCAGGTAGCCGGCTGCACGCCGGGTGGCGGGTGCTGCTAACGGATTCAGCGGCGCAGCCCTCCCGGGCGGCGCCGTTTCTCTGTTCCCTTCTTCCCCTCTTTTCTCTCTTCCATGACAATTGCCTTTTTCTCCGACGTGCACGGCAACCTGCCGGCCCTGGAAGCGGTGCTGGCCGATATGGACCGGCGCCGCCCGGACATGATTTTTTGCCTGGGTGACTTAGTGGGTTACGCCCCCTGGCCGAATGAAGTGGTCAACGAGGTCCGCCGGCGGGGCATCCCCACGCTGGCCGGCAACTACGACCAGGGCATTGGCCTGGCCAGCGAGAACTGCGGCTGCGCCTACAAAACGGACACGGAGAAAGACCTGGGCGCCCAGAGCATTGCCTTTACCAACCAGGTGGTCGGGGCCGATGAGCGGCGCTACCTGCGCTACCTGCCCAAGCACATGCGCCTGGACTTTCAGGAAGAGCCCTGCACGCTGAGTTTGCTGATGGTGCACGGCTCACCCCGCAAAATCAACGAGTACCTGTTCGAGGACCGGCCCGAAGCCAGCTTCCTGCGCGTGCTGCAGGAAGCCCAGGCCGACATCCTGCTGTTTGGACACACCCACAAGCCCTATCACCGCACCTTCGCCTACGAACACGCGGGCGAAACCCGCTACCGGCACGCGCTCAACATCGGCTCGGTGGGCAAGCCCAAAGACGGCGACCCACGCGCCGCCTACCAACTGCTGCACCTGGACGAGCACACCATCCTGACGGACCCCGGCAGCGTGCGCTCGGAGCTGGTGCGCGTGGAATACGACGTGGAGAAAGCCGCGCTGGCGGTGGAGGCCTCGCCGCTGCCCAACGAGTACGCCGACATGCTGCGCAAAGCCTACTAACCCGTTTCTGCCATGACCATTATCCCGATGACGGACGCCCACTGGCCGGCGGTGAAGGCCATTTACGAAGCCGGCATGGCGACCGGTAATGCCACGTTTGAAACCCAGGCGCCGGCTTGGGAAGCCTGGGACAAAGCCCACCTGGACCATAGCCGTCTGGTGGCCGTGGACGAGGCCGGCACGGTGCGGGGCTGGGCGGCGCTCTCGCCCGTGTCGAGCCGCTGCGTGTACGGCGGCGTGGCCGAAATCAGCATCTACATTGCTGCCGGGGCCCGCGGGCAGGGCGTGGGCCGGCAACTGCTGCAGGCCTTGATTGCGGATTCGGAAGCGCACGGCATCTGGACGCTGCAGGCCGGCACCTTCGAGGAAAACCACGCCAGCATCGGCCTGCACACGCAGGCGGGGTTCCGCATCATTGGCTACCGCGAGCGAATTGGCCAGCACCACGGCGTGTGGCGCAACACGGTGCAAATGGAGCGGCGCAGCCCAACCGTAGGCGTTGCGTAAGACAGCTATTTTTATGACGACGCTGAATCAACCGTTACCCGCCGCTCCGGCCCCCGCCGCCCTGGCCGAGAAAAAGCTCTCGGGCCTGGACCGGGGCCTGACGCTGTGGATATTCCTGGCCATGGCGCTGGGCGTGGCGTTGGGCTACTTCGTGCCCGGCATGAACGAGGCGGTGAACTACTTCTCCGTGGGCACCGTGAACGTGCCGCTGGCCCTGGGCCTGATGCTGATGATGTACCCACCCCTGGCCAAGGTGAAGTACGAAGAGCTGCCCAAGGTCTTCCGGAACACGCGCATCATCGGGCTGTCCTTGTTTTTGAACTGGATACTCGGGCCGCTGCTCATGTTCTTGCTGGCCGTCTGGCTGCTGCCCGACAAGCCCGCGTACATGATGGGGCTGATTCTGATTGGCATTGCCCGCTGCATTGCCATGGTGCTGGTGTGGAACGACCTGGCCAATGGCTCCCGCGAGTACGCGGCAGGGCTGGTGGCGCTGAATTCCATCTTTCAGGTGCTGTTCTACTCGGTGCTGGCCTGGCTCTTCATCACCGTGCTGCCCTCCTTCTTTGGCCTGAAGGGCTACGCCGTGCACATCGGCATCGGAGACATCGCGCAGAGCGTGCTCATCTACCTTGGCATCCCGTTTGCCGCGGGCTTCCTTTCTCGCACCCTCCTGCGCCGCCTGAAGGGCAACGACTGGTATGAGCAGGTGTACCTCCCGGCCATTAGCCCGATTACGCTCGTGGCGCTGCTGCTGACCATCGTCATCATGTTCAGCCTCAAAGGCGAAACCATCGTGCAGGTGCCGCTCGACGTGCTGCGCATTGCCCTGCCGCTGGCTTTGTACTTCGGCATCATGTTCGTGCTCAGCTTCGCGGCGGGCAAGTACCTGGGGGCGGGCTACGCGGAGAATGCCAGCATCGCCTTCACGGCCACGGGCAACAACTTCGAGCTGGCCATTGCCGTGGCCATCGGGGTGTTTGGGCTGAATTCGGGCCAGGCGTTTGCGGGCGTGATTGGGCCGCTTATCGAAGTGCCGGCGCTGATTGCCTTGGTCAACCTGGCCTTCTGGTTCCAGCGGCGCTGGTATGGCGGGAACCACGTGGCCTAGCCCGCATAAGGGGCCGCGTAGCAGCAGCAAAGCGCGAAAGAAACCGCTGCAGGTAGTTAGCAACAGCCGCACGCGCCATTACCCTGCACCTGAACAGGGGGGCAGGGCACTGTGCCGTAGGAGCAGTACACGCAGCAGTCGCCGGTTAATGGCTTGAGCACCGTGTGACAGCCCGGGCACTCGTAGAAGTACTGACAGGCATCGGTGGGCATCTGCTCGGCTTGCTGGCGCTGGCACACCGGGCAAGTGAGCACGGAGGTCAGCGTGACGGGGAGCGGGGGAGTGTCGGACGTGAGGGGAATCATAATCGAAACACTTAACGGGAAGATGTGGGATTCAGCACCGAATAGCCGGTGCCGATAATGGCCTGCTCCACTTGGGCCACGGACGTGACGGCGGCATTGAAGCGCACTTGGGCCGTGCCCCGTTCATACGACACCTGCACGCTCTGCACGCCCGGCAGCTGCTGCACGTCGTGCTCTACGTGGCGGGCGCAAGCCTCGCACGTCATGCCCCCAATGCGGTAAGAACTGGTCTGCCAAAGGGCCGCGCTGATGGCCACCACCGGTTTGGGCGTAGCCGACGGGTAGAATTGGGCGCCGTAGTAAGGGAAGGCCAATAACAACCCGGCCAGCGCGGTGATAACGCCCAGAAAGCCCCGCGACTGCATCGGGGAGGACTTGGCTGGCACAGTGCAGCCGCAGTCAGCGGCGGCGGCGGGGCGGTGCCGCAGCTGTTGATACCAGGCGAAGCCCAGCACCCCCAACGTCAGCGCCACCAGGTAGGGACGCAGGGGCTCCAGCCACGAAAAGGTTGAGACCACGCCGCCCAGACCGCCGACAATTGCCAGCAACGGGGTAATGCAGCACAGCGAGGCCGCCAGCGCCGCCAGCAGGCCGGTTCCCGCCAAGGACTTGGTGGAAGTCGAAGCAGGTTGTTTCATGATACAGAGGCAGTAAGAGGGATTGAAACAGAAGCCAGCAGGGGCTCCACCAAGGGCCGCAGGGCGGGCGTCAACGTATAGAACACGGTCTGGCCGACTTTACGCGCCTGCACCACGCCGCCGTCCTTGAGCTTGCGCAGGTGCTGGGAAATGGCCGACACATTCATCTGCAGCACGTCGGCCAAGTCACACACGCAGAGTTGCTGCTGGTCGAGCAGCAGGAACAGCATCTTCAGGCGCACCTCGTTGCCGGCCAGGGCCAGCACCGCCGCGATGGATTCCAAGCCCGGCGCGGCCGCGGCCAGCCGTTGCTTGCCGTGTTCAATGTGCGCGGCATCAGCAAAGACCCGAATGCAGGAAGTGGCCATAACGCTATTTTTTCGCTAAGTTACTGTTTTCTTATTAAAGCAAACGCTAAAATAAGTAATAAAAAGAGAGCAGAAGTCGCCTACTCCTTTCTTATCAACACATCGGATGGCTTAGCAGCAACCGAACGTATTATTGCCGCAGCAGGTGCCGTCGGCGCAGCAATCATCGGGTTCGTTGTTCATGACAATCGAGTGATTAAGGTGAGGTAAGCCGTACCAACTTAGTACGCCCCATAGACGACCGACCTGAAAAAAGACGCTGCTCGCTAGCAGGCGAAAAACAAATACCGCCCCCGCACCACCTTCAGGCCCCGCACCAACCGGCATTCAGCGCGCATAAACAGACGCAGCACCAGGCAGCCGTGCTCGTCCACCAGCAGCAGGCTCAGCTCCCGGTGTAAGTGTGCGTAGCCTTTGTGCAAACGTCCCATGCACGAAAATTATACGCCGATGGGCAATGTTCTTGGCATGACCGGGCAGCAGGCGTTTAGCTGTCCGTTGCCCTGGCTCACTTGCTGATGGACTCCCGCCACTCGTCGTGGCAGGCGCCCAACGTAGCCAGGTCAATCCTACCGGCAATGTACTGGGCATGTAGCTCTGCCAGCCATGCAGGCTCCTGATAGGGCCCCTGGCTGCGGGTAATACCCAGGGACTGATTGACAATATGCTCACGCTCTTCCCGGGTTTGTTCGCGCGGGCCAAACTGAGGGGTGGGGGATAGGGGCGTGTCCATACCGACTCAACACGCAAAGCGCGAAAGAGTATCCAAGCAAGCCCCATTCCTTCTGGGTTCAGGTCATGATGCCCCTACGGGGCTAGCGCGTTAGTTCGGCGCGGTTACTGCCGGCTTCGAGGGACTGCTGTCTGCGGGCCGTTTCCTGCCGCTCGACCCGGTGGCTGGCGTGTTCCACCACCTCGCTGCCCGGCTGCGCCGCCACGGCATCCAGGGCCCGGCTAACCTGCGCCGCATCCGGTTGGTCGGTGCGGTAGGAAACTTTAATTTCCGAGTGACGCATGCCCTGCCCGTCGGTGGTGCTTTGCACCTCGCTGGCCTTGGCCCCGCTGGCTACCAGCGCCTCCTTCACGGCTTCGGCTTGCCCGCGGGCCCCATCCGGCGGTGCTACTTCGTCCACGCGGACGAGTACCTGGCGCTCCACGCCCGCTCCATCCCCCGACCCGGTTTGCGCCGCTTCGCCGGCGGCCTGCTCACGCGTGGGTCCGGTGCGCGGCTGCAGGGTCGCACCAGCGGCCGCCTGCTGCCGCTCCACCCGGTCCTGTTCGCTTTCGGTGACGCTGACGCCCACGTACTTTTCATTGCCGGCCGCGGCCCGCGCGTTGGTGTTGGTCACGATGGCGTGAATCAGCGCGATTTCGGGCTGCTCGTTGCGGTAGTACATATCGAACTCAGCCCGGCGGATACCCTGCTCATCCACCGTGCTGCGGATGGCGCTGGTGCGGATATACCCGTCGCTTTCCAGCACGGCCTGCCAAGCTTCGGCCCGGCCCGTGGTATGGGGCGCCAGTTCATCCACCCGCCAAGTAGCCACCTTATCAACCCCAGGGTGGTCAGGCGCTTGCGCAACCACTGCCACGGCAGGTGCTCTGGGTGCCGGTGCAGCCGTCAGCTCTTCCTCGCTGGCGCGGCGCCCAGTAGGCGGCGGGTTGTCGTTCATCCAATCCTTAAGTAACACCACCCCAGCCTCTTTGAGGTGGGTGAATTGGGCAGTCTGCTCCTGAGCCTCTTGCTCGCTGCGGTAGGAACGGGTTGGCCGCGGTTCCGCCTCAGTTACAGCTGCTCCGAACACGGCTTGGCTAAAACGCTTATCGTCCCGCTCACGCTCCTGCTGCGCTTCGGGCGTGTTTTCCCGCTCGCGCTGGGCCTGGCGCTCCAAGGCCCGCTGTTCGCGCTCCTGGCGCTGGGCTTCGGCCAGCCGCTGCTGCCGCTCCGACTCGCGCTGCTGCTCTTCGCGCTGGGCTGCGGCCCGGATTTGCTCGGCGCTCAGGCCCTGGTTGGTATACTCCAGCTCTTTGTTGAAGTCCTTGGCCAGCGGGTAGTCCACCCGCAGAAAGCTTTCCTGCTGCCGCTCGACCGCGGTGCGCAGCTGCTCCCGCTGCCGGTACAGCTCCTGGGCCACGACTTCCAGCTGGGCCGTGTCGGCGCGGGCCACCGTGAGGCGCACAATGGTGGCCTGCTCGGTGCTGCGCTGCACTTCCACGGCGAGCGACGGACCGTCCTGCTGGGTCTGGTTGATGTGCTCCACCCGCTCGCGCAGCTGCTGCACCTGGCCCCCGCCTTGCTCGGCCGAGTCGTGGTGAAAGGTCACCTTCAGGCTGGTGTGGTACTTGTCGCTGGTGGCGTGCCACTCCACCGGCCGGGAGGCCTCGCGGTAGGCTTCCTGCTCGGCGACGGGCACCATCGGCCTAGCCGGCTGCAGCTCGTTGAGGTAATTGATGTTGAACTGCCGGCCGCCGGCGTCGCGGTCGTTGGCAAGCACTACCTCGCGGGGCTGCTGCTTGTCGATAACCCGCTGAATCAAGGCTACCTGCGCCTCGGTGGGCGTGCCGCTGGTGGCAATGTAGAGCGTGTTCTTCGGGTCCTGCGCGTGCTTGAGCTGGAAGTGAGACAACGAGTCGATGGCCGACTCGCTGACTACCACGCGCTCCACCGGGGTGTCTTTGCCCTCAGTGGGGTGGGATACCCAGATGCCGTTTTTGGGCAGCGGCAGCAGGCTTTTGTAGTGCTCGTTCTTCTGCTCGACGCTGGCCAGGCCATGCTCGTTGTAGAGGGGGAAAGCCGTGTTTTTGTGCTCGTTCTGCTGCGCGGTAAAAATGCGGCCCTGAAACGCGGGGTTGTCCAGCGTCTCGTCGGTAATGCCGCGGCCGTGCAGGTAGCTGCGGTCGGTTAGCTCCTTCTTCACGCCCAGCACCTCGGAAATCAGCCGGGTGCGGCGCTCTTCTTCCGCCTGCCGGTCCCGCTCCGGGTCGCCCACGGGCAGGCTGCTCAGGCGGGCCGTGTCCGGCGGGGTGGCGTATTGAGTCGGACACTGGCGTGCCGGGGCAGGGGCGCCGTCGAGGTACTCGCGCAGTTGCTGGCGCACCTGACCCAGGTTGAGGCCGTGGCCGTTGCCGCCCCGGGTTTTGGCAAAGTCGATGATGGAGCCCGCGTCGCGGTCGTCCCCGGTGTTCAGGTACACCTGGTGGTCGCCCTTGCGGGTGACGATGACGTGCTCGTCGTCTTTGACCAGGTGGTGCCAGTCGCCGCGGCGACTTTCCTTCTTGATGGTGTAGCCCTGGCGCTGGGCGTAGTCCACCAGGTCTATGTCGCGCTTGAAGCGGTCGAGTTCGGAGGGGTCGTTTTCCCGGGGTGCGTTCATGGGGTGGGGAGTGGAGCCGGACAGCGCCGGCTCCTCCCGCCCCCGAATCGGGCGTGAGAAGGAAAGCTATCCGGGGGTTAGGTGGTGGGCGGGGTGCCGGCGGCCCGCTGGGCGGCCGCGTCGAAGAAGGCCAGCTGCTCGCGGAATTGTGCTAGAAGCTCCGCGCTGCCGAACACGTACTGGTTGGCGCCGCTGCCGATGTCGATGCGCACGATGTCGGTGGGCACGCCCAGGGCACGCAGCACGCGCTGCACCAGCCGCGGCTCGTCGCGCTTGAGCTTGCCGTTTTTCAGGTTCACGACGTTGGTATAGGTCAGGCCATGCTGGGCGCAAAAAGAGGTTAAATCGCCTTGAGCAAGGGCTTTTAGCCGGAGCTGGACGTAGCGCAGGCACTCGCTGTAGGGCGCGGATAGGCTTAAATCAGGAAACCCCAAAGGGGCGGAAACGTGGTCGGAGGGTACCATGCGAAGGGGGCTCACTGCTGGAGGCAGTGGGGGTGAAGTATCGGAGAGATTCCCCAAAGGACGCATATCGGGCTTAGAAGCCGCACCGCCTTCGTGGAAAAACTCAAATCTTCTGCCCAATTACCGGTCAGGTACCCGCATGGGCAGGGGCCTGCTTCGCCGGTAGCCGCATCATACGACTAAACAATTTTTAGGTTTTTACTAACTTTTCACTAACACATTAACGCGTCCTGCCGTAAGGGGGCGGTATGCGTTCGGGAATACTCTTACTGGTGGTTGTCTTGGCCCTGGCCGCGCTGGCGGCCCTGCTCTGGTGGCGGTTCAGGGGCGGCGGCATGCCGGCGGCTCCGGCCGCGACGGCCACCCGCAACCATCATTCCCTGCGCACCTTTCACTACCAGCCCGCCGGCGCTACTCCCCAAACCGCGGTTCCCGCGGCCGCGGCTGACGCCGCCGCGGCGCTGGCCAGTCTGCTGCCCCCGGAAGACCTGGAGGTAGCGGAAGCAGCGCAGCCGGCCGAAGCCGGGGTCGCGGCCGCCGGCTCAGCCGACGGCGCGGAATCTATCCCTGCAGAAGCCACGGAAGCCGCAGAAGCTACTGCTGAACCGACTGCCGATGACGCGCCGCGGCCGGCTTCCATTCGCCACGCGGCCGGGGCCGTTGCCGTGCTGCTGGACGCAGTAGATGAAGCGCCCGCAATGGCGCCACCGCCGGTACCAGACCCGGATGAGGAGCCGGCCGAAGCCCTGTTTCACAACCCCATCACCGCGCCGGCGCCCACGGCCAACGACCAGGCCAACCGCGCGGCCGAAATCGCCCTGCGCCAGCAGCGGCGAGCCCGCATGAGCAAGGACGCAGCGGCCCAGCGGGCGGCCCTCACCGGGCTGTTTCCCGGCGCCGGCAGCCCCGTGCCCTCCGCCAAACCCTCCTAACTGCCACACCTGCTTTTCGGGGAGATAAGCGCCCCGTTTTCACCCAACCTCCTTCCTATGCTAACCAACCTTCTTTACCGGGCCCGTACCCACGCCGCAACGGCAACCGAAGCATTGCACACGCTGGCCGCGGCCAGCCACACTTACCAGCCGTCCAAAGCCGAGCAGCGCGTCGCGGCCCTGCTCACCACCCTAGCCCTGGCCACCAGCCCGGCCCGCGCCCAGCTGGGCGGCGGGGGCGCCGCGGCCGCCCTCGAAGGCGTGCAGGAAACCGTCGTGGGCATCGTGCAGG
>NZ_JAJFAV010000017.1 GCF_020711235.1 Hymenobacter sp. 15J16-1T3B | reverse complement strand
CGCCGGGCCGTGAACCCCGCCCGCCGCGGCACCAAGGCCGCCGCCCGCTACCACCTCAAGCTGGCCGGGGGCGCCTCCCAAAAGATTCGCCTGCGCCTGAGCCGGGCCGAGCTGGCGCGCCCGTTTGCCGATTTCGACGAGCTGTTTGCCCAGCGCCACGCCGACGCCGACGAGTTTTTCGATTGCCTGCAGGACAAGCTGCCCGACCAGGACGCGCGCAACATTCACCGCCAAGCCCTGGCCGGCATGATGTGGAGCAAGCAGTACTACTACTACGACGTGACCCAGTGGCTGCACGGCGACCCGGGCGGCTTCACGCCCCCGCCCGCCGGCCGCCGCCAGGGCCGCAACAGCAACTGGCCCCACCTGCGCAACGCCGACATCATTTCGATGCCGGACAAGTGGGAATACCCCTGGTACGCGGCCTGGGACCTAGCCTTCCACTGCGTGCCGCTGGCCGTGATGGACTCGGAATTCGCCAAAAACCAGCTGCGCCTGCTCACCCGCGACTGGTACATGCACCCGAACGGGCAGCTGCCTGCCTACGAGTGGAACTTCTCGGACGTGAACCCGCCGGTGCACGCCTGGGCCACCTGGCGCGTGTACCAGATGGATAAAAAGCTCCACGACGGCCAGGGCGACACCGTGTTTCTGGAGTCGGTGTTTCACAAGCTGATGCTGAACTTCACTTGGTGGGTGAACCGAAAGGACCGCAACAACCACAACATCTTCGAGGGTGGCTTCCTGGGCCTGGATAATATTGGTGTATTCGACCGCTCGGCCCCGCTGCCCACCGGCGGCTACATCGAGCAGGCCGACGGCACCTCCTGGATGGCTATGTACGCGCTCAACCTGATGCGCATTGCCCTGGAGCTGGCCAAAACCAACCCCGTGTACCAAGACGTGGCCGCCAAGTTCTTTGAGCACTTCCTCTACATTGCCGAGGCCATGACGCGCGCCGGCGACGGGTCGTTTAACCTTTGGGACGAGGAGGATTCCTTCTTCTACGACGTGCTGCACCTGCCCGACGATGAGCGCATCAAGCTGAAAGTGCGCAGCATCGTGGGCCTGATTCCGCTCTTCGCGGTGGAGGTGCTCGACGAGGAAATGCTGGAAGCCATGCCCGCCTTCACTCAGCGCCTGCGCTGGCTGCTCGACAACCGCCCGCAGCTTTCGGCCCTGGTGTCGCGCTGGCAGGAGCCGGGCAAGGGCGAGCGGCACCTGCTGAGCCTGCTGCGCCGCCACCGCCTGGAAAAGCTGCTCACCCGCATGCTCGACGAAGCCGAATTCCTCTCCGACTACGGCATCCGGGCGCTGTCGAAATACCACGAGGGGCAGCCGTACGTCTACAACACGCCCGACGCCGACTTTGAGGTGCGCTACGAGCCGGGCGAGTCGCACTCCGACCTGTTCGGCGGCAACTCCAACTGGCGCGGCCCGGTGTGGTTTCCCATCAACTACCTCATCATCGAGTCGCTGCAGCGCTTCCACTTCTACTACGGCGACGCCTTGACCGTGGAATACCCCACTGGCTCGGGCAACTACCTGACGCTAAACGGGGTGGCCAACGCCCTGGCCGAGCGCCTGACGCGCATCTTCCGCCAGGATGCCCGCGGGCGGCGCCCCGCTTTCGGCCACTACGAGCTGCTGCAGCGCGACCCGCACTTCAAGGACTACCTGCTCTTTCATGAGTACTTCCACGGCGACGACGGCCACGGCCTCGGTGCCAGTCACCAAACCGGCTGGACGGGCCTGGTCATTCGGCTGCTGCAGCCGCTGGCGCCCATCGGCGGGGCCCTCGAACGGCCCCAGCCGCAAGCGGAGCCCCGGCCCGAGCAGCCCCTGACGCAGCCGGTGCGCTAGGGGGTATATTGGGCCGGATGGGTCCGGAGCATAGTTCGCAGCCCCGAGCGAATGAGGCGGCAAGCAAAGCTCCTGCGCGGGCTGATCCTGCTGGGGCTGACCGGCTGGTGGCTGCCAGCGGCGGTAGGGCAGGGGCGGGCGGCCCCTGCTGCCCTCGGCTTGCAGCGGCCGCCGCGCAGCGCGTTGGCCCAGCCGGTGCGGGCTCCTCCGCTTCCCCGGCGGATTGCCTCCCGGCCCGCTAGCCGTTACGGCTGGCGGCCGGCGGCCGCGGCGGTGGATTCCGGGGGCGTGCTGCTGCCGTTCTGGCTGACGCCGCCGCCTTTCTGCCGCATTCAGGCGTCAGAGCGGATACCTTGCGGGCTGCGGATTTACCCCAAATAGCCGCCGTAGCGCAGGCGGCCCGCCGGGAAAACGGCTTGGCTAGTACCACGGCCTATCAGCACCAGGACGTCAGCGCGGTGGATGAGGCGGGAAACCGGCTGGTGTGGGTGAATGGCTTTTGCTTCACGCACGATGCGTCGTGGAAACACCGGCTGTATGAGGTGTAAGGCGGCACCTGCTTTTACGAGGTGCTGATTAACCTCAGCACCGGGCAGTACAGCCGCTTCGGCATCAACGCGCCCAAGTAGGCCGGCGGTTGAGGTGGAGCCAGGCCAGTCCCGGAAGGCAACCGGGACGCGGCCGAAACAACGCCTGCCCTGCCGTGTGCATCTTGCGCCCTGGAAGCGGCTGCCCAGGCTGCTTCGGCACCTCATCCGTTTTGCCAGTGCGCCTATTTCTGCTCTGCCAGCTCACCGCCCTGCTCGGTCCGGCCGCCGCGTTGGCCCAATCGACCACCGCCCCGCCGGCCCTGCCTACCCACGACTCCCCGCCGCGCCTCCACGACCTGGTGCACACCCACCTGGCCCTGCGCTTCGACTACGCCAAGCGCTACGCCTACGGGCAGGAGTGGGTCACGCTGAAGCCCCACGCCTACGCCACCGACTCGCTGCTGCTCGACGCCAAAGGCATGGACATCAAAGCCGTGGCGCTGGTGCTGGGCGCCCAGCAGCAACCGCTGCAGTACCGCTACGATGGCCGTCAGCTGCGCATCAAGCTCAACCAGGTGCGCCAGCCGGGCGAGTCGTACACGGTGTTTGTCGACTACGTGGCCAAACCCGACGAGCTGGGCGCCAAGGGCAGCGCGGCCATCCGCGACGCCAAGGGCCTGTACTTCATCAACCCCGACAGCGCAGTGGCCGGCAAGCCCCGCCAGATCTGGACCCAGGGCGAGACGGAGGCCTCGTCGGTGTGGTTTCCGACCATCGACCGGCCCAACCAGAAAACCACCGCCGACATCAGCCTCACGGTGCCGGCCCGCTACGTGACGCTGAGCAACGGCCGCCTGAGCGAGCAGCAAACCCACCCCGACGGCACCCGCACCGACCGGTGGCTGCAGGAGCAACCCCACGCGCCCTACCTGTTCATGCTGGCCGTGGGCGACTTCCGCGTCCAGCGGGAGCAGTGGCGCGGCAAGGAAATCAGCTACTACCTCGAGCCGAAATACGCGGCCCAGGCCCAGGCCATTTTCGGCCGCACGCCCGAGATGCTGGCGTTTTTCTCGCAAAAGCTCGGGGTGGAGTTTCCCTGGAACAAGTACGCCCAGGTGGTGGTGCGCGACTACGTGTCGGGGGCCATGGAAAACACCAGCGCCTCGCTGTTCGGGGAGCACGCCCAGGGCTCGGCCCGCGAATTGCTTGACTGGGAATACCAGCTGGTGGAGCGCGAAATTGCCCACGAGCTGTTTCACCAGTGGTTTGGCGACTACGTGACCTGCGAGAGTTGGGGCCAGCTGACGGTGAACGAGAGCTTCGCCAACTTCAGCGAGGTGCTCTGGGCCGAGCACCAGCTGGGCCCCGACGAAGCCGGCCGCCAGGCCTACCGCTCCCTGCGCACCTACCTGGCCAACCCGCAAAACTTCACCAAGCCCTTGGTGCGCCGCCAGTACGCCAACCAGGAAGACGTATTCGACGCGGTGACTTACCAGAAGGGCGGGCGCATTCTGCAACTGCTGCGCCACGAGCTGGGCGAGGACGTGTTTTTCCGCGGCCTCAACCTCTACCTGACCCGCCAGGCTCTGGGCACCGGCGAAGCCGAGCAGCTGCGCCTGGCCCTGGAAGACGCCTCGGGCCGCGACCTGACCGGCTTCTTTCAGCAGTGGTACTACCGCCCCGGCCACCCCGTCGTCACCATCGACTACGGCCCCTGGGACGCGGCCACCCGCACCCAAGCCGTGACCCTGCGCCAGACCCAGGGCGGGGCGCCCTACGAGCTGCCGCTGGACGTGGACGTGTACGCCGGCGGCCGTACGCAGCGCCACCGGCTGCGGCTGCGCGAAACCACGCAGACGTTTCAGCTGCCCGCCGCCCAACGGCCCGAGTTGATCAACGTCGATGCGGAGAACGTGCTCGTCTGGCAGAAAACCGACAACAAGCCGCTCGGCGCCTTTGCCTACCAGTACCAGCACGCCCCGCGCTACCTCGACCGGCTAGAAGCCATTCTGGCCTGCGCCGCTCACCCCGAAGACGCCCAGGCCCGCCAAACCCTGCTGGCCGCCCTCGGCGACAAGTACTACGCCCTGCGCTGGACGGTGCTCGAAAACATCGACCTAGTGAAGCAGCCTGCTTTGCGCGCCGCCCTGCTGCCCGCGGTGCGCCGCCTCGCCTCCCACGAGCCCAGCCCGCAGGCCCGGGCCGAGGCCCTGAAGGTGCTCGGCAAGCTCGGCGACAAGCGCGACGCCCGGCTCTTTGCCAACGCCCTCGACAGCCGCTCCTACACCGTGCAGGGCGCGGCCCTGCAAGCCCTGACCGCCGTGGAGTTGCCACAGGCCCTGCGCCGCGCCCCCGCTCTGGAGGCCGACCACCGCGGCGCCCTCACCGCGGCCCTGGTGGCGGTGTACGCCCAGGCCGGCAACCCGGCCCGGCTGCCGTTTGTGCTGGCGCAGGTGCAGGCCGCCGAGCCGCTGCCGCGCTTCAACATGCTGCCCAGCCTGGCCCAGCTACTCACCCGCACCAGCGACCCGGCCGCGTTTGCCGCGGGCCTGCAGCCGTTTCGCAGCCTGGGCATCGAGTACAAGCCCTACATCGGCCCGCAAGTCCTGACCATGCTGCAAAACCTGCGTACCCAGGTAGCGGCCGGCACTATTGCCGCCCCGGCCCAGCAGGCCATCGACGACACCGTGCGGGCCATCGAGCAGGCCCCGTGACGCAGCGGCGCTCCGGCGCGCTACCAAAAAGCCCGCTTCGGTCAGGGACCGAGGCGGGCTTTTGCTGTTCTGGTGCACGCCCCGAACGACTTAGCTGCGGGTGGCTTTTTTGGCTACCACGTTGAAGTTCAGCGTGAAATTGTCCTCGATGGCTTTGTCGCCGAGGTCGGAGAAGAAGGCGGCCGAGCGGAACTTGATGTCGAACTTGGTGCGGTCGACGGTGGCCGTGCCCGAGGCGGCGGCCACGCCGTCTTTCACGCCCACCTTGGCCGGGAAACGGATGTCCTGGGTGATGCCCTTGATGGTGAGCTTGCCGGTGACCTCGGCATTGTTGCCGGCCGCGTCGGGCTTGGTGGTTTTCAGGCTGCTGATGACGAAGGTGGCCGTGGGAAATTTCTCGGTGGCGAAGAAGTCGTCGGACTTCAGGTGGGTGGTCAGGCGGGCGTTCATGCCCTCGTTGGTCACGTCTTCGATTTTGAGCGCGGCCACGTCGAAGGTGAAGGTGCCGCCCGTAATCTGGTTGCCTTTCACCTGCAGCTGCCCGTCTTTCAAGGCCACCGTGCCGTTGTGCTGCCCGGTAACTTTCTTGGCCACCCAGCCCAGGGTGCTCAGCTGCGGCTGCACGGCGTAGGTGTCGCCGGCGGCTTTGCTGACGGCGGCCGTCGGCTTGGCGCCCTGGGCGGTGCTGAACGAGAGCGGAGCCAGCAGCAGAGCCGCGCTCAGCAGGGGGAGTACTAGTTTTTGCATGCGAAGAAGGAGAAGAGAGTAAGGATGGAGCAAGCGCCGGGCGCCCACCGCAAGATAAGCGCGGCCGGTTGGCCCGCACGACGGCGCACTCGGCAGCAAGGGGCACTTGGGTTGCCTGCCGGCCGCGGCAACCCCGGCCGGGCGCCGGCGTTTCAGGCACAGTTTTCCTCCGCTTTGCCAATGCTGCTCTGGCTGTTCTTTTATAATCCCCACGTTTTTTTGCTGTGTGCGGCCGCCTGCTTGGTGTTCGTGTTTGCCGGGCTGCCGCTGCTGCTGCGCCCGCGCGAGGAGGCCGGGGCCGTGCCCGCCGAGGGCGAGGTGCTGGACTTCGAGGAGCTGGTGGTGAACCGCGGCGGGGAGGCCGCCGTGGTGACGCGGCTGCTGGTGCGCTTCCGCACGGCCAGCGGCCACACCGTCGTCGGGCCGGCGGTGCGGGGCAGCTCGCTGGGGCGCTTGCACTTCCGCCGCGGGCAGCGCGTGCCGGTGCGCTACAACCCGGCCAACACCGGGCAGTTTGCCGTGCCCTCCATCGACGCGGCGCGGCGCACCTACGCGGTGGTCGTGTTTTGCCTGCTGGGGGCCGGGCTGCTCGGGCTCAGCGTGCTGCTCTTCATTCTCAGCGCCATCTTGCCGACGGCCTGAGCGCGGCGGCCGGGAATAGTACGCCGTGGGCCGTACCTTGCCGCCCTGCTATGCCCGCTACTCCCGCTGTGCCCATTATCCGCGTCCGCGGCCTCACCAAGCGCTACGGCCCCCAGGTCGTGGTCGACGACGTATCCGTGGAGCTGGCCGCCGGCCAGACGCTGGTGCTGCTCGGGCCCTCGGGCTGCGGCAAAACCACCCTGCTCAAAATGCTCAACCGCTTGGTGGAGCCCGACGCCGGCACTGTGGAAATCAACGGGCAGGACGTGCGGCGGCAGCGGCCCGAGCTGTTGCGCCGGGGCATGGGCTACGTGATTCAGCAAGTGGGCCTGCTGCCGCACTATTCGGTGGCCGAGAACGTGGCCGTGGTGCCGCGCCTGCTCGGCCACGTCCCCGCGGCCATCGAGGCCCGCACCCAAGAATTGCTTACGCGCCTGCACCTGCCGCCCGAGCGGTTTGCCCAGCGCTTGCCGCACGAGCTGTCGGGCGGGCAGCAGCAGCGCGTGGGGCTGGCCCGGGCCCTGGCCGCCGATCCGCCCATCGTGCTCCTCGACGAACCCTTCGGCGCCCTCGACCCGGTGGTGCGCGCTGGTATCCGCCGCGACTTTCGGGAGCTGCCCGAGTTGCGCGGCAAAACCGTGGTGCTCGTCACCCACGACGTGGCCGAAGCCTTCGAGCTGGCCGACCGCATCCTGCTGCTCGACGCCGGCCGCGTGCAGCAGCTGGGCACCCCGCGCGAGTTGCTGCTGCGCCCCGCCAACGAGTTTGTACGCCGCTTTTTCGCCGCCGAGCGGCTGCCGTTGCAGCTGCGCACGCTCACCCTGGCCGATTTGCAGCCGTTTCTGTCAGAGCCACCGCCGCCCGCCCTGCACCAGCTGCCGGCGGCCACGTCGGTGCAGACGGCGCTGGAGCAGCTCACCGCCGCCAACCCCGAAGCCGCGGCCGTCGGGCCGCTGATGCACGCTTTTCACCACGCCCTGCAAGCCGCTATCGCATGAGTTTTTGGAGCGAACTGCTGGAGTTCTGGCGCACCCAGGCCGGCAAGCTGGCCGAGCAAACCCTGCAGCACATCGGGCTGACGGCGGCCGCAGTGCTGCTGGCCGTGGCCCTGGGCGTGCCGCTGGGCCTCTGGCTCACCCGCCGGCCGCGCTGGGCGCCGGCGGTGCTGGGCGCGGCCGGGGTGCTGCAAACGGTGCCTAGCATTGCCCTGCTCGGCTTCCTGATTCCGCTGCTCGGCATCGGGGCCGCGCCGGCCATCGTGGCCCTGCTGCTCTACTCGCTGCTGCCCATCATCCGCAACACCGTCACCGGCATTCAGGGCGTGAGCCCGGCCGTGGTGGAAGCCGCCCGCGGTCTGGGCCTGACCGACGCGCAAGTACTGCGCCGCGTCGAGCTGCCGCTGGCCCTGCCGGTGCTCATGGCCGGTATCCGCACGGCGGCGGTCATCGGGGTGGGGGTGGCCACGCTGGCGGCCTACGTGGCCGCGGGCGGGCTGGGCGAGTTTATTTTCGGCGGCATTGCCCTGAACAACCCCGTGATGATTCTGGCCGGGGCCCTGCCCGCCGCCGCGCTGGCCCTGGCGTTTGATGCGGCCCTGGCCGCCGTGCAGCGCCTGAGTGTGCGCCGGCTGCCGCGGGTAGGAGCGGGGCTGCTGGTAGTGCTGCCCCTGCTGGGGGCGTTGTACCTGCTGCCCGGCGCCGCGGGCAAGCTGCGCGCCGGCTTCAGCCCCGAGTTTGTGGGCCGCGCCGACGGGCTGCCCGCGCTGCGCCACGCCTACGGCCTGCGCCGCCTGCCCAGCGTGGTGCTGGCGCCGGCGCTGGTCTACGAAGCCGCCCGCGCCGCGGACGTGGACGTTATCGACGGCTACAGCACCGACGGGCGCATCCGCGCCTACGGCCTGCTGGTGCTGCGCGACGACCGGCGCGTGTTTCCGCCCTACTACGCCGCCCCGGTGCTGCGCCCGGCCCTGCTGCAAGCCCACCCCGAGCTGGGGCCGGTGCTCAACCTGCTGGCCGGCCAGCTCTCCGACTCGGCCATGACCGAGCTGAACTACCGCGTCGATTACCGGCACGAGGAGCCCCGCGCCGTGGCCGAAGCTTGGCTGCGCCGCCGCGGGCTGTGGCGGCGGCCCCGCCCGGCCCGCGGCGGCGCGGCCACCGTGCGCCTGGGGTCGAAAATCTTTGGCGAGCAGTACATTTTGGCGGAAATGTACGCGGCCCTGATCCGTGGCTACACCGACCTGCAGGTGCAAACCAAAACCGGCCTAGGCGGCACCACCATCTGCTTTGAGGCCCTGCGCGCCGGCGCCATCGACATGTACCCGGAGTACACCGGCACGGGCCTGCAGGTGCTGCTGCAGCCCCGGCCCGCCACGCTCGATTCCCTGGGCGGGCGCCCCGCGGCAGTGTTCGACTACGTGCAACGGGAATTTGGGCGGCGCTACGGCCTGCAGTGGCTGCCGCCGCTGGGCTTCAACAACACCTACGCCCTGCTAATGCGCCGCCAGCAAGCCCGGCAGCTGGGCATCGGTTCGTTGTCGGAGCTGGGGGCGTATCTGGGACGCTGAGAAAGCAGTAACGACTCGTCATATGATGCAGCTGCTCGGACTATTTGCTTCCTCAATCCGTCCCCGGTTACTGGCCACCGGCGGCCGGGCGGCGCTGCTGGGCGGCTTGCTGCTCGGCGGACCGCCGGTCCTGGCCGGTGGTGCCCGCCCCGGCGACGGGGCTGCCGTGTTAGGCGTGCTCTGGGTGCTGCCCGGGCTGGCGGCGCTGCTGAGCCTGCTGGCGCGCGGCCGGTGGGCGACTCTGCTGGTATTGGCACTGGCGGCCTTGAACCTGGTGTTGGCGTTTCTGCTCTGCGCCCTCACCGGGTTTCGCCCCCTGGCGAGTGTCGGGTTCGGGCTGCCGGTGGTGCTGTCCGGAATCCTGGCTTTCAGATGCGCAAGCCGGCTGTTGACGGGGCCGTGAATTCCTGCCGTGAAAGGCGCATCCGCAGGCCCGCCAAACCTTTGCCGGCTGCGCCCGGTTGCTTGGCCTCGTCTGATCCTTCCTAACCGTACCTCATGAGCTACCCCAACGCCGTCACGCTGGCTGCCGCCGACGGCACCGAACTGCAGGCTTACACGGCCTTTCCCGCCGGCACCGCGCCAGCGCCGGGCATCATCCTGCTGCAAGAGGCCTTTGGCGTCAACGCCCACATCCGCGACGTGGCCGACCGCCTGGCCGCCGCGGGCTACGTGGTGGTGGCGCCCGAGCTGTTTCACCGCACGGCTCCGGCCGGCTTCGAAATCGATTACACCGACTTTCCCAGCGCGGCCCCGCACTTTCAGGGCATTTCGCCCGAGGGCCTAACGGCCGATTTGCAGGCCGCCCACGCCTGGCTGCAAGCCCAGGAGCGCGTGCAGGCCGACCGCATCGGCAGCATCGGCTTCTGCCTGGGCGGGCGGGTGTCGTTTCTGGCCAACGCGGTGCTGCCGCTGTCCGCGGCCGTGTCGTACTACGGCGGAGGCACGCACACGCTGGCCGGCCGGGCCGCCGAGCTGCACGCCCCGCACCTCTTCTTCTGGGGCGGGCAAGACAAGCACATTCCCCGCGAGCAGGTCGACGCGGTGACGGCGGCGCTGGACGCGGCCGGCAAGCCCTACGTCAACACCGTCATTTCCTACGCCGACCACGGCTTCCACTGCGACGCCCGCGCCAGCTACCACCCGCAGGCGGCCCGCGAAGCCTGGGCCCTCACGCTGGCCTTCTTCCGCGAGAAGCTGGGCTAAGCTGCCGCGGCAAGTCGCGTCCGTAACGCCCACCGCCCTGGCCGCTTGGCCGACGCGGTGGGCGTTGTCGGTTGCGGGCCTACGGCGCCGACGCGGCCTGCAGGGGCGGCAGGATGTAGCGGTCAATGTAAAAGGTGCCGAAGGGCACGAGGCAGGCCATCAGCACTTGCCAGCTGGTATCGGCGAAGCGCCAGCCGAGCTCCATGACCACGCGCAGGGTATTGAGCACGAACAGGAGAAACAGCAGGCCGTGCACCGGACCGAATGTGGGCACCAGCGTGGGGTCGGGGACGAGGGGCTTGAGCGGCACGGCCACGCCCACGAGCAACGACGGGCCTTCGGGCCGGCCGAGCTGGCGCAGGCGGCCCCGCTCCGCAGTACCGCGCCCTCTGAAACCACGGGCACCGGGCACACACCGCCGCGGAACAGGCCTTTGCCCCGGCCGAAGGCGTCTGCGGTCTGCAGCGGCCTCACCGCAGCACGCGAGGGTTAAATAGCGGCCGACCTTAGCCCAGGCGCAACTGATCCTGGTAAGCCGCGCCCACGGGCACGGCGTGGCCCTGCACGCTCACCTGGTGCCGCTCGATGCGGTCGACGTGGGCGGTGGCCACCACGAAGGAGCGGTGCACCCGCGCAAACTGCCCGGGCGGCAGCAGGGCCAGCACTTCCTGCATGGTCAGGCGGGCCAGCAGGCGGCGACCCGTCGTGAGGACAAAGGTCACGTAGTTGCCGGCGGCTTCCACGTAGAGGATGTCGGCGTAGTGCACCTTCACCTGCTCGTAGCCGGTTTTCAGAAACAGGTAGTCGCGCGCCGGGGCTGCGGGCGGGGCTTGGCGCAGCTGCAGGCGCTCTTGGGCCCGGTTGCAAGCCTGCACGAAGCGGGCCAGCGCAAAAGGCTTGAGTAGGTAGTCCACCGCATCGAGCTCGAAGCCCGTCACGGCGTGCTCGGCATAGGCGGTGGTGAAGACGATGAGCGGGCGCGTGGGCAGGGTGCGCACCAGCTCCAAGCCCGAAATATCGGGCATGTTGATGTCGAGAAACAGCAGGTCCACCGGCTCCCGCTGCAGGTAGGCCAGACCCTGAAAGGCATCGGTGAAGCCGGCGGCCAGCTCCACGAAGGGCACCTTGGCCGCCAGGGCCCGCACCACGTCCAGGGCAATGGGTTCGTCGTCGATGGCAATGGCTTTCATACCGGGAAGGTAGCACGGCAACCGCGCGCGTGCTAGAGCTGCAGGGTCAGGTGCACGAAGTACTCGTCGAGGCTGCGGCGGATGATGAGCTCGTGCCGCTCGGGGTAGAGCAATTGCAGGCGCTGGCGCACGTTGCTCAGGCCGATGCCCGACGCTTCGGCGGCCGGCCCGGCGGGGGCGGGGCGGGCGTGCAGACTGTTGTACACGTCGAAGTACAGCGTGCCCTGCTCCACGTGCAGCGTTACCTTGATCCAGGACTTGTGCTGCAGGCTGATGCCGTGCTTGAAGGCGTTTTCCACGAAGGGAATCAGCAGCATGGGCGCAATCTGGGCTGCGGCGGGCGCGTCGGCCAGGCTGGTGCTGATGCTGATGTCGGGCGAGGTGGCGGTGCGCAGGGTCTGCAGCTCCACGTAGTTGCGCAGGTAGTCGATTTCGCGGGTCAGGGCAATGTGGGCTTGGTGGTTTTCGTGGAGCATGAAGCGCATCATGTCGCCCAGCAGCTGAATGCCGTGGGCCGTCCGCTCGCCGTGTTCCTGCAGGGCCGTGCCGTAGAGCGTGTTCAGGGCGTTGAACAAAAAGTGCGGGTTGATCTGCGAACGAAGCAAATCCAGGGAAGCCTCGGAGTGGCCCAGCTCCTGCTGCAGCCCCGTGAGGGCCGACTGCCGCTGCCAGCGCCGCCGGTACAGCAGCCACGACAGCGGCGCCGTGACCAGCAGGTTGAAGAACACCTGAAACACGTTGAAGCCAATGGCCACCTCCGAGTCGCTGGTGATGATGAGCAGCACCAGTGCCACCGGCACCACCGAGGCCACCAGCACCAGAAACGCCTTCAGCCAGTAGCTGCCAAACGGCCGCCGCTTCCCCCACGACGACGGAATCAGCCAGCGGCAGGCCACGGCGTGAAACAGCACCGCCACGGCCAGCAGTGTGCACCCATACACCCGCGGCTCGTTGGGCGCGTCGGTAGACACCAGAAACAGCAGGAGCATAAACCAGAGGGCGAAGCCCAGCAGCACGTCGCGGGCAATGGTGCGCGGGGCCGAAGGGTGGGCGTCGTCGGGGCCGAGGGCGGTGAAGGGCCGGGTCAATGCGGGCAGGGAGAGCATAACAGCAAGAAATAAGATCAGAAAGCGCCGGACGCCGGGCTTTCGGAAGCAAGATTAAGGCGCCCGGCCGGCTGCCGGAAAAGGCTGGGACGAATGCCCCCGGAAAAGGGACGAACCGAGGCCAGTGGGGGCAGCGGGGCCGGCGCGGGCGGGCCGACTCGTTCTTCATAATTCAGCCACGCGGGCCGCTGGACTTGAAAAAATTCATCACCGGCGCACGGACAAGTGACGTGGTAATGTGAAGATATTTGTTTGATTATAAGATTGTTGTAGGCAAGGTGGTAGAGTTTGTATCCAAGCTCATTTCAGGTGGGTAGGGCCCATTCCTTCATATCCTCTTAATCAAAGTGGTGGTTGCTTTGCCTCACTAATCACCTGGCATAAGCTGTGCAGCAGTGGCTTTTTAATTCGATTTGGGCTTGGCAATCCGGCACCAGTGCCGGCCCCCGCTCCGTCGATTTCGGCCCGCTGCCCGCCCCGCGCCGCCCTCAACGCATGCACGAACACGAGTCGCAACACTCTGTCCAGCCAATGGATTTCGTGGTTTGGCACCCCCAAGACAGGCTACCGCACCGATTAGCGCCGGCGTCCAACGCCCCACCCCAGCCGGCTGCCCCCGCTCAGTACCTTCTCCAACACCACCACATCTGTTAGGCGCCGCCGGCGCCCGTCATTGCACCCAAGCTTTTTATGAAACGACTGTTCACGCTCATGCTCATGAGCTGGAGTGTCTTGTATTGCACCACAAGCTGCTCGAAGCACGAAGAGGAAAAGGAAGAAAAAGTAAAATTCCTGGTTACCAGCCCGCTGCAGCAAGATACGACCATCACCAAGGAGTACGTGGCGCAGATCCACGCCTTTCAGCACATCGAAGTGCGGGCGCTGGAAAAGGGTTACCTGCAGAAAATCTTCGTCGACGAGGGCCAGCACGTGCAGCAGGGGCAGCTCATGTTCCAAATCATGCCGCTGCTCTATGAGGCCGAGCTGAAAAAGGCCGAAGCCGAGGCCAAGTTCGTGGACATCGAGTACCAGAACACCAAGAAGCTGGCCACCGGCAACATCGTATCGGCCAACGAGCTGGCGTTGTCGCAGGCCAAGCTGGAGAAGGCCAAGGCCGAAGTGGCGCTGGCCAAAACCCACCTGGGCTTCACCACCATCAAGGCGCCGTTCAGCGGCATTATGGACCACTTCCAGGCCCGGCTGGGTAGTCTCGTGGACGAGGGCGACTTGCTCACCACCCTCTCCGACAACAGCAAGATGTGGGTGTACTACAACGTGCCCGAGGCCGAGTACCTCTCCTACAAGTCGCACGCGCAGTCGACCGACCGCCCCATGCAAGTGCAGCTGCGCATGGCCAACAACGAGGTGTTCGACCAGCCCGGCGTGGTGCAAACCATCGAGGCGGACTTCAACAACGAAACCGGCAACATTGCCTTCCGCGCCACCTTCCCTAACCCCAAAGGCCTGCTGCGCAACGGCGAAACGGGCTCGGTGCTGATGACCGTGCCGCTTAAAAACGCCGTCATCATCCCGCAGAAAGCCACCTTCGAGGTGCTGGAGAAGAAGTTCGTGTACGTGGTCGATAACAAGAACAAGGTGCACCAGCGCGAGGTGACCGTGGGCGCCGAAATGCCCGACCTCTTCATCATCAGCGGCGGCCTGAAAGCCAGCGACAAAATCATGCTGGAGGGCATCCGCAAGGTGAAAGACGGCGACGAAATCGAGTTCAAGTACCAGGACCCGAAAGCCGTCATCCCGCACCTGAAAACCTACTCGGAGTAGGGCTGAATCCACTCGAAAAAAGGCCGTCATGCTGAGCCTGTCGAAGCATCTCTACCGCTTCGCCAGCTAGCATCCAGCGAAGCGGTAGAGATGCTTCGACAGGCTCAGCATGACTGTTCATTGCCTTCCATAAGCGCGTAAACATGTTCAGTAGATTCCTTCGCCGGCCCGTGTTTGCCATCGTTATTTCGGTGGTTATCATGTTCATGGGTATTCTGGCTATCAATACCCTCCCGAACTCTCAGTTTCCGGAGATTTCGCCGCCCATGGTGATGGTGAGCACGGCCTACCCGGGCGCCAGCGCCAAGGTGCTGACCGAGTCGGTGCTCATCCCGCTGGAGCAGGCCATCAACGGCGTGCCCGGCATGAAGTACATGACCTCCGACGCCGTGTCGGCCGGCGAGGCCAACATCCAGATCGTGTTCAACCTGGGCACCGACCCGGAGCAGGCGGTGGTGAACGTGAACACGCGTATCGCGCAGATCCTGAACCGCCTGCCGGTGCTGGTGCAGCGCGAGGGCGTGGTGGTAAACCGCGTGGTGCCGAACATGCTCATGTACGTGAACCTCTACAGCAAAGACAAGAATACCGACATGCGGTACCTCTTCAACTTTGCCGGGGTGAACATGCTGCCCGAAATCCAGCGCATCGACGGCATCGGCCGCGCCAGCATCCTGGGTAGCCGGCAGTACGCCATGCGCGTGTGGCTGAAGCCCGACCGCATGCGGGCCTACAACCTCTCCGTCGACGACGTGATGGAGGCCCTCAACGACCAGAGCGTTATCGGCTCGCCGGGCCGTATCGGCCGCTCCGACGGCAAGGAGGCCTCGGCGCTGGAGTACGTGCTCACCTACAAGGGCCGCTTCAACGACGTGGAGGAGTACAAGAACGTTATCATCAAGGCCAACGCCAACGGCGAAACGCTGCGCCTCAAAGACGTGGCCAACGTGGAGCTGGGCTCGGAGTTCTACGACATCTACTCCAACCTCGACGGCTACCCCTCGGCGGCTATCGTGCTCAAGCAAACCTACGGCTCCAACGCCTCGGACGTGATTAAGCGCGTGAAGAGCAAGTTGGAGGAGCTGAAGAAGACCATGCCCCCCGGCATGGACTACAAAATCAGCTACGACGTGTCGAGCTTCCTCGACGCCTCCACGGAAAACGTGATTCACACTCTGCGCGACGCCTTTATTCTGGTGGCCCTGGTGGTATTCCTCTTCCTGGGCGACTGGCGCAGCACGCTGATTCCCATTATTGCCGTGCCGGTGTCGCTGGTAGGTGCCTTCATTGCCATGCAGGCGTTTGGCATGACCATCAACATGATTACGCTCTTCGCCCTGGTGCTGGCCATCGGCATCGTGGTCGACGACGCCATCGTGGTGGTGGAGGCGGTGCACGCCAAGATGGAGGAAAAGCACCTCTCGCCCTACGGGGCAGTGCGCGAGGTAATCGGCGAAATCAGCGGCGCCATCATTGCCATCACCGTGCTGATGACGGCCGTGTTCGTGCCGGTGGCCTTTATGAGTGGCCCGGTGGGCATTTTCTACCGGCAGTTCTCCATCACCATGGCCTCGTCCATCGTCATTTCGGGCATCGTGGCCCTGACCTTGACGCCGGTGCTGTGCGCGATGATTCTGAAGAACAACCACGGCCAGCCTCGCAAGAAGACGCCCATCAACCGCTTCATCGACTGGTTTAACCGCGGCTTCGAGCGCCTGACCGGCCGCTACGTGAACTTCCTGGAGAAGGTAGTCGACCGCCGCGTGCTCACCTTCCTGATCTTGGCGGCTTTCGGCTTCGGCATCTTCGGCATCTCGTCCACGCTGCCGTCGGGCTTCATCCCGGCCGAGGACCAGGGCATGCTCTACGCCATCATCCAGACGCCGCCCGGCTCGACGCTGGAGCGCACCAACGCCCTCTCGCAGCAGCTCTCCAAGCTGGCCAAGGACGTGCCCGGCGTGGAAAGCATTTCCTCGCTGGCCGGCTACGAAGTGCTGACTGAGGGCCGCGGCTCCAACGCCGGCACCCTGCTCATCGACCTCAAGCCCTGGCACGAGCGCACCCAGAGCATCCACGACATTGTGATGTCCTTGGAAGAAAAGGCCAAGGAAATTCCCGGCGCGACCATCGAATTCTTCGAGCCGCCAGCGGTACCGGGCTACGGCGCGGCGGGTGGTTTCCAGCTGCAGCTGCTCGACAAAACCGCTACCGGCGACTACAAGGCGCTGGAAAAGGTGAACAACGAGTTCATGAACGAGCTGAAGAAGCGCAAGGAGCTGGCCGGGCTGTTTACCTTTTTCTCGGCCAACTACCCGCAGTACGAGCTGCAGATCGACAACCAGCTGGCCATGCAGAAAGGTGTGAGCATCGGCAACGCCATGAACACGCTCAGCATCATGGTGGGCTCGACCTACGAGCTGGGCTTCATCAAATACCAGCGCTTCTTCAAGGTGTTCGTGCAGGCTTCGCCCGAGTACCGCCGCCTGCCCAAGGACATCCTGGACATGTGGGTGAAAAACGACAAAGGCGAGATGGTGCCGTTTTCGGCCTTCATGAAGATTGTGAAGGGCCAGGGCGCCAACGAAATCAACCGCTACAACATGTACCCCACGGCCTCCATCCGCGGCGACGCGGCCCCCGGCTTCAGCTCGGGTGAGGCCATCAAGGCGGTGCAGGAAGTGGCGGCCAAAACCCTGCCCCGCGGCTACGACATCGACTGGGGCGGCTTGTCGAAAGACGAGGTGAGCCGCGGCAACGAGGCCATCTACATCTTCCTGATTGTGCTCGGCTTCGTGTACCTCGTGCTGGCTGCCCAGTACGAAAGCTTCCTGCTGCCGCTGGCCGTCATCTTCTCCCTGCCGGCGGGCATCTTCGGCTCCTTCCTGCTCATCAAGGGCATGGGCCTGGCCAACAACATCTACGCCCAGGTGGGCCTGGTGATGCTGGTGGGTTTGCTGGGCAAGAACGCGGTGCTCATCGTGGAATTCGCGGTGCAGAAGCGCGAGGAAGGCATGACCATCCGCGAAGCGGCTATTGAAGGCGCCAAGGTGCGTTTCCGTCCGATTCTGATGACTTCCTTCGCCTTCATTGCCGGTCTGATTCCGCTGGTCATTGCCCACGGCGCCGGCGCCATCGGCAACCGCACCATCGGCACCTCGGCCCTGGGCGGCATGCTGTTCGGTACCATTTTCGGCGTCATCATCGTGCCGGGTCTGTACTACATCTTCGGCACATTGGCCGACGGGCGCAAGCTGATTCAGGACGAAAACGAACACCCGCTGTCCGAGTTTGAGCCCCATGTTTTAGTTGACGAAGGAGTTGAGTCCCATGCTTAAAAAACGCATCTACCAGGGCCTGAGCGCCGCTGCCCTCGCCTTGGCGGTGGGAGCGTGCAAGACGCCCACCCTGGTGCAGAAAACCGAAAACCGCACCATTGCCGGCAGCTACGCCGGCACCCCCGCGGACTCGACCAGCAACTCGGGCAAGCTGCGGTGGCGGGAGTTTTTCACCGACCCCAACCTGGTGGCCCTGATCGACACGGCCCTGGTGCGCAACCAGGAGCTGAATATCACCCAGCAGGAAATTGAAATTGCCCGGCAGGAGGTGCGCGCCCGCAAAGGCGAGTACCTGCCCACCGTGGGCATCGGGGCGCAGGCCGCCGCCGACCGCGTGGGCCGCTACACCCTGCAGGGCGCCACGGAGGAGACGGTCGACATCCGGGAGCGGCGCACGCCCGACCCGCTGACCAACTTCCAGGTGGGCGCCTTCGCCAGCTGGGAAGTCGACATTTGGCACAAGCTGCGCAACGCCAAGCAGGCGGCCAACAACCGCTACCTGGCCTCGATTGAAGGCCGGAACTTCACCGTCACGAACCTGGTGGCCGAAATTGCCACCTCGTACTACGAGCTGCTGGCCCTCGACAACCAGCTGGCCATTCTGCAGCAGAACATTGCCATTCAGCGCAACGCCCTGAACGCCGTGCGCCTGCAGAAAGAAGCAGCCCGGGTGACGGAGCTAGCAGTGCAGCGCTTCGAGGCGCAGGTGCAAAACACCACCGCGCGGCAGTTTCAGATTCAGCAGCGCATCGTGGAGACGGAAAACCGGATCAATTTCCTGGTGGGCCGCTACCCGCAACCGGTGCAACGCAACGCCCAGGCCTTCAACGACCTGCTGCCGAAAGCCGTGCAAACGGGCGTGCCCGCCCAGTTGCTGCAAAACCGCCCCGACATCCGGCAGGCCGAGCAGAACCTGGCCGCCGCCAAGCTCGACGTGACGGTGGCCCGCGCCAACTTCTACCCGCGCCTGAGCATCGACGCGGCGGCCGGCTTCCAGGCCTTCCGCCCCGATCTGCTGCTCAACGCCCCGGAGTCGATGCTGCTGACGCTGGCCGGCAACCTGGCCGCCCCGCTGATCAACAAGAACGGCATCAAGGCCCTGTACTATTCGGCCAACGCCCGGCAGACCCAGGCCGTGTACGACTACGAGCGGACCATTCTGAACGCCTACATCGAGGTGGCAAACCAGATGGCCAACATCAGCAACCTGCAGAACAGCTACGAGGCCAAGGCCCGCGAAGTGCAGGCGTTGAACCAGTCCATCAACATCTCCAACAGCCTCTTCAACTCGGCCCGCGCCGACTACACCGAAGTGCTCTTCACCCAGCGCGACGCCCTGGAATCGAAGTTCGACCTGATCGAAACCAAGATGCAGCAGCTCAACGCCTCGGTGAACGTGTACCGGGCCCTGGGCGGCGGCTGGCAGTAAATCGTCCACCTGCTCTTACAATACAGCGCCTCCGATGCTCGTGCGTCGGAGGCGCTGTGCGTTTGGGCGGCTGTCCGGAGTGTGGTACTGACTGCAGTCGAAGCATATCTACCGCATCGGTGAGCATCTCCAGGGCGTCATGTCGAGCGAAGTCGAGACATCTCGCGTGCGGACATGGCTCCAGTCGTGCGCCTCACCTCGGGCCCCTCGCCGAAAAAGGATAAGGTAGAGCAGCGGCGCGGTAGGCAAGGTTCAACGTTGCTCAGCCTGACGTTCTTCCAACTACCCAACGAAGCCCGCGAGATGTCTCGACTTCGCTCGACAGCACGTTCTGGTGGTATGGAGTGACCTCCGCCGGCTGCCCAGTCTTAGCGTAGCTCGCGCGGGCTCACGCCAAACTTCTTCTTGAAGGCCGCGCTGAAGTGCTGCAACGAGGAGTAACCCAGCTCGAAGGCCAGCTCGCTGGCGGTTTTGCCGCCGGCAAGCAGCTGGGTTTGGGCTTCGCGCAGGCGGTAGTCGGCCAGGTAGGCGAAGACGGGCTGCCCGAACAGTTCCTTGAAGCCGTTCTTGAGCTTGAACTCGTTGAGGCCGGCAATACGCGCCAATTCGGGCAGGCTGGGCGGCAGGTGCAGGTGCTGGATGAGGTAGTCGCGGGCGAAAAGCAGGCGCTCCTGGTCGTACTCCGTGCGCACGTGGCGCGGGGGCTGCTGACGGGCAAAGGCGTCGGCCTGCAGCACCAGAATTTCCAGGGCTTTGGCGTGCAGAAAATGCTTCTTGAGCGGGCCCGGCAGCCGGCACTGCAGCACCTCGCGGATGGCGTGGTGCAGGGGCAGGCTCAGCGCGAGGCTGCGCGCGCCGAGCAGCAGCGGCCGGCCCTCCAGCATCTGCTCACCGAAACGTTGTAAGTTCTCGTCAGCCTGCGCGGCCAGGCGCAGAAACACCGGCCGGGTAAACTGCACCATAAATGTTTCGGCCGCTAGCTCGTCGTAGCGGTGCGTGCCCTCGAAGCCGGGCGAGTACATCAGGTTGTGCTGGTAGGAGCCCAAGGTGAGCACCCGCCCCAGTTGCCGGTGCTCGATGGTGAGGCGCCCGCGCAGGTTGAACTGCAGGTGCACCACGTCCAGCTCGGAGCGCCAGTGCTGGGTGCAGGGCCGCTCGAACTGCCAGCGTGCGTGGCCCAGCCGGATGCCGTCGAAGTACCAGTGGCGCAGCGTGCCGCGGCCGCCGGGGAATTCCCGCTCACCGGCTTCCTCCACCAGCTCGGGCACGTCGAAGTCCTGCGCCACGTGCGCGTTGCGGTGGATCAGGTTGTCGCGGTTGTCGCGGACTTCGAGGGGCATGGCGGTAAAGATAGACGCCGGCGGCAGGCGCGGAAGTCGAGCCCGGGAGCCGGAGCACGGACGCTGCAAAACTGCGCCGGCGGGGCGCTGCGCGCGTTATACCAGCCGGAGCCAGACTAGCAGTTGCGGGAATTCTGCCGGCCGTCGTGGAAGCCGTTTCTAGCGGTTCGTGGTCGGGTATCGGCCGGTATTGGCTTACTTGCGGCCGAATTACCTGCTTGCGTATGCATTGTTGTGTTGGCCGCTGGGCGCGTTTGAGTGCCGTGTGCGGACTGCTGATTTCTTGGCCGGGCCGGGCCGCTGCGCCCGCGGCGGCGCCCAAACCGGTGGTCGTGTTGTTTGTGGGCAACAGCTTTATCCACGGCGGGTACCGGCCCGTACTCCACTACAACGCGGCCAGCATCACCGACGAAAACCACCACCTGTCCGTCGGCGGCCCGCGCCGGCAGCAGCGCACGCACGAGCCCTGGGGCGGGGTGGCAGGCATCTTTCAGCAGCTTACCGCCGAGGCCGGCCTGCACTACGAGGTGCACCTAGACGCCATCAACGCGCAGTCCTTGCAGTTTCACTACGACAGCGCCCGCAGCGTTATCGACCGGCCCGCGGGTTGGGACGCGGTGGTGCTGCAGGAGCACAGCACCCGCCCGCTGCCGGCGCGCCGCGGCGGGCAACCCGCGCTGTTTCAGGACTACGCCACCCGGCTGGAGCAACTGGTGCACGCCCGCAACCCCAAAGCCCGGGTGTACCTCTACCAAACCTGGGCCCGCGCCGACCTGGTGTACCGCGCCCAGGCGCCGTACTTCGGCCTGCCCCTCGATTCGCTGGCCCTGGATCTGCACCGCGGCTACTACGACCTGGCCCGGCAAAACCGCCGCATCAAGGCCGTGGCGCCCGCCGGCGACGCCTGGCTGCGGGCCGTGCAGCAGGGCGTGGCCCTGCGCAACCCCTACGCGCCCGAAGCCGGCAAAGTCAACCTCTGGGGCGAAGACAACTACCACCCCAGCCGCTGGGGGGCCTACCTCAACGCCTGCGTGCTCTTCGCCGAGCTGACCGGCAAGGACCCGCGCCGTCTGGGCCCGCAGGAGAAGGCCGCCGCCGACCTCGGCATCAGCCCCGCCGAAGCCGCGCAGCTGCAGCGCGTGGCCTACGAGCAGGTGCGTGCCGGGCGCAAAGTCCGCTAGCCTTTAGGCCAAAAATTCCGGATTTTGTAACTCCCGCTCCGCCTGCTGTAACGCGGCGGCCCCGGCGGCGCGCCACCTTTGCATCGTCGGGGCGGGCCTGGGCAATGGGCCGCGCCGAAGCGCTATGCTGATGCCGGACCTGGAAATATTTCGCACCTCGCTTACCTGTCCCGCAGCGGCGGCCGCGCTGCGCGACCGGTTGCTGCAAGGCCTGCCGCCGGGCGCCCGCGTCAGCTTTGATCTGGAAGACTGCGACCGGGTGCTGCGCGTGCACACGCCCGGCCGGCGGCTCGACGTGGCCCGGGTAGTGGCCACGTTGCGGGAAAGCGGTTATCTATGCGAACCGTTGCCCGATTGACCCTTCGCTTCCGACTCGCTTCTGTATGGTTTCCTTCAAACAGCTTCGTCAGATGATGCAAGTGCAAGGCAGCGGCGTGCTCGTCCGCCGCGAATACCCGGTTTCCTCGTTTACCCGCCTGCACCTGAGCGCCTTCGGCCTCGTGGAGCTGGTGCAGGGCCCGGAAGAAAAAGTGGTGGTGGAATGCGACGACAACCTGCTGGAGCACCTGCAGGTGACCAACTCCGGCCGCACGCTCTACGTCACCAGCGAAAACAAGCTGCGCGCCCCGGTCTTCACCGACCTGCGCGTGACGGTGTACCTGCGCCAGCTCGACCAGCTCAACTGCTCGGCCCGCGGCGGGGAAGTGCGCACCCGCAATACCCTCGTCGGCGCGGTGCCGCTGGCGCTGAAGGTGCTGTCGAGCGGCACCACCACGTTGCGCGTCGAGGTGCCCAAGCTCACGGTGAACCTGGCCTGCCAGGGCGACGTGACCCTGGCCGGCGCCGCCGACGAGGTGCAGATTCAGACCGCCGCCGAGGGCAACCTCGACTGCCGCGACCTGCGCGCCCAGCACCTGCGCCTGCGCAACGCCTCGGCCGGCAACCTCGACCTCTACGCCGAGCAAACCATCAGCCTCACCCACCTGGGGGCCGGCTACATTCACTACCGCGGCCCCGCCCGCCTCGCCGACGTGCGCCAGTACGGCGCCGGCGACATCCGGCACGTGGGGTAGCCGAGCTGGCAAGCTCACCAGCTCGGCGCCTGCTCGCGCCGCAAAAGGCTGAGGCCGGGTTAGGCCTCGGAGCCAGCCGGGCCGTATAAGGGTGGCCGCACTTCACCCTTGCTCCGTTGTTATGAAGTCGGCCATTCAACACTTCCCGCCCGCGTATTTCGCCCTGGTTATGTCCACGGGTATCATTTCCCTGGCCGCGCACCAGCTGCACCTCGATGGGCTGGCCGAGGGCTTGTTTTACCTGAACGTGGTGGCCTTTCCGCTGCTGCTGGCCTTGTTGCTGGCCCGGCTGCTGCTTTTCTTTCCCGACTTTCGCCGCGAGCTGACCGACCACGCCACGGGCGCCAACTTTCTGACCGTAGTGGCCGCCGCGGCGCTGCTGGGCAACCAGTTTCTGCTGCTGCGCCACAACCAAACGCTGGCCGCGGCGCTCTGGCTGCTGGCCGTCGTGGCCTGGCTGGGGCTGCTCTACGGCTTCGTGCTGGGCGTGAGCCTGAGCCCGGTCAAGCCGCCGCTGGCCCAGGGACTCAACGGCAGCTGGCTGCTGCTGGCCGTGTCTACCGAGGCCTTGGCGGTGCTGGGCGCCGGGCTGGCCGAGCACCTATCCGGGCCCGCGGAGGTGGCATTGTTTGGGGCGCTGAGCTTGCATTTGCTCGGCAGCGCCTTTTACCTGGTGCTGATAACCCTGCTGGTGTACCGGCTCACCTTCCAGAAGCTGGAGGGCGAAGACGTGGGCGCGGCCTACTGGATTAGCGTGGGTGCCAGCGCCATTACGGTGCTGGCCGGTGCTACCCTGGCCGAGAAGCTGGCGCCCGCGCTGCCCCAGCTGGTGCCCTTCGTGAAAGCCTACGCCGTGCTCTTCTGGGCGCTGAGCACCTGGTGGTTGCCGCTGGTGGCCGGGTTGCGCCTCTGGAACCACCTGCGCACCAAGCCGGCGTTTGCCTTCAGCCCGGCCTACTGGTCCATGGTTTTTCCCCTGGGCATGTACACGGCGGCCACCGGCCGGCTGGCCGAGGCGCTGCCCCTGCCCGCCTTGCAAGCGGTGCCGCGGTACTTTTTCTGGCTGGCCGCCGCGGCCTGGCTGCTCACGGCCGTGGCCACGCTCTGGCACCTGGCTACGGTGGCCCGGGCGCCGCAGCCGGCTTCAGTCGGCCACCACTAGGGTCTGCGGGGCGGCCTGCTTGATGCGGCCCAGCAGCCAATCGGTCTGGCGCTTGGTGCGGCTGCTGCAAAATTCGCAAGTGGCTTTTAACTCCTCGTCGCGCAAGGCCAGGGTGGCCTGATGAATGACCGTCCAGCACAGCTGCACCTCCTGGGTGAGCAGCCACAGGTCGTGCAGGTCGCGGATGAGGCCCAGAGCGCCGTGGCGCGGCGGAGCCAGCAGCTGTTGCTTAAGGCGGGCCGGCTCGGAGCTGCTGGTTTCGAAGTAGCGCTGCAGGAAGGGTACCAGCTTGCCGCGGTGCTCCCGCGACCAGGCCGAGAGCTTCTGGCACATCTGCTCGATGTCGGGCTCGTCGTGGTGGTGCCGGGCCACCTGCTCGAAGGCCTTGGTAATCTGTTTTTCGCTGTGGTCGAGCAGGCCGAGGTAGTGGGGAAGGTGCATGGGGAAGAAGGAGCTGATCTGTGGGCATTCTGTCGAAAAGAGTGCCCGCTAACTATTGGACGGTGGCAATGCTGACGGTAGGCCCGCGCCGATGGGTAGTTGATTCCCGCCGGCGCGGGCAGGCCGGTCAGCCGCGGCCGGCGCCTAGCCGACCTGCCCGCTGGGCTTGGCCGGCGGGGGCGTGTCGGCGGCAGCGGCGGGGGCGCCCGCCACTTTGCGGATGCGCACGGCGGCGTACTTAAAGTGCGGCTGCTTGCTCACCGGGTCCCACTCCGTGAGCGTCAGCTCGTTGGCGGCGCGCTTGTCGTGCTCGTCGTGGTCCCAGTAGCCATAGTGAAAGGGCATGAACACCAGCCCCGGCTCGATGCCGCCGATGCGGGCCGGCTCGGTGGCCGTGCCCCGGCGTGAGGTCACCTCCACCCGGTCGCCCTCCCGGATGCCGAAGCGGGCCGCGTCTTCGGCCGAGAGCTGCACGAAGCCCTCGGGCGCGGCGGCCTGCAGGGCGGGGGCGCGGCCGGTTTTGGTGCGGGTGTGGAAGTGGTACACCACCCGGCCGGTGGTCAGCCACAGCGGGTACTGCGCGTCGGGCTCCTCGTGGGGGGGCTCGTAGTCGGCGGCCACGATGATGGCGCGGCCCTGCGGGTCGTTGGCCTTGTACTCCTCGGGCTGCTTTTCGGCGCCGGTCACCAGGTCGTAGCCGAAGGTTTCGCAGTAGTCGGCGTGGGTATTGAACTGGTGGTCGGTGTAGAGGTGCTCGGCCCCGTTGGGGTACTGCTCGTTGCAGGGCCACTGCACGCCCGAGCCGCCGGTAAGCTTGGCGTAGCTCAGGCCCGAATAGTCGCAGGGGCGGCCCTTGCTGCAGGCTTTCCACGCTTCGAAAGCTTCCTCGGGCGTGCTCCAGCCGATGAGCGGGCGGCCGTCCTGGTCGCGGAAATCCATGCGCCGGGCGTAGTCGAGGAAGATGTCGAAGTCCGAGCGCGCTTCGCCGGGCGGCGCCACCGCTTGGTAGGAAAGATGCACGGTGCGGTCGGTGTTGGTGAAGGTGCCGGTTTTCTCGCCCCAGATGGCCGTGGGCAGCACCACGTCGGCCAGCTTGGCGGTTTCGGTCAGAAATGCGTCCTGCACCACCACCAGCAGGTCTTTTTGCTGCAAAATCTTGCGAATCCGCGCCAGCTCGGGCATCGACACCGCCGGGTTGGTGGCCTGAATCCAGAGCAGCTTGATGGAGCCCGTTTCGCAGTAGCGCCAGAGCTGCATGGCGTGCGTGGGCGGGGCCCAGTGCGGAATTTTGTCGACGGGCACGTTCCAGAGCCGGGCCAGCTCCTCGATGTGCGCGGGGTTGTCCCAGTTGCGGAAGCCGGGCAGGTCGCCGTCGGCGCCGCACTCCCGGGTGTTCTGCGAGGTGGGTTGCCCGTTCATCTGCAGAATGGCGTTGCCCCGGGAGCCGATGAGCCCGCGGATAAGGTGAATATTGTTGACCTGCACCGCCGCCGCCGTGGCCTGCATCGACTGGTACACGCCCTGCAGGGCCGTCGACACCAGCGTCGGGCTCGAGCCGATGATGCGCGCCGCGGCCAGCAGCTTGTCGGCGGGCACGCCCGTGAGGCGCTCCACGCGGTCGGGCGTCCACTTCTCCACGGTTTTGCGCAGCTCCGCGAAGCCCATCGTGTGCTGCTTGATGAATTCGTGGTTGAGCTGATCGGCCTCGATGAGCAGGTTAATCAGCCCGTTGAGCACGGCCACGTTGGTGCCCACGCGCGGCGCCAGGTGCACGGTGGCCCGCTCGGCGGTGTAGGTTAGGCGCGGGTCGATGACCACCAGCTGCGGCGGGTTGGGCCCGGCGAGGCGGTCGAGGATGCGGGCCCAGAACACGGTTTGCTGCGAGGCGGGGTTGTGGCCCACGATGAGCAGGCAGTCGGTGTGGTCGATGTCGGAGTAGGAGCCGGGCTGCCCGTCAGTGCCGAAGGAAATCTTGAGCGCGGCGGCGGCCGTGGCGGTGCACAGGCGGGTATTGCCGTCCATGTGCGGAGTGCCCAGGCCAGCCTTGCCCAGCACGCCCAGCGTGTAATATTCCTCGATGAACAGCTGCCCCGAGGTGTAAAAGCCGATGCTGCTGGCCGTGTGCTGCCGAATCAATTCCTTAGAACGCTGCACAATCAGGTCCATGGCCGCTTCCCAACTGGCTTCCTGCAGCTCGCCGTTGCGGCGGATTAGGGGTTTGGTCAGGCGGTCGGGGCTGTGGTTGGCCTGCCAGCCGTGTAGGCCCTTGGGCCCCAGCCGGCCGCAGTTCACGCGGTCCTCGGCCCGCCCCCGCACCCCCACGATGCGCCCGTTCTTCACCCCGATGTCGAGGCCGCAGCCGTTGCTGCAGAGCACGCAGGCCGATTGCACCCAGTGGTCGGGCTCGGCGGTGAGGTGTTCGTCGATGCGGGTGGGCCACTGGCCGGTGTAACCGGTGCGCCGCCCCCAAATGTCAGTGATGCTGTCACGCGTTTCGGGCATAGCCGTGCTCGTTGCAGCGGCCGGCGACGGAGCGGAGGGCTGGGGCGGCAGGTCAGCATCTCCGGCGGCGCGGGCCGCAGGGGAAAGAAAGGTGGAAGAACGAGCCTGCTTACGCAAGCAGCCGAGTTTGGATTAAGAAAATTTTAATGTCGAGCCAACGTGAATAACGGAGGCAGTAGCCATAAAAAAACGGCCGGGCAAGCTGCCCGGCCGTTGGCCAAAGAGGAAAACCGCTGTTAGCCTTTGAGTTTCTGCTCGATGAGCGCAATGACGTCCTTGTTGCCGCCGGCCTTTGCCGCGGCCAGCAGCGAGGTTCCCTGTCCGTCGGCCGCTTTCACGTCGGCCCCATTCTGCAGCAAGAATTCCACAATGGCCTTGTTGCCAAGGGTGGCGGCCGCAATCAGCGCGGTTTCGTTGCCCGCGTCCTTGGCGTTGACCTGGGCCTTGTGCTGCATCAGCGACTTGACAATGTTCAAATTGCCGTTGGTGGCGGCGGTGATGAGAAAAGTCGTGCGGAAGCCGGGCATTACCTCGATGGAGGCGTTAGCATCGGCGCCACCGGCCAATAGAGCTTCGGCGCCGGCCGCGTCGTTTTTCATCACGGCTTTAAACAAATCCTTGGTGGGCGTCTGGGCGGCGGCTGAGCCGAGCAGGCCCAGCGTGAAAGCCAGCAGAAGCAGGTATTTCTTCATGGGTAAACCGAAAATGGCAGAGGGGAAGACCGTAAAAATACCAAACATCCCGGAAGTGTACAAGCCTTGGTCGGGCGCGGGCAGGTAAGTGCCGCTAAGTCAGTTACAACGGTTAGGTAAGAGCCTAGAACGGTGGCCGCCAGCTCGGCCGTGGGCCGCGGAATGCAAGCGCAACGGGCTTACTGGCGCACCAAGCGCTGCCGCAGCGTGCGGCCGTCGGCGAGGGTGGCCGTCACCACGTACACGCCGGCCGCCGTCCCGCGCAAGTCAAGGGTAAAGCCGGCGGGGCTGGGCGCGGGCGGCGCAAACGTGCGCACCACGCGGCCGCCGAGGTCGGTGAGGCGGAGCGTGCGCAGCCGGGCACCGGGCGGCAAATCCACGCGCGCCGCGTCGCCGGCGGGATTGGGGTAGAGCGCCAGCGGCTGGGCGGCGGAGCGCGGACGGCTCGCCGTGATAAGGCTGGCGTTGGTCCAGTACACCTGCTCGTCCATGTCCTGCACCATGAAGAGGCTACCGTCGGGCAATTCGGCAAACGTCTGCGGCTCGCGGGTGTTGCCCGCGCTCAGGCCCAGGCCGCCGCGCAATAGCGTCCAGCTGCGGCCCTGGTCGGTCGAACGCAACGTGCCGCCGGAGTTTACGCCCCCGGTGCGCGAGGCGTACACGTCGCCGTTGCGGGCGAAGAACACGCGGTGGCGCGGCGTCTGGTTCCACCACATGCCAGCAGCACTACGTTGTTGCACCGTCCAGTAGCGGTTCGGATTGGCCACGTCGCCGAGCTGCTTGCTTAGGTTAAAGGCTACGGGTACGTTGTTGGCCTGCCCGGTGACGAACACGCCGTGGAAGCTGCACAGCAAGGAATCCTGCGGGCTCACGCTCAGCGACAGGACCTCGTAGGCCACCAAGTCGTCGTTGATGGCGTTGCGGCCGTCTACGCGCAGTGGGATGTACTGCCAGTTCTGCCCTTGGTCCTCGGAGCGGTACAGGCCGGGCTGGCGGCTCGGCACCTCGTCGGACAGGGCGGCGTATATCCGGCCCTGGCGGTCGGCCACCAGCTGGCTGACGTAGCGGCTAGCGCCGAAGCCGTTGCTGCGGCCGGTCCACGAGAGGCCCTGGTCGGCGGAGTAAAACACGCCGTCGCCCACGAAGCCGGTCTGGTCCGCGTCGCCGGTGCCGGCCAGCAGCCCGCCCTGCGGCGTCTCGGCAAAGGAAATAACGGGGTAGGTCGTGTTCAGGGTGACCGAGTCCCAGGTGGCTCCGCCGTCGGGGCTGCGGTACACCTTGCCCGCGCCGCCCGCCAGCAACTGCCCGTTGCGGCCTGCGTGCAGGGCGTACACCTGGTGCGTGCGCAGGGCCAGCTGCCAGCTGCGGCCGCGGTTGGGGCTGCGCAGCAGACCGTTGCCCACAGTAGTGAGCAGAGTCGAGTCGCCGGTGGCTACCAGCCCGATTTTCGGGCCTTCGGGCGCGGCGGGGGTGGTTTGCCAAAAACTCTGGGCCTGGGCCGCCAGGCTGGTCAGAAGCAGCGGCAGCAAGAGCAGGCGGGCCGGCCGCGGTTGGCCGGTAAACGACAGCGAAAGTTTGTTCATAGCAGGGAAGTGGAGCAGAAGCGCAAACCTACTCCAGCCCTCCATGCGGGTAAATACCATGTACATGTGATGCCCGCGCTGCAACCCTAGGGCCCCGAGACGCGGCCCGGCCTAGCCGGCTGCCACCACCGGCCGGGCGGTCATGCGCTGGCCCACGCGCTGGGCAATGATGCTGGCCAGGATGATTTGCAGGGCGTGGTAGAGCATCAGCGGCAACAGCAGGGCGCCCGAGGCCACGGTGCCGGCAAACAGGATTTTGGCTAGCACCGAGCCGTGCACCAACGACTTCTTGGAGCCGCAGAACACGGCCGTAATCTGGTCTTCGGGGGCGAAGCCGAGCAGGCGGCTCACCAGGGTAATCAGCCCGAGCACGGCCAAAAACAGCGCCACCATGCCGGCGGCCAGGCCCAGTAGGTCGCCCCAGCTGTAGTCGCGGAACACGTTGCGGGCGAAGGACTCGCAGAACGAGGTGTACACCAGCACGAGGATGATGCACTGGTCAAACTTGCGCAGCTGGCCTTTGTGGGCCTCGGCCCAGGCCCCGAAGCGGCGGTGCAGCAGCAGGCCCAGGCCCACCGGCACCACCACCTGCAGCACCAAATCGAGCACCATGGGGCCGAGGTGGCCGCCGCCCGCCGCGCCGGTGTGCAGCACTAGGCTCACCCACAGCGGCGTCATAACCAGGCCGATGAGGCTGGAAATGCTGGCGTTGAAGATGGCCGCCGGCAGGTTGCCGCCCGCCACCGACACCATCACCACTGAGGTGGATACCGTGCTGGGCACCGTGCAGAGGTAGAACACGCTGCTCCAGAGCGTGGCGCCCTGGGCGTCGGGGCCGAACAGCGGACGCAGGGCCAGGCCAATCAGCGGAAACAGCAGAAACGTGCTGGCTTGCACCACCAAGTGCAGGCGCCAGTTGCGCATGCCGGTGCGCAGGCTCTCGGGGCTCAGGCGCAGGCCGTAGAAGAAAAAAACCAGCGCCACCCCGAAGGTCAGCAGCCGGTCCCAGGGCACCGGGCTGGCGTCGCTGCCGATGCCGGGGCGCAGGTAGGCGAGGGTGACGGCCAGGATCAGGCCGAGCAAAAACCAGTCGATGCCGACGCGGCCGAGCAGGGCCACGAGGCGGTTGGGGGACGCTGCGGGGGCGGAGGGATGGGGCATAGCACGCGAAAGGGCCGATGAACGGGCCGGTAAGCACATACGGACCGCCGCCGCGCGGGGCGGTCCGGCCGGCGGCGGGCAGCGCCGAACGAGTAAAAAGGACCGTCAGCGCCCCGGTTTTGTTTCGGCCGTTGCGCGGCCTTGCGGGCCGCGGTAGTCGATGGAGCGCAGCTCCAGGCGCTGGGGCTGCCCGTTCGTGAGGAACGTGCGTTTGATGCGGTTGCCGTGCGCGTCGGTTTCGTCGGCCATGGTGTGCAGCCGGTGGTTTTGCTCCACGCCGTCGAGCTCGTAACCGGCTTCCACCAACTCGTCGTGCCAGTAGCGCTGCCAGTGCACGTGGTGGGCCAGGCTGTCGCGCTGGGCTCGGAAGGTCGAGACGTAGTGGTTGCGCTCCAGGCGGTAGGCGCCGGCCGTGTACACTTCCCGTATGTGCGGGTGGCCATCGAGCAAACTCCCGGCAAAGCGCACGCTGCGCACCAGGCTGGTGTCGCCGTGGGTGAAGGCGAGCAGGCGCTGCAGCTGCCCGTTGCGGTACCAGGCCTGACTGATGGGCCGGCCGCGCTGGTCGTAGTCGGTGTAGTGACGCAGCGTGTCGTTGGGCCAGGGCGTAAACGTTGGCGTCGGCCCGAAGCTACTGCTGATGCCCGCCCCGAGCGGCGTATTGCGAAACAGCTGTTCCGTCAGCTCCCCGTGCCGGTCGTAGCGATACGTAGTCGAGCTGGTCAGCTGCCCGTCGGCCTGAAACGACTCGGCGCGCAGCAGCTGCCCGCGCCGGTCGAACGACTCCACCGTGCGGGCGCTGACAACCGAGTCGGGGCTGCAAACCAGGGTGATACGCTGCCGCCGGCGGTCCTGGTACTGGCACACGGTGAAGTAGCCCTTGTCCGCGGTGTGGCTGCGCCGCGTCACCCGGCCGTGGGCGTCGTAGCGCACGTCGGCAAAGGGCTGGCCGGTGCGGCGGTCGAGGTTGACGCGGCGGCGGATGCGGCCCTGGGCGTCGAAATAGTAACGCCGCGGCCCGAGCCCGTTGTAAATCTTGTTTTCGGGTGTCAGGGCCGAGTCGCGCACGGTTACCACGGCCACGGCGCCGCGCACGTCGGAGGGCGGGGGCTGGAAGCGTTTGTCTGGGGCGTTGTCCGGCTCCCAGCCGGGCAGGCGCCGTTGGGCCCAAGCCGGCGCCGCCAGTAAGGCCAGCAGCAGGTAAAATAGAAAGCGCATTGTCGCCGAAGGGAGCAAAGGGGCGTTGTTTAGGTCAGCTGGCCCGTCAAGCGTAGCACCAGCAGGCCCAACGCCAGCAGCATCAGGGCACCGGTCAGTAGCGTGGCCCAGCGCGGCCGCCCGGGCGTGACTGGAAAGCGGCCCAACACCCCGAAAACAACCACCAGCGCGGCGAAGATGACCAGGCGCGACCAAGCCGCGCCGCGGACCACGGCCAGCCCCAGCGCCACGGCCGAAGCCAGGGCCGCCAGCCAATAGAGAAACTTGCCAGAAGAAGAGGAGCGAGGCATCGGGCAAAGAAAGCAGAGAAAACCGCAGCTGCGGCAGAAACCGGAGTCGTTACTACCGAGCCCGCCCTAATCCCCCGCAGCCTATCTTCGCCGCCTCGTATGGAGTTTCTTGACGCGACGCTGGCGCTGCTGTGCGCTTTTGCCTTCCTGGCCGGGTTTGTGGATTCGATAGTGGGCGGCGGCGGGCTGATTCAGCTGCCGGCCATGCTGCTGCTGCTCAAGGGCGTGCCGGTGCCCACGGTACTGGGCACCGGCAAGGTGTCGTCGGCGGCGGGCACGGCGGTGGCCCTGCGGCGCTACGCGGGCCAGGTGCCGGTGCGCTGGCGGGCAGTGGGCGCGGCGGCCGTCACGGCGGGTGTGTTTTCGTTTCTGGGGGCGCGGGTAGTCAGCCTGCTGCCCTCCGAGCTGCTGCGGCCCTTGGTGCTCGGGCTGCTGGTGGTCATTGCCGTCTACACCTTCTGGCGCAAGGACTTCGGCTCCATCCACGCCCCGCGCCTGTCGGAGCAGAAAGAGCCGCTCTACGGCATAGCCATTGGTCTAATCATTGGCTTCTACGACGGCTTTTTCGGACCCGGCACCGGCTCGTTTCTGCTCTTCGCCTTCGTGGGCCTGTTCGGCTACGACTTCCTCAGCGCTTCGGCTTCCTCGAAGATGGTGAACCTGGCCACCAACCTCACCAGTCTGGCCTATTTCGCCTACACCGGCCACATTCTCTGGCAGGTGGCGCTGCCCATGGCCGCCTGCAACATGCTCGGCTCAGCCCTGGGCGCCCGCCTGGCCCTGAAGCAGGGCGTGGGCTTCGTGCGGGTGCTGTTCCTGGTCGTGGTTTGCGCCATCATCCTGAAGCTGGGCTGGGAGACGTTCAAAGCGCAAGCCTAAGCCTTGCGAGAAACCAATAGGCATCATGAGCCGCAGTCGAACCACAGGCTGACGGTGCTGGTGCGCAGCCACACCCAGCTACAGCAACTGCTGTAAGTCGCTGAGCTGCTCGATGCGCGCCTCGTAAGCGGGCACTTCGCCGAAGCCGTAGGCGGCGAAGACAAACGGCATGTCGTTGGCGCGAGCGGCCAGGTAGTCGCCCTCGGTGTCGCCCACGTAGGCGGGGCTGCCGAGGCCGAAGTGGCGGATAACGGCCCCGATGTTGTCCGCCTTGGGCTGCTGCCGGGCCCCGAAGCAAGTGTGGCCTTCCAAGTAGCGGCCCGTCTGGGTGTGGGCCAAAAACGCTTCGATGTAGCCCTGCTGGCAATTGCTGACGATGAAGAGCCGGTACTTTCCCGCCAGGTACTCCAGCGTGGGCCGCAGCTGCGGGTAGGGCTGCCCGCCTTGCTGCCGGGCGCTGAGCAGCTCTTCGCGGGCGCAGATGTGGCGAAACTCCTCGCGCTGTTCCGCCGTCAGGTACGGAAACAGCCGCTCATACACCACCGGGTAGGGCTGGCCCGTCACGGCCTGCACGGCTTCTTCGGTGATGTCGCTGTGCACGTAGCTGACGCGCTGGCGGGCCTGCCGAAAGCCCTGGGTGACGGTGGCCGAGGCATCCCAGAGCGTGCCGTCGAGGTCGAAGATGAGGCTGTCGAGTTCTAGCTGCATAGGGGTGGAATCCAGGTACAACATGGGCCGGGTGGCGCCGGCCAATCTACGGGGCAATTTCCTGCATACGCGCATTGCGCGCCGCCGGCCACCCGCCGGCCGCCGGAGCTTGCGCGGCTCCGCTGCTGGCGCCGGCCCGGGCACCGCCCAAAACGCACCGGGCGGCCCCCGTAAGAGGCCGCCCGGTGCTGGCGAGAGGAGGCGGCTGGAAGTTAGCGCGCGGCCATGCTGTACTTGTTGGCCAGCTCGGCGTACTTGGCCGCTTGGTCCGATTTGCCCTGGTTGGTATAAGCCTTGGCCAAGCCGGCGCAGGCCTGCCCGTTCTTTTTGTAGCGGCCCAAGGCCAGGTCGTAGTAGCTGATGGCACGGGCCGGGTTGGCTTCGGCCAGCGCCTTGTCGCCTTTCAGCACGTAGTAGTCCGACCAGTCGCGGGGCGTGAGGTTTTTCAGGGCAAACACCACCGGCGCGTTGAAGCGGGCCGGCTGTTCGCTGCGCCGCGCCAGGGCTTGGTTGGCGGGCGTCACGGCCAAGGAAGCCGGGTAGTTGACGGCCTGCACCGCCAGCGCATCGAGGCCGTAGCCCAGGCCCTGCAGCACCCGCGTCGAGTCGGGGATGATGCGGCCCTGCCGGTCGAGCACGTAGCTCACCTGCACGGTGCCCTCGATTTGCCGGTCAATGGCTTCGTAAGTGTAGGTTTTGCCGATTGTCTGGGCGAGTCCCGCGCCGGAACTCATCAGCATGATGCCCAATAGTACCAGTCGCATACGCTCGCTGCCGTTGATGGAAAAAAGACGAAGAGGTAAGTGTTTACTCACCTCTCCGTCAATATACAATAATTCCTATCAAAAGTCAGGTAGCCAGCGGCTATTCCTCGCCGCGGCCGGGCGGCAGGCCGGGCACGGCGTTGCCCTGGTTGCCCTGCACGTTGGGCACGCCCATTTTCTTTTCGCGGGCCTGCTGGTACTTGTTGAACTGCGCCGGCGTGAGCACGTCCTTGAGCAGGGTCAGGCGCGACCCGCCGATGTCGTCGATGATGCTGTTGAGCTTGCGCAGGTCCTGGCGGTACTGGATGCGGGCGGTTTCCACCTGCCGGATGCTCCGCTCGTTGATTTGAAACACCTTCTCTTCCTGCTGGGGCGTCAGGCCGAGGGCTTGCTTGAGGTTTTGCGTCAGGCCGCGGGCTTGCGCCTCGATCTTGGCCTCGTCGATGGTGGTGGGCGCGGGCCCCTGCGCGGCTCCGGCCGGCTTGGGGGCGGGGCTGGTGGTTTTTACCTTGGTTTTGACGGTGCTCGTCTGGGCCCAGGCAGCGGGGGCGGCCAGCAGCAGGCCGGCCAAAATCAGGAATCGGGGGGAAGTACGCATGGGGTTCGGCATCAGCAGAGGCGCCGGGAAAACGGCGCGGGCGAGTCGGGGCACGAAAATAGCGTGCCAGCCTGTTCGATGATGCCCTAACGCCGCCGCGGCCCGGAATATTCCCTGGCCGGGCCGCATTTCCGCGAGCGGGCGTAACCTTTCGGGCGCGGCCTTCATAGAAAGAGCATGAAGCAGCAATCCTCCCGCTCCACCTGGCTCAAGGCCGCCGGCATCGGCGCCGCCGTGGCCGCCGCCGCCCTCTGGGCCAACCGCCGCGGCTCCTACGACCTACGCGGCCGCGTCGTGCTCATCACCGGCGGCTCGCGCGGCCTGGGCTTGGTGCTGGCCCGGCAGGCCGCCGCCGAAGGCGCCCGCGTGGCCATCTGCGCCCGCGACGCCGACGAACTGGAACGCGCCCGCCAGGACCTGGCCGAAGCCGGCGCCGCCGAGGTGCTCACCCTGGTGCGCGACCTGTCGGACGAAACCGCCGTGCGCACGCTTGTGAGCGAGGTGCGCCTGCAGTTCGGCCCCATCGACGTGCTCATCAACAACGCAGGCATCATCACCGGCGGCCCGCTGGAGCACATGGACGTGCGCGACTACCAGGAAACCATGGACATCCATTTCTGGGCCGCCTTGCACGCCATGTACGCGGTGCTGCCCGACATGAAAAAGCGCCGCGAGGGCCGCATCATCAACATTGCCTCGGTGGGCGGCAAAGTATCAGTGCCGCACCTGGCGCCCTACTGCGCCAGCAAATTTGCCCTGGTGGGCCTCTCCGAAGGCTTTCGGGCCGAGCTGCTGCGCTACGGCGTGTACGTGACCACGGTGTGCCCGGGGCTGATGCGCACCGGCTCGGCCCGGCACGCGGTGGTGAAGGGCCAGCACGTGCTCGAATTTGCCTGGTTTATGATTTCCGACTCGCTGCCGGCCCTCACCGTCAGCGCCGAGTACGCCGCCCGGCAGATCTGGAACGCCGCCCGCCGCGGCGACGCCGAGCTGATTCTGGGCCTGCCCGCCAAGCTTATTTCGCTGCTGCACGGCGTGGCGCCCGGCTCGGTAGCCAACCTCATGAGCTGGGTCAACCGCACTCTGCCCGACGCCACTGGCCCCGCCGGCGACGCCCGCCGCCGCGGCTTCGAAAGCGAGTCGGCGGCAACGGAATCGTGGGTGACGGGCCTCACGCGTAAGGCCGAACGGGAAAACAACCAACTCAACGACCACCCGCCGTATCCGGCGTGAGGTTTCCGCAGCTGAGCAGCAGTGCTGGCGCGGGGGGCAACATTGCACCGCTTCCACCGCCTGGCTGGGCAGTGGAAGCGGTTAAGGCCCGACGGGAAACAGCTGCTCGTCGACCTGCGTGCCCTGCCCGGCCACCCGGCACCAGGTGCTGCCCTGCTTGATGAACACTTCTAGCCGCCGCACTTTCAGGGCCACGTCCTGGCCGGCCACACTCAGGCGCACGTCGGCCAGCCAGTTGACCACCGCCGAGTTGGCGTTGTAAATCCGGATAATTTCGCTGCCCGGCACGACGCGGACGGACCGGAAGACCACCTTTTCCTTGGCCTGTGCGGCGCGCCATTCCGCCTCCGAAAAGGAAATGTCGCCTTTGGGGCCCACGGCTACCATGTCGCGGCAGGTGGGGCCGGGGCGGTAGCCGCCGGGCTGGTGCAGCAGCGCGCGGATTTGCAGCCGTTCGGCGGGGTAGCCGAGCGTGTCCAGCTGGGCGTAGGCGGCCGTAGTTAGCGGCAGGAGCAGGCCGCTCAAAATCAGGGTTTTCATAGGTAGGGCGTCGAGTGCTCCCAAACCTACCAGCCCCGCAAGCCGGGAAATAGTATAAAAACGACGTTTTCTAAATCCGCAGATCGTCCTGCAAGGTCAGCGGCGCGGCCAGGATTTCCCGGGTGATGCGCGAGGGCGTGGTGCCCGTAAATTCCTTGAAATCCCGGATCAGGTGCATCTGGTCGTAGTAGCCGCAGTGGTGGCTGATGACGGTCCAGGTGCACTCGGGCTGCCGCACCTTCAGCCGGTAGGCCCTGGAGAAGCGCGCGACCCGGGCGAAGAACTTGGGCGAGTAGCCGAGGATTTCCCGGCTGCGGCGCTCGAACTGCCGCAGGCTCAGGCACGACAGCGCGGCTATGTTCTCCACAGAATCGGCAGGATTGCCCCGGAGCAGCAGCCCGAGGCTGCGCTCCAGCGGACTGGCCACGCGGTCAGCCAGCTTGCGCAAGAGGTAGGCCTCCACGATATTTTTCATGGCCAGCGGCTGCCGGGCCTCCCGCAGTTGCTCGGTCACCTCGCGCAGCTCGCGGCCCAGCACATCGGCCGCGTCGAGCGGTTGGTCGAGCAGCTCGGGCATGGGCAGGCGCAGCAGCCGGTGCAGCCCGCCGGGGTGAAAGGCCACCGTCACAAAGCGGTGGTGGCTGCCCATGGCCAAATCGACCTTGGTCGTCTGCGGGCCGATGATGGCGCAGGCGGGCAGATCCGCAAACGCCTGGTGGCCGGTCCGGCTGCGGGTGGCGTCGCCGGGGTAGAAGTTCAGGCTGTGCTGGGGCGTGGGCGGAAACGGCGCGCTCCGGCCGTACGCCGGCCCGGGCAGCTGCAGGTCCACGGTCATGATGTGGCTCACCGCGGCGCGCAGGCGCGGATGCACGGGGTGGTGGATGGCACTCATAGCATAGGGTGGGCTAGCGGTAACTCCCGAACAAATGGTTGACAAGCTAAGACTTATGCAGCTAATTCGTCCAGATTAAGAGCCGCGCGCCCGGCTGACGCCAACCTGAACTGATGACCCCCCTGCCCGGGCCGTTGGCCGCCGCAAACGCCGAGCGGTAACCGCTGCCCGGCGGACGGTTGGCACCGCTTGCCCACTGCCGACGGCTTGCGTTGCCGAAAAAACTCCCATCTTTGCCCCATGCTCACCCGCTTTTCGTCGCGCTATTATTACCGCTCCTGCCAGCCCACCGGCTTCGGCAGTGGTCGTGTATGTGCGACGGCACCCGAGCAGACGACGTAAGGTCGCCGCCAGGAACCGCTTCATACTCGCCCCTCTCCGATAGCCGGAGAGGGGCTTTTTGTTTTTCACCTCTTCCAACTTCCAGAGCCATGACCCTGCTCCAACAACACTACGACCAGTACACCGCCGAGGACCGCCACGTATGGCAGCTGCTCTTCGAACGCCAGCTCCAAGCCCTGCCCGGCCGCGCCGCGCCCGAATTCATGGAAGGCCTGGCCCGCATCGGCTTCACCGCCGACCGGATTCCCGACTTCCGCCAGACCAACCAGGTGCTGCGCCGCCTCACCGGCTGGGAGCTGGTGGCCGTACCCGGCATCGTCGACGACGCGGTGTTTTTCGGGCTGCTGGCCGCCCGGCAGTTTCCGGCCACCACTTGGCTGCGCAAGCTCGCCGAGCTGGATTACCTCGAAGAACCCGACATGTTCCACGACGTGTTCGGCCACGTGCCGCTGCTGACCAACCCGGCTTTTGCCCGCTTTCTGCACCAACTCGGCCACATCGGCCTGCGCCACGCCGCCGACCCGGCCGCCGTGGAGCTGCTGGCGCGGCTGTACTGGTTTACGGTGGAGTTCGGCCTGATCCGCGACGCGGGCAGCGGGCAGGCGCGCATCTACGGGGCGGGCATTTTGTCCTCGGCCGGCGAGACGCGCTACAGCCTCGGCCCCGAGCCGCGGCGCCATTCCTTCGGCGTCGAAACCGTGCTCGGTACCGCCTTCCGCAAGGACGTGTTCCAGACCGACTACTTCGTGCTCGACTCGCTGGATCAGCTCTTCGATACCCTGCCCGAGGTGCAACGCCAGCTGCGGGCGGCCGCGGTGGGAGTGGAGGTCTAGCCCTGCCGAACTGCCACGCGCCCCGTCGGAAAGCCGGCGGGGCGCTTTTTTGTGCGCGGCGGTTGCGGGCGGCTGCCTAACTTGCCCGCCGTGACGTTTCCCGTTCAGCTGCACCTCAGCCCCGTCGTCCTGCCCGCGCACCTGGTGTTCGAGGTGCTGGCGTACTCCGTGGGCTGCCGCTACTACGGCAACCGGCGCCGCCGCGCGCCCGACCGAATCAGCGGCGACGACCGGCTGTGGATTTTCATCGAGGCCGCTGCCGGGGCCTTGCTGGGCTCCCGGGTGCTGGTCTTGCTGGAGCACCCGCCGGACGGGCCGCTGTACTACTTTACCAACAATACCATCGTCGGCGGCTTCCTCGGGGGGCTTGCTGGGGGCGGAGCTGACCAAGAAACGCCTCGGCGACACGGCCTCCTCGGGCGACTTGATGGTGTACCCGCTCATCCTAGGCATGGGGCTCGGCCGCACCGGCTGCTTGCTGGCCGGCCTCGAAGACGGCACCTACGGCACGGCCAGCGCCCTGCCCTGGGCCCTGGACTTAGACGACGGCGGGCCGCGCCACCCCACCAACCTCTTCGAAATCCTCTTTTGGCTGCTGAGCACCTACCTGCTGTTTCGGCTGCTCGTCGAATTCATCAAGCCCACGTCGCCGCTGCCCGGCCTGGGCCTCGCCAGCATTCAGTGCGCCTGCGTGGCCGGCCTGCTGTACTACGCCTGGCTGTGGCTGACCGATGCCGCGCGCCCGGTGGCTGCGGGCGCCTCCGCACCAATCTTCCACCCCGCTTAACTTCTCAGTTGCTTATGCTTGTCTTGACTTCCAACGGCCTGCGCGCCTTTGCCCGGCTGCGTTTCGTGGCCTTTTCCTGGATGATGCTAACCGGACTGCTGCCCGCGGCCAGCGTTGCCCAAACCAAGCCCTTGCCCGAGGCCACACGCCGCGCCAACCTGGAAGCCCAGCTGACCGAAATGGAGCAGGCGTTTATGAAGGAGGATTTTGAAGCCTACGCCGACTTCATGCATCCCGACGTGCTGCGCGTGGCCGGCGGCGCCGACGTGCTGGCCAAGCAACTGCGTCAGGGCATGGAGCAGCTCAGCGCCCAGGGCGGCAAAGTCAGCAAGGTCAGCCACGGCGCGCCCTCGCGCATTGTGGGCGCCGACAGGGAGCTGCAGTGCACCGTGCCGCAAACCACCGAGTTTCAGTTGGCCGCAGCTACCAAAACCACGCAGTCGACTCTGCTGGCCGTGTCCTCCGACGGCGGGCAGCACTGGGCTTTTCTCGATACGAACGGCAAGGATTGGGAAACGGTGCGCCGCTTGGTGCCCAGCCTCAGCCGGGAAATTGAGCTGCCCGGCCGCAAGCAGTAGCAGCCGTTACGCGACGTACCATGCAGGTAGCTTACGCATTGCAGGCCGAGGATTTGCTGCATTACCAGCTGTACGCGGCCAGCAAGTCGCCGCTGGTGAGGCGCAACCGCCGGCGCAGCTGGTTGATTGCCACGCTGGCTTTTGTCAGCTTGGCGGTGCTGTTTTACCTAGAGCGCATCACGAGTTTGGCGGTGTATTTCGCCCTCTTGGCTGGGGGCAGTGCCGCGCTGTTCCCGCTCTACTCGCGCTGGCGCTACAAGCGGCACTACCGCAAGCACGTCGAAACCCACTACCAGGACCAAGTTGGGGCCCCGGTTGCGCTGGAGCTGACCGACACCTTGCTGAAATCGGCCGACCGGGCCAGCCGCAACGAGCTGCAGCTGCGCGAGCTGTACCAAATAGCCGAAACCCCTCAAGCCTTTCTGCTGCGCTACAGCCCCGCGGGCGCGGTGATTGTGCCGAAACGCCAAGTCGATGCCGCGGCGCTGGCTTCGGAGCTGCGCCGGCTGGCGACTCTGCACGGAATCGAGTATGTTGATGACCGATCCTGGCAGTGGCAATAACCGCTGGCCGGATACCCGTTACCTGCCGCCATGCCCGAACGTCCTTATACCTGGCGCGGCTATCCTCTTCATCCTCTTCGGCCTGGCGTTTTTGGTGCTGCTCGTGACGGGCCGTCTTTGCTTGGGCCTAAGCGTTGCGCCCAGCGGCCTGCTCACGTCCCACGTCGGCTTCGGCAACTGCGCCACCCACCTGAAGCTGGGGCATATACGCTAATCCGCCGGGCTTGCCGATAACAACCGCCGCGTCGTGCGCAACAACCTGCTGAAACTGCTGGGGCCGGCGCCGCGCTGTTCGGCGGCCTGGCCAAGTGGAGCGGTGGGGCAGCCCCGCTTTTTTCGGCTTTCAGATCGGGGTACAGGCCTTGGCCAACGCGTTGTTCGGCCTCGTCTACAGCTTGGGCAAGTTTGAAAACACCGCGGCCGGCTACTGGCTGTGTGCGCTGCTGGTGCTACTCATCGCGCCGGGCTTCTGTAGGGTGGCGGCCGTCTGGGTGTTCTGAGCCCGCGGCAGCGCCAGCAGCCGGGCAATAAAAAACGCCCGACCACCAAAGCGGCCGGGCGCACCCGCTGGGTGGAGCCAGCGGGACTTGGGAAACCAGTAAGGCGCTTAGTGCGCGAACGTGCTTTCGTAGCTCACCGCGTTGTCGGCGGGGCCAGTGGTGAGCTTCAGGCGCAGCTGGGTAGCGGAAATTTCCTCCACCGAGTACACGCGCTCTAAATCGGGCAGGGTTACGGTCAGCGTCTTGGCGTCGTCGCTGAGCTTGTAGGAGCCGGCCTTTTGCTGGGCCATGGCGGGGTTGAGCTTGGTGGCGCCTTCATCCAGGATGTACCGGCCATCGGCCGCAAACTGGGTTAGGTTGTCGCGCATGGTGGGTTTGAGCTGACCGAAAATGCTCACCGTAACGGCGTCGGTGGCGCCGGCGGGTTTGCTGGTGGTCTTCAGGTCGGTCAGGTGCCACTGGCTGCTGGTCAGCAGCTGTTGCGGCGTTTGCTGGGCCTGCGCATCGGCCGCTTGGGCCGAGGGCTGTGCTACCTCCTCAATTTCTTTCTCACACGATGCCAAACCAGCAAGGGTCAGCGCCAGGCTCAGGTAAACGGGCAGTTTCTTCATGAAAACGGGTAAATGGTTTGGTGAAGAAGATCGAGCTCCTCGGCTCGGTCGGCGTTTTTGCCTTTCAGTACACAATTCCAACTTCACGCCTGAAGCCAAGGTGGCTGGCCCTGCGTTGTCGTCACAATGCTAAGCTAGGTACTATAGTTCGGGTTTTCGCGGAAAAAGTCAATAATTCAAACATTATATCTGGAAAGTTCAATGCAATTTATATTTGTACTTTTGAATGTAGATAAAATACAAAAGCCGCTTGCGTAATACGCAGAGCGGCTTTTGGTTAAGCGCAATTAGGAAAGATAAGCGCTATTGTTCTTTTTGGCAAATCGGACAGTAATAAGTAGCCCGCCCGCCGACATACTTTTTTACTATTACCTCTTGATCCACGGGGCAAACCTTAAAGGCGTCCGAACCCGCCACTGGGTAAGCATCCCACTCGCGCGCGTGAATCAGAAACGAAGTGGGAAACCGCCGGTAGCTGGCTTCCGCGTCGATGGCCGTGCGCAGCACCAGTCCGATAGCGGCGTGCAGCCGCGCTACCTCCGGGGGCGTGAGCGAGCCAGCCACCCGCTTGGGGTGCACCTGGGCCTGAAACAGCACCTCGTCGACAATCCAGTTGCCCAGACCGGCGGCCAGGCGCTGGTCGAGCAGCAGGGGCTTGATGAGGGTCTTACGCCCGCGCAAAGATTCCTGCAACTCCGCCAGCGTCAGGTCCAGGGCATCCGGGCCCAGCTTTTTGGTCCGCCGATACTCCGTCACGCTGGAAGCCAGCCGCAGGCGGCCGAACTTGCGCGGGTCGATAAAAGCCACGCGCAGGCCGTCGGCCAATTCGAAGGCCACGCGGGTAAAGCGGGCCCGGTCATGCTCGTCGCGGTAGGCGCCCACGTCGCCGGTCATGCCGAAGTGCAGGGCCAGTACCTGCCCGGTGGAGAGTTCGAGGAATAAGTTTTTGCCCAGGCGCCGGGTGCCCGTAACGGTGGCGCCCTGCACGGCCTGCCGCAGCGTCGCCTCGGGCACAGCCAGTACGTGCGCGTCGAGCACGTGCACCTGCACGATGGTCTGGTGGAGCAACAACTCGTCGAGGAAGCGGCGGTAGGTTTCGACTTCGGGTAATTCGGGCATGGGGTAGGGTAGTAACGGGTAATAAAGGAAGCGGCGACAAACCCGGTGGCGCGCGGCCGTGCCGGTATCTACGAGAAAGTCAACCGTCCAGCTTAAACCCGGTTGCCGGGCAAACGTTCCACCGCCGCCCCAAGCTACAGCGTCAGCCGGCCCTCAACCAGCACCACGCCCGTACCGGCAATCTGCACGCTGCGAATGATGCCGTCCGCGGCGTCGAGGCGCACGTGCACGGTGCCCGGGCGGCCCAGCCAGTGGCCCTGCTCGGCCACAAATGCCGAAGCGGTGAGGTAGCCATGCCGGTGCAGATAGGCCGCCATGGCTCCCGTGGCCGAGCCCGTCACCGGGTCTTCCAAGATGTCGGGCGGGGTGCCAAAATGACGGGCAAAGGTGCTGCCCGCCGGCGTAGCCCCGCCGAGACAAAACAGGTGCGGGCTGAAAAAGTCGCTGCCTTGGCGGTAGGCCGCGTAGGCCCCGGCTTCGGGCGTGCGGGCGCGGCGCAGGGCGGCGTGGTCGCGCAGCAAAATCATGAGCTGGGGCGTGCCGGTGCTCACCGTTTGCACGGGGGCGCCGGGCAGCACGTCGGCGGGCGTGAGGCCGAACAAGGGCAGGACCGCGGCCGCGTCGTGCACGGCGCCGAACACGGGCGGGCGCTGCGTCATGGTGACTTGCAGGGGCTCCGCCGCCGAGCCCGGCGCAATGCCCACGCGGATGGGGCCGTCGCGCAGCTCAAACTGCAGCTCTTGCGGGCCCGCGGCCACCGACACGCGCCCGGCGTGCACCAAGGCCACGGCAGTGGCAATGGTGGGGTGGCCGGCCAGCGGAATTTCTTCGGCGGGGGTGAAGTAGCGCACGGCCACGGCGCCGCCCTGGCTGGCCCGGCGCACAAAGGCGGTTTCGGATTGGTTGAACTCGCGGGCGAGGCGCTGCATCTGCTCGGGCGAGAGGTCGTCGGCGTCGAGCACCACGGCGCAGGGGTTGCCGCCCAGCGGGCGGGTGGTGAAAGCGTCAACGAGCAGAAAAGGGTAGGAAGTCGGCATAAGCGGGGAGATGAAGCGGCAAATAAGCGCCGCAGCCGGTAAACCAACGCACCACCCGCGGAGCCGGCCACAAAAGAAAATGCCCGCGGCCAAGGCTGGTCGCGGGCATCAGGAGAGAAGGGACGAAGCGAGGCTTACGACGGATCGGTCAGGCGGCCGATTTGCTGGCCTTGCGGGTTGAAAATGCCGCCCTGGGCGCTGATGTACAGCCGGCGCTGCTGCCCGTCGATGAGCACGAAGGGAAAATCGGCGCTGCTGGAGCGGGTCAGGCGGCCCACCACGGCGGCGGTGCGGTCGTCCTGATCCACGCGCACAATGTTCAGGCCCTTGGTCACGTACAGTGGCTGCGAGGGATTGTCGCGGAACGTGAGCTTGCCCACGAAGCTGATCGGCTGGGCCACCGGCTGGGCTTGCACCGGCCGCGGCGCAATGGCTACGGGCTGAGCCGAGGGCGCCGACGAGCGGCTGCTGGCGGCAATCTGCCCGTTGGCCTGCTGCCAGCCGCGGTTGATGGCGGCCAGGCGCGTGCTACGGCCCGGGTGCGTAGGGGAGTCGTAATCCTGCGACACCACGGCCAGGGCCGTCTGGGCTTCGGCGAGGCTGGCGCCCATCTTGCGGAGCACGAAGCCCGAAAACTCGTCGGCTTCCAGCTCGTCGGCTGGGTTCGAGCCGCCACCCTGCAGGGTGTGGCCGTTTAGGTGGTGGCCCATTTCGTGGGCCAAAATGCTCACGCCGGCCCAGTCGGTGCGGCTGGCACGGTTCACGGCGGCCACGAAATTGGGGTTGTATAAGAGGAAGCGCTGGCCCCCGTACACCACGGCCGCGGCGTTTTCCACCTCGGTGGTGGCGCGCAGCTGGAAACGGGGCTTCAGCCCAACGACATCGGTGATTTCCCGCAGCACGTCACGCTGCGGCGCCGGCTGAGCGGCTTGGGCCACGCCGCTCGTCAGCAGCCCCACGAAGAGGAGCAGGCTGGTCAGCAGCTGGCGGAAAGTGCGGGTGCGGTTCATGAAAAAATCCTTTTGTTTCAGCGTGGAGGTTTGCAAGAATGCTGCCAAAGTCAGTGGCTCTGCCGGGCAGGCAGCTTGCTATAAGGTAACGTAAGTCGGGCCGGTTTTCGTTTGTTCGGCCCCAGAATAATTGCAAGCTGGAATTCTATAGTCCCCGGTTTTGTTCAACGCCCGACCGCCCTGCTGTAGGAGCTTTTCCCGGTCAAGTACAAAGCCGATTGTATGACGAGACGTCCGTTACTGGTCGCCCTGTTCTGGGCCTTTACGTTCCTGACGGCCCCGGGGGCCCGCGCCCAAGAAACCTGCCTGCTGGTGCCCGCCTCGCTGAAGCAGCGCACGGCTAAAGCCGCCTTGGTCGTTGAAGCACGCGTGAGCGGGCAGCAAGCCGTGGCCGATGCCCAGGGCAACATCTTCACGCTGCACCAGCTCGACGTCTACAAGGTGTTTCAAGGTCAGTTGCCAGCCTCGGGCCTGCGGCTGGCTGAGCGCGGCGGCACGCTGGGGTTGCGCCGCGAGGAAGTGACGGGCACCGCCGCCCTGGCCGTGGGGCAGCAGGGCCTGTTTTTCCTGGAGCCTGACCCCGTTGGCCCCGAGCGGCAGGCCTACCGGCTGGTAGCTGGTCCCCAGGGCTTTGTGCGCTACGACGCGCCCACCGGCACTGCCGCCGAGCCCTTTGCCCGCTACCGTTCCATCGAAGACGAGCTATACCCGGCCGTGGAGCGCAGCACCGGGCAGGCCCGGCGCACGCTCAAAGCCAACCCCGCGCTGCTGGCAGTGCCCGCCAGCACGGCGGCCCGCACCACGGCGCCGATTATCGGCAGCTTTCTGCCCGCTAGTCTCTCGGCGGGAACCGGTAGCGTGCTTACCATTGTGGGCACGGGCTTCGGCACGCTGGGCAGCGCCAGCAAAGTCGAATTTCCCAACGCCGACCAGGGCGGGCAGTCCTACGTGGCGGCCAACAGCACCGATTACGTACTCTGGACCGACACCCAGATCCAAGTTCGGGTGCCCTCGCGCACGGGCAGCGGCGGGGCTGGCTCCGGCACCTTCCGCGTCACCACGGCCGACGGCCTGACCGTCAGCAGCCCGGCGGCGTTGGCCGTGGTGTATTCCTATTCCAACGTGGCCTCGGGCAGCGCCGCGCCCGCCCGGCCCCGCCTCGTCAACGACGACAACCTGGGCGGCTACACCCTGCAGTACGCGGGCGAGTTTGCCGCCAATGCCGACGCCAAGGCCGCGTTCGAGCGGGCCCTGGCGACCTGGCAGCCCGTTACCCGCCTGAACCTGCGCATCGGCGCGGCGGCCAGCAGCAGCGTGGTAGCCAGCGACGGAATCAACATCGTGCGCTTCGATACCGGCGGCGAGCTGCCCAGCTACGTGCTCGGGCAGACCACCTCGCGCTACAGCGGCTGCATCACCGGCGGCGTGACGTACTGGACGGTGGCCGAAACCGACTACAATTTCAGCCCGGCCTACAGCTGGAACTTCACCACCGCCGCGCCCACCAGCTCGCAGTTTGATTTCGAGAGCGTGGCCCTGCACGAGCAAGGCCACGCCCAGCAGCTGGGCCACATCATCCGGCCCGGCGCGGTGATGCACTACGCCATCGGCAACGGGCAGCAGGCGCGCACGCTCAGCCTCGACAGCGACGTGGCCGGGGTGCAAGCCGTTATCGACTTCAGCCTGACCAGCCCCAACCCCTGCGGTGCAGCCCTGATTCAGTTGCTGCCTGCCACGGTGCTGCCCGTTGAGCTGCTGAGCTTCGCCGGCCGCTACGAGCCCGCACTGCCCGGCACGCGCCTGAGCTGGGCCACGGCCACTGAGCAGCGCAGCGCCTATTTCGCCGTGCAGGCCACCGTCAGCCCCACGGATGCGGCCAGCTGGCAGGAAGTGGCCCGCACGGCTGCCGCTGGCCAGAGCACCGGCCGCCGCGACTACCAAGCCACCGACCCACGGCCGCTGGCGGCCGGGCAAACGCGCTACTACCGCCTGCGCCAAGTCGACACGGACGGCACGGAGCAGTTCTCCGACGCGGTAAGCGTGAGCGGCTCCGGAGCCGCCCTGGCCGAGCTGCAGGCGTACCCCAACCCGGCCAGCGAGGTGCTGCACGTGCAAGTTCCACCGACCGACAACGCCGCGGCCGGCCAACTGACGCTGCTGGACGCCGCCGGCCGCTTGGTGCAGGAGCTGCGCCCCGCGGCGGCCACCGCCGCCTTCGAGGTGCCGGTAAGCCAGCTGCGCAACGGCGTGTACCTGCTGCAGTGGCATGCCGGCAACGGGCCGGTGCTGCGCCGCCGCATCATGGTGCAGCACTAAGTCGGGCGCGGAACTCTCATAGACAAACCGCCCCGCTGGGTGCAGCGGGGCGGTTTGTGTATAATCCAGAACGTGGGGCAAATCAAGCGGGAAGCGAGGCCTTTTGCGCGGCGCCATTGACGGCCGGCGCACCCAGCGCCGCCGGGCGCTGCCGCTCCCCGATTTGCTGCCGCCACATGGCGTAATACAGGCCCTTGCGCTCCAGCAGGTCCTCGTGCCGCCCGGCTTCCACGATGCGGCCGCGCTCCAGCACGTAGATGCAGTCGGCGTGCAGGATGGTGCTCAGGCGGTGGGCAATGAGGATGGTCAGGTGGCGCCGGGTGGCCGACAGCTCGCGCACCGTGCGGCTGATTTCTTCCTCGGTAAGCGAATCCAGCGCCGAGGTGGCCTCGTCGAATACCAGCAGGGTGGGGCGCCGCAACAGGGCCCGGGCAATGCTCAGGCGCTGCTTTTCGCCGCCCGACACCTTCACGCCGCCCTCGCCGATAACCGTATCGAGGCCCTGCGGGGCGCGGCGTAGCAACGAATCGGCGGCGGCCTCATGCAGGGCGCGCAGGCATTCCTCATCGGTGGCCTGGGGCGCCACGAAGCGCAGGTTTTCGCGGATGGAGCCGGCGAAGAGCTGCGGGTCCTGGGTTACAAAGCCGATTTGCTCGCGCAGCGCGTCCAGATCAAGCTGGGCCCCCGGCACGTCGTTGTACAGGATCTGGCCCTGCGCCGGCGGGTACAGGCCCACCAGCAGCTTCACCAGCGTGGTCTTGCCCGAGCCCGAGGGGCCTACGAAAGCCACCGTCTGGCCCAGTTCGGTGCGGAACGAAATGCCGTCCAGCGCCGGCGTGTTGGCCGAAAGGTGGCGGAAGTGCACGTCGTCGAAAGCCAGGGTGCGCAGCGGACCGATGGCGGCGGGCGCGGCAGGCTTCACGTCGCGCGGCGTGTCGAGAATCTGCTGGAAGTTGGCCAGCGAAGCCTCGGTTTCGCGGTAGATGTTGATGATGTTGCCCAGCTCCTGCAGCGGCCCGAAAATGGCGAAGGAGTAGATGAACAGCGAGAAAAATTCCCCCAGCGTAATCTTGTGCTGGGCCACCAGAAACAGCATCATCAGCAGAATGGCGCTGCGCAGGGTGTTGACGAAGGTGCCCTGCACGAACGAGAGGGAGCGGATGTAGCGCACCTTTTTCAGCTCCAGCTGCAGAATGCGGTCGGTGGTGGCGTTCAGGCGCTGGGTTTCCTGCTGGGCCAGCCCCAGGCTCTTCACCAGCTCGATGTTGCGCAGGCTTTCGGTGGTCGAGCCGGCCAGCGCCGTCGTTTCGGCCACGATGGTTTTCTGCACCACCTTGATTTTCTTGCTCAGCAGCGAGCTGACGAAGCCCAGCAGCGGGATGGTCAGGAAGTAGGCCGGCGCAATGGGCCAGTACACCGTGGCCGCGTACCACATCACGAAGATGATGCCCACCACGGAGGTGAAGAGCACGTTGACGAAGTTCTGAATGAGCTTCTCCACGTCGGCGCGCACCTTCTGCAGCTTGCCCAGGGTTTCGCCCGAGCGTTGGTCCTCAAACACCTGGTAGGGCAAGTCCAGCGAGTGGCTCAGCCCGTCGGCGTACATCTGCGCCCCCAGGCGCTGGGTGATGACGTTGACGTAGTAGTCCTGGAAGTTTTTGGCAATGCGCGACACCATGGCCGCGCCCATGGCCTTGAGCACGAGCAGCCCCGCGCCCCCGGCCAAAAACGCCGCCAAGCCCGGCCGCAACGAGCTGCTGAGCGCGGGCGTCACGTGCTTGTCGATGATCTGCCGGAAGATGTAGGGGTCGAGCAGGGAGAAAATCTGGTTGATGGCCGCCAGCAGCAAGGCCAGCACCAACAAGCCCCAATACTGGCGCAGGTAGCCGAATAGCAGTTTCATGAGGGGAAGGTAGGGGAGGAGAGTCCCCCAACAACCTCCCACCCCGGTAGAAGTTTTTCCGGCGGCCGCTGGGCTTAAGCGGGTTCTTCCTCGGCCATTTCCGGCCGCGCCTCGGGGGCTATATCGGCAAAGGCTTGGCGCACGGCGGCGGACATTGGGCCGAGCACCAAGCGCACGGAACGACGGCCCAGGCGCTTCTGGTAGCGCATCAGCAGGTCGCGGGCGGCGGCGGGCAGGTGGTGCAAGCGGCTGCAGTCGATCCAGACGCTGGTTTTGCCGCTGCGGCAGGCCTGCGACAGGCAGCGCGCCAGGGTATCGGCGGCCGAGCCGCCCGCGGGCGAAGCGCTTTCGGCCAGCAGCAGCACGTAGCGGTCGGGCAGGATTTCGTGGTAAACGTCCATGGGTGGGAAGGGGGCAGAGCAGGTAAGCAGGAGCGGCGTGGGCGGCTGACAGCCGCCGTTTCGCCTGATACGAATTATAATCTGAAAAGATAAGGTATTGATTATGAATTGAATTATGAAATGGATGGTCTGTTGTTAGATTGCCATTTCTGAGGGCTACAGGTATAAAATCCGTATTTGTCGCAGGGCCAAATACGTATCTGCGTCAGTGCCGACACCTCGACGGTGCGCTTTATTTGCGCAGTGGGCTGCCTGTCAAATGCGGCAACCGACGTGGCCTCAGGTGTGGTGTCACGTCGTGACAGGCAGCCTGCTTTTTTTACCCGGTCGGGTGGAATACGCTGTTGAAAGCCGCGCAAATTCGGGTAATTCGGCCCGGCTGTGAAAAATTTGGGCTTGAAAATCAGCGAAATTTGCTCGAACACGGCCTTTTTTTAGCGCCATTCATTGCGCTGCTTGTTTCGCCTACTATCTTTGCACCATCAAACGACAACGGCGCCGTTTTCCGCTCCGTTCGTCTAGGGGTTAGGACTGCAGATTTTCATTCTGCCAACAGGGGTTCGATTCCCCTACGGAGTACTAAACCGTTGTTGTTTGAACCCGCTCCGTTCGTCTAGGGGTTAGGACTGCAGATTTTCATTCTGCCAACAGGGGTTCGATTCCCCTACGGAGTACAATAACCTAAGAAACGCCTTGTAAGCTCGCTGCTTGCAAGGCGTTTTTTGTTGCACAACGGCTGTTCTACTGCACCGGGGATAGGCCGCGGTGCAGTAGAACAGCCGCGCCGCCGCGCGGGTAATCGGCTTCGCGCGGCTGGCGTGTGCAGCCGCGCGAAGCCAGCCGTTCAATCCTAACCAAGACGGAGTAGAAACGAAGCGTGGCTAAGTCGATAGAAACCGCGGCGTTGCGGGAAACGCGCCCTCAGACGGTGCCCGATTTGCGCTCCGCCCAGGTCGCGTAGCTGCCGGACTGCACGGCGCGGTCGGCGGGCACTTCGCGCAGCGGCTCGCAGGGCTGCAGCGTCGCGTGCAGGTCGGCGGGCAGCTGCATGTAAATCTGCGTGCCTTCGGTTTTCCAGGCCAGCATGTCGTCGCTGACCTGCCGGATAATCTTGTGCGGATTGCCGACCACCAGGCTGCGCGGCGGAATTACCTCGTCGGCCCGGATGAAGCTCAGGGCGCCGATGATGCTTTCGTCGCCGATGTCGACGCGGTCCATGATGACCGCGTTCATGCCCACCAGCACGTTGCGGCCCACGGTGGCGCCGTGAATGATGGCGCCGTGGCCGATGTGGGCCATTTCCTTGAGCCGCACCGTGGTGCCCGGAAACATGTGCAATGTGCAGTTTTCCTGCACATTGCAGTTGTCCTCGATGATGATCTGGCCCCAGTCGCCGCGAACGGCCGCGCCCGGGCCCACGTACACGTGGCGGCCGATGATGACGTTGCCCGTGACCGTGGCCTGCGGGTGCACGAAAGCCGTTTCGTGCACTACCGGCACGATGCCGTTGAAGGAATAAATCATGCCGGGGTTCAGGAATGCGAGAGGGCCGGCGCGGGGAAAAATGTTTGCCCGGCGGTGGCGAGGCGGCGCAGCAGCGGGCTGGCGCGGTAGCGGTCCTCGCGGTACTCCTCGTAGAGCGCGTCGAGGGTGTTGAGCACGGCGGGCAGGCCCAGCTCGTCGGCCCAGGCCAGCAGGCCCTTGGGGTAGTTCACGCCGCGGGTCATGGCCAGTTCCAGGTCGTCGCGCGAGGCCACGCGCAGGTGCAGTGCGTCGGCGGCTTCGTTGATGAGCATGGCCAGCACCCGCTGCAAAATGCGGTGGCCCAGGGCCGGGTCGCGGGTAGGTTCGGGCGGGGTGGCGCCTTCGCGGTAATCGTAGAAGCCGCGGCCCGCCTTGCGGCCGTAGTAGCCGGCTTCAAACAGGCGTTTTTGGGTCAGGGAGGGCTTGAAGCGCGGATCGAAGTAAAAGGCGGTGAACACGGCTTCGGTTACGCGGTAGTTCACGTCGTGGCCGATGAAATCCATCAAGGCAAACGGACCCATGCGGAAGCCGCCCAACTCGGTCAGCGCCCAGTCGATGGTGGCCGCGTCGGCCACGCCTTCGTCGAGCAGGCGCAGGGCCTCGCCGTAGTAGGGTCGGGCCACGCGGTTGACGATAAAGCCCGGCGTGTCCTGGCAGATAACCGGCAGCTTGCCCCAGCTCTGCACCAGCGCCCGGGTTTCCTCGGCCAGCCCGGCGCGGGTCTGTACGGCCGGAATGACTTCCACCAGCTGCATCAGCGGGGCGGGATTGAAGAAATGGATGCCAATAAAGCGCTCCGGCCGCTGGCAGGCCGAGGCAATGCTGGCCAGCGACAACGACGAGGTGTTCGACGCCAGCACGCACTCGGCGGGCACCACTGCTTCTACGTCGCGAAACACGGCCTGCTTGACCGCCAGCTCCTCCACAATGGCCTCGATGACCAAGCCGCAGGCCGCGAAGCACTGCAGCTCGGCGCAGGGCCGCACGCGGGCAATGGCGGCTTCGGCCTCCGCCGCGGGCAGCTTACCCTTTTCGGCCAGCTTGCGCAGGCTGGCGCTGATGCCGGTGGTGGCGCGCTGCAGGGCGGCCGCGTTCAGGTCAAACAAAAACACGGGGTGGCCGGCCTGGGCTACGACCTGGGCAATGCCCGCGCCCATGGCGCCGCTGCCGATGATGCCGACGGTAATCTTGTCCATGCGGGAATAAGGAGTTGGGGAGCCGGCGGTGGGGCGCAGCGGCCGGAAAGCCGGGGCCCGCTGCCGGTTAGTGGCACTTAAAGTAGTCGAAGGGTTCCAGGCAGTCGTCGCACTGATACAGCGCTTTGCAGGCCGTGGAGCCGAACTGGCTCACGAGCCGGGTGCGGGTCGAGTGGCAGTGCGGGCACTTGATGGCTTCGTCTTGCCCGAACAGGCTGAGCACGTGCCCGGTGGCATCCTTGGGCGGGGCAATGCCGTACGCCTCCAGCTTCTGCTTGCCGGCTTCCGACATCCACGCCGTCGTCCAGGCCGGGCTGAGCTGGTGGTGAATGTGCAGGGCGGTGATGCCCTCGGCCAGCAGCCGCAGCCGGATGTCGGTGGCAATGGTGTTCATGGCCGGGCAGCCGGAGTACGTCGGGGTGATGGTAATGTGCGCCTGCCCGTCGGGCTCGACCCGCACCCCGCGCACAATGCCCAGGTCCAGAATGCTGAGCACCGGCACTTCGGGGTCGCACACCTCTTCCAGCAGCTGCCAGATGCGCTGCTCGGTGGGCATTACGGCGTTGAGGTCGGTCGTCATTCGTGCTGGGTTTCGGTCTGTGAAACGGCCGCTGCTTTCGGTAGCCTCGGCAAGCCTCCCAAGAGCTAAGGCTGCGGGGGCCACGCAGGCAGAGCCAAACGGGCGGATTAGCCTACCACTTCAGCCCCGGGTAGGCCCGCTGCAGGTACTGCAACTCGGCCAGCAGGTAGCCCAAGTGCTCGGAGTGGCGGCCGGCCTTGCCGCCTTTCTGCATAAACACGCCCTGGGGCAGGGTGAGCGTGGCTTCCTCAAACACCCGCGCCACGTGCGCGTCAATCTGCTGCTGCAGGGCGGCGTAGTCGGGAAGGAAGCCGGCGGCTTGCAGGGCCTGTTCGGTGGCGGTGGGCGTGGTCAGCTCCCCGCTGTAGCGCCACAGGGCCCCGATGGCCGCTTCCACGCGGCGGCGGCTTTCGGCGGTGCCGTCGCCGAGGCGGATGATCCACTCGGCGCTCCACTTCACGTGGTATGCCGCTTCCTTCACCGATTTTTCGGCAATGGCGGCCAGCTGCCGGTCGGGGCCGGCTTGCAGCTGCACCAGCAAGTGGTAGTGAAACGCGTCGTAGAGGAACTGCCGCACCACGGTGTGGGCGAAGTCGCCGTTGGGCTGCTCCACCAGCAGCGGGTTGCGGTACTCCACGGCTGCGCGCAGGTAGGCCAAGTCGTCCTCGGTGCGCCCCTGGCCCTCCAGTTCGGCAGCGTACTGGTAGTAGCTGCGCGCCTCGCCGAGCAAGTCTAGCGAGATGTTGGCCATGGCCAAGTCTTGCTCCAGGATGGGGCTGTGCCCGCACCACTCGCTCAGGCGGTGAGCCAGAATGAGGCTGGTATCGGCCAGCTGCAGCACGTAGGCGAAGAGCTGCTGGCGCAGCTCGGGCGTCACGTCGGGCAGGGTAATGGTATGCGTTTCTTGCATAATCGGCCCGATTACATGTGCTTGATGGAATCCGGCACGGTGTAGAACGTGGGGTGCCGGTAGATTTTGTCGTTGGCCGGCTCGTAGAAGGCGGCCGCGTCGTCGGGGTTGGAAGCGTGCACGTGCTTGGATTCCACCACCCAGATGCTCACGCCTTCGAGGCGGCGCGTGTACACGTCGCGGGCGTTTTGGATGGCCATTTCGGCGTCGGCGGCGTGTAAGGAGCCCACGTGCTTATGGTCGAGGCCCTGCTTGCTGCGGATGAATACTTCCCACAGCGGCCATTCTTTCTGGGACATGTTGAGAGGGGAATGGAGGACGTCATGTCGAGCTTGTCGAGACATCTCGCGTGTTTAATTGGACAGCATTCTTCCCGTTGAGAGAGAGTTACTATCGGCCGTCAGCACGCGAGATGTCTCGACAAGCTCGACATGACGTTCTGGTGTCAGTTAGTTGATTAAGCCGCGGCCGTTTCCGCCCGCTGTTTGCGCTTTTCGGCGTGGGCCAGGGCGGCTTCGCGCACCCAGGCGCCTTCGTTCCAGGCGTCGACGCGGGCCTGCACCCGCTCGCGCGAGCAGGGACCGTTGCCCTTCACCACGTCCCAGAACTCGGCCCAGTCCACGTCGCCGAAGTCGTAGCCCTGCTTCTGCTCGTTCCACTGGAGCTGAGCGTCGGGCACGGTCAGGCCCAGGAACTCGGCCTGCGGGACCATCATGTCCACGAATTTCTGGCGCAGCTCGTCGTTGGTGAAGCGCTTGATGCGCCACTTCATCGACTGCTCGGTGTTGGGCGAATCGGCGTCCTTGGGGCCGAACATCATCAGCGTGGGCCACCACCAGCGGTTCAGCGCGTCCTGGGCCATGGCCTTTTGGGCGGGCGCGCCCTCGCACAGGGTCTGCATGATTTCGAAGCCCTGGCGCTGGTGGAAGCTTTCCTCCTTGCACACGCGCACCATGGCGCGGGCGTAGGGGCCGTAGGAGGTGCGGCACAGCGGTACCTGGTTGAGGATGGCGGCGCCGTCCACCAGCCAGCCGATGGTGCCCATGTCGGCCCAGCTCAGCGTGGGGTAATTGAAAATCGACGAGTACTTGGCCTTGCCGGAGTGCAGGTCGGCCAGCAGCTGGTCGCGGGAGGCGCCCAGGGTTTCGGCGGCCGAGTACAGGTACAGGCCGTGGCCGGCTTCGTCCTGCACTTTGGCCAGCAAAATGGCCTTGCGCTTCAGCGAAGGGGCCCGGGTAATCCAGTTGCCTTCCGGCAGCATGCCCACGATTTCGGAGTGCGCATGCTGGGAAATCTGCCGAATCAGCGTCTTGCGGTACGCCTCGGGCATCCAGTCCTTGGGCTCGATGCGCACGTCGGCGTCGATACGGGTCTGGAATTGTTCTTCCTGGGTGAGTTCAGCCGTTTCCATGTGCGGATAACAACGATTTACTAACAAGCGTTAGCAAAAGTGGGAAATATTTCTGCTGGGCTTACGCCTGACACTTAAGAACGTCATTCCGCGCGAAGCCGAGGAACCGAAGGAAGGCGGTAGCCAATCTGGCGGGTTGGTATCGGGTAGTAACCTCAACGAGCAGCTTACTATCCGGCGAGATGTCTCGACAAGCTCGACAGGACGGCCTGACAAGGTCGTCCAAAACCACTGGGCTTACTGGTCGAAATCCACGCTCACCTTTTCCGAGGTCGGGCGGGCCTGGCAGCTGAGCACGTAGCCCTTGGCCACTTCGACGTCGGAAAGCGAGTAGTTCACGTCCATTTCCACCGTGCCCTCGGTCACGCGGCAGCGGCAGGTGCTGCACATGCCGTTTTTGCAGGAGTACGGCGCGTCGATGCCGCGTTCTAGCAGCGCGTCGAGGATGGTGTCGCCGTAGTACGACATTTCCAGCGGGTACTGCGCGCCTTCGAGCTGCACCGTTACGCGGCTGTGCTTGTCGTCTTCGTCGGCGGGGCGCTGCTGCTGCCGCTCGGCGCGGCGCTGCTGCCCGGCTTCGCCAGAAGTGAACATTTCGAAGTGCACCTTGTCGGGCGCCACGCCGGCTTCCGTCAGGGCTTCTTTCACGCCCAGAATCATTTCCTCCGGCCCGCAGATAAAGGCCTCGTCGATTTCCTGGGGCGGAATGATTTTCTGCAGAAACTGCTCGGCCTTGTGCTTGTCGATGCGGCCGAAGAAGAGGTCCGTGTCGCCGTGCTCCCGGCTCAGGATATGGTATACGCTCAGGCGGTCCACAAACTTGTTCTTCAAGGCCTCAATCTGCTCCTTAAAGATGATGGAGTTGCGCCCGCGGTTGCCGTACACCAAATACACCTGGCTCTGCGGCTCGGTGAGCAGAATGGTCTTGACGATGGACATAACCGGCGTGATGCCCGAGCCGGCCGCAAACGCCACGTACAGCTTCTGCTGCTCGGGGCGGAGCTCGGTGTAGAAGCGGCCCATCGGCGGCATCACCTCCAGCTCCTCGCCCACGCGCAATTGCTGCACGGCATGCGAGGAAAACCGGCCCTCCGGCACCTGCTTGATAGCCACGCGCCACTCGTGGTCCAGGGGGCTGGAGCAGATGGAGTAGCTCCGGCGCACTTCCTCGCCGTTCAGCTCGCGCCGAAAGGTGAGGTACTGGCCCTGCGTGAAGCGGAACGTGTCCTGCAACTCGGCGGGCACGTCCAGCGCCACCGATACGCAGTCCGGCGTTTCGCGCACGATGCTCTTGACTTTGACTTTATGAAAACGGCTCATGTCGTGGTTGGTACTAGGTGCTTAGGGCTTGGTGTTTAGGGCTTGCGTCAGAACAAGCCCTTAGCATCAGCAACTAAGCGCTACTTCGCCAGGCCTTGCAGCAGCATGGTGATGATGTCTTCTTCGAGTTCTTCGGCCGACAAGCCGCGGCCGGGGCGGTACCAGAGCTCCACCCAGCGCACCGCCGAGAGAATGGTGAACAGGGCTACCGACACGTTCAGGGGCTGAAACTCGCCGGCCGCCATGCCTTTCTCAATCAGCTCGGCGAAGCCTTTTTCGTAGTCCTTACGGGCCTGCTTAAAGGCCGTGAGCTGGGGTTCGGGCAGGTATTTCCAGTCGTGGTTGGCCACCGATACGGCCGGCCCTTCCTCCACCATCAGCCGGATGTGCAGCCGGATCAGCGCCTTGACCTTGTCGGCGTAGGAGGCCTGGGTGTGCTCGATGTCGTGGAGCTGGGAAATGTAAATGCCCGCAATGCGCGAGCAAATCAGCTCCAGGATTTCGTCCTTGCTCTTGATGTAGTTGTACATGCTGGCCGCTTCCAGGCCGACGTTGCCGGCCAAATCGCGCATGGACGTGCCGCCGTAGCCTTTCTCTTTGAAGAGCTTGGCAGCTTCGTCGAGAATAAACTGGCGCCGGATGGTTTTCTTGGTCGGCAGCATGGGGTGGGAGCGGGTTGGGGAGGGCAAGATACTAGGATTTTCGGGGTTCTAACGAATGTTCGTAAGAGCAGTTTCGGCGCCGCGCAAAACAAGCCGCCGTACTGGCCGGTTACAGCCTGGACGTCCCGCCGAAGCCCGGCGCGGCCCATCTCACATTATATAGATAGCCACGGCGCGAAGCAGGCCGCTGCAACAGCCGACCAACTGCTCCCCGTTTCGGGGGCCGGGCGGCCGACGAAAGCCGGCCGGGGCAGTGCAGGAAGGTTGGGTTGGCATTTCTCCCCAAGCCGTGTACCTTCGCCCGCGCATTCTCTCCATCGGCCCGGAGCATGGGGCCCAAACCGTTTCCTTTCCCCCTTATGGCTAAAATCAAAGTTGCCATCAACGGCTTCGGCCGCATTGGCCGCCTGACGTTCAAGTCGCTGCTGAGCCGCCCCAACGTGGAGGTAGTCGCCATCAACGACCTGACCGATAACAAGACGCTGGCCCACCTGCTGAAGTACGACTCGGTGCACGGTCGTTTCGACGGCACCGTGACCTACGACGAGAACAGCCTGACCGTCAACGGACAGCGCATTGCGGCCCTGGCCGAGCGCGACCCGAAGCTGCTCCCCTGGGGCGACATGGGCGTGGACGTGGTGCTGGAATCGACCGGCCGCTTCACCGACGAAGCCGGCGCTGGTCAGCACCTGACGGCCGGTGCCAAGAAGGTGGTTATTTCGGCTCCGGCCACGGGCAACATCCCCACCGTGGTACTGGGCGTCAACGAAGACATCCTGACCGGCGAGGAAACCATCCTCTCCAACGCCTCCTGCACCACCAACTGCCTGGCCCCCATGGCCAAGGTGCTGGACGATGCTTTCGGCATCGAGAAAGGCTACATCACCACGGTGCACGCCTACACCTCCGACCAGAACCTGCAGGACGCGCCCCACAAGGACCTACGCCGCGCCCGCGCCGCTGCCTACAGCATCATCCCGACTTCGACGGGTGCCGCCAAGGCCGTGGGCCTGGTGCTGCCCCACCTGAAGGGCAAGCTCGACGGTGTGGCCATGCGCGTGCCCATTCCGGACGGCTCGACGACCGACCTGACGGTTATCCTGAAGCAGGAAGTAACCAAGCAGCAGATCAACGAAGTGATGCAAAAAGCCGCCGAAGGCCCGCTGAAAGGCATCCTGGAATACTCCACCGATCCGCTGGTGAGCATCGACATCGTGGGCAACCCCCACTCGTGCATCTTCGACTCGGAGCTGACCTCGGCCAACGGCACGCTGGTGAAAGTGGTGGGCTGGTACGACAACGAAACCGGCTACTCGACCCGCACCGCCGACCTGATCGAAAAGCTCGGCAACATGGTGAAGTAAGCTGCGGCTGATTCATACAAAAGCCAGTTCCGCTGCGGTGGGGCTGGCTTTTTTGTTTGGTCGAGGATGAGCAAAGCTGTCAACGACGGTAACACCAGCAGTCATTGCGAGGAGGCACGACGAAGCAATCCTTCCTCCAGTAGCACCGCCGGCTCAATACCGACCAACCGAAAACAGCCCCGCCCGAAACCTGCAGTTACTAGTTTCGGGCGGGGCATGTTGTAGCGTTGTACCTCGGGAGGAAGGATTGCCGCGCTTCGCTCGCAATGACAGTGGGTGCTGCCGGCTGCATTTTTATCTGGCAGCTATCCGTTCTTATCCTCGATTTATCTTTGCCGCCCTATGCCCGCCAACCTGTCGCGTCTGTGCTTCATCTTCAACCCGATTTCGGGCACCAACCGGCGCTTTGACCTCCGCGGCTTGCTGCATCGGCAGCTCGGCAAAGAGTACGCCCTGCACTACGAAATCCGCCCGACCGAATACGCCGGCCACGCCGAAGAACTGGCCCGCACGGCCGCGGCCGAGGGCTTCGGCGTGGTGGTGGCCGTGGGCGGCGACGGGACGGTGAACGAAGTGGGCCGCGGGCTGCTGGGCACCGGCGCGGCCCTGGCGGTGCTGCCGCGCGGCTCCGGCAACGGCCTGGCCCGGCACCTGGGCATTCCGCTGGACGCCGCGGCCGCCGTGAACCTGCTGCGCCGCCCCCGCGTGCTGCCCATCGACGTGGGGCGGCTGAACGGGCGGCCGTTTTTCTGCACCGCCGGCCTGGGCTTCGATGCGCACGTGAGTCGCCGCTTTGCCGAAGCCGGCACCCGCGGGCTGGCCACGTACGTGAAGGTGGCCCTGCGCGAGTACGGCCGCTACCGCCCCACGCCCGTCACCATCGAACTGGGCGAGCAGCGGCTCACCTCGGACTGCTACATGCTGGCCTTTGCCAACGCCGCGCAGTACGGCAATAACGCCTACATCGCCCCGCTGGCCGACATCCGCGACGGACTGCTCGACCTCTGCCTGATTGATCAGATGCCGCTGAGCCGGGCCATTCGGGTGGCTTACGGGCTGGCCGCCGGCACGCTGCCGGCCTCGGGCGCGGTGGTGTACCACACGGCCCGCACCGTGCGCGTAACGTCGCCCAAAAACCTGGGCTTCCACCTCGACGGCGACTTTGCCGGCGAGGCCCGCGAAGTGCAAGTCGACCTGCTGCCGCTGGCCCTGCCGGTGGTGGTCGGCACCACGTTTAAGTAGTTGTATCAGTTGCTGCGCAGCGGCCTGGCTACCTTGTGGCCGGCGCCGGCGTCCCGAAATCTTCAACCGGCTGGCCCCGTACCCAGCTAACCATCCAGCGAAATGAGCAAGCAGAACCGCACCGGGGTCGTGTACTCGACCAACCCCGATTTCGAATACCAGAACAACGACGCGCCCGAAACCAGCACGCTGCCGCCCCAGCAGCAGCAGCTGCGCGTGCAGCTCGACAAAAAGCAGCGCGGCGGCAAGCAAGTGACCCTGATTACCGGCTTTGTGGGCCGCGACGAGGACCTGCAAACCTTGGGCAAGACCCTGAAAACCAAGTGCGGCGTGGGCGGCAATGCCAAGGACGGCGAAATCCTGATCCAGGGTGACTTCCGCGAGAAGGTGCTGGCCGAGCTGCTGAAGCTAGGCTACAAGGCCAAGAAAATTGGCGGTTGAGCCGCTGGCCCGCCCGGCAAGCCGTATACCAAGGCATTTTACCGGGCCACGCGGCGGCATGGGGCTGCTCCGGGCCCTATGCTTAGGGCATGAAAACGCAGTTTGAACTCGTCGAAGGCTCGGTGCGCGGGCTGGTGCAGTGGCTGAAGCTGGGCGTGGAGGCCGTGGGCGCCGGCGTCATCGGCTTCGGCATTCTGACGGCCCTGCTGCAGCTGCTGCCCATGCTGCTGCGGCGCCGGCCGGCCAACTTTACGGCCGTGCGCCTGTCGCTGGCCCGCTACCTGGCCCTGGCGCTGGAGTTTCAGCTCGGTGCCGACATTCTTTCCACCGCCATTGCCCCGAGCTGGCAGCAGATCGGGCAACTCGGGGCCATTGCCGTTATCCGCACGGCCCTGAACTTCTTCCTCTCCCGCGAAATGAAGGAGGAACAAGCCTCCGTAGCCGAGGAAGTGGTGGACGCCAAGGCCGACGGTAAGTAACGAAGATATTCAGCGCGTTTATTGGGTGGAATGCACCTGTCATCCTGCGCTTTGTTCAGGATGACACTTCGCTCATCCTTTCTCAACTATTAGGAGAAGGCCAAGAGGTATTCACCCGTCAATCCAGCCTTCAATTTCACGCGCCTAGCTGGCGCAGGGCGCGCTGCACGTCCTCGGGCGTGTCGATGCCGTGGGTGGCCAGCTCGGTTTCGGCGGTGCGGATGCGGAAGCCGTGGGCCAGCCAGCGCAGCTGCTCCAGGGACTCGGCCAACTCCAGCGCATCGGGAGCCAGCTGGGTGAGCTGCTGGAGCACGGCGGGGCGGTAGGCGTAGAGGCCGATGTGGCGCAGGAAACGGTGGTGCTGCAGCCACGACATGGTGGGGTACTGGCGCAGGTAGGGGATGGGGTGGCGGCTGAAGTACAAGGCCTCTTGCTGGGCGCCGAGCACCACCTTCGGCAGGTGCGGGCTGAACAGCTCTTCCTGGCTGATGACTTGCTTGACCAGGGTCGCAATCTGCGTGTCGGCGTCGGCGAAGAGGTCGATAAGGGCGTTGATCTGCGCGGGTTGGATGAACGGCTCGTCGCCCTGGATGTTGACCACGCAGTCGGCCGGCTGCCCAAGCTGTTGGTAGGCTTCCCACACGCGGTCGGTGCCGCTGGGGTGGTCGGGGCGGGTGAGCACGGCCTCGCCGCCGAAGCCGCGCACGTGGTCGAGGATCCGCTCGTCGTCGGTGGCCACCACCACGCGGTCGAGGGCGGCCAGGCGGGTTTGCTCTACCACGCGTTGAATCATGGATTTGCCGGCCAAATCGACCAGCGGCTTGCCGGGCAGGCGGGTGGAGGCGTAGCGGGCCGGAATGATGCCGATGCTGTGCATAAAAAGCGAAAAGAAGCGCCGGGCGGCGGGGCCGGCCGCGGGCGGGGCGGGAGGTAGGACTTAGGCCGGCAAAATTGGCACGATGCTAGCCAAAATCCTGCGCCGCAGGCAACTTTCCGTATCTTTCGGCGAAGCAGCGCGGGGTCCGACGGGTCTACACCACTGATTTATCCCGGGCCACCCGCGCGCTCCTTGCCGTACGCCTCCCTCCGTATGCCCCGAATTTCCTCGACTCTCTCCGCCTGTTGCTTTTTCCTGCTTCCCCTGGCCGCCCCGGCCCACGTGTTTCGGCCCATGCTGCCCGATTCCCTGGGTGTGGTGGTGCAGCAAAACAAAACGTTTGTCCGCCACCGCGTCGCGCCCGGTGAAACGCTCTACGGGCTGGCCCGCCGCTACAAGGTGTCGGTGGAGCAGATCATGGAAGCCAACCCCGGCATCAAAGGCGCCCTCGTTACCGGCCAGGAAGTGCTGATTCCGCGGGTGCGGGCCGTGCTGCCGGCTGCCTCGGGCACGGCGGCGGCCAAGCCAGCCGCTCCGGCGGCCAGCGCCTCCGCCCGCAGCTTGCCCACCGATGCGGCCGGCAACCACGTCTACAAAGTGCAGCCGGGCCAGACGCTGTTTGCCGTGGCCCGCAAGTTCGGCGTCAGCGCCAGCGCCCTGCAGAAATACAACAGCAAGCAGCTGCCCGCCAACGGGGCCGTGAAAGCCGGCCAGACGCTCATCATCGTGCCCGCCGGCGGCAGTAGCGCCCCGGAGGCCGTGGCCGCTGCTCCCGCGCCCAAGCCCGCCCCGCCCACCGCCCGCCCCGAGCGCGACGACGAGGCCGAGAAGGAGCGGGCCCGCGAGCGGGAAGCCGAACGGGCCCGCGAAGCCGAAAAAGCCCGCGAAACGGCGGCCGCTCCGGCTTCCTCGCCCGTGGCCAGCACCCCGACCACACCCACGCCGGCCGCCGATGCCGACGAGGAAAAGGAGCCCGCCCGCGCCAGCGAAATCGTGCGCAAGGTGACGGAAAGCGGTATTGCAGCCGTTATCGAAGGCGGCAACTCCGAGAAGTACTTAGCCCTGCACAAAACAGCCCCGGTGGGCACCATCATGATGGTGCGCAACATCATGAACGGGCAAGTGGTGTACGTGCGCGTCATCGGCAAGCTGCCCGACACCGGCGACAACAACGCCGTACTGATTCGCCTCTCCAAAAAGGCGGTGGCCAAGCTCAACACGCCCGATCAACGTTTCCGCGTCGAAACCTCCTACCTGCCGGAATAATGCGAGCGGCGCCGCGAACGGACATTCGGGCCGGCGAGGTGCTGACCCACGCCGAAATGTGCTGGGTGGAAAGCACCAGCTTGCAGCGCGGCATGAACTTCCGGTTGCACGGGCGCCACTCCGTCATTCTGATGTCGGTGCGGCCCGGCGCGCCCTACGCGGATGAGCTGCGCAATGCGGGGCGGGTGTTGATTTACGAGGGGCACGACGCGGCCCGCAACGTCGCGCCTAATCCCAAACTCGTAGACCAGCCGGAGTTTCTGCCCAGCGGCAAACCCACTGAGAACGGCAAGTTTCGGCAGGCGGCCTTGGCGGCGAAGGCCGGTACAGCTGCCCCCGACCGGGTGCGCGTCTACGAGAAGATTAAAGACGGCATTTGGGTTTACAACGGCGTTTTTGCGTTGGTCGACGCGTGGCAGCAATTCGACGGAACGCGGCAGGTCTTCAAGTTCGAGTTGCAGCTGCTTGATGACGAAACGCCCGCCGTTAGCGAAGCCCTGCCGGACTTGGCGCACAACCGGCTAATTCCCGCCGCAGTAAAACAGGCTGTGTGGAAGCGCGACAAAGGCCGCTGCGTGTCGTGCGGCAGCCCCGACAACTTGCACTTCGACCACATCATTCCCTTCTCCAAGGGCGGCTCTTCCCTGACGGCTGATAACATTCAATTGCTCTGTGCGCGGCACAACCTAGCCAAGCACGCTCACATCCAGTGACCCACTCCGAAATCCAGGCCCTGCTCGACGACCGGTACCGGCGCTACGATCAGCCCGCCTTTATTGATCCCGACCCCATCAGCCTGCCGCACCGCTACTCCCAGCGGGCCGACATCGAAATCAGCGGGCTGTTTGCGGCCCTGCTGGCCTGGGGCAAGCGCAGCATCATCCTCAAGAAGATGGACGAGCTGCTGGCGCGCATGGATAACGCCCCGCACCAGTTCATCCTCGGCCACCAGGACGACGACCTGCGCCGGCTCGAGAAGTTTTGCCACCGCACTTTCTGCGACACCGACCTGCTCTACTTCGTGCACTGGCTTAGCCAGTATTACCGGCAGCACGACACGCTGGAAGATGCCTTCCTGTACGGGGCCACGCAGCGCGAGCGGCTGGAAAACTTCCACAACCTCTTCTTCAGCCTGCCTGACGCGCCCGAGCGCACCCGCAAGCACGTGGCCACGCCGGCCCGCAACTCGGCCTGCAAGCGCGTGAACATGTACCTGCGCTGGATGGTGCGCCGCGACGCGCAGGGCGTCGACTTCGGCCTCTGGACGCGCCTCTCGCCCGCCGACCTCGTCTGCCCGCTCGACGTGCACGTGGAGCGCGTGGCCCGGCGCCTGGGCCTGCTCACGCGCAAGCAAACCGACTGGCAGGCCGCCACAGAGCTGACCGAGCGCCTGCGCGAATTCGACCCCGCGGACCCGGTCAAGTACGACTTTGCCCTGTTTGGGCTGGGTATCGACGAGAAGTTCTGAGGCGGGCAATACAGTGCGGAAATAGGGATAAGTTGCGCTTACTGAATGTTCTCTACTGCTACTGATTACTGTTGTGGCTCCTACTATTGCTGCATTGCAATGTGTTTACCAGCGGGTCCGGTCTGGGCGCGAAACCGTGGGCGTTATTATCGTGGTAACCGGCGGCCTGATCGGGGTGCTGCCCCTCGTACTGCTGGCCTTCGGGCACTGGCTGCGGGGCGGCAGCTACCTGGCGGGCGTATTGCTGCTGCTGTTGCTGGGCTGGCGGCTGTACCGCAGTTCCCACAGTTGCGTGAACGTTGCGTTGACGGAAGCAGCGCTGGAACTGCGAATTGTGGGCGGCCCCGCCTCGGAAACGCCGACTGAGCGGTGGCCGCTGAGCAGCATCAGCAGCTATTCGCTGCTGGCCCTGAACGAGCCCCACGGCGTGCAGATAAAGCTGTTCCGAACCGATGGAAAGACGCTGGTGCTGCGTGATTCGCGCAAACAGACCGCGCCAGACCTGACTGGTTATCTGCCCTTGCATGACTTCTGCCAGGAATTGGTAGAGCGCCTGCGCGCTACTAATCAGAACGTCGCGGCTCGGTTAAATTTTTACCAGAGCTTCTGGGGACACCTGATAGCGGCGACGATGGTGCTAGTGGCGGTAGGCGGCGGGGTGGCCGTTTATGTGGAGCGCATGTCGCTGTCCGGTTACCTGACGATGCTGACCGGGGCCACCGGGTTCATTGCGTACTACGTGCGCAACAACCAGTGGCTGGGCGGGGCTATGGCACCTGACGAAACAGGTAATAGCCGGGTATAACGGCCCTTCGCATAGCTTTGCCTGAATCTTTCTCCCCCCGCGGCTGTTAAAGAAGGCTGCCGTGCGCGGCCAGCCCTTGTTCCCACTACCGACTACTCCATACCCACCTTTTGATTTACCCGCAAACCTTCGAGCAGAAAATCGGCTTCCAGCAGGTGCGTGAGCGGCTGAGCGAGCTGTGCCTGAGCCAGCTGGGCCGTCACTACGTGCAGAAAATGCAGTTTCAGCCCCGCGCCGACGAGCTGAAAAAGCTGCTGCTCCAAACCGATGAGTTTCGCCAGCTGCTGAATTCCGGTGCCGATTTTCCCAGCCAGTACTACCACGACGTGCACCCGCACCTGCTGCGGGCGCAGCTGCCCGGCGCTTTCCTGGAAGTGGCCGCCTTCTTCGAAATCAAGATGTCCTTGCGCACCATCCGCGAGGCGCTGACCTTCTTCGTGCAGGCGCCCGAAGGCCTGTATCCCACGCTGCGCCTGCTCGGCATCGGCGTGCAGGCCGACCGCAACCTGCTGACCAACTTGGACAAAGTGGTGGGCGACGACGGCCACGTGCGCGACGACGCCTCGCCCTTGCTGCGCCAGATTCGGCAGGAGCTGATCAACCGCCAGGGCATTTTGCGCCGGCAGATTGCCGACGTGCTCCGCAAGGCGCGCTCCGAGGGCTGGACGCCCGAGGGCGCCGAGCCCACCATCCGCGGTGGGCGCCTGGTGCTGCCCATCGTGGCCGAGCACAAGCGCCGCATCAAGGGCCTGATCCACGACGAATCGGCCACGGGCCAGACGGTGTACATCGAGCCGGAGGCGGTGTTCGAGCTCAACAACGACATCAAGGACCTCGAAAACGCCTGGCACCGCGAGCTGGTGCGCATTCTGATTGCCCTGACCGATCAGCTGCGCCCCCACATTCCGGATTTGCGCCGCGCCTACCAGTTCCTGGGCCTGCTCGACTTCGTGCGCGCCAAGGCCCGCTTGGCCCAGCAGCTCGAAGCCGCGCTGCCCCGCCTGCACCCGCGCCCGCTCATTCGCTGGGAGCAGGCCCGCCACCCGCTCTTGTACCTGAACTTCAAGGAGCAGGGCCGCGAGGTGGTGCCCCTGGATCTGGAACTGACGCCGGAGCAGCGCATTCTGGTCATTTCCGGGCCGAACGCCGGCGGTAAGTCGGTGAGCATGAAGACGGTGGGCCTTGTGCAGTACATGCTGCAGTGCGGCCTGCTCATTCCCGTGCGCGAGGGTTCCGAGGCCGGCGTGTTCGACGACATTTTCCTCGACATCGGCGACGAGCAGAGCCTGGAAAACGACCTGAGCACCTACTCCTCGCACCTGACGCACATGAAGCAGTTTCTGCTGCTGGCAGGCAAGCGCAGCCTGGTGCTCATCGACGAATTCGGCACGGGTACCGAGCCGGTGCTCGGCGGTGCCATTGCCGAGGCGGTGTTGTCGGAGCTGAACCGGGTGCGGGCCTTTGGCGTCATCACCACGCACTACACCAACCTGAAGAACTTGGCGGAGCGCACGCCGGGCCTCGTCAACGGGGCCATGCGCTACGACCCGAAGCATCTGCAGCCGCTCTACCGCCTCGAAACGGGCAAGCCGGGCTCGTCCTTCGCCCTGGAAATTGCCCGCAAAATCGGCCTGCCCAAGCCTATCGTGGAGCGTGCCTCCCAACTCGTGGGCAAGGAAAAAGTGCGCTACGACCGGCTGCTGGAAGAACTGGAGGCCGAGAAAACCCAGCTGGAAAAGCGCACCGCCGAAGCCGAGAAAAACGAGCGGCGGATGAAAAAGCTGGCCCAGGAGTACCAGGACCTCAAAAACCACCTCGAAGAAACCCGGCTGGACGTCATCCGCGAGGCCAAGCAGAAAGCCAAGCTGCTGCTCAAGGACACCAACGCCCAGATCGAGGCCACCATCCAGGAAATCCGCACCGCCGGGGCCGAGAAGGAGCAAACTAAGGCGGCCCGCCAGAAGCTCGATGCCTTCGTGCAGAAGGAGCTGAAGACGGAGTTGCCCAAGCCCCGCGGCACCCGCGAGGTGGCCGACCCCAAAGCCCTCAAGCCCGGCGACAAAGTGGCTTTGATCGGGCAGGAAGGCTACGGCGAGCTGGTGAGCCTGAAGGGCAACACCGCCGAGGTGCTTTTTGGTGGGCTGAAAACCATCGTGAAGGTGGCCCAGCTGGAGAAGGTGACGCGCTCGGAAATCCGGGAGCGGGAAAAGGAAGCTGCCCGCAAGGCCCCGGCCGCCGAAGCCCGTGCCGGCGGCAATCTGGACGTGACCGGCCGCATGGCCGGCTTCAGCACCACGCTCGACTTGCGCGGCGAGCGGGCCGAAGACGCCCTGCAGCGCGTGATGAACTACGTCGACGACGCCATCATGCTCGGCGTGCCGGAACTCAAGTTCATCCACGGCCGCGGCAACGGCGTGCTGCGCCAGGTGGTGCGCGACTACCTCTACTCCCAGCGGGCCGTGGCCAGCGTGGCCGACGAGCACGCCGACCGCGGCGGCGACGGGGTGACGGTGGCCGTGCTCAAGTAAGCCGGCGCCGGCTTGTTCTGCCGAAACGCCAACGGGGCGGCTCTTCCTTGCGAAGGGCCGCCCCGTTGGCGTTTGGCCGGCTGCTGAAATTATTTCTTGCGGGTAATCATCGGCACAGCCGGCTGGGTAGAAATACCCTGACTGTTGCCCGACGACACGCGGATGTAGTAGGTGGTGCCGGCCTGCAGGTCGTTCAGCGTCATCTGGTGCTGGGTGACGGGCGTCTTGTCTTCCACCACGCCGCCCAGCGCCGGGGTAGCGCCGTACTCGATCTTGGTGGTGCCGGGGTTGACCGTGGCAAAGTCCACCGTGATGCTGTTCTTGGTTACCGCCACCGGCACCGGCTCGCCCTTGATGACGGGCAGGCCGCCGGCCACCACGAAGTCGGTGCTCAGGCGCGGCAGCAGCTGGTAGCCCGTGGGCGTGCCCGCCGGGGAGTGCTGCCCGACCACGCCCACCAGGTCAAACTTGCCGCTGGGCGGGGTGAAGCCCACCAACCCGTTGGGGCCGGTGGAGGGGGCCGAAATGCGCACAATGGCGCCGGCTTGCCCGTTGATGAGGTAGTTCACGTTGCCGACCAGCGCCGTGGCCGTCTGGCCGCCGGTCGTCGTGAGCCGCTCCACGTCGGTGATTTTCACCAAGCGGCCCTCATGGGTTTCGTCCAGCACTTTGGTCAACTCCGCGGCGGACACGGTGGTCATGGCGAACTTACGCCCCGACGCCAGCTTTTTCACCGATTGCACCGGGTCCATTTCCAACAGGCTGTTGTAGTTTTTCAGCGTGCCGGTGGCTTCCACGCTGTCGCCGGGCATGAGGTTTTTGAGGGCGTCCAGCGTGTTCGAGAACAGCGGCAGGCCCGCTTCTTTGTCCTGGATGTAGCGGATGTTGCCCAGTTCCGGGCCGTTAACCACCACGCCGCGCACCGTCACGGTGCTGCCCGGCTCGGCCGTGCGCACCGACGCCAACGTGGCGGGGCCGGCGGGCGCGGCCGGGGTAGCCGGAGCAGCTGGCGCGGCCGGGGCCTTGGTGGTGGTGGTCGTGGTGGTGGTACGCTTGGTGGTCCGGGTTTGGGCCTGGGCCGTCATCAGGGCGCTGCTGAGAAATAGCGCCAAAAAAGTCATTTTCTTCATCGGAGGCGGGGAGGCGGCAATAGGTAATAAGGCGGCAAGCTCTACACAAATTTGGGCTTAGTTCCTGAGACTATTGCAATGGGAAGGGTAGGTATTGCTGAATTTTAATATTTAAGTCCTGTTTTGCCGCCATTGCTGGAGTATGTAGCCCGCGCGCCGGTGCGCGGACGGGCTGCCCCGACGCCCAAATCGTGCCAAATCTTGCCCGGTTAAATAATGTTGACTTCCGGGTGCAGCTCGATGCCGAACTTCTCGCGCACCGAGGCAATGATTTCTTCGGCCAGGGCCCGCACTTCGTGGCCGGTGGCCCCGCCGTGGTTGACCAGCACCAAGGCCTGTCGGTCGTGCACGCCGTAGCGGCCCTCGCCGGCGCGGTGCCCCTTCCAGCCGCACTGCTCGATCAGCCAGCCGGCGGGCACTTTCACGCCGCCGGGCACGGGGTAGCCGGGCAGCTCGGGGTACTGGGCCTTGAGTGCGTCGAACTTGGCCTGCGACACCTCCGGGTTCTTGAAGAATGAGCCCGCGTTGCCGATCTGGGCCGGGTCGGGCAGCTTGCTGCGGCGGATGCTGATGACGGCCTGACTGACCTGCTGCGGGGTAGGCTCTTCGGTCACGCCCATTTCCTCCAGCGTGGTGCGGATGGCCCCGTACGAGGTGTTGGCCTGCGGGCGCCGGTGCAGGCGCAGCACCACGCCCGTCACGATGTACTGCCCGCGCAACAAGCCCTTAAACACCGATTCGCGGTAGCCGAAACCGCACTCCTCGCGCGAGAAGCGGCGCAGCTGCCCCGAGCTGATTTCCACCGCTTCGAGGTACTCGAAGGCGTCCTTCAGCTCCACGCCGTAGGCGCCGATGTTTTGCAGCGGGGCCGCGCCCACCGTGCCCGGAATCAGCGAGAGGTTTTCGAGGCCCGAGAGGCCCTGGCCCAGCGCGTACTCCACCAAGCCGTGCCACGACTCGCCCGCCCCGGCGCGCACCAGCACCGTGCCGTCGGCCTGCTCGTCGAGGGTTTCCAGCCCCCGGATTTCGTTTTTGAGCACTACCCCGTCGAAATCCTGGGTAAAGAGCAGGTTGGAGCCCCCGCCGAGCACCAGCTTGGGCGCCGTTTGCACCTCGGGCAGCTGTAGCAGGGCGCGCAGCTCCTCGGCCGATCCGAAGGCGGCAAACAGGCGGGCATGGGCGTCGATGCCGAAAGTATTGTAGGGGCGCAGCGACACGTGGTGCTGCAGCGCGGGCGAAGCGGTAGACATGGGGCAAAGATAGGCAGCGGGCGCGCCAGCCCCGAAAACAGCCGCGCCCGCTGCCGAGAGGGCAACGGGCGCGGGTGACAAAGGCGCAAGTCGGCTTAGCGCACGCGGTAGCCGCTCAAGGCGTAGTAGAGCAGGTAGGCGTAGCAGAGCGCCGGCAAGATGAAGGCCACGCGCAGACCGCCGGCGTAGGTAGCCAGCCAGCCCATCAGCAGCGGCACGATGGCCCCGCCCACAATGGCCATGATCAGGTACGAGGAGCCCTGCTTGGTAAACGAGCCCAGGCCCTTAATGGCCAGCGGGAAGATGACCGGCCACATGATGCTGTTCATCAGCCCGCAGAGCACCACCAGCCACAGGGCCGCCTCGCCGCGCACCGCAATGGAGGCCAGCACGAACACCACGCCGGCGGCGCACACGGCCGCCAGGGCTTTCCGGTCGTTGAGGCGGGTGAGCAGCGGGATGCCCACCACCCGGCCGACCAGGGAACCGAACCAGTACGAGGCCACCAGCACCGCGCCCACGGCCTTGGTGAAGCCGGCGGTGGTATCGATGGCGGCCGGCGCCTGCCCGAAGAGCACGGCCAGGAAGTTGGTCGCGACGTTCAGGCCGCGCACCAGAGCTTGGGTGAAGTCGCTGAGCTGGCTGATGCCCTGGGCCTCGCCGTAGCGAATCAGAAAGGAGCCCAGGCCCACTTCCACGCCCACGTAGAGGAAAATGGCCGCCACGCCCAGGCGCAGGTGCGGAAAATCCAGCGCCGATTTGCGGCCCTGGGTGCTGACCGGGGCCTGCTCGGCCGTTTCATCGTCGGCCTGCATGCCTTCGATTTCGGGCAGCTTTAGCATGAAAAACACCCCGGCCAGCACGGCCAGGAAAGCGGCCAGGCCCAGGTAGGGCGCTTTGACCAGCGTGGCTTCCTGAGCCAAGCGCTCGGCGGCGGGCAGCGCGGCCAGGCGGGCTTTCAGCACGGCCGAGCCGCCGAAGAGCAGCATGCCGCCCAGCAGCGGGGAGAGCGTGCCGCCCAGGTTGTTGGCCACGCCCACGATGCTCACGCGGCTGGCGGCGCGGTTGGCCGGCCCTAGCACCGAGACGTAAGGGTTGGCGGCCACTTGCAGCAGGGTCACGCCCGCGCCGAGCACGCCCAGCCCGAGCAAGAACACGGCGAAAGTGCGCGAGTTAGCGGCCGGTACGAACAGCAGCGCGCCCGCCGCCATCACCAGCAGCCCCAGCACGATGCCGCGCTGGTAGCCCAGGCGGCGCAGCACGTAGCCCGCCGGCAACGACATCAGAAAGTAGGCCCCGAAAAAGGCGAACTGCACCAGCGAGGACTGCAAATCGGTGAGCTGACACACGTCCTTGAGGTAGGGCATCAGCACGTCGTTGAAGTTGGTGACGGCCCCGAACAGGAAGAACAGGGACGTCATGGCCGCCATGGGCAGCGCATAGCTGCGGGCGGGGCCGGTGGCTACGGGGGCAGGGGAGGAGGAAGTGGTGGGAACGGCCATGCAGGCGGGAAGGAAATGAATACCGGGCTTTAAAGATAGGAAAACCGCGTGCCCTGCCTTGCGTGGGGCTAATGCCCGCCGCAACCGCAGCCGGGCGGGGCAGTCGGCCCCGCCTGCCGCGTGGCATAGGGTGTAAATGGGTCGGCGGACTGCTGGAGCCAGCGTGCCCGGTCGAGCAGCTGCTCACGGGTTTCGCGGTACGCCGGGTCGAGCGCAAAGGCCTCGACGCAGCACACAGCTTGGCATTGGGGCTCTTCGTGAAAGCCCACGCACTCGTTGCACTTGCCCGGCACCACGTAGTAATACTCCGCCTGCAACGCGCCCTGCGGGGCGCCGGCCGGCGTGGTGCGGCCGTCGGTCAGCCGGATGGGCCGGTGAGCTGGGTAGCGTCGGCCCAGCGCCAAGGGGCGCCGCCCTCGTAGATGGCGCCATGCGGGCATTCCGGCTCGCAGGCCCCGCAGTTCACGCACTCATCGGTAATTCGGATGGCCATCGGCAAGCAAGATGAGGCAGCCCCGGATAGGGCGGCGGTGAACTTCCGCAAGATACTCCAGGCGCCGGGGCCGGAACCAGGTTTTCGTCGTGGGCGCAACGCTGCCGAGCGGCTTTAGCGAAAGGACTGCGGGCGGGAGTAGCGCCACGCCCAGGCAATAAGCGGCAGCTGCAGGGGCAGACGCGCCCACAGCAGCCATTGCGGCGCCCCCAGGCCCTCGCCGGGCAGCAGGGCCATGCGCACGTTGGCCGGAAACACCGCCAGCAGCAGCGCCACCAGCCCCCAGGCCGCCGCGCGGCGCGTGCGCTGCGACAGCAAAAGCAGGCCCAGCACGATTTCGGCCGCTCCGCTCAGGTAAACCAGAAATTCGGGCGCGGGCAGCAGCGGGGGCACGATGCGCACGAAAGGCCCGGGCCGCAGAAAATGAAAGGTGCCGGCCGTGACGAGCAGCGCCGTCAGGCTCAGCAGGCCCAAACGGTACAGTGGAGAAGCTGGGGCAGGAGTTGACATGCAAACCGGGGTATAGGCCGCAGTACGTACGCCTGGCCCTTGGCAGTTATAGCTTCCGTGCCAGCACGATGCTGTGCGTATCTACCTGCCCGCCGGCCCGCGGGTAGGGCTTGCGAAATTCCTCGAACACCGCGAAGCCGGCCGCCGCCAATTCGGCCCGAATGGTCGCCGCCGGGTGGTAGTGCACGAAGGTGCGGTACTGCCCGTTGCTCGACGCCTCGTACCCCGAGCGGGCCGGTACGTCGTCGATAAAGCTTAGGTAAACCAGCCCGCCAGGAGCGAGCAGGCCGTGAGCGTCGCGCAGTAGTTGGGTCGCGTCGGCGGGGGCGAGGTAGGGTAGGCAAAAACCGGCTACCACAGCCTGGTAAGGTCCTTTGAGCGTGCTCAGGTCCCGGCAATCGAGCACGCAGCAGTGCGCCGTGGGGTTGTTGGCCTGGGCCAGCCGCACCATGTTCGGGGCCAGATCGGTGGCCTCCAGGTGCAGATCGGGGCGCCGCCGGAGCAGGGCCCGGGTCACGTTGCCAGGGCCGCAGCCCAGCTCCAGCACCCGGGCCCCCACGGGCTCTAGCAGCTGGCAAAGCCGTTCGTAGGTGTCGTCGTAGAGGTCCAGGTCCATGAAATAGGCCTGGTAAGCCTCGGCTTGCGCGTCGAAGGCGGCAATGGTGGCGGGAAGGGAGGCCATGCGGGGCGGTCAATAGTTGGCTTTGCGGGCGGTGCGTCGAGCGGCTACCAGATATTCTTTGAGTAGCCTGGTCAAGTCAGCGGATGCTGCCTTAGACGGGCGTCGTCTAGCGAGGAAAGCAGCAAAGCTATGCGCCCGATAAAGCAAAGTCCCAAACGCAAGTAGCGGATGCTCGGCTAAGTTGCCCGGCATCCGCTACGAAAACCTGTACTGGCCCGTCAACGCCAGCATGCATCAAGGTTCATCAATTATCATTCGGGTTTGCTGCGTAGAAGAAGCATCCAATTCATAGCAGGATTTCGTGCCCTCATACAGCGCTACTATCACTGCTGCCGGCACCAATACTTCCGCCAAGACTACTGCCGTAGCGGCTGCCGAAGCGCCGGCCAAAACCGATCCTCCCCACAGCACGGCTTCCGCTGCGCCCACTGCCACCAAACTGTCCTTGGCTTCCCGTTTGCTGGCATGTAAGATGCGCAAGGCTTTTTCTTTGTGTTCCTTCATTCGCATGCCCATATCCTCCAGGCCTCGGAAGAGGCGCACCACCTTGTTGTTTTCAAATTCCTCCCGAAATTCCCGTATTCCGAGCCAGTCGTCTTCTTCGTCCATGATGCAAGCAAGAAAAGTGAATAGATGAATCCGTTCTGGGCAGCCCACACAGTTGCCACCAACCCGTTGGCAGGATTGGCCGCCTAGGCACGCAAAATGCAATTTTTGTGTTTGTTTAGTCTAAATTATAGTATAAATAATTATAAATCAAATCCTGCTTATTTAGGAAGGCGGGGCGGTTTCCTGCGCACCATTTTAGCTTTTCTCTAGTTTCTTTAGCTTAGAACTCCCGCCAAACCGCCGTATTTTTACACCGATGTTAGCAGCTACCGAACCCCGCACGTCCACCCAGCTCGATGCCGCCCGGCGCGTCCTGAAGCAGTATTACGGCTACGACCAGTTCCGGCCCATGCAGCAGGACATTATCCAGAGCATCCTCTCGGGGCAGGATACCGTCGTGCTCATGCCCACAGGCGGGGGCAAATCGGTGTGCTTTCAGGTGCCGGCCATGGTGCAGGAGGGTGTGTGCGTCGTCGTTTCCCCGCTGATTGCCCTGATGAAGGACCAAGTGGAAGCGCTGAAAGCCAACGGCATTTCGGCCGCCTGCATCAACTCCAGCATCGGGCAGGCCGAGCAGAACAGCATTGGCCGGGCCTGCCACGCGGGCCTGCTCAAGCTGCTTTACGTTTCGCCCGAAAAGCTCTTGTCGGAAGGCTTCCTGGCGTTTTTACACCGCTTGAAAGTCAGTATGTTCGCCATCGACGAGGCGCACTGCATCTCGTCCTGGGGCCACGACTTTCGCCCGGAATACACCCAGCTGCGGGTGCTGCGCGAGCAGTTTCCGCAGGTACCCATCATTGCTCTCACCGCCACCGCCGACCGCCTTACCCAGCGCGACATCCAGCAGCAGCTGCGCCTGAACGAGCCCAAGGTGTTTCTGTCCTCCTTCGACCGGCCCAACCTAAACCTGAGCGTGCGCCCGGGCCAGGACCGCGTCAACTCGGTGGTGAGCTTCCTGAAAAGCCACGAAAACGAGGCCGGCATCGTGTACTGCCTCTCGCGCAAGCAGTGCGAAACGCTGGCCGGCAAGCTCAAGGAGAAAGGCGTCCGCGCCGGCTTTTACCACGCGGGCATGACCGACAAGGCCCGCTCGGACGTGCAAGAGCAGTTTCTGCGCGACGATTTGCAGGTGATTTGCGCTACGGTGGCCTTCGGCATGGGCATCGACAAGAGCAACGTGCGCTGGGTGCTGCACTACAACCTGCCCAAGAACATCGAGGGCTACTACCAGGAAATCGGCCGCGCCGGCCGCGACGGGGCGCCCGCCGAGGCCGTGCTATTCTACAGCTACGCCGACGTAGCCCAGCTGCGCGACATGATTACCAAGGACGCCGACCCGCGCTTGGCCCAGCTCAACACCACCAAGCTGGAGCGCATGCAGCAGTTTGCCGAGGCCGCCTCGTGCCGCCGCCGCATCCTGCTGGCCTACTTCGGCGAAGTGCTCGAAAAAGACTGCGGCAACTGCGACATCTGCCGCAACCCGCCTGTGACCTTCGACGGCACCGAGCTGGCCCAGAAGGCCTTGTCGGCCGTGGCCCGCACCCGCGAAGCGGCTCCGCTGTCCATGATTTGCGACGTGCTGCTGGGCCGCCGCAACCAAGCCGTCATTTCGCGCGGCTACGACCAGATCAAGACCTTCGGTGCCGGCGCCAACCTCTCGTTTCTCGACTGGCAGAGCTACTTGCACCAACTGCTCAACGATGGCCTGCTCTACATTGCCTACGAGCAGGGCTATGCCCTCAAGCTCACCGACCTGGGCTGGCAGGTGCTGAAAGGGGAGCGGAAGCAGGCCCTGAAGCAATTCCAGGTGCCGCAGAAGGCCGAAAAAGCGCCCAAAGGCCGGGCAGCCAAAGCCGCCGCGGGCCAGCGCCTGCCCTCCGTTACCGACGAGCTGTTCGACCGCCTGCGCCAGCTGCGCAAGCAGATTGCCGACGAGCAGGGCGTGCCGCCTTACGTGGTCTTTTCCGACGCGACGCTGCAGGAAATGGCCATCGAGCGGCCGCGCACGCGCTTGGCCATGCTGGCCGTGTCGGGCGTAGGCATGAAGAAGTTTGAAACCTACGGGGAGCGGTTCATCGAGCTCATCACCCAGCACGCCGGCGCCCCCTCGCCCGACGACGTGCCAGACGTGCCCGGCGAAGACGACACGCCCGCCCCGGCCGCCAAAAAACGCCCCGCGGGGGGCGGCGCGCCCAGCGGCACGGCCCTTGACAGCTGGAAAATGCACCGCCAGGGGCTGTCGGTGGAGCAAGTGGCCGAGCAGCGCGGCCTAGCCGTCAGCACCATCAAGTCGCACCTAGAGGCCCTCTACGAACGGGGCTACCAGCTGCGTACCGAGGAGTTTATCAGCCAGGACGACTACGCCCGCATCAAAACCGCCGTGCAGGAGCTGGGCCCCGATTTCCGCTTGCGCGATCTGTTTGACCATTTGCGCGAGCAGTACGACTACTTCCAGCTGCGCGTGGCCCTCACCTACGACAAGCGCCTGCGCGGGGAGTTGCCCAACCAGCCGCCGGTGGAATAGACGACCTTGCGCCGAATCCGTTTGCCGGGCCCGCCCCTGAAAAGGCGCGGGCCCGGCAAACGGATTCGGCACCGCCTGGTCTTAGCGGTGACCGGGCTCACCCCCGCGCTTTAAGCCTGCCAAAATATTCCGGGCGCTGTATACAATGGCCGCTGCAATATCCGTTCATATTGCACAATCGGGTCGCCGCAAATTGCTACTTTAGGCAAGGCCCTTTCTCCTTCCGCATGGCTGTTACCGTTCCCCTTTCCCGCGTCCTGCAGGGTGGCGCTGGCGTCGCCGTATTGCTGTTTACGGGCCTGATGCTCACCAAAGTAGTGCCCTACCTGAGCTTTGAGCCCGGCATCGACTTTCTGACCACCAAATCGGCCGAAACCAACGCCGATGGGCTGTTCCGGCTGGGCTTCTACGTGCATATCACCAGCAGCCTGTGGGTGATGGCGGCCGGACTGGTGCAGTTTTTCCCGCGGCTGTGGGCCGGGCGCGGGCAATTGCACCGCACTCTAGGCAAGGTGTACGTGGCCTCCATTTTGGCCCTAGCCGCGCCCTCCGGGCTGATTCTGGCCCTGTATGCCAACGGTGGGCTGGTGGCTAAAGTCGGCTTCACGCTGCAGTGCGTGGTGTGGTGGCTCAGCACCTGGCAGGCCTACCGCATGGCCCGGCAGCGGCAGTGGCAGCCGCACACCGACTGGATGCTGCGCAGCTACCTCGTCACGCTGGCGGCCATGAGCCTGCGCCTGGAAAGCTTCGGCATGTTCTACCTCTTCCAAACCAAGCCCATCGAAACCTACCTGACCGTCACCTGGCTGTCGTGGACCGGCAACCTCGTACTGGCCGAAGTACTCATTCAGGCCGGCGTGACCCGGCGCCTGCTGCGCACTGCCCTGGCCGCCCAAGCCCAACCCCTCACCGCCAAATCCCAGCTGGTATGATGTTCCGCTCCGCCTGCCTGATCGGCCTTGGCAGCTGCGCCCTGCTGACGGCCCTACTGGCCGCCCGCCCCGCCCCGTCCTCAGGCGGTGGCCGGCCCGCCCGCGCCGCGGCCACCACCTCCCGCACCCGCCTTTCAGAGGCTGCCGCGCAGAGCTTCTGGCGGCGCTACAGCTGCTCCCGGCTCTGGCAGGTGGCACCGGGCCGCGTCGGGGCCCAGAGCGGCTTCTTTGGCCGCAGCGGCTTTCGCATCGACTTTGCCCTGCTGCAGGTACAGCGCGACGCCGGCAACCCCAACGTCTACCGCGTGGAAGGCAAAAGCCGTTGCCTGAAAAATATTGCTGTGCCCTTCGAAGGCGTCATCGTGCTCAAGCAAATGTACCAGGCCCCGGCCGAGGGGCCGGGTCGCTACACCGTCGTGGGCACGTTTGAGTTTGTAGAGGAGCGCATTGCCCGCAACACCGGCACCTACCGCGGCACGGTGGCCGCCGACGTGGCCGTGGAGGGCAACGGCCTCAGCCTGACGCGCATCGAGGGCAGTCCGGCCGGGGGCTGCGGCTTCAAGTTCGAGGGCCAGTGGCGCAGCACCGAGGGCGAAGTGGAGCGCGTAGTGTGGGCCGACAACTGGCGGGCCCTGGCCCAGCAGGTGTTTGCAGACTTTGAAATGGGGGACCGGATGCCCAGCATCAACCCTAAATACCGGGAGCGGGGCTGGAGCAGCTTCTGGGAAAATGACGAATGGTGGACCGAGACGCCGCGCGCCAGCCTAAGCCTCTAACGCGGCCGCGCCGCATGTTGCTGACCTCAACCCAATACCTTTTGCCTATGAAAACGCACGTGTACTTGCTGCTCGCGGCCGGCCTGATTGCGGCCTGCCAGCGCACCACCGAAACGGAAACGCCCACCGCGGCGGCCCCCGTGGCAGCGCCCCGCCCGGCCGCCGTGGTCGAGGCCGCGCCCGCCGCGGCCGCGGCCCCGCTGCCGCCCGAGCAGCTGGCCGTGTTGCGCCAGCTGGACCTGGCGCCGCTGCTGCTGCCGGCCAGCTACGAAGACGAGGAGGGCAGCCGCTCGGCGGGCATGGCCATGAACGGATTTTTCGGCCCCGAGCACTACCGCATCGAGTTCGTGTTTACCCGCGTGGAGCGCGACGCCCAAAACCCCGCGCTCTACCACATCAGCGGCAAGGACCGTTATAAAAAGCGCATCACGCCGCTGGAAGGCACCATCGAACTCACCAAGCTGGCGACCCTGGAGCCCCTGGAAGGCCGCCCCAACGGGGAGCTGACGGCCGCCTACGCCGGCGCCGGGCAGTTCGAGCTGCGAGAAGTGACCGGCTCGGGCAGCGGCGTGTTCAGCGGCACCTTCGCCCTGGATTTCGGCCGCAGCACCGGGCAAAAGGTGGAACTGGTGACCTGGGGCTACTCCGACAAGTCGATGGGAGCCCGCGGGGCCGGCAGCCGCTTCGAGGGGCAGTGGACGAGTAACCAAACCAAAAAGCCCAAGCCCGTGCTCTGGGCCGATGGCAACGGCCTGTTTGCCATTGCCGAGGACGTGTTTGCCGACTTCAACGTGGGCGAGCGGGGCCCGGAAATCAACGAGAAATACGCCAAGCTCGGCTGGAACTCCTACTGGGAAAACGACGAGTGGTGGGCCGAAACGCCAAAAGTGGCGACGGTGAGCCTGTAGGCAGCCCGACGCACGCGTCGGCAACGCCCGGTGGCCGTTTGGACTGCACCTGCTGCAGCCGGGCGGGCACCGGGCGTTGCTAATCCAAGGTGCGCCCTCGTTGTTCGGGTGTCGAGCGGCCGCATCCGGCTGCTTTTTTGCCCGGTTTTACGCTTTCGGGCGCGGGCTAGAGACTATTGCCAACGGCCGCCGAACTGCACTTGGGTACGGACTGGCGGCCGTTTTGGGGTAAAAACTACAGCCAGTGGGTGGGCTTCGGGGATAAATAAAGGTTGAAAAAAACTTTCTGCTAAATGAATTAGTAAAACCAAAGAGCCGTTAGTACCTTCACGAGCCGGTAAGCCGTTGAGGGCGAATCACGTTAGCCGGCCACCCCGCCCCATGATCAATACCAACCTGAAATTTTGGCGCCGCGAGCTTAGCCTGACGCAGGCTCAACTGGCTGATAAACTGAACATCAAACGTTCCCTGATCGGGGCCTACGAGGAAGGCCGCGCCGAGCCCAAGCTGACTACGCTGGTCAAAATGGCCCGGCTGTTCGGCATCTCGCTCGACGCGCTGGTGACCACCGACTTCAGCAAAAAGCGCCAGGCCGCGGCCGTGCTGCGCCAGCTGCAGAACGCGCCCGCCCTCGAAGCCGCCGGCACCGACGGTGCTTCCGTGGCCGATCCGGAGCGCAGCAAAGGCGAAAACCTGCGCGTGCTGGCCATCACCGTCGACAAAAACCAGAACGAGAACATCGAGCTGGTACCGCTGAAAGCCGCTGCCGGCTACCTCAACGGCTACGCCGACCAGGAGTACATCGAGGACCTGCCCAAGTTCCGCCTGCCCATGCTGGGCCAGACGGGTACGTTCCGCGCTTTCGAAATTGCGGGCGACTCCATGCTGCCCATTGCCTCGGGCACCGTCATCGTGGGCCGCTACGTGGCCGACTGGAACGAGGTGAAGGACGGCACGCCTTGCATCGTGGTGAGCAAGAAGGAAGGCATCGTGTTCAAGCGCGTGTTCAACCGCCTGCAGGACGCGGCCACGCTCACCCTGCACTCCGACAACCCGGTGTACTCGCCCTACGACATCGACGTGGAGGACGTACTGGAAATCTGGGAAGCCAAGAGCTACATCAGCAGCACGTTCCCCATTGCCGACCTTTCGCTGAACCGCTTGGCCAGCATCGTGCTCGACCTGCAAAAGCAGGTAACCACGCTGAAAAAGGCGTAAGCGCGTTTTTTATCGGTTTTTGCGGATCGTAGTCGTCCGCTACAGGTGATGCCACGGCCCCAAGCCGTGGCATTGCTGCGTTACGCCGGAACGGAGAGCAGATGGACGCATCGGCCCAGCAGGTTGCGGCTCGGTTGGTTTGTCGCGGCCGAGCGTTAATTGCTTGGAAGCAAGGGCTGATGCGGAACTGCGGTGGTGGGGGCGGCCCAGCTGGGGCAGAGCGCGGTGGCAACTCCACTGGAAAATCTTGGTGGGCGGGACTAGTTCGCCGGAATCCGTGATTTAACTTTCGGCGGCCCCGGAGCGTATGCGGGGCAGTACTCCTGGCCGCGGCCAGCCCGACCTCACGCCCGACGACTATGCTCTCCTACATTTCCGCCAACGACCGGTTTCACGCCCAGCCCGTGGCTTGGCTCAACAGCTACCACCTGTTCAGCTTCGCTGGCTACTACGACCCCAAGAACATGCACTTCGGGCCGTTGCGCGTGTTCAACGACGACACGGTGGCCGCCAAATCCGGTTTTCCGCAGCACCCCCACCACGAAATGGAAATCGTGAGCATCGTGCTGGAGGGCGAAATCACCCACGAGGACACGATGGGCAACAAAACGACCATCAAGGCCGGGGAGGTGCAGCGCATGACGGCGGGCACCGGCCTGGCTCATTCGGAAATGAACCAGCAGGACGAGTCGCTGAAGTTTTACCAGCTGTGGTTTATTCCGAACCAGAAGGGACTGGCGCCCAGCTACGAGCAGAAAGATATCGACTTTTTGGGGTCGAAAAACGAGCTGGTGCCGCTGGTGTCGGGCCAGAAAGTGCTGGAAGATGTGGTGTACATCAACTCCAACTCGACGGTGTACTGGAGCAACCTGCGCGCCGATAAGGAGCTGGAGTTCAAAACGTTCCCCATTCGACTTACCTTCGTGTACGTACGCGAAGGCGCCATCCTCATCAACGGCACCCGTCTGGGCCCCGGCGACCAAGCCCGCATGACCGACGAACACGTCATTCACTTCCGGGCCGAGCAGGATGCGCAGTTCATCCTGATTGATCTGCCCGCGGCGGAAGCCAACTACTAGCGGCGGCAACTCCGTAACCGACAAGCCCGCCCCGGCGCTGCTGCAGCGCCGGGGCGGGCTTGTCGGTTACGGGGCCGAAAGGCAGCTACTTTTTCGGCGGGGCTGGCTTGAACAGCAGGCGAAACGCCCGGAGCGCCGCCGGGTGGTAAATCGTCGCGTGGGTTTCGCTGGGCAGCGGGTCGTACTGGCTGCGCAGGCCGGTGCGGGCAGCGGAGGCCGCCAGGGCCTCCGTGAGCTGGTGCATGTGCTGGTCGTCGCCCTGGCTGCTGATGGCCAAGTACACGGCCTTGCCGGCAAAGCGGCTGGGCTGGGTTTGCAGGAGCTTGGCCGCCTGGCCGGCCAGCGCGCCGCGGTTCCACCACAGGCTGGGGTCGATGGCCACGTAGGACGTGAACAGCGCGGGCTCCAGCAGCAGGGTTTCGACCACGAACAGCCCCGCCAGCGACTCGCCAACCACGGCCGTTTCGTCGGTGGTGCGGTAGCGGGCGCGCACGGCGGGCATGAGTTCGGTGCGAATAAATTCGCGGAACGCGGCCGAGCCGCCCACCCGCGGCGCAATTTTCTTGTCCTCGGCCACCTCGGTGGGGCCGGTCATGTCGCGCCGCCGCTCGGTGTTGGCAATGCCCACCAGGATGAAGGGGCGCATGGTTTCGTTACCGACCGACACCTGCACCAAGCCGGCCACGTGCAAAAAGTCCTCGTTCAGGCCGCCGTCGGGCATGTAGAGCACCGGCAGGCGCAGCGACGGGGATTCGGCGTAGCCGGGCGGCAGGTACACGTTGAGGCGCCGGGTTTCGCCGAGCACCTTGGATTCGAGCGTAAACGTTTCACCGATGACCAGCGGGGCCGCGGCGGACTGCGCGGCGGCCGTTCCGGGCCAGCTGCTCAGCAGCGCCAGAACCAATAAGACAAACCAGGTGGATTTCATACGTGAGGAAGGCTCGGCTTCGCCCGAAGGCGAAGCCAAGCGGGTTACATGGTGTATTTACGGCCTTTGTTCTGCTGCTGCAAGTAGGTCATCAGCGGCTTGAAATAGTCGACCATGGCGCGGGCAGAAAGGTCCTCGCCGGTTTTCTCGCGCAGCAGGGCGCGCCAGTCGGCGGAGGCGCCGGGGTACATGATGTCGCGCAGGAACTGGCCTACTTCCTTGTTGCCGTAGTAGTTGGTGGCGTGCGGGTCCTGGTGCAGAATCTGCTTGCTGATGTGGTCGTGGAGCTGGAACAGGATGACGTAGCTCAGCGCGTAGTCGTAGTACTGGGCCGGGTCGTCGTTGATGTGGGTCTTGGTGGCCGGGTCGAGGTACTGCTCGCCGCGGGCGGTGGGGGGCACAATGCCCTGGTACTCCTTGGCCAGCTGCCACCAACGGGCGTTGAGCTGGTCGGCCGCCAGGTCATCGGCGTAGAAGTTGTTTTCCCATTCGCTCATCACGCCCGAGGCGAAGGGAATGAACACCACGTAATTCAGGGCTTCCTTCAGCAGCGTCTGCGTCTGATTGGTTTGCGTCTTGGGGTCGACCAGGCTCAGGCCCGCCAGGAAGGGTTTTTGGGTGGCGGCCAGGCCCATCAGGCTGCCCATGGCTTCGTGGTAGGCGCGGTTGGCGCCGCCGCGCAGCAGCACGGGCACGTCGGGGTTGGTGTAGGTGAGGTAGTAGTAAATGTGGCCCAGTTCGTGGTGGGTCGTCTCGTACCACTCCGTGTTGGGCTCCACGCTCATTAGGCTGCGCACGTCCTGGTCGAGGTCCATGTGCCAGGCCGAAGCGTGGTTGTTTTTCTTGTAGGTAGCGCCGGTCGGCAGCGGGTAGAGGCTGCTCTTGGTCCAGAACGTTTCGGGCAGGGCCGGAAAGCCCAGGCTCTGGTAAAACCGCTCGGCCTGCTTGACCTGCCATTCGGCACCTTTCTTGGCCAGAATGGGGTCGAGGTTGAGGCCTTTCACGTCGACCAGGGCGCTCCAGTCCTGGCCCCAGCGGTTAGGCAGCCAGTGAGCGGGCAGGTAATCAGGCACCTGCTTGGCGCCGTACTTTTTGGCCAGTTCGTAGCGGGCGTAGGTGTGCAGTTCGCGGTAGAGCGGGCGCAGCTCCTGGTTGATTTTGCGCACCAGCTCCATCATTTCCTGCCGGGTCATGCCGTAGTCGGAGGCCTGGTAGGTGAAGTAGTCGGGGTAACCCAAGCCCTGCACCACCTTGTTGCGCAGGGCGCGCAGGTTCAGCAGGCCGTCCTTGAGCGTGGGCCCCACGGCCTTGGAGGCTTCCCAGGCGGCCAGACGCTTTTGCGGGTTCTTTTCCTCGCGCAGCACCCGGTCCAGGTCGTTGGTCGTCACCGCCTTGCCCTGGTACTTGTAGGTGAAGCCGTAGAGCTTCTCGGTTTGCTGGGTTTCGGCCTTGATGCGCAGTTTCACCACGTCGCCGGCCGTTTGGGGCGAGGCGGCGGCGTTGTAGAGGGCAGTTTTGAGCTGCTTGACCTGCAGGGGCGTCAGCTCGCTTTCGTGGCCCAGCAGCTGGCGCAGCCGCTCGATGTTGACGGTGCTGCCGGTGAAGGCGGCCAGGGCTTCGTTGGCGCGGGCCGTGGCGGCGGCGTTGCTGGAGTCGCCGGCCACGATGTGGGTGTTGGAGCGCCATTCCGCCTCGCTCGACTGGGTGTAGAGCTGCTGGTATTTGCCCGAGTAATCTTTCAAAAACTCCTCGGCTTCGTTGCGCCAGTTGGTGGGCGCAACGGGCTGGGTGGCCGGCTCGGCCGGCGCGGGCGGCGGGGTGGCGGCGGTGGGGGCGGTGGCTTTCTGGGCGCAGCCGGCCAGCAGGGCGGCCGTGAGCAGGGGCAGGACGTGCTTGTGCATGGGGAAAAGCGGAAAACCGGGCGCAGGGCCGCCCGAACCGGTGAAGTGCGCCGAAAATAACCATCCGCAGCCATACCGGCCCGGCGGCGCACCATTGAGCGGACCGGGCGCTATTTTCGACGGCACGTTGTTGCCCTCAGGTCTTCTGCCGTTTTAAGTCATGCCAGCCCCCGTCTCCTTCGCCGAAATCGGCGCGCATTACGCCGTCAACCTCGTTATCCTGGTTATGCGCTACGCCCTGTTTGCCGGCGTTGCCTACCTGGTATTTTGGGTGTGGCGCCGCGCCCAGTGGCAGCCCCGCCGCATTCAGCCCTCGTTTCCGGAGCGTCAACATCTGCGCACCGAAATCGTGTATTCCGGGCTCAGCTGCCTGATCTTCGCGGCGGTGGGAGCGGGGTTGTTCGTCGCCCGCAAGCACGGCTACTCGCTCCTGTACACCGACGTGAGCCGCTACGGCTGGCCCTACCTCGTGCTGAGCGTGGTGGTGGCCATCGGGGCCCACGACGCGTATTTCTACTGGACGCACCGCTTCATGCACCTGCCGGTGGTGTTTCGCTATGTGCACCGGGTGCACCACCTCTCGCGTAATCCCTCGCCCTGGGCCGCTTTCTCGTTTCACCCCCTGGAAGCGGTGATTGAGGCCGCCATTGTGCCGTTGCTGGCGTTTGTGCTGCCCCTGCACCCGCTGGCGCTGGGCGGGTTTATGCTCTACCAGATGGGCATGAACGTGCTCGGTCACCTCGGCTACGAGCCCTACCCGCGGTGGTTTCTCCAGACGCGCTTCGGGCGGCTGCATAACACCAGCACCCACCACAACATGCACCACCAGTACGTCCGCCACAACTTCGGGCTGTACTTCAACTGGTGGGACCGGCTCATGGGCACCAACCACCCCCGCTACGAGGAGCGGTTTGAGCAGGCCGCCGGCGGCCTGCCCGCCAAGGAAAAACAATTGGCTTAGACCGGCCCCCGGCTGGTGGCGGCAAGTGGGCGCGGGAAAACAGGGCCACTCACATGAATTGGGGATGCGCGCGAGGCGGCCTGGCTGGTATACTTGCGGGGAAGTTCTCCCTCTCGCCGTCCATGGCCACCAGACACAAAGTCATCCTGCTCGGCGCCTTGGCCATTGCCTACGGCTGCGGCCACATCTACCTGCAGCAGCGCTATTCCGATACCGTGCTCGACCGCATCCGCGCGCTGGAGCCGCAGTCGGCCGCGGCGGTGCGGGCCTTGCCGACGGGCGCGCCCGTGCTGGTGGAGGGCACCGTCGCCGAAACCAACCCCAAGCACAACTACTCGCTGGTGGCCTACGTGCGCAGCAGCGAGCTGAAGCTGTCGAGAAACGAGCCGGGCCACTGGGTGGAGGACGACTGGGTGGCGCCCCGGCTGCAGCTCAACATTGCGGGCGGCACCGCTACCCTGGAGCCGGGCTACGCCCTGCGCAAGACGTCGGTGGGCCGCCAAACCAAGCTCTACCACTACAGCGGCTTCGACCGCGGCGCCAAGGTGTTTGCCGTGGGCACGCGCACGGCGGCGGGCACCATTCGGGCGCGGGCGCTGTACGGCGGCACGCGGGACCGGTTTCTGTTCACGAGCACCGGCGAAACCTGGGTTACCTACTTCACCGATTTGTTTGCCATCGGCTTGGGCACCCTGATGATAGGCGTGACGGTGTGGGCCACGCGCGGCCGGCCGGTGGCGCCGCGGCGGGCCGTGCGCGTCAGCTAACTGCGCCCTTACGCCGCGTCGGCCTCTTGGGCGCGCTGGCAGCAGTTCTTGAACTTCTCGCCTGAGCCGCAGGGGCAGGGGTCGTTGCGGCCCAGGCGCTTGGGCGCTTTCTTGAGCAGGCGGCGCGGGTCGAAGCGGGCGTAGCGCAGGCCGGGGTCCTGGCGAAAGGTGCGGGTGAGCAGCTCGTAGAGGGCCGGGTGGTGTTGCTCCAGCTGCTCGGGCTTCTCGAAGAAGTACTCCAGCACCACGGCGAAAAATTCGGCCGTGCTCGTGCCGCCGTAGTCGCCGATGGTGGATTTGCCGGCCCGGATCTGCTCGATTTCCTCGTGCATCACGCGCCGCCACTCCGGCACCAGCTCCCGCGGCAGCATGAGCAGCGGCACCCCGTCGATTTGCCCGTCGGCCTCGTCGAGCAGGTGGGCAAACTCGTGAATGCCCACGTTCTGCTTGTCCTTGGCGTCGCGGAAGCCCTGCTCCAGCGCGGCCTTGCTCAAGCGCATGTAGTGGTCGGTCTGGAAGTTCTGGACCGAGCCGAGCAGGGTGCCTTCCAGCGGCGCCACTTCCTGGAATTCGTCGCGCGGCAGCTGCCAGGCATCGGGGAAGACGAGCACCTCGCCCAGGTTGTCGTACTCCCAGCCGCCGCGGAAGCCGAAGATGGGAATGACGGCCGAGCAGGCCACCAGCAGCCGCGTCGCATCATCGATGCTGGTTTTGATGCCGGTGATGCGCGTTTGGGCGAGAAACAGCTGCACTTGCTTTTCGAAGCGCAACTTTTCCGTGTCGGTGAGGGCGGAGTAAAAGGCCACGCGCTCGGTCAGCAGCTGCCGCCAGGCCTCGGGAAAGGGCTGGCGCAGCACCGCCGCCCGCTGCCGCGGGCCGGCCGTGGCGAAGCGGTAAATCACGAAGGCCACCAGGGCCAGTACGGCCAGGCCGATGAGGTAATTCATAGCGCGCAAGAACGGCAGGCGCGGCGGATAGTTGCGGCCCGGGCCGTAGCAAGGGAACCAGCACGTCATCCTGAGCAGAGCGAACCGAAGGTCGACGTAGTCAAGGACCTTCGGTTCGCTCTGCTCAGGATGACGGGCTAATAACCTGCGTACCGCTGCTATTCCGCACTCACTGCTTCACCACGCGGCGGTGCGTCTGCCCGCCACTGGTGCTGACCGTCAGCGTGTAGATGCCCGCCGGCAGGCCGCGCAGGTCTAGTTGCCCGCGGCGGCTGATGCTCAGGCGGCGGCAGGCTCGCCCCGTCAGGTCGCGCAGCGTCAGCTCGGCCGGTTCGGCGCCGGTCGTCACGTTCAGCACATCCTGCGCCGGGTTGGGATACACTTGCGCCTCGGCGGCGCCCGTTGCAGCCGCGGCGGCCGTAACCAGGCTGCCGCGGGCTACCGGCGCGGGCACGAAGCCCTGGGCGTTGAGCCGCCACTTAAACGAGGAGAGGCTGGGGTCGAGCACGTTCTGCACGATGGCGGCGTTGTCGGCCGTGGAGCCGCTTTGCGGGCGCAGGTACTTGCCGGAGGAGCGGTTTTTCAGCCAATAGTAGTCGGCGTCGCCGGAGGGCTGCAGCTGCCACTGGCTCGCGGACTCGTAGCGGTTCGTGGCGTCGAGCACCACCTGGCCAATGGGGCGGCCGTCGAGGTTGTACTCGGCGCTGCTGCCGGTGGGGCGCAGGGCGCGGCCGGTGTACTGGTTCAGCAGGTAGAAGTAGCCCGGCTCGGCCGGCTGCACCAGCCACCGGAAGGAGCTGAGCGTGAGGTCGGGGCTGGTGTCCTGCACGATGTTGTTGGTGCTCAGCCCGTCCAGGGGCCGCAGGTAGCCGCCCGTAAGCTTGTCGACGGCCAGAAAGGTCTGCTGCTCCACCGGGGCCGCGTCGCCCTCGGCGTACACGAGCTGGCTGAGCACCTTGCCCTGATAATCCAGGTTGTAGACGTGGGTGCTGCGCGGGGCCAGCGTGCCGTTGAGCTGGGTGGTGGCGCCCGGGTAGCCTTCGAGTTTGATGCGCACCTGCTCGGCGCCGTGGTAGGCGTTATCGAGGGCGGCGCGGTAGGTATAGCTGGTGCTGGCCTGCAGGTTCATCAGCATCACGGTGTAGCCCGGGGCCGTGCCCGTGGAGCAGCGCATGGCCACGACCACCACGCGGTCGGCTTCGCCGCTTTGCTGGCCGTTCATCACGTTGTCGCGGCGGTGCTGGCTGAGCAGCGCCAGGTGCTGCAGGGTGGAGCGGCGCGAGCCGTCGGCGTTGAATAGGGAGAAGTCGGTGCTGCCCTGGCTGCCGTTGCTTTCGTAGATGCTCCAGGGTACCACGGCCAGGCCGCTGCGCTTCATCACCTCTTTGGCCATCAGGGCCACAAACTGCCCGGCCCGAAAATCCCAGGGCTTAAGCTGCCCGCTGCCCGAGCCGGCTTCGGCATTCACCTCCATCAGGGCCAGGCGCAACGCCGGGGAACCGATGCCCAGGCCGGTGCGCGTGGCGTTGGCCGCGTCGATATAGCCCTGCAGCAAGTCAAAGCGCGCGTCCAGCTCCGACTCGGTTTTGTCGCCGTAGAAGTGAAAGGAGAGGTAGTCGAGCATGGGCACGGCGCCCACTTTCTGCACGCCCACGTCCTCCAGAAACTTCTTGTAGTAGTCGCTGATAACCTGCGGGTAGAACAGCCGGAAGTCCGGCCCGACGAGCTTGCTGCCGGGCGCGGTGGTTTTGAGCTGGGTGGCCAGCAGCTTGAACTGCGCCACCCAGCTCGCGTAGGTGTAGCCGCCGGTGGCCGGAAACGAGTAGGTGCCCGCCGACCACGCCGCCGGCTCGTTGAGGGTCGTGGTGCTGGCGTCGGCCGGGTCGGCCTCGTTGCCGATGGACCAGTAGGTAATGTTGTAGCCCTTGGTGGTGTTGAAGTAGGTGATAAAGCTGTTGAGCTGCGCCGGGGTGAGCTGGATGGGCACCTGCACGATGGGCTCACAGCCGGTGGCTTTGGCGTACTGAATGGCCGCGTCGTACTGGCTGGGCGAGGTCCAGTCGTTGTTGTAGAGGTTGCCGCCGATGCGCATCCACTGCAGGTCGGCTTCCTTCAGGCTGGCCTGCAGCGGCGAGAGGCTGGCCCCCGGGTACCAGTAGTTGACGCCGAAAAAGCGCGCGTTGATGGCCTGCGCCCCGACCCGGCTCGGGCCCGCGAACAGAAGCAGCGCCAGCAACAGCAGGCAGCGGCCGGGCCCGCCGGTGGGCAATACACGGGAATGCGGTAAGGTGTTGGGCATGATGGGAATGATGGTTGTGGTGGGAAAAGGAAGCACTCAGCCGGAGCCAGGCCCCGGAGCTGATTCGGTAGGAGTGGAGGCGGCGCGAAACCGCACGGCGGGGCATTGGTAGAGCGGCCGGCCCGGGTGCAGAGCCGATTGAACCGCGCCGGGAAGGCGTGGACCGCGGGGACGCGGCCGGCCATAGAAAGGCGGCGCGCTTGTTGGGCACGGAGTACCGGGCGCCGGTTAAAAGCCGCCGCGAAAAAATTTATGAACGAGAGCCGCTAGTACAGCCGCTTGACCTGAATACCGTTGAGCACCGCCTCGCCGCGCTGCGCCCGAAACTCCACCACGATGCCCTGCCCGGCCGGCGCCTTGACCGGAAAGCTCAGGCTCACGGCCTGCAGGGGCGTCAGGTAGTGGTCGGGGCCCAGGGCCGCGGCCACCACTTGCCCGTTGATCAGCACGTCGAAGCGGCGGCTGGGGGCGGGCGCTGCCCCGGGCGCGGCGCCGGGCTGGGCGAGGTTGTAGACCAGCTGCTCGGCGGGCGGGGCCGTTTCCAGCTCCGCGAAGTGCAGCGTCACTTCGTACTGCCCGGCGGGCACGTCGAGGCGAAACTGCTGCAGGCCCACGCGCTGGGTTTGGTACACCGCGTCGTATTCGGTGCCGAGAATGTTGCGGCTGGAGCCGTAGGGCAGCTGCCCGTTGCCAGCCTGCCGGTACACCTGCCCGCCCACGTAGCCCCAGCCGCCGGGCTGGTAGGCCTGCTCGGGCAGCCACACCTGCTGCCGGGCCTCGTCGCTGAATTGCCGCTCGTCGCCCAGGCTCACGTTCAGCTCGGTGAAGGGCACGGCCGCCGCAGTCAGCTGCGCGGGCACCAGCTGAAACTCGATGTCGGCTTGGTCGGTAACGGTCTGGCCCGGCACGGTGGCCACCAGCTGATTGGTTCCGGGACCGAACGGCACCTGGAAGCGCGCCACGCCCTCCGCAGCCGGCTTGGTGCCCAGCGTGCGGCCGTTCAGGCGCAGCTCCACGGCCGGCTGGTTGGTAAACACGTCCACGGCCTGGCGGCACACGAGCGAATCCGGGCCGGCAGCCACGCCCGCGCGCCGCCGCCAGCCCCGCGCCCCGATGGCCACAAACGGCGCGGAGAGCAGCTGGGCCTGGTAGAGCAAATAGGCGTCCTTGGGCTGCCGGTCCCCGGTTAGCAAGCCCTTGTTGTTGACGTGCGGCACGGCTTCCTGCCGCTTTTCGGAGTTGAATTCGGCCAAGTTCCACACCGCGCTGCCGGCCACGAAGGGGCGGGTCCGCATTTCCCGCAGGTAGTACTGGTGGTAGGCGGTGGAGTACTCGCTGGTTTTGTCGAAGCGCCGGGGCTGCAGGCTGTGCAGGCGGATGTCGGAATCGGCGCCGTACTCCGTGACCAGCAGCGGCTTGTCGGGCAGCTCGCGGCGGTGGCGCTCCAAAAACGCCGGGAAGTCCTCCAGCTTGGGCGAGTACCAGCCCTGGTAGAGGTTCCAGCCCACCACCGTCGGAATGCGCAGCAGGCCCGCGTCGCGGTACAGCTCGAAGGCGCCGTGGCACACGAGCATGGTGGCCCGGGCGGGGTCTTCGCGGCGGGTGAGGTCGTCGAGGCGCTGGGCCAGGCGGGCCACGTTTTGCAGGTAGGCGCGGCCGGCGTCGTTGTCCTTTTTCAGGCCCGGTGGCAGCTGCAGCAGCACCTCGTTCATGTAGGCCCAGATGACCACCGACGGGTGGTTGTAGCTCTGCCGGATCATCTCGGTCTGCATCGAGTCGCAGCGCCGGTAAAAGGCCTCCGACTCGGTAATGGCGTTGACGACGGGTATTTCCACCGAGGCTAGAATGCCCAGCCGGTCGCAGGCCTGGAGCACGGCGGGGTCCTGCGGGTAGTGCGACACGCGCAGGAAGTTGCCGCCCATCTGCTTGACGAGGCGCACGTCGCGCTCGTGCAGGGCTTCGGGCAGGGCGTTGCCGAGCCCGGGCTGGTCCTGGTGGCGGTTGGTGCCGATGAGCTTGAGCGGCTGCCCGTTCAGGAAAAAGCCCTGGGCTGCATCGAAGCGAAACCAGCGCAGCCCCACGGGGTTGACCACCTCGTCGAGCGGCTGGCCCTGCTCGCTGAGCACTTCCGACACCACGCGGTAGAGGTACGGGTCGGCCGGTGACCACAGATGCGGCCGCTGCACGGGCTTGAACGCCTGCTCGAACGCGCCTTGCTGCCCCGCCTTGAGCTTGAGTTTAACGGTGTGTTCGGCCACCACGCGGCCGGCCGCGTCGAGCAAGCGGCTGCGCACCCGCACGGTGCGCGGGGCCGCATCCGCGTTGCGGACCGCCCCGCGCAGCTGCACCGCAGCCGCCGCGGCCGACACCGCGGGCGTGGTCACGAACACGCCCGCGGAGGCGTAGTTGTCGAGGTCGAAATGCACGGGTTGGGCCGCCACCAAGGACACGCCCCGGTACAGACCGCCGTAGAAGGTGAAATCGGCCGACAGCGGCGGAATGTTCGGGTTGTGGCGGTTGGTGACTTGCACCAGCAGCTCGGCGGCGTTGTCTTGGGTAGCCGTGGCCCGCAGCGCCTCGCTGAGCGGCACGCGAAAGGCCGTGTAGCCGCCCGCGTGGCGGCCGGCCAGCCGCCCGTTCACGTACACCGCGGTTTCCTGGTTGGCCCCGGCAAAGTGCAGGTACAGGCGCTGCTGCTGCCAGCCAGCGGGCAGAAGCAATGTTTTGCGGTACCAGCCCGTGCCGCGGTAGTAGCCCGGCTCGTCGTCGAGCACGTCCTGCGCATTCCAGGTGTGGGGCAGGCTCACGGCTTCCCAGCCGGTGGCGGGCGGCGCGGCGGGGCTGAGGCGGCCTTCGGCGTCCTTCTGAAACTGCCAGCCGGTGTTCAGACGCTGGGTGGTGCGGCCCTGGGCCCAGGCGGCGGCGCTTAGCCCCGGCAACAAGAGCAACAGGATGAGCCGCCGCCCGGCCGTCGGCAACGACCGGAGCGCGGCCCCGACGGGCCAGCCAAAAACCATGATGGAGCGCGAGAAGGTGAGAAGTGCCTTCAAGCTTCCGAAACCGGAGTCCGGCAAGCAAGCAAAGCCCTGGATTTACTCACGGAAACGTTTGCGGGCGGCCCGTTGGCAGGTGCTCAGAGTCCGCCTCAAAGGCTGCCTAGCGGCAGGTGCGGCGCTAAGTTGGCGCGCAGCAAGGCCACGAGTTGCGGGTCCTGGAATTGATAATGGTCCGGAATGCGCAGGCACACCAGGGGCTTGCCGCGCAGCTCGTCGGCAAACTTGGCCCGCAACCGCTCGGCGTGCCGCTTTTCCATCACAAACACCGCGTCGGCCCAGCCCAGGTGCCCGGCCGTGACGCGCACGCGGGCGCCAGGCTCGGTGCCCGCCGAGCGGGCTTCGTAGTGCGGGTGGTGGTCGAACAGGCGCTCGGCCGTGAGGCTGCGCCAGCGGTTCATGCTGCAAATGAAGAGCAGCTTGCTGGCAGTGGCGGCAATAGTGGGCTCCGGCAAATGGGTAAGGGCAAGTAGGAGAAGGGGCCGAAAGTACGCCAGTACGTTATGAGAAATCGGCCGGCGGCCGAAGGTAAGCAGGCAACTAATTATTTCAAAGGTACCTTGCGAAACAAAGTACCTTTTCATACAATTGCAGTGCCCGGCGACGCTGATTTTCCGCCGTCAGGCTCACCTGCCCATGAGCCTCGTTCTGCACAACCTCACCAAAACCTACCCCAACGGCGTGCCCGCCCTACGCGGCGTCACGCTCACCATCCCACGCGGCCTTTACGGCCTGCTGGGCCCCAACGGCGCCGGCAAAAGCACGCTGATGCGCACCATTGCCACGTTGCAGGCGCCCGACGCGGGCAGCATCAGCTTCGAAGGCCGCTCCATCTTCGACGACCCGGAGGCGCACCGGGCGCGCCTGGGCTACCTGCCCCAGGACTTCGGCGTGTACCCCGGCGTGTCGGCGCTGGATTTGCTGGAGTACGTAGCCGTGCTCAAGGGCCTGCACGACAAAGCGGCCCGCCGCGCCCAGATCGAGGCCCTGCTGGTGCAAACCAACCTCTGGGAGCACCGCAAACGAGCCGTGAGCGGGTTTTCGGGCGGCATGCGCCAGCGCTTCGGCATTGCCCAGGCCCTGCTCGGCCAGCCCCGCCTGATGGTCGTCGACGAGCCCACCGCCGGCCTCGACCCGGAGGAGCGCAACCGGTTTCACAACCTGCTCAGCGAAATCGGCGAGCAGGTGGTGGTGATTCTCTCGACCCACATCGTGGAGGACGTGCGCCAGCTGTGCCCGCGCATGGCCATTCTGGCCAGCGGGCGGGTGCTGCGCGAAGGCGCGCCCGACGAGCTGGTGGCCGAGCTGCGCGGCCGGGTGTGGAGCAAGGCCGTGCCCAAAACCCTTGGGGCCCGGCTCAAGGCCGACGGCCTGTGGGTGCTGTCGGCGCAGCTGCACGCCGGCCAGACGCGCCTGCGGGTGCTGGCCGACGCGCCGCCCGCGCCCGGCTTCGCGCCGGTGGAGCCCGAACTGGAAGACGTGTATTTCTACGCCTTGGCCCAGGGCGAAGGCCGCGTGCCCGCCCCCGCCCTAGCCGTGCTATCCTGATGCTGCCCGGCCTGTTGCATTTCGAGTGGCGCTACCACACCCGGCGCGGCCCCTTCGCGGTAGCCGCCGCGGCCCTGGCCGTGATTAGCGCGTTTTTGGTGGGCACCGGTTATGGCCCGGCCAACGTGCACGTGAACTCGCCCTACGTGGTGGCCCAGAGCCTGGCCGTGCTCAGCCTGCTCGGCGTGTTCGTGCTGACGGTATTCTGCGCTCCGGCTGCCCTGCGCGACGTGGAGCACGGCATGACGGGCATCGTGTGGGCCACGCCGGTGGGCAAGCCCCGCTACCTGCTCGGCCGCCTGGGCGGGGCCCTGCTCGCCGGCGCGGCCGTGCTCACGCTGGCCGCGGCCGTGCTGCTGCTGGCCCCGCTGCTGCTGCCGGTGGCGCCCGAGCGCCTGGGCGCGGTGCGGCCCGGGGCCTACCTCTGGGCCTTGCTCGTGCTGGTGCTGCCCAATCTGCTGCTGGTGGGCGCGGTGCTGTTTGCCGTGGCCACGCTCACGCGCAGTACCCTGGCCACCTACGTCGGGGCCGTGGCCATCTACGCCCTGTACCTGGTCACGGCCCTGCTCATCGACTCGCCGCTGATGGCCGGCACGGCCCCGCCCACGCCCGAGGGCCTGGCCCGCGCCGCCCTGCTCGACCCGTTCGGCCTTTCGGCCTTTTTCGAGCAGACGCGCTACTGGACGCCCGCCGAGCGCGACGGGCGCCTGCTCGCGCTGTCGGGCCACCTGCTGCTCAACCGCCTGCTCTGGCTGGGCGTGACGGCGGCGGTGCTGGCGCTGGTGTACGCGCGGTTTTCCTTCGACGAGCCGGCCCGCCGCCCGGCCCCGCGGGTCCGGGCCGGTGCGGAAGCGGTTCCGGACGTCGCCTACGGGCCGGTAGCGCCGGTTTGGGGTTCGGGGGCCGCGTTTAGGCGCGCACTGGGCTGGGCGCTGCGCCTGGAGCTGCGCTACATCCTGCGCGGCTGGCCGTTTCTGACCTTGCTGGCGCTGTGGGTGTTTGTGGTGGGCATGGAATGCAGCGCCCAGACCGGCGGCGGGGAGTTCGGCACCCATCTGCTGCCCACTACCGGCCTGATGCTCGACGCCATCCGCCTGCCCCTGCTGCTGCTCGGCACGGTGGTCGTGGTGTACTACGCGGCCGAGGTGGTCTGGCGCGAGCGGGTGCTGGGCGTCGCGCCCCTGCTCGACGCCACGCCGGCCCCCAACGGGGTGTTTTTCCTGGCCAAAGCCGCCGCCCTGAGCGCCTTGCCGGTACTGCTGGCGTTGGTGGGCATAGCCGTGGGCGCCGCCACGCAGCTGGTGCAGGGCTACGCGCAAGTGGAGGTAGGCCTGTATTTGACCTTGTTGTGGTTGGCGGGCCTGCCGCTGGTGCTCTTTGCCCTGGGCGCGCTGGCCCTGCAGGTCGTCAGCCCCAACCGCTGGCTGGGCATGATGGCCGGGCTGCTGCTGGCTTTCGTGGCCTACCGCGGCAGCGTCGTGGGCCTGGAGCACCCGATGTGGCACTTCGGCACCGGCCCCAGCGGCGCCCACTCCGACCTCGACGGCTTCGGCCCGGTGCTGCCCTCGTTTGCCGCGTTCATGCTCTACTGGGCGTTGCTGGCCGGCTTGCTCACCGCGCTGAGCGGTGGCCTCTGGGCCCGCGGTACCGAAGTCCGCCTGGGCGCCCGCCTGCGCACCCTGCCCCAGCAGTGGCGCCCCGGCACCCGCCGCCTGCTGCTGGCCGGCACCGGCCTGCTGGCAGCCGTGGCCTGCTGGCTATACTGGCAAACCACGGTGCGCCACCCCTGGCAAAGCCGCGCTGCGCACGAAGCCTGGCAGGCCGATTATGAGCGTACCTACCGCCCGCTGGCCCGCCAGCCCCAGCCCGCCATCGTAGCCGTGCGCACCCAAGTCGACCTGTACCCGCGGGCCCGCCGCGCCGCCATCCGGGGCAGCTACGTGCTCGAAAACCAAACTGCCCGGCCGCTCGACACGGTGCTGGTGCAGTGGCCCGAGGACGTGGCCGAAGCCCGCCTCGCCCTGCCCGGCGCCCGCCTTCTGCGCCACGACGCCCGCTTCGGGGTGGACCTGCTGCGGCTGCCCCGGCCCCTGCCGCCCGGTGCCCGCACGCGCCTGCCCTTCCGCCTGGCCCTCGACCGCAGCGGCGTCCGCGCCGGGGGCTTCGGCTACGACGTGACGGCCAACGGCTCCATGCTGATGAGCGCCGAGGTCTTCCCCAGCCTGGGCTACCGCCCCGGCCGCGAGTTGAGCGACCCGGCCGCCCGGCGCCGGCAGCAGCTGCAGGCGCCGGCCACGGCCACGCCGGCCCTGCCTCGTACCGCTGCCGAACTGGCCGCCGTGCACGCCGCCGGCCCCGGCCGCGCCTGGCTCACCCTCGACGCCACCGTAAGCACCGACCCCGACCAGACGGCCCTGGCGCCGGGGCAGCTTGTGCGCCGCTGGACGCGCCACGGCCGGCGCTATTTCCACTACCGGCAGCCGCGCCCCATTACGCCCAATTTCGGCTTTCTCTCTGCCCGCTACGCCGTGCGCCGCGCCCGGCAGGGCCCCGTGACGGTGGAGGTGTGGTACCACCCCCAGCACGCGGCCAACGCGCCGCGCATGCTGGCCGCGGCCACTCGCTCGCTGCGGGTGCTTACCGCCCGTTACGGCGCTTATCCCCACTCCACACTGCGCATTGCCGAAGTGCCGGCCTGGGCCCCGTTCGGGGCTTATGCGCTGCCGGGCCTAGTGCTGTTTACCGAAGACCGGGGCTTCACCGCCGACCCTCAGTCCGCGGACGTGGATTTGGTGCTGCGCCGCGTCGCCCACGAGGTGTCGCACCAGTGGTGGGGCCACACCCTCGACCCGGCCGACGTGCGCGGCGGCAGCACCCTGATCGAAACCCTGGCCAAGCACTCCGAGCAGCTGGTGCTGGCCGATGCCTACGGCCCCGGCAGCCTGCCCGCCGTGCTGGCCTTCGACGAGGACCGCTACCTGGCCGGCCGCACCGTGGAAGCCGCTGCCGAGCCCGCCATGCTCGCCGTCGACGACCAAGCCTACCTCTACTACGGCAAGGGCGCGGTGATGATGAACAGCCTGCGCGTCCGGCTCGGCCCGGCCGCCGTCGACCGCGCCCTGACCCGCCTGCTGGCTACCTATGGCGGCCCGCGCGGCGGCGCCACCACCCGCGACCTGTGGACGGCCCTGCTCACCGAAGCCACCGCGCCCGCCGACCGCGCCGCCGTCGACGAGTGGCTCACCGGCCGGGTGATTCGCGAGCTGCGCGTGGATACCGCCCTGGTGACGCCGACCGGCGGCCAGTACCTGGCCGAGGTGCGCATCAGTGCCCGCAAAACCGCCGGTCAGGGCCGGCGCGACGTAGCGCTGAATCCGGACGGTGAGAGCTTCGACGTAGCCGTGCTGGACGGCCCGCCCGGAACCGGGCGGGAGCTGTACCGCGCCGAAGCGCCCGTCGTCGACGGCCGCATTCAGCTCCAGCTGCGGCTCGGCCGCCGCCCGGCCTATGTGGTGGTGGACCCCGCCGTGCGCTACCTCGACCGCGACCGGACGAACAACCAGCGGCGGTTCGCTGCCAGCAGATAAAGGGACTGAAAACAACGCGGACCGACTAGGAGAAGCAGCTGCTTCTCCTAGTCGGTCCGTTGGTGTAAGCTCAGGGCGCCGTTACCGCACTTCCGTCACGCGCACTTTCTTGCCCTTGATGCGGGCACCGGCCATGCTGTCCTGCACGGCACGGCCGGCTTCGCGGGGCACGGTGATGTAGCTGTAGTGGTCGAATACCTCGATGCGGCCGATGGCCTCGCGCTCCAGGCCGGCCACGTTGACCAGCGCGCCCACCAGGTCGTGGGCACTAACTTTCTCCTTGCGCCCGGCCGACACGTGCAGGGTCACGGTAGTCGGCTTGGGCGTCTTGGCCGCGGGCGGCAGGGCCGGGGCGTGCAGCGGTTCCCACTTGATTTCCTTGGCCACGGCCCAGCGCTGCACCAGCGCCTGCTCGGCGGGCGTGGCCAGGATGTGGGCTGTGCCCGCGGCGCCGGCGCGGGCCGTGCGGCCGGCGCGGTGCTGAAAGGTGTCGGCCTTCTCGGGCACTTCAAACTGGATAACCGTGTCGAGGTCCGTCACGTCGATGCCGCGGGCGGCTACGTCGGTGGCCACCAGGGCCAGGGCCGAGCCGTTGCGCAGCTTCAGCAGGGCTTTGTCGCGCTCGGGTTGGGGCAGCTTGCCGTGCAAGGCCTCGGCGGCCAGGCCGCGGCTGGTGAGGAAGCGGGCCAGCTCCTCGCAGCGCTGGCGGGTGTTGCAAAACACGAGGGCGCGGCCGGTGTCGGGCTTCTGCAGGATGTGAAACAGCGCGGCCGGCTTCTTCTCGGTGATGCCCACGTGGCCCAGCAGGGTCAAGGACTCGGGCAAGGCGTCAGCCTGGGCATCGGCCTGCACGTGGCGGGGGCGGGTGAGGTTTTTGCGCACCAGCTCCAGCACTTTCTCGGGCATGGTGGCCGAAAACAGCAGGGTCTGGCGGCGGCGCGGGAGGCGCTGCACGATATTGGCCAGGGCTTCCTGAAACTTCAGCTCCAGCAGCTTGTCCGTCTCGTCGATGACCAGCAGCTGCAGCTTGTTCGGGACAATCGTGCGGCGGTCGAGGTGGTCGAACAGGCGGCCGGGCGTGGCCACCACTACGTGCGGGGCTTGCTTGAGGCTCTTTGTTTCTTCCTGAAAGCTGTGCCCGCCGTAGAACGCGGCCACGCGCAGGTTCGGCAAAAACTTGCCGAGGCGCTTGAGTTCGTCGCGCACCTGCAGGGCCAGTTCGCGGGCCGGCACGAGCACCAGCACTTGCACCGCGTCCTGCGTCAGGTCGAGCTGCTGGAGCAGGGGCAAGCCGTAAGCGGCAGTTTTGCCCGAGCCGGTGGGCGCCTGCCCGGCAATGTCCTGCCCGGCCAGCACCAGCGGCACCACCTGCGCCTGAATGGCGGTAGGCTGTTCGTAGCGCAGCTCCGCGAGGGCGCGCAGCAGCGGTTCGCTCAGGCCAAGAGCGGCAAAATCGGGGGCGGGAGCGGCGGTAGGAAGGGGCGTAGCGGCAGCGTCGGACATCAGCGGAATCAACAATGGGGCTGCGAAGGTACGAAACTGCCCGGCCGCGGAGCCGGCGCCTGGGCCGCGGCGGGAGAGGAAGGTGACGAGGCGGCGTGTTCGGCCAGCCCGGCCCCGGCCGTTAGTGCGGAAAGTGCAAGCGGCGTACCGCCCGCTGCAGGCGGCTGACGGCCGCGCGCCGGTGCCGGGCCTGGGCCACTTCGGGCGTTTCGGCGGTGGCCAGGTCGGGCACGTTCACGAGGCGGTAGCGCACCCCCGAGGGCTTGGGCCGCAGCGGCTGCCCGCTGTACTGGGCGTACACTTTGGTAAAGCTGGCGCCGAAATAAAACATCATGGCCGAGTAGAACACGAAGAGCAGCAGCAGCACCACCGAGGACGCCGGTCCGTAAATGGGACCCAAGTTGCGCGGCACCAGCAGCAGGTGCAGCACCCGCTCGCCCAGCTCGAACAGCAAGCCCGTGAGCAGGGCCCCGCGCCACAGCGCCGCCCGGGGCACGTGGGCGTGGCTGAGGTTGCGGAACGCCAGGGCAAACCACGCCGTCAGAATCAGCAAGGACACCGCGTTGTTGAGCACCTGCGCCAAAACCAGCATGGCCGTCACGTCGAAATCGGCCACCAGCTCGCCAAATACGTGCAGGATGGAGTCGGCCAGGATGGCGGCCACGGCCAGCGCGGCCGTCACCAGCAGGGCCGAGGCCGAGCGGGCCCGCTCGCGCAGCACCCGCCCGAAACGGCCCACCTGCCGGCGCGGCCGCACCTGCCACAGCTCGTTCAGCGAGTTCTGAATGACCACGAACAGGGTGGTGGCCACGAACAGCAGAAAGCCAAAGCCGGCGGCCGTGACCCAGTGGCTGCGCTGCACGTTGGTCACGTTGGTCACAATCTGCTCCAGCAAATCGGCGCCGGTGCTGCTGATCAGGTCGGCCACTTTTTCCAGCAGCAGGGCCCGCACCTGCGAGGCCGGGTAAATGGCTCCGAGCACGCTGATAAACAAAATCAGGATGGGGGGCAGGGCAAACGTGGTGAAAAACGCCGTGGCCGCGCCCAGCCGCAGCGGGTCGTGGGCCGACAGCTCGCGGGCGGCGCGGCGCAGCAGCGTGAAGAAATCGGGCCAGCGGTGGTGCAGCCGGCCGGTGGGACGTACTTTTGTCATGCCGAACCCCGACAACCCGGGGCGTGGCCGGCCACTCCGGCCAGCCGTAGAAGTGTTGAGTGAAACGCGGCGCGGCCCCGGGCAGTTACCCGAAGGCAACCTGGCCGGCCCCGCGCGGCTCCTGCTGAATAGATGTCGACCGAAACCGTCACCCCCCAACCCGGATTTTTCCGCCGCCGCGTCGTCGAGCCGTTGCTCGGGCAATTACGCAAAGGTCTTTCGCCCACGCAATTGGCGCTTACCGTATCGTTGGGCGCGGCCTTCGGCTTGGTGCCGCTGCTGGGCGTGACCACCGTGCTGGGCACGGCCGTGGCCGTGTGGCTGCGCCTGAACGTGGGCGCCCTGCTGCTGGTGAGCCACCTGATGAGCCCGGTGCAGATTCTGCTGCTGCTGCCCCTGCTGCGCTACGGCGCCCAGCTGCTCGGCGGCGCCACCCGCAACCTGACCCTGGAGCGCCTGCAGTACCTGCTCAGCCACGACTGGCAGGCGGCCCTGCAGCTGTTTTGGCGGGCCGAGGTGGGGGCGCTGCTGCTCTGGCTGCTGGGCTCGGTGCCGGTGGTGCTGGTGCTGTATTTCTTGCTGCTGCCGCTGTTTCGGCGGGTGGCTCAGCGGCAGGCGGCGCAAGAGGCGGCCACCGCTGCTGAAGCCTAGCGGCGCACTGCCGGGGCACGAAAAACCCCGCGTCAACTCAATGGCGCGGGGTTTTGCTTTTGGTAGCCAGGGCTGCAGCCGGCTTAGGCCAGCGTGTCTTCGTCCGAATCCTCGGCCGTAGCGGCCAGGTCGGCGCGCAGGTACACGGGCTCCTGCTGGGTGAAGAAGGCCGTCAGCGGCTCGTTGGGGTCGGGGCTGAGGCGGGCCACGTCAATGGCCGTCTGCTCCAGGTGCTCCTGGATGGCCGGGCCCATTTCCTGCAGGAAGTCCATGTTTTCGTCCTCCACCCCGAAGGCCAGCAGCAGGCGGGAAGGCGCCTCTTCGCCCTCGATCTGCACCTGGGCTAGGTAAGCGACCATGATGTGGGCGTGCTGCGCGCAAAACTCGCGCAGCGCGCTGGCCAAGCCGGCGGGCGGCTCGGGCAAGGGCAGCAGCTGGGCCTGCGGCCCGGCTTCCTGGCCTTCCGCCGGCGGGTTGAAGATGCGGCCAGTCACCATGTCCTCGATTTCCGGGGCCACCAGCAGCTTGCCAAAGGGCGAGAAGGGATTCAGCACGCAATCGGCGCCCTGCGTCATCTGGAAGAAGCCCGGGGCCGGCACGCGCAGGTACGATACCTCGCCTTGCTGGGCGCCGCCCTCGAAAATGCGGTCGATGGAGGAGAAGATGGGCAGGCGGCCGTCGTGGAGCACGTGCAGCTGCACTTCGGTGCCCTCGGCCACGGTTACTTCGCCGGCTTCGGCGCCTTCGGGGGCGTTGGTAAGCACAAACAGCTCGGCCTGCATCAGCTCGTGGTAGAAGGCGAGGCGGTACTGCGGGTCCTGGGCGGCCAGCAGCAGCACCTGCTCCAGGTTGTTGCTGGGCTCGAAGGGCAGGGGCGGCGGCTCAGGCATGGGCGGCATGGGCGGCGCCGTGGCCGAGAACGAAGGCTGGATATCGGCCGCGCTCTTGGCGGCAAAGGCCGGGCGCTGGTAGCGCGGGCCGCCTTCGGGCTTGGCCGGGGCAGGTTGGGCAGGAGCGGGGCTGCTGGCCTCGGTGGGGGCGGGGGCAGCGGGTTGGGGGGCATTAACGGGCGGCGTGGCTGCCGGCTCGTCTTTTTTCTTTAGAAAGTCAAACAGACCCATGAGGCAATAATCGGATGAAGGTGCAAACTACGGATGTTTGGCCGAACAACCAGCCGAAAACTCCCCGAAAGCCGCCGAGGCGCCGCGTGCGCGGCTTAGCGCCCGTCGGAGCCCTGGCAGGCTTCCAGCAGCTGGCTGACTTCGCGAATGGTGTGCTTGGCTCCCCGGTTGCCCCAGGCGCCGTGCACGTAGTTCAGCAGGTTGGTTATCTGCGAGTCGGTCAGGTCCTCGTGGGCCGGCATCACCTGGTCGTAGGTCACGCCGTTCACCACTATCGGCCCGCGTTGCCCGCGCCGGATCAGGCAGGGCAGCTGGTCGCGGTGCTTGGTGAGGTAGTCGGAGCCGGCCAGCGGGGGCATGAGGCGGCGCAGGCCCTCGCCCTGCTCGCCGTGGCAGCTGGCGCAGTGTGAGGCATAGAGGCGCTGGCCCTCGTTCTGCCGGTCGGTAAAGCAGGCCGACAGCACGGCCGCGCCGGCCAGCAGCGCGCCGGCCGTGCGCAGCGCTAGGTGCAAGGAAACCGCGGCGGCCATCGGACTACTTGCTGGCCGTGGCCGCCGGCGCCGGGCCCATTTCTTTCAGCAGCCGCGGCAGCTCTTCGAGCAGGCGGTCCACTTCTTTCTCGTTCACCCCGTCGTACTGCCCGCGCACGTGGCGCTGCGGGTCCACCAGCACGAAGGCCCCGCTGTGCACGGCCCCGCCGGGGGCGGTGCTGTCGCGCTCTGCGGCCACCATGTACTGGCCGGCTAGGCGGAAAATCGTGTCGCGCGGGGCCGTTACGAAGTGCCACTGCTTGGCCGTGGGCACGCCCAGGCGCTGGGCGTAGTCGCGCAGCACTGGCAGGGTGTCGTGCTCCGGGTCGATGGTGTGGGAGAGGAAGCCCACGCGCGGGTCGTCCTTATATTTCTCGTACACGCGCAGCATCTGGCTCTGCATCTTGGGGCAGATGCTCGGGCAGGTGGCGAAAAAGAAGTCGGCGATGTAGACCTTGCCGGCAAAGGTGGCCGGGGTAACTACGGCGCTGTCTTGATCGAGCACGCTGAAGGCGGGAATGCGCGGAAACAGCGTGTCGCCGGGGGCCAGCACGGTGGGGAAGCCCAGCATGGGCAGGGGCTTGTCGGCGGCCGATTCGGCGCCGCCGTTGGGGCGGCAGGCGGGCAGCAGGGCGGCGCAGGCCAGCAGGCCCAGCAGGCCCAGCAGGGGGCGGAAAAATGCTTTTCGGGACATGGTTCAGTGGGCGGCCGGGGCGGCGGCTGACAGCTCCGCGCGGGCCGAATCAATGTTACGCTCCATCAACACGCCCACCGAGTCGATTCGTTTGAACTGCCGGTTCAGGTAGGCCATGGCCACCTCGTGGCGGGTGGTGTCGGCCGGCTTGCGGTACTGGTGCATCCAAGCCATCATGCCCGCGTCGGCGGCGAGCAGGGCGCGGCGGCGCGGGGCGGTGGCGGCCGAGTCGGGCAGCTTGCTCAGTTGCTGGCGCAGCTGGTAGAGCTCGTCCATCTTGGCCATCAGCTCGTCGTGGCGTTTGAGCACTTTTTCTTCGACGAAACCTTGCTGCTCCTTGTCGCTCTGCAGCTGCAGGCAGCCGGGCGCGAGCAGCAGCGCCAGTAAGGGCAGCGCCTGCCACCCGCTCAGGGTACTACGGTGGGTATTCACGCCCGCAAAGGTAACCCCCAAACGCCGGACGGCCAGCGGCCCGCACCTCAGCGGCCGTAGTGGGCGGGCGGGCCTGAGCAATCACCTGGTCCGCGCAGCGTGGCCTCGGACCCGGCGTGCAGGGTGCCACGCTGCGCGGACCACCAAGGTGGCCGCGCTGGAGCATAGGCGGCTACTGAAAATACGCCCAGGCCCAGCGGAACAGCTCGTAGCTGGCCCAGCCAACCAAGGCCAGGATGCCCGCCAGGGCCAGCACAACCATGACAATCAGGCCGGTGCCGGAGCCCTGGTAGCGGCCCTCGCCGTAGTGGCGGCGCAGCAGGCGCACATTTCGCTCGTTGCTCTTGTAGGCGAAGTCGAAGAGGTTGCCGATAACCGGAATGCTGCCCACGATGGTGTCGAGCAGGATGTTGAGTACCATGAGCACCACCACCTTGCGCGAGGCGCCGTGGCGCACCATGGTCAGCACCAGGGCCGCGGAAATGGCAAAAGTGCCCAGCTCCCCGACCACCGGAATAAGGCCCAGCAGCGGGTCGAGGCCAAAGCGAAAATTGGTGCCGGGCAGCCGGAACTGGCTGTCCATCAGCCGCGCCACGTGGTCGACCCACTGCAGGCGGGCGTCGGTTTCGGCCGGGCTGAGGGTGGAGCGCAAACGGGCGTATTTATTGGGCAGAGCGGTTTCCATGGGGAGTCGGAGTAGGAGGTTGGGAATTCTACGCAAACTGCCGGGTCGGGGTGATTTTTCGGGCCGGGCCAATCAATTCGGCCCGCGGACGGTTGTATGCCGTTGTTCCATTTATCCTTCTCCAAACACCTTTTTCGCATGAGCACCTTACCAACGCGCACGCTCGGCCAGCAGGGCCTACAGGTATCGGCCCTGGGCCTGGGCTGCATGGGCATGTCCGATTTCTACGCCGGCCGCGACGACCAGGAAAGCATCCGCACCATTCACCGCGCCACCGAGCTGGGCGTCACTTTCTTCGACACGGCCGATATGTACGGGCCCTATACCAACGAAGAGTTGGTGGGCCGCGCCCTCCAGGACCGCCGCCAGCAGGTGGTCATTGCCACCAAATTCGGCATTCAGCGCGACCCGAACGACCCCACCAAGCGCGGAATCAACGGCCGGCCCGAGTACGTGCGCCAGGCCGTGGAAGGCTCCCTCAAGCGCCTAGGCACCGACCACATCGACCTCTATTACCAGCACCGCGTCGACCCCAATACGCCCATCGAGGAAACCGTGGGGGCCATGGCCGAGCTGGTGAAAGAAGGCAAAGTGCGCTTCCTGGGCCTCTCCGAAGCCGGCGCCGACACCATCCGCCGCGCCCACGCCGTGCACCCCATCACCGCCCTGCAGTCGGAGTACTCGCTCTGGAGCCGCGACCCGGAAGACGGCATCCTGCAGACGGTGCGCGAGCTGGGCATCGGCTTTGTGCCGTACTCCCCGCTGGGTCGCGGCTTCCTCACCGGGCAGATCAAGCGCTTTGAAGACCTGGCCGCGGACGATTACCGCCGCCATACCCCGCGCTTCCAGGGCGAGAATTTTCAGAAAAACCTCGACCTCGTGGCCCGCATTAACGAGCTGGCCCAGCAGAAAGGCTGTACGCCCGGACAGCTGGCCCTGGCCTGGGTGCTGGCCCAGGGCGAGGACATTGCGCCCATTCCCGGCACCAAGCGCGTGCCCTACCTCGAAGAAAACGTGGGCGCCCTGCACGTGCAGCTCACCGCCAACGACCTGCGCCATATCGACGAAATAGCGCCCAAAGGGGCCGCCGCGGGCACCCGCTACCCGGCCGAGATGATGCAAGCCGTGAACCGGTAGGGGCGGCTTAGGGCGGGCGCGTATTTGTACGCGGAGACGAAATCGGGTATTTCTGCCCGCGTTCGGGGCGCCGGGGCTGATGAGGTTTGTGACGGCCGGAAAATGGGTTTCCCGCCGTCATCATTCCACTCCAATCCATGGCCTACCCCCCCGTTCACATCGTTAATTCCACGCCCGGCTCCGTTTCCGGCACGGTCACCTACCCCTCGTTTTTCTGCAGCGACGACAACTACTCGATTCCGTTTAACGGGCAGCCCTGGCAAGCCGGCGGCCGCGGTGTGTGCCTGGTAACAAAAATCACGGCGACGGTCGTCGTTGGCGGCCAGTCGTTTGAGGCGGTTCCGTACACCTCCTCGGGTACGTCCTACAGCCAGTTTGCCGTCATCCAAACGGGCGTCAACGCCTTCGCCGTCACCCGCGTAACCACCGAAGTAGGCGACGCCGGCGACAGCGTGGACGTGGGCGAATTGCTGGCCGAGCCCACCGCACAGCAGAAATAACCCCGGCGCCCGGCGCAACCACCCGTTGCGCCGGCCCGCCCGCACGGTTCCGAAAGGGCCGGCAACCCCAAGCGGGTTGCCGGCCCTTTTCTTGCTTCGTGACGCAGGCTTACTTTTTCGACGGCAGCAAATCAATCCAGCCGTCTTCGCTCACCACCACCGCCAAGGTGGCGTAGCGGGCCGACTCGACGTAGCGCACGGCCGAGTTGTAGCGGGAGCCGCGCGAGGAGTCGCCCTTTTCGGTGGCCAGCCCGTCGAGGATGGCGCCGATGGCGAAGCAGGTGCCCTGCGGGTCGATGAGCACGGCCCCGTCGATGTTGGTGACCAAGCGCAGCACCGAGGGCGTCATGTAGCGCGGCGCCACCCGGAAGCTCTGCCGCGTCAGGCGCTGGGCCTCCAGCCCGGCGTTGTCCGATACCACCAGAATGGTGCCGTGGGTCTGGTTGGTGGCCTGCATGGTCAGCTCCCAGAGGTTGGCCACAGCCGCGTCGTGCAAGTCCGGCCAGAGGTGGCGCACCGTGTCGGCAAACGCCTGCTCGTTGATGCGTCCCTTCGGCAGCCGCGGCGTGCCCGATACCACGCGCATCATCACGTGGTCAGCGTAGCTCAGCTCCCAGTTGTGGTGCGTGGTAAAGCGCACCGTGAACAGCGGCTCGTAGAGTGGGTCGGTAGGCTCGGTGAGGTAGCCCAGGCCGAATACGTGGGCCGCGTCGGAAACCAGCGAGGTGCGGTCCTCGCTCATCTCCAGTAGCTTGCGGATGGAGCGGTGGTCCCGCAGCGGCACCGGCGCCTCCAGCGTGAGCACCGGCACCACGGCCGGGTGGTTGCGGCGGGCAATGAGCATGGTGCCGTGCACTTCGGAGCCCTCGTGGCGCAGGCCGGCCACGCCGTTGCAGGCGTCGTAGAGACCGTGGTTGCCGCCGGCCGGGCCCTGCATGAAGCGCCGGGCCGCCGAGCGCAGCAGCTCGTTGTAGTCGCGGTCGAGAATGGGCCGGTCCTCCTCCTGGTCGAGGTCGGAGCCGCGCAGGGCCTTGCTGCACTCCAGCAAAAACTCGCGCACCACCGCGTGCAGCAAGGACTGCGCCCGGGACTCGTGGGTGACTTCGCCGGGCAAGCGGTAGTAGCTCTTGAGCGCCTCCGTCGAGAGCTGCAGCACCGTCATGATGAGGTAGCCGTTGATGAGTACCGGCAGGGCGCAGAAGGCGCGCTTGCCCTCCTCGGCGGCCAACGGGGCCAGCTCCAGCTCTATGGCCTGCCGCAGCATGCTGTACCAGCGCAGCTTCTCGAAGCGGTCCTGGTCGTCGTGCTGCAGGTGGTACACTAGTTCCCGGGCGCCGTCCAGTTCGAGGGCGGCGGCGCGGTCCTTCACGTGGGCAAAGGTTTCGGGTCGGTAGCGGTGGGTGGGCGGCTCCACGCGCACGGCCCCGGGGGCATCGGCTTCGCGCGCAGCGGCAAGGCCCACCAGCAGCACTTCAGGCCGCAGGTTGCGGTCGAGCAGATTGAAAACACCCTCGGCGAAGAGTTGGGCCGAGACCCGGAACAAACTTTGGTAATCCCACATGCGGCGCAAAAGAGGCCCGCCGGCCTAGGGCGGGCCGCCGGTTGTCGGGCATTCCATACGGCAAAGCCGCCGCGGAAGGTGCGCCGGGGCCGGCGTTATCGGCTGCCGGGCCGAACTTTTTCCCGGTGGCGGGGTTGAGAAACGCGGCGGGCCACGGCCGGGCTTGCGCCGGGGCGCCGGCCGTTGTATCTTGGGCTAAGGAGCTGAAGCTCTTCTGGGTGCTATGCTAGTTGATTTACTGTTCGGGGGTATTTGTGCGTTGCTGTGGCTGCCGCTGGTCACCGGCTACTGCGCGTACAGCTACGAACGGCGCTTCTGGCTGTGGTTTGCCCTGGGGATGCTACTGCCCGGCCTCTCGTTCGTGGTGCTGCTGGCCCTGTTGTGGCGCGAACAGCGTAACCCCGGCTACCGCCTGCTGCAGGAAGCCCGCCGCATCCTGGCCGAAGCCGAGGCGCACGAGGTAGAGCCCTACGAATAGCGGCATCCGGCCCGCCGCTGGGCCAGCCGTCTAGCCTTGCAGCCATTCCCGAATACCCCGCGCCGCCCACGCGCCCGTGCTGAAACAGCCCTGCAACAGGTAGCCGCCCGTGGGCGCTTCCCAATCCAGCATTTCGCCCGCCACGAAAGTGCCCGGCCGGCGCCGCAGCATCAGGTGCGCATCCACCTCCGCAAACGGCACGCCGCCGGCGGTGCTAATGGCCTCGTCGAGCGGCCGCAACCCCGTGACCGGCAGCGGCAAGGCTTGCAGCAGAGCGGCCAGCTGCGCCGGCTCGGCCAGGGCCGCCGCGGGCACCAGTTCGCGCAGCAACGTGGGCACCGGCGGACCCAGGCGCAGCGTCTGCCGCAGGTGCTCGGGCAAGGAGCGGCCGCGACGGGGCTGCTGCAGGCGCCGCAGCACGTCGGCGGGCGCCAGATCGGGCTTGAGGTTGAGCAGGAGCGGGGCCCCAGTGCCGGGTTGCAGCGCGGCGCGCAGGGCCGGGGTGAGGGCGTACACCGGCGTGCCTTCCAGTCCGTAGTCCGTTAGCATGATTTCGCCGCGCACCTCCGCAGCGCCGCAGCGCAGGGCCACGTTCTTGAGCGGCGCCCGCCCCACTTTCTCCCGGAAATAGGCCGACCAGGCGACTTCCGCGCCGCAGTTGCTGGGTTCGAACGCCGCTACCGGTACGCCGGCTTCCTGCGTGAGCACGGCGGCCCAGCGGCCGTCGGAACCCGTTTTGGCCCAGCTCGCGCCGCCCAGGGCCAGCAGCGTCGCCCGGGGCCGCACTTCGTACTCCGCGCCGCTGCGTTCGTCGCGCAAGCGCAGGCCGCCGGGGCCGCAGAAGCCCAGCCAGCGCTGCCGGGTGTGCACGGCCACGCCCAGCGCGGCCAGCCGCTGCAGCCACGCCCGCAGCAGCTGAGCCGGCTTGTGCGCCTCGGTAGGAAACACGCGCCCGCTGCTGCCTACATAGGTTTCAATGCCAAGCTCCGCGGCCCAGCGGCGCAGCTCCGCAGGGCCGAAACCGGTCAGAAACTGCTCGAAATCAGTTTGCCGGGCGCCGTAGCGCGGGCCGAAAGCGGCCACCGGCTCGCCGTTGGTCAGGTTGAAGCCGCCGTGCCCCGCCACCAGAAACTTGCGCCCGGCAGTGGCCTGGGCCTCGTACACGGCCACGCCCGGCACGCCGGCTTCGGCCAGGTGCTGGGCCGCCAGCAGGCCCGCGGGCCCGCCGCCTATGATGGCTACGTTAGGGTGATGCATGTGGGGTAAGACGGCCCGCCGCGGTGGGCAACTGCCCCGGCTGGGCGGCAAAAATACGCACGCTGCGCCGGGCCGCGCCCGCCGCGTTCCGGTTGCGTTACGTATGTTGCCCGCATGGGACCCTACTCCATCCTGATTTACCTCAGCATTGCCGTCATCCTTTCGTACCTCTTCGACATCGTCGCCCGGGCTACCAAAGTGCCCTCGGTGCTCATGCTGCTGCTCACCGGCATTGCCATCAAGCAGGCCGTCGACTACATGGGCACGGCCGTTGTGCTGCCGCGCGTTACGCTGGAGCTGCTCGGCATTGTCGGCCTGATCATGATTGTGCTGGAAGAGTCTTTGAACCTGAAAATCAGCCGCGACAAAGGCCCGCTGGTGCGCCGCGCCTTCGCCGCCGCCGCCCTGATGCTGCTGGGCCAAGCCTTGGCCATCGGCGGGCTGCTGCAGTGGTACCTGGGGCCCGCGGTGCCGTTTCAGAGCTGCCTGCTCAACGCCGTGCCGCTGGCCGTCATCAGCTCGGCGGTTGCCATTCCGAGCGTGGCGGGCCTGGGCGGCGAGAAGCAAGAGTTCATCGTGTACGAAAGCACCTTTTCCGACATCCTGGGCATCATGCTCTTCAACTTCGTGGCCCAGGACAACTTTGCCCGCGGCATCTCGGCCCTCACCTTTACCCGCGACCTGCTGGCCATTCTCGTCGTGTCGGCCCTGGCCACGGCCGTGCTGGCCTTTCTGCTCGACCGCATCCGCCTGCACGTCAAGTTTTTCCTGGTGCTGGCCTTCCTGATTCTGATTTACTCGCTGGCCAAGAAACTGCACCTCTCCTCGTTGCTGGTGGTACTGGTGTTCGGCTTGGTTGTCAAGAACGCCGACCAGTTTTTGCGCGGCCCGTTGCGGCGCTGGTTTCAGCTGGAGCGCCTGCAGGACGAGCTGCACCAGCTGCAAAGCATCACTGCGGAGTCGGCCTTTCTGATCCGCACGTTCTTCTTCCTGCTCTTCGGCTTCTCCATTTCGCTCGGCGGCATTCTCGATGCGCGCCTGCTGCTGCAGGGCGCGCTCATCGTGGTTGTGCTCACCGGCATCCGCTACGTGTACCTGCGCTACGTGGCCCGCACCAGCCTGGTTCCGGAGGTGTTTATCGCGCCGAAAGGGTTGATTACCATTCTGTTGTTTTACAGCATCCCGCCAAAGCACCTCATCGGCGAGGTCAGCGAAAACATCCTCTTCGTGGTAATTCTGCTGACGGGCGTGCTCATGCTCATTGGCCTGCAGCTCCCTAGCAAGGAGCAGCCGCAAATCGGGGAGTATTGACCGGGAAGCCGGCAAACGACGAAACGCCCCGCTGCGCCCGAAACGGAGCAGCGGGGCGTTGTGGAGCAGGCCCGGCGGCAGCAGCGGCGCTTACTGCGGCTGGTACTTGCGCTTGATGAAGTCGAGCATGTCGCGCACGTGCTCGTCGGTTTTGTTGGCCTCGATTTTCCAGAGCGCCTCCACCAGCAGCAGCAGCAGGCTGGCTTCCTTTTCGGGCTCTTCGTAGCCCAGGGCCTTGAAGGCCTTTTCCAGCAGGGCTGGCACCGGCTGCATAAACCGCTCGTGCTGCTGCCGCGCCGATTCCACGTTGGCCAAGCGGTACTGCAGCTTCCAAAAGTGGGGCTCGGTTTGCACCAGCTTCACCGGCAAATCGATGACGGCGTGGATAAACGTGAGCGGGTCCTGCTCGGAGAGCCAGCCGCGGTTTTCCTCGATGATGCGCTTGTACCCGCTCCGAATAACGAAGTCGAGCAGCTGGTCTTTGGACCCGAAGTGTTTGAAAATAAGGGCTTCGGAAACGCCGGCGGCTTTGGCAATCTGCTGCGTAGAGGCGTTTTCGAAGCCTTTCTCCCCAAAGAGCTGCAAGGCTACCTGAGCGATGTGCTGTTTGCGGTTGACTGTAGACATGGAGGCTGGTGGTTCGGCCGAAAAAACCGACGCGCTGGGTTATTAGCGGCCAAATATGGCCAAAACGCTGCAAGTTCGCCCTATATGCGCATAGTTGCTTTATTTTTTTGCGCTGCCCGAGGTAGCGCCCGCACGTGGTCGGTACCGGCCGAAAAAACGGCCGGCCGACTCGGGGTTTCCGAATCGGCCGGCCTTGGGGTTCGATAGGTCGGCTTGGGGCCGATTCTCGAAAGGTTTCCGGCTGGGGTGGGACAACAGCCGGTAGAACAGAACGTGGTAGTAAGCTAACTAGCAACTAGTGGGAGTCATTGCCCGTTAGCGAGAGCAATATTACGCAAAGGTTTGCATATCCAAGTAAGTGTTAGCTTACTTTTTTTCGTGAGTGCACACTCACCATGTCAAATCAACTGATATAAGCACTTGGCTATAAGTGAATTTTAAGCTGAAAAAAAATTAAAAGTTGCGCGGTTTTTTGATGAAAAAATACCGTCGCAGTGCTGGATGGCCCTTATTGACTCTGATAAGAGGATTCCTACACCACAAAAAAGCCCCGGCCTTAGGGCCGGGGCTAACGCAATTTTAAGGCTCGGACACAGCCTGAACTCTAGCGGGCCACCAAGCGGCTGCCGGCCCTGAACCGATCCACTTTTGCGCGGATATCGGCTAGCCCCAGGTTGTGCACGCTGCCCAAGTGAGTAGTTTGAAACTGGCGGTGCGGCTGGTAGCTGCCGTCTTCCACCGCGCGGCCAACCTGCTTGTAGGCTTCGCGGAAGGGCACGCCGGCCTGAATCAATTGGTTGATGTTTTCGACGGTGAAAATGGCGTCGTACTTCGGCTGCTCCACCAGATTAGGCTTGATCTTCAGCTCGGGCAGGGCGAAGAGCACGATGTCAAGGATGTCCAGAAACTGCGTCAGCGGCTCGAATAACAACTCCTTCAAAATCTGGAAGTCGCGGTGGTAGCCCGAGGGCAGGTTGTTGGTGGCCAAAATGATGGTGTTGGGCACACCTTGCAGGGCGTTGCAGCGGGCCCGGATCAGCTCGAATACGTCCGGGTTTTTCTTGTGCGGCATGATGCTGCTGCCCGTGGTGAAGGCAGCCGGCAGCTCCACGAAGGCCAGGTCCTGGGAGTTGTAGAGCACCAGGTCGTAGGCCATTTTCGAGAGCGTGGCCGCGGCGCCGGCCAGGGCAAAGGCCACCGTTTTCTCGGTTTTGCCGCGCAGCATCTGCGCGCCCACGCTGCTCACGGCCAGGGAGCCAAAGCCGATGTCGCGGGTGGTCTGCGCCCGGTCGATGGGGAAGGAGGAGCCAAAGCCCGCGCCGGAGCCCAGCGGGTTCTGGTCGGCCACGGTGTGAGCGGCTTCGAACAGGGCCAAATCCAGCAGCAGGTGCTCGGCGTAGGCCGAAAACCACAGCCCGAAGGAGCTGGGCATGGCCGCCTGGAAGTGGGTGTAGCCGGGCATCAAATCCGCCTGGTGCTGCTCGGCTTTCTGCAGCAACACGTCCACCAGCTGCATCATGCGGGCGGCCGCGCGCTCGGTGTAGTCTTTCAGGAAGAGCTGAATGGCCGTCAGCACCTGGTCGTTGCGCGAGCGGGCCGTGTGAATCTTCTTGCCCGCGTCGCCAAACTGCTCGGTCAGGTAGTACTCGATTTTGGAGTGCACGTCCTCGAAGCTGTCCTCGATGGTGAACGTGCCGGCTTCGAGCTGCGCGGCCAGCTCGGCCAGGCCCTGCTGCAGCTGCTCGTTTTCCGCGGCCGAAATCAGGCCCACCCGCGCCAGCATGCTGGCCTGGGCCCGCGACGCCTGCACGTCGAACTGCGCCAGGTACATATCCAGCTCCCGGTCGCGCCCCACGGTGAACTGCTCGATTTTCTTATCGACGGCAATGCCTTTGTCCCAAATCTTCATGGGTGCAAAAGTAGTGCAAGCCGCCGCAAGCGCGGTCCGCACACCCGAAACGCTGCCTCGACTCGCTGTCCGCCGTCCGCGCGCGGATGATGCAGTTGCGCGTGTCGCAAATCACCCCGCAAGTTGACGCAAGTCGCCTCCCGGCGGGCTGCAAGGAGCCGCTACTTTTGAGCTGTTTCCAATCCCCGTCAGCCATGCAGAAAATCACCACGTTCCTAACCTTCAATGACCAGGCCGAAGCCGCGGCCGAACTGTACACGCGCGTTTTCAAGGACTCGAAAATCAACCACGTCACGCGCTACACCGAGGGCACGCACATGCCCGCGGGCAGCGCCATGACCGTCGAATTTGAGCTGGCGGGGCAGAAGTACGTGGCCCTGAACGGCGGGCCGCACTTTCGGTTCACCGAAGGCATTTCCCTCTGGGTAGCCTGCGCCGACCAAGCCGAAATCGACTATTTCTGGGAGCAGCTCACGGCCGGGGGCGGGGAGCCGGGCCAGTGCGGCTGGTTGAAGGACCGTTTTGGCGTGTCCTGGCAAATCACGCCGGCCAACATGGGCCAGCTGCTGACCAGCCCCGATCCGGCCCGCGCCCGGCGCAAAATGGCCGCCATGATGCAGATGCACAAGATTGACATGGCCGCGCTGGAGCAGGCCTAGAGGCACCGTTCGACCGGTAGAAATGCCAGGGGCGGTACAACTTCAAAGTTACACCGCCCCTTCAGCTTCAGAGTACCAGCCCTTCCAGCAGATCAATATAGCCGCGGATGCCGCCACGGATTTCGCTGAGCATGATGTACTCGTCGGGCGTGTGGGAGCGGGCCGAGTCGCCCGGGCCGACTTTCACCGTGTCGAACGGCATCATCGACTGATCCGAGAGCGTAGCCGAGCCAAACGTAGTGCGCCCCAGTGCCACACCGCGCTGCACCAGCGGGTGCGTCAGGCTGATGCGCGAGGAGTTCAGGTGCGTGGAGCGCGGCACGACGTCGGCTTGCACGTGCTGCCGCACGAGGTCGACCACCTGCTGGTTGGAGTAGCACTCGTTGGTGCGCACGTCCACCACAAAGGCGCAGCGGTCGGGCACCACGTTGTGTTGCGAACCGGCTTGAATCTGCGTCACGGTCATTTTTACCGGGCCCAGCAGGGGCGACACCTCCGGGAATTGGTACCGGCGAATCCAGCTGATGTCGTCCAGGGCTTTGTAGAGCGCGTTGTCGCCCTCGTTGCGGGCCGCGTGGCCGGTGCGGCCGTGGGCGGTGCAGTCGAGCACCACCAAGCCTTTCTCGGCCACGGCCAGGTCCATCTGCGTCGGCTCGCCCACAATGCCCAGCGCCAGCGGCGGCAGCAGCGGCAGCACGCTGCGGATGCCGCCCGCGCCGGATATTTCCTCTTCTGCCGTGATGGCGCAAATCAGGTTGTAGGCCAGGTCCGCGCGTTCGTAGAAATGCAGAAACGTCGCTAGCAAGCTCACGGCCGACGCACCCGCATCGTTGCTGCCCAGGCCGGTGAGCCGGTCGCCCTCTACCACGGCCCCCAGCGGGTCGTAGGTCCAGGAGGCGCCGGCTCTCACCGTGTCGTGGTGGGAGTTGAGCAGGATGGTCGGCTTGGCCGGGTCGAAATGGCGGTTTTGGGCCCAGATGTTGTGGCCAGCGCGTTGGGGCTCCACGCCGTGGCGGCGCAGAAAGGCCGCCAGCACCGCCGCCGTTTGGGCCTCTTCCCGCGACAGCGACGGCGTGCGGATCAGCTCGATGAGCAGCCCGATGGCCGCGTCCTCCAGCGCCTCGGTTAGCTGCGGCATAGCACGGTCTTGACGGGCGCGTTGATGTTCAGCGCGTGCTCGATAACGACTTTTTCCACCCCTGCGGCCAACGCAGCAAAGGCGTTGTCCAGCTTCGGAATCATGCCGGCGGCAATGACGCCCTCGGTCTTGAGGCGCTCGTACTGCGCGGGCTCGATCTTCGGAATCACCGACTGCTCGTCGTTGATGTCGGTCAGCACGCCGTTTTTCTCGAAGCAGAAGTGCAGCTCCACTTCGTAGGCTGGGGCCAGCGCCCGGGCCACGGTGCTGGCAATGGTATCGGCGTTGGTGTTCAGGAGCTGGCCCTGCCCGTCGTGGGTAATGGCGCAGAGTACCGGCGTAAGGCCCGCTTCCAGCAAGGTGCCGAGCAGGCCCGCGTCGACGCTATCGGCGGGCAGGTCGCCCACGAAGCCGTAGTCGATGTCCTTGACCGGGCGCTTCACGGCCCGGATGACGTTGCCGTCGGCGCCCGAGAGGCCCAGCGCGTTGGTGCCGGCGGCCTGCAGCAGCGCCACCAGCTGCTTGTTGGTTTTGCCGGCGTAGAACATCGTTACCACGTCAAGAGTGGCCGCGTCGGTGATGCGGCGGCCCTGCACCATTTGCGGCTCGATGCCCAACGCCTGCAGCATTTGGCTGGCGCCTTTACCGCCGCCGTGCACCAGAATGGTGCGGCCCAATACCTGGCTGAACTCGCGCACAAACGCGCGGAGCTGCGCCTCGTCGTCGAGCACGCCGCCGCCAATCTTGAATACCTTGAGAATGTCTTTCATGTCAGTGAACTAGGCTCCTCGAAGCCGCGCGTGGCCTGGGGTGGCCGGAGAGGGTTCCGGGCCGCAATTCTACGGCGCTTTTGAAACGTTTTTTTGCCGGCTTGGTGTTATGGCGACGAAATGATCAACTGCCTTTCGGCACCTGCCATGCTCCGACGACCCCTGCCTTCAGCGCTGCCCTCTTGCCCGACGCGGGCAAGCCGGTACGGGGCGGAGCCGTTGCGGTCCTCAGCCCGCATTTGATACTGAAAACAGCCGGCCAGTTGCGTTAATTTTTTGCGCACCGCCGCTTTTTTCGCCGCAGGATTTCAGTCGCAAAGTGCCCGCACCCGTAAGAGTTAGCCAGATTTCCGGCTCCGGTTGCCCGGCCATTCATCGTACCCTTGCCCGCTGGGGCGCAAAAGTACGTTTGCATTGTAACGACTGAGGAGTATGTTTGCGAAAAATTTCAGGAGTGGGAGCCGCCGATGTTGCGCGGCCCACGAGCGGAGAGGACTCTAACGACACAAACTGGCTGCACGAGTGTAGGACGCGGTACATGTACTGATGGTGGGTTGACCTAGTCCCCGCCTGCGCAATGCCCCCGAGGGCGCGTTGCCCGCCCCAGCCAATCCTCCCCAACTGGCACTTTTCCCGGATACCGGCCGCTCATCGGAGCGGGCTGGTCGTTGCGACAACCCGCTCCCCGAGGTTGCTTCGCGCCGCGTACCGCTTGCGTACATCTGCCGTTTTCCTGACCCCCGACTTTCTTGCCGCGCCCGTTTTGCGAGTGGCCGGTACCATTGTCTCCTTCCCGATGATCCTACGAGTTGCTGATGCTGCCGACGTGCAGTATGTGGACACGCTTTGTCAATGGTACGAGGAATCGGCCAAGCAGCGGGGCGTGGGTATTGCCAAGCGCGACCCGAACTACCTGAAAAAGAAGATGGAAACGGGCAATGCCATCATTGCCTTCATCGACGAACAGCTGGCGGGCTTTTGCTACATCGAGACGTTTGAGGACGAGAAATTCGTCGTCAACTCGGGCCTGATCGTGAATACGCAGATGCGCAAAGAAGGCTTGGGCCGCGCCATCAAGCACGCCGTGTTCAAACTCTCGCGCAGCAAGTACCCGCAGGCCAAGCTGTTCGGCATCACCACCTCCGGGCCGGTGATGAAGATGAACACCGAGCTGGGCTACCGGCCGGTGGCCTTCCCCGAGCTGACGCAGTCGGACGACTTCTGGAAGGGCTGCTCTTCCTGCAAGTACTACCCGATTCTGCAGGAAAACCAACGCCGCATGTGCCTCTGCACCGGCATGGTGTACGACAACCTCAACGACGAGTACGGCCAGCGCGCCCAGGCTACCATCGACTTCCTCGACAAGCCCAAGGATGCGCCCGGCTCGGAAGAAGCGGCCGTGGCGCCGAACTCGAACTTCTCGATTTAGCGCCACTAGAACGTCATGCTGAGCGCAGTCGAAGCATCTCTACCGCTTCGCCTGCTGGTAAAATCACTTAGCCGGATGTTCTGAATAGCGCCTGCCGAAGCAGTAGAGATGCTTCGGCAGGCGGACGACAGCTAAGGCATGACGGCCTGATTTGCTCGTTTAACGCCAGCACGCGAGATGTCTCGCCAAGCTCGACATGACGGGCTGACTGAAGCCCGACCCAATAACGCACACTCTCTCAAGAACCTTCTCACAGTCTCATGTCCCAAAAAAAGGTAGTTCTCGCCTATAGCGGCGGCTTGGATACGTCCTACTGCGTCGTGTATCTGACGAAAGAACTGGGCCTGGAAGTCCACACGGTCATCGTCAATTCGGGCGGCTTCTCGCAGGAGGAGCTGGCCGGCATCGAAAAGCGCGCCTACGAAATGGGCTCCAAGCGCCACGAGGTTATCGACGTAACCGAACGATTCTACCAGGAGTGCCTGCGCTACCTGCTGGCGGGAAATATTCTGAAGAACGACACCTATCCGCTGAGCGTCAGCGCGGAGCGCATGTTTCAGTCCTTGGCCCTGGCCGAGTACGCCCGCGAAAACAAGGCCGACTACATTGCCCACGGCAGCACCGGCGCCGGCAACGACCAGGTGCGCTTCGACGTGGCCTTCTCGGTGATTTCGCCCAACACCGAAATCCTGACGCCCATCCGCGACCTGCGCCTCTCGCGCCAGCAGGAAATCGAGTACCTGCAAGCCAATGGGGTGGAGATGAGCTGGGAAAAAGCCAAATACTCGATCAACAAGGGCATCTGGGGCACCAGCGTGGGCGGCGTGGAAACGCTGACCTCGCGTCAGGGCCTGCCCGAGTCGGCCTGGCCGACCCCGCTGACGAAGACCGAGCCGCAGGAAATCAGCATCACCTTCGAAAAGGGGGAGCCGGTGGCCCTGAACGGGGAGCAAATGAAGCCGGTAGACCTGATTGTGGCGCTGAACGAGCTGGCTGGGCAATACGCCATCGGCCGCGACACCCACGTGGGCGACACCATTCTGGGCATCAAGGGCCGCGTGGGCTTCGAGGCGCCGGCGCCGCTGATTCTGATCAAGGGCCACCACCTGCTGGAAAAGCACACGTCCTCGCGCTGGCAGCTGCTGCACAAGGATTATATAGCCAACTGGTACGGCACCCTGCTGCACGAGGCGCAGTACCTCGACCCGGTGATGCGCGACATGGAGGCTTTCCTGGAGTCGTCGCAGGAGCGGGTGTCGGGCACGGTGTACGTGACCTTGAAGCCCTACCAGTTCGAACTGCTGGGCATCGAGTCGAAGTTCGACATGATGCAGTCGAAGGTGGCGACCTACGGCGAGGAAAACAACGCCTGGGATTCGCGCGACGCGAAGGGCTTTATCAAGATTTTCAGCAACCAGCTGCGCATTCACTCCTCTTTCAACGATGAAAATTAAGGTTGGCATCGTCGGCGGGGCCGGCTACACGGCGGGCGAGCTGATTCGCATTCTGCTGCACCACGAGTTCGTGGAGCTGGGCGCCATCGTCTCCTCCTCCAGCGCGGGCAGCCCGGTGTACCAGGTGCACGACGACCTGGTGGGCGAGACGGAGCTGCGCTTTGCCGCCGCGCTGGCCGGCGACGAAGACGTGGTGTTTCTCTGCCTGGGCCACGGCAACTCGCGGGCGTTTCTGGAGAAGCACCCGCTGCCGGAAACCACCCACGTCATCGACCTCAGCAACGATTTTCGCCTGAGCGCCGACCGGGAATTCGCGGACCGCGAGTTCGTGTACGGGCTGCCGGAGCTGAACCGCACGCGCATTCAGCAGGCGCAGAGCATTGCCAACCCCGGCTGCTTTGCCACGGCCATTCAGCTGGCTTTGCTGCCGCTGGCTCAAGCCGGCAAGCTCACCGACGACGTGCACGTATCGGCCATTACCGGCTCGACGGGCGCGGGACAGAGCCTGTCGGAGACGGTGCACTTCTCCTGGCGCGCCAACAACGTGTCCATTTACAAGCCTTTCACACACCAGCACCTGGGCGAGATAGGGGAGAGCTTGACGCAGCTGCAGCCGGCGCTGGAAAGCGAGATGCACTTCATTCCGTACCGCGGCAACTTCACCCGCGGCATCTTCGCCACGGTCTACACCCCGTCGGATTTGACGCAGGACGAGGCGCGCGCGTTGTATAAGGAGTTCTACGCCGACGCCGCATTTACCACGGTGTCGGACGCGGAGGTGCACCTGAAGCAGGTGGTCAACACCAACAAGTGCCTGCTGCACGTGCAGAAATTCGGCAAGCAGCTGCTCATCACCTCGGTTATCGACAACCTGGTGAAGGGTGCCTCGGGCCAAGCCATTCAGAACATGAACCTGCTTTTCGGCCTGCAGGAAACGACGGGGCTGCAGCTCAAGTCGGTGCTTTTTTAAGGCAGTAGCCCGTCATGTCGAGCTTGTCGAGACATCTCGCATGCTGACGTCCGAGAGTAATCTTCTAATAAGAAGTCACTATCGGCCATCAGCACGCGAGATTCCTCAACTTCGCTCGGAATGACGTTCGGTAGAGGCGGCCGCGTCTCACTTCTCATATCTCACAGTCTCACTTCTCGCTACAGAATGGAGCTTTTCAATGTCTATCCGCTCAACGACATCACGCCGGTGCGCGCCCTCGGGGCGCAGCTCTGGGACGATAAGGGCGAGCAGTATCTCGACTTCTACGGCGGCCACGCCGTGATTAGCATCGGCCACAGCCATCCGCACTACGTGCAGCGCATCACCGAGCAGGTGCAGAAAATCGGCTTCTACTCGAACTCGGTGCACATCCCGATTCAGCGCGAGCTGGCGCAGAAGCTGGGCGAGGTGTCGGGTTACCAGGACTACGCGCTGTTTCTGTGCAACTCGGGCGCCGAGGCCAACGAGAATGCGCTGAAGCTGGCGTCGTTTCACACCGGCAAAAGCCACGTCATTGCGTTCAAAGGCGCTTTCCACGGCCGGACCTCGGGCGCGGTAGCGGCTACTGACAACCAGAAAATCGTGGCGCCCTTCAACGCCGGGCACCAGATCAGCTTCCTGCCCTACGATTTGGCGGACGTGGAGCGCGTGCTGCAAGCGGGCCAGACTTGCGCCGTCATCATCGAGCCGATTCAAGGCGTGGGCGGCATCATCATGCCCTCCGACGAGTTTCTGCAGGGGCTGGAGCAGCTGTGCCGGCAGTACGGCGCGGTGCTCATTGCCGACGAAGTGCAGAGCGGTTACGGCCGCAGCGGCAAGTTCTTCGCCCACCAGCACGCCGGCGTGCGGCCCAGCATCATTTCGGTGGCCAAGGGCATGGGCAACGGCTTTCCCATCGGCGGCATTCTGATTTCGCCGGAGTTTAAGGCCTCGTACGGGCTGCTGGGTACCACCTTCGGCGGCAACCACCTGGCCTGCGCCGCCGCGCTGGCCGTGCTGGAAGTCATCGAGCAGGAAAACCTGCTGGCCCACGCCGCCGAAATGGGCGAGTACCTGCGCACCGAGCTGCTGGCCAATGCCGGCGCCCAGGAAGTGCGCGGCCGCGGGCTGATGGTGGGCATCAAGTATGACTTCCCCATCAAGGAGATGCGCGACAAGCTGCTGACCGAGTACCATATCTTCGTGGGCAACGCCTCCGACCCCGGGGTGCTGCGCCTGCTGCCGCCTTTGAACATCAAACGCGAGGAAATCGACCAGTTTTTGCGGGCGCTGTACGCAATTATTCCGGCCGAGGTAAGGAGTTAAGCGACTTGTGGCCTAACTTGCGGCCTTAATGAGTGGCCCGACGAAGTTCACGAGCATTACGCTCCTTCCGATAAGCTGCACGCTGCCGTTTGCTACAACTGCGCAGCCCCTGGCCGGTTCTTTCCCCGAAAGCACTGCCACCCAACCCCTTTTCTTCCAGCAGGCCTGCCCGCCCGATTTTCCGATGCCCGACATCTGGGAGCGGCCGGGTGCGGGACCGATTGATTTACCATCCTTCGCTCCCGTCTGGCTTAAGTCCTCGTTCGGCTGGAATAGACCTCTACTGTTTGGTTCTGTTCCAGCCGAAATTGTATCCGGCCGGTTCCGTAAGCAGGCCAAAACCGCACCTCACACCCTCGCGGACAATGGTGCAACCAACGTGGGTGCGCCAGATAGATGCAGCGGCAGTCTAACTGCTCCTCAACCAGAAAAACCGGCTGCCTTCAGTTTCCCGTCTGGCTCCCCCTCACTTTTGGAGAGTGGGGCCGGGGGTGAGGCGCACCGCAGAAAATCAAATAGCATAAACCCTTTTTCGCACAACAGAGTGGAAAACGCTAAATCGGTGAAGCTGGTGCTCGAAGACGGCACCGAAATCCAGGGCCAATCTTTCGGCGCCTTCACCTCGGCCGCGGGCGAAGTGGTGTTCAGCACGGCCATGACCGGCTACCCCGAAAACCTCACCGACCCGTCCTTCGCCGGGCAGATCCTGGTGCTGACGTACCCCATCGTGGGCAACTACGGCGTGCCGGGCGAGGAACTGTACGAGTCGATTTCCAAGATTTTCGAGTCGGACAAGATTCACGTGGCCGGCCTGGTGGTCAACTACTACTCCGAGCAGCACAGCCACTGGCACGCGGCCAAGAGCTTGGGCGAATGGCTGGCCGAGTACAACATTCCCGGCATCTGCGGGGTGGATACCCGCATGCTCACCAAGAAGCTGCGCGAGAAGGGCGCCATGCTCGGCAAAATCGTGGCCGAGCAGGACGTGCCCCTGCACGACCCCAACCAGGACAACCTGGTGGCGCAGGTAAGCCCCGAAGGCGTGCAGCACTACGGCACGGGCAAGAATAAAATCGTGCTGGTGGACTGCGGCACCAAGACCAACATCATCCGCTGCTTCCTGGAGCGCGACGTGGAGCTCATCCGCGTGCCTTGGGACTACGACTTCACCCAGCTCGACTACGACGGCCTGTTCCTGAGCAACGGCCCCGGCGACCCGAAAATGTGCACCGCCACCATCCACCACCTGCAAAAGGCGCTGCAGCAGGACAAGCCCATCTTCGGCATCTGCCTGGGCTCCCAGCTCATGGGCCTGGCTGCCGGCGGCGACACATTCAAGCTCAAGTACGGCCACCGCAGCCACAACCAGCCGGTGAAGCTCACGGGCACCCAGCGCAGCTACATCACCAGCCAAAACCACGGCTTCGCGGTGGACACCGCCACGCTGCCCGCCGAATGGGACATGCTGTTCGAGAACCTGAACGACGGCACCTGCGAAGGCATCAAACACAAAACCAAGCCCTTCTTCTCCACCCAGTTTCACCCCGAAGCCGCCGGCGGCCCCCAGGACACGGAGTTTCTGTTCGACCAGTTCCTGGACGAGGTAGAGAAGTATAAGGCTGGTAAGTAGCCGAACGACCAAGCTCAGCGCGACAAACAAGAACGTCATGCTGAGCTTGTCGAAGCATCTCTACCGCTTCGTTGCTAGAGCCCAAGACAAGCTTCACTGCTCATCGTTTTGGTCCATGTTTTTACCCACTTGGACAGCCACCCAAAGGATGCCAATGCCAACTATTATCCAGCCCAGTGCTGAAAATAGCTTGCCATAACCTCCTAAGATTTTTTGTCCTTCATTCGCATAAGATGAATGGGGCAAGCAGATTATCAGGCTGATAACAAGTGTAAAAACAATGGCGTCAAGGCGAAGTCTCATACTCAAAAGTAGCTGTAAAGCCTTGCAAGTCGCCCTTTACACTGAGCTTTTAAAGCACTAGAGCTACTTCAACTCAGGTTCACTTCACCCTATAACTTCGCTCCCTCAAACGCACTGCTTATATGCCAGAACAACGTAGAGGTATGCCGAATTGGGTGTTTATCGTGGCCGGCGCGCTGGTTCTCGCCGTGTACTTGTTCAGCAAGTTCCTAGGTCAGCGCACCATCTTGAAAGCCGTAATGGGGGAGCCAGGGGACTTGGTCAATCGGGCCATGCAATCGGCCAAGATTTCCCCGCGCATCACCAGCCGCACCGGCGAAATAACCGCCCGAAACTTCAAGGTAAAGCAGCTCGGTGCCCAAAAGGATACGTCCGTCTTTCAGTTCTTTCTGCAGGGCGAACGGGCCGACGCCACCATCAAACTCTGGATGATTAAGCGGCCGTCTGGGCAATGGGATATTATCAAAACCGACACGCTCTTTAGCGCGACGAAATCCGCTGCTGCTCAGGCAAGCGAATAAGCTGTAGCCAGCTCCACAAGACTTTTAACACGACCCCGCGCGGGTTTGCTCCTCTAACTCCTAGAATGGAAAAACCACAGAAAGTTCTCATCCTCGGTTCCGGTGCCCTCAAAATCGGGGAGGCCGGTGAGTTCGATTACTCCGGTTCGCAGGCCCTCAAGGCGCTGAAAGAGGAAGGCATCCGCACCATCCTCATCAACCCCAACATTGCCACCGTGCAGACGTCGGACGACATTGCCGACGACGTGTACTTCCTGCCCGTGACGCCCTACTTCGTGGAGGAAGTCATCAAGAAAGAGCAGCCCGACGGCATCCTGGTGGCCTTCGGCGGCCAGACGGCCCTGAACTGCGCCGTGGCCCTGTACCGCGCCGGCGTGTTCGAGAAGTACCACGTGCGCGTGCTCGGCACGCCCGTGCAGAGCATCATCGACACCGAGGACCGCGACATCTTCAAGGAAAAGCTCGACCAGATCGGCGTGCTCACCGCCCGCAGCGAAGCCGTGACGACGATGGAAGACGCCTTGGCCGCGGCGGAGCGGATTGGCTTCCCCATCATCGTGCGTGCCGCCTTTGCGCTGGGCGGCCTGGGCAGCGGCTTCGCCAACAACATGGACGAGCTGCGCACCCTGGCCCAGAAATCCTTCTCGACCTCCGACCAGATTCTGGTGGAAGAGTCGCTGAAAGGCTGGAAAGAGGTGGAGTACGAGGTGGTGCGCGACCAGTTCGACAACTGCATCACCGTCTGCAACATGGAGAACTTCGACCCCATCGGTATCCACACCGGGGAGAGCATCGTGGTGGCCCCGTCGCAGACGCTGAGCAACCGCGAGTACCACAAGCTGCGCAGCATCGGCATCAAGACCATCCGCCACCTGGGCATCGTGGGCGAGTGCAACATTCAGTACGCCCTCGACCCGCACTCGGAGGAATACCGCGTGATTGAGGTGAATGCCCGCCTGTCGCGCTCCTCGGCCCTGGCTTCCAAGGCCACGGGCTACCCGCTGGCTTTCGTGGCCGCCAAGCTGAGCCTGGGCTACTCGCTGGCCGAGCTGAAAAACAGCGTGACGCAGACCACCTCGGCCTTTTTCGAGCCTTCCCTGGACTACCTGGTGGTGAAGCTGCCGCGCTGGGACTTGAGCAAGTTCTCGGGCGTGCAGCGCCAGATCGGCTCGGCCATGAAGAGCGTGGGCGAGGTTATGGCCATCGGCAAAACCTTCGAGGAGGCCGTGCAGAAGGGCCTGCGGATGCTCGATACCGGCCGGCGTGGCTTCGTGGCCAACAAGCCCGAGCCCATCGACCTCACGGACCTCGACCGGCTGCTGAGCGAGCCGAACGAGGAGCGCATCTTCGCCATCAACGAGGCCTTCCAGGCCGGCTACGACGTGGAGCGCGTGTACGAGCTGACGCGCATCGACCGGTGGTTTTTGCAGCGCCTCTACGGCATCTACCAGCTGGGCCAGCAGCTCGGCGAAAAGCGCCAGCAGGGCGGCCTCGATGCTCTCGACACCGAGCTGCTGCGCCAGGCCAAGAAATCGGGCTTCTCCGACCAGCAACTGGCCGTGCAGCTGCTCGGTCCGGCTGAGGTGAAGGCCAACGAAATGCTGGTGCGCGCCCGCCGCAAGGCCCTGGGCGTGGTGCCCGTGGTCAAGCAAATCGACACGCTGGCGGCCGAATTCCCGGCCCAGACCAACTACCTCTACCTGACCTACCACGGCACCGAAAACGACCTGGAGCCCGAAACCGACAAGTCGGTGGTGGTGCTGGGCTCGGGCGTGTACCGCATCGGCTCGTCGGTGGAGTTTGACTGGTGCGGCGTGAATGCGGCCCAGACGGTGAACGAGGAGGGCTACAAGTCCATCATCATCAACTACAACCCCGAAACCGTAAGCACCGACTACGACGTGTCGGACCGCCTGTACTTCGAGGAACTGTCGTACGAGCGGGTGATGGACATCCTGGACTTCGAGGCGCCGCAGGGCGTGATTCTGAGCACCGGCGGGCAGATTCCGAACAACATTGCCACCCGCCTCGAAGCCGCCGGCGCGCCCATTCTGGGCACCGCCGCTTCGCGCATCGACGAGGCCGAAAACCGCCACAAGTTCAGCAGCATCATGGACGAGCTGGGCATTGCCCAACCGCGCTGGAGCGAGCTGACCACCATGGAGGCCATCTACGACTTCGTAAAGCAGGTGGGCTTCCCGGTCCTGATCCGGCCGAGCTACGTGCTGTCGGGCGCGGCCATGAACGTGGTGTCGAACCCGCGGGAGCTGGAGGAGTACCTGAAGCTGGCCGCCGAGGTCAGCGCCGAGTACCCGGTGGTGGTGTCGCAGTTTATCCAGGATGCCAAGGAAATCGAGCTGGACGCGGTGGCCGACAAGGGCGAAATCGTGTCGTACGCCATTTCGGAGCACGTGGAGTTTGCCGGCGTACACTCCGGCGACGCCACCATGTACTACCCGCCGCAGCGCGTGTACGTGGGCACGGTGCGCAAGCTCAAGGTCATTGCCGAGAAGATTGCCAAGCGCTTCCAGATCAGCGGGCCGTTCAACATCCAGTTCCTGGAGAAAAACCGCGAAATCCGCGTCATCGAGTGCAACCTGCGCGCCTCGCGCTCCTTCCCGTTCGTGAGCAAGGTATCGGGCAACAACCTGATCAAGAAGGCCACGAAAGTGCTGCTCGGGCAGCACGTGGACCGCGACGCGAGCGAGTTGGTGTACGACCTGCCCTTCGTGGGCGTGAAGGCTTCGCAGTTCTCCTTTACCCGCCTGCAGGGCGCCGACCCGGTGCTGCGCGTGGACATGACCAGCACCGGCGAAGTGGGCTGCCTGGGCGACACGGCCGAGGAAGCGCTGCTGAAGTCCCTGCTGTCGGTGGGCTACCGGATTCCGGAGAAGACGGTGCTGATGTCCAGCGGTCCGCTCACGTCCAAAGTGGCCCTGCTGGAATCGGCCCAGGTGCTGGTGCAGCGCGGCTACACCATCTACGCCACGCACGGCACGCACAGCTTCTTCGCCGAAAACGGCGTGCCCAGCTCCCTGGTTTACTGGCCCGACGAGCTGCAGGAGCCCAACGCCCTGACTTACCTGCGCGAACGGAAAATCGACCTGGTCATCAACATTCCCAAGAACACGACCAAGGGCGAGCTGGACAACGACTACAAAATCCGCCGCACGGCCGTCGACTTCAACATCCCGCTCATCACCAACGCCCGCCTGGCCAAAGCCTTCATCCACGCCTTCACCACGCTGAAGCTGGAGGATCTGAGCATCAAGAGCTGGAAGGAGTTCAAGGCGCAAACCGAGCCGGTGCTGTAAGCACGTGTCAGCTGGTTAGAACGCATGGTTTCCGGGTGCCTTTCCAGTGGAAGTTGCCCGGAAACCATCGTTTCCGGGCAACTTTCCAGTAGGAGCCGACCTGAAGTCAGACCTTGACAAACAGAACGTCACGAAAAAGCCGTGATGCCGAGCTTGTCGAAGCATCTCGCGTGCTCAGCATCACGTTTTTGCGTTTATGATTTGGTTGCTACTGTATTATCATGGTTAAACAGTTTGCTAGTTGCCTCGTGCTTACCACCCTGGGTTTAAGCTCATGTAACATGAGTGATGATTACCACGAGCTAGGATCCGGCTATAGCTACGTTGGGGAAGGTGGCAATATGAATCACATCAGCGGTGGCAACGTCCTCGACAATACCGCTATTCACGGCAAGGTGACACGGTTCAACGTTGATGAAACGTTCATCATTGCTGAGCAGAAGCCGGATTACGAAGAGTATACATCAGCGGTAAGTACGGAGTTAGGAATCAACTACTACAAATACCACCAATACCTTACCGACTCGGTTAACTGGAAAAAAGACTGGTCAGCAGCAGACTTGCACGAGGTTAGGCGGTTTAAGCCGCTGTATGACGTGCTCAGTGGCCGAGGAGTGTCTTTTGATAACACGGAGTCGGATATGCTTAAGTGCACTGCCGTTGCCGATAGCCTGTTGAGAAACGAGCCGTACTACCGCAACATCTTCAAACGGCAGCGTAACTACTGGATTATCAACAAGCAAACTGGTAAAGGCTTAGGTCCTTATGATTTAGCTCAGTTTAGTCAGCAGTGCAAGCAATCAGGCATTAACCTCAAATTGGAAGCACACAACGTCGCCATAGATTGAGCTTGACGTCCTGAAACCCCGTAGACACCCCATGAAAAAATTCACCTCGTTCGCCGACGTACCGGACTACCGCGCCCTGCTGCAACAGGCGCTGGAGATTAAGCAGAACCCCTTCGGCTACCAGCACCTGGGCAAGAACAAGACCGTCGGGCTGATTTTCTTTAACCCCAGCCTGCGCACCCGCCTGAGCTCCATCAAGGCGGCCTACAACCTCGGGGCGCAAGCCTGGGTGCTCAACGCCGGCGCCGATTCCTGGACCCTGGAAATGGCCGACGGCGCGGTGATGAACGGCTCGACGCAGGAGCACATCAAGGAGGCTATTGCCGTGATGAGCCAGTACTGCGACGTGCTGGGCGTGCGCACCTTCCCCGGCCTCAAGGACCGCGACGAGGACTACAACGAGGTAGTCTTCAACAAGATTCTGCAGTACGCCACCGTGCCCGTCATCAGCCTGGAAAGCGCTACGCTGCACCCGCTGCAGAGCTTTGCCGACCTCATCACCGTGGCCGAAACCAAGCAGACCGAGCGCGTGAAAGTGGTCTTGACCTGGGCCCCGCACGTGCGCGCCCTGCCCCAGTGCGTGCCCAACTCCTTCGCCGACTGGTTCTCCGAGGTCGACTGGGTGGACTTCGTCATTACCCACCCCGAGGGCTACGAGCTAGCCCCGCAGTTCACCAAGGGCGCCCGCATCGAGTACGACCAGGCTAAAGCCCTGGAAGGCGCCGACTACGTGTACGCCAAAAACTGGAGCAGCTACCAGGACTACGGCAAGGTGCTAACCCAGGACCCGAGTTGGATGGTGGACGCGCGCCACATGGCCCTGACCAACAACGGCAAGTTCATCCACTGCCTGCCGGTGCGCCGCAACGTGGAAGTGGGCGACGCGGTGCTCGACTCGCCCAATTCCCTGGTCATTCAGGAAGCCGGCAACCGCGTGTTTTCTATGCAGACGGTGCTGCACGAGATGCTGAAGTAAAAGCCGGCAGGAAGAAGAACGGCGTCCGGCATCCGCTAGGCAAACCGTAGGACGACATAGCCAAGTGCCTGGCTCGTACGCCTCAACCTGTTCTGGCCGGGAGCCAACGTACGCCGGTCGAACAAAGAAGCGCGGCCATCAACGTGTCATAGCGTTGATGGCCGCGCCGTTGATGGATAAGCTAAAGCGCTGTGGTGTATTTGTCGAACACAAAAGGATACACCACAACATGAGGCGTGGAATTGTGGTGTATTCGTCAAAAACGAAAAATACTCCACAAGCCGCCGTGCCCCGGCTTACTCCGTGCGCAGGCTCTTCACCGGGTTGGCGCGGGCCACGCTTACCGTTTGCGACACGATGGTGGCCAGGGCCACGCCGGCGGCGGCCAGACCCGCCAGCGGGAACACCCACCAGGGCATATCGATGCGGTAGGCGAAGTCCTGCAGCCAACGGTGCATGGCGTACCAGGCCAGCGGGAAAGCCAGCAGCGCCGCTACCAGCACGAGTTTCATAAAGTCGCTGGAGAGCAGCATGACGATGGTGGAGGTGCTGGCCCCGAGCACCTTGCGGATGCCAATTTCCTTCACGCGCTGGGTGATGGCGAAGGACGACAGCCCGAACAAGCCCAGGCAGGCAATGAGAATGGCAATGCCGGCGAAGATGCTGAACAGCAAGGTCTGGCGCTGCTCGGCCTGGTAGAGCTTGGCGTAGCTCTCGTCGAGGAAAGTGTAGGTGAAGGGCTGGTCGGGTAGAAACTGCTTCCAGGTGCGCTCCAGGTGCTGCAGCGCGGTCGGCACGTCGGCCCCCGCCAGCTTCACCGACAAATCGTTGTAGGAGGCCCGCGAGGTAACCGTGCTCAAAAACATCACCATGGGCACGATGGGTTGGTGCAAGGACTCGAAGTGGTAATCGTTCGTCACGCCCAGCACCCGGCCCCGCACCCCGCCGTAGCGAAACTCCTGGCCCACGGCCTCGGCCGGCGACTTCCACCCGATCGTGCGCACGGCGGTGGCATTCAGGATAAAGCCCATGGTATCGGTGGGAAAGGCTTTAGGGTCGAAGTTGCGCCCGGCGGCCAGCCGGATGCCGTAGGTTGGCAGGAAATACTCGTCGATGCTGAGGTACTTCACGTCGGCCGAGGTGGGCCGCAGCGAGTCGCCCACGGCCGCCGCGGCGTCGCTGGCGTCGAGAAGGCGGCCCGTCGGGATGCGCGAGGACCGTCCCAGCGCCTGCACGCCGGCTTGCTGCTGCAGGGCGTGGCGGAAGGCTTCGTACTGCGGGGTCAGGCTCGGCGGGTAGGCCAGCGTGACAATCTGCTCCCGCTCATAGCCCAGCGGGGCCTGCTGCAGGTAGCGCAGCTGCAGGGCCACCACGGCGGTGCTCACCAGCAGCCCGATGGACACCACGAACTGCACCACCACCAGCACCCGCCGGAAGGCCAGCCCGCCGCTGACCTTGAGGAAGCCCTTCAAGATCTGCTGGGGCTGGAATGAGGACATGAACAGGGCCGGGTACAGCCCCGACACCACGCCCACCACCAGCGGCAGCACCAGCAAAGCCAGCAGCACCGGCGGCTGCCACAGCAGCTGCGAGGGCAAGGCCGTGCCCGCGAGCCGGCTCAGCCAGGGCAGGGCCAGCACCGTGCAGCCTACCGCCAGCACCGTGGCCACAGCCGTAATCAGCACCGACTCGCCCAGAAATTGCAGGATGATTTCGGAGCGCTGGGCGCCCACCACCTTGCGCACGCCCACTTCCTTGGCGCGCAGCGCGGCCCGGGCGGTACTCAGGTTCATGTAGTTGATGCAGGCAATCAGCAGCACAAACAGGGCAATGATGCCGAAGATGTAGACGCGGTTGATGTCGCCGTTGGCCTCGATTTCGTCGGCGCGGTTGGAGTGCAGGTGAATGTCGGTGAGGCGCTGCAGGGCCAGGCTAGTGGTTTTGGAGGGCCGCTCGTAGGAAGTGGCCCGCTTGCCCTGGGGCTTGTGCCGGTCGAGAAAAGCCGGAAACTGGGCTTCCAGCTGGGCCGGGTCGTAGCCGGCCGGCAGCTGGATGTAGGTGCGGAAGGCGTTGTTGCTCCAGCTGGTGCGCAGGTTTCGCTCCCCGTAGATGGTCGAGTCGTTCAGGGTGCTGAAGGAGACGAGTACGGCCGGGTGCAGGTGGGCATTTTCGGGCAGGCCCTGGTACACGCCCACCACCTTGCAAAGGATGCCCGCGTCGATTTTTAGCTCCTGGTTGACGGGGTTGTCGTTGCCGAAGTACTTGCGGGCTGTGCGCTGCTCCAGCAGCACGGCCCGCGGCTCCTGCAGGGCCGTGCGGGCGTCGCCGCTCAGCATGCGAATACCGAACATGGGCAGGAAGCTCGGCTCGGCAAAGGCCAGGCTGTCCTCGGTCAGAATCTGCTCCCCGTGCCGCACCACGATGGGCCCGCTGAAGAGCAGGCGCGTCATCTGCTTGATCTGCGGGAAGTCGCTCTGCAGCAGCGGGCCGATGGGCGGGGCCACCGAGCTGAGCTCCAGCGTGGTAGCCCCGTCGGGGGTGTAGAAGTCGCGGGTGACGCGGTAGATGCGCTCGGCCTCGGGCACGCGGCGGTCGTAGCTGGTTTCGTGCAGGATGTAGGCCAGAATCAGCAGGCAGCAGGTCAGCCCCGTGGTCAGGCCGAAGAGGTTGATGCCGGATATCAGCTTGTGCTTAAGCAGATTCCGCACGGTGACGGTGAGGTAATGACGGAGCATGGCGGTTGGAGAAAGGAGGGAAGCTTGTTATCAGGTAGCTCAGAAAGGGCAGGGGCGCGGAGGGCGTGGTAGATGACGTTGTTTGTCAGCCCGTCATGTCGAGCGCAGTCGAGACATCTCGCTGAATAGTAATTCCCCTATTGAGTTTACTATCTGGCATCAGCACGCGAGATGTCTCGACAAGCTCGACATGACGTTCTTCTTAGGGCGTCGGGGCGCAGCCAGGCTACGTCAGGATGTTCTCCGTCACCGTCTGCCCGTCGAGCATGCGCACGATGCGGTGGCTGTAGCGCGCGTCGTGCTCGGAGTGGGTGACCATGATGATGGTGGTGCCCTGCTCGTTCAGCTCCGAAAGCAGGTCCATTACCTCGTTGCCGTTGGAGGAGTCGAGGTTGCCGGTGGGTTCGTCGGCCAGGATGAGGCGGGGGCGGTTCACCACGGCCCGGGCCACGGCCACGCGCTGCTGCTGCCCGCCCGAAAGCTGCTGGGGGTAGTGGTTGCGGCGGTGCATGATGCGCATTTTGTCAAGCACTTCCTCCACGCGCTGCTTGCGCTCCGCGGCGGGCACGCCGGTGTACACCAGCGGCAGCTCCACGTTTTCGTACACGGTCAGCTCGTCGATGAGGTTAAAGCTCTGGAACACGAAGCCGATGGCGTGCTTGCGCAGCTCGGCCCGGCGCCGCTCGGAGTAGCCCACGGTTTCCTTGCCGTCGAAGACGAAGGAGCCCGCGTCGGGGTCGTCGAGCAGGCCCAGGATGTTGAGCAGCGTCGATTTGCCGCAGCCCGAGGGGCCCATCACGGCCACGAACTCGCCTTCCTGCACCTCCAGGTTCAGCTCGTGCAGCACCGTGGTTTCCACGTCCTCGGTGCGGTAGGTTTTTTCCAGGTTGGTAATCTTGATCATCGGAATAGGGAGAAAAGGCGGGTTGAGAGAAGAAAAGGAGGGAGGGCGTCGAAGCAGCACCGCCGGGTAAGGCCGGAACCACTCATTCACCACAACTCGTAGCTGCGTCGCTGCCGGCAGCACCGCTTCGGCGCCCTCCTTGGTTTCGGGGTATGATTGAAAAAAGGCCGTCATCCTGAGCAGAGCGAAGAACCTTCTCACGCCAAGGCTGGTGTCGGTCTTTCTTCGGTGGTAAGGTCCTTCGCTCTGCTCAGGATGACAGGTGTGTTTAGGCAGTTCTGACCCTACTTACCCAGCACCAGCTCCTGCATGGTGCCGTAGGTGTCGTAGCCGGAGGTAATGACCCGGTCGCCGGGCTGCAGGCCGCCGAGCACTTCGTAGTAGTCGGGGTTTTGGCGGCCCAGGCGCACGTCGGCGCGGTAGGCGCGGCGGCCGTCGGGGGTGAGCTTGTAGACCCAGGCGCCGCCGGTTTGCTGGTAGAAGCCACCCTTGGCCAGCAGCAGGGCCCGGGTTTCGTCGCCCAATGTCAGCCGAATCTGCAAGGTCTGCCCGCGGCGGATGGCCTTGGGCACGGCTTCGGGAAACACCATGTCGACCTGGAAGCGGCCCTGCGCGACCTGGGTGTACACCTTGCGAATTTGCAGCGGGTACTCGCGGCCGCTCACGGTGCAGGTGCCGCGCAGCCCGGGGAAGATGCGGGTGATGTAGTGCTCGTCGATGTCGGCGCGCACCTTGTGGCCGGTGGCCGCGTCGAGCTGGCCCAGGCGGGCGCCCTTGTTGATGTTTTGCCCGATTTCGGCGTCGAGCGAGGTCAGCTGCCCGTCGATGGGGGCGCGCACGATCAGGTCGCCCACTTTGCGGCGCATCAGCGTCAACGCGTTCTGCATGCGGGCGTAGGAGCGGGCGGCCTGGGTGGTTTCCTGGCGGGTGGCTGAGGAATCCTGGTGGAGCATGGTGCGGCTCAGGCGGCGGCGGCGGGTCTGGTAGTGGTAGGCGTTTTCGGCCTGCTTGTAGTCCTGCAGAGCAATGACTTTCTGCTCGTATAGGGTTTTTTGCAGCTTAAACACCCGCTCGGCCTCTTGGTAGGCGTTGTCGGCGTCGGCCAGCTGGTTGAGGCGGGCGTTGGTATTCTGTTGGGCCGCGTTGCGCGACATCTGCATCTGGGTGAACAAATTCAGCACGGCCGTTTCCTGGTTCACCAGGCTCAGCTCCAGGTCGGCGTTGGAGAGGCGCAGCACCGGCTGGCCCTTCTTCATCAGGGCACCGTCCTCCACGTATTTTTCCTCCACCCGGCCGCCTTCCAGCGCGTCGAGGTAGATGGTGGTTTCGGGCAAGACCACGCCGCTGACGGGGATAAACTCCTGGAAGCTACCCTGCCGCACCTCGCTCACTGTCACCCGCGCCGGGTCCACATTGAGCTGGCTGGGGCCGGCACCGTAGTAGTAGCCGCCCACGGCCAGCAGCCCGAGCAGGGGCAGGCCGCCGGTCAGCAGCACTTTGCGGGTTGTCCATTTCTTGGGGGTAATAGCGCGGTCCACGGCGGCAGATTTTTTTTGCGTCGGGCCGAAAAATTTTCAGCCGGTTTCTCCTGGTGTGGCGCCATAGCCGTGCCGAAAATGCAAAACGCTTGTTTTCAAAGTATTGCTAAATAGCCGTTTCCGAACAGTGTTCGGTTTTGATACAATCGGTGTGCGGCACTGATACAGTTGGCCGCCCGGTGGCATTATTGCCGGAGCGGGCTGGATTGGGGGCAGCGGCGGCAGGACTTGATTTTGCCCCGAAAATTTAGCGTGCTTTGTCGGGGCGGGCCAATTTTTGAGGCGGCACGGCGGCCGTGGCTGCGTCCGCTGATAGACCTTGTCAGCGGCCGCAGCCTGGTTATCAGGTCGAAACCTGTCCATTGATTGCCGCACAGGCCGCTGCCGTCTCGCGTTGGGCGCTACTCCACGAGAGGCGTAGTCGACGCGGATGTGCCCGACGTCCTGCCTGCCGCCGCCCCCGCTCTCACTACCTCCGCTATGAACCTGCGCGCCGCTTCCGTCTTAGTCCTCGATGACGACCCCGACATCCTGACGGCGGTGCGCCTGCTGCTCAAGACGCAGGTGCGCGAGGTGACGGTGGAGCGCCGCCCCGAAGCCCTGCCCAGCCTGCTGACCGCCCGCTCGTTCGACGTGATTCTGCTCGACATGAACTACCACAGCGCCGTCAACACCGGCAACGAGGGGTTTTTCTGGCTCAAGCGCATCAAGGAGCTGCGCCCGGCGGCGGCCGTCATTATGATTACCGCCTACGCCGACATCGAACTGGCCGTGCGCGCCCTCAAGGAAGGCGCCGCCGACTTCGTGGTGAAGCCCTGGCACAACGACAAGCTGCTCGACACGCTCACCGAGGCGCTGCGCCCCGCCGGTGCCCCGGCAGCGGCCACAGCGGGCCGGGCTCCAGCCGACCCCGATCTGCTGGGCTCGTCGGCGGCCATGCAGCAGATATTACGCACCCTCGAAAAGGTGGCCCCGACCGACGCCAACGTGCTGATCCTCGGCGAAAACGGCACCGGCAAGGATTTGGTGGCCCAGGCTGTGCACCGCGCCTCGCGCCGCGCCGCCGGGCCCTTCGTGAAAGTCGACGCCGGCGCGCTGACGCCTTCGTTGTTTGAGTCGGAGCTGTTTGGCCACAAGAAGGGCGCCTTCACCGACGCCCGCGAAGACCGGGCCGGCCGCTTCGAAGCCGCCCACGGCGGGACCTTGTTTCTCGACGAAATCGGCAACCTGGGCCTGGCCCAGCAGGCCAAGCTGCTTACCGCCCTGCAAAACCGGCAGGTCACGCGCCTGGGCTCGAATCAGCCCATTCCGGTGGATATCCGCCTGATCTGCGCCACCAACGTGCCGCTGAGCGAGCTGGCCGACGAGCGGCGCTTTCGCAAGGATTTGCTCTACCGCATCAACACCGTGGAGCTGCTGGTGCCGCCGCTGCGCAGCCGCCCCGCCGACATTGCCGTGCTGGCCCGGCACTTCGCGGGGCAGTACGCGGCCAAGTACCACCGGCCCGCGCCCAGCCTGAGCCCGGCGGCCCTGCGCAAGCTGGAGCAGTACGCCTGGCCCGGCAACGTGCGCGAGCTGCAATACACCATCGAGCGGGCCGTCATCATGGCCGATGCGCCCGAGCTGCAGGCCGAGGACCTGCACTTTTCGCAGCTGGAGCCGGCTGCGTCAGCCGGAGTGGAAACGCCGGACAACCTCACCCTCAGCGCCGTGGAGCGCAACGCCATTTTGCGCGTCATCGAAAAGCACGGCGGCAACATCACCCGGGCGGCCCAAGAGCTGGGCCTGACGCGCACGGCCCTCTACCGCCGCCTCAACAAGCATGCGCTCTAGCTACCGCCTGCGCCTGGCCGCCACCGTGCTGCTGCTGGCCGCGTCGCTGGGCGCGGCGGCCTGGCTGCAGCTGCAGGGGCGCGGCCCCTGGGCGCTGCTGGCCCTGCTGCCCGCGCTCGGGGCCGTCCTCGACTTATACCGCGGCCACGCCGCCGTGCACCGCGAGCTGCAAGACTTTACCGAAGCCGTGCGCTACCGCGACTTTTCGCGGCAGTACGGGCGGCGCAGCGGCCGGCCCGAGCAGCAGCTGTTGCACCAGAGCTTTCAGGAAATCAACGCGGCGTTTCGCAGCATCAGCCGGGAAAAGGAAACGCAGTACCAGCACCTGCAGAGCATCTTGGAGCTGATCCAGACCGGCATTGTGTCCTTCGAGCCGGCTACGGGCGCGGTGTGGTGGCTCAACGACGCCCTGAAAGACATGCTGCGCCTGCCCCACCTGAAGAACCTCAGCGGCTTGGCCCGGCGCTACCCTGCCCTGGCCGCCCAGCTGGCCGCGCTGCGCCCCGGCCCGCCGCAGGTCGCCGCCGTGACGGTGGGCAGCGGCACCTTGCGCCTGCTGCTGGCCGCCAGCGTGTTTCAGGCCGAGGGCCGGCAGTACAAACTGGTGGCGCTGCACAGCGTGGGCGACACCCTCGACGAAACCGAGGCCGACGCCTGGCAGAAGCTGCTGCGGGTATTGACGCACGAAATCATGAATTCGGTGGCGCCCATTGCTTCCCTGGCCGAAACCCTGCAGCAGCGCCTGCGCACCGCCGACCCCGCCGACCCAGAGCTGCGCGAGGACCTGGAGCTGGGCATCGAAACCATCAAGCGCCGCAGCGACGGGTTGCTGCAGTTTTCGACTACCTACCGCAGCCTGAGCAAAATCAGCGCGCCCAACCGCCAGCCGCTGCCCGCCTACGAGCTGCTGGAAACCGTGCACCACTTGCTGCTACCCAAGCTGCAGGAGCGCGGCATTGCCCTGGACCTCGTGCTGCCCGACCCGCAGCTGCGCTTGCAGGCCGACCGCGTCTTGCTCGAGCAAGTGCTCATCAACTTGGTCCTCAACGCGGTGGATGCGCTGGCCGGCCGGCCCGCGCCGCGCATCACGCTCACCGCTACGGCCGCCGACGCCGGCCGGGCCGTGCTCAGCGTGGCCGACAACGGCGCCGGCATGGACGAAGAGACGCAGGAGCAAGTATTCGTGCCCTTTTTCACCACCAAGAAAAACGGCAGCGGCATCGGATTGAGCCTCTGCAAGCAAATCATGCTGCTGCACAAAGGCGGTATTCAGCTGCGCTCCACGCCAGGCGTGGGCTCGGTGTTTACCCTCACGCTGGGGCCCGGGTAAGCGCGCCGCGGGCTAGTTGGGCCGCCGGTTTCGTCGACGGAAGCGGGCCGCCGGCCCCGCCCGGCCAACAAGGGCGGCCCCGCCCGGCCGCGAAGCAAACAGTCGGAGCCACCGGCGGTTGATGTGGCAGCCCACCCGTCACTATTTCGCCTGCTCGTCGTAGGTTGCGCCCGTGCTCCAAGTCGCCCCCGTCCCCGCCATGCTCTCCGAACCGACCTACCTGGCCGCCCGCATGGCGGCGCCCACCATCGAGCGGCACTTCGCCGACCACCGCCTGCTGGCTACGGCCGCGCAACGGGCCTTGCTGGCCGCGCCGCCCGAAGCCGCCGTTATCGAAGCCGTCATCGACGTGACGTTTTGGGCCAGTCTGCGGCGGGAGGAGGGGCACCCGCCCAAAATCACCCTCGCCCTGCTGCCGCCCGAGCAGGCCTCGCAGCCGCTGGTGTTTGGGCAGCGCAAGCGCCTCACCCCGCAAAGCCTCATCAAGCTGGCCCCGGCCGTGGAGCAGCCCGGTATTCACCTGGGCGTGTGGTACGATGCCGAGGGGCTGCACGTGTGGGGCACCGTCACCGAGCTGCCCCCGCTGTGCTTCGTGCTCGAAGTCATCGAGCCGGGCCTGCTGGTGGTGAAGCACCCGCGCGTCGACGGCTTCGGCAAGTTTGTGAACGTGGCCATTCTGCGCGGCGACCAGCTGCAGGTCGTCGATGCCGACAACCACGGCGTGGCCGATTGCCAGGCGCTGCGCCGCTTTTTGCCCGGCAGCGGCCTGCCCGGCCACGAGGCCGACGAGGTGCTGGTGGAGCTGGCCGCCACCATGCGCGCCCACGGCCGCGGCGGGCTGGTGCTGGTGGTGCCCGAGGCCGCCGGGCAGTGGCAGGCGTCCATCGTGCAGCCTATGTCGTACCCCGTCACGCCCGCCTACGAGGGCATTGCCCACGTGCTGGCTCAGCGCCACGACGACCCCGACTGGCCCCGCGACCTGCGGCGCGCCATCGGCATCGTGGGTGGCTTTACCTCCGTCGACGGGGCCACGGTCATCACCCAGGACTACCAGTTGCTGGCCTTTGGGGCGAAGGTGGCGCGGGCCAAGGGCAGCGGCGCGGTGGAGGAAATGATGATAACCGAGCCGGTAGTAGGCAGCACGGCCCGCCGCTTGCACCCGGCCCAGAACGGCGGCACGCGCCACCTGGCCGCCGCCCAGTTCGTGCACGACCAGCGCGAGGCGCTAGCCTTAGTGGCCTCGCAGGACGGCTTTTTCACCGTCTTCGCCTGGTCGCCGAAATACAACATGGTGCACGCCCACCGCATCGACGTGCTGCTGCTCTGAGGCGGCGTTACTGGTTCGCGTGGCCCCAACCAAGCCGGGGCCGGCAAACTGCAGCAGCTCCTGCAACCTTACCTATTCCCCACAAAAAAGCCCGGTCGCAAATAGCGACCGGGCTTTTTTGTGGGGAATAGGTAACGGTTAGCGCCCAATGACTTCTACCCACCCTTTAAAAGTCTGGCGGGTGCGGGCCTGATCGGCAAATTCCACTTCCACGAGGTAGTAGTAGGTGCCGGCGGTGGCCTTGGCGCCGGCGTCGCGGCCGCCGTTGTCCGGGCTGCTGGTGCCGCCGCCGTCCCACAGCTGCAGGTCCGGGCTGGCGGTGCCTTCGTACACCTTGGCCCCCCAGCGGTTAAAGATTTTCACCTTGGCCTGGGTTACCGGGCTGGCGAAGATGGGGCGGAAGGTGTCGTTCTGCTGGTCGTTGTTGGGTGAGAAGATGTTGGGCAGCACGAAGATGCGGCAGTTGTCGCTGGTCACGATGTTGCTGCTGGCCGTGGTGCCCTGCCCGTCAACGGCCAGGATGCGGTAGCAGCCGGCAGCCGAGGTCAGGTTGGTGTGGGCGTAGGTAAACGTGGTCGTGGTGGCGGAGCCGGGTACGCGGCCGATTTCCCGGAAAGCCGTGCTGTCGCACACCGGGCTGTAGAGCACGCGGTACTCCACGATGTCGGGCGAGCAGCCGGCGGGCTGGTTGCTCAGCGTCCAGCTCAGGTTATTGGTGAAGGTGAGCGGGCGGGGTAGGGGCGAGGGAAACTGCCGGGCCAGCTCGGCCAGCCGGTCGCAGTCGGGCCCTTCCAGGGTGAGCACCGGGCGGCAGGGCCGCGGCGCCAGCAGCACGCACAGCTCCTGGCTGCGGTTGACGAGGTTCTGCGGCTGGCGCGGCGAATCGTAGTTGCCCACGGTTTCCACGTAGTAGCAGTAGGTCTGGTTCAGGCGCAGGACCGGGTCGTTGTCGAGGTACGAGCCCTCGGTGCGGTTGCCGGCGGCCGTGCTGCTGATGAGCGTGAAGGTGGTGCTGTTCGGGTTCTTGCGGTACACGCGCGTGACGTTGCCGCTGTTGTTCCAGGGCACGTTGTATTTCCACGTCACGCTGATGGTGGGCGCTACGCCGGGGTTGGCCACGGCGTTGAGGCGCACGGAGCTGGCCGGGGCGGTTTGCTCCAGCACCTCGGGCGTGCCGCGGAAAAAGTCCACGCGGTAGGTGTAGGTTTTGTCGCGCGTGTTCAGGTTGGTGTCCACGTGCACCGTGTCGCTCAGGCTGGTGGCCGTGCGCACCAAGGTAAATTGGGCGGCGGTCGGGTTTGGCACCTCGGCGCGGTAGAGGCGGTAGCCGCGCGGGGCGGGGAAAGCGGCGGCCGGGGCCGGGGCGGTCCAGCGCACGGTGAGCTGGCCGGTGGCCGCGTCGGTGCGGTCCACCGTCACGTGGGTGAGCAGCGTGGCGCGGCCCTGCATGTCCAGGCAGGCCTCCTGCGAGGCGATGCTGGCCCCGCCGGCGGGCCGCGGGAACTCGGCGTAGAGGCGGTAGCAGTAGGTCTTGCCCCGCTCCAGCCCGCGCCCGCCGTTCGTGTCGGTGAAGGTCTGCAGGTTGGCCGCCACCTCCCCGATCTGCTGGTAGCCCGCGCCGGCCGGGATGCCCGTCTCGCAGGCGCCCGGGCTCCACGTGGCGCGGTTTTCCTTGCGGAAGACGAGCAGGCGCGTCGCGTTCTGGCACTGGTACCGGTCCCAGGTGAGCACGGCCTGCGCCCCGCTGGCCACGGCGCGCAGGTTGGTCGGCGGCGGGCCCACCACCGTGATGCGCCACGGCCGCTGGTCGATGAGCACTTGGCCCGAAGCGGGCAGGTCTTCCACCTTGAAGACGACCTGCTGCGGGTCCGAGGCCACGTCCGCGCACTCGGTGGCCCAGGTGAAGCGCCCC
>NZ_JAJFAV010000016.1 GCF_020711235.1 Hymenobacter sp. 15J16-1T3B | reverse complement strand
AAACTCGTTGCTCTCGTTGCAAGTTCCAGCGGCAAGTTTTTTTTCTCGCCGCCTTTCTTCACCTGCCGTTTCAAAGCGAAACGGCGGGCAAAGGTCGGAACGTTTGGGCTTTCGTGTCAAGTCCCGCGGGCAACTTTTTTTAGCTGCTCGCGTGTCTTGTCGCTTCCTGCTGAACCGGGGTGCAAAGGTAGCACATCCGATTTCAGAAAGTCAAGAGCAGTTGAAAAAATCTTTGCTCTTATTTGGCTAAGCCCGACTTGCCTTACTTAAAACAACCTTGTTGTAGTTGTTAAGGTCATCCGCGTCTCGGATTGGGAGTGCAAAAGTGGGGGTTTAGATCTGCTTTTGCAAGACCGAGGGCAATATGTTGCTTGGGATGTCCTTAAAAGCTTTGACCGTTTGAGCGTTACGCTAGCAAAAAAATCATCGGGCTGAGGGAGGTCGACTGAATTGTGGGATAACACGTGGGCGAGCTTGCTCTAATGCATACACTGCTTGGCCTAACTGAGCCATGAAGGGCAAACCCACTGAAGTGTATTCGTATTGTCCGTCGTTGAGAATTCCGTCCGCATTGACGTATAGAACCGCACTTAACATGAATTCGACGCCCGTACGACCATCGGTGAAGTAGGCGCAATCGGCTAAGTAGCCGTGCGACATGCCTACTATATTATAGATGCGCAATCCCGCCTGCGGAGCTACGCGTGGTTGCCGGCCATAGAACAGGTACTTCTTATAAGCGGGGAAGTAGGCAGAGGAAGTATATAAGTGGAAGCCTGAATCGTGGGGAGTGGCCGCTAGATAATATTGGAGGAAGGTCAGATCGTCTTCTGATAGGGTTGGACGCTTATCAGCAGGAATGGATTGCGGGAATAGTACGCCTCGCAACAGATCGGTGACGGTCTGCAACGGCAGGTAGTTGGCGGTGGTAAAATCGTAAGGGGCGGAAACCAACCGGCCGCCGGCGTAATACCCTCGGCCTTTTTGGACGCGGCCCAACGGATTGAGTAACGGGTGCAGATTGCAGGCAGCAGGTTGGCTATATATGATAGCGCCCGTGGCCTCGTGAAACGAAATGGGGTTGGTGCAGCGGTTCGCGGCGGTGTCGCAGGGAGCGAAGCGGCGCGTAATACGTGCCGAGGAGAAACCGAGATTACTGAGCTGCTCGTGCAGGTACTGCTGGCCTAGGAACTCGTAGAGGCGATTATAGGCCTGGTTGTCGCTAACCAAAAGCATCCGCTTTATATAGTTGCCTACGCTGGCGACGCGGTCGGAATCGGCAGGGGCAGCGAAGGGCACAGCGGTTTGGCAGCGCCCGGCCACGCCCGTGCTCATAATGGTGCGGCGGCTGAGAGCGGGGGTTTGGCGGCGCAGTTCGTTGAGCTTCTGCAGAGCCAAAATGGATACCGGCAGCTTGACGAGGCTGGCGGGGTTGAAGTAGGCGCGCTCGTCGAGGCGGTAATCGTACTGCGTAAAATGAGGGGTATTGGTGGCGTCCCGGTCGATGCGGGTGTAAATGATCTGCAGCTCGTATTTATCCGCTTGACGAACTACCGAAGCTAAACCGGGAGTATTGCGCAGTAAGCTGTCAAGTGGGTTAGGTAGTTCGAACCCTACTTTGGAGCGCTTGTCCGCTGCCACACGCCCAGCTGCGCCACCAGCGGGCAGCCATACAGATAACGCTAGCGCCAGGAAAACTGTGGCTCGGCCAAACATCATGTACGTATAATACCTATTTGTACCAAGCCAAAGTTTTTGTGCTATCTAAAACTAGCTAGCCGGTTCGACTCGGTGTTTGGCCAGTAACAAGTTGGAATCATTGACCCGCCAGTTGTAGCCCGTGCCGAAGGGCAATGGCCGGGCCTTGTTGACAGAATCCCGATACGCGGCCGTCAACGCAGGCTGGTAGTGCTTGGCAAACATTGGGATAGGACGACGATAGGTGCCGTAGTGGATGAATTGCCAGTCGGCGGGCTTGAAGTACTTCATGGCAATACCCGAGTCGTCCTGCAGCACGTAGCGGCTGCGTTCGAGAATCAGGTTGCGCACTTGGCTAAAATAAGGTTTGTGCATCAGATAAGTAGCGGACTTGACGTAAGTAGTCAGGGGCCCTAGGCTACGCACGTACTGCAGGATAGAGCCCTTGGTTTGGCCCAGCTTCCAGTCGCTGAGGTCGGCGGAGAAATAGTAAACCTTTTGCTCGTGGCCGTCGGCGGCACGCATGGCCACTTCGACGCCAGGTACCAGCTTGGCGTTGCCTTGCGCTGAATCGGCCGGCAATGCTTGACCTTCCGGGCTGATGCGTAGGTACTTGACGGACGTAATCTGGTGGTGAGTGCGCGCGGCGAAGAGCAGAATCAGCGGCAGCGAGCCATCAAGCTCCAACGACTTCAGGTCGACGGCCATGCTGTTGGTGCGGAAGAAGCTGAAGTTTAGCACCGACCACAGCGACGTTTTAACGGCGTTGTAGAGTTTGGGGCTTTCCAACGAAGCCTGGCCGGGCACGGTACCTACGGGTTCTAGGCCGACCAACACGTAGGTGCCGCTCTGCGGAAAGACGGTGGCGGCATTGAGCAGATCGGGGCCGCTGAAGGGGTAGAAAACCACCGGGCTGGTGCGGCGCACCGAATCAAGCTCCAGTTTGGCCCAGTCTTCGATTTTGGAAGTCCGGGTGGCATCGTAGTTGGTCCAGCTCTTGTCGGCGTCGGCGGCGAAGCGCTGCCAGCCCGGCGTGGCCGTGAACGTGCGCAGGGGCGACGCTTGCTTTACCGGCATCCCGGCCAAGTAAGCCGCTACATCTTGGACGTCGGAAGTATCAATTGGGGCGGGGGCGGGCGCAGCAGGTGCCGGAGCCACCGCCGTAGCCGAATCGGGTGCCTGGGCCGGCGGCGAGGCGAGCTGGGTAGGTGCTGATTTACGCTCGGAGCAAGCCACGACGGTCAGCAGGGCTGCCGAAATCAGCCAACGATGAAAAGCAAAGGCCATGAGGGGCAACGGGGAATGGTCGGGGAAAGATAAGCCCGCGAAAATTTACGGGAATTCCTTTTTCACCATTCGAGCCGCCTCCGCCGGGCCGATGATTCGCCAAGCGGGATTAACCGCGCTCCTCCCCTACTGGTTGCGCCGGCCGCCGAACCGCGCCGAGGGCGTAGATAACGGCGTATACCACCAGCCCAATCAGCACGGTCCCTAACCCCAGCAGGGACTCGGTGGGCTTGTCGCGCAGCAGAAACACCAGTGTCCAGCCGTTGAGCAGTAGGAAGAGTAGAGGAGTGAAGGGGTAGCCCCAAGTGCGGTAGGGGCGCGGCAGCGCAGGCTGGCGCACCCGGAGCACAAACAAGCCGAGCACCGTCAGGAACGTAAAAAGGTTCAGCACGAAGCCGGCGTACAGCAATACTTGCTCGAAAGTACCCGATACGATAAACACGACCGTCAGCAGCGTTTGAACCAGCGTGGCCCGGACGGGCAGGCCACGGCGGCTGCGGCGGGCCAGCCAGTGCAGTGCGGGCAGGTCCTCGCCCATGGTTTGGATGATGCGCGGGCCGGCAAAAATCATGGAGCTGACGGTGGATACCAGCAGCGCGGCAATGGCGGCGCCCATGTAGCGCCCTACCGCCACCCCAAAAATTTGGTTGGCGGCCAAAAACCCGACTTCCAGTTGCCCGGCTAGCATATCAAGCGGCGTGGTGCGCAGGAATACGTAATTCAGGACCACATACAGCAGCGCCACCAGCACCGTACCCGTCAGCAAGATGCGGGGCAAGTTGCGCTGAGGTTGCTCAACTTCGCCGGCCATATACACGGCGGCGTTCCAGCCCGAATAGGCGTAGGACACGTAAATCAACGACACGGCAAAGGCCGGCGTGAGCAACTCCCGCCAATCGGCCGCGGCGGGCACGAAGCGCAACGGCTGCGGCTCGGCCAGCAATCCGGCGCCGATGAAAAGGGCCAGCAGTGACACCTTCAACGCCGTGACGATTACCTGAAACCGGCTGCCGGCGCGGCGACTGATCAAGTGCACAGCAGTAATGACCAGCACCACCGCCAACGAAAGCAGATTGGCGTGTACCTCGGGCCATACGCTGGCGGCGTAACGCCCCAGGGCAATGGCGGCCAGGGCCGTGGGGGCCGCGAAGCCGACTGTGGCAGACACCCAACCCGATAAAAAGCCCACCGACGGGTGGTAAATGCGCGAGAGGTAGTGGTATTCGCCTCCCGACCGGGGCAGCGCCGCGGCCAGCTCGCCGTAACACAACGCCCCGCACAGCGCAATAATGCCCCCCACGAACCACAGCATCAGCAGTGCAAAGCCGCTGTGCGTGCCAGAAACCTGGAAGCCCAGACTGGTAAAGACGCCCGTCCCGACCATGTTGGCCACTACGATGGCCACGCCAGTGTAGAAGCCGATTTTGTAAACAGAGACGTGAGGTTGCGTCATCGAGAAGGCACTGATGGGCTACGATGTTAAGCAGCTTTTCCTTAATCACGCCCAAAAGCCTCCCCCTGCGCATTCGTTGCGGCGGCTGATTGCTTTGGTTTTTCCCGGCGTGGCAACCCGCCGCTTAGACGGCATTTTGCTACTTTGCTCGACACCCTGCGGGGCCGATGATGCTGCCCCGGTCATGCGCAACGCTTGCGTGATTGGGCGGCAGGCACGTTTTTCGCTGGTGTAACTCTTCTACCAGATTGCAGTGATTTTTTGACACGCCTGATGAAAACTCTACTCCTCGCAACGACGCTGGCAAGCCTGATTGCCACACCCCTATTCGCCCAACAGCCTACTCCACCCCAGAACCCCGGCGGCCGGCTGTGGGCCGCCGACAACCTGGACGCGCTGCTGCAGGGGCAGATGGCCCACGCCTACAGCGCCCCGCGACGCAATATCGAGGGTCAGCCGTTTTTTCAGCGCACTTGGCAGCCCGGCGAAATCGTGCTGGTCAACACCAAGCAACGCATCGGCAATATTCTCCTGCAATTCGATGTGTTTGCCCAACAACTACTAGCAATACCCCGCAAAGGCAAGACGGATACCTTGCTGCTCAATACCAATATCATCCAGGAATTTGTCGTGCAGGACGAGCTGATACCCGACCGCCTGCACCGGTTCCGGCGTTTGGACAACCTCCAACGAACCAATCAGCCCTGGGAATACGCGGAGGTATTACATGAAGGCAAATACAGCCTGCTCAAGCGCCATGGCCGCCAGTTGTACCGCAGCGACGCCGGCAAAGTCTTCAACAGCGGCCGCGTGCAGGACCGCATAGTGGAAGACTTCTCGTATTTCTTGCAGTGCCCCAACGGGAGCATCGTTCCGGTAAAGCTGAACGCCAAAGCCCTCAGCAACGCGGCCCCGGACTTGGCCGCGGCCATCAACGCAGAGCTAACCCAGCGCAAGCTCTCAGCCAGAAACGAGCTGGAAGTAGTGGCATTGCTGCAAGCTGTGGACGGCGAGCAACCGCCGACCGGCAAATAACATTTCGCGGCGCCGAGACCCGCGCAGGCCAAACCGCTACGCTTTCGGGCGTTTGTAGAGCGGTACGGTGCTGCACGGCTCGCCGTACATGATGCTGCTGGTAACCGGCAGCAGCTTCTGCATAATGGCCACGTAGGCGTACGTGGGCACCGGGTCGTTGCCGCAGCCTTTGATGACGAGCTTGGCGTCGCGGTATTCCTCGGGGTTGAGGGCACCGATAGCCTCGTGGAAGAGCTCCTGCTCCAGCGCGTCGAGGCCGCCGAACACGTAGCGGTGGGCGTGGCCCTGCAGTTTGGAGGCCAGCAGCATGTAGGCCCAGGTGGGCACAATGGCGTCGGCCGAGCAGATAATGGCCACGTTCTTGCCGTCGTACTGGCTCCAGTCGTGGGTTTTGATAAAGTCGCGGAAGTCCTTCTCGCGCAGGATCAGGCCGTGGAAGAGGTTGTCCTTGATGTCGTACACGACCCGCTCGCCGCGGTGCTTCAGCTCCTCCAGGTTGAGGCTGGTGAGGGCACTCTGCGCAACGCGGTTGATGATTTCGTCCATGGTAGTACAGCAGTAAAGGCGGCCACCAGGGGCCACAGCCAGTAAAACAACGGCGGCCCGGTTTCGTTCGGCGCACCGTCAGCGGCAAAGGTATGGGGCTTAGGCCTGCGCGGATTTGGGTGTGGTGGTGTGGACCTCTTTCAAGTAAAAAGGCTCGTAGTAGGCCACGTCCTTGAATTCTTGCCGGGCGTACGCGGCTTCGGCCAGCTGGGCCACGGCAATGGCGGAAGGCTGCACCCCGGCTAGAAACAGCGCATTGGGGTTATCAGCCACCAGCGCCTGAAACTTGGCCGCCCCGCTGCCGAAGAAGACCACCGGCCCTGCGCTTAGCTCGGCCGCCCAGCTCTGCGCATCGAGAACAACCGGCGCGGGAGCCTGCAATTCCTGCCCGACGGCGTCGTACAGCGCGGCGTAGACCTCCATGCGGCGCGCATCAAGCAAGGGCGCGAAACGGTACCGACTCGCGCCCGGCACTTGCTGCGCCACTTGGTGAGCCAATGCCGGCAAGGTGCCTACAGCCAGCAACGGCAGCCCGAGCGCGTAGCACAGGCCCTTGGCCGCGGCCGCGCCGATGCGCAAACCGGTATAAGAGCCGGGCCCGTCCGAAACGGCAATGGCTGAGAGCTGTGGCAGCGAGTAACCAGCGTTGCTGAGCAACTGCTCGATGAGCACGGTCAAGTGCGTGGAGTGAGACTTTTCGAGCCGCAGTTCCGAGGCGGCCAGCAGGGCCCCGTCCAGCGTCAGCGCGACGGAGCAGACGGGCGAGGAAGTTTCGAGGGCGAGAATGAGGGGCATCGGCGGCAAAATTACACTGGTTGCCGTCCGCTTTCCATTAGCAAAGCCACCTCGGCTTTGCTAATGGAAAGCATAGCTCGGCAAAGAAGCTGACTTGTCTCAGCGAAATGAGGTTTTACCTAACGTTGTCGGCGGGCAGCGAAGCTAGTTTTTTCGCTAGCACATTAATCCGGTCCTGGATAACCCAGACACCAATGGGCCAGAAGATGAGCAGCAGAAAGGCTCCCAGCACCTGACTTACATCCGGCCGTTGCCGCTGCTCTTTTGCTACCAGCAGCGAAGCCGGAAACCAGTGCAAGTGCAGGTAGGCGAACAAGACGTAGGACATGAGAAGTGCCCACAGGCCGTCTGCATGAACACTGGTAGCCGTAATCAGAAAGCTCGGATTACTGGCGACAAAGCTGTAAATAACCACTGCTGCTACGATAAGCGCATTGGTGCGCACCCAAACCGGGGCGTAACCAGGCAACGCTCGGCCCAGCTGCAGCAATGTATGACTGACCAAGACCAGCCAACTCACCAGTAGCAGTGCACCAAGCGCACACAAGGCGGTACTCACCACCTCGTCGGTCACGTACCAGGAGGCAAAATAGGGAGCCAGCAGTACCAGAAAGACTTGCCAGGGCTTCAAATGCAGGATAGAGTCGCGCATAGCGGCGGGAAATCACACAAAAAAGCAGACCCAGTATTGAGTCTGCTTTTCAGTGATAAAGCGAAGCTGTTACTGCTTGCCCGGCACGCCGGCACTCTTCATGGCACTGGCCGACTTGCCGCCCGGCTTCAGCAGAGAGTTGTAGCGCGACTGGTCGTTGAGCACCTGAATGGCGGCCAGAATGTTCGGATCGTCGTCGAAGGTGGCCTCCACGCTGCCCTTCTGGAAGTAGTAGCGCGACACGATTTCCTGCTCCAGCAGCTCCCGGATTTCGGACTTGAAACGCGTCAGGTCGTTGGCTTTGTTGACGGTGACCTTCTTGCGGATGCCCTCCAGCTCGGCCTTCACATCGTCGTAGTGCTTTTCTTCCTTGGTCTGCGTAATCAGGCTGGTGAGGGCCTTTTCGGCGGGCGTGGAGTAGTTGATGTCCTTGCCCTGCAGCCACTGCGTGAATTTCTGGTACTCGGCATCCGAAAGTTGAAACTCCCGCGAGGGCGGAATGCTTTGATGCTCGGCCCGGTAGCGGGTGGCGTAGTCGAACAAGTAGTTCTTCTGGATAAGCACGCGCGTAATAGCGGCCACCTCGGGGTCTTTCACCTCCACGTCGGGCGCGACGCCACCGCCGTCGTACACGGTACGGCCAGCGTGGGTTTTGAAGGCCGTGCGCAAGGAATCGGGCACCTTGCCCAGCGTGCCGTCGTCGGCGCGGTGGGTGTAGTCGATTTCTTGAATGCAGCGGCCGCTCGGAATGTAGTACTTGGCCGTCGTCACCTTCAGCTGCGAGTTGTAGCTGAGCGGGCGCGTGGCTTGCACCAGGCCCTTACCGAAGGTTCGTTCCCCAACCACCACGGCGCGGTCGTAGTCCTGCATCACGCCCGTCACGATTTCGGAAGCCGAAGCCGAGCGGTTGGAGGTGATGATGGCCAGCGGAATCTGGGTGTCGAGCGGCACGTCCAGGGCCTTGTAGGTCTTGTTCCACTCGGTCACCTTGCCCTTGGTGCTGACGATGTCGAGGCCCTTGTCTACGAACAGGTTCGAGATGTTAACGGCCTCGTTGAGCAAGCCGCCGGGGTTGTCGCGCAGGTCGAACACGATTTTCTTGGCGCCTTGCTCCTTGAGCTTGGCCACCGCGGTACGCACCTCGCGGGAGGCATCCACGGTGAAGCCCGAGAGCTGGAAATAGCCGATATCCGAGGTCAGCATGCCGTAGTAAGGCACGTTGTCGACCTGAATCTTGTCGCGGGTAATGTTGATTTCCACCGGCGCCTCCTGCCCGTAGCGGGTCACCATCAGCTTCACAGTGGAGTTGGCCTGCCCCTTCAGCAGTTTGCTGATGTCGGCGTTGGTCTTCTTATCCATGCTGATGCCGTTGATGGACAAGATTTCGTCGCCGGGCAGCAAACCGGCCTTCTGGGCCGGAAAGCCTTCGTAAGCCGTCTGCACGATGGTTTTGCCCGCGCGCTTCACCACAATAGCCCCGATGCCGCCGTACTGCCCGGTGGTCATCGTGCGGAAGTCCTCGATGTCGTCCTCCGGGATGTAGTTGGTGTACGGGTCGAGCGACTTGAGCATCGCGTCGATGCCGGTCTTCATCACCTTGGAAGGCGCCACGTCGTCGACGTAGTAGGTGTTGACCTCCTTGAAGAGCGTGGCGAAGATGTCGAGGTTCTTCGCTATTTCGAAGTACCGCTCACTGTCGGTGGCCGACTTGAAGGAAAACAGCAGGGCGGCACCGGCCGCGAGGCCGAGGGTAGTTTTGCGGACGTTCATAGAGGGCAGTAGCTGTACAACACAGACACTTATACCGCAGAAGGAGTTGCGCTGTTCGGCGCAGCTTCCGGCCCGGCATTGTGTAGCAAACGCGCTAGCCCTGAAATTAATTTATTCTGCACGACGGTGAAAGGCTTTTTTTCCTTCCCCGTGTAGATAATAGCCAGCTGCCCCACGCGGTGCCCGCCCGGGTGCTCGGTGAGCCGGTGCTTGTTGAGGCGGTAGGCCTCGCGCACGAGGCGCTTGAGGTAGTTGCGGTCGACGGCCCGCTTGAAGGTGCGCTTCGACACGCTGACGAGCACCTGCGGGGGCGTAGTGGTGGGCTCCGCAAGCGGCAGCCACACCATACGCAGGGGGTACAAACCAAAAGAAGAGCCCTGGCCGAAAAGCTCAGTGATGAGCTTTTTACGGCACAGATGCTCTTCTTTCGAAAACGTGTAAGCGCGCGCGCCCGGCATGAAAACTCGGGGCACAGCTGTGGATGTTGCCGAACCGATAGGTCAATCGGCGTCAGCAAGCCAGCCGTGCGACGGGGCTGTTAGCGCTTGTGTTTGTGCTCGTCCGAAACGGTGAGCTTTTTGCGACCTTTTTTGCGGCGAGCGGCGAGTACGCGGCGGCCGTTGGCAGATTCCATGCGCAGACGGAAGCCGTGCTTGTTACGGCGCTTGCGCTGAGAAGGCTGAAACGTTCTTTTCATGACGGGGCACGGTTATGTAAGGCCGGCAAAGGTAAGGACTTATATCTACAAAGGCAATTGCTAATTCGAGCAAGCCGAAGAAAGTTGCACCACGGCAACTGCTTACCCATCAGGCTGGCTATTTCCGCCGTAGCTTTGCTACGCCGATTGACCCGTGCCGCGCTGTATGATTCACTACTACGTCTCGTTTGCCAACCCGCTTACGTTTTACCTGCAAGTGCAATTGCAGCTCTCCGTGCCCGCCGAGGCCACGGAGCCGCTGGAGCTGCAACTGCCCGCCTGGCGCCCGGGACGCTACGAACTGCAGAATTTCGGCCAGAAAATCCAGCGCGTCGAGGCTTTCGACGCCGATTCGGATGCGGTGCTGCCCCTGCAGAAGCTGACCAAAGACCGGTGGCAAATCGAGGGCGCGGCGGGCCGCACGGTCCGGGTACAGTACAATTTTTACGCGCACCAGATGGACGCCGGCGGCTCCTGGCTCGACGAGTCGCAACTGTACCTGAACGGCATTCAGTGCTTCATGTACGCAGAGGGCCGCCGCTCGGAGCCTTGCCAGCTGCATTTGGCTTTGCCGGAGGACTGGCAGATTGCTTGCGGGATGAAAGAGGTGGGCAAGCACGTGCTGGAAGCGGCCAGCTACGACCAGCTGGTGGATTCGCCGCTGATTGCTTCCCCCACCCTGCAGCACGCCGAATACGAAGCCGGCGGCCTGCCCTTTCACGTGTGGGTGCAGGGCTCGGAAGCGCGGCCCAACTGGCCGGTTATCGTGCGCGACTTCAAAGCCTTCAGCGAGGAGCAGCTGCGGCTGTTCGGCGGCTTTCCGGCCCAGGATTATCACTTCCTGAACCAGATCCTGCCCTACAAGCACTACCACGGCGTGGAACACCTAAACTCTACCGTGGTGACACTGGGTCCGGCGGAGTTGCTGATGACCGAAGGCTTGTACAAGGAATTCCTGGGCGTAAGCTGCCACGAGTTGTTTCACGTCTGGAACATCAAGGCCATTCGCCCGGCTGAGATGCAGCCCTACGATTACACCCGCGAGAACTACTTCCGTACCTGCTTCGTGGCCGAGGGCATCACCACCTACTACGGCGAGTACTTGCTGGCCCGCGCCAATGTGCGCTCGGCCAGTCAGTACTTCGACGAGCTGAACATTGTGCTGCGCAAGCACTACGACGACCACGGCCGCTACAACCTCTCGGTGGCCGACGCGAGCATGGACCTCTGGCTCGACGGCTACAAGCCCGGCGTCCCCGACCGCAAGGTGTCGGTGTACCACAAGGGCGCCCTGGTGGCCCTGCTGCTCGATCTGCACATCCGCCGCCGGCACAACCATGCGCGCAGCCTCGACGACGTGATGCGGCGCCTCTGGCAGGAATTCGGGCAGACCGGCATCGGCTACACCGAGGACGACTACCGCCGCATCGTGGAGGACGTGGCCGGCGAAGACATGCGCTGGTACTTCGACGAGCACATTTACGGCACGGCGGAGCTGGAAACGCCGCTCGACGAGGCCTTGCACACGGTAGGCTGCGCGCTGATGATTCAGCCCAGCGGCTCGGCGTCGGAGAGCCTGTTTGGCTTCCGCACGGTGGTGAAGAACGAGCGCACCGAAGTCACCGACATCTACCCCAACTCACCCGCCGCGCGCTGCCTGACGGTCGACGACCAGATTGTGGCCGTCAACGGCCGGCGCGTCGACATGAACCTGCAAACCTTGCTCTCTACGGGGCAACCGGCGTACGACATCAGCGTATTCCGCCAAGACCGCCTGCTCACCGTTTCGCTGCCCGCGGAGCCCGGCCGGCGGTTCTGGGCCAAGCTCACCGTGGACAAGCGCCCCGACGCCACGCCGGCCGAACAAGCCGGCTTCCGCCAGTGGCTAAACCAGGCCTTTTAGTCCGTTTCGCCACTCCCCTGCTTACTCGTATGTCCCCGCTCCGTCCGCTGCCGGCCCCGCTCGTATTGGGGGGCTTGTGCTTGCTGACTTCCTGCACCCTGCGCATGCAGCCGGCGGAGCGTGCCCGCCCGGGCGTGTCGTTGCCGCCCACCCTGCTGCCGGCCCAAGCGCAGGTGCCCACGGGTGCGGCCCGGAAGCGCCCGCTGCCCCCGCCTTCCCCGTACCGCTACAGTTACCTCGACACGCTGATGGTCGGCGAGCGGGTAGTGCGGCTTTACCCCGGCTCCCGGGATGTGTTCGAGCAGCTGCCGGTGCAGGAGTGGCTGCTTAGCCAAGCGGCTGACGAAGGCGACGAGCTGGACCCCGAAGCCGAGGAACGGCGGCGCCTGCGCAAAGCCACCACGGCCCAACGCGCCGGCCGTACGCTGGCGTTGCGCTGTCAGAACGGCAAAGCCGTGCGCCTCGTCAACAACCCCACGGAGAACTACGACACGAGCGTGCTCTACGAGTACGTGGCCACGCTGCCGCGCATTCACCACTGGCTAGTGGCGGTGCGGCTCTACGAGGGCGGCTATTACCTGTTGATTGACCAGAAAACCGGCCGGCAAACGGTGGTGTGGAGCCCCCCGTCCGTTTCGCCCGACGGGAGCTACTTCGTCTGCGGCTCCTCCGATGTGCTGGCCCGCTACGAGCCCAGCGGCCTGCAGGTGTGGAGCATGAAATCGGGCCGCCCGCAGCTGCTTTGGGAGCGGCAAACGGAGTGGGGCGTAAGCCAGCCGCGCTGGCTGAACAACCATACCATTCTATTTGAGCAGGACTTTATCCACAACGGCGACGTGGACACCCGCGTGATGCGCCTGACGCTGCCCGACTAGGTAGCCTTAGCCGTCATTGCGGCGAGGCCCACGGCAGCATCAGCCGTCTGTGGATAGGGCTTGGAGACTTGACATCAAAAAGCCCCGCCGGACAAGTCCAGCGGGGCTTTTCTATTCATCAGTCAGGGCCTTAAGGCTAGTCAGCTTTACGGCCGGGGCCTTTCTGGCTGCTGTCCACCGACATGGGGTGGTTGCCTTGCGGATTGCTGCGCGGCTTGTTGGAGGCGTTCGAGCGAATTTCGCTGTTGTTGCCACCGGCCGCGTTGTTGCGGGTCTGGTTGCCTTCTTCCGAAATCTGGTTGCGGCTTACGTTCTGCACCTTGGTGCCGCCGCTGTTCGAAGAAGGTACTTTGCTGTTTTCCAGGTTCGAGGAGCCCGGAATCAGCTCCTGGTTCTTGTTATGTTTGCTTTGGCTCTGTGACATGGCTCGGGTGCGTTGTGGGGAAACGATACCTCTTTTACCCCCGCACCAGCTGTCGGGTTGCCTTAGGCCAGCACTTCTTCCACGCGCACCAGGTCGCCGAACTGCTTTTCGCGCTCCTGAATGTCCTCCTGGGTGAGGTTCAGCAGGCGTTCGGTGCCGAATTTTTCCACGCAGAACGAGGCCATGGCCGAGCCGTGAATCACGGCGCGCTTTAAGTTCTCGAACGAGCAGTCGTCGGTGGCGGCGATGTGGCCGATGAAGCCGCCCGCGAAGGTGTCGCCGGCGCCGGTCGGGTCGAATACTTCCTCCAGCGGTAGGGCTGGGCAGAAGAACACCTGCTTTTTGTGGAAGAGCAGGGCGCCGTGCTCCCCTTTCTTGATGATGAGGAACTTAGGCCCCAGGGCCAGGATCTTGCGCGCCGCCTTCACCAGTGAGTATTCACCGCTGAGTTGGCGGGCTTCCTCATCGTTGATGCTGAGCACGTCCACCATCTGAATGGTCTCGAGCAGTTCGGCCAGGGCCACGTCCATCCAGAAGTTCATCGTATCCATCACGATGAGCTTGGGGCGGTTTACCAAGCGCTGAATCACCAAGCGCTGAATCTGCGGGGTGAGGTTGCCCAGCATCAGGTACTTGCAATCCTGGTAGGAATCGGGAATGACCGGGTCGAAGTCGGCCAGCACGTTCAGCTCGGTGGCCAGGGTCTCGCGCGAGTTGAGGTCGGTGTTGTATTTGCCGGCCCAGAAGAAGGATTTCTCGCCCTGCTTGATCTGCAGGCCTTCCACGTCCACGCCGTGCTCCTGCAGCAACATGATGTCCTTGTCGTGGAAATCGTCGCCGACTACCGACACGATTTTGACGGGCTTGACGGAGTAGGAAGCGGCCAGCGAGGCAAACGTGGCGGCGCCGCCTACGATTTTGTCGGTTTTGCCGAAGGGCGTTTCGATGGCGTCGAAGGCCACGGTACCGATTACGACCAAGCTCATAGCAGAAGAATCAGGGGTTGCGAGGAAAGTCTCAAGTTGCGGGGATTAACCCCATTTGGCAAAAAAAAGTCCCCGGAGCGAAAGTTCCGGGGACCTGAGAGGGTAAGTAATGGGGCTCGAACCCACGACCTTCGGAATCACAATCCGACGCTCTAACCAGCTGAGCTATACCTACCGTGTTGGTTTAGGATGGCAAAAGTAGAGTAAGCTGCGGTTTTTGCCAAATCTAGGCCCGCATTTTTTTCGTCAAAAAGCCGGCGGCGGGGCTAGTTGCCTGAGCCTGCCGGCCTTTCGCCGTACCTTTGCGGGGCACTAGCTGCTGACTGATATGACTGAACCGACCCCTGACCACGCTTCCCTGCCCCTATCGTTCGACGACTTCAAGCTGAACAAGCAACTGCTGAACGCCGTGGCCGAAGCCGGGTTTGAGCGGCCCACGCCGGTGCAGCAGCAGGCTATTCCGCTGCTGCTGGCCGGCCACGACCTGCTCGGCGTGGCCCAGACGGGCACCGGCAAAACCGCGGCCTTCGGCCTGCCGCTGCTTATGAAGGTGAAGTACGCCCAGGGCCAGCACCCGCGGGCCCTGATTCTGGCCCCGACCCGGGAGCTGATTCTGCAGATCGAAACGCACCTGAAGAAGCTGGCCGTCTACACCGACCTGCGCATCGTGGCCGTGTACGGCGGCGTGGGTGTGAAGACGCACTCCGACGCCGTGCTCAAGGGCGTGGACGTGCTGCTGGCCACGCCGGGCCGCCTGATGGAGCTGTATTCCCGCGGCGACCTGCTGCTGAAGGAAATCAAAACGTTAGTGCTCGACGAAGCCGACAAGATGATGGACATGGGCTTTATGCCCCAGATCCGCCGCTTGCTCGAAATCCTGCCGCGTAAGCGCCAAAACATGCTGTTTTCGGCCACCATGCCGGCCAAAGTGGAAGAGCTGAGCGGGGAGTTCCTGGAGTTTCCGGTGAAAATCGAGGTGACGCCGCCGGCGGCCCCGGCTTCGACGGTGGCCCAGACGCTGTACCAAGTGCCCAACTTCCTGACCAAAATTCACCTGCTAGAGCATCTGGTGAAGGGGCAGCAGGAGACGTTCAACCGCGTCATCATCTTCGCCCGCTCCAAGGAAACGGCCGACAACATCCACCACTTCCTGCAGCGCAAAATCGACAGCGAGGCACGGGTGATTCACGGCAACAAGGACCAGAACACCCGCCTGAACTCCATGAATGCCTTCCGCGAGGGCAACGTGCGCTTCCTGGTAGCCACCGACGTGGCCGCCCGGGGCATCGACGTGCCGGCTGTAAGCCACGTCATTAACTTCGACGTGCCGGTCATCTACGACGACTACGTGCACCGTATCGGCCGCACTGGCCGGGCCGAGCTGACGGGGGCCGCCATTACCTTCGCCACGCCAGCCGAAATGCCCCACGTGCAGCGCATCGAGGAGCTGATGAAGCAGCCGATTCCGCAGCAGGACATTCCGGCCGAGGTTAAAATCAGCGAGACGCCCTTCGAGGAAGCGCAGAAAATGGCCCGCGAACTGGATGCCCTGCGCCGCAAGGAAGACCCCGACTTCAAGGGCGCCTTCCACGAAAAGCAGGAATGGCTGAAAACGGGCGTCACCGTGGACAAGCGCACCGGCAAAACCTACGACGGCCCGCAGCGCAGCAAGAAAGGCAGCAAGGTGAACCCGTCGAAGGGCCGCGCCTCGTCGCCGACGGCCAAGGCCGCGAAAGCCGCCGCGGCCAAGAACCGCAACGCCCGCCGCAAGTAAAACGCCAAAAGCCCGTCATCCTCATCTGGCGTACGCACAGCGAAGGACCTTCCTAAAGCCCCGCACCGCCACGGCCTAAGAGCAGACGCTTTTTTAGTAACGCCGAAGCGCAGCCCCCACGGCCCAGACGTCTGGGCCGTGGGGGCTGCGCTTCATCGTTGGTGCAGGATATGAGGAAGGTCCTTCGCTGTGCGTACGCCAGATGAGGATGACCTTTTTTTCTAAGCCTGTAACGCTCAGTGCGCGCCGTGGTGAAACAGGTGGCTGAAGCGGATGGCCAAAAACGCGCCGGCGGCGCCCCACAGCAGCGCGCTCCAGAACATATGTAGCAGAATATGCTGGCGCTTCACGCCCAGCAGCGTGGCAATGACGGCCCCGCCGATGGGCGTAAACAGAATGGGCGTCAGGAAGGCAATGCCGCCGATGCCGAAGCGGCTGAAGATGCGCACGATCTGACGGCTGCGGCGGGTGAAAATGGGCTGGTGGCGCAAGCGGCGGCGGCGCTGCAGGTGCGCCACAAAGGCCCGGCCCACCCCCGTAAACACCACAATGCTGGTCATCATGCCGGCTACCGTCAGGGCCCAAATGGCCAGAAACGGCAAGCCCGCGGCTGCGCCGGCCAGCGGGCCACCAAAAAACTTCACCATGCTGAGCAGGAAGACGGACGCGTATTTCACCACGTGCGGCATCATGAGCAAGGAAGCGTTAGGCATTTCGGGCAAAGCAAAAGCGGCATAACCGGTATACCCGGCGGCGCGGCGGCAGGTTCCCGGCAAGTTGATTAGCGCAGCCGGTTACAGCTTGCTACCGTAGGCCAAATCCCCCGCGTCGCCCAGGCCGGGCACAATATACGCGTGTTCGTTGAGGTGGTCGTCGAGGGCAGCCAGCCAGAGCTGGGCTTCGGGCACTTCCTGCATCACGTGCTGCACGCCCTCGGGCGAGGCAATGACGGCGGCAATGTGCACCTGCCGCGGCCGGCCGAAGCGCAGCATGGCCCGGTACGTGAGGGCCAAGGACTTGCCGGTGGCCAGCATGGGGTCGGCCAGGATGAGCACGCGGCCGTTCAGATCCGGTGCTGAGAGGTAATCAACCTGCACTTCCACCCGCGAGGTGGCCTCGATGCGGTAGGCCGCCACGAAGGCCGAGGGCGACTGGTCGAAGTAGTTCAGGAAGCCTTGGTGAAAGGGCAGGCCGGCGCGCAGCACGGTGGCCAGCACCGGAAAGTCCTCCAGCAGTTCGCCCGTCGACTCGGCCAGCGGGGTCTGCACGGTCTTGTGGGTGTAATCCAGGTGGGAGCTGATGCGGTAAGCAATGATTTCGCCCAAGCGCTGCAGGTTGCGGCGGAAGCGCAGCGAATCGCGCTGCACGGTCACGTCGCGAAGCTCGGCGAGGAAATGGTTGGCAATGCTGGGCTCGGCGCACACAATGTGTACGCGGCCGCTTTGGGTCAGCGCATCCAGGTCAGGTACCACGGGCGGGTGGTTTGGGTGAGGGAATAGTACGGCACTGGCCGCGCCCCGAAATTGGCGAAAAACCGCGCAATACTCGGAATCATGCCGCCTTCGAAGTCCAAGACCAACCCGGGCGTGCCCGCGTGGCGGCGGATGGCTTCGTCGAGCAGCAGCAGCGGGGCCGCCGCTTTCTTGCCGGCCGGCGTGGCGCCGGCAAAGAGGTAGACGAGCCGGTTGCGGTAGCGAATAAACAGCGCACCGGCCAGCAACTCGGCCGTGCCGGTGGCGTGTGCGTGCACCAGCAACGGCTGCCCCTGGCTCTGCAACGAGTCGTAGAGGTGCTGCAGCCGCCGGTAATACGCCGGTTGCATACCCCCTACTTCGCCCCCTTTTTCGCGCTGAAACAAGCTGATCAGCGGCGCCAGGTCGGCTGCGTCGGTGAGCAGCACGCCGGCCTTTTCGCGCTGCTGCCGCAGCCGGCGGCGGTAATCGGCGCAGTAGCCGGCGTGCAGGCTTTCGTAGCTCTGGTCGAGCGGCAACTGGTAGGTCAGGCGCTCGGCCGCTTGCCAACCGGCGGGCAGCACCGCCGGCGCCGGGTTGCCGTCGTTCAGCTGCAGGTGAAGGCGGGCAAAGCGGCCCTTAAGCAGCCCCAGATACTCCCCTGCTTCGCGGTGCCGACTGCCGGCGGTGGTCAGCAGGCCGAGTTGCTGGGTGAAGGGCGGCTGCAGGGCTTCGCGGCCCCACAACCGGCGCTGCGTGGGCACGGGCAGCAAGCTCAGGTAGCGGCCGGTGACCGGGTCGGTTTCCACTACGGCGTCAAAACCGCCCGCATTCGTGTGTTCCAGCCAACCCGCTTGGGCGTAGGGCACCACTTGCGCGGCCGCGGCCACGCACTCATCCCAGGCGCCGCGGTCGATGAGCGAGTGGGTGAGGTAGCGGAGTGGCACGCTGGCAAAGGTAGCAGCGCGGCCCGCGCGGCCACAAAAAAAGCCACCCGGGGCGGGTGGCTTTTCCAGCGGGTTGGGGCAGATCCAAACCGCAACAGAGGTCGGCAACGCGAACTTTTCTCCCAGACGGACCGGGCCTGCAAGGGCACCGCAGCTCGTCCGAACTCCCCCATTCGCATTGCCGAAGGGGCACGCAGCGCTTAAGCGGCTACTTCTTCTTTCACTTTGGCAAACTGCACGCTGGCCAGCAGCTTCACGTCGTCGCTCACCACGATGGCGCCGGCTTCGGTGATGCCGTTCCAGGTCAGGCCAAACTCCTTGCGACTGATTTTGCCGCTCACTTCGAAGCCGGCTTTTTCGTTGCCGTAGAAGTCGGTGGCGGTGCCGCCGTACTCCACGTCGAAGCTCACCGGGCGCGTCACATCGCGGATGGTCATGTTGCCCTCCAGCTTGTACTCACCCTCGCTCACCTTGCGCAGGCTGGTCGACTCGAACACCAGCTTGGGGTGCTGCTCGGCGTGGAAGAAGTCGGCCGACTTCAGGTGCTGGTCGCGCTGCTCCTGGTTGGTGTCGATGCTGTCGATATCGGCCGAGAAACGCACGCGGGCCGACTCAAACGAGTCGCCGTCGGTTTCCACAGTGCCCTCGAACTTCTTGAACGAGCCCGTTACGGTCGAAATCACGAGGTGCTTGATTTTGAACTGCACTTCGCTGTGGGTGGGGTCTAGGACCCATTTGGTAGTGGCCATAGTAGTAGGCTGGTTTAGGTGCCGGCCCGGCCGGCGGGTTGGTTTCTACGGGTGTGGCTGCCTGATTACGCTGGCAACAGGACAAAGGTACAAACCTATGTACGTACATTTGTTGTAACTAACCTGGGAGTTACCGGTTACTTCCCCGAAACCGCCACCGCGTACCTTGTCCTAACTATGTCAACGGCCACTCAAACCTGCAATGCCTATCTGCGCCCCCTACGCGACGCCATGGACGTACTCGGCGGCAAATGGAAGATTCCCATCATCATGCTGCTCTCCATCAAGGAGCGGCGTTTCAAGGAAATCCAGCGCGAAATCGGGGTGACGGCCAAGGTGCTTTCCGCCGAGCTGAAGGACCTGGAAAGCCACGAGTTGGTGCGCCGCACGGTGTACGATACAGTGCCCATTTCGGTGGAATACGCCCTGACCGACTACGGCCGCACCCTGGAGCGCGTCATTGGCGAAATCCGCGAGTGGGGCGTGCATCACCGGGAACGGATTCTGGAGCGCGCCTAAGGCCCCGCTCAGCCTAAAAAAACAGGCCAGGCCGCGGTACGAGCGGGCCTGGCCTGGCAAGCAACTGCGTGGTTGCGGCTATCGGTGGCTTAGCTTCAGCACCTGCTGCTGCGTGCCCTGCTGCACCAATAGGTAGTACACGCCCGCGGGCAATGCGGCCGCCTGGGGCAATTCGAGGTGTTGCGGGCCGGCGGCAACGGGCAGAGTCACGCGCAGCACCGTTTGCCCGAGCAGGTCACGCAGCAGCACTGTGGCGTGGCCAGCCGTCAAGGCATCAAACGTTACCGTAACCGTCTGGTCGTAGGGGTTCGGATAAGCGGCGGCCGTAGCGGCCCGGGCGGCCACCGGCACGCTCACGGCGCGGATTGGCGAGTAGCTGGCCCGACCGTCCTCGTCAACCTGCTGCAGGCGGTAGTACACCGTGGCCGCCGACGCGCGGGTCAGAGCCGCATCCTGAAACCGGTAGTTCGTTTCGCTGAGCGTGGTGCCGGTGCCGGTCACGCGCCCGGCCACCTCGAACCGCTCCCCGTCGAGGCTGCGCTCCACGTGGAAGTAGGCGTTGTTGCGCTCCGAGGCGGTGCGCCAGGTCAGCTCCGGCGTTGCTCTTCGCCACGTGGCGTCGAAATGCACCAGCTCCACCGGCAGGGTCTGGTTTTGCCCGAACGTGGAAATTAGGGCCGTTGCCGTGTTCGAGCAGCCGTTGGCAGTGGTGCCGGTAGCCCGGTACTCGGTCGTGCCCGGCGCGGGCGTTACCGTGACGGAAGCGCCCGTTTGGCCGACGAGCGTGGTGGTCGTGCCGCCGCTGGTGGCCGTCCACACGTAGCTGTTCGTGGTGCTGCCGCTGGCCGTGAGCGTGATGGTATTGCCGCTGACCACCGTGGCCGACGCCGGCGACACCACCACGGCGGGGTTGACCGTGACGGTGGAAGACAGCGTTTGCGTCCCACAGCCCGTGCTGACGTCCACGTTGTACGTGGTGGTGGCATCCGGTGAAACACTCAGGGAAGCCGAGGTCGACAGCACCGAGGCGCGGCTGGTGGTGTACCACGCGTAGGAGGCGTTCGAAATATTGGAAGTGGCCGTGAGCGTGGCGGAAGTACCAGCGCAAATCGTCGAACTGGGGCTCACCGAATTGGAAGCGGCCGACACCTTGTTCACGGTCACGTCGGCCGTGGCCGAGCCGCAGCCGGTAGACAGGCGCACGCGGAGTTGCTCGGCGGCCGTGGTCGTGCCCGCTTCGAAGATGTAGGCGGCGTTGGTGGCGCCGGCAATAGCCGTTTCCGAGGTCGTTTGGCCCTGCGTCGTGAGCGTGTACCACTGGTAAGTAGCCCCTGGGTTGTTGCTGCTGGCCTGCAGCGTGACCGAGCTGCCGGTGCAGACGGTGGGCGCGTTCGGGGAAATGGCCACCGTGGGGGCACCGGTGCTGACCGTGGCTGTTTGCTGCAGCGTAGTGCCGCAGTCGTTGGTTGCGGCTTCCACGCGGTACGTGGTCGTCGAGGTCAGGTTGGGCGTGACGAAACTGGAACTGGTGGCGTTGGGGGTGGTGAAGAGCAGCGCGTTGGTCGCGTTGTTGTACCAGTTGAAGGTGGCTGCGCTGCCCGAGTAGGTGGCGGTAATGGTAGTGGACGTGCCCGAGCAAATGGTAGCGGCGGCCGGAGCCAGCGTCAACGCATTAACAGGGGCACCACCAACCGCTGGCTGCTGGCCCCGCAGGCGGCGGTGCTGGTGCTGACGGAGAATTCCGTCGTTTGGGTCAGGTTGGTCCGCGTGATAGTGTTACCCGTTTCGGGCTGCAGCACGCCGTTTTGGTACCAGCTGTAGGTGCCGCTGCTAGAGCCGGCGGCCGTGAGCGTAGTGGACCCGCCGGTGCAGACGCTGGCCACGGAGGACGACAGGGTCAATGCGGGGTTCAGCGCAAACGTAATCTGGGAGTTCTTAGAATTATTGCAAGCAATGACGCTCTGCAGGGTAAAGTTGGTGAGCGTACTGGCGCTGAGCGTAAAGGTGTACGCCACGTTGTTGCGTACTTCCCGGTCCGTGAATACCCGGCTGCTGATCAGCGCCCCGTCACTTTGACGAAACACGTTGATAGTACTCGGCGACTCGGGCGTGACGGTAATGGAGGCGAAGCCGGGAGTGACTGGGCAGTAGGTGGCAGTAACCGGGCCGGATCCGTTGTTGATGTTAACGGTGCCGGTGCCGGAGCCTGAAGGATACACCAGCGCGTACTGCCCCGAACATTGGGCCCAAGCCTGGGTGGACACGAATAAGAGGGCAAGCCCAATCAGGCTTGTCAAAGTGTAAGTTTGTTTCATCTGTTTTCAAAGCTGCGGGTTGAACAAAAGGAGCATGTATTAGACCCACAAGGTATAATAGTAGACCATACCTTTATTAACATCAATCAATAAATTATCAATGCATATGTCATTTAATAGCTTTTTAGGCATACTTTGCCCATTATAATACAATAAAAATAAAATCATATATTAACATGCAACAAATGATATAATTGTAACTATTACAATCCAACACAAAATCGTCACAATAACTATAATACAAATTTCGCTCATCAATAACCCGGGGCGAGCCGCTTACCGATCCTTTAGTATCAGAGCAGCAGTCTTTGCATGACGGGCAGAGCCCGCGTGGCCCACTGCCGCATCTGTGCGCCGGAATAGTGCAGACCATCGGTAGCAAATTGCGTGGGGTCTTGGGCCCCACGCGTCAGGTCGGTGATGTCTACAAAGGCTACGCCAGCCGTACGGCATTCTTCCTGCGCAGCGGCGTTGAATTGGTCGATTTCGCGGCTGATGCGCGCCCGGTCGTAGCTCCGCCCCGCGGGCGACTGGCCCCAGTCCGGAATCGACAGCACCAATACCCGCCCGGGGCGGCCCGCAGCAAAGCGCACGGCCGTTTGAAGCAGCTGCCGAAACTCGGTGCGGTACTGCGCCAGCGGCAGGCCCCGGTATTGGTTGTTCACCCCGATCAGCAATGACACCAGTTCGTAGGATTTCTGGTTGCCCGAAGCGGCAATGGCCTGCTGCAGCTCAGCCGTGGTCCAGCCGGTCTGGGCAATGATATCAGGACGCTGAATCTGCCCGCCGCTCAGGTCGGCCAGCAGCACCGGCCACCGGTCCACTTCGGGCACGCCTTGTCCGATGGTATAAGAGTCGCCGAGGGCTAGGTAGCTGGCGCCAGCGCCGCTGGGGGTGGGCCCAGGCGGCGGTGCTTGTGCGGGTACCGGCGTGGATTGGGTGCAGCTCCAGTTGAATAGCAGGCACAGAAGCAGTGGAAACAGCAGCGGCAGGCGCATCAGGTCAGTGGAAGGTGGGCTCTGACGTACGCAGGAAGAAGGCAGCGCAGATTGTCTAGCACATTCATCCGCTGTGTTCGGTCCCCGCCTTGATTCCTTATCAGTCCTTGCTACCAGTTGCTGTGGCGTGCCGGCAAAACTTCAACCCCAGGCGCACGGAGTTGCCTTGCTCTTGGCAGTTCCCCCTGATGCTGACCGGTGCAAAACGCTGCTGCCGGGGCGTCTGCGGAAACACCGTGCGGTCAGCGTGCTGTCCGGCGGTGGTGAGAGGCTAATCCCAGCCTACGCAAAAAAGCACCAGCCGAAGCCGGTGCTTTTCAGGATCTTGCTTGGCACGGAAGTTACCGCAGCAGCTTGCTCGTGCGGGCGTCCGTCACCTTGGCCTGCATGTCGCGCACGGCCTGGGCAATGCCGGCCGCGTCGTAGCCGCATTCCTTGTACAGCTCGTCCTGGGAGCCGTGCTCCACCACGCGGTCGGGGATGCCGAGGCGCTTAACGGGCAAGGAGTAGCCGTGGTCGGCCATAAACTCCAGCACGGCAGCGCCAAAACCGCCCGGTAGGCAGCCGTCTTCCACCGTCACCACAGCCTTGTAGCGGCTGAATACCTGGTGCAACAGCTCCTCGTCCAAGGGCTTGCAGAAGCGCAGGTCGTAGTGGCCCGTGTCGAGGCCTTCGGTGAGCAGCTGCTGGGTGGCGCGCACGGCGTAGTTGCCGATGTGGCCGATGCTGAGAATGGCTACGTCGCCCTCGCCCTCGCGCACGGTGCGGCCGGTGCCCACGGCAATGCGCTGCAGCGGCTTGCGCCACTCCGGCATCACGCCCTCGCCGCGGGGGTAGCGGATGGTGAAGGGGCCGGCATTTTCGGGCAGCGTGGCCGTGTACATCAGGTTGCGCAACTCCTCCTCGTTCATGGGCGAAGCCACGACCATGTTGGGCACGCAGCGCATGTACGCCAGGTCGTAGGCGCCGTGGTGGGTAGCGCCGTCGGCCCCGGCAAAGCCGGCGCGGTCGAGGCAGAACACCACGTGCAGGTTCTGCAGGGCCACGTCGTGCACGACTTGGTCGTAGGCCCGCTGCATAAACGACGAGTAGATGTTGCAGAACGGCACCAAGCCCTGCGTGGCCAGGCCCGCGGAGAAGGTCACGGCGTGCTGCTCGGCAATGCCCACGTCGAAGGCGCGGTCGGGCATGGCCTTCATCATGATGTTCAGCGAGCAGCCCGAGGGCATGGCCGGCGTCACGCCCATGATTTTCGGGTTCTGCTCGGCCAACTCCACCATCGTGTGGCCGAACACATCCTGGTACTTGGGCGGCTGGGGCTTGTCGGGGACCTTCTTGTAAATCTCCCCGGTGATTTTGTCGAACAGCCCCGGCGCGTGCCACAGCGTCTGGTCTTTTTCGGCCAGCGCGTAGCCCTTGCCCTTGGTGGTGACGCAGTGCAGCAGCTTGGGCCCGGGAATCGACTTCAGATCCTTCAGAATGGCGGCCAAATGCTGCACGTCGTGCCCGTCGACGGGGCCGAAGTAGCGGAACTTGAGCGACTCGAACAGGTTGCTCTGCTTCATCAAGGTCGCCTTCATGGCCGACTCGACTTTGCTGGCAATGGCCTGCGGGTTAGGCCCGAACTTCGAGAGCTTGCCGAGCACGTTCCACAATTCGTCGCGCACGCGGTTGTAGGTGCGCGAGGTGGTGATGTCGGTGAGGTATTCCTTGAGCGCGCCCACGTTGGGGTCGATGCTCATGCAGTTGTCGTTGAGGATGACCAGCAAGTTGGTGTTGGCCACGCCGGCGTGGTTTAGGGCCTCGAAGGCCATGCCCGCGGTCATGGCCCCGTCGCCGATGACGGCAATGTGCTGCCGCTCCAGCTCGCCCTTGTAGTCGGACGCCACGGCCATGCCCAGCGCCGCGCCGATGCTGGTGCTGCTGTGGCCCACGCCGAAAGCGTCGTACTCGCTTTCCGAGCGTTTCGGGAAGCCCGACAGCCCGCCGTACTTGCGGTTGGTGTGAAACTGATTGCGACGGCCGGTCAGGATTTTGTGGCCGTAGGCCTGGTGTCCCACGTCCCACACCAGCTGGTCGTAGGGCGTGTTGAACACGTAGTGCAGAGCTACCGTCAGCTCCACCACGCCCAGCGAGGCACCGAAGTGCCCGCCGTAGATGGATACGGTATCGATAATGTACTGCCGCAGTTCCTGGCTGACTTGGACCAGCTCGTCTTCGCGCAACTCTTTCAGGTCGGCGGGCGAATTTATCGCCGCCAGCAGGGGTCCAGGTTCGACAATCATCGGGGTGTAATTACGGCAGCGAGTGGGAGTAGTCGGCTAACCTGCTTAACAGCCAGATTGTTGCGGGGGCTCAACTATGAGGCGCAGGCTAGCGGGCAAAGGTACGATATTTTCAGCCCGGCGGTTCGCCGCGGTTTGGAGCCGGGCCGTTGGCGGAACTGCCTCATTTGCAGCTCGTGCGGTGGCCGTGGCGTCCAGCCGGCTCCGCGGGCCCCAGCGCCTGGGCTACTTGCGGGTGAAAACCATTTTTTAATTACCCACCGCGGCTCCCCTCCGTACTTTTGCCTGTCACCAACTTCCCCACCGCATGAGTACCACCCAGCAGGACCGCCAGCTGCTCGACAAACTCTCGCCTTCGCGCATGCTGCTGCCGGTGGTCATCGGGCTCGGGGTGGTGGGCTTTATGTTCTGGCGCAGCTACCAGCCCGGCGACTTGGCCGCGCTCCGCGACGCCAAGCCCCTGTGGCTGCTCATCACCTTGCTGGTGCTGCTGGCCCGCGACTTTGGCTACATGTACCGCATCCGCCACATCGCGGAAAAGAAGCTGTCGTGGAAGCAGAGCGTCGACGTGATTATGATCTGGGAATTTGCCTCCTGCCTGCTGCCGTCGGCGGTGGGCGGCACGGCCATTGCCTCGCTGCTGCTCAACAAAGAGGGTATTCCGCTTGGCAAGTCGCTGGCCTACATCATGGTCACGGCCATGCTCGACAACCTGTATTTCGTGGTGGCCGGCCCGCTGGTGTGGTTGCTGGCCGGCGACTATATCTTCCCCCACGAAACCCTGGGCTCGGGGGGCTTGGTCACCACGCTGAAGGTGGCGTTCTGGGTCAGCTACGTGTTTACCATGGCCTATTCGGGGCTGATGGCCTACGCGCTGTTCATCAATCCGCACTCGGTCAAGCGTTTTCTGGTGCGTATGTTCTCGCTGAAGGGCCTGCACCGCTGGCGGCGCCGGGCCTACCACCACGGCCTGGAAATGGTGCACGCCTCGGCCGAGCTGCGCGGCAACAGCTTCCGCTACTGGGCCGAAGCCGCCCTGAGCACCGCCTTCGTCTGGACGGCCCGCTACCTCGTTATCGGCTGCCTGATTGCGGCGTTTATCGACGTGTCGTGGGGCTCGTTCGGTACCATCTTCGCCCGCAATCTGGTCTACAAAGTCGTGCTGCTGGTGGCCATTACGCCGGGCGGAGCGGGCTTTGCCGAGGGCGCCTTTCCCACGTTCTTCCGCTCCTTCGCCGGCTCAGATACCATGACCAACTTCATCCTGCTGCTCTACCGCATCGTCACCTACTACCTCTACCTCGTGCTCGGCACCATCTTCCTGCCGCGCTGGGTGGGCCGGGTATTCGGCAAGCAGGCGGTGAAGGAGGTAATGACGCTGTAATCGGAGTTTAGGAAATCGGTCCAATCATCCATAAGCCCAAGCGAATGACCTTCCTTCCCCTGCACCGCCGCTATCAACGACGCGTAGCAGCTTTCTGTAAGAGCGTAAAAATGTAGAAGCGCAGCCACCAACGCCCTGGTATTGGGCGTTGGTGGCTGCGCTTCTTAGCCGGTGCGGGGTACGAGAAAGGTCTCTTTGCGGCGCGTACGCCAGATGAGGTGAAGGGCTACTGAGCTCAACAACAAGCCCCGCCGGCTAGTCCGGCGGGGCTTGTTGCCAATAACAGACGGGACAATTAGTCGGCTTCGAGCTGCAGCTCGGCGCCCTCGGGGCTGCGCAGCGTCAGGCGGTCATCGGTGAGGGTAGCCACGTCGAAGGTGTTGGCCATGTTGCCGTTGTCGGGCGTCATGGTAATCTTCTTGCCGGCCTGGTCAAAGGTGTATTTGCCGTTGATCGACTCGGTGGGCGAGGACATGACGTACTGGCCGTTGGCGAAAAAGCGGATTTCCTCCTGCTTCTGCTCGGCGGTCTGCTTGACCTTGTCGCCCGAGGCATCTTCCTCTTTGTGGGTTTTCCACACTTTGCTATCGGTGCCGTAGAGCATGTTGGCGCCCTCGACCTTGCCTTCCTTGCTGCCGCAAGCGTAGGTAATCATGGTGAGCAGCATCAGCAGGCTGGCCAAGTAGTGCAGCGGAGTGTTGAATGGACGTTTCATGGAGCGTGTCTGGAATTAAGGGGGATGGAACATGGGCGCAGCCGGACGGCCCCGTGGAGCTAGCAACTGCTGCGGCGTTTCTTACGGGCACTCGGCCAAAGGGTTAAGCTGCAACATTGCCGATACGCACCGCGTAGAGCAGGGCAAACCAACCGACCCGTTGGTTTCCGATTCCTTTCCCCACACCTCAACCAAGACACGACCATGGGACTCTTTGATTTCCTGAGCGATAAGGGCGAAAAAAAGCCCGTACAACCCACGCAACCGCAAACCGGTAGCGCTACCGATTTCTTTGGCAACAAAGCCCAGCCGGCTGCCGGGCAGCCCGCGGCCCAACCGGCCGCTACCCAGGGCGACTCGTACACCGTGGTAAGCGGTGATTCGCTGTCGAAAATTGCCAAGCACCACTACGGCGACGCCTCCAAGTGGCACCAGATTTACGACGCCAACAAATCCACCATTGGCTCCAACCCCGACCACATCGAGGTGGGCCAAGTGCTGCAGCTGCCCAAGCTGTAAGCACCCTTCGCCTCTGACACTGTAACCGCGCCGGTCCGACCCCGGCGCGGTTTTTTTATGTCCACCGCCGGCTCCCCGGTGCTGGTCTGCGACTCACGCAGCCACCTTTGGCTGACGTATAATCGGGCACGGCGCGGCCGGCAGAGCGGTTTTTGTTGCCGGCAAAAAAACTTTTTGCTCGATTTGCGTTTTACATAACCGGCGCTACCTTTGTGCCGCTCGTGCTTCCGGCGCGGGTTCTTTTTTGACGCATTTATTCCGAAGAGGCGAGAGACTAGGCTCCGTGACCCTCTGGCAACCACCGGCAACGCACAGGCCGGCAGGTGCCAAATCCTGCCCCGCTGACCATTTCAGAAAGGGGAAAAATAAACCGCGTGCCATGAGCCACTACCCCCTCACATCCGACCATCAGTTGTCACCGCTTTCCGCAGCGGCGCCCGCTACCGGCTTGACCGTAGCCGCCCCCGCCGCCGAAAGCGCCCGAATGCGCCCGCAGCAGATGCGCGGCGCCCTGATGTGTTGTTGCTGTTGTTGGTAGTGCGCCCGGCGGGCCGCTGATGCCCGCCCCCACCCTTCCTCGCTTTCTTGTTTGCCGCCCGGCTGCCGGGTGGCGCGTGGCTTAGCCGCACCCGTTTGGAGCTGCTCCGGGTGCTGCGCGGCTGCTTCGGCTCACGCGGCATTTGGGCCGGCGTGTGGCCTCTCCGCATCGATTTCGACATCCACAACCCTCTTTCTCGGCCTCATTATGTCCACGCAGAACCTGCACTTCGAAACCCTGCAACTCCACGCCGGCCAGCAGCCCGACCCCACCACCGGGGCCCGCGCCGTACCAATTTACCAGACGTCGTCCTACGTTTTCAAAAGCGCGGAGCATGGCGCTAACCTGTTTGCGCTGAAGGAGTTCGGCAACATCTACACCCGCTTGATGAACCCGACCACCGACGTGTTCGAGCAGCGCATTGCGGCGCTGGAAGGCGGTGTGGCAGCCCTGGCCACGGCTTCGGGGCAGGCGGCCCAGTTCATTGCCCTGAACAACATCCTGCAGGCCGGCGACAACTTCGTCTCGACTTCGTTTCTCTACGGGGGCACCTACAACCAATTCAAGGTTGCGTTCAAACGCCTGGGCATCGAGGTGCGCTTCGCCGACGGCGACAACCCGGAGAGCTTCGAGAGCCTGATTGACGAAAACACCAAGGCACTGTACCTGGAAACCATCGGCAACCCCGGCTTCAATATTCCTGATTTCGAGGCCATTGCCGCCATTGCCAACAAGTACGATATTCCGCTGGTGGTCGACAACACCTTCGGGGCGGGCGGCTACCTGTTCCGGCCCCTGGAGCACGGCGCGCACATCGTGGTGGCTTCGGCCACGAAGTGGATCGGCGGGCACGGCACCTCCATCGGCGGCGTGATTGTGGACGGCGGCACCTACGACTTCGGCAACGGCAAGTACCCGCAGTTTACGGAGCCCTCGGAAGGCTACCACGGGCTGGTGTTCAACGACGTATTTGGCAAGAACGGACCCTTCGGCAACATTGCCTTCATCATCCGCGCCCGGGTGGAGGGCCTGCGCGACTTCGGCCCGTCGCTGAGCCCGTTCAACAGCTTCCTGCTGCTGCAGGGCCTGGAAACGCTGAGCCTGCGCGTGGACCGCACGGTAGAAAACGCGCTGAAAATTGCCGAGTGGCTGGAGGCGCATCCGCAGGTGGAAGCCGTGAACTACCCCGGTTTGAAAAGCAGCCCCTACCACGGCCTAGCCACCAAATACCTCAAGCGCGGCTTCGGCGGCGTGCTCACTTTCGCCATCAAGGGCTCGAAGGACACGGCCACGCAGTTTATCGATAACCTGCAGCTGATCAGCCACCTGGCCAACGTGGGCGACGCCAAAACGCTCATCATTCAACCCTCGGCCACCACCCACCAGCAGCTCTCGGACGAGGAGCAGCGCGCCGCCGGCGTAACGCCCACGCTGCTGCGCATTTCGGTGGGCCTGGAGCACCTCGACGACATCAAAGCCGACCTGCAGCGCGCCTTCGATGCGGTGCGCGAATCGGCTGACCGCGACACCACGGAGGACGAAACGCCCATCCTCGTGGAGCAACAAGCCGGGCACCCCGCTACGCTGGAAGTTTAACAGGGAGGGAACCTGCGGAAGCCGGCCCGCTGCCATGGAACCGGCTTCCCGTCCAGCTTGCGGGGCGCGGGCGCGGTGTTTCGGGAGAAAGCACCACGCCCCACGCCACGGCCTCTTTGCTTTCCGGCCCCTTCCCATCCGCGGAAGGGGCCGGAGGCAAAGAATAATCGGCTTGCCACCGGCCAATTCGGTTGGCGCGGCTCGAAGGCGAAAAGCGCCCGGCCAGCCAATGAAGGCGTCTTGTGACGTTTCGCCCAACCGCCCGGCGGCAGTTTTATCACGATTTCAACGCCCCCATTAAGCCCTAATCTTTCGGCGGTCCTGCGGGGCCGGCGGGGGTGGGGCCCACGGCTATGAACAACCCCCAAGTGCTGAGCCTGGAGCAGCCGCTGCCGCTGGAGCGTGGCGGGCAGCTCGACGGCGTGCAGATTGCCTACCACACCTACGGCACGCTCAACGACGCCCGCGACAACGTCGTCTGGGTGTGCCACGCGCTGACGGCCAATTCCGACGTGCTGGGCTGGTGGCCGGGCCTGTTCGGCGCGGGCGACTATTTCGACCCGGCCGACTGGTTTATCGTGTGCGCCAACGTGCTCGGCTCCTGCTACGGCAGCACCGGCCCGCTCACGCCGGCGGGCCCGCGCCACAAGCCGCTGTACGCCGCTTTCCCGCGCCTGACGGTGCGCGACTTGGTGGCGGCCCACGAGCAGCTGCGCCAGCAGTTGGGCCTCACCAAGATTCACACCGTCATCGGCGGCTCCTTGGGCGGGCAGCAGGCGGTGGAGTGGGCCATTGAGCAGCCGGCAGTATTTGAGCACCTCGTGCTGCTGGCCACCAACGCCCAACATTCGCCCTGGGGCATTGCCTTCAACGAAGCCCAGCGCCTAGCCATTCAGGCCGACTGCACCTACGCCGGCGGCGGGCCCGAGGGCGGGCAGCTCGGCCTGCGGGCGGCCCGGGCCATGGCCCTGCTCAGCTACCGCAGCTACGACGCCTACGGCCGCAGCCAGGCCGAGGCCGACGACGAGCTGCCCGCCTTTTTCCGGGCCAGCTCCTACCAGCAGTACCAGGGCGACAAGCTCACGGCCCGCTTCAACGCCTACAGCTACGTCACGCTCTCGCACATCATGGACTCGCACCACGTGGGCCGGGGGCGCGGCGGGGTGGCGGCGGCCCTGGCGCGGGTGCAGGCCCGCACGCTGGTGCTCGGCATCACCTCCGACGTGCTGTTTCCGCCCGCCGAGCAACAGCTACTGGCCCGGCACATTCCCGGGGCTATGTACGCCGAAATGGAGTCGGGTTACGGCCACGACGGCTTCCTGATCGAAACCGCGCAGATAGCGCATTTCCTCGAACGTTTTTATGTCCAAACCTTCGCCCACTAATGCCCCGCTGCGCATCGGCCTGATTGGCTTCGGCTGCGTGGGGCAGGGCCTCTACGATATTCTGCAGCGCCACCCCGAGGCGGGCTTCACGGTGGCGCGCATTGCGGTGAAAAACCCCACCAAGCGGCGCCCCCTGCCCGCCGAGCGGTTTGAGTTTCACGCCGACGAGCTGCTGGCCGACCCTGCGCTGGATGTGCTGGTGGAAGTTATCGACGACGCCGACGAAGCCTTTCGGCTGGTGAGCCTGGCCCTGCGCCAAGGCCGGCGCGTGGTGACGGCCAACAAGGCCATGGTGGCCCGCCACCTGCCCGAGCTGATTGCGTTGCAGCGCGAATTCGGCGGCACCCTGCTCTACGAAGCGGCCGTGTGCGGCAGCATTCCGGTCATCCGCACCATCGACTCCTACTTCGCCCAAGAGCCTCTGCTGCAAGTCAGCGGCATCTTCAATGGCTCCTCGAACTACGTGCTGACGCGCATGCGCGAGGACCATTCCGACTACGCCGAAGCGCTGGCCGAAGCCCAGGCCCAGGGTTTTGCCGAAACCGACCCCACGCTGGACATGGCCGCCTTCGATCCGCGCTCCAAGGCCGTCATCCTCGCCGCCCACGCCTGCGGCCTGCTGCTGAACCCCGACGACGTGCTCAACCTGGGCATCGAAAACGTGTCGTCGGCCGATATCCGCTACGCGGCGGAGCGGGGCAAAAAGCTCAAGGTGGTGGCCAGCTTGCAGCCTTTGCCCGGGGGCGGCGCCACGGTGTACGTGACGCCCCAGCTCGTCGAGGCCGATTCGCCGCTGTACGCCGTGGAGCGCGAATTCAACGGCGTGGTGGTCGAAGCCGAGTTTGCCGGGCAGCACTTCTGGCGGGGCCGCGGCGCGGGCGGCCACCCCACCGGCTCGGCTGTGCTGGCCGATTTGGTAGCCCTGCGCCACGGCTTTCGCTACGCCTACGCCAAGCTCGCATCGGGCCCGACTGCGGCAACCGACGCGCCCGAGTTGGAGCTGGAAGTGTACCTACGCTCGGCGCCGGCCGAATTACGCCGCGCCCTGGGCCTGAAGGATGTGTCGGAGCAGCTCAGCGCCCCGGGCTTCACCTACGACTACGCCGTGGGTTACGTGCGCCTAAGCCAGCTGCACCGCTACCGCGACGCGCTGCGGGCGGGCGGGACCTTCGTGGCCCGCACCGGGCGCGTGCGGCACGCAGCCGCAGCGCAGCCCGCACCGCTGGAAGCGGCTTTGGCAGTCAGCTGATAACCGAGTTTGGTCACGTCCAGTACCACTTGTCCTTTGACTGCGTAGCCTTTTGATACAGCTGGAAAGCAAAACGGACGGCCTGATTGGCCGTCCGTTTTGCTGTTACTGAAACAGCACGCGCTGGGCGGGTAAGCCGTCGGTTCGGAGCAGGTACGTCCCGGGGCGCAAGGCGCCGCGCGGCACGGCCATGCGCGGCTGGTCCCAGGTAAAGCGCCGTACGACCCGGCCCGTGGCGTCGAGCAGCTCTGCGGCCCGCGGACGGAACGGGGCTGCGGTGCCAGCTTGCAGGTAGAATACGTCCCCGTCGGCGGGCACCGGGAATACTTGGGGAGCTTCGCTGAGGCGGCGGCTGGCCGCTCTCAGCACCGTGCCGGGCTGCCGCAACAAGGGCCGCAGAAAGTCGCGCACGGTCTGAAACGTGGTATCGGCGTAGGCCGTGGCGGCGGCGCTGGTGCCGTTGTAGGGCACGTGCGGGGCACCGCGCAGCGTGCGCAGCACGTTCGAAATGCCCACCGCGTCGGCGCGGGGCTTGAGCACGCCGCTGCCGTAAATGCGGGGCGAAAACGACTGCCCGAACGCCCGCCCGATGTTGTAGGGCACAGTGGCATCGGCGGTGCCGTGCACGCTGCACAGGGGCACGTTGCCGGGCTCCAGCCACGCGAGGCTGCCCACCGCGCCGCAGAGGTTGATGACGGCGGCTATCTGACTGCTGTAGCCCGGGTTGCCGCTGGTGCCTTCCAGCGTGCCCAGCTGCGCCAAGTCGACGTAGGCGGGCACTTCAGCGGGTTTGTCGAGATAGCCGAGCTGCAGAGCCATAAACGCACCCGCCGACGAGCCGCCCGCAAATACGTAGCTCGGGTGGATGCGGTACTGGCGTGCGGTGGCCGCGTCGCGCCGGAAAAAGCGCACGGCGGCGCGCATATCCTGGGAGGCGCGGATGGAGGCGCGCCCGATGTTGGCGCTATCGAACGGGAAGAAGCCCAGCCGGTAGTCGATGCTGGCCGTGACGTAGCCCAATTGGGCCAACCGCGTGCAGATGGCCGTCATGAACTGGTCGTCGCGGTTGCCGGTGGCGAAGGCGCCTTCGTGGGCCATGATGACCAGCGGCCGGCGGCGCACGGTGTCGCCGGTGGGCTCGTAGAGGTCGAGCAGCAGGTTTTGGGTGGTGCCGGCAATGTTGGTGGCCGAGCCGAAAGCCACGCCGCGGGTGACGGTGACCTGCGCGAACAGCGGGCGGCGGTAGCGGCCGCCGGTGGTGTCAATCTGGGCCCAGGCCGTCTGCAGCAACAGCAGGCCCAGGACGGTGAGTAGCAGGTGTTTCATCGGTACTAAACGTGGGATGACATTCTAGCTGCTTACGCAAATCGGCGCGGGCAGGGCACCGCGAAGATGCAGATGTGCCCCTAATGTTTTCGTCGGACTCGTTCAGCCCGCTCACGCAGCTAGCAGAAATCAGCCAACGCATTGCGGGCTGCCGGCTTACGCAAGGCCGGCTCGCTGCCCGCTTGCCGCTCACCGTTTCACCTCGCCTTCCCCAATCTTGTTTACGGCCGGCGCACGAGCCGCAGGGTATCCGCTCCCAGGCGCAGCACCAGCTGCTGCGGCGACGCGGCCAGCACGCCGAAGGTTTTGCGCGTGCCCGGCGCGTAAGGCTGATACGACTGGGGCACCAGTTGCACGCGAAAAACCGCGGACACGGCGGGCCACGCCTGCTGCCAGCGGCGCCAGCCGATGCCGGTAATTTCAACGGTCTGGGGCGCTGTATTTGGCGCTAGCGGCAGCTCCGCGTAGCCCCGAGCATCGGTCGGGACGGCAGCTACCACGGCGCCAGCTGCGTTGCGTGCCAGTACCGTGAGGCCATCCAGCGGCTCGAGCGGCCCTGACCCAGTGCGGGCGCTGACGAAAAACTGCAGGCGGCCGTCGGTGGCCGGCAGCGGCGTGCACGCCGCGCGGGACTGCGTGGTATCGGCCTGGCCGCTCAACCGTAACTCCAGGTGGCGGCCGCGCAGGCGGTAGGTGCCGCTACCCTCACGGCTCATACTCTCGTCGTCGGTGTGGTGGAAGTAGCGGATGTGGCCGTCGGGGTACACCACCAGCTCCCGGCTGGTGAAGAGCATGGTGTTGGGACGCCTTTCGAGGTAAGCGCCGGGAGCCAAGACGCGCGGAGCGGCGCAGCCAGCCAGGCAGCCCAAACCGAGAAAAAAACGACTAAAAATACCCATACCCGGAAGATGCGCCTTGCCCGCGCATTCCACATTTAAGGCCCGCATGTGCCGCGTCAACTGCCGGCTTCGGCGTAGGTTTGCGGGCCGACTCTTTCCTCTGTCATGCCCACTACCCCTCCCTCTCTTCGTCCCGGCGACCAGGTTGCCATCGTTTGCACCGCCCGCAAAGTCTCGCGCGAGGAGCTGCTGCCCGCCGTTGAAATCCTGGAAAGCTGGGGGCTAAGGGTGGTACTGGGCGAATCGGTGGCGGCCGAGCACTACCAGTTCGGCGGCGACGACGCGCTTCGGGCCCGCGACTTTCAGCAGCAGCTCGACAACCCGGCCATCCGCGCCATATTGGTGGCCCGCGGCGGCTACGGCACCCCGCGCATCATCGACTTGCTCGACTTCTCGCGCTTCGAACAGGACCCTAAATGGGTAGCGGGCTTTTCCGACATCACCACCCTGAACTGCCACCTGCTGCGCCTCGGCTACGAAAGCATCCACGGCGTGATGCCCTTTATTTTCGCCCAGGCCGGCGGCGCCGACGCGGTGGAAAGTCTGCGCCGGGCCCTGTTTGGGGAGCCCATCAGCTACGCGGTGGCCCCGCACGCGCTGAACCGCCCCGGCACGGCCGAGGGCGAGCTAGTGGGCGGCAACCTCAGCCTGCTGCAAACCCTGAGCGGCACGCCCTCCAACGTGAGCACCGCTGGCCGCATCCTGTTCCTGGAAGACATCGAGGAATACCTCTACAGCGTGGACCGCATGATGGTGCACCTGGACCGCTCGGGCAAGCTGCGCGACCTGGCCGGACTCGTGGTGGGGCATTTTACCAACCCGCAGGACAACGCCATTCCCTTCGGCCAGAGCTGCTACGAAATCATCGACACTTACGCCCGCAAATACCAGTTCCCGGTGGCTTACGGCTTCCCGGTAGGCCACGAGCCGGCCAACCTGGCCCTGATTTGCGGCCGCCGCGCCCGCCTGACGGTCGACGAAGCAGGCACCACGCTCGATTACGTGTAGCCAGCCGACCTCTAGGCTCACTACCAGCCCCGGCCATTGTGCCTTGCTGGCACCAGCTGGACGGTTGTGCCTCTGTGATTATTGCAACAGCAAGCGCGTCTGCTGTACCGAGCCGTCGGCGCTGCGCAGCAGCAGGTGGTAAGCACCGGGGCGGGCGGGTAGTTGGGGCCAGGGCAGGCGCAGTTGGCCGGCGGATAACTGCAGCGGCTGCCGGCTCAGCAGCCGGCCCAGGGCGTCGCGCAATTCCAGCTGCGCCGGACCACTTTCCGCCGAGCTGATCAGCACGGCGGCTTCAGCGGCGGAGGCGGGGTTGGGGTACACTTCCAGCGAAGCCGCGGCGGCGAAACGCACCGCCCGCGGGCCGTAAAAAGCTTCCTGGCCGTCGAGGTCGAGCTGGCGCAGGCGGTAGTAGCGTAAGCGCGGCTTGTCGGCGGTCCGGTCTCGGTACTCGTAGGCCACGTGGCCGGTGGTGTTGGGCGCCGCGCTCGGCACGAAGCCCAGGCGGTGAAACGCGCGGCCATCCGCCGAAGCCTCTACGGCGTACCCGGCGCTGTTTTCTTCCTGGGCTGTGGTCCAGCGCAGCAGCGCATCGGCGCCTTGCCGCTCGGCCGTGAAGCTGGTCAGGCGCACGGGCAAGGGCGAGGCCGCGGCCAGCAAGGGGCGCAGAAAGTCGCGCACGGTGCGAAACGTGGTGTCCATGTACGCCACCGACGAGGCGTAGGGCACGTGGCCGGCGCCGCGGAACGTGCGCAGCGTGTTGGGCACGCCTACGGCATCGGCGCGGCTTTTGATGGCCCCGCTGCCGCTGACTACGTTGCCGGTGAAGGTGGGGCCGGTGCCGTAGGGCACCACGTTGTCGTTGGTGCCGTGCACGCTCACCAACGGCTCGTCGCCCGCTTCCAGCCAGCTCAGTGTGCCCAGGGCCCCGCTGAGGTTGATGGCCGCCACCACGGCGCTGCTCGGGCCGGGGGTGCCGCTGTTGCCTTCCAGCCCGCCCGGTGCGCCGGGGTACAGGGCGTCCAGCTCGGCTTGCTGGTCGAGGTAGACCAGGTGCACCGCCGTAATGGCCCCGGCCGACGAGCCGCCGGCAAAAATGTAGAGCGGGTTGATGTTGTATTGATTGGCCGAGGCCGCGTCCTGCCGGAAAAAGCGCACCGCCGCCCGCAGATCCTGCACGGCATTGACCACCCCGCGCGGCCCCGAAAACTGCGTAAACGAAAACGGCTCCAGCCGGTAATCGATGCTGGCCGTGACGTAGCCCAGACGTGCAAAGCGCCGGCACAGCTCCTGCACGTCGCCGTCGGTGCGGGTGCCGCCCACAAACGAGCCGCCGTGGGCCAGAATAATCAGCGGCCGGGGCGTGGCAGGGCCGTTGTCGGGCTGGTACAGGTCGAGCTGCAGCGTGCGCGTCGTGCCCGCGTAGTCCGGCGCCGCGCCGTAGGTAATGCCGGTGGTTTCGACGAGCGTGGGGTAAAGCGGGTAGAAGAACTTGCCGCCGGTGGTATCGAGTTGGGCCCGGGCCGGCCAGGTCAGCCCCACAACGAGGCTCAGCAGTAGTACGAGGTGTTTCATTGGGCAAGAGCGTTGGGGCCGCCCGTAAAATACACCGGCCGGCGCACAGGTGGCCACGTGGCTGCTCAGCCCTGGGCCGCACTGCTCCGCGCCCGCCGCTCCTGTGCCCACCCCGAGGGCCGCTGGTAAGCCAGCAGGCAGCTACGCCACTGATGGTTGCCGAACGTCGGCTCGAAGTCGTGGGTGCCCCCTACCTCCGCCCGCGCTGAGCCCAACTGATTCACCGGCGTTGTTGCTACCAATGCAGCAGGCTCGTGGTGAGCCAGGCCCAGGATTCGGCCACCGCCGAGCTTAGCAACGGGACGACAGAGAAAGGACGCCACCTAAGCCGGCAGCCCGACGGCAATAAGGAATTTTACTTGGCCGGCGCGGGAATAGTAACCTGCGCAACCGTCACAGCGGCCACTCTATCAGTTTTGGTTGAACCTGTGCGCCCTAACTAGCTAAGCCTGGACAAACGCGGACTCAGAGCTCCTTGCGGAATAGGCAAAAAAGAACGGCCCAAGATTTCTTGGGCCGTTTCAATGCAGTACAGGCAAGCGCCTATTCCTGGTACAAGGTCTGCAGCACCGTCTGCCCCACCGCCTTCAGCGTGTTGCGGTCGATGATGCTCATGTTGTCCTGGGTAGTGTGGTGGTAAGCCGGGAAAAACTCGTCGCCGTAGGGCACGTGGTCGATGAGGTCGACGGTGCGCACGCCGGCCTGGTTGGTGAACACGTGGTCGTCGGTGATGCCGGGCATGTCTTGGGCAATGAAGTAATCGGAGTAGCCCAGGCGGCTGGCGTTGTACCAGAGCTTGCCCACCACGTCGTTGGCGTTCTGGCGGCTCAGCTCCTCGCGCGAAAACCGGGCGCCCTTAGCCCCCACCATGTCGAAGAGGATGCCGTACTCGGCCTTGTAGCCGGCGGGCACAATGTTTTTAGCCCAGTACTGGGAGCCCAGGCACCAGCTTTCCACGCCCTGCCCGGCCAGCTTGTTTTCCAGGTTGGCCTGCGTGGAGGAGTCGTAACCGTAATCTTCAGCATCAAATAGGATGATGTCGACACCGACGGCGGGCGTAAGCGAATCGGGTTGAGCGGCCAGCTGCCGGGCAATTTCCAGGGCCACGGCCACGCCCGAGGCGCCGTCGTTGGCCCCGTCGAGCGGGGCGTTGGGCTTGGTTTTGTCCTTGTCGGCGAAGGGGCGGGTGTCCCAGTGCGCGAACAGAGCCACCCGGCGGGCCGCTTGCGGGGCAAAGCGGGCAATGAGGTTGCGCCCGCGCAGCTGCTTGCCGTCGAAGGCCATGGCCGTGAAGGGCTGCTCCTGCACCTGCAGGCCCAGCGCGCGGAACTTGCCGACAATCCAGTCCCCGCAGTTCACGTGCGCCGGCGTGTTGGGCACCCGCGGCCCGAAGCTGACCTGCTTGGCCGTGAAGGCATAGGCCGAGTCGGCGTTGAAAGCCGGGGCCTTGCGCAGCGCTTCCTCAGCCGGGGCCGCGGACTCGGCGGTTTCGGTGGCCGGTTTCTTATCGGGGCAGGCCGTGAGCAGCACCGTGGCGGCGAGCAGGGCGGCGGGGCGCCACAGCAGGCGCAGGGGGTTGCGGGTCATTGGAAAATGGAATGGCAACAAATCTAAGCAGGAACGTCATGCTGAGCTTGTCGAAGTATCTCTACCGAACGACGCAACGAAGCGGCAGAGATGCTTCGACAAGCTCAGCATGACGTTCTATTGAACGCGGCGCTGGCTGATTACTCTTCGTAGGCCCAGTCGACGCCGGCCTTGGTGTCTTTCACCAAGATGCCCTGCTCCTTGAGCGCGGCTCGGATGGTGTCCACCTTAGCGTAGTCCTTGGCCGACTTGGCTTCGGCGTAGAACTGCAGCGTGAGGCCCAACAGTTCCTCGGCGTTGGCCCGGGGCTCGTCGCGTAGGCCGAGGATGTCCACGACCAACGTGCGGTAGGCGGCCGTGGCCTCCTGCAGGGCGGCTTCGCCCACCTGCGCCAGCGTGGCGGGCTGGTTGTAGTAGCCGTTGAACTTGCGCAGCAGGTTGAACAGCGCCGCGATGCAGCGGGCCGTGTTCAGGTCGTCGTTCAGGCCCGCGTAGCAGTCCTGCACCAGCTTGCGCAGCTCGGCGTCGGTCGTGGAGGTGTCGGCGGCGCGCTCGGTGCCCTCGGGCAGCTGCAGCCGCTCGATTTGGCGCAGGCCGTTCATGAGCTTGCGGTAGCCTTTGCTGGCCGCTTTCAGGCCTTCGTCCGAAATATCGACGGTGCTGCGGTAGTGGGCCTGGAGCAGGAAGAAGCGCACGACCATGGGCGAGTAGGCCTGCGAGAGGGAGGCATGCCGGCCCGAGAACAGCTCGGAAATGGTGATGAAGTTGCCGAAAGACTTGCTCATCTTCTGCCCGTTCACCGTAATCATGTTGTTGTGCAGCCACACCCGCGCCTCGTCAGTGTGCGAGTGGCTGGCCTGGCTCTGGGCTATTTCGCACTCGTGGTGCGGAAACATCAGGTCCAGCCCGCCGCCGTGAATGTCGGACACCTGCCCGAGGTACTTGCGGCTCATGGCCGAGCACTCCAGGTGCCAGCCGGGGAACCCGTCGCCCCAGGGCGAGGGCCAGCGCATGAGGTGGCGCTCATCGGCCTTTTTCCACAGCGCAAAGTCCAGGGGGCTGCGCTTTTCTTCCTGGCCGGCGAGGTTGTCGCGCGAGCCGCTGAGCAGCTCTTCCGGCACCCGGCCCGAGAGCTTGCCGTAGCCCTTGCCGGCCTCGTTGTACTTGGGCACGTCGAAGTACACCGAGCCGTTGACCTCGTAAGCGAAGCCGTTCTCGATGATTTCCTCGATCATCTGAATCTGCTCGATGATGTGGCCGGTGGCCAGCGGCTCGATGTCGGGCGAGAGGCAACCCAGCGCCTCCATGTGACGGCGGTAGCGGTTGGCGTAGTCCTGGGCCACCTGCATGGGCTCCAGCTTCTGGGCCCGGGCCATCTTGCTGATTTTGTCTTCGCCCTCATCGGCGTCGCCGACGAGGTGGCCCACATCGGTGATGTTGCGCACGTAGCGCACGGTGTAGCCCAGCTGGCGCAGGTAGCGCGTGAGCACGTCGAACACCACCGGGCCGCGGGCATTGCCCACGTGCGCTTCCGAATATACCGTCGGGCCGCAGAGGTACACGCCCACGAAGGGCGCGTGCACGGGGACAAACGGTTCTTTCTTGCGCGTAAGCGTGTTGTGGAGCGACAGGGGGTGTTGCATGAAGCAAAGGTAGTGAGTCGGGGGAGTAGATGCGGGATGAGTAAGCGGGTAGATAGGCAGGATGTTTGCTCGCAGCCCTTCTTTCTCCTCTACTACCTACGCATGTGCACTTTTACTCATCGCAACCTATACTCCGCTTCCACCGGAAAGTGGTCGGAATACGGCATATCCCGCCGCACCCGGCAGCCCAGCACCCGAAACTGCGGCCCGGCAAACTGCTGGTCGATGCGCAGCAGGGGCAGTTTGCCATTATACGTAGCGCCCACGCCCAGCCCCACCGTGGCCCAGGCGTTCTGCAGGTGGTCGGCCAGCTGGTCGTAGCTGTAGCTGTAGGGCAAGTCGTTCAGGTCGGCGCAAAAGAGCACCGGGTACGGGCTACGCTCGATGCGCCCAACCAGGGTATCGACCTGCACACTGCGCCGCACCATGCCGCGCTTGAAGCGCCGCAGCAGCCCAATGCTCTTGGCCTTGAAGCCGGCCTTGCTGCTGTAGCTATCCACGATGTCCTGCTCGGCCATGCTCATGCTCTGCAGGTGGGCGTTGAACACGCGCACGGTGTCGCCCTGGGGCAGGCGCAAGTCGGCCCACATGGCGTGGTTCTGGGTGAGCTTGCCGAACTGAATGACGCCCCGGCGCACGATGGGAAAGCGCGAAAAGATGGCCAGCCCGAACTTGGCCCCGACGCGGTTGGTGAGCGTGGTGGACACAAACCCGCGCCGGCCGGCTTCGCGCCCCAGCTGCCGCTCGGTGTTGAACGCGGTGCCGTCCTGCGTGGGCCGGGGCTCGGTGTAGAACTCCTGCAGGCAGAGCACGTCGGCCGGGCTGTCGGCCAAGTAGCGGATCATGGTCTTGGTGGAGTGCAGGTCCGGGTCGCGCAGGTGCTCGTACACGTTGAAAATCCGCACGTTGGCGCTAATCACGCGCACCGACACCGAATCGGCGGCCGGGGCCGCGGCGGGCAGGTGCAGGGCCAGCCCGCGCTGCAGGTGCGGCCAAGTCAGCAGCACCGCCGCCAACGGCAGCAGGGCCACCGGCCAGCGCCGTAACACCCAGTAAACCAACCAACCGGCATTGGCCGCCAGGGCCACCGGCAGCGTGAGGGCCCCAAAAGCGGCGGGCCAAAGCAACCTTGTCGGCACTTGCATGCACCCTATGGCCAGCAAGAGCCAGGCCAGCGTGAGCAGCGTGAGCTTGAAAGCAAATGAACGACGCACCGGAAACCAACCAAACCTTGAAGCCGCAAACCTACGACGCATTTTGCCGCGAATCACACGATGGGGTGAGTGAGGGCCTAACGCGCTCGTTTCGTTGTATCTTCGGGGTGCTACACGATTATCGTCCCATGTTTCTCTCTACTCTTGGCCGGGCGGCTGCGCTGCTGGGCCTATTAGCCCTTCCCACCCTAGCGCAAGCCGCGAGCGAGCCGCCTGCCCGTAGCCTGGAGTTCATCGAGAACAAAGGCCAGTGGGACAGCCGCGCCCGCTACGCCGCCCCGCTGCCCGCCGGCCGCCTGTTCGTGGAAGCCACGGGGCTTACCTATTCCTTCGTCGACCCGCAGCAGCTGGCGGCCCACCACCGCCACGGGCAGGAGGGTGCCGCGGCCAGCGAGAAACTGCACGGCCACGCCTACTCCGTGCGCTTCGTGGGCGCCCGCAGCGGCGCGGCGCTGCAGCCCGCCCTGCCCACCGGCGAAGTGCGCAACTACCTGCTCGGCAACGACGCCAAGCGCTGGGCCAAGGGCGTGGGCGGCTACCGCGAGCTGCGCTACCAGAGCCTGTGGACCGGCATCGACGCGCACCTGTACGAAAACCGCCAGGGCCAGCTGGAATACGACTTTGAGCTGGCCGCCGGCGCCGCGCCCGGCCGCATCCGCCTGCGCTACGACGGCGCCGACCGCCTGCAGCTGCGCCCCGACGGCGTGCTGGAAGTAGCCACCTCGGTGGGCACCGTGACGGAGCTGGCCCCACAGGCTTGGCAGCTCGACGCCCGCGGGCAGCAGCAGCCCGTGGCCTGCCGCTACGTGCTGCAGGGCCGCGAAGTGCACTTCGAACTGGGCCGCTACGACGCCTCTCGCCCGCTGACCATCGACCCGACCGTAGTATTTTCCTCGTTTACCGGCTCGACGGCCGATAACTGGGGCTTCACGGCTACCTACGACCAGCAGGGCAATATGTACTCGGGTGGCATTGCCTTTGCCGCCGGCTACCCGGCCAGCCCGGGCGCCTTCGATACCTCCTTCGGCGGGGTCATCGACATGGCCATCATCAAGTACAACAGCGCCGCTACGGGCAGCGCCTCGCGCCTCTGGGCGACTTACCTCGGCGGCAGCGCCACCGAAGTGCCGCACAGCCTGGTGGTCAACAACCAGGGCGACCTGCTGATTCTGGGCACCACGTCCTCCGCCAACTACCCGGTTTCCACCAACGGCTTCGACCAGCACTTCGAGGGCGGGCCGAGCTTTGTGCCGCTGAGCGGCATTGATTACCGCTTTGGCTCCGACTTGGTGGTGTCGCGCCTGAGCAACGACGGCGCTTCGTTGGTGGGCTCCACCTTCCTGGGCGGCACCAACAACGACGGCCTGCTGACCACCACCGGCTCGTTCAACCAGCTGGTGCACAACTACGGCGACCAGTTCCGCGGCGACATCACCGTGGACGCGGCCGACAACGTGTACCTGACCACCAGCACGGCTTCCACCAACTTCCCGCTCATCGGGGCGGTGCAGTCCAGTCATCGCGGCGGCCTCTACGACGCGGTGGTGGCCCGCCTCTCGCCCACGCTCAACGCCCTCACCTTCTCCACCTACTTTGGCGGCACCGGGGCGGATGCGGCTTATTCCATTCAGGTTAACGCCGCCCGCGACATTTACATCGGCGGGGGCACCACCAGCGTCGACCTGAGCCCGACGACCGGGGCGCACCAGCCCACCCTGTTCGGCGGCGTCGACGGCTATATTGCCCACCTCTCGCCCAACCTGGCCAGCGGCTACCAGGCCCAGCGCGTGACGTACCTGGGCACCGGCCAGCACGACGAAGTGTATTTTCTGCAGCTCGACGGGCTGGGCGGGGTGTACGCCCTGGGCCAGACCCGCGGCACCTGGCCCGTCGTGGGCAACGTGTACCAAAACCGCAACGGCCGGCAATTCGTCAACAAGCTGGCGCCCGACCTGGGCAGCGTGGTGCTGAGCACAGCCTTCGGCACCGGCCGCACCAACCCCGATATTTCGCCCACGGCCTTTCTGGTCGACCAGTGCGAGCGGATTTACATCTGCGGCTGGGGCGGCGACATCAACGGCGGCAGCTACGGCAACGAGAATACCCGCGGCCTGCCCGTGACCAGCAATGCCATTCAGCCCAACACCGACGGCAACGACTTCTACCTGATACAACTGGCGCCCTACGCCTCGGCTCTGGAGTACGCCACGTACTTCGGCGGCAGCAGCGAGGAGCACGTCGACGGCGGCACCTCGCGCTTCGACCGCCGCGGCATGGTGTACCAAGCCGTGTGCGGGGGCTGCGGGGGCTCGTCGAGCTTTCCTGTGCCGCCCGGCGCCGGTTCCTATACTACTCGCAACGGGGCCTCCAACTGCAACAACGCCGCCTTCAAGATTGACTTCGGCATGAACGTGGCCGTGGCCGGGCCTAACCAGAGCGTGTGCGTGGATGCCGCGCCGCTGCGCCTGGGCGGCTCGCCGGCGGGCGGCACCTGGGCGGGGCCCGGCGTGTCGGGCTCGGTAGCAGGAGGCTATTCGTTCGCGCCGGGCACGGCCGCCGTGGGCACGCACCAGCTCACGTACACCGTGGCCAGCACCGGCACCTGCGTCACCACCAGCACGCTCAACATGACGGTGGTGCCCCTGACGCCCGTCACTTTCGCCCTGCCCCCGCAGATGTGCCTCGACGAAGCACCCATCCGGCTGACCGCCACCGTCAGCGGCGGCACCTGGAGCGGCCCGGGCGTCAGCGGGGACCAATTCAGCCCGCGCGCCGCCGGTCCGGGCACCCACACCATCAACTACAACCTGCCGGCCCTGCAGTGTGGTTCGGCTTCTCAGCGCATTCTGGTCAACAACCTGCCGGTGGTCGTGGCCGGCCGTGACACCGCCCTGTGCTCGTTTCAGCGGGGCGGCTACCAGCTGCACGGCTCGCCGGCGGGCGGCACCTGGACCGGGCCCGGCTGCACGCCTGATGGGCGCTACACCCCGGTGCCCGGCAGCAGCGGTCCGGTGATGCTCACCTACACCTACCAAGCCGCTACCGGCTGCCTGAACGCTTCGCAGCTGCGCGTGATGCTGGTGCCCGAAGACCGCACCAACCAGCCGCTGGCGCTGCCCACGTGCCCGCTCAAGCCCCGCCCGGGCGAAGACATGCCCTACTACACCGGCATGGCCCCGTTCACGCACACGTTCGACCACGACCTGCTTTACGCCAGCGGCTACGAGTGGAACTTTGGCGACGCGGAACGGGCCGACCTCGTGCAGAGCACCGAGCAGTTTCCGACGCACGTCTACGCCAAGCCCGGCCGCTACCTGGTAAAATTCACGGCGTACTACAACTCTTCCTGCTCGTCCACCACGCGCTTTGCCCCGGTGTACGTCGGCGACCCGTTCATTCCGAACATCATCACCCCCAACGGCGACGGGCAGAACGACACCTTTGAGCAACGCCTGAGCTGCCTGCCGGTATCGATTAAGGTCTTTTCGCGCTGGGGCAACCTGGTGTACGAAACCCAGAACTACCAAAACGACTGGGCCGGCGCCGTGAAGGGGAACGACGGCAAGCTGCCCGACGGCATCTATTACTACCACCTGAACGATACCGAGGGCCGCACGGCCAAGGGCTGGCTGGAAATCCGGCGCTAACCCGCGCTGCGCCCACGGCGAGCAGACCACCGAATGTGCTACATTCGGTGGTCTGTCTTTTTTTACCCGTTGTGTTGCGCGTATTGCTATTTCTGCTGCTGGGGCTGCTGGCACTCCGCAGCCCGGCCCGGGCGGCCGAAGAGCCCCCCGCTCACTTAGAGCTCATCGAAAACCGGGGCCAATGGGCCGCCGCGGTGCGCTACGCGGCGGCCGTGCCCGGCGGGCAGCTGTACGCCGAAGCCCACGGGCTGACCTACGTGCTGACCGAGGCCTTGGGGGAGCACCCGCACGCGGCCGGCTCTCGCCCGGCCCGGCCCCAGCTGCCCGCCCTGGTGCGCGGGCAAGCCGTGCAGCTGCGCTTTATCGGGGCCGAGGCGGCTGCGCTGGAGCCCGCCCTGCCCACCGGCGAGGTGCGCAACTACTTCCGCGGCAACAACCCGCACCGCTGGGCCAGTCAGGTGCCCAGCTACCGGCAGCTGCGCTACCGCCGGCTCTGGCCCGGCATCGACGCCCGCCTCTACGAAAACGCCCGGCAGGAGCTGGAATACGACTTTGAGCTGGCCGCCGGGGCCGATCCGAACCTTATTGGTCTGCGCTACACCGGCGCCGACCAGCTGCGCCTGCGTCCCGACGGCGCTCTGCTGATTCAGACCGGCGTGGGCACCATCACCGAGCTGGCGCCGCAGGCCTGGCAGCTCGACGCCCGCGGCCAGCGCCGGCCCGTGCCCTGCCGCTACGTGCTCCAAGGTTCGGAAGTGCGTTTCCGCCTTGGACGCTACGACCGCACCCGCCCGCTGGTCATCGACCCGACCGTGGTGTTTTCCACCTACACCGGCTCGCGCAAGGACAACTGGGGTTTCACAGCCACCTACGACCAGCAGGGCAACCTGTACTCCGGCGGCATCATTTTCGGCGTGGGCTACCCAGCCTCGCCCGGCGCTTTCCAGGTGCGCCCCGCCGATTCGCTCGACATAGCCGTCATCAAGTACAACACGGCCGCCACCGGCCCGGCCGCGCGGGTGTGGGCCACTTACCTCGGCGGCTCCCGGGCCGATTACCCCGAAAGCATGGTGGTCAACAGCCAGGGCGAATTGCTGGTGCTCGGCACTTCTTCCTCGATCGACTACCCCACCACGCCCGGCGCCTACGACCGCAGCTTCAACCTGGGCACGGCCGTCGACCCCTACCAATACGGGCCGGCTTACCTGATTGCGGGCGGCACCGACATCGTGGTGACGCGCTTTAACGCTACCGGCTCGGCGTTGGTGGGCTCGACCTACCTCGGCGGCAGTGGCAACGACGGCATTCTGGACCCGCAGAGCACGGCCAGTCCGCTGGTGCACAACTACGGCGACCCGTTTCGCGGCGACATTATTGTGGACGCGGCCGACAACGTATACTTGGCTTCCAACACGTCGTCGGCCAACTTTCCGGTGCCCAGCGGCTTTCAGACCACGTACCGCAACAATACCGACGCGGTGGTGTGCAAGCTCAACCCCGGCCTGACCAACCTGCTGTGGAGCAGCTTCCTGGGCGGCGCGGGCTCCGACGCGGCGTATTCCCTGCAGCTCGGGCCCACCGGCGCCGTGTTCGTGTGCGGCGGCACCAACAGCCCGGATTTTCCCGCGCCCGGCAACACCCTGCACCCCACCGCCCGCGGCGGCGTGGCCGACGGCTTCGTGGTGCGCATTGGGGCCGGCGGGGCGCTGGAGCGCGGCAGCTACCTCGGCACCAGCAGCTACGACCAAGCCTACTTCGTGCAGCTCGACACCGACGGCGACGTGTACCTGCTCGGCCAGAGCCTCGGGGCCTACCCCGTCACGGCCGGGCGCTACGTCAACCCCGGCAGCCACCAGTTCATCCACCAGCTCGACGCCAACCTGCAGACCACCGGCTTTTCCACCGTATTTGGCTCGGGCCGCAGCACCATCGACATTTCGCCCACGGCCTTTCTAGTCGACCAGTGCGACCGGATTTACGTCAGCGGCTGGGGCGGCGACCTGAACAACCACTACCCGCCCCTGGGCACCAACGGCACCACGGCCGGCCTGCCCGTCACGCCGGGCGCGGTGCAGAGCACCACCGACGAGGGCGACTTTTACTTGCTGGCCCTCTCGCCCGCCGCCCAAGCCCTGGAATATGCCACGTATTACGGCTCCTACGACCCGTTTGTGGGGGACCACGTCGACGGCGGCACCTCGCGCTTCGACCCGCGCGGCGTGATTTACCAAGCGGTGTGCTCCTGCGGCAGCGGAAACTGGCCGGTGCCCGCGGGCGCGGGCAGCTACAGCCCTACGCTCGGGCCCAATACCTACTGCAACAACGCCGCGTTGAAGTTCAGCTTTGAAATCAGCGCGGCGGCGGCCGGCACCGACCGCACCATCTGCGCCACGGCCGGCCCGGTCAGCCTCGGCGGCACGCCCTTCGGCGGGGTTTGGAGCGGCCCGGGCGTGTCGGGCTCCGTGGCCACGGGCTTTGTCTTCACGCCCAGCGCGGCGCTGATCGGTGTTCAGACGCTGACCTACGCCTACCTCGCTCCGGGCCAGAGCCAGTGCTCCAGCCAGGACGACCTGCTGATGACCGTCACGCCCCCGCCCACGGTGACGTTTGCGCCCGTTACGCCCAACGCGTTCTGCCTCACGGCCACGCCGGGGCCGGTTGTCGCGCTCAGCGGCACGCCGGCGGGCGGCACCTTTAGCGGCCGGGGGGTGAGCGGCAACACCTTCTCAGTAGCCGCGGCGGGGGTCGGCACCCACACCCTCACGTACAGCTACGCCCAAAACGACTGCACCGTGCAGGCTACGCAGCAAGTTCAGGTCAGCGCCCCGCCCACCGTGCGCCCCGGCGCCGACACGCTGCTGTGCGCCGGCAGCACCCAAGCCGTGCAACTGCGCGGCAGCCCGGCCGGCGGCACCTGGAGTGGGCCGGGCGTTACGGCTGGTGGCGTGTTCACGCCCCCTACCGGCTTTAGTACCCCTGTCACCCTCACCTACACCGTAGCGGCCGGCGCCTGCACGGCCTCGGCCACCCGGCGCGTGGCGCCGGCCGCGGCGCCCGTTGTCACGGCCTCCTGGGCCCGCGCGGCCTGCCCCGAAGACCGCGAAGCCCCGCTGCGCCTGCGCTTCAGTCTGAGCAGCAACACCAGCCTCCCCCCCGCCGACGTGCGCTGGGACTTTGGCGACAGTACCTCGGCCGTGGGCCTAACGCCGGAGCATACCTACCGCCACGCGCCCCCGAGCGGCTACCAGCCCACCGTGACGGTGCGCTACAACGACGGCTTGTGCAGCGTCACGCAGACGGCCCCGCCGGTGTCGGTGTTGGCGCCCCGGTCCATTCCCAACGTCATCACGCCCAACAACGACCAGCTCAACGACGTGTTCGAAGTCACGCGCGGGTGCGCCCCGCAGCTGCAGATTTTCTCGCGCTGGGGCAACAAAGTGTACGAAAGCGCGGCCTACGCCAACGACTGGAACGGCGGCACCCAACCTGCCGGCGTCTATTATTACCTGCTGCATTTCCCCGACGGGCGTACCGTCAAGGGCTGGCTGGAAATCGTGCGCTGAGGCGGGGCTTGCGCTTCGGCGCCCAATGTTGTATCTTTGCCCGACGCAATTCAGTAATCAAGTGAGAGGGGACGCCAGTCCCCTCTTTCTTTTCCCACCCACCTCTCTGCCCATGAGTTTCGACCGCAACCGCATTCAGCAGATGCTGGACGCCAGCCTGCCGGGCCCCGAGTACTTCGTGGTGAGCCTGACGGTGAGCAACACCGCCGCCCGGCCCAAAATCACGGCTACCGTCGACGGCGAGGACGGCATCGGCATCGACGAGCTGAGCAGCACCACCCGCCGCCTCATCCGCCAGATCGACGAGGCTTACGGCGAAGACGCTGCTTACAACCTGGAAGTCACCACGCCCGGCGCCGACCAGCCCCTGACCGACCCGCGCCAGTACGCCCGCCACGCCGGCCGCACCCTCGCCCTGAAGCTCACCGACGGCCGCGAGCTGGAAGGCACACTGGAAGAAACCACCCCCGAAGGCCTGATGCTGACGGAAGTGGTGAAGGAGAAAAACAAGAAGAAAACCCTGCCCACCGCCCTCTTCCCCTTCGCTAATATCAGCGAAGCCCGCGTGGTCATTTCGTTTAAATAGGTTCTGCGTTGTTTGTTTTTCGTTCTTCGTTTCTCGTCCCCAGTGACGTGAAGCAAGCCCCGAAAAACCAAGAGCGAAACACGAGTAACTAACAAGCCATCATGAACACCCTCAACCTCATCGAGTCATTCTCGGAGTTTGCCAAGTTCAAGAACATCGACCGCCCCACGATGATGAGCATCCTGGAGGAGGTGTTCCGCACGATGATCCGGAAGAAGTTCGACGACGACTCCAACTTCGACGTCATCATCAACCCCGACAACGGCGACTTAGAAATCTGGCGCAACCGCGAAATCGTGGACGACGAGTCGGAGGACATTTGGGACCACGACAAAATTCCGCTGTCGGAAGCCCAGAAAATCGAGCCTGACTTTGAGGTGGGCGAGGAAGTGTCGGAGCAGGTGAAGCTGGAGGATTTCGGCCGCCGCGCCGTGCTCATGGCCCGCCAGACGCTGATTCAGCGCGTGAAGGACTTGGAGCGCGACAACCTCTACCAGAAGTACAAGGACATGGTCGGCGAAATCATTGCCGGCGAAGTCTACCAGGTGTGGGGCCGCGAAACCCTCGTGCTCGACCAGGAAGAAAACGAGCTGAGCCTGCCGAAAGGTGAGCAAATCCCGAAGGACCGCTACCGCAAGGGCGACACCATCCGCGCCGTCGTGCACCGCGTGGATGTGCTGAACGGGGCGCCGAAGATCATCCTGTCCCGCGCCGCGCCGGCTTTCCTGGAGCGCCTGATGGAGCAGGAAGTCCCGGAAATTGCCGACGGCCTCATCACCATCAAGAACATCGTGCGCGAGCCGGGCGAGCGGGCCAAGGTGGCCGTGGAAAGCTACGACGACCGTATCGACCCGGTGGGCGCCTGCGTGGGCATGAAGGGCAGCCGCATCCACGCCGTCGTGCGCGAGTTGGAGAACGAGAACATCGACATCATCAACTACACCGACAACCTGGAGCTCTACATTCAGCGTGCTTTGTCGCCGGCCCGCATCAGCACGATGAAAATAAATGAACAAACCGGGCGGGTTTCGGTGTTCTTGAAGCCGGACCAGGTTTCGCTGGCCATTGGCCGGGGCGGCGCCAACATCAAGCTGGCTTCCCGCCTCGTCGGCATGGAAATCGACGTCTTCCGCGAAGCCGATTCCTACGAAGAGGATATCACGCTGGAAGAATTCAGCGACGAAATCGACCAGTGGATCATCGACGAGCTGAAGAAAATCGGCCTCGACACCGGCCGCGCCGTATTGGCCGTAAATAAGGCTGATATCGTGCGCCGCACCGAGCTGGAAGAAGAAAACGTGGAGGAAGTTTTCCGCGTTATCCAGGCCGAATTCGACGGCGAAGACGAGGAAGAAACGCCCGCTGCGGAGCCCGCTACGGACGAATCGACCGAGACAAAAGAGTAACCCGCGGCCCGGCCCCTTACGTAAGGGCCGGGGCCGCTCGGGCACAGTCCGGCGGAAGACCTGCCTGAATAGGTGGGTTTTCCGCCGTTTGGCAATAATTAAATCGTACTTTTGCACCCAACTACGAGTATCGAGCGCAACCCAAGAATGGCGGAAGCAGCAAGCAAACGACTGAAACAAGCGGCCACGGACCTGAACGTCGGGACCCACACTATTGTGGACTTCCTCCAGACGAAGGGCATTTCTGTTGAAAATAAACCCACCACGAAGCTCTCGGCCGATCAGGTTGCGTTGCTGAACAAGGAGTTTGCTTCGTCGGCCCAGGACAAGGCCGAAGCCGCCAAGCGCGGCCAGACCTTACGCCACACCGAGCTGGAGCAAGCCGCTCAGGCCAAAGAAGCCGCGGCCAAAGCCGCCGCTCCGGCCCCCGCTCCCAAACCCGCGGAACCCGCCAAGCCAGCTGCCCCGCAGCCGGCCCCGGCTCCGGCTCCCGTAGCGCAGGCTCCGGCTCAGCCGGCCGCGCCCCAGGCACCTGCCGCCCCGGCCGGTAACGACCGTCCGGTGCCTGGCCTGAAAGTATTAGGCAAGATCGAGCTGGACGCCAAGGGCCGTCCGGTGCCGCCGCGTCCGGCCCAGCCGGCTCCCGCTCCAGCACCGACGCCAGCCCCCGCTCCTGTAGCCGAAGCCAAGCCGGCTGCACCGGCCCCGGCTCCCACGCCGACGCCAGCCCCCGCTCCGGTGGCTGCACCGGCTCCGGTAGCCGAAAAACCCGCGCAACCCGCTCCGGCTCCTACTCAGGTGCCTGCGCCCGCCCCGACTCCGGCCCCCGTGGCCGAAGCTCGCCCGGCGGCGCCTGCGGCTCCCGCTTCTACGCCAGCTCCGCAAGCAGCGGCCGTTGCTGAAGCCAAGCCTGCTGCTCCGGTAGCTACGGCACCCGCTTCGCCCGCCGCTCCGGCGGCGCCCGCAACTCCGGAAGCGCCGGCTGCCGGCGCGGAGGGCGAGCAAGGCACCATCGTTGCCCGCGGCGAACAGCTGAAAGGCTTGACGGTGCTCGGCAAAATTGAGCTGCCCGTCGACGCGTCGCGTCGCGGCGGTGGCCGCGGTGCCCGCCCGGTAGCGTCTTCGGACGTGCGCAAGGCCGGCATTGGCGACAAGAAAAAGCGTGCCCGCATTGCCGTGCCCGGTCAGGGCCAACAAGGTGGCGGGCAAGGCCAAGGCCAGCCCGATAACCGTCCTACTGGCACCGGCTACATGGGCAACCGCCCCGGCGGCGGTCCGGGTGGCAACCGTCCGGGTGGCCCCGGCCAAGGCAACCGTCCCGGCGGGCCCGGTGGCAACCGCGACAACCGCGGTGGTCAGCGTCCCGGCCAAGGCACGGGTCAGCCCGCTTCGCCGGAGCAGAACGATAAGCAGATTCAGGACCAGATCAAGGCTACGCTGGCCCGCCTGAGCGGCGGCCGCGGCGGCAACCAGCAGAACCGCGCTAAATACCGTCGCGACAAGCGCGCTGGTATTGCCGAGGCTACCGAGCTGGCCCGTCAGCAGAGCGAGCTGGCTTCGAAGACCCTGAAGCTGACCGAGTTTATCTCGGCCAACGACCTGGCTTCGCTGATGAACGTGTCGGTGAACGAGGTTATCAAGGTCTGCCTGAACATGGGCATGTTCGTGTCCATCAACCAGCGCCTCGACGCCGAAGCCATTACCGTCATTGCCGACGAGTTTGGCTACGACGTGGAATTCCTGTCGGCCGAGGACGAACAGGACGTGACCATCATTACCGAGGATGATCCGGAGAGCTTGGAGGACCGCGCCCCGATTGTGACCATCATGGGTCACGTCGACCACGGCAAGACCTCGCTGCTTGACTACATCCGCAATGCGCAGGTGGCCAAAGGCGAAGCCGGCGGTATCACCCAGCACATCGGTGCCTACGAAGTGAAAACCGAGTCGGGCAAGCGCATCACCTTCCTCGATACCCCGGGTCACGAAGCGTTTACTGCTATGCGTGCTCGTGGTGCCAAGGTCACCGACATTGCCATCATCGTGGTGGCGGCTGACGACTCGGTGATGCCGCAAACGAAGGAAGCCATCAACCACGCCCAAGCGGCTGGGGTGCCTATCGTTATTGCCCTGAACAAGATTGACAAGCCGGGTGCCAACCCCGACAAGGTCCGCGAGGAACTGTCGGCCATCAACATCCTGGTGGAAGAATGGGGCGGTAAGTACCAGTCGCAGGAAGTATCGGCCAAAACCGGCGCCGGCATCGAGGACCTCCTCGAGAAGGTGCTGCTCGAAGCCGAATTGCTGGAGCTGAAAGCCAACCCCAACCGCCGCGCCATTGGCTCGGTTATCGAAGCCTCGCTCGACAAGGGCCGCGGCTACGTAACCACCATCCTGGTGCAGACGGGTACGCTGGAAGTCGGCGACATCGTGCTGGCCGGTCCGCACTACGGCCGCGTAAAGGCCATGACGGACCACCGCGGCAAGAAGATGAAGACGGCCGGCCCGTCGACGCCGGTACAGCTGCTGGGCCTGCAAGGTGCCCCGCAAGCCGGCGACAAAGTGGTGGCCATGGAGTCGGAGCGCGAAGCCCGCGAAATTGCCACCCAGCGTCTGCAGCTGCAGCGCGAGCAGTCGATGCGCACTAAGAAGCACATCACGCTCGACGAGATTGGCCGTCGTCTGGCTATCGGTTCGTTCAAAGAGCTCAACATCATTGTGAAGGGCGACGTGGACGGCTCGGTGGAAGCACTGTCGGACTCGCTGCTCAAGCTCTCGACTGGCGAAGTAGCCGTGAACATTCTCTCCAAAGGGGTGGGTGCTATTTCCGAATCGGACGTGCTGTTGGCTTCGGCCTCCGACGCCATCATCATCGGCTTCCAGGTACGCCCCTCGCTGGGTGCGCGTAAGCTGGCCGAGCAAGAGCAGATTGATATCCGCCTCTACTCGATCATCTACAACGCCATCAACGAGGTGAAGGATGCCATGGAAGGCATGCTCGCCCCGACGGTGCAGGAAGTCACGGTGGCGACTATCGAGGTTCGTCAGGTGTTCAACATCACCAAGGTCGGCACCATTGCCGGCTGTATGGTGACGGACGGCACCATCACGCGCAACACCAAGGTGCGCGTGGTACGCGACGGTATCGTGCAGCACACGGGCAACATTCAGGCTCTGAAACGCTTCAAAGACGATGTGTCGGAAGTGCGCCAAGGCTACGAATGCGGTATCTCGATCAAGAACTTTGATGACCTGCGCGAAGGCGACATCATCGAGGGCTTCGACGAGAAGGAAGTAAAACGTACGCTGTAAGCCACGGCTTATCAGCGACCAAGGAGCCCCGACCGGAAACGGCCGGGGCTTTTTTTGGGCCTAGGCCAACGCCTAAGGCCTAATTAGCCTCTATATGGGCAATGTGTTGTATCTTACTAATGCGCTCTTTCACCCACCACCGTTCCGCATGAAACACCTGTTACTCCTGCTGGGGAGTTGCTGGCTGCTGGCTTTCGGGGCCGTGGCCGCGCCCAATCCTATAACAACAGTTCGCGACACGGCCGCCTTGACTTGGCTGTACCAAGACGCGGAGCTGCTGGCCGCGCCCTCGGGCCTGACCCTGGCCGACGTGCAATCGGCGCGTTGGGCGGGACAGTTTCGCCCCATGGCCAAGGCCGAGCTACCCGCTTCGGCGCGGGAGCAGTGGGTGCGCTGCGCCGTGCGCTCGGGCACGGCGGCCACTACGCGCTGGCTGCTGCTGGTGTCGACGGACTACCTCGACGGGCTGGAAATATACCTGCAACGCCCCGGTGCGGCGGCGCGACGGGTGGTGCTAAAGTCGACGCTGCCCTTTGAGCAGACGCACGCGCTGCCATTGCGGCAGTTCAACCTACGGTTGGATTTGTCGCCCGACGAGCCGCTGCTGCTTTACGCCCGCTTGCCGGCCCGGCAGCGCGTGTATTTTGCCGTGGCCGAGCAGGCACACGCGCTGCAGGCGGCGCGAGACGGCGACCTGACCATGGGGCCTTACTTCGGCATTATGCTGGCGCTGCTGGCCTACAACCTGCTGCTGTTTTTCTCGGTCCGCGACAAAAGCTACCTATACTACTCGCTGTACGTGGCCGCCTTTACCGCGGCGCAGCTCGACATGACTGGCTACTGGCGGCAACTCTGGCCCAGCTCCCTTACCGGCGCGGAACTGGACCTACGCCAGAATTTTGTGCTGGCCTGTACCATTTTCTTCGGGACGCTCACGGCGCGGGCGTTTCTGGAAACGCCGCGGATGCTCCCCCGTTTCGACCGGCTGCTGCGCCTGACGCTGGTGCTGGCCTGGCTGCCGCTGCTCAGCTTTCTGACGCCCGATTCGCAGGCTTCGGCGTGGTGGCAGGCCGGCACGGCCCTCTGGACCAGCTTCGTGCTGCTGACGGCGGGCACCCTGGCCCTACGGGCCGGCTACCGACCGGCCCGCTATTACATGGTGGGCTGGACCTTGCTGCTGGTGGCCGTGGTAAATTATTACCTAAGCCAAGTGGAGCTGATTCCGCACTTTGGCTTCTGGTCGACGCACGGCGTGCACGTGGCCTCGGCGTTGGAAATGATTCTGCTGTCCCTGGGTTTGGCGGACCGCATCAATTTGGCTAAGAAAGACAAGCAATTGGCCCAGGAGGAAGCGCTGCGGGCGTTGCAGGCCAAGGAAGCTGCCCAGAACGAAGCCCTGGCCGCCATGCGCGAAAAGCAGGCAGCCCAAACGCGGGCGCTGGAAGTGTCGCGTGAGAAGGAAGAGCTGCAGCACCGCTCCAATCAGGAGCTGGCGGCGCGAGCCGCCGAATTGCAGCAGGCTTACCAGGAGCTGCAGGCCAGCATCCGCACCTCGCACCAGCTGCAGGAGCTGGACGAGCTGAAAACCAAGTTCTTCACCAATATTTCGCACGAGCTGCGTACTCCACTCACGCTCATTATCAGTCCGCTGGAGCAACTGCTCAGCGAAGCCCGGCAACGGCACGAGGAAGCGGCACACCCTGAGTACGCCCTGATGCTGCGCAACGCCCGGCGCCTGCTGCGCCTCATCAACCAGCTGCTCGACATTGCCCGCCTCGAAGCCGGGCAAACGCGCCTGGCCGCCGCCCCCGACGACTTGGTGCGCACGGTACGCACCAACGTGCTGTCGTTTGAGTCGCTAGCCGTCGGCAACGAGGTAGAGCTGCGCTTTGAAAGCCCGCTCGAGGAGTTGGAGGTGTATTTTGACGCTGAGCAGCTCGACAAGATTCTCTACAACCTGCTGGGCAACGCGCTGAAGTTCACCCCGGCCGGCGGGCAGGTGGTAGTCAGCGTTGATCGGCAGGCGGAGCGGGCGGTGCTGCGCGTGCGCGACACCGGCCCGGGCATTCCGGCCGAGCACCTGCCCTTGATTTTTGACCGCTTTCACCAGGTCGACGACTCGCGCACTCGCCGGCACGAGGGCTCCGGCATTGGGCTGGCTTTGGTGAAAGAGCTCGTGGCGCTGCACCACGGCCACATCCGGGTGTCGAGCGTGCTGGGACAGGGCACCACTTTTGTGGTGGAGCTGCCGCTGGGCGCGGCTCACCTGCAGCCCGAGGAGCTCCGGCCCGCCGCCGATGCGACGACCTTGGCGGATATGGGGCCGGGACAAGTCGCTTCGCTGCTTCGTCATGCGCCGGAAACGGCCTTGCCCCTTTCGTCAGCGGCCCCCGAGGACGAAGCGCGGCCGTTGGTGCTGGTGGTGGAGGATAACCCCGAAATGCGCGCCTACATCCACAGCTGCCTCGCCGCCGAGTTCCGGGTGCTGACGGCCGATGACGGGGAGCAAGGCCTGGCCCAGGCGGTAGCCGTCGTGCCTGACCTTATTGTGTCGGACTTGATGATGCCCAAGATGGACGGGCTGGAGCTGTGCCGGCAGTTGCGCGCGGACGAACGTACCAGCCACGTGCCCGTCATCTTGCTTACCGCCCGCGCCGGCGACGAAGCGCGCCTGACCAGCTTCGGCCTCGGCGCCGACGAGTACCTGACCAAGCCCTTCCGGCCCGAGGAACTGCGCGTGCGCATGCACAGCCTGATCCGGCAGCGGGAGCTGCTGCGGCAGCGCTTCGGCCGGGCCGTCACCCTGCAGCCCCGCGACATCAGCATCACCTCGGCCGACGAAGCGTTCCTCAACCGGGCGCTAGCCGTGGTGGAGGAACGCATGGCCGACGCCGACTTCAGCGTGGAGCAATTTGCCGACGCCATGGCCCTGAGCCGGGTGCAACTACACCGCAAGCTCAAAGCCCTCACCGACCAGTCGACGTCGGAGTTTGTGCGTACCGTGCGGCTGCGGCGGGCGGCGGCGCTGCTGCTGGCCCAGGCCGGCAACGTGGCCGAGGTAGCCGAGCAAGTGGGCTTCGGCAACCTCTCCTATTTCAGCAAATGTTTCCGCGAACAGTACCACCAGACACCCTCCGAATATGCGGCGGGGGCGGCAGTCGAGCATTAAATTTTCCTACTTATTCTTGCCATAGCACGAGCTTTCAACCAAGCTCGTGCTATTTTTTTGCGGCTTAACACAAACAAAATCCATTGAATATCAATGCATTACCCACAATGATACATACGTGTCAGGATTTGAAACATGCGTGTTAGCATTCCGGCGGCCTCTCGCGGCACCTTTGGAGAGTCGAACGCAAACCAACCTTCGCCCCTCCGGTCTGCACATTGGTTTGACGACTCCGGCAGCCCGCCCGGGCACCGGCCCACACGCAGCCTCATTCCCCACACAGCTATGCTTGCCTTGAACAGAATCTTAGCGACTGACTTCGTTTGGCAGTTCAGCAACCGGATAGGTACTTGGTTGGGCGACTTCGAGGAAGTCGGCATCTGCCCCAGCAATCCTCGCGACACCTACGGCGCTGATTCCGGGCAGCTCGATCGGAAAATGGCCATCATGTGCTACCTCTCCGTGTCGGGCTGGCTGACGGCCTACCGCTGCCCCCGCGAGCGACGCGGCCCGCTCACTGCCTTTCACTTGCGGCAGATGACGCTGGTGACGGTGATATCGGCCGTCGTGGTCGTGATGCAATTGCTCATGCTGCCGTTCCTCGGTTGGAGCAGCTTGGTGGTGGCAGGCGTTGGTCTGGGGCTGCTGCTGTTGCTGCGCATGATGGGCGTGATGGCGGCTATGAGCGGGCTGTACGAACCACTGCCGCTAATTGGCGGCCTGGCCCAGCGTCTATTTGCCGAGCAGTAAGCTGCCGCCTACTAGCACTGTCTCCCCGACAATTTTTAGCTGATTTGCTTTACGTCACCGCCCCGTGTGACGACCCTTACCGGTCGTCGCACGGGGCGGGTTTTTTATAGTCAAAATTTTAATTATCAAGCATTTAGCTCATCGTCACATCATCATGCGATTGACGCAAGGCAGGGGTAGACGGTAGCTTTGTCCCAGACGATTGGCCCTGCTGCCACTCGCCGACTTGGTCCTCTTCTTTTTACACCGTTCCCCTAACACCATGAAAACATTCCGCCTCGCTATCCTGCTCGCCATGTCGACGCTCGCCTCGGTTGCGGCCTCGGCCCAATCCCGTCCGGCCTCATCAACAGCTACCCGCAGCACGACGACCAAGCCGGCCAGCGCGGCCGCCAAACCTGCCAGCACCACCGCTAAAACGGCCGCCAAACCGGCTACGGCAGCGGCCAAACCCGCCGCTACGCCTGCCCCGGCTCCTGCGCCGGCACCCGAAGAGGCTCCGGCCAAAACGACTACCGCCAAAACCCCGGCAAAAGCACCGGCGAAATCGGCAGCTACCAACGGCCACGATTTCGGTGTCGGCAGCACCGCGGCCAACCTCGGCGTGGGCTTCGGCCTCGGCTACGGCTACGGCCTGTTTACCGGCATTCACGCCACCCCGGCCTTGAGCGTTTCCGTAGAGCGCGGCATCGTCGACAACATCGGCCCGGGCGTTATCGGCGTGGGCGGCATCGTTGGCTACAAGGGCTATAGCTGGAAGTCGGGCACTTACAAAGCGTCCTGGAAAAACTTCATCGTGGCTGCCCGCGGCACTTACCACTACAACATCCTGGAAAATCCCAAGCTGGACACCTACGCTGGCCTGACCCTGGGCGTGCGCATCGAGTCGTACTCTACCAACTACGATGTCTACAGCAGCAACTACGGCGGCGTGGCCCTCACCTCGGGGGTATTCGTCGGCGCACGCTACATGCTGACCGATAACCTGGGCGCCTTCGGGGAACTGGGCTACGATATGTCGCTGCTCAAGCTCGGGCTAACCGCCCGATTCTAAGCCTGCCCAGCCTTCCTCCTTCTCGCCCTGCCGCCCACCCCTCCCATGATTGCCCCGCGCCTGCTCGCCAGTTGCTTGCTTCTGCCCCTGCTAGGGGCCTGCAGCCACATGCAAAACGTCGGCGAGTCGCCTGCCCCGGCCGCGCCCGGCAACGGCGTAGCGGTGCCGACGGCTCAGCGCGAAGCGGTGTCGCCGCGGGCCCAGCGCGGCGACACCGTTTCGCTGCACTACCAAGTGCTGCAGCGGTTTCTGCCCGAGCACGTGGCCGGCTTCGTGCGCGAAGGCAGCCCCCAGGGCGAGTCGGTGCAATTGGGCGGCATCAGCTACTCCACCTGTGAGCAGCACTACCGCAAAGGCAGCCAACGGCTGAAGGTGCAGCTCGTGGATTACAACGGCGCGCAGGCGCTCTACGCCGGCGCCACGGCGCTGATGAGCCCCAACATCTGGCAGGAAAGCGACGAGCAGCTGATGCGCGGCTGCGACCTGGGCCTGCCCGGCGTGCGCGGTTACGAAACCGTGCAAAAGCTGGAGCGCCGCGCCGCGGTGGCCTTGGGCGTCGGCGACCGGTTTTTTGTCTCCGTTGAATCGACCGGGCAGGAAGACACGCGGCTGGTGAAAGCCGTGGCCCGCACCCTGAATCTACGCGGCTTGGCCGCGCTCTGAGCCCATTTACATTCCCCGTTCACTACCCGCTATGAAACCTCTCTTTTTGTTTGCCGGCTTGCTGCTGAGCTTGCTGCCGCTCACTTCCCACGCCCAATTCGGCATCCTTACCGGGGCCGTCGACCGGGCGGTGAACCGCGCGGCCGAGCGCGAAGTCAACAAAGCCGTGGAGCGCAAGCTCACCGAGAAAACCGGCGAATACTACGCCCTGCTCATGGACAACGGCCGCGTGGTGTCGCACAGCATTGCCTTCGAGGAAGGCTCGGCCACCTTGCTGGCCGACTCGCAGCCCTTCGTGAAAGGCATGGCCGACATGCTGCGCCGCAACCCCGACGTGCGCCTGCGTATCGAAGCGCATACCCTGCTGGCCGGCGAGGCGGCGGCCAACCAGCGCCTCTCGCAGCGCCGCGCCGACGCGGTCCGCGCCGCCCTCATCGGCCTCGGCATCGATGGCACCCGGCTATCGGCCAAGGGCCTGGGCAGCACGCAGCCGCTCTACACCGAGCCCGACGACGAGTACGCGCCGCTCAATCAGCGCCTGGAATTCGTCAAGCTCTAAGTTCCTGCCCCGCCATGACTTACCTGCTCCTGCGTCGCGGTGCCGGCCTGTTGCTGGCCGCGCTGCTTGGCTGGGTGCTCAGCCTGGGCTGAGCCCGCGCCACTGGCCCTGCAGCAGCTCCTCCTTATCCCTTTCTCCAGTCTTTCTTCAGTGCTCAGAGGCGAACGGTGGCTCTGACACGACATCTGAAGAAGCAAAAAGCCCCGAAGCTTTGCGTCGGGGCTTTTTCTTTGTTCTCGAAAGGGGCCTAGAGGCCCAGGAAATGCCGCTTGGGCTTCTTGTGCTTGAGGGGCTTGCCGGGCGGATCGATGCCGGGTGCCGGGCGTGCTTCGCCGCGCTTCTGCATGGCCGCACTGCGCTTGTCGCCGCGGAATTTGCGCACCGTAAAGCCGCCCGCCGATTTATCGTACTGCCGCGCCGAGCCATTGGCGCTGCCGAGGCTGGTGCTCATGCCGGCGCGGGCCTCGAGCACTTCCATCTGCTGGTCGCGCTTCACCTCGTCGGGGTTCATGCTCATGCGCTGCTGCATGCGGGCCAGTTCTTCAGCCGAGGGCTGCTTGCGCTTCTTGGTAGTCGCTTCCTTCCGCGGCTTTTCACCGCCGGTAAACGGCGTAGCGGGGGCCGGCTGGGTTTGGGCCTGAGCCGCAGCAGTCGTTAGCAGCCCGCCGACGAGCAGGGCCGCGGCGGCAACGTATTTCTTCATGCGCATGGAAATAAGGGTAACGTGGGCAGCCAAGGTGGGTGGCAGCTACGCCGACGCAACGGGTGGAGGGATGAGTTAGTTCAAGCTGCCGCCATTTACTGCGACGCTCGTCCCAAGGTTACTGAAAATATTTAATTTCGACAATGCGCAGACCCACAATAACTTCTTGACATCACATTAAAGTGTTACCCCAACAGTTCGGCCGGCCCAGCCTTGCCCACACGAGCAAACCGGACCGGCCGTAATAGTTGTTGCGGCCCGAAGCGCGTCAGGCAAAGTGCGGGCTAGACGCGGCGGCCCAACGGACCTAGGCCCGGTTGCGCAGCGCGTCGCGGATTTCCATCAGCAGAGCTTGGTCCTTGGTTGGCCCTACTTCTACTACGGGCACCGGCGCCGGCTTTTTAAAGCGGTTGGCCAGCTTCACGATCCAGAAGACAGCAAAGGCAATGATGATAAAGTAGATGACTGCATTAATGAAGTTGCCGTAGTTAACTGTGGCGGCGCCGGCTTCCTTGGCCTTTTCGATGGTGTCGTAGTGGTTGCCGTCGAGGGCAACAAACCAGTTTTTGAAATCGATGCCGCCGGTAAACACTCCCAAAATAGGCATCAGGATATCGTCGGTCAGTGAGCTGACGATTTTGCCGAACGACGCGCCGATGATAACGCCAACGGCGAGGTCGAGCACATTGCCTTTGGAGATGAACTCCTTGAATTCGGAAACAAAGCCCATAGTAACTGGTGTGGTTGGAGGTGAAAAAAAGGAGGTTTGGGATGGAATATAGGAAGTCTTATATCGGAAGCAAGCCTTGTGGCCTCCAACGGCCTACCCAGCCTTGACCGGTGCAAATAGACCGGTTGCTATATTCCCGCACGTCAAACTTCGCCCAGCGCGGCCGCTCACCCGGCGAAACGGCCTAATGCCTCGCCGGAAGTCCCCAAACCTCGGCCGCGCATTGTGGCTATCTTTGCCCGCTCCGAACCCCAGCATCAATTCCTGCCCATGCTCCCCGTACTGGAAAATCTGGCTCTCGACCTGACCGACAACGGCATCCTGGTCATTACTCTTAACCGCCCCAGCAAGCTCAACGCCCTGAACGCGGCCACCATCGAAGACATTGGCCGGGCCATGCAATCGGCGCTGGACAACCCGCAGGTGCGCGGCGTTATCCTGACCGGTGCGGGCGACAAAGCCTTCGTGGCCGGCGCCGACATTGCCGAGCTGGCCGCTCTGGACGAACTGCAGGCCCGCCGCGCCGCCGAGCGCGGGCAGGAGGTCTTCTGCACCATTGAGGAAAGCACTAAGCCGGTTATTGCGGCCGTCAACGGCTTTGCCCTGGGCGGCGGCTGCGAACTGGCCATGGCCTGCCACTTCCGCGTGGCTTCCGACAACGCCCGCTTCGGCCAGCCCGAGGTGAACCTGGGCCTGATTCCGGGCTACGGCGGTACCCAGCGCCTGACGCAGCTAGTGGGCAAGGGCAAGGCCCTGGAGCTGATGATGACCGCCGACATGATCAAGGCCGACGAGGCCCTGCGTCTGGGCTTGGTCAACCACGTGGTGCCGCAGGCCGAGCTGCTCGGCTTTTGCCAGCAGTTGCTGGGCCGCATCCTCACCAAGGCACCGCTGGCCGTGGGCCTGGTTATCGACAGCGTCAACGCCTACTTCGACAAGGAGCGCCACGGCTACCAGACCGAGGCCAACGCCTTTGCCCGCTGCTTCGCCTCCGACGACTTCCGCGAGGGCACGCAGGCCTTCCTGGAAAAGCGGCCGGCCGCGTTTACGGGCAAGTAATTTTCATCTTGGCCCGTCAGGGCAGGCGCAACTGGGGAACCGCAACCACGCGGAGAGCCTATTTCGTGTGGTTAGCTAGGTTCTACTCGACTCGTTCCCCGAGCCGAGTACGAGCGGCAAGCAGTCCGCGCTTTCCCGGTTGCGCCTGCCCTGACGGGCTAACGTACTCTCTGTTTTCTCCGAATTTCACCGAATGAGCATTGCCAAACGTCTGGCTTCCCAGACCGTCGTGTACGGCGTGAGCAGTATCGTGGGGCGGGTGCTCAACTTTCTGCTGACGCCGCTCTACACCGGGCGCTTCGAGCCGGCGGCCTTCGGCATCATCACCGGGCTCTACGCCTACGTGTCGTTTCTGAACGTGCTGTTCACCTTCGGCATGGAAACGGCTTACCTGCGCTTCGCCAACCGCGCGGGCACCGACCGGCAGGACCTCTACAACCGGGTATTGACGCTGCTCCTCGTTAGCAGCGTGGTGCTGACGGTGCTCCTGTCGCTGGCCGCGCCCACGCTGATGGCCCTGCTCGATATTCCGCCGGGCCACGAGCGGTACGCGGTCTGGATTGCCATCATTCTGGGCCTCGACGCGGTGGCGGCAATTCCCTTTGCTCGCCTGCGCCTGGAAAACAAAGCCGTGAAGTTTGCCGCCATCCGCATGGCCAACATCCTGCTGACCGTCGGGCTGAACCTGTTTTTCATCGTCTTTTGCCCCGATGTGCTAGCCGGCAAGTACCTCACGGGCCTGCAGCCCTTGGTCCAGCGCGTGTACGACCCGAGCATTGGGGTGGGCTACGTGTTCCTGTCGAACCTGGCGGCCAGCGCCTTCACCCTGTTGCTGCTGGGCCGTGAGCTGTTGGATTTCCGCCCCCACCTCGATGCGCCGTACCTCGGTCCGCTGTGGCGCTACGCCTACCCGATTATGCTGATGGGCCTGGCCGGCATGGTCAACGAGACGCTGGACCGTATTCTGCTGCCGCGCTGGCTGCCTGAGGGCTTCTATCCCGGCCGCGACAGTCTGGCGGCGGTGGGCATCTACGGCGCCTGCTACAAGCTCAGCATCCTGATGAGTCTGGTCATTCAGGCCTTCCGCTACGCCGCTGAGCCATTTTTCTTTGCTCAGAGTGAGGATAAAAACTCGCCCCGCACCTTTGCTTTGGTGCTAAAGTGGTTCACCATCTGCTGCGCCCTGCTCTTCGTGGCCGTGAGCGTGAACGTGGATTTGATTGCCCCGCTGTTTTTGCGCAAGCCTGAGTACCTGGAAGGCCTGCCGGTGGTGCCGGTGCTGCTACTGGCCAACCTGTTTCTGGGCGTGTACTACAACCTGTCGGTGTGGTTCAAGCTCACCGACAAAACGTATTTCGGCACCTACATCAGCTTCGGCGGGGCGGTGCTGACCGTGGCGCTGAACTTCCTGCTGATTCCCGTGCTCGGCTACATGGGCTCGGCCATTGCCACGCTGGTGTGCTACGCCTCCATGGCGGCCATCTGCTGGGCCCTGGGCAACCACCACTTCCCCGTGCCCTACCCCGTGGGCCGGCTGCTGCTGTGGATAGCCACCGCCGTGGCGGTGGTGGCCGGCAGTTGGGCCTTGCCTGCGCTGGCTGTCTGGACGGCCCACATGGTGCACATTCTCATCACCCTGGCTTTCGTAGCGGCGGTGTGGCTGGTGGAACGCCCCGAGCGGGCCTTCCGCCGCCAGCCCAAAGCGGCGTAAGCGTTCCATTTGTTTCCCGACCATGCAAGTCGCCGTTATCAACCGCTCCCACCACCCGCTGCCGGCCTACCAAACCGAGCACGCCGCCGGCCTCGACCTGCGGGCCAATCTTACGGAGCCCGTCACGCTCGGCCCGTTGGAGCGCGCCCTCATCCCAACGGGCCTGTTTCTGGAAATTCCGGCCGGCTACGAGGCGCAGGTACGCCCGCGCAGCGGCTTGGCCTACAAGCACGGCATTGGCCTCGTCAACAGCCCCGGCACCATCGATGCGGACTACCGCGGCGAGGTGAAAGTGCTGCTGGTGAACCTCTCGAATACGCCCTTCGTGGTGCAGGACGGGGAGCGGATTGCCCAACTCGTCTTTGCCCGCTACCAAGCCATCGAGTGGCAGGAAGTGGAGGTGCTGAGCGAAACCAGCCGCGGAGCCGGCGGCTACGGCAGCACCGGCACCCGCTAACCCGGCTTGGGGCGGCCCAAACCGCCCAAGCAGGTGAGTGCAGGATGTTGACCGGCGTTTTCGCCCGTACTTCGTTTCTTACCGCTGCACCTGCCCGGTCGAGGCTTCCTGCTCTCGTGCAAAAAAATCTGCGAAATCAGTAAAATCGGTTGATTCTGCACCTCAACTTTGCGCGGCGCTAGTGGCCGCGCTTACGTACACGCCCCCAGAAAACCTTTCCCAATTCACCCTTATATGAAAATCATCGTCCCGATGGCCGGCATGGGCAAGCGCATGCGCCCGCACACGCTCACCGTTCCCAAGCCGCTGATTCCGATTGCCGGCAAGCCCATCGTGCAGCGCCTCGTTGAAGACATTGCCAAGGTGGTCGGCGAGCCGGTATCGGAAGTCGCCTTCATCGTTGGCCGTTTCGGCTCGGAGGTAGAGCAGAACCTGATCAAGATTGCCGAATCCGTCGGGGCCCAAGGCACCATCCATTACCAGGACGAGCCGCTGGGCACTGCCCACGCCATTCTGTGCGCCCAAAGCGCGCTGACCGGCCCGGTAGTGGTGGCCTTCGCCGATACCCTATTCAAAGCCGATTTCACCCTCGATACCTCCGCCGACGGCACCATCTGGGTGCAGCGCGTGGACGACCCGCGTCCCTTCGGCGTGGTGAAACTCAACGAGCAGGGCCAGATTACCGAGCTGATCGAAAAGCCCCAGGAATTCGTGTCGGACCTGGCCATCATCGGCATCTACTACTTCCGCGACGGGGAATACCTGAAGCGCGAGCTGCAGTACCTGCTCGACAACGACATCAAGGACAAAGGCGAGTACCAGCTCACCAACGCCCTGGAAAACATGAAAAACCAGGGCGCCAAGTTCATTCCCGGCCGCGTGACGGAGTGGCTGGACTGCGGCAACAAGGACGCCACGGTGTACACGAACCAGCGGTACCTGGAGTACCTGCAGGAAGCCGGTGAAGACACCGTTTCGAAATCCGCTAAGCTGACCAACAGCGTAATTGTGCCGCCGGTGTACATTGGCGAAAACGTGGTGCTCGAAAACAGCATCATCGGCCCGCACGTGTCGGTGGGCGACGGTTCCGTCGTCAAACACTCGGTGGTGGCCAACTCGATTATCCAGAAGTCGGCCTCGGTGACCAACGCCAATGTGTCGAACTCCATGATCGGCAGCTTCGCCAGCTTCACCGGCACGCCCTCGGACCTGAGCGTGGGTGATTACAACGCTCTGAAACTGTAAAGCGCAGGGGGTGGTTTCAGGGTTATGCCGTATCTTTTCTCACGATGCGGCGGCGCCCTGATGCCACCCTTTTCTTTGCTGCTGCGTCCTGTTCGTATGATTCGTTCCGCTTCTACCCTCTTGCTCGCGTTGGGCCTGCTGGTGGCCGGGCCCGCGTGGGCCCAGCAGCAGCCGACCGCGCCCGCCCAAAAGGCCGCGGCCGACAAGCCGCGCAAGCTGACGCGCAAGGAGCGAAAGGAAATGCAGCGGCAGGCCGCGCTGGAAGCCGCCAAAGCCCAGCAACAAAGCCAGCTCACCGAGAAAGACCGAGAGCTGAGCGCCGCGTATTTTGTCGACGGCGTGAAGTTCATGCTGCTGGAGGACTATCCCAAGGCCCTGGAGCGCCTGCTCAAGGCCTACCAGCTCGATCCGAACAACGCGGCCATCAACTACAAGATTGCCGAGGCCAACTTACTGATTGGCAACCTCAAGGACGCGGGGAACTTCGCCCAGGCCGCCGTGCGCCTCGATGGCAAAAACGCCTACTACTACCTGATTCTGGCCCAGATCTACGCGTCGCAGAAGCAGTTTACGGAGGCGGCGCAGGTCTACACCAAGCTGATTCAGGACGTTCCGGACGCCAAGTCCTACCTCTTCAACCTGGCCGAGCTGTACCTGGCCCAGGGCAAGCTGACCGATGCGCTGAGCGCGTTTGAGCAAGCGGAAAAGGAATTCGGGCCCATGGACGAGGTGTCGTTCAAGAAGCAGCAGATTTACCTCAAGCAGAACAACCTCGACAAGGCCCTGCAGGAAGGCGAGGCGCTGATTTCGGCCAACCCCGACGAGGTGCGCTACGTGCTGGCCCAGGCCGAAATGTACGCGGCCAACAACCGCCTGCCCGACGCCATCCGGGTGGCCCAGCAGGCCCTGCGCAAGGAGCCCGAAAACCCGCAGGCGCATATGATTCTGGCCGACGCCTACCGGCAGCAGGGCAACGCCGCCGAGTCGGAGAAGCAGATCAAGCAGGCCTTTGAAAGCCCCGAGCTGAGCATCGACCAGAAAGTGCGCATCCTGGTGGACTACCTCAAGCAGCTGCCCAACCCCGCCCTGCAGCAAACCGCGCTGGAACTGGCCGACATTACGACCAAGGTGCACCCGCGCGAGGCCAAGGCGTTTTCGGTGGCCGGCGACGTGCAGCTCCTGGCCGATCAGAAGCCCAAAGCCCGCAGCAGCTACTTGCAAGCCCTGCGCCTCGACAACTCGCACTACAAAATCTGGCAGCAAGTGGTGCTCATCGACGCGGAGCTGGCCCAGTCCGACTCCTTGCTGAAACACACCAACCAGGCGCTGGAGCTGTTTCCCAATCAAGCCGTGTTCTGGTTCTACAACGGCGTGGGCCACACCTTTGCCAAGCAGCCAGCCAAAGCGGTGCGCTCCTTCGAGCAGGGCAAGAAGCTAGCCACCGACAACCCCGAGTTGGGGGCGCAGTTCGATACCCAGCTCGGCGACGCTTACCACGAGCTGAAAGAATACGACAAGTCGGACGCGGCCTACGAGGCGGCGCTGACGTTTGACGCGAACAATGCGCAGGCGCTGAACAATTACAGCTACTACCTGTCGTTACGCGGCAAGAATTTGCCGAAGGCCAAGGACATGGCCGCTAAGCTGGTGAAGCTGTTTCCCGACAACGGCACCTACCTCGACACGTACGGCTGGGTACTCTACCAGCTAAAAGATTACTCGAACGCCCGCCAATACCTCGAAAAAGCCGTACGTACCTCCAAGGACGGCACCGTGCTGGAGCACTACGGCGACGTGTTGTACCAATTGGGCGATGCGGCCGCGGCCGTGGAGCACTGGCAGCAGGCCAAAAAGGCCGGCGGCACCTCCGCGCTTATCGACCGCAAAATCAAAGACCGAAAACTCTATGAATAGACGCTGGCCGCTGCTGGTGTTGATCGGCAGCCTGAGCCTGGGCGCCTGTACTCGCCGAGCCGTTCCGACCAAAACGACGACCAAACCGACGCGGCCGCCGGCGCCGGAAGTGCGCGCCCGCAACTTGGATTTCCGCTACCTCGCGGCCAAGGGCAAGGCCCAGATCGACGCCAACGGGGAGAAGTACTCGGCCAACTTGGCTGTGCGCATGCGCAAGGACAGCGTCATTTGGGTGTCGGCGTCGCTGCTGGGCATCGAGGGCATTCGGGCGCGCATCACGCCCGATTCGGTGCAGGTCATCAACAAATTGGAGAAGACCTACTACGCCGGCAACTTCGACTACCTGCGGCGGCAATTCAACGTGCCCATCACCTTCGTGCAGCTGCAGTCCATGCTCATCGGCGACTACGTGCCGGCCATGGCCGATTCGGCGCTGTCGGTCATGGCCGACGGCCCCATTCAGCGCGTGCAGTACCAGCAAACGGGCATTCTGGTGGAGCAGCTCATCGAGCTGAGCCGGGCGCGCCTGCAGAAGCTGAACGTATCAGACCCCAAGTCGCAGAGCACCCTGACGGTGACTTACGCCGACTTTCAACCCATTCAGCCGGGTGAGCAGCAGTTCGCGCACGGCATCTTGGTGCAAGCCCAACAGCCGGGGCGGCAGCCCGCCACGGTGACTATCAATTACCGCAACGTAGATTTGGACAAGGAACAGCTGTCGTTCCCCTTCTCCGTGCCGGCCGAGTATGGGCGTAAAAACCGTAAGTAACAGTAGTACGCCCAAGTCTTGGCCCACGTGGCTGCTCGCCGGCGCCCTGCTGCTGGGGCTGACGGCGGCGCCCGCCCAGCAGCGGCGTCGCCCCGCGGCCAAGCCCGCCAAGGAAACGCCTAAAACCAAGGCTCAGCTGGAGCGGGAGCGACGCAACAACCTGCGCCGCATCAAGGAAACCAGCAAGATTCTGGAGCAAACCCAGCAGAAAAAACAAAGCTCTCTGGGCCAGCTCAACGCGCTCAAGGAGAAGATTACGGTGCAGCAGCAGGTCATCAAATCGACCTCCTCGCAGCTGCGCTACATCGAAACGGGCGTCAAGAAAACCGCTACCGACGTAGAGCTGACCCAGGCCGAGCTGGCGCGGCTGAAGGCCGAGTACGCCCGCCTGATCTACGCCGCGTCGAAGTCGACCAACGCCTACAACCGGGTGATGTTTCTCTTCGCGGCCGACTCGTTCAACGAGTTTATGCTGCGCCTGCGCTACGTGCGGCAGTACTCCGAGGTACGCCGCCAGCAGGTGAGCAGCATTCTGCGTACCCAGCAACAGCTGCACCAGCAACTCAGCACGCTTACCGAGCAGAAGCAGGAGAAAAGCTCCTTGCTCAACACGCAGGTGCACGAGAAAAAAAACCTGGTAACCATGCGCACCCAGCAGGACCAAGTGGTGCAGCAGCTCAGCCAGCAGGAGCAGCAACTGCAAAAAGAGCTGGCGGAGCGCCAACAGGCCGTGCGGCAACTCGACAACCTGATTGCCCAGCGCGTGCGCGAGGAAATTGCCCGCGCCGCCCGCGTGGCTGCGGCCAAAGCCGCTGCCAAGGCCGCCGCCGCCAAAGCCGCCGCCAAAGCTGCGGCCGAACGCGCGGCCGCGGCCGAACGGGCCAACGCCACGGCCACTGAGCAGGCCACCGCCAAGCGCGAAGCCACCGAAACAGCCCAAGCCGCCGAAGCCGCCGTGGCCGCCGAAGAAGCCAGCACCAACGTCGACCGGGTGACGCTCACGCCCGAAACGGCGGAGCTCTCGTCGTCGTTTGCCGGCAACCGCGGGCTGCTGCTGTGGCCGGTGGGGCGCGGCTTTATTAGCCAGCGCTTCGGGCGCCACCCCCACCCCGTGCTCAAACACGTGACGGTGGACAACCGCGGCGTGGACATTCAGACCGAAGCCGGCGAACAAGCCCGCGCCATCTTCGACGGCAAGGTGCTCACCGTGGCCAACATTGCCGGCATGAACAACGTGGTGATGGTGCAGCACGGCGAGTATTTCACCGTGTACGCCAAGCTGCGTACCGTGAGCGTATCGGAGGGCCAGCAGGTAAAGATGCGCCAGCCCATTGGTACAGTGTACACCAATTCGGAGGGCACTACGGAGCTGCAGTTTCAGGTTTGGCGCAACAGCACCAACCTCAACCCCGAGCAGTGGTTGGGCCGTAAATAGCTGTTGCTACACGGGAACTGCCAATTTTGAAGTGGCCAGAAATAAAAAAACACCGTACAGCGTACGGTGCCTTTCTGAGCTATGAAAACAAACTTAGCTATCAGTTAATCCCTCCTTGGCAGGGCCTAAGCCCGGGCGCCAACGGATTAATCCCCCGATAACAACCGAAAGATACGAGGTCTATCGGTTTTTGATCATGCGGTTTTCGTCCAAATCCGAGAATTTGTCGACCAAAGCCGCCATTTGCTATCCGAGCATAGCCCAGCGGTGGGCGAACTACACCAAGTTCAGCCGGCTCATCAGATCGGCCTTGTAGGAATTGCCGATGGGCACCGACGAGGCCCGGCCGCCGTCCACCACCAGCGAGTCGCCGTCGATGGCCACGATGCTGCTGATGCGCACGATGTACTTGCGGTGCACACGCACAAAGTCGCGCACTGGCAGGCGGGTGAGCATGTCCTTCATGGTGGTGTACACCGTGTACCGCTCACCGCCCGCGTGGATGTTGACGTAGTCGCCAAGGGCTTCGAGGTAGGAAATATTATCGGTGTTGAGCCGGATCAGCTTGTGGTCTTGCTTGACGAAGATTTCGCTCCGCCCTACGGAGTACAGCGAATCGGCCGCGTTGTTGGCCATGCGCAGCAACCCTTCCAGCTTGGCTTTTTCCTGCTCCAGCTGCAACCGGGCCCGGCGCAGCTCAAGGTGCGACACCACCTCGCGGGCCAGAATCTGCAGGGCGTCGCGCTGCTCGGCGGTGAGGTGGCGGGGACGGGTGTCGATGGTGCAGAGCGCGCCCAGCGGCTGCCCGTCGGAGGTGACGAGTGGGGCGCCGGCGTAGAAGCGGATATTTGGGTCGCTGGTGACCAGCGGGTTGGTGCTGAACAGCGGGTTCGTGGTGGCGTCTTCAACTTCGTAGATGCCCGTACCAACCATGGCGTGTTGGCAAAAGGAATACTCCCGCGGCGTCTCATCGATGCCCGCCAGGCCGTAATTGGCCTTAAACCACTGCCGGTGGGCATCCACCAGCGAAATCAACGATATGGGCGTGCCGCAGATGTAGGCGGCCAGCCGGGTCAGGGCATCGAAATCCGCCTCGGGCGAAGTGTCCAGCACTTGGTAAGCTTGCAGGGCTTCCAGGCGCTGCTCCTCCCGGTCGTGAGCCGTGAGACCGGGGGTATCGGAGGGGTAGAGGGCACGCACGTTCATAATCAAAGATGCGTTAGCGCAGCAGAAGTTGCCTGCCGAGTAGGGCACCGGCACAAAAAAGCGAGAAAACAACGGCCAAAGGTACCTACGTGAATTGTCCGCTAACCGGTTCTTCACGATGAACATTATTTCTTGCCCGCCGAATCAGGATTTCTCCTTGCTGAACTTCTGGCAGGGGTTACGTGGTTCCTAAGTATCGGCCCAAACATTTGCCGGTGCTCTGGCTGCCCGGGTGTACCCGCCGGGCTCGTTTTGAAAATTATCGGGTACCTTTACCATCCCTACGGCGGGCGGGCCCGTATCTCCTGCTGTAGCTTACACACCCACCGCGGACTCCCATGCTCAACTCGCTTTTCCTGATCGGCAATTTTGGCACGACCGAGATTTTGCTGATCGTCTTTATCGTCATCTTGCTGTTCGGCGCCAAGCGCATTCCGGAGCTGTTCCGGGGCCTGGGCCAGGGCATGCGCGAGTTCAAGGACGCGTCGAAAGACGATAAGCCCGAGTACCGCGACCAAAACCCCAACTACCGCGACCCGCAACAGCCGAGCCGCTAACCGCTAAGCTCTGTTAGTCATGCACACGCCTTTTCTGCTTTTCCTGGAAGGTATTGGTGGCGGCGAATTGGCCGTTATCGTGCTTTTCATCCTGGTGTTCTTCGGCGCCAACAAGATTCCGGAGCTGGCTCGTGGCCTCGGTAAGGGCATCCGCGAGTTTAAGGACGCCTCGCGCGAGATTCGCAGCGAGATTGAAAACGCCGGGCAGCCGGGCTTTCAGCCCAACAACAACGGCTACCAACAACCCGCTACCAACGGTTACCAGCAGCCCCAGCCCGTGCAGCCAGTAGCCTACCAGCCCACCGGCCTCGATCAGCCCCTGCCCGAGTCGCAGGCGCCGGTGGCGGCCCCGGAACAGCCCACGGTAACGCCCGCCGGCCTGCCCCACGAATCGAATTCTTCGGCGAAGTCGATTTAATTTCGAACTTTCGCATCCTGCTTTTGACGGCCGCCGCGCACCCCGCGGCGGCCTAGCCTTTTCACCCCAATCCTGCCGCCCGCCGCGGACCGTTTGGCCCCTACGCATGAAACGCTTCAACTCCCTCACGGAAGTTCGCCACGAGCTGACCGCCGGTACTCTTACCTGCCGTCAGCTCGTTGAGTATTACCTCGACAACATCGAGAAAAAGCAGCACCTCAACGCCTTCCTCGAAGTGTGGGCCGACGAAGCCCGGCAGCAGGCCGAGGCCGTCGACGCGAAAATGGCCGCGGGCACGGCCGGTAAGCTGGCTGGCATGGTCATCGGCCTGAAGGACGTGCTGGCCTACAAGGACCACGCGCTGCAGTCCAGCTCGCACATTCTCGACGGGTTCAAGTCCTTGTTTACAGGTACGGCCGTGCAACGCCTGCTCGACGAGGACGCTATCCTGATCGGCCGCCAGAACTGCGACGAGTTTGCCATGGGCGCCTCCAACGAGACGTCTTACTTCGGCCCGGCCCGCAACGAAATCGACCCGAACCGCGTGCCCGGCGGCTCCTCGGGCGGCTCGGCCGTGGCGGTGCAGGCTGATCTGTGCTTGGCCTCCATCGGCTCCGATACCGGCGGCTCGGTGCGCCAGCCGGCGGCCTTCTGCGGCGTGGTGGGCCTGAAGCCGACCTACTCGCGGGTGTCGCGCTACGGGCTGATTGCCTACGCCTCGTCGTTCGACCAGATCGGGCCGATTACCCGCTCGGTGGACGACGCCGCGCTGCTGCTGGAAGTAATGGCCGGCCCCGACGAGTTTGACTCGACGGTGAGCCAGGAGTCGGTGCCCGCCTACTCGGAGCTGCTGGAACCTAAGGCGCACTACCGCGTGGGCTACATCCGCGACACGATGGAGCGCCCGGGCCTCGCGCCGGACATCAAGCAGGCCATGGAATCGACCATCGAGCTGCTGCGCGGGCAAGGCCACGTAGTGGACGCGGTGGACTTCCCCTACCTCGACTACATGGTGCCGACGTACTACATTCTGACCACGGCGGAGGCCTCCTCCAACCTGGGCCGCTACGATGGGGTGAAGTACGGCTACCGCGCCCCGGACGCTACCGACCTGGAGTCGCTCTACAAAAAGTCGCGCAGCCAGGGCTTCGGGCAGGAGGTACAGCGCCGTATTCTGCTGGGCACCTTCGTGTTGTCGGCCGATTACTACGACGCCTACTACACCAAGGCCCAGCGCGTGCGGCGCCTCATCAAGGAGCAAACCGACGAGCTGCTGCGCCAGTACGACTTCCTGATTCTGCCCACAGCGCCGACCACGGCGTTCCGCATCGGCGAAAACATGAAAGATCCGCTGGCTATGTATCTTGCTGATATCTTTACCGTTCAGGCCTCGTTGGCGGGCGTACCGGCTATTTCGGTGCCCGTGGGGAATGACGGCGAAGGGCTGCCCATCGGCTTGCAGGTGCTCAGCGGTGCCTTCCGCGAAGCCGACATGCTGGCCTTTGCCAAGCACCTGACCGAAACCGTGGGCGCGTCCGTAGTAGCCCCGTAACGTGAAGTTGAACGCATGAAAAAGTCGCTCCGCGCCTCCGCTTTGTTTCTGTTGGCTGCCGCCTTTGCCCGCCCCGCGGCGGCCCAAACGCAGTTCCCACCCGTGACAATGCCGGCGGCCGGCGCGGACGACACCACGCGGGTGCGGCTGGAGCTGCAGCCCGACTCGCTGGTGGCCGAGCCGGTGCAGATCGACTCGGTGAAGCTGGCGTGGCTGCAGGCCCCGCCCGAGGTGCGCGACCTGATCTGCGACCGGGTGGCTTGCTTCGATACCGACGTGCCGCACGCCTTCAACTCGACGGTGCTGGCGCACATCAACTACTTCACGCTGCGCAACCGCAACTACATGCAGCGGGTGCTGGAGCGCGAAAACCTGTACTTCCCGCTGTTTGAGAAGTACCTGACCAAGTACAACCTACCGCCCGACCTGAAGTATTTGGCCGTGGTGGAGTCGGCGCTGATTCCGACGGCCAAGTCGCGGGTAGGCGCCACCGGCCTGTGGCAGTTTATGGGCCCTACCGCGGGTGATTTGCGGCTGCGCCGCGACGAGTGGGTGGACGAGCGGATGGACCCGGAAAAGGCCACCGAAGCCGCCTGCAAGCACCTGCGCTACCTCTACGGCGTGTTTCACGACTGGGAATTGGTGCTAGCCGCCTACAACTGGGGTGCGGGCAACATTCAGCGGGTGATGCGCAAGTCGGGCAAGCGCAACTTCTGGGATATGTACCCCTACATGCCCAAGGAAACGCGCAACTACGTGCCCTCCTTCACGGCCATCATGTACGCCATGAAGTACGCCGAGCAGCACAATTTGCACTCGGCCGAGCTGAAATACCAGTACGCCCAGCCCATGGACACGCTGAAGCTCAACGGGCAGGCATTTGACATGATGCGTTTGAGCCAAGCCGTGGGCCTGGACTCGACGGCCATTCTGCGCTTCAACCCCGAGTTGCGCCGCCCCTACCTGCCCGACGGCTACCGCCCCTACACCGTGCAGTTTCCGGCTGACCGCCGCGCCTTGCTGCTGGAAGTAGACCGCTCGGTGCTCTTTGGCTACTGCCGTCCGCAGGCCGCACTACCGACGCCGATGGAGGCCTTGCCGCCGCGTTTGCAAGGCGTAGAGCCTTTTCCATCGGCGCAGCAGCTAGCTGCGGGTAGCCGCCGCAAGCCCGCTACGGAAACGGCCGCGGCGGCAACAGACGAAGCCCCGCGTACCCAGCGCAAGGTGCATACGGTGAAGCGCGGGCAGACCCTGGCGGAGCTGGCGGAATGGTACGGCGTGTCGCAGACGCAGCTGCGGCGCTGGAACAACCTGGCCAAGGGTCGGGCGCTGAAGCCCAAGCAGCAAATCGTGGTGTTCTTGCCGGCCAAAGGCGGCACGTCGGTGCAGGCGCAGAACGTAGCCGTGCGGCCCACCGCCGCGCCGGCCGTAGCTGCCGCCCCACGGACGCCCGCGGAAATGGGCGTGAAGGTGAGCAAGCAGCCCATCAAGCCGATCAGCAAGCCCGAAACGTTGGAAGCGGAAGAAACGGCGGTGGCTGCGGCCCCCGCGGCCGCGCCGGCTGAGCGCCCAGTTGCCGCCGAAGTCCGCAAGCCCGTTCGGGCTGCGCGTCCGGCAGCTGCGCCGGCAAAAGAAACTCCGGCTGATAATGACGCTGAAACGGCCGCTGCGCCCGAGTCGACTGCGGCGGTTACGGCAGCCGCGCAACAGGAAGCGGCTACCGAGTACGTGATTCGCAAGGGGGACTACCTGACCAAGCTGGCCCGCGAGCGGGGGCTGTCGGTGGAGCAGCTCATGGCTTGGAATAATCTGAAGTCGCAGGTGGTGACGCCGGGGCAGAAGCTGCGCCTGGCCGCGCCGGCGGCGGATGAAACGGCCGGCAGCGAGGAAGCCGAGAAGCCGGCGGCCGTGGCAACGGCGGCCCCCAAGCAAGCGGCCCGCGCCGCCAAGGCGCCGGCTTTGCAGCTGCAGCGCGTGCACGTGGTTCAGCCCGGCGACACGCTCTACAACATTTCGCGCCGCTACCAGGGCCTGACAGTGGAGCAGTTGCGCAAGCTCAACCACCTGAAGTCCGACGAGGTGAAACCGGGCCAAAAGCTCATCGTGGCCAGCTAAGTCCACTGCGCTTGACGGCTTGGTCCTATAAAGGTCCCGCTCCTACGAGCGGGGCCTTTTTGTTTGCCTGAGCTGCATCGGCGTAATCGGCCGAAATGCTTCAACACTGCGGGCAATTCACCTCGCCAGGGCCGCCCAGGCCCCCTCGGCAAGTGAGTACGCACTTTCCCGAAATAATACATGACGGTACAGGACACCGACGTGCGGTTGATGTGGGACTTTTCAGGCGTTCGGAACCTCCGAGCAGGAGCCGCCACTGCGCCGCGGCTCCGCCTGCATTCCACTTCCCAACACCAACTTATGTTCGAACACGTACCGCGTATCCGTCCTCTCCTTTTGGGCGTTGCCTCGGCCGCCGTGCTGCTGGCCGCGCCGGCCCGGGCCCAGCAGAAGTACCTGGAAAAGCTCAACCGCGGCGTGGTAGCCGTGCGCACCGGTCCCGGCACCGTCTACGTCGGCTGGCGCTTATTTGGCACTGACCCAGCCGGCGTGGCCTTCAACGTGTACCGCGACGGGGTGAAGGTCACGCCCGCACCGCTGACCGGAGCCACCAACTTCGTCGACCAAGCCGGCACCGACGGCACCTACACCGTGCGGCCGGTGGTCGGCGGGGTGGAGCAGGCCGGCTCGGCTTCGGCCAGCACCTGGGCCCAGCCGTTCAAGACCATTCCGCTGCAGGTGCCCGCGCCGGGCGTGACGCCGCCCTACACCGTGAGCAACAACCGCGTGGTGGAAAGCTACCCCAGCGGCCAAGCCTACACCTACTCGCCCAACGACGCCTCGGTGGCCGACCTCGACGGCGACGGGCAGTACGAAATCGTGCTGAAGTGGGACCCGTCGAACTCGCGCGACAACTCCCTGCGCGGCTTCACCGGCAACGTGTACATCGACGCCTACAAGCTCGACGGCACCCGGCTCTGGCGCATCGACCTAGGCCGCAACATCCGCGCCGGGGCGCACTACACCCAGCTGATGGTGTACGACCTGGACAGTGACGGCAAGGCCGAAGTGGCCGTAAAAACCGCCGACGGCACCGTCGACGGGCAGGGCACCGTCATCGGCGACCCGAACGCGGACTACCGCAACGTGGAAGGCTACCCACTGGCGGGCCCGGAGTTTCTGACCATTTTCAACGGGCAGACCGGGGCCGCCATGGCCACCACCAATTTCCTGCCGGCCCGCGGCTCCGTATCGAGCTGGGGGGATTCGTACGGCAACCGCGTCGACCGCTTCGTTTCGGCCATTGCCTACCTCGACGGGCAGCGGCCCAGCCTGGTGATGGGGCGCGGCTACTACACCCGCTTGGTGCGCGTGGCCTGGGATTGGCGCGGCGGGCAGCTCACCAACCGCTGGGTGTTCGACTCGAATGACCCCGGCAACGGCGCTTACGCCGGACAGGGCAACCACCAGCTCACCGTAGGCGACGTGGACGGCGACGGCCGGGACGAGGTCTGCAACGGGGCCAGCACCATCGACGACGACGGCCGCGGGCTGTACGTGAACGGCTCGGGCCACGGCGACGCCTTGCACATGACCGATATGGACCCCTCGCGCCCTGGCCAGGAAGTGTGGCAGTGCCAGGAGGAACCCGCCAAATACGGCACCAAAGGCGGCTTGCAATTCCGCGACGCCCGCACCGGCCAAACGCTCTGGGGCGTGCCCGCCACCGGCGACATCGGCCGGGCCATGGCCGCCGACATCGACCCGCGCTACCCCGGCTACGAGGTCTGGGGCTCGACGGGCGGATTGTATACCAACAAGGGCGTTCAGATCGGTACGACCCGGCCCAGCATCAACTTCGGCGTGTGGTGGGACGGTGACCTGCAGCGTGAGTTGCTGGAGTCGTCGTACAACGCCACCACCGACTTCGCCACCGTGCGCCTCGACAAGTGGAACTACGCCGCCAACCGCGCCGACCGCATCATGACGCCGAGCACGCCGGAATTTGGCAACGGCCAAACCAACAACACCACCAAGGCCAACGCCTGCATCACGGCCGACATTCTGGGTGACTGGCGCGAGGAAATCGTGCTGCGCTCGGCCGACAACACCAGCCTGCTGGTTTACACGACCACCGCGCCGACCACCCACCGCCTGCCCACGCTCATGCACGACGCGCAGTACCGGACGCAGGTGGCGCTGGAAAACTCGGCCTACAACCAACCGCCCAACCCCAGCTTCTTTCTGGGCGAAAACATGGCCGCCCCGACCTATAACATCAGCTTGGTGCAAGCCGCCGGGCCGGCCTGGGTGAATCCGGTGGCTTACCTGACGCCCGGCAACGGCGCCGCCGTCAACGCCGATGACATCCGCCTGAGCTGGACCGGCGCGGCGGACCGCTACAACGTGCTGGTGGGCCCCGACCCGGGCAACCTGGTGCTGGTGGCCGAAGGCCTGACCCAACCCGAATACACGCTGGCGGGTACTACGGCCCTCGGCACCTACTACTGGCGCGTGGACGCCCTGCGCGACGGCGACGCCACCCACGACGGCGAGGTAGCCACTGGTGCAGTCTGGTCGTTCGAGGCCAAGGACTTGGTAGCGCCGACGGTACTGACCAAGAACATTAGCGTCACGCTGAGCGGCGGCACGGCCACCATTACGCCCGCCGACGTAGACAACGGCAGCGCCGACGCCTACGGCCTGGCTTCGCTCACCCTGGACCGCAGCACCTTCGACTGCGCCGCCATCGGGCCGAACGTGGTAACGCTGACGGCCACCGACGTCAACGGCAACTCGGCCAGCGCCCCGGCCACGGTGACGGTGCTGGGCAGCGTGCCGGCCCCGCAAATCAGTGTGATGCCGGCCAGCGGCACCTACACCGGCGGGGTAGCTACGACGCTCTACCTCGGCTACGGTCCGCAAAGCGCCACGCTGACGGCCACTGACGGGGTTAGCTACCAGTGGAACCCCGCCGCGGGCCTGAGCAACGCCGCTACAGCCAACCCGACCTTCGCGGCCACCGCCCCCGGCACGTATACCTATACCGTCACGGCCACCAGCGCCAGCGGCTGCCCGGCCACGGCCAGCGTCACGCTGACGGTTGTCGACGCGCGGTGCGGCACGAAGAACGACAAGGTGCTGGTGTGCCACAACGGCAACTTGCTCTGCATTGCGCCTAGCGCCGTTGCCGCGCACCTCGCCCAGCACGGCGACCAACTGGCTGGCTGCGCCACGGCCGCCCGCGGTACGCAAGGCAGCCCAGCCACGGCCGTCGAGCAATTGGAGCTGACGGCGACGCCCAACCCAGTGGCCGGCCCGGCCACCATCCGCTTCCGTTCGGCGGAGTCGGGGGCAGCGCACGTGGCCGTGTATAACTCCTTAGGCCAGCTAGTGGCCACGCTCTACGACGCTCCCGCCGAAGCCGGCCGGCAATACACGCTGCCGCTGGACGGCCGCCAGCTGCCCGCCGGGCTCTATACCTGCCGCCTGCGCCAAAACGGGCAGACGCAGACCCAACGCCTGGTGGTCGTAGACTAACTAGGCTCTGACAGCACAAGCTTCGGCCTTGCCCAAGCTCCCCGAACGGCGGCTACCCAAGCGGGTGGCCGCCGTTCTTTTTTAAGGCAGATGTGGCCAACAACCATCAGGCAGCATGGCCCAAAACCAGTCCTGAAAGCCTTCCATAAGCAATTCGGGGCCGTTGAGTCAATCACATCTTTTGGCGTCTTTGATTGTCAGCACCTTACCTGATTGCATGCATTTTATTGGGGTATTACGCCGTCAATTGGCACGCTGATTGGCAACTCCGCCGTCAACCAGCTACCCTTTCCGAGCTATGAAACACATTTCCCTTCTCCTCAGTGCTGCCTTGTTGTTTTCCGTCGGGGCCTGCCGTTCCCACCCCGAAACCGATCCGCACCCCATCGAGGAGGCTGCGCCGGCGGCTTCGTACACCTTCAACCGCACCTTCTACTACCCGGTTTCCTCTGTTGGCTCCGGTGTGAGCTACGCCCCGAGCCGCATTGCCGCGCTGGTATCCTGGACCAGCGGCCACGGCTCGTTCTTTCTCTCCTTCGCCGATGATGACGACCTGGACGGGCTGCGCCTCACGCTGCTGCCCGCCCGCGTGAAGCCCGGCATAGTGGGCACCTACACGCTGCAATCGACCACGGCCCCGGGCAACGACGCCGAAGTCAGCTACTACCACAACCAGCATACCGGCACGACGCGTTGGGGCAACACTTACACCAGCGCCAACACCGACTTCCAGGGCCAGCTCGTCATTACCGCCTACGACGCCCGCCGCCACCTACTCAGCGGCCGCTACGAAGTGCGCCTGCCCGACGTGGCCGACCCGGACAACCCGGCCCTCACCGACGCGGGCAAGGCCCGGTGCCGCGTCACGGTGAGCGGTAGCTTCGAAAACATGCGCGTCGGTCAGGACGACTAAGCCGCTTCGGGCCCAGGCGGTTGCCGGGGGGCGGCTCGCCGCGCAATGCGGCCGGGGGTTTTGATTCCGCTTAATTTCGCCCGAACTTGCCCAACGGCGCTGCCTTCAGCGGGCGGCGCCGTTTTGCATCTGAATTCCCCCCTATGCTGAAAATAAACAAGGAAGACGCGCTTAACTACCACCAGCAAACCCCCGCCGGGAAGATTGAGGTGGTGCCCACCAAGCCCGTCAGCACCCAGCTCGACCTGGCCCTGGCCTACTCGCCGGGCGTGGCCGAGCCCTGCAAGGAAATTGCCGCCAACCCCGACGACGTCTACAAGTACACCGCCAAGGGCAACCTCGTGGCCGTTATCAGCAACGGCACCGCCGTGCTGGGCCTGGGCAACATCGGTCCGGCCGCCTCGAAGCCGGTGATGGAGGGCAAGGGTGTATTGTTCAAGAAGTTCGCCGGCATCGACTGCTTCGACATCGAAATCGACGCCACCGACCCCGACGAGTTTATCCGCGTGGTGAAGGCCCTGGAGCCCACCTTCGGCGGCATCAACCTGGAGGACATCAAGGCGCCGGAGTGCTTCGCCATCGAAACGGCCCTGCGCGAGCAGATGAACATTCCGCTGATGCACGACGACCAGCACGGCACGGCCATCATTTCGTCGGCGGCCCTGCTGAGCGCGCTGGAAGTTGTCGGCAAGAAAATCGACGAAATCCAGGTGGTGGTCAGCGGCGCCGGCGCGGCCGCCGTGAGCTGTATGCGCCTGTACCTGGAGCTGGGGATGAAGCGCGAAAACATGGTGGTGTTCGACAAGGACGGCATCATCAACCACCAGCGTACCAACCTGGCGCCGCTGCAGATGCAATTTGCCACCGACCGCGCCGTGACCACGCTGGCCGAAGCCATGGAGGGCGCCGACTTCTTCCTGGGCCTTTCGGCCGCCAACGTGCTGGCGCCCGAGCTGCTGCTGAAGATGGCCAAAGACCCCATCGTCTTCGCCCTGGCCAACCCCGACCCGGAAATTGCCTACGAGCTGGCCCTGAGCACCCGCGAGGACATCATCATGGCCACCGGCCGCTCGGACCACCCGAACCAGGTCAACAACGTGCTGGGCTTCCCCTACATCTTCCGCGGGGCCCTCGACGTGCGCGCCACGGAGATTAACGAGCAGATGAAGCTGGCCGCCGTGCACGCCCTCACGGAACTAGCCAAGGAGCCCGTGCCCGACATGGTGAACAAGGCGTACGGCGACAACACGCTCACCTTCGGCCGCACCTACCTGATTCCCAAGCCGCTCGATCCGCGCCTCATCACCACGCTCTCGCCGGCCGTGGCCAAAGCGGCCATGGAAAGCGGCGTGGCCCGCCGCGACATCACCGACTGGCAAGCCTACGAGGACGAGCTGCGCGCCCGCCTCGGCGTCAACCAGAAGCTGATGAACCGCATCACCTCGCGGGCCCGCTCGGCCCCCAAGCGCGTGGTGTACCCCGAGGCCGACAACTACAAAATCCTCAAAGCCGCCCAGATTGCCCACGACGAGGGCATTGCCTTGCCCATTCTGCTGGGCCGCAAGGAGCGCATTGCCAAGATTGCCCGCGAAAACAACCTCGACCTGGAAGGCTGCCAGATCATCGACATTCTGGCCGACGAGGAAGCCAAGCGCGACGAGTACGCCGACCTGCTCTTCCGCAAGCGCCAGCGCAAGGGCATGACGCTCTACGAAGCCCGCCGCCTGATGCGCGAGCGGAACTACTTCGGCGCCATGATGCTGGAAACCGGTGAGGCCGACGCCTACATCACCGGCCTGACCAAGGACTACGGCAAGAGCATTCTGCCCGCCTTCCAGATCATCGGCGTGGAAGACGGCGTGCAGCGCGCGGCCGGCATGTACATCGTGCTGCACCGCAAAGGCCCGTTCTTCTTCTCCGACACGACGGTGAACATTGAGCCCACGGCCGAGCAGTTGGTGGACATTATCGGCCTGACGGCCCGCGCCGTGCGCTTTTTCGACACCGAGCCGCGCATTGCGGTGCTGAGCTACTCCAACTTCGGCTCGAACACTGGCCCGCTGCCCGACAAGATGCGCCGGGCCACGGAACTGGCCAAGCGCCGCTTCCCCGACCTGATCCTCGACGGCGAGATGCAGGCCAACACGGCCCTCAACCGCAACCTGCTGCAGGAGCACTACCCCTTCTCGGAGCTGGCCGAAAAAGGCGCCAACACCCTGATTTTCCCGGGCCTGACCTCCGGCAACATCGCCTACAAGGTGCTGCAGGAAATCGGCGGGGCCGAGGTCATCGGGCCGGTGCTGATGGGCATGCGCAAGCCGGTGCATATTCTGCAGCTCGGCGCCTCCGTGCGCGACATCGTCAACATCACGGCCATTGCCGTGTCGGACGCGCAGACATATAACCAACCGCTGTAATGCCCCCGAAAGATTGACGGCGCCTTCCCGGCGCCGTCAATCTTTCTATATACTAATATTATTAGCAAATAAATCTAATACTCTTGGAACAAACTACCCGGCTTCATCCTTACGCTTCTTACCGATATTGCCGCTAGCCAGCCGTATTCCGGCCCTTTTCGGAGTTTTTAAGTTCCTGCTATGATTGCATACCTCGACGGTAAACTTGCCTACAAAGACCCCACGCTGGCCATCATTGATGTGCAGGGCGTGGGCTACGAAGTGAAGATTTCCTTGGCCACCTATTCCAAGCTGCCCGCCGAGGGCGAAAAGGCCAAGCTCTACACCTACCAGCACATCAAGGAGGACGCCAATGCCCTCTACGGCTTTCTGGACCCGAACGAGAAGGCGCTGTTCATGCACCTGATTTCGGTGTCGGGCATCGGACCGGGCACGGGCATCGTTATCGTGTCGTCGATGTCGGTGGGCGAAATCCGCCAGGCCATCGTGCAGGAAGACGTGCGCTCGATTCAGGCCATCAAGGGCGTGGGTCCAAAAACCGCCCAGCGCATCGTGCTGGATTTGCGCGACAAGCTGCGCAAGGACGAGCTGCTGGCCAAGGCGGGCGTGGAGACCGTGCCGCTGGCCCGCCAGCACAATACAAACCGAGCGGAAGCGTTAGCCGCCCTAGTGACGCTGGGCTTCGCGCGGGCCGCGGCCGAGAAGACGTTGGATGGTATTCAGCAGAAGCACGGCAACGACCTGAGCGTGGAGGAATTAATTAAATTTGCTCTTAAGTCGAATTAGGTTTTCGCGGGCCCTCGGGCCCTTTTGTTTCGCCCTTGCTTGACCACGCGTACTAAGTCTCTCACCACCCTCTCTTCCGTCGTTGCTGCGTCGCTGCTGACCTGGTGGTCACAGGCCGAGCCGACGGGTGGCCGTTCGTTCGCGTTTTCCCAGCTCTGGAGCTGGATGCAGGCGTCCCGTCTGCACGCGCCCCTGCTCGTAGCCCCGCCGGATACTACCCGGCCGGTGCCCGGCGACACTGTGCGCTACCGCACCAGCCGGCGCCCGCGCGTGGCGCCCGCGGACCGCTCGGGCAACTTCCTCACGGAACGGCAGCGCCGCTCCCCGCTGATTCTGCCCCTGCCCGCCAACGTGAAGCCGCAGGTAACGCTGGGCGACTCCTTGGATTACGTGGACGTGGAGGAAAATGTTGGCCAAGACATCGACTACCGCGACCCGGCCCGCCTCAGCTACAGCGAGTTTCAGAAGCTGCAGGAGCAGCAGGCCATCCGCAATTATTTCCGCAACAAGGCGGAGGGCGGCGTGGCCGGTGGCCCCGGCAACGAAACCGCGGCCAAGCGCCTGATTCCGAAAATCTACTTGGCCCCGACGCTGGGCCGCATCTTCGGCGGGGAGTTCATCGACATCCGGCCCAACGGCTCGGCCACCATTGCGCTGGGCTGGCGGCAGAACTTCAACGACAACCCCTCGCTGACCCTGCGCCAGCGCCGCAACGGCGACTTCAACTTCCAGCAGAACTTCAATTTGAACCTCTCCGGGCAGATCGGGGACAAGCTGAAGATTCTGTTCAACTACGACACCCGGGCGGCCTTCGACTTTGAAAACCAGATCAAAGCCGACTTCACGGGCTACGACACCGACATCATCCGCAAGGTGGAGATGGGCAACGTGTCGTTGCCGCTGAACAACACCCTGGTGCAGGGCGGGCAGAACCTGTTCGGGGTGAAAACCCAGATGCAGTTTGGGCGCCTGAGCGTGACCAGCGTGGCCGCCCAGCTGCGCGGCACCGCCGACGAGGTGACGGTGCAGAACGGGGCGCAGTCGCGCAACTTTGAAATCAAGGCCTCGCAGTACGAAGCCAACCGCCACTTTTTCCTCTCGCAGTTTTTCCGCGACCGGTACGACGCCGTGCTCCGCAACCTGCCCACGGTGCAGAGCGGGGTGGAAATTCGGCGCCTGGAGGTGTACGTGACCAACGACAACCGCACCACCGAGACGCTGCGCAACGTGGTGGCCCTGCAAGACGTGGGCGAGCCGCTGCGCACCTACCGCGGCCGCTTTCTGCGGCCCGGGCGCCAGTCGCAACCCGCCTACAACGACGTCAACAACCTCTTCGACGCGGTGACGACGGGCGCCGGCGCCACCCGCGACGCGCAGGGCATCGACGGCTTCTTGCAGAACACGCTGCAACTGGAAAAGACCGTGGACTACGAACGGGTGCGGGCGCGCAAGCTCGACCCGCGCGAGTACACCTTCAACCCGCAGCTGGGCTACGTCTCGCTTAACACGCCGCTGCTGCCGGAGCAGGTGCTGGCCGTGTCGTACGAGTACTTCTTCAACGGCAAAACCTACAAAGTGGGCGAGCTGCAGGACGACTACTCCAACGTGCCCGACGACGGCTCGGTGTTCTTGAAGCTGCTGCGCGCCACCAACCCCGGCGTGGGGCGGGCCACGGCCACCGAAAACCCGCAGAACGACCGGCTGCAGACCAACAACCTGCCGGTGTTCGACCTGATGATGAAGAACATCTACGCCCTGAACGCCTCGCAGCTCAGCCGCGACCAGTTCCGCCTGGATGTGATTTACAAGGACGACGCGACGGGCGTGGACATCATCTCGCTGAAGGAAGGCGAGCGGGTGGTCAACCGGCCGCTGACCCAGGTGCTGAACCTGGACAACGTCAACCCCAACAACGACCGGCCCTCCGACGGCAACTTCGACTTCCTACCGGGCCTGACCATCGACCCGGAGCTGGGCAAGATCATCTTCCCGGTGGTGGAGCCCTTCGGCAGCTACTTGCGGGGGCAGTTCAACGCCACCACCGAGGCGGCGCTGATCCAGAAATACGTGTTTCCGGAGCTGTACGTGCAGGTGCAGAGCGACGCCCAGCAGCGCCAGGAAAAGGACAAATTCTACCTGAAAGGCCGCTACTCGGCCACCGCTACCGACGAAATTACGCTGCCCGGCATCCGCATTCCGGAAGGCTCGGTACGGGTGTACTCGGGGGCCACGCTGCTGACCGAAGGCCAGGATTACCAGGTATTTTACGACCAGGCCAAGGTTAAAATCCTCAACGCGAGCTACCTGAACTCGGCCAACGAGCTGCGGGTGGAGTTTGAGCGCGACGCCGTGGTGCAGGTGCTGCCCCGCAAGCTGCTGGGCACGCGCCTGGACTACAAAGTGTCGGACGACCTGAACTTCGGCGGCACGGTGATGCACCTGCTGGAAAACCAGGCCGCCGGCATCAACCGCGTGAACGTGGGCGACGAGCCGAGCAACAACACCATCGTGGGCCTGGACATGAACCTGCGGCGCGAGTCGCGGGTGCTCACCAAGTACATCGACGCGCTGCCCTTCGTGAACACCAAGGCGCCCTCGTCGGTGGCCTTCAGCGGGGAGTTTGCGCAGTTTATTCCCGGCAAGTCGCAGCTGGGCCGCGGCGAAGACGGCGTGTCCTACCTCGACGACTTCGAAAACGCCCGCACGCCCTACACCCTCGGCAACAACACCACGACCAACCCCTGGCGCCTGGCGGCCACGCCGCGCCGCATCATCAGCGAACAGCAGCTGCCCGAGCGCAGCTTGGGCGTGTCGAGCACCCGGGCCCGCATTGCCTGGTACACCATCGACCAGACCTACTACACCAACGGCCCCTCCAAGCCCAACAACATCGGCACCGAGGACCTGCGCAACCACTACGTGCGGGGCGTGCCGCGCTCGGAGATATTCCCCAACCGCGACAACGGGCCGCTGGGCAACACCTACGAAAACACCTTCGACCTGGCCTACTACCCCACCGAGCGGGGGCAGTACAACTACAACCCCAACGTGTCGGGGGACGGGCGCTTCCTGAATCCGAGCAACCCCATCCTGAACCGCAACAACTACGGCGGCATCTCGCGCGAAATCACCTTCGATACCGATTTCGACAACGCCAACGTGGAGTACCTGGAGTTCTGGCTGATGGACCCGTTCATCAACTCGGCCAACGGTGTTATTGACGACTCGGACCCGAACACGCCCAAGACGGCCAACACCACCGGGGGCGAGCTGTACTTCAACCTCGGCACCATCTCGGAGGACATCCTGAGCGACGGGGTGTACGAGTTTGAAAACGGCCTGCCCGACACCGACGACCAGAACAACCTGCAGAACACCATCTGGGGCCGCGCCACGCGCCTGCAGTTCCTCACCGACGCGTTCAGCAACGCTCCCGGCGGCCGCGACCGGCAGGACATCGGCCTCGACGGGCTGACGGGCAGCGACGAACAGGACTTCTTCCGCAGCATCGGCAACTACGGCAACTTCGAGGACCCCTCGGCCGATAACTTCCGCCACCACCTCGACGGCTTCTACGACCAGAACAACACCAAGATTCTGGGCCGCTACAAGTACTACAACGGCATGGAGGGCAACTCGCGCGCCACCAGCGGCACGCAGAGCTCCACGGCCTTCCCCGACAAGGAAGACCTGAACCGCGACAACGTCATCAACGACACGGAGCAGTACTACGAGTACCGCATTCCGCTGGGCACGACCGGGCAGCTGGAAGTGGGCCGCAACTTCATCGTGGACAAGGTGACCAACCGCGTCAACAACGACGACGTGACGTGGTACCAGTTCCGCATTCCGATCCGCCAGTACACCGGCATTCAGGGCGCGCAGCAGGAATTTGGCTTTAAGTCCATCCGCTTCCTGCGCATGTACATGACCGGCTGGAGCCAGCCGGCGGTGCTGCGCTTCGTGCAGATGCAGTTCGTGGCCAACCAGTGGCGCCGCTACTTGGCGGTGCTGCCCGAGCCCGGCGCGCCCCAATGCTTCAACTGCATCAACGACGCCGATGCCTTCGCCATTTCGACGGTGGGCATCGAGGAAAACGGCCAAACCAACGGCCAGGGCACGGCCATTCCGTACGTGGCGCCCCCCGGCATCCGCCGCGACCGGGAGTACGGCTCGACCACGAGCGTGCGCGACCAGAACGAACAGTCGCTGCGCCTGTGCGTGGACGGCCTGAAGGACGGCTACGCCAAGGCGGCTTACAAGAACGTGAGCCTGAACCTGCTGCGCTACAAGCGCCTGAAGATGTTCCTGCACGCCGAGTCGCAGGACCGCAACCTGCGCGACGGCACGGTGCAAGGCTTCATCCGCTTCGGCACCGACTACACCCAGAACTATTACCAGTACACGCTGCCGCTGGTCATCACCAAGACCACCGACGCGAGCGAAGACAACATCTGGCCTATGGCCAACCGCGTGGACGTGCCCCTGCAGGCCTTCGTCGATGCCAAGGCCCGCCGCGCCGCCGAGGGCCGTAGCCTGCTGGTGCCCTACACCATCACCTACCAGATGAAGCTCGACAACGGGGAAATTGCCGAAGGCAAAATCACCGTGCTCGGCAACCCCGACCTGAGCGCCCTGCAGGGCCTGATGATCGGGGTGCAGAACCCGTCGGACGGCGGGCAGGGCCCCGACCAGTCGCTGTGCCTCTGGGCCGACGAGCTGCGGGTGCGCGACTTCGACCAGACCGACGGCTGGGCCGCCACGGCCCGCTTCAACACCCGCCTGGCGGACGTGGCCAACATCACGGCCACGGGCGCCTTTACCTCGGTGGGCTTCGGCTCGCTGCAGGACCGCCCCTCGCAACGCTCGCTCGACAACGTGGCCCGCGCCGACGTGAATGCCGCCGTGGCCGCCGAGAAATTCCTGCCCGAGAAGCTGGGCCTGCGCGTGCCGGTGCTGCTGCAGGCGGGCGCCGAGATTCGCTCGCCGAAGTACGACCCGCTCGACCCGGACATGACGCTGACGCAGTCGCTGAACAGCAAGTTCGGCTCCGACCAGGACCGCACCGCTTACCGCCGGGAAGTCACCGACCAGACCAAGAGCAAGTCCATCAGCTTGCTCAACGTGCGCAAGGAGCGCACCAACCCCGACCGCAAGCCCAAGCCCTACGATATCGAGAACCTGGCGCTGAGCTACTCGCTCACCGAGCGCACGCACACCGATATCCAGACCGACCGCGACTTCACCCGCACCTACACCGGGGCGGTGGCCTACACCTACCAGCCCACGCCCAAGGCCTTCGAGCCGCTGAGCAAGGTGAAGCTGTTCGACTCGCCCTACCTGAAGCTGCTGAAGGAACTGAACTTTACGCCCCTGCCCTCGCGCTTTGCCTTCCGCGCCGACCTGGACCGCCGCTACAACGAGCGGTTCCTGCAGCGCACCCAGGCCCAGGGCCAGATTCCTTCGACCGAAGGCATTCCGGGCGTGTTCCAGAAAAGCTTCTTCATTAACCGCATCTACGACCTGAAATGGGATTTGACTCGGAGCCTGATCCTGGACTACACCGCCACCAACCGCAGCAGCGTCGACGAAGGCACCGGCCCCACCATCGGCAACTCGCAAGTGGCCCAGGACAACCGTGACCTGCTCAAGAAAAACCTGCAGAAGGGCGGCCGCACCACCAACTTCAACCAGACCGTAGCGCTGACCTACCGCCTGCCGCTCGACAAGTTCCCGCTCACCGACTGGCTGTCGGCCGACACCCGTTACTCGGCCAACTACAGCTGGCAGGCGGCCTCGACGGCCATCCGCGCCCCCTTGGGCGGCCTGGGCGACACGGCCACGCAGCGCGTCAACATCGGCAACACCATTCAGAACAGCCGCGACATCAACGTCAACGGCCGCATCGACCTGGTGAAGCTCTACAACAAGGTCAAGTTCCTCAACATCATTAACAACGCCCCGGCCGGCGGGGCCAAGGGCCAGGGCGCCGCGGCCGGGCAGAGCACCATGGACCGCCTGCGCCGCGGCAACGAAGCCCCGGAAACCAAAGGCAAAGACCAGGGCACCGCCGCGGCCGACACGGCCAAGGGCCCCGAACTGCGCGTGCTCAAGGCGGTGCTCCGCTCGTTGATGACGGCCCGCTCGCTGAACTTTACCTACACCCGCACGGCCGGCATGCTGCTGCCGGGCTACCTGCCCAAAACGCGCCTGTTCGGCCTGAACAGCGACTTCACGGCCCCGGGCGTGCCTTTCATCCTGGGCCAGCAGTACGAGCTGCAGGACCTCTACGACCTAGCCAGCACCCGCGGTTGGTACACCCAGCGCAGCGACCTGCTGAACACCCCGCTCAGCTCGCTGCGCACCGAAAACCTGCAGCTGCGCACCTCGCTAGAGCCGATTCGCGACTTCAACATCCAGGTGGAAGCCCGGCAGCAGAAGGTGCGCAACCGCGAAACCTTCTACCGCGTGCCGGTCGACACGACGACGCTGCAGCCGACCTCGACGGTGGTCGACCCCAACACGCTGATTCCGCTGGGGTCCGGTTCGTTCAGCACTACCTTCATTGCCGTCAACACCCTGTTTGGCGACCTGCGCAAGAACAACACTTCGGCGGCCTTCGACCGGTTCGTGGAAAACCGCCGCTTGGCCCGCAACCGCTTGCAGAGCGAAAACCCCAACGGCGGCCTCTACGGCTACAACTCGCAGGACGTGCTCATCCCGGCCTTCCTCGACGCGTACCGCGGCAAGTCGTCGGCGAATGTGTCGACTAAGAAATTCGACCCGTTCAGCGTGATTCCGCTCCCGAACTGGCGCGTCGACTACAACGGCCTCTCGAACCTGCCGCTGGTGCAGAAGTACTTCCGCTCGGTGGCCATCCGCCACTCCTACGCGGCCGACTACCAGGTGCTGGGCTACACCACATCCACCCAGTACAACGCCGAACCCGCAGGCTTGGCCGAGAAGGTGAACGAGCAGAACCAGTACATTCCGTACTACATCATCAACCAGGTGACGGTGTCGGAGCGCCTGGCTCCGCTGGTGGGCGTGAACTTCCAGACGCTGGAGAAAATCAACGGCAGCGTGGACTACGGCCTGGACCGCATGCTGGCGCTGAACACCACCAACGCCCAGATTACCGAGCTGCGCAACAAAACGCTGACCATCGGCTTTGGCTACACCACCAACCGCTTCCGCATTCCGTTCCGCATCGGTGGGGAGCAGCGCATCCTGCGCAACGAGTTGAACATGCGCCTGGACCTCTCCATCCGCGACAACGTGACCATTCAGCGCAGCATCGTGGACGTGGTGGCGCCCACCTTGGGCACTCCCACCACCCCCGGCTCGGAGGGCGCCCCGGGCACCGCCACCCAGCAGGTCACCAACGGCAACCGCCAGGTGCAGCTGCGCCCGACCATCGACTACGTTATCAACCAGCGCCTGAACCTGCAGTTCTTCTTCACCCGCAACGTGTCGCAGCCCCGCGGCGGCACCACCTCCTTCAAGAACGCGGCCACCGAAGGCGGCATTCAGCTGCGCTACAGCCTGTCGCAGTAGTCACGCAGCGGAGAGAGTTGACGGCCCCGTCGTCCCAATAGCGTGGCCCTAAACGGCCCCGGTAGCAGCAGCTACCGGGGCCGTTTGCGTATTTGAAATTGGATGAACATCAAACTCACCATTTCCCTATCTCACCATTTCACCTTTTCTTACCTTTGACCGCCCGCGGTGGCGGGCATACACTCCATTTCCCAGCTTGCCCAATATGAACCTCCCGGCTAACCTGAAGTACACCAAAGAACACGAGTGGGTCCGCATCGAAGGCGACGTAGCCTACGTGGGCATCACCGATTTTGCGCAGAAAGAACTGGGCGACATCGTGTACGTGGACATTGATTCGGCCGACAAGGACGTCAGCAAAGACGAAGTGTTCGGCACGGTGGAAGCTGTAAAGACCGTTTCGGACCTGTTCAGCCCCCTCAGCGGTACCGTGCTGGAAGTGAACCCCAAGCTCAACGACGCGCCCGAAACCGTCAACTCCGACCCCTACGGCGACGGGTGGATGATCAAGATGAGCGTCGGCAACCAGACCGAGCTCGAAGGGCTGCTGTCGGCAGAGGCCTACGGCGAGCTGGTAGGCGCTTAAGCTGCGCTGCCCCTCATGCTGCGCGTGCTGACGGCGTTGGTCGCCCTGGCTTGGACGGCCTTCATGCTCTGGGGCACCCTCAGCCCGCTCGACCAACTGCCGCCCCTGCCCGAGTGGGAGCTGCTCTCGTTCGACACGGCCGCGCACGCCGGCATCTTCGTGGTAACGGCGGTCCTCTACGTCCTGACGGCCCGGTGGCAGCGGCTCTTTCCGAGCCTGCGCCACCGGGCTTTCTTGTGGACGCTTGTGGTGTGCCTGCTGCTGGGCGCCTTCATCGAGCTAACCCAAACGCTCATGGACCTGGGCCGCCTCGGCGAGTGGACCGATATGATTAGCGACGCCCTGGGCACTGTGGCCGGCTTGGCCTTCATGCACTGGACGCGCCGTTGGTGGGACGTGCTGCCGGCGGCTGCGTAAAGTGGTGCTACCCGTAGTTGCGCACCGTTTGTTCGTCGCCATGCCTCTCCCCCATCGTATTGCCGCAGTAGCCCTGGGCTGCCTGTTACCAGCGCTGCTTCCCGCGCAGGCACAGGACATGGCCCGCGCCCGCAAAACCGTGACTTTTCTGGCCAGCCCCCGCCTGCACGGCCGCGGCTACGTGCAGCAAGGCGAACGGCGCGCCGCCGACTACCTGCGTCAGCGCTTTGCGGCCTTGGGCCTACAGCCGCTGGCGCTGGGGTATTTTCAGCCGTTCACGCTCGACGTCAACACCTTTCCTGGGCGGCTCCGCCTGCGCGTTGGGCGGCAGCAGCTTCGGCCGGGCGCCGACTTCATTGCCGCTCCCGGCTCCGGACCGGGCCAGCTGCGCGGCCAGCCGATTCAGCTCGACACCCTCATCTTTACCGATGAGGCAGCCGGCCAACGGTTCCTGAGCGCCCCGCTTGAGGGCCGAATCGTAGTATTGCGCCAGCGCGACGCAGAGCGCCTGCGCACCTTACCCGATGTGTTTGCCCAGCGCGTAGCCGAAGCGGCGGCCCGCATCGAGTTGGTGCCCGCCAAGCTCACTGCTTCGCTGGCGCCCGAGCAAGCCGAGCAGGTGCAGGTACAGGTGCTGGCAGCCCGCTGGCCCGCCACGCCGGCCCCGGTTGAGCTGGCCGTGGAAGCCCGACTGCAGCCGGCTTACCCGACGCAAAACGTCGTGGGCGTGGTGCGCGGGGCCGTGCAACCTGATTCCTTTGTAGTCGTGACGGCCCACTACGACCACCTCGGTCGGATGGGCCGCCGGGCGTATTTTCCCGGCGCCAACGACAACGCCAGCGGCACGGCCCTGCTGCTGGAGCTGGCGGCGCACTACGCGCAGCCCGCCAACCGCCCGCGGTACTCCGTGGCGTTTCTGGCTTTCGGGGCCGAGGAGGCCGGGCTCGTCGGTTCGCGCTATTTTGTGGCTCATCCCCTGCTTCCGCTCGACCGCATCCGTTTTCTCATCAACCTCGATTTAGAGGGCACCGGGCAAGCCGGCGCTACCGTCGTCAACGGCAAGGTGCACGAGCGGGAATACCAGCTACTCGAACGCCTGAATGCGGCCGGCGGCCACCTGCCCGCGCTGGCCCCGCGGGGCCGGGCCGCCAATTCCGACCACTATCCGTTTTCGGAAGCCGGGGTGCCCGCTTTTTTCCTGTATCTGCGCGGCACGCCCACCTACTACCACGATGTATTTGACCGGGCCGAAACGCTCCCGCTTTCGGGCTTCGCGGGCTTATTTAAGCTGGTGGTGGCTTACTGTCAGCGGTTGGAACACCCGCTCTAATAGCCCCCGCGCAAATCTTTCGTGTGTTTGCGCACTTGGGTAACAGCCAAGAGCAAGGCCATTGGTTGGGTCAAGGCACCACCGGGAGTACTTCTAGGCTGTGCCGGTCAAGCTGGGCCAGTACTTCCTCGAAACCGTACTGCGGCACCCAACCCAACCCTTGCTCTGCCCGCGTAGCAACGTATAGCCGATCCAGCGACGCCGGCACCTGCCAACCGCGCACCCGGAACGCAGCCAGCAGAGCCGGTGCCCGCAGTTGCAGCGCCTGCTCCAACGCCGTGGCTACTACTGCGCATTCGGCTTCGGTAAAGGGCACCTGCCCGGAAATGATGTAGCACTGGTAAGCCGGACCGTCGTTGTGCAGCGCGGCGGCGTGGGCCCGGGCCACGTCCCGCACATCGACGCCCCGGGAAATACGGTACAGCGCCATCTGATCTGCGGGTTCGGGATAGCAACGCGACATGCGCAGGACCCGCACCGCCAGGTCGGGCCCAGCCGCTGCTGCGACGAGGGCTTCGGCGGCCAGCTTGGTGCGGTGATAAATGCTGCGGGGCCGGGGCGGCGTGTCGTCGGTCACCCAGGCGGCGCGGCCCTCGGCTATGGCGTGCCCGAACAATGCGGTGGTACTGGTCAACACCAGCCGGGGTACGCCGGCTTGCCGGGCTGCCTCCACCACGAGGCGGGTGCCATCGACGTTGACGCGTTCAAATTCGCTGTCGGGCACAATGCCGACGTGGGGCGCATGCAGAGCCGCCGCATGAATGACGGCATCCGCTCCTTGCAGGGCATCGGCCAGCAGGGCCGCGTCCGCGAAATCCGCGACGAGGCGCGTGGTAGCGAACGGAGTACGGTCGATGCCGATGATTTCGTGCTGGGGCGCCAGTTGGTTGTAGATGGCGCGTCCCACGCGGCCGGAGCTACCGGTTAAGACAATTTTCATACGTGGCTGGGGAAGAAGACATAGAAAGAGCTTAGGTAAGACCGCGCCGCTTCTCCAGCATAGCGACTCACCGGGCCGGCGCTTTGCAGGCAGCGTTGGCCCGCCTGATCGACACACTGCGCCGGCAGAGCTTGCTCCTCTACTCCTATATATAATAGCCTATAGCCGTCCTAGCTGGCCTGATAGGCAGTAGAGCCAACATGAGGTAAAGGCGTCGACTACATCTTTTCCCAGTTCTCCATACGACAACCAACCAGCCGTAAAGCAAGCATCCCGGAATCGTCCGCGGTGGAGGCGGCTGATTCCGGGATGGAAGAAAAACAGGCGGGTGGCGCCGCGCTGTTTAGCTATTGCTGCGCAACGAGCTCATCACTTGTTTGGCCACCGATTCCCATTCGGGCTTCTGGCGGTCGGGGCAAGAGAAGGTGCACATCAGCAGACGGCCTTCGATGTCGGTAAAGAAAATCAGCTGGTATACCTGGTGCCCCAGTTCCGGCTTCATCATTTCGATGTAGCCCACCTTGCGGCCGTTCACTTCCTTCACGCCGTCCGAGAAGAACTGCGCGTCGGAGTACTGCTTGCGGTAGGTCTTCATGAAGTTAGCCGCGTACATGTCCACCATGTCCTGATCGGCCGTGTTGTCGGTGTACGAAAAGGCGAGGCTGGCGTGCGAGGTATTGGTGTAGATGACGCTCGGACGGCTCTGCGCTTTGGCGTAGAGGAAGTCCATCTGCTGTTCGCTCATCACCTCGAAACCTTTCGGAATCAGGATTTCGACCCGTTCGCTCAGAACGCGCTTCCGGATCAGCTCCACTTCGGCAAACGGCTTAGCGGCCATTAGCAGCACTGCCAGGCAGAGCAACGGGGCGAGTAGAACTTTCTTCATGGCTTGGACCAAAAAATGGTGAACATTCTTTCTGGGTAAACTACCGAACAGTGCGGGGGCAGTCTGTTTGGATAACACAATTTAGGAAGAAAAGCCGTCAGCACAAGGACTTTATACAAAAATAATTTAGTACAAAAGAAATGGCGGGCAGCTCAGGGGTCAAAAACGCGGTTGGTAAGTCGGAAAGCGAGTTTTCTCAAAGTTCCCCAGCCTCAGCAAAGCCTAGAAACGGGGGCGCAAGCATCTAAGTAGTGCTATGCAGAATTGTATTGAGATTGTTCAATTGGACTTACGAACGATGTAGAAACATGGTTTTGGGCTCAGAGAATATTATTGAGCTGTTCCTTGATCTTTTCCAGCTCTTCTTTCATTCCGACAACGAGGTGTTGGATGGTCGAATCGTTGGCTTTGGAGCCGATAGTGTTGATTTCCCGACCAATTTCCTGCGAAATAAAGGCTAATTTCTTGCCGCTGTATTCGGGCAGGTGCACGGTTTCGGTGAAGTAGTGAAGATGGCTGACCAACCGCACCTTTTCCTCGGCGATGTCAAGTTTCTCGATGTAGTACAGCAGCTCCTGCTCGAACCGGCTGGGGTTGAACTGGTCGCTCTGGGACAGCTCGGCCAAGCCGTCGTGCATGCGGCGGCGCACGTTCTCCAGGCGGGTGGGGTCGTGGCGGTCCACGTCGGCGAGCTGAATGCGGATGCGGTCGATGTAGCTCAGAATTTCAGTAGTCAGCGCCTGGCCTTCGGTGCGCCGGAATTCGGTGGTGCGGTCGAGGGCTTCCTGCACGATGGGCTGCAGCTCGGCCCAGGTGAGCTGGGGCTCGTCGTCGGCGGGGGCGCTGCCCTCGTTGGGCGACTGCACCACCCCGGGCAGGCGCAGGGCCAGCTCCAGCAGGTTATCGGTGGGGGCGCCCAGCTCCTGCGCCACGCTGAGCAGCTCCTGGTAGGCGGCGGTCAGCGTTTCGCGGTGGAGCGTGGCGCGCGAGCGAACAGCGGCCGGCCGGTTCAGGTCGATGCTGACGTTGACTTTGCCGCGCACGAGGTGGCGGCCAATCAGATTGCGAAGCTCCAGCTCGCTGGCGGCCAAGGAGCGCGGCATGCGCAGGCTCAGGTCCAGCCCTTTGGAATTCAACGACTTGATTTCAACAACGACGGTGTAATGCTCGGCTTCGCGCTGGGCGACGCCGTAGCCGGTCATGGACAGCAGCATGCGGGCAGATGGGTGAAGGGGGCGACAAAAGTACTGCTAATTCAGATATTCAGCTAGTTACATGGGGAATAACATAAGCATAACGGGGGCGTCACACTGGCGTAACAGGGTCAAAATACTTTTGCGGCGCCAACTAGCACATGTTCATGCGCCGTTCTTTTTTACTCGCCCCACTTCTGACTGTCAGCACCTTAGCCGTAGCACAACAGGGCTCCATCGTCGGAAAAGTCCTTGACAAGAAAACCGGCGAGGCCGTCATCGGGGCCACCGTGGTGGTGACCGGCACGACGCAGGCGGCTCCGGTGGACGTGGAGGGCAACTACGAGTTGCGCCTGAAGCCCGGCACCTACGGCATCACCATTCAGAACATCGGCTATAAGCCCGTCAACTTCACCGGCATCGAGGTAAAGGACGGGCAGAAAACGACCCTGAACAGCACGCTGGAGGAAAGTGCGCTGGCCCTGAAGGAAGTGACCATCACGGGGCAGAAGCAGACCGGCACCGAGGTGGCGCTGATTCAGGACCTGCGCAAAAGCGAGGTGGTGGTCAGCGGCATGTCGAACGACCAGATTGTGAAGTCTTTGGACCGCGACGCGGCCGAAGTGGTGAAGCGCATTCCGGGCGTGACGGTGCAGAGCAACAACTTCATCGTGATTCGCGGCTTGGCGGAGCGCTACAACACGGTGCTGCTCAACGACGCGCTGACGCCCTCGGCCGAGGTGGACACCCGCTCGTTTTCATTTGACATCCTGCCTTCCTCGGTTATCGACCGGGTGCTGATTTTCAAATCGGGCGCGCCGGAGCTGCCGGGCGAGTTTGGCGGCGGCGTGGTGAAGGTGTACACCAAGAACTCGGTGCTCGACAACTCGACGTCGCTGTCGGTGTCGGGCTGGGCGCGGAGCACCAACACCTTCCGGGGGGGCTTTCAGACCAGCAACCACAGCTCGACTGACTGGCTGGGTTTCGACAGCGGGCAGCGCAGCCTGCCGGGCTCGGTGGCCAGCCTGGGCACCGACGTCCCCAGCTCCGAGCAGCTGCAGCAGATCCGCAACGACGGCTCCCTGCGCAACGAGTGGCGCCCCATGCTGCGCACCTCGCGCCCCGACTTGCGCCTGTCGTTGGGCCTGAACCGGCGCTACGAGCTCGGCAGCGTGTACCTAAGCAACGTTACCTCCATTTCGTACTCGAACACCCAGCAGCAGTACCGCTCGAAGCGCCAGCGCTTCCAGTCGTCGTACAACCCGGCCAACCCGCTGAAGGGCGAGGGCATGTTCTACGACTACGAGGATGAGCGCTCCATTGCGGCCGTGCGCCTCGGGGTGATTCACAACTGGCAGGCCCGCCTGAACAACCGCAACCGCCTGGAATTCCGCAACTTCTTCAACCAGTACGGCACCGACGAGGTGACGCACCGCCAGGGCATCGGCTACGAAGCCAGCTCTGACGGCTACGACCGCGACAGTTACTCGCTGCACTACCAGAGCCGCAGCATCTACTCGGGCCAGCTCAGCGGCAGCCACGAGGTGGGCCCGCGCAGCCTGAGCACGCTGACCTGGGCCGCCGGCTACAACTACGTGAGCCGCAACGAGCCGGACTACCGGCAGGTGCAGCGCGAGCGGGACCGGTCGCGCGACAACGTGCCGGACGAGACGCCGGACGTGTTTCATACGGTGGTCAACGCCGACTTTGCCAACAGCTCGCGCTTTTTCTCCAAGCTCAGCGAGGACACCTACATGGCCAGCGGGCAGTGGGAAAAGCGCTTTATGGGCCGCGACACGACCAGCGCCAACCAGTACAAGCTGCGCGTCGGCTTCTACAACGAGCAGAAGAAGCGCAGCTACGACAGCCGCCTCTTCAACTACGTATTTGCCCGCCTGACCCCGGCCCAGCGCCGGCAGGAGCTGCAGCTGATGCAGCCCGACCAGCTGTTTGCCAACGAAAACCTGGACGCGCGAAACGGCCTCGTGCTGGAGGACAACACCCTGCCGGAGTACCGCTACACGGCCGAAAACGAGCTGTACGCCAGCTACCTGAGCGCCGTGGCCCCGATTTCGCCCAAGTTCAACCTCTCGGGCGGGGTGCGCGTGGAATACAACCGCAAGTACGTGAAGTCAGGCGACGACACGCGCCCGCCCTACGAGGAGAAGAAGACGCTGGTGCTGCCCTCGCTGAACGCGACCTACAACCTCTCGGAGCGCAGCCTGCTGCGCCTGGGCGGCAGCATCACGGCCAACCGGCCCGAGTTCCGCGAGGTGGCCTCGTACACCTACTACGACTTCGCCAACAACTACTACATCCGCGGCAACGACAGCCTGCGCACGGCCACCATCTACAACGGCGACCTGCGCTACGAATTCTACCCCACGAAATCGGAAATGGTGTCGGTGGGCGTGTTCTACAAGCACTTCCGCAACGCCATCGAGCAGACCACGCGCTCCACGACCGGCTCGGACCTGCTGCTTACCTACCAGAACGCCTCGCAGGCCTACGACTTGGGCGTGGAGCTGGAAGCCCGCAAGTCGCTGGTGGGCCTGACGGACAACTCGTTCTGGCAGCGGGTGTCCTTCGTGCTGAACGCGGCGCTGGTGAAGAGCCGGGTGCAGCTGGACGAAACGGATAAGCAGAACACGGACTTCGCCCTCACCGACCGCGCCCTGCAGGGCCAGTCGCCCTACGTGGTGAACGTGGGCACCTTCTACCAGGACGACGACCGGAAGCTGCAATTCTCAGTGCAGTACAACGTGGTGGGCCCGCGCATTGCCTTCGTGGGCGACAAGAAGCTGAACTTCTCGGTGCTGGAGCTGCCGCGCCATGTGGTGGACCTCTCGGTGACCAAGGGCGTGGGCCAGCACCTGGAGCTCAAGGCCGGGGTGCAGAACCTGCTCAACCAGCTCACCCGCCAGTACTACGACTTCAACCGCAACGGCAAGATTGACCGCGGCGAAACCGGCTCGTTTGCCCGCTACCAGCCCGGCACCTACTCCACGCTGGGCCTGACCTACCGGTTTTAAGCCGCAGGGATACTCAGAACGTCATCCTGAGCAGAGCGAAGGCCCTAGCTCGCACCCCGCACCAACTGAAAAGCGCAGCCACCAACGCCCCTTCATCCGGGCCGCGGTGGCTGCGCTTCGGCGTTACCGGGAAAGCGTCTGCACTTCGTCGGCAGCGGCGGTGCGGGGCTAGAGGAAGGTCCTTCGCTGCGCTCAGGATGACGAACGAGTTGGTCGTTCTGTGGGCTAACCGGCACTGCATCAATGGGGCGCTACACAAAAACGTAACACGGCGGCAATGAAACGATAACGCTTTTTCTACCGGGGCGGGGCGGGCTGTGTCGGACCTTCGCAGCGTCAAATCCGACTTCCATTCCGCTTGTTATGAAAAAGCTTGTACTCCCCGTTCTGCTGGCCCTGACTGCTGCTGCCGGCTTTGCCCCCGCGGCCCTGGCCCAGACCTGCACGTCCACGCCCGCCAGCGCCATCGTTACGGTACCAGCCAGCACCATCACGACCAACACCACCTGGACCAACGACAAAATTTACGTGCTCGACGGCTTCGTGTACGTGGACAACGGCGCCACGCTCACCATTCAGCCCGGCACCATCATCAAGGGCAACCTGGCCACGAAAGGCTCGCTCATCATCCGCCGCGGCGCCAAGATTGACGCCCGCGGCACGGCCGCCCAGCCCATCGTGTTCACCTCGAACCAACCGGCCGGACAGCGCGCCGCCGGCGACTGGGGCGGGCTGATCATCTGCGGTGCGGCGCCGCAAAACCTGGCCGGCGACCCGACCATTGAGGGCGGCGTGGTGGCCAACTTCGGCGGCAACAACCCCGCGGACAACTCGGGCTTCCTGCAGTACGTGCGCATCGAGTTTCCGGGCGTGGCCTTCCTGCCCAACAACGAAATCAACGGCCTGACCTTGGGCGCCGTGGGCTCGGGCACCACCATCGACCACGTGCAGGTATCCTACTCCGGCGACGACTCTTTCGAGTGGTTTGGCGGCACGGTGAATGCCAAGTACCTGATTGCCTTCCGCGGCACCGACGACGACTTCGACACCGATAACGGCTACTCGGGCAAGGTGCAGTTCGGCGTATCCCTGCGCGACCCCGCCGTGGCCGACTTTGCCTCGGGCGGCGCCTCGAACGGCTTTGAGTCGGACAACGACGTGAACAGCTCGACGGCCACGCCGCAGACCTCGGCCGTCTTCTCCAACATGAGCGTATTCGTGCCCTCGGGCACGCTGGCCACGCCCTACGCCAACGCCATGCACATCCGACGCAACTCGTCGATTAGCATCTTCAACTCGGTGTTTGCCGGTCACCCCTGGGGCCTGCTGCTCGACGGCTCGACCACCCAGGCCAACGCCGCGGCCGGCACCCTGGCCCTGCAGAACAACGTGCTGGCGGGCTTCGCCACCAACCGCAAGGCCCGCGTGAACAGCGGTGCCACCTACAACGCCAAGCAGTTCTTGGGCGCCACCAACGACACGACGCTGTCGGTGGCCGGCCTGCTGCTGGGCGCGAACAACTTCTCCATGGCCTGGAACACCAACTTCCAGCCCCAGGCCGGCTCGCCGCTGGCCAGCGGTGCCGCCTTCACCAACGCCAAGTTTTCGGGTGACACCTTCTTCGACCGCGTGAGCTTCCGCGGGGCCTTTGCCCCGGCCGGCGCCACCGGCACCGGCACGGCCAACTGGGCCACCGGCTGGACCAACTTCGACCCGCAAAACTCCTGCTACAGCGCCCCCGGCGCCGTGCTCTCGGCCAAGGACGAGGTGCCGCAGCTGAACCGCCTGGGCGTGTACCCGAACCCGACGGCCGGCGCCGCCACCCTCGCCTTCGAGCTGCTGCGCCCCGCCGCCGTGACGGTGCGCGTGCTCGACGTGACCGGCCGCACCGTGGCCGTGCTCACGCAAGGCCAGCGCCTGAGCACCGGCCAGCAGGAGCTGGCGCTGCCCTCGACGCTGAAAAACGGCCTCTACACCGCTCAGGTACAGACCGAGGAGTCGAGCCAGGCCGTGCGCTTCGTGGTGTCGAAATAACCGCTGCTTACCGCCTACGCTTACCTAGTATCGTTATCCACCAGCGCGGCGGTCCGCTTCCGAAAGGAGGCGGGCCGCCGTCGTTTTCGGGCCCGCGCGGCCGGGCGCCGCGCCGATTCCGCCGCTGATTGCCGAACTTGCTTCTTCGCCGCCTTCTCGCGGCCCCGCCCACCCCATGCCCGACCCGCCGCTGCCCCGCGTGCTCATGCTGCCCAAGTGGTACCCCCACCGCTACGACGACCAGGATGGCGACTTCGTGGCGCGGCACGTGGCGGCCATTGCCGGGCACGCGCCGGTGGCGGTGCTGCTGGCCACGGTGGCCCGCGGCCCGTTGCCCCGCCTGGCCGTGTGCGAGGCCGACTGGGACGGGCCCTGGCCAACGCTGCGCTACTACTACCGCGCCCGTATCACCGGCTTGGCCCCGCTCGATAAGCTGCTGAAGCTGCTGCTGTACTTTGCCTGCGTGGCCCACGGCTACCGGCAGCTGAGCCGCCGCTGGGGCCGCCCGGCGCTGGTGCACGTGCACGTGCTGCTGCGCACCGGCGTGGCGGCCTGGCTGCTGCGGCAGCTGACGGGCATTCCCTACCTCGTGACGGAGCACTGGACGCTATACCTGCCCGAGCGCAGCCACCTCATTGGCCCCGCCCGCCGCTGGCTGACGCGGCTGGTGGTGCGCGGCGCGGCGGCGCGGCACACCGTGTCGCAGGCGCTGGGCGCGGCCATGACGGGGCTCGGCTTCAGCAACCGGCGCGAGGTAGTCATTGCCAACGTGGTCGATACCGAGCTGTTCCGGCCGGCAGAAGCGGAGGCCGCCCTGCCGGACCCGCAACGCCCGCTGCTGCACGTGTCGGCTTTCCACGACTCCGTGAAAAACCTGTCCGGCGTGCTGCGCGTGGTGGCCGCCTTGCGGCGGGAGCTGCCCGGCCTGCGCCTGTGCGTGGCCGGCTACGGTCCCGACGAAGCCCCGCTGCGCGCCTACGCCGCCGAGCTGGGCCTGCTGGCCGACGGCACCGTGACGTTTTTGGGCAAGCTCCCCCACCCCGCGGTGGCCCGCCAAATGCAGCAGGCCGCCGCGCTGGTGTCGTTCAGTCGGGCCGAAACCTTCGGCTGCGTGCTGCTGGAGGCCCGGGCCTGCGGCTGCCCGGTGGTGGCCACCCGCACCGGCGGGGTGCCCGAGCTGTTCGAGCCCGTTGGCGCCTTCGGCTTGCTCGTGGCGCCCGACGACGAAGCCGCCCTCACCGCCGCTTTGCGCCGGGTGCTCACCGGGCAGCTGCCGCTCAGCCCCCAGCAGCTGCGCGCCGACGCCGACGCGCGCTGCAGCCCCGCCGCCGTGGGCCGGGCCTTTGCCGACTTGTACCGGGCCGTTCTGGGCGCGCCCGCCGCTGCCCGATGAACCTGCCCCGCCTGCTGCATACGTTCGGGGCCCGGCTGGGCGTGGCGCTGCTCAACTTCGGGGTGGTGTGGCTGACGGCGCGCTACCTCGGCGCAGCCGGGCGGGGGCAGGTTAGCCTGTTCGTGACGGATATGGCCCTGAGCCTGCTTTTCATCGGCCTGCTCGGCGGCTCCTCGCTGATTTACCTCGCGCCCCGGCGCAGCGTGTGGCACCTGCTGCTGCCCGCCCTGGCCTGGGCGACGGTGGTGTGCGCGGCGGGCAGCGCGGGCATCTGGCTGTGGCGCAGCACCGGCGGGGTATATGCGGCGCACCTGTTCGGGGTGTCGTGGCTGCAGGCGGCGTTTTCCATCGTGACGCTGCTGCTGCTGGGCCGCCGCCAGGAACACAGCTACAACTACCTGAACCTGGGCCAGGCCGCGCTGCTAACGGCGGCGCTGGCGGCGGGCTTCCTGGGCTTGCAAGTGCGGCAGCTGGCCGTGTACTGGTGGGCCAGCTACCTGGCCTACGGCCTGCCCCTGCTGGCGGCCCTGCTGCTGCTCGCGCGCCAGCCCGACCGGTGGCAGCGCCGCCCGGGAGAGCTGCGCGAAGTGACGCGCGAGTTGGCCGAAAACAGCCGTGGCGCGCACCTGGCCAATATTCTTTCCTTTCTCAACTACCGCCTGAGCTACTATTTCCTGGCGGCGTTGGCCGGCACCACCGCTCTGGGCGTGCTGTCGGTGAGTGTGGCGCTGGCCGAGGCCATCTGGCTGATTCCGCGTTCGGCCGCCCAGCTGCAGTACGTCGACGTGGTGCACGCCGACGACAAGCAGGCGCAGGCCGGGGCCCTGGCCCGCACGGCCCGCCTCACGCTGCTGGCCACGGGCGCGGCGGTGCTGGTGCTGGCCTTGCTGCCCCCGGCCCTGCTGGTGGCCGTGTTCGGGCCGGAATTTGGAGCGGCACGGCCGCTGCTGGCCCTGCTGGCGCCGGGCGTGCTGGCCTTCAGCCTGAACATGCTGCTGAGCAGCTACTTCGCCGGCCTGGCCGCTTACCGCACCAACAACCTGGCTACCGGTGCCGGCTTGATCGTCACGCTACTGGCCAGCGCCCTGCTCATTCCGCGCTTCGGGGCGGCCGGGGCAGCCCTTAGCTCCACCCTATCCTATTTCACCTCCACCGCTTGGCTGCTGCTGGCCTTCCGACGCCACACCGGCATCGGCCTGGGCCAGCTGCTGCCGGGCCGCGCCGACCTGGCCGGCTTGCCGCAGCTGCTGAAAACCGGGGCGTAAGGGCCGAACGTAGCGCCGACTTGCGCTGTACCTATGTTGGTGAAGGTCCACTCTCGCGTTACGCTGAACCGCCGCCAGAATCCGAATGCAACGCGCATAGCCGATGCGTGCTACGGCAGGGCGCTATTGCTCCAAGGGCCGCACGCTGACTTCGAAGGCGGCGGGCTCGGCAAAGCGGTTCGGGGTGCTAGCGGGCAGGAGCGAGGGGCTGTAGAGGGCGCAAAGCGAATTGCCGACGGCATAGAGCTGCCCGGGCGCGGTGGCGGGCAGCCCGTCGAGGATGCCGCTGAGTACCTCCCAGCGGGGCACGCCGGGCTGCCGGGCCGCGTCGTGCCACACCACCACCGATTGGGGGTGCAGCAGCTCTTGAAACACGCGGGCGGTGTCTTCGCGCACGGCTTCGTAGCTGTGGTCACCGTCGATAAACACCACGTCGAAGGGGCCGAGGCCGCGGTAGTCGAAGGTGGCGGAATTGCCGTGCAGGTGCGTCACGTTGGGCAACGGCCGCGAGAAATGCCCGTGCAGGCCGATGTAGGCCTCGGGCAGCTTGAGGCGGCGCAGCTCCTCGTCGGAGAGGTTGAGCGTGTGCACCGAGGCGGCCACCTCGGCCACGGCGGCGGCGCTTTCGCCCCGCCAGGTACCGATTTCGAAGTACGTGGCCGCCGGGCCGGCGCGGCGCACCAGGGCGCGCAGCAACAGCAAATCGGTGGGCAGGGAGCCGCCTTCGCCGAAGGCAAAGGGCCGCAGCACGTCGCCGCCCGGCGGCAGCAGCGGCCGCAGCGGCGTGACGGGCAGGCCGCCCTCGGGCGTGAGCTGCCAGCGGGCGGCGTGGCGCAGGGCCCGCTGTTGCCACTGGGCTTCGTCGGCGGTGAGCACCACGTTGAGCAGCCAGGGGTTGCGCACGAGGCTGCCGAGGGCGCGCAGGGTTTTGGAAAGACGGGACACGCTTCGGATTAGGCTAATAACGAACTGCAAAGCTAACGGCCCGGGGCATTTGCGGGCACGGCCGACCGGCAACTAATTGTAGCGCGGCGCGTGGCCCGAGCGAGGCCACGGCGTATTTTTAAAAATTTTCGACCCGCACCGGCAGCCTTTTGCCGCGGCGGCTTGTCTGCGCCCCGGACGCCCCGCCCGGGGCGCGTGTTTTCAATGCCGGTTTCTCCCGACGACCTCGACGACCTGCTCCGGCGCTGCCTGCGCCACGAGCCGGCGGCCCAACGGGCGCTGTACGCCCGCTACGCCAGCAAGATGCTGGGCGTGGCGCGCCGCTACGCCCGCTCGGTGGCCGAGGCCGAGGACATTCTGCAGGACAGCTTCGTGAAGGTGTTCACGCGGCTGGCCGAGTTTCGGGGCGAAGGCTCGCTGGAAGGCTGGATTCGCCGCATCGTTGTGACGACGGCCATCAACCACTGGCAGAGCGGCAAGCTGCGCCGCCAGCACCTGCTGCTGGAAGACGTGGCCGAGCCCGCCGCCCCCGAGGCCACGTCGCTGGACCGCCTGAGCGTGGCCGAGGTGCTGGCCTTGCTGGAGCAGCTGCCCGACGGCTGCCGGCTGGTGCTCATGCTCTACGCCATCGACGGGTACACGCACGCCGAAATCGGGGAAATGCTCGGCATTCAGGAAAGCACGTCCAAAGCGCAGCTCAGCAAGGCGCGCAAACAACTGCTGCTGCTGCACCAGCGGCAAATCAACTACATCCGGCCATGATCGAGGAAGAGGAAAATAGCCACCTGGACGAGTCGCTGCGCCACGTGTTCAGCGACTTTCACCTGCCGCCCGGCGAAGGCGTGTGGGGCGACATCGAGCAGCAGCTGGGCGACGGACCCGCGGAGCCGCCGCGCAAGCGCCGCCGGCCGCTGCCGCTGCCCCTGCTGCTGCCGCTGGCTCTGCTGCTGGGCTTGGTGGGCGGCTGGCTGCTGCCGCGCCCCGGCACCACGTTCCGCACCGCGCAGGTAGCGTCTTCGGCGGGGCGGTCCTCGGTGGTGGGTAGCTCGTCTGCTGCCCTGGGCCAGCGCCAGGCGGCGCAACCCCTGCCCGCCTCGGCTGCGCCCACGCTCGGGGCGGCGGTGCCGGCCGCTACGGCTGCGGCGCAACCGGCGCCGTTGGCGCAGGCCACGACGCAGCACCACCTGAGCGCCTCGCAGCTGGTTCGCGGCGCCATAGTGCCCTCGGCAGGCTCGCCAGCGGGGTCCCCGTTGCCGACCATACTGCTCGGGACGGCCCACGATTCGGTGCGCAGCGCGCAGCCCGCCGAAACCCAGCCCACTGGTTTGGTGGTTACTGCGCGAGGTCTGGCTACCGATTCGGTGCCGGGCGTGGTGCGGCCCCTGGTGGCGCTGACGCGCGCTTCGCTGGCGCAGCTGCACGATACGGCGGCACCGGCCGAGTCGCGGCAGCTGGCGCTGGTGCGCTCCTTGCGGGCCGAAAAGAGCGAGTTGCTGCGCCTGCAGCGCCGCGTGGATAGTCTGCTGCTGGCCTTGGGGGCCGTGCCGCTGGCCAACCCGCAAGCCCAGGCCGCCGCGCCGCTGCTACCGGCGCCCGATACCGTGCAACTCCAGCCGCGGCGCCGCTGGAGCCTGCTGCTCGCGGCCACGCCCGAGCAGAACTACCAACAGTTTCAGGCCGCGGGCACCGACACGCTGCAGGCCCTGCGCCGCAGCCAGGAACGCGGCCGCCGCGGCGTGAATGCCATGTTGCTGGCCGAATACCGCCTCGACAACCGCCTGAGCGTGGGCTTCGGGCTGGGCTACAACCGCACCGGCACCGAGCTGCGCGTGGCCGAGCGCCGCACCGACATCGGCGTGCGCTACGATACGACGCTGACGCACACGGTGAGCGTGTTTACGAGCATCAACCAAACCTATTCCATCCGCCTGGAGCAGATTCCGCAGCTCAACCCGGTGTTCAACCCGAGCGGGCAGGTGATTCGCTACGACACCGTGTTCATCACCCGCCCCGACACGGTCTTCACCACCATCGTGCAAAACGACACGGTGCGCACCACCAACAAAACCGTGACACCCCTGCTCGACAAGCGCACTACCACCACCTACAAAACCCTTACGCCGACGTATCACTTCGCCACCTTGCCCTTCTTGCTGCGCTACCGCCTGACCGCGGCGCCTGACTCGCGCTGGTGGGCCGACGTGGCCGTGGGCGGGCAGTTTCAGTTCTTCTTGGGCGGCTCTCAGCTGGTGACTGAGGACGGGCGCACGTTCCGCACTGAGCGCGTGCGCGTGGCCGAAGGCCCGTTCCGGCCGCTGAACCTGTCGCTGACCGGCAGCCTGGGGGTGAACTACGCCCTGCTGCCGCGCCTGAGCCTGAGCCTGGCGCCGACGCTGCGCTGGCAGGCACTGTCGGTGTACAAACCCGAGACGGGGCTGCGGCAGCGCAGCACGGCCACGGGCCTGCAAATCGGGGCGCGCTGGCAGTTCTAAAACTTTTTTCGCCGACCTGGGAAGCCTTTGACGGGCGGCCCCGGTCTGGCTAACCGAACGGAGCAAGCGGCGACCGGCCGGCGCGGCTTGCTTCTCCATCCGGCTCCGCGCGGCGGGGCGCTATTCTCCTTTTGGTGATGAAACTACTACTCCGAATTAGCTTATTGCTGCTGGTGCTGACCGGCGGAGGCCGGGCCGGGCGCGCGCAGCAAGTCAACTGGGTGCGCCAGATTCCCAACTTCGTCAACTTCGGCCAGGGCGTCGCTTCCGATGCCAACGGCAACGTGTACACTTGCTCGCAGTACGAGAATACCGTTCACTTTTGGGGCCACAACTGCGACGGCAGCCCCAACAACCAGAACGACTACGACGCTCTGCTCACCCGCTTCGACGCCAACGGCGACGTGGCCTGGGTGCTGACCGCCAACGGCACCGCCAACGAAGACTTCAGCGAGCTGACCCTCAACCCGGCGGGCAACATTACAGCCATCCTTACCCTGCAGCAAAGCGCCCAGGGCCCCACCACGGGCGTTGGCATCACGCTGGACGGGCACGTGATACCGGGCTTCGGGCGCTACCTGCTCGAAATCAGCCCGGCTGGTCACGTGCTTTCCGTTGCCAGTCGGCCGCTGCCGGCTGGGTTTTATTCCAGCTGGCCCGGCTCCGACCCGGCCGTGGATGCGCAATTCAACAAGTATTACTTCTCGCAGGACTCGCTCATCGTGAAAATGGCGCCCGACGGGACGTTGAGCCCGGTTGTGGCTTTCCGGGGCACCAATCTTTCCTCGGGCCCTATCACCTACGTGACCGTGTACGACCTGACGATAGGCCCGCAGGGCGACATCTACGGGGTGGGCAGATTGTCCGGCACGATGACCATCGACAACGGGACGACCAGCGTGCCGGTGTCGGGCCAAAGCTCCGCCAGCTCGGGCTCGGTGCTGGCGTTTCGCATCAGCCCCGCCGGCACCGTGCGCTGGGCCGTTACCACGGCCACGCAGGGCCACTTGGGCATGGCCATTGGCGTCGATGCGGCCGGCGACGCGTACATTATGGCGTATGCGTTCCAGCGAGTCAGCGCGGTGCAGCTGGGCTCCCTGAGCCTGACAGACGCCAACAGCGCCTTCGTGGCCAAAATCTCGGCGGCGGGTCAGCCCCAGTGGGCGCGGGGCGTGAACGGCACCTGCGGCACGGGCGGCTGCGCAGGAGCACAGTTTGGCCTGGCCGTCGATGCAGCCGGCAACTGCTACCTGAACGGCGCCAGCCCCGCCAGCACGCTAACCATCGGTGGTACGGCCGTGCCGGGCACCGGCCAGCAGTACGTGGCGGGGTTCGATGCCGCCGGTACGCTGCGCTGGGCGCGGCGGCTGAATGTGACCCATACCGCCCTCAATGGTTTCGGCGTACAGCCCATCACCCTGAACAACGGGGCTCTGTACATCCTGGGCCGGGCCCAGGCGGGCGCCGCGTTTGATCAGCAAACGGCCCTGCTGACCGGCCACACCCTCATCCGCCTCGACCCGAACCTGGCCAGCGTGGGCGGCACCGTGTACCTCGACCAGAACGGCAACGGCGTGCGCGACGCGGGCGAAGGGCCGTTTCCGCAGAGCGTGGTGGTGAGCGAAACCGGCCAGCAGCTGCACTACAACACCAACGCCACGACCGGGCAGTACTACACCTTCGGGCAGCCCGGCGCCTACGCGCTGGCGCTGGGTGGCTTCTCGCCGCACTACGCCGTGAGCCAGCCCGCGGCCGCTACCCACACCGGCACGTTCCCGACGGGCGGGCAGGTCGTCAACAACCTCGATTTCGGCCTGCGCCCCCTGGCCAACCACCCCGACCTGCGCGTGAGCCTGACGCCCTACGGCAACGCCCGGCCGGGCTTCGTGACCAAGTACCGCCTGACGGTGGAAAACGTGGGCACTACCACCGTGGCCGCTGGTACGGCCAGCGTTACGCTCGACGCCCGCGCCAGCTACGTGGGCAGCAGCCCGGCGGCCACCGTGGCCGGCCGCACCCTCACTTGGAACTACGCCAGCCTGCCCCCGTTCGGCCGGCAAATCTTCGACGTGCAGTTCAGCGTGGCCCTGAACGTGGCGGCGGGCACCGTGCTCAGCAGCTCGGCCGAGGCCCTGCTTCCCGGTGACCTAGTCCCGGACGACAACACGGCCACGACGCCGCAGACGGTTACCAGCTCGTTTGATCCGAACGACATTGCCGTCAACTTCACCCAGCTGTCGGCCCAGCAGATTGCCGCCGGCCAGCCGCTCGACTACACCATCCGTTTCCAGAACATGGGCACCGACACGGCCTTCACCGCCGTGCTGGAAGACACGCTGCTGGCCTCGCACCTGATGGCCGGCTCGGTGCAGCTCATTGCCCAGTCGCACAACTGCCAGTGGACGCTGAGCGGCCGCGGCGTGCTGGCGGTGCGCTTCCCCAACATCAAGCTGCCGCCGCGGGCCACCAACGTCATTGCCTCGCAGGGCTTCGTGCGCTTCCGGGTGCGGCCCCAAGCCACGCTGACCGCCGGGGCCATCATTCCCAACTCAGCCCGCATCCTCTTCGACTACAACGCCCCGGTGCGCACCAACACGGCCACCACCACCGTGCTGCTGCCCACGGCTGCCCGCTCGGGCCAGTTGGCTCTGGCGTGGGAAGCCTACCCTAACCCCGTAGCCGATGCGTTGACCATCAGCGCCGACCTGCCCGCTGGCAGCCGCGTCACCGTGGAGCTGCTCGATGCCCTCGGCCGCCCGGTACGGCAGCAGCCGGTGGCCGTGCCCAGCGGGGCGCTGCGCCACACGCTAGACGTGCACGAGCTGCCCGCGGGCCTGTACCTGCTGCGCCTGCGCACGGCGCAGGGCCTGTCCACTTCCCGCTCGGTGGTGCGCCAGTAGCCGATACTTCCACTTTTAGCTACCCGGTTTATTCTTTACGCGCTGTTCTTATCTACTGCCAAAAGCCCGCGCCACCGGTATGGCGCGGGCTTTTTTATGAGCACGTCGGCGAAATGTCGTTTGAAATTCAGCGCCCTAGCTGATGGGCACTTTGCGCAGCATGGCCTCGATGAGGTCCTGGGTGCGCACGCCGTCGGCTTCGGCCTCGTAGGTGAGCATGATGCGGTGGTTGAGCACGTCGGCGGCCACGTCCTTGATGTCCTCGGGCAGCACGTAGTCGCGCTCATCGAAGAAGGCCACGGCGCGGGCGGCCCGGTGCAGGGCAATGCTGGCGCGCGGACTCACGCCGTACTGCACGTACTGGGCAAATTCGGCCAGATCGTACTCGGCGGGCTTGCGCGTGGCGAAGACCAACTCGATGATGTACTTCTCTAGCGTATCGGAAATCTGCACCTGGTTGATCAGCCCGCGGATGCCGAAGATGTCCTCCTTGGTGAGCACGGCCTGCACGTCGCTGGAATACGAGAGGTTGGCCATGCGGCGCATCACCTCCAGCTCCTCGGCCTTCTTGAGGTAGTCGACAAACACCTTCATCATGAACCGGTCGACCTGCGCCTCGGGCAGCGGGTACGTGCCCTCCTGCTCCACCGGGTTCTGGGTGGCCAGCACCAAAAAGGGCAGATCCAGCGGAAACGTGGTTTCGCCGATGGTCACCTGCTTTTCCTGCATGGCCTCTAACAGCGCCGACTGCACCTTGGCCGGGGAGCGGTTCACCTCATCGGCCAGCACCAGGTTGGAGAAGATGGGGCCTTTCTTCACCTCAAAGTCCGACTTGGCCTGGTTGTAAATCATGGTGCCCACCAGGTCGGAGGGCAGCAGGTCGGGGGTGAACTGCACGCGCTGAAAATGCAGGTGCAGCACCCGGGCCAGCGTGCTGATGGTAAGCGTCTTGGCCAGGCCCGGCACGCCTTCGAGCAGGATGTGCCCTCCGGTGAAGAGGCCGATGAGCAGGCGGTTGAGCATGTACTGCTGCCCGACCACCACCTTGCCAACCTCGGCCGTGACCTGCCGGATTTTCTGCTGGTAGTGCTGGGTAAGGTCGGCGGGGGCAAGAGGCTCGGGCATGGGAAAAACGCTAGGCAGACGGCTAAAATACGTGATTGACGCCGCGCCACGGCCTGCCCGGCCCGCAAAAAAGCCCGCAGCCCTGGATTTTTCGCCTCGCCTGCCCTACCGAACGGGTCCTCTGGACCGCGCGGGAGTTCGGGCGGCGCGGCCAAACAAAAAGCCCCGCCGGTAGGACCGGCGGGGCTTTTGGCAGTAGGCGTCAGGGCCCGTTACTCGCGCACGATGCGGCGGGTGTCGGTGCCCCCTTCGGTCACGGCGCGCAGCAAGTACACGCCCCGGGCCACTTGGCTCAGGTCGATAACCTGCTGGGTCTGGCCGGCGGCCACCTTGTGGGTGTACACCACGCGGCCGGTAGCGTCGAGCACCGTCAGCTCCACCGCCTTGGTGTAGCCGCTCAGCTGCAGCGTGAGCTGGCCGTTGGGCGTCGGGTTCGGGAACAGCGTCAGCGAAGAGCCGGCCAGCGGCTTGCTGTTGGCCGTTACCGTCAGCGCGGCCGAGGCCGGCGAAGCGCAACCCTGGGCCGAGGTCACCACCACGGTGTAGGCACCGGGGCTCGTCGTGCCGTTGGCGGTGTAGGTCTGGCTCGTGGCGCCCGTAATGGCCGTGGTGCCCAGGTACCACTGGTAGCTACCGCCCGTGGGAGCGGCGCTGGCCGTGAGCACGGCCGTGCCGGGCGCGGCGTAGCGTACCGTCACCGTCGGCTGGGCCGGGGTGGGGTTGATGGTCACCGTGGCCGTAGCCGTTACCGGGCCGCAGCCACCGGCCGCCGCCACCGTGTTGGTCACGGTGTAGGTGCCCGCCGTCGAGGTAGCCAGGTTGATGGCGCCCGTCGTGGCGTTCAGGGTCAGGCCCGTGGTCGACGAGAACGTGCCGGCCGTAGCGCCGGTGCCCAGCGTAGCGGCAATGCTGCCGGTGGCGCCGGCGCAGTTGCTGCCCGTAGCCGGGTAGCTAAACGTGGCGGTGGCCGGAGTGTTCACGTCCACCTGAATGGCCGTGCGCGTGGCGCTGGCGCATTCGCTCGTTACGCGCCAGTTGTAGAAGAAGTAGTAAGTCGTCGACGTACCGCTGATGTAACCGTTGGTGATGCTCACCAACCCGCTCGGCGAGGTGTACGGGAAGCCGCCTACCGCCGACTCACGCACCAGCGAGGGGCTGCTTACGGCAATCAGGCGCATGCCCGTGCCCGCCGGGATGTTGAAGTTCAGCGGTACGGTGAAGGCCACCGGCGTGGTGCTGTTGCCCGCCGGCACGGCCACCGTAGCCGTCAGGCCCGGAATCAGCGTACCGGTGTTGTCCTGCACCTGCACCACCATGCTGCCGGCGGTGCTCGTCGGGTACACGTCCACCGAAGTCAGCGTAAAGTCGCTGGTGGCGTCAAACACGAGGCCATAGTTCGAGGCCGTGGTGTTCGACGTCGACGTCGGGGCCGGGCGGCCGGTCGTTTCGTTAACGCCCGCAAAGGCTTCCACGAAGTACTGGCGCGAAGCCGTCAGGGCCGGCGTGGTGAACGAGCTGCCCGTGGCCAGGGCCGTGCCGCCGGTAGCGGCGTCGAAGAAGCGCAGGCTGGTGCCCGTGGGGGCCGTGGCCGTCAGCGTCGCCGTATTGCCCGAGCACACGGCCACCGGGGTGTTGGTGGTCGTCACCGTCGGGTTCGTCACCGTGATGGTGAGTACGTTGCTGGTAGCCGCCGTTTGGGCGGAGCAGCGCACCTGGGCGCGGTAGTAGGTCGTGGCCGTCAGCACCGGGGTGGTGAAGGAAGCCGACGTAGCGCCGCTGATGTCGGTGAAGGTCGTGTTGTCGGTCGACTGCTGCCACTGCACGCTGCCGTTGGCGGCACCGGCCAGGGTTAGCGTGGTCGTGCCGCTTACGCACACGTTGCGGCGCGAAGCCGTGGCGGTGCCGGCCACCGGCGCGGCCACCGTGCGGGTCACGGCGGGCGTCAGGGCGTCGTTGCTCGTGTTCAGGTCACCGGTTACTGTCGCCGTCAGGGCGAAGGAGTAGGTGCCGGCGGCGCTCATGTCCAGCGTGCCGGTCAGGGTCACGTTCTGGGTAGCACCCACGGCCAGCGTGCCCGTCGACACGGTGCCGGTCAGCGTCTGCGAGCCGGCCGGCGTGGTCACCACGGCCGTTACCGTCGCGGGGTTCACGGCGAAGTCCAGGGCTTGGGTGCCTTCGTTGCGCACGGTCACCGTCACGGCTTCCGCGGTCGAGTAGCAGCCTTGGGTAGCCGTGGGGGCCGCCAGGGCGGTAGCCGCCAGGTCGATGGCCACCGGGCTGTTCACGCGCACGTTGTCCACGTGGAAGTCGTAGTCCGGCGTATCGTTCACGGTGCCTTCCGAAGCGAAGAAGGCCACGATGATCTGCTGGCCGGCGTAGGCGCCCAGGTTGATGCTGTAGCTGGTCAGCGAGCCGTTGGAGGGCTGGTTCGCGGCGTTGAACTGGGCAAAGCCCGGAATGCGGGTGAAGGTCAGGCCGCAGTCCGTGGAAATGCGCACTTCCGCGAAGTCGTCGGTACCGGTCATGCCGGCCGGGTCGGCGCTGGACGAGTTGTAGTCCGACAGGCCCGCGTCGAAGGTCAGCACCGTCGAGCTGGTGGCCAGGAATTTCGGCGACACAATCCAGTCGTTTTTACCCAGATCGTACAGATTGATCTTGGCCGTGGTGTTGCCAGTCGGAATAGTGCCGCTGGTCCAGGCCGCCGTCGTGCCGGTGGGCACCGTGGCGCCGGTGGCTTCCGTCCAGCCCGGGAATACCGTGCTCAGGTTCGAGCCGGTGAAGCCGGTGAAGGTCACCACCTGGCCTTGCACGGCCGTGGCCGTCACGGTCCGCGTGGCCGTCAGGTCGTTGTTGCCGGTGTTGGCGTCGCCCACCGTGGTGGTGAGCACCGCAAACGAGTACGTGCCGGCAGCCGTCATGTTCAGCGTGCCGGGCAGGGTCACCGTTTGGGTTGCCGCGGCCGCCAGCGTACCGGTGTTCACCGTCGTGGTGAAGGTCTGCGTGGTGGCGTCGGGCTTGGTCACGGTCACGGTTACCGTGGCCGGGTTGACCGCAAAGTTCAGCGCGTTGGTGGCGTTGTTGCTGATGGTCACCGACACGGTTTCGGTGGCGCCGTAGCAGCCGGCGGTAGCCGGGCTAGCCAGGGCCGTGGTTGCCACGTCGATGGTGGCCGGCGTAAACTCGTAGGCGCCGATGTCGGGCGTGGTGCCGCGGGTGGTGCCGGTGTAGTCCACCGTTATGCCCGTGGTGGTGCTGCCCGCGCTGTTGAGGGCTACTGCCGTCGGCTTCAGGTCGTACGGCACGGTCGTGGTCTGCGCAAAGTCCGGGTTCACGCTCACCGAGTTGGCTTCCTGCCCGGTGGCGGTGCGCCAGTCGGCCAGGGTGGCGTAGTCGGTGCCGTTGAGGCGGCCGATGCGGGCCGCGCCGGTGGCCCCGGGCGCCACGAACAGGTCGTTGTTGTCCAGCGTGCTGCCGGTAACGTTGGCGCCCTGCTCGTAGTGGGCGTAGAACGGCGTGGTGGTCGTGCCGCCCGTCGCGTCGATGATGCTGAAGATGTTGTTGCGCACGTCGAGGTTGGTCGACGTGGACGTCACGCTCGGGTTGCCGTTGCTAAACGCGGCCGAACCGGCCGTGCCGCTGGCGGCGCTCAGCTGCCCGCTCAGGTACACCGTGTTGAAGTACACCTTGTCGCCGTAGCCGGCGTTCAGGTTGATACCGGCCGTATTCCAGGTCGAGCTGGTAGCCGTGGAGTTGATGTTGTAGACCAGGTTGTTGTCTAGGCGCAGGGCGCTGGGGTTGGCCGCCGTCGAGAGGTTGGTCATCAGCGTGTTGATGGCCCATACCTTGGTGGTGCTCGTGCCCGTGTACGAGATGTTGTGCACCGAATTGCGGCTCACCACGGCGCTGCGGCTGTCGGCCACGTAAATGGCGTAGACGTTGGTGCTGCTGGCGCTGATGACGTTCTGCACCTCGTTGCGCGTCACCGAGGGCGACACCGCGTTCGAGACGTAGATGCCCCACTGGCCGATGTTGCTGGCCGTAGCGGCCGTCACCGGGCCCACCACGTTGTCGGCAATGACAAGGTTGTCCATGCCGCCGGCCGACACCACGGCCGAGCCGAAGGTGTAGATGCCGTAGTACACGCCGCGCACGTAGTTGTTCTGAATGGTCACGTTGTCGTTGTCCGGACCGTTGCCCACGTAGATACCGAAGCTGGTATTCGTGTTCAGCGCGCCCACCGTGTTCAGGTTGCGCACCGTGATGTTCTGGTTGCCCGGGCCGGTGGTGGCCGTGCTGATCAGGCCCACGTTGTAGGTGCCGGTGGCGGTACCGGTGGTGGTCAGCGTCAGGTCGCGCGTGGTGCCGCCGGCCGTGTTCGAGCCGTCGATGATGATGTAGCGCGCGTTCGAGAGGGCCAGCACCGAGGTAGTCGAGGTGATGGTGCTCGTCACCCCCGTGTTCGGCTTGATGGTCAGCGTGTTCGTGGCGCTGGCGTCGGCGTTGTTGCCGAGTACCAGCGGGAAGGTTTCACCCGTCGAGTAGCTGGCGTCCAGCAGCGCGAAGGTGACGGCGCCGCCCAGGGTGTTGTTGTTGTAGGCAGTAAAAGCGGCCGTCAGCGTGGCGTAGGTGCGCGTGGGGTCGGGCGAGGTGCCCGTGCCCACGTAGTAGGTGCCCGACAGCGCGCCCTGAATCAGGAACTGGTACACCGTGTTCGGCGTGGTGGTGCCGGGCGGCGTGGCGCCGCTGCCCCCCGCCGGGTTGGTCGATACGTTGCCCGGCACGTCCTGCGCCGCCACGTAGTACTGAACCGGGTCGAAGCCCGTCACGCCGCCCACCAGCGAGTAATCGAAGGTGAAGGTGTAGCTGTTGCCGCTCACCGTGGTGGCATTGACGAATACGAAGGCGCCGGTCGTACCCTTGCGGAAGTACAGGCGCGGGGCATTGGTGCCGGTAGCCACGCCGCTCGGATCCACGATGGTCACCACCAGCGTGCGGTTGGTCGTGCTCGGGGTGTTGCCCAGCGGGGTAAAGGTGATGCTCGGGCCGCTCAGGTCCTGCGGCGTAAACGTGCCTTCGTCGGCGCCCAGGTCGGGCGTGGTGGTATTGCGCGTGTCGCCGTCGAAGTCCACCGTGATGCCGCTGATGGGCGTGCCGCCGCTTTCAATCTGCGTAGCCGTGTTCGGGCTGATGTGCAGGAAGGTGGTGGCCGTGCCCGTGGTGCTCACGAAGGGCGGGTTTTCGGTTACCGACTGCTGCTCGCGCGAGCCGATGTAGGTCTTGTAGGCCGCCAGCGTCTGCTGGGCGTTGGCCAGCGTGGTGGTGCCCTCCACGTAAATCACGCGGTTGGCGGCCGGCGTGCCGGCGTAGTAGAGGTTGTTGTTGGTGGTGCTAGCCAAGCTGCTGCCCGGGGCGCTGGTGTAGCGCAGGGCCGCGGTGGCGCCGGTAGCGCCGGGCGTGGAGTTGTTCACCACCACGTTGTTGCGCAGGTCCACCACGGGCGTGGTCGAGGCTACGTAGATGCCCGAGCTGCCGAAGGTGGTCGTCGAGGTCGACGCGGCGTTCAGGTACACCGTGTTATAGTACAGGTTCACGGTGGTAGCCCCGCCCACGTACACGCCGCCCAGAGCGGCGGTGCCGGTGGCAGCCGGCGCCGTCACGTCCCCGATCAGGTTGTTGCTGGCCGTTACCGTGGTGCCCGAGCTGATGTAGAGGCCGTAGGCCGTGCCGCCCGTGCCCGATACCGTCAGGCCGTAAATCTTGTTGCGCGATACGCCCACCGTGGCACCGGTCAGGGTATAGATGCCGTACACCGTACCCGCCACGCTGCTGCTCAGCCCGCCGATGACGTTCTGGGCGTAGGTCTTGGTGGTAGTTGCAATGGGGTTGGAGTAGATGCCGTACACCACCGACGAGGTCGAGGTGGTCGTGCCCGTGATGCTCAGGTTGGTGATGGTGTTACCCGTCACCACTTCCGAGGTCGGCGAGCTGGTATCCGTGTAGCCGTAGAGCGAGGCGCTGCTCGTGCCCGACGAGGCAATGGTGTTGTTGTTGATGGTGTTGCCCGTCACCGTCACCGCCGCCGTCAGGGCCTGGATGCCGTACATCGTGCCGCTGGTGCTGGCCGTCGACCCGCCTTTGGTGTTGCCCGTCAGCTGGTTGTTGGTGATGTTCAGCGTGGCGGGGCTGCCGCCCGAAATCATGTAGAACGAGCTGGTGCCCGGCACGGTGTTGTTGCTCACCGTGTTGCCCGAAATCGTCACCGTGCCCGCCGCGGCCGAGTTGTAGATGCCGTAGAACGTAGCGGCCGTGGCCGTGGCGTAGGTGCAGTTCGTCACCGTGTTGCCGGTGATGTTCACCGTAGCCGTCGACGAGCCAATGCCGTTCTCGATGCCCGACATCTGCGACGTGGTAGCGCCGCTGGCCAGCGTGATGGTGTTGTTGGTGATGTCGATGCTGGTGGCCGCCGAGCCCGCGTTGGCGTAGATGCCGCGGATGGTCGCCGTCACCGTCGAGGCCGCCACCGGCGTCGAGGCCGTGGCCGACGTGTAGTTCAGCGTGCTGTTGACGGTGTTGTCCGAGGCCTTGAAGCCCGTCTGGTAGTTGGCCCCGATGCCCCAGGCCGAAGTCGTCAGGCTACCGAAGTTGCCGATGGTGTTGCCGGCCGCGGCGCCCGCGGGCGTCAGGCCCACTTGGTTGTTGGTGTCGTAGTTGCCGGTGGTCGACGAGGACGAAGCCGAGAAGTCGATGCCTTTCGCGGCGTTGCTCACCACGTTGCCGTACACCAGGTTGTTGGAGTTGGCGCCGGCCGGGCTGGTGGCCGCCACGGCCGTGCTGCTGGCCGTCGTGAACGACACGCCCGCAATGCCGATGGTGGCCGTGTTGGTTTTGTTCAGCGTCACCACGCAGTTGCGGATGATGTTGTTTTGGCTGCCGTCGGTGGCCGAGGCGCGCATCAGCGCGTAGCCAAACTCCATCTGCGTGGTGGCCGTGGTATTGGCCGCGTTTTCCGCCACGTCAATGCCGTCGAAGGTCACGTAGTCCGCGCCCGAGAGGCGGATGACGCCGTCGAGGCTGGTGCTGGTGCCCACGCCGGCCGTCAGCAGCGGGTTGGCGCCCGTCCCCGATTTCTGGAAGACAATCGGGTTAGCTGCCGTGCCGGTGGCGGTGATGGTCAGGTTGGCTGCCGTTTCGGTGTAGCCCGCGGCCACGTTAAACGTGACGCCGCCCGCGCCAACGCCGGCCGTGTTCAGGTCGGTGATGGCCGCGCTCAGCGAGGCGTAGTCACCAGGAATGGCCTTGGTTCCCGTGAGCTGGGCCCACGCCGACGAGCTGCCCAGCAGGGTTAGCAGCAGCGCTGCCAATACCCGCGGCAACCAGTTTCCGGCGCCAGCCCCCGCGAACCGGCGCAGCCCAGCAGGCTGCGCAGCACGTAAAGGTGTGTGCATGAAAAAAGGGTTAGGTGGTAAAAAAGAGGGAAAAGCGAAAAGCCAGCCCTCCACCCGCAAGCAGGCCGCGCCGGACCATAGGTCAGGTGACGGTCGACTACGCAGGCGGGCAGCTAGCCAGTAATGTAAAGCACTGAAAGAGAGATTATCCGACTAATCGGATTGGGCGGGGGGAATTTCCTGGAAAGCTACACAATGGTTTTATATTTCCCCGTAGTTTATATTGAAATTCGCCTAACGTTCAACTTTACCCGACTAGCCGCAGCCCCGAATCGACCGGACCGCTCCCATGATTATGTGGCCGGGCGCGCTAGCAAGTGCCGCGTTTCCGGTGCTAGCTTTACCTCATGCAAGCTTACGCGACCAATCCCCGGCTGCTGCGCCGCTTCCTGCTCACCGCCACTGGCCTTTACCTGCTCTGGTTTTTCGGCTATGAGCAGTGGCTGCGCCCCCTCGGCCACCTCGATCAAGCCCTTTCGCTCAACATTGCCGCCGCCAGTGCCGCCACCCTGCGCCTGCTGGGCTGGGCCGGCGCGGCCGCCGGGCGCACCGTGTCGGTCGATGGACAGGAGGCCGTATTGGTCTTCGACGCCTGCAACGGGCTGGTGCTGTACGCCCTGTTCGTGGGGTTTATCGTGGCGTTTCCGGGCGGCGGCTGGCGCCGCAAGGTGCCGTTCATGGCCGGCGGGGTCCTGCTGATTTACCTGCTCAACATTCTGCGCGTTGGGGCGCTGGCGCTGAATCACCTCTACTCGCGCAGCACCGTCGATTTCAACCACCACTACACGTTCACCTTTGTCGTGTACGGCTGCATTTTCCTGCTCTGGATGCTGTGGGTGCGCCGCTACGCCGTGCAACCCCATGCAGCTGCCTGAGTTGTCCCGCCCCCGCGCGCTGCCCTGGGGCACGCGGCTGCTGCTGGCGGGCCTGCTGGCGGCCCTGCTCTTCTGGGTCGGCACGTACGACGTCACTGTCTTTACCTGGCTCACCGCCGGCTGGCAGCGTATCTTGGCCGCCATCGGCCTGAGCGACCTAGTCCAGCACATCCAACAAGGTATCAGCGGCCAAGTGACCACCCGTAGCCTGCCGGCTATGCTCACCTACGGCCTGGCCTACACCGGTATCTGCCTGCTGATACTGGCCCTGCTAGTGCCGCGTCGCGCCGTGCGCACCGCTCTTGGCCTTTACCTCGCTGTATTCGCGCTGAGCGCACTGCTGCTGCTTGGGGGCAAGCTTGCCGGCGACGTCGCCTGGGCGTACCAGCTGGGCCGGCGCCTCATCGACTTTATCGTGTCGCCCTTGCCGGTTATTGCCTTGGTGCCGCTGCTACGCTGGCACTACGCGGCTGCTCAGCCCGCCGCCCCAGACGGGCCGGAGTAGGTGGCAGCTACGGCAACCACCAAACGAGCGCGGCCCCTCCGCCGGTGGCAGAGGGGCCGCACTTATGTCGTACCAGAGACGGGACTCGAACCCGTACTTCCTTGCGGAAAAGGGATTTTAAGTCCCTCGTGGCTACCATTACACCACTCTGGCCTGTGCAAAGGGCTTGCACAAAAATAAAAAAGGATGTTGCCGAAGCAGCATCCTTTCTTGAGCGGGAGACGAGGTTCGAACTCGCGACCTCGACCTTGGCAAGGTCGCGCTCTACCAACTGAGCTACTCTCGCTTGAGGTCATCATTCACCGTGCTGGCGAATTGATGACACAAAGGTAACGCAAGAATTTCTGAAGTCAAGCCCCGGCGCTCATTTTTTCCGCAGCAAAACCGCTTCCTTTTCATTCTCAGGCACTTTTTTTCAAATCATTCTCTAAAAAGAGCAGCAAACTTAACCGTTCTGGGAGGCATCCAGAAGTCAGTTGACTGGAAATAGTGCTGCGGTGCGCAGTTAAGGTCACCGACGAAAGCCCAATGTTGGGCGCTAGCTTTTGCGACTGAGGGCCAGCTTTAGTTCGTTGAGCTTTAGCAGGGCTTCGATAGGCGTGAGCGTGTTTACATCGAGGTGCTGCAACAAGTCGCGGATGCCTTCCAAAACCGGGTCGGCGGGCTCGAACATGCTGAGTTGCAGCGTGGGGCGCGGGGCGCTGGCCGTGGCGACCGGGCGGGCGTGGGGCTGGGCCTTGCCGTTGCGGCTTGGCTTTGCCGTTGCATCGGCATCGATCAACTCGGCCTCCTCCCCTACCCCTTCTTCGGCGCCGACGCTGGTGCGCTCCTGCTCCAAATGGTGCATGATTTCGTTGGCGCGCAGCACCACGGCGGGCGGCATGCCGGCCATGCGGGCCACGTGAATGCCGAAACTGTGCTCGGAGCCGCCTTCTTGCAGCTTGCGCAGGAACAGGATGCGGCCGTCGGCTTCCTTCACGGCCACGTTGTAGTTGCGCACGCGCGGGCACTGCTCGGCCAGTTCGTTCAGCTCGTGGTAGTGGGTGGCGAACAGCGTTTTGGCCCGGGCCTTGGGGTGATTGTGCAGGTGCTCCACGATGGCCCAGGCAATGCTGATGCCGTCGTAGGTGCTGGTGCCGCGGCCGATTTCGTCCATCAGCACCAGGCTGCGGTCGGAGAGGTTGTTCAGGATGGAGGCCGTTTCGGTCATTTCCACCATGAAGGTACTCTCGCCCTTGGAGAGGTTGTCGGAGGCGCCGACGCGGGTGAAAATCTTGTCGATGACGCCGACATGGGCGGCCTGGGCGGGCACGAAGGAGCCGATCTGGGCCAATAGGGCAATGAGGGCCGTCTGGCGCAGCAGGGCCGATTTGCCGGCCATGTTCGGACCGGTGATAACGACGATTTGCTGCTCGTCGCGGTCGAGGCGGATGTCGTTCGGGATGTACTGCTCGCCGGGGGGCAGCTGCCGCTCGATAACCGGGTGGCGGCCCTGGCGGATGTCGAGCAGGCTGCCGTCGTCGACGGTGGGGCGCACGTAGCGGTGCTGGCGGGCGGTGCTGGCGAAGGAGGCCAGGCAGTCGAGCACGGCCACGGTACGGGCGTTCTGCTGCACCTGGCTCACAAACTCGTTGGCGGTCAGCACCAGCTCGTCGTAGATGCGCTGCTCGATGACGAACAGGCGCTCCTCCGCGTGCAGGATTTTCTCCTCGTAGGTTTTCAGCTCCTCGGTGATGTAGCGCTCGGCATTCACCAAGGTCTGCTTGCGAATCCACTCCGTGGGCACCTTGTCCTTGTGGGCGTTGGTGACTTCGAGGTAGTAGCCGAACACCTTGTTGTAGGCCACTTTCAGCGAGCTGATGCCGGTGTTGCGCTGCTCCCGCTGCTGCAGTTGCAGTAGGTAATCCTTGCCGGTGTAGGCAATGGCGCGCAGCTCGTCCAGCTCCGCGTCGATGCCGTCGAGGATGAGGTTGCCCTGGTTGGTGAGCACGCCGGCGTCGGGGCGGATCTTGCTTTGGATTTCGCGGCGCAAGGTGTCGCAGGGGTTGAGCTGATCGGCCAGCTTCTGCAGGGCGCGCACGCCGCTGGCGTGCAGCAGCTCGCGCATGGGCGCCAGGGCTTCGAGGGCACGGCTGAGCTGCAGCAGCTCCCGCGGATTCACGCGGCGCACGGCGACTTTGGAAATCAGGCGCTCCAAATCGTTGATCTGGCGCAGCTGGTCGCGGATGGCTTCCAGCAGCTCGGATTGCTCGTGCAGGGCCTGCACCGTGTCGAGGCGGCGCTGAATCTGGGCGGGCTCCTTCAGCGGCAACACCACCCACTTGCGCAGCAGGCGGGCGCCCATGGGCGTGAGGGTCTGGTCGAGTACGTCGATGAGCGGGACGCCGCCGGCGTGCTGGGCCGAAAGCAGCTCCAGGTTGCGCACGGTAAAGCGGTCCAGCCACACGTACTTGTCTTCCTCCAGGCGCCCGATGCCGTTGATGTGGCCGATGTCGTTGTGCTTGGTTTCGGCCAGGTAGTGCAGGATGCAGCCGGCGGCGATGATGCCGTCGGTCAGGTTATCGACGCCGAAGCCCTTGAGACTGGTGGTCTTGAAGTGGCGCGTGAGCGTTTCGTGGGCGTAGTCGCCGCCGAACACCCACTCGTCGAGGGCGTAGGTGCAGAAATCGGGGCCAAAGGCGGTTTCGAAGTCGCGGCGGCTGTTTTTGCAGAGCAGCACCTCCGAGGGCGCAAAGTTTTGCAGCAGCTTGCCGAGGTAGCCCATGTCGCCCTGGGCCACGAGGAATTCGCCGGTGCTGATGTCGAGGAAGGAGATGCCCGCCTGCTGCCCGCGGCCGAAGTACACGGCAGCCAGGTAGTTGTTTGAACGGCGCTCCAGCACGTTGTCGTGCAAGCTCACGCCGGGCGTCACCAGCTCGGTAATGCCGCGTTTGACGAGTCCTTTGGCCTGCTTGGGGTCTTCGAGTTGGTCGCAGATGGCTACGCGCTGGCCGGCGCGCACCAGCTTGGGCAAGTAGGTATCGAGCGAGTGGTGCGGGAAGCCGGCCAGGGCGGTTTCGGCCGAGGTGCCGGCGCCGCGCTTGGTTTCGACGATGCCCAGGATGCGGGCGGCCGTCACGGCGTCCTCGCCGAAGGTTTCGTAGAAGTCGCCCACCCGAAACAGGAGCAGCGCGCCGGGGTGCTGCTGCTTGAGCTGGTGGTACTGCTTCATCAGCGGGGTATCGGCCACGGGGGCGGGGCCGAGGGTGCCGTGGGTGCGCACGGCTTTCTTATCGGGCTTATCGGTAGCAGTCTTCACGGCGGAGGAGCGGCAATAGGTAATGAGCGGGCCGGCGCGCGGCCCGGCGGATCGGGCAAAAAAGAGCGGTGAGCCGTAGCTTGCGCTTTCGTCGGAACAACGGGTTCGGGCGGTATCGTTCTATTAGCTGCGCGGGCGGCTGCAAAACAGGATTTCGGCGAAGCCTACGCCCTTTCTCATGCGGAAACTAACCATCCACGAGCTGAACCGGCTCACGGTCGAGGACTTCAAAAATACGGAGAAATTCCCCTTGTGCGTGGTGCTCGACAACGTGCGCAGCCTGCACAACGTGGGCGCCGCCTTCCGCACCTGCGACGCCTTTGCGGTCAGCAAGCTCTGGCTCGGCGGCATCACCGGCCGGCCGCCGCACCGCGAAATCACCAAGACCGCGCTGGGCTCCGACGAGTCGGTGCCCTGGGAGCACGCGCCCGACGTGCCGGCCCTGGTGGCGCGGCTGCGGGCCGAGGGCTGGCAGGTGGTGGCCGTGGAACAGACGACCGGCTCGGTGCCGCTGCCCGCGTTTCAGCCCGCCCCCGACCGGCCGCTGGCCCTGGTGTTCGGCAACGAGGTGTTCGGCGTGGACGACGCAGTGCTCCCGCACTGCGACGCGGCGGTGGAAATTCCGCAGTTCGGCACCAAGCATTCGTTGAACGTGTCGGTGACGGTGGGCGTGCTCGTGTGGGACGTGCTCACGAAGTGGGGCGTGACCTCGGCGACATAATTGCCGGGCAGCGCGCGTCTTCATGCGGAAATCACCCGGCAAAATGGTATTTTTAACGGGCCTTTAATCTGCTTTTCCGCAGACGAGAGGCACGTTGATCTTTTGCCCCTTCATTTTCCTGCATGAAACACACGTTTACGCACCTTGGCCGGACGCTCACGCTGGCCACCTTGTTGGCATTGCCGAGCTTGGGCCTGGCTCAGCAAGTCACCTCCTCGTCGCTGACGCGCGGCCTGGAATACCTCAACGCCCGCCGCGTCAAGCTCGGCCTGAGCGAAGCCGACCTGCGCAACCCGGCCGTGGCCTCCGAGTACACCGACGCCGACAACGGCGTGACCCACCTCTACCTGCGCCAGCGCGTGCAGGGCGTGGAGGTATACGGCGCCGTGATTGAGGTGCACTTCGACCGCAACGGCAAGGTGGTGCAGTCGCACAACACCTTCGTGCCGAACGCGGCCGCCGTGGCCAACGCGGCCACGCCCGGCCTCTCGCCGGTGCAGGCCGTGGCCGCCGCCGCCCGCGCCCTGAACATGCCCGCTCCGCAGGGCCTGCGCGTGGAAAAGGACGGCAGCATCACGGAAGGCCTGACGTTTTCGGACGGCGGCATTTCGCTGGAAAAGATTCCGGTGCAGCTGATGTACTCCCTGCGCCCCGACGGCCGCCTGGCTCTGGTGTGGAACGTGACGCTCTACCCGCTCGACGCCCAGCACTACTGGGACGCGCGCATCGACGCGACGACCGGCCAGCTGCTCGACCGCACTGACTTCGTGGTGAGCGAGGAAGCCTCGTTTGCGGCCATGGTGCAGCGCCGGCAGCGGCAGGCCCTGCCCAGCAGCGCCCAGCGCCCGGCAACGGTGGCCGCCGCAACGCCCGCCACGGCTGGCCGCACCAACGTGCCCAACAGCTACAACGTGTGGCCGCTAACCGTGGAAAGCCCCATTCACGGCACCCGGCAGCTGGTGGTGGACCCGGCTAACGCCGCGGCCTCGCCCTTCGGCTGGCACGACACCAACGGCGTAGCCGGCGCGGAATACACCATTACCCGCGGCAACAACGCGCACGCCTACGAGGACCGCCGTTCGCGCAATTCCGGCTCGACCAGCAACACCTACACGCCCGGTTTCAACCCCGACGGTACCGCGCAGCTCACCTTCGACTTCCCGTACACGGCTACCAACTCGGCCAACTCCAACGAGGCCGTGGCCGTCACCAACCTCTTCTACTGGAACAACGTCATGCACGACGTGACGGCCCGCCACGGCTTCACCGAGGCGGCCCGCAACTTCCAGATGACCAACTACTCGGGCTCGGGCCTGGGCAACGACTTTGTGCAGGCCGAAGCCCAGGACGGCGGCGGGCTGAACAACGCCAACTTTGCCTCGCCGCGCGAAGGCAACCAGCCGCGCATGCAGATGTACCTGTGGGAGACGAACGAACAGTCACTCACGTTTGCGGTGCCGGGCGGCACCACCATCGGGCCGTTCACCTTCGCGCCGGCCGGGTTTGGCCGCCGCTTGGCCATGGTGTCGCCGCTGAGCGCACCGCTCGTGTACGCCGGCCCGGGCTGCACCACGCCGCTGCCCAACGCGGCGGCCGTGAGCGGCAAAATCGCGCTGATGAAGCGCGGCGGCTGCAACTTCACCGCCAAGGTGAAGGCCGCCGAAGCCGCCGGGGCCCGCATGGTCATCGTGATGGACAGCATCCAGAATACCACGCAGCTGGTGACGATGAGCGGCGCTGCCCCCGACTCGAACGGTATTCACATCCCGGCCATCTTCATCACGCGCGCCAACGGCGAGCAGCTGCTGGCTTACCTGAACTCCGGCGCAGTGTCGGCCACGGCCTCGATGATTGACCGCGACGGCGACCTGGACAACGGCATCATCGCCCACGAATACGGCCACGGCATTACCAACCGCCTGACCGGCACCGGCTCGGGCTGCTTGAGCAACGCCGAGCAGATGGGCGAAGGCTGGAGCGACTTTTTCGCCCTGTGGATGACTACCAAACCCACCGACGTGGGCACCACGGCCCGCGGCATTGGGACCTACGCCGGCTCGGAGCCGGCCACCGGCGCCGGCATCCGCACCAAGCCCTACTCCACCGACATGACGGTGAACAACCTGACCTACGCCAACCTGGGCGTGTCGCCCTACACCGAGTCGCACAACAACGGGGAAATCTGGTGCGCCACGCTCTGGGACCTGAACTGGGCCCTGATTCAGCGCTACGGCTACAACACGGACCTCTACGGCAGCACCGGCGGCAACAACATTGCCCTGAAGCTCGTCATAGACGGCTGCAAGTACCAGGGCTGCTCGCCCGGCTTCATTGCCGGCCGCAACGGCATTCTGAAGGCGGATTCCATCAACAACAACGCCGCCAACGCGGCCCTGATCTGGCAGGTGTTTGCCCGCCGCGGCATGGGCGCCAGCGCCAGCCAGGGCTCCTCGGCCGTCCTCACTGACCAGACGGTGGCCTACGACCTGCCCACCACCGTGCTGGCCAGCAAGCCCAAGCAGGCCACCGAAACCCTGGCCGTGTACCCCAACCCCGCCCAGGACCGCGTGACGGTGCGCCAGTACGCCGCCTCGCAGCGCCCGGTGCAGCTGGAGCTGGTGAACAACCTCGGTCAGGTGGTGCAGCGCCAGACGGTGCCCGCCACCCAGCTGCAGACCGAAGGCGTGGAGCTAAGCACGGCCGCGCTGCCGGCCGGCATCTACGTGGTACGCCTGACCGGTTCGGCCGGCACCACAAGCCAGAAATTGGTGGTGCGCCACTAATCGGCCCGCCGCAGTGTTAGGCAAACGCCCGGCCCCTGGTGGGTCGGGCGTTTGTTGTTTACATTCCCCCGATTTATGCCCGTTATGACCGATTCTGACCGCACCGACGCGGTGCTGCGCGGCCTGCGCCCGGCCGTGGACGCCCAGCCCGCCGCTACGCCCGAGCTTACCGCCGACGCGCTGCTGCACGGGGCGCTGCGCCCCATCTTGAAGCTGCTCAACCTGCGCCTGCTGCAGCTGACGGCCGATTTTGCCCGCGACTACCGCCTGCCGCTGCCTAGCGCCGCCCCCGCCGACCAAGCCCGCCTGCTCGACGAGCTGCTGCGCCGCAACCAGCGCCTGCAGCACACGGCCGTGGGCCTGGTGACGGCTCTGCTGACCGCCCCCGAATACGCCTACTACCGCCGGCACCGCCCCGAAATAAACCGCCGCCTGCTGGAGCTGCTGCGCCAGCGCGTGGCCACGCAGGTACCGGCCGTGGTGGCCCTAGCCACCGACGCCACCCCGTGACCACGCTGTACCAGGTGCTGGAGCTGCCCGAGCAGGCTTCGGCCGAAGACATTCGCCGGGCTTACCTGCGGCTGGTGCGCCTGACCCACCCCGACCGCACGCCCGACCCGGCGGCGCACCGCCGCTACCTGCTCGTCAACGAAGCCTACGACACGCTGCGCCAGCCCTCCCTGCGCGCCCGCTACGACGCCCAGCTGCAGGCCCGGCGCCAACCGGCGCGCCCGGTGTACGCGCAGCCATTCGGCGGCAATGCCTTCCAGGTGCTGCGCGTGCCCTACTCGGCTACGCCGGCCCAGATCGAGCGGGCTTACCGGCACTGGTACCGTGTGCTCCACATGGCCCCAGCCGCCGACCCGGCCATGCAGCGCCAGCGCGCCGACTTGGAGCACGCCTACGCCACGCTTACGTCGGCTGAGCTACGCCGTCAACACTTAATTCGGCTCCAGCAGCAACCGCCGAGCGGGCTCGACCGCGAAGCGGCTTTCTACGCCCGCTATGCGCCCCAGGCCCGGCTGATCTGCCGGCTGCTCTTAGCGTTTGCCGCGGCGCTGCTGCTGGATTTTGTGTGGCTGCGCGACTACCCGCACGAAGTGGTGCAGCGCATCGAGCTGCGGCAGGTGGAAGACCGCCGCGGCGTCATCGACTCGTACTACCACATTGTCACGCCCAGCGTGTCGTTTCGGGCCGACTACACCTACCCGCCGGGCACCGACCTGCACCTGCGCCGCAGCGCGCTGTTCGGGCGGGTGCGGGCCTACTACCTCAGCGGCACCGACCCCGAGCGCGCCCTGAGCTACGCCGACGACTGGTTTTCCCGCGCTCTGGCCCTGATTGCCGGGGTGGTGGGCGCTATTGCGGCCTGGGGCAACCGCCGCCATAGCTCGGCCAAAACCACCTGCGACGCGGCCGCCGTTGCCGCCATCATTGCCATCATGGCCGTGTACCTGCTGGTACGACTCTAGGCCCCGCACCAAAGCCAAACGCCCGCTGCAGCATGACTGCAGCGGGCGTTTGCATACCGCGGATAGGGCCGGCGTGCTAGTCGAAGCGCGAGTCGCGCAGCTGCACGGGCTCGGCTTGCTTGCGCAGGCGCATGTTCAGCAGCTCCACCACCAAGGAGAAGAACATGGCGAAGTAGATGTAGCCCTTTTCGATTTCCTTGTGGAAGCTCTCCATCACCAGCATCACCCCAATCATAATAAGGAAGGACAGGGCCAGCATCTTGATGGTGGGGTTGCGGTTGACGAAGCCAGCCACCACGCCCGAAAAGGCCAGCATCACGCACATGGAGAGGATAACGGCCAGGATCATGATCAGCACGTTGTCCACCAGCCCCACGGCCGTCAGGATGGAATCGAAGCTGAACACGATGTCGATGAGCACGATCTGAACGATGATGCGTCCCATGGAGCTATAGGTCTTGCCCGGGCCGTCGACTTCTTCCTCGCCCTGCAGCTTGGTGTGGATTTCGGTGGTGCTCTTGCCGATCAGAAACAGGCCGCCGATGAAGAGAATAATGTCGCGGCCGGTCACGCCGAAGTCGTGCTCGGCCCAGGGCACATCCACGTGAAACAGCGGGTTCTTCAGCCCCACAATCCACGAAATGCTCATCAGCAGCCCGATGCGAATCAGCAGGGCCAGCAGCAGGCCGATGGTGCGGCCCCGCTTCTGCTGGGCCGGGTCAAGCCGATTGACGACGATGGAGATGAAAATGATGTTGTCGATGCCCAGCACGATTTCCATGAACGTGAGGGTCAGCAAGCTCACCCACGCCTGGGCACTGGCAAAAACGGAGAAGTCAAACACTGGATTGGATGTGCGAAATGTGTCAGAATGTGCGGAATGCGGAACATGACTTGATGCGCTCAGGCCAGAGCCTTTCCGCATTATTCACGTTTCCCCACATTTTCCACATTTAGGATTTCATGTTCACGAACTGCAGGGGCTGGCCGATGGTGGCCGCGTTCTGGCGCAGCAGGGCAATGACGGCCTGCAGCTCGTCGATTTTCTTGGCCGTCACGCGCAGCTGCTCGCCCTGAATCTGGGCTTCCACCTTCAGCTTGGAGTCCTTGATGAGCTTCTGAATCTTGCGACTCAGGTCCTTGTCGATGCCGGCGCGCACCTTCAGCTTTTTCTTGATCAGCGCCCCGCTCGGCTCCTCCTCGGCCGTGAAGTCGAGGCTGGTCGGGTCGATGTTTTGCTTGACCATGCGCGTCATCAGGATATCCTCCAGGGACTTCACCTTCATCGAGTTTTCCGACGAAACGGTGATGATGTTGTTGGCCTTGTCCAGCTCGATGCCGCCCTTGGTGTCGCGGAAGTCGTAGCGCGTCAGCAGTTCCTTTTTGGCGTTGTTGACTGCGTTTTCGAGGGTTTGCGGATCTATTTTGCTGACGATGTCGAAGGAAGCCATGGTCGGATGGTGGGGAATGGGTACTGCGCGGCGCGGGGCCGTTCGGGAGGCCAAAGTTGGCTAATTTGGGCCGAAGCACAACCCTTACTCCGTTGCGCCCCGCCGCGCCTCCGGCCTTCTACGCATGACCGCCTCCCTCGATACACCCCGCACCCCCGCCGACTGGGCTGCCTACTATCAACTGCGCTACCAAGTGCTGCGCCAGCCCTGGCAGCAGCCCCCCGGCTCGGAGCGGGCCGCCGACGACGATGCGCCGACCACCACCCACGTGCTCTGGCGCGCCCCCGACGGCGCGGTGGCCGGCGTGGCCCGCCTGCACCCCAGTGGCCCCGGCCAGGGCCAGGTGCGCTACATGGCCGTCAGCCCCGCCTGGCAGGGCCACCACGTGGGCCGGCAGCTGCTCGATTACCTCGAAGCCGCCGCCCGCCAGCAGGGCCTGACGGAAATCGTGCTGCACGCCCGCCAGTCGGCCGTGGGCTTTTACGAGCGGCTGGGCTACGCTGTGGTAGAGCCTTCGCACACGCTCTTCGGCACGGTTCCGCACTTTCTGATGCGCAAGGCGCTGTAACCGCCGCTACTCCTGAAACCGCTCCCGTCCGCGCAGCAGGTCCCAGTACAGGCGGAAGTCGCCGCGCAACGAGAGCAACGGGTGCTTGAAGGTGGCCGGCCGGTTGTGCTCCACGAAGAAGTGCCCCAACCAGGCAAAGCCGTACGCCGCCACGATGCCCGCGGGCAGCAGCGCCGGCCGCCGCGTGGCCACGGCCCCGGCCACGCCGGCCAAAAACAGCGAGGTACCCACAAAATGCAGCACCCGGGTCCCCGGGCGGCGGTGCTCCCGCAGGTAGTACGGGTAGAAATCGGCAAACGTGGGGCGGGTGGGCAGGGGCTGCGGGTCCATCGGGCGAGGGGGTTAGGGTCTGAGGAAAGAACCCTAACTTTTCGGCCATTCCCAAGCCCATCGTTGCCTTATGGCCGCCCTGCCCGACGTTGCCACCCTGGTGGCCCTCTACGACCAAATCAATACCTACGGCCGCACCAACGGCATGCAGCTCAGCGTGCACGCCCCGGGCCGCGTGAGCTACGCCATGACGGTGCAGGAGCAGCACCTCTCCTCCCCCGGCACCGCCCACGGCGGCATTATCGCCGGGCTGATGGACGCCGTGCTCGGCGCCGCCGCCCTCACCCAGGCCTTTCTCGACCAGGAATTTGTGTCCACCGTCGAGTTCAAGCTCAACTTCCTGCACCCCGTGCACCTGCACGACGCCCTCGTGGCCCACGCCGAGGTGGAGCACCACGGCAAGAGCCTCGTGGTGGTGGGCGGCCGCATCGAGTGCCCGGCGCGCAATCTGGTAGTGGCCCGCGGCTTGGGCACCTTCAACCGCTACCCGGCCACCAAGCGCGAGTTTGTGCAGGCTGTAGCCGGGCAGCTCGGCCTGGAGAAGCCCGCCGAGGAATAGCCGAGCCCCAAACGCACCGCCGCCGGACGCGGCCGTTTCCTGCGGCGGAAATCGACCGGTCCGGCGGCGGAAGGCTCCGGGCCGAAGTGGGTAGGTAGTAGCGGTTAGAGGCTTTCCGACTCGGCCCCTTCGGGCTCGTGCTGGTACTCGCCTTCGGCGGGTGCCTCTACCTTGCGCACGTTGCGGGCGCAGTCTTCGTTGCGGTGGTTGCGGCCGACGGTGAATTCAACCCAATCCCCTTCGTGCAGCTCGTTGAAGTCCTGGCCTTCGGCCATGTCGGCGTACGAGAAGAAGAGGTTGTTGGGCGGCATCACCACGAAGCCGTAGCCGTTCTTCAGGTTCTTGATGGTGCTGATGCCAATCGAGCCTTCCGGACCGGCAGCCGAAGGCACGTAGGGCTTCGGCGTAGCTACGTTCGGGTAGGGCGAGGGCTCCGGCTGGCTCACGAACAGGTTGTCTACCAGGTCGCCGCCGCGGTTGTTGTCGATGACCTCGTTCATGGCCACGGCGTAGTTCACCGTCTCCAGCAGCAGCTGGGAGGGGCGCGTTACGCGGTTTTCGCCTTTGAAGTCGGTGTATTTGAAGTCCCAGCTCAGCAGCATCACGCGGGTGCCGATGGTGTTGAGCTTCTTGATCAGGGGCACGTAATCGGAGTCGCCGGCGATGAGCACCACTACGTCGAGGTGCTTGGTCATCGAGAGTTCCAGCGCTTCCAGGGCCAGCCACACGTCCACGCCTTTTTCCTGCAGGCGGCCGTCGCGCGTCTTCAGGGGCATGTAGTGGGTCTGGATCGACATATTCATGAGAATGTCGTCGAGCAGACGGTCGTGGAACAGGCGGTCCTTGTCGCGGGCTTCGGTGGCCGAGAGGCGGCCGCGGAAGAAGTGGGGTTCGGTTATCTGGCACAGACGCACGTCGGCGTCTTCGTCCTCGGCCACTTGGTGGCGAATGAACTCGTGCAGACCTTCCAGGCTGATGCGGGCCTTACGGTCGTGCTGGAAGTAGTAGTAATCACTGATCTTGAGGAAATAGTTGCCGTCATAGAAGACGCCTATCCGGATCAGCGGGCTATTGATGTGACTCATGATTGCGAGAGGTGTGCAAGAGGGTAAGAGAAGGGTGCGGAGGCTTCAGGCCCGGTAGCCGGAAGTGGCCAAAGGTACAAAGACATAAGGAAGTGGGCTGGAATAAGGGTGCAAGATGCCTCAAACTAATACCATAATTTACCCAATAATAGTGCTAAAAGCAATAGCTGACTAACGGTCCGTGCAGCTACTGACTCACTACGCCGGGCAGAGGTTGCAACCGCGGCCTGCTACCCGGTAGTAGCAAGAGCGGCCGACGATGCGCCCCTCCTCATGGCTTCGTCTGAGGTTGCAATGTTACAAATCCCAGCCGATACCCGCCCACTTTACACCGATATTTCTTAAGGTGTATATTGTTGTAGGTGGGTATGATGGAGTTATTCCCATTTTTGGAAAAAAACTAGTTTAGCTTAAATTGTACCGCTGCCACCACAGCAGCGCCACCAGCAGGGCGTAGCCGGCACATATCCCCACTTCCAGCAGGTTGCCGCTGGTCGTGCCGGTTGAAATCAGCGGCACTTTCAATGCTTTGTCCGATAGCGGCAAAAAATACCGCACTCCGGACTTGGTAAGCGTATCGGCCAGCAGGTGCGAGAGGTAGCCCGCGCCGGCGTAGGCGGCCACTCCGTGCCAGCCCAAGTCTTCGTTGGCCAGATGGCCGATGTAGGTCCAGAGCGCGGCGGCCCAAATGGTGTGGGTGTAGGAGCGGTGCGAGGTGTACGGGGCCACCGTCACGAAGGCGCCGAGCAGGCTCAGCCAGATCATTTGCTCGTAGAGGCCAATCAGCACCGAGGCCGCGCCGGTGAAGAGCAGCGCCAGCTTGCGCACCGATTGGTTTTGCATGGCCATGCCAATCAGAAACGTCGCCAGGGCGGCGGTGTAGGCCACGCGCTGGTTGGGGCCGGGCGGCAGGTTCAGGTAGGCGAAAATGGCGAGCATGGCCGCCATCATGGCAAAGGCCCAGCGCACGTAGCTCTGCAGAAAGCCCATGCGCTTGCTCAGGCGCGAGTTGGGGTGGTCGAGGTCGGGGGCGAGGGAGGAAAAGCCGGCCAGGGCAATGCCGGGCAGGGAAAAGCGCACATCGGAGGTGACGGCCGCAATACCGGCGCCGGTAATCAGGCCAATAGCTAAGTGAGAAGAACCGCGCACTAATTGAACTGGAAGTGAAGTATAGCCCGAAGGTACGGCCGCGTGAGGCTACCGCCGCAAGTATTTCCGACCAACTCCGGCGTTTCCCATACGGATGGGGCGGAATGGTCGCCCAACAACGTCTTGCGCGACGGTCTGCAACGCCCACCGGCCTAGTGCCGCTATGCGCTGGCTCTAGCCGGTATGGCATTCTGCCTGGATCGGCGGCATTTGGCTTTTCATCGGCGGCCCACCCAATCGGACACGTTGTCCCGGCATGGACCGCCTGGGGGTGTACTCAACATATTGGATAAAAATAAGTCTATTACCGACTGATTTAGTTACAAATAGCCTGATCTTATTGGTATGAAGTACCTGCTCATTGTCTTCGCTGCGTGCTGGAGCCTGGGGGCCGGCGCGCAACCGCCCCGGGCCAAGGCTTCGGGGGCCGCGGCGGCGCGCACGACGGAAACACTCGCAGCGCTGCTGGAGCAGTTCAACCACCGCCGGTTTCAGTTGTACCCCTTGACCGCTACCGCGTGGGGTGACCATCAATTCGACGACCAGCTGCCCAACGACCAGACCCAGGCCTTTCGCGACACGGTGCGCAGCTTCTACCGCCACTACCGCGCCCGGCTGCGCCGTTTCGACCGGGCCCGGCTCAGCGCCACCGACCAGGTGAGCTACGACATCCTGGACTACGAGCTGACGCAACGCCTGCAGGGGTTTGCATTCAACAACTGGATGATGCCCTTCAACCAATTTGTCTGGTCGCTGACCAACACCCTGCCCATTCACGGCTCGGGCAAGGGCGCGCAACCCTTTAAGACGGTGGCCGACTACGACCGGTGGCTGGCCCGGCTGCACCACTACCCGGTGCTGGTCGATTCGGCCATCGGCAATTTCCGGCGGGGCATGCGGGCGGGCGTGGTGCTGCCCAAAGCCGTGGTGGCCCGGATGGTGCCCCAGCTACGTGCCATGGTGGTGACCGATCCGACCAAGAGCCTGTTTTACGGCCCGATAGCCGCCTTTCCGGCCGATTTCTCAGCGGCCGACCAGGCCCGCCTGACGGCGCTTTACCAGGAAGCCATCCGGCGCGACGTGGTGGCGCCCTATCAGAAGCTGGCCGATTTTCTGGAAACCGAATACCTGCCCCGGGCCCGTAGCAGCGCGGGCTACGGCGCGCTGCCGCAGGGCGCGGCCCGCTACGCCTACGCCGTGCAAACCAATACCACGACCACCCTCACGCCGGAGCAGATTCACCGGCTCGGCCTGGCCGAAGTAGCGCGCATCCGGGCGGAAATGGAGCGCGTGAAAGCCCGCATCGGCTTCGCGGGCGACCTGAATGCCTACTTTGAATTCGTCAGGACCGACCCGCAGTTCCGGCCTTTCCAAACCCAGGAGCAGGTATTGGAGGCCTTCCGCGCGGTGCAGGCCCGGATTGCGCCGGCGCTGCCCCGCATGTTTGGCCGCGTGCCCAAAAGCCGGTTTGAAGTGCGGGCGACGGAAGCCTTCCGTGCCGCCTCGGCCGCGCCCCAATACAGCGTGGGCGACCTGGCCAGCGGGCGGCCAGGGGTGTTCTACGTCCCGATTCTGGACCCGCTTCAGTTCAACGTAGCCGCCAATCCGGCCATGGAAACCCTGTTTCTGCACGAAGCCATTCCGGGGCACCATTTCCAGCTGTCCTTGCAGCAGGAAAACCCCGACCTGTCGGCTTTCCGGCGCATGGGCGGCTATGCGGTGTTTGCCGAAGGCTGGGGGCTGTACGCCGAAAGCCTGGGCCCGGAGCTGGGCCTGTTCACCGACCTGCACCAGCTGATGGGCCACCTGGGCAACGAAATCCACCGGGCCCTGCGCTTGGTTATCGACACGGGCCTGCACACCGGCACGTTTACCCGCGAGCAGGCCATTGCCTACATGATGGCCAACGAACCCATCAGCGAGCAGGCGGCCACGGCGGAGGTGGAGCGCTACATGGCCGTGCCGGGGCAGGCGCTGAGCTACAAAATCGGGCAGCTCAAACTCAGCGAGCTGCGGGCCCGCTACGAAAAGCAGCTCGGCCCGAAGTTCAGCCTGCGCGCTTTTCACGATGAAATTCTGCTGGGCGGCAGCATGCCGCTGACCGTGCTGGAAAAGCGCCTGGACGCCTGGGCCGCCGGAGTTAAGTAAGTCTGCCGGCGTCGTTGCGCGGCTTTCGACGGTGGGGCCCCGGCAATGTTGCGGCCCACCGTCCTTCCGCGGAAACTTTCGCCCCACCGCCGTGGTATTGTAAGACGCGCCCGACCGGAATTGCATCCGGCCGGGCTTCTACCTTTGCTCCCCGCCGAAGCAGCTATACCGTGCAGACCTCCGAATTCCTCCGCCTCTACTCGCTCGACACCGACATCCAGACCCTGGCCCTGAACCTCAAGCCCGGGGTGGAAGGCGGTGCCGGCCAACGCTTCCACCTGCGCGGCCTCGTCGGCAGCCAGGATGCGGTGGTGGCCGCCACCCTGCACCTGGAGCGGCCCGATGAGCACCTCGTGTTCATCCTGCACGACCGGGAAGAAGCCGCCTACTTCGCCTCCGACCTGCAGCACCTGGTGGGTGAGCGGGAGGAAGTGCTGACCTTCCCCAGCTCCTACAAACGCTCCTACTCCTTTGACGAGACGGAAAACGCCAACGTGCTCATGCGCGCCGAGGTGCTAAACCGCCTCTCCGGCAAATCGGGCGAGAAGGGCAAGACGGCGGACGAAAAGGCCAAGGCCAAGGCCAAGCAGGACGGGGAGCCGCTGCCCAAGGGTGCCCTCATCGTGACCTACCCCGAGGCGCTGAGTGAGAAGGTAATTAACCGCCAGAGCCTCGTGCAGAACACCTTCTCCACCAAGGTCGGGGACCGGCTGGACGTGAACTTTCTGGGCGAGCTGCTGGCCGAGTACGACTTCGAGCGCACCGACTTCGTGTACGAGGCGGGGCAGTACGCCGTGCGCGGCGGCATCGTCGACGTGTTCAGCTACGCCAACGAGCTGCCCTACCGCATCGAGCTGTTCGGCGACGAAATCGACTCAATCCGCACGTTCAACCCCGAGTCGCAGCTGTCGGTGGAGCGCAAGGAGCAGATCAGCATCGTGCCGAACGTGCAGACGAAGCTGCTCACGGAGAAGCGCGAGGGGTTCCTGGAGTTTTTGCCGGCCAACACCGCCATCTGGACCAAGGACGTGCGCCAGCTGCTGGACGTGGTAGGCGAGCAATTCGACAAGGCCGAGCAGAACTTCAAAACCGTGCTGGAAGAAGGCCACGGCGTCAAAATCGTGTCGAAGCCCGAGGAGCTGTTCGAGACGACCAAGGCGCTCAAGAAGCACCTGGAGCGGTTTCCGGTGCTGGAATTCGGCAAGCGCTTCTACTACAAGGAAGCCGAGCAGGTGCAGTTTACCTCCAAGCCGCAGCCCTCGTTCAACAAGGACTTCTCGCGCCTCACGAAGAACCTGCTCGAAAACCAGCAGCGCGACTTCACCACCATCCTCACCGCCGAATCCATGCGGCAGCTCGATAGGCTGCGCACCATCTTCGACGAGCTGGGCCGCGAAATCCGTTTTCAGCACCTGGCTTTGGGCCTCCGCGAGGGCTACATCGACGAAGAGCGGAAGCTGCTGGTGTATACCGACCACCAGATTTTTGAGCGCTACTACCGCGCCCAGGAAAAGCGCAAGTTTTCCAAGAAAAAGGCGCTTACCCTCAAGGAGCTGCGCACCCTGCAGCCCGGCGACTACGTGGTGCACCAGGACCACGGCATTGCCCGCTTCGCCGGCCTGACGCAGGTGGAAATCAACGGGCACCAGCAGGAAGCCATCCGCCTGGTGTACCGCGACGACGACGTGCTGACCGTGAGCATCCACGCCCTGCACAAGATTGCCAAGTACTCGGGCGCCGAGGGCACGCCGCCGACCATGAGCAAGCTTGGTTCGCCGGAGTGGGAAAACAAGAAGAAGGCGGTCAAGAAGAAGGTCAAGGACATTGCCGCCGACCTCATCCGCCTCTACGCCAAGCGCAAAACCGCGCCCGGCCATGCCTTCGCCAAGGACTCCTTCATGCAGGCCGAGCTGGAATCCAGCTTTATCTACGAGGACACGCCCGACCAGGCCAAGGCCACCGAGGACGTGAAGCACGACATGGAGCAGCCCCACCCCATGGACCGCCTGGTGTGCGGCGACGTGGGCTTCGGCAAGACGGAAGTGGCCATTCGGGCCGCCTTCAAGGCCGTGGCCGACGGCAAGCAGGTGGCCGTGCTGGTGCCCACCACCATCCTGGCCATGCAGCACTTCAAGACCTTCCGCGACCGGCTGGGCGAGCTGCCCGTCACCGTCGACTACATCAACCGCTTCAAGACCACCAAGCAGGCCAAGGCGACCCTGGAAAAGGTAGCCCAGGGCAAGACCGACATCCTCATCGGCACGCACCGGCTCACCAACAAGGACATTCAGTTCAAGAACCTCGGCCTGCTCATCATCGACGAGGAGCAGAAGTTCGGCGTCAAGACCAAGGACAAGCTCAAGGAGCTGAAGGTGAACGTGGACACGCTCACGCTCACCGCCACGCCCATTCCGCGCACCCTGCACTTCTCGCTGATGGGCGCCCGCGACCTGTCGGTTATCAGCACGCCGCCGCCCAACCGCCAGCCGGTGCAAACGGAGCTGGCCGTGTTCGACGAGCACCTGGTGCGCGACGCCATTGCCCGCGAATTGAAGCGCGGCGGGCAGGTGTTCTACGTGCACAACCGCGTGAAGGACCTCGACGAGCAGGCCGCCCTGATTCAGCGCCTGGTGCCCGACGCCCGCATCACCAGCATCCACGGCCAAATGGAGGGCGACGTGCTCGAAAAGCGCATGATGCAGTTCGTGGAGCACGACTACGACGTGCTGGTGTCGACCAACCTCATCGAGTCGGGCCTGGACATTCCCAACGCCAACACCATCATCATCAACCGCGCCCACATGCACGGCCTCTCCGACCTGCACCAGATGCGCGGGCGCGTGGGCCGCTCCAACAAGAAAGCCTACTGCTACCTGCTCACCCCGCCCGTAGCCGGCCTCCCGAGCGACGCCCGCAAGCGCCTGAGCACCCTGGAAGAGTTTTCGGACCTCGGGGCGGGCTTCAACGTGGCCATGCGCGACCTGGACATCCGCGGCGCGGGCAACCTGCTCGGCGGCGAGCAGTCGGGCTTCATCAACGACCTGGGCTACGAAACCTACCACCAGATCCTCGACGAAGCCGTGCAGGAGCTCAAGGAAACCGAGTTCCGCGACCTGTTCCTGGGCGACACCACCGGCCGCCTCAAGGACGCCGCCGACTTTGCCCGCCCCCGCGAGTGCAACGTGGAAACCGACCTGCAAATCCTCATCCCCGATACCTACGTCACCTCCGTCTCGGAGCGCCTGCAGCTCTACAGCAAACTGGACCGCGCCCGGGAGCCCGAGGAGCTGCGCCGCCTGCTCGCCAGCATGACGGACCGCTTCGGCCCGCTGCCGCCCGAGGTGGAGCAGCTGGCCGACATCGTGCGCCTGCGCTGGCAGGCCTGCCGCGTGGGCTTCAGCAAAGTCTCGCTCAAGAAGGACACCCTCAAGGGCTACCTCGACGCGGGCGAAGGCCACGAGCCCTACTTCCAGGGCGAGCAGTTCGGCCAGATCCTGAACTTCGTGCAGACCCACCCCCGCCGCGCCAGCATGAAGGAGCGCAAGGAGCAGCTCATCATCACCATCGCCGAGGTGCAGGGCGTGCTCCGCGCCCGCGAGCTGATGAACGAGCTGGCCGTGGAATCCATGCCGCCGGTGGTAGCCGCGGCGACGGTGTCGGATGATGACGAAGACTAGCGGTTAGCACAAACGTCAGGCACCGCAACGACGAGGCCCGCTCCAATGGGACGGGCCTCGTCGTTGCTGCGCTTAGCGGATAGCAAATAGTACCGGTACTTCTACTTCCGCTGCTACCGAACGACCTCCAGCCTGAGCCGGAAACCAACTAGCCGGAACCAGTTGCATCACCCGCAACGCTTCTTCGTCGCAGCCCGCTCCAATGCCCTTGGCCACCCGGAAGTTCGATGCCTTACCGGCGGCATCAATCGTAAAGGCAATCCACACATAACCCTCGACTTGGCTCCGTAATGCCAGTGCCGGGTATCGGATATTCATCCCGACCGTTCGAAAAACCGCATCCCAACCGCCTAGATAGGTTGGTTTGGCATCAAGGGACACGTCGGCTTCCAACGCTTTGGCGGTGACTTTTTCCGCCCATTTGCCGGATTTTTCAAACAGCAATTGGCGCTTGGTATAATCGAAACGCTGGACCAGTTCACCCTCGTAGCCGTAGGCTTCCCATTCTCCGACTTTCTCGTTGTTGCGGTACTTGCCGCGGGCTTGCACCTTGCGGCCGCCCCACTGGTATTCGGTCCACACGCTGTCCCGCACGCCGTTGCGGTACTGCCCCCGCTCCACCAGGTGACCGGACCGCCCATCGTATCTGGCATAGGCTCCGTGCTTGACTTTCGGATCCGTGCTTAAGACGTGGTACTGCTCCTTGGAGCTGCCCTGCTGCTCGGTGACTTTCTTGGTCTTCTGCCCATAGCTAGCCACTGACACGCTTAGTAGTGCTAGAAAAATGAATTGCTTCATACGATGTCAGGGATATTCCCCGTAAAAATACGCCGTCACCATCGCCGAGGTGCAGGGCGTGCTGCCCGCCCGCGAGCTGATGAACGAGTTGGCCGTGGAATCCATGCCGCCGGTGGTAGCCGCGGCTACCGTGTCGGATGACGAGGACGAGGGGTAAGTGGCGCTAGCAGCTACTGAAACTGACGCCGCCCCGCTGGGGCCTCTAGGTAAAGGAGGCTCCGGCGGGGCGGCTTTTTCATTTGAAATGCTATAGATTGCAAACACTGCTTATTCAAACTCACTTTCATAAGCTAGCACGTCCACAAATCAAGTTTTTCTCAAATGCCTAATTTTCCAAAATTAGCGAGGGACAAAAATGGCAATTTTGGCCCAACGAGCAATAGACACTTTTACACAGCTGTACATAGACACAACAAAAGCAGGAAAACGAATAGAAAAAAGGAAGAGCGCGCACACGAAATAAAATCCATTTGGTCAATAAAAGAATATGAACAATACGGCGTATTTAAGTTAGCAGATGAAGGATGGTGGTTTTGCCAAGAAAACGAAGCACTTTTCTCAATAGTGGAAAATGGCACGTATATAGTTGGCAAAGATGACGAAGTATTGAGTTACTTTGATGGACCACAAAACTTATTCGACGTTTGGCATGGATTTCCAGTACTCTCCTCTAATAAAAGACCTAGCTCAGATCTACTAGATTTATGGGAACAAAACAATATAATTGATTACGCAACTAGAATTCGCATAGAAAAATCAGTCTTATGAAACCTTTGACGTTACAAATAGACAACAAATTTGTAGATGGATACATCTATCTAGGAAGACTATTTTTGATCAACAGAGAAGGAGATGTATGCTCGGTATTAATGGATGACCTTATTAAGCCCTTTTCTAATTCAGAATATTACAACCTCTTAAAATTAGCTTTTTTAAGAAACGACTGGCTTTTGAATGAACAAAGCAAAACCACAATAAACTTAAATGGAATAAAAAGCAAATTCGATGCTTTTTGGAAAAAAGCATCGAACAATGAGTTTACCATTAGAATAGACAACAATACTAAGAGACATTTCCAAATTCCAGATGCACCAGTTTTTGATATAAAAGCACATGGAATGCATTTGTATATGGGAAATAGAAACGGACTCTATGAATCCTTGATAATACCCGATAAAGATGAGTTCAAGTCAATACATAGACCAAGAAAGGTATTTGATGCGAGAACAAACTTCATTTCAGCAAAGGCAGGTGAAGTTATGATATCATCTAATGC
>NZ_JAJFAV010000015.1 GCF_020711235.1 Hymenobacter sp. 15J16-1T3B | reverse complement strand
ACCCCAGGCGCGGTGCGTGTCATCAGCAGCCCGGCGCATCCCGCCACCGACGCCGGCCCCGACCAGAGCACGCCTGTGCGTGGGGCCGGCGTCGTTGCATTGGCTTGGGTAGCGTCCGCGTTAGTGCGTCACTACGAGGCGCTGCACGCCCACGGCCCGGCCCGCCTGCACGCGCAGGAAGTACACGCCGTCGGCCCAGGTGCTGGTGTCGAACGTGTGCTGCGGGCCCTGGAAATCAACCGTGCGCAGGCGGCGGCCCTGCCCGTCGTACACCTGCACCTGCGCCGCGCCGGCGGGGGCGCCACTCAGGGCCAGGCGCACCGCGTGGGCGGCGGGGTTGGGGTAGAGCTGCACGCCCAGACCGGCCTGGGCCGCGCGGGCGGCGGTGGCCGGCGAAGTCAGGCGCAGCACCCAGGTTTGGTTGGCGCTCAGTGCGGGCAGGCTTACGGCCCAGCTGCCGAAGCCGCCTTGCGCGTCCAGCGTCACCGAGCCGGCGGATTGGCCCGAGTAGAGCTCCGTCACCTGGTACGTGCCGGCGCTCAGGGTGGAAAGCGGCAAGGCGAGGGTGGCGCCCGTGACGGCGGCGCTGCTCAGGTTGCTCACCACCACCACTGCTTCCTGGTTGTACACGCGGGCGTAGCTGAGCAGGGAGCCGGCGGCCGAAGACGTCAGCGGCAGGTAGTAGCCGCGGCGCAGGGCCGGCTGGGCGTTGCGCAGGCCGATCAGCTTCTTGTAGTGGTTGAGCAGGGAGCTGGGGTCGGCCTGCTCGGTGGCCACGTTGTACTGGGCGTAGTTCGCGTTCAGAGCCCGCCAGGGCGTGCCGGTGCTGAAGCCCGCGTTGGTCCCGGCGGTCCACTGCATGGGCTTGCGCTTGTCCTCGTCGGCACCCGTACCGAGCAGGCCGACTTCCTCGCCGTAATACACGAAGGGCACGCCGGGCATGGTCAGGTACAGCGCCGCGGCCTGCTTCATGCGGGCCATGTCGCCGCCCAGCAAGCCCAGGACGCGGTTCTGGTCGTGGTTGCTCAGGAAGGTGCCGTACTGCAGGCGCGGGTAGCTGGCGTCGGTGGCGGCCAGCTGCGCGCGCACGGTGGCGGGGCTGCCCGCGTTCAGGCTGCTCACCAGGGCCGCGGCCAGGTCAAACTCAAAGCAGGCGTCGAGGCGCTGATCAACCACGTAGGGCACGGCCTGCGCGGTGCTGGTCCACACCTCCCCAATGGTGAAGGCGTTCGGGCTGACCACCCGCACCGAGTCGCGGAATTCCCGGAGCACGTCGAGGGTTTCGGGCGCGTTTTCGACGGTGGTGCCGGTTTCGACCAGGTACTTCACCGCGTCGAGGCGGTAGCCGTCCACGCCCTTGCGCAGCCAGAACCGGGTGGCGTCCCACATGGCGGCCTTCATCTGCGGGTTGCGCCAGTCCAGGTCGGGCATGCCGCTCCAGAAGTAGCCGTAGTAGTAGCTGCCGTTGCGCGGGTACCAGCCCAGGCCGCCGGGGTTGGTGCTCGACCAGCGGTACCAGTCGCGGTAGGGGCTGCTGGCCGCGCTGGCCGATTGCGTAAACCACGGGTGCTGGTCGGAGGTGTGGTTGAACACCAGATCCAGAATGACCTTGATGCCGCGCTGGTGGGCGGCGGCCAGGAAGGTTTCGAACTCGGCCATCGTGCCGTAGTCCGCCTCGGTGGCTTTGTAGTCGGTGATGTCGTAGCCGTGGTAGCTCGGCGACTCCATCATGGGCATCAGCCACAGCCCGGTCACGCCCAGGTCGGTGGTGGTGGCCGGGTTGCCGTCGTTGAGGTAGTCGAGCTTCTGGGTCAGGCCGGCGAAGTCGCCCTTGCCGTCCCCGTTCGAGTCGTAGAAGCTGCGCACGAACACCTCGTAGAAAACCGCGTCGTTCCACCAGTGCGTGGCGAAGGCGTCGAGGGTGGGGCCGCAGGTTTGGCAGGAGCCGAAGCACACGGCCGGCGCGGTGTTGGTGGCGGCCGTGGCGTTGTACACCCGGGCCAGGGTGCCCGCGCCGGTGCCATCGTCGAGGCCGCAGGTGGCGGGCACGGTTTCGGCGGCCGCGGCGGCGCTGCCGTTCACGAAGCGGTAGAGGAAGCGGCCCGGAGCCGGCAGCGCCACCTGCGCCTCGTAGATGTCGTCGTTGTTGTAATCGGTGAGGGCAATGGCCGCGGGGTTCCAGTTGCTGGCGTAGCCGGCCAGGGTCTGGAAGTTGCCCATCACGTGCACGCCACCCGGGGCCACCGTCTGCCCGCGCATGTTCACCCGAAACGTGACCAGCGTGGGGCAGCCGCCGAAGGGCACGGCCGGCAGGCGCAGGGCCGAGGTAGGCAGGGCCACTTGCCGGTTCACGTTGCCGCCGCCGTCGTCCACGCCGCAGGAGGCGGAGGGCAGTTCGGCACCGCTCCAGCCGTTGCCGTTCACGAACTTGTAGAGGTAAGTTCCCGCCGGCACGTCCACGGTCACCTCGTAGATGCGGTCATTATCCGGGTCGGTGAGCAGGGTGGTGGCCGGGTTCCAGTCGGTGCCGAAGCCGGCGGCGGCCTGGAAGTTGCCGGCCACGTGCACGCCCGCGGCGGCTACCGTCTGCTGGCTCATGTCCACACGGAAGGTGAGGGGCACGGCGTGGGCCGCCAAGCTGACGAGCAGCAGCAACGCCGCTGAGTACAGGTGTTTCATGGGTGGGTGCTTGCGAAGGAAGCATAAAGATACAACGCAACTATCACCCGCGAGGCCCGCCCGGGCCCCTCCTGCGTCGGCCAGCGGCTGGCTTCACTGCATGGCCTGCCGGATGTGGCGGCGCTTGGCCAGAAAGCGCACCCAGCCCAGCGCCACGATGCCCAGGCCCAGGGGCACGAACAGCACCCCCACCCACACGTAGAGGTGGGCGCGAAAGAAGTTGACCAGCGAGAAGCCGGCCACCACCAGCGCCATGCCGGTGCGCAGGTACGCCAGCACGGTACGCTCGTTGGCCAGGCGCGTGCGTTCCAGCGCCAGCCGGTCGCTAAGGCCGAGGGAAGAATCGGGCCGGTGAGTCATGCCAAAAAAGCTGATGAGGGCCGGCAAGTGGCCGCCGGCCTTGCATCGGGCTACTGCGCGGCGGCGGCAAAGGTTGCTTAGGGCGCTCGGTGCTGCCCGGCACTTCTCGGAGGCGCCGGCCGCTTTAGCGCCCGAATACGGTGCGGGCCAGGGCCCAGGCGGCGGTAAGCAGAATTAGCAGAAAGATGCGTAACGTGTTCATAGCGGGTAGGGCGAGAAAGATGTAGTGGGGTAGATGCCAATGCGGCGCGCAGGTTTAATGCCCGCGCATCACGTAGAGCCGGCCCTTATAGCCGGTGCAGTTTTGGCGGAGGCGGTAGCAGCAAGCGCCGGGCGCAGCGTCGGCGCCCCGGTTCGGTGCCGGTGGGGCCCGCAGCACGCAACCGGACGGGATTCGGCAGGTAAGAATGTCGACAAGCAGTGAAACGTAACGTGGATAGGTAGCAACGCACGGCCCGCGGCCAAGCCAGGAAGCACAACGCTCCGGGGCAGCCCCTGGTGTGCCAGCCCGCAAAAAACAAGCCGGCCGCCGGGAGGCAAAGCCCCGCTACCCTTGCAGCCGGGCGGGCCACTAACCGAAAAGCCCCGACCTGCGGCCGGGGCTTTTCGGGGCGCAGGGGCAGATTGTCAGTGGGTTATTCGAAAATGATGGTCTTGTTGCGGTGCACGAACACGCGCTCCGTAAACACCAGCCGCAGGGCCCGGGCCAGCACAATTTTTTCCACGTCGCGGCCGGCTTGGGCCATATCGGCCGCGCTCTGGCTGTGGTCGATGGGCATCACGCCCTGGGTGATGATGGGCCCCTGGTCCAGGTCGTCGTTGACGAAGTGGGCCGTGGCGCCGATGATTTTCACGCCCCGCTCGTAGGCCTGGGCGTAGGGGCTGGCCCCCACGAAGGCCGGCAGAAAAGAGTGGTGGATGTTGATAAGCCGGTCGGCGTAGGGGGCGACGAACTCGGGCGAGAGAATACGCATGTACTTGGCCAGCACCACGTACTCGGGCTGGTAGGAGTCGAGCACGGCGCGGATGGCGGCCTCGTGGGCCGGGCGGCTCAGGCCCTCGTGGCTCACGTAGTGGTAGGGCACGCCAAACTGCTCGGTGAGGGGCCCGAGCACGGCGTGGTTGCTGATGACGGCCCGGATGCGGGCGCCCAGCTCCCCGAAGGCGTGGCGCACCAACAACTCGCTCAGGCAGTGGTGCTCCTTGGTGGCCAGCACCACGATGTCCTTGGGGCGCGGGTCGCCGAGATGCACGTCGGCGGCCGCGGGCAGGGCCGCGCGCAGCTCCCGCAGCAGCGGTTCGGCCTCGATGGTGCCCGTCAGCTCGGTGCGCATGAAAAACGTGGGCCCGGACTGCTCCACGAACTCGTCGTTGCGCACGATGTTCAGGCCGTGGCGGAAGAGCACGCCGGTGATGCGGTAAATCAGCCCCGGCTCGTCGGGGCAGCGGATGAGCAGGTAGGGCGCGGGCGCGGGGGCAGCTGGGGGCACGGCGAAGAAAGCAAGAGGTGAGCTGCAAGGTACGGGGGCAGGGGCCGGGCGGATACGGCCCCGCCGCGGACGCGGCCGGAAAGCGGCGGCAGGGCTGGCCAACCGGGGCCACTCCGGGCGCGCGGCCGGGGCACGTCGGGTGGCACGGAGCCGGACCCGGGCAACGGTACGCCGGCGCCCCGCGTAGCTGCTAGGCATTGCATCAACACCACAACCGCATCTAACCCATGATGAACGAAGAACACAAGCTCAGCCGCCGCCAGGTTATCAGCGGGCTGAGCGCCAGCTTGGCCGTGGCGGCCGTCGGCCCGGTATTCGGGGCCCCCGAAACCGGCAGCGCCGCCGCCGATCCGTTGGAAGACCCCACCAAAAAATACCCCAAGCCGCCGTTTAAGAGCCAGCAGCAGCCCTGGCCCGGGCTGGCCGGCCAAATGGAGCCCAAACCCGACCACGGCGAGAAAAGTTACAAGGGCTCGGGCCGCCTCAAGGGGCGCAAGGCCCTGATTACGGGCGGCGACTCGGGCATGGGCCGCGCCGCCGCCATTGCCTACGCCCGCGAGGGCGCCGATGTGGCCATCAACTACCTGCCGGCCGAAGAAGCCGACGCCAAGGAAGTTATTGCCCTCATCAAAGCCGCCGGGCAGAAGGGCGTGGCCATTCCCGGCGACCTACGCGACGAGGCGTTTTGCAAGCGGCTGGTCGACGAAACCGTGCGCCAGCTCGGCGGACTCGACATCGTGGTCAGCAACGCCGGGCGGCAGCAGCAGCGCCAGTCCATTTTGGACCTGAGCACCGAGGACTTCGACGCGACGATGAAAACCAACATCTACGCCCCGTTCTGGATTATCAAGGCCGCGCTGCCCCACCTCAAGCCGGGCTCCTGCATCATCGGCACCACCTCCGAGCAGGCTACCGACCCCTCGCCCGACCTCTACGACTACGCCCAGACCAAGGCCGCTACCACTAACTACGTTCGCTCCCTGGCCAAGCAGCTCGCCCCCAAGGGCATCCGCGTCAACGGCGTGGCCCCCGGGCCCATCTGGACGCCCCTGCAGGTGAGCGGCGGCGCCACCCAGGAAAAGCTGGTGAAGTTCGGCGGCGACACGCCCATGGGCCGGCCGGGGCAGCCAGTGGAGTTGGCCTCCATCTACGTGCAGCTGGCCGACCCGCAGGCCAGCTACTCTACCGGGCAAGTCTACGGCGCGGCCGGCGGCAAAGGCATGCCCTAGCGCACCACGCACGGCCGCTCCGCCGATCAACCCAAGCGGGAAAGCCGGACGGACTGGTCGCAGCTCTTGCCGTTGAGCACCGCTGATAACCTGGGCGGCCCGACAGTGCGTCGGGCCGCCCGGGTTGCGTAAGTAGTCCAGCAAAAAAATACCGCCGCCATCCGGGGCGCTCAATCAGGCCGCCGCTACGCGTAGCACCTCCCGGGCGTGGTCGAACAGGCTAACCAAGCCGTCCTGCCGGGGGGGGCAGTCGAGACATCCCGCGTGTGGATGGTGAGGATTACACGAGTTGGGAAGCGCCCCAGATGCTTCGCGCAGGGTCCGCTCGTCTGCCTCCGAACGAACAAATACCTGCCACTAGCACTCGGCCGAAGGCTTCACAAGCCTACACAACCCACCTCGGCAAAGAGACAGGACTAAGCTACCCGGGCAGCCGGCGTCGCGCCAAAAGGAGCCGGCGCTATTTGGGCACGAAGCCGTTTTCGGTGAGACGGACCTGGGTGAGGTCGAGGCCAAACTGGGAGCGGAAGCTTTGGGCGATGTTGCCGCGGAAGGCTGCCGCCTGGCCGGATTTGAGGCTTTCCTGCCAGCCAGCCATCAGCACCACGGTTTGCAGCTTCATTTCCTCCCCGAGCTGGGCCAGTTGGGCCGGGCTCTTGGCGGCGGCGTTTTGGCTGAGCAGGCCCGCCACTTGCTGGCGCAAGCCCTGGTCGACGGCCGGGGTAAGGGCCTTGGTGTCGCGCAGGTCGTTGACGACTACGTAGGCCACTTCCAGAAACGAGGCCAGGGATGAGGCCGCGTCGTTGTCCTGAAAGCCCGAGCCCGGCAGGCCGGCGGTGTAGAGCCGGGCGTAATCGGCCGGGCCGCCGGGGCCGAAGCTGGTGCGCAGGGCCTGCGCCTGGGCCGGGCTGCGGGCCTGCAAGCGCCGGGCCAGGTTGTCGACGGTCTGGCGGCGCAGGGCGGGCGTGGCGGTGTAGCGCAGGCGGGCGGCACCGGCGCCGGTAGTCGCCGTTTGGCTGCCGGCTTTCGAGTGGTCGAGGCGGATGCCCATTTCCTTGGCCCGCCGCTCGGCGTCGGCGTTGATGGCTGCGCTCAGGGCCAGGCTTTGGCCGAGCTGGCCCAGGTCGAGGGCGCCGCCGAGGTCCTGGGCCTGGGCGGCGGGGCGAAGGAGCAGGAGCAGGCCAAGGGCGGTGGCCGCGAGCAGCTTAGCGTTCATACGGGCGGAGCGTTGGTGCCGGGAAAGGTGCGGGCGCTTCGTCGGTCTTACGGCTGGGCCGTGGCCGGGATGCCCGGCCACGGCCCAACTACCCGCAGAACGTGCGGCGGATAACCCCTATCTTGGGTCAGCCAGGCCGCTAACATCACCACGAGCCGGGAGCAGTAGAAATGGCAACGAGTGCCCTCACGCGCAACAACGTCTCGGTAAGCGGGACCGGGACCGTGGCCCTGGTGTTCATCCACGGCTTCGGCTGCGACCAGCGCATGTGGCGCTTGGTGGCACCGGCTTTCGAGGACCGCTACCGCGTGGTATTGCTCGATTTGGTGGGCGCGGGCGGCTCCGAGCTGGCGGCCTACGACCCCGCCCGCTACGCCTCGCTGCAGGCCCACGCCGACGACGTGCTGGAAGTGCTGCAGGCGCTGGCCTTGCCGCGGGTGGTGCTGGTAGGCCACTCCGTCAGCGCCATGATTGCGGTGCTGGCGGCCATTGCCGCGCCCGCCCTGGTGGAGCGGCTGGTGCTGGTGGCGCCCTCGCCGCGCTACCTCAACGACGCGGGCTACGTGGGCGGCTTCGAGCGGGCCGACATCGAGGAGCTGCTCGACGCGATGGACGCCAACTACCTGGGCTGGTCGGGGGCCATGGCGCCGGTCATCATGGGCCACCCGGAGCGGCCCGAGCTGGCCGGGGAGCTGACCGACAGCTTCTGCCGCACCGATCCGGCCATTGCCCGGCACTTCGCCCGCGTGACCTTCCTAGGCGACAACCGCGCCGACCTGCCGCGGCTGCGCACGCCCGCCCTCATCCTGCAGTGCGCCCACGACGTTATTGCCCCGGTGCAGGTGGGTCAATACCTGCACCGGCAGCTGCCCGGCAGCGAGCTGGTAGTGCTCGACACCTCCGGCCACTGTCCGCACCTGAGCGCGCCCGCGCCCACCATTGCCGCCATCGACCACTTTCTGGGCGCTGCGCCCCGCCCGTAGCCATGAATTTGCCCGAAGACGAGGAGCCGCTGCCCGCTCTGGACCTGCGCCTGACCCAGGAAAACCTCGAAGACCTCTACGAGCACGCGCCCTGCGGCTACTGCACCTGCCTGCCCGACGGCACCCTGGTAAAGCTGAACCAAACCTTGCTCGGCTGGCTGGGCTACCGGCGCGAGGAGCTGGTGGCCCGCCGCTGCCTGCAGCAGCTGCTGACGGTGGGCGGGCGCGTGCACTACGAAACGCACTGCGCCCCGCTGCTGCTGCTGCAGGGGCAGGTGCGCGAAATGAGCTACCTGCTGCGCCGCCGCGACGGCAGCACCCTGCCGGTGCTGCTGAGCGCGGTGCTGCTGCGCGAGCCCGACGGCACGCCGCTGGCCGTGCGCGTGAGCCTGTTCGACATCACCGAGCGGCGCAAGTACGAGCAGGAACTGCTGCGCGCCAAAGTGCAGGCCGAGGAGCAACGCGAGCAACTGGCCCGGGCCAATGAACAGTTGCGGGCCAAAAACGAGCAGCTCACCCGCATCAATGCCGACCTGGATTCCTTCGTCTACACGGCCTCGCACGATTTGAAGCAGCCCATCAACAACATGGTGGGGCTGTTCGAGGAGCTGCGCCGCTCCGTCACCTTCCACGACGCGGAGGCGACCCAGATGATGTGCATGTTTGAGGACGCGCTGGGGCAGATCCTGGCTACCATCGACGGGCTGACGCAGGTGGTGCAGCTGCAGCGGGCCCTGGAGCAGATGCCCGCCGAGCCCGTGGCGCTGCAGCCCTTCACCGAGGAAATCATCCGCAGCTTGCAGCCGCTGCCGGCCGGGGCCACCTTCGAGCTGGACTTCGCCGCCGCGCCGGTGCTGCGCATGGCCCGGCCGGGGCTGCACAGCCTGCTCTACAACCTGCTCTCAAACGCGCTGAAGTACGCCGTGCCGGGCCGGCCGCCGCGGGTGCGGGTGCGCACGACCCGGGCCCCCCACGCCACCGTGCTGGAGGTGCAGGACAACGGCCGCGGCATCGACCTGCAGCGACACAGCCGGGAGCTGTTTCAGCTGTTTCGCCGCTTTCACCCGGAAGTGGCCGGCACGGGCATGGGGCTGTACCTGGTCAACCGGCTGGCCCGGCAGGCGGGTGGGCGCGTGGAGGTGGACAGCACCGTGGACGCGGGCACCACGTTTCGCATCTTTTTACCGCGGGAAGACGAAGCCTCGCAGCCGCCGGCCGGCCTCACGTTCGCCTCACCCCCCAGCTCCCTCTCCGAAAAGGGGAGGGGAAGCCAGCTGACGCGGTAGGGCGACGCCCTATGCTTTCGACAATGCGCTTAAGAGCTGTATACCGGCCTTGCCTTGCGTGCGGCACTCCGGGGAGGGCGCAAAAAGCCCCGGCTGGTGGGCCGGGGCTTTTTGGGGCAATCAGGCGTGAAGCGACCTAGCGGCGGTAGTCGCGGTCGTAGCGGCCGTGGTCGTCGTGCCGGTCGTTGCGGTGCTGGGCTTCGTAGCGGGCACGTTCGGCGGCACGTTGGGCGTCGAGGCGGCGCTGGGCTTCGAGCTGGCGCTGGCGTTCGAGCTCAAACCGGCGCTGCCGCTCCGCGGCTTCGCGGCGGGCGCGTTCGGCCCGTTCGCGCTCCAGGCGTTCGGCCCGCTCCCGCTCGTAGCGGCTCATTTCGCGGCGGTTGTTGAAGGGAGCGGCGCTCGGGGCGGCGAAGGCCGAGGCAGAAGCAGCGAACAGGCCCAGGGCGGCAACGAAGGAAAACAGGGAGGCTTTCATGGCAAGTGGAGGTTGGGGTGAGAGGAGGAGAAGAAGTGGAGGCGGCGAAGGATTCAACCGCTTGCCAGGGTAATTGCAAGCCAGGTGCCAGGGCCGGCGGCCGGAGCGGTAGCGGGCCGAAACTGCCGTCCAAGCGGCTCGGATTATCGCCCATCACCGCGGTTTCTTCTGCGAATAGTAGGCCTCATGTGCGCCTCACCCCGGCTTCCTGTTCAAAAAAAAACTTGCGCACTGATGAGCGGAGCACTACCGTAGCGTTGGGGCCCATAAACCAGCCGAACTGGGCCGCCGCCTCACCCCGCTTCCTCCGCCACTCCCGCCTCCACGTCCACTTGCGGCTGGAGCACGTCGGCTTGCTGCAAGCTGCCTCGCAGAAACCAGAGCAGGGCCAGCGTAGCGGCCAGCACGTTGCTGGCCACGAAGCTCCACCAGAGGCCGCGGAAGCCCAGGGCGGTGTGGCTGCTGAGGTACCAGGCAATGGGAAACTGCAGCACCCAGGTGCTGATGAGGGTGAGGAGCATGGCACCCAGGGTGTTGCCGGCCCCGCGCAGGGAGCCGGAAACCGACTGTTGCACGCCGGTAAAGCAGAGGCTGGCGGCGGCGATGCGCACAAACTGCACCGCTTCGGCGGCCACGGCTTCGTCGCCGGCGAGGAAGAAGCGCACCAGCGGCTGGGCGGCCGCGTATATGGCCCCGCCCACCAGCAGCAGGCCCAGGAAGCTGGTGCCAATGGCGTAGCGGGCAGTTTGGCGGGCGCGGTCGGGGCGCTGGGCACCGAGGTTCTGGGCCACCAACGTGGAGCAGGCCAGTGAGATGCCCAGGGCCGGGAGGATGCCCAGGGCCAGCAGGCGCGAGCCGATGCCGTAGGCGGCCAGCACGGTGGTGCCAAAGCCAGTGGCCAGGATGGTCATCATGGAAAAGCCCAGAGCGCGGGCCGATAAATCGATGGAGGAGGGGGCGCCGAGGCGGAAGGCGCGCAGCATCAGCTCCGTATCGGGGCGGAAGCCGCGGAAGCTGAGCTTCAGCCCGGCGGTGCCGCGCAGCATGACGACGAAGCCCAGCACCACCGACAGGGCCTGGGTGCTGACGGTGGCCAAGGCCGCGCCGGCCACGCCGAGGCCGGGCACCGGGCCGTAGCCGTAGATGAAGAGCGGGTCGAGCAGGAAATTAAGGGCCAGGGCCAGCAGGTTGATGTAGAGCGGCAGGCGCACCTGGCCCACGCCGCGCATCAGGGCCTGAAACATGAGAAACCCGAAGTTCAGGGGCAGGCCGAGGAAAAGTACCTGCTGAAAGCGGTTGGCCAGCGGAAAAATGTCGGGCCCGACGCCGATGAGGCGCAGCAGCAAGGGCGAGGCGAAATAAGCTCCCACGGCCAGCAGCAGCGACAGGGACAGGGTGAGCACCAAGGACTGGGCGGCCACGTGGTTGACCATGGGCAGGTTGCGGGCACCGAAGTTGCGGGCCACCAGCACCGAGCCGGCCACCGAAAAGCCCGAGCCCAGGGCCACAAGCAGGAAGTTGACGGGGAAGCTGACGGCCACGGCGGCCACCGCGGCGGCGCCCAAGCGGCCCACCCAGTAGGCATCGACGAGCTGGTAGCCGGTCTGCAGCAGGTTGGCCAGCACGATGGGTACGGCCAAGCGGAGCAGGGTGCGGAGAATGGGGCCTTCGGTGAGGCGGACGGCGGGAGCAGGCATAGTCTGCCGGCTAACGGGCGGGAGCGGGCGGGCGTTTCGGTGCGGCCGGCTCAGGACGCAGGCCCACCGGGCCGAAAAAGGAAATACGCAGCAGGCACGTGGAAAAACCGGCCAATCGGGGGAGTCGTTAGCCGACTTACCGGCCCCATTGCGCGTAATACCAGACCATTCAATACTGCCCGTTATGCCCACCATCATCACCCGCATCTGGCACGGCACCACGGCCGCCCATCACGCCGACGCTTACTTGGAATACCTGCAGCGGTCCGGCATTGCCGACTATAAAAATACGCCGGGCAACCTGAGCGTGCAGGTGCTGCGGCGGCTGGAGGGGGAGGTGTGCCACTTCTGGACGGTCACGCGCTGGAACGACTACGCCAGCATAAAGCGGTTTGCCGGGGAAGAGTACGAGCAGGCGCGGTATTACCCGGAGGATGCGCGCTACCTCCTCGCGTGTGAGCCCACGGTGCTGCACTGCGAGACCTTTGAGTTTTAGCTTTAGGCTGCAGCCTGCAAACACCAACGCCGCAGCCGGGAAGGGCCCGGCTGCGGCGTTGCCATGAGTAGCTACTTCGGCGGGCGGCTACACCTGCGCCATGCCGCCGTCCACGAACAGCTCGGTGCCGGCTACGAAGCTGCTATCGTCGGAGGCGAGGAATACGAGGGCTTTGCCCACTTCTTCGGGCTGACCCAGGCGGCCCAGCGGCACGGTGCTGGCCAGGTAGCTCTTAATCTGCTGCGCCTGGGCTTCGTCGGTGCCCAAGCCGCTCAGGCCGGGGGTGTCGATGGGGCCAGGGCTGATGGCATTAACGCGGATGCGGCGCGCCTGCAGGTCGAGCGTCCAGGTGCGGGCAAAGGAGCGCACGGCGGCCTTGGAGGCGCTGTACACGCTGAAGTTGGGGCTGCCCGTGGAGCCGGCCGTAGAAGCCATCAGGATAACCGAAGCTCCGTCGCGCAGCACGGGCAGGGCTTTCTGCACCGTAAACAGCGTGGCCTTCACGTTCAGGTCGAAGGTGCTGTCGAAATGCGCCTCGGTGATGCTGCCCAGCGGGGCAAACTCGCCGCCGCCGGCGTTGGTGAAGAGCACGTCGAGCTGGCCTTTCTGCGCCTGGATGGTGGCAAACAGCCGGTCGAGGTCGGCCGGATTGGTGACGTCGCTGCGGATGCCGGCGGCCGAGGTGCCGAGCTGCTCCACGGCCGCGTCAAGCTCGGCCTGCCGGCGCCCGGTGATGAATACGTAGGCGCCTTCGGCGACGAAAGCCTTGGCCGCGCCGAGGCCAATGCCGCTGGTACCGCCCGTAATGAGGGCTACTTTGCCGGCGAGTTTTTGCGAGGTATGCATGAGAAAGGTTGAAAAAACGGTAGAAAGAGAGGCGGCGAAGGGTTAGGCACGCCGTGAAGACTTTGAGTTGATTATGATGGGGTTGAGCCTGAGCGGGCCCGTCTAGCCCGTGCCGGGGTAAGGGCGCATCGGGGCAAGCTGAAAAACGCTGTTTTTCATGGCGAAAAAGGATGGGCGAATGGCACCGGGCGGACGCCGGGACCTTATGCGTTGCGGTCCGAGGTGGCGGACGAAGCGGGCTACGAGCGGCCGGCTAACAGAACAAAGGTCCGTCGAACCGCCCCCCTATTCCTTTGACATTTGTCAAAAAAAGCCCTGTCGGGTGACATGGCAGGAATGCTCGAGCGCCGCCGAACGAGGCTGGTTTTTCGGGCGTAGCTGCGCCCGCTCGTAGCCGCCCGCGGCCGGCTACGAGCAGCGGCGGATGCGGCTGAGCGTTTCGGTGGTCATGCCCAGGTAAGAGGCCACCATGTGCTGCGGAATGCGCAGGGCAAAGCCGGGGTACTTCTGCAGAAAGTCGCGGTATTTTTCCTCGGCCGAGTAGCTGATGGCCGCATGGATGCGGTTTTGCGCCGCCATAAAGCTGCGGTATAGAATGGTGTTGATGACCTCGTGGAACTGGGGCAGCTCGCGCCGCAGCCGCTCAAACTCTTCTTTCTTGATCAGGGCCACCGTCGAGTCCTCCACCGCATCGATGTTGTAGCGCGCAGGCTGGCCGGGAACCAAGCTTTCCTGGTCGCCCACCCACCAATTTTCTATCCCAAAGGTGATGATGTGTTCGGCGCCCCTCGCATCCACGGCGTAGGTGCGCAGGCAGCCGCTAGTGACGAAGGCGTTGAAGGACCACACCTCGCCGACCCGCAGCAGAAATTGCCGCTTGCGCACGTTTTTGAGCACCGTAACGGCCTGGATACGCTGAATTTCTTCGGCGGTGAAATCGGCTTTGCTCTGCAAATACTGCGCGAATACCTAAAACATGGACTGCGGGGTGGGCAATGGCTGGCGGGCCGGGCGCTGCCAGCCGCCAAATCCATAACCAAGCCGCTAGATCAATCCGGCGCAGCAGCTGCCCCAGGCGGAAGTCGGCTGAATCAAGACGGAAAGGCGTCCCGTCCGGCTTCGGACGGGGTAGGCTGGCCGCGCTCAGTGCAGCCACGCCAGTGGGATAAGGCCCAGGCCAAGCCCAATCAGCGCGTATGGTCCCCACCGGTACAGCGCGCTGTCGATGGCAAACTGCGCGGGCTGCTCGGGGTCGTAGTACAGCGGCACGGCTGCGCCCGCGGCCAGCCGGTAGCGCGACTACACCGTTACCAACTCGCCATCGGTGGTGCGAAAGGTGACGTGGGTGCGGGCCGGATTGGTATCGGTCCCGCTGACCGAGCCCCAGGTGCGGCGGCCCCGGCGGCGGAGCTGGCTGCTGTGCAGCAGCAGGTGCGCCCCGGCCAGCACCAGGCCCAGGCCGAGGGCAAAAAGCAGGGCGTGGGTGCCCGTGAGCGGGTGCAGGGTCATGGGCCGTTAATTGTTGTTGAGTGCCTCCCGAATGCCGCTCAAGCCCCCGGCAATACTTTCCAGCTTATCGAGCATCTGCAGCAGCTGCCCGGCGCCAGAGTTGCGCAGGTTTTCCTGGTAGGTCTGCTTGATCTGTTGCCAGCGCTGCTCCTGCTCGGGCGTGAGCCAGCCCAGCAGCTCGCGCAGCTTGAGCAGGTTGGCTTCGGTGGCGCTGGTCAGGGTCTGGGCTTCGCTTTCGTAGTGGGCAGCCAGCAGCTGCTCGATTTCGGCGTCGTTCATCACCGGGCGCACTTTCTCGGCCAGCTTGTTCATGTTGCGGTAGGAGCCCTGGAGCTTAAACGGCGGCTCGGTGCGGTAGGCGTCGGCCTGGGCGGCCGAGCTGATATAAGCGGCGTTGACGCGGGCCACCACGTCGCGCAGGCGCAGCAACTGCCGCAGCACGGCCACGTACTCGCTGAGTTCCTCCGGCGAGTGGTTGCCTTCGAACGTGAGGCCGTCGGCCGAGTTGGTTTCGGCCAGGCGCAGCAAAGTGGGCACGTCTTGGGGGGCCTGGGCGGCGAGGCGGGCCAGGGTGGGGTGGCTGGTAAGGGCGTTTTCGAGGTAAGAAAGGCGGAACGCCTGCTCGGAGCCGGCCGTCAGGATGTCGCCCAGGTTGTAGATGTCGGCGCGGTTGGCCAGCATGTCGGGCAGCTTGAACACGTCCCCGGTTTCGGTGTAGGGGTTGCCGGCCATCACCACGCACACCTTGCGGCCGCGGAAGTCGTAGGTGCGGGCCCGGCCCTGGTACACGCCCTCGATTTTGCGCTGGGCGTCGCAGAGCGAGATGAACTTCTGCAGGAACTCCGGGTGGCAGTGCTGGATGTCGTCGACGTAAATCATCACGTTGTCGCCCATCTCGAAGGCCAGGTTCAGCTTCTCCAGCTCCTGCCGCGCCCCGGCATTCGGCGCCTGCGCGGGGTCCACGCTGGTCACCGCGTGCCCGATGGCCGGGCCGTTGATTTTCATGAAAATCAGCCCCAGGCGGTTGGCTACGTACTCCAGCAGCGTCGTTTTGCCGTAGCCCGGCGGCGAAATCAGCAGCAGCAGACCCATCAGGTCGGTGCGCTTGCCCTCGCCCGCAGTGCCGATCTGCTTGGCCAGGTTCGCGCCGATGAGCGGCAAATACACCTGGTCGATGAGCTGGTTGCGCACGAAGGAAGTCAGCACGCGGGGGCGGAAGTCTTCTAGGCGCAGGTCCTCGGCGGCCTGGGCCAGCAGCTCCTTTTTCAGCGCCTGATAGGCCTCAAACTGCGGCAGTGTGCGCGCGCGGTAGTGGTGCAGCCGGCGGCGGAAGGCGGGAAAATCGAGCTGGTATTCGTTTTTCGTGGTTTGCTGCTCGTTGCTGGCGACAACGCGCGCATGGTTGCCGCGCATGTCGGGCAGCACTTCGGTCAGGGGCGTACGTACCACTTTCTCCGGCGCGTAGCCGCCGGTAGACAGCAGCACGGCTGCTTCGTCGCGGTACGCGTCAGCGGCGGCGCTGGCGGTTTGCTGGCGGAAAGCCTGCAGCCACTGGCGGATCAGCTGAAATTGGGCGGTGGGCTGCCTGCCCAGGGCCGCAACCGACGCCTCGAAGGTTTCAGTGGCGCGGCGCTCCTTGAGCTGCTTCTGGAAGGCGTCGTACAGGTCGGCGGCTTCGGCGGAGGTGGTAAAGGGCGTTCGGGGAACCGGGGCCGGCTCCGCGGGGAGGCTGCCCCGACCTTCCACCAAGCCGCCCGGGCCGGCACCGGCTCCTGGCACCGGCCCGGCCAGCGAAGACGCGCTGCTCTGCTGAATCAGCTCGTGCAGCAGGTATTCGCCGGCCTCGGTCACTTCCGACGGGGTGAATAAGCCGGTTTTAGCGGCAAAGGCGTCGATGGCCGCTTGCAACTCGGCGGTGAGCTGGCCGGTTTCCTGGGCGTCGGGGAAAACCTGCAGCAGCAGCGCCAAACCTTGAATCTGGCGCTGCCAGTGAGTTTTCGGCTCGGTCGGAGCAAAGCGGTGCCAGTAGAGCGCGGCCGCGGCGCGGGTATCGGCGGGGTAGCGCAGCAGGCCGGCGGTGCGCGTCAGGCGTACCAGCGCCGCCAGGAGCAGGGCCGCGTCGTGGTCGTGCACGCCCTTGAGGTAGCCCTCGGCGTAGCGCGGGGCCATGTGCTGCTGCACGTAGCCAAGTAGCTCGGCCGGGCTCAGCCGTTCCAGCTCGGGCACCGATAGCACCGCCGGAGCGCCGTCGGCGGCGGGGCGCGGGTGCTGAGCGGCGCGCAGCAGGTAGTCGGCCAGAAACTCGGCGCGGTACACGTCCTGGTTTTCCGAGGGCAAGGTCTGCTCCCACACCGGGCGGGCCTGCTGCACGGCTTCGCTCTCGACGGGGCGGAAGAAGTTGGTACCGGTCAGGTGGTAGTGCAGCACCCCGTCGCGCAGCACCAGCGTCAGCTCCAGCGGCTGGGTGTTGACGGTGAACGTGTGCGGGCCGAAGCGCACGGCTTGGCCGCCGTCGGTAAAGAGGTCGGCGCGGTCCTTGAGCTGGCGCACGGCGTCCTCGCGCACGGTCTTCAGGCGGGATTGGAGGTCGTCGGCTTTCACCGCGTCGCCCAGGCCGAGCAGCTCGTCCACCGTGCGGCGCACTTTCTCCACCATCAGGTCGGAAGCGAAGTAGCCGTTGATGTCGGCAATGCTGCTGAGCTTCGTGACGCGGTTCTGCACCGCTTTTAGCATCCGTTCGGCCGATTGCAGCAGGGCGGAGGCGCGCTGGTTACGGGCGGCCACCAGGCTTTGCTTGCGGGCTTCGAAGGCTTCATAGGCTTCCTCGCGGCGGGCGGCCAGCTGGCTCAGAAACTGGTCGAACTCCGGAAACTTGCCCTCCAGCTCCTCTAGTTGCACCATCAGGCGCGAGAGGTACTCGTCGCACTTGGCGGGCGTGTCCGACAGATCGAGGTAGTTTACCAAGGCCTGTTCGAGCAGCTTGAGCTGGGCCGCAAATTCAGCCTGGGCCTCCGAGCCGGCCAAGGTCTGGCGGCGGCGCTTGAGAGCGGCCCGCAGCTGGTTGAAGCCCGCGTAAATACCCGAAATGTTGTCGATGATGCGGGTGGTCTGCGTCGGGTCGGCAATGGGCAGGTTGCCCACCACGTCAATGAGCAGTTCCAACTCGGTGGCCACGCCGTTCAGCTCCTGCTCGAGCTTGTTGGCCTCGGTCACCGTCGGCAACTGGTCGATGCCGGCACCCAGGGCTTGCACGCGGTCGGCGTAGGGCGTCAGGGCGTCGTCGCGCAAGAGGAAATCCACCGTGCGCTGGGCCACTTCCTGCGAGAGGCCCTGCAGCTCCTCGGCGGCCTTATCGACGGCGGCTGCGTCCACGTAGCGCAGCTCTTTCAGCGAAATGACCTGCCCGCGCACCTGGCGCAAATCGGCCAGCTGCTGCACGTAGGCCTGCACTTCGGTGGCATCGGCCGAGCGTTTGATTTGTTCGCGCAGCTCCTGGGCGCGGCCGAGCACCTGCTGGGTTTGCTCTTGGGTGCTGCGGCGGATGCGCTGCACCTTGTCGAACTCTTCCACGGCGGCGGTGGCGGCCTGGCGGATGTCCTGCAGGGGCTCGGCCAGCTTTTCGGCGCCGGGCTCGGTTAGCCAGTGGTAGGAGTCGGTGAGGGAGGTGGTGCGCCGAATCAGGTCGAGGTAAAGGCCGGTGTAGGAGTCGTCCTTGCCGATGAGCGTCAGCACCTCTTGCGCCTCGGCCATGGCGCGCACAATTTCCTTGTTGCCGAGCTTGCCCAGGTAGCCGTCCTGGGCGGCGGGCAGCTGGAAATCGGGCGCGGTGTAGGGCGTCTGCCATATCTGCACCGTGTGGTGCTTTTTGGGCTCCTCGTCGGCGCGGAAGTAGCACAGCTCCCCGTTCTCAAACAGCGCGTAGCCGTGGCAGACGATGGGCGCGGCTACCTTTTGGCTAATCAGGTTGTAGCTCAGCAGCAGGTACAGGCCGTTGTCCTTCTGAAAGAACACGTACAGAAAATCCTCACCGTTGGGCGCCGCTACGCGCCGCTCGAACACCAGCTCCGGCGGCACCTGCTCGAACTGCTTTCCGTCGCCGGTTTGCAGGTAGTAGCCGTGCGGGAAAATCAGGCCGTGGCCGTCGGGCAGCAGCACGCAGGCGTCGGCCAGCGCGTCGAGGCGCTGGGCCTGGCGCAGCTTGGTGTTGTAGAGGAAGTAGCGAAACTGCTGCTCCTGGTAGGGCCGAATCTTGAGCAGCACCAGCTGGCCGACCACCGCGTAATGAATTTCGGCGTCGTCCAGGGTCTGGTCCTTGTTGTCGACGGGCTCGGCGTAAATGCCCTGCCCGGTCTTGGTGTTGTCCTCGACTTTGATGGTCAAATCCCCGCCCACCGTTTCCACGAACACCTTGTCCTCGATGCTGATGTGCGGGTGCTTGCCGGCCCGGTGCATGTCGCGGGTGGCGCGCTTCCACTGGAACTCGTGCTGGGGCGGGAAGGTGTACTCGTGGTCGGAGCGGTTGTCGAGGTAGGTCAGCGTCTGGCCCTGCACCAGCCACTTGAAGGTCTTGATGTCGTTGGGCGTCTTGCCCACCCGGAACACCATGAACAGGTGCTCCCCGCGCTGGGCAAACTTCACGAAGCGCGTCTTCTTGTAGTACTTGTAGAGGTTGCGCAGCTCCTCCAGGAAGGTTTTGTCCTGCAGCAGCTCCAGGCCCACCTGGTGAAACTCGGGCCGCTGGTACTGGTACACCCCGAAAATGTCGCTCAGCTCCACCTCCGTCTTAAGGCCCAGCAGCACGTTGTAGCCGAACAGGAATTTGTCGCCCAGCGCCACCATGTCCATGGGCACGCAGTTGTGGTCGGTGGTGATGCGCCCGGTGCCCAGCAGCTGCCAGTCCAGCGCGCCGAAGACCTTTTTGCGCTCGGTATTAAGCTTGTCTAGCCGTAGGCGCAGCTCAGAGCCACCCTTCGAGAGGCGGTTGCGCAGGATTTCGTAGGTGCCGGTTTCGAGTTGGGGCACGGCGGTTTGTTCCATAAAGCGGGTAAGAACCTAACGTGCGAACGTAAGGGGTAATTAGTTTTTCTCGCGCAGCAGTGTGGCTTTCAGCAAGGCCTCGGACGGGTCCGCTTTGGCGTACACCACGGCCGTGGTGTCGCCCTGCTGGTGGCTGCGCAGGAAGGCGCGGCTGGTACGGGCGCTCAGCCGGTATTCCCGCCCGCCGACTCGGTAAGTGACGTTAACGCCTCTGTTCTTGTGGGTCCGGCGTCGGGTGATGATGCCCGTGGTAACGCCAGGGTTCTTTAAAATCAACGCCCGCTTTTGCTGGTTTTCCCGCCGGGCCCAGGTAATGACGCCCGCTAAAGCGGCAATGCCCAGGGCCAGAACGAACAGCCCGACCAGTAGCTGTTTCTTGCCGGTAGAAGCGGCGGACGAAGGCGGTGTTTGCATTGGTGCTAGGTTCGTCTCGGAAGCGCTGATGGCTTCCGAAGCTGGCTTGGTCTAAAAAACTGGCCCCCTCGCCTTGCAGGGGAGGGGGCCAGCAGGTGACACGTCTTAGTTCAGCGCACTCACTTTCTTGTCCGACAGGCCCAGCAGCTTGGCCGTGCTCGTCAGCTGGGTGATGGTGTTGCGCGTGGCGTCGTCGCCGGCTTTGTTCATCATCTGCAGCAGCAGGGCCGAAATGGTGAGGTTGCGCACGTCCTCCGACTTGAGGCCGAACTGGTTCACGAAGCGGGTGATGTTGTGCTTGAAGTCTCCGCCGCCGTCGGCCGAGAAGAAGGTGTCCTTCACCGTCGTGAGCACCTGGGAGTTGCCCACGGCCCGGTCGATGCTCTTGCCCTTGGTAATCGAGCCGATAATCTGGTCGAAGAACATGGTTTCGCCGCCCACGATGTCGATTTTGGCGGCTTTCAGGGCCTCGGCAATGACGCCCGACTGCGCGGCCGCAATGTCCTTCTGGATGTTAATTTCGGCCAGCTCCACGGCTTGGTCTTTCGCCAGGCGCAGCTTGAATTCCTCGTGCTCCTTGCCCACGCCGTCGAGCTTTTTCATGGCGTCGGCCTTGGCCTCGATGCCCTTGGCTTCCACCGCGAACTTCTCCTCGTTCACGCGCACCTCGGCCAGGCCTTTCTTCTGCTGGGCGTCGGCCATGGCGTCGATGACTTCCACTTCCACCATGGCCTTCTCGCGGTTCACCTTGGCGGCCACCACGCCCAGCTTCTCGTCGGCGTCGGCCTGGGCGGCGGCTTTGGCCTGAATGGCCTGGGCTTCGGCCGTGGCGGTGAGCTGCAGCACGGTGGCCTGGGTTTCGCCTTCCTTCTGGCGGGCGGTGGCTTTGGCCTGCATCACCTGGGCTTCGGCCAGGCCTACGGCCGTAGCTTTCGAGGCTTCGGCTTCGGCCAGGGTGCGGATGGCCTGGGCCTTAAACTCCGCGGTGGCCTTCTCGGCTTCGGCGTCGATGAGGGCCTGCTTGGCGCGCAGCTCGGCGGCCTGCCGGGCCATGTCGGCCTCGCCCACGGTGTTGACGGTAGCGGCTTCGGCGGCTTGCTTGGCGGCGGTCAGGGCCACCAGCTTTTCGCGTTCGGCCTGGGCCTGGGCGCGGGTGTCCTTGATTTTCTCCTCCTCCTGCACGGTGGCCTTTTCCACCGCAATCCGCTCCCGGATGATGGCCTGGATGTTCTTGCGCTCCTCTTCCACGGCCTTGTCCTTCTCGATCTGCGCCAGGGCCACAATCCGCTCCCGCTCATTGATTTCGAGGGCCTTGGCCTGGCTTACGCGCTCGGTTTCCACCGCGTCGGTGCGCTGCTTGTTGCGCTCGGCTACCAGGATCTGCCGGTCGCGGTTTTGCTCGGCCACCTTCACTTCTTCCTCGGTGGCGAGGCGGGCGCGCTCCGATTTGAGCAGCTCTTCCTGCTGCACCTTGGCTATTTCGGCCGACTCGCGGGCCCGGATGCTGGCTATTTCGCGCTTCTGCTTTTCCTGGTTTTCCATCAGCTGCTTTTCCAGCTGCAGGATGGTTTCCTGGGCCTCCACGTCCTGCTTCTTGATGGTCTTCTGGGTTTCCCGCTCGATGTTGTTGGCCTGAATCTTCTGCTCCGAGGTCAGGGCAATAATCTTCTTGATGCCCTCCGCGTCCAGAATGTTGTCGTGGTTGAGCGAACTGAGCGGGGTCTGTTCCAGGTAGTCGATGGCGCAGTCGTCGAGCACGTAGCCGTTCAGGTCGGTGCCGATGATGCGCACGATTTCCTGCTTGAACTGCTCGCGGGAGTTGTAGAGCTCGATGAAGTCGAAGTGCTTGCCAACGGTCTTCAGCGCTTCCGAGAACTTGGCGTCGAACAGGTTTTCCAGCGCCGCCGGGTCCGAAGCGCGGTGCGCGCCGATGCTCTGGGCCACGTTCATCACGTCCTCGTGCGTCTTGTTGACGCGCACGAAGAAATTCACCTTCACGTCGGCCCGCAGGTTGTCCTTGCACACCAGCCCTTCCTTGCCGGCGCGGGCAATGACGATGGTTTTCAGCTTGATGTCCATCGTTTCCAAGCGGTGCAGGATGGGCACCACGAAGATGCCGGAGAAGGACACTTTGGTGTCGCCCATGCCCGTGCGCAGCAAGGCCTCGCCCTGGGCGGCCTTGTGGTACATGCGCGCAATGATGGCAATGATGCCCAGTAAGAAAAGGCCGAGCACGACGAGCACAGCCAGGGAAAGTTGACCAACCATAACAGGAGGCAGTAAAAGTTAATGCAGTAGGAGAGGGAAAGGGAGCGGAAAATAGCCCGGCCGCTTAAGCCAGGATCAGGTCAAGCAATGCGCCGAGCAGGCGGCCGCAGGCTTCGAGCCCGGCCGCTACGGAGTTGGTCCACGAAAGAATAGAGCCGGCGACACCCGTGGTGGCGGCCCAGTAAATGAAAAGTTGCAGCGGCGTAATCATAGCAAGCGGGTGTTGGGAGGTAGGACGAAAGGCAGTCAGCGTCAGGCCACCTCGTAGGGTTCGATGAGGTAGCAGCGGCCCTGCGCGTCGTAGTCGATGACCAGGGCGGTGTCGCCCTTGCGCAGCTCGGTGGCGGCGGAGGCGGCGCGTACGTTCAAAGTCAGGGCTACTTCGCCGGTGCGCACCGCGGCTTGGCCCAGCCGCTCCCGTGTGGTGGGCAGCAGCACCGTGCAGATTTTGCCCACGGGCGAGGTGTGGTCGGCGTGGTCGCGCTCCAAGGTAGCAAACAGCCGCACAAAGGGCATGGTCAGCACCTTGGCAATGAGCAGGCTGCCGATAAACAGCGGCACCGTGAAGGCCAGCCCCAAGAGGCCTGATTGGTTGCCGGTGTAATAATTCGTCAGGATGCTGCCGACCCACAAAGGCAGAGCCACGAAGCTCAGGAACACCATCAGCGGCACCCGACCCAGGTTGAAAAAAGCCAGCGCGTGGTTGAGCCACGCCACGCCCAGGTGGGCCTCGGTGTTCAGATCGTGGCTGACGTCGAGGTCCAGGGTTTTAAAATCGAGCAGGCCGACGATAACCGTGAGCCAGTACAGCAGCACAAAAATGAGCAGCCCGGTGGCCGGCAGATTGGGGCGCGAAAGCGCGGCTTGTAGCAATTCTGTCATAGGCATGAGGAGGGCAGCTTAAAGGTAAGCAAACGGCCCCGGGCCACACCGCTAAGCCGGCAGCCCAGGGTCAGGAGCGGGCCTGGCGGTCTTGCAGTGGGCGCGGCCGCAGCGCCTGGTTTTCGGCTTTCAGGCGTTTGTTGTGCCCGCTCAGGGCCGCGCCCACAAACAGGCCGCCGAAGGCCAGCAGGGCCAGGGCCGCGCCGCCGTCGATGCAGTGACTGATGCGCAGCACGGCCATGCTTACCAGCAGCACCGTGCCGATGCGGAGTAAGGTTCGTTCGTGGCGGTTCATAGCGTAGCAATAACGATTCGTAGGCTACTGCTGCGGCTGCTCCGGCGTGCTCAGCCCCAGCTTCTGCTTCAGCGCTTGCAAGTCGGCCGCGGCCTGCCCGCCGGCGCTGCCCTGCAGGGCCTTGTCGATTTCCTGGTCGACGGTCTTGCTTTCCTGCGCAATCTGCCCGTACGACTCGGCCAGGGCTTCTTCCACCGCCACCTTTTCCTTCATGCGCTCCAGCAGGGCCACCGTGCCCGAGGAGTCGAGCTGGGCCAGCTGCTTGTTGATGGTCTGGGTGGCCGCGCTGACGGCGGCGCGGGCCTTGAGCGTCTTCAGCTCGTTTTCCCACTGGCTGATGGTCTGCTTGAGCTGCTGCACGTTCTGGTCCAGCTGCTGGGCCGACTGCTCAAACTTCTGCTGGTCCTCGCCGGCGCGGGTAGCCTGGGCTTCGTGCTCGGTTTTCTTGGTGAGGGCTTCGCTGGCCAGGCGGTCGGCCTCGGCCGGGGCCAAGTCGCCGCGGTGGGCGCGCTGCAACAGCAGCACCGCCTTGTTTTCGTAGTCCAGGGCTTTGGAGCGGAAGCCCTCGGCTTCGTTGCGGCTGCGGATGGCCATGGCCTTGACTTCGGCCAGCGCGTGCAGGCTTTTGTCGAGGTCCTGGCGCAGGTCGCGCAGGGCCTGCTCGGTCATTTTGATGGGGTCTTCGAGCTGGTCGATGGCCGAGTGCGTTTCGGCCTGGCCGATTTTGAAAAGGCGGGCGAAGATGTTCATGACAGGGTTGAGGCTTCGTGAGGTTACCAGAACGTCAGGTCGAGCTGGTCGAGACATCTCGCGTGCTGACGTTAGGTGGTCTTCTTTTTCGTGTGGTTACGCTCGAAAGTCAGCACGCGAGATGTCTCGACAAGCTCGACATGACAGCCTTTTTCAGGTCGTGCAACTGCTGGTTGACGCCGTTCTACCGCCGGCTGAAGCCGATCAGTTCGTCGGAAAACTCGGTAAGCAGCAGGCTTAGCGAATTCAGCACCGCCTCCAACTCCGAGAGCTGCAGGGTGTCGAGCTGCAGCGTGTCGCGGAAGATGACTTTGCGGCCCGACTCGTCGAGGGCGAAAGCGCCGTGGATGATGTCGCGGTTTTTGGTCAGCAGGCGCTGGTACACCTCGCACGAGGGAGCCGGCAGCTCCAGGAGGTACTGCTCCAGAATCAGGAGCGGCTCGCCGCAACCCAGCACCAGGTTGCGGATGCCCTGCTCGGGGTGGTCGACAACCAGAATGCCGTCCGCTTCGTCGGCGTGGCGGATGTCGAAGCCGAGCGTAAGCAGGTGCTGGCGAATGGTGGCAAAGTAGGAGTGAGCCATAGGCAACGGGCGGGCAATGGAAAGATTCGTTAGCACGGCTCAAACTGCTGGCGTTTCCAGCTAAGCCATCAGCGGATTTGTGGTAGCTTTACGGTGCAAGAATACTGAAAGTTCTAGCATGGCTCAAACTTTGAGCGTAAAATTTTTTCAGCAGAATGTCCTACATTGGCAACAACATCCGCAAGATCCGCGCAGTTAAAAAGCTGAGCCAAGCGGCTTTTGCGGAATTGTTTGGTTTGGCCCGTCCCAGCGTGGGGGCATACGAAGAAGGCCGCTCCGAGCCCAAAATGGAGACGCTAATTCAGATTGCTCATCATTTTGGCCTGTCCGTTGACTTGCTACTTACGAAAGAGCTAACGGTAAACGACCTTTACGGCTTCGATATCTTTCAGCAGGATCTGCAAGCCGCAGCGCCTGCCGAAGCCAGCCCCGTGGCCGTAGCCGACCAACTGGCCGCGCTAACGCCCTACGTGCGCGCCGACCGCCTGCTCGAATACATCGTGCACTACCACGACAAGGCCTTCGTGGACGCGCTGCCGGCGCTGACGTTTCCGCACATGCTCGGACCCGCCACGCGCGCATTTGAAATCCAAGGAGCCGAAATGCAGCACCAGCAGCAAGGCCTGCGTCACCAGGACGTAGTGCTCTGCCGCCGCATCGACCGGGCCGCGCCCGCCCTGCGTTCGGGCCGCATTTACGCCTTCGTGACGCCGAACCGCTTGCTCGTGCGCCGCCTCGTGGAGCGCCTGCCCGACGGGCAGCTCAAGCTGCGCGCCGACAACCCCGACTACGGGGCCCAGGAATTTGACCTCGGGCAGGCCCTGGAAATCTGGGAAGTCAAGGCGGTGTTTACCACGCACCTGCGGCCGCCCTCGGCCCTGGAGGAGCGGGTGAGCCGCTTGGAGCGGCAGGTGGAGGAACTGCTCAGCCGGCTCGATAAGGAGCAAGACTGATATCTTGGCGTCTCGTTCTTTTCCCTTTCGGCGGCCGCTCCGGCCCGCCGCTTCCTCAGCTTCCCCATGAGCCTTCTCACCATCCGCAGCCTAGCCGACCTCGAACAACACCAGGGCCAGGAACTCGGCGTTTCGGAGTATTTTCCCATCACCCAGCAGCAAATAAACCGCTTCGCCGAGGCCACGCTCGACCACCAGTGGATTCACGTCGACGCGGAGCGGGCGCGCACGGAGTCGCCCTTCGGTGGTACCATTGCCCACGGCTACCTCACGCTCTCGTTGCTGCCCTATCTCTGGAACCAGATTGTGCGCATCGAGAACCTGAAAATGCAGGTGAACTACGAAATCGAGCACCTGCGCTTCAACCAGGCCGTGACGGTGGATAGCGAAGTGCGACTGCGCACCAAGCTCGTGTCGGTGAAAAACCTGCGCGGCATTGCCAAGGCCCAGATTGAAGTAACGCTGGAAATCAAAGACCAGAAAAAGCCGGCCTACAACGGCGTAGTGACGTTTTTGTACCACTTCGCCGAGTAAAGGCCGCACGGGCCAGCACCAAGGCCTGGTGCGCAACTAGCTACCGTATGACGCCGCGTGGGAAAGCACGCGGGCTATTCGAAAGGGCGAGGTTGAGCGTTGCTCAGCCGCACCCTTTTCGTGTTTGCGGCCGCGGCGGGGCAGAGCGCGGGGAGCGGGTGCGCGAAACGTGCGTTGCGGGAGACGCGTGCGCGGGGCGGCCGTCAGTGCGCGTATTGCTCAAATACCGGCAGCACCCCGAGCATCTGCAGCACCCCGACGCCCGCAAACAGCAGCCCGACGAGCAGCCCGTATCCATAGCCCCCGCCGGTAGCCGCGGCCAGGTCGGCGTTTTCCGGGTTGGCGGGGTCGTAAATCACCTGCACCTGTTGGCCAACGTGGTACTGGTCTGCGTCGGCGGCGGTTTCCGTGTCGATTTCCACCGCGTGCCCGGCGGCAGTCATAAAGCGGACTTTGGGGGTGAAAAGCTGGCGCGTGGGCGTCAGGGCCACGATGGTGGCCTCGGCCAGCTGCCCGCGCTGCTGCCGGGCCCGCTGCAGCCGCCGGCCGTACAGGGAAGCGCCGGCGAAAAACAGGCCCATGAGCAGAAAGATGACGGCCTCGGCAGGAAAGGAAATGTGCATACCGGGGAAAATAGACCGGTAATCTAGCCACAAGCGCGGGGCGGTGGCAAACAAAAAGTTTGCTTACTTACTAGTAAGTAAGTATGTTTGGCCCGTCATGTCTACCGCCGCTCCCGCATCTACTTTCGATACCCGCACGCGCATCCTCAACCTGGCCGAGGAACTGCTGCTGGCCCGGGGCTTCAATGCCTTTAGCTACCAGCACATTGCCAAGGAGTTGCAGGTAAAGCCCGCCGCCATCCATTACCACTACCCCAGCAAGGAAGACCTGGGCACGGCCGTCATCCGGCGGCAGCTCGGGCGCCTGCGCAAGTGGCGCGGCTTGCCCCGCGTGACCGAGCTGACGCCCGCCCAGCAGCTGGAGGCGCTGCTGGATGTGTACCGCCAGCGCGCCTGCGCCGCCCACGGCCCGCAGGTGTGTTTTTTCGGGGCGCTGGCGGCCGATTTTCTGACCCTGCCCGCCGCCATGCAGCAGGAGCTACGAACCTTCAGCGAGGAGCTGACGCAGTGGCTGGCCGGGGTGCTGGCCGCCGGCCGCGCCGATGGCACGCTGCAGTTCAGCGGCCACCCCTTCAGCAAAGCGGCCCAGGTACTGACCACCCTCGCCGGCGCCCTGCAAGTGGCGCGCGTGCACGGCGAAGGGCAGTTTCAGTACATCCTCAAGCAGTTGCGCACCGAGCTGCTGCCCGCCGCCTGACGCGCCCCGACTGTCCTCTCTTCGCCGACCTCTCACCTTCACCGCCACTGCTATGGTGAACACCTTTTCGCCCGCTTACCAGTTTCCGGCCCGGCACGAACCCTTGCCCGCCGCCCCCACGCCGTTTCGCTACGCGGCTCCGCCCGGCATTGGCTGGGTGCGGCTGAAGTTCCGGCTGCTGGCGGCAGTGTCGACGGAGTGGGCGTTCCGCGAGGCCTGGCGCCAGTTTTGCACGCCGCGGCGGCTGCCGCGCAAAAAGTGGGAGGACGCCGCCTTGGCCACCGCCCGGGCCTTTCGGGTGCCCTTCGAACACGGGGCACTGGCTGCCTACGAGTGGAACCCGCAGGGCCAGCGCACGGTGCTGCTGGTGCACGGCTGGGAGCATCGCGCGGCCTTTTGGGGCATCCTGGCCGATGGCCTGGTGCGCGCCGGCTACCGCGTCGTGGCCTTCGACGGGCCCGCCCACGGCGACTCGCCCGGGCGCCTGACCACGCTGCCGGAATACGCCCGCGCCACCCAGGCCGTGGCCGATTGGCTGGGCGAGGTGTGGGGCGTGGTGGGGCATTCCTTCGGGGCGGCCACCACCGCGGGCCTGCCGGTGCATTTCAACCGCGCCGGCACCGGCACGTTGCCGCGCTTGGTGCTGATGAGCGCGCCCGGCGACACGCCCGCCGTGGCCCAGCGCTTCGCCGACTTGCTGGGTCTGTCCGAGGCCGTGGTGCGGCGCATGGCCCGGCACATCCGCGAGCAAACCGGCCGCGACGCCGAAAGCTTCAACCTGACCCAAGCCGCCGGCAAGGCCCGCGCCGCGCGCGTGCTGCTCCTGCACGACTGCCAGGACGAATCCGTGCCCTTCGCCGAGGCGCAGGCCATAGCCCGCAACTGGCCGGGGTTGGTGTTTCATCCCACTACCGGGCTCGGACACAACAAAATCATGCGCGACCAAGGCGTAATCCGCCAGATTGCCGGGTTTCTCCAGTAGCGGAGGACATGGAGCCCCACATGCGGTGGCACCAGCCGTCATTGCGAGCAAAGCGCGGCAATCCTTCCCCTCGCGGCACGACGGTACGAGAAGCACGACCTGATAATGGCTCCGCCCGGAACTGGAGCTACCGGCTTCGGGCAGTCGTGTTTTCGGGTAGCAGGAATTGGGTCGGCGGTGCTGCTAGGGGAAGGAGTGCTTCGTCGTGCTTTCTCGCAATGACGGCGGGGTGAACCGTGCTCCTGGGCCCTCTTAGATTTCCTCCTGGCCAGCGGCATCCAGCTCGCGCAGCAACTGGCGGAGGTCTTCGGGCTCCCGGATGGCCTTCTGCACCAGGTCCAGGTACTCGGCTTCGGCGCGCAGCTCGCGCTTGATCTGGCGCAACTCCGCTTCTTGCTTTTTGCCGGTGCCCGAAAAGGCGTTTTGGTCGCCGTACTTGAGCTGCTGCAGGCGCAGCTTGAGCTCGGTTTGCTGCTGCTGCAGGGCGCGCACGTAGCGCAGTAGCAACTCGTCCGATTCCTGGTCGGCATCGACGGCGGTGTGCTCGGCCAGCAGCTGCAGCAGGGCGTACAGGTCGTCGGCCTCGTAGGCGCGGGTGATGCGCTGCATGCGCTCCGTCTTTTGGCGGGCCACCGCCGGGTCGCGCTCCAGGTCGGGGTGATTGGCGCGGGCCAACTGCCGGTACACCGCTTTGGTGCCGGCCTGCAGGCGCTGCTGATCGGCCTGCAGGGCCCGGGCCGCCGCTTCCTGCGCCCGCTCCTCCTTGCTTTTGCGCTTGCCGCGCTGGTGGGCGTGGTGTTCGTGGTGAAGAGGCTCAGCGGGGCCCGGTTCGGGGCGGCGGGCCCCGGAACCCGCGTCGTCCTCGTCGTCGAATGCGGGCACCGGGCGCTTCGGCGCGTAGCGCAGCAGCAGGTCGTCCACGTCCTCGCCGAAGCGGTACTGCAGGGCCTTGGCGTTGCGCCACAGCAACTCCTCGATGCGTTGCTCCTCCAGCCGGCTGAAATACCCCGTCGTCAGGGCGTGTTCCAGCGGCTCGAAGAGGGCGCGGCGCGTGGCCACCACCGCATCGGCCAGCGGCCCGACCTGGCGCCAGTACTTGTTTTTGGCTTCGCGCTGCTCGCGTTCCAGCTCCTGTACCTGCAGGCGCAGGCTTTCCACTTTCTCGATGGCCTCGCGGAAGGCTTGCTGCGCGGGCGTGCCGGGCGCTGCCTCGGGCTGGCCGTGGGGCTGCACGCCCCGCTGCGGCATCGGGGTGCGGCTGGAATCGAAGTCTTCGAACTTAGGTAAAGGCATGCGCAGAAACGTCGGTAGAAGGGGGCAAAGGTCGGCAGGGCGCGTGGCCCCACAAGGCGTAGGCCACGGCAAAGGTCTGGCAGTGCGCGTCGACGATGTCGCGCAGGCGCTCGGAGTAGCCTCCGCCCATGCTCACGGCCACCGGCAGCTGGCGTTGCTGGCAGAGGCCGAGCACGAACTCGTCGCGCTGCCGGCAGCCGGCGGGCGTCAGGGCCAGCTTGCCCAGCTTGTCGGTGGCCAGCACGTCGACGCCGGCCTGGAAAAAGACGAAATCGGGCCGCACGCGGTCGACGAGGCCCGGCAGCGTATCCCGCAGGGTGGCCAGGTAAGCCTCGTCGTCCATGCCCAGGGGCAACTCGATGTCCAGATCCGACTGCTCCTTGCGCAGCGGGTAATTCGCGCCGGCGTGCATGCTGAAGGTGAACACCCGCGGCTCGTCCCGGAAAATGCTGGCCGTGCCGTCGCCCTGGTGCACGTCGAGGTCGACGATGAGCACCTGCCGGGCCTGGCCGTGGTTCAGCAAGCGGGCGGCGCTGATGGCCAGGTCGTTGAGCACGCAAAAGCCCTCGCCGCGGTCGGCAAAGGCGTGGTGGGTGCCCCCGGCCAAGCTCAGTCCGATGCCGTCGCGCAGGGCCCGCAAGGCCGATTGCACCGTGCCCGCGGCCGACGAAAGGCTGCGGCGCACCAGCTCCGGGCTCTGGGGCAGGCCCAGGCGGCGCACCTCGGCGGGGGAGAGGCGCAGCTCTTTCACCTTGCCCCAGTACTCGGCCGTGTGCACCCGCAAAATGTCTTCCTCGGCGCAAAAGCCCGGGTCGTAGATGTCGGCGGGCTGGGCAATGCCCTGCCAGAGGAGCTGCTCGCGGATGAGCTCGTACTTGGCAATGGGGAAGCGGTGGCCGTCGGGCAGCGAGATGGAGTAGCGGTCGGAGGAGGCGAGGCAGGGCATGGCGCGGAATACGCTGCAAGTCTACGGGCCGGGCCGCGAATGGGTAGGGCCCGGTGCCGCGGTTAGTCCGCCAGCACACCCTGCTCGCGCAGCCAGTCGAAGATGAGCTGGTCCACCGCCGACACGCGCGGGCGGTCCTGGTACGTGAGCCACGTTACTTCCTCGATTTCGTGGGCGGGCTGCAGCGTGCCCTCGTACTCGGCCGCGTAGCAGATCATGCGCACCAGCACGCCGGCCGGGTGGCCGTGGGCCTGCGCCTCGAAGGTGCCGAGGTAGCGCAGGCTGTCGGGCCGCAGGTGCACGGTCAGCTCCTCTTCGATTTCGCGTCGTAGGGTTTGCGCGTCGGTTTCGCCGGCTTCGCGCTTGCCGCCGGGAAAGTAAAACCGGTCTTTGCCGCGGCTGCGGGTGCTCAGGATGCGGCCGTCTTGCCAGCAGAGCCAGGCTACTTTGTCGATCATGCGGCAAAGATTCACCGGGCGCGGGAAACTCGGGGTGCGCGGTGCCCGGTAAGCAGCGCGGGCTGCAATGCGCGACTGTCGGGCGGCCTGCTAATGCGGCCGGATACTAGCCGCAGCAGGCCGCGGTTGAGTACTTGTGTCGTTGAACAGCCTACCAGAACGTCATGTCGAGCGAAGTCGAGACATCTCGCCGGATAGTAATTTCTCTTTCTCAGGTTGATTACTCCCTAACATCAGCACGCGAGATGTCTCGACTTCGCTCGACATGACGGGCGGGGGACCTGTTCATGCGAAGCGAGGGGTGTGAGCTGAGCAGGTCCAACACTTGGAATTCTCAATCCGCTCAATACCGCTTTTGTGAGCAAATTCGCAGTAAAAAAAGCGGCAGTTTATGCATTGATTAATTATAAATAGATTTCTAAACGATGGATTGATAAGCTGGAAATGCGTGTGGAATAGAATTCGAAAAAATATTTCGAAAAAACTTTTGCAAACTATTGACTTATGAAAAATAACCTTTCTACCTTTGACCCGTTCAAAGCCCCAAACCTAAACGAACAAACGACTTCACTCGTCATGCGCCGCCACTTTAATCAATACCTAGGTATGCCAACCAGCTCGGAGGATAAGGTCCAGCCGGGGTTCGGCGCGCACGCAACGGAGTGAAGCTCTTTCGATAGAAGCTCAACTTGCAAAACGCCCGAATCCCACCAGATTCGGGCGTTTTGTTTTTACTCATAGCTTTTCTAACTCGTTTACCTGATGTCGAACCGCCACTCCCAGCCCCGCCTCGTTGCCCGCGTATCGGTGCCCGCGCGCCGCTGGCGCGGCGACATCCGGCCGGCCGCTCAAGCTAGTTGCCCCGCCCGAAAACGCGGCCGGTAACGGCTTACGGCCACCGCCCGATGGCTTTTTCTCGGGTTTGATTCAGGGTAATTAATTTCGGAATTGCGACGCAATTATTGTCGCCTAGGAAAATATTGCCCGAATTATTCTTGTTCTAAATAATCACGCACCGGTAATTAATTCCACGGGAATTGCCGGGCGGCATCTTGCACCCTCTTTCCAAGCACCTACCATGTACGAATCATTCCGGCTCCTGCTTCATCCAGCCGCCCCCGCGGCCCCGACTATGTCTGATTATTCAATCGGTAACCGCCCCCGCGCGGGGCACCCCGACCGATGGCAAACCGCCTCAAACCCCTCCCGCACGCCGTCTGGCAAGCCGAGCAAGCCCGCATAGTTTTGGCGGCGGCCCGGCGCGTCGACTGGCGCCGCATGGCCCCCAAGGAGCAGGTTGCGTACCTGTTCAGCGTGCAGGGCCCGCTGCCCGTAATCGACGCTCATTTCGGGGAAGATTCACCCCTGGCGCTGTTTTACCGCCACTGCGCCCACGAAAAAACCTGGGAGCAGCGCGACCGGTGCGCCGCCTTGCTGCGCAGCCTAGCCGCCAAGCGCAGCAGCCTGCTCTGGCGCCCCGAACTGGCCCCGGCCCTGGCGGCCGTGGCCGACTTTCAGCGTCACCGCTGCCGCGAGCTGGCCGACTGGCAGCCCCGCAGCCGCAACCCGTTTCGGCAGCTGGAAAGCCTGGTGCGCCACCTCTTCGACCGCTACGGCGACGTGCCGGCCTGGATACTCAGCTCCTGGACTACCGGCCGCCTCCACGACGGCGGCGTCAACATCGCCGACCTCACGGTGCACCTGGGCCGGGGCGGGGCCTTGCGCACCTTCCACCGGCTGCCGGTGAAGCTCACCCGCAAGGTGGAGCACCACCTGCGGCAGGCGCCGGCGGGCTACACCTTCCTGCAGGCCCTGCGCTACGCCCAGCTCGCCGCCCGCGAGCTGCCGGAGTGGCTCGGGCCGGTGCTCGACTCCCGCCTGGGCCGCCGCCTGGAGCGCGACGACGAGTTCTGGCTGCGGGTGGTGGAGTTCTTCGCCGCCGCGCCCCTGGTCGACCCCTACCAACTCGGGCCGGTGTGCGACTGGATTCACCAGAAGCGCAGCGAGGGTATAGGCGACGAGCCGGCCCAGCCGGGCTTCTCCTTGAAAGGCCGCTCGATGCAGAGCGTGCTGGCGCAGACGGCCAAGTGGCACCGCCAACTGGCTCAACACGCCCAGCGCCAGCCCGCGGCCGAACCGGCTTACACGACTACCTGGGAGCCGCTGGCGGTGCAGGATTTTGCCGGCGGCCACAAGTGCAAGGTGCGCATTACCCAGCTGCTGAGCTACTGGGACCTCATCGACGAGGGCCGGGCGCTGCGGCACTGCGTGGCCTCCTACCTCGGCGCCTGCCAGCGCGGGCGCAGCGGCATTTTCTCGCTCACCCTCGACGGCACCCGGGCCCTGACCCTGGAAGTGCAGGCCAACCGCACCGTGGTGCAAGCCCGGGGCCTGCTCAACCGCCGCCTCAACGAGGAAGAGCTGTTTTGGGTGCAGCGCTGGGCCACCGACAACCGCCTGCTGATTCCCAAGCACCTGTTTGGGTAAGCGGCCGAACAACCCTGATCCGCCGGGCGTGGCGGGGGCATTCCGTGCAATGGTGCCGGATGGTAGTAAGGGAAGACTACCGATCCAGCGGAATGCTTCGGCCGCGCCCGTTCGGACGACCTAAACGACGCTCCAGCAGCCGGCAGGCTGCCAACTCATTCGTTTTCCACCACGCTATTTCACCACTACTTATGCGCTTCAACTTTAGCTTCCGCAAAAACAAGCCGACGGCCGTGGTGAACCACGAGGGCGCGGCGGCTTTCACTCTGACTCCGCAGCTGGAGCTGTACGCCGCCGTGGCTACGGCCGGGCTCAGCGACCAGTTTTACGAAACCGCCGACACCCGCTTGCAGCGCCTGCGCCAGCTGATCCGCCAGAACGAGCCGCGCTTCGTGGCCCAGCTGGCCGTGTACGCCCGCGAGCAGCTCTACCTGCGCACCGTGCCGCTGGTGCTGGCCGTGGAGCTGGCTCAGGTGCACCGCGGCGACAACCTGGTGAGCCGCTTAGTGGCCCGCGTGGTGCAGCGCGCCGACGAGATTACCGAGCTGCTGGCCTTCTACGCCGTGGCCAACCAGCGCCAGGGCCCCAAAACCCTGAACCGTCTCTCCAAGCAGCTGCAGAAGGGCCTGGCCCTGGCTTTCAACCGCTTCGACGGCTACCAGCTGGCCAAGTACGACCGCGCCGGGCAGGTGCGCCTGCGCGACGCCTTATTCTTGGTGCACCCGCAGGCCAACAGCCCCGAGCAGCAAGTGCTGTTCGACCAGCTGGTGCGCGGCGAGCTGCCCACGCCCTACACCTGGGAAACGGAGCTGTCGGCCCTGGGCCAGCAGACGTTTGCGGATGCAACGGAACGGCAGACGGCCTTCCGCCAGAAGTGGGAGGAGCTGATTAGCAGCGGCAAGCTGGGCTACATGGCCCTGCTGCGCAACCTGCGCAACATCCTCGAAGCCGAGGTATCGGCTGCAGCGATGGAGCGCGTGGTGGCTACGCTGACGGACGAGCGGGCGGTGCAGCGCAGCAAGCAGCTGCCCTTCCGCTTCCTAGCCGCCTACCGGGAGCTGTTGCAGGTGCGTTCCGGGCACCTGGCCCGGGTGCTCACGGCGCTGGAAACGGCCATTGGCCACTCCACCGCCAACCTGCGCGGTTTCGGCGCCGACACCCGCGTGGTGGTGGCCTGCGACGTGTCGGGCTCCATGCAGCAGCCGGTTTCGGCCCGCAGCAAGGTGCAGTACTACGACATCGGGCTGGTGCTGGGCATGTTGCTGCAGGCGCGCTGCGCCCACGTGGTGACCGGCATGTTCGGCAACATCTGGAAGCGCGTGCAGCTGCCGCAAAACCAAGTGCTGAGCAACGTGCAGGAGCTCTACCGCCGCGAAGGCGAGGTGGGCTACAGCACCAACGGCTACTTGGTGGTGCGCGACCTGCGCCTGCGGGCCGAAGCCGTCGACAAGGTCATGATCTTCACCGACGGCCAGCTGTGGAACAGCACCGGCGACGGCGGCACGCTGGCCCAGGAATGGGCTGCCTACCGCCGCGCCGTGGCCCCGCAGGCCCGCCTCTACCTCTTCGACCTGGCCGGGCACGGCACCACCCCGGTGCAAGTGCACGAGCAGGAGGGAGTGGCGCTCATCGCCGGCTGGTCCGACAAAGTTTTCGACGTGCTGCAGGCGCTGGAAAACGGCGGCTCGGCCCTGACGGAAATTGAGCGAATCGAGCTGTAATGTCGCTCCGCTGATAGTAGCCCGTCCTGTCGAGCGCAGTCGAGACATCTCGCGTGCGTCGTTGAACTGATAAATCTAGAACGTCATGCTGAGCCAGAGCGAAGCATCTCTACCGCTTCGCTGGATAGTAAAATTACTAGCCAGCATCAGCCCGCGAGATGTCTCGACAAGCTCGACAGGACGGTCTGGAGGAGGCCACGAGGCGGTAACGTTGCTTCGACTGCCCTCGGCAGCCTACCTGATAATTCCATTAATCCAGGCGGTAAAGCGGCCTGCTTACGTGCCCATTCTTACCGACTCCTTACCCGAAGATTCTTACCGCTGATGCCCGTGCGCTGCTTTACCGCCTGACTTTACTCCTGATTCTAAACCAGACCGCAACCCTCAAGCGGCATGGCGCGGCGGCAACTGGGCCGCCGCGCCCCGCGTCCGGATGCTGCCGACACCACCTGCCCCAATGAACCGCGAACAACGTCAACAACTGGCCCGCCTCACCCTCGATGCCCTGGAAACGGGCCGCTACCGGACCGCCACCGGCCGGGAAGTGACTATCGAGGCCTGGCAACACGCTGCCCATCACGGCAGCCTGCTCTACCGGCCGGCGGACGCCGACGCGCTGGGGCAGGAACTCGGCGCGGCCCTGCCGGACGCTCAACCCGCCGAGGTGCGCGTGTACCAGGCCACCACCCTGCAGGCCGCCGAGGCGCTTTGCCGGGAGTTTGGTCGTGTGGGCGTACTGAACTTTGCTTCGGCCCGCAACCCTGGGGGCGGCTTTCTGGGCGGCAGTCAGGCCCAGGAAGAAAGCCTGGCCCGCTCCTCGGGCTTGTATCCGTGCATTGCGCAGTTCAGCGAGATGTATCAGCACAATGCCCACCTCAACGGCCTCTACAGCGACTACCTGATCTACTCCCCCGCGGTGCCCGTCGTCCGCGACGACGCCGGGCGCTGGCTGGAGCAGCCCTACTGCATCGACGTGCTAACGGCGCCGGCAGTAAATGCCGGGGCGCTGCGCCGCAACAACCCTGAATTGCTGCCGGCGCTAGTGCCCACCATGCAGCGGCGCATCCGGCTGGTGCTGGGCGCGGCGGCCCGCCACGGCTGCGAGGTCCTGGTGCTCGGGGCCTGGGGCTGCGGGGTATTTGGCAACGAGCCGGCGCAGGTAGCGCAGCTGTTCGCAGAAGCTCTGCGCGAGCTGAACGTCAGCAGCCACTTCAAGCGCATCGACTTTGCCGTCTTCGACCCCAAGCCGCCGCACGACACGCTGTGGGCATTCGAGGAGGCCTTTCAATAGACATTTCAACCAGCGTACTCCAATGAAAAATCAATCAGCGCTAGCGGCGTAAGCTGCTGCGGATCTTCTGCCAGCGGCCGGGTGCCGTAGCGGGGCGTTACTTCGTGGCTGTTTCGGGTTGCCTCACGGGGTGGCTTCGGGTTCGAATCCCGCGCTGCTGCTTTGGCGGCAGTAGGAAAATACACGCGCTGCGCCTGTTGCCCCGGCCGTTGCCGAAGCCCCGCCGATACCCCGCCGGGTGTCGTTGCCTTCACCTACTTCGGGTTATAAGTTCGACTCTTATCGGGCCCACCCAAGAATGCCAATTCTGGGCCCGTAGCTCAATGGTAGAGCAGAAGTGAGGCTCATTTTACCCCGGCGGATTTGTTTTTATCGGGCGAAGCGGGTGCCGTAAGCGCGCCGTACTTCGTGGGAATTAGTGCCGTCAGGCGTGCGGGTTCGAGTCCTGCCGGGTTGCCGCGAGGCGGCCCGTGGTGAAACGGGTAGACACGCTAATGCAAGGGGCGCGCCGCCCTGTTGTCCCGCCTTTGCCCGAAATGCTACTGTACACCGAGTGCCGTAGCTCAGCCGTACTTCGATTGTGATTCGCCGGGTCGCGGGTTCGATTCCCGCCCGTTGGCTCGCCAGAGCCGGCGGTAGCTCAGGGGTTAGAGCAGGTTCGTAGGCTGGGCGCGTTGTTGCCTCGGATAGTATGACCGTTGGGTGCCGTAGCTCGGCCCTACTTCGCACTTTTAATGCCCGGGTCGGAGGTTCGAATCCTCCCCGCTGCTCTGGCAGCGGTAGCTCAGTTTGGTAGAGCAGGATCGGGCCGGGCGCCCAGTTGCCCCAACGGTTATTTGCATGGCTGCCTACCGGGTGTCGTAGGCGGGTGTTACTTCGGTAAGACGTTTTCGTTTAGTAGGTTCAACTCCTTCACCCGGCCGCTTCGGTGGCCGGTAGGTGCCCGCTCCGCCAGGGGCGGCACCTGGAACGCCCGCCGTTGGTAGCCCTGGTAAGCAGCTTTTGTTTCTGCCTGGTGCCGTAGCGCCGCCATACTTCGTGTACACTTCAAGATGTGGGTTCGAGTCCCGCCGGGTGTGTTGTAAACCACCCGTGGCTGATGGGTAAAAGCAGGAAGAGAAAGAGGCGGCGCGCTTGGTTGCCCAGGCAGGGGGGGAGCGGGCCGGGTGGCGTAGGCTGGCCATACTTCGGGCCTTGGAGGGCTACCCCCTTCTAGGCATAGCAGGCCACCGATTGATTACCCCGGCCCAACTCTACCCGCCCAATCGGCCGGATGCCGTAGGCCCGCGTTACTTCGACCTGTCACGTCGGGTAGTACGCCGCGAGGTGTACCCCATTTGTACGCGGGCCGCCCTGTTGCTCCGGCTGTTGGTGGGCGAATGGTTGGCGCTGAATGGTGCTCGGCGCGGCGGCCTAGGGCCGCCGAAGCAGAACCCGAATGGGTTTGCGCAGCACCACCTCCTGTCGCGTTGCGCGCCGTCCGGCTTCGGCCGGCATTACTGGCGCGCCAACGTTTTTTCTTCACCTCACCGCGTCCCAAGCGGCGCACTGACCATTATGGCCAATCAATTACGCGGCAACGACCTTCGCCAACTGGGTTTCCCGGAAGGTCGGGCCATCGGGCTGGCGCTGGCTCAACTGCAGCGCAAGCACCTCAAGCGCCTCTCGCACACCGAGCAATTGGCGCTGCTCAAACTCCTGCTGCAAACCCCTACCAACTTCCTCACCGACCTCGACTGGAGACACACCGCGGCGGCCCTGCTGCCCCCGCCCAGCCGCCACATTGCCCTGGCGGCCCGCAAGGACTACGTGCTCTACGGCGCCGAGCACATCGAGCCGGGCGCCATTCACCAGATGGAAACGGCCATGAAGCTGCCCGTCACGGTGGCCGGGGCCCTCATGCCCGACGCCCACCACGGCTACGGCCTGCCCATCGGCGGGGTGCTGGCGACGGACAACGCCGTCATCCCGTACGCGGTGGGCGTCGACATCGGCTGCCGCATGGCCTTGTCCATCTTCGCCCTGCCCCCGCACTATCTCACCCAGCGGGTGCAGGAGCTGCGCAACGTGCTGCTCACGACCACCAAATTCGGCAACCGCGACGTGTTTCGCCACGGCCAGAAGCTGGGCCACGAAGTGCTGGAGCGCGACGAATTTGCCTCGATACCCTTCTTGCGCAACAAGCAAGAAACGGCGGCGGCGCAAATCGGTACCTCCGGTTCCGGCAACCACTTCGTCGAGTTTGGCATCGTGGAAATTACCGACCCGACCAATGACATGGGCGTGCCGGTGGGCCAGTACCTGGGGCTGCTCTCGCACTCCGGCTCCCGCGGCCTGGGCGCCAGCATTGCCAACCACTACACCAAGCTGGCCAAGGACACCTGCCAGCTACCCGCCGAAGCCCAGCACCTGGCTTGGCTCACGCTCGACTCGGAAGGGGGACAGGAGTACTGGGCCGCCATGAACCTGGCCGGTGACTACGCTTCGGCCTGCCACCACCAGATTCACCAGCGCGTGGCCCGGGCCCTGGGCGAGCGGCCCCTGGCCAAGGTGGAAAACCACCACAACTTCGCTTGGAAGGAGCGCCTCGCCGACGGCCGCGAGGTGGTGGTGCACCGCAAGGGCGCCACGCCGGCCGGCCGGGGCGTGCTCGGCGTCATTCCCGGCTCGATGACCGCCCCCGGCTTTATCGTGCGGGGCCGCGGGGTGGCCGATTCCTTGGCCTCGGCCTCGCACGGGGCGGGCCGGCTGATGTCGCGCACCCGGGCCAAGGCCGAACTGGGCGAAGCCGAGGTGCGCCGTCACCTGCAGCAGCACGGCGTGGAGCTCATCGGCGGCGGCCTCGACGAAGCGCCGATGGCCTACAAGGACATTCACCAGGTGATGCAAAGCCAACAGGAGCTGGTAGACGTGCTCGGCACCTTCACGCCCAAAATCGTGCGCATGGACGGCGGCGCCTAAAGCAGAGAGTCTGTTTCGGAGCTGTCATCCTTCGCTCTGCGCAGGATGACGGGCTTTTTTATCTACTCGTCATCCATCCACCTATTCACTCATCCACGCTTCTACTACTCATGACCCGAACTCAGCTAGCCGAATCAATCTTTACCGTCGACGATTTTCTGACCCGCCAGGAATGCCTGGAATATTTGGTGCTTAGTGAGCAACTGGGCTACGAGGCCGCCAAAATCAACACCACCAAGGGCGCCCGGCTGATGCCCGCCGTGCGCAACAACAGCCGCGCCTTTCACCGCAGCGAAGAGCTGGCCCACCAGCTGTGGGAGCGGGCCCGGCCCTTCATCCCGGCCGAATTTGGGCGCAGCCGGGCGCTGGGCCTGAACGAGCTGTTCCGCTTCTACCGCTACGAGCGGGAGCAGCAGTTTCGCGGCCACTACGACCAAAGCTTCGTGCGCAGCCCCAGCGAAGCCAGCCTGCTGACTTTCATGGTGTACCTGAACGACAACTTCCAGGGCGGCGACACGGCCTTCCGCGACCTGCGCGTGTGGCCCAAGCAAGGCCGCCTGCTCGTGTTCGAGCACGGCCTCTACCACCTGGGCCGCAGCGTGACCGAAGGCGTGAAGTACGTGCTGCGCACCGACGTGATGTTCCGCCTGCCGGTGGAGTAGGGCAGAGGTGTAACCCGCCGCTCAACCCTAGCTGCTGCTGCGGTAGGCAATGATGGTGCGCCCATCGTGCAGAAAACCGATGAACCGAAAGGCGCTGCCGTTACGCGAAAAGGCGTGGCGGCAGCGCCTTTCGGCTTTCAGATCCGGGTTGACGTTGTCGAAGGTCTGGCTGCCGATAAAGGCGTAGCGCGGGCTGCCTTGGGCGTGGAAGGCGGTGTCGCGGTTGAGTTGCCGGAGCAGCTGCTGATAATCAGCCGCCGATAGTTCGATGCGGGCGCAGGCGGCATAGTCGCCGTGCTGGTCGGGGTAGCTGGCGTCGTTGCGCTGAATGACGGCAGAGGCAGGCAAGGACCGGCCGGTTATCTGCGCGTATTGCTGCTCATAAAAGTCGTCGCCGGGGTAAAGGGCCGAGTAGACGAAGTAGACCAGCGCCAGGGCAATCAGGGCGGGCACTGCTACGGCGCTGCGCCGGTGGCCGTGATGCCGTAGCCAGTGGTAAAGCAGCCAGCAGATGCCCACCGGTACGCTCAGCACCAGCAATGCGCAGAACAGCAGCAAAAAAAGTAGGTCCATGGATACTTCACCAAGGCCGCAAGGTACTGGCCCGGGCTGAGCCGAGCGACCCAGAGCCAGTGGCCCGCCAAGCTCCGCCGTAACCCGCCGCGCGGCCCCTGCGCTACACCGGGTACCACCCTTCCCCGCCCCGTCATGGCCAAAAACACCCAGAAACTCCACGGCAAGGACCTGCGCCAGCTCGGCTTCACCGACGACAAGCACATCAGCCTCGCCCTCGATATCCTCGACCAGCGCGAGCTGCGCCGCCTCGACAAAGGCAGCGCCCTGGCCCTGCTGCGCGACATCAAGCAAGACCCCTACAAGTACGTGCGCGACGAAACCTGGCGCCCCCTGGCCCAGGAGCTAGTGCCCCAGCCCAGCCGCGAGGTGCGCCTGAGCCCCGACGTGAAAGACTACCGCCGCTACGGCGACTCGTTTATCGAGGACGGCGCCCGCCGGCAGATGGACACGGCCATGCAGCTGCCCGTCACTATCGACGGGGCGCTCATGCCCGATGCCCACCAGGGCTACGGCCTGCCCATCGGCGGGGTGCTGGCCGTCGACAACGCCGTCATCCCCTACGGCGTGGGCATGGACATCGGCTGCCGCATGGCCCTGTCGGTGTTCGACGTGCCGCCGCGCTACCTGGAGCAACGCCGCGACGAGCTGAAAAAGCTGCTGCACAACCACACCCGCTTCGGGGGCAAGGAAGTGTTCAAGACGCCCGCCGACGACCCCATTCTCGACCGGCCCGAGTTCAAGGAAATACCGGTGGTGCGCGGCAAGCGCGAAGCGGCCATCAACCAGCTCGGTTCCTCCGGCTCCGGCAACCACTTCGTGGAGTGGGGCATGGTCGACATCACCGCCGAAGACAACGACCTGAACCTGCCCATCGGCCAATACTTGGGGCTGCTCTCGCACAGCGGCTCGCGCGGGCTGGGCGCCGCCATTGCCCAGCACTACACCAAGGTGGCCATGAACCGCTGCCCCTTGCCGCCCGAAGCCCGCTACCTCGCCTGGCTCGACCTGCACACCCAGGAAGGCCAGGAGTACTGGGCGGCCATGAACCTGGCCGGCGACTACGCCTCCGCCTGCCACCGCGACATTCACCGCCGCCTCAGCAAGGCGCTGGGCCAGGAGGTGCTGGCCAAGGTGGAAAACCACCACAACTTTGCCTGGAAGGAAGAGCTGGCCGACGGCCGCACGGCCATCGTGCACCGCAAGGGCGCCACCCCGGCCGGCCAGGGCGTACTCGGCGTTATTCCCGGCTCGATGACCGCGCCCGGCTTCATCGTGCGCGGGCGGGGCGAGCGGGACTCCATCCAATCCGCCGCGCACGGGGCCGGGCGGCGCCTCTCGCGCACCCAGGCCAAGCAGCAGGTGTCGGAAGGGGAGCTGCGCCGCCTGCTGCGCGACCAAGGCGTGGAGCTCATCGGCGGCGGCCTCGACGAGGCCCCGATGGCCTACAAGGACATTCACCAGGTGATGGACCACCAACGCGACTTGGTCGACGTGCTCGGCTCGTTTCAGCCCAAAATCGTGCGCATGGACGCCGGCGGCGTGGGCAAGAGCAAGTACGGCGGGGAATAGGCGGCAAGCAATACCTTCCGGCTACTCCAGCCGTCATTGCGAGCAGGCCCGGCGGCCCAACTAGCCGTCATTGCGAGCAAAGCACGGCACTCCTTCCTCTAATGGCACCGACGACGCAATACTTCCCAACCGAAACCGGCACCGCCCGAAACTGGTAACTCTGGTTTCGGGCAGTGCTGTTTCGGGCGGCCGCCCGTAGTGCCACCGTTGCGGCTTTCCCGCAATGACGGCTGAGGTAGCCGCTGAGCTAGCGTGCATACTGTGGAAATGCCGGGCCAAGCGCATCCATCCGATACTGTATTCATCCGACCACATTTCCTGACCACATGCGTTTCTTCTCCTCCCTCGCACTACTGCTGGCTCTGCGTTGCGGGCCGGCCCCGGCGGCCCTGGCGCAGCAGCCCACCAGTGCTGCCCAGCCCCTCCCGGCCCTGCTGGAGCCGGTGCCACTGCCCGGACCGGTGTACATCATCAACGAGCGGTACGTTGTCGGCGACAACGGCCTGCGCGCCATCAGCCCGCAGAGTATCCGCCGCGTGGTCGTGTACAAAAACGGCAGCGCCCCGGCCAAGTGGCGCAGCCTGGCCTACTATGGCATCCTGAGTATCACCCTGACAACCAAGGTGCGGCCCGACTCGAAAAGCCAGGCGCAGCTTAGGCGCTGGCTGAAGCTGAGCGGGCCGGTGCGGTTTCAGGTCGACGGCCAGTTGTTGGAGGATGACTCGCTGCGGGTTGCCACCGCGGCCATTGCCACCCTGGAAATCCGGCGCGGGGCTACGGCGGCCGACGAAACCATCGTCAACATCCGCCTCGTGCGCCTGCCCCCGCCGCCGGTGCCGCCCGGGCAGATTCGCATCCGGGGCCTGGCGCACCTGGCGCCGTAAACGAGCGGTGCAGCGCGCAACGGCCGCGGCCCAAACCGTGTATTTGGGCCGCGGCCCGCTCCGGCCATACCTTCGCCGCCCTATTAGTTGCTTATGCCCCGACTTTCTGCTGCGGCCCTGCCGCTGCTGCTCCTCACTGCCACCGCAGCCCACGCCCAGGTGCCGGCGGCCACCCGCGCCGCCGACTCGGCCTACGTGCGCGACCATTACCTGAAGCTCGACCGCCGCATCCCCATGCGCGACGGCGTGCAGCTCTATACCGTCATCTACGTGCCCAAGGACGCCGCCAAGGGCCGCGAGTACCCCATTCTGATGCGGCGTACGCCCTATTCGGCCGGGCCCTACGGCGAGGGCAACTACCCCCAAGCGGGCCCTGGTCAGAGCCGCGAACTGACCCAAGAAGGCTACATCTTCGTAAGCCAGGACGTGCGCGGGCGCTACATGAGCGAGGGGCAGTTCGAGGAAATGACGCCCACCGTACCCGCCGCCCACGGCAAGGCCAAAAAAGGCAAAACCGCCCCGCACGACGAGAGCACCGACACCTACGACACCATCGAGTGGCTGCTGAAAAATGTGCCCCACCACAACGGCCGCGTGGGGCTGATGGGCATCAGCTATCCCGGCTTTTACGCCTCCGCCGCCCTGCCCGACGCGCACCCGGCCCTCAAGGCCGTGTCGCCGCAGGCGCCGGTGACGGACGAGTTCATGGGCGACGACGCCAACCACCAAGGCGCCTTCTTCCTGCTCGACAACTTCGACTTCATGCAGAGCTTCGACGCGCCGCACCCCGGGCCGCAGGCGAAATACACCCCGTTGTTCAGCGCCGAATTTGCCGATGCTTACCGCTTTTTCCTCGACCTCGGGCCCATCAACAACGCCAACGGCCCGACCTACTACAACGGCCGCGCCAAAACCTGGAACGAGTACCTCGCGCACCCCACCTACGACGCCTACTGGCAGGCCCGCAACATCCGGCCGCACCTCAAACACGTGAAGCCGGCCACCCTGGTCGTGGGCGGTTGGTACGACGCGGAGGATTTGTTCGGGGCCTTGAACACCTACCGCGCCATCGAGCAGCAGAGCCCGGGCGCCCAAAACCGGCTGGTGATGGGGCCCTGGACCCACGGCGCCTGGGCCCGGCCCGAATGGAGCCGTTTCGGGCCGCTGGGCTTTGGGCAAAACACCGCCCAGTGGTACCGCCAGAACCTGGAGCTGCCGTTTTTCAACTATTACCTCAAGGGCAAAGGCAGCTTCAACGCCAGCGAAGCCACCGTGTTCAATACCGGCACCGCGCAGTGGGAGCAGCATGCGGCCTGGCCGCCCAACACCAGCGCCACGCCCTGCATGCTGCAGGCCGGCGGCGCCCTACGCCCCGATAAACCCGGCGCCAGCGGCGGCTTCGACGAGTACGTTAGCGACCCGCAGCGCCCAGTGCCCTATACCAACGGCGTCCGTGCCGAGCGCAACAACGAGTACATGGTGGAAGACCAGCGCTTCGCCGCCCAGCGCCCCGACGTGCTGGTGTACCAAACCGAGCCCCTGCCCGCGGACGTGACCGTGGCCGGGCCCATCCCGGTCAAGCTCTTTGTGTCGACCAGCGGCACCGACGCCGATTTTGTCGTCAAGATTATCGACGTGCTACCCGATTCGGCCCGCGGCGTGGCGCCCGGGGTTACGCCCGCTCCGCGGGCGGGCTACCAGCAGCTGGTGCGCGCCGAAGTATTTCGCGGGCGCTTCCGCAACTCATTTGAGAAGCCCGAAGCCTTCCAGCCCGGGCAGGTGGCCGAGGTCCGCTACCAGCTGCCCGACGTGTTGCACACCTTCAAGAAGGGCCACCGGCTGATGGTGCAGGTGCAGAGCAGCTGGTTTCCGCTGGTCGACCGCAACCCGCAGACCTTCGTGCCCATTCCCACGGCCGGCGCGGCGGACTTTCAGAAGGCCACCATCCGCCTGTACCACGACGCCGAGCATGCCTCGGGCGTGTGGCTGCCCGTGCTACCGCAGTAAAGCCCCGCGCCCCGGTGCTGCCAGTTTCGGCAGCACCGGGGCGCGGGTTGCGGGCACTAGGAGGCTACGGTTTCGCGGATGGCCTGCAGCAACTCCTGGGTGCCCCAGTAAACGGAGTGCATCCACGCTTTTTCGTCGACGATGCGGCTCAACGGATCGAGCACCGGCACATCCTGCGGCCGGCTGCCGTCGGCTAGGCGAAACACGGTGCTGGCGGTAAAGGCCAGCAGATCGGCCGTGTCCCAGAGGTTGGTCCAGCGCCGGATGGTGGCAGGCAGCGTCACCGGTTGGCCCTGGCGGTAGACGTCCAGAGTCCGGCGCTGATCCACGATGTGAAAAAACGCGGCCTGGCTGCCGAAGGTGGTAAAGGATTTCAGGTGCAGCGGGTTATCCTTTTGCACGGCGGCATCGAAGGTGATGACGCCGCCGAGGCTGTGCGCCACCACGTGCACCGGCTGCGCCGCCGTGCCGTAGCCGCCCCCGTGCCGGGCCAGGGCCTCCCAGATGCGGGCTTGGATCCGGGCTTGGTCGCGCTGGTACACGATGATGTCGCCGAAGAACAGGGCCAGCGGCGGAAGCACGGCAGCGCGCAGGTTCTGGTTGAACTGCCCCAGGCGGTTGCTGAGCGTGCGCCCGAGGATGTCGTCCACCGCGTGGATGAGGCGCTTGGTGACCTTGCCCACGGGGTCGAGCAGGCCGCGGACCCCGTGGCCGCCGGCGCCGCGCACCAGCGACTCCGCCGGGTCGGTAGCGCGGCCGTCGAGCTCCTCAACGGCCGCACCGATGGCCTCGCCCAAAGCGCGGAACACGGCTTCGTCGTCGAGGTGCTGCAGGATTTGCGTAGCCGGCAGCTCCTGTTCCGCCACTTGCTGCACCGTGGCATCGGTGGCCGCGCTGCGCACCAGCTGCCCGGCGGGCGCGGCCGCCGCGGCAATGAGCTCGGCCCGCGCGGGGTTGGGCAGGGTGCCGGTGTCCACCAAGCCGCGCGGCAGCGGCAGCGGCTGCTCTGCTTGGCCGCGCACTCCCCACTGCCCGTTGTGCAGCACGGGCAGGCAGTCGGTAATGTCGGTGCCCACCCCGCCTAGGTCGCCCCAGAACACGGGCAGCAGCTCCCACTCGCCGCCAAGCTGATGCTGCAGCTGCGCGACGGACTCTAGAAAGTCTTCTTCGATGCGGTTGGCAACGCCGTGGATGATAACGATGGGTTCGGCCATGGGGAAAAGCTACTGTTTAACGAGCACGGCGCTCGGGTTGCCGTAGAGGGTGTAAGCCAGGTAAGTAGGGTCGCCGGGTTTCAGCGACTTGCGGGCGCGGCGCACGGCCTCGCCCAGGTTGTTGTTTTCGGCCAAGGCCTGGTAGAAGGCGGCGGCAAACTCTGCGGCGGGCTGGTCGCGGATTTCCCAGAGGGAGCCGATAAAGGCCGCGGCCCCCCGGCGCAGGAAGTTGTCGGCCCAGCCGCCCATTTCAGTAAACAGGGGCTGCGCGCCGGCCGTGGTACAGGCGTTCATAAAGACCAGCGGCTGATCGGCGGCGTAGCGGCGGCGCGGTGCGGCGGCCAGCAGCGGCAGGCTGTAGGCCGATTTGCCGAAGGGAATGTATGCCGTGCCAACCTGGTCGGGCAGGCTGATGTTGTGGGCCGCGAAATGCAGCCAGCGAAACGCGCCGTTGCTGGTCAGCTGCCGCAGCGCGTCGAGGTCCGAAACCAGCTTGGGCTGGCCGCAGACGCTGGCAACCGAGGCCAGTTCCTGCTGAGCCTCAGCCGGGGCATCGGGCGGAATCACCACGTAGGCCGGCGCGGGGCGCAACTGGCTCGGCGCGCCGGGGCCGTATACCCAGCGCACCACCAGGGTGGCGTCGGTCAGGAATATTCCAGCCGCGTCGTCCGGTCCCGCATCCGGGTCCGACAGAAACAGGATTTCCCACGGCATCTGGTCGGCGGTGGAAATGAGGTTGAGCCGCTGCATGCGGTTTCGTTCGCGCCACAGCAGGCGTTGCAGCTCCGGGGGCAGCAGCTGCTCAAACATCAGCGTACCCATGCCCTGCAGCCAGTTCAGGGCTTGCTCGTCGGTGTAGCGCTGGGTGTTACGGGCCAGATCGTTCATCATGCGCGCCAAGCCACCCAGAATGTCGCTTCGGTTGGCGACTAGCTCCGGGCTGTGCAGGGGCGGGTGCACTTCCCACTCCGAGCGCAACCGGAAGCTGTATTGGCCTTCGGCTGCGTCGTATTCGACTTCCAGGGTATACTCTCCGGCCTCGGGGTTGCGCAGGGCGACCGTGGCCTGCCCGTCGCCGCCGGGTTCGTCCGGGCCGCGGTCGGTGGCGCTGCCCAGGGCCGGGCCGGCGGCCGGGGCGGGTTCGGCCGCGGCTAGCACCACCCGCACCGCCACCGTTACGCTGGCAATGTGGGCCGCGCCGTTCCAGGCATTGACGGTGATGGAGTAGCGGCCGGGCTGCGGCGCCTGAAACCCAAACCGGATGGGAGCGGAGCCGCCGGCGGGTGGTACAACTAGCGGCAGACTGCTGGCGGTGGTCAACCGCAGGCCCGGGGCGCGCACGTCGATTTGCAGCTGCCCCGCAAAGCCTTCGGGCAGGGGCGCAGTGCCTTCGTGCTCCCCGGCCGCGGCGGCGTCCACGGCTATTTCTACCGTGAGGGCAAAGTCCTCGGCGACCCGGACCTGCTCCTGGGTTTGAACCAGCAACTGGCGCTGTTCCGCGGCCGCAGGGGCCTTGGGCGGAGCCGCGTCGCCGCGCACCGGGCTGGGCTCCGGCGTCCAGATGTGGTCGAACGAATCGGGTGGGAAGGGACTACGTGGAAATGAGTTGGGAAGAGGGGGAGAACCGGCCGCGGCAGTATCCCCAAAATTGGCGCCAGCGGCGCGGGGCAGACTGAATAATATGTTCCGAAAGTGCAGGCTGTCGTTTCGCTCCAACCCCTTCAGCGGCAACTCGTGGGGGTGCAGGTTCTGGGCAAACCACTGGTGCAGGTAAGGGTTGGCGGTGGCTCGCAGCACGCGCGCGGCCAGGTCGGGCAGGGTGGGAGTGGACGGCTCGCGGCTCGCAGCGGGCAGCTCCGGGTCGAAGAGAACGGCGCCCAAAGGGCGGGGGCGCTTCGAGGGAGGGGAGGCAGTGGTAATCATCAGCAGGCCCGGGGCGTTGGGGCGGCGCGTGTAGCGCAGCAGGCCGTGCCGGTCGAAGTCCACTTCCTCTTCTTCGGTAAGCTCCTGGTTGGTGTAGGTCGTGAACCGCAGCCCTTCCAGGCTCTGCCCGGCCTGCCTGACAGTCAGCGAAATCAGGTCGTCGGTCGAAACCAGAAAGATGGGTGCTTCCGGGTGGCCCACCGCCGGGCCGGGCTGTTGCCAGTCGGTGGCGTCCAGGATCAGCTGCGGCTTGCGCAGTGGGTCTTTCGTGACCTTGAGGTTGAAATTGTGTTCCATAGGGCCGGGTGGGGACGGAGCAAAGCTCGAAATAAGGCAATGCTCCACTTCCCAGCTTCAGTGCTAGCACTGAAAATTTGGGCCTGGGAATGAAGGCCAGCCGGCAGAATATCGGCATTTGCGGCCGCCGTATCACCAATGGCTCCGCAGCGAAAACCCGCCGGATGAGCCGTGTGCTTGCGTAGCCAAGCGCGGCGCGGTCATCGGGGCGAGCTGTTGTCCGCCGCAGGGCAGCAGCACCTGTTGCCTGCGGTGCGGGTGGGAAGGCTGAGGCCCAAGGCCGGACGAAGAAAACCGGGGGCTGGGGAAGCCAGCAGGCCGTCGGTAGTGCGGGCTTCGCGAACTACGGCCGCCGGCACCCCGGCGCTGGGGCAACAGGCTGTTGCTCAAGGAGCGAGCAAAAAAAAGCGCCGACCAGCAAATGGTCGGCGCCGTGGTAGAACGGCCGCGCTTAAGAGCCGCGGGTTAAGCTGGGCGACGCTTGCGCAGGCGGTTGAGGGCGTAAGCCGCGCCGCCAGCGAGCAGCAGGGAGGCGCCACCGTCGAGGGGCACGGCGGTGGGGTCGGCGGCGGGCGTGCCGGGCGTGGGGCCGCCCGAGCCCGGCGTTTGAGCCGGAGCGGCGTAGGCGAGCAGTAGCAAGCAGGCTCCGGGCAGCAGCCGGCGCATGGAAGGGGCGAAGTGCTTCATACAGTAGGGGGAGAAACGGTGGAAACCTAAACCCGGCGGCTTCCGCGGAAGCCGCCGGGCACCAGAATGCGCGGGCTTATTCAACAACCAACCGTTTGGTGACCAGCCCTTGCGGGGTGGTCAGGCGCACGGAGTACACGCCCTTGGCCAAGCCCGTCAAAGGCAGGGTCAGCGCGCCCTCGGCGGGGCGGCCGGCGGGGAGCACGCGCGTGAGCACCTGCTGGCCCAGCGCGTTCAGCACCGACACGGCCACCGGCTGCTGGGCCAGGCTGGCCGGCAGCTGCAGCGTTACCTGGGTGCGGGCCGGGTTGGGGTACAGGCCTACTTGCTGGTCGAGGGCCACGGGGGCGGTGGCCAGCACGCGGTTCTGCGTCAGCACCAGGCTGAAGCGCGTGGTCAGGGCTGTGTTGGCCAGGGTGAAGGCGTAGCTGGGTTGGGCCTGCAGGTCCACCACGGCGCCGGTGTCCGCGTCGCGCAGGTAGGCGTAGGTGCCGGCCGGCAGGTTCAGCAGCTCGGCGGCGCGCAGCGTGTACGCGCCGGCCTGCAGGCCTTGCACGTGCAGCGGAATCACGCGCTCGGGCGCAGCAGCCGTCAGCGGCGGCAGCGCATTCACCGAGAGGCGCGTGGTGGCGTCGAGCGGAGAGGCCAGCAGCGGGGCGCCGCCGGCCAGTAGCTTGTAGGCGTCGAGGGCGGCGTCGAAGCCGGCGGTAGCGCCGGGCTCCAGGTACACCACGGTTTCATCGGCCGGGCCGCTAGCCGCTTGCAGGGCCAGGCGCACCAAGGGGCCGGTCACGGTCGTGGCGCGCTGGAACACCGGGCTCTGGTAGGTGTTGAAGCGCATGGAGTTGGCAAACGCCACCTGCCCGTTGGCCGTGCCCGGCGTGCTCACCCGCACGAAGAAGCCCTGCCCGGTACCGATGACGTTGCTGCCGCCGTTGGCGCCCACGCCGTTGGCTACGTAGCTGGAGTAAGTGCCGGCGTAGGGACCGGTGCTCCGGTACACGTACACGGCTGCGTCCACGTTGCTGCGGCTCACCAGGTCCCAGTTGAGGGCCCCGGGGTAGGGGTTGCCCAGCAGCTGCCAGCCCGATTCGGCCTGGGTACCGCGGGCCAGGCCGCCCACGGCGATGTTGCCGTTGTTGAGCCGGCCCACGAAGTCCGGGGTCAGTCCGGCCGAGATGTTCACCGTGTACCCCCGGCCCACGGTCATGGAGTCGGCCACCGAGGCGGGCGAGAAGAAGCCCTTGTCAAAATCCTGGGGAGCGGGGTTGCCGCTGGTCGTCACGCGGGCTTGGTCGTAGCCGAACACCGTCGGGAAGGGTGTGACTTGGTTGGGCACCGGGGCCGTGTTGTAAGCCGGATTGACCACCGGCGTGAAGCCGCCCGTGGCCAGATCGGCCACCGTGGTATTGCGCACAGGCGCGGAGAAGTGCCGGTAGCCCGGACCCGGGTTCAGGCTGGGGTCGATGTAGCGCTGCACCGTGGCCGTACCCGTCACCGTGAAACCGCCGAGGGAAAGCACCTGGGCCGTGCCCGTCGCGTCGGAGAGCAGGGTCAGGTTGCCGTTGGAGGCGAGGTTGCCGTTGAGAAACAGCTCGCGCTGCACCCGCAGCGGGCCGGCGGCCGTCAGCCCGTTGGTGCCCACCACCACGTTGTAGAGGGTGGTGGTGGTGCCGGTCACGCTCTGGCCGGCGGCGCCCTGGAAGTTAACGGCCCCCGGGCCCTGGGTGGTGCCGCCGTTGTTGGTAAGCGAACCGTTCAGCGCGAGCACACCGCTGTTAAACGTGAGCGTGGCGCCGCTGCCCAGCGTGAGGTTGTTGGCCGCCTGGTTGCCGCTCACCACCGGGTCGTTGGCCACGTTGGGAATGGTCACGTCGTCCGTCAGGCTGGGCACCTGCGCCGGGCTCCAGTTGCCGGCCGTGCCCCAGTCGGTGCTCACGGCGCCGGTCCAGGTGAGGCCGGCGGGCAGCACCGGGCCGGGCGTGAGGAAGGCGGCCAGCCCCGTCAGGTTCGTGCCCGAGCCGACGCGGCCCAGCAACGAAGCTGCCCCGGTGCCCAGGTTCACCGCGTACAGGTTGTCGGTGGTGGTGCCGGTAGGCGAAGTGGCCAAAAACGCCGAGCTGGGCGGGTTGGCCGAGTTGGCCAGCAGATCGGAGTAGATGTCGAAATCGGCCCCCTGCGCGGGATTGAGCGACACGCCCAGGCTGCCCACGCTGGTGTACGAGCCGCCGTTGGGCGCGGCCGACGTCACCAGGCTGCCCGATTGGTCGATGCCGTAGATGATGGTGCCGGTGGCCGCGTTGTTGTCGTTGTTGGTGTAGGCCACGCCGGTCAGCGCCCCCACGCCCGTCAGCGGCGTATCCGTCACGAAGGTGCCGTCGGCCGGGTTCATGCGCAGGTTGGCCTGCGTGGTGCCCGCGGTGATGCGGATGCGGTCGGCCACGGGGTTGAAGTCGAAGCCAATGGACGCCGCGCTGGAGCCCAGGCCCATGCTCGTCAGGCCTCCCACGGCCGTCAAGGCCCCGGACGTCAGGTTGAGGGTGTACAGCTGGCCCTGCTGGGTGGCGGCGTTGTAGCCGAGCGCGTACAGCACGCCGGTGGCCGGACGGAAATCCGTGCCCACCAGCACCTGCGAGCCATCCGCCGGCAGGCCGGTGATGTTCACCGCCGTGCGAATTACCGTGGGGTTGCCCGAATCAAACGAAACGAGGTTGCCGCCGGCTACGCCGTAGAGCAGGCGCCCCGTCAGCGCGGCCGAGGCGTCGGCCCCGGCGAGCTGGGCCGAGATGTCGCGCACCGGAATGCCCAGGCCGATGGCCCCGACCAGCGTGGTGGTGCCAAAGGCTCCGCCGCTGGTGCCCAGGCTCATCGTGTAGAGGTTGCTGGTGTTCTGCCCGCCGGGGTTGGCCGTTAGAAACGCTTGGTTGCTCAGGGCGCTGCGGTCGAAGTAGATGTCCAGGTCCACCAGGGCGTTGCTGGGGTCCAGCGTCACGCCGGCGGTGGTGCCTAGGGTGTTGAGTGTGCCGTTGTTGGGCGGGCTCTGGCTGGCCACCACGCTCAGCGCCTCGTCGATGTCGTAGAGCACCGTGCCGGTGCTGCCCGGGTAGGAGTTCAGGTAGGCCACCGAGCCGACGCGCGGCGCGGTGCCGTCGTTGACGTCGCCGGCGGCGTAGGTGAGCTGCCCGTCGGTGGCGGCCAGGGCCCCGTTGTTGGGGTTGAGGCGGTAATCGGCCCGGTTGGTACTGACCACCCGGATGCGGTCCACCGTCGGGTTGAAGTCGAAGCCGATGTTGTTGGTCGCGTCGCCCAGCTCCAGCCGGATGGCCGGGCCCACCGCCGTGGTCACGCCGCTGGCCGGGTCGATGGTGTACAGCTGCGAGTTGGCCCCGGCCGTGGCGGGGTCGTAGCCGAAACCGAACAACTGGCCGGTGTTGGGCCGGAAGTCGGTGCCCACCAGCGTCTGCCCGGCGGTGATGCCCGAGAGGGGCACCGCCGAGTTGATGTAGGCCGGCGTGCCCGAATAGAAGGAGAGCAGGGTGTTGTTGGTGTTGACGGCGTACAGCAACTGCCCGCTCGGCGCCGGGGCCGTGCGGTCGATGCGCACGGCAATGTCGGTGATGCCCACGCCCGTGCCGTTGATGGCCCCGGACAGCGTGGTGGCGCCCGACGACAGGTTGACGCGGTACAGCAGCGAAACAAAAGAGCCGCCCTGCACTTGGTTGACGTTCAGATAAGCCTGCTGGTCGTTGGGCCCGAAGGTGTAGATGTCCAGGTCGGTGCTGGCGCCGGGCGCGTTGATGGGCGCGGGGTTACCGGCCGCCTGCGGGTTGAGAGTGGCCACCGTGGCCAGGGTGCCCCCGTTGGGAGTGTCGGAGCGCAGCAGCAGGGAGCGTTGCTCGTCGATGTAATAGAGCGTAGTGCTGGCCGCCCCGATAAACGAGTTGGTGTAGCCCGCCGCGCCCACGTAGGGGTTTTGGCCGGCATTGGCGTCGCCCGCCACGAAGGCGAGGTTGGTGTCGATGGTGACGGCCCCGGTGGTCGGGTTGAGGCGGTAGTTGGTGTCGTTGGTGCTGGCCACCCGGATGCGGTCCACCGTCGGGTTGAAGTCGAAGGCAATGCGCTCGGTGCTGCCGCCCAAGGCCAGCGACATGACGGCGCCCACGGGCGTGGCCGCGGCCGTGGTTTGGTTGATGACGTACAGCTGGGCGTTGGCGGTGGACAGCGCGACGTTGTACCCCAGGGCGTACAGCTCGCCGGTCGCCGGGCGGAAATCCAGCCCGACGAGCGTCTGCCCGACCGTCACGCCGGTAATGGCCACGCGCGTTTGCGAAGTGAAAGGGCTGGCCAGGTTTACCGAAGTCAGGTCGGAGCCGGAAAGGCCGAACACGACTTGCGCATCGGCAGTGTGGGCCGCCAGGCTCAGCAACGCGGCGCCGCCCAGCAGCCCTAGGGAGCGGCGGAAGGCAGGACGAGCAGTGGCGGGGCGGAGTAGGGGTGTGGGCATACGCAGTAATAGGGTTGGGTTGAGAAGAGAATGATTTTCAAAGGGTAATCGAGCCGCCTAGCACCCGAAGGCGTGGCATAGCCGCAGATGCATACGGCTACAGGCCTGCTTGTGGATTGTATTATTTAATTAAAAAGGTATTAAAAAGCCCGACTATACCAAAATACAGGCGCAATCCGGCGACAATATCTATTTACTGAACTATTCCGGCTAAAAATAGAACGCCAATAGGTTCCGGGCTTGGGGCTTGGCTCAGAAGTAGGCGTAGGCCCAAAAAGCCACTCCCGTCACGCCTGCCAAGCGGCCACCGGGCGAATCACCTGGCGAGAAAGTCTCCAAGGTATCCTGGGTGCGGCCTGGGCTGCCGGCGCCGCCTCAGGCTCCCGCGAAGGTGCTGATGACCCATTTTCGAATTTAGCTGCCGGCGGGTGGCTCTGGCTCCACCCGCACCGCGTCGCCCAGGCGGATGTACCCGCCCTGCACAATACGCGCCGTCAGGCCACCGTGGCCGCGCACGGCGTTGTAGCCGCCGGGGCCCAGTTCTTCCTCCATGCGAGAGCAAGGGTGGCATTCCCCGGTAATGTCGAGCAGTACGTCGGCCCCGATGCGGATACGGCGGTTTTTCAGGGCCAGCAGGTTCAGGCCGCTGATGACCAGGTTGCGCCGCAGCCGCCCGGGCTCCACCGGTTCGGCCAATCCCAGAAAGCCCGCTATGGCCGCCAAGTGCTCGTGCTGAATCAAGGTGACCTGCCGTTTGCCGCCGGGCTTGATGCGCGCATGGTCGCCGGCAAGGTGGGCGTCGGTCAGCACCTCCACCTCGGGCACGGCTAGTAGCGGTTCGCGCCGCTTGGGGCGCACCCCAATCCACGCCACGCGGCCGGTTTGGGGCAGGGTAGCCAGCAGGCGGGCCACCACCGATTTGTCGTCGCCGAAGTTGGGAAAGGGCATGGTCGCGGGTCGTTGGTTGTGGGTTGTTGTTCGGAGCGGGGGCCGGTTTGGTTGTGCCAATGCGGCTGCCGCGCCCGGCGTGCGGGCTGGATTAACCGCCGCCGCATTGTGGCGCTCATGCGCTCCGGCACGAGCCCCGGCAAACGCCTCAGCCTTCCACCAGGCGGGCTACCCCAAAGGCGGCGGCCGCCGCCAGCGCCCCGATGGCGGCCATTTTCAGCGCCCCGAGCACCGGCGGCTGGCCCGTCATGCGGCTTTTGAAGTAGCCGAACACCAGCAGGCAGAGCAGGGTGATGACGGCCGACCACAGCAGGCCGTCGGTGGGCGTGGCCGTGACGAAATACGCGCTGAGCGGAATGAGGCCGCCCACGGCGTAGGCCAGCCCGATGGTGGCAGCGCTGTTGCGGGCGCGGCGCGGGTCGGGCTCTTCCAGGCCCAATTCGTACTTCATCATGAACTTCACCCACTGGTCCCGGTCGGCTGTCAGCTCGCGCATGGCCAGCTCCTGGGTGGCGGGCGAGAGGCCCATGTCGGCCAGCAGCTCCTGCACCTCGGCGCGCTCCACTTCGGGCACTTCGTCCACCTCCCGGTACTCGCGCTGCAGCTCGGCCGCGTAGTGGTCCAGCTCGGTGCGTCCCGAGAGGTAGCCGCCCAGGCCCATGGCAATGGAGCCGGCCACGATTTCGGCCAGCCCCGCCGTGATGACCAGCCCCGACGACTGCACGGCCCCGCTCAGGCCAGCCGCCAGCGCAAACGGCACCGTCAGGCCGTCGGAAAGGCCGATGACGATGTCCTGCAGCAAGGCCGAGCTGGCTAGGTGTTCTTCGGGGTGGGGGTGCTGGTGGAAAGCCGACATGGGGTGCAAACCCGCCGGCAAAGGGCCGGCAGGCCGCTAAATATACGGCCCGGCCCTAACCCCGACCGGTTGCTTGGCGTACTGCCGTCAGTGGGCCCGCGCTGCCGAGCCCGCCGCCCCGGCCACCGGCCGGTTTCCCCGCATCATCCGCACCTCTTCCTTACCAACCCATGGCAACCAAAGCCACTCCCGCTAAAAAAGCCCCCGCCGCCCCCGCTCCGCGCGTTGCCGCGGCCAAAAAAGCTGCTTCGTCCAACGGCAAAGCCGATACGGCCAAAGCCCCGCAGGCCGCCGACATCGACGCGCCCGTGCGCCCCGTCGACCGCAACCAGCCGCAGGTGCAGCCCATTCTAAACCAGCAACGCAATGCCCCCGCGCCCCTGCAGAAATACGGCACCGTGGCCCAGCGCCTGCCCATCGGCCTGAGCGAGCAGGTGCGCCAGGAAAGCGTGACCATGCTTAACCAGATGCTGGCCGACACCATCACCCTGCGTGATATGTACAAAAAGCACCACTGGCAAGTGGTGGGCCCCACCTTCTACCAGCTGCACCTGCTCTACGACAAGCACTACGAGGAGCAAAGCGAGCTGGTCGACACCATTGCCGAGCGCATCCAGATCCTGGGCGGCGTGGCCGTGGCCATGGCCGCCGACGTGGCCGAGCTGACCAGCATTCCGCGCCCGCCCAAGGACCGCGAGGAAGCGCCGGTGCAGGTGTCGCGCCTGCTGGAAGCCCACCAGATCATGCTCAAAAACTGCCACGACTTCGCCAAGCGCGCCGACGATTCCGGCGACGACGGCACCAACGACCTCATCGTGAGTGACGTGATGCGCACCAACGAAATGCAGGTGTGGTTTGTGTCGGAGCACGTGGTGGACACCCCGCTGGCCAAAGCCGACTAAGCGCCCGGCTTATCCTTGTTCCAAACCCAAACGCGGCGGCCCTTCCGGAGTGGAGGGGCCGCCGCGTTGCTGATGGGCGGGCGCCGCGGCCTTAGTTGCGCTGGTGCTCCAGCTTTTCAACGTGGTTTTCCTCGGCTTCTTCCACGGTGTGGGTGCGGCCCAGGTCGTTGTCCTGGTGGGCTTTTTCGGCTAGCAGGCAGTAAAACTGGTGGAGCAGGGCAATTTCTTCCTCCGTGAAGTCCTGGGCATTGATGAGGCGGTTACTGGCGCCTTTAGTCGCGGCAATTAGCTCGTTGAGCTTCAGGTGCAGCACCAGCGAATCCTTGTTCTGCCCGCGCTGAATCAAAAACACCATCAAAAACGTGACGATGGTGGTACCGGTGTTGATGACCAGCTGCCACGTCTCGGAGAATTTGAAGATGGGCCCGCTGATGGCCCAGACCACTATGGTGCCCAGGGCGAGCAGGAAGGCACCCGTCGAGCCCGACCACTGCGTGATGCGCTGGGCCATTCGCTGGAAAAAGCTGCCTTGGCGCTGGGTGCCGATTTCCTGGAAGGATTCCTTACTGGTCATGAGGGGGTGTGGTGAGGCGGTGAGAGGCGGCACGAACTTCGGCAAGTAGAGTGAAAGGCGCGTGAAAGCGCCGCGGGTGGCAATTTTTATGCCTGATAACCTTGCTGCTACGTAATTTAGCCAGTAAAACCGCTTCTTCGGCTTGCATGGCCCAAAAGCTTCTACTACTTTTGCCCCCACTTCGCCGCCCTCGACGGCGGAGCGGGCGCCCTCCACAGCGTCGTTTACGTGTTCTGCGCACATGGTGAAATTGGTAGACACGCCATCTTGAGGGGGTGGTGCCTTCGGGTGTGGGAGTTCGACTCTCCCTGTGCGCACACCAGCCCAGCGGCCGGTTCCTGACCTCAGGAGCCGGCCGCTGTTGTTTTTAGACCTGGCCCTGGCCGCGCCAGGGCCACAAAATTCAGCTTCCACGAACTCCCCGCCTGCTCGTCGCGCCTAGCGTGGGTATTGGAGGGCGCTGGTACGTCCGGAGGCAGCGCCCCGCCAGTTAGCCCCGGGCAGGCCCTGCGGCGCCCACTCAACCGGCGCGCTCGAACGGGTTGGCCGGCACCACCAGCATCACCTTTTCGCGCTCCACCACCACTTGCCCTGGGGCCGCGCCGCGGGGCTTGCGCACGAATTTTTTGGGCGTGACGGTGACCGGGCACAGCGAGTCGTTCTGGCGGCGCGAGTACCATGCGGCCAGCTGGGCGGCCCGCTCCACCACCGGCGTGGGCACCGCGTGGCCCGGCCGCTGCCGAATGACCACGTGCGAGCCGCTCACGTCCTTGGCGTGCAGCCACAAGTCGTCCTTGTGGGCGTAGCGTTGGGTGAGCAAGTCGTTGTTCTGGGCGTTGCGCCCAACCAGAATAGTGAAGCCACTGTCCTCGAACACCTTAAACGGCAGCTCCGAGGCCGCAGCCTTGGCCTGCACGGCCGGGTCGAGACCGTGCTGCTTGCGCCAGGCCCGCAGCTGGCGCAGGTCGGGTAGGGCGGCCAGTTCCTCCAGCCGCTCCAGGCACCAGAGCGCCTCGGTTTCGCGGCGGTCGGCACGTTCCCGCAGTTGTTGCTGTTCGATTTGCTGGTTTTTGGCCTTGCGGTACAGGTTTTGGGCGGTGCGCTGGGGCGTCTCGCTGGGCTTGAGCTTGATCAGCCGCGGCTGGTCGTTCTGGTAAAAGTCGAGCACCTCCACCTGCGCCGCGCCGGCCGGAATCTGGTGCAGGTTGGCCATAATCAGGTCGGCCGTTTGGCGGTAGCTGGCCTCGTGCTCCAGCGCGTACAGGCGGCGGCGGGCCATGCTGGCGCTGGTGGCCGCTTCGTCGGCGCGCTTTTCCAGGCTCTGCCGCAGTTGGCGCAGCTCGCCTTCGTAGGCGCCGCGCCCAAGCAACAAGGGCACGAAGGCACGCAGGGCCGCCACGGGGTCGGGCGGCAAGATCTGCTCCACTTCGCCCACGGGCAGCAGGCTCAGGCGGGTGCGGCCCTCCAGATTGACGATGTACAGCTGAGACGGCTGCGCTAGCAGGGCCAGCACCGCTTGCAGCAGGGCCAGTCGCTCGGCGGGCGGGGCCGCGTCGTAGCCGCGCTGCCGCAGCCAGTAGCGCGGCACCTCGCCCAGGGTGGGGTAGAGGCGGGCCGGGTCGGGATGAGCGGCCACGTGGGCGGGGCTGGGCTCAGGTCGGATGGGCACCTCGCGCAGGCCGGCATCGGCCGTGAAGCGTTGCTGAAACAGTTGCGCAGGCGCGGCCGGCGCGGGGTAGAACACAGCGTTGGCGTGTGGCCCGAACAGCTTCAGCCACAGCGCGCCCCCGCTGCGAAAGTGCAGTTGCAGAACCCGGTCGTTGGGCAGCACGCTTACTTGTTCGACTTCCTGGCCGAGCAATTCGGGCAGCAGATCCACCGAGTTCTGGCGGGCGCGGTGGAAGCTCTCGGGCAGGCTGAGCAGGGGCTGAGTCCCGGCTAGGCGCACCTTCAGCCACCACTCGGCCGCTTCCGGGGCCGCGTGGGGCCGGAGCAGGCCGACCACCAGCTCGTCTTTTTCCTGCGAAAAGCACGCCGTGACGCGGCAACCGGCGAGCTGCCGCGACAGCGCCGGGGCGAGCAGGCGCAGAAAGTAATAGTTGTTGTGCATGGAAAGCGGGCTTGCGGCGCAAGTTGCGGATTCTGCCGCTGCCACCGGCCCTGTGCGGCCCATAGGGGCTACTTAACGGCAGTGAGCGGGCCGGCTTCGTAGAGTTCCAGCGGCAGTTGGTCGGGGTCGAAGAAGAACGTGAAGCGGCGGCCGGTGTACTCGTCGGTGCGCACCGGCTCGCAGCCGACGCCGTGCCGGGCCAGGTGTTGCACCGCCGCGTCGAGGTCGGCTACGGCGAAGGCCAGGTGACGCAGGCCGGCGGCTTCGGGGCGACTGGGCCGGGCCGGCGGGCCAGGAAAGGAAAACAGCTCGATGAGGTACTGCCCGTTGAGTGCCAAGTCCAGCTTCCAAGAGTCGCGCTCGGCGCGGTACACTTCTTGGAGCACCGCAAAGCCCAGCACTTCGGTGTAGAAGCGCTTCGAGCGGATGTAGTCGGCGCAGATGATGGCCACATGGTGCAGCCCTTGTAGATTCAGCATGAAACCCGGGAAAAACAGCAAGGCTGCTACCGCGAAGGTACTAGGTAAGGCAGCTGGTGCGTGGCTTAATTCTTGTTCGGCCATGCAACCCGTTGTTCACTGGCGGAGCTCTTCCGGTCGGCAGTGTTTGTTCGCACTGCTTAAAGCTACTCTATCGCGCGTTGCCCAATGAAACCACTTGTACTAGCCCTAATGACGAGCCTTGGCCTGGTGGCCTGTCAGAAAAAAACCGTGGAACCCGCCCGCCCGGCCGACCTGGAGGCCGCTTTTGGGCAGGAGGTAAAGCTGCACTACGAGCAGCAGGTGCGCCTGCCCTCGGCCGCGCAGCCGCTGCTGACGGTGCGCATGACCGCGCTGGATTACGCGTATTGTCCGGCAGGAGCCAATTGCTTTGTGCCCAACTTCGCGTGGCCCACGCTGCGCATTACCGATGCCCGGGGGCAAGAGCAGGACATCCGGCTGCCCCTACACGCCGAGGCCGCGCAGCGGCTGAACTTGCTGGATACCACCAGCGTGGTGGCTGCGGGACATCGGTACGCCGTGGTGTATTCGCGTTGGGAGTTGGAGCGCGCCCTCAACGGCTCGGAGATGCCGGTCAAAGCGGATTTTGGGCTGTGGCTGCGCCTGACCGAAGTACGGCCCTAGGGCAACGGAGCTGGGCGCCCGCTGCGGCACTTGCCCTGAACCGCAGGCTCAGACCTCCAGCCGTAGCCCGTCGTAGGCCAGGCGCACGTGGGCGGGCAGGGTGGCTTCCACCTCGCGGTGCTTGCCGAGCAGGTGGCTGATGTGGGTGAGGTAGGCGCGCTTGGGCTGCACGTCCTCGATGACTTCCAAGGCCTCGGAAAGGCTGAAGTGCGAAATGTGCGGCTCGTGGCGCAGGGCGTTGAGCACCAGCACGTCGGAGCCGCGCAGCTGCTCGCGGGCTTCCGGGGAAAGGTGGTTGGCGTCGGTGACGTACGAGAAATGACCTACCCGGAAGCCGAGCACCGGCAGTTTGTAGTGCAGTGCGCGGACGGGCTGAAACTCGATGCCCTCGACTTCGAAGGCCGCGGTGTCGCTTAGGATGGGTACCGTCTGCACCCGCGGCACGCCGGGGTACTTGTGTTCGGCAAAGATGTAGGCGTACTCGCGCTTGAGCTGCTCCAGCACCCGCGGCTCGGCGTACACGGGCATGTCCTGCTGCTGCTTGAAGTTGTAAGCGCGAATGTCGTCCATGCCCGCTGTGTGGTCCTTGTGCTCGTGCGTAAACACCAAGGCGTCGAGCCGGTCGACTCGCTCGCGCAGCACCTGCTGCCGAAAATCGGGTCCCGAGTCGATGATGATGCTGCGCCCCTGCACCTGCAGGTGCACCGACACGCGCAGGCGCTTGTCGCGAAAGTCCACCGACCGGCACACCTCGCAGTGGCAGCCGATAACCGGCACGCCCTGCGACGTACCCGTGCCGAGGAAAGTGACCTGCATTTGGGTGATTAGGTGATTATGGGACTAGGTGATTAGGTAGTAGGCAACGTCCACGGACTTCATTACCCAATTACCCAATCACCTAATCACCCGAATACTTACCCGATGTGTTGCTTCACGGTGCGCACCAGCGCGTCGAAGTCCAGGGGCTTGGGCAGGTAGTCCGTCACGCCGGCTTCGCGGAAGTCGTCCATCGAATAATTGTTGGCGTTGCCGGTGATGGCAATGATGGGCACCTGCCGGATTTTGTCGTTCGTGCTCTGGCGGATTTCGCGGGCCACGGTCATGCCGTCTTTCACCGGAATATTTATATCCAGCAAAATGCAGTCGATGGGCTGGGCTTCGAGCTGTTTCATCACTTCGCCGCCGTTTTTGGCCGACACGATGCGGTACTTCTGCAGCTCCAGGATCTTCTTGGTCAGGTTCAGAATAACGGAGCTGTCCTCCGCAATCAGAATGGTTTTGGAGTCGGACATGACTGCTAGCTAAGGGTTTGGGGGAAGGTAGGGTGGAGCGGTGCTGCAACAACGGCCCGTCAGGGGGCACTGGTGCGGGCCGGGTACTCCCGGATGAACTCTGCGAAGTAATGCAAAAGCGCCTGAAAATCCCGCACGGCGTGCTGAGTACGACCTTGCTTGAGCTCGTGTTCTAAGTGTTTGGCTTGCTCGGCGAGGCGCGTCAGGCCCAGGGTGAAGCCCGTGCCCTTGAGCTGGTGCAGGTGGGGCAGGATGTCGGCGTACTGCCCGGCGTCCACCAGCGCCTTGGCTTCGTCCAAAAGCGGGCCGGCTTCCTGCTCAAAGTCGCTGAAGAGGCTGGCGGCAAAATCGGCCCCGCCCAGCTGGCGCAGCTGCTCCACCGTGTCTAGGTCGATGACGGGGCGCGGGTCGGGGGCGTAGGCGGGCGCGTCGGCTTCTTCGGCGGCGCTGGCCGGGGCGGCCTCGGGGGCGGCGTAGGGAAGTGAGGCCTCGGCGGCCTGAGCCGTGGAAGCGTCCTCCGCCTCGTCGCCTTCGGCTAGCGCCGGCACGGCGGCCACGGCCAGCTGCGGGCGCCAGCGGTGCAGCACTTCGTAGAGGTCCTGGCTTTTCACCGGCTTGGGCACGTAGTCGTCCATGCCCTCCTGCACGAAGCGCTCCGCGTCCTCCTTCATGGAGTAGGCCGTCATGGCCACCACCGGCGGGCAGCCCGGCCCGAGGCGGCGGCGGATTTCGCGCATGGCCGTCACGCCGTCCATTTCGGGCATCTGGATGTCCATGAAAATCACGTCGTAGCGCACTCCGCTGGTGGCCAGCCCGATGGCCTCGAATCCGTCGCCGGCCACGTCGGTGCGGCAGCCGAGCTTGTCGAGCAGGCGCACGGCCACTTTCTGGTTGATGGGGTTGTCGTCGACGAGCAGCACCCGCGGGCTTTGCTCGAAGCGCAGCACGCCCACCTGCGACCGGTCGCGGGAGGCTTGGCGCTCCTGCAGAATGGCTTCCTCGTTTTCGGCCACCCGGCAGCGGATGGTAAACCAGAACGTGGCGCCTTCGCCCACCGTGGAGTCGACACCAATCTGGCCGCCCATCAACTCCGTCAGCTGCTTGCTGATGGCCAGGCCCAGGCCGGTGCCGCCAAACGACTTGGTGGGCGTGGTGTCGAGCTGGGTGAAGTTGGTGAAGAGCAGCTTGGCGTTGTCGGGCGAAATGCCGATGCCCGAGTCACGCACCTCGAAGCGCAGGGTGTGCTCCACGCCGTCGGTGAAGACGGAGGTGGCGCGCACCGTCACGCGGCCCTGCTGCGTGAACTTGATGGCGTTGGAGGTCAGGTTCGAGAGCACCTGCAAGAGGCGCGTTTCATCGGTGATGATGAAGCGCGGGGTGTGCGGGGTGATTTCGTAGGTGAAGTCGAGCTGCTTTTGCTGGGCGCGGTTGGCGAAGAGCGAGTGAATTTTCTCCAGCGTGTAGTGCAGGTCCATGCCCTCCTCGTTGAGCTCCATCTTGCCCGCCTGAATCTTGGAGAGGTCCAGGATGTCGTTGAGGATGGCCAGCAAAGCGTCCGAGGACTTGCGCAGCGTGTCGATGTACTCTTCCTGCTCCTCGGAAGCCACGGTCTGGTGCAGCAGGTCAATCATGCCGATGATGCCGTTCATCGGGGTGCGCAGCTCGTGGCTCATATTGGCCAAAAACTGCGTTTTGGCGTGCAGGGCGGCTTCGGCCTCGTCCTTGGCGCGGCGCAAATCGTCCTGCATCTGCTTGAAGTCCGTCACGTCGCGGGCAATGCCTTCGATGCCGGCCATGCGGCCCGCTTCGTCGTAGAGGGCGCGGGCATTCACCAGCACCTTCACCGCGTGGCCGTCCTTGTGGATAAGGGCGGTTTCGAAGTTGCGCACCACGCCGCCGCCGAGTTCCAGCTCCTTGATAAGCGCGTCGCGCTGCTCGGGGTGCTCGTAAAAGTCGGCCACGCGGTGACCCACGACTTCTTCGGGCAGGAAGCCTACGATGTCGACCACCGAGGGCGAAATGATGGTGATGATGCCCCGCTCGTCGGTGCGGTAGTAAATGTCCTGGAACGACTCGAAGATGGCGCGGAATTTCTCTTCCTGGGCCGCCATTTCCAGGGCCGAGCGTTTCTTGTCGGTGATATCGTGGGCAATGCCCGAAATTTCCTCGAAGGTGCCGTCGTCGAGGTAGATGGGGTTGAGGTAGATTTCGCGCCAGGTGTCGTGGCCGCGCACGTCGCGCAGGCGCACTTCGAAGCGCTGGGGCACGCCCTCGAAAGCGCGGGTGTAGTGCTCGATGAACAGCTGCCGCGCGTCTTCCTCCATCATGGCCAGGTCGGCGTGCCAGAGGTTCACGTTCAGGGCCGGGTGCACGCCGTTGCGGCGCAGGAAGTAGGCGGCGTAGTTGCGGTTGAACGAGGTCAGGCGCGACTTCAGATCCACCGACCACATCAAGTGCGTGCCGCTCTCGAAAATGGCGTTGAGGCGGGCGTTCTGCTTGTTTATCTGCACCTCGTTGCGCTTGCGCTCAATGGCCAGGGCCACTTGGTTCGAGATGAAGTGCAGGATTTCGAGGTCGGAAGGGGCGTAGGCGTCGGGCTTGGTGTAGTCCTGCACCGTGATGACGCCTATGATTCGGTCGCCGATGCTCAGGGGGGAGCAGAGCATGACCTCCGGCATCAGCCCGTAGGCCGTAATGGTGCCGTCGGCAATGAGGGCCTGCAGGTCGGGCTTGAGCAGAATCTGCGGCTTGCCCGTGCGGATGATGTACTCCGACACGCCCGAGGAGAACGGCCGCATCACCATTGCCTTCTCGCCCTGGGAGTTCTGGTCGACGAAGTAGGCGAACTGCAGCTGCGTCCGCGCCTCGTCGCAGAGGGCAATGTAGAAGTTGTTGGTTTCGATGATCTTGCTCAGCTCCCGGTGAATGGCTCCGTAGAGGGAGTGCAAGTCCTTGGAGCTGATGGCCAGGTTGGCAATGCTGTAGTAGACCTTCTGCAGGCGCTCGGCCTTGATGCGGTCGGTGATGTCGTGCAGGATGGCGCGGGTGCTCACCGGCTCGCCATCGTCCCACGAGCAGGTGATGGAGCCGATCAGGTGCACCGGCTTGCCCGTCTTGGTCAGAAAGACGGTTTCGAGCTTGTTGACTTTCTCGCCCTTGTAGAGGTTGCGCAGCTGGTAGAGCAGCTTGGCCTTGTAATAAGGGTGCACCACGTCGGTGAGCGAGAGGCCGGGCAGCTCATCGGCTTCGTAGCCCAGCTTTTCCTTCCACGCTTTGTTGACGAAGAGGAAGCGGTTGTCGATGCTCAGGTTCTGGATCAGGTCGTGGGCGTTGTCCAGAAAGTCCTGCAGCCGCGACTGACTTTCGCCCAAGGCCCGGGCCGTAAACTGGCCCTTGGTCACGTCGCGTCCCACGAACATCACCCCGCTGACCTTGTTCTGGGCGTCGCGCACGAATTCGGCGTACCAGTACACCGTGCGCCGGTGCCGGTCGTGGGCCAGCAGGGAGCGTTCAAAAAAATCCTGCAGTTCCTCGTGCTCGAGGGCGCGGCGGTAGGCGTAGCGGCGCGGCTCGCGCTCCACCTCGGGGGCAAACACGCTGAAATATTCCTGGCCCAGTACCTGCTCGCGCGAGTAGCCGGTCATCACCAGGAAGAAGTCGTTCACGTCGACGATACGGCCGTCGCGGTCGAGCTGCAAAAAGCCCAGGTCGGCGCGGCTGAGCACCTCGCGCAGCTGCTCGCGGGAGCGGGAGGCGGCCTGCTCGTGCTTTTGGGCCTCGAACTGCCGGCGCGTCTGGGTGATGTCGCGCAGGCTCAGCTCCACCACCGTGCGCTGCTCGGGCAGCTCCACGCGGTGCAGGGTAATCCAGCCGTCGAACAGGGTGTCGTCTTGCCGGCGGCCGTACCACATGCGGGCCGCGGGCTGGCCGGTGCGGGCCGTGTGCAGCAGGGCTTCCTGCAGGGTCGGCTCACTGTCCCAGTGCGGCTCGGCGGTGTGCTCGGGGCGCAGAAAGGCCATCAGCCCGGCGCTCAGCAGCATGGCGCGGGTGGTGCCTAGCAAGTCGAGGGCGCGCTGGTTGCAGTCAAAGAGCCGGCCGTGCTCGTCGTAGAGCAGCAGCGCGTCGTAGGCGCCGTCGAAGAGGGCGCGGTACGTGGCCGCCTCGGTAGCGGCCTGGGAAGGAGAATCAGAAAGCAGCGCCATGCGGGAGAACTAGCGGCCGGCCGCGCCGCCGTGGGGGAGGCAGGCGGCCGGGGAGCAGGGTTTACTTCTTAAATTTGTCAAATATATCCGAACCCCGGTGCCCGTTCGTTGCCCGGCGGGCTTGGTTTTTTCCTTTTTTCTCGTGCGCCGCCTGCTCTTCGCCGTCACCACCGACCTGAACTACGACCAACGGATGCAGCGCATCTGCGCTTCGCTGGCCGGCGCGGGCTACCAGGTGCGCCTCGTGGGGCGGGAGTGGCGCGCGTCGAAGCCGCTGACGGCCCAGCCCTACGAACAACACCGCTTGCGCTGCTGGTTCAGCAAGGGCAAGCTGTTCTACCTCGAATACAACCTGCGCCTGCTGCTGTACCTGCTCGGGCAGCGCGGCTTCGCGGCCTACGGCTGCGCCGACCTCGACGCGGCCCTGCCCACCTGGCTGCGCGCCCGCCTGGGCGGGGTGCCCTTCGTATACGATGCGCACGAGCTGTTTACGGAAGTGCCCGAAGTGGTGGGCCGGCCCGCCGTGCGCCGCCTGTGGCTGGCCGTGGAGCGCTTCGTGGTGCCGCGCGCCACGCTGGCCTACACCGTGGGCCCGGCGCTGGCGCGGCTGTTTCAGCAGCGCTACGGGCGGCCCTTCGGAACGGTGCGCAACATCAGCCGGCTGGCCGAAAGCGCCCCGGCCGTGGCCAGTGAAGGCTACATTCTCTACCAAGGCGCCCTCAACGCCGGCCGCGGCCTCGAAGCCCTGCTCGAAGCCATGCCCCAGGTACCGGCCCGCCTGATCATCTGCGGCGAAGGCGACCTGTCGGACAGCCTGCGGGGGCGCGCCGAGGAACTGGGTTTGCTGCAAAGCGGCCGGGTGGAGTTTCGGGGCTACGTGCTGCCCGCCGCGCTGCGCGAGGTAACGGCCCGGGCCGCCGTGGGCATCAGCGTCCTCGAAAACTTGGGCCTAAGCTACTATTACTCGCTGGCCAACAAGTTTTTCGACTACCTGCATGCCGGCGTGCCTCAACTGATTTCGCCCTTGCCCGAATACTTGGCCCTGAACGAACAGTACCACGTGGCGGAAGTCGTACCCGAGTTGACGCCCGCGGCCCTGACCGCCGCCCTGAACGGCTTACTCGGCACCCCTGCCCGCTACCAGCAACTGGCCGAGCACTGCCGCCGCGCCCGGCTGGAGCTGAACTGGCAGCGCGAGGAACAGGAGCTGCTGCGCCTCTACGCCGCCCTCTGGCCCGCCGAGCCCAAGACTGTATCCGCATGAGCAAGCAACCTACTTTGCTGGTGGTAGCCGGCCCCACCGCCGTGGGCAAAACCGCCCTGTGCGTGCGCCTGGCCCAGCACTTTGGCACCGAGGTCGTATCGGCCGACGCCCGGCAGTTTTTCCGCGAAATGCACATCGGCACGGCCAAGCCCACCATCCAGGAAATGCAGGGCGTGCCCCACCACTTCGTCGATTCGCACAGCATCACGGAGGACTACAGCGCCGGCCGCTACGAAGCCGACTGCCTGCAGCTGCTGCACGAGCTGTTTCAGCAGCACGAAGTCATTATCCTGACCGGCGGCTCGGGCCTGTACCTGCAGGCCGTCACCGACGGCTTGGACGAACTGCCGCCCGCCGACGCCGCCCTCCGGGCCCAGCTGCAGCGGGAACTCACGGAAAAAGGCCTGCCCGCCTTGGTTGAAGAATTGGCCGAGCTAGACCCTGTCTGCCACGCACGTATCGACCGGCAAAACCCGGTGCGCGTGCTGCGGGCCCTGGAAGTGTGTCGCAGCTCGGGCCGCCCGTTCAGCTCGTTTCACCAAGCCGGCCCGAAAACCGAGCGGCCCTGGCGCACCGTGAAAGTGGCCTTGACGCGCGAGCGGGACGAGCTGTACCAGCGCATCGATGAGCGCGTGGACCAGATGCTAACCCAGGGCCTGCTGGAGGAAGTGCGCGGCATGCTGCCGCACCGCCACGCACAAGCCCTGCAAACGGTGGGCTACCAGGAAATTTTCGGCTACCTCGACGGCCTCTACGACTGGGCCGAAGCCGTGCGCCTGCTCAAGCGCAACACCCGCCGCTACGCCAAGCGCCAGCTCACCTGGCTGCGCCGCGACGAGCAGTACCAGTGGCTGCACCCGGAGGCGGCCGAGGCGGCAATTTGTGAGCTTGTGAAATTGTGAAGTGGTGAGTTTGACGTCCATACAATCAGAACGTCAAACTCACCACTTCACAATTTCACAAGCTCACCTTTACACCGAGAGGATTTCCACCATGCGCATGAAACCTTGGTTGATCATCTTCTTGCGCGAAATGCACTCCTGGAAGGGCGTGTACACCAGCTTGCGGTCCACGATGCCGGCCATCACGTTGCGCATGCCGTTGAGCAGGCCTTCCACGGCGGCAATGCCGATTTGCGAGGCCAGCAGGCGGTCGGCCGCCGAGGGGGCGCCGCCGCGCTGAATGTGGCCGATAACCGTCACGCGGGCGTCCATTTCCGGAATGGCTTCCTTCACCTTGGTGGCCACGGCCGTGGCGTTGCCTTCCTCGTCGCCCTCTGCTACGATGATCAGAAACGACGACTTTTGGCGCTTGCGGGCCACTTGCAGGGTTTCAATCACGGTGTCGATGCTCTGTACCTGCTCGGGCACCAGCACGATTTCAGCCCCGCCGCCGATGGCGCAGGGAATGGCGATGTAGCCCGAGTCGCGGCCCATCACCTCCACGAAGAAGGCGCGGTCGTGCGAGTCGGCCGTGTCGCGGATTTTGTCGATGGCGTCGAGGGCCGTGTTCACGGCCGTGTCGTAGCCGATGGTGTAGTCGGTACCGTAGAGGTCGTTGTCGATGGTGCCGGGAGCGCCCACCGTCGGAATGCCGAATTCGCGCTCAAACAGCTCGGCGCCGGTGAAGGTGCCGTTGCCGCCGATGGCCACCAAGCCCTCGATGCGGTGGTTCACCAGCTGGTCGAAGGCCTCCTGCCGGCCTTCCTTGGTCTGAAATCGTTGCGAGCGGGCCGATTTGAGGATGGTGCCGCCCCGCTGCACGATGTTGGCCACGGAGGTGGAATCGAGTTTGACGATTTCCCCCTTGATCATGCCCGAATAGCCGCGCATGATGCCGTATACTTCGATGCCGTGGTAAAGGGCCGTGCGCACCACGGCGCGCACAGCGGCGTTCATACCGGGCGCGTCACCGCCGCTGGTAAACACTCCAATTCGCTTCATTCTTTCGTGGGTCAGGATGACGGCCCGTCCGGGGATGGGCCGTCCATGAAATGGCAAAGGTACAAGAACCGGCCAACCGGCGCCGCTTGACCTAAAATTTGTGCGCAAATATGACCGGCAAAATGGCAGTTTTTTTTGCAACCCCGTATTGAACGGATGAAGGCGAAACCATACCTTAACATCGCCCCGTTGCCGCCCGCCATGGTCGCCGGGCGGCGGACCACATCCCCAACCTTCCCGCGGCCGCTCCTCCCTTCACCGCTTTATTCCTGCCCGACCTATGTTTGGTTTCTTCGAAAGCGAGCAGAACAAAAAAGTCCGCAGCCACATCCACAACCTCGCCGCCCTGGCCCGCGTCGACGGGCACATCGATGAGCGAGAAATGAACTTCCTGGTGGCCGTGGGCAAGAAAAATGGTCTGAGCGCCAGCGACGTGCGCAGCGCCGTCTCCAACGCCAGCACCCACGTGCTGCACATTCCCGACAACGACTCGGAACGGTTCGACCAGATCTTTGACCTCGTGGACATGATGCTGGCCGACGGCGTGGTGGACGACAACGAGATGGACTTTTGCATCGACATGGCCGAGAAGCTGGGCTTCCGCAAAGCCATTGTGGGCGTGCTGGTGCGCAAAATCTCGATGGGCGTGCGCGACGGCCTGCCCCGCGAGCAAATCAAGGAAGAGTCGCAAGCCTTTCTGAATTTTCAGGGCAAAGGCGAGCCCACGCACGGCAACGGCCTGTAAAACCGATTTGGCAATAAGCGCAAAGGCGCGGCCGCACTGCGGCCGCGCCTTTGCTGCGTTAGGAGGGAGGAGGACGGCTTTTGGTAGCGCCGGCAGGGTTAGCGGCGGTAGCCGCGGGCCAGGAGTTCGGCCTTGGAATTGACTTGCAGCTTGCGGTACACCTGCCGGATGTGGCTGCGCACGGTGTCAATGCTCAGAAACAAACGGTCGGCGATGCGCTGGTAGCTCAGCCCGTCCTCGATGCCGCGCACAATATCCTGCTCGCGGGGCGTCAGCGGCTCCAGCGCGGGGCGTGGGGGCGACTGAAAGTAGCGGATGACGTGGCGCGCAATGCCCGGCGACATGGGCGAACCGCCCGCGGCCACTTGCAGCAGGTTGTCCTTGAGCACGGGCAGCGGGGTGTCTTTTTCCAGGTAGCCCACCGCACCGGCGCGCAACGAATCGAACACGCGCTGCGCATCCGTGTACACGCTGAGCATCACGACTTCGGCTTGGGGCAGCAGATGCCGCAGCGGCGCCAGCCCTTCGATGCCCGAGAGGCCCGGCAGCCCGATGTCGGAGAGGATAAGCGTGGGGCGGTGAATCATGGTGGGCACCGCGGCCAGAAACTCTTCGACGGAGGCCGCGCTGAGCACGCAACTAAACTCCGGCTGGGCGCAGAGGTAGCCCGTCAGCGCCTCCCGAATCGTCGGTTGGTCTTCAATAATGCCGAGGTAAATCACGGGACAAAGGTCAGTACGAAGCAGCGCCTGGGGTATAGCATAAAGATGTGAAAATAACGGGTATGGGACCCGTGGATTGACCCCGCAGATCCGGGAGGAATTATTTGATTTATTGAGAATAACGCATTGATAACAACAGGGTAATAATGGCATACGGTGGCGTTAGCTCAGCGGCAGCCGGGCCACCACCCGAAAGCCCGGGCCGCTGGCGTCGTAGCTGACCGAGCCGGCAGCGGCGGCGGCCCGGGCTTGCATGTTGCGCAGGCCCTGGCCCACGGGCCGAGCGGGCAGGGCGGCGCCGCTGCCGTCGTCGTGCACGTCCAACTCCAGCTGCCGGCCGCGCAGGCGCAGGCGCACCGTCACTTGCCGAGCGCCGGCGTGCTTCACCGCGTTGTGCAGAGCCTCCTTGTAGATCAGGTACAGCGCCTGCCGGGCCGCCAGCGGCACCGCGGCGGCGGTCAGATCCGGCTCGGCCACGAAATCCAGTTCCACCCCGGCCGGAGGCAGCACCAGGTAGGCGTGGTCACGCATGCGGTCGAGCACGCTCGTGAGCGAGTCGTTGCGCGCGTCGATGCCCCACACCACGTCGCTCATCTGGCGGGCAGCCTGCCGGCTGGTTTCGGCCATGTGGTCGAGGTGTTGGCGCTGCTGTTCGGGCGGGTACAGCCCCTCGCGCAGCATGGTACTCTGCATGGAAATCTGGGTGAGTAGGGAACCTACGTCGTCGTGCAGGTCGGCCGCCAGACTGGTGCGCAGGGCGGCTTCGCGGGCGGCCTGGCGGCGGCGGTACTGCCAGAACGCCAGCCCGCTCAATCCGAGGATCAGCCCGGCCAGGCCCAGCAGCAGCAAGGCCTGCCAGCGCTGGCGCAGGCGGTTCAGTTCCTGCCGCTGCTGCTGCAGGCGCGTTTTCTGGGTGAGCAGCTGAATCTGAGCCTGCTGCTGGCCCAGCTCGTGGCGGTACTGCAACGCCACGGTGCGGCGGCTGACCTCGGCGCCGGTCAGGCTGTCGCGGGCGGCCATAAACTGCTGCTGGGCCTGGTAAGCGCGGGCGAAGTCGCCGCGCCGCGCGTAGGCCCGGGCCAGCACCTCGTGTGCGTCGCGGATGCCCTCGGGGACGTGCAGCAGCTGGCTTTCCCGCAGGCTGCGGCGGGCGTATACCACGGCGCTGTCGGGCCAGCCGCGGCCCAGGCTGCTGCGGGCCAGCAGCCCCAGCACCCGCGGCACCGATAGGGGCAGCACTTTGCGGGCCGTGCCGAGCACCACGTGGGCGCGCGTCATGGCCGCGGCGCCGTGCCCGAGCTGCTCGTCCATTTCGGCCAAGTTGATTTCCATGCGCAGCACTTCGGCGGCTAGGTGCAGCCGCTGGCTGATGGCCATGCTCTGGGTGTAGTAGTAGCGCGCCTCCATCCAGCGCCCCTGCTGGCGGCGGATTTCGCCTAACTCTCCGAAGATCAAGTTGAGCCGATCGGGATAATCCCAGTGTTGCGACACTTGCAGGGCGTGGTGCAGGTATTGTTCGGCGTTGTCCAGTTCGCCGAGCTGCCGGTACACGTTGCCGATTTGGATCTGCAGGCTGGTGTAGAAGCGGCGGGTGTCGCCGGCGTCGAAGGAGGGCGGCACGCGGAAACAGTAGGCCAAGGCCGTGGCGTACTGGCCCTGCTGCGCGGCTATTTTGGCCAAGCGGCCCAAGCAGCGGATCTGCCCGCCGATGTTGTGGATGCGGGTAAACTCGGCTTCGGCGAGTGTCATCCAGTGCTTGGCCGCTTCGTACTCCCCAAGCAAAATGTAGCAGTCGGCGACTTCGAGCAGGGTTTCGGCTTCAAAATCGCGGCAGTGCAGGCGGCGGGCCAGGCGCAGGGCCTGCTGCAACACGGGCAGGCCGGAGCGGGTGTCGCGCTGCTGTCGCTCCCAGGCCAGCTTCGTGAGCAGCATCACGGTGATGGTGTCCGGCTGCGGCCGGGCGTCAATCAGCGCTTGGAGGCTGTCGAGGCGGTGCTGGCTGGTGCGCTGCACGCTGCTGGCCGCCAAGGTGGCCGGATTCGGCGCCACGGATGGCCCCGCGGCGGCCGGCCGCCGCGGCGTGGCCCCTGCCGACCACGCCGCCAGCAGCCCAAGGCCGAGCAACGCGGCTAAGCGGAGTAAAAAGTGGGGCATCGGGGCAAGGGCAGAGTGCAGCCAAAATAAGCGGTACTAATATAGTACATTATTCTACGATATTTATTTCACTCTGCCGAGGTTTCGGCCCGCTACTCAGCCCGCGGCGGGGCCGACCACGTGCGTCACGGCCCGCAGCAGCGCCGCGCAGGCCCAGTCAATTTCCGGGTCGGTGATGGTCAGGGGCGGGGCGAGGCGCAAGGAATTGTCGCAAAACAAAAACCAGTCGGTCAGCACGCCTTCGTGCTCCAGGGCGTGGTCGATGATGGGCTTGAGGACCGCAAACGAGTCGAACTCCACGGCCAGCAGCAGCCCCAGCCCGCGCACCCCGCGAATGGCCGGGTGGCGCAACTGCTGCCGAAACCGCTCGGCCTTCGCCGCCACGCCCGCCAGCAGGCCTTCCTCCTGAATCACGCGCAGGGTGGCCAGGGCCGCCGCGCACGACACCGGGTGCCCGCCGAAAGTGGTCAGGTGGCCCAGAATCGGGTCGGTTTTAAAGCCCTGCATGATATCCTGCCGGGAAATAAACGCGCCGATGGGCATGCCCCCGCCCATGCCTTTGGCCGTGAGCAGGATGTCGGGCACCACGCCGAACTGCTCGAACGCCCAGAACGTGCCGGTGCGCCCGAAACCGCACTGGATTTCGTCCAGAATCAGCAGCGCGCCCACTTCGTCGCAGCGCCGACGCAGCTGCGGCAAGTAGTCGGCCGCGGGCACGCGCACGCCGGCCTCGCCCTGCACCGTTTCGACGATGACGGCGGCGGTGCGCTCCGTAATCAGGGCGAGGTCGGCCACTTCGTTGTGGCGGATGTGGCGCACGTCGGGCAGCAGGGGCCGGAAGCTGCGCTTGAAGCTCTCGGAACCCGTCACCGACAAAGCGCCCTGGGTGGAGCCGTGGTAGGCGTTCAGGCAGCTGATCAGCTCGGTGCGGCCGGTGTGGCGCTTGGCCAGCTTGAGGGCGCCCTCCACGGCCTCGGCGCCGGAGTTGGTGAAGTACACGTTGTCGAGCTCGGGCGGTAGCGTGTGGTGCAGGGCCTGGGCCAGCTCGGCCGGCGGGGCCTGCACTAGCTCGCCGTACACCATCAGGTGCAGGTATTTGTCCAGCTGCCCCTGAATGGCCTGCAGCACCCGCGGGTGGCGGTGGCCCACGTTGCTCACGCCGATGCCCGAAATCAGGTCGAGGTAGCGCCGGCCCCCGGGGCCGTACATCCACACCCCTTCGGCCCGCTCGATTTCGAGCAGCAGGGGAAAGTCGGAGGTTTGGGCCTGGTGACGCAGGAAGAGCTGGCGGGGCGTGAGCATAGGCTAGTCGGAACTGAAACGGACGGCAAAGGTACCGCCTGCGCCGGCATGAACCCGCGTTAAAACAGCTGAGGCGGCCTTGCGGGCCGCCTCAGCTCATCTATAGTATATGCGGCTAGTTGGAGCCGCTCAGGGCACCGCCGGCAGCGCGGCGGTTATCGAGGCGCTGAATCAGCTCCTTGGTGAAGTCGCGCTCGGCCTGCATAAGCTGGGCCACCTGGCGCAGGGTAATGACCTTGGCAAACTTGTCGACGTACTCCTTCTCCAGGTTGATTTCGTTCTGGCGGAGCTTAAACTGGTCGTCGAGGGCCGCGCGGATGTCTTTGTCGCTCATGGCGCCGAAGTCCTGGCCGCGCAGGCCCAGTTTGGTTTGCTTGCGCAGTTCGCGGCGCTTCTCCGTGAATTCGTTGAAGAGCGGCCAGAAGCGTTGGGCCTGCTCCGGCGTCAGCGCAATCTTGTCGGTGATGTAGGCAATGCGGGCGTTTTCGAGGCGCTGCTGGCCGGGGCGCTGCCGGCCGCCGGGCTGCTGGGCCCGGGCGCCCAGGCTGCCGAGCAGCAACAGTGCCACCAGCAAGGCGGGGCGGGCGAGGAAGCGGTTCATGCGGGGAAAAACAAACATCGGGGGCGAAATAACACTACAAGTACACATCCAGGCTCGGCTGCTCGTCGAGGGCGGCCTGAATATCGGCGTCGGTGCCGGGCAAGAAATCGGCGGTCAAGTCGCGCTCGGCCACGTGGGTGTCGGCCAAATCGGCCAGCGTCAGGCGCGGGGCGGCGTCGGAGAGCAGGTACTGCACGGCTTCGGCCCGGGGCACGGCGGCCAGGGCCTGCGCGGCGCTGAGCGGGCGAACCGCGGGCTGGCTGCCGGGGCGCGAGGCCAGCCAGAAGCTGCCCACGAAGGTCAGCAGCACCACGACGGATGCCAGGGCCGTGCGCAGCGGGGCGCTCAGGGCCGCCAGCCAGCCCCACGCCGGGGCCGCGTCGGCATCGGCCGCGGGGCGCACGCGCTGCATCACGCGCAGCGGCAGCTTATCGAAGAAATCCGCGGCGGGCGGGGCCAGCGGCGGCTGGGGGCGCCGGGGGTGCTCGTCGAGGCGGAAAGGCGTTTTCATATCGGTTAGAGGGCCGCGGCGGGCCGGGGTTTAATCGGAGGCTTCGTTTACGTACTGCTCAATTTTCTTGACGGCGTGGTGGTAAGACGCCTTCAGGGCCCCCACGCTGGTGCCCGTCACCTCGGCCATCTGCTCGTAGGGCATTTCGTCGTAGTAGCGCAGGTTGAACACCAGGCGCTGCTTGTCGGGCAGGCGCAGGATGGCTTTTTGCAGCTTGAGCTCTACTTCGTCGCCGGCCAGCTGCTCGTCGGCTTCCAGCTTCTGGGTCAGCTCGGCGCCCACGTCGTTGAGGGGCAAAAAGAACTTGCGGCGCTTGCTGGCCAGCAGGTTCAGGCACTCGTTGGTGGCAATGCGGTAAATCCAGGTGTAAAGCGACGCGTCCTGGCGAAAGTTCTCCAGGTGCTTCCACACTTTGATAAACACCTCCTGGGTGAGGTCGTCGGCGTCGTCGTGGTCTACCACCATCTTGCGCACGTGCCAGTACACCTTGCTCTGGTACTTGCGCACCAGCTGGTTGAAGGCCAGGTTGCGGCTGGCCGGGTCGCGAAACTTGAGGAGGATGTCCTGATCTTCCAAGCAGCGTGGAGAAGGTGAGGTGGAGCGGAGAGGCGTTGGGGGTTAGAGCGCGGTGCCGGGCCCGAGTTTAACGAGCAAGTGGGAAAACCTTTTCATCTTGGGCCGGAGGGGCTTGCGTCTCCTGCTTATCTTGTTATCTACCAATGACATCCGTATTCCCGCTTATAGCTACCTGCTGGCTGGCCCTGCGCGCCGCCGCGCTGCCCGCGGAAAGCGAAGCCTACCGCCGCCACGTGCTGGCCGATGCCGCGCTGTTGCCCGCGGAGCGGCTGCCGCAGTACGCCGGCCGCTCTTTCGCGCCCGTATGGCTGCACGCCGACGACGCCGGCGCTCTGGGTTTTATTGGTCCGAATTACCAGCGTCTGGACCTGAAGCTGCTGAGCGTGCAGCCCACAGCCGGGCAGCCGGGGCAGTACACCGTGACGGGCAAATCCAGGGTCAAAACCAACGTGGCGGCTTTTCAGGGCACGTTCCGGGTGCTGCACGTGCGCGTCAACCGGGACCGGCCCCGCACCGTCGACGACGAGCCCACCGTCGCCGTGAAATCCGGCATCGTGCTGGCTGCCTACGAGCTGCGCGAGCCGGCCGGCCAGCCCGGCACCGGCATATTTCGGGGCGTGCTGCAGGCCAAATGGTACGAAGACGCCCGCGGCCGGTTGTACTACGATAACCTACTGAACGTTGCCGACAGCTACGCCAACAACCAGGGCGTGGGCACCTGGACCTCCTACCGCAGCGGGCAGGTAAAGCGCTGCAACTGGGGCGACTACCGCATACCAAACAGCGGCGACCTGGACCAAGGCGCGGCCGAATTCAGCCCGTCGGCGAAATACCTGGCCTACGGCTGGCAGCAGTACCGGCAAGCCTGGACCGAACAAGACCCGGCCGCGAAAAAGCGGGAACTGGCGGCGTGGTGGCGGTAATGGATACGCGTTGCCGCCGCATCTGTTTTTCTCTTCAACCCTTCTGCCAGGCGTTGCCGGGCCGCTATTTCTGTTTATGGCTTCTATCTTCTGCCGCTTTTGGAGGTTGGCTGCGCTGGGCGCAGCGCTGCTGGCTCGGCCCGCCGCCGCGCAGCAATTCGAGCTGAACAGCCTGCCGGTGGCCCCGGCTCCCGCGCCGCCCCCGGCCGCGCCGCTGCCCAAACTGACCAGCCTGCCCGCCGCCGCGCAGTACCGCCTCGCGGCCGTTACCATCGACGACGCCCGGCCACTGGCGTCGGACCGGGTACTCAAGCTGCCGGTGTTTTCGCGGCCCGGGCAGATGGACAAGGTGTGGCCGGTGCTCACGCCCGCGCAGCGCGCCGCAATGCAGAAGGTGTTGCAGGCTCCGTTTTCGGCCGACTCCTCCAAGCCCGCCGTGACCCTGCGCTGCCGGATCGACGATGCCTACCAGACGTTTTTCGCCGCGGCCGAATCCGAGAGCGTGGTGGCGGGCGCGCGGGTGCAGCTAGAGCTACTCGATGCCCAGGGAGAACTGCTGATGGCCGCCACCGGGCAGCAGCGGCTAACCCGGCGCAGCCTGGATGCCCGTTACAAGGTGTTGGACGAGCTGTACCAGCAGGCCCTGCTCAGCGCAGTGCGCCACGGATTGCTGCAGCTGGTACTGACCGCCGAGGCGGAGTAAGGGCTTAGCGGCTCACATATACATGCTATTGCCGTCGGAAAAGTACCGCGCCGCGGGCGGCCGGGCTTGGGAAAATTCAACGTGAGCAAGCGGGAGTGGCGCCGGGGGCCGGCAGAACTGTATTTTTACCGCCGAACCCCAACCAAGCCCCCGCCACCGTGAGCAACCTGATTCAATTCGTCGCCAACTACGATGACCTGAGCACCGACAAAGGCTTCCAGTTCAAGTTTCATTGCGACAAGTGCCGCAACGGCCATATGTCGCGCTTCCAGCCCAATGCCGTGGGCATTGCCGGGGAGCTGATGCGCGCGGCCGGCAGCCTGTTCGGCGGCTACTTCTCCGACGCGGGCAGCGCCGCTTACCACGTGCAGCGCGCCGTGGGGGGCAAGGCCCACGACGAGGCCCTGGAAAAAGCCGTGCAGGAAGGCAAAACCTACTTCAAGCAGTGCACCCGCTGCGGCCACTGGGTATGCCCCGACGTGTGCTGGAACCACCAAGCCGGCCTCTGCGAGGACTGTGCCCCCGACGAGCAGGAAGAACTGGCCGCTCAGCAGCGCCAGGCCGCCCGCGACCAGATTTACACCAAAACCCGCGAACAGGACTACACCAAAGACCTCGACTTCCTCAACAAGGGCGGGCTGGTGCAGTGCGCTAGCTGCCAAACCAAGCTGGCGCCCGGCCAGAAGTTCTGCCCCAGCTGCGGCACGCCCAACCCCGCGGCGCAGGTCAAAGACAAATTCTGCGGCAACTGCGGTGCCTCGATGAAGCCCGAGCAGAAGTTCTGCGCCGAGTGCGGCTCGAAGCAGTAAGCGGCGGTCCAAGACTTGTTGTTCCCAGTTTTCAAGCCCGGTTGCCAGCACGGCAGCCGGGCTTTTTTGGGCCGGGGCCTAAGGCGTGGCGTAGCTGAAGCCCACCGTGAGGTTGTAGTTGTCGGGGTTTTTGCCGGCCAGCACCCGGCTTTCGTGGGTGTAATTGCTGGTGGCGTTGACGGCCAGGCGCTTGGTCACTTTCAGCGTCACCGTGGCCAGCTGGCTCACGCGAAAATCCGACGCGGTTGGGATGGAGGGCTGGTAGTAGGTGAAAGTGGAGACGGTGAACTGCCGCAGGGTGTAGAGCAGCTTCAAGCGCAGGGAGTTACGCGTGACGATGCGCCGGCTGCCGTCGACGTAGTAGGTGGCCTCGCGGATAAGCAAATTGCTGAGTGCCACCTCGCGCGTGCCCAGCGAGTCGCGGTAGAACGACCAGCCCGGGCCGGCGCCCGCTTGCACGCGGTCCTGGATGCCGCGCAAATTACTGCGCTCGTAGCCGCCGAGGCCGTAGGCGCGGAAATGACCTTTCCAGTAGTAGGGCGTGGCGTTGATGAGTGCCTCCCGCTCCTTGAGCTGCCGGTCCTGCTTGCCGTAGGTGAAAGTGCCCGCCAGCGGCAGACCGAAGTGCATGCCCCGGCTGAAGCTTACCGAGTGCGTGGTGGTGAGCAGCGTGCGGTACACGCCGCCGGCCGACAAAGCGCCTGTGAGCGTGCCGGCATAGTGAATGATGGTAGTGTCGGGGCGCTGGGCGCGGGCGACATGGCTGGTCAGCAGCAAGAGAATGGGCAGCAGAACGCGGAACAGAAGCTTGGGCATCAACGGCGCTTGGAGGAAGCAATGGGACCGAACGGCAACCCGGCAAAGGTAAAAACGCGAAACCGCCTCGGCTGCCAGCTGGCAACCGGGGCGGTTTCGCTTGGGCTGAAGCCGGAATTACTTGCGGCGGGCCATTACTTTCTCCACGGCGGCCACAATGGCTTGCTCGTTGAGGCCGTATTTTTCCATCAGCTGCTCGGGCGTACCCGATTCGCCGAAGGAGTCGTTGACGGCCACCATTTCCAGGGGCAGCGGCTCCTCGCGGGCCAGCAGCTGGGCAATGGAGTCGCCGAGGCCGCCGTTCATCTGGTGCTCTTCGGCCGTCACCACGCAGCGCGTTTTGCGGGCCGAGGTCAACACGGCTTCCACGTCCAGGGGCTTGATGGTGTGGATGTTGATGATTTCGGCGTTGATGCCTTTTTCTTCGAGCAGCTTGCCGGCCAAGATGGCCTTCCACACCAAGTGTCCCGTGGCGAAAATGCTCACGTCGGTGCCCTCGTTCAACATCACCGCCTTGCCGATTTCAAACTTCTGGTCGGCGGGGGTGAAAACGGGTACCACCGGGCGACCGAAGCGCAGGTACACCGGGCCCTCGTAGTCGGCAATGGCAATGGTGGCGGCCTTGGTCTGGTTGTAGTCGCAGGGGTTGATGACGGTCATGTGCGGCAGCATCTTCATCAGGCCGATGTCCTCCAGAATCTGGTGGGTGGCGCCGTCTTCGCCCAGGGTCACGCCGGCGTGCGAGGCGCAGATCTTCACGTTCTTGCCCGAATAGGCAATGCTCTGGCGGATCTGGTCGTAGACGCGGCCCGTGGAGAAGTTGGCAAAGGTGCCGGTGAAGGGAATTTTGCCGCCGATGGTCATGCCTGCGGCCAGGCCCATCATGTTGGCTTCGGCAATACCTACCTGGAAGAAACGCTCCGGAAAGTCCTTCACGAAGGCGTCCATCTTCAGGGAGCCAATGAGGTCGGCGCAGAGGGCCACCACGTTGGGGTTGGTTTGGCCCAGCTCGTGCAGGCCGGCGCCGAAGCCGCTGCGGGTGTCTTTTTTCTCGGTGTAGGGGAAGTCTTTCATAGGAAAAGGGAGAGGTTTCAGTGAGGAAAAGCCGCTACGACGCCCGGGCGGCGTCTTCGCGCCAGCGCAGGCCGGCGGGCAGCTGGTGAGAAGAAAATTCAAGGTGAATCACGCGCCGCGGCCGCGCGTCGAGGCTGCGGTGGGAGGCGTGCAGGGTCAGGGGCTTCATCAGCATCACCCCGCCGGCCGGCACCTGGCACACCGTGGTGGCCGAGGTAAAATCAGAAATGGCCGTGGCGTGAATGGCGCCGCGGCGGTGCGAGCCGGGCACGACGCGCAGGGCGCCGTTGCCGGCGTCGCAGGCGTCGAGGTGGATGCGCAGGGTGCAGATGCCTTCGAGGTACTCGCGCGGCGGCTGCACGTTCACGCCCTCGGGCCGCACGTTCCAGGGGCCAAAGCCCGGCAGCTCGGCGCGGCGGTCGACGGCCACCATCAAATCCTGGTGCCAGGCCACCACCCAGTTCGAGCCGGCGGGCTTGTCGAAGTAAATGGCCTTGACCAGGCGCTGCGGCGCGGGCAGAAGCTCGTGGAGCAGCGCCGTAAACCGTGCGTTCCAGATGAGCGGACCTAACGCGGGCAACTCGCTGAGCAGGTTACGTATGGCAAACAGGTCGGCCGTGCGGCGGAAGTTGCCGCCCGCCGTGCGGGCTTGTTCGATAACGGCCAGCATGGCCCGGATTTCGGCCGTGGCATAGACCTGCTCCACCACGGCAAACCCGTCGCGTTGGTAGTCCTGCAAAGTGTCGCGCGCTGCCTGCATCATTTGCCAAAAATGCTGACCGAAGAGGTTTGTCCGCTGCGGATGGTGAAGGAGCGCACGTCGGTGAACTTGCTGCCGGTGGCCGTGGCGGTGCGGTACACCAGCCGGTAGGGGCCGGGCTGCATGGGCAGGTTGATTTTCGACGAGCCGCCGGGCGGCAAATCGTACACCCAAGTTTGCGAGTCGTCTTGGTTCAGGCGGTAAATGCTGCCGTAGCCTTTCAGGTCACTGACGATGTTCAGGGTACCGGGCGCCTCGTAGGTTACGGTGGTTTCCTGGCCCTGCTTCACCGCCACGCGCCGGATGATGCGCGGCAGCGTGAGGATTTCCACCTCGTAGTTGCCGGCCAGCAGTTTCTGCTTCGCGCCGAAGGCCCGGGCCAGCACCGTGGCCGGCGAGGCTTGGGCCCGCACCACCGCCTGCACCACGCCGTAGGGGTTGGTGGTGATGGGCGGGCTCTGCAGATTCAGCGTGCCCTGCGGGGTTTTGTAGGTGAGCACGTTGGCCTTGCCGGGTCGAATAACCAAGTTGGCCTGGCGCACCGGCGGCACCGTGTTGATGACCAAATCGTAGCTCTGCAGCGCGTCGATGTCGAGCACATCGGGCTGGCCCTTGGCGTCGCGCCAGTGCACGTAGTTGTACTCCGGCTGCTCGGTCACGTTGTTGACGAAGGTCAGGTTCACGTTCGACTCCACCGGCCGGCCCGCCTCGTCGGTCAAGTTCACCGCCACTGTGGTCTTGGCCAGGGTTTGGGCAATGACGTCGCTCAGGATGGTGCGGAAGGTCTTCACGTCGGCCGCGTTGTAGTACTGACCCAAGCACTTAAGCTGCTCGCCAAACTCTCGTTCGGCCCCGATGCCGATAACAAAGGGCTTCAAAAACACCCGCTTGCGCTGCAGGGCCAGGGCCGTGGCGCAGGGGTCCCCCTTGCACGATTCGAGCCCGTCCGTTATCAAAATGAGCACGTTGCGCGCGTTGCGGTCGGCCGGGAAGTCCTGGGCCGACTGGCCCAGCGAGTAGGTAATCGGCGTGTTGCCCTGGGGCCGCAAGTCCTGCAGCTTCTGCTTGATGGCGGCGGCGTTTTGGCGGGCAAAGGGCACTTCCAGGCGCGAGTCCTCGCAGTTGTTCTCGGTGTTGGGGTGCTGGTGGCCGTAGGCGCGCAGGGCCAGCTCCAGGTTGGGGTAGGCGTTGAGCGAGTCGGCCATCTTGGCCAGCAGCGCCTTGGCCACGTTCCAGCGCGGTTGCCCTTCCCAGGGCGCGTTCATCGAGCCCGAGGCGTCGAGCACGAAGAGGATGCGCGTGGTCTTGGGCTGGCTCGACGGGGCGCCCTGCTGGGCACGCAGCGGCCCGGCCAGCAGCCAGAGGGCCGCCAGCCAAACCAGATTCCGCAGGGAAATGCGTCGCGCCATCAGAGGGGCCTCACCCAATCAATCAGTAGGCCGTCACGTCGAGCTTGCCGCGGCATCTCGCCGGCTGATGCTCGGCAGTACTGTTCTCGGTAAACGAAGCAATTACTACCCGGCGTCAGCCCGCGAGATGCCTAGGCCGCACTCGGCATGACGTGCTGCTTTCGCTAATGTTTAGTAGTCCGAAGCCTTTTCGACCACCAGCTGCTGCAGGGCTTTTTCCAGCTGTTCGTCGTTCGGGGCCACGCCGTGCCACTTGTGGCTGCCCATCATGAAGTCCACGCCGTAGCCCATCTGCGTGTCCATCAAAATCATCACCGGCTTGCTCTTGCCCAGGCGGGCCTGGGCGTCTTCCAGGGCGGGCAGCAACTGCTCCAGGTCGTTGCCGTTGGCTTCGAGCACTTCCCAGCCGAAGGACTCGAACTTGGCGCGCAGGTCGCCCAAGCCGCCGATTTTGTCGGTGGGGCCGTCGATCTGCTGGCCGTTGCGGTCCACCACCGCAATCAGGTTGTCGACTTTGTGGTGCGGGGCGTACATGGCCGCTTCCCAGATCTGGCCTTCTTCCAGCTCGCCGTCACCCATCAGCACGAACACGGTGCGGTCGTCGTTGTTGAGCTTCTTGGCCTGGGCCGCGCCGATGGCCACGCTCAGGCCCTGGCCGAGCGAACCGGAGGCCACGCGCACGCCGGGCAGGTGCTCGTGGGTGGCGGGGTGGCCCTGCAAGCGCGAATTCAGCTTGCGGAAGGTGCTCAGCTCGCTCACCGGGAAGTAGCCCGAGCGGGCCAGCACCGAGTAGAATACCGGCGAAATGTGGCCGTTGGAGAGGAAAAACAGGTCTTGCCCGATGCCGTTCATGTCGAAGGGCTCCGGGTGATGCTTCATCACTTTGAAGTAGAGGGCCACCAGCAAATCGGTGCAGCCCAAGGAGCCGCCGGGGTGACCGGAGTTGACGGCGTGCACCATGCGCACGATGTCGCGGCGCACCTGCGCGGCAATCTGTTTCAGCTCGGCGACGGAGCGGGTGGCCGTGGCTTCGGCGGCGGGGGAAGTAGAAGCGGACATATGGGGAAGGAGGTGAATGAGCAAATGAGTTAGGAGGGCGGCGGGCCAAACCGGCTGCGCGCGGCCGGCTAAGTTCGCCCCTGGGGGCGGTTTGCGCAAAACCTGCCCGCGGCGAATCCTACCGAAAACGAAACCGGCGGGCCCTCGAGACGGGTCCGCCGGCGGCCAAGGCTACTTGAGCAGTTGCTCGGCGTGGTTCTTCGTGTCGGGGCGGCGGATGATGCGTTCCACGCGGCCCGCGGCGTCGATGAGGAAGGTGGTGCGCGCCACGCCCCAGTAGGTGCGGCCGTAGTTTTTCTTTTCCTGCCACACGCCGTAGGCCTCGGCCAGCTGCCGCTCGGGGTCAGCCAGCAGGGGGAAGGGCAGTTCGAACTTGTCGGCAAATTTCTGGTGCGAGGCCACGTCGTCGGGGCTCACGCCGAGCACCTGGATTCCGGCGGCTTTGAGCTGGGTTTCGCCGTCGCGCAGGGAGCAAGCCTGGGCCGTGCAGCCGGGCGTGTCGTCCTTGGGGTAGAAGTAGAGGGCCACGCGCTGGCCGCGGTAATCCGCGAGGCGGCGGGTCTGGCCGCTTTGGTCCTGGGCCGTGAAGTCGGGGGCTGGGTCGCCGGGGTTGAGCGTAATCATCGGGCCCAAAGGTAACCAGTTGGCCCGGATGTACGGCGCCGAAATGCCGGCAGCGCGGCGCCCCCGTTTCTGCACCGGGGCGCCGCGCGGCGCGGACCGGGGCGTCTGGAATCGGCAAGCACAAGGGGCAACAAGCGGCGGCGGCGCCGCTTATACTATCCTCGCTCCGGCTGCTGGGTGTAGATAAGCTTGTCGACGGCAAAACCCTTCTGCCGGGCCATTCCGAGCAGGTTGGCCAGGGCCGGGTGGCTGAGCTGCGGCTCCCGGCTCAGCACCCACAGCCCTTTGCGGTCGGGCGAGCCGACCAGGGCAAACCGGTAGTCCTCGTCGAGGGCCAAAATCCAGTAGTCGCCCTCGAAGGGCCACTGAAACTGAACTTTGAGCTTGGCGTTGGTCTTCGAATCAACCACGCGGGCCACGCCGCGCACGGTTTCGGCCGGCCCGTTGATGGAGTCGTGGTGGCAGGTGTTGTGCACTTCGATTTTGCCGTCGGCCATGGGGCGGTACTCGGCCGTGACGTGCGTGCAGCCCTTCTCGAAGCGCTGCGGCAGGCGGGCTATTTCGTACCAGTGCCCGGCGTAGCGGTGCAAGTCGACGTGCGGGACGGTGGTGAGCGGGGCGTGGCGCCGGCGGGCCAGGGCGTAGACGGCGGCGCTGGTAGCCACGACGGCTGCGGCAGCCGGCCAAAAGCTGGGTTTGCGGATGCGGGGCGTAGACATGCGGAAGGTGTGGGGTGCAACACCGGTGTACGCAGCGCGGGGCGCGGGCGTTCGGGCCCGCAGGCGCGGGCGCGCCATACTTGCGCCGTTTTGTGAGTGCGCGGGGCTGCTTACCTTTGCCGGTCTGGGGCGGCCGCACTCCCTCGGCCGCGGCCGGGCCGCCCCGGATTTCTCACTAGCCAAGTATTGATGAGCACCGCAACCGATAAGCAGCAGCTTTTCGCCCACACCGAACAGCAACTCCGCCAGCAGGGCTTCGGCATCGAGCGCCAAGACCAGACGCGCCCCTGGGGCGGCTTCTTCGTCATCGACGAAGGGCAGGCCCAGCAGTTTGCCGACACCTATTTCGACGGCCTGTCGGTGGACGAGCTGCGCATTTCGGGCAAGCTCAGCCCCAAAATCCTCATCGTGGCCCCCGGGCAGCGCCTGTCGTGGCAGTATCACCACCGCCGCGCCGAAATTTGGCGCGTGGTGCAGGGCCCGGTGGGCGTGGTCACCAGCGACACCGACGCCGAGGGCGAGCTGAAAACCTACCAGGTGGGCGAGCAAATCACGCTGCGCCAGGGCGAGCGGCACCGCCTCGTGGGCCTGGGCGGCTGGGGCATCCTGGCCGAAATCTGGCAGCACACCGACGCTCAGCAGCCCTCCGACGAGGACGACATCGTGCGCGTGCAGGATGACTTTGGGCGCTAGGATGTAGTGCTTGGAGTGTAGTGTCGGGTGCTTGGGGCGCAAACGGAACGGTCTTACTGGCTACCGGCGCTTTATACGCTGCTCAGTCATTCGTCAAGAAAAAGCCCCGCCGGAATACGTTCCAGCGGGGCTTTTTATGGCTGTGGTGCTGAGAGGCGAAACCACCTCTCAGCACCAGGCACCTAGCACTATCCTTTCAGTGCGGCGGTCAGCGCTTTTACACCGGCCAGCGCATCGGCACCGAGGTGCACGCGCAGGGTGCGGCGGTCGGCGCTGCGCAGGGCCTCCAGGTCGCCCTGGGCCTGGGCATCCTTGAGGGTGCCGAAGGTGTAGGTACGGCCGGGCAGGGGCAGGTCGGGGTTGTTGTCGGCGGTGAGCTGCAAGAACAAGCCGGTGTTCGGCCCGCCCTTGTGGTACTGGCCGGTGCTGTGCAAAAAGCGCGGGCCGTAGCCGAAGGTGGTAGCCGCGTGCAGGCGCTGCTGCAGGGTGGCGCGCAGCTCATCAATGGCCGCGTTCAGCTCGGGCGTCTCCGTTAGGTAGGCCTGAATGGACACGTAGCTGCCGGGCTCGGCCTGGAAAAAGCCGCTGAGCAGCGCCTTGGCGTCGGCCGCGGCCGTGCCGCCGTAGTAGCGCAGGCCCTCGGCTTCCAGCGTGGCAGTTTCCTGGGGCAGGGCGCCTTTTTCGGCCACTTCCTTCATCAGCTTGTCGGTGGCGGTTTTGGCCGCCTGCACGTTGGGCTGGTCGAAGGGGTTGATTTCGAGCACGGCGCTGGCCACGGCCGTAGCCACTTCCCAGCGGAAAAACTCCTGGCCCAGGTCCAGCGCGTCGTGCATGCGGATGCTGATGACCGGGTGGCCGGCGGCCTCCAGGGCCTGCAGCTTCTGCTGGTTGGCCTGGTCGGCCTCGCCTTCGTAGCCCACGTACACGAACACGCGGTCATTGCCGTAGAGGCGCACGTCGGCCAACGGCTCGCCGGCCACGGGCAGGATGCCCACGCCGTGCTTGCCGGTGCTTTCGGCAATGAGCTGCTCCAGCCACAAACCCAGGTCGCTCAGGCCGGCCGGAGTTACCAGCGTGAGCTTGTCGCGGCCCTGCTGGGCCAGCACGCCCAGGGCCACACCCAGCTCCAGGCCGGGGTTGTGGGTCACGTCGCCGCTGGAGCCGTTGGCCTGCATCATGCCCACCGAGCGGCGCAGCAGTTCTTCGATGTCGATGCCGTAGAGGGCGGCGGGCACTAGGCCGAAGTAGGAGAGGGCCGAGAAGCGGCCGCCCACCTCGGTGAAGTTCAGGAACACGCGGCGGTAGCCCAGGCTTTCGGCCGTGGCAATGAACTTGGAGCCGGGGTCGGTAATGGCCACGAAATTCTCGCCGGCCTTGTCGCCCTTGATGGCCTTGATCCGGTCGTAGAAATAGTCGCCGAAAGCCAGCGGCTCGGCCGTGGTGCCCGATTTGCTGGCCACGATGCACAGGGTGGTTGCCAGCGGCACCTGCTGCTCGATGTGCTGCACGGTGCCGGGGTCGGTGGTGTCGAGCACCAGCATTTCCAGGCCCTCAGCCGACTTCGGGAAGGACTTTTCGAACACAATGGGAGCCATCGACGAGCCGCCCATGCCCATCACGATGACGTGGGTGAAGCCGGCGGCCCGCACTTCCTGCACGAACTGCTCGATTTCGGGCACGCGCTCCTGCATGGTTTCGGCCACGCGCAGCCAGCCCATGTAGACGCGCAGCTCGGCCTGGGCCTGGGCATCCTGCACCCACAGGTCGGCCTGCTTTTGCCAGAAGCCGGCGGTGAAATTCTTGGCGTTGAATTCGGCGAGTTTGGCGTCGACGGCGGCTTGGTACGGGCCCAGGTGCAGCGCAGCGGCGGGCACGGATTGTTGCGTTTCTCCCATCGGGGTATGAAGCGAGGTTGAGGAATGAACGGGGTTCGGAACAGCCTACGGACAGCAGGGCCGGCCAGGCCGGCCGCGGCGCGGCTGCGGCAGTAAAAATGCACCGGCTTTTGGAAACGGCCCGGCGCCAGCATGAATTTTCCGCGCTCGAAATGTTGCCTAGGCCAGTAACCCGCTGATGGCCAAAGCGGAATTTGTCGGGCTCGGCCCGGCGCCAGCGCCGGGCCTTACGCGAATAAGTTGCGTTATTTATTTAGGCTGCCTCGGTTGCTGCTCCGCGCGCGGGGTGCTTCCGAGAAACACCAGAGCGGGTGGCGACTTCTCGGGTCGAAAAGCCGCCGCCCGCCCCAGGTAGCTTATCCTGCCACTATAGGTTCAGCTGCAGCACCCGCTCGTTACCGGCCTGGTCGGTGAGGCGCAGGCGGGCGGGGCCGCGCAGGGCCGGGCCGAGCGTGTCGGTGCGCACAGTGAAGAGCGTGGAGTTCTTGTGCTCGAAGCGCAGCAGGCGGAAGCGCCCGCCGATTTCCAGCTCGTAGCTGGCCAGGCCGGAAAGGTTGTCGCTGACCTTGAACGTGAGCCCGCCAGCGCGGCTGACGAGGCGGGCAGAGGGCGGAATCGTGTCGGTGAGAATGCGGAACTGCCCGTAGTTGCGGGTGTTGAAGCTCAGCAGCTCACCGTCCCACTGGCCGCCGGCCCAGCTAGCCGTACCGCCGCGGATGAGGTAGGCCGCCGCGTGGGGTTTGTCGGCCACCGGCTCGGCGGGCTTCAGCGTCACGCGCATGGCCTGCTGAATGGGCGTGCGCGGGTTCTGGATGGTCCAGGTCTTGTCCTTGAAGCCGGTTTGCAGGTAGAGCGTGTCGTAGTTGGTGCGCGGGGCGAAAACCACATTCACCAGGTTGTTGGCGAAAAGCTGCTCCTCGCCGGCCGGAATGGCCGCCACCCGGTCGAAGCGCTGGTCATTGGTGATGCCCGGGAAGCGCATAAACTCCGGCAGGCCGGCGCGCAGGTCGTAGAGGTACACCGTGCGGCTCTGGTCGGTGTAGCTGGGGCGCAGCTGCAGCTGCCGGCTGCCGCGCAGCAGGGTCAGGTTGGGCGCCGTGCGGGTGGTGTCGTCCACGGTCACGCGCAGGATGTTGCGCAGCACGTCGTAGCGCAGGGTGGGCTTGCGCACCGCGGCGGCGCGGGTCTGCCAGTACTCGGGCTGTTCGCCGCGCAGCACCAGGTGCAGCGGCGTCACGTTGCCGTAGGCGTCGAAAAGGCGCATCTGCACGTCGTAAACCTGACCGGCTTCCACCCGCAGCTTGCCCTTCGACGGCCCGACCTGGTAGATGGACAGCTGGTTGCCGTCGTCTACCCAGAGCTTCTCGAAGGTGCGGCGCGAGGTCATTAGGTACTCGTAGTCGATGTGCTGGTTGACCTCGCGTGTCTCGTCGGGAAAGCCGATGCCGTTGATGACGTGGGCGTAGAGCGGCTGCCCGTTCACCTGCACTTCCACCCGGTACAGCCCGTTCTTGTTCCAGGCGTTGTCGAACCGATCAAAAGCCTGCAAAAGCAGCCCCACGGTGCCGTAGGCCGAAATGGTATCGGCCACGCTGAAGCCGGTGCCAGGCGCGCCCGTGGGCGTAAACAGCCGCTTCTCGAAGCGCCGCTGCACCCGCCCGTCGATGCTCAGCGGCTCCACGGCGGCCATGACCACGGTGGGCGCCACGTGGTCCTGAATTTCCTTGAAGCCGCCCCACTGCAGCGGGTTGAGCTGCTGGTCCTTGGCGTCGCGCACTTCCCAGTGCAGGTGCGGGCCGGCCGAGCCGCCGGTGTTGCCCGACAGGGCCACCACCTCGCCCTTGGTAACCGGGAACTGCCCGGGCTCGAAGAACAGCTCCAGCTCGTACGTGCGCTTCTCGTACTGGCGGCGCAGCAGCTCCTGGGCCACGGCCCCCTTGAAGTGGTTCAGGTGCCCGTACACCGTCGTCAGCCCGTTGGGGTGGGTGATGTAGAGCACGTTGCCGTAGCCGAAGGAGCTTTGCTTCAGGCGCGAGATGTAGCCGTCGGCGGCGGCGTACACCGGCAAATCCACCGTGCCGTTGGTTTTGATGTCGAGGCCGCCGTGGAAGTGGTTGGGGCGCAGCTCGCCCATGCTGGCGGCCAGCAGGTTGGGCTGCCCGGGCTTGATGGGAAACAGAAAATAGCCGTCGAGGGCGTGGCGGGTGGTGTCCTGCGCCGCCGTGGGCTTGGGCGCCTTGGGCTTGTCGGCCTTGGGGCCCGAGTCGGACGAGCAGGAGAGGGGCAGCGCCGGCAGGGCCAGCAGCAGCAGCTTGGCAAACAGGTGGTTCAACAACACAGGGGCAACAACGAGCTTTGAGCGGCCGTCGGGGTGGCGCCGCGGAAAGAAAATTACACAGGTCGGAGGGCGTGCGGTGGGCTATAAATTGGGAACGTCCACATTCGTCTGGACGTCATGTCGAGCGCAGTCGAGGCATCTCGCGGGCTGACGTTGCACGATGACAATAGAACGTCATGCTGAGCGCAGTCGAAGCATATCTACCGCTTCGTTGACGCGCCTTTCTGCCATCGTTCGGTGGAGATACTTCGACTGCGCTCAGCAGGACATTACTATCCAGCGAGATGTCTCGGCTGCGCTCGACATGACGGACGGGAGAAGTTTCAGCCCAACAACTACTTCACGCTCACGTCGAAGAACTGCTCGTCTTCGATGTAGCCCACCAGCTGGTCGCCGACCTTGATGGGGCCCACGCCGCTGGGCGTGCCGGTGAAAATCAGGTCGCCCATCTTCAGCGTGATGAACTGCGAGATGTAGCTGATGATTTTGTTGAAGTCGTGCAGCATCATGGAGGAATTGCCCTGCTGGCGCACCTCGCCGTTGACTTCCAGGCGGAAGTTGATGTTTTTCAGATCGTTGAACTCCGACACCGGCTTGAAGGTGGCGCCCAGCGGGGCCGAGCCGTCGAAGCCTTTGGCCAGCTCCCAGGGCAGGCCCTTGCTCTTGAGTTTGCTTTGCAGGTCGCGGGCAGTCAGATCCAGGCCCAGGCCGATGGCGTCGTAGTAAGTATGGGCAAACTGCTCCTCGATGTGGCGGCCGTTCTTGCTGATGCGCAGCACTAGCTCCACCTCGTGGTGAATGTCCTGGGTGAAGTCGGGGTAGAAGAAGGGCTGGTTGCGCTGCAGCAGCGCCGTATCGGGCTTGGCGAAGATGACCGGGGCGTCGGGGACTTCGTTTTGGAGCTCGGCAATGTGCTCGGCGTAGTTGCGGCCGATGCAAAGTATTTTCATGGAAAGCGGAAATCAGGGGGAGAAAACGGGGCCGCGCAGGGCCCTGAACAAAAGTACGGGATTGAGCGAGGCAGCAAAATCGGCCGCCGGCCCCGCCGCTTTACGGGCCGCCGCGCCAAGCCGTTAGCGGCAGCACAACATTTTGCCCGGCCCGCGTCGTATAGCACGCACCCGGTGGGGCCGTCCCGAAAAGCGGATTCGCGCCCAGTGCACGCGGTCCGGGCCCCGATTGTCCACTTAGCCACCTCTCCGCTCATGTTCAAAAAATTCCTACTCGCCGTAGTACTCTCCGCCAGCGCCGGCTGCGCCTCGGTGCCGATAACCGGCCGCAACCAGCTCAGCCTCGTGTCGGACCAGGAAATCAACACGATGGCCGCCCAGGAGTACCAGAAGGTGCTGCAAACCAGCCGGCTCTCGTCGAATGCCGAGCAGACGGCCATGGTGCGCCGCGTGGGCCAGCGCATTCAGCAGGCCGTCGAAACCTACTTCCGCCAGCAGAACAAGAGCAGCCAGCTCGAAGGCTACCAGTGGGAGTTCAACCTGATTGAGGACGCGCAGGAAAACGCCTGGTGCATGCCCGGCGGCAAGGTGGCCGTGTACACCGGCATTCTGCCCATCACCGAGGACGAAAATGGGCTGGCCGTGGTGCTGGGCCACGAAATTGCCCACGCCGTGGCCCGTCACAGCAACGAGCGAATGAGCCAGCAGATGGCCGCCGAAGGCCTGGGCGGAGTGCTGTCGGCGGCGGTGGGCCAAAACCCCTCGGCCACCCAGAACGTGTTTCTGCAGGCCGTGGGCGTTGGCTCGCAAGTGGGCCTGCTCAAGTTTAGCCGCACCCAGGAATCGGAGGCCGACCACCTCGGGCTGATTTTCATGAGCATGGCCGGCTACAACCCCGACGGGGCCGTGAGCTTCTGGCAGCGCATGGCCGCCAAGCAGCAGGGCGGCAACATCGAATTTCTCTCCACCCACCCCTCCGACGCCACGCGCATTGCCGACATTCAGCGCGAGCTGCCCGAGGCGCGTAAGTACTACACCGCCCGCTAGGTAGCGGCCCCACACCGTGCTCCGACTTCTCTCCACAACCCGACTTCTCCTAGCCCCGGCCCTGCTGGCGGCCGCGCTGCTCAGCGCCTGCGAAACCACCCGGCGCACCCGCGAAACCGCCAACCCCGACGACGGAACGGCCACTTCCGAGCCCACGCGCCGCAGTGAGCGGATCGAACGCAAAGAGGAAAAGAAAGAACAAAAGGAAACCGCCGACCTGCGCATCATGGACTCGCCCAACCGCTTGGTAGCGGCCGTGGTGGAGAGCAAGGTGCAGTACAAAGTGCCGCGCGAAATCCTGATGCAGCAATTTAACCGGCAGTTCGACGACGGCACCGTGGTCGACAAAGCCTTGGTGCGGCCCATTCAGAGCAAGGCCAAAACCAAGGAAAAACCCGTGTACTACCTCGTGGGCATGGGCCTGCGCAACGGCATGTTCCGGGCCATGGCCCTGCCCCTGCAGCTGAGCACCGACAACGAGCTGTACCTGAGCACCACCGCCGAGCGGTACATGCTCGAAGGCCGCGGCTGTCAGATGTGCTACTTCAATTTTGAGGGCGACAAAATCACCGGCACGCTCTGCGACGACAACTCCGGCGGCGGCACCTGCACCCTCACCGTGGTCGAAAGCAACACCTTCTTCCCGCCCAAACGATGAACCGCAAGTGGCTGCTGCGCCTCGGCCTGACGGCCCTGGCCCTGCTCATCACCACCGACCGGCGCCGCCGGCCCGCCCCCGCACCGCCCAAGCCGGCGGACGACAAACCCGCTAATTAGCCAACGGCCCGCTTCAGCTGAAGCGGGCCGTTGGCTTTAGGGTAATTCGGCGAAGTCAGCGGCGTTGCCCGCCTCAGGCATTGGCCCGGGCAAACTCCCGGATGCGCAGCGCCAGGCCGGGCAGGTCGGCGCGCTCCAGCGGGTGGGGCGTGTTCGGCAGCACCTCGAAGGTGGCTTCGGGCAGGTAGGCCGCAAACTGCCGTGAGCTTTCGACGCCCGCCGTCTTGTCCAGCTCGCCCACCAGTACCTGCACCGGAATGCTCAGGCGGGAAAGGTTTAGTTCGTGCAGGGGCGGCGCCTCGCCCAGCTCCCGCAGCATGGCGGCCGTGGCCTCCACCACCGCGTGCCACTCCGTGGGGGCGTGGGCCTGCTGCAGCTGCTCCACGTACTGCGGAATCTTGGCCTGCATCTTGGCCGGCTCCAGCATGGCCGTTTCGGCCGCCGCCGTTTCCGGCGACCAGTCGAAGCGGGTGCCGTAGGTGGTGATGCTGCGGATGCGGCCCGGGTCGGAGGCGGCGCTGAGCACGGCCGCGTAGCCGCCCATGCTGTAGCCGAACACGTGCACCTGGTCCAGCCCGTGCGCGGCCAGGAAGTAGCTGACCTCGGCCGCGAAGTGCGTCATGGTGAAGCGCGCCGCGTCGAGCGGCTGCCCGCCGTGCCCGCCGAAGGAAAACGTGTGGACCTCAAAATCGGCCGCCAGGCGCTCGGCCAGGGGCTGCAGCTGCCGGGCCGAGCCCAGTGCACCGTGGAGAAGAAGCAGGGAAGGTTTCATAGCAGACCAAATGTAAGGCAAACCCATCCAGCAACGGGACCCAACCGCGGGGCCGGTCGGGGCGCCGCGCGGTGGCATTTCCGTTGGCGGCGGCCGGTGCTTTGTGCTTACTTTGTTGCATACGTTGGTCGGTGGCGGGCCGGTGCCGCCCCGCGGCATGCGGCGCTCCGCTGCCCAGCCGGCTTAGCCCCGCGGTTCATGCATTCGTTTTCGGCCCAGTTGCGTTTGTCCGGTGCCCTGCTAGGGCTGGGTCTGACGCTGGCCGCTTGTTCGCAGCAGCCGCCCGCGGGCACGGCCCCGCCCCAACCGGCCGCCCCACCGCTGCCCGCGCCGCTGCAGGCGCTGCTGCCCACCGCCCGCATCCCCTTCGACTCCGCCAGCGCCCGCCGCGACATCCGGCGCCTGCAGGCCGCCGGGCGCTGGCGGTCCGATTCGTTGGCCCGGATGCTGGTGCACTTGCGCCTGGCCAATGATTACCAACAGGTGCCCCGCCTGGATTCCGCCTATTGGCACCTGCTGCAGGCCCAGCGGGCGGCCGGGCCGGCACCCCGCCGCGCCCAGCCCGCCGAAGCCGTGCTGCTGGCCCGCGAGCTGGCCGTGTACCACTGGCAGCAGCAGAACTACGACAGCGCCCGTTACTACTACGCGCAGGGTGCTGCCCGCTTCACGGCCGCGGGGCTCGACAGCGTCCGCAGCGGCTTGCCGGTGGAGCAACAGCTGTTGCTGACCAGCGGCTACCACTGGGCTTGGGGCAGCGAGCTGGCCGGCCTCTGCGCCAACGCCGGGCTGGCCCACCGGCAGCTGGGCCAACTAGGAGCGGCCCTACCCAATTACGAGCGGGCCATTGCCCTATACCAGGGCCAAGCCAACCAGCCGGGACTGGTGTGGACGCAATGCCTGCTGGGCAAGGCCTACGAGGAGCAAGGCAACGACGCCCGTGCCGCGCAGGCCTTTGAACGCGCCCTGACCACCGCCCGCGCCATGCTCCGGACTGCGCCTAGTGCCGTAGGCACGTTTCAGGGCGCCCTTGACTACTACTGCCGGCTGCTGATTCGGCAGGGGCGGCAGGCGTACCTGGAGCAGCTGGTCGGCGAGAACTTGGCCGCCGTGGAGGCCGCCGGACACGACCCCGCCGCCGATGCCCGGGAGCTGCCCTTGCTGAGGGCGCGGCTGCAGCTGATGGTGGCCGGGGGGCGGGTGCAGCTCGCCCCGAGCCGGGCGGCGCAGCCGCTGCGGGAGGCCGCCGGCGCGTTGGCTGCCGTGCGCCGCTACTTCACCCCCGATCAGCTAACTATTGTCGACTACTACCAGCTGCGGGCCACGTGGTGGGCGCTCCAGGCTTGGCAGCAACCGGCGTCGCGCCGCGCCGCGCTGCTGCGCCGCGCCATTCCGACGCTGGATTCGGCCCGCTGGCCCAGCCAGCGCGAGCTGAGCCGCCGCGAGCTAGCCGATTTTGCCGTGGCCATGCAGCAGCCCGCCGTGGCCACCCGCCTGCTGGCGCCCCTGGTGCGGCCCTACGAGCGGCACCGGCGTCGCCTGCTGCTCAGCCAAGTATACAGCCTGCTGAGCCTGGCCCACGCCGCCACCGGCCGCTTCGACAGCGCCTACTACTACACCCGCCGGCACGAGCTGCTCACCGACACGCTGCGCGCCGCCCAGCAGTACGCCGCCCTGGCCGCCGCCGAAACCCGCTACCGCACCCGCGTCACCGAAGCCCGCCTGCAGCAGCTGACGACCCAGAGCGAGCAGCAGCGCCGCCAGACGCGGTGGGCCTGGGGCACGGCGCTGCTGCTCGGGGGCTTGCTCACGGCCGTGGTGCTGGCCCTGCGCCTTGCGCGCCGCCGGGGCCAGCTGCTCACCGCGCAGCGCAACCAGCTCCAGGACCAGGCCAGCCACCTCGCCGCCCTCGACCACGCCAAAAACCAGTTTTTTGCCAACGTCTCGCACGAGCTGCGCACCCCGCTCACCTTGGTGCTGGGGCCGGTGGAAACCCTGCTGACCAGCGCCGCGCCCCTGCCCAACGCCGTGCGCGAGCCGCTGGCCGTAGCCCTGCGGCACGGCCAGCGCCTGCGCGAGCTGATCAACCGCATTCTGGAGCTGACCAAACTGCAGGCGGGCCGCCTGGAGCTGCACCTGGCGCCCGTGCGGCTGGCGCCGCTGCTGCGCCGGTTGGTGGGGCAGTTCGAGGCCGCTGCCGCCCAACGCGGCCTGCACCTGCGCTTCCCCACCAACGTCGCGGAAGCCCTGCAGCTGCGCACGGACGCCGACAAGGTGGAGCAGGTGCTCACCAATCTGCTGGCCAACGCCCTGAACCACACTCCGCCCGGCGGCAGCATCACCGTCACGGCGGCCTGCACCGAGCCGGACCTGTGCACGCTCACCGTGCAAGACACCGGCCCGGGCATTGCCCCAGCCGAGCAGGCGCGCGTGTTCGAGCGGTTTTACCAGAGCCCGCAGCGGCAGGCGCAGGGCGGCACCGGCCTGGGCCTGGCCCTGAGCCGGGAACTGGCCGAGCTGCTGGGCGGCTCCCTCACGCTGAGCAGCCGGCTGGGCGAGGGCACCACGTTCACGTTCCGTCTCCGCGCCGCGCAACTACCTGGTGCTGATTCGGCGGAAGGTGACGCCCGCGCTGAGCCGCAAGTCCCGGCGGCTGATGCCGGAGTCGGCCAACCGGCGCAACCATTGGCACTGCGGCAAACTCCGTTGCCTATGCCGGCCCCGCCGCCCGCGGCTATGCCCGGCGTGCCCGCCGAGGCGCTGGCCCGGGTGCTGGTGGTCGACGACGAGGCCGACCTGCGCACGTATCTGCGCCAGCTGCTGGCCCCGCACTACCACGTGCTCGAGGCCGAAGACGGGCGCCAGGCCCTGGCCGTGCTGGCCCGCGAAGCCGTGGATTTGCTAGTGGTCGATTCGATGATGCCCCACGTAAGCGGCATTGAGCTGCTGCAGACGCTGAAAACTGACCCGGAGCGGCGCGGCCTGCCCTTCCTGATGCTCACGGCCCGGGCCGACGACGCCCACCGGCTCACGGCCCTGGAAACCGGCGTCGACGACTACCTGACCAAGCCCTTTGCCGCCGCCGAGCTGCTCACGCGGGTGCAGGCCCTGCTGGCGCGCTACCGGGTGCGCCAGCACTTCGCCGCCCTGCCCGCCGAGGTGTACTCCGGCGTCGACGACATGCTGGCGCCCGCCCCCCGGCCCGGGGCGGCCACCCCGGCGGCGCCCGACCTGCTGCCGCAGTGGCGGGCCGTAGCTGCCCTGCGCCTCACCGACCCCGACTTCGGCCCGGCCGACTTGGCGGCGGCGCTGCACCTGAGCGAGCGGACGCTGTACCGGCGCCTGAGCGAGCTGGCCGGCCTGACGCCCGCTGCCTGGCTGCGCGAGCTGCGACTCGACCACGCCCGCCGCCTGCTCGAAAGCGGAGCCTTTGGTACGGTGGCCGAGGTGGCCTACGCCGCGGGCTTTGCCAACGCCAAGCACTTCAGCACGCTCTTCGCCCAGCGCTACGGCCGCAAGCCCAGCGAGTACCGCCGCTGAAGCGGCTGCACTGTTGCCGGACTGCTCATGCCCGCCACGGCCTAGCCGTGGCGGGTTTTTAGTGCCCGCCGAGTCCGCGCCGCAGGGCCGAATTTCTGCCAATCTGGTCGGCGTGGCTGCCACGGGGCGGGCTGGCAGCGGGCCAAACCACATTGGCAAGCGCAGCGACCCGGTGGGAGGGAAGACCACAGAACTTTATCGGAAGAATGTAAAACGGCCGCCGCGGGTCTTGGCAAAGCGCCTGCCCGGGCCGGTCTGGCCGCGTTCCGGCCGGCCCCGGCGTGCGGCCCGCTCACTCCGATTTTCTGTCATCTACTCAACCGCAGTTTCCTATGCGCAACCTTTTCTCCTGGCCCGGCCGGGTGGTTGTTTTGTTGCTCCTGCTGGCGCTGCTGCCCGGCCGGGGAGCGGCCCAGAACGTGGGCATCAACACCACCCAGCCCACACAAACGCTCGACGTCAACGGCGGCCTGCGCGTGCGCGGCCTCAGCGGCGCCGGCGACAGCCGCCTCGTGACGGTGCAGCCCGACGGCACCCTGGGCCTGACGCCTTCCTTCTACAACGCCCAGGCCACCGGCGACCTGCCCGGCCTGCTGGGCGCGCCCACCACGCTCGGCGAATCCCCGGTGTGGGCCGAAACGCGCGGTAGCCTGCTGTACGAACTGGGCATAAGCATGAGCGGTGCCGGCGGCCTGGTCAAGATCTACAACGTGAGCAACGCCGGGGCGCCCGCGCTGCTGAGTACCCTCGCCACGGGCACCATCGTTTACAAAATGGCCCTCAACGGCGCGGGCAACATGCTTGTCGTCATCAGCTCAAGCGGCGGGCGGATGCAGCTCATCGACGTGAGCAACCCCGCGGCGCCAGCCTTGCTGAACACTTATTCCATCGGGTCCAACCCGCGCGGTCTGGCCATGCAAGGCAACACGGCCTTCGTGCTCAGCGGCAACCTCTCCACGCCGACCTTGCGCGTCTTCGACCTGAGCAACCCGGCCGCTGCCACCCCGCTGCTGCTGGCTACCATTCCCACGGCCTCCGCCGGCGAAGCGGTAGCCCTGAACGCCGCCGGCACCCGGGCGTACGTGGCGGAGTACGGCTCCGGCAGCACCGGGCAGATCGAAGCCTTCGACATTAGCACGCTGGCCAGCCCGACCTCGCTGGGCACGGTGACGATGAGTGGGTACGCGACCAAAATTGTGCTGGAAGGCACGCGGGCGTACGCTGTTTCCTCCAATATCCTCTACGCCTATGACCTGACGGGGCCCGCCGGCGTGGCTTCCCTGGGCTCATTAAACACCGGCTCGGCGGGCCCCGCCATCAACCTGACCGTGCACAACGGCCTAGCTTACCTGATGAACCTGCGCGCGCTGACGGTGGTGGACCTGAGCAACCCGGCGGCTTTGAGCCAAGTGAGCCAGGTGGTGCTGCCGCCCGCCGGCAACGTGCAGGGCGACGTGGTGCGCGTCGGCTCGTCGGTGTTTCTGCTGCGCACCATCGATGCTACCCTGCGCACCGGGGAGTTGCGCGAGTACCAGCTGGTGCAGGCGGGCCCGCCGCGCCTGGTGACGGTGAATGCCGACGGCACCCTGGCCTCGCTGCCCACCCCCACGCTGAGCCTGAGCGGGCAGACGCTGAGCATCAGCGGGGGCAACGCCGTCACCCTACCCAGCACCGGCGACAACCTGGGCAACGGCGTGGCCACCAGCGCCGTGCGCCTGCCCGAGCAGGACCTCTACCTGCGCGCCGGCACCGCCACCGACGACGGGCTGGGCCGCTACGGCAGCGGGCGCCTTTGGGCCGGCCAAGCCATCGACGGGCCGGTGCTCTACGGGCACGGCGGCGGGGCCCTGGGCGGGCGGGCGGGCGGCGCCGCCACCACCGCCCTGCGCTGGGCGGCCGACGGCAACGTGGCCCTGGGCAGCGCGGCCCCGCTGGTGCGCCTCGACGTGGACGGCGCCCTGGCCCTGCGACCCGCCGCCCCGGTGGCGCTGACGGCCAACAACCAGGCCGTGACGGTAGGCAACAGTTCCTACCTGCGGCTGACCTCCGACAATAACAGCCCCGGGCAGCGGGTGGCGGTGCTGAGCGCGGGCCTGGTGCCCGGGCAGATGCTGCTGCTCGAAAACGCGGGCAGCACCGGCAGCTTCTCCCTGGAAGAAGGCGCCTCCGTCGAGCTGACCGGCACCAGCGTAGCCCTGGGCCCGGCCGACGTGCTGCAACTCGTGTGGACCGGCGCCAAGTGGCTGCAGCTTTCCTTCAGCAATAACTAAGGCCCGGACCCATGAAGCGCGACACTTCCCTGAACCCCCACCGGCCGCCGCGCCGGGCCGCCCGTTGGCTGAGCACGGCGGCATTGCTGCTGCTGCCCCTGCTCGGGGCGGCCCAGCAGCAGCTCGGCATCGGCACCGACGCGCCCACCCAGACGCTGGACGTGAACGGCACGGTGCGCGTGCGCGGCCTCGGCAGCGCCGATACGCGCCTGCTCCGCGGCCAGTCCGACGGCACCCTGGCGCCCGGCACGGGCCTGTACGGCAGCAGCCCCACGGCGCCGGCCCTGACGCCGCTCGGCTCGGTCCCCATTGCCGCCAACGCCCGGTGCCTGGCCCTGCTCGGCCAGCGCGCCTACGTGGCCAACTACAGCGTGCCGTCGTTGCAGGTGTTTGATTTGAGCAACCCCGGCAGCCCCGCGCTGCTGCACTCGGTACCCCTGGCGTTTTTGCCGACGGGCCTGGCCGTGAGCGGGCCGCGGGCCTGCCTGGTAGGCGGTTCTTCCCTCGCCGTGTTCGACGTGAGCACCGCCCTGCCGGTGGCGCTGGCCACGATAAACACCGGCGGGCAGGTGCAGGCCGTGGCCCTGAGCGGCCCCACGGCCTACGTCACCAACATCACCACCAACGAGCTGATGGCCTACGACGTGGCGCTGCACACGCCCGGCAGCCAGCCCACGCTGCTGAGCACCATTAGCACCGGCGCGGGCCTGGATGAAGTGGCCGCGCGCGACAGCACCGTCGGCGTGATATGCACCGGCAACGCCACGAGTTATTCGCTGCAGCTGTTCGGCTTCGGCAGACTGGACCGGCCGGTGCGCAAGGGCGTCATCGGGGCGGCCACCGGCGCCAGCGCCCTGACCCTGACGGCGGACCGGGCCAGCGTGGTGAGCCTGGGGGGGCAGCTGCAGCAGTTTGATATAGCCGACCCGTTCCGGCCGGTGGCGGTGGGCGCCGCCACGCTGGGCATCACCGGCCTCGACGTGGCGGTGAGCAATGGCTGGGCGTACGTGGTGGGCACCAACAACGCCAGCAACACTCTGCTGGCCTACGACTTGACCGGCCCCGGCAACCCGGTGCTGCGGGGCTCGGCCAACACCGGCAACACTTTCGGCGTGGCCGTCAGCGGCGACCTGCTGGTGACCATCAGCGGGCAGATCAACGGCAGCGGGAGCAACGTGCTGCAGACCTTCCGCCCCCAGGCACCGCGGGCCCTGAGCATCAACGCCGACGGCGCGTTGGTGTCGCAGCCGGCGCCCACGCTGAGCCTGAGCGGCCTGCAGCTGAGCCTGGGCGGCGGAACTGCTGTGACCTTGCCCAACGCCGACAACCTGGGCAACGGCGTGGCCACCAGCGCCGTGCGCCTGCCCGAGCAGGACCTCTACCTGCGCGCCGGCACCGCCACCGACGACGGGCTGGGCCGCTACGGCAGCGGGCGCCTTTGGGCCGGCCAAGCCATCGACGGGCCGGTGCTCTACGGGCACGGCGGCGGGGCCCTGGGCGGGCGGGCGGGCGGCGCCGCCACCACCGCCCTGCGCTGGGCGGCCGACGGCAACGTGGCCCTGGGCAGCGCGGCCCCGCTGGTGCGCCTCGACGTGGACGGCGCCCTGGCCCTGCGCCCCGCCGGCACCGGTGCCGTGGGCCTCACCGCCGACGACCAAACCGTGCTGGTCGACAACCGGACGGTGCTGCGCGTGACGTCGAACAGCACGTCCGGCTTCGACCGCACCATCCTGCTCGGAGCGGGCGCGCTGGCCGGGCAGCAGCTGGTGCTGCAGAACGTGGGCACCAGCGGCACCTTCGAAATCCGCGACGGCAGCCCGAGCGTGAACCTCAGCCAGCACCACCTGCTTGGCCCCGCCGACGCGCTGCGACTGCTCTGGAATGGCTCGACCTGGCTGGAAATATCCTACAGCGACAACTGATGAAGCTCCTCCCTTTTACCCGCCACGGCGCTTGGCTGGCCCTGCTGGCGCTGCCACTATGGACCGCTCAAGCGCAAAATGTGTACGTGAACGGCGCCACCCTCACCGTGCAGCCCGGTGCCACCCTGCTGGTGGCTGATTCCCTGGCAATCAGCGCGGGCGGCGCCCTCACCATCGAGGGTACCTTGCAGCTGGGCGGCAGCCTCACCAATGCCGGCACGCTCACTGCCAGCGGCTGGGTGCTGCTCCGCAATGGCCGCCTGCTGCCCGGCGCGGCCAGTCTCGCGCAGGTGCGGGTGCTTGGCGGTCCTGGCCTGCTGCGCGTGCCCCAGGATGTGGTCATCGGCCAGCAGCTGGTCGTCGAGGGCATGGTGCGCACGGGGCGCACGGCGGCGGTGCAACTCGGGGCCGGGGCCACGCTTTCGGGCGAAGGACCCGGCCACTACGTGCAAGGCAACGTGCGCGTGACCCGCAGCACCGTCACCGGCCCCACCGACTTTGGCCTCGGCGCCACCCTCGACGGCAGCGGCCAGAACCTGGGCACGGTCAGCATCACCCGCACGGCCGGGCTGCAAGCCGCCGACCTGAGCTACGGCACCAACCTCGGCGCCGGCGCCCGCGGCATCGACCGGGTATGGACCATCGAAGCCGCGCAAGCCCCCACCGCCCCGGTGCCGCTGGCCCTCAGCTGGCTGCCCGACGACGACAACGGACTCAGCGGTTTTGGGCAGGCGCGGGTATGGCGGCAGGAGCAACCTGCCGCCGCTTGGCAGGCTGCCGGACCCTACGTCGATGCGTCGGCGCGCAGCATCAGCATTAGCACGGCCGCCTTCGGACGCTTTACCGTCAGCAACGCCGCCAATCCGCTGCCGGTGGTGCTGCTCAGTTTCACGGCCGAGCGGGAAGGGGAAGCGGCGCTGCTGCGCTGGGCCACGGCTCAGGAACGCAACAGCGCCTATTTCGCCGTAGAAAGCAGTCCGGACGGCCGCACGTTTCGCGAAATCGGCCGCATCGGGGCCCGCGGCACCAGCACCCAACGCAGCGAGTACCAATTGCGCGACGCCAACCTGAGCCGCTACGCCGCCCCGCTGGTGTACTACCGCCTGCGCCAGGTCGACCAAGACGGCACCGCCACGCTCTCGGAGGTGCGCACCCTGGCCGGGCCGGCGGGGGCGGAGCTGCTGGTGCAGGCCTACCCCAATCCCACCGCCACCGCTAGCACCCTGCTCATCCGCGCCGCCCAGGCCGGCCCCGCCACCCTGCGCCTGACCGACGCCCTGGGCCGCACCGTGCTCCAGCGGGAGCTGCACCTCACCGCCGGCAATCAGCGCCTGGAGCTGCCCGAAGCGGCCCACTGGCCCCCGGGCGTGTACGCGCTGCTGCTGCGCCAAGCCGGGCAACTGCGTACGCTGCGGCTGGTGCGGGAGTAGCGCCCAGGCTATGGTCGGCAAAGGCAAAAACGCCCCGTCCGGGCTGCCCGCACCTGCGGCAGCCCGGACGGGGCGTTTCGAAAACAAGCCCAGCCGATTATTGCTGGCCCGTCACTTCGCCCGCCAGCTGCACCAGATCCAGCCCGTCGAAGGTACCGGAGGTCATCATCAGCAGGTTGGCCTGGTGCCAGTCTTGCTCGCGCAGGAAAGCCGCCAGCGCCCGGCTGTCGGTAAACACGCGCAAATCGGGGCGCTGAAAGGCCTCGGCGACCTGGGCCTCGCTCAGCGGGGCCAGGCGCTTGTGGGCCAGCACCTGCGGGTTGAAATACACCACGGCCACGTCGGGCGCGTCGAAGGTGCCGGCGTACTGGGGCAGAAAGGCCGGGTTCAACGAGCTGAACGTGTGCAGTTCCAGGCAAGCCACCAGCCGGCGCTCCGGAAACTGGCGCTTAAAGGCCGTTGAAGTGGCTTTCAGCTTGCTCGGGGCGTGGGCGAAGTCTTTGTAGACCACCGACGTGTTGCCCTGCTTCACCAGCTCCAGGCGGCGGGCCGCGCCTTTGAACGAGGCAATGGCTTCGTAGAAGTCCTTGCCCTTGATGCCCAGCTGCTTGCACACCTCGCGGGCGGCCGAGATGTTGCGCAGGTTATGCTCGCCGAACACCTGAATCGGCACCAGCTCGTCCTTCTTGGTGATAAGGAAGGTCTGCCCGTTGCGAATCACGTTTTCGTGCGGGCCGTAGCCCACGTACTTCACGTCGGGGTTCGAGGGCACGCTCACCAGCTGCGCCTGCTCGTCGTCCTGGTCGAAGATGAGCACGCCGGCCTTGGGCGTCATCTTGGCAAAAATGGCGAACTGCTCGCGGTAGATTTCCTCGGTCGGAAACACGTTGATGTGGTCCCAGCTGATGCCGGAAATTACCCCGATGTGGTGTTGGTAGAGGTGAAACTTCGGGCGGCGGTCCACCGGCGAGGAGAGGTACTCGTCGCCCTCGATGACGATAATCGGGGCCGAGTCGGTGAGCTTCACCATCAGGTCGAAGCCCTCGAGCTGGGCGCCCACGGCGTAGTCGAACTCGCGGCCGTGGTAGCGCAGCACGTGCAAAATCAGCGAGGTGATGCTGGTTTTGCCGTGCGAGCCGCCGATGACGATGCGCTGCTTGTCCTTGCTGGCCTCGTAGATGAACTCGGGGAAGGAAAACACGCGCAGGCCCAGCTCCTGGGCGCGGTGCAGCTCGGGGTTGTCGGGGCGGGCGTGCATGCCCACGATGACCGCGTCGAGGTCGGGGGTGATGCGGGCCGCGTCCCAGCCCATGTCGGCGGGCAGCAGGCCGGCCTTGTGCAGGCGGGTGCGGGCCGGGTCAAAGATTTCGTCGTCGGAGCCGGTGACGTGCACGCCTTGCTGGTGCAGGGCCAGGGCCAGGTTGTGCATGATGCTGCCGCCCACCGCAATCAGGTGGACGCGCCGGTACGGGGGGTAAGCCATGCGGGCAGTCGGGGTGCGCTACTGTGGGGTGGACCCGGCCGAAAAGCCGGGCCGGCCGTAAACAGCCGGGCGGCAAAGGTAATAAGCCCGCCCGGGCCAAGGCATTGGCGCCGGGGCAATAGGGGCAAAGTAGCGAAAACTCCTTCCGCAATCAACGCCAATAAATACCCGGCTCGGCCGTATTTTTGACACCCCTTTCCGTATTTTCGGACCGAGAGGAGCAGCCGCACGATGATGGACGACAGCAATAGCCGCGTTAAACAACTGGCCGCCAGGGCCCACAAAGCCTGGAACCGTCCGGTGATGCCTTCCGCGCCCACCGGCAAGCTGCCCCCGCAGGCCCTCGACCTCGAGGCCGCCGTGCTGGGCGCGCTCATGCTGGAAAAAGATGCGCTGACCAGCGTCATCGACATTCTCAAGCCCAAGAGCTTTTACAAAGAATCCCACCAGCAGATTTTTCAGGCCATTCTGAGCCTGTTCGACAAAACCGAGCCCATCGACATTCTCACGGTGACGCAGGAACTGCGCACCATGGGCACCCTGGAAATGGCCGGCGGCCCGCAGTACGTGGCCCAGCTGACCTACCGCATTCAGTCGGCGGCCAACATCGAGACGCACGCGCGCATCATCACCGAGCACGCCATCAAGCGCGAGCTGATTGCCATTGCCTCCACGGTGCAGCGCGACGCCTACGAGGATACCCAGGACGTGTTCAACCTCTTGGACCAGACCGAGCAGGCCCTGTTTGAGGTGTCGGAGTCGAACATTCGCAAGAACTTCGACGACATGCGCAGCCTGATGGGCAAGGCCATCAAGGAACTGGAAGAAAAGAGCAAGCAAACCGGCGGCCTCACCGGCGTAACGTCGGGTATGATGGCCCTGGACCGCGTGACCTCGGGCTGGCAGAAGTCGGACCTCATCATCATTGCCGCCCGCCCGGCCATGGGTAAGACGGCCTTTGTGCTGTCGTGCATGCGCAACGCGGCGGTGATGGACAAGAAAGCCGTGGCCTTCTTCTCGCTGGAAATGTCCTCGATTCAGCTCGTGAACCGCCTGATTTCGGCCGAGGCCGAGCTGGACTCCGAGAAAATCAAGAAGGGCAACCTCGCGGACTACGAGTGGCAGCAGCTCAACCACAAGATTGCCACGCTCTCTAACGCGCCCATTTTCATCGACGATACCCCGGGCCTGAGCATCCGCGAGCTGCGCACCAAGTGCCGCCGTCTGAAGTCGCACCACGACATTCAGATGATCATCATCGACTACCTGCAGCTGATGACCGGCAACGGGGACGGCAAGCCGGGCGGCAACCGCGAACAGGAAATTGCCTCGATTTCGCGCGCCCTCAAGGGCATTGCCAAGGAACTGAACATCCCGGTTATTGCCCTCTCGCAGCTTTCGCGTTCGGTAGAAACCCGCGGCGGCGACAAGCGCCCGCAGCTCAGTGACCTGCGCGAATCCGGCTCCATCGAGCAGGACGCCGACATGGTAATGTTCCTCTACCGCCCTGAGTACTACGGCATCACCGAGGACGAAATGGGTAACCCCACGCAGGGTGTGGGCGAGGTTATCATTGCCAAGCACCGGAACGGCGGCCTCGACAACGTGCCGCTGAAGTTTATCGGCCGCTTCACCAAGTTCATGGACTTGGACGGGCAGGGGGGCTTCGCGCCCGAGGCCAGCTACAACACCGGGCAGCTGCCGGCCAGCACCTTCGACGAGCCCGACCCGGGCTTTGCACCGAACACCATCCGCCTCGGCTCGCGCATGAACGACGCGCCGCCTTCGCCGCAGCCGTTCCCGAAGAGCAACTTTGCCAACGAGGATCCGCCGTTTTAGGCCCCTGGTACTGCCCCGTACTACCGCGAGGCCCGGCAATTGCCGGGCCTCGCGGTGTTTTAGCCCGGAAGCCGCCGGAAATAGGCTAGCTTGCCGCGGTGCTTATTTATCCGGTTGCTATGAAATCGAGTGTATTGTTGTTGGCGGGCTCGCTGCTGAGTGGCGCTGCCCAGGTCCAAGCCCAAACCGCTCCCGCGCCCCGGCCTTGGCTGGTCGGAGTTGGGCTGACGGCCATGTCGGGGTACTACATCCGGGCCAATGAGTCGCTGGACGGGGTGCGGTTTGCCCCGAACCTGCACGCGCAGGTGGCCATGAGCCCCCGCGTGGCGCTGCAGGGCGCGGTGGCCTACCAGAAGCGCACTACCGACCGCGACGAGAGCGGTAATGCCACGCGCTACGTGCAGCACAAAGAAACCAAGTCGACGGTGGTGCCGGTGCTGCTGCGCGTGACGCTAGGCCCGCTGCCACGGAAGGCGCATGTGGCGCTGCTCGGCGGCCTCACCTTCCGGCATTCCGACCTGGTGAATCAGGAAACCTACTACAACACGGGCGGCACGTATCCGGGCACGTTTCGCAACGAACAGCTGGAAAACCGCCTGGATGTGTTCTTTTCGCTGGGGGCGGGGCTGCGCTACCAAGTGGCCCCGCGCTGGGCCGCCCTAGCCGATATCGGCCTCAACTTCCGGCTGGGTGGCGAGAAAACCCAGTATTACGAGCTGCTGCCGGCCTCCACGTTGGCCGTGGGCGTGGGCTATAGCCTGGGGGCGGCGCGGCCCTGAGGCGCGTAGCAAAGAACTGAGCAAAACGGCCGCCGGAACTGGTGTCCGGCGGCCGTGTGGCGGTTAGCGGGTGGCGTAGCTGAGCTTGCGCTGTTTCTTTTTCTCCTTCTTCAGGCGGTTGAGCCACATAATCACGCCCGTAATCGGGAACGTGACGCCTAGCAGGCAGACCACCAGGGCAACGACCTTGGACGGGGTGCCGAAGATGGCGCCGGTGTGGACGGGCTTGAAGGTGCGGCGCACGCGCTGACCCAGGTTGCGGTCTTTGAAGGCCAACTGGCCCAGCGGGCGGCCGCTGTACTGGTCGAGGTATAGCTCGTCGGTGGCGCCTTCGTAGGCGGCGTCGGCCGTGGTGGTCAGCACGCGCACGGCCTCGGCGGAGTCTTTGGGCAGCGAAATGGCGTAGGAGAGGGCCCCGGGCTCCTGCTGCTGGGCCACGCGGTAGGCCTGGTCGAAGCTCAGCTGCCGGCCGCTGGCGAGCAGTTCGGACTTGGGAGCTTCCGGGCCTTTAGGGTCGGAGCCGGTGACGGCGAAGATGCCGTTGTTGAACCACTCAAACGACCACGCCAGGCCGGTGAAGGCAAACACGAACAGGAACAGGGCCGAGTAGAACCCGAGCACAATGTGCAAATCGTGGTTGAGGCGCTTGAAGCTCGCGTCCCACTTCACGCTCAGGCGCTGCTTGAGAATCTTGTTCGACGCGGGCCACCACAGCACAAGGCCGGTGGCAATGATGAAGAGAAACAACAAGGTGCTCACGCCCACGACGAGCTTGCCCGCCGGCCCGCCCACCATGCCGCGGTGCAGGGCCATCATGGTGAAGAAAAACGAGTCGCGGTACACGTACGGGCCCACCACGGCGCCGGTGTAGGGGTTCACGAAGTACTGCGGGCCGCGGCCACCTTCGCCGCCCCCACCTTTGCCGCCTTTTTCACCCGGGCCACCTTTCGCACCTTGACCTTCGCTCCGGCTGCCCCGCTCGCCTCTTTGCTCGGCGCGGCCCTCCCGGCGCGGGCCGTCTTCGCCGCCGCGCAGGCTGCCCTCCCGGCCGCCTTCTTTGCTGCCGGGGCCACCCGGCCCGCCGGCCAGGCTAACCTCGACGGTGCGGGTGGGGTCGGCGTACACCTTTACCCCGGCCACTTTGGCCTTGGGGCCCGCCTTCGCCTTCGCGGCCGCCACCAACTGCTCCAAGCTCAGGCGCTGGGCGCCGGCGGGCGGCGTCACGTAGTAACGCTCGGGGTGCAGGCCTTGCTCCAGCTCCTTTTCGAACACGAGCACGGCGCCCGTGAAGCACACGACGGCAATGATCAGCCCGGCGACGAGGCTGAGGTAAAGGTGAATGTTGCGGAAGAGAATCTTCATGGCAGAGCAGCGGTGGCTAGGTATGCCGAACCCACCAGACCCGAAGGCCCGATGGGTTGGCGGCAAGGAAAGGCAGAACGGCTTAGAGCTTGTAGCCGAGCGTGGCCGCGAAAGTGCGCGGGGCAATGGGGTTCACGCTGTTGTCGTCGTGCAGGTTGTAGCTCAACTCGTTGAGCAGGTTGGCCAGCTTCACCCGCAGCGAGAAGCGCTGGTACGAGTAGCCCAGCGAGGCGTCGAAGAGGAAGTAGTTGGGCAGGGCAATGAACTTGTTGACGTCGGTAACCGGGTTGCCGTTGTTGTCGGTCCAGGGCTTGCCGGTGGCGGGGTTCAGCTCGCGCGGGTTGCGGCCGGCCAGCCGGTCGCCCACGTAGTAGGCCGTCACGCCGGCGCTCAAACCCTGCAGGGCACCGTTCTCCACGGTGTAGAACAGGCTGGCGTTGGCCGTGGTGGCGGGGTTGTAGCGCAGGCGGCTGCCGTTCTTGTAGATGTTGCTGTTGGTGTAGGCCGTGTTGTTGTAGCTGTAGCCCGCCAGCACCGACCAGCCCAAGTAAGGCTTGCTTTGCACGTCTACTTCCACGCCCTTGCTGGTCACCTCGCCCACCATTTCCAGGGCCGCCGGGTAGGCCGGGTTGAAGTTAGGCGAGGTCGGCAGGATGGTCTGCGTCTGGTTGCTGTTGACGATGCGGTAGGCCGTCACGTTGGCCGAGAGCAGGCCGCCGAACAGGTCGTTCTTGATGCCCACTTCGTACTGGTCGATAACCGAGGGAGGTAGGGCGGAGCCGGTGTTGCTCACGGCCGTATTGGCCTGCGGCATGAAGGAGTTCGAGTACGAGGCAAACAACGACATCGTCTTGATGGGCTGGTACACCAGGCCCAGGCGCGGCGAGAAAGCGTTGTCGTAGCGGCGGTTTTGCACGTAGCTACTGGCCACCTTGTTGGTGCGGTTGAGCACCGTGTTGTCGTAGTACACGTCGCTGGGCGTCTCCTGGTAGCTCCAGCGCAGGCCCACCAGCGCCTTCAGCTGCTCGGTGAAGGTCAGCAGGTCCTGGGCGTAGAAGCCTGCGCGGCGGGTGCCGCTCTGCGTGATGGAGTTGCGCACCAGGTCCTGGAAGCCGTTCAGGTGCAGCGCCGGCTGGCTGATTTCCTTACGCTGGTCCAGGATGTTGATGACGTCGTAGGTGGCTACGGCTGCGTTGGTGTTGGTCGGGTTTTCCGGGTTGGTGAAGGCCAGCGCCGTGGTTTGGTACATATCGGCGTCGGCGCCCACTAGCAGAGTGTGGCCCAGGAAGCCGCTGTGGAAGGAGCCCGTCAGGTCCAGCTGGGCCAGGAAGTAGTTTTCCTGGGTTTGGCTGCGCTGCAGGCCGCGGCTCCAGTTGCCGTAGGTGGCGCCGGGCGTGGCGATGATGCCCGTGGGGCGGGCGGCTGAGCGCAGGGCGTTGTCGTAGCGCTGGAAGCCGCCCACGGCGCGCAGCTGCCACACGTCGGTGAGGCGGCTGGTGAGCGTGGCGGTGGCGCTGGTCTGGCGGGTGGCGTTGCGGGCGCCGGCCACGTTCAGGTAGCGGCTGCGCGAGGGCTGAATCACGTAGTCGATGGCGCCGATGCCGTAGTCGGGCGTACGGTTGTCGCGCAGGTAGTCGCCCTCCAGCACCAGGTCGGTCTTGGGCGTGAGCTTGAAGAGCAGCGAGGGATTCACGTAGAAGCGGTCCGAGTTGACCACGTCGCGGTAGCTGTTGCCCTGCTCGTAGGTGGTGTTCAGGCGGTAGGCCACCTTGTCGCTCTTGCCCACGGCGCCGTACACGTCCACGATGGGCTTCCAGAACCCGAACGAGCCCACGCGCAGGCTGGCCGCACCGCCTTGCTCAAACTTGGGCTTCTTGGTCACCAGGTTCAGCACCCCGCCGGCGGCCACGTTGCCGTACAGAATGGCCGCGCTGCCCTTCAGCACTTCCATGCTCTCCAGCGAGGAGGTTTCGGGCATCACGCCGTTGTTGAAGCGCACCCCGTTTTTGAAGGTGTTGTTCGAGCCGTAGGCGAATCCCCGGCTGCCCAGCTCTTCCTGAAAGCCGCCGGTGGTGCTGGTCACGTACAGGCCGGGCGTGTTGGCCAGCGCGTCGCTCAGGCGCAGCACCTGCTGCTGCTCCAGCGTCTGCTGGTTCACCGTCACCACGGCCTGGGGCAAATCCAGCGGGCGGATGGGCATCTTGCTCACGCCAGTGGGCCGTTGGTTGATGGTGCGCGTCTCGGTGATGCGTACTTCGGCCAGCTGGCTGGTGCTCTTGGCCAGCGTCACGGCGGGCAGGCTCACGGTGCCGCGGGCCGGCACGTCCACCTCAATTTCCTGGGTCACGTAGCCCAGGTAGGCCACGGCCAGCGTCTGCTTGCCGGCCGGCAGGCGCAGGCGAAACGACCCGTCCGCTTCCGTGCTCGTGCCAATGGTCGTGCCCTTCACCATCACTGATACCTGCTCGGCGGCCTGGCCGTCGGCCAGCACCACGCGCCCTACTACTTGGCCATGCGCGGGCTGCGGCGTCGTGGTCGGCTCGTCGCCGGAACGGGGGGCATAGCTCAGATTGGCGTAGGCCGAGGCGGTCAGGGGAGCCACGGCGAGCAGCAGGAAAGGCAGGGAGCGGGTCATTCAGTTATTTAGACTGATTCAAAAGTGCTGCAAAGCAACGCACTGTTTAGATTATGTCCAAACAATCCTGAATTTAAAATGAACTTATTCTAAATAAGCTGACGAAAATCAGCCATTGAACCGGCTTCGGTTATTCTGAGCAGGGCGAAGGACCTACCTCACGAGCCGCACTAACTATGAAGCGCAGCCACCAATGCCCGTTATATAGGCATCGTGGCTGCGCTTTTTGGTCGTTGTGACGATTAGCGGTTGCTCGTTGGTATCAGCGGCGGGGTGCGGTTCGAGCAAGGTCCTTCGCTAAGGCTCCGGATGACGGACAGGTGTAATCAGTGCTGCGCCACGGCCACTGGTGCCAGCTCGAAGGCTTCGGCCAGCAGCTCATAGGAGCGGAGCCGGTCCTGGAAGTCGGCCGTGATGGTCACGACCACAATTTCCTCGACCTGGTAGCTGCGGGCTACCTCGGTGAGCTGCGTGCGCAGCTGCGCGGGAGTGCCGCTCAGGATGCGGCCGCGGTTGTAGGCCAGCCGGCCGCGCTCCTCGGCCGAGTAGGGGTAGTCGCGGGCTTCCTCGTAGCTGGGGAAGGGGCCGCGGCGGTTCTGCTCGATGCGCAGCATCTGCAACTCCATGGCGGCGCGCAGCTGGTTGGCCTTTTCCTCGGTGTCGGCGCAGAGCACGAACACGGCCACGTTGGCGGTGGGCGCCTGGAAAAAAGCGGAGGGCTTAAACCGGTCCCGGTACAGCTGCATCAGCTTGGGGCCGCCGTTGGGGTTGATAAACTGGGCGAAGGAAAACGCCATGCCCAAGTGGGCCGCGTACAGGCCGCTTTGCCCGCTGGAGCTGAGCAGCCAGGGCTCGGGCGCGGTGGGCGCCTGGGGCATGGCCTTCACCTTGGCGTGGATGGTGTCGGGCACTTCCTCGTCGAACAGAAAGGCTTTCAGGTCCATGAGCTGCTCGGCAAATTCCTCGTCGCTGAACTGGTTGCCGGGGTTGAGCACGTGGGCCGTAAACCGGTCGGAGCCCGGGGCGCGGCCGATGCCCAGGTCGATGCGGCCGGGGAAGAGCGTTTCGAGCATGCGGAAGTTTTCGGCCACTTTCAGGGCCGAGTAATGCGGCAGCATCACCCCGCCCGAGCCCAGGCGGATGCGCGCCGTTTGGCCCGCGAGATGGGCAATGAGCACTTCCGGGGTGGTGCCGGCCAGAAACGGCGTGTTGTGGTGCTCCGACACCCAGAAGCGCTGGTAGCCGAGGCGGTCGGCCAGCTGGGCCAGTTGCACGGTTTCGAGCACGGCCTGCCGGGGCGTGGCGCCGGGCCGCACCGGCGACTGGTCGAGCACGCTGAGGCGGAGTTGCGGGGTGGTTTCCATATCGGGGGTGGATGGATTCAGGCCCGTATAACCCCCCGGGCCGGGCGCCGGTTCGGGCCCGCGCGGTACCTTGGCCGATACCGCCCCGCCCGACCCGCCATATGGCCCGCGCCCCGATATTGCCGCCATGAACCCGCCGCCCGCGTCTCCGCTTGCCGTATTGCACGACTACTTCCGCCGCCAGCTGCCTGCGGCCACGCCCGACGAGCTAGCGGCCATCGAAGCCCTGTTTGAGCCCCGGCAACTCGCCCGGCACGAGGTGCTGGTGCGCGCCGACGAGGTAGCGCGCGTGGGCGCCTTTGTGGCGCGCGGCTGCCTGCGTTCCTTCGTGGTCGATGCCAAGGGCAAGGAGCACATCATTCAGTTCGCGCCCGAAAACTGGTGGATTTCGGACCAGAACAGCCTCAACCGGCACGAGCCCGCCCAGTTCAGCATCGACGCGGTGGAAGACGCCGAGGTGCTGCTCTTCGACGCCACGTTCTTCCGCAAGCTGAGCCAGCTCACGCCCGCCTTCACCGAGTTCTTTCACCGCCTGCTGCAAAACAACGTGCGCACCCTGCAGCGCCGCTTGGTACTGACGCTCAGCGCCTCGGCCGAGCAGCGCTACGTGGACTTTCTGCAGACCTACCCCACGCTGGCCCGGCGCCTGCCCCAGCGCATGATTGCCAGCTACTTGGGCGTCACCCCCGAGTCGCTCAGCCGTATTCGGCGGGAGCTGGCCGGGCACTGAGGCGGCCCCAACGCGCCCGGCCGCCGCCCCCGCGGGGCGGTGGCGCCGCTACTGGCCCAGCAGATCCTTTTCGTCTTTGAGCGGCACGCCCGAAAGCTGCCGCCGCAGCGCCTCCTGCACCAGCCAGAGCAGCTTGTCGGCCGCCGCAGCGTAGGGCAGGCCTTCCGGGCGGATGTTCGACACGCAGTTGCGCGCCTCGTCTGTCAGGCCCGGGCGCGGCCCGTAGGTGAGGTAGGCGCCCAGGCTGTCGGGGGCGCTCAGGCCGGGCCGCTCGCCGATGAGCACCAGCGCCAGCCGGGCGGCCACGGCCGCCCCGATGTCGTCGCTGAGGGCCACGCGGGCCTGCTCGGCCACCACCAGCGGAGCCAGCCGGAAGCCGGCTTGCTGCAGGCGCGGCACCAGCAAGGCCAGCACCGGGGCGGCGTGGCGGTTTACCGCTTCGGCCGAAAGGCCGTCCGCCAGAATGAGCACCACGTGGGCAGGGGCGTGGCCCGCGGCCGTTAGCTCCCGGCGGCATTCCGCGGCGAGGCGGCGGCCCAGGTCGGGGCGGTGCAAGTACTGCGGGCGGTCCTGGGCCTGGCTGCGGACGCGGCGCACGGGCAGCCCCAGTGGCTGCAGGGCCGGGAGCAGAGCCTCCACGTCGAGGGCGGAATACACCGCGTCGCGGGCGTGGGCGTGGGCCAGGCGAAAGGCCAGCGCCTCGCGCAGCGGCACGCTGCTGCCGGTGCGGCCCAGGGCAATGCGGGCCGCGGTGAAGGCCCGCAGCCCGGCCCAGGGGTCGGCGCCAGGAGCAGGCGAGTCGGCGGGCAGGGCGCTCATGTCAGGCCGTGGTAAACTGCGCAATCAGCTCCCGCAGCTGCGGAAACTCGGCGGTTAGCCCGGCCCGCTCCGCCAGCTCGAAATCGGCGAAATCGAAGCCAGGCGCGACGGTGCAGCTGACCAGGCCGAAGCCCGCTTCATCCCGCACGCGGGCGGCAAACCAAGTGCCGGCCGGCACCACCGCCTGCGGCACGGCGCCCTGCGCAAAGTCGTTGCCGAGCAGAATGATTGACGCCTGCCCGCCTTGAATCAGCACGATTTCCAGCGGCTGACCCTGGTGAAAAAACCACAGCTCGTCGGACTTGATGCGGTGGAAATGCGACTTGGCGGCGCCCTCCAGCAGAAAGTAAATGGCCGTGCTGACGTGGCGGGGCTGCTGCGCGGCGGTGGTGAGCTGCTCGGCCGCGCGGTACGTTTCGCGGTAGTAGCCGCCCTCGGGGTGGGGCAGCAGCTGCAGGTGGCGGATGAGGTCCTGGGCGTTCATGCCAGCGGATTAGGTGAAGAAGCAACGGGATAAGCGCGTAACCTGCGCTGGGCGTCGTTAGCCGCTGCCGGCAGCGGGGCGGCCGGGAAAGTGGCTATTGGCCGTTGAATTCGCCAATATGCCACAGAATGCCGGACGGGTCGTGCACAAACCCCTCTTTGCCCCATGACTCGTGCCGCACGGCTGTGACCCGGACGCCGGCGAAGCGGCCGGGCAAGTCCAGGGCGGTTAGCGTGGCCCAGTACTGCTCGACGTCTTCGACTTCCAGAAACAGCATGGTGTTATCGACCCAGTCGGGCACGTGATAGTCCTGCAGGTAGAAGCTTACGCCCTGCCACGCGAAAACGGACATGACCGGCGTCAGCACCGTTTCGGTGAAGCCCAAGGCGCGGTAGAAGCTGCGGGACAGGGCGTAGTCTTTGGCCCCGATAAAGGGGCGAAGGGAACGAATGGTGGGTTCCATGGGGCGTGAGAGGGCACGGCGTTAGGCAATGCCGGGCCGAATATGGGAGTTATCGGGTAAGCTAGCGGCGGGGCTTCACCGGGGGAGCTGGCCGGCGCTTAGCAGGCGGTGGTCCGCCGCGGCCGGCCGCAGCCGGTGGTGCTCGTCGAACAGCCCTTGCTGCTGCAGCCAGACCTCGAACTCGGGGGCCGGGCGCAAACCGAGCACCTGGCGCAGATACAGCGCGTCGTGAAACGAGGTGGACTGGTAGCCGAGCATGATGTCGTCGGCGCCGGGCACGCCCATGACGAAGGTGCAGCCGGCCACGCCCAGCAGGGTGAGCAAGGTGTCCATGTCGTCTTCGTCGGCTTCGGCGTGGTTGGTGTAGCACACGTCCACGCCCATGGGCAGGCCCAGCAGTTTGCCGCAGCAGTGGTCTTCCAGGGCGGCCCGGATGATCTGCTTGCCGTCGAACAGGTATTCCGGACCGATAAAGCCCACGACGGTATTCACCAGCAGCGGCCGAAAGCGGCGGGCCACGGCGTAGGCGCGGGCCTCGCAGGTTTGCTGGTCGAGGCCGTGGTGGGCCTGGGCCGACAAAGCGCTGCCCTGCCCGGTTTCGAAGTACATCACGTTGTCGCCCAGGGTACCGCGGCCCAGGCTGAGGGTGGCTTCGTGGGCTTCCTGCAGCAGGGCCAGGCTCACGCCGAAGCTGCGGTTGGCCGCTTCGGTGCCGGCAATGCTTTGGAAGGTAAGGTCGACGGGCGCGCCGCGGCGGATCAGCTCCAGGGTGGTGGTGACGTGGCCGAGCACGCAGGTCTGGGTCGGAATCTGGAACTGCGCGCGTACCCCGTCGAGCATGCGCAGCAGCTCGGCCGCGGCGGCCGGCGAGTCGGTGGCTGGGTTGATGCCGAGCACCGCGTCGCCGCTGCCGTAGAGCAGGCCGTCGACGAGGCTGGCGGCAATGCCGCGCAAGTCGTCGGTGGGGTGGTTGGGCTGCAGGCGGGTGCTCAGGCGGCCGGGCAGGCCCAGCGTGTTCCGAAAGCGCGTCGTGACCTGGCACTTGCGGGCCACGGCAATCAGCTCCTGGTTGCGCATGAGCTTGGACACGGCCGCCACCATTTCGGGCGTGAGGCCCGGCGCCAGGGCCTGCAGGGCCGCCGTGTCGGCCGCGTCGGCCAGCAGCCAGTCGCGCAGCTGCCCCACGGTGAAGTGGCCGACGGGCCCGAAGGCCGCCGCGTCGTGCGAGTCGAGAATGAGGCGGCTGACTTCGTCCTGTTCGTAGGGCACCAGCGCCTCCTGCAAAAACTGCCGCAGGGGCACGTCGGCCAGGGCGTACTGGGCCGCTACGCGCTCCTCGTAAGTGGCCGCCGCCAAGCCGGCCAGCTCGTCGCCGGAGCGCCGGGGCGAGGCCTTGGCCAGCAGCGTCTTCAGGTCGGGAAAAGCGTAAGTGCGGTGGCGGATGGTATGCCGGTAGACCACGGGACGTGCGGGTAGTAGGTTGCGGATAGTCGGGCGGCAGCGCGGGCTTAGGCCGGCGCCGCGGCCGCGTGGTCGGCGGTCAGCAGCGCTTCGCCGGGCAAGGGGCGCCGGTGCCGGCCCAGCAGCACGAACACGGCCAGCGCCACGGCCAGGGCGGCGAAGAACAGCAGGCTCAGCTGCCAGTTGTAATACACGATGGCGCCCAGGCTGAGCAGCGTCAGCCCCAGCGCCAGCAGCGGAAAGACGGGGTAGAACGGGGCCACGAAGGGGCGCGGCAGCTGCGGCTCCCGGCGGCGCAACTGCAGCAGGCTCAGCAGGCTCATGGCATACATCAGCACCGCGCCGAGCACCGAGAGGGTAATGACTTGGTTGGTGGTGCCCGTCAGCAAGGCCCCGGCGCCGACGGCCCCGCCGGCCACCAGCGCCCAGTGCGGGGTGCGAAAGCGCCGGTTCACGCGGGCCAGCCCGGCGGGCAGGTAGCCGCTGCGGGCCAGCGCGTACACCTGCCGGGAGTAGCCGATGATGGTGCCGTGAAACGAAGCCACGAGCCCAAACAGCCCGATGCTGGCAAACAGCTGCGTCCAGCGGCTGTGGCGGCCCAACACCGCGCCCAGTGCCTCGGGTAAGGGGTAGTCGAGGCGGCTGAGGTGCCGCCAGTCGCTCACGCCGCCGGTCAGCACCATCACGCCCAGAGCCAGCAACACCAGCGTGCCCAGCCCCGAGAGGTAGCCCCGCGGAATGCTGCGCTGGGGGTCTTGCACCTCTTCGGCCACCATGGCCACGCCCTCGATGGCCAGGTAAAACCAAATAGCAAAGGGCAGGGCCGCAAACAGCCCCGCCGCGGTGAGCGGGGGCTGATGCGCCAGAAAAGTGGCCACGCGAAAATGCGGCGCCACCAAGCCCATGTACACCAGCAGCTCGGCCACCGCCAGCACCGTCACCACCAGCGAGAAGCGGGCGGATTCCTTGATGCCGAGCAGGTTCAGCCCGATAAACACCCCGTAGCAGCCTAGCGCCACCGCCAGCACCGGCAGCGGCGGGTGCAGAAAGTGCGCGTAGGAGCCCAAAGCCAGGGCAATGGCCGGCGGGGCAAACAGGAACTCAATCAGCGTGGCGTAGCCGGCCACCAGCCCGCCCAGCGGCCCGAAGGCGCGGTAGGAATAGGCAAACGGCCCGCCCGCGTGCGGAATGGCCGCCGTCAGCTCCGTGAAGCTGAAAATAAACGTGACGTAGAGCACCGTCACGAGCAGGGTGGCGAGCAAAAAGCCCACCGGCCCGGCCACGGCCCAGCCGTAGTTCCAGCCGAAATACTCCCCCGAAATGACCAGCCCCACGGCAATGGCCCAGAGGTGAACGGGCCGCAGCACCGGGTGGAGCGTCGGCGGGGCGGGGGCAGCGGATGGCGGCATGGCGGCTCACGTTGGTTGGCCCGGAAGATATCAAACAAACCCGGCCGGCCGCACGCAAAAAAGCCCCGCCGACGGGGCGGGGCTTGCGGGCCGAACAACGGCGTGGCGCGGTTATTTCTGGCGCTCCAGGCTGATGACGTACAGGTTGTTGCGCTGGGGTTGGCTCAGCATCAGCTGCTGGTCTTCGTAGCCGGCGTAGCCGCAGGTCAGAGTGACGCGGGCGTTGGTGGGCAGCGTGAGGGTGAAGTCGCCCTGGGAATTGGTCACGGCTAGGATTTCGCGGGTGTTGGTTTTCCAGATGGTGGCGCCGGGCAGCGGCTGGCCGTCGGGGGCGGTGATGGTGCCGGCCACGCGCACGGCGAAATGCTCGTGCAGGATGTCGCTGCTGGGCGCTACCAGCGTGGCTTTGAGGCGCGTCGGGGCCACGGCGGCCGTTTTGGAAACGCCCTTGGCGGGCTTCACGGTGCTGGCTTTGCGGGCCGGCGCATCGGCGGCCACGGCCGAGGAGAAGGCGGCCATGGCGAAGAACAGAGCGGCGAGGAAGGAGGCGAGGTGGCGCATGGCAGGTGGTGTGGGGTGTTGCAGGTGAAGGCGCAACGAGCGGGGCGGCAACTCCGCTGGAGCGTTGAACCTGAGGCAAACATAGAACGGCCTTCGACGGACCACCCGCCATAGTTGCTGACCGCCGGCCCGGCCTGTGCGAACGGACCGTTTTCCTGGGTTGAATGAGCGCGCCCGGCCTTGGTTGCGTCCGGTCGGGTCCTCATTTCTTACCATAGATCAAGGCGCGGCCCCTGCCGGCGGCGGTACCTTTGCCCTGTACTTACCCGGAAGCCCGATGGACCGCAAAGCCTTCCTGAAAACCCTGGCCCTGTTGCCTTTCGCTTCCGCCGCTGCCATGAATCTGCAAGACCTGCATACCGTTTCCACGTCCTTCCAGACCAGCGCCAAGATGCCCGTGCTCTTCATCGGGCACGGCTCGCCGATGAACGCGCTGGAAGACAATCAATTCACCCGGGCCCTGAAAAAGATGGGCGAGGACATTCGCCGCCGGCAGAAGCCCAACGCCATCCTGGTGGTGTCGGCGCACTGGCTGACCCGCGGTTCGGCCGTGACCCTGAACGAGCGGCCCGAAACCATCCACGACTTCGGCGGCTTTCCGCAGGAGCTGTTCGCCATGCAGTACCCCGCGCCGGGCGCGCCCGATTACGCCCGCGAGGCCCTGGCCCTGGTGCCCGACCTGCACGGCTCCGACGAGTGGGGCCTCGACCACGGCACCTGGACGGTGCTGCACCACCTGTTCCCCGCCGCCGACGTGCCCGTGTTTCAGCTCAGCCTCGACGTGCGCAAGTCGCCCGCCCAGCACTTTGCCCTGGCCCAGCAGCTGCAGGCGCTGCGCCGCCGCGGCGTGCTCATCATCGGCTCCGGCAACGTGGTGCACAACCTGCGCCTGAGCATGCAGAAGCTCATGGCCGGCGACGCCTCCGCCTACGACTGGGCCGTGGAGTTCGACGAGTGGGTAAAAGGCAAAATCGATCAGCGCGACTTCCAGGCCCTGTTCGACGTGCAACAAGCCGGCGCCAGCGGCCCGCTCGCCGTGCCCACGCCCGACCACTACTGGCCGCTGCTCTATTCCCTGGCCCTGGCCGATAAGGACGAGCCCATCACGCACGCCTTTGAGGAGGTCAGCTTCGGCGGCCTGAGCATGCGCACAGTGGCCATTGGCTAAGGCAAGCAGCGTTGCGCGTGGCGGCTTCGGATGAGGTGCACACCGGCCGTCCGACCACCAACGTGCAACACGACAAGGCTGTGTCAGCGCCCAGCGCGCCGCACCATTTGCCCGTCGTCTTGAGCGCAGCGCAGGACCTTATGATCATTGAACGACATCGTTACAACGACTCGTGCTTGCGTGGTGAGGTCCTGCGCTGCGCTCAGGATGACAGCACCGAAAGGCCGGCTAGGCTGGCCGGAACCGCCACACCGGCAGCACTTCGCCGGCGGCAAAGGAGTCGCGCTCGGCCGGTAGCTCCACAAAGCCATCCGAGGGCAGCAGGCTGGCCAGGTCGCCGGAGCCGTGGGCGCGCTCGGGGCGGGCCAGCAGGCGGCCGTCGGGGCTGGGCACCAAGCTCACGAGCAGGAAGTGCGTCAGGCGCGGCTTGAAGGTTACGTCGGCGGCCAGGGCGGCCCGCTCGGGCGCGGCAAACTGCGGCGCGGGCAGCTGCACGGCCCGCAGCCAGGGCGCGGCGTAGCGGTAGTAATTGACGAAGGTGGAAACCGGGTTGCCAGGCAGGGCAAACACCACCGCGCCCGCGGGGTGGCGCCCAAACCAGAACGGCTTGCCCGGGCGCTGCTGCACCTCGTGAAACAGCTGCACGGCCCCGGCTTGCTGCAGGGCTTGCGGCAGGTAGTCGGCCTTGCCCTTCGACACTCCCCCGCTCAGCAGCACCGCGTCGTAGCCCGTCAGCAGCGGGGGCAGGCCCGCGTGCAGTGCGGCCGGGTCGTCGTCGAAGTGCAAGATGGTGCCCTCAGCCCCAGCCTGCTGCACCGCCGCCAGCAGCATGTAGGCGTTGGAGCGGCGAATCTGGTGGGCGGCGGGCTGCTCGCTGATGTCCACCAGCTCGTCGCCGGTGCTGACCACGGCCACGCGCGGGCGGCGCGCCACCGTCAGCGTCACGGCCCCGACGGTGGCCGCCACCGCAAGTTCGGCCGGGCCGAGCACGGTGCCCGCGGGCAGCAGCAAGTTGCCGGCCAGGCGGTCGGAGCCGCGGCGGTGCACGTTGTGGCCCGCGGCGGGCGGCGGCCCGTCGAGGGTGGCCACGCGGCGGCCGGCGGCGTGTTCTTCGATGCGCACATCCTCGTAGCGCACCACCGTGTCGGTGCCCGGCGGCAGCACCGCCCCGGTCATGATTTCGATGGCGGCCGTCGCGTCGCGCAGCGGAACCGGGGCTTGGCCCGCAAACTGGGTACTTTCCAGCACAAACTGCGTCTGCCCGCTGGCCACGGCGGCGTAACGCAGCGCCAAGCCATCCATCGTGACCCGGTCGAAGGGGGGAAAGTCGCGGTCGGCGTGCACCGGCGCGCGCAGCACCCGGCCGGCGGCTTCGGTCAGCAACACGCGCTCGGCGGGCAGGGGAGCGGCCGTGGCTTGGATGAGGCGGGTGGCTTCGTCGACGGTAATCATGGCGCAGCGGAAAGAAGGTTTCGGGCCGGAAGGTAGTGCCGGGCCGGGCCACAAGCGGCGCCTGGCTTGCGGAGGCATTGCAAGTGTGTGGTAATCAATTGTAAATCCGAGGGCTGGGCCGGCGGCGTGTTTGGCACCTCCACCTCGCTCAGCGCCGGCGCCGTACTGGGCGACGCCCTGGCGCACCTCTCCGGTGTGTCCGTGAGCAACCATAACCCGCTGGTTTTGGTGAGCTTCCTGACCGGCGTGGTCCGTTCGCCGTTTACGGCCGCCGTCTTGGTGCTGGAAATGACCGTCCGGCATTCTGCCTTTTTCCAGCTGCTGCTCAGCGGCCTGCTCGTGCAGGGCGTCGGCACGCTCGTCGGCTAGCACTCGTTCTACGAACACTTGAAAAGGCTTTCGTGCGCAAAACGCTGGCGCAGGCTCCACCCGCGGCCGGGGCCCTGCCCGGCCAGCGCCACCCGAAGAACCGTTTCTTTGTGGGACAAAAGCTCCGGAAAGCCGCCCATGCCCGGCCATCCGACCCGTTTCCCCGTTTCTTTGCTCATGCCCAATTCCGAAGCTCCTCAACTCACCCACCTCAATGCCGCCGGGCAGCCGGCTATGGTCGACGTCGGCCACAAAGCCGCTACGCGCCGCGTCGCCCGTGCCCGCAGCCGCGTGGTGCTCGGCGCCGATATTCTGGCCCTGGTGCAGCAGGGCGACCTGCCCACCCGCAAGGGGCCGGTGTTTCAGACGGCCATCCTGGCCGGCATCATGGCCGCCAAGAAAACGGCCGACCTGATTCCGCTGTGCCACCCGCTCGGCCTCGACGACTGCCAGGTGACGGTGACGGTGGCGCCGCCCGACGCGGTGGTCATCGAATGCACGGCCACCGTGACCGGCAAAACCGGGGTGGAAATGGAGGCGCTGACCGGTGCCTCGGTGGCCGCCCTGACCATCTACGATATGTGCAAGGCCCTCTCGCACGACATCGTTATTCAGGAAACCCGGCTGCTGTCGAAAACCGGCGGCAAAAGCGACTTTAAGCACGAAGAACCCGCCGCGTAACCGGCCGGGCTCGGTGCGACTTTCGGGAACAGAAGCTGGTTGCGGCCCGGGCGTTGCGCCAGCCGCAGCCGCCCGCCACGCATAGCCGTTCAACGAATCTCATGGAACCCACTCACCAGAAGCACGCCGCACTAGCCCGCCCCGACCTCGGCGAATTCGGCCGGCACGAACTGGGCCTGCTCGGGGCGCCCTGCGGCGTCATCAAGGACTTGGCGGCCCGTCTGCTGCCGCTGCTCACGCCCGCGCTGCGCGTGGCCTACGTGGATGCCGACCACGCCGCTGGCGACGAAGCCGAGGCCGGCGGCGCGGGCGGCGCCGATGCCATCCTGCAAGCCGGCGCCACGGCCGAGCTAACCGACAAAATCCACTTCCGCCGTCTCGACGTGCGCCGCGGGCTCGACAAGTTCATCCAGCCGCAGTGGCTCAACGAGCAGAGTCTGGTGCTCGTCAACGGCAACCACTTCCGTGCCCGGCAGCAGGTCATTATCATCGACCCGCGCAAGCCCCTCGATAAGAAGCTGGACCGCCTGACCGATGTGCAGCTGGTGCTGCTCAGCGAGGGCCAGACCGAGCTACCGGCTGCGCTGCGGGCCTACCTGCCCGCGCTGAGCCAAGTACCCGTGCTGCCCCTGGCCGACACCGCAGCCATTGCCGCTTGGCTGCTGCAGTGGCTGCAGCAGCGCCAGCCCCCGCTGCGCGGCTTGGTGCTGACCGGCGGCCGCAGCCAGCGCATGCACGAAGACAAAAGCCTGCTGCGCTACCACGGCCTCGAGCAGCGCGCGCACGCCGCCGCCCTGCTGGCCCCGTTCTGCGAAGATGTGCTCATTTCTTGCCGCCCCGAGCAGGCGGCCGGGTTACCGACCGGCTTGCAGCCTTTGCCCGACCAGTTTCTGGACCTAGGGCCGCTGAGTGGCTTGCTCAGCGCCTTCCGCCACGACCCCAACGCGGCTTGGCTGGTGGTGGCCTGCGACCTGCCGTTCCTCACCGAGCAGACGCTGCACTACCTCGTGGAGCACCGCCGCCCCGGCCGCATGGCCACCGCCTTGCAAAGCCCCGACAACGAGTTTCCGGAGCCGCTCATCACCATCTGGGAGCCGCGCAGCTACCCGCTGCTGCTGCAGATGCTGGCCCTGGGCTACAGCTGCCCGCGCAAGACCCTGATCAACGCCGACATTGAGCTGCTGCCCGCGCCCGCGCCCCTGGAGCTGCGCAACGTGAACACCCCCGCCGAGCGCGACGCGGCCCGGCAGGCCCTAGCGCCGCGCCGCTGATTGGCCTCTCCGAGTACGATGAACAACAAAAAAGCCCCGGACACTGGTCCGGGGCTTTTTTGTTGCCGATGGATGCCGATTTAGGCCTGGCGACGCTTGCGCAGGCGGCTGAGGGCGTAGGTAGCGCCGCCGGCCAGCAGCAGGGAGGCGCCGCCGTCGAGGGGCACGGCGGTGGGGTCGGCGGCGGGCGTGCCGGGTGTGGGGCCGCCCGAGCCCGGCGTCTGGGCCTGGGCAGTGCTGAGGGTCAGGGCCAGCAGCAAGCCGCCCGCTAGGCCGAAGAAAAAGGACGTTTTCATAAGCAGGGAAGCATCAAAAGACAAAGCCGAAAAGCAGGGGGCAGGCGACTATTCCACCACGAGGCGACGCACCACTACGCCCTGCGGCGTGGTGAGGCTCAGCGTGTACACGCCCGCCGACAGCCCGGTAAGCGGTAGGCTGCGGGTGGCGGGGCCGGCGGGCAACTCGGCCGTGCGCACCTGCTGACCCAAGGCGTTGCGCAGCGTCAGCGTGTGGGCTTGGGGGCGCAGGGCGGCGGGCAGCTCCACGGTCACGGCCGAGCGGGCGGGGTTGGGGTACACCAGTACCTGCTGGCTCAGGGCGGCCGGCGCCAGGGCGGTGATGCGCGTCGGCGTCAGCACCAGCTCGAAGCGGTTGGCAATGGGGCCGGCGGCGCTCAGCGTAAACGAATAGGCGGGCTGCTGGGCCAGGTCGATGGCGGCACCGGCTTGCAGGTCGCGCAGGTAGGCGTAGGTGCCGGCGGGCAGGTTGGCCAGCTGGGCCGCGCGCAGCGAGAACGTACCGGCGGCGGGTACGCTCACCTGCAGCGGTACCACCGTGGCCGTGGTCGTAATCGGGGCCAGGCCCTGCACCGACAGCGGTTCGCTGAGGCTGGAGAGGGCGGCCACGTTGAGGCCGGTGGTGTTCGGCAGTTTGTAGGCGTCGAAGTGGCCGTCGAAGCCGGTCGTGGCCCCCGTTTCGGTGTACACAAACACGTCGTCGGTCAGCGCGGCGGCGTTGCTCAGCGTCAGCTGCACCAGCGGCTGGGTGGCGGTGGTGCGCTGGAAAGTTGCTTGCGTGCCAAACGAGGTGACGCGGTTGCTGTTGGTCAGGTTCACGCTGCCGGTGGCGCCGGCCGTGCTGGCCCGCACGAAGAAGCCCTGGCCGGCCGCAATCAGGCCCGCGCCGGCGCCGATGCCGTTCACAAAGGAGCGGAAAACGCCGCTATTCAGGCCGGTGCTCTGGTACACGTACGCGGCCGCGTCCACGTTGGGGCGGGCGGCATCGGTTACCGTATTCCAGTCCAGCGGGGCGGGGTAGGGGTTGCCCACCAGGTGCCAGCCGGTTTGGTCCGTGGCCCCCGCCGCCGGAATGGGGGCCGAGCGCGTGAGGTTGCTCAGGCTGAAGTTGCCTTGGTTGAAGCTGCCCACGAAGTCGACCAGCGCCGCGTTGCTGATGTTGACCATGAAGCCGCGGCCCGGCGTCAGCGCGTCGGACGTGGCCGCGGGCGAGTAGAAGCCCTTGTCGAAGACCGATATGCCGGTGGCCGTGTTGTTCAGGCGGCTTTGGTCGTAGCCAAACACCGTCGGGTAGGGCGTCACCGTGGCGGGCGTGGCGGCCGAGTTGTAGGCGCTGTTGAGCACCGGCGTGAAGCCCGTCGTGGTCAAATCGGCTACGGTGCTGCCCGTGACCGGGGCGCTGTAGAGGCGGTAGCCCGCGCCGGCCGGGTTGCCGCTGCCGTCGATGTAGCGCTGCAGGGCGCCGGTGGCGCCCACCACCGTGCCGGTGCCGGCGTTGACGAGCAGAGCCGTGCCCGTGGCGCCCGACAGCAGCGTCAGGCGCTGGCCGTTGAGCTGCAAATTGCCGCTGCTGCTCAGGGTCAGCACCTGCGCCACGCTGGTGGGCGCCGACAGGGTCACGTCGTTGGCGTTGGTCGAGGTGAGGTTTCGCACCTGGCTGGGCAGGCCGTTGCCCGTCACTTGCGCCGTCGTGCCGCTGTACACGTAGCTGGCGTCGGAACTGAACGTACGCGTGCCGCTGAGCCGCACCGCGCCCGTGGCGCCCGAGAGGGTGATGCCGGCCGCGTCGCAGATGATGAGCGTGCCGCCGGCGTTCAGGCTAAAGTTGCCCGTGCCCGTCAGCAGCTGGCAGTTGGTGGCCAGCTTGCCGCCGCTCTGCACCGTCAGCGTGCCCGATACCGTCAGCGTGCCGTTGAGCGTGGCCGCGCCGGTGCCGGTGATGGTCACGTTGTTGTAGCTGCCGCTCACGTTCTGGGCCGTCGACACCACCAAGTTGGTCTGCGCGGCGGGCGTACCTTGGTTCAGGCGCACGCTGATGGTCGAGCCGCCGTAGTTGCCGGTGGCAAAGTCCACGTCGCCGTCGCCGTCTAAGTCGCCCACGGCCAGCCCCGAGGGGTTGTAGCCCACCGAAATCTGCGAATTGGTAGTCGGCGCGGTAAACACGCCGGCGCCGTTGTTGAGCCGGATGCTGACCACGTTCGAGCCCTGGTCGGCCGAGAGAATGTCCAGGTCGCCGTCGCCGTCCAGGTCGGCTAGGGCCACGTTTTCGGGTTGCGTGGCCACGGTGATTTCGGCGCCCGCGGCCGGGGCCACAAACACGCCGGTGCCGTTGTTGAGCCGCACGCTAACCGTGTTGCTGGTGTAGTTGCCCGATATCAAGTCCACGTCGTCGTCGCCGTCCAGGTCGCCCACGGCTATCTGCACCGGGCCGGTGCCCACCGTTATCTGCGAGCCCACGGCCGGAGCCGTAAATACCCCGCTGCCGTCGTTGAGGCGCAGGCTGACGGTGGTGCCGTTGGCGCTGCTGCCGTAGGAAGGCGTAAAGAGGTCAAGGTCCCCGTCGTTGTCGGCATCGGCCATGGCCATGCCGAGCGGGTAAATGGCCACGGCGACTTCGCCGTTGGTGGCCGGCGCAGTAAACACCCCGGCGCCGTTGTTGAAGCGCACGCTGACCGAGTTCGAGCCGTTGTTGGTGACCAGCAAGTCCAGGTCGCCGTCGCCGTCGATGTCGTTGAGCGCGGCGGCCAGCGGGTAGGAGCCCACGGCCACTTCGGCGCCCACAGCCGGGGCCGAAAACGCGCCACTGCCGTTGTTGAGGCGTACGCTGACGGTGGTGCCGCTGAAGTTTTGGGTGGCCACCAGGTCCAGGTCGCCGTCGGCGTCGATGTCGCCGAGCACCACCGTGCGGGCGGCGCCGCCCACGGCTACTTGCGAGTTGCTGGCCGGCGTCACGAAGTTGGTGGTGTTTAGGCCGTTGTTGAGGCGGATGCTGATGGACGCCAGCCCGAATTGCGGCGCCGCAATGTCCAGGTCGCCGTCGCCGTCCAGGTCGCCCACGGCCAGGTTAAAGTTCTGGCTGCCGCCGGCTACCTCCGGCGTGGCGGCCAGCGCCGAGAGGTTGGCGGTGCCGCCGGCGGCGGCCCCAATAAACTGGAATACCTGCGGCTGCACCAAGTTGCCGGTGGCGCCTTGCACGGCCGTGGTCACCGTGGCCGAAACAGTTTCCCCGGGGCGGAAATTGACGTTGGGGGCAAACGTCAGCGTGTTGCCGCTGACCGAGGCCTGGCCGCTGAGCCGCCCGCCGCGGTGGGGGCTGAACACGCGCAAAGCGCCCAAGGTGGCGGCGTTGTTAGTCAAGGCTTCCGAAAAAGTAACCGCCACGCCGCCGGCCACCGGGGCGTTACGCTGGTTGCGGGCCGGCGTCAGCGAGACAATGGTAGGGCCCGCGTTGGGACTTAGGGACGGCGCTGCCGGGACTACCGTGGGCACGGGGGCGGCCGTTACCTGCGGGCGCATCGCGCCGGGAGGAGCTTGGTTCGGGTTGGGCAACTGGGCGGCTGCCGGCAGCACAAGGCCGGCAAGCAGCGCCGCCGTCAGGCATAGTTCGGTGCGGCGCGAGGCCGCCGACTCGCTGGGGAGTAAGGGTTTTTTCATAAATGGCAATAAGGCAATGAGCTGAGGGATTAGGCGAGTTGCAGCCGAGGCCAGATAAGTAAGCACGCTCTCGTGCGTGGCTGATAAATATGCGGACAGGGTAAAACGCCAGGGGAACCGGTCACGGATTCAGCCTACTGGGTTGAATCCGCCCTAGTCCAGTGTCAAATGTCATAAGCAAATTTATATTATCTAGTATTTTTTGTAAGTATTAACGACAAAGTTGATTTGGATACCACGATGCCTCGCTGCGTGGCAAATCGGCAAGCCAATGAGAAGCACCAGCTGCCCGCAACAAGTAGCACGGCCGGCGTCTCAATACCGCGCGGAAAGCGGGTCGAGCAGCAGTAGGTAAGGCAAGTGACACCCCGACGGCAGCGGCCGTATCCGATTGACTTTCCTCGTTTTGCTACCCGCGTGCCAGTGGCTGGAATTGGGAAGTGGTGGATAGCCGGTTGACCAATAAGTGCTTGAAGAAAAACGGGGCGGGGGTAGGTGTGTCGTTATAGTCCAAGGAATAGTGCGCAAAACCCAACGACAGCTCAACCGGCCGCGTAAGGCATTTGATAGGCTGCCGTACTGCTGGGCTTGCCGCCGCATCCGTCCACTCTATTTTCTGTTCCAACCAACGCGCCTTTATGAGCACAGTTTCCACACCAAGCTCCGCCGATGGTCAGCTGCGGCCACCGGTGCCTACCGCCCCGGTCACGCTGCGCATCAACGGCGAAACCCACACCCTCGACCTCGCGCCCTGGACCAGCTTGCTCGACGCCCTGCGCGAGTACGCCGGCCTGACCGGCACCAAAAAAGGCTGTGACCACGGCCAGTGCGGCGCCTGCACCGTGCTTGTCGACGGCAAGCGCATCAACTCCTGCCTGACCCTGGCCGTGCTGCAGGAAGGCGCCGACATCACCACCATCGAGGGCTTGGGCTCGGAGCACCAGCTGCATCCCTTGCAACAAGCCTTCATCGACCACGACGCCTTTCAGTGCGGCTACTGCACGCCGGGCCAGATCTGCTCGGCCCAAGGGCTCATCAACGAAGGCAAGGCGCACAGCGAAGACGAAATCCGGGAGCTGATGAGCGGCAATATCTGCCGTTGCGGCGCCTATGTGGGTATTCTGGCGGCCGTGAAGGAAGTAGTGGACGCCAAAACCGCGAGCAAGCAATGAAACCGTTTACCCTCACCCGCGCCGAGTCGGTGGAGGCCGCCGTGCGCGACTTCACGGGCTACCAGGAGGCCGCTTTCATCGGCGGCGGCACCAACATCCTCGATTTGATGAAGGAAAACGTGGCAGAGCCCACGCACCTCATCGGGCTGAACAAGCTGCCGCTCAATAAAATTGAAGCTACGGCTGACGGCGGCCTGCGCCTGGGCGCTACGGCCACCAACGCCGACACCGCCTGGAACCCGGAAGTGCAGCAGCGCTACCCGTTGCTGAGCCAGGCCATTCTGGCCGGGGCCTCGCCGCAGCTGCGCAACATGGCCACCAACGGCGGCAACCTCATGCAGCGCACCCGCTGCTACTACTTCTACGACACGGCCACGCCCTGCAACAAGCGGGAGCCCGGCTCGGGCTGCGCGGCCATCGGCGGCTACAACCGCATCCACGCCATCCTGGGCGCGTCGGACAAGTGCATTGCCACCCACCCCTCGGATATGTGCGTGGCCCTGGCCGCGCTGGAAGCCGTGGTGCACGTGCGCAGCAAGGACGGCGAGCGGCAAATCAAGTTCGAGGACTTCCACCGCCTGCCCGGCGACGAGCCCCAGCGCGACAACACCCTGGAACCCGGGGAGCTGATTGTGGCCCTGGAGCTGCCCAAGCAGGGGTTTGCGAAGAACTTCAGCTACCTCAAGCTGCGCGACCGGCAGAGCTACGCCTTTGCGCTGGTGTCGGTGGCCGTGGGGCTGGAGCTGGAGGGCTCGACCATCAAGACGGCCCGCCTGGCCCTGGGCGGTGTGGCCCACAAGCCCTGGCGCGACCAGGATGCCGAAGCGCTGCTGGAAGGGCAGCCGGCTACCGAGGAAACCTTCAAAAAAGCCGCCGACAAGGTGCTGAAGGGCGCCAAGGGGCAGGGCATCAACGATTTCAAGATTGAGCTGGCCAAGCGCGCCATTGTGCGGGCGCTCAAGCAGGCCGCCGCCGGGGAGCACAAAGCCGCCGACATCTTCACCAACAGCAACCCATGAGCACCGATAGCAACACCAATTTCGTCGGCAAGGCCCCGAGCCGCGTCGAAGGGCCCAAGAAGGTGACCGGCGCCGCCAAGTACTCGGCCGAATTCGACGTGCCCGACCTTGCGTACGGCTACGTCGTGAGCAGCCCCATTGCCAAGGGCAAAATCAAGAAGATTCACGCCGACAAGGTGCTCAGCCTGCCGGGCGTGCTGCACGTGTTTTCGCACGAAAACGTGCCCTCGCTGGCTTGGTTCGACCGCAACTACAAGGACGATATTGCTCCCGGCGGTTCGCCCTTCCGCCCCCTGCACGACGACCAAATCAAGTTCAGCATGCAGCCGGTGGCGCTGGTGGTGGCCGAAACGTTTGAGCTGGCCCGCTACGCCGCTAGCGTCCTGACCGTCGACTACGAGCAACAGAAGCACGAAACCGACATCGAGAGCAAGCGCAACGACGGCTCGGAGCCCGGCCGCGGCAAAACCGGCTACATGCCCCCCGCGCGCCGCGAAGACGCCGACAAGGGCTTGGACCAGGCGGAGCACCGCATCCGCCACGAATACATCCACGGGGCGCAGCACCACAACCCGATGGAAATGTTCGGGGCCACGGTGCACTACCACCCCGACGGCAAGCTGACCGTGTACGACAAGACCCAGGGCGTGTACAACTGCCAGCAGTACATCACCAAAATCTTCGGCCTGAGCAAGGACGAGGCCCGGGTGGTAAACCTGTACATGGGCGGCGGCTTCGGCTCGGGCCTGCGCCCGCAGTACGAGCTGTTCCTGTCGGTGCTGGCCGCGCTGGAGCTGAAACGCTCGGTGCGCGTCACGCTCACCCGCCAGCAAATGTTCAGCTTCGGCCACCGCCCGCACACCCTGCAGACGCTGGAAATGGGCACCGGCCCCGACGGCGCCCTGCTGGGCCTGAAGCACTACGCCCTGCACGAAACCTCGCGCTTCGAGGAGTACACCGAAAACGTGGTGAACTGGTCGGGCATGCTCTACCAGTGCCCGCGCACCTACCTCAGCTACGAGGTGGCCCCGCTCGACGTGTACACCCCAATCGACATGCGCGCCCCCGGCGCCGCCACCGGCTCCTTCGCCCTGGAAGTAGCCATGGACGAAATGGCCTACGAAGCCGGCCTCGACCCGCTGGAATTCCGCCGCCGCAACTACGCCGAGGAAGACCAGAACAAAAAAGCGCCCTTCAGCAGCAAGAAGCTGCGCGAAGCCTACGACGAGGGCGCCCGCCGCTTCGGCTGGGACAAGCGCCCCATGGAGCCCCGCTCCATGCGCGAGGGCAACAAGCTCGTCGGCTGGGGCGTGGCCGGTGGCGTCTGGGATGCTTCCATGCAGAAAGCCGCCGCCAAAGCTACCATCACGGCCGACGGCAAGCTGACCGTGGCCAGCGCCGCCGGCGAAAACGGCACCGGCACCTACACCATTATGACGCAGATTGCGGCCGAAACCCTGGGTCTGCCCATGGAGGCCGTCACCTTCAAGCTCGGCGACACCACCTTGCCCGAAGCCCCCGTGCAGGGCGGTTCCTGGACGGCGGCTTCCGTGGGCTCGGCCGTGAAAAGCACCTGCGAGGCCCTAGGGGAGAAGCTGCTCAAGCTGGCCCAAAAAATGGACGACTCCCCGCTCCAGGACGCCAAGTTTGAGGACGTGGAATTCGTCAACGGCCACATCCGCCTGCGCAAGGAGCCCGAACAGTCGGTGATTTTGCGCGACGTGCTGCAGGTTAGCGGCGAGCGGGAAATCGAGGCGGATTCGTCGGCCATGCCCAACCCGCTGAACATGCAAAAGTACTCCATGCACTCCCACAACGTGGTTTTCGCCGAGGTGAAGGTGGACGAGGAACTGGGCACCGTGCACGTGTCGCGGGTGGTGAACGTGGTGGCCGCCGGCCGCATCCTCAACCAGAAAACCGCCCGCTCCCAGGTGCTCGGTTCGGTAGTCTGGGGCATCAGCATGGCCCTGATGGAGGAAACGGTGATGGACCACCGCTACGGCCGCTACATGAACCACAACTACGCCGAGTACCACGTGCCCACCAACGCCGACATCCGCGACATCGAGGTGCACTTCGTGGAGGAGGAAGACCCGCACGTGAACCCGCTGGGCGTGAAAGGCATCGGCGAAGTAGGCCTGCTGGGCGTGGCCGCCGCCATTACCAACGCCGTGTACCACGCCACCGGCAAGCGCGTGCGCGCCCTGCCGATTTACATCGACAAGCTGCTGTAAACCTGCGGCAACGCGCGAAACGAAAACGCCCCGAAACCACCGCGGTTTCGGGGCGTTTTCGCTGATTGCCCATCAGTCCCAAAGCCCGGTCGCGGCAAAAGCCAGCACCAAGCTCAGCCACAGCATCATGCCGTATGCCGCCAGACTGATAACGTTGGCCACTACTTTCTGCCAGCGGCCCTGGTAGCGCAGGTAGTCCAGCAGAAAGTACAGCAGGCCTCCGAAAGCCCCCGCTACCGGCACCGTGAGCAGCGGCAAAACGGTCCACAGACCAACTTTCAGATCGGTACCGCTGGCGAAAAACGTCATGAAGACGGCAGCCAACACAAAAGCAAGGGCGGCCCCCTGCGCTACGCGTTTGCCCACGGGGCTGGGGTGAAGGGTTGACGGAAGGTGGGGTTGAGCAGTCATGATTCTGGGGTTTGCGGTAAGGCTGATGCGCCGCATGCGCGGATTTCACGCAAGAAGGAACGGGGGGCTGCCGCGGGAAAACTAGCGGATAAGGGAGGCGCTGGCCGTAGGCGGGGGCGCCGCCGCGGGGTCGTCGGGGGCCCGGTGGTACTCGGCCAAGGCTTGGTCGAGGGGCCGGCCCTGGTCGTGAATGCACGCGCAGAAACGGCTGCCCGCCTGGGTGCGGGGGCTGCCCTTGAACTGCGCCCGGCAATCGGCCAGGGTGTTGAAGGGCTTCACGTCGAAGGAATGGATGCCCACCACGACCAGCGCGACGGCCGCCGCTGCCCCCGCGAAGAAGCTTACTGGGAAGCGGGTGCTGAGTGACGGCCCATCAGGCGGCATTAGCGGCGCGGGCGGCTGGGTGAAGGGTAGCAGGAACTTGAGCCGGTCGTAATACCAGCAGAGCAAAAACAGGTTGGCCAGCACCATCAGCGGCGAGGTGAGCAGCGAGCCGTCGAAGCGCATGGCCACCGACAGGACGCATATATTCAGAATGATGGGAAAGAAGAGCACCGCCCCGAGCGCCGCCGTGCCGGGGAGCAACAAAAGCAGGGCCGCCGTTAGCTGCAGCACGCCGATGAACGGGTAGTAAAAACCGGTGTGGTGCAGGGCCTCCAGGTAATGGCCCATCGGGTGGTTGTTGGACAGGGACGTAAACCGCTCCCCCGCCACCTTCACCAAGCCGGCCGGGATAAAGCCGGCGGCCAACGCCAGCCGGTTGCATACCGCGAAAGCGCGCAACCAGCGGTTTTGCCGGGCCCGGGCATGCAGGCGGTCCAGGACGAAAGCTAGGCGCATAACGGGCTGTGGTAGTGTGAGAAATACGGTGATGTGCAAATGTATAAAGTTCTTTGAAATTCAAAGTGAGGTTGCAGTGAAATAAGTTTCCCGCTGCGTTGGCGCGGGCATCGGCCGGGCGCTGGGCGCCAGATTTACGTGAGCAAGCTGTGTCGTTTGGCCAAAAACGCCCGCGCCGCCCCGACCTCCGGTCGGCCAGCCCCGGTCGCGTGGGCCACTTCCGTCAGGCGCTGGTAGTAGTCTTGCGCCTTGGCCAGGTCGCCGCTGCGCTCGGCCGCCACGGCCGCGCCGTAGAGGCCATTGAAGCGGTTGGGGTGCTGCTGCAGGTCGGCTTCGTAAGCCGCCAGGGCCGCGGCCGGGTCGTCGAGTTGCAGCAGCAGATCCGCCAGTTGCTCGCGGGCCGGCAGCACTTCGCCGGGCGTGACGGGGTGCTTGGCGGTCTGGTCTTCCAGGGCGGCGGCCTGCTCCAGGCGCTGCCGGGCTTCGGCCGGGCGGTGTTCGGCCAGCAGCAACCAGCCCTCGGCGGCGAGCAGCTGCACGTGCACCTGCTGGGCTTTGTAGGCGTCTTTTTCGGCCAGCAACGCGGCGCGCAGGGCGCGGAGCTGGCCGACCTCGCGCCGGGCGGAATCGGGCTGGCCGAGGCGGGCGTGGCCCAGGGCGCGGGCGAAGTGCGTAATAGCCCGCTGCCAGGGAAACCTCGCCCAGTCGAGGTTGGCGCGCTGGGGCCGCAGCCGGGCCGCGGCGGCCCACTGCTTGTTTTCCAGCGCGTAGCGGGCGGGCACGGCGGCAAAGGCGTAGGCCACCTTAAACGTCATCGGCGACACCTCCCGCATGGAAGCCAGGTAGCTTACCTGCTGCCGGGCGCGCCGGTTGTCGCCCTGCTGCAAATAGGAATAAGTGAGGTAGTCGACGGCGTGCAGCTCCTCGTCCCAGTGGCCCCGCAGCCCCGCGTTTTCGGCGTAGCAGCGGGCCGACGAAGCGGCAGCCAGGTTGGACGCAATGCATTCGTCCCACAAGCCCAGCCGGGTGAAAATGTGCGAGGGCATGTGCTGGGCGTGGGCCGACGACGGGGCCACCGACGCGTATTGCCGGGCGGCCGGCAGGGCCAGGGCGGCCAGCTCGGGGTAGTCGTAGGTGTGGATGAGGTAGTGCACGATGCCCGGGTGCCGGGGCATTTGCGGCTGCAACCCCTCCAGGATGGCCCCGGCCTTGCGCTGCTTGCGGAAGGACTTGTCGGCGGGGTCGGCGGCCGCGTCCAGGGCCAGGGCGTAGAAAATGGCCGCTTCCGGATCGGTGGGGAAGCGGGCCGCCACCTGGGCCATGGCCTGCTCAAACCGCTGGGTGCGGGTGCGGTGGTCGAGGTGCTGGTAGTCGCGGTAGAAGGCGGCCACGGCGCCGATGTAGGCCGCTTCCCGCGCCGACTGCTGCGGCTGGCGCTGGGCCAGCGCCACGGCCTGCGCGCCCTTGGCCAGCTCGGCCGGCGTGGGGGGCGCCCACAGCGGGTGGTAGGAGCACATGGCCACGCCCCAGTAGGCCATGGCGCAGTCGGGGGCGCGGTCGATGATGCGGGCAAACACCTTTTCCGCCTCGTCGTACTCGAAGGAGTGCAGCAGGGCTACGGCCAGGGCAAAATCGGCCTGAATGGTCTTGGAGCCGCTCACCTGAAAGTCGACGGTGCCGAACTGCTGATCGGCCGGGCCGCACATGGAAATAGGCCCGCGCAGCATGCTGAATGTGGTGGGCGGCTTGGCCGATTCCACCTTGCCTTTCTCGACGCAGGCCGGCAGCCGCAGCAACAGCAGGCCGCCGACGAGCAGCCAGGGGGGGAGGCGGAGAATGGTCATGGGCAAAGCGAAGAATTGCGACGAAATGTACCGCGGATTTGGCAGCCAACCCGCGGCGGGCGTTACTTCTCGCCGTAGGCCACCACCGTGCCGTAGGCCAGCGTTGCCGAGCCGTCGGTGCACTGCTCGTCGATGCGGGCGAAGACCTCCGCGCGAATTTGTTCCTGCGTGGCCGCGTCGGCCTGGCTCATGGCCGCCACCACCGGCGCGGCCACCTCGTTCATAAACTGCCAGTAGGCCTCTTTGCTGCCGCAGCGTAGCTGGCCGGTGAGCTGGGTGTCGCGCACGTGGCGGAAGCCGGCCTGCTCCAGCAAGCCGGTGAGGACGCCCGGGCTGCCGCAGCGAAACATGCCCGGCGCCCCGGCCGGAGGCGTGGGCAGCTGCAGGTGCCGGCTGATGGTGCTCATGATGGTCGTAATCCAGGCGTTCTGGGCGGGCACGCTCCACACCGATGCGGCCAGCCGGCCCCCGGGCTTGAGCACGCGGCGCATTTCCTGGGCGGCCAGCAGCAGGTCGGGGAAAAACATGAAGCCGAAGCGGCAGCTGACCGCGTTGAAGGTGTCGTCGGGGAAGGGCAGCGCGCACACGTCGCAGACCACCGTTTCGTAGTTATCGATGCCGCGGGCCGCGGCTTTGTCGCGCGCCACGGCTAGCATGTCTTCGGCCAGATCGGTCATGACGACTTTGCCGTCCTTGGCCAGCGAGGCAATGCTCAGGCCCGGCTCCCCGGTGCCGGCGGCCACGTCGAGCACCAGGTCGGTGGGCTTGATGTGCAAGGAGCGGATAATTTCTTCACCCATGGGCCGCAGCCAGTTCATGGTGAAGTCGTCCCACTTGCGCCACCCGCCGGAAAACTTGTTCCAGGTGGCTTTCTGCTGCTCGCGGATGGTTTCGAGTTCGGCGTTCATAGCGTTGGGAGTTGGTTGGGAAAGAGGGCGGAGACGAAAAGCGGCGGGGACGAGTAGTAAAGGCCAATGGATGGTCTAAGCGCGGATTTAGGGCTTAGATCTGCGCAGCCTTTCAGCAAGTAAACTGCTTGTGTAATTGACTATAGCCTAGATAATATAGGGTTTTTAAATGAGAGAAGAAAGCCCCACCGCGCTTCATGGATTAGCTCTAGGTTTTCCGGCGCGGCGGCGCGGATGGGCGCACTGAACCCGACCTGTAGCCCGCTGCTTGTGACATCAGGCAGAATTCTAGTCGCGTTGTTGAGTAGCGCATTCGGGGGTGCTTGCGCTGGTCTGGGGTTCTGCATGATGCCGCAGGCCGCGGTGCCGCAGCTTTCAGCCGCACAGCTGGTCGGGGGACTTGGCCTTCCGCCGGGCCGCTGACGCTAACCGCCGCCTACTGCTGCGGCAGCAACCACTTTTTGCGCTGCGCGGTTAATAATGCCAGGGACCTGCGCCCGAGTGGCCGGGCATTCCGCCGTTCCACCCGTCAAAACCAGCGGCGGCACCCGCGCGTACTGCCCACGGCCTCGTTGCCGCGCCACCTGCTTCCTCATGACCGAACTCCAACGCCTGCTCTTCGCCTACGATGACTACCGCGCTGCCGGCCGCGCCTGCGCCCTGGCCACGGTGGTGGAGGTGCAGGGCTCGGCCTACCGCCGCCCCGGCGCCCGCATGCTCGTCACCGACGACGGGCAGCTCACCGGCGCCATCAGCGGCGGCTGCCTCGAGGGCGACGCCAAGCAGCGCGCCCGGCAGGCCTTGGCGCGTCGGCAGCCCGCGCTGGTCACCTACGACACCTCCGACGAAGACGACCCGCGCCACGGCTTGGGACCCGGCTGCCAGGGCGTGGTGCGCATCCTGCTCGAGCCGTTGGATTTTCACGACCCCGACAACCCGCTGGAGCTGCTGCGCGGCTTTGCCCGCCACCCCGAGCCCGCCGTGCTGGCCACCGTCTTCCGCTGCGCCGCCGGCCAGGCCGTGGCCGCCCTGGGCCAGCGCCTGCTGCTGATGCCCCAGGGCGGGCAGGTGCGCGGCTCGGTTCTCGACAACCTGACCCTGACCGCTCAGATTCACCGCGACGCCACCCAGGCCCTGGCCCAGGACCAGTCGATGATCCGCGAGTACGCGGCCCCCGATGGCGGCACCGTGCGCGTGTTCTTGGAGGTGTTGCGCCCGCCCTTGCGCCTGGCGGTGTACGGCGCCGGCAACGACGCTCAGCCCTTGGTGCGGCTGGCCGCCTCGCTGGGCTGGCACGTCACGGTCGTCGACGGGCGGCCCCGCCAAGCCGCCTTGGAGCGCTTCGCCGACGCGGCCGCGGTGCAGGTGGTGCCGCTGGGCGAAGTGCCCGCGCTGCCGCTCAGCGCCGATTACGCCGTGCTGCTCACCCACAATTACGCTTACGACCTGGCCGTGCTCCAGCACCTGCTCGCCGCGCCAACGCCGTACATCGGCCTGCTGGGCCCGCGCCAGAAGGCCGCCCGCCTGCTCGAAGAGCTGACCGAAACGGTGCCCGACGCCGAAGCCCGCCTGCAGGGCCGCCTCTACAGCCCCATCGGGCTGAACCTCGGGGCCGAAACGCCGGAGGAAATAGCCTTGTCCATCGTGGCCGAAATTCAGGCCGTGCGCCAGGGCCGGGCCGGAGGCATGCTCACCCACTCCCAAGACCCCATTCACGCCCGCCCCACCGACGTGGCCGCGCCCGATTCGGCCGCGGTTGTGGCTGGCGGCAAGTCGCGCTACCGCCACGTGGTCGTAACAGAGCCCAGCTGCGGGGTGTAATTTCCGAGCCCGCACGGTGGACGCCGTCCGGAAAGCGTTGCTTCTGGCGTCCTTTCGCGTAGCTACTCCCGGGCGGGCGCCGGTAGGCGCAGGGGCTCAGGGGTGCGCCGCCACCCACACGGTGCCGTCCTCGTACTCCTCCTTTTTCCAGATGGGCACGACCTCTTTCAGCGTGTCGATGATGTACTGGCAGGCGGCAAACGACTCGGCGCGGTGCGGGGTCGACACGGCCACCACCACGGCCACGTCGCCGATTTCCAAAGTGCCTTTGCGGTGCACCACGGCTACCTGCTGCAGCATGGGCCACTTCGCTACGGCCTGTTCGGCCACCTTGCGCAGCTGGTGCACGGCCATTTGGTCGTAGGCCTCGTAGTGCAGGCGCACCACGCGGCGGCCGGTGCTGCGGTTGCGGATGGTGCCGATGAAGGAGTTGACCGCCCCGGCGCCGTCGGCCTGCACGGCCTGGAGCACGGCGGCCACGTCGATGGGCCGGTCGGTGAGTTCGATGAGCATTGGAGTAGATGAAAAACGGAGAATTAACAATTAAAAATGAGGGGGCGACATCAGCCCTGGCTCCGCAAACGGTGCGAAACAGGCCAATTGTTAATGCTCCATTTTTTAATCAGTAATTCAAGCCCTAGCCGCCGCTGACGGGCGGAATCAGCGCAATTTCGTCGCGCTCCTGCAGCTCGGTTTCGGGTTGGGCGTACTCGTTGTTGACGGCCACGGCGAGGCTGCGCAGCTGGCCCAGGGCGGGGAAAGACTGGTGCAGCTCGGCCAGTAGCTGCTGCACCGACTGGCCTGCGGGCACGGTCAGCTCCAGCGCGGGGCGGCCGACGATGTCGCGGGTGATGCCGAAGAGGGCAATGGTTAACTTCATGGGGCCTTAACCGGAAAAGCAACGGGTTGGGTTGCGAAATTTGCCGAAATCGAACACAATTGCCGCCGCGCCGTTGTTGGGAGCACGCGGCCGTCGTCCCGGCGGCGCCCTTTTTCGCTGACATGATTGATACCGTTCCGTCTGCTTTGTTCGACAGCCACGGCCGGCCGCTGGAGTACCTGCGCCTGGCCGTGACGGACCGCTGCAACCTGCGCTGCTTTTACTGCATGCCCGCCGAGGGCATCGAGTACGTGCCCAAACAGCAGCTGCTCAGCTACGAGGAGATGGAGCGGCTGGTGGGCATCATGGCCGGCCTGGGCGTGCGCAAGGTGCGCCTGACGGGCGGGGAGCCGTTCGTGCGCCGCGAGCTGGTGCCCTTCATGGAGCGCCTGAGCCTGATTCCCGGCATCACCGAGCTGACGCTGACCACCAACGGCGTGCTGACCGCCCCGCACGTGCCCGCCCTGGCCCGCTTGGGCGTGCGCGCCGTCAACCTCAGCCTCGACACGCTCGACCGCGCCCGGTTCGAGCGCATCACCCGCCGCGACGAGCTGCTCCGGGTGCTCGACACGCTCTACGGCCTGCTGGCGGCCGGCATCCGCGTCAAAATCAACGCCGTGGTAATGGACGGGCAGAACACCGAGGACCTGGTGCCCCTGGCCGCATTGACGCGCACGCTGCCGGTGGACGTGCGCTTTATCGAGGAAATGCCCTTCAACGGCGGCTCGCACGAGGCCACGCCCGCCACGCTGCCCTGGCACCACCGCCGCATCCGGGAGCACCTGGAGCAGCACTTCGGCGCGCTTCGGCCCGAGCCCGCCCGCCCCGGCGACACGGCCTCGCACTACACCGTGGCGGGCCACGCGGGCCGGCTGGGCATCATTGCGGCGTATTCGCGCACGTTCTGCGGCAGCTGCAACCGCATCCGCCTCACGGCCGAGGGCGCGGTCAAAACCTGCCTCTACGACCAGGGCGGGCTGGATTTGCGGGCCCTGCTGCGCGGCGGGGCCGCCGACGAGGAGGTGCGTGCGGCCCTGCGCCAAGCCTTTTACCACCGCGCTGCCAACGGCTTCGAGGCCGAGCAGCGCCGCCCCCTGCACCAGCTCAGCTTCGAGTCGATGTCGACGATTGGGGGGTAACGCCGCGTGGCGGTGGCCCCTGATGCGTAGCTTGCCGGGCCGGCTGATTGCCTGCCGGCGTCGCGCATGAAATTCCTGCTCATCCTGCTCGGCCTGGGGCTGAGCCTATACGTGCTCCTGTGCCTGCTGCTCTACTTTCAGCAGGAGCGCCTGCTGTTCTTCCCCGACCGGCTGCCGGCCGATTACCGCTTCCGCTTTCCGGGGCGCTGGGAAGAGCGGTGGACCACGGCCCCCGACGGCACGCGCCTGCACGGCCTGTTGTTTCACACTCCCCAGCGCCGCCGGGGCGTGGTATTTTACCTGCACGGCAACGGCGGCGCCCTCGACAGCTGGGGCGAGGTGGCGGCGCTTTACACCGACCTGGGCTACGACGTGTTCCTGCTCGATTACCGCGGCTACGGCAAGAGCGAGGGCCGCCTCAGCAGCGAACCGCAGCTGCTCACCGACGTGGAAGCGGCCTACCAGCAGCTCCTGACCACCTACGCCGCCGACAGCACCGTGGTGCTCGGCTACTCGCTCGGCACCGGCCCCGCGGCCTGGCTGGCGGCCCGGCACCGGCCGCGCCTGCTCATCCTGCAAGCGCCGTATTACAGCATGCAGGACATGGCCCGCAGCCATTACCCCTGGGTGCCGGGCTTTCTGGTGCGCTACCCGCTGCGGACCTACGAGGTGCTGCCCCGCGTGCAGGCGCCGGTTGTGCTCTTCCACGGCGACCAAGACGAGGTCATTTACCCAGGCTCGTCGCGGCGGCTGCGGGCCCTGCTCAAGCCCACCGACCGGCTAATCGAGCTGCCAGGCGCGGGGCACAACGGCATGACCGATAATGCGCGCTACCAGCAGGTGCTGGGCGAGCTGCTGGCCGGGCAATAGCCGAGGTCCGGGGCCGTTGAAAACGAAAAAATCCGCATTTTGCGGAAGCGTCACCTTTCTGTCCGTTTGCCATGCCCATTCCAACCGTCCATGAGTTTGCGGCCGCGCTCCACGCAGCGGCCGCCGAAGCCGCCCCCGCGGAGCTTGCCGTGTTGAGCAATCCGCTGCTGACGGCCTTTGAGGAAGTCAAATCGTTTCGTCCGCTGAGCGTGCGGCCGGTGAAGGCGCCCTGGGAGGGCACCGCCCTGGCCTTCGAAGCCTCCTGGCCCGATACGCACGCGCTGGTGGTGGCCGCCCGGGTGTCGCCGGAACACGGCACCGCCGCCCAGCTGATGCTGCGCCGCGCCGGCCAGACGATTTACGCCGTCAACTCCACCCCCGAGCAGCTAGCTACCGACGTGGCCCAGTGCCTGGGGCGCCACATCCGCTACCACGCCGCGGCGCCCACGGCCGCCCCGGCCCCTAGCGCCGACACCAGCCCGGCCCAGCCGGTTTAAGCCTGTGCGCCTGTATTTGCCTGCCCACCGCCGCGGCCCCCGAGCCGCGGCGGTGGGCAGTTGCGCGTTGCGGACACCCGTTTAGGTCAGTGCGGCACGAAGAAAAGCCGCTATTTGCCCAAGCCCACCCAGCCGCGCTGCATGGCGTAGTACACCGCCGTGCCCACTGTCAGGCCCACCAGGTAGCCGTAGGGCAGGCCCCAGCACAGCAGGCCCACCAGCACCACGACCAGCAGGCTGGCGCGGGAGTCGGCCACGTCGCGCAGCAAGACGGCCAGAGTTAGGGCTTCGAAGAGCAGCAGCACGCCCAACACCGGCAGCGGGAATATTTGCACGACTTGCTGAAAGCCCTGGCTGAAAAACAGCCCCAGCACCAGAAACAGTCCGCCGTAGAGCAGCACCGAGCCGCCCGTGCGCGCCCCGAAGGCGTAGTGCCCGGCCAGTCCGCCCGAGCCGTGGCACACCGGAAAACCGCCCAGCAGCGGGTTCACCAAGTTCATCAGGGCGTAGGTAAAGCTGATCTGGCGCACGGTGATGCGGCGCTCCGGGAAATGGTCGTGCAGCACCTGCCGGGTAGCCAGGATGGAATTGCCGAGCGAGAGGGGAATCTGCGGCAGGGCCAGCAGCACGGCGCCGGCCAGCACGTCGGGCCAGGCGGGCACGCGCGGGGCGGGCAGGTGCAGGCCGAGGGCGCGCTGGGCGGTGGCCAGGTCCAGCTTGAATGTCAGGCCGTAGGCCACGCCCAAGGCAATGACCAGCAGGGCCGCGGGCACGCGGCGGTTGCCGAGCAGGACCACCGTAATCAGAAACGCCGCGGCCGCCAAGGCGTAGCCGCCTAGCCCATCGGCGGGCACATACTCTTTCAGGGCCAAAGTCGAGAGCTGCAGGGCCAGCCCCAGCTGAATGCCGCGCACCACCGGCTTGGGCACCAGGCGCGCCAGCGCATCGATGAGGCCGGTTACCGTCAGCAGCAGCATGCTCACGCCAATGGCCAGCCCGCCGCCGAAAATGAGCCGGCCGGGCAGCTTCTGGGCAATGACCAGCGCAGCAAAGGCTTTGAGCGGCTGCACCGGCATGGGTAGCCCGTACCACAGCCCCGAAAACACCTGCATCAGCCCGAACATGATGAGTACCCCGGCCGCGTCGACGTCGGAGGCGGCGATGATGCCGATGAGCAGGGGCAGGTCGGTGCCCAGGTCGCCGAAGGCGCCGGCCAGCTCGTTGCGGTCGAAGCGGAGGCGGGGGCGCACGGGCGGGGAAGCAGTTTCGGGCATGAAGCAGGAGGGGTGGCGGCGGGTTTGCGCGCAACGCGGGCATTTCCGGCGCCTGAAAATAACGCAGGCTTTTGGCCCGCGAGGAACAGGTGAGCCGCCCAGGCATACGGCCGGGGGCGCCACGTAGGTTGGTGCCCCCGGCTGATTTCGGGCAGCGGTTCCGCTACGCAGCAGCCCGACGCGCCCGAAATCAGCTGGGTGGCGGGCTCAGGCTTCGGCCCAGGCCAGGATGCCGCCTTCGAGGTTGTGCAGGTTGGTAAAGCCGAATTCGGCCTGCAGCTGCTGAATGGCGCGGGCGCTGCGGGCTCCGGAGCGGCAGTACACCACCACCGGCTGCTCGCGCGGCACGGCGGCTACCCCCGCGGCCAGCTGGCCCAGCGGCAGCAGCAGGGCGCCGGGCAGGTGCTGGGCTGCAAACTCGTGCGGTTCGCGCACATCAAGCAAAAAGGGCGGGGCAGGGGACTGCAGCCGCGCCCGCAGCTCGGCGGCCGTGATGCCGGCGGGCGGGGCGGCGCAGCCGGGGTCTTGGTAGTCGGCAGGGTTGGCGGTGGCCGTTGTGATTAGGCTGCGCTCGGGGTGACGAGCGAAGCGCAGGGTGCGCGTCTGCATGGTCAGCGCGTCGAGCACCCACAGGCGGCCGCTGAGCACTTCTCCCAGATCGAGCACCACTTTCAGCGCTTCCGACGCCTGCACCGTGCCGATGAGGCCGGGCAGCACCCCCAGCACGCCGGTCGTATCGCAGTTGGGGGCTTCGGCGGGGCCGGGCGGCTCCGGAAACAGGCAGCGGTAGGAGGGCCCCCCGCGGTAGTTGAACACCGACACCTGCCCCTCGAACTTGTAGATGGCGCCCGACACCAGCGGCTTGCCGAGCAGCACGCAGGTGTCGTTGAGCAGGTAGCGGGTAGGAAAGTTGTCGGTGGCGTCGACGACGAGGTCGTAGGCCGCCACCAGCGACTGGGCATTGGCTGGCGTGACGCGCAGGGCGTGCACCTCGGGGTGCACCAGCGGGTTGAGGCGCTGCACCTCGCGGGCGGCGGTGGCCGCTTTGGGCTGGCCGAGGTCGGCGGGGCCGTAGAGGATCTGGCGCTGCAGGTTGCTGAGTTCCACTTGGTCGGCGTCGGCAATGCCGAGGGTGCCCACGCCGGCGGCGGCCAGGTACTGCAGCACCGGGCAGCCCAGGCCGCCCGCGCCCACCACCAGCACCCGGGCCGCGCGCAGCTTCAACTGACCTGCTTCGCCGATTTCGGGCAGTTGGAGGTGGCGGCGGTAGCGGTGGCGTTCGTCGGGAGTAAGCACGGCGGAAAAGCTGGTGAAAGGCCTGCGACCAAGGCGCGGCGGGCTGCCTCTCAAACTCCTAGGCGCCCGGAAAGGTTGGGCGCGCCTTGGCGGAACAATGGCACAGTAGTAACCAACGAGTAACCTAATGCTAATAGCTGTGCTCGTGATAAGATATTGAATATCAGGGCAAAATGCGTTGCTTATTAAATTCATTCATCCAGCCTTCATCGGTCTGCCTGGCTAATCAGCAGCTACGGCAAACAGCAGGCAACGCGGCGGGCGGCGGTGCGTACCCAAGAACAAATCCTGGGCGCGGCAGCGCGTCCTTCTCCCACAACCGCCACCATTTTTCATGGCCGAAACTTCCCTGCTGGACCGCAGCCGCACCGTGGCGGAACCTAGTTTCAACCGCTGGCTGATTCCGCCCGCCGCCCTGGCCATTCACCTGGCTATCGGGCAGGCCTACGCCTTTAGCGTGTTCAAGAATCCGCTGATGTCGCTGCTCAGCCACGACGTGGACCACCCCGCGCCCGGCGACTGGACGGCGGGGCAGGTCGGTTGGATTTTCTCCATTGCCATCGTGCTGCTGGGCTTATCGGCGGCGGTGTTTGGCACCTGGCTGGAGCGGGTGGGGCCGCGCAAGGCCATGCTGACTTCGGCCCTGTGCTTCGCGGGCGGCTTTTTTCTCGGCTCCTGGGGCGTGCACCTGCACTCCTTGCCGCTGCTCTACTTCGGCTACGGCGTGGTGGGCGGCATCGGGCTGGGCATCGGCTACATCTCGCCGGTGAGCACGCTCATCAAGTGGTTTCCGGACCGGCCGGGCGTGGCCACCGGCATGGCCATCATGGGCTTCGGCGGCGGCGCCATGATTGCCTCCCCGCTGTCCCTGGCGCTGATGAGCCATTTCAAAACGCCCACCGACCACGGCGTGGCGGCCACGTTCATTGCTCTGGGCGTCATTTACCTGCTGTTTATGCAGCTGGGCGTGTGGACCATCCGGGTGCCGGCCGAGGGCTGGAAACCGGCCGGCTACGTGCCCGCCGCCAACCACCACGAGATGATAACCACCGGCAACGTGCTGGCCAGCCAGGCCATCCGCACGCCGCAGTTCTGGCTGCTGTGGGTGGTGCTGTGCATGAACGTGACGGCCGGCATCGGCATCCTGGAAACGGCCTCGCCCATGATTCAGGAAATCTTCTCCGACCAGGTGCTGGGCGCGGGCCGCGGCATCACGGCCGCGGCGGCGGGCGGCTTCGTGGGGCTGCTGAGCTTGTTCAACCTGCTGGGGCGCTTTTTCTGGTCGTCGGCCTCCGACAAAATCGGGCGCAAGCGCATCTACCTGCTTTATTTCGGGTTGGGCATCGTGCTATACGCCCTGCTGCCCACACTCGGGCGCCACGCCTCGCTGACCTTGTTCGTGGTGGCCTGCTGCGTCATTCTGAGCATGTACGGCGGGGGCTTCGCCACCATGCCGGCCTTTCTGAGCGACCTGTTCGGCAAAAAGGAGGTAGGCGCCATCCACGGCCGGGTGCTCACAGCCTGGAGCACGGCCGGGGTGCTGGGCCCGCTGCTGGTCAACTACCTGCACGAAAGCGCCAAGGCCAAGCACCTGGAAGGCGCCGCGGCCTTCCAGAACGTGTTTTACACCATGGCCGGGCTGCTGGTGGTCGGCTTCCTGGCCGATGCGCTCATCCGGGCCGTCAACGACCGGTACTTCGTGCACGAGACGGTGTCGCGGGCTGAAGCCGAGGCGGCCCCGGCCCACTAGCCGCACTTGCTGATCTGCTAACCCGACCCAACGATATGGAACCGCAACCCGCTGCCCCGGCGCCCGCTGCCGAACCGAGCTCCAACCTGAAAGTCGCCCTGGCCTGGCTCTACGTGGGCGTGCCGCTGCTCTGGGGCATCACGCAGACATTCATCAAGGCCCTGGCCCTGTTTAAGTAAGCCGCCACGAGGGCGGCCGCGTGAACAATTAGCCGCGTTGGCAGCTATTCACTGATGCCGGCTCGTTTGCCGAAGCCTTTTTTTCTCATACCCGCATGCCCGCTCCCGTTTTTCTGCCGCCGACCAGCTACGAATACGCCCGCGTGCAGCGCGTGGTGGGAGAGGCCCGCACCGCGGCCGACGACGTGCTGGCCGCCGAGGAGCCGCTGGAAATCCGCTTGGGCTACGGCCCGAGCGGGCAGCGGGCGCACCGCACCCTGGCCGTGACCATGCGCACGCCCGGCCACGACGAAGAGCTGGCCGCCGGCTTTCTGCTCACCGAGGGCCTGATCCGACGGCGCGAAGAGCTGCTGGGCGTGCGCCCCTGCCCCGACGTGCAAAAGCCCGAGGAGCAGGGCAACGTGGTGCGCGCCGAGCTGGCCGCCGACCTGCCGCTGGACCTGCCCCGCCTGGAGCGCCACTTCTACACCAGCAGCAGCTGCGGCGTGTGCGGCAAAACCAGCATCGAGGCCGTGCACGCCGCTGCTTGCCCCGTATTGCCCGCCGAGGGCCCGCTGATTCCGGCCGCCGTGATTCACGAGCTGCCCGAGCGGCAGCGGGAGGCGCAGGCCGTGTTCGAGCAGACCGGTGGCTTGCACGCCGCCGCGCTGTTTTCGCCCGCGGGGGAGCTGCTGCTGCTGCGCGAAGACGTGGGCCGGCACAACGCCCTCGACAAGCTCATCGGCGCCGCCCTGCTCGACGGGCAGCTGCCCCTGCACCGGCACGTGCTGCTGGTGAGCGGCCGGGCCTCTTTCGAGCTGGTGCAGAAGGCGGCCGTGGCCGGCATCGGCGTGCTGGCCGCCGTGGGCGCGCCCAGCTCCCTGGCCGTGCAGGCCGCCCAGGATTTCGGCATGACGCTGCTGGGCTTCGTGCGCCAGCAGCGCTACAACATCTACTCGCACCCCTGGCGCATCGTATGACCCGCCGGGCCGCGCTACCTTGGCGCGCCGTTTGGCCTTCCCCGCCCATGAAACTCCGCATCGAAGACAACACCCTGCGCCTGCGCCTCTCCGAGGAGGAAGTGGCGCAGTTTGCCCAGGCCGGCCGCGTGGCCGCCGTGGTGCCGCTGGCCCCCGGCCCCGACGGCCAGCTCACCTACGCTTTGCAGCGCACCGACGACGACTCCACCGCCGCCGCGCAGGCCCTGCGCGTAGCGTACACGCCCGGCGCCCTTTCCGTGCTGGTGCCCGCCGGCCTGGCCCAAGACTGGCTGCAGCCCGCCGAAATCAGCCTGGCCGGCACCGTCGACATGACGGACGGGCAGGAGCTGCGTATACTGGTCGAGAAAGACCTGGGCTGCCGGCACTAGGCAGGCCGTGATAGGTGATAAGTGGCCGGTAACACGTCTGCTGACTCACCTAGCCGGCCACCGACCCAGCTGTCCACTTCTGCCATTTATTCCCATCCACCGATACCAAAGCCTCCCGCAGTCGTCAGGCTCCCCGCGGAGAGAGGCCGAGGAGGTTCCCGCCATGGAAAAGTCGCCCGCCCAAGACCCCAGCCAATCCGGCAAAACCAACGAGCAGCACGCCGCCGGCAACGTGCCCCGCAGCGGCGAGCGGCCCAGCCAGGGTGCCGCGCCCACCAACGACCACTACGACGCGGGCGGCAAGCCCGACGCCGACAAGCGCCCCATGCAAGCCCCCGACACGCTCGGGGCCAAGCACAAATACCCCGTGCTGGCCCAGCCGCCCGAAGACTTCACCGGCCTCACGCTCACCAAGCCCAGCAAAGTGGCCGCGGGCCTGACGGCCGTCATCAAGAGCATGGAGTTCAGCTGGGGCGAAGCCGGCCTGGGCCGCGGCACCCAGGCCCTGCTCAAGCTCAACCAGATGGACGGCTTCGACTGCTCGAGCTGCGCCTGGCCCGACCCCGACACCCACCGCTCGGTGGCCGAATTCTGCGAGAACGGGGCCAAGTCGACGGCTTCGGATGCCGACCACCGTACCATCGGGCCGGACTTCTTCGCCCAGCACAGCGTGGCCGACCTCTCGCGCTTCACCGACCGCGACCTGAACAACGCCGGCCGCATCACCCACCCGCTGGTGCTGCGCCCCGGCGCCACGCACTACGCGCCCATCGAATGGGAAGAAGCCTTCCGGCTGATCGGGGAGAAGCTCAACGGGCTGAAGTCGCCCGACGAGGCGGCGTTCTACACCTCGGGCAAGGTGCCCAACGAGCCGGCCTACGCCTACCAGCTGTTCGTGCGCGAGTTCGGCACCAACAACCTGCCCGACTGCTCCAACATGTGCCACGAGTCCAGCGGCTCGGCCCTGACCAACACCGTGGGCCTGGGCAAGGGCTCGGTGACGCTCAACGACATCTACGAGGCGGAGGTCATCCTTATCATGGGGCAGAACCCGGGCACCAACCACCCGCGCATGCTCACGGCCCTGCAGAAAGCCAAGCGCAACGGGGCCCAGATCATCAGCATCAACCCGCTAATGGAAGCCGGGCTGAACCACTTCCGCAACCCCCAGGACTTCATGAACCCGCTGCGGGCCCTGGGCGCCCTGCTCGGCGACGGCACGCAAATCACCGACCTCTGGCTGCAGGTGAAGGTGAACGGCGACATGGCCGTGCTGCGCGGCATCATGAAGTACCTGCTGGAGGCCGAGGAGCGCAACCCCGGCCAAGTCATCGACCACGACTTCATCCGCGAGTACGGGGCCCATTATGAGGAGTTTCTGACCGAGCTGCACAACACCAGCTGGGAGGACATCGAGCAGATGAGCGGGGTGCCGCGGGCCCAATTGCTGGAAGCGGCCAACATCATCGGGCCGAAAAAGAAGATTATCACCTGCTGGGCCATGGGCCTCACCCAGCAGAAAAACGCCGTGTACAGCATCGGCGAAATCGTGAACCTGCACCTGATGAAGGGTGCCATCGGCATTCCGGGCGCGGGCCTCTGCCCGGTGCGTGGGCACTCGAACGTGCAGGGCGACCGAAGCATGGGCATCTGGGAGCGGCCGAGCAAGGTGTTTCTCGACGCGCTGGAAAACGAGTTTGACTTCCAGCCCCCGCGGGAGCACGGCCTCGACTCGGTGGAAACCGCCAAGGCCATGCACGACGGGCGCGTGAAGGTGTTCGTGAGCATGGGCGGCAACTTTCTCTCGGCCATGAGCGACACCGAGTTCATTGCCGAAGCCATGCGCAAGCAGGAGCTGACGGTGTTCGTGGCGCCCAAGCTCAACCGCGGCCACCTCGTCACGGGCGACACCTCGCTGCTGCTACCCTGCCTGGTGCGCGCCGAAATCGATACCCAGCGCAACGGCAAGCAGTTCGTAACCTGCGAAAACTCCATGGGCGTAGTCGAGGCCTCGCACGGGGTGTTGCAGCCCATCGAAGGGCAGATACTGAGCGAAACGGCCATCGTGTGCGGCATGGCCATTGCCACCCTGGGCGAGCGGACCACCACCGACTGGGTGGCCATGATGGAGAATTACGACGTCATCCGCGACCATATTGCCCGCACCATTCAGGGCTTCGAGGACTTTAACCAGAAGGTGCGGCGGCCCGGCGGCTTCTATTTGCCCAACGGCCCGCGGGAACGGAAATTCACCACCGACAACGGCCGGGCCAACTTCACCGTCACCGAGTTCAAAAAGCACGAGCTGCTACCGGATCAGCTGGTGCTCTTCAGCATCCGCTCGCACGACCAGTTCAACACCATTATCTACGACTACAACGACCGGTACCGCGGCGTGTTCGGCGAGCGGCGCGTCATCTTCCTGCACCCCGACGACATGCAGGCCCGGGGCATTCAGCCGCGGCAGCTGGTGAACATTACCAGTCATTTCGAGGGGCAGCAGCGCCACGCCGAGCGGTTCGTGGCCATTCCTTACGACCTGCCCCGCGGCAACTGCGCCGCCTACTACCCCGAAATGAACGTGCTGGTGCCCGTGGCCAGCGTGGCCGACGTGAGCAACACGCCCACCTCCAAGTTTGTGGTGGTGACGGTGGTGCCCTTGCCCGAACTCCTGCCCGAAGGCGAAACCAAGGCCCAGCCCCTGCGTGCGGCTGTCAGCCGGTAAACTTAAGCTGAGCCTGAAAAGCCCGCGGGCAGCATAAGGAGCAGCTTAAATGCTTCTCCTGGCCCCTTTCCCTTTTCGAAGAGGGAAGTGAGGCGCAACGCTAGTACTAGTCTGCCAGGATATAAAAAAAGCCCGTTTGCAGCTTGCAAACGGGCTTTTTGGTTGAATCAGGTAGGCCGCTAGTTCTGTCGTTCGGCCAGGTTGCGCAGCTGCTCCACTACTTCGGCCGGGCCGCGGTACACGAGGCGGCCGTTCTGCAGGTCGCCGGTGTACACTTCCATTTCCGGGGCGGCGGCGCAGAGGAACACCCGCAGGGATTCGCGGGCGCCAGGGCGCACGAAAGTGATGCCCGGTTTGGCGTCGGGGCCATCGGGCCAGGAAATCTGGTAAAAGCCGGTGGCGACGAGGTAGTTATCAAGCATAGGGTGGGGGAAATGTTTGGAGCCACAAGCATATTCCGTCCCTGTATAGTTCCAACCCGGATAAATAGTAAAACACTTATTTTAGACTGCGGTAACTACGGAGCCGGCGGGGGCGCTTGCCGCTGGCCCCGCCCCGCACAGCCCCGCCCGCTCCGCGGGCTTAGGAGCTGCGACTAAGGCGGTTGGCCGACGCCAGCCAGCGTGTAACCGGGCAGCTGGCTCGGTTTTGGTGGCCCGACCGCCGGGCCCGGCTAGGCGCTTAGCAAACGTTTGCGCACCGATGCGGCTGATTCAAAACCACTTAGCGGGTTAACAATCTGCGCGGTAGCTTACGTACAAGCCCAAAAAACCTGCGCGAGTGGCACCCGAACTGATGGAACCGAGCATGCGCCTTCCCGCTACTTCTTCGCCCTTGCGCCCTCTCTCAACTCTTACGCTTCGGCCCCGGCTCCGGCCCGGGCTTCGCCATACCATTCATGACGCAAGAACAACTACGCTTAGCCGCCGCCAAATCAGGCGACGCGGCCTGGCTGCAATTCGGGCCTTACCTGACGGAACGCCAGTGGGGCACCGTGCGGGAAGACTACTCCGCCCACGGCAACGCCTGGGACTTCGTGTCGCACAACATGGCCCGCAGCTACGCCTACCGCTGGGGCGAAGAAGGCATCGGCGGTATTTCGGACGACCAGCAGCTGCTGTGCTTCGGCCTGGGGCTGTGGAACGGGGCTGATCCGTTTCTGAAGGAGCGCCTGTTTGGCCTCACCAACGGGCAGGGCAACCACGGCGAGGACGTGAAGGAGTGCTACTACTACCTCGACAGCACGCCCACGCACTCCTACATGAAGATGCTCTACAAGTACCCGCAGCGGGCGTTTCCGTACCGGCAGCTGCTGCAGGAAAATGCCCGCCGCGGGCGCGACGAACCCGAATACGAGCTGCTCGACACCGGCATCTTCGACCAGGGGCGTTACTTCGACGTGTTCCTGGAATACGCCAAGGCCGGCCCCGATGACCTGCTCATCACCGTGACGGTGCACAACCGCGGCCGCAAAACCGCCCGCCTCGACGTGCTGCCGCAGCTCTGGTTCCGCAACACCTGGAGCTGGGGCTACGACAGCTACCGCCCCGAGCTGCAGGCCGCCGGGCCGGGCGAAATCCGGGCCGAGCACCGCGACCTGGGACGCTACCACTTCTACTGCGAGCAGCCGGGCGAGCTGCTGTTCTGCGACAACGACACCAACGGCACCGTGCTCTACGAGCTGGAAGCCGGCCCCGAGGAGTACTTCAAAGACGGCATCAACGACTACGTGGTGCAGGGGCGCCGCCGGGCCGTGAACCCCGCCCGCCGCGGCACCAAGGCCGCCGCCCGCTACCACCTCAAGCTGGCCGGGGGCGCCTC
>NZ_JAJFAV010000014.1 GCF_020711235.1 Hymenobacter sp. 15J16-1T3B | reverse complement strand
CGCTTGTGCGTGACCATCCGGCGGCAACCCGGCCACGCCGCCGGCGAGCCTACCCGCCGCTTGATGCAGGAGGCTCGGCAGGTTGCCACCGCAAGCGACGTCCCGCTCAAGGAAGTGGCCTACCAACTCGGCTTCGACGGCCCGGACATCAGCAAGCTGCTCATGCGCTACACCGGTCCTTTTCTTCAACTTCCACTAGCAGCGCCCGGCCGCCCTCCCCGCCTGCGCCGAAGCGGCCTGATCCGCCGCCCCGCGGTTCTCGACTCGGCCTGTTGCCCGCGCTCCTCTCAGCTCTACCCAGCTCCGGCGCGGGTCCGCCTTGGCGGTTCGCGTTGCCCGTCCGCTACTGCCCAACAATACGCGCCCAGCAGGTTGCTAGGCGCTTTTCACCAATTTGGGCGCCGGAAACGTGGATTCGCGGATGAACAGTTCGGACTTCAGTTCCAAGCTGTGGCCCGACGAGACGGGCACGTTTTTGAGCACGGCTTTGAAGAGCACCTTGGCGGCTTCCTTGCCGATGGCGTAGGCCGGCTGGGTGATGGTGGTCAGCGGCGGGTCGAGCAGGGCGGCAATTTCCAGGTTGGAGAAGCCAATAACGCGCACGTCGTGCGGGATGCGGCGGTTGAGTACCCGGCAAGCTTCGTAGGTGCCCACGGCTAGGCTTTCCACGGCGGCAAAGATGCCGTCGACGCCGGGGCGCTGGTGCAGCAGGTCCTGAATCATCTCCACGTCCTGCTCGCGGCGGCCCTGCGCGTGCAGCACCAGCGAGGGGTCGTAGCGCAGCCCGCCGTCGAGCAGCGCGTCAATGTAGCCCTGCATGCGCCGCCGGCTGATGGAGAGCGTGGGCGCAATGGTCAGGTGCGCCACCGAGCGGCAGCCCACGTCGAGCAGGTGGCGGGTGGCCTTGTAGCCGCTTTCGTAGTCGTCGGTGGTAATCTGGGCGTTGTCGGGGGCCTGGTGCACGCGGTCGAAAAACACCAGCGGAATGCCCCGCTCGCGCAGCATTTCCAGGTGGGTGTCGGTGTAGCTGGTGCTGGCGGCCGAGAGCAGCACCCCGTCGACGCGCCCGCCGGCCAGCAGGCGCACGATGTCCAGCTCGCGCTGGTAGTCCTCGTGGGTGAGGTAGATCAGCACGTGGTAATGGTTGAGCCGGGCCACCTCCTCGATGCCGTTGATGGCCAGCGAGAAGAAGTGGTTGGCTATTTCGGGCACCACCACGCCGATGGTGCCGCTGCGCTGCCGGCGCAGGCTGCTGGCGTAGGGGTTGGGCTCGTAGTTGAGCTTGGCCGCCAGCTCGCGCACCCGGTCCTTGGTGGCCTGCGAGATGTCGTACCGGTCGTTGAGCGCCCGGGACACCGTGGCCACGGAGAGGTTTAGCTCCTGCGCGAGTCTTTTCAGATTCACCGATTTCATGCCTCAAAGTAAGCACGCGTACCGATGTGTATTATTCTGATGCCGTTGCCGGCAAACAACATTCCGAAAAGTGTCACTTTTTACGGGTACCCAGGCGAGCCAAAGAACTTAAATAAAGCTCGTAATCAATGCACACAACATGTTGAATTTCAATTGATAATATTAATAATATCTTACAATACAGAATCCCACAAACAGGCAAAAACAAGCACTTATTCACTGCAAACGTTTACGTAAATAAATTTGCACTCAACCGTTTTAGAAGCGGAGAGTTTGCGGAGATTTCCGGTCCAATTCCCACCAGACCTCCGCGCCATGCAAAAAACCTTTACCCACCTGTTGCTGCCGGCCGCCCTGGCCCTGAGCAGCGTCGCCGCGCACGCCCAGCAGACCCGCTCGGTCACGGGCACCGTGCTCAGCGCCACCGACCGCTCCCCGCTGCCGGGCGTGTCGGTGGTCGTGAAGGGCAGCACCACCGGCACTGTCACCGACGCCGAGGGCCGCTTCAGCCTCGCCGTGCCGGCCGGCGACACCCCCACCCTCGTGCTGTCCTTCGTGGGCTTCGAGCCGACGGAAGTGCGGGCGGGCAACGACGGCAAGATTCCGACCGTGCAGCTCCGGGAGAAAACCACCGAGCTCAACGACGTGGTGGTCGTCGGCTACGGCACCCAGCGCAAGCGCGACCTGACCGGCTCGGTGGCTTCGGTGACGGCCGAGCAGGTGGCCGAGGTGCCCATTGCCCGCGCCGACCAGATTCTGCAGGGCCGGGTGAGCGGGGTGCAGGTGACGCAAACCAACTCCGAACCCGGCGGCACCACCTCCATCCGCATCCGCGGCACCAACTCCATCAACACCGGCAACGAGCCGCTGTTCGTGGTCGACGGCTTCCCCGGCGCGGGCGACCTGAACTCCATCAACCCCTCCGACATCGAGAGCATCGAGATTCTGAAGGACGCTTCGGCCACGGCCATTTACGGCTCCCGCGGAGCCAACGGGGTGGTACTCATCACCACCAAAAAGGGCAAGGCCGGCCGCAACAACATCAACTTCGAGGCCTACACCGGGGTGCAGGTGGTGCGCAACTCCTACGACATGATGACGGCCCGGGAGTTTGGCGACTACCTCAACGAGGTGTACGCCGGCAACGCCACCCTGCCGCAGCCTTACACCCAGGAGCAGCTGGATCAGCTGGGCAAGGGCACCGACTGGCAAAAGGAAATCCTGCGCACGGGCAAGCAGAGCAACTACCAGCTCAGCTTCAACGGCGGCACCGAGGAAGCCCGCTACAACCTGAGCATGAATTACTTCGATCAGGACGGTATCATCCTGAACTCGGGCTTTCAGCGCGGCACGGTGCGGCTGAACCTGGACCGCAAAATCGGCAGCAAGCTCACCTTCGGCTTGTCGAGCCAGGTGGCGGGCACCTTCGAGAAGCGCGCCTTCGTCAACTCCCAGGGCGGCAGCTTCGGCGGGGTGCTGCTCGATGCGCTGCGCATCAGCCCCATCGTGCCGGCCCGCGACGAGTTTGGGGAGCTGACTTACTCCAACTCGCCGCTGCCCTACGTGGAAGACGTGGGCAACCCGCTGGCGTACGCCCTCAAAACCAAGGACCACCGTACCACGGTGCGCGGGCTGTTCAACGCCGCCGGGAGCTACGAAATCGTGAAGGGCCTGACCCTGCGCGTGACCGGCGGCCTGGACTACCGCACCCAGCAAACCGACGTGTTCCGGCCCTCCGACATCTTTTTGGGTAAGCTCACCAACGGCTCGGCGGCCCGCGGCGAGGTGAACCGCTACAGCTGGCTGAACGAAAACACGCTGACCTACGACCGGCAGTTTTCGCCCCAGCACGCCCTGAACGTGGTGGGCGGCCTGACTTTTCAGCGCTTTTACGGCAGCGGCTTCAGCGCCTCCGTGAACAACTTCTTCACCAACTCGCTGGGCTCCGACAACCTGGCGGTGGCGGCCAACATTCTCACGCCCGGCTCCGACCGGTACTACAACTCCCTGATGTCGTACTTCGGGCGCGTCAACTACCGCCTGTTCGAGAAGTACCTCTTCACCGTGACGGTGCGCGCCGACGGCTCCTCGCGCTTCGGGGCCAACTCGAAGTGGGGCTACTTCCCCTCGGCCGCCTTTGCCTACCGCCTCATCGACGAGCCGTTTATGAAGACGGTGGCCGAGCGCGCCGCCATCAGCGACCTGAAGCTGCGCGTGGGTTACGGCGTGACCGGCAACCAGGAAATCGGCAACTTCCAGTCCTTGAAGCGCTACGACGTGGGCGCCTACGCCTCGGGCAGCAGCCGCTTGGTGGGCGTGGTGCCCTTGAACATCGAAAACCCGGACTTGCGCTGGGAGTCGACGGCGGCGGCCAACATCGGCCTGGACCTGGCCTTCGTGCAGAACCGCATCAGCATCACGGCCGACTACTACCAGAAGAAAACCAGCGACTTGCTCTTGCAGGTGTCGGTGCCGCGCAGCACGGGCTACGGCAACATCTACCTGAACGCCGGCGCGGTGCAAAACCGCGGCTTCGAGTTTGCGCTGAACACCACCAACTTCGACGGCGACAAGTTTGACTGGACGACCAACCTGAACTTTTCGCTGAACCGCAACAAGGTGCTCGACCTCAACGGGGAGTACGAGCGGTACGTGGGCTCGTCCTCGTCGAGCCTGTTTGTGGGCGCCGGCCTGGGCCAAACCAGCGTGCTGCGCGTCGGGGAGCCCATCGGCTCGTTCTACGGCTACGTATTCGACGGGCTGTGGCAGTCGGACGAGGAAATCCGGGCCAGCGGCACCCGCACCGTGGTGCGCCCCGGCGACCCGCGCTACCTCGACCTGAACGGCGACGGCACCATCACGGCCCTGGACCGCACCATCATCGGCCGGGCCCAGCCGGACTTCATCTACGGGGTGACCAACAACTTCAAGTACGGCGGCTTCACGCTGAGCGTGTTCGTGCAGGGCGTGCAGGGCTCCGACGTGCTGAACCTGAACCGCTACGAGCTGGAATCGGGCCTGGTGAACACCAACAAGCTGCACTCGGTGGTGAACCGCTGGACGCCCACCAACACCAACACCAACACCACCATTCCGCGGGCCGGCAGCACCATCCGCCGCTCCACCGGCATCGTGAGCGACGTGGTGGAGGACGGCTCCTTCGTGCGCCTGAAAACCGTGACGCTGGGCTACACCCTGCCCAAGTTCAGCAACGTGGTCAAATCGGCCAGCGTGTACGTGACAGCCCAAAACCTGGTGACCTGGACCCACTACTCCGGCTACGACCCGGAGGTCAACTCCTTCGGCCAGGACAACCTGAGCCTGAACACCGACTACAACGCCTACCCGGCCACCCGCACCTTCATTGCCGGCGTGCGCCTGGGCTTCTAAACCCGATGAGTAGCGGACCACGTGCGCCATTGAGCGGGCCCGAAGTTAGTACCCCGACCCGGCCGCTCATCTGCTAACCCGCTCATTCCCAACCTCTGCATTCCCATGAAAAAATACCTACTGCTGCTGGGCCTGGTGTCGCTGAGCCTGGCCTCCTGCGAGAAGTTTCTGGAAGAACAGCCCCAGGATTTCCTGTCGGCCGACAACGTGTACAAGACCGAGGGCGACGCCGTGGCGGGCCTGAACGGGGTGTTCAACTCCTTTCTGCCCCAGACCTATTACGGCCGCACGGCCTGGCAAATCACCGAGCTGCCCGGCGACCTGATTCGCGTGGGCTCGACCACCGACGAGCGGGCCCAACTCTCGCGCTTCATCTACACGTCCACCAACACGGAAATCAACAGCTGGTGGACCAACACCTACCGCATGATCAACCGGGCCAACGACCTGCTGGAGAACGTGCCGGGCGTGGGCATGGACGAGGCGCGCAAAAACGCCATCCTTGGCAACGCCCGCTTCCTGCGCGCCCTGGGCTACTTCGACCTGGTGCGCTGCTTCGGGGAAGTGCCGCTGGTGACGGCCACCGTGAAGGGCCCCGCCGACGAGCTGCGCCCGCCCCGCGCCCCGCTGGCCGCCGTCTACCAGCAGATCATCGACGACTTGACCTTTGCCGAGGCCAACTGCCTGCCCGAAAACCAGATTCCGGCTGGCGAGAAGGGCCGCGTATCCAAGGGCGCCGCCGCCGCACTGCTGGCCAAGGTGTATTTGACCCGCGCCGGCAGCACCGCCGCCCAGGCCAGCGACAACCAAAGTGCCTTGGACGCCTGCAACCGCGTCATCGGCTCGGGGCTGTACCGCCTGCTGCCGGTGTACGGCGACGTGTTCGACCCGGACAAGGAGAACGGCGCGGAGCACATCTTCTCCATCCAGTTTGACTTGCCGCCGAACGTGGGCAGCATCATCGTGCGCCAGTTTTTGCCCTCCCAGCTCAGCGGCCTGGGCACCTTCACGGTGGAGGATGCCCTCGTCAACTCGTACGCTACCAACGACGTGCGTCGGGCCTGGAACATCAGCAACCAGGCCGGCACGACCACCCTGGCGCGCTACTACTTCAACAAGTTCCGCGACCCGAAGCGCATCGTCAACGACGCGCGCACCAACTACCTCATCACCCGCTACGCCGACGTGCTGCTGATGCAGTCGGAGGCCCTGAACAACCTCAATGCGGGCGACCCCAGCAAGCTCACCGGCATCAACGCGGTGCGCGCCCGCGCCGGCCTGGCCGCCCTCACCGGCACCACCACCAAAGACGCCTTCGTGGATTTGCTGGTGAAGGAGCGGGCCTGGGAGCTGTGTCAGGAGGGCCACCGCTTTTTCGACCTGACCCGCCTCAAGCGCCTGCGCGAAGCCGTGCAGGCTGCCAAGCCCACCGTGACCGTCGACCCGAAGTACTACCTGTTCCCGATTCCGCAGCCCGAGCTGCTGCTCAACCCCAACCTGACCCAGAACCCCGGCTTCGATTAGGCGCCTGAACGTCGTGCGTTGCTACAAAAAGAACGTCATGCTGAGCTTGTCGAACCAGAGGTCGGCGCAGCCAAGCATGACCCGGAATACTTTTCAAATCATGTCTAATTTCCTCAAGCCGCTCCACCCGGCCTTCCTCGGCTTGCTCCTGCTGGCGGGCACCGCCGCCGCTGCACCCGCGCCCGCCCCGCTACTCATTGACGCGGCCGAGTTGAGCGCCTACAAAGCGGCCTACCAGCGCGGCAGCGCCGCCGAAGCCCAGGAGGTAAAGGCCTTGCTGAGCCAAGCCGACCAAGCCCTTAAGCGCGGGCCCTACGCCGTCACCAAGAAAGCCCAACTCCCGCCCAGCGGCGACAAGCACGACTTTCTCTCCCAGGCGCCCTATTTCTGGCCCGACCCGAGCAAGCCCGACGGCAAGCCCTACATCCAGAAAGACGGCTTGGTGAACCCGGAAACCAAGGCCATTCCCGACGACCAGGAGCTGAGCGGCCTCTGCCGCGACGTGAAGACCCTGGCCCTGGCCTACTATTTCTCGGCCGACGAGCGGTACGCCGCCCACGCCGCCGGGCTGCTGCGCGCCTTCTTTCTCGACGCCGGCACCCGCATGAACCCCAACCTGAACTTCGGACAGGGCATTCCGGGCACCACCAACGGCCGCAGCTACGGCATCATCCAGACGCGCCACCTGGTGAACGTGCCCGACGCGCTGGCCCTGCTCGGCGGCAGCAAAGCGGTAGATAAAGCCCTGACGGCGGGCGTGCAGGAGTGGTTTCGGCAGTACACCCAGTGGCTGACGACCAGCAAGCTGGGCCGGGAGGAAGCGGCCACCAAGAACAACCACGGCACTTTTTACGACGTGCAGGTGGTCGACTTCGCCCTCTTCACCGGCGACCAGGCTCTGGCCCGCCGCACCCTGGAGCAGCAAAGCCTGCCGCGCGTAGCCCAGCAAATCGGCCCCGACGGCGCGCAGCCGCTGGAGCTGGCCCGCACCCGGCCCTGGAACTACACCGGCATGAACCTGCAGGGCTGGGCCCAGCTGGCCGTGCTGGCCCGCCGCGCCGGCGTCGACCTCTGGCACTACCGCACCGCCGACGGGCGCGGGCTGCAACCGGCCGTGGCCTGGTTTCGGCCCTACCTGCTGCGCGAAAAGCAGATGGACAAAGCCGACGTGACGCCCGCCGGCAACACCCTGGTGCTGTCGGTGTACAGCCGCGCCGGCCGCGAGTACCCCGCGCTGGAGGCCGACAAGATCTTGGCGCTCTACCCCGATTTCAACCGCACGCCCTGGGCCCTGTAACGGCCCTGCTTCCACCAGCGCGCCGCGGCGGCGCGCCCTCTTCCCCAACGCATGAGTCAAGATTTTTCCCTGGCCGGTAAGGTCATCGTCGTCACCGGCGGCACCGGCATCCTCGGGCAGGCCTTTATCGACGCCGTGGCCGAGGCCGGCGCCGCGGTGGGCATCCTGGGGCGCAACGGGGCCGTGGCCCAGCAGCGCGCCGAGGCCATCTGCCGCCGCGGCGGGCAGGCCCTGGCCCTGGTGGCCGACGTGCTCGAAGAAGACCAGCTGCGCGCCGCCTGCCAGCAGGTAATGAGCACCTACGGCCGCATCGACGGCTTGGTCAACGCGGCCGGTGGCAACGCGCCCGACGGCGTACTCGACCCGGCCGCCGACGTGTTTCGGATGAACCTGGCGGGCATGAAGCGGGTGATGGAGCTCAACATCTGGGGCGCGGTGCTGCCCACGCAGGTGTTTGGCGAGGCCCTGGCCCAGTCGGGCGGGGGCAGCATCGTCAACATCTCGTCGATGAACTCCAAGCGGGCCATTACCAAGGTGCTGGGCTACAACATGGGCAAGGCCGCGCTGGACTGCTACAACCAGTGGTTTGCGGTGGAAATGGCCGCCCGCTACGGCGACCAGCTGCGCATGAACGCGCTGGCGCCCGGCTTCTTTCTCACCGAGCAAAACCGCGCCCTGCTCACCAACGCCGACGGCTCCTTCACCGAGCGCGGCGCCAAAGTCATCCGCCAGACCCCGTTTCAGCGCTTCGGCCACCCCGACGAGCTCAAGGGCGCCCTGGTGTGGCTGCTCAGCGACGCCTCGCGCTTCGTCACCGGCTCCATGATTTGCGTCGACGGCGGCTTCTCCATCTACGGCGGCGTGTAGCGGCTTGATGAAGAACGTCATGTCGAGCGAAGTCGAGACATGACGGCCCACGGGGCCGAGAAGTTTAGGATTCGCTGCCGAAGCCTTTCACCCAACACATTCATGCGGAACTCCGCTTTCAAGCTTTTCCTCCTCTTCCTACTGCTGGCGGCAGCCACGGCGGCGCGCAGCCAGCAGACGCAGCGGCTCACGGCCGGCTGGGAGTTCGTGCGCCAGGACCTGGGCGGCGTGTGGGAAGCCGTGCGACCCGTCGGGGCCGGCAACCCCGAGAGCGTGCCGCTGTGGACGCCCGTCACGCTGCCGCACTGCTTCAACGCCCGCGACGCGGTGGACCCGGACGTGAACTACTACCAGGGCCCGGGCTGGTACCGCACTCGGCTCCGCATCCGCAACCCCTACCCCGGCGGCCGCACCCTGCTGCACTTCGAGGGCGCGGGCCAGAAAACCGAGGTGTACCTGCACACCACCAAAGTGGGCAGCCACGTGGGCGGCTACGACGAGTGGACGGTGGACCTCACCCCGGCCCTGGCCGATTTCCAGCGCACCGACGCCTACCAGCAGCAGTTCCAGGGCCAGGTGCCGCTCAGCATCCGCTGCGACAACTCCCGCGACCTGGAGCTGATACCCTCCGACCTCTCCGACTTCAACCTCTACGGCGGCCTCTACCGCTACCTGCGCCTGGAGTACCTGCCCGCCGTGGCTCTGGAGCGCGTGGTGGCCAAAGCCGAAGTGGACGCGGCTGGCAAAACGGGCACGCTGACGGTCCGGGCCACGCTCTACAACCCCGCCGCAGGCGGTGCAACGCCCGTTGCGGTGCGGGTGCTCGACCCGCGCGGCAAGCCGGTAGTGCAGTTCAAGGGCTCCTTGCCGCTGCAAGCGGGTGAGCAGGCCGTGCACCAATTCAAGCTGAACAGCCCGCGGCTTTGGTCGCCCGAAACGCCGCAGCTGTACGCAGTGGAAGTGACGGTGGGCACCGGGGCGCAGGCGTACCGGCAGACCGAGCGCGTCGGGTTCCGGCACATCGAGTTCGTGGAGCGGGGGCCGTTCAAGCTCAACGGGCAGCGCCTGCTGCTGCGCGGCACCCACCGCCACGAGGACCACGCCGGCGTGGCCGCGGCCATGACCGAGCCCCTGATTCGGCAGGAAATGCTGCTGATGAAGCAGATGGGCGTGAATTTCATCCGTCTGGGCCACTACCAACAGTCGCCCATCGTGCTCAGTCTGTGCGACTCGCTGGGCATCCTGGTCTGGGAAGAAATTCCCTGGTGCCGGGGCGGCCTGGGCGGGCCGGTGTACCAGGCGCAGGCCCGGCGCATGCTCCGCAACATGATAGCGCAGCACTACAACCACCCCGCGGTCATCATCTGGGGCCTGGGCAACGAAAACGACTGGCCCGGCGACTTTCCCGAGTTCGACAAGCAGAAAATCCGGGCCTTCATGACCGAGCTCAACGACCTCGCGCACCAGCTCGACCCGGCCCGCTACACCGCCATCCGCCGCTGCGACTTCTGCAAGGACATCGTCGACGTGTACTCGCCCTCCATCTGGGCCGGCTGGTACCGCGGCATCTACACCGACTACAAGGACGCCAGCCGCCGGGAATTCGAGGGCGTCAAGCGGTTTTTGCACGTGGAATGGGGCGGCGACTCGCACGCCGGCCGCCACTCCGAAAACCCCGACAACGCCCTGGCCCACATCGGCCGCGGGCAGGGCGCCGACGAGCGGGCCGGCGACGCTTCGCTGGTGGGCGGCGCGGCCCGCGTATCGAAGGACGGCGACTGGAGCGAATCCTACCTCTGCAACCTCGTCGACTGGCACCTGAAGGAGCAGGAAACCATGCCCTGGCTCAGCGGCGCGGCCTACTGGCCTTTCAAGGACTTCAGCACGCCCGTGCGCCCCGACAACCCCGTGCCCTACATGAACCAGAAGGGCGTGGTGGAACGCGACTTCACGCCCAAGGAAAGCTACTACGTGTTCCAGTCGTACTGGACGACCCGCCCGATGGCCCGCCTCTACGGGCACAGCTGGCCGGTGCGCTGGGGCGAGGCGGGCGAGCTGAAAATGGTGAAAGTGTACTCCAACTGCGCCGAGGCCGAGCTGTTCGTCAACGGCCACAGCTACGGCGTGAAGCAGCGCAACTCCCAGGATTTTCCGGCCGCCGGCCTGCACTGGCAGGTGCCCTTCCAAGCCGGGCCAAACGAGCTGCGCGTGGTGGCCCGCCAGGGCCGGCAGACGGTGACGGATCAGCTGAGCTTCCAGTACCAGACCCAGAAATGGGGCAAGCCGGCCCGGCTCACGCTCACCAAAGTGGCCGACGCCGACGGCTTGACTACGGTGGAAGTCAAGCTCCACGACGCGCAAGGCGTGCTTTGCCTCGACGCCGCCAACTGGGTGAACTTCTCCCTGGCCGGCGCCGGGCAGCTGCTCGACGATTTGGGCACCAGCAGCGGCTCGCGCAAGGTGCAGGCCTACAACGGCCGCGCCCTCATCCGGCTGCGCGCCGCCCAGCCCGGCAAAACCGCCGTGGCCGTGCAGTCGCCGGGCCTGGAACCCGTGCTGCTGACGCTCTGACCACCAACGCCGAACCCGCCGCCGGAACCGCCGGCTGCGCACTGCTGACTAGCAACCCATCGGGTGCCCGCTGCCGCTTCCTGCGTGAGTGAGACAAGCCAAACCGGCTGACGCGACCCGCCGGAGCCGCGGTGCGTGGGAACACCGCCGGCCTGGTCCGTCGCCCCGGCGGCGCGGGCGCCCGATTGGGAGGTAGCCACGGTGCCATTGAAAAAGTCCGCGGGCGCCAGCTGAACGTGGCGTCCTGAATTACTCTTCAAACGATTCCCGCCCGCGCGGGCCAGACTTACCCGGCAAATGCTGCCGCTTCTCTTCGCCATGACCTCCCGCTTGCTTCTGTGCCTGTTCGCTTTGCTGCTGCTCGGCAGCCGCAGCCCGGCCGCGGCCCCGCCCGACCGAAAGCTGGTGCGCCAGACTGCCAAGGTGCTGCGCGCCCACGTGCTGCGCGAAGCCGCCTGGGCCCTGCAGCAGGCGCCCGTCACCGTCACCAGCAGCCACTCGCCGCGCAGCGCCGGAGGCCCGCACGACTTTTTTTCCGAGGGCGACTACTGGTGGCCCGACCCGCAACACCCTACCGGCCCCTACATTCAGCGCGACGGGCTGACCAACCCCGACAACTTCGTGGCCCACCGCCAGGCCATGATTCGCTTCAGCCGCATCGTGGGGGCGCTGGCCGCGGCCTACCAGCTTACCGGCGACGAGCAGTACGTGCGCCACGCCCTCGGGCACCTGCGCGCCTGGTTTCTCGATGCGGGCACGCTGATGAATCCCTCGCTGCTTTACGCCCAGGCCATTCAGGGCCGCTTCACCGGCCGCGGCATCGGTATCATCGACACCATTCAGCTCATGGAAGTGGCGCAGGGGGTGCTAGTGATGCAAGGCGCCCGGGCCTTTGGCGCCGAGGACCTGGCGGGCATCAAGAACTGGTTTGCGCGGTATCTGACCTGGCTCACCACCCACCCGTACGGGCAGGACGAGATGAACGCCCGGAACAACCACGGCACTTGCTGGGTGATGCAAGTGGCCTGCTTTGCCCGCCTGACCGGCAACGCCGAGCTGCTCCAATTCTGCCGCGAGCGGTACAAAACCGTGCTGCTGCCCACCCAGATGGCCGCCAACGGGAGCTTCCCGCTGGAGCTGAAGCGCACCAAGCCCTACGGCTACTCGCTCTTCAACCTCGACGCCATGGCCACCATCTGTCAGATTCTCTCCACCGAGGCGGATGACCTCTGGGCCTTCCAGACCGCCGACGGCCGCGGCATCCGCCGGGGCATAGCCTACCTGCACCCCTTCGTGGCCGACAAAAGCCGCTGGCCCCTGCCGCCCGACGTGATGTACTGGGACAACTGGCCGGTGGCGCCGCCCTTCCTGGTGTTTGGGGCCGTGCAGTTCGGGCAGCAGCCCTGGTTCGAGACCTGGCAGCGCCTCGACCACGCTCCCGAAGTGGAGGAAGTCATCCGCAACCTGCCGGTGCGCCACCCGCTGCTCTGGCTGCCCGCGGTGGCGACCCAACCGCCCGCCCAGGCCGCGCCCTAGCACTGGCTCCGCCCGCGTTACCGCCCGGCTTTCAGCCCCCACCTCCTGCCTCTTCCCCCACTCACCCGATGTTATTTCCCAACTCCACCAATATGAACCGGACTTTGCTACTCCTCGGCCTGGGCCTGACGCTGCTGGCGGCCCCGGCCCGGGCCCAGGATGCCCTGCACAAAAAGGCCCTGAAACTGGCCGAAACCCAGGCCGCGCTGATGCTGCGGGACGTGCCCAAAGCCATTCAGCGCCAGCCCGCGGCGCCCGGCAAGGCCGCGCCGGTGTCGCCGCGCAGCCTCACGCCGGCCGGCGAGCTGGCCGTGGTGCCCTCCCGCGACTGGACCAGCGGGTTCTTTCCCGGCTACCTCTGGCTGCTGAGCGAAGCCACCGGGCAGGAGGCTTGGCGCAGCGCCGCCCGCACGTACTCGGCCCGCATCGAACCCGAGAAAACCAACGGCACCACCCACGACCTGGGCTTCATGGTGTACTGCCCCTTCGGCCAGGGCTACCGCCTCACCCAGGACGCGCACTACCGCGAAGTAATTCTGCAGGCGGCGCGCACGCTCAGCACCCGCTTCTCGCCCGTCACCAAGACGCTGCGCTCCTGGGACCATCACAAGGACAACTGGCAGTACCCGGTCATCATCGACAACATGATGAACCTGGAGCTGCTCTTCGCCGCCACCCGGTTCAGCGGCGACTCCTCGTTCTACCAGCTGGCCGTCACGCACGCCAACACGACCCTGCGCAACCACTTCCGGCCCGACTACAGCTCCTACCACGTCGTCGACTACGACACGGCCACCGGGCAGGTGCGCCGCCGCATGACGCACCAGGGCTTCGCCGACGAATCGGCCTGGGCGCGCGGGCAGGCCTGGGCGCTGTACGGCTTCACCATGTGCTACCGCGAAACCCGCAACCCAGCCTATCTGCGGCAAGCCGAGCACATTGCGGGCTTCATCCTCAACCACCCCAACCTGCCCAAGGACCTGATTCCCTACTGGGACTTCAACGCCCCCGACCTGCCCAACGCCCCACGCGACGCTTCGGCCGGCGCCATCATGGCCTCGGCCCTCTACGAGCTGAGCACCTACAGCCCCGCCAGCGGTCCGCTCTACCGCGACAAGGCCGAGCAGATGGTGCGCAGCCTCGCCAAAAGCTACACCGCCAAGCCCGGCGGCAGCCACGGCTTCCTGCTGCTGCACAGCACTGGTCACAAGCCCGCCAACAGCGAAATCGACGTGCCGCTGATTTACGCCGACTACTACTTCCTCGAAGCCCTGCAGCGCCGCAAGAACCTGGCCGCCGGCGCCAAGGTGCTCGACACCGGCAGCCAGGCCAAGCTGTAGCGTAGGGCGGTCTTAAGTTCGAGCTGAAGCCCCCTGTCCTGCTGAGCGCAGCGGACCGAGGGAAGGCGCAGCCAAGGACATTCCTCTAAGCTTGCACCAACTAAGAAGCGCAGCTACTACCGCCCAATCGTGTGGGGCAAGGTGGCTGCGCTTGGTCGTTTAGCGGATTAGCATTTGCTCATTGGCATTAGCGGCGGTGCTGGGCGCGAGGGAGGCGCTTCGTTTGGGCTCGGGATGACAGCGCCCAAAAAGACGAGCAGAATTGAACAAATCAGCTTTCGACACCTGATGCGCAATGTTCCTCCAGCGTAAACGATTACGCGAATAAAGCCGGTGATTCAGGCACCAATGGCCTGAAAAAGCCCGAATTTCCCTTTGCGCTTTCCGGACAACCGCCCTTCACGCATTCCCAATCCCACCACAACCATGATGCACATTTCCATGCTCACCCGCTTGTCCCGCCTGGGACTGGCCCTGACTTTTGTTGCCCTCTCGGGCTGCCAGAAGAATGACGCGGCGAAGCCCGAGGAGGCCCTGAGCAGCACCGCCGATTCCACCATCACCACTTTCGTGCACCCCGGCGTGGTCAACAGCCGCGCCAGCCTCGATCTGATTGCCGCCCAGGTCAACGGGGGCGACGCCACCCGCACGGGCGGCTACAACAAAGTGGTCGACTACATGAACCAGTACGCGGTGCCTACCTCCTTCCCGAGCGTGGTGTACGCGGTGGGCAGCGGCGGCAGCCCCACCGAAGACCAGATCCGGCGCGACGCCATCTTGGCCTACGCTTGTGCCCTGCGCTGGGTGAAAACCGGCAACGCCACTTACGCCGGGCAGGCCAAGCAGATTTTGAACGGCTACGCCTACAACTTCCAGCGCTACGACACCGCGCCCAAGCCCGACGGCAGCCCCACGGAGTTTCGGCAGACCTACCTGGAAGCCGCCTGGGTGGCCCCGTCGTTCGTGGCCGCCGGCGAAATCATCCGCTACTACCAGGTCAACGGCACGGGGGCGGGCTGGTCGAGCACCGACATCAACAAGTTCTCGGACTTCCTCAACAACCTGAAAAACAACTACGTCAACAACATTCCCGGCGCCATCGGCGACATCAACAACTGGCAGGCCTCCTACTGCTACGCCAAAATGGCCCTGGGCGTGTGGTTCAACAGCACCACCGTGTACGATTCGGGCTACGACTACCTGCTGCAGATCATGCCCCAGCTGACCTACTCCGACGGCGCCCTGAAGGAGCAGCGCGACCGGGACTGCGTGCATCCGCAGTACACGCTCTGCGCCATGGTGTACGCCGCCGAAACGGCCCGCATCCAGGGCAATACGGCTCTGTACGCGGCTCAAAACGAGCAGATTCGCCGCAACTTCGAGAAGTTCGAGGACGCGGCGGCCGGCAACTACACCCGCAACTGCTCGGGCAGCCAGATTTTCCCCGGCGTGGAAACGGCCTACAACTACTACCGCACCGCCAAGCTGGCCTCCCTGCGCAACCGCCAGGCCCCCTACGGCGCCCCCGGCGACAAAACTTTCCTAGGCTTCACCACCTTCACCCACTGGAACATCGGCTCCGTACGGTAGGCCGAAACCCGAAGCAACGCGAAAGGCCGCGCACCTGCTGGGTGCGCGGCCTTTTTGCTGTTTCACAGGTCATGAAACAGCGGGGAACAGCGTACAACCGCAGCGTCCATGGTTGCGCTGGCGTAGCTCGCCAGGACGGGCTGGTTTCCCCCTTCTGCTCCTACCGCACCAGCGGCGCCGGGATGGGCGGCAGGTGGGCCTCCAACTGGGCGCGCAGGTGCTCGTGCTGCTTGGGCAGCTTCAGGCCGGTTCCCAGCTCGGCCAGCGGCTCGTCGACGGTGAAACCGGGGTTGTCGGTGGCAATTTCGAAGAGCACGCCGCCCGGCTCGCGGAAGTACACCGAGTGGAAGTAGTCCCGGTCGATTTGCGGCGTGGGCTGCAGGCCTTTGGCGAGCAGCTTCTGGCGGAAATGCAACTCGGCCGCGTCGTCCGGCACGCGGAAGGCAATGTGGTGCACCGAGCCGCCGGCCGTCACGCTGCGGGCCTCGCCGGGCGCCTCCACCAGGTCGATGAAGTTGGCGGTGGGCACCGCGTCGGTGGCGAAGCGGTAGCGGTTCACGTGCTGCTCCGCCAAGCGGTAGCCGAACACGTCGGTGAGCACCTCCGCGGTGGCTTTGATATTGGCCAGCGTGAGCGTGACGGTGTGGAAGCCGCGCGTGGCCACGTCGGCGCCCACGTCGGCGGTGGTCCAGGGCGTGCGCGGGTCGGCGGTTTTCGGCACGATGAGCTCGAATTTCAGCCCGTCCGGGTCGAGGAAGGTCAGGTACTGCTCGCCGAACTTCTCGGCGGGCTTGTTGTAGATAATGCCGCGCTGCTCGAAGCGCTGCAGCCAGAACTCCAGGCTGCCCGCGGGCACGGCATAGCCGATTTCGGTGGCCTGCCCGGTGCCGCGCCGGCCCGGCGTGATATGTTCCCAGGGGAAGAACGTGAGAATGGTGCCCGCCGAGCCGGTTTCGTCGCCGAAGTAGAAGTGGTAGGTGCCCGGGTCGTCGAAGTTGACGGTTTTCTTCAAAAAGCGCAGGCCCAGCACCTGGGAGTAGAAGTCGAAGTTGCGGCGGGCCTGGCCGGCAATGGCCGTGACGTGGTGCAGGCCCAGAATGCGAGGTTCCATAGCGGTAAAAATGAGAAGTTGAAAAAGGGAGGAACGCGCCCGGTGGAGCGCCGGGTGGCGGCGCCCTGAGCAGGCCGGTCATCGGTAATGGGTCGGCGACGTGGAGGCCTCAGACCACCGGGGCGGTAACCGCCCGCAGCTACGGGGCCGCGTCGAACAGCAGCCGGTTGGCTTCCCCGATTTCTTGGGCGGTGATGGTGTGGCCCATGTTCGGGTAAATCTGCTCGGTGACGGCGGCACCCAGGCCGCGCAGCAACTGGGCGGAGGCGCGCACCCGCTCGGCGGGCACGTGCGGGTCCGGGTCGCTGCTGCCGAGGTAGATGGGCGTGCCGGAAAAGTCGCCGGTGTAATTGGCGGGGTAAAGCTGGTCGCCGATGAGGCCGCCGGTGAAGGCAGCCACACCGCCGTAGCGGGCCGCGTGCCGGGCCACGTATTCCAGCGTGAGGCAGGCGCCCTGCGAGAAGCCCAGCAAGTAGATGCGCTCCTTCCGAATGTTGTGCCGCTCGGCTTCGGCCACGGCCCGGCCCACGGCCACCAGCGCGTCGCTCAGCCAGGGCTCGTTTTGGGCGGGCGGGGCCAGAAAAGAAAACGGATACCACGTATGTTGGGTGGCCTGGGGCGCGAGCAGGGCAAAATCGGCCACGTGCAGGTGCTGGGCCAGCGACAGGATATCGGCCGCGCTGCCGCCCCGGCCGTGGAGCAAAATGAGGGCCTGGGCGGCGGAATCCAGCGGCCGGCCGGCGCTGCGGATGGGTTCTTGGTGCATGGAAAACGAAGTGGGGAAACGGGGTTCAGAGCCTAAACCGGCTGGCGCGCCAGTTGATTAACCTCCGGAGGGGCGGCGGGCAGCGCCGGACGGCACCCGGCCCCTGCGCGACCCGCTCCACGCCGTGGCCGAAGGCACCGGCCAGGAGTTTGTCGCCGCCTGCGCCGCCATCAAGGCCAAGCAGCTGACTCAGTGTGCATAATCCCGCTGCCGGGCCGGCGGGTTTGGCGTCGGGCCGGCGGTTTTTTGGGCCACTGCTGGTGGCTGAGCAACCCGCTCCGACGAACCTCACCAGCCCAGAATGCCTCCGGCTACCGGCATCAGTGCTGGTGCAAACTCGGCGGCTAACGCCCGGGACTAGCGCAAAAGCTATTTATTTGCGCTGGCCCCGGGCGTTGCTGTTATGTTTGATGTGTTTGCGAAATACCTGCTGAGCAAGGCGGACTTCACGCCCGCCGAGTTGCAGCGCATCGAGGCCGTGAGCCAGCTCAAGGCCCTGCGCAAACGCGAGGTGCTGCTGCGGGCCGGCGACGTGTGGACGTACAACGCCTTCGTGACCCACGGCGGCCTGCGCACCTACGCCACCGACGCCAAGGGCGCGGAGCACATCATCAACTTTTCGGTGGAAAACTGGTGGGCGGGCGACCAGCAAAGCCTGGCGTCGGGCGAACCGGCCCGCTACACCATCGAGGCCATCGAGCCCTCCACGGTCCTGCTCATCCACAAGCAGGACTTCGACGAGCTGCGCCGGGCGCTGCCGGTGTTCGATCAGGTCATCAACACCATCATCTACCGCAGCCTGACGGCCTCGCAGAACCGCATTCACGCGGCCATCAGCTACTCGGCCGAGGAGAAATACCGGGCGTTTTTGCAGCAGTTTCCCGGGTTTGCCTTGCGCCTTCCCCAGCACATGGTGGCCTCCTACCTGGGCATGACCACCGAAACTCTGAGTCGCGTCCGGCGCAACATGCAGTAAGCGCGGCGGCTGCTCAGGCCGGCACACCGGGCAGGCGCCGGGCACCGGCCGCGCGGCGGTACTGCTGGGGGGCCAGGCTGGTGGTATTCTTGAAAAAGCGGCTGAAGTAGTACGGGTCGTTGAAGCCCAGGGCAAACGCAATTTCCTTGACCGATTTGTTGGTCCAAAAGAGCAGGCGCTTGGCTTCCAGCACAATGCGCGCCTGAATGACTTCCGTCAGGGTGCGGCGGTAATGCACGCGCACCAGCTTGGCCAAGGTCTTGGGAGTCAGGTTGAGCAGGTCGGCGTAGTCGGCGGAGGTATGCTTCTGGTGGTAGTGCTGCTCAATCAGCTTTTCGAGCTGCTGGAGCACGAGCGGCACCGGGCTTCCGCACCAGGTGGCCGCCACTTGCTCCTGCCGGAGCCGGGACGCGCGGATGAGCAGGATGCGCAGGTAAGCCCGCAGCATGTCGTCCTGGGCCAGGGCTGGCCGGAGCAGCTCCTCCCGCAACATGGCTACTACGTGGGCCAAAGCGGCCTCCGCCGCCGCATCGACGTGCAACACCACCGGACCGGCGGCCGCGCGGAACAGCAGCTCGGAGTCATCGGCGGCGCCGCTCTCCGGGCAACAGAAATCCAGGCCGAAGTGCAGGGCCACCCCGCGCAGGGTCGTGCCCTCGGCGGGCAAGAGCCGAAACGGCTGATGGGGCGGGCAAAACAGCAGCGTGCGGGCGGCAAACGGCGCGGCACCCGCGGCCATTTCGCAGCGGCCGGCGCCCTCCCGAATCCAGAGCACGGAATGCGCGGGCTGGTGCTGCCACTGCTGGCAGTCGGCGGGGAGGCCTAGCTCGCGCAGCTGAAACAACTGATTATCATGGCGCAGAGCAGCCAGCGGAAGAAGCATGGTCATGAGCGGTGCCGATGAATTGGGCTGTTGTCCCCGCGGAATCGGGTTGTTCAGCGCCTCGGTCAGGAACGAGTAAGGGTTGACGGCGGCACGAACAGCCGCGGCCGGCAGCATTGCTCCCCCGCAGCATGGGGCGCGGGCCGGCGGGTCGCCCGCCGGAGCCCTGCCCCTCAATCTGCTGACCAGGCCTTGCTGCTGTGGGGGTGTCATCATAACGTCGTTGGCTTTGCCGTGCGGCCACTCCAGACGAGCTTTCTAGCTTCTGAGCGGGGCAGCGGCCGTCGGCTACCCACTGCGAAAGGTGCCCTAGCCGGTCTAATAGCGGGGCAGGTGCGGGTATCCGAAAAAGATGCCAGCTTGGTTGCGGAGCTGATAATCAACCCTAAAAAAGCTCCCATCACGGGAAAAACCTGGTTTGGGCGTTGCGGCCAAGCTCCTGCCCCGGCAGCACCCGCAGCCCTACCCTCCACCCGAATGGAGGACGGGCGCAATGCCCTCCACGAGGCTGGAGGTATTACTATCCAACAAGTTATATATCGGTATATTGAGCCAAGGTAGCGCGGCAGTTGTTGCGAATGACAGTGGAGTAAGCCGCGCCTACCCTGCCATTCGCGCCCGCGGCATTCCGGCCCGCTCGTTGCCCGCCGTCGGCGGTTTGCCGTGAGGGCTCGTCTTCGTGTTATCATCCCCGGCCATGCCTGCTCCCGCGCCTCTCCTGCCTGGCCCTGCCCTGCCCACCATCCTGCTTGCCACCGGCGACCCGACCCTGGCCCAAGAGCTGCGGCAGCTGCTGGCGCCGGCCGGCTACCGCGTGCGCGGCCCCGCCGCCACCGAGGCCGAGGTGCTGCCCCTCATCCGAAGCAACCGCCCGGCGCTGGTGTTGCTGGACCTGCTGCTGGCGGGTCCGCCGGCTCCCCTGGCCCTGGCCGCGCAGCTCCACGAGCTCGACGTGCCCTTCGTGTACTTGGTGGCCGATGCGGATGGTGGCCTGACGCCGGAAACGCAAGCCACGCAGCCGGCCGGGTGCATCACCCACCCCTGCCGCCGGCAGGACGTGCTGACCACGCTCGAACTGGCCTGGTACCGGCACACGCACGGCCCGGCGGCGCGCGGGCAGCAGGAGCAACAGCTTCAAATTGCCTTGACCGATGCCCTGTCCGGGGCGGGCACCTGGGAAGCGCGGCTGCTGCAGGTTGCCAAGCTGCTGCGGCCGCACGTGCCCTTCGACTACCTGATTCTGGGCCTGAAAAACGACCACAGCGCCAACGTGTTCCGGGCCTGCGCCTTCCTGCAAACCGGGCCCGACACCTACCAAACCATCTGGCTGCGCGAGTTTCTGCAAGCGGCCCGGCTGACCTGGGACGACGCCATGCAGGTGCTCGACGCCAACCCCTACGACGCGCCCACCCTCAGCAACGGGGACGACTTTGCGCAGGCCTGCCGCCACAACCCGCTTAAGCGCCTGCTGGCCGCGAGCTATCAGCTGCAGTCCAACCTGATGATACCGCTCAAAACGGCCCAGCACGGCACGTTTTTCTTTTCCTTTTACAGCGCCCAGCCGGCCAGCTACCGGCCCGAGCACCTGCACCTGCTCGAACGCCTGCAACCCTCGCTGGCCCTGACGCTGGATCGGCTGATGGCCTTCGAGGAAATAGAGGCCCAAAAGCAGGTCACGGCGGCGGAACTGGCCATCATCCAGGCATTTACCCGCGGGCAGCCTTACGCGGCCACCATCGAACAGGTGGCGGTGGTCATCGACGGGCTCATTCCCTGCGACCTGCTCAGCGTGTACCGCGCCGGCATGCGGCTCGAGGGCTCGGTGATGGACGTGACGTTCGTCAAGCAAGCCGGCGCGTTTGCCCCGTTTGCGCTGATCGACTTGCTGCCCCAGCCCGAGGACCAACCGCAGTGGCAGCGCAAGCTCGACGAAATATCGGCCGTATTCGGGCGCGCCGGGCTGTACGTGGGCGAGTCGTACGCGCAGCTGGCGCACCAAAACGAGGTGACCAGGTTTTACAGCAACTCGCTCGGCCTGCACTCGTGCGTGATTGTGCCCATCGTCATCAAAGGCCAACCCATGGCGTCGCTGGTGCTGGCCAGCCGGCAGGCCTACGGCTTTTCCCAACAGGACTTCCAGCTTTTCCAGCGGCTCGGCCTGCAAATGGCGCTGGGCTTCGAAAATCACCTGGCCTTTGAGCGCATCGAAGGCCTGCGCCAGCAGTTGGAGCTGGAAAACAGCTACCTGCTGGAAGAAGTAAAAACCAAAGCCGACTTCGAACAGATCATCGGCAGCAGCCCGCTGCTCCAGCACGTGTTCCGAAGCGTGGGCCAGGTGGCGCCCACCGACTACACGGTGCTGCTGCTGGGTGAAACCGGGACCGGCAAGGAGCTGATTGCCCGGGCCGTGCACAACCGCTCGGCGCGCAAGGGCAAGCCCCTGATCAAAATCAACTGCGCCACGCTGCCCCCGCAGCTGATTGAGTCGGAGCTGTTCGGTCACGAAAAAGGCAGCTTTACCGGCGCCACCGAGCAGCGCATCGGCAAGTTTGAGCTGGCCAACGGCGGCACCATTTTCCTCGACGAAATCGGGGAGCTGCCGCTGGAGCTGCAGCCCAAACTGCTGCGGGTGCTGCAGGAAAAGGAGTTTGAGCGCATCGGCGGCAAACGCCAGCTGACCAGCGACGTGCGCATCATCGCGGCTACCAACCGCAATCTGCAGCAGGAAGTGGCCGCCGGCCGCTTCCGCGCCGACCTCTACTACCGGCTCCACGTGTTTCCCATCACCATGCCTGCCCTGCGCGAGCGGCTGGAAGACCTGCAGCCCCTGGCCGCCTATTTCCTGCGCAAAATTGCCAAGCAGCTGGGCAAGCCGCTGACCGGCCTCTCGGTTGATTCGCTGCGCCAAATGCTGGCCTACCACTGGCCGGGCAACGTGCGGGAGTTGGAGCATTTGCTGGAGCGCGCCGCCATCATGGCCACTTCTCCGGTGGTGTCGTTGGTCGAGCCGCTGGGCGCGGTGGCCGCAGCGCCGGCCTCGCCGGCCGCTGGCATCAAATCCTTTGAGCAGGCCGAGCGCGACAACCTGCTCGCGGCGCTGGAACTGACTCACTACCGCATCCGGGGCGCGGCGGGGGCCGCCGCGCTGCTGCAGCTCAAGCCCACGACCCTGGAAGCCAAAATGGCGCGCCACGGCATCGTGCGCCATCCGCCAGCGCCCTAGCTCAGCCCCGCTTCGCACGGAGCGCCCCGGTCGGTCCCGGTTCCCGCTAGCTTAAACCACCGCGGCCAGCGCCGGCTACGCCGGTGTTCGGCGCCCAATTGTCTATGCAATAGCGCCAATTATCCATTTTCCGCCCCGGCAACTACGGCCACCTTTACTTCCGCGCTTCCTGCCTCGGATGCCGCCGTTCGGGCCACCGAAGCCCGCTGAGCGCCTTCGGCGCGGAGCGCATGGCCGCACCTTCTCACTTTTAACCCAACACCCTCATGAGCAGCACCGCCACGTTACTTGTCGACTCCCCGACCATTACCGTCCGGGACTACGCCACCGACCCGCACCTGGACCCGCAGGTAATTGAGTTCCTGAAGGGCCTGAACACCGGCGGGCCCGGCCTCGAAACCATGACCGCCCACGACGCCCGCGCGGTGCTGGAAGGGGCGCAAAAGTCCGTCAAGGTGGACTTGTCCGGTATCGAGGTAAGCGAGAAAACCATTGAGCAGGACGGCTACCGCGTGCCGCTCTACATCGTGCGCCCCACCGGCACGGCCGGGCAGGTGCTGCCGGTGTTCATGTTTATCCACGGCGGCGGCTGGGTGCTCGGTGACTTTGCCACCCACCAGCGCATGGTGCGCGACCTGGTGGTGCTGTCCGGCTTTGCGGCGGTGTTCGTCGAGTACACCCGCACGCCCGACGCGGCGTTTCCGCAGGCCATCAACGAAATCTACGCCGCCACGAAGTGGGTGGCCGCCAACGGGGCCTCCATCAACGTGGACGGTGGGAACATGGCCGTGGTGGGCAACAGCGTGGGCGGCAACATGACGGCCGTCACCTGCCTGCAGGCCAAGGAAAAAGGCGGCCCGAAAATCAAACTGCAAATCATGATGTGGCCCATCGTCGACGCGGACTTCACCACCGAATCGTACCAGATGTTCGGGGCGGACCGCTTTCTGACCACGCCCACCATGAAGTGGATGTACGACATGTACATCAAGGACCCGGCCAAGCGCAAGGACATTCACGCCTCGCCGCTGCAAGCCACCGTGGCGCAGCTGCAGGGCCTGCCGCCGGCCCTGATTCAGGTGGCCGAAAACGACATTCTGCGCGACGAGGGCGAGGCCTACGGCCGCAAGCTGCGGGCGGCGGGCGTGCCGGCCACCACCATCCGCTACAACGGCGTGATTCACGACTTCGGCCTGCTCAACGGCATGGCCGAGGTGCCGGCCACCAAGGATTTGTTTGTGCACGCGGCCGCCGAGCTGCGCAAGTACCTGGGCTAGGCCCCGGCCGCGGCGCCCCGGTTGGGGCGCCGCTCTTGTTGGCACGCAGGCTCTTCTTTTCCCTTAAGCCATGAAATTCAAGAAGGTGGTGGTCAACGAGCTTGACCTGTTCTACCGCGAAGCCGGCGACCCGGCCAACCCCGCCATTCTGCTGCTGCACGGCTTTCCCACGTCGTCGGCCATGTTTCGCGACCTGATGCGCGACCTGGAGGACCGCTACTACCTGCTGGCGCCCGATTACCCAGGCTACGGGCACAGCAGCGCGCCCACCCCGCAGGAATTCGAGTACACCTTCGACAACCTGGCCCACGTGGTGGAGTGCTTCCTCAAGGTGCTGCGGGTGAAGAAGTTCAGCCTCTACGTGATGGACTACGGCGCCCCGGTGGGCTTCCGCATCGCGGCCCGGCACCCCGACTGGATTGAGGCCCTGCTGATTCAGAACGGCAACGCCTACGACGAAGGCCTGGAGGACTTCTGGATTCCTTTCAAAGCCTACTGGCAAAACCAGCAGGATTCGGAAGCCATCGGCAAGCTGCGCTTTCTGCTGACCAAGGAAGCGACCTACTGGCAGTACACCAACGGAGCCCGCGACCTGGAGAAAGTCAGCCCCGACGCCTACACCCTGGACCAGGCCCTGCTCGACCGCCCCGGCAACGACGCGGTGCAGATGCAGCTGTTCCTCTCCTACGGCTCCAACCCGCCGCTGTACCCCAGCTGGCAGCAGTATTTCCGGGAGCATCAGCCGCCCACGCTCATCACCTGGGGCAAGGGCGACTACATCTTCCCGCCCTCGGGGGCCCATCCCTACCTGCGCGACTTGCCCCGGGCCGAGTTGCACCTGCTCGACGCCGGGCACTTCGCCCTGGAAGAAGAGCACGCGCACGTGGCCGAGCTCATCGACGCGTTCTTGCAGAAGCACCGGGAGCCGGAGCTGCAGGAGGCCGCGCCGACGAGCGGGCGCCGGGCCGCTCCTTCCGATGACCGTTGCTGAAGCCGCGCTGTTGTTTGGGGCGGCCGTGGTCGGGGGCGGGCTCAACGCGGTGGCTGGCGGGGGCGGCTTCCTGGCCATCTTGCCCCCGCTGATTGCCGCCCGCGTGCCCCCGCTCAGCGCCAACGCCATGATTGCCGTGGCGCTGTGGCCGGGCTTGCTGACCAGCGTGGCCGCCGCCCGGCCGCGCCCCCGCCTGCCGCGCCACCGGCACGTCGGCTGGCTGTTGCTGCTGACGGTGACGGGCGCGGTGGCCGGGGCCAGCCTGCTGCTGCGCACGCCGCCGACGGTGTTTCTGCACTTGGTACCGTTTCTGCTGCTGGCCAGCACGCTCTTATTTGCGGGCAGCGGCCACCTGCTGGCCCGGCACCGGGTGGATGACCACTTGCCCGAAACCACGCACCTGGCCCCAGCGCCCACGGCGGGCGGGCTCCTGAGTCAGCTGCTCATCGGGGTGTACGGCGGCTACTTCGGTGCCAACCTGGGGCTGGTGCTGCTGGCGGCGCTGGGCCTGGCCGGCATGCACAACCGCTACGCGCTCAACCTGCTGCGCACCCAGCTGGTCCTGGGCAACGGGGCCGCCGCGGCGGCCGTGTTTGCCGCTTCCGGCCTGCTGCTCTGGCCGCAGACGCTGGTGCTGCTGGCCGGCACCGTCGCCGGGGGCTGGGCCGGCAGCCGCCACGGCCACCGCCTCGACGGGGTGCGCCTGCACGCGGCCGTGGTGGCCGCCGGGCTGGTCGTCAGCGGGTACCTGTTCGTCATCGTCTACCTGTTGCCCGCCTGATTCGGAGGCCAGCTCCGGAGGCCTTTCGCCGCCGGGCGCCGCCTACCCGCAGCCGGGCGCCGCGGCTACTCTCCTCACGCTCTTTGCCATGACTCACGCCGTTTTGTACCTGCTGCTGTCCGCCTGCCTGCTGCTCGGGCTGGCCCTCAACGCCTCGGCCCAGGCCACGGCCCGGGAAATCCGGGGCGCGGCGCCGGTGGTGCCCCTCGCCTCGGAGCCACCGCCCAAGCTCATCGTGGATCCGCCGCTGCCCGAGCCGCTGGCCCTGGGCCGGGTGGTCATTCAGTACCGCACCGAAAACCTGCGCATCGTGCCGGTGTACGGGCCGGAGGCGCTGGACGTGTCGCCGCGCATCGGGCACATCCACGTCACGGTCGACGACGCGCCCTGGCACTGGGCCGACGCCAGCAACGAGCCCCTGATCCTCAACGGCTTTCCGCCGGGCCCGCACCGCGTGCTGATTGAACTGGCCGATCCGACGCACAAGATTATCGAGCGGCAGGCCGTCAGCTTCGTGGTGCCCGAGCACAAGGCAACCGGCGCGGCCAAGCACTGAGGCCGGGGCGCGGCGCGGGCCCGGCGGCCTCTGAAGCCGGTGACTCCAGTTGTCGAGGCGCCGCGCCAATCCACTTTTCACCTTCAACATTTGCCGTCATGTCCTACTTCAAATTTCTGACCCTCAGCTTGCTTTCGGTGGCCTTGCTGGCCCTCTCGCCCCCGGTGCGGGCACAAGGCGCAGCCCCCGCCAAGGGCATCAAAAACGTGCTTTTCGTGCACGGCGCCTACGCCGACGGCTCCAGCTGGGCCAAGGTGATTCCGCTGCTGCAAGCCAAGGGCCTCAACGTCATTTCGGTGCAAAACCCCATGCTATCGATGGCCGAGGACGTGGCCGCTACCCGGCGGGCCCTGGCCATGATGGAAGGCCCGGTGTTGCTCGTCGGGCACTCGTCGGCGGGCATGGTCATCACCGAAGTCGGCACCGATCCGAAAGTGGCCGGGCTGCTGTACGTGTCGGCCCTGATTCCCTCGGAGGGGCAGTCGGTGGCCGATGTGGTGGCGGGGCACCCGGCGCCCGGCAATGCCGAAGTGCGGGAAGACGCCTCGGGCTTTTTGTCGCTGAGCATGAAGGGCATGAACGAAAACTTCGCCCAGGACCTGCCGGCGGCGGAAAGAAAGGTGATGTACGCCACCCAGACGCCCTGGGCCAAGAGCTACACCGCCGAAAAAGTCACCAACGCCGCCTGGAAAACCAAGCCCTCCTGGTGCATCATCGCCGCCCAAGACCGCAGCATCGACCCGAATCTGGAGCGGGCCGAGGCCAAGATGATCAAAGCCACGACCCTGGAGCTGAATTCCAGTCACGTCTCCATGCTTTCCCAGCCCCAGAAGGTGGCGACTTTCATCCTCGAAGCCACGCAAAAACTCCCCGCCGTAGCGTCGGTTCGCTAAGAGCGGGGTCGGATTTTGCCAACAGCCTCTCGAACGTCGTGCGGAGCTTGTCTAAGCATTTCTACCGAACGAAGCGGTCGAGTTGCTTCGACAAGCTCCGCACGACCTGAGACTGTAATTCCCTCCAGTATGCCGGCCGCGGTAGGCCGGGGCTTCAGCGGTAGTCGCGCCGGTTGTGCTACCTTGCCCGCCGCGGGCCGCTGCTCCGAGCGGCCCGCGGCGTTGTTGCCGTACTGCCATGCCGCCTTCCCCGCCCGACCCTAGGTACTACCTGCAGCGCTGCCGCGAATTGGGCGCAGCGGCCGCCCGGCACGGCGAATCCGCGGTGGGTGCCCTGGTTGTGCACGAGGGCGTCATCGTCGCCGAGGGTCAGGAAAGCAGCCGCCGAACCCAGGACATTACCTATCACGCGGAGGTCGTGGCCATCCGGGCCGCCTGCCAGGCCCTGCATCAGCCCAAGCTAGCCGGCGCCACGCTTTATTCCAGCCACGAGCCGTGCATTTTGTGCTCCTACGTCATTCGGCACGTGGGCATTGCCCGTGTCGTCGTGGGCCGGCCCTCGGCGCACGTCGGCGGCCTGACCTCGGCCTACCCCGTGCTGAGCGCCGAATTGCCCATCTGGGGGCCGCCGCCGCTGGTGCACATCCTCGAGCCCTGACGGCGGCCAGCTTTTCATCTGACGCGTAATGAAACCGATTCCCTACCACCCCGGCGAGGTAGCCGTGCAGGAGCAAGCGGACACCCGGCACCAGGCAGCGCACCTGGCGCAGATTCTGCAAACCGAGCTGCCGCCGCAGGCCCAAGCCTTTCTCAGCGCGCAACCGCTGTTGGTATTGGGCAGCACCGACGCGCAGGGGCAGCTGTGGGCCTCGGTGCTGACCGGACCGCCGGGCTTTCTGCAGGTGCCCGAGCCCCACACCCTGCTCGTCCGCGCCCAGCCCGCGGCGGGCGACGTACTCGCCGCCAACCTTGCCCACGATGCAGCCGTGGGCATGACGGTGGTGGATTTTGAGCGGCGCCGGCGCATTCGCCTTAACGGCCGGGCCCGGCTGAGTGCCGAGGGCCTGACGGTGGCCTTGGCCGAGGTGTTTTTCAACTGCCCGAAGTACATCCAGGCGCGGGAATGGCAGGCGCTGCCCACACCGGCAGCCCCGGCGCAGGCCGGCCCGGTGGCCGCCACGCTCACGCCCGAGCAGCGCGCGTGGATTGCCGCCGCCGACACGTTTTTTCTGGCCACGGCCCACGCCAGCGCTGGGGCCGACGTGTCGCACCGCGGCGGGCAGCCGGGCTTCGTGCGCGTGCTGGACGCGGGCACCCTGGAGTGGCCCGATTACTCGGGCAACGGCATGTTTCAGTCCCTGGGCAACCTGGCCCTGGACGCGCGAGCCGGCCTACTGTTCCCTGATTTCGCCGCGGGCCACGTGCTGCAGCTCACCGGCCAGGCCCGCACCGACTGGAGCCCGGCCCACGCCCGCCGCTACCCCGGCGCCGAGCGGGTGCTCACCTTCGCCGTGGCCCAGGTGCGCCCGCTCTACCACGCCTTGCCCTTCCGCTGGGTTTTCGACGGCTATTCTCCCTTCAATCCGCCCGTAGCAGAGCCGCCCGGCGCCGGTGCCTGACCGATGAAACGCCAATTCGGATTGCCCCAACGCTCAACCGCAACGCCATGAACCCTGCCGATTCCGCTGCGCCGGTACCCGAAGACGAGCCGCCCTTCGTGCACGAGGAGTGCGGCGACACCATGTGGGACGCCGTGCTGGCCCAGCCCGAGCCCGCGGCTGCTTGCCGCGTCACCTACCTCGGCGGGCCAACGGCCATTCTGGACCTGGGCGGGCTGCGCTTTCTGACCGACCCGACACTGGACCCGCCCGGGGGCACGTATGCCGTGGTGCCCGGCCTGACGGTAACCAAGCTCGCCGGCCCGGCCGCCGTCGACCTGGGCCGTATCGATGTGGTGCTACTCAGCCACGAGCAGCACCACGACAACCTCGACACCAAGGGCCGGGAGCTGTTACAAACGGTTCAGCTCGTGCTGACCACGCCGGCCAGCGCGGCGCGGCTGCCGGGCAACAGCCGGGGCCTATCGCCCTGGGAAAGCACCGAGCTGCTCACGCCCGGCGGCGTGCCCATCACCGTCACTGCGACGCCTGCGCGCCACGGCCCGGCCGGCATCGAACCGGCCTCCGGCGACGTGACGGGCTTTGTGCTGGCCGTGGGCGGCGCGCACCCGTTTCAGGTGTACCTGACCGGCGACACCGTGTTCTACGCCGGTGTGCAGGAGGTGGCCCGCCGCTTCCAGCCCCGGTACGTGTTCGTGTTTGCCGGCGCGGCCCAGCCCCGCGGGCCGTTCAACGTGACCATGGACACCAACGACGCCCTCGACACGGCCGCGGCTTTCCCGCAGGCCACCATCATTCCGCTGCACCACGAAGGCTGGTCGCACTACACCCAGCACGGCGCGGCCTTTGCGCAGGCGTTCAGCACGTTTGGGCTAAGCCAGCGCCTGCTCTTGCTGACCGCGGGCGCCCCCACGGATCTGCCCGTATAAGCCGGCCCGCTGGCCGGGACGGCTTTGTTCCGAAACCACACACGCCAACCGCCATGCAGCAGTCAACCACTGAATCCGTCCTGAACAATTTTCTCCAGAACCTGGCCCGGCAGGATGCCGCCGGCATCCAGGCCAGCTTCGCGGATACCATCGACTGGTACGTGCCCGGCGACCCGGCGCTGCCCTGGACCGGCGCGCGGACGCGCGGCAGCGAAGTCGCGGCCTATTTCCACACCATGTGGCCGCATTTCGTGCCCGGCCAGAGCAGCGCCAGCGTGCAAAACCTGCTTGTTTCGGGCGAGGATGCGGTCATTTTCGGCACGTTCTCGCACACGGCGGCCAGCACCGGGCAGCACTTCCAGACGCCGGTGGCCTTGCACCTGAAAGTGGTGGAGGGCAAAATCCGCCAACTACACCTGTACGAGGATACCTGGCTGGTCAGCAAGGCCTTAGCCCCGGAAGTTCAGCGTAGCTCGGCGCCGGCTGATCTTACCACCGGGGGCCGTCGATGAGCTGTTCAACAAAGCTACTTTGAGCCGCTCAGCAAAGCCGGCCGCCGGCTTCGCGCCGACCTTTGTGATGGTACGGCGGGGCCACGTTTGCCCGGCTGCTCAGCCGCTTCGTCTCATGAAAAACAGCCCAGAACTTATTACCACTCCCTTTGGCTTTGGCTCCACCGCCGACGATGTTGTCCGCGGCGTTGACCTAAGCGGCCAGCGCGCCATCGTCACCGGCGCTTCCTCGGGCATCGGCATTGATACGGCCCGCGCGCTGGCCGGCGCCGGCGCCGAAGTCACCCTGGCCGTCCGCAACGTGGAGGCCGGCCGCCGGGTCGCCGCCGACCTTCAGGCCGCGACGGGCCATGCGCGGGTGCTGGTGGCCGCGCTGGATTTGAGCGAGCTGGCGTCGGTGCGTGCCTTTGTGGCGGCCTGGCGCGGGCCGCTGCACATCCTCGTCAACAACGCCGGCGTGATGGCGCTACCCGAGCTGACGCGCACCGCCGAGGGCCGGGAAATGCAGTTTGCCACCAATTTCCTCGGCCACTTCGCCCTGACTCTGGGGCTGCACGAGGCCCTGGCCGCTGCGGGCCGCGCCCGCGTGGTGTCGGTCAGCTCCAGCGGCAACCTGTTCGCGCCCGTGTTCTTCGACGACCCCGATTTTCACTTCCTGCCCTACAATCCGCTGCTGGCTTACGGGCAATCCAAATCGGCCTGCGCCCTGCTGGCGGTGGAACTCACGCGCCGCTGGGCCGCCGAGGGCATCTACGCCAATGCCCTGAACCCCGGCGCCATTGCCACCAACCTGCAAAAGCACACCGGAGGGCTAAAAAGCCCGCCCGAGCTGCACAAAACCCCGGCCCAGGGCGCTGCTACCAGCGTGCTGCTGGCGGCCTCTCCCCTGCTCGAGGGCATCGGCGGGCGCTACTTCGAGGACTGCAACGAGGCCGCCACGGTCTTCCGCCGCCCCGCCGATTACCGGGGCGTAGCCGCCTACGCCCTGAACGCCGCCAACGCCGAGCGGCTGTGGTGCATGGCCCAGGACATGATAGCCGTGGAAGCCGGGGCTTGATCCGGGGTTGCGGCCGTGGGGCCCGTTCATTTACCGGTCGGCTTGTGGCGCGCCGCTTGCCCAGCCTACGGACGCCCCACAGGACTGTCCACCGCTTTCCGCAAGCGCATTAGCCCACGGCAGTGGAAAGCGCGCACTGTGCTACTGAGCTGGTTTCACCACCTTGTAGTTGTCCATCTGATTCCAGTCAATCAGCAAATTGCGTGGGTCAACGCTTATTTGCGCGGGGCGCCTGGGCAGGGTCAACACGACGGTTTGCCGACCGGATCTGAGCTGGTGCCTTTGCAGGTAGAGCGGCTTGCCAACCTGCTCGCCGGCTTGGGCGGGCGCATAGGCCCCGATTTCCACCCACTCCCGCATCGGGAGCTTGGTTTCGGTGCCGGCGCTGTCCACGGCCAGCTTGCGGGCCTGCACCTGCAGCGTCACCTGCCATTGGCCGCTGCTAAGCCGTTTGGCGGTGGCGGTTTGCGCGGCCAGCTCCCAGAAGGTATTGGCTTTGAATAAGTCGCGCAGCAGCGGCTGGAGCGAGTCCGGGGTAGCCGCCTGCAGCTCTTGGTACAGGTCCAGCGAGGTGGGCCGGGGCAGCGTGCCGGGGCGGTGCTTGGTCAGCAGCTGCCGGAGGGCGCCGTTTACCCGGTCGCGGCCCATGTACTGGCTTAGCGCGTATAGCGCCAGGGGGCCTTTGCGGTAGTTCTGGTACCAGTCGTCGGCCTGCAGCAGCGGCTGGGCGGCCCGGGTACGCGGGGTTTCGTTTTCTTCCCGCAAGTAGTTCAGCAGTGCCTGCAGGTGCTGCGGGCCATAGTTATCTTCCAGCACGCCCATGGCCGAGTACCAGGCTAGGCTTTCGGTAATCAGGCCGGCGCCCTCCACGTAGGCTTGTTTGAGCTGGTTGCCCCACCACTGGTGGGCTACCTCGTGGGCCACCACGGCCGTCACCAGATCGAAGCCCCGCTCATCGGCCTTGGGGTTCAGCAGGAAAAAGCCCTCGTCGGCCGTGATGTCGATGGGCGCGGCGTGGTTGCCGAAGCCGTAGCTGGGATGGGCCACGAAGCGGAGCTGGCGGTGCGGGTAGGGTCCGAACTGCCGGGTATAGTAGTCCAGCGACGCCTGGGCGCTGCGGAGCATCCGCCGCGGGTTTTCCGCCAGCCCGGGGGGGTAGAAAATCTGAACGGCCACGGCGGGCTGCGTTGTCCCGGCCGCGGGGTTGCGCCAAATGCCTTCCTGCACGGCGTAGTTGGCCGAAAACACGGCGTATTCGTTGCGGATGGGCGCTTCGGTGGCGTACTGAAAGTAGCGGCGGCCGGCCTGGGTCCAGGTTCGGCGCAGGGTGCCCGGCGCCACCGCCGTCTGGTCGGCATCCGTCCCGATGGTGGCCTCGAAGCGGATTTGCTCGGCAAACGGGGCGTACCGGCGGGCCGCTACGTCGTAGAGTGAGGCCGTGGCGGGCCGGGGTGCCAGGCCGTAGGCCCGGCGGGCGCCGGCCTCGTCCAGCTCCCGGTAGGGCTGGTAGCCGAGGACGGGCAGCCACTCCAGATTCCGGAACGTGGTGCCGTTGGCTTGCACCTGCGCGTCGGCCCCGTCGTTGGCGAAGCCCCGCGCAACGTGCCGGACCTGAAAGCGCAGCCGCAGCGAGGCGCCGGGCAGCAGGGGCCGGGCCAGGGCGTAGATGCGGTAGCCTTGCGCCGCGTCCACGAGCACGGCCTTGGCTGGCTGGTCGAAGGCAATGGCACTGGTTTCCACGCCCGCGTCCGTGCCCGTGGCCAGATGAACCGAATCAATGGGGGCTCCGCTGTTGTTCACCAGCCGGTACGTACCCTGGATGGCCACTGCCCGCTGCCGGGGATGCATTTCCACCTGCAGCTGCACGCCCGTCAACAGCGGCTGGGCTGCGTTCCGGTAGCGGCCGTAGCGCTGCTCGTAGGCTGCCCGCTGCGCCGCCTGCGTGGCGGCCGACGTGTAGTCGTGCAGCACGTTGGTGTTGTAGAAAATATACCCGCCGGCCAGCAGCACCGCCGTCGTTGCCGCCGCAGCCACCCGCGCCAGGGGGCGGGTAAAGCGCCGGCAAACCAGCTGCAGCCGCGCCGGCGCACTGGTTTCCCGGCCCCGCACCCAGCCCAGCACCGCCACCACCATCAGCAACAGCGCCCAGGCCGACCAATAACTCTTAAACCACAGCCAGGGCGCCAGCGTCGGCCCGAAGCCCGCCATGTCGGTGTACGTCCAACCCGGACTGGCCGAGAAGATGACAAGCTTGTGCTCCACGCCCAGGGCAGCGCCAAACGCAATAAAACCGTAGGCCAGCAGCGCCACCAGGTGCCCCACAAACTTCTGGTTCACGAGCACGTGCACCGTGAGGGCCAGCGCGGCGAACAGCAGATAATCCACCAGCTGCAGCCCGAAAAAGGCTTGCAGGTAGAGCCCCACTTCAGGCGTGAGGCCACCCAGGGCCACCTGCGCCACCATGCCGGCCGTCATCAGCAAGGCCACCCACGCCACCAGCACCAGGCTCAGGGCCAGCAAGCGGCTCGCGAACAGCACCCACTCCGGCACCGGCGCTGCGTCGGTGATGTCGCTTACCCGCGCTTCCCGGTCCCGCCACACCAGCTCGCCGGCGTAGAAAATGGTGAGCAGGACGATGATAATCCCGAAAAACTTCGGTTCCGTTAGAGGAGCCGTCAGCTGATGCAGCACGAAATCGGTGCGGGGCAGCAGGGGCGTGCCCCGGCCCTTCAGGTTGCCCTGAACGGTGAACCCCACCAGCGCAGCCAAAATGGCCAGCAAGGGCAGCCCGGCTTTGCTCTTGGCGAGTTGCCAAAAGGCGTCCCCGGTGAGCAGGCGCAACTGCTGCAGCTGCGTGGCGACGCCAAACCTTCCCCGGGCCTGCGGCCGGGCTTGCCCGGTGGTCCAGCCCAGCCGCGCGCGGGGCGTCAGTTCCTCGGCTGGCAGGGCTTGAGTCGCCTGCGGTTTGCGCCGGGTTTCGGGCAGCACGAGCTGAAACCGGGCGTACGTAAAGGCCAGCAGGCCTAACGACGCCCCCAACCAAAAGAGGCGGTTGAGCAGAAAAGCCCCCTCGGACAACACCAGGCGCGCGTTCCGCTCCAGCGGACTCCACTTCAGCTGGTAGCTCATCACCGAGGAATAGCTCATGGGGTCCACTAGGTGCCGCCATTCGCCGGCCTGCTGCAGCGCGAGGCCGAGCAGGTAGGCCACCGCCAATAGAACCGTGGCGCCCACATAGCTGCCGATGGCCCGGCGGCTGAGCGTGGCCACCGAAAACTGAGTGGCCGTGGCAAAAACGGCGTTGGGCAGCAGGATAAAGCCTAAGGCGCTCAGGTAGGTGGCCGCCCGAAACGGCCCCAGCAGCTCCGCCTCGACCCCAGAGCCGTACATGGCAAGCAGCATGCCGAGCGGCACGGCGAGCAGCACCAAGCCGTTGAGGGCCAGGGCCGCCACGAACCGCCCGCCCAGGTAGGCAGCCTTGCTGGTGGGGGCCGGGTAGGTGAGCAGGTGCATGCGCGTCTGCACGTCGCGGGCGGCGGCCTCGCCCGCCACCGAGGCCCCGATGACCAACCAAAAATTGCTGCAAACCACCGCTACTGACGCTACGACAATCGGCGCGTTGAGCAGAAAGTACCCGTCCTGCGCATCCGAGAGGTAATTGGCCGTGACAATCAGAAACGCGAGGACCAGCAGGGCCCCGAAGTACAGCCAGGTGGTGGCGCGGCGCAGCTGGTAGCGGAGTTCCAGCGCGAAAATGGTTTGGAACATCATAGCGCGAGGTCCTCAACTTTGGGTTGCTGGCTGACCGGGACGAAGCAGCCCGTCAAAGTGCTGAAATACACGTCTTCCAGGTCTGGCTCCGCCGCTTCGAAGCCGGGGCCAGGCTTCTCCGGGCTGTACACGCGCACCAAGCTGCGGCCGCTGAGCAGCTTGGCCGAAATGATGCGGTGCTCCTGCTCCAGCGCCGGCAGGGCTTGCTTATCGGTGAGCGTGCGCCAGATGCGGCCGCTGAGGGCCGCCACGGCCTCCAGGGGCGGCGCCTCCAGCAGAATCTGTCCCCGGTTGATGATGGCCATGTGGGTGCACAGCTCCGCCACGTCCTCCACGATGTGGGTGGAGAGAATGACCACGCTGTTTTCGCCCAACTCGCTGAGCAGGTTGAGGAAGCGCACCCGCTCGGCCGGGTCCAGTCCGGCGGTGGGCTCGTCGACGATGAGCAGCTGGGGGTTGCCCAGCAGGGCCACGGCCACGCCGAAACGCTGCTTCATGCCGCCCGAAAAGCCGCCCAGCTTCTGCTTGCGCTGGTCCCACAGGTTGGTCTGCCGGAGCAGGGCCTCGGTGGTTTCCTGGCGCGCAGCCCGGTCGGTCAGGCCTTTGAGCACCGCGAAGTAGTTGAGCAGCTCCTGCGCGCTGGCCTTGGGGTACACACCGAATTCCTGGGGCAAGTAGCCCAGCGTCTGGCGCACGGCCTCCTTTTGGTGCACCACGTCGATGCCGCCCAGCCGGATGCTGCCCGCATCGGGCTCCTGCAGCGTGGCCAGGGTGCGCATCAGGGTCGATTTGCCGGCGCCGTTGGGCCCCAGCAGCCCGTACATGCCCGGCGGAATATCCAGGCTGACATTATGCAATGCCTGCACGCCATTCGCGTAGGTTTTGGAAACGTTGCGGATGGAGAGGCCCAGCGGGTGCTTTCCCATGGTATCGGTGTTGCTGCGGTTTGCCGGTCAGATAAGAGCAGCCAAGCCCCGAGATGGGGCGCTTGCTCTATCTCGGAACGAAGCAATGCTGACCGAACCGGAATGCGAAACCGGATATGCTAATGCGGCAAAGCAATCTGCCAAGCTGGGCATTGCTTCCACCAACGCACCGGCCGGCTGCTTTTCGCGTCCCGTAGATCAAAACCCGCAACTGGCAGAAAGCGGCGGGCGGGGCAAGGCCGGAAATACCACCTTTGGGCTATGCAGCGAATCAAAAACATCTTCGGGCTGATTCACCTGGTCGTCTGGGGCCTGTTCACCTTTTTGGTCGGCTTGCAGCTAAGCACCGATGACGCCGTCCACTGGGGGAGCACCACCACAGGGTTTATTGCCACCTGCCTGTTCGTTTTTTACTGCCACTTCTACCTGCTCACGCATTATTCGGGTAAGAAAAACCGGCGGGCCTATTTGCTTGGGTTGGCAGGAATCATCCTAACCGGGCCGTTGCCTTTCCTGGTTTTCCACCACCGGGCGCTGAGTACTCCCAGGCTGGTGCTGAGCTACTACTCGATTCACCAGATTACCGTAGCGCTTTTTCTTTTCCTGAGCTGGCTGGCCCGCACCACCGAGAATCTGGTGCTCAATACCATCCGAAAAGAACAGCTGGAAAAACAGGCCGCAGAGGCGGAATTGCATTATCTGAAAGCGCAGATCAATCCGCACTTCTTGTTCAATACCCTCAACAACATCCATACGCTCGTCTACAAGCAAGCCCCCGCCGCGCCGGATGCCGTCATGCAACTGGCCTCCCTGATGCGCTACATGAGCTACGAATCCAACGCGGCCACCGTGCCGCTGGCCCGGGAGCTAGACTACCTGCGCGACTACATGAACTTGCAGCAGCTGCGCTACAAAAACCACCCGGTGGCCGACCTGCAGGTGGAGGGCGAAACCGAGGCCAGTTTCATTGCCCCGTTGCTGTTCATCCACCTGCTGGAAAACGCCTACAAGCACAGCCCCGCCCGCCTGGCGCCCGGCGACCTGCAGGTGCGGGTGGCGCTGTACCACGACACCCTGACCTTCAGCGTGCAGAACCCCGTAGCAAACAAACCGGCCAATCCGCTGGAAGGCCCCGGCGGCATCGGGCTGCCCAACGTCCGCAAACGACTGGCCTTGCTGTACCCGGAGCAGCATACCTTGGCCATTCAACAAACCGGCGGCATGTTTACCGCCGTTCTGACGATTCACGGTCTTCATTCCCAGGCTCATGAAAGACAAGCTCACCTGCTATATCATTGAGGACGAGCACCTGGCCCAGGAAATACTGGAAGAATACATCCGCAAGGTGCCCTTCCTGGAGTTGAAAGGGTGCTACGCAAGTCCCCTGGAGGCCGCGTCCCATTTGGCGGAAGACAAACCCGACCTGCTGTTTCTGGACATCAACATGCCGGACCTGGACGGGCTCAGCTTCATCCCGATGCTGAACCCCAAACCCCTCATTATCCTCACCACCGCCTACGATCAGTACGCGCTGAAAGCGTACGACTTAGAGGTGAAAGACTACCTGCTCAAACCCTTCACCTTCGAGCGGTTTTACAAAGGCGTGTTGCGCTTGTACCGGGAACAAAGCCCCCGGCCAACGCTGGAAAAGCCGGCCGACAAAGCAGCCGCCAAGAACGAGCCCGACTATATTTTTCTCAAGGTGGGCCACCGCATTCAGAAAGTAGCCATCCGCGACATTCTGTTTGTGGAAGGCATGAAAGACTATTTGCGGATTCACACCGCGGAAGAGAAGATCATGACGTTGCTGAATTTCGCCAAGCTGGAAGAGCTGCTGCCCGCCCAGGATTTTGCCCGCGTGCACCGCTCCTTTCTCGTCGCGCTGGACAAAATCGACCACATCGAGAAAAACCGCATCCAGATTGCGGATCAGATTATTCCCATCAGCGACACCTACGCCGAGGCATTTTATAACATGCTGAACGGGTTTCAGTAAGGAAGAATCCTGCTGTCGTTCTGTTCTCTCGGCTCCCAGATTGCCGCCACGCGCTGCTCCATTGAAAACCACCTTTGGGGTTAATTTCCCTTGCGCTGGCAGCAACGTTGGTCGATGAAAATCCAGCTTGCTGCCAGCCCCGCTGAGTTACTCGGGTAAAATTCAAAAAAGCCCGCCGACTGTCGCCTGGCCCCGGCCAGCGCCCTGAGCCGGAGCAAGACCACCTTCACCTACTCGGATATCGGCGTCAGCCTTGCCACAGCCTCCAACACGGTGCGGGCCCTACGGGCACCACGGCCACCTGAACCGACGCCCAAAGCGCCGGCGGAAACGACTGCCACAACTGAAGCGGCGGCCTCACCGGGCCCTGGCAGCCATTACCCACCCCAGCCAGCGTACTTCCACCAACAGCCTGACGGCCAACGGCGTCAGCAGCCTGGCCGTGTTTACGCTGGGCAGTTATTCTGGCACCTGCCCGTGCCCCTGTCGCGCTTTACGGCCGAGGCCGACGGCCCGGCCGCCGTGCGCGTAGCCTGAACTAGGGCCCAGGAAACGACCAGCGCCTACTTTGAGGTGGAGCGCAGCCTCGATGGGCACGGCTACGCCCCGGTGGGCCGGTGGCAGTGGCCAGCAGCAGCTGAGCCTACAGCCTGCGCGACGAGAAATTACCCGCCGGCGCGAGGTTGACCAGGACGGCACGACGGGCCACTGCGACCCGCGCCTGGTGGCCCTGCCGGCCTAGGCCCGGGCCCCACCCCGGCCCGTATCCCGACCATGCTGCGCGGCGTTGCCCAGACGCGGCGGTGCAACTGTAAGACGCCCGGGGCCGCATGCAGCTCTGCGCCGCCCCGACGCCGTGGGCAGGGCGGTGCTGCCCCTGCCGGCGGGACTGCCGAGCGGGATGCCTGGTGCGCTGTGGCGGCCCCTCGGTGCGCCTGCCAGTGCCATAAGGCCGGCATTCAACCGCCATATACTTCCGAATGAAGCCGCTCCCCCTGCCAAGGCGCGGCTTTCGTTTATTCCGGGGCTTGTCATTTGGTAGCGCAAGCCGCTTGGCCTTGCTACCCCCTGCCCGCCCGTCCCGCTTTAGCCACTACGTCCTCCTACGACGCTTTCCAGACTCAGCCGAAACAGGCGGAAACGCGTAGCTTGCAGTAGCCGGCCACTCGCCATTTAGGCTTCCCGGTTCCGCTTGTGCCCTCAATCCGCTGACGGATCGAGGGCAGCGCCCAGCTTGTTGCCGGCGGCCCGGTGCCGCCCATGTTTCACCTAATTCCTGAGCATGCCCAGAACGATTATCGTTTCCAACCGCCTGCCTACCAAAGTCCTGCGCACCGAACAGGGCCTCTCCTTTCACCCCAGCGAAGGCGGCCTAGCCACCGGCCTAGGCTCTATCTACCGCGCCGGCAACAACGTCTGGGTGGGCTGGCCGGGACTCTTCGTCGAGGATGCGGCCGAGCAGGAGTTTGTCACCGAGCAGCTGCAGCTCAACAGCATGGCGCCGGTCTTTTTGACGGAAACGGAAATCCGGGACTACTACGAAGGCTTCAGCAACGAAACGCTCTGGCCGACCTTTCACTATTTCCCGCAATACGCCAGCTACGAGGACGCCCACTGGGACGCCTACGTGGCCGTAAACGAGAAATTCTGCCAGTCCGTGCTGGCTTTGGCCGGCCCCGACGACACCATCTGGGTGCACGACTACCAACTGCTGCTGCTGCCGGAAATGCTGCGCCGGGCCCGCCCGCAGGCCACCATCGGCTTTTTCCTGCACATCCCGTTTCCCTCGCAGGAGCTGATCCGGGTGCTGCCCTGGCGCACCGAGCTGCTGCGCGGCCTGCTCGGGGCCGACCTCATCGGCTTCCACACCTTCGGCTACCTGCGCCACTTCCTCAGCTCCGTCTCGCAGCTGCTGGGCTTGCCCACCCAAAACGGGCAGATCGAAACCGCCACCCGCACCGTGTTCGTCGACACCTTCCCCATGGGCATCGACTACCAGCGCTACGCCGAGGCGGCCGTATCGGAAGCCGCCCTGGCCCACGCGGCCACCTACCGCGAGGTGCTGCGCGACACCCGCGTGGTGCTCAGCATCGACCGGCTCGACTACTCCAAAGGCATTGCCCAGCGCCTGCGGGCTTTCGAGCAGCTGCTGCAGCGCTACCCGGAGTGGCGCGGGCAGGTGTGCCTGCTGATGGTGGTAGTGCCTTCCCGCGACCAAGTGCCGCAGTACGCGGCGCTCAAGGAGGAAATCGACGAGCTGGTGGGCCGCATCAACGCCCAGTACCGCACCATCAGCTGGAACCCCATTCACTACTTCTACCGCTCATTTCCCTTCGACGAGCTGGCCGCCCTCTACCACCTGGCCGAAGTGGCGCTGGTGACGCCGATTCGGGACGGCATGAACTTGGTGGCCAAGGAGTTTGTAGCCAGCAAAGCCGACCAGCGCGGCGTGCTTATTCTCAGCGAGCGGGCCGGCGCGGCGCGGGAGCTGTCCGACGCGCTCATCATCAACCCCACCAGCACCCGCGAGCTGGTAGCCGCCCTGCACGAGGCGCTGACCATGCCCGAGGAGGAGCAGCAGCAGCGCCTGGCTCACCTGCAGGACCTGGTGCGCCGCTACGACGTGTTCGAGTGGACGCAGCTGTTTATGAGCCGGCTGGCCGAGGCCAAGGAGCGGCAGCGCACCCTGGCCACTGCCCTGCTTGACGAGGCCACCACCGCCCAACTCGTGCGGGAGTATAAGCAGGCCGAAACCCGCCTACTGCTGCTCGACTACGACGGCACTCTGGCGCCCTTCCGCCTCGACCCGCAGCGCGCCCGCCCCGACCAGGAGCTGCGCCTGCTCTTGCGCGCCCTGGCCGACGACCCGCGCAACCGGGTGGTAGTCATCACCGGCCGCGACCGGGCCACGCTGGAAGCTTGGCTGGGCCATCTGCCGGTGCATTTCATTGCCGAGCACGGGGTCTGGCTGCGGCCCGCCGGCGGCGAGTGGACGCTGTACCGGGAGCTGCAGGCCGACTGGAAAAGCGAAATCCGGCCGGTGCTGGAGTTGTACGTGCGCCGTACGCCCGGTTCCTTCATCGAGGAAAAGGACTACTCCCTGGTGTGGCACCACCGCCGCGCCGACCCCGACCTGGGCCGGCAACGGGCGCGGGAACTGATGAGCCATTTGACCTTCCTCATTGCTAATACCGAGCTGCAGGTGCTCGAAGGCAACCGGGTGGTGGAGCTCAAGCACAGCGGCATCAACAAGGGCGCCGCGGCCGCCCGCTGGCTCGAAACCCAGCCGGCCGACTTTATCCTGGCCCTGGGCGACGACCGCACCGACGAGGACACCTTCCGCACCCTGCCGCCCCAGGCCTACACCGTGAAAGTCGGCAGCGCCCCGCGCTCCTTGGCACGCTACCACGTGCCCGGTGTGCCCGACGTGCGCGCGCTGCTGCGCCGCCTGCTGTAGCGGCTGCCCAGCGGGTTAGCCCCGGAAGAATCAGCTACTTCATCTGGCGTCTGCCCCGCCAACGCTTCTCCATCAGTTATTAGTTGGGATGCTCCGGCGGGGCTTTGCAGCGTTATTGTTCATCTAGCCTACGCCGTGGGCGTCGGCTCCCAACTCGGGCTTAGCTCAGCCAACAGGGCCCGCACCGACTGCTTTTCGTAGTCGGTGCTCAGGTTCTGCTCGGCCAGCTCGCGCAAGAGTTCGGCCTGCCGGGCTACGGCCCGCCGGCGCTCGGCCGTGTTGGCCGCTTCGGCGGTGCGGGCCAGGGCGCGCAGCAGGCGGCGCAGCAGCGCGTGGTTGCCCTTGGCGTTGATGCGCACCAGATCGAAGGCCAGGCGCAGGTAGGCGTCGAAGTCGGGGGCGGGCACCAGCACGCGCGGCTGCTGGCGGTTATCGGCGCGCAGGCGAGCCGGAAAGGTCCGCCCGGCCAGGCGCTGCATCAGCCGGCCGAGGTGGTCGACGGCCATGATGGCGGTGGTCGTGTCGTTGATGCCGGGCGAGAGGGCCTTCAGGGCAATGTCGACTAGCTGCTGCAGGCCAAATGCCACGTCCTGCTCGATGCTGCGGTGCAGCTCGATGACCACGCAGGCCCGCAGCCCGGCTAGGTCCGACGCGCTCAGCGGTGAAGCTGAATGCTCATCCGGCTGCAGGCGGGCCAGCCTATCCTGCTCGCCCACGAACGCGCCTACTGGTTGCTCCAAGCGCACAAACACCCGGTGCTCAGCCGCCCAGCGCAGCAGGGCCTCGGCATCGATTTGCTGCACGTAGCCCGTGCGGGCCGCGCACACGGGCTGCCCCGGCCCAGCGGCGGGCGCCGGCGCGGTCAGGGGCTCGGCGGGCTCGCCTAGTTCTTCGGGAAACAGCACGTCGAGGGCGCGGGTGGTTTCGCGGCTGATGCGGTGCAGGATGGTGCCCGTTTGCAGCGACTCGGCAATGTGGTGGATAAAGTAAATCAGCGCCGCTACCCCGCCCAGCGCCAGCACCAGGCCCACGAGCACGGCCGTGGAGGGCACGAACTTTTGCTCGTCGGCCGAGCGGATAGTGCCCAGCACGATCAGGCAGTAGGCAAACACGCCCACGAAGTAGCCCATCACGACCTGGTTGCCCCGGTCGCGCATGAAGTTGCGCAGCACCCGCGGCGAGTACTGGCTGCTGACCTGCGAGATGGTGGACAACGTCAGGGAAAACACCAGCGCCGCCACCGTCAGCATGGAGCCGGCAATGGCCGTGAGCATACCCCGCGAACCTTCGGCCCCAGCCCCAAACAGCAGCGGAAACCGCTTGGCCCCGTCGAAAGAGGTGCGGGTGTCGAAGGCAATCAGCGCGTAAGCCAAACCGAAAGCGCCTAGCACCAGCAGCCCCGGCACAAACCACAGGGATTCGCGCAGGCGTTGCCAGAGGGGACGGAAGCGCATGAGCATACGGGCGCGGCTAAGCTTGTTTGAGTTGCATGTCCCGAAAGTCGACCTGGTCCAGCGTCCCCTGTCGGCCAGCGTGGTCGTCGGTACCGAGAGCCGTCCACGGCGGCTGCGGCCCTGCCAGCTCTAACTTATTTTCTACGGGTCGGACAGCTGCCCTAGCTTCGCGGGTGCCAGGCATAGTCTTGATTGTCAGGAACTCCATAAAGCGCGGCGCTAAAGTTCTGGCCCCACAGTGGGTGGAGCCTGCTCTATTCCTACGGCGGCCAGCAGCCCTGGGTGGCGCCCGGGCCTAGGACACCTATTTGCGCCGGCGGGGCACTTCCGGCCGGTTGGCTACGTAGTATCTTAATATTGTGCCGCCATTCTGCGGCTGAGCGGAAGCGCCGGGGCGTTTCCGCTGTTCCCTTTTTTGCTTCGCATGCCTGATTCTCCGACTCGCTACGCCCGGGTGCTGGCCTGGCTTGACCGCCACTTCCTCAAACGCCTGTATTCCGACCGTGTGCGCCGGCTTGTCCTGCAGAGCTTCCCGTTCTGGTTTGCCTCCATCATCGTGGGCGGCGTGGCCGTCGGCTACGAAAAGCTGTTCGTGTGGGCCGAGCAAACCAGTTTTGCCTGGCTGCGGGCCCAGCCGCTGCTGGCCTTTCTTCTCACGCCGTTGGCCTTTCTGGCGTCGTGGGCGCTGGTGCAACGCTGGGCGCCGGCGGCGCGCGGCAGCGGCATTCCGCAGGTCATGGCCGGCATCGAGCTGTCGACGCCGGGGCACTACCACCGCACCGGCTACCTGCTGAGCTTGAAGGTGGCCGTGGTGAAGGTGCTCAGCAGCGCGATGCTGCTGCTGGGCGGCGGCGTCATCGGGCGTGAGGGGCCGACCATCCAGATTTCGGCGGCCATCTTCCGGGCCATCAACCGCCTGCAGCCCCCGGGCTGGCCGCAGCTTTCTAGGCAGATTGCCCTGGTGACGGGCGGCGCGGCCGGCCTGGCAGCGGCTTTCAACACCCCGCTGGGCGGCATCGTGTTCGTGGTAGAGGAGCTGACGCAGATGCACATGGCGCGCTTTCGCATGGCCGTGTTTTCGGCCGTCATCGTGGCCGGGCTCACGGCGCAGGCCATTCTCGGGCCTTACCTCTACCTGGGCTACCCCAAAGTGACGGCCCACGCGGGCTGGTTTTTGGCCACGGTGGCGCTGGTGGCCATCATCTGCGGCTTGGCCGGGGCCTTGTTTGCCAAGACGCTGCTTTGGATTAATGGTTTCCGCCGCCGCTTCGCCACCACGGCCCAGCAAGCGGGCTGGGTGCTGGGCTGCGGCCTGCTGCTGGCCGGGCTGGCCTACTGGGTGGGCTCGGAGGGCGTGGGCACGGGCAAGCCCATCATCAACCGCCTGCTGTTCCAAAACGACGGGCTGACGCCTTGGTATCTCTTCCCGGTGCGCTTCGTGGGCATGGCCCTGAGCTACAGCGGCGGCGGGGCCGGCGGCGTGTTTGCCACCTCGCTCAGCGCCGGGGCCGTGCTCGGCGACGTGCTCTGCCGCGTGGGCCAGGTGCCGCTCGACGACCGCAACCTGCTCATCCTGGTGAGCATGGTGGGCTTTCTGACCGGCGTGGTCCGCTCCCCGTTCACGGCCGCCATCCTGGTACTGGAAATGACCGACCGCCACGGCGCCATTTTTCAGCTGCTGCTCAGCGGCATGATGGCCCAGGCCGTGGCTTCCCTGGTCGACTCCCACTCGCTTTACGAGCACCTCAAAACCAGCTTTCTGCGCGAAACGCTCAGCCAGGAGGCCAAGCCCGCTACCAGAGCGCCCCGTTTCTCGGCCCCCGAACTCCCAATCAATTAATCGGCAGCCAGCGGCAGCCAACCCGCCCCGACGATGCGACGGGATGCCTCTTCCTGCACCAGCACCACGGCCTGCAACTGGGCGGGTTGCCAGCCGGCGGCCAGGGTTAGCGGGACGGTGGCCGTAAAGCGGCCGTCCGGGCCTACCGGGCCGAGGGGGCGCAGCGTGCGCACCACGGCCGCGTGGCGCAGCAGCCGGCCGGCATTTTCGCCCCGGCCCACCAGGCTCGACAGGCCCGTTTCGGTCAGGGCCAGCAGCACGGTGGCGGCCGCAGTGCCGGCGGGTAGCTGGTCGACGCGCACCTGCAAGTGGCCGGCGGTGCGCGTCAGGGCCACGGTGGCGGGCGCCTCTTGCGCGGCCTGGGTGATGGTGGCCAGCAGGCGGCTGCGCTGGCTGCCCACCAGCTCGTAGCGGCCGTTCACCACGGCCTGCGGGGTGTAGCTGTTCGTGCCGAAGTGGCGGGCGTAGTCGCGCTGCCGCTCGGTGAACTGGGGCGCAGAAAAAGCGTCCTTCCAGCCCAGGCGGTTCCAGTAATCCACGTGCTGCCCCAAGGCCAGCACTTCCACCCCGGGCACGGGCTGGGTGCGCGCCAGCTCGCGCAGCACCTCGTCGGCCGCCGGGCAGGAGGAGCAGCCCTCGGAGGTGAATAGCTCCACCACAACCGGCACACGGGCAGCCGCGGCCCGCGGCGGGGTGGTCGACGGCTTGGGGGCCGGGCGAAACGTCAGCGCCAGCAAGGCGGCAGCGGACAGGGATAAGGCAGCGCGGAGCATGGGCAGAAGATGTAGGGGAAGCGGGCCAAGGGCCGGCGGGGAACTAGACGCGGCGCGGGCGAAAACCTTACAAGCGGCTGCCAGCTAATCGGCTGGCGCACGGCTTCTTTCGGTGGAAAAAAAATAGGGCGTCCCGTGTAAGGTCGAGTAGTAGCGTGCGTCTAGCGCCTTAAGTGGACCTGCTGCCGGCTTTGAACCCAGTTGCGCCGGCGGTTTCGTACCTAGCGTCGTCCGTTGCCAAGCCGCCTTGCCCATGAAAGTCGTCGTCGAAAAACACCCGCTGGCCATCCGTTGGTTTCACTGGCTCAACTTCCCCGTGCTGGCCCTGATGATCTGGAGCGGGCTGTGGATTTACTGGGCCAACGACGTGTACCGCCTCGGCTGGGGCCGCACCACGCTGCTGAAGTTCTTCCCGCAGTCGTTCTACGCGGCCTTTCACATGGACCACAAGCTGGCCCAGGGCATGTCCTGGCACTTCGTGCTGATGTGGGTATTTGCCCTGAACGGCCTGCTGTACGTGCTCTACACCGCGTTGTCGGGGGAGTGGCGCTACCTGCTGCCCACCCGCCGCTCCTTTCGTGAGGCCTGGCAGGTGGTGCTGCACGACGTGGGCCTGCGCAAGGAGCCGCTGCCGCCGCGCAAGTTCAACGGCGCCCAGCAGCTGGCTTACACCACCGTCATCCTCATGGGCGCGGGTTCCTTGCTCACCGGCCTGGCCATCTACAAGCCCACGCAGCTGGGCTGGCTGACCACCGCGCTGGGCGGCTACGAGTGGGCCCGCGCCGAGCATTTCGCCCTCACCATCGGTTACGTGCTGTTTTTCCTGGTGCACATCGCCCAAGTAGTGCGGGCCGGCTGGAACAACTTCCGCGCCATGGTGGCCGGCTTCGAAATCCAGGATGTGCCGACTGCGCCGACCGAAACCACCGCCCCGGCAGCCCCCTCGGCCGCCACTGCTGTCCGCCCTTAACTGCCGCGCCCATGCTCCCCGAAACGCCCCCGAAGCTGCCCGCCACACCCGAAGAGGAAGCCGCCGCCCTGCGCGCCGCTGCCACCCGCTCGCGCCGCTCCTTTCTGGCGCTGGGCCTGGCGGGCATAGCTGGGCTGGCCGGTTGGCGCTACCTGCTCCACACCCCCGACGCCGACGGCATTCCCAGCGGCCTGCGCGGGGTGCTCGACGCCAACGCCCGCCTCAGCAACGCCTATTACAGCAATACCCGCCTGGCCCCGGAATTTGCCGCCGCCCGCGCCCGCACGCCGCGCGTCAACGGCCACGTGGGCCTCGACGAGGCCGGTTTCGACCCGGCGGCCTGGCGCCTGGTGGTGCAGCCATACGGCCGCTCGGCCCGCCAGGAGTTCAGCATCGAGCAGCTTAAAGCCTTGCCGCGCACCGAAATAACCACCGAGCTGAAGTGCATCGAGGGCTGGAGCGTGGTGGTGACCTGGGCCGGGGTGCGCTTCGCCGATTTTCTGGCCCGCTACCCGCTGGCCACCCGCTCGGGCCAGCCCCTGGCCGACCCCAACCACCCCGCGGCCGATGCGGCCCCCTACGTGGGCCTGGCCACCCCCAACGCGGCCTACTACGTGGGCCTGGAGCTGGCCAGCGCCCTGCACCCGCAGACGCTGCTGTGCTACGAGATGAACGGGCAGCCGCTCACTCTGGAGCACGGCGCGCCCCTGCGGCTGGTCACGCCCCTGAAGTACGGCATCAAGCACCTCAAGCGCATCGGCACCATCCGCTTCGCCGACCAGCGCCCCGCCGACTACTGGGCCGAGCGCGGCTACGACTGGCACGCCGGCCACTAACCGGCCGCATTATCCCTTGCATTTCTGTTCCTCCATCCTTGGCCCTTCCAATGAAAACCACCCGCTACGCCTGCCTGCTGGCCCTGCTGCTGGGCGCCTGCGGCCGCGACGATGACGCCCCCGCCGAGGCGGCGCCCAGCGTACTGCCGGCCGTGTACCGCGTGACCTTCGAGGCCACGTGGAGCGCAAGCACCCACGCCGACTTTCCCTACGGCGCCCATTTTTCGCCGCCGATGGGTGTTTCGCATCGCGCCGACGGGCTGGTGTACCGTTCGGGGCAGCTGGCCAGCCGGGGCATCAAGGACATGGCCGAGCTGGGCCACAACGGCTTTTTGCGCACCGAAATCAACGCCCTGCGCAGCAGCGGCGCGGCCCTGGCCCTGCTCGACGGGGCGGGCGGCTTCAACTCGCCCGGTACCTTCACCGACACCATCCGCCTCGACGCCGCCCACCCGCTGCTGACGGTGGTGACGATGATTGCGCCCAGCCCCGACTGGTTTGCCGCCCTCGAAAGCGAAAACCTGCTGGTAGATGGCCAGTGGGTGGCGCGCCGCTCCGTACCCGCTCGCGCCTACGACGCCGGCACCGACAGCGGCCCCTCGTTTACCGCTCCCAACCAGGCCACCATGCCCGCCGAGTCCATCCGGCCGCTGCACCTCCCGCCCGCCACCGGCACCGCCGCCGACGGGCCGCCCGTGGGCACCTGGCACCTGGAGCGCATTCGGTAAGCCCGGTCGGGTTTAGTTTGTGGAAGAACAACTAATAAATGGAGCTCTGAGGCCGTATAGGCCGTCATGCTGAGCCCCGTCGAAGCAGCTCTACCGCTCCGTTAGTCGGTAGAGCTGCTTCGACGGGGCTCAGCATGAGGTGCTTTGGGCTTACTGTCCAAATACACTAGCCCAACAGCCCACGGCCCCGCTCACGCATCAGTGAACGGGGCCGTGGGCTGTTGGGCTGAGGCAGCTTACATCTTGCCCTCACTCATCTTTTTCTTGGCCATCTTGTCTTTGGTCATTTTGTCTTTGGCCGTCTGCATCTTATCGGCGGGCTTTTTGCCGCCGTCCTGGGCGTGGATGAAGGGCGCGGCCAGCAGCAGGGCGGCCAGCAGAATTTGGGGGGCGGCAACGGGGAATTGGCGCATGGGCTACGGAAAAAGTGAGGTAAACTGATTTGCCCCGGTAGACGCGGCGGTCGGTGGGGCCTTACACCAGCTTGCACATTGCTTTTCCGCGCCCGGCTACTCGGCCGAGTGCTGGTCCAGCGCCTGCTGAATGCGCTGCCGGGCCGCCGCGGGCAGCACCACGTCGGCGGGCACGCGGTAGTCGACGGCGGCCTGGGCCTGCCGGGCAATGAAGACGCTTTGCACGGCGTAGCGGCGGCAAAGCGGACACAGGCGCAGGTGGGCCCAGAGCTGGACCTGCGTTTTGAGGGGCAGCGCCTCGTCGGCCCGCCGCTCGATGAGCAGCGTGGCCTGCTGGCAGTTGAACAGGGGCGAAGAAATGGGCATGACGCTAGGAATGGGGCGGGGCGGGTGGGCGAAACCAGTTCTTTTCCAGGCAGCGCCGCAGGTATAGTTTGGCCCGGTGAATAATCACCCAGTAGTTGGCCGACGACAAGCCCAGCTCCTGGCAAATGAGCACGGCAGGCTGCTCCTCCACGAAGCGCAGCACGAACACGGCCAGGTGCTGCGGCGCGAGGCGCTGCTGGCAGCCCTGCAGCACGGCCTGAAACTCCCGCTGCTCCAGCGCCGCGTCGCTGCGGCTGCTGGCCTCGTCGGCGGCCCAGTCCGTGGGGTAGTGCTCCGGGCGCCAGTGTCCGTCGGCGGGACGGAAAAATTCGGCTTCCGGGGCCTGTTCCGGGCTCAGGTCGAGCGGGATGAAGGGCGAGCGGGCCTGGCGACGGTAATGGTCGATGACCTTGCGCTTGAGAATTGCAAACAGCCAGGTCCGCTCCGAGGCCTGCCCCCGAAACGAGGTCAGCGCGCCCAGGGCGCTGACCAGGGTATCCTGCACCAGCTCTTCGGCCGTGGCCGCGTCGGTCACCCGGCCCAGGGCAAAGCGGTACAGCTCGTCGCCGTAGCGTTCCAGCCAGCGCGCTGGCTCGGCCGTGGTAGCAACTTGGCTCATCGGGCCGCGGATGTGGGAAGTGACAACGGGCGCGCAGGCATCGGCAGCAGGTAAGCTGGTGAAAGGTAACCGGCTGGACGCGCGGCCCCGCGTTTCCTTACACCGCCAGACTGGTTTTTTTGGGTGGGTGCTACCCGGGCCCCTCCGCCGACTCGCTGGCGCCGGGCGGGTACAGCCGGCGGATGAGCCGCTCCAGCGTGAGGCCCTGCCCGATGACGGAAAACAGCACCACCGCGTAGGTAATGGCCACGATCAAGCCTTTGTGCGGCACCTCGTTGCTGATGGACAGGGCCAGCGCCACCGAGATGCCGCCGCGCAGCCCGCCCCAGGTCATCATCAGCGGGGCTTTGTGGTCGAGGTTGAGCCAGCGCCGGGCCAGGCGGAAGGGCAGCCACACGGCCGCGTAGCGGGCCAGCAGCACCAGCACCACGGCCAGCAAGCTGATGAGCCAGTACGAGGGCTCGAACTCAATGACCAGCAGTTCCACGCCGATGAGCACGAACAGCAGGGCGTTGAGAATCACGTCGATTAGCTCCCAGAACTTGTCCACGTACTCCTCCGTCTCGTGGCTCATGGCGTCCTGCCGGGCCCGGTCGCCCACGAACAGGCCGGCTACCACCATGGCCAGCGGCCCCGAAATGTGCAGGTGCTGGGCCAGCAGGTAGCCGCCCATCACGGCGGCCAGCGTGAGCAGCACCTCGGTCTGGTAGTGGTTGATGGAGCGCAGCAGCCGGTACAGGCCGTAGCCCAGCACCAAGCCAAATAGCAGGCCGCCGCCGGCTTCCTGCAGAAACAGCCAGCCGATGCCGCCTACGCCCAGCTCCTTGCCCAGCACCAGCTCGTAAATGGTGGCGAAGACGACCACGCCCACCCCGTCGTTGAAGAGCGACTCGCCCACGATGTTGGTTTTCACGCTTTCCGGCAGCTTGAAGCGGGCCAGAATGCCGAGCACGGCAATGGGGTCGGTGGGCGAAATCAACGCGCCGAACAGTAGGCACAGCGGGTACGAGAGGTTCAGCGCCAGCCACTGGCTGATGCCGTACAGCCCCGTGCCGATGAAAAAAGTGCTCAAGAGCGTGCCCACCAGCGCGAACAGCATCACCGAGCGCCGCTCCACCCGCAGCTGGGCCGCGTCGGTGTGGAAGGCGCCGGCAAAGAGCAGCAAGCTCAGCATCACGTCGAAGAGCACCTGATCGAAGTCGATGCCGGCCACCGTGCGGCGGGCCAGGGCGAACCAGGTGGGCTGCACGGCGTGCAGCCCGAGCAACAGCAGCGAGAAGCCCAGCGACACGACCATGATACCGATGGCGTCGGGCAGCTTCAGAAAACGCGAATTCAGGTAGGCAAACGCCGCCGCTACCACGATGAGCAGCGTAATGAGGGCAAACAAATCCATAGGCAAAACGGAGCGACTGGGCCGCAAACTACACAAGTCGTCAGGGGATGTCAGCGGCCAGACCGCCGGGATTCAGTGCTTCAGACGGGCGCGAATGCGTTCCATCTGGGCAATTTCCCGTTCCTGCGCCCGAATGATGTCCTGCGCGAGTTGCCGCAGCTCCGGGTCCTTTAGCCGGGCCTGCTGGCTGACCATGATGGCCGAGGAATGGTGCGGAATCATGGCCTGCATGTACTGCTCGTCGGTAACCAGCGCCTGGGTGCGCAGCCCCAGCAGGGCCAGGACGAACACCAACGCGCTGCTCACCAGGATAAGCGTGTTGCGCGCTTTGTCTGGATACATGTGGGGCATGAACACCAGCATCAACACGGCCATCGGGGCCACCATCAGCAGGGTCATGTAGGTGCGCGTCAGGCTGAGGTAGATGTGCGCCAAGCGGTCCACGTTCAGAAACATCACCGTGTACATGACGACGAACGAGGCGGCCAGCATTAGGGCAAAGGTGCGGTAGGTGTGTTGAGGCATACGTGCAGGGTGGTAGTGCCACTGCGGTCCGCAGACGGGCCCGTGGCAAGTGTAACGGCTGGCTTAAGCTTACGCCGATTGGCCTTATTTGGTCGATGACTCCGGGGCCGGGCGCAGCTGCGGCAACACGTCGAGCGGGCAAGTAGGCGTCAATCTGCATCGCGTCACTGACCGTGAAGGGCCGTTGCACGGCGACAATGATGCCGCTGATGAAGCGGGCCGCAAAGTCCGGAAAGACAAAGCCCAGCACCAGTACTATGATACCCATGCCGGCCAGCAGCGAGGTCACCGGCTTCTCCAGGTTAAGCACTCCAGCGTGAAGAGGGTGCCGAGCATCGTTATTTTAATATATTTAGACAGCGCAGCCCGTTCCCCAGCTACCCTTCATGAGCATTGCCACCGGCCTCGTTCTGCTACACGATATGCCCTTTCCCGCTGCCACAGTAACCAGCGTTGCCGGGTACTGCGTAGTGCACGCGGTCGGCAAAAAACTACTGGACGAACTGGCGCTCATCACGGCACGGCTGTTCGACGTGCCCATCTGCCTGGTACTGCTGGACGCGGCCTATGACTGGCAGGACGCGGTATCGGCGGCCGAGCCGGCCTACTTGCCCCGGCCGGCGAGCCTCTGCGCCGCCGCCATTGCTCAGCGCGAACTGATACGCTTGGAAGCAGCGCACCGGCACCCTAGTGCCCTCATCGATGCCGGCGTGGCGGAGCAACTGGGCCTGCAGCGGCACGTCGTGCAGCCTTTGGTAACGCGGTTGCATATCACCATCGGGGCACTGTGCCTGGCGGCGGCCACGCCGCGCCCGCCCGAGGCTGCTCAGCTACTGGTGCTGCGGCAACTGGCCGCAGCCGCGGCCCTGCTAATCGACTTGCGGGCTTCGGCCGCCGAAGGCCAAGAATTATCCGTCTTTTGGCAGCAGGTAGCCCAGGAGTTGACCCCGGTGCTGCGCCAACTGCTCATCGCCGCCAACCAGCTCCGTGCTGCTGCCACGGCCACCGAACACGCCGCTGCCTGGCGGGCCGTGCTGCAGCTGCTGGAGGCGTTCCAACAGCGACTGTCCTAAACCCTGAAGGCGTGCGCGCTTGTTTGAGCAGGTACCTTACAGCGCCTGCCAAGCCGGCGGAAGTCTGAATCAGCTCCGCACTTACTCGTTGACCAGCAGCCGTACAGCCCGCTTGCCGCCGGCGCGCACCGCCAGCCACTGGCGCAGCCGCTGCTGCTCGGCGGCGGGCAACGGGCGCTCCGTTCGCACGGAAACCACTAGGGTCGTGTCGGCCCGCAGCGAATCGACGGCGGGCTGCACCAAGCGACTCAGGCCGAGCTGGCGGACGGCGGGGTGTTCCGCCTGCACCTCGCGCAGCAGCGCTGGGGCCGCGGGCAGGCCCGTCACGGCGGGGTTGTCGGCCTGGGTGAGTACCTGCTGCAGCTGGGCAAGGCGGGCATCGTAGCCGGCCAGGGTTTGTTCGTTGCGGCTGCGCACGTCTTCCAGCAGGCTGTTGCGCATGGTTTGGGCGTCGGCGGAGTCGAGTTGGGCCAAGCCCTGGCGCACGGTCAGCTGCGCTTTGTCGAGCCGGTAGCGGCCCAACGTGGCACGGGCGGTCAGCAGTTGCGTCCGGGTCAGGAGTTGCCCGGCCAGCAGCACGTTGATGCTGCGCGTGTCGGCCTCGATGCGACGGGTGACTACGTAGGTGCCCGGCTGCTGATTGAACTGCTCGTCGACAAAGCGCTGGGCGTTGTGGGCAAACACGGTGCGCTGCACAATGCGCGCGGCCAGGTAGATGCTGGGCACGCCGGTGAGCAGGGCCACCAGCCAGATGCTGAGTTGCACGCGTCGGGCGCGGCGCCGACTCACGAAGGTATGGTGGGGCAGCGGCAAGATGCGCGCCACCAAAAAGGTGGCCAGGCTGATAAACACGCAGTTGATGCTGAACAGGTACAGCGCCCCGAACACAAACGTCCAGTGTGCCGTGGCTAGCCCGTAGCCCGCCGTGCACAGCGGGGGCATAAGCGCCGTGGCAATGGCGACGCCCGGCACGGCATTGCCCCGTTCGCGCCGGGTGAGGGCAATAGCGCCCGCGGCCCCGCCGAACAGGGCGATGAGCACGTCCCAGGTGGTGGGCTGGGTACGGGCCAGCAGCTCGGAGCCGGCGTCGGTGAGCGGGGTGAGCCGGAAGTACAGGGTCGAGGCCGCCACGCTGATGCCGGCCGCTACGAGCAGGTTCTTGACGCCGCGCTGAATCAGTTCCAGCTCCACGGTGGCCGCGCCGAAGCCAATGCCCACGATGGGGCCCATCAACGGCGAAATGAGCATGGCCCCGATGATGACCGCCGTCGAATTGACGTTCAGTCCCACCGAGGCCACCAGAATGGCAAAAATGAGTACCCACAGGTTGGTGCCGCGGAAGGCCATGCCCTCTCGCACGTCCGCCACGATGTCGACCGGGTCGGCCATGTCGCGGGAAAGATCGAAGCGCCGGCGCAGCCAGCGCAGCAACGGGAGGTCGGCGGGCATCTGCCGGGAACTAAGCCGCGTCGAACCAGGCTGCCGCCTGTTCGGGGTCGTCAAACAGGGCCACGCTCAGGTACCGGCGCAGGTCCTGCACCACCGGCTCGGTGTGCAAGCGGCGGGCCGGATCCGGTGCGGGCAGCGCCGCGTAGTGGGTAGCTCGGGTGCGAGCCGCGGTTTCGGGTAGCCATTGCGTCAGCAGCCACTGCTGATCCGCCGCGTCCGGGGCTGAGGCCATGGCGCGGTGGTCCACCAGCAGGCAATGCAGCCCTTTGCGTTCCAGCACGTTACGGACATGGATGTAGAGGGCGCGCAGCTCCGGGCTGCTCAACGGCTGCCCCGACCAGCGCAACTGCACGTAAGCTCCCGGCACGAAGTCGATAGACCCCAGAGCGTTAGAAAAGTAATGGCGGGTGGCAGGCATTCGGAACGGGTGAGAAAGCACGCAAGGTAACACAACGGTTTCGGTACATGTTCCGGGTGCGAGCAGCACAGGGCCAGGATACCAGCTGCTGAAGTCTGGCTAACTCGCTGGGCGCTGATAATCGAAGCGTTACCATATTGAATGCACAAGCCGGCCAAAAGCGGGCGCGTGTATAGAGTTTTTCAGACCTAATGAAGCAGGGCTGCTTGAAAATACGGATTCCCGACCTTCGTGGTTGGATGCGGCTTTTCTTCGGACATCACTTGCCTTGGCAGCCCGGTCCGCTTTGGTATCCCATATGGTCGTTGTTCCCTTGTTCGGCCACTGGTGTGGCCGTTTGCCAGGGTTTTCCGCCGCGAGGCCGCCGGTCAGCGCCGCTCTGGCCTCGGGTGTTACCTGGCGGCCACTGCGTAGGGCCGGCGTGCTGGGCGGCCGCAATCTGGTCGTCGTGAAAGTCGGCCCGTGACGTGCCGCCCCCGGCCGTCGCCCACAGCAGCGGGTAGCAGCTCAATCGGCACAGGTGGGCAAAGAAATTTTCGCTGGAGGCACCGCGGCTGATCTTCAGCGCCAACTCGCCGGTTTGCTCATGCACCAACGTGAGATGAGTTGCCAGGGCACAATGGTAAGCGCTGTATAGAGCCCATGGCAAAAGGAGCCCTGTTCGCACGGCAGAACCTGGGCCACAAACCTATTTCCCTGGACAAATTGCCCGATATGGTTCACTAGCTGGCGGCGTGAGTCATCCTTTAGCAACTTTTGGATAACCCATCAATTGCTATTTGGTCATTTGCACAGCGCAATCTTCGTTTGGATATCACAAAAGCCCCGCTGGTGGTGCACCAGCGGGGTTTTTCTTAGCAGCAATAACGAGCGGCCTAGTGTACATAACGGGACTTACCACCTGCCTTTTTGTTTGGCTGGAGGACACTATGGAAGACAAGTTTGGCTTTGCTCAGCTGCCAGGCAGTGGCGCTAATAAAAGAACTAATCAGAGGCTATGCCATTTTATTCGGGCTGACGCCCCGTTGACTTAGCTTGATGAATGCTGTTGCCACGACAGTGATATAAATCACCGGGTAAGATGCTGTTCGTCATGCTACTACGGGAATGGAAAGAGCAATTTCGGGTAGCAACTACGACCAATCGGCTGGGGCCTTGAACCTGAAACGGCCATGGAAACATCACAACCCGGTTTCGCCCCGGAAACGGCTCTGGCTGATGATGACATCACGGCGGCCGTGGAACGCCTGCAGACCATCAGAAGCGGGGTAAAATACCCCTGGATTGCTATCAACTGCGCGCAGGGGATTGTGGCATTATCGGGGTACGCAGACCACCTGCTGGCGCGGGAGCGAGCCGAGGAAATTGCTCAGGCTGTGCGCGGGGTACGGGGCGTCATCAACACCATCGAGGGGCGCGACTGGGTGGATTTGCCCGACGTGACGTTGCGCCGCGACGTAGAGGAGGCTCTGCTGCAGGACGCTATTACCTGCCACTACGAAGTGAGCTGCACCGCCTGTGAAGGCCGGGTAATGGTGCTAGGCAACGTGCCGGCGTGGTCGGATAGAGACTTGGTGCTGCACGTGGTGAAAAGCGTGCGGGGCGTGCGCGCTGTGAGCGGGCCACGCTTACCGGCACGGTGAATACCTGGTTGGACCGGCAGGCCGCCGCGCTCTGTGCCTACGAGGGTGGTGCCGGCTCGGTCCTCAACCTGTTGCGAGTGCGGGGGCCGGGGCCGGGGCCGGCTGCCTAAGCTAACCCGAAGCGCGGCGTGCTTGCCGAAACCTTTGTAACTCTAGCCCTGGCTGAAGATGAAACCGGTTTTCGTCGTCTTATCAAACCTTTCGCCCGAAGCGCACCGGGCGGCTTACTACGCGGCGCTGCTGGCGGCGGCTACCGGGGCTGAATTGCGGCTGGTGCACCTAAAAGCCGAAGCCGTGGTGGAGCCAGAGTTTGGTCTGTTGCCCATGCCTGTCGAGTACCTGGACCAGCAGCAGCTCGACGCGGCCGCGGCCCTGGCCGAGCTGGCGCGGACGCTGCCGGTCGTTGCCTCCGTGGAGCCGGCCGCCGACGGACTCCACGATACGCTGCAAGCTCTCATCCACCGTCAGGCTCCTCACCTGTTGGTGCTGGGCCTCGCGCCCGAGCACTACCTAATCGACCAACTGCTTTACAACTACGCCCTGCCGGCGCTGCGCGACACCCGCCTGCCCCTGCTGCTCGTGCCGGCTGAAGCCGCCGGCGGCCCCGGCTTGCCCCGGCAGCTGGCCCTGGCCCTCGACGGGGCCGCGTTTCGCCTGGGTTCGGCCTCCCGGCGGCTTCTAGCACTGCTGCAAGGCTTGTCGGCCGACTACACGGTGGTGCACGTGGCCGGGCCCGCCGGTCCGGCACTGGACATGCGTCGCGTGGTGGCCACCGCCCGCCAGGCAGGGGCACTGCTCGCCGCGGCGGACCCGTCTTCTTACCAGTTGCAGCACGCCTCGCGCAGCGCGGGGCTGGTGCAGGCCGCGGTGGATATCCAAGCCGATTGGCTGGTGCTGGTGGCCCGGCCGCGTAGCCTTCTAGCCAGCCTGTGGCCCTGCCACCTGGCCACTGCCGTGGCGCGTCGCTGCCCGGTGCCGGTGCTGCTACTGCCGGCCGAGGCCGAGCCGGCCCCGGCTTTGCTGCCGACCGCAGTTGACGGCCTACTGTATTGATGGCTGCTTTTCTCCCGCTCACCCGTCGCTTTTTCGCCTGCCCCATGAACCCAACCGACCTTTTCACACTGCCTTTCGGCGCGCTGACCAACGAACACGTAACCGTGGTGGGCGGCAAAAACGCTTCCCTGGGCGAGCTGTACAACCGCCTCACCCCGCAGGGCGTGCGCGTGCCCGACGGCTTCGCCACCACGGCCGCCGCTTACGGGCGTTTTCTGGAAGTTAACCACCTACCGGAACCGCTAGCCCAGCTGCTGGCCCGCATCGACCCCGAAACCTTTGAGGGGCTACAGGAGGCCGGCGCCGAAGCCCGGGCCCTGGTGCAGGCCGCCCAGCTGCCCAACGACGTGGCGCAGGCCGTGCGCGTAGCCTACCGAGAGCTGTGCGCCGGCCGCGCCGCCGACGTGCAGGTGGCCGTGCGCAGCAGCGCTACCGCCGAGGATTTGCCCACCGCCAGCTTTGCCGGGCAGCACGACTCCTTCCTGAACGTGCGCGGCGAGGCGGCCGTGCTGGCGGCCGTGCAGCGCTGCTACGTGTCGCTGTTCAACGACCGGGCCATCAAATACCGCCTGCAGCACGGCTTCGACCACCTACGCGTGGCCCTGTCGGCGGGCGTGCAGCTGATGGTGCGCTCCGACCTGGCTTCGGCCGGCGTGGCCTTCACCATCGAGCCCGAAACCGGCCACGAGCAGCTCATCTACCTGACCGGTAGCTGGGGCCTGGGCGAAAACGTGGTGCAAGGCGCCGTCAACCCCGACGAATTCTACCTCTTCAAGCCCACCGTGCGCCGCGGCGGCCGAGCCCTGGTCAGCAAAAAGCTCGGCGACAAGGCCCAGACCATGCGTTACGCCCCCGAAGACGATGCCGGCGGCCAGGCCCTGCGCAACACCGACACGCCCGCCGCCAAGCGCCAGCAATACGTGCTCCGGGACGCCGAAGTGGAGCAACTGGGCCGCTGGTGCCTGCTCATCGAGGAGCACTACGGCCTGCCCATGGACGTGGAGTGGGCCCAGGACGGGCTGACGGGCGAGCTGTTCATTGTGCAGGCCCGGCCCGAAACCATCCACCACGGCCGCCGTGAGCTGCGCCTGCACGAGTACCACCTCACAGAAAAAGCACCGGTGCTGGCCGCGGGCAAGGCCGTGGGCAGCCAGATTGCCAGCGGGGTGGCGCGCATCCTGGCCTCGCCCGCCGAGGGCCACCGCCTGCAGCCCGGCGACATCCTGGTGGCCGACAGCACCAGCCCCGACTGGAACGTGGTGCTCAAGAAAGCCGCGGTCATCGTTACGAACAAGGGCGGGCGCACCAGCCACGCGGCCATCGTGGCGCGGGAGCTGGGCCTCTCGGCCGTGGTGGGCACCCACGACGCGACCGAGCAGATCCAAGACGGGCAGCTCATTACCGTGTCCTGCGCCGAGGGCGACGAAGGCCGGGTGTACGCCGGCCGCCTGGCCTGGACGGAAACGGAAATCGACCTGGAAACCGTGCCCCGGCCCCGCACCAAGCCCCTGCTCATCCTGGCCGACCCCGCCCGCGCCCTGCAGCTGGCCCGCTACCCCAGCCAGGGCGTGGGGCTGATGCGCATGGAATTCGTCATCAACAACGCCATCCGCATCCATCCGATGGCGCTGGTCGAGTTCGATAAGCTGCAGGACGCGGCGGCTCGGGCCGAAATCGAGCAGCTGACGGCGCGCTACCCCAGCAAGCCGGAGTACTTCGTCGACCAGCTCAGCCAGGCTATTGGCTTCGTGGCGGCCTGCTTTTACCCGCGCCCGGTTATCGTGCGGCTGAGCGACTTCAAAACCAACGAGTACGCGGGCCTGCTCGGCGGGCGGCAATTCGAGCCGGCGGAGGAAAACCCCATGTTGGGCTTCCGCGGGGCCTCGCGCTACTACAGCCCGCAGTACCGCGAGGGGTTCCGGCTGGAGTGCGAGGCCCTGCGCCGGGTGCGCGAGGGCATGGGCCTCAGCAACGTGAAGGCCATGATTCCCTTCTGCCGCACCGTGGAAGAAGGGCGCAAAGTGGTGGCCCTGATGCAGGAATTCGGCCTGCGCCGCAGCGGCCCCGACGGGCTGGAAATCTACGTTATGGCCGAAATTCCGAGCAACGTCATCCTGGCCGCCGAGTTTGCCGAGGTGTTCGACGGCTTCAGCATCGGCTCCAACGACCTGACCCAGCTCACCCTGGGCCTGGACCGCGACTCGGCCATCGTCAGCCCGCTCTTCGATGAGCGCAACGCGGCCGTCAAGCAGCTGCTGGCCCAGGTGATTCGGGCGGCCCACGCCAGCGGCCGGCCCATCGGCCTCTGCGGGCAGGCCCCCAGCGACTACCCCGACTTCGCCCGCTTCCTGGTAGCGCAGGGCATCGACAGCATTTCCTTTACCCCCGACGCGCTGCTGACCGGCATGCGCAACATGGCCGAGGCCGAACAGGCGCTGGCAGCGGCGCTGACGCCGGCGCCAGCGACGGCACTGCCCGTCTGAGTCGGCGGTTTTTCATCCTTTCTCCCCGCATCACCGCGCCCCGTCCCCCTATGCTGGCCCAATGCAGCACGTGGAGCGGGGCACGGCCGGCTTCAGCCAGAGCATGGAGGCGCTGCAGCACGTTGTGCTGCAGCGCGGCTACCTCAAGCGGCAGCCGAAAAAGCAGGCGCGGGCCGCCCTCAGCGCCTAGCTGTCGGGAACTTCATTCGACCGGGAGGCGGAGGAAAGCAAATGACAAACCGCTTGAAATTAATGACATAAGTCATTAACCCATGTGGCATTGCTCATCGTTTTTTGGGCAGCGGGCGTGCTATTTAGGTCTGTTCAACTCAACTGCGCAGTCCTCATGCACTATGCGTACACCTCCCATTTCTGCGCGCCGGAAGCAGGCCCGGCGGCCTGGCCGGCCTCGCGCGTTTGCTTTTCGGGTGGCTGGTTGGCCGCGCCCAGCACCGGGCGGCGGCAGCCGCGCCCGGTGCTGGGCGCGGCCGGGCTGGTGGCCTTGCTTTGGCTGGCCGCCGCCGGCGCCCACGCCCAACCAGCACGTGGCCTCTGCCTGGGGCCTAAAACCGGCTTTTCCCTGGCTGGGCTGGCCGGCGACGTGACCTGGCTGCACGGCCCGAACTACCGCACCCGGCAGCGCGTCTGCCCTGGCTTCAGCGAAGGCGTGGCCCTGCAGATTCCGCTGGCGGCCCGTAACGAAACCAGCCTGCAGCCCGAGCTGCTGGTAACCCGCACCGGCTACCGGCAGCGCGTGACGCAAACCGCCGGATTGCCCGACGGCACAGCCGCTTACTCATACCGCCAGAACCGCATGCTGACTTACCTGAGCCTGCCCGTGCTGGCGCAAATGAATACGGCGCGAGTGTTCATGGAGCTGGGGCCTCAGCTCGACTATCTCGTCCAGGCCAGCACCGATGAGCGGCGAACCACGGAATTTACCAACCAGTCTTCGGTGCAGCAGGAGCACCGGGCCTACAGCGGCCGGCAGCAGATGACACCGCTGTGCCTGAGCGGGGTAGCTGGCCTGGGTTACCGCGCGCCCAAGGGCTGGACGCTCAACGCACGTTACTACCGCAGCTTCACCAAAATGTTCGACGCCCCCGCAGCGGAAGGCGCGTCGCGGGTATATGCCACCGGCGTGCTGCTGCAGGCGGGCTACCTGTTTCGCCTGAGCCGGCCGCCGCGCCAGGGCATGGCGGGCCTGTAGTCCAGTTTACCGGTTCTCCACCTCGCCATCCGCTCCACACCGATGACGCGGTGGCAGAGTATCCACCGGCTGGTGGTCTACACGCAGTCCTACCGCGCCCTGGTGGCGGACACACTCGCGCTGATGCTGCTCGGTAGGCTCACGCACCAGGTGCATTCCTTTGTATTTGCGCCACACCGTCGGCAGGGTGCAGCACCTGATCGACGCAGGCCAGAAGCTCCGGGGCGGGCTACCGACACTGCCCGATGTCGGTGCCGTGTTGTTGGGCAAAGAAACTTCGGGTGTACACGTCCTGCGCCCTGGCCTTGCGGCGGTGCGACGCATCCTCTCGCACCGCCTGAGCTTCTTCCCCGAACTGATCAACCAGAACGGCCCCAACCCACGCGGGCGCCCGACTCCCCCGTTGTGCTACCACTCCAATCGTTTAGCCATGCCTGTCAGCCGCCATCTACACCATCGGAATGCCACCGGGTCGGGTAGAAGCGGCGGGCCCTGCTTCTACCCGACCCGGTGGCTGTGGCTCGGCGGCCTCGTATTGGTACTTCTGGGCAGTTGCGGGCCCAAGGCCGAGCACGTGCGGCCGGTGGTAGCCCCCATTTCCGAGTGCGTGTACGCGGCCGGCACCGTCAAAAGCGCCGGGCAGTACCAGGCCTTTGCCAGCGTCGGCGGCCTGATCAAAGCGGTTTACGTGCGCGAGGGCGACTCCGTGCAGGTGGGCACGCCCCTGCTGGCCATTGCTGGCGACGTACCCCAACTGGCCGCCCAAAATGCCGCCCTGGCCGCCCGCTACGCCGATGTGGCCGCCAACCAGGACCAGCTCCGCGAGGCCCAGACCCAGGTCGATTTGCAGCGCCGCACCCTGGCCGACGAGCAACGGCAGCTGGAGCGGCAGCGCCGGCTCTGGGCGCAGAGCATCGGTACGCGGCAGGCGCTGGAGCAGCGCGAGCTGGCCTACGCCGGCGCCCGCACGGCCTACACGGCGGCGCTGGCTCGCTACCACACCCTGCAGCGGCAGCTCGACTTCGCGGCCCGGCAGGCGCGTACCAACCTGCAGATTGCCCGGCAGCAGACCCGCGACTTTGTGCTGCGCAGCCGCGTGCGGGGCGTGGTCTACAAGCTCTACCCCCGGCCGGGCGAGGCCGTGAGCCCGCAGACGCCGCTGGCCCTGCTCGGCGAGGCCCGGCGCTACGTGCTGGAAATGCAGGTCGACGAGGCCGACATCGTGCGCATCCGGCCGGGCCAGCCTGTGCTGGTGACGCTGGACAGCTACGCGGGCCAGGTGTTTCCGGCGCGGGTGACGGCGGTGGTGCCCCTGATGAACGCCGGCAGCAAGACCTTCCTGGTCGAAGCCGGGTTCGTGCGCCGGCCGCCGGTGCTGTACCCGCAGCTGAGTTTCGAGGCCAGCATTGTGCTGCGCACCAAGCGCCGGGCGCTGCTGGTGCCGCGCCGGGCCCTGGTGAACGACTCCACGGTGCTGAACGGCCGGGGCGAGCCGGTGCCGGTGCGCGTCGGCCTGCGCGACTACCAGATGGTGGAAATCCTCGGCGGCCTCGGGCCCGGCGACGAGCTAACCGTGCCGGCCTCATGAGCGCGCCGCTGCTGGTGGAAGTAGCCGGGGCCCTGCTGCGGGCGCGGAGGCGGCAGACGCTGGTGGCCGCCCTGGGCGTCACGTTCAGCATCACCATGTTCGTGGCCCTGCTCAGCTTTATGTCGGGGCTGAACAAGCTGCTCGACGGGCTGGTGCTCAACCGCACGCCCCACGTGCGCCTCTACCACGAGCTGCAGCCCGCCGCCCGGCAGCCCATCGACCGCGCCACCTGGGGGCGCGGGCAGCACAATTTTATCCGCTCCATCAAGCCCCGCTACGAGCTGCCGCGCATCCGCAACTGCGCCGCCATCATGGCCGCCATCCGCCACGACCCACGGGTGCTGGGCGTGGCCCCGAAGGTGCAAACCCAGGTGTTCTATAACGTGGGCACGCTCACCCTGAACGGCACCGTCAGCGGCATTGCGGTGGAGCAGGAGGCGGCCCTGTTCGCCTTCCGCGACTACGTGGTAGCCGGCCGCTACCTCGATCTGCAAACGGTGCCCAACAGCATCGTGCTCGGCAAGGGCGCCGCCGACCTGATGCTGGTGGAGGTGGGCGACGTGGTGCAGCTGACCACCACCCGGGGCGAGCGGGTGCAGCTCAAGGTGGTCGGGCTGTTCCAGTCGGGCCTGCTCGACATCGACAAGGTGCAGAGCTACACCTCCCTGGCCACCGCCCAGAAGCTGCTCGGCGAATCCAGCACCTACGTCACCGACCTGCAGGTGAAGCTCCGCGACCTGACCCAGGCCCCGGCCGTGGCCCGCCAGTACCGGCAGCTGTACGAGGTGCAAGCCATGGACATCCAGACGGCCAACGCGGAGTTTGAAACCGGCACGTTTATCCGCACCCTGATTTCCTACGCGGTGGGCATTACGCTGCTGACGGTGGCCGGCTTCGGCATCTATAACATCCTGAACATGATGATTTACGAGAAGATGGACACCATTGCCATTCTCAAGGCCGTCGGCTTTGCGGGCCGCGACGTGCGGCGGGTGTTCATCCTGTTGGCCTTGTCCATCGGGGTATTCGGCGGGGGGCTGGGCTTGCTCGGCGGCCTGGGCCTGTCGCTGCTGATCGGGCGGCTGCCGTTCAACCCCGCCTCCCTGCCCGCCGTGCACACCTACCCCATCGACTACAACCCGCTGTTTTACGCCATTGCGGGCAGTTTTGCGCTGCTGACCACCTTCCTGGCCGGCTACTTCCCGGCCCGCAAGGCCAGCCGCATCGACCCGGTCGTCATCATTCGCGGCAAGTAGCATGGAAACGCCCGTTCTGGAAGCCCGCGGCATCACCAAATACTTCGCCGATCCGGTGCGGGTGCAGGTGCTGCGCGACATCAGCTTTGCCCTGGGCCGCGGCGAGTTTGCCTCGGTGGTCGGCAAGTCGGGCTGCGGCAAATCCACGCTGCTCTACATCCTTTCCACCATGGACACCGCCTACGAGGGCACGCTCACGCTCGACGGGACGGTGATGGGCGGCCGCCCCGAAGCCGAGCTGGCGCGGGTGCGCAACGAGAAAATCGGCTTCGTCTTCCAGTTTCACTACTTGCTCAACGAGTTTTCGGTGCTGCGCAACGTGATGCTGCCCGGCCAGAAGCTCGGCCGGCTGTCGGCCGCGGAGCTGGAGCACCGCGCCTACGAGAAGCTGCGCATCCTGGGCATTGCCGACGAGGCCCGGAAAATGCCCTACCAGCTCTCGGGCGGGCAAAAGCAGCGCGTGGCCATTGCCCGCGCCCTCATCAACGACCCGCTCCTCATCATGGGCGACGAGCCCACCGGCAACCTCGACAAGAAGAACGGGGAAGTGGTGTTCGACATCTTCCGGGAGCTGGCCGAAACCTACCACCAGGCCCTGCTCATCGTCACCCACGACCCGGACTTTGCCGCCCGCACCCACCGCATCATCGAAATGGAAGACGGCCGCATCATCCGGGCGGCGGCCGCGCCATTGGGAGCCTGAAAGTGCCGGTTCTAGCCCGTTTATGCGGAGCAGGCCGGGGCTGCTAGGTGCATGCGCCCGGGGGCTGTGAATGGTAATCAGAGCAGACATCCTGAAGCTCAGCATGACGTTCTTTTTTATTGCTGTCCGTGCGGCCTAACGGCTCCGGCCTGCTTGCCGGGCTAATCTGGCCTGGTTCGCATTACTTGCTGACCTGCTTTTCCAGCGCCTGTTCCAGTTCGTCGGCGGCCCGTTCGATGTCGTGGTAGCCTTGCTGGGCGGCGCGCTCCTTGGCCGCCAGCAGCCCGTCGCGGTGCACGGTGTTGAAGTCGCCGAAGGGGAATTTGTAGCGGCCTTTGGCGTCCTCGCCCAGGGAGGTGTCCTCGCCCAGGTGCCACTTGGCGTACTCCTCGATTTCGTGCTTGGCGAGGTACTTGTTTTCGGCGGCCGTGTCGGGGTTGTGCTCCCGCCAGTGGCCCGAGTCGTTCTTGAACTTGCCCTCTTTGATGAGCTGCTGGGCGTAGCGGACGGCGGCTTGGTTAAGCTGGACGGCCATGGTTTGCAGGGTGTTGATTGTAGATGAGCAGCAACCGGCAGTGGCAGGACGTGGTGCTGCGGTCCGCAGGGGCCGGGTATTGCGGCTGGGCCAATCAATCGTTCGTGGCCGCGCCCTACAGCCGAATGACCGAGCCGTTCTCTTCCAACTCGACTGTCTTCGTTTTCCCGGCCCGCTCCAGCTCGGTGCGGTAGGTCACTTCGCCCGTTCGGGCGCTCTTTGTTTCCGAGGCGTCAAGCACCCGGTAGCCGTGGTATTCCGTGGCCAGCGTGTGGCGCACGGGCCCGGGCAGCGCACCGGGCACCACCGCCCATTGGGTCTTAACCAGTACCCCTTTCGGCGAAAACCAGGCGAGGGTCCGCGTGCCGCCGTCCCAGAAGCCGGCCTCGTAGTTGATGATGCGTTTTTTCCAGATGACGTCGGAAGCTTTGGCGAAATGACGCGTCAGGCTTTGCCGGACGGCGGCGGGTACCGCCCGGGCTTCCAGCAGGTGGTCGGGGTGCCGTTGCTGACAGGCAAGGGCGCTCAGAGTCAGGGCAATGAAGGTGCCCGAAATCAACGGTTTCATGACTATTGAGGCTAAAAAAGGAGTAGGATGTTGGCGCCTGGCCGGGCCGCGGCGTGCGTTGGCGCCGATTACTGCGCCGCCCGGCTAGGCGTCCGCAGACCGGCGCGGGCGTCACTCGGTAACGTGACCTTTAAAGGGCGCCGGGCGCTCAGTGGCTTCCAGTTTGGTAGTGCGCACGATGCCGTCCTGGTGCTGGGGCGGAGCGTACAGCGTGTAGAGTTGCAAGGCGCGGGCGGCGTCGGTGTTGATGACGTTGTGCGTCGAGCCGGCGGGGGCTATGACCACGTCGCCGGCGGCCACGGGGTAGCGGTGGCCGTTGACCACGCACTCCCCCGCACCGGCTTCGAAGCGGAAAAACTGGTCGTGGGTTTGGTGCACTTCGCTGCCGATTTCCTCGCCGGGCTTCAGGCTCATGAGCACCAGCTGCAAGTGCCGGCCGGTGTAGAGCACCTGTCGAAAATGGCGGTTGGCGCGCGTAGCCCGCTCGATGTTGGTATGAAACCCCTTCAGCGGCCGGAGTTGCACCGCGGCGGCCGGGTGGCTGATTTCTTCCGGGTTTACGTTCAGATTGGCCGCCGCGGCACCGTGGTCGGCCGCGGAGTCGTGGATGCAGGCCGGCAGGATGACCAGCAAGCCCGCGAAGGCAAAGGACGTTTGCATGACGTGGCAATGAATAGTTAGCCAAGAACCTATGAAGCCTAGAGCCGACCAAGTTGGCCAGCTCAGCGGTCGGCAGGCACCACCAGCACGGGTACCGGGCTCAGGCCCAGCAGGCGGCCGGTGACGCTGCGGTGAAACAGCTCGCCGAGCAGGCTGCGCCGGCGGGCCAGCATCAGCAGCCAGTCGGCCTGGGTGGCGGCCAGGGCGGGCAGGAGCCCGTCGGCGGGGTGCTGGGCGTAGAACCCCTCCGCGGTGACGGGCACGGCATCGGGCAGCAAATTGCTCAGGCGCACATGGCGTAGGGCGGCGGCGCAGCTCTCGTCGACCTGCATGGGCACCACGGTAACCACCGTGGCCTGCGCTGGCGGCAGCTGCCGCAGCAACTGCCGGGCCGGTTCAGCCCCGCGGTCTAGGCTGAACGGCTCGTCATCGGCGGCTACGGCCACGCGGCGCGGGGCAGCCGGCCCGGCGTACGACTCGGGCACCAGCAGCAGCGGCACCCGGGCGTTGCGCAGAATTTCGAGCACGGCCGCGCCAATGTCGAAGTCAGCCCCAGCCGCGGCGGGACGGCCTAGCACAAACAGGGCCGGATGGTACTGGGTCAGCAGCTCGTCGACGGCATCGGGCAGCAAGTCGTTGACGATGGCCAGGTCGGCGGCAACGGGCTGCTCATCGGCCAGGGCCTGCAATGCTTCGCGCAGCTCGGCCGTCTGCTCGGGCCATTCCGGGCCGCGCACATCCGCGTTGAGCAGGGCCAACTGGTCGACGTGCACCAGCACCAGGCGGGCCCCGAGCGGCTGAGCCAACTCGGCCGCCAGCCGCAGGGCCCGGCGGCTTTCGGGGAAGAAGCTGGTCAGCACCAGCAAGGTCAGGGCCGGGAGCTGCTTGGTGGCTGCCGGGGCCGGCTGAGGCTGGGTTGTCGGAGTGTTCATAAGAGGTAGCAAAACCGGTGAAACGCCCCTGATGGGCAACGACAAGGGCCCGTAACGGCAACTGATTAGTGCTGCACGAGTAGGCGCAAGGATTGCCGGCCAGCGGCGCTGCGTAACTGGCACGGGTAAACGCCATCGTGCAGCTGCTTGGTGGGTAGCTGCAGGACCGTTTGGCTACCGGCGCCCACCCCGCGTGTCAGGGCCTGCGTGCTGATCAGCTGGCCCGTTTGGTTGTAGATGCGCAGTTTGGCGGTAGCCGCGGCGGGCAGAGTATAGCGCCGTTCAGCCACGTCGTCCGCTGGGGTGGAAAACGCAGCCAGGGCGCCCACTGCGGAGTAGGTTGCCGCTGCGCGGGCTGCCGTTGGTGCAAAATCGGCGGCGGGGCGGCAGTCATTCGTGCACCGGTCTAGCGCAGGGTGGCGTAATCAGACGATGCCCCGCCCGCCGTAGCCGAAGAACCCGTCACGTACGCGTTGCCGGCTGCATTTTAGCGACTTTCTCGGCCCGGTCGTGGCCGAGCTGGTGGTCAGACGATGCCCTAGTGGGTAACAACGTTGATAAAGGCGGACGAGACGCCGCGCTGGTGGGTGAACAGCCGCTCCACAGCGGCGGTGATGTCGCGGTCGGTGAGGGCGGGCGGCGCGGCCGGGTGGGAGAAACGGAACTCATGGCGAAGCGGACATAAGGAAAACGGCCCTCAATCAGCGGTAAGCCAAAAAGGATTACGGGGGCCCTAACGCTGCCACGGACGGTGCGTGCTGATGCCCAGCAAGCCGTACAGTGGGCAGTAGCCGGTAACGCCGGTAATCAGCAGTACCAGCGGAAGGAGCAGCCAAGCCAGCATTTCGGGCCCGCTGAAGCTGCGGGCGCCGAGCGTGAGCAAGCTGGCAGCAACGACGGCGGCCAGGACAATGCGAATCACCCGGTCGTAGGAGCCAACGTTCTGGATCATGGTGCAAGCGAAAAAGGCTACTCGGAAAGGGTTATACAGGGCCAGACGGCCAGCCCGGCAGGCCATGCGGGCCGGCGCTAAGGGCTGCTGGCAGGTAATTCGCTGCCGACAGCATGCGCTGCCGATTGATGACGCACAACACACCGGTCCTGCTGCCCGCCAGCTCTTCCAGCCGCTGCGGGGCGAAGTGGCTGGGGCTTGGCCGCGCAGAATGGCCCAGCCGTGGTCGACCACCCAGTCCACAGCGGAACCGGCCAGGGAGGGGGCGCGAGTCTGCGCGCAGCCCAAGGCTTGGTGCAGTTCTTCGTCCTCGGGCATCCGCCGGGGCCATACGCGCAGGCAGTTGTTGACGAGGCAGCCCCCAGGGCGCTGCGGGCATCTGGTTCAGCCGCTTGCCGGGCCCGCGGGGTATCCACGGCGCCGGTGAGCATGGCCACCCCGTTTTGCACTTGCACGCCGGGCGTTTCTGCGCTCAGGCGCGGGTCTCGTTTCCAGCCATCGAGGATGGCCCGCGGGCATCCCCCATCCGGCACGCGAAGTTGCGCGGGCCGGCCCGTTGCGGCCGTCGATGTCCCGCCCGCGGCCAGTTGCGAGGTATCGACAGCGGCCGGTGCGGCCTTGTTGGCCGGCTGCCATACATCGATTGGGTAATTCATGAGAAAAACCAGGAAGATCTATCCTAAAATCCATTCCCACCAGCCCAAAATCAATGATATATGTTACTTATTAGCAGTGACATATATCATTGATACCACTGAAATAGCACAGCCAATTTGGATTGGCTCATGCCTTAGTTTTCGTGCTGCTTCCCGTCATCTACGAGCGACGGTGCCCCTACCCTCATTCACCAAACACACAACGACATTGAAACCGAGTTCAAACCATGCTAAAACTCTACCTCTGGATTAGGTAGACACCCTCGCAGGAGCTTATCGCCACTAATACTCTGAGTTCGAGCATTCCTTCGTTTCACTGCAGAAATGACATTTCGAAATCCACGGAAAGCCTGTATCCCGTAGCGACTCTGCTTCTCAGAAGCAGCTTATCACCGCCCTCCTATCGGCAGATATTGATCAAGCAGTGAATGAGCAAGGCTATTTGCACCTCCTAACTATTGTAAGCCCCGGTCGTCCGTTCAGCAAGTAGAGCCTATGCCCGCCAAGGCAAATACAGGCGTCAGGGGTAGCTGCGTGTGCGTGAATACAAAACGCCCAACCTAGCTGAACTCAGCTGCTCGCCGATAACCAGGTCACTTTTCCCAGGCCGGTACGCCAGCGTGAGTGGCTTCGTGGGAGTGTACCGACTGCCCCTACTGGCTATAGACTTCTACTGTCTTTCCTAGCTAATAGCCCGCTTTGTCCTGAAGAGCGTCCCCGAGCAAAACAAAAAGCCCGTTCCTGCATCAGGAACGGGCTTTTTAGCAGAGAGGATGGGATTGTATCACATTTCCTAACTAGCTCGTGTTTAGCAGCTTGCCACACGAACAGCGGAGTGCCGGGCCTTTTTCGGGGCCTTAGGCGGCGTCGCTGTCCGAGTAGTCTACGCCGATAACCAGGTCCTCCACCCGGCGGCCGGTCGGGAAGTCGAGCACGGTCGCTTCGTCGCGCAGCACGGCCACGTTGCCGTCGTTGCTGCGGTTGAAGCCGCTCCACTTCTTGCCGGTGTCGGGGTTGATACCCGCTGCGATGCAGTTATCGACGTACTCCTTTTTTAATTGGTCGTAGCTCTTCTCGGGCTCCGGGTCGCTGTGCTGGTCTTCTTGCTCGGGCTCGGGCTCCAGGAACGGAATGATCTTCTGCATGTAGAGCCAGTACCAGCGGTCGGACTCTTGCTCGGCTTTCTCCGCCCGCTTGGTGGCCGCGTCCAACGCCGACTGCAGGGCTTGCACCAGCATGGTATCGGCGCCGGGCTGGCTGGCCATCGGCAGGTATTGCACCGTGTTGCCGATGGGATGCACCACGGCCGCCGGCTCGGGCTTCGCTACCGGGGTCAATCCCTTGCCGTCTCGGAGCATGGAGCCGGAGCCCGTTAGCAGCCAGTCAGGATTGAGGTTTGGGTAAGCAGCGAGCAAGGCGCCGATGACGCCCGCTTTGGGTTCTGTGCCGGTCTCAATGCTTGAAAGGGTGGTTTGCTTAATGCCAGTGGACCGAAATAAATCCGTCTGGGTAAGCCCCAATTCCTCCCGAAACGCTTTGATACGACTGCCGATGTGTTCCATAGCAAAAAGTCGTTGGTGTGCTGTCCGAAGTTTTGGTATTATCGTAAAGCTTCGTTAGATTTACTGCCGAAGGTTCGGTAATACGATGCAACAATACCGAAGTTTTGGCAGACAACAAACAATACCACGTTAATTCATGGCAAAATCCAGCAAAACCCCTGAAGAGAAAGCGGTATTTCGGTACCGTATTGAGCAGGTCAGGCCCCGCTTGAAGCGGTACGCTGCCCTACTGGTGACCTCTAAGCGGCCCGATATTGATGCCGAGCGCGTGTACAACGTGCTGCGCAACCCCATCCGCTGCTATGATGATGAGGTACTCGAAGTGCTCGAAGAAATCGCAAACGTTAAAGTCGCAGCGTAATGGATCAGATCGTTTTCGCCACCAAGAAGGGTAATCCCGCCACCGACTCATTGCTAGTAGCCAAGGGATTCGGCAAAAGCCACAAGAGCGTACTGCGCGCTATCGATAACCTGGAATGCGACGCTGAATTCTCGCGGCGCAATTTTGCGCCGTCAACTTATACCGATGGCCGCGGCAAAACGCAACGCTCCGTTATCATGTCGAAGGATGGGTTTGCCTTCTTGGTGATGGGGTTCACCGGCAAACGGGCCGCACAGTTCAAACAGGGCTACATAGAGCAGTTCAATAGCATGGAGATGCAGCTGCGGTCTATGAGCAACGACGCCCCGGTCATTAACCTCTTAGAGCACACCCAGCGCGGCGTACAGGTGGCCAACTCCAAGAGCGTCAACAACCACCAATACATGATTGGCGGCGTTGGGTCGGTGATTGAATACAACCGCAAGAACTGCCAGCTGCACACCGGCAAGCGGCCGAACGAAATCGTAAAGGCCGCCAAGGCGGCGGGCCTGCCTTCCAAGATGCGGGTATCGGCAAAGGAGGTGCTGCGCAACACAGAGCCGGAAACCGCTTGCGCTATGTCGCTGGCTGACCAAATGGTACGCTGCGGCGCCGACATTGAGCAGGCTGCAGCGGTTACGGTCCAGGCGAAACAGGTGTTTGCCGGCATGATGAAACTAGGCTTCAAACCCTCTCAACTCGCTGCGTGATGCTGTCCGTTGTCATTGATTACGAAGAGAAAGAGCCGATTATCTTTTTCGGCATGGACGACGCCGAAGTACAGATAGAGAACGGCGGCGGGGTAAACGTGGTATTTGAAGACTATCACACCGGCCGAACGATACAAGTGGGCTTGGGCCCCTACCTGGTAGATCAGATTATTCGGTTGCGCACAGCTGGCGAATTGGGGTGCCACTACATTGAGCAGCCGCCAACGCCGCCTACTGGCGACACACCCTTCTAAAATTTTTTTGCCCAGTTTATACGAAGTTTTGTTAACGACGTATTGACATTACCGAAACTTCGGTATAAATTTGAATCACTCAACCACCTCACCCCACACCCCCATGTCTACCGCCCCAGCCGTCGCCGCCCAATTCGATTTCGCCAAACTGACTGCTGACGTTACCGCCGCCATGCTGGCTGGTCAGCAAGCCGCCGATTCGGTTTCCGATGGTGGCAGCTGCAATCTCGACGGGGTGCACCTGAGCATTCCGCGTCAACGCGAAGCCAAAGTAGTAGCCGCCTTGGCCGAAGCCGGGGTGCACAGCGAAAAGGGCAACTACGGGTGGCTCGGCTCTGGCTACATGCTGAACCCTAGCAGCGCCGGCCAAGCCGATAAGCGCTACGCCGCCTGCGAGGCCATTGCCAAACACCTCAAGGCCGCGGGCTACGACGCTTGCCACTTCTACCTGATGGACTAGCCCCTTTCACCTCTTCCCTACTACTGAGATCATGAGCACCGAAGCCGCGCAGCAGCGCACCCCCGAAGAAATTGAAAACCTAAAAGACAGCTGGGCCAGCGACCCGTGCTGGGACATCGAGGACACCGAAGGCTTCGAGGCTCATTACGAGGAGCTTAAGGCTTTTCACGAGCAAAAGCGGGCCTATTGGGACGCCAAGTGGGACCAAGAACTACGAAAACGCCGCGCCAACCAACGGCAGCGCTGGGGCGAAAGCCTGCCGGATGCAGCCTGCGACTATCTGCATGCGCTTGAGGAGCGACTGAGTAAGATCGAAAACACCATAAGCCGGGTGAAAAACAGCGCCCTCTACGACGAATAACACGGAGCGGCCCCGACGCTGCTACGCCGGGGCCGCCCACACTGACCGAGAAGACCTTTCAAACCAACTCAACCTGACCGCAATGTACAACATCCCTGCCCAACCCGTCACCCCCGTCAACCTTGCCGAGCTGCCGTTGGCCGAAGCCGTGCTGAACACCTCGCAAGTCGACTTGATTCCGGCCACCCACCGCCCGGTGCTCTACCGCCGCTTGGTGAGCAACTACCTGACGCTGCAGGAAGAGTTCTGGGCCCTGCTCTTCGGGCCGGCCGTGGAAACGCAGCGCACCTGCGCCGTGGTGCAGATGTACCCGCAGGTCAACCACTCGGGCCAGACGCTGGACACCCACTTTGAACTGAACGCCTAGCCGGGCTACACCCTGTACTCTGAAGATACGACGATGGAAACGAGCATTCAAGTAAAGGAACGCCCCATCCTGTTTGCCGGGGCAATGGTGCGCGCTATCCTGAGCGGGCAGAAGACGCAGACGCGGCGCGCTGTCAAACTTGACCACCTTATCCCCAAGCGGATGCAGGACGAGGCTAGCACCGTTGAATCGTTCTTCAATGCAAATCCGGTTTGGACACAGCAGGGCTTTATCGAGGCATCAAACCTTTGCCCCTACGGCCAACCCGGTGACCGCCTGTATGTGCGCGAGACGTGGGCCAACCTGACTGCCGAAGTCGAGGGCCAGCCCACCGGCCGCGAAGACGGCGACACCTGGGGCCCAACGTGGGTTTACAAGGCCAACACCGGCGACGAACAAGGCATGGCCGATTGCGGCATGAAGTGGAAGCCCTCTATCCACATGCCGCGCCGGGCCTCCCGCATCCTATTAGAAATAGTGTCGGTGCGGGTGGAGCGGCTGCAGGATATGAGCGAAGCCGACGCGGTTGCCGAGGGCCTCAAGATTTGCCCCAATATGAACGGGCGCCCTGGCAGTACGGGATATGTATTTCCCGACTGCCACTATGATAAGGCTGGTCTTTGCCATTCGATGGCTGTAACGGCCTTTTCGCAAGGGTGGGACAGCATCTATGGGGAGAGTGAGACGCAGGCTTGGCAGGCCAACCCCTGGGTCTGGGTAATCGAGTTCCGCCGCATCAATCCCTAGCCCCTCCGCTGCCATGAGCCACCCCGCCTACACCCTGCTCAACGACCTGCGCACCAAGTTCAAGGACTACTTGACGCCGCGCATGGTCGCCTACCTCGGCTGCCTGCGGCCCTCGGTGGCCGACGTGCAGCGGCTCAACAGCCTGACCACGGCCGCCCTGCGCACGCACCCGGACCTGGTACACCTGGACCGCTTTGCGGCGGAAGGCTGGGAAGCCGCCGGGCTGGCCCAACTGGAAAGCGAGTACCGCAGCGCCCACTTCTGGGGCTACCTGACCAAAGAAGAGGCCGAACAAAAGATGATGGAGGCCCGGCTGCTGGGCTGCCCCGTCAAGCTGCTGGCCGCCTGCGCCGCCGCATGGGCCGCACGCGACAAGGCCAGCCGGGACGAAACCCGGGCCAAGGTCATGCGCGGCGGCTTCCCGGTCGACCCGAACGAACTGCACCACGAACTACCCGAGCAAGCCGCCTGACGCCATGCCGACCCCTGCCGAAACCTTCGCCACAGCCGAGGCCGCCTACTTGGCCGCCCGGGACCTGCGGGCCGAACTCCTGAACGCCGGCCACCTCACGACCGAGGGCTGGAAAGCCGCCGGCGCCCTGCTGGACTCCTTGCAGCACGCCCGCAATACGGCCTTGCGCGAAAAGCAACGGGCGGACGCGGCCGACCGCCACGCCATCAGCCAGCTACGGGTATGAGCGCCACCGCCGCCACCAAACAGCTCGTGCCCGACCAGCTGTTCATCCGCGCCCGGCTCAGTGCCTTGGTCGCCACCCTCAAGAAGCTCTACAAGTGAACCTGAAACCCCGCAAGAAGCCGCTGGGACTGCCCCGTGATCGGCCTTGCCCTACCTCTCTTACCCATGTCAACCATCCATCACGAGTACACTATTAACGAGCCGTTCTCAACCGATGAGCGTCGACGGCTGATAGCTGAGGCCGACGAATTGGCCGACACGCAATTTGAAAAGTCTGAATGGGTAGACCGCAAACAGGAAGGCGATACCAAGTTTGGCTTCCGCTGCGGCTACTTAACAGCCATGCGAAAGGTTGGCGCCGCCTCTGCTGTCTCTACTGTAGGAGGGGGGAGTCAAACGCCTGACGAGTTAGGCAAAGACCTGGTGGATCAAGTATTGGCAGAGGAAGCCGTTAGAGAATTTGTAGCCATATCAAGTCCATCCGAAAAGCAACGCGTCGCTGTATTAGCCCACCTGCCAGCGCTGGTTCGCTACATGGATTTGCTAGATGAAATTATTGTCGACCTAAAAAAAGACCTGGCTGCGGCTTCCCCCGAACCCGCCGACATCCGGCAGATGCTCGGCCTGCCGGCGTCCGCCCCGAGCGGGGACGTGTACCAAGCCCTCACCCGGGTGCTGGAACAGGCTTCTGGTGGTGGAGGGGCCGCTGGCCTTGCCAATGATGTGAGTAACATCCTAGACTGGTGGGGTAACGATGGGGAAGAAACCGATTACATCACAGAGCGCGACCAAAAGAGGGTGAAGGATGAGTTGCGTGCGCTTCGTAGCAAGCTGCTTTCATCCGCTGCCCCGGCCACACCCCCACAGGTAGTAAGTGGTGGAGAGGGGTGGATAGCTGTTGCCGAACGCCTGCCCGAAACCGAAGGCGACTACATCGTGTGGGGTAACTGCACTGGCTCAGGATACCGGGTTGATATGGCCCTGTTCCTGCCCGATGCGCCGAAAGGGTTGCAGTTCATGAAGGCATGGCAGCCTACGCACTGGCAGCCCCTTCCCGCCGCCCCCTCTACCACCCCAGCCAACCAGCAAGACGGAAAGGAGGAAGTAGCATGCTAGCCGCTACTTGGCCGGCCTTCCGCCTGAAGGTTGCCCGTATGGCCGTGGGCCTGATCCTGCTGATTCCCTTCATGGTGGTCGGCGAACAAGTGGACTTGCTGCCCTTGCTCTACAAAGCCGCCCATCTGCTGCGCCGCTCCCTGCCTTTCCTGGGCCTGCTCATCGCACTCGGGGCCGCCTCCTGCTCCAAGCGCTTGCACACCCAGCACCGCAACGCCAAACCGGCCGGGCTGGGGTGGCACGCCCACGAGGCGCAAAACGAAGCCTCTCGCTAATCCTAAGCGGCCCGTCTACGGGCGGGCCGCCCCAAGCCTTATCCGATGAATCAGCCGACCGAAGAGCAGAGCGCCCGTCTGGTGAACCTGCTCAGCAGCCCCTATTGGGAGACTTACGAGAAAAGCCGGGCCGTCTACCTCTGGCCCAAGCGCACCGAAGAACAAGCCGAAGAAGCCCTGGAAAACTATGCAACCATCATTGTCGAGCGAGGCCGCAACGCCAAGGCCGTGCCCCAAAGCTGAACTCCTGGCCACCCGTGCCGACGTGAAGGCCGACATCAAGGAAGTCGGCCGCCATTCGGATGCCTTCATTCCGCTGGTGGTCATGTTCGGCCAAGTCAGCCAAGCCGCCCGAAAGGCTCCGTGCACCGGGCATTGCACCGCCTGCCAGTCACCCACCCCTACTACCTGAGAGAGACGCCATGAATAGCCTTGATGAATTGAAAGCCCTGCTCACCCCGGCCAAACGCCACTTGCTCGACAAAGCCTTTGCCCTGGGAGAGAACGAAGCCGGCCTGAAGCTGCTGAGCAAGCCCAAGCCCGCCTTGATGAGCCCGGGCAGCCTGCCCCCGCTGCACCGCAACATCATGCTGCACGCCCTGCTGCTGAACACGCAGTACCTGCACGCGGAATGGTACGTCGACGAGCTGACCCGCGCCGACAAGATGCGGGTCAGCCAGCTGAAGCAGGCCACCCTAAACAACTTCAACTACTTCGTGGACCTGCTGACCCCGCTGCTCAAGATCAAAGACAGCCAGGGGCAGCTATCCGACAAGGAAGCCACCAAGCATTACCTGGAATCCTTCCGGGCGCTGATCTGGGAGCTGCTCGACGCGCTGCTGAGTTCATCCGACCCGGTGCGCTTCGTGAGCATGATGCAGCTGATCCAAAGCGGGGTAGCCCGCATCGAAGAAGAAACCGAATCCACCTCTGTAGCCGCCTGAGTCATGAACAACTACCGCCAACAACCCGCCCGCGTGAAGACCATTCGGGATGTGCGCTATGAGGGCCGCACGGCCACGCCCGCCGTGCTGCGCAATACCCTGGTCGACTACCACAACCGCAACCTGCAAATGGTGCCTACCAAGGAACTGCAGCAGCTGCAACAGCGACTCACCAGCAACGAAGCCGGCGGCGACGCCCGCACCCGCATCCTCCTGGCCAACGCCACCGCCGAACTCAACCGCCGCTAGCCCGATGACAGCCATTGACCTGACTACCCTGATTCCCCGCTGCCACGAAGCAGCCAAAGCAAAAGGCTTTTGGGACGTACTGCCCAATCCGGGCCAAATGCTGATGCTGGCCATCGGCGAACTAGGCGAGGCCCAAGAGGCAGACCGGAAGGGGCGCCGCGTTACCTGCAACGCGGTGCACTTCGCGCCGATGTTGGCCGGCATGCCCCACCCAACGGACGGCGCCCGAGCGCTGTTCGAAACCACGGTAAAAGACACGGTAGAGGACGAGCTAGCCGACACCTACATCCGCCTCTGTGACTACGCTGGGGGCTTCGGTATTGAGGTAGCGTACTGGGAGAACGAGCGGAGCAGCTTGTTAAAGTTCTGCGACCCTGAAAGCGTGCCGACCAACCTAGGTGAAGCCATGCTGCCGATTGTGGAGGACATTATCAAGGTCAACTGCGGCAGCAAAACGCGGTCGGCAATGGCCCTGTCCGGCGCCCTGCTGAAGCTGGAACTGCTCTGTGCAGCCCGCGGCATTGACCTGGCCACGCACATCGACCTGAAGCTGGCTTACAACGCCACCCGTCCGGTTCGCCACGGCAAAGCCTACTAGGCTCCCACTCCCTAGCCTGGCTACTCTTTGGGGGGAGCCGCCGGTAGGCTTATCGGGCCGTGTTTGGCCTCGTAATCGGCCACGGCTTCCCTCAGCAGGCTATCAATGAAGCCGGCCAGACTCATGTAACGCGAGTCTGCCACATGCGCCGCCTTTGCCTTTAGCTCGGCAGTCATGCGGAGGTTGAAGGTCAGCTCCTTTTTCGGACGTGGCAATACTAAGACCATGTGGTGAGGGCGCGAATGTATACCAAATGTACGCACAAAAACATTTCGTGGATACTTTGTGTATACAAAGTAATTGCTTTATCTTCACAGCATGAACTTCGGCCTCCACCTCACCGACTGCATTGCCCACATGCGCACGATGCCGGCCGCTTCGGTGCACCTGATCGTGTGTGATAGTCCCTATGAGAACACCAACCTAGCTTTTGATAAGCAGCCAGTAAACTGGGCGGCTTGGTGGGCAGAGGTTCGGCGGGTACTAGTGCCGACCGGCGTTGTGGTCTGCTTTGCGGCCGAATCGTTCACCCTCGACCTGATCCTGAGCAACCGCGAGTGGTACCGTTACCGCCGTGTGTGGGTGAAAAGCCGGGCCACGCGCCAGATGGATGCCAACTGGCGCCCGCTGTGCGCACACGAAGACCTGGTAATTTTCTCGCCCAACATCAAAGCCGCCAGCTACAATCCGCAGTTGGTAGCGCACCAGGGACCGAATAAGAGCACCCGCCGCAAGCCCAATGCTGCAGCGCACTACTCGGCAGACAAGGGCAACGTCTACACCGACAACGGCCTGCGCCATCCGACCACGGTCATGTATTACCCAAGCGTCGGAACGACGGCTTTGCACTTCAACCCGACTGCGAAGCCCCTGGGGTTGATTACGGAGCTGGTACTCACCTATTCCAACCCGGGCGAGGTGGTTTTAGAGCCCTTCGCGGGCGACGCCCCTGCAGCCCACGCCTGCGAGAACACCGGCCGGCTCTACGTCGGCTGCGAGATCAACCCCGAACAATATCATTGGTCGGCAGCGAACCTAGCCCGCAAGGCACCTCTGTTCGCTGCGGCCTAACCCTCACCCCGTCTCCCGCCTTCCCGCAGTGACGTGCGGCGGTGGGTGGCTTCTCTCTTGGCAGACATGAACAAGCCGATTCGCATTCAGCGCAAGCGTACCACGGGCTTTAACCTGCAAGCTCAATCCCCTGACGGCCGCCCGGTGGTCAGCGTGTGCCGCCCTGGTAAGTGGGGCAATCCCATTCGCCCCAAAGAAGGAGGTGTTGCCGGGGCCGTTTCGGCATACCGCGCATGGCTCAAAGGGGAATACCGGCCCGATGAGCTGGCATGGGTTTTCCGACCCTCCCTGGAACAAATAGCTGCCGAGCTGCGGGGCAAGCATCTGGCCTGTTTCTGCCCGCTGGATAGCCCCTGCCACGCCGATGTGCTGCTGGAACTGGCCAACCAGCCCGATCCTTGGCCTGCCCCGAACCTGCCACCTTACGAGGGCGGCCCACTTCATGCTCCTACAGGTCAGCCGCCGATGTTCGGTGTGTTCAGCAAGCCAGAGGAAGGAGGCGCGGATGCCTCTCACTAGAACCCACCCCCTGAAGAAACGAACCCAGGGCCTGCGCCGGGTCAGCCCGAAGCACGCGAAGGCAAAGAGAGCCCAGGGGAAAGCTTACCAGCAGGTTGCCGAGCAAGTCCAATGGTGCGAGTCCTGCGGCCGGCGCGAACGGCTCAGCCACTCGCACGCCCTGACGCAGAAGAAGTGGCCCCAGTTCGCCAACACCCCGGCCAACATATTCCTGTTGTGCTGGCCTTGCCACTACTGCTTCGAGCACGACAAGCGCCGGTTCGCGGCCCTCAGCCCGGACGTGTGGGCCCGCAAGCTGGCCGCCATCAAGGCCCTCAGCCCCGAGCAGTACCAGCTGCTGCACATCAAGTACCCTGACCTAGTACCCGAAGCATGAAGCTCCCCGCCTTACAATTCTACCCTGGCGACTGGCACAAAGACCAGGGAGTGCAGGCGCTCGACCTGATGCAGCGCGGCGCCTGGTTTGAAATGCTGCTCATGATGCACGACTCCGACGAGCGCGGGGTGCTGCTGGTCAACGGGCAGCCGATGCCGGAAGGCGTCATTGCGCGCCGCCTCGGTTTGGATAACCAAACCTTCAACCAAATCCTAACCACCCTGCTAACCTTCGGGGTAGCCTCCCGACGTGAAGGCGACGGGGCCATCTACTGCCGGCGCATGGTGAAGGACGAAAAGCTGCGGCAAGTACGTACCGAAGCGGGCAAAAAAGGCGGCAATCCGAATTTGCTTAACCAAAATCCCAAGCAAACGCCAACCACCGGGGTTAAGCAAATTCCAACCCCTTCAATTACATCTTCAATTACAGAAGAACAATCCTTTGCCGGATCGGCTGCGCCGGCTCCGGCGGACGAAGGGAAGGGGGTGGCATTGCCCGCTAAAAGCAAAGCCAAAGGCGACAACATCGCAGACGAGTTTCCGGCGCTGGCCTTTCAAGCCTTCTGGCTGGCCTACCACGGACCATGCGAGAAGCGGGGCAGCAAGAAGAAAGCCGCGGGCTACTGGCTCAAGCTATCGGCCCAGACTCGCCAACTCATTCTTGACGGGCTCGAGGCCTACCGCCTGAAGGCCACGGCGAACGGCAAGCAGTACCTGCCCTACGCCACCACGTTTCTGAACGAGGCGCATTACGAAGCCGAGGACTACGCCAAGAAGCCCGACCCAGAAGCCGCAATCGTGCCGATTCGCCCGGCCACCCCGGACCCCGAAACCGCCCGCCTGAAGCGCTTCACCGAGGACCTGCGCTACGCCCCGGCGGCCACCTTCCGCCACAGCAGCCAGCCCAACCGCCCCGCCAACGGGGGCATGAGTGTTGCCGCAGCCCTGACGACCCTTCAACCCCACAGCACCGCCAAGTCATGAAAGACCTGCAGACCCTGGAAGTACAGGCCGAGCGTTCCGCCGAGCTGCTCTCGCCTTTGCTGGCGAAACTGCAAGCCCGCGTAGACGCGCCGGAGTTGGTCGACCACCTGAGCATGTCGCCCGCCGAGCGCGCCCGCTACGCCGAAGATGCCCAGTTGCTGAACGGCCTGAAGCACTACTTCCAACACGCGGACGAATACGTGCTGGAACTGAAGGCCAGCCAGCAACGCGCCGAGGAGTTCGTGCACAAGGAGTACGAGCGCATCTACCAGCTGAAGCTTGACCGGGACTGGTGGAAAGGCGAGTCTACCCGCTTACAAGCCATGTTCGAGCTGCTCAGCAACGTGCTGCTGCGCATCTACGAGCAATTCCCCAGCCTCAAAACCACCGTTAAGCCGTGAACCCCTTCAAAGTCAACAAGCAAGGGGCGCCGGCGCAAGAACCCCGCCCGCTGCGCACCCACCCGGCCACCGGCGGCCCGCTCGTGCTCAACCCGCTCAGCATCCTGACGGCCGAACAAAGCCGGAAGGCCATTTACGACCACTACAACTTCGGCACCGGCAACGGCGAAACCACCCACTTCCCGGATATCGACAAGCATTGGACGTGGAAACGCGGGGAACTGACCACCGTCACCGGCTACCCCAACCACGGCAAATCTGAGCTGATGATTCAGCTGATGGTGTTCAAGGCCTATTTCGACGGGTGGCGCTTTTGCCTGTTCGTGCCCGAGAATATGCCGGCCGAACTGTTTTTCGTCAAGATCATCCAAGCCTACATCGGCGCCTCGGCCAACGCCAAAGACCAGGACCGCCGCATGTCGGTGCAAGACCTGGAACGCGGGTTGGTGTGGGTCAACGAATACTTCTTCGTCGTCAACCCCCAGGAAGACGAGCTGATGACGCCCGACCTGTTGCTGGCCTACTTCGACTTCCTGTATGAGTCGGTTGGGTTGGACGGGGTGATGCTCGACCCCTGGAACCAGCTGGAGCACCAGATCGAAACCGGCGGCCGGGAAGACCTCTACATCAGCAAGGTGCTGACCCGCATCAAGAAGTGGGCCCTGAAACGCAAAGTCTGCTTTATCGAAACCGCCCACCCCGCCGGCGAAGTAACCGACCGGCAAACCGGGGAGCTGAAGGTGCCCAAAGCGCACATGATTTCGGGCGGCAAGATGTTCAACAACAAGTCCGACAACGTGCTGGCCGTGCACCGGCCCAACTTTCCCGACTCAGCTACGGAGCTGCATGTGCACAAAATCAAGCAATGGGGGCTGGTCGGCAAGCCCGGCGTCGTGATGCTCGACTACAACCCCGAGAGCTTCCGCTACTTCGCTCCAACCGGAGCCCGTAACCCGCTCGACAAGGTGAACCCGCCGCGCTGCAATGAAGCCGATTACGCGGGCATGATGCTGAAACCAATTACCGCCGCCTCACAAGAGTTTCCGAACGAGGCGCCGGCCACAGATGCCCGTTTTGCCACCACTGAGCCCCCATACTGATGACTTCCCTCACCCGTTCCTGCGCCCTGCCGTGCCACAACAAGGCCCAATACCGCACCGAAGCCGACGCCCGCTCGGCCTACAGCTTCTACCAGCCCACGGAATACACCGTGCTGGCCTGCCCGCACTGCCGCAAATGGCACGTCTGGCTGGCCTCCTAGCCTCCCCCTCTCCCCACTACCAAGAACCACAGAGATACAGCCATGCCCAATCCTGTTTTCGCAACCTACCTCGGAGAATCACGCCCCAACTGGTGCCAGCACGGGCACCAGTATTGGGTAAACGTGTGGACAGGCGCCCTTTACCCCTACGCGGTTCAGGCGGTGGACTTCCCTGATGAGGAAGTGGAATACATCAGCGAAGAACAACTGCGCCGCAATTGGCAGGCGGACCCAGCAGATCCGCGAAACATCCAATAGCCCCCTCCCCACACCCCCTAGACAGAACAGAGCCCGCCGCCATGCCCGCATCTGCTGAACACCGAGCCATTGTGCAAGAGGCCGAATCTGCCATGCAGCAAGCCCAGCAAGCCCCCTTGCAACGCGACAAGTCTTTTAGCTGGCAGCAGCTGCAAGTCAGCCAAGCCCTGAGCCGCATGTACGTGGCGGGCATGCGGGCCGCGCAAACCGGCCTGACGGGTGCCTATCACGACTGGCATATTAAAAACGCCCAAGAAACCCACGATTGAGCCATGCCCGACACCCCACACCCCCAGCCCACCGGCCACCAGGAGGCCGAAGCCCTGACTGATGGGCAATTAGAATCCATCAAAGACAGACGGGATACCCTGCGGCGCAAACTTCGCGCAGATGCATCTGAGCCCGAGTACAATACCGCAGCTGCACGCCGAATAAACGCCGCCGCCCACTACAATCTTCTGGCCCTCATCGGTGATGGCGACGCGTTGCAGGCACAAATCTCCCGCCTCCGCTCCGAGCTGGCTACCGCCCTACAGGAACGGGACGAAGCCGAAGAGAAGTTTCAAGCTAGTGCTGCAGCGGCCCGCAGGCTTGACAGTGAAGTCCGCGACTTACGCGTTGAGCGAGACTTGGTACTGAGAGAGTCTGCCCACCAAGGACAGCAATTGACTATGAAAATAGTTGCTCAGGATAAACAGCTAGCTCAATTGTGGACCCTAATCAGCCAAATCTACGCTACCGTGGATGATGGCGAGGCGCCACGAATCATTCGGCGCTGGGCGCGCAAAGAGGGATTACCCATCCCAGACTACGATCCTGCCACCCCTCCAACCCCTACGGAAGAATAACCATGAGCCAGACCCGCCCTTACCGCAAGCTTGACGGCATTACCAAGACCAAAGGAGGCCACAAGGTCAAAGAGCTGTACTACATCGCAGCCACCACCACCAACCCCGCGCCGGGCATCATCGGCCTGATGTGGCGAGACCATGCCTACCGGGACACCATTTGGACCGACGAAGGCAAGCCGCGCTATGAACAATGGCCCGATGAGTATGCGCTCGACCTGAGTGCGGCACCTGTTGAAGAACACCAGTTCCAGGACTTATGACCGCCGCTGAATACCAAGCCTTGCACGGCGGCAAAGGCAAAAGCCCGCCGCGTGCCCCTAACAACGCGCAGGTTCCACGAACAGCCCCCAAGCCTACCACTGACACCCCCGCGCCGGTAGCGTTGAACCAAGGGCCTGTATTCGTCACGTTCACCGGGAAGGTGCCCGGCAACAACGGGCCCGGCGGCTTGCTCCGCATGCACTGGAGCCGCCGCCAAAAGTTGCTGAGCGAGTACGAATGGGTCGTCAGTGCCGCCCGCCTGCCCAAGCTCTCGGGCCCGGTTCGGTTGGTCCTCACCCGCTACAGCACCGGACCCGAGATGGACTACGACAACTTGGTCAGTACCGGCAAGCTGCTAATCGACGCCTTGGTGAACTGCGGGGTGCTGCCCGACGACTCGCCGGCCGTCATTGTGGAACGCCACTACCGCCAACTGCGCACCCCGGGGCCGGCCCACCAAAAGACCATCATTTCCATTTCTCCGGCCCTCGCCGCCGGTATTCTCTCTCAGCAGTAAACCCGCTTCCGATATGCCTACCCAGACCCTCACCTACGACGAAAAAGACCTGAACGAAATCATCCGCCTGCACCTGCTCAAGGAAGGGTTAGAACCAACTGCCCCCGTGTCGGTAACGGTCACCCAGCCTGACCGGGCTTATGGTTCGGCGGACGTCCGCATCCGCGTAAGTGTTCAGCCCGTCAAGCGCCCGAGCCCGCCGGCCAACCTGCTTGACCCGCGAAACGGCTACTAAGCAGCCCCTTTTTCTCTCCCTCAGCAGTGAACAGATAGACCATGACTCTTATCCCGTTCAATATCAACGACCACATCCGCGTCAAGCTTAAGCAAGAGGGCCTTGCCCATTGGAAAGCCGAAGACGATAAAATCTTTTGCGGCCCGCTGGGACAATACAGCAAACCCTTAGAGGATTATGCTTCCAAAGCCGATAGCGACGGATACACGCGTTTTCAAGCATGGGAATTCATGCGGTTGTTCGGCCCGGTTCTCCGCATGGGTAGCCTGCCGCCTTTCGACACCTCCATCCTGATCGAGCATGCTGAACCCCAACAATAAGCCCACTCCCCAAAACCGCTTTCAAGCCGCTCCTTCCTACCACCCTACAGCTGTTCCGGCTCGGGTACACGACGGAGTAAGCAGAGCGCCGGCGAAGTTGCCGCGGTCGGTGCCCATGCTGACGGTGTACGAGGACGGGCGGGTTATCCCAAACAGCGCCGCACTGGAGCTATTCGGCCCGGACGCGGACGGGCTCTGCTTCTACGCCCCGCCGCCGGCCCGGCCGGGCTACACCCCGAAGCTCTGGCAGGTGGCCGCCGGCGACTGCCACCTCTACCGAACCGTCGAAAGCAACGGGCACATTCGCCTGCGCGCCGCCGGCGACTGCCCGCCCGCCGGCCGCTACCTCTTCACCCCGGTCGTCGGGGAGCCCGGCCGGTACGCCCTGGCCCCGGCCGGGTAAGTTTAGCAGACCCGGAATTCTCCAACCGCTTTCGGCCCGGCGTTTCTTCGTGTAGCCCCACGAAACGCCACCGCAAAGCCGTGCTAGCCCTCTCTTCCCCAACCACCACCGCCCGCGCCGGCTCCCTGGCCGACGCCCAGCAAGCCCCGACCCCGGCCAGCGCTTACGCCCGCGAGCAGCGCATCTTGAAGGCCTACAAACGCCAGCTGTTCGCCGCCGACCTCGACGCCCTGCTGCTGCAGTGCTTTCCGGACAAGCGCACCGCCAAGCAGCTGGCCGCCGCCGAAGACCGCCTGCAGTACGAAGTGCCCGAACTGATCGAGAAGCTGACGTGGGAGGAACAGCCGGCCATCGAAGCCCTGCTGCTGGCCGGGGATTTCGTCGGCTGCGTCTTCGCCGTGCTGAAGCTGGAACGCACCCTGCTGCAGCGCGAGCAGCCCAACACCGCCCCGAAGGACGACGGCCACGCCAAAGCCGCCGGCCTGGGCAAGATCAGCTCCGAGAACTACGGCAAGCTCCACCCGGGCTACCTCTTCCGCCTGCCCCCGGTGAAGCCGAAGCCCACCCAACCCAAGCTGCGCAGCGCCCGCCGGCGCCGCGCGCACAACCCACTCAACGACGGCCGGCAGATGACCTTGTGGCCCTGAGCCTTTCGGCCCGCCGGCTACGCTAAGACCTTTCGGATTGTATGGCACTCACGCCCAAACAAGAACTATTCTGCCTGGAATACCTGAAGGACCTCAATGGTACGCAGGCGGCTATCCGTGCGGGTTATGCCAAGGAATCGGCCCAAGAGCAAGCTTCCCGGCTGTTATCAAATGCTATGGTTGCCGCGCGTGTGCACGAGCAGATGCAAGCCCGGGCAGAACGCGTACAGGTAGACGCTGACTGGGTGCTGACCCGGTTGGTGATGGTAGCGGAACGCTGCGCAACGCCCGGGCCTAAGCTTGTAATGACAATGGCCGGCCTACAGCAAGCTAAAGACCCGGTGACTGGGGAGGGTATTTTTGAGTTCGACGCCATCGGGGCGAATAAGGCCCTGGAGCTGATCGGCAAGCACGTTGGATTGTTCGAGAAGCACAACAAGCAGAAAAACGGCGAGGTGCACATCACCATCGGCGGCAAGGCGGCGGGCCAGCAGGCGGAAGATGCTGAGCATTGATGTACAGGAGGGGGCCTGCAGCCCGGCGTTCTACCCGCACCTGCTGACGCGGGTGCGGTTCTTCCTGCTGTGGGGAGGGCGTGACGGGACTAAATCCGACTTTACCGCGCTGCACCTGCTGCTGGCGTGTCTGTCGCTGCCCTACTTCAAGTGCATTCTGATCCGCAAGGTGTTCAACACCATCGGAGAAAGCCAAGTGGCCACCCTTCGCAAGGTGGCGGAGCGGGAAGGGCTGCTACCGTACTTCGAGTTTCGCGCGGCGCCCTTGATGATCAAGTGCACGCTTAACGGCAATAGCTTCATTTGCCGCGGCCTCGATGACCCAGCACGCCTCAAATCGGTATCCGATCCTACGCACGCTTGGTATGAAGAAGCCAACCAAATCAGTGAGGAAGAAGCCAACTACGTCAGCACTTCGTTGCGCAGCTCACACCCGGGCGCCGTTATTCAAGAGGTGTACACCTTCAACCCAGACCACGAGGGCGACTACCGCGAGTTCTGGTTGTGGCAGAAGTTCTTTGACCGAACAGGCAACCCCAACGGGACTTCCTTCAGCGGTCAGCTAGCCGTGGACGTGAATGGGCAGCTGATCGAGCAGCCCTACCGTGTCATTCATACCACTTACCGGGATAATCCGTGGTGCCCACCTGACCGGGCAGCAACCTACGAATCCTACGCCGCTACAGACCCCTACCGGCATCGGGTGTGGGCCCTGGGCCTCTGGGCTACCAAGCAGACCGGGAACGAGTTTTACCATGCCTTCAGCCGCAGCAAGCACGTCCAGCCCTGCCCGTACGTACTCGGCCGGCCCATCTTCACCGGCTGGGACGCCAACGCGTTGCCCTATTCGGCCATGCTCTGTTGCCAGCCCATCCGCGAAGGCGAGAAGCTGCGCATTCAGTTTTTCAAAGAATACACCCTGGGCCCGCCCAACAACGGCGTGCGGCCCACAGCCAAGCAATTCCTGATCGACCGCAAGGTGAACGGCTGGCAGTCCTCCGACCTGTTTATCACCGGGGACGCCTCCATGCGCAGCCGCCAACCCGGCCGGGCCGAACGCGACACGCTGTTCAACGACATCGAAGCCGAGTTGCTGCCGGCGCTTAACAACGCCTCCGACCGCTGGCACCGGCGCAACCCCGAAGTGATGCGGCGCCGGGACTTCATCAACTGGGTGTTTGCCGGCGGACTGCCCAATGTGGAAGTGGTATTCGACCCCAGCATGGGCAAGACCATTGTCGATCTGGAGCAAGTGCAGACCGGCGTCGACGGCAAGCACAAGGCCCGTACGATGGACAAGGAATTAGGAGTAGCGTACGAGCACCTGGGGCACTGTTCGGATGACGTAGACTATCTGCTGACGGCCATTCTGCAGGCGCAGTACGAGGCGTTCAAGGCTGGGCGGTAATTGCACTGATATCCCGACAAGTACCGAATATTACCGGGCTGATGCCCAAAAACGTAGGACATTTCCTATATTGAAGGATGGAGACAGTATTAGGTGTTATCGGCACGCTCGTTCTCGGATTCATGTCAGTAGCATCTTCCTACTTGGCATACCGGGCTTGGCGTCGGCCGTAGCCTTTCGGCCCCCTTGCCCCTCGGGCACCTTTGAGGCAGCCATTACCCCGCTGCCCAATGACTCCTGACGAAGCCCGCGCCCGCGTCGAACCGCTGATCATCGGCGGGCTCACGCACCCTGACTACCAGCGTACCGTTGACCTGGCGACGCTGTACGGGCGCCTGGCGACCGGCGTAGGGCTGGAAAATGAGTTGCGGCAATACGAAAGCCGGGAGACCGAGCCTGAGTTTAAGCAGCGCCTGCGCTTCACCGAGTTCGTCACCCCTTCGTGGTGGTCGACCATGCGCACCCCGTTCTACCAAGTGGCCCGCCTGCGCGGTTCGGGCGTGGTGAAGCGGCTGGCGTACGAGGGCGTGTCGGATGCTGAGGCGCAACGGCGGCTGCAGGTGCTCACCCAGACCCTCAAAGGCTTCTACGCCCTGGGGGAAGTGGAAGACTACCTGAGCGAGACGCTGTGCCAGACCAAGGCCTTCACCGACCCGAACGCGTGGCTGCTTACCGAGTTCAAGCCGTTTGACTTCCGCCGCGAGCGGCCCCGGCCGTACCCGGTCGTTGTGCCGTGCGAGCACGCGGTAGACTTCCAGTTCGAAGCGGGCGGGTGCGTCATGCTCACGGTGCGCGTGCCCGTTTCGCGCGGGAACCTGCAGGGCTTTCGCTACACGGTGTACCTCGACAACGTAGCCCTCGATTACTGGCCGGTGCTGCGCGGGGCGGATAACGTCAACATTCTTACCATGCCCGAGGGCAGCCAGGTAGTCGGCACGCTGACGGATGACGGCGGCCGTAACACGTGGCAGCTGCGCATCCTGCAGCACAACGCCGGCCGGGTGCCCGCCATCCGCATCGGCTACAAGCCCGACGAAGTCACGGACGGCCGTACCTGCGTCAGCCCGTTTGAGCCCGCCGTGCCGCTGCTGCGCAAGTCGCTGAAGATCGGCTCCGAGGCCGACATTACCTTCGCCCAAGTAGCGCACCCGCACAAGGCGCAGTACGTGAACGTCTGCCAAGGCGACCCGCAACGGGGCGGGTGTAACCACGGCCGCAACGCCGAGGGGGACGTGTGCGGCGTCTGCCAGGGCAAGTACCTCGACATTCAGACCAGCGCCGCCGACGTGCTCTCGCTGCCCCTCCCGCCCCGGCCGGAGCGGGCCGACATGATGGATTTGTCCAAGCTGGTGGCCTTCAACACGCCGCCGGTGGACATCCCCAAGCTGCAGACGGAGTACATCGCCGACCTCAAGGCCCAGAGCCTGCACGCCATCTTTACTTCCGATGTGCTGCGCCGTACGGGCGTCACCCAGACCGCTACCGAGCGCATGGCCGAGCGGGAGCAGATGAACACGGCCCTGGCGCCCTTTGCCGAGAACAACGCCCGGCTGTATCGGCACATCGTCTCCGTAGCAGCTGCGTACGCTGACGTCGCCCAGGGGCTCGACGTGGAGTTTCGCTACCCGGCGGATTTGGTGATTAAGACCAAAGCCGACCTGTACGAAGAAATGGCCGCCGCCGTGAAAGCCCAGGCGGCCCCGTTCGTCATCGAGCAGATTCAACACCAGCTGGCCGAGCTGCTGTATGCGGATGACCCCGAAGCCCTGAAGCGCTACAAGGTCAAGAGCAAGTACATCACCTTCATCGGCCTGAGCGAAACGCAGTTTGCCGCCTACGCGGGCGCCGGCTACATGACCGTACGCGACCGGGTGCTGCACACGCACGCCGACTCCATTTTCTCGGAACTGGAAGTCGAGCACGGCAGCGCCTTCTACGACCTGCCGGTAAGCCAGCAAAGCCCGCTGGTGCTGGCCAAGGCCGACGAGAAGGTAAACGAGCTGAACGCCGGGGCTACCGGCTCCATCTTCGCCACCCGTAGCCTGACGCGGGGCACGGCGAGTGCGTTTTCTGTGGGGGAATCCGTCATGGTCAAACCAGGCATGGCCCACATGCCCGAACACGAAGGGCTGACGATGACCGTCGCCCAGGTTCAGGGCAATACCTACGCGGTCAAGTTACCCGATGGCCGTATTCACAAGTGGTACACTGCCGACGAGTTGATGGGCATGAGCCCGGCCACCAAATCAGCTAAAACGCCAGCAATGGCCATGTAACATGAAGAAGATGCCCAAAGGAATGCCCATGCCCAAGAAGCCGGGCGGGAAGAAGAAGCCGACGAAGAAAAGTAAGTGACGCCCGAACAAGTCGCCCGCGCCCGCCTCAACGCCCTCGACGCCTTCCAGCAGGAACGCGAGCGGCTGATTGCGGAAATGGGGCAGGAGTTGTACGAAGCCCTGCTGGAGCGCATTGCCGAACTGCTGGACAACCCGGACGCGCTGCGGGCTATCCTGCTGGACTTCGCCCGCAACGTGCACCTGCCGTTCGTGCTCCGGTATGCCGAGCAGCTGCTGGAGCTTCCCGCGCTGCAGCAGACGTATTTCGAGGCGCTGGGCGTTGCCGCCAACTACGCCGCCCTGCGGGCCCCGATGACGAGCACGCTTCGGCAGTGGTTCGGCATCGACGCGCAAGGAGGCTTGGTCGAACGCGGATTTCTGGCCAGCCTCGTAGCCGATACGGCCGCCGAACGGGAGCTAACGACGTTTGCGTACCAGGCGCACTTCTCGGGCATGGGCATCACCGACTACCGGGCCGGGCTGAAGCTGCTCATCACCGGGCAACCGGCCACCGCCACCACCCCGGCGGTGCAGAGCGTGTACCAGCGCTTGTATGCCCGTTCGGCCGATACCTTCAGCCAGGCGGACCGGCTGCTGCAGGCTCAGGCCGCGGAACGGCTCGGGTTCAGCGCCTACCTCTACCAAGGGGGATTGATTGCCAGCAGCCGCCCGTTCTGCAAAACCCGCAACGGCAAGGTGTGGCTAGCGGCGGAGATTGACGGGTGGGCCGACCTGAAGTTCGACGGCAAGCCCGACCCCTACGACCCGTGGACCCAGTTAGGCGGCTACAACTGCCGGCACTCGCTCAATGCCGTGCCCAATCGGATAGCCATCACGCTGCGGCCGGAGTTGAAAGAGGATGGACAAGGGCGCTTGTATGTGGAATAAGAGAAAGGGCCGTCATCTGACGGCCCTTTGTTACAAAACGGGGTCACGGCTTTCTTCCGCGGACTTTAAAGCTGCATCAGGGAAGCCGCTAGTCTCCTTTTTCCCCTCGACAAACCAAGTGCACCAGACGCGCCCGTCTCGTGATTCAGCAGCTGGCAGTGTTACCGTCATGATTGGGCCTCCTGATTTTAGCTGTACAACGTCTCCTGTCTGAAATGGCATAACAAGTTTTTAGATGTGAGGAGGCCAATATAACTATCTAAATATTCCCCTTCAACTTAAGTTCTTGCAGCATTTCGCGCAGTTCCAATTGGGCCAGTACCCCATTCAGGTCAAGCACGAGCTTGCCGGACGGGGTATAGTCGACGTGCACGGCGGGTTTGGGGTAGCGGTAGCGGAGGGCGCGGCGGCGCATGGGTGTGTGACGCATAGAAGGTGAAGATACGCCTTTCGGGTGGTCGGTGGCGCGTGGTCCTTTGAGTCCACTAGCAGCCACTAAGCACCCGAAGCAATGGCACAAACCAAAGAAGAAAAGCTCGAAGCCAAGGTGGCAGAGCTGGAAAAGGAGCTGGCCGCCGAACGCGAGCGGTCCGACCAACACGTCGAAGCCTATGGCAAGTCCCAAGAGGACCTGAGCCGGGCGCAGGAAGCGTTGGCCGCCGAGCAACAGGCCCACGAAGCCACCAAAGCCGAACTGGCCAGCCGTTCGCAAGGCGTGGTGCTATCGACGGAAGGGCCGGCCAAAGCCCCCGGCACGCTCTACGTGAACGGCGAGGGCGTGGAACGCTACTTCACCGACGAGACCGTGAAGGTGGCCGGCACCCAGGGCATGAAGGGCTGGAATAAAGCCACCGACAAACCCCAACCGCTGAAGGACTAAAGCCATGCAGTACAAAGTAACGCACACGGCTAGCAAGCACGTCGATACGCTCGACGCTAAGCAGCTGGAGGCCCTGAAAAGCACTTTCACCGGCCGCCAACGCTTCGAAGACCTCTACTCCGTGAAGGAGGTGAAGGCCGTCGAAAAACCGCAGCCTCTGACGGAAGAACCTACCGCCGGTGCTCCCGCGGGACGCGGCTCTAAGACGCCTAAAGCTGACGCACAGGCCAGCGAATAGCCTTGCCCCGAACCCGGCCGGGGTTGCCGGGGTGCATTCCAATGGCTTAGGCCACCATCATGGAAGAACTGATTCGCCTTGCAGGGGTTCTCGCCCCGGTTCTGAAGAAGAGCAAAGAGGAGGTAGCGGACGCCGCGAAGTCCGATGAAACCGCAGCCGAGCTGGCCGAAGCCATCAAGGCCCACATCACCAACATCGACACGAGCGGGTACAAGCGCGCAGAGTTGAAGCTGAAAAAGGATGTGGAGAAGCTGCTAGCCGCCAAGGGCGTGCCCGACGCTTCGTTCGACAACCTGACTGCGGGGTTTGATTACCTGGAGCAGCAAGCCCGCGAGAAGGCTGGCAAGGTGCTCACGGACGAAGACGTACTGAGCCTGCCGGCCGTCAAGAAGCTCATCAACCAGCACACGGTGGAGAAAGAGCAGATCAAGACGGTCGCCAAAACCGAAGCCGAAAAGGCCTTGGAAGAGCAGGTGAAGACCTTCCGCCGCGAGCAAACCAACAGCAAAGTCGAGGCCGAAGCCGCCCGCCTCATTGCCGAACTCAACCCGGTGTTCAGCCAGAACCCGACCGTAGCCGCCAACCAGCGGCGCATCCTGCTCGACCAGCTCAAGGCCGGTCAGTACGAGGTGAAAGACGGGCAGCTGATTCCGCTGAAAGAGGACGGCACCTACCAAACCGACGAGCACGGCCACGCCGTGAAGTTCGAAGACGTGGTGCGTGGGACGGTGACGAGCTACTACGACCTGCCGGTATCGAAAGACCGGCAGAGCGCGGGCCACGACCAGAGCAGCTTCAGCGGCGGCATTCAGCCGCAGTTGGAGCACTTCAAAGGCAAGCTCCCCAGTGACGAAAAAGAATACATGGCCCTGGCCAACGACCCGAACATTGCTCCCGCTGCCCTCAAAGAGGTGCAGGTTTATTGGGAGTCCAAAAAGGGTCAGTAGGCGGGCCCTCCTCCCACTGTAACCCCTTTCCTGCCTCATGGCTCTCTCTGAACTCTACATCACCGAGGTGAAGGCCAACGCCCGCACCCTCTACACCGACCCGGAGGCGCTGCTGACGGACCCGGCCCACGTCATCACCGCCAACGCGGTACAGGCCAACCAGCGCACCGGCGACATTCAAGCCCGGTTGCAGGCGTCGCCCATCGACAAACTCACCGTGCAGTGGGGTATCGACACCGGCGACGTGCAGGACTGCTCGGACGACTGCGCGCTGTCCGGCTCGGAGGGCGACGGCGACACCGTCGACATCGACGCCCCGCTCTGCAAGGAAATCACCCTGCAGGTGAGCGAAGAAACCCTGCGCCGTTTGGGCGCCGGTGGCGGGAGCCCCGAAGCCATCCAACGCGCCGCGCAAGTAGAGCTGGCCCGCTTGCTGGCCGTGAAAGCCGCCAAGCTGGACACCTGGGTAAACGCGCAGACGATTATCCGCCTGAAGGCCCTGCACGACGCGCCGCGCACCGGTTCCGCCGCTGGCGTGGGCACGGTAACGGCCGGCGTCATCGACGTGCCTTCCGCTTCCTACAACCGCAAGATTGTGGGCGAGCTGATGAAGATGGCTCGCCTGAACCAGATGGGCTCGCCCTACATGGTCGACGGCGGCAGCCTGTTCGTGGACTTCTTCAACGCCCAACTCGACGGCGCCAACGGCGAAGGGGCCGGCGACGCCGCCCGCGCCCGCTTCTTCCGCGAGTACTTCGACCTGGAAGGCTTCCTGGACTCGGGCATCACCGAGGACACCTTCCTGATCAAGACCGGCGCCGTGGGCCTGTTCTACAAGTCCTTCCTGCCGAACGCCCCGCGCGAAACGGCCAAGGGCCAGATCTGGACCAACTTCCGCTCGAACAACATCACGGACATGATCTACGACGTGGTGTTCGAGGAAACCTGCGTGATGGTGAACAACCACCCCGTAACGGTGCACACCGGCAAGCTGAAGGCCCACATCGGTATCCACAAGGCCGCCGGCGTGGACGCCACCCGCCCGGGCATCCTGCTGCTGAACAAGGCCGCCTAGTACGCTACGTTTTGGTTGTGGGACAAGGCCCGGGGCAATGCTTCGGGCCTTTCTCTTTCGGCCGCTATGCGCGGGAGCGTCCTTTGGGCCAACCCCTGCAACCATGCCGACCGACTGCCTCACGTCCCTCATTGGCCTTGCGCCCGCCGCTTCCGACTGCCTCCCGTTTCCGGCCGTGGGCAGTACGGCCTTCATCACCGACTCCGCCACGGGCTTGTATCTCTCCCAAGTGCCGGGCCTGAGCGTGTGCCGCTCCGATGGGGCGGTGTGGCACGAGCGGTTTCAACAAGCCCGGGAGGAAGGCGTGCGGCAAGTGCGGTCCAAGCTCGCAATGGGCCTGAGCGAGGGCACGGCCCCGCGGCACACCTGGTTCGGCCCCATCAGCGGGGCGGACTTCAGCGGCACCGGCCCCGAAGCTGGCAGCCTGCGAATGGTGCTGAAAACGCACCACATTCCCTTTGCGGGGTTGAAGCTGAACACACTGCAGCTGCTCACCGCAGAAGTCGCCACGGAGCCCGTATCGGTCACGGTAGACGGGCAGGCGGTGGCGCTGGCCGTTCCCGGGGGCGGGGCGGTGTCGTTGGCTAATGTGGTGGTGCCCTGCGACGGGTTGGACCACGTCATCGAAGCCATGTTGCCCAGCGGCTTCCGGCCGCGGCTAAACAAGATCCTCTGCGGGGGCTGTAGCGAGGCCGGCCGCCGGCTCTCGGGCTACCTGCGCAACATGAAAGAAGCGGCCGGGGGCATTGCCCTGACCGGCGAGGCGGTGTGCACCGCGCCCGAGCAGCTGTGCTACGTAGCGGGGAACAAGCCGGGCTCCACCACGCCCGTTGATGCCGACCTGCAACTGCAGATTGGCTACGCGGTGCTCTACGCCACGGCGGCGGACCTGATCGGCCGGGAAGTGGCGGACGGCGCCGCGGGCCGGCTAACCGGACTGGAGCCCGACGCCCTGCAGGTGTTGGCCGACCGCTACGACGGCAAGCTGCGCGAGTACCTGGACTACCTCACCACGGCCCAAGGGGTGCGGCGGGTGGCGTACCCGTGCACGGTCTGCGTGAACACCGGCCCGTTCACCGCCAAAAGCTACTAGCCCGATGGACGCCGCCGGACTCCGCACGCGGCTGCAGCAAGCCCAAGCCGCGCTGCTGGCCAACGGCCCGCGCATCGCCGAAATCTACGGCGCCGGCGTGCTGGCCTTGGTGCGCCTGCGGATTCAGCGGGACGGCCTGATCGGGCGGGTGTACTCCAGCCGGGAAGTGCCCCGGTTCTTCTTCTACAACAAAGCCCTGAACGCGGCCGGCCGCAGCTACGCCAAGAAGGGCGGCAAGGGCACCTGGGCCGCGTTTCGGGCCGCCCAAGGGCTTCCGGCCGATGCGGTGTACCTCACCTACACCGGGGGCATGTTTCGGGCCCTGTTGGTGCGGGCGGACGGCACGGCACAGGCCGGGGTGTTTGAGGCCTCCTTGTTGGCAGCCGATCAGGAGTCGGCCAACAAAGTCAAGTGGAACACCGCCCGGTTCGGGAATTTCCTGCGCCCCCTGCCCAGCGAAGAGAGGCTGGCCGCCCAATCGGCCGCCGACGAAGTGAACCGAATCCTTAACCAGTACCTGCAATGAGTGACTACCGGAAGGCCAACGCGGTCCGCATCTGGCAAGATGAAACCACCGGCGAAGAGCTGCAGTGCGAGTGTTCCTTTCTGTGGGAAGACGTCGTGAAAATCGAGTCGGAGCACGGGTCGGGCCTTGCCTGGAAGTCCAACAAGCCGAAGGTCTACGTCACCTTGGGCAGCGTGGGCGGCGGCTTCTTCGTGCTCGGCAGCTTCAAGCGCTGGTCGGATCGGTGGGACCGGTTTTTTAAGGCCAGCGATACGGCGGCTCTCATTCCCTTTCTGAACTGACCCATGCAAGACGCGCTAGCCGAAGTATTCGCCGCCCGCCTGCGCCCGCTGCCGTTCCTCGACGCGCTGCGGGTGCCGGGCTTGGTGCGGCCCTACGAATGGGACGCCAAGATCGACCAAGGCGTGGAGCGCCACCGCGCCCCGGTGCCGGCTAAACTGCCCGAGGCCATCTGCGACAAGTCCGTGGAGTTCCTGCGCCCGCGCGAGAACCGCAAGGGGCTGGTCATCTTCGAAGACGGCGGCGTGGTCGACGGCCCCCGCCCCGGCGCCAACTACCCCGCCCCGCGGGTGGCGACGCTCACCCTGCGGGCCTGGGTGAACCAAGCCAAGGCCGCGGAGCCGTTGACGGACGGCGAACTGATGCAGGCCGTGCGACAAGCCCTGCTGGCCAATAACGGCCAAACCGCGGGCAGCTTCGGCGCGCTGCGGGTGAAGCTGCAGGAATTGCCGGCCGACGCGCGCTTGTGGACGCCTTACAGCGGCTACGACGGCCCGCTGCTCTATCCCCCCTATCAACTCCTGGGCTTGGTGCTGACGTGCACGTACTACCCCGTGCGCTGCCAGCAACCGACCGAGAGCCTGTCGGTGGTGGTGCTGAACCAGCTCGTGGGCGGGCTACTATTGTCGGCCGCATGATGCCCTCGCTGTGGGTGCTGACCCTGCTGGCCGTGGCCGCCTCCTACTGCTGGTCGGTGGTGCTGGTCGAGGACGGGATGCTGCTGCGCCCGCTGCGCAGCCGCCTGCTGGGGTGGATGGAGCGCCGCTACGGCATCGGTGAAGAGAACTGGCCGTGGTGGTGGAAGCCCCTGTGGGGGTGCTTTCGCTGCAACGTGGTGTGGATGGCCGGCGCCTACTTCGCCGCCGGCCGGCTCGCGCCCGCGTGGGTGCTGAGCGGGTTTGTGTATGTCGGCTTCGCCTGCGTGGCGTTGCTGTTGATCTCGTTTCTTGACAAATGGCTGAACAACTAGCCCCCGACGCCCGGGAGTTTACCGCGAACGGAAACACCTACCGGCTGAACGAACTGCTGACGCTGCGCCGGCACCAGGAATTTCAGAAGCTGCAGGTCTACTTGATGGCCGGCACCGACTACCGCTTGTGGCACGCGCAGATTGGGAAGGCCTATATGTGCCTGAACCAGCGCGAGAGCAAGATTGTCGACGCGGGTATCATCTTGGACAACTTGCTGACGGCCATCCCGCAGCAGCTCGACGGCGCCGGCCGCAACTTGCACGCGGAGTTGTGCGCCCTCTTCTTCAACCGCGACGGGGAAGACGCGAGCCAGTACAACGAAGAGCTGATGCACGCGAAGGTGGCGGACTGGGAGGCCGCGGGCATCCCGGCCCCTTTTTTTGCGCGGCGGGCCTACGACTTGGTCTTGTCGTATCTCGCCGCCTGCACGCCCGGCACCCCAGCCACCAACACAGCGGCGGGGTAGCCCACGCCCGCACCGAACTGGCCCGGTTGGATGCGTATTGGAAAGACATGCTCTACGCCTGCTCGGAAGGTAATCCCGTGGCCTACCAAGAACTGCTGCGCATGGAGGTATGCGACTTTTACGACTTGGTAGAGGCACGCCGGCGGCATGTGAAGGCCATGAGCGCAAAGTAGACTATACGACGTCGTGGAAAGCGACGATATTGTAAAGAACAGGCTTGCCCTGCACCGTCTCTACGTGTACGTCAACTACAAAGCCAGCAAGCATTGGGTTTTTATTGGCCATAAAAGCGATAGTCTGCTTTAACCCTTCTTGAGCAAATACAACTTTTACAGGGCTTGGGCTCAATGACTCAATAATGCCGCGGTCCCCTGCAGCATTGTTTTGTTCATTCTTGAGTGTGTGCCAATAGAACACCACCTTTTGATGGTAGCCGCCAACCTCAACCGTTCGAAGCCGCTGAATTTCCCTCTCAATACCGTTTTGGGCAGCGTTGGCCTCCATTGAATTGAGGTTAAAGACAACGATGGGCGAATTCTGGAAAGTCCCGCTGAAATCAATATTGGCCCCTGCATCCTTGGCGACTGGCTGCAATACATTGCTGTAATTGCGCAAATCAGCCTCTTTCAGATCTTCCTTTGGCTTTGGGCCTAAGCCAGTGAAATACCGATAAATATCCCTCAGGTTCTTCGAAAAATCTACAAGATTGTTAAAGTGCTCGGGGTTGGAAAATAAGACTGCCGCTGGCAGCATCAAGTCACTAAGCTCAACAACAACGCTGCCCTTGCGAATTTCCTGGACATACAGGCGGGCCTCATCGGGGACCCTTATATTGTGCTTTGTTAGATAACGCACATACTGCCGCCCAAGGCTTTGCAATGAGTCACTCAGATCCAGTAGCTCTATCGGGGTAGTATTATTTATCGTAACCGTAAGCATTGCTTCTGGAGGAGTGCGCGCTATAAAGGTCATAACAAGGGCAAGGGAGAGAAAGTGCGGCCCAATAACGGGACCAGGCCAAGAACAAAAAGCCCCATTCCAGGGGCGTATGGGGAATTAAAGGGAAGCGATGGCCAGCAAATAGGCTAGTCTGCCTAGTACGCCTTCGTTGAGTCGTCTATGCTTGTGACAATCCCCGATTCTTCAATGATGAAGTATTGAGTATTGATTACTGCGCCTCCGTATACATTTTTGGCCCTGAACCTATGCCACATTTTGACGCCAATTTTTGAGGTGTCATCTGTGCTATATAGGTCTTTCTTCCTGGCAATAGCAGGCGGCCCAAACTCTAGTGGCTCATAAGCACCTGGATCAGTCAGTGTCATAGCCATATGTTCTTTAATGGCTGTCTCATATTTAGCATTTGGGCTACAGGCTGCAACAAGTAGCAATAATGGGCCATATATCATCTTCATGGCCGCCATAATACATATTCCCAGCCGCTTTCGGCCCCAAGCTCCCCAATAGACCTTCGGGGCATGGCCGAAGACCTGACCCAGAAATACAAATTCGATGCCTCTGAGCTACTAAACGGACTACAGGCGGGCATAGACAAGCTCGGCTTGTTTGAAAAGGCCGTCGATGAATCCCAGGCCAAGACCAAGCAGTCGTATGCCGACATTGCCGCTGCAGCTACCCGCTATTCCGACTCGTTGGCCAAGCAAGTAGCCGAGCAGCGCCAGGCGCAAACCGTGTTACGGGAGTTGTCGGGTGTCATTGGCGAACTGACGGCACAGGAGCGTGAACTGAAGAAGGCCCGCAAGGAGTCAACCAACGTTGTCGAGCAACAGCGCCTGCGCAACGAACTGGACAAGAACCGCCGGGCCCAGGAGCAAGTGCGCGTCGAAATTGCGCTGACTCGCAAGGCCATCGATGAGGAAAGAGCCGCCGTTGAACGGGTGCGTGAGGCCCGCCGGCAGGAGGTCAACGCGACGAAGCTCGCCACTGCTGCTTCCAAGGACGCGGCGGCGGCGGCGAAAGCACAAGCGCAATCCGCGAAAACCCAGGCCTCGGCCACGGAGGGCGCGGGCAAGTCCGCCAGCGGCTTGGTGGGTATTTTTCAGCGGGGCTTGGCCGCTGGGGCCGCCTTCTTCGCCCTGGACCGCATCAATGCGTTCCGCGAAAAGATCGTGGAAGCCGGCGAAGACCTCGGCCGGATTCGGGCCCGCTTGACCACAGCCTTTGGCGGGGACCGTGGGGCGGCCAACAGCCAGATCAGTTTACTGGATAGCTTCGCCAATGAAGCCGGGGTCGACGCCGTCAAGCTGGAGGAAAGCTATGCCAACCTGGTCAACCGGGGTATTCGACCAACCAAGGAGCAACTAAGGCAGCTCAGCGACATTGCTGCTACCTCGGGGAAAACGATTGACCAATTTGCCGAAGCCGTGGTTGATTCCGTGGCCGGCCAAAATGAGCGCCTGGCAGAATTTGGTATCACGGCCAAGCAGAGCGGAGACAAAGTGGCCTTCACCTACCGCGGGGTTACTACCGAAGTAGCGAAGACCAAAGAAGCCATTACGGGCTACTTATTCAGCCTTGGGGACTTGGAGGGCGTTCAGGGGACGGCAGCAGCACTGGCAGCAGAAGCGGCCGGCGAAAACGCGAAGCTGGCCAACTCATTCACTGAACTGTTTAGGGTACTGTCGGAGAAGGCTGGCCCTGCGTTTAGTGTATTTACCAAAGGGCTGCGCTCGGCAACTGAGCAGTTGACCGCTTCTTTGAAAAGCTCCGACCAGCAAGCAGTAGACCTAGCGGCTAAGGAATCGGACCGGTTTGCCACAGAAGCTGAAAAGCGGTTTGCCCTTGTGGCAGAGCGAGCAAAAGCATCGGGGAAAGACGCGAGCCAAGCGCTGTCATTTGCCTATGGTCAGGCATCCGTAAATATTCAGAAGCAACTATCTGAAGCTACTATCAGGCTTGAACAGCTCAACCAGGGGCGCCAAAGCCGCAGTGCATTCGATTATGTCGCCAATGCGCGCGAAGGGGCGACGGTGGGGCGGGGCAGTGCTGAGGCAGCCAAACAGCAAGCCATTGGCATTAAAACTCAGATAGAACTACTCAAACAACAGGATCGGGCCAACGAAGCCGCCTTTAAAAAGAACCAAGCCGCCTTACAGGCAGAGGCAACTACCCTCGGCGTTATTGCCGCCCTGCGCGAGAAGATCAAAAACGAGCAGGAGGACTTGAACAACCTCAAAGCTGGTCCCGACTTCGAAGCTTCGCGCAAAGCGTTGGTTGCACAGATTGCCGCCGACGAAAAGGAGTTGGACCGGCTGCTCGGCAAAGTCGAAAAACGCACCAAGCAAACCGCCGACAAACTCGGCGCGGCGCTGCGGGCTCTGGCCCAAGAGCGCGCCACGCTTACGAACCTGGCGGAGCAAGCCCAGATCAAAGCCACCGACGAGCAGCGCGTACGAGCCGAGCAGCAATTTCAAGCCGACCTCCGACAAATCGAGGTCATCAAGCAGAAGCTAATCGAGCGCGAGCAAGCCGTGCGCAAAGCCGGCGGCCGGGGTGCAAATGCCGATGGCGTGGTGGACGGGGTGCAGCAAGAGCAACTGTTTCAACTCCAAGCGGCAGCAACGGATCGGTATTACAGCACGCTGCGGCAGCTGGCCCAGGAGCACGCCGACAAACTCTTTGCCTTGCAAGCCGACAGCCGGGAGAAAGAGCGCGAGGCCATCGAGCGCAACTACGAGAAGCAGGCCCGGGATGCCCAAGGGCAGGCGGATTTACTCGTGGCCATCGAAGCCGCCAAACAACGTGACTTATTGGCCCAGCGCTTCAAAGAAGCCTCGGAAGATGCCACCCAGGGGAGGGATTTGGCAACGAGCATCGTGACCACCACCGTAGGCGAGAATTACGGGGCCGGCACGGGCGTGAGCGTCATCGAGGCCAAGCGCGCGGAACGGGAAGCGCTGCTCAAGATTGAACAGGAGTTCTTGCAAAAGAGCTTGAACAACACCTTGCTCTTAACCGGCAAGGAAGCCGAGCTGCAGCGCGCGTCCATTGCCGCCCGGCTGGCCCAGGTGAAAAACGGGCTGAACGCCGTCGACGCGGAGAAGAAGCGGCACAAGGTCGAGGACTTCTTCTACAAGCTGGTGCTTGGCGAAAACGACAGCGACGAAAACCGGCAACTGCTCGACCAAGCCTTTTCGCAGTTCAAGGGCCAGTTAGACAACCTCTACCAAGCCGAGCTGGCCAACGCCCAGGCCCGGGTAGAGCTGCGCACGCGCAACATCAGCGAGCTGCAAAACGAACTGCAGACGCAAATTGCCTTGTCCAAAGCCGGGGTTGCCAACGACATTCAGGCCACCCGCGACAAACTCAACGTCGAGAAGGCCGCCCGGGCCGAAGCCATCGAAGACCAAAAGAAAGCGGCCAAAGCCCGCTTGCTGCTGGAAACGGTGCTGCAGGTGTCGAGCCTGGCCAGTGCCTCCGCGACCATCTTTGAGGTAACAGCGCCCCTGAACGTTATTCCTGGACTAGGTACCGGCATCGCCATTGGCCTGATCGGCACCATGATCGGCGCCTTCGTGGCCAGCAAGCTGAAAGCGCTGCAGGCCATCAACAACGGCGGGACGAACACCAGCGGGGCCGGGTTCTTCACCGGTGGCCCGACCGGTGGCGCCAGCATTCACGAGGAACGGGGCGTGGTGCACGGCAAGGAGTTCGTCATGCCGCACGAGCCCACGGCCAAATACGGCGACCCGCTGCTGATGCCGCTGTGGAAAGGCCGGCCCGAGGACATTGACTGGACGCACCCGCATTTACGGGCCTTGTTGCCCGATTACTCCGTGCCGGGCAAGATGCAAGCAGAAGCTGCGAAACTCGTTGTACTTCAGCAGCAACAGTCCTGGGGGCCGTTGGAAGCGAAAATGGCCGGGATGCAAACCGAGCTGGCGGCCATCAAACAGCACGTTGCCACCACCGCCGGCCGTCCGGACGTCATGGCCCTGCGCCCGGGCCAGCTGTTATACCGCTTCCCTAACGGCAGCGAGCAGTTGGTGAACTACCCGCTTACCTTCCGTCCGGCCTAGCTTTCGGCCCCCAACGGCCGCGGCTTGCTTTGAGCCGTGGCCGTTTCATCTCTCCGCTGGTTTCTGGTACTGCTGGGCACCCGCTTTCCGTGTACGCCGGAAGGCGTTGATACCCTTGTGCGGGCCGCGGAAGAGGACCTGACGCGCTTCTTCGCCCGCGACAAACTGGAAGGCGAGGCTACGTTTCGCGGGCAGGATTTCACCTATCTCTACGCCGTTGAGCGCAGCAGCGACCGGGGCGGGGCGGTGTATTTGGAAGCGGAAGCTTGGGATGGCAAAGCTTGGATTAGCCGGCGCGTGGGGCAGTTCACTCTCAACGAGGTGAAGTGGAACGTGGCGGATTGCGTGTGCAAGGTGAGTCTAAAGCCTGCCGACGACTACCAAGCCCTGTTGGAGGCGTGGGAGAAGCCGGTAAACGTTCTGGCCTACACCGGAGCCCGGGTAAGCAGCAGCACCAACCTGCGCGAGCTGGGTATTTACACCAACGCCGAATCGGGTGGCATCACGGACGGCACCGCGTTGGAGTTCCGGCGTATCGACAAAGGGCAAGAGGGCGACGTGGCCGGCACGGACGGGTGGGCGGTATTCTTACGCAGCAGTTCGTGGATTTCCGGCACGCTGACCCACGGCGGGGTCCGCGAACGGATGCTGCTGCTGTTTCGCTTGGTGAAGCGCAACGTCCCAATGGTGCTCGATGACGACGGGGTAACGTATCTGCCCGTCGACCTGACAGCTACAGGCTGGGAGGTATACAGCGACGACCGCACCGTTACGCCCCCGGTGGCGCATTACGTGAAGCCTCCGCAGATTGCCGGCTTCAAACCCTACGAAATCACTCACTACAACGACTGGAGCCGTAAGTACGGCGCCGAAATACTGCTGCTGCCCTGTGGCGCCGCGAGCCCAGGCACGGACTATGTTCAGGTTACCGGGCCAGACGGTGTAAACCTGGGGGGAGAGGAGGGTGCCAACAACGAGCCCGAGTGTCCGACGTGCCTCAACGTGCGGGAACAAGTGAACCGCACCAACTGCAAAAGCTTGTGGTGGCGGTTTGGTCGGTTCCGCTTTACCCGGGGTATTCCGCTCCTGGAGGCCTTGAACCACGTACTGCGCGGCACGCTGCCCCGTTTGGCGCCTACGCTTGCGGCGGACCTCTCGCAGCACTTCAGCGCCGCCACGAGCTACGCCACCGGTGCCAACCCAGCGGCCAACGAGCTGCCCGGCCTGCTGGTAGCTGCTGCCTCGGACGTGAAGCGCTACAACGTTTCCGACCCAGCCCGCAAGCTCAAGTTGACCCTGAAGCAGTTTGTCGAGGATTTGTGCACCATGTACGATTGCGGGTGGTTCATCGACGGCAACGGCAAGTTTCGCATTGAGCACCGCAGCTTGTTCGCGCCCGATCCGGACACCACCGTTGATCTGACCGGCGGCCCCGCCGCGGGCGGCCCGAACGAGTACGAGTACCTGCAGGCCCTGTTGCCGCGCAAGGAAGTGCTGAGCATCACCAACGCCATCAGCGAGGAAAGCGCCTCGGTGAACTTCCGCGAAGCCGCCATTGAGTACGAGCCCGCCGAAACCAACACCCGCGAAGACGAAAACACCAGCACCCGCACCGTCACCAAGCTGACGGGGGACGTGGCCGGGATGGTGCTCAGCGGCGACGCCTTGCCCGATGACGCGCTGGTCGTCTTGGCCCCGGGGCCCGGCGGCTTGCTGCGCCAAGGCAACCGGCCGGTCTCCGCGGCGCAGCTGGTGCGGCGTTACCACCGCTTCGGGCGGGTGAAGCTCACCGCCACGGTAAACGGCGAACCGGTGGTTTTCGCCGGCCTGCGCCCGCAACGCAAGCAGGCCGCGTTCGTGGCGCCGCTCTGCGACCTGTCGGCCTTGCCCTACGGCGTGACCGTGCACACAAGCCTGAGCCGCGTGGCCACCCTGCAACAAGCGCGCTGGAACATGGCCAGCGGGCAAGTGGAGGTCACCCCGCTGCTGCCCCCCTTAACCGGACTGGGTCCTGCGACCGGCCTGCCCGGCACGCCCAAGCAATTCCACACCGGCCAGTTCAACCAAGATCAATTCGCCTAAGTGAACCTCTCCGTCTTCCCCCTGGGGCCTGTGGCCTACCCGCCCGACGCCGAAGCACCCGGCTGCGCCGCGCCGTGGGGCGGCCCGTACGCCGTGGCGGCGCCGGCCGGCGGGCTGTTGCCGTTTCACTGGGCCCGCCCCCACAGCGCCACCCGGCGGCTGGACTGCGCCGACGTCATCGATGCCGAGACTGAGGCGGTGGTGCAAGCCTTGGTGGTCGACCCGGCTACCCCGGGGGCGCCGCTCTACCTGCCCGTGGAGCTGTACTATGACGCAGCCAGCAACACCGACTACCTGCTCTACTACGGCGACCTGATCGACGGCCTGGCCCTGCCCTGCGGGCGTCGACTACGCCTGCGGCTGGACAACGAAGTGGTCTCGCCGGTCTTCGTGGTCTACGAGGACTTGTCGGCCGCGCCCGTGCTGGAGTGGTGGCACGACACCCCGCTCGGGTCGGTTCCCTACGGCACGGGCTTGCACCAGCGCTTGTACATGCCCGGGGCCACCGTGTGGCACGGGGAGCCCAAGGAATACAGCGAAACCAGCAAAGACGCTTTCGGGCGCGACGTGCTGGACTTTCGGGCCGTGGCGTCCACGGCCACCTTTACCACACCGCCGCTGCCGGCGTGGCTGCGCGAGGCGTTGAGCGGCATCCGGTCGCACGCGCACGTGACGCTCTCCGATTTCCCCGAAACGCGGGGCGAACGAGTGGCGCTCAGCTACGACGCCGCCGACCGGTGCCGCTCGTCGGTGACGGTGACGGTGGAGGCGCTGGAAGTCGTGACCACGGCCGCCGGCACTTGCGCTGCCCCGGCGCCCCTCGTGGCCGTGCCGGTGCCGGAAGACGGCTACGCGGTGCGGGGGTGGCGCTGCGGCGACACCAGCGACACGGCGGAAGACTGGCAAGACACCGGCCTGACCCGCTGCGAGCAAGACACCACGGCCACTTGGCAGGACACCGGCCGCACCCGCTGCGCGCAGGATTCCTTCTCCGGGGGCTCCGAAGAATAATCTACTTACATGGCAAACACCGGCCGCGTCGAGAAACAACAGCGGGACATGAACCCCAACAGCCCCACCTACGGCACCGTGCGGTGGGTGGATGCCGGGTACACCGACCTGACGGCCTGCCCCTTGCCCACGGTGTTCCGCTCCGCGCGCATCAGCGAGTCGGTGACGCGCAACGACTGCCCCAGCGGGCAGTTTGGTTCGGCGGTGACCTACACCTTGCCGGACGGCTACAAAACCAGCGCCATCAGCCAGGCGGACGCGGACCAGCAAGCGCAGGCCTACTTCGACGCCACCAAGCAAGCCTACGCCAACGCCAACGGCGTCTGCGACACCCAACAGGCCGACCAGTGGGCCCCGCTCTACTACACCAGCGGATCCAGCGAAGGCTGTTTCCGCTGCCTGATGTACAACACCAACGACCCCAGCGACGTGCGCGCCGCCACGGAGGACGAAGCCACCAACTACTTCGTGGCCTACAACACCACCGGCACCGTGCCGTGCGGTTCCTGCTCTGCAGTCATCAACCCCTAACCCCTTTTTCTCATGGCATCGGTAGACAACCCGACAATTCCCGCCGATTGCGCGTCGTTTCCGGCGCCCACGGTCCTCTTCGCCGACTGCGCCTCGTCGGCCGACATCGGCCGCGGCGGCTTCGGCTGGGTCGTATTCTCCAAACAGCCCTTCGCGGCGGCGCCTTCCCTGACGGAGGTCACCACCCGCTTGGCGGCCAACGACGACACGAAAATGATCGTCTTCAAGCTCTCGGAGGGCGGCATGCCCGCCGTCGACGCCCCGGAGCTGCAGTACGGCAACGACACGATCAGCGCCGGCCCCGCCGACCGCACCATCGACGTGACCATTCTGGAAACCAACTCCACCAACGTCGAATTCGCCCGCCTCACCCAGGCCGGCGGCGGCTACAGCGGGCACTGGTGGCCGGTCACGCTCGACGGCAAGTACATGCGCGGCGGGCAGAACGGCATCAACGGCCGCCTGAAGCTCAACTCGGTCATTCCGACCGGCCGGGACGACGCCCGCACGCTGACGGGGCAGATCCGCTTCCGCAGCCAGTTCGAGCCCAAGCAGGGCGCCAACGTCTTCCCCTTGGGCCCCGACGAAGACTAAGCGCTTCGCCCTGTAGCAACCCCGCCGCACCGGTGCCGCTTTCGGCCCCTTGGTGCGGCGGGGTTCTTTGTGTCAGCCCCTACGCACTATGGCACAGATCACCCGCCCGCAGTTCATCAGCCTCATCGTCCAACTGCTGGAAACCCCTGCGGCGTGGCCGATAGACTTCCGCGACGTCGGGACCCTGCTGCGCAACGCCGCGGACAGCGCCTTTTTCAAGCTGGACGACCAGATCCCGCAGTCGAGCGTCATCGGCCTGATTGCCCGCCTGAACCGCTTGGAGTTGAACGCCGGCGGGGCGGCCTCGGAAACCGCGGGGATTCAGGTCTTCGAAGACCTGCAGGCCGATCCCGGGGTGGTGCTCGTCAAGCAAGGCGACAACGTGATTGCTACGTTGGGCACAGAAGGGCGCCGCTTCCAAGCCAAACGCGACCTGACCCGCAGCGCGGGGTTTTTCCCGGTGCCGACCGGACTTGCCGCCGACCTGAATTGGAAGGAATTACCCATCGGGGGCCGGGGGTACAACCCGCTGGTGAGCGGCGGGTACGCCGCCATCAAAGACCTGGCCGACAACGAGCGGCTGCAGACCGGCAAGTTCTACACCATCTTCCGCGACAACGGGGAGCCGGACGTATTTGTGCAGGCCACCTCGGCCACGACGCTCGGCTCGTACGCCGTCGAAGACCCCACCGGCGCCAATACCCCCGGCTACTACGACCTCGCCACCGACTCGTTCAGCAAACTGGACTTTTCGCGGGTGGCCGCGGTGCGCGTCACCCTGCCCGGGGAAGAAGCCGCGGGCTACGGCGACCTGGCCGCGGCGGCGGACGGGGCCACAGCGGCGTTCGGGGGCTTGGACGAATGCACGCTGCTCGTGGCCGATGGGCAGTTCATCGGCAGCAACGTCTACTTGGACAACGCCGCGGCGCTGGTCGGCCTGCAAACGGGCATCGTGGTACTCGCTGGGGCCACGCTGCGCCTGCCCACCAGCGAAACCCAGGGCGTGTACATCTCCGGCGGCGGGGGCAGCGGCACGGTGGTGCTGCAGGGCACCATCCGCAACAGCCGCTTGCTGAGCGCGGCCCAAACGGTCACCACCTCCTGCCGGGTGTACAACAGCGAGTTGGGGCTGACGACAGTCGCCAGCGGGGCCACGCTCACGATCGGGGCGGGCTGCATCCTGCCGCCCTCGTTCTTCGCGGGCATGACCGTGCAAGGGCAGCACACCTACACCACCCCGCAGGGCGGCACCGTCTCGGACGAGCGCGGGGGCGGGGAAGACTTTGTACCCATCGCCGAAAACCAGTACAGCACGCACCCGGCCTTCACCTCGCAAGCCGCGCTGAACGCCTACCTGCTGGGCGGTACGTATTCGCCGCCCCCACCCGCGCCGACCGGCTTGACCGTGACCGGGCGCACGGCGGAATTCGACCTGGCTGCGGGCAAGAGCGCGGCCGATTACGAGTACCAATTCACCCCGACGCCCTAAGCCATGTTGGAGCCCATCGAATACTTCGACTTCCCCGACCGGGTGCCGGCGGAGCTGACACCGGAGCTACAAGCCTTTGTCGACGCCCAACCCGACGCCGCCATCTACACGCCGGCCATCATCAACGGCTTGCGCGACAAGCTCAAAGAGGTGGTCGATGCCTTGAACATTCTGCGCGGCACCACCACGCCCGCGCCCACCCAGCCGGCGGCGCCTACGGGACTGGCCGTCAGCGGCCGCACCGTCACGTTTGACCTCGCCAGCGGGAAGGCCGCGGCGGATTACGAATACCAATTCACTGCTCAGTAATGGCCTACTCCGCCCTTCCTTCCCCCGTCACCGCCAACGGCAAGGTTTCGTTTACGCTGCCCGGCACGGCCGGCGGCTCGGTGTCTGTTCGCCTCAAAGCCGCAGGCAGCACGCCGGCGGGGCTGGCGTCTACGGCAGCGGTCGACGGCCCCGCCGCCATTCCGGTGCTGTATAAGCCCACTAATGCACAGCGCAACTACGCCGGCTTCTTCCAAGACGAGGGAGACCATCTGCGCACCGACAGCTTCGCCGCCTTCACTTTCGTCGGAGGCAAGAGCAGCTACCCCCTGCAGTACTGGTCAAACCTGCCCGACGCCGCCCCGGCGCAAGGCAACAGCATCGGGGTGCTGAACGTGAAGGTCGACGGCGTGCCGTTTGCCAGCTTCGTGCCGCCTACCGACAGCAACGGGTTACAGGAAGTCACGCTCCCGGGTTTGCCCCTGACAGGCGCCGGCCCCGGTGGCAAACCGCTGATCGAGCTGATCGATTCGGCTCACTCGGAGCCGAGCACGCACCAGTTTTCCACTTGGGTAGGCGTGAAGGACACGAGCCCGGTTACATTCGTGGTGCCGTCGGTGCCGGACGCCGATGTACTGCTCATCGGCGACAGCATCACCACCGGGCAATACAGCACCAACGCGGGCTTGGACGGGTTCGCGGGCCGCTTCCGCGAATGCTTCTTAGCCGAGTTCGGCACGTCGGTAGCCGTTTCGCTGCGCACTTGCGGCAGCATGTCGCTCTACATCGAGTACGGCGCGGCCACCGACATGAACGTGCGGCAGGCCATCATGGAAAGCCTGCTGGCCTACAAGCGCAGCACCTCCGCGGGTAAGATTACGCTGATTATGGAGCACCAGCGCAACGACCGGTGGCAGCGCAACGTGTCGGCCGCCGCCTTCCAGGAGTACGCGGCCGACTTCGTGACCCGCTTCTACAACACCTTCCCGGCCGGGTCGGTGCTCTATTGGATTACCTGCTTCGACTTCCCGGGCGACGCTACCAAGGTGGCGGAGACGCGGCAAATTCTAGCCGACATCAAGGCCCAAGACCCGCGCCTGCGCCTGATTCCAGGCGATTCGATTCTGACCCAGGCCGAAATTGCCGCGGGCGACGGCGTGCACCCGGCCCCGCAGTACAGCAAGCTGGGCGGGGAACGACTGTTCGATTTCGTCAAAGCTGACTTCGGCGGCGCCCCCACCTCGGCGCCCACCGGCTATCTGCTGAACCCGGATTTCACGAACGGCGAAACCAACTGGACCCGGTTTGGAGACGGCTCGACGGGGTTCACGGTGTCGGGTGGCGTGCTGCACATGGCCAACACAGGCGGCGGGTTCTTCTACCAATACATCTCGCAGATGGTAGTAGGGCAGACGTACCGGGTGCACATGAACGTGTTGAGCCTGACGGCGGACGCCGGCAGCGGCCTGAACTTCTTCATCAACCCAGACAACGAGCCGGGTATGTTCGACAAGGTGTACGACACGCCCGGCTACCGCTATGCCGATTTCGTCTTCCGCGGCACCGATCAGGGCTTCGGCATCCGGGCCGTGGGTGGCGGCAACGTTGTGGCCGACATTGATTTCGTGCAAATATCCCCGGTCTAACACCTGCCTCCGCCTCCCGCCTCCCTGCCTCCGCACACCTACCTGCAATCATCCCCCTCTCTCCACCCCATGATTGCCCCGCCGTGATCTTTCCCCTTTCGCTGCTGCTGCAGACGTCGAGCATTTGGTCTTACATCGTGCCCTTCATCGGGGCGTTACTCTCCCTGGGTGTCGGCTACCTCCTGGCGCGCCTCAACCGCTCGTACTCGGAAACGAAAGAGCAGAAACAAGCGCGGGAAAAATCCGAGCGTGAGCAAGAGGATTGGAAAAAGAAGGTAGACGCCACGCTTGAAAAGTACCACGACCGCATGCTGGGCTTTCAACAACAACACGAGCGGTTTGCCGAAGGCTGCGCACGCGACCAAGAGGCCATCAAAGCCGAGGTGCAGGAAGCCAAGCGTGCCCTGCAAGAAGTGGCCCTGCTGCGCAATCAGGTGGAAAACACCAACAAAGCCTTGGAGGAAGTCAAGATGGAGCTGCGCGACCTGAACAAGAACTTTTTGGAATTCTTCCGCACCCGCTGATGCACAAACCCGCCCCGCCCCGCCGCACCTTCTGGCAACTGCTCTTGCGCTCCGTGATGGAGAACGAGCGGTTTTCGCCCCGCCTGCTCACCACGTTTTCCTTCGTGCTGGCCGCCCTGCTGCTGCTCTGGCGCGGGGCCGTGGTGCGCCCCGAAGTCATCAACGGCATCCTCGTGACCGGGTGGCCGCCCGAGTACATCTGGGCTACGCTGTGCGCCTTGATTGCCGCCCTGCTCGGGCTGGGCACGCTGGCCAAGATCAAGTTGGAAGGCCCGCCGCCCGCGGCCGATACGCAGATCACCGCCGAACAAGCCACCGTAACGGGCGGCCCGGTTTCGGTCAACCCCAACCCCAACGCGCCCGCCGGGCAATCTACCGAATGACCCCTGTCTTAACACCTCACCCCGCAAAGCCCGGTGGCTACACCTTCAAATGCCCCGGCTGCGGAGGAACGCACCTGGTTACCACGGCGGAACCTAACGGCAATGGTATGGCCTGGGGCTGGAATGGCAGCTTAACGCAACCAACGTTCAGCCCCAGCCTGCTATTCATAAGCGGCCATTATATACCCGGATACAGCAGCCCTCGGTGCTGGTGTGATTACAACCGAGAGCATCCCGACGAGCCCGCGCCGTTTTCATGCGGCGTCTGCCATTCATTCGTGCGTGAGGGACATATACAGTTTTTGGGTGATTGTACCCACCCGCTGGCCGGGCAAACCGTGCCTCTATCTGCCCAGCCATGACCCGCACCCGCCGAAACCTGCTGATTATGGCCGTGGTCTGCGGCCTCTGCCTGCTGGCCTTGTACCTGCTGCCTGGCTGCCAGCGCAAGCCCGACCCCACCGCCCACCTGATTGCCCAGCGCGACGCCTACCGGGATTCGCTGGCGCTGTGCCGCGGCCAATTCCGCCAACAACTAGCCCAACTCAAGTATGGACAGATTGCGAAAGACCCTGCTGCTGCTTGGCCTGATAGCGCCATTGAGCGCGGCCTCGCAAACCCCTACGGGGATGATTTGCACGCCCCGCGCGCAGGCCGCTAAGAACCTCGACTCGCTGCGCGCCCTGCCCCTGGTGCGGGAGATGCTGGCGGGGAGCCGGCAGGAAGCCCGGGCCCTGACCCTGCAGCTGACCCGCACCCAGGCCCAAACGGCGCAGGCCAACAACGCCTTGCTCGTCAGCCTAAACGAAGCGGCCCTGTGGAAAGCCAAAGCCAAACGGCGGGGCCTCATCATCGGCGTGGGCGTGGCGGTGCCGGCGGCCCTCGGATTGTACACCATTCTCAAATAAGCTATGGCCGACTTCGCTACCGCCTACAAGATTACCGCCCAACACGAGGGCGGCTACGCCAACAACCCGGCCGACACCGGCGGAGAAACCATCTTCGGCGTGTCCCGCAACAACTTCCCCAAGTGGGTTGGATGGGCCGTAGTCGACGGCCTAAAGAAACGGGCAGGGTTCCCCGGCACCGCCGAAGCCAGCGCGCAGTTAAAGGTCATGGCGGCCAACTTCTACAAAGAGCAGTTCTGGGACGCCTTCAAGCTCGACCAGGCCAACAACCAAGCCATTGCCAACGAGGTGTTCGACACGGCCGTGAACATGGGCGTTGGCCGGGCGGCGGGCTTTCTGCAGCGGGCCATCAACGTGACCAACAAGCGGGGCCAGTACGCGCCGGACGTGACGCCGGACGGCAAGGTAGGCGCGGCCACCATCACGGCCCTGAACCAACACAAGCGCCCCCAGGACGTGCTGAAGGTCCTCAACGCGCTGCAAGGCGAGTTCTACGTGCGCATTGCCGAGCGCAACCCGACCCAGGAAATCTTCATGGCCAGCTGGCTTAGCCGGGTGAGCTTTTAACTACCAACCCCAACACCATGAGCAATCTGTCTAACGAAGCCCGCGCCGCCGTCTATGCCCTGCTGGGCATTGCCCTGCTGGCCGCCCTCTACACGGCCTATGACCACTTCATCGGCCAAGGAGCCGACTGGTACGAAGTCGCCTTTATTGCCGGCGCCCTCGTTTTGGCGGGCATTGTGTACAGCGTCAGCCGCAAGCCCAACCTGAACAAGCGGGGCTGATGCTCGGGCTGCTGATTGCTTTGTCGATACTGGCCGGGGCCCTGCGCGCCTGCCACGACTCCCTGACGCACTCCCCCGGCGTGGGCAAGCTCTCCAAACTCGGGCCCTGGTGGAACTCCGCCACCAGCTGGAAGCGCAAGTACAAGAACGAAGACCCCAACCAAGGGCCGGCCTACTTCGGCGCCACGTCCTGGCTGGTGAGCTTTTCGGACGCCTGGCACGCCACCAACGCCCTGAGCTGGTGGGCGGCCGATGCGGCGCTGTTCGTGGCCGCGTGGCCTGCCTACGGGTGGCTGGCCCTGGTGCCGGTGGCGCTGCGCCGGCTGGTGTTTCAACCCCTCTACCTGTGGCTCCGGAAATGAAGACCAAACGCCGCCGCCCCGTCTGGCAGTACCAGCACCAACGCCGCTAGCCCATACAGGAATTTTCGGGATAAAATAGGACGCACATATAATTCCCATATAAAACCCGGATTTCTCATAGGCAAATGCCCTATGCACTGCGCAAATGGCCTTTTTAAAACTGTATGAGCGCTTATGAGCGTCTATGTGCTCATAAAAAACCCGGATTAAACCCGGATTTCTGTCCTGATATTTCCTATGAATACCTTCCTGGAACTACAGGGCCCCGCCCGTCAGCTCATTGTCCGGCATGAGGCCACCATTCGGCAGATACTCGGCTTCGTGCCCAATGCTATCTACCGCATCGACGTCCTGAGCCCGGTGTTTACCAAGTACACGCTAGGCCCCATCCCGGGCACCGACCAATGGGCCATGCTGCACCACTTCACCGGGCCGGACCCCGACCCGCGGGCCCATGACCACCCCGTACGGTTTGAAAGCCACGTCCTAGCCGGCTCCTACCGGGAGCGGGTGTATGAGAACGGAGGGTTTGCCGATGTGCTGCGGCCGGCCGGGTCGTCCCACGTCATTGAGCCGACCTGTATTCACCGGCTCCTGGACTTGCCCGAGGGGGAGTGCTGGACGCTCTGCCTAGCCGGTCCAGTAGTACGGGCATGGCGTCACTACGACGAAGCGGAACTGCTCCCCTGATCTTGACCAACCGGGTCGGGCCCGCCCTCTCTCCCATAGCGCGGCACGCGGCGGAGAGGGGGCGGTGTTTTTATGCACTTATCCACATGCAGAATGTGGGTAAATAATGAGTCAAAATATTGACTGTCAGTGAATTAATTGCGTAATTAGAGCATGGATACCGCCGAAAAAGACCGCCTCAAAGCATTCATTCTTGACCATTTTCCTTTCGATGAATTGAAGGAGATGGGCTTCTGGCAGAAGGGTACCCGCCGCAACGACTACGAAGCGCAGGCCGCCCGGGTGTGCCACTATTTTGGCTACAAGTCGGTGTATGAGTATGGCCGCGAACTGCCGGAAGTGCATCAAGTAACGGAGTCGGTAGCGGTGGGCAAGTTCCCTGACACCGTGAGCGAGTCGGGCGAGTTGAAACAGGGCGGTGGCTTCATGCTGACCACCGGGTCGGGCTCCGCTTTCGAATGCCCGGCCTGCACTTGCCCACAGGACGCCACAGACTTTAAGCGGTGGCGCACGGCCCGCAACGTTTTCACAGCGGTAAGGTGCCAAGGGTGCAAGCGCCCGCTGGAAATATTCACCTGCCCGCTTACTGGCAAAATCGAAGTGTCCGAAAAGCCCGCCTAGTCCCCATGTCCATGCCTGACTTTGAATACTTCGACCTCTACGGCGAGTGGCCGGTGTACTCCCGTGCCGGCTTCCTGCAATTCCGTTTCCTCGGCTACTCCGCCAGCTATTGCCGCCTCAAAAGCCTTCACCGCAAACGCCCGTACCGGGCCCTGTGATATGATCTTGCTGATTTTCGCCTGCCTGTTGTACGGCGGCATTGCCGGGGCCATCCTTGTGTTGGGCCTCATTAGCGACCTGCCCGTATGGAAGGCCGTGCTGTCGGGACTGGGCTGGCCGGCGCTGCTTTGGATCACCGGCTGGCACATCATCAAAGACGACTTGCAACGATAGCCTAGTCCCCATGTCCACTACTCCCGATACCCGCGGTGCCGCCCAGTCCGTTGCCGATCTGCCCGAGCACCTGCTAGCCATGTGGCAGGCCGACATCACGGCGTTGTCCCAGGTGAAGATGCATGGCCCGATGGTCGAACTGATCTTGCCGCTGTCGACGCTTACCAGCAAGTTCGTCAGCGTGTTTGTGAAGCCGCACCACGAAGGCGGGTGGTGGGTGCATGACAACAACTACTTGGAAACCGACGCCTATTATGTTGGCGACGAAGCCAGCACGGCCGACCACGGCCACCGGCTGCAAGAAGAGTACGACGTAAGCTGCTACTTGGCAGACGGGCAGGCGGTCTTCTTCAAACACATCACCGACCCCGCGCTGCTTACCTCCGCCGTGCTCGACATGGCGCAGTTTATTCAGCTGTCGGTGAACCTTGCTTACCTAGAAGCTGCCTAGCCGCCGCGCCCCGCTTCCTTCCTGGTTGCGGGGCGTTTCTTTTTATTGCAGTTTAGGTCGTGAAAGTATAATAATCCCTTTCTTATTATTTCCTGAGCTAACATGGCCCATTGGGATGCTACCCGACTGAAGGTGTACGGCGTGCTGCTCTTGCTCGGGCTGGCCGTGGTGTTCATACTGGACAAGGCGGGCGTCATCGATCTAGATAAGCCCTCGCAGAACCTCCCAAACACAGAAAACCCCGGCCAGGGCCAGGGCGTCAACGGTGTGGAACGGCGGTAGTAGGGTGTTCGGAACAGGCGTGTAGGCAGGCTAGGGTGGTATTAGGCAGCGTCGGTTTCGGCGTCGCCGAAGGCTTTGTTGAATTCACGCGACACCAGGTCCTCCCCGGCGCGCACGTAGTATTGTTCGGTCATGGCAATGGTGCGGTGGCCCAAGGCTTTCGACACGGCGGCAATGCTGACCCCGGCATCCAACCAGAGCCGGCCCGCGGTCTTGCGGCCGATGTGGGTCGTCAGCTGCTCGGGCTTGATGGCGAGCCCCGCCACCGTGGCGACTTCCTTCAGCATCCGGTTGTACACCTGGTTGGTGGGCACCGGCAACTGGTTGCCGTACTTCTGCAGCAGTTCCTTGGCAGGCTTGAGCAACGGGATGGTGGCCTGCTGCCCGGTGCTGTGCTGGGTCTTCTGCCGGCCCATGTAGATCATGACTTCCCCGTTCAAGTTCAGGCCCACGTCCCGGGTCACGTCGAAGCGCTTGAGGTCCGCGTACGCCAGGCCGGTGTAGCACTGGAACAGGAACACGTCGGCCACCCGGCGCAGCGCGTCGGCCGCAAAGACGTGGGTGTGCAGGCGCTGCACGTCCTGCCGGCTTAGGAACAGCGGGGCCTTGGTGGGCTCAAACGAGGGGGCGAAGTCTTCGAGCGGGTTGGTGGCCGCGTACTTGTAGCGCTTGCACCACTTGAGCAGCTGCTTGACCACCTGCACGGTTTTGCCGGTGTAGTTCTGGCTCAGATCTTGGTGGCTGCGCATCCACACGACGAACTGTTCCGCCACGGACTCGGTGAGCATGTCGGGCAAGGCCTTGGGCATGCCGTGGTGCGCGAGGAACTGCAGCAGCAACGCGGTCTTGCGGCGGTAGCCGTCGTAGGACGCCTTGGTGATGGTCTTGCCGACGAGTAGGTGCCGCTGTTCGTGCCAGAGCAGGGTTGCAGCCGCCAGGGTGACGCGGGGCTGGTCGCGTTTCAGGTAGGCGTCAAGCAACCCCTCGGCCGTCACCAGTTCGTGGTTGCGCTCCATCAGGTAATAGATGCCCTCGATGTCCGTTCGGATCTTCGAAAGCACCCCGTTGTCTTGCCGGGCCTTCACGCCGTTGCCCTTGAGCGTTTGGCGGGTGGCGTCCCAGTCGCGGCGCAGGCAGGTGACGGGCGTGGTGAACTTCTGCCGCTGCTTGTCCACCGTAATGCGGCAGAGGATGGCGCCGGAGCCGGCCGCGGTTTTGCCCTCAGAAGGGCGGTACACGAAGCGTACCTTCATAAAGTGTCTCATGGCTTTCGCATTTTACTAACGATGTTAGCAAATAGACGAAAGAAGTCCGAAATGGATTGTGCCGGGCCGCGAATTATTTTGCCGGGCCGCTGCCGGGTCCGCCGCGCACAGTGCCCCACCAGGGCAAAAACCGCGTTTTCAGGGGGGCTCAGGGGCAAAAAGAAACCCCCGCCGGGTGAATCGACGGGGGCTGCTAAACAAAGGGCAGAGAGGATGGGATTCGAACCCACGATGACCTTTTGGGCCATACACACTTTCCAGGCGTGCTCCTTCGACCACTCGGACACCTCTCTAGGTTGCGGAAAGCTGCGCAAAGTAACGCGGCATTTCGCACATACGCAAGCCGCTACAAGCGGATGCCGGCGCCGGCGGCCGGGTTCAGCGAGATTTCGCCGCGCAAGTCACTCATTAGCAGGCGGCGCGTGGCGGCCGCGTCGTGGCCGAGGCCGAGCACATACATGAGTTTGGTGATGGCCGCTTCGGTGGTGATGTCCTCGCCGCCAATGACGCCGAGTTCGGTGAGGTGGGCGCTGGTTTCGTAGCGGCCCTGAATGACGCGGCCTTCCTCGCACTGGCTGACGTTGAGCACGAACACGCCGCGGGCGGTGGCTTCGCGCAGGCACGCGAGAAACCACGGGCTGGTGGGCGCATTGCCCGAGCCGTAGGTTTCGAGCACGCAGCCGCGCAAATCGTCGGCGCCGAGGATGGCGCGCACGGTGCGCTCGGTAATGCCCGGGAAGAGCTTGAGCACCACCACGCGGTCGTCGAGCTGCGGGTGCACGCGCAGGGGCCCGCCGGGCAGCAGGCGCATCAGGTTGTCGTGGAATTCCAGCTCGATGCCGGCGTGGGCCAGGGGCGGAAAATTCTCGCTTCGGAAGGCCGAGTACCGCTGGCTTTCCACCTTCTTGGCCCGGGTGCCGCGGATGAGCACGTCGTTGAAGAACACGCACACCTCGGGCACGCGCACGGTGCCGGCGCGGGGGTGGCGGGCGGCGGCAATTTCCAGGGCCGTGACGAGGTTGCGGCGGGCATCGGTGCGGATGCGGCCCACGGGCACCTGCGCCCCGGTGAAGATGACGGGCTTGCCCAGGTTTTCGAGTAGGTAGCTCAGCGCGGCGGCCGAGTAGGCCATGGTGTCGGTGCCGTGCAGCACCACAAAGCCGTCGTACTGCGCGTAGTGTTCCTGCAGGATGCCGGCCAGCAGCAGCCACTCGGCGGGCGTCACGTTGCTCGAGTCGATGGGCTCGGGCAAGCTCAGCACGGAGACCTGCATGCCGAGGTGACGCATTTCGGGCACCTGCTTGCGGATCTGGGTGAAGTCCATCGGCACCAGCTCGCCGCGCTTGTTCACCGACATGCCCACCGTGCCGCCGGTGTATATCACCAGCACCGAGGCCGGCTGCTGCCCCGGCGCCGCGGCGGCCGAAGAATCAACGATGATCTGAGGCTCCAAAAGGTGAGGTTGTAAAATGGTGAAGTTGTGAAATAGCAGATAGCGAAACAGTTCAGTAAAAGAAGGCCAAAGAGCTCTTCACAATTTCACCCTTCACAACTTGAACAGCTCCGCCGCGTTGCGGGTGGTGGCTTCGGCAATGTCGGCCACGTCGCGCTGCAGCAGGTCGGCCACGCGCTGGGCAATCAGGGGCAGGAAGCTGGGCTCGTTGCGCTTGCCGCGGTGGGGCACCGGGGCCAGATACGGACAGTCGGTTTCCAGCAGCAGGTGCTCCAGCCCGACGTGGGGCAGCACCTGGTCGAGGCCGCCGTTTTTGAACGTGGCCACCCCGCCGATGCCGAGCTTAAAACCCAGCTTGATGGCGCGTTCGGCCTCCTCCTTGCTGCCCGAAAAGCAGTGAAATACGCCCGTGAGCGTGCCGTCCTGAGCCGCTTCCACCAGCTCGGCGGTTTCGTTGAAGGCGTCGCGAGTGTGGAGCACGATGGGCAGCTGGTGCTTTTTGGCCAGGTCGAGCTGCACTTTCAGCGCCTCCTGCTGCCAGGCCAGGGTGGTTTTGTCCCAGTACAGATCCACGCCGCACTCCCCCACCGCCGCAAACGGGCGCTTCGCGAGCCAGTCTTCCACGCGGTACAGCTCCTGCTCGAAGTCCTTGAGCACGTGGCAGGGATGCAGGCCCATCATGGCAAAGCAGTGCTGGGGGTGGCGCGCCTCGGTTTCCAGCATCACGTCGATGCTGGTGTGGTCGATGTTGGGCATCAGGATGGTGCGCACGCCGGCGGCGTAGGCGCGGTCCAGGGCTTCGTCGCGGTCCTGCTTGAACTGCTCGGCGTAGATGTGGGCGTGGGAATCGGTCAGGACCACGGATGTAGAAGGTTTTCCGGATTTGGCTTACGCTTTCCTCCGGTTCACGGGTTTGGGGACAATGGGGGACGGGACAAAGCTACGAAAGTGGGCTGCACGGCGAATTGCCGCGCGGCCCCGCAACCCATGCCACCGTCATTGCCGGTAGCGCCGGCCTTTCCACTCGAAGGCGCGGCCGCTCAGGCGAAACCACGTCAGGCCAGCCGTGACGGCCAGGGTGTAGAGCTCGAACAGCGGCAGCAGGTGCAGGGGCGCGCGGCGGCCGGCGTGGCGGAAGGCGCTGCCGGCCAGCAGGCCCTGGGCTAGCATTTTGGCGCCCCAAATGCCCAGCACCGCCCCGGCGCCCCCGTGCCAGCCGGCCACGGCCAGGGCTGGGTAGAAGCCGGCGTAGTAGATCAGGCCCGCCTGAATGTGCGCCGGCAGGGCTTCCACGCCGCGCAGCCAGCGCCGCCGCTGGTGCAGCAAGCCGCGCCAGGTGGCCATCGGCAGCGACTCAGCCAGCACCGCGGGCTCGAACACGTTCCGCCAGCCGAAGCCCCGGGCCAGCACGGCCCGAAACAGCTCGTAGTCCTCCGTGACGGAAAACGGCAGCGTTTCGTAGCCGCCCACGGCCTCGTAGGCGGCGCGGCTGATGAGCATGTTGTTGCCCATGGCCGTCACGGGCTGCCCGCGGTCCGACACCATCTGCACCAGCGCCAGCGACATCAGCCAGTCGAGGCCCTGCAGGCGGTCGAACAGGCGCGGGCCGCCCACCACGGTCAGGCCGGTGACGGTGCCCGTGCCCGGCTGCCAGTGGCCCAGCAGGCCCGGCACCCAGCCGCGGGGCAGCTCGATGTCGGCGTCGGTGATGAGGAAGAAGTCCGTGGTGGCGGCCCGGGCCAGGTGGGCTAGTACGTTGGCCTTGCCGCGGGCCAGGCCCAGGGTGTCGGTGATGGGCAGGATGCGAAACGAGCCGGCAAAGCCCCGCATGACCTCGGCGGCCACGGCGGCGGTGCGGTCGGTGCTGGCATCGTCGCCGAGCAGCACTTCCAGGCACGCGGGCGGGTAGTCGAGGGCCCGCACGCTGCGCAGGCAGCGGCCGATGGCGGCTTCTTCGTTGCGGGCCGCAATGAGGATGCTCACCCGGGGCGGCGAGCTGGGCAGCGGCCGGGCCCGCGGCACCCGGCGCCGGCTAAAGAGCAGCCAGGAGCCCAGCAGCACGGCAAACCAGCCGGCAAAAAACGCGCACAATGCCCAGATCAGCATAGGTCTAGAGCGCGCCAAATTGGTAGCCCCGTTCGCGCAGCGCTTCGAGGTAGCGTGGCAGCACGTAGCGTAAGTTGGGGCTGGCCTTGAGGCTGTCGTGAAACACGACCACCGCGCCGGGCCGGGTGTAGTGCAGCGCTTCACGCAGGCAGCGCTCGGGGGCGTAGGCGCGGTCGTAGTCGCAGGTGAGCAGGTCCCACATCACCACTTGGTACTCGGGCTGCAGGGTGCGGTGCAGGCCGGGCGTGATGCGGCCGTAGGGCGGCCGGAAAAAGCGCGGGGCGCCGGGCTGCAGCGCCTCCAGGGCCTGCTGGCAGCGGGCCACGTCCTGCAGGTAGTCCGCGCGCGGGGTGCTCCAGCCGCTGCGGTGGTGGTGGGTGTGGTTGCCGAGCTGTTGGCCGGCGGCCAGCACCTGCCGGGCCACGTCGGGGTGACGCTCCACGTTGTCGCCCACGCAGAAAAACAGCGCCTTGGCGTCGAAGCGGGCCAGTTGCTCCAGCACCCAGGGCGTTTCTTCGGGAATGGGGCCGTCGTCGAAGGTGAGGTAGACGGTGGGCGCGGCAGCGGCCGGCCCCTGCCAGACGGCGCCGGGCAGCCAGCGGTGCATCACGTCGGGCAGGCGGTGCAGGCGCATGAAGAGCGGGAAAATTGGTGGCGGCGCGAAGGTAAGCCCGCCCGGTCAGACTGACGCCGCAGCCCGGAGTGGCGCATCTTGCCTTCCGCGGCCGACTTGGCAAAGCCTCTGACGCCCATTGCTAAACCCGCTTACTTAAATAGTAAACCTCGTTAACAAGCTAACTTCTCCCCTACCGCAGCGCGGCTTCCACGCTGGCCCAAAGCCGCCGGGCGCTTTCGTCCCAGCCAAAGCGTTGCGAGTTTACCAAACCTTGCTCAATTAACCGCGTCCGCAACGCCTCGTCCGTGTCGAGTTGGGTGAGAGCGGCGGCCAGCTCGTCGACGGAAAAGGGGTCGGCCAGCAGGGCGCCGCCGGGGCCGGCCACCTCGGGCATGGAGCTGCGGTCGGAGGTGAGCACCGGGCAGCCGCTTTGCTGCGCCTCCACGATGGGAATGCCAAAGCCCTCGAAATAAGGCACGTAGGCGCAAGCCCGGGCCGCCGCGTAGAGCCGCACCAGGTCTTCGTCGCTGACGCGGCCGGTGAGCTGCACCGCGCCTTGGTGCTGCATCTGCTGGTACACGTCGAAAATGGGCCCGGCTTTCCAGGCCTTGCGGCCCACGATGAGCAGCTGGGTATCGGAGCCGGTCTGGATTTTGAATTGGTCGAAGGCCCGCAGCAGGTTCACCAGGTTTTTGCGCGGCTGCAGGGCGCCCACAAACAAAATGTAGGGCCGGCCGCCGCTGAATTGCCGGCGCACGGCCGTTTGCGCGGCGGCGGGCAGGGGCCGAAAGTGCGCATCGGCCGCGTTGTAGACGATGTCGATGCGCCCGGGGTCGACGCCGTAGGTTTGCACCAGGTCCTGGCGGGTGGCCTCCGACACGGCCACCAAGCGGCGGGAGGCGCGCACGAAGCGCGGGAAGAAGAAGTGGTAGTACTGGCGCACCAGCCAGCTCACGTCCTGCGGAAAGTGCTCGAAGGCCAGGTCGTGTACCACCGTCACGCGCGGCACCGCGGTGCGGAGCGTGGTGAAGCCGTCGGTGCTCAGCAGCACGGCCGGGCGGTGGCGGTGCAGCCAGGCGGCCACCGCGCCCTCGAACCAGGCCACGAACAGCAGCGGGTGCCGGGCCGGCGGGTTGAGCACGTGCGGCACCACGTTTGGGGCAAAGAGGTAGCGCGGGTCGAAGGCCCGGTCGAACAAGAAGTGAAACGTGTGCTCGGGGTGCTGCTGCACCATGCGCCGCAGCGTTTCGTAGGTGAAACGCCCGATGCCCTCGAGCTGGTCGCCGGGCAGCAGGAAGCGGGTGTTGACGGCTATATCCAAATGTGCTTCGCTTCGCTAATGGGTTTGAATGTGCTAATGTGCTGATTGCGCGCCGCAGGAGCCGCGTCTGCGTGTTGCCCGGCGGGCCAGGCTGGCGGTCAGGTCCGCTTAGCCCTTGCTCTTCAGGGCCGCGCGCAGCTCCCCTACCCTGACGACGCCGGTGCCGAAGAGCAGGCCCACGAAGAGCAGCCCGGCCACCACGCTTTCGGCCAGCCAGGGCAGCTGGGCGTAGGTTTGCAGCCCGTACCACGCGGCGCAGAGCCCGCCGAAGGTCAGGCCTAGCCGGGCCAGCAGGCCCCAGGGCACGGCCACGCCGGCGCGCTGGCGCACCAGCCACACGTAGCCGCCCGACACCACCACGGCGCAGACGAGCGTGTTCAGAGCCCCGGCCACGGCCCCGTAGCGCGGCAGCAGCACCACGTTCAGCCCAATGTTCAGGGCGATGCTCAGGGCCACCAGCCAGCTTACCGGCCGCTCGTGTGAGGTGCTGGTGAGCAAGGTGCTGTAAATGGCAAAAAAGGCGTGCACCAGCACGTTCAGGAACAGCAGCTGGGCGCACAGCGTCATGCGGGCCAGCTCGGCGGGGGTGCTGTGCTTGAACTGAAAAAACAGCAGCTCGCCGTGAAACAGCACGAAGGCGGCCACGAACAGCAGCGGCACCGTGGCCACGCGCTGCCCGAACCAGAGCAGCTCGCGCTGCTCCTCACGGCTGTGCAGGGAGTGGGCAAACTTGGCGAAGAACAGCGGCAGCACCGTCCAGAGGTACATCATCACCGCGTCGACCCAGCGGTAGGCGCCGGCGTAGTAACCCGCCTCCTGGGGCGAGGCCAGCCGCTCGATCATCAGCATGTCGATGCGCTCGTTCATGCCGTAGAGCAGGGTGATGAGCGCGAAGGGCAACGACCCGCGCAGCAGCTCGCCGGCCTGGGCGCGCCGCGGGCGCCAAGCCACCCGCCCAAACAACCGCGTGACCAGCCCATACAGCAGCACGAAGGTGAAGGCCGCCGCCGCCGTGCGCATGCCCACGTAGCGGTCCAGGGTAATGCCGACGGGCAGCAGGGCCAGCACCAGCCCGAGCATCAGCGCTTTTTCGAGCACCGAGAGCCAAGCATCGGTGCGGAAGTGCTGGTGGGCCTGCACGGCCCCGCGCAAAAACTGCGCGTACTGCGTCAGCAGCAGGCCCGCCCCGATCAGGGCCAGCAGCGTGAGCGTGTGGCCGCGGTAGCCCATCAGCCAGCCGCCGGCTACCATCACCACCAGAAACACCACGCTCAGCGCTCCGCGCAGGGGCAGCACCGTGGGAAAATACTCCGGCAAAAAGCCCGGCTCGGCCGCCACGCGCTTGGTGGTGTGCTGAGTAATGCCCAGGTCCGACACCGAGGCCAGCACCAGCGTAAAGTTCAGCAAGGCGGCAAACGTGCCGAAGGCCGCGTTGCCGATGCGGTCCTGCACCACGTTCTCGGCCAGCACCCAGCCCGGCTTCACGAGCAGGTTGAGCAGGACGGCTAGGCTGATATTTCCGAAAAAGCGTTTGATGGCGGCGAGGCAGGAAGGTGGGCCGCAAAGCTACCAAAAAGCGGCGCGTACCCGGTTTTTGTGGTAGCTTTGCCAAGTCCGCCCCGGCAAGTTGGCCGCGGCGGCGGGCTGATTCTTCTTTTTTGCGCTACATGTCCGCACGCCCTTACTCTTTATTGGGCCTTTGGCCGATTGTTAACCGGTGGAAATACCTGGTGCTCGGGGCCGTAAGCCTGGCCGCCGTCATCAGCATCGTGGTGGCCCTGACGCTGCCCAACATCTTCAAATCCACGGCTGTTTTTTATCCCACCAACCCGCAGACCACTGACCCCGACCGCATTGTTATCGAAGGGGGCAAGCTGGAGTTGAGCGGCCGCACCGAGGACATTGACCGCGTCATCACCATCGGCAACTCGCAGCCGGTGGCCGAGCACATCATCCAGAAATTTCGCCTGCAGCAGCACTACAAAATCGATACGACGGGCAACGCGGAGCTGGCCGAACAGGCTGCGCTGGACGAGTTCAGCGGCAACCTGACCATCATGCACTCCGACCGCGACGCCATCGAGCTGACGTTTCAGGACGAGGACAAGCAGCTGGCCGCCCGCGTGGCCAACACCCTGGTGAGCGTGATTGACTCGTTTAACCAGCAACTCACGCTCGAAAACCGCCGCCGCGTGCTCGGGCTCTACCGCACCCGTTACGATTTCCTGCAGAGCGAGTACGACCGCACGCGCAAAGCCCTGCTCGAAGGCCGCCGCCGCTACGGCATCTACGGCCTGGAGCAACAGTCCCGCTACCTGGGCATGGAAATCATCAAAACCGAAACGGCGCTGCGCCGGGCCGAAGCCGCTGGCAACGCCGGCGAGGTGCGCGAACTGCGCCGGGCCCTGCACGCGCTGACCCATGCCGACGGCGGCAACGTCATCAACCTGGAGAACTACGTGCAGGGTACGGATTCGATGACCACCCTGTACGCGCGCTTCAACGACCTGCAGAGCCGCTTGGTGGGCGCCAAATCGGCCTACGAAACGGCCGAACTGGCCATTAAAGGCCGTATTTCTTCGCTCTACGTGGTGCAGAAAGCCTACCCGGCCGCCAAGAAATCCAAGCCCATCCGCTGGCTGATCGTGGTGTCGTCGATGGTCATCACCTTCGCCCTCTCGGTGGTGGTCATTGCGCTGCTGGAAATTTACCGCAGCAACGTGGGCCGCTTCCGCACCCCGGCCCAAGCCCCGCAGCACGCCTAGTGCGGCGGGTCGCCCCGGTTCGTTTTATCCGCTTTCTTCGCTTCCCGCTGTTATGAATACCTGGCTGACCCGGCTGCGCCCCCGCGACACCCCGGAGCGGGTGTTCGTGGCCTTCGTGCTGCTGCTGCTGGTGGGCGGGGTGGTCGGGGTGGCGGCCCGCTCGCCGCTGGCGGGCGTGCTGCCCGCGCTGGTGGCCATCGGCGTGGGCGTGCTCATCATCGATTGGCGCTGGCTGTACTACCTGCTGCTGAGCACGCTGGCGTTTTCGCAGGAGCTGAAAATTGGCACCTTCACCCTCGACGTGCCCTCGGAGCCGCTCATGCTGCTGCTGCTGGGCTGCCTGGGCATAGCCCTGCTCAGCGGGCGCATCGAGCTGTCCCGCCGCGAGGTGCTGCACCCCATCGTCCTCATCCTGGGCCTGATGCTGCTCTGGGCCGGCGTCTCGACGCTGTTTTCGGTGGACACCACCAAATCGGTGAAGTACCTGCTGGCCAAAACCTGGTACCTGGGGCCCTTCCTCTTCATTACCCTGATGCTGCTGCGCCGCCCGGCCGACGTGTGGCGCGTGGCCGCCTGCCACGCGGGCGGGGCCTGCGTCACGGTGCTCTACACGGCTGTGCGCCACGCCACGGTGGGCTTCAGCTTTGCCGGCATCAACTGGGCCATTCAGCCTTTTTACATCAACCACGTTATCTACGCCACGGTGCTGGCGCTGCTGCTGCCCTACGCCTTTTACGGCCGGCAAAACGCGGCGCCCGGCAGCGGGGCGCGCCGCTGGTGGCAGTGGGCCGTGTGGGTGCTGGTGTTCGGCTTGTTTTTCTCCTACACCCGGGCCTCCATGCTCTCGATTCCGATTGCGGCCGGCTTCTACTGGATTATGCGCCTGCGCTTTACCCGCTGGGTGCTGCTGGGCGCGCTGCTGGGGGTAGGCGCCGGCGCGACCTACTTCGTGCAGCAAAACAACTACATGCTCTACGCCCCGGACTTCGAGAAAACCGTGTTTAACGGCGGCAACTTCGAGAAGCACCTGGAGGCGACCTACAAGCTGCAGGACGTATCGGGCATGGAGCGGGTGTACCGCTGGGTGGCCGCCGCCCGCATGCTGGCCGACAAGCCCGTCACCGGCAGCGGCCCGTCAACGTTCTACCCGGAGTACAAGCGCTACACTGTCAAGAGCTTCCGCACCTACGTGTCGGACAACCCGGAGCATTCCACCACCCACAACTACTTCCTGCTGCAACTGGCTGAGCAGGGCGTGCCGGGCTTCGTGCTGTTTGCCGTGCTGCTCTGCGTGGCCCTGATTACGGCCGAAAACCTCTACCACCGCGCGGCCGGCTGGCCCGCCCTGCGCCGAGTGGTGCTGGCGGCCACCTTGTCGCTTATCGTCATCATCTTTCACCTCACGCTCAACGAGTTGATCGAAGTCGATAAAATCGGTTCGTTCTTCTTCATCAGCCTGGCCGTGCTGATCAAGTGCCAGCGGTGGCTCGGCGAGCCGGCCGCTGCCCCCGACCGGCCGCTACCGTCGGCGGAGCCCGCCGCTTAAGCGGCGGCGCTACCGGGTGGCCGCCCGGTATTCTTCCCGGATGCGCGCCAGCTGCGCAAGGTGGCGCTCGGCGTGCCGGGCCAGAAAGTACACGTACTGATACACGTCGATTTTGCCTAAGCCGTTCACGCTCATGGTGGTGCGGTAGCGCACGCCTTCGCCGTGGGGCAGTGCATCGAGCACCCGGTGGCAATGCCGGAGCTGCTCGTGCAGCTGCCGGCGCACCGCGGCCAGCGGCTGGGCGCCCGTGGGCTCCATGTGGGCGGGCCGCATCCACTCGAACGACTTGTGCAGGCCGATTTCGTCGAGGCGCGCATCGGCAAACCGGTAGCCCTGCAGCTCGGTGGCCAGGTCCAGGCCGGCCTGATTTTTCAGGGCTTTGGCGGCTCCCTTGTCGATGAGAATGAGCAGGAAGTGGTTGGTCAGCCCGACGTGCTCCAGCACTTCTTCCACGGTCCAGCCGCCCGCTTGCGGCCGGTACTGCCGTTCGGACGCCGGGTGGTCAAACCAGGCATCGAGGCGGGCAAAAGCGTGGTCCAGCGCGTGGCGAATGTGCGCAATAACATCTTGAATATCGGCGGGGGCCTGCATGGCTGAAGATGGTATTAATGCACCCGGGCGCCGCCGGCGCAGTGGTTTTCCTGCGGCAGCGGCGCCCGGGCGGCGAAGCGCGGCTTCGGCTTAGCGGAAGCGGCAGGTCAGGATGGTAATGTCGTCGGCGTAGTGGGTGCCCTTCACGTTGAAGGCGGTGATGCGGCGCAGCAGTTCGTCGTGCAGCTTGGGCAGGGGCAGGTAGCGGTGCTCCCGCATGGTTTGCAGCACGCCTTCTTCCCCGAACTCGTCGCCGGCTTCGTTGAACACTTCAGTCAGGCCGTCGGTGTAGTTGAGCAGGGTGCTGTGCGGGGGCACGGGCACGCGGCCCACCTTCAGCATGGGCAGCTCCTCCATCACCCCGAGCATGATGGTGCCGGTTTTGAGCACCTGCGCGGGGCCCTGGCCCACGTCGGGCAGCAGCAAGGGGTCGTTATGGCCGGCATTGACGTACTCCAGCTCGCGCGTGGCGCGGTTGTACACCCCAAAGAAGGCCGTGATAAACCGGTCGCCGCCGGAGTTGCGGAAGATGAGGTTGTTCAGCTCGCTCACGACGGTCGAGAGTTCGGCCTGCTGGCGCAGCAGCGTGCGCAGCCCGGCCTGGAAGTTCGACATCAAGAGCGAAGCGCCCACGCCCTTGCCCGATACGTCGGCCACGCAGAAGAGAAACCGCTCCTGGTCGATGGCCACCACGTCGTAGAAGTCGCCGCCGACGGCGGTGTGGGGCACGTAGGTGGCGTGCACGGCCACGTGCTGGTCGTTGGGCAGCTTGTTGGGGAAGAGCATAGCCTGCACTTCCTGGGCAATTTCGATTTCCTTGCGCACGGCCGCGGCCTGCACCTGCTGGCGCACCAGCCGCCGCGACGACACGGCCCCGAGCAGCATCTGGCTCAGCGACTCGATAAACGATACGGCCTCGCGCCGGGCCTCGACGGTGGCCGTGTAGTTCTGGTGGGCCAACCCGATGAACACCAAGCCCAGCATTTGCTCGCTCTGCCGCACGGGCAGCACCGAGGCGAAGTGCTGCCAGGGCGCCCCCAGCTCCAAATCGGCCACGCCGACAGGGTGCTCCGGCGGGAAGCGCTGCAGCTGCTCGGGCAGCGTCACGCCGCGAAAGTCGGGCATGCCCGGCCCGAACGAAACCGCGCAGCGCCACTGGCCGTCCTGCACGGTGTAGACGGCCAACTGCCGTACGCCCAGCTGGCCCAGCAGGGTGAACTGAAAGATTTTGAAGAGGTTATCGTCATCCGGCTCGCCGTTGATAACCGGAGTAATTTCCAGCAACGCGGCTAGTTCCCGTTCCTTTAGCTTGAGTAGCAGGTACTCCTCTTTGGACAGGGGACGCAGGGTATCGGGCATGAGGTCGGGGTATGAGGGTAGGAGGGCAAGAGTTTGTGAGGTAGCAAAAGGGTCGGGGGTTGGGAGATGAAATAATTTCACCTCCTACTCCCACACCCTCTTGCCCTCCTACCCTACTGTAGCGGAGTTTTGGGGTCGTAAGCGTCGCGCAGGCCGTTGCCGAGCAGGTTAAAGCTAAGCACCAGCAGGCTAATGGCCGCACCGGGCAGCAGCGTAAGCCACAAACCGGCCTGGGTGCCCAGCAGTTGGAACCCTTCGTTGACCATCAGGCCCCAGGACGGGGCCGGTGGCTGCACGCCCAGCCCGAGGAAGCTCAGGCCGGCTTCGAGCAGGATGGCGGCGGCGAAGTTGCTGGTGGCAATGACAATGAGCGGGCCGAGCAGGTTGGGCAGCAGGTGACGGATCAGCAGGCGACTCGTCGGCAAGCCTAGTACGCGGCCGGCCTCCACGAAGGTTTTTTCGCGCAGGCTCAGCAGTTGCCCGCGCACCACCCGCGCCACGTCCACCCACATGGTCAGGCCCACGGCGACGAAGCTGGTCCACACGCCTTTAGAGCCAAAGGCCAGCGAAATGGCAATTACCAGCATGATACCCGGAATGCTCCACACCACGGTCATTACGCCCAGCAAAAGTGAATCGAGCCAGCCGCCGGTGTAGCCAGCCACTGCCCCCACCGCCACGCCGATGGCCAGCGAAATGAGCACCGCCACCAGCCCGATGCCCAGCGAAATGCGCGTGCCCAGCAGCAGGCGGCTCAGTTCGTCGCGGCCGGCTTTGTCGGTGCCCAACCAGTAGGTGCGCTGGCTGATTCGGTCCCGCTCGATTTCGGCCCGCAGCGCGGCGGGAGGTCCAGCGTGGCCGGCCACACGGCTCAGGGCGTAGCGGCGGGCGGGCTCGGGCAGGGTGCCCTTGGCCTGAAACGGCTGCACCACCAGCGTGTCGCCCTGCACCTGCCAACCGCCGATGGGCACTTCCTCGGTGCGGGCGGGCACGCCGCCCAGCCAGCGCCCGCCCAGGCCCGGCGCCTCCCCGGCTGAATCGGCCAGCGGCAGGTGCAGAATGGTGGCGCGGAAGCCGGGCGGCTGCTTCTGCAGCTGCACCAAGCTGTTGTTGGCGTCGGGCGAAGGATCGGGCAGAATGAGGTAGCCGAGCACGGCTACCAAGCTGCAGAGCAGGATGAACGCAGCGCCGGCCACGGCGGGCGTGTTGCGCAGCAGGCGCCGCCGCACGTAGTAACCGGGCGTACGCACCGGCGCCGCGGCGGGCGGATGTAGAACGGGAGCCGCCATCAGCGCGTGTTGTGCTGCAGCAGGCCTTCCTTGGAGGCGAGGAAAAAGCAGTCCTGCCGCAGCGCGCCGAAGGACGTGGGCTCGTAGGCCAGCTCGGTGTCGGGGTCGGGCCAGTAGCAGCGCACCAAGCCCTGCTCCAGCAGGCTGCGCAGGCCCTGCTCCAGCTCGGCGGCGGGCAGTTGGGTGCGCTGCAGCAAGTCGTTAAACGAAGCGACGAAGTACAGCTCGTCGAGGATATCGAATTCGGCGTCGGTCACGGGGGGCTCGGCTGATGATGGACAAAGGTATCATCGGCGGGGCAGGAATGCGCAACCGCGGCTAGTCTGGGCCTAATTGACCGCCACCGCATCGACACCCACGTTGGGCGCCCCTTCCTGCCTGCTCACGTACTTCACGATGCTGCGGATTTCATCGTCCGTGAGGTTGAAGCTGGGCATCTGCTGCTTCTGGTACTGGTTGAAGACTTTCACGGCGTACTCGTCGCCACTGGCAATTACCCGGCTGGAGTTTTTCACCCACTTGATAATCCACGGCAGCGGGCGGCGCTTGTCGATGCCGGCCAGCGCCGGGCCGACCACCACGTCGTTGATGGCGTGGCACTGGGCGCAGTTGCCTTTGAAAAGGGCGTCGCCAGCGGCCACGGCCTCCGCGTCAGCCGCCGACAGATTTAATGAGGCCAGGTACAGCGAGTCTTGGCCGGGTGTGGTAGCGGCCCGCACCGAATCGGCGGTAGCCGCGGCGTAGGGTTCTTCGGCCGCAGGCCCCGGCTCCAGGCCGGTGGCGGTCAGAAACAAGACGACAAGGCTGCACACGAGCAGCGCTACGGCAACTGGAAATACCAGCGTCAGGGCATTACGGGACATGGCAAACGGGGCTAATTGGGGCACGTTGAAATCGGCCAAAAAGTAGCCCCTGCCGTGTGGTCAGCCAAGCTTTTTCGTCGATTTCTGCGGCCCGACTAGGCGCGCACCTGCCGCCCCTTCCAGCGGTAGCCGCCGCGCAGCCCCAGTAGCCCCACGGCCAGGGCGTAAGGCGGGTACAGCAGCTGCAGCAGCGGCACCAGCCGCAGCCAGCGGCGGCGCCCGAAAAAGCCGAGCACCGGCGTCAAAAACCACGCATCCGCGCCGAGCTTGAGCGCCCAGCCGGCCGCGGCCCAGGGCCAGGCTGCCGGCTGGGCGACGAGCAGCAGCGCCAGCAGGTACAGGCTCACGTTGGCGCCGAGCACGAGCAGGGCCAGCCCGCGCGAGGCGCCGCCGGGCTGGTAGTGCCGCCACTTGCTGGCCCAGCGCACCCGTTGCTGCAGCAGAGCCCCGAGCGTGGGCTGGGCCGCGGTGCGCACCGTGGCGTCCGGGCTGTGCACGAAGCGGATGCCCTGGGGGTAGCGGGCCGCCAGCTTGTGGAGCAGAAACTCGTCGTCGCCGCTGGGCAGGTGGTCGTTGCCGCGGAAGCCGCCCACCTCGGCAAAGGCGGCGCGGCGGTAAGCCAGGTTGGCGCCGTTGCACATGGTGGGCGCCGCCTGGGCTATGCTGGCCGCGCCGGTAGCCACCAGCGCCGCCAGCTCGAGGCCCTGCAATTCGGCCAGCAGCCCCCGGCCCGTGAGCAGCACCGGGCCGCTGACCAGCTGCACCCCGGGCGCGGCGAAGTAAGGCGCGTAGCGGGCCAGCCAGCCCTCCGATACGCGACAGTCGGCATCGGTGCAAATGACCCAGGGAGCTTGCGCTACGGCCAAGGCGGCTTCGACGGCGGCTTTTTTGCCCGTCGGCTGGCCCGGCAGCGCCGCCAGCGTCAGCAGACGGAGCGGAAACGGGCTGCCCACCGTTGCGGCGCGCACCACATCGGCGGTGGCGTCGGTACTGTGGTCGTCGACCACGATAACTTCGAAGGGCGGCGCCGCGCCCAGCCAGGTTTGGCGGCCCAAATCGGCCAGCAGCGCGGGCAGCGCGGAGGCTTCGTTGCGGGCGGCAATGATAACGGACGCTTGCAGCCCGGCGGCCGGGAGCGGTTGGGCGGCGTCGAGCGGCTGGCCCAGCCGGAGCCGGCCCCAGGCCCGGCGGTAGCGCGCAAACACCCCGGCGTAGAGAACCGCGGGCAGCGTCAGCAGCAGGCCCAGCCAAGCGGCCCCGCTCATGCGCGGGCGGCGTTGCGGTGCTTGCGGCCGGTGCGGCGCAGCACCTTCAGCCGCAGCACAAACAGCAGGCCGGCGGCGCTGGGCAGGGCAATGTTGAGCACCCACAAGCTCAGGCTGGCCGACAACACCGGCAGCACCGGCAGCCCGAGCAGCCCGAACAAATGGGTGGCCGACAGCTCCCGGGCGCCCACGTCGGTCAGCGCGTTCAGCGAGGGCACCAGGGACTTGAGCAGAAACGTGCCCGCAATGGCGGCCAGCGCCGCCCCCACCGGGGCCGTGGCGCCGTAGGCCCAGAGCAGCAGTCCGAATTGCGCCGTGAACACCGCGTAGCGCAGGCCCGAGAGCAGCAGCACCTGGTGCAACACGTGCGCGGGGTAATGCGGCAGGTTGGCCGTGTAGCGCTGAAACCGCCGCAGGGGCCGCCATTGCAGCACGGCCGTCAGCAGCAGGCGGCTGCGGTAGAGCGGCAGCAGCACCAGGGCGTTGCCCACGGCGGCCGTGAGCGTCAGGCCGGCGGCCACCAGCGGGTACTGCCCGCCCAGGTAGCGCATCACGAAGTAGAGCACGCCCAGCGAACCGGCCAGCAGGGTAATGACCAGCTGGCAGTAACGGCCCAGAAACACGGCGCCCAGCGCTTCGGGGCGGCGGTTTTTGAGTTCAAGCAGGCGGCCGGCGTAGTCGCCCACGCGGTTGGGCGTGACGAAGCCCAGCGTGAGGCCCGTGAGCACGGCCCGGAAGCTGCGCCCGTACGACACCGGCTCCAGGTGCCGGGCCAGGCGCCACCACTTCCACGCTTCGAGGGCCCAGTTCAGGGGCACCAGCAGCAGGGCCGCCAGGGCCGGGCCGCGTTGCGCGTCGGTGAGCAGGCCGCGCCAGGCAGCGGCCGTGGCCCGGTCGGCCACCACCGACTGCCACAGCAGCCAGAGTGTGAGGGCCGTAACGGCCAGCTTGCCGGCCACCACCCAGGGGCGCAGGCGCCGCCGGCGGGCCGCACTAGCAGCGTGCCGGGGTTTCGTTGCGTAACTTTGGGGTGAATGGCTGCTTTCCTCCCCTCCGCTTCCCTGCCCGATTTGCCCAAGATTATCATGGGCGTCGACCCGGGCACCCAAATCATGGGCTACGCCGTGATTGAGGTCACCGGGCAACGCGTGCAGGTGCTGCGCTACGACGTCATCAATCTCAAGGCGTTTGGGTCCAATCACGCAGTAAAATTAAAGAAGATCTTCGACCGCATGATCGAGCTCATCGAGGAGTTCCTGCCCGATGAGCTGGCCATCGAAGCACCCTTCTACGGAGCCAACGTGCAAAGCATGCTCAAACTGGGCCGGGCCCAGGGCGTGGCCATTGCCGCCTGCCTCTCCCGCCAGATTCCGTACGTGGAATACGCCCCGACGAAGGTCAAGCAGTCGGTAACGGGCTCGGGGGCTGCCAGCAAGGAACAGGTGGCCAGCATGTTGCGCCAGACGCTCAAGCTACCCGCAGAGGATGCCCCGAAGTTTTTCGACGCCACCGACGCACTGGCCGTGGCCATGTGCCACCACCACCAGAAGGGCAACAACGTGAAGGCCGGCGGCAAGAGCTGGGGCAAGTTTCTGGCCGACAACCCCGACAAGCTGGCGGCGCCGGTAGCCGGCAAAAAGGCCGTGGCCGCCCGCAAAAAACCGGCCGCCTAACTCCACCGCTAGAGGCCCAGGTCGTCGAGCAGGGCTAGCGCCCGCTCCGCCACGTGCTCGGCTTGTTCGGCCGGCGTGGGGTGCTGCGCCAAGCGGCGCAGTTCGCGCAGCACGTCGGCATCGGCCTGCGCCCGCAGCACGGGGTCGACGACCAAACCAAGAAACGCGTGTTTCCAGCGCGCATCCGCTCCGCGCAAAATTTGCAAAACGGCCGGCCGAATGACGGGAAAATGCAGGGCCAGCACCTCGCCCACGCCCCGCGCCACCGGCCAGGTGCCGTCCTGCGTCCAAGCCAGCAGCCCGTCGAGTTCCGCCAGAATCCGGTCGTCGTCGACCCGCCGCAGGTTGTGCACGGCCTGGTAATCAGCGGGGTGCGCCGGCACGATGCGGCGGGGAGGCAGCGCCGCGGCTTCTTTGCTCATGATGTCCATTGGTTCTTGCGGCCGGCATTGCGTTTCGGCCACTCCCTGTAACGTACCAAACCGGCTTCGCGTGCCTGGCAGGCCGGTTGTGCGGGGTATTTGGCTACTTGGTGCCGCGGCCCCGGCCGGTTCGGCTCGCTGAATTAGCCCAAACATTCTCCCCCGCTCGGAAGCGGCCGGAGCGCGGCGGGGCCCCAACGCGCAAAGCCGACGACCCTCCGCGTTACTTAGGCCACTGGTAGGTTTTCGACCACTCCTGAAACACCTCCACCTGGACCGTGTGCGCCAACAGCCACTGCTGCACGTCGGGCTCCTCGCTCTGGGCCGAGCGGATCAGGTACGCAAACACCGGCACGTAGTCCTTGCGCTTCATTTCCTGGAAGTACGGCACGTAGTAGTCCCACACGAAGCCCCGGTGGCTGCCGCTGCCCTTTGCCGACAGATTGCCGATCAAATCGTTGAGCTTTTCGGCGGTGCGCTCCGTGGTGGTCTTGTCCTTGTTGTCGTCGTCGTAGTCCAGGGCGGCCATCATCGCGAGCAACATGTCGGTTTGGGCGAAGTTGTCGGCCCCTTTGCCGCTGTTGGCCGCTTTGAGCGTCTGCGAGCTGACGTTGAGCGTGACGCTGTTGTCGCCGGTTTTCTCGGCGCCGCCCCGCAGCAGCTGGTCGAGGCGGGGCAGGTAGTGGCGGGCCCGCTCGCCCCGGGGCTCGAGCACCAGGTAGCGGCTCAGCTCCAGGATGGCCGGCACGCGGTTGCCGGTTTCGGCCGTCACCAGGCCCAGAAACAGGTGGGCGCTGGCGTGGCGCGGGTTCAGGCGCACGGCCTGCTGCAGCGCCTCCACGGCCTCGGCGGCCTTGTGTTGCCCGTACAGCGCAATGCCCAGGTTGAAGTAGAGCTGGTTGCTGGCGGGAAATTTCTTGAGCCCCTGCTCGTAGGTTTTCACCGCTTCCCGGGGCTGCTTCAGTCCGTCGAGCGCGTTGCCGTAGGTGACGTAGATGCTGGGCTCGGCCCGGTAGCCCGGGGCCGCCAGCACCTCTTTGCAGAGCGCGGCCGCGTCGGCGTGGCGGTCGAGGCCTTCGTAGGTTAGGGCCAGCTCGGTTTTGGCGTAGGTGCTGGCCGGGTCGAGCTTGAGGGCCTCCTGGTACTTGGCCGCGGCTTGGTTAAGCCGGCCCTCGTCGTAGAGGGCAATGCCTTCTTTGATCAGGGCTTGTATCTGCTCCGGGGCCTGCGCCCGGCCCAGCAACGGCGCGAGGCACAGGGCAGCGCCGAACAGGCGACGGGCAACGCGAGTAATCATAAACGCACCAGTGATGAAATGAGCCGCCCGGCCGGCACGGACCGAGCTTCGCAAGCTACGGCACCCCCGCGTAGCGCGCAACCGGCTCGTCGGCGGCCCGGAATGGGGTCCCGGCGGGTTTTCACAGCGGCAGCTCGATTTCCCCCCGCAGATACGTCACGGCGTAGCCGCTGATGAGCACCCGCTCGCCGCGCAGCTCGCACCACAGCTCGCCGCCCCGCGCCGATACCTGCCGGGCGCGCAACTCGGTTTTGCCCAGGCGCTCGGCCCAGTACGGCACCAGCTGGGTGTGGGCCGAGCCGGTGACGGGGTCTTCGGGCACGCCCACGCGGGGGCCAAACCAGCGCGAGACGAAGTCGAGGCCGCTGCCCGGGGTCGCCGGGGCGGTGGCCACCACGCCGCGGTACTCGACGCGGGCCAGGTGCGTCATGCTCGGGCGCAGGGCGCGCACCTCGGCCTCGGTATCGAACACAGCCACCAGGTCGGGGCCGCCGAGGATGCGCAGGGGCGTAGCCCGCAGCCCGTCGATGAGCCCGTCGGGGTGCTGCAGCAACGGATGCGGGGGCTGGGCCGGAAAGTCGAGGGTGAGGCGGCCGTCGGGCTGCTGGCCCACGTGCAGCGGGCCGCTGCGGGAGTGAAACGTTAGGGCCGCGGCGGTGGCGCCGAGGTGGCGAAACAGCACGTGGGCCGCGGCTAGCGTGGCGTGCCCGCACAGGTCCACTTCGACGGCCGGCGTAAACCAGCGCAGCTCGTACTCCGCGTCGGTGCCGGCGCGCGGCACGAAAAAGGCCGTTTCGGCCAGGTTGTTTTCGGCCGCAATGGCCTGCATAGTCGCGGCGGGCAGCCACTCGTGCAGCGGGCACACGGCGGCGGGGTTGCCGGCAAACACGTGGTCGGTAAACGCGTCGACTTGGTAGAGGGAAAGCAGCATGGCAAGCAACAACGACTGGTGGGGCGGCGGACGAAGCTACAAAATCCGGCGGCCGGTGACCAGCCGCCGCGGCGAGGCTGGCTTTTCCGCAGCAGGCGAGGCGGAGCTACACAATTTCGTTCGGCGTGACGCCTCTGTTTTACCCACACAGCTATAAACCTGCACTACAATAGCTTACACACTATTTACACGCAGTCAACGGGCCGATTTCCAGGGCTGGTTCCCAGGCTTGAGCGTGCTGCTGGTGCCGAAACGCGCCGGCCCGCTGATTTTTTTCTGCTGGAGTTCCAACCCGTTTCCGGTGCGCGGGGTCATGCCCTCTGAAACCCCAGCCGACCGGGTCCGCCGGAAAGTTTCGCCCCGTGTATTCTTCGCCCTTGCGGCCACTAGTGCTTTCCTCCCCTTTCCCAACCGAACACTCTATGAAGCACTTTTTACCCAAAACGACGCTGACCGTTCTCTCCTTGCTCGGCCTGGGCGGCTACGAAGCCCGCGCCTCGCACGCCCAGGGAGGCGACCTGCGCTACGAATACATCGGCAACCAGTACAGCCCGGTGCGGCCCAACCTCTACAAGGTCACCTGCCGCTTTTTCCGCGACTGTAGCGGCGTCGACGCCCCGTCGTCGATGACCCTTAACGCCCGGATAGGCACGGCCACGACCTCCTGCGCCAGCACCGATTCGCGCAACTTCACCGCCACGCTCACCAAGCAGGGCTTGCCCATCTACGGCAACCAATACTGCGCCACCGCCAGCGGCGTGTGCACCGGCGCCGGCCCCGATAACTACGAAGAGAATACCTACACGGGCACCGTCACGCTGGCGCCGGCGCAGTGGGTGCTGAGCGCGGAAGAAAACGCCCGCCCAGCCCTGGCTAACCTTTCCAACGTCATCACCCGCACGCTGCGCTTCGAGGCGGTGCTCAACAACCAGCTGCAAGCCGGGGGCACGACCACGACGCTCACCAACAGCTCGCCCAACTTTGGCTCCACTCCGGCCGTGTTTGTGGCTTGGCAGCGGGATATTTCGCTGAACATGGGCGCCTACGACGCCGACGGGGATTCGCTGGCGTTTTCGCTGGTCACGCCGCTGGAAGGCTGCAACATGCTCAGCCCCTACACCAGCACGCCCGCCGGCGGCACCTACACCCTCAGCCCGGGCTGCACGGCCGTCATGCCGTCGACGGCCCTGTCGGCGACGTACCCGCTGCCCTCGGCGCAGCTGACGGGCGCCTGCCCGGTGTTCACGGCCGCGCCCTATTTCCTGCTCGACGCGGCCACCGGCAGGCTGCGCTTTACGCCGATTGCCTACACGGCTAACACCACCCCGGGCCAGGGCCTCAACAAGTACGCCCTGACGGTGAAGGTAGACGAGTTTCGCCGCCTCAACGGCAGCTACCAACACGTCGGCAGCGCCCGCCGCGAACTTTTCGTCAACGTGTACGACTGCGGGCAAAACCAGCTGCCGCGCTTCGCCAGCACGATGCAGGTCTTTGGCCAATCGGGGCCGGTAGCGGTTGCCACGCCGATTTCGGTGCGGGCCGGCGCGGCCACCTCGGTCGTGCTGACGGCCACCGATGCCAACGCCGGCCAGCACATCACCTTCTCCGCCAACCACCTGGGTGTGCCGGGCGTGAGCGTGGTGCAGAACTCCGCCACGACCCTTTCCATCGAGTTTGCCCCGCCCGCTACGCTGCCCGAAGGCACTTACTACGTGACGGTGCGCGCCGACGACGACGCTTGCCCGATCAAAGGCTTTGAAGTGCAGACCCTGGCTTTTCGGGTGACGAACACCGCCCTGAGCAGCGCCAACGCGCAGCAACGGCCGGTGGTGTCGGCGTACCCGAACCCGTTCGGGGCCTCGGTGCGCTTCACGCTGGCGCGGCCGGCCCGGCCGGCCGCGGCCGTGCTCGTGCTCGACCGCCTCGGCCGCGTGGTGGCCCGCCTGCCCGTGCCCCCCGGCCCCGGCCCCGACGCCTCGCTCACCTGGACCCCCGACCCGGCCCTGCCCGCCGGCCTCTACCTCGCCCGATTCCCCGACGCTCCCCAAGCCGTGCGCCTGCTGCGCCTGACGAATTAATCCATTACCCCGCTTATCCCTTTTCTTTAATTGCTAGTGCGCTGTTCCCCGCGGCGGGCGGCCGGCTCCCTACCGGCCGCCCCCGACGGGCCGGACCGCCCTTACGAACTGCCTTTACCCGTTAGCATCGTTCAGAACGCTTGGTTATGTCGCGTTTTCTACCTTCTGCCCTGCTGCTTGCGGCCGCGATGGGCCTGTCGGCGGCACCCGCCCGGGCCTCGCACGACCTGGGCGGCGACCTGCGCTACGAGTCACTGGGCAACAACCGCTACCGCGTCACGCTGCGGCACTTCCGTGACTGTTCGGGCATTGCCGCGGCGGCCTCTTTCACGCTCAACGCCCGCGTCAACGGCTGCGCCGGGGCGCCCGACCCGCTCGACCGCACCGCCACGCTGGTGCTCGAGGGCCAGGGCATTCCGGGGCCCCAGAATTGCGCCGTCACGAGCATTTGCGGCAGCCCCAATCCCGGCAACTACGAGGAAAACAATTACGTGGGCACGCTAACCCTGCCCGCCGCCCAGTGGACGCTAAGCGTGGACCAAAACGTGCGCGGCCCACTGGCCAACATCGTCGGCAACACCGACATGCGCTTCGAGGCCACGCTCGACAACCGCAACGGCGTCGCCAATAACTCGCCCAATTTCGGTTCGCTGCCCATCAACTACGTCGGCTGGAAGCTGAACAGCCGGGTGAGCATCGGCGCTTTCGACATCGACGGCGACTCGCTGGTGTTTTCGTCGGTGGCCCCGCTGAACAGCTGCGGCGTCGCGGCCACTTACCTGCCCACGCCGCTGGCTAATCCGCTACTCGTATCCAGCACGCCGGCCTGCGTGCTGATGGCGGCCGCGGGGCAGCCCACCGCATTTTCGCCCGCCTACCCCATTGCCACTCGCCTGGACACGGCCGATTCCTGCCCACTGCTGCGGGCTACGGCCCGGCCGTTTGCCTTCAACGTAGCGACCGGGGGCATGACGTTCAACGCGGGCATGTACGACCCGAACGGCACCCGCAGCACCGGCGACAACCGCTACGCGGTGGCCGTGCAGGTGCAGGAATACCGCCGCGTCGGCAGCGGCTACCGCCTCATTGGCACGGCCCGCCGCGAGATGATGCTCACGGTGGTCAACTGCGGCCCGAACGTGTACCCGCGCTTTGCGGCCACGGTGCAGGTGGCCGGCCAGCCGGCGCCGCAGCCGGCCACTCAGGCCGTGGCGGTGCGCTCGGGCAGTTCCGTCAGCGTTACCGTGTCGGCAACCGACGACAACGCCGGGCAAGTGCTTGCGCTGACGGCTAACCGGCAGAGCGTCCCGGGGCTGAGCGAGCGAGCCAGCGGCCCCGGCGCCCTCACGGTGACGTTTGCGCCGCCCGCCACGCTGCCCGACGGGCTGTACTACGTGCCGGTGCAAGCCGACGACAACGCCTGCCCGATCAAGGGCTTCGACACGCAGACCTTGGTGTTCCGGGTGTACGGCTCGCCGCTGGCCAGCCGCAGCCGGGCGCAGTCGGCGGCGGCGTGGGCGTACCCGAACCCGTTCGGGGCCTCGGTGCGCTTCACGCTGGCGCGGCCGGCCCGGCCGGCCGCGGCCGTGCTCGTGCTCGACCGCCTCGGCCGCGTGGTGGCCCGCCTGCCCGTGCCCCCCGGCCCCGGCCCCGACGCCTCGCTCACCTGGACCCCCGACCCGGCCCTGCCCGCCGGCCTCTACCTCGCCCGATTCCCCGACGCTCCCCAAGCCGTGCGCCTGCTGCGGCAGGCGCCCTAACGGCCCCCTGACTGTTTTTTATTTTTCACGAATTGCCTGATTCCCAGCCATCGGCCTCAGGCGGCGCTACCCGGGGCCGCTGATATGCGATTTTTTTCAGCGCACGTTCCAACCCCGAACGCTGCTTTTGGGTCATCAGCCCACGCGGGCCCTGAACTTTTAGCTGCCCGGCTCGGCAGTTCCGTACCGGAACGGACTGCCCCGCTCCGCGTTGCTATGCCCCCAGTGTCCATCGACGAGCTAGTGGAACAGTGCCGCCAGGGCCGCTCGTCGGCCCAGCAGGCGCTGTATGAGCGCCTGGGCGGCCGCTTGTTCGGCGTGTGCCTGCGCTACTGCCCGAACCGCGAGGAAGCCGAGGAAGTGCTGCAGAACGTGTTTGTCAAGATTTTCACCCGAATTCATCAATTCACCGGCCAAGGTCCCTTCGAGGCCTGGGCCCGCCGCATCGCCGTAAACACGGCCTTGCACGCGTGGCGGCAACGCCAAGAACCCGGCCTGCATGTGTCGTGGGACGATGCGCCGCCCGTGGCGGAAACCAACGGCGACGCCCTCGACCACCTTTCCATGACGGAACTGCTGGCCCTGGTAGGCACCCTCCCCGAGGGCTGCCGCATGGTACTGAACCTGTACGCGGTGGAGGGCTACGCCCACGCCGAAATAGCGGAAATGCTGGGCATCTCGGAAGGCACCAGCAAATCCCAACTCTCACGGGCCCGCAAGCTGCTGGAAGCACGCCTCACGGCCCGTCAACGCATTCAATGCTCATGAGCGCGCCCGAAACCGATCCGTTCTACGACGCCCTGCGTAATCGGCTGCACGATTACGAGGAGCCACTCCCGGCCGGGGGGTGGGCGGGTATTGCGCAAAAGCTCCCCCCACTACCGCCCAAGCCGTGGTGGCGGCGCACGCCGCGCCGCCGCTTGTTGCTGCTGGCGTTGTTGTTGCTGCTGGTACCGACCGCCCTACTTTGGCAGTGGCAGGCCCAGCGCGGTCCAGAAGCGCCCTCCACTGCTCGCGTAGGGCCGGGCCGAGCAGCTACTGGCTCCGCTGCCTCAGCCAACCGCCCCGCTGCGGGGCCGGCGGCCCCAGCGGCCGCCGGTAAGTCCGGCGAAACCGCGGCACTGGGTTCTTCAACAGCATCGCGGACTGGGGCCGCTGCAACCGTAGCCAGTTCCCCGGCTGCCGGCTCCACTCCCGCGGCCGGCGTGACGCGCAGCGGTGGCCCGGCCGTGCCCGAGCGGCTAGCTTCGGGGCATCCCACCCGCATTCCGCCCCGAGGCTCTATTCAACACGCAAACCCGGGATTGGCCGGCAGCGCGCCCGCCGATACCACCAGCCCCGCGGTGTCGGGCGAAGCGGCGCGGCCCCGGCTAGCCGCCGCCCGGCGCCGGCAACGGGGCAAGACGGCCCTCGTAGTGGTAGCGGCTGCCCGGCGTCGGACGCCTCGCGTGCCGGCTAAAGCGTCGGCTACGGATGCCCCGACCGCGCAACCTGCGGCCGCCCGGCCGCCGGGCAGTTCTGCCTCGTCAACCGGTCTAAACACCCCGACGGCGGCGCAGCCAGCGGGCCAGGATACGCCTCCCACTGCTGCGTCGAACTCAGCGCCCCCCGACCATGCCGCGCAGCCTTCGACGCCTTCGACGGTAAACCCCGCCCTGCCGGGCCCCGGCGGCCAGACCGCCGGGCTTGGCGCGCTGGGGGCAGGTTCGGTTAAAAAGAAAGCGGCTAAACCCGCTATGAACGCCACTGCACCTGCCGCGCCCAGCGCCGAGCCGGACGCGGCAGGCACGGCCACGCGGGCTACTCCGGAGTTAGCAACTACTGCGGCTGGCCAAGCCCAGAGCCTAACGCGTTGGCGCGCAGACGAGGCGGGGCTGGGCAGCCTGACTTCGTCCTTGCTGCTGGCGCCGGGTGCAGGCTTGCCAACGCCCCTACCGCCGCCCGCCGGTCCGCGCGACTCCTTGCGGCGCCTGCGGCCCGCGCGCCTGAGCCTAGGCTTGCTACTGGGCACCGCGCTGCCTTCCGCCCAATCTCCCCGCTTGGACAGCTCGAATCGACTGCCGCTGCGCCATTTACCCGGGGTGTCGGCGGAGCTAGCGGCCCGGTACCGGCTCAGCCGCACCCTGGCCCTGCGCGGGGGCGTGGGCTACGCCCAGCAGCGCCAGGAGGCCAACGTGACGGTGGAGAAACGCCAGGCTTACTGGGGCCGCACCACGCAGCTGATTGTGCGCGACAACCCCACCGGCCCCGACACGCTGCAACTAGTCAGCTACGGCCTGCTCGATTCGGTGGTGAGCCGGCAGCGGCAGCGCTACCAGCTGGCCCAGCAGTACCTGACGCTGCCACTGGCGGCCGAGTGGCACCCGCGCACGCCCTTTGTGCGCTGGCAGCCCGTGCTCGGGCTGGGCGCCACGACCAGCTGGCTGCTGCGCGGCAGCTACATCACCACCGACGACGGCTGCAACTGCCAGCAGAAAACCCAGCGCCGCGCCGGCGCCGGCCCGTTTGCCCCGGTGAGCGTGGCCTTCACGGCCAGCCTCGGCCTCGATTACGCCCTGGGCCTGCGCTCCGTGCTGCTCGTGCGCCCCGCCGCCACGTACCTGCTCACGTCGCCGACCCGCAACGGCGCCCGCGGCACGCTGTCGGCCGGCCTGCAGGTGGGCTGGCTGTTCGACGTGCACCGCCCCTGATTCCCCGACCTCTGCTTCGTGCCTTGATATGAAACGCTCATTCCTGATTTCACTGCTGCTGGGGGCGGCCTTGCTCGCGGGCTGCGACAAAGCCGAGGACGGCCTGCTCGTTTGCGACCCGGTGGAACCGGGCGTGGCGTCGCTGGCGGCGTTCTACAAGCTGTTTGCCGCGCCGGTGCAGGTGGTGGAAGTCAACAGCAACCAGACGCAAACCGTGAAGCTGCTCGACGGCTCCAGCATCGTGGTGCCGGCCGGGTCGTTCGTGCTGCCTTCGGGCACGCCCGCAGCTGGCACCGTGGAGCTGCGCGTGCAGGTGCTGGGCACCACGCCGCAAATGGTACTCAACAGCCTGCCCAGTTCCTCCTTCTTTCGTCCGCTGGAAGCGGGGGGGCACATCCGCATCACGGCCCGGCAGGGCTCCAGCGCGCTGCGACTCCGCACCGGCCGTTTCCTGACGGTCAACACGTTGTCGCCCGCCAACAGCTCCGCCTCCGACCAACTGGCTTGGCGGGGAGTGGGCACGGCCAGCGGCGGCGTCACCGTTGCCTGGTCCCAGGACACGGTTCCGGTGCGGACCATCAGCACCGCCAGCGGGGAGCGGTATTTTCAGCGGCGGGTGTGGACGGATTCGCTGGGCTGGTTTAGCGTGGGGCGGCTGTGGACCAGCAACCCGGCCGACACCACCCTGTTGCGCGCCGACGTGGGCGGCGACGCCAGCGCGCGGGTGTTTCTGCTGCCCACGCAGCGCAGCGGCGCCTTCCTGATGAAGTGGAACACCCAGACCCGCCTGATGGAGCTGTACGGCGTGCCGCCCTCCACCGAGCTCAACGTGCTCACGCTGCGCAGCCAGAACGGGCAGTTGCTGCTGGGCGTGCAGCGGGCCACCGTGCGCCGGGGCCTCGTGCTGCGCCCCACCCTGGAAGTCGTCGCGCCCGAGCAAGCCGCCGCCCTCATTCGCCTTCAATAGCCTTTACCTATTCTATCCGACTCGTTGTATCCGAGATGATTGTGCTTATCGGAAAGGCCGCCCGAGCTTCGGGCGGCCTTTTTATTACCGAGTGATTTTCCTGCCCCGCGGCGGGCGTTTACACAAACTGCCCGCCGATGACGACTTGCTCCACGGGGTTTTCGCCCAGCCAGTAGGGCAGCTCCCGGTAATCGGGCACGCCCAGGAGAAGCAGGTCGGCGCGCTTGCCGGGCGCCAGGGAGCCGCAGTTCGCCTGCTGGCCGATGGCCCAGGCGGCGTTCAGCGTGACGGCGGCCAGGGCCTCGCGGGGCGTGAGGCCCATTTTCAGGCAGGCCACCTGCAGGGCCAGCCAGAGGTTTTTGCTCGGGCAGGAGCCGGGGTTGAAGTCAGTGCTCAATGCTACGGGTAGGCCCGCCTCGATGAACTGCCGGCCGGGGGCGTACTTTTCCTGGCGCAGATACAAGGGCACCAGCGGCAGCAGCACGGCCACGGTGCGGCCCTGCGAGGCCGCGGCCACTTGGGCGGCGCCTTCGGGCGTGAGGTAGTCGCAGTGGTCGACGCTGACGGCGCCCAGCTCGGCCGCCATCAGGCAGCCGCCGAGGTCGTGGAGCTGCTCGGCGTGGATTTTCAGTCCAAAGCCCAGCTCCCGCGCCCGCTGCAGGTAGTGCCGCGAATCGTCGACCGAAAAGGCGCCTTCCTCGCAGAAAATGTCCACGAAGGGCACCGCGGCCGGGTCCAGTTGGGGCAGCACGTCGGCGGCCAGCATGGCGAGGTAGTCGGCGGGGCGGCCCTTGTACTCGGGACCGGGCACGTGGGCGCCGAGGAAGGTGGGCACCACCCGCACGGGCTGTTGGGCGCCGGCCTGCTGGGCCACGCGCAGCAGGCGCAGCTCGGTTTCGGCGTCGAGGCCGTAGCCGCTTTTGGCTTCCAGGGTGGTGATGCCGTAGCGCCGGAAGCCGTCGAGGTGGTGCAGAGCGCTCTGCAGCAGCTCCTCCTCGGCGGCCGCGCGGGTTTTGCGCACGGTGCTCAGAATGCCGCCGCCCGAGGCCAGGATGTCGAGGTACGACTCGCCCTGCAGCTTGCGCTGAAATTCATCGGCGCGGTTGCCGCCGAACACGAGGTGGGTGTGGCACTCCACCAGCCCGGGCATCAGCACCCGACCCGAGGCATCGACGACCCGCGTGTCGGGCCCGATGCGGGCCGCGTCCAGCTCGTCCATCGGCCCGACGGCGGCAATGGTGTCGCCCAGGCAGGCCACGTAGCCGTGCTCGATGATCCGCCAGTCGGCGTGGGCGGCGCCGGTGAGCGGCTTATCGGTGGGGCCGCCGGCGAGGGTGAGCACTTGAGCGGCGTGGCAGAAAAGCAGGGAATACGGCTGGAGCATAGCGGGGCAAGTGGGCGGTTGGTGGGCCGAAAATACACGCTCCGCCGGCCTCGGCACTAACCGGCAGCCGCGCCACTAGGGCTCCGGCTTGGCTAGCACGCCTGGGCCCAACGCCCGAAGCACGCGCGGCTTGCTTCCCTGCCCGAACACCTGCGCCCAACCCGTCTTCCGGGCATTGTAGCCCCCGAAGCTGGGATTTCGGCAGAGGCAAGGCACTGTGCGCAGCGCCGGATGCGTGCCGTCCGCAGTCCAGCGCACCACTTTTTGCTGAAAAGCCCAGCATTTGGGTTCGAGACCCGCTCCGCCGCTATTCAAGCAATTGGCTTTTATCGAGCCGCTATTCCGGGGCAATTCGGGCTTGCCCACCGGCCGAAATGGCGCCCTTGCGGGTCATGCTCTTGATGAACTCCACCCGCCGGAAGCGCAGCGCCGACCAATCCTCGTCGATGGCCACCTGGCTTACGGGCTCGAAGCCAGCCTGCCCCAGCGCGGCCCAGCCATTGTCGCGGTTGAACTCGCAGCGGTACTTTTTCGACGTGCCCTTGGGATAGGCCACCCACACGGCTGCGTCGCCGGGGGCGTGTCCCAGTTGAGCGGCCAGCTCCTCCACCTCCGGCAGCTTGGTGACGAAGGCCAGCACGGTGGTGACCGGTACCGTCGGGGCCAGGGCGGCTTCCACGGTGGCCCGCTCCCAGAGCTCGGCCAGGGCGGGTTGCAGGTCGGCGGGCAGGCCCAGCAGGCCGACCACAGCACCGGACTTGATTTGCAGTTTGTCGACGACGGATTTCATACCGCAAAATAGCGGACCGCCACGTAGCGGCCGCTACCGGGGCTCGGCCTGCCAAGGCTCCACCACGAAGCTGCCCTCCGGCCCGATGCGCACGTAGTAGAGCGCGTCGAAGCCCTCGGCCAGGTGGGGCCGCTCTAGCCGCCCGGCCGCCCCGAAAATGCCCACCGCGGGCACTTGCTCGGCTGCCGGCCGCTGCGCGTTGCGCAGCAGCGCCTCGCGGGGCACCGACTGAAAGTAATAGCCCACAATTTCGTAGCCCGCCGCCTTGGCCGGTTCGATGTAGCGCGCCCGCTCGGCCGCCGTGGGGTTGGTGTTGTCGACGGCGAAACGGGCCTGGGTGTCGAGGCAAAGCGCGAGCAGGCGCTGCTCGCGGTTACGGGTCCGAAGCAAATCCAAGCTGATACGGATGTGAGAATTGAACAGCCGCTCTTTGTAAAAGGTGGACTTGCCGGTGGCCTGGATACCGCAGAAAATAATGGCTTGCATGATCGGGGCCAAGTAACGAAAAAGCCACCCCGCCGGGGTGGCTTTCGGTGTTAGGTCCAGTAAAGCACCGGCGCCTGCGGGAAGCGGCGCTGCCACTGCTGGTAGAAGAACTCCTTCAATTCGCGCATGTCGGCGGGCTGGTACACGTATTTGAGGCCGCCGAACTTGTTGCGCTTCACGGCGCGGGTGGCCTCGTCCAGGTCCAGGGAAGTGTTGGGGTACCACTCAAGTAGCTGCTCCTTGGAGCCGGGCGTGAAGCGGTGGCTGATCAGCTCTACGGTCAGGTCGCAGTCGAAGTCCAGGGTGGCCTGCAGGCGGTCGAGCAGGCGGCCGTACTCCTCGCGCCAGCCGGGAAAGGGCATGATGGGCGCCAGCACCACGCCAACGGGGTAGCCGCCCCCACCCCGCTCGCGCGGCAGGGCCAGCTGCCGCAGCGCCTGCAGCCGCGCTTCCACGGAAGCCGTGCCGGCTTCGAGGCGGCGGGCCACCGGCTCGGCATTGAGGCTGATGCGGGCGCGCGTACGGCCGTGGTGGGGCAGCGCGAGCAGGCTGCCGACGTGGTCGTACTTCGACACGAAGCGCAGCCGCGCGCCTTCCCGTGCGCCGAAGTGGCGGATGCACTCGGCCAAGCTGCCGGTGAGGTGCTCCAGCCCGAGCACATCGGTGTAGCAGCTGACTTCGAAGGAGGTGAGGCGGCCGGGCTGCTCGTAGGCAGCGGTGTTGTGCAGCAGCGCGGGCAGGTTGGCGAAGACCTTGACCACCGGCGGGCCGCTGAGCGAGCCGGCCAGGTAGCAGTACTGGCAATGGGCGGGGCAGCCTTCGGCCAGGTTCATCTGCCAGTCGGCCGAGGGCGGGGTGGGCTGCAGGCGCAGGGCGCTCGGCGGGGCTTTCACCACGGCCAGGGTGCTCTTGGCGCGGCGGTAGGTGTCGCGCTCGTCCACGCCGCGCAGGCCGGTGAGGCGGTTGCTTTTCAGGATTTCCACTTCCAGGTCGTGGGCCGTCACGCGCGCCAGGATTTGCTGGCCGAAGGGCTCGTCGAGGGCGTCGGGGGTGAAGAGCACGCGCTTGGGCAGCCAGAGCTTGGCGGCGTGGGTACGCGGGGTTTCGGCCGGGAAGGCCGGCGTATTGAGCACGGGCAATAGCAGCGGGTCGGTCATCTGTAGCACAACACCCAGCGGGCCGGGGAAGGTCCCGCAAAACCAGCTAAAACCAAGTATTTCAGCGTGAAATCAGCGCGCAACGGTGCCCCTTTTTCCGCGTCGGTTCACATCATCATGTTGTTGCGCGGCGGGCTTTCCGGGCCCAGCTTGCCGGTGTCTTACCTCCCCGCTATGCTTCACGTCTCCGCTTCCCGCCGCACGCTGGTCGGCCTCCTCGCCTTCGGACTTACCGCCGCCTCCGCCCGGGCCCAGTCGCCCGCGACCAAGGCCGTGGTGGCCGCTGAGCGAGCTTTTGCCGCCCAGGCCCTGGCCGAGGGTACCAAGCCCGCTTTCCTGGCTTTCATGACCGATTCGGCGGTGGTGTTTAGCCGCGCCGAGCCCGCCCTGGCCCGCGGCGTGTGGGGCGGCCGCCCCGCCCCCACCCCCACCGACCCAACCCTGCACTGGGGCCCGGCCTGCGCCGGCGCCGCCGCCTCGGGCGAGTTGGGCTACAGCACCGGCCCTTGGTTTCTCACCCAGCCAGATGGCCAGCGCGTGGCCTACGGGCAGTTTTTCACCATCTGGGCCCGGCAGCCCGACGGCCGCTACCGCTGGCTGCTCGACAACGGCATCAGCCACCCCGCCCCCGTCGGCAGCCCCGAGCCGCCCGCCACGCTGCTCTACCCCGCCGCCGGGCAGGCGCCCAAGCGCGGCAGCGCGGCCGTGCTCACCCGCCCCGCCCAGCTCGACGAGCAGCTGACCGCTGCGGTGGCCGCGCAGGGCCTGGCCGCCGCCTACGCCGCGCGGCTGCACCCGCAGGCCCGCCTGCTGCGCGAAAACGTATTGCCCCTGCTCACGCCGGCGGCCATCCAGCAGCAGCTTGGCACCGAGGCGCCGCGGCAGCTGCAGCCGGCCGGGGGTCGGGTGGCCCGTTCGGGCGAGCTGGCCTACACCTACGGCACTTTTCAGACCAGCGGCGGCGCGGCGGCCCGCGGCAGCTACGTGCACCTCTGGCAGCACGGCCCGGGCGGCTGGCAGCTGCTGGCGGAAGTCCTCAACGAAGCTCCCCAAAACAAATAGCGCCTTACGCTGGCGTCAGCGGCGGCCGGGCAGCCTGCTGTTGGTCGAGGCGGGCGGCAGTAGCCTGGGCGGCGGCCACCACGTCGGGCGGGTAGCCGGCCAGGGCCAGCACCCGGATGGCGTTGCGGGTGGTGAGCGGGCCGGGCTTGAGCTTGAAGTCAAAGACCAGGTCGTGGGCGGCTACGGCTTCGGTGAAGTGGTAGAGGTCGTAGCGGCTGCGCAAGAGCGGGGCCAGCTCCCCGTCGTGGGTGGCGGCCAGCACGGTGGCGTGGCGGCCTAGATGCTGGAGCACGGCGTAGGCCACGGCAATGCGCTCCACGGTGTTGGTGCCCTTGAACAGTTCGTCGAGGATAAACAGCTGCCCGGGCGCGTCGGCGGCCTGCACCAGGGCGCGCACGGCCTCCACTTCTTGGTAGTAGTAGCTTTTGCCTTCGGTGAGGCTGTCGGCCACGGCTATGCTGCTGCGCACCCGCAGCAAGGGCGCCCGGTAGGCCCGGGCCAGGCTGCAGCCCACGGCCTGGGCCAGCACCACATTCACGCCCACGGTGCGCATGAAGGTGGTTTTGCCCGACATATTCGAGCCCGTCAGCAGCACGCTGCGGCCGTCCACGGCGAGGCTGTTGGGCACGCAGCCGGGCACCAGCGGGTGGTACACTTCGCGCAGCTCCAATTGCTGCGGCCGGGCCCCGAAGTCGGGCGCGCAGTGGTAGGGCACGGTCTGCTGCCAGGAGGCCACGGCCAGGGCGCTGTCGACGTAGCCCAGGGCCTCGTAGAGGCGTCGCAGCGGGGCCTTGCGGGCCTGCAACACCGCCGCGTTGCGCCGAAACAAAAGCAAATCGAGCAGGAAGGTAATTTTGACGTACTGGCCCAACAGCCACACGGGCATCAGCAGCTCAACCGTCGGCACCTGGCTCCACTGCGCCACGAAGCCGAGCCGCCCGACCAGCGGCCGGAGCGCGGCCAGATCGGTGCGCAGCGCGGCGGCATCCAGCCCGGGCAGGGCCACGGCGGCCAGCGCCCGGCCGGCCCGGTACAGGTTGCCGAGCTGCTCCAGCGACTTGAGCTGGGCGTTGATGGTGTACTGCCCGCGGTAGTGCAGCAGCAGGTTGACGATAAAGACCAACCCGACCCCGAACAACAACGCCGGCTCCACCGCGCTGGCCAGCAGCAAGCCGGCCGAAACCAGCGCCAGCCAGGGCGCGGCGCGCGTCCAGCCGGGCACCACCGGCGGCGCGGGCGCGAAGAGGTCGGCCAGGTGGTAGGCGTCGTAGTGGGCGAGGCGGTGCAGGGCCAGCTGGGCCGCCTCCCGGGCCGGGGCGTCGGCGGCCAGGGCCGCAACGCTGGCCTGGAAGCCGGCTACTTCGGCCGCTTCCTGCCGCGGCGTGCGCAGGCGGTGGTAGAGCACCTGCTGGCCCACGCGGCTCTGGGTGTGGTCGAGGGCGGTGAAGACCTCGTCCAAATTCAAATCCTGCCAGGTGGCCTCGTCGAGCGGCGGAGCAGCCGGCTCCGCTTCGGCCACGATGCGGTGGTAGCGGGCAATGAGGGCGAAGTTGCGGTGCCCGGCTTTGGGCTGCCCCCAAGCGGCGCGCAGGGTGGTACGGAACGGTTGCGGACGGCCGAAGAGCATAGCGTGGTAAGAATACGCCCGCGCTGCTGCGGGCCCGGGGCGGCCAAGGTACGGCGCAGCCGGCGCAACATTCCGGGCCGCGGCCGGGTAGGCATAGGCAAGGGCCACCCTTCGCCCCCAAGTTCCGCCGCCTATGCCGTCCCTTGATGCCCCGCTGATCCTGACCCTGCAGCTCGACGCCGAAGCCCAAGCCTTTTTCGACGCGCTGCGCCAGCGGCACTTCCCGCCCGCGCGCAACTACCTGGCGGCCCACCTCACGCTGTTTCACCACTTGTCCGGCGCCGAGCTGGACAACATCGAAGCCTACTTGGCCGTGCGCTGCCGCACGCAGGCGCCCATCGAGCTGCACGTGTCGGGGCTGCAGTCCCTGGGCCGGGGCGTGGCCTATACCCTCTTCAGCCCGCCCACCGAGGCCCTGCACCGCGAGCTGCAGACGCACTGGCAGGCCCAGCTCACGCCCCAGGACCAGCAGCGCCGGCGCCCGCACGTGACGGTGCAAAACAAAGTGACGCCCGAGCAGGCGCGCCACCTGCTGGCCGAGCTGACGGCTACATTTCAACCCTTCGCGGCCACCGGCACCGGCCTGCAGCTGTGGGCCTACCGCGGCGGCCCCTGGGAGCTGCTGCGCACGTTTCCCTTCGGCGAAAACGCCTAGCGCGGTGTTTCCCCGACCGATTCGGTTTGCTCCGGGCCGCGTACTTTCGCCCGGCCGCGCTGGCCTGCCCGGCCCTAGTGCTATTTACTTCACCCGACTCCCCATGAAAGCTCTGCTACTGATTGATATTCAGAACGATTTCGTGCCCGGCGGCGCCCTGGCGGTGCCCGGTGGGGCCGACATCATCCCGCTCGTCAACCGCCTGCAACCGCACTTCGACCTGGTGGTGGCTACCCAGGACTGGCACCCGGCCGGGCACCTGAGCTTCGCCAGCAGCCACCCCGGCAAGCAGCCCTTCGACCGCATCGAGCTCTACGGCCTGGCCCAGGTGCTCTGGCCCGACCACTGCGTGCAGGGCACGGCCGGCGCCGAGCTGCACCCCGCCCTCGACCAGCACCGCATCGAGGCCATCTTCCGCAAGGGCATGGCCCGCGAAATCGACAGCTACAGCGGCTTTTTCGACAACGGCCACCGCCGCAGCACTGGCTTGGCCGACTACCTGCGCGGCCGCGGCGTGACGGAGGTATACCTGGCCGGCCTCGCCGCCGATTACTGCGTGTTTTTTTCCGCTAAGGATGCCCGCGGCCAGGGCTTCAGCACCTTCCTGATCGAAGACGCCACCCGCGCCATTTCGCCCGACGGTTTCGAGCAGGCCAAAGTCGAGCTGCACGAGCTGGGCGGGCGCGTCATCCAGAGCCAGCACGTGCTGGGGTAGCCCGCGCCAGGCCCGCATTCCGTTGATTTTGGGCGCTACAACCTGAGCCACGGGGTCCTGCTGCGCCTACGCGCCCGCGGCCGCCACGGCTTCGGGCAGCGCCGGGCCGGTGCTGTACGTGGCTTTCAGCCCGATGAGGCGGGCCACCGGCCGCAGCAGGCCGAACACCAGGCGCTGCACCCAGCGCGGCGGGCGGGCCAGGCGAAATTCCCGGTCGTAGGCGGGCAGCAGCACCGAAGCCTGCAGCAGCCCCGGCGCCCCGCTGGCGCCGACCAGGCCGGCCTGCGCCAACGAAAACGTGGTTTCGAGCAACTCCTCGGTGCGCAGGGCGGGGCGGGTAACCCAGCGGGCGGTGGCGCGCTCCGCTTCCTCGTTCCACATCGAGTGCACCTGCCCGGGGCCGATGCGCAGTTGGTCGCCGGCGCGCAGGCGGCGCAGCTCCCCGTCGAGGCGCACCGTGAGCTGGCCCTGCAACACCTCAAACAGCTCTTCCTGAGCGGGGTGGCAGTGGGCCGGCGGCTCGGCGCCGCGCCCGCGCCAGCTCGACTGCAGCACCAACGCAGCGCCGCCGGTTTGCCGGGCCGTGGTCAAAAAATGCAGGCTTTGCCCCGTAAAGGGGTTTTCGATAGTTTGTCCCTGGTAAGCCATTGGGCAAGAAAGATGAGGGCCGCGGCGGCACGCAGCCCGGCACGGCAAGACGACACACAAGCGGTAGAGGGGGCAAAACGCGGCGCGGCCGGGTGGCCCGCCGGGTTCGGCACAAAGGTAGCGCCGGCGGCTAGCCTGCTGATTCACATAATGATGTGAGCATAATACACCGCCACCAACACCCGCACGAAGCGCCGCCGGATAACCTTTGCCGCGGGCCCGGGGTAGACGCAGCAGGCACCACCGGCGGTGCCGCCTCGCCCCTTGCTGCCCGCCTATGTCGTCGTCGGACCTCGGCCTGGACCTGCCTTACCAACTCTCGCTTGCCCTCGATACCGCGGCCGTGGTGCTCGGCGGCTTGGCCCTGGGCCTGCTGCTGAAATGGCTGCTGTTCGGGCTGCTGCGCACCTACAACCGCCGCCACGACGCGCCCCTGCTCACGCAGTCGGTGGTGCGGTGGCTGAGCGCGCCCAGCGCGTGGTTTTTGCCGGTGCTGGCGCTGTCGTTTATGCTGCCGCTGGCGCCGCTGGGCCCCAAGCCCTTCGAGGTGCTGCGGCGCATCGTGGAGGCCCTGCTCATCAGCACCTTTGCCTGGGGGCTGGTGCGCACCGTCAACGTGGTCGAGGACCTGGTGCAGCAGCACTACCGCCTGGGCGAGGCCGACAACCTACGGGTGCGCAAGCTCTTCACCCAGCTGCAGTTCGTGCGCAAGCTGGCCGTGTCGCTCATCATCTTCCTGGCCGTGGCGCTGATTCTGATGAGCTTCGCCACGGTGCGCAAAATCGGCACCGGGCTGCTCACCTCGGCCGGCATCGTGTCGGTTATCGTGGGCTTCGCGGCGCAGCGCTCCATCAGCAACCTGCTGGCCGGCTTCCAGATTGCCTTCACCCAACCCATTCGCCTCGACGACGTGCTGGTGGTGGAGGGCGAGTGGGGCCGCGTCGAGGAAATTACCTTCACCTACGTGGTGCTGCGCATCTGGGACGAGCGGCGCCTGGTGCTGCCGCTCAACTATTTCATCGAGAAGCCCTTCCAGAACTGGACGCGCACCACCTCGCAGTTGCTGGGCTCCGTGTTCATCCACGCCGATTACACCCTGCCCATCGAGGCGGTGCGCCGGGAGCTGGAGCGCGTGGTGGCCGCTCATCCGCTCTGGGACAAGCGCACGTGCGTGCTGCAGGTCACCGATTCCAAGGAGCGCACCCTGGAGCTGCGCATCCTGGTCAGCGCCGCCAATTCCAGCCACGCCTTCGACCTGCGCTGCGACGTGCGCGAACGGCTGGTCGGCTTCATTCAGCAGCACTACCCCGAGTGCCTGCCCCGCACGCGCACCGTCGTCGACGAGCCCCAGGCCGGGCTGGTGGCCGGCCCGGCCGCCGCGGAGTAAGGCTGGCGGCGCGGTGTGCGTTTTGGGAAGACCGGTTGGGGCTGATTGAAGTTGTTTTGGCCCTAATGCAAAGGACCTTACCACCGCAGAACGGCCATCGTTACAACGACTTGTTCTGGCGTGATAAGGTCCTTCGCGAGCTCAGGATGACAGACGTTTTTTGAACCGCCTGCCCAAACCGGCTCTTACGTCCTCTTCATTTCTGTGAAAGCTTTCAGTGTAGCTGTTCCGGCTGCGCGGCCGCCGCAACAAAGCCACACGGCCCGACTGGCGCTACTTGCTAGCTGAAGCGGGCGTTCATGGCTTCGGTGGCCGCGTCCAGCTCGCTGCGCGAGGCCAGGCGACGTTCCTCCGAGGTGCCGTAGCCGACTTCCAGCTCGCCGGCGGCCAGGCGCGCCAGCACCGAGTCGGCGAATTCGTCCACGGGCACGCCGAAGTTGTGCAGGCCCGTGCCGCCTAAGTCGGTGTTGACGGCCGGCGGCACGATTTCCAGCACCTGAATGCTGGTGGCGCGCAACTGGTGGCGCAGGGAAACGGTGAAGGAGTGCAGCGCCGCCTTGGTAGCGCCGTAGATCGGGGCAAACGTGGGCGGCGTGAAGGCCAGGCCCGAGGTGACGTTGATAATGGCCGCCGTGGCCTGCTGGCGCAGGTGCGGAATGAACAAGCCCGAGAGGTGCACCGGCGCGTCGAAGTTGATGGCAATTTCCTGCTGCCGCTCAAACCACTCCTCTTCGTCAGCCACCTGCAGGCGGCGCTGCACCCCGGCGTTGTTGATGAGCACGTTCAGCTGCGGAAACTGCGCGGTGGCCCAGTCGCGCAGGGCCACGCGCTCGGCGGGCGAAGCCAGGTCACACTCGCGGATCTGCAGGCCGGGCAGCTGGGCCTGGGCTTCGCGGAGCTTGTCGAGGCGGCGGCCGCACACGATGACGGTGCTGCCGGCCTGCACGAAGCGCTGGGCCAAGGCCAAGCCAATGCCCGAGGCGCCGCCGGTGATGAGAATGGTGTTGCCGGACAAGTTCATAGGCGCAGGGGAATAAGTGGAAGACGAAACGGCGGTAATACCGGCAAGCCGCCCGTTTGGTTAGCGCCCGGGCGAATATTTGTCGGCGCCTTGGCACCAATGCCGCCGCGCTTGCCGTTAGCCAGGCAGCTTTCCGGCCCGGTCTTCGTACCTTGCTCGAAGGTCCTTTTCACCCGCCGACCCATGCGCCTGCTCCTCCCCGCCGCCCTGCTTGTGCTGTCCGCCACCGCCGTTTCGGCCCAAACCGCCCCGCCGGCCGAGGCGCCGACGCCGGGCCTGCGCCCGGCCGCGCGCGTCAGCTACAGCCTGAACGCGGGCGCCATGTTTGCGGGCCGCTACGGCGCGGCCACCTACCTCAGCCCGCAGGCCAACTACCAGCTGACCAACCGCCTGCAGCTGTTCGGCGGCCTGACCTACCTGCGCGCGCTGCCCGGCGCCGCCTACCGCCCCAGCGCCGATGCGGGCCTGCGCCCCGGCGCCTGGGCGGGCACCAACCACTACCTGCTCTACGGCGGCGGCACCTACGCCCTGAGCCCGCGTCTCTCGCTCACGGGCAGCGCCTGGAAGGACCTCACGCCCCAAACGCCGGGCTACCTGGTAAATCCCTACGCGGGCTTCGGCGGCAACCTGGGCCAGGGCGTGAACCTGCGCGCCGATTACCACATCACCGAGCATTTTTCCGTGTCGGGCGGGGTGCGCGTGTCGCAGAGCGCCACGGCGCCGGGCTACGCGCCCGGCCTGGGTACGCCGCTGGGGTATTAGCCCACCCCAACGCGGGCTTGGCAGCGCCGACCTGCGGCTGAGCTGGCGCCCTGCGGGTTGCTTTTGGCTTCACAAATGGCCTCAGACGTGCCACGACAACCACCCTCCGGAACGACCAGTTACGAACAATATTCCCTAAACCCGGCCCGGCGGCCGGGTTTGTTGCTTACCGGCTGCCGAGGAGGCGGCGCGTCAGGCCGGCAACGGGCAGGCCGACCATCAGCACCAGAATCGTGAGGTTTAGGGCAATGCTGACCGGCGTGAGCGGCCGCGGTGGCACCCGCGACAGCGGCACCACCACCAGGTTCATCAGGGCCCAGACCACTGCGCCGTAGACCGCGCCGCTGAGCACCCAGTGCCGCCGCAGCGCGGGCCGGGTGCGGGCCAGCGCCACGAACAACGTGGCCCAGCTCAGCGCAATGAAGTAGTGCAGCCCCAGGCCTAGCAACCCCGCCGGCCAGCCGCCCTGGTACGCGGCCGGCCCCAGCAGCCCGCTGGCCACCGATTGCAGAATCTGCAGGGCGGTGGCCTTGCCGCGCAGCCCGCTGAAGACGATAATGGCGGCGAGAATGTCGAGGGTGCCGGCCACCAGCCCGGCCCTCAGGGCCGCTGGTACGAAGCTGGGCACCAGCCCACGACGGGCGGCGGGGACGAGTACGGGGGAGTTCATGGGCGGGAAAGGCCGTGCGTTGCTTAAATATAGTGGCCTCAAGATTCGGTTTCCCGATATCTTTGCCCGGCTGAGCCCTGCCCCTACCCGCGCCAAGACGACGGCCTCCCCTCCCACCGCCGCGTTGCTTTGTTGATTTTCCGCGCTCAGCCTTGGCGAAGTGTGCTTTTTACTCGACTTGCTGCCGTTCACCCGGCCCGGAGCATGCTCCGCCGGCCTGAATCGGCGTGTCTTCCTGCCGCCCCCGGCCTGCGCCGGGCTCCACTGCCAGCACGCGCCGCCCGGCCAGCCCGCGGCCTGAACCAGCGCTGATTCGGCGTCGGCACCCGGCCCGGTCGACCCCGGCGCCACCGCGAACCACTGCCGCCCGCGGTTGTCATGTGCCCCGGCCCGCCGGCCCGCTAACCTGGGCGGTAGCCACCTTTTTTTCGCTTTCCCGTACTGCCAAAGTCTTTTTCCGACTTTATGACTACACCCAATCCTTCGGTCGATACCGAGCTGCAGCCCGACGTCATCCTCATTGGGGCGGGCATCATGAGCGCCACCCTGGGCATGATGCTCAAGGAATTGCAGCCCGACCTGCGCATTGCCGTGGTGGAACGCCTCGACGTGGCCGCCGCCGAAAGCTCCGACGCCTGGAACAACGCCGGCACTGGCCACTCCGCGTTCTGCGAGCTGAACTACACCCCCGAGCGCCCCGACGGCAGCATCGACACGAGCAAAGCCATCAAAATTGCCGAGCAATTCGAGCAATCGAAGCAGTTCTGGACCTTCCTGGCCGAGCAATACCAGGTGAAGGAGCTCAGCCGCTTCATCAACCACGTGCCACACCTGAGCTTCGTGTGGGGCGAGGACAATGTGGAGTACCTGCGCAAACGCCACGCGGCTCTCACCCAGTCGCCGCTGTTCCAGGGCATGCAGTTCAGCACCGACAAGGCCGAACTGCAGCAGTGGATGCCGCTGGTGATGGAAGGCCGCGACCCCAGCCAGCCGGTGGCCGCCACCCGCATGGACCTGGGCACCGACGTGAACTTCGGCTCCCTCACCCGGGGCATGTTCAACCTGCTGCAGCAAAAGCCGGGCGTGTCGTTCTACTTCAACCACGAGGTGGAGAAAATCAAGCGCAAGGAGGACGGCCGCTGGCTAGTACGCGCCGAAGAGCGAGCCACGGGCCAGAAGCTGAAAGTCAAAGCGCCCTTCGTGTTCATCGGCGCGGGCGGCGGCTCCCTGCCCCTGCTCATTGCCTCGGGTATACCCGAGGGCCAGGGCTTCGGCGGCTTCCCCGTCAGCGGGCAATGGCTCAAGTGCCTGAACCCCGACGTCATTGCCCGCCACGACGCCAAGGTGTACGGCAAGGCCTCGGTCGGCTCGCCGCCCATGTCGGTGCCCCACCTCGATTCGCGCGTCATCAACGGCAAGAAGGAATTGCTGTTCGGGCCTTATGCGGGCTTCAGCACCAAATTCCTGAAAAAGGGCTCCTTCCTCGACCTGCCGCTGAGCATCAAGCTCAGCAACATGCGCCCGATGATTATTGCGGGCCTCAAAAACATTCCGCTCACCCGTTACCTCATCAACCAGGTGCGGCAGTCGCCGGAAGACCGGCTGGCGGCCCTGCGCGAATACCTGCCCGCAGCCCGCGCCGAGGACTGGGAGCTGGAACTGGCCGGGCAGCGCGTGCAGGTCATCAAAAAGGACAAGAAGGAAGGCGGCGTGCTCGAGTTCGGCACCGAGGTCGTCAGCGCCGCCGACGGCTCCATTGCGGCCCTGCTGGGCGCTTCGCCGGGCGCTTCCACGGCCGTGAGCATCATGCTGGGCCTGATTCAGAAGTGCTTTCCGCAGCAGTCGGCCACGCCGGCCTGGCAGGCCAAATTCCGGCAGATGATTCCCTCCTTCGGCAAGTCGCTCAACGACGACCCGCAGCTGGTGGAGGACATCCGCACCCACACCGGGGAGGTGCTGGGGCTGAATGCTTCCGTGAGCAGCTAGGCCGCTTGGTATTCGCTTCTGCGCAGCACGCCCGGGTACGCCCCGGGCGTGCTTTTTTGCGGGGCGTTGCCGCCCGGCGTCCTCGCCCACGCCGCCGCCGGCAAACAAGTAGCGCGGTGGCGGGGTTGATGGTCAGAATGATAACGTTTTGGTAACGCCCGGAAGTAGCCGTGCGGCCCGTGTTTCCCGTTCTAGCAATACTGCCCGCCGCCGGCCTCACCGCCGCCGCAGCGCCCCCGACGGTCAGCTTCCGGCTTTTCTTGCGGCGACTCCCAACCCCTTACCCTCATGCTTTCGCACGGCCAATACAACCGGGCAGTTCGCCGCAACAACGTGGTGGTGTACCTGCTCATGGGCCTGGCTGCGGCCAGCGCCCTGTTCTTCTCCATGTAAGCCCCAATCTTGGCCCGCGGCCCCGGCTGCGCGGCAATGCCAACCCGCCCGGCTCACCAGCCGGGCGGGTTTTTTTGCGTCCTTGTGGCTCAGGCCAGCGGCAGCCACACCTCCGCCAGCATGCAACGCGCGCTGCCGCCCCCGAGTGTTTCGATGGTGGGAATGCGCAAGGGCAGTAGCGTGCAGTGCCGCGCCAGCTGCGCGTGCTGCGCCGGCATCAGCGCGTCGTGGGCGCTTTGCGACAGCACCATCACCGGCCGCCCCTCGGCGGGCTGCAGGGCGAGCATGTTGCCGGCAAAGCACGCCACCTGCGCCGGGGTAATGTCCAGAATGCTGCGGCCGCCGGCTTCGAGCGCGGCCACCACGGCCGCCCGCTCCGCCGCCTCGCGCAGGCTGGCTAGGCACACGACGGCCACGCCCGGGGCCAGGCACATCATCACGTTGGTGTGGTAAATGGCCTGGCCCTGCGCGTCGACGGCGTGAAAGGCCACGGGACGGTAGCCGAGCAAGGCGCACACTTCGGCGAACAGCCCGGCGTCGGTGCGGGGCGAGAGGGCGGCGTAGGCCACGCGCTGCTCGTGGTCGAAGATGATGCTGCCGGTGCCTTCCAGGTAGCGGCCGGCGGCCTCGTGGTGCGAGAGGTCGATGATGTCGCGCAGCTGAAACCGCCGGCCCAACGCGGCCAGGATGTCGGGGCGGCGCTCGGCGCGGCGGCTGGGGGCGCACATGGGGTAGAGCAGCGCGCGGCCGTCGGCGTGCAGGCTCAGCCAGTTGTTGGGAAACACCGCGTCGGGTTTGGCCGGCGCGGCCGTGTCGTCGAACACCAGCACCTCGATGCCGCCGGCCCGCAGCGCGGCCACGGCGGCGTCGAACTCGGCCAGGGCCTGCCGCTGGGCCGCGCCCGCGTCGAGGCCGGTCAGCGTCTGTTGAAAATGGTTGGTCAGGGCCGTTTCGGCGTTGTAGCCGAAGCGGGCAGGGCGAACGAGCAGGACGGTGTGGGCAGCTTGCATGCGGCAAAGTAACGCCGTGGCGCCCGGGCGCCGGCCCGGCCGGCTGCGTTCCTGCTCCGAACACCGGCCGCAGCTTGCCGTAGGCACAGGTAGTACCTTTGGCGCTTTGCTCTCCTTTCCTATGATTCGCCTAGAACGCTTCACCCCGGCCGATTTCAACCAGCTCATCGAGTGGATCAACAGCGAGCGGCTGATGCAGGAGTGGTCCGGCTCCCTGTTTTCCTACCCGCTGACGCAAGAAAGCCTGGCCTGGTACATCGAAGGCGCCAACGACCTGCAGAACCCCGACGTGTTTGTCTACAAAGCCGTCGACAGCAAGACCGGCGAGGCCGTGGGCCACATTTCCCTGGGCAGCATCAGCCAGCGCGACCGGTCGGCGCGAGTGACGCGGGTGCTGGTGGGCAGCGAGTGCGCCCGCGGCAAGGGCGTGTGCCGGCGCATGGTGCAGGCCCTGCTGCGCATCGGCTTCGAGGAGCTGCAGCTGCACCGCATCAGCCTCGGCGTGTACGACTTCAACGAAGCGGCCCTCAAATGCTACCTGAAAGCGGGCTTCAAGCAGGAAGGCGTGCTGCGCGACGTGGTGCGCCACGGCGACGCCTACTGGAGCTTGGTGGAAATGGGCATTCTGGAAGACGAGTGGCGGGAGCAGCAGGCCGCCCGGGCCGCCGACAAAGCGCCCGATGCCTCGGCCGGCTAACGGCGGCTACCGCCGGCCGAGCGCGTAGCTCACGCCCAGGCTCAGCGCGTGCTGGCGCAGGTGGCGGCGCACCAGCAGCCCCGCCCGCTGCTCGGTATCGGTCAGCTCCGTTACGGCAGGCAGCACGCTCAGTTCCAGCGCCGCGACCGGGGTCAATTCGTACTGTACGCCCAGCAGCAGGCGCCAATTCAGGGTACGCAGGTTGGTATCCGTCGTCTTGATATCCAACGGGGTAGCCACTACCTGCCCGTTGACCAAGGGGGGCTCTTGCCCGCCGGTAATGCGTACCTGCCGGCCCAGCGGCACTGCGGGGGACGCCCCGGCCCGCAGCTGCCAGGCCCGGCCGGCGCGGTAGCTCACGTACACGGGCAGCGCCAGCTTGGGCAGGCGGTAGCGGTAGGTGCGCGGGTCGTCGTTGTGGTTTAGCTCGTTCGGCAGGGGCAGCGTCCGCCGCTCCAGCCGGAGCGGCTCGTGGCAGGCCAGCAGTTCGGCGCCCAGCCCCCAGTGCGTGGCCGATTGCCAGTGGGCCGCCAGCCCCGCGCTGCCGCCCGGCTGCAGCACCGCCTTGTAAGCGTACGGATCAGCCAGGTCGAACACCGGGTACGGGCTGGTGCTCGGGTAGAACACGCGGGGAGCTAGTTCGGAGGTGGTAGCTACCGTAACGCCTGCCCCAACCTTAAGGCGCCAGCGCAGGGTTTGGGCCGAGGCCGCCTGCGCGGCGGCGAGCAGCCCGGCGAGAAGGATAATTCTCTTCATCGATAATGGCAGATAACTACTGCGGCCGGCCGCCGTGGCGGGCCGCAGATTGCGAAATATAGCTGGTCAAAGCGCCACCGACGGCGTGCCCACTACGGCCGGTTGGCGGTGGCGGCGCGGGGCTGCCTACGCAGCCAGCTGCTGGTCTACGAAATAGCGCATGGCCTCGCTGAGCAGGGCGGCGTAGGCCGGCTGCCCGGCCGTGTAGCGCGGGTCGTCGAGGTAGAGCTGAGCCAAGCCACGGTAAGTGGGCAGGCGCTGCTCGGCCGGCACGGCGGGGCCCCAGAACCCGACGATGTTGGCGAAGTGCCGAGCCACCAGCGCCTGCACGACCGGGCCGCGGGGGTCGGCCTGGGCGTGGGCCGCCAGCAGGCGGTTCAGGTCTTTCTGCTCGGCAATGAGCGCGTCGAAGCCCGGCCGGCCCAGCTCGCGCAGGTGTCGGTCTGAGGCCTCGACGGTGGCGGCGCCATACTTGGCCACGACTTCGCGGCGGTAGGCTTCGGCCTCGTCTTTGGGGAAGCCGGCGTAAAGTTCTTCGTTGGTGAGCATGGCGGGGGGGCCGTTGAGGTGGGAAAGCGTGCGGTCAATCGTGCTCAGCAGCACCGTGAGCCGGTCGCGGCGGGCCTGCAGGGCGCGGCGCTGCCCGCGCAGCGCCTGCCCGAGGTCGTAGTCCGGGTCTTCGAGGATGCGGCGGATATCGGCCAGCGAGAAATCCAGCTCCTTGTAGAACAGGATCTGCTGCAGTCGCAGCAGCTCGGCCGGGCCGTAGTGCCGGTAGCGGGCCTCGGTGCGGCCGGCGGGCCGCAGCAGCCCCAGCCGGTCGTAGTGGTGCAGCGTGCGCACGCTGACCCCGGCCAGGGTGGCTAGTTGTCGACAGCTGAGGGCGTTGGGCATGAGCGGACGAGTTGACGCAGCGAAGGTAGACCCTGACATAAGGGCCGAGTCAAGACGCCGAAGCACATTTTTTTGAGGCAGGCCCGTAACGCACGCGGCCCCGCCAGAAGCTGACGGGGCCGCGTGGTAGCCGAGGCCGCAGTGGGGGCCGTTTACTGCTTCAGCAGCTTGGCGCTGGCCGAACCGGCGGGCGTGCTCACGCGCACCACGTAGAGGCCGGCGGCGGTGGGCAGGTTCAGGGAGCTGCGCTGGGCCTCGGCGGTGGGCTTCAGCTGTTGCCGCGACACCACGGCGCCGAGGGTGTTGAGCACCTCCACCACGGTTGGCTGGGCCTGCGCCCCGCGGATTTCCAGCTCGGCCTGGCTGCCGCTGGCCGGGTTGCCGAGCACCTGCACCTGCAGGCCCGAAGCGTCGGCGGCCGGGCGGGCGGCCGTGGTGGCGCAGGAAGCGGGCACGGTGGTCGACCACATGGTGGTGGTGGTGCCCACCAGCGTACCGGTGTGCGCGTGCGAGGTGGCGTCGGCGGCGGTGGCGCCGCTGCCTTCGTTCAGCTTCCAGTTGGCTTCCAGGCCGGTGGCCGTGGCGCTAACCGAGCAGGGGCTGGCCAGCAGCTCGGCGGCCGAGAGGGCGCGCGTCCACACCCGCACCTCGTCGAGGGCGCCGTTGAGCACGCGCAGGTTTTCGTAGTTGCGGCCGAGGTAGAACACGCCCGTGCCCGCCACCGGCAGCGTGGCCGAGCTCGGGGCGTTCAGCGTGTTGTCGAGCACCCCGTTGACGTAGATGCGCATGTTCGTTCCGTCGTAGGTGCCCGCAATGTGGTACCAGGTATTGGTGTTGAACGTGGCCACCGAAGTCACCTTCTGCTGGGCCGTGCCGATGGTCAGCACAAACTGCAGCTTGTTGGCGGCAATGCCGGCGTCGCCGAAGCGGAGCATGGCCGCGTTGTTGCCGTCTTCCACGCCCGCCACGCTGGAGATAAACGGCGAAGTGGTCTTAAATGCGGTGACCTTCACCCAGGCCTCGATGGTCAGCGGGCCGTTCAGGGTGATGGAGTTGGCCTGCACGTAGGTCGACGAACCGTTCAGCGTCAGGGCAGCGGGCGTTTGGGCAGCCGCGCCCAGGCTAAGGCCCAACAAACCAGCCAGCAGCGCTCCTGTGACAGCCCGGCGGGTGGTGCCGGCAAAGGAAGTGGCCACAAGAGAAGAGTACACGTGTTGCATGAATGAAACGGGGTTGATGAAAAGAAGGGGTGGTAAAAAAATGTTGGCCTTAATGTACACGCTTAGCCTATTCGCCGCACCCATTGCAGGGCAAAAAGAGCATGAATTTTATTTTTACCCCCTGCTTTTCAGCCCACCTCCACTCATTTTCCCATCTTACACAGTTCAACCGCCAAAAGCCCGCCGGTTGTGCACCAGCGGGCTTGGGGTAGGGCTCATAAACGTGGTAGCGGACGGCTACTGTTTCAGCAACTTCGTGGCGGCCGTGGCGCCGGCGGTGCGCACGCGCACCACGTACACGCCGGCGGCCTCGGGCACCGTCAGGGCCACGCGCTGGGTGGCGCCGGCGGCCGGGCTCACGCGGAACGTGCGCACCACCGCGCCCAGGGAGTTGACGAGTTCCACCACCGCGGCTTGCCCCTGCGCCCCGCGGATTTCCAGCTCGGCCTGATTGCCGCTGGCCGGGTTGCCGAGCACCTGCACCTGCAGCCCCGACGCGTTGCGCGGGCTGGCCGTGGCCGTTACGCCGGCGCACTGGGTGGGCACGGTGTTGGTCCAGTCGCTGAGCACCATGCCGGTAAGCGTGCCGGTGTGGCCGTGGCCGCTCACGTCGTTGGCCACCGCGCCAGTGGCTTCGTTGCAGGGCCAGTAGGCTTCGAGGCCGGGGGCGCTGCTGCTCACCTGGCAGGCGTTGGCGGCCACTTCGGCGGCCGAGAGGGCGCGCTTCCATACCCGCAGCTCGTCCAAGGAGCCGTCGAGGCAGCGCGAGTTAGCGTAGTTGCGGCCGAGCACGAAGGCTGCATTCGAGGTGATGGAAGCCGGCGCCGCACCCGACGCATCCAGCACCCCGTTGAGGTAGATTTTCATCGTTGCCCCGTCGTACACACCGGCAATGTGGTACCAAGTGTTGGCCGCCAGGGCGGTGGCGGATGCCAGGTTGGTGCCGTTCAGCACGAACTGCACCCGGTTGGCTGCCAAGCCGGCGTCGCCCAGGCGCAGCATGGCCGCGCTGCCGCCGTCCTCGGTGCCCATCAGGCTGGAAATGTAGGGTGCGCCGGTCTTAAAGGCGTTGACTTTCACCCAGCACTCCAGGCTCAGAGCCGAGCCGCTGAGGTTGATGGTGCCCGCGTCGACGAACTTGCCCACTCCGTCGTAGAGCAGGGCGGTGTTGCCGCCGGGCGTGGCGGCGGGCACCACGGTCACGTAGTCGGTGCGGGTGAGCGAGTCGCGGGTGGCGCCGCTTTCGGCGCGCAGCTTCACTGAGTAGGTGCCGGGCGCGGCGTAGCTCACCACCGGGTGAATGGCGGTGCTGCTGGCGGGCGTGGCGCCCGGCAGCGTCCAGCGGTAGGCTGTGGCGTTGGTGGAAGAGTTGGCAAAGGTCACCGGCTCTCCGGTTACCACCCGGGTGGCGCTGGCGGCAAAGCCGGCCACCGGGCGCGTCACCAGCGTGCCGTTGTAGAGGCTGAACTTGCCCAGGTTCAGGCGGTAAGCGGGTACGGCGGCCGTAGCCGTGGCCTGCACCCCGATGATGGCCAGCTCGCGCCCGGCGTAAGCCGCCAGCGGGAAGGTGCGAGTGGTCCACTGCGCGGTGCTGGCCGTGCCCAGGCTCAGGGCCACCGGGGCGGCGAGGTTGTCGCTGAAGTAGAGCAGCAGGTTGGTGTTGGTGGCCCCGGCGGCGCCGGCCTTGTAAGTCAGCTCGAAGCTGGTGGTGGCGGTGATGGGCAGCTTGGTTTGGTACAGCTTCACGGTGGCCTCGTCGCTGCCGCTCAGGCTGCCGGCCAGCTTCAGGGAGTTGCCCCCGTAGTAAGCGTCGTCGAAGTCGAAGCCCACGGTGACCGGTGCGGCGCCGGTTTTGGCCCACTGCCACGAGGGCAGCAGGCTTTGCTTGCCCATGTCGGTCCACTCGCGCTGCACCACGGCGCCGTTGTTGGCGAAAATCTTGCCCTGCCCCACCGAGAAGTTGGTTTCGAAAGGCAGGGTGTTGATGACGCTGCGCACCGGCAGGTAGTAGCCCAGGCCCTTCCAGCCGCTGGCGTCGGCGGTGGTCACGTCGTAGTCGTCGCCGGCGAAGATGCGCTGCTCGGTGCGGTAGAAGTTGGCGTAGTCGCTCGGGGTATTGTTGAAGTTGTTGAAGCCGCCGTTGTAGGTCAGGTTGGTGGCAAACAGGCCCAGCGACACCTTCGGCTGGGTCAGGTCGCCGTTGGTGAAGTAGTTGTCGAGCCAGGTGGTGCGCGCAAACAGGCCCTGCGGGTTGCGCCCGGGCCAGATGTCGGCGCCCATGTACACGTCGAAGGGGCTGCGGCCGAGGGCATTGGCCGTCGTCACCGAGGTGTTGATGTTGGTGGCGCCCGACCAGAAGTAGTTCGTGAACATGGCGTCGCTCACGCGCGCGGTGCCGTCCTGCAGCATGGCCGCGTTATTGGCGTTCAGCGCGTTCTGGTAGCTGAGCACCCCGTTGGGGCGCATGGCGTCGTACCAGTGAATTTCCATGCCGGCGGGCTTGATGGCCTGCAGTTGCTGCAGCAGGGCGCGCAACTCCAGGGCCGTGGCGGCCGGCACGGTGTTTTCCTGGTTGAAAAACCAGCCGTCGAAACCGTAGTAGTTGGCCATGGCTACCAGCTTCTGCGCCCCGAGGTAGTTGCCGCTAGCGTCTTTCTGGATGAGGGCGGCCACGTCGGCGGCGTTGGTAAACACCGTGCCGATAACTTTCACCCCGTTGCGGTGGGCGGTTTCCACCCAGGGCCGCGTCGGAATGCCCACCGTCCCGTCAAACCAAGTCAGCACGTCGATGTACTGCCAATGGGTGAAGTTGTAGAGGTTGAAGTGATTCTGCTCGTTCAGGTAGCCGGCGAAGTTGGCCATGCCGTCGGGGATGTAGTTCACCTTCTGGCTGAAGCTCTGCGCGGGGTTGAGCTGGGCGGGCAGTGAGTTTTGACGCGGCACCAGCGGCACCTGGCTCACGTTGGCCGGCACGGCCGTGGGGCCGGTGGGCGTCCAGGCCATAAACTGGGCCATGGTCAGCTTGGTGTACTGCGCGGCCGGCTCGATCTGGGCCTCGGCCCGGGGGGCGCCCAGCAGCAGGCAGCCGGTGAGCAGGGCGGCGGCGCGGCGGCGCCAGGCGCGGCCGGTAGTGGGTGCTACCAGCCGGGTAAACGGGTAAAGTTGCTTCATCAAACGGAGGCTGATTGAAAAAAGGGGTGTACAACTTATTTGCCGCCAATGTACTGGCTGGCCCCGCTGCTTGCACTGCCCTTCGCCCAAAAAAGCTACGTACCGCGTTTGTTCCCCCCTTTTTGCACAAGCCTCGGCTACTCTCGCCCTCGTAAGTGGCTCGTACCCTGCCGGCGTGCCTACTTTCGCACCGTGGCCCCGCGCACCGCCAGTGGCTGCTGCAGCAGCCAGGCCCGCAGCAGCCGGTCGTCGGCCGACACCTTGCCCACCACCCGGTACTCCGACGCCAAGGCCTCGGCGGCGTCGGCAGCTTCGCGCACCACGGTGGCCGGGCCCAGGTACGAGGAATGCACCATTTGCACGCTGCCGTTGTCGTGCACGCGCAGAAAGCCCGCGTGGAAATCGAGCCCGAGCACGTAGAGGCCAGGCCCCAGCCCTTGTACCTGCCGCACGAACTCGCGCTGGTCCAGCCCGCGGTACCGGTGGATGTGGCCTTCATCGGTGAGGTTCTTGATGATGACCTCCGAGGCCTGCTTGGCCAGCAGGCTGCGCTGCAGGCGCAGGCCCGCGTCGTGCAGGGTGGTCGTCACGAAGTAGCCGCAGGCAATGGTGCCGCGCTGGGGCGCCCAGCTCTGCCCGTAAAATGCCCAGGGCGTGCCTTCCCAGGCCGGAAAGATGGCGCTGTCGAGGGAGGTAAGGAACAACTCCCGCGCCCGCTGCAGGCACTGGGCGCGCTCGGGTGCCGCGGCGGCGCGGCGGTACTCGGCGGCCAGCCGGGCGCGGCGCGCGGCAAAGGAGCGCAGCGTGGCCTGGTACGCCGGCGCGGAAAAAGCGGCGGGGGCTTTCGGCGCCGCGGGCTGGGCCGCGCAGCTGCGCAGGCCGGCCATCAGCAGAATAATGGATAAGAAACCGGTGCTCATAACGCCAACTGCCAGTGCCGCCGGCCTATCCCGCGGCAGCAGCACAACTGCTGGCCGCCAGGTTTTAGTATGGCCGGCGTGGCGTCAGTAGCCGCCGCGGCCCTGCAGCCCCGGCGGCAGTTCAAGTGCCGCCGGCCCGGGCGCTAGATTTTGTACGCCCGCACCGAATCCACGTCGAACAAGTACACCACGCTGTCGACAGGGTCGAAAATGTAGTCGGGGGTGCGGTTTTCCACTTCTACCTGCCCTTCCACCTTGCCGGTAGCCTTGTTGATCTTGAGCAGCTTGAAGCGGCCGACTTCGTCTTTGTCGGCCTTGGTCAGCACGATGTGGTGCTGCAGCTCGGTGTGAAAAGTGCGCGGCCCGCTGTACACGGCTTCGCTGCTGCCGGCCTCAAACGCGTGCTGGGCCGCCACCCACGACTGCTTCGCGGCCGAGGCTTTGGCCTTGGCGGCGGCATCGGCCACCTGCGCGGCCGCGTGCCCGGCAATGGCGCCGGCTACCACCACCGGCGGCGTGAAATAGTGGTTGTAGACGATGCGCCCGCTGAAATCCACCTTGGTTACCGACTGCGCCGTAACCACCGCCAGCCCGTCGGGCAGCAGCTCCAGTTGCGGAGCCTCGTTGTCCAGCAGCTTCAGCGGCAGCTTGTCCTTAAGCAGCAGGGTTTCTTCGCCTTTTTTCAAGTTCACGCGGCCCAGGTAGCCGTTGGCCCAGAAGTACGTGTCGTCGCCGGCCTTGTGCTTCACGCGCCCGGCCGGGTCGTAATAGCGGGTTTTGCCGGTGGCCGCGTAGGTCTGCGGATTAAAGTACTCCACCCCGCCGGCGCTGAGCAGCCCGATGCCCTGGTCATTGGCAAACAGCTGCACGTTGTCGAGGCTGGTCTTGAAGGTTTTATCAGCCTTGAGCTTGAGCGTGGCCAGGTCCACCAATTTCACTGCTGAGCCGCCTACCACGAACAGGTCGTTGCCGTGGGGCTGCAGAGCCCCGGCGTTGCTGATGTCGAGCGTGGCGGCGCGCACTTCCTGGCAGCTGCGCTTGTCGTACACGGCCAGCAGCAGGTCCTTGTCCTTTTTGCCCGACTTGCCCACGACCAGCTGCTCGGCGCCGGCTTCGCGGTAGAGCACGAAGGCCCCGGGCAGCTCCCGCTCCCCGGTCAGCTGCCCGGTGCGGATGTTCACCCCGCTCAGGTAGCCATCCTTGAGCACGCACACCTGCCCGGGCGTACCCGTCTCAAGCACGTCGAAGGTGGGTTCGGTGGGCGGCAGCAGCTCATCGACCTTGGCCGAACGCTTGAGCGGCAGGTGGTAGAGCAGCTTGCCGGCGGCCGGGTCCAGCGCCGTCACGCCCGCCCCCGATACCACGCACACCTTGCCCTCGGGCAGGGGCAGAATGCGGGCGGCGCGGGCCCAACCGGGTGCCACCGGCAGCTCGTGCAGGCGCGTGCCGGTCGCTTTGTCGAGCAGCAGGGCCCGGGTGCCCGCATCGGTGGCCTCCCACACCACCAGGTTGGCCGCGTCCACGATGCGGTTTTCCACCTGCCGGGCGGCCGGTGGGCTGTAGATGGCCTTGCCGGTTTCCGAGTTCAGGATGTAGGACTGCCGGTACTCGTTGTTGGCCGAGGCCGCCACCACCTCAATCAGCGGGCCGTTGCCAATTAGGTGCGCCGACTTGGTGCGCTCCACCTTGGTCAGCCATAGCTGCTTACCGGTGTTCTTGGCCAGACTCATCACGAAATTGGCCTTCAGGATGAGGATGTTGCCGTCGGCGTTGATGTACTTCACTGGGGCCGGGCCGTTGCCGAGCTTGGCCCACACCTGCTGCCCCGCCGTCACCTCGGCGGCCGGCTCGCGCCGCGGCCGGGCCGGCACCACCGGCGCAGCCGCCACCTCGACGGGGCGCGTGGGGGCCGGGTCGTGCTCGGGTGCTGCGGTGGCTTCGTTGGGCTCGGATGCTTGAACGGCCACCGCAGCGGGCGAGTCCGTTGCAGTGGCCGTTGCGGGGGCCGGGGCATTGGCCCCTCCGGGCGGCGCCACGGCCGCGGCGTCGGGAGCGGCCGGCGCGGCCGCGGGGGCTGGAGCTGGGC
>NZ_JAJFAV010000013.1 GCF_020711235.1 Hymenobacter sp. 15J16-1T3B | reverse complement strand
GCGGCCGCCCCCGCGCGCGCCGCCCCGGCCCATGCCGCCGCCCGGGGCGGCGCCGTAGCTGCCGGTGCCGGGCGGGCGCTGGCCGCCGAGCAGCGTGAGGCCCACCACGGGCTTTTTGTCGGCGGCGTAGGACGAGCCGCGCTTGTAGAGCAGGCGCAGCGGCACGGCCAGCTCGTAGACCAGGTTGCCGCTGGCGTCGAAGGCCGCGGCCACGTTCAGGCCCAGCTGGGTGTGGGTTTCGGCCATGGTGGGCTCCAGGTTGCCCTTGTACTTGAGCAGCTGCATTTCGTGCATGCCGGCCAGGGCTTGGGCCAGCCGGGCCTGGTAGTCGGCCGGGGTGTCCGGGCCGGCGCCGGGCCGCTCGACGTGCTGCCGGATGGCCGCGCCCATGCTGCCGCCCAGCGGGAAGTGCACCCCGAACTGCTGCTGGTGGCGCCCGGTGGTGTCGAGCCACACGGTGAGGCCCTGGTACAGCAGCCGGCGCTGGGTGGCTGCGTCGCCGGTTTTCAGGCGCAAGTACACCGTGCGCGCATCATGCACAACCTGGTACTGCAGGTGGCTGTGCTCGTCGGTTTGCAGCTGGTTGTCCCACTCGCTGGCCTGCCCATCGGTGACGGGGGCGGTGGGGATGAAGCGGCTTAGCTGGGCGGGCTGCCGCTGGCAGGCGGCCAGGGCCAAAGCGGCCAAGGCCAGGCCGGGACGCGAAAAAAACTCCATGCGCGGTGGAAGAAAAACGGTAAAGCGGGGGCGGAAACGGGCTGCCTACGGGCGCAGCGCGGGCTGCAGCTTACGCCCGGGCAGGTGGGCAATGCGTGAAGAAGCGGCGCCTCAGGCCATGGCGCCGAGGGTGCGCTGGGCGTCGCGCACCACGGTGGCCCAGGTTTGCTGCAGCAGCTCGGGGGCCACGCCGGTGCGCTGCACGTACTGCTGCTGGTATTGTTGCAGGCGGGTGTGCAGCTGGCGGCAGCGGTTCTGGAAGCCGGCGAAATCGGCCACAATCTGGCTTTTCAGCTCGGGCTGCAACAGCCGCTGGGCGTGCACCTTGAAGTACGAATCGGCCAGGAAGCGGCGCGACACTAGCAGGCGCTGCAGCTCGTCGCGGTCTTCGTCGCTGAGCTGGTAGGCCAGCTGCGCGGCCACGGCCAGCATGTCGGCCGGCTGGCTGGCGGCGGCGTGCTCCTCGAAAATGGCCGTGTACTGGGCCGGCGTTTCGGGCTTCACCTGGAAGAGCTGGTCGAAGATGAGCATGTTGGCCAGCTGCTGCTCCAGGGCTTGCCCGAAGTACACGGCCAGGCCGAAATGGGCGTACACTTCCTTGGTTTGCTCTTCGGCGCTGAGCTGGTTGAAGTGGTCGAGTAGGGGCTGAATATCCATGCGAAAGGCAAAGGTCCGCAAAAGCCGGCGGCCCGCACAAAAAAAGCCCCGGCGCGGGCCGGGGCTTTTATCAGGTCCACCACCGTTTCAGCCAGTGGTGATGGTGGTAGGGAAAGGTGACATGGCCTTCGTCTTCGCCCTGGCAGATGCGGTGCAGGGCTGCGCGAGTCTGGCTGCGGTGCCGCCGCTGGGCTTCCTGCAGGCACCAGCCGCCGTCGTCGGGGCTTTGCCAGTGGTTTTTAAACTTCGGACGCTTATGCCGGGCCGTCCAGGCCCAGCGTTTCTTGGGTCGCTGCATGCGGAGAGGAGGTTAAGTACCTACTTCTCCGCCGCGCTGGTTAGGGGTCTGACCATATGCCCAAAGGACTTATTTCACCAACACCACGCGCTGGGTTTCCACCCGGCCGCCGCTGAGCAGGCGGCAGGTGTACACGCCGGCCTTCAGCGCGGCGCCGTCGAGCGTGACATCGTAGCTACGGCCCGCTTCGGCCGGGGCGTCGAACAGCGTCGTGACCAGCTGGCCCAGGGCGTTGTACACCTGCAGCTGCGCCGCCCCTGCCGTAGCGGGGCGGAAGCGCAGCGTCGTGCGCCCGGCAAACGGGTTCGGGAAAACCTCGAACAGGCTGGCGGCGCGCAGGGCCGCAGCGGCCGGCGGCGTGGCCGCTACACCGCGGGCGGCCGTGGCGCAGGCGCCGAGCTGGTCGCCGTGTTGCGCGAGGTGGGCGGCTACGGCAGGGGCCGAGAGGCACAGCGGGTTGCCGTTGTGGCACACCAGCACCTTGTCGTTCTTGGCCCCGCAGCGCGCATCGATAACCTCCACGCTGACCGAAGCCGTGGCCGAGCAGCCGAACTCGTTGGTGGCCGTGACAGTGAAGGAGTAGGTGCCGGCGGCCGTGGGCGCAAACGTCGGGCTGGCGCTGGTGGCGCTGCTCAGGCCCGTGGCCGGGCTCCATTGGTAGCTCGTCGCGTCGGCGGCCGAGGTCGGGTTCGAGGCCGTCAGCGTGAGTTGCTGGGCGCCGTAGCCCAGGGCCAGGGTGTTGGCCGGTAGGCCGGTGAAGGTGTTATCGGTGCGGCTCAGGGCAATGGCCGGGGCCGGCACGGCGCCGATAACCGTCACGGTAGCCGGAGCCGAAGCCGCGTTGCCGTGGATGTCGGTGATGGTCAGGATGACCTGCTGGGCGCCGAGGGTGCTGCAGTCGAAGCTGCTGCGGCTCAGGGTCAGCGTCTGGATGCCGCAGGCATCGGCCGAGCCGTTATCCACGTCCGCCGCCGTAATCGTAGCCGCGCCGCCGCGCAGCGTCACCGTCAGATTGCGCGTGGCTACCGCGGGCGCTACGTGGTCTTCCACCGTCACCACGGCCTCGGCCGTGGCCACGTTGCCGTGCACGTCCGTCACCGTCAGCGTCACCGCGTTCGGGCCCACGTGGCTGCAGTCGAAAGCCGTCTGGCTTAGCTCAACGGCCTGAATGCCGCAGGCGTCCGCGGAGCCGTCGTTCACCTCCGCCGCCGTGAGGCTGGCCTGCCCGTTGGCATCGAGCTGCACCGTCAGGTTCCGGGCGCGCACCGTGGGCGCGGTCTGGTCCTGCACCAGCACCGGCTGCGCGGCCGTGGCCGTGCTGCCGTCCCCGAAGGTGAACGTCCAGGTGATGCTGTAGCTGCCCTGGGCGCCGTAGCTGGTCGGGTCGGTGGTGGTGGCCGTGACCAGGCCGCCGCAAAGGTCGGCGGTGGTCGGCGCGGTGGCCGTTACCGCGCATTCCCCGCGCAGGGCGGGCAGGCTGAGGGCCGGGCGGGCCTCCGTCAGGGCGCTGACGGCGGGCGTGAAGCGCGAAACGAGGTCCGAGCCCAGGGTGCGCAGCTGGTAGTAGTAGCGCGTGCCGAAGCTGCGGCAGCTGTCTACGAAGGCGGTTTCATCGGCGGCCAGGGTGGCGAGCAGGGCGTAGCCGGTGCCGGTGGCCGAGCGGTACAGCTCGTAGCCGTTGGCCTCGGCGGCGGGGCTGGCGCTCCAGCGCAGGGCCACGCGGTTGCCGGTGCCGGTGGCCGTCAGGGCCGCGGGCGGGGCCAGCACCGAGTCGCGCAGGCTCTGGATGTAGGCCACGTTGCCGGTGCCGAAGCCGTAGCCCCAGTTGAAGGCCGTGCTCTTCGACAAGGCGCCCTTGGCCCCGGCGTAGTCCTGCAGGCGCTGCTCGGGGTTCAGGGGGTAGTGGAAGGTGCCGCCGCCCGCGTCGGTGCCGTCGGGCGAGGTCAGCTTGGGCGCGGCCACCGAATTGAACAGGGCCGAGGGCACGCCATTCGAGCCGCCGCCCTTGGTGGCAAAGGCGTGAATGGCGCCGGCCACGCCCGCGGCGGTGCCAGTTTTGAGCAGCACCATGTCGTACTGCGTGATGTTGAAGAAATTGCCGGTGGCCAGGTTGGTGAGGTAGCTGGGGTTGTCCAGCAGCAAATCCAGCGTAAAATCCGAGGCGTCGAGGTCCTGCTGGTAGCCGGCGGGGCCCATCACGCGCCGCAGCACGATGGTGGTGCCCAGGCGCAGATCCTGCCAGAAGGCCACGTTGTTGAAGCGGTACTTGCCCCCGGTATCGGCCGTGTTGTTCGTCTCGAAGTCCTTCACCACCAGGTTGCGCGCGTCGAAGTGGTCCTGGGTCACCAGCAGCTCCACCGCGTCGGTTTGCCCGTTGGCGTCGTTCGAGCCGTTGTAGACGCGGTTGACCACCAGGCCGGGCGGCGTAAACGCCGCGTTGCGCAGCGTCTGGATGTAAGCAATGTTATTCGCCCCGTAGCCGTTGCCCCAGTTGCGGTTGGCGTCGGTCGAGGCCTGGGCCTTCACCCCGTCGTAGTCGGCCAGGCTCTGCGTGGCGCTGAGCGGGTACTGAAACTGCCCGGTGTTGGTAATGGCCGCCGACACCAGCTTGGGCGAGGTCACGGCGTTGAACAGGGCCGTGTTCGAGCTGCCCGTGGCAAACCCGTGCACCGCGCCGGCCGTGCCCGCGGCCGTGCCGGTTTTGAGCAGCACCATGTCGGTGTTGGTCAGGTTGAAGCTGTTGTTCGGCGCCAGGTTGGTCAGGTACGTGCCGTTTTCCAGCAGCATATCCACCCGGTAGTCCGAGGCGTCGAGGTCCTCGGCGTAGCCCGTGATGCCCGAGGCCAGCCGCCGCAGCACGACGGTGGTGCCGATGCGCACGTCCTTCCACAGGGCCTGGTCCCGGAACTGGTACTTGCCGCCCGCGTCCGAGGTCAGGTTGGCTTCGAAGTCCTTCACGATGAGCCCGCGCAAATCCTGGTGGTCCTTGGTCACCAGCAGCTCCACCGCATCCGACATCCCGTCGGACGTCGAAGTAGCGTTGTAGAGGCGGTTTACCACAACGCCCGCAGGAGCCTGCTCTTCGAAGGTGAGCTTGGAGAAGTTAAACGAGCTGCTCACCAGGTCAAACTTCAGCGTGGCGCTGGCGTTGGCCTCCAAGTACACGTTGCTCACCACGATGTCCTGGTAGGTCCCAAACGCGCCCGTGGCCGGCACCGAAACCACGCCGGTTTTGTCCACGCCGTCGACCGACACGCGGAAGGAGCCGCCCGCGGCCGAAGCAGCGGCCCGCACCGTGAGCTTGTAGAGGCCGGTGCGCTGCACGTTCACCGTGTACTTGAGCCACTCGCCCGAGGCCGAGTAGCCGATGTTGCCGGTGCCCCCGTCGCCCAGCTCCGTGTCCACGGCCTCGGTGGGCCGGGGCACGTTGGGGTTCAGCGCGGCGCCGCGGTTGGTTGGATCCGAGTCGTAGTAGGCCACGTTCTGCCCGCCGTTGTCGAATTCCACCGCCTTAATCATGCCCGGCACCGCCGCGGCCGTGCCGGCGTAGGGCGTGCGCACGCAGGCGCTGGCCTGCACGTAATCGGCCTTGCTCACCACGATGGTCGTGTCGGCGTTCTGCAGGGTCATCGTCACCGATTTCAGCCCCGGCGCGGCGTAGCTCACCGCGAAAGGCCCGGGGCCGGTGGCCGTCTGCGGGGTGGCGTCGGCCCCGAAATTCCAGTTCAGCGAGGTGTACGAGCCCAGCACGGCCGGCGCAAAGCTCACCTGCTCCGGCGCCACGCAGGTAAAGGTTTTGTCGGCCTTGAAGTCGGCCAGGGTGACTTGCTGCCCCGGCCGCAGGTAGGTCGGCGCGAGGTTATTGGCTGCGTGCTGCAGGGAATACACGATTTTGCGCGTCAGCTGCCCCTGCCCGTCGAAGAGCAGCACCTGGGTCGACTGCCCGTAAATCTTGTCCGAGTAGCTGGCGCCGATGCCGGCCGGCACGTTAATTTTCAGCGGCGCGGCGCCCGGCACCGCGGCCCCCGACAGCTGCACGGTGAAGTCCAGGTCGGCGGTGTTCTTGTTGAGCACCATCACCGCCGTGGTGTCGCCGTGCCGGCTGCTGAGCACTGACACGTCGCCTTGGTTGTCGGTGGCGGCCAGGTACGTGCCGCGCATATTTTCGGCCACCAGCATTTCGTGGTAGAAGGCCGAGCGGGGCTTCACCGCGGCGCCCGAGCCGTCGAGGTAGCCCAGGTCGCCTTCCCCGCGGGCGCCGTTGCCCTCGTGAATCGACCACGGCTGCATCGACACGGCGCCTTTCTGCATGCCCACGCCGAACACCTCGGCCCAGTACTGCCCGTTCAGAAAGCCGTGCACGCCCAGCCCGTCCACGGTGTTGGCCGCGGGGTTCTGGTAGCCGATGTTGAATTCCGTCACGGCCCACTTCAGCGCGTCGGCGCCGGTGCGGTTGTGCAGGGCGTTGGCCGCGTCCATCATGGTCAGCAGGCCGTTCACGTTGCCGGCCAGCGTATTGGCCGCCGCCAGCACCTGGGCGCGCGTCTGGGTGCCGCTGAACGGGTAGGAGTGAAAGGTCACCACGTCGAGGTAGTAGCGCCCGTTGGCGTCCTTGCCCGTGATGTCGTTGGCCCCGCCGATGAGCGGGCGCAGGTAGCTCGTGTCGTAGAAGGAGCACTCCGGGCCCACCGTCAGAATCGTCGGGTCGGCCTGCTTCATGGCCGTGGCCCAGCCCTTAATGTAGGCTTCCACGCCCTGCACCGTCACCTTGCCGAAGTTGCCGGTCAGGTTGGGCTCGTTGCCGATAATCCAGTACTTGACGCCGCGGTGCATCTGGTTGTTGACGTAGTCGACCACGGCCGCCGCCTGCTGGGCGGTGTAGCGGCCCCGGCCCTCGCACACCTGCACCATGGGCTCGGCCCCGATGCGGCGGATGGAGTCAATCATACTCAGGTACTGCTGCGGCGTGGGCATGTTGAATTCCACGCCGTTGCCGCCGATGCGCACCATGCGCACCTGGGAGCGGCGCACGGTGGGCCAAAGCTGGTCGAGCTGCCCGTTGTAGACGCGGCTGCCGTAGCTGTAGGCCATCCAGGCGTTTTGGCCGGCCAGGTAGGGCGAAATCTGCTGGGCCTGCGCGGCCGACGTAGCGGCCAGGCAGCCCAGCGCGAAGAGGGGTAGGAGTCTCCTCATTGGGTGGGAAGTAGGTTGGGATTGATTGGAGCAGGAGCGGAGCTGCGGCGGCCGGGCAAGGCGCGGCCAAGCCAGCGGCGCGCAGCGCGTACCGATGGCAAGCAAGCAACAGAAGCGGGGAGTGGGGCCCGGCCACAAGTCGTGCGGGCTCCAAAGCAGATAGTCAAATATGCCCCGGCGCCCGGGCAATAACGCCGCAGGGCGGCGGCTTTATCTACGGAAACGTTTGCGGCGTTTGCACACGCCGCTCGAGCTTGCCCGCTGGTCAACGTGCCCGTTGGCTCCACGCAAGACGACAAACGGCGGACGCCAGCTGAGCACGAGGCTGGGCTGCTACTGTTGAATTATTCCGTTGCGCCGCGTTAAGCCTGGGTTCGGGGTAGGTTCGCTGTGGGTATACTGAAAGGAGGGCGTCGTAGCCGGCGGTTGTAGGCAGGAGTTTAGCACAAAACCAAGGCATGAGCTGGCCAAAGCCGGGCAAGGAGCCACCTTGGCACATCCCGGCGCCCGCGCCTGCGTAAGCCCAGGCTACCACCAACGACGCTGCCGCATGTCGCTCTACAACCTGATTCTGGTGGTGCTCGGCGTGGCCATCCTGGCCGTGGCCTGGTTGCCTTCCCTGCTGCGCAAGTACCCGCTCTCGTACCCCATCCTCTTCGTGGGGCTGGGCGCGGCGGTGTTTTCGCTGCCCATCGGCCTGCCCACCCCCGACCCGGTGCAGCACGCCGGCTTTGCCACCCACCTCACCGAGCTCTGCGTGACGGTGGCCCTGACCGGCACCGGCCTGAAAATTGACCGCAAATTTTCCCTGCACCGCTGGCGCACGCCCCTGCGGCTGGTGCTGGTGCTCATGGTGCTCAGCATTGCTGGCTTCGTGGCCGCGGCGCACTACTTAGCGGGCCTCACCCTGGCCTCGGCCGTGCTGCTGGCCGGCACGCTGGCCCCCACCGACCCCGTGCTGGCCGGCGACGTGCAGGTGGGCAAGCCCGGCGAAGGCGGCGAGGACAACGTGCGCTTCGCCCTCACCGGCGAGGCCGGGCTCAACGACGGGCTGGCCTTTCCTTTCGTGCACCTGGCCGCCGTGCTGCTGCCCGCCGCCGGGGCCCTCGGCGGCCGCCTGCTGGAATGGGCCTGGCAGGACGTGCTCTACCGCACCGGCATGGGCCTGCTGGCCGGCTGGCTGGCGGGCAAGGCGCTGTCGTTCCTCATTTTCGACTTGCCCCACCGCGTCCGCATCAACCCCGAGGCCTACGGCTTCGTGGCCCTGGCCGTCACGCTCACCGCCTACGGCCTCACCGAGCTGCTGCACGGCTACGGCTTTCTGGCCGTGTTCGTGGCGGCCGTGACCCTGCGCACGCACGAGCGTAGCCACGAGTACCACACGGAGATGCACGAGTTTACCGACCAGCTGGAACGCCTGCTCATCGTCATCATCCTCATCTTGTTCGGCGGGGCGCTGGTGCGCGGGCTGCTGGCTCCGCTCACGCTCGGCGGCGCCGGGCTGGGGCTGTTGCTGCTGCTGGTGCTGCGCCCCCTCGGCGGCTTGCTCACGCTGGGCCGCAGCCACCTGACTTGGCCCGAGCGGCTGGTCATTTCCGGCTTCGGCATCCGCGGCATCGGCTCGTTTTTTTACTTGGCCTACGCCACCCAGGCGCACGTTTTTGCCGATGCGCGCCAGCTGTGGGCCACCACGGGCTTCACCGTCCTGGCCTCCATCGTGCTGCACGGCGCCCTGGCCACGCCCGTCATGGACTGGCTCGACCGCCGCTCCGGCCGGCCCACGGCCGCCGAGCGCGAGGAAGAGCACCTGCAGGAACTGGAAGCCGCCGAGCACGACGCCGCGCAGGAGCAGCGCCGTTAGGTCCACCGTAACCTTTGGCCCTGGTACGTTCGTTGCAGAGGCAGTTACCTCAACAGCTTCCCCAGCTTCTTCCCCTTCGCCATTCCCATGCTCCCAACCCTCGCTTCCGCCTTATCCGCCGCCCTGCTGGCGTTGCTGCCGGCCGCCGACGTCGTCAAGCCCGCGGCCACCCCGGCCGCCGCGCCCGTGCAGGGCGCCGAACCCGATCCGCAGGTCATTGCCCAGTTCGGCTTGCTCGACAACGCCAAGCTGCAGAGCTACATCGACCAGAAGGGCATGCAGATGGGCCGTATTTCCGACCGCCCCGCCGACGTGAAAGGCTTCACGGTGGTCGACTCGCCCATCATCAACGCCTTTGCCACCCCCGACGGCCACGTATATTTCACCCGCGGCATTCTGGCGTACTTCAACAACGAGGCCCAGTTCAGCGGGGTGCTCGGCCACGAAATCGGCCACATCACCGCCCGCCACAGCCAGAAGCAACAGACGCGCTCTACGCTCACCACCGGGGCCATTTTGCTCGGCTCCATCCTCTCCAAGCGCGTGGCCTCCGTGGCCGAGCCTCTCTCGCAGGTGGCCGGCTTGGGCCTGCTCAAGTACGGCCGCGACGCCGAAAACGAGTCGGATGGACTGGGGGTGAAGTACTCCAGCAAAATCGGCTACGACCCGGCCAGCATGGCCGACTTCTTTCTCACCCTGCAGCGCACCGAGCAGCAGAGCGGCGCGGCCGGGGTGCCCACTTTCCTGAGCACCCACCCCAACTCCGCCGACCGCTACACCCGCGTGAAAAAGCTGGCCGTGCAGGCCGAGCAACAAGCTGGCAAGCAGCTGGCCGTCAACCGCGACCAGTACCTGCGCCTCATCGACGGGCTGGCCTACGGCGACAATCCGCGGGAAGGCTTCGTGGAAAACAGCGTGTTCTACCACCCCGAGCTGAAGTTCCAGTTCCCGATTCCCTCGGGCTGGCAAAGCCAGAACTCGCCCTCGCAGTTTCAGATGGCAGAGCCCAACGGCAAGGCCATCATCGTGCTGCTGCCCGCCGGCAACAAGGGCCTCGACGAAACCGCCCAGGCCCTGGCCCAGCAGCTGAACCTGCAGAACGCCCAGGCCCAGAAAACCACCATCAACAGCTTCCCCGCCGTGGTTATCCAGGGCGACCAAGTGGGCCAGGACCAGCAAAGCGGCCAGCAGGGCGTCACGGCCCGCACCCTGAGCTACCTCATCCAGGACGGGCAGACCATCTACGCTCTGGTCGGCCTGACCTCGCCCTCCGCTTTCAGCACCTATGCCCCGCAGTTTCAGCGCACGGCCCAGGGCTTCCAGCGCCTCACCGCCGCCGACAAGCTCAACCGCCAGCCCGAGCGGGTGCGCATCAAAACCGCTAAAACCGGCCAGACCCTCGCCACGGCCCTGGCCGCCAACGGCATTCCGAGCAAGCGCTACGAGGAAATGGCTATTCTCAACGGCATGAAAACCACCGACAAACTGACGGCCGGGCAGCTGTTCAAGGTGGTCGGGAAGTAAGCCTGAACGGCTCAGCCCGCAAAAAAGCCGCGCTTCCCAACGGAAGCGCGGCTTTTTTGCGGGCGGATAAACCGCGGGCCAGCTTGGCTGGGCCTACTTGAGCAAGGGAGCTTGCTCGCGCAGCACTTCGCGGGCAATGGCCAGGTTGGTGTCGCGCTGGTTTACCACCAAGTAGATAAACTTTTTGCCGCCGTCGATCAGGTTGATCAGGTGCAGCTGATTGGTAAGCGTGATGAGAATGTCATCGATGGTTTCATCGGTGAGTTTGAGGGCCTTCATGGCTTTTTGCTTCTGCTTGACCACTTCTGTGTTGTAGGCGGCGGCCGTTTCCGGATCGAGCGTGGGCGAATTGGTGTGCGAGGCCAGCGTCATGCCCGATTGGGAGTCGACGACGGCAACGGCCACCAGCTGGGGCAAGTCGTTGATGATGTTTTGCACGGCCTGGCCGGCCGGGTTGGAGGTAGAGTACGCCATGTGGGAGAAAAAATGAAAAGAGGGGAAGCAAAAGCAATTAATTAGCTGATGTGCTGCCGGAGCACGTGGCGGGTCAGCGCCAAGTTGGAGTCGTCGCTGTCGACAGCCACGTAGAGCAGGCGGCTACCGTCGCGGCTTACGCGCAGCAAGTGCAGCTGCTCCCGCAGGCTGATCAGGATGTCTTCGATGCGTTCATGGCCCAGTCCTAAGGCCAGTAGGGCCGCGTGCTTCTGGCGCACCACTTCCGCGTTGTATGCGGCCGCCCGTTCTGGTCGCAGCCCCGGCAGCCGGCTACGCCACGCCAGCGGCCGCCCGCTGGGCAGCTCGATAAGCGCCACGGCAAACGCTTCGGGCAGGTCGGCGTACACGGCCGCCACGGTGCCTTGCGCGGCTTCCGTCGCCGGGTCAGCCTGCGGACTGATAAACGCTTGCAAACGACCAAGCAGCGACGGGGCAGAAGCAAGATGAACCATACGGCTACGAATACATTTGTTTAACGTTTTACCCGTAAATATTAAACAAAGTTGTGTTTCCGTCCCCAGGTTTTATATAAAAAATACTGCTGCCAAGAGCGTGTCTTGCATTTATGCCGGGTTGAGCTCTGCTTGGCCGCTACCTTGTCAAGCCGCTCGGCCGTTTTAAGCCACTTCGCGGGCTTTCACTTAGCCGGTAGTTTTGTACGAAACCAGTACACATTGATAAACATACCTCCAGGTAAGTATGCTACCGAACCCCGTTTCCATTTCCCCGCGTTGCCCGGTGCGCACTGCAATTGAGTTGCTGGGCGGCAAGTGGCGCCTGCTCATCCTCCAGCAGGTGGCCAGTGGCGCCAGGCGCTACAGCCAGCTGCGGCAGGTGCTGCCCGATATCAGCGAGAAAGTGCTGGCGCAAGAGCTAAAAAACCTCGTGGACGCCGACCTGCTGCGGCGGCAGGAGCAGGGCCCGGGCCCAGCCCGTGTGGAGTATGAACTTACCGAGGCCGGGCGGCAGGCTTTGCCGGTGCTGGCGGCACTGCTCACCTTCGGGCTAGGTTACGCGGCCAGCCAGGCCGGGCCGCCGCCGGGTGCCGATTAAGCCTGCCATCAACCAAAAGCGCCCCGGCCGAATCTGGCCGGGGCGCTGAAGATACTGAGCGGCTGCAGAAGCGGATCAGGCCTTTTTCAGGAACTCCGTCTTGAGCACCATGGTGGTGCCGCCCGCGCGGCCTTCGATTTCAGCCGCGCTGTTGGTCAGGCGAATGTTTTTCACCAGCGTGCCGCGCTTGAGCACCTGCGAGGAGCCTTTCACTTTCAAATCCTTGATGAGCGTCACCGAGTCGCCTTCCGCGAGCAGGGTGCCGTTGCTGTCTTTTACGTCCATGAGTTTCTAGGGGCGTGAAAACGATAAAACGGCCGGCGCCAAAGCCAGCCGTTTTATCTATTGGGGTAGTCGAGCGGGGCTGCGCTTACACGTTGAAGCGGAAGTGCATGATGTCGCCGTCCTGCACCACGTATTCCTTGCCTTCCACGGCCATCTTGCCGGCTTCCTTGATCTTGGCTTCCGAGCGGTACTGCTCGTAGTCGGGCAGCTTGATGACCTCGGCGCGGATAAAGCCCTTCTCGAAGTCGGAGTGGATGACGCCGGCCGCCGCGGGCGCTTTGTCGCCGCGGTGCACCGTCCAAGCCCGTACTTCCTGCACGCCGGCGGTGAAGTAGGTAATCAGGTTCAGAATGTCGTAGGAGGCGCGGATGAGCTTGTCCAGGCCCGACTCGGTGAGGCCGTACTCGCCCAGGAACATCTCCTTTTCCTCCGGGTCCTCCATTTCGGCAATCTGCGACTCGATGGCGGCCGAAATGACCACAATCTGGGCGTTTTCGCCGGCCACGTGGGCGCGCAGCGCGTCCACAAAGGCATTGCCGCCCTGCGGAATGCTGGCCTCGTCCACATTGGCCGCGTAGATGACGGGCTTGATGGTGAGCAGCTGCAGATCGGCTACGGCGGCCAGTTCTTCTTCCGAAGCGTCGAGCGAGCGGGCGTTGTTGCCGGCTTCCAGGTGGGCCTTGAAGCGCGTCAGCGCGGCTACTTCCTTCTTGGCCACCGCGTCGCCGCTCTTGGCCGAGCGCTCCGACTTCTGCAGCTTCTTGTCGATGCTCTCCAGGTCCTTGAGCTGCAGCTCCGTGTCGATAACCTCCTTGTCGAACACCGGGTCGACGCCGCCGGCCACGTGCACGATGTTGGGGTCGTCGAAGCAGCGCACCACGTGGATGATGGCGTCGACTTCGCGGATGTTCGCGAGGAACTTGTTGCCCAGGCCTTCGCCCTTGCTAGCGCCTTTCACCAGGCCGGCAATATCCACGAACTCCACGATGGTGGGCACCACGCGCTGGGGCTTCACGATTTCCTCCAGAATCTTCAGGCGCGGGTCGGGCACGGTGACCACGCCCACGTTCGGCTCGATGGTGCAGAAGGGGTAGTTGGCCGATTCGGCCTTGGCGTTCGACAACGCGTTGAACAGGGTGGACTTGCCCACGTTAGGCAGCCCGACGATACCGCAGCGAAGACCCATAGGTCAGGGAATGAGTGACGTAGTGAATGAGGGAACCGGGCCAGCCGGCCCAATTCGGGGGCAAAGGTACGAAGCCTCGGGGCGGGAACCACGGCCCGGGCGGTTTTCGGCTCAGTAGCGCAGCCGGGCCCAGTAGTAGGCCGGAAACTCGCGCAGCAGGCTGTACAGGTCGCGCAGCTCGAAATACTCGGCGTGGGCGGTGTAAATGCGGAAGCGGCCCGCGCGGCTGAGCAGGTAAGCCGTGCGGGGCAGGTGGTAGAACTGCGACACGGCAATGACGGACCGGAAATGCCGCCGCCGGGCAATGGTGGCAAAATTTTCGGCCGTGGCGCGGGTCGTCCGGCCCAAGTCATCGATGATGACGGCGGGCCGGGGCACGCCCTGCGCCACGAGGTAGCGGCCCATGGCCAGGCCCTCGTAGTGGCCTTCCTGGCCCAGGCCGCCGCTCACCACAACTTTGGGCGCGAGGCCGGCGCGGTACAGGGCCAGTGCTTTGTCGAGGCGGGCACGCAGGCGCTCGGACGGCTGCCCGTCGGGGTTGACGGTGTTGCCGAGCACGAGCAGGGCGTCGGCGGGGCGGGCAGAGTCGCGCAGGCCGGTGCGCGCCGTCCAAAGGCAATGCAGCGCGGCCCAGACCAGCAGGGCCGCCAGCGCGAAGCGAAACAGGGGCTTCATCGAAACATGGCTTGGCTGGCGGGCACGCAACAACGCGCTACGGCCGCGGCCGAAAGGCCGCCGCGGTAGCGCGTCGGGCGAAACCAGTAAGCGTTGGGGCTTAGTAAGATTCGGGCGTATAGTCGGGGCCTTCGTAGCGGTTCGGGTCGTTGAACTCGGGGCGGGGGCGGTCCAGCTCGGCCACTTCCTCGGGCGAGAGCAGCTCCTGGCGCACGTAGTCGATGGCGTCCTGCAGGGCGTCGGCGAACTTGAGGAAGTCTTCCTTGTAGAGGAAAATCTTGTGCTTCTCGTAGGAGAAGGTGTCGTCGTCGCGCAGGCGACGCTTGCTCTCGGTGATGGTCAGGTAGTAGTCCTGCCCGCGCGTGGCCTTCACGTCGAAGAAATACGTGCGTTTGCCGGCTTTGATGCGCTGGGAATAAATCTCGTCCTGTTCGTAGCGGTCTTCCACGGGGTCCAGCTAAAAGATGAAGAAAAGGGAGGGAGGTTGAAAGATTTCGGGATGATTGAAAAATCCCCGGCTAAAACTAGTCTTTTGCTGATGGATATAAAAATATTGGCGGCAATAAATTGGCTTTGTTCAACTTAGCCTAGCCGCGCCGGCCGCGGGCAGACCCGCCGCCCGGTGCCCGTCCGCGGCCCGGGGCACCTTCCGGCGCAACCCGCGCGTTACCTTCGCAGTCCTTGCCCGTCCGGGCTTTTTCTTTGCCGCTTATGCCTTCCCAACCGCTCGATCTGGCCGCCGTCCGCTCCTTCGAAAACCTGGAATTTCTGGCCCGGCAGCTCGTCGACGGCTTTATCACCGGCCTGCACCAGTCGCCCTACCACGGCTTTTCGGTGGAATTCTCGGAGCACCGCCTCTACAACCCCGGCGAAAGCACCCGCCACCTCGACTGGAAAGTGTTGGCCCGCACCGACAAGCTCTTCGTGAAGCGCTACGAGGAGGAAACCAACCTGCGCTGCCACCTGCTGCTCGACGTGAGCCCGAGCATGTACTACCCGCGCCCGGGCTTCGACAAGCTGCACTTCTCCATCCTCTGCGCCGCGGCCATCACCACCCTGCTGCAGAAGCAGCGCGACGCCGTCGGGCTGGTCACTTTCTCCGACAAAATCGAGGCGCAGACGCCGGTGCGCTCCACCAGCACCCACCGCCACACGCTGCTGTTGCAGATGCAGCAGTTGATGGAGCGCACCGCGCCCAGCACCGAGCACGGCGGCACCGATGTGGCCGGGGTCATTCACCAGATTGCCCAGCAAATTCCCAAACGCAGCCTGGTCGTTATCTTCTCCGACATGCTCGGCCGCAGCCAGCAGGACCAGACCGACACCCTGGCCGCCCTGCAGCACCTCAAGCACCAGCACCACGAGGTGCTGCTGTTTCACGTGATGGACCGCGCCACCGAGGCCGAATTCGACTTTGCCGAGCGGCCCTACGTGTTCGAGGACGTGGAAACCGGCCAGCGCATCAAGCTCAGCCCGGCCCAGGTGCGCGAGCAGTACCGCGCCGCCATGCAGCAGTACACCCAGGAGCTGGCCCTGCGCTGCGGGCAGTACAAAATTGATTTCGTGCCCGTCGACACCCAGGAGCCCTTCGACAAGGTGCTGCACGCCTACCTCGTCAAGCGCGGCAAGGTGCGCTAAGCTACCTTTGCCCGCTCGCTGCTTATGGAAAACCTCGTCCTGCTCATCGTCTGCTGCGTGCTGACGGTTCTGAGCGCCCTGCTGACCACCTACATAGCCCAGGAACGCTCGTTCTGGCGCTGGTTTCTCCTCGGCCTGGTGCTGCCCTTCGTGTCGATTTTCGTGGCCATGGTGGTCGTGTACCGCGACACCAAGAAGGAGGAAGAGCAAGCTAAGCGCTGAACGGCCGCCCCCGGCTGGTGCTACCGTCGGCTCAGGACATTACCGCCTACTCCGGCGTGTTGTCCAACGACTGCCAGAGGTACTTGCAGGCCAGGGAGCGATAGGGGCGCCAGGGCTCGGCTAGCGCGGTCATGCGTTTGAGCAAGGCGCGGCCGGTTTCTTCCAAGCCGTAGTGCCGGCGCATGGCGTTCTGAATGCCCAGGTCGCCTTCGGCAAACACGTCGGGTTGGTCGAGGGCGAACATCTGCAGCATCTGGGCGGTCCAGCGGCCCACGCCTTTGATCTGGGTTAGGTGCTGGGTAAAAGCGTCTTCTTGCAGCTGCGAGAGGTGGGCGTGGTCGAGCTGTCCGGCGAGGGCAAATTCGGCAATGGCACGCAGGTAGCCGGCTTTCTGCTTGGAAATGCCCGCGCCCCGCAGCTCGTCGTCCGGCAGGCTCACCAGCACGTTGGGCTCGGGGTAGCCGTCGGGCTTGAACAAGCCTTCCAGCTTGCGCCAGATGGCCGCGGCGGCCTTGGTCGAAATCTGCTGGCTGACCACCGCCTTGAGCAGGGCCAGGTACAGGTCCTCGTGGGCGGAAGCGCGCACCGGCCGCCCTTGGGCAATGATGCGGGCCAGAACCGGGTCGGCCTGGCTGAGGTGGCGGCGGGCCGCGTCGTGGTCGTAGGTGTAGTCGGCGGGAGCAGTCATGGCGCAAACTTACCGGCCGCCGTCCACTTCGGCTCCCGCGTCGAGCAGCATGTGCACCTCGTGCAGCCCCGGCGCCCACTTATCCGGCTCGATGGACAGCGTGCGAAAACCCAGCTTGGCGTAGAAGCCCTCGGTATGCTGGGAGGTGCTGATTTCGATGCCACGGCCCGGGTAAGCGCGCCGGCACTCCCGGATGCGAAACGCGGTAAACGCCCGGCCCAGGCCCAAGCCGTGCTGGCGCCGCTCCACCATGCCCCAGGTGAGCACGGCGTGCGGGGCGTTCAGGGCGTAGCCGCCGGCGGCCACCAGCCCGGGCCGGTCGGGCAGCTCGGCCACGAAGTAGGAGAGGCGTTCGGTGCTGACTTCGACGCGCAAAAAGGCCAGTAAGTCGGCTTCTTCGGCGGGCACGAAATACGGGGCGAGGTTGCTGCGAAACAGCTCCAACACGGCTTCTTCGTCGGCGGCCTCGTACGGGCGGATGCGTAAGCTGGCAAGGTCCATCGGGCGGCTGGCCGCGGGATACCTCGCCCCGGCCGGCCTGAAGTTGCCATTTTTGCCCAGCATTTCCGCGGCTCGTTGCGCTGCGGTCCGCCCAAGCCCGCTCTATAGCCAACTGCCCAGCCAGGCAAGCTGGCGGGCACGCCGCTGCTTGTACAGCGGCCGGGTTCACGCCATGGCGCGCTAATGACGGCCGCCGCTGTCTGCCTGATGACTAGGTCAAGCCGCGGCGGAAAAAGGCAAGCCCGGCCAAAGCAAGCCGCCAGGGCCCGGCGTCCCGCAGCGCAGAAAGTAGCTCTCCGCGCTGCGGGCTCGGTTCACGTTACTGCGGCACCGTTTGCAGCGCCGCCAGCACCCGGCCGATGGCCTCGTCGTCCACGTCGAGGTGGGTTACGAAGCGCACCATCTGCGGCCCGAAGGCCGACGCTTTGATACCGTTGTTGGTCAAGTGCGTCAGAAACGCTTCCTCCGTCAGGCCGTCGCGCAGGCGGAAAATGACCAGGTTGGTTTCGGCCGGCAGCACGAAGTCGACGTAGGGCGCGGCCTGCAGCGCCTCGGCCAGCTGCCGGGCACGGCGGTGGTCGTCGGCCAGGCGCTCCACGTGGTGTTCGAGGGCGTAGAGGCCCGCGGCGGCCAAGTAGCCCGCCTGCCGCCAGCCCCCGCCCATTACCTTGCGGATGCGCTTGCATTTTTTGATAAAAGCCTGGCTGCCCAGCAGCACCGAGCCCACCGGCGTGCCCAGGCCCTTGCTTAGGCACACCGAAATCGTGTCGAACAGGCGGCCGTACTCCCGGCTTTGCTGCCCGGTGGCCACCAGAGCGTTGAAGACACGCGCCCCATCGAGGTGCAGCGGAATGCCCTGGCGCTTGGCCAGTTCGGCAATGTCCGTCAGCGCCGCCCAGTCGTAGCAGCTGCCGCCGCCGCGGTTGTGGGTGTTTTCGAGGCTGATGAGGCTGGTGGTGGGGTAGTGCACGTTTTCGGAGCGGATGGCGGCCGCCACCTGCGCCGCCGTCAGCCGGCCCCGGTCGCCGGGCAGCAGCGCCACCGAGGCGCCCGAGTGAAACGCAATGCCGCCCACCTCCCAGAGGTAAATGTGCGAGGTCTGCTCGCACACCACTTCCGACAAGGGCTCGGTGTGGCCCTTGATGGCAATCTGGTTGGTCATGGTGCCGGAGGGGCAAAACAGGCCGGCTTCCAGCCCGAAGCGGCTGGCCGCCTCGTGCTCCAGGGCGCGCACGGTGGGGTCTTCTTCGTACACATCGTCGCCGACGGGGGCGCGAAACATGGCGTCGAGCATGGCCGCGGTGGGCCGGGTAACGGTATCGGAGCGCAGGTCAATCATAAGGCGGGGCAAAAGAGGCGAAAAGAAGCCGCGGGCAGCCGAAAGCTGCACCGGCGGGCCGCTGGCGGGCAAAAATAACAGGAGCCGGGCCGCACCGGCCATGCGGATTCTTTCGGCATAGTCCAATCTGCCAAACTTTTGCTTACCTTTGCCCCCTCATTCTGCAGAATAGACTCAAACCGACCGCGTCATGACCGCTACTCGTCTCAAGCGTAAGCACCGCAAGAACATTGCCCGCGCCAACAACAAGGTGCAAGAAATTAAGGACCTGCTCCGTACCCCCGTTCTGAAGAACGTGGACATCGAAGAGCTGAAAGCCAGCTTCAAGAAAAACGAGGCTGCCGCCTAGTTTTTTCCGGCCGCGGCTTCTTGCTGAAGCCCGACGGCACTCCGGCCGGTCGGCTGGTACATACCGAAAAGCGCCTTGCGTGGCCACGCAAGGCGCTTTTTTGTTGCCGTAAATTCAAAAAAGGGACGTTATGTTGAGCGTAGTCGAGGCCTCTCGCTGGATAGTAATTGCTAGCGGGCATCAGCACGCGAGATGTCTCGACAAGCTCGACAGGACGTTCCGGTTTCTCTTTTTTCCAAAAGTTTACACCCGCGGCCCGAGTTCCACGGCTTGCAAATCGAGTACCCGGCCGGCTTCGATGCGGAACTTGAGCAGGGTGCGCACCTTGTGAAAGCCGTGGCGGCCGGCGGCGCCGGGGTTCAGGTGCAGCAGGCCGAGCTGCCGGTCGGGCATGACGCGCAAAATGTGCGAGTGGCCGCACACGAAGAGGCCTGGCCGCTCGCGCTGGAGCAGGGGCCGGGCGCCCGGTGCGTAGCGCCCGGGGTAGCCGCCGATGTGGTGGATCAGCACTTTTAGCCCTTCTACTTCAAATACCAGCGTTTCGGGGCAGCGCAACCGCACGCTGCGGTCGTCAATATTGCCCGATACGGCCCGCAGCGGAGCCAGGGCCAGGAGCGCGTCGAGCACCTTTTCGTCGCCCACGTCGCCGGCGTGCCAGATTTCGTCGCAGTCCTGCAGGTGGTGGCCGATGCGGTCGTCGTAGTGGCTGTGGGTGTCGGAAAGCAGGCCGATACGCATGAACAAGGGCGGGCTGGTGAGGCTACAAGGTACGGCCCGCGGCCGGCCGGGGCCGATAGTTGGGCTAATTTCCGGCAGCTTGTTACCTTTCTCGTCCGCAGCCGTATGCGGCTCAGACGCCCCGCCGCACCCGGGCCGCCCGGTCGGTGCCGTTGGGGCCAATGTCTTTTGTATGCCGAAATTAATGCTGTGTTTTGCAGCTTGCCGGACGATTTCCTGCTTCCTCTCCCCATCTGACTTGCCGCGATGAACGTTTTCATCAACGACATCCCGATTATCATCAAAAAGACCTCTGAGAAGGTCTACAAGCACCGCTACGACCTGATTCTGGGCCCGGAAGATGAATTCATCTCCAAGGACCTGGTCGGCGACGTGCTGGTGCGCGACGTGACGCCCGCCTTCATCGACCGCATGCTGCGCCTGATGGAAGTGAAAAAGCTCAAAAAGCTGACTTCGCTGACCCTGATGGCCAAAAAGAAAAAGGCGCTGATTCTGCACCTCAAAGACCAGTTCCGCATTGCCAAAGCCGCCGGCGGCTTGGTGGTGAAAGACGGCATGATCCTGATGATTTACCGCCTCGGTAAATGGGACCTGCCCAAGGGCAAGCTGAAAAAGGACGAGGACCCGATGGAGGGCGCCCTGCGCGAAGTGGAGGAGGAAACCAACGTTAAGCTGGCCCTCGGCGACAAGCTGCCCAGCACCTGGCACTCCTACGCCTACAACGGCAACAAAATCCTCAAGAAGACCAACTGGTACATCATGCAGTGCCTCGACGACTCGCTGATGAAGCCCCAGGCCGAGGAGTACATCGAGGAAGTGCGCTGGATGCAGCCCCAGGAGGCCCTCAAGGCCCTGGACGAGTCCTACGCCTCCATTGCGTTGGTAGTGCGCCACTACTTGAGCGAAGTGGCCGGCAAATCGGCCCCGGAACCCGCCCGTAATTAACCATTGCCTAGCCCGGCGCAGCTTCCCTGTGCCGGGCTTTCTGTGCCTATGCCCCTGAGCCGAGCCTGTTTGCTGGCGTTGTTGGCGCTGCTGTGCGGCGGGGCAGCCTGTACGCGCAATGCGCCCCTGGAAAACGCGGTGCCCGATCGGACAACGCGCGCCGCGGCCCGGTCGCTGAACGTGGCCGCGCTGGTGGGCCGCAACATCGACCAGGTGCGGCAGCGCCTCGGCCCACCGCGCGAAACCCGCCAGCAGGCCGCCGGCCCCGAGCCCACGCCCGAGCAACTGCGCAGCACCAGGGGCGAAGGGTGGATCAACACCTTCGAGAAAGACGGCGTCACGTTGGTGGTGACCTTCAACGCCCGCACCCGGGAGGTAAACGACCTGGTGCTGGTGGGCACCAACGAAGACGAACTGCTGCGCCGCGCCAACTTGGACTTCGTCAACGACGACTACCTGGTGCTGCCCGTCACCAACCCCGCCGAGCCGTCCAAAATCATGGGCGTGCGCGTGGTGAAACGATGACCGGCGTACAAGCCAGCGGGGCTCCTGATAGGTCTTTCGACCCGTCAGGAGCCCCGCTGGCTTGCGTCAAGGCGGCTGCTAGCCTTGCGGGGCCGCCAGCTTAAAAGGCACGAAGTCGTCCACGTTGCCGCCGAAGCGGTGAATTTCGCGGATGATGGTGCTGCTGATGGCGGCCAGGGGCGGGGAGGTAATCAGGAACACCGTTTCCAGCTCGGGGTTGACGTGGCGGTTGGCCTGGGCAATGGTGTTTTCGTACTCGAAATCGGTGGTGTTGCGCAGCCCGCGCAGCAGAAACCGGGCGTTTCGTTCGCGGGCAAAATCCGCCGTCAGGCCCTTGTACGCCTCCACCGACACCCACGGCTCGTCCCGAAACACCTCGTTGATGAGCTCAATCATCTGCTCTACCGGCAGGTAGCGCTGTTTCGAGCTGTTGTTGCCCAACGCGATGATGATGTGGTCGAACAGGCTCACGCCGCGGCGCACCACGTCGAGGTGGCCGTTGGTAAACGGGTCGAAAGAGCCGGGGAAGAGGGCAATGCGCATACGGTGGGGTGATTGGGGCATTGGTGAGTTGATGTTCGGGAGGCCCAAGCCGCGCAGAAAGCGCCGCCAGAACGGCACTTAGCGGTTCACCCCCTCACCAGTTCGCCTATTCGCAGAGGTGCAGGCTGTACAGTTCGAAGTAGCGGTACTCGAACACGTCGTTGAGGCGGTAGCTGTAGCCCAGGTCGTAGGGGCGGTTGCCGAAGCGCACGTGGCGGATGTACTTGCGCAGAATGCTGAACAGCTCCGAATCGTGGGTCAGGTCGCCGTACACCACCACCGGGTCCTCATCCGGGTTAAGCGTGAGCTCCTGCATCACCAGGATGACGTAGTAAATGAAGTCTTCGGCGGTGCTGAAGGAGAAAACGTTGCAGAACTCCGGGCGCTTGTCGCGCACCACCACGATGGTCAGTTCCATTGGGCCCACGCTCAAGAACAGCCGGGGCGGGCCCTGCCGTTCGCTCTGGTGCACCACGCCTTCGAGCAGGGCACTGGTCTGGTGGAGCATTTTCTGCTGGGGGTAAAGGCGCTCAAACCACTCCACCAGGGCTTTTTCGGCGGCAAAAATGCTGACCACTTCCTGGCCCGGGTGGCGGTAATGGCGCACCACTTCGTGCTGAGCGTCGAGCTGGTGGTGGAGCTGCAGGTACTGGGCCTCGTCGCCCTCGCGGAACAGGGGCGCGGGCAGCAGGGTGAAGTGGCGGTTTTGCACGGCCAGGCGCACGCGGTTCCAGCCGGTCTGGCCCACCAGGTCGTGCTGGGCGGCCAGGGCCTGCAGCTGCCCGGCCAGGGAGGTGGCGGGCTGCGCCGCGTAATCTTCGAGGGCAATGAAGCGGTTGCGGCGGACGTCGGCCACGCCCACGCGCAGGCCGTAGGGGCCCGCCGTGAGGTACAGGTTGTAGCCGGCCAGCTCGGCCAGGTCAAACGTGTCGTCGCGCAAGCGTTGCAGCGCCGTGGGCGGAGCAGCCAGGGCAGATTCGGCGGAGAGGGGCACGGGCGATTCGGCTGGGAAAGGAGCGGATACGGAAGCCTAAAGGTACGCAGGACCGGGCGCAATCGGGCGAGCGAAACGGCTCATTAGCGCAGGCGCAACTGGGGAATGTAGGCGTCGTCGGTGCTGATTAGGTCGCGCAGGATGGGGTGAACTTGCTGGGGCGGCAGGCGCACCAGCTCCTGGGGGCTGCGCCAGGCCAGGGCCGTGAGCAGCTGCCGGTCGGGGGCGTGTTCGGGGTCGTGGCCGAGCCGGGGCAGGGCGGCGGGGTCGAGGGCCACCACTTCAAAGAACAGCTCCACGGCCTGCAGGTTGTCGCCGTGGTATTCGTGCAGGTGCAGAAAGCGGCCCACGCGCACCTCCAGACCGGTTTCTTCCCGAAACTCGCGGGCCACGCCCTCGCGCAGCGTTTCGCCGAAGTGCCAGCCCCCGCCCGGCGGCGACCAGAACGCCTGCTCGTCGGGCAGCAGGCCGCGGTGGGCGGTGAGCAGCAGCGCGCCTTGGTGCACGAGCAGGCCGCAGACGCGCACCCGGGCGCGCTCGGTGTAGGCGTGCAGCAGGGAATCGGGGGGAGAAGTGGCGGGCATAGGTGTGGGCAGGAGGGAGCGGTCGGGGGTGCAAGTGTACGCCACTACGCCCGATTTGGCCGCCTGCCGCCCGCCAAAACTCCGGCTGCGGCCTGCCGCCGCCGTTCCCGCCAGCGGCGCAGCCGGCTCAGCACGAAGACGATAAGGCCCACGGCCAGCGCCGCCATCAGCAGCGGCAGCAGCAGGCCTAGCACTGCGCCCACCACGGCCAGCACGTTTTCGAGGGTGGCAAACAGCGGGTTGGCCAGTCCGCCGGTGGCCGCCGTGGAGCCCGCGCGCAGCAGCGCCGTGCCCGACTGGATGACGCCCGCCGTGCCGCCGCCCACCAGCACGCCCAGGCCCCAGCGCAGCACCGGGTTCAGCTCGGGCAGGGCCGACGTCATAAGCAAGGTGCCGGCAATGAAGGACGCAGGCGTGGTGAGCGTGTCGAGGAAGTTGTCGACCACCGGGAAGTAGTAGCCCATCATTTCGACCACCGTAGCCGTGCCCAGCACGCCCAGTGCCGCCCAACTGCCCAGCCACGCGAAGCCCGGCGACGGGGCCAGGTAGCCCGTGCGGTAGGCAACGCTGGCCGCCAGCAGCGGCACAAACACCCGAAAGCCGCTGCACGCGGCCAGCGCCAGGCCCAGGGCGGCGGAAAGAAGGTAATCGGAAGGGTTCATGGGGCGCGGATGGGCTAGGAGGTGAGCACCGCTAACGGGGAGCGGACGTATCCGGTCTGCCCCAAGCTACGCAAGTAGCCGCAGCTTCGGCCGGGCCGCCGGCTTAATTCGCGTAGCGGTTTGCTCAACGCCGCGCAAGGGGGGGCCGGGCGAAGCGAAAACACCGTTAATTGCTCCTAAACAGCGTTTGGTTCCGGCATATGGGTTGCCTGCTCCCGGGCTAGTCGGGCTATAGCGCTGACTACGCGCTACCTTTGCGGGTAATGTCTGAAGTCCTCGAACCTACCACCGACCTGACCACGCGCATCCGCCGCAAGCTGCAGCGGCAGCATTTTATGCACCTGATTGGCGCCGACCTGACGCGCATCGAACCCGGCCGCGTGGAGGCCACACTCGACCTGGGCCAGCAGCACCAGCAGCAGCGCGGTTTCGCCCACGGCGGCCTTGTGGCCACGATGTGCGACCTGGCCGCCGGCTTTGCCGGCACCACGCTCATTCCCGACGACCACGGCATGGTTACGGCCGACCTGCGCGTGAGCTACCTGCACCCCGGCCTCGGCGACAAGCTGGTGGCCACCGGCTGGGTGCTGAAAGCCGGCCGCCGCCTGCATTTCTGCGAGGCGGAGGTGCGGGCCTTTGGCGGCCAGAACCCGGCCGAAGGGCTGCTGATTGCCAAAGCATCGGCCACCATGGCCGTGGTGGAGCCCAGCAGCAAATAATTGGCGCCACGCAAACGCCCCGTAACTCCCACAGGCCCACGCGAACCGGCCCCGTTCCGTTTGCGTGGAACGGGGCTGGTTCGTGTGGGCCGAAGCGGGGGCTAGGCCCGGCTTATTGCGTTTGCAGCGGCAGCGTGGCCGCCGGCAGGCCGTTGCCGGTTACCTGTAGCTGCGCCGTGCCGGCCTTGCCGTCGGCCTGCACGATGACCACCAGCTGCCCGTGGAAGGCGTGCATGCGCGGCTGGTGAAACAGCTCCAGGTTGGTCGGGTCGCCATTGGCCACGGCCCGGAAGCGGCCCGCGCCCTGCACCTTGAACTGCAGCGCGGGGGCGGCGTCGGGGCAGAGGTTGCCCTGGGCGTCTTCCACCCGCACGGTTACGAAGGCCAGGTCCTGCCCGTCGGCGCGGAGCGTGCGGCGGTCGGCCACGAGCTTGAGGTGGTGAGGCTGGCCGGCGGTGCGCACTTCCTCTTCGGCCACGGCCTTGCCCTGGGCGTCGTAGGCCACCACCTTGATGCTGCCGGGCTGGTACTTCACGTCGTTCCATATCAGGCGGTAGCGCGTTTGGGGCTGGTCAGAAGGGCCTTTGGTCTGCCGGCCCTGGCTCACGCCGTTGACAAACAGCTCGGCCGAGGGATAATTCGTGTAGGCGAAGACGGGCGTGGGCTGGCCTTCCCGGCCGGGCCAGGTCCAGTGGGGCAGCAGGTGCAGCGTGGGCTGGGCGGGGTTCCAGCGGGCCCGGTAGAGGTAAAACCGGTCCTTGGGCAGCCCGGCCAGGTCCAGAATGCCAAAGTAGGAACTGTGCGAGGGCCAGCTTTCGTCGTAGGGCCACGGCTCCCCGAGGTAGTCGAAGCCGGTCCACACGAACTCGCCCAGGGTGTAGGGCAAGTCGTCCTGGGCGGCAAATTCCTCGTCCGGCGTCTGCGACCAGTTGCTAGCCTCCAGGTCGTACGACGAGGACTGGTTGTCGGGGTAGCGCTTATCCTTGGCCTTTTCCACCGGAAACTTGTACACGCCGCGGCTGCTCACCGTGGAGGCCGTTTCGGTGCCCAGAATCAGGCCCTGCGGCAGCTTGGTGTAGGCTTCGGGGTAGCGGTGAGGCTTGTAGTTGAAGCCCGGCACGTCGAGCAGGGCCGCAAAACCGTTGTTTACGGCCGCGTCGAACTGGTCCATGCCGGCCGTGACGGGGCGGGTAGGGTCTTCGCGGTGCACAACATCCTGCAGGCGCTTGGCCAGCTTCGAGCCGCCCGGCGCCCACTGGTCGGGCACCTCGTTGCCGATGCTCCACATCACCACCGAGGGGTTGTTGCGGTAGTGGCGCACCATGTTGACGATGTCCTTCTCGGCCCACTCGTCGAACAGGCGGCTGTAGCCGTTCTTAACCTTGGGCGTTTTCCACTCGTCGAAGGGCTCCACCATCAGCATAAAGCCCATTTCGTCGCAGAGCTGCACCAGCTCGGGCGCGGGCATGTTGTGGGTGGTCCGAATGGCGTCGCAGCCCAGGTCCTTGAGCAGCACCAGCTGCCGGCGCAGGGCAGCGGTGTTGACAGCCGCCCCAAGCGGGCCCAGGTCGTGGTGGTTGCACACCCCCCGGAACTTGCGCGGTTGCCCGTTCAGCACAAAGCCCCGGCCCGCTTCCACGCTGATGGTGCGGACGCCGAAGCTGGTCCGGTACTCGTCCTTGAGCACCTCGCCGGCGTAGAGCTTGGACGTAGCCGAGTACAGCGTGGGCGTTTCGGGTGACCACAGCCGCGGCCGGGGCACCACCAGGTTCTGCTCGAATTCCAACCCGTCGGTGGCCGTGAGCGGGGTGCTCAGCGTGGCCACGACCTGGCCCGCCGCGTCGCGGATTTCCGTATCGAGGCGCAGGGGCTGAAAGGCGTTGCCGGGCGTCTCCACCTGCGTGCGCAGCTTGATTTTGGCGTAGTCGGCGGTGACGGTGGGCGTGGTCAGGTAGGTGCCCCACACCGGGATGTGCACGTCGTTGGTCACAATGAGGTGCACGTTGCGGTAGAGGCCCGCGCCGGGGTACCAGCGCGACTGTTCCGGCAAATTCTGCAGGCGCACGGCCAGCACGTTGTCCTTGCCCGGCTGCACCGCGTCGGTGATGTCCACGGCGAAGGAGTTGTAGCCGTAGGGCCAGGCGCCCATTTCCCGGCCGTTGACGAACACGTGGGCGTCGCTCATGGCCCCGTCGAAGAGCAGCACCGCCCGCTTGCCGGCCCCGAAGCCGGGCACCGTCAGCTGGCGCCGGTACCAGCCCGTGCCGATGAAGGGTAGCCCGCCGGTGCGCCCGGCCTTGGTTTTGGCTTCCTTTTCGTTGTTCTGCTCGATTTTGACCGTTTGCAGGTCGTTCTGCGGGCTGAACGGGCCGTAGATGGCCCAGTCGTGGGGCACCTGCACGGTTTGCCACTTGGCGTCCTTGAAAGCGGGCTGCGCGGCGGCGGGCACGTCGCCTTTGGTGAATTTCCAGTCGGTGGTCAGCAGCACTTCCTGGCGTGGCTGCTGGGCCCAGGCGGCCCCGGCGGGCAGCAGCAGGCCCGCTACCGCGCCTGTCAGGACGAGCCGGGTGGTGAAATGTGTCATGGGAGGAAAGATGCGTCGGAATTCTACTGGCGAAACAAGCAGCAACGGCGCCGGCCGGGTTCAGGGCCCGTCAGCTAAACAAAACTAGGCGAAGCAGCAGAGAAGCCGCCCGAACTGCCGCGGGTTGGCGTTTATTTGCCACGCGGCGGCCGGTCGGGGCGGCCCCAAGAAGGGGCGACGCCAGACTGACGCCGCGCCGCCGGCAAGAGCGGGCTTGCCGGCGGCGAAGCCGCATTCATCAGTTACAAACCGCTTATGCGTACGTGGTTGGCTTCGGGCTGGGCCAAATGGGTTGTGGTGCTGCTGTACGTGGCGGCCGGCGTCACGGGCTTTGGCATCGTCAACACCATGGTCAGCCTGAAATACGAAACCCGCGACCCGGGCCAGTGCCTTTCCGACGTGACGGGCCGCGACCTATGCGCCGACTTGCGGGCCTGCCAGATCGAAACCGTGGCCGCCGCGGTGCTGGCTACCGTGTTGCTGGGCTTGCACGTATGGGCCAGCAGCCGCACGCCTGGCCCCAAACCCGATTAACGATGGATATGTTGGAACATTCCCGCTCCTGGAAATACTACCCGGCCTGGGTACGGGTGCACCAGCGGGACCGGTTTCTGTTGTGGGTGGAACGGCCCGAAAACGAAGGCCTGTGGACTGATCCGCAAGGCCGCGTGCCAAGCTTCGACAACATGGCGGAATTAGCCGTCCTGGCTGGGCTTTTAGGTGTATCACTAGCGGTGCACCAGCCCGAACTGATAAATTTTGACTCGGTGCGGGCTTGGTTAGAAAAGCCGGCCAAACAAGTGCCTTGCAACGAGTGCTTAGCTGTCTGGAACCTGTTCGACGACTTAGCCAGCGGAACTGGGGCGGCCTTTTTAGGGAGCCGCCGCGGTCCGGTACGCAACCGAGTGTTCGACAAGCTCTACGACTGCGCCGGCTTCTGGCGAATTTCGCTCGTGCAGGCTCGGCAAGCCAAGCAGTGGCGCAAGGAGGAACGTACCAAGCTGCGCCGGGTGCTGGAGCAGGGTTTTCGGCTTTGGCAGAAATATGTTTACCGCGCACCGAATCCGGCTGCCTAATTTGCTGTTCTAAGAGCTGAGTTCAGCCCCCCGAATGCTTACAACCCGCATACCCTCCGTCCGCCACTATTTCCCCTACGAACCCACGGCCGACCAGGCCGACTTGTTCGGGCGGCTCGACGGCTTTCTGAAAGACCAACTGCCCGGCCGCAAGGTGTTTCTGCTGCGCGGCTACGCCGGTACCGGCAAAACCACCGTGGTCAGCGCCCTGGTGAAGTGGCTCGACAAAATGGGCCGCAAGTACGTGTTGATGGCCCCCACCGGCCGCGCCGCCAAGGTGATGAGCCAGTACGCGGGCGTGCCGGCCAGCACCATTCACAAGCGCATCTACCGCAAGTCGGGCGGCTCCGACAGCATGGCTTTCACCCGCCAGCCCAACCGCAACGGCGAAACGCTCTTCATCGTCGACGAAGCCTCGATGATTTCCAACGAGAAGTCGTTCGGCGAAAGCGCCCTGCTCGACGACTTGCTCGGCTACGTGTTCGAGAAAACCACCAACCGCCTGTTGCTCATCGGCGACACGGCCCAGCTGCCGCCGGTGGGCCAGAGCCTGAGCCCCGCGCTGGACGCCGGCGTGCTGGCCTCCTCGTACCGCTGCCGGGTCGACGACGCCGAGCTGCGCCAAGTGATGCGCCAGGCCGAGTCCTCCGGCATTCTGATGAACGCCACCCAGCTGCGCGAGGAGCTGCGCCACGCCCAGGACGCGACGCCCGGCTCGGCCGAGGCCACCCCGCACATCAATTTCGTGACCAAGGGCTACCCCGACCTCTACAAGATGGGCGGCGACAAGCTCGAAGACGGCCTGCGCTGGGCCTACCGCCATTTTGGCCACGAAAACACCACCATCATCTGCCGCTCCAACAAGAACGCCAACCAGTACAACCAGCTGATCCGGCGCACCTTGTTCGACGCGGAAGAGGAAATCGAGGCCGGCGACTACCTCATGGTGGTGCGCAACAACTACACCTGGCTGCCGGCCGAGTCTGAGGCGGGCTTCCTGGCCAACGGCGACTTCGTGGAAGTCACCAAAATCGTGCGCCGCATCGAGGAGTTCGGCTGCCGCTTCGCCGACGCCCGCCTGCGCCTCGTCGACTACCCCGACGAGCCCGAGCTGGAGGCCCGCCTGCTGCTCGACACCCTGCACACGGAAAGCCCCGCCTTTCCTGCCGACCGCAACAAGGCCCTCTACGAGGCCGTGAAGGCTGATTACGCCCACCTCACCACCAAGAAGGACCTGGCCGCCGCCCTGCGCGCCGACCCCTACCTGAACGCGCTGCAGGTGAAGTTTGCCTACGCCCTGACCTGCCACAAAGCCCAGGGCGGCCAGTGGCCCGCGGTGTTCGTCGACCACGGCTTTCTGAAGGAAGACATGATCAATGCCGAATTCACCCGCTGGCTGTACACGGCCGTGACGCGGGCCTCGGAGAAGCTGTTCCTGCTGAATTTCAACGCCAAGCTGGTCGACGGCGCGGCGGAATGATTCCGCCGGCCGCGGTGTTGGGCCGCTGAACCCCAGGTGATTGAACTGCTGATGTTGCGACTGATTTTGCTCAGTGCCTTGCTGACCGCCGCGGCCGGGCTGCGGGCCCAAACCCTGCCCGGACGTCCGCACCGCCTGGGCGTGCCGGTGGCGCCTTCGCGGGCGGCACAGCCCTCGGTGCTGCGCAACCAGGTGGTTCCCGCCACGGTGGCGCCGTTGCCGCTTTCCCGGCAGGACCGGCAGGCCTACGAGAACTGCCCCGACCCGCGGCGCTACGGGCCGAAGCCGCGCACCAAGAAACTGGTGCGAATCTGGTAACTTGGTTCACTTGGTCTTCACCTAGTTGGCCCGATTCTTGGCCGGCGGCGCGAAACGCTTAAATTTGTTAACCACCTCTCACACTTCATCCGCAATCATGAAAAAAGCACTTGTACTGGCGCTGTCGCTCACGCTGGCCGGTTTTGCCGCTCAGGCCCAGTCGTCCGCCGCGCAGCCGGCCAATGCCAAAGAAAAAGCCAACGGCCCGGCCATCACCTTCGCCGAGTCGAAGTACGATTTCGGCAAGATCAAGCAGGGCGACGTGGTAGAGCACGTGTTCAAGTTCAAGAACACCGGCAACGCCCCGCTGGTCATTTCCAACATCGGCGTGAGCTGCGGCTGCACCACCCCGGACTGGAGCAAAGACCCCATTGCCCCCGGCAAATCGGGTACGGTAACGGCCAAGTTCAACTCGGCCGGCAAGCTGGGCATGCAGAACAAAGTGCTGACCATCGAGTCGAACGCCGCCGCTGGCAGCAGCATGGTGTCGCTGGTGGGCGAGGTGCTCGACCCGGCCGCTGCTCCGGCCGCTACCGATGCCGCCGCCGACTCCAAAATGAAGGCCAAGGACGGCGACATGAAAATGAAAGCCAAGGACAAGAAGTCCTAATCGGCCGCTTCGGCGCTGATAAACCCCAAACGGCCCGGCCAGCAGCTGCTGACCGGGCCGTTTGTTTGTTGGGCCGCGCTACGCTGGCGGAGTAGGCGGACTACAAGTGGCTTACCAGAGTCCGCGGCTTATGAGAGGCGCAGGGCAGCGGCAAACAGCAGCCCCCAGCCGGCAAGGAAGAGCACCCCGCCGATGGGCGTGATGGGGCCGAACCAGCGGATGCCGGTGAAGCTGAGCAGGTAGAGCGAGCCGCTGAAGAGCACGATGCCGCCCACGAACAGCCAGGCCACCGTGCCCAGCCAGGGCAGCTCGGGACGCAGGATGCGCAGCACGGCCACGGCCAGCAGGGCCAGGGCGTGGTAAAACTGGTAGCGCACGGCCGTTTCGTAGGTGCCCAGGCGGGTGGCCGCGTCGGCGGCGCTCATGGCGGCTTCGAGGTAGCGCTTGTAGCCGTGGGCCCCGAAAGCGCCCAGCGCGACGCCTAGGGTGCCGAAGGCCGCGGCTGCGAGTAAGATGAGTCGGGCGGTCATGTCAGAGGTGAAGTAATGAACGGGTGAAGGGGTGAAGAGTCCAGGGCCTCAGGCCGGGTAGGCGCGGTGGCCGAAGATGGCGCTGCCCACGCGAATGAGCGTGCTGCCTTCCTCGATGGCCAGGCGGTAGTCGCCGCTCATGCCCATGGAAATTTCGCGAAAGCCGGCGTCAGCGGCGAAGTAGCGGGCCTTAAGGTGGTCGAAGTAGCCGCGCAACGTCCGAAACTCCTGCCGCAGCTGCGGCTCGTCGGCGGTGTTGGTGGCAATGCCCATCACGCCGGCCAGGCGCACGTGCTGCAGCTGGGGCTGGGCTTCCTGCAACAGGGCTTCGGCTTCGGCCAGCGAGAGGCCGAACTTGGTTTCTTCCTCGGCAATGTGAAACTGCAGCAGGCCCTGGATGACGCGCCCGGCCCGGGCCGCCTGCCGCTCGATTTCCAGCAGCAGCTTCAGGCTGTCGATGCTCTGGATGGTGTGCACGAACGGGGCTACGTACTTGACCTTGTTGGTCTGCAGGTGCCCGATGAGGTGCCACTCGATGTCGGCGGGCAGGGCCGGCTGCTTGGCGGTGAGTTCCTGCACGCGGTTTTCGCCGAACAGGCGCTGCCCCGCGTCGTAGGCCTCCTGAATCAGCTCGACGGGGTGGGTTTTTGACACGGCCACCAGCCGGCAGCCGGTGCCGCTCAGCTCCTGCTGAAATTCCTGAATGGTAGAAGCAATGGACATAGTGCGCGCAAAGGTAGCGGCTGCGTCGCGCCAGTCCGCTAGCCGCCGCGCCGCCGCTAATCTTCCATGGCGTTGGCCAGGAAGGTATTTTTCAGCCCCAGCCACAGCAGCCACAATCCCACGCACCAGTACAGGTAGTAGCGGTAGTAGTCGTGGGTGTTGCGGTAGCGGGTGAGCTTGATTTCGGACTGCTCCAGCTGGTTGATGCGGGCAAAAATGCGTTGCAGGGCCGAGTTGTCGGTAGCGCGGAAAAACTGCCCCTCGCCGGCGCTGGCAATCTGGCGCATGGTCGTCTCGTCGAGGCGGGTTTCCACGTAGCGCGGGCGGCCCAGCTCGTCCTTGCCGTAGGGCACGCGCCCGTCCTTGCCCAGCCCGATGGTGTAGAGCTTCAGCCCGAAGGAGTGGGCCAGTTGGGCGGCCGTGAGCGGGTCGAGGGCACCGGCGGTGTTTTCGCCGTCGGAAAGCAAAATGCAGACGCGGGAGCGGCCGGGGGCGGCGCGCAGGCGGTTGGTGGCCACGCCCAGCGCCGTGCCGATGGCTGTGCCGTCGGTCGGAATCAGCCCCAGGCGCAGGTTCTGCAGCTCCTCCTGCAGCAGCTCGTAGTCGGTGGTAAGGGGCAGCACGGAGTAGGCGTCGCCGGCAAAGGCCACCAGGCCGATCCGGTCGCCGCGGCGGCCTTGCACGAAGGCCCGGGCCACGCGCTTGGCGGCTTCGAGGCGGTTGGGCTGCAGGTCCTGTAGCTCCATGGAAGCCGATACGTCGACGGCCAGCACAATGTCGATGCCGCGGCCCGACTGCTCCACCCGCTCGTCGGTGCGCTGGGGGCGGGCCAGGGCCAGCACGCCCATCATCAGGCTCAGCCCCAGCACCACGTCGGGCAAAAAGCGCAGCAGGGCGCTCCAGTGGGCCCGCGCCTGCCCGCGCACGAAGGCCACGCCCAGCTTGGCGCGGCGGCGCTGGGCCAGCCCTTCGCGCAGCAAAAACAGCAGCACCACGGCCGGCAGCAGCAGGAGCAGCCGCGGGTAGGCCCAGGTGTAGCCCGCCAGAGTGCTGTAGCGCAGCCCGTCGAAGACGGGAGCCAGGAATTGCTGCCAGAAATGGTTCATGCGGGCGCAAAGATAGGCAGCGGGGCAGGGTGGGAGACGGGGAGCTTGTGCGGGTAGGAGAGGGCGGGTTTGCGCGAGAAAAGCAACCGCAACACGGCCGTCAGGTCAAGCGCAGCCGAGACATCACGCCGGTTAGTAACTTTCTTTCCTCAGGCTGATTGCCCTCGTACGTCAGCCCGCGAGCTGCCTCAGCTGCCTCGGCATGACGTGCTGCGCTTGTCGTTCAACGTCCGCCCGCGGGAGGTATCAACCAGCTCGACACGACGCCTTTGCCCGTTATATCTAGCTATAACCTTACACCCGCACGCCCTGGCCCTTCTGGGCGGCGCGCACCAGGGCGTAGCGGCGGTCGGCGAAACGGCGCAGCGCGTCGAGGGCGTGGTCGGTTTGCTCGGCGGCTTCGTCGGGCTGCTGGTTGCCGTAGATGACGCGGTCGGCCAGGCGCAGGGCGGTGGCCACGTCGGCGTCGCCGCCGTAGTGCGCCACGATTTCCTTGGTGGTGAGCGTGTTCAGGGAGTTGCCTTCGAGGCGGGCCAAGTAGTTTTTCCAGAGCGTAATGGCCCGCTCCATGTTGGCCAGGGAGCGGCTGAGCTGAAAGCGCTCCAGGTGGCGGGCGTACTGGGCCAAAAAGTACACGTGGTTGCGGGCCGTGCGGTAGCGGCGGTAGCGCTGGCGGAGGTTGCGCCCAAACGTCCACCACACCACGCCGGCCAGCACCAGCACGGCCGCCGCCCCGGCCAGCCAGTACGGGTAGTTGATGCGTTCCTCCAAGGGCAGCAGCGCGGTGGCTTGGCGCAGCGGCGGCAGCGCCTCGTCGGGGGCCAGGCGCGGGGCGGTGCGCACCAGCCGCACGGCGGCCGCCGGGCCGTACACCAGCACCGAGTCGCGGCCGCGCAGCACCGTCACGGGCAGGCGCAGCGCCTGCACCGAGTCGAGGGCGAACGTGCGCAGCACGTAGCGGCAGCGGTCGAGGCTGAGGCCCTGGCGCGTGCGCGTGGGCCAGTAGCGGCGGTGCACGTACTCAAAGGGCTTGAATTCGGCCGTCGAGTCGGGAAAAATCACGTTCAGACCCGGTGCGTGGCGAAACGTCAGCTCGTACTCCACCAGCTCGCCCACGCGCACGGCGGGGCGCACGAAGCGGCCCAGGGGCAACGAATCGGCCACCGCGGTTCCGGCTGCTGGGGCTTGCCCGGGCGCCTGGCCCGTGCCCGCCGCAGCCGGCCAGCCCAGCAGGCCCGCGGCCAGCAGCGCCGGCCAGCGCAAAGAGGGCAGGAGCTGGCTCACGCGGCGGGGGATTGGGGTTGGGCGCCGCGGCGCTGGCGCAAACGAAACAGGCTCACCAGTTGCGGCAGGTAGTCCACGTCGGTAGCAATGCTGAGGAAAGACGTGCGGTGGCGGCGGCAGATCTGCCCAATTTGCTCCCGGTTTTGCTCATAGGTGGCGCGGTAGCGGGCCCGCCAAGCCTTGGAGGAGGTGTTCACCCACACGGTGCGGCCGGTTTCCTGGTCGCGTAGGGGCACAATGCCCAGGGGCGGAAATTCCTGCTCGCGGCGGTCGAGCAGCTGCACCACGATGAGGTCGTGCTTGCGGGCCAGCATGGTCAGCTCCCGCTCGTAGTCGGTGTCGATGAAGTCGGAGAGCAGCAGCACTAGGCTGCGGCGCTTGAGCAGGCCCAGGGCCTGCCGGATGCCGGCCGCCACGTTGGTGCCCGCGCTCTGGGGCTGCAGCCCGAAAATGGCCTTGATCAGGGCATAGGCGTGGCGCAAGCCCTTGCCGGCGGGCAGGTACAGCTCTTTCTGGTCGGAAAACGCCAGCACGCCGAGCTGCGCGTCTTGCCGGGCGGCCGACAACGCTAGGATGCCGCAGATTTCGCGGGCCACGTCGAGTTTGCGCCGGCCCTCGGCGCCCACCTGCTGGGAGCGGCTCACGTCGAGCAGCAGCACCACCGATTGTTCGCGCTCCTCCTTGTAGGTTTTCACGAAGGTACCGTGGCCCTTGGCCGATACGGCCCAGTCGATGGCGCGCACTTCGTCGCCGTACTGGTACTGGCGCACGTCGTCGAATTCCAGCCCGGTGCCCTTGAACACGGAGTGAAAGTCGCCCTGCAGCTGCGCGTCCACCACCTTGCGGATGCGGATTTCGAGCTGGCGCAGGCGGCGCAGAATGGCCTGAAGCGAGGTGTCGGGGGCGGAAGTGGACATGGCGGGGCGGCTAAAATAACGGTACGGCGGGCAAGTGCTATTTTTGCCGGGTGAAGAACCTGCTGCGTACCGTCCTGCTGGCCCTGGCGCCCGTGCTGCTGAGTCAGTGCGAGCGGCCCGAAGAACAAGTGCCCCCCGCCAAGCTACTGCCCCGCCCGCAGCTGGTCAGCCTGCTCGTCGACCTGCACGTGACCGAGGCGCGGGTAGAGGCCTCGCGCCTGCCCCACGATTCAGCCCGGGTGCTTTACCGCGAACAGGTCAAACAGGTGTACTGGCGCCACGACACCAACGAAGAAGCTTTCCGGGAAAGCATGCGCTACTACGCCACGCACGGCAAAGACCTGGAAGAAATTTACACCACCGTGGTCGACAGCATTCAGGCCCGGCAAAACGGCGGCACCCCGATTAAAACCTGGTAACGCCTCCCGTCCCGAGCTGAACCGCGCAACGGCCGCCGACGCTCCGAGCTGATTTCGGAAGCCGTCGGCGGCCGTTGGTCGTGGGGGCTTATATGAGCCGGCTGCCGTTGGGCAGCGGTCCGGCAAACGAGGCCAGCACAATGCGGCCCTCGGCGTCGGCGGCGCCCGTCACCAGCACTTCGGAGCGCATGGGCCCGATCTGGCGGGGCGGAAAGTTGACCACGCACAGCACCTGCCGGCCCAGCAGGGTTTCGGGCGTGTAAAGGGCGGTAAGCTGGGCGCTGGATTTCTTTAGCCCCAGCTCCGGGCCGAGGTCGATGAGGAGGCGAATGGCCGGCTTGCGGGCTTCCGGAAAGGGCTGGGCATCCACGATGGTGCCCACGCGCAGGTCCACGCGCTCAAAGTCGGCCCAGGTGATGGGGGCGGTAGGGTCAGGCATGGGCGCAAATTACGCGCTCCGGCCTTGTGCCAGGCTACTGGCCCGACGACGAGGCCGTGCCCGGGGCGGCTGGTGCCGGGGCGGCGTAGGCCTGCAGCGCGGTCAGGCGCTGCAGCACCTGGTCGTCCCAGGTTTTCTGCTTGATCAAGTTCAGGCCGTGGTTGGTGTCCACGTCGTAGCGCTGTTGCTCGCGCTGCCAGTTGGCAATGGCCACCTTCATCACGTTGTTGAAAGCCGGCTGCAGATGCTCGCAGTCGAACTTGAGCGTCTTGAGCTTTTGGCGCAACTGCCGGGCGTGCACTTCCGTCAGGTCGAAGTGCACCTGCTCGTGGTGCAGCAGGGCCACCGATTCGGTGTGCGGCGACTTCACCCACGATTCGGACGGCGTGAAGGTGGCCAGCACGTTGGCCGAAAACACGTAGTCCTGGCAGCCGATCTGCGCCCCGATGTTGGCCGTGGTCAGCGCGTGCAGCGGGTCGGCGGTGTTGGGCCGGCCCTTGAAGTCGGCCCAGGTCAGCGGCCGGCTGGCCGACCACGCCAGCAGTTCCTTGGCCGGCGCGGGCGTTTGGCGGACGAGGGCCGGGCGTGGGGCCGGTACCGGGGCCGCGAACGGCAGCACGCGCAAGAACAAGGGCAGGAGCAGAAAATCTAGCATAAGTGCAACCAGGAAAAGCAAAACTACGTAACCCGCTGCTTCAACGCCGCTACCCCGCCGTTTCGTTCAATTGCTCGGGGCCGGGCAGGCCCGGGTAAAAGGTTTCGCGCCCGAACCGCCGCAGCAGCACTAAGGCTACCGCGGAAAGCCCCGCCAGCAGCCCCACCCACACGCCCGCCGCGCCCCAGCCCAGGCCGAAGCCCAGGGCGTAGCTCAGCGGCAAGGCCAGCACCCAGTAGGAAACCAGCGCCACCAAGGACGGGATTTTTACGTCTTCCAGCCCGCGCAAGGCCCCCAGGCCCACCACCTGCAAGCCGTCGGAAACCTGAAACAGGGCCGCAATGAGCAGCAGCGTAGCGGCTTGGGCCACCACGCCCGGGTCGGTGTTGTAGAGCTGCGGAATAACGTGCCGCCCCAGCACCAACAGCAGGCCCATGCTGGCCATAAAGCCGAACGTGAGGATGTAGGCCGCGTAGCCGGCCCGGCGGGCGCCCGCGGCGTCGCCGAGTCCGCGCTGCCGGCCCACCCGGATGGTGGCCGCCGTGCTGATGCCGCTGGCAGCCATGTAAGTGACCGAGGCCACGTTGATGGCAATCTGGTGGGCCGCCTGCACGGTGGCACCCAGCCAGCCCGCCATGATGGCCGATACGCTGAACGCGCCGACCTCAAACACCATTTGGGCCCCGATGGGCAAGCTCAGCGCGAGCAGGCGCCGCTGCGTGTCCGCGTCGAAGCGCCAGCGGCCGACGGCGTCGCGGTAGGGCTGCAGGCGCGGGGCGCGCAGCACGTAGCCGGCCATTAGCAGGGCCATCAGCGTGCGGGCCGCCAGCGTGGCCCAGGCAGCGCCCATCATGCCCAGGTGCGGGGCGCCCAGCTGGCCGTACACCAGGGCGTAGCACAGCACGCCGTTGACGACGTTGGCCAGAATGGAGAGCTGCATGGCCTGCCGCGTCAGCCCCAGGCCTTCGGCAAACTGCCGAAAGCCCTGAAACACCATCAGCGGAATCAGCGACAGCAGCATCACCCGGATCCAGGGAACGGCCAGGGCCACTACGGCCGGCGGTTGGTGCAAATAGCGCAGCAGCGGCACCAGCGCCCAGCCCGCCGCCGCCAGCAACACGCCAGCCACCGCGCACTGCAGCACCCCGCCCACCAGCAGCTGCCCGATGCGCGGCACGTCGCGCTGCCCGTCGGCGGCTGCTACCAGCGGCGTGATGCCCATGGAGAGGCCGAGGCCCAGTACCATCAGCACCGTGACCACGCTTACCCCGAGCGACACGGCCGCCAGCGGCACGGTGCCGGTGTGGCCCACCACCACGCTGTCGACCACGTTGACCAGCACGTGGCCGAGCTGGCTCAGCACCACCGGGTAGGCCAGCAGTATGGTAGGACGAAAATGCGGACGGAGGTCGGCCAGGGCCATAAGCAAAGCAGGAAAGGCCGCAAAGGTAGCGCAACCGGCCCAGGGGGCGGGCGCCGATATCCCCGTGTCGTGGCCCACCGGGGTGCTGCACACAGGCAAGTTGCTAGGAATAAACAGCAACCCAACAGTAATTATTTATTCGGCTATCGATTCAATTGACGTCAATAATACGCTTGAATTATTAGTGGAACAAATAAATAATCAATTGTAAGGCGGCTGTTAATGGTCGGGCTTATGCAGGTATAAGCACGCTGATATTTGGTTTTTGATATTGTTAATGATTTGAATGTCAATAATTAAAGTTGATGTAAGCTTTGATAAAATACCCTTAGAATTATTAATAATTCATGTTTAAAAAGTGGAATTTGTTAGGGTGTCTTACCCATTTAAAAATTTCAGCGTCATGAAAAAATTTCCCTACCTCGTGCTGATAATAGGCAGCTTGTTGCTGGCCACCGGGTGCGAAAAAGCAGCAGTGGTGCCCGAGCCAAGCATCACCACCGCCCAAGAGGGCGTGAGCAAAGACCGCGGCATAGAAATCCGCGTCACCGGGACCTACGACTCAAAGCCCTTCACGGCCACGCTGCGCGCCAACACGTTCAGCAGCGTGAACACGCTGCGGGTGGTCACCTCCCTGGAGCAAGTAGGCGGCGGACTCAGCCGCACTGATGCGAGCTTCCTCGAATCCACGCCGTTTACGTTCGACGTGTGGACGCTGGTGCACACCCCGGATACGTTTTCCTTCACCATGCTGCCCGTGGGCTGGGGCGGGGGCAAACCCGTGGTGCTCGACACGTACTACGAGGTGCTGATCAACTCCGACACCCGCAAGTACAACCAGATTACCGGCTACTTGGCCAGCATCAGCAACTTGTGGGAGGCCAAGGATTCGGCCGGCAACTACGTGTACCTGACCTCAACGGGCAGCCTGAATGCCGACGGCTACACCCTGCTGCGCGGTTACTACGAAGCTATTTCCACGACCGTCGGGCGGTACTAAGTCACGCGCAACGACACACCTCAAGGTAAAACGGGCGGTCCTGGGGCCGGCGCTTCGGTCCGAAGCCGCCGGCGCCGGGGCCGCTTCAGCGTAGCGGGGCCAGCAGCACGTCGGCAAACCACTGCTGCTCGTCCTGGAAAGCGGTGAGTACCCGCAGGCCCGCGTCGGCGGCCAGGGCCTCGATTTGCGGCAGGGTAAACTTGTAGGAGTTTTCGGTGTGAATGGCTTCCCAGGCCTCGAACGTAAACGTGCGCTCCAGCGCCCCGATGCGCACGTGCTGGGCTTGGCGGCTGACCAGGAAAGAGCGCATGGCCCCGGTCAGCGGGTCGTAATCGGCGAAATGTTCCCAGGCCGCGAGGTCAAAATCGGCCTGCAGCTCGCGGTTGAGGCGGGTGAGCAGGTTCAGGTTGAAGGCCGCCGTGACGCCTTGCGCGTCGTCGTAGGCCGCCCGGATCTGACGCGGGTCCTTGCGCAGGTCGAAGCCGACGAGCAGGCGGTCATCGGGCCCGAGCTGGGCGGCCAGGGCCGCGAGAAACTGCTGCCGGGCTTCGGGCAGGAAGTTGCCGATGTTGGAGCCCAGAAAAAGCACGGCCTTACGGCCCGGCTGCCCGCGCAAGCCGGCCAGGGCGGCGGTGTACTCGGCCACCAGCGGCTCCACGCGCAGCGCGGGCAGCTCGGCGCGCAGGCTAGTGGCCAGCCCCTCCAGAGCCGTCGGCGAAATATCGACCGGGGCGTAGGCGAAATCGGTGCCGGCTGCCAGCAGCTCACGCAGCAGAATTTTGGTTTTGAGCCCGTCGCCGGCGCCCAGTTCCAGCAGGTGTAGCGGCTGCCCGTCGGCGGAAGTGAGGGCGGCGGCAATGGCGGCGCGGTGCCGGGTCAGCAGCGCAAATTCGGTGCGCGTGGGGTAATATTCCGGCAAGGCCATGATCTGCTGGAACAGCTCACTGCCCACCGCGTCGTAGAAATACATGGACGAGAGGGCGCGCGGCTGCCGCGTCAGGCCGGCCAGCACGTGCGCGGCCAGTTCGGCGTTGGTAGGGCGTAGGTCGTTGTTCGGGTCCGACGGGGCCGAGCCGGTGGAAAGTTCGGAAAGCGAGGCAGTGGGTTGGTCGGGTAGGGAAAGAGCCATTGGGCAAGAAAGAATGTCGGGGCCGGTGGGAGAAACCAGCGTCGAAAAACGAAAGGCAAACAACGAAAAACCTACCGCGCCAGGCGGATGCCGGTAAACTGCCAGCGCTTGTCGGCGTGGAAGAAGTTGCGGTAGCTCAGGCGGATGTGGCTGGCGGGCGTGGCGCAGGAGCCCCCGCGCAGCACCAGCTGGTTCACCATAAACTTGCCGTTGTACTCGCCCAGGGCGCCGGCCGCTTTCTGGTAGCCGGGGTAGGGGTGGTAGGCCGAGTACGTCCACTCCCAACAGTCGCCGAGCAGCTGGTGGCAGCGGGCGGGGTCGGCGTCGGCGGGCAGCGGGGCGGGGTCGTAGCGGCGGCTTTCCACGAAGTTGCCGCCGCTGGCTTCGGCCCCGAAGTGGCGGGCGGCCACCTCCCATTCCTGCTCGGTGGGCAGGCGGGCGCCGGCCCAGTGGGCGTAGGCGTCGGCTTCGTAAAAGCTCAGGTGCGTGACGGGCGCGGCCGGGTCGAGGGGCTGCAGGCCGTGGTGGGTAAAGCGTTGCCAGGCCGCGCCCGGGGCCGCGGGGCGCACCCAGTACAGGGGCGCCTGCCAGCCGGCCGTCTGCACCAGCTCCCAGCCTTCCCCCAGCCAGTAGCGGAAGTCCTGGTAGCCACCGGCCTCCACGAAGGCGAGGTACTCGGCGTTGGTCACGAGGCGGTTTTGCAGCTCGAAGGGCGCCACGTAGGTTTGGTGCACCGGCAGCTCGTTGTCGAAGCAGAAGCCGGGCGCATCCCCCGCGTCGGGCTGAAAGCCTACGGGCGCCACGCCCCCGGGCACCGGCAGCCAGCTGGCCGGCGGCAGGGCGGGCCGGGGCTGCGGCGCGGCTTGCTCGGGGCCGAAGTAGGAAGGGGCCAGCGGGTTGGTGCTCAGGATGTACTTGATGTCGGTGACCAGCAGCTCCTGGTGCTGCTGCTCGTGTTGCAGGCCCAGCTCCAGCACCTCGGCAAACGGCGCCTCCGCTTCGGCCGAAGCCAGCAGGCGCTGCATGTGCTCGTCCACGTAGGCGCGGTAGCGGTACACGTCGGCCAAGGCCGGGCGCGAGAGGGTGCCGCGGTCGGCCCGGTTCACGCGCGAGCCGAGCGAGTTGTAGTAGGAGTTGAAGAGGTAGGCGTACTGCGGGTGAAACAGCTCGTAGCCCGGCAGGTGGGCCTGCAGCATGAAGGTTTCGAAAAACCAAGTCGTGTGGGCCAGGTGCCACTTGGGCGGGCTCACGTCGATGACGGGCTGCACCACGGTATCCTCGGGCAGCAGCGGGCGACAAAGCGCTTCGGTCTGGGCGCGCACGGCGGCGAAGCGGGCGGCGAAAGTAGCGGCGGCCGGAGCCGCGGCGGGCGCGGGGGCCAGCACAGCAGGGGAAGACATAGGCGGCAGGGACTGGAACGGGTAGGTACGGGAATTAACCGCCGAGCGGCAACTTTGGCTAGGCCGCCGGGCAGAAATTCTGATTAAATAACTGAGCGGTAATATGGTTGAGCTTGCGCAAATCAGCGCTAAAAATCGACTGGCTACGCAAACCGCGGCGCCCGGGGGGCGTAAACCCAGCAAGCCGCCTGCCGCCGCCCGCGGCCATTGGCCCTCCGGGCGGCGACGCATTCCCCTCACCTAAACCCGTTTTCACCCATGTCGAATCAGCAAAGCCAACGCAGCCAGAACGACCCGAACGCCTCCCAGAACCAAGGCAACCAGCGCAGCGACCAGTCCTCGGAAAAAGCCCAGCACGCGGGTTCCATCGAGGGCAACCGCTCGGTGCACAGCGGGGTGTCGGGCATTCCGAGCCAGCGCCACGAAGCCGAAGACAGCAGCACCGCCGCCCTGAACCGCGACCAGGCCAAGGGCATGGGCACGGCGCCCACCGACAAGCGCGGGGAAAGCCGCGTGCAGTCCGACGCCAGCGACGAATAACGAGTAGCTGGTAGATGACAACGCGCTGATTGTAATGGCGCTTGCCGCCCCGGTTTGCCGCGCAAGCCGGGGCGGTTTTGCAACCGAGCCCCCCGCCTTTGGCGTATGCGGGGCAAGTTCCACTTCCTCTCACCCAAACCCTTTTGCCGCCATGACCGAGCACCCGAATCAAGCCGACCAACCCCGGCCCGACGCCGAAATCAACCGCGCCAACGAGCCCGGCAGCCAGAGCAGCAGCGGCATGAGCAGCCGCGTCGACGACGCCCTGGTGGACGCGCTGGAGCGCGAGAAAAAGCAGCGCGGCGAACCGCTGGACATTTCCGAGGAAAGCCTCGGCTCGCCCATCGGCCGCAGCCCCGAAGCCAGCACCGGCCCGGTGCAGGACTAAAGCCCACCGCCGCCCCTGGATGCGCCGCGCGCCGGGCCCGTACGGGCCAGCGGCGCGCGGCGCTTACTTTTGGCCCCGCTCACCCGCATCTGTCTGCTTATGGCCCTGCGCCTGCACTACGTCCGCCGCCCCCTGCGCTTCAACTTTCCGGCCCGCACCTCGCGCGGGGCCCTCACCGAGCACGTAGCCTGGTACCTGCAGCTCACCGACGCCGCCCGCCCCGGCCAGTTGGGCCTCGGCGAAGCCGCCCCGCTGGCCGGCCTGAGCCCGGATGACCGGCCCGATTTCGAAGCCCGCCTGCAGCAGCTCTGCGCCGACTTCAACGCCCGCCGGTACGCCGAAGCTGACCCCGCCGTGGTGCCGGCGCTGGTGGAGCCCGAGTGGCCCGCCTTGCGCTTCGGCCTCGAAACGGCCCTGCTCGACTGGCGGGCGGGCGGGCGGCGGCAGCTGTTCGACAACGCCTTCAGCCGCGGCGAGGCCGGCCTGCCCATCAACGGGCTGGTGTGGATGGGCGACGCGGACTTTATGCAGGCGCAGATCCGCAAGAAGCTGACGGAGGGCTACCGCTGCCTGAAAATGAAAATCGGCGGCATCGATTTCGCGGCCGAGCTGCAGCTGCTGCGCGACATCCGCGCCGTGGCGGGCCCCACCGAGCTGGTGCTGCGCGTGGATGCCAACGGCGCTTTTGCCCCGGCCGAGGCCCCGGCGCGGCTGGCGCAGCTGGCCGAGTTCGGACTGCACTCCATCGAGCAGCCCATCCGGGCCGGGCAGTGGGCGGCGCTGACCGAGTTGTGCCGCACGTCGCCCGTGCCCGTAGCCCTCGACGAGGAGCTGATCGGGGTAACCGAGCCGGCGCGGCAGGCCGAGCTGCTCGACGCGGTGCGCCCGGCTTACGTGGTGCTCAAGCCCACGCTGCTGGGTGGGCTGGCCGCCACGCGCCGCTGGATAGCCTTGGCCGAGGCGCGCCACCTGGGCTGGTGGCTGACGTCGGCCCTAGAATCCAACGTGGGGCTGAACGCCATCGGGCAGTTTACCGCCGAATTTTCCATTGGCGACATGGCCCAGGGTCTCGGCACGGGGCAGCTGTACCACAACAACTTAGCCTCGCCTCTGCACGTGAGTGGCGGGCAGCTGCACTATCAGGCCGGCGGCACTTGGGAGCTGCCCGGCTAAGAACTCTGGCAAACGGGCGGAAGATTTAGTATCTTATTCCCTCGATACTCCCATCCTTTCCCGCCCGTTGCACCTCATGGCCGCGCCTTGGTCATTTTTCCACTTGTGGCACCGCCGCGCGGGGCTGTTGCTGGGCTTGTGCTGGTTGCTGCTGGGCCTGCCGGATGCGCTGGGGCAGCCGTCCGCATTCCAGCTGCGCCGTCCCCGCGCCCGCCAAGCCGTTCTGAACTTTGAGCTGCAGCGCAACCTGATTGTGCTGCCGGTGCGCCTCAACGGCCGCGGGCCGTACTACTTCATTCTCGACACTGGGGTCGGCAAGTCCATCATCACCGACTCCGGCCTGCGCGACTCGCTGAACCTGCGCCTGGGCCAGCAGTACCTCGTAGCCGGCGTAGGCGAGGAAGCGCCCCTGGTGGCCTTCGTGACCGACAGCGTGCGCGTGGAGTTGGGCGACAAAAAATTGGCCGCGGCGCAAAACCTCTCTTTGCTGCTGCTTTCCGACGACATTCTAGACCTATCGGGCTACGTGGGGCGGCCCATCCACGGCATCCTCGGGGCTGATGTGTTTCGCAGCTTCGCCGTGACCGTGGAGGCCGAAAAACAGGTGCTGACCCTGCACCGCCCCGACGCGTTTCGCCCGCCGAGTGGCCGCAGCTGGGTGGAGCTGCCCCTGGAAATCGAGGGCGACCGGTCCTACATCACCACCGACGTGGTGCTCAACGACTCGGTGCAGCTGCCGCTGCGCCTCATTCTCGACACCGGCGCCGGGCATGCCCTCTCGCTGGAAGTGGGCTCCGACCAGCGCCTGACCCTGCCGGCGCAGCGGCTGCGCTCCTACCTGGGGCGCGGCCTGAGCGGCGACGTGAGCGGCTACCTGGGCCGCGTAAAGGCCCTGCAGTTAGGGCGCTACCACATCCGCTCGTTGGTGGCTTCGTTTCCCGACGATGCCGCCGTGCGGGCGCGGGTGGGCGTGGTCCGCAACGGCAACATCGGCTTCGAGCTGCTCAAGCGCTTCTCCGTGGTCATTGATTACCCGCACAACCGGCTGTGGCTGCGGCCCAACGCCCTGTTTCGCGACCCGTTCGAACACGATATGTGCGGGCTGGAGCTGCTGGCCGGCGGGCCGCAGTACCGGCGCTACATCATTCAACGCGTGGAGCCTGGCTCGCCGGCGGCCATAGCCAACTTGCTGCCCCAGGACGAACTAATTTCCATCAACCTGCAGCCCGTGGCCAACATGTCGCTGACGCAGGTGACGCGCCTGCTGCACTCCGCCGACGGCCGCCGCCTTCTCGTCTTCGTGCGCCGCGCCGACGGCGACTTGTTCGTGACCAACATGACCCTGCGGCGCCAGCTGTGAGGCCGGCGACAGAACCCCGTTGCGCAAACACCAACGGCGGCCCGCCGGTCTAGCAGACCGGCGGGCCGCCGTGCGTCGGGGCCTAGAGCAAAGTTACCGCGCCACCTGCAGCCGGCCGCGCAGCACTTGGCCGGTGCTCAACTCCAGCTGCCAGGTGTAGAGGCCGGGGGGCAGGGCGCGCAGGTCGAGCGGCAGCTGGTGCCAGCCGGCCTGCAGCGGGCGGGCCGGCAACGCCAGGGCGGTGCGGCCCAGCACGTCGCGCAGCCGGAGCGTGGCCGTGGCCGCCTGGGGCAGCACCAGGGCCGCGGTGGCCCGCTCGGTCGCCGGGTTGGGGTAGCAACTGGCCGCGGCCGTCTGCACGGGCAGGTCCACCGCGCGGATTTCGCTGGCGGTGCGGGTGTCGTCGAAATCAACCTGCTCCAAGCGCAGGTGCCAGCGGCCAGGTGTTAGGTTGTCGAGCTGCTGGGTGTAGTGCCGAGCCGCGTCGCTCTGGCCGGCGCCCGCCACCCAGGCCATTTTGCGCCAAGCGGGGTCGTCCGGGCGTTGGGCCAGCACCTCAAACCCGCGGTTGTTGCGCTCCTGGGCCGTGGTCCAGGTCAGCAGGATGCTGTTGTCGCCCTTGCGTTGGGCCTCAAACGCCGCCAGCGTTACGGGCAGCGGACCGCTCAGGGTGATGTCGGCGTTGTTCACGTCGAAGAAGATGTTGCCGCGGGCCCGCACCATCACGCGGCCGGTGGTGGTTTGCAGGTTGGGCAGCTGCACCAGCTGTGTGCCGTCGTTGGGCGTGTTGCTGACCAGGACGCGGTCGTAGGTGCGCCCGTCAGCCGCGAAGAGAATGTCCACCGCCGTGGCGCTGATGGGCGGCAGGTCGGTGTTGTTGACGGTCCAGGTTACGGTGGTCATGGCCGCCGGCGCAAACGTGGTGGCCGCGTTGTGGCTGCTGACGGCCAGCGGGCCCAATTCGGACACCGTGATAAGCATGGCGTCGGAGGCCACGCCGCCCCCGCCGGGGCGGTTGTCGCGCACGGTCAGGCGGAAGTTGAGCGTGCGCGGGACCAGCGGCAGAATTTCCCCGAAGGAAGCTTCGTTGTTGAGTAGGTTGGTCAGGCGCGGAAACGTGCGGCTGGAGCTCAGGCTGGGCGCAAACGAGCGAAACTGCGGGGCCGAGGGGCTGGTGCCCGCCGCCGCGGGTGCGCCGCCGTTGCCGCCGGTATCCATCTGCTCCCAACTGTACGTGAGCGTGGTGCCCGCGTCGGCGTCGGTGCCCGTGCCGGTAAGCATGAAGGGCGTGCCCTGTGGAATGGAGTAATCGGGTCCGGCATCGGCGGTCGGCAGCGCGTTGCCGTTGGCCACGCCGGCCCGGCAGGCGCCGCCGGCTGCCAAAAACGCGAGGATTTCATCCTGGCTGATGCCGTGGAAAAAGGCGTCGGAGTGCGGCTGCAAATTGTCGGCCCCGCAAATGCCGGCGTAGCCCATAATGGTGGTGCCCGAGCCCGGCTCCACGGCCGTGGCAGCGTTGCGCGTGCCGCTGCACGCATCGGTCACGCTGTCGAAGGTGTGGTTGGCTCCGAACTGGTGGCCCATTTCGTGCGCCACGTAATCCACGTAGAACGCGTCGCCTACCGGGCTGCCGATGCCCGTTACGCCGCGGGCCTTGTTGTGGCGGGGCATGCCGCTGCCCGTGCTGGTTTGGCACACGATGCCCACGCCCGCCACGCCCCCGCCGGTGGTGCCGAAGACGTGCCCGATGTCGTAGGCATCGGGGTCGAAGGCGCCGTTCATCACCGTGCGGTTCTCGTTGTACATCATGCTGATGTTGCTGTTGGTGTACGGGTCGGCGTTGCCGTCCAGGTAGATAACCGCGTCGGTTCCGGCAATCAGCTGCAGCCGGATGGCTAGCTCCTGCTCGTAGACGCCGGTGATGCGGTTAATGGCCGTGGTCATGGCCGCCAGCACGTTGCCCTTCGTCAGCGCCGCGCCCGCGGCGGTGGTGACGGCCGCCGCGTACTCGCCGGTGCAGCCCAATGCCAGGCGGTAGGTGCGCAGCTGCGCGCCGTAAGCCGCGGCAGTGGTGCGGGCCGCGGCCGGGGCCGAGCCAGCCGGCGGGGCCACCGTCTGGCAGCCCCAGGGCGCAGGCGCCCGCCGGTCGGCGGCGGCAAAGCTGCGGTAGGCGTCCGGCGTGCCCGGCACCGGGTCGACGAAGTAGCGCCCCTGCGCCCCGCCGATGACTTGGGCGTGGAAGCCCAGCGGCGTCAGGTCGAAGCGGGCCGTCACGCTGGGGTTGCTCACGCTCTGCCCGGCGTAGGTGCGGATATCGGGGTAGCGGGCCGCCAGGGCCGGCGCCAGCACCGGGGTTTGCCACACCCGGAAATACTCCGTGCTGCCGTTGGGCTGCGGCACGGGCAGCAACGGACCGGCAGCGGCGCGGTCTTCGGTGGGCGCGGCGGCCAGCACGGCCTGTAGCTGCGCCGCATCGGCCAGCACAGGGCGGGCGGTGCGCAGCGTGGCGGGAAGGGGAGGGTTGACTGCGGGTGTGCGCCACAGCACCGCTTGGCGCTGCTGCGCCCAAGCCGGACTCAGCACCAGCACCAGACACCAGATGTAGACGAGCTTCATTGGAGAGGTAGGGAAAAGGTGGCCGATAGCGGTGGAGAAGATTAATGTATAATTATTAAAACAAATAATTGTAAATAATTAATTGATTCACAGGGCCGTTACGAGACTTTTCCAACTCCTCGTTTGCGCGTAGTGGCGGCTAGGGCTTATGTCGCGCTCAAAGTCCTATCTTGGAATCCGGCCTCCGCCACCTCATTTTTCGCCCGCCGCATTCCCGCCCCATGCCCCCGGCTTCCGCCCCCGCCGTTCCGCCGTCGCAGTCGCCGCCGGCGGCCATTCGTGCCAACCAGCACATCTACGCCGACTACTTCGACGAGGACTTCGTGCGCGCCCTCGACCAGAACGTGCTGCAACTGCTCGACCGCGTGTGGTTTCGCTCCGAGCTGGTGGGCTTCCTCGAACGTTTTCCCCAGCGCAACAACCCCGAGCGGCCGCTGATTTTCTGCTCCAACCACTCGGGCATGGCTTTCCCCTGGGACGCCATCGTGGCCCTGGCCAGCCTGTATCGCTCGGTGCCCCAGCCGCACGACATGCCCCGGCCGCTAGCCGCCCCGCTGCTCTCGCAGTCGGCGCTGATGAACCCGTTCCTGATTCCGGATTTCTGGAAGCGCGCGGGCTGCGTGGACGCCACCACGCTGAACTTCGAGACGATGATGTACTACAACGACCACAACCTGATGCTGTACCCGGAGGGCGTGCCGGGCATCGGCAAGGGCTTTAATCGGAAGTACGAGTTGCAGCGGTTGGCCAGCAGCGTGGTGCGCCTCAGCATTCAGCACGAAACGGACCTGGTGCTCTTCTCCACCGTCAACGCCGAGTACCTGAACCCCGGCGCATACAGCTTCGAGTGGATCAACAAGTGGGTCAAGAAAATCGGCATTCCCTTCCTGCCCATCACCTGGCTGCTGATTGGTATCATCCTGCAGCCCTGGGTGTTTTACATGGCGTTTCCGGCCAAACTGACCTTCGTGCTCGGCAGCCGCCTGCGCCCCCGCGACTGGACCGACCGCCCCTTCGAAGACCTGACCCGCGACGATTTCGTGGCCCTGACCGAGCGCGTGCACGACCAGATGCAGCAGGAACTGACCGACGCCGTGGGGCGGTACGGGCAGAAGCCCTTCCGGGTAGGGGAGCTGTGGCAGCGCATGAAGGCCAACTGGCGCTATTTCCCGTTCTACCTGCCGCCGTTCTGGCCGCTGCTGTTCCACGAATTTGAGCGCGGCTACCGCAAGTACGGCCCGCAGTACAAGCTGCGGCTCAGCGGTTTTGGCACTACGCTGCGGCTGCTTTGGCGCAACCCGTTTGTGCTCAGCTTTTTTATTCCCGTGCTCGGGCTGATTCCGGTGGCCATCCGCGGCTACCGCCGGCATAAGATCGGGGAGAAGCTGCCGGGGCAGCAGTAAGCCCATTGGGGCGGCGCTTGAGGTTGCTCAGGCCGCCGTCCAAATCGCCCGGAAACCTCATACATTTCAACTCTTTGCCGCGGCGCTTCGTTACAGAAGCACCACGCCTACAGCTCCGGGCCCATCGGCTTCGCGGCCGACGCGGTTCCTTTCTCCGCCATCCCACCCGCATGCCTTCCTTTCAGCACCAACTCATCAAGCGGCTGCTCGCGGCCGCGGCCGGGCCCATAGCCCGGCGCCGGCCCAGCGCCGACTCCCTGCGCCTGGGCCTGGAACTGAGCACCCTGCTTCAGTTTATGCCCTGGCACGTGCACTTTGAGCGCGTACCCGCGGCGGCCGGCGTGGTGGCTGAGTGGATCGAGCCGGAAGGCGCCGCCGCGGGCCGCGTGCTGCTCTACCTGCACGGCGGCGCCTACGTGATGGGCTCCCTGAACACGCACCGCGGCTTCATCGGGGCACTGGCGCAGCGCTGCGGCCTGCGCGCCCTTTCCGCCGACTACCGCAAAGCCCCCGAGCACCCCTTTCCCGCCGCCCTCGACGACGCCCGCGCCGCCTGGCACTGGCTGCTCGCGCAAGGCTATCGGGCCGAAGACGTAGTGCTGGCTGGCGACTCGGCGGGCGGCGGCTTAGTGCTGGCGTTGCTGCAGCAACTGCGCGACGCGGGCGAGGCGCTGCCCGCCGCTGCACTCTGCTTCTCGCCCTGGAGCGACCTAGCCCTCACCGGCAGCGCGGCCCGCCCGCACGGCGAAGACCAATTCGTGGAAGCACTGGAAATCCGGGCCTGGGGGCAGCGCTACGCCGCCGGCACCCCGCTCACCAACCCGCTGCTCTCGCCCTTGTACGCCGACCTGCGCGGCCTGCCGCCCTTGCTGCTGCAGGTATCCGATGGCGAGCTGCTGTACGCCGATACGCTGGCCCTGGCGGCTCGGGCCAGGGCCGCCGGCGTGCCCGTCACGGTGCAGGTATTCGACGGGCTGGTGCACTGGTGGCACCTGTTTTGGCGCACCGTGCCCGAGGCCAAGCTTGCGCTAAGTCGCGCCGCCGAGTTTGTCGGCGGGGTGTGGCAGGCGCAAGAGGCGGCCCGCCAAGCCGTGCGCGCACCCGGGAAAAAGCCGGTGGTCGGCAAATTCGCCGTCCGCCCGGTGCGGGCCGCGGCGTGAGCTGCGGAACCTAACGCATTGAAGCCATGATTTTTTTCAGCAAAAAAGTGGCCGTCAATCCTCCCGGAATATTTAGCTTTTCGTAGGTTTGTGTCAGGTAGTCGGCATGCATACTACTTTCGGCTTCGAAAGCCTGGCGCGCCGGTTTTCATCATCCCAACCTTTTCCCCTCATGGAAGACCTGTTTAAGAAGTTCATCTACGCCGGCGTGGGGTTCGTTTCGCGCACCAACGACCGGGTGCAGGACACCATCAACCAGCTGGTGCAGGAAAACAAACTCTCCCAGAAGGAGGGCGAGCAAATCCTCAAGTCGCTGCAGAAAAACACCGACACCAAGCGCAAGGAGTTCGAAACCCAGATCAACAGCATCGCCAAGCGCGTGATGAAGGGCATGGGCGTGGCGTCCAGCGCCGACGTGGAGGAGCTGAAGCGCACCGTGAAGGGCTCGGGCAGCAAATCGGCGGCGGGCGCCGCGGCCAGCAGCACCAGCGGCAGCAAGAAAGCCAGCACCCCGGCGGCTTCGGCGACGGGCGCGGCCAAAACGGCGGCCAAGGCTACCACCAAAGCCGCTGGCGCGGCCTCGACCAGCGCCAAGAAATCGGCGGCGGGCAGCAAGGGCGGAGCAGCTACGGCTAAAAAGTCGGATTCGGCGGCATCCGCTGATAGCGCTTCGTAAGCCTGCCGGGTTACTAGTTTCAGCGACCCTGCCCGCGGATTCGGGGGCAGGGTTTGTTGTGTTTGCGGGCGGCTGATTTCGGGACGCAAACTGTCTCCACCTCGACAGCCGCCAAGCCCGAACAATTTCCCCATTTTCACGCCCGATGTTTAAGAACACGATGACCAACCTGGGGCGCATCCGCCAAGTGGTGGAGGTGCTGCTGCGCTACGGTTTTGAGGACGCGGTAACCACCACGGCGCTGCGGCGCTTGGTGCCGCGGCAGCGCCGCCGCACCTGGCAGCACGGCGAGCAGACGGTGTTTGAGACGTCGCGCTGGGAGCGGGTGCGCATGGTCATCGAGGAGCTGGGGCCGACTTTCGTGAAGCTGGCCCAGGTGCTCAGCAACCGCGCCGACTTGCTGCCGCAGGAGCTGGTCGACGAGTTTGCCAAGCTGCAGAGCGCGGTACCGCCCTTCGCCACCGCGGAAGCCAAGCGCATCATCGAAAAAGAGCTGGGCCAGCCGCTGGGGGAGGTGTTCAGCGAGTTTGAGGACGCGCCGCTGGGCTCGGCCTCCATCGGGCAGGTGCACAAGGCCCGCCTGCTCGACGGCACCGACGTGGTGGTGAAGGTGCAGCGCCCCGACGCCCGCGACAAAATCACCACCGACCTAGCCCTGCTGCGCGAGCTGGTGAAGCTGACCGGCGGCTACCTGCGCAAGCAGGGGCTGAGCAACCCGCAGGACATCGTGGAGGCCTTCGAGCGCAGCATGATGGCGGAGCTGGACTACACCTCCGAGGCCCGGGCCATGGACCAGTTTCGCAAGCTCTACGCCGAGTACCAGACCTTCTACGTGCCGCGGCCCTACCGCGAGCTGAGCACCAGCCGGGTGCTGGTCATCGAGTATATCAGCGGCTGCAAGATTACCGACAAGGAGCAGCTGCTGCGCTGGGGCCTGGACCCCGGCACGGTGGCCGAAACGGGCATGGACATCTACCTGACGCAGATTTTTGAGTTCGGTATCTTCCACGCCGACCCCCACCCCGGCAACGTGCTGGTGCGCCCCGACGGCACCATCGTGCTCATCGATTTCGGCATGGTGGGGCGGCTGACCAAGCAGCAGAAGTACGCCTTCGCGGGCGTGTTCATCAGCATGAGCCAGCAGGACGCGCGCGGCATGGCCCTGAACTTTCGCCGCCTGGCCATTACCGCCGACATCCGCGACATGCGCACCTTCGAGGCCGATCTGCAGCAGCTCATCGACGACTTCACCGGCCTCGACGTGAAGGAAATGAGCATGAGCGCGCTGGCCGAGCGCCTGCAAACCATCATCTACCGCTACCGCCTGCAGGTACCGGGCTCGGTGTTCCTGATTTTGCGGGCCCTGGTGATTCTGGAGGGCATCGGCAAGGTGCTGCACCCCTCGTTCAACACCTTCGAGTTTGTGCGCCCCTACGGCCGCCGGCTGATTCTGGAGCAGTATTCGGTGTCGAACGTGACCACCGAGCTGCAGTACACCGGGCAGCAGCTGCTGGCGCTGATGTACACCCTGCCGACAGATTTGCGCCAGATTGTGCGCAAGCTCAGCAAAGGCGACTTGCGCGTGCAGGCCCAGCTCGGCGGCTACCAGCCATTGCTGCGCACGGCCGAGCGGCTGGTGTCGCGCGGTATTATTACGCTGCTGGCGGTGGCGTTTCTGCTGTTTTCGGGCCTGAGCCTGCTGGGCAACTACCCCGCCGGGCAGATGCCCTACTACCACGGCCTGCCCGGCGTAACGTGGTGGGGCCTGGGCGCCACGGCCTTTTGGCTGCTGGTGCTCTTTATCCTGACCATCAGAAGAGAAAAGCAGTAACGGCGACGCGCCGGTTTACCGGCCGTCGTTGCGAGCGAAGCGCGGCACCCGCAGGAAGGCGTAGCCAATCCTTCCTCCAGGAGCACCGCCGCGGCAACCCTTCCTGACCGAAAACAGCCGCGCCCGAAACTGTAACATCAGTCTCGGGCGCGGCTGTTTTTTGCTTCTGCTAGTCGTGCCGTTTGTGCCGCGAGAGGAACGATTGCTTCGTCCTGCGTCCTCGCAATGACTAGTGGCGCCACCGCCGGGCCGCTTTGCCATGACGGCTGGTGAACCAGCGCATTCAGCCCAAAATCCGCCCGAGCTGCAGCTTCCCTCAAAACCGTGGTCTATTTTTGCACCGTGGGACTTTCTAGGATGTTACGACTGCTGGGCGCGTTTGCCGTCCTGCTCTGGTTAGGTGTGGGCCGCGCGCAGGCCCAGGTACCGTTGCTGCGCGACGTGAGCTTGCGCACCGACACGGCCACTTACCAACTTAGCCGCCATACGGTCATCGTGCAGGGCGAGCCGACGCTGTTCTTTTGGTTTCGGCGCGACGACGAGACGGTGGAGCTGCGCCTGTACCCCGAGCGCGTGGCCGGCGACAAACCCCTGCGCCTGCGCAAATCGGCCGATTTCCAGCAGCTCGACTCGCTTACCCGCGAGCCGGACGGCGCCTGGCGCACCCGCCTGAAGTTTCAGGACCTGACCAGCAGCCAGTTTATCCGGTTGGTGGTGGAGCAGCCCGGCGCGACCGGCGAAGAAACCCTGCGCGACGTGGTGCCGCTGCTGCCGGTGGCCTACACCGCCGTCAGCCTGCGCTCCGCCGACGACGAGCTGTTTGTGGGCGAAGAAAAGGTGCTGGAGCTGAACAGCTCGAACCCGCGCAACGTGCGCGCCACCGGCGAGTGGGTGCGCACCGAGGAGTTTGATTACCGCGTGACCCGGGAGCCCAACGGCACGCTGCGCCTGCACGTGCTGCCCAAGCAACTCGGGCGCCGCACGCTCACGGTGAAGCTGCAGAGCGAGCGGCCCATGCTGCAGAGCGGCGGCCGGCTCAACTACGCCCTGCCCGCGCTCCGGCAGGAATTCACCGTCAAAGCCACCCGCCTGCGCTTTCTGACGCCCGACAAGCGCATGGTGACCCTGGACGAGGCCAGCCGCCGCCGCGGTGCCGAGCTGATCCTGGACAACGGCCGCTTTTTCGAGCTGCGCCGCACCTACCGCATTGAGGACCAGGAAGAGCCCGGTGGCGCGCTCATCGGTGAATTGTTTACGCGTCAGTACCTGTCGAACGACCGGGTGCTCTGCTACCTGCGCCCCTACAACACCCACCGGCAAACCGAGGGCTACCTCTACCTCAAGCTCAACGACCAGGCGCTGTACGTCACCAACCTCGACATCACGCCCAAAACCACCATCAGCGGGGTGCAGGTGCTGCACCGCGGCGGCGACTGGACGTCCTCGCTCAGCGTGAGCCCCGGCGAAACCGTGGACGTGCGCCTGGAAGGGGAGGGGCTGCAGAAAGCGCGCTTCCACTTCGAGGATTTGCCCGTGATTCCCTCCGACTCGTCCATCCGCACCGACTCGCGGGTGGTGCTGCGCGTGCAGGTGCCGGTGACCTTCGACAAGCGCAAGAGCACCGTCATGAACGCCGGGCAGGCCACGGGCTACGCCCTGTCGGTGCGCGAGTTCCAGCGCCCGCACCCGCTGGATTTTGTATCGGTGAGCTACGGCGAAACGGCCCGGCCCATCACCCAGCTCAACGGCCCGGTGCTCTTCGGCCACACCGTGCGCGACGTGGTGTTCAACTTCAACCCCAACGGCCTCGACTCGGACAAGGCCCTCTACGGCAAGCAGTTTCTGAGCTTCGAAATCCGCACCCTGAACGCCAAGGGCGAGCTGGTGGAAATCCGCACCGTCGACAACGTAGTCATCTGCCCCGGCGACAACTCGCCGCGTTCGGTGTTTTACCAGGACAAGGCCTGCCGCACCGACGCGCTGAGCCTAAACGCCCTACTCAGCCGCAAAACCTACGACTTGGACGAGTGGAGCCGCATCATCGTGACGGTGAAGCACCAAGCCGGGCAGTACAGCGACCCGGGCTTCACGCAGGTGGTGGAGCTGGTGCTCAAGCGCACCTACAAATTCGACATCGACATCAGCTTCCCGGCCGGTCTGCTCACCCGCAAACTGGGCGAACCAAACGGCAACTACACGTCCTTCGGCGGTATTTCGCTGGCCACGCTGGCGCAGTTTAGCTTCTACAACCCCGAAAAAATCAACCGCTTACGGCCCTACAAAGTCGGGGCCGGGTTTGTGGCGCTCAATGCGTTCAACCTCAACCCGGACAACAACGCCAACCGCGACCTGGGCATCGTCATCCTGGGCTCGGTGTACCCCACCCGCCGCGACGCCAAACTGACGTTTCCGCTCTACCTCGGCGGGGGCTACCTGCTCAATAACAAGTACCACTGGTTCGTGCTGTTCGGGCCGGGCATCGGGGTGCGGCTGTAGTGGCTACACACCCTCCAGCACCAGCAGCGGCACGCCCAGCACCTCGGCCAGCCGCTGCCCGACGGCAATGGCCCGGGCGCGCTGGCGCAGGGTGAACTCCTCCATTACTTCCCCAATAATGGAATCGGGCACGGACAGCAGCAGGGTCAGGTGCTCGTAGCGGCCGGAGCTACTGATGTAGCTGTCGGTGCCGAAGCGGCCGCGGCGGCTGGCGGCGTACACGATGGTATCGGAGTGGGGCTTGAGCACCACGCGCGTGGTAGGGGGCAGGGGTGCCCAGCGGCCGGCATGCCAGCCCAGCACCCAGGTGAAGTTGCGGTAGCGCCGCCGCGCTATGTCCAGCTCGACGGCGCGGTAGCTCGTGGCAATGGCGGCGCCGATGAGCAGCAACAAGCACCCCACCGCCGGCGCTGCCAGCAGCGCAAACACGCCAAACAACAGCACCGGCAGGCCGGCCCAAAACGAGCGGGCAGAAGTGCGGACTTCGTGAATCATAACGATATAGGCGGCATGCGTCCGTCCTAAGCCGGTAGTTAAACTTGGCGTTGCTAAGGCAAGCGCTGCGGAATTGACAGTAAATTTCGCCGATTCGCCGCGCCAACACGGGCCAAATACAAAGGCCGGACACTGCTGCCCGGCCTTTAAAAGTAATATGGTTTACTGCCGTCAACTGTCCAGCGTGGAACATTTGGGCTACTTGCTAAACCCGGTTACTGCAGCTGCATTTCCTGGATGATTTGCTTGATGCGGCCGTCCAGGCCCGCCAGAGCGCCCTCGAACGACTCGTCGGCGCCGAAATTCGGTTGCTTCAGGCTAAAGTAGAACTTGATTTTGGGCTCGGTGCCGGAGGGGCGGGCCGAGACTTTGGAGCCGTCTTCGGTCAGAAACTGCAGCACGTTGGACTTCTCGTAATTCAGCGGGGTCACCTGGCCGGTGCGCAGGTCACGGGCCTGGCTCAGCTGGTAGTCGAGCAGCTGCACCACGGGCGAGCCGCCGAGCGAGGCGGGCGGATTCTGGCGCAGCTCGGCCATCATTTCCTGGATTTCCTCGGCGCCGCGCTGCCCCTTCTTGGTCAGCGAGATGAGGTCTTCCTTGTAGAGGCCGTAGGTACGGTACATCTGCTCCATTTCCTCGTAGAGCGTGCGGCCCTGGTCCTTGGCCACGGCGGCCATTTCGGCAATCAGGCAGCAGGCCGACACCGCGTCCTTGTCGCGCACGAAGTCGCCGATCATGTAGCCGTAGCTTTCCTCGCCGCCGCCGATGTAGTAGTGCCCGTCGTTCTGCTGCTCAAACTCGCGGATGATGCCGGCAATGTACTTGAAGCCCGTCAAGGTCTGGAACGAGCGGATGCCGTAGCGCCGGGCCACGTCGCCGAGCACGTCGCTGGTGACGATGGTGTAGACGATGTAGTCCTTCGTCGTATTGAGCTTGCCGGCCTGCTGGCGGGCCGACACGAGGTAGTGCGTGAGCAGGGCGGCCGTCTGGTTGCCGTTGACGAGCACCCACTCGCCGTCCTTGTTTTTCACGCCGATGCCCACGCGGTCGGCGTCCGGGTCGGTGGCAATGACGAGGTCGGCGTCGAGTTGCTTGGCCTGGTCCAGGGCCATCTGCATGGCCACTTTCTCCTCCGGGTTCGGCGACTTCACGGTGGGGAAGTTGCCGTCGGGCGTGGCTTGCTCTTCCACCACGTGGATGTTGGTGAAGCCGAAGCGTTTTAGCGCCGGCGGCACCAGGGTAATGCCCGTGCCGTGGATGGGCGTGTACACGATTTTCAGGTCGTGCTGGCGCTGAATGGCGGCCGGGTTGATGCTCAGCTTCTGCACCTGGCTCAGGTACGCATCGTCGACCTCCGCGCCGATGAGGTGAATCTTCGACTCGTCGGCCTGGAATTTCACCGCGTCCACGCCCTCAATGGCGTTGACCTCGCGGATGATGTTCTTGTCGTGGGGGGCCACCACCTGGGCGCCGTCGTTCCAGTACACCTTGTAGCCGTTGTACTCCTTGGGGTTGTGCGAGGCGGTGATGACCACGCCGCTCTGGCAGCCCAGGTGGCGGATGGTGTACGACAGCTCGGGCGTGGGGCGCAGGTCCTCGAAGAGGTACACCGTGATGCCGTTGGCCGAGAAGATGCCGGCGGCCGTCTGGGCGAAGGCGCGCGAGTTCAAGCGCGAGTCGTGGGCCACGGCCACCTTGATTTCCTGGCCGGGGAAGCTTTGCAGCAGGTAGTTGCACAGGCCCTGGGTGGCCATGCCCAGGGTGTAGCGGTTCATGCGGTTCGAGCCCACGCCCATCACGCCGCGCAGGCCGCCGGTGCCGAATTCGAGGTTGCGGTAAAAGGCGTCGTTCAGGCTTTCTTCGTCGCCCTCGGCCTGCAGTCGGGTGATTTCCGCCTTGGTTTCGTCGTCGTAGTTGCCGGTAAGCCAGGTGTTGATTTTCTGTTGAACGTCAGCGGATAGGGCCATATGCGGGGAAAGTCAAAAGGAGGGTTTTCTACGCCAAAGAAAACGGAAGTTTGCACACGGTGGAGACGGGTTTGGATAAAGCTCACATTATCATGCGATTGAAGTGCGCCCGATTTTTTCCGCACTTGCAGCCGTCTTAGCGACTGGTTTGGCGCCGGTCGGTTTCGATGCCTCCCGCCACCGTTTCGTCCCCTTTTTTTCGCTACCCCCGCTATGAAAATTCACCGTCTGGCCAGCTTGCTCATGTTCCTGCTGGCGGCCCTGCTCGTGGTGCTGCCCTTCGCGGTGGCCTTCGCCCAGAAGCCCGTCAAGACCGACGTGCTGCCCTACTTCGACCGGATTCCGGCCCCGCCCACGGCTTTCAGCCCCGCGCTCAAGCGTCCGGCCGCCCTGGCTGAGCTCGACAAACAGCTCAACCAGCTGCTGGCCGGCATCAGCACCGGCCGCACGGCCGAGCAAACGCGCGACGAGCAGGCCCACTTGAACACGGCCCGGCAGGCCCAGGCAGCGGGCATGGACAAGATGACGGACCAGCAAAAAATGGCCTATATGCAGCAACACGGCGCGGGCACGCCCGGCTACAACGCCCAAGCCATGCAGCTGGCCCAGCAGATGCAGGACCCCGCGTTTCAGGCCAAACTGGCCAAGATGAGCGACGCGGAAAAGGCCCAGTTCATGCAGGCGCAGATGGCTCCGGCCGGCAGCACTCAGCAGCGTATGGTGTCGGACCCCAGCTTTCAGGCCGCCCAGGCTGATTTCATGCAGCAAATGAAAAACCCGGCCTTCCGCGCGGCCTGGGACAAGAAGTCGGAAGCGGAGCAGGACGCCTACATGCAGCAGCTCATGCGCAAGCACGGCATGGACGAGAGCAAGATGAAGGCCATCGGCGGCACGCAACGCCCGGCCAAGCTGGCCCCGCTGGTGGCCACGCCCGCGCTGGAGGCCAACAGCAAGATGATGGAGGCCTTCAATGCCGAAATGAGCGGCAACGCTTTCACGCGGGTGCAGCAGCAGCTGCAAACCGAGCTGGAAGCGGTGAAGCAGGAGCAGCAGGCCAAGCACCAGCCCGAAGCCCGCGAGGGCGACTGCGCCGGCCAGCGCAAGAACTTCGACTTCTACCGGCAGTTCACCAAGCGCCGCCTCGACCTCTACACCAAGTACCTGCCCCAGCTGGGCACGGCCTGGGCCACCCAGAAAGCCCTGGTGAAAAACCGCGTCACGCCCTACCAGACCGAGCTGGCCAAGATTCATTACGGCGACGACATCCAGCGCCCCGAGGAAAAGAACTTCATGAGCGCCCTGGCCAGCGGCCAGCAAGTGATGGTGGGGCAGGTGCAGCAACTGGTGGGCTACAGCAGTGCTTTCTACGACCTGAACAAGGAGTACACGGACCTGAAAGCCGCCTACGACCAGCCCTTCAAATGCGAGGAAGCCGTGTGCTTTCCGGCCTACGCCCGCGTGGCCCTGCCCGAAGGCCGCGAGATACACATCAGCAAGGTGCGCCCCGGCGACGTGGTGCTCGGCTACGACGCCCTGACCGGCAAAACCGTGCCCACCCGCGTGCTGCGCCTCGACATTCACGACGAGCAGAAATACCCCTTGGTGCAGCTGACCATCGGCGCCCAGCAGGTGTACGCCGACCTCGACAGCACGCCCGGCCGCCCCTACAAGCCTGCCACCGAGCTGACCGTGACGCCCAATCACCCCATCGTAACGGCCGAGGGCCAGCAGCTGCGCGCCGACGAGCTGCGCCCCTCCGACAACGTGCTGCAGCTCGGCAGCGCCGCCGCGGTGGAAACCACCCACCTCACCGACCGGCAGGACGCCGGCGCCGTGCCCATCGTCTACAACCTGCGCACCGAAACCGGCAACTACTTCGTCGGCGGCGTACTCGTCGGCTCGAAGTAAGCACGGCGGCTCACGTAAACAAGCTACAGCAAAACGCCCCGGCCAGTTCTGGCCGGGGCGTTTTCGTTGGTGGAAAGGGGTAACCGTTACTGCACCACGAGGCGCCGCGTCAGGCGCTGCCCGTCGATGCTGAGCTGGGTAAGGTAGACGCCCGCCGCTAGGCGGCCCGGGCGGAAAGGCGCGGCGTAGGCGCCGGCGGGGCGGGTTTCGTCGAGCAGGGTGGCTACTTCGCGGCCGGCCAGGTCGAGCACGCTCAGGCGCACGTGGCCCGGGCGCTGCAGCACGAAGGGAATGGTCGTCTGCCCCGCTACCGGGTTGGGGTAGTTGGGCTGCAGCTGCCCCGCCGCCACGCTGGCCGACCGGGCACTGTTGACGAGCACGTTGGTGAAAATCGGGTCGTTGGGTTCGGTGGCTGCGGTTGAGCCGCGCACGCCGTTGAAGGCCCCGTTGGCGAGGTTGGCAACGGTCTGGCCCGTGGCCGCATCCTCAAACTTAAAGTAGGCCAGCAGAAACGCCGCCCCGGCCGGCGGGCCGCTGGTCCGGTCGCTCTGAATCTGCGCTTGCGTGCGGGCCGCGCCCCACACCATGACCTCGTCGATGTAGCCCTGCCAGCCCGAGTCGCCGGAGTTGTAGCCAATGCCGAGGCCGCTGCCGCCGCGCGCCGGGGCGCTGGTGGACGTGCCCACGGGCGTGCCGTCGAGGTACACGGTGCCGGTGGTGCCGTCCCAGGTGTAAGCAATGTGCGCCCAGGTGCGCACCGGCACGGTGCCGCCCGCCACGGCCTGGTACAGGCTCACTTGCCCGCTGCCGTTTACCCCGAACCACGGGTCGTCGTTGCCGAACTCCAGCACGGTATTGTAGGAGCCGTTGTTGCCGAAGGCGGTGCCATTGAAGTACACCCAGGCTTCCAGCGAGAAACTGCCGGTGGCGGGCAAGGCGAAGTTCGTCACCGTGACTTTATCGTCTTCGGCGCTGGTGAAACCGAGAAAATTGCCGCCCCGTTGGGCGTACGCGCTGCTGCTGAGGGCGGTGCCCAGAAGGGCCAGCAAACCCGCCTTGCGAATTAAATGCTTCATATCGAACAGGTAAAAGGTGACAGATAGGGTGAGCCGGCCGCGCAATCGGCCGCGTGGCCTGACGCGGCGGCCGCATTAGGCAAAGCAAAGAGCCAACGTCCGCCGGATCAATCACATAATCGGGTGAGCCCAAACGCAAAACGCCCCGGCCGTGGGGCCGGGGCGTCGGAACAGTGCCGGAGCAAGCGGAAAATCCGCAGTTATCTTAGAGGTTGCCGCGCAGGGCCTGCTCCCGCTCGATGGCTTCGAACAGGGCCTTGAAGTTGCCCTTGCCGAACGACTTGGCGCCTTTGCGCTGGATGATTTCGTAGAACACTGTGGGGCGGTCCTCCACCGGCTTGGTAAAAATCTGCAGCAGGTAGCCTTCCTCGTCGCGGTCCACCAGCAGGTTCAGGGCCTTGATGCTCTCCAGGTCCTCGTCGATGTGGCCCACGCGCTCGATCAGGTCCTCGTAGTAGGTCTCGGGCACGGAGAGGAACTCCACCCCGCGGCGGCGCAGCTCGGTTACCGTCGTGCGGATGTCGTGGGTGATGAGGGCCATGTGCTGCACGCCCGCATCGTGGTAGAAGTCGAGGTACTCCTCGATCTGCGACTTTTTCTTGCCCTCGGCCGGCTCGTTGATGGGGAATTTCACGAAGCCGTTGCCGTTCGACACCACCTTGGACATCAGGGCCGAGTACTCGGTGCTGATATCATCGTCGTCGAAGGTGATGAGCAGCTTAAAGCCCATCACGTCCTCGTAGAACTTCACCCACTGGTTCATTTCGCCCCAGCCCACGTTGCCCACGCAGTGGTCCACGTACTGCAGGCCCACCGGGTTGCCCTGCGGAATGTTGCTCTTGCGGGCCACGAAGCCGGGCAGGAAGGGGCCGTTGTACTTGGAGCGCTCCACGAAGGTGTGGATGGTTTCGCCGTAGGTGTAGATGCCAGCCATGGTCACCTCGCCGTTTTCATCCGATACGGTGTAGGGCTCGAAGGCGGGCTTGGCGCCGCGCTTGGTGGTTTCTTCGAACGATTTGCGGGCGTCGTCCACCCACAAGGCCATGACCTTCACCCCGTCGCCGTGCTTGGCCACGTGCTTGGTGATGTCGGAGTCGGGCAGCAGCGAGGTGGTGAGCACCAAGCGGATTTTGTTTTGCTGCAGCACGTAGCTGGCCCGGTCGCGCACGCCGGTTTCGGGGCCCGAGTAGGCCACCAGCTCAAAACCGAACGCAGCCTGGTAGTAGTAGGCCGACTGCTTGGCGTTGCCGACGTAGAATTCGAGGTAGTCGGTGCCGTTGAGGGGCAGAAAATCGACGGTTTGCGGGGCGGCCGTGGCGGCCGGGGTCAGCGTTTCCATGCGCGGGGCGGGTTTCGGGTGGAAAAAGTTGGACGTCGGGGAAAAGACGTGGTAAAAATACTGTTTCGGGCTAATTCGTGCCCGGCGTGGCGACTTTCTTGATTCTTTCCCAAATTTGCCATCGACGCCGCCCCATCCCCACACCGGCCGTCCTTGCATACCAATATGGATACCAACGCCCTGAACAAGGCCCTGACGGCCCTTTTAACGAAGAAACACGAGCTGCACCAGCTGGCCTACAGCGACTCCCGCTACGATGACGTGGAGGAGGAGCTGCACGACTTGGAGGACGATTTCAACGAGGAGTACGGCGAATTCCTGGAAGCGGCCCTGGAGAAAGTCCACGGTGACCTCAGCTCCGACACCGACGTGCTGCTGCCCACTGCCTACCTGCCCGCCGGCCTCCAGCTCACCAGCGAAGACGGCGTGTGGGTCGACTCGGAGAAGTACCCCGGCAAAGTGCGCCTGGTGCTGCTGCCCAACCCCGTGCGCTTTGTGCTGACCAGCAAAGGCCAGCAGCACGAGCTGTGGAAGGCGTAACATTGTAGTTATCAGCTGCTGGGTGCCAGTTGTCAGCCGCAAGGCTGATAGCTGGCTTCTGCATTTTAATCGGCCCACACAATAGCCCCAACAACCGGAACATGCTCTACCGCATAGCCGAGCTGGCGCACTGGCAGCAAGCCCAGCAAACGGGCTTTTTTGCCAGCCCCGATCTGCAGGCCGAAGGCTTTATTCACACCTCCGAGCGGCATCAGGTGGTGGAAACGGCCAACCGCTACTACCGCGGCCGCCGCGACTTGGTGCTGCTGGTGCTGGACGAGGCGGCGCTGACGGCCGCGGGCACGCTGGTGAAGCGCGAATGGGCCGCCGCCCGCGGGCAGTATTTTGCCCACGTGTTCGGCCCGATTCCGCTGGTCGCCGTGGTCGAAACCTGGGCCTTGGTGCCCGCCGAGTCGGGCGAATTTGACTTGCCGGCAGCTCTGCAATAAGGGCCGGGCAAAGGAGGGACCGCGCCGCGTCGTGGTACTCTTAATAGTACAAGAAATGCAGCCGGTGGTGGTGTTTTGATTAGCCAGGGAATAGTCGTTACTTACCAGACCACTCTTTCCCTGGCGCATGAATACTTCTACCCTTCGGTCCTTTTTTGCCACCCTGCTGCCGGCCGGCGCCCTGTTGCTGAGCCTCGGTGCCTGCTCCACGTCGCACTACGTGCTGGTGAAGCCCGCCGCGGGCAACAGCCAGTGGCAGGACGGCCTGCAGATGGTGGCGGCCAACAACGACAGCGTCGACGTGCGGCTGGGCGTGGCATCCACCGCCGGGCCCTGGCTGGAGTTTGACGTGACGGTACATAACCGCAGCCGCCGCCCGGTGCGGGTGGCGCCCGAAGCCTTCTACCTCGACGCGTATTCGGCTACTCCTGGCATAGGGGCCTTGCGCGTGCAGGCCGAAAACCCCGAGCAAAACATTCAGGCCCTGCAGCAACAGGCCGCCTACCACCAGCAGAAATCGGCCGCCCGGCCGGCCGCCGAAATGCTGTCTTCGCTGAGCAACCTGCTCGACGACCTCAGCAGCCGCCCGCGCCACGAAAATGCCGCCCGCCGCACGGCCCGGCAAACCCGCTATCAATCCGAAATGGCCCGCTACGAGCAGGAGCGTGCCAGCCACGCCGTGCAGGCCACCGCCGCCCGCGACCAGCAGCGGCAGCTGGAAACCACCCTGCTGCGCAGAACAACCCTCGCGCCCGGCGCCGAGCAGCGCGGGCGGGTGCGCTTCCGCCGCTACTCCGATACGGCCTCCCGGCTGCGCGTCGTGATGCCAGTGGGCGGCCGCGCCTTGGCCGCTGATTTCACCCAGCAGCGCTTCCGCCTCGATGCCCACCCGGTAGCTACGGCCCCGGCCGCCGGCCGCCGCAACTAAAAATCCGACCTGTTGCCCCGCCGCCCGGCGGCCGGTTCCGCCGAGCTGGGCGGCGCCGGCCGCCGGGCGGCTTACTTATCTATGGCTATACTTGGTTTGTTACTGCTCGGGCTGTGGCCGTGGGGTGCCCCGCCGGCCTATCAGGCCGTGGTTATCGATGCTGCTACCCGGCAGCCGCTGGCCGGCGTGGCCGTCACCGACCTGGACGCCGGCGCCACGCGCAGCACCGACGCCACCGGCCACATCACCTTGCCCGGCCCGGCGGCGCACCTGCGGCTGCGCCACTTGGGCTACGCGCCGGCCGAAGTGCTGCGCGGCGCGTTGCCGGCCGGGCAGGTCGACACCTTGCGCCTCACCCCGCAGCGCTTCGCCCTGGCCGACGTGGTGGTGCAAGGGGCGCGGCCGGTGCGGCTGTCGGGCTACGCGGGCAAGCTCAAGTACGTGGGCGGGGTGCTGCTGGTGCCCGAGTACCAGACGGCCAGCCTGTTTCGCCCGGCGCCCGGCGAGGTGGGCAGCGTGGTGCAGCGGCTCACGGCGCAGTTTCGCAACAACCACCCGACGGCCGGCCGGGTGCGCATGCGGCTGCTGCCCGTTCTGCCCACCTCGCCGTTTACGCCCGACCTGACGCGCGACTTGCTGACCGGGGAGTTGCAGTATTCGGCGGCCCAGATTGCGGCCCTGCCCAACCAGGAACTGACGGTGGAGCTGGCGTCCCACGGCATCCGGGTGCCAGCCGCGGGCCTGTGCCTGCTGGTCGAGGGCTTGCCCTCGTCGCCCGAAGAGCAGTTGGTGGAGCTGCAGCCGCCCTGGACCGTCGTGACGGCCACCGACCCGCGCAACCAGGCCACCTACCGCTCGGCCCCGGCCGACGCGTTTCCGGCCATTATGGTGGCTACCTCGGCCACGTCGGTGGAAACCACGAGCCGGCACGTGCACGGCCTGCCCTGGCGCATGTTCGACGTCGACAACCAGCACAAGCGGGTGGAAAACGCCGCCGTGTCGCTCACGTTACTGGCCGAGCCAGCACCCTGAACGACCCGGAAAAGCAACAAGCCCCGCCGAGCAGCTGCTCGGCGGGGCTTGTTAGGAAGAGAAAAAATTACTTGATGCTTACCGGCAGCTCCAGGTTCTCCCAGCGCAGCACCAGGCCCGGGCTTTCCACGGCGTAGGTCAGCCGCTCGCTCATCGAAGCCGCTTTGCGGGGCGTGGCCATGACGCGCAGCGCGTCCTGCTTTTCGTCGTACTTGAAGGCGCCCCACTGGTTGGCCGTTTTGTTGAAGATGACCGTCCACTGCTTTTCCGTCGGGATGACGAAGAAGGCGTAAGTGCCCGCCGGCAGGGCCTTGCCTTCCACCGTCACGGGCTGGTCGAAGGTAACGGTGGTGGCTTCGTTGGCGCCGGCGCGCCACACTTGGCCGTAGGGCACCAAGCCGCCCCAGATGGTGCGGCCTTTCACCGCGGGCGAGCTGTATTTCACGGTCACGGTAGCTTTGCCGGCCTTGCCGGTGGCCGTGGCAGCCGGGCTGGGCTTGGCGGCCGGGGCGTCCTGAGCCTGCGCGGTGCCGGCGTAGAAGGCGGCCATCAGCAGCACCAGAAACAGGCGTAGCAGGGAAACGGGGTTTTTCATGGGGTTTGGAAGGTAGGGTTGGGAAGAGTGAACGACGCGCGGCCCGGGCACCGAGCCCCGCGGCGCCCTACTGACGAGAGCCCGCCCGCGGGGCTGCACGCCCGGGCCGCCGGTCGAAAATACCGCATTAAGCGAAACGGCCGCTGCCCGAGGGCCCAAGTCGTAGTCCGCCACCGCAATTTCCGGCAAAACAGCCCCGGTCGGCAAGGACCGGGGCTGTCGGGCAATGGCGGGGCTGCACCGTCTTAGAAACGAACGGGGGCCTTGTGGACTTCGGCTCGCGCCTGCTCAAACCAAATCGAGTAGTGGCCTAAGCGGCACTTGCGCCGTCCGACGGGCCAACCCGGATACAGGCGGGCCAGGCTAGTTCACGTCCCACCACACCGGAGTGGTGATGTCGCCGGGCGTAAGGCCGGTGTCGGTGATGCGCGGGTTGCGCTGCAGCTCCGAGTCGGGGTAGGGCAGGCGCTTCACGAAACGGCCGCCGCCGAGCAGGTTTACCAGCGGGGCTTGCAGGCGGGGCTGATTGGTGCGGCGCGCTTCCGTCCAGGCTTCGGCGCCGTTGGTGGCGAAAAAGGAAATCCACTTCTGCACGAAGATGTAGCGCAGCTTCAGGGCCGTGGTGCTGGCCGCGGCCCAACTCACCGGCGGGCGGGTGAGGTAGGTGGCCGCGTCGGCGGCCGACACGCCGTAGCGGGTGAGGGCGGCGCGCACCCCGGTTTCGTAAAGCGTCTGCGGGTTTTCGGCGGCTGGGGCCCAGCCGCGCACGGCCGCTTCGGCTCGTAGCAGCTGGCTTTCCTCGTAGGTCAGCAGCAGCGTGGGGCGCGACTTGGCCGGCGCATCGGTGGCCGAAATGCCGGGGTAGGAGCTGCCGGCGCGGTTGACGTTGGTGAAAGCCTGCCCGATGAAGAAGGTGCCGGGGAAAGACAGGCGCACCGCGGGCGTGCCGGCGCTGGTGGTGAAGTTGTTCGGGTAGGGCGCGTTCTGCCCCGGCCGCACAAACAGGAATTCCACCGGGGTAGTCGTCAGGTCCGCGTCGAGGGCGAAGACGGGCAGGCGCGGGTCCTGGTAGCGCACCAGCGTGTCGCCGAGGTTGCTGCTGACGGCCAGGTTGTTCTGCAACCGGAAGTTGGTCTGGTAGAACGGGTTTTCCGAGTTGGTGGCCGTACCGTTGTTGAACTGGTAGCTGTCGGCGGCGCGCATAAAATTGAAGTCCGTGGCGCCTTGGTTGCGGGCGTACAGGGCCTGAATGCCGGCGCGGGCGCCCGCGGCATCCACTTCGGTCAGGCGCAGGTACAGGCGCAGCTTCAGGGTGTTGGCCAGGCGCACCCACTTCTGCATGTCGGCCTCCGTAGCGGCGCGGTAGTTCATGTCGGCCGTGCCGGGAAAGCGGCCCTGCTGCTTGGCAATGTCGGCTATGCCCTCGTCGAGCAGGCTTTGCAGGCCGGCGTAGATGTCTTGCTGCCGGTCGTACTTGGGCGTGAGGTTGGCCGAGCCCTGCAACGCCTCGCTGAACGGCACGTCGCCGTACAGATCAGTGATGACCTGGTAGGTGTGGGCCTTCAAGATCTTGGCAATGCCCACCATGCGCCACTCATTCGCGGGCGTGCCGGCGTTGATGACGTACTGAAAATCCTCCAGCGCGCCGGCATACAAGCCGCCCGAAAACTCGCGCCCGTCGAAGGTGCTGCTCGGGATGCTGAACTGGTCCCAGGCGCGGTACTGGTTGCCGCCCTGCGCAATGCCCAGGTGCTGGGCCAGGATTTCGCCCACCACGTTGTACTGCCCGCCGATGATGAAGCTGGCCGTGGCCTGCCCCGAGGGCAAGACCAGGTTGATGTCGGCGGTAGTGGGGTTGTTGGGGTCCTTGTTGATGTCGAGGAAGTCTTTCTCGCAGGCCGAGCTGCCCAGCAGCAGGCCCAGCACCGCCCCGAGTCGGATGAGTTGGGTTTTCATGTCCGTATTTGTTGCGGTGAATGGCTTACAGCGTCAGGCGCAGGCTGGCCCCGTAGGAACGGGTGCTCGGGTAGGCGTAGAACTCGTAGCCCTGGTTGTTGCCCGAGCCCAGGGAGCTGACCTCCGGGTCGACGTGGGGCTGCGAATCAGGCGTCCAGAGCGCGAGGTTGCGGCCGATGAGCGAAAACTGAATACCCGTCAGCTTCACCTTGCTCACCAGCGTGGCCGGCAACGCGTAACTCAGCGAGGCCTCGCGCAGCTTCACGTAGGAGGCGTTGAAGAGGGCATTTTCGCCCGCCGTCGATACCTGCCGCCAGTAGTTGAAGCCGCCGTCCGTCAGCACCGTGGTGTTCGGCACGTAGGTGCCCGAGCCGTCCGGGTTCGGAATGACGGAGTTCGGGTAGAGGAAGGGCTGCCGGTCGTTGGCGGTGGTTTCCTCCAGCGCCCCGGCAAACTGCAGGGTGCTGATGGTGTTCGAGAAGAACTTGCCGCCCTGCTTGGTGTCGAAGAGCACGTTCAGGCTGAGGCCCTTGTAGCCCAGCGTGGTGCCGGCCCCGGCCAAGAACTTCGGCTGGATGTTGCCCAAAGTGGTCAGCACCGGGTCGAGGCGCGGGAAGCCCGACACCGGGTCGATGACGACGCGGCCCTCATCGTCGCGCAGCATTTTGGTGCCGAAGAAGCTGCCGTAGGGCTGGCCTACGCGGGCTTCCAGGGCCACCGAGCCCAAACCGCCCACGCCGATGTTGGGCGTCACGTTGGTCACTTCGGTCACGCGGTTGCGGTTGCGGGTGAAGGTGAAGTTCAAATCCCAGGTAAAGCCGTTCTTGAGCTGCACCGGCGTCGCGTTCAGGGCCAACTCCACGCCGCGGTTTTCCATGGTGCCCGCGTTGGCCGTCTGGGCCGTGAAGCCCGAGGTGCCCGGCACCGGCACGTTCACGATGATGTTCTTGCTGACGGACTTGTAGTAGGTCAGGTCAAACCCGAGCCGGTTCTGGAAAAAACGCATTTCCAGCCCGCCCTCGTAGGCCGTGGTCAGCTCCGACTTCAGCCGCGGGTTGCCCAGCACGTTGCCCACGCGGAAGCCCGGCACGCTCTGCAGCGGGAACACGTACTGCGCCTGAAAGCCGTTGTCGACCGTCGAGCGCACGAACACCGGGTCGATCTGGTAGGGAATCGGCGGCTTGCCCACGGAGGCAATGTTGGCCCGCAGCTTGCCGAAGCTCAGGTAGTTATTCTGCAGCTTGAAGGCGTCGGTGAAGATGAAGCCCACGTTGGCGCTGGGGTAGAAGAAGGAGCGCGTGGCCTTGGGCAGAGTCGAGGTCCAGTCGTTGCGCCCGGTCAGGCCCACATACAGGTACTCGCGGTAGGCCAGCTGCACGTCGCCGAACACGCCCAGGAGGCGCTGCTTGGTGTCCACCTTGTTGTTGGTCACCACGTTGGCGTTGCTCAGGTCGTAGAAGTCGGGAATGACCAGGCCCACGCCGTCGGCCACGGTGCGCGAGGTAAGCTGCTCCTGGTAGTTGGTGCCGAACACGCCCTTCAGGGTAAAATCTTCGCCGAAGCGCCGCGTCACGTTGATGAGCGCGTCGGTGGTCAGGTTGCGCCCGAAGTTGTTGTCTTCCAGGTAGCGCCCCGCCAGGTTGTTGATGGTGCCCTGGGCAATGGTCTGCCGGCGCCGGTCCGTAAACACGTCCACGCCCTGCCGGAAGGTCAAATTCAGCCAGTCCAGCGGGTCGTAGCTCACGGTGGCCGTGCCGAACAGCCGGTCCACGTCGTCGGTGAGCAGGTTTTTGTCGAGCAGGAAGTAGGGGTTGTTGCGGAAGCCGGCGAGGTAGTAGCCCGTCAGGTCGTAGCGCGGGTCGTTGTAGTTTTTCTGGTCGGTCAAGACCACGTCGCGCGGGGTGTTGTAGATGGTTTGCAGGATGTTGGAGCGCGACTGGCCCTGCACGCCCCGGTCCCCGCCCGATTTCACGTAGGTCAGCGTGGCGCTGGTCGTCAGCTTGTTAAACAGCTGCGTGCCGCCGTTGAGGCTCACGCTGGTGCGCTTGTAGGTCGTGTTCGGAATAAACGACTTGGTGCGCACGTCGGCCAACGACACGTAGAAGTTCGAGGCCTGGTTGGAGCCCGAAAACGACACCGCGTTGTTGGTCGTCACGCCCGTCTCAAAGAAGTCCCGCACGTTGTCGGGCTTGGGCGTGAGCGGGATGGAATCGACCACCGTCGCGTTGGGGTCGGCCAGGGTGTAGGTGCGCCAGTCGGGCACGAGGCGGCCGTCCATGCGCGGGCCCCAACTCACGTTGTTTTGCGGGTCGTACACGCCGTCGGTGCCCGAGCCGTAGGTGTTCTGAAACTTGGGCAGGCGGTTCACACGGTCCAGGGTCACGGCGCTGGTCACCGCAATCTGGGAGCGGCCCTTGAGCCCGGCGCCCTTCTTGGTGGTGATGATGATGGCCCCCGACGCCGCCCGCGCCCCGTACAAGGCCGCCGCGGCCGGCCCTTTCAGCACCGTAATCGACTCCACGTTGTTCGGGTCGATGTCGGCGGCGCGGTTGGGCAAGTCCACGCCGTTGTTGAGGTCGTCGCCGTTGCCGCGCGGGGTGGCCGCGCTCAGGTTGGTCACCGCGTTGTTGCTGATGACGTTGCCGTCGACCACGTATATCGGCTGGTTGTCGCCGGTAAACGATTGCGCCCCGCGGATGACGATGCGCGTGGCCCCGCCCGCCCCGCCCGAGGCCGACGACACCTGCACGCCCGCCACGCGGCCCTGCAAGGAGCGCACGAGGTTGGGCTCACTGGCGCGGGTGATGTCCTTGTTTTCCAGCGTTTCCACCGCGTAGCCCAGGCTTTTCCGTTCCCGCTCGATGCCCAGGGCCGTCACCACCACCTCACTCAGCTGCTCGGTGCCGGCCGCCAAGCTGATGGTGAAGGTCGACTGGTTGCCAATGGCCTGCTCGATGGTGGCGTAGCCGATGGAGCTGATAACGAGGGTGCCGCCCTCGGCCGGCACGGTCAGCGAAAACGTGCCCTCGGCGTTGGTGGAGGCGCCCGTGGTGGTGCCCTTGAGCAGCACCGTGGCGCCGGGCAGGGCTTGGCCCGTGGCCCGGTCCTTCACCGTGCCCGACACGGTGCGGGTCTGGGCCGCCGCCGGCTCCACGAGGAGCACAAGAGGCACGCCGACTAGAAGTAAGGTTGGTTTCATAAGGCAGGTTGTGTGGGTGTTAGAAGGTGAGAGTTGGACGGAGCCGCGCGGCCGGCGGGCCGGGCGGAAAGGGCAAGGGCAGCGGGCCGAACGGCCGGGCAAGGCCCGCGGCTCTGCGCCGGGGCCGGGTTTCCGCCCACTCACCAAGCGGAAACTTTCGCGCACGACCGGGTTTGCAACCCCGGCCGCGGGGTCCGGCAGGTTCAGCCCGCCGCTTTGCCAAAGGCCCCGAGGCGCCGGGGCGAAAAAGTCAAGGGATGCAGCGCGGCTGCTGGGCGCCACGGCTGCCGGGAGCCAGGCGAAGGGCACGCGCGAGCCGGCCACGGCGCGGCAGGGCGCCGCGGGGCAGGGGAGCCGTAAGCGGAGAGGAGCCGGCCGGATTTTGAGCGGAAATCAGGCGGGCAAGCAGCAGGAGCGGGTGTGGCATGAGCCCGGCAGGTTGGTCTGCCCTAAGGACTCCGACCACCTACCCCGGCGAGTAAGGCCCGATAAACCTTACCCTTTTTCCAGTTCGGGCGTCAGCGGAAAAGGTAAATCCCCATCGGCGTTACCGTCAAGCTGTTGGCGGAATTCGCTGGGCGTGAGGCCGGTGGCTTGCTTGAAGGCCTTATTGAACGACACTTTGTTGTTGAACCCCACCTCGTAGGCCACTTCGATAATGTTGAGGCGGCGGCGCGAGGTCTTGCGCAACAGCTGCTGCGCCTCGGCCACGCGCAGGGCGTTGAGGTACTCGAAAAAATTGAGCCCGAGCTGCTCGTTGAGCACCTGCGAGAGGTGGTGCCGGCTTAGCCCCAGCCGCTCGGCCAGGGTGTCGAGGCGCAGCTCCGGGCGGCGGTACAGCCGCTCCTGCTGCATCAGTTGCTGCAGCCGTCGGGCCTGTTCTTGCGCCACGTGGGGCGGCAAGCCCGAGTGCAGGTAGCGCGGCGCGCGGTCGGCCGGAGTTGCTTCAGCCGGAGTAAGGGTGGCTGCCGCCGCAATCGTATCGGCAGCGCGGTGCGGGTCAGTGGCCGTGGCTGCCGCCGCAGAATCGGTAGCCGTCGGCAGCGGCTGAAACACCTGCGGCTGCACGTAGGCCAGCACGGCCACCAGGAAAATGAAGGCCGACATGGCCAGGGAAATGCCGTAGTCCCAGCGGCGCGAGAAAAACGGCAGGTCCACCAGCAGGTAGTACGACCAGTTGGCCAGCACAAAGCCCCAGTAGCAGACGGTGAGCCAGCGCACCCAGCGCGCCGCGGGGTGCCCGGCCCGGAAGCGGTGCCGCAGCCCCAGCAAGGCCAATCCGTAGAGCAGCAGCTGCGAGAGGGCCAGCCAGGGCAGCACGTGGTGGTAATCGGCCAGCCAGCCGCCGGCCTGCAAGTGGGCGCGCCGCTGGGCCGGGGACAGCAGCACCCAGGGCAGGTTCAGCAGCAAGGCCGCGGCAAACGGCAGCAGGTGCCAGCCGCGCCGCGCGGGCTGCCCGGCCAGGCTGCGCAGGTACAGGTAAAACAACGGCCCAAACAGCAGGGTGAACAGCTCCACGCTGCCGTTGAGGTAAGGGAAATACTGCAGGTAGTTGCTCCACCACAGCACGTAGTAGAGCAGCGTCACCGAAAACAGGGTCAGAATGGCTACCACGTAGCCTACGGCGGCATGCCGCCGGCCGGCCTGCAGATAGAGCAAGGGGGCCACGAACAGGCCCAGAAACGCCACCAGCGCGAAGCCAGTGGTCCACTGGTCGAGGTTGGGCTGTTTCATAGCTAAGGTGTTTTCGGTGGTGGAGCGGAGCGGAAAAGCGGGAGCTTAGGAAATGGATGCAGAAAAGGAGAAAAAGTAGCACGGAGCCGGGTGAAAAATTGTCAAGTCTCAACCCAAGCCGGCTCGATGAGCCCTGAGTACCCGGCTGAACGGTTGTGGCGGACGTTGTTCAGGCCCTGCCACTTTGGCCCCGACTGCCCCACGCGGCCCGAAACCCGGCGCCGTCGGCTGCCGCCGCGCCCGCCTCACCGGCGGCTGAGCCTCGGACAAGCCAAAAAGCCCGGCCTGCTCCAGCTGCGCAAGGCAGCCAAAGCAGGCCGGGCTTTTTATTGGCAAGGTGCTTTTGAGAAGTCCGAATCGGGCTTAGGCAAACTCGGCCAGCTCCAGCCACCGTTCCCCCTTGCTGTCGAGGTCGGCGTCGGTGCGCTTCAGCTCGGCGGCCCAGCCGGCCAGCTCCGTGTGCGAGCCGCTGCCGGAGTTCAGTTGCTCGATCAGCTGCTGCTTGCGGGCTTCCAGCTTTTCAATGTCTTTTTCCAGGGTCTCGTACTCCTTTTTTTCGGCGAAACTGAGCTTGCGTTTCTGGGCGGCCGGCGCCGAAGCCTTCACCTCGGCCGCCGGAGCGACGCCGGCGGCCGCCTTGGCCGTGCGGGCCTGCTGCTGGGCGTACTCCTCGGCTTCGTGCTCCTTCTGCCACTCGCGGTAGTCGGTGTAGTTGCCGGGGAACTGCCGCACCTTGCCGCCGGGCTCCAGCACAAACACGTGCTCCACCAGCGCATCCATGAAGTACCGGTCGTGCGAGACGATAAGCAGGCAGCCCGCAAAGTTCAGCAGGAAGTCCTCCAGGATGTTGAGGGTGATGATGTCCAGGTCGTTCGTGGGCTCGTCGAGGATCAGGAAGTTGGGGTTCTTGATGAGCACGCGCAGCAGCTGCAGGCGGCGCTTTTCGCCCCCGCTCAGCTTGCTCACCAGCGTGTACTGCTGGGCCGGCGGAAACTGGAAGTGCTGCAGAAACTGTGAGGCCGTCACCACGTCGCCGTTGGCCATTTCCACCACCTCGGCTACTTCCTTCACGATGTCGATGACGCGCTGCGACTCGTCGAATTCCAGCTCGTTCTGGGTGTAGTAGCCGAATACGGTGGTCTGGCCCGCGTCCACGGTGCCCGAATCGGGCTGCAGCTTGCCGGTGAGCATGTTCAGCAGCGTCGACTTGCCGGCCCCGTTCGGCCCGATCAAACCGATGCGGTCTTTCTTTTTGAACACGTAGCTGAAGTCCTCGAGCACCACTTTGTCGCCGAACTGCTTGTGCAGGTGCTCCACCTCGATGATTTTGCCGCCCTGCCGGGTGGTTTTCACCGACAGTTCCAGCTCGGGGCCCTTGAGCTTGGTTTTCGCCTTTTCCTGCGTTTCGTAGAAAGCGTCGATGCGGGCCTTCTGCTTGGTGCCGCGGGCCTGCGGCTGGCGCCGCATCCACTCCAGTTCCTTGCGCAGCAGGTTGCGGGCTTTTTCCACCTCGGCCGCTTCCATCTGCTCCCGCTCAGCTTTCTTCTCCACGAAGTAAGAGTAGTTGCCCTGGTAGCGGTGCACGCGGCCCTGGTCCAGCTCCACGATTTCGTTGGCCACTTTATCCAGGAAGTACCGGTCGTGGGTCACCATCAGCAGGGTGAGGGAGGGCGAGGCCAGCCGGTTTTCCAGCCACTCGATGGTGTCCAGGTCCAGGTGGTTGGTGGGCTCGTCCAGAATCAGCACCTCCGGCTCCTCGATGAGCACCCGCGCCAGGGCCACGCGCTTGCGCTGCCCGCCCGAAAGCAGGCGCACCGGCCGGTCCAGCAGCGGCCCCAGAATGCCCAGGCGGCCCAGAATCTGCTTGACCTGCGCCTCGTAGTCCCAGGCATTGAGCGCGTCCATCTGCTCCATCACCCGCTGCAACTCCTCCGACTTGTGATTCGGGTCGTTGACCACGTGCTCGTAGTCTCGGATGGCGGCCAGCGTGTCGTTTTGCGAGGCGAAAATGGTTTGCTCCACCGTCAGCTCTTCGTCGAACTGCGGCTGCTGGCCCAGAAAAGCCACTCGGATGCCCTTGCGCACCGACACCAGTCCGGTATCGGGCTGCTCGATGCCGGCCAGAATGCGCAGCAAAGTGGTTTTGCCCGCGCCGTTGATACCCACCAACGCCACGCGCTGGCCTTGCTGCAGCCCAAACGCTAAGTCGCGGAACAACCAGCGGTCCGCGTAATTTTTAGAGAGATTTTCGCCAGAAAGCAGATTCATAGCCGCAAAGGTACGGCGGCCAACGGCTAAGAAGGCAGCCCCACGCGGAAGTCGGCCTTGCCAGTGTTAAATCACCCGTACCCGGTCGCGGTGTACGTCGTCGCGCAGGATTTCCAGGCCGCGGTAGGCGAGGGGGCGGCCGGTGTTGGTGGTAAGGTCGCCGCCGTCGGCGTGCAGCCCGGCCACGTCCAGAATGAGCTGGGTGTATTTTCGTTCGCCCAGCTCGATGGCAACGGGACGGCCGTGGGAAGAATCGTAGTGAGCCAGCGCCTGGTCGATTTCCTCCAGAATGACGCTTCGGTGCATACTAGGCAAAGTGGTTTGCTGAGCAACATACGCATTTCGGCGGAATAGCCCGTTGCCCGGGACTTGCGCCGGGCATCTAAAGCCAGTATGTTGCAGTCCGAACGTTGGGGGTTTAGCTCAGCTGGCTAGAGCGGTTGCATCGCACGCAACAGGTCACCGGTTCGAATCCGGTATCCTCCACCAACGTACCCCGAAAAGACCCATATTTTCAGCGCGTTACGGCAATTATCTGAGCAGTAGGTAAAACATCGGTAAAACAACAGGCCGCCCGCACTGGCTTTGGGGCGGCCGGGCCGCATGAAACACTACTACTTTGTCAACGGCCAGCGCGTGGCCCGGCTGCCCCAGGCCAAGCCCCAGCCGCCTGCCGGAATCGAGCAATTAAAATGGTTGCTGCGGGCGCCGTACGACGGCTACGGCGTCGACGCGCGCAAGCGCCTCTGGCATTTGCCCTACACCACCGCGCACGGCCGCAAGCGGGGCTGGCAGCTGATTCGTAACGTAGTGAAAAACGGCTACGACACCTACACGCTGCGCAAGGACGGCAAGCCGGTGCAGCTCAGCCGCCGGCAGCTGCTGGGCCTGGCCTACCGCAACCCGGATTTTGTAACGTAGTGAAAACGCGGATACCTTCGACGCATGCCAACCAAGTTCACCTTTTCCCTGGTGACCCCAGACGAGCACCGCGAGTATTATCTGCAGGTGGACGAGCTGGTAATCCTGCCCCCGCATAGTCTGCTGACCACCCCGATCAGCCACATCTGGGCCGTCGCCGTGTATGCTACCCACTACGACCCGATTCGCAAGTCGGCGGTGGTCACCTGCCGAGACACGAAAGTGGAGCCGGACCTCTTAGAGGACTATCACCAGCGCATCATGGCCGCCGGCTGGAGCACGTACTAGCATGGACTCTCCATCACCCAGCCCGCGGCCGCGGCTGCTGCTCGTCACGCAGTACCCCGGCGCTGCGTCGCGCCAGCTCTATTTGGTGGCGCCGCGCGCGGGCGAACCGGCATGGCGGGCCCGCAAGGAAATCCAGGCCAACGGCGGCGAGGTGCTCTTCGCCGATGCGCCCGACCGGGCCCCGCTGTACCGCCTGCGCAACTGGGTTGGGCAGCACCGCAACCTCGCCGGCTTCTACGTCGGGGTGGGCTACATGAACTACCAATTTCCGGACGACCCGCACCGCGGCTTGTGGGACGTGCAGCAGTCCTGGGCCTCGGCCGTGGCCAAGTTGGGTAACCCGGCCGAGGTGCTGGTGGTGCGCGTCTGAGCGACTATCCCACTGAAAGAGACTTGGCCATTCTGGGCCTTTTTTGCATTATGGTGGAGTGCTTGTGAAACGATAGTTTCAAGCGCAACATCTCCCCTTACATACAATCTTCCTCGTTATGTCCATTTCAGACGCAGAGCGTTCCTTCCAACAATTCAGTTCCCATCCGAAGAATCCGCTGGATTATTCCCAGCAATGGGAATTAATACGAAAACGCACCAATCGGATCCAAGTATTTTTTGATCTTCCATTTTTAGTGGCTGTCAATGATACTTTTAGTTGTGGGATTATTTCGGAATATATAAAAGCTAAAGACGCTGGAGAGGAATTTAAACATCAGTATCATTACCTGCCTTTAGTTACTCCTGAGTCTTTAGAAAAGTCAGGTTTTAAAGGCACTAAGTTATTGGCGCTTCAAGTGTCTGATTTAGGCAAGCACGTAAAACACGGTGTCTATGTTCCGCATGACATAAAAAAGCCATATCGAATTGCGACTAACGATTCAGGTTCTTTTGTATACATGGGGTTTGTTCCTAGAATAAATCAGGCTCAAGATCCAGTAATGATTGGCTTTCCTAGAGGGGATATCGCAGGTAGGGTTATGTATTCGAGCGTGTTTGTTGAATTATTCCCTGCTTACTTTAATGAATACGTCAAGCTGGCAATAGAAAACGACTCGTCAAAGCACTATATGCATATTAGAGATAATTTCAATGAAAAAGGTGGAGGTGTAAGTCGTGAATTTAACTCCGGTGATGTATACATCAAGACGGCAATTTATGCTGTAAATAGGTTCATTGAACAATATAAGATTTTAAACGATTCATATTTTATCACAAATGTTACTGAGAATATGTGTTCGCCCTATAGAATAGCGTGGAGAGATGCTCAAAATATAGTGTTGTCTGAGCTGACTGTGCCAAAGCTGACCATAAGTGATTATGATGAAAATAAACTTCCAGACGAAGAAGACAGAATTTTAAGAAGTGAATTATCCAAAATATCATCACCTGATATTTTGGATACACTTGATATTAATATCAGGCAAAGACTGGAGTTGCAAGAATGGAAGATTGCTATTATTGAGAGTGCTGTTCTGTTTGAAAGCTGGGTACAGCCAAGGATTCGCTATATGGCGTTAGGTGTCAAAAAGATGTCTAGAAAGAGCTTCGATCGGCTAATGAAGTTCAAGGATGCAGATAATAATAGTCATCCTAAGCCGATGAGCATGATTCTAGATTCAGTTGTTTTGGAATTGACTGGAGTTGAATTCGTAAATACCGACGTGTACAAAGAGTTAAAGCAAAATGCGTTGACACCTAGAAATTTAATTGTACATGGAAGTAAATTTACAGCAAATTCAATTGAGGCTACCAATGCGTATTTAAGTGTGAGAAAGGCGATAGACTATCTTGATGATATTCTAAGTATGCCTAACTAAAAGCTTCTTTTGTAAGCCAAAATATGCATGCAGCTGCCTCACGCGTGGTGGTGCCCGTTGGTGCACCTTCTGCGCCTACGGGGATACGTCGAACGTTGGGGGGCTGAGCAATCCTCCACGGAGTGCGCCGGGCCGCTAGCAGGCTCGTTTTGGCAAAGCGCGTGATGTTGTAGGCGTTGCCTTGGTTGCCGCCCGGCATGTGGTAGAGCTTCACGCCCTCGTCTGCCGTGGTGCGCTGCTGCAGGAACTGGCCCTCGTCGAGCACGTGGAAGCACTGGTCGAAAAGGCCGAGGGCGCGGAAGGCGTAATGAGTGAGGGGCATAAAAAAGCCCCTCCCCGTGCGGGGAAGGGGTTGAAAGTATGACAGAAAATATAACGGCTCAGTTTTCCCACTGCAAGAAATCGGACCAGTCATCATTGAATGCCTGCTGAGACCGATATGCTTTCCTGTTTACGCGGGATTCTCCAAGCTGAAGTAAGCCCACCAAGCACGCGGTGGGACCAAGGGGCAGAATGCCGACAACGTAGCGTTTGCCGACAGCGGGCAGGCATTCGCCTGCGGGGCCACAGTACGTGGCTTGTGCAATGATTAGCATATACCCTGCTGAATAGTTGCAACCGTATTCGCGTTAATAAGGAAGCCCCGGCCGTTGGCGCGGCCGGGGCTTCGTTGTGTGGATGGAACCCACGTCCTCTAGCAAGGAGGCTCTAAGATACTCATAGAAAACCCTACTATCTTCCCGAACTATGAACCACCAGTTACTCATGTCCACCTGTCTTGCGGCTTTCTTCTGTTCTGCGTGCGGAGCCACCAATCACCCCTATGAGGACCCAGAGGCGGTGCTCGAGGAATTCAAGGATCAGCACGCCTCGGCTAAGGCAGGCTCTGGCAATACTGAACTGGTAGCATCAACGAATTACGTTCCGTTCGGGCGCCGCAGTACGTTTGCCCTTTACGCAACCTACGAGAATGCCGAGCGCCAGCGCGTGGGCGAATTGAAGGCTACTGTAGACGTACTGGATAAAGCCGACTCCAAAGGTGGCTGGACTATTCTGGAAACCGTAGCGGAGCAATGGCAAAAGGATTTACAGGTTCCGGCGGCGCCCGGATTGCCCCAGGCGGTAACAGCGCATAAGCCAGGGCGCTTTATTCCCGCAGATTCGACGGGTTTGTACGAGGTAACTCGCCAGGCCTTGCCAAAGGGAGAAACCCTTCGGCTGACGTGGCGGACTGCTGCCTTTGTCCGGCAGCACCCCCAATAAAGCAAAATACCCCGGCCTGTTGGCCGAGGTATTTTGTGGATGCATTGTAAGTTCACTACCGCCCAACCACAAACTTCTTACCGGGCACGGCTCCGACGCGGTACGTGTAGGCCCCAGGGCGCAGCTCCCCGGCCTGCAGCAGCAGGTGGTCGAACGTCGAGTCAACGGTGAACCGCTTCACCACGCGGCCGGTCATGTCCAGCACCTCCAACGTGGCCTGCTGGCCTCGCTGCACCTGGTAGGGCAGGTTGATGGCGCCAACAGCCGGGTTTGGGAACGGCTGGGCGGCGTCCACGGCCCCAGCGGGTCGAACCGACGTAAGCGTGCCGGCCAGGGCGTACACTTGCCGCTTCTGCACGTTGTTGGCCGGCAGCGGGTAGTGGTACGTTACCATCTTCGCGCCGTTGGGCGTGTTGAAGATGTCGATGTCAGCCGAGTCAGCCGCGAATAGCTGCGTGCCAGTCTCGGAAAAAACCCAAGACTTGCTCACGTAATCGTTACCCACCTGCCGGTAGCTGTTGATGATGTATTCGAAGTTGGCGTCTTGGTTAAACAGCTTGTCGCTCATGTACTCCACGCCCGGGCTCAAGGTATTGCCCGCCGGCAGCGCCGGGATGGCGAAGCTCCGGAGTACGGAGTGGTTGAGGTTGTAGACGGTGATTTGCCGCGCCGTGACGTCGACCTTGGCAAATTTCACATCTCCGTTGGCAAGTTTAAAAAAGCTTAGGTCCTGAGTGGTGCCCGTCGTCACGTAAGTGGTTTCGTAGGTAATCTGGGCCGAGGCGGCGGTGCTAACCAGCATGGCAGCAGCGAGTAGTAGTTGACGCATAGTACAGAGGGAAATGAAACAACCCGCCGGAAATCCAAGCGGGCTGCCAAAGTACACAGAAGCTACTACTACCTACAACCCCATCCACTGGCACCAGGCCACCACGCGGAAGGGCGGCATGTTGTTGTGGGGCTGGTCGCTGCCGGCATCGTTGGTGATGGCGCCGCGGGCCGTACCGGTGTTGTTGGCGCGCCGGCCAAAGGCGCCGTTGTCGCCGTTGTCGTAGACATTGAAAGCGTGGTTGTGGCGGGGCAGCTCGGGCACGGTCAGCTGGTGGGTTTCTTCGCCGCCCGTATCCCCTACGGCACGCTGCGTGAGCAGCGGGTTGGCCGCGTTGACCCCCAGCGGAAACACGCCGCTCATGTCCACGGTGCCGTTCTGCCCGTTGGCGTAGCACCAGCCGCGGTTGCGGCCCTTGCCCTTGCCGGTGTTGTCAAAGTTGGCCGGGTTGATGGCCAGCGGCTTTAACTCCCCAATGATGCGGGTGCGGGCGGCCGTGTGGTCGTACCAGAACACCGGCCCCTCGGCGTCCACCGCGAACGGGTCGCCGGCGGCCACTGACACCAACACGGCCTGCGTCTCGGTGATGCAGGGTTTCGTGCCACCGGTCTGGTAGGGCCGTTGGTCAACGACCACGGCCGTGCCCAGCTGGAACGTCGCGGGTAGCTCCACGCCCTGCGCGCCCTGGAAGTCGTAGAGCTGGCCGGCGTCGGCCAGCCACACGAAAGCCGGCGCCACGTTGTAGGTGCCGCCCGCCGCCGTGACGGCGCCGCCGCTGAGCACGCAGGTGGGCAGGCCCAGCCAAGGCGCGGCGGCGCTGAACAAGGTCAGTTGCTGCAGGGCCGCGAAATCGTCGTTCATCGGCGGGCGGCCGCCGTCGTCATAAAGTAAGCGCTTCATAGGTTCTGGAAAAGCAGGGAGTAATGTTTGGTGGCCAGCTTCAGCCGGCGGATCAGCGCGTGCAGCTCCACGGCCCGCGGGCGCAGCACCAGCGGCGCAATCACCGTGAAGTCGGTTTGGCCGGCGTATTCGGCCCAGTAGCGGAACGGGCGCGGGAAGGGCGGTGCCTCGTGGCGCTGGGGCAGGTACTCGGTGACGGGCTGCTGCTCGTGCACGAAGTTCCAGTAGGTGATGGCGTACTCCGTGTCGGCGTTGCGAATCACGATGCGCCGCCGGATGGGGTCGAAGCGGTCGTTGAGCGCCCGCTCGAATAGCAGGACCTGGCTGCTGTAGCTCAGTTCGCGCCGGCTGGCAAACAGGTAGCTGATGAAGTCCAGGTGCAAGCGGGCCACAGGCGCGGTGAGCACCTGCAGCCAGGCCCACTGCCGCGGCCGGCGCAGCAGCGCCGGCAGCAGCAGCAGCACCAGCCGGGCCCAGTCCACGCGGTAGGCGGTCGGGGCCGGCTGGAGCGGGTCGATGACGTTGCCGGGGTACGGGTTACGCGCCATGGGGCAGGAATTGCAGGGTGGTGGCGAAGTCGAGCGGGGCCGCGTCCTCGGTGATGTAGCCGGCTTCGGTTTCGTACACGCGGGTGATGGCCACGGCGGCGGCCGAGCCCACCCGCTTCTTGACGTCCGTCAGGCGCACGTCCTTGACGCCGGCCACGGCCTGAATGGCGTCCTCGATCTGGGCCACGTACACCAGGCCGTCGAATTCCAGGCGGCCCAGGTAGGCGCGGACGGAAGCAGCCACCGCGGCCTTCACCCCGTCGACGCTCAGCAACGGGTCGTAGTACACTTGGCCGAACACCTGCAGCCGGTCGGCCGCGCGGCTCACTACCTCCAGGCGCGTGCCCGCAAACCGGATGCGGTCGAAATAGCCCTGCACCTGCACCCGCTCGGAGTCGCTGAGCGGAGCCAGCGTGCCGGGCGCCGTGCCGTCCTTGGCGACTTTCACGAAGAGCTTCAGCACGCCGTTGGCGTCGGACTCCTTGGCCGCGGCCCGGGTGATGATGCGCGCGCCGGTGCTGCCGGCCGGGTAACGGATGCCGTTGTCATCGACGGTGAGGGTGTCGCCCAGCTGGAACTTGTAGGCCTGGTCGGCGTACCACGCGGGCGTGCCGGGCCGGGCCCGGTCGATAATGGCGTCCACCTCCGCCCGAAACACGTCCCAGAGCGTTTCGAGCTGGAAGCTGCAGAAGGCCACTACGTTCTTCCATAGCGAAGGCATGGACGTGGCGGAGGGGCTGTTGAGCGGGGCCAGCGCGGGTTGCGCGGCTTGCGCGGCGTCGAGGCTTGCGCGGATGGTGGCGAGGCTACGGGCCATAAGTCAGAGTGCGTTAGAATGCCCCCGCCGGGGTGTTGTTACCCACCAATACCTCAATCACATCGGCCCACCCGTAGCGGTTGGCGAAGGTCTGGCCGGCTTTGATGCGCACCGTGACGGCCCGCTGTTGCTTGGCCAGCCCCTCCGGCGTCACGTAGCCGTGGCCGGTTTCGCCCGTTGTAGATGGGCCGTACTGGCTGAACTCGGCCACCACCACGTTGTCGAACAGCACTTCGAAGGTGACGCCCAGCTCGTAGAGCGTATGCTTGAAGCGCAGCTGGCTGGCGTTCATGGTGAACGTGTAGGCGCGGTCGGCGCCCGCGCTGGCCAGCTTCTGCGAGCCGTACACCGTGGGCAAGTTGCTGTTATTGGCCCAGGCCCCGGCCGGCAAGAAACTTACCTCGGTGGCGTTATAAGCACGGATTTCGTCACCCTCCTGGAAGACGAACGTGTACTGCGGCGTAGGCACCTGCGTGCCGTCCGTTACCTCCACTTCGTCAATCCAAATCATGTCGGCGCTGCCCTGTTTGCGCACCTGGAAGGTGTTCACGGCGGCGTAGGCCACCACCGGCGACACGATGCGGGCCGCGTTGTTGACCTCGTTCGACTTCATCGAGTAGGTGCCAATCACCGCGCCGTTGTGCAGCAGCTCCAGCATGCCGCCCGAGTTGTCGGTGTAAGCGTTCAACGCTATCTGGGTGCCGCCCTCGGTGGGAATGTCGCAGGTGGCGCCGGCCGTCATCGTGTACTTGATGGTGCCGCCGCGGAACACCACGCCGCCCCCGGCGTTGCTGAACGGGGTCCAGCCCGCCGAATACACGAGGCGCGGGTCGTAGTCCTGCACGGTTTCGCCCACGCGGATGGTGGTGCGTGTGGCTTGCCCGGTCAGGATGCTGGCCCACCACCACGCCATTTTCAAATAGCCCTGGTCCTTTTCGTGCAAGCCGTCCGCCAGGTCGGTAGCCGGGTCGATAACGCCGTCGTTGTTCTCGAAAACGCAGTACGGCCGCGTCGAGACGGCTTGCTGCAGGGCCGCGTTGTAGTCGGCAAACACGTAGCCCAGGCTATTGGCCTCCGTTTCGGCGTGGTCGGTGCGCGGCGGGATTTTCTGCACGTGGATGACGGCGCCGGGCAGCAGCGCGTGCACGGCGTCCCAGTAGGCGGCGCCGGCCGCGGCGGCGGCGGCGGGCGAGGCCGGCGTGTACCAGATGTTGTTGGTGCCGAGCGTGTACATGACGTGCTGCTCAGCGGCGCCCTCCAGGTACGTTTTGGTGCGCTGGGCCATGTCGTCCACCAAGGCCGGGCTGCCCAGGATGCCGGTCGGGTACCAGGCGCCGGCCCCGGCCGCGGCCACTTCCCAGTTGTCGCCAAGCTCGCCCTGCAGCTGGGGCATCATGGCCAGGCGCGAGGCATTAGTCGACTTGTCGCCGATGCTCTTCGAGTCGCCCAGGTTGAACGCCCGCTTGGCCTTGCGCGCCACGGTGCGCAGGCCGATGGTGCCGTTCACGGCCGTAAGCGAGGTAACGGTTACGCCGTTGAACTCGGTCGGCCCCAGGCCCACCGACGAGGTGCCGCCCAGGCGCAGGTAGAAGTCGCGCGTGCCGGTGCCCGGCAGCGTGCCCACGAAGGTGAGGGTTTCATCCACCGGCCCCGAGGGCTGGAAATAACCGCAGTACACGCCCGCGGCCGTGAACACCGAGATGGTGACCAGCGGCCCGCTGCCCAGCAGGTTTTTCACCACGCAGGTTAGCGAGGTGGCGTTGGTGCTGAAGGGCAGCACGGCGTGCGCGCCGACCTTGCTCCAGCCGCCGGGCTGAGCGATGTTCCACACGTTTTCGATGTAGTCGGAGCCGGCCACGGTGAGCGTGCCCGACGTGGGCGGCGCGGTGGCGGCCGTAATGGCCGGGCTGCCGGCGGGGGCGCCCGCGTTGCGGCCGGTGGCGGCCTTTACCCGAAACTGCCATTCACCCGCGTTGTGGGCGTTGTCGTCGACGCTCACCGGCGCGTAAGCCTGATAGGCCCCGGCGCCCTGCTTGTACTCCAACTGTGCCGCGGCGTACTGGGTATGGCTGGCGGTGAGCACGCGGGTGCTGCTGTTGAATGTGACGGTGGGGGCGGTGGGCGTCACCGCTGGCGTGGGCGTGGTGGTGCCGCCCCCGCCAGCATTGGCCAGCGCCAGAATGGCGGCGCGCAGGCCGAGGCCCGCCACGTTCACGGCGTTGGCGCTAAGCTCCGCGGCCGTCACCGGCGTGAACGTGGCGGCCCCCAGCGGGATGGTCAGCATGTGCAGCCACGCCCCGTCCGGCTGTTTCTGCCAGATGTCGCCGGTAACCGTGTTGACCACTACCGAGTCGGCGGCGCCCAGTTCCTCGGCCGGCTGGCCGGTGGCGTCCATAAACAACACGGCGTCTTCGCCGCTGGGTTTGTTGTCCAGGTTCTCCACAGCTTCGATGACCGCGTTGGCGAAGCTGCGGTGGTCGGAGGCGGTAATCGGGCCAATGCCGTTGCCCCGCACGCGCAGGTTTGTGTCGCGGGCCGTAATAATCAGTTGGGCGTTGCTGGTGCTCATGCGAAGTCGCGGGTGTCGTAATCGAGTTCGTGGTGGTCCCGGATGACGCGGGCCGGGGGCGTGGGGAGCAGCTGCTCCCCGGTGTTGATGCGCTGGCCGCGAGCAGCGAAGTAGCCGGCCACGTCGGTGGCCACCACGGCCGGCAGGGCCAGCACCTGCCCGGGCGTCAGCGGGTCGGTGACGGCCAGCCCGTTGGCCGCGGCCAGGGCGTAGGCCCCTTCGCGGCTGCCCAGCTCCTGCAGCGCCACGTCGAACAGGTTTTGCCCGGCGGAAACGGTGGTCGTCATGGGCGGTCGGCGTCGATGGTGGCGTCGGAGAGGTCGGTCAGGTCCAGCGCCAGCACCTGGTAGCCGTCGCGCTCCAGCTGAATGCCGACTGCGCGGGTCAGCGCGGCGGCCTGGGTGGCGCCGTAGGGCGCTTTCTGGTAACGGGCAATGCCCACGCCCACCAGCGGGTCGGCCCGCCAGTCGCCCTGCGCCGTGCGCAGCAGCAGGTCGATGTGCTGGGCGTCGGCGGGCCCGGCCACGAAGTCGCCGCGCTCCACGAGCAGGTCGTCGTTGGCGTCGAGTAGCAGGTCGGTGGCTGTCACGAGATGGTGCCGGTTTGGGTGGTGGCGCTGCCGGTGGTGGTGACCGTGCCGGTGCGCACGTAGGTGTCGATGGCCGTTGCCAGCTGCTCCGCGGCGTCCTCGCGGGCCTGCGCCTGGTTGCTGGTGCGGGTGGTCATGTCGGAGAGGATGCGCAGGATGGCCGCTTTCAGGGCTGGTTTATTCAGGGGCATGACTCAGGCGCGGAATAGGTTGGGCAGGCGGTTTTTCAGGGCGGTGAGCTGCGCCGCGTTGATGGGCGTGCCGCTCGGGCCCAGCGGCGTGGTGACGGTCAGGCGCAGCAGTTCGTCAATGAAGTCCTGCGCCCAGGTGAGAAAGGACTCCTGCGCCGTAGCCAGCTGAATGTGGCTCAGTTCGTCGGCGGTGAGCAGGAAGGCGTCGGTGAGCCGGCCTTCCACCAGCCCCACCAGCGCCGGGGAGCCCGCGGCCGGGTACAGCCCGCCCAGCAGCGCCACGTCGGGCAGCACCGGGCCGTCGTCGTCGAGCTGCACGTCGCACGCCTCGTCGTCGGGGCGCACGGCCGTAACCGTGCCTGACACGATGGACACCGGCACCGGGCCCTGCAGCCGCTCCATGGCTTCCTTGATGCTGCTCATGCTTTCGGGCCCAGGGTGATGACGCGCCGGCTGCCGCCCACGCCGAAGCTCTTGGTGACCTTATCCACGGCGTAGTCGCCGCTGCGGGCCGGGTAGTCGGGGTCGAGGATGGTCACGACGTGGCCGTGCTCCACCAGCGGCTCGCCGAACGTGGTCACCGTGCCGCGGTAGCCGTCGAAGCGCAGCCGCTTGGCCTCGGCGTCGGCGCGGGCCTGCAGCTGGGCTTGGTCCAGCCCCATGTAGTTGTAGGTGCGCAGCTCGCCGTCCAGCTTGTCGCCGGCCTCGGCCACCAGCCGCTTGCGGCCTTTCTTGCGGCCCTGCACGTGGCTGATGGCGCGGATTTTCACCCGCACGTCCTGCTCGCGCACGTACTGCAAATCGCTGCTGATGACGTTGCGGCGGAAGGCCAGTTGGTGGCGGGGCGCCCCGGTCAGCGCCTGGTACGGGTCGCCGGCAATGAGCACCCCGCCGCGGAAAAAGCAGCGGATGCCGTAATCTTTCCGGAGCGAGTCGAGAATCTGGGCCCCGGTGGCTTTGTTGGCCACGAACTTGCCCAGGTCGGTGGCGCCGAGCGTTTGGATCTCAAACGCGTGGCCGCTCTGGGTGCGTACGTACTCCAGCAGCTGCTGCAACGACACCTGCCCCCACGAATGGGTCAGCGGCTTGCGCTTGAGCAGCCACATCTCGTCCTCGCATTGGATTTCGCAGGGCGGCCCTTCCTTCACGCCCACCACGTAGCCGGTGAACTCGGTGCGCAGCGCCGGGGCGTAGCCGTACTGCACCACCACCCGGTCGCCCACCTTGATGGCGTCGGGCAACTGGCCGGCCCGGTTGAGCAGGCGGATGTTGCGCGGCAGCTTGATGGTGCACGTGTCGGTGAGCGTCTGCCACGAGCTGTCGATGTCCAGCGCGTGCACGAACGGAATCACGAGCGTGCCGATGGTGATTTTCGAGACGAGGCGCAGCATGTCAGATCAGCAGTTCGGGGGCGTTGTCGGAGACGAGTTGGATTTCGTAGGCCTGCAGGTTGGTGAAGCCCGGCAGCGGGGGCCAGCTGCGGTGCTTCACGACCACGTTGTGGATGCCGTGCAGGCCGCAGAGCCGGCAGGCAATGGGCAGCGCTTCGGGCAGGTCCAGCACGCGCTTGAGGGCCTGCACCTCGGCCTCGGGGTAGCGGCGGGCGTACTGGCCGTTGCTGATGGGCGGGGCCAGGATGCCCTTGATGGTGAGTTGGAAATCCCCGTCGCTGATGTACTCTTTCACCGAGCCGTCGCGCCCCTGGATTTCGGTCGTCACGATGAGCTTCGGCCGGTCGATGGTCACGATGGGTTCCTGTAACAGTACCTCGCCGCCCACCGGGCCCAGCAGCACCCGTTGGAACATGGGCAGGCCCAGCAAGCCGGTGCCGTCCTTGTTCGGGGCCAGGGGCGTGCCGAAGGCGGAATAGGGGTCGGCGGCGGGCTCGGGCTTGGGCGGCACCTGGTAGCGCATCAGCGGCGCGTAGCCGAACGCCTCCACCGCCAACGCTTTGAGGTTGATGTTGTACTGCATGGCTAGTGGGCGGTGGTCATGGCGTTGGCGTCGTTGAGCACTTCGAGCAGGGCGGTGTGCAGGCGCTGCTTGATCTGGTCCGCACCTTCCTGGATGTTGGTGGTGTGCAGGGTGATTTGGCCGAGCGTGCCCACGTTGATGGTGATGTGGGTAATGCCCCCGCCGGAGCCGGCCGCGCCGCCTTTCCCCTTGGTGTCGCCCAGGCCCACGCCGGCGGCGCTGCCGCCCGCGCCGACCCCGGCCGGGGCTTTGCCGCCGCCCATGAACTCGGCCAGGCTGCTGCCGCTGGTCATCGAGCGGCGCCCGTCCTCCCAGCCCGTCTGCCAGCGGCTTTTGATGTTCTTCAGCTGGTTGACGCCTTGGATGATCTGCGCCGGGTTGATGGTAAAGGCGCCCTGAATGATGTTGCCCAGGCCCCGAAACAGCTCCATGGCCCCGTAGGCAAAGGCGTAGATGAAGCTGCGGAAGCCCTCGAAGGTGTTCCAGCAATAGATGATGCCGGCCACCAGGGCCACGATGGCGGCCACCACCAGGCCGATGGGGTTGGCGGCCATGGCCGCGTCGAGCAGCCACATCACGCCCTCCCAGACCTTGGTCACGACGGCGGCCACCTTCACGTAGGCGATGTAAGCCGCAATGCCCGAGACGAGCGGCACGAACACCGCGGCGTAGTCCCGCACGAACGTGGTCCCGTCGCGCACCACGACCATCAGCCCACGCAGCCACTGCATGGTCTTCAACACGGCCGGGAGCAAGGCCTCCACCAGAATGGTTTTGGTATCCAGCCACTCGTTGTCGAAGCGGTTCAGGTTGGCCTGCAGCGAATTGGTCGCCTTGGCCAGCCCCGGCCCGAAGGTGCGCTGGAGCTCGGCCGCGAACTTGGGCAGGAAGTCTTGGCTCAGCACCTTGCCGTCCTTCATCATGTCCATGAGCTGCGCCGTGGTCACGCCCATGGCGCGGCTGGCAATGCCCAAGGCCCCGGGCAGCCGCTCGCCCAGCTGCCCGTTGAGTTCTTCGGCGCTCACCTTGCCCTTGGACATCATTTGGCCCAGGGCGAGCAGGGTGCCCTTCTGATCTTCCGCGCCGAGCCCCATCACCGTGCCGGCCGCCGAGACGCCTTCGAAAATCTTGCGGGTGGCTTGCCCTTGCAGCGTGGTGCCCATCATGGCGCCCGACAAGGTTTTGTAGCCTTCGGTCGCCGCCTGCAGGTTCAGGCCCAGCCGGTCGCTGGTGCGGTTGAGGTATTGCAACGTGGCCGCGCCCTGCTTTTCCGTGCCGCTGGCGAAGGTGATGGCGTTGCGCTGGCCCTGCAGCGCTGCCGTGTCGCGCACGCCGCCCAGCAGCCCCAGCACGCCGGCGCCGATGGTCAGGCCCCCGAGCAGGCCGCCCATGCCGAAGCCGCCACCCGACTTGCGCCGGCCGACGTTTTCCAGGTGCTCCATGCGCTGCTCGACCTCCTGGATGGCGCGGTTGGCGCGGGCAATGTCCTTGATGTCGAGCGAGACGGCCCGCTGTTGCCGGAGCGTGTTGAGCTTGATTTCGAGTGCCGTCAGGTTGGTGGTGGCCTTCGTGGTGGCGCTGGACACCTTGGCCATGGCCGCGGTGAAGCCCGTTCCTACGCTGCCGGCGGCGCGCTGGGCCCGCTGGGCGGCCTGCGTCACCTTGCCGAGCGACGAATCCCCCACCACGCCGGCCCGGCGCAGCGGGGCGGTGATGAGGTCTTTCAGCTGGAGCGTGTAGGTGAGCAGGCTATTCATGGGAAACAAAAGAGGCGGGCGGCCCAAGGGCGGCCCGCCTCGTTAGGATTCGGGGTTCAGCATCCGGTGCAGCCATTGGGCTTGCCCCGCCTTCTCCTGCCACACCTCGTCCGGCAGCAGCTCCGGATGCGGAATGTGCAGGTAGTGGCTGATGAGCGCGTCGGCCTTGCGGATGCCGTCGTGGTTTTTCCGCTCGTCGACGCCGAGCGGGGCTAGACTTTTTTTAGGCTGCCGTCGAGCACTTTCACGGCCTGCACCGCCTGCATGGCGGCGGCCATTTTCACGTCCTCGTCAGCGAGGATGCGCGGGTCGGAGCCGTCGGCGATGAGCAGGTTTTCGAGCAGGAACTCGCCGGCTTCGTAAATCTGACTCTGGCCGATGAGCGACATCGAACGGGCCACGTGGGCCCGCTGGGGCTTGCTCAGGTAGCCGGTGACGGTTTCGCCGCCCTCGGTGGTGACGGTCAGTTCGTAGTGGGCGTTGTCGGGCTTGGTGGCGGGGGTGTCTGCCATGAGAGGGTTGAGAGGCTGGCCGTTCCACTCCGATGGGTCTTTCGCGGCCTCAAACCAATCTTCGGGCGCGTGCTGCGGAGTAGGCATAGCGGATTAGAGTAAGGGCGTGGCGCCCGGTTTCCATTCGATGTGCGAGACGATGAGCGGCAACTCCACCTCGATCTTGGTGTCGCCTGCCTTCACGTCGCGGCTGTTCTTGGTGAATTCGCAGTTCATCAGCTTGTGAATCACCGTTTTGTTGGCCGGGTTGACGAAGGCCACCACGACGGGAAAGGGCGGAATGTCCTGCAGCCGGCCAGTGGGCACGGCCTCTTGCAGCCGCTCCACCTCCTTGGCCTCCACCGTGATGCTGGCTTTGGCCTTGTTTTGGCCATAGCCGCGGCTCACCGGGTTGCTGCCCTGCCCGTAGTTGTCCTCCTTGGTCTGCTCGTCCTCGTAGGAAATGGCCGTGATGCCGGGAATGGTCTTGCCCAGGCACTGCACGTTGATGTCGGCCCAGCTGTGGGCCACGCCGTTGATGAGTGGGGTCATGGCGGGTTACGAGAGGGATTTGACGAAGCCCACGGTGCCGCGGATTTCGCGGGCCACACCCACGGGCACGATGGAGAATTTGACTTCGACCAACGAGGTGCTGAGCACGTCTTGATCGGGGTCCACAAACACGTCGCAGGCGCTGATTTCGTCCGCCCGGCCCAGGTTGGATTGCAGCGCCGTGGTGCCCTTGGCCTCCAGCTCGCTGGCCACCTGGGGCCGGAGCTGGCCGGCACCGGTGAGCAGCAGCGGGCCCTTCAGCGCGGGCAGCAGCGCGCGGCGGATGACGCGCGCGGCCTTGTTGTGGGTGCGCACGTTTTCGATGTAGGCGTAGTCGCTGTCGAGTCCGGCGCAGGTGTGCGAGTCGTTCCAGTAGAAGCCGTCGAAGCCGGTTTCCTTGGTCGGGTAGATAAAGCCTTTGCTGTCCAGCCCGGTGAAGTCGCCCTCCGCCAGCTCCGCCAGCGTCTTGCCGTTGCACAGGCCCGCGTTGAGGAAATAGCCGTCGCTGGCCAGGTTGAACTTGTCGAGCCAGCCGATGTCCTCGTGCACGGCGGCGGCCGAAATGTCGCCCAGCAGCGTGCCCACAGCGGGCACCAGCGGACGGCCCACGCCCGGGGTGTGGTCGGCGCCGATGACCACCGACACGCCTTCCGCCTCGCCGGCAGCCAGGTTGCGCAGGTCTAGCAGGCCGCCGTAGTTGGTGGCCAGGCCGTGGCCGCCCAGCAGCACGAAGACCGGCCGGTGCAGACGGAATTCGTCGACGACCAGGGCGGCGGCTTTCGGGATGGCCGCCACCACGTCGGTGTCAAGTCCGTTGGTGGTGGTACCCACGTAGTCGGCGGCCGAGTCGAGGCAGAGGGCCAACTGCTTGACGGCGCCGCCGGCGTCGACCAGCAGCTGCTTGGCGTGCAGCAGCGTGTTGTCGGCCATCTGGGCCAGGGTGACGGTGCGGGCCACCACGCGCAGCCAGAGCACGCCCGCCGGGTTGCGGCGGAAGAACTCGCGCACGTGGTAGTGCAGGTCGGCGCTGTTTTCGGCGTCGTACTGCGCATCCACGCCCAGCATTTCGAGCTGGCGCAGGGAGCGGATTTCGTAGCTGGTGTTCAGCTGCAGGCCGTCCGCCACGGTCACGCCCTGGGTAACCAGGCCGCTGATGCCGTCGTCGGTGGGCTTCTGGCGGCCCAAGCCGCCGCGGCCCTTGATGATGGTAACTCCCATTTAGGCGAGCGTGTAGAGGATGAGCGTATCCGTCGGGCCGGCGTAGTCGGCCGCGGCCTCGCGGGTGGTGAAGTAGGCCCCGTCGCCGGTGCCGTGGAGCTGGCCCACGCCCAGCGCCCGCATGACGGTGCGGGCGTGGGCCAGATCGGCCTTACTCGGCTTCTTCGGTTTCGGCTTCGCCATTGCGGGTCACCACTTTGATGGCCTTGTCTTCAAGACCTTTGGCGTGCGACTTGGCCCACTGTTCCTCCACGAAAACCTGCCCGTCGCTGGTGACGTGCAGTTTATCCGCCTTGGGATTGGCTTTGAACACGTTGTCGTACTTGGGGGCCTTAGCCTTCTTGGCCGGGGTCTGGGGCTGCTGGTTGGTCTGATCTGCCATGGTCGGTGCAGGTGAATTGAGCGGTTACAGTAATGGTGGTCAGCACCGCGAAGGCGTAGCCCAGGTAAGGCACGAGGCCCGCCGGGATGCTCTCGGGCGCGGCCTGCAGCGCCTTGACGGCGGCCAGCAGGCCCAGGCTCAACACCTGGACCTTGCGCCAGAAGCCCGGCGTGGCGGAGACGAAGCGGCGCAGCGGGTTCATCGGCGGCTGAGGAAGTGCAGCAGGGCGTAAAACAGGCCGTAGCTCAGGCCCACCCCCACCACGATGCCGGCCAGAAACACCCAGTACCAGGGCCAGCCCTGCGGGTCGTACCACGCGAAAACCGGGGCCGCCGGGCAGGGCCGCAGCTGCTGCTGTACTACCGTGGCCGGGGCCGTGGTGTGTAACTCCTTGCGCACCAGCCAGAGTTGGTAGGCGCCGCGGGCGTACCAGACATTACCCTGCACGCCGAGCGTGTCGAAGCACAGCGTGTCCAGCGGCACCGGCTGGGCGCGAATCCACTGCCGGATGCGGCTGGTGGCGGCGGCCCGCTGGGCGCTGTCGAGCGAGACTTCCGCCCGGTGCAGCAGCGAATCGAGGCGCACCAGGTCGAAGGCGTGGCGGGCCGAGTCGGCCGGGCTGGGGCGGTACACCGTCCGCACTTCCACCTGCGGCACCACGACGGGCACCTGCAGGCGCAGGGTTTCCGGCGCGGTAAGCTCTGGATGCTGCTCCACCAGCGCCGCCAATTTCTCTTGCGGGCTGGGCCGGTCCAGCAGTTTGCAGCTGCTCACCGAGGCCAGCAACAGGGCGGTTACAAGGGCAAGGCGTCTCATTTGGCGGAAGCTTTCGGAATGCCCAGGGCGCCGCGGATGGCGGCCATGTCGACCTTCACATCGTTGACGGCCTGGAGCACTTCCTTTTGGGTTTGGTCCTGCGAATTCAGGCGCTGGTAAACGTCCGACTTGGTGCGCTCCGACTCCTTCACGTGGTTGTCGAGCGTCGTTTCCGTCGCGGTCTGGCGGTGTTCGGTGTTCAGGGCGAAGCCAATGGCGCTGCTGCTCAGCACCAGCGCCACCCCCACGGCCCACTTCACCCATTCACCGGAATTGTTGGTAGCCATCACGCGATAGAAATAGTGACCGTCTCGCCCCGGTCCAGCGCATCTTTGATCTTGGCGTAGAGCACCGCGTAGGCGTCGCGGCTCTTGCTCACCCAGTCGGGTTGGTTGGGGGCGTAGGTGCCCACCAGCAGGCAGCCCTCGGTGTCGGCCGCCGTGTTGCCCGAGTGGATGCGCACGCCCGCAAATCCGGGCACGCCGACCAGCAAGGGCATCAGCCGGCGGAACCGGTTGGAGTAGGTAATGACGACCGGGTAGGTGCCGGCCGGAATGGCGGTTTTGCCATACACCTTCACCCCGGTCGGGCGCACCACGTCTTCGAGGACGTGGCATTCGAAAGCGCCGTCGACGGCCAGCCGACCAACGGTCGACTGGCTCGTCTTGATGGTGCGGGCAAGGGTCAGGTGCATGGCCGGTACTGCTTAGCCTTGCACGATGGCCACCACGCCCTTCTTGTCGTTGCGCATCAGCTTCATGCCAAAGCGCACGGCGGCGTTCATGATGTCGCCCAGGTACTGCGCCTGGCCGGCGTTGATGTAGGGCTTTACCGCCCCTTCCACGCGGCCGATGGCCATCGGGGTCCAGATGAGCAGGCCCTCCTTGTCATCGGCAGCCGCGGCAGCCTGCACGGCCTTGGGCGCATTAGCGGCCGTGTAGATGCCCGCCGTGCTGCGCTTGTAGAACTTCGTGCCCAGGATTTCGCCGATGGCGCCGGTGGCCAACATGCCGGCGTTGCCGGTCTTGTTGTAATCGATGAAATCCTCGATCATCAGCAGCTCAGCGTACTGCGTGGCGCCGATCAGGCCGAAGCGCGGGCCCTGCATTTCCATGCGGTCCAGCACCTCGTTGGCTTTCACAAAGTCGGCCTTGGTGATTTTCTTGCGGGTGCCGGTGCGGCCGGCCAGCGAGGCGGCGGCATCCGCGCCGGTGGTCGGGATGATGGCGGCCGAGTCGACCGCCGACATGCGGTTAAGGGCGACCTGCGCCACCAGGTTGTCGAGTACGTCGGAGTGCAGGCGCAGCGTGGAGCTGCGTTTGTCGTAGGCGACTTCCAGCAGCTCCCGGTCGCCCAGGCGCGTGGGTTTCGTGGCCAGCAGGTTCAGGCCCACGATGTTGTTGTCGCCTTCCAGCTCCTCCACCTGCAGCGGCCACGTGGTCGGGTCGATGACGGCCGAGGGCGCTTGGCTCTCCTGCGGAATTTCGTAGAACGCCGCGTCGACCCCGACGCCCGTTGCCAGCGCGTGGGTTTGCTTGTAGAACGAGTTGTCCGGAAACAGCAGCGGTTGCAGCTCGCGGGTGAAGATGGTGGTGAGCGGGTCCTCGAAGGCCACCCCGGCCTGCGGGGCCACGAGCACGAGGCGCAGGACTTGCAGCACCACCACGGCGGCGGCGCCGGTTTCGGGTGCCACGCCGATGGCCGAGGCCACCACCGAGCCCAGCAGGGCGGTCAGGAGCAACGTGCAGAGCAGTTGACCGAGGAGAAGCAGGTTTTTCATCTGAAAAAACGGATAGAGACAGAGGGGGACAGGCCGTAGGGGCCGATGATCGAGCGGGCTGGGATTAGCCGGTGTAGGCCGTGAGCAAGGCGTTGTACTTCTCGGGTTCGGTCTGCTTCATTTTCAGCAGGCCCGCCGAGTCCTTCTGACTCCACTCCTTGAAGCCCCAGTCGTTGCGGGCGTTGGCCGCGCCGTTGGCCGCGGCGCCGTTGGCCGCGCCGGCTACCGACGTGCGGGCCTGCATGCCGGCCAGGATGCTGGCCGTGTTGGTGTAGTCGGTTTTGGCCAGCGCCAGGAAGCCGTCTTTCTGCGAGGCGGTGATTTTGCCCAGGTTGACGGCGTTGGTCACCAGTTCGGTGGCGCGGGCGTCGAGGTCGTTGGTCTGCTGCGCCTTCAGCTGCTGGTTTTCCCGGCGCAGGCGCGTCAGCTCGTCTTCGTCCTCGGCGGGCGGCGTGGCGGGCTTGGCGGCAGGAGCGGCGGGGGCTTGGTTCTGGACTTTCTCCAGCGCGGCCAGCACATCCGCCTCGGTCGCGTTGTCGGCCAGCTTCACGCCGGCCTTGGCCAGCGCATTCTTCACATCTTCGAGCTTCATCTCGGCTGTTTGGGGGATGAGTGACATGTAGTAGCGGTGCATGTCGGCCGCGGCCATCGTGGCCTCGGGCGCGGCAACACCGGATTGAGCGGGCAGCACCTCGGTGACAAAGCCCATGGCCCGCGCTTCGTCCGCGCTGAGCCACGTTTCGGCCTCCATCATCTGCTCCCACTCCTCGGTCTTTTTGGTCGACGCCGCGGCGTACATTTCCGCCGTGGAGCGGTTCAGGGCCTTTTGGGCGTTCAGGGCCTGCTCCAGCGCTTTGACGTTGCCGCCGACCTCGGCCGAGACCTGGTGCATCATGAACTTGGCGTGCGCCTGGCTCTGGCGCTTCGTGCCGCCGGCAAACACCAGCGTAGCCGCCGAGCCCACCAGCCCTTCGTTGACCGTGGTAATGACGAGCTTGCTTTGCAGCATGCGGGCCCGCATCAGCTGGCCGGCCATCCACGACCCGCCGGGCGAGTTGATGCGCACGGTGCAGGTCCGGGCGCCCGACTGCTCCCACTGGCTCAGTTGAGCGTCCAGCAGGGTGGCCACTTGCGGGTCGATGGCGTCAAAAATGAGGATGGTGCGCTCCATTGCGCCTCAAAACTCCCCCTGGGCGCAACGGGCGGCAAATCGGCGCCCGTTGTCGTGGAAATACTTCCATGATTCGTGGAAATATTTCCACGAGTGCAAAACACAAATAGCGCCGCAAGGGCCTTTCAGGCCAGTTTTGTGGCTGTTATGCCCACGAACCCGAACGAAGAACGCCAGGACAGCCAGCGCAACCGGGCGAAAATTCAGAAAGCCATTGCCCGCATCATCCGCCAGGAAATGCGCAAGCCCACCGTGCAGGAGCTGGTGGAGGCTACTGGCTTGTCGGACAAAACCGTGAAGGCCCACCTGAAGCGGGTGAAGCTCGGCGACGGCAAGGCCAACGTGTTCCAGGCCCTGACGCCCAACGTCATCCTGAAGCTCTACGAGCGGGCCGTGGGTTACTCGCACCCCGCCGTCAAAATCATGACGGTATCCCTGGGCGCGGGCATGGGCTCGCGGGTCGAGGAAGTGGACTACACCGAGCACTACCCGCCCGACACGGCGGCCGCCAAGCTCTTTGTGCAACTGGTGGAAGGCTTCAAGGAGAAATCGGAAACGGACCTCAACCACAAGGTGCCGGGCGGCTTCACCATGAATTACGTGGTGCCGACGAACCCCAATCCCGACGACGATGGCCAATAAAGCAAAGGCGGCCGCGAAGCGGAAGGCCCGGGAGGACGCGGCCCACTTCGAGTCGGCCGGCATCAACTTCCGGCCCAGCTGGAAGCAGCACCTGGCCTGGCAGGCCTTGGAGGACGGCACCACGGAGGAAGTGATGTACGGCGGGGCGGCCGGCGGCGGCAAGAGCTACCTGGGCGCCTCGTGGAAGGTGTACCGCCGCCTGCGCTACGACGACAGCCGCGGCGTGACGGCCCGTACGCGCCTGATCGACATCAAGGAGTCCACCCTCGTGACCTACTTCAAAGTGCTGGCCGAGTGGGGGCTCGTGATGGGCCAGGACTACCGCTACATTTCCCGCTCGGGCGCGCCGGAGGCGCTGGTGTTCAACAACGGCAGCCGGGAGATTTTCAAGGAGCTGGCCTTCAGCCCGGCCGACGAAGACTACCAGCGCCTGGGCTCGTTGGAAATTACCGACGTGTGGATCGAGGAGGCCAACGACGGCGTGCCCGAGAAGGGCGCCGACATCCTAAAATCCCGCATCCGCTGGAAGCTGGCCGAGTTCGGGCTCATCCCGAAAATGCTCATCACCTGCAACCCGGGCTACACCTGGGTGCGCCTGAAATACGTCTACGACAAGGAAAACAACCCCGTCCAGCTCAAGCCCTACCAGCGCGTTATTCAGGCGCTGGTGACGGACAACCCCGACCGGGAGTTCGTGCGCATCTACAAAAAGAGCCTGGAGCAGCTGAAGCCCTACGACCGGCAGCGCCTGCTGGAAGGCGACTGGAACGCCGTGGAGAAAACGGGCGGGGAATTCTACCCAAGCTACGACACGGAGCGGCACGTGGGCGACTACACCTACGACCCGGGCCTCGCGCTGCACATCACGTTCGACTTCAACCTCACGCCCTACGTCACGCTCAACGTGTGGCAGGTGCAGGGCAAAGTGGCCACCCAGATAGACGAGTTCTGCCAGCACGGCAAGACCTCGCTGGCCTGCCAGGCCTTCATGCGCAAGTACGGCAGCCACCGGGCCGAGGTGTTTGTGTACGGCGACCCGGCAGGCAAGCACGGCGACACGCGCACCGAGCAGGGCAGCAACGACTACACCATCGTGGTCAAGGAGCTGAAGAAGCTGCCCAAGGTCACGCTGCGGGTGGAGGCCTCCGCGCCGTCGGTGTCGATGCGCGGCCTCTGGATTGACGAGCTGCTGGAGCAGGACGGCCAGGCGCCGGCCGACAAGCCCAGCGCCGGCGGCATCGTGCTGCGCTTCGACCGCAAGTGCAACGTGACCAGCACGGACTACCAGAAGGTGAAGAAGGCCAGCGACGGGACGAAGGAGAAAAAGAAGGTCATGCACCCGACCCTCAAAATCAGCTACGAGCCCTACGGCCACCCCAGCGACGCCAACGACTACTTCCTCTGCCGCTGCTTCAAGGCCGAATGGTCGGCCTACCAGCGCCAGGGCTCCAACAAACCCGCCGTCGGGGACCGGTCCGACGTGCACCAACGCGCTTTCTAACCATGGCCTTTCTGACCCCCGAGGACTACGGCACCCAGATTCGCACCGAGCAGCTGCACGTCATCACCGACGAAGACGGCACGGTGCTGCCCAAAGCGGAACTCTACGCCCAGCAGCTCTGCGAAAGCTACCTGCGCAGCCGCTACGACGTGGCCGCCATCTTCGCCGCCACCGGCGACGACCGCTCGGCCCTGCTGGTCACCTACATGGTGGACATCAGCCTCTACACCGTGCACTCGCGCCACGGCCGGGCCCAGATGCCCGAAAAGCGCATCGTGCGCTACGACCAGGCCCTCGAATGGCTGAAGGCCATCGGCAAAGGCAGCATCACCGCCGACCTACCGCTGCTGCCGCCGGCCGAGCGCCCCGGCGGCTTCAAGTGGGGCTCGGCCCCGAAACAAACCCTCAGCTGGTAAGCCATGAACCTGCACCAACGCCTACAGGCCCAGTTGGCCGCCGAGGCCCAGAACGTCACCCCGACCCTGAACGCCAAGCTGGGCCGCCGCTCGGTGTCCAGCCGCATTGCCGAGTACCAGACCACCCGCATGCGGGCGGACCTGACGCACTGGCGCAACGCGCTGAGCATGGCCGAGCAGCTGCACCTGCCTGACCGCACCGAGCTGCTGCGCCTCTACCGCGAGGCCGTCATCGACGCGCACCTCGCCAGCGTGATGGAAACCCGCGCCCTGAACCTGCTCAGCCAGCCGTTTAAGGTGGTGGCCGTGAAGGGCGGGGCTGAAAACGAGGAGCTGACGCGCATGCTGCAGGCGCCCTGGTTCTACACGCTCTGCATGGAGGCGGTTCACTCCATCTTTTGGGGCCCGCGGGTGCTGGAGTTCCGGCCGCCCGTCGACGGCGAATTCGCCGGCATCGACCTGATCCAGCCCGAGATGGTGATTCCGGAGCGGGGCTTGATCCGCGACGCGCCGCTGAGCCAAACCGGCCTGAGCTACGTCGACGGCCCCGAAGCGCCGTGGCTGATCCAGCTGGGCGAGTCGCGCGAGCTGGGCCTGCTGCACAAGCTGATTCCGCACGTGGTGTGGAAGAAAAACAGCATGCAGGCCTGGGCCGAGTACTGCGACCGGTTCGCGCTGCCGGTGCGCACGGTGGAGATGGACCTCAACGACGAGGACCGCGTGGAGGTGGAAAACATGCTGCGCAACATGGGCCGGGCGGCCTACGCCATCCTGCCCCCGGGCGCGAGCAACTTCCAGTACCACCAGCCCCAGACGTTTCAGCAGGGCGTCTTTGCCGGCATGATCGACTACCCCAACCGGGAGATGAGCAAGGCCGTGCTGGGCCAGACGATGACCACCGAGGACGGCAGCAGCCGCAGCCAGGGCGAGGTACACGAGCGGGTGGCCGAGAAGTACACCCAGGCCGACAAAACCTACCTGCGCAACCTCATCATGTGGAAGCTCTGGGACAAGCTGCTGGTGCACGGCTACCCGGTGGCGGGCTTCGAGTTCAAGTGGGACGACACCGAGCAGCTGAAGAAAAAAGAGCTGTGGGACATCGTGCAGGGCGTGATGCAGCACTCGGGCTACCGCGTGCCGGCGCAGTACATCAAGGACAACTTCGGCATCGAGGTGGAGGAAAAGCCCGAGCCCGAACTAGTACCTACCCCGGCCCCCGCCGGCACCAACCCGCCCCGGCCGGGAAAGCCTACAGCGCGGGCGTAACGGCCCTCTACGCCCGCGCCTGCACCCACAACCACGGCCCCCACGGCCTGGCGGCCGTTCGCATGGCCGCCGAGGACGATACCGCCCTGCGCAATGCCCTGCTGGACCTGAGCCGGCAGGTGCACGGCGCGCAGGGCCGGCGCGTGCCCCTGCACGTGGGCCTGCTGAACGCCACGGCCACCAAGCTGCAGGAGGCCGTGTCCATCGGCTACAACTCGCCCGACGAGGCCGCCACCGCCTTTCTGCGGGGCAACGTGCAGTGGTTTTCGGCCGCCAAGACAGCGCACCAGGGCGAGGCACTGACCAAGCTGCTGCTGGACGCGCAAGGCAACGTGAAGCCGTGGCAGTCCTTCAAGGCCGAGGCGCTGGAGCTGCACCACCAATACAACGTGCGCTGGCTGCAGGCCGAGTACGAGCACGCCATCGGCAGCGCGCAGATGGCGGCCCGCTGGAAAGAGTTTGAGCCCACGGACCTGCTCAGCTACCACACCGTGGGCGACAGCCGCGTGCGGCCCGAGCACCGGGCCTGGGACGCGGTGGTGCTGCCGGCCGCGCACGAGTGGTGGACCACGCACTACCCGCCCAACGGCTGGCTGTGCCGCTGCACGGTGACGGCTAACCCGCTGGGCAAAGCCACGCCCGCGGTGCTGCTGCCGGCGCTGCCCGGGCCCGACGACGGCTTCGACGGCAACGTGGGCCAAACAGGCGTTATTTACCCCAAGGGCGTGCCCTACTACACCGAGCTGCCGGCCGCGGCCAAGCGCGAGGTGGACGCGGTGGAGGGCCTGCACCGCGTGCCCGAGCTGGTGACCCACGCCAAGAAGCTGACCGACGCCCGGCGCGACGGGCTGCAGGCGGCGTTGAACGCCATCAACCAGGTGCACCTGCTGCCCGAGTCGCCCACCAGCGTGAAAACGCTGCCCATCGGCTTCCGGAAGATGGCCCGCGGCACGCAAGGCGGCTTCAGCTTCGCCCGCCTGCGGGACGACCCGCCGCCGATTCTGTCGCTGAACGCGGAAATCGACGACGCGGGCGAAATCGGCTTCACGCTGCTGCACGAGCTGGGCCACTGGATCGACTACACCTACCTGGACATTCCGCGCGACGTGACGCGCCTCGTGTTCAGCTCCACCGACATGAAGGCCGTGCTGGACGCGGCCGAGGACACCGAGCTGTGGCAGACGTACAAGCTCCTGCTGGACGACCCGAAGTGCAGCCCCGCCCGCCGGGCCCACATCAACGAATACCTGAAGCAGCCCTACGAAGTGTGGGCGCGTGCGTATTCGCAGTATATTGCTGAACAATCGGACGATGAGCGGCTGTTTAAGGCCCTGGACCGCGGCCGAAAGCACGTCATTCCCGACCAGTGGGAGGACGACGATTTCGCCCCTGTGCGGGACGCAATGCGCGAGCTTTTTGTTAAGAAACGATGGGTACCACGAACCACGAGCGAGTAGACGAACTGCGGGCCAAGGCCCAGGCGGGCACCATCTCGGAAGACGAGTACGTGGAGCTGCTGCGCGCCGACGATGGCGAGGAGGAAGCCATGGCCCGCCACATGTACCGCACCAGCTACGCCGCCCAGCACGCCGAAGCCGACGACCAGGGCCGCACAACGCTAATCTGATATGGGCGCCATCGGTGACCAACTACACCAGGACGCGGCCCGCATCGACCGCTTCCTGAAGCAAGCCGTGCGCCCCTTGGGGCAGTTGGCCGTGCGCGAGTTCGTGGGCAGCTTCAAGCGCCAGGGCTGGGTAAACGAGCGGGGTGTGTTCCTGCCGTGGAAACCCCGCAGGGGCCAAGGCCGCAACCGCTCGGGCGTCTCGGGCCGCTTGCCCTTCGCCAGCGACGCGCCGGAGAGCCGGGCCGTGCTGGTGAAGTCGGGACGCCTGCGCCGCTCCATCCGCGTGACCAGCACCACCGACACGTCGGCCACCATCGGCACCGACGTGCCCTACGCGCAGCTGCACAACCAGGGCGGCACCATCAGCGGCTCGGTGAACGTGCGGGCCCACCGCCGCCGGCGCTTCGAGTCCGACGAAGTAAGCGCCCCGGGTTCGAGCCGGGCCAAGCACGTGCGCGTGCACATCGGCGACTCGAACGTGAAGGCCCACACCCGCACCGTCAACACGACCATTCCCCAGCGGCAGTTTATGGGCTTCAGCAAGGCCCTCAGCGATGATGCCGCCCGCTACCTCAACAACGGCGTGCGCCGCCTATTCTCCGACCGCTAATGCTGCACCTGCTCTTTCCCCAACTGGCCGACCACCTGCGCACGGCCGTGCCTACGCTGGGCACCATCGACCTGGACATGGCCCAGCTGGACTACTTGGACGGCCCCGAGCCGATCCAATACCCCGCCGTCTTCATCGACGTGGAGGACGTGCCGTGGTCGGACCTGGGCGAAGGCATCCAGAGCGGCCGCGCGGTGCTGCGCTTCACGGTGGCCGTCGACGTGTCGGAGGTGACCTACCAGGGCAGCCAGCAGCGCAGCGACGCCATGGAGAAGCTGGAGGTGGTGCAGTTGGTGCACAAGGCCCTGCAGCACCACCAGGGCGAGGGCTTCGGCCCGCTGGTGCGCACGGCCTACCGCCGGGACCGGCCGCAGCACCCCGAGGCCTGGTGCATTGCCCTGGGCTACGTGACGCAGCTCTACGACCACGACGGGGCCAAGGAGTACACAGAGGCCAGCGACGTGGGACTACAGGCGCAGCCGGGCATGCGGCCGCCAGTCCTTGCCGACGGCGAGGCGTACATCCTGCCATAAAAAGCCCCGCATCAGCACGATGCGGGGCTTTTTTGATGTCATCCTGAGCGAAGGCCTTACGCGGGCTTGGTGGAAGTATCGGCGCCTTTCGAGGCGGCGTAGATGATGTTCTCAATGGTGCCCATGGAATACCCAAATTCGTCAGCCAGCTGCGCCACCACGTACTCGCGGCTGTACTTGCGCGGGCGCGGGGCGTCGGTGTAGCGTTTCTTGAACTCGGCACGAATGCGCTCGTGGCGCTTCTGGGTATTCTTCTCGCGGGTACTCACGATAATAGGTAGAGGGCGTACAGGCCAATGAGCAAAGCGGCGCCTACCGCGGCCAGGACGGTGCGCTGCCGGCCGCTGAAGTCATTGCGGGCCGTGGTGGTCGGTGATTGGTAGCCGTAGCAGTACAGGCTCAAGGCCCGGCAGAATGCGCGGCCGTCGTGGCTGGCCGTGGGCAGCAGCCGCAGTGCCCAGGTGGGGAAGATGCCGATAACAGCCCCAGCGGTGGTGCCTGCCTTTTCGGCTTCGCGCAGCCACAGGCGGGTGAAGTTGTAGGCTTCGTCGTGGAACAAGGGAAACAGCAGCACCGCCGGCAGCAGCTCGGCCGCCACCATGGCCACAGAGCCGTGCCAGCGGTAGGCCAGCGCACCGGCCAGCACCAGCACCGCCACGCTGATGCGCTGCAGGGTCATTTCGACGTGCTCGTTGTGCGTGAACGACTCGGCGCCGCGGCGGCAGTAGAGCACGGCCTCGATGACGCCGCAGAGCACGGCGAACAGCTGGAACGGCAGGGCAATCATCTACTGCTCCTTGCTGGCCGCGTTGATAAGGATGACGGCCACGGCGCCCACCACCAGAGCAATGCCCAGGCCGCTGACGAACTGGGCGCCGCTGTAGTCGCGCGGGGCGCCCCGCAGGGCCCAAACGAGGGCCGAGCCGACCACGCTGTGGTAGCCGGCGGCGGCCGGATAAGGCACCGGGGCGACGACGATGGAGAGAAACTTCAAAAAGGACTTATTCATGATGCTGGGTCGTTGTGCTATACCGCGTTCGTTGGAGAAACAGAGGTTTAAAACTCCTTCTCAGCATCATGCGGGGCTAGTAAAGGATAGTTAAAATGTGTAGGTTGGTGGCTCACTTTAAACATTAAAAACATGGATTGGAAAGTTGGTGATGTGGTTCAGCTCAAATCTGGCGGCCCCGGTATGACAGTGACTAACCTTCAAAATGGTGGCTGGGTGAAAGTGCACTACTTTGGCGATGATGGCATATTGTATGGGGGTAGCTATGGTTTTGACTTTCCTGGTGAAGCCCTGAAGGCTGTTGAGCCCAGTAAACCAGCTCCTAAAGGCCGAAGCGCTCAGCCGCAAACAGTATGAAAAAGGCCCGTCAGCACGACGGGCCTTTTTCATACCTGGGCACGCTTGCGCAGCTCGGGATGACTGCTGATGAAGAATTTGAGGCTGCCCACCTTCCGGCCCAGTTCCCGGGCCACCTGGGGCGCGGTGCTGGCTCCGCTGGTGTAGTGCTGCCTGATATGGCGGTAATCGGCGCCGGTGTAGGCCCGGCGGGTTTGTCTGGCGGTGGAGAGCATGGTGGTGAAATGCTGTTGAGAGAGGGGAAGTTTCTCGGAGTTTCTGAGGCCGAGAAGGGCACCGTGACGGGCGCTAGTTGGTATCGGGCGGGAAGAAGGCCAGGGTTAGCGCCTGCTTGAGGTGGCGCGACTTCTCGTCGTTCAGCTCGAAGCAGTAGGTGGTACTGCCGTCGGCGCTGTCAAACCAAAAGCCCTGCAGGATTTCGACCTCGAAGGCGGCCAGGAGGGATTCGCCCCAGGCGGAGGCCTTGGCGGACTCGCACAGCGTCATCTCGATGGGGCTCGGGCCAGCGTGCTGGCGCTTCTCATCGAGGGGCGTGGTGATGTGGATGCGGTTCATGGCTGACACGTGGGGCAGGTGAAGCGTTCGGGCGGGCTGGTGACAATCTTGAGGGCTTGGTCGACGGTATACACCACGTGGTAGGTGGAGCCGCGCCACGTGGCCTGAAACGCGGCCTCGCCCTCGGTGAGCTTGTCGGCGGTGGTGGCCTTGATTTCCATGAGGAAGGTGCGGCCGCGGTAGCCCACCAGAATGTCGAAGCAGTTCTTGAGCTGGTGCAGGTGCAGCACGCTACAGCCGATTTGGCGTAGCGCGCTGACGATCTGCGGTTGGTTGCGGTCGACGCGGGAAGCGGTGCGTATGTGGCCCATTTAGTCGTCGTCTCCGTCTAGGCCAGCGATGTACCCGCACCCCATGCAGATGGCGTGCCCGGCTATATCCTCGCCGCACACGGGGCAGGCGTCGGGGTTGAAGTCGTCGCCGTCGTCCCCGTCATCATCCCAGCCGTAGGTGCCGGCTGGGGCAGCGTCCGGTTCGTGGCTGTCCTCGGCGGGCTCGGTGGCCGCCAGCGCAGCGTCGTAGGCTTGGTTGAGCACCGGCAGCGGCACCGGGCCGCGCAGGCCCAGGCACCCGTAGGCTTCTTGGACCTGCTGCCGGGTAGCGTTGGGCGTCAGGCCGAGCACCTCGTGCCACGGCCGCGGGTTGGCGGGCGGCGGGGCGCTCAGGCGCAGGCGTACCAGGTGCAAATGCTCGGCGGTGAGCCGGCCGATGAGGTTGCGCATGAGGTGGTAGTCGGGCGCGGGGCCGGTGGCCAGGTGGGCCAACTGCTGGGCGGTGGCGCCGATGGCGGCGTAGTGCACGTCGGCAGAAGAGGGGGTAGGCATGCGGAGAGAGGATTAGGCCCGGCGGTCGGGCGCGTCGGGCGAAAACTTGATCGTGTTGAACATCTCCCGCATCCGGCTGCGGACGCGGTTCTCGTACCGCTCCTCGATCTGGTCGGCCGAGAGGTTGGTCGTGATGTGCGTGGCGAAGGGGTGCAGGCGGCCTGCCTGCAGCTCGTCGTAGCGGCTGAGCAGCACCTCGGCCATCGGGTTGACGGCGTTGGCGTAGTGCTTGACGTCGGTCGACTCGGCGCCCAGGTCGTCGAAGCACACACCGGTGGCGCCGGCGGTGAGGTACGGGCCCAGGCCTTCCGGCCCCAACTGCTGGTAACGCTCGGCCACTTTGCGCGTGCTGAGCAGGCCGTAGTTGTGCAGCGGGTTGCGCATGAACAGCTTCATCAGGAAGCTCTTGCCGCGGCCCACGTTGCCCATCAGTAGCAGGCCCTTCCGGCGGGAGTAGCCAGGGCGCAGCGCATCGAAGCGGGCGTCGCCGGCGAAGTAGAGGCACAGCGCCCAGAAGACTTCTTCTACGCCGTGGTCGAGCGAGAAGCCGGGCACCAGCTGCTGGGCCTCGTAGAGCTTGATGTCGCGGATCTGCTCAGCCGTGAACGTGTCGGGCTTGGGCGGGTGCGCCACGTCCCAGCGGTACTGAGCCATGCGCAGCTGGTCCCACTTGGCCTGTTGGGCCAGCTCCAGGGCCGTGTGCTGCTCGGCAATGGTCAGCTCGATGTCCTTCCACGAGGGCGGCAGCACGGGGCGCCGCTCAGAGGTCCCCGTAACTGTCATTTTGGGGGGCTCGGTAGCGCTCGGCGGTGGAGACGCGGCCATTACTGCGGCTATGCTTACGGGCGTTTTCATCGGATTTCAGGGGGTAAAAGCCGGTCCATTCCCGGCCGATGGATTGGTTGATGATGGCCACGGCGCGGGCTTCGTCGCCGGCAGCCTGGCGGCCCAGCTCCAGTAGGGCTTGCTGCTCGCTGATGTCGCCGCGGTAGGGTTTGCCCAGCTCGAGGAGGCTGAGGCGCCACTTCACCCAGGCGGCGCGGAAGGTGTCGGTGTCGAAGGGCAGGCTAAGCGCTGGCGAGAAGTCCGACACCGGCCGGCGCAACCAGGTGGGCAGCTGCGGCTCGGCCGGGGGGAGAGGGGCGGCGCCGGGGAGGTCGGCAACCTGACCCAAATCCGACTCGGCCCGAGGCGCACCCCCTTTGCTCGTCTCTTGCTCGTCATTGCTCGTCATTGCTCGTAGACAACTCTTAGCAGTTTCGCTAAGACCCCCTTGCGTTTTTGCTAAGACCCTCTTAGCGTTTTGGTAAGAGGGTCTTAGCACTTTGCTATGCTCGGGGCTCTTAGCGTTTTGCTTAGAGCCTGAACGATTCGCTAAGAGGGCCTGGGCCTCGGCGGCATCCTGTTCGCCTGAGTAGGCGGCGCGGGTGGCCAGCGTCGGCACCAGCTCCCGGCGGTTGCCCAGGTCGGGGCGGTGGCGCACGTCGAGCAGGCCCGCGTCGAATAGCCAGAGCAGGTTGCGCGACACGGTGATGGGGTGCGAACCCAGGCGCTCGGCCAGCGCCTGGTTTGTAATCCAGCAGCTCTCCTTGCCGCCGTTCTCGTACAACTCGCACACTTCAATCAGCGCGGCTTTAGGGCCGGCCGGAAGCTTCTTGAGAGACGACAAGGCTTGGCGGATGGGAAGCATTTTACTCTTATGGGTGGAAGCGCCGCCGGGGGTGGCGGTCATAAGCGCATGCATGGCTGGCTCAGAAAAGGGTGAGTTGTTGGCCGACGACCGGCGCTAACTCCTGTAGCCGGGCCTCGGCCGCTTTGCGGGCCGCTGGGCTCAGATAGTTATGGTCGCTATAGGTGCCCCCCAGGCCCTTGAATTGGTCACTGAGCATGTAGGTCAGGTAGTGCCGTTCCGCGTCCTCCCGCGACGGGAAGCGTTGCAGGCTGTGCTTCGAGGGGCAGCCATGATGGCCGGCGCAGTGGGCATGATTCATAAAGGAGGGAGCCCCCATCCACTCGGCAGTGTCCGGATGCAGGAAAAGCCTCACGCTGCAGTAGTCAGTATGTGGGCGTTTCGGGTGGGCGTAGTAGGTTACTTCCTCGGGATTCAGACACACTCCGATGTCGTTGAAACGGAAGCCCACCGCCGCAGCGGCCGGCGCTGGAGCCGCCGGTTTCACGGCGTACTCCTTGCGCTGCCACTTGCTGAGCTGATCCCACGTCTTCGTCGGGTGACAGTGCCGCGGGTCGTTGTCGTGGCTACTCATCGTCGTCGAGTTCTTGGCCGTTGTAGGTACGCTTGGGCTTCTGGCCCTTCTCCAGCGTCACGCTGCGGCCCCCGCTGGAAATGGTCAAGCTGGTGAAGCCGGCGGCGTTGTCGACGACGTCTTGCAGGGGGCCGGTGAAGTCGAGCGGCAGCTGCCCCGGCTCGGGCTCTTTCTCGACCGCAAACTTGCCGTTCAGGTACAGGCTCGTTTCCTGGTGCAGCGTGCGGATGGCGTCGCGCAGCAGGCCGAGGAAGGGGTAGTCGTCGTTTTCCTCGTCGATGAAGGGCGTGTTGAAGTTCACGGCCTTGCCCGAGCGCAGCCAGCGCCGGCCCGAGAGGGTGAAGCCGTTGCCCTTGGCGCCCCAGCTCAGGCCGCGGCAGGCGAAGCCGATCAGGCCCACGCACTCCAGCGCGCTGTCGTCGCGGATCTGCTCCTCGAGCTCGTCGTCGGTTTCGCAGCCGAAGTCGGCCCGGTTCAGCGACTCGGTCACCAGGCAGAAGTGCACGGTGAGGCGGTGGAAGGCGCGCAGCAGGTCCTCGTGCGGCAGCTTGTCCACGTGGGTGCTGCTGGTCTCGTGCACCTGCTCGGTGCCGCGGTGCACGCGGGCGGAAGCCTCGTACTCGACGAAGTCGTGCTTGGCCAGCTTGATCTTCGTGAAGATGAAGGTGTCGGTGGCGGCGGTCATTACGCGGCGAGCTTGCGGCGCTTCTGCTCGGCCTTGGCCCGCTCCAGCACCTGGTTGATAAAGAAGTCCCGCTGACCCACTGGCACGGCGCTGAGCACCTGGCCCAGCTCCTCAAACTCTTGGGTGCTGGCGATGCTCAGCTCCCGCTCGTACCAGTACATGGCCAGCTCGTGGGCCCGCTTGAAGTCGTGGCCGAGCAGCTGGTCGCCCAGGCGCGGGGCGTCCGCGGCGGCGCGCTGGGCCACCGGCACGTAAGGCTTCACCGGCGCGTCCTTGGGCTGCGACTTGGTGAGCTGGTACCAGGTGGAGTAGATGGCGCCCGGCTTGCGGCCCCATTCGGCGGCCAGCTTTTCCCGGCCGTCCTTGGTACCACCCTCGGCCAGGATGCGGCGCTTTTGCTCGGGCGTGTAGGCGTCGGCCCGCAGGGGCTTCTCGTCGGCCTCGGCCGGCGCTGGCGCGGCCGTCGGCGCGGGAGCAGGCACCGGCTCGGGCTCGGGAGCTGGGGCGGGCCCCGGTGCCGGCGCCGCGGCCGGCTCGGGCACGACGGCCATGGGAGGCACGGCGGGCTTAAACAGCTCCTGCACTTCCACCGGCATTTGCGGCAGGGGAGCCAGGCCCAGCGCCGACGTGTCGATGCCGTGCAGCAGCAGCCCGTCCGGTCCGGTCGTGGCGGCGGTGGCCAGCGGCAGGCTCAGCGACTTGCGTTCTGCCGATACCTTAAACTGCTCGTAGAAAGCCCGGGCGGCCGGCGTTTGCGAGAACGTCAGGGCTACGCCCTGCTTGCCCCGCCCGCCCAGGATGCCCGGCTTGCGGCCCGGTATGTCGAGGAAGCAGGCGTACCAGCGCTGTGTATCGTCGTCGCGCACCAGCGCCACCGGCCCGCGGTGCTGCAGGTTTAGGGCGCGCACGGCGCCGTTGTTGAAGGTGATGTTGCCGTCGTGGGCAATGGTAACCAGCGCGGCCACCTGCAGCGGGGCCGGGGTACGGTCGAAGAAAGTCAGGTTCATGGCAGGGAAGGGCTTAGCGGTAGTTGTTGAGCATGACGGGCATCACCAGCATGAGCAGGTCGACGTCGTCGAGGGCGGGCACGGGAGTGAGCAGGGCCGCGCGGTTGGGCGTGGTCATGGCCAGCTGCACTTCGGCCGAGTCCAGCAGGCTGAGCATCTCGATCAGGAAGCGGCCGTTGAAGCCGATTTCCATGTCGGCGCCCTCGTACTGGCAGGGCAGCTTCTCGGAAGCCTCGTTGCTGAAGTCCAGGTCCTCGGCCGACACCTGCAGCTCGGCCGGGGCCAGCGCCAGCCGGGTTTGGTGGGTGCTTTTGTTGGCGTAAATGCCGATGCGCTTCGCGGCGCCGAGCAGCTGGGCCCGGTCGATGAGCAGGTGGTTCTCGCTGCTGATCGGGATGACGTTCTCGTAATCCGGGTACCGCTCGTCGATCAGGCGGGTGTGCAGCGTGCCGCGCTCCAGCTCGAAGCGCACGGCCGCCACGTGGTGACGCATGCGCAAGGTGGTCGTGTTGCCTACCAGCTTCACCAGGTACTGCAGGGGCTTCTTCGGCACGATGAACGTGAAGGCGCCATCGAGTTGCAGACCCAAGGCGCGGTGACGCACCAGGCGGTGGCCATCCGTGGCGACGCACGTAAGGCGTTCCATCTCCAGTTGAAAGAGCACCCCACACATGGCCGGGCGAAGCTCGTCTCCGGAGACGAAGGGCAGCGTGTGGCGCAGGGCCAGCAGCAGCGCAGCGGCCGGCAGCTCCGACGTCTTGCCCGTGTGCATGGCCGACGGCTTCGGGAAGTCCGCGGGGTTCTCGCCGGCCAGCTTGTAGCGGCCGTTGGCCGAGTGCAGCGTCACGTGGTAATTCTCCGCGTTCAGCTCCAGCGTAACGGGCTGGTCGGGCAGGCCCTTGAGCGTGTCGAGCAGGATGCGGGCCGGGATGGCCATGCGCATGGGGGCCGAGCTGCTGGCCTCCACGGCCAGCGGCGCGGTGATGAAGGTGCTTTCCAGGTCGGAGCCGGTGAGGGTGAGCTGCCCGTCGGCCACGTCGAAGAGCAGGTTTTCCAGAATCGGCACCACGGGGTTGCCGGTGACGAACTGGGCGGCGTCCTGCACGCGGGCCAGCAGGGCCGAGGACGAGACAATAAAGCGGGTGGCCAGCAGGGCCGGGGCGGGTGTGGTGGCAGTTGCCATAGCGTACAACGAAAGGGGATGAATACAGCGGCCCCGACCACCTGGGCGGCAGGCGGGGCCGGCACTACGGTTTCAGGGTTAGGCGGCGTCGGCTTTGGCGCGCAGCGCCGCCACGGCCTCTTCGGCCAGGCGCTGCACCTCGGCCAGCTCGGCCAGCGAGGTGGCGTTCCAGGCGTATTCTTTCAGCTGCCGCTCTTTCTTCGTGTCGTGGTCGAAGTAGGCCTCGTTGCGGTCGAGGTACTCCAGCACGTCTTGGCGGGCGCCGTTCACTTCGCGCTGCAGCTGCTCCTTTTCCGACACCGGGGGCACCTGCTTGGTCGGTGCGTTTTCCCGGTTCTCGATGGTCTTCTTGAGGTTGGCAATGGCCTGGGCGGCGCGCTCCTGGTCGAGCTTGTTGATGTTGAGCAGCATCTTGGTCCTCTCCTGCCGGGTGACCACGGGGTGGTTGAGCAGGCGGATGACTTCCTCTTTCTGCTCAGCCGTGGCGTAGGCGGGCTGGGCCGGCTCAGCCGGCACGGCCTGCATCGGGGCCGGGGCGGCGCTTGGGGCGGACGTAGCGGAGGCTGCCGGGCGTGGTGAAGCCGGCTGCTTCGATGCGCCGGCGGTGGCGTTTTTTGCCGACTCGGGCTGGGTGTGGCCGCCGTACTCCATTTCCTCGGCCGGGGTGGGCTCGTAGCCGGCGGCGCGGATAATCCAGGCCAGGATGTTGCGGTACGCCTTGCCGATGGCGCGGGTCTGCGCCATGGAGCTGATGGCAAATTCCTGGTAGAATTTCTTGCCCTGCTCCTTGTTGGAGCAGATGGCGAAGCCGGCGCCCACGGTGTGCTGGCTGCGCAGGTCGAAGAGCGTCACCTTCGCCTGGTACTTGAGTTCGGTGTCGGTGCTCAGGTTGACCAGGTGGTCGACAATCGGCACGATGCCCAGGCGGGAGCCGGCGTACTGCCAGCCCTCCACGTTCACGAACTCCTTGCCCTGCACCTGCGTGCTGAGCTTGTTTTCCTTGATGAAGTTCGCCAGGTCCTTGGCCAGGGCCAGCGTCTCGTCGGAGCGGCGAATGTCGTAGCTCTCGGCCTTCGGCTTGGCGGGGGCGACGGTGGCGGGGGCTGCCGGGGCGGCGGGTTTGGCGGCGCGGGCGCCGGTTTTCTTGAGAGTCATTACCTTTGGGGCAGTTAAGGTGATTTTGAAGAGGCCCGCGGGGTGCAATCCGCGGCGCCGATGCAGCCCCGGCCCAGGTGCAACTGGCCGGGGCTGTTGCGTTTTAGCGGGTGTAGACCGTGGCCAGCAGCAAGGCCAGCAGGGCCAGCAGGCCCAGCAGCTCGTGCCGGTCGGCGGCTTTCTTGGCGTCGGCCAGCAGCTGCGGCAGGGGGCCGGCCCACGAGAGGGCGGGGAGCTTGCGCTTATCCATTGCGCTCGTCTCGGGTGGCCACGAACTGGGTGTAGAGCTGGTCGGCGCCGGCCGCGGAGGCGGCGCGCAACTGCATGTGGCCCTGGGCGCGCTCCTGCGGCGTGAAGCAGGCGTCGTTGAGCACCTTCATGGCGCGGCGCTTCTGCTCGTAGCTGGCCGCGCGCTCGGATTGGTTGACGGTGTACTGCATCCTACAGCTGGCCGATGTGGGCGTAGTCCTCGGGCTGGGGCTGGGTGCGGGCGGCCCGCTGCGCGGCGTCGGCCGCTTTGTAGGCGTCGTTGGCTTCGTCGGCCAGCTTGCGCAGGCCGTCGAGTTCTTTGCTGGCCGCCAACTGGGTGTTGTGGCTCAGGTGCCCGCCCTCGATCAGGCGGGTGATGACGTTGGCGGCGCCCGAGTACCGCGCGGCGGCAGCCATCGAGGCGCGAAACAGGGAGTCAAGGTGAACTTTGGTAGGGGTGTCCATGTGCAACTGGAGCGGTAAAAGGGTTAGAGAATGATGAGGCAGTAAGCGAGGGTGCTGAGGCCGGCCAGCACCAGGGCCGCGGCCACGAGCAGGGCGCGGCGCACCCAGCGCGGGTTGGCTTCGTGGTAGTCGGGCAGCAGGTCCGAGAGGTAGTCGGTCGGGTCGAAGTCGTCGTGGTACATGGCGGGGAAGCGTGGATTAGCCAGCGATGCGCATGAGGCCGGAGCCGTGGCCGCCGAGGCGCTTGCTGAGTTTGTAGTCGATGCAGGAGCGCCGGCTGTAGAGGCACTTGGTGCCCTCCTTGCGGTAGGCCAGCTTGGTGCCCGGCCGGTCGCGCTCGGCCAGCAGCGTGGTGCGGCTGGCAATGCCGGTGAGCTTGAGGGCGGTGGCCGTGTCCACGTCGTCGTCGATGGATTCGACGTAGGCATCGAGCCGCACCTGCATCTGCTGCATCTGCTGCTGCAGGGCGTAGAGTTGGGCCGGCAGCTCGGCCAGGTCGGCGAGGGACGTGGACATGGGGCTTAGGCGGTGAGGGCCATCTTCACGGCCCGGCGGTGGAGTTCTTGCTTGGCGACGTGGTCGGCCTCGTCGGCCAGCTCGGGGTATTCGGTGGCTACCTCTTGGGCCACGCGGATGATTTCCGGCTCGGCGGCCCAGCGGAGCTTGTCGGCGGGCATATGCAGCGCCTGCACCAGCTCCAGCTCCTTGGTGTTGACCTTGCCCTTGAGGTGGGGCACGTTGATGACGGAGAGGCGCATCGGACTAGGCGGCTTGGGCGTCCGACGAATCGACCGGGGCGGCGTAGGCCTCCGGGTCGAGGAAGCGGCGCACGGCCGACTCGCTGACCACGTGCTTGCCCGCGATTTTGCGGCTGCGCAGCTCGCCCGAGTTGACCAGCTCGTAGGCCTTCGTTTTGCCAATGCCCAGGCGCTGGGGCAGCCGGTCGTCGTAGTTCAGGCCCGGCGTGCGGTTCGTGCTCAGGATGTAGCGGCGGCCCTCGACCTCGGCCTTGGCCGTGGCTAGCGCCACGCGGTCAAGCAGCGTGGCGTCCTGAATGCAGCTCGGGGAGAGGTCGAGGCCCGTTTGAGCGTTGAAAGTGGCTTTCATGTGCAACTGAAAGAAGCGTTTGGTGGACAAAAGTGGTGTTTAAAAATTTCCAAAACTGACCAAAACTGGTCATAACAGGCAAAAAAAATTAGGGCGCAGTTTCTGCCCAGCGCTCGATGACCTCGGCCGCAATGTCCTTTATGCGGACCTTTTGCCCTTCTTGAAGTCGGCGCCCCTGGGCCCGCAGCAATGCTGCTTTGGCCTTTTCCGACAATTCCGGTTGAACATGGTAGGGCTTTTCAGCAGTTGCGTTGATGCTCATAGCGGTCTGGGGTGAACTGATGTGGCAAACATACTTATCAATACTGAACATTACTAGTAGTTACTAGAAATAGTTTCACGATACGAACAATACCGGCTTGTTTTGTTCAGTCACACCGCTCTTCTGAACATGCCTCCCACAGCCGCTATGACAGCAAAACGGGCCGATCGACTGACGCAGCTGCGTCTAGAAACAGGTTGGTCTCAGCGTAAGATTTCTGAGAAATTGAAAGAGGCAGGACTCAAGGTGAGTGCCGCAAGTCTCTCCGCATATGAAGCGGATGATTCTATTCAAATCAAGCGCCCAGTGCTGCGCAAGTTGGCTGAGCTATACGGTACCACCGTGGAGTTTATTGAGACAGGGCGCCACCCTGCGCCGGCAATGAAAGCGCTGCCGGAGGACCACCCATATGGTCCGCTGATGTCGGACAAAAGCAATGCTCGATTCGTCGCGCTATTTGATAAAAAGGAGATGGTGTATTACCGCCGTCTTGAAGTAGGAGCCCGCGCCGGGTTCAGCGAGTCATTTATGAGCGATTACAATTACAATGAACTGCCGCTCTTTCCAGTCATTCGCATGGTTGGCGACCCAGACGAAGGACTGGTCGTCGATATCGACGGTGATTCGATGGAACCGCAGCTTCGCTCAGGCATGAAAGTGCTAGTTGAAGAGCTGCCCAACGTAGATGCGTGGAAAGATGCCCGCCCAGGTGTTTACATCGTGATTTTCAAACATCACTTTGTCATCAAGCGCATCAAGCACAACACCCTTCGAAGCACTGGCAAGGTGCTTCTTGAGTCCGACAATCCAGAAGGCGGTGTCGAGGAAGTAATCATCGACGACATCCATGGCATGTGGCGTGTAATCCGAGGCGTAGACGTGCCGATTCGATAGCATGCCCGCCACCTTTAAAATCGTGCTGGCTGCGAAAGCCGACAGCGACGGCCTCTTCGACGTGCGCCTGCGCGTGACGGCCGACCGCGTGGTGCGCTACCTCAACACGGGCGTGGCGGTGGCGGCCAAGCACTGGAACCCGAAGGCGACGCTCGACAAAGAGAACTGGATCAAAACCAGCCACCACGACCACGCTGAGCACAACGAAACGCTCTACAGCTGGGTGCGCCGCGGCAAGAAGCTGGCCACGGCACACCCCGACTGGTCGGCCGACCAGCTGAAGGCCACGCTGCAGAACGGCGACATCGACCCGGCCGCGCCGGACTTCTTGACCTTCTGCTACCGGCGCCTCGACGCGGAGCAGGCCACGCTCGACGAGGCCCACCGGAAGGGGAGGGAGACGACGGGCTGGAGCCAAGGCACCATCGACGGCTACCGGCCGGTCATCAACAAGCTGGCCGCCTGGCTCGGGGGCAAGCCCTTGCCGCTGCCGCTGCTCACCACCGAGCTGGTGCAGCGCTACCAGCAGCACTTGGAGCGGGACCTCGACAACGGCCCGACGACCACCAACAAAAACCTACGGGTGCTGCACACCTTCATCCGGGAAGCCATCCGGGCGAAGCTGCTCACGCTTGACAAGGACCCGATGGCCCTCTACGACTTCCCGACCCCGAAGCCGAAGCGGGTCTGGTTGACCCGCGAGGAATTGGACGAGCTGGCCGCGGCCACCCTGGCCCCGGCCCAGCACGCGGCGCGCACCGTCTTCCTGCTCCAGTACTACGCCCACGGCTCCCGCATCGGGGCCATCCTCAAGCTCAAATGGAAGGACCGCCGCGGCGGGCGCCTGCGCTTCGTGATGGACAAGGGCGGCCGGGTCAAGGAGGTGGAGGAAACCGAAGAGCTGCAGGGGCTGCTCGACACGTTCACCCCGGCGCCGGGCCAGCCGCGGCCGCACCCCGAGAGCTACATTCTGCCGTTTCTGCCGGCCGACTTCGAGCAGCTGCACCCCAAGCAGCAGCTCGAAACCATCAAGCGGGAGACGGCCAAGATCAACATGAACTTGGCCCGCGCCGCGGCCCGGCTCAAGTGGACGAAGCGGTTCAGCTCCCACGTGTCGCGCCGCACGCTGGCCACCTTCTCGGAGCGCCTGCTCAAAGGCGACCTGCGCCAGGTGGGCGGGCTGCTGGGCCACACCAACACGCGCACCACCCAGCTCTATTTGAAGGACCTCGACACCCACGTCATCGACGACGCGGCGCGCCAGGTGTACGGCTCGCTGGGTAAAACACAGGTAAAACAACCGTTGGCCGCGGGCGAACAACCCGCGTCCAATACGCACCCCCACAACCCCGAAAAAGCCGCCTCCTGAACGGAGATTGTCCACGCCTGTTCGGGTGTTCGGGTCCGGTATCCTCCACCCAGCCCGTTTGGCCGCGCGGCCAAACGGGTTTTTTGTGGTGTGCTACGGCCGTTGCCGTGCCCAAAAGCGACCGGTGCCGTACCTTCGGGGCCATGTCAGCTCCCGCATCAGCCCCGTCCGCTACTGCCCTCGATGCGCGCCCCATCGGCGTGTTCGACAGCGGCATCGGCGGCCTTACCGTGGCCCGCGCCGTCAATCAGTTGCTCCCGCAGGAACGCTTGGTGTACTTCGGCGATACGGCTCACTTGCCCTACGGCGACAAAAGCACGGCCGCCATTCAGGCGTACTCCGTGAAAATCTGCGACCTGCTGCTGCGCCAGCACTGCAAGGTCATTCTCATTGCCTGCAACTCGGCCTCGGCCGCCGCCTACGAGTTAGTGCGCGAGTACGTGGGCTCCAAGGCGAAAGTGCTCAACGTTATCGACCCCATCGTGCGCCACATCGGCCGCCATTACGCCGGCCGCGAAGTCGGGCTGATCGGCACCAAGCAAACGGTAGGCTCCAACGTGTACCGCAAAAAGCTCGACGCCCTCGACCGCGACATCCGCCTGCACGCCTTGGCCACGCCCCTGCTGGCGCCCATGGTGGAAGAAGGCTTCGTGCGGGGCGCCGTTAGCCAGAGCGTCATCGATACCTATTTATCGGACCCCGCTCTGGCCGGTATCGAGGCCTTGGTGCTGGCCTGCACGCATTACCCGCTCATCCGCGAGCAAATCGAAGAATACTACCGCGGGCAGGTCGACGTGCTCGACCCCTCCGACATCGTCGCCGAAGCCTTGCGCGAACTTCTGCAGGCCCACGGCCTGACGTCCCCGGCCGCTACCCGGCCCCCCCAGCACCACTTCTACGTGTCGGACTTTACTCCCTCCTTTGCCGACAGCACCCGGCTGTTTTTCGGGCAAGAGGTAAACCTGGAGCACTACCCGTTGTGGGAGTAGCCAGGACGAAGTACCGAGTAGGTACTCCGTAATAATGCTAGGGTGTATAAACTATTGAAGAAAGGTCGTTATGCTCCGGCAAGGGGCCGCCAGTTCAAAATTGGCAGCAACTTCCTTTTAGGGGCTGTCTGTAGACCTAAGCCCGCTTGCTTAAGATATTAACGACAAGGTCGAATTGGTCTTCGCAAACAGTGGAATAACAGCTAAGTCCAACGATACAGCGTATGTGTATTTCTCTCACGGCAAGAAACAGGCAACCACCTTCGCGTAATTGAATTAGAGTAATGATCAGAATCTATTTTAAGCGCCGTATGCTTTATATTTATATATAATATTAATTTTATTATATAATAAACTCGTCACACTTCACCTTGTTTATTAAGTCATGGTTGGGCAGAGGAATGTGGAAGGTTAAGAAGCGGCGGTTGCGGCAGTGGGTAAGAGTGCTAGAGTCAATTAGCGAGGCTGTTTAATCGGGCACATTTAGTGCTGCCGGACAAGTTGCACGCACCACGTTGGGCCTCACTGTTCAAGTAGGAGTGGAGGCCGAGCCGAAAGCTGCCGATCTGGAAGAAGTGGCAGGAACGGTGCCTAGCAAGAAAGTCGCCAGACCTTTACCGCTGAATGGTGGCAGGGCAATGATGACTGAGCATGCCCACTTCTTAACGCAGAAATGATCTGTACCAAGCTCTTACCAGAAATATGTGTGCGTTTTTTGCTAACCCCAACCGAAGCCGTGCGTATAGGTGCCCGACTCCATGTAACGCCCCGGCTCGTAAATGCGATTCTGATAATTTTGTGCCCTGTCTACTCCGTATTCTTCGACAAACCCCTTACAAATCAAGTCAAATTGAAACCATAAGAAGCAATAATGCAATTATAGTAATTTCATTATATAATATATTGGTTGGCGACTTCAGTAGCAGCCACGTGCTAGGCACCAGGAAGAAGAAAAACAAGTTTTTTTATGGGAAATACCTTCGCAACTTTGTGTGGCATGAAATGTGTTAACGGGCGCCCGCTCGTCACCTATGCTTGTTGGCCGATGTAGACTTGGAAACTTGCAATAATAAAAGCATAAATCAATCATCCATACGGCTGCGTTCTGCGTAATGTGCCCCAGAAGACCTTGTTGGTTTTCGTTGACTTTGTAACCATTCCTCGCTTTTTCATATGAAAAACGCTTACCAGATTGCCTTACGACGGCCTGCGTGGCAGCGTCTCTGCGCAATAATTCTCACCCTTCTCACTTTTTCGTTTGCTGCTCAAGCACAAACGTTGACCATCACGCCGGTTTCGGATCCGGGCAACCCGCAAAACTTTGGCAGCGTCCAGGTAGGGCAGGTCTCGGCGAGCCGCAGCTATGCTGTGTCCGGCTCGGGCTTGATCCGCGACGTAACAGTGACTGTGCCCGCTGGCTTTCAAGGCAGCACCGACAACACCACGTTCACGGCCAACACCGGCACCACGCTCACGCTGGCGCGGAGCGGTAACAGCGTGACGGCTACCATTTACCTGCGTTTTGCTCCCAGCCAAGCCATCAGCTACGATGACTTCCTGGAAGTCACTTCGCGTGGCAACGGCAACGTAGCCCTGGCTAGCGACGTGGAAGTAATAGGCACGGGCACGCCCCCGCCGCCGGTCATCACCGTGTCGCCCGCAGCCCTGGGCTTCGGCGGTCAGGTCATCAACACGACCTCGGCCCCGCAAAACATTACCGTTACGGGCGCTTCGCTCACGACTTCGATTACGGCCGTAGCGCCGACGGGCTTCCTGGTCAGCTACAACGGTGGGGCTTACGGCACCACGGCTACGCTGCCGAGCACCGGCGGTACCCTGAACGTGGTATTTGCTCCCACGCAAACCGGCAACTACGTCGGCGACGTGACCTTCAACAGCACCGGCGCTGCCCAGCAGACGGTATCGGTTTCAGGTACTGGCCAGGCCGCTCCGGTGGTGCTGACGGTAAACCCCAACTCGCTTACGTTCCCCAACACGACCGTTGGCCAAGCTTCGGCCAGCCAGTCGTTCACCGTTAACGCTACCGGCCTGACGGGCAACGTGACGATTACGGCTCCCTCGAACTTCCAAGTGCGCGTGGGCTCGAATCCCTTCAACTCGACGGCCACGATTACGCCCGTAAATGGTAGCGTGAGCAACGTGACCGTGGACGTGCGCTTTACGCCGACGACCAACGGTAACATCAGCCAGACGGTGGTGGTATCGTCGCCGGGTGCCACGAGCCAAAACGTTGCTGTGTCGGGTACCGGCAACGGCGGCGGCGGCGGCGCCACGGTATCGGTAACGCCGACCTCGATTACCTTCGGCAACGTAACGCAAAGCGGCTCGGCCGATACGCGCACGCTGACCGTAGGTGGCATCAACCTGGGCACCACGCCCCTGACCCTGACGCCCTCCAGCAGCAACATTCAGCTGCGCAACGCCTCGGCCGGCGGCAGCTTCGTCAGCGGTCCGCTGACGCTCACGCCCGTGAACGGCACGGTGTCGCCCACCACCATCGAAGTGCGTCTGGTGGCCCCGATTGCCGGTGGTGCTTTCTCGCAAACTATCACGGCGGCTAGCGGCAGCGCTACCCCGGTAGTGGTAACGGTGTCGGCTACGTCGAACGGCAACGTGTCGGATATCTCCATCACGAACCCGGCTAACAACACCTTTACGTTTGCAACCCGTCCGGCCACGTTCTCGGTGTCGCAGTCGTTCCTGATTTCGGGTACCAACCTGCTGCAGGACATCACCGTGTTCCCGGCCGGTACCAGCGGCAGCTACTTCCAGGTGTCGACCGACAACGTGAACTTCTTCAGCTCGGTCACCCTGACGCGTGATGGGCAGAACAACGTGCCGCAGCAAGCCATTTACGTGCGCTTCGTGCCCGGCAACCAGGCCATCACCGTTAACGCGCTGATCCGTGCCACTAGCTCCCCGGCTCCGGACCGTGACGTATCGGTAACCGGCATCAGCGAGCCGACCATTCGCCTGCTGCAGCCCCTGGGCTCGTTCGGCGACGCGACGGTGAAGAACACCAAGTCGGCTGCCAAGACCATCCGCTTGGAAACCTTCCTGCTGACGGGTCCGCTGAACCTGTATTTCCCGAACGACACCGAAGACCCGGGCCGTAACCCCGTAGGCACGCCGCAGTACGAGTTCGAAATTGTGAACGGTGGCAACCCGACCAACCAATCGGCCAACAACGGGTACACCTACGCCGACACGCTGCTCAACAACGCCGACGGCAACCGCATCGTGAACTTGCTGGTGCGCTACGCCCCGACCCGCGTGGGTGCCGCCACCCAGGAACTGACGTTCACCAACCAGGCGCTGAACAACAACCAGCCGCTGATGCTGCTGAGCGGCAACGGCCGAGCTTCGGGCTTCGCCATTGCTGAGGAGCCCACGGCGCAGTCGACGGCGCAGATTGTGCGCCCCACCGGCAGCACCACCGCTACCATCACCTTCGACCTGGGCAACCCGCCCGCCGGCACGACCTACGGCCAGAACCGTCTGGTCATTGCCTCGCGCACTTACACGCTGCTGCCCACCAGCCTCTTCCCGGTTGACAAGTCCAACTTCAACCCCGGCACGACGGTTAACGGCGCTTACCAGTACGGCACCGGCACGCTCATCGAAGCCAGCACCGGCACCTACGTGGTGTTCAGCGGGGCCGCCAACTCCTTCACCGTTGGCAACCTCGACCCGAACGAGAACTACTACTTCTTCGCCTTTGAGTTCAACGACGACGGCCTGCTGAACGCCGAGAACTACAAAGTGCCGAACAACCAGCCCCAGACCCCGCTACCCGTGGAACTGGTGTCGTTCACGGCCAAGCTTCGCAACGGCCGCGTGCAGCTGAACTGGCTGACGGCGCAGGAGAAAAACAACCGTGGCTTTGAAGTGCAGCGCAGCCAGAACGGCCGCGACTTCCAGACCATCGGCTTCGTAGCTGGCCGTGGCAACACCACGGTGCAGACGGAGTACAGCTCCGAAGACGCGCAGCCGCTGATGGGTGTATCCTACTACCGCCTGCGTCAGCTGGACACCGACGGCACCCCGCACATCCTGCCGGCCGTATCCATCCGCAACGGTGGCAAGCTGGAAGCTGCAGTGTACCCCAACCCGGTAACCGACAAGCTGACCATCCGCGTGAGCGGGGCTAGCTCGGAAGCCACGGTGCAGGTAACCGACCTGATGGGCCGCGCCGTGCTGAGCGGCAAGCTCGCCTTGGACGGTGGCTTTGACATGAGCCGCCTGAAGTCGGGCACCTACGTGGTGACCATCAGCAGCGGCGACGAAAAGGTTAGCCACAAGGTGATAAAGCAGTAACGCTGCCGCCTTCCGCATTGAAAGCTCCCCGCCACCCGGCGGGGAGCTTTTTTTTATGCCCTGGGCAGCAACGCGGCCGGGGCGAAATGAGTATCAAGCCCGACCCTCGACGGCCCTGCGGCCATCGAGGCATACACTGACTTTCCACCTTTTAATGGCTCTATGCCTGTGAACACAACAACTACAACCGCAAGCTACAGCAGGTGGTACCGGGGCTGCTTGGCAGCACTGCTGACCACCACTGCCCTTGGCCTCCAGGCCGCCCCCTTCACCGCCGGCAACCTAGTACTAGTGCGCGTGGGCGACGGCACCGCCGCCGTGGCCACTGGCACGGCGGCGGCCGTGTTTCTGGATGAATACACGCCCAACGGTAACCTGGTACAGACCATAGCGCTGCCTACCACCGGCAGCGGCACGCAGAAGCAGTTCACCCTAACCGCCAGCGCCTCCTCGGAGGGCATGCTGACTCTCTCGGCCGACCGGCGTTACCTTACGCTGGTGGGCTACGACGCGGCGCCCGCTACGGCTTCGGTTACGGCTTCGGCGGCAGCTCGGGTAGTGGCCCGCATCGACGCCAACGGCAACGTGGATACCTCCACCGGCCTAACCGATGCATACCTGGCCAGCAGCCCGCGCGGCGCCGTCACCGACGACGGCACGCGCTACTGGCTGGCGGGCACCGGCTCGCCCACCAGCAGCGGCGGCACGCGCTACGCGACGCTGGGCGCTACGACCTCCACGCTGCTGAGCACCGCCCCGACCAACGTGCGCGCCGTCGGCATTTACGGCGGGCAACTGTACAACTCCTCGGCTTCGGGCTCGAACATCGGGGTGAATGCCGTGGGCACGGGACTGCCTACTACGGCCGGGCAGACGACTACGCTGGTAATTCCGGGCCAGGGCTCGAGCCCTTCGCCCTACGGCTTCGTGCTGGTGGACATGGACGCTTCCGTGGCTGGGCCCGACGTGGCTTATGTAGCCGACGACCGCGTGGCCACGGGCGCCGGCGGGGGCATCAACAAGTATTCGTTGGTCGGGGGCACCTGGGTCTACAACGGCAACATTGCGTCCACGGTGGGGTTGCGCGGCTTGGCTGTGCAGGCGGTGGGCAATTCGGCTACGCTCTACGCCACGGCTACTGACGCGTTGTACTCGACGACCGATGTGACCGGCTACAACGCGGCGCCCGCCGCGGGTTCTTCCCTGGCCACCATCAAGACGGCGGCGGCAAATACGGTGTTCCGGGGCGTGTCGTTTGCGCCCGTCAATGCGGCTAGCCAAACGCCTTCCATTGCCAGCTTCTCGCCCCTGAGCGGACCGGCCGGTACGGTGGTGACCATTCTCGGCTCCAACTTCACCGGGGCCACGGCCGTCAGCTTCAACGGCACGGCCGCGACGAGCTTCACGGTTAACTCGGCGACGAGCATCACGGCCACGGTGCCGACGGGCGCCAGCTCGGGCACCATTGCCGTGACCACGCCCGGCGGCACGGCTACGTCCAGCCTGAGCTTTACGGTGACGGCGCCCAACCCGGCCCCGACGCTGACCAGCCTTTCGCCCAACACCGCCGTGGCCGGCAGCGCCGGCTTCACGCTCACGGTGACCGGCTCGAATTTCTCGGCGGCTTCGGTGGTGAACTTCAACGGCACGGCCCTGACGACCACCTATGTAAACACGGCTCAACTAACGGCGGCGGTGCCGGCCTCGGCCGTGGCTACGGCCGGGACCTACGATGTGACCGTAACCAACCCCGCCCCGGGCGGCGGCACCTCGGCTCCGCTACCTTTTACGGTAACTTCGGCGACGCCCGCTCCGACCCTTGCCAGCTTCACGCCCACCAGTGGCCCAGTCGGCACGGTGGTGACTATCACCGGGACGAACCTGACGGGCGCAACCGCAGTGTCGTTTAACGGCACGGCCGCTACGGCCTTCACGGTCAACTCGGCGACGAGCATCACGGCCACCGTGCCGACGGGCGCCACCTCCGGCGCCATTGCCGTGACCACCCCGGGCGGCACGGCCACCTCGACGGTCAGCTTTACGGTGACGGCGCCCAACCCGGCCCCGACGCTGACCAGCCTTTCGCCCAACACCGCCGTGGCCGGCAGCGCCGGCTTCACGCTCACGGCCACCGGCACCGGATTTGTCGCCGGTTCCGTTGTCAATTTCAACGGCGTGGCTTTGACCACGACCTTCGTCTCGGCCACGCAGTTGACGGCCACCGTACCCGCCACCTCTGTTGCCACGGCCGGCATTTATAATGTAACGGTGACCAACCCGGCTCCCGGCGGCGGCACCTCCGGCGCGGTAACGTTTACCGTGACCACCCCGACGCCGGCGGCCCCGACCATTGCCAGCTTCGCGCCCACCAGCGGCCCGGTCGGCACGGTGGTGACCATCACCGGCACCGATCTGACGGGCGCAACCGCAGTGTCGTTTAACGGCACGGCCGCGACGAGCTTCACGGTCAACTCGGCGACGAGCATCACGGCCACGGTGCCGACGGGTGCCAGCTCGGGCACCATTGCCGTGACCACGCCCGGCGGCACGGCTACCTCGACGGCCTCTTTCACCGTAACGGTGCCCAACCCGGCCCCGACCATCACGGCCGTTTCGCCCAACACCGCCGTGGCCGGCAGTGCGGGCTTCACGCTGACGGTGACCGGTACCGGCTTCGTCGCCGGCTCGGTGGTAAACTTCAACGGCACGGCCCTGACGACCACGTTTGGCTCGGCTACCTCGCTGACGGCGGCGGTGCCGGCCTCAGCTATTGCTACGGCCGGTACTTATAATGTAACGGTGACCAACCCGGCGCCCGGCGGCGGTACCTCCGGCGCGGTAACGTTTACCGTGACCACGCCTACGCCGGCCGCTCCAACCCTTGCCAGCTTCACGCCCACCAGTGGCCCAGTCGGCACGGTGGTGACCATCACCGGGACGAACCTGACGGGCGCAACCGCAGTGTCGTTTAACGGCACGGCCGCTACGGCCTTCACGGTCAACTCGGCGACGAGCATCACGGCCACGGTGCCGACTGGCGCCAGCTCGGGCACCATTGCCGTGACCACGCCCGGCGGCACGGCTACCTCGACGGCCAGCTTTACGGTGACGGCGCCCAACCCGGCCCCGACGCTGACCAGCCTTTCGCCCAACACCGTGGCGGCCGGCAGTGCGGGCTTCACGCTGACGCTGACCGGCACGAACTTCGTATCGGGCGCGGTGGTGACTTTCAACGGCACGGCCCTGACCACGACCTTCGTCTCGGCCACGCAGTTGACGGCCACCGTGCCGGCCTCGGCTATTGCCACGGCCGGCACTTACAACGTGACCGTGACCAACCCCGCCCCGGGCGGCGGTACCTCCGGCGCGGTGACCTTCACCGTCACGACCCCGACGCCGGCCGCTCCGACCATTGCCAGCTTCACGCCCACCAGCGGGCCGGTCGGCACGGTGGTGACCATCACCGGGACGAACCTGACGGGCGCAACCGCAGTGTCGTTTAACGGCACGGCCGCGACGAGCTTCACGGTTAACTCGGCGACGAGCATCACGGCCACCGTGCCGACGGGCGCCACCTCCGGCACCATTGCTGTGACCACGCCCGGCGGCACGGCCACTTCGACGGCCAGCTTTACGGTGACGGTGCCCACGCCGGCTCCGACCATCACGGCCGTTTCGCCGACGAGCGGGGCCGTGGGCACGGTGGTGACCATCACGGGCACCAACCTGACGGGCGCCACGGCAGTGGCGTTCAACGGCGTCAACGCCCCGGGCTTTACCGTGGTTAGTGCCACCAGCATCACGGTGCCGGTGCCTGCCGGCGCTACCTCGGGCACGATTTCGGTGACCACGCCCGGCGGCACGGCCACCAGCACGGTAACCTTCACGGTGACGACCACCACGGCAGCCTACGCGGGCAAGCTGCAGGGGCTGAGCGTGTACCCCAACCCGGTGACCGAGGTGCTGCACGTGCGCCTGGCCGGCGCCGTGCCCGCTGCCGAAGTAACGGTGCTGGATATGCTCGGCCGCCCCGTGTGGACCGGCCGCCTAGCCGCCGACGGCAGCTTGGACCTGCGCCAGCTGCCGACCGGGCAGTACTTGGTGAAAGTGGCCACCAAAGACGGAGCCGCTACCAGCCGTATTTCCAAGCGCTAACGCCGCGTCGTAGTTCAAAAAAGGCCCCTGCCAGCGCGGTAGGGGCCTTTTTTTATACTCAGACAGGTAACTGCTAGGTAACAAATCGTTAACAATGAACTCGACAGGCCGGCGGAGGCGAATGGTACTTTTGTATCTTAGTTCGCTCCAACTCTCTCTCACTTCAGCCCGTTTGCATGACACAACGATTTACCCGCAATTCCGCCGGTTCACTCCGACACTTGAGGTGGCTTGTCGCCCTGTTGTTATTTGGCTCTCCGCTGATAGGGTGGGGGCAGACGACGATTGTCAATTACGATTTTAATAACCTCGCAGGCGGCAGTATTGCTCCCAGCGCAGTGACGCCGCTTGCTACTGCCTCTGGAGTTACGTCTACTTTCTCTAGTTCGGAATCCAGCGTTACGTCATTCAGTGGAGTGGCTACTACGGCCGCGGCGTTTACTGCCAATTCCACCAGCGGGCAGGCTGTGGCATTGACCAGTGCCGCCAACAATGGCAAGTACTTTCAGTTTTCCCTTGCGGGGACCGGGCTGAGCTCGTACAAAACGTATAAGGTATATGCTCAGGCGCAGCGTTCGTCCAATAATCCTACTGTTGCTACGCTCTCTTATAGTACCGACGGGACCAGCTTTACCGATTTCACTACCACCACGTTAACCTTGGGCAACGGCAGCTTCAACGCGCAAACGTTTGACCTATCGGGGGTAACGGCGTTAAACCTGCAGTCTGCCGTATATTTCAGGCTGACGTTTGCCAGCTCAGGTACCGGAACCATCCGGGTTGATAACTTCCAAGTTCAGGCAGTCGGCCCTATTAATACCCCGACGCTTGGCGCCACTACCGCTTGCCCCGGCGGCACCCTCGACGTAACGTTTACCGCTGCCGGCACTTTCGACGCCGCTAACAACTTCAACGTGGAGCTGTCCGGCCCGACCGGCACGTTTGCGGCCTCGCCGCCCGTCATCGGTTCGGCGCAGAACAACAACACCGCCCAGCAAACCATCACGGCTACTATTCCGACGGGCACTGCCGGCGGTACCGGCTACCGCGTCCGTGTTACGGCCGACAATCCTGCCTTTACCAGCTCCACGTCCAGCACCTTTACCGTTGCCGGCGTCAGTATCGCCCCCACGGCTACGCAGAACATTGTGACGGGGGCTAACGGCACGCAGCTGACCGCCACCACCACTGGCTCGTCTTCGGCGCGACAATGGGTTTCGGGCCCGTCGGCTACGGGGCCATTCACGGCCATCGGCACCCAGACGGGCACTACCTACACCCCGAACTTCAGCACGGTTGGCACCTACTTCGTCGCCGTTCAGTCAATTTTCGCGTGCGGTACCGTTACCAGCAACACCGTGCAGGTAAACGTAGCCGACCCGGCTCCGGCCCCCACCATTTCCACCTTCACCCCCGATAACGGCGTTGCGGGTACCCCGGTGACCATTACGGGCACTGACTTCACCGGCGCCACGGCGGTAACCTTCAACGGGGTGGCCGCCGCTAGCTACACCGTCAACTCGGCCACCAGCATCACGGCCACGGCCCCGGCTAGCGTCAGCACTGGCCCCTTGGCCGTGACCACGCCGGGCGGCACGGCTACGTCGGCCACCAGCTTCACCGTCAACAACCCCATCCCGAGCATCAGCAGCCTGTCGCCGAACACGGCCCTGACCGGCGCCACCATTGCCACGCTGACCATCAACGGCAGCAGCTTCGTCAGCGGCGCGACCGTGACTTTCGCCGGCACGGCCTACACGGCCACCTTCGTGAATGCCGGGCGCCTGACCGTGGCCAACGTAGCAGTGCCTGCCACGGCCGGCACCTACGACGTGACCGTAACCAACCCCGCGCCCGGGGGCGGCCAATCGGCCGCGGCCACCTTTACCGTCAACGCGCCGTTCACGGGCCTGATCGAAGACTTCGAAACCGGCACGAAAACGGGGTATCCGGCGGCCAGCGTAACCATCACCACCGGCAGCTGGACCTTCTCCGACGCCCTGCTCGGGACGGACGCCAACGACAAGAAAACCGGCAGCAAATCCGCCCGCCTGCGCGGCAATGCCTCCATTGCCATGGATTTTGACAAGGCCAGCGGTGCGGGCGTCATCACGCTGTACGCGGCCTCGTACGGCAGCGACTCGGCCATTCCGTTTGTGGTGGAAGTGTCCAACGACGGTGGCAACAGCTACACGGCCTACGCCAGCGCCTCTACGTCGATAACCGGCACGCTGACGGCCTACACCTTCACCGCCAACGTGGCCGGCCCGGTGCGCGTGCGCGTGCGCACCATCGGCGGCTCCACGTCTACCCGCGTCAACATCGACGACCTCTCCATTGCCGACTTCGTGCCGGCCGGGGCGGAAATCAGCGTAAAGCAAACGACGGCGGGCACCAACGTCAACACCGGCAACACGGTGAGCGTGGCCTCGGCCCAAGTGGGGGCCTTCACCGACCTGAGCTTCACCATCACCAACCTGGGCAGCCAGCCCCTGGTGCTCGGCACCATCACCGCCGCCAACGCGGAGTTTGCCCTGACCGGCGCCGACCCCTCGGGCAGCACGGTGGCGGCCAACGGCACGGTGAGCGTCACGGTGCGTTTCGCGCCCACGGCGGCCGGCCCGCGCACCGGCTCCATCAGCATTCCGAGCAACGACGCGACGGACAACGAAAACCCCTTCGTCATCAACTTCACCGGCATCGGCTCGGGGCTGTATTACGCCAAGGCCACCGGGGACCTGAACGACCCGACCACCTTCGGCATCAACGCCGACGGTTCGGGCATGTCGCCGGTTGATTTCACCTCCGACGGGCAGGTGTTCAACGTGACGGGCACCGGCCGCACCATCAGCGCCAACCTCGCAATTTCCGGCTCGGGCTCCAAGCTGGTGCTGGCTCCCAACGCCTCGCTGATCATCCCGGCCGCGTTCAACTACACCGGCCCGCTCGACCTGGGGGCCGGCAGCACCTTGGTGATGCAAAACAGCACCGTGGCCTACACCCTGGGCACCATCGACGCCAGCAGCACCGTTGAATTCGCCCAGAGCGGCACGTTCGTGGTACCGACGGCCCCCAGCTACGGCAACCTGAAGCTGACCGGCGGCACCAAGACCCTGGGCAGCGGCACCCTGGTGGTGCGCGGCAACTTCACCGTCGACAACGTGACCAACTTCAACGGCGCCAGCTCGCCGTTTACCACGCTGAGCCTGCTTGGCAATTTCACCAGCCTGGGCACCGTCACCTACGGTCCCGTTGCCAACGGTTTCACCCTGCAGCTCGACGGCACCGCCGCGCAGACGCTGGCCGGCAACGGCAGCCCCATCAGCCTCTACCGCCTCATTAATAACAACACAGCCGGTGCCGTGCTCACCGCGGCCGGCAACACGACCCTCGTGCTGGGCAACACCACCACCGGCAGCAACGGCGGCGGGCTGGTGCTGACGGCGGGTACCACCCTGACGCTGAACAGCAACACCATTACCCTCGCCGCCAACGCCACCTCCACGGGCACCGGCACCATTATTGGCGCCTCCGCGGGCACCGTGAACGTGGCTAAGTCGGGCGCCGCAGACCCCGGCACCCTCTACTTCGGCACCGGTGAAACGCTGGGCACGCTCACGCTGGCCCCCACCGGCAGCGGCGACGAACTGACTCTGGGCAGCAACGTCACCATCACTACCCTGAACCTGACCAGCGGCGTGCTCGGGCTGAACGGCAAAGCACTGACGCTGAGCGGGCCGGTCAATTCGGTTGCCGGGCAGCTACGCGGCTCCGCCGCCAGCAGCCTCACGTTCACCGGCTCGGGCAGCATCGGCGCCCTGGATTTTGTGAACACCACCGCCTCGCTGGCCTCGCTTGTGCTCAACCGCACCACCAACGACCTGATTTCCCTGACCGAAACCCTGACGGTGGGGAACGTGACTTTCACGGGCGGGTCGCTGTCGTTTAGCGGCTCCACCCGCCTCACCGTGACGGGCACGGTAACGGGCGGCACGGCCATCAGCTACACCAACGCCATGACGCGCCAGACGCCCGCCAGCACCACCACGGCGACGCTGAGCTTCCCGCTCGGCGGCGCTCTGGGTTTCTACCGGCCCGTCTCGCTGGCCCTCACCCAGAGCAGCAGCACGTCGGTAACGGGCTACACGGCCCGGATTCAGGAACTGACGGGCAATGGCCGGGGCGTAACGGCTCCGCTGACCAATGTGTCGGGCATTCGGTACTTCTCGCTGGCGAAAGAAACCGGCGGGGCCAGCTTCACCAGCGGCACCGTCACGCTCAGCTTCGGCGAGGATGATGGCGTGAACGACGCGGCCACGCTGCGCCTGGCCCGCTCGTCTGGTCCGGGTACGCCGTACGCGGATTTGGGCTCGCCCACCGTCACCATCACGGGCACCGGCCCCAGCTTCCTCAGCGGCACCGTGGCGGCCATCAGCACGGCCCTGGGCGACATCAGCCTGGCCACCGATGCGGCCACGCCCGGCACCAACCCGCTGCCCGTGGTCCTGACCGATTTCACTGCCCGGGCTCAGGGCAACGGCGCCATGCTGGAGTGGACCACCGCCCAAGAGAAAAACAGCGCGTACTTCGAGGTGCTGCGCTCCATCGACGGCGGGCGGGAGTTTGAGGCCGTTGGCCGGGTACAGGCGGCAGGCCACAGCAGCAGCGCCCGCCAGTACACCTTCCTCGATGCCCGCCGCCCCGGTTGCACCGTGTACTACCGCCTGCGCCAGGTCGACCTCGACGGTACGGCCACGCTTTCTTCTGCCGTGGCCCTGCAGGCCCTTGGCGCCGAGGTAACGCTCTATCCCAACCCCACCTCGGCGCGCTTGGCCCTGCGCAGCAGCGCCCCGGTGGCCAAGTGGCAGGTTGAGGGCTTGGCTGGTCAGGTGGTGCTGCAGGGAGGCTCCGTCGAAACCAGCATCGACGTGACCCGTCTGCCCGCCGGTACCTACAGCCTCAATGTGACCCTGACCGACGGCACTCACTTGCGGAAGCGCTTTGTGAAGCAGTAGGCAGCAAGCCGCTGGTGACTTTTAGCAACGAGCAGCCCACGCCTGGGCTGCTCGTTTTTTTGTCACTCGGGTAGCCGCAGCCGGCGAAGTCATATTGGAAGCGCGGTGGCAGTGGGCTAGGCGTTGCCCAAATGAGCATGGAGCTGGACAACACCGGGTTTGTCTTCCACTCCTGCGGGGCTGCGGCAATTGTTTGCCGGGCCAACCGGAGCGGAGCGGCCACGGACCACCACCCGCAGGCAGGCGCAGCTAGTACCGGGAAGTACGGCGCCACTGCCGCTAAGCAGGAAACGGAAGCGGTAGTTTGAAGAAAATCAGCCAAGAAAGGCAGTTAGCAGGCCGCAGGCTGGGTCGTAGCCCGTCAACATTTCTCGGCGCTTGTTCAGACGGGGGCTTGGGCCCTACCTTTGCACTCAGCCCTGGCTGCGCCTTGTAACCGGGGCTTTTGTATGCCTTATATTTTCCCTAAACGGGAAGATTCAGTATGATTTTTATCATTTGTGGAACTGTCATGATTTGAGCTATACACAAGTAGAGGAAAATTTATATAATTTTGGTTTCAAGTAGTAGATAAGCGTGGTAGTAGGCAAACCCACCACGCTAACCCCCATTACTTGTCTGAGACGTTCCATTCCAACTCCTTTTGCATGATTAACAATTTTACGAGGCTCCTCCTAATAGTATTAGGGTCAGGAATCGGGTATGCAGCCCACGCGGCTACCGAACCTACTGCGCAGCCTACGGTGGGCTATAACCCGGTCAGTGGAGCTACTGCTACTGCACCTTCGGCCGGCCTGAAATTGACCAGCGGTGACGGCACTCGTTACCTGGTTGTGGTGCGCCTGAGCACCGTAAGCCGCGTGGCACCTACCGATGGCGTGACCTACTCGCCCAGCCTGACTTACGGCACCACCGGCACCAACCGCACGACCGGCGCGGGCAACTACGTGGTGTACGCCGACGTGCCGCCCACCGCGGCAACGTTCAACAAAATCACCGTGGCGGGCCTGGCGGCCAACTCTTCCTACGTGGTCGACGTGTACGCCTACAACCAAGACGGCAGCGGCACCGATTACCTCCAAACCAACCCGTCCACGCTGTCTTTCCTGGCCCTGCCCACCTATACCTGGAACAACGCCAGCGCCAGCACCAGCAACCCGGCAGATTTTGGCACGGCTACCAACTGGTCGCCCAACCGCATCCTGCCTAACCCGACCTCCGGCAACCCGACGCCCAACGCCAACGACGTATTGGTATTTGACGGCGCCGTGACCAGTGCCCCGACGGTGCAAATTGCCCGTGACTTCGGCAGCAACCGCGACGAGCAGATCTTTGGTCAGCTGTATATCGTTAACAACGCTGTTCCGACGTTCTACGCGCCGAGCACTGCCAACACCGCCGGTACCCTGCAAATCGGCAATACCGGTACCACCGGAGACGATTTTGTAATTGAATCCGGCTCGGGCGTCACCATGACCACCGGCTCGAACACCAACAACCGCTACATCGTGGTCAACCTGCCCACGGGCAGCACGGCCAGCATCAGCGGTTCGTACCAGAACGTGCTTGGCACCAGCACCAACATTCCGCAGCGCTTCGTTGCGGCCGACGCCGGCGCCATTCGGTTCCGCAGCGGGTCGCTCTTCAGCTCGGCGGAAGTAGTGGGTCATCCGTTCGGCACCACCGCCACCACCGAAAACCCCGTAGGCAACGTGGCAACGGGCAAAGCCGGTGCAGGTTCCGTCGTGTTTGAATCCGGCTCGGTCTTCGAGCAGCGCAGCGGCCTTGATCCGTTCGGTAACGGTGGCTCGGCCGTAGCCGTTTTCCAGGGCGGTAGCACCTACCGCTACTTCGGCGGCACCTTCTCCGAAGCAGCCCGCACCTACGGCAACCTGGATTTCCGGTTGAGCTACACCACGGCCGGCACTTTTGCCACCACCATCCAAAACAGCCTGCTCGCCTCGGGCGGCGCTATTGTCAACCTGAACAACACCGGTGGCGTCACCATCGGCGGCAACATCGAGATTGGCAGCGGCTCGCAGCTGACCTTCAACCCGGCTACTGCGGCTGATGTTACCCTCAACGGCACCGGCGCCGTGCAAACCATTGGTACGGCCGGGGCTACGATTTTGGGCAGCAATGCCACGCTGGTGCTCGACAACCCGTTGGGTGTTCGGTTGTTGCGCCCGATTGACGTTCCCAAAGCTTTGCGTTTCACGGGGCGGAGCGGCCACCTCATCGGCAGCAGCACCAATTACCTGAGCATGCCGACGTCGGCCTCCGTCCTCGGCGCCAGCCGCACGAGCTACGTGGAAGGTCTGATGGTGCGCTCGGCTACGGGCAGCGGCGTGTACGCTGCTTCGAGCAGCACCGGCCTTTTCTTCCCGATCGGTACGCCCAACGGTTACGGCCCGGTTACGTTGTCCCTGACGCAATCCAGTGCCTCGGCCTCTTATCAGTTTGAAGCCATTGCCGACCGCGCCCCGCTGTACACGTTGCCCACGGGTGCCAATGCGCTGCAACGCGTGTCGGGCGTACGCTACTACAGTGGCTACACCAACGCTTCGTTCACCAACGCGCAGATTTCCCTGGGCTTCATCGGCATCGACCAAGTTGATGCTCCGGCTACCCTGCGTATTGCGCAGAGTGCGTTCGGGCGTTGGAATGATATCGGCGGCTCGGTAACGGGTGCGCAAGCTGATGGGGCGTCTTTCCTGGCCGGTACCGTTGCCAGCACGACGGCCATTACCACGATTACGGAATTCACGCTGGCCACCACCAACTACAGCAACGCCCCCGGCAACAACCCGCTGCCCGTGGAGCTGACCAGCTTCACGGCCGAGCGCCGCAATGCCGACGCGCTGCTGCGCTGGACCACGGCCCTGGAAAAGAACAGCGCTTACTTTGAAGTGCAGCGCAGCCGCGACGGCCGCGAGTTCCAGACCATTGGCAAAGTGCAGGCCCAAGGCAACAGCACCCGTGCCATTGATTACAGCTTCCTCGACAAAGCCGCGGCCGGTACCGTATACTACCGCCTGCACCAGGTGGACCTCGACGGCACGGCTACTGACTCGCGCATCGTGGTACTCGGTGGTTCGGAACAGCTGCTCGTGTCGGCCTACCCCAACCCCGTACAGCACGAGCTGCACCTGCAACTGGGCGAAAACCCGGTGCAGTGGAGCGTGCTGAGCCTGCTGGGCCAGCCCCTGCGTCAAGGCAAGGCATTTGGCGAGGCTACCGTGGACCTGAGCACCCTGCCCGCTGGCAGCTACCAGCTGGAAATCCGCAGCGGCACCCAGCGCGTCGTTCGTTCCCTGATCAAAACCAACTAACGGCTGCGCATCAAGCGCTGTTTGCAACGACCACCGCTCCAGCGGTGGTCGTTTTTTTGTATATATCAGTGAATTAAATATAAATATATGTATAAAAAATACTATATTGTCCTGCTTCATCTGCTACCCCACAACCCGCATGAAAACTTCCTCCCATGGCCGTGGCCAAGTGTTGCGGTCGGTTACGTGGGCTCTTTGGGCCTTGGGCTTCGTCCCCGGAATGGCAGTAGCCCAACAGAGCGTTTCCGGCGACGGAGCCGCCGGAGGGCCACCCCCCGCCGAAGCGACCAAACCGGCCGGTACTGCCGCGGCTCCGTCGGCCGCCAGCGGGTTGACGGCTACTGCTGCTCCTCAAGGCGTGCTGCTGACCTGGACGGCTCCGCCCGTCAAAACCCCGCTGCGTTTTGAAGTCGAGCGGTCTACCGATGGCAGCGTGTTTCGATTAGTCGGCGTAGTCACAACTGCCCAGGGCAGCGCCTACCGGTTTATGGACACCAGTGCGGGCGGCGGCACGGTGTATTACCGGCTGCGGCAACCGGTGGCCGGGGGCAGCGGCACGTCCGCCGTGCTCACCTATACCCCCGAAAACGTTGCGTGGCAGCCCAGCCCCAACCCGGCAACGGATTGGCTCAGCTGCGGCAACGCCAGCGGCGAGTACCGCATTCTGGATGCCGCGGGCCGCACCGTGCTTACCGGCCGTTTGGCGGCCGGGCAGCGCATCGACGTGCGGCGGCTGCGCAACGGCAACCACACGCTGGAGTTACGCACGGGCACCCTGCGCACGACGCGCACCTTCCTCAAATACGCGCCCGAATAACGCCACCAACTATTGGCTTCGTGCCCTCAGCAACGCGCCCCGCCGGGAGTACCGGCGGGGCGCGTTGCTGAGGGCACGAAACTGTGGCTTACTGGCCGGGTTGGGTGCTGCCGGCAGCACCGCCGCGCTTCACCACCCGCGCCGCCGTTTCGAAGTGGGCCCACAGGTCGGGCTCGTCCTGCTCGTACACGCGGAAGTAGGTGCGCAGTTGCTCGATGGTGCGGGCGTTCTGCTTGATAAGACGCTCCAAGCCCTGACGGCCTGTGCTGCCCTCAGCGTCGTTGAGCCGGCCTTCGTTGATGTTGCGGCGCAACTCGCTGGTCAGCGTCATGGCCTCGCGGTAGTGCTCGGGCGTGAAGCGCCGCTTCGTCAGCGCCTCGCTGCGCTCGGGAGCTAGGCTCAGCAGCCGGCGTGCCTCCTCAACAAACGACGATTCGCTCAGCTTGTGCAAGCGGCTTACCTGCCCGGCCAGGGCCAGCAGGCGCGCATCGCGGGTGCTGGTGGCCACCGCCTGCAAGCCCACCACGAGGCGGCGCAGCAATTGGGTGAGTTGGTTGCGCTGGCCTTTTTTGCGCTCGGCGTTGCCGTCGTTGTCTGCGGCCAGCACGGCCTGGGCCATGTCCTGGGCCTGGGTCAGCGCCTCGCTGAGCTGCTGCCGCAGCGGTGCTACGTCGGTTTCGATATCGGCGTAAACCGCTTTGTCGGCGAGAAGAAACGCATTCAGCGCCTCGTCACGGCGCAGGCGGGCCTCGATCAGGTCATTTTTCATACTACGGATAGCACAAGGAAGTGAGAAAGGCCGCCAAGGTAAAAAGAATGCCGCGGCACGCCAACGAACGACCCGCCCCGGGGCGCCAGCCGTGCGCATCCGGTTTTCAACCCTGGCCGCTGGGTTTCCACTTCTGCTAGGTAGTTTTCCACTCCTGCCCAGGCGGTTGGGCTCCCTGCGCTCCGATTTTCCGCGTGTGCCTGCGCCGTTTCGGCCCTTGAGCACGGTGTCGTCGGCCCTACGCGACGAGTTTCCACCCTGGCGCACCGTTCTGCGCGGCAACGCGGGCGTCGTCGTTCCCAACCGGCAGGCGGCGGCCCCAACCGCCGCCGGTTCGGTCAACTGACCTTCGGCGCGGCCAACCGACCGCATTCACGTATATATAAGATGTGTAATGTATTTTATGCAGCTTCGCATGAGCCAACCGTGTGAGTAATGAAAAACCCCTTCTACCGCAAGGCAGAAGGGGTTGGCAATCAAAACCCGGGAGCAGGGGGGCTACACCGAAAAACTTTCGCCGCAGCCGCAGGTGCGCGAGGCGTTGGGGTTGTTGAAGAAGAAGCCCTTGCCGTTCAACCCGTCGGAGAAGTCCAGCTCGGTGCCAGCCAGGTAGAGGAAGCTCTTCATGTCGACCACCACCCGAACGCCCTTGTCTTCAAACTCCTGGTCCATGGGCTTTACTTCGTCGTCGAAGTCGAGCTTGTAGCTCAGGCCCGAGCAGCCGCCGCCGGCCACCGAGGCGCGCAGGCGGAAAGCGTCGGTAAGGCCCGCGTCGGCGCGCAGGGCGGTTACTTTCTCTTTGGCCTTGTCAGAAACGGTAATCATGTCGCTTGTCAGTTGTCGGTTGCCAGTTGTCAGGCGGCCGCGTCAGCTGGGAAGTGGCGCGTCCTGTCTGATAACAAACAACTAGGAAGAAGGATTCAGCACGACGCTAAACACGGTAATGGTGTTCAGGTCGCGGCCGTAGTAGAGTTTGTCGAGGGCTTCGTAGGCGTTGTGGGCCCGGAAATAGGAGGTTTGCAGCTCCTTGTCGCCGCGGGCCCGCCACTGAATGGTGTAGGAGGCTTCCGCGTCGCGCGAGGATTGCACGTAACCGAGCATCTTGCGCAGCGCGTCGAGCTTGTCGTAGCCGAGCTCGTAGCGAAACAGGAAACTCTGCTGGTGGCGCGGGTTGACGGTAATCAGGTCGAGCCGCGTCTGCCCGTCGATCTGGCGGAAATCAAACACGAGCTGGTCAGCCGGCAAGCCCAAGGCTTCCGCAATCTGCCGCTGCAGGCGCGCACTCTCTACGTGCACGTCGGGGGAAACTTCCATTCGGTACAGAAGTGAGAGGTTAGAACTTAGAAGTGAGAAGTCAGCCCCGGTTCGGAGTCCGACTTCTCACTTCTACGCTCTCAGTTCCACTTAGTGGTGCGACTTGGCGGCTTCCAGTTCCGGCAGGCCGTTTTTCACGCGGTAGTCGTTGATGGCAGCCTTGATGGCGTCTTCGGCCAGCACCGAGCAGTGGATTTTGACGGGCGGCAGGGCCAGCTCCTCCACAATCTCCATGTTGTCGATGTTCAGCGCTTCGTCCACCGACTTGCCCTTCAGCCACTCCGTTGCGAGCGAGGAAGACGCAATGGCCGAGCCGCAACCGAAGGTCTTGAACTTGGCGTCGGTGATGACGTTGGTGGCTTCGTCCACCTCGATCTGCAGGCGCATTACGTCGCCGCACTCGGGGGCGCCGACCAGGCCGGTGCCCACGTTTTTCTTGCTCTTGTCCAGCGTGCCCACGTTGCGCGGGTTGCTGTAATGGTCGATTACTTTATCGGAGTAAGCCATGGCTTTTGTTGAAGTGCTTTGTTGTTGGTGCTTAGGGTTGTACTTAATTGTCAGTGCTCAGAACGAGCCAAGCACTGACAACCGAGCACTAGGCACTATTAATGCTCGGCCCACTCGATGGAGTTCAGGTCGATGCCTTCCTTGAACATCTCCCACAGCGGGGACATTTCGCGGAGCTTGGTCACGGCTTCTTTTACGTGATTGATGGCGTAGTCGATCTGCTCGTCGGTGGTGAAGCGCGAGAGGCCGAAGCGCAGGGAGCTATGCGCCAGGTCGTCGCTCAAGCCCAGGGCCTTGAGCACGTAGGAAGGCTCCAGCGAAGCCGAGGTACAGGCCGAACCCGACGATACCGCGAGGTCCTTCACGCCCATCATCAGGCCTTCGCCTTCCACGTACTTAAAGGAGATGTTGGTCACGTGGGGCAGGCGGTGCTCCCGGGAGCCGTTCACGTAGCTTTCCTCCAAGGTCAGCAGCTCGCGCTCCAGCCGGTCGCGCATGGCCGAGATGCGGGCCGTGTCCGACTCCATTTCCAGGCGGGCCAGCTCGCAGGCCTTGCCCAAGCCCACGATGCCGGGCACGTTCAGCGTGCCGGAGCGCATGCCGCGCTCGTGGCCGCCGCCGTCCATCTGGGCGGTTACTTTCACCCGCGGGTTCTTGCGACGCACGTACAGCGCACCGATGCCTTTGGGGCCGTACATCTTGTGGCCGGTGAAGGCCATCAGGTCGATGCCGTCGGCAATAACGTCGACGGGTACTTTGCCCACGGCCTGGGTGGCGTCGGAGAAGAAGAGGGCGCCGTGCTTCTTGGCAATGGCCGAAATAGCGCGGATGTCCTGCAGCACGCCGATTTCGTTGTTGCCGTACATGATGGCGACCAGGATGGTCTGCGGCGTCATGGCGGCTTCCAACTCCTCGAGGTTGATGAGGCCTTCCTCGTTGACCTGCAGGTAGGTCACGCGGGCGCCCTGCTTTTCGAGGTGCTTGCAGGTGTCGAGCACGGCTTTGTGCTCGGTGGTGGCGGTGATGATGTGGTTGCCCTTCTGGGCGTACATCTCGTACACGCCTTTGATAGCGAGGTTGTCCGACTCGGTCGCGCCCGAAGTGAAGATGATTTCCTTCGGGTCGCAGTTGATCAGCTGCGCAATCTGCTCGCGGGCGTAGTCCACGGCTTCTTCGGCCTGCCAGCCAAACGGGTGGTTGCGCGAGGCGGCGTTACCGAATTGCTCGGTGAAATAGGGCAACATAGCCTCGAGCACGCGCGGGTCCATCGGCGTGGTGGCGTTGTTGTCGAGGTAAATGGGCAGCTTGAGCATGGTGCTTAGTATTGTCGCGGGCAAAGGTAACCACTGGGCCGCGGATACCGCGAGGAATCCAGCGGAGAATGATTCGCGGGTAGAACAGCGAAACGAGGCCAGAGGTTTACTTTTGTGCGCACAAAAGTAGACACAATCCAAATAACGTCGGCGCCCCGGCTTCGGACGTTTTTTTCACTCCTTATTATATGTTCACCAACCTCGAACACCTGGGCCTGGCCGTGCAGGACCTGGAAGCCGCTACGGCCTTGTATACCACCCTGCTGGGCGCGGCGCCTTACAAGCGCGAAGCCGTGGAAAGCGAGGGGGTGGACACGGTGTTTTTCCAGGTTGGCGGCTCCAAGATCGAGCTGCTGGGCGGCACCACACCCGACAGCGCCATCACCAAGTTTGTGGCCAAAAAAGGGGAGGGGATACACCACGTCGCCTTTGAGGTGGACGACATCCGGGCGGAAATGCAGCGGCTGCGGGCCGCGGGCTTCGTGTTGCTCAACGAGGAGCCCAAGCGCGGGGCCGACAACAAGCTGGTGTGTTTTGTGCACCCCAAGTCGGCCCACGGCGTATTGGTGGAGCTCTGCCAATCTATTAAGGAGTAAGCCATGAGTCAGAAATTCCTGCGCGAGGAAGTCGACGCCGCCGTGGATGCGCTGCTGACGCAGCAAGTTATTCTCTACCCCACCGACACGGTGTGGGGCCTGGGCTGCGACGCCGAGGTGCCCCGGGCCGTCGAGAAAATCTACAAGCTCAAGCAGCGTCCGGCCGAAAAGGCCTGCATCGTGCTGGTGGCCGACGAAGCTATGTTTGCCCGCTACGCCGAACAGGTCCCCGACAACCTGACCGAGCTGCTGGCCGCGCAGCAGAAGCCGACCACCTACGTGGTGAAAGGCAGCCGCTTTCTGGCGCCCAACCTGCTGGCGCCCGACGGCACCATCGGCCTGCGCGTGGTGCAGGGCGACGAGTTTACGCATAAACTGGTGCGCCGCCTGGGCCACGGCCTGGTGTCGACCTCGGCCAACATCAGCGGGGAGCCCACGCCGGCCATTTACAAGGAAGTGGCGCCGGCCATCGTGCGCGGCGCCGAGTACGTGGTGAACTGGCGGCAGGACGACGAAACCCGCGCCGCGCCCTCGCGGGTGGTGCGGGTGCTGGCCGATGGTGGACTGGAAGTGCTGCGGGACTAGGCTAGTAAGCTGTCATTCAGAGCCGTGCGAAGGATGTTGCCGGGTGATGCTGTAACCGCCTGCCGGCGGGATTTCACGCGTGCTAAGATCCTGCGCTTTGCGGAGTACGGCTCGGTAAACGCCGACCAGCGGCTTGTGCCGTACCTTTGCCGCCAGTTTTACCCCGTTTTCGCATGAACTTGCCGCCCCAGCTGCCCGACCTGCCCCTGTTTCGTACCATTGCCGACGCCGCCCAGGAATTGGGCTACCCGGCCTACGTCATCGGTGGCTACGTGCGGGACCTCGCGCTGGAGCGCACCAGCAAGGACGTGGATGTGGTGTGCGTGGGCGACGGCATTCAGCTGGCACAGGCCGTGGGCAAACGGTTGCCCAACCGGCCGCGCGTTACGGTGTTCAAGAACTTCGGCACGGCCATGTTGCCCACGCCCGAGATTGAACTGGAGTTTGTGGGCGCGCGCAAGGAAAGCTACCGGGCCGAGTCGCGCAAGCCGGAGGTGGAAGCAGGCACGTTGGAAGAAGACCTGGCCCGCCGCGACTTCACCATCAACGCCTTGGGCCTGAGCCTGAACGCCGGCGACTTCGGCACGCTGGTGGACCGCTACAACGGCATTCAGGACCTGCAGGACGGTATCATCCGCACCCCGCTTGATCCGGACATTACCTTCAGCGACGACCCGCTGCGCATGATGCGGGCCATTCGCTTCGCCACCCAGCTCAACTTCGACATCGACCCCGACACCTTCGACGCCATTGCGCGCAACAAGGAGCGGATTCGCATCGTGTCGCAGGAGCGCATTACGACGGAGCTCAACAAGATTATCATGGCGCCGAAGCCGAGCTACGGCTTCAAGCTGTTGTTTGCCTCGGGGCTGCTGCCGCTCATCTTCCCCAAAATGGCCCTGTTGCAGGGCGTGGAAAAGCGCGGCCAGCACGCGCACAAGGACAACTTCTACCACACCCTGCAGGTGCTCGACAACGTGGTGGACGCCGGCGCCGACCTCTGGCTGCGCTGGGCGGCCATTCTGCACGACATTGCCAAGCCCGCCACCAAGCGCTTCGACCCGAAAGTGGGCTGGACCTTTCACGGCCACGAGGACAAAGGGGCGCGCTGGACGCCGGGCATCTTTGCCGACCTCAAGCTGCCCTTGGGCGAGGAAATGCGCATGGTGCAGAAGCTGGTGCGGCTGCACCTGCGCCCCATTGCCCTGGTGAAGGAAACCGTGACCGACTCGGCCGTGCGCCGCCTGCTCTTCGAGGCCGGTGACGAAATCGACCTGCTGATGAAGCTGTGCCGGGCCGACATCACCAGCAAGGACCACCAGCGCGTGGCCCGCTACCTGCGCAACTTCGACGTGGTGGAGCAGAAGCTGAAGGAGGTCGAGGAGAAAGACCACCTGCGCAACTTCAAGCCCGTCATCACCGGCGAAGTCATCATGCAGACTTTCGGCCTCGCGCCATCCAAAGCGGTTGGCGAGCTGAAGGACGCGGTGCTCGAAGCCATTCTCGACGGGCAGGTGCGCAACGAGTTCGGCGAGGCGTACCCCTTCCTGCTGGCCTTGGGGCAGCGCAAAGGCTTGGAGGTGAAGCAAGAGCTGCCGGCGCCGCAGGCCGACTAGTAAAACCCCAGCCACGGTGCCACTGCCAAAAACGACAAAGCCGGCCTGCAGAAGCAAGCCGGCTTTGTCGTTAGGCCGGGTCGAACTACGCCCGTCACTGCGAGTTCGAGGAAATCGTTGCCTTCCTGTTGCAGCTCGGAAAAGCGCTGATTTCCTCGGGGGCAACCATTCACTCACCAAGGGCCCCTAATCTCGTAGCAGTCAGAGAGTAGATGCGAACAAGCCAAACAAGGGTTGCTTACGAAGCGTGCCGAGTAAGGATGCATCCCAATATAGGGATAAGTTAGCTTGGTAAGCTATTGGAACGGAAGCTTTTTGTCGCAGTAGCTTATTCTACGCGCCGCACGCGCGAGGCGCCCGATTTTTGGTTGCGCACGTTGGTGGGGCTGCCGTTGTAGTCGACCTGGCTGGCGCCCGAGAGGTCGGTGCGCAGTTCATTTTCCACGTTCAGGCGGGCCTTGCTGGCCCCGCTCAGCTCCACGTCGGCGCTTTGCACGGGGAAGTTGGCGGCCTGTACTTGGCACACGCCCGAGCCGTCGATGTCGAGGCGGTCGGCGCGGCCTTTGAGGTTGGTGCGGCAGGCCCCGCCCATGTCCAGGGCCAGGCGGCGCACGGTACCCTCGAAGGAGAGGTGGCTGGCGCCCGACTGGTCGACGCTCAGATCATCCGAGTTGTCGAAGCCGGTGACTTTGGCTTGCACGGCGCCGCTCAGGTTGAGCTGCTTCAGGGTGGGCATTTCCACCACCAGCAGCACGCGGTTGCGGGCGTCGTTGCGGGAACCGAAGTTGAAGAAGCCGCGGTGGTTGGGGCGCAGGTGCAGCTCGTCGCCGGGGCTTTCGGCGTCCAGCTCGCGCAGGGCGCGCTCCGAGCCGTAAGCCTTCACGCTGTAGGTATCGGCGCGGCGAATCACCACGCGGTAGGCGCCGGACACGGCCACGTCGTCGAAGTCGGTAAAGGAAAAGCTTTGCTGCTCGGAGCCGTAGTCGCCGGGCTCGGTGGAAAAGTTCACGTCGCCGTCGTAGTCCACCGACACGCGCACGTCATCATCGTTGTCGGTGTCGACGTGCACCCGCATGTCGCCCACGTGCACGTCGTCGCCGCTGTAGTCCTCGTCCTCGTGGTCCTCGGGAATGTCGCCGGGGGCGCAATCGAGGCAGCGCAGCTGGCGGCCTACCAGTTCGTAGGTGTGCTGGCCGGGCTCGTTGGGGCGGTGGCCGTTGACGAAGTTGTCGTCGTCGAGCATGCGCTCAAAGTCGCGGGAGAGGCGGATGCGCTTGTTGCGCGGGATGCGCAGCGTCAGGTTCAGTTCCTGCCCGCGGAAGATGGCGCCGGGCTTGAAGGTGAAGCGGTCATCGAGCAGCACGGTGGTGTCGCGCACCACGGCGCGGTAGCCCATGCTGGTGCGGGCCAGGGCAGCGCCGATGGCTTCGGTGCGGCCGTGGGCCGAGTAGTCTTCGACCAGCGTGATGGTGTTGCCGCTGTCGGCGGCGGCCAGGGTCAGGTCGGGGCGCATGTCCCAGCCGTCGTAGTCGAAGGTGCGGGTGTCGAGGGTCACCACCGGGTTAGCAATGGTGCCTAGGTTGCGGGTGGCGGTGAAGTAGCCTTCCTCTTGGAATTCCTGCGAGTAGCGCACCCCGCCCATGATGGAGCCCACGATGCCCAGCATCCAGAGGCCCAGCAGCACCAGCGTGAGGGTGCGGCCCAGCAGCCAGCGGCGCACGATGAGGCCCACGCCCGAGAAGAGCAGCAACAGCACCGGTACGCCGGCGGCCAGGAAGCCGCTCACCACGAACCACCACGGTACCCCGGCCAGCACGGTGTAGGCCGGCGCGTCGCCCAGGTGAATGTTTTGCGACTCGGGCAGCAAGCCCAGCGCTACGCCGACCAGCACGAGCAGGCCCATCAGCAGCGCGAAGCCCGTCAGCAGGAACATCAGGCCCACGAAGATGCGCGCCACGGTCCCCAAGGCTTTGACAATGGGGCGCACGGCCCGAGCTACCTCTTCCAGAAAGGCGCCCACCGGGCGGTTGGCGGGCTGCGCGGGGTTGCGCAGACTGTTTTCCAGGCCCGAGAGGGTCACGGCCTGCCCGCGCATCTGCGCTTTTTGGCTGAGCGTGAGGGCCGGGGGGACGACCATCCAGAGGATGAGGTAGAGCAGCAAGCCGCTGCCGCCGAAGAGTACCAGCAGCACGAACACGATGCGCACAATGGCTACCTCAATGCCCAGGTAATGGGCCAGGCCGCTGGCCACCCCGCCGATGGAGCCGTTGTCGGTGTCGCGGTACAGTTTGCGCGTCACGTCGTCGTCGGGCATCGGGCTGTCGTTGTCGTAGCGCTTGGGCAAGGAAATCCAGAGCACCACGTAGGTCAGGATGCTGATGGCCGGCAGCGCGCCCACGAAGTCCCCGACGATGGGGGAGAGCAAGGTCAGCACGAAGGCTAGGCGAATCCAGAGCGGGTTCACGTTGAAGTAGCGGGCCAGACCGGCGGCCACCCCGGCCATGCGGCGGTTGCTCATGTCGCGGTAGAGGCGGCGGGGCTCGTCGACGACGGGCGGCACGGTGCCGGTGGCGGGGCGGGCGGTGCTGGTGGCGCCGGCGTAGGCCTGCTGCTGACCGCCCAGGGGCTGGCCGTAGCTGGCGGTGTCGGCCACGTCGTCGTCCTCGTCGAGCGAACCGTCGTTTTGGAAGTCCTGCACCCGGCCCATCTTGCTCATCATGGCCTCCACGTCCTCGAAGGTGATGACCTGCTTGGTGGCGGAGGTGCGGGCGGCGAAGATTTCGGCGATACGGCCCTCGATGTCGGCTACGATTTCTTCGTGGCCGCGGAAGGTGTTGAAGTGCGCCTTCACGTCCTGCAAGTAGCGTTGGAGGACTTCGTAACCATCTTCCTCGATGTGGAAGATGAGGCCCTGCAGGTTGATGCTGATATTCTTTTTCATCGCAGTGCTGCAACTAAAGCGGTGGCTAGATAAGCGCGTCTTCGTCGGAGGACGGCGCGGGCGCGGGCGGCGGGTAGGCGGCCGGGGCGGCCGGCACAGCGCCCTGGGGTTTGTTGCGGATGATCTGCAGGGAATCTTCGATTTCCTCCCAGGTCAGGCGCAGCTCGTGCAGGAAGTCCTGCCCCACCGGCGTGAGGGTATAGTACTTGCGGGGCGGGCCGCTGCTCGATTCCTTCCAGGTATAATCGAGTAGGCCGGCATTTTTGAGGCGGGTGAGCAGGGGGTAAAGCGTCCCCTCCACCACGATCATACGGGCTTGGGTTAGCTCCTCCAGCATGTCGGAGGCATACACCTCGCCCCGCGCAATGATTTCCAGAATGCAGAACTCTAGGATGCCTTTCCGCATCTGCACTTGGGTGTTTTCGACTTTCATGGGCTTGCGGGCGGTAGTCGGTGAAGAATGGTACAAATATAAAAGCAGGTACTTTGTAAAGCAAGGTACTTGGTTAGAATAATTTTGGTTGCACGATATCGTCGAAATGGCAACCGGGCTAAAAGCTTGATTGAGAGGCCGGCGCCGCGAATACTTACTCGGTGCCTCACCCGATCATGTGAGGGGAAGAAGGTGCCGCGCCGCGGTTAAGCAAGAAATTATCGGAATAGGGCAACCAATCCGGCGGTTTCACGGTCAGCCAATTCGGTCGGGTACATTTGCCCCGGGCCGCCGCACTATTAATAAGTAACTTGCGTTGTGAAGCCTGCTTACAACGCCCGGCTTCTACTTCATTACTCTATGCCACACTTTTTCCGCCGCAGTATCCTCGCCTTCTCGACGGTTTCCTTGGTAGGGACTGGTGCCGCGCTGGCCCAGACCACCACGCCCACCAGAGACAACACGCCGAAGTATAGCAACGACTTCCTCTCCATCGGGGTAGGGGGGCGCGCCCTGGCCATGGGTGGTACCCAAGTAAGCCTGGCGCAGGATGCCACCGCCGGTTACTGGAACCCGGCCGGCTTGGTCGGCCAAAAAACCAAGTACGACGCGGTGCTGATGCACTCCGAGTTGTTTTCGGGCATCGTGAAGAATGACTACGCGGCCTTTTCCATGCCGCTGGACGAGCGCAGCGCCATCGGGGCCAGCATTATCCGCGTCGGCGTCGACGACATTCCCGACACGCGGGCGCTGGTCAACGAGTACAACCAGATCAGCTACGACCGGATTACCTACTTCTCGGTGGCCGACTACGGCCTGCTGCTCTCGTACGCGCGCAAGCTGGAAGCCATTGAGGGCCTGAGCATCGGCGCCAACGCCAAAATTATCTACCGCAACGTGGGCGACTACGCCAACGCCTGGGGCTTCGGCGTGGACGCAGGCGCGCAGTACCAGCGCGGCAACTGGCGCCTGGCTCTGATGGCCCGCGACATCACCACCACGTTCAACGCCTGGTCGATGAACACGGACAAGTTCAAGCCCACGCAGGATACGCTGGATTTTATTCCCAAGAACAGCACCGAAATTACCCTGCCGCGCTTTGTGCTCGGGGTGAGCCGCTCGTTCAAGCTGCCCGCCGACCTGACCGCCGTGGCCGCCCTCGACCTGGAAATGACCACCGACGGCAAGCGCAATACGCCCGTGTCGAGTGACTTCGTGAGCATTGCCCCGCACGTGGGCGCCGAAATCGGCTACAAGAACCTGCTGTTCCTGCGCGGTGGGGCCACCAACGTGCAAAAAATCAAATCCTTCAGCGGCCAGGAAGAGTGGAAGGTGCAACCCACGCTGGGCGTGGGCGTGGCCCTGAGCGGCCTGCGCCTCGATTTGGCCTTGTCGCGCCTGGCCATCGAGCGGCTAGGCGCCAGCTCCCAGGCCAACTCCATCATGGTGTCGTTGGGCTACGGCTTTAAATAAGGGGAGAAGGAACGGAAGATGGCCCGGCGACGTACTGGCTTCGCATCTAGCAATTTGACTATGACTCAACGATATACCCGGCTACTGACTCGCTGCCTGGGGTTGCTGCTGGCTTTGGTGGCCAGCGGGGTGGTTGCGCGGGCCCAATCGGGGCCGTACGGCAACGAATGGATAGTGCCTACGCAGACCTACTACAAAATCAAAGTCACGCAGGACGGCATCTACCGCCTCGATTACACCTACCTCACGCAGGCGGGCCTGAGCGGGGCCGTCAACCCGCAGCGCCTGCAGCTGTGGCGGCGCGGGCAACAGGTGGCGCGCTACATCGGCGGCAACCGCACCCAGCTCGACGCCACGACCTACGTGGAGTTTTTCGGGCAGCGCAACGATGGCAAGCTCGACCGCGACATGTACCTGGCGGCCAGCCACCAGCCCCACCAGCTCTACAGCCTGTTTACCGACACGGCGGCGTATTTCCTGACGGTGTCGGCCACAGCCAACGGCCGCGACATGGCCGAAAACACCTCGGCGGCCGGCACCGTGCACGCCAACTGGCTGCAGCAGAACCTGATTCTGGACAACGGCGACTACAACTACGGCCAGACCGACCAGCAAGTAGCCTTTCTACCCTGGGCCGATACCGGCGAAGGGTTTTTGGGGGGAGCAGTCGGGGAAACCCGGCCGCCCTACGTGCTGACGGGGTTTGCTTACGGCACCCAAACCATGTCGCGGCTTGCCCCCGGCGGCGCGCAGGCCTGGCTCGATTACGTGGTGGTGGGCGCGTATCCCAACCCCCACAGCACGGTGGTATCGGTGCTGCCCGGCGGCACCGGAGCGCCGCGGGTGCTCGGCGTGCTCAACTACGGCAGCTACGATGTGCTGCGCACTCGCCTGGCACTGCAGCGCAGCGACTTCGGCACCACCAACAGCCTGCGCATCCGCCAGGAAGTGGCCGCGCCGGTCAACCCGCCCACCGACAAATTCCGGGTCGGGTATGCCCGGGTGATGTACCCGCAGACGGCCCACTGGAAGGCCGGGCGCCAGTATTTCCAGTTCTGGAACGACTCCACCCTCGCCGGCGGGGCCTACTACGAGCTGGATAGCATCCCGGCCACGGTGTACGGCTACAACGTGGCCGACCCCTACAACGTGCAGCGCGTGAGCAGCGCCAGCCTCTCGGCCACGCGGCGCGGCTTCAGCTTCCCGGGCACCGTCGGGCGCATGCGCGCGTTGGTGCTGGCCGACGCTGCCCAGCCGCTGGCCCCGGCGGCCGCGCAGGCCATGCGCTTCCGCTCCATCAACGCTGCCAGCCACAACTTCATCATCGTATCGAATGCGGCCCTGATGCGCCGCACCGGCACCGGCCAGGTGAACCCGGTGCGCGAGTACGCCACCTACCGCGCCTCCGCGGCCGGCGGCCGCCACGATACGCTGGTGGTGACCTCCGACCAACTCTACGACCAGTTTCACTACGGCGAACGGTCGCCGCTGGCCATCAAGCATTTCGCCAATTACCTGCTGGCCTCGCCGCGGGCCAACCGCTACCTGCTGCTGCTGGGCAAGGGTGTGCTCATCACCGAGTCGGCGGGCGGCTTCTACCGGCAGACCTCGGCGGCCAACCGCGCCGTGTGGCCCGATTTGGTGCCCACCAGCACCCGCGGGGCCTCCGACATCTTCTTTACCGCCGACTGGCAAAACGGCTCGTACGTGCCGCGCATCCCGACGGGGCGCATTCCGGCCGTGACGAGCCAGCAGGTGCTCAATTACCTCGACAAGCTCAAGCAGTACGAGGCACTGGGCGCCGAACCCTGGCGCAAAAACATCCTGCACATGGCCGGCGGCCACGACGCCAGCGAGTTTACGCGCTTCCAGTCGTTTTTGCGGGGCTACCAGCGCAAGGCGGAAATGCCCTTCTTCGGGGCCAACGTGGAAAACATCTACAATACCACGCCGCTGGTCAATGGCGGGGTGGTTTCCGTGGACATTACCCCGCAGCTGCGCAAGGGCCTGAGCCTGATTACCTACTTCGGCCACGGCTCCACCAACTACCTGGACCTGCTGCCCACGTCCATCAACGACCCGGGCAGCAACTACCCCAGCGGCGGCGGCAAGTACCCGGTGTTCTACGTCAACGGCTGCGCGGCCGGCAACACCTACACCACCGGCGGCTCCATTGCCGAGGACTGGCTGCTGATTGCCAACAAGGGCATTATCGGCTTCCTGGCCGACTCGGATTTCGGGCTGGAAAACGACCAGGACCGCTTCTGCAACCAGATGTACTCGGCGCTCTTCAACGAGCCCAACTGGTACGGCAAATCCGTGGCGGCGGTGCAGGCCGAGGTGGCGCGGCGCATGTCGCTGACCATCCCGCCCGCAGCCGACAACCAGGGGCGGCGCTACTACCTCTCGCTGCTGATGAACCTGACGTGGCAGGGCGACCCGGCGCTGAGCTTGTTTGCCCCCGAAAAGCCCGACTACAAGTTCACCCCGAACGCCACGGCCGCCCGCGTCGACGATGGGGCCGGGCCGGTGCTGGCGAACATGCCCACCTTCCGGCTGAAGCTGCAGCTCAGCAACCCCGGCAAAATCGTCACCGACTCGGTGCGCATCACCGTGGAGCGCACCCTGAACGGCACGCCCCTGCCCGGCAAGGTGGAGAAGCTGCACTACTACCTGCGCGACACCACCGTGTACATTTCGATGACCAACCCGGCGGGCACGTCGGTGCTCGGCTCCAACACCTTCACGGTGCGGCTGGACAACCCGAACGTCATCGACGAGCTGGACGAGACCAACAACTCGACCACCTTCACCTACAACTTCTTGAACGGGGGCGTGACCTTGCTGCAGCCCACCGAATTTGCCATCGTCAACCGGGCCACCGTGCGCCTGGTCGGCCAAAGCAACCTGCCGCAGCTCCAGCCCATCAACTATGAGTTCGAGCTGGACACGATTCCGACGTTTACCTCCGCGTTCCGGCGGCAGTCGGGCCCCGTGTCGGGCCGCGACATTGCCAGCTGGACCACCACGCTGCCCACGGCCGGCCGCGACTCGCTGGTGTACTACTGGCGCTTCCGCTTCTCGCCGGCCACCGCTCCGGCCGGGCTCGACGTGACCTGGGCCAACAGCTCGTTCCGCTTCATCAACGGCAGCCCGGGCGGCTGGTCGCAGAGCCACTACGGGCAGATGGCCCGCAACGAGAAAAGCCGGGTAACGCAGTCGGCGCCGAGCGGGCGCTGGGAGTTTGACGCACGGACCCGAACTGTGCAGCTGTCGACCAAAGGCGCCCCCGACGCCAACCCGACCTTCCAGCTCTCCAACGGCATCATCGTCGACAACCAGCCGGTGCGCGTGGACAACTGCGGCGTGTACAACGGCGTGACGGTTCGCTCGCCCAACATCATGGTGGCCGTGTTCGAAGGCCGTAACCTGCGGCAGCTCAACAGCCTGCCCGGGGGCGCGTACAGCACCTGCGGCGCCGTGGGGTCGATTACCTACTTCCACTTCGCCAGCACCTACGACCGCAGCCTCGACAGCCTGACCGACAACATCAACACCGCCCGGCGGCAGGGCCAGCTGCTGCAGCTGCTGCGCAACGTGCCCAACGGGGCCTACGTGGCGCTGCTGACCATCAACAAGGTCAACTACAGCTCCTTCAGCCCGGCCCTGAAAGCCGAACTGCAGGCCCTGGGCTCCCAGCTCATTGGCTCGGCCCAGGACGGCGACCCGCTGGCCATGGTGCTGCACAAAGGCTTCCCCGCCGACCGCCGCGAAGTCACGTTCTCGCCCAGCAACCCCATCCCGCGCAACGAGCAGGCCATCAGCCTGGCCGATACCCTGCGCACCCGCGAAGGGTCGGGCACGGTCACGAGCACGCTCATCGGGCCGGCCCAGCGCTGGCAGACGCTCTTCCACACCGTGAAGCTGCCCGAGCCGCTGGCCGACAGCGACACGCTGAACCTGATCGGCTACACCCGCAACAACACCCGCGTGGTGCTGCGGCGCAACGTGCAGCCCCGCAACGGGATTTACTCGTTGACCAACGTCGACGCCAACACCTACCCGTACCTGCAGCTGCAAATGGTGCTGCGCGACACCACCAACCGCACGGCCCCGCAGCTGAAGCAGTGGCTGGTGACCTACCAGGGCGTGCCCGAAGGGGTGGTGCGCCGCGACCATCCCAGCATTCCGAACGGGGCCTACGACGCCGCTACGCTGAGCGCGGCGGCGGCCAGCACGGGCATGCTGAACATCCCGGTGTACTTCGAGAACGTGTCGCCGATCAGTTTCTCGGCGTTGACGCGGGCCAAGGCCATCGTGACGGAAACTAGCAGCGGCCGGCCCGATACCGTGTCCATCCGCGCCAGCCGGGTAGCGGGCTTCTCGCGGCGCCCCGGGGCTGACTCCACGGCCGTCTACAACTTCCGCCTGAACGTATCGGCGGTCCGGGGCGCGGCCACCATCCGCATCATCGCCAACTCGCAGGAATTGCCGGAGCAGGTGTACTACAACAACGAGCTGAACCTGAGCTTCACGGCCCCCAACATCACCGTGCCGCCGGTGCTCGACGTGGCCTTCGACGGCACCCACATCCTCAACGGCGACATCGTCTCGCCGAACCCGGAGGTGCTGGTGGAGGTGCGCTACGAAGACAAGCGCCGCCCGCTGACCGACCCGAGCAAGGTGCAGTTGCTGCTCACCCGCCCCGGTAGTACGGTGCCCGAAACCGTGCCGATGACCAACAGCGCGCTGGTTCGCCTCGTGAACGACTCCACCGCTGGGCGCACCCGCGTGTACTACACGCCCGGGACCCTGCCCGATGGGGTGTACCGGCTGGAGGTGCAGGCCAAGGACATGGGCGACAACGCGGCGGCGGCGCAGCGCTACGGGGTCACCTTCGAGGTGGTGAACAAAACCAGCATCACCCACGTGTTTCCCTACCCGAACCCCATCACGAGCACGGCGCGCTTCGTGTTCACGCTCACCGGCTCGACGCCGCCGCGCAACCTGAAGATCCAGATCCTGACCGTGTCGGGCAAGGTGGTGCGCGAAATCCTGCAGAACGAGCTGGGCCCCTTGCGCATCGGCAACAACGTGACCAGCTACGCCTGGGACGGCACGGACGAGTACGGCGCGCGCCTGGCCAACGGCACCTACCTCTACCGCGTGGTGCTCGACGACCCCGAGGGCCAGGTCGAGCACCGGCGCACCGCCGCCGACCGAGCCTTCCACAACGGCTGGGGCAAGCTCGTGCTGCTGCGCTAGCGCCCAAGACATACCCCGCAATACAAACCGGTGCTCTGGCTGACAGCTGGGGCACCGGTTTTTTGCGGTGCGGGGCCAGGTCAAAAGCGGTGAGCTTAAGTAAATTGTCACGCCGTTCGGGGTTGGTGAGCCAGCAGTCGGCTGGGCGCTGAGCAATTCAAAGGGCCGGTAAAGGGGCTCGGGGCCCCGGAATTATTGCAGTAGATAATTGTCACAGGTCGAATAAACGCATACCCGGTTTCATAGAATAGGTGATTATGACACAACGATTTACCAGGTGGGTGAGCTTCCTGACAGCCTTGCTGTGGCTGTTGGGCGCCACCCGATTGCAGGCGCAATCGAGCACGTACGGCAACGAGTGGATAGTGCCCACGCAGTCGTACTACAAAATCAAAATCACCAAGGACGGCATCTACCGCCTCGACCATACCTACCTCTCGCGTGCCGGTATCGGGGCGGGCACCAACCTGCAGCGGGTGCAGCTCTGGCGCCGGGGCCGCGAAGTAGCCCTCTACGGCGGCGGCAACCAGGGGCAGCTGGACCCGACCACCTACTTCGAGTTCTACGGCCAGCGCAACGACGGCAAGCTGGACCGCGGCATGTATAAGGAGCCCGGGGACCAGCCGCACCAGCTTTACAGTCTCTTCACCGATACCGCGGCGTATTTCCTGACCGTGTCGGCCACCACGGCCGGGCGGCGGATGACGGAAACGACCACGGCCGCCACGGGTACGGTGCACGCGAACTGGCTGCTGAACCGCCTAAAGCTGCTCACCAGCGAATACAACTACGGCCAAACCGACGGGCAGCAAGCCTACCTGAGCTGGGCCGACAAAGGAGAAGCCTTCCTGAGCCCGGACGTCAACGGCAGCACGACCATTACCGTCGATTCGCTGTTTCGCCGGGCCGCCACCGGGGCCCAGGCCTGGCTGGAAACGGTGCTGGTGGGCGCCCAAACGGGCACTCACAACACCATTATTTCCGCGCTGCCGGGCGGCAGCGGCACGCCCCGCATCCTGACCACGCCCCCCATCACCTACGCGCCCTACCAAAACCGCCGCGTGACGCTGCGGCTGCAACCCAGCGACTTCGGCAGCAACGGGCAGCTGGGCGTGCGGTTCGAGCGGGCCGGCACCGCCAACAACGACCAGTTTTGCGTCGGGTACGTGCGCATCGTGAGTCCGCAGGCGGCGCATTGGCCCAGCGGCAGCCGGGCGGTACACTTCTGGAACGACTCCACCCTGGCCGGCGCCGCTTACTACCAGCTCGACAGCATACCCGCCACCGTGGTGGGCTACGACGTAACCGACCCAGGCAACGTGCGCCGCACCTCGGGCGTGGCCTTGAGCGGGCAGCGCCGCGCCTACGGCTTTGCGACTGCCGTGGGCAGCACGCGCCAGCTGGTGCTGGCCGATGCGGCGCGCAGCCTGACGCCCATGCCCGCCCAGCGTGTCGGCTTCCGCGTGTTCAACCCCGCGCAGCCCAATTTCATCATCGTCACCAGCACGGCGCTGATGCAGCCGGCGGGCAGCACCCCCAACCCGGTGCGGGCCTACGCCAGCTACCGCGCCACGGCCGGGCCGGGCCACCCGGCCTACGATACGCTGGTGGTGACTTCCGAGCTGCTCTACGAACAGTTTCACTACGGCGAACGGTCGCCGCTGGCCGTGCGCCAATTTGCCCAGTACCTGCTCACGGCCCCCCGCACCGACCGGTATTTGCTGCTGCTGGGCCGGGGCATCTTCATCACCGAATCCAATCCCGCGTTGGGGCTGAACAGCCGGTACCGCCAAGCGCCGGCCAACGAGCGGGCGCTGTTCCCCGATCTGGTGCCCGCCAGCACCCGCGGCGCCTCCGACATCTTCTTTACGGCCGACTGGCAGAACAGCAACTACGTGCCGCGCATGTTTACCGGCCGGGTGCCGGCCCGCACACCCGCGCAAGTGGTGGCCTACCTGGAAAAGCTGCGCGACCATGAAGCGACCGGGACGGCGGCCTGGCGCAAAAACGTGCTGCATCTCGCCGGCGGGCACGACGCGAACGAACATCAGCTGTTCAGCAGCTACCTGCAGGCCTACGCCGACACGGCCCGCAAGCCGCTGTTCGGGGCCAACGTCACGACCCTGATCAACCCCGTCAACGGCCCCGGCAGCGCCAACATTGTGCCCCAGATCAACGCCGGGGTGGCCCTGATGACCTATTTCGGTCACGGCTCCGACGGCACCATCGACATGCAGCCGCCGTCCATCAAGCACCCCGGCAGCGGCTACGCGCAGGGCGGCAAGTACCCCGTGTTTATGGCGGCCGGCTGCGCAATCGGCCGCACCGCGTCCGCCGCCCTGGGCTCGTTGCCCGAAGACTGGATTCTGGCCGAGGGCAAAGGCGCCATTGGCTGGCTGGCCGAATCCGACCTGGACGATGCGCCCAACCTGGACACGTACATGAAGCTGGTGTACCGGGTGATGTTCCGCGAAGCGGCGTGGCACGGCAAGCCCATTCCGGCCATTCAGGCCGAGGTGCTGCGGCGGCTGCACACCATTCCGCGCTACAGCAGCATTCCGGCCAGCCTGACGGGCCAGGCCATGATGACCAACTTCACTTGGCACGGCGACCCGGCCGTGGGGCTGTTTTCGCCGGCCCTGCCCGATTACCAGTTCACCCCGGGCGTAGCGCCCATCAGCATCGAGGCCACCAGCGGCGGGCGGGTGCTGGCTTCCTCGCCGGGCTTCAACCTACGCCTGCGCCTGAGCAACTACGGCCGAATCGAGCCCGTGCGCAGCATCCGCATCACCGTGGACCGGACCGTGGTGGGCCCGAGCGGCAGCACCACGTTGCCGGTGCCCCCGGTTGTCATCCCGTATTTTCTGCGGGATACCGTACTGGTGGTGGCCCTGACTAACCCGTCCGCGGCGGCGGTGTTTGGCAACAACACGTTCACCGTCCGCATCGACAACCCCAACGTGATTCCGGAGCTGCTGGAAACCAACAACTCCGCCTCGCTGACCTACAACTTCCTCAACGGCGGCATCACCATTCTGAACCCTTCGCCTTACGCCATTGTGGGGCGGACGAATGTGCGGCTGGTGGGCCAGAGCAACACGCCGCAGCTCAACCCGCTCGCCTACGAATTTCAGCTGGATACCATTCCCTCGTTCGGGGCGCCGGTGGCCCGCGCCACGCTCAACGCCCTCGACGTAGCGTCCTGGACGCCCAACCTGCCCTTGCGCCCCAACGGCCGCGACTCGCTGGTGTACTACTGGCGCGTGCGCTTTGCGCCCGCCGGCGCGCCTTCCGGCCTCGATACCTCCTGGGTGCGCAGCTCGTTCCGTTTCATCAACGGGAGCCCGGGCGGCTGGTCGCAGAGCCACTACGGACAGATGGTGGACAATGCCAAGACGCAGGTGGCGCAGCAGGTGCCGAGCGGCCGCTGGGAGTTTGGCAACATCAACGTGCCGCTGCAGCTGCAAACGGTGGGCTCCAACAACGTCGACGTGGTGCGCCAGGCTACGTTTCTGCAGTCCTACGGCATCACCGTGAACGGCGCGCTGGTGTCGGCCGGCGGGTGCGGGCAGGCCGTGATACCGCCCACGGTGTCGCCGGCCAACATCATTGCCGCGGTGTTCGACCCGGTGAGCATCCGGCAGCTCGGCAACGTGCCGGGCGGCCCTTACCAGATGTGCGGCGAAGTCGGCAAGCCGTTTTACCACTTCGCCACCACCGATAACTGGGGGCCGACGCTGCAAACGGACAACATCAACAGCGCCCAGCGGCAGGCCCAACTGCTGACCTTCCTGCAAAACGTGCCGACCGGGGCGTACGTGGCGCTGGTGTCGATGAACCGGGTGGAATTCAGCTCCTTTCTGCCGGCGCTCAAAGCCCAGCTCGGCGCCATGGGCTCCCAGCTCATCAACACGGCGCAGGACGGTGACCCGCTGCTGCTGCTGCTGCGCAAAGGCTTCCCCGGGCAAACCCAGGAATCCACTTATTCGCCGGCCGACCCCACGCCCCGCTACGAGCAGATCATCACCCTGCACGCCACGCTCACCGGCCGCAACACCGCCGGCACCCTCACCAGCACCCGCATTGGGCCGGCCCAGCAGTGGCAGACGCTCTACCACACCATCAAACGCCCCGACGGGGCCGCGGCCGACCGCTACACGCTGCGCCTGGTGGGCTACGACGCCAGCAACGCGCGCACCGTACTCAACCCGAGCGTGACCAGCCCGTCCCTGTCGCTGGCCAGCGTCGATGCCCGGCAGTACCCGTACCTGGCGCTGGAACTCGAGTTGCGCGATACCGTCAACCTCACGCCCCCGCAGCTGAAGCAGTGGCTGGTGACCTACCAGGGCCTGCCCGAAGGCGTGGTGCGCCGCGACCATCCCAGCATTCCGGCCGGTGCTTACTCCGCCGCCACACTCAACGCGGCGGCCACCAGCACGGGGATGCTGAACGTGCCGGTGTACTTCGAAAACGTGGCGCCCACCGGCTTTGCCGATCTGGCGCGGGCCAAGGCCATCGTGACGGAAACCAGCAGCGGCCGGTCCGAAACGACCACGGTACAGGCCAGCCGGGTAGCGGGCTTCTCGCAGCGGCCCGGGGCCGATTCCACCGCCGTCTACAACTTCCGCCTGAACGTGACTTCGGTGCGCGGGCCGGCTACCATCCGCATTGTGGCCAACGAGCAGGAGCTGCCCGAGCAGGTGTACTACAACAACGAGCTGAACCTGAGCTTCACGGCCCCCGACTTCAACGTGCCGCCGGTGCTCGACGTGGCCTTCGACGGCATCCACATCCTCAACGGCGACATCGTTTCGCCCGCGCCGGAAGTCGCCGTCGACGTGAAGTACGAAGACAAGCGCCGTCCGCTGACCGACCCGAGCAAGGTGCAGCTGCTGCTCACCCGCCCCGGCAGCACCACCCCGGAAGTCGTGCCGATGACCAATAACTTGGCCATCCACTTGGTCAACGACGCGGCGGCCGGCCGCACCCGCGTGTATTACCTGCCCGATACCCAACTGGACGGCAAACGAGTGCCGCTTGCCGACGGGGTGTACAAGTTGGAGGTGCAGGCCAAGGACATGGGCGACAACGCGGCGGCGGCGCAGCGCTACGGGGTCACCTTCGAGGTGGTGAACAAAACCAGCATCACCCACGTGTTTCCCTACCCGAACCCCATCACGAGCACGGCGCGCTTCGTGTTCACGCTCACCGGCTCGACGCCGCCGCGCAACCTGAAGATCCAGATCCTGACCGTGTCGGGCAAGGTGGTGCGCGAAATCCTGCAGAGCGAGCTGGGCCCCTTGCGCATCGGCAACAACGTGACCAGCTACGCCTGGGACGGCACGGACGAGTACGGCGCGCGCCTGGCCAACGGCACCTACCTCTACCGCGTGGTGCTCGACGACCCCGAGGGCCAGGTCGAGCACCGGCGCACCGCCGCCGACCGAGCCTTCCACAACGGCTGGGGCAAGCTCGTGCTGCTGCGCTAGCGCCCAAGACATACCCCGCAAAAAAGCCCGGTTCAGCTGAACCGGGCTTTTTTGCGAAATAAGCGCGGGCAATTGGGCTTTAGCGGCGGCGCAGCGTCACGAAGCTGAAGGCGTAGGCGTGCTTGTCGTCGGGCTCGTGCCGTTCCCGGCTTTCCTCGCGCCAGGTTTCGGCCGGAAACTCGGGCAGCACCGCGTCGCCCGCGGGGGCGTGGTGCACCTCGGTCAGGTACACCGTGTCCACGGCGGGCAGGGCTTCGCGGTAGATTTCGGCCCCGCCGATAACGAAAACGTCCTCATCGGACTGCCGGGCCAGTTCCAGCGCGTCCAGTACCGACGGGGCCGTTTCCACGCCCTCGGCCCGCCAATCGGGCTGGCGCGTCACCACCACGTTGCGACGGTTGGGCAGGGGCCGGCCGATGCTGTCGTAGGTGCGGCGGCCCATCACCACCGGATGGCCGCTGGTGAGCTGCTTGAAGTGGCGCAAATCAGCCGGCAGGTGCCAGGGCAACTGGTTGTCGCGCCCGATAACGCCGTTGTCGGCCCGGGCTACTACGATGGCAATCATGCGGAAAAGCGAGGTGAAGTGGTGAGAAACGGCTGGTCGGCCGGGCTACGCAGTCAGCACAGCCGCGTTGAAGCCGCGCAGGAAATCGGCCACGGGCATGCGCTTTTTGCCTTCGAGCTGGATGTCGACCAGGTCGAGCTGCCCGTCGGGGGTTTGCACGCGCAGGTAGCTGCGGCCGTCGGTCAGCCAGCGGCCGGCGGGCGCGTCGGCGGTGGGGGCGCCGGGCAGGGCTTGGGCGCGGAACACTTTCAGGCCCCGGCCGTCGGGCAGCTGGGTAAAGGCCGTGGGCCAGGGCGAGAGGCCCCGCACCAGGTTGGCCAGCGCGGCGGCGGGCTGCTGAAAGTCGAGGCGGCCGGTTTCCTTTTGCAACTTGGGCGCGGGGCGCAGCTCGCCGCGCCCCGCGGGCTGCGGAATGCTCGGCGCCGTGCCGGCAGCAATGGCCTGCACCGTGCGCAACGCCAGGGCGGCGCCGGCGTGCTGCAGCTTTTCGTACACCGTGCCGAAGTCGTCGGCGGCCTCGATGGGCACCTCGTCCTGGAAAATCAGGTTGCCCGTGTCGATTTCGTGCTGCAGGAAAAACGAAGTAACGCCCGTCACCGCGTCGCCGTGGATGATGGCCCAGTTGATGGGCGCCGCGCCGCGGTACTGGGGCAGCAGGGAGGCGTGGATGTTGATGGAGCCCAGCCGCGGCATGCTCCACACGGCCTCGGGCAGCATCCGAAACGCCACAATCACCTGCAAGTCGGCCGCGTAGGCGCGTAGCTCCGCCTGAAACTCGGGCGCCTTGAGGTTGGTGGGCTGCAGTACCGGTAGGCCGTGCGCCACGGCCGCCTGCTTCACCGCCGATTCGGCCAGCTTCTGCCCGCGGCCCGCCGGCTTGTCCGCCGCCGTCACGACGGCCACGACCTGGCAGCCGGGCCAGGTGAGCAGGGCTTCCAGGGTGGGCACCGCAAACTCGGGCGTACCCATGAACACAATGCGGAGGGGGGCGGATTCGGGCATAATCAAGTCAGAAATGAGCGGGCAAAACTAGCTAGAAGCTACAATTGCGTGAAGCCAGCTCAGAGGGTAAGCCAGGAGGTATTGTCATATTCCGTAAAGTACACAGCCTCGCGACCAGTATCCAGTGGAATACGGATGACGTCGTTGGTGCCTTTGAAGTAGAGCGTCAAGCATTGCTGCTCCAGCAATTCAACGCGTTGCACTATTCGCGTGATGAACGAGCACAGTTCGTTCCGATAAGCAACATCGCCGAAGCTACAGATGCCTTGCGGCAGCAAGAAGGTGGGCCAAGCGTAGAGCGTCATCGTATCCCCATCGAATTGCAGCTGCAAGTAATCCTGCACGAACACAACTGCGCTTAGTTTACGGTCGGCTAAGATGTCAAGGACCTCGCTCATCAACGGCTTTACTTGAAGTCCGGGTACAGCAAATACTTCTTGCGCAGCTGCTTGTACTGGCTGAGCTTCGGCTCCCAGGCCGCGCGGATTTCCGGCTCCGGTTTACCGGCCACAATCATGTCGCGCACCGTGCGCGTGCCGGTCAGCTCTTCGAAGTACTTGCCGAAAAACTTATCCTTGGCCGTACTCTGCTGGTAATAGTCGATGAGGTACTTCAGCGTAAAGCCCACATCGTTGCCGGTCTGGCGCAAATCCTGGCCGTAGCACAGTTTGCCGTTCTGGGGCGGGGAGGTGGAGCCGGCGTTGGGGCGGGGCGTAAACGAGTAGGGCCGGGTGCTGGGCTGCGTGGGCGCGCCGATGACCTCGAAGGGCGTGTCGGTGCCGCGGCCTACGCTCACGTCGGTGCCCTCGAACAGGCACATGGTGGGGTAGAGCGACACGGCGTGCGGGTTGGGCAGGTTGGGGGAGGGGCGCACCGGCAGCTGGTAGCGGGTGCTGTGGGTGTAGCCCGCCACGGGAACCACCGTGAGCTGGCACTGCTTGCCGCCGGCCAGCCACTTCTCGCCGTTGATCATCTTGGCCAGCTCGCCCACCGTCAGCCCGTGCACCACGGGGATGGGGTGCATGCCCACGAACGACTTGTGCTGGGGCTCCATCACCGGCCCGTCGACGTACCAGCCGTTGGGGTTGGGCCGGTCGAGCACGATGACGGCCTTGCCCTGCTCGGCGGCGGCCTCCATCACGTAGTGCATGGTGCTGATGTAGGTGTAGAAGCGCGTGCCCACGTCCTGAATGTCGAAAATGAGCACGTCCACGTCCTGCAGCATCTCGGCGGTGGGCTTTTTGGTGGCCCCGTAGAGGCTGCGCACGGGCTTGCCGGTGCGCGCGTCCTTGCCGTCTTTGATGGTGGCCCCGTCGGCGGCTTCGCCGCGGAAGCCGTGCTCGGGCCCGAAAATGGCGGTGATGTTGACGCCCCGGCTTAGCAGCGTGTCGGGCAGCAGGGCCCGGCCCACGGTGGAGGTCTGGTTCACGACCACGCCCACACGCTTGCCCTTGAGCAGCGGCAGGTACTTGTCGAATTGGGCGGCCCCGACCTGCACCGGCGCGGCGGCCGGGGCGGAACTAGAAGCCGCGGCAGTTGAGGTGGTTACGGTTGAGGTCGGGGCTGGTGGCAACGTTGCCGGCTGCGGGCGCGTACAGCCCGCATCTTGCAGCAACAGCAGCGTGCCGAGCACGGGCAGGGCAAGGGAAATCATGGTTGTCATCCGAGAGGGTGGGAGATTCACAAAACTAGCCGGCTTCGCGTAGCTTTACGCCCAGTGAACGTTTCGCGGTACATATCCCAGAAGATTGCAGGCTCCGATTCGGGGTCGTTTACGTCGTCGGTTACCAAAATTGCCATCATCAGCATCGCGCTGGGCTTGGCCGTGATGGTCGTGTCGTTTGCCATTCTGGAAGGCTTCCGCAACGAAATCCAGGCCAAAATCTTCTCGTTCGGGGCGCACCTGACCGTCAGCAAGTACGACAACAACAACTCCCTGGAAGTGGAGCCCATCAACGGGCCCAAGCTCTCGGCGGAGATGCGCCGCTACCCGCAGGTGCTCAGCATGCAGCCCTTTGCCCGCAAAACGGCCATTATCAAGACCAAGGACGAGGTGATGGGCGTGGTGCTCAAGGGCATCGACGAGACGAACGGCCGCTCACCCATGCGCCAGAACCTGGTGGCGGGCCAGTTCCTGAGCTACCCCGACTCGGCCGCGTCCGACCAGGTGCTGATTTCGCGCAAGATGGCCGACAAGCTGCGCCTGAAAGTGGGCGACGAGGCCTTGTTCTACTTTATCCAAAACCCGCCGCGCATCCGCCGCTTCCACGTGGCCGGCATCTACCAAACCGGCCTCGACGAGTTCGACGAGGTGTACGTGATGGGCGACATTCGCCAGATCCGGGAGCTGAATGCTTGGCCCGACTCCTTGGTGGGCGGTTACGAAGTGGTGCTGCGCGACTTCCGCCAGCTCGACCCGACCTACGACAACATCCTCAACGCGCTGCCCTACGACCTGAAGCTGGACAAGATTACCGACCAGTACGCCCAGCTGTTCGACTGGCTGCAGCTGCTCAACCGCAACGTCATCATCTTCCTCATCCTGATCATCTTCGTGGCTACCTTCAACATGGTCGCGACGATTTTCATCATGATTTTGGAGCGCACCAATATGATCGGGGTGCTCAAGGCCCTGGGCGCCACCGACAACCAGATTCGCCGCATGTTTTTCTTCCGCGGCCTGAATCTAACGCTCAAAGGCATGCTCTGGGGCAACGTGGTGGCCCTGGGCTTCTGCGCCATTCAGTATTATTTCCACCCCATCCCGCTCGACCCCGAGAACTACTACATGGACCGGGTGCCGATTCACTGGGACGTGCAGGTTATCCTGCTCATCAACCTGGCCGTGTTCATCACTTCGCAATTGGCCGTGCTCATTCCGACCTACCTCATTGCCCGCATCAAGCCGGTGGTAGCCATCAAGTTCGACTAAATAGGTGCCTTGAAAACAACCCGCTAGGCCGTCATTGCGAGCGAAGCGCGGCAATTGTTCCTCTAGTGGCAAGACGAGCCAGCCGGCAGAAACTTAAAACAGCAGCGCCCGAAACCGGAAACTCCGGTTTCGGGCGCTGCTGTTTTCGGTCAGGAAGGATTGCGTCGGCGGTGCTACTAGCGGAACAATTGCCGCGCTTCGCTCGCAATGACTGCCAGCACTACCGTTAGAAGTAATAGCCGGCCGCCGACTAGCTCAGCCAGCGGCTCTGCAGCACTAGGTTGGGGTCGGGGCAGAGCGCGGCCCAGTAGTCCCGCTCCTCCGGCAAGGCCACGCCGGGGAAGTCGCCGCGGCGGCCCTGCAGGTCGGCCATGAGCTGAAAGTGCAGGTGCGGGGGCCAGTCGCCGTTTTCCGGCCAGGGCCCGACGGTAGCAAAGGCTTGGCCTTGCGCCAGCGGCCGCCCCTCGCGCAGCTCGGCTACTTCCCGGCGGCTGAGGTGGCCGTAGAGCGAGTAGAAAGTGACGCCTTCCAGCTCGTGCTGCAGGATAACGGTGGGGCCGTAGTCACCGAAGTTGTCGTTGTCGGCCAGGCTGTGCACGGTGGCAGGCAGCGGGGCCAGCACCGGCGTGCCGGCCGGCAGCCACACGTCGACGCCCAGGTGCAGGGAGCGGGCGGGCACAGCCGGGTCGCCGAACAGGCCGGGGCTGCGGCGGTAGATAACGCGGTTTTCGAGGTAGCCGCCCACGCCGATGCGGGCCTGCTCGGCCCGCAGCAGCTCGTGCACCAGCTGGTCGAAGGCGACGGTGTCGCGCAGGTCGGCCGCAGCGAGGCGCGGGTTGGCGGCGGTAAAATCGAGGCGGGCAACATCGGCCGCATTGAGGTCGACGGGCAGCACCGGGCCGAAATCGGCGGCGTGGCGGCGGAGCAGGGCGGAAAGGGGCGTTTCGGACACGGAAAGGACTAATGAAGTGGCAGCGCGGCGGCGCGAAGTTACTCGGCCAGCGCGGCTACCGGCGCGGGAGCAGGTACCGGCCCGGCGGCGGCCTGCTTGCGGTCCACCAAGCGGCTGACGCGGTACACCAGCAGCATGCACCCCACGAACACCACGCAGGCCATGTAGCCCAGCCAGTTGTAGTGCACCAGTGGGCTGTGGCTGGTGGCCTGCGTCACCACCAAGCCGGCACCCACGGCCGCCAGCCCGCCGCTCACCTGCTGCAGCGAGGCCGTCACGCTCATGTAGGCGCCGCGGTCCTGGGGCTCCGGCACGCTGGTGTTCAGGGCGGTAGCCGGCACCATGCGGCTCATGATGCCCATGAACATGACCACGTTCAAGGCCACTACCTGCCAGAGCGGCGTCGGGCCGATGTGGGTATAAATCAGCACCGTAATCAGGGCCAGCACCGAGCCCGCGGTGAACAGGTGAAACTTGCTGAACCGGTCGCTCAGGCGGCCGATGACGGGCATGATGAGCAGCGAGGCGCAGCCGGTGCACAGGTAAATCAGCGGGAGCTGCGCCGGCGGGATGTGCACGTTGTTGATCAGAAACGCGCTGCCGAAGGGCATGAGCAGAAAGCCGCCCACGGCCAGAAACGCTATGGCCAGAAAGCCCGTCTGGTAGCTGGGCGTGCTGACGGTGTGCCAGAGGTGGGCAAAGGCGTTGGTGCCCGTTTGCAGCCGCAGGTGCCCGTCGACGGGGCGCATGCGCAGCCACACGGCCGCGCCAATCACCAACGCAAGGCCCACAATCAGCAGAAAAGGCGCGTGCCAGTCCCAGCGGTTGGCCAGGTACAGGCTCAGCGGAATGCCCAGCACTTGGCTGGCGGCAAAAGCCATCTGCACCACGCCCATCACCCGCCCGCGCTGGTGCACGGCAAACTCGTCGGCGATGATGGCCAGGGAGATTGAGCCGATGACGCCGCCAAACAGCCCCGCCACCACCCGCGCGGCCAGCAGCAGTGGGTAGCTCGTGGCCAAGCCGCAGCCCAGCGTGCCGAGGGTGAAGCCGGCGTAGAAGAATAGCAGGAGCTTTTTGCGGTCGAAGCGGTCGGCAAAGCCCGCCGTGAGCAGGCCGGCCGCCCCCGCGCTGAACGCGTAGGCCGATACCACCAGGCTGAAGCGGGCGGGCGCAATCTGCAGGGACTTCATCAGCGCGTCGCCCAGCGGCGACAACACCATGAAGTCGAGAATAACCGTGAACTGCAGCAGGGCCAGCACGGCAATCAGGAATTTTTGGTAGCCGGTGAAGGCCGGGGGCGGGGCGGAAAGGTGCTCCATAGACGTAGCTCGGTAAGGCGGGCAGGGGCAAGGGGGCTTCGGGGTCGACGCAGCCGGCGGGAAAATACTTTACTTGGTCGACGCATTTCGTTGCGGCGCGGGGCAGCCGGCTTCGGCAGGGCCGCTAACCCGGCCGTAACCCTTTCGTCAGCCCGGCGAAGCCACCCTTCGCCGGCTTTTCCCGTATTTTGCAGTCCCGCCGCCCCTTGGGCCGCGGAGCCGTTTTCCCCTTCCCGAACCTTAAGTTTTCGTGCGCCGGCTGCGGCCGGCCGAGAACCGCATGAGCACCAGTCCTTACCTGACGCTGACCGTCGTCGAGCTGACCCGCGAAACCGCCGACGCCATCACCATTCACCTCGAACGCGCCGACCGGCAGCCCGTGCCCAGCCAGCCGGGCCAGTTCCTGACCCTCATCGTGCCCTGCGGCAGCGGCAAGCGGCCCGAGCGCCGCTCGTACTCGCTCAGCAGCACCCCCGCCGATGCCCCGCGCCTTTCCGTGACAGTGAAGCGCGTGCCCGGCGGCCTGGTCAGCAACCACCTGCTCGACACGGTGCGCGTGGGCCAGACCATCGAGGCCATGGCCCCGCTGGGCAACTTCACCCTCGAAGCCAACCCGCAGACGGCCCGGCAGCTGGTGCTTATCGGCGCCGGCTCGGGCATCACCCCGCTGATGTCGATTCTCAAAACGGTGCTGCAGCAGGAACCGCAGAGCCAGGTGCTGCTCGTGTACGGCAACCGCAACGAGGACACGGTGATTTTCCGCGAGCAGCTCAAGCAGCTGGAGCAGCAGTACGCCGGCCGTTTCGAGGTGGAGCACGTGTTCAGCCAGCCCAAGCAAGCCGCCAAGAGCGGGGGCGGGCTGCTGGGCCGCCTGTTCGGTGGCGGCTCCTCGGCGCCGCAGCCCGCGGCCGAGCACCAGCACACCGGCCGCCTGAACCGCACCATGCTGCTGCGGGTGCTCGAACAGCGCTGGCAAACCGCGCCCGCCCAGGCCGAGTATTACATGTGCGGCCCCGAGGGCATGATGGCCGAAGCCAAAGCGGCCCTGGAGCTGCTCGGCGTGCCCGCCGACCGCATCCGCCGCGAGAGTTTCGTGGCCTCCGCCGATTCGGCCGAAGCCGCCGCGGCCCAGCCCGAGGGCCACGGCACCGTTATGGCCGACGACAAGGATGAAATTTCGGCCCGCAAGGTTACCATCCAGTACGAAGGCACCGAGTACGTGGTGGAAGTGCAGCCCAATCAGACCATGCTGGAGGCCGCCCTCGACCAGGACATCGACCTGCCCTACAGCTGCCAGGCCGGCCTCTGCACGGCTTGCCGCGGCAAATGCCTCACCGGCAAGGTGCACCTCGACGAGCGCGAAGGCCTGTCGGACCGCGAAATTCAGCAGGGCTACGTGCTCATGTGCGTGGGCCACCCGCTCACCGACGACGTGGTCATCGAGATTGACTAACTAGGCGGCGCGCCGGTTAATTTTTTGCGCCGCATTCCCGTCTTTTGCGCCGCTTCTGCGTAGCATATAGGTTCCAACCTCCCGCCCGCCGCACCCTAGCCCATGCTTTCTTCTCCTCTGGAAATTTCCGCCGACGTTACTTCGCCCAACCGGCCGGCCCGGCACTACCTGCCCGAGGCTTTCACCGTCACCGATTGGGCGACCATCGAACCCTACTTTATCGAGCTGCGTGACCGGGCCGTTGGCTCCGGCGCCGCGCTGGAGCAGTGGTTGCTCGACCGTTCCGAGCTGGAGGCCGTGCTCAGCGAAGACCTGGCCTGGCGCTATATCCGCATGACCTGCGACACCCAGGATGCCGCCCGCGCCGAGGCGTTTCAGTACTTCGTCAGCGAGATTGAGCCCAAAGTGGCGCCCTACGACCACGCCCTGAACGAAAAGCTGGTGGCCTCGCCCTACGCCGGCGAGCTGGACCAGCAGAAATACCGCATTTTCCTGCGCTCCGTGCGCCGGGCCCTGGAAATCTACCGCGAGCAGAACATTCCGCTCAAGACGGAAATCAGCACCAAGCAGCAGGAGTACGCCGCCACGGTGGGCGCCATGACGGTGACCCTCGACGGCGAGGAAATGACCCTGCAACGCGCCGCCGACCGTCTCAAGGACACCGACCGCGCCAAGCGGGAACAGGCCTGGCAGGCCATTCAGGACCGCCGCGTGCAGGACGCGCAAAAGCTCGACCTGCTCTTCACCCAGCTCATCGGCCTGCGCGACCAGATGGCCCGCAACGCGGACTTCAGCAATTTCCGCGACTACATGTTTGCCGCCCTCGGCCGCTTCGATTACACGCCCGAGGACTGCTTTGCCTTCCACCGCGCCATCCGCGAAACCGTGGTGCCGCTCATCGACGAGCTGGATTTGGAGCGGCGCCAGGACCTAGCCCTGCCCGAGCTGCGCCCCTGGGACCTCGACGTCGACCCTTCCGGCAAAGCGCCCATGCGGCCCTTCGAAACCGGGCAGGAGCTGCTGGAAAAGACCATTACCGTCTTCCAGCGCCTCGACCCCTTCCTCGGGGACTGCCTCACCACCATGCGCGACATGGGCCACCTCGACCTGGAGTCGCGCAAGGGCAAGGCGCCGGGCGGCTACAACTACCCGCTCGACGAAACCGGTGTACCGTTCATCTTCATGAACGCTACGTCCTCCTTGCGCGACGTCATTACGATGCTGCACGAGGGCGGCCACGCCGTACACTCCTTCCTGACGCGCCGCCTGCCCATGGGCGCCGACAAGCATCCGCCGAGCGAGGTAGCCGAACTGGCCTCCATGTCGATGGAGCTGATTTCCATGGACTACTGGGACGTGTTCTTCACCGACGCCGATGAGCTGCGCCGGGCCAAGAAAACTCACTTGGAATCGGTGTTGGAGACGTTCCCGTGGGTGGCCACCATCGACAAATTCCAGCACTGGGTGTACGAAAACCCGGCGCACACCTCGGAGCAGCGTCAGCAGCGCTGGACGGAAATCTTCGACGAGTTCAACCAGCGCACCGTGAGCTGGAAAGGGCTGGAAGGCTACAAGCCTTGGCTCTGGCAGAAGCAGCTACACCTCTACGAAGTGCCCTTCTACTACATCGAGTACGCCATGGCCCAGCTCGGGGCCATTGCCGTGTGGCGCAATTTCCGCCTCGATCCGCAGGCCGGCCTTGAAGCCTACAAGCGCGCCCTGGCCCTGGGTTACACCGCCACCATCGGCGAGATTTACCAGGCCGCCGGCATCCGCTTTGACTTCAGCACCGATTACCTGCGCACCCTGGCCGATTTTGTGCACGCGGAAATGGCCCAGCTGTAGGCCGATACCCTATAAAGCAAGAAGCCCCGGCTGGAGTCGTTCAGCCGGGGCTTCTTGCTTTAAATCAGGTTGTTATTCTGCCACGGTGCTGATGCAGGTGAGCGTAGCGTTTTGCCAGGTATGCACAGCCGGCGTGACTTCGGGCTTGTAGGAAATCAGCACTTGCTCAGGCAGCGCGCTGGGGTAAGTGGCCTGAAAGGCGTCCCACTCCCCGCCGAAGGGGCGCAGTTCCTTGCCGTCGTTGAGCACGAGCAGAATGGGGTGCTCGGGACAATTGGCCACGTTGCAGATGGGGTAACGCACCGTAGCCGGGGTGGCGCACGCCGGTTCGGGTTCCATCGGGTCGTTACACAGCTCGCAACTCGTAAGTAGGGCGCTGGTAACGGCGGCAAGCAACGGCAAAAACGGACGCATGGCAGTTGGGCAGGGATGAATAAATGACGCAATAAAGCAGCGGCGAAAAGCGCAGCGGCCTAGTTCATCTGCTGAATGCAGTTGAGGGTCACGCCTTCGCCCACCATGCAGATGCTGGGAGTTGGCGCGCTGACGTAGCTGATGGTCACCCGCTCGCCGTCGTGCTTGGCGTAGTTCTGCCACAGGGGGCCGTGCGGCTCCAAACGCTGGCCGTTGCTGAGTTCAAGCACGAAGCCGCAGCCGTCGAATCCGGTCAGGTCGCGGATGGTGGCGGCGGTTTTGCAGTCGGGGTTGGGAGCGTCCTGGTCGTCCTGGCAGCCGAATGCCAGCGGAACGAAGACGGCCAAAACGAGCAGAAAATGCAGGCGTCGCATAAGACAAACGGGTTAACTATACCAGCAGGAGGCGTAAGACGGGGTGTAAGGTTGCACCGTGCTGGGGCTAAAAACCGAAAAAGCCCGCAGCAGAGGCTGCGGGCTTTTTCACACTGCATTCGGTACCGGTTAAGGCTGCAACTCGAACAGCGGCAAGGGCTGCAGATTGGAGTACTTGCGGCCCGCTTTCTTGAGCGTGGCGCCGTGCAACTGCAGGTACTGGTTGTATTTCTTGGCCGCTTGGTCGTAGCGCACCCGAAAGCCGATAACTTGGCTATCAGCCTCTTTGATGGTTTCGGTCAGGGCTTGCACGTCCTGGCTGCGCTCCAGCTGGGGCCGGGCCAAATCGTACACGGCGTTGAGCACCTGGGTCTGGGCGTTGTCGTACGCGTCGATTTTGGCCGACTCAGCCATGGTTTTCTGGTCGTAGCGCAGGCCCAGCAGCTGGTCGTTGGCGGCACGCAACTGATCGGCCTGGGTTTTGTCGGTGCCGGGCAGTTGCTTGAGCGTTTGCAGCACGGCGGTGGTGGCCACCAGTTTCTGGTTGTCGCTGTCAATCATGCGCTGCCAGCGCACATTGACCGTGTCGCGCAGCACCGCCAGCTGGGCTTGGGCAGCGGCCGGGGAAGTAGGATCTACGACGACGTTGTCGCCGGTTTTGCGGCAGGAAGCGGCTGCCAGCAAGACCAGCAGCGGGAAATAAAACAGCAGTTTACGCATGGTAGCCATCAAACGCAGGAGCGGGAGTGGATATTCCCGGGACAGCGGAAAAACCGCAAATTTCAGGCCCGGCCGCCCCGAAGGTGGCAGCCAAGGCCCGGACAACCAGCGGACGAGTCCCAAAAAAATTCATGCCGCCCCGCGTGGGACGGCGGAGCGGCATGAACGGGGAACAGGGAAATGCGACGAGAGCAGCAGCAGGGCACCCGGCTAACGGGGAAAAGCAGGGGGGAATGCTCATCCGGGGGCCCCGCTGCGCTCAGGTTGGGAGGTGGTCACCGGTGGCCAAGCCGCCCAACAACTGGTCGGTGAGGCGTTCGGCAATCTGGTCGGGATTCAGTTTGCCGTCGGGGCGGTACCAGTTGGGCAACCAAGTAAGGCTGGCAAAAAGCGTGAGCGTGGCAAACGCGGGGTCGGGGGTGCGCAGGGCACCGTCGGCCACGCCGCGGGCAATCATGTCGCGGAAAGCCGCTTCGTAGCCGCGCTGCAGCTGTACGAACTCCGACAGGGCCGGCTCGCTCAGGTGGCGCCACTCGTGCAGAAACACGGCCGAGGCGTCGGTGTCGCGGATGAGCACGCGTACGTGGCTGTCGATGGCGCGGCGCAGGTGCACGGCGGCGGGGGCTAGGTCGTCGACAGTGGCGGTGCGCAGGCCCGCCATAAACTCATCGGCTACCCGGAAGCAGATGCGGTGCAGCAACTCTTCCTTGGAGCGGATGTGCGAGTAAATGCTGCCGGCTTCGATGCCCAGGGCCGCCGCCAGCTCGCGCATGCTGGTGGCCGCGTAGCCGCGTTGCCGAAACAGCGCGGTGGCCGTCTGGTCGATTTGGGCTTTGCGGGAAAGGGTGGGCGTGGTGGATTCCATGGGAGGCGTAACAGCCATCAAATATACTGGTTCCTAACGTTCGTTAGCAAATTAAAGTTGTGGATTTTCCATGGACTCTAGAAGTTTGCTGAAGCATAATACGACTATCTTTTTCATTCTCATATGGTTTTTCGCAAACGTTTGGGGCAGCTACTGGCTTTTTTCGCCCTCACAAGCTGCGGCCCCGGGCAACCCAGCGGTGAAGCGCCGGTGGAAGAGGCCCCGGCGCCGCCGGCCGTGGCCGCCAATCCGGCCCAGCAACGCCAGCGGACGGAAACGGTGCGGCGGTTTCTGCGGTGGTACCAACAGGCCCAGCCCCGGCTCGACCAGTTGCTGACGGCCACGGTCCGCAAAGCCGGCCAGGGCGACACGGCGCATTACCAAGTCGACGCCGCGCGGGCCACTGCCTACTTGCAGTACCTGCGGCAGGCGGGCTGGTTTAGCCCCGAGTTTATCGACGACCAGCGTCAGCAGTTTGGGCGCCGCGACGCGGATTTTCGGCGCACCCGGCAGGCTTACGGGCCACCCGTGGGCTTCGAGTACGGCTGGATTCTCTACACGCCGCGCCCGGCCGTGGTGGTGGCTACGGCATTGCAGCGGGGGCGGATCGACATCGTGCCGGGCGCGGGTCCGCAGTGGCAGGCGCGGGTGAAGCTGCCCGGCACTGGCAGCCTGATCCTGGAGCTGACGGACGCGGGGGATTCCACGAAAATCAACACGATTTATCCCAGCGGCATCGAGCAGGACCTGGGCCAATAGCTGATTCGGGCGGGCGGCGCGTTACCTTTGCCGCCCCCGCACCGTAGTGCAGAAAGCCATGTCAGAACAAGTAACCCCGCTCAATCAAGTCGGCGAAATCGGCCTGATTCGCCTTATTCAAGACTCCATCACCCTGCACCAGCCCAGCACCGTGCTCGGCATCGGCGACGACGCCGCCATCCTGGCGCCGCCGGCCGAGCACGAGGTGGTCGTCAGCACCGACCTGCTGGTGGAAGGCGTGCACTTCGACCTTGCCTTCTGCCCGCTCAAGCACCTGGGCTACAAGGCCGTGGCCGTCAACGTCTCCGACATTGCGGCCATGAACGCGCTGCCCACGCAGATTACCGTGAGCTTGGCCTTGCCGAGCCGCTTTTCGGTGGAAGCCGTGCAGGAATTCTACGAAGGCGTGCGCCTGGCCTCGGAAGCCTACCGCGTCGACGTGGTGGGCGGCGACACCACGGCCTCGCGCGCGGGGCTGATTATTTCGGTCACGGCCTTGGGCACGGTGGCCCGCGGGCAGGCGGCGCGGCGCTCCGGCGCGCGCGTCAACGACCTGTTGTGCGTCACCGGCGACCTGGGCGCGGCCTACCTGGGCCTGCAAATCCTGGAGCGCGAAAAGCAGGCCTATCTGGCCGACCCCGAAACCCAGCCCAACCTGGAAGCCTACGACTACGTGGTGCAGCGCCAGCTGCGCCCCGAAGCCCGCATGGACGTGGTGCACATGCTCCGCGACCTGGGCGTGACGCCCACCAGCATGATTGACGTCTCGGACGGGCTGGCCTCGGAAATCATGCACCTCTGCGCCGCCTCGGGCGTGGGCGCCACCATTTTCTCCGACCGCCTCCCCGCCGATCAGCAGGTGTACGACGTGGCCGACGAGTTCCGCCTCGACCCGGTGATGTGCATGCTCAACGGCGGCGAAGACTACGAACTGCTCTTCACCGTCCCGCTCTCGGACTTCGACAAGCTCAAAAACCACCCTGACGTGACCATTATCGGCAAAATCACGGAGGCGTCGGAGGGCGCCATCCTGGCGACGAAAGGCGGCAACGCCGTGCCGCTGCGGGCGCAGGGCTGGTCGCACTTCGGCCAGTAGGCCAGTAAGCCTGGCCTGCTTCTTCGGAAAACAAAAACGCCCGCGGCTGGAACTGCGGGCGTTTTTGCTATGGGTTGGGTCGAAGATTAGTCCTCGGGGTAGGGCACGAAGACGAACTTCGTAAACTCACCGTCGACCACGAACAGGCAGCAGAACTCGTCGGGGTCTTTGTAAGCGGCCTGGAACGCGGCTTCGCTGTCCTCGGCCACCAGACCCTGCTGCACGAAGATGTCGAGGTAGGAGGCTAGCACGTACCACTCGGTGGCTACCTCGTCGGGGGAGAGGAGCAGAGAGCCGAAGGGCACCGGCACGCGCGAGAAGATGAAAATGGGGTACTTGATGTCGTTGCGGCGGATCTGGTAGGAGGCTTCCTTCAGGGTATCCGAAACGATGGCGAAGTCCTTGGTGATGGTGCCGAGGTACTTGCCGCTTAGCTCGGGGTCGTTGGCGTAGTCCATATGGGGTGTTAAATGGGCTTGTTTTTCAAACGCACCAAAGTCATTACAGGGTAAGCCGTGTTATAGGAATCGTATTCCCATGACCGTGAAACTTCAAACCAGCTTACCTGAGACTTATGGTCAATAAGTTTCAGGTAAGCACAGCCGGCAGCTTCCTTGAGTTTGAATCTGTATGTGCCGCTGCCATTCATAGCCAAGGTGAAATATCCATGACCTACGCAGGGAAAGTAGGAGGACTGGCTAATCGTATTGCCTGATGTGAAAGACCAGGTCAGGAAAGAACAAGCTCCCGTTTCCTCCAAATAGAAGTTTGGTTTGTTGTGGAAAACAATGGTGTTTCTGGTGCTGATATTAGCCGAATCCTTTACCCACCACTCTGAATGTACTGAATAGGGACCCTTCCTACTGGTGGCAAAGTCATTCAGCAGCGTTGCCTTCAGGCTGTTTTGAGCAACGCTGGGACGCGCAGCTGCAAGCAGGAGAAGCAGAAACGCTAGCCGCATGACAGGACGTTACTTCAGCTCCAGCAGCACCACGTTCTCCACGTGGTGGGTGTGCGGGAACATGTCCACCGGCTGCACGCGCGTCACGCGGTAGGTGTCGGCCAGCAGCTCCAGGTCGCGGGCCTGGGTGGCGGGGTTGCAGCTCACGTACACCACGCGGGGGGCACGCAGCTCGATTAGGCGGTTGACCACGTCGACGTGCATGCCGGCGCGGGGCGGGTCGGTGATGATGACGTCGGGGCGGCCGTGCTCATCGGTGAAGTCCTTGGTGAGCACGTCCTTCATGTCGCCGGCGTAAAATTTGGTGTTCAGCACGCCGTTGAGCTCGGAGTTCAGCTTGGCGTCCTCGATGGCCTGCTCCACGTACTCCACGCCGATAACCTCGCGGGCCTGCTTGGCCACGAAGTTGGCAATGGTGCCGGCGCCGGTGTAGAGGTCGTACACCAGCTCCTGGCCGGTGAGGCCGGCAAACTCGCGGGCTACTTTGTACAGCTCGTAGGCCTGCTCGGAGTTGGTCTGGTAGAAGGACTTCGGCCCCACGCGGAAGCGCAGGCCTTCCATCTCCTCGTGGATGTAGGGCAGGCCGTGGTAGCACACCACTTCCAGGCCTTCGAGCGAGTCGTTGCCCTTGTCGTTGAGCACGTAGTTCATCGACGCCACCTCGGGGAACTGCTCCAGCAGGTAGTCCAGAATCACTGGAATCATCTGGTGCTGGCGGTAGAACTGGGCCACTACCATCACTTCGCCGGTGCTCTTGGCGGTGCGAATGGTGAGCGTGCGCAGCAGCCCGGTGTGCTTCATCAGGTTGCCGAAGCGCAGCTGGTTTTCGCGGGCGTAGTCGCGGAAGGCCAGGCGGATCTGGTTCGACGGATCGGGCTGCAGCCAGCAGTGCTCGATGTCGATAATCTTGTCGAAACGGCCGGGCAGGTGGTAGCCGAGCACGCGGCGGTCGTACTGCTTGGTTTCGTCCTTGATCTGCTCCGAGGTCAGCCAGCCCTGGTAGCTGAAGGTGTACTCCAGCTTGTTGCGGTAGTAGGTCGTCTCCTTCGAGCCCATGATGGGCTGGATTTCGGGCAGCTCCACCTTGCCGATGCGCTGCAGCGTGTCGTTGACCTGCTGCTGCTTGTACATGAGCTGGGTTTCGTAGGCCAGGTGCTGCCACTTGCAGCCCCCGCACACGCCGAAGTGCTGGCAGAAGGGCTGCACGCGCAGCTCGCTGTACTTATGGAAAAAGACGGGCTCGGCTTCGAGGTAGGTCTTCTTGGATTTGGTCACGCGCAGGTCCACCACGTCGCCGGGCGCCACGCCCGAGACGAAAATGACCAGGTTGTTGTGGCGCACCAGGCACTTGCCTTCGGCCACCATGTCTTGGATTTCCACGTTGCGGAGGTCCTCCGCCGGGATTTTCTTCGGATTGGGCATCAACTGATTCACGGGGCAAAGATAACCCGCGGATGCGTGCAGATTTTTCGCCGTCGTCGGATTTCGTGGTCGGCGCGGGGGAGGATAAGGCATGTGGACTCCTGGTAAGCCGAAAAACGCCGCCCGCGCCCATTGCAAAAGCGGGACGCGGGCGGCGGAGCCAACGGGCCTTACTCGTTGTACGGGTCCATGATGTCCTGCGGCGCGTGGCCTTCCTTGCGGCCAAACTGCCCCGGGTTCACGCGGCCCTCGAACTCGTTGCTGTACACGGCCAGCGTGTTACCTGGGTTTTGCGGATCCTGGCGCAGGAGTTTGGCCCGCAGCTTGGTGGCAAACTCGCCCGTGTAGACCGGGGCCGTCAGCTGCCAGTACTGGTCGGGCGCCAGGAACACGGTGTGGTAGCTGTTGCCGCACCAGCTGCGGGGCACGTACTCGATGTCCTGCCACTGGCCTTGGCGGTCCAGGGCCTGCAGGTTCAGTGACAATTGGCTGTCCTGCGCCCCGAACAGCACCGTATCGGTCGAGCCGTTGATGATGCGCAGGCGGTGGCTGGCCGGGCCGCCGCTGGTGCTGGCCGCCGCGTCCACCGTTACCCGCAACGTACGGGGGCCAGCCTCGGCCGCGCCCACTAGGCGGGGCCGGTTGCCGGAATCAGCCCAGCCGCCGAGGTTGGCGAATTGGCGCAGGCGCGACGACGAAGCCACCGTGTACGAAGCGCGGCGCATGTACGTGAGGTTGAGCGCGCCGGGCGGCGGAGTCCCGGCCGCCGTGGGGTGGCCCGGGCCCTGGGCCGGCTGCGGCGCAGGGGCAGCCGGTTGAGTCGACGGTGTCAAGACGGATAAACTCAGCCCAAGCAGGGCCAGTAGCGGGGATAAGGAAACGAGCGTCGGCATAACACGAAAGGGTTTGTGTCGGATAGATGCCGGGACGGGCCGGATTCCATACCAACGCCCACCGCCGGCCCGGGCGTATAGCACAACGGCCGCCCGGAGATGTTCCGGGCGGCCGTTGTGACCTGATCCTCCGCGGCTGTTACCGCAGGATTTCAAACCACCCCTTGGTCACCTTGCCACTGCCGTCGGTGAAGAGGAAGTAGTAGGTGCCGGCGGGCTGGGCGTCGCCGGTCCAAGTGTTCAAGTAATTGCGCGTCTGGTACACCTGCTTGCCCCAGCGGTTGTAAATGGCCAAGGTGTTGCCCGGGTACAGCGCCACGTTCTTGATGGTGAGCTGGTCGTTCAGCCCGTCGTTGTTGGGCGTCATCACGTTGTAGAACTCCAGGTCGTTGGCGAAGGCCCGGCCCGCTTCGTTCGAGAACGACGCCTGCGCGGCGCCCACGGCTTTCACGCGGTAGTGCTGGTCGAAGCCGGCCGCGCTGGTGGCAAAGCTGACGGTGTAGTCAGCGGCCGAGGTCGGCGTGACCGTTTGCACCAGCGTCGCGGCGCCGCCGTCGGCCTGGCGGTACACTTCGTAGCGCTGCACCGCGAAGCCCTGGTAGGCATTCCAGCGCAGGCTAACGGCGTCCTCGGCGCGGCCCGAGCCGGTTTGCGTGCCCGTTACCTCTAGGCGCATCGTGGTGTGGTTCGAGCTGTTCAGCACCGTGCCGCAGCTGTTGAGCAGCTCCAGGCGGTACTCGTAGGCCGTGGCGTCAGCATCAACGCTGGTGTCGTCAAAGCTCGTGGCTGAGTTGGCCGCGCTGCCCACCTGCGCAAAGGCGGCGGTGCTGCCCGCGTTGCGGCGCAGAATGCGCACCTGCCCGGCGTTGTTGGCGCGGTCGGCCACGGTCAGCGCCAGCGTGATTTTGCGGTCCGACGCCTGGTCCACCGAGGCTGCGCTCAGCGCCACCGTGGCGTTGTCGAGCGGCAGGATGAGGGTAGTGGCCGGGCCGGCGCAGCCAAACTGCGAGGTTTCCGTCACCACCACGCTGCGGGTGGTAGCCGTGGCGGCGAAGTTCACCTGCACGGTGCCGGTGCCCTGGCCGCTGGTCACCGTGCCGCCCACCACCGTCCACTGGTAGGTGCTGGTGCTGCTGGCGTTGCCAATGCTGTAGGTCACGCCGTTCAGGCCTTCGGGGCACACCGAGCGCGGCCCGGTTACGGCCGGCGCTACAGGCAGCGGGTCGACGGTGAAGGTGCGCGTGGCGGTGGGGCTGCTGCAGCCGGCGCTGGTGCTGGTCGTGACCGAAAGGGTATACGTGCCGGGGGCCAGCGTTGTCGGCAGCGTGATGATGCTGTTGACAGCGCCCGGTACCACCACTCCGTTTAGTTTCCACTCGTAGAGCGGGTTGGTGATAGACGGTACCGAGAAGGTAGCCGCCGTGCCGGTGCAGATGCGCGCCGGCCCGGTCAGCTGCGGCAGCGCCGGCGAGGGCAGCACCGTCACAAACAGCGTGTCGGAGGTGCCGAGGCAGCGGCCGCCGGCCGGGTTGCTCGATTCCGTCACCACAATCTTGCCGATGCCGGCGCGCGTCCAGTTCACCACCACCGAGGCGCCGCTGGTGCTAACCTGCGTGCCCCCGATGATCTGCCAGCCGTACACCGAGCCGGCGGTCAGCTGGGTGGCGTAGGTGTAGGGCCCGTCGGCCTGGCACACGCGCAGCGGGCCGGCCGGCTTCTGGGTCAGCAGCACTTGGTTGATGCGCACCGGGAAGCTCACCGTGTCGGACGAGCAGCCCGCCGCGTTGAGCTGGTAAGCCCGCACGCGGGCGGTGCTGCTGGCCGTGCCCCAGTTCACGGTAATGTTCGGCGTGCCCTGCCCGCTGGCAATGGTACCGCCGGTGACAATCCATTGATAGGCCGAGTTACGCGGGTTGCGGATGCTGTAGGCCACGCCTTGTACCGTGGGGCACACCGAGGCCGAGCCCTGAATGCTGTCGTTGGCCGGGCGCGGGTTCACCGTCACCACGATGGTGTCGGTGAGCGAGCAGCCCTGCGGCGTGGTGGCCCGCAGCACGTAGCGCAGCGTTTGGGCGGCGCTGTTGAGCGGCGTGCTAAACAGGGGTTGCGCCACCGCGGCGCTGCTCAGGTTGGTTGCCGGGGTCCACTGGTACTGGTAGCCCGCCACCGTCGGCGTGCCCAGGCGCAGCGACTTGCCGGCGCAGATGGCCATGGTAGCCGGGCCGGCATCCACATTCACTGCCGGGTTCAGCGTGATGACGACTTGGCCGGTAGCCGAGCAGTTCTGCGGCGAAGTTGCCGTCAGCGTGTACGTAAGGGCTTGCGGGGCCGAGCCGGCCGGCAGCGTTTGGGTAAAGGTGGGGTTGGCCACTGAGGCGCTGCTCAAGCCGGTAGCCGGGCTCCACTGGTAGCTGTAGCCCGCCAGCGGCGCGGCGCCCAGCGTAATCGTTTCGCCGGAGCACGCGGAGCGGGTGGCCGGGCCGGGCGTTACCAGCACCGTCGGGTTCACCGTCACCACCACCGTGTCTCGGTCTTCGCATTGGAAGCTGTTGCGTACGGTCAGGATATAGCGCTGGGTGAGCAGGGCCGTAGTGCTGGCGTTGGTCAGCGACACCGTCGGGTTGGCCACGGTGGCGCTGCTCAGGCCGGTGGCCGGGCTCCACTGATACGTGTAGCCCGTCGCGGGCGCGGCGCCAATCTGCGTGGTCGTGCCCGTGCAAATGGTTTTATCGCTGCCCGCCTGGGCGTCGGCTGCCGGGTTCAGCGTCACCGTAACCTGCGCGGTGGCCGAGCAGCCTTGGGGCGTGGTGGCCGTTAGCGTGTAGGTAACTACCTGTTGCCCGGCACCCGTGGGCAAGGTCTGGGTGAAGGTGGGGTTGGCCACCGAGGCGCTGCTCAGGCCGGTAGCCGGGCTCCACTGATACGTGTAGCCCGCCAGCGGCGCGGCCCCGAGTTGCGGGGGCGTGTCGCCCGAGCACACCGTCACGTTGCCGCCGGCATTGACGACAACGGCCGGATTAACGGTCAGCGTGAATACCGTCGTGTTGGTGCAGCCGCCCACGGCCGCGGGGTTGGTGGCCGTCAGGGTGTAGGTGCGCACGATGGGGGCATTGGTCGGGTTGGTTACCGTGGCCGTGGGGCTGGCGGAAGCCGGGTTGTCCAGGTCGCCGAGCGTAGCCGAAGTCCAAGCGTAGGTAACACCGGGAGCGGCCGTGGCCCCGGTCAGCGTGGCAGTTTGGCCCGAGCACACCGTAAGCGCCGTGTTCTGGGCTACCTGCGGCCGCGGGTTTACCGTTACGGTCACCGTAGCCGTGCCGAAGCAGGTCGTGCTGCTGGAGGTGGTCGTCAGCGTGTAGGTCTGCGTGACGGGGGCGCCGGTGGTGTTGGTCAGCGTCACGGTGGGGTTAGCCGCGGTGGCGCTGCTCAGGCCCGTAGCCGGGCTCCACTGGTAAGTCAAGCCCGTCACGGCCGCCGCGCCCAGCTGCGCCGAAGCACCCGAGCAGATGGCTACGTTGGCGCCGGGCTGGGCTACAATGGCCGGATTGACCGTCACCGTCACCTGGCTGGTGGCCTGGCAGCCGAGGCTGGTGCTGGCCGTCACGGTATACACCTGCGTGACGGGGGCGCCGGTGGTGTTGGTCAGCGTCACCGTCGGGTTGGCCACCGAGGCGCTGCTCAGGCCGGTGGCCGGGCTCCACTGGTAAGTCAAGCCCGTCACGGCCGCCGCGCCCAGCTGCGCCGACTCGCCGGAGCAGAAGGTACGGTTGGGGCCTGCACTGGCCGTGGCGCCGGGTTTCACCGTTACGGTTACCGTGGCCGTGCTGCTGCAGCCGGTGCTGGTCGACGTCACCGTCAGCGTGTAGGTCTGCGTGACGGGGGCGCCGGTCGAGTTGGTCAGCGTCACGGTGGGGTTGGCCACGGTGGCGCTGCTCAGGCCGGTGGCCGGGCTCCACTGGTAGGTCAGGCCCGTTACGGCCGCCGCGCCCAGCGAAATCGACTCGCCCGAGCACAGGCTGGGGGTGGGGCTGGCGCCCACGTTGGCTTGCGGCAGCGGGTTCACCGTTACGGTGACGGTGCGCGAAGCGGTGCACACCCCGTCGCCCGACGTCACGGTGTACGTCGTCGTCTGGGTGGGCGACACGGTAATGGTGGCGCCGCTGGGCAGCGTGCCCGTGCCGCCGGTCCAGGTGTAAGTGGTGCCGTTGGTCGCCGTCAAGGTCACCGACTGCCCCACGCAAATACTCGGCTGCGAGGCCGTCACGGCGAGGTTGCTGGCCGGGCGGATGTTGATGGTGCGGCTCACCGAGTCGCTCTGGCAGCCGAAGGCGGAGAGGTTGCGCACCGTCACGCGGCCTTGGCCCGTGCCGTTCCAGCGCACCTGAATGGCGGAACCCGAGGCCGAGCCTTGGATGGCGCCGCCCTGCACGCGCCAGGTGTAGCCCCCGGCCGGCGCGGGGCCGGTAGCGGTGTAGGTCCGCACCTGGGTCGCGTCGCAAATCACGCTGTCCCCGTTGAGGGCCGTGGGCGCCGGCGTGCGCGTTACCTGAATCTGGAAGACGTCGGCAATGGTTTTGGAATTGCAGTTGACTTGGTCCGTAGCCGTAATGGCCACGTCGTAGGGGTTGGCGCGGGCGTCGCCGCAGCGGGGCGTAAAGCGGAACGAGGCGCTGGCGCTGCCGCCGCTGCCCACCACGGTGGCGCTGCCGGTCAGCGCGCCGGGAAGCACCATGCCCGCCTGCCCGCCAAACGTAGTATTGTAGCCGCCGGCGCCGTCAAGCAGGACGCTGTTGGCTCTCAGGGTGATGGTGTTGCCGTCGGCGTCGGTGGTGCCCACGGTGAAGTTCAGGGTCTGGCCTTCTTCCACCGTGAAAAGGTGTTGGGCCACGGTGTTGGGCGTAAATTGCGGTGAGTTGTTCGGCGGGCACGTTCGGACCACCAGCTGCACCTCGCGCCTGGTGGAGCCCACCTGCACCTGCTGCCCGTTGATGGTGCGGAATTCCTTGACTTCCACCGACACCACGAAATTGCCCAGCTGGGTGACGGCGTAAGTCGCCAGACCGGTGCTGGCGTTGAGGGTGGCAAAGTTGCCCGCGGCCGTACCAAACGGCGTGGTCGGACCGTAGCCCGGGGCGTACTGCACCGCAATGGGGGGCGGCGTGAACTGGTTGACGTTGGCCAACCGGTCGTAGGGCGTCACCAGCGAGTACACGAGCCGGTCCCCGTCGGGGTCCACGGCGTTGTTCAAAAACAGGCTGGTGTCGCCCTGGCAGATAACCACCACGGCCGTGTCGGAGAAGGTAGGGGAGGTGTTGGGCAGCAGCGGCGGGGCCATTTCCATGTAAATGGTCTGCTGCTGCGAATCCGACGGGTTGGCCAGGTTGGTAATGCCCCGGTTGCGGGTGCCGTCGGTGTAGGTAGCGTAGTAGCCATCGAACGACACGGGCAAGTCCACCGTGGCTTCGTAGCGGCACAGGCGCACCGGCACCGGCGTGCCCGCCGAGGTGCAGCCCGGTGGCACAATGAGCGGGTTGCTCAACCGGTTCATGGTCAGCGTGCGAATCAGCGCCCCGTTCTGCGACTTGTTGTAGAAATTGACAGTAATCGTCGGGCGGCCGTCGGGTACGCTGGAGGGCGTCGAGCCCCCGGTGGCGGCATTCACGTAAATCAGCACCGTCACGCGGTAGCGAAACGGGGTCGAGCCGGAGCCCAGCGCGCCCAGGTAGCTGTACGTCATTTCGCCGCCGAGCAGGTGGGAGGCTCGTGCCTGCGGGGCGGCCAGGCCGGCCAGCAGCAACAGGAGCAACCCGTAGCGGAGGAAAAGTTTGATCATATAGTGGGGAGAGGAAAACAAGAAAAGCCGGCCGAAACCCTCGTTTCGGCCGGATAACCGGATGCAGCTACTTAATTGCGCACGATGCGGCGCGTGGCCTGCTGGCCGCCGGCGCTGTGCAGGCGCAGTACGTACACGCCCTGCGGCAGCGCCGCCAGGCTCAGAACCGTTTCGGCGGCGCCCAGGCGCACCGGCTGGCGCAGCACCACGGCGCCAAGCAAATTTTCCACGGTGGCTTCGTAGAGGCCGGCCCCGGCCGCGGCCAGGCGCAGCTGCAGCTGGCCGTCGGGGGTGGGGTTGGGGTACACTTCCAGGCCCGGCAGGTCGCGGGGGGCGGCCGTGGCCAGCGCCGGCGAAATATTCACCGAGTAGTCTTCCGTTTCGGCGTTTACCTGGTTTTGCACGCAGGGCTGCGGGGCGTTGCCATTCAGGCGCATCAGCACGCGCATGCGGGTGAAGCCCGCGGCGGCCGCGGCGGTGGGCAGCGTGAAGGCGCTGGTCATGGTGGTCGTGCCCGCGATGTTCAGCACCTGCTCCCCGGCGTCGGTAAACGAGCCGTTGCGGTTGTAGTCAATCCACACCGTGGTGGTGCGCTGAAAGTTGTTGGCCGCGGCCACGCTCATCGTGTAGCTCGTGCCCAGGCGCAACTCCGCCACGCGTGTGGTGTAGTTGCCGTAGCCGTTGGGGTCCGCCGCCGAGGTGTTGACGAAGGGCGTGGCGAGCGAACCGCCGCTGATTTGCACCGTCGTAATCCAGGAGTTAAGATTCGTGCCGGTGGAGGCGCAGTAAGTTAGGCACGGCACCGACACGGCAATGTACGCGCGCTTGGTCATGGTCTGGCTGCCGAAGGAGTTGGTCGCCGTCAGGCTCACGTCGTACACGCCCGAGGTGGCGTAGGTGTGCGTGGGATTTTGCTGGGTTGAGGTGCCGCCGTCCCCGAACGTCCACGCCCAGCTGGTAGCATTGGAGCTCTGGTCGGTAAACTGCACCGGGTTGGTGCAGGTCGTGGCGTAGTTGGAGGTGAAGTCGGCCGTCGGCGGCTGGGTGTTGGCCAGCACCGTCACGGTGTAATCCTCAGCCTGGCCCTGCTGCACGCCGGCGCAGGCCGTGAAGCTCGACCCGACGAAGTCCGACACGATGCGCAGGCGCAGCGGCACGTTTTTCACCGCCGTGTTCGGAATAGTCACGAAGCCCGTCACCGGCGAGGCCTGGTCCAGCGACTGCAGCAGCTGCTCGCTGCTCGCGAACTGCCCGTCGTTGTTCAGGTCGAGCCACACGCGGGTGTCCTGGCGGTTGCTGCTGGTGATGATGGTAAGCGGGTAGCGGGTGGCCTCCGTCAGCGACACCCGGCCGGTGCAGGTGAAATCCTGGTAGCCGGCCGAGCCCCCGGTCGAGGTGTTGGTGAGCGTGCCCAGGTTCACGGCCGTGATGCCGTAGTTGCAGCAGTAGTTGAGGGTGGTGGGGGTGCAGGCAGCGGCCACCGGCACCTGGCTGTTGTAGGTGACGTAGCCGGTGCGGGTGCTCGTGTTCGAGCCCGAGGTATTGGTAGCCGTCAGGGTCACGGTGTAGGTGCCGGCCGTGGTGTAGCACTTGCGCGGGTTTTGCTGGGTGCTGGTGGTGTTGTCGCCGAAGTCCCAGAGCCAGCTGGTCGGCCCGTTCGTGCTCTGGTCGGTAAACTGCACGCAGCCCGAGCAGGTCAGCGTCTGGTCGGCCACGAAGGCGGCCACCGGCGCGGCCGTGGCCGCCTGCAGGGTCACGCGGTAGTCCTCGGTCTGCGAGTACTGCGGCGTCGAGCAGGGCGTGGGCACGGCCACGTTCACGTAGTCGGCGGCCACGCGCATGCGCAGGGCCACGCCCGTAGTAGCGCCCGCCCCGATGCGCACCGTGCCCGACTGCGTGCCGCGGCCCGACGAGCTGAACACCAACTCGCCGCCGCTGGTCTGGGCAGTGTTGTTGAATTGCCCGTCGTTGTTCAGGTCAATCCACACGCGCACGTTCTCGTCGGCCGAGGCGTTGGTGCGCACCTGCAGGGTGTAGTTTTGCCCGATGGTGAGCGAGGTGCCCACCGTGCAGGAGTAGTCGCGGTAGCCGTCGGCCACGCCGGCCGTGGTGCTGTTGATGGTGCCCAGCGTCACGTTGAAAATACCCATGGCGAAGGGGTACGACGAGGCCGGTGCCGACCCGGGCGTGCAGCTGCTGGTCGTGGCCGGGCACTGGGCCGCCGCCGAGAGGGCCGAAAACCAGCCGGCCAACACAAGAAATAAGGGCGCTAGGCGCCAGGACCGTAAATGCTGCGTCATAAAGTCAACGGCGAGAAGGGAATTCACCGCCTTAAATGTAGCGACTAAATACAAAGCTTAACGCCCCTTAATCCAACTTTTGGGGCCCGTAATCGACGGTTTCGCCGGATTTGTCGACTAATGCCCGCCGTGCCCCGTGCCTGCCCGAAAAGCCCGTAGTTTTGTCCGCTGGCTGCGGCTTGCCGCCGCGGTCCGAATTCGCTTTTGCAGATGCACAACAAAGTAGTTCTGATTACGGGCGGTACCTCCGGCATCGGGCAGGCCTGCGCCGTGGCATTCGGCCGGGCCGGCGCCCGCGTCGCCTTCACCGGCCGCGACGCCCAGCGCCTCGCCCAAACCCACGCCGAGCTCACCGCCCAGGGCATTCAGGCCCTGGCCATCCGCGCCGACGTGGGCGAGGAAGCCGACTGCCAGCGCGCCGTGGCCGAGACCGTGCAGGCCTTCGGCGGCCTCGACGTGCTGATCAACAACGCCGGCATTTCCATGCGCGCTGTTTTCGCCGACGCCTCGCTCGACGTCATCCGCCGGCTGATGCAAACCAACTTCTTCGGTACCGTCTACACCACCAAGTTTGCCCTGCCGCATTTGCTCAGCCGCCGCGGCAGCGTGGTAGGCATTTCCAGCATCGCCGGCTACCGCGGCCTGCCGGGCCGCACGGGCTACTCGGCTTCCAAGTTTGCCATGAACGGCTTCCTGGAGTCGTTGCGCACGGAACTCGCGCCCCAGGGCGTGCACGTACTCACAGCTTGCCCCGGCTTCACCGCTTCCAACATCCGCAACACCGCCTTGGCCGCCGACGGCTCGCAGCAGGGCGAGTCGCCGCGCGACGAGGCCAGCATGATGAGCAGCGCGGAAGTGGCCGACCACATCCTGCGCGCCGTGCAGCAACGCAGCCCTACGCTGGTGCTCACCGGCAAAGGCAAGCTGACGGTATTCCTGAACAAGTGGCTGCCCGCCGGCATTATGGACCGGCTCGTGCTCAACGAGTTTCGCAAGGAGAAAGACTCGCCGGTGCGCTAGGCGCGCGTTACTGCACCAGCAGCAGGTCGTGCTGGCGGATGTAGGCCGTGCGCCCGCGCCAGAGCACTTTGTACCAGATGTCCTGCTGGCCGCGCACCAGCAGCCGGTCACCGGCGGCGGCGGTAGTCAGCCAGGCCGCCCCGGCGCTGGGGGCGCTCATCAGCGCCGCGCGGGGCCGGCACACCAACCCGACGGTGCTGGTGGTGAAGATGTTGAGAAACGCTGCCACGAAGAGCAGGTAGAAACCGTACGTCAGCCACCAGCCCCGCGCCAACCCGCGGCGACGCACCAGCAGCAGCGTGCCCACGGCCACCCCGATGGCCAGCAAGCCCTGCAGCACAGTAGGGTAGTAGCGCCGCAGCGACAACGCTAACTGTTGCCGCCAGTTGTCGGGGTAGCCGGTGAGGCGGTGGGAGGCCGCCAGCTCCGCGGTTTTGCGCCACACCACCGGGCTCGGGTAGAATTCCTGGTACAGGTTGAGGTAGTACAGTGCCGCGGGGTATTGGTCGCGGCTTTCCTGCACGGCCGCCATGCGCAGCAATTGCTGGCGGCTGACCACGCGTTGGTGGAGCAGGGCGCGGTAATGCTGGTAGGCCTCCATGGGCTTGCCAGCCTCAAACAGCGAATCGGCTACGAGCGAATGAGGGGGAGCAGCCTGAACGAGAGCTGTTTGCGTCAAAAACACGAGCAGCAGGCTGCAAACGGTAATTTTTTTTGCCGGAAAGTTTGGCATTCGATGCGTAGCCAACTACTTTTGTGCCACAATCGACGACAGTAGGTCGCCGGATGCAAAGAAAACGATTCTGTAGCTCAGCTGGTAGAGCAATACACTTTTAATGTATGGGTCCTGGGTTCGAATCCCAGCGGAATCACTGAAAACCCTGTCTGCAACTTGCAAACAGGGTTTTTTATTTACTGGGGCCGCAAGTGGGACCGCGGTAGACTGTGTTTGTGCCTGTCGTATTCAGCCGCCCCGTAAATTGCGGTAAGCTGTTGTAATGAGTATGTCGAAGGGGGCTGTAAAGTTCTTCCACTTAACCGTAGAGCAGGACGTCAAGCAGTATGTGTATGCTCCGTGCGTCGTCCAAGCGTTTGATGCAGCAACTGCCGCAGGCGAGGACTTCACCTTGCCGACAAAGCTCGCGGATGAAGGCAAACTGAAGCAGCCGTTGGCTTTTCCTTGCGTCTACGAAGTAGACTTGGCCGGGCGCTGCGAACCAGCCTCCCAGCGAACCTTCGAAGCTTTTTGCTCAATCGCTTACGGACGGGCGGAATAGACGTCGGCGGCGCTGGCGCCTGGGTACAACCCAGCGAGGCGTACAACATGGAACTGCTCACGTTTCACTTGCGGCAGTTGACCAGTTCCCGAGCACAGACGGAGTTGCAGGGGTATTTCTGAGAAATCTTGCTTCAACAAACTACGCAACGTGTGTTGGAGCCGGGACTTCAGGAGACCACCCGATTTGTGTTGCAAGGCACTCTGACTTTGTTCGAGGCCTTGTGCAAAGAGATGCGAGCGGAGCGAATTGCCGCCGCTAAGCAGGAAGGTCCGGCCAAGCATATTTTTATCAATCAGAAGGTGTTGGCTTATAAAACGTTGTTCGTGTACGGGCTCATTGAGCTGCCCAACCGAAACGATGTTGACCAGCAAGCAGACTATATCGTGAAGGCCCTCAAGGGCAACAGGGGACTGATCCGACGTTACCTCAACTCCAATTTGACAGAGAAGGCGCGGGAACGGGGGAAAGAATACATCTATACCCAGGAAAATTTCGATCAAGCCCTCCTCTACATTCGCCGCATTATGCCTGGCATCGACGTCGACGCGTTCGACCTACGTGAAGTCCGTAAGAAATAGGTAAGTCTGACATTTTGTGGGAAAGGCGTCCCTCTTGCGTCTTTCCCACCGCCTAAACATTTGCCTGAACCTTACAGACAAGGCAAATGAAGTTACCCAACACCCTACACGAAGTGGCACTGGTCATGCTGTCGCTTCCCCAACTGCACGAGCTGCTGAGCATGCTGCTGGACGAGAAGCTCCAGCCTTTGCTCGCCGCCGTGCACCTGAGCGCCACGCAAGGCGGTTCGGAATATCTGACGACCCGGCAGGCGCTGGCGTTTGTGCACCTCTCCAAACCCACGCTCAACAAGCTGCGCCGCGAGGGCCGCATCACGGCGTACCACTCCTCCGACAAGCGCGTGCTCTACCGCCGCAGCGAGTTGGTCGCGTACCTGGAGGCTTCCAAGCCGAAGGAGGGGCGCCAGCCGTGCTAACCACCATTACCACCATTGAAGAAAAAAGCCTGGTACTGCACCTGAAGGTGGCCGGCTGGACGGCCGGACGCCCGAAGTCTACGATGTCGGAACTGGCCCGCTCCAGGCAACAGGAGTTTGGCCAGGATTTGAAGGAAATTCACTGCCTCGTGCATTCGTTGCGCGGGCAAATGCCAGCCTCGGCAATTGAAGCCCTATTGCTGTGGCCGGAGATGTGGCACGAAATCGAGCAGGAATTGATCCGTCTGCTGGAGCAAGATCCCACTCTTACCGAAGTTGTGGTACGCATCGGTGGGCCCGCTCCCCAAGGCCAATGCCATCGTATTCCCGCTCAGATTTGCCGCCCGGAAACGCTGGCCCAACTCACCACGCAGGCTGGCCTATGAAGACGACGTCAAAACAGGCCGGCGTTTCGGAACACGACCAAGGTGAGGTGGATCAGAAGCTGCGGGCCGTGGAGGACTACCTTTTAACGCGCTACCAAATGCGCTATAACGTGGTGAAAGAAGTGGTGGAGTGGCGCCCGGCGGGCAGCGCCGCTCCCTACCGCCTGCTCGACGACTACCAACT
>NZ_JAJFAV010000012.1 GCF_020711235.1 Hymenobacter sp. 15J16-1T3B | reverse complement strand
ACGACTCGGTGGCCTGGCTGCGGGCGCAGTACCCCGAGCAGGTGCAGGTACTGCGCTTGGCCGACAACTACGGCTTCTGCGAAGGCTACAACCGCGCCCTGCGCGAGCTGCCCACCGACCGGTACTACGTTCTGCTCAACTCCGACGTGGAAGTGACGCCCGACTGGCTGCGCCCGCAGCTAGAGCTGCTGGCCGAGCGGCCCGCGGTAGCCGCCGTGCAGCCCAAAATCCGCGCCTACCACGCTAAACAGGAGTTTGAGTACGCCGGGGCTGCCGGCGGCTACCTCGACCGGCTGGGCTACCCCTTCTGCCGCGGCCGCCTCTTCGACTCGCTGGAAACCGACCAAGGCCAGTACGACGACCCGCGCCCCGTGGCCTGGGCCACCGGAGCCTGCATGCTGGTGCGCGCCGAGGCCTGGCACGCGCTGCAGGGCCTGGAGCCGGCGTTTTTCGCCCACATGGAGGAAATCGACCTGTGCTGGCGCCTCTGGAATGCCGGCCACGAAGTCTGGTACCACGGCGGCAGCACGGTCTACCACGTCGGCGGTGGCACCCTGCACAAGTCGAACCCGCGCAAAACCTACCTGAACTTCCGCAACGGCCTGGCCTTGCTCTACAAAAACCTCGCGCCCGGCGAGCTGTGGCCCACCCTGCTGCAGCGCACCGGGCTCGACTTGGTGGCGGCGGCCCAACTGCTGGCCAAAGGCCAAACCGGCGACTTCCGGGCCGTGCTACGGGCCCACTGGCACTTCTGGCGGAAGCTGGGCTACTGGCGGCAGCGCCGCGCGCTGGCCAAGCCGCACCTGCGCGCGGCCCAGCGGCCGGGCACCTACAACGGCAGTTTGGTGTGGGCCTACTTCGCGCAGGGCAAGAAGAAGTTCAGCGAGTTGCTAACCTAAATGCAGACGCCCGAAAGGTATTGGAGCGTCGAGCTTACTTGATGGAACAAGAAAACCCGGCCGGACGGCACACGTGCCAGCCAGCCGGGTTTGCGTTGAAAGCGGGAACGGACTCTTACAAATCCCACACCGTGCTGCGCTGCTGGCGCAGGGCGCGGCGCACGTTCATCCAGAACGCCAGGGCGAAGTAGAGCACGATGGGCGAGCCGAAAGTGAAAAAGGAGGCGTAAATAAACGACAACCGCACGCTGCGGGTGGAAAAGCCGATGCGGTTGCCTAAGGCGCTGCACACGCCGAAGCTTTGCTGCTCAATAAAGTCGGTAATGCGTTTCATAGCCGGGTGAGGTTCAGGGCAGTGCTGCCGAAAAGTTAACTTGCTGCCGGCAATTGGGCAAATCCCGGGTGCCGTAAAGTTCGTTGGTTACGTGTCCAATCAGCCGCAATTTGCGTTAAGGGTGCTGATTTTGCCGTTTGAATTGAGTTGCATGAACGTTTCGCGCCGCGCGCTGGTCCCCCTAATTACGGTTGTTTCAACGGCTTGGCTGCCTGCCTGTACGTTGCCGCGCATGCTGCGGGTTGCGCAAAGCGGCCAACAGGTGCAAGCCCGGCCGCCGGTGCTTGAGGCCAACGGCGACCAGGTGCTCGGGGAGCTGACCATTAAAGTACCCGCTGCGCACCTGCACAAAGGCGCCGTGTACGAGCTGCCCCTGCGCTACCGCTACGACAACGGCCTGCGCGAAGACACCGTGGGCACCGTGCGCTTCCAGCTCGGCGAGTACGTGTACGACGACACCGACAAAAGCCTGCTGGTGGTCCGCAAGCCGGTGGCCTTCCGCTTCGAGCCGCGCAAAAACCCCGGGCAGCTGCTGGCCCGCCCGCAGGTGCGCCAGCTCAAGCCCAACGGCAAGGTGCTCAAGGCCGACGCGGAAATCGTGCTGGCGCGCGGCGTGGCCCAGCCCAGCCGCCTGGTAGTGCGCGAACTGGAGCCGGTGCAGTATCTACCCGAAGCCGCCAGCCTCGAAGGCGGCGGCACCCGCGTGCTGCCCTTCTTTTTTGACCAGGGGCAGTCGGCGGTGCGCAACTACCTCGGCACCAACGTGGCCGCGCTGGAGGAATTCATCGAAGCCAACCAGCGCACCGAAAAGGTGATGATTGCGGCCGGCCACTCGCCCGATTCGCTCGACTCGCACGACCGGCAGCTGGCCGACAAGCGCGTGAAGGCCCTGCTGAAGTACTACCAGAAGCGCCTCGATACCGACTCCTATCTGAACTCGCTCAAGACGGTGCAGTTTGAAACCCAGACCTACCACCGCCGCTGGGATTTGTTTGTGAGCAAGGTACAGGCCTCGGCCCTGAAGCCCGCCCAGCAGGATTCGGTTATCGACATCATTAACGAGGCGCCCGGCGGCTGGGCCGGCAAGGAAAAAGCCCTGCACAAGCTCAGCTACTTTGATTACCTGGAGCAGTACATCTACCCGGTGATGCGCTTCGGCACGGTGGCCGTGAAGTACTCCGCTCCCAAGCGCCTGCAGTCGGAAATCTACATTCTCTCCAAGAAAATCGTAGAGAAGGAGGTGGAGGCCGATGCGCTGACGCCGGAGGAGCTGCGCTACTCGGCCACGCTCACCCCGCTGCTGGCCGAAAAGCAGCGCATCTACGAAACGGCCGTGGCTACCTCCGGCTCCTGGCAGGCCTACCACAACCTCGGGGTGGTGCTGCTGGAGCGCGCCGACAAGGAAGTGTCGGACAAGGTGCGCAAGGCCTACCAGCGCCGGGCGGCCACCAACTTCACCTTGGCCGCCCACCGCAACCCCACGGCCGAAATGTTCTACCACGTGGCCACGGCCTGGCACCGCGCCGGCGACCGGCTCGAGGCCCTGCAGAACTACGACTACGCCATCAAGCTCGGCGGCCCGCGGCTGGTGCTCGACAAGGTATTCGCCGACAAAGCCGCCCTAGAAATCGAAATCGGGCAGACCGACGACGCGCTGCGCAGCCTCGGCTTCGGCGACCCGCAGGCCTACCAGAATGTGATGAACAAGGCGCTTATCTACCTCACCAAGGAAAACTACGAGGGCGCCGCCGACATCTACAACCAAGCCCTGGCCCTGCGGCCCAACGACGCGCAGGCCTACTACTGCCTGGCCGTGGTGGCCGCCCGCGCCCAGCGCCCCGGCGACGTGGGCCAGTATTTGCGCCGCGCCGTGCAGCTCGACCGCAGCTACGCCCAGCGCGCCGTCGAGGACCTGGAATTCCGCGAGTACGCTACCAACAAAGTGTTTACTGAGGCCCTGCGGCAGTAAAAGCAGAACGACAACTCCCCTACTCATTTGAAGATCGGACGCCGGGTCGCAGGCCTAGCTGAGGTGGCGAAGGGTATTTATTGACACATTTGACATATAATTAATTACCAGCGACTTATATAACTAACAAACGTCACTGTCGGCGGCCAGTATATCGATCTGGAATGGCCAGATGGTGGCTATGCCGACCTACATAACAATTTCGACTTCACCGCTCTGCACTTTGAACCTAGCCAAGCACGGCTCCGGCTGGCATGGCGGAAGTCGGCGGGCGAGTGGGCGAAACTCGAACCGTGGGCTGAGTTGTGCCTGCTGTTCGAAGGCGTAAGCTTCCTGCGCATCAAAGAACGCGACCCAGAATATCCGTTGAGCGAAGACGACTGCCTGATGCATATCTGCCGTACTCCGCCCCAAATGCGTGATTCGAAAGACCCCAGCGAGTTCGAGAGTATTTATTTCAACGAGGATGCCCAGCCTAATTACGACCTGCTGCTGTACTTCCAAAGTGAGTGGGGCCTCAAAGTCAACGCCGCCACCGTGCGCCTAGAACTGACACCGGAACAAGACGCCTAAGCATTTCCGCGCACCGCAAACGTTTGCTATTTCCCGCAAGGCGGCTCGAATTTGCCCACTCCCGCCGAGGGTTGTAGCTTTACGAGCCGGTTCAGCCCGAACCGGCCCAAGTTTTCATTGACCCGACTTTTTCTTTCCTGACATCTACATGCGGACCATCCAATTCCGGGAAGCCCTGCGCGAAGCCATGTCCGAGGAAATGCGCCGTGACCCGAGCATTTTCCTGATGGGCGAAGAGGTAGCCGAATACAACGGCGCCTACAAAGTAAGCCAAGGCATGCTCGACGAGTTTGGTGCGGAGCGCGTCATCGACACCCCGATTGCCGAGCTGGGCTTTGCCGGCATCGGCGTGGGTGCCTCAATGAACGGCCTGCGCCCCATCATCGAGTTCATGACCTTCAACTTCTCGCTGGTGGCCATCGACCAGGTCATCAACTCCGCGGCCAAGATGATGTCGATGTCGGGCGGGCAGTACACCTGCCCTATCGTGTTCCGCGGCCCGACCGGCAACGCCGGCATGCTCTCCTCGCAGCACTCGCAGAACTTCGAGAACTGGTACGCCAACACGCCCGGCCTGAAAGTGGTGGTTCCCTCGAACCCCTACGACGCCAAGGGCCTGCTCAAAGCCGCCATCCGCGACAATGACCCGGTGATTTTCATGGAGTCGGAGCTGATGTACGGCGACAAGGGCGAAGTGCCGGAAGAGGAGTACATCCTTGAAATTGGCAAAGCCAACGTGGTGCGCCAGGGTAAGCACGTGACCATCGTGTCGTTCGGCAAGATGATGAAGGTGGTGTACGCCGCCGCCGACGAGCTGGCAAAGGAAGGCATCGAAGCCGAGGTTATCGACCTGCGCTCGGTCCGCCCCATCGACTACGCCACGCTGGTGGAATCGGTGAAGAAAACCAACCGCCTGGTGGTGGTGGAAGAAGCCTGGCCGCTCGCCTCGATCAGCTCGGAGCTGGCCTACCACGTGCAGCGCTACGCCTTCGACTACCTCGACGCGCCGGTAGTGCGCATCACCTCGGCCGACGTGCCGCTGCCCTACGCCCCCACCCTCATCGAAGCCGCGCTGCCGAACGTAGCCCGCACGGTGAAGGCGGTGAAGGACGTGCTGTACCGCAAATAGCCCTCGGATCCGCCGGATTTTCGGATTCCGCGGATTTAAGAACGATTGGAGGCCCGGAGCTTTACTGCTTCGGGCCTTTTTCGTTGGTCTATTGCAGCGGCTTACACCCAGACGGGCACCGCGGCCAAGCTCAGGGCCGGGCCGGTGCCAGCCGCTGCCCGCGCAACGAGCGGCCGCCGTACTCCAGCTGCGCTTGGGTGGCCGTCGAAGCCGCAAAACACAGCACCAGAAACAGCGCATAGCCTGTCCCTATTAGCCCTAATTGCCGCCACGGCAGCAGGCCAGGCCGCCACGCCGCGGGCCAGCCAAAGCAGACCAACGCGTAGAGCAGCAGGTGCAACGGCAACAGGTACCGGCATTCTACGTCGGTGGGCAGCACCAGCAGGCAGGGCAGCAGCAGCACGGCCAAAGCGAGCAGCTGCGCCCGGCGGACACCGTGGCGGCGGTGCCAGAGCACCAGCGCGGCGGCAAACCAGACCGAGTAGTTCAGCGCAGCCAGCGACCAGGTGGGCGTGTACACTCGCTGAATGTAGGGCGTGGGGTACTGCACGTCGAGGCCGTTGAAGAGGCGGCGCAGGTAAAGGCCGGCGAAAAAGCCCGGGTTCTGCCAGACCAAACGAGCGTATTCAGCTGTGGAGCCAAACTCGCGGATGCGTTGCTGCTCCACGAAGCGGCGGCCGGCCGGATCGAAGAAAAAGAGCACCGACTGCGGGTAATCGGCGCCGATGCTGGTTTCGTACTTCTGGAACTTGAGCCCCCGCAGCAGCTTGAAGCGGTAGAGCGTGCCCGGTGCAATGTTGGCGTCCTGGGCCAGCACCAGCGGGGTAGCCTGCCCGAAGTGGCGCTGGTTGATGAGCAGCTGCGGCCCAAGCACCAGGGCCCCGCCCAGCAGCAGCGCGGCCACGGCCCCGACGCGGCGGCCGGTGCCAAGGCCGGTCGGGAGCAAGACCCACTGCAGCGCGAGAAACAACGGCACCGCCGCCAGGTAAATCGGGCGCATGTTGGTGGCCGCGGCCAGGCATATCCCCGCCCCCAGCGCCGCACCCAGCTGCCCCGGCCGGCGAAACAGCAGCAACAAGCCCAGCCCCAGCGCCCAGAGGGCCGGAAAATCGGTGAGGGGGAAGTTGAAATGGTCGCGCCAGAACCCGAAGCCCAGCGCGGCAAAGGCCAGCCGCCGCGGCCCGCTCAGCGGCGCCGGGTCGACTACGGCCTGCCAGAGCAACGGCCCCAGCAGCCCGAAGCCCCCCGCGGCCGACAGCGCGCCCAGCAGGCGGGTAAACGCCAACGGCGGCAAGCCGGAGTAGAACTGCGCCACCCGCGCCGGCAGCAAGAGCAGCGGCCACACGTAGCCGCGCATGGCGTCGTGGAAGTGCAGCAGCGAGAGGCTACCCACCTTGTGGAAGTAGATGGAAATAAACCAGTACAGCTCGGCATCATACACCAGGCGCGGGTAGCTGGTCAGCGGCAGATACAGCAAGTACGCCGCCAGCACCAGCAGCGTCAGCGGCAGGTAGCGGCGCCAGGCCGGGCGGGCGGAAGGCGGAAGAGCAGCGGAACGGGGCAAACGCACGGCGAAAAGCATTCACGGTGGCGGGCAGGTCCGGCCCGACGGCACCAGGGGCAGGCAAGATACAGCCCGCCCTCGGCTACCGGCATCACGTCGAAAGCAAGTTGGACAGCTAACGAGGGAGCCCCGGCCTGCTAGGGCCAGAGCAGGCGCGGGCCGTTGGTCATGTGCCACAGCGTATTCGAGGAGATGACCAGGCATATGAGCACGAAGGCCGCGTAGGCCAGCGCCACCGGCCAGCGCAGCAGCCACGGCCGCCAGTCGGCGGGCCATTGAAAGCTGAGCACGGCGTAGAGCAGCAGGTAGATCGGGATGAAAAAGCGGCACTCGATGGCCGTGGGAATGGCCAGCAGACAGGGTCCGACGAGCACCGCCAGCACCACCCACTGCGCCCAGGTGGGCCGCCGGTGGCGCCGGCCAAGCAGCAGCAGCCCGGCTAGAAACAGCACGGTGTAGTTCAGCAACGACAGCGGCAGCGTGGAACCGAACACCCGCAGCAAGTAGGGCGTGGGGTACTTCAGGTCGAGCCCGTTGAAGACGTGGCGGGCGTAAAGGGCCACCATGTCGGCCGGGTTGTGGCGCACGGCCACGAGGTAGTGGTTTAGGTCGCGCAGGCCGTAGATAAAGGAAATCTGCTCCTCGTCCATGATGCGCTGGCCGACTTGGTCCACGTACATGATGCGCGGCTCCGGTTCCCGGGTGCCGGGCACGCAGTAGTCGGGGTCGATGGTGGTTTCGTACTTCTGCACGGCCAGGCCCCAGCTCAGCTGCGACAGGTAGAGGCTCTGCGGGGCGGCGGGGTTTTTCCAGGTCAGCACAAAGGGCGTGTACTGCCCGAAGTGCTTGGCGTTCATGGCCAGCTGGGGCGCCCCTACCAGGGCCATGCCGAGCACAAACGCGCCCAGCTGACGGCTCACCACCGCCCAGGCCAGCTGCTGGCGCCGGGCCAGCACCATCCCGCCCACGATGAGCAGCCCCGCCGCCCCCGCGTACACCGGCCGCATGTTGACGGCGGCCATGCACAGTACGCCGGCCAGCAGCACGCTCCCCGGCCGGTGCCCGCGCCGGGCAATTAGCCAGAACACGGTGAGCATCACGCCCAGCGACAAAAAGTCGGTGAGGGGAAAGTTGAAGTAGTCGCGCCAGAACACGAAGCCCAGCGCGGCAAAGGCCAGCCGCCGCCCCCAGCTCAGCGGCGCCGGGTCGACCACGGCCTGCCAGGTGGCCGGCGCGGCCCAGCCAAACAGTCCCGCCGCCAGCAGGGCGCCCAAAGCCCGCGTAAACTGAATCGGGGGAATGTGGGTGAGGTAGGCCACAACCCGAAACGGAAACAGCAGCAGCGGCAGCAGGTAACCGCGGATGCTGGAGTCGAACGAGAGCAGGTGGAAGCTCTTGGTGGGGTAATAATACCGGCCCGTCAGGTCCCAGTACGTCATCGAATCGTAGTACAGGGCCGTGTAGGGCGTGCTATACAGATACACCAGGTAACCCAGCAACAGGGCACCGGTCAGGCGCCGGACGACGACGCGCTCGGGGGCAGAGGATGGCAACGGGGACATTCGTGCGCAAAGGTGTACCTTTTAGACCGAGCTTTGCCAGCCCGGCCCGCTTCTTTCCTTGCTGCCTTCCCCATGAACCACCGCCTGCACCTGCGCTTCGAACAGCTCGAAAGCGCGACCGAACAACTTCTGCAAGACGCCGCCCGCCTCGGCGAACGAGCGTACGCGGCCCCGGCGGCCGGGCAGTGGTCGGCCGCGCACGTGGTGCACCACCTGCTCGCCTCGGAAGCGGCCATCGGGCAGTACCTGCAGCAGAAACTGCGCGAGGTCGAGCAGCTGGGCCAGGCCAATGCGGGCATGAAGCTGCGGGCCGCCCTGCTGCGGCTGGCCCTGCGCCTGCCGGGCCTGCGCTTCAAGGCCCCTTCGCGGGTAGCGGCCCTCACGCCCGCCGATGCGGCCACTCTGCCCCCGCTGGCCGACATGCGCCAGCAGTGGGCGGCTTCGCGGCGGCATTTGGAGCAGCTGCTCAACGAGTTTCCGAGCCGCTATGCCCGCCGCGCCATCTTCAAGCACCCGCGCGCCGGCATGCTCACCATCCAGCAGACCCTGGACTTCATGCTCGACCACGTATTGCACCACCGCCAGCAGCTGGCCCGCATCAGCAAGGCGCTGGGCCCGGCCTCGGCGCCCCCCGCCCGCCAGGGCCAAAACGCCGCGGCGGGCTAAGGCCGCGGCTGCTGCCCAAGCACCAAACCGGCCCCAGCGGGTTCCGACGGGTAGTCGAATCCGCTGGGGCCGGCTGCGTGGGGCCACACCGCGTCTACTCGGCCTTGGGGCGCCGCTCGATGGGGGCGTAGGTGCTGTGGTGCGTCAGTTGGCTCAGGGCCTGGGCCAGCTCCACCGGCGGTACGGCCAGCTTGCGCTGCCGCAAGTCCAGCCAGGCCCCGTCGACGGTGATGGTGGCCGACTCGCGCCCGTCCTGCTTGTACACCGTGTGCACGATGCGCCAGCGGCTGCCGTCCTCGCTCAGGCCGGCTAGTCGGGCATCTACTTTGATGAGTTCGTTTGGGCTGATTTCCTTTAGAAAGCGCGTGTCTTCGCGAAACAGAATCGGGCCGATGCCGAGCTTGGCAAACTGGGCCAGCGGAAAGCCCGCGTCAGTGAGGTAGTCGAGGCGCAGCTGGGCGGCGTAGTCGTTGTAGGCCGAGTGGCGCATGTGGCCGTTCGGGTCGAGGTCGGCCCAGCGAATGGGGTACTGTTTGGCGTAGGTCATGCGGGGAAGGTTGGGGCAAAAAAGCAGCCCGCGGGCGAAAGGCCGGATAACCGGCGGGGCGGGCAGATGGTTCGGGCAGCGGGCCCGCGCGGCTAGGCGCGGCGCGTGAGGCGCACCAGAAACTGCTGGTTGTCGTCCTCGTCGACGAATTCTACGTCGTAGCCGGCGGCCTCGGCGTAGTCCTGCACGATGGTGGGGTCGGCAAACAGCCAGTGGAAACCCGGGCCGGTTTGTTCTTTATAGCTCATCTGGTAGTCAACCTGCCCGTAGTAAGGCGCGTTCAGGTCGAACACCAGGGCGCCGTCTTCGTCCTCGAACAGGTAGCTGATGTCGGCCGAAGTGGCCAGGATTTGCCCGCCGGGCGCCAGCAGCGGCTCGGCCAGGGCCAGAAACTTCTCCAGGCCTTCCAGCGTGCCCACCACGCCCAGCCCGTTCATGAGCATGAGCAGGGTGTCGTAGCGCGCGTCGTCGGCGCGCGTGCTCAGCTCAAACACGTCGTGGCAGGCCACTTCCTGCACCCCGCGCTGCTGCATCACCTGCACCGCCCCCGGCGACACGTCCACGGCCTTGACCTGAAACCCGCGGCTTTGCAGCTCCAAGGCGTGGGCGCCGGCGCCGGCCCCGAGGTCGAGCACTCGGCCGCGGCACTGGTCGAGGGCGGTGCGCTCCAGGGCGGGCATTTCCCACAGCGTGCGGAAAAAGTACTTGGCGGGTAGCGGCTCGTCCTCGGCCACGTTGCTGTGCACGGTGATGGTGGCGGCCGCGTGGCCGGCCACGTAGTCGAGCAGGGCCGCGCCGATGGGGTCGAAAGTAGCCATGAGGTGAAATGGGGGGGTGGATGGCCGACCGCCGGCCGAAATGACCGGGGCCGCCTACAAATCAGAAGCGACGAATCAATACTACGCCAATGAGCAGCAACAGGACGCCGGCTACCCGGCCCGGCGAGAGGCGCTGCACGGGCAGGCCAAACAACCCAAAGTGGTCTAAGAGCACCGACAGCAGCAGTTGCCCGGCAATGAGCAGGCCGAAGGTGAGGGCCACGCCCAGGCGCGGCGTGAGTACCGTGACGGAACCCACGTAGCAGGCGCCGATGACCCCGCCCAGCCACACCGTGGGCGACTGGGTGCGCACGGCGTCGGCAATGCTGCTCAGGCGCATGCCTGCGGCCAGGGCAATGAGGAGCAGGGTGAGCGTGCCTACGGCAAAGGACGCCAGCGCGGCCACCACCGGGCCGTCGGTGGCGCGGGCCAGGCGGGTGTTGAGCGCGGCCTGCACGGGTAGCAGCGCGCCCATACTGACGGCCAGCAGCATCAGGAGTAATCGATTCATGCGGGAGGGAAACGGAAAAAGCCCGCAAAGGTAGCCACAACTCGGCGCCCCGCCACCGAGTACTAGTATTACTCATCTGTTTCCGTCGCAGCATGGCCGCCTCCGCTCCCACCCCGCGCTACACCAAAGCCACCCTGCCCACCAAAGTCTGCGCCACCTGCGGCCGGCCCTTTGCCTGGCGCAAGAAGTGGGCCCGCACCTGGGAGCAGGTGAAGTACTGCGGCGAAAAATGCCAGCGCAACCGGCCCAAGCCCCCTGATGCCACCTGAGCGTCGCCGCGACCCCGCCGGCTTTCCGTTGTATCCTTCCGCCGGCGCCTTCCGTTCAGTTACCGACCTTGTTTTCTCTCAACCATGGCCTCCAACCTCGATTACCTCGACCCCAACCTGCTCCCGCTGGAGGAGAAAGTCACGGCCTACCTGGCCGCCGAAGAAGAATTGCGCCAGCTGCACGTGGCCGCCGTCTCGCACCAGGCCGAAGCCGCCCAGCCCGCCCCCGACCCGGCGCCGTTTGAGCAACGCCCGCCCACCGGCAGCTTCGACCAGACCACCGACGAGCAGGCCCAGCAGCGCGACAACCTGCAAACCACGCTGGCGGCGCTGCGCCAGGACATCCTCGCCCTGCTCCCGACCCGAGACGAGTGGGTGAAAGTCAACCTGGGCTATGGCCCGAGCCGCGTAGGGGCCTTCCGCGACGAAACCAGCCCGGCCGACGCGCCAAACTACATCCTGCGGGTAGTACATTAAGCCGCCCAAAGCCCCCGCTTCGGGCGCGGCCGGCTTTGGGCGGCCGCGCCTTTTTGTGTTGCCCCTCACCCACCCTGCCCGCATGAAAGCGTATTTCCAGCAGTTTCAACAGCTGGCCGCGGCCGGCCGCTACGAGGACCTGGCCCAGCTGCCCATTCCCAAGCCGGAGTACTTCAACTGGACCGCCGACATCTTCGAGGGCCTGCACGCGGCCGCGCACCCCGCCAAAGCAGCCCTGCGCCTGGTCGGCGACGAGGCCGAACCCGCGGAAAGCTATAGCTACGCGGCGCTGAGCGGGCACGCCAACCGCCTGCTCAACTACTGGCGCGCCCGCGGCGTGCAGCCCGGGCAGGCGGTGCTGCTGATGGTGCCCGTGGTGGCCGAACTGTGGTTTACCTACCTCGCCGGCATCAAGGGCGGGCAGGTGCTCATTCCCACCGCCACCATCATGACGGTGCCGGACCTGCAGTACCGCTTCGGCCGGCTGTTGCCCGCCGTGGTCATTGCCGATGCCGACAACGCCGCCAAAATCGACGAGGCCGAAGCGGCGCTGGGCGCGCAGATTCCGCTGAAAATGCTGGTCGGGGCGGGCCCGCGCCCGGGCTGGGCCGGCTTCGAGGAAACCCAGGCGTACCCGGCCACGGCCGAGCCCGCTCCCACCCGCTCCGACGACCCGCTGTTCCTCTTCTTCACCTCGGGCACCACGGGCCTGCCCAAAGTCGTCACGCACACCCACTTTTCTTACCCCGTCGGGCACTTGAGCACGGCCGCCTGGATTGGCGTCGGGCCCGACGATTTGCACTGCAACATCTCGCAGGCGGGCTGGGCCAAATTTGCCTGGAGCAGTTTTTTTGCCCCGTTGAGCGTGGGCGCGGCGCTGCTGGTGTACCGGCAGGCCGGCAAGTTTGCGGCCCCGCCCCTGCTGCGGGCCCTGCAGCGCGAGGGCGCTACCACGTTTTGCGCCCCGCCCACGGTGCTGCGTCTGCTCATTCTGGAAGACCTGGCGGCCTACCAGTTCCAGTTCCGCGAGTGCGTCAGCGCCGGCGAGCCGCTCAACCCCGAAGTTATTGAGGCCTGGCAGCGCGGCACCGGCCGGCTGATCCGCGACGGGTACGGACAAACCGAAAGCACCGCTATGGTGTACAACCTACCCGGCAGCGCGGTGCGCTTCGGCTCCATGGGCCGCCCCTCCTTCATGTACGATATCGTCATTGCCGACGACGAGGGCCGCGAGTTGCCGGCCCTGGAGGAAGGCCACATTGCGGTGCGCATGGACACCGGCCGCCCCAACGGCATTTTCAAGGAGTATTTCGGCGAGCCGGAGCGCGGCGCTACGGTGTTCCGCCACGGCCTGTACTACACCGGCGACAAAGCCTACCGCGACGCCGACGGCTACGTGTGGTTCGTCGGCCGCGACGACGACGTCATCAAGTCCTCCGACTACCGCGTGGGCCCCTTCGAAGTAGAAAGCGCCCTTATTGACCACCCGGCCGTGGTGGAAGCAGCGGTGGTTGGCTCCCCTCACTCCATCAAAGGCCACGAAATCAAAGCCTTCGTCATCCTACACCCCAGCTCACCGGCCTCCGAAGCGCTGGCAGAGGAGCTGTTTGCGTTTGCCCGGCAGCAGCTAGCGCCCTACAAGATGCCGCGCATCCTGGAATTTGTGGCTGAGCTGCCGAAAACCATCAGCGGCAAAATCCGCCGCGTGGAGCTGCGGGCTCAGGAGGAACAGCACCGTCGTCACGGCAGCCCCGAGCCGCGGCAGGAGTATTTCTACGTCAAAAAGTAGCCAAAACGACCCGGCTGACAGGCTGACGGCCCTGCCGCTGGGGGCTGCCAGGCCGGGTAAAGACCTCATTATCTGCAATAAAAAAAGGGCAGCTAACAGCCGCCCTCTTTTCCACAACCAAAACACCTAAAAACTATTCTTTCGCAAATTTAGTGACAATCTTCGTGCCAGAAGCATTTATCGTGATAAAATATATTCCGGCCTTCAGGTCACTAACCCCAAGAGTCGGATTGTTGACTCCGGGTTGCATGCGCACGGTTTGCGAAAGAATCTGGCGGCCCAACACATCGTGGACCTGAATGGTGCCCGCTGCGGCTACTTTACTTTCAAAGGTCAGCTGCAGCTGCCCGCGCGCCGGATTGGGATACACCGCAAACGACTCGGCGACCAGGGCTTCGGGCTGCGTAGCCAGCACCCGGCTCAGGTTGCGGGCGCCGCGCAGCACCTGCCCGCGGATTTCCCCGCCGGGGTTGGCGGCCGTGTGCAGGTTCACGTACATACTGTCGCGGCGGAACTGCAGGGAGCGGCGCAGGGTAAACGGCTGCGCGGCGGTGCTGGTCCAAAAGCCGTTGGCTTCGAAGGGGTTGGTCGTGTTGTTGAAAAAGGCGGGCAGATTGAACACCACCGGTCCGGCTTGCCGGAGTAGCCCGGTGTGGAAGTGGCCCTGCGTGGCCGGCCCGCTGAGCCCGCCCCACACCAGGGCAAAGTGCGCGTTGTTCTGGTCGCGGTCGACGGAGACGAAGCCCGCGCCGTAACCGCCGCTGCTCACCGGGTTGGGGGCCTCCTGCTGGCCGTTCAGGGCGAAAGTGTAGCCCTCCCGCGCCAAGCGGTAGATCTGCCCGCGAATTTCGCCGTTGGGGTTAGCGGCCGTCGTGAAGACCACGTTGGCGCCGCCGCTCAGAAACAGGTTGATGGCGGCCGCATTCAGGCCGGTTAGCGTCAGGCCGAAGCTGTTGCCCGTGCTGGCCGGAATGGCCACGTTCAGCAGGCGCGTGGCGGTGGTATTGGCCGTGCCGGCATCGTTGGCAAACAGCTGAATGCTGGTGGGCGCGCCGCTCAGCCCGGTATGCGAAACGGCAATGCGCAGCGTGTCCAGCGTAGTATTCAGGCGGAGCACCGCCACGCCGTGGCCGGTGGTCGTGACGGCCGGCACCATCTGCGTGCCGTCGAGACGGGCGTCGTGGGCCAGGGAGCGGGCGGCGAGCAGCACCTGCCCGCGGATTTCGCCGCCGGGGTTGTTGGCCGTGTGCACGTTGAAATAGATCTGCCCGGCCGCCAGGGCCGTGAGGAAGGCGGCCGTGGGCGTAATTTCGCCCTCGATGACGTTGCCGGTGCGGAAGGATTCCGTGCCCACGATTACCGGGCCGCTGACGCCGAAGGCGCCGGTATGGAAGTGGCTGTTGGTAATGGCGCTGCTCAGCCCCGACACCACCACCTTGAACTTGAGCTTGGTCTGGTCCTGGCTCAGGTTGAACGTGCCCAGGCCGGTGCCGCTGGTCGTGACGGCCGGCACTTCCTGGTCGCCCGTCAACGTGGCGGCGTACTCGCCGTCGGTTTCCACCTCGATCTGCCCGCGGATTTCGCCACCGGGATTGGCGGCCGTGTGCACGTTGATGTAGTACTCGCCGCGCAGGTACTTGCTGAGCTTGGCCCGGTCGAGGTCGGTGCCGGTGAGGAAGCCCTGCATGCGGTTGCCGGTGATGAAGGGCAGCAGGTTGGTCACCACCGGCCCGGCCACGCCGCGGGCCCCGTCGTGCACGTGGGCCTGGGTGATGGCGCCGCTCAGCCCGTTGAAAGCGGCGGTAATAAACAGGGTGTCGCGGGTGGCGTTCAGGGTGAAGCTGGCCACGCCGCGGGCGTTGGTCGTGACGGCCGGTACTTCCTGGTCGCCGCGCAGCTGGGCGCCGAGCAGCAGGTGCGGGCGCAGGTGGTCGGCGCGGGCGGCCAGGCTGAGCAGCAGCGCAACGGTCAGCCCGAACAGTCGCCCGAGAGTAGATGGTCGGTTCATAACGGAGGATGTTTGGTTGAGGAGTGGGAAATGGGTTTGGTTGTGGTAAGGCCGGGCGGCCCGCTGCAAGCAGTGCCTGCCCGCCTTCTTCAAGTACTAGCCGTAAACTCGGAGCCCGGCCACGGATAGTTGCCCGGCGGCAACGTATTTTTGCCGGTTCGTTTTCCGTTTTCCCCTATGGACACTCCCAACCCTGACTTCATGCGCGAGGCCATCCGCCTCTCCGTCGAGAAAATGCAGGCCGGCCACGGCGGCCCCTTCGGCGCCGTCGTCGTCAAAGACGGCCGCATTATCGCCCGCGGCTACAACCAAGTCACCAGCACCAACGACCCCACCTGCCACGCCGAGGTCGACGCCATCCGCAAGGCCTGCCAGGAGCTGGGCACCTTTCAGCTCACCGACTGCGACCTGTACACCTCCTGCGAGCCGTGCCCCATGTGCCTGGGTGCCATCTACTGGGCCCGCCCGCGCCGGGTGTTTTACGGCAACACCAAGCAGGACGCGGCCGCCATCGGCTTCGACGACCAGTTCATCTACGACGAAATCGAGAAGCCGCTCTCCGAGCGCAACATTCCCATGCAGCAGTTGCTGCGCGACGAAGCGCTGGAAGGGTTCGGCGCCTGGGAACAGCACGAGGGCAAGACGGAGTACTAACTCCGGTACGGCTCCTGCGCCCGCCGTCATTGCGAGCAGGCCCGACACTCCGCGCATCAAGCGGGGTCAAGCCTTCCGCTCCCGGCACGCCTTAAGCGAAAAGCCAACACAAAACAGCACCGCCCGAAACTGATGCTACAGTTTCGGGCGGTGCTGTTTTTGGGCAGTAGGGATTGTAGCGGTAGTGCTACTGGAGGAAAGAGTGCGTCGCGTTGCTCACAATGTCAGCCAGTGGAACCGCCTTGGCGCGTGGTTTACCGACGCATGCCCATCATTTTGGCCATTTGGGCCATGCCGCCCTTGGTCTGGCTCATTTTGTTCATGGTGCGCATCATCTTGCGCATCTCGTCGAACTGCTTCATCAGGTTGTTCACCTGCTGAATGCCCTGGCCCGAGCCGGCGGCGAGGCGCTTGCGGCGCGAACCGTTGATGATGTCCGGGTTGGCGCGCTCCTGCGGGGTCATGCTCTTGATGATGGCCTCAATCGGCTTGAACGCGTCGTCGTCGATTTCCACGTCCTTCATGGCCTTGCCCATGCCCGGAATCATGCCGACGAGGTCCTTTAGGTTGCCCATCTTCTTGATCTGGTCCAGCTGCGAGAGGAAGTCGTCGAAGTTGAACTGGTTCTTGCGGATCTTGGCGTTGATGCGCTTGGCCTCGTCCTCGTCGAACTGCTGCTGGGCGCGCTCTACCAGCGAAATCACGTCGCCCATGCCCAGGATGCGCTGGGCCATGCGGTCGGGGTAGAACAGGTCCAGCGCCTCCATCTTCTCGCCCGTCGAGATGAACTTGATGGGCTTTTCGACCACGGCCCGGATGCTCAGGGCCGCGCCGCCGCGGGAGTCGCCGTCGAGCTTGGTGAGCACCACGCCGTCGAAGTTGATGCGCTCATTAAAGGCCTTGGCGGTGTTCACCGCGTCCTGGCCGGTCATGGAGTCGACCACGAACAGGGTTTCCGAGGGGTTGATGGCCCGCTTCACCTGCTCGATTTCGGCCATCATCTGCTCGTCGACGGCCAGGCGGCCGGCGGTGTCGATGATGACGACCTTTTTGTTGTTCTGCTTGGCGAACTGAATGGCGTTCTGCGCAATCTGCACAGGGTTTTTGTTCTCCACTTCGGAGTACACCTCCACGCCGATTTGCTCGCCGAGCACCTTCAGCTGGTCGATAGCGGCCGGGCGGTACACGTCGGCGGCCACCAGCAGCACGTTGCGGTTTTGCTTCTTGATAAACGCGGCCAGCTTGCCGGCGAAGGTCGTCTTGCCCGAGCCCTGCAGGCCCGAGAGCAGCACCACGGCCGGGTCGCCCTTGATCTGGATGTCCTTCTTCTCACCGCCCATCAGCTCGGTCAGCTCGTCGTAGACGATTTTGACCATCAGCTGGCCCGGCGACACCGCGGTCAGGACTTCGCGGCCCATGGCCTCGTCCTTGATCTTGTCGGTGACTTCCTTGGCCACCTTGTAGTTCACGTCGGCGTCCACCAGCGCGCGGCGGATTTCCTTTACCGTCGAGGCGACGTTGATTTCGGTGATGCTGCCCTGGCCTTTGAGGGTTTTAAAGGCGCGGTCGAGCTTGGTAGATAAATTATCAAACATGGGTTGGGCGTAGCAAAGAGTTGCTTCGGGCGAAAAAGTGCGGGCTGAACAGCCGCGCCCGGAGCGCGGGGCCGGAGCACCAAGCACAAAAATAGCCACAAAACCATGAAAGCCGGCTTTGCGCTTTACTTTCGCCCTCCCGTAACCCCAAAAATCGCCCTGCCGTGCCCGCGCCGCTTCGTTTGCTGGTCATCACCTACTACTGGCCCCCGTCGGGCGGGGCCGGCGTGCAGCGCTGCCTGAAGTGGGTGAAGCACCTGCCCGCCCTGGGCGTCGAGCCCACGGTCATCACCGTCGACCCGGCCCAGGCGGCGTACCCGGTGCTGGATTACTCCCTGGAAGCCGACGTGCCGCCGGGCGTGCGGGTGCTGCGCACGGGCACGCGGGAGCCGTTCGGGGCCTACCAGAAGCTCACCAACCGGCCGATTCCGCACGGCGGCTTTGCTAACGAAGGCCGACCGTCGGTGGCGCAGCGGGTGGCGCGCTTCGTGCGCGGCAACGTGTTTTTGCCCGACCCGCGCCGGGGCTGGAACAGCTTCGTCCTGAAGCAAGTCGCGGCCCTGGTGGCCGCCGGGGAGCAGTTCGACGCGGTGCTCACCTCCTCACCCCCGCACTCCACCCAGCTCATCGGCCTGGCCCTGAAAAAGCGCTACGGCTGGCGCTGGCTGGCCGACCTGCGCGACCCGTGGACCGACATCTACTACACCCAGACCTTGATGCGCACCGCCGTGGCCCGCTGGCTGGATCAACGCTACGAGCGGCAGGTCCTGGAAGCGGCCGACGTGGTCATCACCACCAGCCCCGACACCGGTCGGCTGCTGCAGGGCAAGGGCACCGGGCTGCATTCGGATAAGTTTGCGGTGCTGCCCAACGGCTACGACGAAGCCGATTTTCAGCTGCCTTCCCTCCCACCCCCTGATGCGCTGCTGCTGACCTACGTGGGCACCATCACCGGGCAGTACCACGTTGGGCCCTTTCTGGAAGAGGTAGCGGCCTGCGCCGCGCGGCACCCGCAGGTGCCGCTGCGCCTGCGCTTCGTGGGGCGCGTGGCCAAGGAAGTAGCGCAGCAGTTGGCCGAGGCGGGCCTGACGGAGCGCACCGAGCTGGTGGAATTCGTGCCCCACGACGCGGCCGTGGGCTACATGCTGCGCGCCACCGTGCTGCTGCTCGGCATTCCCGACGTGCCGCACAACCGCGGCATTTTGCCCGGCAAGGTGTTCGAGTACCTGGCGGCCAATAAGCCCGTCATCTGCATCGGCCCCACCGGCTCCGACGCGGCCCACATCCTGGAGGAAACCCACGCCGGCCAGAACTTTAGCTACGAAGACCGAGAAGCTATGCGCGCCTACCTCGATCAGCTGGTGGCCGCCTGGCAGCAAAGCCCCAACCAGGACCTGCCTGCCTTCAGCAGCGCCCGTTACTCCCGCCGCGGCCTCACGCAGCGCTTGGTGGAGCTCATTCGGAAGTAAACGGCTGGCGCGGGCCGTTCTGCTTTGCTTGTGCAGAACGACCTCTTTTCGCGACAATCATCTGGAATACGCGAAGGGCGTAGCTGGCCCGCGCTACTGCGTGAGCCGGTCCCACACCTTGCGCACGGGCCGGGGCAGGGCATCGAGCAGGGCGGCGCGCAGCTGCCCAACGGTGGAGCGGCTGAGCTGTCGGCCCTGCCACTGCGCCAGTTCGGCGGCCAATTTGTCGGCCAAGGCCTTGTAGAGCGGGCGTTGGTAGTGGCGCAGGTTGTTGGTCACGTCGGCGCGGGTGCGCACCACCTCGCGTACGTCCACCACCAGCACGTTGGGCGTGCGGGCGGCGAAGTCGAGCAGGGCGGCGTTCATCTGCTGGTGGCGCAGCACGGCGCCGGGCTCGGGCGAGCCGGGCACTTCCACTTCCGCGCCGGTGAGCAAGACGAGCGGCACCGCGGCCGGCAGCTGCTCGCGCAGCCACTGTAGGTTCTCCTGGAACCGCTCGGGCGTGAGCGGGCCGGCGTAGCTGAACTCCTCGCGGAAGCGGCGCAGCCAGGCCTCGTCCATGCCGCGAAACTTGCGCTGGGCGTAGCGCTGGGCCTGCGCGGCGGGGTCGACTTGCGTCAGGTCCTGGTAGCCGCCGAAGGGCACGAGGATGCCGGTGGCTTTTTCGCGGTACAGGTCCTGGGTGTAGTCCATCAAGGGGCTGTACACCACGGCGTCGTAGCCGGGGCCGGGCTGCCAGAGCCGGGGCTGAAAGGCCTCGCGGTCCAGAAACGGCAGCGCATCAGCCAGCCGGTGCTGCTCGGCGGGCGGCAAGGACTGGCTCAGGCGTAGCAGCTCGGTGTGCTCGGTGTGCACCGGCACTTGGTGGTCGTTGACGTAGTTGAAATCCTCCGTCACGTCGACCTGGTAGGTCTGCAGGTAGGGCGTGAGCTGACCCAGGTCGCAGCCGCCCTTGAGCAGAATGCGCAGGCGTCCCTTGTCGGCACCCGGCGTCAGCGCGGTAGCGGCGGCGAGGTCCTGCCCGGCTTCGGCGGTGGATTCCAGCGTTATCCAGTCGGGCTGATCCGTCTGGTTGAGCGGCGTAGCCACGTCGCCCTGCACGTCCAGCCGGGGAAAGCCCAGGTGGGCGTAGGTCCACTGCTCCACGCCCAGGTGCAAGATGCGGCAGCTGAAGGTGAACTGCTCCAGCTCATTGGTAAAGGTGTTCAGGGCGTACACACCGACCATGCCGTAGTCACCGAACCGGTCCCGCACGCGCACGGTGCCCCAGCGTAGGCGCGTGGCCCCCAGCCGGGCTTCCAGCTCCTGCAGCACCACCCGTTTCTTGGTATAGTTCAGCTGGTTGGAGCGGTTGATCAGCTCCTCGATGCGGTTGAAGTCGGGCCACACGGCCTCTTTGCCCTCGCGCAGCTCCACGCGCACCTGGGCGTCGCGCAGAAAGGCCAGGTTGTCGCCCTGGTAATCGGCGCGGGCCTGTTGCTGGCGCTCCAGCAGGCGGTACTGCTCCAGGCGGGCGTACGAGGGGTCGGGCTTGCCGAAGGCCAGCAGTTGCGGCGCCAAGCGGGGCAGGTCGGCGGGGTCGGCCACCTGCAGCTGGGGGTTGTAGTGCAGGGCCTCGGCCCGGTTGATGGGGTTGTCGTCGAGAAACAGCGCGTTGGGGGCGCGCAGCTGCATATCCTCCAGCAACTGCTTGATGATCGGGCCCTTGGGCTGCCAGCTCACCCGCAAAAACACGAACAGGTCGCGCACGCCCAGCTCCGCGAGCTTGGCTTCGGCCGGCGCCAGGTCATTTTTGCTGACGACGGTGTGAATGATGCCCCGGGCGGCGGTGGCGCGCACCAGCTCGACGTTGTCGGCCAGGGCTTCCACCTCGCCTTCCGAGAGCGTGCCGCGCCAGAACGTGTCGTCCAAGTCCCAGATGATGAGCTTGACGGGGGCTGGAAACGGATTTTGTACTTCTGTCATCCTGAGCAACGCGAAGGACCTTATGACACCAGATAGTAATCAGATAAACCTACCTGACGCTTGTCGTGTACGCGTGGTAAGGTCCTTCGCTGCGCGTACGCAAGATGGAAGATGACGGCAGACGCGGACACGACGCGGCAAAACTACGCAAAGCCCGCCCCGATTGCCTACTTTTGCGCCCTTGCCGCCGTCCACCCCGGCGGCTGGCACCGATAATTCACATGGCCCTCGACCTCAATCATAAATCCATTCTGGTAACCGGCGGCACCGGTTCGTTCGGCAAGCAGTTCGTGCAAACGGTACTCGACCAGTTTCCGCAGATCCGGCGCCTCGTCGTGTTTTCGCGCGACGAGCTGAAGCAGTACGAAATGGCCCAGCACTTCCCTCTGGAGAAGTACCCGGCCATGCGCTACTTCATCGGTGACGTGCGCGACGCGGAGCGCATGAAGCGCGCCTGCGAGGGCATCGACATCATCGTGCACGCGGCGGCCCTGAAACAGGTGCCGGCGGCCGAGTACAACCCGATGGAGTGCATCAAGACCAACATCTTCGGGGCCGAAAACGTGATTAACGCCGCCCTGGACTGCGGCGTGAAGGACGTGGTGGCTTTGAGCACCGACAAAGCCGCCGCGCCCATCAACCTATACGGCGCCACCAAGCTCTGCTCCGACAAGCTGTTTGTGGCGGCCAACAACATGAAGGGCACCCGCGACCTGCGCTTCTCGGTGGTGCGCTACGGCAACGTTATTGGCTCGCGCGGCTCGGTGGTGCCGTTTTTCCTGCAGCAGCGCCAGAAGGGCGTGCTGCCCATCACCCACCCCGACATGACGCGCTTCAACATTTCGCTGGAAGAGGGCGTCGACTTGGTGCTCTACGCGCTGGAGCACGCCTGGGGCGGCGAAATTTTCGTGCCGAAGATTCCCTCCTACAAAATCACCGAGCTGGCCACGGCCATCGGTCCGCAGTGCCAGCAGGAAATTGTGGGCATCCGCCCCGGCGAGAAGCTGCACGAGGAAATGATTACCGAAACCGACGCGCTGAGCACCGTGGAGCTAGACCGCTACTACGTGATTCTGCCCGCCACGCCGCCGTGGAGCCTGGACAAGTTCATCGAGCATTTCAACGGCAAGCGCGTGCCGCTGGGCTTTCACTACGATTCGGCCAACAACACCGAATGGCTGTCGGCCGAGCAGCTGCGCGAGGAAATTCGCGTGCACGTCGACCCGGAGTTCGTGGCGTAAGCCCCGCTTTTCGCAAAGCTCCCCAAGCCCGGCTGTGACGCGCAGCCGGGCTTGTTTGCGTTCAGCCGGGCCGTCAGCGCACCACCTCCACCCAGCCGCTGCGGCGCTGCCCGGTCCGGCGGTTGGTTAGCTCGTAGTAGTACACGCCGGCGGGCTGGCCGGTGCCGTTCCAGTCGTTCTGGTACGCAGCCGCTTCGAACACCAGCCGGCCCCAGCGCGAGAAGACGCGGCAGCCCCAGGCCGGGGCGTTCAGCCCTTTCAGCACGAAAAAGTCGTTCTGCTCGTCGCCGTTGGGGGTAATGACGTTCGGAATGTCGGGACAGTCGGCGGCGGTAACGGTGATACCGGCGGACGCCGCGCAGCCGGCCGCGTTGGTGACGGTGAGCGAATAACGGCCGGCTTCCGTGGCCGTGAATTGCGGGGCGGTGCTGCCGTCCTGCCAGCGGTAGGTGCTGCCCGGGGGCTGGGGCGCGGGGCGCAGCACCAGGGTTTCGCCGGTGCACAGGGCCACATCGGCCCCGAGGCTGACCGCAGGGCGGGGCGCCACGCTTACTTGTTGCGTGGTGGTGTACTGCTGCCCGCCGGCCGCCGCGAGGCGCAAGGTCACGGTGTAGGTGCCGGGCTGCGCGTACCGGTGCGCGGGCGCCTGGCCGGAGGCGGTGTTCAGCGGCCCGGACGCCGGGTCGCCAAAGTCCCAGGCGTAGGCCAGGGCCGTCACAAACGGACTAAGTGAGGAGCTGAACTGCACCACTTCGCCGGCGCAGATGCTGGCGGCCCGGATGGTGCCGGCCCCGCCGACCACCACCGGCGGCAGGCCCAGGTCGTTGGGCGCTTTCGGCAACCCCGACCACGACAGGGTGCCGGCAGCAAACAAGCGCACGGAGTCGCGGAAAGCGGCGTTGCGGCCCAGCGCATTAGGCGTTTCGAAGCGCGACACCCACGGCGAGGACACCGTGACGTGGTAGATGCGGCCGTCGGGGCCCAGCTGCAAGTTGTTGCCGAAGGCCCCGGACAGGCCCTTGAATCCGCTGAGTGGCTCGGCTACCACGGCGTGCGAGGCCGCCACGGCCGCTGGCGCCCCGGCCGTGAGGTCGTACTGCCAGATGTGGCGGCTCAGCAGCGTGTCGACGTAGAGGCGGCTGCCGTCGGGCGAGAGTTCCAGGCCGCCGCAGCCGTTGTGCCACAAGGCCGGCTTGACGGGGTAGCGCACGGAATCGGGAATGATGTAGGCGCTGCTGATGCGCCCGGATTGCGCGTCGAACCGGGCAATTTCGATGTAAAACATGCGCTGGCCGGTCGGGCCGCCCCGCCCATTGGTCAGCAGGCTGAAGCTACTGAACGCCAGCGTGCGGCCGTCGGTCGAGGCCTTGAGCAGCGCGCCTGTAGGAGTCAACGTCAGCAGCCGGCGGCCGCTGGGGTTGGGTGTCACCACCGGCCGGCTGTGCAGGCCGCGGCGGTCGAGCAGCACGCTCACGTATTGCTGCAGGTCGTTCTTGACGATCAGCCACAGGTCCCGGCCGTTGGCGTGCCGCACGGCGGCAACATCGGTCCTCACGTAGCCGCCGTCGGTGCCCCAGGGCATGGGCCCGGTGGGCAGCAGCACCAGGCTGTCGCGCCCCACCACCTCGCCCAGGCCTCCCTGCCGGCGCATGTCCACGATGTAATACGTCAGGTTGGGGGGCACGTTTTGCAGGGAGGGGCTGGGGATAAACCAATTCCGGGGCACAAACACGTAGTAGCGCCCGGGCCGGTCCGGCTGCGGCACGGCCATGACCTCGTAGCCGAAAATGCTCGGCCCGCCCAGTTGCCCGCCCTCCATCACCTGCATCTGCCGGTTGTAGATGGTGTTGCCTTCGGCAATGAACTGCAGCCGGCCGGCGCTGTCCGACACGCTGCTGCTGTGGTAATACAACGTGGGGCCCGGCGGCAACACCGCCGGCGGACTGCTATTGAACGTAAGGCCCGCTCCTTTGCCGAAGTACCAGTTGAAATACGCGCGCTGGGCCTGGGCGGGGCGGGCCAGCCCCCAACTGCCGAGGGTCAGCCATACAACCCACAAGCAAGGCAGAAGTCGCGTCATAGAGAATAGCAATTGGCGTGGACTGTGGGTAACCGATCCGATTTTGCCAATATATCCGCGCCTGCGCCCGCGCCAAAACCAGTTGGCGCGTACTTTTGACCTTACTATGTCCGCTTTCACGCCCTCTCGACCCATCCCCTACGGCCGCCAGCATATCACCGACGCCGACGTGCAGGCCGTCATCAGCACCCTGCACTCTGACTTTCTGACCCAGGGCCCGCAGGTAGCCGAGTTTGAGCGGCGCTTTGCCGAGTATATCGGGGTGGAGTACGCGGTGGCGGTGAGCAACGGCACGGCCGCTCTGCACCTGTGCGCCCTCGCTTTGGGCGTGCAGCCCGGTCAGCGCGTCATCACCACGCCCATCACCTTCGCCGCCTCGGCCAACTGCGTGCGCTACTGCGGCGGCGAGGTGTACTTCGCCGACATCGACCCCGAAACGGCCCTCATCGACCTGCGGGCCGTGCGCCGCCTGCTCGAAAGCCACCCCAAAGGGTACTTTCACGGCCTGATTCCGGTGGATTTCGCCGGCCTGCCCGTCGACCTGGAGGAAGCCCGGCGGTTGGCCGACGAGTTCGGGCTCTGGCTAATCGAGGACGCCTGCCACGCGCCCGGCGGCTTCTTCACCGATAGCCAGGGCCAGGAGCAGCGCTGCGGCAACGGGCAGCTGGCCGATTTGGCCATCTTTTCCTTCCACCCCGTCAAGCACATTGCCACCGGCGAAGGCGGCATGATTACGACCAACCGCCGCGACCTGTACGAGCAGCTGCTGCTGTTGCGCACCCACGGCATCACCCGCGACCCGGGCCGTTTGCAGCACCCCGACGAGGGCGGCTGGTACTACGAAATGCAGGAGTTGGGCTACAACTACCGCATGCCCGATATGCTCTGCGCCCTGGGCCTTACCCAGCTGGAGCGCGCCGACGAAGGGCTGGCCCGCCGCCGCCAGCTGGCCCGGCAGTACGACGCTGCTTTTGCCGAGCTGGCCGACGTGACGCCGCTGGCCGGGGCCGCCGGCCACGCCTACCACCTCTACGTCATCCAGGTGCCGGACCGCCGCGGGCTCTACGATTTTTTGCGCAGCAAGCAGATTTTTGCTCAAGTGCACTACATCCCGGTGCACACCATGCCCTACTACCAGCAGCTGGGCTGGCAAGCCGGGGACTTCCCGGCGGCCGAGGCCTACTACGCCCGCTGCCTGAGCCTGCCCATGTTTCCCAGTCTCACCGACGCGGAGCAGCAGTACGTTATCGACTGCGTGCGCGAATTCCTGGCCCGATGACGGCGGTGGAGTTCCGGCAAAAGCTGGCCCTGGGCACCGCGCAGTTTGGCCTGGCCTACGGCATCAACAACACCCTGGGCCGCCCCGACGACGCCAGCGTGGCGGCGGTGCTGGCCGCCGCCCAAGCCGCCGGCCTGTCCCTGCTCGACACGGCCGCGGCCTACGGCGACAGTGAGGCGCGCTTGGGCCAGTGGCTGGGCCCGCACCCGGGCTCCTTCGGCGTCGTGACCAAAGTGGCCGCCGCCGCGCCGGCCGTGGTGCGGGCCGCCGTGCAAGCCAGCCTGGACCGGCTGCAGCAGCCGCGGGTATACGGCGTGTTGTTCCACGATTTTCAGGCGCTGCAGCAACAGCCCGCGGCCTGGCAGGCCTTGCAAGACAGCCGCGCCGCCGGCCTGACCACGCGCATCGGCATTTCGCTTTACCACCCCTGGCAGGCCCAGTGGCTGCTCGACCGCCGCGGCTGGGACTTCGACATGGTGCAAGTGCCCTTCAACGTGCTCGACCAGCGCTTCGCCCCGCTGCTGCCGGTGCTGGCGGCGCGCGGCGTGGAGGTGCACGTGCGCTCGGCGTTTCTGCAGGGCCTGCTGCTGCGCCCCCTCGACGCGCTGCCCGCGTATTTCGAGGCCCTGCGTCCGAAGCTCACCCGCATGCGCGAGGTAAGTGCGGCCGCCGGCATCCCGCTGGAAGCTGCGCTGCTGCTCTTCGCGGCCACGGCGCCCGGCGTGGCCCGGGTCGTCATCGGGGTGGACTCGGCCGACAACCTGCGGGCCAATGTGGCGGCGGAGGACTACCTGGCAGGATTTGAGGCACTGCGCCCGGCTCTGGCCGAGCTGCGCGAAACGGCGGAAGAGCTGCTGCTGCCCTACCGCTGGCCCAAACTCAGCTGAGACGCCCCAGCGGGCAGGTCCTACAACGCCCACGGCCGGCCCTTCCGTGGAAGGGCCGGCCGTGGGCGTTGTAGGGCAGTTCTCGGCTATTCGAGGACCACGCGCTTGTCGACTACCGCGTCGGGCAGCTGCAAGCGCACCGAGTACACGCCTTGGGCGAGGTTAGTCGGCAGCGTCAGGGCCGTGGCGGCGGGGCGGCCGGCGGGCAAGGTCTGCGTCAGCACGGCCTGGCCCAGGGCGTTGAGCACCGTCACGCGCACCGTCTGCTGGGTGTAGCGGGCCGGCAAGGCCAGCCACAGCTGCCCGTGGGCCGGGTTGGGGTACACGCTCACTTGCTGGGCCAGGGCGCTGGCCGTAGCCGTCGGCCGGGCCGGCTCGATGAGCAGCGAGAAACGGCCGATGAGCGCGCCTGCGGCGGCACTAAACGAATACGCGTTTTGCCCCGTGAGCAGCGTGCTGATGCCGGTTTGGCCGTCCAACAAGCTCACGCGGCACCCAGCCGGCAGGTTCAGCAGCTCGCTGGCCGTAAGCGCGTAAGTACCGGAAGTCGGCACCACTACCGTCAGGGGCAGCACCTGGGTTGTGGCGCCCAGGGCCGGCAGCCCGCTGATGGCCAGCTCTTCCCCTCCTACTGGCACACTCAAGGCAGGCAATCCGCCCGCGGCAATTTTGTAAGCATCGAAGCCGGCATCGAACCCCGCCGTGGCCCCCGCTTGGGCATACACCACGGCTTGATCCCGTTGCCCGGCCGCATTGGTTAGGGTAAGAGTCAGCAGCGGCCGGCTTTCCCGCCCGCGCTGCAGCGCCGGGTTTTGGTAGGAAGTGAGGCGCGCGGCATTGGTAAAGGACATGCTGCCGGTAGCCCCCGCCGCGGTGCGCACGAAGAAGGCCTGGCCCAGCGGCAAGACGTTGCTGCCGCCGTTGGTGGCCACGCCGTTGACGTAGCTGGCGTAAGCGCCGCTGTACTGCCCACTCGACTTGTACACGTACACCGCGTTGTCGAGGCCCGACCGGCTGAGCAGGGTAAAGTCGATGGGCGCCGGGTACGGGTTGCCCAGCAGCTGCCAGCCCGCATCGGCTTGCGGCCCGCGGCCCAACGCGCCAACCGTCAGACTACCGTTGCCGAGCGTCCCCACAAAATCCACGGTTTGACCAGCCGCCATATTTACCGTGTAGCCTTGTCCCGCCACCATCGCGTCGGTGCTGCTACCGGGTGAATACCACCCTTTGTCGAAAGCAGAGGTGCCGGTGGCCGGGCTGGTTGTCAGGCGGCCCTGGTCGTAGCCATACACGGTGGGAAAGGGCGTAACCGTGCCGGGCTGCGCGCTGGTGTTGTAAGCCAAGTTGAAAGCGGGCACAAACCCTGACGTAGCTAAGTCGCTCAGCGTGGTGTTGGTCACGGGAGCGGCAAGGTGGCGGTAGCCCAGGCCCGGGTTCAGGCTCGGGTCGAGGTAGCGCTGCACGGTAGCCGCGCCGCTGACCACGCCACTCTGGTTGACCACCATGGCCGTGCCGCTGGCGTCCGACACCAGCGTCAGCGCGCCGCTGCCGCTCATGGTGAGGTTGCCGCCCAGCGTGAGCACCCGGGTGATGGACAATGGCGTTTGCACGTCCACGTTCTGCGGGATGGTAATCGGGCTGCCGCCCACCGTCAGGCTGCCGATGCGCACCGGGCCGCTGCCCAGCAGCTGCGTCGAGCCGCTGGCGCCCATGCGCAGGCTGCCGTCGCCGCTAAAGGTGCCGTTGTTGGTCAGCGTGCGGGTCAGGGTCAAGTCGCCGCCCGGGGCCACCGTCATGGAGGCGCCACTGGCCACGGTGAAGCTGGCCGCCGCCGCCGCCGCGCCGAGCACGGGCATGCGCACGGCCGTGGCCGGAATGGTCACGTCGTCGCTGGCGCCGGGTACGTAGCCCGCGCTCCAGTTGGCCGCATCGGTGTAGGTGGTGCTCACCGCCCCCGTCCATTCATTTACCACCACGGCGAAGGCGTTGGGAAAGTTGGGCAGGCCGATTTGGGAAGTCCCACTCAGCGTAACATACTGGCTAACAAAGCCACTGGCACCACCGGCGCCGTTGGGGTTGGTTATAGCCGAGAGCCGGGACGTGTTGTAGGCCGCTACGTAAATTCGCCCATCTGGTGCCAACGCCACTGCCCCGCTCTGGCCCGGCGTGCTCCCCAGAAATTGCCGCGAAATCGTGCTGGCCGAAAGGTCGAATTGGTAGACCCCGTTTACCAGATCCGTGGTGTAGAGTTTGGTGTTGTCGGGCGAGAAAGCCACCCCGTAGATCCGGTCACCAAACGCGGTGTAGAGGCGGCGCAGGTTGGACAGCTGCCCGGTGCTGTTGTTGAAGTCGAAGAGCTCAAACGCGGCGTCGCGGATGGCTACACCTAGCAATTGCCCGTTAGGCGAGGCCTTCATGTAACCGACCCCGTTTGCAACGCCGCCGGTGTGCGTGATGCCGATGGTGGTGGTTACCGGCGTAGCCGAAAGCCCCGCCGGGCTCAGCAAGTAGGCGTGGAAGCTGTTGTTCTGCCAGCCATGAACCAGTACCCAATAGTCGCGGCCGTTGGCGTGGCGCACGGCCGTGAGCTTTTCCGTGAGTTGGGGGCTGGGCGTGGGCACGGCCACGTTTTTGGTAGCCGTCAGGTCGCCCAAGCCGTTACGCAGCGTCATGTCGACGACGGAGTAGTGCAATCCGGCCGCAAATCCATTCTCGGCCGCATCCACCACGAAAAGGTAGTATTGGCTGGTACTACCCGGGGCCGGCAGAATAAGGGCCCCTTGCGAAGCCGATTGGTAGCCGCCGACGAGCGGGCCGCCGGGCATGGGCGTGTGGGTCCGGTCCCACACGGTTACTGCGTTGGTGTACATCAGCAGGTTGCCACCGGCGTCCGACATGGTGGCGCTGGCTTCGTAGCTGAACAGCTGCCCATCCGACAGCACCGTCGGGGCCGCGGGGGCCGCATTAAACCGCAGGCCGGCGTTGCCGCCAAAGTACCAATTTTGCTCCCGGCTTTGGCCGTAGACTGCACTGACGCTCAAGCCCAATAGCAGCGTAAAAAAATGCTTCATAAGCACGCAGAAAAGAAAGTATAATCGATGAGAATGACCCGTTTTCTTAACGAAGATAAGTGCCTAAAATAGCACAATAACGGCATAGACCCGAACATTTTTTGCGCTGGCACCTGAGCCTATTCAGGCTTTGAGAGTCTATGCCAGCAACGGGTATTTAGTGCTACTTAGCGTTATTCGGTAGCTAGCCCACCGTGGACAAAACGTCCGGCCGCCTTGCTTGCCGTCGGCGCAAATCCCCAAACCTGACTAAGTTCGCAGCTTTCGTTTTCCGAGTACACCATGCCTGCTTCGCCAGCTGCTTATACTACCCTTTTCTCGTTACAGGACCACGTGGTGTTGCTCACCGGCGGCTACGGCCACTTAGGGCGCGCCGTGGCCGCGGGCCTGGCCGCCCACGGCGCCACGGTGGTGGTCATCGGCCGCCGCCCCGAAACGTTTGCCGACGTATTTGGCGCTGATGCCGCGGCCGAGGGCATTCATTTAATAGAGGGGGATGTGGCCGACACGGCGTCCGTGCAGGCGGCGTTTCGCACCGCGCGGGAGCAGTTTGGCTTGCCGAGCGTGCTCATCAACAACGCCACCTACGGCAAGGGCAACCAGCCCGAGGCGCTAACCGACGAGGAGTTTGCCTTCACGCTCGACGGCGCTCTGGGCAGCACCTACCGCTGCATCCGTGAAATCCTGCCTTACCTACGCGAGCGGGGCGGCGGCAAAATCATCAACGTAGCGTCCATGTACGGCGTGGTGGCCCCCGATTTTACGGCCTACGAAGCCACGCCGCAGTTTACCAACCCGCCCCACTACGGCGCGGCCAAGGCCGGCGTGATTCAGCTCACCAAGTACTTCGCCTCCTACCTGGCGGCCGACCACATCCAGGTGAATTGCGTGACGCCCGGCGCTTTCCCGAGCGCGCCGGTGCAGCAACACCCGGAGTTTATTCGGGAACTGGAGCGGCGGATTCCGCTCGGGCGCATCGGTCGGCCCGAGGACTTAGCAGGGGCCTTCGTGTACTTGAGCAGCCGCGCCGCCGATTTTGTAACGGGCCACAACTTAATAGTCGACGGCGGATGGACCATTCGGTAACGCCCCTGCGGGTGGGCGCGCTGGTGCAGGCCCGCCTGGGCTCGACGCGCTTGCCGGGCAAGGTGCTCTTGCCGTTGCCCCTGCACGACAGCACCTCCGTCCTGGCCCGCGTGCTGGCCCGCGCCAGCCGCGCCGCCAGCCTGCATACCGTTGTCGTAGCCACCACCGACCAACCCGTCGACGACGCCCTGGCAGCCGCGGCGCAGGCGCTGGGCGGGCCAGTGTTTCGCGGCGACGAGCAGGACGTGCTGCGCCGCTTCGCCGAAGCCGCCGCCGCCCACCAGCTCGACGTGGTGGTGCGCCTCACGGCCGACAACCCGGCCATCGACCCGCATTACATCGACGCGGCCGTGCAAGCCCATCTTGCCGCGGGCGCCGACTACACCCTGACCACGGGGCTGCCGGTGGGGACGAATCTGGAGGTTATGGGCCGGACGGCGCTGGCCGCGGCCCACGCCCAGGCCCGCCAGCCCGACGAGCGGGAGCACGTGACGCCCTACCTGCGCCGCCACCCCGAGCGGTTTCGGCTGCACACGCTGCCGCTGGCGGTGCCGCCCGCGCTGGCCGCCTGCCGCCTTACCCTCGACTACCCCAGTGACTACGCATTGCAGCATTTGCTCTACACCCGGTTGCCCGCGGATTTCGGCCTAACCGACGTGGCCGAGCTGCTGGCCGAACACCCCTGGCTGCGGCACATCAACGACCAGAACGAGCAAGTCCGGGTATGAGCAACGCCCTCCCCCGCCTCGTCGTGCGCGCCGACGGCAACGCCCGCATCGGGCTGGGCCACGTGGTGCGCAGCATGGCCGTGGCCGACATCGTACGCGATGAGTTTGCCGAAGTGCTGGTGGCCGTAGCCGAGCCGCTGCCGGCTCTAGGGGCTCTGGTGACGGCGGCCGGCTTCACCCTCTGCCCCCTGCCCACTGCCTCGGCGGCGGCATTGCTAGCGCAGCTGCGCCCCACCGACGTGGTCATGCTCGACGGCCTGGCCTTCGACACGGACTACCAGCGGGCGGTGCGGGCCGTGGGCTGCCGGGTGGTGGTCGTCGACGACCTGCACGCCTACCGCATGGAGGCCGACCTCATTATCAACCACGGCCCCGAAGCCACGCCGGCCCTGTACAAAGCCCGCCCCGGTACCCGCTACTGCCTGGGTCCGGGCTTTACCATGGTACGGCGCGAGTTCCGCGAAGCCGCCCAGCGGCCCTGGCCAGTACCCCAGGCCAACTCGGTGCTGGTATGCTTCGGCGGCGCTGATCCGCAGCAGTTTACCCATGCCACGCTCCAGGCGTTGTTGCGCATCGATTCCGTCCGCGCCGTGGGCGTGGTAACCGGAGCTGCCTACCAGCACGGCCCGGCCCTGCACGCGCTGGCGGCCGCCCAGCCGGATAAGCAGGTGCAGTTCTACCAGCAGTTGTCGGCCGCCGATATGGTCCGGCTGCTCACCGACTACGCCGTGGTGGTGTGCCCGGCCAGCACCGTGCTACTCGAAACGCTGGTGCTGGGCCAGGCCGCCATTACCGGCTACTACGTGCCCGACCAGCAGGTGCTGGCCGGCTTCGTGCACCGCCACCAACAGGCCTTTTCCGTCGGCGACTTCCGGCAGCTGCGTCAGACTGATTTCGAACCGCTGCTGCGCCAGGGCCTGCGTTTTCACGAAACCACGCTGCGTCAGCCCTATGTGCCGCAGCTTACGCCGGAGGTATTGCAGGCGGAATTCCGGCGGCTGCGGCCGGCGTAGGGGCCGCAACGCCAACTCGGCACCAGCCCGGCCCAAATCGGCCGAATCATTTTTCCCGCAAAGCCCAGCAGCGGTGTAATTTTGCCGCCGGTGCTGCCCGCACCGTCCCTACTTATGGAAGAAATACTCCGTCCCCTGCGCTACGAGGACATCGAAATGGTCCGCACCTGGCGCAACTCCGAAGGCGTTGCCCAATACATGTACACCGCCGAGCCGATTACGCCGGCGCAGCAGGAAGCCTGGTTTCAGAGCATCAGCCAGGACGCCAGCAAGGAATACTGGATTATCACCAGCGGCGGCAAGGACGTGGGCGTGGCCAACCTGTACGCCATCAACCGCGCCGCCCGCACCTGCTACTGGGCCTTCTACATTGCCGAGCAGGGCGTGCGTGGCAGCGGCATCGGCGGTAAGGTGGAATTCACGGTGCTCGACTACGTATTCAACACCCTGAAGTTGAACAAGCTGCTCTGCGAAGTCTTCGTCGACAACGACAAGGTCATCAGCATGCACGAGAAGTTCGGCTTCCGCCGCGAGTCGTACTTCCGCGAGCATATCATGAAGGACGGCAAGCCGAAAGACGTGGTGGGCCTGGCCATGCTGCAGCGCGAGTGGGCCCAGTTGCGCGAGGCCATGCGCAGCCGCGTGTTCCGCACCGCCGCCCCTTCCACCGACGCGCCTGCCTAACCGCCCGCTGCCATGCTTCCAGCCCTTGGGGCCAGCGCCCGCCTTACCCAGCCGATTACCTTTGAGGACGTACAGGCGTTTGCCCGGTTGTCGTTGGACGTGAACCCCCTGCACCTCGACGAGGAATATGCCCGGCAGGCCCGCTTCGGGCGGCGCATCTGCCACGGCATGCTCTACGCCTCGTTTATCAGCGCGGTCATCGGCAACGAACTGCCCGGCCCCGGCAGCATCTACGTGAGCCAGACGCTGAAATTTCTCAAGCCCGTGTTTGCCGGCGACGTCATCACGGCCGTGGTGACGGTGACCGGCCTGCAGCCGGAGCGCCACTTGGTGACCCTGCGCACCGAGTGCGTGAACCAAGACGCGGTTGTGGTGTTAACGGGGGAAGCCATTATCCTGGCCCCGCAGTAAGCTTCGGCGCCCGGCGCCATCCAGTAGTAGTATGTCCGAAATACGCATCGGCTCCCGCCTCGTCGGTCCCGGTCACGCCCCCTTTATTATTGCCGAGCTCAGCGGCAACCACAACCAGTCGCTGGAGCGCGGCCTGGCCATCGTCGACGCCGTTGCGGCGGCCGGTGCCCACGCCATCAAGCTGCAAACCTACACCGCCGACACGATGACGCTGCGCGGCGCCCACCGCATCGACGATCCTTCGTCCTTGTGGTACGGCCGCGAGCTGTACGAGCTGTACGAAGAAGCCCATACGCCCTGGGACTGGCACCAGGCCCTGTTTGAGCGCGCCCGCCAGCACGGCATGGAAGCCTTCAGTTCGCCCTTCGATGAAACGGCCGTGGACTTCCTGGAGTCGCTCGACGTGCCGGCCTACAAAATTGCGTCCTTTGAAAACACCGACTGGCCGCTGCTGCGCAAGGTAGCCAGCACCGGCAAGCCCGTTATCATGAGCATCGGCGCCAGCAAGCTGGCCGAAGTGGCCGAAGCCGTGGACATTCTGCGCGCCGGCGGCTGCCGGGAGCTGACGCTGCTCAAGTGCACCAGCACCTACCCCGCCACGCCCCAGAACACCAACCTGCGCACCATTCCGCACCTGCAGCAGCTCTTCCCCGACGCGCTGGTGGGCCTCTCTGACCACACCATGGGCGTGGGCGCGGCCGTGGCTGCCGTGGCCCTGGGCGCCTGCGTGGTGGAAAAGCACGTAACCCTGCGCCGCGCCGACGGCGGCGTGGACTCGGCTTTTTCGCTGGAACCCGAGGAAGTAGCCCAGCTGGTCACTGAAACCGAGCGCGCCTGGGAGGCGCTGGGCCACATTCAATACGGCGTGCAGCGAGCCGAGGAAAAGAGTCGGCTCTACAAACGTTCCATCTACGTGGCCCGCGACATCCAGGCCGGCGAGGCGTTTACCCCGGATAACCTGCGCGTGGTGCGCCCCGGCGACGGGCTGGCCCCGCGCTTCTACGCCGAGGTGATGGGCAAAACCGCCCGTACCGCGCTGCGCGCAGGCACCCCGCTCACCTGGGAGGCCCTCTGATGCCCGTTTGGCCGCCTACCACCCGCGTGGGCCGGCTGCGGGATATGCTGCAGCTGCGCTTCACCCCGTTGTTCGGCTCCTTGCCGGCCGCCACGCTGGAGTCGATTTCGCCCGGCAACCCGCTTAAGCGCCTCGCCAAAGTACTGGGCTACGCGGCCGTGCGGCTGGTAGGCAACGTGTTCCAGCCCATTCGCAACCCGGAGCGGCTGCGCGGGGCGGTGTGGCTGTACGTCGTGAGCCAGAACAACTACGACTCGCTGCGCTTCATCAAAGAGCACCGCACCGATGCCGTGCTGCTGGCGGGGCAAGCCAAGCAGATCGGGCGCTACAACCAGCAAGTCAACCGCCTCTCGCTGCGGCGCAAGCTGCTCTACTACTGGCAATTTCCGCTGGTATTTGCGGGACTGCAGCGCACGGAAGGCCGGCGGGCCTGGCGGTTTTTCGACTTAATTTTCAACGCCGTCGGCTACTACGAGGTGTACCGCCGGGCGCTGCGCCACTACCGGCCGCGGGCGGTGGTCTTCGCCAACGACCACAACGACGACGCCCGCGCCCTGCTGCTGGCCTGCCGGGCGGAGGGCGTGCCCACCGCCTACGTGCAGCACGCCAGCGTGAGCACCAATTTCCCGCCTTTGGGCTTCGATTTGAGTTTGCTTGAAGGCCAGGACGCGCTGGACAAGTACCGGCTCTGCGGCCCGGTGCGCGGCGAGACGCGGCTGGTGGGCATGCCCAAGGCCGACGCTTTTGTGCAGCAGCGCAACGAGCAGCCGCGGGTGCAGCGCGTGGCGCTGGCCACCAACACCCTGGACGACACGGCCGGCATCGAGGCGGCGGTGAGCTACCTGCTGACGTCGTTTCCGGAGCTGCAGTTCACGTACCGCGCCCACCCCAGCGACCCGCGCCGCTTCGAGGAGCTGCGGCGGCGCTTTCCGCAGCTCTCGTTTTCGGATGCGCGGCAGGAGTCGGTGTTCGAGTTTTTGCAGCGCCACGACGCGCTGATTGCGGCCGATACGTCGACCCACCTCGAAGCCACCTTGCTGAACCTGGTGAGCCTGTACTACCGCTTCGGCCAGCACGGCGTGGCCGACGACTACTACGGCTACGCAGCCCGCGGGCTGGTGGACCGCGCGTTTACCCTGGATGAGCTAGGTGCTTTGCTGCGCGGCTACGTCGCTCGCAAGCCCGCCGACCACTACCGGCGCGCCGCCTACTACTGCGCCACCCTCGGCACGCCCGACGAAGGCCGCAGCCAGCAGCTGGCCCTGCGGGAGCTAGACGCCTGGCTGGCCGCCGGGGCGTAATTTGCGCACATGAGCTTGCCCCACGAACGGCTGATTCCCATTACGGCCACGCCGGTGACGGCCGCAACGCGCCTGGCCTACGTGCTGCAGCATTTTCGCGCCGCGTACGCCGCCGAGGAGCTGCCGAGCATCGGCTACGCCGACGCGCAGCCGCTGGTGACGGTTGCCGACGGGGCCGCGGATTTTTTTGAGGGCGCCCAGCCTTACCCGCCCGAACCAAGCCGGCGCGAATGGCAAGGGCGGCAGCTGCCGTTCTTTTTCGACCCCAACCCTGCCGGGCCGCTGCTGACTCGCTCGCCGGGCCGGGCCGAAATCCACGTCGACGTAGTTTCGGCGGCGTTTTACCTGCTCAGCGGCTGGCAGGAGTATTTCTCGGAGGAGCGCGACCAGCACGGACGTTTCCCCTACTCCGCCAGCGTGCAGCAGCGCTACGGCTTCGTGGCGGTGCCGGTGGTCAACTATTACTTCGACGTGCTGCGCACGGCCGTGGAGCACGTAACGGGCCGGCCGCTGCACCCGCGCCACTGGAATGGGACGCCTTTCGCCACCTTCGTCACCCACGACATCGACAACCTGTACAGCGCCTGGAAAGAACCGGCCAAACAGGCGCTGCGCCGCCGCGACTGGCTTGGTTTCGGCCGGCAGCTCTGGCGGCACCTCGCCCGACCCGACGCCTGGGACAACCTGGAACTGGTGCAGCAGACCGTGGCCAGCTACGGGGCCGCCAGTACGTTTTTCTTTATTCTCAACCACGGCCGCTCCGCCGAAAACGGCCCGTCCAACGCCGACTACCGGTTTCACCAGCTGCTTCCGCGCATTCGGCAGCTCGGTAGCACCTCGGAAATCGGCTTGCACGGCAGCCTCGGCTCCGGGCGCAACTCGCAGCAGCTCTGGGCCGAAGCCGACACCCTGAGCCGGGACCTGGCGACGCAGCCGACGGCACTTGGGCTGCGGTTTCACTACCTGCAGTGGGAGCCCCGCATCACGCCCGAGCACCTGGACGACCTGGGCATTTTGTACGACTCAACCCTGGGCTTTGCCGAGCACTTCGGCTTCCGTCATTCCTACTGCCTGCCGTTTCAGCCCTTCAACTTCCGAAGCCTGGCGCCCCATAGCTTCCTCGAACTTCCGCTGAACCTGATGGACGCTACCCTGCACCACCCGCGCTACCTGCAACTGGCCCCGGACGAAATCCTGCCCGCCGTCGAGCCCATGCTGCAAGAAATCGAAAGGTTCGGCGGGGTGTTTACCCTGCTCTGGCACAACGAAAACTTCGACCCGGCCAACACCACGAACGGCCCCCGGGAGTTCCACCGCATCATGGCCTACCTTCGCAGCCGCCAAACCGCGTTTCTGACGGGACGGGCAATTTGTGAGATGGTGAAGTTGTGAAATGGCCAGTTCCGGGCCGGCCCTACGTTCCGATTCGCTTTTCACAACTTCACACGTTCACAACTTCACCTTTACCACTTGGGCATCGTTCAGCGCCAGGGGCTGCGCAATACCGTTATTTCCTACTTCGGGCTGGGGCTGGGCTTCGTCAACACGGCCCTGCTGATGCCGCGCTTTCTGGCCGCCGACCAAGTGGGCCTGACGCGGGTGCTGCTGAGCCTGGCCACCATTTACGCCCAGCTGGCCGCGTTCGGCTTTGCCAGCGCGGGCATCCGGTTTTTCCCTTACTTCCGCAACCGCGAAACCGGCCACCAGGGCTTTCTGCCGCTGCTGCTGGGGCTGCCCATGCTCGGCTTCGCCGTCATTTCGCTGGCTTACTGGCTGGGCCGGCCGCTGATTCTGCGAGCCTACGACGCCGACGCGGCGCTGCTTGGGCCCTACTACGGCTGGTGCGCGCTGCTGGCCTTGTTCACCCTGCTGTATTCGCTGCAGGATGCCTACCTGAAGGGCCTGTACCACACCGCGTTTTCCTCGTTTCTGCAGGAAGTATTCCTGCGCGTGCTCATTGCCGGCGTCACCTTGGCCTTTGGGCTGGGCTACCTCACGTTTCACCAGTTCGTGCTGGCCTACATCGGTGTCAACAGCGCGCTGACCATGCTGCTGACCGGCTACCTGGCCTACATCGGCGAGCTGCACCTGCGGCCCACCCGGGCGGCGCTGCAGGTACGGCCGGTGCGGGAGCTGCTCAGCTTCGGCGCCTTTGCACTGCTCTCCAATATTTCGGGCACCGTCATCAGCTCCATCGACGCCTTGATGGTGGGCTCGAAGGTGAACCTGAAGGCGGCGGGCGTGTATACCACCGCTTTCTTCATCAGCACGGCCCTCACCATCCCGTTCCGCTCGCTCTACAAAATTGCCTTCCCGCTGCTGGCCGACTACTGGAAGGAGCAGGATATGGCCCGCATGGCCGCGTTTTACCGCAGCACCACCCGCCTCAACACCGTGTTGGGCTGCTACCTGGCCCTGGGCATCGGCCTGAACCTGGACTTCATCTACTCCTTGATGAAGCCCGAGTACGCCGCCGGCACCACCATCGTGTGGGTACTGCTGGCCGGCCGCCTGCTCGACGGCATCACCGGCGTCAACGGGCTCATTGTCGTCACCTCCCCGCGCTACCGCTTCGATCTGGTGTTCAACGTGGCCCTGGCCGCGGGCACCGTGGGGCTAAACCTGCTGCTGATTCCGCCGCTGGGCATGGTGGGCGCCGCCTGGGCCGCTCTGCTGGCGCTGACCAGCATCAACGTGGCCCGCACCTGGTTTGTGTGGCACGCCTACCGCCTGCAACCCTTCGACGGGCGCATTCCGCTGATTCTGGGCGTGGCCGCCGCCACCGCGCTGGCCGGTTGGCTGGTGCCGCCGGTCCACTCCCCCTTCGTGACAATGGTGCTGCGCTCCGCCGCCCTGACGCTGGTGTACGCCGCTGGCCTGCTGCTCACCCGGGCGGTACCCGAAGCGCAGGCGGCCCTGCAGAAAATTCGTCAGCGGCTGCACTGATTTCAAGCCCAAAGCCCCCCGGACACAACGGCTCAAACCGAAGTTTCATCCGTCCAAACCCAAGTCGCGGGCGTCCAAAGGTTAGCCACGACGCGCCAACCCTTCGCCTTAGTCGTCCAAAGCATGGACACGGTCGTCCAAGGCCCCGACGCGGTGCGCCAAAGCTTCGCGGCAGTGCTCCAACACTCGGACGCACGTGCTTAGGGCTTGGCCTCAGTCGTCTGATGCCGGGACGCTGGCCTTCCACGCTTGGGCACCGGACGCCGATGTGTGGGCGCTATCATCTACGCAAACGCCCTGGCACTTCCGCTCAGGCCTCGACAGCTGGCCCGGGAGCGGCGGGCTCCTCCGCGTTGGCCTGCCCCGGCGCCCTCAGCCGGGCCAGGTACCAGATGCCGGCCAGGGCCACCAGCGCGCCGCCGGCCATGTAGGCCAGTTCCCAGGCCGAAGTCTGGGCCAGGGGCGTAACCTGCCCGTAGTGTTGCTTGGCGAAGTACATGCCCGCCCAGGCCGCCGTGTTTACCGTGGCGTGCGCAAGCACGCAGGTCCGCACCGACTGGGTGCGGATGTAGAGCCAGCCCAGAAACAGCCCCAGGCAAAACGCCATCAGGCTTTGGGCGGGGTTGAAGTGAATGATGCCGAACAGCAGGCTGCTCTGCACAATGGCCCGCGTGGAGCCGTAGTTGCGCGCCAGCCCCGGCAGCAGCAGCCCTCGAAACAGCCATTCCTCAATGACGGGTGCCGCAACGCAGATCAGCCCAAACGCCAAGCCTGGGTTGAGCATTAGCTTGTCGAAGGCGGCATCCACGCCCCAGTGCGGCAACTCCAGCCACTGCAGCGCCGACACCGCCAGGGCAACCCCAAACGTGGTGGGCACCACCACGGCCCACAACCCCGGCCCATCCGACGGCCCGCGCCAACGCACAGGCTGCGCCCGCGTGCCGGCCTGAGCCACCAGCCACAACACCAGCCCGAGCTGCGCCAGCTCCACAATCAGCATGGACGGGCCGGTGCGGGCGGTTTTGGGCAGCCACAGCAGCAGGCCGCCGGCCACTAGCCCCGACAGCAACTGGGCAAGCAGGTACCAGCCCAGCACGCCCCAGCTTTCGGCGTAGGTGGGATAAGCCGGCGGCGCCACAACAGCCGCCGCGGGTAGTAAGGCTGCCACGGTTTCCGCCGGGGAAGCTTCGGCTTCGGAATAAATAGGCTCCATTACGCAACGCTAATACGCCGCAAAATAGCCAGGCCGGGGCCGAAAACAACGACGCCGTGGCCCGGCGGCCGTGGCGTCGAAAAGCACGCCGTGCTGGTGCCTCAAGCTACCTTGCTGCCCGCCGGCTCCACCGTCGGGGCCACGGCCACGCCCCGGCCCAGCTTGCTGTGCTTTTTGCCGTAGCCGAAGTAAATCACCAGGCCGATGGCCAGCCACACGAACAGGCGAATCCAGGTGTCGCCGGGCAGGCTGAGCATCATTACCAGGCAGGTAACGATGCCCAGAATGGGCACCAGCGGCACCCAGGGCGTGCGAAACGCGCGCGGAGCGTCGGGCTCCCGCTTGCGCATGATGAGCACGCCCACGCACACCATCACGAAGGCCAGCAGCGTGCCGATGCTGCACATTTCGCCCACCACGTTGATGGGCACCAGCCCGGCGAACAAGCTGATAAAGGCGCCCAGCAGCAGGTTGGATTTGTGCGGCGTTTGGAAGCGTGGGTGCACCTGCGAGAAGACGCGCGGCAGCAGCCCGTCTCGGCTCATGGAGAAGAATACCCGGCTCTGGCCCAGCAAATCGACCAGAATCACCGACGTGTAGCCGATAAGAATAGCCCCGATGATGGCCGTCGACAGCCAGCCGTAGGGCGTTTTTTCGATGGCAATGGCTACCGGCGCGGCGCTGTTCTTGAACTCGGTGAAGTTGGCCAGCCCGGTCATCACGTAGCCGAACACCACAAACAGGACCGTGCACACCAGCAGGGAGCCGATGATGCCGATGGGCATGTTGCGCTGCGGGTTTTTGGCCTCCTGCGCCATGGTGGCCACGATGTCGAAGCCGATGAACACGAAGAACACCACCCCGGCCCCGCGCAAAATGCCGCTCCAGCCAAATTCGCCGAAGGTGCCGGTGTTTTCGGGGATGTAGGGGTGGTAGTTGGCCGGGTTGATGTACTGCCAGCCCAGCGCGATGAACACCAGTACCACCGACACCTTCAGGGCCACCACCACGGCGTTGAACCAGGCCGAGCCCTGGGTGCCGCGCACGATGATGGCCGTAATGGCCAGCACCACGAGCACCGCCGGCAGGTTCAGCCAGCCGTGCACCGTGCCGCCTCCGTCGGCCAGCGAGGCCGTTTCCCAGGGCGACATCACCAGCTGCGGCGGCAGGTGCAGGCCGTACTTCGAGAGGAATTTCACCAGGTATTGCGACCAGCTGATGGCCACCGTGGCGGCGCCCACGGAGTATTCCAGCACCAAGTCCCAGCCGATAATCCAGGCAAACAGCTCGCCCATGGTGGCATAGGAGTAGGTGTAGGCCGAGCCGGCCACGGGCACCATGGAGGCAAACTCGGCGTAGCACAGGGCCGAGAAGGCGCAGCCCACCGCGGCCACGATAAAGGACAGGGTGACGGCCGGGCCGGTGTGGTTGGCGGCGGCAATGCCAGTGAGCGAAAACAGCCCCGCGCCGATGATGACGCCGACGCCGATGGCAATGAGATTGAGCGGGCCGAGGCTGCGCTTGAGCGTGTGCGAGCCGCTGTCCGCGGCTTCTTGCCGCAGCAGCTCCAAGGATTTTTTGAGCATGAAACGAGGGTAGCCCCGGCCAGAGCGGCCGGCGCAAATGTGACCTGCGGCCGGCTAGGCGCACCGAACGGGCGACGCCAAACCAGCGGCGCGCCCGCAACGGGCGGCAGCAACAGCAGAAAATGAAACGAATGAATACGGCCGGCTTCAGCGCCGGCTCAGGCAACGCGCGGCGCTAGCGGCAACAGCAACAACAGCCCGCGGCAGCGCGGCCGGTAGCGGCGGCTAGGCGGGAAACCATCGAAGCAGAAACGGGGTGCAAAAAGCCCACAGCAACTTGTTTTTATATGGTCAGGACTTGGCACCGTCCGGGATTTTCCCGGGGTTGCCGGCGCTTCTCGGAGCCTGTCTCTCCACGCCTCTGTATAAAAACAATCCTTCAGCAAAAGAATTGATGCCGCAAAGGTAGCCCCGGCGGGCCCGTACTTGCAACCTCGGCGGCGCGGCGCCCCGCCTATCTTGCCGGCATGAAAAAGCTTCTGCTCCTCGGCGCCTCCCTGCTCACGCTGGCCGTTACGCCCCCCGCTGCCCGCGCCCTGCCGCCCGACGTAGTCGTGGTCCGCTCGCTGGAAATGCTCGGCAGCATCATCGTGTCGGTGGCGCGCAGCGGGCGCAAGGAAGAGCTGGTCGAGTTTGAAAACGGCTACACCACGGGCTCCCTGAAAAAAGCCAGCGCGGGCTACCAAAAGCTGATTCAGCAGCTTTACCAGGAGGGTTACGCACTGCAAAGCTCCTTTGCCACGGGCCACGCCACCGACGGCTGGGTGACGCTCATTTTCGTCAAGCCCTGACCGCCCCAAACGGCCGCCGCCCGGCGGAGCCGCAGCCCCGAGGGGCCCGCTCCGCCGGGCGGCGTAAGTCTGGTTTCGCAGCGCAGAAAAGCGCGGGGCTAGTAGTTGTACGACACGCCGGCCGATACGCCGGTGGATTGGCCCACGTTGCGGCCGGCCAGGTACTGGCTGGCCCCGAGCACCAGGCCCACGCCCTTACTCAGCGGTTTGTAGAGGCTGAGGCCCACGCGGGTGTAGTTGACGCGGGTGGCGGTGAAGAGGCCCGTGAAGCCCGGCTGCAGAATATCGGTGCCCTTGCTGCTCGACTGCTGCAGCGAGGCCCAGGCTTCGGCGTAGAGCTTCAGGCCCGCGTAGCCCACCTTGGCGTCGGCCACGAAGGCGTCGGGCACGGGGTTGGTGCGCACGCTGTAGCCGGCCTGCCCCATCACAAACACACCCGAGGGCGTGCGCAGCTGGGCCACGCCCACGGTGGTGTACTTGGTGGCGCGGTTGCCGATGGCAATGATGTAGCCCAGGTCGGCCTTGCTCTGGTAGCTACTGGCGGGCGTGCTCACCCCCACCGCCCCGAGCAAATCGAGCTGGCTGCTGCCCACCGGCATGGTGAGCACCTTGAACTTCAGAAAGGCCGACAAATCCTGCAGCCCCGAGCGGGTGTTCACGTAGGCGGCGCCCAGCGAGTCGAGCACTTGCTTGTTGGCCCGGCCCGACGATTGGATGAACGGCAAGCTCACCACGGCCTCGACTTTGTTGGAAATGCCGTAGTTGGCAAACAAGCTGACCGAGGACACGCGCACTTCCCGGTAAATCGGTACGGCGTCCACCTTTTCGGGCACCAGAAACACGTTGCGGTAGCGTTCGGCCGTGCCGGTAAATACCACCGAGCCGTGGCCTTTGCCGGCCATGAAGCCGGTAATCAAACTCTGCGCCTGGCCCGCCGTGCTCAGGCACAGCAGGGCTGCCCCGGCCAGAAAGGTGGAGAGGTAAGGGTGTTGCATGAAACGAGCAAGAAGAGAGTGGTGGACGCTTCAGCGAGCAAGTTGGGCCGTTGGCAGGGCCAGGACTGATGCTTGCCTAATTGAAGCGCGCTAGCTACGGCGGCAAGATTACTTTCGGATTCCCATAGCGGGAGAAAAATTTGTCGAACCGGTAAATCCACTCGCCCAACGTCGCCCGTTTGTAGTCGGCTTCGCCGAAAATCCTTCTCAAGCCTCTCCTCTACCATGTTTACACCCCTACGCCATTTTCTTCCCATTCTGGGAATATCCGCCGCTTTGCTAACCGGCTGCAACAAAAACGCCGAGACCAATCCGTCGATTGCCGGCATTGCCGTGGCCAACGACGACTTCAGCGTGCTTGAAGACGCGGCCGTGCGCGGCGGCGTGGTGGGCATCCTCTCGAACCGCAACCCCAACGACCCGCAGGGCAACTACACGGTTTTCGCACCCAACAACGACGCCTTTGCCCGCCTGGGCCTGCGCAGCGCCCCCGACCTGCTGGTGCTCAACAAAGATTTCCTCACCAACACGCTGTTTTACCACGTGACCGGCGGCACGCTGGCCGGCGGCAGCCTGCGTCCCGCTACCGCGCCTTCCCCCTCGGCCTTCCAGGGCGTCACCCGGCGCTTTATCAGCCGCGGCGGCAGCACCTACGTCAACGGCTCGCGCATCCTGGCCACCGACGTGCGCGCCTCCAACGGCACGGTGCACGTGGTGGACAAAGTGCTGCTGGCCACCAACGCCAACATCGTCGGCTCGGCCGTGGCCATGAGCCAGGGGCAGGTATTCGTGAAGCCCGAGCTGACGTTTCTGGTGGAAGCGGTGCTCTACGCCGACCTGGCCGCTACCCTGTCCAGCGCGGGTCCGTTCACCGTTTTTGCCCCCACCGACCAGGCCTTCCGCAACCTGCTGACGGTGCTGAACGTGCAGCCGGGTTCGCCCAGCGGCTACATTCCCTCGGATGTGCGCAAGCTGCCCAAGAACACGGTGACGGCGGTGCTGCTGCAGCACGCGCTGCCCGGCGCCCGCTTCACCCCGGAGCTGCCCGAAAACGCCACCGCGGGCTCGGCCGGCGGGGGCGACGTCACCTTCGGCCCTTTTGTCGACGGCACGCTGACGGTGAAGGCGGCCAGCAACGCCACGCCAGCCAAGATGGTCATTCCCGATATTCAGTGCACCAACGGCATCGTGCACGTCATCGACGGGGTTCTGGTGCCCTAGGGGCCGAGGGTTTCGGCCAGTCTTTGCTCGGTTTCGGCGACGCCCGCCCGTTGTTGGTCGCCCGACGGGCGGCCCGGCGGCGGGCGCAGCTACCTTTACAGAATGAATAAGTTGTTTGCCAGCGGCTTCGTCTGGCTGTTGCTCCTTTTACTGCTGGCGCGGCTGGGCGCGGCTCAAACGCTGCCCGCCGCGAAGACCTCGCTGGAGGGCGAGTGGAAAGGCCCGCTGCCGGTGCCGGGCGGCTCGCTGCCGCTGAGCATCACCGTGACGGAACTGGCCAACGGCACCCGCTTTGCCGTGCTCAGCGTGCCGGCCCAGCGCATCAACCGCGCCCTGCTCACCGTCGACCTCAAGGCCGATACCGTCATCTTTGACTCGCAGGAGCTAGGCTGCAGCTACGTGTGCCTGCGCTCGGCCGACGGGCAGCAGCTGCAGGGCCAGTGGCGGCAGCAGGGCTTTCAGCCGGTGGGCCTCACGCTGCAGTTTACCCCGCTGCCGCCCCAGCCCAAGACGGCATTCAAGTTTCCGCCGCCCTACCGCGTGGAGGAGGTGTCCTTCACCAGCGCCCACGACAACACCCGGCTGGCCGGCACGCTCACCGTGCCCTCCGGCGAAGGTCCATTTCCCGCCGTGTTGCTCGTTTCCGACCTCGGCCCCCAGGACCGCGACGCCACGCAAGGCGAGTACAAGCTGTTCGGGGCCATGGCCGACTACCTCACCCGCCACGGGGTGGCCGTGCTCCGGCTCGACGACCGCGGCGTGGGCCAATCGGGCGGCGACTGGCGCACCGCCACCCCGCTCGACCTGCTCAAGGACACGCAGGTAGCCCTGAACTTTCTGCGCACCCGCCCCCGCATCGACATTGCTCAGTTGGGCATTATCGGGGTGGGCACCGGCGCCAACCTGGCCCTGGAAGCCGCTGCGCAGCCCCTGGGCCCGGCCTACGTGGTCACGCTGGCAGGCACCGGGCTGCCAGGGTACGAAGTCATGGCCCAGCGCCCGATGCTGGGCTTTCTGAAAGCCGGCGAAGCCGACACGGCCCAGGACAACGCCACGCGCCGCCGCTTCCGCCTGCAGCAGGCCACCAGCGAAAAAGTGGCCGAACTGCGCGCCAAAGGGGCCAATTCGGCGCAGATCGATACCTACGTGGGGCAGCAGCAGATGCGCCAGCGCGCCGCCGACAAGAAGCAACTTGACGCGCGCTACAAGCGCCAGCGCCCCATGATGGAAATCGTGCGCCACACCGCCGACCAGGGCCAGGCCCAGGCCATTCTGCTGAACATGCTTCGCCAGCAGCAGCCCGATCTGCCCGCCGAGCAGGCCCAGGCCATCGTGACGGACATGACCGCGGCCGGCTACCGCGCCTACCTCGACTACGTGCCCACCGCCAACCTCGCCCAGCTGCGCGGCAGCCTGTTGCTGCTCCACGGCTCGGAGGACCAGCAGCTGCAGCCCGCCAACCTGACGGCGCTGGAAAAAGCCCTCAAAGACAACAAGCGCGCCCAGGCCCGCCGCCTCGACGGCTTCAACCATAGCTGGCAGGCGCCCATGGCAGAGTGGCCCCTCATCAACGGCCAGCCCCAGCCCGTGGTGTCGCCCCAGTTGCAGCTGCTGATTCTGGAGTGGATTCGCAAGCAGGTGAAGGGGTAAGCGGCTCACCTCGCAGTCATTGCGAGGACGAAGGGCGACGCAATCCTTTCTCTCGCGGCCCGACGGCCCCGCTGGCGGAAGCCGAAAAGCAACCGTTGGAAACAGCCCCGCCCGAAACTAGAGTCACTAGGTTTCGGGCGGGGCTGTTTTCGGTTGGCAGGGGGTTGAGTCGGCGGTGCTGCTAAAGGAAAGATTACTTCGTCGCGCCTCCTCGCAATGACGGCTAGGGCTGCCGCTTGTTTGCAGCAGAGCTATCGGGCCCGTTATCCGCCGAGTTGTGCGCCGGCTTCCGCGTCGAAGTACCGCATGCGGTAGCAGTTCATGGCTGTTTCGCCGAGCTGCTCCAGCAAGCGGTAGTTAGCCACGGCGCCCACGGCAGCGCCGATAAAGGGCACAAGTTGCGCCAGCTTGGCCAGGTCGATGTAGTCGCGGTACTCCTGCTGGAAGGTGCGCCAGTCGAAGTCGGCGGCGTCGGGCGGCAGGCCTTGGCGGTAGTCGTTCCAATGGACCAAGCGCTGGTAGGTGGCGTTACGGGTGTGCTGGGAGCTGAAGGCCAGCTGAAACACGTGCAGCAGGTACAGGCGCTCGGTGTAGTCGCGCACGTCGTAGCCGTAGAGGGCGGCCACGTCGAAGAGTAGCTTGAGCTTGATGCCGAGCAGCAAGGGAAAGTCCGTAAGTCCGACGAAAAAGCCCGCCGCGCCGGTAGCCGCCCCCTCCACCACCGCCACGTGCCGGTAGCGGCGGATGCGCTGGCGCACCACACCTTCCCGCTCGGCCAAGGTGCCCGTCAGCAGCGGGCGGCGCGTGAGGTGGGTGGAGCCGAAGAGCACCCCGCGCACCATCTGCTTGATGGTGGCGGTAATGGCCTGGTGCAGTTTTTCGGGCAGCAGGGCGTTCAGCCGCGTCTGCACCGTGCGGGTGAGCCGGTCGAGCGGCCCGGGCGCAGCCTGCATCTTTTGCTGCCAGGCGAGAAGCTCTTGATGAGCTTGACTGTCCGTGAGGTACATGGGTATTAGCAAATGCGGTCTAAATCATATTGATCTGTTTAGCCAAACGCTCATTGGTCGTGACTAATAGATTATCCGCCAATCCATACGCTTCTATACCATCAGACCTCAACTCGGCCGCGCTAACGAACACCTGCGTTTCATTCGAAAGCTTGAGACAAAATGCGTAAGGACAAATAGCAATATGAAGTTTGTGTCCGGTATGGCCCACGTCATATATATCCTCCCAAACTATTTCCAAATTGGCAATTGAATGTCCAATGCAAGGTTGCCACATGGGTTCTTCTGTAACGTCCCAGCATTGTTCTCTCTTCGCCTCGTACTCAGTCTTGGCCAACACAAAAGGATATAGCCCATATTGGTAGAATGTACCATCCCACGTGATATAGATGAGTTTATCCTCATTCATAAATGCTATTGAAAAGTCCAGTGAATGAAGCTCTTCAAAATCAGTATGATAATACCTGATTGGCTCATCCGGAAGCTCTTCACAGAAGGCATAATTAACTTCTCCATATAACACCTTAGTAATTTTCCTACCGATTAAAACACGGCGGCAATAATTTTCAAAATCAGCTTTAGTCATTGTTTCTATACCTAAAGCTTCAAGCCGTAAATCCGCTCGATTATATCTACCACTTTCAGCCCCTCCAGTGCGTTGGTGGTGGCAAACCCGCGCTTCTGCACCGTATCCACCACGTTTTCGATAACCTGCACGTGGTTGGCGGCCGAGCCCTGGTAGGCGCCGTAGTTGTTGGCCGGGTTGGTGGGCGGCAGCGTGGGCATCACGTAATCCTTTACGTGGCAGTACTCCACTTTATCGAGGTATTGGCCGCCGAGGCGTAGGCTGCCGTGCTCGGCCACCACCGTCAGGGAGCTTTCCAGGTTTCGGTCCCACACGGCGGTGCTGTACTGCAAGGTGCCGGAGCCCCCGCGCACGAGGTCGAAGGTGACCAGGCCGGAGTCCTCGAATTCGGTGAGTTGCTGGTGGTTGAAGTCACGGAAACGAGCCGTGATGTTGGTAATGTCGCCGAACACCCAGTAGAGCAAATCGACGAAGTGGCTGAACTGGGTGAAGAGCGTGCCGCCGTCCTGCGCCTGCGTGCCGTGCCAGCGGCCGGACTGGTAGTAGCGGGCGTCGCGGTTCCAGAAGCAGTTGAGTTGCACCAGGTAAATCTGGCCCAGACGGCCTTCGTCGTACACCTGCTTTAGCCAAGCTGCCGGCGGTGAGTAGCGGTTCTGCATCACCCCAAACACCAGCCGGCCGGTTTGCAGGGCGGTGTGCACGAGGTCTTCGGCGTCGGCCTTGCGCAGGGCAATGGGCTTTTCGACCACCGCGTGCAGGCCCGCGCGCAACCCGCGAATGGCCTGCGGGGCGTGCAGGTAATTGGGGGTGGCCACGGTCAGCACGTCGGCCGCTGGGCCTTGGGCGAGGTAGTCGTCGAGCGAAGCAAAAAAGGGCACGCCCGGAAACTCGGTTTCGAGGCCGGGGCGCAGCGCCTCGTTGGTGTCGATGAGGGCTGTGAGCGTGGCGCCGGGGTGGCGGGCCACCAGCGCGGCATGGCGGCGGCCGATGTGGCCCACGCCGCAGATGACGAAGCGGACGGGCGCGGCGGCAGCAGAGTTGGAATCGGGAGAGAGCACGCCGCAAGCTCCGAAAAAAGCACCGGATCCGGGCAGATAGGCTTCGTTCGTGGCTTTAGAAGCCCGTACCCCGATAGGCCGGGCCATGGCGAGCTGTAAGGTGTTCGTAGCTCCTTGATAAATACCTTACAAGAGCACTGATGGCCCTTGCAAGGTATTTTTTCCCCTTGGCAAAATACCTTGCAGTCCACCTGCTTCTATTTGCCCAACAAGGCGCCGCCGCTCCCTTATCCGGGAGCGGCGGCGCCTTGTTGGCACGTGCGAACTTGGGGACTGGCGCCAAGCGCGCCACCACTACAGCAGGCGCTTCAACTCCTCGAAGTTGCTGTTGTTCACCGAGCGACCGGTGCAGCCCAACGAGCGGGCGTTGTTCTGAATAGCCTGGATGCGGGAGCCGGGGTTGGGGTGGGTACTCAGGAACTCCGGCGGGTTGGCATTGCCCTGCTTTTCGGCCTTGATGAAGAAGCCGGCGGCGCCGTCGCAGGCGTAGTAGCGGGTGCCGTTGAGGTACACGGTGGAGTACTTGTCGGCTTCCTGCTCGAAGGTGCGGCTGAACTTCAAGGAGCCCAGCCCGGCCAGACCATTGGCAATCTGCGCCGTCAGGCCCTGGTTTTTGCCCAAGATCATGCTGGCCAGAATGCCGACTCCGTACTGGCGCTGCAGCAGCTGGGTGCTGTGGCGGCGGTCGGCGTGGGCAATTTCGTGGCCGAGCACGCCAGCCAGCTGGCTTTCGTTGTCGAGGAACTTCACCAAGCCCGTGAAGACGTAAATGTGGCCGCCAGGCGTGGCAAAGGCGTTTTGCGTCTGGTCGTCCTTGATGAGCTTCACGTCCCAGGGAAACTTGCTGCGGTACTTCAGGTTGCCGTTGTCGAGCACGCGCTTCACCACGCCGTCGAGCAGCTGGTAGGCGCGGGCGTTGCTGCTGCGCGCCATCAGCTGGCCCTTGGCCTGGTACATGGAGTCGGTCTGGTGCGCCACCTGGGCGCCCAGGGCCACGTCTTGGTCGACGGAAAAGATATTGAAGCCCTGCGCGGGGACGGCGGATGCAGCGGGTTGGTGCACGGCCGCAGCCGTCAGCCCGGCTACGGCCAGGGCGGAGGCGGCTAGGGTCAGAAGGAAACGGGTCATGGTCGGAGCAAAAAACGATGGTGGCTTGTACGGCCGCCTAGAAAAAACGGTGCCAGCCGCGCGGCGCGGGGTGAATTGCGGAGCTAGAGCCCTTGCCCTTAGTCCGGGGTGCGCACACCTCCTACCAGTTCTCCATTCGAACCACGGCGGCCACGTACTCCACCTGCGCAGCGGTCAGCCCCGGGTGAATGGGCAGCGACAACACCGTGCGGCACAGCTGCTCGGCCACCGAAAACTGCCCAGCCTGGTAGCCCAAGTACTCGTAGGCCGGCTGCCGGTGCACCGGCACCGGGTAGTACACCACCGACGGAATGCCGTGCCGCTGCAGGTGCTGCTGCAGCGCGTCACGGCGGGCTTCCGAGTTGAGCGTGAGGGTGTACTGGTGAAACACGTGGGTGCTGCCGGGCTGGCGCAGCGGTACTAGCAAGCCGGGCACGTCGGCCAGCAGGGCGTCGTACTGGGCGGCCACGCGCTGGCGGGCGGCGGTCCACTCGGCCAGCCGGGTCAGCTTCACCCGCAGCAGGGCGGCTTGCAGGGTATCGAGGCGGGAGTTGAGGCCCAGGCGCTGGTGCACGTACTTGCGTCCGCGGGCTTGGCCGTGGTTGGCCAGTTCGTACAGCACGGTGGCCCGGGCCTCGTCGCGGGTGAGCAGGGCGCCGCCGTCGCCCAGGCAGCCCAGGTTCTTGGAAGGGAAAAACGAGGTGGTGCCCACCTCCCCCACCGTGCCGGCGTAGGCCGCGGTGCCGTCGGGCAGCTGCCAGGTAGCCCCGATGGCCTGGGCGTTGTCTTCGATCAAAGCTAGGCCGTGGGCATCGGCCAGTTGGCGCAGGGCAGTGAGGTCGGCGCACTGCCCGTAGAGGTGTACGCACAGCATGGCGCGGGTGCGCGGCGTGATGGCGGCCGCGGCGGCGGCCGGGTCGAGGTTGAAGGTGCGCGGGTCGACGTCGGCGGGCACGGGGCGCAGGCCGAGGATGGCGGCGGCCTCGGCGGTGGCCACGTAGGTAAACGCCGGCACGATGACTTCGTCGCCGGGGGCCAGGCCCAGGCTCATCAGGGCCAGCTGCAGCGCGTCGGTGCCGTTGGCGCAGGGCACCACGCGGGCCCCGCCGAGGTACTGGCCCAGCTCGTCGGCGAAAAGCTGCACGTCGGGCCCTTGGATGAAGGCGCCTTCCTGCAGCACGCGGTGCAGGGCCGCATCGAGTTCGGCTTGGATGGCGGCGTGCTGGGCGGGCAGGTCGAGAAGGCGAATGGGCGCGGGCGGGGCAAGGGGCAACAAAGCAGGCGTCACAACCGGGGAGCAGATAAACCCGCGCCACCCGGCGCGGGGCGCTAAAGATAGCCGACCCGCGCGGCGCGGCCGCCGGCCCGTACGCTCGTGCTTATCCTTTCGCCGCTTCCATGCGTAACCTGCTATGTAACGGCTGCGTTAATGCGGCCCAAACGCCCGCCGCCGCAACTGCGGGCGCATCCTTCCCCACACCGTAACCTAGCTACGACCATGCTTAAGAAGACCCTGACCACCCACGCCCTTGCCCTGCTGCTGCTCGGCGGCGGCATGGCTTTCACCACCGCCAGCTGCAACCGCGCCGACCGCCAGGAAGCCGCGGCCGAAACTGACCAAGCCTACGACGACTTCAAAACCTTCGTGGCCAACACCGAAACCAACGCCGACGCCGTGGGCAACAAAACCCAGGCCGAATGGGACGAAGAAACCAAGCAGCTCAAGGACGAATACGACGCCAAAGTGGCCGCCGCCGAAGCCGACATGAGCAACTGGGACGAGGCCCGCAAGCAGGAATACGAGCAGCTCAAGACGCGTTACACCACCGCCTATGACAAGCGCAACGCCGCCTATTCGGCCAGCATGAGCGCCGGTGGCGCCTCGGGCAGCGCGGCCATGCCCACCAAGCCCGGCAAGTACTACACGCCCATGAACCCGGCCGCCCAGATTACGGCTGCCAATGCCCGCCAGACCTACGAGTCGTTTGTCAACAACGTCAAGCAGAACGGCGACAAGTACGACATCGAAGACTGGCGCTACGTGAATGCCGAATGGCGCGCCCTGGATGAAGCTTACGACAAGGTGAAAGGCGACATTCCGGCCAAGGATCTGGCGGAAATTCAGAAAGAGAAACTGAAATACGCCGGCATCAAATCGGCCAACAAGACGGCCGTGCGCGCCGAGCAAGCCGCCGCCGACGTGAAGGGCGAAGCTCAACAAGCCGAGGTAGAAACCCGCGACGAACGGTCGAAAGTCGGCCAGGCGGCCTCAAACACCGCTAACGACGTGAAAGAAGCCGGCAAGGACGTGGGCCATGGCATCGGCCACGTCGCCAAGAAAGTCGGCGAGAAAACCAAGGAAGGCTACAAGGAAGTGAAGTCGGAGGTCAAAAACACCGACAACGACTAAGCAGCCCGCCCTCACCATGTTTGCGGCTCACTCCCGCATTTGGCAAAAGCCCCGCCCCATCGGCGGGGCTTTTTGTTGGGGGGATGCCGATACACCAGCGCTGAAGCAGCCGCGCCCTAGCGCAGCTCCGCCAGCAGCCAGAGTAGCTTCAGCAGATCGAAGGCGCGCAGGCCGGGGGCCGGCCCGAGCACCTGCCGCCGCAGCTGCGGCTCCAAGGCCCGCAACGCTTGGCGGGCAGTGCCGGCCATGCCCAGGCGGCGCAGCCGCAGCGCCGTGGCCAACAGCCGCGTGTCGGTGCCGAGGCCTTCGGCGCGGTACAAGGAAGCCAGGTTGCGCACCGCCTCCCGCGACTTGCGCAGGAAGGCATCGGCCGGTTCCAGACCGTCGTGCAGCACGGGGTTGTCGAGGTGCAGCACCGGCACGCGGGCGTCGCGCAGGCCCCAGCCGAACTTGGTATCCTCGTGCCCGTAGCGGGTCAGCCCTTCGTCGAGGCCGAATTGGCGAAACACCGCCGCTTGAATCAGCAGGTTGTTGATGGTGAGCTGGGCGTAGGGCTGCTGCTGCCGCACCGCGGCCGGGCGCTGCTCCCGCTGCCGGCCGTAGTGCCAGCGCAGGCGCAGGGCGGCGTCGGCGGGCGGGGCGGCGGGGTAGCAGGTGCCGCCCACCAGCACCGGCGCCTGGGCAGCGGCAGCCGCGTAGCGGGCCACAAACTGCGCGTCGGGCAGCGAGGAGTCGTTGTCGAGCAGCAGCAGCCAGGGGTACTCCGCCCGGGCCACCAGCTGGTTGCGAATGGCGGCGCGGCCCACGTTGCGCGGCAGCTCGTCGTACTGCACCCCGGGCAGCGCGCCCAGCGGCCGGTTACGCTGCCGAAATTCCGGGGCCGAGCCGTCGTCGAGCAGCAGGATTTCGGCGGGGCCGGGCCAGTCGGGCAGCTGAGCCAGCAGGGCGCGCACCAAGCCTTCCACGGGCCAGTTATGCAACGGAATCAGTACCGAAAGGCCCGCGGATTTCAAGTAACACTTGAGGATTAATAATTAGAAATCAGCCGGGTGGCATGACAGGCCAACGGCTGCCTTCGGCTTGTAACTAGCGGTGCAGCTCCTACCCTTCCCAATTCTTCACCTTCAATTCCTCGGCGTCAATCACCGCCACTTTCCCGTCGGCGCAGCGGAACACGCGCTTGGGGTAGCGGTGAATCAGGTCGTAGTTGTGGGTGGCCATGAGCACAGCCGTGCCCGCGTTGTTGATTTCCAGGAACAGGCGCATGATGCCGTCTGTCACGTCCGGGTCGAGGTTGCCGGTGGGCTCGTCGGCGAGCAGCAGCACGGGCTCGTTGAGCAGGGCGCGGGCAATGACCACGCGTTGCTGCTCGCCGCCCGAGAGCTGGTGCGGCATCTTGGTGCCCACGCTGCTCAGCCCCACGCGCATGAGCACGTCCTGCACGCGCTGCTTCATCTTGGCCCGGTCCTGCCAGCCCGTCGCCTGCAGCACAAACAGCAGGTTCTGGGCCACGCTCCGGTCGTAGAGCAGCTGAAAATCCTGAAACACGATGCCCAGCTTGCGGCGCAGGTAGGGCACCTTGGCCGCGGCCAGCTTCTGCAGGGGGTACCCCACCACCGTGCCCATGCCTTCGGGCAGCGTCAAATCGGCGTAGAGCGTCTTGAGCAAAGATGTTTTGCCCGAGCCGGTGCGCCCCACCAGGTAGGCAAACTCGCCCTTGGCCAGGGTCAGCGACACGCCTTGCAGCACGGTGTGAAAGTCCTGCATGATGCGCGCATCGCGCAACTCAATAACGGGCGGGTTTTCCATGCGGGGCTTGCGGGCGAAACGGCGGGGATGCTGGGCGCTAAAATAAGTATCCTGGGCGCCCGGCGCACGGCCCGACACCCAGGATACCCGAAAAACCAGTCGGCTTAGATGGCCAAGGGCTGCAGCTTGCCGAACTCGAGCTGCTCGATGACGGCGGCCAGCTCGGCTTCCTTGCCCTCCAGCCCGTAGCGGTGCAAATCCTTCAGCGGGCGGTCGGCGCGGAAGTAGGCAATGAGCACGAAGTCACTGTCGCGGAGCTGGATATAGTCCGGAATCTTCGCCTTGCCTTTGACTTTGATGATGTACATCTTAGTTCATGTGCTAATGTGGGGGAATGTGCTGATGTGCTAATTAGCGAATGTGCCAACAAGGAGCATCCTTTTGATTAGCACGTCGGCACATTACCGCATCGGCACATTAGCCGTTGACCTTCTTGTGGTCGGCCAGGAAGGTGGCCAGGCCTTTGTCGGTCAGCGGGTGGTTGAGCAGGCCGGTGATGACGTTGAGCGGGCAGGTCACCACGTCGGCGCCCACTTCGGCGCACTGAATCAGGTGCGGCACGTGGCGCAGCGAGGCGGCCAGTACCTGCGTGGGGTAGCCGTAATTGCCGAAAATCTGCACGATCTGCTCGATGAGCTGAATGCCGTCGTGGCCGATGTCGTCGAGGCGGCCGACGAAGGGCGACACGTAGGTAGCGCCGGCTTTGGCGGCCAGCAGGGCCTGCCCGGCCGAGAAAATCAGCGTGCAGTTGGTCTTGATGCCTTTCTCCGAGAAGTACTTGATGGCCTTCACGCCGTCGCGGATCATGGGCACTTTCACCACGATGTTGGGGTGCAATTCGGCCAGCTCCTCGCCTTCGCGGATGATGTCCTCGTAGGTGGTGCCGATAACCTCCGCCGACACGTCGCCGTCCACCAGCTCGCAGATGCGCTTGTAGTGGGCCATCACGTTGTCCACGCCGCCGATGCCTTCCTTGGCCATCAGCGAGGGGTTGGTGGTTACGCCGTCGAGCACACCAAGCTCCACGGCTTCCTGAATGTCCTTCAGGTTGGCGGTGTCAATGAAAAACTTCATCGGGGAAACGCTTAAAAAGAAAATGCTGGCCCAAAACTAACCACGGATTCGACGGATTCGACGGACTGCGTGGATTTTGTGGCCGCAGCCGCATCGAAAACGCGCCCGATAGGCGGCGGACGGCGAGGCCAACTGCTGCTGGCGGGGCAAAAAAAAAGCGAACCAGTATCGCACCGCTACAACCGCCTGCCCTTGCTACCTTCCGGTCCTGGGGGAGTTCAGCGGGAGCTGGTCGTACTGATTCGCCGGTGCAAAGATACAACGGCAATTCGGCCCGAAACAAGCTCCGGCGCCGAATTGCCGCAAAAAACTGCGTCGGAAGCGCTGCCAGCCCACGAAACGAGCTGGTTTAGAAGCACTCCGCGCCGCGAAAAAACCGCGCTCAGCGCAGCGGTGCCACGCGCAGGGCTGCCCCGAAGCTGACTTGGCTGGCGAAATGCCGGAAGGCGTAGCGCTGCCCGTCGAGCTCGATGTCGCGGGCCACGTGCAACAGGCTGCGCTCGTAGCGGGCGGTGAGCAGCACGCGGCCCAGCTCGTAGCCCACGCCGGCCTGCCAGGCCAGGCCGTTGCGGCGCATGCTGTGGTTGATGCTTTCCACGATACGCAGCGCGTAGCCTTGGTCGAGCCGCTCGTAGCCGGTGGGAATGCGCCGGGCCAGCACCGGGCCGCCGAGCACCAGCAGGCGCGGGGTGAGGCGGTAGCCCACGGGCAGGGCTAAGTTGAGCCGCTGCCAGTCCTGGCTGGTCGACATGGCGCTGAAGTCGGTACCCGACGGGGTGCCGGGGGCGGTGGCAGCGGCAGCGGTGTTGGTGACGCGGTGCCAGCTTTGGCTGCGCGAGTACGAGGCCTCGGGCTGCAGCAGCCAGCGGCGGCCGGGACCGAAATTGTAGCGCGCCCAGAACCCGATGCGGAAGCCGGGGGCAGGCGTGGTCATGCGGGGTACCACGCGGTACTGGCCCACCGAAAAGGCCGGGCGCTGGTTGGTGACGCGAAACAAATCGTGGCCCATGAGCAGGCCGCCCTGCCAGGCCGGGCGGGGCCCCGCGGCCGGGGCGGGGGCTACGGCCGGGGGCGGCGGGGGCACGGCCGCTCCGCCGGGCGGCAACAAATCGAGTGACTGGGCCTGGGCGGCGCCGGCCGTCAGGAGGAGAAGAAGTAAAAGTTTTTGCACGCGGTAAGAGGAGGGCAGAATTTCGGAACGTGGTGTAAGAAAGCGAATTCCGCCTATTCAATGCAAGCCGATTTCCGCGTTTTCGGCGCCTTGCCCGAATAATCAAGCCGGGTCTTTTTCGCATCCAACTTCGCCCCTGCCCCGCCGGCCCACGCCGGCCTTTGCTTGCCTCGCCGCCGCCCCGAACTTGGATGGCAAGGGTTTGCGGCCCTACCTTTGCCCATGCCTCAACAGATTCTGATCCTTGATTTCGGGTCGCAGTACACACAGCTGATTGCGCGGCGCATCCGCGAATTGAACGTGTTCTGCGAAATCCACCCCTTCACGCACGCCCCGGACCTCACTGAGGATATCCGGGGCGTTGTGCTTTCAGGTAGTCCGTGCTCGGTGCGCGACCCGGAGGCACCCAACCCCGACCTGAGCAAGTACCTGGGCCGCGTGCCGGTGCTCGGCGTGTGCTACGGGGCCCAGCTGCTGGCCCAGCAGGGCGGCGGCGAGGTGCTGCCGGCCACCATCCGCGAGTACGGCCGCGCCCGCCTGCACCACATCGACCAAGGCTCCCCGCTGATGCAGGGCCTGAGCCTGGACTCGCAGGTGTGGATGTCGCACGGCGACACGATTAAGACCCTGCCGGCCGGCTACGACATCATTGCCAGCACCCCGGAGGTCGACGTGGCCGCTTACCACATTCAGGGGCAGCCCACCTACGGCATTCAGTTTCACCCCGAAGTCACCCACTCGACGCAGGGCAAGCAGCTGCTGCGCAACTTCGTGGTCGACATCTGCCAGTGCGCCCAGGACTGGACGCCCGAGCACTACGTGGACTCCTCGGTGGCCGCGCTGCAGCGCACCATCGGGCCCGACGACCAGGTGATTCTGGGCCTCTCGGGCGGCGTCGATTCGTCGGTGGCGGCCTTGCTGCTGCACCGCGCTATTGGGCCGCGCCTGCACGGCATTTTCGTCAACAACGGGCTGCTGCGCAAGGAAGAGTTTGAGAGCGTGCTCCACTCCTACCAAGGCCTGGGCCTGAACGTGACGGGCGTGGACGCGTCGGAGGAATTCTACGCCGCGCTCAAGGGCCTCTCCGACCCCGAGCAGAAGCGCAAGGCCATCGGCCGCACCTTTATCGAGGTGTTCGACCGCGAGGCGCACAAAGTGGAAGGCGCCCGGTGGCTGGCTCAGGGCACCATCTACCCCGACGTCATCGAGTCGGTATCGGTAAAGGGCCCGGCGGTGACCATCAAGAGCCACCACAACGTGGGCGGCCTGCCCGAGCAGATGAACCTGAAGGTGGTGGAGCCGCTGCGCATGCTCTTCAAGGACGAGGTGCGCGAAGTAGGCGAAACCCTCGGGCTGCCGCACCACATCCTGCACCGGCACCCCTTCCCCGGCCCCGGCCTGGGCATCCGCATCCTGGGCGACATCACGCCCGAGAAAGTGCGCCTGCTGCAAGCCGCCGATGCGGTGTTCATCGACGCGCTGCACCAGACCGGCCTCTACGAGAAGGTGTGGCAGGCCGGCGCCATCCTGCTGCCCATTCACAGCGTGGGCGTGATGGGCGACGAGCGGACCTACGAGCAAGTGGTGGCCCTGCGCGCCGTCACCAGCGTCGACGGCATGACGGCCGACTGGGCCCACCTGCCCTACGAGTTTCTGGCCGACGTGTCGAACCGCATCATCAACCAGGTGCGCGGCATCAACCGCGTGGTCTACGACATTTCCTCGAAGCCGCCGGCGACGATTGAATGGGAATAAGGCCCCGCAGTCGGGGTTGCGAGAGCAAGGAGCGCGGCGGTTCACTGACCGTCATGGTGAGCGAAGCGCGGCAACCCTTCCTCTACTAACACCGCCCCGATAACTGGTAAAAACCAAAACAGCACCGCCCGAAACTACCGGCTGTAGTTTCGGGCGGTGCTGTTTTGGGTTTGTGGGTATTGTCGCCTTGTGCCGCGAGGGGAAAGATTGCTTCGCGTTGCACGCAATGACTGCAGGAGAAAAGCTATGCTCCTTCTCTAGGTGCATCACTCCATAATTAGCTGCGCTGCACCAGAATTTCCGCGGGGCCGTGGAGAGGGAATTAACTTGTTCAGGCGCCGCTGGACCGCTTGCGTCTCTCCTACTGTTAATCTATGCTGCTACCCTCCTGCTGCGGACCAGGCGCCGCCCGGCGTGGCGCCGGCGCCGCCACCAGAGCAGGTAGCCGGTGAGGCTGAGCACGGCGCTGCTCAGGGCCAGCAGCGAGTAGAGGATTTTGACGCCCAGGCCACCGTACTGGCCGAAGTGCAGGGTGCGCAGGACAAAGTCGAGGCGCTGGGCCGGGCCCAGGTCCCGCTCGCGGAAGGCTTTTTTCAGCTGCGGCGGGCCGGGCACGTTGCTGAACTCAAACTTGCTGGCCGCGCTGCCCCACAGCCAGCTGCTGCCCTGCGCGCGGCCCATTACCACCACCGGCGCGTCGGGCTTGCGCGGAAAGTTGATGCGGGTGACCTGCAAGCCGGGCTCCAGGCGTTGCGCCGCGGCCATCAGCGCGTCGAGGTTGGCCTGCACTTCGGGCAGGGCTTTTTCCTTTTTGTCCCGCTCGTCCTGCAGCAGCTTTTGCAGGTTGAAGGCGTCGAAGCTCATCCAGAAGCCGCTGGCCGCCAGCACCAGATTGAACACCAGGGCCCAGGAGCCCAGCACCCGGTGCAGACCCGAGGACGCGGTACGCCAGTTTTGCCAGCGGATGCCCGTGCGAAACAGCAGCGCGCCGAGCAGGTGACGGCGGTAGACGATGAAGCCCGTCACGACCGAGCCCAGCAAGGCCAAGCCGCAGAACACCGACAGCAGCTTGCCCAGCTCTTTGAGAAAGAACGTGGAGTGCAGCACGATGAGCTGGTCGGTGAAGGAAGCAAACCGCTTGCCCAGCACCCGGCCGTCGTAGGGATTGACAAACAGCCGGCCGGCTTCGCCCCGCTCGTTGATGCGGATTTCCAGCGACTCGTCGGCGGCTTGCGGCAGGCGGCGGAAGGAGTAGAACTGCGCCGCGGGCTCGGCGGCGCGGGCCTGGCGGTAGAGCAGGTCGTAGGCCGGGTCCGCCTTGGCCACGCCCACCCGGAACAGCTCGGGGTGCAGCCGCTCACTCAGTTCCTCCCGAAACACCATTAGGGAGCCAGTCAGGAAAATCACCAGCAGGCCCAGGCCGCCGCAGAGGCCCAGCCAGGAATGCAGCGTAAACAGGCGGCGCTTGAGGTTCATGGGCGCGGGGCGAAAGCGGAACAAGCCGAGTCAGGCAGCGGCGGAAAAGTTACAAGACCGTCACGCGGAGTGCCGCGGCGCGTGCCGGCGTTGGCGGCCCGGGCTAGAACGAGTAGCCGGCGGTGAGATTAAACCGGGCGCCGTTGCCACGGGTGTAGTTGGCGGCCGTGCCCGTAAACTGCGCCAGCGGGGCGTAGTAAGTGTTGTTCAGCACGTTTTCCACGCCCAGCGTCAAGCTGAGTTTGGACGAGAAGCGGTACGAGGAGGTCAGGTTCAGCAGGCCGAAGCTGTGCACCGGGCCCTCGCCCGAGGCGTAGGCGCCGGCCGCGTTCGAGACGAAGCGCGTGCGGGTGCCGGAGTACACGTAGTTCAGGGCCACCGACAGCGCCTCCCAGGGCTGGTAGCGCAGGTAGGCCGTGGCCTTGGGCGGGGCAATACGGTTGCCGTTTAGCCACACCTTCGACTTGGTTTCGACCCCGCCGGCGGTGCTGGTGAGCGTGGCGCGGCCCTCTACCCAGCTCCACGAGCCACCTACGGTCAGGTTTTTCAAAGCCACGAGGTCCGCCGTCAGCTCGTAGCCCCACACCCGCTCGGGGGCGCGCTGCGGCACCAAGATGCCGTTGCCTTGGTCGACGAGGTTGGCGCCGAGGTCGGATTTGCTCACGAAGTACACCCCGCTCAGGGTCAGCGGACCCAGCTCGGAGCTGGCGCCGGCCTCGTAGTTGCGCACCACGATGGGTTCGGTTTCGAGCAAAGACAGGGTATTGGCCTTGGCCGTGCGCAGGGTGCGGCCCAATTCGTAGAGCGAAAAGCCCTCGGAGTAGCTCACGAAGGGGTTCAGCCACTTGTACCGGGCGTAGCGCAGGCCGGCGTTGTACACAGTGGTGTTGTACTTGAGCGTGCCGCCCTGCACGGCCACCCCGCCCACGTACGTGGTACCGCTGAGCGTGCGAATGGTGGTGTAGTCGGGCACTTTCACGCGGATGTTTTCGCGCCGGGCGCCGCCCTTCAGCACGAAATGCTCGAACAAGGTGGCGCGCAGCTGGGCGTAGGGCGCCAGGTTCTGCATCTGCATGCGCGGCGTCCAGAGGCGGCCGTCGGTCAGGTTCTGGGTGGTTTCGTCGCCGAGCAGGTCCAGGCCGTAGGTCAGCTCGGCGCTGAAGCGGTCCTGGGTGAGCAGCGGGGTGTTCAGGTTCAGGCGCAGGCCCTGCTTGTCGGAGTTGATTTCCGACTGCCCGCCGTTCTCAAAAAAGCTCGGCTCGGCGTCGTATATGGTGCGGAAATCCTGCCAGTAGCCGGTCAGCTCCACGCTGGTGGCCAGCGGCAGCACCTCGCGGCCACGGTAAGTCAGGTAGGCGTTGTGGTTGTGGCGGGTGCCCTCGTCCACGCCCGGCCGCTCGCCCTTCACCCCGATGCTCGGGTACTGGCCGTACTTGCCGTTCAGGGTGAGATAGTCGGAGTTCTGGCGCGAGCTGAAGTAGTTGTACATCAGCTCCACGCGGTTCTTGTCGTTGAGGTCGTAGCCCAGCTTGGCAAAGCCGTTGTAGGTCTTGGTCTCGCCCAGGCCGTAGCGCGGCGAAATGACCGCGCCGCGGGCGTCCCGGTACACGCCGGTCTGGTCGAAGGTGCCGCTGGCCACGTAGTCGAAGCGCCCGGGCTTGCCGTAAAACTGCTGGGTGGCGCGGTAGCCCACGCTATTCTTGGCGTGGGCGATGTTGCCATTAACGCCCACCGTGCTCAGGCCGCCGAACTTCACGCCCGTCACCGGGCGCTTGGTGATGTAGTTGATCAGGCCGCCGTCGGCGCCGTTGCCGAAAATGGCCGTGGCACCCTTGATGACTTCCACCCGCTCAATCACCGTCGCGTCGATGCTGCGGATGTCGCGGCCGCCGGCGCGCAGCGGGGTGCTCTGCGGGATGCCGTCGATGAGCACCAGCACGTTGCGCCCGCGCAGGGTCTGGCCCACGTTGCCGGTCTGGTTGGTGGTCAGGCCCAGGCCGGGCACGGCGTTGCCCACCACGGCGGCCAGGTTGTTGGGCGTGGCCGCGGCCTGCAGCTGCACCTCGCGCGCGTTTAGAATGGTGGCCGACACCGGCGTTTCCCGGATGGGCTCGGCCCGCCGGCTGGCCGACACGATGACTTCTGCGAGCTGGCGGCCTTCGTCTTCCCCCGCCTGCAACTGCACGTCCGCGGTGGCAGTGGCACCGGCCGCTACGTCCACGCGCTGCTGCCCGGCCTTCTTACCGATAAACGACGCTTCCAGGGTGTAGCTACCCGCCGGCACGTTTTCCAACTGGTAGGAGCCGTCGGCCCCCGCGGCGGAGGCGGCCGTCGTCTGCAGCAGGCGGACGGTGGCGCCGGGCAGGAGCCCGCCCTTGGCGTCGCGCACGGTGCCGCGGATGGTGCCGGTGGTTTGGGCCAGCAGGGAGAAGGAAAGCAGCAGCCCGCTCAGCGTAAGCAACAGGCGGTGGTGAGAAATCAAAAGCATGCGCGGCAATCTGGGTTCTGCGAAAAGTCGCGCAAAGGTACGCCCCAGTTAACCGCAGGCCAAGGCTTGTTTAGAAACAGTTTAAACAACCTCCGCAACCTGCCTTTTCCACAGTTCATAAAAAAGCCCGCGCTGGTGAGGCGCGGGCTGCTTTTCAGGAAGCAAGACTGGGCAACGGATACTAATGCGCCACTGAACTGATGCAGGCTCCAACCCTTCCCACCGGCGGCAGAACCCCACTGCTGCCTTCCTAACTAGCTAGGCTCCCACAGCTCGATTTTGTTGCCATCGGCGTCCATGATGTGCACGAACTTGCCGTAGTCGAAGCTCTCGATGCTGTCGAGGATGGTGACGCCGCTGGCCCGGAGCTGGCCCACCAGTGCTTCGATGTTCTGGACGCGGTAGTTGATCATAAATTCTTTCTGGGAAGGCGCGAAATAGTCACTGCCTTGCTGGAAAGGGCTCCACTGCAGGGAGTTGATTTCGTCGGGGCGCTCCAGGTTCCTGGATTCAAAGGTGCTGCCCCACTCGTTCACGTCAAACCCCAAGTGTTGGGCGTACCACTGCCTGGTTTCCTGAGGGTTGGCTGAGAAAAAGAAAATCCCGCCAATCCCAGTCACCTTAGGCGGTAACTTCTCAGTTAATGAATTGGGTAGTGCTGCGTCGTTAGGCTCTTGCATTTCCTTTTGAGTGAAGGAGTTGTGGTATACACTAAGGCTCCACAATATAGAGCAACCGCAGTATTAGCCAAACCATTTAGCTACTATTTTTCTTAGCAATACCACCTCCGCGCTCCGTGTTGCAGGCAGCGACGTGCACCACGGCCACTCACGCCGGGCGGCGGCGCTACAGTTGCCTGCGGCGGCTCGGCCAACGGCTAGCGGATGCCCACCGGGTTTTGCACCTCGATTTCCAGGCGCTCCAGCTTAGTAATGGGCACGTACTGGTTGTCGTGGGCCTGCTGAGGGTAGCCGATACCCTGGAACAGCGGCGCCGACACTGGGCCAGAATTGGCCAGCGGCTGCTGGAAGGCGGGGCCGTTTTGGTGCAGCTGGCTGCCGAAGTAGTAGAGCAATTCGAAGCCCGAGGCGGCAAACACCGAAGGCGGAATGTTCTGCTGCTGGGTGTAAAGCTGGCGGAAGCGGCGCACGCCCGGCATGGTCGGGTCGAGGTACTTGGGCTGCAGGAAGTGGATGTCGCGGCGGTCGAGCTGGCCCAGGCTGATGCTGGGGTTTTCCTGCCAGGAGGCGTAGGTAATCAGCGGCATGGTCAGCGCCTGACTTTGCATCACGCCGAGGGCGAAGGGCCCGGCCTTGCGGTGGTCGGAGGCCACGACGAGGTGGCCGGCGCTTTTCAGATCGAGGCCGCCGAAGCCGGCGTTGAGGCTTTCGGCGTTGTCGGAGTCGATGCGGCGCAGGGCCGATACTTTGCCGCCCAGGGCTTCGTAGGCCTTTTTATAGGCTTCGGCGAAGGCCGCGTCGTCGCGGGTGTCTTCGTAGAACACCACCGCTGGGCGGCTATTATTAAAGGTGCGGTAGGCGTACTCGGCGGCCACGCGGCCCTGCGTGGCGGTGCTCGGCTCGTAGAGGTAGTACCAGGCGTTGTCCTGCACCAGCGAGCCGTCCTGCGACAAGGGGTTTACCGCCACAATCTGGTTTTGCTGGGCGTAGCGGGCCAGAATCTTGGCGCCGGTCTTGTACACCGGCCCGATGATGAGGTCCATGCTGGCCAGCTCGGGCTGTTGCAGCAGCTGCTTGAGCTGCAGGGTGTCGGCGCCGGTGTCGTAGGCGTAGAGGTTTACGAAGTGCCCCTCGCGCTGCAACGAATCCTGGGCCAGCTTCATGCCGGCGTAGAGGTCCGTGACGAACTGCAGGCGGCGGCGCGTTTCCCAGCTCGGGTCGTCGAACTCGAAGGGCAGGAGCACGGCCACGTTGTAGCTGCTTTTCTTCTGGGGCCGGGGGCGCGGGGTGTAGCGCGTGCGGTCGAGGCCGTACTGCTGCACCAGTTGGTCGAGCTGCGGGCGGTCGGCGTCGGTGTAGAGGCCGCCGAACACCAGCTGCTCGGCGTAAGCGCGGGCCAAGGTGGTGTCTTGCGGGTAGCGGCGCACCAAGTTTTGCCACAGGGCCTTGTCGCGCACCCGGGCCAAGTAGGCGGCCTTCATGGCCGTGCGTTGGGCGCGCAGCTGGGTCGGCGGAATCTGACCCAGCACCTGCAGGGCGTTGTCGGTGTCGCCCTGCTCGAACGACACTTGGCCCTGCAGAAAATACGCCTCGCTTAGGCCCGGCCACTGCGGGTACTCGGTGCGCAGCAGGTTGAGCATCTGCTCGGCCTCGGCCCAGCGCCGGCCGCGGCTGGCGGCCACGGCGTAGAGGTAGGCCGCTTCCGGGGCCTTGGCAAACTTGGCTCCGGGCGTGGTCAGGGGCAGCAGCTCCTCCAGCGCCAAGTCGTAGCGGCCCTGGTCGATGAGGGTTTTGCCGTTGCGGTAGCGCGTATTCGGGTCCTGGGAGCCGAGGTTGGCGGGCAGCGGCAGGGCCGGCTTGGGCGCGGGCTTGGCAGCGGCTGGGGCCGCGACGGGCGCAGCCGTGGTGCCGGGCTTGGCCGTGGGGCTGGTGCCGGGGGCGGGTTTGGTAGTCGTTGTAGTACCGGCGGGTTTGGCGGCGGTGCCCGCAGCCGGTTTGGCGGTTGGGGTGGCTGCGCCGGGCTTAGCGGGCGCGGCGGGCGTTTTGCCGGCGGGCACCGCGGCAGCGCCGGGCTTGGCTGCGGGTTTGGCGGGCGCAGCTTTAGCGGGAGTGGATTTGGCCGGAACAGGCTGCTGGGCAAAGCCCGGGGCGGCCTGCCCTAACGACAACGCAACAAAGCACGCGAGAAAGGACCGCATAGGGGAAAAGAGGTCAACGGGAGAACTGCTCGGAGCGCATACGCAAGCCCGAAGGGCAAAGGTACGTAGTTGGCCTCAGCCCAAAGCCGGGTCGAAATAGGTGAGTTTATTCACTTTTAATTGTGATAGTAAAACTATTATTCAAGAAAGCGTTTATACATTTGCGCAACCCAATTCCCCAAAAACATGGCTGAACTCCTTGTTCCCCAATCCACCACGGGCCAGCAGCCCCGCTCTTCCTCCTCCACGCTCATCCCCGTTACCGTGGCCGCCGGCGACGGCATCGGGCCGGAAATCACGGCGCAGGTGCTGCGCATCTTAGAAGCCGCCGGGGCGCCCGTGCAGCCGGAGTTTATCGAAGTCGGCGAGCAGGTGTACCGCGCCGGGCACACGGCCGGCATTGCCCCGGAGGCCTGGGATTCGCTGCACCGCACCCGGGTGCTGCTCAAAGGCCCCATCACCACGCCCCAGGGCGGCGGCTACAAGTCGCTGAACGTGACCTTGCGCAAGACGCTGGGCCTGTACGCCAACGTGCGTCCCTGCCGCTCCCTGCACCCGGCCGTGGCGACGCTGCACCCCAAGCTCGACGTGGTCATCATTCGCGAAAACGAGGAGGACCTGTACGCCGGCATCGAGCACCAGCACACGCCCGATGTGGTGCAGTGCCTCAAGCTCATCACCCGCACCGGCTGCGAGCGAATCGTGCGCTACGCCTTTGAGTACGCCCGCCGGCACGGGCGTCGCAAGGTCACGTGCATGACCAAGGACAACATCATGAAGCTCACCGACGGGCTGTTTCACCGCGTGTTCGACGAAATCGGCCGCGAGTACCCCGACATGGAGCAAGAGCACCAAATCATCGACATCGGGACGGCGCGGCTGGCCACCCAGCCCGCCCGCTACGACGTGGTGGTGACGCTGAACCTCTACGGCGACATCATTTCCGACGTAGTGGCCGAGCTGACCGGCTCGGTGGGCCTAGCGGGCTCGGCCAACATCGGCCGCGAAAGCGCCATGTTCGAAGCTATTCACGGCTCTGCGCCCGACATTGCCGGCCAGGGCGTGGCCAACCCCTCGGGCATGCTGCAGGCGGCCGTGCTGATGCTGCAGCACCTGGGCCAGCACGCGGTGGCCGCCAACATTCAGAATGCCTGGCTGCACACCTTGGAAGACGGCCTGCACCCGGCCGACATTTTCCGCCCCGGCCACAGCCGCGAGCGGGTGAGCACCGCCGCCTTCGCCGACGCCATCATTGCCCGCCTCGGCCTGGAGCCCGGCGAGCTAGCCGCCGCGCAGGTGCCGGCCGCGCCCACCGACGCCCCCGCCCCGCACCCGACGCCGCGCCCCCAAGCCCGGCAGGAACTGGTGGGCATCGACGTGTTCTTGCGCTGGGACGCGGGCATGCCCGACGAGCTCGGGGCCAAGCTCGAGGCGCTGGCCGCCGCCCAGGGCGCGCTGCAGCTCAAGCTCATTACCAACCGCGGGGTGAAGGTATACCCCCAGGGCCAGCCCGAAACCTACTGCACCGACCACTGGCGTTGCCGCTTCGTGGCCACCGGGGAGCTGCCCACCATCGGCGCCGGCTACCACCCCGTGTTCTTCGCCGACGCGCTGCAGCTGCAGCTGCAGCTCACCGCCGCCGGCCTGCACATCGTCAAGACCGAGAACCTCTACCTCTTCGACGGGCAACGCGGTTTCTCGCTGGGCCAGGGCGAGTAGCCCCCTTCGCCCCCGCCGCCGGGCGGCGGGGGCGAACGGTCCGCGAACGGGAGCAAACGAGAACCGGAGGCAGCGCCCGGAGCCGGCCCCCTCGTATACCTTGCGTCTGCGGGCGGCCGGACCGGCCGCCCGGTTCCTCCCCGATTCGCCTTTTTCGCATGCTAAGCACCATTCGCCCCGAACTAAACGAGAAGCTGTACCTGCGCGACCCGCAGGAAACCGACCTCGGCCGTAAAATCATTGCCGAAAGTGTGCGCCTGATCGACGAAACGGGCTTCGAGCAGTTCACCTTCAAGAAGCTGGCCCAGCAGATCGGCTCCACCGAGGCCTCGCTGTACCGCTACTTCGAAAACAAGCACCGCCTGCTGGTCTACCTCGTGTCGTGGCACTGGGCCTGGCTGCGCTTCCAGATTAGCTTTCACACCCATAACGTGGCCGACCCGGCCCAGCGCCTGCGCCTGATTCTGGGCGTCATCACCCACGCCCACCGCGACCTGCCCGCCACCACCGAGCTCGACGAAGCTGCCCTGTACCGCATCGTGGTGGCCGAGGCCTCCAAAACCTACCTGACCAAGGAGGTGGACGCGGTGAACCGCGAGGGATTTTACCGCGAGTACAAGCACCTGGCCGCCGACATCGTGCAGGTGGTGCAGGAACTCAACCCCGACTACCCCTACCCGCGCGCCTTGGTCAGCACCCTGCTCGAAGCGGCACGCAAGCAGCTGTTTTTTGCCCAGCACCTGCCCTCGCTGACCGACGCTCTTGCGCCGGCCCCGGACGAAACCATTCTGCCCTACCTGGAACACCTGGCTTTTGCCGCGTTGCGCCGCTGAAGGCACCCGCCGGCCGGTTGCGTTTTTAATCAACATTTAAGTTGGCTTTAACGCGGTCTTAAGCTTGCACTATTCCCTTTGTGGCAGAATGAGTGTGAAAAGATGAAGCGCGCCGCCTGGCCGCTTCTTCCTTTCCGCCCGACGCGGGCGTGGTCCTGCCAGGGTAGCCCACCGCGCCGCCCTTACCATCTGCCCACTCTGTTGCAACTATGGCCGACACCCCTGCTGCTGGTGCCCTCACCCCGATACAGCGTCTTTGGCGCCTGCTCGGCACCGAGCGCCGCGACATCATTTACCTCTACGTTTACGCTTCCCTCACCGGCCTCATTGCCCTGTCCTTGCCGCTGGGCGTGCAGTCGGTTATCGGCTTCATTTCCAGCGGGGCGGTGAGCACCTCGCTCATCGTCCTCATCGGCTTCATTGTGCTCGGCACCCTGCTGGTGGGCGCGCTGCAGGTGATGCAGGTGTACCTGGTGGAGTTTATTCAGCAGCGCCTGTTCGCGCGGGTGGCCTTCGGCTTTGCCGTGCGCCTGCCGCGGGTGCGCACCGAGGCGCTGAATGGGCAGTACCTGCCGGAACTGGTGAACCGCCTGCTCGACACGCCCACCTTGCAAAAAGGCCTGGCCACGCTGCTGCTGGAGGTGTCGGCCGCCGGGCTGCAGATCCTGTTCGGGCTGCTGCTGCTCTCCTTCTATCACCCCATCTTCATTGCCTTCGGCCTGCTGCTGGTGGCCGCGCTGGCCCTGCTGCTGCGCGTGACGGGGCGGCGGGGGCTCGAAACCTCCCTGACCGAATCCAAATACAAGTACCGGGTGGTGGCCTGGCTGGAAGACGTGGCCCGCACGGTGCACACCTTCCGCCTGGCCCCGCGCCACCGCCTCGTGCTCGGCCGCACCGACGAGCTGGTGCAGGGCTACCTGGGCGCCCGCCGCGGGCACTTCCGGGTGCTGCTCACCCAATACTTCGGCTTCGTAGCGTTCAAGACGCTCGTCACGGCCGGGCTGCTCATCATCGGCTGCTGGCTGCTGATTGAGAAGCAAATCAACATCGGGCAGTTCGTGGCCTCCGAAATCATCATCATCCTCACCATCAACGCGGTGGAGAAGGTCTTGATCAAGCTCGACGTGTTCTACGACGCGCTGACCTCGCTCGACAAAATCGGCTCGGTGCTCGATCTGCCGGTGGCCCCCGAGCAGCACGGCGCGGGCCTGGCCCTGCCGCCCTCGGATCAGGGCCTGGCCGTGGCCCTGCGCGACGTGCGCTACCAATACCCCGGCGGCAGCCGCACGGTGCTCACCGGCGTCACGCTGCACCTCAAGCCCGGGGAGCACCTGGGCCTGGCCGGCTACGACGGCTCCGGCAAAACCTCCCTGCTGCGGGTGCTGGCCGGCCTGCTCGACGACTACACCGGGCAGGTGGCCTACGACGGCGTTTCGCTGCGCGACCTGGCGGCGGGCACGCTCTCGGCCGTGCTGGGCGAAAACCTCTCCCACCAGCACCTTTTCTCGGGCACCCTGCTCGACAACCTTACCCTCGACCAGCCCGACGTCAGCCCGCAGGACGTGACCTGGGCCCTGGAGCTGGTGGGCCTGCGCGACGACGTGTACGCCCGCCCGCAGGGCTTGGCCACGCCCATCGGCATCGGCACGGCCCTGCCCGACCACGTACGCCAGAAGCTGCTGCTGGCCCGGGCCCTGGTGCGCCGCCCCCGCCTGTTGCTGCTCGACCACTTCCTGCCCGGCGTGGAGCCGGCCGAACGCCTGCGCATCCTGCAGCGCCTGGTGAGCCCCGAGCAGCCCTGGACGCTCATCCTGGCTGCCAACGACCCGCGCGCCCTGGCTCTGTGCCCGCGCACCGCCCTGCTGCGCAACGGGCAGCTCGTGGCCGATGGCCCCTACGAATCCGTGTCGCAGCAGCCGGAGCTGCGCGAACTGCTGGCGCAATAGCGACTGAGTGACCCGGTAAACGCGTGAAGTAGCCCACCCGCGGCCCTCGTTCACTGGCTCCTCACTCGTTCGCTCATTCACCAAATCACTGATTGACTAGAAATGGCACCTTTTGCCGAACATCCCATACCGGCCGACCACCCCGAGGCGGCTCAGTTTCGCTCGTTTGAGCAGGTGCAGACCCCGCGCACCGGCCGGGTGCTGGCCCGCTGGTGCGGCGGGCTGGGCCTGCTGATTTTGCTGGCCGGTTTTCTGCCCTGGACGCAAAACATCCGCTCCACGGGTTCCTTGACCACCCTGCGCCCCCAGGACCGGCCCCAAACCGTGCCCAGCACCATTGCCGGCCGCATTCAGCGCTGGCGGGTGCAGGAAGGTCAGCTCGTGCGCAAGGGCGACACGCTGGTGGACATTGCCGAAATCAAGGACAAGTACTTCGACCCGGAGCTGCTGACCCGCACCCAGGAGCAGCTAGACGCCAAACAGGCCTCCCTGCGCGAAAACGTGGCCAAGGGCCGCGCCCTGGAAAGCCAGCAGGCCGCCCTGCGCACGTCCCTGCGCGTGAGCCTGGACAAAGCCCGCAACAAGGTGGAGCAAACGCGCCTGAAAGTGAACAGCGACGAGGCCGAGCTGCGCGCCGCCAACAACGACTTCGACATTGCCCGTCAGCAGTTGGAGCGCCAGGAAAAGCTCTACCAGCAAGGCCTCAAGTCGCTGACCGAGCTGGAGCAGCGCCGCCTGAAGTTTCAGGAGTCGACGGCCAAGCGGCAGGCGGTGGAAAACAAGCTCGGCGCCTCGCGTCAGGAGCTGATCAACGCCCGCCTGGAGCTGTCGTCCTTGGAAGCCGAGTACCAGGATAAGCTGGCCAAGTCGGAATCGGACCGCCGCTCGACGCTGGCTTACCAGTTCGACACCGAGGGGCAGATTTCGAAGATGCGCAACGAGTACGCCAACCTGAGCATCCGCTCGGGCTTCTACCGCATCACGGCCCCGCAGGACGGCTACGTGGTGCGCGCCCTCAAGGCCGGTATCGGCGAGGTCATCAAGGAGGGCGAGGCGTTGGTGACGGTGATGCCCAACAAGCCCCAGCTGGCAGCCGAGCTGTACGTGCAGCCCATGGACATTCCGCTGCTCTCGGTGGGCCGCAAAGTGCGCCTGCAGTTCGACGGCTGGCCCGCGCTGGTCTTCTCCGGCTGGCCCGGGACCTCCTTCGGCACCTTCGCCGGGCGCGTGGCCGTCATCGACAACCTCGACTCGCAGGGCCGCTACCGCATTCTGGTGACGCCCGACCCCGACGAGGAGCCCTGGCCGCAGCCGCTGCGCGTGGGCTCGGGCGTGTACGGCTGGGCCCTGCTCAACGACGTGCCCATCTGGTACGAGCTGTGGCGCCAGCTCAACGGCTTCCCGCCCAACTACCTCGGCGCCGAAAAAGGCGGCAAGGACAACGCCAAATCCGACAAGAAAGCTGACTACAGCTCCTCCGACGAAACCGACTTATGACCCACTCGCTAAGCCTGCCGCGGCCGTTTCGCCGCTTTGCCGCGCCGGCGCTGGCCCTGTGGCTGCATACCTTCTCCGCCGCGGCCCAACTCCCGCTCAATCCCTCAGTCGCCCCGTCGGCCCAATCCGCCGGCGCATCCTCTTCCCTCCCGGCGCAGGCCCCGGTTGCTGCGGCGCCCGCGCAAAACGAAGCCTTCACGCTGGCCGACCTGCTGACCATGGTCGGCGAAAACCACCCGGTGGCCCGGCAGGCCGCCCTGCAGCCCGAGCGCGCCCGCCAGGAAGTGCGCCTGGCCCGCGGCCTGCTCGACCCGATGGCCGAAAGCAAGTTTTACCGCAAGGAATTCGGCGGCAAGGACTACTGGAACCTCTGGGACAACACCCTGCGCGTGCCCACCTGGTACGGCCCCGACGTGAAGCTGGGCTATGAGCGCAACGTGGGCCCGCGCGTGAGCGAGCAAACCGCCACGCCCGGCGCCGGCCTGACCTACGTGGGTCTGTCCCTGCCCCTGGCCCAGGGCCTGCTTATCGACGAGCGCCGCGCCGCCGTGCGCCAGGCCCAGGCTCTGCAGGGCTTGGCCGAAGCCGAGCGCCGCGCCGCCCTCAACAAGCTGCTGCTCGCCGCTACCAAGGATTATTGGAACTGGACGCTGGCCCACCAGCGCCGCCAGCTGATGCGCGGCAACCTGGAGCTGGCCGACGTGCGCTACCGCGCCGTGCGCGAGCGGGTGCGCCTCGGCGACCTGGCCGCCATCGACTCGGTGGAGGCCCTCACGGAGCTGCAAAACCGCCGCGCCCAGCTGGTGCAGGGCGAAGTAGAGTGGCAAAACGCCACCCTCGTGCTCAGCACCTACCTCTGGGACGCCGAGCTGCGCCCCCGCGAGCTGCCCGTCACGGTACTGCCCCAGCCGCTGCCGCCCGCCGCGGCCTGGACCGCTACGCCCGCCCCGGCCGCGCTGGAGCAGCTGGTGGAGCAGGCCCGCCAGCAGCACCCGGAGCTGCTGAAAACCCGCGCCAAGCTCGAAGCCCTCGACGTGGAGCGCCGCCTTTACCAAAACAAGCTGCTGCCCAAGCTCTCGGTCGACTACAACGTGCTGCTCACCGGCCGCCCCTACCATCCCGAAACCGGCTACGGCCCGGCCCCGCTCTACCAGAACAACTACAAGATGGGCGTGAGCTTTGCCTACCCGCTGCTGCTGCGCCAGGAGCGCAGCAAGCTGCAGCTCAACCGCCTCAAAATCCAGGAAGCCACCCTCGGCCTCGACCAAGCCAGCCGCGAGGTAGCCACCGCCGTGCGCACTACCGCCAACGACCAGCAGGCCCTGGCCCAGCAGCTGCAAGCCCAGGAGCAGGTGGTGCTAAACTCCCAACGCCTGCGCGACGGGGAGCAAATCCGCTTTGAAAACGGGGAAAGCAGCGTATTTCTGCTCAATTCCCGCGAGTCTTACCTGCTCACCGCCCGCCTCAAGCTGGCCGAGCTGCAAGCCAAGTACGCCCAAACCCAAGCCGGCCTGCGCTTTGCCGCCGGTGCCGCCCCCACGGCCGAGTAACGGGCTTGCCTCCTTTCCTTCAGTGCCCGCCGTTTGCGCCCCATCACCGCAAGCGGCGGGCACTACTGTATCAACTGAATCTAGATCCTAAGCGAAATAGCCTCTCCTTTTTTGGAAGGGGCCGGCGGTCAGGCGCCCGACAGAGCGGCGGCGAGTTGGGGGGCGTGGTTTTTGTTCGTCGCCATACTTTCCGCAGCGGAGCGGCGTTACGCTGCCTCGCCCAATCCCGTATCACCGTTATGGCTACTCTATCCCCCACGGCTTCGGCCCTGTTGCGCCAGCGCTTCGGCCTCGTGCTTATCCTGGGCGCCTCGCTGGCCATGAGCACGGTGCTTATCGTGTTTCGGGTGTTCTGGACGCACCACATCACCTTCGTCTTTCTGCTCTGGAACCTGTTTCTGGCCGCTATTCCGATGGGCCTGAGCTTGCTGCTGAGCCTGCTGGCTCCGGATACCCGCCGCCGCTGGCTGCTGCCGGTGGGCCTGCTCTGGCTGCTGTTCTTCCCCAACGCCCCGTACATCCTCACCGATTTGCTGCACCTGGGCCAATACCCCGGCGTGCCGCGCTGGTACGACCTGACGCTCCTGCTGACCGCCGCCTGGAACGGGCTTATGCTCGGCTACGCCTCCCTGCTGGATATGCAGCGCTTCGTGGAGGAGCGCCTGGGCTGGGTAGCCGGCTGGGCCTTCAGCTCGGTGGCCTTGGTGCTCAGCTCCTACGGCGTATATCTGGGCCGCTTCCTGCGCTGGAACAGCTGGGACATCGTGACCAACCCTTTCAGCCTCGCCTACGACATTCTCGGCACCTTGCTGCACCCGGCCCACCACCCGCGGGCCTGGGGCGTAACGGTGCTGTTCGGCGCGTTTCTGCTGCTGGGCTACCTCACGCTGCGGGCCTTGGGGCGCCTGCAAGTGACGGCGGAACAATAACCAATCCGGCTGGAATCCGTGTGAATCCTACCGGCTGCCGGTATTCGCTTCGCCTCGATTTCAGATGCTCGCCGTTCTAACCCTCGCCTGGGCCGGGCTGCTGCCCTTCGCCGCTGCCTCGCCCGCCCAAACGCCCAACCCCTACGTGGGCGCCTGGGAATACCGCACCGATTCCACCGTGTTTCGCATTCAGCTGCGCGAAGTGCACAACTACCTGCTGCCCGACGGCAAACCCAGCCCTTACCCGGTGCTGCTGGGTTGCTACCGCTTCAGCCGCCGCGGCGTGGTGGTCGACGAAACTTGCTCCCGCCCCCGCCAAGGCAGCTTTCCGTTTGGCTTCGTACAGGCCACCAGCGAACAGCACGTGATTTTTCAGGACCAAGCCGGCAACAACCACCTCAAAGCCGCCCTGCGCCCCGATCCGGGCAACCGCAACGTGCTAATCTGGACGCGCCTCGAACAGCTGGAGACGGGGCGCCTCAACGCTAGTCAGCCGCCGCGCTTTCAACTGCCCGCCCGCTTCGAGCTGACGCGGGAATTGTAGGCAACTGCTCTATGGGCGGACAGAAGGCACAATAGACATCTGTTTCCTCTGGCCTCTGCCTTGCGTAGCACCTTCTCTTCTCCAAGGGCTCTTTCAGTTGTCATTTCGAGCGGAGTCAAGGATCTGAGGAAAGGGGCTGGTCAATATTCCGCCTCCGCTGAATTTCATGCTCAAGTCTATTTAAGGAGAAGAGGACAGGGATGGGTGAGGCGCCATCTGCCTGCGTATCTTGCCCGCCGCATGAAGCTCGCCACCTCCCCCGCCCCCATGTCCTGGCCGCGGCTGCTCTCGCGCCGCCGCTACCCCGATCAGCCCCAGCTCCACGTCGTTTCCAACGCCGCCCCCGTGCGCGGCGCCTTCGTGCAGGACTACGACCGGGTGGTGTTCAGCTCGGCCTTCCGCCGCCTGCAGCGCCAAGCCCAAAACGTGCCGCTGCCCGAAACCGACTTTGTGCACACCCGCCTCACGCACTCCCTCGAAACGGCGTGCGTGGGCCGCTCCCTGGGCCGCCTCGGCGGGCGCCTGCTTATGGAGCACGACGCGGCCCTGGCCGAAGAGCTGCCCTTTTTCGACGCCGACTGCGGCGACATCGTGGCGGCCGCCTGCCTGGCCCACGACATCGGCAACCCGCCCTTCGGCCACGCCGGCGAAGACGCCATTGCCGCCTACTTCACCAGCCCGGCCGCCGAGCCCTTCGTGCGCACGCTCTCGGCCGCCCAGCGCGCCGATTTGCAGCACTTCGGTGGCAATGCGGCTGGCTTTCGGATGCTCACTCACACCTACGCCGCCCACAGCAGCGGCACGGCCGGCCTGGGGCTGACCTACGCCACCCTCGGCGCCTTTACCAAGTACCCGCGCCCGTCGCAGGTGGAGGCCACGGCCCAAACCGGCGGGGCCAGCGAAAAGAAATTCGGGCACTTTCAGACCGAAGCCGCCCGTTTTCAGCACGTGGCGCAGGACCTCGGCCTGCTACCTAAAGCCGAAGCGCCCGGCTTCTACCACCGCCACCCGCTGGCCTTCCTCGTCGAAGCCGCCGACGACATTTGCTACCGCATCATCGACTTCGAGGACGCGCTCAAGTTGGGCTTGCTGCCGGCCGAGGAGGGCTTGCAGCGCCTGCGCGCCATCTTGGCCGACCCGGCCGACCGGCCCCGCACCGTGCAGTGGCACGACTGGCGCGAGGAGCTGGGCTACCTGCGCGCCCGCCTCATCGGCAAGCTGGTGGCCGAAACCGCCCAGGTGTTCGCCCGTCATGCCCCCGACCTGCTCACCGGCGACTACGACGACTGCCTGATTCAGGAGCTGGAGTGCTGGCCTGCCCTGCAGGAAATTCAGCAGCTTTCGGTGCAGCACCTCTACCGCAGCCGCCCGGTGCTGCAAATTGAAGCCGCCGGCTTCGAAGTGCTGGCCGGCCTGCTCGATGCCTTCCTGCACGCCGCCTTCGACCCCTCGGCCTCCGCCCGCTCCCGCAAACTGCTCGACCTGCTGCCCGCCCAGTACCGCGCCCTCGGCCCCCAAGCCGACCTGCCGGCCTACGAGCAGATCATCCTGCTCACCGACTACGTCGGGGCCCTCACCGACCAGAACGCGCTCAGCCTCTTCCGCACCATTCGCGGCATTGACCTGCCCAAGGGCTTCTGAAGTGGGTAAGTGCAAGTGTTTGCGGCGGAGCCGACCGTTCACCTAGCAGTCGGCGCGAGCCACGCGCGGCAATCGGTCCTGCCGAGGCACGACGAGGACATTGGCGGAAACCAAAAATTATTAGAACGCAACCGGCCTCGCCCGAAACCACAGATGCCGGTTTCGGGCGAGGCCGGTTTTAGGCAGTAGGTATTCGGCGGTATTGCTGGAGGAAGGATTGCCGCGCTTCGCTCGCAAGGACGCCAACGGTGCCATTGCTCATCCGCCTGTAGCATTCAACCATCCGTCAGCAGGTTCTTATCAATGGTCTGCACCTACGCATTGCCTCCGGCCGCAGCCAGCACCAGATAACCCGCTGCGGTCTACCTTTGCCCGCAGCTGCCGGCACCAACCTCCCCCGGCGCTTGTTCGGCCCTTATGCAACAAGCTACTCCCGCTACCGACCTCAACCTCTCGACCAGCGACCAACTTTTCACCCGCGCCAAAGACCTCATTCCGGGCGGCGTCAACTCGCCGGTGCGCGCCTTCCGCGCCGTGGGCGGCCATCCTGTGTTCATGCAGTCGGCCCAGGGCGCCTGGCTTACCGACGTCGACGGCAACCGCTACCTGGATTTCATCAACAGCTGGGGTCCGATGATTCTCGGTCACGCCCCGCAGATTGTGCTCGACGCCGTGGCGCAGGCCCTGCCTTCGTCCTTGTCGTTCGGGGCGCCCACGCGCCGCGAGGTGGAAATGGCCGAGCTCATCATCGAGATGGTACCCAGCATCGAGAAAGTACGCCTAGTCAACTCCGGCACGGAGGCTACCATGTCGGCCATCCGCGTGGCCCGCGGCTACACCGGCCGCCCCAAGATTCTGAAGTTTGAAGGCTGCTACCACGGCCACGGCGACTCCTTCCTGATTGCCGCCGGCTCGGGTGCCCTCACTCTCGGCACCCCCGACTCGCCCGGCGTGACCGAAGGCGTGGCCCAAGATACGCTCACGGTGCCCTACAACAACCTCGACGCTACGGCCGCCGCCATCGAAGCCAACCCCGGCCAGATTGCGGCCATTATCCTGGAGCCTGTGGTGGGCAACATTGGTCTGGTGCCGCCCGCCGAAGGCTTCCTCCAAGGCTTGCGCGAGCTGTGCACCCAGCACGGCATCGTGTTCATCTTCGACGAAGTAATGACCGGCTTCCGCCTCGCCCGCGGCGGCGCGCAGGAGCTCTACGGCATCGAGCCGGACATGACCACACTGGGTAAAATCATCGGCGGCGGCATGCCGGTGGGCGCCTACGGCGGCAAAAAGGAAATCATGGACCAGGTAGCGCCGGCCGGCAAGGTCTACCAGGCCGGTACGCTTTCCGGCAACCCCATTGCCACCGCCGCCGGCCTGGCTCAGCTGCGCTACCTCAACGAGCACCCCGAGGTGTACCAGCAACTGGAGCACACCAGCGCCGCCCTGGCCGACGGCACCCGCCAGATTGCCGCCGAGCTGGGCCTGAACTACACCGTCAACCGCGTCGGCTCGATGTGGAGCGTGTTCTTCACCGCGCAGCCCGTCACCGACCTGGCCTCGGCCAAAACCGCCGACCTGGAAGCCTTCGGCCGCTACTTCCGCGCCATGCTGCACCGCGGCATTTACCTGGCGCCGTCGCAGTTCGAGGCCCTGTTCGTGAGCACCGCCGTGACGGACGACCTAGTGGACATGTACCTGACCGCCTGCCGCGCTTCCATGCGCGAGGCGCATGGCCTGTAAGCCCCGCGGCTTGGTCGCAACGATTTCGGCCCCGGCCCGCGGCGCAAATACTGCGCGCCGCAGGCCGGGGCCGATGTGCTGAGGCACTAGCCCTGAGGCTTATTCGACCAGCAGGCGCTGGCTAAGACCGCCGCAGCGCACCACGTACAGGCCAGCGGCCAGACCACGCAGGTCCAGCTCCACCTCCGGCGCGCTGCCCGGGCGCGCCACGCGCCGCACTTCGCGGCCCATACCGTCGAGCAGCATCAGCGGACCGGCCGGGCTGCTGGCCGGCAGCTTCACCGTAGCGCGGCCGTGGGCCGGGTTGGGGTACAGCCCCAGGGCGGTAGCGGCGGTGCGCGGTTCCTGGGTGGGCAGGGCCACGTCGGTCAGCGCGGCCAGCACGGCCACCTGCGCGCTAGCCGGGGCCGTCAGGACCAGGCTACCGAAAGCCGATGCGGGAGTAGTGTAGCCGGCCGCGTATACGTTGGTGCCGCTCACCGCCACGCTGTAAAACACGTCCGCGCCCGGCCCGCCGGCCGTCTGCACCCAGGCAATGCTGGCGCTGCTGCCGCGGTCCTCCAGGCGCAGCAACATGCCGTCGGCATGGCCCGCGCTGACGTAGGTAGTGGCCCCGAACGTGCCCGTCAGGCCGAAACTGCCCGCGGCGTACAGCCCGGCGTTGGTGGGGAAGGTCTGCAACACGGTGATGCCGGCCAGTTGCACCCAAGCCAAGCGTAGGCCCGCGGCACCCGCGTCGTCGACCCGGGCCACGAAGCCGGTGCCCGTCCCGCTGGGCGTGGCGCCCGTCCAACTGGGGTTACTCGTCTGCCCCGACGCGTAGAGCGCGTTGCCGCGCGCGGAGAGGTACAGTGCGCCGTCGTTGCCTGCACCACCCAGCCGCAGCGCCGCCGTGAAGCTGCTGCTGCTGCCCGCGTCGGCGAGGCGCACCACGGCCACGTCGTAGCCGCCCGCGCTGCTCAAGGTCTGGTTGCCAAAGTCGACGGTGCCTACGAAAAAGGCCGTCAGGTACACGTTGCTGCCCTGCACGGCCAAGCCGTATACGTTTGCCCAGTTGTCGGTAGTGGAGGTCAGGGCGTTGCCCATGCGCTGGCCCCAGCGGTAGCTGGCGGAGTTGCCGTTGTCGGTGAGCTTCACCACGAAGCCGTCGTCCTCGCTGGCGTTGCCGCTGATGGTGCCGCCGGCCACCGTCAGCGCCGCGCCGGTGTAGTCGCCGCCAATGAACACGTCGTTGCCATTCACGGCCAGCGCCTGCAGAAAGACGTAGCTGCCGTCGCGCACGGCCTCGGCCCACACAAAGCTGGCCGAGCTGCCGTTGTCGACGAGCTTGGTCACAAAGCCTGCGTACTCGGTGTTGGTGAGCGTCACACTGCCCAGCGTCATGGTCGGGCCCTGCACCTGGCCGGCCACGTAGATATTGCTGCCGTTCAGGCCCAGGCCCAGCGGCGCGTCGGTCTGCGCACTACCGGCGCTGACGGCCCATACGTAGCTGCCCGAGGCCGGGCTCCACTTTGCCACAAATACATCGAGGGCGCCCTGGCTGGTGAGCGTGGTACTGCCCAGCGTCAGGCTGCCGGCAAACGTGCCGGAGATGAGCACGTCGCCGTTGGCGGCGGTAACTGCGTAGCGCACGGTGCTCTGCGGGCCCGTGCTGGCCGCGGCCAGGCCCTGCCAGGCCGGCGCCGGGTTGGCCGTGCCGAGGGTGTACACCACGCCGTTGCTCACGCCGTTGGGCGTCGTCACCAGCACCGGCCCGCTCTGGGCCCCGGCCGGTACCACCACCCCGCTAAGCTGGGTGCCCGCAGCATTTACCGTAAAGCCTGCGCTGACCGTGGCACCGCCGCTGAACGTCACGCTGGTAGCCCCGGTGAGCTGCCGGCCGTAAAGGGCAATGGTGCCCCCCACCGGCGCGGTGCTGGGCGCCACCAAGTTCAGCACCGGCCCGGCGCTGGGCAGGTAGGCGACGAAGCCGCCGCTGGCTACCGGGGCGCCGGTGATATCCGTACTGCTAACGGTTTGCCCCCCGAAGCTAGCTGTGCCGCCCATGCTCCCGCCCACGTATGCCGAGCCGTTCGGGCTGACGGCCACGGCGCTGACCTGCTCGTTGCCGCTGCCCCCGGCCTGCACGGCCCAGGCAAAAGCGCCGGTGCTGCCCACGTCGGTAAGCTTGGCCACCACCGCGTCGGTGGTCGTGCTGAGGGTGTTGGTGAGGGTGGTGGAGCCCGCGCTGATAGTAGCCCCGGTGAAGCCGCCGGCCACGTACACCCCGTTGTCCTGCACCGCCAGCCGGTAGGGCGCCGCGTAGGCGCCGCTGCCCCCGATCTGCTGGCTCCAGACGAAGGCGCCGCTGGTGCCCGCGTCGCTGAGCTTGGCCACGTATACCGGCCCGCTGCTCAGGTTCAGGGTAAGGCCGTCGAAAGCGGCGGTGGCGCTGCTCAGGCCGCCCGTCAAGTACACGTTGGCCCCGTTCGCGGCCAAGCCCGTCACGTAGTCGTTGGCCGGGCCGCCCGCTTGCTTCAGCCAGCCGATGGTCGGGCCGCCGCTCACGTCGTTGACTTTCACCAGGGCCAGGTCGCTGCTGGCCCCGGAGGCGTCGGTGTTGGCAACGGTCAGGTTGCTGAAGCCCGCGGTGCCGGTGAAGTTGTAGGCCAAGTACAAGGCGTTGCCGCTGCCGGCCAGGCCCCCAAACTCGGTGGTGCCGGTGGCCCCGCCCGCCAGCGCCCAGGCGAAAGCGGCCGTGGTGCCGGCATCGGTCAGGCGGGCCAGGTAGGCGCTGCCCGTGCTGCCCGGAAAGCGGATGCTCAGCGTGGTCGCGCCAAACGCGGCCGTCGTGCCGCCAAACACCCCGCCTACGTACAGGCCGCTGCTCGTCGCAACCAGGCCCGGGGCCGTGTCGCTGCCCGGGCCGCCGGCGCGCTGCGCCCACTGGTAGGCACCGGTTTCGGCGTTCAGCTTGCTCACGTACACGTCGGTGGTGGCGGCGCTGGCATCGGCATTGGTCAGGGCCACGCTGCCAAACGTAGCCGTGGAGCTCTGGAAGCTGCCGCTGACGTACACGTTGCTCCCGCCCACGGCAATGCCCTGGCCCGCGTCGACACCCATGCCACCGCCCCGCACGGCCCACGCGAAGGCACCGAGTGCCGGGCTCCATTTGGCCACGAACATATCGGTGTTGCTCGAGCTGTTGGCCGACAGCCCAATGGAGCCGAACGTCGCGCTTCCCCGAAAACTCCCGGTCAGGTACACGTTGCCGTTCGCATCGGTAACGGCGGCCGCCACGGTGGCGCGTACCGGCAGGGCCAGTTGCCAGCTCGGGGCCTGCGCCTGCGCCCGGCGCCCCGCCACGCAACTGATTATCAACACAAATACCCACCGCACGAGATGTAAAACATTCCGCATAGAAAAAGTAAAAAATGGATGAAATAGCCCTGGCCGGACGGCCAGGGCGGGAAAGAAAATCACGGATAGGAGCTCGGGCGGCCCCCAGAAGTTGCTTTCCGCCAATACCGCGCCATTTTGGCGCCCTGCCCCCGTGCTGCATACCCGTGCGGCCGGCTATCTTTGCCCCGAAAACCGTTTGTCTGCCCGTTATGCCTTACCGCTACCGTTTGGGGTTTTGGAGCTTGCTGCTTGTGCTGTTGGTGGTGCCGTTGGGGCTGCGCGCCCAAACCGAGAAAACGGCCGCGCAAAACAAACAGCTCTACGACCGCGCCGTCGACGAGATGAACTTCCGCACCATGGAGGCCGTCTACGACAAAGCCTTCACCCGCCGCAAGTTTCCGGTGACGCTGCGCACGGCCAAAGCCCGCCGCGAATTCGATGACTTTCCCGGCCGCGACGACCTGAAGACGCTGTTTCACAATTACAACGGCGTGGCCGAGCGGTTCAAGAACCGCTTCGGCAAAGGGCGCACCGACTTGGTGGAATTTGAAAAGCAGCTCAACGGCATCCTGATCGATTCCAACTTCGAGTTCTTCATCCGCGGTCTGCCCCGCGACGAACGGGCCGGCCTCATTCACGGCCTGCAGCGGTACATCAAACAGGCCAGCGCGCAGTTTAACGCCAGCGAAGACCCTGCCCCCGAAGAGCTGCTCGTGGACGCCGCCAACGTGCCCCCGGCCGACGTGGACGCCGACGCCGAAGCCCCCCTAACCAAGCCGCTGGAAGACGCTGCACCCGCCGCCGAAGCCGATGCCCCCGTCGAAGAGCCCGCCGTGGCCCGGGCCCGGCCCCTGGGCGAGTACGGCGCCGCGCGCCACGACTGGCTCGACTACACCACCCTGCTCTGCTCCGTGGCGTCGCTCGCGCTGCTGTTATACCTGAGCCTAGCGGTCATTCCGGGCATGCGCGCCCAGCTCAACAGCCTCACCGCCGAGCCCGAGCCGCTGGAGGACGAAGACGCCCCAGCTCCCGCCCGCCGCCCCGCCGCCGTGCTGCCCGAGGACCGCTACGAAGACGACGAGGCGTAATTTCCGACAAGCACCCAACACGGGCCGCCGGTATGGCGGCCCTCACCTTTTTTCAATGATTCTCACCGACGAGCAAATTCTGGCCGAGATGGAGCGCGGCACCATCGTAATCGAACCCTACGACCGCGCCTGCCTCGGCACCAACTCCTACGACGTGCACCTGGGCCGCTACCTGGCCACCTACCGCGACCGGGTGCTCGATGCCCGCAAGCACAACGAAATCGAAGTATTTGAAATCCCGGTGGAGGGCTTCGTACTCGAACAAAATACCCTCTACCTCGGCGTAACCGAGGAATACACCGAAACCCACGCCCACGTGCCGTTTCTGGAGGGCAAAAGCTCGGTGGGCCGCCTCGGCATCGACATCCACGCCACCGCCGGTAAGGGCGACGTGGGCTTTTCCAACACCTGGACGCTGGAAATCAGCGTGACGCAGCCCGTGCGCATCTACCGCGGCATGCCCATCGGCCAGCTCATCTACTTCACCGTGGAGGGCGCCATCCAGAACTACTACAACCGCAAGCCCAACGCCAAGTACAACCAGCGCACCGACCGCCCCGTGGAGTCGATGATGTGGATGAACAAGTTTTGATGCGAGGCCGGGTGCGTGAGCCGAAAAGCACATTCATCCTGAGCACGTTGCGCGGCCAGCAAGAACGAAGGTCCCTCCCTCTAGCCCCGCACCGCCCCTGATAGCAGCACGCTGCTTGAGCAGCCAGAACTGAAAAGCGCCGCTACTAACTGGATGTTAGTAGCGGCGCTTTTTAGTTGATGCGGCGTGAGCCAGATCCGTCGCTTTGCTCAGAATGACCGTGCTTTTTCGGCCTCTAACCAGCTTCAGTTATTGCGGCCCTGAACCGCTTGGCACACTTTTTCGTTAGAAAGACACGTTGGTTGCTTCGGCAGCCTGAAATTCAGTCTCCGCGGCTTCGGCCCGTTAACGATACAACTTGCCATGACGATGAAGAAGATCCTAGCAACGGCTGTGCTGGCAACGGGCGTAGCTCTCGGGGCCCAGGCCCAAGCGAAAAAAGCTCCGGTTGTGCAGCAGCGCGCCGAACACCTCTCCAACCAGATGGCCCGCGAACTGCGCCTGAATAACTACCAGACCACCAAGCTGCGCGCCATCAACGAGGACAAAGTGGCCAAGATGGCCGCCATCGAAACCAAGCACGCCGGCAACACGCAGCTCATCGACCAGCAGTGCCAGGGCGTGTGCCAGGAACGCGACCGGGAGCTGCGCTCCTTCTTGACGACCGAGCAGTACAGCAATTACTTCAGCAACCGCTCGGCCTACTACAAGTACGACAAAGACTACGCCGCCCAGGCTTCGGACATCATGCTCGTGAAATCGGTGCAGAACCCGCTGCCGGCCAGCGCCCGGGGTGCTACCCTCAGCCAGTCGCGCGAGGACAGCAAGCCGGCCGCTTCGCGCACGCGTTAACGCGGCTTCGACATAGCGAATAAAAAGCCCGCCCGGCAGCTTGCCGGGCGGGCTTTTTTGTGCCGTTACGTGGTGAAACGCCGCGCTGAATAGTTACTGGCGCTGGCCGCGCTCCTCCTGCTCCACGTGCTGGGCGAGTTCTTTGCCCACGGCCCGCAGCTTGGCGCCCATGAACTCGTCGTTGGTGGCGGCCACGATGCTTTCGGCCAGGGAGCCAATCATGTCCACGTAGAAGCGCTTCATCTCGTCGACGGGCATGTCCTTGGTCCACAGGTCAATCTTCATGGTGCCGCGCTCTTCCCGGTCCCAGATCGAGATGTTCATGGCTTTGGCGAAGTGGATGTCGGCGCCGGCGTCGGTGGCGCTCCAGCTGATGGCCTCGGGGATTTTCTGCTCGTCGAGGGCAATACTGAAGCGGATTTCGGATTTTTTCATGCGAAGTAAGATTCGAGGAAAGCGGTTAAAAGAACTGTCATCCTGAGCGCAGCGAAGGACCTTATGCCGGTTGAACGGCAGGCGTCAGATAAGTAACTATCGGACGGGGTAAGGTCCTTCGCTGCGCTCAGGATGACAGGCGCAAGGGGGCAACAGCGGTTACACGTAGTTGTTCAGCATCACCGGCATCACCAGCATCAGGATGCTTTCGTTGTCTTCCGCCAACGTGGGCATCAGCAGACCGGCGCGGTTGGGCGTGCTCAGCTCCAGGGTAATTTCCTCGGAGTCGATGTTGGAGAGCATTTCGATCAGGAAGCGGGCGTTGAAGCCAATTTCCATGTCTTCGCCGTCGTACTGGCAGGGCAGCTTTTCGTTGGCCTCGTTCGAGAAGTCCAGGTCTTCGGCCGAAATGGTCAGCTCGGAACCGGCCAGGCGCAGGCGCACTTGGTGGGTGGTCTTGTTCGAGTAGATGGCAATGCGCTTCACCGAGTTCAGCAGCTGGCCGCGGTCGATGATGAGCTTGTTGGGGTTGGCCACCGGGATGACATTCTCGTAGTCGGGGTACCGCTCGTCGATGAGGCGGCACACGAGGCGCATCTGGTTGAACGAGAAGAAGGCATTCGACTGGTTGAACTCCATGCGCACCGGGGTGGCCTCGGAGGGCAGGGCGCCCTTCAGCAGGTTGAAGGCCTTGCGCGGAATGATGAGGTTGGCCGTCTGGCCGGCGGCCACGTCCTGGCGGCGGTAGCGCAGCAGGCGGTGCCCGTCGGTAGCGACGAAGGTGGCCTGGTTGTCGGCCAGCTGCACGAGGATGCCGGTCATGGCCGGGCGCAGTTCGTCGGTGCTGACGGCGAAGATGGTCTTGGTGATGGCGCGCAGCAGGGAGCTGGACGGAATTTCGACCGGGGCCGAGCCTTTCACCACCGGCACGCGGGGAAAGTCGGTGGCGTTTTCGCCGGCGAGCTTGTAGCGGCCGTTGGCCGAGGCTATTTCGATGCCGTAGGTTTCCTCGTCCAGCGTGAAGGTCACGGGCTGGTCGGGCAGGTTTTTGAGCGTGTCGAGCAGGATGCGGGCCGGGGCGGCGATGCGGCCGCTTTCGCGGGCTTCGACGGGCAGCTCGGTCATCATGCTGGTCTCCAGATCAGAGGCCGTGATGGTGAGCTTGCCGTTCTCGATTTCAAAGAGGAAGTTCTCCAGGATGGGTACCACGGGGTTGCTCGTGACGACGCCGTTGATGCTCTGGAGCTGCTTGAGGAGCGCCGAGGACGAGACGATGAACTTCATATAGGGCTTTGGGAAGGGTTGCGGTTTTGGGAGAACAAAGATAGGAAGCCGGGCGGGAGTTTCTAGCGGCTTGCGGGCGGCGCGTTGGGGGCAATGGACCGCCAAAACGGGCCGCTGGCCCCGTTCTCGCAGCGGGCCGGGGCGCCGCCGCCGCCGACCCGCTAGTTTCGGGCTTTCTTCGTAGGTTCAGGCTGCCGCGCCCTGGTTTCCATTAGCCCCCTCATCTGCGCATGCCCGCCCCTACCCTGCACCATTTAGTTTACCAGAGCTCGGCCACCGCCCCGTTTAGCGAAGCCGAGTTGCAGGCCCTGCTGCGGCAGTCACGGGCCTGGAACGAAGCGCACGACCTGACCGGCGTGCTGCTTTATTGCGAGGGCGACATCCTGCAGGTGTTGGAGGGCCCGACCGACGAGGTGCTGGGCATTTTTGCCCGCATCGAGCGGGACTACCGCCACCGGGGCGTCACCAAGCTAGCCGATGGGCCCATTGCGCAGCGCAACTTCGCTGACTGGTCCATGGGCTTTGGGGTAGTGACGCCGGCGGATTACCGGCACCTGAGCGGCTTCCGGCCCTTGGAAGAAGCCGAAGCCCTGGTCAAAGACACCGACCGCGACGCAGCATCCTTGCACGAACTGCTAAGCGAATTTGTGCATAAAGACGTGGCGCGGCTTTAACCCGGCACGACGTGCTGGTTGACGGGCAATCCTCACCCGGCCGTGCGCAGCCCCGGCGACCTGGGCGTATAGCACCTCCTAGCTGCGTCTTGCCGCTGCGAAAGTTGCTGCAACGGTCCTACTTTTCCCTCGCCGATGCCTACGCCCTACAAGCTTTACCTAGACGACCTGCGCACGCCCCGCACCGCGGGCTGGGTGGTAGTGCGTAGCTTCGACGAGTTCGTGGCCACCATCGAGCGGCTGGGCGTGCCCGCCGAAATTTCCTTTGACCACGACCTGGGATGGGACGAGGCGCGGAACTGCGAACTGCCCAGCGGCTACGACTGCGCCAAGTGGCTGGTGGAGCAAGGTCTCCTGGTGGAGCGCTTCAACGTGCATTCGGCCAATCCGGTGGGCGCGGCGAATATTCGGGGGTTACTGGAGCATTACCGGCGGTTTCGTGAGCAACCCAGTAGCAAGTAACTAACAAAATATAAGCTTCACACCGGAGTACATAAATCACTTCAATCGTTCGACAAATTTTTATGTCAAAACTCGACCCAATTACAGATGGCTCCAAAATATTCACAAATATTTTTCAAGATTTCGGCAAAGAATCAATTTATGATATTAACTTGTTAGATAAATTCCTCAACAGACTACTTAAAGAGACAGAAGGATGGGTTATAGTAGATTTCTTAGATAGCGGGTGCTGGGACTGCATCGGAAGCTACTCAATTGATAAAGATAAAAATTATTTAACCCTTAACTGGCATTACTATAAAGGCGATAGAATAAATAGTTTTATCAAAGAAAATAAATACAAACCAAATATCTCAAGTATTTTACTCCATTTCAAAGACATGCAGTTAGTGGAGCTAAAAAACTTGCCATTTATAACCATAAGAGGTTATGCCATGAAACACAAAGAGATTTTATCTTACTTAAAAACCATTGATCCAGATGTTAAGGATTCATATGAATACAGAAAAAACTTCTACATAGATTACGAATTAGATCGTGGCGAATACGCAGAAAACTGCTACTGTTATAACACACCTATTTATTCAATCATAATTATTCCGAAAGACGCCGGTTTCGGGACAGATACATCGCAGAAACTATTATTTACATATAATTATTATAGCTGCGAAGTTCGCTTACAAAAAATACAAAACACCTTACACGGCCACCTTGACGAAGATGAACTTTGTGAAAAAACTAATTCCATTAGAAGAGTTTTCGAATTCGTACTAAAGATTGAATGCTGCCATCATTCTCAATTGAATTTTAGCCTAATATGGCAATCAGGACTAAGAAACGGTTTATTCTCCTTCCCCAATGCTTACTCTGATTTAACTTTAGGAGACTTGATAAATACGCTAAAGCAGGTTAAGAGCGCAGAAGAGAGAAGCACACTAAACCAAATCGTACGCCTTTCTAATGAATTATCACATGATTCAGGCAAACCCGTAACCAAAGAAAAGGTTGAGGAGCTACTTGGCCTTGCTACCTCATACCTAACAGATTTGCGCACCTCTATCAAATTCTAGTCATTATTCCACCCCAAACGAGGCGTACTTGCGCTTGCGCAGCCAAGCCCGCACCAACCCGAACACGGCCAGCAAGGCCAGCGGGGCACCCAGGTTTAGCAGTTGCCACTGCCGCCGCTCGGCGTTGATTTTCACCTTGTCCAGGGGGCGCAGGGTGATTTGCTTGCCGCGCACGCCGATCAGACCCGACTCATCGAGCAGGTAGTCGACGGCGTTCTGGGTCAGCTCGCGGTTGGCAAACTCGGTGGTGGCGAGGCGGTCGAAGCCCAGGCGCAGGGGGCGCTTGGTTTTCGGGTCCACGTCGTTGCGCACGAAGTCGCCGTCGGAGATGAGCAGGATTTTGCTGGGCTTGGCCTGGGGGCTTTGGGCGGGCTGAAACTGCGTAGTGCCGGGCTTGGCGCGGTTGGCAAACAGGGAGCGGAACTGGCCTTCGAGCAGGTAGCCCACGGGCTTGGGGCCGCTCTTGTACAGCTTCGGGTCCGGGGGCAGGCGGGCGTCGTTGAGGTTGATGGGCACCGGAGCGGGCAGCACGCGGGTGTAGCGCGAAGTGAACATCAGGGGCGTCTTGCGGATGCCGCGGGCCTTTACCGTGTCGATGGAGGAGACGAACTTCAGGTACACCGCGTCGAGGTTGCGGGTGATGGGGTGCGGGCTGAAGTTGTTCACGACCGGGTAAAACGGCCAGGGCATGGGCTCTACCTGGGGCTTGTTGCCCGACATGCCCGTTACCAGCGGAATCAGCCCGCAATTCACGTCCAGAATCAGGTCCCCGTTGACGCGGGCGCCGTAAGTAAACAGCAAATCCGTCAGGCCCAGCTCCATCGGGAAGGACAGCATGCCGCCGCGGTTGGCGCTGTCCAGGTTCACGCGCATGGCGTCGACGAAGAACAGGGCCCGGCCGCCCTCGGTGATGAACTTGTCGAGCTGGTACTTCTCGGGGTCGGTGTACGGGCGCTCGGGCTTGGCCACGATGACGGCTGACAGGGCCTTCATGTTCTGCTCGGTCACCTTATTCAGGTCGATGCGGTACACGTTGTAGTCGCGCTGCAGCGTACCGATGAGGTCGGCCACGTGCTCGTTGTCGGGCTCGCCATGGCCCTCCACGATGCCGATGAGCTGGCGCTTGCCTGGCTCCAAACGGCGCACGGCGGAGGCTAGCTCGTATTCGAGGCCTTCGATGCTCTGGTTGAGGCGCACGTCGGGCGGGGCGGCTTGGTTGCCGCGCAGCAGCAGCACGTTTTCCTCGCGGTTGCCCACCGTCACGGTGGCCCAGGGGAAGATGATTTTCTCGACGCGCTTGCCGTTTTCGTTGGCGCCGAGGTTGGTCGGGCGCAAGCCTTTCTGGATGAGCTGCCCGTAGGTTTTGTTGCGGTCGGCTTCGGAGGAAGCGGCCGAGGGGTCGACGAAGACGTAGCGCAGCTTGGAGCCGGCGTGAATCTGCATTTCGTCGAGGGTTTCGCGAGTGGCCTGGGCGAGGCGGCGGAAGGCGGGCGGAAAGTCGCCGGCCAGGTACACCGTCACGGTAATGGGCTCGGGCGCGGTTTCGAGCAGCTGCTTGGTTGCGGGGGCCATGCTGTAGCGCTTGTCCTCCGTCAAATCGAGGCGGAAGAAAAACTGCTGGGCGACGAAATTGAGCACCACCAAGGCCAGGATGATCAGGCCGAATCGGAGCAGGTCGCGCTGCTTGCGCGACGGGGCGGGCGCAACAGGAGCGGGCGTAGTGGCGGCGGGAGTGGTTTCCATGCGTCAGAAGGTCCGGATTACCAGTTGCGGCTGCGAAGCACGAGACGTGTGGCCAGCAGCATGGCCGCCACCACCGAGAAGAAATACAGCAGGTCGCGCGAGTCGACCAAGCCCTTGCTCAGGTCGCGGTAGTGGGCCGCAATGCCGAGTTGGCCGATGTAGTAGGCCGAGCTGCCCTCGAAGAGCGAGGCCAGCGAATCGAAGCCCGAATACACCAGGAAGCAGCCCACCACGGCCACCAGAAAGGCAATGATCTGGTCGCGCGTCAGAGCCGAAGCCAGCACGCCGATGGCGGCGAAGACGGCCGCCAGCAGCGCCAGACCGATGAGCGAGCCGGCAAAAGCGGCCGAATCGATGTTGCCTTCGGGGGCGCCCAGCTTCACCACCGAGTAGTAGTAGAGCAGCGTGGGCACCAGGGCCAGCAGGGCCAGCAGCAGGCAGGCCAGGTACTTCCCTCCTACCAGCTGCCCGTCGGTGAGCGGGCGGGTGAGCAGCAGCTCGATGGTGCCGGCCTTCTTTTCCTCGGCGAAGGTGCGCATGGTAATGGCCGGAATCAGGAACAGAAAAATCCAGGGGGCCAGGTTGAACAGCGTCTGCAGGTCGGCAAAGCCGTAGTCGAGCACTGAGCTATCGGGGAAGACCCACACGAACAGGCCGGTGGCCACCAAAAACACCCCGAGCACCACGTAGGCCACCGGGGAGTTGAGGAAGGCGTTGAATTCTTTGCGAAGGACGGCGAACATGAACCGTTGATTGGCGCTGAGTTAGTTGATTTCGCTGATTCGTCTGGTCGAACGACTCAACTTAGAACGTCATTCCGAGCGAAGTCGAGGAATCTCGCGTGCTGATGTCGGATAGTAACATCCTTTCACCTGGCAGATTACTCCCGGACGTCAGCACGCGAGATGTCTCGACAAGCTCGACATGACGTTCTTATTTTCTAGTAGCTCTTATTTCTTTGGTTGCGAGGTCGTCAGCTCCTGGAACACCTGCTCCAAGGACTGTTCTTCCTGGCGAAGGCCCAGCAGCAGCCAGCCCTGCTGGGCGGCCAGCTGCGAAATGGCGCGGCGCTGGTCCCCCTGGCCCTCGGTGCGGATAATCCAGGCGCCATTCTGCCCCTGCTCCACCCCCTTCACGCCGGGCAGTTGCCAGAGCGGGGCCGGGTCGATTTGCCCCTCGAACTCGGCGCGGATGACGGTGCCGCCCTTGGTGAGGCCGCTCAGCTCGCGCACCGGCGCGTCGGCCACCAGCTGCCCGCGGCTGATGATGACCACCCGGTCGCAGAGGGCTTGCACTTCGGGCAGGATGTGGGTACTAAAAATGACCGTTTTGTCCTGGCCCAGCTCGCGGATCAGGGTGCGGATTTCGCCGATTTGGTTGGGGTCGAGGCCGGTGGTGGGCTCGTCGAGGATGAGCACCTGCGGGTCGTGCACCAGGGCCTGGGCCAGGCCCACGCGCTGCCGGTAGCCCTTCGAGAGGGCACCGATTTGCTTATTCTGCTCACGCGTGAGGCCCACGCGGCCGACCAGCTCCCGCACGCGGTTGCGCAGGGTGCTGCCGCCCAGCCCGTGCACGCGCCCGATGAAGTCGAGGTACTCGTGCACGTACATGTCGAGGTAGAGCGGGTTGTGCTCGGGCAGGTAGCCCACGCGGCGGCGCACTTCCAAGGGCTGCTCCACCACGTCGAAATCGGCCACGCGCACCGTGCCGCTGCTGGGCGGCAGGTAGCCGGTGGCAATTTTCATGGTGGTGCTTTTGCCGGCCCCGTTCGGACCCAGGAAGCCCAGGATTTCGCCGCGGCCGGCCGTGAACGAAATGTCGTTGACGGCGGCCTGGGGGCCAAAGAGCTTGGTCAAATGTTGGATTTCAACCATAAGGAGGGCGAAAGTACGGCGCAGCGGGCGCATTGCCGCCGGTTCAGGGTTTCTTCAGCAGGTACTCCCCGATCCAGGAGGCCACCAGCGGCAGCACCACCCAGATGCCGAGCAGCACCAGCCAGGCCAGCGCCAGGAAAACAAACCAGCGCTGCGCGGGTCTGCGTTGCGGCCGGGCCCGGCGGTACTGGCGCAGGGTGTACCAGAGCAGCAGCGCCGAGCCCGCCCAAATCAGCAGCATGGTCAGCGGCCTTTGGGCTGCAGCGGCCGCATTTCCACGTCGACCACGTGGAAGTTGAACGGCGTTTCCAGCGCGTAGACGATGCAGCCGGCAATGTCCGCGGGCTGCATCATGTGCTCGTGGGCGGTGGTGCCGGGAATGTCGTCGAAGAAATTGGTCTGCGTCGAGCCCGGGTACAGGCAGGTCACCTTGATGCCGTCCGGGCGCACTTCCTTGAATAAAGAATGCGAAAAACCCCGCACCGCATACTTCGTGGCGCAGTAGCCGGCCATGTTCTCGATGCCGTTGAGGCCGGCAATGGACGAGATGTTGACGATGTGGCCCAGCTGCTGGCGTTTCATCTGCGGCAGCACGGCCTTGGTGCAGTAGAACAGCCCGTGCACGTTGGTGTCGAACATGCGGTGCCACTGCTGGGAATCAAAGCCGTCGACGGGGCCTGCCAGGCCCAGGCCGGCGTTGTTGACGAGCACGTGCACCTGCTGGCCCAGCTCCCGCTGCGTGTTGGTGAAGGCCTCCTGCACCTGCACTTCGTCGCGCACGTCGCACTCAAAAAACGAAAACCGCTCGTGCTGCAGCTCGGCGGGCCGGCGGCGGCCCCAGCCGGCCACCACGGCCCCGCGCAGCAGCAGCAGCTGGGCCGTGGCCAAGCCGATGCCTTTGCTGACGCCGGTGACAATGGCTACCTTGCCGTTCAGATCCATACGTTGTTAGGTTGGAAGAAGTGTTGATGAACCGGTGCAAAACGGGCGCGCAAGTTAGTACGCGCCCCCGGCTAGGGGCATACGCAGCCCCGGCCCTGCTGTTGGCGGCGCTGCTGCTCGGCGGCTGCGGCAAAGACCACGAGGGCGACTGTCTCAAAAGCAGCGGCAAGGTCACGGAAGAGCGGCGCGAGCTGGCGCCCTTCCACGTGCTGCGCCTCTACGACAACGTGGAAGTGACCGTGGTGCAAGACGCCGAAACCTACGCTACCGTGCGCACCGGTCAGAACTTGCAGGAAGACCTGCAGCTGACCGAGCAGGACGGCACGCTCACCATCCACAACACCAGCCGCTGCAACTGGATGCGCCGCTACGACGTGCCCCGGCAAGTCACCCTGCACACCCCGCGCCTCACCGACGTGTTTCACATCGGCGAAAAAACCTTGCGCACCCAGGGCACCTTTCGCCAGGACACGCTCTTTCTGCACCTCTCCCGCGCCGGCGACATCGAATTCGACGTGAATTGCCAGCGCCTCTTCGTCGACCTCTACGAGCTGGGCGACATGCGCCTCAGCGGGCAGACCGACGAGCTGCTGGCCACCGTCGGCGACCTGGGCAGCCTCTACGCCCAAGACCTGCGCGCCCACCGCGCCTACCTCGACCTGGACAAGCTCGGCGACGGCGACGCCCACGTACAGGCCACCGACTACCTGCGCGCCAGCGTGGCCGGCAACGGCAGCCTGTACTACAACGGCTCGGCCCGGCAGAAGGAAATCAGCGTGACCGGCAAGGGCCGCGCGGTGGCACAGTAGGGTAAGAGTGTAGGAGTTGACGGAACCAGAATTTCTACACTCCTCCCCTCACACCCTCATGCCCTAAATGTCTCCCAGCTGCGGGCGGATGAGCAGCTCCTCCACCACGGCCTGCGGCGAGAGGCTCCAGGTGCCAAACACGGCGTCAGCCACGTCTTCGGCTTTGATAAACCGCTCCGGGGGCAGGCCGGCGCCTTCCCAGCTGGCGGTGTAAGTGGCGCCGGGCAGCACGGCCGTCACGCGGATGGGCGTGAGCTTTAACTCCTCGCGGAGGTTCTTGGTCATGCCGTAGAGGGCAAACTTGGCCACGCCGTAGGAGCCGCCGTTGGGGTAGGGAATCAGGCTGGCGGTGGAGCAAATGGTGAAGATGTGGGCCGCTTCCTGTTGGAGCAGCTGCGGCAGCAGGCCGCGCGTCACGTCGTAGGCCGAGAGCAGGTTCACGGCCAGCATGTCGCGCAGGGTGGAGCCGTCGGCGGCGTCGTCCTGCAAACGGCCAGGGATGAATGAGCCGGCGTTGTTGACGAGCACATCGACCGGGCCGCCCAGGCCGAGCACAAAGTCCACGAAGCGGCGGGCTTCGTTGGGCTTGCTCAGGTCGGCGGGCAGGGCCTGAACCTCCGCATCCGGGAACTGTTGCTCCAAGTCGGCGCGCAAGGCGTCGAGGTCCTCGGCCGAGCGGGCGCAGGTGACGAGGCGCCAGCCGGCGCGGGCAAAACGCTCCAGAATGGCGCGGCCAATGCCCTTGCTGCCGCCCGTCACCACAATTGTTTTCTGCATATCGCGTAAGATTGTTTCGCGGTTTGTACGTATGTAGACCAGCACCGCCCCGGCGGTTCCATTTTTTTCTCGCCAGCCTACGCTATGGTCAAAGTTTTCGGCCAATTTCTGCTTTTCCTGCAGAGTATGTTTATCCGTTCCGAGCGCGTGAAAGTGCTCTGGAACCGCACCCTCGACGAAGCCGTGCTCATCGGCATCGATTCGGTGTTCATTGTCAGCATTGTATCCGCGTTTATCGGCGCCGTAACCTGCGTGCAGATTGCCTACAACCTGACCAACCCGCTCATTCCGAAGTCGACCATCGGCTACATGGTGCGCGAAATGACCATCCTGGAGCTGGCCCCCACCATCACCAGCATCGTGCTGGCGGGCAAGGTGGGCAGCAGCATTGCCGGCGGCCTGGGCACCATGCGCATCACCGAGCAAATCGACGCGCTGGAAGTCATGGGCATCAACGCCAGCAATTATTTGGTGCTGCCGCGCATTCTGGGCGCCATCATCACCTTCCCGCTGCTGGTAATTCTGGCCATGGTGCTGTCGATTTTGGGCGGCTACCTCGCCGGCACGCTCTCGGGCGCCATGACCGCTCAGGAGTACGTGGAAGGTATCCGCGACACGTTTATTCCCTACAACATTGCGTTTGCCCTGATCAAGTCGGTGGTATTTGCCTTCCTGGTGTCGGCCATTTCGGCTTACCGCGGCTTCTACACCGAGGGCGGCGCCCTGGAAGTAGGTGCCAGCAGCACCACCGCCGTCACGCACTCCATTATTGCCATCCTGCTGGCCGACTACGTGCTGGCGCAGACGCTCCTCTAAAGGTGAAATTGTGAAGTGGTGGATTTGTGAACCGCAGGCACTCCTGCCGATTTCACCACCTCACAAGTTCGCAATTTCACCACTTGACAGATGATTGAAATCCACAACGTTCATAAATCCTTCGGCGACGCCCCCATTCTGAAGGGCGTTACCTGCACCTTCGAGACGGGCAAGTGCAACCTAGTGCTTGGCGGCTCGGGCACCGGCAAATCGGTGCTGCTCAAGTGCATTGTGGGCTTGCTCAAACCCGACATCGGCTCCATCACCTTCGACGGGACGGTCTTCACGAACAACAAAATCGAAATCCGCCAGGAAATCCGTAAGCAGATCGGCATGCTGTTCCAGGCCTCGGCCCTGTTCGATTCCATGAACGTGTTCGAGAACGTGGAATTCCCGCTGCGCATGCTCACGCCCGACATGAGCAAGGGCGAGCGGCGCGACCGGGTGGAGTTTTGCTTGAAGCGGGTGGGCCTCGAAGCGGCCGGCAACAAGATGCCCTCGGAGCTGTCGGGCGGCATGAAAAAGCGCGTGGGCATTGCCCGCGCCATTGCCCCGAACTGTACTTACCTCTTCTGCGACGAGCCCAACTCCGGCCTGGACCCGCTCACCAGCATCAAGATCGACGAGCTGATCTACGAAATCACCCACGAGTACGGCATCACCACCGTCATCATCACCCACGACATGAACTCGGTGGTGGAAATCGGCGACCATATCGTGTACCTGCACAAGGGCCAGAAGCTCTGGGACGGCACCAAGGACGAAATTCTTAATGCGCAAGTGCCCGAGCTGAAAGAGTTTATCTTCAGCAGCAGCTTGGTGCGCGCCGCCAAACGCATCGAAATGGAAGGCGGCAGCCTCGAAGAAATCCGTCAGGAGCCGTCGAAGGACATTTAGCGTTTGCGCCGTCCGACGGTGGTAGCCACTGTTAGTGCGAGCGAAGCGCAGCAATCCTTCCTCCAGGAGCACCGCCAACACAATACCCGCCGACTAACAACGCCACCGCCCGAAACTCCGCGTCTGGAGTTCCGGGCGGTGGCGTTGTTGGCTTAAGCCAGCGGCGTCGTGCCGCGAGTGGCAAGGTTACTTCGGCTGGGCCTAGCCATGACGGCCGGAAGTGCCGGGGTGTAGCCTCCGATAAACAGCCGGTGCCACCGCACCCAATATTCTACTGCTGGAAGTTGCCCCAGCCCATGCGTTTGCGCAGGCTGGTGATATGGGCCGTGTGGTGCCGGCCGTGCCAGGCGTACATCACCAGGGCCTCATCCAAACGAATGGTCTGCTGGGCCTCGGGGTGGTACCAGGTGCGCAGCCACTGCTCGTCGGTGAGCTGACTCAGCAGCACCACCCAGCGGGCGTGCAGGGCATCGAGCAAGATGAGCGACACATCGGGCGGCACGATGCTCACGTCGGGCAGTTGGGCCCAGGCCGACTCGTCGTAGGGCCGGATGGTGGGGTTGTCTTCGGTCAGGGCCAGGCGGAAGCGCGTGTAGCTGTTCACGTGCGAATCGGGCAGGTGGTGCAGCACTTGGCGCACCGTCCAGCCGCCCGGGCGGTAAGGCGTGTCGAACTGCTCACCGCTGAGCCCGTCGAGAGCCATGCGCAGCTCGGTGGGCAGAGCCATCAGCTGCTGAATGTAGCCGTGGCGCTCCTCCTGCGTGAGCGGCTGCTCGGGCAGCTGGTAATGGCCGATGGGGTAGCGCAGGTCCTGCTCGGCGGCAGGGTGGGTTTCGGGGGTAGACATAAACGCGGGGAAGTGGCTTGCGTAAGCGAAGGTGCAAGTCTACTCAATTGCGGCCACGTGCGGCACCTGCCGGGCGTGGCCGTTGTGTCCGCCGCCGCTTGGTATGCCCCGCTTTGCCCGCACCCTGTACCTCTGGCTCGAATGGGCCGCGCTGTTCGTGCTAGCCCCGCTCCTGCTGTATTTCTGGTGGCAACCGGCCGTGCTGGCCGCGCTCCTGATTCTGGTGAGCGGCAGCACGGCGTGGTGGCTGGGGCAGCACCGCAAGTTCGGGCAGCAGGCTTTCTGGCGGGCCCCAAACGCGCGCCGGGAGCCCAGCCAGCTGCGCCGTCTGCTGCGGCGGTTGCTGCCCTGCCTGTTGCTGCTGGCCGGCCTGGTGCTCTGGCACTACCCCGAGCAGTGGCTGGCACTGCCGCGTCGGCAGCCGCTGGTCTGGGTGCTGCTGTTGGTGCTCTATCCCGTGCTGTCGGTGTACCCGCAGGAACTGATATATCGGGCCTTCTTTTTCCGCCGCTACCGCCGCCTGTTTCCCGGCAAGCAGCTGCGCGTGTGGGTCAGCGCCGTCGTGTTTGCCCTACTACACATCGTGTACCAGAACTGGCTTGCCGTGGGCCTGACGTTTGTCGGTGGCTGGTTTTTCGCCCAGACCTACGCCCGCACCCGCTCCCTGCGCCTGGTTTGGCTGGAGCACACGCTTTACGGCCTGCTGCTGTTCACGCTAGGGCTGGGCGACTTTTTCGACCACCACCACGTGGCCGCGGCGCCGGCAGTGCACCCCTCCCCGGCCGTGCCTGTTCACTTGCAACCTACTGAACGCAAACGGCCCGCGTCCGGGGAGACGCGGGCCGCTGCCCTGTGGCCGGGCCGCTGAGGCCGGCTATTCTTTGTCTTTGTCCTTGTCGCCGCGCTTGTTGAGCTCGTCGCGGATTTTGGCCGCTTTCTCGTAGTCTTCGCGCTCCAGCGCCTGGGCCAGCATTTTGGTCAGCTCTTCCTGCGACACCTGCCCGGAAGGCTCCTTGTGCTCGGCCACCTCGCTGCGGGTGCTCGGGGTGTCGTCGTCCTCGTCGTCATCGTCCTCGTCGTCGGTGTCGGCACCTTCGTCGAGGTCGGAGAGGATGATGCCGGCTTCGCTCATCACGCTTTCCACCGTGTAAATCGGCACGCCGAAGCGCAGGCCGATGGCAATGGCGTCGGAGGGGCGCGAGTCCAGCTCAAACGTGGTAGCCCCGTCGGAGCACACGATTTTGGAGTAGAACACGCCTTCCTTGAGGTCCGAAATCAGCACTTCGAGGATGGTCACGTGCACCTGCTCGGCAAACGACTTGAACAGGTCGTGGGTAAGCGGGCGGTTGGGGTTGATTTTCTCGATCTGGATGGCAATGCTCTGCGCCTCAAACATGCCGATGATGATGGGCAAGCGGCGGTTGCCGTGCTTTTCGCCCAGGATCAGGGCAAACGACCCCGATTGCGACTGGCTGGAGGACAAGCCCAGAATTTCGAGCTGAATTTTCTTCACGAGGGGGAAGTAGTTGTGCGGAAGGTGAACGGGTGACTGAATTGCTTCTAACGCAAGAATGCGGGCGAGAGGAAAATGTTAGCGCATTTTTTTCCCGCCCGCACTCTGCGCAGTCACCGGGGCTAGCCCAGTTCTTTCACGGCCTGGGTCAGCTTGGGCAGCACCTCAAACACGTCGCCCACGATGCCGTAGTCGGCAGCCTTGAAGAAGGGGGCCTCGGGGTCCTTGTTGATGACCACGATAACCTTCGACGAGTTAACGCCGGCCAGGTGCTGGATGGCGCCCGAGATGCCGCAGGCAATATACAAGTTCGGCGAAACGGTAATGCCCGTCTGCCCCACGTGCTCGTGGTGGGGGCGCCAGTCCACGTCCGACACCGGCTTGGAGCAGGCCGTAGCCGCCCCCAGCGCCTTCGCCAGGTCCTCGATGAGGTGCCAGTTTTCCGGGCCTTTCATGCCGCGGCCACCCGATACCACTTTGTCGGCCTCGGGCAGCAGGATGCCGCCGGCCTGGTCTTGCATGATTACCTGCTTGGGGGCGTCCGCGAAGTCGGCGTCCGAAAGCTGGGCCGAGAAGCTTTCCACCTGAGCCGTCTGGCCGCCGTTGTGCAGGGCTTCAATGCTGTTTTTCTTCACGGCAATGATTTTCCGCTCGCCCGACAGCACCACGTCGGCGAAGGCCTTGCCCGAGAAGGCGCCGCGCTTCACCGTGAACTGGCCGCCGTCGATTTTGGGCAGCTCCACCACGTTGGTGGCCAAGGAAGCCTTCAGGCGCACCGCCAGGCGCGAACCGACCGAGGCCCCAATGTTGGAGTTGGCCAGCACGATGACTTTGGCTTGCTCCTTATCAGCGGCGGCGGCAATGAGCTTGGTGTAAGCGCCGTTGACGAAATCCTTTAGGCGCGGCTCGTTGTCGAACAGCACCTTCGAGATGCCCTGTTCGCCGAGCTTGGCCAAGTTGGCTTCGGTGGCTTCGCCCACGGCCACGGCCGTGGCCGTGGTGCCCAGGGCCTGGGCCACCTGCGCGCCGTACGACGCTACTTCCAGCGAAGACTTTTTCACTTCGCCCTTATCGCATTCTACTACTACGAGTACTGACATTTTCAGAGAGGTTAGAAGCTAGAGCTTAGGACTATGAACAGCCATGGATAAGCCATTCACCATCAAGAACTAACATCGAAATGTTAAGTTCTACGCTCTACAATCTCAGTTCTGGATTAGATGACTTTGGCTTCGTTGCGCAGCAACTTGATCAGCTCGCCAGCCTGCTCGGCGGGGATGAGCTTCACGCCTTGCTTTTTGGGCGGCAGCGCGTATTCGGCCACCGCGGTAGCGGCGCCTTCGCCTACGGGCTCCACCACTTTCAGCGGCTTGGTGCGGGCCGTCATGATGCCGCGCATGTTCGGGATGCGCGGCTCGCACATCGGCTGCTGGCAGGAGGCCACGAAGGGGGTGTTCACCTCCACGATTTCCTTGCCGCCCTCGATTTCGCGCTCCAGCGTGGCGGTGTTGCCGCTCATGTCCAGCTTCATGGCCGGGGCCACCGTCGGAATGCCGAGCAGCTCGCCCACCATGCCGTGCACCTGGAAGCCGTTGTAATCGATGCTTTCCTTGCCCATCAGGATGACGTCGTAGCCGCCTTCCTTAGCGTAGTGGGCAATCTGCTGGGCCACAAACCACGCGTCCTTCGGCGCGGCGTTGACGCGGATGGCGTCGTCGGCCCCGATGGCCAGGGCCTTGCGGATATTAGGCTCGGTATCGGCTTCGCCCACGTTGAGCACCGTCACGGTGCCGCTGCCCTGGGCTTCCTTCAACTCAATGGCGCGAGTGAGTGCATACTCATCCCACGGGTTGATGACGAACTGCACGCCCGCCTTGTTAAACTCCTTATTATCCGGGGTGAACGTGATTTTGGTCGTCGTGTCCGGGACGTTGCTAATGCAAACGAGAAACTTCATCAGGTCGACTTAAGGGTCAGAAGATGCGGGCTATGCCCTAATTTCGGGCCGAAGATACTGGAAAATCCCACCGATGGAAACCTCACCGAGCCGCCTGGAGCAACTGCTCACCTTCTATAAGGAAGACCCCACCGACGCCTTTACCGTGTACGCGTTGGCCACCGAATACCGCTCGGCTGGCGACCTGGACACGGCTTGGCTCTACTACCAGAAGCTCCTCGCGGAACACCCTGATTATGTGGGTACTTACTACCACGCAGGCAAGCTTCGGCAGGAACAAGGGCACCTCGGCGAAGCCGAAAACATCCTGCGTACGGGCCTTACCGTAGCCCGCAAAGCCGGGCAAATGCACGCCGCCGCCGAGCTGCAAGGCGCCCTCAATAACGTGCTCGGACTGGACTACGAGGACGACTAAAATTTATTCGGCACGCCTAACATTTTTCGGCCACCCCGACAAAAAGGCCGGACTGCCCCGCGGCGGTCCGGCCTTTTTAGCAGGCGCTTGCCTGACACTACGCCGGGCTGGCCGTCGACTCGCCGAAGAGCTGCCGCACCGCCTGCACGGCTTGGTCGGCGCTGGGGGCCCAGGCGTCGGCCCCCACCCGCTGCCACAGCGTCGCGTCGTAGTTGAAGGGCCGGCCGCCGACGAGGACGCGGGTCAGGTTGGTTTCGGGGTTGCGCCGCAGCTCACTGATGAACTCAGTGACCAGCGGCACGTGGTGGGGCATGGAGGCGGCGGTCAGCACCAGGTCGACTTGCAAATCGGCTACGGTTTTGAGCACGGAATCGGCCGGGGCGCTGGCGCCGAGGTAATACACGTCCCAGCCGTCGTGCTCCAGGAAGTCGACCACCATTTGCAGGCCCAGCGCGTGCAGGTCGCCGGCCACGCAGGCGGCCAGCAGGCGGCGGCCGTTGCGCGGGGTGCCGTGCAGGTAGGGTTGCAGCTGGGCCATGATAAGCTGGGTGGTAGCGGTGCAGAAATGCTCCTCGGCCACGTTGACCTCGCCGCGGTGCCAGCGCCGGCCCACTTCGCGCTGGGCAGGCTGCAGCACCTGCAGGTACAGTTCGCGCACGTCGGTGCCGCCGCGGGCCGCGTCGAGGATGAGCCGGCAGGCCCCGGGGCGGTCGGGCACGAGCAGGCGGCGCAGGTACTCGGCCGCCATGCCTTGGTAGGCGGCGGCCGCGTCGGCCGGTTCTTCCTCGGCCAGCGGGGCGGGCGCGGGCTCGTCGAGCTGAGCAATGCCGGCGCTCAGCAGCGACGCCATGAGCACGTACTCGCCGATGGGCAGGCGCAGCAGCAAGGTCTGGCGCAAGGCGGTGAGCTGGCGGGCCAGCTGGGCTTCGGCGGCCGCGCCGCGCTGGCGCAGCTGCTGCAGGTGCGAGTCGAACAGGGCCGGGCTGCTCATGAGCACGGCGTCGGCCAGGGGCTGCAGGTGGCTGCGCAGCTGGGCGCGCAGGCGGCTTTCGTCGTCTACCTCCCCGCCCTGCTGGGCGTAGTGCTGGTAGGCGGCGGCGCTCAGCTCCTCGGCTTTCTCGTAGAGCAGCTGGGTGACTTGCTCGCGCTGACTGACGGTGGTTTGCGGCATAGGTGGCGGAAGCCAAGCCGGGCTGCGGACCTGATAATCAGCAGCCTGGGTGAAGCCGCCGATGCGCCGCAAAACCGGCCCGGCGCAGGAGTAAGTGCTGGGCAACAGTGCTAATCTACAAGCAAATTGGATTACGGCCTGGTTCCCTTGCGCCGCGGTTGCGTAATCTTGCAGCTATGAAAGTACTGCTGGTGGAAGACGAGCCGAAGGTATCGGCCTTTATCCGCAAGGGCTTGGAGGAGGAGCATTTCGACGTGGAAGTGGCCTACGACGGCACCTTCGGGGCGCGCTTGGCCCTGGCCCACTCCTTCGATTTGGTTATTCTGGACGTGATTCTGCCCGGCATGAGCGGCTTCGAGGTGCTCAAAGCCATCCGGCAGCGCGACCAGGACGTGCCCGTGCTTATGCTCACGGCCCTGGGCACCACCGCCGACAAGCTGGAGGGCTTCGACGCCGGCGCCGACGACTACCTCGTCAAGCCCTTCGACTTTCCGGAGCTGCTGGCCCGGGTGCGCGCCCTCACCCGCCGCCGCGGCCACGTAGTGAAAGGCGCCACCCTCGCCCTGGCCGACCTCACGCTGGACACGGCCGCCAAGACCGTCACCCGCGCCGGGCAGCCGCTCAAGCTCACCGCCCGCGAATTTGCCCTGCTGGAGCTGCTGCTGCGCAACAAGGGCCGGGTGCTCAGCCGGGCCGAAATTGCCGAGCACAGCTGGGAAGACTCCTTCGACGCGGGCTCCAACGTCATCGACGTGTACGTGAACTACCTGCGCAACAAAGTCGACAAGCCCTTCCCCAGCAAGCTCATCCACACCGTGGTGGGCATGGGCTACGTGATGCGGGAAGAAGAAAGGTGAACTTGTGAAGTGGTGAATTTGTGAATGCGGCTACTCTGCCCGCTTCACGAACGCCCGGTCACAAGTTCACAAGTTCACAAATTCACCACTTGACCCCATGACTATCCGCGACCGGCTGACCTGGCTGTTTCTGGGCATGGTGGCCGTCATTATGCTGGCGGCGCTGTCGGTGTCGTTTATCCTGCAGGAACGCTACACCCACGAGGAGTTTCACCGCCGCCTGCGCGACCGGGCCGAGGTGACGGGCTATATCTTTCTGGAGCGCGACGAGATGCGCGCCAATGCCTTCCGCGAGTTTGAGCGCCGCTACCTGCAAACCCTGCCCAACGAAGTGCTGCAGGTGTACAACAGCCAGCTGCAGCCCCGCTTTCTGGAAGAAGACGAGCGGATTCAGCTTTCGGAGCACCTGCTGGCCCGCATCGTGAGCGAGCGGGAGGTGTTCTTTGACATCGGGCCGCGGCAGGCCGTGGGCGTGTTTTACCACGACAACCAGGGCGACTACGTCATCGTGGCGGCGGCCGAAAACAGCTTCGGCAAGGCCCGGCTGCGCTACCTGGCCGGCATCATGGTGGCCGTGTTCGTGGGCAGCCTCGTGCTGATTTACGTGGCCGGGCGGCTGTTTGCGGGCCGGGCCCTGCGGCCCATTGCCGACATCAACGACCAGGTGGACCGCATCACGGCCCGCGACCTGCACCTGCGCCTCGACGAGGGCAAAACCGAGGAACCCGACGAAATTTCGCGCTTGGCCCGCACCTTCAACCGCATGCTGGAGCGCCTGGAAGACTCTTTCGAAAGCCAGGGCACCTTCGTACGCAACGCCTCGCATGAGCTGCGCACCCCGCTCACGTCCACCATCGGGGAGCTGCAGGTGCTGATGGCCCGCGAACGGGACGCCCCCGCCTACCGCGAGGCCCTGGGCTCGGTGCTGGCCGAGCTGCTGCAGTTTCGTCTGCTGGTGAACAACCTGCTGGAGCTAGCCCAAACCGACTCGGTGGACCTGCCCAAGACCGAGGAAATCCGCCTCGACGAGCTGGTGTGGGAAGTGCGCAACGGCCTGCCCACCGAGCAGCGCCGCCGCGTGCAGGTGCAGCTCGGCGCGCTGCCCGACGACGCCGAGCGGCTGGTAGTGCGCGGCAGCCGGGCCCTGCTGCTGCGGGCGCTGAGCAACCTGGTGGAAAACGCCCTAAAGTACTCCCCCGCCGAGCAGCCCGTGGAGCTGCGCCTCGATTACGAAGCCCCGCACACCCTGCGCCTGCGCGTGCTCGACCGCGGCATCGGTATTGCCGACAAGGACTACGCCCGGCTGTTCCAGCCCTTTTTCCGCGGCGACAACTCGCGCCACGTCGTGGGGCACGGCGTGGGGCTGCCGCTGGCCCGGAACATCATCGGGCGGCACGGCGGGCAGCTGGCGCTGCGGGCCCGGCACGGGGGCGGCACTATGGCCGAGGTAGTGTTTGACCACCCCGACGCCTAGCGTTTTACTGCTTGCTCAAGCGGGTGCTCAGGGCTCGACCGTGCTTGTCGGTGGCGCGCAGCACGTACACGCCGGCGGTTAGGCCCTGCAAAGGCAGCTGCTGTTCGGTCTGGCCAGCCGCAAGCGGCAACTCCCGCATCACGCGGCCGAGGCCGTCGAGCAAGGTCAGCTGCCCCTGCAAGCCGGCGGTGCGGATGGTCACAGCTTCGGTAGCGGGCTGCGGGTACACAGCCAGTTCGTTCGCGGCGGCCTTGTTGGCAGCCAGCGCTACGGCGGGCAGCGTGTACACCAGCAAGGTGGGGCTGGAAGCGGAGGTCTGGCGGACGGCGGTGTGGACGAGCAACGAGCCGGTCGTGTTCTTGGCAATGTCCAGCCCCACCCCGATGGCCCCCATCTGCTCATCGATGAGGGCCGCGTAGAGCTGCTGGCCCTGCGGCGTCACCTGCCCGACGCCGATGGGAAAGCCCAAGGGCGCCTCCGGAATGCGGGCGTAGGGCCCGGCCATGAACACCAGGGCGTTGCCGTCGGGCGCCACGCGCATGCCGTCGTAGCCCGGGGCCGGCGCGGGCCACTGCGCGACCCACGACGGCGAAAACCGCTGCACCCGGCTGCCGATCAGGGCCAGGTAACCGTCGGCGGGGTTGGGCAGGGCGGCGATGGAACCCAGCCCGTACCCGCTCACCGGCAGCACGAGCTGCGCGCCCATCACGCCGGCGTCGCTGACCTGAATGGCACGGTAGGCGGCGTACGGACTGGTGGCCAGATCTTCCTGCACCACCAGCCAGCTACCGCTGGCGGCCGGCACTACGCCCACGGGATACCGGTAATTGATACCGGCCGGCAGCGGCAAATAGGTTTGGCCGACTTGCTGCCCGGTCGCGGCTATTTTAACCCAGTAAGGGCCGAACTGACTCGCGCCGGGGGCGTAGCCTTCGCCCAAAGCCACAAAGCCGCCGTCGGGGGTGCCAGTGGCTAACGCGGGAACGTTGAGCCGGCGCGTCCAGAGCGTGTCGCCCTGCGCCGAGAGCAGCACGGTCCGCCCGCCGCATTCGATCAGCGCGGTGCCCGTGTGCGGGTTGGGCGCGACGCTGCGCAGCCCGATGCCGGCCGTGCCGGGCAACGTAATGCGGCGGCTGCGCACGGTGTCGCCCTGGGCGTTGAGCCAGTGCAGCCGCAGGGCCCGGCTGCCGGTGACGTTGCTGGCGAGCAGTATTTGGCCGCCCGGTAGGGCCAGCACCTTGCCCTGGGGCGTGTTGGGAAACACGTAGCGCGGTGCCTGCTGGGCCTGCGCGGCTCGGGTAGACACAAGACCTACCAAGAAACCAAGCGCCAAGAAACGAGGAGTAGAAAGAGCCATAAAGTCGACGTAAAAAGAACGAACAATGAATGCGGCGTGACGCGGCAAAAATTGCGCCGGCTGAATATCTTAACAGAGCCCCGCCCCGCCAGCTGGAGCTACTCATGACCACATTTATCAAAAATATTCACTAACAAAAAACGCCTTAAACACCTGCAAATGGCATTTTTCAGAAAATATTACGATTCTAATCTGTTTCTAATGCACCTCTAATATTCGCCTAATACCCCCGCGGTACACTTGCATTGTCAACTCACCAGACGACAATGTTCCGCGCCCCCTTTCGCTTACTTTCCCTGGCCGCCGGCCTGCTGCTGACGGCCGCGGCCGCCCGCGCCGAAGCGCCCGTCCAGGCTGCCGCTACCGATACCGTCCGCCTCGCCCTGCCGCAGGCCGAGCAGCAGTTCGTCGACAACAACTTCGCCCTGCTGGCCCAGCGCTTCAACGTCTCGGCCGCCGAGGCCCAGATTCTGCAGGCTCGTTTGTGGGACAACCCCACCATCAGCGTCGAGCAGAACGCCTACAACCAGTTTACGCGCAAGACGCTGGACGTGACGCGCACCGGCAACACGGCCGTGCAGGTGCAGCAACTGTTCGCCATTGCCGGCCGCCGCAAAGCCGCGGCCGCGGTGGCCCAGCAAAACACCCTGGTGGAGCAGTATAACCTGCAGGATCTGCTGCGCACCCTGCGCTACCAGCTGCGCACCACCTTCTACGACCTGTACTTCAAGCAACGCTCCCTGAGCGTGTACGACCGGCAGATCAGCGAATTCCGCCGCACCATCGGCCTTTACGAGCAGCAGCTGCAGAAGGGCAACATCGCCCTGAAGGACGTGGTGCGCCTCAAGGCCTTCCTGTTTGACCTGGAAACCGAGCGGCAGACCCTGCTGCGCGACATGGCCCAGGACCAGGCCGACCTGCACGTGCTGCTGCGCGACGAAACTCCCTCGTACCTGGTGCCGCAGGTGTCGCTGGCCGCCATTCGGGCCCTTTCGCTCAGCCAGGCCCCGGGCGAAACCGCCCTGGCCGACTCGGCCCAGAACGTGCGCGCCGACGTGAAAGCCCGCATGGCCCAGGTGCAGCAGCAGCAGGCCAACCTGCGCCTGCAACACGCCCTGGCCGCTCCTGACCTGGCCGTGGGCTACGTGTACGACCGCGCCGGCAACTACATCCAGAACTACAACGCGGTGACGCTGGGCATTGCCGTGCCCGTCTTCAACCGCAACCAGGGCAACATCCGCACGGCCCGGGCGCAGATGGAGGGCAGCCAGGCCCAACTCTCGCAGCAGCAGCTGCAGGTGCGCCAGGAGGTGTACCAGGCCTACGCGCTGGCCCAGCAGGCCGAGCAGCTGTCGGCCAACACCGACCGCAACACCGCCGACTTCGACAAGCTCATCGACGGCATCGAGCGCAGCTACGCCCAGCGCAACATCACCATCGTGGAATTCCTCGACTTCTACGAGAGCTACAAGGAAAACCTGCTGCAGCGCAACGAGCGGAGCAACAACCGCATCCGCGCCTACGAGCAGCTCAACTACGCCGTCGGCCGCCCGGTGCTGACGCCCGCCAACTAAGTCTTTCACCCGCCCGCGCCCCGCCGCGGCGCACCTCACCGCCTACCGCCATGCTTCGCGTTTCCCGCTCCCTCACCGCCCTGCTCTTTCCGATTGCCGCCGCGGGCCTGCTGAGCAGCTGCACCGATTCCGACGCCAACCCGGCCGCCGAAGAAACCCAGCCCTTCATGCTCTCCGACACAATGATGAAGGAAATCAAGCTCGACACGGTGCACGCCGAGCCGGTGCGCAACGAGCTGACCCTCTCGGGCCAGATTGCCACCAACGGCGACAAAACCGTGCAGGTGTTTCCGCTGGTGGGCGGCGTGGTGGAGCAGCTCAACGTGGAGCTGGGCGACCATGTGGAGAAGGGCCAAGTGCTGGCCGTCATCCGCTCGGGCGAAATTGCCGACCTGCAAAACCAGAGCGCCACGGCCGGCACCGACCTCGACATTGCCCGCAAGAACCTGGCGGTGGCCGAAGACCAGTTTCAGTCGGGCTTGGCCTCGGAGCGCGACGTGGTGCTGGCCCGCAAGGAGCTGCAGAAAGCCCAGAGCAACGTGGGCAAGTCGCGCAAGCAGCTGAGCGTGTACGGCGTGTCGGCCGACGGCACCTACACGCTGCGGGCCCCGATTTCGGGCTTTATCACGGAGAAGAACGTGACCGACCACATGCAGTTCAACGCCGACAACGTGCAGAACCTCTTCACCGTGTCGAACCTCGACGACGTGTGGATTATGGCCAACGTGTTCGAGTCGGACATTGCGAAAGTGAAGGAGGGCTACCAGGCCGACGTGACGACGCTGGCCTACCCCGACAAGCACTTTGAGGGCCGCATCGACAAGGTGTTCAACGTGCTCGACCCCGACGCGAAGGTGATGAAGGTGCGCGTGCGCCTCGCCAACCCCGGCTACCTGCTCAAGCCCGAAATGTACGCCCGCATCAACGTGCTCAACACCGAGGCCACCAAGATGCTGGCCGTGCCCTCCGAGGCCGTCATCTTCGACAAGGACCGCAACTACGTGATGGTCTACCGCGACCGGAAGCACGTGGACACCCGCGAGGTGAAACTCGACAAGACCGTGGGCGACGTGAGCTACGTGGCCTCCGGCCTTAAGGACGGTGACGTCATCATCGCCAAAAACCAGCTGCTCGTCTACGACGAGCTGAACGACTAGCCTCCGTCAGGAGCCAGCCCCACGAGGCCCCCGAGGTCGGCGCAAAGTACGCCGACGGCCATTCCCTTGCCGTTGCCGAACGGCTTTCGACCTGCTGCTACAGCCTCCCCAGCTCCTGACCACCCGCTTCTTCGCAAGCAACCATGAACAAGTTCATCCAAGGCATCATTGCCTTCTCGCTAAAAAACCGCGGCTTCGTCTTCCTGATGACGGCGGTGGCCATCGTGGCCGGGGTGGTGAGCTACCGCAACACGCCCATCGAAGCGTTTCCGGACGTCACCAACACCGAAATTACCATCATCACCCAGTGGCCGGGCCGCTCGGCCGAGGAGATTGAGAAGTTCGTGACGGCGCCCATCGAAATTGCGCTGAACCCGGTGCAGAAGAAGACTTCGGTGCGCAGCACCTCGCTCTTCGGCCTGTCGGTGGTGAAGGTGATTTTCGACGACGGCGTGGAGGACTTTTTCGCCCGGCAGCAGGTGAATAACCTGCTGGCCGATGTGGATTTGCCCGACGGCATCGACCCGGAGGTGCAGCCGCCCTACGGCCCCACCGGCGAAATCTACCGCTACACCATCGAGAGCAAGGATAAGACGGTGCGCGAGCTGAAAACTATCCAGGACTGGGTGATTGAGCGCAACCTGAAGGCCGTGCCCGGCGTGGCCGACGTGAACAGCTTCGGCGGCGAGGTGAAGGACTACGAAATCAGCGTGGACCCGACCAAGCTGCAGACCTTCGGCATCACCCCGCTCGACGTGTACAACGCCGTGCAGCGCAGCAACATCAACGTGGGCGGCGACGTCATCAACGAGGGCCAGCAGAACTTCGTGGTGCGCGGCATCGGGCTGCTGAACAACATCGGCGACATCAACAACACGGTCATCAAGAACGTGAACGGCGCCCCGATTCTGATCAAGAACGTGGCGTCGGTGCAGGAATCGGCGCTGCCGCGCCTCGGTAAAGTGGGCCGCGGGCTCGAAGACGACAAGGTGGAGGGCATCGTGGTGATGCGCAAGGGCGAAAACCCCTCGGAAGTCATTGCCCGCCTGCAGGACAAGGTGCAGGAGCTGAACGAGAAGATTCTGCCCCGGGACGTGCAGATCAAGACCTTCTACGACCGGCAGCAGCTCATCGACTTCAGCACCGAGACGGTGATTCACAACCTGCTCGAAGGCATCGTGCTCGTCACGGTTATCGTGTTCCTCTTCATGGCCGACTGGCGCACCACCGTCATCGTGTCGGTGATTATCCCGCTGGCCCTGCTCTTCGCCTTCATCTGTCTGCGGCTGAAGGGCATGTCGGCGAACCTCTTGTCGATGGGCGCCATCGACTTCGGCATCATCATCGACGGGGCGGTGGTGATGGTGGAAGGGCTCTTTGTGGCCCTCGACCACAAGGCGCACGAGAAAGGCATGGCGCGGTTCAACAGCCTGGCCAAGCTCGGGCTGATCAAAAAAACCGGCCGCGACATGGGCAAGGCCATCTTCTTCTCCAAGGCCATCATCATCACCGCCCTGCTCCCCATTTTCTCCTTCGAGAAAGTGGAGGGCAAGATGTTCAGCCCGCTGGCCTGGACGCTCGGCTTCGCCCTGCTCGGCGCGCTGATTTTCACCCTGACGCTGGTGCCGGTGCTCACGAGCATCCTGCTGAAGAAGGACGTGAAGGAGAAGGACAACTTCTTCGTGCGCGCCATCAACCGCGGGGCCCAGCGCTTCTTCCGCTTCACCTACGCCCGCAAAAACATCAGCCTGCTCATTGCCGCCCTGGTGGTGGCCGGCGGCCTCGGCGCCTTCAAGTTTCTGGGCTCGGAATTCCTGCCGGAACTGAACGAAGGCTCGATTTACGTGCGAGCCCAGCTGCCCCTGAGCATCGGGCTGGACGAGTCCAACAAGCTCTGCAACGAGATGCGCCGGGTGTTCCTCTCCTTCCCCGAGGTGTCGGACGTGGTGAGCCAGACCGGCCGCCCCAACGACGGCACCGACCCGACGGGCTTCTACAACAACGAGTTCCTGGTGCAGATCAAGCACACCAAGGACGTGCAGAACAAGATGAAGTCGGCCGCCTACCGCGCCCAGCTCATCGACCACATGAAAGCCAAACTCGGCCGCTTCCCCGGCGTGGATTTCAACTTCTCGCAGCCCATCATGGACAACGTGGAGGAAGCCGCCTCGGGCGTGAAAGGCTCCATTGCCGTCAAAATCTACGGTACCGACCTCAAGCTGATGGAGGAAAAGGGCCGCGAGGTCTACGCCATCCTTAAGAATATCAAGGGCATCGACGACCTGGGCGCCCTGCGCAACATCGGCCAGCCGGAGCTGCACGTGGAGCTGGACGAGAACAAGATGGCCAGCTACGGCGTGGACAAGGCCGACGCCAACGCAGTGCTGGAAATGGCTGTGGGCGGTAAGCAGGCCACCCAGCTCTACGAGGGTGAGCGGAAATTCCCCATCCGCGTCCGCTACGAGCCGCAGTACCGCTCGACGCCGGCCGAAATCAGCCAGCTGATGGTGCCCACGCAGGCGGGCAAGACCATCCCGATTTCAGAAATAGCCACCATCGGCCCGGTCAACGGCCCTTCGCTCATCTACCGCGACGACAACAAGCGCTTTGCCGCCGTGAAGTTCAGCATCCGCGGCCGCGACATGGGCTCCACCATCGAAGAGGCCCAGAAGAAAGTGGACGCGGCGGTGCACCTGCCCAAGGGCTACACCATGAAGTGGACCGGCGACTTTGAAAACCAGCGCCGCGCTACCCAGCGCCTCACCCAGGTGGTGCCCATCTCGCTCGGGCTGATCTTCTTCATCCTCTTCATTCTCTTCGGCAACCTCAAGGACGCCGGCCTGGTGCTGCTGAACGTGCCGTTTGCCATCATCGGCGGCATTGCCTCCCTCCTGCTCACGCACACCAACTTCAGCATCTCGGCGGGTATCGGCTTTATCGCGCTGTTCGGCATCTGCATTCAGAACGGGGTGATTCTCATCTCGGTGTTCAAGCAGAACATGCTGCGCAAGATGAGCCTGGACAAGAGCATCTACGAGGGCGTGACCAGCCGCGTGCGCCCGGTGGTGATGACCGCCCTGATGGCCACCATCGGCCTGATGCCGGCCGCCATCAGCACCGGTATCGGCTCCGAAACCTCCAAGCCCCTGGCCATCGTGGTCATCGGCGGCCTCATCACCGGCACCCTGCTGACGCTGTTCATCTTCCCCTTGATTTTCGAGCGCGCTTACCGCGCCGAGCACAGCAAGTACGGCCCGCACACCGACGCGGAGCTGCACCCCGACACCAAAGCCGTGCTCGTGCACTAACCACCCGCCCCTCCGGCACCCCCACCACCACTTTCACCACCTCCGCCATGCTTCGCCTCCCCGCTTCCGTGCTGCACGCGCTGCTGCTCTTTGCCGGCCTCATCGGGCTGGGCGCGGCGCTTTTCGTGGTCGACTGGTACATGCTGGCCCGGCCGGCGCTGGTGGCGGGGCTGCTGCTGCTCGTCACGGCCGGCAAGCTGTGGTACTGCGCCCGGGCCGTGCTCGGCTGGATTCGGCGCACGGTGGACTCGGCCGAGCACCTGCGGCACCTGACCACCTTCATTGCCCTGACGGTGCTGCTCATCATCACCTCCTACGCCCTCGATTACTACTGCCTGCACCGCATCTACCCGGGGGCGTTCCGGCTGCCCTTCGGCGAGCGGGACCCGCTGGGCCAGCTGCTCACCTTTTTCTACCTGAGCGCGGGCACCTTCACCACCGCCGGCAGCAACGAGGTGTACCCCACCACCCTGCTCGGGCAGCTGTACGTGACCAGCGAAATGCTCATCGGCTACGCCACCACGGTGCTGGTGGTGGCCAACCTGGCGCACCTGCGCCACCTGTTCCGCGCGGCGTACCGGCCCGAGCGGCGCGGGCGGCAGGAACAGCCCGCGGCCCTGGCCGCGGCCGGTCCCGCCGAATCCTTTTCCCGACTTCCCTTCAAGGTTTGGTGAGAGAAAAGCCCGTCGTGTTTCACGGCGGGTTTTCTACCAAACCCGCTTTTCTCAGTCCGCTCCCAGCCTACTCGCGTCATGGCCAGCTGATTCTTACCGCCCAACCCTGCCCCGGGCCTCTGCGCCCCGGCCGCTACCGCCGCCCCGCTGGGCCGGCGGCTGCGCGGCGTTTCGCCCTTTGCCTGCTTGCCTCACCCCTCACCAACCTTTTACCGGCCGGCCCGCCCGGCGCATCCCGATGAATAAATTCATTCAGGGCATCATATCCTTCTCGCTGAAGAACCGCTTTTTCGTGTTCTTCCTCACGGCCCTGCTGGTGGTCGGCGGCATCTTCAGCTACCTGCACACGCCCATTGAGGCGTTTCCGGACGTCACCAACACCCAGATCATCATCGTGAGCCAGTGGCCGGGCCGCTCGGCGCAGGAAGTGGAGCGCTTCGTGTCGGTGCCCATCGAGGTGGCCATGAACTCGGTGCAGAAGAAATCGAACATGCGCTCTATCAGCATGTTCGGGCTGTCGGTTATCAAAATCAACTTCGACGATGACGTAGAGGACTTCTTCGCCCGGCAGCAGGTGAACAACCTGCTGGCCGGCGTGAACTTCCCCGAGGGCTGCGAAAACCACGTGCAGCCGCCCTACGGCCCCACCGGCGAAATCTTCCGCTATACGGTGCAGAGCAAGGCCGGGCGCTCGACCAACGATTTGCTGGCCATCCAGGACTGGACGGTGGAGCGGGCGCTGAAGTCGGTGCCGGGCGTGGCCGACATTGCGGCCTTCGGCGGCACGAAGAAAATCTACGAAATCAGCGTGGACCCGGCCCAGCTGCAGAAGTACAACCTCACCCCGACCGACGTGTACGAGGCCGTGCAGAAAAGCAACCTCAACGTGGGCGGCGACGTGATTGAAAAGAACGGGCAGGCCTACGTGGTGCGCGGCATCGGCCTCTTGAACAAGCCCGAGGACATCGGCAACATCATCGTGGCCGACATCCACAACACGCCCATTTTGGTGCGCAACGTGGCCCAGGTGGCCGAAAGTCACGCCCCGCGCGTGGGCCAGGCCGGCCTCGACGGCAACGACGACGTGGTGGAGGGCATTGTCATCATGCGCAAGGGCGAAAACCCGGCCGAGGTGCTCGGGCGCGTCAAGGCCAAAATCGAGGAGCTGAACACCAAGGTGCTGCCCGCCGACGTGAAGCTGGTAACCTTCTACGACCGGGACCGGCTCATGGAATTCTGCACCCACACGGTCATTCACAACCTGGTGGAGGGTATTCTGCTCGTGACGCTCATCGTGTTCCTGTTCATGGCCGACTGGCGCACCACGCTCATCGTGAGCATTATCATTCCGCTGTCCCTACTCTTCGCCTTTATCTGCCTGCGCCTGAAGGGCATGTCGGCGAACCTCTTGTCGATGGGCGCCATCGACTTCGGCATCATCATCGACGGGGCAGTGGTGATGGTGGAGGGCCTGTTCGTAGTGCTCGACCACAAGGCCCACCAGGTGGGCATGCCGACCTACAACAAGCTGGCCAAGCTGGGCCTGATCAAGAAAACCGGCAAGGAGCTGGGCAAGGCCATCTTCTTTTCCAAGCTCATCATCCTGACCTGCCTGCTGCCCATTTTCGCCTTCGAGAAAGTCGAGGGCAAGATGTTCTCACCGCTGGCCTGGACGCTGGGCTTCGCCCTGCTCGGCGCGCTGATTCTGACGCTGACGTTTGTGCCGGTCATGGCCAGCATCCTGCTCAACAAGAACGTGCGAGAGAAGAACAACCCCATCGTCAACTTCTTCGACCGCATCGTCACGCGCGGCTTCGCTTTCACCTCGGCCCACCGCCGCGTGAGCCTGCTGGTGAGCTTTGCCATCATGGCCGGGGCGCTGTACTCGTTTAAGTTTCTGGGCTCGGAGTTTTTGCCCGAGCTGAACGAGGGCGCGCTGTGGGTGGAAGCCAAGCTGCCCATGTCCTCGTCCTTGACCGAGACGACCAAGAAAGTGGCCGAATTCCGGAAAATTCTGGGCTCCTTTCCCGAAGTCAACGGCGTGCTGAGCCAGACCGGCCGCTCCAACGACGGCACCGACCCCAGCGGGATGTACTACGTGCAGTGCCAGGTGAACCTGAAGCCCAAGGAGGAATGGACGCGCAAGATTAGCAAGGAGCAGCTCATCGACGAGATGGACCACAAGCTGCGCCAGTACCCGGGCGTCATCTACAACTACTCCCAGCCCATCATCGACAACGTGGCCGAGGCCGTGGCCGGCATCAACGCCTCGCTGGCCGTGAAAATCTTCGGCAACGACCTGCAGACCATCGACGACAAAGCCGACTCGGTGGCGGCCATCCTCAAGACGGTGCGCGGGGTGAAGGACCTGGGCATCATGCGCAACCTGGGCCAGCCCGAAATGAGCGTGCTGCTCGACGAGGGCCGCATGGCCGTGTACGGGGTGCGCACCGCCGACGCGCAAACGGTGGTGGAAATGGCCATCGGCGGCAAGGCGGCCACCCAGCTCTTCGAGGGCGAGCGGAAGTTCGACGTGCGCATCCGCTACCCCGAGCAGTACCGCAGCACCGAGGAGCAGATCCGGGAGCTGCGCGTGCCCACCATCGGCGGCGGCAAGGTGGCCCTGAAGGAAATTGCCGATGTGCGCACCATCACCGGCCCAGCCTTCGTGTACCACGACAACGGGCAGCGCTTCATTGCCGTCAAGTTCAGCATCCGCGACCGGGACATGGGCTCCACCATTGCCGAGGCGCAGAAGAAAGTCGACAAGCAGATTCACCTGCCCAAGGGCTACAGCATTGCCTGGGCCGGGGAGTTTGAAAACCAGGTGCGCGCCACCCACCGCCTCACCCAGGTGGTGCCGGTGTCGCTGGTCATCATCTTCATTCTGCTCTTTATCACCTTCGGCAACGCCAAGGACGCCGGGCTGGTGCTGGTGAACGTGCCCTTCGCCCTCATCGGCGGCATTGCAGCCCTGCACGTCACGCACACCAACTTCTCGATTTCGGCGGGCATCGGCTTCATCGCCTTGTTCGGTATCTGCATCCAGAACGGGGTCATTCTCATCTCCGTGTTCAAGCAGAACCTGCGCAAGAAGCTCTCCCTCGACGAGTCCTTGCGCCAGGGCGTGGCCTCGCGGGTGCGCCCGGTGGTGATGACCGCCCTGATGGCCATGATCGGACTGTTCCCGGCCGCGCTGAGCACCGGCATCGGCTCCGAAACGCAGAAGCCGCTGGCCATCGTGGTTATCGGCGGCTTGGTGTCGGCCACGGTGCTCACGCTGCTGATTTTCCCGCTGGTATTCCGCTGGGCCTACGCTTCCCTGCACCAGGACGAACCGGCCGCGCCCGCCCCGCTGCAGCTCGCCACGGCTTAAGCACGGACTGCCGTCTGTGGTATTCAAGTGCCAACAAAAAGCCCCCGGCCCCGTGCCGGGGGCTTTTTGTTGCTGTCAACCGGCCGCGCTGGGCACCGGCTCCCGCCCGGGCTCTTCCCCCCGCGCCTGGTGCTGGAGCCAGGACGATGCGCCGCCAGCCGGCAAAATGCGGGGCGCCCCGGCCTGGGGTAATGCGCCCTTTGCGCAGGAATGAGGCGGCGAATTGCCAGTCGAAGTGCACCTAGCGGCGTAGTCGCGGCGCATGGTTGCACATGGGCGGGTGCGCCGCTTAGCCCTTGGCAGGTAGAATAGAGCTTGGGGGTGGCGCGCAGCACCGGTAACACTGGCACCGGGCTTCTCCGGCCACGAGGGCAGGGGGCGCCAAAAGGCAACCCGCAGCCCGCGGAGCGGGTAAACTAAGGCTCAACCAACCCTACCCGCTCCCATGGCCCAGCACCACATCCGCCGCTCCGACGACTTCGACGACCGCCGCAGCCAGCACCCCCACCACGACGACCGCCGCGGCCAGGACCGCTTCGGCGACAACTACGATTCGCGCCGCTCGAACGAGAACTGGCGCGACGAGCCTCGCGACGAATACGGCCGCTTCCAGCGCCGCGACGAGCAGCCCCAGCGCAACGAAGCCGATGACCGCCGCCGCCACCAGGAGGACGACGACCGCCGCCGCGGCTTCCGCACCTACGGCGACTACGCCGGCTCCGACCGCGGCCGCGGCTACGGCCCCGGCCGCATGGAAACCGGGGGGGCCGACTACGCCCGCGGCTACGACAACGACGACAACCGCCGCCAGACCCGCGACCAGCACAGCCGCGGCTACCGCCCCGAAGGAACTTCGGGCTACCTCCAAGACCGCCGCTCCGACGACCGCGACGACTCGCGCCGCCGGGGGTACGACGACGCCCGCAACCTGCCTGCACGCGGCGACTTCGACCGCGGCGCCAACCGCTCCTCCCAAGACTACCGCGACGACTACACCCGCCGCCCCGAGCGCCGCGACGACGCGGGCCACTACGACGGCCGCCGCGACCAAGGCCAGGACGAGCGCCGCTCCCGCTACGACGGCAGCAACCGCGACGGTGCCCGTTCCGATTACGGCTACGGCGACGACTACAGCAGCTCGCTCTACGACCCGAACAGCCGCAACAGCGCCTTCCGCCGCCGCGACGACGAAGACCGTGACCGGGGCCGGGGGCAAGCCGACCGCGGCCGCCGCTGGTCTGACACGCCGGACCTCGACAATCAGCCCCGCCGCTAACCCCGGGCGGAATGTCCCCTACCCCACGGCCCGTCACAACTGCAGTTGTGACGGGCCGTGAGCTGTAACGCCCGGCGCCAAACGCTGACAAAAATCAGCCCGGCGCGCAGCCGCATCGGCGCTCAGTGGGTGTATCTTATGGGTATCGGCAACTCCAACTCCTACCCTTATGGACCCCATGACCGACCAGCAGGCCCGCACCTTCGTCCAGCACTGGCTCGACGCGCACCCCGACCGCCTGCGCAACCGTCGCCAGGACCCCGAACAGCTTCGCCACTGGCAAGACACCGCCGTGCAGCGCCTGCGCACCGGCCTTGCCGACGACGCCGAGTTCATCCTGCGCCGCTTCGCCACCAAGACGGAAACGCACTCGATGGACTAAGTCTGACGGAGCTTTGCCGTAGCGGCCAAGGCGTCTCGGCCGCTACGGCTGCTTCTTGTCCACGTAGTTCTGGAAGGTGTACAGAAAGCCCAGCGACAGGGCTTGGCTGGCTTGCACGTGCGCGTCCTGGTCGCGGTCGTAAAGGGCAATGCCGGTCAGGGCCACGTTGATGTAGCGGTTGACTTTGGCCGTCACGGCCAGCTCCAGGCGGTGGTCGATGGTGCGCCAGCGCAGTTCCTGGTAGTTGGCGAAGAGCAAGTAGCGGGCCTTCAGGTTCACGTTCTGCATAATGTCCTTGTCGAACTCCGACAACACCTGCGCCGCCAGCCATTCGCGGCGCACCTCGCGCGGGGGCCGCACCCCGTAAGGCTCGGCGCCCACGCTCGCGAGGAAACGCTCCGGCCGGTTGACGAAGGTGAAACGCGGCGAAAACGGGGCCAGCCGTACCTTGAAGTAGGTGGTGGGGTGGTATTCGAAACCGTAAGCCGCCGTCAGGAAAGCCGGCGCAAACCACGACGACACCAGCCGGGCCTGCTCGTTGCCGTTGGCGTCCTTGCCGTACTCGTAGCCGCGGGCAAACTGCGAGAGCAGGTTCAACGAGAGAAACATATCCCAGTCGCCGCTGATGCTGTAGCCGTACTTGGTGTCGAGGAACAGGCGGTCGAGGTTTTTGCGGTAGCCCTGGCCCTTGTTCTGGGCAAAAGCAAACAGCAGATCGGCCTGGTTGTCCCAGCTGTGCTTGTCGCGGCGGTAGTTGGCTTGGGTATTGAGTAGCGCGTTCAGGCCCAGAAAGCTCACGCCCCCGCCCTTCCAGTTGTCCGAGAGCAGGGCTTCGCTCACGTTGACGGAGCCTTTGAATTTGGTTTTCCACGGCGAGACGGTGTCGGCCGGGGCCAGAGCGGGGGTTTGGGCGTAGGCCAGCGGCGCGAGGCTCGTCAGTAGCAGGGTCAGGTAAGCGTGTTTCATGGCGTGAAGGTGAGGAATTGGTGGTTGACGAAGACCAGCAGGGCCACCCGGCAAAGGTTACGTTTTTTGCTATATTCTTCGAAAAGAACAATTTAAAACCATCTTCTTGCCTTGATTTTAAAGTTAATTCTCTCCGGCAGACAATTAATGAACGACAAGCCTGTTTCCGCGTGTCGATAGGGCATGCGCAAGACCATCCTGCTGACCGGCGCCCTCGTTGCGGCTGCCACCGGCCGCACCTTGGCCCAGTCCCCCGCCACCGATCCGACCTACAACGAAGACGCGCCCTTCGTGCGCAACATTCGCCCGGATCGGCCGGGCCAGACCGTCACCACCAGCATGCTGCGCCCCGGCCAGTTTCAGGTGGAGCTAGGCACCCAGCGGCAGTTGCCGGCCACGGGCTCGGCCCGCACGCTCTCGTCGGGCCTGCTGCGCGTGGGGTTCTTCAATCACATGGAGTTGCGCCTTACGCAGGGCTATTTGCACGCCGGGCCGCCGCTGCTCGGCGCCGACGTCAGCCGCCCGGCCTTCGGTTTGGCCCCGCTTACGGTAGGCGCCAAGTGGCTGGCTTCGACCCACCAGGACGCCCGCTCGCAGGTGGTGTTCCTGACCGAGTTGACCCTGCCCAAAACCGGCGACCAAACCATGCACCTGGCCAAGCCCCTGGCCTCGGCCCGCGCGCTGGTGTCGCAGCAGATCGGGCAGCGCTTCGGCGTCGAAACCAACCTGGGCTTTAGTCAGAGCGGCTTCCGGGCCGCCGACACCAAGCAGGGACAGTTTCTCTACACGTTGGCGCTAAACGGGCCGCTGACGGGCAAATTCGGCTTCTTCACCGAGGCCTACGGCTTTGGCCGGCAGAGCTTTACTCACGGCGGCACCCTGGGCCTGAACTGGCGTCCGCTGCCCGGCCTGCGCCTCGACGTCAGCGCCGGCCGGTCCGTTACGGGCCAGCGCGGCACGGTGCTCAGCGGCGGCCTGAGCGTGCGCCTGCCGCACTAAGTAGGGCCGCACGGGCGGCAGGTTGCGTGGCTCACATCTTCGTGTGATTGTGGGCGGAATGCAGACAACCTAGTTTTGTCACATCCAAACCACGCTTCATACAACCCAACATGCCCGCCACGCTCGTTCGTTTCCTGCTTCTTTTCGCGTTGCTGCTGCTCGGTTACGCCTCTGCCCACGCCCAAACGCTGGAGGAGCGCCCGTCGGCCACCGTCACCGGCCTCGGCGACCCGGAGCCCATGGACCCGCGCTACGCCCAAGCAACCGAGGTGACGGAGCTGAAAACGCAGCTGCAAACCCTGCTGCAGGCCTACGACCAGCTGGTGGCCCGCTACAACGCCCAAAGCGCCCAGCTGCAGCAGCTGGAGCGCCTGCAGGCCCCGGCCGGCCGCACCCGAACTGCGCGCCCCGCGCCGGTGGCTGCGAGCAACTACTAACGGCTTCAGCCCGCTTTTCCGCGCCCCGGTGGCCTTGCTCTGCGCAGGGCCGCCGGGGCGCGTTTTTTTAGCGGAAACGCACCGCGTCGGCTTCGTTCCGGCAATTAAGCCCAACAATCACAGGCCTTTGCCTAGCTGCTCCCAACTCCACCGGCCCGGCCGCGTTAAGAAAGGCCCATTCACGCGCCTTTTTCTACTCCTGCCGCTATGATTGCTGCTTACCTGCGCCTGCTGGGCCTCGGGCTCCTGCTCACCGCTTGCCAAACGGCCGGCCCGGCCCGCCTCAGCACCACCCCCGCCACGCCGCCCGCCCCTTTGCGCAACACCCGTTGGGTGCTGCGGCAGCTCGGCAACGAGCCCGTGCGCCTGCCCGCCGACAGCCGCGAAATCGACTTGCTGCTGCGCACTGACGAAGGCCGGGTGCAGGGCAACGCCGGCTGCAACCGCTTTTCCGGCACCTACGAACAACCCACGCCCGAGCAGGTGCGCTTCGGCAAGCTGCTCACCACCCGCATGGCCTGCCCCGTCCTCGACGTCGAAACCCGCTACGTCGCCGCGCTCGGCCAAGCCACCTATTTTCGCATCAGCGGCGACACGCTGCGCCTCTACCCCGGGCCCCCGGCCGACACTGCGCCCCTGCTGCGGCTCGAAGCCGTCTACACCCAATAGCACGACGGCCGCCCCCGAAACCGGGGGCGGCCGTCGCATTTAGACACTCAAAGACTTTACTTCGCTGCATCGGCTGAGCGCAGCAGCTCCACGGCGTCCTGCTCGGTTTTGACGTTGCGCTTGCTCTGCCCAAGCGCGGTGAGGGCCGGCGCGGCGCCGGCAATGGATTTTTGGGTGAGCTTCACTTCCACCGCCGAGCCGTCGGGGCGGCGCAGGTAGTATTCGGTACGGTCCACCAGCTCGTCGAAGCGGCGGTCGGCGGCGTAGGCGCCCTGATAATTGGCCTTCACCATTACTTTGCGCGGCAGCTTCAGCAGGGCGTAGCCGCTGGGGCCGCGGTACAGCTCTTCCACAAACGCCGTGCGCTTTTCGGCCTCGGGGGCTTCGGCGAAGGGCACGAAATGCCGCTCGGGCTGGCCCGGCAACGGAGACAACAGCGTGAATTCGTGCATGCGGCTGGCGTCGAGCCACACGGAATCCTTTTTGTTGGCGTAGGGCTGCACCACCAGCACCCGGCGGTACACGTCGTAGCGGGCCGGGGCGCCCGTCAGTTGCCGCTTGTCGGCCAGGGTGACCTTGGCCTGGGTCCAGCCCTTTTGCAGGTAGGGGGTGCCCACTAGGCCCTCGTAGCGGTAGTCGAAGGTGTTGTAGGCCTGAAATTCGCCGGGGGTAATGTTGGTCTTGTTGTAATTAGCGGGCTGGGAGCCGGCGGGCGTCTGCTGGGCCAGGGCCGGGGTGGCAGCGAGGCTGCCGGTCACTAACAGAAGGAGGCCTAAGCGGTGTTGAAACGTGGATTTCATGGGAGTAGAATGGGAATAAACCGTCGCAACTTAGCCAATATTCTGCCAAAAAAAACGGCCGGCGGGGCGCCCGCGGGCACCGCTCACCGGCCGGTTTTGCTTGCCCTGCGGGCTTAGTTCAAGGTCAGCACCAGGTCATCGGCATTCACCAAGGTGCCTTCGCTCAGGTTCACGGCCTGCACCAGCGCGTCGGCCGGGGCGGTGATGGTGGTTTCCATCTTCATGGCCTCGATGATGAACAGCGGGGCGTTGCGCTTCACCTTCTGCCCGTTTTCCACCAGCACCTTCGAGAGCAAGCCCTGCAGCGGTGCCCCGATCTGCCCGGTTTTGCTCTTGTCCACCTTGGGGTTGGCCACGGTCTTGACTTCCACCGACCGGTCGCGGATTTCCAGATTGCGCGTCTGCCCGTTCAGGGTGAAGAAAATGGTGCGGCAGCCGTCGTCGTTGACCTGCCCCACCGACTGCAGGCGCACGATGATGCTCTTGCCGCGGGCAATGTCGATGATGGTTTCCTCGCCCGGCCGCAGCCCGTAGAAGAACACCCGCGTGGGCACCACCGACACGTCGCCGTACTGCTGCAGGTGCGACCAGTACTGCTCGAATACCTTCGGGTACAACAGCCAGGACAACAGGTCGGTGAAGCGCGCACCCGGGCCGAATTTCTCCTGAAACTTCGTCCATTCCCGCTCGAAGTCGATGGGCTGCAGGTGCTCGTTGGGCCGGTCCTTGAAGGGCTTTTCGTCCTTGAGAATCACTTTCTGCAGCTTCTTGGGCCAGCCGCCCTCGGGTTGCCCGATGTCGCCGCGGAACAGTTCGCGCACCGACTCCGGGAAGTCGATGCTGTCCCCCTTGGTCAGCACGTCCTCGGTGGTGAGGTTGTTCGACACCAGGAACAGGGCCATGTCGCCCACCACCTTCGACGAGGGCGTCACCTTCACGATGTCGCCGAACAGCTGGTTCACGTCGGCGAAGGTTTTCTTGATCAGCTCAAACTTGTCGAGCAGGCCGAGCGCGGCGGCCTGGGGGCGCAGGTTGGAGTACTGCCCGCCGGGAATTTCGTGCTGGAACACCTCCGAGGTGCCCGCCTTCAGCCCCGACTCGAAGGGGTAGTAATAGTCGCGCACCGTCTCGAAGTAGTTCGAAAACTCGTTCAGGCTCAGCTGGTCGAACTCGCGGTGCCGCGGCGTGCCGCGCAGCATTTCCACCACCGAGTTGAAGTTGGGCTGCGAGGTCAGGCCCGACAAGGAGCCCAGGGCCACGTCGATGACGTCGACGCCGGCTTCGACGGCCTTGAGGTAGGTGGCCGCCTGCAAGGACGAGGTGTCGTGGGTGTGCAGGTGAATGGGCAGCTTCACGGTGCTGCGCAGGGCCGTCACCAGCTCGGTGGCGGCATAGGGCTTGAGCAGCCCGGCCATGTCTTTGATGCAGAGGATGTGGGCGCCGGCGTCCTCGATTTGCTTGGCGAGGCGCAGGTAGTAGTCGAGGTTGTACTTCTGGTTGCGCCGCACATCCAGAATGTCGCCGGTGTAGCAGATGGCGGCCTCGGCCAGGCCCTGGGTTTTATTGCGCACAAAGCCGATGCAGGCTTCCATGCCCTTCATCCAGTTCAGGGAGTCGAAGATGCGGAACACGTCGACGCCGGTTTCCCAAGCTTGCTGCACGAAACGCTCCGTGAGGTTGTCGGGGTAGGCCTTGTAGCCCACACCGTTGGCCCCGCGGATGAGCATCTGCAGCAGCACGTTGGGCACGGCTTCGCGCAGCTTGGCCAGCCGGTCCCAGGGGTCCTCGTGCAAGAAGCGCAGGGCCACGTCGAAGGTGGCGCCGCCCCACACTTCCATGCTGAACGTCTGCGGGTGCAGGCGGGCGTAGCGGTCGGCCACTTTCAGCATGTCGAAGGAGCGCATGCGCGTGGCCAGCAGGCTCTGGTGCGCGTCGCGGAAGGTGGTGTCGGTGTAGTGAATCAGCGGGTCCTCGCGCAGCCACTGGGCAAAGCCCTCGGGGCCCAGCTCGGTGAGCTTCTGCTTGGTGCCGGCCGGTACCTGCAGGCCCGGCTCGCAGTGCGGCAAGGTGGGCTTGGGCAGCTCCCGCTTCGGGTCCACGTGGCCCTTCACGTCCGGGTTGCCGTTGACAATCAAGTCCCCCAGAAACTCCAGCAGGCGGGTGCCGCGGTCGAGGCGCAGCTTGAACTTAAACAGCTCCGCGTGGTCCTTGATAAAGTCCACGTTGGCCTGCCCGGCCACGAAAACCGGGTGCTGAATGATGTTTTGCAGGAACTGAATGTTGGTGCGCACCCCCCGCACGCGAAATTCGTCCAGGGTGCGCTGCATCTTCTGCGCCGCGCCTTCCAGCGTGGGCGCGTGCGCCGACACTTTCACCAGCAGCGAATCGAAGAAGGGGGAAATCTTGACGCCCTGGTACACCGAGCCCTGGTCGAGGCGGATGCCGAAGCCGCCGGCCGAGCGGTAGGCCACGATGGTGCCGTAGTCGGGCTTGAAGTCGTTTTCGGGGTCTTCGGTGGTGATGCGGCACTGAATGGCGTAGCCGATTTTCAGCGGCTTCTGCTCGCCCAGCCCGATTTCGGGGTCCGAGAGGTGGCGGCCGTCGGCAATGTGCAGTTGGGTTTTGATCAGGTCGACGCCGGTAATCATCTCCGTCACCGTGTGCTCCACCTGAATGCGCGGGTTCACCTCGATGAAGTAAATGCGGTCCAGCTCGGGGTTGACGAGGAATTCAACGGTGCCCACGTTGTTGTAGCCCACGGCCCGGCCCAGGCGCAGCGAGTACTCGTACAAGAGGTGGCGCATGTGGTCGGGCAGGTTCAGCGAGGGTGCCACTTCCACCACTTTCTGGTAGCGGCGCTGCACCGAGCAGTCCCGCTCGTAGAGGTGCATGATGTTGCCGTGGTTGTCGGCCACCAGCTGCACCTCGATGTGCTTGGGCCGCTCGACGAACTTCTCCAGGAACACCGTGTCGTCGCCGAAGGCCTTGAGGGCTTCGTTACGGGCCTCGAAGAAGCCTTTTTCCAGTTGCTCGTCGTCGCGGATGACGCGCATGCCGCGCCCGCCGCCGCCCGAAGCGGCCTTCAGCATCACCGGGTAGCCGATGCGCTGGGCTTCCTGCCGGGCCACCTCAAACGAAGTCAGGTCCTGTTGGCTGCTCTCGATGATGGGCACCTGGCAGCTCACGGCCACCTGCTTGGCGCGCACCTTGTCGCCGAGGGCCTCCATCACCTCCGGGCGGGGACCCACGAAGGTGATGCCCTCCTCGCCGCAGCGCCGGGCAAACACGGCGTTTTCGGAGAGGAAGCCGTAGCCGGGGTGAATCGCGTCGACGCCGTTCTGCTTGGCCACCCGCAGGATTTCCTCGATGTCGAGGTAGGGCTTCAAGGGGTCCTCGTCGCGGCCCACTTGGTAGGCTTCGTCGGCCTTGTAGCGGTGCAGCGAGTAGCGGTCCTCGTAGGTGTAAATGGCCACCGTCTGAATGCCGAGCTCGGTGGCGGCGCGCAGTACGCGAATCGCAATTTCGCCGCGGTTGGCGACGAGCAGCTTGCGGATGTTCATGAAAGTGAGGTTGTGGGGTTGGGGAATGGGGAGTGGTGAAGCTACGCAAAACGAGCTGCTTCCGCTGGCTATATACTCGGCATGCCGAGTATTTTTGCGTCGTTAATTTATATTCACCCGGCAAGAGGCTGTTGACTAAAAGATAGTTAGTTACACTTGAATATTTCTACCCCACGCTATTCCACCGGCGCTGCGCCGCAGGCAGAACGGCCTTCGGCCCGGGCAGCCCGCATACGGCCCCAGGATTCTATTCTGGTCGTGTCATGCAACCCCGGGCCGCCTCGCCTCCTCTTGCCTGAGCAGCTAACCCGTTATTGCCGACGCTTTATGCTTAACCTTCGAATTGGGGCCGCCGTCTTGGCGGTCGGTGGCGTTGTTCTTGCCGCCCCCGGCGCCCGGGCGCAGCGCGCCGAGTCGCGGCTTACGCTGAGCGCCGGCGTGGGCAACGGCCTGGGGGCCGGCGCGGCGTACGAGCGGGGGCCCTGGCTGCTGCTGGCCCGCACCCGTTACAAGTGGTGGATTCCCCGCGAAATTGACCTGAATCCGGTGTTCAGCCGCCTGAACTCCCGCTCGCGGCAGGCCGAAGCGGCCCTGCTGCTGGGCCGGGCCCTGACCGCGGGCGCGCACCGCTTCCACGCCGCCGCCGGGGTGGCTTTCCTAGCCGGGCGCAACCTGGGCGACTACCGCTACACCCTGCGCCGCAGCGGCCTGTTCAGCAGCCCGAGCACCGATTATTTTGCCTACCAGCGCTATACCGCCCTCGGGTTGCCGCTGGAGCTGGGCTGGCAAGTGCAGCTGGACGAGCTGGGCGTGACGCGCCTGGGCCTCACGGCCCAGGGCAACCTCAACCCGCAGCACCGCGACCTGACGCTGCTGGCCACCCTCGCGTTTGCCATTCCCCTCGCCGATCCACGCTGATGAAGCTCCTGCCTCTCCTCCTCTGCGCCCCCGCTTTGGCCGCCACGCTGACGGCCTGCACGCTCACCTCAACAGACGTGGAGCCCACCCCGCCCCAGGAGCCGGTTTCGGGCCAGGCCACCGTCTCGTACCGGCTCGATGGCCAGCCCGTGGTGGCTAATAATTACTCCAACCTGGGCGACATTTTTCTGCTGGCCGTGCCGCTGCTCAACCGCAAGTTTCCCGTCGAGGCCACGGTGTGGGAGGACAGCACCTTGGTGCTGGCGGCCATCGACGCGCAGCGGCCCACCGAAGAGAGCCAGCCCACCCCGCAGCAGGTGCGCCACGACTTGGTGCTGCGCGTGCCCGGGTTTCACGGTGTGGGGACGTATACCAGCTTCGAGGCCAGCTTTGCAGAGCAGCGTCGCGACGCCCGGCAGCAGTGGCAGTCGGGCCCCGAGCTGCTGGCCGCTCCGGGCGCGCCGCAGCGCCTGACCGTCACGGAATGGACGCCGGACCGCCGGGAGGTGCGCGGCACGTTTGAGCTGGTGTTGCTCGATGGCGGCAGCGGGCAGCGGCGCGTGGTATCCGACGGGTGGTTTTTCGCGCTGACGCGTTATTGACGGCGCGCAAACCTTCGGGCGGCGGGCGGGTTGATGGCTCAGTTCCGCAACCACTCCCACCGCATGGATTTTACCGGCAAAACCATTCTCATCGTCGGCGCCTCTTCGGGCATCGGCTTGGCCACCGCCCAGCGCCTGCACGCGGCCGGCACCACCCTGATTACGGCTTCGCGCCACCGCTCCGCCGAGCTGGCGGCCCTCAACACGCAGCACCTAACGCTAGACGTAACGCAGTTCGACGCCGCGGCGCTGGAGGCGCTGCCCGAGGTGCTGCACGGCGTGGTGTACTGCCCCGGCTCCATCCTGCTGCGGCCCTTCGAACGGCTGGGTGCTGAGCAGTTTCGGCAGGATTTTGAGCTGAACGTGGTGGGGGCCGTGCAAGTGCTGCAGGCTGTGCTGAAGCGGCTGAAAAAAGCCGGCGGCGCCTCGGTGGTGCTGTTCAGCACGGTGGCGGCCTACAACGGCATGCCCTTTCACGCCAGCATTGCGGCTGCCAAAGCCGCCCTGGAAGGTCTTACCCGCTCCCTGGCCGCCGAATACGCCGGCAGCGGCGTGCGCGTGAATGCCCTGGCGCCTTCGCTTACCGACACGCCCCTGGCCGCGGCCCTGCTCAACACCCCCGAAAAGCAGGAGGCCGGCGCCAAGCGCCACCCGCTGCAGCGCGTGGGCCAGCCCCAGGACCTGGCCGAAACGGCCGCCTTCCTGCTGTCCGACGCGGCCGGCTTCATCACCGGGCAAATCATCCGCGTCGACGGGGGCTACTCCACGCTGAAATAAGGTATGCGTTTGGGAGGGCAGGCGTGTAAGCGTTATTCAGCGCGGTAACTCTTACACGCCTGCCCTCGCTCTCCTCCCCTCTTGCTTATGCCCATAGCCCTGTTCTGGCACCGGCGCGACCTGCGCCTGCACGACAACGCGGGCCTCGCGGCCGCCCTGCAGAGTGGCCTGCCCGTCGTGCCCTTGTTTATCTACGACACCGACATTCTCGACCACGTCCCGCGCCCGCAGGATGCCCGGGTCACCTTTATCTACGATCAGGTGGAGCGGCTGGCGGAGCAGACGGCCGCGGCCGGCGGCACGTTTCTGGCGTACTACGGCCGCCCGGCAGAGGTTTTCCGGCAGCTGTTCGATCAGCTGGACGTAGCCGCCGTGTACACCAACACCGACTACGAGCCTTACGCCACCGCCCGCGACGCGGCCGTGGCGCAGCTGTGCCAGGAGCGCGGCATCGGTTTCGAGACCCGGAAAGACCAGGTGATTTTTCACCAACGCGAAGTGCTGACCAAAACCGGCACCCCGCACCGCAGCTTCGGCCCCTACCGCGACGCCTGGCTGGCCGCCCTGCGCCCCGAACAGCTGCAGCCCTACCCTTCGGCCGAGTTGTTGCCGGGCCGGCTGCAGCTGCTGCCCGCCGTGCCGCCCCGCCCCACGTTGGCTCAGATGGGGTTTGCGCCCTACGAGCAGTTCGTGGCCGCCGCGGAGCTGCCCGGCGAGCAGCTGGTGCGCGGCTACCACGGCACCCGCGACCAACTGCGCCTTGTCGAGAGCAGCACGCGGCGCTCGGTGCACCTGCGCTTCGGCACGCTGAGCGTGCGGGAACTGATGCGGCAGGCCCAGGCGCTGAATCCCAAGCTGCTGGCCGAGCTGATCTGGCGCGACTATTTCATGATGCTGCTCTGGCACTACCCGCAGCTGCCCGAGCAAAGCTTCGAGCCGCGGCTGCGCGGCGTGCCGTTTCGCCACGCCGAGGCGGACTTTCAGCGGTGGTGCGAGGGCCGCACCGGCTACCCGCTCATCGACGCGGGCATGCGGGAGCTGAACCAAACCGGCTACCTGCCCAACCGGGCCCGCATTGCGGCGGCCAGCTTCCTGGTCAAGCACCTGCTCATCGATTGGCGCTGGGGCGAGCGGTACTTCGGCGACAAGCTGCTCGACTACGACCTGGCCCTGAACGTGGGCAACTGGCAGTGGGTGGCGGGCACCGGCGTGGTGGCCGCGCCCTGGTTCCGGGTGTTCAGCCCCGATTCGCAGCTCGACAAGTTCGACCCCACGCGCGAGTACGTGCGCCGCTGGGTGCCCGAGTTCGGCACGCCCGCGTACCCCGCGCCCCTGATAGACCACAAATTTGCGCGGGAGCGGGCCATCAGCACCTACCGGGCCGCGTACCAGGCCGCCTCGGCCGGCTGAGACGCTCCTGCAACCCGCCCGCGCCCAGCTACCAGAGGTGGAAGCCGGGCGCGGGCGGGTTGCAGGGCAAAACCAGCTGTTACTTCTGCAGCACCTTGATGCTCAGCCGGCGGTTCATGGCGCGGCCTTCCTCGCTGGTGTTCGGCGCAATGGCGTAGCGCGGGCCGTAGCCGCGGGCATCCATGCGGCTGGCGCCCACGCCCATTTCCACCAGAGTAGCCCAGGCCGCTTGGGCGCGGGCTTCGCTGAGCAGGCGGTTGACTTTGTAGGCCCCGGTGCTGTCGGTGTAGCCGCCGAGCTTGATGCGCACGTTCGGGTAGGCCCGCAGCAACTGGGCAATGTGGCCGAGCTGCACCCGCGAATCGGGCGTGAGCGTGGCCTTGCCGGGCTCGAAGAACACCCGGTCGAAGTTCACCCAGCCCCTGGTCAGGTCCACGGTATCCACCTGCGCGGCCGGGTCGGTGATGAACCGGTACAGCAGGCTTTCGGTCGACATCTGCCCCACGCCGCTGAGCTGGCTGCCGCCGGCGAGCTTGAGGGTAACGGGGGCGCCGGTTTCGTAGATGTAGTTGCCAGACTTGGCGTCGTAGTGGCCGCTGGTGGCGGGCTTCACCACGGGCGCGGGCTTGCGCGGAGTGTAGGCGGCCCGAGGCTTGTAGGCGTAGGTGCGGGCCGGCTCGCCCGCACTGGCGCCGGACGCCGGCGCCGCAACCTGGGCGGTGAGCTGAGGCGCCGGCAGCGGTGCGGCCACCGGAGCCGGTGCGGTAGCTTCGCGCGGCGTTGCAGTCGAAGCCGATGCGCGGGCAGCGGATTTGTCACCAGGCCGCGTCAGCGTGAACGTCAGCTTGGTGGGCTGGTCCGTGGTCAGAAACACGTTATCGGCCACCCGCGACTGGAACCCCGGCTGGCTGACCTGCACCACGTAGGGTCCGCCGGCGGTCAGGTTCGCCAACACAAACTTGCCGCTGCCGTCGGTGGTGGTGGCCTTTTTAGCGCCGGAGGGCACGTGCACCACCGTTACCAACGCCTTGCTTACACCTTGGCTTTCAATTGACTGCACACTGCCGGCAATACTAGGGCCGATTGATTGCGCAAAGGCTGTGGGGCCCGTAAGCAACAGGCCTCCCCAGCACAGTGCTACTCGAAAGGAAATAAGATAATCCATGGGGTTAGCGGCATAATACCGAGTTGGTCAAAAGTACTACCCTTGGATAAAACACCAACTATGTTCAATAAAATATTATTTTAATGCATAATACTGCGCTCATTTTCAATTTTGAATCCCAACCATTAGCGGCCTTCCGTGGTTGATAAGTGCTATGGAAAAGGACCGCATCAAGCAGGCATACCTCGACTACGTGCTCCGGCACAACCAGCCCCCGGCATCGGTGTACCAGCTCACGCAGCAGTTGGATTTGCCGGAAGCTGAGTTTTACCGCTACTACCCCACCTTCGCGGCCATCGACCGGGAGTTGTGGGCCGACTTTGGCCGGAATGCCCGCACCCGGGCCGCGCAAGAGCCGGTGTGGGCCGACTACGGGGCGCGGGAAAAGCTGCTGGCGTTTTATTTCACGCTGCTCGAAATCCTGAAGCAGAACCGCAGCTACGCCCTGCAGTCCTTGCGCCGTTCTATGCCCGCAGTGCCCGGCTTCACGCCCCGCGTGCTCGACGACTTCCGCCAAGACTTCGAAACCTTCGTGGCCGATTTGCTGCGCGAAGGCCGGCTGAGCGAGGAAGTGGCGGCCCGCCCGCTGCTGCAAGAGCAGTACCCGCGCGCCTTCTGGCAGCAGGCGCTGTTTGTGCTCGGCTTTTTCGCGAAGGACGAGTCCTTGAACTTTGAGCGCAGCGACGCGGCGGTGGAAAAAGCCGTGACGCTCAGCTTCGACCTAGTCGGCCGCAACACGTTTGACTCGGCCTTGGACCTGGCGCGTTTCCTGATCCAATCGGCCCGGCGGGCATGAGCGAGCCCACGCACGACCCGGCTGCCGACGCCCCGCGGCCGGCCGGCGAGCCGGACGCCGGGTCTTTGGCCTCGCTGCCGACCAGCAAAGTGGCTCGGGCTACCCGCTTCGCCAAAACCGGCCTGAAAGTGGGGGCCAACTACGTGAAGCACTACGCCAAGCGCGCCGCCGGGGCCGAGGTGCGGCCCGAGGACCTGCACGCGGCCAACGCGGCCGAACTCTACGGCGCCCTGAGCGAAATGAAGGGCTCGGTGCTGAAAGTGGCGCAGATGTTGGCCATGGAAAAAAACATCCTGCCTGCGGCCTACGCCGAGCAGTTTGCCCAAGCCCAGTACCAAACCCCGCCGTTGTCGGCGCCCTTGGTTATCAAGGTCTTCCGCGACACATTCGGCAAGTCGCCCTACGAGCTATTCGACGAGTTTGAGCCGCAGGCCCGGCAGGCGGCCAGCATCGGGCAGGTGCATTTCGCGCGCAAAAACGGCTGCCCCCTGGCCGTGAAGGTGCAGTACCCCGGCGTGGCGGCCAGCATCCGCTCCGACATCCGCTTGGTCAAGCCCATTGCCCTACGGGTGCTCGGGCTCGACGAAGCCACCGTGCGCCCGTACTTGGAGGAAGTGGAAACGCGCCTGCTGGAGGAAACCGATTACGCCTTGGAGCTGCGCCGCGGCCAGCAGATTGCCCAGGCCTCGGCGCAGCTGCCGCACCTGGAGTTTCCGGGCTACTACCCCGAGCTGTCGGCGGCCCGCATCCTGACGATGGACTGGTTGCCCGGCCAGCATTTGCGCGAGTTTCTGGCCACTGAGCCCCCGCAGGCCGTGCGCAACCAACTCGGGCAGGCGCTCTGGGACTTTTACATGCACCAGCTGCACACGCTGCGGCAGGTGCATGCCGACCCGCACCCCGGCAACTTCCTGCTGCGAGCGGAGCACGGCGGCACGGTCGGCGTCCTCGATTTCGGCTGCGTAAAGACCATTCCGGCCGAGGTACACCGGTTATTCACGGCCCTGCTGGCTCCGGAAACCCTAGCCGACGAAGGCCGCTTGGCCGCCCTGCTCACCGAAGCCGGCGTGCTGCGCCCTGCCGACGCGCCCGCCCTGCGCGAGCTGTACCTGCGCACCCTGCACGATTCGCTGACCCTGGTAGGCCGGCCTTTCCGCCAGCCCCATTTCGACTTTGGCGACCCAGCATTTATGCAGGCGCTCTACGCCCTCGGCGACGACCTGCTGCAGCAGCCCGAGCTGCGCCGGCAGCGGGAACCGCGCGGTTCGGAGCACTTCATTTACCTGAACCGCACGTACGTCGGGCTCTACGCCCTGCTCACCGAACTTAAGGCTGACGTGCGCACCGGAGCCCCGGCCTGAGAACCTCGGAGCGAAACATATTGCCTTGGTTTTCGATTCAGGGACCAAACCCACTCCCAAGCCTTATTCCATGAAACACCTCGTCCTTGTGCTGGCCGCTTGGCTGCTGGCTGCCACCGGTTTTGCCCAAAAAGCAGCTCCTTCTTGCTGCGTCAAACCCGCGCCCGATGCCCTGGTGGCCTTCGCCAGCTTGGCCGCCGACCCGGCCTTCATGAGCGGGCACGACTCGCCGCTGCCCCTGGACTATACCCCGCAGCAGGCCGGGAAAATCATTACCTACTCCACGCCCGACAGCAGCACGGCCCACGCCTACCAAGTCGGCCCGGGCACCAAGGACGGCAAGTACCTGCTGGTGATTCACGAATGGTGGGGCCTGAACGACTACATCAAGCGCGAAACCGACCGCCTCGCCGCTTCCCTGCCCGGCGTAACGGTGCTGGCCGTGGACCTCTACGACGGCAAGCTGGCCACCACCGCCGAAGAAGCCAGCCGCCTGGTGCAGGCCGTGGATAACAACAGAGCCAAAAACATTCTGCGCGGCGCGTTGCTGCACGCCGGGCCCAAGGCGCAAGTAGCCTCGCTGGGCTGGTGCTTCGGCGGGGGCTGGTCGTTGCAGGCAGCTCTGCTGGCCGGCAAGCAGGCCGTGGGCTGCGTGATGTACTACGGCATGCCCGAAAAAGACGTAGCCAAGCTCAAAACCCTTAACACCGATGTGCTGGGTCTCTTTGCCACCCAGGACCAGGGCATCAGCCCGGCGGTGGTGAAACAATTTCAAGCCGATATGAAAAAGGCCGGCAAGCAACTCACGGTACACAGCTTTGACGCCGTGCACGCCTTTGCCAATCCGTCGAACCCCAAGTACGACGCCAAGGCGGCCACCCAGGCCAACACCATCGCGCTGAACTACTTACTAAAGAAATTCAAGCTCAAAGCGTAGGCGCTGGCGCTGGGTCGGCGCTTCCCGCTCATTGGTCTATTGCCTGCTTGCGCGGGCCTACCCCTGACCCCGGCTGGTATATTGCTTAGAATAAAGACCCCCAAATCCTGGATTTGGGGGTTGTTTCCATATCTACACCTGTTACTTTCGCTCTGACTATTGCCGCTGGTCGGGTCATTCGTGGCCGCAAGCCGGTTTCGTCCAAGTTTTTTGTCCACTTCATCTTCTTACTCTATGCCCACCGTTACCCGATTACGCCGTCTTTTCGGCACGGCGATGATGGCACTGCTGCTCGGCAGCGCTGCCTTCGCCCAGCAAACCGGCCCGCCCCGCAACTGGGACCCGGCCGACACCGACCCGAACTACTCCCTGCGCAAGCAACGGCTGGCCAACCAGTCGCCCACGGCAGCCCATCGGCCCGCGGCCGTGCGGCCCGCCGGCCCGGTAGTGGCCCGTCCGGCCTGCTTTGAGCCCTTCGATACGACGGCCGCCGGCGGTTGGACGCAGGTTCCGCGCGCCGACGACAACTACTACGGCCCGGTATCCCTGGGCTGGGATTTTTCCCTGTTCGGCAATACGTACAACTCGGTGTACGTCAACACCAACGGCAACATCACCTTCAACGCGGGGTTGGGGACCTACAGCTCGTCGGGCTTTCCCATCTCCACGCCCATGGTGGCGGCTTTTTGGGCCGACGTGGACACGCGCAACCCCGCCAGCGGCTCGGTGTGGTTTAAAGTTTTCCCCGACCGCCTGGTAGTTGTCTGGAACAAAGTCGGGTACTACGGCACCCAGGCCGACAAGAAAAACACCTTTCAGCTCGTCATCAAGGCCAACACGGCGCCCGGCTTCACCGGCAACGACGTGCTCATCTCCTACGATGACATGCAGTGGACCACCGGCAGCGCCTCGCAGGGCTCCGGGGGCTTTGGCGGCGTACCGGCCACCGTTGGCGCCAACAGCGGCAACGGTATCGACTACATCCAGACCGGGCGTTTCAACCTGGACAGCAACCAAGCGCCCAACCAGCCCACCGTGGGCGAACCGGGCGGCGTGAGCTGGCTGGACGCGCAGTGCCTGGGCTACCAAGTGCGCGGCGCGAGCAGCGGCGGCGGCAGCAGCAACATTCCGCCGGCCGTGGCCGGCTTGCCGGCCGGCAGCACCATCACGCTGAACCAGGGCGAAACCCAGACCATCACCATGCAGTTTTCGGGGCCGGAGGTTTCGCAAACGGTTGACGTGAGCTCGGCGCTGCGGGGCCTCTGCAACGCCTCCATCACCACCACCGGCAACAACACCAGCAACCCGACCACGGTGTTTACCGTGACCGGCAGCCCCTGCAACGTGGGCACCAATACGGTCAGCTTCATTGCCACCGACAACGGCCTGCCCCTCCCGGCCCAGACTACCTTTGACCTGCAGGTCATCGTGAACCCACCCGCCGCCAATGGTACTTGGACGGGGGCAGTCAGCACGGACTGGGCTACGGCCGGCAACTGGACCAACAATGTGCTGCCCACCAGCACCACCGACGTATTCATCCCCGCTAGCGCGCCGCGCATGCCCATCCTGGGCACCGCCGGGGCTTCGGCCTCGCTCAACGTGGTCAGCGGGGCCACGCTGCAGATTGCCAGCGGCGGCACCCTCTCCTTGGCCGGGAACCTGACCAACAACGGCACACTCAGCGGCGCGGGCACGCTCGTCACGACGGGCAACGCGCTGCAAACGCTGGGCGGCGGCAACGCCGTGCAGCTGGCTAACGTGACGGTGGGCGCGGCCGGGGCGCAGCTAACTGCGCCGCTTTCGGTGGCGCGCCTGCTCACGCTCAACGGCACCCTGGCCTCGGGCGGCAACCTCACCCTGCTCTCGTCGTCGACCGGCACGGCCATGGTCGTCAACGCCGGCGCGGCCACGGTTACTGGCACCGCCACCGTGCAGCGCTACCTGGACGGCGGCCTGAACTCGGGCCTGGGCTACCGCCACCTGGCCGCCCCCGTCGCCAACACCACGCTGAGCGACCTGGCCACCAGCGCCTTTACGCCGCGGGTCAACGCGGCCTACAACTCGGCTGCCAACCCGGGCGGCGTAACGCCCTTCCCGACGGTATTTGCCTACGACCAGAGCCGCGTCAACGCCTCGACCAGCGGGGCCGTGGCGGACTTCGACCAAGGCTGGGTGTCGCCGGCCAGCACGGGTGAGGCGATGGTGCCGGGCCGGGGCTACACGGTCAACCTGGCCGCGGGCCAGACCGTCGACTTCGTCGGCACACTCGGCAACGGCAGCGTGGCCATCACCGGCCTGAGCCGCGGCACGCAAACGCAGTCAGGCTGGCACCTGCTGGGCAACCCCTACCCGGCGCCGCTGGATTGGACCCAAGCCTTCACCGGCGCGACGGGCCTCGACAATGCCGTGCACGTGTACAAGTCGAGCGGGCAGTACGCGGGCACCTACGCCAGCTACGTCAACGGCGTGGGCGTGAACGGCGGCAGCAATATCATCCCGCTGGGCCAAGCCTTCTTCGTGCACACCAGCGCGCCCGGCGCCTCCGCGACTCTTTCGCTTTCGAACGCCGCCCGCCGCACGACCTACACCGACGCCGCGCTGCAGCGCAGCGCCGCCGACACCCGCCCGCAGCTGCAGCTGAGCCTGAGCGGGCAGAGTGCCAGCGACCAAGTTGCCCTCTACTTCCAGACCGGCGCCACCGCCGGCTTCGACGCGGCCTTCGACGCGCCCAAGCTCACGGCCGGCCACAACGTGCTGCTGGGCCTGGACGCGGCCGGCGCGCTGCTGGCCATCGACGGCCGACCCGCGCTGGGCACGACGCCCGTGACAGTGCCGGTGCTGGTGCGCGTGGCCCAGAGCGGCACGTACTCGCTGCGCGTAGATGAGCTGGCGAACCTGCCCGCCGGCACCGGCGTGCAGCTGCGCGACCTGCTCACCGGCACGCTCACCCCGCTGGCCCCGCTGGCTAGCTACTCGTTCGCGGCCGACGCCTCCCTGAGCACGCCCCGCTTCGAGCTGATCTTCAACAACCGCGTAACGGCCGCCTCGGCGGCGGCCCTGGCCGCGCAGGTGTCGGTGTACCCCAACCCGGCCCGTCAGCAGCTCTTCCTGAGCCTGCCCGCCGACCAGCACCCGGCCGACGTGGTGCTGCTCAACGCCCTGGGCCAGGAAGTGCTGCGCCGCACCCTGCCCGCCGGCCGCGGCGCGGCCGCCCAAACGCTGCAGGTGGGTCAGTTTGCCCCCGGCGTCTACACGCTGCGCGTTGCCCTGCCCCAGGGCTCCGTTACCAAGCGCGTGGTCATTGAGTAAGAACCGCGTACCTCTTTCGTTTCTGCTCCAATTCCATTCTATGCTTCGCTCTTCTGCTCTTCTGCGCCTCGGTACGCTCTTGTGCTCCTCGCTGCTGATTATTCTGGTCCACGCCGCTCAGGCTCAAACGCCTGGCTCGGGTGGTCCCACGCCTGGCACGCCCGCCGCCGACCCCACCGCCGTGCCCCTTGACGGCGGTGCCTCCCTGCTGCTTGCCGGCGGGGCCGCTTACGCCCTTAAGCGCCTGCGCAAACGGTAGGCCTTTCCCTATTGGCTGCCCGTTGCGGCAGCCCCACCAAACAGAAAAGCCCGCTGCTAGCGGGCTTTTCTGTTTTCGGGTATGAGCAAGTAGCTTGAAAGAAGACGTTTGCGAGGTCTTAGTTTGTCGTGGCTTGGCCGGGTATCACGCGCGTAAAGGTTTCCAGCTGCGTTGCCACAAACCCAGGCATGAGCCACGCAGCCCCTCAAACTAATTAATAAGAGGCTAGGACGACAAACCCGGCACCACGGCGGCAGTGCGGCTAGCGGATTGAGGCGCTTCGGGGGCACCGGAAGCGGGCACGGCAGTCAGTCGCACCACCAGTTCGGCGGTGGCATCAGCCAGTTCGGCCCAGGCGGGCAGCACGAAGTACTGCTGCTGAAACCCGTCGCGCACGATGGGCGTGGCCAGGGCTTCGCTGACTTCCAAGGGTTGCCGCGGCGCCTCGGCAGCAAGGCAGTGGTGCAGCTCTGCGGCCGACGACAGCAGCCCGGCGCCGTACACGCGCAGGGTCTCACCCTCCTGCACCAAGCCAAACTCGGCGGTGTGCCAGAACAAGCGCACCAGCTGCTGCACCGCTTGCTCGTCGTGGAGGTGGTGGCGGGCTATCTGGCCGAAGTGCGCCAGCCAAGCCGCCCACTCGGGGTCGGTGAGCAGCGGTAAGTGACCGAACGCGTCGTGAAAGAGGTCGGGGCCCGCGAGGAAGTCGAAGAACTGCATCGAGCGGACCCAGTGCGTAACGGGGAACTTCCGCTCGGCCAGCAAGGCCAGAAACGTTTTATCGTCGACGCGGCCGGGTGCCGACACGACCTCCCAGCCGGTCAGCTGGTGCAGGCGCTCGGTCAGGGCGTCGAGGTCGGGTGCAGCGTCGCGGCTGAGGCCGAGACGCTGCACCCCGGCCATAAAGGGCGCCGCGGCCCGGCGGTGCAGCAGGGCGGTCTGACGGTCGAAGAGAACTTTCCACACGAGGTGGTCTTCGGCGGTGAAGTGCGGGGCTTTCATAACTCGCTAGGCAGAAAAAAAGCCCGGCTTCCGTGGTACGGAGCCGGGCTTGGTTGATTTCAGGTCGGAAAAACTAGCTGCGGAGGCTTCATTTCCAGACGGTATGCAACGGCACGGCTCCGGCCCATTTGACGGGCAGGACGCACATGGTAAAGTTGCGATTAATGGCCTGGTGCAGCATGATGTAGGCAAAATTAGCAAGATTTTGCAAGTGTACAACCCAACCTGGGTTCGAGCCAATAATTTTCAGCGACTAGTACTAGCGACTGAAGCGGTACTCGTGGCGTTGCAGCCACTCCGCTTGCCCGGCAAAGCGCACGTCCTTGCGGATGCTGCACTGCCGCGGGGCCAAGAGCACAGTGCGCCGGATGGCCGCGGGGCGGTTGTCGTCTTGCCCCTCCCCCAGCAGCACCAGCTGCACGGTGCTGTCGGGCAGGAGCTGGCGCAGCTCTAGGCGCATGGGCAGCCCGTCCCACTCCACGCCCCGGCCGTCGGGGCGCAGCCGCAGCCGCTCGAAGCCCTTGACCATGCCGCCCTCCGGTTCCTGGTATTGGTAATCGAGCACCAGTTCCTGCGGGCCCGCCTGCATGCCGTTGAGCCGGGTGCGCAGCGTCACTGGCCGCTGGCTTTGGTAGTCGCGATAGGTGAGCGTACCCAGCCAATCATAGCCCACCAGCGGGCGGAAATCAGCTGCGCGGAAGACGGCCCCCTGCGGGTCGGATGTCGGGAAAACAGACGTGGCGGGCCGGTTCGCGTCGCTTTCGTAGCGCATGCCCAGGCCTGCGCCCCCGCTGATGCGCAGGCTCAAGCGGGCCTGCGCCGGGGTGGCGTTTGTAAGGATGGCAGCCGAGCCCGCCGCAAAGCGCAGCATCGTGCGCGCTCCGGGGGCCAGAACGGAAGAGGTACCCAACTGGCCGTCGGCCCCCCGTTCCTGCACGTCGACGGCTGCTTGGCCAACGTTGTGCGCCGCCACCCGGAAAGCCGCTTCCTGCCCGCCGCCGAGCACGAACACCTTACCGGGGGCTAACAGCAAATCGGAATGCACTTCGCCGGCCCGGGTAGCCGAAGTCAGCAGCCCCAACGCCAGCACCGCCACGGCTCCGCGCACGGCCAAGCCGGCGGGAGTTGCCCGTTCCGGCCGGGCTTGCGTGAGCCAGTAATCCAGGGAATACCGCCCGGGACCGACGGCCACTACCGCCACGAAGGCCCAGAACAAGAGCTGCTGGTAGTACATGCCCACGAGAGGCTCGGGGTGTTCGTACCAGAAAAAGGCAATGACCAAAAACTGCACAGCCAGCTGCAGAGCGCTCCAGCGGCTGAGCAGCCCGGCGGCAATGAGCAGCCCGCCCACAAACTCGCCCCACACGGCTGCCGCCGCCCAGAAATACGGCGAGGGAAAGGTGAAGCCCAGGCCGGCCACCTGCTGCACAAACCAGTCGGGCGTGCCGAGCTGCCCCGGGTCGACGAGCAGCTTGTCCAGGTCGCGGGTGGTGCTGAGGTTGACGAGCTTGGACCAGCCAGCACCCAGCGCGATGGAAAGGCCTAGGTGCAGGCGAAACAGCAGCCAGGCCACGTCGGTGGGGAGGCTGGGCAGGGCGGTGGCGGAAAACAGCAGCTTTTTCATGGGTCGGGGCTGGGGGTTGGTTGAACGACCCAAAACTGCTCCGCCCGGCGCCGCCTTGCGCTTTAGGTTATGATTTGGGACGGCTCAGGTTGTGATTTGAGCCGTAGTGCCGCCTCGCTGGGCGTTTCGCCCCGGAGCTTCTTGAACACCCGGTTGAACGTCGACTTGGAGTTGAACCCCGACTCCAACGCAATGGCTACCAACGTGTAATGCTGATAGCGCGGGTCGATCAGCAGCCGCTCGGCTTCGGTCACGCGGTAGCCGTTGACGAAGTCGTTGAAGTTCTGCCCGAACCCGGAGTTGATGACCTTGGACAGGGCCACAGGGTTGGTGCGCAGCCGCGCCGCCAGCTCAGCCAAGGACAAATCGGGCTCCAGGTACGGCCGTTCCGCGCGCATCAGTTGTTCCAGGCGCTCGGTCCAGCGCAGCAGCTCGGCCGCCGGCGCTTCGGCTGCCGCATCCGCCGGGGCCACCGGGACTTCGGCCGGCGCAGTGGCCGGGTCGCCGCCCAGCGGAGCGGGCTCGAACTGCAGCGGTACGCGCCACTGCTGCTGGGCCTGCCAGCCGCCCACGCTCAGGTAATAGAGGAGCACGCCGGTAAACAGGTAGCTGTACCAAAACTGCACGTAGGACAGCTCCACGCCCAAGCCCACCAGTGAAAAAGCCACCGACACCATGGTGCCCGCCAACACGGCCACCAGCACGTGGCGCAACCAGCGGAAGCGGCGCCGCTCGGTATCGGAAAAGTTGTCGTCGAGGTAGCGGGCGTACTGCCGAAACTCGCGCAGCGCGAGGTAGCCGTAGCCGGCCAGCGAGACGTAGTTGAGCAGCTCGGCCGCGGTGTGCACCCCGCTAAGGCTGATCAACGCGCCTTTGGTGCCGAAGTGCTCGGGCAGGGGCTGGCCCAGCAGCCCGTGGCGCAGCAGCACATCGACCCCGAAGCAGACGGCGAACCAGCCCAGGTAGGCGAAAAAGGGCGCGAAATGCCAGCGCTGCCGCGGCTGCAGCCGAAACGCCGGATTGGTGAGGCTGCGGAAGTAGAAATAGAACAGCGGCCCCGCTCCCAGGTACATCGGAAACGGGAAGTAAAACATGAAGGTTGAGTAGGCGTTGTGCGCGTCGTACCAGCCGGCGAAGCCCAGCATCCACTGGGCTACGTTGGCCGTGAGCAGCAGAATGAGCGCGGCCAGCCACCGGTCGGCGGGCTCACTGCGGCGCCAGCTGCGCACCAGCAGCAGCACGCTGAACACGATGCCCTGCACGAAAAAGGGCAGCAGCAGGGAGCTGTACGGGCCGAACTGGAACAACATACGCGAAGAAAGGGCCGGGCAAGGCCACTTACAACCTCAACCCGGCCCTTGCCGCAAAGTTCTGTTTACCGGCCGCTTACACCAGCTCCAGCTCGGCCAGCTCCTGGCGCAGGGCGTAGGTGCGGCGCAGCGCCTCCACCAGCCGGGCCGACTCGTCGAAGTTCAGCGTCTGCTGCCCGTCGGAGGCGGCGCGCTCGGGCACCGGGGCGGTTTCGTAGAGGATGCCGTCGGCGCCGGCCATCACGCCGGCCAGGGCCAGCGGGGCCACGTGTTCCCGGATGCCGATGCCGTGCGAAGGGTCGACGAACACAGGCAGGTGAGTTTTTTCCTTTAGAATCGGCACCGCGTTCAGATCCAGCGTATTGCGCGAGGCCGTTTCGAAAGTGCGAATGCCCCGCTCGCAGAGGATGATGTGCTCGTTGCCGCCCGAGAAGATGTACTCGGCCGAGTGCAGCAGCTCCTCGATGGTGCCCGACACGCCGCGCTTGAGCAGCACCGGCTTGTCGACCTGGCCCAGGGCATCGAGCAGGTTGAAGTTCTGGGTGTTGCGGGCGCCTACCTGGAACACATCCACGTAGTCGAGCATTTCCTCCACCTGCGACACCTGCATGACCTCCGTCACGATGCGCAGGCCGTGCTGCCGGGCCAGGCGGTAAAAGTCGCGCAGGCCCTCCAGCCCGAGGCCGCGGAACGAGTACGGCGACGAGCGGGGCTTGAACACGCCGCCGCGCATGAGCCGCACGCCGCTTTGCACCAGGTGCTGCATCACGGCCTCCATCTGAGCCTCGTTTTCGATGCTGCAGGGACCAGCCACGATGCTCAGCGAACCTTCGCCCAAATGGATACCGTCGCCGAGGTCGAGGACGGTGGGGCGCACGCGCCACTTGCGCGAGACGAGCTTGTAGTCGTCGGATACGCGGTGCACGTCGCGCACGCCGGGCAGGGCCCCGATGCGGCGGATGTCGACGTCCTTGGGACCCAGGGCCACGAGGTAGGCGGCGCGCTGGGTGCGCACCGGGGTGACTTTAAAGCGCAGCTCGCGCAGCTGGGCTACCAGCGTGTCCTGGTCGGCGGCGGTAAGATCGGGGGCGAGGTGAATAATCATGGGGCGGCGAAAAGCGAGGAAAAGGGGCCGGCACTCCGGCAGAGCACCGGCCGGGAACAGCGGGGAAAACGCTGGAGGAAATCAGGAAGTAGCCGGCGTCGAGGCAGGCTGGGTTGTCCGAATGCCTTGCACAAACTGCCGGGCGGCTGCGTGCGGGTCGGCGGCGCCGTCGAGGGCGCGCAGCAGGGCCGAGCCGATGATGGCGCCGTGGGCGTGCTGACAGGCTTGCTCAAACGACGCTTTATCCGCAATGCCGAAGCCGACGAGGCGGGGGTTGCGCAAGTTCAGGGCGGCCACGCGCTGCAGGTAGGCCTGCTGGGCGCCCTGGTCGGCGGTTTGGTTGCCGCCGGTCAGCCCCGGACCCGACACGAGGTAGAGGAAGGCGTCGGTTAGCTCGTCGAGGCGGCGGATGCGGGCCTCGGAGGTTTGCGGGGTCACGAGAAATACCGGGCGCAGGTTGTAACGGCGGAAGGTGTCTTGGTAGAATTCGGCGTACTCTTCAGCCGGCAAATCGGGCAGGATGACGCCGTCGATGCCGGCGGCGGAAGCCTGGCGGCAAAATTCCTCCATGCCCAGCTGCATAACCGGGTTGAGGTAGCCCATGAGCAGCAGCGGCGTGTCGGGCAGCACCTCGCGCACGCCCCGCAGCTCCTGCAGCAGCGCCTTCAGCGTCATGCCGTTGCGCAGGGCCACTGCGCTGGTTTGCTGAATAACCGGGCCGTCTGCCAGCGGATCGGAAAAGGGCACGCCGATTTCCAGAATGTCGGCGCCGGCTTCGGCCAGCGTCCGCAGCAGCGGCACGGTGTCGTGGCGGCCGGGGTAGCCGGCGGTGATGTAGAGGTTGAGCAGGCCCTGGGGCTTGCGGGCCAGCAGGTCGGCAAAGCGGTTTTGCATGAGCAAAGAGGATGTCGCGTTACGTCGAAACGTCATTCCGAGCGAAGTCGGGGAATCTCGCCGGATAGTAGCTCTACCGTCGAACGGGCAGCTTATCCAGCGTCAGCCCGCGAGATGTCTCGCCAGGACGTGTCAGGTTAGCATTAAGCCAGGTGCAGTTCGCGCAGGTAGGTTTCCAGGTCCTTGTCGCCGCGGCCGGAGAGGTTTAGCACGACCACGTCGGTGGGTTTCAAGTCCATGACCTGTAGCGCGGCAATGGCGTGGGCCGATTCCAGGGCCGGGATGATGCCTTCGAGGCGGCTACAGAGCTGAGCGGCCTGCAGGGCATCGGCGTCGGTGATGCTCAGGAACTGCGCCCGCTTGGAGTCGGCCAGAAAAGCGTGCAGCGGGCCGATGCCGGGGTAGTCGAGGCCGGCCGAGATGGAGTGCGGCTCGGTGATTTGCCCATGCTCGTCCTGCATCAGCAGGGTACGGCTGCCGTGGATGATGCCCGGCCGGCCCAGCACCGAGGTAGCGGCCGACTTGTCGGTATCCACGCCGTGGCCCGCGGCTTCCACGGCCACCAGCTTCACGGCCGGCTCGTCGAGGTAGTGGTAAAAGGCGCCGGCCGCGTTGGAGCCCCCGCCCACGCAGGCTACCACGTAGTCGGGCAGCTCCGAGCCGGTTTTCTCCCGCAGCTGCCGGCGGATTTCCTCGCTGATAACCGCCTGCAGCCGGGCCACCAGGTCGGGGTACGGGTGCGGGCCCACCACCGAGCCGATGATGTAGTGCGTGTCCGTGGGGTTGCTGATCCAGTCGCGGATGGCCTCGTTGGTAGCGTCCTTGAGCGTTTGGGAGCCGCTGACGGCCGCCCGCACCTCGGCGCCCAGCATGCGCATGCGGGCTACGTTGGGCTTCTGCCGCTCCATGTCTACGGCGCCCATGTACACGATGCACTCCAGCCCGCGCAGTGCGCAGACGGTGGCCGTGGCCACGCCGTGCTGCCCGGCCCCGGTTTCGGCAATGATGCGCTTCTTGCCCAAGCGCTCGGCCAGCAGAATCTGCCCCACGGTGTTGTTGACCTTGTGGGCGCCGGTGTGGCAGAGGTCCTCGCGCTTGAGGTAGATGGTGGCTCCAAAATGCTGGCTTAGGCGCTCGGCCTTGAACAGCGGCGTGGGGCGGCCTACGTAGTCACGCAGCAGCAGCTGGTACTCCCGCTGAAAGCTCTCATCGGCCAGAATGTCCAGATACTGCTCCCGCAGCTCCTCCACGTTGGGATAGAGCATTTCGGGGATAAAAGCGCCGCCGAACTGGCCGTAGTAGCCGCGGGCGGAGGGTTGGTAGTGGCTCATGATTCGTTCTGGTGTGGTTTGGGGCGGCGGGTAACCGGTAGCGCAGCTGACTTGCTTGCCACGCGGGCAGCGCTACCCGCGCAGTTCGTCGATAAACGTGCGCAGCCGCGCCGCGTCTTTTAGTCCGGGCCCTTGCTCGAAGCGGCTGTTCACGTCGAAGCCCGCGAGGCCCGGCAGCTGCAGCGCCCGCAGCGTGGCGGCGTGGTCGGGCCCGAGGCCCCCGGCCAGTAGGTAGGGCGTGGGCAGGTCGTAGTCGCGCAGCAGGTCCCAGTTGAAGGTGGTGCCGTTGCCGCCCGCCGCCGGCCCGGCCGCGTCGAACACGAAGTAGGCGCAGTGCGGGGCGTAGGCTTCCAGGCGGCCGAGGTCGAGCTGCTCCCCCACCCCAACGGCCTTGAGCACCGGCAGCCCGGCGGCGGCCAGCGCCGCGCAGTCGGCCGGCGACTCCTGCCCGTGCAGCTGCACGGCCGTGAGGCCGAAGTGCAGGGCCGTGCGGCGAATGACCGCCGGCTGCTCGTCGACGAACACGCCGACCTTGGCCACCGGCAAGGCCCGCAGCTGGGCCGCGTCCAGGGCCGTGGGCGCGTAGCGCGGCGACTTTGGGGCGAAGATGAAGCCGAGCATGTCCACCGGCAGCGCGGCCACGGCGGCCACGTTGGCGGGGTATTTCAGCCCGCACACTTTTAGCAGCGGCCGGTCGGGGTGCGGGCTGGGCAGCGCGGGCGTGAGGGTGGCAGCGGAAACGGTCATAGCGCTGATAAGGCTAGCGGGCGGCCGATAGTTCGCGCAGTTGCTGCACCAAGGCGGCGCAGGCCCGATCGGGGCGGCTGTGGCGCATAAACGTTTCACCGATGAGGAAGCCCTCAAAACTGGCCCGGCGCAGCGTATCGATGTCCTGGGCGGTGCGCAGGCCGCTTTCGGCCACCTTGCCTAACTGGGCCGGCAGGTGCTCCACCAGCTGCAGGCTGCGCTCCAAGGACACGGAGAAGTCGCGCAGGTCGCGGTTGTTTACGCCCACCAGGTCGATGGCATCGTGGGCCACGTCGAGCGTGCGGTCCAGCTCTTCCTTGTCGTGCACTTCCAGCAGCACTTCCAGGCCCAGGCCCTGCGCCTGCAGGCCCAGCTCGCGGATTTGCTGGGGCGTGAGTACGCTGGCAATGAGCAGCACCGCGTCGGCACCAATGCTGCGGGCTTCGAGCAGTTGGTAGGCGTCCACCACGAAGTCCTTGCGCAAAATCGGGCATAGGTTGAAGCGCCGGGCCGTGGTCAGGTCCTCGTTTTTGCCGCCGAAAAACTCGGTATCCGTCAGCACCGACAAGGCGGCAGCGCCGGCCTGCATGTAGCCCAGCGTGGTGCGCTCCACCGGCGCAAACTCGTTGATCCAGCCTTTGGAGGGCGAGCGGCGCTTGAACTCGGCGATGATGCCGCTCAGCTCGGGCCGGCGCAGGTAGCCGCGCAAGGACAGCGTGGGCGCGTCGAGGTATTGACTGCGCTCCAGCAGCTTGTCGGGCACCAGGCCGCGGCGCTCGGCCACTTCCTGCCGCTTGTGGGCCACAATGCGGGCCAGCACGTCGGGGGTGTTCAGGGTCGTTGTCATGGGAAACCTCACCCCCGGCCCCTCTCCTTGGGGAGAGGGCAAGCCTGACGACTCGGGAGGTCTGTTGAGTTGTTAGTATGGTAAGATCCTGGCGTCGAGATGCAACCTTGCGCCTCCATCGTCGGGTAGTGTTTTCCGTGCGCAGCGAGCAGGCGCAAGCTCCTCTACGAAGCCCTACTGCGTGTTTAGCAGGCCGATGAAGGCGCGGCGGGCGCGGCCGGAATCGAGCGAGTCGTAGGCGGCTTCGAGGGCGTCGGCCAGCGACACCTGGGGGTTGATGCAGCGGATGCCGAGGGCGGCGTTGGCGGCCACCACGTCGCACTGGGCGCGGGTACCTTTGCCGTCGAGCACGTCGCGGAAGATGCGCGCCGAGCCCTCCACCGACTGCCCGCCGGCCAGCTCCTCGGCCTGGCACACGGGCAGGCCCAGGGCTTCGGCCGTGAGCAGCTGCTCGCCCTCGGCGGAGGTGGCAATTTTGGCCTCGCCGGTGAGGCTCAGCTCGTCGTAGCCGTCGAGGGCGTGTACCACGGCGTAGCGCGTGCCGGCGTCTTCGAGCAGGTATTGGTAGAGGCGCAGCAGCTCCAAGCTGTACACGCCCAGCAGCTGCGCCGCCGGCCGGGCCGGGTTGATCAGCGGCCCGAGCATGTTGAAGAAGGTGCGCACGCCCAGGTCGCGGCGCACCGGGGCCACGCGGCGCATGGCCGGGTGGTAGGCCGGCGCGTGCAGAAAGCAGATGCCGGCCGCGTCGAGCTGGCGGCGCAGGCGGTCGGGGCCGGCGTCGAAGTCGTAGCCGAAGTAAGCCAGCACGTTGCTGGAGCCCACCGGCGACGACACCCCAAAGTTGCCGTGCTTGGCCACCTTGTAGCCGGCGCCGGCCACCACGAAGGAAGCCAGGGTGCTGATGTTGAGCGTGGCCTTCCCGTCGCCGCCGGTGCCCACGATGTCGAGCACTTCGTGGGTACCCAGCTCCGGGTCGCGGCACAGCTCCAGCAGCGCGTCGCGGAAGCCGGCCAGCTCGGGCACGGTGATGGGGCGCATGCGGTAGACGGCCAGCAGGGCAGCCGCTTCCACGTCCGTGACCTCCCCTTCGCCCAGGCGCAGCATCAGCGCGTGCGCCTCAGGGCGGCTCAGGGTGTGGTGGTCGAATAAGGCGGTGAGCAGGTCTTTCATTGCAAGGGTGTATTTGGGAAGTGGTGAGCTTGTGAAGAGCGGTTTGGCTCGGGCGTGAAGGCTATTGACAGCGTTAGTCCATTCACCTTTCACTACTTCACAACTTCACCTTTCCAGCCAATTGCTGAGCAGCTGGTGGCCGTGCTCGGTCAGCACCGATTCGGGGTGAAACTGCACCCCGCGCACGTCGTAGTGGCGGTGGCGCAGGGCCATGATTTCGCCGCTGCTGTCGTGGGCAGTGGCTTCCAGCGCGTCGGGCAACGAGCCGGGGCGCACGGCCCAGGAGTGGTAGCGGCCCACGTTGAACTGCGCCGGCAGCCCCTGAAACAGCCGCTCGTCGGGCACCGTCACGGTGGCCTGGCTGGCCACGCCGTGGTGCACCTCGGTGAGGTTCACCAGCTCGGCGCCGAAGCTCTCGGCTATGCCCTGGTGGCCCAGGCACACGCCCAAAATGCGTTTGACGGGGGCGTAGCGCTGAATCAGTGCGGGCATCAGCCCGGCTTCCGACGGCACGCCGGGGCCGGGCGACAAGAGCACCGCGTCGTAGGCCGCTACCTCGTCCAAGTCGAGCTGGTCGTTGCGACGCACCGTCAGCCGGGCGCCGTGGCCCAGCTCGCGCAGCACCTGCACCAGGTTGTAGGTGAAAGAATCGTAGTTGTCGAAGACGAGAATGTTCATCGGTCAGGCGGATAAAGCAGCGTTAGACCGCGGCGGTGGGAAACGGTGCCCGTTCGCCTAGTTCGGTGGCCACCACCTCTTCGCCGGCGCGGGCGGCCTGCTTGAGCGCCTGCCGCAGCGCGCCGAGCTTGTGGTGTACTTCGTTGAGCTCCGCTTCGAGGTCGGATTTGGCCACCACGCCAGCCCCCGCCTGGTAGTAGAGCGTGCCGCCCACGCTCACGAAGGAGCGGATGAAAATGGCGTGGTTGAAGCTGCCGTCCAGGCCCAGGTGACCGAGGCAGCCGCCGTAGAGGCCGCGGGCCGAGGGCTCCAGCGCTTCGATGAGCTGCATGGCCCGCACCTTGGGGGCACCCGAGAGCGTGCCGGCCGGAAAGGTATCGGCCGCCACTTGCAGCGAGTCGGTGCCCGGCGCCAGGGTGGCCTGCACGTGGCTGACGAGGTGAATGACGTGCGAGTAGTACTGAATTTCGCGGAAGCGCTTTACCGTCACCGATTCGGCGTGGCGGGCGAGGTCGTTGCGGGCCAGGTCCACTAGCATCACGTGCTCGGCATTTTCCTTGGGGTCGGCGGCCAGCTTTTCGGCCAGGGCCGCGTCCTCGGCGTCGTGGCCGGTGCGGCGGAAGGTGCCGGCAATGGGGAAGATGCTGGCTTCGCCGCCCGCCACGCGCAGCTGCGGCTCGGGCGAGGAGCCCAGCAGGCGGTAGCTGCCGTAGTCGAAGTAGAAGAGGTAGGGCGAGGGGTTGATGGCCCGCAGGGCGCGGTAGACCTGAAACTCGTCGCCGCGGAAACGCTGCTGAAAGCGCCGCGAGAGGACAATCTGAAACACGTCGCCGCGCAGGCAGTGGCGCTGCCCCTGGGCCAGTACGTGGCGGAATTCGTCATCGGTCTGGTTGGTCGTCTCCTCACCTTCCAGCGCGAAGCTGAACGAGGGCCGTACGGGGCTGCGCACCACGCTCAGCAGGCGATGCAGGGCCGCTTCGTCGGGCTCCTGCCCCTCGGGCGTGTGCTCGAACACGTGCAGCTCCTGCCGGTAGTGGTTCAGGGCCAGCACGTAGCGGTACAGGCCGTAGCGCGCGTCGGGCAGCCGGTAGGGCGCGGGCTTGGCGGCGTCGAAGGTCACGTCCTCGCAGTACGGGGCCGCGCCGTAGCCCATGAAGCCAAACAAGCCGCCGCTGATGAAGGACTGTCCGCTTTCGGGGGCCGAAAAGCGGCCGGCAAACTGGCGCAGGCAGTCCAAGGCTTCGTGGCGCGGGTCCTGCAGGGTGCGGCGCTGCTCCCGGCCGCCGGGCAGGCGCTCCAGCAGCTCGGCACCGCGCAGCTCGAAGCGGGCCAGTTCGTCGAGGGCGAGGTAAGAAAAGGCGTTCTGCTGGGCGTGGTAGTCGGAGCTTTCCAGCAGCAGGCAGCCGGGGTACTGGTCGCGCAGCCGCAGGTACAGCCCCACCGGCGTGACGGTGTCGGCGGGCAGGCGAAGGTGGCGGGTGCGCAGGGTGATGGTAGGCAGCATAGAAAAGCGGCAAGAGGTGAAGGCGTAGCGGCGGCTCCGAAAAGCAACAAGCCCGGCTGGCGGGCCGGGCTTGCACTGCTAAGCATTCAGGAGTAGCAGGGTCAACTGCTTCAAATTAGGCTATGCACGCAATGGTCAGGTCCCGACCGGCAGAACGGTTGGGCCACCACCAAAGCAGCAGAGGCGTGGTTGAAGCAAGTGTCATGGTGAGTGAATGGTTGACGCTGCAAAAGTACCGCGGCTTGGCAACAGATGCCAAGCAACAATCAAAATATTTTAAACAATGAGCTAAAATTTTAACAATTCACAAAATAAGCACCCAAATAATTGCCTGCCTCTAAAATTCACCGACGAATAGCCGCTGGTTTTGCGGATCTACTAATGTTCTTTCAACCTATTCTTTCACGAAAGGTTGGCTGACGGTCGTTTTTTCGCTCTGCAGCCGCACTACGTAGCTGCCGCGGCGCAGCGTGCCCACCTCCACGGCCTCGGCGGCGCTGCGCAGGGACCGGCGCAGCACTACGCGCCCGGCCGAGTCCAAGATTTCCATGCGGGCGCGCCGCCAGCCGGCGGGCAGCTGCACCGTCAGCGTGTGGGCCGCGGGATTGGGAAACAGTTGAAAGGAAGCCGCCGCCGCGCCGGGTTGCGCGGCCGTGGCCGTGGCGGGCCGGTACAGCCACTGGTAGGCGGCCGGAAACTCGCGGCGCCAGAACCACTCCGCGTGCTGCCCATCGGCCAGGGCCTGGGCGTTGAGGTCGGTGGCGGCGTAGCCCGCGCGCTGCAGCGAGTCGCGCACGGCCTGCATCAGCGGCACCATGGTTGCGCTTTCCGGGGTGCCGGCCACGAAGTAGAAGCGCGTGGGCTGGCCGGCAGCGGCGCGGTGCTGGTGCAGGTAAGCCTTGAGCGGGGCTTCGGCAAACCAGAACGCGGGCGAGAACAAGGCCGCCCGCCCGAACACGGCCGGGTACTTCAGCGCGGCGTACAGCGAAATCAGCCCGCCCATGCTGCTGCCCCCGATACCCGTATTCAGGCGGTCGGGCAGGGTGCGGTACTGCTGGTCAATGTAGGGCTTGAGCGTCTGCACCAGGAAGTCCACGTACTGGTCGCCCTGCCCGCCGCCGTACTGCGGGTTGTTCCAGGGCGAATACTCGTTGAGGCGCTGCTGCCCGTCGTTGTCCACGGCCACCACGATGCAGCCGGTAGGGTCCTGCCCGCTCTGCTGCAGCGCAACCAGCGCCTCGTCGACGCCCCACTCCCCCGAAAAGCTGGTGCATTGGTCAAATACGTTCTGCCCGTCGTGCATGTAGAGCACGGGGTAGCGCCGCGCGCCGCTGCTGGCGTAGCCCGTGGGCAAATACACCCACACCCGACGGGTGCGGCCGGGCAGCTGAGGCATGGCAAAATTGGTGCTGATGACCTGCACGTTGGGCTGCAGGGCCGTCGACTGGCAGGGCGCCGCGCCGCCCAGGTCCTTCCAGCCCAGCACTTGCAGCGTGACCGTGGCCGCGGCCCCGGTGGCGGTGTAGCGCCGGTTGGCTATGTCCTGATACTGGGCGTCGGTTTCGACGGCGGCCCAGCTGCCGCGGGTGAACTTGAACTCCAGCGCCCCGGTCACCGTGGCCGGCAGCGTGACAGCGTAGCTGCCGTCGGGCTGCGGGGCCAGGGCGTGGGCGGCGCTGCTCGGGTTCCACCCGTTGAACGAACCCGCCACGTAGAGCGTGGCCCCGGCCGGGGTGTTGGCGGGGATGCTCGCCAGCCGAAAAGTGGTTTGCGCTTGGGCGCTACCGGCCAGCAGGGTCAGCAAGACAAAAAAAAGACGCATATAATCGGGGGGTTAACAGCGCAAAAGTGATAGAAACCAGCGAAATTTGCCTACCGAATACCCTCGGTGATTAAACGCTCACTTACACTTGCTACGCAATCGTTTGGAGTTTTTGGGGTGCGTCGCCGCTGATAATCAGCGTCATGACAATTGTTTGGCCGTTTTACCGAGTCAAAAATCAGCGCTATTTGCTGATTTCCGCCGTTGCAATTGCCAAAACCAAAACTATATCTTGCGCAGTTTATTAATGCGTAAGGGCCTTAGCCAGCCCGTTTCCCGGGCTACCGGAAACGTTAGCGCCCGGCGCCAGCGGCCTCCCGTTCTCCTCGCCAATCCCTGCCATTTTCCCACAACCCTTTTCATGTCATCATGAAGCACTCGTACCTGCCGAAACTCTGGTTTCTGCTATTTTTTCTCATTTGCTGCACGCTAAGCGCTGCTGCCCAAACCGGGGCGGTGAGCGGGCGCGTACTCGACGAGAAGCAGCAGCCCCTTCCGGGCGTTACTGTTATCATCGAGGGTACGCAGCTGGGTAGCTCCACCAATGCCGACGGGCAGTACCTGATCCAGAACGTGCCGGCTGGCCCGCGCACGGTGGTGGCCTCGTTCGTGGGCTTCTCCACCCAGCGCATTCCCGTAACGGTGACGGCCGGGCAGACGGCCAACGTGGCCAACGTCTCGCTGGGCGAAAACACCACCCTGCTCAACGAAGCAGTGGTTGTGGGCTACGGCACCACCCGCCGCCAGGATCTGACCGGCTCGGTAGAGCAAATCTCCGAGAAGCAGTTCGTGAAGGGCCAGGTGACCAACCCCGAGCAACTGGTGCAGGGCAAAGTAGCCGGTGTGCAAATCACCACTACCAGCGGCCAGCCGGGCGCTGCCTCCCAGATCCGCATCCGCGGCGGCTCCTCGCTGTCGGCCTCCAACGACCCGCTTATCGTTATCGACGGCGTACCGGTGGACAACGGCACGCTGAAAGGCGCTTCCAACCCGCTGACGCTCATCAACCCGAACGACATCGAGAGCATCACGGTGCTGAAGGATGCTTCGGCCACCGCCATCTACGGTTCGCGCGCCTCCAACGGCGTACTGCTGGTAACCACCAAGCGCGGCGTGGCCGGCGAGAAGCTGCGCGTGAACGTGACGAGCCAGCACGCTATTTCGACCCCGGTGAAGTACGTGGACGTGCTCAACGGCGACGAGTACCGCGCCTTGGTTAACGCCCGCGGCAGCGCCCTGTCCAAATCCTTGCTGGGCACGGCCAACACCAACTGGCAGAAGGAAATCTTCCGCACCGCCTACACCACCGACAACACGGCCAGCGTGACCGGCGCCGTCGGCAAAGTGCCGTACCGCGTTTCGGGCGGCTACCTGGGCCAGCAGGGCCTGCTGATCAACAACGACCTGAAGCGCTTCACCGGTTCGGTGGGCCTGACGCCCCTGCTGCTCGACGGCAAGCTGCGCGTGGACATGAACGTGAAGGGTTCGTGGATCGACAACAACTTCTCCGACCAGGGCGCCGTGGGCGGGGCCGTGTTCTTCGACCCGACCCAGCCGGTGCGCTCCAGCGAAGCCCAGTTTGCGCCTTACGGTGGTTACTTCCAGTTCCTGCAGCCCAACGGCGACCTGGTGGCCCTGGCCCCGCGCAACCCGGTGGGCCTGGTGAACCAGCGCCGCGACCGAAGCACCGTGAAGCGCAGCATCGGCAACATTCAGCTCGACTACCAACTGCCCTTCCTGAAAGGCCTGAGCGCCAACGTCAACGCCGGCTACGACATCCAGCGCGGCCGCGGCACCACCTTCGTGCCGACCAACGCCGCCGCCGACTTTAACCGCGGCGGCCGCAACAACAACTACGGCCAAGACCGCGACAACCTGCTGCTGGAAACCTTCGGCAAGTACAACCGCGAATTCGGCGCTACCCGCCTCGAACTGCTGGCCGGTTACTCCTGGCAGCAGTTTAAGAACACCGAATACAACTTCCCCGAGTACCGCGCCGACCGCACCGTGTTCCAGCGCGCCGTGGCCGCCTACAACGGCGACTCCACGATTCGGCAGCAGTACAACCTGATTTCGTTCTACGGCCGCGCCAACCTGAACTTCAGCGGCAAGTACCTCTTCACCGCCACGTTCCGCGCCGACGGCTCGTCGCGCTTCCCCACCGACAACAAGTTCGGCTACTTCCCCTCGGCAGCCTTCGCGTGGCGCCTCAAGGACGAAGGGTTCCTGAAGGACAACGCCACGGTATCGGACCTGAAACTGCGCGTGGGCGTGGGCCAGACGGGCCAGCAGGACATCGGCGGTTTCTACGACTACCTGCCCCGCTACCAGTTGAGCACCACCACTGCGCAGTACCAGTTCGGCGACCAGTTTATCCGCACGCTGCGTAGCTCGGGCTACAACGGCCAGCTGAAGTGGGAAACCACTACGACCTACAACGCCGGTCTGGACTTCGGCTTCTTCGGCGGCCGCTTCTACGGTTCGGTGGATGTGTACCAGCGCGACACCAAAGATCTGCTGAGCTTCACGCAGGTGGCCGCTCTGGTGAACCTGACCAACGAGCTGAACCTGAACGTGGGCAAGCTGCAGAACCGCGGCCTCGAAATTCAGGCCAACGTGGACGCCGTACAGGGCGAACAGTTTAACCTCTCGGTGAATGCCAACGCGGCCTTCAACCGCAACGAAATCAAGAGCCTGACCAACGTGGCCAACGCCAACACCGTGGGCAACCTGGTGGGCGGCATCTCGGGCGGCGTGGGCAACACGGTGCAGATCAACTCGGTGGGCTTCCCCGCCCAGTCGTTCTACGTGTACCAGCAAGTGTACGACAAGCAAACCGGCCGCCCGCTGCAAGGCGTAGTGGTGGACCGCAACGGCGACGGCGTCATCAACGGCTCGGACCGCTACCAGTACAAGTCGCCCCGCCCGAAAGCCTCGCTGGGCTTCGGCTCGAACATGAGCTACGGCAAGGCTTCGCTGGCCTTCACGTTCCGCTCGCAGATCGGCAACTACGTGTACAACAACGTCCGCTCGGGCGCGAACTTCTCGTCGAACTCGCTTAACTACCTCTACAACGTGACGCCGGAAATCAACAAGTCCGGGTTCACGGCTGGCACCGACCAAGTGCTGCTGTCGGACTACTTCCTGGAGAACGGCTCGTTCCTGCGCCTGGAAAACGTCACGCTGGGCTATAACTTTGGTTCCCTGGCCGGTGAAAACACGAACTTCGGGGTTTCCTTCGCTGTTCAGAATGCATTCCTCATCACCAAATACAGCGGCCTTGACCCGGAGGCCGTGCGCGACGGCAACCTCGGCATCGACAACGTGGTGTACCCGCGTGCCCGCACCTTCACCCTTGGTCTGAACCTCGGCTTCTAATTCCCACACTGATGAAAAACAAATTCACGCGGACTTTGGGAGCCCTGGCCCTGGCGGCCCTGCTGCTCCCCGCTGTTTCTTCCTGCGTCGGCGACTTGGACCAAACTCCTGAATTCGACGCCGTACCGGACGTGGTTTACCGCGACCCGGCCCAGGTGAAGCAGGTGCTGGCTCGTCTGTACGCCACCCTGGCCGTGAGCGGCCAGCAAGGTCCGGCCGGCCAGCCCGACATCACGGGCATCGACGAAGGCTTCTCCAACTACCTGCGCCAGTACTGGATGGCCCAGGAACTGCCCACCGACGAGGCCATCATCGCCTGGAACGACGGCAACCTGCCCGACTACAACAAGCTTACGTGGAACGCCAACAACAACTTTGTGCGGGCCATGTATGACCGGATTTTCTACCAGATTTCGCTCTGCAACGAGTTCATCCGTCAGACCACCGAGGACCGCATGTCGGAGCGCGGGCTGTCGGACGGTGACAAGGCCACCATCCGCGTTTACCGCGCCGAGGCCCGCTTCCTGCGCGCCCTGAGCTACTGGCACGCCATCGACATGTTCGGCAACGTGCCCTTCGCCGACGAAACCGCGGCCGTGGGTGGCAGCCTGCCCCAGCAGAAGAGCCGGGCCGAGGTGTTCACCTTCATCGAAACCGAGCTGAAAGCCATCGAAGGCGACCTGCTGCCGCCGCGCGCCGAATACGCCCGCGCCGACAAAGGCGCCTGCTGGACGCTGCTGACCAAGCTGTACCTGAACGCGCAGGTGTACACCGGCACGCCCCGCTACAACGAGGCCGTGTTCTACGCCAACGAAGTGCTGACCAAGGGCGGCTACTCGCTTGCCCCCGCTTACCGCAACCTGTTCCGCACCGACAACAACCGGGCGGCGGCGCGCAACGAAATCATCTTCCCGGTGACTTCGGACGGGCGCAACACGAAGACCTACGGCGGCATGACCTTCCTGGTCCACGCCCCGGTGGGCGGTGCCCTCGACGCGTTTGCGGCTGACTCCTTCGGTATTGCCGGCGGCTGGGGCGGGGTTCGCGCCAAGTCGACCTTGGTAGACAAGTTCGACGGCGGTGCCACCAGCTCCGACCGGCGTGCCATGTTCTTCACCACCGGCCAGTCGCGTGATATCAGCGACATCTTCACCTTCAGCCAGGGCTACTTGATGACCAAGTACCGCAACATCTCCTCGACGGGGGTGCCGGGCACGGACGCGAAGGTGAACGGTGGCGAAGGCAACTTCATCGACACGGACTTCCCCATGTTCCGCCTCGCCGACGTGGAGCTGATGTACGTGGAAGCCGTGCTGCGCGGCGGCACCGGCGGCTCGAACACCCAAGCCCTTACCTACCTGAACGACATTCGTCGCCGGGCCGGGGCTACGCAGTTTGCGGCGCTGCCCACGGGCAGCCAAGGCCTGCAGACGGTGCTGGACGAGCGGGCGCGGGAACTGTACTGGGAGGGTCACCGCCGGACGGACTTGATCCGCTACGGCCTCTTCACCAGCGGCAACTACGTGTGGCCCTTCAAGGGCGGTACGGCCGTTGGCCAAGGCGTGGCGGCGCGGTTCAACCTGTTCCCCATCCCGACGACGGACTTGGTGGCCAACCCCAACCTGCAGCAAAACGACCCGGGGTACTAGAACCTTTCGGCGGTCGGCCCTCGTTAGGCGGGGGCCGACCAGCTTGGTTTCTTTCCACGCTTTTCCCACTCATTCCATATGAAAAACAGCTTCTTTAAGCTCGTGAGCCTCGGTTCCTTGCTCGTCGTTGTCGCTGCCTGCGAGAAAGACGAAGTGAAGGTCACCTCCGACATCACGGGGACGCCCACGCTTTCCGCGGCCAGCAGCCTGCCGACCAACGGCGTGCTGACCAGCGCCAACGCCGCCCGTCCGGGTATCATCTACTCGTGGACGCCCCTCACGTTCAACAACTCGGCTACCACCGTTATTCCGGTAACCTACTCGCTGGAAGTAGCCAAGCGGGGGAGCAGCTTCGCCAACTCCACCACGATTGACCTGCCCAACAAGGCCGGGGCGAACCGCGACACGATTAAGGTCGGCGACCTGAACGCCGCCCTGATTCGGGCCGGTCTTACCCCGGAAGTGGCCGGTGAAGTCGACGTGCGGCTGCGCGCCGCCTACGCCAACAACATGTCGATGGTGCTGAGCACGAACTCGCTGACGGTAGCCGCCACGCCTTACTCGCGCGAGCTGTACACCTTCGGCAGCCTTGGTGGGCTGGGCAGCGGTTCGCCCTTCGTGCGCGAAACCGCTCCGCGCAAGTACGACGGCTACATCTACGTGCCGGCCGCGCCGAACAACACCTTTAAGTTCTCGAACACCTCGTCCGCCTCGGGCACGGTGACGGGCATCGGTTCGCTGGGCACGCCGGTTACGGCCGCCAACGGCGTGGTAACGGTAACCGGCTCGATGGCCGCGGCCGGTTCGGGCAACGACATTACCCTGCCCGGCGGGCGCATGTACCGTATCGAGCTGGACCTGAACACCGGCGTCAATACCTTCAAAGCGACGTCTACGACTTGGGGCATCGTTGGCTCGGCCACGACCAACGACGGCTCGGGCTGGAACGCGTCGAAGCCGCTGACCTACAATACGACGACCAAGAAGTGGGAAGGCACCATCAACCTGCCCGGCACTGGCTCGAACAACGAGTATAAGTTCCGCGCCAACGACGAATGGACCATCAACTTCGGTGATTCGCCCGCTTCGGCACCCGATGGCGTCCTGGACTACGACGGGGCCAACATCAAGCTCGCCAGCCCCGGCACCGGCTACAAGGTCTCCCTGGACCTGAACGACGCCGGCAACTACAAGTACACGGTGACGCGCTAATTACCGCTCCCGTGATGCCAAGCCCCGCCACCTTGTGGCGGGGCTTTTTTTATGGCTACTAGCCGCTCGTTTCCGGCCATGTTGCGCTGCCTCAGTCCGGCTAGGGCTTCTTACGTTTCTGCCCATAAGCAGTGCTGGCAGCGCGTAGCTGCGCCATCTGCCATAGCCAGTCTGCATATAGCTAATGCTAGTGCTGGCAGGAGCGGCTGTTGCCCTCGTAGCTCAACCAATGACCGCCCCGCTCCCACGGCCAACAGCCGCTCCTGCGTTCCTGTCGACGCACAAAAAAGCCTTCCGGGTCAGACCCGGAAGGCTTTTGCATTCGTGGTAACGGGAAGCCGTTTACAGCAGCGTCACTTTGTGCGTGGCCACTTGCTCGCCTACCTGCACTTTCACCAGGTAGGTGCCAGCGGCTACGTTGCCGGCGCCGAGCTTCTGGCTCTGCACGCCCACACCTTGCTGGCCAGCAAACACCGTGCTCACGCGGCGGCCCATCAGGTCGGTCAGCTCGATGTTCACCTGCTGCTGGGCATTCTGCACGCGGTAGGTTACCGTGGCTTCACCTTGCACGGGGTTGGGGTACACGTTCAGGGCCACGGCTTCGGCCTTGGCGCGGTTGCTGGTTACCGTTAGGTTCGTGGCCGTGACGTTGAGCGAGGCGGCCTGGGTGCCGGGGATGTTCGCGAAGTCCACGGCGTTGGGCGTACCGTTGCTGGGGCCGCCCAAGTTGGGCAGCGGGTAGCCCAGCGTGGTCGGAATGGCCGCGTTGTTTTGCGGGATAAAGTCGCTCGACAGGTAGCCGCCGCCGCTGTTGTTCTGCAGGGCAAAAATCTGCACCGTGCCACCCGCCGTGGGCAGACCGATGGCCGAACGGCTGACGGCAATTTCCAGCCCGTTGCTAGGAGCGTTGCCGGGCGTGGTGGTGCTGAAGCCGGGGTTCGACGAGAGGTTGGCGCTGCTGGTGTAAGCTACTTGCGAGCCCACGAAGGGCGCTAGGTTACCGGGGGCGTTGGCAGCAGTAATGGTGCCGGCCGTGCCGGTGGTGTTCAGCGGGGTCGTGCCCGTCAGCACGCCGCCGGTAGCGGCAGTGGAGGAGGTATACACCACACCGTCGACCTGCACTTGGTTGCCCGTGCCCGTGCCTTTGATACCGATGGCCATATCAGCCGCCAAATCCAGCTTGATGGTGGTGTTGGCGAAGGACGTGTTGGCGCCCCCGGCCGGCAGGATGGTGCCTACGGGTACGCCGGGCGTGGAGCCCGGGCGGTCGATGAACAGTTGCAGGGAGTTGCTCACGCCACCCGTGTTGTTTTCGAGGGTGCCGGCAATGAAGAAATACAGGTTGTTGGCGTCGGAAGCGGCGTAGAGGGCCAGCAGGCCGGCGTCGCCGAAGCCGTGCGGGTTGGTAAAGCGGCCCACCAGCTGGTAACCGTTAGTGGCTACCTCCGAGGCCGCCAGTTGCCCGTTGATGGTAATCGGGGCCTGGGCTTGGGCGTTCAGGCCAAGCAAAGCCAGGGCGCCGGTTGCAAACAGGGTAGAGATGTACTTCATGAGAGTAGTGTGAGAGGATGTGGGAAATGTTGAAAATGCAGCAATTGTGCGTGAAAGATGTTAAATAATACGCAAAATCAATGCATTTAAGTTGCGCGTTTTTTTCATCAAACACTGCATTATTCCTAACTCCTTGAACGTCGTGTGTAAAGGCTCACTTACACCAGCAAAAAAAGCGCAAACCGCCGGCCCAGATCCGCGTCAACTTCGGCGCAGGCCCGTAACTTAGCCGCCCGTGCGGCATTCTGGCCGCGCATATGGTCTTACCGCAACCTCCCTCCTTTCTATGATCTTGATTGCCGACGGCGGCTCCACCAAAACCAGCTGGTGCCAACTCGATTTGGCCGACCCGCAGCAGCGCGTGCACTTCAACACGGAAGGCTACAACCCCTACTTCATCGATACGGCCGGCATCGTGGCCTCGCTCGACGCCAACCTGCCCGACACGCTGAATCGGCAGGCCGTGCGCGAAGTGAGCTACTACGGGGCAGGCTGCTCCACCGAGCAAAACGTGGCCATCGTGGAAAAGGCCATGCGCCAAGTGTTTCCGCTGGCCAACATCTTCGTGGGCCACGACCTGCTGGCTTCGGCCCGGGCCCTGCTCGGCAACAAGCCGGGCTTCGCCGCCATCCTCGGCACCGGCACCAACTCGGCCATCTACGACGGCAAGGACATCACCCACAACATCGACTCGCTGGGCTACTTCCTCGGCGACGAGGGCTCGGGCTCGTGGATTGGCAAGCGCCTGCTGCGCGACTACATGCGCGGCCTGCTGCCCGACGGCCTACAGGACGCCTTCCGCCAGCAGTACGGCCTCGAAAACGAGCAGATTTTCGACCGTGTGTATAACCAGCCGCTACCCAACCGCTTCCTGGCGTCGTTCAGCAAGTTTGCCTACGACCACAACAATGTGAGCTACTGCCGCGACATCGTGGTCGACGGCTTTGAAGCCTTCTTCCAGAACCTGGTCATCCAGTACCCCGGCTACCAGAACTACACCTTTAATTGCGTGGGCTCGGTGGGCTACAACTTCCGCGACGCACTGGCCCAGGTGGCCCGCGCCCACGGCATGGAAGTCGGCAAAATCATCCGCTCCCCTATCGATTCGCTGGTAGACTACCACGTGGAAATGGCCGCGGCGGAGTAGGTAAAACAACGACCTTAGACCGTCATCCTGAGGCGTAGCCGAGGACCTTCCTCCAACCCCGCACCACCTGAAAAGCGCAGCCACCAACGCCCCTCGTCTGGGCTCGGTGGCTGCGCTTTCGCGTTACTGCCATTGTCGAAAAAGAGGCCGCACTTCGTCGGCAGCGGCGGTGCGGGCTTAGAGGTAGGTTCTTGGCTACGCCTCAGGATGACGGTCTGATTTATACATCACACAAAAAAGCCCGCTCCGAATACCGGAGCAGGCTTTTTTGGCTTGCTAACCGAGCCGTATTAGGGCTGCACCACGAGGCGAGTGGCGGCGCTGGCCGCGCCAGCCTGCACATTCACGATGTACACGCCGGCGGCCAGGCCGTCGAGCGTCAGGGGTACTTCCAGCGCGGCGCCGGCGGGGCGGGCGGGCAGCTGCACGCGGCGCACCTCGCGGCCGATAACGTTGCGCACGCTCACCGTCACGGGCGCGGCGGTGGGGGCGGTCAGACGCACGGTGGCGCGGCCGGCGGCCGGGTTCGGGGCCACCGTCAGGCCGAGGGCGGCCACGCGCTGCTCGGCTTTGCTGGCCAGCACCGTGGCGGGGCGGCGCACGCGGGTGGTGGTGTACACGCGGTACTCGCCGGGCTGCAGCGTCAACTGAGCATTCACGTTGCTCACGGTGATGCTGTCCCCGGTGAGGTAGTTGTACCACTTACCGGTTTGCTGGAAAGCCGGGTCGATGGTGGTGCTGGTCACGTCGAAGTTGCCGATGACGGTTACTTTCTGGGCGGCGTCGCTGAGGTGAATCGACTTGGCGGCCCCGGCCAGCTGCTGGGAGTAGCTCGTGGGGTTGTCGAACACCGCTTGGCTTTTCTTCAGGGCGATGAGCGAGCTGTACACGTCGTAGAGCTTGCGGCGGGCAGGCTCCTGGTAGTAGTTCCAGCGGATGGGCTTGTTGCCCACGCGGCCGTTGAAGTCGATGCTCACGTCGTAGCCCAGCTCGCCGAACTGCCACACCATTTTGGGGCCGGGCACGGTGAAGAAGAAGGCCGCGGCGGCTTCTTGGCGGGCCAGCGCCACGGGCAGGGTGCGCGTGTCGTGGTTGGGGTTCGACTGGTTGCCGTAGGTGATGTTCTTGTACATCAGGCGCTCCTCGTCGTGGCTTTCCATGTAGGTCACCAGGTTCGGCTGGGCCCAGCCGCGGCCGCCCTGGGTCGTGCTGCCGTAGTAGCCCCAGCTGAAGTTGGAGTCGTTCAGCCAGCCCATGGTGGCCTCGTTGTAGTTGTGGTTCAGGTTACCCCACAGCATCATGCCGGCGGCGGCCAGCACGGTTTCCTCCGAGTTGTCGGCGAAGTGCTCCAGGATGACGAAGGCGTTCGGGTCGACGGTCTGGATGTAGTTGTTGTAGTCGGTCCAGATGTTGATGCGCGATTGGTCGTAGCGGCCCCAGGCGGGCACGTCGTTGGGGTTGTTGGTCTGGGTAAAGCCCTTCGAGAGGTCGAAGCGGTAGCCGTCCATGCGGTATTCCTGCAGCCAGTACTGCATCACACGTTTGCAGTACGCCTTGGTGAAGGTGCTTTCGTGGTTGAAGTCGTAGCCCACGTTGTAGGGGTGGGTGGGCGTGACGTTAAACCAGGGCGAGGCCGAGGTCACGTTGCCGTTGGCGAAGTAGAGCTGCACCAGGGGGTTCTGGCCGAAGGCGTGGTTGAGCACCATGTCGAGCACCACGGCCATGCCGCGGGCGTGGGCCGCGTCGACGAAGCGCTTCAACTCGTTTTTGGGGCCGTAGTACTTGTCGGGGGCCATGTGGAACGAGGGGTTGTAGCCCCAGGATTCGTTGCCCTCAAACTCGCCCACCGGCATCAGCTCGATGGCATTTACGCCCAGGCGCTGCAAATAGCCCAGCGTGTCGATGAGCGTCTGGTAATCGTGGCGGGCAATGAAGTCGCGCAGGTGCAGCTCGTACACCACCAGCTTGCTCTTGGCCGGGCGCTGGTAGCCGGTCGTGGTCCAAGTGTAGGTCGGGGCATTGGGTTGCAACACCGACACGATGCCCGTGGTCTGGCCTGTGGGGTAGGCCTTCAGGTTAGGGTAGGTAGCGGCCGGAATGTACTGGTCGTTGCTGGGGTCGAGGATTTTCTCGGCGTAGGGGTCGGCCACACGCAGCTCCCCGTCGACGAGGTACTGGAAGGCGTATTCCTGCCCGGCGGTGAGCCCGTTGAGCTGCACCCACCACTGGTTGCCGTCGGGGGTTTTGTTCATGTAGCCGGCCGTGGTCGGCTGCCAGCCGTTGAATTCGCCGATGGCGTACACGAACTGCTTGCCCGGGGCCGTGAGCACCAGCACGGCGGAGGTGCCGCCGGCCAGGTAGTTGATGCCGTCGCGCACGCCCGTGGGCAAGGCGGCCGTGGTAACGGCCGGGCGGATGTAGACGATGGCCGAATCGGACACCGAGGTGGTGCCCACGGTGGCGGTCAGGCGGATGACGTTGCGGCCGGCCTGGGTGGGCGTCACGCTGCCGCTAAAGCTGGTGGCGTTGGTTTGCTGGCTGATTTGCGTGCCGTTGAGGCGCAAGGTAAGCGTGGCAGCCTGCGAGACCGTGCCCGTCACGTTGACGGTGGTTCCCGAGTTGATAAACGTCGGGTTCTGGCCGGTGGTCGGGGCGGTAATGCGCACGGCCAGGGCACTGCTCTGGGCCACGTCCACAAAAATGTCGGCGCCGCCGGTGGCGCGGCCGACGATGGTGCCGGTGGCGTTGCGGAACACCATGGCCAGTTTCAGGATCTGTTCGGCGGCCGGCACGTTGAACCACGCCCGCACACTCGGGGTGATGCTCAGCGTGTAGGTGTTGGCGCCGGTGCGGGTGAGCAGCACCGAGGGGTCGGCTGCGTTGAAGTTGCTAAACTTCACGTAGCGCCAATCGGAGGGCGAGGTGCTCAGGTTGGTGATGACGCCGATGTGGGCGTACACGTCGCCGGTGAAGTTGTTGAGCCCTTGGTTGCCCTGGGCCGCGTTGAAGGTCAGCGTCACCGGGTCGGCCGCGGTGAAAAACGCCGGATTGGTGGTTACCACCTGCGCCCGCGCCACGCCGGTCAGGGCCAGCAGCAGCACGGTCAGGAGTCGAAGTGCTTTCATGTAACGAGTGGGAATGGGTAAGAAAATCGAATGTCGCAAACGGTTGGGGCCACGGCCGGGGCAGCAGTCCAGTGCGCATTTCCGGGCGCATTGGGCTTTTGTGCGTACTTTTCGAGCAATGGCGCCCCTAAGTTACTCCGGTTTTTATTTGTGTGGTTTATTAATGTTTTTTAATAGATTGAGTGCTCACTCAGTTCAGGCCCAAGGCCTGGCAGCTGACCGGGTCATTCCCCCGCTCAGGCCCGTCGTTTCAACTTCCCCTACCCCAGCAGCTGCCGAGCTAGCCCTGCGAAACCGCCTGCCCATTTGCGGCCTCGTCGAGGGCCATCATCCCGTCAGCTTGCGCCGCTTGTCCCTCGCCGACTCGCTGCCCCCACCGGCGGTGCCCCGCTACCGGCTGCCGCTGGTCATTGGCACGTTGGGCGTGGGCTACGCCGGCACCTATTCGGCCCTGGCCGCGGGCTGGTACACGGGCCCGCGCGAGCCGTTTCACTGGTTCAACGACCTGCCCGAGTGGAAGCAGCTCGACAAAGCCGGGCACTTCTGGGGCGCCTTCCACGAAAGCCGCGGCGCGGTGGACATGCTGCGCTGGGCGGGCCTTTCCCCGAAAAAAGCGCTCTGGTACGGCGGCTTCCTGGGCTTTTTGCTGCAAAGCCCCATCGAATACTTCGACGGCCGCGACCCGGCCTACGGCGCCTCGGCCACCGACCTGGCGGCCAACTTTCTGGGTTCGGCGGGCGTCATCGGGCAGCAGCTGGCCTGGGGCGAGGTGCGCCTGATGCCCAAGGTGTCGTTTCACCTCACGCCCTACGCCGCCCGGCGGCCCAACGTGCTCGGCCAGAACGTCGGCGAGCGGCTGCTCAAGGACTACAACGGCCAAACCTACTGGCTGTGCGCCGACGTGGGCGCCTTTTTGCCCCAGAGCAGCCGCTGGCCGCGCTGGCTGCAGCCGGCCCTGGGCTACGGCGCCCAGCAGATGGTGTACAACGACGCGGCCACCAACCGCGCCGCCGGCCTCGACAGCTACCGGCAGTACTACCTGTCGTTTGATATCGACCTACGTCGCATTCCCACGCGCAGCAAGGCCTTGCGCACCGTGTTTTACGTGGCCAGCATCTTCCACCTGCCCGCCCCGGCGCTGGAGTTCAGCCGCAAGCGCGGGCTGGTCGCACACGGTTTGTATTACTAGGCAGCGCGGCGGCAGTAGCTTCGGCGGAGCGGCGTGCTTCAGCTTAACAGGCAACTTTCCCGATTCTCTGCCGACCTTTACCCCCTTGTCCTGCCGCGCGGCGGCACTTTTTCCCTGGCCGTTCGCGTATTGAAGGACTACACCCCTCAGCAACAACTATGAATATCGGAGACCGTGTGCGCCTCATGTCGGGCCGCGAAGAAGGCATCGTTACCCGCATCCTCGACCAAAACTTGGTGGAAGTTACCATCGACGACTTCCCGGTGCCCGTGCTCCGCTCGGAGCTGGTGCTAGTGGCCGCGGAAGAGTTTAAAGCCTTCGGCGGCAGCGAGCTGGCGCCTTCGCAGGTAGCTGCCCCGCGCCCGCTCAAGCCCGGTAAGCCGGGCAAGCCCGCCGCAGCTGCGCCGACCACCACCACGACGCCCAGCGGCAGCAGCACCACGCCGGCCAAAGCCGCCCCCGCTCCGCCCGCGCCCAAGGGGCTGTACCTGGCCCTGGTGCAGCAAACCTCGGAGCTGCTGGTGGCCCACCTGATCAACAACACCGACGCCGACGTGCTCTTTACCTTCGGCGAGGAACGCGGCGGGCAGTACCGCGCCCTGGCCGCCGACAAGCTGGCGCCCAAAACCGTAAGCCAGCCGCTGGGCCACCGCCACCTCAAAGACTTCGACCAGTGGGCCACGGCCGTGGTGCAGCTGCTCCCGTCGCAGCTGAACGCGCCCACGCTCTACGACACCCTGCTCAAGCGCGTGTCTTTCAAGGCAAGCTCGTTTTACTCCTCGCGCCGCGAAGCGCCGGTGATTAAGCGCGAGGCTTACCTCTTCCAGCTCGACGAAAAGCCTGCCGCCCCCATTGCCGTGCCCCTCACCGACGAGGCGCCCAAGCCCGCCCCCGCCGTGGACCCGGTGAAGCTGCGCGACCAGATTGCCGACAAGCTGCGCGGCGACGCCAAAACCGTCGTGCCCGCGCCCAAGCCCGAGCCGGTCAAAGCCATTGTGGCGCCGCCCCACGAGGTAGACCTGCACCTGGAGGCGCTCAAGCCCGAAGGCGGCACCGAAGGCCTGAGCAACACCGCCGTGCTGGAGCTGCAAACGGCGGCCTTCGAGGACGCGCTGAGCCGGGCCCTGGCCACCAACATGCACGAAATCATCTTTATCCACGGCGTGGGCAACGGCACCCTGCGCAAGGAGCTGCACAAGCGCCTGAGCCGCAACCGCGACATCAAGTTCTTCGAAGAGGCGCGCAAGGAGAAGTTCGGCTACGGCGCCACGCTGGTGCGGCTGAAGTAGCATTTCCAACGTTTGGCCGTCATGCCGAGCGCAGCCGAGGCATCTCGCCGGATAGTAATTTCTTCGTTGAACATTACTACCCGCCATCAGCACGCGAGATGCCTCGGCTGCGCTCGGCATGACGTTCTGTTTTTTCTATGAAGTCACTGCTGCTCGCCGCTTCCCTCCTCGCCCTCGGCCCGTTCGCCGCTTTTGCCCAGCAGGCCGCCGCGCCTAACCTGCCCGTGCCGCGCAACCTGCAGGCCACCTACACCAAAGGAACCCGCAGCCCCGACGGCCAGCCCGGCCCCAACTACTGGCAGAATACGGCCGATTACGCCATCAAGGTCAATTTCGACCCGGCCACGCGGCGGGTGCAGGGCACCGTCGACATCAAGTACCAGAACAACAGCCCCGACGAGCTGCCGCGGCTGCTGCTGAAGCTCTACCCGAACCTCTACCAGCAGGGCGCCCCCCGGGCCAGCCGCATGGAGCCCGAGGACATCGGAGAAGGCGTGAAAATCGAGGCGCTGGCGGTGAACGGGCAGGCGGTGGATGCGGCCAAGTGGCGCGTGCAGGCCACCAACATGCTGGTGCCGCTGCCGCAGGCGCTGGGCAGCATGCAGAGCACCCAGCTCACCATTGCGTATTCGTACACGCTCAACAAAAGCTCGCATATGCGCACCGGCGAGATTGAGCCGGGGGCCGATTTTGTGGCTTACTTCTTTCCGCGCGTGGCCGTCTACGACGACATCGACGGCTGGAACGAGTTTGCCTACAACGGCCAGCAGGAGTTTTACAACGACTTCTGCAACTTCACCGCCGACATCACCGTGCCCCGGGACTTCCTGGTGTGGGCCACCGGCGACCTGACCAACGCCGAGCAGGTGCTCGGCAAGGCCTACCTCAAGCGCCTGCGCGAGGCCGAGAAAAAAGACGGCTACACCACCATTGTCAGCCGGCAGGAAGCCGAGCGTCGCGGCATCACGGCCCCGAATGCGCAGAATACCTGGCACTTCGAAGCCCGCGACGTGACGGACTTCGCCTTCGCCACCGCCGACCACTACGTGTGGCAGGCCACCAGCCTCGTCGTCGACCCCAAGACCAAGCGCCGCACCCGCGTGGATGCCGTTTACAACCCCAAGCACCAGGACTACGAGGAAGTGGTGCAGTTCGGGCGCAAAACGGTGGAAGCCATGAGCTACACCTTCCCCAAGTGGCCCTTCCCCTACCCGCACATCACCGTGTTCGACGGACTCGACCAGATGGAGTACCCGATGATGGTGAACGACAACCCGGTGGAAACCCGCGCCGACGCCATTACGCTGACCGACCACGAAATCTTCCACACCATGTTCCCCTTCTACATGGGAACAAACGAAACCAAGTACGGCTGGATGGACGAGGGCTGGGCTACCATCGGCGAGTGGCTGATTTCCAGCATCATCGCCCCCAAGCTGGACGACGACTACGGCATCGCGCCCTACGCCGGCGCGGCTGCTACTGAAGTCGACGTGCCCATCGCCACCCTGAGCACCCAGCAGACCGGTACGGCCTTTTTCCTGAACTCGTACCCCAAGCCCGGCCTGGGCTACCTCTACGTGAAGGATATGCTGGGCGACGAGCTGTTTACCAAGGCCCTGCACCATTACATCGAGACCTGGCACGGCAAGCACCCCATGCCCTACGACTTTTTCAACGCGATGAACGCCGGCGCGAGCCGCAACCTGAACTGGTTCTGGCAGCGCTGGTTTTTCGACGCTGGCTACCCCGACCTGGCCATCCAGAGCGTAACCAAGCAAGGCGCCGGCTACGACGTGCTGGTGGCAGCCAAAGGCAGCAAGCCCGTGCCCATCGACCTGACCATCACGTACACCGACGGCACGACCCAGCAGGCCCACCGCTCGGTAGCCGTCTGGGAAACCGGCGCCCGCACTGTCACGGTGAATGTCCCCGGCGACAAAGCGGTGAAGCAGGTGAAGCTGGGCAGCACTCTCGTGCCCGACAGCTACCCACAGGACAATGTGTGGACGGGGAGGTAACCAGATTGATTATTAAAATATTAAAACCGCATGGAGAGGATTAACTGGCTTGAGCTGAAAGCTTCCGTTCAACGAGCCTTGCTATTCAACATTCGACCAGCTGTGGTCTGTATTTCTATCCATCTATCCGAGGCGAACGAGTTTTTTATGCGTTTCCAGTTCGACAATGAGCCTACCGGTGATGACAAGGCTATGTGTGGAGAAGCAGCCGGTGAAGTAAATGGCGACTTTGTGGATATGAAGTCCTTTGATGTCTCTTTCATAAGCTCAACTGCAGCGTACAGTCCGGAGGCGCACTATCCGACTTTGGTCTACGCCAGAGCTGACTCCTAGCCTTTCTAGGAGCCAAGGCAATTCATTCGTTACCTTTGCCCGCAAGTGATGCGCCGCCCCACCGCTGCGCCCCTCGGGGCGGAGAGGAAAGTCCGGGCAACGCAGAGCACCCTGCTTCCTAACGGGAAGGACGGCGGCTGGGAACGGCCGCCGGACAGCTAGTGCCACAGAAAACTACCGCCAAGCGCGGTGAGGTTGCGAAAGGCGAGGTTGTGACTCACAATTTCACCACTTCACAACTTCACCTTTGGTAAGGGTGAAAAGGTGCGGTAAGAGCGCACCAGCGGGCGGGTGACCGTCCGGCTGGGTAAACCTCAGGGGTTGAAAGGCCAAATAGGCCGGCACGCAGCGCCGCAAGGCGCTGCAACGGGCGGTTCGTCCGGTCGGCGGGTAGGCTGATGGAGCCCGCGCGCAAGTTCGGGCCTAGATAAATGGTGGGGCCGCGGCCGCAAGGCAGCGGACAGAACCCGGCTTACAGGCGCATCACCACTCACGAAACCGCCCGTCGTTGCAGCTCTGCAGCGGCGGGCGGTTGTGATTTGGTGGTATTTCTGCAACGGCTCATCCCGCCGTCATTGCGAGGACGAAGGACAAAGCAATCCTTCCTCTCGCGGCACAATGGCTCAACTGGCAGAAACCAACAAGCCCCACCCGAAACTGGGGTTACCGTTTCGGGCGGGGCTTGTTTTGGGCAGCAAGTATGGTAACGGCGTTGTTGCTAGAGTCAGGATTGCTGCGCTTTGCTCGCAATGACGACCAGTTTGGCCGTCGGCAGCGCTACTTCTTATTCGCGGCGCGGGCTGCTTTTACCTCGGCCGGCGTTACCGCCGAGGCCTTGTTGCCAAAGCTGTTGCGCACGTAGGTCAGCACGTCGGCAATCTGCTGATCGGTAAGCTGGTTTTGGGCGGGCATCACGTTGCGGTACGGCTCCCCGTCGATGTCCTGGTCCTGCAGGCCGTTGAGCACCACGCCCACGAGGCGGGTTTTGTCGCCGAGCACCCAGGTGGTTTTGCTTAGGGGCGGGTTCATGCCCTCCACCCCGCCGCCGTCGGCCATGTGGCAGGTCAGGCAATTCTGGGTATACACGGTTTTGCCGGCGGCCAGCCGCGCCGCCGGCATGGCGGTTGCGGGCTTACCCGCGGGCTTTTTGGCAACGGGCTTTTTTTGCTGGGCCACGGCCGCGCCGTGCAGCAGCGTCACGGCAGCTAGCAGAACAAAAAAACGCTTCATCAAGACTTCTTCTGGGTGTATACGATGCGGTAAATGGTGCCCTTGCTGTCATCCGAGACGTAGAGCGACCCATCGGGGCCCTGGGCCAAGCCACAGGGCTTGTGGTCGGGGCGGCCGGCGGCGGCTTTTTCCGGGGTGCCAGCGAAGTTGTCGGCGAATACCTCCCAGTTGCCCGAGGGCTTGCCGTCCTTGAAGGGCTGGAACACTACGTAGTAGCCTTTCTGCGGCTCGGGGGCGCGGTTCCAGGAGCCGTGGAAGGCAATAAACGCGCCGTGGCGGTACTTCTCCGGAAACATGGTGCCGGTGTAGAACAGCAGGGCGTTGGGCGCAGTGTGGGCCGGGTAAGCAGCGGCGGGCTGCAGGTAGTTACCGGTGGCTTCTTTCTTCCCGTCGCCGCCGTACTCGGGGGCCTGCATCAGCTTGCGCTGCTGCCCGTCGTAGTACACGTAGGGCCAGCCGGCGTTGGCGCCCTTGGTCAGCGCGTACAGGCATTCGGCGGGCAGCTCGGCCGACTGCTTCGTGTCGTAGAGTTCGGGGAAAATGTCGTGCAGCTGGTCGCGGCCGTGCTGCATCACGAAGAGCTGGTTGGCCTGGCTGTTCCAGTCGAGGCCCACCACGTTGCGCAGGCCGGTGGCGTAGCGCGTGCCCTCGGCGTAGCCTTGGTTGGGCTTGTCGGCGCGGAACTGCCAGATGCCACCGGCCTGCTCCAGAATCGGGCAGTTGGGCTGGCCCATCGAGCCCTTCTGGCGGTCCTGCTCCTGGCAGGAGTTGGAGTAGGCGCCGATGTTCACGTACAAGTTGCCCGCGTTGTCGAGCACGATGGACTTGCTCTCGTGCTGGCGGCGGTTGATGAGCCCGGTCACGATTTTCTCGGGCGCGGTCGGATTGGTCACTTCACCATTCCCGTCGAGCTTGTAGCGGTACACGTCCTCGTCCGAGGAGGCGTACAGGTAGCCGTCCTTGAGGCTGATGCCGGTGCCACCGTAGTTGCCGAAGCCGCCGGCCACGGTGACCTTGCCGCCCACGTTGGGCGTGAGTTTCAGGATGCCCCGGCCGCTTTTGTCGGGCCGGTTCAGCTTCACGTACAGGATGCCCTTGGGCGTGACGACCAGGTGCCGGGCGCGGCCGCCGGTTTCGGCCACCACCAGGGCTCCGAAGCCCGCGGGCAACTTCAGCCCGGCGTTGTTGGGGTCGGCCACCACGGCGGCGGGGGCGGAAGGGCGCAGGGCCAGCAGGGAGAGGCTACCGGCCACGGCGGCCGACAGCAGCAGGTAGCGCGGAAGGGTTCGGTTCATTGCGCAGGGAACGAAAAGGTGATTGGGGCGGCAAAGTCGCAAATCGGCGGCAAAGGTTGCCGGCCGGATTTTGGGCCCGCGGCCGGCCCCGGCTGAACGGCAGCGCGGCGGTTTTCGTTACTTTGGCCTCCGACTCACCTACCCCGCTTCCATGCCCCGCATCCTCATCATCGACGACGAAAAAGCCATCCGCTACACGCTCAAGGAAATCCTGGAGTTCGAAAATTACACCGTCGACCAGGCCGAAGACGGCCCCGCCGGCCTCGACATGCTCATCAAGGACAAGTACGACGTGGTGCTCTGCGACGTGAAAATGCCCAAGATGGACGGCCTCGAAGTGCTGGAGCGCGCCCAGAAAATTGCGCCCGACACGGCTTTTATCATGGTGTCGGCCCACGGCAATATCGAAATGGCGGTGGACGCCACCAAGAAAGGCGCCTTCGACTTCATCCCGAAACCGCCCGACCTGAACCGCCTGCTGGTGACCGTGCGCAACGCTCTGGACCGCACCAAGCTCGTCACCGAAACCAAGACGCTCAAGAAAAAGATTGCCAAGAGCTCTGAAATGGTGGGCGCCTCAGCCGCCCTGGGCGCCGTACGCACCGCCATCGAAAAGGTGGCCCCTACCGATGCCCGCGTGCTCATCACCGGCCCCAACGGCGCCGGCAAGGAAATGGTGGCCCGGCAAATTCACGAGCTCAGCAACCGCGCCGGCGGCCCCATGGTGGAAGTCAACTGCGCCGCCATTCCTTCGGAGCTGATTGAGTCGGAGCTGTTTGGCCACGAGAAAGGCTCGTTCACCTCGGCCGTGAAGCAGCGCATCGGCAAGTTTGAGCAAGCCGACGGCGGCACGCTATTTCTGGACGAAATCGGCGACATGAGCCTCTCGGCCCAGGCCAAGGTGCTACGCGCCCTGCAGGAAAACAAGATTACCCGCGTGGGCGGCGAAAAGGAAATCAGCGTGAACGTGCGCGTGGTGGCCGCCACCAACAAGAACCTGCTGCAGGAAATTGCCGACCGCAACTTCCGCGAAGACCTCTACCATCGCCTCTCGGTCATCCTCATCCAGGTGCCTGCGCTGAACGACCGCCGCGACGACATTCCGGCCCTGGTGGAGAAGTTCCTCGCCGACATCGGCAACGACTACGGCACCAAGCCCAAGAAAATGAGCGCCGAGGGCATGGCCTACCTGCAAAGCCTGGACTGGCGCGGCAACATCCGCGAGCTGCGCAACGTGGTGGAACGCCTCGTCATCATGGGCGGCGACCCCATCACCGAGCAGGACGCGAAAAGCTACGCCGGGAAGTAAGCCGCCGGCTCACTGGCTGTCATTGCGAGGACGAAGGACGAAGCAACCCTTCCCCCAGGAGCACCGCCGGCTCAGTCCCTATTACCCAAAAACGCTACGGCCCGAAACCAGGTGACTCTGGTTTCGGGCCGTAGCGTTTTTGTTCTGGTGGTTTTCGGTTTCTGCTTCTTGTGCCGTTTCTGCAACTAGAGGAAGGATTGCTTCGCTTTGCTCGCAATGACAGCGGCCCCTATCCCGCCAGCTGGCTGCAGCCGCGGATGTCCGAGTTATCCAGCCGGCCGAGCACTTCGAAGGAGCCGTCGGGGTGGCGGCGGCCCAGGTCGCGGGTTTCCAGGAAGGCGCAGCTGTCGATGTTGGCCAAGTCCACCACGTTGATGGCGCCGGCCGCGCGCTCGAAGCTGGGGCTGAAGGGGTCGGTGGGTTCGCGCAGCAGGATTTGCAGCGCCGGCGGCGCCCAGAAGCGGCCGTGGCCGGGGCTGTAAGCCTGCGAAAGCAGCTCCGTCATGCCGTACTCGGAGTGGATGACTGCCTGCCCAAAACCGGCGCCCAGCTCGGCGTGCAGCTCCTCCCGGATCATCTCGCGGCGGCGGCCCTTCATGCCGCCGGTTTCCAGCACGGCGTCGGGCAGACGCAGCGCGGGGTGGCCGGGGAAAGCCGCCAGCAGGTCGAGCAGGGCGTACGTCACGCCGATCAGCATGAGCCGGCGGCCGGGCTGGGTGCGCTTGGCCGTTTCCAGGGCGGCCAGCAGGGCGGCGTGGTCGCGCAGGAAAAAAGCCTCCTGCTGCGGCTGCTGGGAGGCGCGCACGAAGTGCTCCACCATGTCGACCAAGGACGACTCGCCCTGCTCCAGGTACGAGGGCAGCAGGGCCAGGAAGGTCCAGCCGGTGAGCGGGCCGTACTGCTGCTCGAAAATGCGCCGGGCGTGCTCGTGGTAAAGCTGCGGGTCGCGCACGAGGTGGCGGCTGCGCTGCTGCAGGGTGGTGCCGCTGCTGCGAAACGTCTGCACCGGCTGCCACGCGTCGCCCGGTTCGGCCGTCACTACGTCCTGGGTTTTAAAGAACTCGATGGGCAGGAAGGGCACGTCGGTCAGGCGCTGCACCTGCTCGGGGCGGCAGTTCAGCGCCTGCAGCCACCGGCGGTACGGGGTGCAGTGCGCGGCTTGGTGACGGAAGAGGCGCAGGGCCAGCGCTTCGGCCGTGGCGAAGGTCACCTGCGGCAGCTCAGACAAGTAATCGGCGCGGAAACTCATTGCTCGGAAACCGGGTTTGGAAAGGGCATAACAAATGCGGCCCTTGCGCGTTCAGAGGATATTAATGCGTACTTTTTGCCGCCGGATGTTCACGCCAGCCTTACCAGTTCCTATGCTACGCACACGTCTACTTTCGAGCTTGCTTACCGCCGCCGCGCCGTTGCTCGTGTTTTCCTGCGAACCGGCGCCGGATTACCCGGTGGAGCCCTCCATCGAGTTCAAAAGCATGCGGGCGGAGCGCGTGGACAAACCGGCCCCGGAAACGGACGTCAACGAAATCTTTGTCACCATCACCTACAAAGATGGTGACGGCGACCTGGGCCTCGCCGCCGAAGACCTGAACTCCCCGCCGTACAACGCGCCGCCCTACAACTTCAACTACTATGCGAAGATGTACGTGTTCAACAGCCGCACAAACCAGTTTGTGGAGGATCTGTCGTTTAACGGCACCTTCGCACGCATGCTGGCCGCCGACGCCAAGGCGCAGCCCATTCGCGGCGAGCTGACCTACAACATCAACAAGGGCAACGGCTTCCCGATCAACTACCCGCAGTACGCGCCCGGCAACAAGGTCAAATTCGACATCTACATCTACGACCGCGCCAAGAACAAGAGCAACGTCATCACCACCGAAGAATACGTGCTGCCCTAAGCGCTGCCCGCGGCCAACCTAAACCGCCCCGCCATCGGCCTGTGCCGACGGCGGGGCGGTTGCGTTTTCAGCCGCTGAGGTCGGGGCTAGTAGATGCTCGGAAACTGCCCGGGCGCGGCTTCCTGCATCAGCTCGTACACCACGTCGAACACGTCTTCGGCGTTGGGCTTGCTGAAATAGTCGCCGTCGGAGCCGTAGGGCGGGCGGTGGGGCTGGGCCGCGAGGCAGCGCGGCTGCGAGTCGAGGAAGCGGTAGCCGCCCTGCTCGTCGAGCACCTGCTGCAGCATGTAGGCCGAAGCCCCGCCGGGCACGTCCTCGTCGGCGAAGACCACCCGGTTGGTTTTCTGAATCGACTCCAGAATCACGCCTTCGCGGTCGAAGGGCAGCAGGGTCTGCACGTCGATGACTTCAACTGACACGCCCACCTGCTCCAACTGCTTGGCCGCGTCCATGACGATACGGCACATCGAGCCGTAAGTCACCACGGTCACGTCGGTGCCCGGGCGCAGCACTTCCGGCACGCCCAGCGGCACGGTGAATTCGCCGATGTTGGCGGGCAGGCGTTCCTTGAGGCGGTAGCCGTTGAGCGGCTCGATGACAATGGCCGGGTCGTCGCCCTTGAGCAGGGTGTTGTAGAAGCCGGCGGCCTGGGTCATGTCGCGGGGCACGCAGAGGTACATGCCGCGCACGGCGCCCAGAATCATTTGAATCGGGGAGCCGGAGTGCCAGATGCCTTCCAAGCGGTGCCCGCGGGTGCGCACGATGAGCGGGGCTTTTTGCCCGCCCTTGGTGCGGTACTGCAGGCAGGCCACGTCGTCGCTGAGGATTTGGATGGCGTAGAGCAGGTAATCCAGGTACTGGATTTCGGTGATGGGCCGCAGCCCGCGCAGCGCCGCCCCGATGCCCTGGCCCACAATGGTGCACTCGCGGATGCCGGTGTCGGTGATGCGCAGCTCGCCGAATTTCTCCTGCAGGCCGGCAAAGGCCTGGTTTACGTCGCCGATGCGGCCCACGTCTTCACCGATGGCAAATACGCGCGGGTCGCGCTGGAACATGGCGTCGAAGCAGGCCTGCAGCACCTCGCGGCCGTCCACTTGCGGGGCGTCGGCGGCGTACTCAGCTTTCACTTCCTCCACGTGCAGGGCGGCGTCTTCGCTCTGGCTGTGCAGGTGGGAATTGTAGCGGTCGGCGTTGTCGGCCAGGGCTTGCTCGTGCCAGCGGCGCAGCTCGGCGCGGGCGAAGCTGCGCTTCAGGTCGCGCACCTGGCGCAGGGCCTTGCGCACGGCGCGCATCAAATCGGCGCGGATGGGCGTCGGGTTGTGCTCCAGCTGGTGAATCAGCTCGTGCAGCTCGTTTTCGCGGCCGGCTTCAGTAGCCAGCCCGTTGAGCAGCTGCACCACTTCGTCGCGCTCCTGCTTGATGGGGTTGAAGAAGGCTTCCCAGGCGGCCGCGCGGGCTTGGCGCACAGTGTCCTTGGCTTCGTTCTCGATCTGATCCAGCTCGGCTTCGGTGGCGTGGCCTTCCTGCAGCAGCCACAGGCGCAGCTGGCGCAGGCAGTCAAACTCCTGCTCCCAGCCCAGGCGGTCCTTGCTCTTGTACCGCTCGTGCGAGCCGGAGGTGGAGTGGCCCTGGGGCTGGGTCAGCTCCGTCACGTGAATGAGCACCGGCACGTGCTCCCGGCGGCAGACCTCAGCGGCGCGCTGGTAGGTGTCGACGAGGGCGGCGTAGTCCCAGCCCTTTACCACGAAGATTTCGAAGCCTTGCTCGCCCGGCGCGTTGCGCTGGAAGCCCATCAGAATTTCGCTGATGCTCTGCTTAGTGGTCTGGTACTCGGCCGGCACCGAAATGCCGTAGTGGTCGTCCCAAACGCTCATCAGCATGGGTACCTGCAGCACCCCGGCGGCGTTGATGGCCTCGAAGAACATGCCCTCGGAGGTGCTGGCGTTGCCGATGGTGCCGAAGGCCACTTCGTCGCCGTTGCGCGAGAACTGCGCGAACTGGGCCAGCTCGGGGTTCTGGCGGTAGAGCTTGGAGGCGTAAGCCAGGCCCACGAGGCGGGGCATCTGCCCGCCGGTGGGCGAAATGTCGGCGGAGGAGTTTTTGCTGGCCAGCTGGTCTTTGAACTGCCCGTCCTCGTCGAGGATGCGGGTGCCGAAGTGGCCGTTCATGGCGCGGCCGGCGGTGCTGGGTTCGGCCTCCACGTCGGGGTGGGCGTAAAGCTGGGCGAAGTACTGTTGCAGGGTCAGCTCGCCGGTGGCGAGCATGAAGGTCTGGTCGCGGTAGTAGCCGGAGCGCCAGTCGCCGGGGCGGAAGGCCCGGGCCATGGCCAGCTGCGGCAGCTCTTTGCCGTCGCCGAAGATGCCAAACTTGGCCTTGCCCATGAATACTTCTTTGCGGCCGGCAAGCGACGCCTGCCGGCTTTCCCAGCCGAGGCGGTAATCGCGGAGCAGCTCTTCCTTGCTAAGCGTGGCGGCGGCCGAAGCTACGGCCGAGTCGGCGGTGGACATGCAGTGGATACTGGGGGAATGGATTGGGGGAGCAGACGCCCGGTGGGCGGGGCGGCCTGACCGCACGGCAGGCAGGCAAAAGTACGCAAAACGAGCGTTAGGGTACGGACCTTACCTCGGCGGCGTGCATCAGCCGCGGGTTATGGTTATATTTGCTCTGGTTCGCGGCGCGGCGTAGCTTCACCGCGCCTTCACGGCCCGGCGCTGTTGTTGCGGGCCGGCTTCCGCTGATTTTCAACTCTTCCGCTATGGTGCGTCACATCTTTACTTCCTTGCTGGGCCTGGCCCTGCTACTGTTCACCTCGCTCGGCGCGCTGGCGCAGGGCGTGCTCCAGTTTACCGAAACCGCCCACGACTTCAAGAAAGTAGCCGAGGGCGTCTTGGCCACCCACGAGTTTAAGTTCACCAACACCGGCAACCAGCCCGTGGTCATTGCCAACGTGCAGGCTTCCTGCGGCTGCACCACCCCGGACTGGACCAAAACGCCCGTGCTGCCCGGCAAAACCGGCTTTATCCGCGCCGCTTACAACAGTGCCGGCCGGCCCGGCCAGTTCAACAAGACCGTGACGGTGACCAGCAACGCCAAGGAGCCGTCGATGGTGCTCAGCATCACCGGCACGGTGGTCGACAAGGCCGAAATGACCAAAACCTACTCGCCGGCCGAGCTGGCCAAGTCGCCCAAGCTCACGCTGGACCGCGCCACGCACGACTTCGGCAAGATGGAGTCGGGCCAGCAGCCCGTGGCCAAGTTCACGGTGAAAAACACCGGAAAGTCCAACCTGGAACTGAGCCCTATTACCTCCAGCTGCTACTGCGTGACGGTGAAAAGCCTGCCCAAAGCCCTGAAGCCGGGCGAATCGGCTACGCTGGAGCTGCAGTACGCCCAGCGCCAAGTGGGCCAGATGACCGACGTGGTGACCTTGCACTCCAACGACATCACCGCCTCGGACCCCAAGATTACCCTGAAAGCTAACATCGTGCAGAGCCTGACCCAGCAGAGCATGCTGAAAGAAGGCAGCGCGGCCGTGCCGTTTAAATAAGGTCCCGGATGCTGGCGCCGGTCTGAACGAATGAGTATATCATTCTTCATCTGGCGTCCGGCAGATGAAAGTTGACAGTCGACTTTCAAACAGCGTCGGTCCATCGATTCTTTCCCGCTGGTTCTGACGCTGCTGCGCAAATTCCCCCAGTTTTGATGCCACGGCCGTCGGTCGTGGCATTATTTTTTAGGTACGCCGCCTACGCGCTCCGGCGCTTTGCTTCCCTTCCCTCTCAACAAACTTGGTTATGCGTTTTCCCCTACCCGCTCTGCTCTTACTGGCCGGCGCCGCCACCCTGCTCGGCGGCTGTGCCCGCAACGTCCGCTCGCCCCGCGTCACGCCGCAGTACGGCCTGCAAGTGCGCGTGAGTCTGCCGCCCATCACGCCCGGCACCGACCTGGAAGGCGTGCGCGCCACGGTGGAGCTGGTCAACCAAAACGATTTGCCCTTCGTGGTGTCGGATCCGGCGCAGACGCAGGCCTGCCTGCCGGTAGTGTGGGTCAACGGGCAGGCCCTGCCCTGGGAGCTGCACATGCGCCGCAGCAAGGACCAGCGCATCACCGTGCCGCCCCACGGCAGCGTCACGCGTACCTACGAGCTGCCCCTGAGCCGCTTCGGCGGCCCGACGCGGCCGCAAACCCAGGCCGATTACCAACTGCAGTTGTTTTATCACCCGCGGGTGTATTCCCCGGCGGGTTCGTTTGCGCGGGTTATTGAAATTCCGAGCAACCGGTATCGATTCTAGGCCCTAGCGGGCCCATCCGACTGGGGTTCAAGGCCGAACAGCATGGGGTAAGGCAGCGAGGGGTTGCACCGGCATTCCTCCCGGCGGCCGATGCGGGCTACTGGGCCGGGTTCTTTCGCGCAAACTAACTGTTGTTCGCCCGCTCGCGCGAAACCTTGCCTATATTTGCCGGCGTTTTCCCCGTCAACCCATCCCAGCATTTTTCCCATGATCATCGGCGTTCCGAAGGAGATTAAAAACAACGAAAACCGCGTGGGCGTGACGCCGGCCGGTGTAGCTGAATTCCGCAAAGCGGGCCACACGGTGTACGTACAGGCCAGCGCCGGCATCGGCAGCGGCTTCTCCGACGCCGAGTACGAGCAAGCCGGGGCGCTGCTGCTGCCGACCATCGAGGAGGTGTACGCGCAGGCCGAAATGATCGTGAAAGTAAAGGAGCCGATTTCGGAGGAGTACGGCCTGATCAAGGAAGGTCAGCTGCTGTTCACCTACTTCCACTTCGCTTCCTCGGAAGAGCTGACCCACGCCATGATCGAGCGCAAGGCAACCTGCCTGGCCTACGAAACGGTAGAGCTGCCCAACCGCTCCTTGCCCCTGCTGGTGCCGATGAGCGAGGTGGCCGGCCGCATGGCCCCGCAAGAAGGCGCTAAGTACCTGGAGAAGCCGCTGAAAGGCCGCGGCATCCTGCTGGGCGGCGTGCCCGGCGTGCGCCCCGCCGAAGTGCTTATCCTGGGCGGCGGCGTGGTCGGCACCAACGCCGCCAAAGTGGCCGCCGGCCTCGGCGCTCAGGTGACCATCATGGACATCAGCCTGAACCGCCTGCGCGAGCTGGACGACATCATGCCCAAGAACGTGGTGACTCAGTACTCCAACGACTACAACATCCGCGAAGCCATCAAGACGGCCGACCTGGTTATCGGCGCCGTGCTGATTCCGGGCGCCAAGGCCCCGCACCTGGTGACCCGCGACATGCTCAAGGACATGAAAGCCGGCGCCGTGGTGGTGGACGTGGCCGTGGACCAGGGCGGTTGCATCGAAACCTGCACCCCCACGACCCACGAAAACCCGACCTTCATCATCGAGGACGTGGTGCACTACTGCGTGGCCAACATGCCCGGCGCGGTGCCCTACACCTCCACGCTGGCGCTGACCAACGCCACCCTGCCCTACGCCGTCAAGCTGGCCAACCTGGGCTGGCGCGAGGCTTGCACCCGCGACAACGCCCTGCGCCTGGGTCTGAACGTAGTCAACGGCGAGGTGGTCTACAAAGGCGTAGCCGAAGCCTGGGGCCTGCCCCTGACCAACGTGTCGAAGGTGCTGGACTCGGCCTACGTAGCCTAAGTCAATTAAAAGCTGAGAATTAGAAATGATGGGGGCGTAGGCCAAGCCGGGCCACCCGAAGCCGCATTTTTAATTGCTCATTCTTTAATTTTGAATTTCCTCAAAAGCCTTCCCGTCCCGCCGTGGCCGGGGAGGCTTTTTGCTGAACCGCTTTCTTTTTGAGTATGAAAGACATTACCTACATCGGGGAGCCGGTATCCGACGCGGCAACCTTTAAGCTGCTGCCGTTTGATATGCAGTCGTTTATGCTGCAAAACAACGGCTTGGTGGCTTACTTCGGCGGGCTGCACATTCGCGGCTGCTGCAAAGAGCCCCTCTGGCACAGCATCCGCGAAACCTGGGACGGCCCCAACGCCTTCTGGCGCAACTACCGCAACGTGAAGCGCTCCGACCTGCCCTTTGCCGAGGATGCGGTGGGCAACCAGTTTCTGCTGCGCCGCGGCGAGGTCATCTTCCTCGACGCGGAAACCGGCGAAATCCAGCCCCTGGGCGTGAACTTCACCGGCTTTATCGAAGGCGTGCAGCGCTTTCCCGACAAGGCCCTGGACCTAGGCCCGGTAGGCCAGTTCATGGAGTACGGCGCCCTGCTGCAGCCCGGCGAACTGCTGGCCATCTACCCGCCGGTGTGCGTGAAAAGCGAAGACGAAAGCTTCGAGCTCACGCGCATGCCCACGGAAGTGCGCCTGCACTCCCTGGCCCACCTTTACAAGCAGATTGTCAAGCTCAAGCCCGGCCAGCAAATTCGCCTGCGCAAGGATTATTAAAAGGTGAATTTGTGAAGTTGTGAAATGGTGAATTTGACGTTCAAACGACACTTTGCCGATTTCCCAACTTCACAAACTCACAACGTCACCACCTAATGCCCTCTCCCCTGCTTCGCCTGCTGCTACGGCGGTTTTCGCTGCTGCTGGCCGCGTACCTGCTGCTGCGCCTCGGGTTCTTCGCGGCCAATTACGGCGTGTTTGCGGAGGCCTCGGGGGCGGAGACGCTGTGGGCGTTCTGGCACGGGTTCCGGTTTGATTTGTCGGCGCTGCTGCTGTTGAATCTGCCGTTTATTCTGCTCTCGTTCGTACCCTGGTACGGACGCGGCTGGCAGCGGGCCCTGCGCGGGGTGTACCTCACGCTCAACGCGCCGGGGCTAGCCCTGAACATCATCGACAGCCAGTACTTCAAGTTTATCGGACGGCGCACCTCCGACGAGCTGTTCACCATTACCGGCGACATTGAGCGGCAGGCGGGGCAGCTGGTGTGGCACTACTGGTTTCTGCTGTTGCCCTTCGCCGTGCTCTTCGGGCTGCTGTGGTACTTCTACCCCATGCCCGCGGCCCGCCCCACGGAGCAGACGCCGCGCCACGCCCTCTGGCGCATGGGCCGGGCCATGCTGGAACTGGGCCTGGTAGCGGGGCTGGCGGTGCTCGGCATCCGCGGCGGCCTGCAGCTCAAGCCCTTGCGCCCCGGTCACGCCTTTGTGCAGACGCCGCCTTCGCTCGGGCACGTGGCGCTGAACAGCACGTTTACCTTCGTCAAAAGCTTCGGGCAGAAAACCCTGGAGCGGCCCGCGTACTTCGACTCGGAGTGGGCGCTTACCAGCGCGCTGGCCCCGCACTACCCCGCGCCGCGGCCGAATCCGACGCCCGATAACGTGGTGATTCTGCTGGTGGAGAGCTTCGCTTCGGAGTACAACGGTGTCGAAAACCCTGGGCAGAAGAGCTACACGCCCTTCTTCGATTCGCTGGCGACGGCGCCCGGCGCGCTGCTCATGCGCGAGCATTACGCCAACGGCCGCCGCTCCATCGAGTCGTTGCCGGCGGTGCTGGCCGGGCTGCCGGCCCTGATGGAGTCGCCGTTTATCACCTCCAACTTTCAGACCGACGAGCTGCACGGCCTGGGCGAATTGCTGGGCCGCCACGGCTACGCCTCCTCGGTGTTTCACGGGGCGCAGAATGGCACGATGGGCTTCAACGTGTTCAGCGGCAAGGCCGGCATCCGCCAGTACTACGGCCTGGAGGAATACCCTGGCGGGGCGCAAAGCCCGGATTTCGACGGGCACTGGGGCATCTACGACGAGCCCTACCTGCAGTACTTTGCCCGGCAGCTCGGCCAGCAGCCGCAGCCGTTTTTCTCCACGGTCTTCACCCTGACCTCGCACGAGCCCTTTCCGGTACCGCCGCAGTACCAGGGCCGCTTTGCGCCGGGGCAGCTGCCCATTCATGCCTCCATCGGCTATACCGATTACGCTCTGCGCCGCTTTTTCCAGACGGCCAGCCGCCAGCCGTGGTACCAGCACACCTTGTTCGTGGTGCTGGCCGACCACACCTCCCAGAGCCTGGCCCCGGCCTACCAGAACCTGCTCGGCGAGTACAAAACCCCGTTGCTGCTCTTCCACCCGGGCCGTCCCATGCCCACGGCCGACGCGCACCGCGTCACCCAGCAGGCCGACGTGCCCGCCACCGTGCTCGACTTTCTCGGCTACGGGGCCGACGCCCGGCAGCTGCTGCCCTTCGGCTACTCCGTGTTCGACCCGCAGGCGCCGGGCCGGGCGCTGTTCCTCTCCAACGGCGCGCACTACCTCGTGCACCGCGACTACGTGACCGAGCTAACCGCCGACAATGAGGTGCGCCTCTACCCCTACGCCACCCACCAGCTGCCGGCCCAGCCCCTGCCCGCGCCCCCGGCCGACAAACTGCGCCGCTACGGCGACGAGCTGCGGGCGGTAACGCAGTACTTCACCATTGGGCTGCTCGACAACTCGCTCTACCGTCAGTCGGCGCCCTAACGCCGAGGCCGGGCCGATTTAGCGGTTTTCCAACGTTAGCTCGGCCTGAATGGCGCGGATTTCCTCCCGGTCGATGGGCTTGTGGATGAGGCCGCTGACCAGGTCGTAGGTGCGGGCCTTTTCCATGTCTGACAGCGCCAGCGATGAGGTGAGGATGTAGATCTGGCACTGGCCCAGGAGGCGGTGCCGGTGGGGGGCCAGGGCGTCGAGAAAGTCCCAGCCGCTCATCACGGGCATGTTCAGATCGAGAAAAATGACGCGGGGCGGCGTGGGCGCCCGCAGCAGCGCCGCCAGCGCGTCCTCGGCCGATTCGTAGGTGCAAATCTGGCTGGCGAAGTTTTCCAGCCGGAGCAAGGCTTCGGTCAGGTAATTACCCAGGGAATCGTCGTCGATCAGATAAATCGTCATGCGGCTGGCGAGCGGAACTGCAACGTAAAGGTAGTACCCTGCCCGACGTTGCTGGCAACGGCCACGCGGCCGCCCATCGATTCCGTATGCGCTTTGACCAAAAACAAGCCAATGCCGCGGCCGGGCACGCCGGCGTGTAGGCGCTGGTACAGCTGAAACGCATCGGGCCGGGCCCGGCTGGCGTCGAAGCCGGCCCCGTTGTCGGCCACGTGGATGGTCACCCAGCCCTCGGCCGGCGGTTCGGCGCGGACGGTCACCAGCAGGGCCCGCTCGGCCGAGCGGTACTTGATGGCGTTGCTGAGCAAGTTGTAGAAGATGCTGTGGAAGTAGGCTTTGCGGCCGAGCACGCGCAAGCCGGCGGGCAGCTCGTCGCGAATTTCGCCCCCGCTGCTGGCCAGGTCTTCGGCTAGAAGGTCGGTGACTTCGCGCAGTACCTCGGCCAGCGGCACGGGCTCGGGTTCGGTGAGCAGCGCCCGCCCCCGCACCGAGAGAATGGTGTTCAGGTCGCGTAGTATCTCGTCGACGCGGCGCAGGCTGGTGTGCAGGTGCTGCAGGGTCTGCCCGAATTCGGCCGAGCCGGGCTGCAGGCGGTCGAGCAGGCCCGCAAAGCCGGTGGCATTGGCCAGCGGGGCGCGCAGGTTGTGCGACACCAGGTAAGTGAACTGCTGCAAGTCGGCGTTGTGCTGAAACAGCTCTTGCGCCAGCTGCTGTTGGCGCTGCTCGGCTTCCTTGCGCTCCGAAACGTCCTGCATGGCCCCGATCATGCGCACGGCCCGCCCGGCCTCGTCGCGTAGGAGGTAGCCGCGGTCGAACACGGTGGCCCAGCGGCCGTCGGCGCGCTCGAAGCGGTACTCCTGCTGCCAGCGGGTGCGCGTTGTGTGCAGGGCCGTGTAGCGCAGGTCGTCGACGGTGCGGGCCACGTCGTCGGGGTGCACGTGCGCCGACCACTGGCTGAACGGCGTCGGGTTCTGGGCGAGCTGGTGGCCGAACAATTCTTCGAATCCCTCGCCCCAGAACAGCGTGTCGGCCGCCACGTCCCAGTCGTAGAGCGCGTCGGTGGTGGCTTTGAGGGCGTAGCGAAACCGCTCGGAGCTGTCGCGCAGGGCGTGTTCGATCTGCTGGCGCTCCGTCACGTCGTGCACCACGCCCACAATCTGGCTGTAGCGGCCGGCTGCGTCGAGCACCGGCGTCACGCTCACTTCGCCCACCACGCGGCCCGAGGGGTAGTCCGAGGTTTCGACCCAGTGCACGGGCTGCCCGGTTTGCAGGGCCTGCTGGTAGTGGTCTAGTACCAGACTCAGCGACGGTTCGGGAATGACATCGGCCACGGTGTTGCCCACCACTTGCGCGGCTTCGAGCCCCGTTACGCGCGTGAAAGCCTGATTGACGAACTGAAAACGGTACTGACCGGGGCCCTCCACCTGCAGCACGAAAATGACGTCGGCAATGGTTTGGAAGATGATGGAAAGGCGCTTTTCGCGCTCCTGCACGGCGGCCGCGGCCCGGGCAGTGGCTTCCACCGGGCGCAGCAGCACGCCCGTGCCGGCCTCGGCCGTGGGGTGCAGGGGAAACATGGTCAGGGCAAACCGTTCGGACGAGCCGGCGGCCGTGCGCAGGCGCACCTCGCAGGTTAGCGACTCGCCGCGCAAGCCCCGCTGTAGCTGCGGCAATACCGCTTCGGCGTCGGTGGGGTCCACCAGCTGCACCAACGCCTGCCCCTGCAGCGCGGCGGGCGCATGCCCGGTAAGCGCCGCAAAGGCCTCGTTGCCGTGCACAATCTCGCCTTGGGGGTTCAGGTAAACCAGGGCTTCGGGCCGAACCCCGGTATTGGCCCCGTCCGGGGCAGCTTCGCGTGCATCCATGACCAGAGGTGCAATGGTTCGCGGCGGGCACCTAACCGGAAGGTAAGCCATTTTGGTAAGCTAGGCCCGCCGATCCGCCACAAAAAATACCGGCGGAGCATGGTTGGGTACCAAACTAGCTCACCCGGCCGGCCACGCCTGACCCGCCCCCGCAGCACCAGAGCCCTGATGCGCGAGGGGGGCAGGGTCGGTTACGAGCGGGCCACGGCCAGCAGCTCCAGGGCTTCGGCGTAGGTGGGAATGAACGTGAGGGCCTGGGTGGTGCGCTCCAGCGTGTGTACGCGCCAGCAGTAGTGCTGCACGCCGTTGGTGACGAGCATGAGCGGGGCGCCGACGGTCTGGTTGTAGGTGGCAATCTGCATGGTCACGGCCGAAGTCAGCGGTACGGCGGCGGCTTTGCACTCCACCAGCAGCAGGGGCTGGCCGTCGGGGCCGAGGGCGTGCAGATCGGTGCGCTTGCGCCGGGTGTTGTAGGTGTGGCCGCGCTCCAGGCTGAGCAGCCCGCGCGGGTAGCCCAGGTGCTCGACGAGGTAATGCACCACGTGCTGGCGCACCCATTCCTCGGGCGTGCACACCACGTGGCGGCGGCGCAGCTGGTCCCAAATCAGCAAATTGTCGCCGGATTGCGTAAGTTTGTGGGCGAAAGGCGGCAGGTTCAACGCTTGCATCACCTCCAAAGGTACGGCACAAGTCAGGCTCCTGCACCCGCTTTTCGCTTCGCAGAGCCGTCGTTCAGTCCATGCACGACGGTTTTTTTGTACCCGCCGCTGTCGGCCGAACCCCTCCGCCCGGCCGGCGGTGTTTTAACCCCTCAACCAAACGCCCCTTCCCTACTTCCCATACTACATGAAGACCAAATCCGATATCGTCAAGAACTGGCTGCCGCGCTACACGGGCGTGCCGCTGGAGGAGTTCGGCCAGTACATCCTGCTGACCAACTTCATCAACTACGTGGAAATGTTTGCCAAGCAGTTTGAGGTACCCATCCGCGGCCTCGACAAGCCCATGCAGACGGCCACAGCCAACGGCATTACCATCATCAACTTCGGCATGGGCTCGGCCATGGCCGCCACGGTGATGGACCTGCTCTCGGCCATCAAGCCCAAAGCCGCCCTGTTCCTGGGCAAGTGCGGCGGCCTGAAGCACAACACCCGCGTGGGCGACCTGATCCTGCCCATCGCCGCCATCCGCGGCGAGGGTACTTCCGACGACTACCTGCCCCCAGAAATTCCGGCCCTGCCCTCCTTCCGCCTGCAGCGCTCCGTCTCGTCGATGATCAAGAAGCACGAGAAAGACTACTGGACGGGCACGGTGTACACCACCAACCGCCGCGTGTGGGAGCACGACGAGAACTTCAAGGACTACCTGCGCCAGATCCGGGCCATGGCCGTGGACATGGAAACGGCCACCATTTTCGTAGTGGGTTTTGCCAACGAAATTCCCCACGGCGCGCTGCTGCTCGTGTCGGACGAGCCGATGACGCCGGAAGGCGTGAAAACGGCCGAAAGCGACAAGAAAGTCACGTCCGACTACGTCACCTCGCACCTGCAGATTGGCATCGAGTCGCTGCTGGAGCTGAAGAACTCCGGCGAGTCGGTCAAGCACATGCGCTTCGAATAAGCGGCCCGCCCCGCGGCCGCTTGCCCGGCCGCGGCGGGTCCGCCTGCTTTTATCACAAGCCCCCGGCATTTTTAGCGGGGGCTTGTTATTTTTACTCCCCGCTCAACGGCCTGCGCCATGCCTACCCCAGCACAAAACTACCTCACTATCAACTACGACGCCGACGCGGCCGTGCTCACCGGGCGCTGGCAGCGCATGGTCATGCCCTTCGAGCTGGCCCGCGGCTACGACCGTCTGCTCGACGCGGCCGAGAAGCACCAGTGCCGCTTCTGGCTCGTCGACACCACCCCGCGCCAGGTGGGCCTCGACGCCGGCGACGTGCAGTGGATGCGCGAACAGTTCTTCCCGCAGCTCCCCAAACGCCTCGGCGGCACCACTTACATTGCCCTGCTGATGGCCCCGCACCAGCTGGCCGGCGCCCTGGCCGATCCGCGCATTGCCGACCTTTCGCACTACGACCGGCGGCCCTATCACCTGGCCCGCTTCACCAGCGAAAACGAGGCCCGCCGCTGGCTGCAGCACTGCGCCAGCCAAGACGCGGAGGTGGCTTAGCCCGGCGCGGCCCAGCCGGGACGACGGCCCCGCGCCGCCGCTTTCCAAACCGCTGGCCGGGCGTACCTTCGCCGCATGATTCGCCCGCCCCGCCTGCCGCGGCTGCGCCAGCTTTGGCTGCCGGCCGTCCTGCCCGCCCTCCTCTTCGGCCTTGCCGGCTGCCCCGGTGCCCGGCAGCCCGCCGACTTGCTGGTCTACAACGCCACCGTTTATCCCGTCGATTCGGCGTTCAGCAAGGCCGAGGCCCTGGCCGTGCAGAATGGCCGCGTGGTATTCGTCGGGAGCAACGCCGAAGCCCGACAGCGCTTCAAGGGGCAGGCCGAAGTCGACGCCCACGGCAAATTCATCTACCCCGGCTTCTACGACGCGCACTGCCACTTCTACCGCTACGCCCTCGGGCTGCGCGACGCCGTGCTGGTGGGTACTAGCTCCTGGAACGACGTGCTGCGGAAGCTGCGCGCCCAGCGCCGGCAGTACCCGCAGGGCCAGTGGCTCACGGGCCGCGGCTGGGACCAGAACGACTGGCCCACCAAGCAGTTTCCGACCAAAGACTCCCTGGACCGGCAGTTTCCGGACGTTCCGGTGTTCATCACCCGCGTCGACGGGCACGCGGCGCTGGTCAACCAGAAGGCGCTGGACCTGGCCGGCGTGACGGCGCGCACGCCCATCAGCGGGGGTGTGCTGGAACGCGACGCCCAAGGCCGGCTCACAGGCCTGCTGGTCGACAACGCGGTGGATTTGGTTTCGGCCAAGATTCCGGAGCCCACGCCCGCCGAAGCCGCCAAGCTGCTGCTGCAGGCCCAGCAGGAGTGCGTGGCCCTGGGCCTGACCAGCCTCGCCGACGCCGGCCTGGAGCCCGCCCAGATCGAGCGCCTCGACTCGCTGCACCGGGCGGGCCAGCTCAAGCTGCGCCTCGACGCCATGATCAGCGCCTCGCCGGCCAACGTGCAGTACTACCTCAAAAAGGGCCCGACCCGCACCGACCGGCTCACCGTCAATTCCTTCAAGGTGTACGCCGACGGTGCGCTGGGCTCCCGCGGAGCCTGCCTGCTGCACCCCTACACCGACCGGCCCAAGCAAACGGGTTTCTTGCTATCCTCGGTGCAGGAGTACCGGCAGCTGGCCCAGCGGCTGGCCGCCAGCCCCTTCCAGATGAACACCCACGCCATCGGTGACTCGGCCAACCGCCTGTTGCTCGACATTTACGGCGCGGTGCTGCGGGGGCAGAAAGACCGGCGCTGGCGCATCGAGCACGCGCAGGTGGTGAGTCCCGGCGACGTAGCCAAGTTTGCCCGCTACGGCATCGTGCCCTCGGTGCAGCCCACCCACGCCACTTCCGATATGTACTGGGCCGGCGAGCGGCTGGGCGCCGAGCGGCTGAAAACCGCCTACGCTTACCAGGATCTGCTGCGCGCCACCGGCCGCCTGGCCCTGGGCTCGGACTTCCCGGTGGAGTACCTGAATCCGCTGTTCGGCTTCCACGCCGCCGTGGCCCGGCAGGACGCCAAGAACTTTCCACAGGGCGGCTTTCAGCCCGAAAACGCCATTACCCGCGAAGCTGCCCTGCGCGGCATGACCGTCTGGGCGGCCTGGGCCGCCTTCGAGGACGACCAGAAAGGCACGCTCACCCCCGGTAAGTGGGCCGATTTTGTCATCCTCGACCAGGACATCATGACGGCGCCGGCCGAGCAACTGCGCCAGGTGAAAGTGCTCGGCACTTACATCCAGGGCGAAAAGGTTTACGGAACGCGCTAACGACCTACCGCCCTGCCCACCGTCCGCTTTCAGGGCTAGCCGGTTGGCTTCCAGGCCGCAGCCTTCGTTAATCTACCGATGACCACGGCTGCCCGGCCACCGAAGGCAGCCAAAGAAGCCGCCGACCACTTGCTGGAGAATGGCGTCGTGTGCGGGACGGAGCCAATGGCCGAGGCAGCCGAACTGCCGTTAACGCCTGGCCAACGCTTGGGCACCCGAGCCGAGCTGCTGCCCGGCTCAGCGTGAGAAGCAGGCTTTTGCCCACCAGCAACGCAACAATCCCCGGCCGTAACATGCCGTTACGACCGGGGATTGTTGTATAACAGCTCTTGGTTGCGAGCTGCTTACTGAAGCAGTACCCGCCGCACCGCTTGGCTGCCATCGGTGAAGGCCACGCGCAGCTGGTAGGTGCCAGCGGGCAAGTCGGCGACGGGAATGTTCAGGTCGGCGACGGGCAGGCGGTAGCTACGCACCGAGCGGCCCAAGGCGTCGAGCAGTTGCACGTGCTGGGCCGGGGCGGTGGCACGCAGGTGCAGCACGTCGCGCGTGGGCACGGGCCAGGCCGCCAGCCGTTCGGCGGCCGCGGTAGCCGGGCGCACGGGCAGCACGTTGGCCGCGTTCAGCCGCGCCAGCCCCACCACCCCAGTGGTACCGGGCAGGGCAAACGCGCCGGCCATCAGAATGGCGCCGCTGGGCTCCACCAGCACTTTGCGAAAGGCGAAGTTGTAGTTTCCGCTCGGCCCGTTGGCGGAGAGGTAGGTGGCATCTACGGCCCCGGTCGGCAACACCCGCTCGGTAATGCCGCTACCAACCAGCAGGTTGCCATTGGGCTGCAGGGTTACGGCGTTGACCACGGCCGAGCCGGCGCCGGCGTAGGCAAAACTGGGGTCGACGGTGCCATTGGCCAGGTAGCGGCGCAGGGCAGGGTGCCCGCCGCCCAGGCCGTTGTAGCTGCCGCCGGCGTAAATGCGCCCCGCCCCGTCCAGCGCGATGGTGTAAATGCCGCCGGTGAAGTAGTTCACCACCGGCGAAAAGCTGGCGTCGGCGCTGCCGTTGGCCTCGACGCGCATGAGCATGGTGGCCTGCCGGTACGAGGGCACGCTGCCGCTGAGAATCACCTTGCCGTCGGGCTGCCGCACCATGCGGCCGGGGTGGCTGTCGGGGGAAGGCAGGGTAAACTGAAAGCTGGGGTCTGCCTGCCCGGTCGCGCCGTCGAGGCGGAACATGCGCTGCTCGTTAGGGTTGCCCAGCAGGTATACGGAGCCGGTTGCCAGCACTTTGCCGTCGGGCAGCAGCAGCAAATTGCTTGCGCTGTTCACCCAGCCATCGGCCGTGTTAAAATTCGGAGCGAAAGAGGCGTCCGGCGTGCCGTTGGCCAGCAGCCGGCCCACGGCCGCCCGGGCACTGCCGCCCAGCGTCTGAAACGACCCGGCTACCAGGATTTTCCCGTCGGGCTGCACGATGATGGCCCCAACCGGTCCGTTGGCGGCGCAGGCCGCCGTGAAGGCCGCGTCGAGGCTGCCGTCGGCGTTGAGGCGGGCCAGGTTGCTGACGGGCTGCCCGTTAACGGCTTGAAAGTCGCCGCCAATCAGGTATTTGCCGTCGGGCTGCCGCGCCACGTCGTACACTCCAGCCAGGGCCGTTGTGCCGCTGATTTGCACGGGTGGAAAGGTGGGGTCGACCGTCGGGCTCTGGGCCTGGGCCGCCGCGCTGAGCAGCACACCGCCAATGAACAACAAGCGCCGCAGCGCCGGAGTAATACGTGTAGTCATACCGCAACCACTAAATGTGAAAAAAGAATATTCGGCCGAAATGTACCATTCCAGCCGAATATTCTTCTACGTGGCGTCACGGAAAGGTTACTGCTCGTCGGCGGAGGGGCCGTAGATGCTGGGCACGGGGATGTCGAGCAGACGCAGGTACACGGAAAGCTGCCCGCGGTGGTGGATGAGGTGGTTGAGCACCAGGGTGCGCAGCACGATGCGCCGCGGCATGGTGCGAATTACCCGCTCACCCACGCGCATGGTCCACGGGCCGTGCAGTTGCTCGTCCTCGATTGCGGCCACCGTTTGCTGCACGCTGGCGGCCGTCACGTTGAAGCGGCTCAGCACGTCGTCGGTGCTGGTGGCCGCGGCGGGCCACTGCACGGTGGTCATGTCGGTTTCGGTGCCCTGCAGCGAGAGGTCGAGGAAGGACGTGAGGTTGGCCATGTGCCAGGCCAGCTTGCCGATGGGCATGGACTTGGGGTGCGGGCGCCAGTCGAAGCGGTCGGTGGGCACGCGCTCGAGCAGGCGGCGCGTGAGGTGCAATTCCTGCTGTAGCTCGTTGGCAAACGCGGTTTGCAGGGTAGGCGGGGTAAGCGGGTCGGACATGGGAGAAGGGAAAAGAACAAACGGATTGGCCCCAGCATCCGCCGGGCGGCTAGCCAGGCCAATGGATGCAATAACAGCAAATAAAGCCCAGAAAAAGGCCCGCTGCGGGGTAGCGGGCCTTTTTCTGGGCTTACGTTTTCAGCCGTGTGAGCAGATACAGCCCCATCCGCCGCGGAATCAGCGCTGCAGCAGTACCCGTTGCGTCCGCGGACTCGTCTGCGCATCGTCCACGCGCAGGACATAGGCCCCGGCCGGCAGTTCGGCTACATCCAAGGTCAATTCGGCGGTGCCTCTTACGGGCTGGCGGCGCACCACCCGGCCTACATTGTCGAGCAACGTCACCTGCTGCGGCTGACTCGCCGCCTCAAAACGCAGGTGCAGCCGGTCGGCGGCCGGATTGGGCCACGCGGCCACTGGAAGCTGGGCCTGGGCGCGGGTTGTCAAGGCGTTATTGTCCAGAAAGCGCGCCAAGCCCCAGACAGTCGTGGTGCCTGCCAAGGCGTAGTCGCCGGCATACAGGATGGCTCCGTCCGGCTGGATTACCGTGGCGAATACGTTGCCGGTGCCGGTAGCGCTGGCGCGCGGGCCGTTGGCGGCCAAGTAGCTGGCGTCGGGCTGGCCGGTGGCCAACAAGCGCGCGGTGAGCGGAGAATTGGCGGCGGGCAGGGGCATTAGCAGAATGCGCCCGTCGGGCTGCAGGGCAAACGTATTGAGCTGCCCCGTGGAGGGGCCCGCGTGGCCTACCAGGCCGGTGTACTGGGAGTTGTAGTAAATCGTCCCGTCGGTGTGCTGGGCCACCTGCAGCGTGGTGGCGGTGAAGTAGGTGGTAACCGGGGTAAACGTCGGGTCGAGGCGGCCGTCGGGCTGGAGCCGCGCCAGCAGGTGCATCAGCACGTACGAGCCGCTGCCGCCGCCGGTGAGGATTTTGCCGTCGGGCTGCACGGCAAAGCACTGCACTTCCACGGCCTGCTGAAAGCCCGTCACCGGCTGGCCGCTCGTCCCGTTCAGGCGGTACAACCCCCTCGGCGGGCTGTAGTTGCTGGCGCCGGTGGGGTTCAGGGCTAGCACGTCGCCGTTGGGCAATACGGCCACCTGCCGGATGTTGGCCAAGCCCACGGGAGTGAAACCGGCGTCCAGGGTGCCGTTGGGCGCCAGCCGCCCGAGGCGCGGGCGCGCCGCGCCGGCCAGCGAGTCGAAACTGCCGCCCACCAGGATGTGGCCATCGGCCTGCAAGGCCAGGGTGTGCACCGTGCCGTTGGCAGGGCAGTTGGCGCTAAACGAAGTATCCAAGGTGCCGTCGGCGTTCAGGCGGGCCAGGTTGCGCACGCGCACGCCGTTGATGCTGCCAAACGAACCGCCAATCAGGTATTTGCCGTCGGGTTGCCGCACCAGTGCTTGCACGGCCGCCGGGCCGGCCGCGGGGCTGGCGGGCGTAATCTGCGGGGGCTGAAACGAGGGGTCGAGGCGCAGCCCCTGCGCCGCGGCCGGCCTTCCGAGCAGGTTTAGGGCAGCCAGCAAGATGCCGCCGCTGAGGGAAAAGTAACGCTGTTTCATACGATAGTATTTACGAAAGATGAATCAGCGTTAAAACTAGGTTTTTCTGGGTTCTAAGCAAACACACCGGCCTAGTGCCTAGCGGGAAGCGGGCATGCCGATGTTGGGCGTAGCGGGCGGCGGGGCCAGCACTTCGCCGGCGCCGACCGCGGTATGCTCGCGCAGCTTTTTGCCGCGCAGCGTGAGCAGGAACAGCAGGCCCAGGATGAAGTACACAATCAGCGCCAGGATGCTGTTGCGCATGGAGCCGGTGAGCTGGGCAATGTAGCCGAAGGAGAAGGTGCCGATTACAATGCTGAGCTTCTCGGTCACGTCGAAAAAGCTGAAGAAAGCGGCCGTGTTGGGTGTGTTTTCGGGAATAATCTTGGAGTAGGTGCTGCGCGAGAGGCTCTGGATGGCGCCCATGGTGAGGCCGATGACCGAGGCCAGGGCGTAGAACGACCAGCCGGCCTGCACGAAGTAGCCCGCCACGCAGATACCGCACCAGATGACCACCGACCAACTCAGGGCCCGGGTGTTGCCGATGCGCTCCGAGAGCTTGGCAAAGAGCCAAGCGCCGAGGATGCCCACCAGCTGCAGCAGCAGAATGGTGGTAATCAGGGCGGTGCTTTCCAGGTGCAGTTCCTTGTCGCCGAAGATGGTAGCCACGTACATGACCGTCTGCACGCCCATGTTGTAGGTAAAGTAGGCCAGCAGGAAGCGCTTGAGGTTGGGCAAGTGCTGAAGTTGGTCCCACACCTTGCCCAGCTCGCGGAAGCCGTTGAGCACCCAGCCTGAATCGGATGCGGCTGCGCCGGCGGGGCGGCCGGGGTCTTTGGGCAGCGTGGCGAAGGGAATTTGCGCGAAGCCGGCCCACCACAGGCCGGTCAGCAGGAAGCCGATGCGGGTGGCATGGCCGGTTTCGAGCCCAAAGGTTTCGTGGCCCATGATGAGCACCAGGCAGATAACCAGCAGCAGCACTGAGCCGATGTAGCCCATGGAAAAGCCCCGGGCCGACAGCGAATCGTACTTTTCTTCGGAGCTGATGACGGGCAGGTAGCTGTTGTAGAACACAATGGAACCCGAAAAGCCCACCGTGGCGGCAATAAAGATGAAGGTCGACACGACCAGCGTGGACTTGTCGAACCAGTACAGGGCCGCGCAAGACAGGGCGCCGATGTAGCAGAAAATCTGCATAAACAGCTTCTTGCGGCCTGAGAAGTCGGCTAGGGCGGTCAGGAAGGGGCTCACCAGAGCAATGAGCAGGAAGGCGGCCGAAATGGCGTATGTCAGCAGCGAGGAGCCGGGCACCTGGAAGCCCAGGAAGTCCACGACGTCGGTTTTGGGGCTCAGCTCCTTGGTGACCGAGCCCCAGTAAATCGGGAAGATGGAGCTGGTGATGACCAGCGGGTAGACGGAGTTGGCCCAGTCGTAGAACGTCCAGCCGCGGGTGATGCGCTTGTCGTCCTTGGGTACGCTTTCAAAGCCCGAGTCGGCGGCGGGCGCGGCGGCAGTGGTCATGTAGCTCTTGGGAGGTGAGGGTTGGCAACGGGCAAACTACGCAGAAATAGCAAGTACGGCCATTGGAGCGCCCGTTTGCTGCCCCCAATGGCCGCACCGGCGGACCGGCGGCGGGGCCGCGTTAGGGGCGCTGGTTGTAAAGCAGGCCGCTGTAGCCATCCAGCCCGGAGCGCCGGCCGTTGGTGAGCAGCGTGCCGTTGGTCGTCAGCAGGGTTTCCTCGTACCAGCCACCCCACGGCTCCCCGTCGGCCCGGCGGGTGAGGTAGCGGAAGGTGGCAAAATCAGCGGTGCGCACCACGCCCTGCCCGGTTACAGTCAGATAAAACGCCCCGCCGGCCTTGAACACTTGGGTGATGTAAGGCTGGTTGGTCGAGGCTTGGTACACCAGCTGCCAAGTGGCGCCTTGGTTGGCGGAGCGGTACAGGCCGTAGTTGGTGCCCACATACAAGTTGTCGGGGTCGGCGTAGGCGTAGCTGTTGCGGATGGCGGGCGGATCGGGCAGGCGCTGCCAGCTCGTCCCGCCCCCGGCCGCGCGGAAAATCTTGCCGTCGTAGTCGAGCAGGTACAGGTCGCCGTTGGGCGCTTCGGTCAGGCTGCTGAAGGGCGAGCGGGCGGCGGGCACGGGCAGCGGCACCGGGCTCCAGCTCTGGCCCTTGTTGGCGGAAGCCACCAGGCCGTTGTACTCGCTGCTGAGCAAAATGCGTCCGCCGCGGGTGTAGAGCACGTCGGCGAAAAAGTCGTTGCGCAGGCCCGCGTCGCGCAGCTGCCAGGTGGCGCCGTTGTCGGCTGAGTAGTAGAGGCCGGTGCCGGCATTGTTGCCCAGCACGCTGGCGCGCACCAGCAGCTCGGTGGCCCCCACCGGCACAATCTCGTCTATCGTCAGGCCGATGACCTTCGGGAAGGCCAGCGGCTGCCAGCTCACGCCGTTGTCGGCGGAGGCGTAAAGGGCGCCGGCCACCCCGGCCAGCACCCGGCCGCCGGGCTGCTGGGCCAGGGCGCCGGCTCCGCCGGGCAGGCAAGCAGCCGGGTGCCAGCCGCGGGTGGGCTGCACGGCCGTGGCCCGGAGCGTAGCGGTGGCGCGCTCCACCCCGGCCGAATCGATGAGGCGGATGCGCAGCTGCTGAGCGCCTACCTCGCCCGAGAGGCGCCAGCGGTAGCGGCTGCGCCCGCTCCGGTCGGTTTGGTAGGGCAGGTAGGTGGGCCACTCGCCGCAGGCTCCGGCTTCGTAGCGCAGGGTGTAGCCGTGCAGCAGGCGGGCGCCGCGCCGGGCGCGCACCACCACCGTATCCGCGGCGATGTGGCCGATGGTGTCGCGCTGGGCGTCGCCCTGGAGCACTTCCAGCGTGTAATCGGGGGCAGCGGGTTGGGGGTCCGACTTCTTGGGGCAACCGGTCAGCAGCACTGCGCCGGCGAGCAGGCCCGCCCAGCGACCGGGCGGCGAGGTGCGTAGCATAAGTCGAAGAAAATAAATACGACCCTCAAAAATACGAGGCCCCGGCGTGGCCACACAAACCGGCCCGCGGGTACCGGCAGCCCCGCGCAGCGGTTTCGGGAGGATGATGGGCGGTCCGCCTCTGGCGGTTATGCGGCCTTGCTACGCTAGAGGACACCTTCGCCCACGAGAGAGGGCCAAAGCGCTGATTCCGGCTAAGTCGGCGCACTGGCTAGCTTAGACCGGTTCCGGGCTGGGTTGATCCAGCAGCGCCTGGTACTGCTCGGGCGTGTCCACGTCGAGGGCGGCGGCGGGGAAGGGCACCACCACCAGCTCGTCGCCGAGGCGCTGCAGCAGCAGCTTGGCGCCGGCGGCGGCGGGCAGGGCCAGCAGCTGCGGCCACACCAAACGGCCAAACACGGCGGGCACGCCCACCGAATCGGCGTAGCCGGTGGCCACGGGCAGGCCGCTGAGCTGCCACTCGCGCAGCAACTGGCGCAGCAATTCGGCGGTGACCAGGGGTTGGTCGGTGAGCAGGACCAGCACGGCGGGCGCCTCGGGGGCGGCGTCTTCCACGGCCTGCACGCCCACGCCGATGGAAGTGCCCAGGCCGGCCTCCCACACGGCGTTGTGCACCAGCTGCACCGGCAAATCGGCCACCTCGACGGCCAGCTCCTGGTGCAGGGCGCCGGTGACGATGATAACGGGCGCGCAACCGGCGGCCAGGGCGGTTTCGGCGGCGCGGCGCAGCAGCGTGCGGCCCTGGTAGGGCAAGAGCTGCTTGGGCTGGCCCATGCGGGTGGAAGCGCCGGCCGCGAGCAGCACGGCGGGAATGGGCGGGGTAATCATGCGAGGGTGGAGCTGAGTGGTGGGCCCGACACGCGCCGGAAACGGCGGTCCGGCGCGTTGGCCCGGCAATATTAGTGCACTACATACGCAGTCGGCACCGAAAGGCCGCTTGGGCGCGCCGGAGTCGCCTACTTTTGTGTCCGCTCTACGCCTGATTCTGTGCCTGCCCCCTCCTCTCCTGCCCCATCCGCCCGGCGCTCCGGCTGGCCTGAGCCGCTGCCGCAGCTGCAGTTCGTGCTGCGCTGGTTGCTGCTCGGCGGCGTAATCAGCGCGCTGGCGGGCACGGCGTCGGCGGGCTTCCTGGTGGCCCTGGACTGGACGACCCGCACCCGCGAGGCGCAGCCCTGGCTGCTGGGGCTGCTGCCCGTGGGCGGGCTGCTGGTGGGGTTGCTCTACCACTATTTCGGGCAATCGGTAGCCAAGGGCAACAACCAGCTCATCGAGGAAATCCACCAGCCGCGCGACGTCATTCCGCTGCGCATGGCCCCGCTGGTGCTGCTGGGCACCCTGCTCACGCACTTGGTGGGCGGCTCGGCGGGCCGCGAGGGCACGGCCGTGCAAATGGGCGGCGCCCTGGCCGATCAACTGAGCCGGTGGCTGCCGCGGGGCCTGCGCCTGCACCGCCCCCGGGAGCGGCGCCTGCTGCTCATTGCCGGCATCAGCGCGGGGTTTGCCTCGGTGTTCGGCACCCCGCTGGCCGGGGCCGTGTTCGGGCTCGAAGTATTCCGCGTGGGCCGCCTGCGCTACGAGGCCTTGCTACCGAGCCTGCTGGCCGCGTTCGGGGCCGACTGGGTGACGCGGGCCTGGGGCGTGGGCCACACGCACTACCACGTGCCGGCGGTGCCGGCGCTGTCGGCCGGGGGCGTGGCGGCCACGCTGCTGCTGGGTTTGCTCAGCGGGCTCACGGCGCGGGTCTTTGTGGCGGCGGTGCACGGCTGGCAGGCCTGGTTTGGCCGGTGGATAGCCCGGCCCCCGCTGCGGCCGGTGGCGGGCGGCGCCTTGCTGCTCGGACTCGTGGGGCTGCTCTACCTGCTGATCGGCGCCGAGGTGACGCGCTACCTGGGCCTGGGCGTGCCCACCATCGTGGCCGCGTTTGAGGCGCCGCTGCCCGGGTATAGCTTCGGGCTGAAGCTGCTGCTGACCTCGCTCACGCTGGGGGCGGGCTTCAAGGGCGGCGAGGTGACGCCGTTGTTTTTCATGGGCGCGGCGCTGGGCTCGGCCCTGGCCCTGGTGCTGCCGCTGCCCGTGGCTTTGCTGGCGGGCGTGGGCTTCGTGGCCGTGTTCAGCGGGGCGGCCAACACCCCGCTGGCCTGCACGCTGATGGGCCTGGAGCTGTTTGGACTGCCCGCCGCGCCCTATTTGGCGCTGGGCTGCGTGGTGGCGTACCTGACCTCGGGCCACGGCGGCATCTACGGAGCGCAGGTGGTGGGCACGGCCAAGCATCCCGGCATGGCCCGCGACGCCGGGCGGCGGCTGAGCCAGCTGCGCAGCCGCCGCTAGCGGGCGTAGCGCCGCTCGACGCCGCGCAACCTGGCTCATGCATGCGCCCGAAGCCGTCGGCTTGATTATCGTGCGATGCCAAGCTGCGCTACTCGCCGCTTGGCCCTTTTTCTTAACGAAACGGCCGCCGACGCGTATGCACAAGGTTTGCGGGCCCGCGCCGAGACGCCGGCGCCCGCCACGCAACCAAACCAAGCGGCCGCCGTCGGGTTTGGTTACTGTCCTTTTGATACTACCGACTTTCCTTACCCCGCATCATGGAACACGAAACGCCGCCAGCCGGCTGCCCGGGCCACGACGAAGCCCGCCGCACCTTCCTGAAGCAGTCGTCCTTGCTGACGGCGCTGGCCCTGGCCCCGGGCGCCGTCGTGCGGGCCGCCGAAACTGAATTCGACGAGAAAGTGGCCGCCGCCTTCGAAAAAGTGTCGCTCAAGCTCGACGTCAACGGCGTCAAGCACAAGCTGTCGGTGGAGCCGCGCACCACCCTGCTCGATCTGCTGCGCGAACAGCTGCACCTGACCGGCACCAAGAAAGGCTGCGACTACGGGCAGTGCGGGGCCTGCACCGTGCACGTCGACGGCAAGCGCGTGAACAGCTGCCTGACGCTGGCCGTGATGCAGGACGGCAAGAAAATCACCACCATCGAGGGCCTGGCCGAGGGCGACAAGCTGCACCCCATGCAGGAGGCCTTCATCAAGCACGACGGCTTTCAGTGCGGCTATTGCACCCCGGGCCAGATCATGTCGGCCGTGGCATGCATCCGCGAGGGGCACGCCGATTCGGAGGGCGAAATCAAGGAGTACATGAGCGGCAACATTTGCCGCTGCGGCGCCTACCCCAACATCGTGGCGGCCATTCAGGAAGTGAAAAACGGCGGGCAGAAAGTTTAACGAGCAGCGAGTATGAATCCGTTTCAGTACGTACGGGCCACCAAAGCCAAAGCCGCCATCGACGCCCGCGCCGGCGACGCCACTTCCCAGTTCATAGCGGGCGGCACCAATTTGCTCGACCTGATGAAGCGCGGGGTGATGACCCCGCAGCGCCTCATCGACATCAACAAGCTGCCCTTCGACAAAATCGAGCGGCAAAGCAACGGCCTGCGCATCGGGGCGCTGGCCCTGAACAGCACCACGGCCGAGGATAAGCAGGTGCTGGAGCGGGCTCCGCTGCTGGCCCAGGCGCTCAACGCCGGCGCCTCGGCCCAGCTGCGCAACATGGCTACCGTGGGCGGCAACATGCTGCAGCGCACCCGCTGCTCCTACTTCTACGACCCGGCCATGCCTTGCAACAAGCGGGAACCCGGCTCGGGCTGCGGGGCGCTGGAAGGCTACAACCGCATGCACGCCATCTTCGGTTTTTCGGACAAGTGCATAGCCGTGCACCCCTCCGACATGAGTGTGGCCCTGGTCGCCCTCGACGCGGCCGTGCTAGTGAGTGGCCCGAAAGGCGAGCGGCGCCTGGCCTTCGGCGACCTGCACCGCCTGCCCGGCGACGAGCCCCAGCGCGACACCAACCTGGAAGCCGGCGAGCTGATAACCGCCGTGGAAGTACCCGATTCGCCTTTTACCAAGCACGTGCACTACCTAAAAGTGCGCGAGCGGGCCTCCTACGCCTTTGCGCTGGTATCCGTGGCCGCGGCCCTGAGCCTCGACGGCAATACCATCAAGGACGCCCGCCTGGCCATGGGCGGGGTGGCTCACAAGCCCTGGCGCCTGACCGAGGCCGAGAAAAGCCTGATTGGCAAGCCGGCCACGGAAGCCACCTTTCAGGAAGCGGCCCGGGTGGCCATGCAGGGCGCCAAGGCGTTCAAGCACAACCAGTACAAGCTCAAGCTGGCGCCCAATGCCATCGTGCAGGCGCTGAAAAATGCCGCTGCCGTCAGCTAGGTTTCCCCTTCGAACTACCTTCCAATGAACAACATTGCAGCACTGCAAGACGGCAAGGCCGTCGGGGACCGGATGAGCCGGGTGGACGGCCGCCTGAAAGTAACCGGCGGGGCCAAGTATTCGGCCGAGTACGAGCTGCCGGGTTTGGTGCACAGCGCCCTGGTGGGCAGCACCATTGCCAAGGGCCGCATCACCAGCATCGACACCAAGGCGGCCGAGCGGGCGCCGGGCGTGCTGGCCGTCATTACGCACCTGAACTCGCCCAAGGTGCCGGGCTTCGCGGCCAAGAGCAACCCCGACGAGCCGCCGGCCATCGGCCAGCCGTTGCGCGTGTTCCACGACGAGAAAATCTACTTCAACGACCAGCCCGTGGCCATCGTGGTGGCCGACACGCTGGAGCGCGCCCGCCACGCGGCCCGGCTGGTGAAGGTGCAGTACGTCGCCGAGCAGCACCAAACCAACTTCGAAGCCAACAAGAGCAAGGGCTTTTTGCCGACCCAGGCCAAGCGCAACCCCAAATCGGCGCAAAACGACTACACCCGCGGGCAGGCCGACGGCTACCAGGCGGCGCCGGTGAAGCTGGAGGCCGAGTACGTGCACGAGTCGGAAATGCACAACCCCATGGAGCTGCAAAGCATCATCGCGCACTGGGAAGCCGCGGACCAGCTGACGGTGTACGACAAGGTGCAGGCCGTGAAGGGCACGCAGCGGGCCTTTGCCAAGGACTGGGGTTTGCCCGAGCAGAACGTGAAAGTCATTGCCACCTTTGTGGGCGGGGCCTTCGGCAACGGGCTGCACAACTGGCCCCACGAAACGGCCGCCATCATTGCCGCCAAGGTCACCGGCAAGCCGGTCAAGCTCATGCTGACGCGGGAGCAGATGTTTACCATGGTCGGCTACCGGCCCAAAACCTGGCAGCGCATTCAGATGGGCGCCACCAAGGACGGCAAGCTGGTGGGCATCACCCACGAATCGGTGGGCCAGACTTCGACCTACGAGGAGTTTACTGAGTCGACGGTGCAGCAGACGCGCATGATGTACGCGGCCCCGAACGTGAGCACGCGCTACCGCATCCTGGGCCTCGACGTGAGCACGCCCATCTGGATGCGCGGCCCGGGCGAGGCCACCGGCGCCTTTGCCCTGGAGTCGGCCATCGACGAAATGGCGCATTTGGTGGGCCTGGACCCGCTGGAGTTCCGCCTGCGCAACTACACCGACTCGGACCCCGAGAAAAACAAGCCCTGGTCGACCAAGTACCTGAAAGAGTGCTTTCAGGCCGGGGCCGAGCGCATCGGCTGGAGCAAGCGCCAGCTGCAGCCCGGGCAGCTGCGCGAGGGCGACTGGCTGATCGGCTACGGGATGGGCGTGGGCACCTTCGGGGCCAACCGCGGCACGGCCAAGGCCCGCGCCGCCCTGCTCGCCGACGGCTCGGTGCTGCTGCAAAGCGCCACCACCGACATCGGCCCAGGCACCGGCACGGCCATGGTGCAGATTGCCTCGGATGCTCTGGGTTTGCCCACCGACAAGATTCGCTTTGAGCTGGGCAACTCCCTGTTTCCGCAGGCGCCCTCGCAAGGCGGTTCGTCCACGGTCAATACCGTGGGCTCGGCCGTGAACGACGCCTGCCTGGCCCTGAAAAAGAAGCTGCAGGAGCTGGGCGGCGCCGCCTTCGCCAACGTGCAGCCGGAGCAACTCACCCTGAGCGGCGGACAGCTCGGGCTGAAGGCCAACGGCGGCCCGCGCATGAGCTTTGCCGACCTGCGCAAGGCCAACAACGGGCAGGACGTGGAGGTGACCACCGAGTCGAAGCCCAGCGGCGACGCGCGGCAGAACTACTCCATGTACTCGTTTTCGGTGCATTTCGCCGAGGTGCGCGTGCACGCCATGACCGGCGAGGTGCGCGTGACCAAGATGGTGTCGTGCGCCGACGCGGGCACCATCGTCAACCAGAAGACGGCCGGTAGCCAGATGATAGGCGGCGCCATCGGCGGCATCGGCATGGCCCTGCACGAAGGGGCGGTGATGGACGACCGGTTTGGGCGCTACGTGACCAAGGACCTGGCCGATTACCACGTGCCCGTGCACGCCGACGCGCCGCCGGTGGAGGTGTACTTTGTGAACAAGCCCGACCCGCTGGTGGACGCGCTGGGCACCAAGGGCATCGGCGAAATTGCCATCATCGGCGTGGCCCCGGCCATTACCAACGCCATTTTCAACGCCACCGGCAAACGCATCCGCGAGCTGCCCGTGACGCCTGACAAGGTGCTGCTGGCGTAGCAACGGTGCTTTCACAAGCGTCCAGGCGCGACAAAGGCATCCCGCGTGTTTCGTTTGAACGTCATGCTGCGCCAAGCTCAGCATGACGTTCTTTTTTCACGCGCCGCGTCTATCTTCCGCTCTGATTCACCGTCCACCCTTTCATGACCAACCTCGACTGGCTCGGCATTGCCCAGCAGCTGCAAGCTATTGCCCAAACCGGCCTGACGTACAGCCAGAACGTGTACGACACGGAGCGCTACGAGCAGCTGCGCGCCATGAGCGTGGACATTTTGCACCGGCTGACCGACGAGCCCATCGAGAAAATCGGCCCGCTGTTCGCAAGCGAAACCGGCTACCAGACGCCCAAGGTCGACATCCGCGTGGTCGTCTTCCGCGGCACCGACGAAATCCTGATGGTGCAGGAAAAAATCGACGGCAACCGCTGGACGGTGCCCGGCGGCTGGGCCGACATCGGGCTGACGCCGAAGGAAGTGGCCGTGAAGGAAGCCCGCGAGGAAACCGGCCTGGAGGTGGAGGCCGTGCGCCTGCTGGCCCTCTACGACAAAAAGCTGCACCCCCACCCCGTGGAGCCCTGGTACTGCTACAAGTGCTACGTGCTCTGCCGCGTGACAGGCGGAACCCTTACCACCGATACCATGGAAACCGGGGAAGTGCGCTGGGTGCACGAAAGCGAAATTCCCAGTCTGGAGCTGTCGGCGGCGCGCACCACGCCCGGGCAGCTGGCCGATATGTTTCGCTTCGCCCGGCAGCCCGAGCTGCCCACCATCTGCGACTGAGCCGGCGGAGTGTACGCTTAATTCGAGCGGCGCGCATCACACGTTGATGTGAGGCCTCGGCATGGCTTAAACCCAAAGATGTAATTGATGAGTGCAAGCGCGGAAACGTCCTTTGCGCTGGCTCCGCCGTGTCCGCTTGCGGGCGGCGGGCCGCCACCGTGACTTACTAACTGCATTCTTCGCATGAATCGAATCGTACCACTGCTCGGGTTGCTGAGCACCTGGGGCGCGCAGGCCGCCCTGGCCCAGTGCGCCGCGCCCCCCGTCACGTCGAACGGCGCGGCGTCCGTCTGCAACGGCGACGTGAGCCTCAGCACCACGCTGGGCGCCAACCCTTTGCGCTACGCCGCTTCCGTGTTGCGCTTCAGCTCGGAGTACAGCAGCAGCTGGGCCGCCAGCATGACCACCGGCACCCCCGACGTGTACCCGCGCTACGGCGACCTGAGCGGGGCCTGGGCCAGCTCGGCCGCCGACGGCACCCGCGAATACCTGGTGCTGCGCTTCAACAACCCGGCCCCGGCCAAGCGCATCCTCATTTGGGAAACCTACAACCCCGGCGCCATCGACACGGTGTTCGTGCGCAACCCCGGCTCGGGCGCTTGGGTGCCGGTGTACACGGCCACCGCCGCGGCGGCCGGAGGCAACTCGCGCATTCTGAACATCAATTTCCCGCTGACCAGCTTCGCCGTACGCGACGTGCGCCTAGCCATCAACTCGGCGGCCGTGGCGGGCTGGAACGAAATCGATGCGGTGGCGCTGTCCGACGAGTCGGCCACCTACCAGTGGCAGTACAACGGCGCCGACCTGCCCGCCACCACCGCCGGGGCCAACGGCCCGGGCCTCTCGAACCTGACGACCTCCGGGGCCTACGCGGTGCGCGTGACCAACGACGCGGGCTGCACGGCCACCTCGGCGCCCTTCAACATCATGACCGACACGGCGCCGACGGTGACGATTTCGCCGGCGGGCAGCACCAGCATCTGCGGAGGTGGCTCGGCCACGCTTACCGCCACGGCTACCAACGGCGCCGCCTCGGTGGCCGGCCGCGGCCTGCGCTTCGACGGCACCGACGACCAGGCCAGCGTGCCGGCCAGCGCCTCGCTGAACCTGAGCACGGCCCTCACGGTGGAAGCGTGGATCAACCCTGTCGGCACCGGCTCGGCCATTCAGAACGTGGCCAGCAAGTCGAACATGACCGACAACACCGGCTACATCTTTCCCCGCACCGACGCGCGCTGGGACGATTTGAGCCTGTGGCTGCACATCGGCGGCAGCTGGCGCTTGTTTTCGGTGCCTTACACGGCCTACAAGGGCAGCTGGCACCACGTGGCGGCCAGCTACGACGGCAGCCGGGTGAAGCTGTTCATCGACGGGGCGAAAGTGCTGGACCAGGCCCAGACCGGCGCCGTGGCCACCAACACCAACGCCCTGACCCTGGGCACCCAGCGCGGCTACGGCGAGTTCTACAACGGACAGGCCGACGAGCTGCGCTTCTGGAACGTGGCCCGCTCGGAAGCCCAGATTCAGGCCGACTACAACAAAACCGTGCTCGGCACCCAGCCCGGCTTGGTGGCCTACTACCGCCTCGACGAGGGCAACGGCACCGCCTTCGTCGACCAGACGACCAACGCCAACAACGGCACCCTGGGCAGCGGCTCGACCACGCCCACTTGGATCAACAACACGGCCTCGATTCGCCAGGGCCTGGCGTACTCCTGGACGCCCACGACCAACATCAGCAGCACCACCGACGCCGCGGTGCAGGTAAACCCCAGCAGTACGACCACCTACCGCGTGCGGGCCACCAACGTGAACAGCGGCTGCTTTGCCGAAGCCACCGTGGTGGTGAACGTGGGCGGCGCCTTCACCTGGAGCGGGGCGGTGAGCACCGACTGGAACGCGGCGACCAACTGGGCCTGCGGCGTGGTACCCACCTTCGGCGACAACATCACCATTCCGGCGGGCATGCCGCGCTACCCCGTCATCGGCGCCAACGCCGCCGTGCGCGACCTGACGATTCAGAGCGGCGCGCAGCTCACGCTGACCGGCGGCACCTTCGCCGTGCACGGGCAGTTCCAGAACAACGGCAGCTTCACCCAAACCGGCGGCACGGTGTCGATGCTGGGCGCCACGGCCGACGACATCGGCGGCAACGGCACCGAGTTTGGCAACCTGATTATTGGCACGAGCGGCGCGCGGCTGCTGGCCCCGGTGCAGGTGCGCGGCCTGCTCACGCTGGCCGGTAACCTGAACACCAACGGGCAGATGCTTACCCTGCTCTCCGACGCCAGCGGCACGGCCGCCGTCTACAACAACGGCGGCGCGGTGCAGGGCACGGCCACGGTGCAGCGCTGGATCAGCCCGGCCCTGAACGCCGGCCCCGGCTACCGCCACCTGGCGGCACCCGTCAGCGGCTCGACGGTGGCCGACCTGACCACTGGCACTTTCCTGCCTACGGTGAATGCGGCCTACAACGCGGCGGCCAACCCCGGCTCGGTGACGCCCTTCCCCACCGTGTTCGGCTACAATGAATTGCGCCTGACGCCCGGCCCCGGCAACGGCTTCGACGCCGGCTGGGAGTCGCCGGCCAGCCTGGGCGAGGCCCTGACGCCCGGCCGCGGCTACACCGTGCAGCTGGCCCCGCAAACGGTGGATTTCGTGGGCACGCTCGGCAACGGCACGGTCAACATTCCGCTCACTCGCGGCGCGGCTGCCCCGGGCTGGAACCTGGTGGGCAACCCCTACCCCTCGCCCCTGGACTGGGACCTGGTGTCCATCCCGACGGGCATGAACGCTGCGGCCTACGTGTACCGCAGCACCGGCCCCTACGCCGGCGGCTACGTGAGCTACGTCAACGGCGTGGGCGCTTCGCACCTGATTCCCATGGGCCAGGCCTTCTTCGTGCAGGCCGCCTCGGGTACGCCCACGCTGGTGCTAAGCAACACCCACCGCACCACTACCCTAACCAACCCCGCCCTGAACCGCACCCAGGAAACGCGCCCGCTGCTGGCCCTGGCCCTGCAGGCGCCCGGCACCGCGGCTGATGCAGCGTCGGATGTGCTCTACGTGTACCAGCAGGCCGGCGCTACCGCGGGCTTCGACGGCCGCTACGACGCGCGGAAGGTGCAGCTCAACGGCGGCCAGCAGCCCACGCTCTACCAGCAGGCCGGCGCCGACGCGCTCAGCATCCAGGGCCTACCCGCCGACGGCCAGCCCGTGAGCTTGCCGCTGGGCCTGCACGCGCCCGCCGCCGGCACCTACACCTTCGCGCCGCAGCAGCTGGTGAATTTCCCCGCCGCGGCCACCCTGTACCTCGAAGACCGCCTCACCGGCACTTGGCACGACCTGCGCCAGGGCGCCTACGCGGCCCAGCTGGCCGCCGGCCCGAACACCATGCGCTTCGTGCTGCACCTGAACGCCCAGCGCGTGACCTCCGCGCAGACCGGCCGCCTCGTGGGCGCCGAGCTGCAGGTGTTCCCGAACCCCGCCCACGGCCGCACGGTCACGGTATCGGCCGCCGGGCTGACGGCCGGGGGCCAGGCCGAGCTGCGCCTGCTCAACAGCCTGGGCCAGCTGGTGCGCACCGAAACCACCCCGCTTACCGGCCGCCTGCTGGAGCAGGCGCTGTCGGTGGAGCAGCTGCCCGCGGGCGTGTACACCGTGCAGCTGCGCACCGCCGCCGGCACGCTCACCCGCAAACTCGTGCTGAACTAACACTGCATGAAACGCTACCTGCTACTACTGCCGCTCCTGGGTTTTGCCGCCGCGGCCGGAGCCCAGACGCCCGGCTCGGGTGGGCCCACGCCCGGCACGCCCGCCGCCGACCCTACCGCTGTGCCCCTCGACGGCGGCGCCTCCCTGCTGCTGGCCGGCGGCGCGGCCTACGCCCTGAGCGGCTTGCGCAAGCGCCGCTGATTTTCCGGAGTCCACGCAAGAACAACGGCCACCCGTATCCGGGTGGCCGTTGTTCTTTTTCCAGCCGTCCTGTCGAGCGCAGCCGAGGCATCTCGCTGAAGCTACTGCCGGACGTCAGCACGCGAGATGTCACGACAAGCGCGACATGACGGCCCTGTAGACATTCTGCTTACTTCCATCGGCTCAGGTACTTATCAAATACCTCGCGGTAACTGTCGCTGACGGGGATAGTCTCGCCGCCGATTTGCACGGTGCCGCGGGTGACGGACGTGATGTGGTCCAGGGCCACGATGTAGGAGCGGTGAATGCGCATGAAGCGGCGCGCGGGGAGCTTGTCCTCCACGCCCTTGAGGCTGGAGAGGGACAGCAGCGGCTTGGTTTCGCTGCGGCGGTACACCTTGATGTAGTCCTTCAGGCCCTCGATGTAGAGAATGTCGCTGAGCGGCACGCGCACCAGCTGGTACTCCACTTTCAGGTAGAGGTACTCGTCTTCGGGCGCGGACGGGGCCGCCGGCTCGGGGGCGGGCGCCGGGGCGGCCACGGCGGCCGGGCGCCGGATCAGCTCGAAGTAATTCTTGGCCTTGAGGGCGGCGCGCAGGAACTCGTCGTAGTTGAACGGCTTCACCAGGTAGTCCAGCGCGTCGACTTTGTAGCCTTCGAGGGCGTACTGGTTGTAGGCCGTGGTGAAGATGATGCGGGCCTTGTCCTCGCCCCGGCCGAGCACGCGGGCCAGCTCCAGGCCGTTGAGGTCGGGCATCTGGATGTCGAGGAAAATCAGGTCGACCTGCGCATCGGGCTGGTGCAGGCCGCGCAGGGCCTCCACGGCGCTGCCGTAGCGGCCGGCCAGCTTCAGAAACGGCGTCTGTTCGATAAAGGCGCACACCATGCCCAGGGCCAGGGGCTCGTCGTCGACGGCAATGCAGTTCAGGATCATACGGCTAGAGTTAGGAGCACCCGGTATTCGTGGTCGGCGGTGCGCGGGGTGACGGTAAGGGTGTAGCGGCCGGGGTAGAGCAGCTCCAGGCGGCGGCGGGTGTTGACGAGGCCGATGCCGCCGGGCTCGTCCAAGGAGCCGGGGCGCTCCGGAAACAAGGTATTGCGCACTTCCATTTCCACGGTCTGCGCGCCCGGGGGCTGGCGCACGCCCACGTAGATGTGGCTCGGCTCGGTGGCGCTGACGCCGTGCTTAAACGCGTTTTCGACGAAGGGCAGCAGCAGCATGGGCGCAATCTGCACTTCCTGCACCTGAGCGGGCGCGTCGAAGGTCACGCGCACCTTGTCGGTCAGGCGCAGGTGCATCAGCTCGATGTAGTCCTGGGCAAACGTCAGCTCGTGGCTGAGCAAGGTGGTGCCGGCGGGCGTCTCGTAGAG
>NZ_JAJFAV010000011.1 GCF_020711235.1 Hymenobacter sp. 15J16-1T3B | reverse complement strand
ATGCAAAACCGCCGCCCTCAACAGGGCGGCCGTTTTGCATTTGGCGACGCAGCCGCTCGGCAGGCCCGTCATAAGGCAGTAGCCGTCAGCGCTTTTCCAGTAGGTAAACGTCTTCGTAAAAAACGTCGGTGCCCGTGGCGAAGGTGCCGATGATGCGGTTGGGCGTCATCTGCACTACCTGCCAACCTTGGCGGTGCAGCTCGTTTACTTTCACGAGCAGTTGGGCCCGCATGTGCGTCACGGATTTGCTGCGCCCCAGGTCTTGGGGCGCGGTGGTGCCGTCCGGCGCCGTGACGACAAGTTCACCGCGGCCGGTGCCGCTGACGTACAGGGCCACTGTCATGTAGCCCGCGTCGGCGGCGGGCTTGGGGTAGAAAGCCCAGCAGGCAAGGGCCGTCAGCAGCAGCACGGCGCTGAGTGCGAGGCGGGGCAGGCGGGAAGAAGCCATAGCGCGTAACCAGGGAAAAGCCCGCGTCAGTTAGTGGCCTTGGCCTCTTGCCGGAACAGGTAGCGGATGGTGCCGGCTTCCTGCAGGGTGTTGACCAGCACCCAGCCTTGGGCGCCTAGTTCGTTGAGCTTCTTGGCCTCGGCCAGGTACACTTGGTTGTAGGTATAGCGCGTGCGGCGGTAGCTGGCCGTGCTGGAGTCGGCCAGCGCCTTGGTGATGGAGGCGTTGATGACTTTTTTGGGCGCCACGTCGCGGTACACCACGAATTCTTCCGTCTTGATGGAGCCATCAGGCCCGATGACGGAAAGCGAGGAGCGGTAGTAGCCGTACGGTAGTTCGGGTTGCACCTCGCGCACCAGCATCAGGTAGCGGGTGGGGGCGGGCTGTTGGGCCCAGGCCGGGGCGGCTGCGAGCAGCAACCCGGCCAAGCAGGTAACGTTGCGCATGGTAGTAAGAAGGATAGAAAGTGAATCAGGAGCCGCCAACGCGGCGGGCCCGTGGGCACCTGGCGCACAAATCAGGCCACCGCGTGCGCGGTCCCGGGCGCCGATCCATCCTCCCTGGGGCCGAGGCCCGCTACGTTTTCAGCAGCCGCTTGGTCAGGCGCCAGGCCGTGGAAAGCTTGGTGGATAGCGAGAGCAGCCGCTGCGGGTGCACCAGGCTGCGCGGCACGCCCAGGTAGCGGCCCATGTAGCGCCCTAGCTCTGGCAGGGGCACTTGCCAGAAGCGGGAGCGGGGATTGAGCACTTGCCGGCTGAGCACGGGCAAGCCCTGCAGCTTTTCGCTGGGCAGGTGCCAGATGGGCAGCTGCAGGTCGGTGGGGCGCACGTCAGAGTAGCGGTAGGCCGTCCAGATGCGGCGGATGAAGCTGTGGGCGTCGGTCCAGGGCCGGTCCAGGCAGTTGTAGGCCAGGATGGTCATGTACTCGTCGCCGTCGAAAATGCTTTCCCCGTTGGCGAAGCGCGGTGGCTGCTCGGGGTGCGCGGCCACCACCTGCTGCCACATCGGCTCCAGCTTGGCCATGATGTCGGCGAAGCAGGCCCGGCTGCCGCCCACCAGCTCGCCCCCGAAATACACGGGCACGTCCGTCGGGTAGTCGGGAAACAGCTCGCGGTAGAGGTTGCCGATGTGGCGGCGGCTCATGCCCAGCACTTCCGTGTCCGGGTCCCCGCTGATGTCAAACAACAACAGCTGCCCGCTGCGCAAGGTGGCTTCCAGCGCCGGTTCGGGGCGCGTCCAGACGCAGTCGGAGTCGAGCAACAGGCTGTAGTCGGCGGCCTCCGGGCGGGCCAGTTGTTGCATCACCTCCAGCTTGTAGAAACCGTTGCGGAAACGCTCCGAAAAGCCCGCCGGCGGCTGAAAATTGTCGAAGGGCATCTGCCGGATTTCCACGCCCAGGCCCCGTAAAAACTGCTGGAAGTCGACCCCGTTCCAGGTCGTCGAGCCCCGGTCGTTGGTGTAGAGCACGTGGTGGGCCGCCGGGTTGCAACGCGTGGAAGTCGCGAAAAACACGGTCACGCATTGCCAGTAAATGCGGCGGCGCTGGTCGGCGCTGGCGTCCTGAAGCTGGTCGTAATACGAAGCCGGGTGCCGCTCGTCGTCTACACAAAGGCTGGTGATGATGTCCATAAGAGAAGTATTTGTGGGATAAGTTATAGGTTTTATATCGGTATTATCTTATAAATTATCAAAATAATTTTAATACAATACATTTAGGCCTGACGAGGCATTGCGGTGTATTTGGCAACGGGCGTAGCGCGTCGTAAGAACACTCATAGCTTACTCGCACATGGCCGACGGGCTTCCGACTGCGCATTTTGCGGGCAACGCCAGCGAACCGGCCCGCCTCAGCGCAGTTCGTCGAATGCGTATTGGGCGGTGCTCCAGAATTCGTCCAAGGCCACGATGCGCGGCTTGAAAAACGAAATCAGCCGGGGCCAATCGTTGCGGTCAAACATATTCACCGGCGTTAGTTCCCGGTATATGCGGGCCAACGGCAGGCCGTTGGTATCCACGGCGGCCGGTTCCCAGGTCCAGGTTTCGCCGGTGGCTTCCTCCAGCATGGCGCGCAATTCCTGGAACTGCTCGAAAAACAGTTCGCGCAGGCCGGCGTCGGGGTGGGTGATGTCGATGCTGACGGTGGCGCGGCGCGTATCGGCGTGCAGGCGGAAATACACGTGCTTGAGGCCGGTCTTGTAATTGACCCAATTGGTGGGTAGGCCTTCCGACGAAGGCACCGGCTGCATATACTGGCCAAAGGCGGTCCAGAACGCCTGCCGCAGCTGCGCGGCTTCGGTTTTGCTGTACATGGGGAGAGGAAAATGGGCCGCGAAGGTACACTGCGCCTTACGCAGTAAGTTGGCGTACCGATTCTGGCGCCGCCAGCGCGGCGGATGCTGCATGGCTTGTTGCTGGCCAAGACCGCGGCGGTATGAGCATCCCCAACTCCGCAGCCGAGCAGATGAGTGCGCCGCCGGCGTGCTGGCAGCGGCACATATGAGGTGCTTTGCGGCCTTATTAGCGTTATGGCGGCGCATTTCAGCATCGACCGCCAGAAATCCGCCCCGCCCAGCATAGCCCTCACGACCGAGGTATAGCCTGACAACTGCGCCGCATTGCTATTTTGCGCGTGCTTAGTCTCCTTGCCATGCCCGCCTCCGCCACGCCCCTCGTCATTCTCGAATGCCTCGTCGCCGGTACTTCCCACCGCGACAACCTCGCCGAACACGAGCCCAACTTGCGCATCAACCAGCCGCTGGCCCTGCGCCGCGAAGCCGACAGCACCTTCGACGACTGGGCCGTGCAGGTGCACACCCGCCCCGAAGACGGCGGCGTGTGGTTGGGCTACCTGCCCGAAGGCCGCAACGAAACCGTGGCCCGCTTGCTCGACGCGGGCAAGCAACTTTCGGCCCGCCTTACCCACAAATCATGGGAAGACGACTGGCTGTACCTCAACATCGAAGTACTGCTGCACGAGTAGGCCGCCGCGTCAGCCGGCCTGGAGTGGCGGGCGCGTTAGTAGGTGAATTAATGGGTTAATGGCTGAGCTTGATATAGTTAGCTGATGGTGAATAATCACCCCGGGCCGCGAAACGTCGTATAGCCAAGCCAAACCAACCCGTTCCCATCATGGCTACCGACAACCAAAACAGCTCCCGCGACCAGCGCGAACAGGACAAGCAAAACTACCGCAACACGCCCGAGTCGCGCTACCAGCCCGACCGCAACAACCCCCAGCGCCACCACGACCGCGACCCGCAAGACGACGGCGACGCCACCCAGGACTTCAACACCATCGGCGACGACGGCACCTCCGACGGCGTGGCCAACACCGTAGCCGGCTCGGGCGCCAACAACGGCGGCCCCGGCGGCCGCGTGGGGGCCAATACCCAAAGCCCGGCCGCCGAGGGCACCCGCGGCGCCGGCACCGTGCACCAAGACCAACTGCGCACGCCTTCGGCCCAAAGCCCGCACCAAGGCCAGGGCGACATGCGCAACGACGCCGACCACGGCCAAAGCGGCCAGGCCGGTTCGCGCTCCGGCCGGCAGCGCTAACCGCGCCGCGCAACAACCAACTGCGGCCGGGCCGGCACTGCGCCGGCTCGGCCGCGACGCGTAAGCCCCGGCTGAAACGGGAACTGCCCGGTTACAGCAAGTCCGCCAGCGCGGTGACTTCGGCGCGCAGGGCCGTCAGCCGCGGGTCATCGGTGAAATTGTCGTGCACGCATTCCACAAAGCCCGTGACCATCATGCAGATGACTTCTTGCCGCCGGGCAACGGGCTCGGGGTCCGACAACTCGGCCGCGCAAGCCGCCGCCCCGGTGTCAGGCGCAAGGTCGGCCGGGCCGGCGTGCGAGTCCCAGCGCAGCACGTCCTGCACGTTCGATACCAACGCCATGGCTAGCACTTGGGTACTTTGGTAGAGCACGGCCACCTCGGGCCACGACAGCGGCATCTGGGCGGCTGGCTCGGTTGTTTGCAGGCGGGCTTCCAGCGCGGCCACAACCGCGGCGGGGCAGCCCGACAACTGGGCTACCGCCTGCGCGAAAGGCAACTCAGAAATCGAGGGCAGCACGCGCACCAGCGTCAGGGCCAGGCGCAGCATCCGCAACTGCTCCTGCCGAAACTCGACCGCGAAAATGGCTTCGTCGTCCACCTCGCAGGCCTCCGCGGCGCTGTGGGGCGGCGCGACAGCGGGCAGGTCGGTGGCCTGCAGGGTGCCGGCCAAACGGGTGAAAGCGCCGTCGATCTGCAGGCGCAGCAGGTGCAGGTCGGCGCGGGCTTCAGCGTCGTCGTGGCTGGCAAACTTGCCCACTAGGTCCACAAACGTTTCGCCGAAAGGCAGCAGGTGCTCCCGGATGGCTACGGTTTGCTGCGCGTCCAGATGCATGCTTTGCTCCAGAAACAGCAGCACCGGCGTGGCCAGGGGCCCGGCCAGCACCCGGCAGCCCACCAGCAGGTGCACGTAAAACAATTCGGGCTCTTCCAGCAGCTGCCGCACCAACATGGCGTTGCTGTTGATGGCCGTAATCATGCGGGCCGCCGCCAGATCCAAACCCGTCAGGGCGGTAATTTCCCGGGGCAGTGGGTCGTCGGGGCGGCTGAAGAACTGCAGGCAGCCCATGCCGCACAAATGCAGGAACGGCGCCACTTGTTCGTAAAACCCCGCTGGCAGCGCGTCGGCAAGGGCATCACTCTGTTCGGACATAGCAAGGTGGCGGATGAAAACACGGAGTAGTCGATAAGTTAAGCAACATTTTGTTGGCTTTATCAAGGCCGTGGAAGAGGTGCTATTTGCTAATATTTTTGTCAATATGGCGCACGTAGCTAAAGTTTTGGCTAAAAATATTGTGCAGGCGAAATGATTTGCCGGCGCGTGCTGTTACTTTACCTACTGAATCTACCGCTTCACGCCTTTCCCTTTTGTATGCGCGAATCGTATCTGACCGGCGGCTCCGAGAATATGAACGCCACCGACAAAGACATTGACAAGGCCCTGCGCCCCTTGAGCTTCGCCGACTTCGCCGGCCAGGCTAAGGTGGTGGAGAACCTGCGCGTGTTCGTGGCCGCCGCCAAGCAGCGCGGCGACGCCCTCGACCACGTGCTGCTGCACGGCCCGCCCGGCCTTGGCAAAACCACGCTCTCGCACATCATTGCCAACGAGCTGGGCTCGGGCATTAAGATGACCTCGGGACCGGTGCTCGACAAGCCCTCCGACCTGGCGGGCCTGCTCACCAATCTCGACCCGCACGATGTGCTCTTCATCGACGAGATTCACCGCCTGAACCCGGTGGTGGAGGAATACCTCTACTCGGCCATGGAGGACTACCGCATCGACATCATGCTCGACTCGGGCCCCAATGCCCGCTCGGTGCAGATTTCCTTGTCGCCCTTCACGCTCATCGGCGCCACCACGCGCTCGGGCATGCTCACGGCCCCGCTGCGGGCGCGTTTCGGCATCAGCTCGCGCCTGGAGTACTACGACGCCAAGCTGCTGACCGACATCGTGCAGCGCTCGGCCGAAATCCTGGGCACGCCGATTCACGAGGACGCGGCCTTTGAAATTGCCCGCCGCTCGCGCGGTACGCCCCGCATTGCCAACAACCTGCTGCGGCGCACCCGCGACTTCGCCCAGATCAAAGGCACGGGCACCATCACCCGCGACATTGCCCAGTTTGCCCTCAGCGCCCTCGACGTGGACTCGCAAGGCCTCGACGACATGGACAAGCGCATCCTGTCGACCATCATCGACAAGTTTAAGGGCGGGCCGGTCGGCATCACCACCATTGCCACTGCCTGCGGCGAGGAAGCCGAAACCATCGAGGAAGTGTACGAGCCGTTCTTGATCCAGGAAGGCTACATCAAGCGCACCTCGCGCGGCCGCGAAGCCACCGAGCAAGCCTACACCCACCTGGGCCGCCCGTTGCCCGCCCACATGCGCGGCAACGTAGCTGGCGACCTGTTCACGCAGGAGTAAGGGCGGTTGTAGTGGTTTGTGATTGGTTTTTGGACCTTTGTTACCGGGAAGCGTGTCTGAGTTTTTCAGACACGCTTTTTTTATCCCATCGGCTTGAGGCTGCGCCTGCCAACCACAAACTCTACTAACCTAATGCTTGCTTCCGACCTCACCCGCGCCGAATGGACCGGCTTCATCAAGCGCCGTGCGGCGGAGCTGGGCTTTATGGCCTGCGGCATTTCGCGGGCCGAGTTTTTGGAGGAGGAAGCGCCGCGGCTGGAGCAGTGGCTCAGCAAGGGTATGCAGGGTCAGATGCGCTGGATGGAAAACCACTTCGACAAGCGCCTGGACCCGCGCCGCTTGGTCGACGGGGCCAAGTCCGTGATTTCGCTGCTGCTGAACTACTACCCCGCCGAGGAAGACCAACAGCCCGCCGACACGCTCAAAGTCAGCAAATACGCCTACGGCCGCGACTACCACCACGTCATTAAAGACAAGCTCAAGCACCTGATGTGGGACCTGCAAGCGCACATCGGGGAGGTGGGCGGCCGGGCTTTCGTCGATTCGGCGCCGGTGCTGGATAAGGCCTGGGCCAAGAAGAGCGGCTTGGGCTGGGTGGGCAAGAATTCCAACCTAATCACGCCCGGAGCCGGCTCGTTCTACTTCATTGCCGAGCTGATTGTGGACGTGGAGCTGGCCTACGACGGCCCCATCCGCGACTATTGCGGCTCTTGCACCCGCTGCCTCGACGCCTGCCCCACGCAGGCCATTACCGAGCCCTACGTGGTCGATGGCAGCAAGTGCATCAGCTACTTCACCATCGAGCTGAAAGACCAGCTGCCGACCGAGGTGCAGGGGCAATTCGGCAACTGGGTGTTCGGCTGCGACATCTGCCAGGACGTGTGCCCCTGGAACCGCTTCAGCCGCCCCACGCAGGAGGAACAGTTTCGCCCGCACCCGCACCTAAAAGAAATGCGCGAAACTGACTGGCAGGAAATCACGCAGGAAGTGTTTCAAACGTTGTTTCGGCACTCGGCCGTGAAGCGCACCGGCTACGCGGGCCTGCAGCGCAACATTGCCTTTGTAACAGGAACGCCGGCCCTGGGGGGGCCGGCGTCCGCTGCAGAATAAGGGGAATTACTACGCCAGACTCACCTGTCGGAACACCCGGTTGAGCACCCGGCGGTAGAGACTGGAGAATTGCTGGTAACACCAGGCCTTGAGTTGGCCGGCTTCGTCGGGCACTAGCGTCCGCAGGGCCTTACGAAGCTCTTTCTCAAACAGCGTTCCGTCGAAGCTGACCTTGAGCAGAATGGTTTTTACGTATTCCAGCATCGTGGTAATGAAATGAAGTGGAAATGGGAATGATGGGGGCTGGGAGAACGAACGGCAATGCTATACGCATCGGAACGAAAAAGGCTAACAAACATTAGCTGTTTCCGGCCGGTAAGAGGAAAGATACAATAAGACGGAGGTAAAATGCAAGGCCTGCGCAAAAAAAACGGCCGCTACCTTAAGTAGCGGCCGGTGTGGGGCGGTTGGAGTCCCAACCAGCCGCGGGGCTTAGTAGGTAAAGACCTGGATGATGGCCGAGGCGGCCGCGAACGAGAGGGGTTCGTCGAAGGCTTCGGTAGCGGCGGCCGTGATTTCAGCGGCGGTGATGCCGCCGGTGGTAGGCAGCAGCGTGGAAGTATCGCGCGACACCAAGCCGGCTACCTGCTGCAGCACCCGGTCTTCGCCGGCGTACACGTTCTCGGCGGTGGTGGGCAGGGCTGCGGCCTCCGTGCCGCTGATCCAGGACTTAACGCTGGCGCCGCGCTGGCGGCGTAGCTGCCGCAGGTGCGCCGCGTGGCGGCCTTCCACCGCAAACATGCGGCTGACGCTGTCGATTTGGTCGTTGTTGTTGATGAGCAGCGGCACCCCGTAGGCGTAGGTGCGCACGCTCAGGTCTTCCAGCACTTGGGCTACCAGCAGCATGGTGTCGGTGCTGGTAAACACGTCGGGGAACACCTGGGCGCGGGCGCCGTTGCGGCCGCCGGTGAAGTCGTAGTTGGGCCGGGCAGCTACAATCCCACCCGACGCGCGGACATACGACTCCAGCAGGGCAATATGCTGGCGCTGCTGCGCGCGGATCAGCGTGAAATCGGGCTGCAGGGCAGCCGGGACGAGGCCCGCCGGCACGCGGCCGTAGAATTCATCCTGCAGCTGCTCCACGCGCAGCAGCAGCAGCAAGCCGTCGAGGGCAGTGCCGGCTGTCGTCTGGGCACCGGCCGGCTGGGCCGTCAGCACGCCCAGCAGGGCGGCGGGCAAGGCGGCTGCGGCCGTGTGGGCCAGCTGCGTGAGGGCGCCGCGCCGCGCGGTAGGGGAAGCCGCCGCATCGGCAGCAGCCAGTTGCTCAAGAAAAGAAAGCAGGTTCATACGGGAAGGAGCGCGGCATCAGTTGGTGGGCAGCGACCCAACCAAGAGTTGAACGGGAGAAGTGTATTTGCTGAGCTCGGCCAGCACCTCGGTGGGCGTCAGCGCTTGGTTGAGGCCCGCGTCGGCCCCGGTTTGGGCCACTACATCGGCGGCGGCGAAGCTGCCGGGCGTGCGCAGGTCGCGTACGGCAGCGGCGTGGCGTGCCTTCACGGCCATCATCTTCACGAACAAGCGCAGGAGCACGGCGCTGGTCAGCAGCCGGGCCGCCCCGCAGTAGGCCGCCACGGTCAGGTCGCCGATGGCTTGGGCGGCTGTCAGCACGCCAGTGCGCGTCGTCAGGGTGTAGGAAACCGAGTAGTCAAACGCTTGCCCGCTGATGCCCCCGGTAGGAGTCAGGGAGTTGGCGCTCATGGCCAAGGGCAGCAGCTCGCGGTGAATGATGTTGTGCCGGTTGATGTCGCGCAGCACGGCCAGGTCGGCGGCGGTCAGGTCGCCGGGCGGGGCCGCCAGCACCTTGGCGTAGAACTCCGTGGAAAACCGCTCGAGCAGGTGCAGGTAGTTGAGCAGGCCCTCGTCGCCGCTGGTAAACAGAAGCGTGGGCGGGCCGGCTACCGGCTTTTCGGGGTCGGAGCAGGCAGCCAGTAGCGCCAACGAAGCCGCGGCCACCCCGGTGTGGGTCAGAAAGGTCCGCCGGCTGAGGCCCGACGGCTTGAAAGAAGATGATGCCTCGGGCATACGCAAAAACAAAAGAGCTTACGGGCAGAAACTTGCCGCGGGCCTGAACCGCAAAGGTACTCGTTGCGCGTCGAACCGACTAACGGCTCCTTGCAGGAGCCCGAAGCGGGCCCAAATGGTTGCATCGTGTCCGGGCCGGGCGCTAGCGCGTCAGGAAAAAGACGGCGGGCACCGCGCAGTTCCGGGTCGGGTGGCGGGTCCGAAGCAGTTCACGCCGCTCCTAGTCCAGGGCCCCAGAACGTATTTGCTGGTGGCCCTGCTACTTAGGCGCCCGACGTCGGACCGGGCAGCTGAACCATAAAAAAGACGGCCCGCAACTGCGGGCCGTCTTTTCTTGATAACAGCGCGGTAACGCTTAGGGGCGGATGAACAGCGCCAGACGGGCTTTCACTTCCACGCCGGTCAGCGGCTCGTCGAAGGCTTGGGAAACTTTGTCTTCCGCCACCGTCGTGTAGTCGGCGCGGGCAATGCCGAGGTGGGTGGTGTTGGACTCGGGCGTGGCACCGGTGTAGATGTCGGCTTGCGAGCCTTCGGCGTCAATGCCCGTAATCCAGCCGCGTTTGCCGCGCAACCGACGGATTTCGGCGGCGTGGCGGGCTTCCACGGAGTGAATGCGCAGCGCCGCTTCCAGCACGGGCTTGTTGGCCATCAGCGCGGGCTTGTTGGCTTGGCCCTTGTAGGCGCGCACCCCCAGGTCTTCGAAAGCCTGGGCCACGGCCAAATACGTCTGGTAGTTGGAGTTCCAGTTGGTGTAGCGTCCGCCCCCGGTAAAGTCGAAGTTCGGCTTGGCCACCGGCGTGCCCCCCAGGCTGGTGATGGTAGTTTTGAGGGTATCGACCTGGGCCATTTCGTTGCGCAGCAGTTGCTCGAACACGGCGCGGTCAGAGGCCGGAATCAGCCCGTTGACGTTCAGTCCTTCTTGGTAGTAGGTCGAGTCGGTGTACTCGGCCAGCAGGGCAAAGTTCAGGATTTCCAGCAGCGAAGTTGGTTCGCCGGCCGGTACCTGCGCTTCTGCTTTCGTCCAGAGGCCACTCACGACGGCCGGTACGGCGGCCAGCGCGGCGCCGCGGCCCAGGCGGGTGAGTTGTTCCAGGGCGTCGCGGCGCGACGCCGGTTGGGTTGCCGGTTGCGGTTCGTCGAGCGCACTTGCGCGTTTGATAAGCTCAAAGATGTTCATGGCGCGAAAGGATTAACCGGGCAGGGTGTTGGTGTTGAGGTTGGTGCGGATGTACTTGTCGGCGGCGGCAATGACGGCGCGGGGCTCCATGGCCACGTCCAGGCCTTGGGCATTCACCACGTCGTCGCCGGCGAAGGCGCCTTCGCCCTTGGCCTTGGGCTTGAGCAGGTCCCGGATGATGGCCGCGTGGCGGGCTTCCACCGACACGATTTTGCCGGCCGCCAGCAGGAAGTTGGGGTCGGTCAGGTACTTACCAGCGCCGTTGTAAGCCGACACGCCCAGATCCTCGAACGTGCGGGCCGTCGTCAGCACCGAGTCCCGGCTGCTGAAGTTGATGGAGGTGAAGTTCGGCTCCAGCGCCCCGATGGCATTGGTACCCAGGGCCTTTTTGAAGAAGTCCCGGTGCGCCACTTCATGGTCGCGGATATCGGTCAGGATGTCGCGCTCTTCACTAGAAATACCCGAGTAGAAGTTGCTGACCACCCGCTCGTAGAAGGCAGCTTCCAGCTGTTCCAGCGCGTAGGCGTAGTTCAGAACGCGGAAGTCGCCCGTGCCGAAGTTGACGGCTCCGCTGGCGTTGGGGTCGTTGGCCGGGTCGACGACTTCTTGGTTGGTAGGAGTGTCGTCGTCATCGTCGCAGCCGGCGAGCAGCAAACCGGTGGTGGCGACAGTCAACCCCGAGTAGCGCAAGAATAGGCGGCGGTCAATGGGGTTGAACAGGCGTTGGCCCAGGCCCGTGGCGGCGGGCTCCGTAGAGTGGTGTTGGGTGGCCATGTGAGATAAGAAAGGTGAATGGTTGGGTGAAACTTTTTGGCGTAAGGCTTCCCGTCCGGAACCGGATAGGGTTTCGGGGAGAAAACATTGAACCTGAAAGTGGAAGTTGTTGATGCACCTACGCTCCTTTGGCCCGCCTGGATTCTTTTTTAATAGGAAATTTGACTATATCGTATGTTTTTTATATAAAATGACGAGCTACCGGTCGAGCATACGAAAAGGGCGTAGCGCGCTGCAAACGCATTTTTGTTAGTAGTTTTGACTACATGGCGTGGCGTTGGTTTTTTCTTTTCAGCATTCTACTTACCTGCTGCGCAATTGCGCCCGCATCGGGGCAGGCGCCGACCGTAGCCCCGCCCGCCGCCGTTCCGCCCGCCGGGCAGCAAGCCGCGCTTGAACTGGGCCGGAGCAGCTTTCCCATCAACGAGTACTTCACCATTGCCTTCCGGCTCAGCGGCGCGCCGTTGGAACGGTATTCGGCGTTTCCCGACGTCGAAGGCTTCAAGAAAAGCGGCAAGACCTCGACGACGACCACCCGCACTGTGGGCGGCCGCAGCACCGTGGAGCTGGTGATTACGCAGCGCTACGCTGCCTTTGCCGAGGGCGAATTCGTGCTGAAACCGTTTACCCTTACCGTCAACGGGCAGGTGCTGCGTTCGGCCGGGGCCACGCTGCGCGTGCTGCCCCAGCCCGCGGCACCGGCCGCCGGCGCCCCCGCCACGCCGGCGCCGCCCGCTGCCAAGCCGCCCTTGGTGGGCATCGGCAGCCTCGACCAGCTGCTGGGCAAGCCCAAGCCTCAGGAATACGTGGAGCCGCGCGACAACGCCTTCCTGAGCGTGGAGCCCGACAAAACCACCGCCTGGGTGGGCGAGCCGGTGCACGTGGGGCTGTACTTCTACTTGGCGCCCGCCGACCAGGGCTTGCTCGATTTTTACCGTTTTGCCGAACAGCTGCCCCCCATGCTGCGGCAGCTGCGCCAGCCCACGGCCTGGGAAGAAGCCTTCGACGAAACCGATATCCGGCCCGACTCGGTGCGCGTCGGTGGCAAGCCCTACTTGCGCTACCAGCTGCACGAGGCGGTGTATTACCCGCTCAGCGCCAAGCCGCTCACGTTTCCGCGGGTGGCCCTGCAAATGAAAAAATACCGCTTGGCCAAGCGCGCCGTCGAAGGCCTCGACAACCGCTTGGAAGGCTACAAAACCTACGTCAGCCAGCCGCGCACGGTGCAGGTACGAGCGCTGCCGCCGGTGGCCGCCGGGGCCGTGCCCCCGGCCGTGGGGCGCTACCAGCTGCGCGAAGGGGTGGGCAGTACCAGCTTCCGCACCGGCCACACCATCAGCTACACGCTCACGGTGGAAGGCGAGGGCAACCTGACGGCCCTGGCGCCGCCCGTGGCGCGCCCCGTGCCGGGCTTGGAAGTATACGGGCCCGAGGTGCACCAGGAGCTGACCCGCGCCGACGGCCGCGTGACCGGCCGCAAGGAGCTGCGCTACCGCTTGGTGCCGCGCCAGCCCGGCCGCCTGCGCCTGCGCGACGTACTCGGGGTGCCCGTGTTCAACCCCGACCTCGGCCGCTACGACACGCTGCGCCCCGAGCTGGAGCTGGCCGTGACGGGCCCGGCGGTGACGCCGCCCCAGGAAGTTACCGCCTTCGTGCGCACCGACCCGTTTTACGCCCAGCAGCTCACCAACGCCGACCCCACCACCATGGACATGGACACGCCCCGGCAAGTGCGGCGCTACGCCAACTTGGTGCTGGCCCTGCTGCTGGCGCTGGCCGGCATCGGGTGGTGGACGGCCCGGCGCTAACCCAGGCGCACAAAAAAGCCGCTGGCAGTGCGCCAGCGGCTTTTTTGGTAATCTGCGTATCGGAAGCTTACGAGGCCGAAACGCGGCTTCTCAGGTAAGCAACCAGCACTTCCAAGCCTTTTTCGAAGTGGCGGTTGTTGGGAATGATGATGTCCGCGTCGTGCTTGAAGGGCTTGATGTACTTCTCGTAGGTGGGCGCCACGTGGTGGGTATAGCGGTAGAGCACGTCCTCCAAGTCGTAGCCCCGCTCGTCCCGGTCGCGCACGATGCGGCGCAGCACTTTCACGTGCTCCCGGGCATCGATGTACACTTTCAGGTCGAGCAGTTTGGCCACTTCCTCGAAGTAGAACACGAAAATGCCTTCCACCACCACAATAGGCGCGGGCCGAAACACCAGCTCCTTGGCCGGCACGTTGGGGTTGTTGAAGGTGTACTCCGAGCGGCGCACTTCCAGGCCCTGGCTGATGCGCAGCACGTCGGCGGCGTAGGCGGCCGAATCGATGCTGGCGGGCAGGTCGAAGTTGGTCACGCCCTGCGCATCCACCTGCTGCGCCTCGCGCGGGTGGTAGTAGTTGTCCTGCGAAATCAGGCAGATGTCCTCCTCCGGAAACGAGGCCAGAAGACGGCGCAGAAAGGTGGTTTTGCCGGAGGCGCTGCCGCCGGTGATGCCGACGATGAAAGGCTGTTGCATGGGTGCTGACTGCGGCCCGACCAGCAGGGCCAACCTTGCAAAAGTAAGGGTTTGGGAGATTAAAATGCAGGTTGGCGGCCTGAGAAGGTGAGTTGAAGGCGCGGCGCGGCTTATTCTACCGAGTGTTGCTCCCGCAGAAACGCGGCCAGCTGCGCTACGGCCCGGGCCCGGTGGCTCAGGGCATTTTTTTCCTCGAGCGTCATTTCGGCGAAGGTTTTGCCCGCGCGCTCGGGTTCAAACACCGGGTCGTAGCCGAAGCCGCCCTGCCCGCGCGGGGCCGCGGTGATGTGGCCCGGTACCTCCCCGAAAAACGTCCACTGGTCCGCCGCGCCCGACACCAAGGCAATGACGGTGCGGAAGCGAGCGGCGCGCTCGGCCTGCCCCTGCAGCTCCTGCAGCAGCTTCTGCACGTTGTCGGCGGAGGAGCGCTGCGGGCCGGCGTAGCGGGCCGAATACACGCCCGGAGCGCCGCCCAAGGCAGTTACTTCCAGGCCGGTATCGTCGGCAAAGCACGACACGCCGTAGTTGTCCCACACATAGCGGGCTTTTTGCAGGGCGTTGCCTTCCAGCGTGTCCTGGGTTTCGGGCAGCTCCTCCTGGCAGCCGATGTCGGCCAGGCTCAGCAGCTCGATGTGGGCGGGTAGCAGGGGCCGGATTTCGTCCAGCTTGTGGGCGTTGTTGGAGGCAAAGCAGAGGCGCATGGGGCAATGGTGAAGTTGTGAAAGGCGAAATTGTGAATCCCAACGGGATTCAGCACCGCAGGGCGAAGAAGGCGGGCACAAAAAAACCGGCTGAAGCCGGTTGAAGTAAGCTGGGCGAAGAATTTCACCCTTCACCGTTCACAATTTCACCACTTGCATCACCGAAACATCGACTTGATGCTGCCCCAGGAGCGCTGCACGGCACTGGGCGTCTGGCTCAGGATGGTGGTGTACACTTGGTCGCCGGAGGTGGTTTTGACGAGCAGACGGTAGGTGTAAGGGCCGGAGTTGGTGCTGGCGGTGCCGGCCGTGCCGCGGTAGAGGTTGGCGTCGAGGTACTGGTAGCGGCGCTGGCCGGTGGGCACCACCACGCTGAGGCGGTCAAAATTGGCGTCGGTGGCGCCTTTGCGGTAGAGCTCGAAGCTCGATAAACCGTTTTCGTTGAGCACTTCCCAATCCACGCGCACGGAAGCGCCTTCCAACGTGGCTTGGAACATGGTCAGCGTGACGGCCCAGGCAGTGGAGGCAACCAGCAACAGCGTAAACAGCAACGATAGAATAAACCGACGGGTCATGCGGCACGGGGTAACAAAAGGTGGGAAGGGGTAGGGTCGGGCCGGACCGGGACCAAAAATAACCTTTTCGCCCAATTCAGCTAGGTAAAGTTTCTATTATCCCCGAAAAAAGCGTGCCGGCTTTTCTTTTTAGGCTCAAGGTCTTACCTTTGCCGTCCCTTCCGCAAAATCGGCGGGGCCTAACAGGACTTCACGCATTCAGCGCCATGAAAAAGGACATCCACCCCGAGTACCGCGAAGTAGTGTTCCAGGACACGACCAGCGACTTCAAATTCATCACCCGCTCGACCATGACGTCGAACGAGACCATCACGATGGAGGACGGCAAAACCTACCCCGTCATCAAGGTGGAAGTTAGCAGCCAGTCGCACCCCTTCTACACGGGTAAGAACGTACTGCTCGACACGGCCGGCCGCGTGGAGAAGTTCATGAACCGCTACAAGAAGAAGTAAGCTTCTTTGAGTTATTAGTGGTGAGCGGGCGGTTGTCTTCGGCAACTGCCTGCTCGTCCCGATGCTCCCGCCGGCCCCAAGCCAGCGGGAGTTTTGTTTTTGGGCGGGGTTTTATGCTGACGGCCGGCGCCCGACCTTTGCCCCGGCGCCGTAGCGCCGTTGCTGCTGACCTCCGGCCACTGTCAACCGACACCTGCTTATGACCATCTTGCTCTTCGACGACCCCGCCATCCGGCCCAACCTGCTCCCGTTTACCTTTACCCGGCCCGTGGCGGCGCTGCGCTGCGGCATCCTCACGCTGGCCGAGAAGTGGCAGCACCGGCTGGGCGAAGAGGTGCACTACCTGACCGAGCCCTACCTGCAGGCCAAGTTTCCGGCCGCGCCCGCCGACGGGCCCGCCCTGGTTATCAACGGGGCGGTGTGCGCCGACGACCTGCTGGCCCGGCAGGTGCAGGCCCTGCAGCCCGGCGAGGCCCTGTTCGACGACGAGCTGCTGGTGGCCGCCCACCTGGCCGACGCCAGCAAGGTCGCCGAGCTGATTCAGGACGGTTTTCAGCACGTGAAGCAGGTGGCCGAGCCGGTGACGGTGATTCGCCAGCCCTGGCAGCTGTTCTTGCACAACGGCGCCGAAATCCGCCGCGACTTCGCCCTGCTGACCGCCGGCCGCCAGTCGCAGCCGGTCAACGATGCGCACACCATCGTGTACGCCCCGGAAAACATCTTCATCGAGGAAGGCGTCAAGATCCGGGCCGCCATCCTGAACGCGGAGGACGGCCCGATTTACCTTGGTAAAAACTCGCAGGTGCACGAGGGCGCCATCATCAAGGGGCCGCTGGCCCTGGGCGAAGGTTCGCACATCAACGCCGGCGCCAAGATGCGCGGCGACAACACCGTGGGCCCGCACTGCAAGGTGGGCGGCGAAGTGGGCAACAGCATCCTGCTGGGCTACTCCAACAAGGGCCACGACGGCTACCTCGGCAACTCGGTGATAGGGGAGTGGTGCAACCTCGGGGCCGACACCAACACCTCGAACCTGAAGAACAACTACGCCCCGGTGAAAATCTGGAGCCACGCCGCCGGCCGCTTCGTGAACACCGGGCAGCAGTTCTGCGGGCTCATGATGGGCGACCACAGCAAGTGCGGCATCAACACCATGTTCAACACCGGCACGGTGGTGGGCGTGGCGGCCAACATCTTCGGGGCCGGCTTCCCGCGCAACTTCATTCCCTCGTTCAGCTGGGGCGGGGCCTCGGGCTTCGAAACCTTCCGCCTCAACAAGGTGGCCGAGGTGAACGAGCGGGTAATGGCCCGCCGCGGCCTGCCCTACGACGAGGTGGAGCGCGGCATCATGCAGCACGTGTACGAGCTGACCGCCAAGGACCGCGTGTGGGAGCGGACCGCCCCGGCCGCCGACAACGCCAACATCGAACTCTAGCCCCATGAGCGAACAAGCCCCCCTGCAGGGCACCGACCGGGCGCTGACCATTTTCTTGGTGGCGGTGCTGTTTGGCGGCGCGTTCTTCGCGTTTTTCCAGTCCATTCCGGCCGGCCTCGTGGCCGAAGCGGTGACGGCACTGGGCGCGTGGGCGCTGCTGCGCTTCGTGCGCGGCGCCCAGCGGCAAGCGCCGCCGTTCCGCATTCTGGGCGCCATCGGCATTGCCGTGCTGGTCATGGCCGTGCGCACGGGGCTACTTTTTCTGCTGCGTTAGCGTTGAGGGCCTATGCGTTTCGCTGATATTCCCGGTTTGCAGGAGGTGAAGCAGGTGCTGCGCCAAGCAGTGCAGCGGCAGCACGTGGCGCACGCGCAGCTGTTTCGCGGGGCCGAGGGCTCGGGCGCGCTGGCGCTGGCGCTGGCCTACGCGGCCTACCTGAACTGCGAAAACCGCCAGCCCGAAGACTCGTGCGGGGAGTGCCCGAACTGCCGCAAAATCGACCGGCTGGTGCACCCCGACCTGAACTTTATTTTGCCCGTCACCACGACCAAGGCCGTGAGCAAGGACGCGCTCAGCCACAAGTTCGTGGCCGACTGGCGCAGCTTCGTATTGGCCGACGGCGGCACGTACCAGGGCCTCAACGACTGGATGCAGCACATCGGGGCCGACAACAAGCAGGGCAGCATCAGCAAGGACGAGGCCGTGCAGCTGCTCAAGCTCGTGTCGTTGAAAGCCTTCGAGGCGCCGTTTAAGGTGGTCATCATCTGGCTGCCCGAGCTCATGCACCCGGCCGCCGCCAACGCCGTACTCAAGCTGCTGGAGGAGCCGCCGCCTGCCACCGTGTTCCTGCTCGTGAGCCAGCAGCCGGATAAGCTGCTGCCCACCATCGTGAGCCGGGTGCAAGTGGTGCCGGTGCCGCGCTTCCGCGAGCCGGACCTCACGCAGTACCTCACCGACCACTACCAAGTGCCCGAGGCCAAGGCCCGGCAGCTGGCGCTGGTGAGCGAGGGCAACCTCGGCGCCGCCCTGGCCGCCCGCGACGCGCCCGACAACGACTATTTCACCTTCTTCCGCGAGTGGATGCAGGCCTGTTTCCGCGTCAGCCAGGGCAAGCTGGAGGACGTGGTGGCCCAGGCCGACAAGTTCCAGAAGATGGGCCGCGAAAACCAGAAGGAATTTCTACAGTACGCCCTGGGGCTGGTGCGCAAGGTGTTGCTCTTCGGCCTCGACGCGCAACTAGTGCCCCACTTGCCGGCCGCCGAGCAGACGTTTATCAGCAAGTTTAGCCCCTTCGTGCACCGCTACAATGCCGAAGGGCTGGCGCAGGTGCTCAACGAGGCGCACTTTCACGTGGAGCGCAACGCCAACCCGCGCATCACCTTCGTGGACACGTCCCTGCAGGTGGCCGACTTGCTGCGCGTGCCGGTGAACTAAGGCGAGGGTGAAGTTGTGAAAGGTGAACTTGTGAAGACCACAGTTGCCTTTCGGACTTTAGCCCGCTGCGATTCACGACTTCATCATTTCACTACTTCACCATATGACCCGTCCCATCCGCATCGGTACCCGCGGCAGCAAGCTGGCCCTGTGGCAGGCCCACCACGTGGCCGATACCTTGCAGGCCGCCGGCCTCGAAACCGAAATTGTCATCATCACCACCAAGGGCGACGTGGTGCTGGACCGCTCCCTGGACAAGATTGGGGCGAAGGGCGTGTTCACGGAGGAGTTGGAGGAGAGCCTGCGCACCGGCCACATCGACATTGCCGTGCACAGCGCCAAGGACGTGCAAAGCTCCATCCCGGAGGATCTGGAGCTGCTGGCCTTCATGCCGCGCGAAAAGGTCAACGACGTCATCATCAGCTTCGACCCGGGCTTTTCGCTCGACAAGCCCGACATCGTGCTCGGCACCAGCAGCACCCGCCGCCGGGCCCTCTTCAAGCGCCACTACCCGCACGCCATTACGGCCGAGGCCCGCGGCAACCTGCAAACCCGCCTACGCAAGCTGGAAGAAGGCCAGTACGACGCCTTGGTGCTGGCTTTTGCCGGCGTGCACCGCATGGAGTACGACAACCTGATTGTGCGCGTGCTGCCCGAAACGCAGTTTATTCCGGCCGCCGGGCAGGGCTCGGTGGCCATTGAGTGCGCCAAGAGCCTGGAGCTGCCCCGCAAGCTGGCCCTGCGCAACCTGCTCGACGACCCCGACACCCACACCTGCCTACGGGCCGAGCGGGCCTTTCTGCGCACCATGGAAGGCGGCTGCAGCATCCCCAGCTTCGCCTTGGCCACCTTCACCGACGAAGGCGCCCTGCAGCTGCACGGTGGCCTCATCAGCCTCGACGGCCAGCAGTACGTGGAGGAACAGCAGGCCACCCACGACCCCGAGGACGCCGAAGCCCTGGGCGTGCGCGTGGCCGAAGCCGTACTCAGTCGCGGCGGGGAGCAGATTCTGCTGGATATCCGCCAGCACCGGGAATCGGAGTCGGCGACGTTTTAAGCCAGCGGGGCCACGACTAGTAAAGTCGTGGCCCCGCGGCATTTACTCAACTATTCTATAGTTCGTTTATGGCTGTCTTACCCGACAACGTATCCATGAACGGTGAAAGCCTGTGGCTGGCGCCTGGCTTGACTTATTGGCTCATCGACGCGCTCTATCTGACGGAAATCGTGGAGGAATCAGACCGGTTGAATAGGCAGGATTTGGTGGCCTCTGCCCGGCGACTATTTGAATGGAATCCTACACCCTTCGCACGGTTTGAACTCCTTCCAGTAGGTGGGCCGTACGAGTTAGAAATAGCGGATATCGTTCTGGGTGATGAAGCCGGCTCAGCTTATGCAGGGCATCCCGAGCAGCACTTCGGTACTGATTCGGCAGTGATGGTAGTGGTAGCTGAGCAAAACCTGCTTACGCTAATCGAGCGAAAGTTCTCGTACAACGACCTGATCGAATGCGCAGCCGATGAGCAGCCCTACCACGAGGTGTTCAGCGCCCGGTACTGGCAGCAGGTAACAGCCGGAATAGTTCCAGTTACGGTTGGGCTGATCTACAGCCCAGGACTAGGTGCTGGCTTTGATTTTGTCGGCAGCGGTTTTTATCGACTGCGCGTCTGAGTTCGCTGCTTGTTCGTCAGCGCATACAGCAGCAGCGCGGCTACGGCTCCGCTGGTATCGGCCAGCATGTCTTTTTGCGCGTCCCAAATGTCGCCCTGGCTGCCGAGGAAGGCGGCGCCGGATTCGCCGCCGGCCGTGGCCGCGTACAGCCACTCGATGATTTCGTAGCTCATGGCCACCGTGCCGATGACGCACAGCGGCAGCAAATAGGAGAGGAAACGGCTGCGAATGAGGCCGCGGGCGTCGGTGTATTCGATGAGCGCGTAAGCGTAGAAGCCCACCGTGACGTGCGCCACCCGGTCGTACATATTGCGCTTGAAGCCGAACAGGTCGTTGAACCAGTCGAAGGGCACCCGCTCGAAGGTGTAGTAGCCGCCGATGGTGTGCATGTAGAGCAGCACGGCCATCAACAGGTAGGCGGTATTGGAAAACTGCACGCCGCGCAGGTAAAGCACGGTCAAGGCCCCGGCAATGAGCACAATGGGCAGGTTTTCGACTATCCAAGTAGCGCGGCTGTACGGGTGAATGGCCAAGGCGGCAAACAGGAGCACGTAGCCTGCCAGCAGGAGCTTGGGAAACCAGGAAGGATTGCGGAGCGCGGGTGCGGTGGCAGGAGTAGCGGCAAGAGCCATAGTCGGAAGCAGGTGTGGGGTAACTTGGGCCGCTTACGTAGAGAGTGGAATAAGTATACATGAACGTACATTTACTAACCAACTCAGTCTAATAAGCATGATGGAAAATTATTCGGTTGACTATCAATATTCACAAGACATTGATTGGTTCTTATTAGGTGCCGATAATGTTGTAGCGCAATTTTCTTCCGGAGGCGCAATACTGCCGGAGATTATTTCAAAAAATGCCTCTAGTAATGAGATGCTCATCGACTTTTTTTCTAGAAGCCAATCGTTTACTTCTTCAACGTTAAATCCGTTCTTAGACCGATATATGAATCTGGCAAACGTGCTCGGGGATGTAAATGATTTAGCTCATTACGCGACTAAAGGCATTGTTTCCTTTGATGTAGTAGATCCAGGCCCTGGGAACAATGCTATTGCCTATCACCTGCTGGCTACCCCAAAGCAGTATTTAGATATTAATCAATTGCCAGCTGAAGTACAGCAGGCGTTGCTGAAGTTTAAGGTCGACATTGATTTTAGATTGTTTTATATGTTGGATTCATGGTATTTGCCTTGGGCTTCGTTATTTAATGATTATTACGTGCGCACTCAATATTGCGTACCCGCCAAAAAGAAAAGGTGGTTTTGGGAATAAGCGGGGCTATTCTGCTCACCACTTGAAGTAGTTTGTTGTAATCTGGCTTTCTATGCGCCCCAACCCGCTGCCGCCCGCGCCCGAGCTGCGCACCGCCCGCCTCACCCTGCGTCCCTGGCGCCCCGACGAGGCCGCCGTGGTCTTCCGCCTCATCGAGCAGGACCGCGCCCGGCTGACGCGCGACTTTCCCAAGACTACCCGGGCCGTGCGGGACGAAGCCAGCGCTCAGGCCTTCATTGAAATCTGGGATGCCGACTGGCTGATTGGCAAGGGCATTCAACTCAGCATCTGGCCCCACGGCGCGGCGGCGCCCGCGGGCTTCGTGAGCGTGCGCAACATCGAGTGGGAGGTGCCCAAAGCCGAGCTGGCCTACCTGCTCAGCAGTACTGCTGAGGGCCAAGGGCTCATGCACGAAGCCGCTGCGGCCGTTATCGACTGGGCGTTTCGGGCCCTGGGGCTGGAGCGCGTGTACTGCCACGTCGACCCCGAAAACCGGCGCAGCGCGGCCCTGGCCGAGCGCTGCGGGCTGCTGCGCGAAGGGCTGCTGCGCAACAACTTCCGCGGCGGCGACGGGCAGCTGCACGACAGCTACAGCTTCGGCCTTACGCGCGCCGACTGGCGGGCGCGTTCGGCCGATTCAACTTAGCTTCGCCCTTGGAAACGCCGTACAGGCGGGTTTACCCATTCTCCCCGACGTTCATGAACCGCATTTTTCGTTTCGGCGGCCTGCTGGCGGCCCTGCTCTGGCTGGCCCCGCTCACCGGGCTGCACGCCCAAACGGCCCCGTCCATCGGCCCGACCCAGCTGATTAAGGTTAAGACCAAAAAAAGCAAGAAGGACGAGCTGGTAACCATTCACGTCACCCAGGGCGACGCGGCCCTCGGCGACATCAAGATTCTGCTCTACGACCAGACGCCCCAGCACAAGGCCAACTTCCTGCAGAAGGCCAAAAGCGGCTACTACAACGGCACGACCTTCCACCGCGTCATTCCGAACTTCATGATTCAGGGCGGCGACGCCAACTCCAAAAACGACGACCCCAACGACGACGGCCTGGGCCAGCCGTCGGATCCGACCATTCCGGCCGAAATCGTGCCCGAGCTCAAGCACCAGCGCGGGGCCGTGGCCGCCGCCCGGCAGGGCGACTACGTGAATCCGCAGCGCGCCAGCTCCTCCTCGCAGTTCTACATCGTGCAGAACGTGACCGGCACCCCGCACCTCGACAACCACTACACCGTGTTCGGACTGGTGGTGCAGGGCCAGGCCGTGGTCGACAAGATTGCCGCCGTGCCCACCACCGGCCCCGACCGCCCCGTGACGCCGGTGCGCATGAAGTTCGAGGTGAAAAAGCTCAGCAAGAAGAAAATCATGCAGGAGTACGGCTTTCAGTACTAGCCAAGTGGTGAACTTGTGAGAGGTGAAGTTGTGAAGAGCACTTGGCCATTCACAACTTCACCTCTCACAAGTTCACCTTTCCCCATGCGCTTGCTCATCACCGGGGCCAACGGCCTGCTCGGCCAGAAGCTGCTCGACCGCCTGCACCAAGAGCCCGGCGTGGCGCTCATTGCCACCGGCCGCGGCCCGTTTCGGCTGGCGGAAGCTTACCCGCTCGTGCCCTACGTGCCGCTCGACGTGAGCGACGAGGCGGCCGTGCAACGCGTGCTGCGGGAGCAGCAGCCCACGCACGTCATCCACACCGCCGCCATGACGCAGGTGGACGACTGCGAGCTGAACCCCGAGGAATGCTGGCTGCACAACGTGACGGCCACCGAAAACCTGGCCCGCGGCTGCGCCGCCCAGGATGTGCACCTGACCCACCTGAGCACCGATTTCATCTTCGACGGCTCGCACGGTCCCCTGGCCGAAGATGCCCAGCCCAACCCCCTCAGCCACTACGGGCGCAGCAAGCTGGCCGCCGAGCAGGCTGTGCAGGCCACGTCCGGCCTGCGCTGGGCCATTGCCCGCACGGTGCTCGTGTACGGGGTGCTGCGCGGCGGCGGGCGCACGAACATCGTGCTGTGGGTGCGCGACTCGCTGCGGGCCGGCAAGCCCATTAAGGTCGTATCGGACCAGTGGCGCACGCCCACGCTGGCCGAAGACCTGGCCGAGGGCTGCTGGCTGATAGCCAAGCAAGGCGCCACGGGCATCTACCACCTTTCCGGCCGCGAGTTGTTGACGCCCTACGACATGGCCCTGCGCGTGGCGGCGCACTTCGGGCTGGAGGCCGGGCTGATTACCCGGGTCGACGCCAGCACCTTCACCCAGCCCGGCCGCCGGCCCGCCCGCACGGGCTTTGTCATCGACAAGGCCGAGCGGGAGCTGGGCTTTCGGCCGCATTCCTTCGAGGAAGGCATCGACATCGTGGCCGCCCAGGCCTGAGCAGAATAGGAAACGAAGCCACCTCGCCCAAACGATTAGGCGTTAGTGGCTGCGCTTTGTCGTCAGTGCAGGGTTCGAGCAGGGGCCTTCGCTTGGGCGTACGCCAGATGAGGATGACCGGAACAGGGGTGGTTAGTGGAGTAGCCGGCGTTGTTAGCGCTAAGCAGGCGTCGGCGGGGCAGGGTTGTTGGCTACATTAGGCCCGCCCTACCTCATCCGTGGCTTCTCCTATGCATACACGTCTACTTTATCTATTTGGCCTGCTGCTGGCTGCCCTGACGGCCCCGGCCCAACCCCGGCCCGAGCCCGTCGACCTGGTGAACCCGCTGATGGGCACCGACTCCAAGATCGAGCTGTCGAACGGCAACACGTACCCGGCCATTGCCCTGCCCTGGGGCATGAACTGCTGGATGCCGCAGACCGGCAAGATGGGCAGCGGCTGGGCCTACCAGTATGCGGCCGACAAAATCCGCGGCTTCAAGCAGACGCATCAACCCTCGCCGTGGATGAACGACTACGGCCAATTCGCCCTCATGCCCATCACCGGGCAGCGCCGCTTCGAGGAGGACGCGCGGGCCAGCTGGTTTTCGCACAAGGCCGAGGAAGTCCGCCCATACTACTACCGCGTGTACCTCGCCGACCACGACGTAACCACGGAAATAGCGCCCACCGAGCGGGCCGCCCGCTTCCGCTTCACCTTCCCGCGCACCGACAGCGCCTACGTGGTGCTCGACGCGCTGGACCGCGGCTCGGCGGTGCAGGTGCTGCCCCAGCAGCGACGCATCACCGGCTACACCACCCGCAACAGCAAGGGCGTGCCGGCGAACTTCAAGAACTACTTCGTCATCGAGTTCGACCACGATTTCACGAGCACCGCCGTGTACCAGGACAAGGTGCTCGACGCGGCCAAGCTGGCGGCCGAAGCGGGCCACACCGGCGCGGTGGTGGGCTTCAAGACGCGCAAGGGCGAGCAGGTGCAGGCCCGGGTGGCTTCGTCGTTTATCAGCCCGGAGCAGGCCCTGCGCAACCTGGCGGAAGTCGGGGCCGACGACTTCGAGGCGGTGAAGCGCAAGGCGCGGGCGGCCTGGGCCGAGCAGCTGGGCAAGGTGCAGATTGAGGGTGGGACGGAGGCCCAGCAGCGCACGTTTTACTCCTGCCTGTACCGCTCGTTGCTGTTTCCGCGCAAGTTTTACGAGCTGGATGCCCAGGGCCAGCCCGTGCACTACTCGCCCTACAACGGGCAGGTGCTGCCCGGCTACCTCTACACTGACACCGGCTTCTGGGACACGTTTCGCTGCCTGTTTCCCTTTCTGAACCTGCTGTATCCCAGTGTCAACGCGCAGATTCAGGCCGGCCTCGCCAATGCCTACAAGGAAGGCGGCTGGCTGCCGGAGTGGGGCAGCCCGGGCTACCGTAACATTATGGTGGGCAACAACTCGGCCTCGGTGGTGGCCGACGCCTACCTTAAGGGCGGGCGCGGCTACGACATCAACCTGCTCTACCAGGCCCTGCTGCACGGCGCCAACAACGCCGGGCCGATGACGGCCGTGGGCCGCGCCGGCGTCGAGTACTACAACAAGCTTGGCTACGTGCCCTACGACGTAAAAATCAACGAAAGCGCGGCCCGTACGCTGGAATACGCCTACGACGACTTTGCCATCTACCAACTGGGCAAGGCCCTGGGCCGGCCCAAGAAGGAACTGAACCTCTACGCCAAGCGCAGCCAGAACTACCGCCACCTGTTCGACAAGCAAACCGGGCTGATGCGGGGCAAAAACCAGAACGGCACCTTCCAGTCGCCCTTCAACCCTTTCAAATGGGGCGACGCCTTCACCGAGGGCAACAGCTGGCACTACACCTGGTCGGTGTTTCACGACGTCGACGGGCTGATGCAGCTCATGGGCGGGCGCCAGCCTTTCGTAGCCACCCTCGACACGGTGTTTACCCTCGCGCCGGTCTTCGACGCTTCGTACTACGGCGAGGTCATCCACGAAATCCGCGAGATGCAGATTGCCGGCATGGGCAACTACGCCCACGGCAACCAGCCCATCCAGCACATGACCTACCTCTACAACTACGCCGGCCAGCCCTGGAAAACCCAGTATTGGGTGCGCGAAACCATGAACCGCCTCTATCTGCCCACTCCCGACGGCTACTGCGGCGACGAGGACAACGGGCAGACCTCGGCCTGGTACGTCTTCTCCGCTCTGGGCTTTTACCCCGTCTGCCCCGCCACCGACGAGTACGTGCTCGGCGCCCCGCTCTTCCCCAAGGCCACCCTGCGCCTGGAAAATGGCCAGACCATCGTGCTCAACGCCCCCGGCAACCAGGACGCGGCCAACCGCTACATCGGCCAGTTGCGCCTGAACGGGCAAGCCTACGAGCAAAACTACCTGCGCCACAGTGAGCTGCTGCGGGGCGCCACGCTGGATTTCGACATGAGCAGCCAGCCCAACCGTCAGCGCGGCACCCGCCCGCAGGACGCGCCGTACTCGTTCAGCAAGGACGAAAAGACGGGGCGGTAGTCGGGCGGCAAGTGCCTGAGGGGCCGCGAATTGTGCGGGGCGTGGTTTCGGGGAGGAAAGTTCGGCGGGGCAACCCCCGCTTCGGGCCGACCGTTAGCCTTGGCTACGTATCTACCACAACCAACCCACACCCCGTATGAAAGCCTTAGTCTTCCACGGCATCAAGGACGTGCGCGTCGACACGGTCGATGACCCGGAAATTGTCGATTCGCGCGACGCCATTATCCGCGTGACGAGCACCGCCATCTGCGGTTCCGATTTGCACATCTACAACGGCGGCATTCCGCAGCCCCGGCCCATGGTGCTCGGCCACGAGTTCATGGGCATTGTGGAGGAAGTAGGCAAGGGCGTGGGCGGCAAGCTCAAGGTGGGCGACCGGGTGGTGGTGCCCTTCCCCGTGGCCTGCGGCTGCTGCTTTTTCTGCAACCACGACCTGCCCGGCCACTGCGAGCATTCCAACCCCGACCACTACGGCCCCGAAGGCGGCGTGCTGACGGAAAAAGGCGGCGCGCTCTTCGGCTACACTGACCTCTACGGCGGCTACAACGGCGGGCAGGCCGAGTACGTGCGCGTGCCCTACGCCGACTACGGCCCCCGCGTCGTGCCCGACTCGCTCACCGACGAGCAGGCGCTGTTTCTCACCGACATCTTTCCCACCGGCTACTCCGGCATCGACTGGGGCGAGGTGAAGGGCGGCGAGTTCGTGGCCATTTTCGGCTCCGGGCCGGTGGGCATCATGGCCGCCAAATCGGCCTGGCTGCGCGGCGCCGCCCGCGTGGTCATCGTCGACGTGCTGCAGTACCGCCTCGACAAAGCCAAGGCCGCGGCCAACTGCGAAACCATCCTGTGGCAGGACCGCAAGCAGGTCATCGAGGAAATCCGCGCCATGAGCCAGGGCCGCGGCGCCGACGTGTGCGTGGAGGCCGTGGGCTTCGAGCCGCAGCGCGACCTGCTGGACCGCGCCAAGGCCGTTATCAACTTCGAAAAAGGCTCACCCAAGGTCATCGAGGCCTGCATGAGCGCGGTGCGCCGCGGCGGCATCGTGTCGGTGCTGGGCGTCTACGGGGCCTACTTCGACAACTTTCCCCTGGGCCAGTTCTTCGACAAGGGTATCACCCTGCGCGGCGGGCAGGCCCCGGCCCACAAGCACATCGACAAGCTGCTGCAGTACGTGGTGGAAGGCAAGGTCAAGCTCGACGACGTCATCAGCCACAAGCTGCCGCTGAGCGAAGCCGCCCACGGCTACGACATCTTCCGCAACAAGAAGGACAACTGCACCAAAGTCGTGCTCAAGCCCTAGCCGCCGCCGGCGCGTTTCCCGACTGCGTTGCCCACTGCCCCGGCCGTTCTGGCCGGGGCAGTTTGTTGTCCGGGCCTTACCTTTCGCAGCTTATTTTGCCCCGATTTATGCCGCTGCGTTTCCCGTTTTTGTTGTTGCTGTGGTGCCTGCTGATAGTCCAAGTAGCCGCCGCCCAACCCGCTGCGCCCGCCGCGGTCAGCACCTTGGCCGGCACGGCGGGCAGCAAGGGCAGCGCGGATGGGAACGGCGCGGCTGCCCGCTTCAGCCGCCCCATGGGCGTGGCCGTCGACGCCGCCGGCACCGTGTACGTGGCCGATACCGACAACCACGTCATCCGCAAAATCACCCCTACGGGCCAGGTAAGCACCCTGGCCGGCACTGCCGGGCAGAAAGGCTTCGCCGACGGCAGCGGCCCGGCGGCCCGGCTGTTCAATCCCGTCGGCGTGGCCCTTGATGCGCAGGGCACCCTGTACGTGGCGGACACCGGCAACAACGCCATCCGCAAAATCACGCCCGAGGGGGTGGTATCCACCCTGGCCGGGGCCGCCGGCAGCCCCAGCACCGCCGACGGCGTCGGCCCCGCTGCGCGGTTCAACCAGCCCCACGCCCTGGCCGTCGATGCTGCGGGCAATGTGTTCGTAGCCGACACGTACAACCACACGGTGCGCCGCATCAGCCCCGCCGGCGCCGTGACTACGCTGGCCGGCAGCCCCAAGCGAATCGGCAGCCTCGACGGCCCGGGCGCGGCGGCCAACTTCCGCTACCCCTACGGCATTGCCGTCGAGGCCAGCGGCACGCTTTACGTGGCCGACAACGGCAACATGACCGTGCGCCGGATCGGCCCCGACGGCACGGTGAGCACCCTGGCCGGCGCGGTCCGCAAGTTTGGCAACGCCGACGGTGCGGGCCCAGAGGCCCGGTTTATGGCGCCGTCGGGCGTGGCCCTGGCTGCCGATGGCACACTGTACGTGGCCGATGCGGCTGGCATGGTGGTGCGCCGCATCGGGGCCGGCGGGCAGGTAAGCACCCTGGCCGGCGACGCCAACTCGCCCGGCAGCGCCGATGGCCCGGCGGCTGCGGCCCGCTTCAAAAGTCCGTTGGGCTTGGCCGTGGGGCCCGGCGGGGCCGTGTACGTGGCCGATGGGCGCAACCACACCGTGCGGGTAATTCGCTAAGCAAGGTGCGGGGGACGCAAGACCCGAGCGGCGTGCGCGCGTCGGCCGGCTTTCGTATCTTGAAAGCCATTCTCCCGCTCCTGCCGTCAACCTGCGCCGCGTGCGTTGCGGGTTGATTTCGCGCTTTACCCAACCAAGCCACCGCTCTGAAAACCGTACTGTTTCGCTCCGCTTTGGCGGTGCTGCTGCCCGCGGCGCTGCTGTCTGTTGTCCACGCGCAAACGCCGGCCGCCCGCGCCGCGCCGTCCACCAAACTGGCTCCGCCGCTGCAAGTGGCGCCGAGGGCCGCGGCGTTCCGCGTACAGGTCGGGGATGCTGCTGCTTTCCGCCGCTGGGCCGCCCAATACTTGCCCGGCGCGCGCGTGCAGGCCACGGCCGACGCGCAACTGCTGACCGTACACGGCGTCGCCGATGCCGCCGCGCTGGCCGCTAGCCCTCACGTACGCTTCGTGCAAGCCGCTGACCGGCGGGCCCGCCCCGAACGTCAGCTCAACGGGGCCGACCTGGCCGCCAACACCGTCACGGCCGTGCACGCCCGCTACCCGCAGCTCACGGGCCAGGGGCTGACGGTTTCGGTAAAAGAGGACCCGATTGACATCGAGGACATCGACTTCAAGGGCCGCCTCGTCAACCCCAACCCCCAGGCGCGAATATTGGATGCGCACGCCACGATTATGGCGACGCTCATTGCCGGGGGCGGCAATTCCTCCCCCAATGGCAAGGGCGCCGCCTGGCAGGCGCGCATTGCGCAGGCCAGTTCCGCCAACCTGCTGCCCGACGACGGCGCAAGCCTGGCGGGCCAGGGCGTATCGGTGCAAAATCACTCGTACGGGGTGAACGTGGGCGCGGAGAACTTCTACGGCCTCGAAGCCCGCGCCTACGACGCGCAAGCCCGGCAATACCCCACGTTGGTGCACGTGTTTTCGGCTGGCAACGTGGGTACTCAGCCCGGGCCGGCGGGTACCTACGCCGGGCTGGCCAATACCGCCAACCTGACTGGGGAATTCAAAAACGCCAAAAACAGCCTGAGCGTGGGCAACACCGATGCCCTCGGGCAGGTGGTGGCGCTCAGCTCCCGCGGCCCCGCCGCCGACGGCCGGGTCAAGCCGGAATTAGTGGCCTTCGGCAGCGGCGGCTCCTCCGACGCGGCGGCGCTGGTGTCGGGGATTAGCTTGCTCGCGCAGCACGCTTACCAGCAGCGCCGCGGCGCCTTGCCCGCCGCGGCGCTGCTACGGGCTGCCCTGTTGAACACCGCCGACGATGCCGGGGCGCCCAACGTGGATTTTGCGGCGGGCTACGGGCAGGCCGATGCGCTGGGAGCCGTGCAAACCATGCTCGACGGCCGTTTTGTGGAGGGCAGCGTGGGCCAAGGGCAGGAACAGGTGTTCCCGCTGACGGTGCCGGCCGGCACCCACCGCCTGAAGATTACGCTGGCCTGGACCGACCCCGAAGCCGCCGCCAACGCTGCGACTACCCTCGTCAACGACCTGGACCTGACGCTGACCCGCGTCGCCGATGGCCAACGCTGGCTGCCGTGGACGCTTAGCGCCTACCCACACCTCGATTCGCTGGCCCAACCTGCCCGCCGCCGACCCAACCACCGCGACAACGCCGAGCAAATTACCCTCGATCTACCCGCGGCCGGTACGTACGAACTGCGGGTGCGCGGCTACCGACTCGGGCAAGGGCCGCAGGCCTTCAGCGTCGCCTACGAGCTGGCAAACGGCCTGACCTGGATTACGCCCTCCCAAGCGCGCACTGTCCGCCCGGGCGAAGAAACGTTGCTGCGCTGGCAGTGGTCCGGACCGGCCACGGCCGCCCGGTTGGAATACCAGGCCCTGGGCCAACCTGCCTGGAGCACCGTTAGCACTTCCCTGAATTTAGCGCAGCAAACGTTCCGCTGGGCCGCACCGGCCGCGCCGACGGCCGCCCGGCTGCGCTTGGTCAGCAGCACCGGGGCCGTCGTCTCCGATACATTTGTGGTGGCCCGACCACTGCCGCTGGATGTAGCGTACGCCTGCCCCGATGAAACCCTGCTCACTTGGGCCTCGGTGCCGGGCGCGACGCAGTACCAAGTGTATCAACTGGGCGCTACCCAGCTGCAGCCCTACCAGCTGCTGGCCGATACCGCCTTGCGCCTCAGCGCCGCCGAAGCCGCGGCTCGCTACTACGCCGTGGCTCCGGTTGTGCAGGGCCGAGTCGGGGAGCGGGGCAGCACCATCGACGTGACGCAGACCTGGTATGGGTGCTACGTACGCTCCTTCTTGCCCAAGCAGTTGGTAATGGACACGGTGCAGTTTACCCTCACGCTAGGCACCACGTACCGGCTCCAGACCATTGCGCTGGAACGCCGGGAAGCCGACGACAGCTTTGCCGCCGTGCAAACTCTGTCCTCCAACTTGCCGCTGACCACGGTGCTCACCGATCCGCAGCCGCGGGTGGGCCAGGCTGAGTACCGAACCCGCCTGCAGCTCAGCACTGGCCAAACTCTCTACAGCCAGATTGAAGTCGTGAACTTTGTGCCCGCAGTGGCCGATGTGCTGGTGTATCCGGTCCCCGTCGCGGTGGGAGAACCCCTGACCGTAGTTGGCCCGCTCGACCAGGCACTGCGCGTGCGGTTGTTCGATGTGGTGGGCCGTTTGTACCGTGATATAACGACCGATACCAGCGTTATCAAAGAGCTGGATACGGCCGGTTTACGCCCCGGAACCTACGTACTGCGCGTGAGCCTTCCGGGCGGCCGCGAAGTAACCCGGCGCATATTGGTGCTCTAAAGGCCCGGCTGCCGAAGCCCCGGCATTGGCAGGCCGCGCTGGTTGGATGAGCACCTCGGCTTGGCTACCAGCGCGGCCTGCCACTGTTGGCAAGGGGCGCAAGCGACAAGGGGCGGGCTTGCCACCGAGCCGGCGCCACGTAGCCTGCCGTTACGTTGTTGCCTGCTTCGGCTAGGGCATAAACGCTCCCTCGCCCATCTAATGACGCGTGGTCCAGGCAACGCAATTCCTAGCTGCAGTCAGCTGCAAAAAGCTTAGCGGATACTAATTGGGGCCTGCGCTGCCGCGCGTGAAAATAGCCTGATCAGCTAACAACCAACAACAAAAACGCCCCCGGCTCGCTTGAGCCGGGGGCGTTTTAGGTTCTGCTAAGCGGCGGGCTTAGTAGAGGTAGTTGAGGGCAATTTTGTCGTTGGCGTTGAAGTAGCGGTTAACACCGTTGCCAACGCAAGCCAGCATCCACGAATTGGGGTCGGCGCCCGAGGGCGTGCCGGGAATGAGGATAGCGCCTACCGTGCTGGCACCTTCGTTCGAGGCGGCCCCGCCGCAGCTGTACGCGCGGTTGAAGTAGTCCGTGTGGCGCAGACCGATGCAGTGGCCCATTTCGTGCGCCATGATAGTAGCGATGTAGCCCACGTTGGTGCTGTTGATGACGCTCGGCGAGAGTTTGAAGCCCGGCGCGGGGTTGCCACCCGAGGGGAAACCACCCGATTGACCCAGGATGCCAGCACCCAGGTAAGCCGACGTGATTGGCATCTCGGCTGCGGTGGAGCCGGTAACGCGCGTGAAGCGCAGCTGCAGGTTCTCCGCGTTGTAGCGACGAATAGCTTCGTCAACGGCCGAGACGTAAGCCGACGGGAAGCTGCCGACCAGCTTAACCGTAATCGTGCGGGGCAGGCGGGTCACCAGATTGGTGGTGCGGTACTGCTCTTCCTGGCCGACGCGCAGCAATTTCGATTCCGGGTTGCTGGCCAGCATTTCATTGGTCAGCAGAATGTCGCCTTCGACAACTACGCCTTCTTCAACTTTTCGGGCGCCGTCTGCCGTGAAACCAAGGGCTTTGATTTGGGCAGTGGTGGCATCAGCAACGAGGTCCTTGGCTTGTACATTTTCCTTTTTGGAGCAGCTGGCCATGGACAGTGCTGCGAATGCGCAGACAGCGGCGGTCGATAGTACGTGGTTGAACTTCATACAGTGGTTTGGTTGGGGAGTTGGTTGAACAATGTGCAAAAGGTAGAAGTGTTTTTTGAAAACATCAAATATAATTCACTGAAACTTCATTATTTATCCATCGTATCGCGCGCTGGTGCGGGTGCAGGTTCCTTGTGACTAACCGGAAAATGTAGCTGTAATATAAGGTGGGTATTATATTTTAATGGGCATTTGCTTTAGTTGCCGGTTGGTTGAACGGGATAAGTTGCGTTGTTTGTTTTGGTACTTTGCCATTAAAGCCAATTTAAAGATTGTAGCTTGGCAAACGTTTGTTAGGCAAGCCTAATAAAAAAGAGCTGTGTCGATAAAATCCAAAAATGGGAACAGCTTACCGGATACCGGAAAACAAGCCCGCACTGGGACGTTTGCCGCCCCAAATCGGGAAGGGGCACCGGGCCAATAGCTCCCGCCCGCGCCGGGAGTCGAAATGCGTATCTTTGTTTTAAACCGATTGTTCCTCGCGGGCCTCGTTTCGACGGCCTGCCTACTAATAGATTTTCACTGTGGCTTGCACTTCATGTTCCAGCGGCGGCGGTTGCGCCACCTCTGGTTGTGGCTCCAAAGGGGGCTGCTCCTCGGGCGGCTGCACCCGCCTGAATGTGTTCGATTGGCTGCAGGACATTGACCTGCCGGCCGGTTTTCAAGAATTTGACCTCGTCGAAATTCGCTTCAAGGGCGGACGCAAAGAGTTTTACCGCAACGACAAGCGTCTGCACCTCACCACCGGCGACGCCGTGGTGGTGGAGGCCAGCGGCAACGGCTGGCACCTGGGCTACGTCTCGCTCAAGGGCGAGCTGGTGCGCCTGCAGATGAAAAAGAAAAAGGTGCCGCAGGACTCCAAGGACATCCGCGGCATCCTGCGCGTGGCCACCGACCAGGACGTGGAACGCTACGAGGCTGCCCGCGAACTGGAGTTGAACACCATGTTCCGGGCCCGCTCGGTGGTGGACGAGCTGCGCCTGAAAATGAAGCTCTCCGACGTAGAATACCAGGCCGACCGCACCCGCGCGACCTTCTTTTATTCGGCCGAAGACCGCGTCGATTTCCGCGACTTGATCAAGCGCTTGGCGGAAGAATTCCGGGTGCGCGTGGAAATGCGCCAGATTTCCCTGCGCCACGAAGCCGGCCGCCTGGGCGGCATCGGGGCCTGCGGGCGCGAGCTGTGCTGCTCCACCTGGCTGACGGAGTTTAAGAGCGTAAGCACCACTGCCGCGCGCTACCAAAACCTGAGCCTGAATCCGGCCAAGCTCTCGGGCCAGTGCGGCCGCCTCAAGTGCTGCCTGAACTACGAGCTGGAAACCTACCTCGACGCGCTCAAGGACATTCCGCAGGTGGCCCGCCCGCTGCAAACGCAGATGGGCGACGCCTTCCTGCAGAAGACCGACATTTTCAAAAAGCGCATGTGGTTTGCCTTCCGCGGCGACAACAACTGGGTGATGCTGCCCACCGAGCGCGTCAAGGAAATCCAGGCCCTGAACAAGGCCGGCGAAAAGCCCGACACCCTGCTGGCCCCCGTGCTGGAGCCGGTGGTGGAAGTCAGCGTGCAGGAGCACGTGGAAGGTTCGCTCGACCGCCTCGACGACAAAATCAAAGCGGGCAAGCGCGCCAAGCGCAAAAAGAAGAAGGAAAAAGGCCCGCTGGCCCCAGCCGCCGGCGTGCAGCCCAAGCCCACCGCCACGGTGCCCAAAGACGCTCCGCGGCCCCGCACGGAGCCCAAGCCGAAGCCGCCCGTCGAAGCTGTGCCCACGGCAGCGGCGGAAGGCGGTGAAGCGCGCGGAGCCAAAGCCGGCGGCCGGGGCGGTAACAACCGCCGCGGCCGCGCCAACGTGAGCACCGACGCGCCGCGTACCGATCGGCCCGCCCCGCGCTTTGACCCGCGTTTCCGCAACACCGCCGGCGGCGAAGCCGGCAGCCCTGAAGGCGGCGCCGGCCGTCCGCCCGGCGACGAAAGCCGGGGCGGCCGTTCGCGCCGCGGTGGCCGCCGCAGCGGCGGGGGCGAAGGCGGCTCCGGCGCCCCCGGTAATTCCGCTCCCTCTGCTTCCTGATGTAGTTCACCGATGATGCACAACTTGCTGACCCACTGGCGCCGGGCTGCGCTGCTGCTCCTGCTCGCGCCCGCTCTTGTGGCCTGCGACCCGAACCGGGTGTACGAAGACAACGCGGACCTGAAAACCAACGGCCAGCCTTACCTCTGGTCGGTGCAAGACAAGCCCGCGTTCGAGTTTGACATCACCGATGCGGCCCAGCTCTACAACGTGTACTTCAACGTGCGCAACGCCATGGGCTACGGTTACTACAACCTCTACATGAAGGCCACGCTGACCGGGCCCGACGGCAAACCGGTGGGGGCGCCCATGCTGCACCAGATGATTCTGATGGACCCCAAGACCGGGGAACCGCGCGGCAACGGCACCGGCGACATTTACGACCACCAGTTTCTGGCCATGCCGCGGCAGCGCTTTCCGCAGCCCGGCAAGTACCGCGTGGTGCTCGAGCAGTACATGCGGCAGGACGTGCTGCCGGGCATTATGTCGGTGGGCGTGCGGGTGGAGAAAGTGCCGGCCGACGGTGCTGCTAAGTAGTACGTCAGCACTGGTTTAGTATGGCAGCCGCCGCCCCGGTCACGGGGCGGCGGCTGTGTTTCTGAATAGGATAGTAACGGTGCGGGGTAGGGGTAAAGCAGGAGGGGAAAAGTATGCAGTTGGACAACTCCGCCGGAAAAGGCGGCGTATAGTTTTGACTGCTTTCCAAGTTCTCACCCTAACCCAACCAACACCTTACAATGGCTGACAACACCAAAAATCCGACCAACGCCCAGAACTCGACCTCCGGTTCGACCCAAGGTTCCACGCAGGGCGGCTCGACGGGCATGAACGCCAACGCCGGGGGCACGCAAGGCAACGCCAGCAACCAATCCGGTTCTTCTACTTCCTCTTCCTCGGGCCTGACCAGCGGCGACAGCAACCGCACGTCAGGCTCGACTACTTCCAGCCAGTCGCTGGCCAACTCGGAAACGAGCATGGGCCAGGGCGGCCTCACGGGTTCGTCCAGCGCCGGCAAGTCGGGCAGCAGCAAGTCCTCTTCGGGCAGCGCCAGCGGCAAGTCGGGCAGCAGCAAATCCGCTACTGGCTCTACTTCGGCTTCGTCGTCGACCTCGGCCAAAAAATCGGGCAGCAGCTCCACGAAAGCCTCGTCTTCGTCGGGCAAGAGCGGCTCGTCGTCCGGCAAAAACCAGGACCAGAGCAGCGGCCAAGGCAGCTCCGGCTCGATGAGCGGTCAGCAAAGCGGCCAAAGCAACTACGGCGGCAACTTCGGCAACTCCATGGAGGGCAGCCACCGCGACCATGACCGCGACGAAAACATGTACAGCGGCGCCGGGCGCGGCGAATTCGGCTCGCAAGGCCGCGGCAACACCCAGGGCGGCTATGGCAACCAGGACCGCGACTACGACACCCGCTCGCGCGGGGGCGAGTACGGCGACGACGGCTACAACCGCGGCCGCCAGGGCAACTCCTACGGCCAGTACGGCGGGCAGGACGACTACCGCGGCAACCAGATCGGCTACAGCGGCAGCTACGGGCAGCAAAGCAACTACGGCGGCCAAGGCGGCTACGGCCAGCAGGGCGGCATGAGCAACAGCAACCGCGGCGGCATGCAAGGCAACTACGGCGGCCAGCAGGGCGGCCACAACTACGGCGAGCAGCGCCAAGGCCACATGGACAGCCAGTTCGGCCAGCGCGACTCCTACGGCTACCAGGAACGCGGCTACGGCCAGCAGGGCGGCAGCAACATGGGCGGCGGCATGCAGAACAGCTACGGCTCGCAGGGCGGCGACTACAGCGGCCGTAACTACGGCGGCCAAGGTGGCAACCAGGGCGGCATGAGCGGCCGCGGCATGCAAACCAACGACCGCGACGATTACCGCAGCTCGAACGACAACGGTTCGCGCTACGGCCAAGGCCAGGGCTACAGCCAGGACTATGGCCGCTCGTCGATGGGCGGGGGCTACGACCAAGGCCGCGGCCAGCAAGGCGGCATGAGCAACCGCGGCGGCCGCGAGCAGGACGACTACGGCCAGTACAGCACCCGCAACCAGCGCGAAGACCAGGACCGCTCGTCCTCGCGTGGCGGCTACGATAACCAGGGCTCCTCGCGCGGTGGCGACTACTACGGTGGCGGCTACAGCGGCGGCCAGGGCAGCCAGGGCCGCAGCAACATGGGCGGCGGTCAGATGGGCGGCGGCTACGGCGGCGGCTACAACGATGACCGCTACAGCTCGGGCCGCTCGGGCTCGTCCTACGGCTCGCAGAACAGCAACTACGACTCGCGCAGCGGTTACAACGAAGGCCGCGGCGGGTACATGGGCAACTCCGACCAGGGCTACGGCTCGCGCGGCGGCTCCTACAACGACGAGTACGATTCGTCGAACCGCAACTCGCGCCAGGGCTCGGCCTCGCGCGGCGACATGCGCAACGAGGACCGCAGCCAGAACTACGGCCAGCAGAACCGCGGCAACTACCGCAACCAGGACGACAACTCGGACTACGGCTCCGGCTCGTCCTCGCGCCGCAACCGCGGCCGTGACGACGACGACCGGTACTAGGTCGGCGTAACTGACTAAAAAGGCCCCTCGGCATTGCCGAGGGGCCTTTTTTTATGCCGTCGAGGCAACTGCTATTGAGCCAGATCGGCCCAGCCATGGGCACTGACCGATCCGACTACGGGGCGCGGCTAGGCGGGGAGGAAGGCGGCTCGATGCTCCTGCGCAAACTCCTGCAGCGTGCGCGGCCGCCGGCCGGTGAGCTGCTGCACGTCGGGGGTGACGGTGGCCGCGTGCCCGGCGCGGATGAGGGCGTTCAGCTCCATGATGCCGTCGACCATCCACTGCGGAGCGCCCTGCATGCCCTCACGGGCCGCCTCCTCCGGTACGTCGACGTATTGCACCGGGCGGCCCGTCGTCTGGCCGATGATGGCGGCCACGTCGCTGTTGCTCAGCGCTTCGGGGCCGGTGAGCGGGTAGGCGCGGCCGTGGTGCCGGGCTACGTCGGCGGTAAGAATAGCGGCGGCTACTTCGGCAATGTCGAAGGCGTCGATGTAGCTGGCGCGCCCTTCGCCCTGGGGCTGGTAGATGCGGCCCTGTTCTCGGATGCTGGTGCCTTGGTAAGCGAGGAAGTTCTGCATGAAGCTGTTGGGCCGCAGAATGACGTAGGGCAGCCCGCTCTGCGCCAGGTACCGCTCGGCTTCGCGGTGCCAGCGCCCCAGCTGAATGCCGGGCTCCACCTCGGCGCCCATCACCGACAGCTTCACCACCTGCTTCACGCCGGCCGCCTTAGCCGCATCGATGAAGCGTTTGCTGTCCTCGACCATCGTTTCGGTGAACGGCACGAGCAGAAAGACCCGGTCGACGCCGGTGAGGGCCACGCCCAGCGTTTCGGGGCGCTGAAAGTCCAGCTCCACGAGCTGCACCTCGGGGTAAAGGTGGCGCAACCGGTCGCCCTTGATGACGGAATGCACGCCGGCGCGCACGTGCACGCCGCGGTTGCTGAGGGCGCGGACCAACTCGGAGCCGACGGTGCCGGTAGCCCCGGTAATCAGAATGGTTTCGGGCATGGGGTGTAGTGGTTCGGTAGAGGGAAAGACGGATGTGGTGCGACTACCGCCGAGCTCGCCGCTTTGTTTGGGGCCAGACGCTCGGCGGACCCGCCTGCGCCGGGCGCTAGCGGGCCGCGGTGTTGCCGCGGAAGCTGGCCCGGAACAGCTTGCCTTTTTCGTTGCTGAGCACGAAGTCCTGGTTGTTGACGAAGCTCAGGGCCTCTGCTTGCCCGCTGCCGGGCAGGGGCAGGCAGCTCTTGGCCCCGCTAAACAGGGGGTGGCCGGGCTCCACGTCGATCAGGTACACGTGGCCGTAGCCGAGCAGGGCCACGCGGCGGCCGTCGGGGCTGATGTCGGCGGCCGTTATCCAGGTGTTGATGCGGATGCTGTCGGCGAGGCGGGCCACGTAGTTGCCGGGCCGGGCGGGCATGTGGTACTCTTTCACCCAGTTGCCCTCGCCGCGGTTTTTGGTGAAGAGGTAAAGACTGTCGTTGTGGTAGAAAAACGCCTCGCAGTCGAAGTTCCGGGCCTTCTTCTTGGGGGGAAACTGCTTTTGGTCGGGGTAGTGGAAGCGGATGGTGTCGACCTTCTTCAGCCCGGGGCCGCTGAGGCGGTACACGCGCAGGTCGCGGCGCTTGTTGGCGTTGTTGCCGAAGTCGCCGATGAAGAGGTGGCCGCGCTGCCGGTCCTGGGCCAGGTCTTCCCAGTCAACGTTTGTGGCCCCGCGCACCGGGTGGGTGCGGATCAAGTCCCCCTGCGGGCTGACCAAATACAGCCACGTGGTGTTGCCGCCGTCGCCGTGGGTCCAGAGGTTGCCGTCGGTGTCGGCCACCGCCAGGCCCGAGCTTTCCACCACTTCCTCTTTGTGCAGGCGCCCTACGGTTTGCACTTGATAGTCCTTGCTGACGCGCGCAAAGTCGCCGCGTTCATCGTTTTTGGTGCAGCCGCAAAGCAACGAGTGCGCAAAAATCAGCAGGGGAATCAGTTTGTCGCGGAGTACGAACAGCATGGCGCAAGCGGAAAAGCCGGTTTCGCGGGCCGAAACCGAGGGTATTCTGCGCTGCCTTACGCAAAGCGTCGGTGATTGGCTGCAATTCGTCGATTCATCAGCTGGTCTTCATGCTAGGCGCCGGAACTTCCGGGAATAACTGTCCCTGCCCGTGCCCCTGCTGGTTTTGTCCCTACTGCTGCCTTTGGCCGCGCCCGATTCTCTGTTGCCCGATTCGGTCCGGCCGCCCGCGCCGGTGGTCGTCGTGGCCCCGCGCCCGCGCCGGGCGGCGCTGGTCCCGCGCCTGAGCGTGCCGGCCGCGTTTGTGGCCTACGGCGTGGCCACCCTGAACCGCCCCGGCAGCCGCGAAAATGCCCTCAACCACGAAACCCGCGAAGAGCTGCTGGAAACCTTTCCCCGCTTTCACACCCGCCTCGACAACTACACCCGGCACGCGCCCACGGCCGCCGCGTACGTGCTGCCGCTGCTGGGCGTGAAGGGGCGCTACCACGCCCTCGATTTCACCCTGCTCTACCTGACGGGCCGGGCCCTGAACGATGGGCTGACCAGCCAGCTGAAAAAGCGGGTGGGAGAGTGGCGCCCCGGCCCCACGCCCGACCAACGCTCCTTCCCGTCGGCGCACACCAGCGAGGCGTTTTTCTCGGCCACGCTGCTCTACGAGCAATACCGCGAGCAAAACCCGTGGATCGGCGCCGGGGGCTACGCCGTGGCCGCCGCCACCGGCACCATGCGCATGCTCAACGACAAGCACTGGCTCTCCGACGTGGTGGCCGGGGCGGGCATCGGCATTGCGTCGGCCGAGGCGGCGTGGTACCTCTACCCGTGGCTGCGGCGCCGCTTGGTGTCGCCGCTGGCCCGGCGGCTGGTGCTGGCTCCCGTCGCCGGGCCGCACATGGGCGGGCTGGCGGTGGCCTTCCGGCCCTGAGGCGCGTACCCGCGCCGGTGCGGGACGAGGAAGATTCCTCAGAAGCGCAGGTACGGCAGCAGCTTCTGGTACGTGGCGTCGTCGAGCACCCGAATCTGGCGCAGGTCGGCGGGCTGGCGGAAGCGGCCGTGCTGCTGGCGGTAGGCCACCACTACGCGGGCCAGGCGCTTGCCCAGGTAGGGGTGCTGGCAGATTTCGTCAAACTCACCCTCGTTCAGGTTGAGCGGTTGCGGCTGGTAATTCGGGGTCACAAAAGTGTATTTGCGCAGGCTGTCCACCAAGTCGGGCGCGTCGCGCAGGCTGTAAATTTCGGCGGCCTGGTCCAGGCTGATGAAGCCGCCGAGCCGCTCGCGGTACTCCACCACCCGCGCCGACAGCCGCCGGCCGATGCCGCGGATTTGCATGAGCTGGGTGGTGTCGGCCGCGTTCAGGTCGAAAGGCTGCAAGTGACGCGGCTTGCGCGGAAACTTGCCCGCCTGACTCGCCGCGCTGCCTTCGGCCGCAAACGGCTGGGTGGAACGTTCGGGGTAGCGGCTGGCGTAGGCCTTTTTCTCGGACGGCGGCAGCTGCTCGGGTAGCAGCAGGTAAGGCGCCAGGCGCTGGTAGGTCGTGTCGTCGAGGCCGTAGGCTTTACGAATCTGCTCCTTGGCGCGGAAGCCGCCGATGGTGGTTCGGTATTTCACCAGCCGCTTGGCCAAGAAACGGGGCAGCCCGCGGGCCTGCCAGCCGGTTTCGTCTACGGCATTCGGGTCGAAAGGCGCGAGCGGAATGCGGGCCACCCGGGCGTAAGTGGGCCGGCGCGCGGGGTAGCGGCGGGGAGTGGCTTCGGTGGGGCGGGCGGCGGTCAGCTCGGCGGCTACCTGCTCCAGCTGGCGGCGGTCGGCGGCGGGGTTGTAGCGGGGCAGCACGGGGCGCAGCAGGGCCGGCGCGGCCAGCAACGCCAGCAGCAGCAGCAGCAAGAGCGCGAAGCCGTTGGTTTCGGTGCGGGAAAACCCGAAGTGCCGCCGAACCAAGCGACGTAACGTATTCAGCACGGACATAGTAAACTCGCAATAAGGCGTCTAAATCGGTGGAAAATCTACCGATAAATAGCGTCTCGTGCATGTTCACCGGGAAAATTTACGAGTGTTGGGGGCGCCTGTTCACGGACTGGCTTTTCAGCGCGGCCGAGCCCTTGTGCCGCCAACCGTCTGGTAAGTCCGGCCGGCTTTTTCACGTTGCCGTCTGCGCCGCCGTGCTAGTCGTGTTCACAACATGCCAACGCCCGGCCCCTGCGGCTTCGGCCAGCGGCCCTGCACCCGCCAATCCCGTGTTGCCCGGCGACTTTCCCGATCCGTCGGTAAGCAAGTGGGGGCGCACGTACTGGGCCACCGCCACCTCTTCCAACTGGGCGCCGGCTTTTCCGCTGTTGAAGTCCACGGACCTGCGCACCTGGGAACTGGTGGGGCACGTGTTTCCCGGCGAGCCGCCCGCCTGGGCCGATTATTACTTCTGGGCGCCTGAAATCAGCTTCGACCGTGGCCAAGCGTACGTGTACTACACCGCCCACCGCCGCGGGGGCGCGCTGTGCGTGGCCGCCGCCCGCGCCGACCGGCCCGAAGGCCCCTACACCGACCTCGGTCCGCTGGTGGAGCAGCCCGCCGGCTCCATCGACGGCTTTGCGGTGCGCGACGAACACGGCCGGCTGTACCTGGTGTGGAAGGAGGACGGCAACAGCCGCAACCAGCCCACGCCCATCTGGGCCCAGCCGCTGCGCGAGGACCGCACCGGCCTGCTGGATCGGCCCGTCGAGCTGTTCCGCAACGACCAGCCCTGGGAGGGCAACTTGGTCGAAGGCGTGTCCATCGTGCGCCGGGCGGGGTATTTCTACGCCTTTTATGCCGGCAACGGCTGCTGCGGGCGCAACTGCACCTACGGCCTGGGCGTGGCCCGCGCCCGGAGCCTGCTCGGGCCTTGGGAGAAATACCCGCACAACCCGGTGCTACGCAGCACCGACGCCTGGAAATGCCCCGGGCACGGCACCGCCGTGGAGCACGGCGGCCGGTGGTTTTTGCTGCACCACGCCTACCGCGCCCGCGGCTGGGAGTACGTGGGGCGGCAAGGGGTGCTCAGCGAGTTTCGCTGGAGTGCAGCCGGCTGGCCCGAGTTTGGGCCGGAAACAACCGCGGCTGCCCCCGCACTGGCAGCGCCCACGCGTTGGCGGGATGATTTTCGGGGTGCCCGGCTGAACCCGGCTTGGCAATGGCCCGTGCTGGCCCGCCCGCGCGTTGCCCTACGCGGCGGCCGGCTGCACCTCACGGCCCGGCCCGACGGTGGCGGGGCGGCCCTGGGCCGCTCTATTGCCGCAGCCGACTTCACGGCCACCACCACGCTGCTCAACCCTCAGCTCCTGCCCGCCGGCACCAGCGCCGGCCTAGCCGTCCTCGGCGACACGGACAACGCCTTGGCCCTGACCGCCGGCGGCGGTGCGCTGCGGCTTTGGCAGCGCCAGAAAGGCCGGCTGCGGACGCTGGCCGAAACCGCTCTGCCCGCCACCAATGCAGCCCTTACGTTGCGCCTGCAAGTGGTCCAAGGCAAGGAATGCCACGCCGCCTGGAGCACCGACGGCGGCCGCACCTGGCAGCCCTTGGCCACCGCCGAAGCCACCGACGGCTCCTTCCTGCCGCCCTGGGACCGGGGTGTGCGGGCCGGGCTGCTGGCCTTGGGCTTGGCCTCGGTTACCGCTTCGTTTGAGGATTTCGCGCTGGAAAACCAGTTCGATACTCCGTGAGCCGCAACGCCCGCAATCAGCGCGGGAGCTGGTACACGGCGAAGCCGGCGGGGCTGAGGGCGTAGAGGTACTGCTCGCCCACCAGCACCTGGGCGGCGTCGGGCACGGGCAGCAGCACGGTGCGCTCCTGAAAGCTGTAGAGATGGTAGAAGTGCAGCAGGCCGTCCTTGAGGTAGTACAGCTCGTCGCCGCGGAAGCCTACCCAACTCAGGCCGGTGAGCGGCAGGCGCTTGCGGAAGTTGCCCAGGTTGTCGAACACCCAGATGCCGCTGGTGCGGTCGACGAGGTAGAGGTTGTTCTGGTACTCGCGCAGAAAGCGAAAATCGGGCTTGATGCGGCTCAGCAGCACGTCCAGGGGCGTGGCCACCGTCACGCGCTGCTGCCCGGAGTTGTACTGCAGCAGCGTGAGGTTGCTTTCGTTGAGCAGCCAGAGGTTGTCGTCGGGCGCGATGGTGGCCAGGCGAATCAGGCCGTTGTCGATGACTTCGGAAAGCCGCGTGCCGCCGATGGGCGCCAGAAACCGGTCGAGCACCAGCAGTTCCTGCCGGTCGTCGTAGTACACCAGGATTTTGGCCGCGTTCCAGGCTTCCACCGAGCCGGTGTGGCCCACCAGCGGCGGCGAGTAGGTAGCCAGCAGCTGCCCCTCGGGCCCGAACTGGCGCAGGCTGTTCTTGGCGTCGGTCACGTAGAGGTTGCCGCGCCGGTCCAGCGACGCCGGGCCGGGCTGGGCCAGCGGCACGGTGCGCACCAGCGTCAGGCTAGCGGCCGGTGCAGCGGGGCTAGGCGGCAGCTGGGCCGCAGGGCGGGCTTCGGCTGGGGCCGTGGGCTGGGGCGTCGTCGTTTGGGCCAGAGCCGGTCCGCCGAGCAGGCCCAGAGCCACTGCGGCCGGTCCGCCCAACCGGGCACCTAGCCAGCGGCGCTTAGCCTTCAAAACGCTCCAGAGACAGGGTGTGGCCATCGTAGACGCCGTACGTGCAATAATTGACCCACTCGCCGAGGTTGACGTAGCGGCTGTGCTCCCCCACGGGCACGTCGAGGGGCAGGTGGCGGTGGCCAAACACGTAGTAGTCGTGGTGGAAACGCTTTTCCAGCTCCCGGCAGTACACCAGCAGCCACTCGTCGTCGCCGAGGTACACGTCGTCCTTGGCCGTGTTGCTCAGGCGGCTGCGCTGGCTCCAGGCGTTGGCAATGCCGATGCCCACGTTGGGGTGGATGCGCGCAAACAGCCACTGGGCCACCGGCGAAGCGAAGATGCGCTTGAGCACCTTGTAGGTGTAGTCCTTGGGCCCCAATCCGTCGCCGTGACCGAGGTGAAAGCGCTGCTCCCCGATAGTCAGGCTGACGGGGTGGCGCAGCACCGGGATACCCAGCTCCTGGGTGAAGTAGCCGAACATCCACATGTCGTGGTTGCCGGTGAAGAAGGTCACGGGCAGCCCGCCGTCGACCAGCTCGGCCAGCTTGCCCTGCAGGCGAATAAAGCCGCGCGGAATGGCGTGGCGGTACTCAAACCAGAAGTCGAAAATGTCGCCGACCAGGTAGATGGCGGCCGCGTCCTGAGCGGCCATGTCCAGCCAGCGCACGATGCGCCGCTCCCGCTCCCGCGAGCTGGCGGGCGAGGGGGCGCCGAGGTGAAAGTCGGAGGCGAAGTACACCTTGCGGCTGGGCGCCAGGGGCACCGGGGGCAGCTCAGGCAGCGGGGAGGTCATCCAGTAAAAAAAGCGTGATGCTGCGCGGGCCGTGGGCGCCGAGCACCAGGGTCTTCTCGATGTCGGCGGTGCGGCTGGGGCCGGTGGCCAGGGAGAGCATGGACGGCAGCTTGTCCAGCCCGCCAAACTTGTCCTCGGCCAGCTGCAGGGCGTCGGCAATGTCGGCCACCACCTGCGAAGCGCGGGCGAAGACCAGTTGCTGATCGGGGTAGATGCTCAGGCGCCGGCCGCTGGCCGTGGCCGCGCTCAGCAGCACCGAGCCGGTGCGCGCCACCAGGGCCTCGCAGGTGGTCAGGCCCGCGTCGGCGTGGGCAATGAAGTCGGTTTCGTCGCCGATGTGCACGATGCCGGCCGCGTGCAGCAGCTTTTTCAGCTCCGGCTCCCACACGAACAGGTGCTCGATGCCGCGCTCCTTTTTGTGGGCGTAGAGCAGGTCGTAGAAATGCTCGACCGAGTCGCAGTAGTAGAACGTGCCCCCGGCCCGCACGAAGCTCTCGGCGAAGCTGATGGCGAGGTCATCGGCCGGGGCCGGAAACAGCGGCGCGGTGAAGTTGGGCACGGCCGGCTGCTGCGGGCTGGGCTGCTGCAGGGCCGTGCGGATGCGGCGCAGAATTGCTTCTCTTGACGATTCGGCCATACGACAAAGCTACGCAGGGAAGAGGAGTGTTGGCGCGAGGACGCTATTTCCGGCGGGAATGCACGAGGAGCGGCTTCGGGCGGTAGCTTGCAACTGCCACGGAACTACGGCTGAAAGTAGCAGCTCCGTGATGCCTGCACAACAGACTATGAGAAAGGGAAGTTATGCTGTCTTGCTCTTGCCGGTGCTGCTGGGCTTCGGCCTGGCCCGAAACGTGCCAACGGCAACCCGGCCCGGGGCGTACAGCACGGTTAGCGGCCGGGCGTACAACAGCGAGGCCGGGCTGCCCGTCGAGCCCTACGAAGGGCTGGACGAGGCCAAGGTGGCCAAGCAGCAGTACAACCCTCTAAAACTGCTGGAATTCAATCCGACCGGCTCCGCGGATCTGCTGCGCGAACGGGAGCTGGCTTACCAGTACTACTCCCACATTCCCGGGGTGGTCTGGATTGACCGCAACCTTTACATCGACGAAACGGAAGTCGCCAACATTCACTGGTTGGAGTTTCGGCGGGCCACCGGACGCGGTCCGCAACGCACCTTTCCCGGTATGCCAGCCGACTACGCCAGCAACCCCAAGTTTCGGTTTTACCCGGTCGTAGGGGTAAGTTACCAGGACGCACAAGCCTTTTGCGCCTGGCGCAGCGAAGTCGTCACCCAGGCCTATAACGAGAAGAAAGGCTACCAGCCGGCCGACAAGGACTACGCCGTGTTCCGGTTCCGCCTGCCCAGCGAAGCCGAGTGGGGGAAGTGCGCCGCCGGCGGGCTCGACACCCGCCGGTACCCGCACGGCTTCACCGCGCTGAAGGCCCCGGTCAAGTTTTCGGCCGTGGCCGGCGCCTACCTGGCTCCGCTCACCCGGCAGGGCCTGGCGGCCGCGGCGTTGCAACAGCGGCTCGACGCGTTTACCAAAAACAAAGAGCAGGACTACCTCGTCAACTGCCGGCGCGACGAACACGCGTTTTTGAACCTGACGGTGCCCCTGCAGGTCTGGAGCAACCCCGCCAACCAGTTCGGTATTTACAACTTGCTGGGCAATGTAGCCGAAATGCTCAGCGCGGAAGGCATGGCCGCCGGCGGCAGCTGGCTTGACCTGCTCGACGCCTGCCGCCTCGACAGCCGGCAGCACTACGACGGCCCCCAGGCCAACCTCGGCTTTCGGTACGTCTGCACGTTTGAGCGGCCCGACCAGCCCTAGCGCTGGGATTCCACATGAATGCTCTCGGCGCCGTTTGACGCCATCGGCCTCGGCCAGTACCGCCGCTTCGGCTAGTGCGTCCAACGGTATTTCGACCAAACGCACCACGGCCCGGCTCAACGTTGCAGTTGAACCGGGCCGTGGCTGTTGCAGGCGACGATTTTACTTGGCCACCACCTTGAACTCGGTACGACGATTCAGCTGCCGGCCTTCCTTAGTCGTGTTGGGCGCCACCGGCTGAGTGTCGCCGTAGCCGGCCGAGGTCAGGCGGGCGGCGGCTACGCCGTGGGCCGTGAGGTAGTCCACCACGGCCTTGGCGCGGCGCAGCGAGAGGTCCTTGTTGTACTCGGCCTTGCCCACGTTATCGGTGTGGCCCGAAATTTCGATGCGCAGCGCGGGGTATTCGGTGGTCATCAGCTGCACGAGGCGCTCCAGCTCGGCGGTGCTTTCCTTGCGCAGCGTGGCCTTGTCGAAGTCGAAGAAGATGTTGTTGAGCACCACCTTGGCGCCCACGTCCAGCTTCTTGAGCGGAATGTCCTTCACCACTTCCGAGTAGGCCGCGCCGGCCGGCAGGTCGAAGTTTTCGGAGTGGAACAGGTAGCCTTCCTTGCGCACCACGATGCCGTAGTTCACGCCCGAAGGCAAGGACACCAGGTAGCGGCCCGACTGCGAATTGCTCTTAAACGAGGCAATCGACTGGTTCAGGGCGTTGTCGACCAGCTCGATGGTGGCCTCGATGGGCTGCTTCGAGTCGGCATCCGTCACGGTGCCCTTCAAGATGGTTACCTGGGCGGTGGCAATGGGCACGGCGGGGGCCAGCAACGTCTGCCGCACCGGGGCGGCGCGCGAAGCCAGCAAGGGCTCCTCCGACGACAACACCGGCGGCTTTTCAGGGCCCAGGAAGGTAATCATGTAAATGTCGCGGGAGCCCTGCGAATCGTCGCGGGACGAGGCGAAGTAGCCGTGGCGGCCCGAGGCCGACAAGACGAAGAACACGTCGTCGTCGGGGGTGTTGATCGGCCAGCCGAGGTTTTCGGGCTTGGTCCACTGCCCGTTTTTCCACTCCGACTTAAAGATGTCGTAGCCGCCCATGGAGTTGTGGCCCTGGGAGGAGAAGTAGATGGTCTTGCCGTCGGGGTGCACGAAGATGCCGTCCTCGTCGTAGGGCGTGTTGATGACCGAGCCCAGGTTTTCGGCCTTGCCCTTGCCCTCCACGTCGAGGCGCCAGATGTCGTGGCCGCCGCGGGAGCTTTCCGGGGAGCCGTTGCTGACGAAGTAGAGCATGCGCCCGTTCGGGGCGTAGGCTGCGGAGGATTCGTGCGACTGCCCGCCGTTGATGCGCCGGCCCAGGGAGCCGGGCTTGTTCCAGGCGGCGCCCTTCAGGTCGGCTTCGTACAGGTCGCCGGCGCCGTCTTCCACATAGGTCACCAGCTTCTGCCCGTCGGGCGAGAGGGCCACCACCGCGTCGTGGCCCTTGGTATTCACCGTCGGGCCCAGGTTTTTGGCCTGCTGCCACTGCCCATCCTTGCCCTTCACCGACTGCCAGATGTCCTCGAAGTAGCCACCGATGAACGGGTCTTTCTCGTCGCCCACGCCGCCGTCGCGCCGGGAGGTGAACAGCATCACCGACTCGTCGGCCGTGATGACCGGGCCGTACTCGGGGTAGGGCGTGTTGATGGCCGGGCCCACGTTGTCGATAAAAGCGCGGGTGGGCGTCTTCATCAACGCCAGGCCCGATTCGCACTCCTGAATCTTCTTGCGGATGTCGTTTTGCTGGGCGGTGGCGTTTTTGGCGCCGGGCGCGGGCTGAGCGGCCTTATACTCGGCAATGGCCTCTTCCCAGCGGGCGTTCAGGTGCAGGCCGCGGCCGAGCATGTAGCGGATGCGCGCGTCCACCTGCGGGTCGAGTTGGTAGGCCTTCTGCAGGTAGGGCAGCGCCTTCGATTTGTAGGTCGAGTTCAGGTAGCAGTGCCCGATGCGGAAGTTCAGCTGGGCATTGTTGGGGTTGACCTGCTGGGCCGCCAGAAAGTGCGGCAACGCCTGTTCGTAGCGCGGCGGGTCGGTTTCATACCAGCTGTTGGCTTCCTTAAGCTCTTTCTGGGCGTTTTTCAGGCTTTCCTTGTCGCCCTTGAACTCGTCCTTGGTGAATTCCACGTTCTGCGCCTGTCCGTGCAGGGCCGCGAGCAGCAGTAGGGAAGCGGATAGATATCTAAGCATGTTTCGTGTGTCGAGAGAGGATGCGGGCGGCGGTTGGCCCGCAGGGGACGCTGAGGGTTGGGCAACGGCCTTCCTGCGGTTCGCAGAAGGCCCGGTGAGCAAACTCACCACTTCACAGTGGCGCCGCTTGCTACTCGCAGCCCGAGTTGGCGGCGTAGGCGGTGCCGGCCGTGATGCCCAGCTCGGCGGCTTTGCGCCAGTCGGCGCAGGCGCCGCCGGTGTTGCGCAGCATCTCGCGGGCGTGGCCGCGGTTCAGGTAGGCCTCGGCGTACTGCGCGTTCAGGTTGATGGCGGCGGTGGCGTCGGCTTCGGCGGCCTTGTAGTTTTTGAGCTGCTGATACGCCGCGGCGCGGTTGTTCAGGGCCAGCGCGTAGTCGGGCCGCAGCTTGAGCGCCTGCGTCAGGTCGTCGACGGCGGCCTGGTACTCGCCGGCTTCGTAGCGGGCCCCGGCGCGGCCGAGGTAGCCCACCGGGTCGTCGGTGCGGCGGCGCAGGTAGTCGGAGTAATCCTCCGCGGCGCCCTTGTAGTCCTTGAGACGGCGCTTGGCGGCGGCGCGGTTTAGCAGGGCCACGTGCAGGTCGGGGTTAAGGCGCAAGGCCTCGGTGTAGTCGCGCACGGCGGCCTCGGTCTGGCCCAGCTGCCGCTCGGCGCTGGCGCGGTCGTGCCAGGCGTAGGCGTACTTCGGGTCGACCTTGGTGGCCTGGGTGAAGTCCTGCAAAGCGGCCTGGTAGTCGCCTTTCTCGAAGCGCAGGGCGCCGCGGTCGTACCAGGCGGCGGCGTAGTCGGGCTTCAGCTCCGTCACCTTGCTGTAGTCCTGCTCGGCTTCGGCGGGAAGGTTCTGGGCCTGCTTGGCCTGGGCGCGGCCGTACCAGGCGGTAAAGGTCGAGGGGTCTAGGCGGATGGCCTCGTTATAGTCCTGCACGGCCGGGGCGTACTGCTTCAGCTCGTAGCGGGTGGCGGCGCGGTTGTAGTAGGCCTTGGCAAAATCCGGCTTGGTCGCCAGCGCCTTGTCGAAGTCCTGAATGGCGGCGTTGTAACTTTTGTCGTTGAACTTCGCAACGCCGCTATTGTAATATTTCTCGGCAAGCTGGGCCGGCGGTAGCGTGGACGCCCGCACGGTATCGGTTTGCGCCTGGGCAGCAAAACCCGTTAGCGCGCATCCAAAAAGGAATAAGTATTGTTTCATAGAGAGCCCGCGGCGGGGAGAATGGTCTGTGTCTTGTCGAAATATATTGCATTTTTCCGGACCGCTCACTTTCTGCTTTATTCTTTCGGCAGGGCCGCCTGCACCAACGCCTGCCATTCCTCGGCCTCCGAGCCGGCAAAGCGCGCCCGGCCGGCGCGGCGGTACCAGTAGCCGGCGTTGGCCAGGTCGCCTTCGCGGCGGTGCAGGTAGGCGTGCAGCCAGCAGGCCAGCCGGTCGGTTTCGTCCTGCTGGGCGAGGTCGTGGGCGGCGTCCCAGTGCCCGTGGTGCTCCAGCCAGAGGGCCCGGAGCAAGGGCGGCAGCTGGGCCGGCGGGGCCGGGGCGGTGAGGGTGGCGGCGAAGTCGGCGGAGGTCATCGGCGGAAAAATAGTTAGAGTAGGCAAACTTCTGCCCCGGGCCCGGCGGTTATACACGCGGTCCGCTCAGGCGGAGTTTGCGTAGTTTTGCAAACCGCGGCTTCGGCCGTGCGTCCCATCGACATTTTCCTACCCCAAGCGTTTGTCAATCATGGCAATGTACCCCGAATACATGGTGGCCCCCATCCGCCAGGACCTCACCGAAGCCGGCTTCGAGCAACTCTACTCGCCCGAAGAAGTGGAATCGGCCCTCAACACCCAGGAAGGCACCGTGCTGGTGGCCGTCAACTCGGTGTGCGGCTGCGCCGCCGCCAAGGCCCGTCCGGCCCTGAAAATGGCCCTGTCCTCGTCCGACAAGAAGCCCGCCAAGCTGGTGACGGTGTTTGCCGGCATGGAAACCGAAGCCGTGGCCAAAGCCCGCGAGTTCATGCTGCCCTACCCGCCCTCCTCGCCGAGCATTGCCCTCTTCAAAGACGGCGAGCTGGTGCACATGATTGAGCGCTACCACATTGAGGGCAACGATTTAATGCGCATTGTCGACAACCTTCAGGGCGCTTTTGCCGAATACTGCGACTAGTAAAAGTTTTTCATGCACCGAAAAAGGCCCGCGGCACTTGCCGAGGGCCTTTTTGCTTTTCGGAACGGCTTGTAGGTGGGCGTCATGTCGCACGTAGCCGAGGCCTCTCGCGTGCTGCTGGTGGCTAGCATTTTTCCCATCAAACGAAAGGTTTTCTGTCCGGCGTCAGCACGCAAAATGCCTCGGCTGCGCTCGACATGACGTTCAATAGGAACAGGCATTACCGCTGCAAGGCGTAGTCCAGCATCAGCACGCCGTCCGGGTAGCGCGTGAGGTTTTCCAGCACGAGGTGCTGCGGGGGCGGTTGGTTGAGCAGCTTGATGCCGCGGCCCAGAAACACGGGCATCACCGCCAGCATCAGCCGGTCGATGAGGCCGAGGGCGTTGAACGAGTCGATCAGCTGGGCACCGCCCACCAGCCAGGTGCGGCCCGCGGGCAGCTGCTGCACCAGCGCCTCCACCGAATCGGGCCAGAGCCAGACCTGCGGATCAACGGTTGTGGGCAGCTCGCGCCGGGTGCACACGTACACCGGCAGGCCTTTGTAGGGCCACTCCGGCAGGTTGAAACTCAAAAGCTGCTCGTAGGTCTTGGAGCCCATGACCACGGCGCTGAGCGACTTCAGAAACTCCTGGTAGCCGTAGTCGAGGCCGGCTTCTTCGTAGGGCTGCAGAAACTGCACGCCGCCGTCTTCCTCGGCGATGTAGCCGTCGAGCGTGGCGGCGATGTAGAGGACGATTTCACGCATGGCGGAAGGTACTCATTTGGCGTGTCGAGCGAAAGTAGGGGCCGCGCACTAATTGGCAACAGCCCCATCAGGTGCTTTGCAAGGCCCGGCGTAGCCACAAAAAAGCCCGCAGCCAATCGGCCGCGGGCTTTTTTAGGGCAAGCTGCTGCCTGGTTACAGGCCCAGCGACTTGAAGAAGGCTTCCTGGTTCGGTTCTCGGCCGAGGAAGCTTTTCACCAGGTTGTACTCGTCATCGGTGCCGCCCTTGGCCAGCACCAGGTCGCGGTAGCGCAGGCCGGTTTTCTGGTCCATGATGCCGTTTTTCTCGAAGATGGAGAACATGTCCTCGGCGTAGACCTTCGACCACATGTAGCCGTAGTAGCCCGCGCCGTAGCCCGTCAGGTGGCCGAAAGCGGCCTGCATGTTGGTGCCGTCGAGGTAGGCGAAGGGCGTAATCTGGTTTTGCAGGCGCTTGAGCACGTCGGTGGTCGTCTCCGCGCCGTTCGGGTCGAACTTGTCGTGCAGGGTCATGTCGAGCGTGCCGTAGAGAATCTGCTGCGAGGCGGCAATGCCCGAGCCCACGTTGCGGGCGGCCCACATCTTGTCGTACAGGGCTTTGGGCAGCACCTCGGCGGACTGGTAGCGCTTGGCGAAGGTCTTCAGCGCGTCGTAGTTCCAGGCCCAGTTTTCCAGAATCTGCGAAGGGGCCTCCACGAAGTCGCGCTTCACGCTGGTGCCCGACTGGCCCGACAGCTCGGCCGTGGTCAGCAGGTTGTGCATCACGTGGCCAAACTCGTGGAAGAAGGTCACCACCTGGCTGTGCGACATCAGCGCGGGCTTGCCCGGGGTGGGGGCGTTGAAATTGCACAGCAGCACGGCCGTGGGCAGCTGGTAGCCTTTGGGCGTCTGCTTGCCTTTGCTCACCGTGAAGCAGGCGGCGTGGGTGTATTTGTTGTCGCGCGGAAACAGGTCGATGTAAAAGCGGCCGATGAGCTTTCCGTCGCGCTGCACCTCAAACATGCGCGCATCCTGGTGCCACACCGAGCCGCCCTTCACTTCGTTGAACTTCAGCCCGAACAACGACTGCGTGGTCTGGAACAGGCCGCTGACCACGTTGTTGACTTCAAAGTACTCCCGCACCTTTTCGGCGTCGAGCTGGTACTTGTTGGTCATCAGCAGGTTGTTGTAGAACGAGGACTCCCACGGGGCAATGGTCGTCACCGAGTTGTCCTTGAGGTAGGCGCGCTTCACGGTCAGCAGCTCGTCGAGGTCCTGCTGGCTTTTCTGCTTCACGCGGTCCACCAGCTTGGTTTCGAAGGCCCACACGGTTTCGGGGTTCTTGGCCATGCGGCTGCTGGTCTGGTAGGCCGCATAGGTTTTGTAGCCGAGCAGCTGAGCCTTCTTCTGGCGCTCCTGCAGCAGCTGCTTGAGCACGTCCAGGTTGGTGTCGGCCGCGCGGTTGTTGTACTTCACGTACAGCTGCTTGCGCAGGGCATCCGACTGCGCGTACTTCATAAACGTGGAGTACGCCGGGCCGTCCAGGGTAATCTTGTACTGCGCACCTTCCTTGGGCCGGCTCTTGATGTAGTCGTCGGGCAGGCCCTTCAGGTCCGCCTCGCTCACCAGCAGGTAGCCGCGGTCCTTGGCAATGTTGGCGCCGAAGGCCAGGCTCAGGTCCCCGATTTTGTCGTTGATCTGCTGCAGCTCCTTGCGCTTCTCGGGCGTTAGGGCGAAGCCGTTGCGCTCGTAGTCTTCTACTGCTTCGGTCAGGAATTTCTTGCGGGCCCCGGTCAGCGCCTGCGCTTCCTTGGTCTGCGAGTAGTCCTTCACGGCCTTGTACAGCTGCTCGTCGAGCTCCAATTCGTTGCCGTACTTGCTGAAGCGGGCCAGGCTGCGCTGGGCCTCGTTGCGCACCGCCGAGTCGGGGCTGGCGTTGAAGAGGATGCTGATGGGCCCGCCGACGCGGTTGAGGTTGTCGTCCAGGTTGTCCAGCGCCAGCATGGTGTTGGCGAAGGTGCGCTTACCCGTGGGCACCTGGTAAATGGCCGTCAGCGTCGACTTGGTGTTGCTGATGGCCTGGTCCGTGGCCTGTTTTATGTCGGCCTTGGTGACCTTCTGGAAGGCAATCGGCTGGTTGAACGCCGGAAACAGCGGGTTTTGCGCCATGGCCGGCGAAGCCAGGGCGGCCAGCGTCAGCAGGGCCGCCGCGCTACGCAGCGGCGCCGGCAGGAAAAGTTGAATCATGCGTGGGAAGGGTAATGGATCAGAGAAACCGAAAGGTGAATGTAAGGGCAAAAGGTTGCAGCTTCACCCGGCAGCACCGGCCCCAAACGTCAGCGGCCGCCCCGGGTATCCGGGACGGCCGCTGGGCAAGCCTAGCGCCTGCAACGCTGTCTTAGTTGGCTACTTCGCTCAGGAACTTGATGCGCATCAGGCGCAAATCTTCCTCGGTGTAGTCGTCGGTCCCCAACTCCTTCAGCGCCACGGCGATGTTGTCGGTGGTGGCCGACATGAAGTAGTCGTAGATTTCGTCCTGCCGGTCCTCGTCGAGCACCGAGTTGATGTAGTAGTCCAGGTTGAGCTTGGTGCCAGAGTAGCAGATGTGCTCGATTTCCTCCATCAGCTCCCGCATGTCGATGCCCTTGGAGGAAGCAATTTCCTCCAAGTCCATCTTCTTGTCGATCTGCTGAATGATGTAAATCTTGATCTTGGACTTGTTGACGGCCGATTTTACCACCACGTCGGCGGCGGTTTCAATGTCGTTTTCGGCCACGTACTTCTTGATCAGCTCCAGGAACGGACCGCCGAACTTCTGCGCCTTGCCCTGGCCCACGCCCGAAACGTGCGCCAAGTCCTCCATCTTCACGGGGAAGGTGGTGGCCATTTCCTTCAGCGAGGGGTCCTGGAAGAGCACGTAGGGCGGCAGGTTTTTCTGCGTCGCCAGCTTCTTGCGCAGGGCCTTGAGCATGTCGAACAGGGCCGCGTCGTGCCCGGCCGACTGCTGCACTTCCTCTTTCTGCTCCTCCTGCTGCACTTCCTCCTCGTAGTTGTGGTCCTTGGAGAATTTCAGGTTGAAGGGCTCCGCGAGGAAGGCCTCGCCCTTGTCGCAGATCTTGATGACGCCGAAGTTCTCGATGTCCTTGCCCAAAAAGCCGCTGATCATGCACTGGCGGATGACGGAGTGCCAGAAGGCAATGTCGCGGTCCTTGCCCGCGCCGTACACCGGCAGCTGGTCGTGGCCGTAGCTTTCCACGTGCGGGTTGGTCATGCCTGTGAGCACAGCCGTCAGGTGCTCGATGCCGAAGCGCTGCTCCGTCTGCACCACCGCTTGCAAAGCTAGCTTCACGTATTCCTTGGCCTCGAACTTCTCGCGCGGGTGGCGGCAGTTGTCGCAGAAGCCGCAGTCCTTTTCGTACACCTCGCCGAAGTAGTGCAGCAGCTGCTTGCGCCGGCACACCGCCGAATCGGCGTAGTTGGCCATTTCCTGCAGCAGCAGCTTGGAGTTGTCGCGCTCGGTTACCGGCTTGTCCTTGTTGAATTTCTCCAGCTTCACGATGTCGTCGTAGCTGTAGAACATCAGGCAGTGGCCGTCGAGCCCGTCGCGACCGGCGCGGCCGGTTTCCTGGTAGTAGCCCTCGATGGACTTCGGCGTGTCGTAGTGAATCACGAAGCGCACGTCCGGCTTGTCGATGCCCATGCCGAAGGCAATGGTGGCCACAATAACGTCGCACTCTTCGTTGAGGAACGCGTCCTGGTTGTGCATGCGCGTCTGCGGGTCGAGGCCGGCGTGGTAGGGCAGGGCCTTCACGTCGTTGACGCGCAACAGCTCGGCAATTTCCTCCACCTTCTTCCGCGACAGGCAGTACACGATGCCCGCCTGCCCCTTCATCGTCTTCACGAACTGAATCAGGGCCTTCTTGGTCTGGTGCTTGGGCCGCACCTCGTAATACAGGTTGGTGCGGTTAAACGACGACTTGAACACCGAGGCGTCGTCCATCTGCAGGTTTTTCTGGATGTCCAGCTGCACCTTGGGCGTGGCCGTGGCCGTGAGGGCAATAATCGGCACGTTGGCGCCGATGTCGTCGATGATGCCGCGGATGCGGCGGTACTCCGGCCGGAAGTCGTGGCCCCACTCCGAGATGCAGTGCGCCTCGTCGATGGCCACGAAGGAAATAGTCGCCTTCTGCAGAAAGTCCAGCGTCTCTTCCTTCGTCAGCGACTCGGGCGCCACGTAGAGCAGCTTCACGTCCCCGTTGATGACGTCGCGCTTGACCTTGTTGGCCTCGGTCTTGGTCAGCGTGGAGTTCATCACCTGCGCATTCACCCCGAAGGCGTTGAGCTGGTCGACCTGGTTTTTCATCAAGGCAATCAGCGGCGAGATGACGATGGCCGTGCCCGGCAAGACCAGCGCCGGCAGCTGGTAGCACAGCGACTTACCCGCGCCCGTGGGCATAATCACGAAGGTGTTGTGGCCTTCGATGACGTTCTGGATGATGGCTTCCTGCGTACCGCGGAACTGACCGTAGCCAAAAACTTCCTTTAACTTGGCCTTCAGATCAGCCCCGACGGGCTTCGCAGCCCGTTTGACGGGCGCTGCAAGTTCTGCTGTATTTGCTGCTTCTGACATCGTACTTCCTCTCTGAGCAAAAGGGTAAACCAGGCGAAAACTACGTACGGGGTTTACTGCTCAATCTAGACAAATTTAGATTGAAACCGTTGACGGACGTCAATTCCATTGGAAAAAATGTGCTTCTGCAAGAAGCAGAGGCCATTCGGGGAGTCGCCGAAGCTATAAGCCAAACCGGAGATTTTCAAGACTGCGTCGGTGCCATTTTGGGACTGCGCGGGCGCGTAGTCGTTACCGGCATCGGCAAGAGTGCGCACATCGCCGGCAAGATGGTGGCCACCTTCAACTCCACCGGCACGCCCGCCCTCTTCATGCACGCGGCCGACGCCATTCACGGCGACCTGGGTATGATTCAGGAAGGCGACTTCGTCATCTGCATCAGCAAGTCGGGCGACACGCCCGAAATCAAGGTGCTGGTGCCGCTGCTGCGCCGCAAGCAGGTGCCCATGGCCGCGCTGGTGTCGAACAAAGACTCCTACCTGGCCAAGCAGGCCGACTACGTGCTGCACGCCCCGGTAGAGCGCGAGGCCTGCCCGCACAACCTGGCACCCACCACCAGCACCACCGCCGCCCTGGCCCTGGGCGACGCGCTGGCCGTGGCCTTGCTGGAGTCGCGCGGCTTCACGTCCCGCGACTTTGCCTCCCTGCACCCGGGCGGCACGCTCGGCAAAAAGCTCTACCTGAAGGTGGGCGACCTGAGCCGGCAAAACCAGGTACCGCAAGTCTTGGATAACGCCGGGCTGCGCGAAATAATTCTGGAAATCAGCGGCAAACGCCTCGGCGCTACCGCCGTGCTCGACGGCGCCGGTCAGCTGCAGGGCATTATCACCGACGGCGACCTGCGCCGCATGCTCACCAACTTCGAGCCGGAGCGCCTCGGCGAGGTGCGGGCCCACGCCATCATGACGCCCGGGCCGGTTACCATCGAGGTGGAAGAGTTTGCGGCCGAGGCGCTGGCGCGCATGCAGGCGCGCAACATCACCCAGCTGGTGGTGACGGAAGCAGGCCGTTTTCAGGGCTTTATCCACCTGCACGATTTGCTGCGCGAGGGGCTGGTCTAAGCGAATCCCTTACCTTTGCCGGTCCCCAACGGCGCGGACTTTTTCCCCTACCACGGTGCCGCGCCGGGCTTTTGTTACTCCCTTCCTGATGAATCAGAATACGTACCTCGTGGTCATGGCCGGCGGCATCGGTAGCCGTTTCTGGCCCTTTAGCCGCACCAACAATCCCAAGCAGTTCCACGACGTGCTGGGCGTGGGCAAATCCATGCTGCGCCTGACGGTGGACCGCTTCGCTGGCATCTGCCCGCCCGAAAACGTGTTTGTGGTGACCAACCGCGACTACACCGAACTGGTGCAGCAGCATTTGCCCGAATTGCAGCCCGACCAGATCCTGGGGGAGCCCATCGGCCGCAACACCGCGCCCTGCATTGCCTACGCCAGCTACCGCATCGCGCAGCGCGACCCGCAGGCCACCATCATCGTGACGCCCGCCGACCACGCCGTGCTCAAGGAGGATGTGTTTCAGGACGTGATTCGCCAAGCCGTCAGCGCCGCGCAGCAGAATGATGTGCTGATTACGCTCGGCATTCAGCCCTCGCGCCCCGACACCGGCTACGGCTACATTCAGTTCATCGACGAGCAGAAACTCGGCGACACCCACCTGCGCAAGGTCAAGACATTCACCGAGAAACCCAACCTGGAGCTGGCGCAGATGTTCGTCGACAGCGGCGACTTCCTCTGGAACTCCGGCCTATTCGTGTGGCGCGCCGACGTCATCGTGCGCGCCTTCCACCAGTACCTCTCCGACATTGCCGAGGTGTTTGACGAGGGCACCGAGCAGCTGGGCACGCCGCAGGAAGCCTCGTTTATCGACGAAGCCTACTCGCGTTGCCGCAACATCAGCATCGACTACGGGGTGATGGAAAAGGCCGACAACGTGTACGTGCTGCCCGCCGACTTTGGCTGGAGCGACCTGGGCACTTGGGACTCGCTGCACCGCATGGGCCGCCGCGACGAGCACAACAACGTCATCGACGGCGACGCCATGCTCTACGACACCAAGGAGTGCGTGATTAAAACGCCCTCAGAGCGCCTCGTGGTGGTGCAGGGCCTGGAAGGCTACATCGTGGCCGAGTACGACAACGTGCTGCTGATCTGCAAGCGCACCGAGGAGCAGCGCGTGAAGGAGTTCGTGGCCGACGTAAAGTCGAAGAAGGGTAGCGGCTATAACTAAAGCTGTGCGGAAAGCCCGGTCATCCTGAGCGTAGCGAAGGACCCTCCCCGTACCCTGCACAAACGAAAAAGCGCAACCACTACCTGAAAAGTAGTGGTTGCGCTTTTTTATTGACTTGCGTTGGCGCTTGGTATTAACCGGCGGTGCAAGGTGCGAGGAAGGTCCTTCGCTGCGCTCAGGATGACAGGCTTTTTTCGGCGCTACTACTCCTGCGGCGTTACGAGGCGCTGGCGCAGCACTTCGTAGAGCAGGATGCCACTGGCTACCGACACGTTCAGGGAGCCGATTTGCCCGATCATCGGGATGCGGATGCGGGCGTCGGCCAGCTCCTGCAGCTCGGGGCTGATGCCGTCTTCCTCGCTGCCCATTACCACAACGAGCGGGCCGGTCATGTCGATGGAGGCTTTTTCCAGCGTCTCGTTGCCTTTTTCGGTACAGGCTACTACCTGCAGGCCCGAGTCTTTGAGGCGGCGCAGGGTAGCGTGCAGGTTCGACTCGCGGCAGACGGGCACGCGGGTCAGCGCGCCGGCGGAGGTCTTCAGCGCGTCGCCATTCATCTGGGCTGCGCCGTGCGTGGGCACCACGATGGCGTCGACGCCGAGGCACTCCGCGGAGCGGGCAATGGCGCCGAAGTTGCGCACGTCGGTGATGCGGTCGAGCAGCAGAATGAGCGGGCTTTTGCCCTGTTCGAACAGCGTCGGCAGGATGTTGTCCAGCGGGGCGTAGTCGATAGGGGAGAGGAAGGCGACGGCACCCTGGTGGTTTTTGCGGGTGAGGTTGTCAAGCTTCTCGTTGGGCACCAGCGAAATGGGCGTGCCGGCGGCGCGGGCCAGGGCGCTGATGTCGCTGACGATGGTGTTTTTGGCACCCTTCAGCAGGTAGATTTTCTCCAGCGTCTTGCCGGCCTGCAGCGCCTCCATGATGGGGCGCAGGCCGAACACCATTTCGATGCTGCGGTCCTGGGCCTGGCGCGGCGGGTATTTCTTGTAGTCGGGGCGGCGCTCATTCAGCGGCCGGCCCGCGGGGCGGGGGCGTTCTTGCCGGTTCTCCATTGTTGCACGGCGCGCATCCAAAGCCATTCGTACTCAGGCCGACGCACCAATTCGTAGGTATCAGGGGCAAAGGTACTCGGTTTGGGCCGGAACGTGTAAGTACCGGCCCGTTCGGCGCCCAGGTACTCCCACCGCTCGGCCGTGGCGGAGCGCTCCACGCGGTCGGGCGGGCCGAGCACCACGTAGAGCAGGCCGCGGTCGGTCATCCAGCCGGGCTTGTGGGCGGTGAAGAGGCGGTTGGCCGCGGCCACGCGGCCGTAAAAGTCGCGGATGAGTACCCGGGCCACGCTCTGTTCGCCGCCGGCCGCCCGCAGCCAGAACTCATCGACGGCGCGCTTGGGCGCTTCGGCCCGCGCCAGCTGCTCGCGCTCCGCGGAAGTGGTCAGGTAGCGCAGCGGCTCGATCAGCTCGGGCGCGGTGGTGACGTCGGGAAAGCTGCCGGGCTGCACCAGCACACCCAGCGGCGGCGCGTCGCCAAGCTGCAGGGTGTAGAGGCCGGGCTCGGCGAAGCGGATGGGCTGATCGGCCACCAACGTTTGTACCGAAGTAGCGCTGAGGGTACGCGGGGCAGGGCGCTGCCCCGCCGGGTCGGTGTGCGGGGGCAGGGCGGGGCTGAAGTCGTGCGGAAAGCGGCGCAGCGTGAGCACGGCGGCGGTGGTGCCGTCGATATCCAGGCGCACCGTTTCGCCGGCGCGCAGGTAGCGGCGTAGCAGCGGCCGGCCGGCCGAGTCGGCCAGCACGAAGGGCCGGCGGCGCAGCTCGGCCGTCAGCGGCAGCCAGGCCGAGGCTTCGGGCGCGTCGGCAACGGCTTCGAGGGAGCCCACGGCCAGCACCGAGGCAGTGGCTAAGGGGGCCAAGGGCACGCAGAAGCTTACCGTCACGTCGTTGCCCCGGCTGGTCTGGCCGAAAGGGCCGAGGTCGTCCTGCCAGCCTGGGCGGCGCGCTTCGTAGCTGCTCCAGGTGAACACGCGCAGGTGCTGGTCGGCCCGCGGCGTGGTGCCGGCCGGAAAGCGCACGAACAGGCGCAGGCTGTCCGGGCCCTCACGTCGGGCGTCGATGCTGGGGCGGTTGGGCTGGTAGAGGCCGGCAAAGTCGATGCGCCAGGGCACGGGCTGCTTCTGGGCCCTGGCCGGGCCGGCAATTCCGAGGTAGCACAGGGCAAGCAGCAAGAGCGGACGCATCATGTCTCAATAACGGCGGTAGCGCGGAAAAAGCTATGCGAGTAGCAAATCAGCAACGCTTTTAAGACAGCGTCAGATGATGACAACGCTGGTCAACGCGGCGAATGACCGGGGCTGCTGAGCAAGGCCGCTTGGGGGCTGCGCCAAGCAAAACGCCCCGCCGATACAGCATCGGCGGGGCGTTTTCGAGTAGGAGAGCAGGTGGGCTTAGCCGCCCTGCGGGTAGTACTGCTGCAGCAGGTTCAGGGCCTTGGTGGCGCGGCCCCGGTCGCCGATTTGCTCGGCGGCGCGGTACACGCTCTGCAGGGTGAGCAGGTTCAGCTGCACTTCCATGTCGAACAGGCCGCCGTCGGGCGCCGTGTTGTAGTAGGCCAGGGCCTGCTGGGCGCGGTTGGTCATGGTATCCATGATTTCGTTGGCGCGCTGCGTTTCGCCCACTTTCACCAGCGGCACCACGAACTGGGGCACGTAGTAGTCGTAGGGAATAGCCTTGTCGGGCATCACCTTGAAGCAGTAGTCCATCACCTCCTTGGCCTTGGCGTTGTCGCCGGCATCCACGTAGCTCTGGGCCAGGCGGTAGAACTTGTCGCGGTAGTTGGCCGGGAAGCGCAGGTTGTTTTCGTCGTAGAAGATGTCGGCGCGGTCGAGGTTGCGGTAGGCGAAGCGCTTCATCATGATGTTGTACATCAGATCCTTCGCCACGTAGCCTTCTTGGTTGCTCTGCGGGTTGAAATTCGGATCCTTGATGGGCAGCACGCGGTAGGCCATGCCTTCCAGCTGGAAGTAGGGCTGCAGGTTCATGAAGTCCTGCGTGTTCACCGTCGAGGAGAAGTAAATCGGGCGCTGCCAGTTGTTGGTGGCCAGCATGTCCAGAATCACCAGGTTTTTCTTCTCGATGGCGCCGCGGCCCATGTCCCATTCCATGCGCGACACCACTTGGTTGCGCCGCTCGGGCAGCACCAGGCCCATTTTCTCCACCGCGGCGGTGTCGATGGGCAGGTAGAACTTACGCGTCGGGAAGCTCAGCAGCGGGCGGCCGCTTTGCGTCTGCACCTGCAGCAGGGGCGAGTTTTGCTCCACCAGCTGCATGAATTGCTTCAGGTCCACCTCCTTCACGGCCGGGTTTTCGGCGTAGGGGAGGTAGTCGTTGGTGCCCTGCTGGTACACCGAGTGCTCCATCGAAATCGGCAGCGGCTGCGACTTGTAGCTGCGGCGCTTCATCTGGTCGATGTACCAGTCGGTGTTCAGGTAGCTGAGCACGGCCACGCGCACGTCGGTGCGCACGCCTTCCACTTCTTGAGCGTACCAGAGCGGGAAGGTGTCGTTGTCGCCGTTGGTGAAGAGAATGGCGTTGGGCTGCAGCGAGTTCAGCAGGTTCTTGGCCGAATCCACCGAGTTGTAGCGGTCGGAGCGGTCGTGGTCGTTCCAGCCCTGGGCGGCCATCAGCGCGGGCGCCACAAGGCCGATAGCCACGGCAATACCGCCACGGGCCGAATCAGACTTGAGCACCGAGCGCAGCAGCGCCGCGAGGCCCAGCACGCCGAGGCCAATCCAGATGGCAAAGGCGTAGGTGGCGCCGGCGAAGGTGTAGTCCCGCTCGCGCGGCTCGATGGGCGGCTGGTTCAGGTAAATGACGATGGCCAGGCCCGTGAAGAGGAACAGGAAGCCCACCATCAGGGCGTTGTTGCCGTCGCGGCGGGCGTGGAAAAAGAGGCCCACGATGCCCAGCAGCAGCGGAATGGCGAAGAAATTGTTGCGGGCCTTGCTGTCGGCAATGCGCTCCGGCAAGCCGCTCTTGCTGCCCTCGTTGGGCCACATCACGCCGGCCTGTTGCACGTCGGAGTCGCGGCCAACGAAGTTCCACATGAAGTAGCGCCAGAACATGTGGCCCATCTGGTAGCGGAACAAAAAGCCCAGGTTTTCGCCCATGGTGGGCTTGGCGTAAGAGGTCTGGCCGGTTTCCGGGTCCTGCATCTGGCGCACGTTCACGCCCCATTTCTGGTACTGCTGAATGTGGCCGGGGTCGGGCGAGTAAAGGCGGGGCAGCAGCACTTTGTCCTCGTCGCGGTACAGCGTTTCGAGGCGGTGCTCGGCAATTTCGTACTTATCGGTGCCGCGCACGTAGCGCGGAGCGCCTTCTTTCTGGTCGTAGGGCTGGGCGCTGAACTGCGGGCCGTAGAGCAGCGGACGGTCCCCGTACTGTTCGCGCTTGAGGTAGCTCACGAACGAGAGCACGTCGTTGGGCGTGTTCTCGTTGATGGTCGGCAGGAAGGACGAGCGGATGGGGATGATCAGGTACGAGGAGTAGCCGATCAGAATGAATACCAGGCTGAGCAGGGCCGTGTTGAGCAGGCGGCTGCTGCGCTGCTTGGAGTAGCGGAAGCCAAACCAGAGCAGCCCGAAGAAGATAATCAGGAAGAAAATCAGGCCCGAGTTGAACGGCAGTCCGAACGAGTTGACGAACAAGACCTCAAACCAGCCGGCAATGGACGGCAGGCCCGGGATAATGCCCACCAGAATCAGCCCGACGATGATGCTGCTGACTACCAGGGTGATAAAGCCGCCCATCCAGGTCGGCGTAGCAGTGCGGCGGAAGTAGTAGATCAGGCCCAGAGCCGGAATGGCCAGCAGGTTCAGCAAGTGCACCCCGATGCTTAGGCCCATCACGTAGGCAATCAGAATCAGCCACTTGTCTGAGTCGTACTCGTCGGCGCGGTTTTCCCACTTCAGCATCAGCCACACGACTGCGGCGGTGCACAAGGAGGACATGGCGTACACTTCGGCCTCCACGGCGTTAAACCAAAACGAATCGGAAAAGGCCAGCGCCAGCGCCCCAACGGCGCCGCTGCCCAAAATGAGCAGGGTTTGCCCGGCGGTGGGCTCCAGCGGCCGGTCGTCGTGCATGCCGGGGCGGCCCAGCACCAGCTTCTTGGCCAGCATGGTGATGGTCCAGAACAGGAAGAGCACTGTGAACGAGGAACTCAGCCCCGACAAGGCATTCACCAGCACCGACACCTTCGTCACGTCGCCGAAGGAGAGCAGGGAAAACAGGCGGCCCAGCAGCAGGAAGGTGGGCGCGCCGGGCGGGTGGGGCACCAGCAGCTTGTAGGAGCAGGCAATGAACTCGCCGCAGTCCCAGAAACTAGCCGTGGGTTCTAGCGTGAGCAGATAGGTAATGGTGGCCACGGCAAACACCAGCCAGCCCACCAGGTTATTCAGTCGCGAGTAACGCTGCATACAGGGATTTTCAGGAATGCCAAAAGTAGGCATAAATGCGGCAAGGCCCGCCCAGGCGTTTTTCGGGCGGTAACGGCACAAAAAAACATCCGCCCCCAACGCGGGAGCGGATGTTGCCAGATCAAATTGACGCAAGGGCCGGTGTTAGTCTTGCACCGTCACGCGCTTGGTGGCTAGAACTTTGTCGTTGCTGAGCACCGAGCAGATGTAGAGCCCGGCCGGCAGCGCGGAGAAACTGATGGGCTGGCCGTTGGTCACGATGTCGGGGCGCAACGCCACATTCTGCACTTCCCGGCCGATGATGTTGGTGATGCGCAGGCGGTAGGCCTGGCCGGGTTTTAAGTCGCTCATCGTCAGCGTGGCCTCGCCGCCGCGTACCGGGTTGGGGTACACGTTGAGCAGGGCCGCGGCCTGCTTGGTGGCTTCGCGGGTGGGGTTGGCCGGCGACACGCTCACGCTGCCCCACATGCCGACGCGACCGGCCGCGCCGTGGGCCGTGCAATGGTAATCGTAGGTGCCGGCAGTATTAAACGTCACGTCGCGCGTCGGCACCGACGCGCTGGGCGTAAAGGCCGCAAACGCCGCCGGGGAGCTGTCCGACACGGTCGGGTGGGTGCCACTGACCCACTGAAAGCGCACCACGTCGCCGGGCGCGATGTTGACCACCTGGGGCGAATACTCAAAGTCGCGCACTTGCACGACAACGGTAGCTGCCCAAGCAGGAACCTGCAGCAGCAGCAGGCCGGTGGCAGCGAGGAGGCGAGTAAAAAGCTTCATAGAATTTGGCGTTGAGAGCGTGGCCCCGCCGACGCATCGGCTAGGCCTAAGATAGGAAATTTCCGAGGAAAATTGGCGGCAACGGGTGGCTTGTTGCAAGCCGCGTGCCGGAACGAGGCGAGGCAGTGCACGGCCCTTGGAGCAGCAAGAGCCCACCGGGTTTAACGAGCTAGGGTTCAGGCATAGTGGCGAGGGGCAGAAGAGTACACCCACGCACTCGCAAACTGCCCGCTGATGGTTGCCTCACGGCCGGAAATTGCTGCTGCTAGTCGTTGAGCACGTGCCGGATTTCCTGCATGCCGAAGCTACGTCGCTGCCCATTAGTCTGCTCCAGCACCAGCATGCCTTCGTCCGTGACGTCCACAATACGACCCGGCACGCGCTTGCCGTCCACTTCAAAGTGGTGCCATTCGTCGTAGCGGTAGAGCACCTGCCGGTAGGCTTGCTGCAGCTGGGCCACTTGCCCGGCGCGCAGCTGCAGGTAGCGCCGCTCCAGGCTTTCGAGCAGGCGGGCGGCCAGCGGCGGCAAGGCGTAGGCGCGGCCGGTCAAGCGGCTAAGCGAGGTGGCCGTGGACACGTCAAATAGCGTCTGGTTGATATTTATTCCGATGCCAACGACGCTGTAGTGAATTTGTCCGCCGCTAAGTGTGTTTTCTATCAGGATGCCGCCCAGCTTCTGGTCCTGGTAGAACAGGTCGTTCGGCCACTTCAGGCGCAGGGCGGGGTCGGGGCCGAGCAAGGCGCTGGCCCAGTCGTGCACACCGAGGGCCACGGCCAGATTCAGCCGAAACGGCGCGGCAGCCGGCAGAAACGTTGGGCGCCACACCACCGACAGCGTCAGGTTTTCGCCCGGCGCGGCCTCCCACTGGTTGCCGCGTTGGCCGCGGCCGGCGGTCTGCTTGTCCGTTATGACGGTACAGCCATCGGTGGCGCGGTTTTGGCCTATTAGCTCGCGTGCCTCCGTGTTCGTAGAGCCACATTCCGGCAACCAGATAAGCTGTTGGCCCGTGAAGAGCGTTTGGGGACTGATTGGCTCCACTTGTTTTTCGCTACTTTGTATTGACAAACCTACTTTCTCCACATGAAAATTACCCCGGTTCGGCAGGATTCGGACAACTTGGCAGACCTCGTCGTACGTGGGATGCAGGACAAAAAAGCTTCTGACATCGTCGTACTCAATCTTAAACACCTCAAAAACGCCGTTGCCGATTACTTCGTCATCTGCTCGGCTTCGTCCGATACCCAGCTCGACGCCATTGCGCGCTCGGTAGAGGAGGAAGTGGAAAAATCCACCGGGCAAAACCCGTGGCAGAGCGAAGGCCGCCAAAACCGCGAGTGGGTCCTGCTCGATTACGTCGACGTCGTCGTCCACGTCTTCCTGCGCGACCGTCGCTCGTTCTACGCGCTCGAAGAGCTGTGGGGCGACGCCGAAATTTCCTTTATCGAGGAAGAAACGGCGGTTAAGTAAGCCGTCCGCTTCGTTCTCGTCGCTGATTTTGTGCCCCCGGTAAAGTAATTGCCGGGCCGGTGCGTCAGCCCTGGCAACCAGGCCCCGCCGGCCGCGACTTTGCAGCAGGCGGGGCCGAACAAACCGCTTCGGCGGCGTGTTCAGGTCTGCAGTGTCTCCCTTTGTTGAAGACCAATCTTATTCATGCCAGATAACACCCCTTCTCCGAAAAAGAAAAAACCCATGCTGCCAGCATCCGGGGCTCCCAAGCCCGGTGTGCAGCTGTGGGTGCTGCTCGGGCTGACCATCCTCGTGTTTGGGTTCTATTACCTGAACCGGGGCACCTCGGCCGTCGAGATTACCCAGCAGGAGTTTGAGCAGATGTACCAAGCCGGCGACGTGCGCGACGTCACGCTCGTCAACGACCGGTCGGTGGAAGTCACGCTCAAGAAAGACGCCCTGCAGAGCAACAAGTACGGCCAGCAGCTGCGCAACCGTGGCCCGCTGATGACCGACCAGACGCCGCAGTTCAACTTCCGCGTCATCGATGGCAAAACCTTCAAAGAGGACTTCGATAAGCTGCAGGCCAACATTCCCCCGCCCCAGCGCGTGGGCCTGAAAGTCGACAGCCGCCAGGGCGTCACCGACCTGTTTGCCAGCTGGGGCTTCATGCTGCTGCTGCTCGTGGGCTTCTGGTTCCTGATGCGCCGTATGAGCGGCGCGGGCGGGCCCGGCGGCCAGATCTTCAACATCGGCAAGTCGCGCGCGGCCCTGTTCGAGGGCGGCGACAAGGTAAAAGTGACCTTCAAGGACGTAGCCGGGCTGGAAGAAGCTAAAGAGGAGGTGCAGGAAATCGTGGAGTTTCTCAAGAACCCCTCGAAGTTCACCATCCTCGGCGGCAAAATTCCCAAAGGCGCCCTGCTGGTAGGTCCTCCTGGTACGGGTAAAACTTTGCTGGCCAAGGCCGTAGCCGGGGAAGCCGACGTGCCCTTCTTCTCGCTGTCGGGCTCCGACTTTGTGGAAATGTTTGTCGGCGTAGGCGCGGCTCGCGTGCGTGACCTGTTCAAGCAGGCCAAGGCCAAAGCGCCCTGCATCATCTTCATCGACGAAATCGACGCCATTGGCCGCAGCCGCTCGCGCGGCAACGTGCCCGGCGGCAACGACGAACGGGAAAACACCCTGAACTCACTGCTGGTGGAAATGGACGGCTTCGGTACCGACTCGGGTGTTATCATCTTGGCCGCCACCAACCGCCCCGACACCCTCGACTCAGCCCTGCTGCGTCCTGGCCGCTTCGACCGCCAGATTTCGGTTGATCCGCCGGACCTGAACGGCCGTACCGCCATCTTCTCGGTGCACCTGAAGCCGCTGACCCTAGCCCCCGATGTGGACGCCAAGCGCCTGTCGGCTCAGACGCCGGGTTTTGCCGGCGCTGAAATTGCTAACGTCTGCAACGAAGCCGCCCTCATTGCCGCCCGCCGCGACAAGAAGATGGTGACCATGCAGGACTTCCAGGACGCCATCGACCGTGTCATTGGCGGCTTAGAGAAGAAAAACAAGATTATCAGCCCCGAGGAAAAGAAAATCGTGGCCTACCACGAAGCGGGCCACGCCGTGGCCGGCTGGTTCCTGGAGCACGCCGAGCCGCTGGTGAAGGTGAGCATCGTGCCCCGCGGCTATGCGGCCCTGGGCTACGCGCAGTACCTGCCCCGCGAGCAGTTCCTCTACACCACCGAGCAACTGCTCGACCAGATGTGCGTGACCCTGGGCGGCCGCGCCGCCGAGGACTTGGTGTTCGGTAAGATTTCGACCGGCGCGCTGTCGGACCTCGAGAGCATCACCAAGCGTGCCTACGGCATGGTGTCGGTGTACGGTATGAACGACAAGATTGGTAACGTGTCGTTCTACGACTCGCAGGGCCGCAACGAATACGGCTTCTCCAAACCGTATTCGGAGGCCACCGCCCAGACCATCGACGAGGAAGCCCGGAAGATGATTCAGGGCCAGTACGAGCGCACCAAGCAGCTGCTCATCGACCGCCGCACGGAACTCGAAGCCGTGGCGCAGGAACTGTTGCGCAAGGAAGTGCTGCTGCAGGACGACCTGGAACGTCTCGTCGGCAAGCGGCCCTTCTCAGCCCCGACGGCCTACCAAGCGCACATGGAAGGCACCGACCGCAGCGAAACCCTCTCGGAGTGGCGCGACGGGCACCCCAGCGGCGCCTCGCCCATGCACCACGATGCCCCGGAGCCCCCGCTGCCCGGCATCGATACGCAGCCGGCCACGCCCCCCGCGCCTAGTGTGCCGAGTGGTACCGCCGTTTCGTAATCCGCTTTAACGCAAAAAAGCCGCTGCCTGAAAAGGCGGCGGCTTTTTTGTGCTCGGTTAGGCAAAGGCCAAACGCAAAAAAACCGCCGGCATAGCCTGCGGTTTTTCGACACACCTATTGCAACAACCTACTAGAGAAGGGTCTAATCAAGTGACCAATCTCCGGATAGATAGTATCTAAGCGGCCCCTTCCAAGGTGGGGAACAGACCGACTATTATATCTCCGATGCGCACGGCGGCTCCGCGACGCAAGGCTTCTTCGACTTTTGACGCGTCCGTTACCAACAGACCATCTGTGGTACTGACTACGTCTGAGCCCGCTTCCGGCGAGGAATTAGGCGGCAGTGTATTGGCTTGCATTGTAGCAGTGGAGTAAATGCAATGACCTTGGCTAAGAAAGCGCGCAGCTTAGAGACTGATAGAGCCTTTGGGCAGCGGCGTTTAGCAGCGTTTTCGATACAAATGAAGCGTATGGTTTAGCGTCGGTAAAGGAAGATTGGGCTACTGCTGTGACATGAAAATTGTGGCTGATTAGCTCTGTAAAATCGATAATACATAGGGTGGTGTAATTGTAACATGGCGTATTAAGCTGATAAATAGTCATTAATCAGCGCATCCTATTGCTCGATGGATGTAGATATTTGTTGGCTATTTGTGACGTCGGCTGCTGTGCTAGCAGTGGGTAAATGCGCTAAACCGGCATCAGAAGCCGGTAGCAGATGGTAGATAGCGGCCATAGTGCAGGTGAGGGCCAGCAGCCCACTTAGCACCAGCCACCACGCGCCGGGTTCCAGCCGGGCGTTGGCCAGGGTGAGTCCCCAGTCGGCCTGATCAGGACTTAAGCCGATGCCGAGAAACCCAAGCGTGGTTTGCAGTCCCAAGCAGATACTTAAGTTGAGCGGCAGGGTGTTGCGTAGACTGGGCCACACGTTGGGCGCTAGGTGCACCCACAGCAGGCGGCCGGTGGAATACCCCGCGGCGCGTCCGGCCTCTACGTAGGGGCGCTGACGCAATTGCTGCACCAACGTACGCGTGAGGCGGGCGGTGCTAGGCCAGCAAGTAAGGGTCAGGATGCTGACCAGCCACCACCCAGCCGGTGCATGCAGGGCAACCAGGGACAGAACCAATACCAAACGGGGCACTGCTCCGAGCCAAGCGGCTGCACCTAGCACCGCCCAATCCAAGGGCAAGGCGAGGGTGGTTGCGGGTAAAAACGAAGCATAGGTGCAAGCCGACAAGCCGGCCGCAGCCAGCAGCCACCAGCCCGCCTCCGCCGGCTCAGTAACCAATGCGCCTACAATCCCGATTAGCAAGACCACTGCTGCGCTGGTGCGCAACCGTACACCGGTGTTGCCCCAGTAACCCGCAGCGGCTCCTAATACCGCACCCAATGCCGACGCCAACAGCGCTGCTGGCAAACTAATGATGACCAATTGGCGCGTGCCCAGTATCAGGTCGGTAAGCACGTCGCGCCCATAGGGGTCAGTGCCCAGCCAGTGCTGGGCGGATGGCGGATGGCTAAGTTGCTCCAGGTTCAGGGGCGCAGGCTGCCCTGCTGCCGGACCAAACTGCGCCCACGCAGCGGCCAACAGCAGTGCCAACAGCCATAGCCCTGCCAACCAGCGGCTCATCAAGCGAAAACGCGGACCAGTCCAACTCACAGCAGCCGCGGGTCAAGAAGAGCGTTGGCAACGTCGGCCAGCAGCCAGGCCAGCAGGCGCACGGCCGCTATGAGCAGCACACCGCCCACGAGCACGGGAACGTCGCGGGCCGCGGCAGCTTCGGCCAGCAGCCGGCCCATGCCCGGCAGGGCAAATACTACTTCGATGACTACCGCCCCGGCCACCACGCCCGGCGCCAGGTCGGCGAGGCGGGTGATGAATACGGGGGCAGCGTTAGGCAAGGCATGACGCCAGCCGGCCTGCCGCGGGGAAACGCCTTTGGCCCGGGCTGTCACCATATAGGGCTGTTGCCATTGCTCACGCAGGGCGCCCATGAGGGGCAGAAGCAGCGCCGGCAGACTGCTCAACGTGAGGGCCAGCACCGGCAGGACGAAATACGGTACTGCCGACCAGGATAACGCGCCGGCGGCCGAATAGTCAGCCGGCAACCCGTAGGCTGGCAACAGGGAAAGAAAATCCGGATTGGCGAGCAACAAGAGCAGCACCATGCCTATGACGAACAGCGGCAGGCTGTCCAGAAAATACGCTGCCGAGAGCAGCCACCGGTACCATCGCGGGCGGCGGGCGGCGCATTGGGCCAGCAGCAACCCAAGGCCAGCGGCCACGCACAGCGCACTAACTGTCAAAGGGAGGGTCAGGCGCAGCGCCTGGGCCAGGTGTTCCGTGACGGCCACGTCGTCCCGGTAAGACTGGCCTAACTGGCCCCGGCTTAACTGACCCAGCCAAGTATGATACTGATTGGGAGTGCCATACCACCGTCCCGGCAGCAAGCGGAAATAAAACAGCGGGGTCTGCAGCTCCAGTCGACGTTGGTACTGGGCCTCGGCCGTGGTTTGCTGGCCGAAGGTACCGGCGCGCTCATCGGTGAACAAGTGCGGACCGCCGCCCGGTAAGCTGCGGCTCAGCAGAAACACGGCGGAGGCAATCAACCAAGCCGTGCCCAGTGCCCGAAGCACGCGCAATACCAAGGCTCGGACCATCATCTAGTTAGGGTTGCGCCGGGGCCAAGGTGAACGATGGTAGGTCGTAGCCGGGCTCCAGGCCGCTAGGCCGCACGTGCGCGAAGCGCCGCGAGACGGCAAGGCGGTTGGGCTCAAAAAACAGCGGGGTAAACGGCACTTCCTGGTACAACAACGTTTGCAGTCGGCGCAGCAGCCGCGCTTTGCTCACCGAATCCTCCGTGGCGTAGATGGTTTCGAGCAGGCGGTCCGAAGCGGCGTTGCCAAAGCGGCTCCGGTTGGCGCCGCCGCTGCCGATGCTGCCTGTGTGGAGCAAGGGGCGCAGGTCGTACGCAAACGGGTTGCCGTAGAGCGTGCGCAGGCTTAAGTCGAATTCGCCGTTGCGCCGCAGCTCCGACAGCTGCCCGGCTTCGGTCGGGTGCAGCGTGACGGGTAGCCCAATTTGCCGGGCGCTCTGCTGAAAGAGCAACGCTACGGTGGCGTACGTTCGGTCGCTGGCGCTGTAAAACAGGCGCAATGTCAAGGGCTGCCCGGCGCGCCGCCAGCCGTCGGGGCCGCGCTGCCAACCGGCCCGCTGCAGCAGGGTGGCTGCTTCAGCCGGGGCGTAAGGACGCAGCGGTAAGCTGTCGTGGTACACCCATTTTTCGCGCGGGCTGATGAGGCCGGTGGTGCGCTGTCCTTGCCCGTACTGGGTGGCGCGCAGCAACCGGTCGTAGTCGACCAGCAACGCCAGCGCTTGGCGGGTACGGGCGTCGCGCAACGCGGGCTGCTGCACGTTCATTTCCAGCACCACCACGCGGTAAGAAGCGGGTGAATAGAAGCGGAAGGAGGAACTGTCGCTGGTCTTGAGCCGCGCAAAATCGGGGCCGGGCATGTTCGGGTACACGTCCAGCTCGCCGCGGCGCAACGCCAGCAACGCCGTGGCGGGGTTAGGCACCACGTGAAATTCGATTCGGCCGGGGTTGGCCGTCAGGGCTGGCGTGGCGGGTTTGAGGCCGTCGGCCCACCAGCGAGGCTTGCGCACAAAGGTGACTTGCTGTCCGGCTTGCCAGCCGGCCAACTGGTAAGGGCCGCTGCCACGCAAGGTGCGCGGGTCGCGCCAGCGGGCAGCTTGATTGAATTCTTGTTGGAACGTCTGGACGGCGGCCACACTCGCTACCGAACTGTCGGCTTGCGTCAGCTGCTGCAGCGGGACCGAGCGAAGGCGCGCCTGCGGATCGACTAGGTAAGCGGGCAGAATGGGGAATTCCCCGCTGTTGTCGCGGTATTCGGGGGCGTAGCCGCGGCAGACAAGCGTAAAGCGCCGCGGGTCAGCCGCGTCCGTTTGCACGTCCCGGATAAAGCTGACGAGGCCGCGCAGGCTTTCGTTGGGCAGGCCCGGGCAGTTCAGCACTTTAAGGGTAAAAACTACGTCTTGGGCCAGAATGGGAGTGCCGTTGTCCCAAGTTGCTTGCGGGTGCAGCCGGTAGTGCAGGAATGTAAGGGAGTCGCGGTGCTCGACGGCGGGTAGGTCGGCCGCCAGCCAGGGCACGTGGCGGCGGGTGGGGCCGTCCACGGTAAGCAGACTCTGGTACAGCAGGTTGTTGGCCTGCACGGCGTACGCGTTGGGCAGCGTCACCGGGTTGAGCGACTCCGGGTCGCGGGGCCAGCAGACCCGCACGGTGGGGGCGCTGGCGGAGTGGGGTGAGGAGGAGGGCGAGCAGGCGGTCAGGCCAAGAATACCGCTGAGCAGCCCCCAAATAACGGCGAATCGGAGCATGGGCAGAAGCGCTACCGCTGAGGTAAGGCCGGCCAAGATACCGAAGTGCCGCTGAACGCCCGATTACTGACCTTCGCCCCAGCCGGTGCCGCCCGTGTCGAAAGAGGCCGTCGTCGTAACCTGGCCTTCGCCCCAGCCCGTGCCACCGGTATCAGCCGACGTGGTCGTGGTGGTCGTCGTGGTTGTCTGGCCTTCGCCCCAGCCCGTGCCACCGGTTTCGGTAGCCGCAGCGTCAACGCCAACGAAGATCGAGTTGAATTGGAAGAAGGCGGCGAGTAGCAGTTCCAGCATGACCTTGGGTTTTTGGGGTGGTGTCAAATGTTTGATTGACACAAAGTTGGGTCATGCACATACCCGGGGTAAAGGAAGAACCTGCTGTTGCTGTGACTATAATTCCTACTTTATTGGCTGTGATAGATTAAGAATAAATGCGGCGAAGGCCTTCTGCTTAGCGTAGTAAGGGCACTAGCTTTACCAGTAATTTGCTGCTTTCTGTGACAAGATGCCCTGCAAACGGCACCAATTATCCACAATACAAAGCTGCGCCTAGCCACCCCGTATGTTCAAGGAAAAACGGGGGAACGGTGTGACTTGTTCTTTGTGAAGAGAAACGGAGCACAGAAAGCCGATTTTAGCGAAAAAACTAAGTTGAGCCATGAATGAGTTGGTGAATTTGGCTAAGGTTGTGACGAACCGAAGGCTCACGACGGTGCCGCTAATTGAGTTTGCCGGCCGCGGCGATGCCCGCACCCGCGAAGAAGAGCTGCTGGATATCCTGTTGGCCGATACCAATGTCAGCAACTTGCAAGTTGCCAAGCGCATGTACAACAGTGGCTCGGCCAAAAGCCAAGCCACCGTGCGCAAGCTTAAGCAGCGCTTGCAGCAAAAGCTCCTCAACCACCTCTTTTTTTTAGACCACACGGATCCGCGGCACCCTGCTTTCCGGCGCTACGAGCAGCAGTGCCTGGAGATGCTGTACCAAGCCAGCGTGCTGCTGCGAGAAGGGGAGCGGATATTGCTGCCGCAGATGCTGCGCAAAGTGGCGCGCTTGGCCACCGAGGGCGAGTTCACGCAGCACGCCATCACGGCCTGGGACATGCTGCGCGCCATCAGCATCGAAACCAACGACTACTCGCAGTACCGCAAAAGCGTCAAGGCGCTCGAAAAGCTAGAGCAAACGGCCCAAGTTGAGCAGCAGGCCCAGCACTTGTTTCGGGAGGCCAAAATGAATCTGGCGCGCTCAGTGTCGTCGCGGCGCCGGCTGCTGCAGGAACTGCCGACTATTATCGGCAAGCTGGAGGCGCTATACAAGCGCGTGCCGTCTTACAACGTGTACGATACGCTGCTCAAACTGCAACTGATTTTGCAGGAACTGGTCGGCAACTTTGAGGAAATTATCCGCATTACCCAGGAGGCCGAAAACCTGTTTGCGCGGGGCAAGCTGAACGCCCGGCGCTTCGACAGCCGCTTCACGAAGTTTTACAACGTGTACGCGCACCTGCGGGCCCGGCGCCTGAAGGACGGGTTGGCTGTGGCCGAGGGCTACCTCTCGGCCTTTCACCGCTCCAGCAACAACTGGTTCGTGTTCCTGGAAAATTACTACCTGCTGGCCATGCACGACGGCAACTACGCTCTGGCCGGCGACTTGCTGCGGCGGATGCAGAACAACCCGTTCGTGACGAAAATATCGCAGCCGGCCCGGCAGCGCTGGGACTTATTTCGGGCCTATCTGTACTTCGTGCGGCCCGAAGAAGCGGGGCTGCGGCCGCTGCACTTCGCGCAGCTGGTGCAGCGCATTCCCGACCACAGCCGCGACAAGCAGGGCTACAACGTAGCCATCCTGATTCTACAGTTTCTGCACTACCTGCGCGAGGGCAACATCGAAGCCCTACTGGCGCGCTTGGAAAGCCTGCGTAAGTACGAAAGCGCCCACTTGCGCGACGCTGCCACGCTGCGCAGCCGGCTGATGTTCCGGCTGCTGCAGCTCACGGTCAAGGAGAATTTTGACCCAAGGGCCTGCGAAAAGAAGGGGCAGGCGCTGCTGAGCAAGCTCAGCGAAACGCCGCCACCGGGCGAGGCGTTTGCGGAAATTGAAATCATTCCGTACGAAAACCTCTGGCAACAAACCCTGCTACTGCTACAGCACATGGCGGAACAGCAGCAGCAACGGGAGCGGCAAGGCCGCTAACAATTAGGGCTTGGCGGCCGTGGCGTTGGCCGGGGCCGTAGCCGCCCATTGCTCGAAGCGCTGGTACTGCGCGGGCGTGAGCAGCGACTTGAGGTTGGTACGGTATTCTTCGGCCACGGCTTGCAGCTTGGGCTGCCGCACGGCTTCGTCGCCAACGTACATGCGGTCGATTTCCTGTTCTTTCTCCATGCGGCTGACGGTCAGGCGCTTTACCTGAATCTGACGCGCGTCGTCGAGGCCTACATGGGGAGCAAGCGAGCGGGTAAACTCGGTGGCCCGCTGCGAGATGGAAGGCGAGCCTTGGGCATAAGCGCCAACCAGGAGGAGCGACAAGCAAGCGGTGGTCAGGAGCTTTTTCATGGAGCCGTATGGTTGTATTACGTTGTGATGATGTTGGATCAGTTGGACAAAGAAACGGAAGGAAGCTGAATTATTATGAACTTTTGAAATATTTTTTTGCACAGGATTTCGTAACTGATTTAGATTGATCAGGAAACAGTGCAAGTGTCTGGTACGAGTACAACGCAACAAAGCCCGGCAGTATTGGCCGGGCTTAGAAAAAAGCATTTTGTCGGGGTCGTTGTAATTCTTCAGGGCACCACCACCACCGGGCGGCTCACGCAGTGGCTGTCGGGGCACGGATCAGGGCCGTTGGCCCGCAAACTCATGCGCACTTCGAAGCGCCCGGGCTTGCGAAAGGCGTGCGTCAGGCGGCGGCCGTTGCTGATGGTGCCGTCGCGGAAGTCCCAGAGCACGATGGTGTTGGTGCAGGGCGGAATTTGGGCCTGCGAGGCATCGAAGGTGACTAGCTGGCCGACGCGAACGGTGTCGGTGGAAAGGGTAAAATCGACCAGGGGCTCCAGCGTAAAATCGACGGGGTAGGTTTGTTCGGCGGTGCGCACGCGGCCGGTGCGCTCGTCCACCACGTCGAGTTGGATAAGGTAGCGGCGGCGCTCGGCGTAGCAGTGCGACACGACCGGGCCGCTGAGCGTGGTGCCGTCGCCCATGCGCCAGCGGTAGGTAAGCGGGCCCGCGGCAGGGTCGACGGAGCGGCGCGCGTCGAGGTCAACGCAGGGTGGGGGCACAGCGGGACGGGGGCAGGCCACGCTGAGCGTATCGCCGGCCTGCTGGGCTAGTGCCCCGGAGCCGGCCAGCAGCCAGCCGCCCAGTAGCAGAAGTTTGGGGAGACGCCGCGCAGGGCTGATCGGGCGAAACAACACCGGCATACGGGGCGCTTAAAACTTGTTGAGGCGCTGCAGCACGTCGCGCAGGTAGGTCTGGCCGATGGGTAGGTGCTTGCCGTCGATAACCACGGCGTTGTCGTCAATGGCCTGCACGTAGCGCAGGTTGACGATGGTGGAACGGTGAATGCGCACAAACTGCTGGGCAGGAAATTTCTCCTCCACGGCGCGCATGGTGCTGTACACAATGAGTTTCTGCTGCCCGAGCACAATGTGCACGTAGTCGCCCAGCGCTTCGACGTAGTGCACCTCGTCGAAGCCCACGCGCACGAGCTTGCTGTCGACTTTGACGAAGGTGTGGTCGGTTGAGACGGGGCTGGCGGCCGGCGCGGGAGTTGGGGCGGCCTGCGCGGTTTCGAAGGCTTTTTGCGCCGCCTTGAGGAAGCGGGCGTAGGCCACGGGCTTCACTAGGTAATCAACCACGCGATGCTCGAACGCGGCCACGGCGTGGTCGCGGCTGCTGGTGACGAGCACCACCAGGGGCGGCTCGGTGAGCGTGTCGAGCAGGTCGAGGCCGCTCATCTCGGGCATGTCCACGTCGAGAAACAGCAGGTCGACGGGGGTGGTGCGCAGCGTGGCCGCAGCTTCGATGGCGCTGCTGCAGGCGCCCACCGGTTCGAGGAAATCAGTGTGGGTAATGCAATTCTGGATAACCTGGATAGCCAGCGGATCATCGTCGACGACGAGACAGCGCAACACGGTGGGCGTAGTGGAGTTGGGCATACGACCAAAGGTAGGCGCCCGGGCGGAAAAAGCCTCGTCAGGCCGGGGCCCCGTCGCGGCGGCGCTGCAGCAGCGGAAAAAGCGCCTGCAGACGACCGGCAATGCGGGCAGTTTGGGCGGCCGTGGCGGGGGGGAGGGCACCCCGTTTGGCCTGCTGCTCCAGTTGGTCGAGCTGCTCGTGCAATTCGGGCAAGCCGAAATACGCCAACTGGCCCTTGATGCGGTGGGCAAGGCTGGCCGTAGCGGCGGCATCAGCGGCGGCGGTAGCGGCCTGGAGCTGGGGCAGCAAGGGCGGCACGTCGCGCAAAAATGTGTCGATGATCTGGGCAATGAAGGCTTCGTTGCCGAAGGCCAGCTCTTCCAGCAACGACCAGTCGGGGGCATCAACGGGGGCGCCGAGGGTAGCTGCAGGGGCGCAGGCCGGTTCCAGGGGCTCGGCGGGCGCAGCCGGCGCGGGCCCGGTGGCCGCGGCGGTGCGGCCGGTAAAGCGGGCCAGGCTGGCGTAAAGCTCGGCCGGGTCGAAGGGCTTGGGCAAAGTGTCGTTCATGCCCGCGGCCAGGGCCAGGGCGCGGTCTTCGGGCAGGGCGGAAGCCGTCAGGCCGAGGATGGGCAGCGCGGCGGCATCGGGGAAGCGCAGGCGCAGCTGGCGGCTGGCCTCGTAGCCGTCCATTTCGGGCATCTGCACGTCCATGAGCACCGCGTCGAAGTGGGCGGCAGTGGCTGCCTCCACGGCCAAGCGGCCATTGGCCGCCACCGTCACTTGCACGTTCCAGGCCTCCAGGGTTTTGCGAGCCACCAGTTGGTTTAGCTCGTTGTCTTCGGCCACCAGCACCCGCAGCGGCGGCTCGAACGGCGTCAGTTCCGCGGGCGCCTCGGAGGGTAGCTCGGCGGGGGCGGCTTCGGCGTAGGGCAGCTCGAAAAGAAACGTGGAGCCCACGCCCACCGTGCTTTCCACCCAGAGCTGGCCGCCGTGCAGCTCCACCAAGTTGCGGGCAATGCTCAGGCCCAGGCCGGTGCCGCCAAACTGCCGGGTGGTGCTGGTGTTGGCCTGCGAAAAGTCTTCGAAAATGGCGTCGAGCTTGTCGGCCGCAATGCCGATGCCGGTATCCTGCACCGCAAAACGCACCAGCCACTGCCCCGCCGCGGCGGCACCGGGTTGGGCCGTTACGCGCACCGCCACGGCGCCGCGGGCGGTGAATTTGATGGCGTTGCCGACCAGGTTGACGAGCACCTGGTTCAGGCGCACCGGGTCGCCGAGCACGGCCACGGGCACTTCGGGCGCCAGCTCCAGGCGCAGCTGCAGGCCCTTGCTGGCGGTGGCAAACTCAAACATGCGCGCCACCCGCTGCAGCAGCCCGCGCAGGCCGAACGGCACGCTTTCCAACGACATCTTGCCGGCCTCGATTTTGGAGGAGTCGAGGATGTCGTTGATGATGGTGAGCAGGTTTTGCGAGGAGCCTTGAATAGCCGCCAGGTACTCGGTCTGCTCGGCGTTGGTGGGCGTGCGCTGCAGCAAGTGCGTCAGGCCGATGACGGCGTTCATCGGCGTGCGGATTTCGTGGCTCATGTTGGCCAGAAACTGCGCCTTGGCCCGGCGCGAAGCCTCGGCCGCGTCGCGGGCCAGCACTAGGTCGCCGTTGATTTGCTCGATGTGCGCCTTTTGCTGGCGCAGCTGCTGGGTTCGTTCGCGCACCGTGCGCTCCAGCTGCAGCTTCTGGCGGCGCAGGGTGGCCTCGCGGGTGCGGACGACAGCCCACACGCCCGCGGCGGCCGTCAGCAGGGCCAGCGCGGCAAACCACCACGTGCGCCAGAACGGCGTGGCAACGCCGAACGGCACCCTAGCCGGCGTGCTCCAGGGCGCCCCGGCGCGCAGCCGCGCCCGCACTTCCAGCGTGTAGCGGCCGGCGTCGAGACCCGGGAACTGGGCTTCGGCCAGGCGGCTGGGGCGGCTCCAGGCGTCGTGGTAGCCGCGCAAGCGGTACTGGTACTCCACGTCGGCGGCGCCGGAGAGGCTCAGGCCGCGGAAGTCAAAGGCCACGCGGTGCCGGCCGGCCGCCAGGGTGCCGATGGCCCCGGGCCGGCGGGCTTCGCCGTCGACTTCGGCCCGGGTCACCGCGAGGCCGGCCAGCGTGCGACGCGGAAACAAGCTCGAATCGGCCGTGCTGAGGCAAATCAGCCCCGTGCGCGTGGCGGCCCACACGGCAAGGTTGCGCGTATCCAGCGCAACCAGCGGCAGCAAGTCGCGCAGCAGCGGATTACTTGGCGAAGCTAGTGGTACAAAGCGTTTCTGCACCGGGTGGTAGGCGCTCAGGCCGTTGCGGTGCACCACCAGCAGCTGGTCAGGGTAGATGGAATCGGGGGAATAGCCGGGGGCGTACACGCCGTGGTAGGTCTGCCCGATGCGGAACCGCGTCAGCGCGTAGCAGTACATCGACGGCAGGCCTTGGGCGCCAGTGAACTGGCGCAGCTGGCCGCGCTCAAAGCAGAACAGGCCCGCGCCCTCGGTGCCGATCCAGACGCGGCCGGCGCTGTCTTGGGCCAGGGCGCTGACGTCGAGGGCGCCACTGGGGAAGCGGTGGTAGGCGAAGCGGCCGCGCTGCCACACGGCCAGGCCGGTATCGTGGGTGCCGAACCACACGCGGCCATCCCGGTCGCCGAGCAGGCTGAAAATGGTGTTGTGCAGCAGGCCGTTGGCGGTGGTATAGTGCTGGGCCGGTTGGGAGGCGTCGGCGGGCAGGTAATAAGCGCCATCCAGCGCAGTGCCGACCCACAGGCTGCCATCGGGCATGGCGGCCAGGGCGGTGGCGCGTAGGGTGGCGGGCAGGCGCGACACGCGCTGCCAACCGTCAAGGCGCGTCAATTCCCACACGCCCGCGCCATCGGTGGCTACGCGGTAGTGAGTCGTCGCGCCCGAACCAGTGGGGGCCAAGGCGAATGCCGTAACGGGAGCCGGAACGTGCAACGGCTCTTCCCCCATGTACAAAGGCTGAGACAGCGGCACCAGCGAATGGTCGGGCCGTAAGGCGTGCATGCGGCCCAGCGCTGAGCCGTACAGCGCCCGAACGGCGTCGCGCCCCAGCGCCGTGGGGACCGTGAAGGTGGGCGGCTGATACGGGTACAGCGTGATGTGCCGGTCGGAGTGCCGCCACAGGCCTTGGCCGGCCGTGCCCAGCCAGGCGTTGCCTTCCCGGTCTTCCACCAGGCAGCTGATGTCGGCTACTTCCTGCGAGTTGAGGCGAAACTGCCGCCGGTACGCACCGATGCGGGCCGTGTCGGCGGGTGGAATGCCGGGCTGCGGTTTCAGGCCGGCTGGCAGCCGCGTGGCTTTAGCGGCCCGATGGAACCGCTGCCCGTCCCAGCGCGACACGCCGCCCTGGTAGTGGCCCACCCAGAGCGTGCCGGTACGCGGCTCTTCGTAGAGGCGGGTCACGAAGTCCTCGGCCAGCCCGTGCTTGGTGGTGAAGGTGACAAACTCGGTGCCGTCGTAGCGCACCAAGCCCTCGGCGGTGGCCGCCCAGAGGTAGCCTTGCCGGTCTTGGTGCAGGGCGTAGACGAAGCTGGGCGCGAAGCCCTCGGCCGGCCCGAACTGCTTCAGCCAGTGCCGCTGCTGGGCGCGGGCCGGCAGCAGCCCGGCCCATAGCAGACAAAGCAACAGCCCAAACCGCGCGCAAAAACGAATCATCGGGGAAAGATACGGCCGAGGCCGGGGGGCGGGAGTCGTTGGCGTTGAACGCAGCGCCCGGCTCGGCCAACGCGCCCGCCGCCTCGGTGGCCGCCCGGCTTAGCGGCGGATTTTCACGTCCACGTCGTAGCGGTACTTGGGCGGGCCGCCCAGCGGAATGGCAAAGAAGGGGAGGGCCGTGTCGTACTGGTCGGTGACGTAAAACACCAGGTCGTTGGCGGCGCGGGAGCGGCTGGTCAGCTGCATGTCAATGGAGAGGCCGTGCTCCTTGGCGCTGACGGGGTGGGTGCTGCTGGCCCAGCGCGTGTCGCCCGACACGGCCGCGTCGTGCCCGTTTTTGGCCACGGAGTAGAGCTTGATGCCCAAGTCGTCGTCGGCGTCGAAGTTGCTCTGCTTGATGCTGACCACGTGCTCGTTGACGAAGGGGTAGAGGTGCGTCACGGCGTTGCGCTCGGGCGTGAGGCGGATGGCGTACTCGTAGGTGAAGGCGTTGCCGCCTTCCACGGCCACGTTCTGCGCGGGGCTGCTGCTCAGGAAAAACCGGTAGAGGTTGCCGTCGTCGCCCTTTTTGCCCTGCACCACCACCTTGAACACGTAGCCCTGAAACTCGGGCACCAGCTCGCCCTCCAGCGGGTTGAGCGGGCCGAAGGTGTACCACTGGTTGTCCAGCTTGGCATCCGGGCCGAAGGCCACCGTTTTGAGCGGAGTGCCGCTGCGCAGGCCGGCTTTGGGCTCGGGCGAGCGGGCGTCGGGCGCGGAGTGGGTGCCGGGGCCGCCGTAGAGGCTGAACTCGGTCTGGGTGTTCCAGCCGAACTTAGCCTCGTCGTGCTTGCCGCCGCAGTCGGGGTCGAACACGCGGATGTAGACGGGCTGGCGGCGCTCCTTGGGCACCAGAAAAAAGTACACCGAGGTGAAGTCGTCGTCGCCCCAGCTCTTGTCGGCTTGCGCCCCGAAGGTGACGAGGTAGGCAATGTTTTCGCCGGGATTGGGCACGGCCTGGGCCCGGGCGGCCGCCGGGCCGAGCAGCAGGAAAGCCAGCAGCAGCCGGCGCAGCGGGAAGTGGAGCAACATAAGCGGCAAGATATGAGCTGCCCGCACATGGGCAGTAGCGGACGGGTAGCGCGCAGGGCCTGAACCGGTAGCGCCCCGGCCAGCCCGGCGCCACCGGCCGCCGTGCTTGGCCGGGCCAACCTCCCGGGCCGTTTTCGCGTTGGCAAAGCCGCCGGCCCGCCGTACCTTGGGCGGGCCGAGTTGTTATCCATTCCTGTCCGCCGCATTCGTTTCCGCCCGCCGATGGCTGCGTCCACCCCGCTTCGTACCACTGAGTTTCTCGATCAGCTAACCCAGGCCGTGGCCGATGTGCGCCGGGTGGCGCAGGAGCGGTTTCGGCCGCTCAGCGAAGACCAGCTGAACCGCGGCCCGGCCCCCGGCAAGTGGAGCGTGGGCCAGTGCTTGGAGCACCTCAACATCATCGGGGGGCTGTACTTGCCGGTGATGAACCAGCGCCTGCGCCGGGCCCAGGAGCGCGGCACCCAGCCGGCCGAGCAGGTCAAGCACGGCTACTTCGGCAAGAAGCTAACGGCGGCCATGCAGGCGCCGGCCCGCGAAAAGCCGCTGAAAACGCCCCAGCAGTTTGCCCCCAGCGGCTCGCGGCTGCCGCGCACCGTGGTGGAAGTATTCTTGCGCCAGCTCGACGACCTGAGCCACCAGCTGCAGGTGGCGCGCACCATCAACGCCAACGCCGTGCGCATTCCGAACGCCATTGTGCCCTTGCTGCGCCTGCGCCTCACCGACCAGTTTGCCTTCATGATTGCCCACCTGCAGCGCCACATTGCCCAGGCCGAGCGCGTGCTCGACAGCCGGCCCGGCAGCCGCTAAGGTGTCAGCAGCCAGTAGGTGAGCGTGAGGGCGGCCGTGCGGTGGTACTGCCGAAAGTCGGCGCTGCGGGCGTAGCCAAACAGATTGCACAGCCCCCAGCTGTACTGCGCCTGCGCCAGCCAGCGGCCCCGCGCGTAGCCCAGGCCCGCGTTCAGGCCGTAGTCGAAGGTGCGTGGCCCGCCCGACTGGAAAAACAAGCCCGCGTACCGCACCGGCGAGTCGTTGACCTGGGTGCCCAGGTAGTTGCCCTGCTCGTCGAACTGCTGGTACTCGCTGTGGTAGCGCCCGCCCACGCCCACGGCGCCGTAAGGCCCCCCGAACACCTGCAGGCCCCGGGCCCAGGCCGGGCCGTACGCCACGTGAAGCGGCAGCTCGAGGTAGGCGTAACGGGCGCGGAAAGTGGCGGTGGCCTCCACGGTGCGCCCGCCGGCCTGAAAGCTGTACGTGTTGGTTTCGTGGTTGCCTTTGGTGACGACGAGCAGGCCCGATTGCAGCGCCACGCGGCTATACCGCAGCTGCAGCATGGCACCTAGCTGGTACGCCGCCAGCCGCCCGGCGCGGGTAGTGGCCGGCAGCGCGGCGCTGTAGTGCACGGCGCTCAGCCCGCCGCCCACGCAGGGCCCAAATGTGAACTGCGCCTGCGCCGTGGCCAGGCTCGGCAGGCTCAGCAGCAGGCCGGCAATCGGAAAGATTCTAGCAAAAGGCATCGGGACGGCGCGAAGTAGATGACGCCGCTAAATAACACGGTCGGCGGCCGTAGTAACCGCCGCGTCGGCAGATAATTAGCGGCCGCGCGCCGGTATTTGCCAGCGTCGCCGCTGCCCGCCAACCCGGGCCGTTACTGGGCCGGCTTCAAGTTCAGGAAGTTGAGGAAGGCGGGCAATTTTCGTTCGCGCTGGCCGCCGATAAGGTAGCTGAGACGGGCCTGCCACACGCGGTAAGGGGTGTAGAAGTGGGCCGAGGTCGAGGTGTTGTAGGTTGGGGTCGTCGGCGGGCTGCCGGCCAGGCTTACGCTGTAGATGGCCTGCACCTGCCAGTGGCCCAGAGCGTAGCCCGCGCCCAGGTTGGCACCCCAGTCGAAGCGGTGCAGCGGCAGGTCGCCGGAGCGAGGGTCGCCCGACTTGCCGATGCGGTAGTCTTGGTCGTAGGCGTGGCGGTCGAACGAGGGATGCTCACTGCCGGGCGCCACCACAATCTGCTCGTCGTAGTATTCTTCGAAGTGCCGGGTACCGCTCAGGGTCAGGGCCACATAAGGGCCGGCCAGCAGCTGCAGGCCGCGGCCGTCGCGGCCCAGCGTGCCCACCACGTTGACGGGCAGTTCCAGGTAACGGGCGGAGAAATTGTACTTCGTGTGCGAGTGGTAGCGCTGCGACTGGTAGCTGTACTGCCCTTCCGCGTCGCGGGACGTCAGCAGGCCTTTTTCGGTGTAGAGCAGCGCGGGTTGCAGGGCGAAGTGCCCGAGCCGGGCACTGAACGTGACGCCGGCCTGCGGGGCCGTAAGTCGGCTTTTCTCGTAGGCCGAGCCGTAATAGCCGAGAAACATATCCCCCGACACGGTGCTGGAAGAAACGCCCAGCGTGGGGCCGGCGCTCAGATACACCTGGGCTTGGGCGGCCGAGGCCGTGAGCAGCAAACCCAGCAGGGCAACAGAATACTTGGTGAACATAAAGCAGTAGGGAAAATATAACCGGCTGACAGCAACGGCGCAGCCCGGCAAAAATAGGCGCTGGTCCGGCAGTTGGTTCACTCCCAAGTACTCTAGTTGGAGTAAGCGCCCGTTGCTTTTCCGCGGCCTTGGCTGGTGCCAGCCAAGGCCGCGGAAAAGCCGCTGGCCGGACTAGTTGCCGCTGAAGAAGTATCCGGCCGTGAGCTGAAAGCCCCGGTTGCGCACTTTGTCGTCGGAATCCTGGCCGACGGGCTCGTCGGGAATGATGTTGGCCAGCCCCATGCCGTACACCAGTTGCACCTGGAAGGCGTTGATTTTGCCGCCCACGCCCACGTTCAGGCCCGCGTCGAGCGAGCGGAAGAAGGCGTGGTCGCCGGGGTTGCGGGTCGGGTACTTGTTGACAAACTTCACGTCGTGCGTTTCGTCGACCACGCCGCTGTCGTTGATGAAGGCGTCGCGGTAGCTCCAGGTTCCTTTGGCCGACACCTTGCCGCTCAGCCCGAAGCCCACGTACGGCCCGGCCAGTACCTGAAAGCCCTTGTCGCCGCCGGAGGTATACACCAGGTTCAGCGGCACTTCGAGGTAGTTTGTGCGGACTTTCGACTCGACGGTGCTTATGTAGCCGCCCGAACTTTTTTCCTTCGCCGCGAAGCCTTTCTGGCTGAACACCAGGGCCGGCTGCAGCGCAAACTTGCCCATCGGCACGTTTACCGCCACGCCCAGCTGCGCGCCGGGGCGGGCCTGGGTGTCGGTGTCGACGTTGGCGTCGTCGGTGTCGATGGCGACGTTGCTCAGGTTCAGGCCGACGCGCGGACCGAACGTGACCTGGGCCTGGGCGGCCGAAGCCGTCAGCAGCAAACCCGCCAGCACCGCGAAATACTTGTGTTGCATAAAACAGTTGAAAAAGGGATAGAAGCAAGCGGTGAATTCTTCACCATTCCGGCAAAAGTAGGGCCTGCCGGGGCATTCGGCCAATAGCCGGCCGCGCAACTCGGCCGGCCCCGGCAGGGGCGGTGGATGCCCCGGCGGCAGCTAGCCCGACAATAAAAACCGGCCCGCAGCGTGTGAAATCAGCCCCAAGCGCGCATCCCTTAGCCGTAAATACCTTGCTTTGCCCATGCGTTTTTTCCACCTGCTGATACCCTTCTGGTTTGTACTGATGGTGCTGCCCTCCAACGCCTCGGCCCCGCCCGCCGGCGGCCCCTACGACGCCCAGTGGAAGAAAATCGATGCGCTGCTGGCCAAGGACCAGACCGAAACCGCCCAAAAGCTGGTGCTCGACATCTACCAGCGGGCCCGCGCCGGGCAGCACACCGCCGACTACGTGCGGGCCCTGACGTACCGCCTGCACATTCTGGAAGAGCGCGAGGAGGACGCCGACGAAAAAGGCATCGGCCTGCTCGAAACTGACCTAGCCGCGGCGACTTTCCCGGCCCGGCCGCTGCTGCACAGCCTGCTGGCCGAGCAGTACCACCAATACCTGCGGCAAAACCGCTACCGCCTCTACCAGCGCACCACCCTGGCCCCAGCCGCCGACGCCGCGGAGCTGGCCACCTGGGACGCCGCCCGCCTGGCCAGCCAGGTAGTGCGCCACTACCGCGCGTCGGTGGAAACCGACGCCGCCCGCCAGCAGCAGACCCGGCTGGCGGCGCTGGGCCGCCTAGCCGCGCCCGCCGATGCCCAGGGCGCCGCGCTGCGCCCTACGCTCTACGACCTGCTGGCCCACCGCGCCATCGAAGGGCTGAACGACGACGAACTGTACCTGACCCGGCCCGCCGAGCAGTTTCGCTTCACCGACCCCAAGCTGCTCGGCCCCGACGCGGAGTTTCTGGCCCTGCCGCTCACCGCGCCGGCCGCTGACTCGCTCAACGGCCCTTGGCACGCGCTGCGCCTTTGGCAGCAGCTCACGCGCTTCCACCAGGCCGATGCCCCGGCCGTGCGGGCCGACGTAGAGCGGCTGCGGCTGGCTTTTGCGTACCAGCACGCGGCTTTTCCAGGTAAGCTCGCCGCTTACGAGGCCGCCCTGCGCCGCGCCCAGCAGCAGTACAGCGCCCTGCCCGCCTGGGCTGATTTTCAGGCGGAGCTGGCCGCGCTGGCCCGGCAGCAAAACCATTTGACCCAGGCCGCCGCGCTGGCCCAAGCCGCCGTTGAGCGGTTTCCCCGCTCGGTAGGGACGGCGCGGGCCCAGGAGCTGCTCAATGAGCTGCAACAGCCCGAGCTGAGCGTGCAAACCCTGGCCACGCAGCTGCCCGGCCAAGCCGTGCTGCTGAACGTGCACTACCGCAACCTCACCCAAGCCCACGGCTTCGCCTGGAAAATTACCGGCCGCGCCGCGCTCGACGAAGTGCTGGGCCGCCGCACCGGGGAGCTGACCAAAGCCTACGCCAAGCGCCTGGCCGAGAAGCCGGTGGCCGAGTGGCGCCTCGCGCTGCCCGGTCCGGCCGACTACCGAAGCCACCGCGCCGAACTGGCCGGCCCCGCCCTGCCCGCCGGCCACTACCTCGTGGCCCTGAGCACGGCCGGCAGCCAGCCCGCCAAGGTGCGCGACAACGTGACGACCAGCTACGCCTTCGTAACGGTGAGCGAGCTGGCGGCCGTGCACCGCCCCGCGCCCGGCGCCGGCACCGACCTCTGGACGCTGAACCGCCGCACGGGCCAGGCCACCGGCGGCGTGACGGTGCAGCCCTGGTACCAGCAGTACGACGGCGGCAAGTGGCAGTATACGGCCGGCCCTGCCCAGTCCACCGCTGCCGATGGCCACCTGCTCGTGCCGGCCGACGCCGCCGGCCAGCGCCGCTACATGCGCGCCTTTGTGCTCAGCCAGGGCCGCGACTCGCTGGTGGTGGCCGAAGGCCTGAACGGCTACCGCCAAGCCGTGGAGCCGGAGCCGCGCCAGCAGCGCCAAGCCTTTGTGTACACCGACCGCGCCATTTACCGCCCGGGCCAGACTTTGTACTTCAAGGGCATTGTGGTGGCGGGGCAGGGCGGGGGCCGCAGCGCCGTGCTGAAAAACCAGGCCGTGCGCCTGCGCCTGCTCGACGTCAACCAGCAGCAGGTGCTGGAGCTGCCCTTCACCACTTCCGAGTACGGTTCCTTCCACGGCGAGCTGACCCTGCCCACCAGCTTGCTCAACGGCGAGATGCAGCTTGTGGTAGTTGATGCCGCGACGCCGGCCGGCAGCGGGCCCTGGGACGGCAGCCTGGGGATACAGGGCTTTGCGGTGGAAGACTACAAGCGGCCCACCTTCTTCGTCGCCCTCGACCCGGTGACGGGCACGCCCAAGCTCGGCGACACGCTTTCGGTGCGCGGCACGGCCACGGCCTACGCCGGCCCGGCCGTCGACGGGGCCACGGTGCAGTACCGCGTGGTGCGCCGCACGGTGTGGCCCCTGTTTGGCTGGCAGGCGCTGGACTTCGGCTTCGGCGGCGAAAGGGGCGGGGGCGGCTACAAGCCCTACTTCCCCGGCCGCGGCGGCGAGCAGCAGATTGCCAGCGGCACGGCCAAAACCGACGCGCAGGGCCACTACCGCGTCAGCTTCACCGCCAGCCCGCCCGACGACGCGGCCAACCAGAACGAGCGGCCCGGCGACGAAGACGACTACGGCCCGCGCCCCGGCCGCCCCACGTACGTGTTCGAGGTGACGGCCGACGTGACCGACCCCAACGGCGAAACCCATTCGGCCCAGCGGGGCGTGAACCTAGGCGGCGCCCCGCTCAACCTCACGCTCAGCGGCCCCGCGGAAGTCAACCAGCAGGCGCTGCAGGGCTTCGCGGTGCGCAGCCAAAACGCCACCGGCGAGACCGTGCCCGCCGCCGGCACCGTGCGCCTCTACCAGCTCACCCCGCCCGCCCGGGTGCTGCACCCGCGCTTCGGCCCGCGCCCCGACCAGCCCGGCCTCAGCCGCGAGGAGCATCTGAAGCTGTTTGCGCACGAGCCTTGGCTGCGCGAAGACGACCCCGCCACCTGGCCCAAGCGCCTGGTGGGCGAGTGGCCCTTCGACACCAAGCAAACCGGCGCCCTGCCCGGCGTCGCCCAGGCCCTAGCCGGCCAGCTGCCCGGGGCCTACCTGCTCGAAGCCCAGAGCCTGGCCGGCGCCGATACCGCCCGCGCCCGCCTCGGCTTCACCCTGTTCAACGCCGCCGCGGCCCAGCCGCCGCTGCCCTTGCCCGCCTGGCTGGCCGCCGCCCGCGACACAGTGGCGCCCGGGGAGCCCGCCCAGGTGCTCTTCGGCACCGGCTTCGACGAGGCCACGCCGCTGCGGCTGGAGGTGGAAAGCCGCGGCCAGCTGCTGCGCGCCGAGTGGTTTACGCTGCGCCGGGAGCAGCGCCTGCTGAGCCTGCTCACCCCGGCCGGCCAGACCGGCCCGCTCTACGTACGCCTGATGCTGGTGCACGACGGCCGCTTCTACCAGCGGCAGGTCACTATTGAGGTAGCCGAGCCGCCCCGCCCGCTGGCCCTGGACATCAGCACCTTCCGCGACAAGCTGCAGCCCGGCGAGAAGGAAACCTGGCGCGTGACCATTCGCAACAGTGAAAACAAGCCGGCCGAAGCCGAGCTGCTGGCCACGCTCTACGACCAGTCGCTGGACGCCTTCCGCCCGCACAGCTTCCGCCGGCCCGAGCTGCCGCCGCCCTACGTGGGGCCGCAGTTCAACTGGTCGGCGCAGTTCGAGGCGAAGCAGTGGGAAACCTTGTTTGCCAGCTTCCCGGGCAAACCCACCGGCCAGACGTTCTACGCCTATCCGGAGCTGCGGACTTCGTATTGGGAATGGCGGGAGCTGGAAAAGCAGGCCGTGCACTTCACGCCGCCCGTCATCAAGCGCGACGCAGAAGCGAAGCCCGGGTTCGGCCGCACGAGCGTGGTGCTGCGCGGCCGCGCGGCCGGCGTGCAGATGGAAATGGCCGCCGCACCCGCCCCGATGATGGCCAAAGTGGCGAATTCTAAAGCGCCAGTAGACTTGCAAGGGTTGGGCGCGGCTGATGCCGCGGTGGCCGAGGAAGTACGCATCGGCTACGGCGCGCCCAAGCTCAGCGCCGACCTTAGCGCCGTGCCCGTGCGGGCCGACTTCCGCGAAACGGCCCTGTGGCAGCCTGCCCTGCGCACCAACGACAAGGGCGAAGTGGTGCTGGAATTCCAGATGCCCGAGGCCGTCACGCGCTGGCAGCTGCTGGCCTTGGCCCACACCCCCGACCTGCAAACCAGCCTGCTGGCCCGGCAGCTCGTCACCCAAAAGCAACTGATGGTGACGCCCAACGCCCCGCGCTTTTTCCGCGAAGGCGACCAGCTGCGCCTCACCGCCAAAATCAGTTCCCTGGCCGCCACGGCCCTGAGCGGCACCGCTCAGCTGCAGCTGCTCGACGCCCGCACCAACCAGCCCCTCGACGCGCAGCTGCTCAAAAGCCCCGCGCAGGTAACGTTCAGCGTGGAAGCCAACCAGAGCACCACCGTGGGCTGGGAGCTGGCCATTCCGGCCGACCAAGCCGTGCCGCTGGAGGCCGTAACCTACCGGGTGGTGGCGCAGGGCCAAGCCCAGCCGGCCGGCAAAGCCGCGCAGAAAAAGGCCAAGAAAGGCAAGGAAGAAAAACGGAAAACCAAGAACGAACAGACCGGTACCTTCTCCGACGGCGAGGAAAACACCCTGCCGGTGCTGCCCAACCGCCTGCTCGTCACCGAAACGCTGCCGCTGACGCTGCGCGGGGCCGGTACGCGCACCTTCGAGCTGACCAAGCTCACCAGCACCTCCTCCGCCACGCGCCGCAACCAGAGCCTGACGCTGGAGCTGACCAGCAACCCCGCCTGGTACGCCGTGCAGAGCCTGCCCTACCTAATGGAGTACCCCTACGAGTGCTCCGAGCAGACCTTCTCCCGCCTCTACGCCAACCTGCTGGCCGCCCGCATCCTGCAGCAGAACCCGCGCATCCGCCCGGTGCTTGAGGAGTGGAAAAAAGCCGCGGCCTCGGGCGACAAAACCGCGTTCCGCTCGAAGCTGGAGCAAAACCAGGAGCTGAAAAACCTGCTGCTGCAGGAAACGCCCTGGGTGCGCGAGGGCCAGACCGACACGGAGCGCATGCGCCGCCTCGCCGAGCTGTTCGACGAAGCCCGCTTGCAGGCCGAAACCCAGCGCGCCGTGCAAAAGCTCGTGGAAATGCAGAGCCCCAGCGGCGCCTTCCCGTGGTTTAAGCAGATGCCCGACAACCGCTACATCACCCAGCTCATCGTGGCCGGCTTCGGCAAGCTGCGCCAGCTCGGGGCCTTCGACGCCATGCAGGACGAGCGCACCGCCGACCTGCTGCGCCGCGCCACGGCCTACCTCGACCGGGAGCTGCAGCAGGACTACGCGCGGCTGCGCCAGCAGAAAAACGTCAAGCTCACCGACGACCACCTCGGCGACGACGACCTGCACGCCCTCTACGCCCGCTCGTTCTGGCGCCAGCCCGCCGATCCGGCCGTGGACAAAGCCGCTCAAGTGGCCTACAACTACTACCGCGGGCAGGCCGCGCAGTACTGGCCCAAGCGCAGCCGCTACCTGCAGGGCATGGCCGCGCTGACCTTGCACCGCGCCAGCGGCGAGCAGTCCGACAAAAACGTGCCGGTGCTCATCATCGAGGCCCTGCGCCAGAACGCGGTGCAGTCCGAGCAGTTGGGCATGTACTGGAAAGACGTGCAGGCCGGCTACCACTGGCAGCAGGCGCCCGTCGAAACCCAGAGCCTGCTCATCGAAGCCTTCCATGAGGTCGTCGGTGACGATAAGTCGGTGGCCGACATGCAGCTGTGGCTGCTGAGCCACAAGCGCACCCACAACTGGGAAAGTACCCGCGCCACCGCCGACGCCTGCTACGCCCTGCTGCTGCAAGGCGGCCGCGACTGGCTGGCGCCGGTGCAGCCCCTGCAAGTCACGCTCGGTGCCACCCCCATCAACACCACCGCGGGCGCCGAGGCCGGCACCGGCTACGTGAAGCGCAGCTTCCCCGCCGCCGAGGTGCGCGCCGACCTGGGCAAGGTGACGGTGCAAAAAGCCGACGCCGGCGTGGCCTGGGGCGGGCTTTACTGGCAGTACTTCGAGCAGCTCGACAAGATTACCGGCGCCGCCAACGCCCCGCTGACCTTGGGCCGGCAGCTCTTCCGCGAAACCACTGGCGCCAGCGGCCCCGTGCTCACGCCCCTGACTGCCGGCGCCCCGCTGCGGGTGGGGGAGGTGCTGGTGGTGCGCCTGACGCTGAAAACCGACCGGGAGCTGGAGTACGTGCACCTGAAGGACACCCGCGCCGCCGGGCTGGAGCTCATCAGCCAGACTTCGGGCTACCGCTACCAGCAGGGCCTGGGCTACTACGAAAGCCCCCGCGACGCGGCCACCAACTTCTTCCTCGACTTCCTGCCGCGCGGCAGCCACGTATTCGAGTACCGCTTGCGTGCTGCCCAGGCCGGCGACTTCAGCTCCGGCATCAGCGAGGTACAATGCATGTACGCGCCGGAGTTCAGCAGCCACTCCGCCGGCCAACGCCTGCGCATCGGCGGGCAGTAGCGGCGTAGGCCGCGGCGAATTGCCCGCCCCGGTGGCCGGCCCCCAAGCGGGCAACCGGCCACCGGGGCGGCGTTTGTGACATGCATATGTGAGCCGCGCCGTGCAACAGCCGCCCGGCCCGCGCGACTATCCCGGCAACTAGCGCCGCCTCATGCTTCAATTCCTGCTGCTTTTCTGCTTACCCTTGCTCCTCGGCTGCGCGTCCGCCCACCCGCAGCAGGTAGCCCAGCCCGACCTGGCCCGCCTGGCCGGGGCCGGACAACTCCGCGTCGTGAACCGGGCCGTGACGCCGCTGCGGGAAGCCGGCCGTCGCGGGCTGCGCTTCGATTCGCGGCCGCTCAACGGGCTGGCCTGGCTGCCCGGCGTGGCGCTGCGCGAGGGAAGCGTCGAATTCGACGTGCGCGGCAAAGACGTGCTGCAGCGCAGCTTTGTCGGGCTGGCCTTTCACGGCCTGAACGACTCCACCTTCGAGGCCGTGTACTTCCGGCCCTTCAACTTCCGCCACGCCGAGGCCGAGCGGCGCGCCCACGCCGTGCAGTACGTGGCTGAGCCCGAGTTTCCGTGGAACCGCCTGCGCCGGGAGTTCCCGGGCCGCTACGAGGTTGCGCTGACTGCCCCGCCCGCGCCCACGGAGTGGTTTCACGTGCGCGTGCTGATCGGCGGCGCGCAGGTGCAGGTGTTTGTCAACGACGAGGCCGTGCCCAGCTTGCAGGTGGCGCCGCTGCGCACCGCGGCAGGCGCGCAGCTCGGGCTGTTCGTGGGCGACAACTCCGATGGCGACTTTGCTAACCTGCGCATCCGCGCCCGCTGAGGGCTGCCAGGGGATGATGCGGTACCGCTGGGAGGAAAAATTGGCTTATACCTAGCTGATCCGTAGCGGGTTTGCGCGCTGCTGAGTTGCGTAGTACTTTCGCAGTCCGGTTGATTTTTTCTGGAGGATTGCTGATGCTACGAACCGCCCTGTGCACGGCCGCGCTGGCCGTAATTGCGCTGACTGCTCAGGCCCAGAAGGGGCCTAAACCCACCGTCCAAGCTGGCAAAGCCGTGGACACCGCCGGCAAAGCCACCATTCCCGTAGGCCCGGTGCTGGCCGGCGAAGAAAAGCTGAGCGCCCAGGAGCGCGCCGAGCGCACGTTCCTGATGCCGCCGCGCAAAAAGATGCCTTCGGTGCAGCCCCCCGCTTCGCACGCCGATGCCACCAGCAGCACGGCCGTAGCCATCGGCCCGCCCACGGCCGAGGAGGCCGCCGCCGAAGAAGCCGCCAAAGCCGAAACTGCCAAACCGACTACCACCACGCACCGCTCGTCGGCGCGGCGCCACCGTACTGCCGCGTCGCACCGCAGCAGCCGCAAAAAGACGGTAAGCAAGAAGAAAACCTCGGGCTCGAAAAAGAAAAGCTCGTCGCGTCGTCGGCGCTAAGCCCGCCGCAAGCCGCCCAACGCAGCGGCGTCCCGGAGACGGGGCGCCGCTTTTTTTGCGGCCGCGCAAAGGCTCGTATCCGGCCCCCACAAAAAAAGCGCTGCCCCTAGCGGAGCGGCGCTTTTTTGCTTCAACTAAAGCCAGGTAAAACCGGCGGGCGCAGGCGCTACGCGTTCTGCGGCATCAGGCGCACCACCAGCCCGTCGAGGCGCTCGGTGATGCGAATCTGGCACGAAAGGCGGCTGCCCTGCGACATGATGGGCAAGGATTCCAGCATGGCCATTTCGTCGTCCGAGGGCTCGGGCAGCTCGGGGCCGGCCAGCACCTCCACGTGGCAGGTCCCGCACAGGGCCATGCCCCCGCAGGTGGCCTGGATGTCGTAGCCCGAGGCCTTCATTACTTCCATCAGGCTCAGGCCCATATCGGTGGGCGCCACCAGCTCCGTGCGCTGGCCCGGCGCGTCCTCCACGTACACGCGTACTTCGTCGGTCATAACTTCAATGAGTGGTTGAGTGGTTGAGTGAAGGAGCGAAGTAGAACGACCAACTCACTCACTCATTCACCGGTTACAGCGTCGGTACCCCGTTGACGGTGGTGTACTTCAGCACGTATTTTTTGTCGGGGAAGATGTGCTTGTAGGCGCCTTGGGCCATCAGCGCGGCCTCGTGGAAGCCGCAGAGGATGAGCTTGAGCTTGCCGGGGTAGGTGTTGATGTCGCCGATGGCGTACACGCCCGGCACCGAGGTCGAGTAATCCAAGGTGTTCACCTTCACCGCGTCGTCTTCGAGTTCCAAGCCCCACTCACCGATGGGCCCGAGCTTGGGCGTGAGGCCGAATAGCGGAATAAACGACTCCACGGCCAAGGTGCGGGCGGTGCTGTCGTTGGCCGTGATGGTCACGGCTTCCAGCGCGTCCTCGCCGTGCACGTGCGTCACGTTGGAGCTGAGCACCAGGTTGACCTTGCCCGCGTCGTGCAAGGCTTTCACCTTCTCGGCCGAGTCGACGGCGCCGCGGAAGGTGGTGCCGCGGTGCACCAGCGTCACTTCCTTGGCCACGTTGGCCAGGAAGATGGTCCAGTCTAGGGCCGAGTCGCCGCCGCCGGCAATGACGATGCGCTGGTCGCGGAAGGTTTCCGGGTCGCGCACCATGTAGTACACGCCCTTGCCGGCCTCGTAGTTTTCCAGGTTCTCGATGGCGGGCTTGCGCGGCTCAAATGAGCCCAGGCCGCCGGCAATGCAGATGGTCTTGCAGTGAATCACGGTCCCATCGGCCGTAATCAAGTGGAAAGTGCCGTCCTCCAGCTTCTCGAAGCGCTCCACCCGTTCGCCCAGCGTGAAGGTGGGGTGGAAGGGCTCGATCTGGCGCATCAGGTTCTGAATCAAGTCGCCGGCTAGCACCTCGGGGTAGCCCGGGATGTCGTAGATGGGCTTCTTCGGGTAGATTTCGGAAAGCTGGCCGCCCACCTGGGGCAGCGCGTCGACGACGTGGCAGCGGAGCTTGAGCAGGCCGGCTTCGAACACGGCAAACAGCCCCACGGGGCCGGCGCCGATGATGCAGATGTCAGTGGAAATGGTAGGGTGCATTACGGGGGTAAAACGGTCAGCGGTGCGCGGCTGCGGGAAGGCGGCGCCGTTGGAATCAGGCTGATAACCACTGCCGCAGGCAAGAGGTTGCCGACAGCCTGCAAACGTTGCGCAAAGGTACGCCGGCCGGCCCAAACGCGCACGGCCGGTCCCGTGCGAAAGCAGCACCTGCTTCCGCGCAAGCAGCCAAAGCCTTCTATATTGCGAACTAACAACAGCTTTCGGGTTTGTAAATTAGTTTACAAATAGTCAAGTAATCAGGTTTACTACCGGTCGATAAAGCAGTATCAGTCAGAAAACCAAAGCACAAAAAAGCCGGCGCGGGAAATTTCCCGCGCCGGCTTTTCACTTAACCGAAGAAGTGGCGGCTAGTAGCGGCCGCGGCGGTCGTTGTCGCGGCCCCGGTCGTTGCGGTCGTCTTCGTCGTTGTAGCCGCGGCCGTACTGGCTGTTGCGGTCGGAGTTGGTGCGGTTGCCGTAGCCGCGGTCCATGTCCTGGTCGTAGTCGTTGAAGTTGCCGTACATCGACGAGTCGTAGGAACCGTAGGCCGAGCCGTACGAGGAGTTGTCGCGGCCCGACATGCCCGAGTTCATGCCCGACATACCCATGCCGCCGGACATGCCCGAGTTCATGCCGCGGCTGCCGCGGTTCATGTCCATATCCATGTCGTCGTTGCGGCCGCGGCGGTTCATGCCCATGCTGCGGCCTTGGTAGTCGTCGGTGTTGTCGTAGCTGTTGCGCCCGTAGGAGTTCGACGAGCCGTAGGAGGAATTCGAGCGGCCGTAGGAGGACGACCGGTCGTCGCGGCCGGAGTAGTCGCTCGAACCGTAACCGCCGCCCATGCTTCCGCGCGACGAAGAGTAGTTCGTGCTGCCGTAGCCATCGTAATCCATGTCGGACGACGAGCCGCGGCCCATGCCCCCGCTCATGCCGCGCGACGAGCTGCCGCGGTAGTCGTCACGGTCCATGCCCGACTTCGAGCTGCGGCCCGACGAGCCGTAGCCGTAGTCGGTGGAGTAGCTGCCGGCGCGGTCCGTGTCCATGCTGCCGCGGCCGGAGCGGCCCATGTTCTGCATGCCGCTGTTTTGCATACCGCGGCCCGAGCGGTAGTCGTCACGGTCCATGCCGGAATTCATGCCCGACATGCCCATGCCGGACATGCCCGAGCCCATGCCGCGGCCGGATGAATAGTCGCGGTCCGTGTAATCGTCGTACGACGACGACATGCCCGAGCGGGAGCCTCGGTCTTGTGCGCCGTACTGCGAGGAGCCCCGGCCGGAGCGGTCTTGGTCGCCCGAGCGGTTGCTCGAATTCTGCTGGTTGCGGCCGCGGTAGTCGTCGCGGTCCTCGTCGCGGTGCTGGTTGTAAGTTGCCATGGATGGGAATGTGTTTTGGTTTGGGCAACTATTTACTAGCGCATTTTTCGAAAGGTTATGGTTGAGCTGTGGCGGCTGGGTATCCTATCCGGCCGCGGAATGTCACCATAACTCTGCCTCAGCAGTATTGCGTATACAGGTATTGTCCGCCAACTGATTCACAGTCAATGTCAAGCAAATATTTCAAAGACATTCCTGCGGACCTGCCCGAAGCGGAGCAGGCCGCCCGGCACAAACGGCAACACCACGCCGAGTGGGGTATTGCCGTGGCTGCCCTGGGCGGCACCATTCCAAGTGCCGCCATCCTCACCGAACTGCAGCGCTACATCGACGGCGAGCTAACCATCGAAGAACTGGCCGGCCTGGGCCACCCGCCCCGGCCCGAAACCAAGGCCTTCGAAGCCGTGGTGCAGCGCGAACGACTAAGCCGGGCTGCCTGAGCGGCTGACCCAGCGCACATACTAAAAGGCCTTTCGAAGCTCGAAAGGCCTTTTTTATGCCTGTAGCCCTGCAGAGCAGGTAGGCTCGGCTTAGAGCCGAATAAGTTTGTGCTTGAGCGCGTACTGAATCAGGCCGATGATGGACTTGCTCTTGGTTTTGGTGAAGATGTTGCGGCGGTGCGTTTCCACGGTCCGCTCGCTGATGAAGAGCTTTTCGGCAATGGCGGCGTTGGAGTATTCTCCCGCAATGAGCTGCAGGATTTCCCGTTCGCGGGCCGTCAGCGGGGCGGCTTGCTCGGCCGGGTCGCGGGCGGCGGGCACGTCGAGGTGCTCCAGCAGCGTGGCGCCCACTTCGGCGTTGAAGTAGGTGCGCCCGGCGGCCACCCGGCGCACGGCGGTGGTCAGCTCGTGAGCGGTGGTGTTTTTGAGCAGGTAGCCGGCCCCGCCCGCGTCCAGTACTTCCTGCACCGAAGCGTGGTCGTGAAACATGCTCAGCACGATGATGCGCACGCCCGGGTGGGCCGCCCGGATGGCCTGCGTAAGCTGCACGCCCGACATCTGCGGCATGTTCAGGTCCACGATGGCCACGTGCACCTCCGGGTGCAGGGCAAGTTGCTGCAGCGCTTCGGGCCCGGAGTAGGCGGTGGCGGCGATGCGCAGGTCGGGTTCGTTTTGCAACAGCACCCGCACGCCTTCGAGCACGAGCTGGTGGTCGTCGACGAGCAGCACCGAGATATGGTCGGCGGAAGAAGGTAGGTCGTCGGCTGGAGTCATGGGCGGCGGAGGAGAGGAAGCATTGGCTATACTAATAAACTACATTAGCCTGCGCCGAACAAAACAAAATCTGGTTATCGGCCTATTTTTATATGCTTCGGCACCCAGGCTAGGCTCCATGTGCCCGAAGTAGAGCCGGTTATCGGGCGGCAAGGTGCGCACCGGCGGCGTGAGCTGCTTAGTGAGCCAGTGCGGCTGAGCAGGCGCACGGCGGGGAGCTGCGCAAGACCTCGGCAGCGGATTAGCGAGCTGGGCGTTGTGCCGTATCTTTGCCAACGTCATTAGCAAGCTGAGTTGGACGTGGAGCCGCAAGTGCCGCAGCGCAAGATCATTCACCTCGATATGGACGCGTTTTACGCGTCGGTGGAGCAGCGCGACCAGCCGGAGCTGCGCGGGCGGCCGGTGGCCGTGGGCGGGGCGCGGCAGCGCGGGGTGGTGGCTGCGGCGTCCTACGAGGCCCGGCAGTTCGGGGTGCGCTCGGCCATGCCCTCCGTCACGGCCCAGCGCCTCTGTCCCGAGCTGGTATTTGTGAAGCCGCGCTTCGAGGTGTACAAGGCCGTTTCGCGGCAAATTCGGGCCATTTTTGCCGAGTATACCCCGCTGATCGAGCCGCTGTCGTTGGACGAGGCATACCTGGACGTGACCGAGAACCTGCCGGGCATTGCCTCCGCTACCCAAATAGCGCGCGACATTCGGGCGCGCATCTGGGCGCAAACCCAGCTGACGGCCTCGGCGGGCATCAGCTACAACAAGTTTCTGGCGAAGCTGGCCTCCGATTACCGCAAGCCCAACGGGCAGTTCGTCATCCGGCCCGAGCAGGGGCTGGATTTCGTGGCCGGGCTAGAGGTGGGGCAGTTTCACGGCATCGGGCCGGCCACGGCGCGGCGGCTCAACGACCTGGGCATCTTCACCGGGCTGGACTTGCGCAACCAGGAAGAGGCGTTTTTGCGCCAGCACTTCGGCAAAGCCGGCGGTTACTACTACGCCATTGCGCGGGCCCAAGACCACCGCCCGGTGGTGCCCGACCGGGTGCGCAAGTCGGTGGGTTCCGAAACCACGTTTCAGCAGGATCTGACCACCATCGAGGAGCTGACCGAAGGCCTGCAGCCCTGCCTGGACGAAGTGTGGGAGTACTGCCAGCGGGCCGAAACCCTGGGGCGCACCGTCACGCTCAAGGTCAAGTACGCCGACTTCCAGCTGATTTCGCGCAGCCGCACGTTTCTCACGCCGGTGGCCACCGAGGCCATGCTCGGCGTGGTCAGCGCCGAGCTGCTGCGCGGGCTGCTGCCCCTGCCCAAGGGCGTGCGGCTGCTCGGCATTTCGCTCTCCAACCTGGAGCCGGTGGGGGAGGTGGCGGGGCGGCAGCTCTCGTTCGGGTTCTGAAAAAAGCAATCTGGCAGTGCCCAGAAGTGGAAAGTGGGCCGCAAGCGTGGGCCGCGGTACGTACCTTTGGGCCGGCGGCCGCTAGTTTACGCCGTCGTTTCACCCAGCCCTTTGCCGCTACCCACGCCTATGCGCTTTTCTTTACCCTTGCTCGCCCTGGGGTTACTCAGCAGTGTTGCCTCGCAGGCCCAATCGGCATCGGCCACCCCGTGGCTGCGCGGCGTCGCCCGGCCGGATTCGCTCCTGGCCTCCGGGCCCGCGTACCGCACCACCGCCGACGTGAAGGTGCCGGGCCGCATCGTCAGCTACACCTGGAGCAGCGGCGCGCGGGCCTGGACGACGCCGGTGCTGCGCACCAGTACCTACGACGCCAACGCGCGCCTGCTGGTGGACCAGTTGGCTGATTCGGCCACGCAGGTGCCGAGCCAGCGCACTACCTACACCTACACCCCCGCCGGCCGGGTGAGCAGCACGCTGCTGGAAGAATGGAACAGCGGCAGCCTCGTGCCCGTCAAGCTCAGTACCTACACCTACGACGCGCAAAACCGCGTGATTCACTCGCTGGCGCAGATGTGGCAGAACGGCGCCTGGGAAAACAACTTCCGCATCCTCATCAGCTGGGACGCCAACGGCAACGAAACGGAGCGTACCGGCGCCACCTGGACCAACGGCGCCTGGCTGACGCGCTCCGGCACCCAGCGTACGTACCGCTACTCGGCCAGTGGCAGCGTGCTGGAGCTGACGACCTCGGGGTGGATAATTCCGACCGGCGGCTTTTCGCCCGGGACCAAGGAGATATACACCTACGGCGCCAACCCGCAGCAATACACCAGCTACGTGGTGCAGCTTAACTCGGCGGGCACGTTTGTCAACACCACGCGCGTCGGTAATGTGCAGTACGACGCGCAAGGCCGGCAGACGTACTACGAAACTGAAACCTGGAACGCGGGCGCGTGGCAGCTTACCGGCCGCTACACCCTCACGTACGCCGCCTCCGGCCCGGGCTACGTGACCCTTGCGGAGGCGCGCTCGGGCAACAGCTGGACGACCAGCTACCGCGTATCGGACACCTACGACGCCAACGGCAGCTCCACCGGGCTCTACGTGGAGAACTGGACCAACAACGCCTGGGTACCGTCGTCGGGGCAGCGCTACCTGCTGCGCTACAACGTCGACAACGTGGTGGACCGGCGCGTGGTGCAGACGGCCAGCAGCGCGACCGGCACCTTCGTCAACGCCAGCATGGAGCGGTACAGCAACTTCGTGACGGCCGCGCGCGGCGCCGCCCGGCTGCTGGCGGCCGTCGAGCTATACCCGAACCCCAGCGCCGGCAGCGTGATGCTGCGCCTGGACGGCCTGCGCCAAGCCGGCGAGGCCCAAGCGGAGGTGCTCAACGCCCTCGGGCAGGTGGTGCAGCGCCGGCGCCTGCGGGTGGGCCCGGGGCTGACCGAGCACCAGTTGGACCTAAGCGCGTTGCCCGCGGGCCTCTACTCGGTGCGCCTGCAAACGGTCGAAGGCGTGGCCACCAAGTCGGTGGTGCGCCGCTGATGCCAACGGGCTGTTCCTAACGCATCGGGCCCCGGACGTGAGAACGGCCGGGGCCCGGTGACTTTAGCGGGCAGCTGATTTTCGGGTGGTCGGCGACGCTTTGGCCTTGGACGTGGGCGTGTGCACCGGCTTGCCCTTGGCCCCACCCGTGGGTTTGCGGCCGCGGGCTTTCAGGCGTTTTTTCGTGGCCCGCTCGGCCTTGCGCACTTCGCGGTTTTCGAGGCGCTGGGGCATGCGGGCAATGAGCCGGTCGCGCACAAACTGGCAGAGGTGGGAGAGCGGGATGACTTGGGTGCCGTTGAGCAGCTTGCTAACGTCGCGGCGGCGCAGCAGGCTCACGTGGTGCAGGCCGTGGTCCATCAGGTACTGCTTCACTTCGGATAGGCGCAGCAGGCCGGCCACCGCGCCGCGCTCCACGGTAGCGTTGTAGCGGGCGGGGCGGTGCTCCCGCAGCCCGTCGGCTGAGGCCACCAGCACGCCTACCCACTCCGGCACCGCGTCGAGCAGCTTGGCGAGGTGCTTTTCGGTGACCACGAAGGTCACGAAGTCGTAGGCGCGAGCGTAGCAGGGCAGCTGGTCTTTCACCCGTTGCAGGGTGTCGCCGTCGCTTTTCAGCTCGTAGCCGTGCATAAACTGCGCGGTGATGTGCACCACGTCGGCGCGGGTGGTGCCGGTGGGCAGCTCATCGACGTACACGCCGCCCTGAAGCAGCGGGTAGAGCAAAGCGCGGATTTCCGGGTCGTTCATGGAATCCCGAAGATACTCACGCCCGCGCATTGCCGCACCACCCGGCGGCCCGAATCGTGCGCCCAGGCGGCTACTCGGCCAAGGATTTTTCGAGCACCTGCAGCACCAAGGGGTCCTGAGCCTGGCCGTGCGCGCCGTCGAGGGGCAGCTGCTCGGTGCGGCCGGTGAGCTGGTAGCCGCGGCGCAGGTACCAGGCCAGCAGCTCGGGGCGGGCGTCGAGCACCGTCATGCGCACCACCGGGCGCCGGTGCTGCCGACCGTAGGCCTCGGCCGCCTGCAGCAGCTGGCGGCCGACGTGGCGGCCCTGCTGGGCGGGCGCCACGCCGAGCAGGCCGAGGTAGAGCGCGTCGGGCTGCGGATGCACGAACACGCTGCCGACGAGGTGGCCGGTCTCGTCGTGGGCGAGCAAAACGGCGGCGTGGGCGGCGGCGTGGCGGCTGAGCAGGTCGGTGAGCTCGGCCACGTTGGTGCGCGGGCCGCCGAGCAAGTGGCCCTCGGCCGTCCAGCCCACCGGGCCGCCCTCGCCCCGGTAGGCCTGGTTGATCAGCGCCACCACGGCGGGCAGGTCGGCGGCGGTGGCGGGGCGGATGGGCAGGTCGGCGTTCATGCCGCAAACATACTAGCACCGGGCGGGAAAGTGGCCTGAGCGGGGTGAAAACCGCCTTTGGAGCTAGGCTCGCGGGGCAAAGTTGAGTAGCTTGCGGCAAGGGCGCCCGCGCGCCGAACCCGGACCTGCACTGATCTGCCCGCGTCGCCCCGACGGCGGCTCCCGCCGGCGCCGCTGCCGCGCCGCAACTTCCATTTCGCCGCCCCGCTACCCCGCTCTTCTGGCATGGCCAAAGCCAACAAACGCCTTTCCATTGCCGACCTGGCCGCCGAGCTGGGGCTGTCGATTTCGACCGTTTCGCGGGCCTTCAACAACGCCCCCGACGTGAGCGAGGCCACCAAGGCGCAGGTGTGGGCCCTGGCCGACAAGCTCGGCTACCGCCCCAACAGCCTCGCTGCGGCCCTGCGCCGGGGCCGCAGCAACATGCTCGGCGTCATCGTGCCGCACATCAACGGGGCGTTTTTTCCGGCCGTGGTGCACGGCATCGAGGAAGTAGCCAGCCAAGCCGGCTTCAACGTGCTCATCTGCCAGTCGAACGAGGACGAGGCGCAGGAGCGCAAGCACGTGGAGGCCCTGCTCACGGCCCAGGTCGACGGGGTGCTGGTGTCCATGTCGAACACCACGCGCAGCTTCGCCCACTTCGAGAAAGTGCGCAACCAGGCCACGCCGCTGGTGTTTTTCGACCGCATGCCCACTGACTTGCCCAACGCCTGCGGGGTGGTGGTCGACGATTACCGCGGGGCCTACCAGCTCATGGAGCACCTGATCCGGCAGGGCTTTGAGCGCATTGCCCACTTCGCCGGTCCGGCCACCATCAACACCACTGCCGACCGCCACCGCGCCTACCGCGACGCCCTGCAGGCCCACGGCCTGCGCTACGACGAGCGGCTGGTGGTGCGCCTGCGCAACTCCTCGACCGAAGCCGGCGCCGAGGCCATGCAGGCCCTGCTCGACGGCCCCGTGCGGCCCGACGCGGTGTTTTCGGCCTACGACTTTCCGGCCGGCGGGGCCCTGCAGCTGCTGGAGGAGCGCGGCCTGCGCGTGCCCCAGGACGTGGCGCTGGCCGGCTTCAGCAACGAACCTTTTACCACCATGGTGAAGCCCCGGCTAACTTCCGTCGACCAGCGCGGGGAGCTGATGGGCCGGGCCGCCGTGCAGCTGTTTCTGCAGATTCATAAGCGCACGGAGTATTTCACCGCTCAGCGCATCGTGCTCAAGCCCCAGCTCATCGTGCGGGATTCGTCGGTGCGCTAACCCGATTCCCCTCGTCGTTCTGACGGTACGCCTCCCCCGCCGAAAAGGAGAGGAGGTGCCAGACGATTTTCGCCAGAAATACCTTTTTCGGTTGAAAAAACGGCGCCGGCTCACTCCGCTTGGGAGCGAGCCGGCGCCGTAATCAATAGCGCGTACGCGGGCCGGTGGTCTACCAGTAGATGGTGTAAAGCGCCGTGAGCAGGGCAATGACCACGACCGAGCCGATGGCGAAGCTGCGGTGCGGGCGGAACATCGAGGCGTCGACTTCCAGGCCCTTGGGCTTGACGCCGCGGCTGGTTTCGAGGAGGCTGATGATGACCATGGCCACCACGCAGAACACGAACACGATGCCCATGCGGTCGAGGAAGGGAATCACGTACATGCCGTGTTCCTTGGGGTCGGTGCTGGGGGCCGCAAAGCCGATGGGCGCCAGGAAGGCCAGGTCGACGAAGCGGGGCAGGAACTTGAGGAACACCGAGCCGGCGAAGCCGCCGATGGTAGCAAACAGAGCCGCCGAGGAAGTCGTTTTCTTCCAGAAGAAGCCCAGAATGAACATAGCGAAGATGCCCGGCGACACGAAGCCGGTGTACTCCTGAATGAACTGGAACCCGCCCTTCTTATCGATGCCCAGGAACGGGGCGATGAGCACGCCCAGCACCATGGCCACCACCACCGCAATTTTGCCCACCGATACGAGCTTTTTCTCCGAGGCTTCCGTGTTGATGACCTTCTTGTAGATGTCGAGGGTGAAGATGGTGGCAATGGAGTTGGCCTTGCCGGCCAGCGAGGCTACCACGGCCGCGGTCAGGGCGGCGAAGCTCAGGCCTTTCAGACCCACCGGCAGAATGTTGAGCAGCACCGGGTAGGCGCGGTCGGGGTTCAGCTCGCCGTCCTGCATGAATTCGGCCGGGCCGAACACGTTTTCCTTGTAGAGCACGTAGGCCGCAATGCCGGGCAGAACGACGATGACGGGCATGAGCAGCTTCAGGAACGCGGCGAACAGGATGCCGTTGCGGGCCGTGGGCAGGTCAGCTCCCAGCGCCCGTTGCGTGATGTACTGGTTGCAGCCCCAGTAGTTCAGGTTCACAATCCACATGCCGCCGAGCAGCACCGTGAGGCCGGGCAAGTCGAGGTAGTGCGCGTCGTCGCGCTTCAGGATCATGTGGAAGTGGTCGTTGGCCAGCTTGGTCATCTGCGAGAAGCCCGCCAGCACGCCCGACTGCCCGTAGTGCTCGGCCACCAGGTTCAGGGCCAGGTAGGTGGTAGCCAGGCCGCCCAGAATCAGGAAGAACACCTGAATTACGTCGGTGAAGCCAATAACCTTCATGCCGCCCAGGGTGATGATGACGGCGAAGACGGCCAGCGTAATCATGCAGAACGTCAGACTCAGGCCCGAGATGCTGCTCACGGCAATGGCGCCGAGGTAGAGAATCGAGGTCAGGTTCACCACCACGTACAGGGCCAGCCAGAAAATGGCCATGATCATGGCCACCGTGCCGTTGTAGCGCTGGCTCAGAAACTGCGGCATCGTGAAGATGTGGTTCTTCAGGTACACCGGGATGAAGAACGTAGCCACGATGACTAGCGTCAGCGCCGCCATCCACTCGTAGGTGGAAATGGCCAGGCCGATGCCGAAGCCCGAGCCCGACATGCCCACGAACTGCTCGGCCGAAATGTTGGAGGCAATCAGCGAGGAGCCGATGGCCCACCACGTGAGCGAGCCTTCTGCCAGAAAGTAATCCTTGGAGTCGCCTTCGGCGGTGCCGTCGTGGCCGGTCTTGCGGCGGTACACCCAGATGCCGTAGCCGGCGACAATCAGGAAGTAGATGAAAAAGACGACGTAGTCGAGGGTGGAAAGTTGGTGCACTGGCAGAAGATTGGTGGTAGGCAATGGCGGTAAAAATGCGCACTGCCGCCGAGAGTAGCATCCTGTAGGCTCAGGAATTCTCGGCGGCAGCGCGTATTTCTTCGCTTAGATGTAGCGGTTGATCAGGTTCTCCAGGTACTCCTGCCGGCCGCTGATGATTTGCGGCTCGCCGTGCTCGGCGGCGTAGTCGCGCAGCTGCTCCAGCGTTAGCTCGCCCCGGCGGAAAGCGGCGCCGGCGCCCGCGTCAAACGAGGCGTAGCGCTGCTGGCGGATCTGCTTGTAATCCGACTTCTGCAGGATGTTGTCGGCCGTGATGAGGGCGCGGGCGAAGATGTCCATGCCGCCGATGTGGGCGTGGAACAAATCCTGCACGTCGGTGGAGTTGCGGCGGATTTTGGCGTCGAAGTTGATGCCGCCGCCCTGCAGCCCGCCGGCTTCCAGAATCACCAGCATGGCCTCGGTCAGCTCGTAGATGTCGTTGGGGAACTGGTCGGTGTCCCAGCCGTTCTGGTAGTCGCCGCGGTTGGCGTCGATGCTGCCGAGCAGGCCCGCGTCGGCGGCCACCTGTAGTTCGTGCTGGAAAGTGTGGCCGGCCAGCGTGGCGTGGTTTACTTCCAGGTTCAGCTTGAAGTCCCCGAGCAAATCGTACTGGCGCAGGAAGCCGATGACGGTGGCCGCGTCGTAGTCGTACTGGTGCTTGGTGGGCTCCATCGGCTTGGGCTCGATGAAGAACGTACCCCGGAAGCCGTTGCGGCGGGCGTAGTCCTTGCAGGTGTGCAGGAAGCGGGCGAAGTTCTCCTGCTCGCGCTGCATGTTGGTGTTCAGCAGGGTCATGTAGCCTTCGCGGCCGCCCCAGAACACGTAGTTTTCGCCGCCCAGCTCGATGGTCGCGTCGATGGCGGCTTTCACCTGGGCCGCGCCGTGGGCCAGCACGTGGAAGTCGGGGTTGGTGGCGGCGCCGTTCATGTAGCGGCGGTGCGAGAAGAGGTTGGCCGTGCCCCAGAGCAGCTTCAGGCCGGTTTCCTGCTGCTTTTGCTTGGCGTACTCCACCATGGTCTGCAGGCGACGCTCGTTGTCGGCCACGTCGTTGGTGTAGTCCACCACGTCCACGTCGTGGAAGCAGTAGTAGGGCAGGCCCAGCTTAGTCAGAAACTCAAACGCGGCGTCCATCTTGGCCTTGGCGCGCGTGATGGCGTCGCCTTCCGAGTCCCAGGGAAACAGGTGGGTCGGTTCGCCGAAGGGGTCGGCGCCGGAGCCGTTGAAGGAGTGCCAGTAGGCGCCGGCGAAGCGCAGCCACTCCTTCATGGGTTTGCCGGCCACCACGCGGTTTTCGTCGTACCAGCGGAAGGCCATGGGGTTGTCGGACTCCAGGCCTTCAAACTTGATGGTGGGAATGGCGCTAAAGAGCGTCTTTTGGTCGAGAACGGTGCTCATGGGAAGTATGATTGGGGTGTTGTGTTCGTGGGGAAGAAGAGGCACTGAGGTCACCAGGCCGTCATGTCGAGCGAAGTCGAGACATCTCGCCGGATAGTAATTTCCTGTTGGCTGGCTGTTTACTCTTGGACGTCAGCACGCGAGATGTCTCGACAAGCTCGACAGGACGGGTTGGGTGGCCCGACAGGACTTAGCTTTTGGCTAGGGCGGCTTCCGGCTGCGGGAGGCGGGCCAGCAGCTCGGCTTTCCAGCGCTGGTAAGTCTGCTCGTACACCGGGGCCTCCGCGTTCGGCTCAATGAGCTGCAGACGCTGCACGTTGCGGAACGCGTCATCGGGCGTAGCGAAGGTGCCGGCCCCGATGCCCGCGCCCAGGGCCGCGCCCACCGAGCCGTCGGTCTGGTACAGCTCCACCGCGAGGCCGGTGGCGTTGACGAAAGCCTGGGCGAAGACCTCGCTGAGGAACATATTGGTCTTGCCGGCCTTGACGACCGTGGGGTGCAGGCCGTTTTCGCGCATCAAATCCAAGCCGTAGCGGAAAGCAAAGGCCACGCCTTCCTGGGCCGCCCGCAGCAGGTGGCTGCTGGTGTGCACGTTCAAGTCGAGGTGCAGGAAGTGGGCGCCCACGGGCTCGTTGGCCAGCATGCGCTCCACGCCGTTGCCGAAGGGCAGGCACAGCAGGCCCTCGGCGCCGGCCGGCACCTGGGCGGCGCGCTGGTTGAGTTCGGGGTAGCTCAATTCGCGGCCCACCGCCTGCTTCGCCCAGCGGTTCATGCTGCCCGCCCCGTTGATGCACAGCAGCACGCCCAGGCGCATCTGCTCGGCCGCGTGGTTGACGTGGGCGAAGGGGTTGACGCGCGAGAGGTGGTCGACGAAGAGCTGGTCGGTCACGGCGTAAATCACGCCGGAGGTGCCCGCCGTGGCCGCCACTTCGCCAGGGCGCAGCACGTTCAGCGACAGGGCGTTGTTGGGCTGGTCGCCGGCTTTGTAGGTGACGGGAATGCCCACCGGCAAATCCAGCTCTTCGGCCACCGACGCGCGCAAGCGGCCGTGCTCGGCAAACACCGGCTGCACCGGCGGAATCAACTCTTCGTCGAAACCGAAGAAGCGGAATACGTCCTCGGAGAGCTGGTGCCGGGCGAAGTCCCAGAATATGCCTTCCGACAGAGCCGACACGCTGGTAGTAGCCTCACCGGTGAGCTGCAAGGCCAGGAAGTCGCCGGGCAGCATCACCTGGCGGATGCGCTGGTACACTTCGGGCTCGTGCTCCTTCACCCAAGCCAGCTTGGCGGCGGTGAAGTTGCCGGGCGAGTTCAGCAGGTGCGTCAGGCACTGCTCCGGGCCGATGGCCTGAAAGGCCGCCTCGCCGTAGGGCACGGCCCGCGAGTCGCACCAGATGATGGCGTCGCGCAGCACGTGGTGGTGCTCGTCCACCAGCACCAAGCCGTGCATCTGGTAGGCAATGCCGATGGCGCCTATGTCCTGCGGGTTGTACTGCTGGGTGGCGTGGGCCAGCAGGATGGCCTGCTTGGCATCCTGCCACCACTGCAGGGGCTGCTGCTCGGCCCAGCCCGGCTGGCGCGCGAGGATTTCGCGCTCCGTCTCGGGGTAGCTCACCGACGCCAAGCAGCGCTGCGTGGCCGCGTCGACCACCGAAACCTTTACCGACGAGGTGCCAAGGTCAATTCCTAGGAGAAGCATGGGCGTTTGAAGTTTGCGCAGAACGTCATTCCGAGCGAGTTCGAGGCATCAAGCGAGGATCGAAGAATCTCGCCGGTTGATGCTGGATAGCGTTTTCATCCTCGGAGAAATAATTAGTATCCGGCGAGATGTCTCGACAAGCTGGGCATGGCGTTCTTTGGGTATGCTGATTACTCGATTCTAAACCAGTCGATGTCGGCGTTGCCGCTGTCGTTGAACTTGCCGGGGCGGGTGCAGAACAGGCCCACTTTGGCGCCGATCCACTTGCCTTCCCGGGCCTGAAACTCCGCCCCGAGCGGTTGGAAGGCCTGCCCGTCGAAGCTGTAGCTGAACTGACACTTGGCGCCGGGCTTCACCGCCACGCGCAGGTACACGGGCTGTTTGGCTTGGTCGGCGGAGAGCGGCACGGCGGCCGTGGTGGCTTCCGCCGAGCCCTTGTCGGCGTCCTTGCACACGCTCTGGCTGAGCTGCAACTTGCCGCCTTGGTTGGTCAGACTGAGGTAGGCGTAATCCAGGCCCATGATTACCAGACCCAGCTTTTCACCTTCCAGGCGGGAGTCGAAACGTAACTTGGCAGTGGCGGTAAACACGTCAGCGGGCAGCTTCTGCAGCAGCAGGTTGGGCTGCTGCCAGAGGTTCTTGTAGCCTTCGGCCAGCGGCATGGCATAGAGGCGCAAGTAGCCCTGCGGGCCGTTCAAGAAAGCCCAGTAGTCCTGCGGGTTGGCGTGCCACTGCCATTGCAGGCCCAGCTGGTTCGAGCTGAATTCATCCGACGTCGGCGGGGTGGCCAGCGGCTGGGCTTTGCCCTTGATTTTGGGCTTGCGGTAGGTCAGCACCGGCTGGCCTTTGCCGTCCCCGTCGGGGTCTTCGCCGATGACGGGCCAGCCGTTTTTCCAGACCATGGGCTGCAGGTGCACTACGCGGCCGTAGGGGCCCTGGTCCTGGAAGTGCAGAAACCAGTCTTCGCCGGCGTTGGTATCCACCCAGGCGCCCTGGTGCGGGCCGTTGATCGGGGTCTTGCCCTGGTCCATCACGATACGCTCCTCGTAGGGGCCGTACACGTTCGTGGCGCGCAGCACCAGTTGCCAGCCCGTGGGCACGCCGCCGGCCGGCGCGAAGATGTAGTAGTAGCCGTTGCGCTTATAAAACTTCGGCCCTTCCAGCGTGGGGTGGCCTTGGTGCCCGTCGAATACCAGCGCGTCGGGGCCGGTCAGGCTCAGGCCGTCGGCGCTCATCGGCGACACGGCCAGAATGGTTTTGATGCCCGCCCGCGAGCCGGCGAAGCCGTGCACGAGGTAGGCCTTGCCGTCCGCGTCCCAAAGCGGGCAGGGGTCAATCCAGCCGCTGGCCTGCTTCAGGCACACCGGCGCCGACCACGGCCCGGCGGGGTTCTTGGCCTTGGTGACAAAAATGCCCAGGTCCGGGTCGGGGTAGTAGATGTAGAACTCCTTGTTGTGGTAGCGCAGGGCCGGGGCCCACACGCCGTTGCCGTGCTGGGGCACCGCGTAGCGCGCCAGCGGCGGCTGCTCGTTGAACACGGCCCCGATTAGCGACCAGTTGACCAGGTCCTTTGAGTGCAGGATTTGCAGGCCCGGCACCGCGTTGAAGCTCGACGAGGTCAGGTAAAAATCCTCGCCCACGCGAATGGCGTCGGGGTCGGAGTAGTCGGCGTAGAGTATCGGGTTTTTGTAGCTGCCGTTGCCCAGGTCGGGCACCCACACCTTCGACAAGGTGCTTTGGGCTTGCGCGGCTCTAGGCAGCCCGCCGCCAACTGCCGTCAGCAGTAGCACCAGCCAGACGGCCTGGGGCAGCCAGGCAGAGGCCAGAACGAATGCACGAAGCCGGGGAACGAAGCGCATTGGGTGGGAAAGGGCGGGCAGGTACTCAGCAGCGAAGCCTCGGAAAGGTAAGAGGAAATTTGGAATTAGTGCTATTCGGAAACGATACCGAAAATGCGAGTAGGTATGGGGCTTTGTGTCTGATTTGTGCGTTTTATGCGTCATTATGCGGTTTTTGGTGTTGCGCGGTTAGGTAGAAAATAATACCGGTATCGTTTCCGGAAGTTGGCAAAAGGCTTAGGATTGTAGAGGGCGAAAGTTCTAACGGAAGGACAGCGCGTTTGTCAGGCCTGTTGGCTGGAGGTACGGGTTCAGTCCAGGAAGCGGCGGGAGAGACGGGGTGGCAACGCGGGGCAAAAGATAAGCCGCCGGGCCCGGTCAGCGCAGCGGCTGGCCCGGACCCGGCGGCTTACGGCCGGTCGGCGGTGACCTTTTAGAGCAGCGACAAGGACGACTTGGGCCGCATGCGGTACTCAAACATGGTGGCAATGTTCAGGGCCTTGACCTTGGCTTCCTCGGCCTTAGGGCCCGCAAAGTTTTCGGCTACGGTCTGGTAAAACAGCTGCAGCCAGCGCTGAAAATGCGGTTTTTCAATCGGCAGGGCCAAGTGCTTGGGGAACGGACGGCCCTTGTAGCGGGCGGTGCCCAATAGAATGCTGCTCCAGAAGTCGTACATGGTGGGCAGGTGTGCTGGCCAGTGCACGGCGGCCACGTCGTTGAAAACCGGACCGAGCAGTTCGTCCTGATTGACCTTGTCGTAAAACCAGTCGACGAGAGCCTGTATGTCGGCTTCGGTTTGAATATCGGGCAGGGAAGCGGGGGCAGCGGACATGGCAGCGAAAAGTGAGCGGGCGGGAATACGGCGGGACAACAACGGCTCAGGCCGCTTGGTGCCGCCGGGCATAGCGGTGCGACTCTTGCCGGCGGGTCTGGCGCAGCGTCCAGCGGAAGGCCAGCATGCCGGTGGTCAGCAGGCAAAGCAGCTTGCCGGCTTCCAGCACCACGTAAGTCACATGCTGGGAGTTGGGAGGGTTGGGCGAGCCCGCCTGCAAAGCTACGGCCCGCACGTCTAGCGCGGGCAGCAGCCATAGCGTCTGGGCGGCCAGAATCAGCACGGCGACGAGCAGGGTCGTCCAGATGCGCGAAGCCACGCCCAGGCGGGCGGCGCAGAGCAGGGCCACCACGCTCAGGGCCAGCTCCACCTTGTTGAGCGCGTGGAATACAATGCGGCCGATGCCCACGCCCAAGGTCACGGTGATGCCCGGGGCGGTAAACTTCAGGGGCGCTTCCAGAAAAGAAATGCCGCAGATCATGCCCGCCCACAGAAATAGGGCCAGCACCAGCAGCAGGGCAAGGGTAGGGGACAGGGGACGCATACGCAAGGAAGGCAAGGTGGCACGCGCACTTCAAAAGCCGTCGTGTCACTTGTAAAACAACGAAAGCGAGAGCCGTGAAGCGGCTCCAATCCGCCGGTTAAAGCCGAAGGGCGGCTACAGGGGAAAAGAAACGGCCGGCATCAGCGCCGACCGAACCCCGGAACAACACCCCAAAAGTCCGGCGAGGGGCGGGCGCGGGCGCTGACGAGGATCAGTTCGGCGGGCTGACGTTCGTCAGCTTTTGGCGGGCGGGGGCGGGGGAAATTTGCCCAGCCACCAGAAGCCCCGTGTCGGGCGCCCTTCCCGCGTGAACCTCACCGCCGAACCAATCCATACCGCCACGGCCTGCGCCCACTGCGGCGACGACTGCCCCGCCGAGCCCATCCGGCTCCGCGGCAAGGCCTTCTGCTGCCAGGGGTGCAAGGCCGTGTACGAGCTGCTCGACGCCAGCAACCTGTGCCAGTACTACGCCCTGGACGAGCACCCCGGCCAGAAAATTCAGCCCGTGGAGCTGCCCGGCCGCTTCGATTACCTCGACGCCGACTCGGTGCAGGCCCAGCTGCTGAGCTTCCGCTCCGCCGAGCTGGCCCGCCTCACCCTGCACCTGCCGCAGATGCACTGCGCTTCCTGCATCTATTTGCTGGAGCGCCTCTACCAGCTCAACCCCGGCGTGACGGACTCGCGGGTCAACTTCCTGCGCAAGGAAATCAGCCTGAGCTACCGGCCCGCCGACACCTCGCTCAAGGAGGTGGTGAAGCTGCTGGCTGCGCTGGGCTACGAGCCGCAGATTACGCTGGCCGAGCTGGGCGCGCAGCCCAACCACGGCAACCGCCGCATCTACTACCAACTGGGCCTGGCCGGCTTCTGCTTTGGCAACGTGATGCTGCTGGCCTTCCCCGATTACCTTTCCTTCACCGACGAGCTGGCCGCCAAGTTCGGCCACTTTTTCGGCTACCTGAGCTTGCTGCTGGCCCTGCCGGTGCTGCTTTACGGCGCCCAGGGATTCTACCGCTCGGCCTGGGCCGGGCTGCGCCAGCGCACCATCAACCTCGACTTCCCCATCAGCCTGGGGCTGACGTCGCTCTTTAGCGTGAGCACCTACGAGGTGCTCAGCCACAGCGGCGCGGGCTACTTCGACTCGTTTACGGGCCTGGTGTTTTTCATGCTCATCGGCAAGTGGGTGCAGCAGCGCACCTACGACGCGCTGCGCTTCGACCGCGACTTCACCTCTTACTTCCCGGTGGCCGTGACCTTGCTCACGGCGGAAGGGGAGAAGTCGGTGTCGGTAAAAGACCTGCAGGTGGGCCAGCGCATCCGCGTGCGCAACCAGGAAGTCATTCCGGCCGACGCCATGCTCATGCGCGGCGCCGGGCAGATCGACTACTCCTTTGTGACGGGCGAGAGCGTGCCGGTGGCCAAGGTGGCGGGCGAAGTGGTGTACGCCGGCGGCCGGCAGGTGGGCGAGGCGGTGGAGCTGGAGGTGGTGCGCGAGGTGTCGCAGGGCTACCTCACCCAGCTCTGGAACAACCCCGCGTTTCAGAAAGCCGACGCCCAAACCCTGGAAACCTACGCCAACCGCGTGGGCCGCTACTTCGTGGCTGCTACCCTGCTGATTGCGGCCGGCGCCATCCTGTACTGGTACCCGCGCGATGAGCAGATGATGTGGCGGGCCTTCACCTCGGTGCTCGTCATTGCCTGCCCCTGCGCCCTCTCGCTGGCCACGCCCTTTGCCCTGGGCAGCGCCCTGGCGGTGTTTGGCCGGCACAAGTTTTTCCTGAAAAACTCGGGCGTGGCCGAAACGCTGGGCCGCGCCACCACCATTGTGTTCGACAAAACCGGCACGCTCACCGACGTGCAGCGCTCGGCCGTGGAGTACTGCGGCCCCGTGCTGACCGAGCGGGAGCAGCAAGCCGTGGCGGCCGTGGTGGCCCAGAGCACCCACCCGCTCAGCCAGCGCCTGGCCCAGCAGCTGCCCAGCGCTGCGCTGCCCGTGGCCAATTTCGTGGAAGTGCCCGGCCAGGGCCTGCGCGGCGTGGTCGGCGGGGTGACGGTGAAAGTGGGCTCGGCCGCATTTGTGGGCATAGACACGGCCGAGCCCTCGGCCGCGGGTGCTGACCCCAGCCTCGCACCGGCCCAAGGGGTAAACCTCGCGCAATCGGCCGGGGCGCCCGAGGCCACGCTGGCCGCGTCCGCCACGACCGACAAGCTGCAGTCGCGCGTGTACGTGAGCCTGGCCGACGACCTGCAGGGCTGCTTCGTGTTCCGCAACGTGTACCGTCAGCAGTTGGGCCCGGTGCTGGCCGACCTCGGCCGCCGCTACCGCCTGGCCGTACTCTCGGGCGACAACGACACCGAACAGGACCGCCTGCGCCAGCTGTTCGGCCCCGCGGCCGAGTTGCGCTTCCGCCAGACGCCCCAGCAGAAGCTCGACTACGTGGCCGAACTGAAGCAGCGCGGCGAAACGGTCATCATGGTCGGCGACGGGCTCAACGACGCCGGCGCCCTGCAACAGGCCGACGCCGGCGTGGCCCTCACCGACACGCTCACCAACTTCTCGCCCGCCTGCGACGCCATCCTCGACGCCGGCAGCTTCGGGCGGCTGAGCACCTTCCTGGCCTTCACCCGCGACTGCCTGCAGGTGGTGCTGGCCACCTTCGTCCTCTCCTTCGTCTACAACGGCCTCGGCCTGGGCCTCGCGGTGCAAGGCAAGTTCACGCCCATCGTGTCTGCCATTCTGATGCCCATCAGCTCCCTGAGCGTGATGGTGTTTGCCACCCTGCTGGTGCGCTACGCCGCCCACCGGCGCCACCTCTAACCCCACTCTGACTTATGGAAATCATCTTCGGCCTCATCACCATTTCGCTCTGCGTGGCCGTGCTCTTTCTACTGGCCTTCGTGTGGGCCGTGCGCACGCAGCAATACGACGACACCTACACGCCCGCCGTGCGCATGCTCTTCGAAGACGACGAAACGCAGCAGCGCGCTGAGCAGTAGCAAGCAGAAAGCAGGACGTTCGTCGTAACGGCGCCTAGCGCCGCGTCCGTTCAACACCTTGGCTGCTTCGCAGAATAGGCGCCGGGTGCCACCCTATTGACCAGCCGGTGCGTACGCATGGGCAGCGGGGCCAACTCCCCGCGCCGACCACCATGCGACACCACACCAAGACGACTACGTTGCAGGATGCCGCCCGCAGCATCCTCGGCACTTTTATGGTAGCGGCCGGCACCGGCCACCTCACCTTTCAGCGGCGCGAGTTTCAGGCCCAGGTGCCCGACTTCGTGCCCCTCGCCAAAGACACCACCGTGCTGCTCTCGGGCGTGGTCGAAATCGGGCTGGGCCTCTCGCTGCTGTTCTGGAAGCGCGAACGGGCGGCGCTGGGCCTGGCGCTGGGCGCGTTCTACGTGGCCGTTTTCCCCGGCAACGTGCACCAGTACACCCACCACCTGAGCGCCTTCGGCCTCGACACCGACCAGAAGCGGCTGGCGCGGCTGTTCTTCCAGCCCGTGCTGGTGGCCTGGGCCCTGTGGAGCACCGGCGCGCTCAAGGCGCTGTGGCAAAGCCGCAAGCAGCGGGAAGGCTGAGTAGCGCAAAAAAGCACGTCATCCTGAGCCGCAGGCGAAGGACCTTCCGCGCACCTTGCACCAACTGTAAAGCGCAGCCACCAACGCCCAATCGTCCGGGCCGTGGGGGCTGCGCTTCGGCATTTCTAAAAAGCGTCGGCGCTTCGTAGGCAGCGGCGGGGCGGGGTGGGAGGAGGGTCCTTCGCTGCGCGTACGCCAGATGAGGATGACGGGCTTTTTTCGACGCTGGTTGACCGTTCTGCCAGGTTCGCCTGACATCAATCAGCCGGCGTGGCTGACGTTCGTCATCTTTTGCCGGCGGCCCGATTCGGAGTTTTGTCCTACTTCAAAACAACCCGTTTCGCGCTATGGCTGTGCTGGCTCCAGCGAAACTGCCGGGAGAGGAAAAACCTCTGTCCAAGGCCGTTCTCGCCTCGTTTTACGACAACAAAATCGTCCGAGACTTCGGCGTTGCCACCGTGTTCTGGGGCATTGCCGGCATGCTCATCGGCGTCATTGCGGCCTTTCAGCTGGCGCGGCCCGAGCTGAACATGGGCACGCCCTACACCACCTTCGGCCGCATCCGCCCGCTGCACACCAACGCCGTCATCTTCGCCTTCGTCGGCAACGGCATCTTCACCGGCGTGTACTACTCCCTGCAGCGCCTGTGCAAGACCCGGATGTACTCGGATTTGCTGAGCAAAATCCACTTCTGGGGCTGGCAGCTCATCATCGTTTCGGCCGTGGCCACCTTGCCGCTGGGCTTCACCACCTCTAAGGAATACGCCGAGCTGGAGTGGCCCATCGACATTGCCATTACGCTGATCTGGGTGGTGTTCGGCTGGAACATGTTCGGCACCATTGCCCGCCGCAAGGAAAAGCACCTGTACGTCGGCATCTGGTTCTACATTGCCACCTTCCTGACGGTAGCGGTGCTGCACATCGTCAACTCGATGGAAATTCCGGTGTCGTTTATGAAGAGCTACTCGCTCTACGCCGGGGTGCAGGACGCGCTGGTGCAGTGGTGGTACGGTCACAACGCGGTAGCCTTCTTCCTCACCACGCCCTACCTGGGTTTGATGTACTACTTTCTGCCCAAGGCGGCGGAGCGCCCCGTGTACTCGTACCGCCTCTCCATCATTCACTTCTGGTCCCTGATTTTCATCTACATCTGGGCCGGCCCGCACCACTTGCTCTACACCGCCCTGCCCGATTGGGCACAGTCGCTGGGCGTGGTCTTCTCCGTGATGCTGATTGCTCCGAGCTGGGGCGGCATGATCAACGGCCTGCTCACGCTGCGCGGCGCCTGGGATAAGGTGCGGCAGGAGCCCATCCTGAAGTTCATGGTGGTGGCCATTACGGCCTACGGCATGGCCACCTTCGAAGGCCCGATGCTGAGCCTGAAAAACGTCAACGCCATTGCCCACTTCACCGACTGGATTGTGGCCCACGTGCACGTCGGCGCCCTGGGCTGGAACGGCTTTTTGACCTTCGCCGTGCTCTACTGGCTGTGGCCGCGCCTCTACCAGACCCCGATTCACTCGCGCAAGCTGATGAACGTGCACTTCTGGCTGGGCACCCTGGGCATCCTGTTCTACGCCCTGCCCATGTACTGGGCCGGCTTCACGCAGGGCCTGATGTGGAAGCAGTTCAACGAGGAAGGCATGCTGCAGTACGCCAACTTCCTCGAGACGGTGATGCAGATTGTGCCGATGTACTACCTGCGCGGCATCGGCGGGGTGCTCTACCTGAGCGGCGTGTTCCTGATGGTGTACAACCTCTACCAGACCGCCAAAGCCGGCACCCTGCTGGCCAACGAGAAGTTCCACGCCCCGGCCGTCATCGACCACGAGCACAGCCACGAGGGCGGGCACTGGCACCGCTGGATTGAGCGCCGCCCCGTGCAGCTGAGCATCGGCGCCACCATTGCCATCCTCATCGGCGGCGCGGTGGAGATGATTCCGACGTTCATGATCAAGTCCAACGTGCCCACCATTGCCTCGGTGAAGCCCTACACCTCGCTGGAGCTGGAAGGCCGCGACCTGTACATCCGCGAGGGCTGCGTGAACTGCCACACCCAGATGGTGCGTCCCTTCCGCTCCGAAACCGAGCGCTACGGCGAGTACTCCAAGGCCGGCGAATTCGTGTACGACCGGCCCTTCCTCTGGGGCTCGAAGCGCACCGGGCCCGATTTGCACCGCGTGGGCCAGAAGTACCCGCACTCCTGGCACTACAACCACATGATGGACCCCACCAGCATGTCGCCCGGCTCCATCATGCCGCCCTACCCCTGGCTGTTCGAGAATAGCATCGACTACTCCAGCACCCCGGCCAAAATCAGCGCCCTGCGCAAGCTTGGCACGCCCTACCCGGCCGGTTTCGAAACGGAAGCCGTAGCCGCGGCCCAAAAGCAGGCCGCCGGCATCGTGGCCGACCTCGCGAAAGAGGACATTCAGGTGAAGTCGGACAAGGAAATCGTGGCGCTGATTGCCTACCTGCAGCGCCTCGGCACCGACATCAAAGTGAAGGACGAACAGGCCGCCGCCGTAGCCGCCGAATAACCCACATGGCCCCGGGCGGGGCGCCGAACCCCCTGCGTGCTGGAAACACCTGCTTCCGGCGCCCCGCCCTCAACCGGCCAGCAAGACCGAGCTGTCATGTACAAGAACGTTCTGGAGAACATCACGGGCATCGAAATCTACCCGCTCATCTCCTTCGCCATTTTCTTTCTCTTCTTCCTCTCGCTGCTGGTGTACGTGGCCGTGGTTAGCCGCTCGCACGTGCAAGCCATGAAGCAAATGCCGCTGCTCGACGACGACCACGCCGCCCTGCAGGCCCAAACGGAAGGAGGTGCGTTGTGCTAATGCGTAAGCTACCCCTCGGCGCCTTGCTGACGCTGAGCGCCCTGCTGAGCGGGGCCGCGGCCCTGGCCCAAGACGCGGCCCCCGCCGCCGCGCCGGCCGCCGACGCGGCCCAGAAAGCCGCCGAAGCCGGCTCCGACCTGACGGCCATGCTCTGGCTCATGGGCGGGCTCACGGTGCTCATCATCTTCGTGCTGCTGATGCTCTTCGCCCTGCTCTGGCAGATGCGCCCGCTGCTGCGCGAGGTCTACGCCATCGAAACCATCCGCGAGTCGTGGTACGGCCGGGCCCTGGGCCTGTTCCTGGGCGACACGGTGGGGCTGACCGGCAAGTACAAGGTCGACGTGATGGCCGGCCACGACTACGACGGCATCACCGAGTACGACAACGACCTGCCGCCGTGGTGGAAGTACGGCTTCTACCTCACCATCGTGTTCGGAGTGGCCTACTTCATCCACTTCCACGTGACGCAGGATGGCCAGCTGAGCGAGGCCGAGTACCAGCACGAAATGGCCGAAGCCGCGCTGATGGCCGCCAAAATGGGCGCCAACGACGACCCCAACAAGCCCACCGATTACAAGCCCCTGACCGCCGCCGCCGACGTGGACGCGGGCAAAACCATCTTCGCCCAGAACTGCGCCGCCTGCCACGGCCAGAGCGCCGAGGGCAAAGTGGGCCCGAACCTGACCGACGAGTACTGGCTGCACGGCGGCGAAGTAAACAAGGTGTACCACACGGTGAAGTACGGCGTGCAGGGCAAGGGCATGGTGGCCTGGAAAGGCAAGCTTTCCTCGAAGCAGATGCTGCAAGTAGCCTCCTACATCCTCACCCTGCAGGGCTCGAACCCGGCCAACGCCAAGGCGCCGCAGGGCGAGAAGGAAGCCGCCGGCAAGCCCGTGGCCAAGCTGTAAGCCTTCCGAACGTCATGCCGAGCGCAGCCGCGGCATCTCGCGTGCTGATGCCGGATAGTAAACGCAACGAGCATATTACTATCCGGCGAGATGCCGCGGCTGCGCTCGGCATGACGACCTAGTAAATCAACACCAAACAGCCCGCGGCGGGGCTTCCTCCTTCCTCCCCGCCGCGCGTCCGAACGCTGCTTTCAGCACAGCCCAGGTTCGGGCGAGCCGCTGGCCCACCTGCCAGCGGCGGGCTTCTGGGGCCTTTTCGGTGGCCCCGCGCCGCCACGCCAGGCCCGCAAGCGGCCCGACGGCATAGTGCAGTAGACCATAGTTAACGCCCGCCGCGGCTGCGCGCTCCACCGGAGCCGCGGCCGGGCCCGGGCCGCCCCCGATGAGTACCGTCGTTAATCAACCCGCCCCCGCCGACCAGTCCTTCCGCGACTCTATCGCCACGATAGACAGCAAGGGCAAGCGCGTGTGGCTATACCCCAAAAAGCCCAAAGGCCCGCTGTACAACGCCCGCAAGTGGGTCAGCTACGGCCTGCTCACGCTGCTCTTCGCCGGTCCCTGGCTGCGCATTCACGAGCTGCCGGTGCTCATGCTCAACGTGGTGGAGCGGAAGTTCATCATCTTCGGACAGATCTTCTGGCCCCAGGACTTCTTCATCCTGCTGCTGGGCATGCTGGCCTTCGTGCTCTTTATTATCCTCTTCACGGTGGTGTACGGCCGGATTTTCTGCGGCTGGGTGTGCCCGCAGACCATCTTCCTGGAAATGGTCTTCCGCCGCGTCGAGTACTTCTTCGAAGGCGACGCCCCGCAGCAGAAAGCCCTCGATAAGGCCGACTGGACCTGGAACAAAATCGGGCGCAAGACGGGCAAGCACGCGGTGTTCCTGCTCATCTCGTTTCTGATTGCCAACACTTTTCTGGCCTACATCATCGGTTCCGACGCGCTGACGCGCATCGTCACCGACTCGCCCCTGGAGCACCTGGGCGGGCTCAGCTCCATGGTGCTGTTCACGGGCGTGTTCTACGCCGTGTTTGCCCGTTTCCGCGAGCAGGTGTGCACCATTGCCTGCCCTTACGGCCGCCTGCAGGGCGTGATGCTCGACAAGAACACCATCACCGTGGCCTACGATTACGGCCGCGGGGAGCCGCGCGAGAAGCTGCGCAAAAACCAGGAGCGCACGGCCGGCGACTGTATCGACTGCCGGCAGTGCGTGCAGGTGTGCCCCACCGGCATCGACATTCGCAACGGCGCCCAGCAGATGGAGTGCATCAACTGCACTGCTTGCATCGACGTGTGCAACTCCATCATGGACCTGATCAACAAACCCCAGGGCCTGATCCGCTACGACTCGGAGGCGCACATCGAAGCCGGCACCAAGTTCAAGGTTACCGGCCGTATCAAGGCCTACTCGGCCGTGCTTGTGCTGCTGCTGGGCGTGATGGTGGCCCTGCTCGTGACGCGGGCCAACGTGGAAGCCACCGTGCTGCGCACCCCCGGGCAGCTTTACCAGAAAACTGAGCGCGGCACCGTCACCAACCTCTACAACGTGTCGGTCATCAACAAAACCAACCGCGCCATGCCCCTGGAGCTGCGCGTGCTGGAGCCGGCTGGCGGCACGGTGCAGCTGGTGGGCCAGCCTGGCCTGAAGCTGCCCGCCCAGGGCATCGTGGAGGGCGTGTTTTTCGCCGAGCTGCCCCGCACGGCCCTGCGCAAGACCAGTAACAAGATTCGGGTGGGCGTGTACAGCGGCGGCCAGCTGATTACGGAAGCCAACACCAAATTCCTGGCCCCGCCGCAGTAGGCAAGGCGCTAAACCAAACAGTGACCGAATAGCAAATAAGAACGTCATCTGAGCCAAAGGCGAAGGACCTCCTTCAAGTCCAGTACCAACCGAAAGGCGCAGCCACCAACGCTCTTTTGTCAGAACGTCGAAACCAGGACCTACCCTCTGGTGCCGGGCGTGCGCAAGTTTCTTCGTCCGCGCTTGATGCGCGACATGCTCAGGATGACATCACCAACCCACCCCATGACTACCCTCACCGTGAATAAACCCGCCCCGGCCCAGCCGCGCAGCCTCTGGCCTTACGCCATCATTGCCGCCTTCGTGCTCTTCGCCGGCTTTATCGGCTACATGGTGCGCCAGGCCATGCGCAGCAGCGTCGACCTGGTGAGCAAGGACTACTACGAGCAGGAGCTGCGCCACCAGCAGCGCATGAACGCCGTGGCCCGCACCGCCGCCCTGGCCCAGGGTGTGCAGGTAACCTACCAGCTGGCCGAGCGCCGCCTCACCGTACAACTGCCCGCCGCGCTGGCCGGGCAGGACCCGAGCGGGCAGGTGCAGTTCTTCCGCCCGGCCGACCAAACCCTGGACTTCACCGTGCCGCTGCAGCCCGACGCCGCCGGCCGGCAGCAGCTGAGCACGGCCCGGCTCAAGCCCGGCTACTGGCGCGTGCGCCTCGATTTTGAGGCCGGTGGACAGCCGTATTTCGTGGAGCAGAGCATCGTGGTCGGCAACTGATTTTCGTCATGGTATACGGCGGCGGCGCTGACGAACTTGCCCTTCGTCAGCGCCGCCGCGGCGTTTGGGCAGACCGCCAGAACAACCAATTCACCACTTCACACTTCCACCGATGCTCTGGGCCGGGTTTCTTTTCGGGCTGCTGGGTAGCTTCCACTGCGTGGGCATGTGCGGTGCTATTGCATTGGCCTTGCCGGGCGCAGGCGCGCGCGGCTGGGGCTTCGTGGCGGGCCGCACGCTCTACAACCTCGGCCGCATCAGCACTTACACCGCTCTGGGCGCCGGGGCCGGGCTGCTGGGCCAGTCGCTGCGGCTGGCCGGGTTGCAGCAGGGCCTGTCGGTGGCGTCGGGCGTGCTGATTCTGCTGCTGGTGGTGGTGCCCGAGCGGCACACCGGCCGCGCCGCCGCCTGGCTGGGCCTCGACCGCGTGCTGGCCCGGCTGAAGCAGGCCTTGGCGTACTGGTTTCAGCGGCACGGGCTCGGAGCCTTGTACCTGAGCGGGGTGCTAAACGGCCTGCTGCCCTGCGGGCTGGTGTACCTGGCCTTGGCGGGCGCGTTGAGTGCGCCGGGTGGCCTGGGTGGGTCGGCGGCGTACATGGCGCTGTTTGGGCTGGGTACCCTGCCGCTGATGCTGGCCCTGTCGCTCACGGGGCAGCTGGTGCCGCTGCACTGGCGCACCCGGCTGCGGCAGGCCGTGCCGGTGGCGGCCACGGCGCTGGCCGTGCTCTTCATTGTGCGCGGGCTGGGGCTGGGCATTCCGTACCTGAGCCCGCAGCTGAGCAAGGCCGTGCCGGCGGCCCACTCCCAGCGCCCCGCCGCCATTACCATGTGCCACTAGTGCCCGCCGCCCGGCGGAGTTGCTTTCATCTCTCACTTCTAATCAAACACCCTCGGCCGGCTGCTTTTCTTCCCGCAAAAGCAGCCGCGGGGTAGGGCCCCATGAAGACCATCCTCGTTCCCCTCGACCTAACGGCCGCCGCCGAGCCCACCGTGGTCTACGCCAATAAGCTGGCCGTACGCCTCGGGGCCGAAGTCGTGCTGCTGTACTGCCACCACGGCGCCCTCAGCCCCGCCGACGCCGCCGACTACCAGCAGCGCCTGCACACGCTGGCCGAGCGCCTGCGTTACGTGCAGCTCGTGCGCCAGGACGGCCGCCGCATCCGCTACCGCTTCGCCGTGCGCACCGGCTGTTTGCACGACCACGTGCAGGACGTCATCGATGAGTGCGGGGCCGAGCTGCTGGTCATGGGCCTGGAGCACGTCGACTGCGGCGAGGCGGCCATTGGCGGCAACCACGCCGCCCGCATTGCCGGCTTGGCCCGCTGCCCGGTGCTGGTGGTGCCGCCCGGTGCCCGCACCCTGCCCCAGCGCGCCGCCTTTCTGGCCGATTTCGGCCACCTCGATGCCGCGGCGCTGGCGCCGCTGATACCGCTGTTGGAGCAGCTCAAGCCGCAGCTGCAGCTGGTGCATTTCTACCAGCAGCTCGATTTGCCGGAGCTGCTGCGCGTCAAGCGCGGCATGCAGCTGATGCAGCGCGAGTTGCCGGGCATCCCGCTGCGCACCCGCCTCGTGCTCGACGACGACCCGCTGGAGGGCATCGGCGAGTTCTGCGAAGCCACGCAGGCGCAGTTGCTCGTCTTCGCGCCCACCGGCGCCGCCCTGCTCGACCGGTTTTTCGACGTGTGCTACACCAAAACGCAGGCCTATCACACCCGCATTCCGCTGCTGGTGCTGCCTCAGCCCACCCGTTCCGCCGAGGGCGTGTGCTGCGAGCATTGCGCCCAACTGCGGCCGGCCGGCGAGGTGAAAAAAGCCTTGTCCGTAGCCCTCGGCGCGTAGGGCTCCTCATAAACACAAGCGGCGGCCCCTGCCGTAGGAGCCGCCGCTTGCGTGTGGTTAGTGTCGCACGAAGCGTCGTTCGACGACGGCGTTGCGCCTTGCGTGCGGAAGCCGGCAACGAGCCGCGGCCCTACCAGTGCGCCCGGCGCAGCTTCTCCGGCTGCAGCACGCGGATATCCTTACCCGCCAGCTCGATCAGGCCGTCCTGCTTGAACTCGCTCAGCGTCCGAATCAGCGACTCCGGCGCGGTGCCGACGAGGGCGGCCATGTCGTCGCGGGAAAGCTGAAAGGCCGAGGCATCGGCGGCGTGCTGCTCGTGCAGGCGCAGCAGCGTGTCGGCCACGCGGCGGCGGATGGAGTTGTAGGCCATGCCCACCAGCTGCTGCTCCCGCTCGCTCACGCGGCCGGCCAGCAGGCGGATGAATTGCTGGCTGACCTCGGGGTTGCGCAGCACCAGCTGGGTGAAGTCGTCCTTCGGGATGTACACCAGCTCGGAGTCGTCCACGGCCACCGCGGAGTCGCTGTGCTTGGTGTGCTCCAGCAGCGGCATGTAGCCGAAAAACTCGCCCGGCCCATAGATGCCCGTAATCAGCTCCTTGCCGGCGGCGGTGGTTTTGATGGTTTTCACCCGGCCGCTCTGCACGAAGTAGAGGCGGGTGGGCTCGTCGCCCTCGCGGTAGATGGTCTGCTTTTTGGGCGCGACGTGTAGCTTGCGGTCCACGGTAAGGCCCTCCAGATTGCCCACGACGCGGGCGTCAGCCAGAAACTCCTGCAGGCCACCGCGCTGCAGGTCGTAGTCGGCGCGCAGCTGGCGGAAGCGGTTCAGGCGCCCGCTCACGGCGCTCAGCAGCTCGCTTTCCTCGAAGGGCTTGGTCAGGTAGTCGTCGGCGCCCAGCTCCATGCCCTTGCGCATGTCCACGCGCTCGGTCTTGGCGGTGAGGAAGATGAACGGCAGCCCGGCCAGCTCGGGGTCCTGGCTGAATATCTGCAGCACGCCGTAGCCGTCGAGCACGGGCATCATGATGTCGCAAATGACCAGGTCGGGGCGGGTGGCGCGGGCCTGTTCCACGCCCAGCTTGCCGTTTTCGGCGGTGAGCACGCGGTAGCCGGCCAGTTCCAGAATTTCGGCCGTCGATTCGCGGATCAGCTCGTTGTCCTCAATCAGCAGGATGGTTTTCATAGGGAATGGTGACGGTGACGGTGGTGCCCTGCCCCAGCTGGCTGTGCAGGCTGATCTGCCCGCCCATCAGTTCGAGGTAGCGCCCCACAATGTAAAGCCCCAGGCCCGTGCCGGGAATGTTGGTGACGTTGCGGGCGCGGAAAAACCGCTCGAACAGGTGCTCCTGGTCGTCGGCCGAAATGCCCACGCCCTGGTCCTGCACGGCCAGCGTGAGCTGCCCACCTTGGCAGGCGGCGTGCAGGAGTACTTCGGAGCCCTCGGCGGAGTACTTGACGGCGTTGCTGAGCAGGTTGACGAGGATTTTACGCAGCAGGGAGGGGTCGAGCACCACCGGGGCGGGGCAGCCCACCTGCTGGCGGATGCGCTGCCCGGCCTTGAGCAGGGGCTGCACGTCGGCCACCACGTCGCTGAGCAGGGCGGGCAGCTCCAGCTCCACCGGCCGGGCCTGCACCTTGCCCTCCTCGATGCGGCCCACGGAGAGAAACTCCTCCAAGATGTCGTTGAGGTGCTTGACGGAGTTGCGGATGCGCTGCAGGTGCTTCACGCGCTTGTCCTGCTGCTCCGTGTCGGGGTATTTTTCGATGAGGGTGGCCGAGTTCATCACCGCCGTGAGCGGGGTGCGAAACTCGTGCGAGGCCATGCTCACGAAGCGCGACTTCAGCTCGCCCAGCTCCTGCTCGGCGGCCAGGGCCTTGGCCAGCTCCTCGGAGCGCTGCTCCAGCTGGGCCAGGGTGCTGAGCAGGGCGTGGGTGCGGTCGGCCACCTTCTGCTCCAGCTCGGCGTTGAGCTTTTCCACGCGCTGGCGTTCGGCAATCAGTTCCCGCTCGGCTTCTCTCTTATAGGTGATGTCGAGGATGTAAGATACCACGTACAGCTCCTCGTCGAGGTGAAAGTAGCTCAGGCTGACCTCCACCGGAAACACCGAGCCGTCCTGGCGCTGGCCCTGCAGGTCGCCGCGGTGGGCGCCCATGGCCCGCACCGAGGGCGCGGCGTTGAACGACTCGCGCAGTTGCTCGTGGTGGTGGCTTACCGTGCGCGGCACCAGCACCTCGATGCGCTGGCCTAGCAGCTCGCCCGGCCGGTAGCCAAACAGCTGCTCGGAGAGGTGGTTGGCCGACACGATCTGCCCGTGCCGGTCGCACATGATGATGCCGATGGTGGCGTTGGCCACTACCGCCTCGAAGCGGCTCACGCTCTGGGCCAGCTCCCGCTCGGCCAGCAGCAGGCGGTCGGGGCCGCTCAGGCGCACCAGGTGCAGGGGGCGGCCTTCGTGGTCGAAGGGCGTGAGTTCGATGCGGACGCGGGTGGTGTCGCCGCCGGCGCGGGTCACCACGGCTTCCAGCAGTGCGTGGCCAGTCTGGTGAGCCGTCAGCAGGGCGGCTTCCCAGTTGTGGCCGGGGGCAGGCTGCACCGGCAGCGCGTCGTCGGCCACCTGGGCTTGCAGAAAGGCGGCTTCGGAAGGATAGCCCAGCAGCTGCGCGCCCATGGGGTTGACGCGAATGAAGCGGCGGGCGGGCTCGTCGTACACGCCGATGAATTCCTGGGCTTGCGTGAAGAGCAGCGAAGCGAGGGCGTGGGCGTAGGTGGAAGGCATGAGCGGGAAGAAGCGCCGGGCAGGGCTACGGCAACGCCCGGCGGCCCAAGTTGGGCATAATCGGGCGGGAATGATAGATGTTAAGCCCCCAAGATGACGAATATCATAGAATCCGGCGGCGCCAAGGCCCAATTTTACCCTGCAATTCAACCCCGCACCCGCATGAGCGTCCTGTCTTCCACTTCGTTGCTGCCTGCCGCCGACGCCGCCGTGTTGCTGGTGCTGCTGCCCGTGGCCAGCCACGCCGACGGCGGGGCGCCGCGCTTTACCCCGGCCGCGCTGGAGCAGCTGCAGCGCCGCCTCGGGCCGAGCATTCGCGTGCTGCGCATCGACGAGGCCAGTCACCCCACGGTGGTGCGCAGCTTTCACGCCCAGCAGCTCCCGGCCTGCGTGCTGGTGCGTCAGGGCGTGGAGCTGTGGCGCCAGCCCGGCCTACCCGACGACGACGGTGCCGCTGCCGAACTGCTCGGCAAGCTGGCCGCCCCCGCCGGTGTCAGCGACTAGTCCCGACACCCCATCATGTAGCCGCCCGGGCGCCGCGCGGTGCGGCGCCCGGGCGTGATGAGCTTTGCGCCCTGGTTTCGTTGCCGCCTCAGGGCCGGGGTGTGGTGAGTTTTTGTGGAACAGGACACTACGTCGCCCACCAGAACCAGGCGTAAAAGCAATAGTCGGTGCTTGCGGCGCGGGGCGTGCCGGTCAGCGCGTTGCCGCCGCCGGTTGTGCCCGGGGCCGTGGTACGGCGTCTTTCCGGCAGCCGGCCAAGCACAGAACCGCCGCGACGCGGCCAATCAGCGGCAGCGCGGGGTGCAAACGGTTCATCGGGAAGTAGTTGGAACTGGCAAAGCCCCACCGCCGCGCTTCCAGCTCGGGAAGCGCGGCGGTGGGGCTTTAGGTGATGTAGCGCAGGGGCGTCGGCGGCTAGCCCCAAGGCGCCTTCTTTGCGCGCTGTTTCTACCGAATTGGTGCGCTAGTTCGCGTCGGGGGCCAGCTTGGCGTAGTCGAACTCGCTAATGACGAGGCCGGCCGAGGAACGGAGCTTGAGGGTGGTGTAGGGCTCGGAGGGGAAAAACAGCTCGGTCAGGGTGGTCAGGCCGCCATCGGCAAACACCTCCACGGAAGACGCGTCGAAGAGGAGCGTGAGGTCGGCCGCGGGGGCAGTGGTGCGGCGCGGCGCTGGGTGGCGGCCCGCAAAGTCCTTGCTGAAGCCGCTCGGGCCGGCTTTCGAGCGGTCCACAAAGTACTGGTTGGCCTTTTGGTCGTAGCCGATGAGCAGCTCCTCGCCGCGCTGGTTGCCGAGCACCAGGGCGAAGTCGGCGAGCTGGGCAGTGCTCAGCTCGATGCGCATTTTGTCGCTGAGCGGCTGGGGCAGGCGCGTGGTCAGGTCCAGCTCGGTCTTCACCGGCAGGCCCGTCAGGTGCACGGCGCCGGGCTGCATCAGCTGGGCCACTTCCCGCGCCGGCCGCGAAGTCAGATACACTTCTTTGCCGACGCGCTTCAGGGCTAGCTCGCGCGGCACGGTCATGGCGTTGCGCCAGGGCGAGGTGGGCACTTGGTTGGCGTACTGCCAGTTGCTCATCCAGCCCAGAAAGAGGCGCCGGCCGCCGGGGGCGTTGTTCCAGGTCACGCCGGCGTAGTTGTCCTTGCCGTAGTCCACCCAGCGCACCGGCGGCGCGGCCTGGTCGGGCCGGAACGTGTGGCCGTCGAACTGCCCGAGGAAGTACTGCGTGGCCGAGCCGCCGTTGGGCCCGCCGGGGTTGATGCTCACCAACAATACCCACTTGGTTTGGCCGTCCACGGTCAGCGGAAACAGGTCGGGGCACTCCCAGACCCCGCCGTGGGCGCCGAGCTTGGCCCCAAACTCGCTCTCCTTGGCCCAGGTCTTCAGGTTGGGCGAGGAGTAGAAGGTGATGCGGTCCTTGGTGGCCAGGGTCATGATCCACTTTTTCACCTGCGGGTTCCAGCTCACTTTCGGGTCGCGGAAGTCCGGAATGCCGGGGTTGGGCAGCACGGGGTTGCCGGCGTACTTGGTCCAGGTCTGGCCGCCATCCGTGCTGTACGCCAGGCTCTGGTACTGGTGCTTGTTGGTTTTTCTCTTTTCCTCCGGGTCGTTGTGGTGGGTGAAGATGGCCACCAGGGCGTTTTTGCCGAAGCCGGCGGTGTTGTCCTTGTCCACCACGGCCGAGCCGGAGAAAATCCAGCCGAGCTTATCCGGAAACAGGGCAATGGGCTGCTGCTGCCAGTGCACCAGGTCGGTGCTGGTGGCGTGGCCCCAGTGCATGGGGCCCCACACCATGGCCTCGGGGTAGTGTTGGAAAAATAGGTGGTAGGTGCCGTCCACGTACACCATGCCGTTGGGGTCGTTCATCCACATTTGGGCCGGCGAGAAGTGGTAGGCCGGGCGGTATTGCGGGGTGGCGGGCGGGATATTGGCGGCCGGGGTCTGGGCGTGGCTGGTAGCGGCGGCCGTCAGCAGGGACAGGGCCAGCAGAAGTCGTTTCATGCGGTGGGAGGTCGGAAAGGAGGACAAATTAGGCCGTCATGTCGAGCGCAGCCGAAACATCTCGTCGGATAGAAATTTCAATCAGCAGGGTACTATCTGCCATCAGCCAGCGAGATGTCTCGCGGGGCTCGACATGACGTTCTTTTTTAATGCGGGGCGGGCTGCTCCGTCTGCGAGGCCAGCAGCTCGCGCACTTCGGCTTCGCTGAAGGCGGGCGTGGCGCCGTAATGCGTGGCCACCAGCGCGCCGGTGGCGCAGGCGAAGCGCAGGCACGCGCCGGGCTCCTGCCCGGCCAGCCAGCCCTTCAGCAGCGCGGCCAGAAACGAGTCGCCGCTGCCGATGGTGTCCTTGACCTGCACGCGCACGCCGGGGGCCTGGTAAAGCTGGTTCTGCGCCCAGAGCAGGGCCCCGTCGGCCCCGCAGGTGACGCACACGGCCTGCAGGCCGAAGCGCGCGGCCAGCCACTGCATGGCGGCGGGCCGCTCGGGGCCGGCGGTGTATTCCTGCCCAAACCAGCCCATGATTTCGGCCAGCTCGTGGTGATTCATCTTCACCAAATCGGCCTTCTGCAGCAGGTATTTCACCACCTCCTTGGTGTAGTGCGGCGGGCGCATGTTCACGTCGAACACGCTGAACTTGGCGTGCTCGATGAGGCGGTACAGCGTCTCGCGGGTGGCGGGGCTGCGGGCCGAGAGGCTGCCGAACACGAGCATGTCGGCCTGCTCCACCAGCGCGTCCAGCGCCGGCTCGTGCTGAATGTAGTCCCAGGCCACGGGCTGCACGATTTTGTAGGTCACCTCGTTGGCGTCGTCCACGTTGGCCTTCACCACGCCGGTCAGGTGGGTGCGGCCGCGCTGCACGTAGTCGGTGCTCAGCCCTTTCGAGGCTACAAAATCGAGCAGCTCCACGCCCAAATCGTCGTCGCCGACGCGGCTGATGAGCTGGGTGGGCACGCCGAGCTGGTGCAGGTGCACGGCCACGTTGAAGGGCGCCCCGCCGGGCTGCTTGCCCGAGGGCAGCACGTCCCAGAGAATTTCGCCGAAGCAGACAACTTGGGTGGGAGTAGTCATGTGATGGTGGGTTTAGAGCGTCATGTCGAGCGAAAAACATCCCGCGTGCTGACTCTTGACAGTAACCTCGACAAGAAATTACTATCCGACGGGATGTCTCGGCAAGCTCGACATGACGGCGGATTGTGTACAGCCTGAGCTAGTGCAGGACCAGCGTCTTGTCCAGCTGTTCCAGCGAGGTGCCCTTGGTTTCGGGCATCAGGCGCCACACGAAGAGCAGCTGCAGCACCATCATGGCGCAGAAAAAGGCGAAGGTGTTGCCGCCGCCGAGCCACTCGGCCAGGGGCGGGAAGGCAAAGGCAATGAGGGCGGCCATGACCCAGTGCGTGCTCGAGCCCAGGGCCTGCCCCTGGGCGCGCACCGTGTTGGGGAAGATTTCGGAAATAAACACCCAAATGACGGCGCCCTGCGAGAAGGCGAAAAAGGCAATGTAGACGAACAGCAGCCCCGGCACCAGCATGCCCCCGAAGGCGGTGAAGTTTTCGGAGTAAAAGGCCCAGGCCACCAGGCCGAGCGTGGCAATGAGGCCGAACGAGCCGATGAGCATGAGCTTGCGGCGCCCAAACCGGTCGATAACCTGGCGGGCCAGCAGGGTGAAGATGAAGTTCACCAGTCCCAGCCCGGCCGAGGAAAGCAGGGCCGAGCTTTTGCCCAGGCCGGTCATTTCGAAGATGCGCGGGGCGTAGTAGATGATGGCGTTGATGCCCGATACCTGGTTGAACAGCGCAAAGAGCACGGCCAGCATCACCGGCGTGCGGTACTGCCGGGCCAGCAGGGAGCTGCCGCCCTCGGCCCGGTCGGCGGCGTTGGTGGTCAGGATGTCGGTGGTCAGCTGCTCGGCCGTGGCCGGGTCGATGCGGCGCAGCACCGCGCGGCCCTCGTCCACGCGGCCCTGGCCGATCAGCCAGCGCGGGCTTTCGGGCACCAGAAACAGCAAGCCCAAAAACGCCAGCGCCGGCGCGGCCTGCACGCCCAGCATCCAGCGCCAGTCGTTGTCGCCCAGGCCGGTGAGCAGGTAGTTCGACAGGTAGGCGGCCAGAATGCCGAACACGATGTTGAACTGGAACATGGCCACCATTTGCCCGCGCTTGGCGGCCGGGGCCACTTCCGAAATGTAGAGCGGCGCCGTGACCGACGAAGCGCCCACGCCCAGCCCGCCCAGGAAGCGGAACAGCAGGAAGGCGTACCAGTTGGCGGTCAGCGCCGCGCCCAGGGCCGACACGAGGTAGAGCACCGCAATCCAGACCAGCGTCTGCCGCCGCCCCAGCCGGTCGGAGGGAATGCCGCCGAAAATGGCCCCGAACACCGTGCCGATCAGCGCCACGGCAATGGTGAAGCCGTGGGCCACCGAATCGAGCTGCCAAAGCTGCTGAATGGCCTTTTCGGCCCCGGAAATAACGGCCGTATCGAAGCCGAACAAAAAGCCCCCGAGTGCAACCACCAAGGACCAGAAGAAAACGCTGTTTTTCACGACGGAAGAGGTTGTAGAAGTGCCCGGCGGGGAGCAGGGTAGCTTCCAGGTGGGTGGTTGTAGGCTGTATACGAGGTAATTAGCGGTAGAGAAAAGTGCCGTGCCAGGCGCCGCCGGGGCCGCCGCGGCCGCCGGTTGCAGCCCGTTCACTCAGCGGGCTGCCCCTATCCCCAGGGGCGGCCGTCGGCAGCTGGCTTGCGCCCTTCCCACAGCCCGGCGCGCCCGGCACGGCTATTTCAAATGGTGAGATGGTGAATGAGTGATTCGGCTTGCTGCTTCACCCATTCACCAAGTCACTCATGCACTGCTACCAGCCCGGGTTCTGTTGGTAGAGCCCCTTGCTGAAGTTGATTTGATTGAGCGGAATGGGCAGGTACTCGTCGCGGCCGCGGGTGAAGCGGGCGTTCTGCAGGTAGCTGCGGCGGGTTTTTTCCACCTGGAAGTAGTCGTTGAGGTAGTCGGCGGCAATGCCCCAGCGCACCAGGTCGAAGAAGCGCGAGCCTTCCATGGCAAACTCCAGGCGCCGCTCCCAGCGCAGGGCTTCGCGGGCGTAGCCCTGGCTCCAGCCGGCGCCCGGGTAGAGGCCGATGCGGTAGTTGGAGGTGGGCTGCCCGTTGCGCTGCTTGAGCAGGGCGGTGCTGCGCTGGGCGCGTTGCCGGACCTGATTGATGAGGGGCAGGGCCTCGGCCGGGCGGTTCAGCTCGATGAGCGCCTCGGCCTGCATCAGCAGCACGTCGGCGTAGCGGATGACGGCCCAGTTCTTGGTGCTGCTCATGAAGGGCGGCAGCTTCTGAAAGGCCGGGTCACCGGGCCCCACCAGCTCCTTTTGCGACATAAACTGCCCGTACACATCGGGCACGCGCACCCAGCTGCGCCGAAACACGAACGTGGGGTCGTACTTCCAGGGGTGCGTCGGAATGGCCACGGTGTGGTCCAGGCGCGGGTCCACGCCGTGAGTCTGAAAATCGGCCGAGTCCGTGAGGCTGCCGGTGTTGAAGGTCGCAAACTGCGGCAGGCCCTGCGCGTCGGTCTTGAAGGCGTTGACCAGGTTCTGGCTGGGCTGGTGGAAGCTGCAGCAGCCGAATTCCGCGTTCATCGGGTAGTTCAGCTTGCTGCCCTGGTTGATGCGCCCGCGCGGGGTGCCGTCGTCCTTCGAAAACTGGATGGCAAACACCGATTCCGCGCCGTTATCGAAGGCCGACATGAAGTTGTTGCCGAAGTCGGGGTACAGGCTGTGCTTGCCCGAGGCTATGACCTCGGTGGTGAGCCGCAGCACCTCCTGCAGCTTGCCCTGGTCGATGCTCGTCACCTGGTGCTGCTCGTTCTGCACGTAGGCCTGAAACAGCCGGACCTTGGCCAGGTAGGCCTTGGCCGCCACTTGGCTGGCCCGGCCCACCTCGGGCTGCGTGGCCGGCAGGCTCGTCGCGCCGGCCTGAAAGTCGTCGGCAATCTTGTCCCAGAGCTGCTGGCTGGTCAGTGCCACGTTCGACACTTGGTCGTACTGGTCCACCGGCACCGTCTCGTCGATGTAGGGCACGCGGTCGAACAGCTCCTTGAGAATGAAGTAGAAGTGCCCGCGCAGGAAGCGCGCCTCGGCGATGCGCACCTGCCGGGTGGGCATCTGCGCGTCGGTCACCGCGTTGAGGCGGCGCAGCGCGTCGTTGGCCCGCCCGATGCCCACGTAGAGGCGGAACCACACCTCGTCGGTGTTGCCCACGTCGGTGCGGTTGTAGGTGAAGGTCTCGTAGAAGTGAAAACCTTCGATGTCGCCGATGCCGCCGCCGCCCTTGTAGGCGTCGCCGGAGCGCAGGTTGCCGTAGGGCCACAGCGAGGTGTACGGCACCGTGAAGCCGTCGTTGGCCAGGGCCGAGTAGGCGGCAATTACCTGCTTATCGGCGTTTTCGGGCGTGTTGAGCTGGTCGTCGCTGAGCGAGCCGCGCGGCGGCACGTCCAGAAAGTCTTTGTCGCTGCAGCCGGCGGTGCCAAGGGCCAGCAGGGCCGCGGCCAGGGTGAGTACGTGTATGGATTTCATCGTGGGAAGCTGGTTGGGAGTAGGGAAGTGGGGGGTGACGCCAGCAGGCCGTCAGCGCCTATCAGGCCGTCATGCTGAGCTTGTCGAAGCATCTCTACCGCTTCGTCTGGCTCGGTTTGGGTCGTCATGTCGAGCGAAATCGAGACATCTCGCGGGCTGACTCCAAAGAGTAATTTCACTATCTGGCGAAGCGGTAGAGATGCTTCGACTTCGCTCAGCATGACGTGCTAGGGTGGCCGTTCTTGACTGGGCGTTCTGGTCTGGTCGTGCTAGAACGTCACGTTCAGGCCCGTCGAAAAGGCCGGCGCAATGGGGAAGCCCAGCAGCTGCACTTCCGGGTCGGGGCTGGTGTAGGCGTTGGCGCCCTTGCGGTCCTTGAAGGTGACGAGGTTGGTGCCCTGTACGTAGAGGCGCAGCTGCTGCAGGCGCAGCTTTTCGGTCAGCGGCTTCGGGAAGCTGTAGCCGAGCTGGGCGTTGCGCAGCTTCAGGTAGGAGCCGTTTTCCACGAAGTAGGTGGAGGCCCGCCACTCGTTGTTCTGGTTCAGCAAGGACACCGCCGGAATGGTCGAGGAAGTGTTGGTGGGCGTCCAGGCGTCGAGCACGCGGGTGCCCCAGTTTTCCTGGTTGGCGAAGGTGAAGTCGGTGCGGAACTTGGTGTCGTTGAACACCTTCAGGCCCTGTACGCCCTGCCAGAACAGCTGCAGGTCGAAGCCCTTCCACGAGCCGCCCAGGGTCAGGCCGTAGGTGAAGTCCGGGGTGTTGTTGGTAATCCAGGTCTGGTCCAGGTTGTCGATTTTGCCGTCCCCGTTCAAGTCCTGGTAGCGGATGCGGCCGGGCGCGGCCCCGGTCTGGGTGGCGTGCGCGTCCACCTCGCCCTGGCTCTGAAATAGCCCGTCGGCCACGTAGCCGTAGCGCGAGCCGAAGGCCTGCCCGATGATGGTCACGTCCTGCCCGTTGCCGCCGTAGGCGTTAATCACCTCGCGCGGCAGCTTGGTCACCTCGTTGCGGTAGCGGCTCACGTTGGCCGTCACGTTGTAGGCGAAATCCGAGCCCTGCACTTCGTCCTGGTAGCTCAGCAGCACTTCCCAGCCCTTGTTTTCGATGGAAGCGCCGTTGACCCAGCGCGCCCCGCCCTCGCCCACCGCCGCCATGTAGGGCGGCAGCACCAAGATGTCCTTGGTGTTCTTCACGAAGTAGTCCACCGAGCCGGTGAGCTTGTTTTGCAGCAGGCCGATGTCCGCGCCCAGGTTGGTTTGGGTGGTGGTTTCCCACCGCAGTTGGTCGTTGCCCTGTTGAAAGCGGCGGTAGCCCGAGGGCAGCGCCCCCGTTTTGATTCCGGCAATGTCGTAGGCCGTGCCCGGGTCCGGGTCCCAGGTCGGGTCCGCGCCGTAGAGCGGGCGGTAGAGCGAGTAGGCCGCGTCGTTGGCAATGTCCTGGTTGCCGGTCTGGCCCCAGCCGGCGCGCAGCTTCAGGTCCGAAATCAGCGCCGCGCTGTTTTTCAGGAAGCCCTCCTCGCTCAGGCGCCAGCCCACCGACGCGGCCGGAAACCAGCCAAACTGGTTTTCCTTGCCGAAGCGCGAGCTGCCGTCGCGGCGCACCGTCACCGAGGCCAGGTACCGCTCGTCGAAGGCGTAGTTGACCTTCGCGAAGTACGAGGCCAGCCGGTAGGCCGAGGAGAAGCCGGTGTTGCCCTGCTGCCCCGCGCCCGCGTCGAGCACTACGTAGTTGATGTCCTCGCTGGCAAAGCCCGAGCGGGTGGCCACCACCTCGTTGAAGTTGTAGCTGATGCGCTCGGCCCCGAGCAGCAGGTCTGCTTGGTTTTTGCCCGCGCCGAGGTGGTAGTTCAAAGTGTTCTGCCACACCCAGTTGCCGAAGTTGCGGTTCACCACCAGCAACCGGTTCACGTTGTCCGACAGGTAGCCCGACTTGTACTTCTTCTGCAGGCTTTTCTGGTCGAACAGGCTGTAGTCGATGCCGAAGGAGGAGCGCAGGTGCAGGCCCTTTAGGACTTCCAAGTCGGCAAACACGTTGCCGAAGGCCCGGCTGGTCACCCCGAAGTTCTGCTTGTTGTCTTCGAGCAGGCGCACCGGGTTCTGCCGGTCCGAAATGCCGTTGACCGGCCCGCCCCAGCCCACGCCGTCCGCCGTGTGCACCGGCACGATGGTCGGGAGCACCGTGGCGTAGTTGATGGCGTCGCGGTCGGCCCCGAAGCGCTGGCGGTTGCGGGAGAGCAGCAGGTTCTCCCCGATTTTTAGTTTGCTGTCGAAGAAGGAGTAGTCCGAGTTCAGCCGCGCCGTCATGCGCTTGTAGTTCGAGTACTTCACCACCCCGTCGTTGTCGTAGTAGTTCAGCGAGAACAGCGCGTTGCCCCGCTCCCCGCCGTTGGCCAGGCTCAGGTTGTAGCTCTGAATCAGCGAAGTCTGCTGAATTTCCCGGAACCAGTCGGTGTCGGCCGCCCGCTGGGTTTTATCCGCGTCGATAAACTCCGGCGTCGCCACCTCGTCGAGCACCGGCTGCCCGTTTTCCAGGTGCTGCCGGTAAGTGTAGAGCGGCGAGGTTGGCGCGGAGTTGCCCGAGTTGACGGCCGCCTGCCAGTACACCCGCCCGTACTCCTGGGTGTTGAGCATGGAGGTGATGCGCCGCGGCTGCTGCACCGTGGCGAAGGTGCTGAACTCGACCCGGTTGTAGCCTTTCTTGGCCTTCTTGGTGGTGATGATAATGACGCCGTTGCCGGCCCGCGAGCCGTAGATGCTGGCCGCCGAGGCGTCCTTGAGCACCTGAATCGACTCGATGTCGTTCTGGTTGAGCTGGTTGATGCCGTCCTTGGTCGGGATGCCGTCGACGACGTACAGCGGGTCGTTGTTGCCCAGCGTGCCCAGCCCGCGGATGCGCACCGACACCGAGCCGTCGGGCGCCCCGTCGGTGTTGATGCTCACGCCCGGCACCCGGCCCTGCAGGTTGCGCATCACGTTGCCCGAGGGCAAGTCTTTCACTTCGTCCACCTTCACCACGGCCACAGCCCCGGTCAGGTCGGCTTTTTTCTGCACCTGGTAGCCGGTTACCACCACCTCGTCGAGGGCCTTGGTGTCGGGCGTCAGCTGCACGTTCAGCTCGGCGCGGCCGCTCACTGGTACCTCCTGCGGGGCGTAGCCCACAAAGGAGAGCAGCAGCGTCGCGTTGTCGGCTACGGTCAGGGCAAAGCGGCCGTCAGCGTCGGTCTGGGTGCCGTTGGTAGTGCCCTTCACCACCACGGTCACGCCGGGCAGGCCCTGGCCCTTGTCGTCGGTTACGCGGCCGCTGACTTTGATATCGGCCAGCATGTCGCCGGTTGGCTCGGCACCGGTGGGGGTGGGGCCGCCGGCCAGCGCGGCGGTCAGCGGCAGGGCCGTGAGTAGCGTCGCGGCCACGGCCCGGCGCAGGTGGGGTACAGGGTGTTTCATGGGAATGGCTGGTGAGAACAGGAGGGGAGGTTGCGGGCGGCAAACCAGCAGTTACCGGCTGCCGCTTGCCGCTGAAGCCGGCCCGCGGTACCGGCCGTGGGCCCCGGTGGCGAGCAGCAATTGTCGCCGGGCTTCAAGTCAAAATTGCGGCGCAAACGTTTGCAGCAGCTTCCTCTAATCGTTCAAAGTCTTGTACTTTTGATTCAGAATGAAAATTATTATTAACGACCAGTAAATCAGTTGTTTGGATATGAGTGTTGGTACGGATTTTAAAGCCTTAGTTTTAATTTTGATACCCGATTTGCAGAAATGTTACCCGCCTCAGCCCCGGCAGCGCTGCCCCGGCTCGGGCCATCAGCTCCAGCGGGCCAGGTGACCGGCAAGCGGGTTGCCGCAATGGAGCGGCTCGCTCGGCTACTACCCGTCATGATTCAGTGCCGGCTCCTGCGGCCACACCCTTTTTGCTACTGCAGCCCTTGCTCAGCGGCGTGCGCACCGGCTGCCGGGCGGCCGTGTTTTTCTGGGCTCCAAGGAGACCATGGCGCGGATGAGGCAGGCCCCGGGCCTGCCGAAAATCTTCGCGCTGCGGTGGCTCGGGGCTGTCGTCCCCGGCGGCTTGTTCGCGGCTTGGCTTGTACAATCGAACCGGGCGCGCTTGGGGCCCAGGCACGGGTGGACCCGGCCCCAGCGGGTGGTCCGGCTGGCGCTGCTGCTGCTCTGCGCCCTGCTGGGCTGTCTGGTTTCACCTGCGCCGCCGGCCCGGCGGGCCAGGGAGGGCCGGCGGCTGAATGCCTTAGCCCGCCGTGGTGTGCAGGGCCCGGAACTCCGAGGGCGACACTTGGTAGCGTGCCTTGAAGCTGGTGGAGAAGTAGGAGGGCGAAGAGAAGCCCAGCTGATACGCCACTTCGGCAATGGTCAGCTCCTCGTCGAGCAAGAGCTGCCGGGCCTTGGTCAGGCGGATGCCCTGGATGAAGTCCGTTACGCCGGTGCCGAGCACGGCCTTGACCTTGCGGTAGAGCTGCACCCGCGAAATGCCCAGGCTGCGCGCCACGTCTTCCACCGACAGCTCGGCGCGCGACAGGTTGGCTTCTACAATGGCCGTCAGATCGGCCAGGAACTTCTGGTCCACCCGCTGCGGGGCCACCGTGGCGGTATCCACCGACAGCTCGCGGCGGAAATGCTCGCGCTGCCGGTCACGGTTGGCCAACAGGGTGCGCAGGCTTTCGAGCAGGAAGGTGGGGTTGAAGGGCTTGGTGAGGTAGAGGTCGGCGCCCTGCTGCACGCCTTCTACCTGCTGCTCGGGCGCGTTGCGGGCCGTGAGCATCACCACCGGAATGTGCGAAGTGCGCCAGTCTTGCTTGAGCTGCCGCACCACCTCCAGTCCGCTGATGCCGGGCAGCATCACGTCGCACACGATGAGGTCGGGAATGGCCTCGGCCGCCAGGCGCAGGCCGTTTTCGCCGTCGGCGGCGGCATTGACCTGAAAGTGCGGCCGTAGCTTCTGCTGCAGAAAGGCGCTGACGTCCGGGTTGTCCTCAATTACCAGCACTAGCGACTCGCTGCTGGTGACAGCCGGCGCGGGCTCGTCGGACAGCATGGGGGGCGGCGGCAGGCTCACGTCCTCGTCCAGCGCAAAAGCGGCGGGCGCCGCGCTGGCCGGGCCGCGGCTGCGCAGGGCCTCGGGGAGCTCCTCCGGCAAGGTCACGGTGAAAATGCTGCCCTGGCCCGGCTGGCTGCTGAAGCTCAGCTGGCCCTGGTGCAGACGCGTCAGGCCCTGGGCCAGCGCCAGGCCCATGCCCGAGCCCCGGGCCGACTGGTGGCCCTGGTAAAACCACTCGAACATGTGCGCCTGGTCCTGCTCCGAAATGCCGCAGCCGGTGTCTTCCACGCTCACCCGCACCGTTTTGTCGGCCGGGACGCGCTGAATGCTCACCGTAATTTGCCCGCGGTCGGGCGTGAACTTGAAGGCGTTGCTGAGCAGGTTGAAAAACACTTTGTCGACGATGTTGGCGTCGAACCACACGCTGATGCTGGGCTCGGCCGGCAAAAAGCGCAGGGCAATGCCGCGCTGCCGGGCCGGGCGCTCAAATACGTCCATGATGTCGCGCACGAAGGCCACCAGATTGCCCTGCGCGGCCCGCACCGGCATCTTGCCCACGTCGATTTTGCGGAAATCCATGAGCTGGTTGACCAGCTGCAGCAGGCGGTGGGTGTTGCGGCGCACCAGGGTCAGGTCGTGGCGCTGGGCGGCCGAGAAGTCCTGCCCGCTGGTGAGCAGCTCTTCCACCGGCCCCAGGATGAGCGTGAGCGGGGTGCGCAGCTCGTGGGAGAAGTTGGTGAAGAAGCGCAGCTTGGCCTCGGTGGCCACGCGGGCTTGCTCGGCCATGTCCATGATCTGGTTGCGCTGGGCCAGGATTTCCTGGTTCTGCCCCTCCAGCTGCCGGTTGATGCGCCGGTTCACGCGGAAAGCCCGCCAGGCCACTGCTCCGAGCAGCGCCGCCCCGAGCAGGGCTGCCGCCAGCACGTAGAGCACATTTTGCTGGCTGGAATAGGTGGCCCGTTGCGCCCGCAGCAGCTCCTGCTGCCGCCGAATGTCGCGCTGCTGGGCGCTGAGTTGCTCGGTTTGCAGCTTCATCGTCAGCGCGTTGGTCGAATCGATGACCATGGTGCTGAGGATGTTTTCCTTGGCATAGGGCTGGCGGCGCAAAATCTTCATGGCCGTTCGGATGGCCTCTTCGCCGCCCGGCGAGTACAGCAGGGTGGCCGTGATGACGCCGTCTTGCACCAACTGAATGCCGCCGCGCACGCCCGGCAGCCCGTCCACCCCGATGATGCGGATGCGCCGCTCCAGCCCGAGCTGCTTGCACACTTGGTAGGCGCCCAGGGCCACGCGGTCGTTGTGGGCGAAAATCAGATCCACGTCGGGGTGCTGGCGCAGCACCTGCGGCAGGCGCTCCAGCACCGACGGCCGCTCCCAGTCGCTGTTGACCTCGGCCACCAGCTGCAGGCCCGGGTACGCCGCCAGCGCCTGCGCAAAGCCCCGGTGCCGGTCGACGGCGGGGGAGGAGCCGGGGGCGCCGCGCACTTCCAGTACCTGCCCGCGCTGGCGCAGCAGCCCGGCCGCGTAGTGGCCGGCTTGCTGGCCCACTTCCACGTTGTTGCCGCCCACGTAGGCCGTGTAGAGCTTGGAGGTGGTGCGCCGGTCGAGGATGACCACCGGAATGCCGCGGTTGTACACTTCCTCCACGATGGGCGTCACTGGCTCGGCCTCGTTGGCCGACACGATGAGCAAGTCAATGCCTTCGCGCAGCAGCTCCTTGATCTGCTGTTCCTGGCGGGCGCTGCTGTACTGGGCATCCTTGATGCGGAAGCTCACCTCGGGGTAGAAGCTGAGCTCCTTGTTCATTCCCGCCAGCATAGCCTGCCGCCACGCGTCGCCGTTGGTGCACTGCGAAAAGCCGATGCGGTAGCGCGGCACCGGCGCTGCGGGCGTGCATCCCGCCAGCCCGCTCAGCAGTAGCCAGGCCACGGCCAGCCAGCGGCCCAGGTACGGCCGCCGCGGCGGTAGCGGCCGGGCAAAGAAGGAGGCGGACATGCAGGGGAAGCAATGGGTAATGTTCCAAAGCTAACCAAGCCCGGCGAGCTTTGCCGCCGCCACTGCCCTCGGGAGCTGTGTGGGTGGTGAATTGGTATTTATAATTTTATAATACAGCGTTTTATGATTGGTTGTCTGGGCGCGGCCCGCTTCTCCGCATAATCCGTATTTACTGGCATTTTACAACAAGTGCGTAGCCCTGAGGTCCGTGCCTGCGTATTACCCGCATTGCCCGCGCCGGGCAGGATGCTTCCCCCAACGACTCTCCGCTAGGTATGATGGCAACTCCCCGCGTTCGGGCCTTGGTCGAAACCAGTAAGTCCGTGGCCGAAATCCGCGTCGTGGTGCAGCTAGCGCCCGACCTCGTAGTTCCCTGGCGCTGGGACCTGCCTTACTTGCTGTGGGCCGCTTGGGGCACCGAGCGCACTGCCCGCTGGCTGACCGATCAGTTTCACCAGCACGACCAGGACCTGTCGCGCCTGATCGGGGCCGAAACCGTGTGCCAGGCGTTGCGGCGGGCGCTGGAGGTGCACCGTCGCTTTTTCCGCATCGCGTGGCTGGCTAGCCTGTAGCGACTAGCCTACGGCGCGGGCAGCACGACCCGGTCGCCGTGCGCGTGCGGCTGTGAGCTGACAGTGAAATGCAGGTCATCGGCGCCGAGGTTCAGAATGCGGTGCGCAGCACCGGGCGGCACATGCAGGCCGGTACCGGGCGTCACCGTCAGGCGCCGGCCTGCCACGTCGAAGGTGGCTGTGCCCTGCAGCACGTAAAAAAACTGCTGAGCCCGCTCGTGGTAATGGTACTGCTCGGCCGTGCCCGGCGGCATCCGCTCCTGAATCACGCTCAACTCGGGCGTATTTACCAAGTGCCACCCGTCGCACTGCTCACCCCAGCGGTAGTGCTCGGCCGAGTCAATGGAACGCAGCTGCGCGGAAGAAGTAGAATCAGTGTGCATCGGAGAAAGGCTGTTACCCGTTGTGGGGCCAAAAATACTGAGGCAGCAGAAGGATGACCCGTCAACACAAGGACAACATAGACGCCTGAACATGTTGGAGCTGCCGTGGCGCCAGGAAACGCGAAAGGGGCGTTTGGTCAATGAATAATGCGGTCTGAACTGCCGACGTGCCGCTGCAGCTTGTGCCTCCTATTCCAGCGAGGCTCCGTCGCCGATTACAGGGCGCACCTTCAAGGTAATGATTCACGCCTTCGGCCTGCAACGCCGCTAAAATGCTGCGGCAGTGCTGTTTACTGGTAAAAAGAAGGCTGGTTCTAACTGCGTTAATGCAACCAGGAGGGCTAGGATAAAGGCAAATAAGATAAAAGCAAAAACGCCCTCAGCGCAGTGCTGAGGGCGTTTTCAGTGGTCACGTAGGGAGTCGAACCCCAAACCTCCTGGTTCGTAGCCAGGTGCTCTATCCAGTTGAGCTACGTGACCGTTTTTCCGTTTTGGTGGTGCAAAGATAAGAGCTCTTTTTCGGGCTGTGCAAACACTGGCTTAACATTTCTGCGGAAATACCGCGGCTGAAACGGCAACCGGCTGAAAGCCAAGCGGAATTTTTTTAGCTTTTTTTCAAGGCCCGCTGCAGCGCCCGGTTGAAAAGCCAGTACAGCCCCAGGGCCGAGCCAGCTAGCAGTCCAATCACCAGCAGCTTGCCGGCGGTGCCGGTGTCGGGGTCGCTGAGTAGGGCAAACACGTCGTTGGCTTTGGTGCCCAGCCAGTAGAAAAACAGCGTCCGCGGGAGCATGCCTAGCACCGAGGCGGCCAGAAACTGCTGCCGCGGCACCTTTACCACAGCCAGAATAAAGGTAATCATGGCGAAGGGCAGCACCGGGGAGATGCGCGTGAGCAGCACCAGTTGCCAGCTTTGCTTGCGTAGCTCTTCCATTACTGCTTCGGCCTTGGGGAAGCGGTGCAGAAAGCTGAGCATTTTGCCGTGGTCGAGGGAGGAGGCAATGAGGTAGCCGACCATGGCCGCCAGGATGTAGCTGAGCACGAGGCCGCCGAAACCCGGCCAACCGAAGTAGAAGCCGGTGATGAGCGTGACGAGCGTGGTGTGAGTGAGCGACAGCGCCATGGCCACGGCCACCACCGCAAAGTACACCAGCATGTGCACGGCCCCGGGGTGCTGCAGCCAGTGGCTGTTGGTGTGCAGCACCCAAGTCAGCACACTGTCGCCGACGAGCGGCAGGCCGGCCAGCACCACGAGGGAGAGCAGGGTGGAAGCGTTTTGTTGGAGTAATTCGCGGAGAAAGCGCATGGCGGGCGGCAAAGGACGACGAGCGGGATGGTCGGGCGACCGGGCCGCTCGTTCGCCTCAAACGTAGAATCGGGCGCCGAAGCTACGCCGGGCGGCGGGGATTCTTGGGCCGCAACCGAGGCGGCGCGGCCAATCAAGCAGGGCGCCAGAAGAAAAGCGGCTTGCTACCTTTGGGGCCTTTATCTTTCCCGGGCTTACCATTCCCAGCCCCCGTTTCCCGACTCGCTATGAAATTCGGCACCAAAGCCATTCACGCCGGCGTGCACCCGGACCCGACCACCGGCGCCATCATGACGCCCATCTACCAGACCTCGACCTACGTGCAACGCTCGCCGGGCGACCATAAAGGCTACGAGTACTCGCGCACCCACAACCCCACGCGCACCCAGCTGCAGGACGCGCTGGCCGCCCTCGAAAACGGCAAGCACGGCCTGTGCTTCGCCTCGGGCATGGCCGCCATCGACTGCATCATCAAGTTGCTGGAGCCCGGCGACGAAGTGGTGGCCACCAACGACCTGTACGGCGGCTCCTACCGCATCTTCACCAAGGTCTTCGCCAAGTATGGCATCAAGTTCACCTTCGTGCCCATGCACGACGCGGAGGCCGTGCGCGCGGCCATGACTGAGCGCACCAAGCTGGTGTGGGCCGAAACGCCCACCAACCCGCTGCTGCACGTGGTCGACATCCGCGCCATTGCCGAAGTGGCCCACGCCGGCGGTGCCCTGCTGGTGGTCGACAACACCTTCGCCACGCCCTACCTGCAGACGCCGCTGGACCTCGGGGCCGATGTGGTGATGCACTCCCTGACCAAGTACATGGGCGGCCACTCCGACGTGGTGATGGGCGCCCTCATCGTGCAGGACGACGAGCTGCACCAGCGCCTCGCCTTCATCCAGAACGCCTGCGGCGGCACGCCCGGGCCCCAGGACTGCTTCCTGGTGCTGCGCGGCCTCAAGACCTTGCACATCCGCATGCAGCGCCACTCCGAAAACGGCCGCGCCGTGGCCGAGTACCTGCGCCAGCACCCGCGCGTGGACAAGGTGTACTGGCCCGGCTTTGAGTCGCACCCCAACCACCAAGTGGCGCGCCAGCAGATGCGCGACTTCGGCGGCATGATGTCTTTCGTGCTCAAGGGCGACAAGGTAGAGGACGCAGTGGCCGTGCTGGAGAAGTTCCAGCTGTTCTCGCTGGCCGAAAGCCTGGGCGGCGTGGAAAGCCTCTCGGGCCACCCCGCCACCATGACGCACGCCAGCATCCCGGCCGAGGAGCGTCGCAAAGCCGGCCTCTCCGATTCGCTGATTCGCCTCTCGGTGGGCATCGAAGACGCCGAAGACCTCATCGAGGACCTGGCGCAGGCCCTGGGCTAAGCCCCGCCATACAGCAAGGCCGTCATTTCGCGTTTAGGCGGGAAATGACGGCTTTTTTGTATTCGTTTCGCCTTTATGAGTTCAATGATGCGCCTGTACCATTGCCTGTTGGCCGCCCTCTTGCTGGCGGCTCCCCTGGTGGCCGCGGCCCAACTGCCGGCCCCGCCCAAGCCCCGCACCGTGGCCGTGCGCGGCAACGCCACGGCCGAGGTGGAACCCGAACGGGTGGAGCTGCTGATTACCTACCGCGTGTCGGATAACGTGAAGGACAACGAGAAGGCCAAAGCCCAGGAACAGGCCTTGCTGGCGGCGGTGCAGGGCTTTGGCGTGCCGCGCGACAAGCTGGTGCTCGACAACCTCTCGGCCTACGGCTACGGCCTCTCGAAAACCTACAACTCCAACGTGTCACTGACGCGGGTGTACCGCCTCATGCTCGACAAACCGGCGGTGCTCAACGACCTGATTCCGCGCCTGGTGCAGACCGGGGCCGACAACGTAAAGGTGGCCCGGCTGGAGAGCACGCAACTGGAGGCGCGCAAGCAAGAGGTGCTGGCCAAAGCGGTGGATAACGCCCGGCAGAAAGCGGGCGTGCTGGCCCGACAGCTCGGGCAGCAGCTGGGCCCGGCCGTGTCGGTAAGCGAAGTGACGCCGTTTACCGGCATTCGGGTGCAGCAGGCGTACTACTACAAAGAACGCCTAGAGGAAAGCGGCACTGATCAGGCCCCGCCGCCCAACCTGCGCACCATCCCGGTCAGCAGCACCGTGGACGCCGAATTTGAGCTGAAGTAAGCCGCGTGAACGAGTCTGCCCGCTCCGCCGCCCGCCCGGCCTGGTGGCTCCGCTGGCCTTTGGGCCCGTACGCCGGCTGGTACGCGCTCTTACTGACCCTGCTGGTGGTTTTGTTGCCCGCCACGGGCTTCAAAAACGACTTCTGGTTGTGGGTGCGCTGGGCCCAGTACAGCCGGGCCCACGGCCTGGGCAACGTGTACGCGGTGCCCGGCAACAACTACAACCCGCTCTACCACTACATGCTCTGGCTGTTTGGGCAGCTGGCGGGCAGCAGCGCGGCCATCGAGACGCAGCGCTATTCCCTGAAACTGCTCACCCTGCCCTTCGACGTGGCCGGGGCACTGCTGGCCGCCTCGCTAGCGGGCGGCGGACGGAGGCGCTTCCTCAGTTCGCTCGGGCTGCTGCTCAACCTCGGCTACCTCTACAATTCGCTCGTCTGGGGCCAGGTCGACGCCATCTATTCCTGCCTAAGCTTGGCGGCCGTGGTGCTGGCCCTGCGCGGCCGCGGCGCCTGGAGCGCGGCCTGCTTTGCCCTGGCGCTGGCGGCCAAGCTGCAGGCGCTGATTTTCCTGCCCCCGCTGCTGCTGCTCTGGGCACCGCGGTGGTGGCAGGCCCCGCGCCGGCTGGCCGCTGCCCTGCTGGCCGGTGCGGGTACGCTGGCCTTGGTGCTGCTGCCCTTCGCGGTGGGCGGAGAACGGAGCTACCTGGCCGACATTTGGCGCATCAACCGGCAGGCGGTGGGCTACTACCCGTTTTTGTCGATGAACGCCTTCAACTGGTGGCAACTGACGGCCGACGGCCCCCTGCTCACCCGCCTCGACTCCGACCTTTGGCACGGGCTGAGCTACCAGCGCTGGGGCCTGCTGCTGTTCGGGGTGGCCGCCACGGCCGTGCTGCTGCCCCTGCTGCTGCACGCGCTCAGCCGGCTGCGCCAGCCCCGGCCCCCCGACCGGCCCCTGGCGCTGCTCAGCTTCGCGCTGGTGCCGCTGGTGTTCTGCTTTTTCAACACCCAGATGCACGAGCGGTACTGGCACCCGGCGGTGCTGTTTCTGGGTGCCTACGCCGGCGTGAGCCGCCGTTACGCGCTGCTAGTGCTGGTGAGCCTGGCCTATTTGCTTAACCTGGACGCCGTGCTGGGCTACCTGCCGCTACGGGCCTGGTCGCCCGGCCTGCTGCACCCAAAAGTGGTGGCCCTGCTCTTTGCCGCCGCCATTGGGGTTGGGCTGACCGAATTGTACCGGCTAGCCCCGCTCGGCACCGGCCTGCGGGCGTTGGGCCGGCAGCGCGCCACCGCGCGGCTTGCGTAGTTTTGAGGGCATGAAAAGGGTGTGGTCGAGCCGAAGCGCGCAATGGTGGCCGAAAGGGGCCCACGCGGGCCTGTACGCGCTGCTGTTCGGCCTGCTGCTGGCCCTGGCCGGCCCCACCGCCCACGAGGGCGACCGGGCTGCCTGGCAGGCCTGGGCCGTGCACATTTTCCGCCACGGCCTCGGCAATGCGTACGCGTTGCCCTCGCTCGACTACAACCCGCTTTACCACTACATCCTCTGGTTGTTCGGCCGGCTGGCGGGCAGCGAGGGGGCTATTCAGGCGTACTCGCACGGGCTGAAGGCGTTTACCCTGCTCTTCGACTTCGCCGGGGCGCTGCTGGCGGCCTCGTGGCTGCGCGGCCACTGGCAGCGCTTCGTGGGCGCGCTGTGGCTGCTGCTCAACGTGGGCTACCTCTACAATACCCTCGTCTGGCAGCAGGTCGACGCCATTTTTACCGCCCTCAGCTTTGCCGCCGTGGTGCTGGCCCTGCGCGGGCGGCTGGCGCTCAGCTTGGTGCTTTACGTGCTGGCGCTCAACGCCAAGCTGCAGGCCATTGTGTTTCTGCCCCTGCTCGGGCTGCTGTGGCTGCCGCTCGGGCGCCACCGGCCGCGGCAGGTGCTGACGGGCGTGGGGGCCGCTGCCGCGGTGCAGGCGCTGCTGCTGGCGCCGTTTATCTGGGGCGGCGAGCACAACTACCTGCCGCGCATTCTGGCCATCAATTTCACGGCCGTTAGCCTGTACCCCTACACCACCGTCAACGCCTTCAACGTGTGGACGCTGCTCATGCCCGACGCGCTGTTTTGGGTGCCCGACACCCTGCGCAAATTCGGCCTGAGCTACCGGCAATGGGGGCTGCTGGCTTGGCTCGGCGGTTCGGCCCTGGCGCTGGCGCCGGTGGCGTGGCTGGCCTGGCAAAAACTCCGGCGGGCCGCCACGTTTACCGCCGCCGAGGCGCCGCTGGTGCTGCTAGTCGGCGGACTCTTACCGTTGGTGTTCTGCTTTTTCAACACCGAGATGCACGAGCGGTACTGGCACCCGGCGGTGCTGTTTTTGGGCAGCTACGCCCTGCTCACCCGCCGCTGGTGGCCCTACGCGCTGACGTCGCTGGCCTACTGGCTGAACCTGCAAACCATGTTTCGGCACTACCACCACCAGCCCACCTGGCTGGTGCAGCACCCGCAACTGGTGGCCGGCTTGTTCGCGTTGGCCCTGCTGACGGGGTTTCGCTGCCTGTACTCCGAGTACCGCCGGCCCGCTCGCGCGCTGACGGCTGGTGCGGGCCACGCTGCGGCTGGCGACTGATCAGCGCCGAGAAGCAGGCTGCCGCGCAAAAGGCAATAGAGAAACGCCGGCAAGCACCGCACTGGAGCGGGCTCACCGGCGTTGACTGCCAGGCTTGCGTCCAGTGTTTAGTCCGCCTTGACCAGACGGGCCACCTGCTGGCCGTCGGCGGTGCGGGCAAAATACACCCCGGCCGCCACCGGTCCGGGCTGCCAGGTCACGCTGCCATCGGGGCGGCTGCGCAGGCGGGCCACGGCGCGGCCTAGCCCGTCGGTGATGAGCACCGCCTGCTCTTGCGCCGCGGGCAGCCGGAATGTGACGTGGTCGGTGAAGGGCACGGGGAAGGCCGGCAGGGGCATGGCGAGGCGCGCGGGCGTGCTGGCGGCGGTCAGGCGGTTGTCGACGCGCAGCATGACGGTGCGCACTTCGGTGCCGTTGAGGGGGCAGGCGTTGTCGGTCACGCGCACGGCAAAGGCGTAGGTGCCGTTGGGCGCCGTGGCCGGCACCTGCCAGCTAAACTGAGCCGTGGGCGAAACCAAGTTGGGCTGAAACGTGGCGCCGGGTAGCAGCGTGGCCACGTCGCTGCTCAGGCGTAGCGCCTGGCCGGCGTCCGGGTCCGAGCCGGTGAAGGTGAGTGTCACGTTCTGGCCCGGCGCTACCGCCAGCGGCTGGCCGAGGGGCAGGGTGGTGCCGCCACGACTCATGCTCAGGCTCGGGTTGCGGTTGGCGCTGGCCACAATGGTGTAGGGCACTTCGCGTAGCACGCTGCCAATCAGGACCGGAATGCCATTGAGGCGGCGGTACTCGTCCACGCGTACGGCCACGGCGTAAGTGCCCAGCGCGGTGGGCAAGGCCCGGAACTCGCCGCTGCTCGTGTTTAGATTCAACCAAGGAGTGGCTACGCCGCTAGCCACCCGGTACGAGGGAAACGGGAAACTCCCCGAAAACTGCCCGGCGGCATAGCTGCCGCTCTGGCCCGTGGCCCCGTCGGATGCGGTGCCGGCCGGGAAAGTGCGGTACGGCATGTTGGTCGGGCACGGATACGAAGCCGGGGGCGTAGAATTGATGGTCGTGTACGTGGCCGGCGCCAAGCTATACGCCAGCGAGTCGCCGTCGGCATCGAAGGCGGCAAAGCTGGAGCGGTGCTCCTGGCCCAGCACCACATACGGCAGCGCAACATCCGCAAACCGGGGCGAGGTATTATCCGCCGCCACGAGGTTAAACAGCGTAGCTTCCAAGTGCAAGCTGCGTATATCCGGCGAGGTCAGGTTGCCAGAAACCCAGGCGCGGTTCTCCGCGTCCACGCTCAACGTCCACCGGGCGGGCGGCAGCGTCACCGTGGTTTCGGCGGTTAGCATCAGCACGGGTGCCCCGGCGCAAACTGGGCCGGCCAGATTGGTGATGGTGCCCTGTACATCGGCCGTGAAGCTGCCCGGGCCGCCGTTGGTACAGCCGTTCTTCTTGCACACCAGTGTCATCATCAGCGCCTGGGGCGACTGGGAAGCCGATGCGGTGGCATCCAAATAGTGCTCGATCCGCACCCGGTATTGGTTGCCGCCGAGCGAGGTGTAACTAATCTGCCCGCCCATGTCGTGGGAGGCCAGGGCTGCCGCGGGTAGCAGCAGGGCAAGCGGAAGCAGGTACAGGTGACGCATAACAGAATTCGAAAAAGATTAAACAACAGACGCAAACGTAACGCGTTTGGCATTACCGTGTTGTGCCGTTTACAGCGGATTGGCAGTTGAAAAAGAGCTACTAGTAGCTCCTAGTCCGGCAGAAAGGCAACGGCGGTGTTGCCGTCCGTGCCCACGCACGCTGCCAGCGGAGTGCTGGGCTGCTGCCCACTGGGGCGTGCAATGACGTTTGGACCTAACAGCAAGCGCAGCCCTGCTCGGCGGGTTGCCAAGCAGGGCTGCGCTTTTACTATTGGAATAGAAAATTAGCCGTCGGAGCCCTTACTTCCCCGTCTCCGAATTCGTGCCGAGAATCTGGAACAACTCGTCGAGCTTGGGCGTGAGGATAATTTCGGTGCGACGGTTCAGGGCCTTGTTCTGCGGCGAGTCGTTCTGGGCCACGGGCACGTACTGCGAGCGGCCCGAAGCCGTCACGCGCTCGGGTTGCACGCCGCCCACGGTGAGCAGGCGCGCAATTTCGGTGGCGCGCAGGGCCGATAGGTCCCAGTTGTCCTGCATGCCGGCGGTGCCCTTCAGGATGGGCACGTTGTCGGTGTGGCCTTCCACTACCACGTTCACGTCGCGCTGCTCCTTGAGCACGGCGGCCAGCTTGGTCAGCGCCTCCTGGCCCTTGGGGTCGACTTTGGTGGAGCCCGACTTGAAGAGCAATTGCTCCGACAACGACACGTACACCTTGCCGTCTTTCACCTTTACCTGCAGCTCGTTCGACTTAAACGCCAGCAGGGCGTTGCTGACTTTGGAGCGCAATGCACTGACGGCCGCGTCCTTTTCGGCCAGGGCTTTTTCCAGCTCGGCCAAGCGCTGTTCCCGCGTTTTCACGTCGGTGGCCAGCTTGTCGATTTCCGTGCGGCTCTTGTTCAGGTTGGCCGACAACTCGCCCAGTTCGGCTTCGCGGCGGGCCAAATCCTGCGCCACTTTCTGGTAGTCGGCGGTTTTGTTGGCCAGCACCTTCTCGTTGTTCTTGATGAGCTTCTCGTAGGTGTCGCTCAGCTCGCGGTACAAGGTCTGGGTGCGGCGCAGCACGTTGCCGGTCTGGGTGGAGTCGTTGACGAGGCGGCGGTTTTCCAGGCGCAGCTCGCCCAGCTGGCTGGTGGCTTTCTGCAATTCGGCCACGGCTTCGCGGGCCTGCCGCTCGGCGGTGGTTTTGGCCTGCTCGGTAGCGGCCTGGCGGGCCCGCAGGTCGTCGTACTTCTTGGCGGTGACGCAGCCCGGTAGGCTAAAGCTGCCGGCGGCCAAGGCGGCCAGCAGGAGGGAGGAGGTGTACTTCTTCACGGACAATCGAAAGGGTCGGGCGCCCGGCCCGGCGCGTGGGCGTACGACCCTGCCAAGGTAGCCCCGCCGGACCAGACTTTCCAACCGCCGCGGCGCCGGGGCCGGCCAAGCGCGTGCAAACCAGCCGCTCCGCTGCCGGCGCAAACGATTGCGCTCGGCGCGTTTCGGGCTATATTTGCCCGCCCTTTTCCTCCAGTTTCATCTCCTTATTCCCCGCGTAATGGCCACGTCCCTCCAGCTCACCGCCGACCACGAAGCGCTGCTGCAGCACGAGTGCAAAACCATCCCGAAAGAGCAGCTGCACCTGCCCGGCGCCGATTTTCTCGACCGCAGCTTCGTGCCCAGCTCCCGTTCGGCGCAGGTCATCCGCAGCCTCGGCCAGCTCTACAACTCCGGCCGCCTCGGCGGCACCGGCTACATGAGCATCCTGCCCGTCGACCAGGGCATCGAGCACACGGCCGGCGCCTCCTTCGGCCCGAACCCGATGTACTTCGACCCCGAAAACATCATCAAGCTGGCCCTGGAAGGCGGTTGCAACGCGGTGGCCACCACCTTCGGCACCTTCGGCACGGTGGCGCGCAAGTACGCCCACAAGATTCCCTTCCTGGTCAAAATCAACCACAACGAGCTGCTGACCTACCCCAATAAGTTCGACCAGATCATGTTCGGCTCGGTGGAAGAGGCCTGGAACCTGGGCGCCGCCGCCGTGGGGGCCACCATTTACTTCGGTTCCGAAGAGTCGGGCCGGCAGATTCAGGAAGTATCGGCCGCCTTCGAGCGGGCCCACGAGCTGGGCATGGCCACGGTGCTCTGGTGCTACACCCGCAACAACGCCTTCAAAACCGCCGACAAGGACTACCACGTGGCGGCCGACCTCACCGGGCAGGCCAACCACCTGGGCGTCACCATCGGGGCCGACATCATCAAGCAGAAGCTGCCCGAAAACAACGGCGGCTTCACGGCCCTCAAGTTCGGCAAGACCCACAAGGCCATGTACGAAACGCTCAGCTCCGACAACCCCATCGACCTGACGCGCTACCAAGTGGCCAACTGCTACATGGGCCATATCGGGCTGATTAACTCCGGCGGCGAGAGCAAAGGCGCTACCGACCGCGACGAAGCCATCCGCACGGCCATCATCAACAAACGCGCCGGCGGCCAAGGCCTGATTTCGGGCCGCAAAGCCTTCCAGCGCCCCTTCGCCGAGGGCGTGGACCTGCTCAACGCCATTCAGGACGTGTACCTCGACGAGCGGATTACGCTGGCGTAAATAGCCCAGCGCCCCCGTCATCCTGAGCGCCGCGAAGGACCTTATCACGCGTGAACGATAATCGTGACAACGACTCGTGCTGCGGTGATAAGGTCCTTCGCGGCGCTCAGGATGACGACTTTTTAGCCTGTCGGCCGCGGCCGCATTAGCTTTGCCCGCGTCGGATGCGGGAAGTAGCCGGCCGCTACTTTACTTTTGTGGCGCCAAGCGGCCCCTCCCGGCTGCGGCTGCGTAACTTAGCTTCGGCGCCGCCGGGCGGTTCCCTCATCATCTGACTCAGTTCCCGAACATAATGGCTTGGTTTAAACGGCAGGAAAAAGGCATCATCACCCCCACGGAGGAGAAAAAGGAAACCCCCGACGGCTTGTGGTACAAGTGTCCCGAGTGCGGCACCGTGGCCGATATGGGGGAGCACCGACGCATGCTCTACACCTGCGCCAAGTGCAACTACCACGACCGCATCGACTCGGCCGAGTACTTCGAAATCCTTTTCGACAACAACCAGTTCGCGGAGCTCGACGCCGACCTGTCCTCCGGCGACCCGCTGCACTTTGTCGATACCAAGGCTTACCCGCAGCGCATTGCCGCCACGCAGCGCAGCACCGGCTTGAAAGACGCCGTGCGTACCGCCCACGGCCCCATGCACGGGCAGGAACTGGTGGTGGCCTGCATGGACTTCCGCTTTATCGGCGGCTCCATGGGCTCGGTGGTGGGCGAGAAAATTGCCCGCGCCATCGACTACGCCCGCCAAAACCGCGTGCCCTTCCTGATGATCAGCAAATCGGGCGGCGCGCGCATGATGGAAGCCGGCTATTCCCTGATGCAGATGGCCAAAACCTCGGCCAAGCTGGCATTGCTGGCCGAAGCGGGCATCCCGTATATCTCGCTGCTCACTGACCCCACCACCGGCGGCGTGACGGCCTCCTACGCCATGCTCGGCGACTTCAACATCTCGGAGCCCGGTGCCCTCATCGGCTTTGCCGGTCCCCGCGTGATTAAAGAAACCATCGGCAAAGACCTGCCCAAGGGCTTCCAAAGCGCCGAGTTCGTGTTGGAGCACGGCTTCCTCGATTTCATCGTCGACCGCAAAGAGCTGAAACAGAAGCTCACCGACCTGCTGCACATGCTGCGCCCGGCCACCGTGCCGGCCGAGCCGGCGGCGCGCTAAGCCGGTTCGGCATACTTGTTGGATAACCCCGCTTGGCTGCTTCTCCGGCAGCCGGGCGGGGTTTGTCGTTTTCGGCCCTGCGCCGAGCGAACTGGAAAGGCTAGAGTATTAAGCGCTTTCTATGTTAGCCCAACCTTTTCGGCCCGGACCGGGTAAAGGCCAACTAAGTTCTCTCTCCAACCTCCCACTTTTCACTGACACCATGAAATCATTCAATTCATTGCTTGCCTTGCTCCTGATGTTCACGCTGGCCTTCAGCTCCTGCAAATCGTCGCAGACGGCGGGCGGAGGCAGCTTGCCGGACTCCAACGGCACGGGCCAGCGCAAAGACGGCATGAGCCGCACGGCCAAAGGCGGCGTCATCGGCGCCGGCGCCGGTGCTGCAGCGGGCGCCGTACTGGGCCGCGTCATCGGCGGCAAATCGGGTACGGCCATCGGGGCCATTACGGGCGCGGCCGTGGGCGGCGCCACCGGGGCCGTCATCGGCCGCAAAATGGACAAGCAGGCCGAAGAGCTGCAGCGCGACATGAAAAACGCTCGCGTGGAGCGCGTGGGTGAAGGCATCAAAATCACCTTCGACTCGGGCATTCTGTTCGACACCAACAAATCGGACCTGCGCCCGGCGTCGATGACCGAAATCCAGAACATGGCCGCCGTGCTCAAGAAGTACCCCGATACCAACGTACTGGTGGAAGGCCACACGGACAACACCGGTTCGGACGCCATCAACCAGCCGCTGTCGGAGCGTCGCGCCCAGGCCGTGGCCAACTACACCATTCAGCAGGGCGTGGAGTCCTCGCGCATCACCACGCAGGGCTACGGCTCGTCGCAGCCGGTAGCCGACAACGCTACGGCGGAGGGCAAGCAGGCCAACCGCCGCGTGGAAATTGCCATCTACGCCAACGAGAAAATGAAGAAAGCAGCCGAGAAGGGTCAGCTGTAAAGCGCCCGACATTCAGCTTCTTATGGCAAGAGCCGCCCCGCTGGGGCGGCTCTTTTGTTGTGGCGTTACTTGATGAAGCCGAAATACCGTTGGGGTTGTAACCCTGGCCCCGGTGCCTTGCGTTTTAAGTCCAAACAGCCCGCTATTTCCCCATTCGACGGCGGGCCCTAACTCTGAAACGCCATGAACTTGCATAAAGGAATCGTTGCTGCCGTGCTGTCGGTAGCCCTACTGGGCGGCGCCTCGTCGGCCCAGGCCCAATCGAAAGTAACCAAGCCCGGTACCTGGAGCGGCAAAGCCAAGGGTGCCGCCATCGGTGCCGGTGCCGGCGCGGCCACCGGCGCGGTGGTTGGCGGCGGCAAGGGCGCCTTGATCGGGGCCGCGGCAGGCACCGTGGGCGGGGCCGTTATTGGCCGCAAGCGCGACAAAAAGAAAGACCCGGTGCGCTACCAAGCGTACAAGAAATAAGCTGCTAGCGGGACGAAACCGCGTAAATCATAGCTGAGGGCATGATAATTGGATGCATCTCAGTTAGTTACTCCAGAAAAGGCCGTTCTGCAATCAGAACGGCCTTTTTTAGTTTCGCCCAATTAGTACAACATTTAGTAACGCCCCGGCGTTGAAGGGCACGCCTAACGGCTGGCGGCGGAGTCAATTCCGGTGTTATATTTGGCCGACTAAGGGCCGGCGAAACGCGCTGGATTGTCGAAAAACAGAAAATTATTGGCCAGATAATCAGCGTAATGCGCGCTTTCTGGCGTGGCGTCGTCCGCTTTGGCAAGGTGGTTGCAAAACCCCGGTCAGCGAGAGACGCTCCACACTTCCTTTTTCCACTTGCTTCTCTCACCTCACCAACCAGAAAACCACAATACAATGAACAAGCTTCGTTCCTCGCTCGCCTTCCTGCTGGCCTTCGTGCTGCTGCTGACCTCGGCCGTATCGGAAGCCCAGACGACGACCACCCAGAAGAAGGGTATGAGCAAAACCGCTAAGGGCGGTATCATCGGGGGCTTGGGCGGGGCCGCCGGCGGCGCCGTGTTGGGCCGCGTAATCGGTGGCAAGAAAGGCACGGCCGTAGGCGCCGTCATTGGGGCCGCCGTGGGCGGTGGCGCTGGTGCCCTCATCGGCCGCCGCATGGACAAGCAAGCCGAAGAGCTGCGCCGCGACATGGCCGGCGCCAAAGTAGAGCGCGTGGGTGAAGGCATCAAAATCACCTTCGCTTCGGGCATCCTGTTCGCCAAGAACTCCTCGGAGCTGACCGCTGCCGCCCAGGAAAACATCGGGACGCTGGCCACTACGCTGAAGAAGTACGGTGACACCAACGTGCTGATCGAAGGCCACACCGACAACACCGGCACCGACGCCATCAACGACCCGCTGTCGGTGCGCCGCGCCCAGGCCGTGGCCAACTACGCCATCAACCAAGGCGTGGAGTCCTCGCGCTTCGAAGTGAAAGGCTACGGCTCGAAGCAGCCGGTGGCTGACAACTCGACCGAAGCCGGCCGCTCGCAGAACCGCCGCGTGGAAGTAGCCATCTACGCCAACGAAAAGCTGAAGAAAGCTGCCGAGAAAGGCACCATCTAAGCCGGGCCGGCCAACGCCGTAGTCCCGCTGCTGTCCGGCGGCTCCCCATCAGGTGGAGCCGCCGGATTTTTTTTGGCCGGCCGCGCACCCTCGGCCCCGTGCAACCCCGGCCGCGCCGCGGCGGTACACCGGCGTATGCCCATCACCGCCCTCACCGCCGCCTATACCCTGCCGCCCGCCGCCAAAACACTAGAAGACCACCGCATCCTGCACGCCTTTTACGGGCCGGTGCCGCCCGGGCAGCGCCGCACGCCCATGCGCGAGCTAATCAGTACCGTTCTCTCGCACCGCACCACGCACCGCGACGAAGAGCTGGCCTACGACCGAATGCTGGAGGCTTTTGGCGACTGGCAGGGCGTGGTGGAGGCGCCCACCGCGGAGCTGGCTCGCGCCATCCGCACCACGCGCTGGCCCGACACGCAGGCGCCGCGCATCCAGGAAATTTTGCGCCGCATTCACGCCGAGTTCGGGGAATATTCCCTGGACGCGCTGGCCGGTTGGCCGGTGGAGCGCGGCCTGACTTGGCTGACCGACATGCCCGGCATCGGGCTGAAAACGGCGTCGTTGGTGCTGCTCTTCAATTTTCAGAAGCCGGTGTTGCCCGTCGATACGCACGTGCACCGCGTGGCCCAGCGCGTGGGCCTGATCGGGCCCAAAGTGTCGGTGGAAAAGGCGCATCAGGTGCTGCTGGCCCAGTTGCCGCCCGACGCCGAGGTGCTGCTGAACTTTCACAAGCACAACTACTGGCTGGGCCAACACATCTGCTTTTTCAGCAAACCCAACTGCTCGGCCTGCCCGCTCAAGGGCATCTGCAACTACTACCTGGAGCACTACGGCCCCGCCACGGCGGCTGACCTGGCCGCCGTGGCGCCGGAATGGACGGGGGAGAAGCTGCACTAAATGGGCAGGGCGCCGAGCGTAGTACCCTGCCGCAGCCGTCCACCTGGTAGTCATTGCGAGGCGTCACGACGAAGCAATCCTTCCTCTCGCGGCACGACGCCGCTACTGGCAGAAGTCGGAATGCCACCAGAACAAGAAGGCCCGAACCCCTTGCGTCTGCATATTTCGGGCGGTGCTGCTTTCGGGTAGCAAGTATTGTAACTACGGTGCTGCTGGAGGAAGGATTGCCGCGCTTCGCTCACAATGACGGCCGGTGCGGCCGTGGTTGGCAAACAAACGCGCGGGGAAAAGCTTGTAGCTTGCAAGTCCTGAAGCCGCCAATCAGCCCATGCGCCTCGTTCGTCACCCGGTTCTGTGCAACTACTACGTCACCTACCGGTGCAATGCGAAGTGCTCGTTCTGCGACATCTGGGAGAAACCCTCGCCCTACATTCAGCTGGCCGACGTCGAGCAGAACCTGCGCGACCTGAAGCGCCTGGGCGTATCGGTGGTGGATTTTACCGGGGGCGAGCCGCTGCTGCACCGGCAGTTGCCGGAGTTTTTGGGCCTGGCCCGCGAGCTGGGCTTTATCACCACCGTCACCACCAACGGCCTGCTGTACCCGAAATACGCCGAGCGGCTGCGCGGCAAGGTCGACATGCTGCACTTTTCGCTCGATTCGGCCGACCGGGAGCAGCACGACCGGGGCCGGGGCGTGGCCTGCTACGATTTCGTGCTCGAGAGCATCCGCGTGGCCAAGGAGCTGGGCGAGCGGCCGGACATTCTCTTCACCGTCTTTCGCCAGAACCTCGACCAGCTCGAAGCGGTGTACCGCGACATCACCCAGCCCAACGGCCTGATGCTGCTGCTCAACCCCGCCTTCGAGTACAACGCCGTGGACGCCGGGGAACGGCTGACCGAGGCCGAGCTGGATTACCTCTCGGCCTTCGGCAAGCGGCCGGGGGTGTACTTGAACGAAGCCTTCATCGAGCTGCGGCGCGACGGGGGCAACCACGTGGCCGCGCCGGTGTGCCGGGCCGCCAGCACCACCCTGGTTATTTCGCCCCAGAACGAGCTGGTGCTGCCGTGCTACCACCTCGGCGCCAAGAGCTTCCCCATCGAGGGCAAGCTGCACGAGCTGTACCGCTCCGAGCCGGTGCAGCAGCTGGCCGCGCTGGAAGGCCGTCTGCCCGAGTGCGAGGGCTGCACCATCAACTGCTACATGCAGCCCAGCTTCGCCGTGGAAACCAGCAAGTACTTCTGGCAGGCCCTGCCGAGTACGCTCAAATACAACTGGTACAAGGGGACCTGGAAACGAATGCTGACCCGTTAAGTGCCGGCCCGGTCGTACGGCTGGCGCAGAAGCCGGCCGACATTGTGGCTTGGCCCCGGCGCAACCCGCCACGTTCGGGTGGCCCGGAAACAACACCGCCGCACCGGCTTTCCGATGCGGCGGTGTTCTGTCAAGGCTCGATTACCAGGGGCTGATGCCGGTGTCCGGGGCGTTGTCGTCGCTGAAGAACTGGCCCGTCGGGCCGTCGGCGCCCAGCGTGGCGGCCTTCACCACCCGCGCCGCGGCGTCCGACACGGTGCCGGGGCCGGAGTGGTGGTTGAAGTCCGTGGCGGTGTAGCCCGGATCAACGGCGTTGACCTTGCAAGCCGTATCGCGCAGCTCGTGGGCCAGCACGATGGTGTAGGCGTTCAGGGCGGCTTTGGAGGCCACGTAGGCGGCGGGCTTCACGGCGTAGTACTTCCACGCCGGGTCGCTCTGAGCCGTGAGGGAGCCCAGGCCCGAGGTAACGTTGACGATGCGCGGGGCCGGCGCCGCCCGCAGCAGGTCGGCAAATGCCTGGGTAACTTCGATGACGCCGAAAAAATTGGTTTCGAACACCTGCTTAAATACGGCGGGGTCCGTACCCAGGGCCGGCTGCGGAGGCATGCCCCCGCTCATGCCGGCGTTGTTGATGAGCACGTCCAGCGTCTGGGTTTTGCGGCCCAGCGCGGCGCGGGCGGCGCGGACGGACGCCGGGTCGTCGACGTCAAGCAGCAGGGGTTCGACCTGAGCGAGGCCCTCGGCCCGGAGCTGCGCGGCGGCCTGCTCGCCTTTGCGCGCATCCCGGCAGCCCAGGTATACATAGTAGCCTTGCTGCAACAGCTGCTTGGCGGCTTCGAATCCGATGCTTTTGTTGGCGCCGGTAACTAGTGCGGTCTTCATGGAGGAGGGGTGTAAATGACCCTGCAAACCTAGAGCTGCCCCGCCGTCCAGGGCTTACACATTCGGCGGCATTACTGGTACATTTTCCGCACCTGGTCGCGGTACTCGGCGGGCGTGGCGCCGGTTTCGCGCTTGAAAAAGCGCGTGAAGTAGGAGGCATCCGAAAAGCCCAGGTCGAAGGCAATTTCCTTAAGCGAGTTGGAAGTGTGCACGAGCAGGCGCCGGGTTTCCAAGACCAGCCGCGCGTGGATGTGCTTGATGGCCGGGCGGCCGCTCTGCCGTTTCACCACTTCGCTCAGGTGTCCGGCCGACACGTGCAGCAGCGCGGCGTAGTCGCCGACTTCGTGCCGCTCCCGAAAGCACTCGTTGATTTTCGCCTGAAACGCCTTCAGCAGCGCTTGGTCGGCCGACACCGGCTGCGCCGGAAACTGCTGGGCGTAGAGGCGGCTCAGGTAGGTGAGCAGCACCGTGACGTGGGCCGCCAGCAGGCGCTGCTGCCATTCGCCGGGCGTACGGTATTCCGCCGCAATGCGGGCAAGGCTTTCCTCGACGAAGGCCACATCCGCGGGCGTGAGCAGCAGCTCGAAGCCGTTGTGCGGATTCAGCAGCAGCGGCAGCTGGCCCAAGGCCGCGTTTTCCTGCCAGGCGAGAAACTCGTCGGTAAACGCCAGGCCCGTGCTCCAGAGCTGCTTGAATTCCTCCTTGACGATAACCTGGCTGGGATTGGTGAAATAGACGGTGTTGTCTTGGAGCACGTACGGCGTCATATCGACCCATTGGCGGGTGCCCGCGCGCCGGATAAACACAATCAGGTAGTGGTCTTTGCGGTGCGGTACCAGCAATTCCGCTTGGTTCGGCAGCGTGCCCTCGTAGTGGTACAGCCGGAACTGGGCGTTGCCAACGACGGCGTCGGACTCCAGCGAATAAACCGGGACTTGTTGCATTTGGTGGGCGAGTTAGCGCGGGCGCGGGCCGTTGGGGCGCATATTTGTGGCCGGTACACCGGGATGGTCCGGCCGCGCCAGCCGCCGCAGCCGCCGCAAAAGTACGCTCATCCGGAAGCCGCCCCGGCGCGTTTCCTTTTTCCCATCCGCTTATGCCTGCGCTTATCCTGCCCGTCCGCGGCGTTCAGCCCGAAATCGGCCCCAACTGCTACGTGGCCGACAACGCCACCCTTATCGGCGACGTGGTGCTTGGCCCGGACTGCACCGTGTGGTTCAACGCCGTGGTGCGCGGCGACGTGAACCGCATCCGGATAGGGGAGAAGACCAACATTCAGGACGGGGCCATCATTCACTGTACCTACGAGCGGGCCGCCACCACCATCGGGGCGCGGGTGAGCATCGGGCACCGGGCCATCGTGCACGGCTGCACGGTAGACGACGACGTGCTGATTGGCATGGGCGCCATCGTGATGGACCACGCCGTCGTGGGCCGGGGCTGCATCATTGCGGCCGGGGCCGTGGTGCTCGAAAACACCCACTGCGAACCGGGTTACCTCTACGCCGGCGTACCCGCCAAAAAAGTCAAACCCGTCAGCGAGGCCCAGCTCGACACCATTGCCCGCACCGCCGACAACTACGTGATGTACGCCGGCTGGCTGCGCGAAAACCCGGCCTAAGGCCGGCAACGGGGCAAAATCATCGGGCGCCGAAACAACCTTTCCGCTGAGCCGCTACTCTCTCGGGCATGAACCACTTCTCCGCCCGTACGGCCGCTTTGCTACTGGCCGTAGCCACCTTCGCCTCGTGCAGCCGTGCGCAGTACGCCTTTACGCCCGCGCCTTCCGCTTATCACGCCGTAGCCGTCGAGGCTCCCGCACCGGCCACTATGGAGGCAATAGCGCCGCCGGCCCCCGCCGCCCCGGCCGCCGACCTCATGGCCTCTGCCGCCCCTGCTGCCCCCGCTGCACGCCCGGCCGCCGCGCCTAGCCGCCCGGCCGCTCCGGTGACGGTGCCAGGGGCCGCCAACGCCGTGGCGCCCGCCACCCGCAAGGCCCTGCACCGCGAGGTCCGGCAGGCTGTGAAGCAGGCGCGCCGCCAGGCGGCCGCGGCTCCGGCCGCCGAGGGCAAAAGCCAACTGACAGCCCTGCTGCTGGAAATCTTCCTGGGCATCTTCGGGGTGCACCGCTTCTACCTCGGCTACACCGGCCGCGGGTTGCTCTACATCGCCCTGCTGCTGACCAGCTGGCTGATTATTCCCTTCCTCGTGCTGGCCGTGCTGACCACCATCGACTTGGTGCTCATCATCACCGGCGACCTGAAGCCCAAGAACGGCGAGTACGCCAAGACCTTCGAGGACATGGGCAACAACAAAAAGAACAAGGAGTAACGCCTTGCCAACAAGCAAAACGCCCGCTTTAGCCTAGGCTAAAGCGGGCGTTTGTTGTTTCGGACCATTCCCGGGTTACTCTTCCAGGTCGGGCAGCTCGCCGGCGGCCTCGCGCTCGGCGGGCTCCAGCACGCGCAGCTGCACCAGCTCTACGGCCCGGCGCGAGCGGTTCAGGATGCGAAATTCGTAGTTCTCGAACACGGCCAGGTCGCCGATTTCGGGAATGGTGCCGTAAATCACGTTGACCAAGCCGCCCACGGTTTCGTAGTCGTCGCCTTCGGGCAGGGGGAAGGGCAGAAACTCGTTGGCGTCGGGAATGGCGGTGGAGGCGGCCACGCGGTACTCCAGCTCCGATACCTTTTCCACCACCGGCACCTCGTTGTCGTACTCGTCCTGGATTTCGCCCACCAGCTCCTCCATGATGTCCTCGATGGTGACAATGCCCGACACGCCGCCGAATTCGTCGGACACGATGGCCATGTGCAGGTGCTTGCGCTGGAACTGACGCAGCAGGCGGTTGATCTTCTTGGTTTCGGGTACGAAGAAGGCCGGGCGCATGATCTGAGCAATGTTGATTGGGTCGCCCCGCCGAATCAGGGCGAAGAGGTCCTTCACGTACAGAATGCCCACGATGTTGTCGATGTTGCTTTCGTAGACGGGAATGCGCGAGAAGCCCTCGTTGAAGGCCGCTTCCACAATTTCCTCTTCTGAGCAGCTCACGTCGATGGCCGAAATCCGGGTGCGCGGCACCATGATTTGCTTGACCATCCGGTCGTTGAACTGAAACACGTTTTCGATCAGCTCGTGCTGCGACTCCTGAATTTCGCCGCTTTGCTTGCTCTGGTCGATGAGCAGGCGCAGTTCCTCGGCCGTGTGCACCTCGTGCTCCGAAGCCGGCTGAATACCGAACAGGCGCAGGATGGCGTTGCTCAGCAGGTTCATTAGCCCAATGATGGGGGAGAAGACCTTGTAGAACACCTTCAGCGGCCCCGACACGACCATACTCACGGCCTCCGACCGCTGAATGGCCAGCGACTTGGGCACCAGCTCGCCCAGCACGATGTGCATAATGGTAATCAGGGCAAACGAAATCGGAATGGCAATGCGGTGGGCCAGCGCCTCGTTGAGGACGATGTCAAACTTGGCCAGCACGTGTTCCACGCCGAGGTAAGGCAGCACGGTCAGGACCAGCTCGGCCATGACTTCTTCGCCCACCCAGCCCAGGGCCAGCGAGGCCAGCGTGATGCCCAACTGCGTGGCCGATAAATAGGCGTCCAGCTTGTGGACGAGACCCAGCGTGAGCTTGGCCCAGCGGTTGCCCTCTTGCGCCCGCAGTTCTAGTTGAGACGTTCGAACCTTGACTAAGGCAAATTCGGCAGCAACGAAAAAACCGTTCGCGGCCACCAACAGAAGCGTCCAAAGTATGTTTAAGCCCATATAGTCAGCGGCGGCCGGCACCCGCGGGTCCGTCGCTGTATGCTACAAAAGTACGAGAATCCACCTAAGCGGTTCGGACAAGGTGTCCGGGGGCGGGATGCAACGGTTAGCGTAACTTTGTTTCTTCTGCGGAAATTCCGAATTCCCTATGTTTTTGCGAATCGTCTTGTGGCTGAGCTTGGTCCTACCGCTGCTGGTGGGCGGGCCCGCTACTGCCCAGGTGCTCACGCCCACCAAGCTGAGTACCACCGTCAGCCCCGCCACCGCCAACGTCGGCGACGAGGTGGAGCTCATTGTCAATGCCCGCATCGACCCGACCTGGCACCTCTACGCCACCGACTTCGACCCCGACCTCGGCCCCACGGTCTTTGCCTTCACCTGGGCCAAAAGTCCGGCCTACGAGGTCGTTGGCGCGCCCAAATCGGTGGGCACCAAGAAAAAGTACGACACCGTCTTCAAGGGCGACATTAGTTACTTCGAAACCACCGGCCAGATCCGCCAGCGCATCCGCGTGCTGCAGCCCGGCCCGCTGACCGTCAAGGCCACGGTGGAATACCAGACCTGCACCGACGTGGACGGCCGCTGCATCCCGGGCGAGGACGCGCTGAGCTTCGGCCCGGTAACGGTGAGTGGCAAGGCGGCCCCGGCCAAAGCAATTGCCGCGGCTCCGGGTGCGCCTGCGGCTACCACGGCCGCCCCCGTGGCTACCGCCGCCCCCGCCATGACTGCCGCCCCGGCCACCGCGCAGCCTGAAACGACGGCCGTGGCGGCGGCTCCCGCGGCCGCGACGACCAATTCAACCGATTCGACGGCGGCAGTGGCCGAGGCGGCACCGGTGGTAGTCGACCAGCCCGCACCGCCGGCCGCCGCGGCGGCGGTGCCGACCAGCGGCGGAAGCCTTTGGGGCTTTGCCCTGCTTGCGTTTATCTCGGGCTTGGGCGCGCTGCTCACGCCCTGCGTGTTCCCGCTGATTCCGATGACGGTGTCCATCTTCACCAAGGGTTCGGCCAGCCGGCAGCAGGGCATTCTGAAGGCGCTGTTCTACGGCTTCTCCATCATTTTCATTTACGTAGTGGTGGGCCTGCTGACCACCGTGCTGCTCGGCGCCGACGGGCTGAACCTCATCAGCACGCACTGGCTGCCCAACCTGATTTTCTTCGTGGTGTTCGTGGTGTTCGGACTGTCCTTCCTGGGCTTGTTCGAAATAACGCTGCCCCACGGCGTGGTCAACAAAATCGACGCGCAGGCCGACCGCGGCGGCTGGGCCGGTGTGTTCTTCATGGCCCTGACGCTGGTGGTGGTGTCGTTCAGCTGCACCGGGCCCATCGTGGCGTCCATTCTCACCATGGCGGCCCAAGGCGAACGGGTGCAGCCGGTGGTGGGCATGCTAGGCTTCTCCCTGGCCTTCGCGCTGCCGTTCATGCTGTTTGCCCTGTTCCCGACGTGGCTGAAAGGCCTGCCCAGCTCGGGCGGCTGGCTGAACACGGTGAAGGTGGTGCTAGGCTTCGTGGAGCTGATGCTGGCCCTGAAATTCCTGAGCATGGCCGACCTGGCCTACCACTGGCACCTGCTCCCCCGCGACCTGTACCTCGTGCTCTGGATTGCCTTATCCGGCCTGCTGGGGCTGTACCTGCTGGGCTTGTTCCGCCTGTCCCACGACTCCGACCTGACCCACCTAAGCGTGGGGCGCCTGCTGATGGCCGTGCTGGCTTTCGGCTTCATGACCTACCTGGTGCCCGGATTATTCGGGGCGCCGCTGCCGCTGCTGGCCGGCTACTTGCCGCCCCAGACGCGCCAGGACTTCACTCTGGCGGCCCCGGCTGCGCCCGTCGCTGCTACTGCTGCCCTGCCCACCGCCTGCGAGCCGGCCCGCTACGCCGACTTCCTGGAACTGCCGCACGGCCTACCCGGATACTTTGATTTGGCCCAGGCCCAGCGCTGCGCCCAGGCCCAGAACAAGCCCCTGTTCATCGACTTCACCGGCCACGCTTGCGTGAACTGCCGGAAGATGGAGGCCACCGTGTGGAGCGACCCGCAGGTACTGCAGCGCCTGCGCGACAATTTCGTGGTGGTAGCCCTGTACGTCGACGACAAAGCCGAACTGCCCCGGCCGGAGTGGTACACCTCCAAGTACGACGGCAAGCAGAAAACCACGCTCGGCAAGAAAAACGCCGACTTGCAGCTGGCCGGCTTCAACGTCAACGCCCAGCCCTACTACGTGCTGCTCGACCCCAGCGCCCCCGCCGACCTGGCCCACGTGCTGACGCCGCCCGTGGCCTACGAGCCCGACGTCGCCAGCTTCGTGAAGTTTCTCGACGCGGGCTTGGCCAATTACCGTCGGCAGCACCAGGCCGTGGCCAACCGCTAAGCCTGGGCGCTGGGCTCCCGGCTTCTGGGGCTTTCCTGTTATCTTTTGCCCGCCCCGCCTCCGGTTTGCCCGGTCGGCGGGGCGGACCTTTTTCGTTTCGCCATGCTCCACAAGCTCCTGCTGCTGGGTGCCGTCCTGCTCGCCCCCGTTTTGCCGGCCGCCGCCCAAACCTCTGCCGCGCCCGATCCGTCGCGCATTACTTTGGTCATTCACGGGGGGGCGGGCACCATCACGCGCCAAAACATGACCCCCGAGAAGGAAAAGGCCTACACCGAAGCCCTCAACCAAGCCCTGCAAACCGGGTATGCCGTGCTCAAACGAGGCGGTACCTCCCTCGACGCCGTCGAGGCGACGGTGCGGTTTATGGAAGATTCCCCGTTGTTCAATGCCGGCAAGGGCGCCGTGTTCACCCACGACGGCCGCAATGAGCTGGATGCCGCCATTATGGACGGCCAGACACTAAAGGCTGGGGCCGTGGCCGGCATCACGGTGGTGCGCAACCCCATTACGGCGGCGCGGACCGTAATGGAAAAGTCGGAACACGTGATGCTGATGGGCCCTGGGGCCGAGCAGTTTGCCCGCGAGAAGGGCCTGGACCTCGTGGATCCTAGCTACTTCCGCACCGAGGCCCGCTACCAGCAGCTGCAAAAAGCCTTGGCCGCAGAGAAAGGCGCAGTGCCCGACCAGTTGAACACGCCTACCCAGAAGCCGGCCGCGCCCGCGCCGGCCAAAAGCAAAGTGAAGCTAAAGGCCGGTAAGCCTGGCAGCTACGCCGAGCCGCCCATTTTTACCGAAGGCCGGAAGTACGGCACCGTCGGCGCCGTGGCCCTCGACCAGTACGGCAACCTCGCCGCCGCCACTAGCACCGGCGGCATGACCAACAAGCGCTACGGCCGCGTGGGCGACGCGCCCATTATAGGCGCGGGCACCTATGCCGACAACCAAACCTGCGCCGTTTCCTGCACCGGCTGGGGGGAGTATTTCATCCGCAGTACCGTGGCCCGTGACATCGCCGCCCGCATGGAGTACGGCCACGCGCCGCTGGCCGCGGCGGCGCAGGCAACCCTGGACAAAGTAGCCAAACTAGGCGGCGACGGCGGCCTCATCGGGCTGGACCGCCAAGGCAACTTTACGATGCCTTTCAACAGCGAAGGCATGTACCGCGGTTACATCAAAGCCGACGGCCAAACGCAAGTGCTGATCTATAAATGAGCCGGGCTGCCGCGGTAACAATTCCGTCATTTGAGCACCTCAAGTTGGGGTGCTCAATTTTTTTATTGGCGTCAGTAGGAAGTACTTACTGCTAAATTGATAGTCTTATAGGTATTTTAATATCAACCTAGGCAACGAAGGCCGGCTTTCAGCGTCATTACCGAAATGCTGCTGCTTGTGCCCCATTATCATTTTTGGTTGCGGACGTCCTTAAAATTGCCAACTTGCTGGCAAAAGGACACAAAAAAGGCGGCACCCACCCAGATGCCGCCTCTATTGAAGGACGCACCCACCCAGATACGTCCCGGTATTTCCCTCCTCACACGATCCACCCAAGTTGTAGATGAAGGAATCGAACCTCCCCAACCACTGGCCATCGGACGTCGCCTCCGAGTGCTGGTCAGCTGTCGAACCCAGTCCGGTAATCAGGTTACCGGATGTTCTACTACAAGTTTCGCAACGCCGACTGCGTTGTATTGAGACAAATGTAATAGCTTTATTTAAACGATAAAATATTTTCAGTGTAAATATCCGATAATTATAAACTTTCTTAAAACAGGCACTCCCTTTTGCAACTTCTCCAAGCAACGACTTCTAAAATGTCCCGGAATTACGAACTTGACGACACCGACCGGAAAATTCTGGCTTTGCTGCTCGACGACGCTAAGATGCCCTACACCGAAATAGCCCGGCGGGTGCACGTATCAGGTGGTACTGTACACGTGCGCATGGCGCGGCTGGAAGAACTCGGCATTGTCAAGGGCGCAACGCTGAAAATCGACTACGCCAAGCTCGGCTACGGGGTAAATGCGTTTCTGGGAATCTACTTGCTGAAAAGCTCCGTCTACGGCAGCGTAGCCGAGCAGTTGCGCGACATTCCGGAAGTGGTAAGCATTCACTTTACTACCGGCGCCTACGGGGTTTTCGCGCGGCTGGTGTGCCGCGACACCCAGCACCTGCGCGACGTGCTGCACGACCGCATTCAGCTCATCGAAGGCATTGAGCGTACTGAAACTCTCATTTCGCTGGAGGAAACGCTGAATCGGCCCATTCAGCTCATGTAGAGGTCCAAGCGAACTGCTGAATTTGAAAGCGCTGCCCTTCAAGGCAGCGCTTTTTGCATTTAGTTAATATGATTGAACATATAAAAATAATGTTATGATATTTAACTTTGTTTATTTGTTACGGAGAAATATGGTACTATTATTACATAGGATTGTTCTTTTGGGTATCGCCAATGCCCGCAATTCTTACTAGTGCCACATCTGACCTGCTGGCTGCTAGTTATCCTCCACCACTTTTTAAGGGTCATGTATTGCATTCTTACCTCCACTGGCTACCGGCGGCTGCGCTGGTGTGTCCACCTCAGTATGCTCTTGATGAGCCTAACCACTTACAAGCTCAGCGCCCAAGCCATCGGCGACTACCGGTCTACGGCGGGTGGCGTTGCCAATTTTAACAACCGTGGCAGCTGGGAACGATGGAACGGCAGCAACTGGGTGACCAACTCGAGTGCCCTCGACTACTCTAAAACGTTTACGGTGCTGCACAGCAAAAATATCCCGGCCGCCGGCGTCCCAACAACGGTGGGGCGCATTGTGCTGGCGGCCAATACCGCCGCTGGTACGGCCGGCGTGCTGAATGTCAATGGGCCGTTGGTATGCAGCCAGCTGGACGTCAGCGGGGTGGGGGCTTCCGCTGTGGTGAAGAACGACGACGTACTAGTGTACAACACGACCATTCGCAACCGGGGGGCGGTATCCCTGCTCAGCAACGCCAGCTTGCGCACCATTGCTGTTGATAGTAATGCGACGCTGGACTTGGGCACTGGCGTAAGCGCGGCCACCGCTATTGGACCGGTGACGGTGAGCAACGGGGGCGTGCTGAGCGTGACGGGCAACGGCGCCACCATCAAGGAACTAACCGTGCAGGCCAGCGGACAAGCGCTGATCAACGCCGTAGCCAAACTCATCAATTGCCGAGTAGAGCCCGGCGGCGTGCTGGTGCAACAAGCAGACGGGCAGATTCAAATTGTGCACGATGCAGCCCTCAGCGGGCCAGATCTGCTGATGCTCGGGCAACTGCGCAACGAAAGCAACAGCACCGGCTTGACCATGACCGGCGGCGCGCAGATGCAGGTGAAAGCCGGGGCGGTGTACACCCACACGGCCAACGGCGGCGTACTGCCCACGGGCACCTGGGACCCGGCCTCGACGCTGGAAATAACGGGCGTGGTGGATGCCTCGGGCTTTACCAACGACGCCCAAACGTTTGGCAACGTGGTGTGGGACACGCCGGACTACGGCACGTCCAGCACCGGCAGCAACGTGTTTTACCTCAACGGCAGCGGTAGCATGCAGATTGCGGGCAAGCTGACGGTGCGCAACACCGGCTTGGGCCGGCTGCAACTGACGCCCGCCACGAGCAGCGCCAGCAGCGTAGTAACGCAGGTAAGTGCCTACGAGCAACTGGGCGGACAGGTCTGCGTGGCCCGCTTTGGCTCGACCCTTACGCGTACCCTGAGCGTAACCGGTGACTTTACCTTAGGCAGCGGCCGCTTCGAGCTTAGCAACTCGTCGTCGGCGGGCCCCGGGGTGTTGAAGGTAGCGGGTACGCTGCAGCTGAGCGGGGGCACGCTGGTGCTGAGCGGCGGCGCTACTAACGGCACGGCCGACCTGAGCGGCAACCTGGTGCTGGACGCCGGCAGCGACCTGCGCCGCGAAGTGACGGGCGGCATCGGCTTGGTCAATTTCGTCGGGACGCAGCCCCAGTACTTCAGCCGGGCCAGCGGCACCAGCATTTCCGGCGCGGTTGACTTTCAAGTAATGAGCGGGGCCACGCTCGACGTGGGCAGCGCCGTGCTCGACGGAGAAGGGGACTTCACCTTGAATGCGGGCGCCACCTTGCGCATTGGGCACAGCCAAGGCATTGCGGCCAAAACCCCGGTGGGCACGGCTTACACCGGCAACGTGCAGGTCAGCGGAACGCGCAGCTTCAGCTCCGGCGGTATTTACTGGTACAACGGCGCCACCAGCCAAATCACCGGCTCCGGCTTGCCGACCTCGCTGGCAAGCGCCGGCGAACTGGTCATCGACAACTCCGGCGGCCCGGTGACGCTTAGCCGCGCCACCTCCTTGGCCGGCACGCTGCGCCTGCGCCGGGGACGCCTGCTCACGTCGTCGTTTTTGCTCACGCTGCAGCCCGCTGCCGCCTGGACCAATGCCAGCGACGCGAGCTACGTGGACGGGCCGCTGGCGCGGCAAACCAACAGCGCCACCCAGGTTTACACGTTTCCGGTGGGGGCTAACGGGCGACTAAAGGTGGGTGGCGTGCAGCCCAGCATTAGCAGCAGCGCCACGTTCCGCATGCTGGCGTACACCAACATTGCCCCAAACGCCACGACGTTGGCGCCGGGCTCGGGCCTCTTCACCGTGAGCCGCCGCGAGTATTGGGAGCTAACCCGGACCGCCGGCACGGCCAACGCCTATGTGCGCCTCTATTACACGCTGCCCTACAGCGACATTCAGGAAACCCCCGCCGGGCAGCAGGCCCTGCGCATCGCCGCGCTGGTGGGCGGGCAGTGGACTAACTACGGCCAGGCGTCCCTGCCCAACACTACCGACCGCTACCTCGACGCCGGGCAGGCACTGGCCCTCACCACCGGAACGGGCACTTTCGTAACCTTTGGCTCTTCCTCACCCGTCAATCCGTTGCCCGTGTCGCTGGTGGACTTTCGCGCCAAGGTGGTCGGCAAGGACGTGCAAATCACTTGGCGCACGGCCCAGGAAGTAAACTGTGCCGGGTTCGAGGTGCAGGCCTCGGTTAATGGGGTAGACTACCGGGTATTGGATTATTACAATGGCCAAGGTAGCGTAGGGGTGCCCACCAATTACGCCCACCTCGACGTTAACGCCTTTCTACACGGCGTCCCGGTCCGTTACTACCGGCTGCGCCAGCTCGACTTCGACGGCACCTTCACCATCTCGCCCGTGGTAGCCGTAGCCGCCCCGACGGGCAAAACCGAGCTCCTGCAGCTATGGCCTGTGCCGGCTATCGACTGGGTGAATATTAAGCTGACTGCCAACCCGCAAAGCGGCGTCAAGGTGCGGGTGCTCGACGCCCAAGGCAAAGTTTGCCGGGTGCAGCAGTTCAGTTCCGCGGAGGTGCCGGACGTAGTTCGCATCCCCATCAATCAATTGCACCGCGGCCTCTACTTCGTGCAGGTGGAGACGGAGTTGAGCCGTGTGCAGGTGCGCTTCCTAAAGGAGTGAGGCGCCCGACGCCGGCCGTGGGTGGCGCCACGGCCGGCGTTAATTTTTGTAAAAAACCGGGGAAGTTGACTTTCCTTTTTTTATCCTGACACGTATATTTCGGAACGGTTGTTATTCTCCGGCGCTCATGAAGGCTTGGCTGGCGGCATTTATAGTATTCGGCGGCGCACCGGCAGCGGTGGCCCAAAGCCTGCCGGCCGTGTACCTAAACGAGCAAAACCAAGCCACCGTACCCGATAGCGCCACGCATTACCGCGTGGTCGAACAACACCCGGAAGGCAGCTTGTACCCCATGCGCGAATACGCCATGAACGGTACGCTGCTGCTGCGCGGCTTTTTGACCAGCATCGACCCGCCGTTGCGCAGCGGCACGTTCGTCGGGTTTCACCCCAACGGGGCCAAAGCCAGCCAAGTGCATTTTCAAGACGACCGGCCCGAGGGCCTCTACGTGTCGTGGTACGAGGACGGGAAGGTGCAGGAGCGCGGCGAGTACCACCACGGGGAGCGAACCGGCCGCTGGCTGAGCGTGCACCGCAACGGGCAGCGCCGCTCGACCGGCAATTATACTTCCGACCGCCCAACCGGCGAGTGGCACTACTACTACAGCAACGGGCAACCCGCGGCCGTGGAAGTAATCCGGCCGGCCCAGCCCACGGCCCTGACGCTGTACAACGAAGACGGCAGCCGTTTCGACGGCCTGCCGCTGCGCCGACAGGCACCCGAGTTTCCGGGCGGTGAGCCAGCCTTGCTCGAATACCTGGCCCGGCACACCAACTACCCCCGCGAAGCCCGGCGCAAGGGCATCACCGGCAAGGTGTACGTGAGCTACACCGTAGGCGAAGACGGCCGGGTAGGGCAGGTGCGTGTGCTGCGCGGCCTCTCACCCGATGCCGACAACGAGGCCAAACGCGTGGTGGCCAGCCTGCCGCGCTTCCGCCCGGGCCGCGAGTACAACGTGCCGACGAGCTTCACCTACACCGTTCCAATCTATTTTGCCCCGCAGTTCAGCCTGTTTGGGGGGCCCAAGCCGCCCCCCTCGCCGCCGGTAGAGGCCCGGGCCAACTGGTAAGCCCCTAGACGCAATCGGCCCCGCTGTCTGGCTAGACAGCGGGGCCGATTGCGTTTGAAGCGTGGGCGGGTTAGACCGTCACCTGGGCGTCGAGCTTCTGGGCCAGTACGTGCTTGGGCACGGCACCCACTTGCTTGTCAACCACCTGGCCGTTCTTGAACACCAGCAGCGTGGGGATGCTGCGGATGCCGAACTTCATCGAGGTTTGCGGGTTGGCGTCCACGTCGACTTTGCCGATAACGGCCTTGCCTTCGTACTCGCCGGCCAGCTCTTCCACTACCGGGCCAACCATGCGGCACGGACCGCACCATTCGGCCCAAAAGTCCACCAGCACGGGCTTATCCGAGTTGATGATTTCGTCGAAGTTGGCGTCGGTGATTTCAATGGCTTTGTGTCCCATTGTCGTATGCAGTTTAAAGAAAGTGGGTGTCAGTGTTGAGTAACCTGCTTACGCAGATTGGTCGCGCAAGGTAGCAGATTGGATGTCAAACATGCACCGCACCGGAAAGTTCAAATATCTGGTTTGGGCTATGCAACAAGGCGATTCAGTAAGTCAAATCCGAGTCGTCTGCTGCGGTTGCGCCGATGGTTAATCAAGACGCGTACCGCAACCGCAAGCAAGACAAAACGGCAGCGCTACGCTTACGCGCAGAAACCAACGCAGCCCCCATTCCTCGATTGGAAGGAATAGGGGCTGCGTTATTTGGCTCGGATCAATTAGCACCTAGAAAGCTGCTTACGCCAGGATGGCAGATTCAGGGCGAATTAAATCAGCTGGCAGGCGTCGATTTCCATCTCGCGCATCTTGAAAATGAACGACTTGGGCTCGATGCGGTACTTGCGCGAGTAGGTATCCACGGTCAGATGTTCGTGGGGCTCGGCGAACTTGATTTCCAGCTTTTTCGAGCCCGCGCACTCCTCCACGGCCTCCATAAAGCGGTCCATGAAGGGCTCGGTGATGGTGCGCAAGTCGAGCTGCACGCGCACGCCGTTGGCCAGCTTTTCGGCCACGTTGATGAGCGGCTCCATGGTCATGATCTTAAACTCGAACTGGTCGGAGTCGCGGAAACGGGGGGCATACTTGCCGCGGATGAACATGGGCGGCACTTGCTCCTTGTCGTAGTTGCGCGGGTTGATCAGGGCCGAGAAACGGGTGTAGTCGTCGCGGAACAGCGCCAGGTTCAGCGAGGATTCGTAGTCTTCGATGTTGAAGGACACGAAGGGCTGCCCGGTCTTGGTGGTCTTGAACATCACGTTCGAGATGAGCCCGGCCACGTTGATGTCGCGGTTTTTGTACGTCTCGATTTTGTCGAGGGCACAAGTGCAGTACGAGTCGATTTCCAGCTTGAAGTCATCGAGCGGGTGACCCGAGAGGTAGAAGCCCACCACTTCCTTTTCGCGGCGCAGCTGCTCGGTGGCCGGCCAGGGCTCCATGTCGGGTACCTTGGGCAGGGGCATGGCCACGGCCCCGAACGCGCCGCCGCCGAACAGGCTCTGCTGGGCCGAGTCCTTGTCGGCCTGGTGCTGCTGGCCCAGCTTCACGGCCTTGTCGATGAGGTTCTGGTCGCCCGCGGGGGCCTCCACGAACTGCCGGCGGTGGTAGCGCTCAAACGAGTCGAAGGCGCCGGACAAAGCCAAGCTTTCGAAGGTCTTCTTGTTGACGGCGCGCAGGTTCACGCGCTTAGCGAAGTCGAAAATATCGGAGTAGTGGCCTTTTTTCTCCCGCTCGGCCACGATGTTCTCGATGGCCGCTTCGCCGGCGCCCTTCACGGCGGCCATACCGAAACGGATCTGGCCCTTCTCGTTCACGTTGAACTTCAAGACCGATTCGTTCACGTCGGGCCCGAGTACCTGCACGCCCTGCCGGCGCGCCTCCTCGATGAAGAAGGTCACCTTCTTGATGTCCGACATGTTGTTGGTCAGCACGGCGGCCATGTATTCGGCGGGGTAGTTAGCCTTCAGATAACCAGTCTGATACGCAACTACCGAGTAAGCGGCGGAGTGGGAGCGGTTGAAGCCGTAGGCCGCAAACTTCTCCATCACGTCGAAGACCTCGTTGGCCTTCTTTTCCTTGATGCCGTGCAGCTCCAGGGCGCCTTTGCAGAATTTTTCCCGCTCCAGCGCCATCTTCTTCATGTCCTTCTTGCCCATGGCGCGGCGCAGCAGGTCGGCGCCGCCGAGGGAGTAGCCGGCCAGGATCTGGGCCGTTTGCATGATCTGCTCCTGGTACACCATGATGCCCTGGGAGTAGTTCAGAATGGGCTCCAGCAACTCGTGCGGGTACTCGATTTCCTCCCGCCCGTGCTTGCGGTTGATGAAGTTCGGGATGAACTGCATCGGGCCCGGGCGGTAGAGGGCGTTCATGGCAATCAAGTCCTCGATGTTCGTCGGCTTGAGGTCCTTGAGGTACATGCGCATGCCCTCGGATTCGAACTGGAACGTGCCGATGGTGTCGCCGCGCTGGTACAGCTCGTAGGTCTTCGGGTCGTCGAGCGGAATGTCGTCGATGTTGATGTCGACGCCGTGGTTTTTCTTGATGAGCGTCAGCGCGTCCACGATAATGGTGAGCGTCTTCAGCCCCAGAAAGTCCATCTTCAGCATCCCGGCCGACTCGATGACCTTGCCGTCGAACTGCGTGACGAGCAGGTCCGAGTCCTTGGAGGTGCTGACCGGAATGTACTTCGTGATGTCGTCCGGGGCGATGATGACGCCGGCGGCGTGGATGCCGGTGTTGCGCACCGAGCCTTCGAGCTTGTGGGCCAGGCGCAGAATCTGCCCGCGCAAGTTGTCGGGCGCCTCGTCGCGCAGGATGTAGTCCAGTTCGGGGTTTTCGGCGAAGGCGTCGTTCAGGGTGGTGCCGGGCTTTTCGGGCACCATCTTGGTCAGCTCGTTGGTCTGCGGCAGGGGCAGTTCCATGGCCCGCGCCACGTCCTTGATCGAGGACTTCGCGGCCATCGTACCGAAGGTGATAATCTGGGCCACCTGGGTCTTGCCGTACTTGTCCACCACGTAGTCGATGACGCGCTGGCGGTTCACGTCGTCGAAGTCGATGTCGATATCGGGCATCGACACGCGTTCCGGGTTTAGGAAACGCTCGAAGAGCAGCGAGTACTTAATGGGGTCGATGTTGGTAATGCCCACGCAGTAGGCCACCGCCGAGCCGGCCGCCGAGCCGCGGCCCGGGCCCACGGCCACGCCCATGTCCCGGCCCTTGTTGATGAAGTCCTGGGTGATAAGGAAGTAGCCGGCAAAGCCCATTGTCTGGATGATGCGCAGCTCGTAGTTCAGGCGCTCCTCGATTTCGGGCGTGCGCTCTGAGTAACGGGGCGGCTTGGTCATCGTCACGATGCCCTTGCCCGCGCTCGGTCCGAAGGCCCCCACGAAAGTCAGCTCGCGCAGAAACTCATCGGCGTCGGCGAACGGCGCGGGGATGGGGAAGTTGGGCAGCAGGATGTCGCGCTGCAGCTTGGGCGGCGTGATTTTGTCGACGATTTCGTTCGTGTTGTCCAGCGACTCGGGCACATCGGCGAACAGGTTCGCCATTTCCGCCTGGGTCTTGAAGTAAAACTGGTCGTTGGGGAAGCCGAAGCGCGATTTGGGCTTGGGCATCTGCAGCTCCTCGTCGATGCGCATGAGCTGGCGGCGGATGGCGTCGTCCTTGGCTGCGAGCGGGCGCAGCTGGTCGAGGTGGTTGTAAATCACCTTGTTGTCGCCCGACACGAGGCGGAAGTACTTGGTCTGGAAGTCGCCCACCGGGATGCTGTGCTCCTCGCCGGTGTTCACGCACAAGAGCAGGTCATGCGGGGCGAAGTCGGTCTGGTCGACGTAGTGCGAGTCGTTGGTGGCAATGACCTTGACGTTGTACTTCTTGGCCCAGCGCAGCAGAATTTGGTTGAGGTCTTCCTGGCTTTTGCCGGTGTTGTCGATGTTCTCGATGCCGTGGCGCTGGATTTCGATGTAGTAATCCTCGCCGAACAGGTCGAGCCACCACTTCAGCTTTTCCTCGGCCTCGGCCTCCGTTTTCCACAGCAGCGCCTGCGGAATTTCCGCGCCGATGCAGCAGGACGTGGCAATCAGGCCCTCGTGGTACTGCAGCAGCAGCTCCTTGTCGATGCGCGGGTACTTCGAGTAGGTGCCCTCGATAAAGCTCATGGAGCAGAGCTTGGCCAAGTTGTGGTAGCCGGCCTGGTCCTTGGCCAGCAAGAGCTGGTGGAAGCGGTTGTCCCGCTCGCCTTTTTCCCGGCTAAAGGTTTTTTTGTGCCGGTCCTCCACCAAGTAAAACTCGCAGCCGACGATGGGCTTCACGTTGTACTTGTTGGCCTCGGCCACGAAGTTGAACGCCCCGAACATATTGCCGTGGTCGGTGAGGGCCACGGCAGGCATGCCGTCCTTCTGCGCTTTTTTCATCAGCGCCGAAATGCTGGCCTGGCCATCGAGCAGGGAGTATTGGGTGTGGCAGTGCAGGTGCGAGAACGTGGGCATCCGTCGGAGAATTAGGAATTCTGAATGCTGAATAATGAATGGGCGGACGCTGGCGACTTCCGCGTTCCGCATTCAAAATTCAGAATTTAACAGAGTAAAGTTACCGCCGGGGGAGGGGAAAGGAAACGTTGCGGCCGCGGTAGTTTTTGCGTATCGACGGCAACGACCCGGCCCCGCCGGCAGGGTGCTCCGCGGGGCAGCAACGCTTCCGGGTTGGGTAACCGTTCAAGTGCCGGGAGTCCGCCGGCGCCGCGCGCCCCCGCCAGTTCAGCTAGCCTCGGGCAGGGCTGCCTATATTGCTCTTCGATAACCGTGGCTGTAACATCTTATTCGTTCATGTTCTGATGAAATCAGTGACCATACGGCTGATGGCAGGCGGGCTGGTCCTGCTGGCCGGCTGCGTCGAGCCGTACGAGCCCAAAGTAGCGGCCAGCGACACCAACCTGCTGGTGGTCGACGGCTACATCAACCCCACGGGCGTCACCAGCATCCGCCTCTCGCGCACGGCGGCGCTGAGCAGCACGACCCTGCCGGCCGAAAAGCGCGCCCGTGTGTTCATTGAGGAAGAAGAGGGCACGCGCTACCCGCTCACGGAAACGACCACGGCCGGTACGTACGCCTCGGCGGCCTTGCAGCTGCCGGCCGGCCGTCGGGTGCGCCTGCGCCTGACCACGGCCGCCAACCGCGACTACGCCTCCGATTTTACGCCGGTGCAGCGCACGCCCGACATCGACTCCGTGTCGTGGCGGGTAGCCAACGATGAACTGCGGGTGTTCGTGAACACGCACAACACCGACGACGCGGCCCGCCACTACCGCTGGAGCTACGACGAAACGTGGGAATTTACCTCGCGGTACCCCTCGCTGCTGACCATTCGCAACGGGCAGTTCGTGACCCGGACCGACAACATTTACCGCTGCTGGGGCCGCGAGGCTCCCTCCACCATCCTGCTGGGGACGACCACGCGGCTGAGCCGGAACGTGGTGGCCGAGCAGGTCGTGACCAAGCTGCGGCCCGGATCCACCAAGTTGGTGCGCACATACAGCGTGCTGGTGCGGCAATACGCCGTCAGCCAAGACGAATACGAGTACTGGGAGAAGCTGCGCACCAACACCGAAAGCCTGGGCACCTTGTTTGATCCGTTGCCCTCGCAGCTCACGGGCAACGTGCACAGCCTGACCGACCCTGCCGAGCAGGTGCTGGGCTACGTCGGGGCGCAGTCGGTGACGGAAAAGCGGCTGTTTATCGACCGCACCCAGCTGCCCAGCGCGTGGCCCCTCGTCAGCGGCTACGAAGCTTGCATCCTCAAAATCATACCCGAGGGCGGCAACTTGATGCCACCGCTCAACGTGCTGGTGGAGTCGTTCCGCGACGGGAAGAACATTCCGCTCGAATTCGACCCCGGCACCGGACAGTTGTATTTTGCGACGGCTGAATGCGTAGATTGCCGGCTGCGCGGCACCAACGTCAAACCCAGTTTTTGGCCATAAGGCACAACCATCCCACCGGGCCGCGCCGCAAGGTCATTAGGTCGGCCGCCGCTTTATCTACCAGGATTCCCAATTACCCCGTTACCTAATGAAACTCTGGGCTACTCTATTGGTCGGTGCCGGTCTGCTGAGCACCACCGCTTGCGTCGACGCTTACCGCCCGGAAGCGGTATCCCAGCCCGTAAATTATTTGGTGGTGGACGGCTTCATCAACGCCGACGGCGTGACGACCATCCGCCTCTCGCGCACGGGCCTGCTCGACAGCAACAAGGAGTTGCCGGTAGAACGGCGGGCCACGCTCTACATCGAAGAGGACGGGGGCGCCCGGTACCCGCTCGCCGAGGCCAGCACGCCCGGCACCTACCGCTCGGCCAACCTGCGCCTGGCGGCGGGCCGGCGCGTGCGGCTGTACATCAAAACCAGCGGGCCCCAGGAATACGCCTCCGACTTCGTGCCCGTCAAGCTCACCCCGCCCATCGATTCCGTGTCGTGGCGGGCCAAGCCCGACGGCTTGCAAGTGTACGTAAGCACCCACGACGAAACGGACCAGGCCCGCTACTACCGCTGGGACTACGACCAGACCTGGGAGTTCACCTCGGCCTTGGTTTCCAACTACGAATACGTCAACCACCAAATGCTGCCGCGGCGGGACAACATCAACCGGTGCTGGCGCACGGAGCCGGCCGTCACGGTGAAGCTGGGCAACACGGCCCGCCTGAGCCACGACGTGCTGCGCGAAGCCCCGCTGCTGGCAGTGCCGCCGACCTCCGAGAAGCTGTTCATCAAGTATAGCGTGCTGGTGCGGCAATACGCCATTACCCCGGAGGAGTCGGCGTACTGGGAAATGCTCAACAAGAACACGGAAAGCATCGGCACCGTGTTCGGGCCGCTGCCCAGCCAGGAGCAAGGCAACGTGCACCGGCTCGGCGCCGACGAACCCGTGCTCGGCTACGTCGGCGCCTCGTCGGTTACCGAAAAACGTTTGTTTGTGCGGCGTTTGCAACTGCCCCATACCTGGTACCCGTCGGACGGCAACCCCGAATGCGTCTTTATTCAAACGGTGCCGGACCCGGAAGGCAAGGGGCCCACGATTGAGGAATACTTCGGCACCGGCATGCATTTGGCCCTGGATCAGCCGGCGATAGGCGTGTTTACCGGCGCCATGCGGGAGTGCGTGGATTGCCGCCTGCGCGGCAGCAACATCCGCCCCAGCTTCTGGCAGTAGGCGGCACGCAGGATAATTTTTTAATGCGGGCTACAACTTTTGCGGTGCATGAGTACTCAGCGCTACAAAGCAGCTCGGGATGCTGGTAGCGCCGGGTACGGAACCGAATTATGCCATGAAGAACTGGTTGATTGTTGCGCTTGGGCTCGGGCTTAGCTCGCTGGCCGGCTGCGTCGACACCTACAAGCCGGAGGCCATCAGCAAGCCCGTGAACTACCTGGTGGTAGACGGCTTCATCAACGCCAACGGTGTGACGACCATCCGCCTCTCGCGCACGGGCCTGCTCGACAGCAACAAGCCCATACCAGTTGAAACCCGCGCCAACGTATTCATTGAGGAGGAAGGCGGGGCCCGGTACCCGCTCGCCGAAGCCAGCACCGCGGGCACTTACCGCTCGGCCAGCCTGCGTCTAAGCCCGGGCCGGCGCGTGCGGCTGTACATCAAAACCAGCGGGCCCCAGGAATACGCCTCCGATTTTGTGCCTGTCAAGCTCACCCCGCCCATTGACTCGCTGACTTGGCGGGCCAAGCCCGACGGCGTGCAGCTGTACGTGAACACGCACGACGAAACGGACCAGGCCCGCTACTACCGCTGGGACTACGACCAGACCTGGGAGTTCACCTCGGCCTTGGTTTCCCGCTACGAATACGTGAACCACCAAATGCTGCCGCGCCGCGAAAACATCAACCGGTGCTGGCGGAGCGAGGTGGGCACCACGGTGAAGCTGGGCAACACAGCCCGCCTGAGCCACGACGTGCTGCGCGAAGCTTCGCTGTTTATGGTGCCGTCGACCTCCGAGAAATTGAATATCAAGTACAGTATTTTGGTGCGGCAGTATGCCATTACCCCGGAAGAGTCGGCGTACTGGGAAATGCTCAACAAGAACACGGAAAACATCGGCACCGTGTTCGGCCCGCTGCCCAGCCAGGAGCAAGGCAACGTGCACCGGCTCGGCGCCGACGAACCCGTGCTCGGCTACGTCGGCGCCTCGTCGGTTACCGAAAAGCGCTTGTTCGTCGCCCGCCCGCAGCTGCCTCGCACCTGGTACCCGTCGGCCGGCAACCCCGAATGCGTCTTCCTGCAAATTGTGCCGGACCCGGAAGGCAAGGGGCCCACGATTGAGGAATACTTCGGCACCGGCATGCACTTGCCGGTGGACGAGGTGGCGCCCGGGGTGTATTCTGGGGCCATGCGGGAGTGCGTGGATTGCCGCCTGCGCGGCAGCAACATCCGCCCCAGCTTCTGGCAGTAGAGGACATGCGGGCCCGCAGCAGCCGGGTGTTTGGGGGCGCGGGTACAACTTTGGCGGCGCTGATGTACTCTGGTTGGTAAAGCCCTTTGATGAACTAGCGCCATGCACGAAAAAAAATGAAGAACTGGCTAAAAGTTATTGTTTGTCTGTGGTTTGTCCCGCTGGCTGGCTGCGTCGAAACCTACAAGCCGGAGGCCATCAGCAAGCCCGTAAATTATTTGGTAGTAGACGGCTTCATCAACGCCAACGGCGTGACGACCATCCGTCTCTCGCGCACCACGGCGCTCGACAGCAACAAACCCGTGCCGGCCGAAACCCGCGCCAACGTATTCATTGAGGAGGAAGGCGGGGCCCGGTACCCGCTCAGCGAAGGCGTGGCCGGCACTTATACCTCGGCCGCGCTGCGCCTGGCGGCGGGCAGGCGCGTGCGGCTGTATATCAAAACCTCGGGTCCCAAGGAATACGCCTCCGATTTTGTGCCCGTCAAGCTCACCCCGCCCATCGATTCCGTGTCGTGGCGGACCGATGCGCGCGGCTTGCAGCTGTACGTAAACACGCACGACAACGCCGACCAGACGCGCTACTACCGCTGGGACTACGACGAAACTTGGGAGTTCACCTCGGCCCAAGGGGCGCTGTTTGAGTACCGCAACAACCAGATCCTGCCGCGCACCGAATCCATTTTCCGCTGCTGGCGCACCGAAAACTCGACCACCGTCAGAACCGGCAACACCCGGGGCTTGGCCCACGACGTGCTGGCCGAAGCGCCGCTGCTGCTCATTCCCAGCTCGGCGGAGCGGCTGCGCATCAAGTACAGCATTCTGGTGCGGCAGTACGCGCAGACGGAAGAAGAAAACGCGTACTGGGAAATGCTCAGCAAGAATTCCGAAAACCTGGGCACCGTGTTCGGCCCCCAACCGTCCGAGTTGAGCGGCAATCTGCACTGCCTCAGCAACGCCGCCGAGACGGTTATCGGCTATGTAAGCGCGCAGACGGTAACGCAGAAACGCATTTTCGTGGAGCGGCGCCAGCTGCCCAGCGCCTGGCAGGCCGTCACGCCCTACGACGACTGCACCGTTTTGGACACCATTCCGGACCCCAAGTCGGGGCTGCCGCGGCCGCTGGACCATTTCCGTTCGGGGCAATTTATTCCCGTCTCGCTCTTGTCAAACGGCTTTTCCTACCTCTCGTCCTCGGCCGAATGCGTGGACTGCCGCAAACGCGGCACCAACGTGCGCCCGAGCTTCTGGCAATAAACTTAGCGGGCGGCGGGCGGCTCCAGCACGGCTAGCTGGGCGTCGGTGAAGCGCTGAAAGGCCGTTTCCAGGGCCGGGTTGCGCCGGATGCGCTCGGTCAGCTTGGCGGCGGCCGGGCTGTTGAGCACGGCTTGCTGGGGCTGGGTCCAATCGGGGCGTTGCAAGCGGGCCGTCAGGGCTTGTCGTTCGGCTGGCTTGAGGGTGGTGCGCAGTTGCTGCAGCTCCTGGCGCAGGCCCCGGCGCCGGGCGCCAAATTCTTCGGTGGCGGTGCTCAGCAGCGTGATGGCGCGGCCGTCACTGGGCGCGAAGTAAATGTCGCGCAGGCGCTGGTTGAGGTCGGCGTAGTACTGCGCGAGGTGAGCCTCAAAAGCGCGCCCGGCCGCCGACGACGCCGCTGCTGGGGTGGTGGCTGGTGTTTGGGCCGGCAGCGGCGCTGCGGAAGGCGTGAGCAGCAGGCCGAGCACTAGCGGAACGTAGGTCATGGCAGAGGGCAGGTAGAAGCGGTGAAATAGTACAAACAAGCCGACAACTGCGCCGGGGCCGCGCGCAGCACGGGCCACCCGGCAGGCCGCAGCGCCCGGGCGGGCGTTTTATTATGGAGCAGGTCTGCACGAAAGCGGAGCCGCCGGCGTTGGCAACGGCAAGCAAGGGCCGCGCCGCCGTCCGTTGCAAAACGCGTACCTTGGGCGTAGGTTCCCCCTCCTATTGCTTTGCTTCAGGCGACGCCGGCTTACCTCACCTGCCTTTGCTTCGTGGTCCGTTTACTTGGGCACGAATCCGATGCACCTCCCCATCAGCTCATTGCTCACTGATGCCGGCTCGCTGATGCGTCCGAATTCTGCCCATGAAAACACTCCTTGCCCTCACGGACCCGACGTACCGGGAGCCGGCCCAGCGTTCCGCCGTCAACCAGTGGCTGCTGGGCCTTATCCAGGATAAGCGCGACCTGCCGTTCGTGCACCTCACCCTGCAAATCAGCGCCACGCTGCTGCCGCTGGCCGTGCTGCTGTTTGTACCGGGCCTGCCGAGCTGGGCGTGGTGGCCGGCCGCCGTGGCCTATCAGTTTCTGAACAACATCACCTTCAAAGGACCGTTCGGGCTGATGCTGCACTGCACCAGTCACCGCGCCTTATTCAAGAAGGAGTACGGCTTTCTGAACCACTACCTGCCGTGGGTTATCGGCCCGTTTTTCGGGCAGACGCCGGAAACCTACTACGCTCACCACCTCGGCATGCACCACGCCGAAAACAACCTGGAAGAAGACAAAAGCTCGACCATGCACTACCAGCGCGACTCGGTGCGCGGGTTTTTGCACTACCTCGGCACGTTCGTGATGCTGGGCATCTTCCACCTCGCGCACTACTTCATCAAGAAGCGCAAAATGAAGCTGCTGCTGCGCTCGGTGCGCGGCGAAGTGCTCTACGCGCTGTTGTGCGTAGGCCTGTGGCTCATCAACTGGCCCGCCACGCTGGTGGTGTTTGTGCTGCCCTTCCTGATTTCGCGCGTCATCATGATGCTCGGCAACTGGACCCAGCACGCCTTCATCGACGGCAACGACCCGGGCAACGACTACACCAACAGCATCACCTGCATCAACACCAAGTACAACCACAAGTGCTGGAACGACGGCTACCACGCCAGCCACCACATTCGGCCGGCCCGCCACTGGACCGAGCACCCAGCGGCGTTCCAGAAAGACCTGCCCAAGTACATCCAGAACGACGCCATCGTTTTCGACGGCATCCACTTCCTGCACGTGTTTGCCTGGCTGATGCTGAAGCGCTACGACCTGATGGCGAAGCATTTCGTGAACCTCGGCGACCGGTACCAGTCCGAGGCCGAGGTCATCGAGCTGCTCAAAAGCCGCACCCGCCGCATTGCCAAAGTGCAGCCGGAACTGGTGGCCGCCTAAGCCAATCCAGCCTACTCTGACCGGCGCTTCGGCCCGCCACGCAACGCGGCCGCCCTGGGAGGGCGGCCGCGTTGCGTGGCGGGCCGCTGGCTTAGCCGCCCACCCGGTCGAAGCCGAAGGTATCGTGGTAGCGGTGGCGGCGGCCGGTGAGGGCGTCGCGGATGATTTCGGCGGCCAGTAGGCTGTACGTGGTGCCGTTGCCGCCGTAGCCGAGGGCGAAGTAGGTGCGCGGGAAATCTTTGTGCGCCCCGATGTAGGGCAATCCGTCGCTGGTTTCGCCGTACACACCGGCCCACACAAAGTCGCGGGTAAAGGGTGTGGGCTGATCGAACAAGTCCTGAAACTGCTTTTCGAGCCGGTCGACTTTGTGTTCGAGCACGGTGTTCTGGAAGGCGGCGCTTTTCACGACTTCGTCGCGGCCGCCCACCATGATGCGGCCGTCGGCGGTGGTGCGGGTGTAGAGGTAGGGGCGGGCCGTTTCCCAGATTTGGGCGGTGCCGGTGGGCAGCGCGGTCATTTCGCCGGGCTGGCTGATAACCACGTAGGTGGAATGCAGGTTGACCAGGTCGCGGGGCACTAAGTTGTCGGCTTCGTAGCCGGTGCACACCACCACGTGCCGGGCCCGCACGCGGTGCGCGCCGGCGTACACGGTCACCGTCTCGCCGGCAGTTTCCGCCGCGCACTGCTGCACCGGGGTGCGCTCAAACACCTGCAGGCCCTGCTGACGGGCCTCGGCCAGCAGCGTGTGCGTGAGCCGGTACGGGTCGACCTGGGCCGTGTCGCCGGAGAGCAGGGCGGCGGGGGCCTGCAGGCGGTAGCGGCGCAACAGGTCGGCACGGTTCAGGTATTCCACGTCGATGCCGATGCCGCGGCGGGCTTCGCCTTCGTCGGCGAGGTGGCTCACGTCCCGCTCGCGGCTAGCCAGGTAAAAGCTGCGGCAGTCCTCGAAGCGGCAGGCGTCGGGCAGCTCTTCGCGGCAGAGGCGACCCAGCTCGTGCACGGCGTACACGTTGGCCAGGTAGGCATCGTTGGCGCGCTGCACGCCCAGCTTGTCGCGCAGGTCGATAAGGTCTTCGTCCAACTCGTACTGGCACATGGCGGTGCTGGCCGAGGTGCTGCCCCCGCCCACGTAGCGGCCTTCGAGCACGGCGGCGCGCAGCCCGGCGCGGGTGAGGTAGTAGCCCAGAAAAGCGCCGGTGATGCCGCCGCCGATGATGGCCACATCGCAGCTCAGGTCGTCGGCCAAGACGGGGTAACGGACAAGGCCTTGTTCGGTAAGCCAGAAAGGCTGGCCGGTAGTCAGAATCATGCAAGTAGAATAGCGAAGCGGGTGGCGGCGCGGCCGCGCCTGTGCTACCCTACGACGAAGCCGCCTCGGCCGTTGGCCGGCCGCGGAGGTGGGGCCCAACAAAAAAAGCCGCCCCTGGGGCGGCCTTTTTTGTTGGCGGGGCAATTACTTGGTGGCGGGCTGCACCGTAAGGACCTCGCCCAAGCGCACGGTCATGTCGGGTTTGGCGCTCCACTGCATGATCTGCTCGGGCTTCACGCCGTACTTGCGCGAGATGCTGTACATGGTTTCGCCGGCCACCACGGTGTGCTTGATGGTTGTTGCCGCGGCAGCCACCGGCGCGGCGGGTTTGGGAGCCGCCGCAGTAGGCTTAGCTGCCGGGGCGCTTGGTTTGGCCGCTGCAGTGGCCGGCTTGGCCGGGGCAGAGGCAGTGGCCGCAGCGCCGGAGGGCGGCGTCAGGCGCAGCACCTGTCCCAGCTTGAGGGAGGGGTTGGCCGGCAGCTCGTTCCACTGAATCAGGTCGGCCGGGCGCAGGTTGTAACGGCGGGCCACGGCGTAGAGGGTTTCTTTGGGTTGCACTGTGTGCAGGCCGTCGGCCGGCACGGGCCAGCCGGTGCCCGGCGTCATGGCCGGGTCGGCCGCGGCGGGTTTGGCGGCCGGAGCAGGGGCTGCGGCAACCGGAGTCGGGGTAGTGGGCTTGGGTCTGGCCGGAGCAGGTTTAGGCGCCGCGGCGGGCGTAGCCACCGGTGCCGTGGCTACGGGCTTAGGCTGGGCTGGGGCCGCCGAGGCCGGGGCTTTGGCCACCGGTTTCGGCGCGGCCGTCACGGGTTCCTCCTCGGCGTCGGCGCCGGAAGGCTCGTCGGCCAGGGGCGCCGAAGTCGGCAGCTTTTTCTGGGGCTCGGTGGCGCTGCCGTAGAGCGTGCGGCTAGGCTTGGGCGCGGGCGTCGGTACCGGGGCCGCGGCGGCGGGCTCGGCCGTGGTGGCCACTTCGTTGATGGTTTCCACGGCCACGTCGGCCGCGGCGCTGTCGGCGGGCTCGTCGGCCACGGCATCCGAGCTCGGGCGCTTGAGCTTGCCGAGCCAGCCGCCCACGCGGGTGCTGTCCTGGCCGGCTTCCGGCGCGTCGTCGATAACGCGCTGGGCCGCCGCGGTGCGGCCGGTGTACACTTCGGCTTCGGCTGGCTTGCGCTTGGCAGGGGCCGGGGCAGGCGTTGGAGCGGGCGCCGGTGTGCCGCTGGGGCGTTCCATGGCCGCGGCCACGGCACCGGTTTTATCCTGCACGTACTCCACGGCCACGGCGCGCGGGCGGGTGTGCTGCAGCCAGAGCACGCGGCCGGGCTGCAGGGGCTCGTTGCCGGCCATGCGGTTTTTGCTCCGGATAGCCTTGGCGCGCAGGCCGTACTTCTGCGACACCGTCACCACCGATTCGCCCGGCTGGGTCACGTGGTACTCCACGTCGGCCTTGTCGCGCTTTTTCTGGGTGAAGTAAGGCTGCCCGGCCACCACGTTGTCGAAGGGCATCAGGTCGTTGAACTGCATGAACTTGCGCAGCTTCACCCCGGCGCGGCGGGCCAGGTCCTCCTTGGTTTCGCCGGGCAGGGCCACCACGGCCCGCAGCCCGTTCACCGTCACGTAGGCGGCGTTGCGGGCGTCGGTCTGGGGCGCCACCACCAGCTTGGTGGCCGCCTGCCGCTGCTGCACCGACATGGCCAGCAGCTGCAAGGAATCCGTCACGGGCACCAGGGCAGTGTACACCTTGCCGGTGGCGGGCACGGCCGTGCCCAGCAGCCAGCGGTTGTACTTAGCCAGCTCGGCCGGCGAGGTCTGAATGGCCTGAGCCAGCACCGTTAGCGGCTGCCCGGCAATGGCCGGGTACTCGCGCAGCAACATAGCCGGCCGCGGGTTTGTGCCGATGGCCGGCTCGTAGGCGAGCTTGTGGGCCAGGAAGGTCAGTACGTAAGGGTGCGTCTGCTCGGTAATCTGCATTTCCGTCGCGTTGGCGTCGGTGGGCAGGGTGTAGGGCTTCACGCCCCCGGGGCCGAGGTTGTAGCTCAGCAGCGTGTGGAGCCAGTTTTGGTACATGCGCTGGCTGCGCAGCAGGTACTTGGCCGCGCCGTGCGTGGCCGCCACCAGGTGCTTCCGCTCGTCCACGTCGTCGCTGACTTCCAGCCCGAAATCGGTAGCGGCTTCGCGCTTGAACTGCCAGTAGCCGATGGCGTCGTGGATGCTCTGCGCGTCGCCCTGCAGGCCGCTTTCCTGGATGCACAGAAACCGGAAATCCAGCGGCACGCCTTCTTCCTGAAACACCCGCTCGATGATGGGAAACGCGGCGTCGGCGGCGGCTACGCGCTGCTGGTAGGAGCCCGGGTGGCGGCGCAAGGCATCGACTTTCTGCTGCACGGCGGCGCGGCCCCCGTCGGAGAGGCGCAGGCGCAGCCCGGCAAATTGCACTTCGGCGGGCACGGGCAAGGGCGGCAGCGAAGTCGGCGTGGCGGCGGGGGCGGGCTTGGCGGCAACGGGCGGCGCGGCGGGTTTGCGCTGGGCCGGGGCCACGAGCGGCAAGGCCACGAGCAGTACGGGCAGCAGTCGTTTCATAAGCAGGCGGAGCAGGTAAGGCCGGCCCGGCACTGCGCCGCTGCCAACCCCTCAGCCTACAAAGTAGGCGAAAAATTTGCGGCGTAAGGTGGTAAGTGGGATGAAATACAGGCCTTCGGGCGCTGCGTTGGTGCCGCCGTGGCGTGCCTGCAGCCGGCGCTTACCAATTCGGCCCCTGCCGCAAAACGTATGCTGAACCGCCCCGTCAACTGACTATTGAACTTTAGGCCGGGGGCTTTCACCCCACCTGCCGGCTTCCTCCGAGCTATGCTGCCGCTACCCGCTACCGCCGCAGCATTCTTAATGCGCCGGATAGGAAATAGCAACGCGTGACGCACGGTCGAGGCAAGGCCGTCGGGGTCAGGGCTGGTAAAACCGCGCGACGAAACGGCCGGTCGGCGTTTGCAGGCGCACCCAGTACCAGCCGGGGGCCAGGCCGGTAGCCGGCAATTCGCCGGCCGCGCTTACGCCCGTGGTGCGCAGCCACACCCGTTTGCCGTCGGCGCTGTGAAGCGACAGGGTAGCCGCCGGCCCGAGGGAGGCACCCGCGTAGGCGTAGCGCAGCGGCTGGGTGCCGGCTACGGTCGGGGCCACCGTCAGCAGCGGGGTGGTGGCCCGCGGCGAAAAAGTCGACGTCAGGGCGCCGGGGCCGTTCAGACGCACGCTGACGGTCCCGTTTTGGTTGTAATTGGCCGCGAGCAGGTCCAAGTCTCCGTCGCCGTCGACGTCGCCCAGGGCCAGGCGGCGGGAGTGCAGCCCGGCCACGGCTTCCAGCGTGCCGCTGAAGTTGCCGTTGCCGTCGTTCAGGCGGATGCTTACCGTGCTGACGCTGTTGAGCGCCCCGTTGGTGGTGAGCAAATCCAAGTCGCCGTCGGCATCGACGTCGCCCAGGGTCAAGGCCGCGTAATTGCTGCCCACGGCCACTTCCTGCGTGCCGCTGAAGACGCCCCGCCCGTTGTTGAGCCGCACGCTCACGCCCGTCGGATTGACGTTGGACGTGAGTACATCCAAGTCCCCGTCGCCGTCCACGTCGCCCACGGCTAGGCTGTTCGGACTGCCGCCCGCGCCCACGGGCACGCTCTGCAGGTTGCCGAAGTTGCCCGTGCCGTCGTTAAACAGCGTTTCCACTTTAGTACCCAGTGCTCCTTCCGTGGTCAGGAGCAGGTCCAGGTCGCCGTCGTTGTCCACGTCGCCCAGGCTCATGCCCATATGCGTGTACGACACGAAGGTCTGGCTGTACTGGGAAAACCCACCGCTGCCGTTGTTCAGGTCCACGCGCACCTCGCCGCCGTTAGCGGCCGCCATCACCAGGTCCAGGTCGCCGTCGGCGTCCACGTCGCCCACGGCCAGCAGGGGGCGCCAGTTGAACCGGATGTTTTGGCTCCCGCTGAACGTGCCGCTGCCGTCATTGAGCCGGATGCTCACCGAACTGTTGTCGTTGGCGGTGAGCAGGTCCAGGTCGCCGTCCGCGTCCACGTCGGCCAGCAGCACCTTGTTGGGCAGGTTGTCCACGCTCACGCTTTGGCCACCGCTGAACGTGCCGCTGCCGTCGTTGAGGCGGATGCTCACCGTGCCGGCCGTGGCGTTGTTGGCCGCGAGCAGGTCCAAGTCGCCGTCGCCGTCCACATCGCCCACGGCCACGTCGTAGGCAAAAGTGCCCACGGCCGGGTCGGCGCCGGGCTGGAAGTTGCCGTTGCCCGTTCCGCTCACGGCCGTCGTAAACTGCCCGACCCGGGGCCGAGCCAGCGCGCCGCTGCTGCTACTGGCTGCCGTCGTGATGGTGTAGTGCACCGTTTCGCCGGACTGAAAGGCGTACGGAGCCGGCGTAAAGCTAAGGGCATTGCCACTGACCGTCGCGGGGGTGGTGCCGCGCGTGCGCAGGCCGCCGCGCTGCCCGGAATAGACTTTCAGCGCGGCCGCCGAGGCGGCCGTCAGCGGCTGGCTGAACGTAGCCGTAACCGGGGCGGTGCGCGCCACCGACCGGGCGTTGGCCGCCGGCGTTATGGCGGTAATGGTTGGTTGAGCCTGCACCGGGCTGAGCCGGGCCATCAGGACCAGGAATAAGCTGCTGCCCAAGGCAAAAGGGCAGTTTGGGTACACGTATTTCATACGAAAACCATCGGCTATATAATTACGCTGTGCAGGAAGCAGCACTACGCAGCAAGCACTTGCTAAGCCGCGTTGCTTGCAATGTGCAAGGTAAATAGTCCAGCGAAGTTTGCTCGATGATTCCGGCACTCAGGCCCGAATGGCGGCGCTACACGGCTATGGCCAAAACCCAAGCGAGTCGGCAATACTGCCGACTCGCTTGAATTAGTAGGGTCCGCCACCGGGGCCGGGGCCACCGCCCGGAAAGCCACCGGGAGGGCCCCCGGGGTAGCCGCCCGGCCGGCCGCCGGGGAAGTTGCCGCGGCGCTCCTCCTGGGGCGCGTCCGGGGTGGGCGCCCCGCCGCTGCCGCCAAAGTTGCGGATGTTGTAGGTAAACATCAGCATCACGTAGCGCGTCAGGATGTTGGTGCGCACGTCCTCCACGTAGGCGGCCGTTTGGTTGGGCTGAATGCTGTTGTTCTGCTTCAGGATGTCGAAGGCGTAGAGCTTGATTTCGCCCTGCTGACGCGCAAACAGCTTCTTGCCCACCGAGGCGTTCCAGAGCACGTAGTTCTGGTTGTAGCCCGCCGAGAGGCCCGAGTACGCCACGTGGGCCACGTCCGACTGCACCGTCAGGCCCTTGATGATAATCCAGCTCAGGCGCAGGTTGGTGTTTTGGCGGAAGTACTGGCGGTTGGCCGTGGTCTGGGCCGTGTTGCGCACGTAGGTCTGCGAGGAGTTCGACGAGAGCGTGAAGTCCAGGTTCGGGCTGATGTTAGAACTGAGCACCGCCCCGAAGCCGAAGCTGGGCGTGCGGCTGTAGTTGAGCTGCTGCTCCTCGTCGCGGTTAATCGACACGAGGCCCGGCGTCTGCGCGAAGTTGGCGTTGGCGTTTAGGTTCAGGTTCGACTTGAGCAGGGTCAGCGGCACGGTGTAGTTGCCGAAGGTGCGCAAGGAGTACTGCCCGTCCAGGTTCACCGGCTCGGTCACCTGCCCGCCCGCCGGCACGATGACGCCCCGAAATTCCGTGGGCCGGCTGAAGATGCGGGTGCTGTTGGTGATGTTGTTGCTGGTGTAGGAGCCGCCGATGAGGGCGAAGAACGAGGTCGACTTCTCCACGTTGGCCGAGGAGTAGCGCACGAAGAGGTTGTGGGTGTTTTCCTGCCGCAGGTTGGCGTTGCCGGTCGTAATCTGCAGCGGGTTGGAGTTGTTGACCACCTCCTGCAGCTGGCTGATGCTCGGCGCCTGGGTGCGCATGCGGTAGTTCAGGCGCAGGTTCTGCTGCTTGGAGAAGTTGTAGCGTACCTGCGCACTGGGCAGCACGTTCAGGAAGTTGCGGCGCGTGGTGGTGGCCAGCGGGTACTCTTGTTCATTGCGCAGCTGCGCGTGCTGCACCTGCGCGCCCACCGACCACTGCAGTTCCCGGTCGTTGTAGCGGTAGCTCACCTCGCCCGAGTTGGTGAGGTAGCGGCTGGTAAACACGTTGCTCAGCGCCGGGTTGAAGACGGTGTACTCCCCGGTCGGGCCGTTGAGGTTGTAGGTCTTCTTGTCCGAGTCGTTGGGCGTGTAGTTGGTGTTGTAGGTCAGCTGCAGCTGGCTTTTGGGGCTCAGCGGCTCGGTGTAGTTGGCGTTGGCGCTCCAGGTCCAGCCCGTCTGGTCCGTCTCCGATTTCTGGTCGGTGCTGCTGCGCACGGGCACGCCCGGGGTAGCGGAGCGGGTGTAATCGTCGTTGAGCGAGTTGAGGAAATTTTCCGCGTCGCGGGTGTTGTAGCTCATGTTCAGCCCCAGCGAGAAAGTGCGCCCGCGCTTCTGAAAGCGGTGGCGGTAGAGCAGGCTCTGGCCGAAGTTGATGCCCTGGTTTTTGGCCTTGTAGTCGCTCACGTTGCTGCTGCGCAGCTCCCCGATGGTTTCCGAGTTGGGTTGCCCGCGGTAGGTGGCCCCGTCGAGGTGGTTGCGGCTGTCGTTTTGCTGCACCGAGAGGCGCGGCTGCCACAGCACCGAGTTGACCGAGTCGAACTTGTGCTCCAGGCGCAGGTTCACGCGGTGGTTGATATTGGTGCTCTGCGTGAGCGAGTTTTCCTGGTAGCGCAAGGCCCGCCCCAGCGAATCCTGCGCCGTGAAGCGCCGGTCGGTCTGGCTGCTGAGCGTATTCACGCTGCGGTTAAAGAAGTAACTCGACTGCACGTCGGTTTTCTTGCCCCAGCTGTCGGAGTAGTTTAGGCCCAGGGCGTTGGTCTTCGAGATGCCCCCGCTCTGGCCCACCAGGAAGTTGCCCGAGGCGTTGTTGCCCCCGCCGCCCTGATTGCCGCCCCCGCCGTTGCGGCCCCCGCCGCCCCCACGCGCCGACGAGCCCACCACGCCCAACAGGTCGTCGGTGCCGAAGTTCTGCTCGTTCACGTTGTTGCTCTGCGCAATGAGCGAGAGGCGCTGCTTGCCGCGGAAGGAGTTGATGTTGCCCGAAGCGCGGTAGCGCGTCTGGTTGTCGCCGCCCTGGCCCACGCCGGCCAGCACCCGCCCAAACTGCCCGTTGCGAAACTGCGGCCGCGTGACGATGTTGATGGTTTTCTGCTGATTGCCGTCGTCGAAGCCGGTGAATTGCGACTGGTCCGAGGCCCGGTCATACACCTGAATCTTGTCGATGGCCTCGGCCGGCAGGTTTTTGAGCACCGCGTCGGGGTCGTTGCCGAAGAATTCCTTGCCGTCGACGAGCACGCGCTGCACCTGCTCGCCCTGGGCCTGAATCTTGCCCGAGCTCGGGTCCACCGTCACGCCCGGCATCTTGGTGATGAGGTCCTGGGCGTTGGCGTCGGGGTTAGTTTTGAAGGCGCGGGCGTCGTACTGAGCCGTGTCGCCCTTCTGCACCGCCGCGGCGGCCCGCCCGGTTACTTCCACGCCCTTCAGGGTTACCCCGCCGGCGGTTAGGGCCAGGGTCCCCAAATCCAGAGGCTGCCCGCTTACCGTTACAGCCCGCTTGATGGTTTGGTAGCCCAGGAACGACACCGTGAGGCGGTAGCGGCCCGGCTCCACGCCCGGCACGGTGAAGGCCCCTGTCGGCTCCACGGCCGCGCCGGTGCGGGCTGAGTCGGCCGCGAGGCGGGTAAGCAGCACATTGGCCCCGATCAGCGGCGCCTGGTCCTTGGCATCGAGCACCCGGCCCGTTACGGGCGCGGTCTGCGCCAGGGCCGGAGCCGTGACAACCACAAGCGGAAAAAGTAACCCTAAAGCGTGTTTCATATCAACAAAGCGTGGCCCTCGTGCGGGCCTTGGACCGGCCAACGACACCGGTGTTTAACCGGGAGTCGTATACGCAAGCCGGATTTTTTAAGGCGGTTCTAAGTAAGCGGTTGACTTATTAGCGCTTACGCACCAGCAGTAGTCCGTCGCGCAGGGCGAGGAAGACGTTTTCCACCCGCTCGTCCTGCTGCACGAAGTCGTTGAAGGCGCGCACGGCGTGCGCGTCCTTGTCGGCGGCCTTGAGCGGGTAGTCGGGCAGGGCCTTACCGCTCCACAGCACATTGTCGATGAGCAGAAAACCGCCCGGGCGCACCCGTGGCAGCACCAGTTCGTAGTACACCTGGTTGCGGATTTTGTCGGCGTCGATGAACACCAAGTCCCAGGTTTCTTCGAGCGTCGGAATGAGCTGCTCCGCGTCGCCGATGTGCAGGTGCACGCGGCCGGCGAGGCCAGCTTCCTGCACGTAGCGCTCCACGCGGCGGCGCAGCTCGGGGTTTTGCTCCACGGTGTACAGCTCGCCGTCGGGGGCCAGGCCCTCGGCCATGCACAGGGCGGAGTAGCCGGTGAAGGTGCCTAGCTCCAGCACCCGCCGGGGCCGAATCATGTGGCTGAGCATGCTCAGCAGTCGCCCTTGGTAGTGGCCCGAGAGCATGCGCGGCATGAGCGTCTGCAGGTGGGTTTCGCGCACCAGGCGGCCGAGCAGCGCGGGCTCGGGCGAGGTGTGCGCGTCGGCGTACTGCTGAATCTGGGATTCAGACGGATTCATTGGGTTCCGCGGATTGGGTGAACGATGGAGTGGGCGTGGGGAATGCAGAACGGCGGCAGGCCCGTTTCGTCGTTCAGGACTAGCGGCAGCCTAAATATTCACGGCCGGCGCCGCCCTGCTCTCCTGTGCTCTTCTGGTTAGCCGTTACGCCGAATTACGCCCGGCGGTCATTCGGCGCCGGCCGCAGCCGAAATTTCCACACGCCGAAACCCGACTTGCCGGTTTCGAACGCGTGCCCGACCACCCGGTACAGCCCCTCGTAGCGAAACACCAGTTCCTGACTTTCCTCGTCGAGCACCTTGCGCAGCACGCGCACCGGCCGGCCGGTTTCCTGGCTTTTGAGCAGGGCCAGGTTCCGGTCGTTGAGCGTCTGGTCGGTGGTTTGGTGGCCGGTTTTCGGGTCGCGCCCGCCCTGCCCGGTGTAGATGATTTCGTCCTCGGTGAACACGTCGTCCTCGTACACCTGCGACAACACGATGCTTTCGGCCCCGGTGTGCTGCGAGCCGGCAATGCCCGCCCGCACCGGGCGGTGCATCCCGCTCAGGCGCAGCTCTAGGCGGGAGCGAAACGCGTCGCCGGGCAGGTAGGAGCCGACGTGACCGAAGTGCGGGACGGACATAGGTGAAGGAAATCAAGCCGGGCCGTCGGCGCCGTAGCACGAGACCTCACTGCCGCGTATCCGGAACGACAAGCATTCGGGTTACGCGAAACAGGGCCTCGCGCCACGGCGCAGCGGCGCCGTTAGGGCTTAGCGGCGCTTGCCCGATTCGGGCACGTACTGCAGGGTACTCAGGTTGTCCTCGGCGAAGACTTCGTTGGCCAGCTCCTGCAGCTGCGGGGCCGTCACCGCCCGGATCTGCTCGAAGATTTCGTTGAGCGACTCCACCCGGCCCAGGTCCAGGGTGCTCTTGCCCAGCAGCTGCATCATGCCGCCGTTGCTTTCCTCGGCCATGGCCAGCTGGCCCATGAGCTGCTCCTTGGCCACGTGCAGCTGCGAAGTGCTCAGGGCCTTTTCGCGCAGCAGGCGTAGCTCCTTAAGTACGAGCTGGGTGGTACGGTCCAGCCGCGCCTTTTCGGTGGCGAAGTAGATGCCGAACAGGCCCGTGTCGGTGTAGGGCGCGTAGTTGGCGTCGATGCTGTAAACGAAGCCATACTTCTCGCGCACGGCCAGGTTCAGCCGCGAGTTCATGCCCGGGCCGCCCAGAATGTTAGTGAGCATGAAGAAGGGCAGGCGGCGTTGGTCGGTGAGGGCGTAGGCCGGGCAGCCAATGAGGCTGTGGGCCTGGGTGATGGGCCTGGCTTCCGTCTGCTGCCGGGCCTCGTAGGCGCCGAAGGGCTGGCGCGGGCGGGCGCCGAGCTGGGCCGGCAGCGGAGCCAGATACTTGTCGGCCAGGCGCTTCACCTGGGCGAAGGGCAGGTTGCTCACCGAGCTGAATACCAACTGGTCGGTGCGCAGGTTTTCCTTCAAAAATTGAAAAAAATCGGCCTGCGTGAAGCCCGATACGCTCTCGCGGGTGCCCAGAATGTTGTGGCCCAGGGCGTGCTCCCCGAACACTACCCCGTCGAAGTCGTCGATGATGGCGTCCTCGGGCGCGTCGACGTACATGGCCATTTCCTCCAGAATCACCCCGCGCTCCTTCTCGATTTCCTTGGTCGGGAAGGTGGAGTGGAAGGTCAAATCGGTCAGCAGCTCAAAGGCCCGCTCGAAGTGGGTGCTCAGTAGCGAGGCGTAAAAGCAGATTTTCTCCTTGGTGGTGTAGGCGTTCAGCTCGCCGCCTACGGTTTCCAACCGGTTCAGAATGTGGATGGAACGGCGCTTTTCGGTGCCCTTGAAAGCCATGTGCTCCCAGAAGTGGGCCAGGCCGTACTGCTCGGGCCGCTCGTCGCGCGAGCCGATGTCGAGCAGGAAGCCGCAGTGGGCCACTTTGGTGTGGGGCACTTGCTTGTGCAGCAGCCGGATGCCGTTGGGGTATTCGTGAAAATCGTAGTCGAGCATGGGTATAGGCGACAACGCCGCGGCGCCCCGGCCAGGGGCTGCCAACGCGTGTGGGGTCAGTAGAAAAAGCGGAACGCGCCGCGGGCGTCCGGGCCCGCCGCGCAAAGGGTGCAAAGATAACCCGCCAGCCCCATCAACGGTTTGGCCGCCCCACGGTTGGGGGCCGCTTGCGCCCCCGCCGTCATTGCGAGCAGAGCGAAGCAATGACGGCGGGTGGGGCCGTCGGTTTGGGACCGTAATCCTGCGTTAGCGCCTCGTACGCATCATTTCAACACCGCGCGTTGCTCGGCTTCGGCCAGCACGGCCAGGAGCTGGCTGGTGCGGATGCCGTGGGCGCAGTGGAAATGGCCCAGCGGACACTTGCGGTAGCCGTGCAGCCCGCAGGGGCGGCACGCCAGCTCCTCGGGCAGCTCCACAATGCGGGCAAACGAGCTGAGCGGGCCGAAGCCGAAGTAGGGCACCGTGGAGCAAAACACGGCGCAGGTGGGCGCGTCGACTGCCGAAGCCAGGTGCATGGGCGCCGAGTCGTTGACGAAGTTGAGCACCGCCCCGCGCATCAACGCCGCCGAGGCCAGCAAGGAGAGCGTGCCGCTGAGGTTGAACACCCGGGGGCGCTGGGCTTCTTGCAGCAGCGCCTCGCACTCGGCCGTGTCGGGCGGACCGCCGAGCAGCATCACGGTGTAGTGCGCGGGCAGCGCCCGCAGCAGCTTGACCCACTGCTCGCGCGGAAACTGCTTGGTAAACCACACCGAGGTGGGCGCAATGCAGACGTAGGGGCCGCCCGCAGCGTGGCTGGCGGCTTGCTCGGCCACGGCTTCGTCGGCGGCGGAAGGGTAGAGGCGGGGGCGGGTCAGCGGGCCTTCGGGCTGGGGCTCCAGCAGGGCCAAGTTGCGCGCCACTTCGTGCAGACCCGGAGCGAAGCCGTGCGGCACCCGGCGCGTGAAGGCCCAGCTCAGCGGGTTTTTGTCGAAGCCCACGCGCTCGGCGGCCCCGGAAAACGCGGTGAGCAGGCCAGTGGAGGCGAAGCGCTGCAAGTTGTAGACGCGGCCGTAACCCGTGGCCCGAATTTCCTGGAGCAGACGCCAGAGGCCGCTGTACTTGCCCGCTTTTTTGTCCCAGATGAGCACCCGGCGCACGTGCGGGTGGCCCTGCAGCAGCCCTTCGTTGCCGCGGCGCACCAGCACGTCCACCGGAGTAGCGGGCTCGGTCTGGTGCAGGCGCTCCAGCAGGGCCGTGGCCAGGATAACGTCGCCGATGAAGGCGGTCTGAATCAGCAGAATGGGCGCGGCGTCGGTGGGCTGAGGCATGGGGCAGGCGGGCGGACGGCAAAGATACCGCGCCGGCCACGTTTCCTCACCAGCGGGCCGCACGGTTTGCCCCGGGCCCGCCGGCGGCCTTAGGGGCGGGTGCGCCGCAGCCGCCAGAACGCGACGAAGCTGGCGGCCGCGCTGAGCCCCACGCCCAGGGCCAGCAGCGCCGTGCGGGTGGTAGTGGCTTCGCCCAGGGTGCGCAGCAGCCCGAACACGCCCACCAGCACCAAACACGCGGTGAGCCAGAGCAAGCCCGCCAGCCACAGCAGCCAACGGCCGCGCCGCAGCACGTTGCTGGCGCAAAAGCAGATGGCGCCGCTGGCCGGCAGCAGCAAGGCCACCGCTCGGGTGTAGCGCACCGTATCGGCCGCGGCACGGCCGGGCGCCGACAAATCGGCCTTGCTCAGCCAATGCACGCACCACAGCCAGGCCGCCACGCTCACCGCCAGGCCCAGCAGGTGCAGGCTCCAGTGCCCGGCGCGGGGGGGCGGGGCCGCGGCGGGTGCCGGGGCGGATGGCGAATTGGCAAGCTCGTTCATGGTGGTAGGCGGCCGGCGCCGGCAAAACCCGCCCGCACCGGGTGGCAAGGTAGACCGCCCGGCGGCAATTGCCATCCATCCAATCCGCCTAACTTGCAGCCGGCGGCCCCGGCGGCCGTCCTTCCCGCGTTTTCCCACTCCCGACTTATGCGCTACGGCTCCATCTCCCCGGACCTCTTCACCCAAAACCGCCGCAACTTCGAGCGGCAGCTGCTGCCCGGCTCCCTGGCCATCTTCCATTCCAACGACGTGATGCCGACCAACGCCGACGGCACCATGGCGTTTCGCCAGAACAACGACCTGTTCTACCTCTCGGGCGTGGATCAGGAGGAAAGCATCCTGGTCATCTTCCCCGACGCCAAGCTGCCTCAGTACCGCGAAATCCTGTTTTTGAAGGAAACCAGCGAGCATATTCTCATCTGGGAAGGCTACAAGCTCACCAAGCAGCAGGCCCGCGAGCAGTCCGGCATTCAGACCATCATGTGGCTTGATTCCTTTAAGTCGGTGCTGCCGGCGCTGATGAACGAGGCCGAGCACGTGTACCTGAACTCGAACGAGCACATCCGCGCGGTGGTGGAAGTAGAAACCCGCGACGCCCGCTTCGGCAAGGAAATCCGGGCCCAGTACCCGCTGCACGACTACAAGCGCGCCGCTCCCATCATGCACCATTTGCGCGCCATCAAGCACCCGGAGGAAATTCGGCTGATGCGCCGCGCCTGCGAAATCACCGGCAACGCCTTCCGCCGCCTGCTGGGCTTCGTGAAGCCGGGCGTGATGGAGTACGAAATCGAGGCCGAAATCGTGCACGAGTTTATCCGCAGCGGCTCGCGCGGGCCGGCCTACGGCAGCATCATCGCCTCGGGCGAAAACGCCAACATCCTGCACTACGTCTCGAACGACCGGGAGTGCAAGGACGGCGACGTCATCCTGCTCGACTTCGGCGCCGAGTACGCCAACTACGCCGCCGACCTCTCGCGCAGCATTCCGGTGAACGGCAAGTTCACCCCGCGCCAGCGCGAGGTGTACGACGCGGTGCTGCGCGTGATGCAGTACGCCAAGTCGCAGCTGGTGGCCGGCGGCAACATCGAGGAATACCACGCCGGCGTGGGCCGCTTTATGGAGCAGCAGCTCATCGGCCTCGGGCTGCTAAGCCAAGGCGACGTGAACAACCAGGACCCCGCCGCCCCGCTCTACAAAAAGTACTTTATGCACGGCACCTCGCACTACCTCGGCCTCGACGTGCACGACGTGGGCGCCAAGTACCGCACCTTCGAGCCGGGCATGGTCTACACCGTCGAGCCGGGCATTTACATCCGCGAGGAAGGCCTGGGCATCCGCCTGGAAAACGACGTGGTCATTACCCGCTCGCAGTGCGAAGACCTGATGGCCGACATTCCGCTGGAAGCCGACGACATCGAGCGGCTGATGGCCCGCTAGAGCGCGCGGGGGCCGGCCTAGCGCCCGGCCACCCGCCGCCGGATGGCTGGTAGCAACTACCCGTGGTGGTGCCCCGACGCGTAGTGGGGGCACCACTTGTTTTTGCGCCCGGCCTCAGTCTAGAGCTCTGCAGGAGTACCGTTGATTCTACTCTCCTCAGATGATTGCGTTTTGGCTTGTTTTACTGCTGTTTATGTTCAGAGCGAGGTGAGAAAACTGCGTTTTAATACAACTTGAGGGCGGCACCGGGGGTATAGGCAGGCATTAATGCGTGGTGCGCGGCGGGTTGCCGCCCGCGCCATTCTGCTCTGTTCAACCTAACCGTTTCGTCTATGAAACACCTCGTAACCACCGCTGTCCTGGGTCTGGCGCTGTTGGCGGCCACCCCACGCGGACACGCTCAAACTGCCGACAAAAAATGGGGCATTGGCCTGAATGGCAGCGCCTTTCAGTACAAGGGCAACTTGGGCTCGACCTACTGGAAGCTCGGCGACAGTCAGTTCGGCCCCGGCATCTCCATCAACCGCTACCTCACGCCCGGCCTCGACCTGGGCCTGCACGGCAACTACGTGGAGTTGAAAAGCGAGGACCTCGGCAACGGCACCACCCGTTTCTTCCAAACCAACGTGGTGAACGTGAACCTGGGCCTCAAGCTCAAGCTCAACAACGGCTGGGCCCTGAAGGAAGACGCCGTGGTGCAGCCCTACCTGCTGGCCGCGCCCGGCTGGAGCTTTACCTCGCGCGAAGGCCGCTTCAACAATGCGGTGACGGATGAGGACAAGAGCTACTTTGACCTGTTTGGAGCCGCCGGCATCAACTTCCGCCTCGGCGAAACGGTGGGCCTGTTCATCCAGACCGGCCAGCACATTCCGCTCAACGCGAACATCGACGGCGACCCGACCCGCGACGACAACAAGTGGGACGACCGGTTCTTGCAGCATACCGTGGGCCTGAACATCAGCCTCGGCAAAGCCAAGGACACCGACGGCGACGGCGTGCCCGACCGCAAAGACAAGTGCCCGAACACGCCCTCGGGCGTGCAGGTCGACGCCAACGGCTGCCCACTCGACGGTGACAAGGACGGCGTGGCCGACTACCAGGACAAGTGCCCCACCGAAGCCGGCAAACCCGAGCTGCAGGGCTGCCCCGACCGTGACAACGACGGCGTGGCCGACGGCGAAGACGACTGCCCCGACCAGCCCGGCACCACCGCCCTGCGCGGCTGCCCCGACGCCGACGGTGACGGCGTGGCCGACAAGTTCGACAAGTGCCCCGACACCCCGCGCGGCACCCAGGTAGATGCCAACGGCTGCCCGCTCGACTCGGACGGTGACGGCGTGCCCGACGCGCAGGACCGCTGCCCCAATACCCCGGCCGGCGCCAAAGTCAATGCCCTCGGCTGCCCGGAAATCCCGGCTGAAATCCGCAAACTGGAGCAGCCCGTGCGCTTCCGCACCAACAGCACCCAGATTCTGCCCTCCTCGTACCCGGCCCTCGACAAGATGGTGAAAGCCTTGCAGGAGCACCCCGAGTACGGCCTGCGCATCGTCGGCCACGCCGACGCCCGCGGCACGGAGGAGTACAACCAAGGGCTGTCGGAGCGCCGCGCCGCCTCGGCCAAGCAGTACTTCACCGGCAAGGGCATCGATGCGGCCCGCATCCCGACGCTGGGCATGGGCGAATCGGCTCCGGCCGCGCCCAACACCTCGTCGGCCAACATGGCCAAGAACCGCCGCGTCGAGTTCCGCTTCGAGTTCTACATCCCCGGCCAGGAAGGTGGCACCACGCCGCAGCCCTAATCCGGTAGTCTGCGCCTAGCGTGACAAGCGGCGTCCCGAGCTTCGGGGCGCCGCTTTTTTTGTTGGCGTTTACCCAAGTGGCAGGATACCCAGCCGTGTCATCCTGAGCAACACGAAGGACCCTGCTCGGACCCTGGACCAACTAAATAACGCAGCTACCAACGCCCAATCGTGAGGGCATGGAGACTGCGCTACTAGTGGTTCAATAAAGAGCCAGCCCGTTGCTCGTAGCGGCGGTGCTGGGTGCGAGGAAGGTTCTTCGCCTGCAGCTCAGGATGACGATCTATTATTGCTTGCCTCCCCAGAAAAAACGACGAAGCCCCAGCCGCAACTTGCAGCCGGGGCTTCGTCGATGAAAGCAGAAACGCTACTTGGTGATTTCGCCGCTCAGTCCTGGCAGAATCTTTTGCAGCTGCTCCAGCTGACTCTGGGTGAAGTCGCCGCTGATGGCCAGCATGATAAACGAGTCGGGGGCGTCGGTCTGGCGGCCGGTGGCCACGACTTCCTTTATTTTGTCGCCGGAGCGGCGCACGGCGTAGCGGTAGGCGGCGTTGCCGGCGCTGGCGTCCTTGGTGGGCAGCGGCTCGTAGCGCTCATTGCGCAGCAGCCCGTCCACCTCGTTGAGCAAGCCGCGCTCGGTCAGGTCGCGCGAGGAGGCGGAAGTGGGCGCAAAGGTCAGGGCCCGGATGCTGCGCACGTTGGTCAGGGCCTGCACGGCGCTGGCGTCGGTCAGGTTGCCCAGGCGGCCCAGCAGGATGCGGGTCAGCAGATCGGGCTGGAAGGTGGTGGCCCGGAAGCCGGAGCGGCCTTCGTATTTGCTGAAAAATTCGGCCACGGTGCGGGCGGGTTTTTCGGGGCCGGCGGCGCGGCAGGCGCCCAGCCACAGCAGCACCAGCAGGGGCCAGAAACGAAGCAGTCGGAGGTTCATAGGCGGGAAGCTAGGGTTGGAAGCCCTGCTTACGCGCGCCCGGCGGCCCGGGATGTGGCCGGGCCTACTCAAACGCCAGCACGTTCAGGAAATACACCTGCCGCGGGCTGCCGTGCTCGGCGCGCACGCGCTGGTAGCCGTAGGCCAGGAATCGGCTGCCGTACCAGGGTAGCACGCCCTGCTGCTCGGTTTCCAGCGTTTTTTCGTGCTTGCCCTCGGTGTTGGTCTGAATGGGCACTTCCAGGTCGTTGGGCGAGGCCGCGGTGCCGTCCACGATTTTGTAGCGGAACTTCTCCTCGTCGAGGTAGGCCAGCACCAAGCGTTTGCCGTCGGCGAGCGGGCGCAGGCGCACGGTTTCGGTCAGCGTGCTCTGCTCCACGTTTTTAAGCACGAAGGTGTTGTCCCAGAGCAAGGTGCCGTAGCGGTCGAAGCCGCAGACCAGGGCGTGGGTGGAGCGGTAGCCCTCCAGATTGCGCGGGCTCATGTAGGAGCGGTAGCCGTCGTAGTAGCGCGGCCCCATGTAGCTGGCCCAGCCGGTGTAGCTGTTGCCGTTGCGGTATTGCGGATAATATACCTCGCCCACGAGCACGTAGCCGTCCTGAAACGGAATCATGCGGTGGGTGAGGATGCGGTAGCGCAGGCGCAGCTCGCGGCCCGCGGCGCGCAGCTGGGCGCTGCGGGCCCGCAGCCGCTCGGCCCGGCGCGGCTTCATGAAGTCGAAAAAGTGCTTGAGCACCGCAAAATCATAGAAGCGCAGCGGCGGGCGCAGGGCCGGGTCGCCGGACAGGTTGGAGGCAAACAGGCCCTGGGAGTAGCGCGGGTCGCGCAGGGTGTAAGTGCCCGCCACCAGGCGCTGGGTGCTGTCGCCGGGGCTGAGCTGGGCCGTGATGAGCCCGCGCCCGCTTTCGGCCTGGATAAAGCGCGAGGCCAGCAGCTGCCCCTGGGCCGACAGGTGCTTGACCTGCAAGCGCGACAAAAAGCCGTTCGATTGGCTTACCACGTAGCCCGCGCTCTGGGTCGTCGAATCGGGCAGGAAGGTGACTTCCGTCGGAATGGATTCGTAGAGGGCCGGCAGCAGGCGAAACTCCTCCTGGTCGATGTCGATGTGGAGCACCGTGAGGTGGCGCTGCACCTGCACCGTGGCGAAGAGCTTGCCGTCGAGCACCTCCAGGTCGTAGAGGTCCTCCACCTTTTTGGTGTCGAAGGCGAAGCCCTGCACTTCGCCCGACCGCAAATCCAGCCGAAACACCTGGAAGCGGGCCGCCACGTAATCCGACTGAAACAGCGCAAAGGCGTAGGGCAGGGCCGCGGTGGCCTGTAGCAGCCGGAATTCGCGGTCCACTTTCACCGGCACGGTGCGCACGGCCTGCAGGTTGCGGTCGAAATGCTGAAAGGTGTATTCGGGGTGAAACGAGCCGTTGGCGGTGTTTTCGATGAACACGGCCACGGTGGTGTCGGCCAGCGGCAGCACGCGCACGTCGCTGGTGGCCGGGTCGAGGGGCAACTCCAGGCGGCGGGGCTGGGTGGGCGTGAGCTGGGCCCGCAACGCCCACGGGCTCAGCAGAAGCAGTAGCAGCAGAAACGAGCGAAACATGGCGGTGGGAAAGACGCGGGGCGCGGATAGCTAAAATACGGCAAATCGGGCCAAAAGCCGCACGACCGGCGCGGCGCAGTACCTACTAGATGCCGCCACCGGGCAGAGTGCACAAGCGGCCCGCTGAATACGAGCAAAGTAGCCCCCGAAGCTGCGTCTTTATCCAGCAAAAGGCGCCCATTTTCGCCGCTTGGCGCCTCCCGGAAAAAAAACGGCCGGCCTGCGGGCTGCAGGCCGGCCGTCGAAGCCAAGTGCCGGGCGGCTAGTGCCCCAAGGCCAGCACCAGGTCGAATTCCTCCGGCGTGAGCGACATCACCGACAGCCGCGACTGGCGCAGCAACCCGATCTGCTGCAGGCGCGCATCGGCCTTGATGGCGGCCAGGGATACGGGGCGCGGCAGGCGCTGGTGCGGCGCCAGGTCCACGGCTACCCAAGGCGTGCCGGGCTCCGCGGTGCGGTCGGGGGCGGGGGCGCCCACCACCCGGGCCACGCCCACCACTTCCTTATCGGTCACGCTGTGGTACACGAGCACCAGGTCGTCGGGCTGCATGCGGGCCAGGCAGGCGCGGGCTTGGTGGTTGCGTACGCCGGTCCAGTCGGTGCGGCCGTCCCGTTCGAGGTCGGCAAAGGAGTAGGCGGAAGGTTCGGATTTGACGAGCCAGAAGTTCACTTGTTCTCGGGAATTAAGAGAAAACAGAAGTGCAAAAGAACGTCATTCCGAGCGCAGTCGAGGAATGACGTTCTTTTGCACTTCTACTGATCCTGCCTGATTACTTGCGCCGCACCTTCAGCATTTTGTCGTCGAGCGAGACAATTTCGAGCAGGTAGGGCGGGTCTTGCTTGTCGTCGAGGGTGATGCGCAGCGTGTGCTCGTCCATCACCATCCACTGGCCCTTGCGGCCTTGCACGCCGTCGGTGGGCGCAATGTCGTACTGCGTAAACAAGCCGTTCTGGTCGAACCCGATGCCGGTGCGTCCGCGCGAGGGCGGAAAGTTGTAGGTGTTGGGCCGGTACACCAGCACGTCGGCCTGGTCTTCCTCGTGGGAGTGCAGCCAGGTGCGCGTGAGCAGGTTCAGCTGCTGTTGTTGCACGCTGGTTTTGGTGTCGGTGCGGCAGGTGCTGGCCAGCAGCAGCAGGCTGCTGAGCACGAAGAGGAGAACGGGGTAACGCATGGCTGCTAACTTACGCAAGCGGCGCGGCTTCGGGCAGAACTTGAGCCGCGGGCCGCCGCGGCCGCCGCGTTTTGCGTAGTAGCTTTACCGCCCCAAACCCCGCATTACCTTGGACAACCGCGCCCTGATTCGTGCCTTCCGGCTGATGGCCCAACTGCTGGAGCTGCACGACGAAAACCCGTTCAAAGTGCGCGCCTACGAAGGCGCCGCCGCCGCCGTCGACCGCCTCGACGTCCCCCTTGCCGACCTCGACCCGAGCGAATTCACCACCACCGGCGGCCTCGGCAAAAGCGCCGCGCAGGCCGCCCAGGCCCTGCTGAGCACCGGCACCTTCCCCGAGCTGGACCGCCTGCAGCGTGCCACTCCGCCCGGCGTGGTCGACATGCTCAATATCAAAGGCATCGGCCCGAAGAAAATCCGCGCGCTGTGGCGGGAGCTGGGCATCGAGTCGGTGGACGCGCTGCGCGAAGCGGCCGAGCAAAACCGCGTCAGCGCGCTGAAGGGCTTCGGCGCCAAAACCCAGGACGCCATCCTGGCCGCGCTGGAATTCACCGCCCAAAGCCGCGGCAAGGTGCTCATCAACCAGGGCCAGGAGCTGGGCCGCCAACTAGTGGAGTTGCTGCAACAGGGGCTGCGCACCGAGCAGGTGGCCGTGGCCGGCGAAGTGCGCCGCGCCCTGCCGGTGGTCGAGACGGTGCGCGTGGTGGTGGGCACGAACCAGCCCTGGCAGGCCCACGAAATCCTGGCGGGCATCGACGGGCTGGCCGCCGATGAAGCTGCTTCGGGCCCCTTTGCCTGGCGCGGCACGGCCACGCAGTCGGGCGTGAAAGTAGAAGTGCAGCTGGCCAAGCCGGAGGACTTCATCGGCTGCCTGTTTCTGCAGACCGGTGCCGAAGCGCACCTGACGGCCCCGCTGCCGGCCAAGGCCCCTGCGCCCACGCTGCGGCGGCTGGTGCGCACCACGCGCTTTTTCTCGGAGCAGGCCATTTACGAAACCGCCGGGCTGCAGTACGTGGAGCCCGAAATGCGCGAAGGCCAGGGCGAAATCGAGGAAGCAGCGGCCGGCAAGTTGCCCACCTTGCTCACCGAGCAGGATTTGCGCGGCTCCCTGCACAACCACAGCACCTACTCCGACGGCGCCCACTCCCTGCGCCAGATGGCCGAGTTCCTGCGCGACCACGGCTACCAGTACCTCGGCATCTGCGACCATTCCCGCGCCGCGCACTACGCCGGAGGCCTCAGCATCGAGCGGGTGCGCGAGCAGCACCGCGAAATCGAGCAGCTGAACCGGGAGTTGGGCCCGTTCCGCATTTTCAAGGGCATCGAGTCCGACATCCTGGCCGACGGCTCGCTCGACTACCCCGACGAGGTGCTGGCCGAGTTTGACTTCATCGTGGCCTCGGTGCACTCGGGGCTGAAAATGGACCAGGAGCGCGCCACCGAGCGGCTGCTGCGCGCCATTCAGAACCCGTACTGCACCATGCTGGGCCACCCCACCGGCCGCCTGCTGCTGCGCCGCGAAGGCTACCCCATCGACTACGAAGCCGTCATCGACGCCTGCGCCGAGCACCAGGTGGCCATCGAAATCAACGCCAACCCCTGGCGCCTCGACATCGACTGGCAGTGGGTGCGCCGCTGCATGGAAAAGGGCGTGCGCATGAGCATCAACCCCGACGCCCACCACACCGATGGCTACGCCGACATGGCCTACGGCGTGCTGCAGGGCCGCAAAGGCGGCCTGACGGCAGCCATGACGCTCAACGCCCTGACCGTGGGCGAGCTGGACGAATACTTCCGCCAGCGCCGCGAAAAGGCAGTGAAATTCGGTAGCCCCAAAGGCGGCGGTGGCAAAAAAGCCACTGACTACGGGCCACTGTTTGGCTAGCCCCGACGTTATGCGGTTGGGGCCGACGCGCCCAGCGACAGTTACTCAACCGGGCCGGCTGCATTGGCCGCAACACGCCGTGGCAACGGCCCCGTGCAGGCTGAACACCTGCTTTATACCCGGCGCCGGCCTCACCGCGGAAGCGGCTATGCCGGCGCCAGCCACTGAACTGCAATGAAGATTCTCGTCCTGCGCTTTTCGTCCATCGGCGACATCGTGCTGACCACGCCGGTGGTGCGGGCCCTGAAGCAGCAGGTGCCGGGCGCCGTGGTGCACTACTGCACCAAGCCCGCCTACCGCGGCCTGCTCGAAGCCAACCCCTACGTCGACAAAGTGCATACGCTCACCGGCAAGCTGAGCGAGCTGGTGAAGGAGCTGCGCGCCGAGCGGTTTGATTTCGTCGTCGACCTGCACCACAACCTGCGCACCCTGCTCATCAAGCTGCAGCTGGGCGTGCCCGGCGCCTCCTTCGATAAGTTGAACTGGCGCAAGTGGCTGCTGGTAAACTGGAAGTGGGACGTGCTGCCGCGGGTGCACATCGTGCAGCGCTACCTGGAGGCGGCCGCCCCGCTAGGCGTGCACGACGACGGCCGCGGCCTCGACTACTTCATTCCGGCCGGGCAGGAGGTAAGCGTGGCCGACACGCTGCCCCCGGCGTTTCAGCGCGGCTACGTGGCCTTTGCCATCGGGGCGCAGCACGCCACCAAGCGCCTGCCGGTGGAGCGCATTATTGAGCTGTGCGCGCAGCTGCGGCGGCCGGTGGTGCTGCTCGGCGGCCCTGAAGACGAAAGCACCGGTCACGTAGTGGAGCTGCACTTCGAACACGCCGAGCAAGCGGCCGAACCCATGGGCATTACCCCGCACGGCCTCTCGCCGCGGGCGCATTACTTCGACAAGAACGCACTGCCGGTTACGCAAACCCTGATTTACAACGCCTGCGGGCGGTTCTCGCTGCACCAGTCCGCCTCGTTGGTGCGGCAGGCGCAGCTCGTCGTCAGCCACGACACGGGGCTGATGCACATTGCGGCGGCGTTCAACAAGGAAATCTTCAGCGTGTGGGGCAACACGGTGCCGGAGTTTGGCATGTACCCCTTCCGCACCGAGTTTCGGGTGCTGGAAGTAGAAGGGCTGAGTTGCCGGCCCTGTTCGAAAATCGGCTACGACAAGTGCCCGCAAGGCCACTTTCGCTGCATGCGCGACATCCGCTTCGACCTGGACCTGCCGCCCTGGCGCGACGCGCGCTAGCCCGGAGCAGTTAGAGAATGGCGGCGTAGCGGGCCTCCACGGCAGTCAGCACGGCGCAGTCGCAGGTGCCGCCGTGGCGCCCCAGAAACTGGCGCAGCGCCTCGAAGCGCAGGCCGTGCGCCGCGGCAAAGCAGCGGGTGTGGCCCAGGGTATGGTCGCAGCCCTGCAGGGCCAGGCGCGGGGCCAGGTAGCCGAACAGCTCGGCCAGTTGCTCGGTGGTCAGAGGCAGGTTGGTGAGCAGGGCGGCGCGCTGCTGCAGGAGCTGGGAAAGCGGCGGGCGGCGGGCTGAGTCGGTAGCGGTGAGCATCGGCAACGGGCGTTGGTGGTCGTATCAAGATAGGAAACCTGGGCGTAACAGTCCAGCTTTTGAGGGCGCTGCGCCAAAAGTTGGGCCGCAATACCGCCGTAGCCGGGCCAATGGCTACCTTTTGGGCGTCAATCTTTTTCTGCCTTGCCGCCCATGGAAACTGCCCTCACCTCAGCCGAGCCGCACACCGTCGTGGTGCGCGTCGGCGCCGATGCCCTGCTGGCCGACGTGCAGGCCGGCCGCCACACCTTCGTCCTCGACGAGCCCGAAAACGTGGGCGGCCAGGACCGCGGCCCCACGCCCTACGACATGCTGCTCTCGGCCCTGGGCGCCTGCACTGCCATTACCCTGCGCCTCTACGCCACCCAGAAAAAGTGGCCGCTCACCGGCATCGAAGTGCGCCTGCGCCACCGGCGCGTGCACGTGGTCGACTGCGAAGCCTGCGAATCCGGCGACGCCCGCATGGACGAAGTGCACAAGGAGCTGCGCCTGCTCGGGGAGTTGAGCGAGGAGCAGCGCCAGCGCCTGGAGCAGATTTCGCATAAGTGCCCGGTGCAGAAAACCCTCATGGCCGGCGTGCGCATCAGCACCACACTGCTGCCCGCCGAAGCCTCCTTTCCCGCCTAATTCACGACTCGCCATGGAACCCAAACTTTGCGCCCACCTCCGCGCCCTCGACCACATCACGCCCGCTGCCACCCACGCCTGCGCCGAGTGCCTGGCCATGGGCGACACCTGGGTGCACCTGCGCGTGTGCCAGGAGTGCGGCCACGTCGGCTGCTGCGACGACTCCAAGAACAAGCACGCAACCAAGCACTTCCACGCCACGCAGCACCCCGTCGTGGCGTCGGCCGAGCCCGGGGAACGGTGGCTCTGGTGCTTTGCCGACCAGTCGTTTGCTGAGTACTAAGTGCTAAAGGCGCAAAACGAAACAATTAGCCCGTCATGTCGAGCTTGTCGAGACATCTCGCGTGCTGACGGCAGGTAGTAATCAACCTGAGGAAAGGAACTTACTATCCACCGAAATGTCTCGGCTGCGCTCGACATGAGCTTCAATCAACAAAAAAGGCCCGTCAGATTAGCTGACGGGCCTTTTTTGCGCAAACCAAGGTCTTAGCCCAGCTGCTGGAAGCCGCAGTAGCGGTGCAGCACCTCGGGCAGCTTGATGGTGCCGTCGGGTTGCTGGTTGTTTTCCAGCAAGGCGGCCACGATGCGCGGCAGGGCCAGGGCCGAGCCGTTCAAGGTGTGCAGCAGCTGCGTTTTGTTGTTTTCGTCGCGGTAGCGCAGCTTCAGGCGGTTGGCCTGGTAGGTTTCAAAGTTCGAGGCCGAGCTGACCTCCAGCCAGCGCTGCTGCGCCGCCGACCACACTTCCAGGTCGAAGGTCAGGGCCGAGGTGAAGCCCATGTCGCCGCCGCAGAGGCGCAGCACGCGGTAGGGCAGGCCCAGCTGTTGCAGCAGGCCTTCGATGTGGGCCACCATGCCGTCGAGGGCCGCGTAGCTGTCCTCGGGCCGGGTAATCTGCACGATTTCCACCTTGTCGAATTGGTGCAGGCGGTTCAGGCCGCGCACGTGGGCACCCCAGGAGCCGGCTTCGCGGCGGAAGCAGGGCGTGTAGCCGGTGTTGCGAATGGGCAGGCGCTCCGTCGGGATGATTTCGTCGCGGTACAGGTTGGTGATGGGCACCTCCGCCGTCGGAATCAAGTACAGGTCGTCGGCGGTGGCGTGGTACATCTGGCCTTCCTTGTCGGGCAGCTGGCCGGTGCCGTAGCCCGAGGCCTCGTTGATGAGGATGGGCGGCTGGATTTCGGTGTAGCCCGCGTCGAGGGCCTGCTCCAGGAAGAAATTGATGAGCGCGCGCTGCAGGCGGGCGCCCTGGCCCTTGTACACCGGGAAGCCCGCGCCGGTAATCTTGTTGCCCAGCTCGAAGTCGATGATGTCGAGCTTTTTGATCAGTTCCCAGTGCGGCTGCGCGTCGGCGGGCAGCTCGGGCTTTTGGCCTACTTCGCGCACCACCTCGTTGTCGTCGGCCGAGCGGCCGGCGGGCACGCTCTGGTGCGGCACGTTCGGAATGCGGTAGAGCGCATCCTGCAGCTCCTTTTCGACCTGCGTCAGCTCCTCGGCGGCGGTTTTGGTTTGGCCTTTCAGCTCGGCGGTGCGGGCTTTCAAAGTTTCGGCGCCGGCTTTGTCGCCGCTCTTCATCAGGCCCCCGATCTGCTGGGCCAGCTTGTTGGCTTCGGCCTGGGCCGAGTCGTGCTCGGTTTGCAGCTGGCGGCGGCGCTGGTCGAGGCCCAGGATGCGCTGCACCTCGGCGTCGGCGTTGGGGAAATTCCTTTTCGCTAAGCCGGCCAGCACGCGGTCGGTTTGCTCCTTCAGAACGGAAACTTGCAGCATAACGCAGTCAAAACACAATGAGTCGGGGCAAAAGTAGCGGTTTTCGGCGGCGCAGGCTTGCGGGCTCTTTTCACCATTGCCGGGCAGTATTCGGCCCTGGCAGCGCCGATTAGCGCGTTTGCAGAGGGAAGCACGGCCCGCAGCGCCCTAACCCGGAGGGCTGCTTCGGTGCTGGAAATCAGTCCGCTAGCCCGGGCTGAACTTTCCCCGGCGGCGCAAAGTTGAATTTCTACCAGCCGCTCAGAAAAATGCTGCATCCTGTTGGGGCATTTGGGCGTATTGCGTAACATTGCAGAAGCAAGCCGGCGCCAACTGCCGGGCCGCTCCTTCCCGGGAGCCGCGCCCCGAACCCGCTTCGCTGTCGTCCCGGCGCCCGCAAACTCCCGCTGTTTCCTGCCACCTCTGCCCGCGCGTTTGGCGCTGCTGCTCCGTTGGGTTTTGTGCCGTAGTGAATCATTCCAGCTAGTTCCGCGGCCGTCGCCGGGCGTTTCCACCCCGATTTCTCTTCTCCCCGTACCGTTATATGTACACTATTGATGAGCTCAAGGACCGGTTGTTGTCCGAGCTGAAGGAAATTGCCGAATCCCTGAACGTGGGCAATTTTCGCCGCCTGAGCAAGCAGGACCTGATTTATAAGATTCTGGATCAACAGGCCGTAACGCCCCTCGACAAACTGCCCGCCAAACTCGCCACCGACGGCGAGCCGGCCCCCGCGCCCGCCGCGGCCGCTCCCCCAGCCGCCCCCGCCCGCCGCGGCCGCAACGGCGTGCAATCGGCCGTGAAGGCCTCGGCCGCCGCGGTAGCCGCGCCCGAAGCCCCCGCCGCCGAGCCCGTGGCGGCGCCGGCTGAAGCCGCGCCCGCCGAAGCTGCCGCGCCGGCCCCAGC
>NZ_JAJFAV010000010.1 GCF_020711235.1 Hymenobacter sp. 15J16-1T3B | reverse complement strand
TCGCATTAGCACCGCAGCACATTCGACCACATCAGCACACTACCTCCTTGCAGCTTACCGACCACATCCAGCACCTGGTCCGGGACCATGACTGCGTCATCATCCCGGACTTCGGCGGCCTGATTGCGGACTACGAGCCGGCCCGCCTGCACCCGGTCCGCCACACCCTGGCCCCGCCGGCCAAGCGCGTGGCCTTCAACCAAGCCCTGACCCGCAACGACGGCCTGCTGGTCGACACGGTGAGCCGCCGCCTGAGCTTGACGCCGGGCATGGCCCGCCAGCAGGTGCGCGACGCGGTGCAGCGCATGCAGCAGGAGCTGGAGGAGCAGCAGCGCACGGAATTGCCCGGTATTGGCATCTTCCGCCAGGCCCCTGGCCGGGGCCTCGACTTCGAATACACCGGGCACCAGAACCTGCTGCCGGCCAGTTTTGGCCTGCCTGAGCTGACCTCGCGCCCCGTGCGCGCCACCGATGCCCTGCTGGCCCGGGAGCGGGTACACCAAGCCCCGGTGCCCGCCTTGGCGCCGGCCCGCCGCCAGGCCCTGCGCCGCGTGCTCAACGGGGTGCTGAGCGTGGGTATTCTGGGTCTGGTGCTGTCGGCCAACGTGCAGGCAGTGCACAAACTGGGCTGGTGGCCCGACGGCTGGTGGCCCTACGCGCCGGCCGCCACGGCCAGCGCGCCGCAGGTGCGTCCGCAGGCCGCCAACCTCGCCGCCCAGCCCTGGACGGAAACCGCCGTGCCCGACGGCACTCCGGAAGACGCTCCGGAAATCAGCAAGCCCGCCGCGGCAGCACCCGCGGCCGTGGCCGCACCGGCAAAGGTCGCTGCAACCCCGGCGGCGGGCACTGCGTCCGTTGCTGCAGCTACCAAGGCTGCGGTGGAAGGCCGCAAGGCGGCCTCGCCTGTTGCGGTCAAACCAGCTGCCGTGGTGGCGGGCCGCAACACCGTATCGGGCGTGTCGAACCGCTGGTACGTGGTGAAGGCCACGTTCAACACCATGAGCGGGGCCCAGCAGGTGCAGAACAACTACGCCAGCAAAGGCGTGGCCGCCAAAATCCTGCTGCCGCGCTGGGGCCACCGCGGCGTCGTCAATACCAAGAAGTACCGCGTCACCGTTGCTGATTTCGCTGACAAGAAATCGGCCAACCAAAGCCTGCCCGCACTGAAGAAGCAGTTCGGCAACGAAATTCTGGTTTACCCTTACTAAGCATGCTCGCAACCCTGCTGCTGCAGACCGCTGTAGTCACCACCGACTCGACCGCCAACGCCGCCGCTGCCACGGCCGCCGCCCAGCCCTCCTCCATTTCGGTCATCGACCTGATCCTGAAGGGGGGCTGGATTATGTTTCCGATTTTCGCCCTCTCGCTGGTGTCGTTCTACATCATCATCGAGCGCTACATCACCATCCGCAAGGCCGCCGCGCTGCCCGACGGGTTCATGAACCAGATCCGGAACCTGATGGTAAAGGGCGACCTGCAGGGCGCCAAGATGCTCTCGGCCCAGACGGCCTCGCCGCTGGCGCGCATGATCGAGAAGGGCATCCGCCGCATCGGCCAGCCGCTGAAGGACATCGAAACCAGCGTGGAAAACGTGGGCAAGGTGGAAATTGCCCGCCTCGAAAAGAACATCAGCATCCTCGGCATCATTGCCGGCATTGCCCCGATGCTCGGCTTCGTGGGTACCATTGTCGGCGTAATCAACATCTTCTACGCCATTGCCTCGACCGGGGACTTCGGCATCGCCCAGATTTCGGGCGGTCTGTACACCAAGATGGTGACCTCGGCCGCCGGTCTGATCGTAGGCATGATTGCCCACATTGGCTACCACTGGCTCAGCATCATGGTCGAGCGCCTGGTGTTCCGCATGGAAAACTCGGCCATTGAGTTCATGGACATCCTTCAAGATAATTAGTGAAGTTGTGAACTTGTAAAGTTGTGAATGCCAGAACGTCAATTCACAACTTCACAAGTTCACAACTTCACCTTTCACGATATGGACCTCAGCCGCCGTCGTAAGCTTTCTTCGCACGTCGAGACCAGCTCGATGAACGACATCATGTTTTTCCTGATGCTGTTCTTCCTGATCGTGTCGACCATGGTGAACCCCAACGTCATCAAGCTCATGCTGCCCAATGCCCGTTCGGGCAAGCAGGCCATGAAGCAGCCCATTACCATTTCGGTGGACGCCAACGGGCAGTACTTCATCGACCGGCAGCCGGTAACCGCCACCGAACTCGAAGCCGACTTGGGCCGCCGCGTGCAGGGTTTGGAAAGCCCCACCGCCGTGCTGCGCGTCGACAAGTCGCTGAACGTGCAGAAACTGGTCGACATCCTGGAAATCGGCAACCGGCTCAAGATCAAGATGGTCATGGCCACCGCGGCCGAATCGGGCAAATAACCCGGCCGCCGCAGCAACCTGGCCCGACCCTTGCCCCGGTGCGCTGAACCCCAGCCGCACCGGGGCGCGTTGTTTACAAGCCGCCGGCCCGTGCGGCCTTAACCGGCTCCACGGGCCAACTTCACTAACTCACTCAGTCACTAAATCACCGCTGTCATGGCTGAATTTCGTCACGAGCACCGCCGCGAAGCCCTGATTGGCACCATTGCGTTTCACGCGCTGCTGGCGCTGCTGTTTCTCTTCATCGTCTTCAAAAACCCGCCCGACAGCATTGCCGAAATGGGCGACGGCGGCGGCGTGGAGCTGAACTACGGCATGGACCAAGTGGGCAGCGGCGACGTGCAGACCTCGGCCCCGGCCAACGAGTCGCCCAACCGGGAGGACTCCAAGCCGCCGGCCCAGCAACCCGACCCCGAGCCCCAGCAGGCCAGCACCCCCACGCCGCCCACGCCCGCCGAGGACGTGCAGGAAAAGGTGGTGACCAGCGAGGCGGAGGAAAACGACGTGAAGATTCCGCCGGTGGACAAGCCCACGCCGCGCCCCCGCGAGGAGCCCATGCGCGAGCCGGTGAAGGAGCCGGAGCCGGAAAAGCCCAAGGTCAACCAGCGCGCCATCTTCACCCCGCGCGGGGCCACGGCCAACACCGGTGGCAACGGCGTGAACGGCTCGAGTGACGCGCCCTCGGGCAACAACAACGGCGACAACCCCGGCACCGTGGGCGACAAAGGCGACCCGCGCGGCACCTACACCGGCAAAGCCTACTCCGGCGACCCGGGCAGCGGCGGCGGCTCGGGCGGCGGCGACGGCGACGGGTTCGTGGGCGGCGGCTGGGCCTTCGCCGCGACGCCCAAGCCCGAAGCCGTGGACAACCAGAACGGCTACCTGCGCTTCAAAATCAAAATCAGCGCGGACGGCGAAATCGAGTCGGTGGACAAAGTCGCCGGCAATATGTCGGCCGAGCAGGTGCGCATCTGCCGCAGCCTGATTCAGGAGCGGTTCGGGGTGCGCAAGCTCAAGGCCGAGGCCGGGCCCGCCACGGGCTTCTTTACCTTTCGCTTCAAGGTGGAATAACCGCCGCTCAACTCGCTTCTGGGCAAAAGCTCACGCCGCTGGTCGGAATTCTCCGGCCCGCGGCGTTTTTTTGCACCCTGATTTCCTCGCCATGACCTACCAGCAAACCCTCGACTTTCTTTACGGCCAGCTGCCGATGTTTCAGCGGGTGGGCGCCGCCGGCTTCAAGGATGGGCTGGTGGGCGTGCAGAAGCTGGTGGCTGCTATGGGCCACCCGGAAAACAAGTTTCGCAGCGTGCACGTGGCCGGCACCAACGGCAAGGGTAGCAGCTCGCACCTGCTGGCCGCCATGTTGCAAAGCGCGGGCTACCGTACCGGCCTCTACACCTCGCCGCACCTGCGCGAGTTCACCGAGCGCATCCGCCTGAATGGCCGTGAGCTGACGCCCGAGTACCTGGTGGCCTGGGTGGCGCGCTGGCGCGGGCTGTTTGAGGAAGTGCAGCCGTCCTTCTTCGAAATGTGCGTGGCCCTATGCTACGACTACTTCACCGCCGAGCAAGTGGATATTGCCATCATCGAAGTGGGCCTGGGCGGGCGGCTGGATTCCACCAACATCATCACCCCGCTCGTCTCGCTCATCACCAACATCAGCTACGACCACCAAGCCATCCTAGGCGACACGCTGCCCAAGATTGCCGCCGAAAAAGCCGGCATCATCAAGCCCGGCGTGCCAGCCGTGGTCAGCCAGACCCAGTCCGAGGTGCAGGCCGTGTTCGAGCACACCGCCGCCGAGCGCGCCGCGCCGCTCACCTTCGCCGATACCCGCTACCGCGCCGAGCTGCTGCGCGACGAGCCCGCCGCGGCCAGCCAATACCTGCGCCTGTGGCGCGACGGAGCGGTGTGGCTGGATGAGGTGGAGCTGGCCCTGGTGGGCGACTACCAGCGGCTGAACCTGCCCGGCGTGCTGGCCACCGTGGAGGAGCTGCGCCGCCAGGGCTTCGGCATCACCGACGAGCATATCCGCCAGGGCCTGCGCCAGGTGCGCGAGCTGACCGGCCTGCGGGGCCGCTGGCAGGTCATCGGCCGCCGGCCGCTCACCATCTGCGACACGGGCCACAATGAGGCCGGCATCCGGCTAGTGGTGCAGCAGCTGAGTCGGCTGCGCTACGAGCGCCTGCACGTGGTGCTGGGCATGGTGGCCGACAAAGACCTGGGCAAGGTGCTGGCCCTGCTGCCGCGGGAGGCCACGTATTATTTTTGCGCAGCGGGCATTCCGCGGGCGCTGCCGGCGACTGAGTTGGCGGCGCAGGCGGAGGGCCACGGCCTGCGCGGCCCGGTCTGCGGCTCGGTGGCCGAGGCCCTGGCCGAAGCGCGGCGGCAGGCCGGGCCCGAGGACGTCATCTTTGTCGGCGGCAGCACCTTTGTGGTGGCGGAAGTGCCCGACCTGTACGAGGCCGAAACCGGGCCTGAAACCGCGGCTTAGCAGCGGGCGGTGTAGGGCAGAGGGCAGGGGCCACCGCAAAACCTGCCGCCAACCCGGGTTACCCCGCTAACAATGCAAGCAGCGGCGCGTCGCCCGAGCCGCACGCCCACCTCACCACCTTCACAAGTTCACAACTTCACCTTTGTAAATGGGTCGAATCAAACTCAAGCGCTTTGCCGAAAATGCCCAGCGGGCCGACATTGTCGAGCCGGGCAAGGACACCTTCGGGGCGCTGCGCGGCCGCTGGCAGGCCGATTTTTTCAAAAACGACCACCCCATCACCCTGGAAATCGGCTGCGGCAAGGGCGAGTACACCGTGGGTATGGCCGAGCGCTATACGGAGCGCAACTTCCTCGGCCTCGACATCAAGGGGGAGCGGATGTACCGCGGCAGCAAGCTGGCCGAGGAGAAGGGCCTGACGAACGTGGGCTTTCTGCGCATGCAGGCCGAAAAGTTGCTGGAGCACTTCGGCCCCGGCGAGCTGGACGAGCTCTGGATAACCTTCCCCGACCCGCGCCCGCGCCTGGGCGACACCAAGCGCCGCCTCACCGCCCCGCGCTTCCAAGAGCTGTACCGCCAGATCTTGCGCCCCGGCGGCCTGGTACACCTCAAAACCGACTCCGAGCTGCTCTTCGACTACACCCTGGAGCTGCTGCAGGAGCGCCAGGCTCCCGATCTGGTCTTTACCAAGGACCTCTACCAGACCACCGGTCTGCTGCCGCACGCGTACGACATCCAGACGACCTACGAGCGGAAGTACCGTGCGCTGGGCGTGCCCATCAAGTACCTGCACTTTTCCTTCGGACCGGAGCCCGTGGCCCTCACCACGGAATAAGCTCCGATCCGCCATTTACCCGTCGGCGTCTTGCCGGCGTTGCTCTCTTCAACCCGCCTATATGCGCCAACCGCCCATCGTCACCCTGCCGCTGTTTGCCGAGTTGGATCGGCTGCTGCTCGACTTGCTGCGCACGCTCACGCCCGACGAGTGGGAGCGGCCGACGCTGGCCCCGCGCTGGCGGGTGATGGACGTGGCCCTGCACCTGCTCGACGGCAACTTGCGCACGCTCTCCATGCTGCGCGACGGGCACTTCGGCGTGGCGCCCACCGGCGACATGAGCACCCACAGCGGCCTGGTGGAGTTCCTCAACCAGCTCAACGCCGACTGGATTGCGGCCACCCGCCGCCTGAGTCCGGCCGTGGTCACGTGGCTGCTGGAGCTGAGCGGCCGCGAGTACGCCGCGTTTCTGCAGACGCTCGACCCCTGGGCGCCGGCCGCTTTTGCCGTGGCCTGGGCCGGCGAGGCCGAGTCGGCGAACTGGTTTCACGTGGCCCGGGAATACACCGAGAAGTGGCACCACCAGCAGCAGATTCGCCAGGCCATAGGCCGCGGCGAAGACGTGCTGCTGGCCCCGGCCCTTTACGAGCCCTACCTGCAGACGTCCATGCGCGCCCTGCCGCACCACTACCGCACGGTGCTGGCCCCCGAGGGTACCCAGTTGCGCGTGCGCCTGAGCGGCCCCGCGCCCGGCGAGTGGCAGCTCGAGCGCACCGCCGACCACTGGGCGCTGACGCCCGAGCGCCCCACGCCCGATGCCACCGTCACCATCGACGGGGAAGTTGCCTGGCGCCTGTTCAGCAACGAACTGGACCCCGCGGAGGCCGCCCGCCACGTGCACACCGAGGGCGAGCAGTGGCTGGGGGAAAAAATCCTGGACCTGGTGGCGGTGATGGTGTAACCAAAGAGCCGGCTGGCCGAACGGTCAAAAGTGAAGCCGGGCAGAGTTAAATAAGCGACGCGGCCCTTTCCTGCCAGGAAAGGGCCGCGTCGTTACAAATCAGTTTCTCAAGGAAAGCGCACGCGCGCCTGCTTCGCCATCAATCCACTTCCAGCTCCTCGAACACGGTTTCCATCTCGCTGAAGTCGCGCACGCCGGGGCGGATTTCGTCGCCGCCTTCCAGCACCAGGCCGCGGGGCTGCACCGCGTCGAGCAGCTGGCGCACCGAGCCGGTGGCAAAACCGGGCGCCAGCCAGATGGGGTAGGCGCGGGCCTGCTCGGCCAAGCGCGTGAGCTGGGCATCGGTGAGGGGCTGCGGGGGCAACTCGGCAAACACGAAGCCGGCCGTGAACGGGGCCAGCTGCTGGAAGCGGCGGTCCACGTCCTCGGGCAGCATGTCCGGAATCCAGCCCGTGAGCAGCCAGGCGGGCAGGGCCAGTTCCTCCATTTCCTCGGCCGTGCGCAGCCCGTGCAGCAGCACTGCGTGCAGGCCGCACTGCTTGGCCAGCGCGTTGATTTGTTCGGCCGGCATCGGGCCGAACTCGCCGATCAGCTCCACGCCGGCCACCCAGCCGCTCAGCTCCTGCACCAGTTCGGGCGTGACGGCACCCGGCAGGGCCGGGTCGAGGCGAAACGTGAGGTAATCGGCGCCCATGCCGGCGCAGTAGCGCGCGTCGGACAGGTTGTTGATGCCGCGAACCAGAACGGAAGTCAGAAGAGCCAAGGCGGTGAAGTTGTGAAGTTATAAAGTTGTGAAGGGCGAATTATAGCTGGTGTGCGAAACGCGGGCCGGGCCGCTCTTCGCACCTTCACAAATTCACCATTTCACCTTTGAGCCCGCGAAGGTAGGAAACCCGAAGCGGGCTTCCGGTGTTACCTTTGCCATTCGGCCGGGAACTTTGACCTCCCGGGCGCTCCGCTATGACCGTAGAAACTACTCCCGGCGCCGGCTCGAAAGGCCGCGTCCTCGTCGCAATGAGCGGCGGCATTGATTCATCCGTAGCCGCGGTGCTGCTGCACGAGCAGGGCTACGAAGTGGTCGGAATGACCATGAAAACCTGGGACTACGCCTCCGCCGGCGGCTCCAAGAAAGAAACCGGCTGCTGCTCGCTCGATAGCATCAACGACGCGCGCGACGTGGCCGTGCAGCTGGGCTTCCCGCACTTCATCATCGACATCCGCAACGAGTTCGGCGGCCACGTCATCGACGACTTCGTGGAGGGCTACCTCGCGGGCCGCACGCCCAACCCCTGCGTGCTCTGCAACACCCACATCAAGTGGGACGCCTTGCTGCGCCGCGCCGACCAGCTCGGCTGCCAGTACATTGCCACCGGCCACTACGCCCAGGTGCGCGAGGAAAACGGCCGCTACGTCATCACCAAGGGCCTCGACGAGGGCAAAGACCAGTCGTACGCCCTCTGGGGCGTGTCGCAGGAAAGCCTGGCGCGCACCATCTTCCCGCTGGGCCAGCTGCGCAAGTCGGAAATCCGCCAGCTGGCCACCGACCGCGGCTTCATGGAGCTGGTGAACAAGCCCGAGAGCTACGAAATCTGCTTTATCCCCGACAACGACTACCGCGGCTTCCTCAAGCGCCGCGTCGAGGGGCTGGAGGAGCGCGTGGCCGGCGGCAAGTTCGTGCTGACCGACGGCTCGGTGGTGGGCGCCCACGAGGGCTACCCGTTCTACACCATCGGGCAGCGCAAAGGCCTGGGCGTGACCCTGGGCTACCCGGCCTACGTGGTGGAAATTCGCCCGGAAACCAACGAAGTCGTGCTCGGCAACTTCGACGAGCTGGCCCGCACCGCCACGGTGGTAGGCCGCCTGAACATGGGCAAGCACGCCTCGCTGGCGGGCCGCGGGCTGGTGCCGGCCGTCACCAAGGTGCGCTACAACCACGGCGGGGCCGCCTCGTTCCTCGAAGAGAAAGACGGAAAAATGTACGTTTACTTTCCCGAGCCCGTACACGCCATTGCCCCGGGCCAGGCCGCCGTATTCTACGACGGGCTGGACGTGCTGGGCGGCGGCTGGATCGAGCGCAGCCCCGCCGGGCTGACCGCACCCAGCCTGCCGGTGGTGGGCCGCGCCGGGGTACCGGCTTAAGTTGAGTTGTTAGCCTAGCTATGATGCGTCGTTTAGCTTCCCTTGCGGCCGGCCTGCTGGCCGGTCTGGCCCTGGTGGCCTGCGAAAACACCAGCGAAGCGCCCGCCGAATCGGGCAAGGATTACTACCCGCTGAAGGTAGGGGCCGAGCGCGTTTTCGACGTGGTGGACCGCAGCTATACCAACAACCGCCCCACGGAGGTCCGCTCGCAGGTGCGCGAGCAGCTGACGGAAACCTACCGGGACGCGGCCGGCGCGCTGACCTACAAGCTGGTGCGCTCCTCGCGGGCCACGGCCAGCGCGGCCTGGCGCGTCGACAGCGTGCAGACGCTCACGGTGAATGCGCAGAACCTGCTGCTCACGCGCAGCAACTGGCGCACCGTGGAGCTCATCTTCCCGGTGCGCGAAGGCGGCGAGTGGAACAAGAACGCCTTCAACGACCGCGACACGCTGGTGGCCGTCAACCGCCGCTACCAGGACGTGGGCGCCGGCTTCGTGGCCGGCACGCGCAGCTACGACAACACGCTGACGACCTTCGACGACGACCCGAACCGCAACAACATCTACTACGAGTACACCACGCGGCAGGTGTACGCCAAGGGCGTCGGGCCGGTGCTGCGCGAGTCGCTGGCCCTGAACTACTGCCAGGGCACCGGCGGCACGGCCTGTCAGATCGGGGAGAAGTACATCGTCTCGGGCAAGACGCACACCGAGACGCTGGTGCAGTAGCCCCCGCTGTTTATCTTGCAAGCCCCGGCCCCCGCGCCGGGGCTTGTTGTTTGTACCCGATTGCCGTATCCGTTATGATGTCGCGTGTTTTAACCACGGTCGGGCTGTTGAGCCTGGCCGCCTGCACCCACACCGCCGAGCCGCCCCCGCCCGCCGGCACCGATTACTACCCGCTAACGGTGGGCGCCGAGCGCATTTACGCCGTGCAGGATACCGTCATTACCAACAACCGCACGGTGTCGGCCCTCAGCTCGCAGGTGCGCGAGCAGCTGACGGAAACCTACCGGGACGCGGCCGGCGCGCCCACCTACAAGCTGGTGCGCTCCTCGCGGGCCACGGCCGCCGACGTCTGGCACGTCGACAGCGTGCAGACGCTGACCCGGCAGGCCCAGGCGCTGCTGCTCACGCGCAGCAACCGCCGCACCGTGGAGCTGGTGTTTCCGGTGCGCAGCGGGGCCGAGTGGGACAAGCACGCGTTCAGCCAGCTTGGCGCCGTGGGCAGCTTCGCCTTGCCCAACAGCCGCTACGAAGCCGTGGACGAAGCCCGCCGCGTGGGCGGGAGCAGCTACGAGCACACCATCACCACCTACTCCTTCGACGGGGTGGAGGGCGACGTAAACCACCAGCGGGAGCTGCGGCAGGTCTACGCCCAGGGCGTCGGGCCGGTGCTGCGCGTGGCCCGGCAGCTCGATTACTGCGAGCCCAACCACGGCTGCCCGGTGGGCGTGGGCTACGTGACCAGCGGCCGCATTCACCGCGAAACCCTGCTGCCCTGACCTGCCGGCGCTGGTAGCCAGCGGGCCGAGTTCGGGGACGGTGCGCGGGCGGCGTTGATTGAGTATCTTGCCCAACCCATTCCTTTCGCCCGTTTACATGCGTCTTTTTTCCCTCGGACTGGTGCTGGCGGCCCTGGCGGTGGCCGCCCCGGCGGCCCAGGCCCAAAGCAGCCCCGCGCAGCGGCACCTGGTGTATTTCCGCGACAAAACCGGCACGCCCTACAGCGTCGCGCAGCCGCAGGCCTTTCTCTCGGCCCGCTCGGTGCAGCGCCGCACGCGCCAGGGCATTGCCGTGCTCCCGCGCGACCTGCCGGTGACGCCCGCCTACGCCACGCAGGTGCGCAACACGACCGGCGTGCGCCTGCTCTACACCTCGCGCTGGTTCAACGCCGCAGTAGTGGAGTGCGACGCCGCCGCCCTGGCCCGCCTGCAGGCCTTGCCCTTCGTGCGCAGCGCCACCACCCTGAACCGCCCCGCCCCGGCGCCCGTCCCGGCCCCGCCCGTCGCGCAGCAGGCCGCGCCGGCCGCCGCGCGCACCGCCGCCACCGCGGCTGACTACGGCCTGGGCTACTGGCAAGCCCAGATGCTCGGGGCCGTGAGCATGCACAACGCCGGCTACCGGGGCGAGGGCATGCAGATTGCCGTGTTTGATGCCGGCTTTCCGGGTGCCGACCAGATGGCGGCCTTCGCCTCGCTGCGGCAGGAGGGGCGCCTGCTGAGCACCTTCGACTTCGTCGACAAGGACCGGGGCGTGTTCGAGAAGAACTACCACGGCACGCTCACGCTCTCGACGCTGGCGGCCAACCAGCCGGGCTACTTCGTCGGCACGGCGCCCAAGGCCAGCTACCACCTGTGCATCACCGAGGACGTGTCCTCGGAGCACCCGGTGGAGGAAGCCAACTGGTTGATTGCGGCTGAATACGCCGATTCGCTCGGCGTGGACGTCATCAGTTCCTCGCTGGGCTACACCACGTTTGACCCGCCGTCTACCGACCATACCTACAGCGAGCTGAACGGGCGCACCGCCATTGCCAGCCGCGCCGCCACCGTAGCCGCCCGCGTGGGCATGCTCGTGTTCAACTCCGCCGGCAACGACGGGGGCGGCAGCTGGCAGTACATCGGCGCCCCGGCCGACGCCGACTCGGTGCTGACAGTGGGCGCGGTGGATTCGCTCTTGGTGCGCGGCGGCTTCAGCTCCATCGGCCCCACCGCCGACGGGCGCATCAAGCCCGACCTCTCGGCCCGGGGCGTGCTGGCCTATGGCCTGGCGCCCAGCAACGGCATCCTGCAGGGCAACGGCACGTCCTACGCCTGTCCCATTCTGGCGGGCATGGGCGCCGGCTTCTGGCAGGCCAACCCCACGCTCACGGCCCAGCAGGTGCGCCAGTACCTGCGCAGCAGCGGCACCCAGGCCAGCAACCCCGACAACCTCGTGGGCTACGGCGTGCCCAACTTCGTGCGGGCCTACAACCTGGCCAACCCCGGCGCCCCGCTGGCCGCCGGCGCCCCGCGCAACCCCGCCGACGAGCTGGGCGTGTTTCCGAACCCCGCCGGCTCGGCGCTGACCCTGCAGCTGCCCGAGGCCTTCCGCCGCCAGGCCCTGCGCGTGACGGTGCGCGACAGCCGCGGAGCCCTGGTCAGCGAGCAGCGCCTGCCCGCCCCGGGCCAGGAGCACGTGCCGCTGCAACTTCCCGCCCTGCGCGCCGGGGCCTACACCTGCACGGTGGAAGCCGGCGGCCAAGCCCGCACGGTGCGCTTTGTGCGGCAGTAACCCCTCAGTCGCCTTGCTGCTCTCATTGACCCCTTCCGCTCGCGCAGCGGGAGGGGTTTTTTATGCAGGATGTTTGCTAATAATTTTGGTTTGCTAAAAATATTGGGTATCTTTAAACCGTATTGCAGAACCATTCAAGCACAGCGCATCATGCTTCAACTGATGACCACCAAGCGAATTGGCCGGCGCCAATTCCACTTCACCGTCCAAGGCGGCTCCTTCCACGAAGTCGTGGCCGAGTACGACCGATTGAGCTTCCCCGACGTGGCCGCCTGCGGCCTCTGCGGCTCCGATAACCTGGATCTGACCTCGCGCGTGGCCCAGGACAAATTCAAGTACACCTCCGTCAAGTGCCTGGACTGCCGCGGCGACCTGACCTTCGGCAAGATGCAGCGCGACGACCAGACCGTATTCCTGCGCCGGCGCGAGTCGGGCGAGCTTGACTGGCAGGCCTGGAAAAAGGGCGAATAAGCGCCACTAGCACTAAGCGTAATTAAGCAGTACCTGTGACGGGTTCGAGCGCATCGATTCAATAAGGCAAACCCGGCCGGCGGGGCAGTGGTGAGAACCCCGGCGGCCGGCACCAATTCCGGTGAATTATGGGTTGACGGCGGCCCGGTCATACTGCATGACCGGGCCGTTCGTTTGGGGCCGTAGCCTCCTGTGCGGCCTGGGCTTAGGCGGTGCCAGCAAATAGCGGCGCGCCAGTGCCCCGGCTGCGGTGCCATTGCGCGGCCTTGCCCTGCAGCTCTACCAAAAACCACCGTACGCGCGGGCTGAGCGCATCCATTGCCTTATCTGCCAAACCTGTTCCACGTTGCCTGTTACTTGTTACGCCATTGCCTAATTTCGCGGTCATGAGCACCACTCCCCGCCGAATCACTCCCTTGCTGGCTCCGTCCTTGCTGGCCGCCGACTTTGCCAACCTGCAGGCCGAAACCGAGCGTCTGGCCGGCAGCGCCGCCGACTGGTTGCACTGCGACATCATGGACGGCCGCTTCGTGCCCAATATTTCCTTCGGCATCCCGGTGCTCCAGGCCATTCACCGCCACGCCCAGCAGCCCTTGGACGTGCACCTGATGATCGAAGAGCCGCAGAACTACCTCGAGGCCGTGCGCGACGCCGGTGCCGCGGGCATCACCGTGCACTACGAAGCTTGCCCGCACCTGCACCGCGTGCTGCAGCAGATCAAGAAGCTCGGCTGCCGCGCCGGCGTGGCCTTGAACCCACATACCCCGGCCTGGGTGCTGCAGGACATTGCCCAGGACGTGGACCTGGTTTGCGTGATGTCGGTGAACCCCGGCTTCGGCGGGCAAAGCTTTATTCCGCATACCCTGCAGAAAGTGGCCGAGCTGAAAGAATTGCTCACCGACGCGGGCTCCGAGGCGCTGATCGAAGTGGACGGCGGGGTGAACGAGCAAAACCTGCTGCCGCTGGTGGAAGCCGGTGCCGACGTGCTGGTGGCCGGCTCGTTCGTGTTCAACGCCCCCGATCCGGTGGCCACCCTGGCCGAGCTGCGCGCCCAACTCAACGGCCTGTTTACCGCCGCCGATTAATGAGGAAACGTCGACCCTCGTTCTGGCCCACCGTCACGGTGCGGGCCCTGCTGCTGGCCGCGCCGGCCGCCGCTGCCCCCGCCGCCGCGCAAGCCCAGCAACCCGCCGGCCGGGTGGAGCTGCGCGGCACCGTGCGCGACGCCGCCGGGCAGCCCGTGGAGCAGGCCTCCGTGTCGGTGGAAGGCCTGCCCGGCGGCACCAGCACCGACGAGGCCGGCCGCTTCCGCCTGAGCGTCGCCCGGCCGGCCGGCAACTCGCTGACGCTGGTGGTGCAGCGCCTGGGCTACGCGACGAGCCGGCGCACCGTGACGGCGCGGGAACTAGCCGACGGCTCCGCCGAGCTCAGCCTGAGCTTGCAAACCAGCACCCGCGCCCTCGACAACGTGACCGTGCGCGGGCAGCGCGGGGTGGACACGCGCGAGCAAATCAGCCTGACCACGCTGGAGCCGCGCTCGGCCAAGGAGATTCCCTCGACCTTCGGCGACTTCAACGCCATCCTGAAAACGCTGCCGGGCGTGCAGTCGACCAACGAACTGACGAGCACCTACTCGGTGCGCGGCGGCAACTACGACGAAAACCTGGTCTACGTCAACGGCATCGAGATTTACCGGCCGTTTCTCGTCACGCAGGCCCAGCAGGAAGGCCTGAGCTTCGTCAACCCCGATCTGGTCGAAAAGGTAGAATTTTCCTCGGGCGGCTGGCAGCCGCGCTTCGGCGACAAGCTCTCCTCGGTGCTCAACATCGAGTACAAGCGGCCCACCCAGCGCGGGCTGACGGCCACGGCCAGTTTGGTGGGCGGGGCCCTGAGCTACGAAAACGTGTCGAAATCGGGCCGGGTGAGCTACCTGGGCGGGGTACGCTACAAAAACGCGCAGTACGTGCTGCGCTCCTTGCGCCAGCAGAGCGGGGCCTATAACCCCACGTTTGCCGACGGGCAGCTCTACGTCAACATCGGCCTGGGCCCCAAGGACGACCTGCAGAAAACCAGCCTGGGCGTGCTCGGCTCCTGGGCCCACAACAACTACCGCTTCGCCCCGCAGTCGGGGCAGGTCACGTTCAGCACCGGCACCAACCAGTTTCAGCGCCTCTTCATCTACTACGACGGGCACGAGCGGATGCAGTACGACACCTACCAGGGCGGGCTGAACCTGACGCACCACTTCACCCCGAAGCTGACCGGGGAGCTGATCGGCGGCGGGCTCATCACCCGCGAGTACGAGCTGCGCGACGTAGAGGCCGCTTACCGCCTGGCCGACATCAACCGCGACCCGAACTCCCCGGACTTCAACCAGGCCGTGCGCCAGCGCGACGTGGGCTCCCGCTTCGACCACTCGCGCAACCGCCTCGCCGCCTGGATCGGCACCGTGGAAGCCCGCGCCACCTACCACCCGGCCCCGCGGCACGAGCTGCGCTTCGGCGTGAAGGGCGGCCGGGAACACGTGGACGACCGCCTCGACGAGTACGCCTTCACCGACTCGGCCGACTACGTGCCGGCCAAACGTTTCACCCGCCTGCAAACGCAGCTGGATCTGACCTCGACCCGCGTGCAGGGCTACGGGCAGCACACCTGGCGGCTGGACTCGCTCAAAACCGTGACCTACGGCGTGCGCCTGCACTACTGGTCGGTGAACGAGCAGCTGACGGTGAGCCCGCGGGTGCAGTTTTCGGCCCGCTCGCGCCGCCACCCCAACGTGTCGTATAAGGCCGCGACGGGGCTGTACTACCAGCCGCCGTTCTACCGGGAGCTGCGCAACCAACGGGGCGTGCTCAACCCCGAACTGCGGGCCCAGCGCTCCGTGCACTTCATCGCGGGCACCGAGTACAACTTCAAGAACTGGGGCCGGCCCTTCAAGCTCACCGGCGAAGCCTACTTCAAGTACCTGACCGACGTCATCCCGTACGACGTGGACAACGTGCGCCTGCGCTACTTCGCCAAGAACATGGCCACGGCTTACGCCGCGGGCGTGGACGGGCGCCTGAGCGGGGAGTTCGTGCGCGGGGCCGAGTCGTGGTTTAGCCTGGGCGTGCTCACCACCCGCGAAAACCTGCAGGGCGACTCGCTGACCATCTACGACGCGGACGGCAAACAAATCGGCAAAAAGGAGAAAGGCTACATCCGCCGCCCCTCGGACCAGCGTGTGAACCTGGGTATTTTCTTTCAGGACCACTTGCCGAACAACCCCTCGGTGCGCGGCTACGTGAACTTCGTGTTCGGTTCCGGGCTGCCCTTCAGCCCGCCCGATGTGCCCGAGCTGCGCGGCACTAGCAAGCTCACCCGCAGCTACAAGCGCGTGGATTTGGGCTTTTCCAAGGTGCTGAGCTTGCGTACCATCCGCTCCAGCAAGTTCTACCAGCCCGAAAGCCTGTGGATGGGTCTGGAAGTGCTCAACGTGCTGGCGGCCAACAACGTGGCTGGCTACAGCTACATCCAGGACCTGAACGGGGCCACCTACGGCGTGCCCAACTACCTCTCGCAGCGCGTGGTGAATCTGCGCATCATTGCCCGGTTCTAACAGCCGCTATGCCGCGTGCCCGTTCCGGATTCCGGGGCGGGCACGCGTTGGTATAGAGCGGAAGGCCGTCTGTCGTGGGCACCACGTGCCGGAGGAGGCGAAACCGACTAGTAACGTCAGCGGCGGCCGGCCTGCGCCCGGATGCGGCTGATGGTTTCGGGCGTCACGCCGAGGTAAGAGGCCAGGTGCTTGAGCGGCACGCGCTGCAGTACCTCCGGAAAGGCGCGCACCAGCTGCTCGTAGCGCTGCTCGGCCCGCAGCAGGCGCAGCTGCTGGGTGCGCTGCTCGCTGAGCACGTAGTAGTGCTCGGTGAGCAGCCGGCCCACGTAGTTGAACTCCGGAAAGTCGCGGTAGAGCTGCTGCAGCTGCTCGTAGCTGACGGAGTAGAGCACGCTGTCTTCGAGCAGCTCCATAAACTCCTGCGAGACGGTGCGGGTGAGGAAGCTGACGATGGAGATGAGAAAGTCGCCCTCGCGCATAAACCAGGTGTTGGCCTCGCGCCCCTCGTGCAGGTAGTATCCCCGCGCCAGCCCGCTCTCGACAAAGTAAATCCGATTGGCCACCTGCCCCGGGGCCAGCAAGGCGCGCCGGGCGGGCAGCTCCTCGCGCCGCATCAGTTCGGTGATGGATGCCAGGCAAGCATCGGAGAGCGGGTAGAGGGCCCGCAGGCGGGCGAGCAGCGCATCCATAGGCAACGAGCGAAAACCGAACCTTCAGCGGGCCAAACAAACGCCCACCGCCCCAAAAGTCCGGAATTACCGGCTCTTGGGGCGGTGGGCAGGCTGCGGAGCTGCGGCCTGGCAGGGGCTAGTAGGCCTTCGACTGCCACTGCGTGAGGGCCACTTTCATGCCCGGCAGCTGGTTTTTGAATTTGTCGTCGTCCTTGTCGCCGGCCTTGATGGCGCGGCGGGCGGCCTCCACGGCCGAGAGGTAGTCCTCTTTCTGGGCCATCAGGCGGGCTTTCAGCCAGAGGTTGGTGTAGCTTTCGTTCAGCTCGATGGCGCGGTTGATGTACTTCAGCGCCAGCTCGCCCTCGATTTGGTTCTGGATGAGGTAGTCGGCCGCGCCGGCCAGCAGCTGCGGGTCGTTGGGCGTTTTGGCCACGGCGGCCTGCATGCTCTGCAGCACTTTGGCGTGCACGTTGGTGCGGATAAACACCGAAATGGTCTTGGTTTCCCAGGAAAGGTTCAGGCGCGCCGCGTTAGGGCGCACGTCCGAAAACCAGTAGTGCAGGGACTCGCGCATGGGCGTGGTTTCGGGCAGCACCGGTACGCGCAGCACGTCGTCCTCGGCCTTGTAGCCCTCGTTGCCCCAGTGGTTGGTGACTTTGTTGAGGATGAACTGCCAGTCGTGGTCGGCCGAGGGCAGCACGTACAACGAGTACGTACCCGCCGATACCGGTTTGCCGCTGATGCGCACCGAGTCGGAGAAGGTGATGAGCGTGTTTTCGTTGGCGCCGGCCCGCCACACCTGCTCGTAGGGCACCAGCTGCCCCCACACCTTGCGGTTTTTCACCCCGGGAGTGTGGTAGTCCACCGTCACGTCGGTCAGGCCGACGGTCTGCGTCACCACGGCGTGCGGGCTGGCCTGGGGCTGCACGAATTGCTGGGCGTGGACTTCGGCCGCGCCGAGACAGGCGGCCAGGATCAGGCAAAGAAAGCGGGACATAGCGGGTGCAGTGGGTGTGTTCGTAACGAGGCAGTTCGAAAGAAAAGTGCCAAGATACGACAGCGGGGGCGCTTGGGGGTTTAATTCACATGATCATGTGAGCGGCTGAAGCCGTGACCAACTGCGCGTTAGAGCCCGAAAAAAATACGGCAATGGCAATTCCGCGGGCGGATTATTTCGGTATTTGATTTTCCCGCGTACCTTTGCCCGCAGAATTCCCAAAATCCCGCATGTCCCTCGTCGCCTCGTTGCGCTTTTCGTTGTCGCCGGCCGTCCCGCATTGGGGTGCCGCGGCCGGGCATGCCGGTCATCATCACCACCATTCCTCCCCGGGAGAGGAATAATTACGTATAGGCGTTCGGCTACGGTCCGAACCTACGTCGCCCCGCCGGTTTTGGCCCCTTGCCGCTGACAGCAGCGCCGCTTCGGACTTCGGCCCCCTGTTGATGATGTTTTCGACAACCGCTCGGCCTGCCCAGTGCCCGCCGGCGTTGTTTCCCGCTTTTCCCTTCTTCCCATGATTCGTCTGGCCATCCAGAAATCTGGTCGTCTGAGCGAGGACTCCCTCTCGCTCATCCGCGAATGCGGCATTGGCTTCCTGAGCTCCTCCTACAAGCTCAAAACCGAAGCCACCAACTTCCCCCTGGAAATCCTCTTCCTGCGCGACGACGACATTCCCGGCTACGTGCAGGACGGCGTGGCCGACCTGGGCATCGTGGGCCAGAACGTGCTCGTCGAAGCCGGCCTGCCCCAGCTCGAAGTCGAGCCGCTGGGCTTCAGCAAGTGTCGCCTCTCGCTGGCCGTGCCCCGCGGGGAGGCCTACACCTCGGTGGCCGACCTGCAGGGCAAGAACATTGCCACCTCGTACCCGCAGATTCTGGGCAACTACCTCGCCGGCGAAGGCGTGCAGGCCCAGTTGCACACCATCAGCGGCTCGGTGGAAATTGCCCCGAGCATCGGCCTGGCCGATGCCATCTGCGACATCGTCTCGTCGGGTTCCACCTTGCTCGGCAACGGGCTGCGCGAAGTCGAAACCGTGTTCCGCTCCGAGGCCGTGCTCATTGCCAGTCCTCAGCTCACCGACGAGAAGCAGCGTTTGCTCGACCAGCTGCGCTTCCGCATGCAGGCCGTGCGCCGCGCCCGCCGCAACAAGTACATCCTGCTCAACGCCCCCGAAGCTGCGCTGCCCGCGGTGAAGGCCCTGCTGCCGGGCATCAAGTCGCCCACGGTGACGCCGCTGGCCGAGGCCGGCTGGGTGTCGGTGCAGTCGGTGGTCAACGAGGACGACTTCTGGCACATCACCGACCAGCTCAAGGCCGTCGGCGCCGAAGGCATCCTGGTGCTGCCCATCGAGAAGATGATTGCCTAATGCTAATGTGCGGAATGCGGTGAATGTGAAACATGGGCGGAAAGCGGTTCTGGTAGCGTAGTCGACCGGAACTACCCCCGACGCCTTTTCACATGAACCCACCTTCGCGAAGCGCAGCCCATTTTCACATTCAACGTGATGCAACGATTCAATTATCCCGCCCCCAGCGAGTGGGCGGCTTTGCAGCAGCGCCCGGCCCAGGCCGAGGCCGCCGAGGTCGAGCAGCGGGTGCGCGCCATCTTCGACGACGTGCGCCGGCGCGGCGACGAGGCCCTGCGCCACTACGCCGCCGCCTTCGACGGGGCCGCACTGACGGACTTGCGGGTGTCGGCCCCGGAGCTGGCCGCGGCCGCCGCGCAGGTGCCGGCCGAACTGCAGGCCGCCATCCGGCAGGCCCGCCACAACATCGAGCGGTTTCACGCGGCCCAGCGCGAAGCCGAGCTGCGCCTCGAAACCATGCCCGGCGTGGAGTGCTGGCGCCGCCCAGTGCCGGTGCAGCGCGTGGGCCTCTACATTCCCGGGGGCACGGCGCCGCTGTTCAGCACCCTGCTCATGCTGGGCGTGCCCGCCCGTTTGGCCGGCTGCCCCGACATCGTGCTGTGCACGCCGCCCGCCAAGGACGGCTCCGTCAACCCCGTCATCCTCTTCACCGCCGCCGAGCTGGGCATTGACACCATCATCAAGGCCGGCGGCGCGCAGGCCGTGGCGGCCCTGACCGGCGGCACCGAATCCGTGCCGGCCGTCGACAAAATTTTCGGGCCCGGCAACCGCTACGTAACGGCGGCCAAGCAGCTGGCTGCCCAGCGCGGCGTGGCCATCGACATGCCGGCGGGGCCGTCGGAGGTGCTCGTCATTGCCGACGAATCGGCTAACCCGGTGTTTGTGGCGGCCGACTTGCTCAGCCAGGCCGAGCACGGCCCGGATTCGCAGGTGGTGCTCTTGTCAAACTCGGCGCGGGTGCTCGACGCCGTGGTGGCCGAGGTGCAGCGGCAGGTGCAAGAGCTGCCCCGGCAGCAGGTGGCCGCGCAGGCCCTGCAGGAAAGCCGGGCCATTTTGCTCCGGGATTCCGACCAGATGCTGCAGTTCTCGAACCAGTACGCGCCCGAGCACCTGATCCTGGCCGTGGACAACGCGGACGAGCTGGCCGCCGGCGTGCGCAGCGCCGGCTCGGTGTTCCTGGGCCACCTCACGCCAGAGGCCGCCGGCGACTACGCCTCCGGCACCAACCACACGCTGCCCACCAACGGCTACGCCCGCAACTACAGCGGCGTCTCGCTCGACTCCTTTGTCAAGAAAATCACCTTTCAGCGCATTACCGCCGCGGGCCTGCGGGCCGTGGGCCCCGTGGTCGAAACCATGGCCGAGGCCGAGGGCCTGCGCGCCCACGCCCGCGCCGTGACGCTGCGCCTGGAAGCCATTCAGTAAGCAACGATACCTCGGCGGCCGCGGCGCGCATTGGCCGCCGCTGGGCTGCCCGGCGTATTGATAACGGATCATTGCACCCCATGAACCTCGACGACCTTATCCGGCCCAACGTACGGGCCATGAAACCTTACGCCTCGGCCCGCGACGAATTTCAGGGCACGGCGCAGGTCATGCTCGACGCGAACGAGAACAGCCTGGGCTCGGCCGGCGGGCAGGCCTTCAACCGCTACCCCGACCCGCTGCAGCGCGCCGTCAAGGCCGAAGTGGCCCGGCTCAAGCAGGTCCGGCCCGAGCAGATTTTCCTCGGCAACGGCTCCGACGAAGCCATCGACCTGCTGCTGCGCCTGACCTGCGTGCCCGGTCAGGACAGCATCCTGATCTTGCCGCCCACCTACGGTATGTACGAAGTGGCCGCCAATCTCAACGACGTGGCCATTGAGCGCGTGCCGCTGACGGCCGACTTCCAGCTTTCCGACGACGCTATAGATAAGGTGTTGGCTTCCGACGCCAAGCTGGTGTTCATTTGCTCGCCCAACAACCCCACCGGCAACCTGCTCCACGCCGCGGCGGTGGAGCGTATCCTGCGCGGCTTCCGGGGCCTGGTCGTGGTCGACGAAGCCTATATCGACTTTGCGGCCGCGCCCAGCTGGACCACGCGCCTGGCCGAGTTTGCCAACCTGGTGGTGCTCCAGACCTTCTCCAAGGCCTGGGGCCTGGCCGGGCTGCGCCTGGGCATGGCCTTTGCCTCGCCGGCGCTGATTGGTTACCTCAACAAAATCAAGCCGCCCTACAACGTGTCGGAAACCACCCAGCAGCACGCGCTGGCCGGGCTGGCCGACACCGGTGGTTTCGAGCAGATGCGCCGGGAGCTGCTGGCCGAGCGCGGGAAGCTGGCGGCGGCGCTGCCCGCCGTGGGCATCGTCGAGCACGTATTTCCGTCCGACGCCAACTTCCTGCTCGCGCGCTTCCGCCCCGATGCCACCGCCGTGTACGACTACCTGCTCGGGCGCGGCATCGTGGTGCGCAACCGCACCACCCAGCCCGGCTGCGCCGGCTGCCTGCGCCTGACGGTGGGCACGCCCGCCGAAAACGAGCAGATGCTCGCGGCCCTGCGCCAGTTTCCCGGCTAAGCCGCCCGGCCCGGATCATTTACTTACGCTATTCCCGCGAAGCCCGGCTTCGCGCCTGCCATGAAAAAAGTACTCTTCATCGACCGCGACGGGACCATTCTGGTGGAACCCCAGCCCAGCCAGCAGGTCGACGCATTCGACAAGTTTCAGTTTTTGCCCGGGGCCATCACGGGCCTGGCGCGCATTGCCCGCGAGCTGGACTACGAGTTGGTGCTCGTCACCAACCAGGACGGGCTGGGCACCGCGTCCTTTCCCGAAGATACCTTCTGGCCCTGCCAGAACCTGATGCTCGACATCCTGCGCGGGGAAGGGGTGGAGTTTGCCCACAGCCACATCGACCGCAGCTTCCCCCACGAAAACCAGCCGACCCGCAAGCCCGGCCTCGGCATGCTCGGCCGCTACCTCGACCCGGCCAACGGCTACGACCTGCCGAACTCCTACGTGCTCGGCGACCGGCTCACCGATGTGCAACTGGCCGAGAACTTGGGCTGCCGGGCCATCTTGCTGGCGGAAGTGCCCGACGAGCGCGCTGCCCTGTCCACGCTGAGCTGGGACCAGATCTACCAGTTCCTGCGCCTGCCCGCCCGCACGGCCGTGGTGCAACGCGACACCAACGAAACCCAGATTCGCGTCGAGCTGAACCTGGACGGCCACGGCCGACATAGTATAAAAACCGGCCTCGGTTTTTTCGACCACATGCTCGATCAGCTGGCCAAGCACAGCGGCGTGGACCTGCTGGTACAGGTGCAGGGCGACCTGCACATCGACGAGCACCACACCATCGAAGATACCGCCATTGCCATCGGCGAAGCGTTTAACCAAGCCCTGGGAGATAAGCGGGGCCTGGCGCGCTACGGCTTCTTGCTGCCCATGGACGATGCGCTGGCCCAGGCCGCCATCGACTTTTCCGGGCGCCCCTGGCTGGTGTGGGAGGCGCAGTTTAAGCGGGAGAAAATCGGGGACATGCCGACGGAAATGTTTTACCATTTCTTCAAGAGCTTCTCCGACGCCGCCCGCTGCAACCTCAATATCAAGTGTGAGGGCGACAACGAGCACCACAAGATCGAGGCCATCTTCAAGGCGGTAGCCAAAGCCACCAAGGCTGCCCTGCAGCGGGATGCCAGCAAGATGGAAATTCCTAGTACCAAGGGTATCCTGTAGTGTTTATCCATATGTTTTAACAAATGAATAAACGGCATCTGTTGCTTGAGGACTGAGCCCGTTTAGCGGCTGAGCACGCAGGAATATTGCAGCATGCCTTATTTGTTCATTTGTTAAATAACAACTGCAAGCAAATGGAAATAGCCGTCATTGATTACAAGGGAGGCAACGTTCAGTCCGTGCTGTTTGCGCTGGAGCGACTGGGCGTGCAGGCCACGCTGACTGCGGAGCCGGAACAAATCCGCCGGGCCGACAAGGTCATTTTCCCCGGCGAGGGCGAAGCGGCCTCGGCCATGCGCGAGCTGCGCGCCCAGGGCCTCGATCAACTGCTGCCCACGCTCACGCAACCCTTTCTGGGCGTGTGCTTGGGCATGCAGTTGCTGGGGCGCCACAGCGAAGAAGGCGACACCAAGCTGCTCGGCATTCTGCCCTTCGAGGTGAAGCGCTTCCAGCCCGACGCCCAGCACAAAGTGCCGCACATGGGGTGGAACACCTTGCGCCAACTTCGGTCCCCGTTGTTCCGCGGCTTGCGCGAGGAGGACTACGTCTACTTCGTGCACAGCTACTACGCGCCGGTGGGCACCTACACCATTGCCGAAGGGGCCCACCCGGCTCCCTTCAGCGCGGCCGTGCAGCACCAGAACTTCTACGCCGTGCAGTTTCACGCCGAGAAAAGCGGCTCCGTGGGCACGCGCATCCTCCAAAACTTCCTCGACCTGTAAATGGACATCATTCCCGCCATCGACCTCATCGGGGGCCAGTGCGTGCGCCTGACCGAGGGCGACTTCGCCCAGCAAACCACCTACGACTCCGACCCCTTGGCCGTGGCCCAGCGCTTTGAGCAGCACGGCCTGCGCCGCCTGCACCTGGTCGACCTCGACGGGGCCCGGGCCAAGCGCCCGGTCAACCTGCCCGTGCTCGAGCGCATTGCCCGGCACACCTCGCTCGTCATCGACTTCGGCGGGGGGCTGCAGCAGGAGCAGGCCGTGCGGCAAGCCTTTGATGCCGGCGCGGCCCAGATTACGGCCGGCAGCATTGCCGTGCGGGAGCCCGCCACGGTGCAGCACTGGCTGCAGACCTTCGGCCCGGAACGCATTATCGTCGGGGCGGATTTTCGCGACCAGCGCATTGCCATCAACGCCTGGGCCGAGCAGTCGGAGCGGACGGTGCAGGAGTTTGTGGCCGAGTACCTGGCTGCCGGCGCCCGCACCTTCGTGTGCACCGACGTGAGCAAGGACGGCAAACTGCAGGGCCCCGCGCTGGGGCCGTACCAGGCCTTGCGCGCCGCGCTGCCGGCGGCCCAGTTGGTGGCCAGCGGGGGCGTGACCACCGTGGCCGACCTGGAAGCCCTGGCCGCACTGGGTATGCACGGTGCCATCGTCGGCAAAGCCATTTACGAAGGCACCATCAGTCTGCCGGAGTTGGCCCGATTCGTCTAGGTGCAGCAGAAGCGCGGGCAAGACGCCCCAAGCTACTGCCTGCGCAGTACTTCATTCACTCCTTGACTTTAGATACCGTTGCTAACCAAACGCATCATTCCCTGCCTCGACGTAAAGGACGGCCGCACCGTAAAGGGAGTCCGCTTCGAGGGCCTGCGCGACGCGGGCGACCCGGTGGCCCTGGCCGCGCAGTACGCCCGGCAAGGCGCCGACGAGCTGGTGTTCCTCGACATCACGGCCACCAACCAGAAGCGGCAGACGCTGGTGGCCCTCGTGCGCGACGTGGCCCGCGAGCTGGACATTCCCTTCACCGTGGGCGGCGGCATCTCGGCCGTGGCCGACGTGGAAGCCCTGCTGCTCAACGGCGCCGACAAAGTATCCATCAACTCCGCCGCGCTGCAGCGCCCCGAGCTGATTGACGAGCTGGCCGGCCGCTTTGGCTCCCAGTGCATCGTGGTGGCCGTGGACGCGCGCCACACGGCCGAAGCCGGCTGGCAGGTGTACACCCGGGCCGGTACCCAGGCCACCGGCCGCGACGCGGTGCAGTGGTGCCGGGAGGCGGCCGAGCGCGGGGCAGGGGAGTTGCTGCTCACCTCCATGAGCCACGACGGCACCAAGGACGGCTTTGCCCTGGACGTGACCGGAGCCGTGTGCGCCGCCGTCACCGTGCCGGTTATTGCCTCCGGGGGCGCCGGCCGTATGGAGCATTTCACCGACGTGTTTCAGCGCGCCGGGGCGGACGCGGGCTTGGCGGCCAGCATCTTTCACTTCGGCGAAATCGGTATTCCAGAACTCAAGCGCCACCTGCAGAGCGCAGGCATTCCGGTTAGATTGTAAACTATATTACTTAATGCATGCTCAATATTGTAATTTAATTTACTAATTAGGTATTGTATTGATAATGAGTAACGCAATCAACTTTTCCAGCCATGATTCTCGACTTTGATAAAATGGACGGCCTGATTCCAGCCGTCGTGCAGGACGCCGATACGGGGCAGGTGCTCATGCTCGGTTACGTCAACGCAGAAGCGCTGCGCCACACCGAGCAGACCGGCCGCGTGACCTTCTTCTCGCGCTCCAAAAACCGGCTGTGGACCAAGGGCGAAACCAGCGGGCACTACCTGACCGTGGTCAGCCTGCACCCCGACTGCGACCAAGACGCGCTGCTCATCCGCGCCCGGCCCGATGGCCCCACTTGTCACCGCGGCACCACCAGTTGCTTTGAGCAAACCGAGCAGACGGCTTTGCCCACGGCGCCGGTGAGCTTCCTGGCCGAGCTGGAGCGTTTGGTGCAGCGGCGGCAGCAGCACCCAGAAGAAGAACCGAATTCCTACACGGCGAAGCTGTTCCAGCGCGGGCTGCCCAAAATTGCGCAGAAAGTCGGGGAGGAGGCCGTGGAAACCGTCATCGATGCGGTGGCCGGCAACACCGCGGGCCTGCGGGGCGAAGCGGCCGATTTGCTTTACCACCTGCTGGTGCTGCTGACCGCCTCGGGCCTCAGCCTCGACGACGTGGTGCAGGTGCTGCGGCAGCGGCACACCACCATTGCGGCGGGCGAACGGCGCGAATAGCGGGCCGCCCGCCGCATGGGTGATTAGAACCGGTAGCCGAGCTGCAGGCCCGCTGAGGCCCGTAGGAAGCCCGGGGAAAGGAGAGCCGTTGTGCGGTACAAGACATCCTGTTGCAGGCCCAGGTAGGTATCCAGGCTTAAGCGCTGGCCCAGGGCCCACTGCCGGCCCAGCCGCAGCTGCGGCGACAGCGTGAAGCGTCGCGTGCGCACCTCGCCACTGCCGCCGGCCGTGACGGTGGTGTGGGAGTCGTAGTAATGGCCTTGCAGGCCCAGGCCGGCGTACCAGCCGATCTGGGCCGGATGCTGGCTGGAGAAGTAGTAGCGGCCGTGCACGGTGGCCACCACCTGCCGCTGCCGGTAGTTGCTGCGGTAGCTGTACACGCTGTCGGGGCGCGCCACGTAGTCGTAGCCGCTGACGCCGGCATACGCCTTGTAGCCGGCGCTGGCCTCCAGGGTGAAGCGGCTGGTCAACTGCGCTTCGTAGGCCAGCGTGGGCAGCAGCCCGACCTTTCCGCTCGTGGCGTGGAGGCCAAGCTTGACGTGGTGGGTACGGGCCGGGGTCGGGCCAACCGGGGCCTGGGCGTGGGCCGCCTGGACGATGAGCAGCGCGGCGGCGCTGTTCAGAATTGCACGGAGATGCATATAGGATAGAGTGAAAGAGGGTAGGAATGCAACACGCACGGCTCGGGCGCCAGCGGCGTCAGAGCCGGTAGCCCACCTGCAGGGCCAGGCCGGCGCCCAGCCGGGCGAAGAAGAACCGGTCGGCAGTCGGGGCGTAGACGCCGGCGGCGGTAAACGTGTAGTGCGGCTCGGTGCCCAGGTCCAGCTCCGGGCCGAAGTTCGCATCAAAGGTCAGGCGCGGGCCCAATTGCCACTGGCGGCCGATGCGCAACTGCAGGGCCTGCTCGTGGCGAAAGGCGCGTTCGGTGCGCCCCGCGTCGTAGCGGTAGCGGGTCCAGTGGCCGCGCAACTGCGCGCCGACTCCGGCGTACCAGCCGATCAAGGCCGGTTTCTGCGCTTGCAGGTAGCGGCGCACCTGCACCTGCAGCGCCGCGCGCTGCGAGCGGCGCTGAAACTGGTCCTGCAGCACGGCGAGGCCGGAAGTGGAATCGAGCCCGAACGAGCGGGCGCCGCGCTGGGCGGCGGTCCAGTAGCCCGCCGTGGCCTGCAGACTGTAGCGCGGGCCCAGCTTCCGCTCGTAGCTGATGCCGGCGGTTTCGTTGGAGTAAATGCCGAGCTTAAGAGCTTGGCGGGGCGGCGCGGGGGCGGTTACCTGCGCCGTGGCCTGGGCAAGGCCGGCCAGTGGCAACAGGGCTGCCAGGGCCAGGGGAAAAAGCTTCACGGACGATGCAGGGATAAATGGTATACAGAACGGGCTAAACAACGCCGTCCTGGGCCGGTTTCGTATGGCAATAATACGCGTCCCGCATCTCCAGTCCCAACTTCCTGGCCCGGCCCGGCGTAGAGCCGCCACGCGGCCGCCCGAAATCCTGGCTACCTTGCGCGCCGTTTTACCCTTTCTATGTCCGACCACGCCCCTTACCTGGCCACGCAGTCGCTGACCGTGCTCGTCCCCGTGTACAACGAAGAGGAGAGCCTGCGGCAATTCGTGGTGGAGATGAACAAGTACCTGGAACTAGCGCCGGTGGCCACCACCGTGCTCTTCGTCAACGACGGGTCCACCGACGGCTCCTTGGCCATCCTGCGCGACATCTGCCGCCACGATTCGCGCTACGAATTCATCTCGCTGGCCCAAAACCGCGGCCTGAGCACGGCCATCAAGGCCGGCATCGACCACGCCCGCGGCACGCTGGTTGGCTACATCGACTCCGACATCCAGACCACGCCCCTGGATTTTGTGGAGCTGCTGCGGTTCTTCCCCGAGTACGACATGGTCACCGGCATCCGGGCCAAGCGCCAGGACTCGGCCGTGAAGCTGCTCTCCTCGAAAATTGCCAACAACTTCCGCCGTTTGATGATCAACGACGGCATTGTGGACACGGGCTGTCCGCTGAAGATTCTCAAGACCGAGTACGCCCGCCGCATTCCGCTCTTCCACGGGATGCACCGCTTCCTCGGGGCCCTGGTGCAGCTGCAGGGCGGCAAGGTCAAGCAACTGCCCGTGCGCCACTTCCCGCGCTTTGCCGGCACGGCCAAGTACAACCTTTGGAACCGCCTCTGGAAGCCTTTGGTCGACACGTTTGGGTACCGCTGGATCCGCTCGCGCTGGAAGAACTACGAAATCGGGGAGAAGCACCACCAATCCGCGGCCTAAGCGCCCGCCGCCGCCATGAAAACCGAAACCGTCGCGCTGCTGATCGGTCTGACCTCGCAGCTGCTCTTTTCGAGCCGCATTGTGCTGCAGTGGGTGCAGAGCGAGCGGGCCAAACGGGTGCTGGTGCCCACCCTGTTTTGGCAGATCAGCCTGATTTCGTCGTTTCTGATGATACTCTACGGCATGCTGCGCCACGACCCGGTGATTCTGGGCGCGCAGCTCATCAGCTACGGCATCTACATCCGCAACCTGCAGCTGCTGGGCGAGTGGCGCAAGCTGAACCAGTGGTTCCGGGCCGGGGCGTACGTGTTTCCGCTGGCCGTGTTGGCTTGGTTTGTGGTCGGCAACCAGCACTTCAGCCTCCAGCAAATGCTGCGCACGCGCATTCCGGGCGGCGTGCTGGCCCTGGGCGCCGTCGGGCAAACCATTTTCCTGCTGCGGTTCGTCTACCAGTGGATCTACTCCGAGCGCAAGGGCGAGTCGGTGCTGCCGCTGGGCTTCTGGGTGGTCAGCTTCGTGGGCTCGGTGCTGATTCTGACTTACGCCGTGTTGCGCCGGCCCGTCGACGTGGTGCTCATCGTCGGCAACGTGTTCGGCACGGTGGTGTACGCCCGCAACATCGTGCTGCTACGCCGCGAACTGCGCCGCCCGCCCAGCCCGGAGTCCGCCGACGCGGCTTTGAATCCGGAACAGGCCGCGGCTCCCGGTTAAGCCGGTCACCTCTGTCGCTTCTGCCTATTGTCCCCAAACGCCAGCGGGCCGGATACTCATCCGGCCCGCTGGCGTTTGTTCGTGACGGAAAGGGGGGCGTTAGTCGCCGGTTTCGTCGAGCCAAGCCACAAACTGCCGCAGGCCGTCGGCCAGGGTTGTCTGGGGCGCGTAGCCGAGCAGGGACTGGGCCTTGCGGATGTCGGCGAAAGTCACGTCCACGTCGCCGGCCTGCATGGGCAGGAATTCCAGCTGGGCCTCCACGCCCACGGCCGCGGCCACGGCCCGAATCAGCTCCAGCAAGGGCACCGGGCGGTTGTTGCCCAGGTTCACGGTTTCGTAGACGCCCTCGTGCGCGAGCAGGTAGCGTACGCCGCGCACCACCCCGTCCACCGTGTCGGCCACGAAGGTGTAGTCGCGGGCCGTCGACCCGTCGCCGTACACCGGAATGGGCTGGCCCGCACGCAGCAGCCGCGCAAACTTGTGGATGGCCAGGTCGGGGCGTTGCCGGGGGCCGTACACGGTAAAGAACCGCGCGTTGAGCACGTTGAGCCGGTAGAGGTGGTGGTAGGTGTAGGTCAGCTCCTCGCCGGCCAGCTTGGTGGTAGCGTAGGGCGAAATACACGCTTGCTGCAGTTGCTCTTCCTCGTTGAAGGGCAGCTGACGGGTGTTGCCGTACACCGAGGAGGAGGAGGCAAACAGCAACCGGCCGATGCCGCGCTGCCGCAGCCATTCCAGCAGGTGGCCGGTGGCCAGCACATTGTTGTCGAGGTAGGCCAGGGGCTCTTTCACCGACGGCCCCACGCCGGCTTTGGCGGCCAGGTGCACCACCACGTCGGGGGTATCGGCGGGGGCGGGCCAGGCCGCCTCCAGGGCCGCGGCGCCGGCGCGCAGGTCCAGCTCCCGGAACTCAAACCGCGGATCGGCTAGCAAGGGCCGCAAATTGCGCTCCTTCAGGGCGCGGTCGTAAAATGGATCGAAGTTGTCGAGGCCCACCACGCGAAACCCGTCGGCGAGCAGGCGCTGACACAGGTGGGAGCCAATAAAACCTGCGCAACCGGTGACAAGAACCGTGGGCATACAGTGGAGCAGCAATGAAACAAAGACAGCGCCCGCGGCGTGGGCCGGGCAGCCCGGCCGCGGGAATGGCGGGCAAAGGTAGCCGAAAAGCCGCCCCGCCGCGCCCCGCATACGTAGCTTTAGCCCGGCAGGGCCGTATACGCTCCCACTTTTACTAGACGTATGGCTGATTCTTTTCTGAGCGCTGCGGGGTGGCCGCGGCCGTGGGTGCAGTGGGCGGTGCTGGGCGTGGTGTTGGGAATAGGGTTGTTTGTGCGCCTCGACGCGCCGGAAATCGGGCTCATGGAAGCCCGCAACTTCGTGGCCGCCCGCGAAATTCACGCCGGCGGCTCGTGGCTGCTGCCCACCATGAACGGCGAGCTGCGCCTGGCCAAACCCCCGTTGCCCACCTGGCTGGTGGCCGCGGTGATGCACCTGACGGGCTCGACCACCGATCTGGGCCTGCTGCGGCTGCCCTCGGCCGTGGGGGCCTGCCTGCTGGTGCTCTTCTTTTGGGCCCTGGCCCGGCGCCTGACGCCGCCCGCCGATCAGGGCCGCACGGCCTGGTTGAGCGCGGTGGTGCTGGCCAGTAGCCTGCTGCTGCTCACCGCCGGGCGCGACGGCAACGGCTGGGACATCTATTGTTACTGCTTGATGACCGGGGCGCTGGCCGCGGGCCTGCGGGGCTTGCAAGCCCGCGGGCGGGGGTGGGGCTGGTTTGGCGCCGCCGGCTTGCTGATTGCCCTCTCGGTGCTCAGCAAAGGCCCCGTGGCGCCCTACGGCATGCTGCTGCCCTTTCTGCTGGCCTACGCCTGGCGCGGCGACCGGTCCGCCCTGCGCCGCCAATGGCCGGGCGTGGTCCTGATGGTAGGAGTGGGGCTGTTGCTGGGTTGTGTGTGGCCCTTGTACGTCCTCAGCCAGCACCTGCACGAAGCCAGTCAGGTGGCGCAGACCGAATCCACTTCCTGGGCCAACCGCCACGTGCAGCCGATCTGGTTTTACAGCAGTTTCCCGGTCTTTATGGGGTTCTGGGCGCTGGCCTCGCTGGCGGCCCTGGTATGGCCGTACGCAGCCCCGCGCATTCGGCCCTATGCCCCGTACGCCTTGCTGCTGGCCTGGGTGGGGGCCACGTTGTTGCTGTTGAGCTTGGTGCCCGAAAAGAAAGAGCGGTATCTGTTGCCCGTGCTGCCGCCCCTGGCTTTGCTGACCGGCGGCTTGCTGCGGTACTGGCTGAATCCGGCCCGCCCGTACACCCGGGCCGATACATGGTTGTTGCGCGGCTGGGTGGGGGTGGTGGTGGCGGTGTTGCTAGCCTTGCCGCTGGCCTTGCGCTTTGTGGGCCTGGCTAGTTTTGCCCCCGCGTCCAGTCGGTACTGGATAACCTCCCTGCTGGCGCTGGCCGGAGCGGCGCTGGTGGGCTGGCGCTGGGTTCGCGGCCAACTGCCGCAAGCAGCAGTGGTGGGGACCCTGGCAGTGGTGTTGCTGGCCAGCGGCCTGCTGATGCCGGCCTATCCGCAATGGCAGCGCCGCCGCGACGACCCGGGCCTGCGCCCGTTGGCGCAACTGGTACGGGAGCGGCCCGCTTTGCGCCAGCTGCCGGTGTATAGCCTGGGGGAGATGCAGATCAAATGGATCTGGGCGGCCGGACGCGTGGTGCCGCAGTGGGACGCGGGCGCCGACTCCCTGCCGCTGCGGCAGCTGCCCGCGCTGGTGTACGCCCCGGCGCGTGGTGCATCGCCTTTCCCGGCGGCGCTGGCGCGCCGGTTCCGGGTCGTCACTGTCGACAGCTTTGATCTAAGCCACCAGTTTGCCGACGGGCGGTGGTACGTAACGGAAATCAGCCGACGGCCTCGACCTTAGTTAACATAATAATGTTCCAGGAGCGGGGCGCCTGCAACAGCGGCGGGTGAGGGCAGAGGAACGTATCGGTTCCGGGCCCACACCCGCCGCCACTCATTTTACCCCAGCCGCTGCAGGTGCTTCCGGATTTTTTCCAGTAGAGCTTGGACAATGAGCAAGTCCGCATCTTCCTGCACAGAAAGTTGGGTGTCCAGGCCCGGTCCGGTAATGCGAATGGTATAAAGCGCGCCCTGACCATTTGCTGCACCCGGCGTTGGCACGGCTATCGGTACATGACTGCCGGTGGCCGGAAGACTGGGTTCAGGGGCAGGTACAAGCGGCGGTTGTTGGGAAGTGCTGGTGGGCGCAGTGGCGGGAACCGGCGCCGGAGGGGCCTGTTCAGCACCTACTGTCGGTACATAGTTGCTGGGGGGAATAGACTGCGGAGGAGCCAGTCCGAAGAGGTCTGCCACTGCGTCGTCCGAAAAGGTAGGCGCGGCAATACTGGGCGCTGGCATGCGGACTACTGCCGGTGCATCTACCAAAGGGGCGCTGAGCGTGATTGTTCCGGCATCTTGGGGGAATATGTTCACGTTCATGCCGGGGCTGGCCAGTTCCCGGCGTGGATTGGCTTTGGCCAGCAGGTCGATGTCAGCAATAAAGTTGCGCTCATCCAGAATGTCGACCATCCGGGCTCCTTCCACAAACGCTTTGGCAACGTTCTGTGCATTGATTTCCTCCACGTCGAATTCCCGCACGAGCATCACGTCAAACATGTGCACCGGTAATTCCCGGTTGCGGAACTTCCGACAGATGTGGGCAAAGAGCGGAGGATGTAGAAACGCCTCGCGGTGGTAGATTTTCTCTTCCTCTTTGTCATAGGCATTCTTGATGCGGCGGAAAAGATTGGTGGTGGTCAGCATTTCCCGCTTGCTGGTCAAGAGGCCAAACTTTACCGCAGAACCAAGAATAGCTTTGAAACTCCCGCTGACCTTGCGGTTAAGCTTACGTGCGCAAGCTTCGATGGAGCATTTGCCCCCCGTGTCATCAACAACTTCTGCTACTTCCCAGGCGGAGAGGTAACTCGTTCGTGGGTACTCTATGGTTTTGGGCATGGTATATATACGGGTGAGTAAATGCTAGGTAGTCAATAATAGTATAATAAAGTGCATAAAGTATAAAAAAGTATATGCCTTTTTAAACTTTTTATGCTTTTTTATACTATGTGATACCTTGCTGATAATACCACTATACACAACAAAAAGAAATCTATCTAACAGAAGGGGCGGGGCAGGGAAGAAAGGGAGGGAAGGAAGGAGAGGCCCGTACATGCCGCTATTGGCTAAAGCCTTGAATGATTGTTCCCCAAGACCGTTAAATGAACTGATCAATGGCAAGCATCATAAAACGCTTAAAATCCATTAAAGAATCAAAGCACGGCGACACTCTATAGAATATACAGGCACGAGAATATCACATCACAATACTAGTTGCCCAAGTATTGCTGCAATAGCGGCAGAAACTTAGAAGTAGAGTAATAACTAAACTAAGGCGGATCTGAAAATTCACCTGGGCAGCTAGCTAACCAAGGAATATATGTCACGAACAACAGCAAAGGTTTAGTGATAATGACAACGCCTGGGTTTCGGTAACCGGTGGGCCCGACGACGCCCAGGGCCAATACGCCGTCCGGGATGCGCGTGCACAGCGTCTGTTGCAGGTGGAGTACTGGTTGCCGACTACAACTTACGTGACATACCCACGCAGGGCCTTAGCAGCCTGGGTAGCAACCACCGCCAACACACAATGGACAGCGCCTAGCTACCATATTGTTTTGTGTTATAATTTATATTATGTTAAGTAATGGTTTTTAATATACGCCCAAGTCACCTTGGGCGTATATTTTATTCCTACCCTACTACTTCATCAGGCGCTCAGCATCTGCTTTGCGCCCAACCGTCGTGTAAGCTTTTTGCAACGCGCTACGTACGCCAGCGTCGTCTGCCTTGAGTTGCATTGCAGCTTCAAAGTACGGGATGGCTTGTTCCATGTACTTCTTGCCGTCAACTTCCATTTTCTTGCCTTTGGCCTGGTACGTCTTCAGATCCATCTTGTTGACGACCTTGAAGATGTCTGCACCCTTGTTGTAGTAGTACACGCCCAGGTTATACTGCGAGTCGAAGTTCTTTGGATCCAGCTCAATGGCCTTCTTATGAGCCGCTAAAGCATCTTCCGGCCGTTTGCTTTGCTCGTACACCGAACCCAGCACCGAGTACAAGTTGGAATTGTTCGGGTCGGCCGCAATGGCTTTCTGGATTTTGTCGATGGCTTCCGGGCCGCGGCCCGAACTCAGTGCCATGTTCAGATCTTCCAGCAAGAACGTCTTATTGGTCGGATATGCCTGCAGCGCTTGCTGCACCACGCGCCGAGCTTCAGCTTCGTTGTTTTCCTGGCGGGCAATACGCAACAGACGGTCGTACAACTGCGGCGATTTGTAATTGATGGCCACCAGCTTGTTGTAATTCTCCTTGGCCGACGGAATGTCTTGTTTGGCCTCCGCAGCGTAAGCAGCATACAGCAGCGCCGTGGTGTCCTGCGGACGAATCTGCTGGGCCATGCGATACGAGTTCAACGCTTCGTCGTATTTCTGGGCGTTGTAGTTCTCCACGCCGGCGTTAAGCGCCATGCCGTACAGGTTATCAAGGCGCGTGGTGGCTTGCTTGCCGTAGTCGCTGTCTTTGCCTTCCAGCGAAATGGCCTTCTGATACGATTCAAAAGCGGTTTTCGCCCCTTCACCGGGTTGCAGCGCCTTGCCGTAGATCGGGCTCTGCGCCATGCCCTCGTAAATCTCCCCGCGCACGTACCAAGTCTTGGCTTTGTCCGAGGTCTTCGGATTGGTAATGGCCTTGTCGATTTCCGTGCGGGCTTTGTCCAGCGTACCGTTTTTCTGCAGCAGCTGTGCATTGTTCACGGCCGAGTTTTGCGCAACGGCGGCATGCATGGCCAACGCCGGCAAAATCGTCAGAAAGGTCTTTTTCATGGGAATGAAAAGAGTGGGAAACTATGGTTGAGAGAATTCGTGCAAAAACGGGAAACCCCGGCGCCGGGTTATTCGGCGCCGGAGGTTTCGTCGTTGAGAGTAGGCTCAGCAGCCGAGTCGTCGGACTCCCCTGCCGCTGGCACTTCAGCCAGCTCCGCCCCGAGCTCTTTGTCGTCGGCAGCTACTTTGGCCACCGACGAAATTTCGTCGCCCTCGCTGATTTTGATCAGGCGCACGCCCTGCGTAGCCCGGCCAATCGACCGTACGTCGGCCACGCGCAGGCGGATGGTGAGGCCTGAGCGGTTGATGATCATCAGGTCGTCGTCGTCATTAACGTCCTTAATAGACACCAGCGAACCGGTCTTCTCGGTAATCTTCAGGGTGCTTACACCCTTGGCCCCGCGGTTGGTGATGCGGTAGTCGTCGATGGGGCTGCGCTTGCCGTAGCCGTTTTCCGACACCACCAGCAGTTCCTTGTTCGGATCGGCCAGGCAGACCATGCCGACCACGCGGTCGTCGCCTTCCTCCGATAAGGTAATGCCGCGTACCCCGGCAGCCGTACGGCCCATCGGGCGCACGTTTTCCTCGTTGAAGCGCACGGCGCGGCCCAATTTCGAGGCTAGAATAACTTCGCTGCTGCCCGTGGTGAGCTGCACGTCGAGCAACCGGTCGCCCTCGTTGATGGTAATGGCGTTGATGCCGGCGGCACGCGGACGCGAGTAGGCTTCGAGCGTGGTTTTCTTCACCGTGCCCTGCTCGGTGCAGAACATCAGGTAGTTGTTCTGGGCGTAGTCCGGGTCGCGCAGGTCGCGCACGTTCAGCACCGAGCGCACCGGGTCGTCGGCCAGCTCCGGAATCAGGTTCTGAATCGGACGGCCTTTGGCGGCTTTGCCACCCTCGGGCAGTTCATAGGCCTTTTTCCAGAACAGACGGCCGCCCTCGGTGAAGAGCAGCAGGAAGTCGTGGGTCGAGGCGACGAACAGGTGCTCGGTGAAGTCCGTGTCCTTGGTCGAGACGCCCTTCGCTCCTACGCCGCCGCGGCCCTGCGCCCGGTACTCGTCGAGCGAGGTGCGCTTGATGTAGCCTTCGTTGGAGATGGTAATGACCATCGACTCCTCGGCAATCAGCGACTCAAAGTCGATTTCGCCGCCGGCGTACTCGATTTCCGTCCGGCGCGAATCGCCGTACCGGTCGCGGACGTCCTGCAGCTCCTGGCGGATGATGTCGCGTTGCATCTCGGGCGACTCCAGCACGGCCTTCAGGTGGTCGATGAGCTTCATCAGCTCGTTGTACTCGTTCACGATTTTGTCGCGCTCCAGGCCGGTCAGGCGCTGCAGGCGCATATCGAGAATGGCCCGGGCCTGCACGTCGCTCAGGGCGAAGCGCTCGATGAGTTGGGTGCGGGCCAACTCCGGGTCGCGCGAGGCCCGGATGATGGCAATGACCTCGTCGAGGTGGTCCAGGGCGATAAGCAGACCTTCCAGGATGTGGGCCCGCTTCTGCGCCTCCGCAAGCTCAAAGCGCGTGCGGCGCACGATAACGTCGCCGCGGTGCTCCACGAAGTAGTGGATCAGGTCTTTGAGGTTGAGCGTCATCGGGCGGCCTTTCACCAGGGCCACGTTGTTGACGCCGAACGTCGACTGCAGCTGGGTGTACTTGAACAGGTTGTTCAAGACCACCTGCGGCACCGCGTCGCGCTTCAAATCGTACACGATGCGCATGCCGTCGCGGTCCGATTCGTCACGCAGGTCGGCAATGCCCTCAATTTTCTTCTCGTTGATCAGCTCCGCCGTGCGCTGAATCATGGCCGCCTTGTTGACCATGTAGGGCACTTCGGTGACGATGATCTGCTCCTTGCCCGAAGGCGTGGTTTCAAACTGCGCCTTGGCGCGCATCACGATGCGGCCGCGGCCGGTTTCCAAGGCCTGGCGCACGCCTTCGTAGCCGTAAATCACGCCGCCCGTGGGGAAGTCCGGCGCTTTTACGTACTCCATCAGCTCCTGCACGGTGATGTCGGGGTTGGCCAGGTAGGCCACGATGCCGTCGACAACTTCCGTCAGGTTGTGCGGGGCCATGTTGGTGGCCATGCCCACGGCAATGCCCGAGGAGCCGTTAACCAGCAGGTTGGGGAATTTAGCCGGCATCACCGACGGCTCTTCCAGCGAGTCGTCGAAGTTGGGCTGGAAGTCCACCGTGTCCTTGTCCAGGTCGCCGAGCAGCTCGTCGGCTAGGCGCTTGAGGCGGGCTTCGGTGTAACGCATAGCGGCCGGCGAGTCGCCGTCGATGGAACCGAAGTTGCCCTGGCCGTCGACGAGCGGGTAACGCAGGGACCAGTCCTGGGCCATGCGCACCATGGTGTCGTACACCGAGGAGTCGCCGTGGGGGTGGTATTTGCCGAGCACCTCGCCCACGATACGGGCGCTCTTTTTGTGGGCTTTGGTGTAGGATACGCCCAGTTCCGACATGCCGTAGAGCACGCGGCGGTGCACGGGTTTGAGGCCGTCGCGCACGTCGGGCAGGGCTCGGGAGATGATGACGGACATCGAGTAATCGATGTACGCGCCGCGCATCTCGTCCTCAATGTTGATGGGAATGATTTTTTCGCCTTCAGCCATTAGTCAAAACGAAAGGCCCGCGGCACCCCCAAAACGAGGGCCGCAGACGCCGGATGTGAAGTGGTATTTAAGTGGGCAAGATACCGAAAAAAGGCCGTTTTTCCTAGCAAAATCACGGTTTTGACTTGCTCCGGTCATTGCCCATTTTCTTGTCGGGCTCGTTGTGGACTTTGATCTTTTCGCCAATCTCCGGGTTCTGCTTTTTCCAGAGCGGCTGGCCGCGGTATTTCTGCCCGCCGTGGATGTGCACCTTGCGCACGTGGCACGAGGCAATGGGGCACGTGCGGCAGCTGGCCAGCGCAAGCAACAGGAGCACGGGCAGCAGCCAAGTGCGGCGCAACGGGAAAAGGAGAGTCTTCATCTTACCGACAAAACAACGTAAAAACGGCCGCTTTCGTGCCGCCCGGATTGGATAAAACCGATTAACCGGCTGGTAGCAGGTCGCTTCCCTCCCACTCTTTCAGAAACTGCGCCAGAAACTGCTCCATGAACCGGTGCCGCTCATCGGCCACGCGGCGGGCCGCGGCGGTGTGCAGCCGCTCGCGCAGGTGCAGCAGCTTCTCGTAGAAGTGGTTGATGGTCGGGCCGCCATTGGATTTGTATTCGGCGAAGGTGCCGTGCTGCACCGGCGGCTGAGCCGGGTCGTGCAGCGGGCGGCCCTTGTGGCCGCCGTAAGCAAACGCCCGCGCCACGCCAATGGCGCCAATAGCGTCGAGGCGGTCAGCATCCTGCACGCAGGCACCCTCCAGGGTGGCTACCGGCGTGGCCACGCCGGCGCCCTTGAACGACACCTCGCGGATAATAGCCTCCACGCGGGCAATGAGGGCCTCCTCGGCGCCTTGCCCGAGCAGCCAGGCGCGGGCGGCCCGGGGGCCGGCTTCTTCGTCGCCGCCGTGGAATTTCCAGTCGGCAATGTCGTGGAGCAAGGCGGCCAGCTCGGTTACAAGCAAGTCGGCGCCTTCGGCCTGGGCCAAGGCGCGGGCGGCCAGCCACACGCGGCGGATGTGGGCCCAGTCGTGGCCGGAGCCTTCGCCGGTAAATTGGGTTTCGACCATGGCGGCGGTGCGGGCCACCAGATCAGCAGATGCAGCGGGAGTCATGGGGCAAAAATGCAACGGCCGCGGCGAACAACGCCGCGGCCGCCGGGCCTTGCCCCGTTCTTTTGCCGGCAGCAGGCTGACTATCTGCGCCCAAGCCGGCCGGAAAAACCTAGTCGATGATGGGATGCCGCTGGAATTCGCGGGTGCGGTCGAAGAGGTAGCGCAGGGTTTGGTGCTCCCGCCACGGCTGCCCGCCCACCAGTTTGGTCACGGTCATCATCTTGGGATTGAAGTCGCCGATCCAGTTCATCACCGTCTGGGTGTACGGAATGGCGCCGGGCTTCTGAATCAGCAACGAGGAGGCGTACACCATGGCCGCCTCCACGCCCTTACGCTGGTGCTCGGGCACCACCCCGAACACCACCCCGAACATGGTCTTGACGGTGCCGCGCAACTGGTGGTACTTAAACTGAATTTTCTGCCACCACCCCAGCTTGCCGTTGAAGCGCTTCAGGATTTCGTTGATTTCGGGCAGGTTGATGTAAAAGGATACGGGCTGCCCGTCGTAGTAGCCAAACCAGATGATGCGCTCATCCAGGATATCGAGCATGCTCTTCATCAGCTTCACCGCGGCTTCCGGCGACATGGGCTTCACGCCTTCGTGCTTGACCCAGGCTTTGTTGTAAATGGTGCGGAAGTCCTCGGCGTACTTTTTCCAGTCCTTCTTGCGCATGTGCCGGAACTCGTACTTGGGGTCGTTGGCAATGCGCTCGGCCCGGGCCTGCACCGACGGGTGCAACGTCGCCGCTACGGTGCGGTAAAACGTGACCTGCTTGAAGTACGTCTCGAAGCCGTACTCGCGGAACAGCTCGACGTAGTACGGCGGGTTGTAGCCTGCGCCGTAAATCGGGGAGCCGAAGTTTTCGGTCACTACCCCCCAGAACCGGTCCCGGTCGCCGAAGTTGATGGGGCCGTCCATGCCCTCCAGTCCGCGCGCCGCCAGCCAGTCGCGGGCGGCGTCGAACAGGCAATTGGCAGCGCCTTGGTCGTTGATGCAATCGAAGAACCCTACTCCGCCGATACCGCGGGCAAAATCCTCCTTGGAGGGCTTGGCGTCGGCGTCAGCAGGCGGAGGCGTTTTCTCGGAGGGGAAAGCCGTTTCGCGGTTGAAAAAGGCGGCAATCCGGCCGATGGTTTGCCCCCGCTCGTCGAGCAGCAGCCAGCGGGTGCACTCCCCTTTCTGAAACAGCTTGTTCTTGGCCGGGTCGAACACGGCTTCGATATCCTGATCGAGCGGGCGAATGTAATTCGGATCGGAGGCGTAGACGACCCGCGGCGGAAATTCCAGGAATTCACGGGCCTGAGCTGGGGAACTGACTTCAACAAGCTGCATGCGAAAGCGCAATACGGTAGGACAAACGAAGCGCGAAATAACGCAAAAGCGGCTTGCCGGCCTGCCGCACCCCTCTGCGCGCTAGCACATATTGAAAAATGTGCGTATCTTGGCGCTACCAAAACTATTCTTTCGCGCCCCGTTGGCTTCGGCCGGCGGGGCGTTTTTTGTGGCGGCGCCCGCTGCTGCCTCGGCAATCCACCCGGTACGTCGTTTCGTTTATGGATTATTCCTTAACCAGATCCGATTACCATGATACCTCTCTATTCGCCCGCGGGCACCGCCGTGGCGTTTGCCGACGATGCCTGCCATTTACTTTACCATCCCGACGGCCGCGTGGCCGCCTGGCTTGACGACGGCCTCCTTTACACGCCCCAAGGCCGCTACCTCGGTTGGGTGCACCACGGCTGGATTCTGGACCGCAGCGGCCGCGCCGCGCTGTTTGCCGAAAATGCTGCCGGCAAGCCCACCCGCCCCGCCGTGTCGGCGCCGCCTCCGGGCTTCTGGCCCCGTCCAGGCCAAGTTCCCCGCCGCCTCACTAGGCGGGGAAACCGCCCCGCCCGCCGCGGCCGGGTCGCCGAATGGTCGGAGTACGCGGGAGCCAATTATTTTAAGCAGTAAGCGGGTTACTCGGATGTCACAATTAGACGCCTTCTTATCGGTCCTAAACGAATGACAAATCAACTTATACGATGTGAGCGGAGTTAACATTCCGCTAATACCGATGATACCAACGTCACACCACGCCCCATGTCTTCCTGGTTTTTAGCGCCTAGCCACGCGTTTTTTGTGATAAAATTTACCCCGGTCAACCATGTCTTCCTGCCCGCTTCCGCTCGTTGCACTCGCCCTGATGCTCACTGCCGCCCAACTTCCGGCTGTGCCGGCCTTTTCCGAAGCGTAAACATAATTCCCCAAGTACTGGCCCGGCACGCTAGCGGCACTGGCTTGAAAACAGGGAAGTGATATTGCATAAGGTGAGCCCGCGGCGCCAAACCATCTGCTGGTTTGGCGCCGCGGGCTTGTTTACTAGCCTGTTCTGAAGCAACCGCAACGGGATAGGACTCGGACCAACCAAACTCGAGCTGACCATGTGCCAGGCAGGGCTGTCGGGGAAGCTTTTGCCTCGATACAGCTGCCCCAAATGAGTTATCGAAGTACAAAGGCGTCGCTGCAATAACACACCCAACCTGTGCGGAAAAGTTACTCCACCTTTACCAGCCTCGCTCGTGCGAACGGCTGGGGTTTGTTGTATGTTAGGGGCTATGGCTCGTTATAATCTCCACGACTCCTTCGACAACGACAACCGCCCGCCGTGGTGGTTATTTGTGCTCCTGGCCGTGACTATTGGCGGCATCGGTGCCGGCCTGCAGCAGTGCCAGAGGCCGGCCCCCGACAACCCTCCCACCGTGCCGGCCCCGCCGCCGACGCCCCCGTCGACGATACCGAAGCTGTAACATGCCCATCCGCCATTGCGCCTTCTATGCGGGAGAGTGACAGCGCTAAAACTGAAGTAGGGTCAACGGCCCGGGCGTGGACTACGGCCGCCGCAGCCCGGCTTCCACCACTAACTCAGACTTTCCTTCGCAGCTGGGCTTCTGCACCGACACTGATCGGTCTAGCTGAAGAACAAGCCAACAAAAAACCCGTTGCAAACACCTGGTTTACAACGGGTTTCATCATATAAGAGCCCCCTGCCGGGATCGAACCAGCGACCTACTGATTACAAGTCAGTTGCTCTACCAGCTGAGCTAAGGAGGCGAAATGGTGCTGCAAACCTAATGCACGGGGAGCAAATGCACAACCTCCGTCCAGAATTCCCCGCAAACGTCCTTCATCCGGGCTTCATGCTCTCGGCCAAAGCTTAGATGCACGAATGTAGCTTCGGCCGTTCCCGGGAAGGGCCACTACAGACAGCTTTGGCGTACTCGTTGCTGCTTGCGAAGCTACTAGGAAAGGAACCGAGCAACGCGGATGCCGCGAGGTTGGAACAAAAGGCATCCGTCTGTCCGGAACCCCAGCGCGGGGTCGGGCTGCCAGGAAGCGGCGCAGACTTGTTTGGAACTCCACCCAAACAAGCCGCCACCCGGGCAGCGCGGCCCCGCGCGCTTTTCAGCCCTGTCGGCTTTCCTTCATTCAGGGACAGCGCCAACTTCCCAATCAAGTTGGTATTGCTAATTTTTTTAGCATTTATGCTTCACAATTAGCCCCTGCTGCGTTACTTTTACTGTATCGCACGGTAGTCACCTCGCCAACGCGTCGTCTGATAAAGACGAAGCCCCGGCAGTTGGCGCTACCGGGGCTTCAGGAAGTGGGTGGATTGAGCACCCTCATCCTCTAGCAATGATGGGTAAACGTGCGAAACACAAGTCGGCGCCGCTACTAGCGCGCTTGTGGGACAGTCGGCGCCTGTGGATGCCGCCCGTCGGAGTGTTGTTGAAGGCAGCCATTGCCTGGTTGCTTACGACGTGCTCCTGAGTAGCAGTCGGTGGCGGTTCGCAGTGTAGTGCGGGCCGCCACTTTCTGATTAAACAAATGTACCGAATGCAGCACAAAATGTTCCCAATCTGAAACGGAAATTATTTCTATTTCGCCCGCAGCAGTACCCATTTACGGGGCGGAGCGTGTTCATTATCCCTTCACTGCCTCCGCGGGAAGTTTGTGTGCTCTATCATTCCCGCATTCCCGCATGGAAGTTCCCACCCCGGCCGTTTCCGCCGGCGGCCCAGCGGCCGGGCTGCGCCAGCAGCTTGGGCCCGACGTGCGCGCCGGCTTTCTGGTATTCCTGATTGCCTTACCGCTGGGGCTGGCTATTTCCAAAGCCAGCGGCTTTCCGCCGGTGGCGGGAATTCTGACGGCTATCATTGGGGGCATGGTGGTGACGTTGGTGGGTGGACCCGGGCTGACGATTAAAGGCCCGGCGGCCGGACTGATTGTCGTGGCCGCCGGCGCGGTGCAAGAGCTAGGCCGCGGCGACGCGCTGCTGGGCTACCGCCTCACGCTGGCCGTGGTGGTGGCCGCCGGCGTGCTGCAAATCCTTTTCGGCCTGCTGCGGGCGGGGGCCTTGGCCGATTTTTTCCCGTCGGCGGCCATGTACGGGATGATGGCCTCCATTGGCCTGACCGTTAGTTTGAAGCAACTGTTTGTCATCACCGGTACTAGCCCGGTGGCCCAGGAGCCCCTGCGGCTGCTGGGCGAAGTGCCCGGGGCCTTTGCCCACCTGAACCCGGGCGTATTCTGCATTGGCATGGTGAGCCTGGCGCTGCTCTTTGGCCTGCCGCTGCTGCGGCAGCCCCTCGTGCGCAAGATTCCGGTACAGCTGCTGGTCCTGCTGGTATCGGTGCCGCTGGGGCGCTACTTCGGGCTGGGCCACGCGCACACGTACCTGTTCTTGGCGCGCCACCATTACAGCCTTGGCCCGGAGTTTCTGGTGAGCCTGCCCACCAGCTTGAGCCAAGCCGTTACCCTGCCCGATTTCACGCAGATTTTCTCGGGCGTCAGCCTTAAATACATTGGGTTATTTGCCCTGGTTGGCTCGCTGGAGTCGCTACTGAGCGCTCAGGCAGTGGACCTACTGGCGCCGACCGGCCGGCGCAAAGCGGACCTGAACCGCGACCTGCTGGGCGTGGGCGTGGGCAACGTCTTGGCCGGGCTGGTGGGCGGGCTGCCGATGATAGCGGAAATCGTCCGCTCCTCGGCCAACGTGGCCGCTGGCGCGCGCACGCGGTGGGCCAACTTCTTCCACGGGCTGTTTTTGCTAGGTTTCGTGGCTGTTGGGTCGCAATTGCTCACGCAAATTCCCTTGGCGGCGCTGGGTGCCTTGCTGCTGCACATTGGTTTCCGGCTGGCCGGCCCCCGGCAATTCGCCCGCATGTTTCGGATTGGGGGCGAGCAGCTCCTGATTTTCCTGACTACCATCGCGGTGACGCTGGCAACCGACTTGCTGGTAGGCATCGGCGCCGGCATCGTGAGCAAGCTGCTCATTCACCTGCTGCGCGGTTTGCCGCTGCGCAGCGTGTTCACGGTCCGCACCGAGCTCCTGGACCTGCCCGACGGCGGCTACCTGGTGAAGGTGCGCGACGCGGCCGTGTTCAGCAACTACCTCAGCCTGAAAACCCAGCTGGCCCCGCTGCCCAAGGGCAAGCACGTGGTGCTCGACCTCTCGGACACCCGCCTGGTAGACCACACCGTGCTGGAACACCTGGAGCGCTTCCGCGCCGACTACCTGCGCGACGGCGGCCAACTGGAAATTACGGGGCTGCAGCGCCACCTGCCGGTGTCGGGCTACCCGACGGCGGCCCGGGTGCGCGCCGAAGCGGTGAACCTGGCCAGCGCCTGAACCGGCCGGGCCACCGGAAGCTTCCGGCCCGGTTGCGGGCCCGTTTAACGAAACCATTCTCTGTTCTGCGCGTGCAACTGCTGCCGGGCGTATACCTTCGCAGCGAGCCGGCGCCGCGCCTTTTCCCGCCCTCTTCCCATGAACGTCCTGATTATCGAAGACGACAAGGCCTTGGCCCGCGAGCTGGGCTTGTACCTGCACAACGAACGGTTTCACTGCGACTTTGCCCGCACCGGCCGCGAAGCCTCGGAAAAGCTATTTGTCAACGAATATGATTTTGTGCTGCTGGACCTGGGCCTGCCCGACCAGGACGGCCTGCAGCTGCTGGCCGAGGCCCGCAAGGAGCGCAACCAGCAAGCCAGCATCATCATCCTGAGCGCCCGCGGCACGGTGGATGACCGCATCAAGGGCCTAGACCTCGGGGCTGACGACTACCTGGCCAAGCCGTATTCCTTGCTCGAACTCGTGTCACGCATGCAGGCCATCGTGCGGCGCAAGCACGGCGTGACCCAGGACACGCTCGCGTTCGGGCCGTTTACGCTCAACGTGAGCGACCGGACCCTGCGCCACGGCGAGCAGGAAGTGCCGCTCACCAAAAAGGAATTCGACCTGCTGCACTACCTGCTGCTGCACCGCCACAAGGTGCTGACGCGCCTGCAGCTCAGCGAGCATATCTGGGGCAGCATGATCAGCGACAGCGACGACCGGGACTCGAACTTCATCGACGTGCACGTGAAAAACATCCGCAAGAAGCTGGCGCCCTACGACCAGCACGAGTGGATTGAGACGGTGCGCGGCGTGGGCTACCGCATCAAAACCAGCCAGGACGCGTGAGGCTGCAGCAGAAGCTGGTGCTGCTGACCACCCTTTCGAAGGGGCTCATGGCCGGGGTGCTGCTGCTGGCGCTGCCTTGGGCCATTGAAGTGTTTGCCCTGCGCCACACCGAGGCGCGCCTGCGCTCGGAGCTGGTGAAGGTGCGCCAGCGCATCGAGCGGGTGGGCGTCAACTCCTTTCTGGCCGGGCAGGAAAACGACCAGCGGCTGCACTACGACCTGCTGGAAGACGAGTTTATCGACCTGCGGCGCGGGCGGCTGCTCACGCCCCTGCAGGGCGACACCATTGCCACCTTGCCGCGGCGGCAGCAGGGCGAAATGGTCGATTTTCGGGTGCTGCGGGCCAGCTTCGTCCACGACGGGCAGCCCTACACCCTGGAAATCGGCAAGAGCATGGAGTCGGTGGAGGACGTGTACGGGCTGCTGCGCAGCTTTGCGGCCTACGCCCTGGTGTTTGCCGTGCTCAGCACCCTGCTCATCGAGCTGGGCGTAATCAACTACCTGCTGCGGCCCGTCGACCAGATTGTGCAGCGCCTGCGGGCGGTGCAGGGGCCCACGCCCCCGCCCCTGCCCCCGCTGCGCACCGGCACCTGGGACTTCCGCTACCTCGACGACACGATTCAGCAGATGCTGCAGAAAATCCGGACGGTGTTTGAGCAGGAACGTGAGTTTATTGCCAACGTCTCGCACGAGCTGCTGACGCCCATCAGCATTCTGCAAAACCGCTTCGAGAACATGCTGCAGGCCGAAAACCTGCCCGAAGAGGCCGAAACCCAGCTGGTAACCTCCCAGAAAACCCTGCAGCGCCTGACGGCCACGCTGCGCACGCTGCTGCTGATTTCGCGCATCGAAAACGCGCAGTTTGCCCGCCCCGACCGCGTGGACGTGCGCGAACTGCTCGGCGAAGTGGTCGAGGAGTTGGAATTTCGCCTGCTCGACCAGCACATTACCCTGCGCCAGCAGTTGGAGGGCGCGCCCGTCATGGCGCCGGCCAACCGCACACTGCTCTTCACCCTCTTCTACAACCTGCTCTCCAACGCCATTAAGTACAACCGGCCCGAGGACGGGCGCATTGCTCTCACCGGCGCGCCCCAGCCCGACGGCACGTACGTGCTGGTGGTTCACAACACGGGCAAGCCCATTCCGCCCGAGCAGTTGCCGCACCTCTTCGAGCGGTTCCGGCGCTTCGACGACGGCCGCATCGAGGGCTTCGGGCTGGGGCTGGCGGTGGTGCGCTCGGTGGCCCAGTTTCACTTCATCCGCATTTCGGCCGAATCGGACGAGCACGGCACCTCCTTCACGCTGCACCTGCCGCCGGCGCGGGAGCAGTAACCCAGCCGAATTAGCGACTTTTGCCGCCGCAGCGCCAGTCCGGCACTGCGGCGTTTTTCTTGGGTGGCGGCTTCTGCTGCTGCGGCCGTTTTGCTTCCTGCTCATGCGCGTTTCCCGTTTTCAAGTGCCACCGCTGCCGGCCGTGCTGCTGGCCATCGTCAGCGTGCAGGGCGGGGCGGCCATTGCCAAAGGCCTGTTTCCGGTGCTCGGGGCAGCCGGCACGGCCAGCGTGCGCATCGGGCTGTCGGCGCTGCTGTTGCTGCTGGTGGTGCGCCCGCGGCTCGGGCGGCTGACGGCGGCGCAGTGGCGGGCCGTGGTGCCCTACGGTTTGGCATTGGACAGCATGAACTTCCTGTTCTACTGCGCCCTGGCGCGCATTCCACTGGGCCTGGCCGTGACGCTGGAATTCGTCGGGCCGCTGGGGCTGGCGCTGCTGGGCTCCCGCCGCTGGCTCGACGCGGTGTGGGCCGTGCTGGCCGGGGCGGGCATTGCGCTGATTGCGCCCTGGCAGGGCCGCGGCCTCGATGTGCCGGGCATGGGCTTCGCGTTGGCGGCCGGCGCCTGCTGGGCCGTGTACATCGTGCTGGGCCGGCGCACGGCGGCCCTGCTGCCGGGCGCGCAGGCCGTGGCCGTGGGCATGCTGTTTGCCGCCCTGCCGGTGGTGCCCTTCGGCCTGGGCAGCGGGCAGTTGCTGGCCCTCACGCCCTGGCTCCTACTGCTCGGCGCGCTGCTGGCCTTGTTTTCCAGCGTGCTGCCGTTTTCGCTGGAAATGCAGGCGCTCAGGACCATGCCAACCCGCACGTTCAGCGTGCTGATGAGCCTGGAGCCGGTGGCCGCGGCGCTGTCGGGCTGGGCACTGCTGCACGAACGGCTGAGCGGCGGGCAGTGGCTGGCCGTGGCCCTCATCGTGGTGGCCAGCGCCGGCGCCACCTTGGGCAAAGAGGAAGCGGTGGCAGGCGACGTTGCGAAGTAAGGGGCTGCCCAGTCACCCGTTCACCTTTGCCCACTCCGCCCTGGTCAGGCCAGCGGCAGGGTGAAATGAAAAGTGCTGCCGGTGCCGGGGAAGCTTTCGACCCAGAGGCGGCCGCCCTGGGCAGTCATAAACTCGCGGCTGATGCTCAGGCCCAGGCCGGTGCTGCCGCGGCGCACCTGCCCCTCGGGGCTCTGGTGGAAGCGCTGGAAAATCTGCTCGTGGTGCTCGGGCGCAATGCCGGGGCCCTGGTCCTGCACGCTGACCTGCACGCGGGCGTCGGCGGTGAGGCGGGCGCGCAGGTGCAGCGGGGCATCGGCGGGCGAGTAGCGGATGGCGTTGCTGAGCAGATTGATGAGCACCCAGGTGGTTTTTTCCTCGTCGGCGCGCACGGGGGGCAGGTCCGGGGGCAGCTCCAGCTGCAGCTGCAGGCGCTTGTCGTCGAGCTGGGGGCGCACGGTGTCGGCGGCGCGCTGCACCACGGCGGCCAGGGAGGTGGGGCGCAGGCTGAGCTGGATGCCGGCACCGGCGTCGAGACGGGCCACGGTGAGCAGCTCGCCCACCATGCGCTGCAGGCGCTGGGTTTCCTGGCCGATACCCTGGGCCAGGCGCTGCCGCTCCTCGGCGTCGGTGCGCTCGTGCTGGAGTAACTTTAGGCTCAGGCCGATGCTGGCCAACGGGGTTTTCAGTTCGTGCGAAACAGTGGCCAGGAAGTTGGACTTGAGCTGGTCGAGCTTCTTGAACTCCGACACGTTGCGCAGGGCCAGCAGTTGCCCGGCCGAGCGCACGTGTTGCCCGCTCTCGTCGAAGGTGCGCAGCTCGTGGGCGCTGAGGCGGTAGTAGGTGTCGTAGCCGCTGATGCGCACGGTGATGAGCGGGGCGGTTTCGCCGTCGGCGGCCGCCGTTGCGCCGGGGTCCGGGTCGGCCTCGTCGGGGTCGGGGCCGCCGGCCACCACCGCCACGGGCTGCAGCATCCGGGCCAGCAGTTCGTGGCGCGGCGCCAGCTCGGCGGCCCGGCGGCCCACCAGCTCGGTGTCGGCGCGGCCGAGCAGGCGGCAGATGGCGGGGTTGGCCAGCAGAATCACGCCCCGCTCGTCGAGCAGCAGCAGGCCTTCGTCGAGGCTGCTCACCACGCCTTCGAGGCGGGTGCGCTCGGTCATGATTTCGGTGAGGGCGGTGCGGCGGAACTTCTGCAGCTCCAGCAGCAGGCGGTTGAAGGCGCGGCCGGCGCGGCCCAGCTCGTTGTATTCCCCGGCCGGAATGGTCGACTCGAAATTGTTTTTGGAGGCGTGCTCCAGGGCCCGCGTCAGCTCCTCGATGGGCACGGCGGCGGCCTCGGCCACCCCGATGATCAGCCCCAGGGTGATGACCACGGCCAGCGCGGCCAGGGCCAGCATGATGCGAAACGACTCGGCGGCGCGGCGGTCGGCCACCTGGCTTTTGCGCTCCAGCGCGGCCACGTTCAGGTCGACGAGGCGGTGGGCCAGGCCGCGCAGGTAGCTGCGGTAGGGCGCCAGCGCGGCGGGCTCGATGCCGGCGGCCACCCGCTGCTGGTAGGCGTCGGCGGCCTGGGCGAGGCTGTCGATGACGGTTTGCTCGCCGGGCTCGGTCACGTTGTCGGCGACGCGCTGCAGCGACTGGCGCAGCAAGGGCAGCCCGCCGGGCGCGGCCGGCTGGGTTTCGAGCTGGTCGATGGCGCTGAGCAGCACCTGGCCCACCTCCACGGAGTAGACGTTGGTTTGGCGGATGCGGCGGGTGGTGTTGTCGAGACGCAGCAGGGCCGTAGTGGCGTAGCCACCGAGCACCAGCAGTAGGGCCAGCACCACGCCAAATCCCAGGCTTATTTTCGTGCGGATGTTCATGGAGGGGCCGCCGGGGCGGTAAAATCAAAGGGCAAGGTACGGCGGGGCCTAGGTGTTCGGGCTAGGGCGGTTGCCGCTCTTGTCGGCCAGCCCCATCTTGCCAGCAAATACCAAGAATATGACAAGTGCTGCCCGCGCTGCCTGGCTACTAACCGCGCCTATTGTTGTGACTTCCTGCTCTGCGCATGACGAAGGCCGGCCCGACCGTCACGCGCAACAAGGCTCGGCTGCAGCGCCATCCCCGGCAGTGTACCGCGACACCCAATGGGTCAATCAAGCGCCGTTAATAGAAACCTACAGCAAAGCGTTTGGCGGGCATATCGTAAGCCTGACTACGCTGGCCGGCGACACGGCAGTTAAGTATGCCCCCTATTATTTTCAGCACGAGTACTTGGATATCAACAAAGATGGTAACCTGGATATTCGAATGCATGTCTTCAGCAATACGCCTAACCAATGCGAAAACTATTTTTACGACAGCAAGACCCGCACGTATCACCAAATAAGCAGTTCCGACCTTGACATAAAAAAATTACCAGGAACCTCACTGTATTACTCCAACAATCGGCTTGGCTGTGCAAGCAAGAACTGGGCGAGCACGTTAAGTAAAATAGAGGATTGGCAGGAAGTACAAATTGGGTACATAGAAATAAACAGCTGCGGGACCGAAACCGAAGGAATAACTATTTATAAAATAAAAGACGGCAAGCAACAATTGGTTTCAACCTTGAAAATCCAAGAATTGTCTCGCTCCAAAGGCGTTTTGCACTTTTTCGACAATTACTGGAAACGCCATTATAAACAATTTGAATGAGCAGCGTGCCGCCCTTTAACTCCGGCGAATTTCTTCCTTCAAATGCTCCACGAAGCGGCCGAATTCCGGCTCGGCTTCCACGTTGGGGTGCCAGGCCAAGCCCATGGCGGCCAGGTCGTACTGGTGCTGCTGGGAGATGGTGGCGCCGGGAATGAGCTGGCCGGCTTCGTCCCGCTCGTAGCCCAGGAGCCAGAGCGTGTCGGAAAGGGCGGTAGTGGTCGAAAGGTCGTGGGAGACGATGACGACGGTGTTGAGCTCGTGCATGGTGGTGACTTCCACGATGATTTTCTTCACCTCATCGATCATGGCCACATCGAGGCCGGAGAAGGGCTCGTCGAGCAGGATGAGGTGGTCGGAGCAGAGCAGCTGCTGGGCAATGGCGGCGCGCTGGCGCTGCCCGCCGGAGAGCTGGGCGGGGAATTTCTGGCGGTGCTGCGCGAGGCGGAACCGCTCCAGAAAGGTTTCGACTTCGCGCTTGGCGGCTTCGGGCTCGTGCTTGCGCTGGGCGGCCAGCAGCAGGTTGTCGGCCAGGCTGCGGTGGTTGAACAAGGGGTAGCGCTGCTGCACCAGGCCCACGTCGCCGGGGCGCACGGGGTGCTGCTCCTCCCCCACCTGCACGGCGCCGGCGCTGGGCCGAATCAGCCCGGCAATGATGCGGCACAAAACCGATTTGCCGATGCCGGAGCGGCCGTAGAAGCCCACGACCTGGCCCTGGCTCATGCCAGGGCGCACCACGTTGCGCACCTGGGCGCTGATGTCGCGCAGCACCAGCTCGCCGTTGAAGGTCATGGAGATGTTGTCGAGGGTGAGCACGGGCTCGTGGTGGCTGTAGGGGCTCATGGCAAAGGTGAATTTGTGAAGTGGTGAACTTGTGAAGGGCCGTTTTCGCGGGGCAACAGGTGGTGCCGGGCTTGCGACGACCGGGGCTGAGCTTGCGGCGCCTGCGGCTGGGGTTGCGATGATTGGGGCGGGTCTGCGGACGACTGCGGCCGGGCTTGCGACGCTTGGAACCGGGCTGCGGGCGAGTGAGGCGAAGCTTGCGACGACTGCGCCGGGGGTGCGGACCATCGAAACCGGCATGCGGACGCTTGGGACCGGAGCGCGGACGGTTGCGGCTGGGCTGCGGGCTTTCGGGACCGGGAGCAGCTTTTCCGTGACCAAACGCGGTTGGTTCAGGGGCGGCTTCTCTCCCGCCGCTTACCCTTGCGCCGCCGTCAGGGCCGAGTACGGGAAGAACACCCGGCGCAGCAGGGCAAAGAGGTAGTCTTGCAGGGCGCCGGTGGCGAGTATGACCAGTTGAATGGCCAGCACGCCGTCGAGGTGCAGGTAGCGGTTTTGCTTGTAGAGCAGCAGGCCGATGCCGCCTTCCGATTGGTAGAGCGTCTCGACCAGCGTTATCATCGTCCAGATGATGGCGAAGTTCTGACGGACGACCTCCAGCATCAAGTCCAGCTTGCCGAGCACCACGACTTCCCAGAAGCTGCGCCACTCGCCCAGGCCCAGCGTACGGGCGTGGTCCATTTCCTCCTGGGTGGTCATCAGAATGACGCTGGTCATGCCGGTGACGAGGTATACGGTGGTGGCGAAGACGAGCACCGAGAGCTTGACCTCGTGGCCCGAGCTCAGCATCAAGGCCATGAAAAAGGTGAGGCCGGTGAGCGTGAGGTAGCGCATTTTGGTGGCCGCGTAGGCCAGCGGGCGGAAGAAGGGCAGCGCCGTCAGGTAAGAAATCAGCAGGGCCAGCACCGTGCCGATGGCCAGGGCCTGCAGGGCGGTGGTCATGCTGGCCCAGAGCTCCTGGATGAGGCCTTGGGTGGTAATCAGGTCGCGCAGGGCGACCAAAACCTGGCCCAGGCTGGGGAACAGCTGCACCGGGTAAAAGGCCCAGAGCAGCACCAGCACCAGCACTTGCAGGCCCACCATGGTGGTGAAGACCGAGCGGCGCGGGGTGGCGTTGGGGGAGAAAAGCTCTTTCATGGGGACCGGCCGGCGGGCGGCGGTTGGGAGTTGGAGAGAGTTGGGTAAGCGGTATTGGTGGGGCGTCAGGTCGAGCGAAGTCGAGACATCAGCCGGATAGCATTGTCCATCGTAAGGTTACTGGCGGGAGTCAGCACGCGAGATGTCTCGGCAAGCTCGACCTGACGTTCTTCCGCCCTCTTTTTAACTCAGTAGGCGCCGGATCAGGCTGCCGAACAGGAAGCCGGCCTGAGCCGCGGCTTGCAGGCGCCCCGTTACCGGCGGGGCGCCTGCTGGCTCTGGCGGATAGGTGATTAGTGCATCGGGCATAAGAATAAAGCACGCGGAATACCAGGGCCCGCAAGACCCGTTAGTTGCCGAGCACGATTTCGACGCGGCGGTTTTTGGCGCGGCCGGTTTCGTCGGCGTTGCTGGCCACGGGTTCCAGGGCGCCGTGGGCGTAGACCTGCACGCGGCCGTCGGGAAACGAAGAGCGGCTTTTGGCTTCCAGCCAGTTTTTGACGGCCAGGGCGCGCTGCTCCGAGAGCTGCTGGTTGTTGGCGGCGGCGCCCACGTTGTCGGTGTGACCGTGCACGGCGACTTTCAGGCGGCCGGCTACCACCAGGTCGTCGAAGAGGCGGTTCAGGTCCTGCTCGGCGGCCGGGGTGAAGGTGCTGCGGCCGGTTTCGAACTCGATGTTCCAGGCCCGCTTACTCACGCTCTGGCGGATTTCGTCGTCGGCGGCAAATTGCTGCTGCTCGGCCGGGGCAATGGTTTTGCCCTTGTACTGGTCCTGCAGCTTGCGCAGAATCGAGAGGTCCAGCATCTGCTCGAGCGGTACGTAGCTGGGCAGCTCTTTGGGGTAGAGCTTGCTTTGCACGTCGCCGAAGGTTTTGTAGACGGAGGCGTAGATGTTGGTGCCGCCGTTGTCGAGGCCGAACAGGGTCAGGTTGTCGGCGAAGTTAAAGGCCTTGCTGCCGCCCAGCTCCACCACTTCGCCGGTGCGGTCGGCTTCGCTCACGCCCTTGTAGTAGCGCAGCCAGTAGGCGCCGGGCTTGTCCTTGTCGCCGTACACTTCCGCCGAAATATCAGCGGCGCGCTGCAGGGCTTCGGGGTGCGATTTTACTTGGTCGCCGGCCACGGCCAGGGCGGTGATGATGCCCTGCACGTCCTTTTCGTGGGCCTGGTACCAGCGCTTGGTCGTCACCATGATGTTGGGCATCTGGTTCGAGTAGTCCTTGGTCGAGACGATGTTGACCAGCCCGCCTTTTTGCTTGGCAATGTTCACGTCGCCGGGCGTCCAGGTGGCCACGCCGTCGGCTACCACGTCCACTTTCACGCCGGTGCTGCGGCCTTTCACCACTTTCAGGCGCAGCTCGGGCTTGCCTAGGATGTATTTCTCAGCGGCCACGAGAAAGTCGGAGGCGGCCATGAAGTTCACGGCTTCGGGGTCGTAGGTCGTCTCGTCGGGGTTGACTTTGAGGCCGTTGTCAGCGCACCACTTCAGGGCAATGTTCTGGTCGCCGTCGCGCAGGTAGCAGGCAATGGTTTTGCCCAGGGCCGATTTGGGGTTGTCGAGCCACTCTTTCGGGCCCATGAGCTTGTCTTCGCCGAAGGATTTACCGCAGCTGTAAGGCAGAATCTGCAGGCCGGTGCCGGCTTTTTCCAACTGCGTCTGCACGGCCGAGAAAGCCGGCAGCCCGTCGCCCATGATGCTCACGATAAGGCCCGGGGTGTTGGGGTTGCTCTGCAGGTCCAGGGCGTTTTTCACCAGGTCGGCCTGCATCTTGGCCACGTCGTCCTGGCGCACCATCTGCAGGTCCAGGCCGTTGGCGGCCATGGCCGAACCCTCGGTGCTGCGCGGGCCGCCGTTGGCCAGCATGGCGCCCATCTGCGAGTTCCAGGCCATTACTTCCCAGGTCACCGGGGTGCCTTTCTCGGCCGGAGTGCTGCCGGGCAGCGGGGCCAGCGGCACGGCCAGGTTGGTGCGCGGGCCGCCCGCCTGGGTGGGCAGCTCGATGGAGTTCAGCAGGACGGATTGCGTTTCGGCTTTCTGGAAGACGGCACCGCTGCTCACGAGCTTGTTGATGCCGAAGTAAGCGGCCAACACCAGCAGCAGGCCGATGACGATTTTACCGCGAGTTGTCATTGTAGTAGGGAGAAAAAGTGGGTTTGAAAGCGAGTGGGTGTAGTATTCTTCAGGCCGTCATGCCGAGCGAAGCCGAGGCATCTCGCGTGCTGATGTTGGATAGTATTTCACTATCTGGCGAAGCGGTAGAGATGCTTCGACTGCGCTCAGCATGACGTTCTGGGGGCTTAGTCCAGCAGCTTGCTGAAGGCGTCGTTGCTGGCCTGGGTAGTGCTGCGCGGCGCCTGGCTCACGGCCTTTTCGTCGAGCAGGGCGTTGAAGTCGCCTTTCTGGTAGCGTTCCAGCAGCTGCTGGCCTTTCTCGCTCATGACCCCGTTCTGGATGTCCATTTCCTTCACGAAGGCCTGGGAGTAGCGCATGGCTTGCTTGATCTGGCCGAGCTTCTGGGCCATGTCCTGGGCCACGCGGTCGGTGGCCAGGTCGAAGAAGTACTTCTTGTCCGGGTCGCCGCGCAGGATGTTCATGGCGGCGCGCATGCCGGAGGAGGTGCGCTTCACCAGGTTGTACTCGTCCTTGAGCAGGTTCACCTTGAACTTGGAGTTGTCGATCTGGCGCAGGGCGGCTTTCAGGATCTGGCGCATCACCAGGCTCACGTTGGCGGTGGTGGTGAGCATGGGCTGCAGGCGGGTGTTGTAGTCTTCGAGCTGGGCGGCGCGCGAAGCGTACTGCTCGGCAGCGTCCTTCTCGCCCTGGCGCTGGGCCGAAGCCGCCAAGCCCAGGTACTCGCGCATCTGCTGCTGGTTGGCGTCCATCTTGCGCTTCACCAGCTCGTGGGCGCCTTCCACGTGGGCCACCTCGCCGTCCATTTTCTTGGCCTCCTGCTCGGTGTTGCGGATGTAGTCCTCCATGATGCCGATGGGGTCCGTCTCGACGAAGATGCCCGCGGCCGAGCGGAAGAAGCGCTGCCCGGCGTACCAGAGGCCGGCTTTGATGCGCTTATTCGTGGCCAGCAAAAAGAGCAGGAACAAGGCCCCCAGCCCCACGCCGAGCTTCACCGTGTCGAACACCATGTCGACGAGGAACGGGGCGATGGTGCCCCAGAAATAGACGCCCGTGCCAACGGCGGCGCCCAGAAAAACCCAGCCGGCGACTTTTTCCGGCTTTTGCCACTTGGCGTTGCCCGCCTCGTAGCCCGTCGTGAGCAGTGAAGTATCCATGATGCAGTTATCAGCGTTGAGTTGTCAGATGTAAGTCAGGCGTTACTTGGCGGGCGTGGTGCCCAGCGTCAGCAGGAAGCTTTGGGCGGCCTGGTAGTGGGCGTGCAGGTCGGCGGCCGCGCCGGCGTTGGCCAGCTCGTAGGAGGTCAGGGCGGCCTGGGCTTTCTGGCGCTCCTCCCCCAGCTGCTGCTGCGCCGCCTGCAGCTCCTGGCGCTTGGCCTCGAGCTGGCGGGTCAGCTCGGCCAGGTCGTTTTGCAGTTTTTGTTCCTGCGTGAGCAGCTGCACGATGGTGCTGGGGCGGCTGTTGGGAATTTTCAGCTCGCCGATTTTTTCCTGGTGGCGCTCCAGCACCTTGTTGCGGTCCGATTGCAGGGCGCGCTCCAGCTGGTCGGCCGAAGCCAGCAGCTCCTGCACCGAGAGGCCCGTCACGGCCGCGAAGGCGTGGTAGGCCGTCTGGTAGAGCACCGGGCCAGTGAGGCCGCTGGCGGCCATGCTGCGCACCATTTTGGCGTAGGCGGCGAAGTCCTTTCCGTTGCCGGCCAGCAGCCCGTTGATGTGGTCGACGTGGCGCTGCTCGGGCTGGGTGACAGCCGGCGCGGCGGCCGGCACGAAGCCCGTCAGCGGGGCGGCGGTAGGTGCCGGCGGCGTGCCAGGCCCGAAGGCCGGAGCCGCGGGGGCCGTGCCGGGCAGCGGCCGGGGCTGTGGAGCTTTGGCGGCCGCCGCGTGGTCTTCTTCGATGAAGAAGTCTTTCGCGGCTTTGGTGAGGTTGTCGAAGATGGCCATTGGGAAAAGCGGTTAGGGTAGCGTCTTGCGGGACGCGGACCCTAAGCCAATCCAGATGCCGGTGACCGGCACCATGGCCTGTTATGTTTTATAATATATTGACTATCAATACATAAAAATGAAGACAGCGCCTTGCCGACTAGTCTTAAAGCAGCAAACCCTTCCATTATGGAAGGGTTTGGCTTGTCGAAATAGTACGTCGGCTGAGCGCGGACACCGCCCGGGGCAGCATGCGGGGCGCCCAGGCAGTTGCTTTCGCGCCGTGCTAGGCATCAGCCAGGCGGCAGTTGCGAGGCAACAGGGCCCGGACCCGCGCCGTTTCCGCTGCTTCGGCCGCGGCGAGGATGTCGCGGGCCTCGGCCAGCAGCTGTTCACCCGGTTGCAATTCCCTGCGTCGCAGCACCAATAGCAGCAGGTAAAAGGAAAGCAAGGGCAGCACCCAGCCCAGGGCAAACCACAGCCAGAACGAGCGGCCGTAGCTGCAGGCGCAATACCCCGTGAGCAGGGGCAGCAGGCTCAGGGCCAGCACGCCGGCCAGCAGCAGATCAAGCAGCATGCGAAACGGCCGTTGCGGGTGAAGTCGCCGGCTTCTGCGCGCCCGGCTGCGCCCCCGTGTTGGGGCCGCCGTAGGTCGGGCCGTTGTCCACCCCGTATTTCAGGATGGACTTCACTTCGGCCATGTTGATGACCGGGAAGAACTTGGCGAAGAGCAGGAACAGGGTGAAGAACAGGCCGAGCGTGCCCACGTAGATGCCGATGTCGATGATGGAGGGCGAGAACATGGCCCAGGACGAGGGCAGGTAGTCGCGGTGCAGCGAGGTGACGATAATCACGAAGCGCTCGAACCACATGCCGATGTTCACGATGATGGACAGCACGAAGGTCATCGGGATGCTGTAGCGCACGCGGCGGATCCACACCAGCTGCGGGGAAATCACGTTGCAGGTCATCATCGACCAGTACGCCCACCAGTAGGGGCCGGTGGCGCGGTTGATGAAGGCGTACTGCTCGAACTCCACCTGCGAGTACCAGGCGATGAAGAACTCCGTGATGTAGGCCACGCCCACGATGGAGCCGGTAATCATCATGATCTTGTTCATCAAGGCGATGTGCTCGAGCGTGATGTAGTCCTCCAGCTTGAACACCACCCGCGTGATGAGCATCAAGGTGAGCACCATGGCGAAGCCCGAGAAGATGGCGCCGGCCACGAAGTAGGGCGGGAAGATGGTCGTGTGCCAGCCCGGCACCACCGAGGTGGCGAAGTCCATCGACACGATGGTGTGCACCGACAGCACCAGCGGGGTCGACACGCCGGCCAGGATCAGCGACACGGTTTCGTAGCGCGACCAGTGCTTGGCCCCGCCCTTCCAGCCGAAGCTCAGCAGGGCGTAGGCGCGGCGGGCGATGGGCCCTTTGGCCCGGTCGCGGATGGTGGCGAAGTCGGGCACCAGGCCGGTGTACCAGAACACCAGCGACACCGAGAAGTAGGTCGAAATGGCGAAGACGTCCCACAAGAGCGGCGAATTGAAGTTCACCCACAGCGAGCCGAACGTGTTTTCGAAGGGAAACACCCAGAACATCAGCCAGGGCCGGCCGAGGTGCAGCACCGGGAACATGGCCGCGCAGATGACGGCGAAGATGGTCATGGCCTCGGCCGCGCGGTTGATGGAGGTCCGCCACTTCTGGCGGAACAAGAGCAGCACCGCCGAAATCAGCGTGCCGGCGTGGCCGATGCCCACCCACCACACGAAGTTGGTGATGTCCCAGGCCCAGTCCACGGTTTTGTTCAGGCCCCATTCCCCGATGCCGTACCACAAGGTGCGGTAGACCGAGTAGAAAAAGACGCCCAACAGGCAAAGGGCCGCGGCCAGGGCGGCCAGCCAGCGCGGGTTGGGCCGGGCTTCGACGTGCCGGGCCACGTCTTCGGTCACGTCGTGGTAGGTTTTGCCGCCGGTGACCAGCGGCAGGCGAACAGCGGAAACGCGTTGCATGAGGCGAGGCAGTTGGTACGGGGCAAAGCTCCGCAGCGCCGCCTCCCGCCGCCTTGATTGCAATCAATATCTAGGCCCGGCCTGCGGGGCGCCGGGCCTAGCCCGCCAGGCCGTACTCTTGCAGCTTGCGGTAGAGCGTGGTCAGGCCGATGCCGAGCTGCCGGGCGGCTTCGGTTTTGTTGCCCTCCGTCTCGGCCAGCACCTGCCGGATGTGCCGGGCCTCGAGGGCGCGCAGGCTGCGGTCGTCGGGGCTGAAGCCGGGCAGGCCGGCGCCGGGCGCGGCGGTGGCGTGAAACTCGTCGGGCAGGTAGGCGGCGGCCAGCGGCTGCCCGTCGGGCGTGAGGATGGCGGCGCGCTCGAGCACGTTCTTCAGCTCGCGCACGTTGCCGGGCCAGTCGTAGCGTTGCAGCAGGCGCAGGCACTCCACGTCGAGGCCGGGCACGCGCTTGCTCATGCGGGCGGCGAAGTAGCGCAGGAAGTACTCGGCCAGGGGCTGCACGTCCTCGGGGCGCTCTTTCAGCGGCGGCACGGGGATGGTGAAGACGGAGAGGCGGTAGTAGAGGTCGGGGCGAAACTGCCCGGCGGCGGCTTCCTGCTTGAGGTTGCGGTTGGTGGCCGCCACCAGGCGCACGTCCACCTTGGTGGGCTTGGTGTCGCCGAGCTTGGTGAAGGTCTGCGTTTCGAGCACGCGCAGAAACTTGGCCTGCACCGACAGTTCCAGCTCCCCGATTTCGTCCAGGAACAAGGTGCCGCCCGAGGCTTCTTCCAGCAGGCCTTTCTTGTCGCCCAATGCCCCGGTGAAGGCGCCTTTCTTGTAGCCAAACAGCTCGGATTCCAGCAAATCCTTCGGAAACGCCGAGCAGTTGACGGCCACGAACGGCTTGCCCTTGCGCGGCGAGGCCTGGTGAATGGATTGGGCAAACAGCTCCTTGCCCGAGCCGGTGGGCCCTTCCAGCAGCACCGTGGCGTCGGTGGCCGCGACCTGCCGGCCCAGCGTCTTGGCCCGCTCCAGGGCCGGCGCGTGGCCGATCATCGACTCGAAGGAGTGCTGCTGGCCCACCTGCCGCTCCAGCTCGGCCACGCGGTAGCGCAGGCGGGCTTTGTCGGCGGCGCGCTCCACCAGCACCGGCAGCTGGTCGTTGGAGTCGCCCTTGGTGATGTAGTCGAAGGCGCCGTCTTTCATGGCCTGCACCCCGTCGATGATGGTGCCGTAGGCAGTCATCAGAATGACCTCCGCCAGCGGGGCTTTCTGCTTGAGGCGCGGCAGCAGCTGCACGCCGTGGGCGTCGGGCAGCTTCACGTCGCAGAGCACCACGAGCACCTGCGGGTGCTGGCCGAGCAGCTCCAGCCCCTCGGCGGCGTTGACGGCCTGCAGCACGTGGTAGTCTTCCAGCTCCAGCAGGCGGGCCAGCAGCTGGCGCAGGCGGGGTTCGTCGTCGATGATGAGAATGGTGCCTTGGGGCATGGCGCGGGCGGCAGACGGCATGAGGTAAACGAAACGGCGCAAAGGTGGGCCAAATTCTCAGGTTTGCCGCCGCGGCCGGCGCCCGTTCACATCTTCGGGGGATGCCGGCGTCCGCACCCGGCCGGCCGCCGGGGCCGAACCCGGCAGACTACCATTAACCCCGGATAAGCCACACATCATCGTGGCATTGAGCTGTATGTCAGCGCACAAGACCTTTGCAATAGTCGCCGCCACCCCGGCGGGCGGCTCCGCTCCTGCTCTTTCTGCGCTATGAAAACCAACCTTGTTTCTCCCTTGCTGGCCCTGCTCAGCGCCGGCCTGCTCGCGGGCCTGACGACCGGCTGCCAGCGCCCCGCCTTCAGCGGGCCCACGCCCACGGCGGCCGCCGCCCCCTCGGTGCGCCAGGTGCAGTTCGGCTACGGCAGCACCTACTCGGGCCACCGCACCACCTACACCCTGCAGGCCGACGGCGTGCTGCTCGCCCAGGCTGGCATTGGGCTGCGGCCCGGCGCCCCGAGCGCGGCGCAGCGGGTGGGTGCGGCCCAGACGCGCACCGTGCTGCGCCGCTTCGACGCGCTGCCGGCCGACAGCCTGTGCTTCGAGCAGCCCGGGCAGCACTACTATTTCCTAGAGGGCTACACCGAGGCCGGGCAGCCCGTGCGCCTGACCTGGGGCGCCGCCGACACCACCGCCCCGCACTGCGCCCGCGTGCTCTACCGGCAGTTGAACGCGCTGCTGCCCGCCAACCTGTAGCCGGCCCGGCCTCGCATGCTTGTGTGATTGACGAGCGGCGGGCGGGGCCCCCACCTTTGCAAGCCGCTGATTTCGCTTCCCATTCTGCCCCGTCCATGCGCCCCAGCCATTCGAATCACGCACTGCTCAGCCTTGCCGTAGCGCTGCTGCTGGGCTGCCAGCGCCCGCCGACGGCCAGTTCGGCCCGCAGCCTGCGCTTCGGCAGCGGCGGGGGCTTCGCCGGCCTCCAGACCACCTACGAGCTGTACCCCGACGGCCGGCTGACGCGCCGCACCAGCACCCCGGCCGCAGCCGACGCGCCCGCCACGCCCCTGCCGCCGCCGCCCGCGGCCCAGGTGCGGGCCTGCTTTCGGCAGCTCGACGCGCTGCCCACCGACAGCCTGCAGCTCGACCAGCCCGGCAACCTGACCTACTTCCTCGACGGGCAGACCCGCCGCGGCTGCCCGGTGCACCTGGCCTGGGGCGCCCCCGGGGCCCCGGCCCCGCACGCCGCCCGCGCCCTCTACCGCAACCTGCAGGCCCTGCTGCCGCGCTGAGCCCCGCCCGCGCGGCTCCTTCCCCGCTTACGCCCGACCCTTATTCCATTCCCCATGAAAACAACGTTAGCTCTGGCCGGCCTGCTCGCCGTCAGCGGTGCCTTCGGCGCGGCGCAGGCCCAAACCGCCCGCTTTAAACCCACGGCCCGGTCCCTCGCCCCCGCGGCCCGCCCGCGCATCAACGCCACTATCGACGGGGCCCGCGCCGCCGAGCTGCAGCGCAGCACCGGCCCGCACCTCGACGCCGCCCGCCTGTCCACCCTCGCCCGGCCCGTAACGGCCTCCTCGGGCCTCGGCGCCGTGCAGCTCTGGCGCGACGCGGCCTCGGGCCTGCCCGTATTTATCAGCGCCACCCCCAAAACGACCGACGCGGCCTCCCGCCCGGCCCCGGCCGATCCGGCGGCGGCCAGCTTGGCGTTCCTGGGTGAATTGCGGGCCGAATTGCAGGTGCAACAGCCCGCGCAGGAGTTTCGGGTGGGCGACATCAGCCGCGACGCCCTGGGCCAGACGCACGTGCGCCTCACCCAGCACTGGCGCGGCCTGCCCGTGTACGGGGCCGAAGTGGTGGTGCACCTCGACGGCCACAACCAACCCACGCGGTTTTCGGGCCGGCACTTCCGCACGCCTTCGGGCCTGACCAACCTGACGCCTGCCCTGGCGGCCCCGGCCGCCGCGGCGCAGGCCGAAACCGCCCTGCGCCGGCAAACGCACGTAGCCGCGCTTTCGGCCGACGTGCAGCGCCTGCTGGAGTACTCCGCGCCGCAGAGCGAGCTGGTGGTGTACCACCCCGAGCCCTACGCGGCGCCGGTGCTGGCCTGGCACGTGACCACCCGGCCCAACGTGCTGGAACGCTGGGAAACCTTCGTCGACGCGCAAACGGGCGCGGTGCTGCGCCAGTACGAGTCGTCGTGCGCGGCCAACGGCCCGCGCACGGCCTCGGGCACCGACCTGAACGGCACCGCTCGCACGCTCAACACCTACGAGTGGAACAACCGCTTCTACCTCATCGACGGAGCCCAACCGATGTTTAACCTGGGCCGCTCCACCATGCCCGACGAGCCGGTGGGCGCCCTGCTCACCCTCGACGCCAACAACACCCGCCCCAGCGCGCCCACCATCACCCACGTCAGCGGGGCCAACAACACGAGCTGGACCAACCGCTCGGCCGTGTCGGCGCACTTCAACGCGGCCACGGCCTACAACTACTACCGCAGCGTGTTCAACCGCAACTCCCTCGACGGGGCCGGCGGCACGATGATCAGCATGGTGCGCCTGGCCGAGGACGACGGCTCGGGCATGGACAACGCCTTCTGGAACGGGCGCTTCATTGCCTACGGCGAGGGCAACACCGGCTTCACCCCGCTGGCCGGCGGCCTCGACGTGGCCGGCCACGAAATGACCCACGGCGTGGTCGAGAAAACCGCCAACCTGGTCTACCAGGGCCAGAGCGGGGCGCTCAACGAGAGCATGGCCGACGTGTTCGGGGCCATGATGGACCGCGCCGACTGGCTGATTGGCGAGGACGTGGTGCGCACCTCGGCCTTCCCGAGCGGGGCGCTGCGCTCCTTGCAGGACCCGCACAACGGCGGCACCAGCCTGAGCAACCGCGGCTACCAGCCCCGCACCATGAGCGAGCTGTACACCGGCACCCAGGACAACGGCGGCGTGCACGTGAACAGCGGCATTCCGAACTGGGCGTTCTACAAAACCGCCACCGCCATCGGCCGCGACCACGCCGAGCAGATCTGGTACCGCGCCCTGACCACCTACCTCACCCGCTCCTCGCAGTTTCTCGACCTGCGCCTGGCCGCCATTCAAGCCGCTACCGACCTCTACGGCGGCTCCTCGGCCGACGTGACGGCCGTGCGCGCGGCCTTCGACGCGGTGGGCATCCTCGGCGGCACCACCCAGCCGCCCACGCACACGCTGCCCACCAACCCTGGGCAGGACTACATCCTGAGCTACGACACCAACACCGCCGACCCGGGCACGCTCTACCGCAGCAACACGGCTGGGGCCAACTTCCTGCGCCTCTCGACCACCGCGGCCATTTCCAAGCCCAGCCTCAACGACGCGGGCACGGTGGCCGTGTTCGTGGATGCCCAGCACCGCCTGCGGGCCCTGCAGCTGAGCCCGACGGTATCGGAAAGCATCATCCAAAACCAGCCGGTGTGGCACAACGTGGCCATTTCCAAGGACGGCACCAAGCTGGCGGCCGTCACCATGGCCCAGGACACCTCCATTTACGTGGTGAACCTGGCTAGCGGGCAGGCCGTGCGCTACATGCTTTACAACCCCACCTCGGCCGGCACACGCGGCACCGGCGTCATGTTTGCCGACGCGCTCGAATGGGATTACTCCGGCGAGTACCTGCTCTACGACTCCTACAACGTCATCAGCAACGCCCAGGGCCAGGACATTGACTTCTGGGACATCGGCTTCCTGCGCGCGTGGAACGCGGCCGGCAACACCTGGGGCGACGGGCAAATCCAGAAGCTGGTGCAGAACCTGCCCGCCGGCCTGAGCATCGGCAACCCCGTGCTGGCGAAAAACTCGCCCCACATCATGGCCTTCGACCTGCTCGATGCCAACGCGGGTACCAACGGCTTCAGCGTGATGGGGCTGAACGTGGAAACCGGTGCGGCGGGCACCATCTTCCAGGGCCTGAGCACGCCCGGCACGCCCAGCTACAGCAAGCTCGACGACAAAATGCTCTTCACGGCCTTCAACACCGCGGGCGACACGGTGGTGGCCGTTACCAACCTGCAGGCCGACAAAATCACGCCCAGCGGCACGGCCACGGTGCTCATTAGCGAGGGCAAATGGGGCGTGTGGTACAGCCAGGGCCAGCGCGTCGTCACCGCCGCCAAGGAGTCGGCCGCTACGGCCGTGCCCGGCCTGAGCGCTTACCCCAACCCCGCCCGCGAGGAGCTGACCCTGCAAGCCGACGCCGCGGCCGAAGCCACGCTCTACGACCTGCTGGGCCGCCCCGTGCGCACCGCCCGCCTACAGCCCGGCCGCCGCAGCACGCTGGAGCTGAACGGGCTGAGCGCCGGCACCTACGTGCTGCGCGCCACCGCCGGCGCGGCCACCTCCACCCGCATGATTGTGAAGCAGTAAACGTCGTTGGTGAAGCCAGTCAGGGCCCGGGCCACCGCGCGCAATGCGGTGGCCCGGGCCCTGCTGCTAGTGCGCGGGGCTCCGGCGTGCTTAGTCGCTGAGCCGGTCGACGTCGGTGAGCTGCCCTTTGTTTTTCATGCTCAGCAGATCCAGGTGGGTGAGCGTGACGGTTTCTTTGCCGAAGTAGTCGGGCTTGTTGAGCTTCTGAATGGGCTGCGCGTTATCGGTTTCGTACTCGTTGGCCACCACTTCCACCGTGTTGGCTTGGGCCTGCACCACCTTCAGCAAGGTGTAATTGTGAGTGGAATCGTCCCGCAAGGTGTAAATATCCCCCACCTGCGGCGCGGCCAAGAACGCCTCGTTGTCGTGCCCGTCACGGATGGCGGCGTCGGCCGTCCAAATGCCGGCGAGGGCCAGCACCGCCGCCCCCGACCACTGCCACCACGGCGCCCGCGTGGCTTTCTTCCGGGCGCGCACGGCCTGTTTCAGGGCTTCCGCCTCCGGGGGCAGCTGCTTCAGCTCCCAATCCGCCTGGCACCGCTGGCATTGGGCCACGGCCGGTTTGCCGTAGGGCAGCAGCGGCACCCAGTAAATGTGTACGTAGCGGCTGAATACGCTCACTTGCATTTCGTTGGCGGTGCGACAGGCCGGGCACGAAGCCCCGGGTAGCGGCTCGGTGCGCACGTGCGAGCCATTGGTTCCGTAGATAATCATCGTAATTACGCTCCAGGCAATAACTGGCAGCTTCCAAAGGTACTGCGCCGCCGAACCACAAAAAACCTGGCGGTCGGCGAAATGCTGCCGCCAAATTCCGTTCCTAGACCATGCCGGCGCAAAAAAAGGGCTCTGCAGCGTGCTGCAGAGCCCTTCTTAGTTGGTGGTAATCAGCCTCAGCTGCGCACCACGCGCAGCTGGCGCTTGAGTCGCTCGATGCGCTGCTTGGTCTCGTCGATGCGGCCCTGGTACTCCTCGCGCAGCTGGCCGGCGTTCTTCGAGCGGGCGAAGAAATCCAGGTTGGTCTGCAGCGTGGCCACGTCGTTTTCCAGCTCGTTGATGTCGCGGCGCAGGTTCTGCTCCTTGCGGTAGAGCAGCTGCTGGGCTTCGGGGTTCGACTTCAGGCGCTGCACCTCCAGCTGGAAGCGCTGCTCGTCGCGCTCGGCGTAGCTCAGGCCCGGGATGGTGTCGATGTACTTGCCCATCAGCTCTAGGAACTTCTCCTCGGCCTGCGCGGCGCTGCCGCCGCGGCGGCCCGGCTGCGGCAGTTCGCTTTGGCTCCACTCGGCCACCAGGGCCTGCAGGCCTTCCTGCGTGCCGGGGTTGTCCTCGGAGAGCACCGCCACCTGCGAGGCAATGGCGTCGAGGCGGGCGGCCTGCTCCTGCGAGAGCTGCTGCTGGTGCTGCTCGCGCTGGCGCGTTTCGGTCTGCTTCCGCTCAAAGAACGAGTCGCAGGCGGTGCGGAAGCGGTGCCAGATCTTGTCGGACTGCTTCTCGGGCACCCGGCCGATGTTCTTCCACTCCTTCTGCACCCGGATGACTACCTCGCGGCCTTCCTCCCAGTTGGGGTTTTCCAGCGCGGCCTCGGCTTGTTCGCACAGCGCGATTTTGGCCTTGAGGTTGCGGTTTTTCTCTTCGTCGAGGGCCTTGAAGAACTGGTTTTTGTGCTGGAAGAAGCCTTTGTAGGAAGCCCAGAACTGCTTGTTCATGGTTTCGGCCTGGCTGCGCGGCACGAGGCCGGCGGCGTCCCACTGCTCCTTCAGCGTCTGCAGCTCGTCGGTTTTGGCCCGCCACTCGTTCACGCGCTCGGTCTTGAACTCGCCGAAGGGCAGAATCTGGGCCAGCAACTCCTGCTTGCGCTGCAGGTTGGCGTTTTCCTGGGCCGAGCGGGCATCCACGAAGGCGCGCTTGCGGTTGTGCACCTGCTCAGAGGCCTGCAGGAAACGCTGCCACAGCGGCTCGCGCATCTCGTTCGGCACCGGGCCCACGCCCTTCCATTCCTCGTGCAGCTGCCGCAGCTCCGTGAGGGCCTTGTTGATGCTCGGCTGCTGCACCAAGTCCTCGGCGCGCTTGATGAGCGCTTCCTTGGCTTCGAGGTTGCGGCGGCGGTCCAGCTCCTTCATCTCGAAGAAGAGGCCGCGGTTGTTGTAGTAGATGTCGAGCAGGGCGTGGTAGCTGTTCCACAGCTCCTGCGACTGCTGCTGCGGCACCGGACCGGTGGCCTTCCACTCGGCCTGCAGGGTTTTGATGCGGGCCGACGAGTCCTTGGTTTCGGCCGACTCCACCAGCTGGCGCAGCTGCGACAAGAGGTGCTGCTTGTGCGCCAGGTTTTTGGCGCGCTGCTCGTCTTCGCTGCGGGCGTCGCGCACGCGGGCGTCGCGGTACTCCTGCATAGTGCGGGTTACCTCGGCGTAGTGCTCGGGGCCGCTGAAGCTGAAGTCCTCGGCGTTGTTGCCGGCTTCGGTGAAGCGCTGACGGGCCGCGCCGCGCTCCGAGCCCACGCCCTGCTCGTACTGGCGGTGCAGGTCGAGGATTTGGCGGCGGTTCTGGCGCGCGTCGGGGCGGCGCAGCAGCTCCAGCAGGTAAGCGCCCTGGGCCACGTGGTCGAGCTTGGCGAAGTCCGGGGCCGGCGTTTCGGGCACGTAGTCTTCGTCGTCCTCGTGGTGGGCAGCCACGTGTTCGGCGGCGTGGGCGGCCTCCGCAGCCGATTCGTTGTTGGAAGTCGGCAGGGCTGCCAGGGGCGCGGGAGCAGCTTCCAGGGCCTCGACCGAAGCCAGCGGCTGGGCGGGCAGCGTCACGGCCACGGGCTCGGTGGCCGGAGCCGGCGTTACGTCGGGCTGCGCGGCGGACACCGGCGGGGTGGTTTCGGAGGCGTGCGCTACCGCGCCGGGGCCTTCCTGACCGTAGTGCTCCTCGGCACGCTGTTGGGCAGCCGAAGGCGCGGAAACCTGCTCGGCTTCCGCGCGCTGCTGCTCGGCAAAGGCTTGGTTAGCCGCCGATTGACCCGGCGCAGGTGCAGTGGTGCTGGAAGTCAGCTCCGCCGCGGTCGGGTCGGTCGGCACCACCGGCGTCGACTCCGTGCCGGCCGTGCCGGGCGCGGCAGTCGGGTCGATGGCGGCCGGAGCGCTGTGGTCGGCGTGCTCGGTGATATCCTCCGCCGGAGCCGGAGCGGCCGGCTGCGCCGACGGCGAAGCAGCGGCTTCCACGTCGGGCCGGGCGACCGAAGCGGGCACGTCGGCCGGCGCAGCGGCGGCAGGGGTTTGGGGTTGCGGGTCAGCAGGGGCATCGTCAGCCGCGGCGCCTTGCTGGCGGGACTGCGCGATTTCGGCCAGCCGGCGCTCCAGGATGCTCATGGGATTATCCTGGTTCGACTCGGGGCGGTTGGGGGTTTCGTTCTCCGGTTGCATGGTTCTCTCTCGACAAACCCACCCGGCCGGCCGCAGCAGCGACCAGCCGGACAGGCTACATAATCAGTTCAGGCGCGGGTCCAGGGGGTAGTTCGACAGCACGCGGTAGCGCCCGCCTTTCTCGCGCAAAATGGCCTGCCAGAAGGCATCAGTGGTCAAAGTAAACACTTTCCCGGCAGCATTCGGGTGCACTATCCAAGTCTTTTCCTGCACTTCACCGGCCAGTTGCCCGGCCGTCCAGCCCGAATAGCCGACGTACAGGCGCAAGTTATTCTCCGTCAACTCCCCGGCCGCCACCAGGCCCAGCAACACCTCAAAGTCGCCGCCCCAGTACACGTCGTCGGCCAAGGGCTCGGCGCCGGGCAGGTCGGGGCGCCGGTGCAGGTAATGCAGGGTATCGGGCTGCACGGGGCCGCCCACGTGCAGGGGCAGCGTGGCGGCGGGGTGCTCGTCGCCGCCGGGCAGGCTCATCGCGTCGCCCAGGCGCACGGTGGTGGGGCGGTTGAGCATGAGCCCGAACGTGCCCTCTTCCTCGTCGTGGCGGCACAGCAGCACCACCGACCGCTCGAAGTTCGGGTCGCCCAGGAAAGGCTGCGATATCAGAAGGCTACCGCTGCGCAGGTTGGTGGCCATGACGAAGGCGAAATAAGGGGTGAACGATAAGACCACTGACGCCGGCAGGCCGCGCAAAGATGCGCGAAGAATCGGGCCCAGCAAGTTGGCGGCGGCTCTAACCCTTACGTTGGGCAAGGCCCCGCAGGTTCCATCCGCCGCGCCTCCTGCTACCAACCCCGGCCGCGCCCCTAAGGTTATTCGGGCCCCGGCCGACGGGGTGGAGCAGCACAAACGTAGCGTTGCCCCGCAAATTGCGCCTACTTTTGCCCCCCAACCTTTTGCCCGCCGATGCAAGACCAAGACCTCGCCAATCTGCGCAAAACCTACGCCCAGCGCGAGCTGGACGAAGCCGCTGCCGACGCCGACGCACTGCGCCAGTTCCGGAGCTGGCTCGACGAAGCCCTGCACGCCCACGTGGACGAGCCCACGGCCATGACGCTGAGCACCGTGGCGGCCGACGGCCAGCCCTCGGCGCGCATCGTGCTGCTCAAGGGCCTGCCCGACGACGCCGGCTTTCTGTTTTTTACCAACTACGACTCGCGCAAGGGCCGGGAGCTGGCCCAAGCCCCCAAGGCGGCCCTGACGTTTTTCTGGCCCGCGCTGGAGCGGCAAGTGCGGGTGGAGGGCACGGTGGAAAAAGCCCCGGAAGCCGTGTCGACGGAGTATTTCCAAAGCCGGCCGCACAGCTCACAGGTCGGGGCCTGGGCCTCGCCGCAAAGCCAGGTTATCGGCGGCCGCGAGGAGCTGGAGCAGCGCGAGCGGGACGTGGAACAGCGCTTCGCTGGGCAGGACCCGCTGCCGCGCCCCCCGCACTGGGGCGGCTACGTACTGCGCCCGCAGCGCATCGAGTTCTGGCAGGGCCGCCCCTCCCGCCTGCACGACCGGCTGGTGTACGAGCGCACCGCCACGGGCTGGCAGCGCAGCCGGCTGGCGCCCTGAGTTGATTAAAAATCAAAAATGAAGAATTAAAAATTGCATCCTATCTGCCTTGGGAGTGCCGGGCAGGCCGTGGACGCCTCTTCATTTTTCATTTTTAATTCTGCCTTTCTACTTGACCTAATGGCTGAAATTCAACCCGTCCGCGCCTGGCGCTACAACCCGGAGCTAAGCCAGCGCATCGACGATTACGTGTCGCCGCTTTTCGACGTGGTGTCGCAGAAGCAGCGCGAGGCGCTGTACCGCAACCCGCTCAACAGCATCCACCTCTCGGTGCCGCGCCCCGGGCCCGACCCGGCCGGCGAGGCCCTGCGCCGCCTCACCGAGTGGGAGCAGTCGGGGGTGCTGCTGCAGGACGCGCTGCCGGGCATTTACGCCTACTACCAGATATTCCGGCTGCCCGGCTCGCCGCGCGAGTACGTGCGCAAGGGCTTCATGTGCCACATCCGGGCCTACGGCTGGAGCGAAAACGTGGTGCTGCGCCACGAAAACACCCTGCCGGCGGCCGTCGACGACCGGGCCGAGCTGCTGGCGCGCACCCAGTTTCAAACCAGCGCCACCCACGGCCTCTACCGCGACGACGCCCACGAACTGGAGCGCTACCTCGACGAAGCCATCCAGGACCCGCTGTTTGAAACCGAGGACTACCAGGGCGTGCGCGACGTGCTGGCCGTGATTCAGGACGCCGAGGTGATTCAGCGCTTCCAGCAACTGCTGGCCGGACGGCAGGTCATCCTCGCCGACGGGCACCACCGCTACGAAGGCTCCTTGGCCTACCGGCAGGCCCGCATAGCCGCCGACCCCAACAACACCGGCGCCGAGCCCTGGCACTACCACCTGATGTACCTCACCAACGCGGCCTCGGACGATTTGCGCATTCTGCCCACGCACCGCCTGCTGCTGGAACTACCCGGCGGGCTCGGCGACGCCGCGTTTCTGGAGCGCCTGGCCGAGTTCTTCGTGGTCACGCCCAAGGACGACGCCTTCGACCTGCCCGAAGTTATTGCCGGCAAGCCCTGGGCGTTCGGCCTGTACCTTTCGGGCCAGCCCTACAAGCTGCGCCTGCGCCCGGAAGTGCACGCGCAGCTCGACTGGGACACCACCGCGGAGGTGAAACAGCTGGATTTGACGGTGTTGCACTACTTCGTACTGGAGCGCGTGCTCGGCATCGTCGGGCCCGACGCGCAGCGGCAGTGGGCGGGCGTGACCTACGTGCGCAACTTCCCCGAGGGCCTGCAGCGGGTGGATTCCGGCGAAGCCCGCGCCGCGCTCATCGTCAACGAAGTCACGATGGAGGAAGTGGAGCGCGTGTGCCACTCGGGCGCCGTGATGCCGCCCAAATCCACCTTTTTCTACCCCAAAACCCTCGGCGGCCTGCTCTTTACCAGCATCCGCGACGCCGAGCCGGTGGGCCTGCTGTAGGCGGCGCGGACCGCCTGCCATGCGTTGGCCCACCTCCGGCCTTACTTCCCTCACCACGCCCGCCGTTCGGCTGCTCATTCCACTTCGCCAACCCCATGCGCCTGATTCTCGCCTCCAATTCGCCCCGCCGCCGCCAACTGCTCACGGACTTGGGCCTGCGCTACGACGTGCGGCTCCAGGAAGTCGACGAGAGCTTTCCGGCCGAGCTGCAGCGGGCCGCGGTGGCCGAGTACCTGGCCGCCCACAAGGCCAGCGCATACCGGGCCGACCTGCAGCCTGACGAGGTGCTGCTGACCGCCGACACCATCGTGTGCCTCGACGAACAGGTGCTCAACAAACCCGTGGACGAGGAAGACGCCGTGCGCATGCTCACCCTGCTGCAGGGCCGCGCCCACGACGTGTACACCGGCGTGTGCCTGCTCACCGGCGCGGGCCAGCAGGTCGTGTTTTCGGACCAGACGCGGGTGCACTTCCGGCCGCTCACGGAGGCCGAAATCCGCCACTACGTGCAGCACTACCGCCCGCTGGACAAGGCCGGCGCGTACGGCGCGCAGGACTGGATCGGGCTGGTGGCCGTGACGCGGCTGGAGGGCTCCTACTTCAACGTCATGGGGCTGCCGGTGCACCGCGTGTGGGAGGAACTGCAGCGCCTCGGCGGCAATTGGCTCTTGGGCGCATGAGCCGCCCGGCCGCCTCGCCTGCCCCGGCGTTTTTCCTGGCGCTGGGGCTGCTGCTGGTGCTGGCCGCCTGCCTGGGGCCGGGCCTGATTTTCGGCCTGAGCCGGTACGCCGACGTGGAGCACCTACGCCACGTGCGCTACCACGACGCCACGTTCCGCTACTTCCCCATTCCGCTCACGCCCGCGGGCTACGGCCGGGCCAAACTGGCCTGGCTGGCGCTGACCGCGGGCAGCGCGGCCCTGCTACTGTGGCAGTGGCGCCGCCGGGGCCGCCTGTGGCGGGAGCTGCGGGGGTTGCGGCGGGAGTGGCGCTCGGCCCCGCCCCTGCTGGCGCCCTGGCGGCAGCTGCGCCCGGCCGAGCGCCGCACCGCCGGCGGGCTGCTAGGCCTGCTGCTGCTGGTGCGCGGCTACTACCTGCTGCGCTACCCGCTCTACGGCGACGAAGTGGTGACCTACCTGAGCTTCGTGCGCGAAGGGGGCCTGGCGGCCAGCAGCTTCTACCCCATTCCCAACAACCACGTCGGCTACAGCGTGCTGGGCTGGCTGTTCAGCCTGCTGAGTTCGAACTTCTACTGGAGCACCCGCCTGCCCACCTTCCTGCTCAGCGCGGCGGGCACGGCCGGCGTGGGCCTGCTCCTGCTGCGGCGCGCGGGGTTTCGGGTGGCGGCGCTGACGGTGCTGCTTTTCGGCTTCTTTCCGTACGCGCTGTTTCAATCGGTGGTGGGGCGCGGGTATTTTCTGCTGGGAATCTGCGCGCAGCTGGGGTTCGTGGCCGCGCTGGCCTTGCTGCAGGGCCGCCGGCGGCCGCGCCTGGCCTGGGCCGTGTTGGTGGGCAGCAGCGTGGCGGGGCTGTACGCCATGCCCTCGTACCTGCTGGTGCTGGGCAGCTTGGGCGCGGCCCTGGTGGCAGCAGCCGGGCGGCGGCCTGAGTTGCGCAGCCCGCTCGGGCTGGCCAGCCTCGTGGTGGGGGCCGCGGCCCTGCTGCTGTACGCGCCGGTGATGCTCGTGTCGGGGCCGCGGGCCTTGCTGGCCAACTCCTACGTGGCGCCCGGCGCCGGCTACACGGCGGGGCTCACAGCCTGGGATTTTCTGGTGCGCACCGACGGGCAACTGCTGGGAGGCGGCGCCTGGGCTGTGGTTGGCGTGGGCCTGATCAGCCTAGCAGCGCTGGTCCTTGCCTACCGGCGCCCCGCGTGGCGGCCCTTGGTGCTGCTGGCCTTAGCTCTGCTCTGGCTGCCCTACCTGCCGCTGCTGGCGCGGGGCGTGTACCCGCCGGCGCGGGTGCTGTCGTACCGCGTGTTTTTCCTGTTGCTGCTCCTCTCGCTGCTGCTCGACGAAGCCCTGCGCTGGCGGCCGTGGGCGGCCTGGCGGCAGCGGCTGGCTCTGAGCGTGGCCCTACCGGTGCTGGCCTGGGCGGCTCTGGCGGGCGTGGTGTTTCAGCGCCGCGCCGCGCAGGAAGCCACCCGTAACGAGCGGGTGGCGCAGGTGTACGCCTGGCTGCAAGCCCACGGTGCCCGCGGCGTGGTGGCCGAAGCGCCGCACTACCAGCTGTACCTGCGGTTCTTCAGCCAGACGGGGCCCGGCCGCCTGCGCGTTGACGCCACCCCGCAGCCGGGGGCCAGTTACCAGTATTATTTGGTAGACAAAGAACGGCGCTACCACTTGCGGCTGCCGACGCCCAGCGTCTTCGAGAACGAGGACGTAAACGTACATCCCTGGCCCATGAGCCGCTAACCGCCGGCGGCAGCCAACGCCGGCGCCCCTGCCTGGGCGTGCTCGGCCGCGTAGAGCAACGGCAGAAACTGCTCGAAGTGGCCGACTTCCTCCACGTTGTGCCGCAGCCAGGCGTAGCCCATGCGCGCCGAAAACCGCCAGCGCTGCAGCACCGGATTGAGCAGGTATCGTCCCGCCGGGCTTTCGTGGCCCACCTGCATGCGCGAGGTGTAGCGCGTGCCGCCGGCCGCCGGCTCAAACCAATGCTCCAGGCTGAATACTTCCAGCCCGAGCACCCGGCGCACCAGCCGGATGCCGGTTTGGTCGAGCTTGACCACCTCCTCGGTGCTGTCGACCAACATGCGCGGGTCGCCGCCGAAGGCCTCCACGATGCGGAAGCGGCTGCCCACGCCGGCCCCGCCGCGGGCATCGGGCCGGGCCAGCGCCCAGTGAATGTGGTCGACGGGGTGCCAGACGTGGTAGCGCGGGTACTGCCGGCCCTGCCACATCATCGGCTCGCCGATGTGGCGAAACCACCACTCCAGCATGAGCGGAGTCACGCCGCGCACCACTTCGTGCTCGATGGCCAACTCAAACGAGCCGTAGCGCAGGCGGCGAAAAGTGGTGCGGGCCGAGTGCAGGGATTTCAGCGGGCCGGCCACGGGGCGGGCCGGCAGCAATGACCAGCTCATGCGCGGTAGCCAGCAACGGGTGGAAACGGGGCACCGGTCGTGGTTTGGGGGGCTGACTCCGGCTGCCGGGGCTCGGCGTAGGCCCGCAGCAGCCGGCCCAGCGCCCGGATGGCCGAGGGCCGCGTGGTGGCCGGCCCGCGCCAGCGCGCCGCCAGCAGGGACCAGTCGGCGGGCGGGGCGGCGGGCAGCACCACCGACCCGAGGGGCCGGGGCGCCGCGGGCAGGGCGGTGGGCGCCAGCGGCTGGGTGGCGGCGAAGGGAAAGAGCAGCAGGCAGGCAAGCTTGTTCATAGCGGGCGGAAGTGGGCGGTAACCGGCGCCGAGGACCTCGCCTCGGCAACCACTACAAAGGACCGCCCCGCGTCGCCCCCGCACAATCGCATAACCGGGGTATCCGGCCCCTAAACGGGGGTTGTTGCTCCCTTTTTGATGTGAGTTGCCGGCTACCTTTGCGCGGCCCGGTCCCGTTGCGCCATGGCTTGGCCCCGCGGCCGCGGCGGAAATAATTCGGCAACTTCGCCCGCATGCTGCACAGCTTTCTGTTTGCTCCCTTCGACGACCCCGCGGCCGAGGCCCAGTTTGATGCCCTGCACGCCGTGCTGCAGCCCCTGGCCGCCGAACAGCCGGTGGTGCTGCTCGGCAACCTGCCCTTGCAGGACGCCGGCACGCTCGACGCGGTGCTGGCGCGGCCGGCGGGCATTGTGCTGCTGCAGTTCATCGGCCGCGGCGGGGCCTTGCACATCCCGGCCCTCAACCAAGGCGCCTGGCAGCTGGCCGGGCAGCCGCTGACCGGACAGGCGGGCTCGGCCAACCCCTATGCTCAGTTTCAGCGGCAACGCCGGGCCCTGGCCGCCTGGCTCACCGCCCAGCCCGCCCTCGGCCCCGTCCGCACCGAGGCCATTGCCGGCCTGGCCCTGTTCAGCCAGCCCGTCACCTTCGGCTCGGAGGTGGAGCCCCGCCTGAACGCGCAGTCGGGCACCGACAACTTCCAGCTCCTGAGCAGCCTGCCCCACCTGCCCCGCCGCATGCAGCGCCTGCACCCGCCCGGCGCCGCCCTGCCCGCGGCGGCCCTGCAGCAGTGGCTGCAGCACCTGCAAACCGAATCGGAGGGCGGCAGCGGCCCCGACGAAGCGCCCGCCCAGCCGGCCGCACCGGACGACTTCTGGACCCAGAAGGCCCGGCAGCTCTGGCGCTGGCTCGGCGCCGAAGACATTCCGCCCGACTCGGGCTACGCCGACTACCCCGCGGACCCGGCCGGGGCCAGCGCCGCCGAAAAGCAACGGCTGGAGGAGTTGCGCCAACAGGTGCGCACCGAGCTGGACCAGCACACCCAGGCCATGACGGCCCGCGAAGTGGAGCGGGAAGCCACCATCCGCCAGCTGCAGCAACAGCTAACCCAGGCCACCGCCGCGCCGAGCACGGCCGAGCTGCAGGCCCGCCTGGCCGCCGAAACCCGCGAAAAAGAGGCCCTGCACGAAGCCATGCAGCTGGCCCGTGCCGAATCGGCCGCCCGCAACCGGGAGCTGGACGCCCGCATTGCCCAGCTCGGCACCCTGATTCAACAAATACAGGCCCGTCCCGCGGCGGCACCAGCCCCCGCTGGTCCGGCGGCTGGGCCGGCACCGGGCGCGGCTTCGCCCCCGCCGGCGCGGCCTGCCCCCCGCCCGGTGGTGCGGCCCCGGGCCCGCCGCTACTCCAGCTGGCAGCTGCAGCCGTGGCGGGCCGTGGCGGTGCTGGCGGTGCTGCTCGGATTGGTAGTGGGCGGCTGGGGCATTGCGCGGCTTTACCGCTCCCACACCAAAGCCGCCCCGCCCCGGCGCGAAGCCCAGCAGCCCAACCGGGCGGAACCGACCGACGAATCGACCGAAGAAGCGGTGGCTCCCACGGCGCCGGCTTCGCCCCTGGAAGAACGCCTCAACAACGTCGTCATCGACTCCACAGGCGCGCAATCGGAACCGGCCGCCACCGATTCGGTGCTGGCTCCGAGCAAGGGCTACATCGACCTGGACTCGACCGGCGTGCCCACGGAGTAGCCCCGCCGCGGCAGCCGGGGCCGAAGCGGGCACAATGCAAACGGGCCGCCGACACACTGTCGGCGACCCGCTGCGTACAGACCAATTGGCACGCGCTGTTAGTACGGCTTGGCTTCGTGGCTCCGGGCTTCGGCCTGGGCCACGGCCCGCTCCTGCTGGCCTTCGTTGTGCTGGTTGCCGCCCTGGGCCTGCTTGCCGCTGCGGGCCGCCGCCAAGCCGTCGGCCAGGCGCTGGCCCCAGTCCGGGTCGCAGTTGGTGCACAGCTCCACCATTTTGTCGCTCACGCGCCGGTCGGCGTCGGCCAGGGCGCCCACCATGTTGCTGATCAAATCGTCCCGTTCCCACTCCTCGTGCAGGCGGTACCGTTCGCCGGCCTGCTTGAAGTTGTTTTGCCGGTCGATGGTCTGGCGCATCACCCGGCCGGTGTACTGCGGCATGTGGTCAGGGGCCGCCCGCGGCGCCTCCTTGAGCCCGTTCAACGAGCTGGGTTCGTAGTTGATGTGGTTGTTCTGGCCCGGGGCCGTGTCCACGTGGTAGGCCATCTGCCCGTCGCGCTGGTTGGTGGCCACGTGCTTTTTCGGGGCGTTGATGGGCAGCTGCAAGTAGTTGGTGCCCACGCGGTAGCGCTGGGTATCGGAGTACGAGAAGGTACGCCCCTGCAGCATCTTGTCGTCCGAGAAGTCCAGGCCGTCCACGAGCACGCCGGTGCCGAAGGCCGACTGCTCCACTTCGGCGAAGTAGTTTTCGGGGTTGCGGTTCAGGGTCATCTTGCCCACCGGCAGCCACGGAAACTGGTCCTGCGGCCAAATCTTGGTGTCGTCGAGCGGGTCGAAATCCAGCTCCGGGTGCTCGTCGTCGGACATGATCTGCACCAGCAGCTCCCACTGCGGGAAGTCGCCGCGCTCAATGGCTTCGTAGAGGTCCTGCGTGGCGTGGTTGAAGTTCTTGGCCTGAATGGCCTCGGCTTCCCGGGCCGTGAGGTTTTTGATGCCCTGCAGCGGCTCCCAGTGGTACTTCACCAGCACGGCCTCGCCTTTGTCGTTGACCCACTTGTAGGTGTTTACGCCCGAGCCCTGCATCTGCCGGTAGTTGGCCGGGATGCCCCAGGGCGAAAACAGGAACGAGACCATGTGCATGGCCTCCGGGGTGTTGCAGATAAAATCGAAAATTCGCTCCCCGCTCTGCCGGTTGGTTACCGGGTCGGGCTTCTGGGAGTGAATCAGGTCCGGAAACTTCATGGCGTCCCGGATAAAGAAGACTTTCAGGTTGTTGCCCACCAAATCCCAGTTGCCGTCCTCGGTGTAGAACTTCACCGCGAAGCCGCGCGGGTCGCGCAGGGTTTCGGGCGAGTGGCCGCCGTGGCCCACCGTGCTGAAGCGCACGAACACCGGCGTCTGCTTGCCGGGGGTGTTGAAGAGCTTGGCGCGGGTGTATTTGGCAATGGGCTCGTCGCCTACCTTGCCGTAGGCCTCAAACACGCCGTGGGCGCCGGCACCGCGGGCGTGCACCACGCGCTCCGGCACCCGCTCCCGGTCGAAATGGCTGATTTTTTCCAGGAATGCGTACTGCTCCAACAAAGCCGGGCCGCGGTTGCCCAGCGTACGGAGGTTCTGGTTGTTCGTGAGCGGGTGGCCCTGGCGGGTGGTCAGGGTCTGGGCGCCTTCGCCCTCCGCCGTGCGCTGGTCCTGGGAAGTACCGGTGCCCGTCACGGCCGTCCCGGTGCCATCCACGGGCGAGTGACCGTTGCCGTTCTGGTGGCCGTTGTGGCCGTTCTGCGGAGAATTGGGCTGGTTGGGAGTCATAGGCGTTTGGGTTGAGGGTTGCTGATACTATACCCCCAAGGTAAAAAATTGTTCGTGCTAGTGGAGAATAGTTCTCCACTGGAATTCACCCCATGAAAAAATCCGGCGGATGAAGCCGCACGCTGCTCCATCCGCCGGATTCTCTATTTTATTGCCTAGACCGCGCCGGCCGCCGCCCGGACCGCCTACTCCCGCCTTCTTTCGCCCGCGGCAACCGAATTACAGCTTGGCCCGGCTCGCCACCGCCGCCACGCACAGGCCCATCACCGCAATCAACGAGTAGGAAATGCGCAGGCTGGTGACCCCGGCCACGAGCCCGATGATGGGCGGCCCGATCAGAAAGCCCAGAAAGCCGATGGTGGACACGGCCGCCAGCGCCATACCCGCCGACATCACCGTGGACTTACCCGCCGCGCTGTACACCAGCGGCACCACCGACGAAGTGCCGAAACCCACCAGCATAAAGCCCAGCAGCGCGGGTCCGAGCGTGGGAAACAATACCGCAATCAGCAGGCCCAGGGCGGTGAGGCAGCCGCTGAGCTGAATGACGCGCCGGGCGCCGAGACGGGCGGTAAGCCAGTCGGCCCCGAAGCGGCCCAGGGCCATGGTGCTCATAAAGGCCGTGTAACCGGCGCCCACCCAGTCTTTATCGGCTTGCACCACCTTTTTGAAGTACACCCCGCTCCAGTCGAACATGGCGCCTTCGCAGATGAGGGCGCAGAAGGCAATGGCCCCGAGGCCGAGCAGGGTGCGGTCGGGCAGCACGAACAGGGGCTGCTCGGCGGCCTCGTCGGTGCGGGAATGCGGCAGCAGCCCGCCCCAGCTGAGCACGGCGCCGAGCAGAATCAGCGCCATGATGAGCAGGAAGTGGAATTCGGGCAGCACGTCCAGGCCCGTCATGGCCGTGCCAATGGCCGCGCCGGTAAAGCCCGCCAGGCTCCACATGCCGTGAAACGAGGCCATAATGGGCTTGTCGTAGAGGGCCTCCACGCCCACGGCCTGGGTGTTGATGGAAATGTTCATCAGGTTGCTGGCAAAGCCGAACAACACCAGACAGGGCACCAGCAGCCAGAGCGTCGGGGCCCAGCCCAGGCCCACCAGCGCCGAGCTGTAAATGACGGCCCCGGCCAGCGAGGTGCGCCGGCTGCCGTATTTGTGCACCAGCCAGCCCGTGAGCGGCAGCGAGGGCAGTTGCCCGAGCGGAATGGCCAGCAGCAGCAGGCCCAGGTCGCCCTCAGAAAGGCTCATGCGCTGCTGAATGGCGGGAATGCGCGAGGCCCAGCTCGCGAAAATGAGTCCTTGCAGAAAAAACCACGCGGCCACGGCCAAGCGGTGCGTGCGTGGGGTTATGTGTCCTGGCAATGCCAACGTTATCATGAGTATCCCGGCAAAAGCATCCAACCATGCGCTGCCGGCTGGCAGCGCGCTTTCCAGGGGTGGGAAGTAGATTAGTGCAGTTGCACAAAGGTACGGTGCGCTGCGAAAAGCGTTTGCCCGCGGAGAAATACAAACGTTTGCGCTCGGTATTTTTCTTGCGCGGTGCGGCCGGCTGCGCAACGGGTGAGGGCCCACTCAGCGTATCCGCGGCCGACCCAGGGCCTTAAAACGCGAACAGGCGCCCCCAAGGAGCGCCTGTTCCACCTGCATCCGCCGATTGGCATCGGGCAAAACGGAGGGCCGGCTGCCCTTCCGGGGCCGCTTCCAGCGAAGCGGCGCCTACCCTGCGGCGAGTTAACCATTCCTCGGGCCCCGCGGCGGATGCAAGTATGTCGTGTGCCCAGCTGCGCCCCTACTGGGGCCAACTGTTACTGCAAGAAACGAATTATTAGGCTTACCACGCAATAGCATGAATATGTGAAAAGCCCGACGGCTTGGCGACCGGGCCGGGGCGCATTTAATGCCCGCGCGCCAGCAGCGCAATGCCGCCCACAATGAGCAGCAAGCCCAGCGCCTGCGGCAGCGACAGGGCCTCGCGCAGCACCACCAAGCCCAGCACGGCCGTCAGCAGCACCGAGCCGCCCACAATCACCGGCGTGCCCACCGACGACGGCACGCCGCGGCCGAACACGACGAAGGTTAGGATTTCGCCCAGGCCTACGCCCAGCCCGGCCAGCGCCGCCAGCCACAGCCCTTTGCTGGTGACGGGCAGCGGCTGGCCCTGCAGCTTCAGGCGCAGCAGCCAGACGGCGCCCAGGGCGGCGGCCACCAGTTGCAGCACCACCGCGCCCACGGCCGCGGGCAGGTGGGCCGCGGCGAGCTTGATGAAGAAGTTGTAGCAGGCCAGCGCCAACGCCGTGAGCAGGGCCAATGCAAGCCAGGGCATACCGCGCGGAACTAGTCTTCGTCGGTTTCGTCCAGCTGCAGGCGCTCCAGCAAGTTCTGCTGCAGGGCCTGCCAGGCCGCGTAGTTGTCCGACCCGGCCCACTGCTGCTGCAGCTCCGAGCCGCGCAGCACGGCCTCCACCGCCTCGATGGCCAGCTCCTGCAAATCCTCCTGCCCGTCGGCGTCGAGCAGCGTGGTGGCGGGCAGCAGGCCCACGGGCATGTCGGCGGCGGGCTTGCCGATGATGGCCGCCACCAGCTCGGCCGCGGCCAGGGCCTGGCTGGCGTCGGCGGCTTCGATGGCGCCTTCTTCCTCGGCCACGGTGGCCAGGACCTCGTAGAGCACGGCCTCGTTGGGGCGTTGGCGGAAGGTTTCGGCGAAGTCAGCCGCCGCGTCGTTGTCGAAGTTGTGGTAGTCCCAGGTGGCCATACAGAAAGGGGGGCAGAGTGAATAATTAGCCTTTTACGGCGCGGAATCGTTCGGTTACGGTCTGCACCAACTCATCGAAGCCGATTTTCAGGGTGTTGCTGGTAATGGAATAAGGCGTCCCGTATTGCTGCAGGTTCATACGCAGCAGCTGCTGCTTCCAGCCGCGCTGCTGCGCCAGCAGTTCCGCCGTGTTGTTCACCAGTACCAGCAACACCTTAGTGCGATGAAGCTCCATCACTTCAAAGCCCTGAACGTGCTGCCATGGGATAAGCGAGGGTGCTCCGATGCTGCCCGGCAGCCAAATGCCTTGCTCGTCAAGCACCAGTCCCGGCTCTTGACTGACAAGCTTTCGAACGGCCACAACTCCGCCAATCCCGAAGAAGACGACACCCAGCAGACTGACGCCTTTTGCCAGCAGCGGCTCGTAGCGCGTTTGCGTCTCGGCAATGCTCCACAGCCAAGACGAAACCGCTACGAAAACGCCGCAGAGCAGCAAAAGCAGCAGAATCTTCCGCTTGCTGAGCGCAATGACAACGCGCGGGGGCGCAGTAGCGTCCATAGAGAATCGTTACCGAAACTTCTCCTTAAGCAGCTCGATTTCCACGGCCGGCGCAATCTTCTCGTACAGAATGTGGTACGCGGCCGAGGTAATGGGCATGTTCACCCGCAGGTCCTTGTTGACCTCGTAAATGCTCTTGACGGCGTAGTAGCCCTCGGCCACCATGTTCATCTCCATCTGCGCCGACTTCACGGAGTAGCCGCGGCCCACCATGTTGCCGAAGGTGCGGTTGCGCGAAAACTGCGAGTAGGCCGTCACCAGAAGGTCACCCAGGTAGGCTGAGGCCGACAGGTCGCGGGGCTGCGGGTTCAGGGCGTAGAGGAAGCGGCGGATTTCCTGCACGGCGTTGGCCACCATCACCGCCTGAAAATTGTCGCCGTAGCCCAAGCCGTGGGCAATGCCGCAGGTTAGGGCAATGATGTTTTTCATCACGGCGCAGTACTCGATGCCGTCGAGGTCGGCGGCGGCGTGGGCCTTCACGTAGCGGTTGCGCAGCAGCTGGCTGAAGTCTTCGGCCAGGGCCAGGTCGGGCGAGCCGATGGTCAGGTAGCTCTGCTTTTCCAGGGCCACTTCCTCGGCGTGGCAGGGCCCGGCCACGCAGCCCATCTTCTCGCGGCTCAGCCGGAAGCGCTCCGACACGTAGTCCGTCACCAGCTCGTTGCGGCCCGGAATCATGCCCTTGATGGCCGACACCACGCGCTTGTTTTTCAGCGCGTCGCGGTCGAGTTTGTCCAGGGTGTCCTTTACAAAGGCGGCGGGCACGGCCAGTACCACCCAGTCGGCTTCCTTCACTACTTCCTCCACGTCGGTGGAAGGCGCGATGCGCGTCAGGTCAAACTGCACCGAGGAGAGGTAGCGCGGGTTGTGGCGGGTGGTGCGCAGGTGCTGCACGTCGTCCTTGTGGCGCAGCCACCAGCCCACGCGGGCCCCGTTTTCGGAGAGGATTTTGGCTAATGCGGTGGCCCAGGAGCCGCCGCCAATCATGGCAATTTTTTCCAAGGGGAATGCGGAGGGAATGGAGTCGGGGAAAGGAGCGCGGCCGTAGCGCGGGCGGTGGCACGCGTTCGTTAGAAACTACTGTTGAGCAGCCCGAGCGGTAGCCGGGCAACAACCAAGGTTCGGCCGGACGCAGGCTAAAGTCCGCGCTACAGCGTTACGAAAGGCCGATTTTAGCTAAAAAAAGCGAGAGGCCGGCCCGAACGTTCGTTCGGACCGGCCTCCGCGCGGCGGCTTGTCGGCGGCCGCTTAGTCTTTGTCGTCGCCCTCGCCTTCCTTCAAGGCGGCGCGGTCCAAGGACTTAGCGTCCTTCACCACCACCACGGCGCCGTCCTTCAGGGTTTTCGACACGGCCCGGAACGGCCCGCTCACCACTTCCTCGCCGGCTTGCACGCCCGAGAGGATTTCGATGTGGTCGAAGTCGCTGATGCCGGTCTTGACGGGCGTCAGCACGGCTTTGCCGCCGCGCACCACGAACACGACTTCCTCGATGTCGCCCTTGGGCTTGGCGTCGGCGTCGCTGGCGCTGTTGCCGCCGCGGCCGCGGCCCACCTTGATGCCGCTGCCCTCGGACTTGTCGTTCTTGGCAAAGGCGCTGTCGGAGCGCGTCGTCACGGCGGCCAGGGGCACGGCCAGCGTGCCGCTCTTGCGGTCGGTGATGATGTCGACGGAGGCCGTCATGCCGGGGCGGAAGGGCACCACCGTGCGGCCGCCCACCGTGCGCACCAGCTGCCGGTACGACTCGGGCAGCAGGCGCACGCGCACCTCAAACTCGGTCACGGCTTCGGCCGTCAGGGCGTCCTTGGCCGTGTTGGCAATGCTGGTCACGATGCCGCGGAACTTGATGTTGCGCGAGGCGTAGGCGTCCACTTCCACGTCGGCCGAGTCGCCCAGGTCCACGTTGCTCACGTCGTTTTCGTTCACGTTCACGCGCACCTCCATCGAGTTCAGGTTGGCAATGCGCATGATTTCGGTGCCGGCCATCTGCGAGGTGCCGAGCACCCGTTCGCCCTTCTCCACGTTGAGCTTGGAGATGGTGCCGCTGACCGGGGCGTAGATGGTGGTTTTGTTGAGGTTTTTGCGGGCCTCGTCGAGGCCGGCCTGGGCCGAGCGCACCGAGCTCTGGGCCGCCCGAATGGAGGCGCGGGCCGAGTTGATTTCCTCCTGCGAGGCGTCGTAGGCGGCTTTGGCCTGCTCGTACTCGGCCTGGGAAATCACCTTTTGCTTGTAGAGGGAAGCGTTGCGGCGGTACGTCAGCTCGGTTTGCTTGGCGTTGGCCATGAGCTGCTGCAGCCGGGCCTGGCTCTGGCCCACGTTGGCCTGCTGGGTGCCCACCATGGCCGACTGCTGGTTGACCATGGCCTGGTAGTTATCGGGGCGGATGCGCAGCAGCAATTGGCCCTTGCGCACGGAGTCGCCCTCGTGCACGTACAGCTCCACGATTTCGCCCGACACGTCGGAGGAAATCTTCACCTCCGTTTCGGGCTGCACCTTGCCCGAGGCGCTGACCTTCTCCACGATGTTGGCCGCGGCCGCCTTGGCCGTCAGCACCTCCGTGCCGGTCGGCTTGCCGATCCAGCCCTTTTTCTTCGCCACCACGCCCCCGCCTATCACGACCACCAACAGGCCGAGCAGGATAAACAACAAGCGGTTGTTTCGCATATATCAGTGTTTGGAATGTGCAGAATGGGTTTGTTAATGTGCTGATGCGTTGGAAGGTGCTGCTGAGCTAATGCTGTCCAAGAACAACCATTAGCACATTCGCACCTTCCAACGCATCAGCACATTACAAGTCGAGCGGTTTGCCCTGGTAGAAGTCGAGCACCTTGCGGCGGAAGATGTACTCGTATTTGGCCTGAATCATCGACGACTCGGCCCCGGCCAGGTTGTTTTTAGCCTGGTTGAAGTCGGTGCCGTTGAGCAGGCCGTTGTTGAAGCGGATTTCGGCGTTGCGGTAGGCCGTGGTTAGCGCTTGCACTTGCCGGCTGTTGGCCGCGTAGCGGCGCTGGGCGGCCAGCGCGTCGGCGTAGGCCTGCTGAATGGTCTGGCGCAGTTGCAGGCGCGTCTGCTCGGCGCGCACCTCGGCCTGCTTCACCCCGATGACCGAGCGCTGCACGTTGGTGCGCGCCTGCCAGCCGTTGAGGATGGGAATCGTCAGGTTGAAGCTCAGCTGCTTGCCCAGGTTGTTTTTCACCTGCGAGCCGAAGCCCTCGGGCAGCGTTTCGAAGCGCGGCTGCTTGATGCCGGCAAACACGCCCGGCACCAGCCGGGGCTGCAGCGTCACCGGATCAATCTGGTAGATGAAGCCCGACGGCACGATGGTCGAGTCGCTGCTGAGCTTGCGGGCAATGCGCGCCGACGAGTAGCCCGAAAAAATGCTGGCCCCGAAGCTCAGGCGCGGGTAATACGCGCCGCGGGCCACTTCCTCGCCGCGCATGGCGCTTTGCACGCGCAGGTCGGCGGCCTTGACTTGGGGCTGAGTGCCCTGGGCAATCTGGTAAGTGCCGTCGGCGTCGGCGTCCATGGCGGGCATCTCGTCCGGGTCGGGCAGCTGGGGCACCACCAGGGCGAGCGAGCTGGTGCGGGCCTGGTCGAGGTTGAGCAGCTGGGCCACCTGCAGGCGGGCCAGGTCTCGCTGGTTCTGGGCCGTCACCACGCTCACCTCGTCGGAGGCCAGCTGGGCCTGGGCGTCGAGCAGGTTGCTCTCGGCCACGGCTCCGGCGCGCAGCAGCTTCTGCGTGCGGTCAATCTGGGCCTGGTCGGTGTTGATGCGCAGCTGGGCGGCGCGCAGCAGCTCCTCGCCCAGCAAATACTGCAGGTAGGCCGAGGCCACGTTCAGCGAGAGGTCGTTGCGGGCCTGGTCGATGTCGAGCAGGGCTGCTTGGTAGTCGAGCCCGTAGCGCTTGATGTTGTTGCGTACCTGGAAGCCCGAGAAGATGTTCAGGCCCGCGGTGGCCGAGAAGTTGTTGGCCCGCGTGGTTTGGCTCTGAAAGGTGTAGGTGAGCGGGTCCACGTTGGTGCCGTAGTTCCAGGTCTGCGAGGCGTTGGCGTTGGCCGTGGGCAGCTGGCTCAGGCGGGTCTGGCGCAGCGTGGCCTCGCTCAGCTCGGCCTGTAGCTGCGACTGACGCACCGTCAGGTTGTTCTGGATGGCGTACTCGACGGCCTGCTGCAGCGTGAGCGGGCCCGAGGGGGCGGCTTGGGGCACGGCGGCGGCGGGAGGAGCCACGGGCGGCGTGACCTGGGCCACGCCGGGCAGCGCCAGGGCCGTCAGCAGCCCCAGGGAGGCCAGGCGGCGCGGGAGAACGGTAGCAGTTTGTTTCATGGGAGTAGGCAATTTCGGCAGCGGGATACGACAACGGGCGGCGCGGGCCGGAACCCGGCTCGGGGCCCCAACGCCCGGACAATGATAGAGGGTTGGCGGCCGGGCCGCAAGCTTAATCGATAGCGGGAATGTAACGCACTTGGTGCACCCAGCGCAGGTGGCGCAGGTACTGCAGGGAAATGTCGGTCAGGGGCGAGTCCATTTCGATGAACTGCCGCGCCACCTGGTTTTTGCCCTTCCGGCTCACGTTCATGGTGGCAATGTTGCAGTCGTCGTGGGCGATGATGTCGGCGATGAAGGCAATGGAGCCCTTCACGTCGTCGGCGTCGATGATGAGCGTGTGCAGCGCGGCCGAAAAGTCGCAGGGAAACCCGTCGACCTCCACGATGCGAATCACCCCGCCGCCCCGGCTTTGGCCCACCACGTCGACCGAGGTGCCGGCTTGTTCGTCGCGCAGCTGCAGCCGGATGGTGTTCGGGTGCATGGTCGAGGCGTTACCGATGCCCTGAAACGAGTACTGCAGCCCGGCCGCCTTGGCGTGCTCAAACGCCTCGCGGATGCGCGTGTCGTCGGTGGGAAAGTCGAGCAGCCCGGCCACGATGGCGCGGTCGGAGCCGTGGCCTTCGTAGGTGCGGGCAAAGGAGTTGTAGAACGTGATGGTGGCGTGGGTGGGCAGCGAACCGAGCACCCGAATGGCGGCGCGCGCAATGCGCACCACCCCGGCCGTGTGCGAGGAGCTGGGCCCGATCATCACCGGCCCGATCATATCAAAAATGGAGCTTTTCTCAGCCATGAAGTTCGCATGAAAGCGCGCTAAAGGTACTGCCGCACCCCGCAAAACCAACGGCATATTCGACCAACCGGCCGGCAGCCCCGGGCTTCCCGGCAATCCTCCATACAAAAGCCGCCCGCGCCGGTGGCATATTCTGTTCTTTTTCGTTCTTTGTGACTTCCCTCACCCACCCCCACCACCCCCTACCCGCTTCCTCTCACCCCTCCATGCCAAACCAGGAAGAGTTTTCGCCCGCGGTCCTCACCCAACTGCGGCGCTTACAGGAGAAGTATGCCGCCGACGGCCAGGACCTGGCGGGCTACCTCGAAGGCCTGTACCACGCGGATTACGTCAACTATTGGGACTACATCGAGCTGGACACGCTGCTCTCGCTGCAGCGGCCCCTCACCAAGATTCCCGACGAGCGAATCTTTATCATGTACCACCAGATTACGGAGCTGTACTTCAAGCTCTGCCTGGAGGAATACGAACAGATCGGCAACCTGCAGCAGCCCGCCCTCGGTGAGTTGGTGCTGCGCCTGGGCCGCATCAACCGCTACTTCGAAAACCTGATCGACTCGTTCGACGTGATGGTCGACGGCATGGACCGGCAGCAGTTTCTGCAGTTCCGCATGTCCTTGATGCCGGCCTCGGGCTTTCAGTCGGTGCAATACCGCCTGATCGAAATCAGCTCCACGGATCTGGGCAACCTCGTCGACAAGGAGCAGCAGCGCCTGCTCGGCGAGTCGGACAACCACGAGGAACTGATGGGCTGCATCTACTGGAAAGCCGGGGCCACCCTGGAAACCGACGGCGCCAAGACGCTTACCCTGAAGCAGTTCGAGGCCAAATATCACCAGACTCTGCTCGACCACGCCGCACGCTTCCGCCACCGCAACGTGTGGGCCGTGGTGCAGCGCCTGCCCGAGGAGGACCGCCGCCACCCGCGCCTGCTGCGCCAGCTCAAGCAGCTCGACGTGAACGTGAACATCAACTGGCCGCTGATGCACTACAAGTCGGCGGTGCGCTACCTGGAGCGGCAGGCCGGCGACGCGGTGCCCGCCACCGGCGGCACCAACTGGCGCAAATACCTGCCCCCGAAGTTCCAGAAACGCATTTTCTACCCCCAGCTCTGGAGCGAGCAGGAGTTTGAAGACTGGGGCAAGAGCTGGGTCGACAAAGTACTGGACGAAATAGCCGTGGTTCGACCCCATTAATTTTTGCGCTGCGCAGGCGCCCGGGCATACCACTGCCCGGGCGCTTTCGTTATATTGCACCCGATAGCCCGCCGTCCGCCGTTCTGCCTGCCTATGAAACGCTTGCTTATCGCCCTGCCCCTGGCCGCTTTTTCGCTGACCGTTTCCCTTGCTAGCGGCACCCAGAGCGGCCCGGCCCCGCTCAACACCCTGCCCCGGTACGGCGGCGTGGCCAAGTCCAAAACCCTGCGCAAGCTCGACCAGGAGTTCATTGCCCAGTCCTTGAAGCAGTACCGGCAGGACCGCCGCGCGGCCTCGGAAAGCTCGGTATCGGAGGGCTGGAGCCACTTTTACTCCAGCGACCTGACCACCAGCATCAAGCGCTTCAACCAGGCCTGGCTGCTGGATTCGACCAACGCCAACGTGTACTACGGCTTCAGCGCCTGTCTCACCGAGCAGGGCGACCCGGCCGCCGCGCACCGCTACTTCCAAATAGCCCAGCGCTACGACGTGCAAAACCAGGGCGCCAACAAGTACTACGAGCGGCTGACGCTGTACTACCAGAGCCGCAAGCAGACGGCTTCGCGCAACGCCGGCGCGGTGTAAAGCAGCTTGCCGTCCTATTTTGATCTTGAGCGCTCCGGTTGCGGGGCGCTTTCTTTTTTATCCCGCTACCCACTTTGTCGACGGGAAACATGCACGTAACGCGGCGCTCTTTTCTGCGGTCGGGCCTGGGCTTAGCAGCCGGCGGCGTGCTGGCCGATGGCGTCGGGTTCGAACGGCTCTGCATCGGCATCGATGGCCACGAGTTGCCCCAAAACGCGGGACCAAAGCTGGGGCTGCGGGTGGTGCAGCTGGCCGATCTGCACCTGCAGCGCGTGCATGCCGGCTTGCGGGCCTTGTGCCGGGAATTATCGGCTCTGCAGCCGGACCTGATTCTGTTTACCGGCGACGCTGTCGACCGTGCCGACAAGCTACCGGAGCTGGCGCACCTGCTGGGGCTGCTGCCCGCGGCCACGCCCAAAATAGCGGTGCTGGGCAACTGGGAATACTGGGGCCGCGTCGACCCGCGGGCCCTGGCCCGGCTCTACGCCGCGCACGGCGGCCGCCTTTTGGTGAACGAGTCGGTGACGCTGCCGCTGGGCCGCCATACCGTCGCCATTACCGGCTTGGACGACCTGCTGGGCGGCCGGCCTGATTACGAGCGGGCCCTGCAGTCGTTTCAACCGGCTGACCGGCATTTGGTCCTTACCCACTGCCCCGAGCACGCCGACACCATCCGGGCGTCTTACCAAGCGCAGCCGCCCATCGACTTGATCTTGAGCGGCCACACCCACGGCGGCCAGGTCAACTTGTTGGGCTTCGCACCGCTGCGTCCACCCGGCAGCGGACGCTACGTCCGCGGCTGGTACGCCGAGCAACTGCCCCCGCTGTTCGTTTCGCGAGGCATTGGCACGAGCGTGTTGCCGTTGCGTTTGGGCGCCCGGGCCACCGCCGAGGTCTTTTACCTGTAGGGCGGGCCGCAGTAGGTCAAGGAACCATTCGCCGTATCTTTGCCGTCTGACCTCTACCCTACCGGCTTGCGGGCCCAACTCCCCGCCGCCTCTGCTGATGCAAAAACGCGAAGTTGAAATCGTCCTCTCGCCCGCCGAGGCCTACGACGAACTGGCCCGCTACCGGGCCCTCTTGGATGCCGCCGGCCTGAAGCCCGGCCAAGCCGATTTTGTTCACTTGCTGCGCCGCAGCATCGACGCCCGTGGGCGCAACGTGGGTGTGCGCCTGCGCGCCGACGTGTACCAGACGCCCCCGCCGCGGGAGCTGTTTGGGCCCTGGGTGCAGTACCAGGACGTGAGCCGGGCCGCCCGGCGCGTGGTTATCGTGGGCGCGGGTCCGGCGGGGCTGTTTGCGGCGTTACGCTGCATCGAGCTGGGCTTGAAACCCGTGGTGCTGGAGCGCGGCAAGGACGTGCGCACCCGCCGCCGCGACCTGGCCGCCCTTAATAAGGAGCACCTCGTCAACCCCGACTCCAACTACTGCTTCGGCGAGGGCGGCGCGGGCACCTACTCCGACGGCAAACTCTACACCCGCTCCAAAAAGCGCGGCGACGTGCAGCGGGTGCTGCGCCTGCTAGTGCAGCACGGCGCCACCCCGGAAATCCTGGTCGACGCGCACCCGCACATCGGCACCAACAAGCTGCCTTACGTGGTGCAGGCCCTGCGCCAGAGCATCCTCGACCACGGCGGCGAGGTGCTGTTTGATACCCGCGTAGACGATTTGCTGCTCGCCGACGGCCGCATCCGCGGCGTGGTGACCGGGCAGGGCCAGGAAATCCTCGGGGACGCGGTAATTCTGGCCACCGGCCATTCGGCGCGCGACATTTACGAGCTGCTGCTGCGCCGCCGGGTGCGCATTGAGGCCAAGCCTTTTGCCCTCGGCGTGCGCGTGGAGCACCCACAGACGCTCATCGACCAGGCCCAGTACCACCGCGCCGACCGCGGGCAGCTGCCGGCCGCGTCGTACGCGCTGGTGCAGCAGTCGGACGGGCCTGGCGGGCAGCGCGGGGTGTTTTCGTTTTGCATGTGCCCGGGCGGCTTTATCGTGCCCGCGGCCACGGCGCCCGGCGAAGTGGTGGTCAACGGCATGAGCCCGAGCCGGCGCGACTCGCGCTTTGCCAACTCGGGCATCGTGGTGGCCATCGAGCCGGAGGACATGAACCTCAAGCGCGGCGGCGTACTGGCCGGCCTGCGCCTGCAGCAGGAAATCGAGCAGCGGGCCTGCCAGCTGGCGGGCGGCACGCAGCTGGCCCCGGCCCAGCTGCTGGGCGACTTCGTGCAGAAAAAAACCTCGCGCAGCCTGCTCGAAACCTCCTACCAGCCCGGCCTGGTGTCGGTGCCCATGGACGAGGTGCTGGGGCCGGTGCTGGCCGACCGCCTGCGGCAGGGTTTCCGCGCCTTCGGGCGCAAGATTCCGGGCTTCACCACGAACGGCGCGCAGATTGTGGGCGTGGAAAGCCGCACGTCGGCCCCCGTGCGCATCCCGCGCGACGCGGCCACGCTGGAGCACCCCGAGGTACGCGGGCTGTTTCCCTGCGGCGAGGGCGCGGGCTTTGCCGGCGGCATCGTGTCGGCGGCCATGGACGGGGAGCGGTGCGCCGAGGCGGCGCTGGCACAGCTGCGGGCGTAGCTACCACACCAGGGCCTGCCAGACGCGCTGCACCATGCCGTCGCAGCGCGGGCCGAGGTAGGTGAACGTGCGTTGCGGGTCGAAGCGGAGCAGGTGGTGGCGCAGCCGCTCGCGGGCCCGGCTCAGGCGCGCTTTCACGTTGGTTTCCGTCAGGCCCAGGTACTCGGCCGTTTCGCCCACGCTCAGGCCTTCCACGGCGCGCAGCACGAACACGCTGCGGTAGGCGTCGGGCAGGGCCTGTACGGCGTGTTCCAGGGCGTCGCGCAGCTCATCGTTCAGCACCAGCTGCAGGGGCGTTGCGCCATCGGCCGAGGGCAAATCGGCCTCGGCGTACTCGTCGAGCGAGGCGGCGCGCTGCTGCCGCCGCAACCGCCCCAGGCATTCGTTGAGCAGGATGCGGGTAAGCCAAGTGGCAAAGCTGGCCCGGCCCGCGAAGCTAGCCAGTTGCTCGTAGGCTTTTACCCAAGTGACCTGCATGGCCTCCTCCACCGCTTCCGCGTCGTGGAGCAGGGCCAGCCCGATGCGGTACAGGCGCTGGTTGTGGCGACGCAGCAGCAGTTCGTACAGCTGTTTTTCGCCGTTCAGCACCCGCTGCACGACTTCCAGGTCAGACAACGGGGCGTAGGGCAGGCTGGACGGGGGCATGGCAAAGGGGCGTGAAGGGGGGCGGCTGCTACTTGGATGCGGCCCGCCCCGAAAGGTTACACTTCTGCCCCACTGATTATGACTGTAACCAAGCAGGGGCAGCTGCATCCAATGGTCGAACGCAGTTGCTCACCCTAACTCTTTACGACCATGCAAACCCAGATCGAGCTTTCCCGCCCCGCCGCGCTGTCGGCCTCCGTGCCCCAAGTGCTGCGCCTCACCTACGGGCTGGTGCCCATCGTCGCCGGCCTCGACAAGTTTACGAACCTGCTCACCGACTGGACCGCCTACCTCACCCCGGCACTAACCCGGCTGCTGCCCGTGTCGGCGGGCGCGTTTATGCACCTGGTGGGCCTGATCGAAATTGCCGCCGGGCTGCTGGTGCTGCTGCGGCCCCGGGTAGGTGCCTGGGTGGTCATGGCCTGGCTGTTGCTGATTGCGGCCTCCTTGCTGGCCGGGGGCCACTACTACGACGTGGCCGTGCGCGACGCAGTTATGGCCGTGGGCGCGTGGTCGTTGGCGCGCCTGAGCGCGGCCCCGGCGCAGGCCTAGGCGCCCAGTCCCCGCGCACCGACGGCCATTTGCCCGGGCATTTCGTAGAATAGCCTTCTTGAATCGTCATCCGCCAACGCAATGCCTAGCAAAAAAACCGTCGTCATCGGCGCCTCCGACAATCCGGCCCGCTACTCATTTCAGGCCGTCAACCGGCTTAAAAGCTACGGGCACGAGGTGGTGCCGGTAGGCATCCGCAAGGGCCAGGTGGCCGGCCTCGACATCCACGTGGACAAGCCCGAGGTCAACAGCGTCGACACCGTGACCTTGTACGTGGGCCCGCAAAACCAGCCGGCCTGGTACGACTACATCCTCGACCTGAAGCCCAAGCGCATCATCTTCAACCCCGGCACCGAGAACTACGAGCTGGAGCGCAAGGCCCGAGAGCAAGGCATCCAAACCATCGAAGCCTGCACGCTGGTGATGTTGTCGGTCGGCAATTACTAGTTACGGCCCGGTCGGTTCTGCCGCCGCTTCCCTGTTGTCCCATGACGGCAGAGAAGCGGCTTTGTTTTGTTACAAACTCGCCATATATTGAATTAAAATTATTTTTATTTATACTATATACCTATAACTTTCCCCGGCAGGCGGCCCCCTGCGGCATTATTTCCCACTCTAATCCGTTATCCTGATGCCAGCACGCGTTTTCCGGCAGTTGTCCTTGGCCGAGTTTGTTGCCATTCTCGACCGGTTCCCTTTCACCCGCCAGATCCGGACGGTGCACATGCACCACACCTGGCGGCCCAACCGCGCCCAGTACCGCGGGCTGGCGAGCATCGAGGCCATGTGGCGCTTTCACACCCAGCAAAACGGCTGGTCCGACATTGCCCAGCACATCACCATCGCGCCGGACGGCACCATCTGGACCGGCCGCAACTGGAACCTAGCCCCGGCCAGCGCCACCGGGCACAACGGCAACGCCGTGGCGGGGCCGTTTATGTTCGAGATGATCGGGGACTTCGACCACGGCAAGGACCCCTTCGACGGCCCGCAGCGCGACACGGTGCTGCAGGTCATTGCCCACGTGCAGCGCCGCTTCGATTTGCCGGCCGACGCGCTGCATTTCCACAACCAGATGTCGGCCAAAACCTGCCCGGGCAGCGGCATCGACTACGACCGGACCGTGGCCGAGGTCAAGAAAATCCGGGCCAAGCTGAACGCCCGCAGCCTGCGCCCCGGCCCCGCGCCCGACGCCCAGCGCGTGGAGGACGGGCTGCGGGCCCTGCTGGCCGTGCCCATCGCGGCCCGTGCCGCCCGCGGCCTGAGCGAAGCCGCCGCCGAACCCGCCGAGGAAGGCATGAGCACCGTGGAGCTGCAGCAGCTCACCGCCCCCGAAGGCACCAGCCGCGAGCTGCTGCCGCGGCCCCTGTCGGCGGCCGACAAAAAGCGGCTGCGGCCCCACGTCATCAACCTCGACCAGGGCCAGCTCTCGGCCGGCGGGGCTTACCAGACGGCCCGCCGCGACGTGGAAGCCATTTTCAACGAGCACTTGGAGCAGCACCTAGCCGCGGCCACCGCGGCGGGGCGGCCGCTGCGGGTGCTGTTTTTCGCCCACGGCGGCCTAGTGTCGGAGCAGGCGGGGCTGAAGGGGGCGCTGGGCTCCCTGCCGTGGTGGCTGGCCAACCACGTGTACCCGGTGTACTTCGTGTGGGAAACCGGGCTCACGGGCACGCTGGGGGCGCTGATTCGCGGGGCCGGCTCGCGGGAGCTGGCCCGGGGCGTGAGCGACGTGACGGACCGCCTCGTCGAAAAAGCCGTGGGGCCGCTGGGCGGGCAGCTCTGGAAAAACATGAAGGACAGCGCCGAATGGGCCCACGACGCCACCGGCGGCGGCCGGCTGGCCGCCGAGCAGCTGGCAGCCTTCTGCCAGCGCCACGCCGCCGAGCTGGCCGCCGGGCGCCTGGAGCTGCACGCGGTGGGCCACAGCGCCGGCTCCATTTTCCACTCCTACTTCGTGCCCCAGGCCCTGGAGCTGGGCGTGCCCGCTTTCCGCAGCCTGCACCTACTAGCCCCGGCCATTCGCACCGACGCCTTCAAGCAGCGCCTGCTGCCGCGCCTGCGCCAGGGCATCGACGCGCTGACCGTGTTTACCATGCACGACCAGCTGGAGCAGGCCGACCAGTGCGCCTACGTGTACCGCAAGTCCTTGCTCTATCTCGTGTCGAACGCGCTGGAAACGGCCCCGCACGAGCCGCTGCTGGGCCTGGAAATCTCGCTGCGCGCCGACGCCGCGCTGCGCCAGGCGCTGGGCCTCGACGGGGCGGGCGCGGGCGCGGCCGAGGTGGTGTGGTCGAGCACCGAGGAGCCGACCGGCCGCAGCTCCAGCACCGCCCGCGCCCACGGTGACTTCGACAACGACCCGGCCACCATGGATAGCGTGCTGCGCCGGGTGCTCGGCACCGAGCCGACGACCCCGTTCCCGCGCACCCGCGCCGTGGGGGCGCCCGACATTTGGCACGAGCCGGTGGCCCTGCCCGAGCCGCTGGTGCTGCTGGCCCACCTGCAGGCCGAAGCGCAGGCGCCCAAAGGGGCGGACATCACCCGCTTGGCGCAGGCCGCCGCCGCGCCCCCGCCCACGACTAGCCGCCGCAAGGGCCGGCGGCGCGCCCTCTGCATCGGCATCGACGCGTACGCCAGCGCCCCGCTGCTGGGCTGCGTGGCCGACGCCAACGCCTGGGCCGCAACGCTGAGTCAGCGCGGCTTCAAGACCGAGACGCTGCTCAACGAGCACGCCACCCGGGCGGGCATTCTGCAGGCTGTGCACCAGCTCATTGCGGGCAGCAAGGCCGGCGACGTGCTGGTGCTGCAATACTCCGGCCACGGCACCACCCTGCCCGACCTGGACGGCGACGAGCTCGACGGCGTGGACGAGGCCCTGTGCCCCTACGACTACGACGCCGGCGCCTACCTGCTCGACGACGACCTGCGCCAGCTGTTCGACGCGCTGCCGGCCGGCGTGAACCTCACCTGCTTTTTCGACTGCTGCCACTCGGGCACCATCACCCGCATGCTGGGCATGACGCCGGCCCACACCACGCCGACGCCCAACCAGCGCGTGCGCTACATCCCGCGCACGGCGCAAATGGCCGACGCCCACCGCGCTTTCCGCGCAGCCCACGCTACCCGTTCGGCGGCCGCCAGCCGCGGGCCGGCCGCCATGCGCGAGGTCACGTTCACGGCCTGCCGGGCCAGCGAGCTAGCCTACGAAACCGACGGCAGCGGCGACTTTACCCGCCGCGCGACGACCCTGCTGCTCGCCCCCGACGCGGCCGAGGTGTCGCACCTGGCCTTCCAGAACTTGGTTCGGCAGGCCTTCGGAGCCGACCCGCGCCAAAACCCTACGCTGGATTGCGCTCCGGCGGCCCGCACGGCCCGGCTGCTGCAGCCCGCCGCGGTGCCCGCCAAGCGGCGACCCGCCGCCTCGAAGTAAGCCCCGCGCGGCCCGCTGCCCCACCGGGCGGCGGGCCGCGTTGCGTTGGCGCCTCCCATCCCGGGGCCGCGCGCAGCATGGGCCGCCTGATCCGTACCGCCATGAGCAACTCGCCCAAAAAAAACCGCCCGACCCCGGCCCCAGCCGCCAAGCCCCCCCGCCCGCCGCGGCCCGCGCAGCCCTTCGAGCCGGCCGACGCGGCGCCGAGCGTCATCGGCGCGATGGACTGGCCCGAGCTGCTGCAGCACCTGCAGCAGCCGCCCACGCGCGGCGGGGCCACCACGCCCGCCGAAGCCGCCCTGCAGGATTTTTTCGGTGAGGAAGAGCTGGCGTTGCTGCGGCAGCTGGCCGGGCAAAGCCACTCGCGCCGCCCGGAGGCCCCGCGCGGGCACGTGCTGCTGCTGCCCGGCCTCATGGGCTCGTCGCTGGATAGCGCGGCAGGCGCCCCGGTGTGGATCAACCTGCTGCACCTAGCCCGGCACGGCGTCGATGCACTGCGGCTGGGGACGGCGGACGCTGGCGGCCTCCGGGCCGGGCTGCTGGACAAGCGCACCTACACGCGCGCCGTGCTCGTGCTGGGCGCCGAATGGCAGGTGCACCCGGTTGCCTACGATTGGCGCCAGCCGCTGGAGCAGGCCGCCGACGCGTTGGTGCCGCTGATCGAGAGCTTGCTGGGCACCAAGCAGCCGGTGCACTTCGTGGCGCATTCCATGGGCGGGCTGGTGGCGCGGCACTTCATTCACCGCCACCCCGAGCTGTGGGGCCGCCTGCGCGGCGACGGCAGCGGCGGCCGGCTCGTCATGCTCGGCACGCCCAACTACGGCTCGTTCTCCATCGCGCAGGCCCTGACCGGCACCGACAAGCTGGTGCGCTGGCTGGCCAAGCTGGACCTGAAAAACGCGCTGCCGGAAGTGCTGGCCACCCTCAACACCTTTGCCGGCACGTACCAGCTCCTGCCGGCCCCGGCCCAGCTGCCCGCCGAACTGCAGGCCCTGTACCAAGTGGGCACCTGGGGCAATTTTCCGGTGCTGGCCGCGCACCTGGCCCGGGCCGCCCAGAGCCACGAGGCGCTGCGCACCGACGCGGCCACTGCCGACGCGGAGCGTATGAGCTACGTGGCCGGCTGCAACCGCCGCACGCTTTCGGGCCTGGAGGTGCTGGCCCCGGGCGAATTCCGCTACCGCGAAACGCTGAAGGGAGACGGCCGCGTGCCGTTTGAGCTGGGCCTGCTCCCGGGCGTGCCCGCCTACTACATCGACGAGGACCACGGCCGCTTGCCGCGCAACGAGCGGGTGCTTAAGGCCGTGCTCGACCTGCTGGCGCACGGGAGCACCGGCACGCTGCCGCGGCAGGCACTTATTACGCGGGCCGGCGGCGCTACCGACCGGCAGTGGCACCGGCCCATCGGCGAGGACCTGGTGGGTACCAAGCTGGAGCGGCTGGCGCGCAGCCTCAGCGAAGGCAACCTCTCGGCGGCCGACCGGCTGGTGGTGGAAGACGCCCTGGCGCGGGCGGCGGCGGGCGAGGACTACCCCACCCAGCGCCTGGAGCAGCCCTTGCCCGACCGCGTGCCGCCCGCCGCGGCCGTGCGCCAGCTGCGCATCACCCTCACCTGCCAATCCATCACCACCGTGAAGACCCCGCTGCTGGTGGCCGGCTACTACAAGGGCGCCCCGCCCACGCGGCGCCTGGCCCAGCTCGACCAGGCCCTGGACCACTGGATCAGCAAGGCTAACGACCACGCCATGCTCGGCGGCGAGCTGGGCCAGATTACGTTTGTGCCCACCGGGCAGGACCGCCTGGAAGCCCAGTTGCTGCTGCTGGTGGGCATGGGCGAGGAGGGCCGCTTCACCCACCACGACCTGCGCTACCTGACCACCAACGTGGCCTACGCCCAGGCCACGCTCGGCTTTCACCGCTTTGCCATGACGCTGATTGGCTCGCAGGCGGGCACCATGAGTGAGGAGCGCGCCGTGCTGAGCCTGCTGGCCGGCATCGGCGACGCGCTGCAACGCCTCGACGAGCAGGACCTCTCGGCCACCGCGCCCGCCCTGACGCTGGTGGCCCGCAGCCCGGAGCAGTACCACAAGTTGCGCGCGCTGCTGACGGCCTACGAGCAGGACTGCCCCCTCGACAACCTGCGCCTGCGCCTGGTGGCGGCCGAAGCCGGCGACCTGCCCCCGGTGCCGCCCGCCCCGGCCGCGGCCGCCGGTGGGCCCGCTCCAGCGGGGCCGCGCATCACCATCGAGCGCGACGGGGAGCATTTTCGGTTTTCGGCCATGACCAACGGGGCCGTCATTCCGGTGCGCGAGGTGGATATCCAGCCGTTTTTCCCCGACGGCCTGACCACCCGGCTCATGGACGCCGTCACGCGCGAGGAGCAGGAAACCTACGGGCAGCTGATGATGACCACCCTGTTTCCGGCCGACTTCCAGGAACTGCTCGACAAGCCGCTGACGCTGATTCTGGACCGCGAAACGGCCGCGCTGCCCTGGGAAATGGCCTGCTACACGCCCAACCACGGCCGCAAGATGGACTACTTCGGCCCGCAGCTGCAGCTGACGCGGCAGTTTCGCACCATGCTCTCCCCCAAGCCGGGCATCTCGCCCCCGCTCAACCACAGCCTGCGGGTGCTGGTGGTGGCCGACCCGGCCCCCGAGCCGGCGCTGCAGCTGCCCGGCGCCCGCCGCGAAGGCCGGGCCGTGGTGCAGATTCTGAGCCGCATCAAGCAGCTCTGGCGCCTCGACCTGGACGTGGTGGAGCGCATCGGCGACGCGGAGTGCGACCCGCTGGAAATCCTGGCGCTGATTCTGAACGGCAACTTCGACGTGGTGCACTTCGCCGGCCACGGCGTGTTCAACCCCGAAGCCCCGAACCGCGGCGGCTGGGTGTTTGGGCAGAACCTGTGCCTCTCGGCCCGCGAGATATTCCGGGCCCGGCGGGTGCCGCGGCTGGTGTTTGCCAACGCCTGCTTTTCGGCCACCATCCGCCCGGGCGGCCCCCAGCCCGCCGCCGAGGACTTCAACCGCCACTTCGCCGGCATTGCGGAGGCGTTTTTCGAGCGGGGCGTGCGCAACTACCTCGGCACCGGCTGGCCCGTCAGCGACGAGCAGGCCCAGCGGTTTGCCCAGGAGTTTTACGCCCGGGCGCTGGTGGGCTTGTCGGCGCAAAAGGTGCTGGCCCTGCCCGACGCCGCCACGCTTCCGGTGGAGCCCTGCCCGCTGGGCGAAGCCATTGCCGAAGCCCGGCAGCAAATTCGCCGCTACGGCTCGACCTGGGGCGCTTACCAGCACTACGGCCAGGCCACCGACCTGCTGCTGGCCCGGGCCGGCTGGCCGGACCGCACGGGCTAGCCCCGTTGTCTCACTCTGGCTTACTGCGCCGCCCCGCCCGTTGGCTGTTGCCCGCGGGCGGGGCGGAGTGCGTGGGGCCCGCAGGAGCCGTATTTTGCGGCATCAACGACCATTCCGGGCCGCGGCGAAATATTTTTTTGCCCCCGGGCAACGCCGGCCACGGCTGCTCCATCTAGCGCTTCAAACACCCTGCTACTGCCCCACTCCTACCCTCTGAGCTGTGAACGAAGTCGAACTCATCAGTGCCTGCCGGCAAGGCAGCGTCCGGGCGCAGAAGCTGCTCTATGAGCGCTTCGCCGGGCTGATGCTGACGGTGTGCCTGCGCTACCTGCGCCAGCGCGCCGACGCCGAAGAGGCCATGCTCACGGGCTTCGTAAAAGTGTTTCGGGCCCTGGAGCAGTACCGCCACGAAGGCTCGTTTGAGGGCTGGATCCGGCGCATCATGGTCAACGAAGCCCTCGGGCAGCTGCGCAAGAAAGAGCCGCTGCACCTGGCCATCGACGACATGGTCACCGACGTACCCTCGACCCAGGCCACGGCCGAAAGCGACCTGGCCGCGGCCGACCTAATGCAGCTGCTGAGCGAGCTGCCGGCCGGTTACCGCACCGTGTTCAACCTGTACGCCATCGAAGGCTACACCCACCCCGAAATCAGCGAAATGCTGGGCATCTCGGAGGGCACCAGCAAGTCCCAGCTCAGCAAGGCCCGCGCCATGCTGCAGCGCCGCCTCGAAGCCGCCTCGGCTTCGGCCCTTCCATCCACCCACTCCACCTCGACGCACCATGCAACCGGAAGATATTGATAAGCTGTTTCGCGCCAAGCTCGAGCAGCACGCCACCCCGCCCCCGCCCTCGCTGTGGTACGACCTGCAGGAGCAGCTGGAACCCGAGGAACAGAAGCGCCGCGGCGGCTTTTGGATGTATGCCGTGGCCGCTGCCGTGGCCCTGCTGCTGGTAGCCGGCGGCGGCTGGCTGGTCTGGCAAGGCCGGCTCGGCGCCCCCGGCGCTCCGGCCGCCGGCACCCTGGCCACAACCACTACCCCGGCCAGCTCGGGCCTGGGCCGCGGCGACGAAAGCGCCTCGCCCGCCGAAACGGCGCCGCTGAGCACGCCCGCCGCTGATTTCGGCCGCGAATCGGTTTCGAACAAGGCTGCCGCAACCGCCGCCGTGGTGGCCCCGGCCGAACCCAACCCGGCCGCCGAAAATTTTGCAACATCGGCCGCTCGCCAGGCAACGGTCAACACCCGCTCCGCATCTACCCATCAACCGCAGCAACTACTGGCCCGCACCGAGCGCGCTGCAGCGCCCCGGACCTCGGCCGGGCCGGAAAAACCGGTTTTCCAGCCCGCCGACGAGCCTTCCGTAGCTGACTTGCACCAAGCCGTGGCCGCGCAACCGGCGCCGCAACCGGCCCCCGCCGCTTCCCTGACGCCTGCCGCCCCGGCCGGGGCTCCTGGGGGCCTACCGGCCGGCGCCATCGAAGTGGAAGTGCGCCAGCACCCGGACCAAGCCGTGGCCCTGGCCGCGGCCGACGCCGACCAAAACGCCCCGGGCCGGACGCGGCCCAGCGTGCGAGGCGTGCTGCGCCAGATGCGGCGCCTGGCCCAGGGCGAAAAACCCAACCTGGCCGAAGTCGGGCTGCCGGCCAACCCCGCCCTGACCGTGCAGGCCCGCGTGGCCGGCCACACCCTCACCAAGACGATTTCTCTCTAGTTGCTCGCGCCCCACGGCGCCCCGCTCCTTCCTTCTCCCTGACTTTCTCTACCGACTATGAAACCCGCTTCCTTTTTCGCTGCTCTTTCCGGCCTGCTGCTCTCCAGCTCCTTCGCCTCGGCCGGCAGCCTGGCCCGCGTGCCCGGCAACGACGACACCATCATGGTGAAACTGCCCAACCAGGTGTCGATGACCATCGTGGCCCGCAACAAGCAACAGCTGCGCGAGCTGAAAAACTACAAGCTCGACTCGCTGATGACCTTGCTCGACGCCTACATCACCCAGGCCGAGTCGGCCGGGCGCAAGGGCAGCAATGGGCAGGTGACCATGGAGTTTTACCCGGCCAAGGACAAGCCCGGCAGCACCGCCGCCCCCGAGCAAGTGCGCGTGACGGTGCGCGGCACCAAGCCCAACGCCGACCGCGTGGAGGTGTTCATGAACAAGAAGCTGGGCGTGGTGGTCGAAAACAGCGAAGACGCCAACGGCGACAACGTGAAGGTGAGCATCAACAGCGACGCCAAGTCCGACTCGGTGAAGCACGCCAAGCGCGAGGCCCGGCGCAACAAGCTCACCGGCACCGATTTCGGCGTGGACCTGGGCCTGAACGCGCTGGTGAACAAGAAAACCTACGCCCCCGGCGGCACCGCGCAGCCCTACGACTTGCGCACCTGGGGCTCCCGCTACGTGGCGCTGAACTGGAAGTTCTGGGCCCGCACCGGTCGCAACAGCCCGCTCTACTTCCACCTCGGCCCGGAAGTCGCCTTCAACAACTACATGCTGGAGGGCAGCCGCTACTTCGCCGCCAACGACGCGGCGGGCCGCACCGACATCGTGAAGGACGACGTGCGCAACCTCGAAAAGAGCAAGCTGGCCGTCACGACGCTGAACCTGCCGGTGGGCTTCACCCTGAAGTTCCGCGACAAGGACCACGACGAAGTGTTCCGCATTGGGGCGGGCGGCTTCGCCGGCTACCGCATCGGGGCGCACACCAAGCTGAAGTACGAGCAAGACGGCCGCACCCACAAGGACAAGGACCGCGGCAGCTACAACCTGGAGGACTTCCAGTACGGCCTCTCCGGCAGCCTCGGCGTGAAGGGCTTCGACCTCTTCGTGAAGTACAACCTGAACGACGTGTTCAAGGCCGACCGCGGCCCCAAAGCGCAGAACGTGAGCTTCGGCATCACCTTCAGCGACATCTAAGCGGCGGACTTAGCCTCTTGACGTCTGAGCCAAAAGTAGAGTCATCCTGAGCCCAAGCGAAGGACCTTGCTCGCACCCTGCGCCAACTGAGAAGCGCAGCCACCAACGCCCAATCGTCCGGGCAGGTGGCTGCGCTTCTCTTGATTAGGTACCTCCCTGAAAAAGCGTCAGTACTTCGTCGGCAGCGGCGGTACTGGGTCCGAGGAAGGTCCTTCGCTGCGCGTACGCCAGATGAGGACGACGTTCTGAAATTTGCGTTGTTCCCTACTCGCCGCGGAAAAAGTTGTCGAGCAATATCGCCGCCGAAATGGCCACGTTCAGGCTTTCGGCCTGGCCGCGGCCGGGAATGTGCAGGCGCTGGGTGAGGCAGGCTTCCACCGGCTCGGTGAGGCCGTGCGACTCGCTGCCCATCACCAGCACCCCGGTGGGGCGCAGCTGCAGGCGGTGCACGTTGTCGCCGTGCAGGTCGGCACCGTAAACGGGCAGCTCCGCGGGCAACTGCCCGAGCCAGGCGGGCAGGTCGCGCTGCCACACGGGCACGCGGGTAAACGAGCCCATGGTGGCCGCCACGGTTTTGGGATTCCAGGCGTCGGCGCAGGTATCGGACAACACCACGCCCGGCAGGCCGTACCAATCGGCCAGGCGAATGAGCGTGCCCACGTTGCCGGGGTCGCGCACTTGGTCGAGGGCCAGCAGCAGCTGCCCGGGCTGGGGGCGCAGCGGCGGCTCGTCGGGGGTGCGCACGATGGCCAGGCCCGCGTCGTTGGTTTGCAGCGTGCCCAGGCGCGTGAGTTCCTCCCCGGACACCACGTCGACGGGCACGCCCGGGGGCAGGCGCAGGCCCGGCTGGGCGGCAAATTCGGCCGTGAGCAGCAGCCGTTCGGGCTGCAGTTCGGAACTTAGCAGCTCGCGCAGGCTTTTGGCGCCTTCGACCAGGAAGGCGCCCAGGCGCTGGCGGTATTTTTTTTGGTGCAATTGCTGCACGTATTTCGCAACGGCTTTCGAAACCATCTTTCAGTGATACGACCCTTCGGCTGGGCGCCGCGGCGCGGAGTTACTTGGTTAGCAGGAATGGCTGCGGCGGCGCAGCTGGCCGCGGGCTGCTCGCCCATGCACCTGCTGGGCCCGAAGCAGCGCCTGCTCAGCACCGTACGCATCGAGGGCGTGCGGCAGCTGGAAAAAGAGCAGCTCGACGCCTTGCTGCGCCAGCGGCCCAACCGGCGCTTTCCGGTTCCGCAGCTCGCAATTTACAACCTCGGCTACACCTTCTACCATCCGGAGCGGCTGCAGGCCAAGCTTGACACCACCCAGCACGAGTACGCGGCGCGCATTGCCGCGGCCGGCACCGACTCGGTGGCCGTGGGCAAGCTGCTGCAAAAGCGCGAGCGGCGCATCCAGCGCCTGCAGCGCAAGCTCGACAAGGGCAACGCCATCATGCGCATCGGCGAGCCGCCGGTGATTTACGACTCGACGCTGACGGCCCTCACGACCGAGCAGATGGGCATTTACCTGCGCAGCAAGGGTTTTTTTCGCTCCCGCGTCGCCTACACCGACAACCCGCCCGAGCCGCTGGGCTACTTCTCGCGCCTCTTCGGCAAGGCCGACACGGCGAAGCTGGCGGACCCGGCCAAGCCGCGCAGCCGCCGCGTGACGGTGGAGTACAACGTGCACGAGGGCCCGCGCTTCCTCGTCAAGCAGCTGCGTTACGACATTCCGGACTCTGCCGTGGCCCGCATCGTCCGCGGCGACACCACCCAGCAACTGCTGCACGTGGGCCAGCCTTACGACGAGGCGCTCATCGGGCAGGAACGCGCCCGGCTGGAAACCCTGCTGAAAAACCACGGCTACTACGATTTTCAGGCCCGCTACATCACCCTGGAGGCCGACACGAGCTACGCGCCCACCACCGTGCGCCTGCTGGTGCAGGTGGCCAACCCGCCCGACGCGGCCCAGCACCAAGTGTACCGCGTGCGCCGGGTGAGCTTCGTGGCCGACGCGGGCGTGAACCGCTTCGGGCTGCAGCGCGACACGGTGCGGCGCAACGGCATCGACTACCTGGCCTACAACCACCGCTTCAGCACCCGCATCCTGGACCGCAAGCTGCTGGTGCGCCCCGGCGACCGGTACAGCCTGACCAACACCATCCAGACCCAGCGCCAGCTCGCCGCCCTTGACGTGTTCCGCTACACGTCCATCAACTACCAAAAGCCGCCGGTGGCCGATTCGCTGCGCGGCATTTTGGACGCGACGGTGAGCACCACCCCGCAGAAACGGGCGCAGTATTCGTCGGAGCTCGGGGGCACTTACGTGGCGACCCTGCCCGGGCCGTTCGGCAACTTCCGCGTGCGCGTGCGCAACGTGTTCGGCGGGGCCGAGGTGCTCGACCTGGGCCTGCGCGCGGGCCTGGAAGGGCAGTTTCCGCTGACCGGCAACGTGAACAGCAAGCCCGACCAACCCCAACTGACCACCCAGCTCGGGGCCAACGTCAACCTGATTCTGCCCCAGTTTCTGGTGCCGTGGCGCACCAACCGCTACTTCACCAACTACAGCCCCCGCACGCGCCTGACGGCCAGCGCCACCTACGTGGGGCGCCCCGAATACAAACGCACCAACCTAGAAGCGTCCTACGACTACATCTGGGAGCGAAACGCCTTCCACCAGTTCATCTTCACCCCGCTGGACGTGAGCTTGGTGTTCACCAACAACTTCGACCCCGGCTTCCGCACGACGCTGGAAAAACTGCCCAACGGAGCCGCGCTGCTGCGCTCGTTTCAGTCGGTACTGGTGCCGAGCATCAACGCTACTTCCCTCTACAACGACAACGACTTCACCCAAACCCGCGACGCGCGCTACCTGCGCCTCTTCGCGGAAGTGGGCGCGCCCGGCCGGTCGCTCTACACCAAGAACGGGGCCAGCACCAATCACCAGATCGGGGGCGTGGAGGTGTACGATTTTATCCGCCTGAGCGCCGACTACCGCCGGTACCACAAGCTCACGGCGCACCAGTTTCTGGTGTGGCGCCTCAACGGGGGGCTGGCCACCGCCCTGTCACCCACCACCGTGCGCAACACAGTAACACACACTGAAACAGTTTCTTACGTCATACCCTACGACCGGTACGTGTTTGCGGGCGGCGGCTCGAGCGTGCGCGCGTGGTTTCCGCGCCGTTTGGGCACCGGCTCCTACGTGCCCCGCGACACCCTGGGCAAACCCACCGACGCGGAAACCTTTGAACAACCCGGGGAAGTGCTGCTGGAGGGCAGCGTGGAATACCGCTTCCCGCTCTACGACCTCATCAACGGGGCCGTCTTCACCGATTTCGGCAACGTGTGGACGCTGCAGGGTTCGGCCGGGCGCGCCGGCTCCGACTTCCGCCTCAACCGCTTCTACCGCGAATTCGCCGTCGGCTCGGGCCTGGGCCTGCGCTTCGACTTCACTTTCCTCATCGTACGGCTTGACTTCGCGGCCAAAGTGTACAACCCCGTGGTGGCGCAGGGCAGCAAGTTTGTGCTGCCCAACGCGAGCGTGTTTAACCTCAACAAGCGCACCGGCTCCGACGCCAATCCGGTGCGCCTGAACATCGGCATCGGCTACCCCTTCTAAGGCAAGGGTGAAATTGTGAGGTGGTGAATTCGCTCGCCTGGCTTAATAACGGAAACGCCCCGGCAACCAAAGTTGCCGGGGCGTTGTAGCGTCAGTACGGGTGGAGCTGCTCTTCGCAACTCCACCTTTCACAATTTCACCGTTAGTAGCCGAGCAGTTCTTGCAGGGCCGCCAGGGTTTTGTCGGCGTTGGGCAGCATCTGCTTTTCCAGCTCCACGTTCAGGGCAATGGCGGGCAGGTTGGCGGCGCCCAGGGTGAAGACCGGCGCGTCGAGCTGCTGGAAGCAGTGGCGCTGGATGCGGCCGGCCAAGCTTTCGGCGAAGCTGTTCATCAGGGGTTCTTCCGTGAGCACCAGCACCTTGCCGTGGCGCCGCGTGGCGGCCTGTACGGCCTCCCAGTCGAGCGGGTTCAGGGTGCGCAGGTCCAGGATTTCCACCTGCCCGGGCAGCTGCTTGCTAGCGGCCTTGGCCCAGTACACGCCCATGCCGTAGGTGACGACCACGCAGGTGTCGCCCGCGGCCAGCTTTTCGGCGGAAGCTTCCTGCACCACGTTGGCTTTGCCCAGCGGAATGACGTAGCCGGCGGCGGGCTCCACGGTTTTGGCGTCCTCGGTGCCGGGCACCTTGCTCCAGTAGATGCCTTTGTGCTCCAGCATCACCACCGGGTTGGGGTCGAGGAAGGCGGCGCGCATCAGCCCCTTCATGTCAGCGGCGTTCGAGGGGTACACCACCTTGATGCCGCGGATGGTGAGCAGCGTGCTTTCGATGGAGCCGGAGTGGTAAGGCCCGCCCCCGCCGTAGGCGCCGATGGGCACCCGGATCAGGCTTTGCACCGGAAACTTGCCCACGGAGAGGTAGCAGGACTTCGACAGCTCCTCCACCAATTGGTTCAGGGCCGGCCAGATGTAGTCGGCAAACTGAATTTCGACAATCGGCTTGGCCCCTACGGCCGACATGCCGGCCGTCGAGCCCACAATGTAGGCTTCCTGGATGGGCGTGTTGAACACGCGGGCGTCGCCGTACTTTTTGGCCAGCAGCGCTGCCTCGCGGAACACCCCACCCAACTCCCCGCCCACGTCCTGGCCGTAGAACAGGGCCTCCGGGAACTCGCGCAGAATATCGTCCACCGCGTGCAGGGCCGCGTCCACCATGATGGCCTTGTCGGCGCCCTGCGGGCTTCGCTCGCCGGCTTCCTCGGTCACGGCCGCCGGGGCAAACTCGTGCTCAGCGAAGGTGGCCGGGTCGGGGTTCGGGGCGGCCAGGGCCCGCTGGTAGTCTTCCTGCACCGTGGCCTGGGCCGCGGCCGTGGCGTAGCCCAGCTCGCCCTCGGCGAAGCCCTCGGTGAGCAGTTGCTGATGAAAGCGCGGCAGCGGGTCGTTCTGCTGGTGCTCCGTGAGGTTGTCGCCGCGGTACCATTCGCGGCGCACGCCGCTGGTGTGGTGGCCCAGCAAGGGGCATTTGGCGTGCACCAGCACCGGGCCGCGGCGCTGCCGCACGTACCCGGTGGCGGCCTGCATGGTGGCGAAGCTGTCGACGAAGTCGGCCCCGTCGCACTGCAGGCGGTGCAGGCCCTTGAAGCCGGCGGCAAATTCGTAGGCATTCATGGAGCGCATTTCGCGGCCCGTGGCCGAAATACCCCACTCGTTGTCTTGCACCAAATAGATAATGGGCAACTGGTGCAGGGCGGCCATCTGCAGGGCCTCGGCCACCTCGCCCTCGGTCATGGCCCCGTCGCCGATGCTGCAGAGCACCACGGGCTGCTCGGCGGCCGTGGGCAGTTGCTGCTGGCTTTCCAGGTACTTCACCGCGTGGGCCATGCCGGTGGCCGGAATGGCCTGCATGCCGGTGGCCGAGCTCTGGTGCGGAATAACCGGCACGCCGGGCCGGCGCAGCGAGGGGTGCGAGTAGTAGGTGCGCCCGCCCGAGAACGGGTCGTCGCGCTTGGCCATGAGCTGCAGCATCAGCTCGTAGGGCTGCAAGCCCAGGCCGAGCATAAACGCGTCGTCGCGGTAGTAGAGGGCGCAGTAGTCGGTTTCGCGCAGCTGAAAGGCGGCCGCCAGCTGAATGGCTTCGTGGCCGCGGGCCGTGGCGTGCACGTACTTGGCCGTCACGGCTTTGTTTTCTTCGTAGAGGCGGGCCATTTCGGCCGAGGTCTGCATCAGGCGGTAGGCCCGCAGCAGGGTGGCGCGGTCGGGGTGGGCGGCGCCGGCGGCAACGTCGGTTTCGGGAGCGTCCAGGGCGGGGGTGGTTTGCATGCTGGAAAACAAGCGGTGGCGAAGGCCCGAAATTACGGTATCGGGAGCAGATGCGCGGGGCCGCACCCAAACACCTGTTAGTTTTTCTCGTTCCCGGCCCGCGGTGGCCGTTTTGGGCTCACCGGACCGGCGCCATCCCCGGGCTGCAGCAGGCGCCGCACCGCCCCAGCTCATACCCCGGCCGGCCGCGCCGCCGTACTCCCCGGTATGTTCGACCTCTCTGCCTTCGCCAGCGCCGAAACCTGGATCAGCCTGCTCACGCTCACCTTTATGGAAATCGTGCTGGGCATCGACAACATCATCTTTATCTCCATCGTGGTGAACCGGCTGCCGGCCGAGCAACACGCGCGCGGCCGCACCCTGGGTCTGCTGCTGGCCCTGGTGTTTCGCATCGGGCTGCTGCTGAGCATCAGCTGGATCGTGGGTCTGAAGGAGCCGCTGTTTCACGTGGACGTGCCCTGGGCCGACCACGACTTCGGCGTGACCGGCCGCGACATCATTCTCTTCATCGGCGGCTTGTTTCTGATCGGCAAGAGCACCACCGAAATCCACACCAAGCTGCAGGGCGAGGACGACGCGGCCGACCGGCCGGGCGCGGCCACGAGTTTCGCCAAGATCATGGTCCAAATCGTGCTCATCGACGTGGTTTTCTCCTTCGACTCCATCCTGACGGCCGTGGGGCTGGTGAGCAACGTGCTGGTGATGATTGTGGCCGTGCTGCTCTCCATGGGCGTGATGCTGGCCTTCGCCCGCGTCATTGCCGACTTCGTCAACCGCCACCCCACGGTGAAAATGCTGGCCCTCTCGTTCCTGATTATGATCGGGGTGATGCTGGTGGCCGAGGCCTTCCACCAGGAAATTCCGAAGGGCTACGTGTACTTCGCCATGGCCTTCTCGCTGGGGGTGGAGCTGCTGAACATGCGCCTGCGCAAAAACGCCGAGCCGGTGCACCTGCGCCAATCCAAACTGCGCGACTAAGCCCGTCCGGACCCACCAACGCCGAAAATCTGCCACCTTTGCGGCTGACAACAAACACCCACCGGGGCTGATTTTCGTCAGTCCGGCCGGCGGCGGCGGCTCGTTGTTTTGCGGCGTCTTCACCCTCGCCGCCCCGCATGGACGCCCCGCTGTTTTCCTCCGCCTTAGCTCCCCTCATGACGACCGATACCGACACGACGCTGACGCCCTTCCGCCACACCGTGGAGCAGTGGATGCGCCAGTTTCAGAAGTGGCTCTACACCGAGCTGGAAACCACCGACGGCGCGGCCACCTTCCAGCCCGACGTGTGGCAGCACCATTCGGGCGGCGGCGGCGAGTCGCGCGTGATTCAACACGGGCGCATCCTGGAAAAAGGCGGCGTCAACTTCTCGGCCGTGCAGGGGCAGATGAGCGAGCAGGCCGCCCGCGTGCTGCTCATGCCCGACCCGAACTACTTCGCCACCGGCGTGTCGGTGGTGCAGCACCCGCGCAGCCCCATGGTACCCATTTCGCACATGAACGTGCGCTATTTCGAGGCCGGCAACGGCGAGGCCTGGTTTGGCGGCGGGTTGGATCTGACCCCGATTTACGTGGACATACGGCAGGCGCGCTGGTTTCACGAGCAGATTGCCGCCGTCTGCGACGAGCACGACCCTACGTACTACCCGCGCTTCAAGCAGTGGGCCGACGACTACTTCTACCTGCCCCACCGCCAAGAAACCCGCGGCGTGGGCGGCATCTTCTTCGACCGCCTCACCGCGGGCAAGGACGGCGACCGGGACCAGCTCTTCGCTTTCGTCAAGGCCGTGGGCGAGGTGTACGGCCGCACCTACTGCGAGCTGATGCGCCGCAACGCCGACCGGCCCTACTCGGAGCGCGAGGTGCAGTGGCACATGCTGCGCCGGGCCCGCTACGCCGAATTCAACCTGGCCTTCGACCGCGGCACCCGCTTCGGGCTCGAAACCGGCGGGCGCACCGAAAGCATTCTGATGAGCCTGCCCCCGCGCTGCGAGTGGCACTACAACCAGCAGCCCGAACCCGGCTCCGCGGAAGAAGAAACCCAGCAGTGGCTGAAAAAGGGCGTAAATTGGCTCGCCCATTCGCCCACTTCGCTTGATTGACCATCTGCAGGCGCTGGACCGCTGGCTGCTGGTGTCGGCTAACAACGCCGCCACCCCGGCCCTGGACCGGCTCATGATTTTCTTTTCCGACCGCTTCGTGTGGTTTCCGGCTTACCTGGTCCTGGTGGTGGCCCTGTGCTACTACGTTGGCCGGCGCGCCACCCTGCTGCTGCCCTTGCTGGGCCTGAGCGTGGCCCTGGCCGACAGCATCAGCAGCCGCTTTTTCAAGCCCTACTTCGCCCGGCTGCGCCCCTGCCACGACCCGGACCTCTCGGCCACGCTGAACCTGGCCCACGGCTGCGGCGGGCAGTTCGGCTTTATTTCTTCGCACGCGGCCAATGCCTTCGCGCTGGCCGTGTTCCTGGGCCTGGCCCTGCCCCCGCGCTTCCGCCTGGCCAAAGTCATGCTGCTGGTGTGGGCCGCGCTGGTAAGCTTCAGCCGCATCTACCTGGCCGCCCACTACCCCTCCGACGTGCTGGCCGGCGCCACGCTCGGCTCCCTGCTGGCCTGGGGCTGCTACTGGCTGTACCGCAAGGGCGCGCAGCGCTGGTACCCCGCCGCCCCGACGGCCTGAGCTAGCGACTGGTGATTTCGCACACAAAAAAGCCCTTCCGCCAATGCGGAAGGGCTTTTTTGTGGAATGCCAGCTAGCGAGCGGGTTTGCGGTTGCCGGTGTGGCCGTCGCCCCGGTCGCCCTGGCCGGGCTTGCTGGTGATGCGGGAGTTGTGCTTGTCGTCCTGCGAGAGGGAGCGGTGAATGTCCACCTCGCTGGTAAATTGGCCTTTATCGTTGCGGCGCACGTAGCGCTTGTCGCCGGGCGTGGGCTCGATCAGTTCGCGTTTTGACATGATGGAGAAGGAGTTGGTACTCCTTCCCTCCTACGCAGCCAGCCGCGAAAAGTGCCAACGGTGGAGCTTACGTTACCGCATGCACACCAACGGCTCCGCCTTCCATCACGATGCCGATGAATGCTTTGGGGAGCTCCGGCTTGCTGAGCTGGTTCATGTGGCGGGCACAATACCCAAAATATTTCTTGGCCTCGTTCATGTTCATCTTGGCCGTACCGGGGTAACAGAACGCCACGTAAATGGTCGGCGCATCAATGGTGTGGGCCACGCGGGAAATGAATTTTTTAGCTATCTGATCGGCCCGGTTTTTATCCAGCTCGATAACCACCTTGTACAGCAGCCCGTCCAGCTCCGCGCTCAGATACAGATCATACGCATCATCGTAATCGGGCGAACAACGCTCCTCCTGCCGCCAGCCAACCGACACAGCCTGGTTGAGTGCCTCCGCCAACTGGTGTTGAAAGCCTTGCACCAAACTCCGTTGCTGCTTTTGGTCACTGCCCAGCAGGGTAGAAAAAGCCAATACGCCATCCACCTTCAAACAAGTATCGACTAATTGCTCGGCAAACTGCTTTGCCTTCGGACCTAAAAAAGCCGCATTCGGGACTGTATTGATTACCAATACGGATTGTAGCATAATCGTCAGTAACTGTACCGCCGGTTTGATGCAGCAGATGAGAGGGGCCGTTACCGGCCCAGCAGCTTGGCCACGTACTTGCCCACGATGTCAAACTCCAGGTTCACCCGGTCGCCGGGCTGCAGGTGCTGGAAGGTGGTGTGCTCGTGGGTGTAGGGAATGATGGCCACTGAAAAGCCGTCGTCGGTGCTGTTGAAGCAGGTCAAGCTCACGCCGTTGACGCAGATGGAGCCCTTCTCCACCGTCACGCGGCCGGGGCCAGTGTCGTGGCGGAAGCGGTAGAGCCAGGAGCCGTTCTGGTCCTCCACCGACTCGCACACGGCCGTCAAATCCACGTGGCCCTGCACGATGTGGCCGTCGAAGCGGCCGTTGGCGGCCAGGCAGCGCTCCAAATTCACCTGCCGGCCCTCGGCCCAGCTGCCCAGGTTGGTTTTCTGCAGCGTCTCGGCTATGGCCGTGACGGTGTGCGTGCCGGCCGCGGCGTTCAGCGCTACCACGGTCAGGCACACTCCGTCGTGGGCCACGCTCTGGTCGATTTGCAGCTCGCTAAAAAAGGGCGAGGCGACGGTAAAGTGACGGTTGGTGCCCTCGGTGCGCACCGCCGTGATGGTGCCGAGGGCTTCGATGATGCCGGTGAACATTCTTGAACGTGCGGAATGGGATGAATGTGCTTAATGTGGTGGAAGGCCAAAATGTTTGAGGCGGCCGACGCTGCAACAGGCAGAACAGCCCCATTCCATACATTAAGCCCGTTCCCGCACATTACTTGCCGCGGCCTTCCACGATGATTTTCAGCGTGTAAAGCATCACGCGGAAGTCCATGGCCAGCGACATGTTTTCGATGTAAAGGATGTCGTACTTGAGGCGCTGCACCATTTGCTCCACCGTTTCGGCGTAGCCGTACTTCACCTGGCCCAGCGAGGTGATGCCGGGGCGCACGCGGTGCAGGTGGCGGTAGTGCGGGGCCACTTTGGTAATTTGGTCGATGAAGAACTGCCGCTCGGGGCGCGGGCCCACCAGGCTCATGTCGCCCTTGATGACGTTCCAGAACTGCGGCAGCTCGTCGAGGCGCACCTTGCGCATGAAGCGGCCCCAGGGCGTGATGCGCGGGTCGTTTTTGCTCGACAGGGCCGGCCCCAGCCGCTCGGCGTCGACGTACATCGAGCGGAACTTGTAGATCTTGAAGGGCTTGCCGTGAATGCCGATGCGCTCCTGGGCAAAGAAAATCGGCCCCGCCGAGGACAGGCGCACCATCACCGCGGTGAAGGCGTACACCGGCCAGGCCAGCAGCAGAAACAGCGAGGAGCCCACCACGTCGATGATGCGCTTGACGACTTCCTGCCACACCGGCAGCAAATCGTGCTTGATTTCGATGAGCGGGGTGCCGAACAAATGATTCACCTTCACCGAGCCCAGCAGAATCTGGTACACGTCGGGCAGCACGCTCACGCGCGCCGGGGTGCCCTCCAGTTGGGCCAGCACCTGCTGAATCATGCGGTGCTCGGAGGGCTCCAGGGCCACCACCACTTGCTCGATGTGCAGGGCCCGAATCAGGGCCGGCAGCCGCTCGTAGGAGCCGCGGCGGGGCAGCTCGGTGGCCAGCTGCGGGTCCACCGCGTCGCCCACCGGCACGAAGCCGATGATGTTCAGGCCCAGATGAGAGTTGGAGCGGTCCAGCTCGCGGAAGGTTTCCAGGGCCAGCGGACTGGAGCCCACCAGCAGGGAGTTGAAGGAAATGACGCGGCGGCGCACTAGGCGCTGAATGCTGGTAATGGCCCAGGTCCGCAGCACGGCCGTGATGGTGAAGTGCAGCAGGAAGTAGGCCGATATCGTCTTATAGTAGAGCCGGTAGTTGCTCACGCCCTGGTCGTCGAGCAGCAGGGCGAAGAAGATAACCACCGCGCCCAGAAACGAGATGCGCGCCAGGCGGATAATCTCGCCCACCCGGGACTTGCGGAAAATGTCGCGGTACTCGCCGATGAGCGCGTAGAGGGCCACCCAGAAGGCGGCAATCATCAGGGCCGAGCCCGTGAGGGTAAATAGCTGGTCGCCGGTAAAGCGGTAGCCGGCGTTGATTTCGCTCAGCAGGTACTTGCGCAGCAGGTAAAAGCAACCCCAGGCCAGCAGGCCCGCCCCAAAATCGGCGGCCAGCAGCTTAAACTTTTGCAGGGAGCGAATCAACGCGGCAGAAATGAAAATCGTAAGGAACCGAAACTCGACCGGCGGCACAAATACCGCGCCGCCGTAGCTTTGCGGGAGCAAACCACCGCCCGCCGCGCGCAAAGGTAGGGCGGTTTTGTCCGCCGTTCGCCATGCCCGCCTTCCCCACCTCTTCCGCCGACTCCGCCCCCGACTCGTACCGCCACCGCGGCCAGCGCCGCGCGCTGGTGACGGAGCTGAGCCGCAAGGGCATCCGCGACGAACGGGTGCTCGGGGCCATCGGGCAGGTGCCGCGCCATTTGTTTTTCGATCCGGCATTCGAGTCGCACGCCTACCACGACAAGGCCTTTCCCATCGGCGAGGGGCAAACGATTTCGCAGCCTTACACCGTGGCTTACCAGACCGAGCTGCTGCAGGTGCAGCCCGGGCAGCGCGTGCTGGAGGTAGGCACCGGCTCGGGCTACCAGGGCGCCGTGCTGCTCACGCTCGGGGCCGAGCTCTACACCATTGAGTACAACCGCGTGCTCTTCGAGCGCACCCGGCAGCGGCTCGGGCAGCTGGGCTACCGCGGCGCCCACCTCTTCTGCGGCGACGGCTCGGTGGGCCTGCCCGCCCTCGCCCCCTTCGACCGCATCCTGGTGACGGCCGCCGCCCCGGCCCTGCCCCGGCCCCTGCTGGAGCAACTGCGCGTGGGCGGGGTGCTGGTGGTGCCGGTGGGCTCGGAGCAGGTGCAGCGCATGGTGCGCGTCACGCGCGAGTCGGCCGGCAGCTTCGCCCGCGAGGACTTCGAGGAGTTTCGCTTCGTGCCGCTGCTCGGGGCGGCGGGCTGGGCGGGGTAAGGCAGCGCGGCACGGCGTTCAAATCCACGCATTTGTCCTTATCTTGGGCAACCTTATGGCCCGGCATCCGGGCTGTGGGGCGGCGGGCTTGCATGGCCGTCACCACCCATCTTTCACCCTAACCCCCTTCATGTTACGCAAAGCTTTACCCGCCCTGTGGCTGGCTGCTGCGGCCGTGTTTGGATCGGCCGTAGAGGCTGAGGCCCAACGCCGCGAACATCCGGAACACACCTACGGCTTCCGCTGCGCTTACGACAGCGTGCAGCAGGACCAGTTCCGGCGCAACCCCGGCCAGGAACAGGAATACAAGAACTTTCTGCGCCGCGTAGCCGAGATGACGCCGGCCGAGCAGGCGCGCCTCAACGCCTTGCCCGACGTGCGGGTGCCGGTGGTGTTTCACGTGATTCACAACGGCGGCACCAGCAATATTTCCGACGCGCAGGTGCTCGATGCCTTACGCATTATCAACCGCGACTTCAACAAGGAAAACCCCGACACGGCCAACATCGACTCGCGCTTCGTGGCGCTGGCCTCCCGCCCGGGCTTTAAGTTCGTGTTGGCCCAGAAGGACCCCAACGGCAACTGCACCACCGGCATCACGCACACCTACTCCACGCAGACGCTGGTGGGCGACAACAACGTGAAAAACGTGATTCGCTGGGACACGAACCGCTACCTCAACATTTGGGTGTGCGAGCGGGCCAACGGCGCCGGCGGCTACGCGTTTCTGCCCTGCACCGGCGGGTCGCTCAACGACGGCATCGTCATCACCAACACGCAGTTCGGCAGCATCGGCCGCTCCTGCCGCTCGAACTTCTGCGTCCGTTCGCTCACCCACGAGGTGGGCCACTACTTCGGCCTGCCTCACACCTGGGGCGGCTCGAACACGCCGGGCCTGGCCTCGAACTGCGGCATCGACGACGGCATTGCCGATACGCCGAACACGGTGGGCGCCAGCCAGAACTGCGACCTGAACGAAGCAACCTGCGGTCCGGTGGCCAACACCGAGAACTACATGGACTATGCCACCTGCGCCAAGATGTTTACCATCGGGCAGCGCACGGTGATGCGGGCTTCGCTGGCCCTGGCCTGCCGCTCCACGCTGGTATCGGTGGCCAACCAGATTGCCACCGGCACCAACGACGGCTACCAGGCGCCCTCTTGCGCACCGGTGGCCGCGTTTAGCGTAGCCAGCAGCGTCATCTGCCCCGGCGGCAGCGTCGACTTCGTCGACGGCTCCTACGGCGACCTGGGCACGGTGAACTACGCCTGGAGCTTCCCCGGCGGCTCGCCCAGCAGCGCCACCACCCAGAACGTGACCGTGACCTACGCCACTCCCGGTACCTACAACGCTACGCTGACCATCACCGGCACCACCGGCACGAGCACCGTCACGCAGCAGCAGATTGTGCGCGTGCTCGGCACCAACGCGGCCATTCCGGCGACCTACGCCCAGCCCTTCGAGGACGATACCTGGGCGGCCAACCCCACCGACGCCGACAAAAACTGGCGCAACGAAGCTGCTCCGGGCGGCACGGAACGCTGGACGCGCGTGACCAACGTCAATGGCCCGAGCCAGACCGGCAACGCGGCCCTGCGCCTGCGCCCGGCCAACATCAGCCCCGGCGCCGTGACGACGCTGTACTCGCCGCTGATCAACCTGGCCGCCGCGGGCAGCGTCACCGACAACCAAGTGTCGTTTGACTACGCCTACGCCCGCCTCACCTCGACGTCGAGCGACGCGCTGCGCGTGGCCTTCAGCACCGACTGCGGCGTGACGTGGACCAGCAACCTGAACATTGCCACGGGCATCCTGGTGAGCAACACCGGCGCCACGCCCGTGACGGGTAGCTTCGTGCCTACTGCCTCGGAGTGGCGCACGCGCACCCTCAGCGTGCCGGCGGCCATGCAAGCGGCTCCCCGCCTGCTGGTGCGCATCGAGCACGTGGCCGGCGGCGGCAACAACCTGTTCATCGACAACTTCCGGGCGGCATCGGCCACGGCCACGCGCACCCGCGAAATGAGCACCCGCAACTTCAGCGTGCTGCCCAACCCGCTCACCCAGGAAACGGCCGTGCAATTCACGCTCGACCAGCCCGAAACGGCCCAGGTGCAGGTGCAGGACTTGGTGGGCCGGACCGTGTTTACGCTGCCCGCCCAGCGCCTCGGCGCCGGCCAGCAGCGCCTCGCGCTCGGCGCCGAAGGCAAGCGCCTGAGCCCGGGCGTGTACCTGGTGCAGCTTACCGTGGGCCAGCAACGCCTGACCTCGCGCGTGCTGGTGCAATAGGCTCCGGAAGCCCCGCTTCTTACTGCCGCCCCCGTGCCGTTTGGCGCGGGGGCGGTTCGTTTTTAGGGCTGGGGCCGCGGCGGGGCCAACGGGGCGCTATCTTTGCGGCCGAATTTTCCCCTCCTGCTATGCGCAAACAAAAGTTCGTCAGCGAGTCCTTCGTGCGAATGACCGAATTGGTGCTGCCCAACGATACCAACACGCTCAACAACCTGATGGGCGGCCGCATGATGCACCTGATGGACGTGGCCGCCGCCATTTCGGCCCAGCGTCACTCCAACCGCATCGTTGTGACGGCCTCCGTCGACAACGTGTCCTTCCGCGAAGGCATCAAGCTCGGCAGCGTGGTCACGCTCGAAGCCAAGGTGACGCGCGCCTTCAGCTCGTCCATGGAAGTGCACATCGACGTGTGGGCCGAAGACATTCCCTCGGGCACCAAGATCAAGTCGAACGAGGCCTTTTTCACTTTCGTGGCCGTCGACCAGTCGGGCCGCCCCATCGACGTGCCCGAAGCCGTGCCCGAAACCCACGAGGAAATCAGCCACTACGACGGGGCCCTGCGCCGCCGGCAGCTGCGCCTGGTGCTGGCCGGCCGCCTCAAGCCCCAGGACGCGACCGAGCTGAAAGCCATGTTCGACCTGGAATAACCGGCGGATTCCTGCCGGTTGTTGGTTACCTTCGGTAAGCCCCACTGCCTAGCCCTTTTCGCCCGTGGACGACGCCACCCTCGCCTTTTACCAACAGCTCTACGCGGGCACACCGCTTTACGTGGTGCCCGAACGCCCCGCCGCGCCCCGGCCCGCCGGTGCGGCGCCGGTAGCTGCCGCCGCACCAGCCGCGGAGCCTGCTGCTCATTCGCCGGCCCCGGTGCCCACGGCCTCGGTGGTTCCGGCGCCAGCCGCCGTAGCGCCGCCGGCCACGCCCAGCGCGTCCGAGTCAGATCCGCCAGCGCCCGGCCGTTTGCCTTCCCTGGCTGATTTGCGGGCGGCCCGGCAGGCGGCCGTAGCTCCGGCTCCAGTTCCCGCCCCGGCTGCCCCAACCCCGCCCCCAGTTGCTGCGGCGCCGCCGGTGGAGCCCGCAGCAGCGCCCGTTCGGCAGCCCACGCCCTTCGACACGCTGGGCAGCAATGCCAACGGGCTGGTGCTGCTCGTACGCCTCGACGACCCGGAGCGGCTGCCGCGCATGCAGCGCAATGTGTTCCTGAACAACATGCTCAAGGCCATTGAGCGGGTGATGGAGGAGTGCGTCATCGTCAACGTCCGCTCGCCCTACCCCGTGAGCCTGGAGGACTTGCGCGCCCGCGGCCTGGCCGTGCGCGAGGTCATCGGCTTCGGCAAAAACCTGCTCGACGTGGCCACCAAGCGCACCCAGCCCTACGAGCCCGTGCGCATCGGGGACGTGGCCTACCTGCCCGCAGCCGAGGTGGAAATCATCGAGTACGACAACGGCCGCAAAAAACAGCTGTGGCAGGCCCTGCAACGGATGTTTTTGGGCTAGGCCACGGCTAGCTCTTCCCGCCATAGAATAAAAAGCCCCTCGGCAACTGTCGAGGGGCTTTTTGCTGGGCTAAGCTTGTGCCGACTAATACGCGGCGATGCGCTTCAAATCGGGGTTGGTGGGCTCGTAGGTCAGGCCTTTGTGGGCGTAGGCTTTGGCCCCGGCCTTGTCGTTGGCCTTGCCCGCCGCAATGCTGGCCGCCAGGTAAATCGTGGCCACCAGTTGGGTTTCAATGGTGGCGTCCTTGCGGGCGTAAGCCTGCTCAAAGGCAGAGAGGTACTTTTTGCCCTCCGTGCGCTTGTTGCTCACAAAGGCGTCGTAGGCGGCGCGGCCGTAGCTGTAGAGGTAGGCCTGCCGCATCGGGGGCGTGTTGCGCAGGAACGGGTAGTCGACGTTGTACTTGTCGAGGCGCTGCAGCAGGCCCACGGAGTTGCGGTGCACGTTGATTTCGTCCTGCACGACGGCCGAAATCAGGCCTTGCAGCTCGGGGCTGACCTGGTTGTAGCGGTAGGCCTGCAGCAGCAGCGGGAAGGCATCTTGGTTGTGCTGCTGCAAAGCCAGCATGCGCCCGCGCTGCATGTAGTACACATAGGACAGCGAGTTGCGGGTGGCCGAGTCGGCGACGCTGCTCATGAACGTGCCGTACACGCCCCGGTAGGTGGCCGTGTCGCCACGCTCGAGCAGAAACTTCTGGGTCATCACCTTGAAGTTGTTCACGCACTCGTCGCGGTACTTGGTGGCGGGCTGCCGGGCGTAAAACTCGGTCAGCAGCTGCACGTCCTCTAGCTTGTTGTAGCTGTTGCCCTCCAGGCGCGCGGCCAGGCTTTGGGTGAGCAGGTACTTGGTTTCGGTGGCCGGGTACAGCTTTTCGGCTTTCTGCAGGGCGTGGTAGGCTTTTTCGTCCTCGTCGGCCTGCAAGGAGAGTACGCCCAGGTTGTAGTACTGCAGCGAAATCAGCTGGGGCAGCGAAATGGTTTTGTCGGCGTGAAACTTCTGCTTGAAGATTTCCTCCACCCCGCGCTGCTGCACCTCGCTTTGGCTGACGAGCTTGCCCTCGACCAGGTACTCCACGTACGCCTTCTTGAATTTGGCGTCGGGCAGAAAGTAGCCGAAAGTGGGCGCGGTGGTTTCCACCGTGATGTTGCTGGCCTGCGGATCGGCCACCAGGTACACGTGGGTGGGCTTCTGGCGAATGGCGTACGGCAGGTGGTAGTGCTCGAAGATAAGCGCGTACAGGGCCGAGGCGCTGACGCAATTGTACACCCCGCCCTGCACGGTGCGGTCGAAGGTAGCCGCGTCCTCGTACTTGGTCAGGAAGCGTTGGTGAGCCAGATCAAAGATGCTGCGCACCTGCTTGGCCAGGGGCTTGGCCGCCAGGTTGGCTGCGTCGAGCTGGGCGTAGAAGTCGGCGAGGCGGCGCTCGGCCTGCTGCAGGTCCGCCTCGGTGCTGCCGGGGTTCACGACCAGGAGCTGCGCCAGGTATTCCCGCTCGGTGCGGGGCGTTTCGGGGGCCAGCGCCGCCTGCTCGAAGGGCGAGGCGTACGTAAGCTTGGCGCGGGCGCCGGCGGCCGGGGTTGTTTGGGCCAGTGCCGGCGCGGCGGCCAGCAGCGCCAGGGCCAACGCCGGGCAGCGTAACAGGTGGGGCATAGCGGAGGTAATGCGGGTAAGTCGGCGGCCGACTTCAGCCGCATAATTCCCGCAATTTACGCCCTCAGGACCAGTTGGCCGCGGTCGGAACGCAAAAAGCCCGCTGCGGGCAGCGGGCTTTTCGAACTACAACACAAATCAGCACGGCGCGGGCCGCAGAGCCTTACTTCAGCACGGAAGCCAGCTTAGCCGACAGGGCTTCGCCGCGCAAGTTCTTAGCAATGATGCGGCCCTGCGGGTCGAGCAGGAAGTTCATCGGAATGGACTGCACGCCGTAGGCCTGCCCGGCGGCCGACTGCCAGCCCTTCAGGTCCGACACGTGGGTCCAGGTCAGCCCGTCGGCCTGAATGGCCTTTTCCCACTTGCCCTTGTCCTGGTCGAGCGAGACGCCGTAGATGGTGAATTTTTTGCCCTTGTACTGCTCGTAGGTTTTCACCACGTTGGGGTTTTCCTGGCGGCAGGGGCCGCACCACGAGGCCCAGAAATCCAGCAGCACGTACTGCCCGCGCAGGCTGCTCAGCGGCACTACCTTGCCGGCGGGGTTGGTCAGCTGAATGTCGGGGGCCACGGTGCCGATGGCGGTTTTGCGCAGCGGCTCCAGCGTCTGCACCAAGGCTTTGGTGTAGCGCGAGTCGGGCTGGGCTTTCTTGAGCTGGGTGGCCACCGAGTCGGCAAAGCCGAAGTTTTCGTCGGCGTTGAAAATCTGGGGCGTGCCCAGGGCAAAGGCCGATACCACCGAGGTCGGGTTCTTGCGGATCAGGCTTTTCAGCGCGGCCGTGTTGCCGGCCTGGGTGGCCATGAATTTGGCTTCCAGGCGCTGCATGGAGTCTTGGCGGCCGGCCTGGGCGTTGGCCTGGTAGCGTTCCATGATGCTCTGCAACTGCCCGCTGCTGCGCTGCATCTGGCGCGTGAGCTGCTGCATCAGCTCCGAGTCCTTTGAGCCCTTGACGGTGTAGTCAGCGGCCAGCTTCTGGGCGTCGCCGCTGAGCTGCAGCTTGGTTTTGTTGTCGAGCACCAGCCACACTTCCTGCTTCTGGCCCTCCAACTTGAGCTGGTAAAGCGCGGGCTCCGAAGCGGTGCCGTTCAGGGTGAAGCGGCCCTGCGCGTCGGTGGTGGCCGAGGTGCGGGCCACAAACTGGTTGTCGGTCAGCTCGGCCAGGCTGACCTTGGTGCCGGCAGTGGCGTTGCGCAGCTGCCCGCTGATTTCGTAGCCCGCCTGCGCGGCGGCGGTGGTCGACGAGGAAGCGTCGGTGCAGGCGGTGGTGGAGACACTCAGCAGCGAGGCCACCAGAATCAGGCTGGTCATAGGGTATTTCATGAAAGCGAAAGTCGACAGCGCCGCCCCGGGGCGGCGCGCAAGCAGAACACTGCAAGTTGCCAATTTGTCGCCGAAGTTCGTGCAAAAGACGCAGCAACCGGCCGACGGGCAGTCCGCCGGGGCGCCCCCGCTCCACCGGCCGCGGGTTCTGGTCAACGCTGCCGGGCCGGCCGTTATTTTAGCAACCCGGCTACTTTGCGCGCCAGGGCCCCGCCCCGCAGGTCCTTGGCCACAATGCGGCCCTCGGGGTCGACCAGCACGCAGTAGGGCACGGCCGTTACGTTGTAGGCCTGCCCCGCCTCGCTCTGCCAGCCTTTCAGGTCGGAGGCGTGCAGCCAGGGCAGGCCGTCGGTGCGGATGGCCTTTTCCCACTTGTCCTTCGACTCGTCGAGCGACACGCTCAGGATTTCCAGGCCTTTGGGGTGGTACTGCTGGTAGAGCTTGACCAGGGCCGGGTTTTCCTCGCGGCAGGGCCCGCACCAGGAGGCCCAGAAATCCACCAGCACGTACTTGCCGCGCAGGCTGCTGAGCACCACGGGCTGGCCGCTGGGGTCGGGCAGGCGGATGTCGGGCGCCAAATCGTGCACGGCCGTGGCTTGGCGCTTGCCGCGGCGCTCGGTCAGCTCCCGCACCAGGGCCAGGTCGGGCAGGCGGCGCTGGTACTCGGCCGCCATCGAATCGACGAAGGGCTGCTGGCTTTCCTGCATGGTCAGGAAGTGGCGCACGAAGTACGCGCCGGCGTACGAGTCGGGGTGGGCGCGCAGCAGGCGCTGCAGCTGCTGCAAGCGGCCGTTGGTGGCCTTGTGCTGCTCAAACAGCAGGAAAGGAATGTCTGCGCTGCAGCGCTGCCACAGCTCCGCGTCGGGCGAGCCGCTGAGCTTGGCGCTAAGCCGCAGTTTGTCGACGGTGCCGTCGTAGCGCACGTGCGCGCCCGGGGCCAGCGGCACGCGCGTCACCGATTTGAGTCCCTGCACTTCGAAGGCGTACATGCCGGCCTCGGCCAGGCGGCCTTGCAGCACGAATTGCCCGCTGGCGTCCACCGCGGCCGAATCCAGGGCGACGTGGCGCTGGTTTTGGTACCGCGTGAGGCGGACTTTGGTGCCCGCCGGCACGCCGCGCAACTGGCCGCGCAGCTCGTAGGGCCCGGGTTCGGAGCCGCCAGCGGCCGTCAGGCAGCCCAGGGCCGCCAGTAGTACATAGGTACGCATTCGATTAAGGAATAAAAGCAGCCGCCGCGGTCGGCGGCGGCAAGACAAGAAATATTCAACAGCGCTAATCAACAACAAAACCCACCGACAGCCAAGTGCGCGGCGGGTTTTGTCAGTAGTCAAGTCCGGGGCCGGGCGCCGGACCGGCATGCCAGCCCCGGCGGACCATATGGCATTGCCGCCCGAGCCCAAGCAGCGCCGCTGCGTGCATGACGGCAATCAGCAGCCCGCTCGGCCCGGGCCCGAGCCGGGGCTAGTTCAGCAGCGCGGCCACTTTGCGCTCCAGCTCCCGGCCGCGCAGGTTTTTGGCAATGATGCGGCCCTCGGGGTCGATGAGCACGGCGGCCGGAATGGCCCGCACCCCGTAGAGCTGCCCGGCGGCCGACTGCCAGCCCTTCAGGTCCGACACCTGCGGCCAGACGAGCCCGTCGGTTTGAATGGCTTTGACCCACTTGTCGCGCTCCTGGTCGAGCGACACGCCGTAGATTTCAAAGCCTTTGCCCTTGTAGGCGTTGTAGAGCTTGACCACGTTGGGGTTTTCGGCCCGGCAGGGCCCGCACCAGGAGGCCCAAAAGTCAATCATCACGTACTTGCCGCGCAGGCTGCTCAGGGCCACCACCTTGCCGTCGGGGCCGGTGAGCTGAATGTCGGGCGCCGGGGCCCCCACCGCCGTGGCGCGCAGGCGGGCTTGGTTGGCCAGCAGGGCCTTGGTGTAGCGCGACACCGGCGCCAGCTTCTGGTACACGGCCGTGACGGAGTCGAGGAACTCGGCCTGGGCTTCCTCTCCGATCAGCTCCAGGGCCGCGAAGGGCGCCAGGTAGGTGGGCCGGCGGGCCAGGCTTTTGGCGGCGGCCAGTTGGGCGGCTTCCAAGTCCCGCCGCTCCTGGTTGAGCGCCGCGCGGGCGGCCGCGTCCTGGGTGGCGTTGTAGCGCTGCATCAGCGCCTGCATTTTCTGCAGGTTGGCCAGCCGGGCCTGCTCGAAGGCCATGAGGGCCGCGGCCTCCGGCGTGCCGCCCACGTTGCCGGTGCTGCCCAGCCGCTCGGCGTCGCCGCTGACCTCGACGTGGGCGCCCGGAGCCAGCGGCACGGCCAGCAGCTCGCGCTTCTCGGGCACGGCCACGTAGTACACGGCCGCCTCGCTCACTTTGCCGCGCACCGTGAAGCGCCCCCGGCCGTCGACGGTGCCCGAGCCGAGGACGGCCGCCGGCTCCACTTGGGTGTCGACGATGAACACCTGGCTGCCGGCCGGCAGGCTCTGCAGCGTGCCGCTGACCTCGAAGCGGGCGTCGGATTTGGCGGGCTTGTCGGCTTTCTGAGCCAGGGCGGGCGTGGTCAGCAGGGCCGCCAGGGCCAGCATGGGGTATGATTTCCGATGCATCGTAACGACAGGATACGTTTGGAGCGAAAGATACCAGTCCGCAGCACGTATTGCGTATTCCTGCGGGCCGATGAATTCGGTACCGGCGGCTCTCACCGGCCCGCAACGCATCCATTCCACCCGGTTTGGAAGAGTTGCTGCAGCTTGTCAAGTTGCCCGGCGCGGACGGGACGTTGCTACGGCATCAGCTCCGCCAGTTTCTTGGCCAGGGCCTCACCGCGCAGGTTTTTGGCAATGATGCGCCCCTCCCGATCCAGCAAAAAGGTCGTCGGATACTCCACAATATCGTAGCCGTTGGCCGCCACGCTCTGCTCGCCCGGTTCGTCGAGCACCTGCGTCCAGGTTAGGCCGTCCTGCTCAATAGCCTTGAGCCAGTCGGCCTGCTTACGGTCGGTCGACACGCTGTAGACCTCGAACCCTTTGGGGTGAAATTGGCGGTACAGCTGCACCAAGTGAGCATTTTCCTGACGGCAGGGCCCGCACCACGAGGCCCAGAAATCCAGCAGCACGTACTGCCCGCGCAGGGAACTGAGCGCCCGGCGTTGCCCCGTGGGGTCGGCCAGCACTACCGCCGGGGCCGGCTGCCCAACGGCCGTGGCGCGGCGGATGGCCTGGTATTTCAGCAAATTCTTGGTGTAAGGCGAAGCAGGCCACTGCTGCGCGTAGCGGGTCGTGGCCGAATCCACGAAGGCCATGTCGGCGCCTGCGCTGCTCAGAAAAGTGGCCACCACGTACGGCGCCAAATAGGTCGAGCTGCGCGCCACCCGCCGCGACGAGGCGCCAAAGGCGGCCATCGTGGCATCCCAGTCGCGCTGCATGCGCCGCTGGGCCGCGGTATCGGCGGTTTGCCCGCGCTGCTGCGCCAGCGCCTCGATGCGGGCCATGAGCCGCGCGTGTTCCCGGTTCATGGCCGACAGCGCCGCGGCTTCGGCCGAGCCGGTTACCTCGCCGGTGCGCCAGAGCTGGGCGGCCTCGGCGCGCAGCTGCAGGCGGCTGCCCGGCGCCAGGGCAAGGGTCGTTGTCGGCTGCTGGCCCCGCACCCGCAACACGTACACGTCCGGGGCGGGCACCGAACCCCGCAGCCGAAACCGGCCCGCAGCATCCGTAATGGCCGAATCGAGCACGGTTTGCCCGCCGCTGTGTCGGGTCAGGACCACGCGCGTGCCGGCCGGTGCTTGGCGAAGGAGCCCGCGGACCTCGTAGTTGGGCGCAGCACCCGGTTGCTGGGCCAGGGCAGGCACAGATGGTAGACCAAGCAGAACCAGGGCGGCAAGGCGGATTGCAGACATTGGCACGGGAAATAAAGGCATACAGAAAAAGAAACCCACCGATGGAGGCCCATCGGTGGGTTGAAGGTTGCACAACGGGCCACCGGACGGCTTACGCCTGCTCCAGCTTGTCGCGCAGCAGTTGGTTGGCCAGCTTGGGGTCGGCCTTGCCCTTGGTGAGCTTCATCAGCTCGCCCATGAACATGCCGGTCAACGACTTTTTGCCGGCGCGGTACTCGGCCACCTTGGCCGGGTTGGCGTCGATGACTTGCTGCACCAAGGCTTCCAGCTCGCCCGAATCGGCTTGCTGCAAGAGGCCCAGCTTGTCGGCCGCTTCGGCCGCCGGGAGCGACGGGTTATCGAGCAGGTGCGGAAACAGCTGCTGGCGGGCCACCGACGAGTTGATTTTGTTCGCGTCGAGCAGCGCGATGATGTCGGCCAGGTGCTGAGGCGTGAGCGGAAATTCGGCGATGGTGAGGGCGCGCTCGTTCAGGAAGGACTTCACCGGGCCCGACATCCAGTTGGCGGCCGCCTTGGCGTTGGGCGTCAGGCGCGTCAGCTCGTCGAAATACAGGGCAATGTCCTTCTCGGCGGTGAGCACGTTCGCGTCGTAGTCCGAGAGGCCCAGCTCGCCGGTGAAGCGGGCGTAGAGCTGCTGCGGCAGGGCCGGCAGTTCGCTCTGCACGCGGTGCAGCCAGGCGTCGTCGACGATGACCGGGGGCAGGTCGGGCTCCGGGAAGTACCGGTAGTCGTTCATCGTTTCCTTGGTGCGCTGGGCCTGCGTGGTGCCGGTGGTGGCGTCGAAGCCGCGGGTCTGGCTGATGACTTCCTCGCCGGCTTCGAGCAGGGCAATCTGCCGCTCGATTTCGTGCTCGATGGCGCGCTGCACGTTGCGGAAGGAGTTCATGTTTTTCACCTCCACCTTGGTACCGAATTTCGTGGAGCCCACCGGCATCACCGAAATGTTGGCGTCGCAGCGCAGGGAGCCTTCCTCCATGTTGCCGTCGCAGATGTCGAGGTACTGCACCAGCTTCTTGATTTCGGAGAGGTAGGCGTAGGCCTCGTCGGCGTCGCGAATGTCCGGCTCCGACACGATTTCGATGAGCGGTACGCCGGCCCGGTTCAGGTCGACCAGTGTTTCCGTCTCCCCGGCCAAGTGCATCGACTTGCCCGCGTCCTCTTCCATGTGGATGCGGGTGATGCCCACGGGTTTCACCGTGCCGTCGGCCAGGCGGATGTCGACGTGGCCCTTGGTGCAGAGCGGGGTCTTGTCCTGGGTAATCTGGTAGCCCTTGGGCAGGTCCGGGTAGAAGTAGTTTTTGCGCGCAAACAGGTTGTCGCGCGTAATCTGGCAGTTGGTGGCCAGGCCCATCTTGATGGCGTACTCCACGGCCGTGCGGTTCACGCGCGGCAGGGTGCCGGGGTGGCCCAGGGTGATGACGGAGAGGTTGGAGTTGGGCAGCGCGCCGTACTCGTTTTCATCCGCCGAATACATTTTGCTGCGGGTGAGCAGCTGCGCGTGCACTTCCAGCCCGATGACGGGCTGGTATTTCGATTTAATGCTGTCGTCCATAAGGGGAAGTAGCGACGGGCACCGCAGCGGCGCGGCCGTCGAAGCTGCAAGTTAGAAACCCCGGCGCTTTTTTGCGCGTTCCGGCCCGATTTGGGCGGCTGAGCACGGGGCCGGACGGTACCGCGCCGCGCTGCTTCGCGCATCGTGGCCGACGCCTGGACGACAATCGTGCAACGAAACGCGAAGCGGCGCGGCTATTCTTCCTTGGCCGCCACGCGCCGCGAGGGGTAGTAGAAAAAGTCACCCTCCAGCACGCTGCTTACCGGTTGGTCTTCGGCGGTGGCCGGGGCCAGGCGCGGCAGTTTGCGCACGGCTTCCAATGCGGCCGCGTTTAGCTGCGGGTCGTCGGAGGCCAGGATGCGCGCGTCCTGCACGTAGCCCAGACTGTCGACCTGAAACGCGACGTGCACCACCGCGTCGGAGGCGCGGGCGTAGGTTTTGGGCACAAACTGCGCAAACTGCTTCTGCAGGCTTTGAAACACCACGGCCTGCCCGGCGCCCTTGCCGGCCAGCTTGGCGCTGCTGCGGTAGCCGGGGCACACGTCCAGCGCTTGTCCGTCGGGCCCGAAACACTCGCTTTTGACCACGGCCCCGGCTTTGTTTTGCTGGTCGCGGCGCAGCTTGCCCGAGGCGTAATAGGTCTTCATCGGGCCGTCGGGCTTGCCGAGGCGGTAGCTCACGTCTTCGCGCAGCTGCCCGCCCGGGTACCATTCGCGCACGCGGGCGTGGGGCACCTGCCCGGGCAACTCGCCGGCGTAGCCCGCGTCGAGCAGGGGCTGGTGGCCCTGCACGGTGAAGCGCCGCACGCGCCAGCGCACCCCGAGGCTGTCGGCCCGGCGCATGATGTCGTAGGCGTAGGCGCCGTCGGCCGAGGGCAGCGGCACCAGGTTGCGGTCGAGGTAGCGCACGGCCACGCGCTGACCGTCGAGCTGGTCGAGGCGGGTTATTACTTTCACCTGCGCGGTGGCCGCACCGCTCAGCAGCAGGCCCAGGGCCGCCAGAGCGGCCGGGCGTCGAACTTGTAGAGTAGCCATGCGGGCAAGATACAACCGCCGCCCGCTCCGGCCGGGTTAAGCTTTGGGGTCAGGGCTTGCGGCGCTTGGCCACGGCCGGGCTGTAGAGCACGAATCCCTCGATGGGGTCGGGCGCGAGGCGGCCTTCCAGGCGGGCCGGCTCGAAACGCGGCAGCTGGCGGATGGCCTCCAGCACGGCCGTGTTCAGCTGCTCGTCGTCGCCGCGCAGGATGCGCGGGGCAGTGGCCCGGCCCAGCGTATCGACGTAAAACGCGAAGTAGACGATGCCCTTGCCGGGCTTGGCGTAACCGGCGGGCAGGTACTGCGGGTAGGTCTGGCTGATTTGCTGCTGCACGTCGGGGCTGCCGCTGGTGGGCTGGGCAAACGTGTGGTAGGGCGGGCACTCAGCGGGCTCCCCGGCGGCCGTGAAGCACTCGGCCCGCACGGCTTTTTGCTTGTAGTAGTCGACCAGGCGGCGGGTTTCGCCGTTGGGGTAATAGGTCTGCAACCGGCCCTCGGCCATGCCCTTGCGGTAGCTGGCCTGCTCGCGCAGCTGCCCCGAAGGGTACCACTGCCGGCTCGGGCCCTCGGGCAGGCTCCAGGGCGCCCCGCCGAAGCCGAGCACGAGCAGAGGCCGTTGGGTTTGGGCGTCGTAGCGGCGCACGCGCCAGCCGATGCCGGCGCTATCGACGCGCTGCAACACCTCGTAGCTGGCGGCCCCGTCGCCCGTGGGCAGCGGGGCCCCGGCGGCGTCGTAGTAGCGCAGGGCGGCCCGCTGGTTTTGCAGCTCGTCGAGCACGGCTACCACGGGCAGGTTGGGCGCCGGTTTCGTCTGGGCTGCGGCGGGCAGGTGGGCAAGCAAACCGGCGAGCAGCGGCAGGCAGGAGAGCAAACGTGGGCGCATAGGCAGGCAAAAAAGCGGGGTGGCAAGCCCTTTAAACGCAACGCCCGCGCTTCCGTTGGGCGGAAGCGCGGGCGCATTGGGTTTGGGGCTATTACCGTCGGGCTTAGGAGCGGCGTGCCGGGGGCGCCCCGGCGGGGCCGCCGGCCGCGGGCAGCTGCTGCATGGCCATCAGCTGCTGAATGCTTTTCTGCATGCCCTCGTTGGAGCCGTCGAGGAAAATCACGTTGCCTTTGCCCTGCTCGGCGAAGTGCTTGATGGCCTCGGTCCACATCGAGAAGTACACCAGCGAGGGGTCGAGGTTGTTTTCCGTCAGCTCCTGCACGGCGTGGGCCATGCCCTTGGTGACTTCCTCCCGGAACAGGGCCACGCCCTGCCCGCGCAGCTGGGCGGCCACTTTCTCGGCTTCGGCGGCAATCTTGATGGCGTTGCCCTCGGCTTCGGCAGCCTTGGTTTTGGTGATGAGCAGGGCCTGCCCCTCGTTTTCGGCGGCGGCGCGCAAGTTGCTCGACGCCACCACCTTGGCCATGGAGCGGATGATTTCTTCGTCGAAAGTGATGTCGTTGAGTTGCAGGTCGATGAGGTGGTAGCCCCAGCTTTCCAGCGTCGCGTCGAGCTGCTCCTTCACGTGGGCCACGATTTCGCCGCGCAGGCTGAGCACCGCCGCCTGCCGCTGCGTGGCCACGAAGGTGCGGATGCTGCCCTCTACGGTGCGCACCAGCGCCTGCATCAGGCTCATCTCATCCACGAACTTGAAGGCCACGTTCTTGATGGCTTCCTCCTCGTGGTTGAGCACCGCGTACACCAGCATGGCCTTGAAGTTCACGTTGGCTTGGTCGGAGGTAATGGCCTGGAACTGCAGCTCCAGGGAGCGGTTCTGGATGCTGATGCGCTTGTAGACGAACTCGATGAAGGGAATTTTGAAGTTCAGCCCCGGGCGCATGATGCGCTGGTACTTGCCGAAAATCGTGATGACCGCCACGGTGCCCTGCTGCACCACGACGAAGGAGAGAAACAGGAGCAGCGCCAGCAGGAGCAGCGGAATCAAAGCGAAGGTCATGCGGCCGGGAGGGGGTTGAGAGTGCGGCCGGAAAGTACGCGGTTTGCGCCGACTCCGCACCATAGCCGGCCGCGGCGCCCCTCTACACCCGCGTGGTTTCGATGAGCCGGATGGTGCGGGCCACGTCCTCGTACTCGGTCAGGCGCACCAGCCGCAGCAGCGCGCCCGCCGCCAGGCCCGGGCTGCTGATGCGCCGGCCCAGGCCGAGCACGGTGGCGTCGAGCACGCCGATGTGGGCCTGCTGCCGGGCCGGGGGCAGCCCGGCCAGCACCACCGCGTTGGCCCAGGCCGCCCGCCGCGCCGCCCCGATGCTGAAGTTGAGCACGGCCGTTTGCTGGCTGCTGGCCACGCGGCCCAGCCAGCGCATGGGCAGCCACACCTGCGCCAGGCACTGCTGCACGTCATCAAAAAGACTGCTGATGACGGCGTTGATGCGGTTGAAGTCGGCTTCGAGGGCGTGAATCTGCGGGCCGGGCGCCACGGTGGCGGCGGCCACGGCCAGGTCCAGGTTGATGTGGGTGTTGATGCCCAGCAGCAGGTGCTGCAACACAATCAGGCCCGGGTTGGGGCAGCCGTCGAAGGCGTGGCGCCAGGCGGCGGCGCAGGCGGCCTGCTGCCCGTAGGCTTGCCAGGCGCTCAGGTAGCGGCCGGCAAACACCACGTCGAGCCGCTCCATGCGCGGGCCGTCGGCGAAGGCGCCGGTGCGGATGCCCTCGGCCACGGCTTCGGTCATGCGCTTGTAGAGGGCCGCGAAGTAGCCCGCGCGGTGGCCCGTTTGCTCGCAGTGGCGCACCACCCCGTCGAGGGCCGTTACCACGTCGGCAATGGTGCGCAGGTCGGGCATATCGGGTTGCTTAGGAGGTTGCGACAAGATAGGCGGCCGGTCCGGGAAAACAACCGCGGGCCTGGCCACCCGACCAGCCTGCCGTTGCTCAGCAGCTTATCATTCTCAATAGCCTCCTATCCTACTCCGTCAGGCGCCGCTTACCCCGAACCACGGGCGCCCGGCAGGACCTGCAGGCCGCCGGCCTCGCGCTGCTTGCGCAAGGTTCAGCCGCCACCACGCCGTCTATAGGCCCAGCTGGCGCATGGCCTTGATAACGCCGGGCGCCTTGAAGGTAATGGGCACCAGCATGGGCAGGGCCGTCCGTTCCCCGTCGAGGCGGCCGGGCTCGAAGGCGGGCAGGGTGCGCACGGCCGCCAGCGCCGCCGCGTCCAGCTCAGGGCTGACGCCGCTTTTCACCCGCACGTCGGCCACGTTGCCGCGCGCCGTGACGGTGAAGGCCACCAGCACCTGCCCGTCGCCGACGTCGGTCAGGGCCTTGGGGTAAGTGAGGTGCGCCTGCAGGTAGCTGACCAGCGCGGCGTTGCCACCGGGGTAGGCCGGGTCTTGCCGAAACGGCACGTGGGGCTCCACCGGTTGCCCGTCGGGGGTGAAATACTGGCCTTTGATCAGCCGGCCGTGGTCGTAGAGGTCGTTGCGCTTCAGCTGCCCGTCGGGGTAGTAGGTGCGCAGGTAGCCGTCGATGATGTCGTCGTCGGCCTGGTAGGTCATCCGCAGCTGGCCGCCGGGGTAGTAGGTGCGCACCGGGCCCTGCTGCACGCGCCGGTCGGGGGCGGCAAAGGTGACTTCGGAGTACAGCTGGCCATCGGGAAAGTAGAGGCGGTTGACAACCGGGCTGCCGGCGCCGGCCGGCGGCACCAGCACGCGCGTGTACTGCGCCTGCGCCGGGGCCGCCGGCAGCATTTCGGCATCAAGGAAGCGCACCAGCGAATCGGGTAAGCAGCTCGGGGCCGCGGGCGCCTGGGCCCGCGCCGCCGCCGCGCCGAGCAGCCCGCCGGCCAGTAGTAATAGTAATTTCATAACCAAGCGTTTGGGCAAATGTACAACACCCGCCCCAGTCGAAAGACTGGAAGAAAAGGCCCGGCTCATCCCCAAATGCCGAACGGCGCCCCCGGAAAGTACCGGAAGCGCCGTTCGATGCAGGTTAGGCCGCGCAGCCGCGGCGGGGCTTAGCCCAGCAGCCCGCTGACCAGGCCTTCAGCTTTGCCGATGGCGGCGTCCAGCCCGACCACGTTCTTGCCGCCGGCCGTGGCGAAGAACGGCTGCCCGCCGCCGCCGCCCTGGATGTCCTTGGCCAGCTCGCGCACCAGCTGCGAGGCGTTGAGCTTGCCGCCCTTAGCCAGCTCGTCGTCGAGCATCACCGCCAGCTGGGGCTTGCCGTCCACGTCGGCACCGAGCACCAATACCAGGTTTTCGGTCACTTGGCGCAGGCCGAAGGCCAGGTTTTTGAGCGCGTCGGCGCTCCGGGCGGGCACTTTGGCGGCCAGGAAGTTCACGCCATTCAGCGGCTTCACCTGGGCGGCCAGCTGGTCTTTGAGCTGCCCGAGCTGCTGCTGCTCGGCCTGCTCCAGCTGCTTGCGCAGGGTGGCGGTTTCCTCCGAGAGCTTCTGGATGCTGGTCGTGAGGTGCTGCGGGTTGCCCAGCAGCTCCCGCACCTGAGCCAGCAGGTCCAGCTGCTCGTCCACGAACTGCTCGGCGCGCTCGGCCGTCACGGCTTCCACGCGGCGCACCCCGGCGCCCACGGCCGACTCGCTCACAATCTTGAAAAAGCCGATTTCGCCGGTGTTGGGGGCGTGAATGCCGCCGCAGAGCTCCACCGAGTACTCCGGGTCGAAGGTGATGACGCGCACCACGTCGGCGTATTTCTCGCCGAACAGGGCCGTGGCGCCGCGCTCCTTGGCCGCGGCCAGCGGCACGGCGCGCTCCTCGCCCAGCGGAATCTGCTGGCGGATGCGCTCATTGACGATGCGCTCCACTTCGCGCAGCTGCTCCTCGGTCACCTTGCTGAAGTGCGAAAAGTCGAAGCGCAGCAGCTTGTCGTTCACCAAGGAGCCGCGCTGGGCAACGTGCGTGCCGAGCACCTGGCGCAGGGCCGCGTGCATGAGGTGGGTGGCCGAGTGGTTTTTGCGAATCTGCTGGCGCCGGGCCTCGTCCACCTGAGCCGTCACCGCGGCGTCGATGTCCTGGGGCAAGTCCAGCGTGTAGTGCACGATCAAGTCGTTTTCCTTCTTCGTGTCGATGACGCGCACCTTGGAGAGCGGGGTGAGCAGGTAGCCCGTGTCGCCCACTTGCCCGCCCGACTCGGCGTAGAACGGCGTCTGGTCGAGCACCAGCTGGTACTCGGTCTTGCCCTTCTGCGTCACGGCGCGGTAGCGCAGGATGCGGGCCTCGGCGGTGGTGGCGTCGTAGCCCACGAAGCGCGGCTGCTCCTGCGAAGGCTCCACGATGGTCCAGTCGCTCTGCTCCTGCTCGGAGGCGTTGCGCGAGCGGGCCTTCTGCTGCTCCAGCTCCTTCTTGAACTCGTCTTCGCTCACCGTCAGCCCCTTTTCGCGGGCCAGCAGGGCGGTCAAATCGAAGGGAAAGCCAAAGGTATCGGACAGCTCGAAGGCCGACTTGCCGTCGACGTGGCCGCCGTTCTGGCGGAAGCCCTCTTCCAGGGCGTCGAAGCGGCGCAGGCCGTTTTCGAGGGTGCGCAGGAAGGCAATTTCCTCCTCCTCAATCACGCGGGTGACGAACTTCTCCTGCTGCTTCAGCTCGGGGAAAATGTCCTTCATGTGGTCGGCCAGCACGGGTACCACCTTGTAGAGGAAGGGCTGCTTCTGGCCCAGGGACGAGAAGGCGTAGCGCACGGCCCGGCGCAGGATGCGGCGGATGACGTAGCCGGCCTTCACGTTCGAGGGCAGCTGCCCGTCGGCAATGGTGAAGGCGATGGTGCGGATGTGGTCGGCAATGACGCGCACCGCAATGTCGGTTTTCTCGTGTTCGGTGGTCGGCTGGTCGTTCACGGTGGCCGGGGCCGTGCCGTGGTACTCCACGCCGGCCTCCTTGGCAATGAACTGAATCAGCGGCTGGAACACGTCCGTGTCGTAGTTCGACTTCACGCCCGACACGGCCATCATCAGGCGCTCAAAGCCCATGCCGGTGTCCACGTTCTGCTGGGGCAGCTTGACGAGCGACTTGTCGGCGCGGCGCTCAAACTCCATGAACACGTTGTTCCAGATTTCGACCACCTGCGGGTGGTCGGCATTCACCAGCTCGGCGCCGGGCTTCTGGGCCCGCTCCTCCTCGCTGCGAAGGTCCACGTGGATTTCGGTGCAGGGGCCGCAGGGACCGGTGTCGCCCATTTCCCAGAAGTTGTCCTTCTTGTTGCCGGGCAGGATGCGGTCCTCGGTGGTGTATTTGCGCCACAGCTCCTGCGTCTCGGTGTCGGGGCCGAGGTTGTCGCCCTTGTCGCCCTCGAAGTAGGTCACGTAGAGGCGGTCCTTGGGCAGCTTGAACACGTCCGTCAGCAGCTCCCAGGCCCAGGCAATGGCGTCGGTTTTGAAGTAGTCGCCGAACGACCAGTTGCCGAGCATTTCGAACATGGTGTGGTGGTAGGTGTCGTAGCCTACCTCTTCCAGGTCGTTGTGCTTCCCGCTCACGCGCAGGCACTTCTGCGTGTCGGCAATGCGCTTGTAGGGGGCGGGCTTGTTGCCCAGGAAGTAATCCTTAAACGGGGCCATGCCCGAGTTGATGAACATCAGCGTCGGGTCGTCCTTCACCACGATGGGCGCCGAGGGCACGATGTGGTGGCCCTTGGAGGCGAAGAAGTCGAGAAACTGCTGACGAACTTGGGAAGCGGATGGAAGCGACATGAGCGGCTGCAAACGCGAAAGGCTTCGCGCAGGGTTGAAGTATTCGTTTGGAACAGCGGCGCGGCCGGAAAAATTGGCCGCCGCCGGTTTTTGGCTATTTTTCGGCTTCGGAAGCCGCCGCAGCGGCCCCGGAAACGCCTTCCGGCAAAGGTAGTTTGGAGAACTGAGAAAAGAGAAGTCAGAACCGAGACCTGTTCCGGCCGTCCTTTTCTCCCGCTTCCCTCCCGCTCGCCTCTCACTTCTAAGGTCTCACCGCTACCCCATGCCCTACAAAGAGCGCGACATCGAGAAGCAATACTACACCATCGGCGAAGTGGCCGCGCAGTTCGACGTGGCCCCGTCGCTGATTCGCTTCTGGGAAACCGAGTTCGACGACCTGAAGCCGCGCAAGAGCAAAAAGGGCAACCGCCTCTACTCCCCGCAGGACATCGAAATCTTCCGCACCATCTACCACTTGGTGAAGGAGCGCGGCTACACCATTCCCGGCGCCCGCGACATCATGAAGCAGCGCGGCCCCCAGCTCAAGGAAAAAGTCGACGTGATTCACTCCCTGGAAAAGGTGCGCAACTTCCTGGTGCAGCTGCGCAAGGAGCTGGACGTAGCGGGCAAGCAGCAGCCGGGCGGCGGGGCATGAGCACTTGGCGGGCCAGACTAGCGGCGTTTGGTCTGACGCTGCTGACGGATGCCGCAGTGCTCTTTCTACCCTTTCGGGCGGGCCTGGCGCACTACAGCCGCAACGATGACACCGCCAGCACTAGCGCTGCCGCCGCTATCCTGTTTCCTTAGCTGCTCGGCGCGATACTACTACGCTGGCACCGGCGCAACGGTCTGCGCCGGACCTGGGCGCTTGGTATTTCGCTCGGGGTGTTTCCGCTTCTGTTTCTGGCCGCTATCTTACTGACCGGACTCATTGCTTTTTAACCCAGTTTATCCCCCGTGTCCCTATTTTCACCCGCTGCGCACGCGCAGCCCACTGCCCCCGATTCCACCGCTTCCCTCCTATCCGAAGTTGCCCTAACCCTGCTGCCCGGCATCGGGCCGCTGGTCACCCGCCAGCTTATCGGTTACCTCGGCTCGGCCCAGAACGTGCTCAACGCCGGCCCCAACCAGCTGCTGAAAGTGCCCGGCGTGGGCCCCGCACTGGTGAACGTGCTGCGCAACAGCACCGCGGCCCTGCGCCAAGCCGAACAGGTGCTGCGCCGGGCCGAGCAAGACGGCGCCCGCCTGCTCTACTACACCCGCCCCGACTACCCCGCCCGCTTGCGCCCCGTGCCCGACGCGCCGGTGCTGCTTTATTACCAGGGCCCGGCCGAGCTGAACAACGCCCGCACCTTGGCCGTGGTGGGCACCCGCCAAGCCACCGACTACGGCCGCGAGCAAACCGAAAAGCTCATCAAGGGCGTAGCGCCCTACCAGCCGCTCGTCGTCAGCGGCCTGGCCTACGGCATCGACATCGTGGCGCACCGGGCCGCCCTGCAGGAAGGGCTGCCCACCGTGGCCGTCATGGCCACCGGGCTGGATTCGATTTACCCCCACGCCCACCGGCGCACGGCCGAAAAAATGCTGGAGCAGGGCGGCGGCCTGCTCACCGAATTCACCTTCGGCACCCCGCCCGACAAGTACAACTTCCCCGCCCGCAACCGCATCATTGCCGGACTCACCGACGCCACGGTGGTGGTCGAAGCGGCCAAGAAAGGCGGCGCCCTCATCACCGCCGAGCTGGCCCTGGACTACAACCGCGAGGTGCTGGCCGTGCCCGGCCGGCTGGATCAGCCCGCGTCGGAGGGCTGCAACCAGCTGATTCGCAACCAGCAGGCGCGCATTTACACCGGGCCGGAGGACATCGAGCAGGCCCTGAATTGGGACGCCGCCCTGCAGCCGGCGGCCGTGCCGGCGGGCCTGAACCCGGCCGACTTCACGCCCGGGGAATTCGCCTTGCTCGAAATCCTGCAGGCGTGCAAAGAAAAGCAGATCGACGAGCTAAGCTGGCAGGCGCAACTGCCCATCAACCAAGTCTCGACCTTGCTGCTGGGGCTGGAGTTTCGGGGCGTGGTGCGGGCCTTGCCGGGCAAGAAATTCGCGCTGGTGTAGGACTATTCCGGAGCTGTTGGACAAGCTTTTTGCCGTAACTTCCCACCCGTTTTTCCTTTTCTTCTTTATCCTTCTTCTAGCAGACTGTTTATGAAAACAGCTCGACTCGTTGTGGTAGCGAGCTTGCTGGCCCTGGTGGGCCTGCCGGCCGCCGCCCAGACCCTCGACCCTACTTTCACCTCGCTGAATGCCTACGCCCCCGGCACGGTGTACGCGGCCGTGGAGCAGCCCGACGGCAAGCGCATCATCAACGGTGCCTTTTTGCGCATCAACGGCGGCTCCGTTGCTTCGCGGTTGGTGCGCCTTAACGCGGACGGTAGCCTCGACAACACGTTTTTGCAGAACGTGGGCGCGGCCACGGCCGTGCAACGCATGCACCTGCTCAGCAACGGGCAGGTGTTGCTGGTCGGCTTCGGCGGCTCCGCCACGACGGCGGGCGGCGTATCGCGCAGCGGCGGCCTGCTGCGCCTGAACGCCGACGGCACCGGCGACGCCAGCTTCGATGCCGGCTCGGGCCCGACCAGCCAACTTTACAGCGTTACCTACCTCGACGACGCGGCGGTGCTGCCCAGCGGCAAAGTGGTGGCCGTGGGCCCCTTCGACCACTTCAACGGCGCCGCGACGAACAACATCGTGGGGCTGAATGCCAACGGCTCGCTGGATACGAGCTTCAACCCCGGCACCGGCGCCAACGACGAAATACTGACCGTGGTAGCCCTGCCCTCGGGCAAATTGCTGATCGGCGGCTACTTCACCAGCTACAACGGGTTCAACTGCGACGGCCTGGCCCGCCTTAACGCCGACGGCAGCTTCGACACGAGCTTTACCGCCACCACCAACGGTGGGGTCGAAAACATCACGGTGCAGCCCGACGGCAAAATCTTGCTGGCGGGCCAGTTTTACCCCACTACCAGCACTACCACCACCCTCATTCGCCTAAACGCCAACGGCACCCCCGATAACACCTTTGCCCAGCCGACCCAGGCCTATTTTCCTGGCTCTTTTTACGGCGACGCCATGCACGTGCAGGCTGATGGCAAGATTGTAGTAATCGGCGGCAGCGGCAGCAGCCCGTACCTGACGCGCCTCAACCCCAACGGCACCATTGACGCCACTTACCAGGTGGGCACCGGGCCGAACGCCTCGCCCTACTCGCTCACCGCGCTGGCCAGCGGCGGCACGCTGGTGGCGGGCAATTTCAGCGACTTCAACGGCACGCCCGACCGCACCCTGATTCAGCTCAGCAGCGCCGGCGCCGTCGACGCAGCGTTCCAGCCGAAAATTCAAACCAACGCCGGTATTTACGCCGCGGTACGCCAAGCGGACGGTAAGTACGTGGTCGGAGGTACGTTCACCGAAATCAACGGGCAGCCGGCCCGGCGCTTGGCCCGCATCAATACCGACGGCTCGCTGGACCAACAGTACGGGTACAACTCGGGGGGCCTGGGCACCGCCGTCAACGACATCGTGCTGCAAAACGGGTCGGCCGTGGTGGCTACCGGCACGCAAGTGCTGCGCTTCCAAAGCACCGGCGCAATCGACAACACCTTCGCACCAACCGCATTCAGCGGCCCGGTGAGCCGCCTGGTGCTGCAGCCGGACGGCCGCTTGTTGGCCGGCGGCAGTTTTTCTTTCTACAGCAACCGCTCGGTGGCCGGGCTGGTGCGCCTCGACGGCGCCGGAAACTACGATGCGTCGTTTGCCCCGGTCACCACCGGCGCCAACGCCATCAGCCAGTTTCACAATATGGCGCTGCAACCGGATGGCAAGCTGCTGGTAGAGGCGTACGCCCGCACGACCAGCACGGCGACGTCGCGCGTCATGCGCCTGCTGGCCAACGGCACCGTTGACGCCAGCTTTACCGCGCTGACCCTCACCAACCCGAGCGGGAGCAACTCGTCGACTTACCGCACCTACGCCCTGGCGCTGCAGCCCGACGGCAAGATCCTGCTGGGTGGCGCCTTCGGCGCGGTGGGCGGCACGCCCCGCGCCAACCTGGCCCGCCTGAACGCCGACGGCACCATCGATACCGGCTTTACGCCCGCGGCCCTCACCGGCACGGTCTTCAGCCTGGCCGTGCAGCCCAACAACCGCCTGCTGGTCGGCGGTGCTTTCACCAGCACGGCGGGCCTGCCCGCCAACCTGGCCCGCCTGAACGCCGATGGCACGGCCGACGCCAGCTTCGCCGCTACCACCGTGCCCAACAGCAGCGTGCGCAGCCTGCTGGTGCAAACCGACGGGGCCGTGGTAATTGGTGGCTTCTTCAACGCCCTGAGCGGGCAGTCGGCCCACGCCCTGGCCCGCATTACGGCCCCGAACGTACTGCACGCCGCCCTGCCCCAGGCCGTGGCCGACCGCACCCAGGCCTGGCCGGTGCCGGCCCGCACCACCCTGCACGTCAGCCTCGACCCTGCGGCCCGCGCCCAGTCCTTGGAGCTGCTCGATATTCTGGGCCGCCCGGTGCGCCGCCAAGCGCTGTCCGCCGCCCCCGACGCCACGTTGTCGGTGGAAGGGCTGCCGGCCGGCCAGTACCTGCTGCGCGTGCACTACGCCCAGGGCACGGTGGCGCGCCGCGTCAGCGTGCAGTAACGCCCTAACGGACGCCTAGTTGCAAAAGGACGAGCCCGGTGGGCTCGTCCTTTTTTTGCGGCTTGTGAAGTAGCTGGCCTAATTTGCCGGTCTATGTCCCTGGTTTTGCTTGATGGCGCGCTGCTTCCGGCCGCTGACCTGGCTCTGCCGCTGCCCAACCGCGGCCTGCAGTTCAACGACGGTTTTTTTGAAACGCTGGTGCTCGTGGCGGGGCGCCTACGTTACGCCGCCGACCACGCCGCCCGCATGCGCTGGGCCGCCACGGCCCTGCACCTAGCCTTGCCCGCGGCGCTGAACACGCCCTCGGGCCTGGAACGCACCCTGCAGCAGCTGGCCGAAGCCAACGGGCTGACGGCCGCGTGCCGACTGCGCTTGCAGTTCTGGCGGGCGGGCGGGGGGCTCTACGCCCCCGCCACAGGCGCGGTGCACTGGTTGCTAACGGCCGCCCCGTTCGAACCCGGGCCGGCCACGGCCGCACGGGCGGCGTTTGCCACCAGCCTGCGGACCCATTTTTCGCCGGTGTCCTTCTGCAAAGGTCCGTATTCCCTGCACTACGTGCTGGCCGCGCAGGAACGCGCGGCCCGGGGCTTCGACGAGTTGCTGCTGCTCGACGCCCAGGGGCACGTGGCGGAGGCCGTAGCGGCCGCCGTGTTTTGGTTGCAGGACGGTGTGCTCTTCACGCCCGCGCTGGAAAGCGGCTGCGTGGCGGGCGTGCGGCGGGCTCATTTGTTACGGGTGGCGCAGCAGCGCAGCGTGCCGTGCCAGGTCGGGCTGTTTCCGGCCGAAGCGCTCCTGCGGGCCGAAGCCGTCTTCACCGCCAACGTCGCCGGGATTCGGCCGCTGGCCAGCCTCGAGGCCACGCCGCTGACGACGGAGCACCCGTTGCTGGAGGCGCTGCGGCGTTGGGAAGCGGCTTAGGCCGCGGAAGCGCGCGGGCGGCGGCGCATGCGCAACCAATCGGCTTGAAATTCAGCCAGATCAGCTTCAGTCACGTCATTCACGGCCAAAATATCGGCGCGGGGCTGCCGGCCCAGTTCCAGGGCGTACAAGGCAATCAGAACCCGGTGACGGCGGGGCAAAGGGGTGTGGTCGGTAAGCAGGTGGGTGGAGGTGCGATTCACGGCGGTAACAGAGTCTGCGCCGTTTGATTGAATTCTGGCGGGCAGGTTTAAATTTCCCGGTACAAAGATCGAGCCTTTTTCTGAAGTCCGCACCATATTCCCGTGATTTACGCTCCGCAATTTATCCTACAACGTATATCCGGCCCCAAATGATGCAGTCATCACATAAAAATGTGATTACCCAAGACAAAAACCACTCACTCGCACGTCTAATAGAGATTTTATTGTTGCATGATAGGCCGTTTCTTAGACAGCTCACAGATTACCCTTCTATTCAATAGCCTCAACGATATCAGCATAGTACCAATAAAAAGAATCAGCCCCCGAACTCCGGAATCAGAACCGGACGGGGGCTGAGATGGGATAAAAGCCGGTAAACTCGGCCGTAGCTTACACCGCTACCGGGGCTTTGATAGCGGGCCAGGGGTCGTAGTTTTCCAGCTTGAAATCATTGAATTCAAAGCCGAACAGGTCGGTGACGGCGGGGTTCAGCCGCATCTGCGGCAGCGGCAGCGGTGCGCGCGTGAGCTGCAGGCGGGCTTGCTCCAAATGGTTGCTGTAGAGGTGGGTGTCGCCGCCCGTCCAGATGAATTCTCCCGGCTGCAGGCCCGTGACCTGGGCCACCATCAGCGTGAGCAGGGCGTAGGACGCAATGTTGAAGGGCACGCCCAGGAATACGTCGGCGGAGCGCTGGTAGAGCTGGCATGAGAGCTTGCCGTCGGCTACGTAGAACTGAAACAGGGCGTGGCAGGGCATCAGGGCCATTTGATCGAGCTCGGCCACGTTCCAGGCCGACACGAGGATGCGCCGCGAATCGGGGGAGCGGCGCAGCTGATCGAGCACCTGCTGCAGCTGATCGACGTGGCCGCCGCGGCCGTCGGGCCAGCTGCGCCATTGCTTGCCGTAGACCGGGCCCAACTCGCCCTGAGCGTCGGCCCATTCGTCCCAGATGCTCACGCCGTGCTCCTTGAGGTAGCGGGTGTTGGTATCGCCGCGCAGAAACCAGAGCAGCTCGTAGATGATGCTCTTCAGGTGCACTTTCTTGGTGGTGACCAGCGGAAAGCCCTGCTGCAGATCGAAGCGCATCTGGTGGCCAAAAATGGAGAGCGTGCCCGTGCCCGTGCGGTCGGTTTTGCGGGTGCCGTGGTCGAGGATGTGCTGAACGAGGTCGAGGTATTGCTGCATGGCGGCGGAAGCGGATTGGGATAGGTGGCAAAAGTAGGAAAGCCGCCCGGGACGCGGGCGGCTTTTTGGTTGAATTGTACTGCCGTTGCTACACGAGCATTTTATGCTAGCGGCGCTTCTTTGATTCGGGTTTCGTGCCGCTCTACCGCAGCCCGGATCCGCGAGGCCAATCCGTACAAGTCGTCTAATGAATCTATATCCACCCTCTCGCCGCCTTCCTGATCAAAGAGGGTAACGAATTTTTTGCTCCCGTTGAAATGTAGGCGGCAGATGGGCTTGCGGTTGTTATCATCGAGCAGAATTCCGCAGTAGGATTGCACGTCGCGCATCACCACCCGGCTTACCGGCACCATTTTCCGCAGAATAGCGCGCACAATCATAAAACCCTCAGTTTCCTCAACCGTCGTCACGATATCCTTGTCTTTGCCGTCGGGTTCAGCTACTACGGCGGTTTCTTCGGGTTTCGCCGCCACATATTCGCTGGTAAGTATTGTGGTGCTGTTGGGCTCGACCAGCGCTGCCCGCAGCCGCAGGTTAATCTTGTCGTTCAAGAATTGCTGAAACGAGCGGTGCACCAAGGCGCTGAATTGCTCTTTCAGTTTCGGCGTCAACACCCCGTCGTAAATCTGCTTGGAAACGAAGTGAATGAAGTCGTTGGAAGGCTGGTGAAACTGTTCTTCGAAGTACTTCTTGAATGCCCGCATGTACTTCAGGTTGTAAGCGGCAAACAGCATGTCGTCTATGCTGAACGTAGCCTTGCTTAGCTTCCTGAGTTCGGTCACGTCGTTTTCGTGGAAGTTAAACAAATCAAACTCCAGAAATGGACGCTCATCCATTTTATTGGGCTGCTCCAAATCGGTGAACAGCTTGTATGTGACGCCGTTGGTTAAAATAGCAATACGTGCTTCGGTGACGTGGAAGTAGCGAAACAGTTGACCAGCATGGTTGATGTTTAGGTCCGCACCGACGTGCTTGCACTCAATTAGCATGATCGGTTTCCCGTCGCGGAAGATGGCATAATCGACCTTCTCCCCTTTTTTGGTACCGATGTCACAAACAAACTCCGGCACTACTTCCGTCGGGTCGAAGACATTATATCCCAAAGCGTTGATAAAGGGAAGCACCAGGGCATTTTTGGTTGCCTCTTCCGTTTGAATGTGTCCGACTTGCTTTTGCACCCGCGAAGCAAGATTGGTGAGTTGATCTATTAGCTCCATAGAGTAAATGGTTAAATGGTGGGCAATAAACCTAGTAGAAATATTTTTACATACAAATGAAATTCTCCAAAATAACTGCAGCAGCTTGCCTCACTATCAAGCCGTTCTACAGAAGCGTCTAATGTTCACTATATCTACTTCCTTAAGGTGATTTGCTGGGTTTATTCTTCCCGCGGCAACTCCTATCACTACTTTTGCGCTAGACCTTACTTTTCCGTTTCGATTCCGATTACCGCCCAGCTTTACCCGTCGTTTTTTCGCTAGTTAGCCTTACCTGCCCAGCCCTTCTTTCCAAACCCGACCCTACGCCGCTTTGCGAATACTTCTGCTCCTTCTCCTGCTTGTTCCGGTTGCAGCCTTTAGCCAGCATTTTCGCAAGGTGGTTCCCAAACGCGGCGACGTAATTTCGACGCTGCTGGTGCGCTACGGGCTGAATCCGCGCTACTACGAGCGGGAGTTTGTGGCGCTGAACAAGCCCCTGCTCGGGCCGCGCAACAGCCTGCGGGCGGGCAAAACCTACCGCCTGCCGGCCCGCAAGTCGGCCGCCCAACTGGCCGCGAAAAAGCCCGCGGCGGCCCGCGCGGCCGCCGGCCGCGCCGAAGTGGTCAAGGCCGTGAAGGGGCGCAGCGGCAGCACCGCGGTGCTCTTTGGCAAGTACGGCCGGCCCACGGCCAGCGACCGGGCCCTGGGCGGGGCGGTGTTCTACCTCATGTCGGGCCACGGCGGGCCTGACCCGGGCGCGGTGGGCCAGTACGGCAACGCCAAGCTGGCCGAGGACGAGTACGCCTACGACGTGACCATCCGGCTGGCCCGGGTGCTGATGGAGCACGGCGCCACGGTGCACATGATTGTGCAGGACCCCGACGACGGCATCCGCGACGAGGGCGTACTCAAAATGGATGCCGACGAGCTGACCTATCCCAACCTGACCATTCCGCTGGGCCACGTGGCGCGCCTGCGCCAGTACACCAACGCCGTCAACCGCCTGCACGGGCGCTACGGCAAGAAAACCTACCAGCGCATGATTACCATTCACGTCGACAGCCGCTCGGCGGGCCTGAACACCGACGTGTTTTTCTACCACCACGAAAAAAGCGCCGTGGGCCTGCGCCTGGCCAAGAACATTCACCAGGTCTTCAAGCGCCGCTACCTGCGCTACCAGCCCAACCGCCCTTACGTGGGCACCGTTTCGCCGCGCACCAGCCTCTACGTGGTGCGCAACAGCTACGCCCCCACCGTGTTCATCGAGCTGGGCAACATCCGCAACAGCAAGGACCAGCGCCGCTTCGTGCTGGCCCAGAACCGGCAGGCCCTGGCCAACTGGATCTGCGAGGGCGTCATCAACGACTACCAGCGCAAGACACTGGAAGGTCAATAAGCCTTATTCAGCGGGTTCGGGCAGAGCCTGCACCACGCCCAGCAGGCAGCGCGGCCGGCCGAAGGCGTCGTGGCTGATCCAGCCGCTGGCGGCCACGCGGTGCGCCGTGCCGTCGGGCCAGAGCACCCGAAACTCCTGCCGCGGCCAGTGGCCCTGCACCGTGGCCTGGGCCAGCGAGGCCTGCACGGTCGCCGCGTCGTCGGGGTGCAAGACTGCGCTCAACGCTTCAAAATTGGCGGGGGCCTGCTCCTCCGTCGGCCAGCCCAGGCAGGCGCGGGCGCGGGCGTCGGACTCCAAATGATTGGTGGTCAGCTCCCAGCTCCAGAGGCCGGCGCCGGACGTTTCTTGCAGCAGGCGCACGCGCTCCTCGCTTTCTCGGTGGCGGCGCTCCTGCTGCTTGTGGGCGGTGATGTCGCGCCAGACCACGTGCAGCAGCGCGGCGTCGCCGTCGCGCAGGGGCGTGAGCACGGCCTCCACCCAGATATGCTCGCCGGTGAGGCGGCACAAGATGCCTTCGCAGCGCTTGGACCCCAGGCGCAGGGCAGCGGCCACCGAGTCGCGGAAATACAGCTCGGAGCGCACGCCGGGGCGCTGCTCCACCGGGGCCAGGTCCCAGGGGTAATGGCCGATGATCTGCGCCTTGTCGGTGGCGCCCAGCAGCCGGAGCACGGCCGCGTTGCAGTCGACGAACCGCTCGTTTTGCAGCAGGGCGGCCGCGTCGGTGCTCTGCTCGAACAGCTGACGGAATTTCCGTTCGCTGGCCGCCAGGGCCTGGGCTTCGCGCTGGGCCTGGGTCACGTCGAACAGCACCAGCTGGCAGCAGGCGTGGCCGGCGCCGTCGGTGGCGGCCCCGGCCTGCAGTAGCACCCGCCGCGGCCCGCTGGGCAGCTGCAGGGTTTCTTCGTGGGCGGCGGGCCGCTCGGCGTGCAGCAGCGCCGAGAGGCGCCCGGCGCAGGCCAGGCGCTGGTCGGGCTCGACGAGCAGCAGGAACGGGCGGCCCAGCAGGTCCTCGGCCCGGTGCTCCAACAGCTCGGCGGCCCAATGATTCAGGTAGGTGATGGTGCTATCGGGGCTGAGCGTGCAATGGGCCACGGGCAGCCGCTCAACGGCCGCGCCGGGCGCGGCAAACCAGCTGCCGGGCGCGGGCGCGCCGTCGGCCGCGTTCGGCACCGCCGGGGCTGGGGCGGGCCAGGCATTGGGTAACAACTGCTGCCCGGCGGGGCTGGGCAGCAGCCACGCGTTGGGCGACTTCGACACAAAATCCTGCTGACTCATCAACACTGCGCCCCCTGCGGCGGGAATACGTGAACCTAAAACAAACCAAGCCTACGCGGCGGCAACCCTAACGCACGATTATACGAAATGGTAATATACTGGGTGTAAAATATATAAATAAAAAAGCCCCGCACCAAACCGGCGCGGGGCGGAAGCTAAGGCGTAGCCGGGCTACAGCGACTTCGCAGCGGGAGCCGGAGCCGCGGCCGGCGTGGCAGCGGCGGCCGAAGCGCCCTTTTTCATGCAGCAGGCGGGCGTGCCGGCCGTGGCGCCTTTCGAGGCGCAATGGGCTTTCATTTCGGCCGAGCAGTTTTCTTTCTTCGCGCCTTTTTTGTCTTTGTCTTTGCCGTCGTGGGCAGAGGCGGTACCAACGAAAGCGAACAGGGCCAGGGCGAGCAGGGCGTTTTTCATGGGGCAGAAAGTAAGAGGTGGAAGAACAAAAGCCGGAAATGGGTGGTTGGCTCAGCGCCGGCCCTAATCTACGCAACGCCTTCGATACCGCCGCCTCACCTTAGTTCCACCGCGTGCTTCGTCCCCGCTCCCTTAGCTACCTCACCCTGGCCGCGCTGGCCCTGCTCGGCCTCGTGGCCCTGACCGGCCTGCTGCGGCTGCGCTTCAACTACAACTTCAACGACTTCTACCCCAGCGGCGACCCGGACCTGAGCTACTACCAGGACTACGCCCGGCGCTTCGGCAACGACAACGACTACGTGCTGGTGGGCCTGCAAGCCCCGGCCGGCCGCACCGTGTTCGACGCCGGCTTTGCCCGCCGAGTCGACGCGTTTACGCGCTTTGCCCAGCGCCAGCGCGACGTGCGCCAAGTCGTGTCGCCGACCACGGCCAGCAACCCCATCGTGGAAGGCCTGGGCGTGTTCAACGTGCCTTACCTGCACCTCGACCAGCTCCGGGACCCGACCAGCCGCGCCCGGGATTCCAGCCTGATTTACCGCACGCCGGGCCTGGTGGGCAATCTCTTTGCCCCGGACGCCCGGGCCGTGACGGTGGTGCTGCAAACCACGCCCGACCTGAAAAAGCCGCCCGGCGACACGCTGCTGGCTAGTCTGAACGGGGAGCTGCGCCGCCTGGGCATTGCGGAGGCGCAGGCGCACTTCGGCGGCAAGATGGTGGCCCAGTCGGTGTTTGTCGACCGGCTGCGGGTGGAAATGGCGGTGTTCGTGAGCCTCTCCGTGCTGCTGGTGATGGGGCTGCTCTGGCTCACGTTCCGGGCGTGGTGGGGCGTGGTGCTGCCCTTGTCGGTGGTGGCCGGGGCCACGGTGGGCGGGCTGGCGCTGGTGGGCTGGTCGGGGGCGGGCATCGACCTGATGACGGCCCTGCTGCCGGTGATGATGTGCGTGGTGGGCATTGCCGACTCGGTGCACCTGCTCACGCGCTACGTGACCGAAACCGGGGAAGGCACGCCCACGGTGCCGGCCCTGCGCATCAGCATGAAGGAATCCATGTTCGGCTCGGGCTTGTCGGCGCTGACGACTTCGCTAGGCTTTTTCACGCTCACCACCAGCCACATCCGGCCCATCCACAACTTCGGCCTGTACACCGGGCTGGCGGTGCTCATTGCCTACGTCCTCTCGTTTACCTTGCTGCCGCCCCTGCTGGTGCTGCTGCCGCGGCCCCAGCAGAAGTTCGGGGCCGGGCGCAGTTGGGACGGCCCGCTCATGCGCCTGCTCGACTGGGTGCTGCGCCGCCGCGGCCTGCTAGTGGGCACGGCCGCCCTGCTGGTGGTCGGCGGGCTCACGGCCGCCGCGCAGCTGCGCATCGAGTCGCGGCTGCTCGACGACTTGGCCGACGACGACCCGGTGCAGCTGGATTTCCGCTTTTTCGAGCGCAACTTCGCCGGGGTGCGCCCCTTCGAGCTGCACCTGCTCCCGCAAAATGGCCGCACCGTCTACAGCCTCGACGTGCTGCGCGAAACCGAGGAAATCGAAACGTACCTGCAACGCACCTACGGCCTGCGCTTCGTGGCTTCGCCGGTAACGGTGGTCAAGGCCCTGCGCAAGGCGCTGAACGGCGGCGGGCTGGCCGAATACCGCCTGCCCGACTCGGAGGCCGAGCTGCAGCGCCTGCTGCGGCGGGCCCGGCCGTTTCGCAAAAAGCCGGAGTTTCGGGCCCTGGCCCTGGAGGACGCCCGCGAAGGCCGCCTGACCGGCCGCATGCCCGACCCGGGCAGCACCACGGTGGCCCGCCTGAACCGGGGGCTGCAGCAGTTCTTGCGCACCCACACCGACGCCCAGGTGCTGCGCACCCGCCAAACCGGCTCGGCCCTGCTCATCGACAAAAACAACCAGAACCTCACCCGCGACATGCTGCTGGGCATCGGCATGGACGTGCTCATGGTCACGGTCATCGTGCTGGCCCTGTTCCGCTCGGTGCGCATGGTGCCGGTGGTGCTCATTCCGAATTTGCTGCCCATCGTGGTGGTGGGCGGGGTGATGGGCCTGTGCGGGGTGCCGATGAAGGTTAGCACCAGCATCATTTTCACCATTGCCTTCGGCATTGCCGTCGACGACACCATTCACTTCATCAGCAAGTTGCGCCTGATGCTGGGCAAGGAGCCGACGGTGGAAGCGGCCGTGCGCCACACCTACCGCCTGGCCGGCAAGGCGGTCATTGTCACGTCGTTGATTCTGGTGGGCGGCTTCAGCACCCTGCTCTTCTCCTCCTTCGACGGCACTTTCTACGTGGGCCTGCTCATCGGCCTGACCTTGCTCTTCGGGGTGGTGGCCGAGCTGACCCTGCTGCCCATCCTGATCCTGCACTTTTACCGCCGGCCGCGGGTGGGCCGGGCTCGGCACGGGGCGGTGCTCCGGCCGGCCGAAGTGCCCGTGCAGTAGCGGCCGGGGCCAACTCCTGCGGCGGCGGCCCGTACTTTTGCCCAGCTATGACCTACCCCTTCTGCCTGCTGCTGGCCGCCACGCTGGCCGTGCCGACCTTCGCCCAGACGCCCCCTCCCGCCCCCGCCGACGATGCGGTGCCCCGCCTGATTCAGGAGCGGGAGCAGCTGATTCGCGAGTACGAAGCCGCCAGCGCCCAGCGCAACGCCTTTTTGGCCAACAAGCCCTCCAAAAAGGACCTGCAGGAAGTTATCGACGCGCTGAAGGGCATCATCCGCAAGGACTCGGAAATCGTGCAGGCGCTCAAGGCCGGGGAGCTGCGCCGCCAGGCCAGCATCGTGGCCGAAAAGCAGCAGGCCGTGCAGCAGGCCACCGTGGCCCAAACCGACCAGACGTCTACCAAGGAGCGGTTCTACGACCTGGAAAACCAGATTGCCAACCTGGAGCTGCGCGACAAGCAGCGCGACAAAAAGCTGCGCGAGGCCGAAGCCGCCGTGCGCGAAGCCGAAAGCACCCGCACCACGCCCCAGCTGCTGGCCGTGGGCCTGGCCCTGCTCAGCCTGGGCTTGCTGGCCTACGTGCTGAAGCTGCGCGGGCAACTGAGCGGCGCCGCCCGCCGCGGCAAGCGCCGCTAACCGCACCGGGGGCTGGGGCGGCTGTAGCGCCGAAGCGCGCCGGCCAGCTGCCCTTCGTGGCCCGCTGCGCCCGCAACGGACTAGCTGTTTCGCGTCGTTTCCGGCCCGCCGGCGGTTACCTTTGCGGGGATGCTCGTCGTGGCCGCCGAATACCTGACTTATGCCGAGGCCGTGGGCCTCTACCACCGCCTGCACGACGAGGCCGGCATTGTGAGCTTGGTGAAAAACTACGGCCCGGCCACCCTGCCTTTTGGCGACGGACTGTACTTCCGCCTGCTCATCGAGGAGGAAGACGTGGCCGCGGCCCAATCCATCGTGGAGGAATTCGAGCAGCGCCGCACCGAGCGCGCCGCCGTGCGCTGCCCCTACTGCGGCTCCTACCACGCCTGGCCCGCCCCGGCCACCGACCGGCCCTGGTACAAGCGCCTGTTCTACGCCGGCACCACGCTCTACCGCTGCCAGCAGTGCGGGCAGGAGTTTTCGGGCTAGGCGACGCGGCGGGCGGCCGCCGCGTCCTAACTTGCCGGCGGCGGCCTTGGCCGCGGCGTATCTAGTTACTCGCAGTTATGTGGACCGAAGATCAGGCCCGCGCCCTCATTCCCGATGCCGGCACGCTCAAGCGCGGCTTGGAGCTGGCTAGCCCGCCCAAGTGGCAACACCTCGGCCGGACCGACACGGCAGCCTGGGGGGAGTGCCAGGGCAGCGGTTCCAAACCTTACCAGACCGGCATCGACCTCACCGAGCCGGCCTTTAAGTGTTCCTGCCCGAGCCGAGTATTTCCCTGCAAGCACGGCGCCGGGCTGCTGCTGCTGCTGGCCCGCCAGCCCCAACTGCTGACCGGCACCACCCCGCCGCCCTGGCTGCAGGAGTGGCTCGACAAGCGCCACGACGCGCAAGCCAAGAAAACCGCCCCCGCGCCGCCGGCCGCCGAGCCGGTGGCCGCCCCGGAGGCAGCGGCGGAACCGGCGCCGGGTGTGGCGGTAGCGCCGGCTCGGCTGGAGCGCATGCAACGCGGGGCCGCGGAACTGCTGCGCTGGCTGCACGACCTGATTGGGGCGGGCCTGGCGCAGACCGAAAAATTGCCCGCCAGCTTCTGGGAAAACCAGGCCGCCCGCCTCGTCGACGACCAGCTCCCGGGGTTGGCGGCGGCGTTGCGGGAGCTGCCCGAGCTGCGCCAGCAAGGCGCCGACTGGCCCGCCCGCCTGCTGGCCCGGCTCGGCGAATTATACCTGCTGGCCGCCGCCTTCGGGCGCCTGGCCGAGCTGCCCGAGGCCCTGCGCGCCGACGTGCTGCAGCAAGTGGGCGTGAACGTGAAGAAGGAAGACGTGCTGGCGCGGCAGCCCGCCGTGGCCGATACCTGGCAGGTGCTGGGCCAGGTCACCGTCGAGGAAGAGCGGCTGCTGGCCCGCCGCAGCTGGCTGTGGGGCCAGCGCACCGGGCGCTACGCGCTGGTACTGGAATACGCCTTCGGCGGGCAGGCCTTCGCCACGGCGCTGGTGCCCGGAGGACAGTACCGCGGCGGCCTGGCCTTTTACCCCGGCGCCCTGCCCCTACGCGCCGTGCCCACGGCCGACTGGACCTTTCAGGGCCTGCACGACGACATTCTCGACCCGGGCGGCGCGCCCAACGCGGTGCTCGAGGCCTACGCCACGGCCCTTGGCCAACGCCCCTGGCTGCGCGAGTGGCCCGCCACGCTGACCGAGGTGGTGCCCGTGCGGACCGCGGCGGGCGGCGTGCACCTGCGCCACGCCGATAGCGGCCAGGAGTTGCCGCTGCACCCCAGCAGCGAGCTGGGGTGGGAATTGCTGGCCGTCAGCGGCGGCTACCCCATCAACGTATTTGGCGAGTGGGACGGCCGCGCACTGCTGCCCATCACCTACACCGGCGCCCCGGCCCCCGCCGCTACCACTCCCGCGCTATGAACCCTGCCACCGACTGGCCCCAGCTACTGCAGGTGGCCTTGCTCGGCACCCGCCAGAGCGGGGCCGCGCTGCCCGCCCTACCCGAGCTGCCGGCCCCGGCTGACGCGCCCGCCGAAGCCCGGGTGCTGCGCACCGCCGGCGCGCTGGCCCTACTGCGGCGCGCCGGCTACCAAGCCCTGGCCGCCGCGGACACTGCTCCTGCTGCCGCCGGACCCGAAACCCAGCCCACGCTCGGCCCCCAAGGTCAGGAGCTGCTGCGCCAACTGCTCGGCGGCCACCACGCCGAGGTGTTGCCCGATTACTTGCGCCAACTGGTCGCCCACGGCCGCCGCGTGCCGCACCGCTTGCTCGTCTCGCTGCTCGACTACGCCCACGGCCGCCCCGAGCTGCGCGAAACCGCAGCGGCCGTGCTGGGCGCGCGGGGCCGCTGGCTGCTGGGGCTGAACCCGGCCTGGGCGCCGCTGCTGGCAACCGCCCCCGACGACGAAACATGGGCCACCGGCACGCCCGCCCAGCGCCGCGCCGTGCTGCTGGGCCTGATGCAGCACGCGCCAGACCGCGCCCGCGCGCTGCTGGCCGAAGCCCTGCCCCAGGAGCCGGCCAAGCAGCAAGTCGCCCTGCTCGGCACCCTCGCCGGGCATCTGCGTCCCGCCGACGCTCCGCTGCTGGAGCCGCTCTGGCGTCCAAAAGCAAGGACGTGCGCCAGCAAGCGGCCAGTCTGCTGGTGCGCACGCCCGGCAACGCCCTGGTGGAGCAGCTCTGGCAGCACGCGGCGCCGCGGCTGACGCTGAAAAAACCGCTGCTCGGCGCCGCCCGGCTCGAAGTAAGCCTGCCCGAGACCTGGGACCCTGCCTGGCAAGCCCTCGGCATCGAGCCCAAGGATGCGCGCTTCGGCGGGGAAAAAGCTGCCTGGCTGGGGCAGCTGCTGGCCCTGATTCCGCCGGCGCGCTGGGCCGCGCATTTTGGCCAGACGCCCCAGCGGCTGCTGGCCCTGGCCGCCGACGGCGAGTGGGCCGCCCTGCTGCTGACGGCCTGGCGCCACGCCCTGCAGCTGCACCGCGCCGCCGATTGGGCCCGCGCCTACCTCGTCCTGCAGCTGGAGCGCGACGAACTGCCCCCCCTGCTGCCCGCCGCGCTGGCCGAGCTGCTCAGCCCGGCCGAGCTGGCCGACATCCTGCTGGCGCAGCTGCCGCCTCAGCCGCGCCTCACCCAGCCCGAAGCGCGCTGGGAACCGTTGCTCTTTGGCCTGCCCGGCCCCTGGCCCCCGGCCCTGACCGCGCAGGCCGTGCGCATCGTCGAGCACACGCTCGGCGCCGCCGGCCCCCGCTACGCGTTTCACTACCGCCTCCTGCAGTTGCTGCGCCACATGCAGCTGGCCGTGCCGCCCGAGCAGTACTCGCTTTGCGCCGACGCCCTGGGGCCCCTGGGCGAGGTCGAAACCGCCCTGCACCAACCCATCAACCAGCTGCTCGACGCGCTGTATTTCCGCCAGCAGCTGGCCGGTACCCTCGCCGAGCCGCCGGGGCCAGACAGCTAAGCCCCGCCGCCCATCAACTGCTGCCAGCTCCCCGATTCAACCTCCAGCTTTACCACGCTACCTCCCCTTACCTCTCCGCCATGCCTGCCACGCCCCCTACCGACCACATCCTGCGCCCCCACGCCGAGGTGCAGTACGCCGAAGAACTGGCCGCCCTGCGCGCCGCCGACGACCGGCCCAAGCCCCCCGGCTGGCAGCTTTCCCCCTGGGCCGTGGTCACGTACCTGCTCGGCGGCACCCTCGACAACGGTGTCTCGATCGAGCCCAAGTACATCGGGCAGCGGCGGCTGATGGAAATTGCCGTGGCCACCCTGGCCACCGACCGCGCCCTGCTCCTGCTCGGCGTGCCTGGCACGGCCAAAAGCTGGGTGTCGGAGCACCTGACGGCCGCCATCAGCGGGCACTCGAACCTGCTCATTCAGGGCACGGCCGGCACCTCGGAGGATGCCATTCGCTACTCCTGGAACTACGCCCGCCTGATTGCCGAAGGCCCCTCGGCCGCGGCCCTGGTGCCCTCGCCCCTGCTCAAAGGCATGCAGGACGGGGCCTTGGTGCGCATCGAGGAGCTGACGCGCATCCCGGCCGACGTGCAGGACACGCTCATCACCGTCCTTTCCGAAAAAGTGCTGCCGGTGCCGGAGCTGGCCACCGAGGTGCAGGCCACGCGCGGCTTCAACGTCATTGCCACCGCCAACGACCGCGACAAGGGCGTGAACGAGCTCAGCAGCGCCCTGCGCCGCCGCTTCAACACCGTGGTACTGCCGCTGCCGACTTCGGTGGCCGAGGAAGTGCAGATTGTGCAGTCGCGGGTGGAGAAAACCGGTCGGGCCCTGCAGCTGCCGCCCACCACGGCCGCCCTGGAGCAGATCAGCCGCTTGGTGACGGTGTTCCGGGAGCTGCGCGCCGGCGTGACGGAGAACGGCAAAACCAAGCTCAAAAGCCCCAGCGGCACGCTGAGCACCGGCGAGGCCATATCGGTGCTCAACAGCGGCCTGGCCCTGGCCGCCTACTTCGGCGACGGCACCCTGCAGGCCGCCGACCTGGCCGCCGGCCTCACCGGTGCCGTGGTGAAAGACCCGGTGCAGGACCGCGTGGTGTGGCTGGAGTACCTGGAAACCGTGGTGAAGGAGCGTGACGGGTGGAAGGACCTGTACCGGGCCTGCCGGGAGGTGGTGGAGTAGCAGGAAGTGGGTGTGTAAACGGGTGCCTTTCCGCATCAAATAACGAAAAACGCATCACCCCACTCTCTGCACAGCTATGCTTATGCACGTCAAGTCTGTTGTTCGGCTCTTCGTTGCTTGTTTGCTCATGACCTTGACCAGCTCAGCCGGTCCGGTCAGCATCAACCGCTATCCTCCGGCGAGCAACGGCTACCGGGATATCCTCACGGTAGGCAACCAAGTTTGGGGACTTACCAGTTCTGGCGCCATTCAGATCATTGCCCTCGACCAACCCAACCAGGTTGATAACAGTCGGCACTTGGTGGCCGATGCCTTTTCGAAGGATACCCACAACAACGTTATTCTTCTCAAAGGCACCAAGGTATCGGTGCTCCCTAACGGTGAAGACGTGGGCAAACGAGAGCAGGAAATCAACCGCACGGCGGCCCATTCGGCGTTTGGCATTCTGAGTGACAGACAAGGCAACCTGTTTACCATTACAACTGCGGGCATTGGGGCGGCTTCTTCGGGCAAAGTGTATTTCCCCAAAAAGTCGCCCAACTCCCAAATCAACCTGCAGTCGACCTGGGGTAAGCCGGCCGCTTATTTTATCGACAGCGCCGACCGCATCTGGGTCGGCTTTGGCTACGGCGAATGGGGTGGCAACGTCTTCGTTTTCGACACCCAGGAGAAACAGTTCCTGGCTCCCGACTTTGGCGAATTTCGCATCGAATTGAACCCAATCAAATCCATATTCGAAGCAAATTCAACTGTCTATCTGACCTGCGGCTTGCATCATTTCACTGCGAGCGGCTGCATTGTGGGCTTTACCAACTTGCAGGCTCGTTTCCTTCTGCAGAGCGAAGCTGCACGGGATTCTGCCGACGGAAAGTTCTTTGTCAAATCCGGCGAATACATCGGGCCCGGTGCCTTTAACGCCTCCAATCAATGCCTGTATTTTTACTCGCAGAACGGCATTTTTCGCGGCCCCGCCCAGTCCGATTTGTCAAGGCTGGCGAATTGGGAAAAAGTGGTGCAGCCCAAGTTGCACTGGACCAACGGTCAGCGTGACGCGGTTGGCTCTCCGATGAATGTGTTGAAAATAGCTTTTACCGCCGACAACACGTTGGTTTTCCTTTCTCAGAACGACGGCATTGGCCTATTCGACGGCCGTGCCCTGCGGATGATTGATTGAGTATGCCCACCGACCTGCGCCTCTACGGCATCCGCCACCACGGCCCCGGAAGCACCGCCTCGCTGCTGCAGGCGCTTGATGCGTACCAGCCCGACATCGTGCTGCTGGAGTGCCCCGCCGACGGCGAAAAGGCCCTGGCCGAAGTAGCCAACGCGGCCCTGCAGCCGCCGGTGGCCCTGCTCGTTTATAACCCCAAGCAGCACCAGCAGGCCACGTTCCTCCCCTTTGCCTACTTCTCGCCCGAGTGGCAGGCCGTGCGCTGGTGCCAGCAGCACGGCGCCCACCTGCGCGCCTTCGACCTGCCCATGACCCTGCGCTTCGCCCTGCCCGACTCGGTGGAGCATGTGCCAGGCGACACCGCTGCGCCTGCGGAGGAAACGGACGAAGCCGCCCAGGCCGCGGAAACTGAAGCCCTTCCCGTTCCCAATACCCAGCCCGCTGACGCAGCTACTGCCGAGGGCGGGCCGAGAGCCGAGGCCCCGCTGCGCCTCGACCCCATTGGCCACCTGGCCCAGCTCGACGGCTACGCCGACGGGGAGCGGTGGTGGGAGGCGCGCATCGAGCACTCGGCCGGCCACGCCGACGCCTTCGCGGTGGTGCTGCAGATGATGACGGCCCTGCGCGAGGAGCTGGCCCAGCCCGAATCGGCGGAAACCCTGCTGCGCGAGGCCTACATGCGCGAAACGCTGCGCGCCACGCTGAAGCAGGGCTACCAGCGCGCGGCGGTGGTCTGCGGGGCCTGGCACGCGCCGGTGCTGCGCATCGAGGGCCTGGCCGGCTACGCCAAAGACGACAAGGCCCGGCTGAAGGGGCTGAAAAAGGTCACGACCGAAGCCACCTGGGTGCCCTGGACCTACGAGCGGCTGGCCCGGCAGTCGGGCTACGGGGCGGGCGTGTTGTCGCCGGCTTGGTACGAGCTGCTGTTCGAGCAGCCCCACGCCACGGTGGTGACGCACTGGATGGTGCGGGCGGCGCACTTGCTGCGGGCGGCGCAGATTGACGCTTCCTCGGCCCATGCCATCGAAGGAGTGCGGCTGGCGGAGGCGCTGGCGGCCGTGCGCGGGTTGGCCCTGCCGGGCATCGAGGAGCTGCAGGAAGCGGCGGTGAGCATTTTCGGGGGCGGCTATGCCGAAGCCCTGGACCTGGTGCACCAGCAGCTCGTCATCGGCGAGAAGCTGGGCGAGGTGCCGGAAGAACTGCCGGCCTCGCCCCTGCAGCAGGACTTGGCGCAGCAGCAGAAGGCCCTGCGCCTCAAACCCGAAGCCACCCAGAAAACCCTGACCTTGGACCTGCGCAAGGACACCGACCTGGGCCGCAGCCACCTGCTGCACCGCCTGCAGCTGCTCGGGGTGCGCTGGGGCCGGCCGCAGCGGGTGTCGGGCAAGAGCGGCACCTTCCACGAAGTGTGGGAGCTGCAGTGGCGGCCCGAATTGGTACTGGCCGTGCTCGAAGCCGGGCGCTGGGGCAATACCATCCTTGCGGCCGCCAGCGCCGCCGCCGGGCACCGCGCCCAGGAGGCCCAGGACCTGGGCCAGATCAGCCAGCTGCTGGAAGAAGCCCTGCGCGCCGACCTCGCCCCCGCCCTGCCCGCGCTGGTGGCCCGGCTCGAAACCATCAGCGCCGGCACCCGCGACGTGGCCCACCTGCTCGCGGCCCTGCCTCCGCTGGTGCAGGTGCTGCGCTACGGCAACGTGCGCCGCACCGAAGCCGGGCAGGTGGCGCAGGTGGTGCACCACCTCGTGCCGCGCCTCTGCATCTCGCTGCCGCTGGCCACCACCGGCCTCGACGTCGACGCGGCCCGCGCCTTGCTCGATAGCCTGGAAGCCGCCCACCAGGCCGTGCGCCTGCTGCCCGACGACAGCCAGCACGCCGACTGGTACGCCGCCCTGCAGGCCGTGGCCCGGCAGCCGACCAGCAGCGGTCTGCTGGCCGGAGTCGCCGCCCGCTTGCTCTTCGACGCCCAGCAACTACCCGCCGACGATACCGCCCGCCTGCTCGGCCTGGCGCTGGCCCCCGCCCAGCCCACCGCCTACGCCACCGCCTGGATCGAAGGCTTCCTGCGCGGCTCGGGCCTGCTGCTCATCCACAACCGCACGCTCTTCGACCTGCTCGATGCGTGGCTGGCGGGCCTGGCGGAAGAAGCGTTCCAGGAAACCGTGCCCCTGCTGCGCCGCGCCTTCGCCGACTTCAGCCAGCCCGAGCGGCAGCAGGTGCTGGCCCTGGCCGTCAGCGGCCCCGGCGCCGGCCCGGCCACTCAGCTCGTCGACCTGGACCTGGAACGGGCGCACCGGGTGCTGCCGGTGCTGCGCGAGCTGCTGGGCGTAGCGTGATTAGACGCCCACGGCATCGGATGAAAAGCAGGCCGTCATCCTGCGGCGCAGCCGAAGGACCTTCCTCACACCCTGCACCGCCGCTACCGACGAAGTACTGACGCTTTTTTGGTAACGGCAGTAATATGTAAGTGCAGCCACCAACATCCGGGCGTTGGTGGCTGCACTTTTCGATTGGTGCCGGGCTGGAGGAAGGTCCTTAGCTACGCCGACCTTCGGTTCGCGCTGTTCGGGATGACGGACGAAATTCTTTGCCTTCTACTACTGCGCCGTCAGCTGCTCGGCCCGGAACAGGTCGTCGGCAGCTTGCTGGAGCTTGGCGCGCAGCTTGGGGTTGTACTGCGGGTGGGCGGCCAGAAAGTCGCGAACGGTATTGGCGGCGGTGGGCGTCTGGTAGTAGCCCAGCGTCGCCTGCAGCCAGCTGTAGGGAAAGAAAATGTCGCCGGTCTGCTGAATCTGCTCCAGCAAAGCGAGGCTCTGGGGCAGGTATTTTTCGGAAGCGGCCACGCGCAGCGGGTGGTGCAGGTAGCCCAGCGCCGACACCACCCAGGCTTCCTTCTCGCGGTTGTGCTCGTCGGCCAGCCCGGCGAAAAAGGCGTCGCGGGTGGCCTGCTCGGGCGCGAGGGCGGGCATGAGGAAGCGCAGGCGCTGCTGCCGGTCGGGGTTCTGAATGCGGCTGAGCTGCCGGGGCAGAATGGGGTCCGGCGCGGGGTAGTCGCGCACGGCCAGCGCCAGGGCCAGGGCGGTGTAGTCGTCTTCGGTGAGCTTGACACCGGCGGGCGGCTGCTGCCGCTCCCACACCTGGTAGAGCCGCTGCTGGGCCGCGCGGCTCAGCGCCACCGATTGGTAGGCCTTAAACAACAGCTTCTTTTGATTCGGAGCCGGGTTCTGCTCCAGGGCCCGCCACAGCTCCTGCTCCAGCGTGGGCGCCAGGGCCGCGCGCTGCGCCGGCAACAAGAACTTCCAGTACAGGTCGCCGAGCTGCCCGGTGAGCAGGCGCAGGTTGAGCTCCTCCCGCTCGTGCAGCAGGCGCTGCCGGTACACGTCGAGCAAGGTGCGCGGGGTGAGGTAGCGGCGGTTGAGCACGTTTTCGTAGAGGGTGACGTAGGCCGCCGCCCGCGCCACCGGCTCGGGCAGCAGCGCCAGGCGCTGGCCCAGCACCTGGCCCAGTTCCTTGTAGCTGTAGCGGCGCGGCAGATTCAGCTGGTCGTCCAGCGGAAACACGCCGTAGCCCAGGCCCGAGGAATTGAACTGCACAAACGCCGGCACCGGCTCCCCGGCGGCCGCGGGCACCGCCACCCGCGACTGATTTATGTTCACCGTCAGCTCCTTGCGGCGGCCGTCGGCGTACACCAGCTGCAGCTCAACCAGCTGCGGCCAGAGGCGCGTAGAGCCGTCCTCGGCCCGCTGCGTCAGGGCCAGACTGGTAATCGTGCCCGCGTCGGTTTTCAGCTCGTAGTCGAATATCGGGCGGCCGGGCTGGTTCACCCACATCTGGTTCCAGGCCTGCAGGTCGGCGGGCGTGCGCGCGTCCAGGATCTGAATGAGCTCGGGCCAGCTGGCGTTGCCGAAAGCGTATTTCTTCAGGTACTCCTGCAAGCCCAGGCGGAACGCCTCTTCGCCCATCAGCCGCTCCAGCTGCCGCATCATGATGGGCGCCTTGTGGTAAATGATGTTGCCGTAGAGCGAGCCGGCATCCCGCAGGTTGTCGAGGTTCTGGCGGATGGGGTTGGCGCCGGCGGTGCGGTCCACGCCGTAGGCGGCCGGGTAGTGGTCCACCACAAACTTGAGGTCGTAATTGGCCCCCGGCACGGCTACCTGGGTGATTTTGTCGGCCATGAAGTTGGCAAACACCTCCTTCATCCACACGTCGTCAAACCAGCGCATGGTCACCAGGTCGCCAAACCACATGTGGGCCGTTTCGTGGCTGATGAGCGAGCTGCGGGCCAGCAGCTGGTCCTGGGTGGCACCGGCGTCCAAAAACAGCGTGCTGGCCTTGTAGTCGATGGCTCCGACGTGCTCCATGCCGCCGTACTGAAAGTCGGGCAGAGCAGCGAAGTCGAGCTTCTTGAACGGGTAAGGGATGCCGGTGTACCGCTCCATAAAGCTCAGCGCGTCGCGGTGAATCTGGAAGATGGGCCCCAGGCTCAGGCGCAGCTTGTCCGGATCGGTTTCGCGGTGCAGCAGGCGCATGTTGCGGCTGGCGGCGCTTTGGTCAACGGCCTGAAACCTGCCCGCCACGAAGCTGAACAGGTAAGTACTAATGGTGTCGGACGGGGCGGACGAGTAGATTTCCGCGTCCGGCACCATCCCGTCGACGGTTGGCTGGATCGAAGTCAGCGGGGCATTCGTTAGCACCTGCCAACCGCCGGGCACATGCAGCCGGAGTTGAAAGGATGCCTTCAGATCGGGCTGATCGAACACCGGAAACACCGTGCGGGCGCGGTCGGGCACCAGCAGGGTGTAGAGGTAGTCGTCGTTGCGGTTGAGCGAGAGGTTACCGGCCAGGAACTCGATACTGATTTCATTCGGGCCCACGCGCAGCGCGGCGGCGGGAATAATCAGGTGTTCGTCGCGGTGGTCGATGGGCACCGGCTGGCCGTTCACCGTCAGGCGCTGCAGCCGCTCTGTCTGCTCTTTGAAATCGAGCTGCAGCGGTTGCGCCACGGATTTCAAGCGGAAGCGGATGATTTCCGAAGCCACGATGTCCGCCCGTTTTTCCGTTGGCACCATCAACTGCAACGCGTAGCCGAGGCCGCTGAGCTGCTGCCGGCGATACTCGGCCAGGGCGCGGCTCACGCCCGGTTCTACGGGCACGGGGGCCGCCGACGCGGTTTCGGCTTCCTTGGGTGCGTCCAAGGGCCGGGCGGGGCGGGTGCTGGTGCAGGCGGCAGCGCCCAGCAGCAGCCAGGCGCCCCAGCCGCGTAGGGCGCGGTGGCGTCGTTTCATGCGAGGAGCAAAAGCCCGAAATTACCCGAAACGCGGCCACGCAGCTACCGCCCTGGCCCGCCGGGCGCGCCCAGGAGTTGCCTGGCCCGGTTTCCCCTGCGTACTTGCCAGCCCAACCGCCGGCTTCGCGTGCTGGCCGCGCCCCAGCCGCCCCCGATGCCCAGGCGCCGCCCGCCTCGCCGCTTTCCCTCACTCGCTGATTTTCCGCCTAATGTCCGCTGCCGACCACACCGCCCGCTGGAAGCTCGTCCTCGGCTCCGCCGCCGACGCCGCCAACGCCGTGCCCTTCTCCCCCGACTACGGCCGCATGGACGAGGTGCTCACCCAGCTTTACGACGAGCACAGCCAGGAGCGGCGCGGCGGCCTGGGCGCCTCCGCCCCGCGCGTGTCGCGCTGGCTGGGCGACATCCGCCAGTACTTCCCCTCCTCGGTGGTGGCCGTGATGCAGAAAGACGCCATGGAGCGCCTGGGCCTGAACCAGCTGCTGCAGGAGCCCGAAATCCTGCGCACCGTGCAGCCCGACGTGCATTTGGTCGGCTTGCTCATGTCGTTGGGCCGGGTGATGCCCGCCAAAGCCAAGCACACCGCCCGCGAGGTGGTGCAGCGCGTGGTACGGGACCTGGAGCAGCAACTGGCCAACCCGCTGCGGCAGGCCGTGCAGGGCGCCCTGAGCCGGGCCGTGCGCAACCCACGCCCCAAGTACCGCGAAATCAACTGGGGCGCCACCATCCGGGCCAACCTCAAGCACTACCAGCCCACGCACCGCACGGTCGTTCCCGAGCGGCTGGTGGGCTACGGCAAGCGCGGGCAGGCGCTCAAGGAAATCGTGCTGTGCGTGGACCAGAGCGGCTCCATGGCGGCCTCGGCGGTGTACGCGGGCGTGTTCGGGGCGGTGCTGGCTTCCATCAAGGCGGTGCGCACCCACATGGTGGTGTTCGATACCGCCGTGGCCAACCTCTCCGAGGATTTACAGGACCCGGTGGACCTGCTCTTCGGGGTGCAGCTCGGCGGCGGCACCGACATCGACCTGGCCCTGGGCTACTGCCAGCAGCTTATCACCCGCCCCACCGACACCATCCTGGTGCTCATCAGCGACTTGTACGAGGGCGGCAGCCCCGCCGGGTTGCTGCGCCGGGCCGCCGAGCTGCAGGCCGCCGGCGTGACGGTGGTGGTGCTGCTGGCCCTGAGCGACGAAGGCGCCCCGAGCTTCGACCGTTCGGTAGCCGAGAAGCTGGCCGCGCTGGGCATTCCGTCCTTTGCCTGCACGCCCGACAAGTTTCCGGCGCTCATGGCCGCCGCCATTCAGGGCCAGGACGTAACGAAAGTAGCCGCCGCCTGACGCGGGCCGTCCCTGACGGCCCCGCAGCTGCCCAACGCCGGGGTAGCCGTCCATTCCGCCCCGCCGGGTGCAATCCAGCCCATTCGATGACCACGCCCATCCCGACCTACCCGCTTCAGTACTTTTCGGCGCCCGCGGCCGAGGCGGCCGGGGTGTTCTTTCTGGACGATAGCACCCACACCGATGGGCCGCCCATGCACACGCCCTACCGCGGCGACTACTACAAAATCGGCCTGTGCCTGCGCGGCAGCGCCGAGCTGCAGGCCAACCTAGAAACCTACGCCATCGGGCCCGGCGACTTGATGCTCATCACCCCGCACACCATCAAGCAGTGGACGGACTTTTCCGCCGACCACGACAGCCTGTCGCTGTTTTTCACCCGCGACTTCATGACGGCCGGTCACCGTCTCCATCCCGAGCACTTGCAGTTTCTGGACGGCGCTACCCGCCACGTGCTGCCCCTGGCCGCTGCCGAGGCCGCCAGCATCCAGGCCTCCTTGCTCTTTCTGCGCGACAAGCTCCGCGCCCCGCACGCCTACCGCGACGACATTGTCAAAAACCTGATCAACAGCCTGCTCTACGAAGTGGTGGCCGCGTACGAGCGGCAACGCGAAGCGCGGCGCGGCGGCCAGTCGCGTGGGCAGCTGATTGCGGCCGACTTCAAGCAGCTGGTCAACGCGCACTGCCTGACCGAGCGCAGCGTGGCGTTTTACGGGGAGCAGCTGTGCATCACGCCCAAGCACCTGAGTGAAACCGTGCGCGAGGCCACCGGCAAAACCGCCAGCGCCTGGATCGAGGAAGCGGTGATGCTCGAAGCCAAGGCCCGGCTGCTCAACCCCGCGCTGACGGTGGCGCAGGTGGCCGAGCAGCTGCACTTCGCCGATGCTTCGGCCTTCAGCCGCTTCTTCAAAAAAAGCCACGGCCGCTCCCCCAAGGCCTACAAGCAGGTCGGCTAGCCGGCATTGCCGCCGTTTGGCCCACTCTTGCCGCCCTTTGGCCATTCCGCCGGCGCCGGGCGGGCGGCACCTTTGCCAGTACCTGCCGCTCACCAATCCGGCAGGCCTGCCCCATGATACTTATCACCGGCGCCACCGGCCACCTCGGCGCGGCCGTCATTCAGCAACTGCTCACCAAACTACCCGCTAGCCAACTTGCCGCCCTGGTGCGCGACCCGGCCAAAGCGGCCTCTCTGCAAGCCCAGGGCGTGCACCTGCGCACGGGCGACTACCGCGACCCGGTCGCGCTCGAACAGGCCATGCAGGGCGTGGAAAAAGTGCTGCTCGTGTCGGGCGGCGCCGACGCCGACGGCCTGCAGCAGCACCACAACGTGGTGGACGCGGCCAAGCGCGCCGGCGTGCGCTGCCTGGCCTACACCGGCCGCGCCCTGCGGGAGCCCGAGGCCTTGGTCAACGACCTGATGAAACGTCACTTCCAGACCGAGGACTACATCCGGGCCAGCGGCCTCGACTACGTGCTGTTTCGCAACATCCTTTACATGGACACGCTGCCGCAATTCGTGGGGCCGCGGGTGCTAGAAGCCGGCATCTACCTGCCCGCTGGCGAGGGCCGCGTGTCCTACGCCCTGCGCCGCGACATGGGCGAGGCCATTGCCAACGTGCTGGCCACGGGCGACTGCGCCAACCGCATCTACACCTTCACCGGCGCGCAGACCTACTCCTTCCACGACGTGGCCGCGGCCCTCACGGAGCTGTCGGGCCGCGAAGTGCGCTACACCGACGTGGAGCCGGCCGACTTCGTGGCCGGCCTGAAAGCGCGCGGCCTGCCCGAGCTCGTCGCCCAGCTCAGCCTCGGCTTCATGACCGACATCAAGCACGGGCAGGAAAGCGCCGTGACGTCGGAGCTGGCTGAGGTGCTGGGGCGGCAGCCTGCTTCGTTGAAGGAAGGGCTACGGGAGCTGATGGGGCTGTAACTGCTATAAATTCCTGTATCGGGAATCTTAAGCTCTGATTACTTCTTGATTAATAGAAATAGGCCGTCATGCTGAGCTTGCCGAAGCATCTCTACCGCGCTATGTGCTTAGCCTGACGGCCTATTTGCTTTACTTGCTAGCCGACTCATACCGCCAATGTGACAACGCTAAACTCTTTTCCTTTTGCAGTAGAATTTGTTGATGGGGCACAGTACGGCTCACCAGAACAGATGTATCAGCTACGTGCTGATTTTGATCAGCCCCATTTATCAGCTTACAAAGCATTATTTGACCAATATGGAGCTACACAAGGGCTGCTCTCTTTGGTAGACGTCACGTTGCTGATTATCGAAGGCAGTAACTATCCAGATTTAGTTGATCATATGGATTTTGACGAAGAGGCTTATGCGTTAGATATGCACGTTGATAGTCCTGAAGCGCTGCGTCAATTTGCAGCTATAGTTTGTCCAGCGTATCAAGATTTGGAGCAGTTAAGGCGGTACGTCCGCAACGTTGCCGCCCGCTGAGCAGCCATTCGACGTCATTCCGCATTTCTCCCCGACCTTCGGCCGCACGTTTGCCGTTCAACGCGTGTTGAACTGGTTTACACCTAGCCTTAGCAGCCCGAAGAAGTTGGCCGAAACCGCCCCCCATACCCCTACCGACTCCGTTTACGAAGAACTCCGCCGCGTCCAGGCTTTGCTGAAGCTGGAGCAACAGGAGGATTTGGAGCAATACCGCCTGCGCAACGCTAAGAGCACCATCTCGGAACGCGTGCACCGCGGCCTGACCTGGTACCCGATCAAAATCACCAAGGAAGACATCGGCTTCGGCGGCAAGCTGGTGCTGGAGCTGGAGCGCCCGGCCGGGCAGAGCCAGCAGCTGCACCTGTTTCAGGTCGGCAAGAACGCGGCCATCTTCGGCAACATCCCCGGCCGCGCCGGCTCCGACAAGCCCATGCTCTCGGGCGTGGTCACCTCGGTGCGCCGCAATAAAATCACGTTGGCCACCAACAAGGAGGACCTGCCCGACTGGATTGACGAGGGCAAGCTCGGCATCGACCTGACCTTCGACGAGGTCAGCTACCGCGAGATGGAATACGCTCTGCAGAAGGTGCAGGGCGCTTTTGGCCGCCTGCAGGAGCTGCGCGACACCCTGCTGGGCCACCGCCCGGCCGAGTTCAAAACGGAAGCCCAGACCGAGAAGCTTTATTATCCCAACCCACTCAACGCCTCGCAGCTGGCGGCCGTGCAGCAGGTCATGGCCGCCAAGGACGTGGCCATCATCCACGGCCCGCCCGGCACCGGCAAAACCACCACGCTGGTGCAGGCCATCCTGGAAACCATCCGGCGGGAGCGGCGGGTGCTGGTGTGTGCGCCCTCGAACACGGCCGTGGACTTGCTCACCGAAAAGCTGGCCGAGCGCGGCGTCAACGTCATTCGTATGGGTAACCCTTCGCGGGTGTCGGATCTGCTGCTGGAGCACACGCTCGACGCACAGGTAATGGCCCACAAGCACTACCCGGAGCTGCGCAGCTTGCGCCAGACGGCCGAGCAGTACCGCGAAGAGGCGGGCAAGTTCAAGCGCAACTTCGGCTGGGAAGAGCGGCAGCAGCGCCAGCACCTCAAGGAGCAGGCCCACCAGATGCTGCAGGAGTCGGATCAGCTCGAAAAGTACATCACCGAGGATTTGCTCGACAAAGTGCAGGTGATTACCTGCACGCTGGTGGGCGCCGCAAACCGCGCCATCCGCCACCTCACCTACGAGACGGTGTTCATCGACGAGGCCGCCCAGGCCCTGGAGCCGGGCTGCTGGATTCCGATAACGAAAGCCGAGCGCGTGGTGCTGGCCGGCGACCATTGCCAGCTGCCGCCCACCGTCAAGAGCGAAAAAGCGGCGGCCCAGGGTTTGCGCGAGACGCTGTTCGAGAAGTGCATCACCCGCCAGCCCGCCACCGCCAAGATGCTGGAAGTGCAGTACCGCATGCACGAGGACATCATGCGCTTCTCCTCCGACCAGTTCTACGGCGGGCGCCTGGTGGCCGATGAGCGCGTGCGCCGTGCCGATCTGCACGCCTTTGATTTGCGCTTCCCGCCCGAGCCCGGCGCGGTGGAGTTTATCGACACGGCCGGCTGCGGCTTTTCCGAGCTGGGTATCCTCGACTCGCCCTCGGTAGCCAACCCCGAGGAAGCCGACTTGCTGCTGCGCCGCCTCGTGGAGCTGCTGCAGGACTACCACCCCGAGGACCACGAGCCGCAACCGCTCAGCATCGGCATCATCGCCCCCTACCGCGCTCAGATCAACTACCTCAAGGACCGCGTCGACGAGATACCCGAGCTGCTGGAATTGCAGAACAAGCGCCAGCTCAGCATCGGCACCGTCGATTCCTTCCAGGGCCAGGAGCGCGACATCATTGCCATTACGCTCACCCGCTCGAACGCGGCCTCGGACATCGGCTTTCTGGCCGACATCCGCCGCATGAACGTGGGCATGACCCGCGCCCGCCGCAAGCTGCTGATGACCGGCGACTCGGCCACGCTCAGCTCCAACGCCTTCTACCGCGAGTTTGTGAACTACGTGGAGGACATCGGCGCCTACCGCACGGCCTGGGAGTTTCAAGATTTGTAACGGTTCACCGGCAGCCAGGGCGCTGAGAAAGACAGTGGCATCAGCCCTCATTGCGAGGCGGCACGACGGTGGCACCAGTAGTCATTGCGAGCAACGCGAAGCAATCCTTCCTCCAGTAGCACCGCCGACGCAATACTTGCTATCCGAAAACGGCACCGCCCGAACCTGTGCAACAACAGGTTCGGGCGGTGCCGTTTTCAGGCCGCGGGCATTGTCACGGCGGTGCTGCTAGAGGAAGGATTGCTTCGTCGTGCCTCCTCGCAATGACGGGCGGTGAGCCGCTGCTTGATCATCCCCCGCCGCTACGGCAAATCGATGTACGACATGGTATGCGGCGCGTCGGACTTCTTGTTCACGAAGTTCTTCTCCGGCTTGTCGAAGTCCGAAATGTAAAGGCGGTTGCCTTTCAGCAGCACTTCGGCCGGTTGATCGAGCAGGCCGCCGGTGCCGTCGGTGTCCCCGTTTTTGGCCAGCGTGGTGACCTGGTTATTGTTCTTCAGGTCAACAATTTCAATGGCATTTTCGCGCGAGTTGCAGAGGTAGAGCTTGTCCGTGTTGCGGTCCACGATGAGCCCGTCGACGCAGGGTATGCGCTTGCCGCCGGTCGTCAGCACTTCTTTTTTGTCCAAAGCGCCGTCGGGCTTCAGCGTGAGGCGGTAGAGCGTGCCGTCGCCGAAGGAACCGGTGTAGAAGCGGCCTTGCGAGTCGTAATCCAGGCCGTCGGCGCCGTTGTCGACGCCGGTTTCGTTTACCGTCGTGGTGAACGTGGTCAGCACGTGCGGGTCCATGGTTTTGGGCTTGAGGTGCACAGGTCCCCGCTGCAATTCGGCCAGCTTGAAGCGCATAATGGCCGAGCCCTTGTCGTTGGCGGGCAGGTCCCACTGGCTGTCGGTGACATAGATGGTATTGCCCTTCCACACCACCGCATTGGCCAGGCCAAAGCCGTCGACCACGGTTTCCACCTTGCCGGGTTTGCCGTTGGTCACCGTCACGCGCATCAGCCGCGACTTGTAGTCTTTGCTGTTTTCGTACTGGTTTTCGGCGTAGTACAGGTTGCCGTCGGGCCCGAACGCGAGGTCCATGGGCGCTGCTTTCTTCGTAGTAGGCTCCACCGGGAGGTTGGTCAGGTAGGGCCGCAGCGAGTCGCCCACGATTTCCATGAGCACGGCCGGCTGGGTGTTGTCGGCCAGGTTCGGCACCGAGAGGATCAGGTGGCCGTTGGGCGCCAGCGCGAGGCCGTCGGGGGTGTTGTGCGCGTCGTCGAGGGTGAAAAGCAACTGCGGGTTGCCCACCTTCGCAACGGTGTCGGTGGGGGCCGGACCGGCCGGCGAGGTTACCGAAGTCGAATCAGCAGCGGCACCGGTAGCGGCGGCGTGGTCTTTTTGCTGATTGCAGCCGGTCAGCAGCGCGGCGGCCAGAGCGCCGAGGCAGAGGGGTTTTGGTGTAAGGGGTAGCATGAAGTGCGGCAGTAAATTGGATTAATGCCAGCTAACGGCCTTGCGCCGACACGGGTTGCCCGAACCCCAGCCCCACCCGGCGCGTTATTTTCCTTTACTTGCCATTGTTTTCCTTATTCCTCCCCCCGAACCCATGCAGATTGCAGATCAAAAGGTCGTGACGCTGACCTACGACCTGAGCGTTACCAACGACGAGCAGGAGAAACAGCTCGTGGAAAAGGCCGAAGCCGACTCGCCGATGGTGTTTCTGTTCGGCATGAGCGGCCTGCCCGAGGAGTTCGAGCAGCAGCTGCAGGGCAAGCAGCCCGGCGACTCGTTTAGCTTCACCCTCTCGCCCGAGCAGGGCTACGGCGAATACGATCAGGACGCACTGGTGGACCTGCCCAAGCAGGTATTTGAAGTCGACGGCCAATCCGATCCGGAAATGCTGCAGATCGGCAACTACCTGCCCATGTCCGACAACCACGGCAACCACCTGCAGGGCAAAGTGGTGTACGTAGGCAACGACACCGTCAAAATGGACTTCAACCACCCGCTGGCCGGCATGACCATGCACTTCGACGGCAAAGTGGTCGACGTGCGCGACGCCACCCGCGAGGAGCTCGACCACGGCCACGTGCACGGCGAAGGTGGGCATCACCACTAAGCCGCACCAGCTTTAGCAATTGCAAAACGGGGCCTCACGGCCCCGTTTTTGGTATAGCGGGGTTAAGGCGAAACCGGTACTGCTCACATCATTGTGTGAGCCTATATTGCCACCGCTCCGCCGTACGTTTGCCGGGAAGTTGCTCTCGTTTCCACCGTTACGCCCATGCTGAAAAGTTTCTGTCTGCTGCTCCTGTTTCTCCCGACGGCCACCTTTGCCCAGCGTGTGGTGAGCGGCCGCGTCGTGGCCCAAGGCTCGAACGAGCCGCTGCCGCAAGTCACCGTGCGGGTGGAAGGCCAGCCGACCACCGTCGTGACCGACAAAGCCGGCCGTTTCTCACTCACCGTCCCCACTGACGCAGCCACGCTGGCGTTTTCGCACGTGGGCTACCAAGCCCTGAGCTCCCCGGCCGCCCAGCTCGGCCCCGACGTGGCCCTGGCCGAGCAGCGCTACGTCATAGGTGAAGTACAAATCAGCTACGTGCAGCTGCAGAAGCTGCTGCTGCGCCAGTGGCGCATTGCGCCCGCCTCCATCGATGCCGCCGCCCAGCTCATCACCGCCCGCATGCAGGCCCGCGACCCGAAAAAGGCCGAAACCCTGGCGCAGAACCCCGATGCCGTGCGCCGCGTGATGGAAATGGCCCGTTACGACTTTCGGCCCGACGGCGTGGTCAAAGCCAAGCTGCTGCTGGCCAGCAACAAAATGCACTGGCAGCTCGACGAAGAAACCCGCACCCTGACCGTGGTCAACGACGAAGGCACCGAGCGCAAAATCAGCGTGGTGGACCTGACCGCCGACCGGCTGGTGCTCAAGCACGCCGAGGGCAACGCCCCGGAAATTACCTACGTGCCGGCCGACTAAGGGCCGACTCCGGCGGTGCTTCCTACCCGCCAGGCCTGGTTGCCGCTCACGAGGCCGCCGTTTCGGCTAGCCCGCGGTCAACGGCCGCCTGCAGCTCCGGCCAAAACGCCTCGAAGTCGGCTTGATAATCCGGTAGCTCGGCCAGAAAAGCGGCCCCGCCGGAAGCCAGCACTGCGGCAGTCGGCACCCGCCGGCTCAGGCCCAGCAAGGCGCGCGTGAGCCCATCCGGGTGCGCGTAGCCCGTGAGCCAGTCGCCCGCGCGCATGTGGTGTAGCATGTGCTGCAGGCGCTCGGGCAGCTCGTGGCGGCGGCGGTGCAGCAGGGCGTACATGCGCTGGGCAAAAGCCGGCAGCGGCTCGGCGGGGTCGTAGTGGTAGCGGGCGAAGTCGCGGGCCAGCAGGTGGTCGTAGCCCACGTCGACCGCGACGCCGGCCCACTTGCCCAGGCCGGCGGCGCGCAGGCGGGCGGTGCTGCGGCGCACCACCGGGTGCGCGTCGGTAAAGGAGTCGATGAGGCGGTGCAGGCGGATGCCGCGCTGCACGGCGGGCGAATACGCTTCCACGGCCGCGCGGCCGCGCACGGCTTCGGCCGCGAAGTTGCCGAGCAGCAGGTCTTCGTCGTGGGGGCCGGAAAGAACGAGGTGGGCGAGAAAGTTCACGACGGGTAGCGGGTGGTGGAGGCAGGCCAGTGGCCCAGCCGCTAACTACAATGTTTTCATCCCAATAGTTATCGGGTCTGAACCCCGCGGCGGTCGGGCCCGTAAGCCGGGGTAGTTTATTCTCCTTGATTCCACACCAAAACACCCGCCCCATGTCCGACCAAACGCCCGTGACGCACGACCTCTCCAAACTGTTCGAGAAGATCAAGGACGTGCGCATTGCCATGCTCACCACCACCGACGAGCAGCACCAGCTCCACTCGCGGCCGATGTATACCCTCAAGCCCGAGCACGACGGCTCGCTGCTCTTCTTCACCGACGCCGATTCGGCCAAGGTGTTTGAGGTGCGCCGCGACGACAGCGTGAACCTGAGCTATTCCAATCCCAAGGACAACGTGTACGCCAGCGTAACCGGCACGGCCGAGGTCAACCAGGACAAGGCCAAAATTGCCGAGCTGTGGTCGGAAGACATGCGCGCCTGGTTCCCGAAAGGCAAGGACGACCCGAGCATCCGCATCCTGAAAATCACCATCTACAAGGCCGAGTACTGGGATTCGCCCAGCTCCATCCTCTCCCGCGCCTATGCCTACGCCCGCGCCGTGGCCACCGGCGAGAAAAGCAAGGACGACGACGTGAACCAGCACGCACAGGTAAAGGCCCGCTAACGGTTTTTTTACTGCCCCCGGCTTGTTTTGAGCGGGACGGAAGCCATTCCGTCCCGTTTTTTGTTGTTCCGTACCCGCCCAGTCCGTTCGCGCTTGTCCCTCACCACGCTTTCCATCATCACCGTTCGGCCCGACGCCCGGCGCTGGGCCCTGGCCCGCATGGGCACCGTGCCGCCGCAGCTGCGCCGGGTGCCGGGCCTGCTGTTCAGCAAGTTGCTCGGCTCGGGCTTCGATTTCGGCCTGCGGCCCAATTTTCAGCGCTACGGCTTCATGGCCAGCTGGGCCGACGAGGCCGCCGCGCAAGCGTTTTTCGCCGGCCACCACGTTTGGCAGGCTTATGAGCAGCGCAGCCAGGAGCTGTGGACGGCCTATTTGCAACCGCTGCAGGCCCACGGGCTGTGGGACGGGCAACATCGGTTCGACGCGGGCAGCGCGGCACCGCCCGCGCCCAGTGCCCCGGTGGCCGTGCTCACCCGAGCCAGCATCCGGCCGCTGCGGGCCTGGAGCTTCTGGCGGGCGGTGCCGCCGGTGAGCCGGGCCGTGGCCGACGCCCCGGGCTTGCTGGCCGCCATCGGCCTAGGCGAGTTGCCGGTGCTGCGGCAGGCCACGTTCAGCCTGTGGGAATCGGGGCAGCTAATGCAGCAGTATGCCTACGGCGCGCAGCACGACGGGCGGCACCGCGAGGTCGTGCGCCGCACCCGGCAGGAAGGGTGGTATTCGGAAGAGTTGTTTGCCCGCTTTGCGGTGCAGCGCACCGACGGGCTCTGGGACGGGCGTAACCCGCTGCCGCTCAGGTAGGGGCAAAAAAAAGAGCAGACCACCCGTCACGGTACAGCCCCACACCTGAAGCTGCACCAGTTGCCGCATTTGACGGGCGGCCTGCTCATGACAAAGGTCATCCCTCAATTTGCCGCGCCAAACCGCATTTCTACGGGTTTTAGCCGGTTATTTGTACGGAATCCGGTGGAGCTTAATTCTGCTGGGATAATTTATTTTGTCCAGTTTGTATCCGACAGCCCGAGCTTTTACGTAGTAGCCGCGCGGATTTACAGTACTTGTCGCGCTGTCGATGCCATCCATAGTAGTAAATTTACTTTATATAGCACTCTGTCAAGTACATTGCATTTGAATATCCTATCATGACCCCAGAAGAATTACTCAATGCTGGTTTCCTCTCAGCCCGAGCAGTTACCGCTACTCCTCAGTACTCCGACGGCCAATTATACGTTCGGCTCACGCCAACCGGTGCCCTACGCGTCTTCGTACCCACCGACCGTTCCCAGGAAGTGGAGCTGTCGACCGGCAACTTGCTGAATCCGGAGGTGCTCTATCGCGGCTCCGTGCGTGACGTGGTGGCGCTGCTGCGGCACTGGAGCTGAGCCACAGCGCCATCGGGCCCGGCCTTGCACCGCGAGGCGGTGCTCCAACTCGCAGCTCAGCAATTCCTTGCCCGCGCCTAGCTACCAGTGCTCATGCGCTCCGCCAAAGTGGACTTGGGCTGTACGCGGCGGCATTGGTAATTCAGCGCGAGTTGATGCGCCGGGTGTGGTTGGGCTACGACATCTTCCGGTAGCCTCAACTTGCACGATATGGGCTGCGAGGTAAAGCAGCGGCCGCGGATTCCGCCGTTCACGTTTGCCCGGGCCGGGTACCAGCGCTGCCTCGACGCCTTTGCTACGGCCTTGCACAACCCAGCTTAACCCGGGCGGCATTTTTGCGCCGGTTTTCGGCCTTGCCGCCATTTCCGCGTATTTTCGCCGGCTCAACGCCTTTGATTCCGACGACCATATGCCCGGCTACCGACCGCAGGAGATAGAGAAGAAGTGGCAGCAGTTCTGGCACGACAACCAGACCTTTCGCGCCCAGAACCACTCCGACAAGCCCAAGTACTACGTGCTCGACATGTTCCCCTACCCCTCCGGGGCCGGGCTGCACGTGGGCCACCCGCTGGGCTACATTGCCTCCGACATCGTGTCGCGCTACAAGCGCCACCGCGGTTTCAACGTGCTGCACCCCATGGGCTTCGACTCGTTTGGCCTGCCGGCCGAGCAGTACGCCATCCAAACCGGCCAGCACCCCGAGAAAACCACCCGCGAGAACATTGCCCGCTACATCGAGCAGCTCTCGGCCCTGGGCTTCAGCTACGACTGGTCGCGCGAAATCCGCACGTCCAACCCCGACTACTACAAGTGGACGCAGTGGATTTTCCTCAAGCTGTTCAATAGCTGGTACAACCTTGACACGAACAAGGCCGAGTCGATTCGCATCCTGCAGGAGCGTTTCGCCGCGGAAGGCTCTAAGGGCGTGCGCGCCGTGTGCGACGAGGAAGAAGTCCACGATTTCTCCGCCGGCCAGTGGCAGATGATGACGGAGGCGCAGAAAATTGCCGCCGTGCACCCCTACCGCCTCGCCTACCAGTCGGAAACCTACGTGAACTGGTGCCCGGGCCTGGGCACGGTTCTCTCCAATGACGAGGTAAAGGACGGCGTGTCGGAGCGCGGGGGCTTCCCGGTAGAGCGTCGCCTGATGCCGCAGTGGAACCTGCGCATCACCGCCTACGCCCAGCGCCTGCTCGACGGCCTCGACCACATCGACTGGCCCGAAGCGGTGAAGGAAATGCAGCGCAACTGGATCGGCCGCTCGGTGGGCGCCGAGGTGCGTTTCGACGTGCAAGACCACCCCGAGCTGCCGCTGACGGTGTTTACCACCCGCCCCGATACGCTGTTTGGTGTGTCGTACCTCGCGGTGGCGCCGGAGTCGGAGCTGATTGACGTGCTCACGACGGAGGAGCAGCGCGCGGCGGTGCAGAAGTACGTGGAGTACGCCAAAAACCGCTCGGAGCGCGACCGGATGGCCGACGTGAAAACCATCACCGGCGAATTTACCGGCGCCTACGCCCTGCACCCATTCAGCGGCGAGAAGCTGCCCATTTGGGTGGCCGACTACGTGCTGGCCGGCTACGGCACCGGCGTGGTCATGGCCGTGCCCGCCCACGACACCCGCGACTTTGCCTTCGCCCAGCACTTCTCCCTGCCGATTGTACCGGTGGTGGAAGGCTACGACGAGGCCGCCGGCGAAGCCTACGTGGCCAAGGAAGGCCGCATCGTCAACTCCGACTTTCTCAACGGCCTCGACGTGAAGCCCGCCATCCAGGAAGCCATCAAGCGCTTGGAAGAGAAGGGCATCGGCAAGGGCAAGATCAACTTCCGCCTGCGCGACGCCATCTTCGGCCGCCAGCGCTACTGGGGCGAGCCGATTCCGGTGTACTACCGCGACGGTATGGCCTTCGGCGTGGCCGAGCAAGACTTGCCGTTGGTGCTGCCCGAAATCAACGAGTACAAGCCCACCGAAACCGGGGAGCCGCCGCTGGGCCGCGCCCAGGACTGGAAGTACCGCGGGCAGTTCGACTTCGAGCTGAGCACCATGCCCGGCTGGGCCGGCTCCTCGTGGTATTACCTGCGCTACATGGACCCCACAAACGAGGACCGCTTCGTGGGCGAGGAAGCCGAGCAGTACTGGCAAAACGTGGACCTCTACATGGGCGGGGCCGAGCACGCCACCGGCCACCTGCTCTACTCCCGCTTCTGGCACCTGTTTCTGAAGGATCTGGGCCTGGTGACGACTGCGGAGCCCTTCAAGAAGCTCATCAACCAGGGCATGATTCTGGGCCGTTCGAACTTCGTGTACCGCATCAACGGCACCAACACGTTCGTCACGGCTTCCAAACGCAAGGACTACGACACCACGGCCCTGCACGTGGACGTGAACATCGTGGAAGACGACGTGCTCGACGTGGAAGCGTTTAAAAAGTGGCGCGACGACTTCGCTGGCGCCGAATTCATCTTCGAAGACAACGGCACCTACGTCTGCGGGGTCGAAATCGAGAAAATGTCGAAGTCGAAGTACAACGTGGTGAGCCCCGACACGCTGACCGAGCGGTTTGGGGCCGACGCGCTGCGCCTGCACGAGATGTTCCTGGGCCCGCTGGAGCAGTTCAAGCCGTGGAACACCCAGGGCATGACCGGCGTGTCGGGCTTCCTCAAGAAACTCTGGCGCCTGTTCTACCCCGAGGACCGCGACTGGGCCGTAACCGACGAAGCCCCGGCCCCGGCCGAGCTGAAAGCTCTGCACAAGGCCATCAAAAAAGCGCAGGAAGACATCGAGCGGTTCTCGTTCAACACTTCCGTGAGCACCTTTATGATCTGCGTGAACGAGCTGTCGGCGCTGAACACGCGCAAGCGCGCCATCCTGGAGCCGCTCGTCGTGCTCATCTCGCCCTACGCCCCGCACCTGGCGGAAGAGCTGTGGGAAGCCCTGGGCCACCCGGCCGGCTCGCTCAGCACCGCGCCCTTCCCCGAGTTCGACGAAAAATTCCTGGTGGAAGACACCGTGAACTACCCCGTCGCCATCAACGGCAAGGTGCGCGAGCAGATGCAGTTTGCCGCCAGCGCCACCGCCGCCGAAATCGAGGAAGCCGTGCGCGCTACCGACATCCTGGCCCGCTTCGCCGAGGGCAAGCCAGCCAAGAAAGTCATTGTGGTGCCCGGCCGCATGGTGAACGTGGTGGTGTAACTTCCCGCCGCTAACCGCCGCCCCTTGCTTAGAAGCGGCGCCGACTACGGTCGGCGCCGCTTTTATTTTTCCTGACAGTCGGCGGGCGGTATCCCGCCGCCGGTTCAGGCTGTCCAGGCGGCCAAAATGGCGTCATGCGGGTCTAATTCTACCGCTTCGTTGCATTCTGCCCGGGGCATTGCGGGCACGTCGCGCCCCAAGCGCGAATCGAGGCCTTTCGCGTGCTGACGGCAAGGGTACTATTGTTTTCGCTTGGCTCCCCCGGGAGTCGCTGCGCACAGCGCCCAACGAGTTCCTACCCACCAACGACGTTTTGGCTACCGTTCTTGGGTCCTAACTTGGCCCACCAACGAGCCGGCGCCCACCCAGGCCGGATTCTTTGCGTAAGGCGCCCTATGATCATTCGCCCCAAAAACAACTGGCTGCGCACCCTTTTTGTCTGGCACGGCTCGGTGCTGCCGCAGGTCCTCACGCGCCTGCTGATTCTGCTGCTGGCGTCGGTGGCAGTGGTGTATCTGCGGGGCACGGTATTGCAGCACAAGATTCCGCTTACCTCAGCCCCGTTCTCGCTGTTTGGCGTGGCGCTGGCCGTATTCCTGGGTTTTTACAACAACGTCAGTTACGAGCGGTACTGGGAAGGCCGCCGCCTCTGGGGCGCCCTGCTCAACGACACCCGCTCCCTCACCCGGCAGGCCCTGACCATGAGTGGGCATCCAGCCGACTCCCCGGCCGTTGCGCATTTCGTGTCCTTGCTCATCGCCTTTGCCCACGCCCTGCGCCACCAGCTCCGCCATTCCGATGCGGCCCCCGACCTGCAGCGCCTGCTCCCGGCGGAGCTAGCCGCCGAGGTTGGCCGGGCGCAGTTCAAGCCCGTGCTGCTGCTGCGCGAGCTAGGCCGCTGGCTGCAGCAGGCCCGCGCCGAAGGCCGGCTCGATACCACTGTACTGCTGGCTTTCGACCGCAACCTCAACCAGCTTTCCGATATTCTGGGCGGCTGCGAGCGGATTGCCGGCACGCCCATCCCCTACACCTACAGCGTACTGCTGCACCGCACCGTCTATATCTATTGCTTCCTGCTGCCTTTTGGGCTGGTCGACAGCATTGGCTGGGCCACGCCGTTGGTGGTGGTGTTTATCGGCTACACGTTTATGGCGCTGGATGCCATTGTCAACGAGATTGAGGAGCCTTTCGGTACTGCTGACAACGACCTGGCACTCAACGCCCTGAGCCGAACCATCGAGAACAGCCTGCGCGAAATGCTCGGCCAGCCCGCGCTGCCGGCCCCGCCCGTGCCCCGCAACTACGTGCTGGACTAAGAGCCGCAACCTAATTACAACGCCCGCGCCCTGAGGTCCGGACGCTGCTGTCCAGGCTCCAAGGCGCGGGCGTTGGGCGCGCCGCTGCTTAGTAGGCCGCCGTAAAGCGCTGCCGGCTGAACTGGTGCTTTTCCACTTCGTCGAGCACGGCCACGGCCAGGTCTTCGCCGGAGTGGATGCTGCGGCCTTCGGCGTTGAACACCGGGTTTTCGGTGCCGAGGCGGTACTGCCCGGTGCGGCCGGTGGTGATGCCCTGGTGCATTTCGATGGCGGGGCTCACGAAGGTCCAATCGAGCTTGTCATTCTTGCGCAGCTCGGTGAGGTAGTCGCGGGCAGCAGTGGCGCCGGGCTTGTACTCGGCCGGAAACTGCGGGCCGTCCACGAGCTGCTGCTCGCCGATGTAGAGGCTGCCGGCCCCGCCAATAACCACGAGGCGAGCCACGCCGGCCTGCTCGGTGGCCTTTTCGATGGCGCGGTTGCCGGCCAGCGAATCCTCGTAGAGGTTGGGGTTGGTCCAGCCGGCGTTGAAGGCGTTGAGCACCAAGTCGTGGCCGCGCAGCTGCTCGGCTAGCTGCTCCGGTTGACTCACGTCGCCTTGCACCACGGTCAGGTTGGTGGGGCGCTCGGCCAATTTGCTCGGGTCGCGCACGATGGCGGTTACCTGGTGGCCGCGCTGCAGGGCTTCGCGCAGCAGGCGCGAGCCGACAAAGCCGGTGGCTCCGATAAGGGCAATGTTCATGGGTTCATAAGTTGAGTTGGTGTTGCAAAGGAACAACCCATTGTAACCACTATTGTTACAATAGGTGATAAAAAAATTTCAGTCCACTCCCACAGCCTCCTTGGCGGCAATGTCCAGCGCCACCTGCTGCAGGCTGACGGCGGCCAGCTGCCGCTCCAGCGCGGCCTGGGCCTGGCGCAGCGTGTCGTTCAAGGCCGCTTGAATGTTGCGGCCCACCGGGCAGGCCGGGTTGGGCTGCTCGTGCACGCTGAACAGCCGGCCGGCTTCCACCACTTCGGTGGCGTGGTACACGTCGAGCAGGCTGATGGCGGCCGGCTCTCGGGTAAGAAAGGTGCCGCCCGAAGCCGGCCGCACTTCCACGAGGCCGGCTTTTTTGAGCTGCCCCAGGATGCGCCGGATGACCACCGGGTTGGTATTGACGCTGCCGGCCATGCGCTCCGAGGTCAGCAGACCGTCCTGCGCGGGCCGGTGCAACGCCAGCAGCGCCAGCACGTGGACGGCAACGGAGAAGCGGCTGCTGATCTGCATGGGATGCTGAGAAAAAGGGTTACGCCTGCTCGGCCGCGGCCAGCTCCTCGCGCACGGCCCGGGGCAAGGAGGCGCGCACCAGGTCGTAGGAATGGTCGATGAACTCGCGCAGCTGCCGCCCGCTGACGCCGGTGCCGATGAGCACCGTGTTCCAGTGCTTTTTGTTCATGTGGTAGCCGGGCACGACGAAGTCGTGCTCCTCGCGCAGCTGGGTGGCGCGCTCCGGGTCGCACTTCAGGTTTACGCTGCCGAAGTTCTCGATGCTGGTGAGGGCATAGATTTTGCCGCCGACTTTAAACACTAGCGTGTCGGGGCCGAAGGGCGTTTCCTCGGCGGTGCCGGGCTTGGCGAGGCAGTAGTCGCGGAATTCTTCGATGTTCATAGCGGCGGGCGCGGTTAGATGCGCCGGCGGCCGTGCCGAACGCGGCTAAGCATCCGGGCGCTGGGCCCGGGTGCGCAGCCGCCTCGGCACAGCGAGCGGGCAACTTAACGCAGGATGACGAACTTGAAGAGCATGTAAATCAACCCGGCCAGGAACATCAGCATCGATATCTTATTGATCGTGTGCATGGTGCGCAGGTTGAAATTGGTGTGGCGGTTCGGGTCGTTCTTGCGGAAGAAGTAGCCGAACACCGGGCCGAAGTCAAATAAGCCTTTGGTACGCATGAGACGAAAGCAAATGAGCCGTGGGAAACGAAGGTAACAAAACGCCCGGCGCTGGCCCGGGTCGCGGGTCCTTGGTAACAGCGCGGCGGGGCGGATAGTTGCCGCCGGACCGGGAGCGTTGTTGGTGCCCGGCGGGCGGTTGTCTGTCGATGAGCGCCGGTAGTTAGTAGAATAAGCCGGCGGCCGGCAGTGACACAGAATATTTTTCGGTGGGTGCGGGCCTCCGGCCGTCGCCCGGAACTTATTCGTTCACCTAGCCCCTCGTCCCATGAAAATTCTTCCTACCCGCTGGCGTTTTGGCAGTCTGGTCGTCGTGGCGAAGCTGCTGCTCACGCTGCTGAGCACCTCCTGCTCCGACGACAACAACAACCCGCAGCCTTCCCCCTCTCCGGCCACCAGTTCTTACCGCGCCGACGTGGCCGTGAGCTGGCTGAACATGGAAACCCGGCTGGCCCGAACCACGCCGCAGATACCAGCCAACATGCTCGGGCGGCCCTTTGCCTACGCCAGCGTAGCCGCCTACGAGGCCGCCGTGCCAGGCATGGCCGGCTACCGCTCCTTGGGCGGGCAGCTCAACGGCCTTGGCGCCCTCCCCACGCCCGACCCCAACCTGGTGTACAACTGGGCCCTGAGCAGTAATGCCGCGCTGGCGGCCGTCAACCGCCGCCTGTTTGCTAATGCTGCGCCCGCCGCCCTGGCCGCCATCGACTCGCTGGAAGCGGCCACCGAAACGGCGCTGCGGGGTTCTCTCGGGGCCGAAGTAAGCCAGCGCTCCACCGACTTTGGCAAGCAAGTGGCGGCAGCCGTATTGGCCTGGGCCGCCACCGATGGCTTCGATAACACCACGTCCTATACCCCGCCGACCGGGCCGGGGCTCTGGGTGTCCACGCCGCCGGCGTTTGCGCCCGCGGCGCTGGCTAACTGGCGCTTCAACCGCCCACTGGTGGCGGGCAGCGGCGACGGCGCAGACCCCGGCCAGCCCACGCCCTACAGCACCACGCCCGGTTCCCCGTTCTACGCCATGGTCGAGGAAGTAAAAACCATCGCCCAGAACCGTACGCCCGAGCAAACGGCCATTGCCCTGTTTTGGAACGACGCGGCCAACGGCCGCAACTTCACGCCGCTGGGCCACTGGGCATCCATTCTGGCCCAGGTGCTGGTGCGCGACAACGCAGCCCTCGACAAAGCCTTGGTGGCCAACGCCAAGATGAGCATCGCCATGACCGACGCCCTCATCAGCACGATGAAAACCAAGTACCTCTACAACGTGCTGCGGCCCGTGACCTACATCCGGGCTTCGATGGGCCAGCCCGACTGGCTGCCGCTTATCACGACGCCCGCCTTCCCCGAATACAGTTCCAACCACGCGGCGCTATCGGCTGCCGCGGCCCAAATGCTGACCGACGTATTCGGGCCCAACTACGCTTTTACCGATCAGAACTACGCGCAGTTTGGGCTGGGCACCCGCTCGTATACCTCCTTTGAGCAGGCGGCTACCGAGGCGGGCCTCTCGCGCCTCTACGGCGGCATTCACTACCGCCGCTCCTGCGAAGTGGGCCAGGCGCAGGGCAAGCAAGTGGCCCAAAACATCAATACCCGGTTGACTTGGAAGTAAGGGCTTGCCGCAACAGATCCGGGGGCTGACCTGGTTACGAGGCCGGCGGCGTGGTGGGCGGCAGTTTCGAGGCGGATCAGCAGATCGTGCATGGGGCGGCCGGGCTTGGCCGAGTGAAAAGTACAGTTTCGGCCACGACAAAGGCCCCGGCGCCGACAACGGGTGTCGGCGCCGGGGCCTGCCGGGTGGTCGTCGGGGACCGGGCTTATTGCAGCGCCACCGTTTGCAGGCGCAGCAGCTTGCGGCCGGGCTCGTAGCGGTAAAGCAGCACTTTGCCGGGCGTGGCGGCCACAAAACCGGTCATGGGGTCGGGGCGGAAGTACTGGGCCTGGGGCGGCGCCTCGCCGTACACGAACTTGTTGACGGCCTCAGCGGTGGTGTTCAGGTTTTTGCGAAACAGGTCGATGCCCTGCTGCAGCTCGTTGGTGGGCTGGGGCGGCGCGGGCGGGTCGGGCAGCTTCTCCAGCGAGGAAGCGGCGCGGGCGGCCGTGCGCGTGGGCACGTTGGCCAGCACCGTGGCGTAGGCGTACTCCTGCTGGCCTTCCACACCGGTGTAGAGCAGGTAGGGCTCGGCCTGCTTGCCCACCACGTTGCGGTAGTGGCTGTAGCGCAGCTCGTCGGCCGAGGAGCCGGCCTTGAAGGTGCGCGCCACCGGGTAGGCCCCGCTGGGCTTGCCCGCGGCGTCGAAGCTGAGCACCACGAAGGGGCCGGGCTGCAGGGCGCCGCCGGGCTGCACCGAGGTGTTGTACTCGCCGATGAGCTTGAGGTCGGTGCCGGTGGTGGTGATGAGCTCGTGCAGGGGCAAGTAGCCGCGGCGCGACTGGATGCGCGGGCCCAGCGAGGGGTCGTTCAGGCTTTTGCCCAGGTCGGCCCAGGAGGTCAGTACCGGCGCGGCGGCCGTGCCGTCGGGCTTATAGGTGGTCAAGAACACGCCCTGGGCGCTGTCGACGCGGGTGGTGCGGCTGTTGAAGTACAGGCCGGTGGTGGCCACGCGGCCGTCGGCGAGGGGCATCAGCTGCTCGGGCAGCATGGTGAGGCCGTCGCGGCGGGTGGGCGTGCGGTAAAGCACGCGGCCGCTGGCGCGGTCGATGCCGAGCACGGCAAACTCCGTGACGGCGCGCTGCTCGCGGGTGTTGGGCTTCACCACGTAGGAATCCGACAGCACCAGGGTGATGACGTCCTTGCTCACGGCCACTTTCAGCGGGGTGTGGTGGCGCAGGTCCTTGGGAAAGTACATCTGCGACCATTCCGGCTTGAGGGCGGCGTCGAGCACGGTGATGGCGTAGCCGGTGGTGTCGTTGCGGTACTGCTGCACCAGGCACACGCCGTCGGTGGGCGTGCCGGCCACCAGAGGCGCCCCCACGGGGCTGCGGCGCGTGTCGGGCAGGGCCTCCAGCTCGCGGCTGAGCTGGGCGCCGGTCTGCGGGTTAAACGAGTACAGGGCCAGGCCCGCGCCGCCGCGGCCGTGGAAGGCCAGCGTATAGGTGGCTTTGCCGGGCAGGGTGGCCAGCGGCTGGGCGCCCACCGGCACCGGCAGGGCGTACTGGTACTTTACTTTCAACTCGGGGTCGAGCACGCGCACGGCGTAGAGGTCGTGGCCGTCTTCGCCCGCCTCGCTGCGGTACAGGGCCAGGTAGCCCTTGCCTTCCAGGGGCAGCAGCTGCGGCAGGCCGGGCACGCCCTTGATGGAAAGTTGTTGCTGGGCCTGGGCGCGGCCGGGCAGCAGCAGGCCCGCCGTCAGGGCCAGGAGGAGCAGCCCGCCGAGGGGCCGCTTATAGAAAGTCGTCATCGAAAGCAGGGGATAAAACACGCGGAATTACTTCAGGCCGGGCACGTCGAGCACCTGCAGGCGCAGGGTCTTGGTGGCTTTGTCGTAGTGCGAGTAGAGCAGCTTGCCCGGGGCGTGGGGCAGCACGTCGTCGTAGGCCAGGTCGAGGTTGGGGGCGGCTACTTCGTGCTCAAACTCGCGCACAGTCAGCTCGCCGCGGTCCTTGTCGGCGGGCACCACCGGCTGGTCGAGGTAGAGGCGCGAAAACAGGTCGTCGCGCTTGTCGGTCAGGGCCACGGAGTTGACGTACTGCAGGTTCTGGTGCCAGTTCAGGTACACCAGCCGGGGCGGGGCGCCGGCCGCGGGGGCCAGGAAGCGGTAGCTGTACATGCTGCGCTGCGACCAGTCGTCGGGGCTGGTGACGCTGTGGTTCTGGTAGAGCTTGTAGGGCTTGGGAATGCGGCGGACAGCCTGCATTTTGCCCTGGGCGTCGAGGTCGAGCACCACGAAATCCAGCACGTAGCTGCGGGTGTTGCCGATGCCGAAGCCGCCCATGGAGCCGAAGTTGCTGTTGCCATTGGCCGCGGGCGCCGGCGCCGACTTCACGCCGCCGGCCCGCTCGTAGTCCGCGTCGTTGTAGCCGAAGTTCTTGTAGGTTTCGCCCACCAGCTGGTAGCCGCCGCCGGGCTTTTCCAGCAGCTCGTGCAGCTTGATGCCGGGGTAGTTGCGCACCGTGAAGACGGCCACGCTGGAACGGGAGTTCAGCTGCTGGGCCAGCTCCTCGGTGTAGGGCATGGTGTTGAGAAACTCCTGCTTGCCCTCGGGCGAGAGGCCCATGGTGAAAAAGCCGCCGCGGGGCGGCGCGTCGGGCTTCTCGGTGTACACGGCCGGGCGCGGCGACTTGTCCGCGTAGGGCCCGGCCAGCAGCAAGCGGCCGGCCTTGTCGACGCGGGCCAGGGTGGGCAGCACCTCGTTGGGCGCCGCGGGCAGGGCCGGGCGGGCTTTTTCGGCGCCGGTGGCCCCGTCGAGGCAGGCCACTTCCCAGCCGGCCTTGGAGTACTCGTCGAGGGCGTAGACGTGGGCGTCGTCGGCGGCAAAGCGCCGCAGCTGGTACTTGCCCTTTTCCGGGGCGAAGTCCTTCTGCCACTTGGGCTTGAAATCAGCGCCGTAGCGGGCCACGGAGTAGCCTTTCTTGTCGGCGTCGATGGGGTACACCAGGTAAAAGTCGCCCGCGGTGCCGGCCGGCTCCAGGGCGGTGATGCTGCCGAACACGTCGGCCAGGGGCACGTGGATGTCCTGGGTTTTCTGCCCGGCGGCGTTGAACTGCAGCAGCGTGCCGTCCTTGCCGTTGTAGAAGCAGAACACGGTGTTGGCGCCCACGGCGCGGGCGGTGAGCAGTTTGCCGTTGCGGCCCAGGCGCACGTCGGTGGTCGAGAGCTTTTTCAGGTCGCGGCCGTAGAGCTCCAGGTGAAACAGGTCGTACACGTTGCGCTCCTGGCGCATGGTGTAGTACAGCTGCCCGTCGGCCGACTTAAAGCCGGTAAAGGACCAGGCCTCCACGTCGGGAATGGTGACGTCCTGGGCGGCGGCGGGACCGGCCGCGGCCAGCAGCGCCAGCACCAAGCCGCGGCCCCAGTGGCCCCGGCGCATAAAGCGGGTATTCATGCAGTCGATAGAAAAGGGAAAATGAGTGAAAGGCGCCGGCACCAACGCGGCAGCGGGCCGGGCGCAGGTAGCGGAACTTACTGAGGTAAAGGTACTACGCCCTGCACTTATTCCCACCGAATTGACTTCTGACGGGTTAAAAATTGGCCGCCGCAGCCGCCGCGGCGGGGGCGGGCGTCGGTCGGGAATGGCCAGCGCAACGCGGGTAGCGCAGCCGCCGCGGCCGGCGCGGGGGGGCGGCCGGGCGTGCAACGCTGGCCCGCGCGGCGGTTTCTTTGCCCGTCACATCTTCCTTATTCCCCCATGCGCCTTCTGCTCCTCCCCTGCCTACTGCTGGCCGCCCCGGCCGCCCGGGCCCAAACCACCGCGCCGGCCCCGGCCGAAACCGAAGCCGTCAAGGCCACCGTCACCCGCTTTTTCGAGGGCCTGCGCAAGGGCGACAGCGCCGTGGTGCGCAGCACCCTGGCCCCGACGGTGGTGCTGCACACCATCAGCACCCGCGGCGGCAGCCCGCAGGTCATGACCGAAAGCCCGCGGGAATTTCTGCAGGCCGTAGGTACGCCGCACAAAGAGGTCTGGGATGAGCGCATCAGCTTCGAGCGGGTGCTCATCGACGCCCAGCTGGCCAGCGTCTGGACGCCCTACCAGTTCTACCTCGACAACAAGTTCAGCCACTGCGGCTACAACTCGTTTCAGCTGGTGAAGCTGCCCCAGGGCTGGCGCATTGCCTACGTCATCGACACGCGCCGCAAGGAGCCGTGCAAGTAGCGCGGAGGCGCCTTACTTGAGCGCCTCGCTGACCTGCGGGCGGTACAGGCGGCCGATGGGCACCTCTTGCTGCGCTATTTCCAGGTGGCGGGGGCTGAAGGTACGCACCTTGTCCAGGGCCACGATAAACGAGCGGTGCACGCGCAGAAAGTTGCTTTCGGAGAGCTTCTGCTCCATGCCGTTGATGGTTTGCTTCACGACGAGCGGCGGCCCCGCCACGCAGTGAATCTTCACGTAATCCTTCAGGCCCTCCACGTAGAGCACGTCGCGCAGCAGCACCTTCACCATCTTCCTGTCGACGCGGAAATACAGGAAGGCGTCGGGGTTGGCGGCGGGCGGGGCGGGCTCGGCCGGCGGCGCCAGGTCGGGTTTGCCGGCTTTGGCCACGGCCTTCAGAAAACGCTCCAGCGACACGGGCTTGAGCAGGTAATCCACCGCGTCGAGCTCGAAGCCTTCGTAGGCGTACTCGCGGTAGGCGGTGGTGAAGATGACCTGGGGCGGGTGGCGCAGGCTGCGCAAAAAGTCCGTGCCGAGCATCTTGGGCATCTTGATGTCGAGAAACAGCAGGTCGACGGGCTGGTGCTGCAGCGCGTCGAAGGCCTGCAGGGCGTTTTGGCAGGTGCCCACCAGCTGCAGGTGGGCCACCTCGCGCACGTAAGATTCGAGCACTTCCAGGGCCGGGGGCTCGTCGTCGACCAGCAAGCACTTTAGTTTCATGGCAGTTGCGGCTGAAAAGAGGCGGCCGCCGCGAGGGGCAGCCGGCGCGGCTCCGGTTGGGCCCGCGCCGTGAGCGGCAGCTGCAGGATGATCAGGAAGGTGTCGGGCTCCGGCACCACCTGCAGGCGGTAGCGGCCGGCGTAGTGATGTTCCAAGCGCTGGCGCACGCGGCGCAGGCCCGCGCCTTCCGCCCAGGCCACCGCACTGGGCAACTGGCTGTTGATGACTTTGAGCACGAGCCGGTCGTGGCGCACCACCAGGTCGATGCTGATCCAGGCGCACTCCAGGGCGGCGCCGGTGCCGTGGCGGAGCGCGTTTTCCAGAAACGGCAGCAGCAGCAGCGGCTCGATGACGTAGTCGGCAAACGCGCCGCTGAAGTTGAGCGACACCTCCACCCGGCGCCCCAGACGCAGCTGCTCCAGCGCCACGTAGCGCCGCATCATGGCCACTTCGTCGGCCAGCGGCACGGTATCGTGGGGGCTTTCGTAGAGCATGTAGCGCAGCAGTTCGGCCAGGTGCAGCACCGCCCCCGGCGACTCGGGCGCCTTGGCGGCCGTGAGGCGGTGCAGCGACCGAAGCGTGCCGAACAGGAAAGCCGGTTGCAGCTGGGCCTTTAGCAGTTGCAGTTCGGTGCGCAGGCGCTGCTGCCGCAGCTGCTGGCGCTGGCGGCGCTGCGTTTCCCACTCGCGGGTGATTTTCACCGTCACGGCAATGCCGGCCGTAAGCACGGTGATGAAAAAGGTGTAATTCAGGTGCCAGTAGCCCACTTGGTGAAACGCCGGGTCAATCGGGGCGTGAAACAACCGGGGCATTATCACCAAATCAAAACAGATGACGGTGAGCATCGTCAGCAGGGCGCAGGCGGCCACCCACGCGGTCAGCAGCAGCCCAAACGCCAGGGGCTGGCGCTGCCGCATCAGCCGGGGCAGCAGCCAGTACAGCAGCGGGTAGGTGGCCAGCATCGAGGCCGGCAACTGATTGAAAAACAACCCAATCACGTATAGCCGGGTGCCGTTGCCCCAGTACGCGGGCAGCTGAATGATCAGGGAAAAGGCCAGTATGGCGGCCCAGAACAGCCCGTGCCGGACGACCCGGTGTCGGAGCACGGCGCTCATGCGGGTATCCGATGGGCCAGGGTCGCCCGCATCCGCACCGACTGCCGACGCCGGCCCGCGCCTTGCCAAGCCCGGCGGCGGGGCGGCGCGGCGGCCTCCAGTTCCCGCAGGCGTAGGCGCAGCTGCACGGTGAACGTATCAGGCCGCACCTCCACCCCGATCTGGTGCTGCCCGGGGTAGAGCAGCTGCAAGCGCTGCCGCACGTTGCTCAGGCCGATGCCGCCGGCTCCGGCGGGTGCATCGGCGTTTTTCGAGTTGTGGATGGAGCAGATCAGGTCGTCGGCGTCCAGGCCCAGCCGAATGACGATGCGGGCGGCCCCCACCTGCTCGGCGGAGCCGTGCTTGAAGGCGTTTTCGACCAGCGGCAGCAGCAGCAGCGGCGCCATGCCCGCCCGGGCGGGCATGGCGGGGGCCTCGAAGACCACTGTCAGGCGCGGGCCGTAGCGCAGCTGCTCCAAGGCCACGTAGTTGCGCAGCAGGGCTACTTCGTCGCGCAGGCTCACCAGCGGCGCGTGGCCCTGCTCCACCACAAAGTGCAGCAGCGCCCGCAGCCGCTCCACCACCCGCGGCGCCTCGTCTGATTGCCGAAGCGTGAGGGCGTAGAGGTTGTTGAGCGTGTTGAAGAGAAAGTGCGGGTGAATCTGGGCTTGCAGCAGCTGCAGCTCAGCCCGGTAGTTTTCCTGCTGCAGCTGCTCGTTGAGCAGCTCCTTGCGGCGCCAGCGCCGGTAGCCCCACAGCCCGGCGGCGGCCCCGGCCGTGAGCAGCAGGGGCAGGTGCATGGCCGGCGACAAGGCCAGGTGCTGCTCCAGGGGCCCGGCCGCCACGGCGGCCCGCAGCGGCAGCAGCCCCCAGGCCCACACGGCGTACGACAGCACCGACGCCGCGCTCAGCCAGCCCAGCGCCCGCAGCAGCAGGCGCCCGTAGCGGGGCTGCTCGGCCCACAGCTCGGGCAGCACCCCGTAGAGCAGCGCGTAGGTGGCCGGCCCGAACGCGCAGAGCACCAGCACCAGCGAAAACAGCAGGGCCAGCCCGGCGTGGTACACAAACACGCACTTGTAGCGCAGCAGCGCGGCCTCCAGCAGCCCGACCACCAGCCAAAACAGTGCGTGGCGCAGCACGCGCCGCTCGTCTATCTGCCGCAGCACCCGGTTTATTGCCTGAGCCATACCCATCGTTCGTTGCGTTGAGCCCAAGTGAATATACCGATTTAGCCGCGGGTAAGCTGCTTGTTATCTGATTTATAGACCAACAACAATCCTTCATCGACCAACGACCGAAGCGGCGGTTGAGCGACAGGTCGCTACTGTATTTCCGTGCGCATACGTCGCTGGGCGAATAGCCCAGCGCGGGCTGATTGGGCAGGCCATCTTAGTACCCGTTAGCGGCTGGCCCCTAACGCATGTCTCACCCCTAGCCTACCCCAACGCCATGAAAACGCCCCTGCTCACCGCCTGCTTCAGCCTGCTGTTTCCCGTACTGGTTCACGCGCAGCAAGTGCCGCAAGGCGGCTACTGGAACCTGGAAACCGACCTGAACACCCGCTCCTACACCATCGTGCGCTTCTACAACGACGAGCACCAACTGCTGCGCGAGGAGCGCCTCGACAACCTTTGCCTGGATTTGAGCAGCGGCACGCCGCTGTGCCGCCGCACCGCCCGCCTGCTCAACAACTCCTTGCAGCTGGTGCTGCGCGAACCGCAGCGCACCGACCAGCTCACCACCCAGCTGGCCCAAACGCTGGGTCAGCACCGCCGCATTCAGCGCGTGTACGCCGTGCGCTAGCAACGCCGGGGCGGTCTTTGCCAGGTTCATCGGCGCGGCCGGCGCGGGTCGACTGCGCGTCAGAAGGCCGGGATGCGCCGCACCGGCGAGTCGTCGGTTTTCCAGCAGTCCAGCTCGTACAGCTCGTCGGCGGTGTCCAGGTACAGGGCCACGAACACCGGCACGCCGTCTTCGTCCAGGAACTGCGTGCGGCCGATGATGTCGCCGAGGCGCCGCTCGGCCACTTCGCCCACGAAGCGCAGGCTGCCCACGCCGTGGGGGGTAATGTCGGCCACCCGGGCCGCGGGCAGGTGAGCCAGCAAGCGCTCCGCGCCGGCTTTGTCGCGCAGCAAATACATGACTAGGCCGAGCTCGGGCAGGTTTAACAGGCGCTGGGACATACCAAAGGTCATTTGCATCGGCATACGCAAGTGGCGCCAAAGCGGCGCACCCGCCACCCCGGATTAGCGCGGGACCGGCAGCGCCCGGATGCGGGCGGCACTCAGCTGCCCGAGCTCCGCCACCACCTCGTCGGCGTGGTGCAGGTCTTGGCCGCCGGAGTGCGCGCTGCGGTAGCCGATGCAGTACATGCCCGCCGCCTTGGCCGCCGTCACGCCGTTGGCCGAATCCTCGATGACCACGCACTCGTGGGCCGGCACGCCCGCCAGCTGGGCCGCGTGAAGGAAAATGGCCGGGTTGGGCTTGGATTGCGGAAAGTCCTCCCCGCTCACCAGGTTGTCGAAGTACGGGTACAGCCCGAAGCGCCGGAACACGCGGTTAATCGTGTCCTTGGAAGCCGACGAAGCCAGCTGCAGGGGCACGCCGGCGCGGTGCAGGTCCTCAATGAGGGCCCGCGCGCCGGGCAGCAGGTCCAGCGCCGTGTCCTCGTCGAAGGCCGCGTTGAACAGCTCGCGCTTGCGCTGCATCAAGGTTTCGACGTCGGCCGCCAGGCTGTATTCCTGCTTGAGGCGCTGGTAGATGTTGCGCGTCGAGCCGCCGAGGAAGGTGGCGTACTCGGTGTCGGAAATCGGCAGGTTCAGCTCGGCGAAGTGGCGAAAAAAGGCGTCGTGGTGCAGCGGCTCGGTATCAACGAGCACGCCGTCCATGTCGAAGATGACGGTGCGAATCATGCGCTGGTGGCAGTGGTGGAAGGCGCGGCAAAGGTAGAAGCCGCCGGCCATCGAAGCGGCCAGCGGGGCTAGTTCAGCACCTGCAGCCGGTATTTGGCGCAGTGCACGAGCAAAGGCGACAGGTGGTCGATTTCCAGGCGCAGGTGCAAATCGGGCGGCCGACTGGGCTGCGCTGGGTCGAGGCCGCACCAGTCCACGCAGTAGCCCAGCTCCGTCCACCGCCGCTGGCACCGCTCAACGTCAAGCAGTTGCTGCACGGCGGCTACGGCCGCCCCGTTGCGGATGCCGGACAGCACCAGTTGCTTGCGTACCACTTGGCCTTGCCGGAAGGGCTCGACCTTTTGCCACAGCGTCAGCCGGCCGCGGGCGGCGTCAAAAACGAACTGCTCCACTGCCGCGTCGTGCAGGTGGTCGTCCACACGGGGCGTGGGCCACGGGCGCTACAGCAGCTGCCGGAAAAACGGGTCGCGGAAGTCCGGGGCGAAGTGCAGCACGTTGTCGAGGTAGTCGAACTCGGCCTCTTCGTGGGTAGTGGTGAGAATCACGCAGCTCATGCCGGCGTTGCGGGCGGCTTCGGCGCCCTTGGGCACGTCCTCGAACACCACGCAGTCTTTCGGCTCCACGCCTAGCGCGGCGGCGGCTTTCAGGAAGGTTTCGGGGTGGGGCTTGCTCTCGGTCACGTCGTCGGCGCTGACCACGGCCTGCACGTACTGGCGGATGTCGAGCCCGTCGAGCACGAAGTCGATGTTGAAGGGAATGGCCGCCGAGCCGATGGCTACCGGAATGCCACGCTCTTTGGCTGCCTGCAGAAACTCCAGCAGCCCGGGCAGCAGCTGCAGGTGGGGCCGATACTCGGCCTGGTAGCGCTCCTCCTTCTGCCGCGAAAGCCGCACCATTTCGTCCTCCGTAAACCGCTCCGGCCCGAACATGCGCACCAGCACCTCCTGGTTTTTGCCGTACATCTGCGGCTTCACCTCGTCGTAGGAAAACTGGCCGCCCAGCTCCTCGTTGAAGAGCCGCTGCCAGGCGCGGGTGTGGTAGTCCATGTCGTGAATCATGGTCCCGTTCAGGTCGAAAAGGAAGGCTTTCATGTGGTTGGGGTCAGGTGGCGGGCGCCGGTTGAGGTGGAGCCGGGGCCGCTAAAGCAATTCGATGAGAAACTTTTGGTTTGCGGCAGCAAGGGGCTAGAGAGCGGCATTTAGTCTCCTAACCCTAACAAGCCGCACTGCGCATCGACAGCTTGCTGAAGAATGGCCTGGAAAGCAGCCTCATCTGATTTCAGCCGCACTGGCTTCTGCTGCAACTTGAGTAGCATCCGGACCACGATTTCACTGCCCCAACGAAAGTCGCTGTAGTAATCAAACCAGAGTCCTATGATGCCTTCGGTCTGCAGCCGGTAAAATAAGTCGTCCTCAATACCGCCCGCGCGCTGCAAACTCAGATTGCGGCTCGACTTAGACTGGCTATCAGGAATTAGGTATAGGTCCAGCATGTAGAGAATGAAGAAGAACGTCATGCTGAGCTTGTCGAAGCATCTCTACCGCTGGCGTTAGGTAGTAAAATCATTACCTAGCATCAGCACGCGAGATGCCTCGGCAAGCTCGGCATGACGTCCTATTAGGCGCAGGCGAAGCGGTAGAGATGCTTCGGCTGCGCCTCAGCATGACGTGCTGATTTGGACCTATTCCCGCCTTACGCCCCGACTGGCTCCTCCACTGCCACCGGCTCGACCCAGCGGCCGTCTTCGCGGATGAGGTTGATAAGCTCGTCCACGGCGGCTTCTTCGGGCACCGATTTCTTGATGACTTCCTGGCCGCGGTAGAGGGCAATTTTGCCCCGGCCCACGCCCACGTAGCCGTAGTCGGCGTCGGCCATTTCGCCGGGGCCGTTCACGATGCAGCCCATGATGCCGATTTTGACGCCTTTCAGGTGGTCGGTGCGGCGGCGGATCATGGCCGTGGTTTCGGGCAGATCAAACAGGGTCCGGCCGCAGCTGGGGCAGCTGATGTATTCCGTCTTGCTCATGCGCGTGCGGGCCGCCTGCAGGATGCCGAAGCCGAGCTGGTTGAGGCCATCCAGCCGCGCCAGCCAGGTGTTCTGGTCGGCGTCGGGCAGCTTTTCGGTGCTGAGCACCACCCCGTCGCCGAGGCCGTCGAGCAGCAGGCCGCCCACGTCGGTGGCGGCGTAGAGTTGGGTTTGCTCGGGCGCCTGCTCGGGGTACTGGCGGTTGATGATGACGGGACTCGTCACGCCCAGGTTCATCAGCCGGAAGAACGCCCGTCGGAGTTCGGGCATGGCGTGGACGTTGTCGGTATAAAGGATGACGACGGCCGTCTTGTCGGCCCGCAGCTGGTCGATGGCCGCCGGCGTGAGCGAATCCAGGTTGTGAAAGACGAAGTTGGCCTCGGGGTGCCGGGCGGCGGCCACGGCGTACTCGCTGTGGGTCAGCACCGGGAAATGGTCAGCGCGCTGGCCCGCGTCCAGCCAGGCCGAATAGTCGACCAACTCTTTCAGGCCGTTGGGCAGCATGAACGGGATGGGGCGCTGGCCGGTGTAGAGGTAGTCGGCGCCGAGGTCGTTCATCTGGAACTTGTCGAGGAAGGCCGAATACAGGTGCCCCACGCAGCGCAGGTCGTTGTATTCCACCTGCGGCAGGCGCGAAATGTCGGCCAGCACCCGCGGCACGTTCGTCCCGCCGAAGTTGAGCACTTCGTGGGTGGCGCGGCGGTGGTACTGGAAGGGGTCGATGGGCACCTGCCCCGATTCGGTTGCCGGGGTTGAGCCTTGGTCTTGCGAAGCGGCGGCAACAAACGCGGGCTCAGCATCTGCGCTCAACGGCGCAATGGGCTTGGCCTCGGCGGCGCGGTTCGTGTACCGGTCGATGAGCATGCGCGCCACCGGCGCTTCGGCTTCAGGCGGCTCGGTGAGGCTCACGCGCACGGTGTCGCCCAGGCCGTCTTCCAGCAAGGTGCCGATGCCCACGGCCGACTTGATGCGCCCGTCCTCGGCTTCGCCGGCTTCGGTCACGCCCAGGTGCAGCGGGTAGGGCTGCAGGCCCTCGGCTTCGAGCTTCTGCACCAGCAGGCGGTAGGCCTGCACCATCACTTGGGTGTTGGAGGCCTTCATCGACAGCACCACGTCGTAGTAGCCCTCATCCTCGCAGATGCGCAGGAATTCCAGCGCCGATTCCACCATGCCCAGCGGGGTGTCGCCGTAGCGCGAAAGGATGCGGTCCGACAACGAGCCGTGGTTGGTGCCGATGCGCATGGCCGTGCCGTACTGCTTGCAGATCTGCACCAGGGGCCGAAACCGCTCCCGGATGCGCTCAATCTCGCCCTGGTACTCCGCGTCGGTGTACTCGATGGTCTGGAATTTCTTCTTGTCGACGTAGTTGCCGGGGTTCACGCGCACTTTCTCCACGATGCGGGCGGCCAGCTCGGCCGCGTTGGGCGTGAAGTGGATGTCGGCAATGAGCGGGACGTTGCAGCCGCGGCGGCGCAGTTCCTTCTTGATTTCCTGCAGGTTCTGGGCCTCCTTCATGCTCGGGGCCGTGATGCGCACGTACTCGCAGCCGGCTTCCACCATGCGCAGCGTTTCCTCCACCGAGCCCAGGGTGTCCATGGTGTCGACGGTGGTCATGCTCTGCACCCGGATGGGGTAATGCCCACCGAGGGGCAGGTCGCCGATGTTGACGACGCGGGCTTCGCGGCGCTTGTACTGGGTCAGGCTGGGGCAGTAAATCTTGGATTCCGAAGGAGTGCTCATGCGCGCAGGTACGTAATCAGGGGCAAAACCGCGTTGAAGGCCGCAAAGTTGCCGGCAGGCAAAGGTACGCGGTTGCGCGCGGAAGGAAATCCGACACCCAGGCCGGCGTGGGCCCACTGGCACGAGGAGGCCAAGCGGCAGCAAGCCGTGCGCTACCCGCACTGGCTGACCACGCAGCTGGGCAATGGAGCAGCGGCCGTTTGACTGGGCCGAAGCGCGGGTGGGCTACGGCGGCCCCGCGCCTACTCCCCGGCCCGCTTGAACACGTCTTCCAGGGTATCCACCTGCAGGCCCACCGCCTCGTCGAAGCTGGCGTTGATCATGGCCCGGGCCACCGTGCGGGCGTGGATGGGACGGTACTTGCGCAGGACCGGCAGGGTGCCCAGCAGGGCCGCCGCGCCGATGCTCACCCGCTCCAGCGGCCGGGCCTGCGGCCGCGGGCCGGCCAACACGCCCGGCTGCAGGATTCGGGTGCGCGCAAACGCCAGCGCCTGCACGTCGCGCTCCAGCTCGCCCTTCATGCGGCTGTAGAAGAGGGCTGAGTCTTTGTCCGCCCCGGCGGCCGACACCAGCACGTAGGTGTCGGTGCCGTTGCGGGCGGCGTGCTCAGCCGTTTGCAGCTGGTAAGTGTGGTCGACGCGGTACTGAGCCTCCTTGCTACCGGCTTGCTTGAGGGTGGTGCCCAGGGCCGAAAACAGCACCTCGCCCTGCAGCAGCTCCTGCCACTCCGCGGGCTTGTCGAAGTCAACGAGGTACTCCTCGAGCTTGTCGGGGTTGTGGTAGCCGGTGGGCCGGCGCGTAAACACTTTCACGCGCTCGAAGCGCGCATCGGTCAGCAGCTGACCAACCAAATAGTGCCCCACCAAGCCGGTGGCGCCGATAACAAGGGCAGTTTTCTTCATAGCAGTACGGGCGGGGCAACAAGCGCCCAGCCTAGCTGTACTCCCGGCCGCGGCCCGGGGTTACTCCTCCGCCGCGCTTAGCGGCTGCCACAGCTGCATCAGCTCCTCGAAGCTGGCCGGGCGCGGGGCCAGGAAAATCGGCAGGTGAAACTTGTCGAGCCGCTGCAGCAGGTAGAGCAGCTGCTGCCGCTCCTGCGCGTTCAAGTCGCCCGCGACGAGCTGCGCCGCCTGCGTCATGCGGCCCACCACCTGCCGCAGCACCGCGAGGCCGGCGTCCGTCACGGTGAGCTGCTTGCGGCGCCGGTCGGTGGCGTGGGGTTGCTCGGCGACGAGGCCGTTGGCCAGCAGGCGCTTGATGACCTCGGTGCCCGAGGCCTTTTCGTGCACGTTGCGGGTAATCAGCTCGGTTTTGCTCAGGGGCTGCACGCGGTAGAGGCTGGCCAGGTAGGCAAAGTCATCGATGGTGAGCAGCGGGGTATCGGCCAGGGCCAGGCGGCTGTACACCCGGGCGTAGCGGTTCATAAAAATCACCAGCTTGCTGATCTGCACCTCCGCCGTTTCGTGCGAGCGGTGCATTTCGTCGGGGTGCGGGTCGGTGGCGGTCGGGGCCAGGACCGTCCGGGTGTGCAGCCAAGCGGCAAACCGGGCGAGGTCGGCGGGCGCGCTGTGGCTGGCTTGCTGGTGCTGCTCGAAGGCCTCAGCCTGCTCGATCAACTGCTTCAGCAACGAGTAATCCATGGCAGTGGAGGTGTGCAACGCACCGCCCGGAACGAGGGCGGCGCGGAAGAAAAGAGTAGCGCGGGCAACAGGAAGCCGGTCAGGTTCCCTCTAAGCTGAAGCGTACGGGCACGCGGCGGCCACGTTTACACTTTTGCAATAATTATTGCCCGCCGTTAATGATTTACTGAAGGCGGAAGGCACCTCAACGGTTGACCCGCAGCACGATTTTGCCGATGTGGGCGCTGCTTTCCAGCAGGCGGTGGGCCAGTTCGGCTTCGGGCAGGGCGAATTTGCGAAACAGCACCGGCTTGAACTGTTTGTTCACCAGCAGCGGCCACACGTGGTGCTCCACCTCGGCTGCCAGCGCGGCCTTGAAGTCGGCCGAGCGCGGGCGCAGGGTGCTGCCGGTGATGGTCAGCCGCCGCCGCATGACTTCCAGGGCGCTGAACTCGGCCGTCCCGCCCTTCATGGCGTTGATAAACACCAGCCGGCCGTCGTCTTTGAGCAGGCGCAGGTTTTTGGCCGTGTAGTCGCCCCCGATCATGTCCAGCACCACGTCGACGCCCTGCTCCCGCAGCCCGGCCTCGAAGTCCTCGGTGTGGTAGTTGAAGCAGCGGGCGGCGCCCAGCGCCTCGCAGGCGCGGCATTTTTCCTCCGAGCCGGCCGTGGCGTACACCGTGGCCCCGCGCAAGCGGGCCAGCTGAATGGCCGTCACGCCGATGCCGCTGCTGCCGCCGTGCACCAGCAGGGTTTCGCCGGGCTGCAAGGCGCCGCGCTGAAACACGTTGTGCCACACGGTAAACACGGTTTCGGGCAGGGAGGCGGCCTCCGTCATGCGCCAGCCGGCGGGTACCGGCAGGCAGTGGCGCGCGTCTACCACCGCGTATTCGGCGTAGCCGCCGGCCGCCAGCAGGGCGCATACCTCGTCGCCCACCTGCCAGCGCGTCACGCCCTCCCCGACCTGGCTCACCACGCCGGCTATTTCCAGGCCCGGGACGGTGCCCGTCACGTCGCCCGCGCCGCCGTACTTGCCCTGGCGCAGCAGCACGTCGGGGCGGTTGACGCCCGCGGCCAGCACTTGTACCTGCACTTGACCGGGGCCGGGTGGCGGGGTGTCGCGGTGGGCGAGCTGTAAGACTTCTGGGCCGCCGGGGCGGCTGATGACAATGGCATGCATGCTAGGTTGGTAGGGAGAGGGGGCGGAACAGCCGAGGGCGGACGGCGCAGCACGGGGGCCGCGGTGCCGCAACTTGGCTGGGCTGCAATAAACAAACTATGCGTCCTTTATGTAGCGGCGCCTTTCCCAAGGGCCGCAATTAATTGCCGGGCGGGCGTTATTCGCACCTTTCGACGGCTTTTGCGTTTCTTGCTGCGGTATGAAAGCGCCCTCCATCTTCCCCACCCTCTTCGACGCTACCCGCGCCCTGGGGCTGCGCGCCTGGCAAACCGGCCCGCTGTTTCGCAAGGCCTTCCGCTCGGCGGCCGAGTCGGTGCAGGAGGTGCTGCGCGCCGAAGTGCAGCGCGGCAACGCCAAGCTGGTGGCCGACTTCCTCACCGACAAGGCGGCCCCGGCCGTGAAGGCGCTGCTGCTGGAGCGCATGACCATCCGGCTGCTGGCCCGGCTGGGCTTGCGCGGGGCGCTGGCCTCCAACGTGGTCGGCTGGATTCTGCCCTTCGTGGTGGAGAAAATTGTGCGCGCCGTGCTCAAGACCGACATGGCCGCCAAGCTGCAGCAGCACCCCACCGTCACGAACGTGCGCCACACCCTCGACGAGCTAAAAAACCGCCTGCGCCGGGCCGTAGCGCCAGATTTCGGCTCGAAAGCGGAGGTACTGGAACACGACTTGCCCGAGCTGCCCGCCGCCTCTTCGCCGGCCAATTAGTCTGGGTCAATAAAAAAGTCATGCGTCAGCGGGTAGCCGCTGACGCATGGCCCGAAAATGAAAAAACCCGCCGGCTCCCGCACTTGCTGCGGGGCCAACGGGCTTAGTGGCGAACCGGTCGAACTGCATTCCCACCCGAATTCGAACCGGTTGCACCGGCGGCTGCTAATGCAAGAAGAGCAGCTCGCGGTATTTGACTAGGGGCCAATCTTCGTCGGCCACTAGAAGTTCCAATTTGTCAACTTGCCGACGAATAACGTCGAACAGCGGACGAATAGTTGCGCCGTAGGCCAGGGCCCGCTCGCGCGTGTCCTCCAGCTTGTTGGCTTTTTTCCGTTCGTCAACCATCTCGCCCACCGTGGTTTTGATGGTCGCGATGCGCCGCGAAATTTCCTTGATGGAATCCACAGTTACCTGCGAGTATTCGTCATCGAGGCCCAGTTCGCGCAAGCCGCGCACGTTTTGCACAAGCTTGTTCTGGTACGCTACCGCGGTCGGAATAATGTGGTTTACGGCCAAATCCCCCATCACGCGGCTTTCGATCTGCACCCGCTTGATGTAGTCCTCCAGGAGGATTTCGTGGCGGGCGTGCAGTTCAACGTGCGAATATATGCCCAAACGCTCGAATAATTGCGAAGCCGGCTCGGTCACGAAGGCGTCAAGGGCCGGCGGCGTGGTCGGCACGTTCGACAAACCGCGCGAGGCGGCCTCTTCCTTCCACTCGTCGGAGTAGCCGTTGCCCTCGAAGCGGATGGCTTTCGAGTCAATCACGTACTGGCGCAGCACGTCGATGATGGCCATTTCCTTTTTGCGGCCCGTCTCGATCAGCGCGTCGACCTCCTTGCGGAAGATGTCCAGCTGGTCGGCCACGATGGCGTTGAGCACGGTCATGGCCGAGGAGCAGTTGGCCGACGAACCCACGGCGCGGAACTCGAACTTGTTGCCGGTGAAGGCGAAGGGCGAGGTGCGGTTGCGGTCGGTGTTGTCGAGCAGAATGGGCGGAATCTTGTCGATGCCCAGCTTCAAGTACAGGTTGTCGCCCTTGTCGAGGGGCAGCTTGGCGTTGCGCTCCAGCTCGTCGAGCACCTCCGTCAGCTGCTTGCCCACGAACACCGACATGATGGCCGGCGGGGCTTCGTTGGCGCCCAGGCGGTGGTCGTTCGAAGCCGAGGCAATGCTGGCGCGCAGCAAATCGGCGTGCTGGTGCACGGCCTTCACCGTGTTGATGAAGAAGGTCAGGAACTGCAGGTTTTCCTTGGGCTTGCGGCCGGGCGAGAACAGGTTCACGCCGGTGTCCGTGCTCATTGCCCAGTTGTTGTGCTTGCCCGAACCGTTGACGCCCGCGAAGGGCTTCTCGTGCAGCAGCACCTTGAAGTCGTGCTTGTCGGCCACCTTGTCCATGATGTCCATCAGGAGCTGGTTGTGGTCGATGGCCAGGTTGGCGTCCTCGAAGGTCGGGGCGCACTCAAATTGGTGCGGGGCCACTTCGTTGTGGCGGGTGCGCAGCGGAATGCCCAGCTTGGTAGCTTCCTCTTCGAACTCCACCATAAAGGAGTGCACGCGGGGCGGAATCGAGCCGAAGTAGTGGTCTTCGAGCTGCTGGCCCTTGGCCGGGGCGTGGCCGAAGAGCGTGCGGCCGGTCATCACCAGGTCGGGGCGGGCCGAATACAGGGCCTTGTCGACGAGGAAGTACTCCTGTTCGATGCCCAGCGTGGTGTTCACGCGCTGCACGTCCTTGTCGAAGTACTGGCAGATGGGCAGGGCGGCGCGCTCCAGGGCGGCCAGCGACTTCAGCAGCGGGGCTTTGTAGTCGAGGGCCTCACCGGTGTAGGCGACGAAGATGGTCGGGATGCACAGGGTCTTCGAGCCGGCCGTTTCGATGATGAAGGCGGGCGACGTGGGGTCCCAAGCGGTGTAGCCGCGGGCCTCGAAGGTGTTGCGGATGCCGCCGTTGGGGAACGACGAAGCATCGGGCTCCTGCTGCACCAGCGCCGAACCTTTGAAGTTCTCGATGGGGCGGCCGTCGGAGTTGAGGTCAAAAAAGGAGTCGTGCTTTTCGGCGGTGGCGCCGGTCAGCGGCTGGAACCAGTGCGTGTAGTGCGTGGCCCCCTTGCTCATGGCCCAGGTTTTCATGGCCCCGGCCACGGCGTCGGCCACGCCGCGCTCCACGGGCTGGCCATTCTTGATGGCGGCCTGCAGCTTTTTGAAATAGTCGCCCGACATGGTGGCGCGCATGGCCTCCAGGTTGAACACGTTGCGACCAAAAGATTCCGAACGACGTTCGGACGAAGTGACCGGCACCGGCTTGCGCTGGTCGACCAAATTCAAAGCACGAAAACGGAGGGTTGCCACGAAACGGGGAAAGGTTAAAAAAGCGGGGAAATGCTTTTGATGGGGCCAAAGGTAGAAGCGAAAGTTATTTTTCACAACTACCCCCTCTTTTTTTAAGGCCTTTTTCGACCAAGCAAACGTTTTCGCCGACCACACCCCCTCAATTTCTACCCGTATCTCTCCGCCCGCAGTACCGGAAGCCTGCGGATTAGTTTCCTGGCGGCAGGGTGCCGGGCCGGATTGCGTAGCGGCGGCATGCACGCGCCCGTTACCTTTGCGGCTTCGCACTCCGCTCGTGAGAAACCGCTTTCATTATCAGCCGCGCTATTTTCTATACTGGCTGCTGCTGTTCGCCCTCGGGCGCGCCGTCTTTTTGCTTTACCACTGGTCGCAGCACACCGCCGCCCTCGACGCGGGCACGGCCGCGCGCACCTTTCTCTACGGCTTGCGCCTCGATGGCTCGGCCGCCGCGTACCTGAGCCTGCCGGCCTTTTTGCTGCTGACGCTGGGCGGGCTGTTTCCGCGCTGGCGCGGGGCCAAAGCCCTCGGGGCTTACACGGCGCTGGCGGGCGTGGTGGTCGGGCTCATGACCACCGTCGATTTGGAGCTGTACAAGGCTTGGGGCTTCCGCCTCGACAGCACCCCGCTGCAGTACCTCGACACGCCCGGCGAAATGGCGGCGTCGGCCGGCTCGGCGCCCTGGCTGAAGCTGACCCTGATTTTGGCGGGTCTGCTGGCGGCCGGTTACGGGCTGTACCGGCGCCTGCTTGCGCCGCTGCCGCTGGCCCCGGCCTGGTTTCCGCGCTGGCGCGCGGTGCTCGTCGGACTCCTATATATAGCCCTGGTCATCGTGCCGCTGCGCGGGGGCGTGCAGCAGATTCCGGTCAACCAGAGCGACGTGTACTTCTCGGCGCAGTTTCCCTTCGCCAACCACGCGGCCATCAACGTGCCCTGGAACGTGGTGCAGTCCCTGCAGCTGGGCGAGGTCAAGCAAAGCACCACCGTATACTTGCCCGACAGCACAGCCCGCCGCTTGGTGAGCGAGCTGTACCGCCCCGCGCCCGACCCGGCGCCGGTGCAGCTGCTGCGCACTGCGCGGCCCAACGTGCTGTTCATCATCTTGGAAAGCTTTACGGCCAAGCTGGTGGGCCACCTGGGCGGCGAAAAGGACGTCACCCCTACCCTCGACAGCCTCGCGCGCACGGGCGTGTCCTTTTCCAACTTCTACGCCAGCGGCGACCGAAGCCAAAAGGGCATCGTGGCCCTGCTCAGCGGCTACCCCAACCAGCCCACGACCAGCATCATCAAGTACCCGCGTAAGACCGAGGGGCTGCCCAGCCTGGCCCGCAGCCTGGGCCGTCAGGGCTACCAATCGGCGTTTTACTACGGCGGTGAGCTGGCCTTTGCCAACATGAAGTCCTACCTGCTCGCCGGCGGCTACCAGCGCCTGGTGGAACGCCAGGACTTCAGCCAGCGCGACCAGAACTCGAAGTGGGGCGCCCACGACCACGTATTGCTCGGTCGTTTGCTGCGCGACTTGCGCCAGCCCCGGCCGGCGCCGTTTTTTGTCACGGCTTTCACCCTGAGCAGCCACGAGCCGTTTGAGGTGCCCATGCGCCCGCGCTTTCCCGGTGCCGACCAAGACGCGCTGTTCCGCAACTCGGTAGCTTACACCGACCACGCCCTGGGTCAGTTTCTACGGGCTGCCCAGCAGGAGGCGTGGTGGGCGAATACGCTGGTGGTGCTGGTGGCCGACCACGGGCACGTGTCGCCGGGCTGGTCGGCCATTCAGGCGCCGGAGAAGTTTAAGATTCCGCTGCTGCTCACCGGCGGGGCCCTGCGGCCGGAGCTGGCGGGCCGGCAGGTGGCGGCCTTCGGCAGCCAGACCGACGTGGCCGCGACCCTGCTCACCCAGCTCGGCCTGCCCGCCCGCGACTACGCCTGGAGCCGCAACCTGCTGGCCCCCGGTCCGGCCGCGGCGCCCGGCGGCTTTGCCTTCTACTGCTTCTCCGACGGCTTCGGCATGCTGACGCCCGACGGGGAACTGACCATGGACAACGTGGCGCACCAGCTGATTTACCGGGCGCCCGCGGTGAAAGACCGGCAGCTCCGGCAAGGCCAGGCCTACCAGCAGGAGTCGTTTGCTGATTTTATGCGCCGCTAGCGCGCGTTGCCCTCCCGATGCGTCAGCTGCTCTTCGTCTACAACGCTTCCGCCGGCCCGGGCCACGCCCTGCTCGATTCCCTGCACAAGGTGGTGTCGCCCGGCACCTACCCGTGCACGCTGTGCGGGCTCACCTACGGCCTGACCAGCATGCGCCCCGAGTGGAAGGCGTTTTTGCAGACACTGCCGCTGCCCGCTCGCTTCCTCTACCGCGACCAACTGCCCGAGGCGTACCCGGCGCTGGTGGGCCAGCCGCTATCGGCCATCTTCTTGGAGGACGAAGCCGGGCGGGTCGCGCCGCTGGTGACGGCGGCGGAAATGCAGCCGCTGAATTTGCCCGGCCTGATCGAGCTGCTTCAACAGCGGCTGCAGTTGGAGGCGTAGCGCGCGGCCTCAGCGCGTTTCGCTTTCCATCAGCATGCCCATGCGCCCCATCTGGTAGTCGCGCACGGCTTCCATGAGCTGCGTGGTGGTGTTCATTACGAAGGGCCCCTGCCGGGCCAGCGGCTCGTTGAGGGGCTGGGCGGCCCCGAGCAGCAGCAGCGCCTCGATGCCGGCTTCGATGACCACGGTGTCGCCGTCGTTCGCCAGTGCCAGCAGCTGCCGGCTCGCCAGCGCGGCCCCGTTTACGCGCACGGCGCCGCGTACCGCGTACACCATGGCGTTCAATTCGGCTCCAACGGACCACTCGTAGCGTCCACCGGCTTGCAGCTGCAGCAGGGCCATCTGCACCGGGCGCAGCGGCCGGGCCGGGCCCTGGGCGCCGGGCCAAGCACCGGCTACGGCCGTCAGGATGGCCCGGCCCTCGTCGGAGGTTACCACCGGCAATGCGTCGGCGGGCAAGCCCTGGTAGGCGGGCTGCTCCATTTTCAGCGCCGCCGGCAGGTTGATCCACAGCTGCAGCAATTCCAGCTTCCCGCCGGTTTCGCGCAGCTCCCGGGGCAGGTTTTCGGCGTGAATAATGCCGCGGCCCGCCGTCATCCACTGCACCCCGCCCGCGCCCACCACTTGGCGGTTGCCGCGGCTGTCGTGGTGCAGCACCGCCCCGGCCAGCACCACGGTGACGGTGGCAAAGCCCCGGTGCGGGTGCGGCCCGAAGGGCAGGCCGGCGTTGTAAGGTTCCAGCCCGACGGGGCCGATATGGTCGAGCAGCAGAAACGGGTCGATTTGCTCTAGCGTACCTACCGGCAGGGCGTGGTGGATGAGCACGCCGTCGAGGTCGGCGGCGCGGGCGGGCTGGGGCAATTGGGGCGTGCGCAAGGTCATGGTGCAAATGAACGGAAACGGAGCCAGGCAAACCCGCCGGGGTCACTCCGCAGTAACCGGCGGAACCAGGACCCCGGCCGGCGTTGTATCTTTGCCGATCCTATGAACACGCGCACCGTTGCCTTTTACACGCTGGGCTGCAAGCTCAACTTCTCCGAAACTTCGGCCCTGGGCCGGCAGTTCGAGGAGCGCGGCTTCGAGAAAGTAGCCTTCGAGCAGGGCGCCGACGTTTACGTCATCAACACCTGCTCCGTCACCGACCACGCCGACCGCAAGTGCCGCAAGGTGGTGCAGCAGGCGCTCAAGCACAACCCCGAGGCCTACGTGACCATCGTGGGCTGCTACGCCCAACTCAAGCCCCGGGAAATAGCCGAAATTCCCGGCGTGCACGCCGTACTGGGCGCCGCCGAGAAATTCCGCCTGGCCGAAATCCTGGCCGAAACCGCCTTCCACAAGCCCGCCGCCGGGCAGCCCGGGCAGGTGTTTGCCTCGCCCATTTCGGAAGCTACCGAGTTTCACGCCGCCCACTCGTTCGGCGACCGGACGCGCACCTTCCTGAAGGTGCAGGACGGCTGCGACTACAGCTGCTCGTTCTGCACCATTCCGCTGGCGCGGGGCGGCAGCCGCTCCGGCTCGGTGCAAAGCGTGGTGGAGCGCGTGCAGAAGCTGGCCGACACCGGCGTGAAGGAAATCGTGCTAACGGGCGTCAACCTGGGGGATTTTGGCCTGCAGGGCGAAAACCGGCAGCGTCTCGAGACGTTTACCGATTTGGTAAAACACCTCAACAACGTGGCAGGCATTCAGCGTTTTCGCATCAGCAGCTGCGAGCCGAACCTGCTCACCGACGAAATCATCCGCACGGTGGCTGCTTCGGAGCGCTTCATGCCCCACTTCCACATCCCGCTGCAGTCAGGTTCGAACAAAATCCTGGGCCTGATGCGTCGCCGCTACCGCCGCGAGTTGTACGCCGAGCGGGTGGCGCTCATCAAAGAGGTCATGCCCCACGCCTGCATCGGCGTCGACGTTATCGTGGGCTTTCCGGGCGAAACGGAAGCCGATTTTCGGGAGACTTACCAGTTCCTGAACGAGCTGCCAATTTCCTACCTGCACGTGTTCCCCTACTCCGAGCGGGACAACACCCTGGCCCCGACGCTGCCCGGGCGGGTGCAGGACCGCGTGCGGCACGAGCGCACCACGCAGCTGCGGAGCCTGTCGGAAAAGAAGAAGCGCTTTTTCTACGAGCAGCACCTGGGCCTCGAAACCACCGTGCTCTTCGAGGACGACTTGGGTCCCGACGGCCGCATGGAAGGCTTCACCCCGAACTACATCCGGGTGGTGGCCAACTACGACCCGTTGTTGGTAGGCGAGGTAAAGCACGTGCGCCTCACGGAAGTTAACCCCAACGGATTGATGGAGGCCGAAGAAATGGGCTTTGAAGTGCTGGCGCACTAGACGCCCTACATCCTATCCATATCCAAAAGAGAAAGCCGCGGGAATACCCGCGGCTTTCTCTTTTGGATATGGATAGCACTAGCGTACCGGTCGCAACATCTCCACCATTTGTTGCATCATTCGCTGCTGCTCCAGTAGCATCTTCTGTTGCTCCACCAGATGTTGGTTGCGCTGCTCGGCCAAGGCCAGTTGGTGCTGCAGTTGCTGGGCATAAAGCATGGCTTCCCAACTAGGCGCGGGTAGCGCCGGCGCGGCGGGTGGCACCGGCGGCACGACTGGCGCTGGTACAGGATCAGCCGACGCCACAACATTTACGCCCGGCGAAGGCCCTGCGGCGGCTGGTGTTGCTGGTGTTTCCGCAGGCGCCGCGGCTGCCGTTTCGGGCTGAGGCATTAGCGCTGGGGCTGGCGTTGTCGGAGCCGATACCTCGGCTATGGTGGCCGGGGCCGGGATGTCAGTTGTGGCCTCAGCAAAGGGGAACATACTCCCGGCACCTTGCATCAACCAATCTTTTGACACATTTGGATACACCTCAAATACCTTACACAAAAGGTCAAAACCGGGTTTGTTTCGCTCTTCGACGATATGTTGAATAACCGTAGCCGTTTTGTCGAGGGAAAGAGCGAAGGCATTCTTGGACATGCCTAGTGCCTGAATCAACTGGCTGAAACGCTGGCCTACTGTTTGCTGAACTGCCATTTATACAATTGAAATTTTATCAAATGTATAAAAAACATTTGTCACAGCATTACCTACCCCTCGTTGCCCTTTACTGAGTAGTGGCCACAATACCAGCCGGGGCTACAGCCGACTAAAAGGAAACGTGTACACCTCATAAGGCAGGAGCTCACAATTCAGCTGCAACATGCCCACGGTGTACAAGAGCAGTAAGGCTCCGGGCGTCAACGCAAATTCTTGCAAGGTAATTTCTTCGGAGCCCGCGCCTTCAGCCTGGGCGCGGGCCGGCGTCATGCGCCAGGGCGCGCCGATCCTGTACAGCTGCGCCACGTGGTCGATGTAGCCGTAGTTGGCGGCTACTTTCTAGCTGGTCGCGCAGGCGGTGGCTGACGGCGGCCTCGAGCCGGCGCTGCAGTTGCGCGGGCGAATCGGCAACGAGGTCAGCCAGGGCCAGCCGTCGGCCGGTGCGCAGGTCGAAAGTCAGGTGGCGGGCGCCGGGCTGCAACGGGCCGCCGTTCTCGTCGGCAAACGCCCTCGAAAGCACGAGCCCTTGGTTGAGTAGCGCCTGGCATTCGGTGCCGCCGAAGCCTGAGCCGGCCCACAGGCGCAGGTCATCGTCGTAGCAGCACTTCCGCGCCCCCTGCTACCGCTGCGGCGGGCCTTCGGGTCAACGGCATTGAATTGTTCGGTCACCTAGGCCAGTAGCTGCCGGTTGACGCGCCAAGCCACGGTGGTGGGCAGCTTTACCTGGGGCACCCGGAAGCGGCTGGCTTCGCTGCGAACGGATTGGGTGAAAACCTGAGCTTTGCTACCGATTATCTGCGCCCACGCCCCTACTCCCGCCCCGCAGCCGTCAGCCTGGCGCACGGCAACGATTTCATAACCGAACAACCGCCGGGCTACTCGTAGCGCAGGGCATCGATGGGGTCGAGGTCGGCGGCCTTGCTGGCCGGGTAATAGCCCGAGGCCAAGCCCACGGTGATGCAGATAATCAGGCCAATGGTCATCCACAGCCAGGGCACCAGAAAGCCGCCCTCGCCCACCAGCAGCGACACCGCGTTGCCGGCCGACACGCCGAGCACGATGCCGAAGGCCCCGCCCATCACGCAGATAACAATGGCCTCGATGAGAAACTGCTGGCGGATCTGCAGGGACGTGGCACCGAGGGCCTTGCGCACCCCGATTTCGCGGGTACGCTCCGTCACCGACACCATCATGATGTTCATCAGGGCAATGCTGGCGCCGAGCAGGGTAATGAAGCCCACCACGAAGCCGCCGATGCGCAAGCTGCCCGACATGCTGTCGAGCTTACCGGCCAGCGAGTCGCTGCTTTCCATCTCGAAGCTGTCCTCCTGCCCGAGCCGGTCGTGGCGCACGGCGCGCATCAGGCCGCGGGCCTGGTCCATGGCGAAGGGCAGATTTTCGGGCCGGGCCACGGCCGTCTTGATGTCGTACGTGAGGGCCTGCTGCCGGGGCATCTGGTTGCCGGTGGTCAGCGGAATGAGCACCATGCGGTCGGCGCCGCCGCCCCCGCCCATGCCCGAGCCGCTGCGCTCCAGCGTGCCCACCACCAGGAAGCGGCGGCCGAGCAGGTACACGTATTTGCCCAGGGCGCGGGTTTGGGAACCGCTGCCGAAAAGCTTTTCGCGGATTTCGGCCCCGATGATGGCTACACTGCCGCCGCTTTCCAGCTCCTGTTGGGAGAACGTGCGGCCCGAGGCCAGGTTGTAGCTTTGGTTGAGCAGGTAGTTTTCGTCGCCGGCCACCACGTTGGTGTTCGGGTTGGTTTCCTCGCGGCCGGCTTTCACCTTCACCGCCCCGCGGATAAAGGCCGAAATGCCCACACGGCCCTCGTCACCGAGCTGCTGCTTGTATTGAGTGGCCTGCAGGTAGTCGATGGCCGGGTACACTTTGCCCCGCACGCCACCGCGGCGAAACTGGTTGCTGTAGCCCTTGGCGGCAATATCGAAGGAATTGGCCCCGAGGCTGGCAAAGGTCGAATTCAGCGAGGCCTTCATCGCGTCGATGGCGGTGAGAATGCCCACCAGGGACATGATGCCGATGCTCACGATGAGCGCCGTCAGGACGGTACGCAGCAGATTACTTTGAATGGAACGGAACGCTTCGCGAATGTTTTCCAGCAAATGCATGCCTACCAGGGGTCAATAAAGCCAACAAAACCAACCAACGGCGGCGGGCACCCAGTGCCCACTCAGCCCGCCGAAAGGTAGGGGCTTTGGGCTAAACCTGTAGGCCTTTCGCTACATTTGTTTGGCGGGCTTCCGGACCGGTGCGGCCGGCTTGGTTGACCCGCTTTCTTCGGTCAGAAACCGCCGCGGCTGGCGCCCCGGCGGAACGCCCCGCGGCCCGCCGCCGTTCAGAGATGCAACGAATCGGCCGCTCCCCTCTTCCTTTGCTTTGTGATGCGTAGTGTTTTTAATCGTTTGCTGACCAGCGGGCTCTTGCTGCTCGCCGCGCTGCTGCCCGCGGCAGTACGCGCCAGCGAGATTCTGATTCCCATGGACGAGGCCCAGAAGGAGCACCTGAAGGCCTACGGCGCGGCGTATTGGCTCCTGACCAAGGACGTGGAGGTGGACTGGCTGCTGAACTACCGCGGCGGCGCCTTCGCCTGCCCGGCCATGCAGGGCATGGAGCAGGAGCTGGCCATCCGCGGGGTGAGCTACCAGGTCGTGAGCGACGCCCAGTACGGGGGCATCCTCGCGCAGATAGCCGACCCCAACGCCAACATGGACGTGATGAAGCTGGAAAAGGCACCCAAAATTGCCGTGTACACGCCCAAGGGCAAGCAGCCCTGGGACGACGCGGTGACCTTGGTGCTGACCTACGCCCAGATTCCCTACACCGAGATTTACGACGACGAGGTGCTCGACGGCAAGCTCACCAAGTACGACTGGCTGCACCTGCACCACGAGGACTTCACCGGGCAGTACGGCAAGTTTTTCGCCACCTACCGCAACCGGCCCTGGTACCAACAGCAGCAGCGGGACGCCGAAGCCGCCGCCAAGCGCCACGGCTTTGCCAAAGTGTCACAGATGAAGGGCTCGGTGGTGACCAAGATGCAGGAATTCGTGGCCGGCGGGGGCTTTTTGTTCGCCATGTGCTCGGCTACCGACACCTACGACATTGCCCTGGCGGGCCTGGGCGTGGACATGGTGGAAAGCATGTACGACGGCGACCCGGCCGACCCGCAGGCTCAGCAGAAGCTCAACTACAACCGCACCCTGGCCTTCAAGGACTTCCAGATCGTGCGCGACCCGTACCAGTACGAATACAGCAACATCGACATGCAGCCCTACGAGCGGGGCGTGGGCGAAGACAACGACTACTTCCAACTCTTCACCTTCTCGGCCAAAAACGACCCGGTGCCCACCATGCTCACCCAGGACCACGAGAAGACCGTGAAGGGCTTCATGGGCCAAACCACGGCTTTCCGCAAGTCGCTGATCAAGTCGGACGTACTCGTGCTCGGCGAAAACAAGGTTTCGGGCGAGGTGCGCTACATGCACGGTGAGCTGGGCAAGGGCACCTGGACCTTCTTCGGCGGCCACGACCCGGAAGACTACCAGCACTTGGTGGAGGAAGAGCCCACCGACCTTTCCTTGCACCCCAACTCCCCGGGTTACCGCCTGATTCTGAACAACATTCTGTTTCCGGCGGCCAAGAAGAAAAAGCAGAAGACCTGATGGTGCTTCGGCCCGTGCCATGCGCTGGGCCCAGCCAGCCGGCCACCAACCAAAAGCCCCGACCTGCCCGCGCTGGCCGGGGCTTTTGGTTGGTGGCCGACGCCGATTGTATTTTTACGCCGCTATTGTAACCTGCTATGATCCGACTCAAAAGACCCTACCAGCTGCTACTGATGGTTCTGCTGCTTTTCGCTGGCCTAACTGGCTGCAACGATTCTAACCCCGCCCCGGCTCCGGGTAGCATGCGCGGCGTAATTCGGCCCGCGGGGGCTGTGCGGGCGGTGCAGACCACTTCCAACAACGTCAACACCTCCGCAACCCCTGACCCCGTCACCGGCGCTTTTACCCTGCCTGACCTGCCGCCCGGCTCCTACGTGCTGGGCTTCCGGCCCGCCGCGGGGTACCGGGAACCCACCGCCCAAGCCTACACGGTGAAGTCGGGCCAGACGACCGACGCGGGCACGGTGGACGCGGTGAGGGACGGCAGCTTCCGCAGCGGCTCCGTCAACTGGAACGCGGACGGCGCGGCCCGTGCCGTCACCGATTTGCTGGGCTACGCGGATGCTACCGGCCACAGGTTCGCCTTTTCGGCCCTGAGCCTCGATCTTAACGCACCAGTCGTAACGGCTGACCGGCTGCAGATCAACCTGGATGGCGTCTTCACCGGCGTCGGCGACTACGCCATCGGCGGGGCGGCCGGCTCGTCGGCGGTGTACGGCCGCGGCGTCTCTAGCCAGTCGACCGTCACTTACCGCAGCGGCACGGCCAGCACCGGCACGCTTCGGGTACTGACCTACGACGCCGAAGCGGGCACGATGACGGGCACCTTCAGCCTGACGCTACCCGCCGAAACCGGCAGCGGCAGTGTGAGCATCACCAACGGTACCTTTTCCCTGCGGTTCTAACTAACTGATTGCCCGGTCCGCCGCGGGCAGTGGCGGCGCTACGCGTGGCGGGCCGGGGTTGTCGGGCTCAAAAACCCCGGCGGGGCATCCGGTTTGGGCTGCTGTCCGTTTGAATGGGCTGGACCCACCCCAGCCCGCATGGATACCGACCACGTGAACTACGGCCTCTCGATCAGCGAAGAGGAAAAACAGCCCATTGAAGAAACGCCCAACCCGCTGCCGCGGGCGGTGCTGCGCCTCAACAACGCGATGCTGCTCGACGGCGAGTGGCGCTTCGCCCTCGACGCCGACGACGTGGGCCTGCGCGAGAGTTGGTTTCTCGGGCGCGACTACGAGCACCGCGCCACCTGGCCCGGCTCGGTGGAAATGCACCTGGCCGAAGCCCGCGGCCTGAGCGACCCGGCCCGCTGGCACGACCAAGTGGTGGCCTGGTACGAGCGGGAATTCACGGTGCCCGCCTGCGCCGAGCCCGGCGGCCGCTGCATGTACCAGCTTACCTTCGGGGCCTGCGGCTACGAAACGCGGGTGTGGCTCAACGGCCGCCCCCTGCGCACCATCGAGGGCGAAGACGTGCACTACGGCGAGTACACCTCGTTTTCCTTCGAGCTGGACGACAACCTGCTGCAGCCCGTCAACCGCCTCACCGTGCGCATCGCCGACACGATGGACGCCGAAACGCCCCGCGGCAAGCAGGAGTCGCACGTGTACAAGCGCGGCGGCATCTGGTACCAGACCTACACCGGGGCCGTGCGCTCGGTGTGGCTGGAAGTGGTGGAGCGCAACCGCCTCCGCTCCCGCGTGAGCGTGGTGAGCCTGGTGGAAGACCGGCTGGTGCGCTTCAACGTGGCCACCCGCATCCACGACCCGGGCCTGTACACGCTACGCCTACAGGTGTTTGCGCGCACCAACGGGCACGGCAACGGCCACGCCGCCGAACCGCTGGCATCCTCCGACTTTCCCCTGCGGCTGGAAGCGGGCCAGAAGCAGCAGCGCGTGGTGCTGGAAGTGCCCGGGGCCGAGCTTTGGTCGCCCGAACACCCGCAACTCTACCGCTTGGTGGCCCAGCTCATCGACGAGCACGGCTACGCGGCCCAAATCGAGGCGCGCTTTGGGCTGCGCAAAATCGAGGCGCGGGGCCGCTACGTGTACCTCAACAACGAATCCGTGTACCTCGACGGCATTCTGTACCAACCCGGCACGGCCACCTACGAGGAAATGCAGCGGCACTTTCACGCCATGAAGGCGCTGGGCTGCAACCTAGTGCGCGTGCACATTGCCGGCGTCGACCCGCGCATCTACCAGCTGGCCGACGAACTGGGCCTGCTGCTGTGGGTGGAAGTGCCCAGCCCGCACTCTTCCACCCCGCGCAGCCGCCAAAACCACCGCGCCGAGTTGCAGCGCATGCTGGCCCTGATGGAAACGCATCCGTCCATCGTCATCTGGAGCCTCTACAACGAGGACTGGGGCGCCCAGGACATTGCCACCAACGCCGCCACCCGCCGCTACATCATCGACATCTACCACTACATGCACCTGGAGCACCCGCAGTTCCTGGTGGTCGATAACGACGGCTGGCAGCACATTTCCTGGGAAGGCCGCCTGAAATCGGACCTGCTCACCGCCCACTTGTACACGCCTGCCCTGGACCGCTGGCGCGAGGTGCTCGATCAGCTCACTGCGGGCCAAATGGAGGGCGTGGCGGCTTTCCCGTTGGTCGTGGGCGACCCGTTTTTCTACCGCCACCAGGTGCCGCTCATCGTCAGCGAGTGGGGCGGCTTTGGCTTTTCCGACTACGGCGGCCCGCAGGACGCGGACGCCCGCACCGAGAGCATCCGGCAGTTCAAGCACGAGCTGCGCCAGCGCCCCATTGCCGGCGACGTGTACACCCAGGCCACCAACATCGAGGATGAGCGCAACGGCCTGATCGACCCGCAGACGGGCGAGTTATCGGTGCCGCCCGGGCTGCTGAACTCGCGCACAAAGCCCGAACCCTCACCCGACCCGCCCAAGCCGACCGTGTAAGAACTAGCTACCAAAAAGCCCCGCTGCAAGAGGCAGCGGGGCTTTTTATCGTTTCATGCGCAGCGTAGCCGCCACCTTGCGAAAATCGGCCACGGGGTCGGCGGGTGCGGCGGGTTTAGCGGCAGGAGTTTTGCTCTTCGGCGGCGGCTTCGGCGAGGCTTTGGCCGCTGAGGCAGCTACGCCATACACCACGCCGTGAAACAGCAGCGTGGCGTCCTCGTCGGTGCGAATAAGCTGGTAGAAGCTGTTGCGGCGCCCGCGCAGGCTGCTCTGGCCGCTGACTTCGTAGCCGTAGCTGCCGCCCGGCGGCAGCTGCCGCTCCTGGCTTTGCAGCAGGGCCCCGGGCGTGGTCAGGCTCTGGGCCAGGCGCAGCAGGCGCTGCCGGGCTTCCGGGGCGGGCATGACGGGCAGCACTTGCACGGTGAAGCGCGTGGCGAAGGTGTCGGGCACGGCCCCGGCGCTGCCGGCGGGCCCGAAAACGTAGGTTTTGTCGGCGGGGCGGGCTTCCAGCAGCTGAAAAGGCGTGCCGGCGAGGCTGATGACGAAGGGCGCCAGCTCCAGCGGCGGCACCGTGCCCCGGGCGTCGTAGTAGCTGGTCAGCAACATGCGCTGCTGCTCGCCGCGGGCGGCCGTGTCGGCGGCCGGGTACAGGCCAAACACCAGTACGAAGCTGCTAGAGTCGCCAAAGCCGAGCACCATCAGGTTTTTGCCCGCCTCCAGGCTGCTGCCCTCGCCGAACACGGCCGGGTAGCCGTTGAACGTCAGCTCGCGCTGCTGCACGTGGGTGCCGCGCTCGGCCAGGTACTGCTCCACCACCAAGCCGCGCACTTTCAGGAAGTTGGCCTCCGGCACGCGCAGCACTTCGATCAGTGAGCCGTCGGGCCGGCTCAGGCCGTTGAGCGACTCTTCGGTGACGTAACCAGGGGCCGGGCGCACGTAGAGCGTGGAGCCGGGCAGGCGCCGGTGCCGGGCCGTGAGCTGGCTGCCGACCACCTCGCCGCGGGGCGCGGCCGCGCTGTCGGCGTCCTGGGCCGCGGCGGGGCGGGCCAGCTGCAGCAGGCCGAGCAGCAGCGCCGCCAGCCAGTACCGGCGGGCCTTAGTGCATCCGGTCATCCCGTACCGGTAGGCTGGTCACGATGTCGCCCTCGATTTTGAGCAGCTCCTGCAGGCGCGCGTCCACTTCCTGCGGGTCGCAGTACTCCTTGGCCAAGTCCACGTAGGCCACGAAGTGCCCGGCTTCGGACACCATCAGCTCGTAGTAGAACTTGCTGAGCTCCTGGTCGGGAATGTGCTTCCAGAGCAGCTTGAACCGCTCGCAGGAGCGCGCCTCGATCAGGGCCGACACCAGCAGCTGGTCCATGAGCTGCCGCTCGCGGGCCCCGCCGCGGCGCACGTGCTTGAGCAGTTCCACCACGTACTCGTCGCGGCGCGGGCGGCCCAGCGGCAGGCCGCGCTTGCGCAGCTCCTGCAGCACCCGCTCGAAGTGACTCCACTCCTCGGCCACCAGTTCCGTCAGCTCGTCGACGAGGCGGGTTTTCTCGGGGTAGCTCACGATAAGCGAAATGCCGGTGCTGGCCGCTTTCTGCTCGCAGTAGGCGTGGTCGACGAGGATGTCGCCGATGTTTTTGCTGGCAATATCGACCCAGCGCGGGTCGGTGTTGAGCTTGAGCTTGAGGATGGTTTTCTCGCGCTGCTCGGCCACTTCGGCCGTGGGCAGCGCCGCGTTCTGATCGGTCATCTGGTTTGCTGCTGAATGCTTGAATAGCCGAATGGCTGCTCAGGGTTTACCTAAACGCTCAGTTTAGATTATACACCTGAACCACCAACCATGCAGCTATTTAATGATTCAACCTATTAGTCGAAGAAATTCCACTTCAGCCCTATCTGGAAGCTGCGCGGGTTGCCGGTGTAGAAGGGCGTCGGGAAGTAACCCGCTTCGGGCAGGCCTTGGTTCACGTACGCCATTTTCAGGAACACCGACACGGTTTTGATGTCGGCTGTGAGGAAAACGTCGGCCACGGCAACGCCGCGGGAAGTGAAGTGGTCCTGCACGTAGAATTGCTGCACGCTCGGGGCGTAGTCGTAGGGCGTCCAGCTCGACTGCAGGTAGGTTTCAACGCCGATCTGGCTAAACAAGGCCTTCTTGAAGAGGTAGCCCTCGGCGTAGATGCGCGAGTTGCCGACCAGCTTGGGAATACGCAGCCCCTCGCCCTCGCCGCCCTGGGTGTAAGTCACTTGGTTGTCGAGGCGCAGGATGCCGTAGCTGAGCTGGTGGCGCACAAAGCCCACGAACAGCGGCTTGCTGCCGTCGATTTGGCGGGGCAGCAGGTCGCGGCGGTAGTTTTCGCGCTGGCTGTAGTACACCAGGTTGTAGATGGTCACGAACGAAGCCGAGGCTTGCACGCGTTGCTGCACGCGGGCGTCGGCGGCGCCCAGGCGCTGGGCCAGGCCCACGGTGAGCTGGTCGACGGTGGTATTGCCCAGGCCGCGGCTGTCCCAGGCGTGGTGGTTGCCGCTGAACTGCTGCTGGGTGAGCGTGGGCGCGTAGGTGGAGTGCAGCACCTCGCCGGTCAGCGGGCCGAAGCGCAGCCGCCCGCGCAGCCACACCTCGTTGAAAAACTTGTACTCGCCGGCCGCTTCCACGTCGAAGAGCTTGCGCCAGCGGAAAGCAGCCGTCCCGCCCACAAACAGCTGTTTGTAGGCTTCGTCGAATACCTCCTGTTCGCGCTCCGGGTTGCCGAAGCGCGACTGGGTGCGCCAGTTGGCGCTGCGGTAGCGGCCGTACACGCGGTACTCCAGGAAATCGGTGCGCCCGAGCAGGCCCAGCGTGTTTTCCAGCTGCCGGTACGTGGAGCGGTCATCGGTTTGCGTGGAGTCGCGCAGGATGAAGGCGTAGTAGTCGCGGTCGGTGGCGCCGGCGGCGAAGTCGTCGGTGTAGCGGTTGTACTGCCGGCGCCAATCGAGCAAATGGTAGGCCGTCAGGCCTTTGCCCACCAGGTTGTAGGTATGCGTGAGGTGAAACTGGTCGCGGTGGTCCTTGTTCTGGGCCTGGCGCAGCCACACGTCCTCGCTGCGGTAGTCGAAGAGGTTGGTGAGCGTGTCGCCGTCGGCGGCGCGGGGCTTGATGCCGCCCTGCTCGATGGCGCGGTGCCGGGCCTCGTAGTAGTTGAGCAGCACGTGGTACCGCTCGTTTTTGGTTTGGTAGCGGGCGAAAACCAGCACGCCGGCGTGCGTCACCTGCGGGTCGCGGTTGTTGGTGGTGCCCAGCTGCTTGTTGGCCCCAAACCGCTCGTAGGCCACGCCCACGTTGACGGCCTTTTTGATGCTGCGCGTGTAAGCAGCCTCAAACACCTGCTCGCCCACGCCGCCCTGCACGAAGCGGAAAAACGTGTAGGGCGAGCGGGTGTCGTAGTACGGAATGGTGGCCGGGTCGCGGAAGTACCGGTCGAAGGCGTTGCGGCCGACGCGGGCGCCGAGGCGGGTGTTGGTCTCCCAGAGCAGGCGGCGCGAGGCCAGGGCCACGTTGCCCAGGCTTTGCTGGAAGGTGCTGTCGTAGTACCAGTTGCGGCTGTTGTGCATGCCCGTCAGCGTGGTGTCCAGCGGGTGGCCGTCCGGTTGGTTGCGCAGCACATCCACCTCCCGCACGACGAGGGTAGTCTTGGGGCCGTAGAGGACTTTGGTGGAATCGTCGACCACCTGGGCGCGGCTCAGCGTGGGCAGCAACCCCAGCGGCAGCCCGAGCAGGGGCAGCCACCAACGACGCGGCGAAGGAATCAAACGGCAGATAAAAACGTCAGGCAACGGCACGGGGCGTAAGCAAGGGCGTGAGCAGGGCCTGCAGGCGCGCAGCGCCGTCGGCCAGGAAAGCGACCCGGATGGGAACGTAAAACAACGGCAAACTCGCCGCGCTGGTGTGCAAGGCCGGCTCGCGCAGGCGGGCGGCGTCTTTTTCGGTGGTAATAATAACGGCGCCGGCCGGCACCGCCGCCCGCACCTGCGCCAGCTCGGCGGCCGTGAAAGCGTGGTGGTCGGCAAAGCGGTGGTGGGCCACCACGGCGTGGCCCCGGCGGCGTAGCTCGGCCAGCAGCGGTTCGGGCTGGGCAATGCCGGTGAGCAGCACCACCGGCTGATGCGGCGCGGGCGGCGGGCCGGCGGCGGTAAAAACCGGCTCCGGGGCGCCGTACTCGTAGCCCGAAAACAGCACCGGCACGCCGGGCCGGGTGTAGCGGCGCGCCCGCGCCGTGGCCCGCTCCTGCCCCCGCGCCGGCAGGTCGGCCGGGCATTTCGTGACGATGACGACGTCGGCGCGGCGGGCGCCGCGGCGGCTTTCGCGCAGGCGGCCGGCGGGCAGCACGTAATCGAGCCAGAACGGGCGGGCCAGTTCGGTGAGCAGGATGTTCAGGTCGGGGCGCACGCGCCGGTGCTGGTAGGCGTCGTCGAGCACCACGGCGGTTACCGCGGGCGCCTGCGCGGCCAGTTCGGCCAAGCCGTGGCGCCGGTCTTCGTCGACCACCACCGGCACCCGGCCGCCGAAACCGCGGAAATGCTGCCAGGGCTCGTCGCCGATGGTGGCGGCCGTGTCGGCGGCGGTAGCGCGGCGGAAGCCCGTGGTTTGGCGACCGTAGCCGCGGCTGAGGATGGCCGGCTGCTGGCCCGAGTCGAGCAGCTGCTGGGCGAGCCAGGCCACGTGCGGGGTTTTGCCGGTGCCGCCCACGCGCAGGTTGCCCACGTTCAGCAGCGGCACGCCGGCGGCCGTGCTCGTCCATATTCCGGTATCGTACAACCAATTGCGCACCGCCACCACCCCGGCGTAGAGCCAGCTTGGGGGCAACAGCAACAGGGTCAGCAAACGGGTCATGGCACTAGCAGCCGGCGGGCGCATGGCCACGACGGGCGGCAAAAATACGCGAAATGCCGCCGGCCCGGCCGCTTCGGGCGCCCTTACGTATGGATTTCCCCGATGACCGCGCCTTCCACCTTCGCCGACCGCCTGCTGGCCCTGCTCAGCGGCTTCCCGGCCGCTCCGCCCCTGCCCGACGCCGTCGAGGCCCTGAGCCCCTACCAAGCCGAGCCCGCCCGCGGCTTGCTCGCGCAGTTTGCCCAGCGCTATTACGCTGACAACGAGCCGCGCGTGGCCCTGCTGGGCATCAACCCCGGCCGCTTCGGTGCCGGCAGCACCGGCGTGGCCTTCACCGACCCGGCGGCGCTGCAGCTGCGCTGCGGCATAGCCAACGCACTGCCGCGGCGGCCGGAGCTGTCGAGCCAGTTTGTGTACCAGCTCGTCGACGCGCTGGGCGGGCCGCGGGCCTTCTACCAGCATTTCTACCTCGGTTCCTTGTATCCGCTGGTGCTCGTGCGCGCGGGCCGCAACTACAACTACTACGACTCCCGGGCCGTGACGCGGGCGCTCTGGCCCGCCATGCAGCAGGCGTTGCAGCAGCAAGTGGCCGCCGGCCTGCGCCGCGACGTGGCCGTGAGCCTGGGCCGGCGCAACGGGGAGTTTTTCACCAAGCTCAACCAGGAGCTGGGCCTGTTCGAGCGGATTCTCGTCTTCGACCACCCGCGCTTCATCATGCAGTACAAGCGGCGGGAAGCGCCCGATTTTGCGGCCCGTTATGCCGCTATGCTTGGAGAATTGCTTTAAGCGTAAGTCCTCCCTTTGACGCAGTGCCTGCCGGGGCAGGAACTCGTACGCATTTCCGATTGACAGACTTGCGCTGGACCGGCTACGGCCAAGTCAACAAGCTTCTTTGTGCTAGCGGGCATTCGGTGCCTCTTTCATCAATCCACCAAAATCCAGCGGACGCGGAAGCTGGCAGCAGGGCCGGTGTTGCGGACCCAAATGTTCGTCCGGTTGTTGTCGACGTGTTCGTAGCTGAGGGTAATGTACATGCCCGCCCCCCCGGCTCCGGTGTCGTCCACGCTCAACATGAGGGTGGGTCGGTAGCCCAGGTTGTGCGTCCAGGGGAAGTGGCCCTGTATGCCGGCGCCCAGGTTTAGGGGTTGCGAGTAGACTGTCTGGCGGATGCTGCCGTTCACGTCGAGCTTACGCTGGGGACTCGCCGTGCCCACGCCCACGTTGCCGTTGTTGTCGACGCGCACGCCCTCGTTGCCGCCGTCGTTGCTCAGCCATTGGTTGTTGAGCCGCACGGTGGCGGTGGCCGTGTGGTTGCCCAGGTTGTCGGCCCCGGCGGGCAAGGTCACGGTGTTGCCCCCGCTGATGCTCATCGTCTGCCCGCTCACGCTCAGGGTTTGCGTCAGGTTAAACCAGCTCGTGCCCTTGAAATAGTAGTAGCCGGGCGTGCCGTCGGTCTGGTACACCAGCAGGCCCTGGGCCGGGCTGCTAATGGCCACGCGCTGGGCCGCCGTGAGGCGCGGCGTCAGCAGGCCTTGGCTGGTGGACTTTACTTCCAGGGCAGCAGAAGGATCGGGGCTGGCAGTGCCCACGCCGACGGACTGGGCCCAGGCCGCCGGCGCGGCAAGCCACAGCAAAAGAATGGTAATAATGTGATTCATAGCGGACAGTGAAGGAGTGCAAGCCGGGCACGCCACGCAGGGGCCGGGCTGCGGCAAAACTATTTTCCGCCGGGGCTTTATCCAACCAATCGGCGTACTTTATCCAGAAAACCAAGTATTTACACCTGGCAAACCAGTGCACCGCGCGGTAAGCGCAGCCTACGCACCAAGCCCCTGGGCCACTGCTTCTTGCCGCCGCAACTGCCAAACCGCTACCGCCTACCTTCGCCCCGTTATGTCCGCAACCGTCCAAGACCTCGTCCGCGCCCTGGAAGCCTGGGCGCCCCCCGCCTACCAGGAAAGCTACGACAACGCCGGCCTGCAGTGCGGCGACCCGCAGCAGCTCGTCAAAGGCGTGCTCATTGCCCTGGATTGCACGCCCGCCGTCATCGACGAAGCCGTGCGCCGGGGCTGCAACGTGGTGGTGGTGCACCACCCGGTCATTTTCGTGCCGCTCAAGCGCCTCACCGGGGCCACCGAGGTGGAGCGCACCCTCATGCGCGCCCTGCGCCTCGACGTGGCCGTGTACGCGGCCCACACCAACCTCGACAACGTGCGCCACGGCGTAAGCCGCCACCTGGCCGACAAACTGGGCCTGACCAAGCTGCGCGTGCTCGACCCCAAGCCCGGCCTGCTCGGCAAGCTCATCACCTACGTGCCCCCCCAGCACACCGAGGCCGTGCTGCAGGCCCTCTACGCCGCCGGCGCGGGCCAGATTGGCGACTACCACGACTGCAGCTTCCGCCTCGACGGCACCGGCACCTTCACGCCCGGCCCGAATACGCATCCGTTTGACGGGCAGCCAGGCGTGCCGCAGACGGCCGCCGAGCAGCGGGTGGAAGTGCTGCTGCCGCTGCACCTGCAGCACCGAGTTTTGGCTGCGCTGCGCGAGGCGCACCCCTACGAGGAAGTGGCCTACGAGCTCATCAAGCTGGAAAACCTGCACCAGGAGGTCGGCTCGGGCATGCTGGGCGAACTGCCTGAACCGCTGCCGGCCAAGGAGTTTCTGCGCCTGCTGCGCGACAAGCTGCACGTGCCCGTGGTCAAGCACACCGAGTTTCACGCCGTCATCCGCCGCGTGGCCGTGTGCGGTGGGGCGGGCTCGTTTCTGACGCGCAAAGCCGTGGCCGCCGGCGCCGACGCCTACGTGACCGGCGACATTAAGTACCACGAATTTTTCGCCCCCGAAGGCCGCCTGTTGCTCTGCGACGTGGGCCACTACGAAAGCGAGCAATACACTGGGGAGTTGTTCCGCGAATTGCTTATGGAGAAATTTGCGCGTACTTTTGCGGTCTTGTTAGCCGAGACCCTCACGAACCCTGTTCGCTATGATTTCTAATTCCGCTTCGGACATCACCGTAGCCAGCAAGCTGGAAGCCCTGCTCAACCTGCAACGCATCGACTCGCAGCTCGACGAAATTCGGCGCGTGCGCGGCGACTTGCCGGAAGAAGTGCGCGACCTGGAAGATGAAATTGCCGGCTACGAAGTCCGCGTGTCGAAATTCGACGAGGAAGTAGCCGCCCTCAACGACCAGATCAAAGCCCGCAAACAAGCCGCCAAGGACGCCGAAGCCCTGATCCGCCGCTACGAGGACCAGCAGCAGAACGTGCGCAACAACCGCGAGTACGAAGCCATCGGCAAGGAAATGGAGCTGCAGAAGCTCGAAATCCAAATTTCCGAGAAGAAGATTCGCGAGTTCCAGTACCAGATCGACCAGAAAAACCAGGAAATCAGCGGCACCAAGCTGCGCCTGGACGAGCGTCGCAAGGACCTGACCAACAAGCAGTCGGAACTGCAGGTGATTGTGGGCGAAAGCGAAGCTGACGAGCAGAAGCTCATGGCCGAGCGCGAGGAAGCCGCCAAGCCGGTGGAAGACCGCCTGCTGTCGGCCTACACCCGCATCCGCGGCAACGCCCGCAACGGCCTCGCCGTGGTGCTGGTGAAGCGCGACGCCTGCGGCGGCTGCTTCAACACGGTGCCCCCGCAGCGCCAGGCCGACATCATCGCCCACAAGAAGGTCATCGTGTGTGAGCACTGCGGCCGCATCCTGGCCGACGTAGAAGCCCGCGCGTAATTCGCTCGTTGATGCGTTTTTTGAAAAGGAACGGCCTTCGTGTCGTTCCTTTTTTATTGTTCTGATGCCGTTTCTCGTAGAGGTGCGCCGAGGGTTACGCAGAGGTACGCTGAGCACAGCCATGCTCCTAGCGTCGGCCTCCACGTCCCTCTGCGCGGCCCTGAGCGCGCGCCCGCCCGCCCCGAGCCAGGACGAGCACGCCAGCGAAACCGCCCTTGCCGACCAGCTCAGCCCCGCCGCCCGCCGCGCCTACACCGAGCTGCTGAAGCTGCGCACCGGCACCGCCCAGGCCCTGGCCCGCGCCGAGCTCAAGCAGCAGCCCGGCAGCCCCGGCGCCCTGCTGGTGGCCGAGGGCGCGGGCTTCGCCGAGCTGGTCATCAGCCAGGATGCCAGCCGCTACGCCGCCATCATCGCGCAGCAGGACGCGGCCCTGGAGGCGCTGGACGCGCACCCCCGCTCGGCCCTGCGCGACTACGTGCGCGGCGAAATCCGCCTGCACCAAGCGGTGGCCCAGGTTATGTTCGGCCACGAGCTGCAGGGCGCCTGGAGTTTGCGCCAAGCCTACCTGCAAGTGCAGCAGAACGCCAAGCGCTGGCCCGGCTACCTGCCCACGGTGAAAACCCTGGGCCTGTGCGAATTCCTGATTGGCTCGGTGCCGGAGTCGTACCGCTGGTTTCTGAACTTACTGGGGCTGCCCGGCAACACTGAAGCCGGCCTGCAACACCTGCGCACCGCCGCCCAACGCACCCACGACTTCCAGCCCGAGGCGCAGATCTTGGTGGCCCTGATCCGGCAGACCTACTACGGCGCCGATGAGGAAGCGGCGGCGCTGGTGGCCCGGCTCAGCCGCGAGCAGCCCGACAACCTGCTGTTCAGCTACCTGGGCATGTCGGTGCAGAAAAAGCTGCACCACGCCGACCAGGCCCTGACCTACTACCGCGGCCGGCCCACCGGCCCCACCTACGTGCCCGTGGCCTACCTGCACCACATGGCCGCCGATTTGCTGCTCTACCAGGGGCAGTACGCGGCGTCGGAACGGGCCAACCAGCAGTTTTTGAGCGAGTACCGCGGCGTGCACTACCGCAAGGACGCCTACTTCAAGCTCTACCTGGCTTACTGGCTCAGCGGCGACGCGGCCCAGGCCGAGCGCAACCGCCAGCAGATCAGCAAGGGCGGCGACACCACCATCGAGGAGGACCGCTACGCCCAGCGCTTCGTGGAAGACCGGCTGCCGCTCAACCGCCTGCTCACCCGCGCCCGCCTGCAAATCGACGGGGGCTACTACCGGCCGGCCCTAGCCACGCTCGACGAGTTCCGGGCCACCAGCGCCACCCCGCTGCGCGACCGGCTGGAGGAGCCCTACCGCCGCGCCCGCGCCTACCACGGCCTGCAGCGCCTGGATTCGGCCCGGCTGTACTACGGGCGCTGCGTGGCGGCCAGCGGCACGGCGCCGTACTACTTTGCGCCGCAGTCGGCCCTGCAGCTGGGCTACATTTGCCAGGAAGCGGGCCAGACCGCTCAAGCCAAGGCGTATTTTCAGAAGGCGCTGAGCTACGGCAAGCACGAGTACAAAACCAGCACAGACGCCAAGGCCAAGGTGGCGCTGGCCAGTTTGAAATGACTTCCCCGCTAACCCCGGCCCGCGCCCTGCGCTGGGCCGCCCAGTTTCCGTACTGCGCCTACTACGTGCCGGCCGCAGGCACCGCCGCGCCCGGCGGCGCTTTCGAGCACCTGCTGGCCGTGGGTACCGCACCGGCCGCCGGCCCGGCGTCGCTGGCCGAGCTGGATGCCTGGCTGGCCGTTCAGCCCGCCGACGCCCCGCGCTGCGGCTTGCTGACCTACGACCTCAAAAACGAAGTGGAGCCGCTGCTCCGCAGCCAGCACCCCGACGGCCTGCGCTGGCCGGGTCTGCACTTCTTCGTGCCCGCCAAATGGCTGCGCTGGCACCCCGACGGCCGCCTGGAAACCCACGGCCTGACGCCGGACGACCGGCGCGCTATCGAAGCCGCCCCAACGGAAGCTGCCGCGTTGGCCCCGGTGCCCGCGCTGCGCCCGCGCCTGCCGCGGGCCGAGTACCTGCGGGCGGTGGAGGCCGTGCGCGAGGACATTCTCAACGGCGAAGTCTACGAGCTGAACCTTTGCCAGGAGTTCTTTGCGGAGGGCGCGCAACTCGACCCGGTCGATACCTTTCTGCGCCTGCTGCAAGCCTCGCCCACACCGTTCGCCGGCTTTTACAAGTGGCAGGACCGTTACCTGCTCTGCGCCTCGCCCGAGCGGTTTCTGCGCCGCGACGGGGAGCAGCTGCTCTCCCAGCCCATCAAGGGCACCATTCGGCGCGGCGCCACCGCGGCCGACGACGAGCAGCAGCGCCACGCCCTGCTGCACGACGAGAAGGAGCGCGCCGAAAACCTGATGATTGTGGATCTGGTGCGCAACGACCTGGCCCGCGTGAGCCGGCCCGGTACGGTGCGGGTGCCGGAGCTGTTCGGGCTCTATGCCTTCCGCCACGTCTGGCAGATGATTTCGACGGTGACCAGCCAGCTGGCCCCCGGCACCACCTTGGCCGAAGCGCTGCGCGCCACCTTCCCGATGGGCTCCATGACCGGCGCCCCCAAAATCCGCGCGATGCAGCTCATCGAACAGTACGAGCGCGCCCGCCGCGGCCTTTACAGCGGCAGCATCGGCTACGTCTGGCCCGGCGGCGACTTTGATTTCAACGTGGTCATCCGCAGCCTGCAGTACCGCCAGGACACCGGCTACCTCTCGTTTCAGGTCGGCTCGGCCATCACCTACGACTCGGTAGCGGAACGCGAGTACGAGGAGTGCCTGTTGAAAGCCAAAGCGCTGCTGGAAGTGCTGGGAGCTGAAATCAGTGCCTAGCGCATGGTGCTGAGTGCGTGGTTTGTGTAGCTAGTTAGCAGAGCAGCGAAGTGTAAGCAAACAGCGCTGACCCTGGCCCCGCCCAAGCACGAAGCACCACGCCCCCAGCACTACCTCATCTGCCAAACTGTCATTTCTGCGCCGGAAGCCGTACCTTTGCCCTCCTTACGCTGAATTTTCGAGGCCATGTCTCAACCCCTGCTTACGCTCGATTTCCTGGACAACGCCCCCGCGCCGGCCGCCAACCAGCTGCCCGCCGACGTGCGCGTGACAGAAGCTACCCACACCGGCCGCCAGCGCCGGCTCTACATCGAGAGCTACGGCTGCCAGATGAACTACTCCGACTCCGAAATCGTGTCGAGCATCCTCTACGACGAGGGCTTCGACACCACCACGGAGCTGGCCGAGGCCGATTTGGTGCTGCTCAACACCTGCTCCATCCGCGAAAAGGCGGAGGTAACGGTGCGTCAGCGCCTCAAGGAAATCAACTCGCACAAGCGTAAGCGCCCGGGCCTGCTCGTGGGCGTGCTCGGCTGCATGGCCGAGCGCCTCAAGAGCAAGTTTCTGGAGGAAGAGCAGATTGTGGACCTGGTCGTCGGCCCCGACGCCTACCGCGACCTGCCGCGCCTGATCAAGGAAGTCGACAACGGGCAACGGGCGGTGAACGTGCTGCTGAGCCGCGAGGAAACCTACGCCGACATCACGCCAGTGCGCCTGAACTCCAACGGCATCACCGCCTTCGTGAGCATCATGCGCGGCTGCGACAACATGTGCTCGTTCTGCGTGGTGCCCTTCACCCGCGGCCGCGAGCGGAGCCGCGACGCGCACAGCATCGTGGAGGAAGCCCGGGCCCTGTTCAACCAGGGCTTTAAGGAAGTCACGCTACTGGGGCAGAACGTAGACTCTTACAAGTGGCAGTCGGAAGACGGCGCGGAGTTCGTGAACTTCGCCGGCCTGCTGGAGCGCGTGGCTTTGGTGAGCCCCGAGCTGCGCATCCGCTTCTCCACTTCCCACCCCAAGGACATCACCGACGAGGTGCTGCACACGATGGCCAAGTACGACAACGTGTGCAACTACATTCACCTGCCGGCCCAGAGCGGCAACTCGCGGGTGCTCAAGCTGATGAACCGCACCTACGACCGGGAGTGGTACCTCGACCGCGTGGCCGCCATCCGCCGCATCCTGGGCGAAGACTGCGGCATCAGCACGGACATGATTGCCGGCTTCTGCTCCGAAACCGAGGAAGAGCACCAGGATACGCTGAGCCTGATGGAGCACGTGCACTACGACATGGCCTACATGTTCTTCTACTCCGAGCGCCCCGGCACCCTGGCGGCCCGCAAGCTCACGGACGACATTCCGCTGGAGGTGAAAAAGCGTCGCCTCACCGAAATCATCGACCTGCAGCAAAAGCACAGCGCCCTGCGCAACCAGCTGGCCGTGGGCAAGGTGCACCGCGTGCTGGTGGAGGGCGTCTCGAAGCGCAGCGAGGAGCACCTCAGCGGCCGCAACGACCAAAACAAGGTGGTCATCTTCCCCCGCCAGCACTTCCAGAAAGGCGACTACGTGAACGTGCTCGTGCACGAGTGCACCAGCACCACGCTGCTGGGCAACGCAGTGGCGTAAGCCTCCCGGAACGTCATGCTGAGCTTGCCGAAGCATCTCTACCGCTTCTTCGGATAGTACTTTCTATCTGCCGTCAGCACGCGAGATGCCTCGACAGGCTCGACATGACGTTCTGATTTTCTGCCGCTGCCGGTAAAATATCCGCCGCCGCTGTTCGTCTATTCCCCGAAAACCACTCGGATTTGACACCTTCTGAAATCCAATCCATCAAGCAGCGCTTCGGCATCATCGGCAACGCGCCGTCGCTGAACTTTGCCATCCAGGTGGCCGCGCAGGTGGCCCCGACCGACATGACCGTGCTCATCACGGGCGAAAGCGGCTCGGGCAAGGAATCGTTTTCCAAGATCATCCACGCCCTCTCCCCGCGCAAGCACGGGCAGTTCATTGCCGTCAACTGCGGCGCCATCCCGGAGGGCACCATCGACTCGGAGTTGTTCGGGCACGAAAAGGGCTCGTTTACGGGCGCCACGGAGGCCCGCAAGGGCTACTTCGAGGTGACCAACGGCGGCACCATCTTCCTCGACGAAATCGGCGAGATGCCGCTGGGCACCCAGGCCCGCCTGCTGCGCGTGCTCGAAAACGGCGAATTTATCCGCGTGGGCTCCTCGAAGGTGCAGAAGACCGACGTGCGCGTGGTGGCCGCCACCAACGTGAACCTGCTCAACGCCGTGCAGGAAGGCCGCTTCCGCGAAGACCTGTACTACCGCCTCAACACGGTACCCATCACCGTGCCGCCCCTGCGCGAGCGGGGCGAAGACATTTACCTGCTGTTTCGCAAGTTCGCCACGGATTTTGCCGAGCGCTACCGCGTCAAGCCCATCACCCTCACGCCCGATGCCCAGCAGGAGCTGATGCGCTTCCGCTTCCCCGGCAACATTCGCCAGCTCAAGAACATCGCCGAGCAGATGTCGGTGCTGGAAACGGACCGCGAAATCGAAAGCCGCGGGCTGCGCCGCTACCTGCCGCAGGACCAGTCGTCGAACCTGCCCATGCTGCTGGGCGCCACGGCCGACGGCACCGCCCCGCAGGGCCTTTCGGAGCGCGACCTGCTGTATAAGGTGCTCTTCGACATGCGCCGCGACATGACCGACCTCAAGCGCCTGGTGCTGGAAGTGGCCGCCGGCGCGGCCCGCGGCGGCGACGGCGCCGGACAGGCCCAGGAGCTGGTGCGGCAGAACAGCCACCTGTTTACCAATGTGGGCCCCAACCTGAGCGTGGCCCCCTACGACGGTGGCAGCCGCCTCGGCGGCCGCCCGCCCGAGGCGTCGGAGCCCTTCATCATCAACACCCAGCCCGCCACCGACTACGAGGAGGACGAGGAAGCGGCGCCGGTGGAAGACATCACCCACGAAACCGAGGAAGAAAGCCTCTCGCTGGAAGCCAAGGAAAAGGAAATGATCATCAAGGCGCTCAAAAAGCACCACAACAAGCGCAAGTACGCGGCCCAGGACCTGGGCATCTCCGAGCGCACCCTCTACCGCAAGCTCAAGCAGTATGACCTGGAATAAGCGCCTCGTGCTCCGCCCCTTCGTTGTGCTGACGGCGCTGCTGCTCAGCCTGCTGCCGCTGTCGGGCTGCGGCGTGTACTCGTTTACCGGCACCAGCATCGACTACAGCCAGATCAAGACCTTCTCGATTGCGGTGTTTCAAAACAACGCCTCCAACGGCCCTTCCTTCCTCTCCCAGCGCTTCACCGAGGACATGAAGGATTACTTTCTGCGCAACACCACCCTGAAGCTGGTGCCGCGCGACGGGGACTTGCAGTTCGAAGGGCAGATCGTGGCCTACGACTTCGCGCCGGCGGCCATTCAGAGCACCAACGGGCAGGACCAAGCCGGCATCAACCGCCTGACCATTCAGGTGCGGGTGAAGTTCACCAACACCAAGGACTCCAAGCAGGACTTCGAGCAGACCTTCCAGAGCAACGCCGACTTTCCGGCCGCGACGAACGTGTCGAGCATCCTGAACGACCCGGTGGCCAACCGCCGCATCACCGACCGCATCATCACCGACGTGTTTAATAAATCCGTGGCCAACTGGTAGGGCGCCGGGCTTGCCAACTGGTTAAATTCCCGTATTGTTGCGGCCCCGTTTGGCAAACTCGCCCTTTCCGTGAATTTGTTGCAACGGCTGAATCCGGCCCGCTGGCTGTCATCATCTGTTTAACAGTCAATCATTTACCCAATGAACCGCGCTTCCCTGCTGCACATCCTGGACCACGCCAGCGGCATTTCGGAGGCCGAAGTGCGGGAGCTGGAGCAACTGGCCGCGGCCTTCCCTTACTGCCAGACGGCGCATTTGCTGCTGGCCAAAGCCGCCCACGACCGCGGCAGCATGCTCGCCGGCCAGCGCCTGCGCCGCGCCGCCACCTACGCCGCCGACCGGGAGCTGCTGCGCGCCCTCATTGAGCTGCCGCCCGTTTCGGCTGCCCGCCCGCTCGCTCCGGCCACGACTGCCGCTACCCCGGCCGAATCACCCGCCGAAGCTCCGGCAGCAGCTGAGTCATTCGTGGCGCCGGAGCCCGCTGCCGCTGTCCCTTCGTCGAAAGACGCAGAGCTTATGCCCGCCGCAACCGCTGAAGCGGCCACCAATTCCGCCGAAGAAACAGCTCAAACGCAGGAACTTGGCCACAACGACCCCGAAATAGCAGCGGTCGAGGCCGCCCTGCCGCCAGCCACCTCACCCGGAGCGCACGAAGCGGAGGATTCAGCGGCGCTGCCCCCTGAAACGCCAGCAGAAACTGCTCCCGAGCCTGAAACGGCTGCGTTGGAGGCACCGGAATTTATACCGGCGGCGGAAGAGCAATCGGCGCAATCGGCAAGCGAAGCCCTGGTCCCCCAGGCCGCCGTAGCCAGCGAAACGCCGGTCGATGACGCGCCGCTGCTGGCGGAAGAGGCAGCGGCCATGCCCGCCGAGGCCGAAGCAACCGAGCTGCCCGTGCCCGCCCTGCAGGCAGAGGCGGCAACCGAAACGGCGCCGCTTACCGAGGAAGCCGGGGCTGCCCTGCTGCCAACCGGCGTGGCCGGCGCCGGCTTGGCCGCCCACGCGGCCGTAGCAGCGGCGGCGCTTCCTGCCGACGACTCGGCACCGGCGGCGGACGAACTACCCGCCAGCGCGCCGCCCATCCGCCCGCCGGTCGAAGCCGGCAGTTCCCGCTTTGAGTTTGGCCTCGGCGAAGCGTCCGAGCCCGGCCCGGCGTACCAGCTCCCCGAGTTGCCCGAGGCGCCCGCGGCCGGCAGCATCCCTCCCTACCGCGCCGACGAGTTGCTGGCCTACGCCCTGAGCAGCGGCAGCCGCTTTGGCGCCGCCCTTACCCGGCGCGACGCGGAGCTGACGTCGGATCTGCCCCTGGCCCCCGCCTGGTACCCGGATGCAGCTACGCTGGCGCATTACGCGGCGCACCGACCCGCAGCGCCCGTCGTGCCCTCGTCCTTGGCGCTGATTGACAAGTTTCTGCGCAGCCAGCCCCGCATTAAGACGGCCCAGCGCCCGGCCCCGACCGACGCCCCGCAGGCCGACTTGTCGGTGCGCAGCACCAGCGCGGCCCCCAGCCTGGCTTCCGAAAGCTTGGCCAAAATCATGGTGCGCCAAGGCAAAATCGGGCGGGCCATTGAAATTTACGAGCAGCTCATGCAGCGGCAGCCGGAAAAAAAGGCGTATTTTGCCGCTCAAATTGACTTACTGAACCAACAACCGGAGTAGATGTACACCGCTATTATTGTCATTGCCCTCTTCGTTTGCGTGCTGCTGGCCCTGGTGGTGCTGGCCCAGAACTCGAAGGGCGGCGGCCTGGCCGGTGGCTTTTCGGCCGGCGGCACGGCCCAGCTCATGGGCGTGAAGCGCACCGGCGACCTGCTGGAGCGCCTGACCTGGGGCTTTGCCATTGCCCTGATGGTGCTGGCCCTCGGCTCGCACGTGGTGTTGAGCAACTCGGGCAACGGCCCGGTGCGCAGCGTCAACCAGCAAAAAGCCATGGAAGCCCGCCTGCCCGCCGCACCGGTGGCCCCCGGCCCTGGCGCTGCGGCCCCGGGTGGTGCTGCTGCCCCGGCTCAGTCCGGCGCCACGGCTCCGGCCGCCGCGCCGGCTGCTCAGCCGGCGGCCCCCGCCGCTACGCCGGCCCAGTAATCCGCTCTGCCCCGATTCACACCGGCGGGTTTTTGCTGCTGCGAAAAGCCCCCCGCTTCTTTTTTCCGTTTTTCCGTTGCGGTTTACCTTTACTTTCGCCGCCCCGGCCGCCGCTCCGTCTGGCTCGTCT